>NZ_JBDUYN010000022.1:0-7591 GCF_039944555.1 Reichenbachiella sp. | reverse complement strand
GAACAACTGTACCAGTCACAAAGTAGATACCCTTTGGATCACGAAATTTGTATTTCTCCGACATCGTACTATCTAAATGCAACGAGCTTCTACTTTTCCGCACGCGTTACGCCGAAAAGGCTAAACGCGCCCGATCAGGGTTCCTCGTCAGGGATATAGAAGTAATAGCAGAGCAAATAGATTAACTACCAAGTTATAAACAAAGTGAAGACCTATTACAATCATAATATTTCTAGTTCTAAAGTAGACAAAACCCAAATAACTAGAAAAAATAAATATTACAACATAATACATTATTGGATTCCCGATCCCAAATCTTGCTAAATCAAATAGGTCAATAGGGATATGTATTAATGTAAACATCATCGAATTAATAATAATTGCCATACTTGGCGAAGTATCTTTTAACAAATTCGATAAGAATATTTTACGATGTAATATTTCTTCTAATGGAGTGAAGATTATAAAAGAAAAGTGAGCAGCATAATATGCAAAATCTAAGTTTGCAACCTTTTCGTTTCCACCAAGCCTTGAATATACAAAAGCCAGCCCCATAATTAAACTTAAGAAAAAGAATCCAAATAAGTATCGTCTTTTTAAACTCCCAGTAAACACATAGTCTGCTTTGGAATCCAACTTTTTCCAATTTAAGAGCAGAATTATTACAATTAAATCATAAACCAATAGAAAAATCACTAAACTTAGTTCAGACCAATCATTCGACACCACTAAATCAAGAACTAGGCTTGAATACAAACTATTGAAAATATAAAACAAAAGCCCTAAAACAATGACAAGAATTGTCATGCGAATTTTAATTGTCATAAATTTTATTATTCTATTATATAAAGTGGTCGAACTTGATATTTGTAAGTGTTAAAATTGTATGTACTGTCATCATAGTGATTTATCATTAATTCGCTTCCATTTAACCATTTTTCACGCGCCCTGTTTTCTCTTAAATTTATAACAGTTTGGGTTTGATAGTTTGGTCCATAGGTATCCATTGCTGTATTTTCAAAACCTTGGGGCATCATAAATCCTATCTGCAATTCAGGAAGTATCGTTCTAATAACAATTTCCCCTGTATCTGGATCTCTAATTCTAATAACTGCTTTCGCCTCACCTGTAACAAGTTTTGTATTATACGACCCGGCAGTGTAAGGTCGCCAGTTGCCATCTTTAAGTGTATTCCGAACTACTGTTCTATTTCCGACCTGATATACATCATTTGATCCTCCATTAGAAGCTAATAACCCAGACCCAATAGCCGATTGAGGAGGCTTTTTAAATCACTCCCAAAATTCCTTACGGAAAAGTGAGCATTAAGTCTTTCTGATAATTGATGAACAAAAATCGTTCTTTCTTGTAATTCAACATCCGCTTCTACTGATAATCCAAAATCCATATTTTAACTTTTATCTAAAAATTCTATTGCCAGGTGGTAAATGACCATTGGTCCTACTTTCTTTCCTCATTTCTCGACACTACCAAAGAAAAAGGCACAAGTAAACACTTGCGCCAGTTTTTCTTAGTTTATGCTTGGACCAGTTGGTGGAGGGACCAGTTGGTGCTACTCTAATTCTTCGATCACCTTGGTAAACTTTAAATCATCAGAAATACCAAGCTCCTCTCGCTTACCTTCAAATTCATTTTTAGCAAAAGGCCCAATTACATTACTTTCAGGTAATTCAGAGACCTTGTTTTTAAAAGGTATGATAAAGTAATTTGTAATCAAATTATCGGGCGGATTAGGGAATTCTCTTGGATGCTGCTTAACAATAATAAAGTCCTCATCATAACCTATTGCAAAAACAGTAGAAGTAACAACACTGAAAGAATAACCTTCATCATTCTTATAATTCAAGGTCATGTCTGACATTACGTCAATCGCAGACAAAGAATAGCCCTTTGTTACACTTTCATAATGGGCATTACCAATGCATCCAAATAATGCTAAAGTAATCACTAATGAAGATACGATTGTTCTTAGTTTCATTCTTATTTAAATATTATAGGTTCTGTGAATATATAGGTCTGTGACATATTACCTCCGGGACCAAATGTCGACCTTAACCAATCAGGGCCAATACCGTAGGCAAGAGATTTGAAGCTTGAAGTATTAGTTAGTGTATAAGTCAAAGTTGTACCGTCACTAGTGATTGCAGGCGAAAAACTCCCAACAAATTGTTCAATAGGGTCTGATCCCGCTGCTATTGCTCCCGATATGCCAAAATTACCTCCTGACCAAACCTCTTTCCCTCTAAAATTAGTTACTCCATCAGTAATGCTTTTTCTTCCCGCATTTACTTCATTATACCAGTATTCTCTAGCTTGGTTCACAACCCTTGAATCCCGAAAAGAATTAGCTATTTCATCATTTCTAAATACTCTATTTTCAGCCCCTGTTCCAAGCGCCCAATCAACTGTCATACCTATTGCAGTCTCCCAAGGGCCAGCCCCCCCATTTGATTGATTTGACTTATAACTCGCATAGGATGTATTCGTCCAAGGAACAACAAGTCTGCCGTCCGAGGTGATCTGCGCATAATCCCCACTAGTGATAAACTGAATCATTTTTCTAGCTATAGCTACTCCACTACCTAAAGTAAAATTAACAGTTTGATCAAAGCTTGCCACATTACCATTATTATCATAGGTTGTAACTGACGCGCAATCTGTACATGTTGTACTTTTCAAGGCTTTCCGTCCCATGCTCTTAACCTGATAGTATCCAGCGCTGAGACCAAAATTCCCAAAAGTTCTGGAATAAAGCGAGCCTCGCCCACCTGTTCCCCCTCGATAGCCATGAGTATACATAGCTGCACGGTTGGTGGGAATTAAAGGTCCACCACCATCACCGCCATTTTCTGGATCACCAGGAGCTGTAGTCAGTCCTGTAGGGTCATTGTATTTGATCGGATTATTTCCTGCAAATTGACTAGGACTAACCCCTGTATATAAATCCGCCAACGCATCCACCCCATGGAACCTGCCCAAACTCGGGTCGTATTTCCTGAATGGTGTGCTGTACCAATCGGTCATTGCTTCCAGCTCTGAGCCGGCATTAAACTTAAAGTTTTGTTGGGTAATCGCTGCCCTACTGTAGGAGTTAAAAGAGAGGCCGAAAGGTAAGTAGTCGTCCTTCTGCACCACAGGACTATGCGTGTGCGTGACCTTCAGGTCATCGAAGTATACGGGTTGGTTGACGTTGCTTTGCATACTGGTGTAAATATATAAATACCCTGGCTCACTTACCGTGATATCATCCAAATATAATCGCTCCTGGGCCAGGTTTGCACTGCTACTGATCTCGTGATAACCGTTCTGGATCTCATTGTAGTTCTGGTCGAAGAGGATGTAGGACAGGTAAGCTGCCGGTACCGCGTCGTTGCCGCTGCCACCTACACCTCCTGCTCCGCCGACCAGTGCATCATTCACCCCATCGAAGATCGAACCGGACTCTCCTCCGGCTCCGCTCGTACCACCAAAGGCTCCGGCCAGGGCCGTAATGAAAGTATTGACTGCCACTGTATTATTGTAGCCCGTACCACCTTCATAGTAGGCATAGACTTCCATATCGATGGTATCACCAGGCACTACTTTTAGTGCAATCGCCGGACCGATCAGATGCAAGCTGTCTTGCCCGATCCGTGATACTTCGTCCCCACTGACGGTGTGGTTGGCCAAAGCATGGGTGTAGCGCGTTGAGTCCAGGTTGTAGAAATACGGCCTTTCCAGACTGGCTGAGTCGGTTTCCACGGTAGCCAGGTAGTCATCTGTGTCTATTTCCGTCTTAAAAGTCACCCTGACATTGCCCAGATGATCGGTGAGGTGGTACTGATACTCATAACCTTCGAAGTTGTTGCTGGCATCCCGTTCGGCTACGACACGGCCCTGACTGTGGGCGATGATTTGCAAACTGTCCTCCTGGTAAAGGAAGCCACCGAGATAGTCGGTGACGGTAGAGTCCCCGTTTTCTACCACCATCTGCGATACTTTGGCCCCGGAAGCGGCATAGGTATAGGTAATAAACTTGGTACTGTCATAGGTCACCCTGGTGGGCTGGTTGATGTGGTTGTACGTGATCGCGGTGATGCCTTTGTTTTTGTCTTCGGTGAGGTTGCCATTGGCATCGTACAAATATTCAGTAGCCACATTGACGCCGTCTTTGAAGCCGGTATCCATCGAGGCGTTGTCAGTCACTTTGGTGAGCTTGTTGCCTGAGTAGCTATACACCAAATCATCAAAGCTCTGGTTGGCCGTATCATCATGATCGCCTTTTCGCTTCAGGGTTTTGATGTTGCTGTTGGCATCGTAGCTGATGCTTTCCAGTCCGTAGTCCCGGCTGCTGGAGCCGGTGTTGTCATAATTGGCCGTTTTCAGGCGATTCATCTCATCGTAGGTATAGTTGAAACTGCTGGTGGTACTTTCATACGGATTTTTCCAGGCCACTTCACCGATGTTGCCATTGTACTGCGTGTTAGTGGCAGTTTCGTACTTAAACTCCATTTCGAAGAGATGATCCTCAGAGTCATTCGGATTGTTCATCTGCGTGATCCAGCCCCGAATGTTGTATTCATAGTCGATGTCTTCGAAGCCACCCGCCAGGGTTTTGTTTTCCAGTGCCCCCAGCTCGTTGTAGGTGTAGCTGGCGATAGTGACTGGTGTTGCCCCATCGATGCTATGAGTAGTGGTCAGCGACCGTCCCACATGGTCGTAGGTATAGGCCTGTTCGATGGTAGTCGTATCTCCTACTATTCCCTGCGGGTTGTGCTTGACATGGGTCTTCATCACCTGTCCGGCAAAGTTGTACTGTACGGTGGTGGTGTCTCCCCCTCCTTTGTGGTTTTCACTGATCGATTGCACAACCCGGTATTTATCATCGTAGAAGTTGACTGTTTCCAAAAAGGTGGTGGTGCCTAGTACTTTGGTTTTGGCACCTGTAGTTAATCCTTTCAGTGCATGTGTAGTTTGCGCAGGGGTTTCCCTATAGTCTGTGGTATCCGTAAATACACTTGATGGTAAACTAAAGGTCTTGCTGGTAAAATCATAGTTATCATAATAGCTCACCGAATATATGTCGTCGGCAGTAATCCCGGTAGGATAAGACAGATTGGTATATTTCATAAGCCCGGCAGCATCAAAGGTTTCATAAAAAACTGAAGAGGTGCCTACGGTTGTTCTAATCGCTGTGGCCGTGCCACTGATCTTCTTCTCTCCTGTGAGGATGGTGCGATTGAGCTGATCGTATTTTACGAAAGACCAAAGGGTATCGGCCCGCTGGTTGCCATCCTGGGTCAGTACGAGCCTGTTTCTGTCGTCATAGACCAGGTAGACCCAATCAGCTCCGGGCACCCGTTTTTCAATCAGACGATGACGATGATCGTATTTGTACTGGAAGGCCCAGGTGTCTAGTAAGGACTGGGTCATTTGTCCGCTGCTCTCGTACGCTTCCACGCCACCCGGAGGTAATACGTAGCGCAGACGACCTTTGTAGTCGTAGACATTGTAGGTTTCGGCCCAGCTGGTAGCGCCTGACTCCACTTGTTTGAGTACGGTCTGCCCTACCTTGTTGGTATAGGTGATCACCTGGTGATTTTCTTCGTCTGTGCCGGTGGTCTTGTACAGTTGTCCGGTGGTATAGGTACCGGTTTTGGCAAGGGTATCACTCACCACCTGCCAGATGATGACACTGTCCGCCGTGACATTGGTGGCGTAAGTCGCACTGGCCTTTCGATCGGCATCGTGCCAGGCTTTGCCTACGCCCAATTGGTTTTTGACGCGGTTCATGGGTGAAGCCTCATAGGTAGTCAGCGTGTACGGGACAGAATCATTGGCGATCTGGTCACCTGATACCAGGTAGAAGCTGGCCTGGGTGGTTTTGGTCGCTGTTTTTAGGGTGCCCGTCGTATCTCCCACATAAGGCAGGTATTGTTTGGCCATACGGCCCAGATCGTCATATTCATAGAAGCTGACCATATCCTTTTGATCCGGTGAAACCCGCATGGCAATAGATTGCATCGGTCGGCCCATACCATCGGCATAGCTGGTGGAAGTCAGCACGTCACCCAGCGCAGTAGGTAAACTGCCCGCATCTGTGACGGGCACGGTAAAGCTTCTGCCTGTGCTCTTATTCATTTGTAAATCATTGCCAATGGCGATGGTATCGGTTGCGTTCGTAGTACACGTATTTCGGTCGGCCACTACCGTATAGCTGCCGTCTGATGCCAGCACCGCTGATCGGGCTGCGCCACCGGTTCCGTCGAAGCTGAGTCCTGTGTCCTGGCCTCCTTTGTATATTTTGTAGGTCACATCGGCTTCGGATGCATCCATATGGACTTTACGGTAGTTGACCGGGTCATTGGCCAGCTCATCTCCTCCTTTGAGGGTTTGCACCGTGGGATAGAGCGTAATACTCCACGTGCCAAACTGAACGGCCTCACTCCAGCAGCCCTGGGTCGTTTTGGTACGGACATAGTAGTTACCACTGGCACTGATCAAATCGGAAGTATTGCCTGAATCCGTCTCGAGTTTAGAGGTACTACTCTGGCCCTGCCAGTAATATTCCTGCCCGGCAGGTAAGACTTGCGTGGTTGTCGCAGGCTGAGGCCCGCAGGCACTTGACACGCTGATGGAATCAACAATAGGAATATCTGGTGTTGGACCCGGAATTAAATCATTCGCATCAATAGAAACTGCAGCACTCCAGCAGGTGATGGCACTGGGCATCTCGCCCTTGGCTTTGACATAGTAAATATCAGGCTGCCAAATGGTATCTGAACTCATGAGGACCGGACTGGCATTATTTTCATCATCACCAAACCAGTACCAGGTGATTGGATACCCATGCACACCGGCACCTGGCTCGGTACCGTTTTTCGTAACGATACGTTTGGTACATTCATCGTCAGTGACATTGGGTGCATTGGGCATAGGTACCACCGTCTCCACAGTGATACTTCCAGCCATGGTTACCGGGCTACAGTTGGAACCGGCATAGGTGGCCACCACCGTATAAACGCCCGGATCATCATAGTTGCCCAGGGTCATACCGCTACCGGTGCCGGTAATTTCGCTCCCCTCATTCACGCCATCCTTTTTGACCTGGTACTTGACATCCAGGTTGGTATCATCAATGATCAGGGCACCGCTTTTATTGGCGCAGTAAGCCGTGGTGGTGATCGTATACTGGGTCGGCGGGTTGATAATCTTGGCGGTTCCGGTCATTAGCGTACTACAACTGCCATTAACAGCATATACTTCATAAGTCCCAACGTCTTCCGCATCGTAGGTAAAATTGACAGCACTACCTGTACCAAAGACTTTGACTATGGTCGAAGTACCTTCTACCAACACGGGTGCAGCATTGAAGTAGAGTTGGTACTCCATTCCTGACTGTGAACCATTGAGTCCGACGGTCAGTGTGCCTGCTGTGCTGCAATGGACACCTCCTGTGACTGAATATAAGTTAGGAACGGCATCCACAGTGGCAGTTACCGCTACTCTGTCGGTATCGGTGCAGCCTGTGGTAGTGCTGTGGCTGGCTGCGTAGTACGTGGTGGTACTACTCACCGTGGGACTATAGCTG
>NZ_JBDUYN010000021.1:0-108207 GCF_039944555.1 Reichenbachiella sp. | reverse complement strand
GAGGCAGGTTGCTGAGGCAGGATTGAATGTAAGAACACATTTTACCCCACCTCAGGATTACATTCTGCCACTTAGGGAATTAGTCAATGATGGAGAACTTTCACTGGCCACTCTCGACCGAAATGTGCGAGATGTGCTTAGAGTGAAATTTGAACTGGGACTATTTGACGAACCATATGTCAAAGACACGAAAGCCGCTGATAAGATTGTGGCGAATAACACCAAAGACTTTGTGTTGCAGATGGCAAAAGAATCCTTGGTGCTTCTGAAAAATGAAAATAGCACACTACCACTGGACATCAACAAGCTGGAAAATATCCTTGTAACGGGTCCGCTTTCGGTTGACACAACTGTATATGTAAGCCGCTATGGACCACAAAAAATGAAGATCACTAATGTGCTGCAAGGCATCCGGAATTATGTTGGGAACAATGCAAAGGTCGACTTTTCATTGGGATGTGAAGTTGTGGATGAAGCCTGGCCGGAGAGTGAGATTATACCAATTCCATTGAGCAACGAAGAACAAAGCCTGATTGATGATGCAGTAGCAAAAGCTAAACAATCCGACGTGATCATTGCTGTAATGGGAGAAGATGAGAAGCGTTGTGGAGAAAGCCGCTCAAGAACAGATTTAGGGCTTCCAGGCAGACAGTTTCAGTTGCTTCACGCCTTGAAGGAAACAGGCAAACCAATCATCTTAATTCTAATCAATGGTAGACCACTAACCATCAACTGGGAAAACCAGTACATCCCTGCAATTCTGGAAGCATGGTTCCCAAATGTAGAAGGACCAAATGCCATAGCGCAAACCATCTTTGGGGATTACAATCCAGGTGGGAAGCTGCCTATTACATTCCCAAGATCAGTTGGGCAGTTGGAGTTGAATTTTCCATACAAACCCAGTTCTCAAGTTGGTCAGCCATCTTCAGGTCCAAATGGAACTGGTAAGACCTCTGTGGTAGGAGAGTTATATCCGTTTGGTTATGGAATTAGTTATACCGAGTTCGAATACAAAAATCTGAAGATCACACCAGAGTTAGCCAAAACTCAGCAGCAGATCGAAGTGTCAGTGGATATCACGAACACCGGCAAAGTCAAAGGAGACGAAGTGGTACAGCTCTACTTTAAGGATCTAGTGAGCAGTGTGATCGTATATGAGCTACAGTTGAGAGGTTTTGAGCGAATCACCTTAAATCCGGGAGAAACCAAGTCGGTCAACTTCACACTCAAACCAGAGGACTTACAACTATTAGATAGAGACATGAACTGGACAGTGGAACCTGGAGAGTTTGAAGTTTTGGTTGGTTCCAGCTCGCAAGATATTCGAGCAATGGGAAGTTTTAAATTGGAATAGTCTAATTGATAATCAGATTTTAAAAAGGGATTATCGCTTGTGAATCTTTTTGAAGATGTGGATGCACGGCAAAAGAGCAAACATGTTGACTGGCAAGGAGCGTCATGATATTGGACGTCCCAGTGATGCAGGTTACTTAATCCGGGGGGTGTAGAAGAGGATTATCTCCACCTAATGAATTATGAAAACGATAGATGGCCTTCCGGAGAGCCGATCGCAGGATATCTCAAATATGAAGGTAGTCCGACCGATACTGTGGTTTCGAATAGCTGACCGCAAGATAAAGAATATTGGAAGATGTCTTTTGGTAAGCGACCCATCGACGAACTATACAATATAAAGATGGATGTGGAGTGTATGAATAATTTGATTGATAACCCAGAGCTTATTGGGACTTTGGAGTCTACAATGATTGAGCAACTCAGACTTCAACAAGATTCCAGAATGGTTGGTAATGGCGAATTTTTTTTGGTAGTTACATTTTTGATAACC
The DNA here is from genome assembly GCF_039944555.1 of Reichenbachiella sp. Classification (GTDB taxonomy): domain Bacteria; phylum Bacteroidota; class Bacteroidia; order Cytophagales; family Cyclobacteriaceae; genus Reichenbachiella. Next base: position 106,361 of record NZ_JBDUYN010000021.1, on the reverse strand, counting down.
CTTCCAATGATGACTTCTACAACAGTTATCTAAATGGTGAGCAAAAGACGAACCGATGTGTGAATAGAAAAGACTCTGTTAAATGATCATTTGAGTGAAAATTATATTTTTAGAAAGATGAAATTAAGAAAAAAGATGAAATTAAAAATCGGTACTGTCATGCTTCTTATTTGTCAGCTTCTGTCTACAGAAGCACAACAAAAAACTAACATCATTTATATTCTGGCGGATGATCTGGGGTATGGAGATCTGGGGTGCTTTGGGCAACAAAAAATCCTTACCCCAGAGATTGATCAAATGGCGGCTGAAGGCATGAAGTTTACCCAACATTACGCTGGCTCAACAGTTTGCGGACCAAGTAGAGCTAGTCTGCTTACAGGCCTGCATTCTGGTCATTCACCTGTGCGAGGAAATCCCCTTTGGACATTCATAGGAAATCCTGTTGATATGCCAAGAAGCCAGATCACGGTGGCTAAAGAACTCAAACGAGCAGGATATGTCACGGGTATAGTAGGGAAATGGGGAATGGCTGAGGCAGATTTGGAAAGTATGCCGCTCAATCAGGGTTTTGATTATTTCTACGGCTATAGGAAGCATAAAACGGCTCATTACTATTATCCAGAGATCCTTTGGGAAAACAACGATCCTTTTCACCCAGAGGGCAATGACGAATATAACGCCAAAGGCCAATATTCTCATGATAGCTTTACGTCAAAAGCAGTTGAGTTTGTTCAACAAAATGCGGATACTTCCTTCTTTCTTTATCTGGCATATACCATTCCTCACCAGGAGTTGACAGTACCGGAAGATTCAAAAGCTCCCTATAAGAACCTTGGCTGGCCGAAACGAGAGACTGGTAGACATCATGAGCCAGGCAATGTGACCTACGCGGGGATGGTAAGCCGCATGGACAGAGATATCGGTCGATTACTTGATGAGTTGAATGACCTTGGGATAGCTGAAAACACTTTGGTTATTTTCACCAGTGATAACGGGCCAGAATTTGACAATGGTTTTTTCGATAGTAATGGACCACTTACTGGTAAAAAAAGAGATCTATACGAAGGGGGTATTCGAATCCCTTTTATTGCCTATTGGCCAAACCATATCAAAGCAGGATCTACCAGCGAACATGTCTCTGCTTTCTGGGATTTCTTTCCAACAGCCTGTGAACTTGCTGGGGTAGAACCATCTACTCGAATAGATGGAATTTCCTATTTGCCATCATTGTTAGGTGAACGGCAGGCAGAGCACAACTATTTGTATTGGGAAATTAATGTACATGAGGGCCCCATTCAGGCTGTGAGGAAGGATAATTGGAAAGCAGTAAAGTTCTATAATAAGCCAATTGAGCTATATGATCTCAGTGAGGATGTCGGGGAGAATAACAATTTGGCAGAAGCAAAGCCAAAAAAGGCAGAGGAGCTTATGAATTTGATTGGATCGGCACGAAGCTATAACCCTGCGTTTCTCTTAGAGCCACACCCCAGAATTTTGAAAAAATGAAACTCATGTAAGGTGCTTAAAGCATTTCATTAGAAAAATAAATCAAAGGAGAAGATTTAAAGATTAAAAATCATGAGATACCTAAAATCCATTTTTGCACTCTTTTTATATTTTGTTGTAAACGTCTTATTAGCCCAATCTTGGCAACCCTTATTCAATGGAAAAGACTTAAAGAATTGGAAGCAGTTGGGCGGAGAGGCGATGTATTATGTGGATAAGGATATGATTGTTGGAGAAGCAGTACCCAATACGCCTAACTCCTTTCTAACCACCAAGAAATTATATAGTGACTTTATCCTTGAGTATGAGGTACTAGTCACCACAGATTTGAATTCAGGTGTCCAGATCAGGAGCAATAGCTTGAAGGATTATAAGGATGGCAGAGTCCATGGCTACCAAGTAGAGCTCGATCCATCGACAAGAGGTTATAGCGGTGGGGTTTATGACGAGTCGAGAAGAGGTTGGTTGTATCCATTGGCTCGAAATAAAAAAGCCAGAACAGCCCTTCAATATGGTAAATGGAACAAGGTAAGAGTTGAAGCCATTGGCAATAAGATCAATACCTGGATCAATGGCATACAGTGTGCCAGACTGGTAGATGACATGACTGCTGAAGGGTTTATTGGGCTTCAGGTTCATAGCATCAATGACAAAGAACTAGAAGGAGCAAAGATCAAGTGGAAGAATATGAATATTCTGACAGAAGATTTATCAGACAACTCATGGAAAGAAGATCCTGAAGTACCTGAGATCAGCTATCTGAAAAATGAGCTTACTTCATACGAATTGGATCATGGGTGGAGACTGCTTTGGGATGGAAAAACATCAGATGGCTGGCGAGGAGCCAAGCTGGATAATTTTCCTGCAGGAGGTTGGACAATCGAAGATGGCACTCTGACAGTAGCAGAAACAGAAGGAAAAGAATCAGCAGGTCCTGGTGATATTGTGACAACTAAGGACTACTCCAATTTCGAACTGAACTTGGAGTTTAAAATTACCGAAGGAGCCAATAGCGGCATCAAATACTTTGTTGACCCTAGACTCAATAAAGGATCAGGCTCAGCGATTGGTTGCGAGTTTCAGGTTCTTGACGATAAAAACCATCCGGATGCCAAGAAGGGAGTTAATGGCAACCGAACAGTCGGCTCGCTGTATGATCTGATCACAGCAGAAAATCTTTCTGTACCCGGTCGGGATAAAAGTTTCAAAGGCATTGGTAATTGGAACCATGCAAGAATTGTATCGAAAGACGGCAAAGTAGAGCACTGGCTCAACAATGAGAAAGTGGTGGAATATGACCGCAATTCACAAATCTTCAGGGCGCTTGTAGCCTATAGTAAATACAAAGACTGGGAAGGCTTTGGACAGTGGCCAGAAGGTAAGATCCTGTTACAAGATCATGGCAATGAAGTGAGCTACAAAAACATCAAGATCAGAGAACTATGAAAGAGAATAGCAGAAGAGACTTTATCAAGAAAACAACCCTGGCTACAGCTGGTATTTCAATGGCCAGCAGTTTGTCAGCAGCTAGCTATAATAGGATCATAGGAGCCAATGACCGACTCAATGTGGCTTTCATTGGACTAGGTAGAAGAGTTGGAGCCTATGTGCCAAGCCTGGAAAAGAAGAACAACGTGCGTTTGGCTTACTTGTGTGATGTGAAGAAAAGCCAGATTGACAAAGCCATGGGTGAGCTTAAAAGCATCATCTCCTACACACCCAAGACAACTGAAGACATGCAGGAAATCTTTGTAGACAAGGAAGTTGATGCGATCTTCAATGCGACTCCTGATCACTGGCATGCACCTGGTTCGTGGATGGCTATGCAGCAAGGTAAGCATGTGTATGTAGAGAAACCGTGTAGCCACAATCCATGGGAAGGAGAGCTATTGGTTCAGTATGCCAAGAAATACAACAAAGTGATCCAGATGGGCAACCAGCAGCGATCCTCGCAGCATACTATTGAGATCATCAAAGAGATTCATAATGGCCTAATTGGAGAGCCTTATAAAGCAGTAGCTTATTACAATAATAGTAGGGGAGAAGTTCCACAGCGCATCCAGCAAGCACCACCATCAGACCTGAACTGGGATCTATGGCAAGGGCCAGCACCAAGGGAGGATTATCGCCATGATACGTGGAACTACAACTGGCACTGGTATGGCTGGAAATGGGGTACGGCAGAGAGCGGGAACAATGCGATGCATGAATTAGATATCGCACGATGGGCGCTTCAAGTAGAGTTTCCAAATAAGATCACGACAGAAGCAGGTAAGCGACATTACAAAGAAGATGGCTGGGAGATGTACGACACTATGTACGCAACTTTTGACTTTGACAATGAAAAAGTGATTAACTGGGATGGTAAGTCAAGAAATGGTTACACGACCTATACTGGGGGAAGAGGAACCTTGATTTTTGGATCGGAAGGGACAGTTTTGGTAGACAGGGATCATTTTAAAGTATTTGATCGTAGAGGTAGGCTTTTGAAAGAACTAAGTTCAGGAAGCAGTGAAGGAGGACTTGCGTTAGGGGGTGGAGGTGATACGAGCACAAATCATGTGCTAAATTTCTTTGATGCCGTCAGAGGCAAAGCCAAACTCAACTCCCCAATTGACGAAGGAGCGAAGAGCACATTGCTGTGCCATCTGGCGAACATTTCCAGCAGACTCAATAAAACGTTGGAACTAGACAGCAGCAATGGGCATATCTTTGACAGAGAAGGTATGAAACTTTGGAGAAGAGAATATGCTCCAGGATTTGAGCCGAAATTGTAACAGAAATACCTGTAAATGATTGAATTAAATAGGAGGAAGTTTATAAAGTCAGGTTTTACAGTTGCTGGAGGAGCTATGTTAACCGCAAGTCTGGCAAACCCATTTTCAAGCTTTGCAAAAGACAAGGTCAAAGTTGGGGTAATAGGTGTTGGAGATAGAGGTACGGGACTCATGAGCTTGATGAAAGACTTGGATGGTTTTGAGATAGTAGCTCTGGCCGATCCTTTGCCCTTCCGTCTGGAAAGAGCCCTTGCTAAAACTCTAAAAGCCAAAGGCTACACCAGTCATGCTGAGCTAATTCAAGATAAGAATGTTGAGGCTGTTTTTATCGCAACTCCATTTTCCACTCATGGTGAAATAGCCATAGCTGCTCTTAAAGAGCGAAAGCACGTTTACTGTGAGAAAACCATGGTAAAAGGAGTGCATGAAATTCAGGATGTAATTGATATTCACAAAAATTCCGGTTTAGTCTTCCAGACCGGTCATCAGTATCATAGTAGCCCGCTTTACAATAAAGCACTTGAAATTATCCGCTCAGGGCATCTGGGGGAAATCACCTCATACGAATGTCAATGGAACCGAAATGGAGATTGGAGACGTTCAGTACCTGATCCAAAATGGGAACGCATGATTAACTGGCGGATGTATAGAGAGTATTCTGGTGGGTTGGTTGCAGAGCTGATGTCTCACCAGATTGATTTTATTAATTGGGTACAGCAGGAGTTTCCTGAGAAGATCACAGGTTTTGGTGGAATAGATCACTGGAAGGATGGCAGGGAGACATTTGACAATGTTCATATGCTTTACAAATACCCTTCGGGTTTAGACGCTTCATTTACTTGTACCACAACAAACGGCTATGATGATTACCAGATAAAAGTGCTAGGCTCTAAGGCTACCATGATTTTGGATTATACCAAAGGCCAGATTTGTGCAGAAGGAAAACTTGATCTTGAAACAGGTATAGTCGATGGTGTTTCAGGAGCTACCATCCAAGCCTGGAAAAAAGGCGAGGGGGTACCTATTCATGCTCCGGGAAATGATCCGACCCTGGACGCTATACAGCAGTTCTACAACTCGATTGTTAACGGGGATCCTGTGATTTCTGATATTCAAACTGGCGCACAAACAGCTAAATGTGTTCAGATATCCTTAGATGCCTTGTATCAGGAAGAGATTAAGGTTTGGAAGGACTATCAAGAGCTGAAGTTTTAGAACCTAACTTGATGGTTGAAGGAAATTGGAGTTTGTTTAATTGATTTTAGGGGCTCAAGGTTAATAGAGGTTATTTTCATCTATGTGTGCTTAATGCTAGGCTTTGGTCATGGTGGGCCTTCGGTATCAATAATTTGATCTCTCCTAAACCAAGTACTTTCCCCAAAAGTGACATACCCCAGCATATTGCTATGCATCCAGGTCCAGGTATTTCCAATTCGAAATGATTCAAATGGAATGTGGGTATGTCCTGAAATCCAATGATCTGCTTTGTGGAATTCATATGAAAGCCAGGCCAAGTGTGATTTCAGGATTTTCTTGTTCTAATTTCTTCCCTATTTGTTTTACCAAAAGTTTTACACTTTTTATAGAAGTGTTTGATTATCAGCAATGAGCGTAGTTCCCTACGGGCTACGAATAATTACCTTAAAATGCCCTTTCTGATATCAGAAAGGGTATTTTTTTTATCTCCCAAAACAACAGGTCGAGCGATAGTTCGAGCGTTTCGAAAATTGTTACAAATTTTCTAGCAATATCCTTTAGTCAATTAAAGTCAATGTGAAAAAGTTGCGGTGCTTAGGAGATTTGTTGTTTTAAATTCTTAACGAACTAAAAATTACTTTTCAAGTATACTTTCCACCTCTCGAATTATAACGGTTTGCATGGAATAAGACAGTGTTCAAACCTCTATTTCCCGGGCTTCTTTGTGAACTGAAATCCGACACGCATCACGAAAGGAAGCGGATTGAGGTCATTTCTGCGATGTAGGAAATCATACATGATGATGGAGTTCATGCGCACTCGCAATATTTTGAAATCCATGCCAATACCTATGAGTGCTGCTTGCTCCCATTTCACCGAAGTGCCGGACTCATTGCTGTAAATGATGGAACGGTTGATTTGCCTCTGAAACTCTGCCCAGGTAAAAAAGGACTGCTTCAAGTTGTAGCGATTGAAATAGCTGTAGCCGTAGCTATCTCCAGTCAAGGAGGTAGTCAGGTCATTTTTGAACTGCTCGCGCATTTCAAAGCCAGCACCAAGCATCCATTTCTTGTTAAGCCAGTAACCGAGCTGCAAACTACTGTTGACAATGAGCGGATCAGTGGAAGGCAAGTTTAGTTTGCCACCAAAATAGATTCTTTTGTAAAACGGAGTTTCCTTCAATGAAATTCTTTTGGTACCACCCTCAGGGCTGTTCATGTCCGGCATTTCAGAATACTTCTTTTTCATATCGCCCATTTCTCCCTGCATTTCCTCAAACTGCTCCCCATCTATTTTAGCTATGAGGTCTTGCGCCTTTGAAGGTTTGACCATATTTGGGTTCGGTGTGGATGCTACACGGTATTTAGAGGCAAAGGCAGTAAGGTCACCTCCTTGTAGTGGATTTGAGGCCAAACCTGATAGTGGATCTTGTGCTGTGGGACCCAAACCATCACCAACGTAAGAAGCCAGTGCTCTTTCTGCCTGATTTTCTATGATGTTTGTAGCCTTTGCAGCAAATACGCTATCTGACTTTATGAGAGTTTGTTCATCATAAAAAATTGGGTTCTCGATAAGCTCTATATATTTCTCAGGAAAATCCGTTTCATAAAGCACTTGCTTTGATAGGGCGAGTGAGTCTTCTATAGACCAGGTATATACAGAAAGACTATCTTGATTCAGCTGAGACAGCTGTTCTTCTTTGAGCTCATTATAAGACTCCTCATACTCTTTAAAAGCCTTTTGCTGTTCACGTATCTGACGAAGCTGTTCTTTTCTTGCTTTGGTTTGCGCTCTGGTTTCCTTTGCAGTATTGATCATTTTAGCATGCCTGCCCGTGGCTGTGGCATCTACCTCCACTTGCGCTTGCAATGAAAGTGCACACCAACTAAAAAGAAAGAAAATCCAGAGTCTTGTGAGCATGAAACTTAGCACATAAATGACAATGGAAAGGTAATAAATAGCGGTGAATTTTAATCATGCAATTTGATTTCTAAAGTATTAATAAAGTTAGACCGCTGGATTTAGGAAAAGACAAATAACAACGTACAAACAACTACTCTTTTTTCATCAAAACACATAACGCGCTTATGGAAGTGGGAGATAATTCAGAGGCTCATTGTTTAGACCTTATCAACCTTTGCTATTTGAGCTTTCTTGTATCGGACGAAATTGAAACTTACTGCTTATCAAGCGTACCAAGCGATTGATTTTTAGTACATTCGCTGAAGTGGAGTTCCTTCAGGACATATCTATTAATCTTATTTCTGATGCAATCTGGGCATTGGGCGGAGCTTTCATATATCACCTTTTTTTAAAAAAAAAGCTGCACGGTTACAGAGTTACAAAACCTTGGATTCCCTTTTAAAAAAAACCTCTTTTTGTCTCCTTGAGGATACACAGCCAATACCCCTTTAACACCGTTTAACATTGTTCAATTTGAACGTTCTTTAAATGCTGAGTGATTTTCCATCCCTCACTGATTTAACACCCTTTCAAACAGCTTATTTTATTTCAATTGGTTGGTGTTTGATCTAGCAAACTTCTTCTTGTAAGTCACCCAGATTGTGCAATAAACTGTGTTCCGTATTCAGGACGTGTTTGTGATATGTGATATGTCTAGGGCCTTTTATTAGGTTCATTATAAGTTTCTGGTTGACCTTTACCTAATCTCATATCTTATAATTCTCTCTTCAAATCATTTGCTCGATCCCTGAGCACACCTTCATAAGGGCTACAAGCAGCATTATTATGTTGACTCTGCCGTGTATGTAGTTATTGTCTGTAAGTCTTTTCTCTTCACTGTATCCATCTCTCAAGGAGATAAATATTGGCGTATCAAGATATGCTAAGTTGCCTTTTTTCTAGGCCTACCCATTTCCAGATGAGATGGCAGTTTTAAACAACCGATAGATATAAAATTTGCTTTTATCCTATTGACACGGCAGACTCCCAAAAAGAAAGTCTCCAATATCAGCAAAAGGATCAAAGTAGCTTCAATAATACAACCAAGGCAATCATCATCCCCAAAATTATAATGGTCATAAGGGAGGGGTTTTTGACCTCTAAACGCATCCATAAAAAACGGATTACTATGTGTTCTTCTGTGTCTTTCATTGACTTCTTCATTATTGTTTTGCGCCCTTATGATTTCAGCCCTTCAAAAAGTCGCTTTTTCATTTAGCGTATGAGCAAGCTAATGGAGCCTTTAAGCCTATGTTAGGACGTCGAGCTAATCAGCCTGCTTTCAACGATTTGCATAGTATACTACAGTCACTCAAAAAATTTACTTATGCTTCCGGCAAGTATAATCACTTAGCATACTCATCGAAAGGACAAGCTATTAAGAGCCTAATTATTCTGGTAGGACAGTTTTTCCATCTTACCTAAAACCAATAAAAAAGGCCCCATTAATGCTTTTATCGCATTAATGGGGCCCTCTTTGTCGATTTACCCTGTGGCTTCAAGTAAAGATAGTTAATATCTCTCAGATTGGTAAAGTGTACACCCCCTGAAAAATTTAAGAGTAATCAGAAGTTTACGATTAATCTTTATCGTGGACATTTAACTTAAATGCTTATCCACTAATACTCACCAGGTAAAACTCGCAGTAGCTACCCTAATCGAAGAAAAGTAGGAAACTACCCACGCTGACTTTATCAAGTTGACATCCAAACGGTTGAGGTAACAACATGTAGAGGCTTAAATAGCCCCTTGTTCCGCAAGGCTAATCATAGGCTTTCTTCTATTTAATGCCACCATGGAAACATGGCTGAGCACAGAGGATTATTCTAGACACTTTCCTACGTCAGATTTAAAATCACTTAAGATATTCAATTCAGATATAACTGTACTTTCCCATTTCTTTTGTTGCTCATAGTTAGTTCCGTGTCCAGTTTCTAAATCATACTTATGCTGTCTTTTATTCCGTTCTTCGAATAACATATTTACGCCATTCATGTAACCAGTTGAGGAATAGTCTTCACAATTATGAACCCAATCATTGAGATATTTTCTTATTTTCCTGGCGTATACCTCGGATATGTTGAAATGAAACCGTTCATGACTTAATAATGTACTGGAAATCCCAGTCTTATCCGCTATCCAAGATTCTTCTTGGTCAAACCTATTGATAACCTTGAATCCAATAGTGTCATCCGATGAGTAGGTTTTGATAATAATTTCGGTTTTTGAAACGGCTTTAAACCCCTCATTATCGAAAGGAATAGAACCTGTTAAACCCTTGAATGCTTCCACCCCAATTTCTAAGTCATCATTCCAATAAATATACCTGCAAGAATCAGGGGGCTGATAAGTCCCGATGGTCAACTTAATAAACAACATAAGACTGATAGAGAACATACTATTTCTTTTTTATCTTAAATTTTATAGTTTGCCTTTCTTGATCAAACTCATTGTGGATTTCTAATTGATCCTCATCCAATCCCATATCTTCTAATTCTCTCTTTAAAGTGTTTGCTCGATCTCTGAGAACATCTTCATAGGGATAAGGAGGATCGTCAGTAGCATTATCATGTGCACCTTGCGGCGTTCGTATATTAATTATTATTTTCAAATCTTTTCTCTTCTTTAGATCCCTCACTAAAGGAGGCTCTTTTCTTACACCACCATGTAAAACATGGCGGGAATGGGGGATTACCTAATCATCTATTATCCAACTCATATAACATAAGTATGATCAAAGGTAATCGCGTAAGAAAATTGTTATTAAACTCATTCCCGTCTATCGAATTCAAATATTCCTTAAAATGTGCACCCTCATCAATTTTAATATCATAACCCTTTTTCATTCTTCCTAGGATTTCGCCACTTTCAGAATCGGAAAGGTAAACATCGAACATTCCAGCCAAAACAGATGGATACAGAAGAGTTTCGGCATTCGTGCAGTTTTTATACAAAGTATTTAATTGAACACCTGAATTCAAAATAATATAATCATGATGCATTGTTTGATAGCCCGATTTCGTTTGAGATTTCAAATAACCCATAAAAACAAAATATCCTTCAACCCTTTTACAAGTTTCTAGTAAGGATAGATTAGTTGCCCCAGGCATATTTGGGTCAATTAACTTATTTAAATTTCTAATTATTCTTTCGTCATCACTTATTTGCGCATCACAGGCGTATGCATATACCAGCATCCATAGTGTTATAAAAATTTTTGTACCTCTCATATTCCTAATTCATTTCTTATTGCATTATCATATTCAACTGGAACAGAAATAAGTATTCCCGAGTCTCCCCATCTTATATTTAAGCGGGTATCATTATTTCTGTATTTGTCTTGATATGAGTATGGGTCAAAGGTACCACCACTTCTCAAGTGATCATCGTGATGGGGTACCTGAAAATAGATTTTGATTGTTTCATCACCAATTTTATAATTCCCAAATCCCATAAAGTGAGAGCCTGCGCGATTCAGACCATCAATATTCTCAAAAAGTTCTTTTAGATCGATTTTCGTACCTGTGGCAATGTGATATTTCAAACCTTTCATTAAATGTTTTATAATTTCATCATTGGAATTTTCAATATCTATGGTTCCAGGATGTTTAGGCTGTTGATCTTCATCATCAAACTCCATCCCTCTCAACTTCTGGTCAGTACCCTCAATGAGTCCTGTTATACTTTCCTCTTTTTGTTGATTATTATCAGAACTCTTCTTATCCCCTTGCTGACTGCCTCTATCTCCTTGCTGATCATTCCCATTACCTGTTTGTTTACCTTCTCCTTGATCATCTTTACTTATCAAACTTTCACCGCTATCCGATGATGTTTTATAAGTTCGACCCGTAGAACCACCAGCTTTTCTTGTAGAGCTATGCCATAAACCTTCACTTACCCCGAGAGGTGCAGGAGCTGGCGCCATCCCATCCGGATCTATATACCTGATCGGGTTATCAAAGGCATAAGCATAAGTGCTGTACCTGCGCATCACATCAGCAGCAGGGTCAACGGATGTGAAGCGACCTATACTTGGATCATATTGCCGAGCCAGGTAATCGTACCAGCCTGTTTCCTTCTGCTGCTCTTTGCCGTTGTAGCGGTACTTGTTTTCCACACCTCCATAGTAGGAGTTAAAGGTTAAACCGAAGGGATAATAGTCATCTATCTGAGCCACGTTGCTCATGCCATGATAGATCGCAAAATCATCGAAGTGCACGTGAAACTCTTCTTCATTTTCATTTGACAAATACGTCAACAGGTACCCTGGTTCTGTTCCAATTATATCCATAATTTGAACCACCTCGGTTGAACCTTCCGCAGCGGAAGATATTTGCTTAAATCCTGCCGATACATAATTCATTTCAGTATCAAAGATAATATAGTTGAGGTATGCCCGTGGTGCAGATGTACTATTGTCTTTGCCACTCATGCCACCAGTAGAACCCATGGCTGTCTCAAATGCGCTTGAGTTTGCCTCCACACCCTCCGGAAGGCTGCCTCCCAGGCCGGTCTGACCAAATGCACCGAATACATATTGGAAGAAATTTGCACTGGCGGTCGTGCCAGTAGGCAAACTGTCATAATGAGCTTTTACGCTGAGATGTAGCGTATCATCTTTTCCTATTTTCAACATGTAGAATGCACCCACCGAGTCTTTCGCCAGCCATTCGGACATACTCCCACCTGGGGTCGCGTTCCAATTTGGATGATGATGTAACTTGTAAAATCCATTATCGCCTCCTTCAAAATCCTCATTGGCCACATAGCTTTCATTTTTGCTTCTCACAGTCACTCTTGTATTACCCAGATGGTCTTTGAGATGGTATTGGTGATCGTAAGCTTTGCCGGTCGTTAGTTCTTTGAGAAGCACCCGCCCTTCAGCATGAGGGATGATTTGCAGACGTGTGGAGTCCAATCCTTCACCTTCATAGATCATGCCTCCAATGTAATCCGTGGTGCTGATCCTGTCAGTGGTGTCTTCCTCATAATAAAAAGTCTTTCTCAGTTTCACGCCCCCGGCATTGTAGGTATAAACCAGCGAGTCACCATTGAGAAACTTAACCTTGGTAGGCATGTTCATGTAGTTGTATTCCACATCGGTTATGCTTTTGTTCATGTCTTTTGACATGTTGCCGTTGCTATCATAGGTATATTCTCCCTCACCATCGGCTCCATTTTTAAAGCCCTTCTCCTCGCTGGTCGCACTCAGTTCATCCACCTCAGTGAGTTGATTCCCTGCATAGGAATAAACGAGGCTATCAATTCTTACATTATCCATCCACCTATTGAGGGTAAGGATATTGCCGTTAAGATCATAGCTGATGCCCGTTACGCTGAAATAGCCTTCGGTGGCTTTCCCCAGGTTGTAGTCGGCCTCAGTGAGCCTGTTGAGTTGGTCATAGCTGTAGTCAAAGGTTTGCTCCTCACCGGCAGCTCCTGCGCCATAGGGAGACTTCCAGATCATCTTGCCTATGTTGCCGTTGTACTCCCCGGCCGCATCATATTGCAGCTCCATGCCAAACATATCGCTGGCATCATCGAGCGCACTGCCATTGTTCATTTTGGTCATCCATCCGCGGATGTTGTACTGATAGTCGATAGACTGTAGCTCATCACCTATATTTTTCTCTTTTAACTCACCCAGCTCGTTGTAGTTATTGTGTGTCAGCACCACCGTATCGGTAATATGATGTTTGTGTTTGACTAACCTTCCGGCATTGTCGTATTCAAAACGCTCGAAGATGTTGACAGTATCATTTTCGGTGGTGTGTTCCCTGCGGGTTTTGAGTACCTGACCGATAAAATCAGTTTCTGTCGTGATCCTGTCCCTTCCGCCAAGATGGTTTTCTGCTACGGTCTGTAAGGACTCACCCCGGAAGTTGTAAAAATTGGCTGTCCACAAGAATTTGTCAGAGCCTACAATACTTGTTTTGGTGGCTACAGGCTTGCCTATGGCCTGTGTGCTATCCACAGCAGCATAGGCACTGGTGAAATCGTCCGGTATTTTATGGGCCAGGCTGTCGGGCAGTCCATCATAAGTATCATAAAACGAGAAGGTGAGCGTGTCTATCAGCGTGCCTTCCCCGATATGCTCAAATGGATAAGCCGTGGCACTGTAAACCGTGTCTGTCCTTGTGATGTAGCGACCCACCAAGCTATCAAGATGTAGCTGCAGGGAATCTCTTGGTGAATCGTCTTCCAGGATACCCGTCATGGCAGGCCGATTAAGCGCATCGTAGGTAGAAAAGAGCCACTGGTTTTTGGTGCGCTGCTCACTGTCCTGTGTGAGCACTGGTCTGTCCCAAATATCATAGACGGTATAAACCCATCCTGCGCCGGGCACTCTCTTTTCCACCATGCGGTGGCGCTTATCATAGTTATACTGGAAGGTCAGCGTGTCGATCTGATCCTGACTTGGGCTGTCATCTTCATTCAGCTCGGCTGAAAGATTGGGCTGTAATACAAAACGCAACCGGCCAAACACATCATAGATATACTGCGTCTCCACCCATGTGGCATCACTGTCATATACCCTACGCGAGATGACTCGGCCCATCTTGTCTTTATAGACATCCAGGCGGCTGTTGTTTTCGTCCATGGTGACATCTTTCATCAAAGTACCCGCATCGTATATATCGACATAGACCGGCATGCCGCTGCTTATCTTCCACAGCTTCACAGAGTCATCTGAGGTGTTGTGACGGTAAGCAAAGCGAACCACATGATCTGTGCTGTCTTCAGGGTCTGCGGTTGGCTGCCAGCTCGTACCCGGAGCTCCTTGCTTGAGGACTCTACCAAGTGGGGATTCTTCTATGATGGTGACGGAGTAGGGATCATCGTCATTGACAATATCATCCCCCGTAGCGCTGTAAAACGCCAGCTGCTCGGCAATGGCATTGGTATGGAAGCAAGCACCTTGTTCATTGCTCACATAAGGCAGGTATTTGATTGGCTCACGACCCAGATCGTCGTAATCAGCTATTTGAATGATATCCCTACCCAATGGTGACTGAGCCACGGCAACTTGCTGAATCGGTCTGCCCAATCCATCATAATAGGCTACATTGATCCTTCTGGCTGCTGCGCTAAGGTCGATCACGTCATCATTGTTTGTCACTCCCGACTGAGTGATCGTAGAGCTGATGATATGGTTTTGTGAGCCAAAACCCCCAAACCCGGTAAAGACTACCGGATCAGACGTAAACGAGTCTGATACTCCGGTCTTTGTAACAGTTACGGTATAGCTGCCGGATGCGCGGACCGTGTAACTGGCAGCTGTGCTTACCTCGGTACCGTCCTTTTTCCAGGAGTAGGTATCATAAGCAGTTGTCAGACTTAATTCTGACGAGGTACCAATGGCTATCTCACTGGCTCCTGTTTGACTTGTTGCCGGCTCAGCTTCAATGGTGACCGTCACCGATCTGGCATCTCCCCAGCATCCGGCTGTTGTTTGACTTCTCAGGTAGTATGTACCTGCCACAGTAACTGTGTCATATTGATTGGAATTAGTTGTACTTGTTCCATTTGGATCGGTACCCTGCCAGTACCATGTTTCGTCCAGCTCCGGTGCAGGTGTGCCTCGCATCAGTACGGATTTTCCGAAACGCTTCTCTACCGAAACGGTGGAAGGTTGAGCAGGGATTGCATCTACGCTATAGTTCACCTGAAGTGCTGGCCCCCAACAGTCGGTGATGTCATCTTTACCTCTCACGTAGTACGTAGTACCTGATGACCTGTCGAAGCTCGCACCTGAATTAGTCGTAGAGGTACCCGTACTTGTACTCTGCCAATACCAGGTAACATCTGTTGGCGCGGCATCAACCTGAAGCGTAGTTTCTCCGCAGTTGTTGGTGGTAGCCGGGTTGGATGGTGTGGACGGAAGTGCGTTTACCGTATAGCTGACACTGGATGCAGCACCCCAGCAGCCCGAGGTATTATTGCGTGCCCGCAAGTAATATAGCGTCCCGGTGGTCATATTGACCGTACTCGATGAGTTCGTTGTACTCACACCTGTCGAGCTGCTTTGCCAATACCAGGTGATACCAAATGGTGGAGTTGACATGGTAAGGTCTGTACTGCCGCAATTATTGGTAACCGTTGGAGTACTGGGTGCAGCAGGTATCTCATCCACGCTGTAATTAATGGTTTGCGCGGAACTCCAACAACCTGTGGTATTGTCTTGCGCTCTTAAGTAATAAACCGTGCCACTCGTCCGGTTAAGGGTCGTGGATGAGTTTGAAGTGCTTGTCCCGGAAGTACTACTTTGCCAGTACCAGGTAATACCCCCGGGAGGAGTTGATCTTGTCAAATCCGTACTGCCGCAATTATTGGTAACAGTTGGTAAACCTGGAGTCGCCGGAATTTGGTCAATACTGTAGCTAACAGTCTGGGCCGCACCCCAGCAACCGGTAGTATTGTTTTTTGCTCTCAAGTAGTAGGTCGTTCCGGTTGTCCTGTTTACTGTGGTGGATGAATTTGATGTACTCGTACCAGAGGAACTGCTTTGCCAATACCAGGTGATGCCTCCTGGAGGAGTCGATCTAGTCAAGTCAGTGCTTCCACAATTATTGGTGATCGTTGGTGCGCTTGGGACAGATGGTACCTGGTCTATGCTGTAACTAACCGTTCTGGAAGCACCCCAACAACCGGTCGTGTTGTCTCTTGCCCTTAAATAATAGGTTGTTCCGGTTGTCCTGTTTACCGAGGTGGATGAGTTTGAGGTACTGGTGCCGGATGAGCTGCTTTGCCAGTACCACGTAATACCGCCTGGAGGAGTAGATCTTGTTAAATCTGTACTGCCACAATTATTGGTAACGATTGGCGCACTTGGTACAGATGGCACCTGATCGATACTGTAATTCACTGTTCGGGCTGAACTCCAACAACCCGATGTATTATTCCTGGCTCTCAAATAATAAACAGTGCCACTGGTTCGATTAAGTGTACTCGAAGAGTTGGATGTACTGGTGCCGGAAGAGCTACTCTGCCAATACCAGGTGATGCCTCCCGGAGGAGTAGATCGGGTCAAATCTGTGCTGCCACAATTATTGGTGACCGTTGGTGTACTTGGGACAGAGGGTATTTGATCGATGCTATAATTGACCGTCTGGGCTGAACTCCAACATCCCGTGGTGTTGTTTCTCGCCCTTATGTAATAAACAGTGCCACTGTTTCTGTTCAGAGTAGTTGACGAATTGGAAGTGCTGGTACCGCCTGCGGTACTTTGCCAATACCACGTAATGCCTCCCGGTGGTGTTGATCTGGTTAAATCTGTATTGCCACAATTGTTGGTGACAGTTGGTGCACTTGGTACTGAAGGCACCTGATCGATACTATAACTCACCGTTTGGGCTGAACTCCAACATCCCGTCGTATTGTTCCGAGCTCGCAGATAATAAACCGTACCTGTTGTCCTGTTTATGGTGCTCGATGAGTTTGAAGTGCTCGTGCCGGACGAACTACTTTGCCAGTACCAGGTAATGCCTCCCGGTGGTATTGATCTGGTCAGGTCGGTGCTGCCACAATTATTCGTAACAGTTGCTGCACTTGGTGTTGATGGCACCTGATCAATGCTATAGTTAACCGTTCGGGCTGAGCTCCAGCAACCGGACGTATTATTTCTCGCTCTCAAATAGTAAACTGTACCACTGGTTCTGTTGAGTGTACTTGAGGAGTTGGATGTACTGGTGCCGGAAGAGCTGCTTTGCCAGTACCAGGTAACTCCCGCTGGCGGGGTTGATCTGGTCAAATCTGTGCTACCACAATTGTTGGTGACAGTTGGCGCAGATGGTAACCCCGGCACAACATTGATGGAGTAATTGACCGATCTGGCTGTACCCCTGCATCCGGTGGTATTGTTTCTGGCCCTAAGGTAATAAACCGTTCCACTTTCCCTGTTTATAGTGGCAGAAGAATTTGAGGTACTCGTTCCAGAAGAACTACTTTGCCAATACCAGGTAATACCGGACGGAGGAGTTGACCGGGTCAAATCCGTGCTACCACAATTATTGGTAACTGTGGGTGCGCTTGGGGTCGAAGGCAAGCTATTGACAGAATAATTAATTAGTCGGGCGGTTCCCCAACATCCTGAAGTATTATTCCTTGGTCTCAGGTAATATTCCACTCCGGAGGAAAGTGAAATTGTAGCAGAAGAATTGGACGTGCTCGTACCGGATGACGTACTCTGCCAATACCAGGTAACACCTCCAGGAGGGCTTGATCGGGTTAAATTTGTGCTGCCGCAATTGTTTGTAACAGTCGGCGCACTTGGAGTAGAAGGAACCTGGTTTACGGTATAATTAACCGTGCGAGAAGAACTCCAACATCCGGAAGTATTATTTCGTGCCCTTAAATAGTAAACAGTTCCACTCGTTCTGTTTATGGTCGTGGAAGAATTGGAGGTACTCGTGCCGGATGACGAGCTTTGCCAATACCATGTAACACCTCCGGGTGGTGAGGATCTGGTCAGATCCGTACTCCCACAATTATTGGTAATGGTTGGCGTACTCGGTGTTGATGGTACCGAATTAATGGTGGCTGTAACCGACCGTCTGCTACTCTCACATTGATCTTTCCTTGAAACATAGTAAGTAGTAGTTGAGCTGATTGAAGGCGTAGAATAAGAGCTACCTGTATGCACTGAGCTTCCTCCACTGGAGCTTGTGTACCAGTAATAGTCATATTGTGGATTGGGACTTTGCACTGTCAAAGTCACAGAACCCGTTCCACATCTGGATGCTCCGTTCGCAGAAGGTTGGGTGGGAATGGTGTTGATAATGGCCTGTGCCTGCGTACGGCTGTTACTCTCAAGGCCTATTGAGCTTACGGCAGAAACCCAGTACGAAGTGGTCGAGGACAATGAAGGCGTAGTGTAGCTACTTCCTGTGTGTAAGGCACTTCCTCCGCTTGATGAGCTATACCATTTGTAATTGCCTCCAGAAGGGGCCCCAGAAGCTGTTAACGTTACAGCACCACTTCCGCAGCGACTTTGATTGGAAGCAGAAGGTGCTGAAGGTACACTACCAACAGTCACATTAAGTGTTGCAATTGTCGTAAATCCGTCCTTAACAGTAATCGTTCCCGATGAGGTCCAGGTAATTGTTGCCGAGTAGGAGTTTTTGGTAACGAACGATCCTCCTGAGGTCACATACCATTTAGCTGTAAATGGTGGTGCAGGATCCATTGAGTAAGACTGACTGGTACCTGTAGCAACCACAGTCGGCCCACTTATTTGGGCCAACACCGAAGTATATGCAATGATTAAAAAGAGGCTAAAACTATGTTTGATACTACTTTTCATGGTTTGGAAGGTTAGCGGTGATTAGTAGTGATACTCTATTGAGTGGGTTGCATTACCCTCCTGATCTTTGGTATATAAAAACCTTCCCCATTCATCATAACAAAGGAATGTCGTCCGACCCATGGGGTCGGTCGAGCTTGTGAGTCCTACAAGTGGTTTGTAAATATAGGTGGACATCTGAGTATCCACAGTGTGGAATTTTAAATTATCAATGGCACCTGCCTGAGAGGCTATATAAGTGTCGTCGATAGTAAAAGAGGTACACTGATCCATCATTCTATGACTACCTTCATCATATTGTAATTGTACTCCTGTTCGACATGAGCTATCCAAATCAAAAGAGTAGTCAGTAGTTGCCTCCTGAGCATAAGCGTGATAACGAGACATCATTGATGAAAAAGCCAAACTATCTGGCAAACTGTCAACAGTAACATTTAGGGTGGCAAGAGTTGTGAGCCCATTTCTAACTGCAATCGTTCCTGATGAAGTCCAGGTGAGGGTAGCTGAGTATGAGTTCTTGGTGACAAACGATCCCCCGGAGGTCACATACCATTTGGCTGTAAATGGTGGGGCCGGATCCATGGTGTATGAATGGGTCGTGCCTTCGGCAACCACAGTGGGCCCACTTATTTGGGGTAACACGGAAGTATATGCAATGATAAATAAGAGACTAAAAGTATGTTTGATAAGATTTTTCATGGCTTGAAAGGTTAGCAGTGATTAATAGTGATATTCTATTGATTGGGTTAGATTACCCTCCTGATCTTTGGAGTATAAAAACCTTCCCCATTCGTCATAATAAAAGAATGTCGTCCGTCCCGTGGGGTCGGTCGAGCTTGTGAGTCCTACGAGTGGTTTGTAGGTATAGGTGGACATCTGGGCATCCACGGGGTGGAATTTTACGTCATCAATGGCATCTGCCTGGGAATCTGTGTAAGTGTCATCTATGGTATAAGAGGTACCCGATACGGTTACTGTTTTGCTCACCCTGTACCATACCCCGCTAACCCTTTCAAAATAGCTCAGCAGGTAATCTCCAGACTTTAAGCCTGTAAGGGTATTAGAGTAGGTAGCTGAACCAACTTTGTTACCGGTCTTTGAATTGGTATCGACTGAACCGCTATTGTCTTCAAAGCCAGTGTAAAAAGTGAGATGACTAGGCGCGTTGACAGTCCTTGCAATCGGATAATTGTCTTCATAACCCCAAATAAGGGATTCATATTCAAGGGAATCATTCTCATAGCCGGGGTATGATTCAGTTCTGTCAACTATAAAACTTCTACCGGGCAATTTGTATTGATCTGTTAAATGGTGGACCGAAGGGTCGTATTCCAGTTGAATCCTGGGACTCTTCATGTATTCAAAAGTCACCGTATCCTGAAAATTTGATAGACTGTCGTCAGGTGCCTGCTGAGTATATGTAGGTAACCACGTGTTGAGCGTAGCTGTGTCAAGTACAGGATCCTCAGTTTCAAGGAAAAAATACCTCAGAGGAATATTTCCAGCCAAGTAATCAGTTATCATACCTCCAACCAGCAATGAGTCCTTAAGCACCCTTTTTTCGGTCACAGCATTCTTTGCCACAAAGCCAATGGCTCCTGTGCTCCCCTGGTAATGTTCGGGATATTTGAAGAACCATAAATATTCGGAGCTATCAGATTGGAGGCTTCTTTTTCCTCTTAAATAGGTTGTTCCGTCATGATAGAATTGCGTTAAGCTAACCAGTGGTTCTTCATCAGGAGTATAACTCGTTTCTATTGCTTCGTTGAGGTAGTACCACTGAGATTGAATACTGTAGGCCTCATAAGTAAAGTCCTCGTAATAATCCGCCCAGCTTTGATCCACAGTCGCCTGCATGTACGGCTTAATGGCCATAAAGGTGTTTTTCGTCCATACCAGATAAGAGTTCTCAACCTTCTTGATGAGTTTGTAAACTCCGTTTATTCTGGAGAAATCTCTTTTTTCTTTAAGCTCAGCACCTAGAAAATTGAACACCGAGCCCACTGATTCCAACTTTGTAAATTCATAGGTTGATTTCAGTGTATCAGAAGCACCGAGTTGATATTCATTGATCTTGTTATAAAATATTTCAAGGGATGGAGGGTGTACCATACCGCATGTAGAATTGATATTGGTATATGACTTTGTTTCTGAGTCATTGGTAGCACTGAAATCTCGATACTCGTAGGCAAGCCCTTCAACCAAGCCCATAGGCTTCCCATACTCATCCTCATAGGTGAACTTTTTGGTGATTGCTTCACCTCCGTCTGGGTTAGAAGTTATTTGCTTAATTCTGATACCTGGCCCAGGCTCGGGAACATAGATTTCGTTGTTATACTCTACCGAAATATCTATGTTATTCTCTGACCCATCCAAGACGGTCTTAAATAGATACTTTCCTTTAGGTAACGTAGTGGTAACTGTATCCACATTCCGTGTCGGGTGATTGTCGTGGCTGTAAACAAGGCTTCCCAGTGGGTCAAATGACTCAGAATTGTAATCGTATATTTCTATGTCATCCAGGCTGTTGGCAGATGGATTTACCTTCGGAATGCGACTCACATAAATCGTGATTTCCTGTTCATGCGTCAGGAAAAACTCTTTACCCACTGAGGTTCTTACATCCGTGGTGGAGGTATTTGTTCTTTCAAGACCATCATACTCTGAGTCTGAAGAATATGAAGTTTGATTTTCGGTCAGATAGAAAGTGTTAAGTTCATAATCGAATTCTGACCATCCTCCTAGCGGATAATCAACTTTGCTTAGAGCACCGTATTTTGCATAGGTGAAGTTCGGTTCTCTATCAACACCAAAGGTTGTTCCTCCAATTTCTTGCCCTCTATATTCATCAGGTATGAGTCCTGTTCTGGAACCACTTCCATTCAGATATCCATAGTGATCAATGGCGGCTGTCGTGGCACTTGGAAATGTGGCTTGTTCGTTTTCATATTCAAACTCATATCCCTGGCCCAGATAGTTTCCATTGGCTCCCAACTCCTTAACCCAATCCAATTTTAGGTATCTTGATGTATGACCTCCTGAACCAAAGTAACTAGTCTTAAACTCGTAACTTTTGAACAGGCTCCCTTCATGGTCGTAGATATGAATGGCATCAAGAGCTTTCTGTGTGCCGTTTATGTCCGCTCTGGTATTACCTGGTTCAAAAACTACAATACACTTGTCAGTAATGATAGAATCGAGTCTCCAGGTATCTTCAACATCGGTTGGATAAGAAACCTTTGGGTCAAAAATCTTTGAGCTATGGGTTGCAGTTGTTTTCTGAAAGGTCTGCGTTCTTGTTCCGTACTGAACCACATCACCATCATCAGCGTAGGTAAGGCGGATAATTTCCCCTGTTGGATGAGTTATTTTAGACAAGTAGTAGCTTGAGTGATAATCTGGAATGGAGTAGTTAGCCCCGGCTGTACCTCTTAAACTGGTAGTCTCCTTAACATCAAATTTGTATTTAACCCCATCATCGGTGGTAATTTCAAAAAATCCCCAGGCTACTCCTCCGGTAACACTGAATCGCTTGTGTGGGAAAAAATAATACTGGTCATTGAGAATAATGAACCTTCCGGAATACCCCGGCATATTGAAATTGAAAATGTCAGGTTCAGTATCATAGGTGAAGCTGATACTTCCGGTTGCAGCATCATCCAGAAAAGCATTTCCGGTGGAATCATCATTGGCCTTGGCTATGAGGCTATCATAAATGCTTTCATAGCGATTTGGAGAATGGTGCGATATAATCGTATCTTCAATAGCACCTTGGTCATCATAGACAATAGTCCAAAGTGTATCGGTTGAAATTCCAGGGTCATCATCCAGTTTATCTTTGACTGTTCTTGTAATGACACCTCCTACGCTCAAGTTCCAACCGAGTCCGACCCAACTTGCCTCCTGAGCTGGTTTGAAGCCACTGTAGTTATAATTCAGACTTATCGGGTGTGAAAGGTTTGTCCCAGGACAATCAAATATTGGTATTGAAAGATTTGTTTTACCTGCATAGAGGGTTACCGGAACATCACCATAACGAGCCATTTCCTGGGCTGTTGGTGACGCACTTATCAAGTCTGTTCGGATGTAATTTGTGGGATCCTCAGTTTGTGCAAGTGATAAAAGAGGAGCCAAAAAGAATAGTAGAATTATGGCATAGGTTTCCTTATGGGAAACACCATAGCATCACGGTTTGAACATTGGTGGTTCGGTTAGGTAGTAGTGTACTTATTTCGGTTCTTTGGTACTTACAAACGAGTCAAAAATTCAATTCAAACGTTTGTAAGTTTTCCAATAATAGGCTTGAAAAATTAAAATACCAAAAAACGCCCTTATTTCTAACCTTACTTTTTTATTAATAACGTGTTAAGTTAAGGGTCAACTAGATCCCATAATGACCTGATTCAGAGATATTACTTCTTATCAGTGTTCAATAGATATAAGGTAAGTACTACTCTCACCTCGATGAATTAGCGATTAATTGAAAGTCAAGCACTTACGCTGCAATGTTTTGTATGGGAATAACATTGCTCAACTTGTAGAGCTCGTTTAGAGCTTCAAGAAAGGTGTTCGATATTTGAAACTTAGGGGCTACGAATAATTACCTTCAAAAGCCCTTTCTGGTATCAGAAAGGGCTTTTTTTGCCTCTCAAACAAGAGGTCGAGTGATAGTTCGATCGTTTCGAAAAAAGCCTCTTTTTCAGAAATAAATAAGAAAAAAGCCTTTTATGAATCACACAGTCTATCAAAAGGAGCTAGCCAAATATTCTAACGCCCCAAAAACTATCCATACTTCCTATAACATCTTCCAGCTGGCCAAGCTGATAGATGATGCTGTTAATCTAGCAATCAGTCGCAGGTTAGAAGGATTGGAAATAGTCAAAAAGGAAGAGAAGGACAAGCTACTAACCATTGAGGAAGTTGCGAACCTACTTAGTTGCTCAAAGGCATCTGTGCACAACTATAAGCGAGATGGAAGGCTCGAAGGGTTCGTCAAAGTGGGAAATCGTACTTATATCAAGGAAAGTGACTGCATGGTCTGTCTCAGGCGAATCGAGGGCAAAGGGAAATGAATTTTATCCCCTTAAGCTATTTCTAAGCATATAAAGGAAATGCACTGATCTAAGGAAGTCAAATGAAATAAAAGAACATCAAAAAGCAAGAGCATACCTCCTTAAAGCCAGACAATATATTTTCCTTGTACTCACTGTATTTCAAGAAAAGTAAAGCACCAGAAAAATACTTGAGTTAAAGGAAAGGGCAAGAAAGGATTCACAAGCAATTATGCCTTTAACAGCCTCTTAACACACCTTGTTAGGAGCATTTGAAGTGGGATGTTTTTTTTTGTATTTCAAGCAAATAAAATATCCCATGATAGACGACCCCTACCTGTTACAAGAATTCCTGATGAAGAATGCAGTGTCAATTAAATACTTACAATCTCAAGGTGTTAAAACAACCATTGAGGTCAAGGAACTAATCCGAGCTTTTAAACTGAAATACAAGATGGTTGAAGATCAGTTTTACGATTACAATCCAAGGACACTCTATGATGATGTTACATTAATCGATAGATCAGCTTACAGAGAACTCTACAATAGTCTTAAGAAGGATTCGGAGATAAAGTCTAAGGAATATGACATTGAGTTTGTTATGCGCAGGCTGATAAGTGTTGAAAAGATAGAAGGAGATGTCACCAGCCCACAGTTTTTAGAGTTAGATAAACTCGATACTGCTCTTATCCTCATCAAATATCTTCCGAAAATATTATGGCTAAAATTCAACATGCATCTCCATGGTGCTTTGGAAAAGGCTTGTTTTTCAGCTCATCAGAAAGAACTAATTGAAGCTATGAACAAAGAATCTATTGACTGGTCAACTATAACATATCAATATGAATGATTCAGGTTTAATCAAGCTAAGGCAGTTTAAGTGTGGGATCACCTTTATATGCCAAGATCAAGAAAGAACATGGGAAATCGAGAAGGAGTTCAAGCAGATGGGGTTTGGGTTTTACAAAATCAACACCCTTTTAGAGGGGCATGACACTCCAAAATTCTTGGTATACTTCGTTCCAACCGAATCATCAGAAGCAAAGCAGATTTTGGAAGATGTGGTTGATAATAATGAAGCAGTCCAAATTCTTAATCGAGGGGGGTTAGTCTTTCTGGAAGTAGAAAAGCCAGGCAATGCACTTGGTTGCTTTGCTTTCAGCGTAAAAGGGCAGCTTTGGTAAATAACTCTAGATCATGATTGACAACCCATTTATGCTCCATGAATTTCTGCTCCGGAATGCGGTATCTCTGCAACACCTCAGGTCAAGCGATCAGAGATTAACATTAAACATTGCTGATGTTTTGACAGCGTTCAAACTCCGTTACAAGATGATGGAAGACCAACACTTTGAAAGGAAGCCAGAATCATTGCAAGAGGTAATCACACTGATCGATCGGAAACAATTTGATAGAATTAAAGAAATAGCAGAAATAGCTTCGGATGTAAAGTCAAAGAGGTACCACCTAGAATTCCTCATGAACTCTGTTCTCAATGTAGATGAGTTGGGTGATGAGGACTCAGATATCAAGTATCTGGAAATGAAAAATCTCATCAATGTGGCTACCATTATCGAGTATCTACCACATATGCTCTGGTACAAATTCAACATCGGATCAAAGCAGACCGAACTTTACAAAACTTACCGTGATTTCACTAGTCTTGATTTGCAGAAAGAGGGATTTAATTGGGAGAGCATCGGCTACTAGTTTTTGAGATTGCTTGATGTATAAAAAGTAGAGTAACAAGAAAATCCAACGATCGTTTTACCTTCAGAAGAAGGTGACAGTTGTTTTAACTTACTCTCAAATTAGTACGAATAACTAAATCTTTAGTCTATGGCTAATAACAATGAGGAATGGAAGGCAATAGAAGGCTTTTCCAACTATGAAGTATCAAGCAATGGGAAGATAAGAAGTAAGGCACGAAAGACTTATCATTCTGGCTCTAAAAAGGAGATCAACATTAAAGGCAAACCTTTGAAGCAAAGGTGGCATCCCAAAGGCAAGTGCTTTTTCCTTGATCTAATTGATGACGATAAAAGGCGCAGAACAATCTATCCTCATGTAGAAACAGCCAATGCCTTTGTGGATAAAGAAAATGAAGATCAAACTAAGGTAATCCACCTTGACAACAACCCACGCAACAACAAAGCTTCGAACCTCAAATGGATGACTCCTTCTGATCATATGAAATGGCAATTCGAGGTTGGAAACAAAGACAACTATAAAGTTTGGAAGACTCGCAAAAAGAGATACAAAAATGGATTCAAGCCAGATACTGTTTTACCCGGTAGACCAAGAACTAAAAACCTTTTAGACTAAAAGGTTACGAGAACCCGCTCTTCGAGCCAGGTTCTGGAATTTGAGAGTTTAGGAATCCCGTTTTCACCACCATATTTGCTTCCCATTTTCAATAGTAAAAATTCTTTCCTGTTTACCTTTGGTATCATTCTTCAGGATAAATAAAGCATTAGTCGGAACCCTATCAAAAACTAAATATTCTTTCGAGGCAATTTGTTGTTCTAAAGATTGCCAGCCCTTATTCCAGTATAATAGATTGTACTGATCTCCTATTTCAATGGAATTTCCGTCATTGGGTGGATAGAATTCAATTTTTGACAAATGATCTGTGAAACCGGAACCCAAGTCAATTCCTACCCATCCATTAGAATCAGCTTCCGATACAAAATATGATAGAACGTTTCCGTCAGTGACCATATTCTTATTGAATTTCTCGCTTTTGTGTTCACTACTAATCAAAGAGCCAATTAGTAACTTTCCGTTTGACCCATAAAATTTAATTTCAGCGACCTTGCAAGTTTCATCAGGCAGGATAAAACGATAAAATCTGTATGAGTGACTATCATCCAAAATATATGTATTAGTCCTTGGCTCTGGTCTATCAAAAATTGTATAAATAGTCCGAAAAGTTCTGAAATCCGCATGATTCGAACCCTGAAACATTCCTCCTAACATTTTTTCCTGCGCACTTTGTTGTCTGTATGTATAAGGCCATTTCCTTGTCAGGGTTATACATTGCCGGTTTATTGTGTCAGGGTTCAAATTTCTAACTATTCCGTCATTTTGAATAATAAATGGATTATAAATTTCAGTACTCATGGATTCAGGCAAATAAACTATGTTCTTACCTATGTTTTCAAATCTCCAAAGTGACTCGTTTAGAGGAGTTCCTTCTACTAAACCTTTCCATGATCTTTCATTGAAAACAGCCAGCCTAACATTTTTAACCGAGGAGGTTTCAATGTCAAATGTTACGTCAACAGGAAAAGGCCAGTATTCATTTGTTACATCAACAATATTATTAGGCAACGAGATATTTCTATGTTGTTTAATTGAATAACCGAATCTGTAAATTTTAGGAGCCCTTCTTGGTTGAGATATTTTAAATTTAGGGATTTGCCCATAAAAGCCTATAGAATCAGAATTAACAATAGCATCAGAATTAACAAAAGCATCAAAAGCATAAAGCTTTCCATATTCGTCCTTAATTGATATCCAAGAATGTCCCTTATCTCCCGTACCCCATAATGGAACATAATCGAAACTCGCTGGAACACCCATTGCTCTTAAATAATAAATAGTCCTAGTAACAAAATGATCGCATTTGCCTAATCTTCCCAGGTTTATATTTCTAAATGACACTGCATTTGGAATACCAAAAAGATGAGCATTGTAATGAATCGAAGATCCTGTTTTATACACTATGGTATTAGCTACTGAAACCAAATCTTCTTTATTCAGAGAGTCCTTTAGCCACCCAAACTCTTGCATCGCTAATCGTCTCCAAGACTTATCAATAGGTTCATTCAGCACCTTATAAGGCAATATTGTCTCACAGAATAAATTAAAATCAATTTTCTTTGACCAGCTAAAATTCTCCCAAGAAAGAAATGCAAATTCGATATTTTCTATCAGGAAATCTGCGGTAATTATTTGACAATCCGGCTTTAATGCAAGGTCAATTTCAAATATTCCCATTGAATCGGCTAAATCCTTTGCTATCTGGTTTCTTTCCGAAAGGGTCAATTTTTCCCTCCAAACATTTGATAGTTTTTCATAATAGCTATCATACTTATCCAAATCAGGTCCATAGTAGGAATAATGTGAATCCATATTTTCAATTAGGAACATTGCAGCCGCATATTTCAAGCTGTCATCATTAAAATAGTCAAGAACTCTTAGTAATTCATTCTTATTTGTTCCTGCTAACTCCAAAACATTGTTTAACCTTTCACTTCGCTTATTTTGGCAGTCAGTGAGCAACAGACTGAAAAGTAACATGGTCGTAAAGAATTTAACCTTAAGCATTATTATTTTGATGTTTGAATGTTCTTTAGCATAGTTTCCATTTCTTGTTTGATCTCTACTATGGCTGTCGACTGAACTTTCACGTCTTTCTGCAAAATTTCTCTTGCTATGGAAATTGCCTTTTCATTTTCCTGAATAGATTCATAAAGCTTAGCCAAAAGGTACAAGGGGTAAAATTTATGTGGCATCAAATAATAGGCATGCTGGTAGGATTCTTCCGCTTTTGTGTACAGCCCCTCTTCCTTATAACAATCTCCAAGGGTAGTAAACAGATAAGGGTCAGATGTCAATTGCTTTGCTTGGTTTAAAACTTCAATTGACTTTTTGCAATCATTATCCAACCTCAATACTTGCCCATAATCAAGCAAAAAATCACCGTTGGAACCAAGCTCTAGCGCTATTTCATCCATTATTAATCGTGCTTTAGGTACTTGATTCCAGTGGTTTACTTCATTTCGTGCCTTTTTCCATAGCCTATAATTTATCACGTTTTTATAGGCATAATGTAAAGAATAGGATACCCAAACAATACCAAACAATACCATTACAATTTTTATTACATAGGATATTTCCAACACAAATAATGTTTTCCAATTTGTCATTCCATAGACCATAGCAAGAACAATAAAAAAAGAGATTAACAATGGTGATATAGAAAAGGGATAGGAGAAGCATGCAAACACACAAATAGAGGTCAGTGACATTGTGAAGCCTAGTATGAGATAATCCCTTTTATCAAATGCTGTAAGAAACCCTTTGTATAAAATTATAATAATCGGGATTATAAGGAGAAAACCTCCAATGATGCCATTTTCACAAAATACTCGTATCCACTCGTTAAAAACATACTCACCTTTTCCCGCAACTCGAATTTCAGTTTCCGAAGCGTCTCGTGTACGAAAATAATTAGCTTGAGTAAGCCCAAATGTTGGGCGATGCAGATCAAACCCAATCCCGAGTAAAGGTTGTTGAGCAATAATATCTCCTGTAATTTTCCAATTTAGTATTCGACCTTCAACTGATTCAGGCTTCACTCGCGCTAAAACAATGACCGCAATCATTGAAATTATGACGCTTACGAGGATCAATGAAATTTTATGTCTTGTTGTTTGAAACATAAAATTCCATTTGGAAATATGAACAGTTAATGCTACAAAAAAAAACAGGCTGATAATAACACCTAGCAATGCAGCTCGGCTAAGAGTTAATATTATTACAGCAATTGTTAATATCGAAATGCCTGTTGAGAGATATTTTATTTTTGATCTTGAAACAATGCTGAACGTCAATAATGGCATTAGCCATATTAGCAGAAAAGCAGCGAAGGGTGCTGGATTGAAAAAATAACCAGATATAGTAATATGACTCTGCGGAATATAATTGAACATTTGGCCAATTCCGATTACAGAATTGACAAAAAGCCCAACCATCAATATCCATATAACACCTACCCAATTGATCGAAAAAAACCTCTTGACATACTGTGCGGTAATAAAGAAAATCAAAACTCCAATTTCCCAAAGAGAGATATTTAAGAATGGAAAGGGCTGATTAACTTTGAGTCTATTCATAACCAAAAACACTCCAAAAACCACAAGCAAAATATCTACAACGCTAATCTTCCAGTTGGTTTCAATAGATATTGCAGATGCTGTGAAAAATATCCCTGTTGCGATAAGCAAAAATAAATCCTTAGATATTACATAACCTTGATGAAGATCATTGATATAAATCAAGGAGGAGAAAATCAAGCAAATAAGTAGGCAATAAAAAGCCCAAGGAATTCTAATGAGAAACTTTGACCCGTTTATGAGCTTAACATTCATACACAAGTTCATCTTGAAAAAGCACAGAATATGATAGTTTGATTGAGTGGAAACAAGTAGACCTTGCTAGAAGAGCACGAAATATAGCTCTAGCAAAAGTAGGTTCAAGAAAGTGCTCCCATGTACATTCAACTTAGCTTTAAAAACCTCTTTGTCTATAGACGACTTTGTTGACAATCCTTTAATTCATGTTCGAGTTCCTCTATTCTAAAATGCTTTTCTTCTACCATTTTGGCAAACCGCTCTGCTTCCTTAGCTTTAAAATACACTTGCAGTGATAAAAAACAGAACAAGAGGAAGCATACAAGTAATACTATTTTATTTTTCATGTATATTATTAGTTTTCAACCTTATGAACCCTGACAGAACCCATCACAACAATAAAGAAGTCCCCAACCACACCCTGGTATACAATTGATTTCGCACGAACCATAAGAATATTCACAATCATCACTACCGCACCACCAAGGATCCTGTCGCGAACAATTACATTCACCACTTTCTCCAGAACTAGATCTTAGAAATTCGCCCAAGGATTTGAGCTTTAAACCAGACTCAGATTTTGGATCATTTACCAAATCATGGGTTAACAAAACCTCTGACCTATCAATGTAGAATGTCATACCTAGAATTCTAATTTTGTCAAAAGACCAACCCAGATTGGATTGAGCTCTTTTTGCCCATCTATCGGAAAACATCTTTAGCTCGGCCAGAGAAACTGGGTCATCCTGAAAATGTTTTTTTTCAAAGTGATTGAAAAAGATTCCAATGAATTTTTTCTCTTTTACACTATAGAAATCACATTCTTCAATGTCTCTCCATTTCTCCATCCATAGATTATATCTCTTCTCTAAGGACAGATTTATTAGTACCTCCTTTTGTGCTTTCCATGGCAAACCAATTAATTCCTTTCTTGATATGTTTTCAAGAGCATCTTGGTTATCCCATATAAAATCTATGAGTTCGTTTGAAGATAAATTACTTGGCAAAACGAACTCCGAATATGATATCTGAGACTCGGTTATTGATGGTTCGGTCTCTATAGTTTTCGAATCCATACATGAGTTGCTCAAGAAAAAAATAATGAGTAAATACAAGTATCTAACTGACAAAATTGGCGTGTGAGTTGTTTTTTGCATGACTAGGCTTTAATGATTAATAAAATTTTTGATTGAACTAATTTTCTGTTAGTCAAGGAATTTAATTCTAATAACTTCACTATTTGTAACATGTCATCATAATTTGACATGCACAGCTTTGCACACCTTTCTATGAGGTATAAGACAGGATTTTTACCAAGGCTTTCGTAACATATCAAAAATTTAATTCGAACATCAAAACTAACTTATCTCTCATGGAGATTATTTTTAATATTGTATGTCGCAATATGATATCTTCAATTTGACATTTTGGAAATCTAAATTTTAATTGCTTTAAAATGCCGCAATACAAATACATACAGTGAAACTGTACTCTCAAGAGTACAGTCCTTTAAAGCCCAAAAGCAGCTATTTTCTCATCTATGCTTTGAGTATTTTGAAGTTTATTCTTCAAAACATCTTTCTCCTCTCCACTTAGACTTAGCATTCGACTACAGAGTTGTTTCAGTTTAATGACCAGATTGTAACTCTCCACTTCAGGTAATGTATTGACCTCAGAAGATAGGCCATCATATACTTGTACAAATGCATTATAGATCATCCCATTATTGATAGAGGGATTACTGTCAATGTCTTTTCTGAGTGCGGTGGCATCAAGCATGACCATCTTCACATGATTGCTGTTTCTACCTAGTTTCTCGGCTGGCTGCTGAACCTGATTCCCATAAGGATCATAGAACTCGCTTCTAATCAGTGACCCACTTTCATCGAAGTATTCCCATTTATCCATTTTGATTGATGTGCCATTCATTACGTTAAACATTCCAACACTTGATGGTCTTCCATTATCATGAAAGGATTTGTATTTGCTTACCATAAAATCTTGAAAATCCTTAAACCCACCTTGATCAACAGGGTACTTCATATTAACGAAAGTTGCTTCTTCAGCTCTTTTATTATTTGACCAAATCTCTCGCCTTTCTACAGAGTTATTTAAGACATAATCTACCTGAACTTTGTCTCCGTTTTCATTAAAAATTGTTACTGGCCCATTGTAGAGTCCATCTTTATGATTCTCAATTGTAGATAAGTTCCCGTTTTCATAATAAAACCTGCATTCCCCATCTTTAACTTCTGGGTCAACTTGAAGTAAGCGGCCTTCAAACTGTAATTTGCCACTGGCATAAAAGTCCCTCACTATACCAATCGGAGTACCTTCATCATCAAACTCAATCTCCCTATAAAATGTAGCCTCATCTGGTGAAGAGATTTCATTCCAATGCTGATCAAAGTAAATGATCCATCTACCAGTTCTCTTGTTGTTTATATAATTACCCTGGCTCAGTACGTTTCCATCTTCATCCCACTGAGTAACCAAACCATTTACAACCGCCTCATAGTGTTTGTATTCACCTGTGTTCGGCTTCCTTGAAAGTATAAATTCTGTTGATGTCGCTTTGTTTCCATTATCGTAATAGATAACCTCATTATACAAATCTGAATCTGGGTACTTATTCCATTCCGAAGTTTTCTGACCATCTGAATTATAGTCAATGTACTTTACAGTCAGTCCATTATCCCCAAAGTAGTTCTCACTTACTAGATTTCCTTCCGAATACCTTTTAACCTCCTTGATTTTGATGAGGTCACCAAGTCCGTTTAAAACATAAAAATCATCTCCTTTTGGAGCATCTGCGTTACTTTCTGCTAAGTCCCATGAAACACCATTCCATTTACCGTTTGGATAAAGTATAGCGGTCATGGCTATCGAGCCGTCTTTATGCCAGAAAGTCCATGTTCCGTTAACGATTTTGTGATAATTTTTTGTCCCATCGTTTAGGTAAGAAGTTTCTTCAACCAGCTCCCCACTCTGGAATTTTTGATGAAGTCGTAACTGCCCAGTGCTTAAATTATAAACTGTGTGATATTCTTTGCGGTCACCATCGAGGTAGTTATCCTTGTAATTAGCCTCTGAGATTGGCCCCCCTTTTTTATCAAAAGCTTTATAAGTTCCATGCTTAGTAGCTGTCCCAGACTTTACTGTCCAAATCTCCTTTAAATGGGCTCCAACATAGGGATCATAATAAGTTCTTTTTTCCTCAAGAGATTGAGAAAAGGCGAGGTGGGCAAGAAATAATAGAGATACTGAAAGGATGCGATAATTCATATGATTTTGGTATTTGATGCCTTGAGGTTCTAAAGGCGATGAGTAGTTAATACCAAAAAAGAGGGCGTGAACCTCAAGCTTTATCTTCTGCCACTGAGGTACGGCTAAATACCCAAACGATCAGAATTAGGCAGAGGACACGCCCATAGGACGCGTCAACTCTAGCCATCTCCATCGTTCTTGAAATTTTAGCCGTTTTCAGTGAGGAGACGACAAGCTACGCTTATCTTATATGTCTTATACGTTTCTAGAAACTGATTCTATTTCATACACCTTTTCTTTTAATTCAGAGATATATTCCTAAAGCTATAAAGGCATTTTCCTTACCTCGTAAATGTTAAATACCAAAAAGTGGACTTCATACAAAGAAAAATAAAAGCGATCAACCGGACAATATTGATTTGCAGATGACATGAATTAGATCAATTGGCGGTCAATATGTCAGCATTAATCATCGAAACATGACACCACCTCTATATGGCACTATAACTGTTTGATGGAAATAATGGCTCCTAAATAACAACAACATGGCAGTATATCTTCAAAAACAATTCCAGCAATTCCACGAGAATATTAAGCTCATAAATACGGATGACAATGCTCCATTACGAGAGAAACGGGAAATCCTGATTGGCGAGCTTCGACGATACTTTGAGGAAAAGGCAATAAGAGAGGGTACAACAAAAATCACGTTTGATCCAGAAAACCAAGGAAGTTATTCTATGGGTACAGGAGTTAAACCACTTACAGGTGGAGATTATGATATTGATGTCATGATTCTATTCAACTTCTCCAAGGATGATGAGGATAAGAAGCCGGTAACAGTAAAAGAATGGGTTTATGAGGCCCTTAATAAGCCAAATAGAACGGTTCAATATAAATATCCATGTGTAAGAGTACAGTATCATAAATCAGGCGAGGAGCATTTTCATGTTGACCTGGCACTATATGCAAATCTTAATGCCAATGGGAAAACCTATTTATCGAAGGGAAAACCTACATCAGCTAATGTCGATAAGAAGTGGGAAGAGTCAAACCCAAAGGTTTTAAAGGACAAAATCAACAATAAATTTTTGGATAGTGATGATCGCCAGCAAATGAAAAGGGTGATTCGCTATTTGAAGCGGTGGAAAGACTTGAAGTTTAAAAGCCAGGGAAATGGCCGACCAACGGGAATTGCATTCACAGCATTAGCGTATGATCACTTCTCTCCTGAAATAAACCGAGTTTCATTCAATTCAAGTACAGAGCCAAACGATCTTGTTGCATTGAGAAAACTGGTAGGTCAAATAATCGATCAATTCAACTGGTGGAACGGCAGGATAACAACTTATTTGCCTGTAGAGCCAGGCAATGACTTATTTGAAAAGTTATCCGAAGGGCAATGCAAAACATTAAAGGAAAAGCTGGAGAACTTGAAGTCCGTACTTAAAAAAGCTGAGAATGAGCCGGACCCACACGAAGCGTCAAAAATGCTCAATAAGGAATTAGGAGAAGATTTTCCTATAGTCGAAAAAGATCAATCTGCTCAAAAACGTGCTCTTGCATTTCCTGGGAAAAGCGAAAGCGCGTGAAGATGACGAGGGAATTACTTTTAAGATATATTGAAGATACTGAGGGTATTGAGTTTGTCAAAGAATTAGTTGACTCCAAGTTATTTAAGAATGAACAACCGCTTTTTCTATTTGGATGTCAACTGACAGTTGATAACAAGAAGGTTTCGATCTCTCTTATAATAAGCAAATGGTTCCCTCAACACTTACCACTTTTTCTTCTTCCGGAATATGACCATCTAGGCTTTTTACCTCACATTGAACCAAAAGGACTGATATGCTATTTAGAAAAGGAAAGTGTCTTTGTTAACAGAGAAGAACCAAAGGTTGTATTCCAAGCATCTGTAGGGCTTGCAATTCAAACACTAGTAGACGGAATATCCGGAAAGAATAAAGGGGATTTTAGAGAAGAGTTTCACGTTTTCTGGGAACGGAACAAGTACATACTTCCCTTACATATAATGTCCTTTATTGAAGTCGATGATGAACCAAAGAAGGTTCTAATCTTGAAGAATCAAAAGAAGGCGATTGTTTTTGACTCTGACAAGAATATTGAAAGTCAGAAACGGGTCCACTTCAGGAATTCAGCAACTTTATCAAAATCAGGCATTTATATCCCATTAAAACTTGACTCAGATTTAATACCTCCTAAGTATGATCAGAATTGGACAATGGCTGAGTTTATTGACTGGTTAAGACCAAAAATTAGCGATGAGCATTGGAAAAACATCACTGAATCAATTCTGGATAAAAAGCCAACAAGGTTCGAGTATTTATTGCTTGGTATTCCGCGAGAGACTGGGCCGACAATTTTGGTCGGAGTTCACCTAAAGCCTAAAAAGGAGACACCTCACCCTCTGCTTAAAAAAGGAGCAGGATGGGGGCTGGAGTTACTCACCATTTCCCGCCTTGATAATACTGCCTTTTTACCGAGAGGTGGATCAAGATTGGAGTTGCAAAACAAATCAGTCTTACTGGTTGGCTGCGGATCAGTAGGAAGTCACATCGCTTTGAATCTGGCAAAAATGGGCATTGGTAAATTAGACTTAGTAGACAAAGACATACTTAAACTCGAAAACATACAACGTTTTGCAATTGGATTTGAGTATTCTCTTAAGCCTAAGGTGATGGCATTGAGAGAGTATTTAGACAAAAATCACTTGAATACTTTAGTAGCTGCTCATGAGAACACGATTGAGTCCTTCCTTGACACAGAAGGTGCGGACTTAACTAGCCACGATCTCATCATTTCAGCTACGGGAGATCCAGCCATAAATATGTATTTGAATCAGGAGTGCAGAAAGAAGGAGGTTCCTTTAATAGTGGCATGGAATGAACCTTATAGCATAGGCGGACATGCTCAACTCAGCATCTCTCCACAAAAGGGATGTTATAAATGTCTCGATCGAGATCATTATAATATAGCTTCTTTTGCGGCAAAAGATCAATCTAAGCCATTTTATAAAAAGCACTTAGGGTGTGGTGAAGTGTACACTCCTTACAATGCTTTAGATTCAAGTTGCACATCAGAAATAGCCAGTCGAATGGCGGTGTCTTTTTTATCAGGCCAAATTGAGCAACCGCAAGTACTTTCGTGGAAAGGTAACAGCTCAGAGTTCACCTCAAGTGGTTTTCTATTGTCTTCAAGATACCTGAATCAAACACTTGATCAGTTGGAAGAATTAAAAAATGAATTTGTAAACCCAGAATGCACACACTGCGGCTAAAACCATGATTGCAAAAATGACAAATAATGGAAGATTAAAGATCAGTGAAGAAGCATTGATTAGGATGAATCAATACAAACAGGACAGTAATGAAAAATTTGAGGCTGGCGGAGTTGTGTTGGGCAGGTTCATCAAAGATTTTAAGGACGTAATAGTAGACCGCATCACGGTGCCAATGATCGGTGACGTACGAGGTCGTACCTTTTTCATTCGTGGAGAAAAAAGGCATCAACAAGTCATTACAAATGCTTGGATAAAAAGCAATGGTACTTGCAACTATTTGGGAGAATGGCACACTCATCCCGAATCATACCCAACACCATCAGGCCAGGACATCAAGAACTGGAAAGAAATATTAAGCACTCGTACATTTTCGAGCCTGTACTTATACTTCATTATTGTAGGTACACATCAGGTTAGAATTTGGGAAGGAAACCGTAAAACAGGAAAGATCAAAAGGCTATACAGGTAATGACAAAGAAAAAAAGTGGTAGACCCCAAGTGAGTCTTAAGGATAATGAAAAGATTAAAATCTGGACTGAAGCGGCTGGTCGCTGTCAATTCAGGGGGTGTAATACAGAGCTTTGGTACAATTCTCTAACTCTTAGCAACAGAAATTTTAGTGAGTTGGCTCATATTATTGGAGCTAGTGAAGATGGGCCACGAGGAAATCATCAATCAACAAAGCTAGCGGATGATCCTAATAATATTATGCTTCTTTGTGATAGATGTCATAAAGAAGTTGATGGGACTGAAACAAGAAAACTTTACCCTGAAGATGTCTTGATCAAGATGAAGAGTGAGCATAATACCCGTGTCAGGATGCTCTTGGATCAGAAAGCAAAGAAAACAAGACCATTAATTCTCACTGCACAAATTGAAAAGCAGAACGTCATGTTTGCAGATCGAAGTATTCAATCTGCCATTTATCCAGACTACCTAGACACAATTAGTGACAACTGGATAAGAATTGAGCATGGTAAATTTGATCGCACAAAAAATGCAGAATGGGAGGTCGCAAAGTCTAGAATTGAAGTCGAAATCGAAGATGTAAATCGTGCTGTTGCTACAGGCCATCTTGAGCATCTTTCCGTTTTCGCTTTGGCCGCTCAGCCGCTTCTCATGTATTTAGGTAGCAAATTAGGAGACAAAGCAATCATGCAAGTCTTTGAGCCAAGAAGAACAGATGACTTAGATAAAAAATGGACATGGGAGGAAGAAGACGGAAATGGAATCACCTATCAGGATGCCCGAATCCAAGAAGGAGAAGGAACTAATGTCATACTCCTCCTTGCGCTAAGCGATTATTTATCAGAAGACAAATACACCAATATGGTTGCCGGCAATCCTCATGTTTACCAGCTGACCATAGACAAGCCCGTCCAAGGTTTTCTAACCAAAAAATCGGAAAAAGTTGCCTTCATTCATTCGTGTCGTCAATTATTGAATCGAATTCAGAAAGAAGTGGGTAGAGACTCTACAATCCATGTACTTCCTGCGATGCCGGCATCTCTAGCGGTGGAATTCGGACGATTACTTCAGCCAACAAAAGATCCTAAAATCTGGATTTACGAGAATGTAGATAAAACTGTACCCAAGAAAATTATTGAATTAAGCTAATATCCCATTCACCATCTGATTACTATAAGATATTTAATGAGGTCTATTTTTATTACATTCCAAAGTTCAATTCAATAACTATTATATGAAAAGCGTTGAGTACTTCTAGAGATTTAAGCGAGTAAGTACACTTTTATTTCAGCTGTTTTATTTTAAGAGTTATAAAATCTTTGAAATCATATTTAGGCTTCGGCAATTAAAGTGGAAAATGTTAAAACCTCGCTGTTAATTTCCATTCCCTCATTAATATAAATTGATTAAAATATTTGATTTTTCAAAAATTGTTGTGATTCCAGTCAGGAAGCGAACTCCTTATACCGAAGTGTGGTCTTCTGGTTCAGAAATCAATATCCGTAATCTTCTTTTAGATATAAGGTTGAGTAAAGATTCGAGTCCCGCAGCACAGATCGCAGGTAAAAAGGCATCAATAAGGGTTGGATTCCCATAAGACTACAGCCCCTGTTTCCTTGGTCAATATCTAGGTTAGCACGACAATTTAGGGTAACTTCCCATTCGTGTTCGTTACAAATAAATCATAAGTCGCTGATTAACAGTGTTTTATAGTCTTAAATTGTCATGGTAATGTTTGAACCCTTCTTACTTACCCAACTCAAACCCTTCTTGTAACGATTTGTGAATCAAACAAGTCATTATAGTTGATTGGTGAAAGTCCATCCTCTTGCACAAAGACAACTCCCCAGGTCTTTCGTCCATGAGTTGTTTTTCTTGGATAGTCGTGCTTTGTAAGTGCGGCACCGAGTTTTCGAACGGCTGTATTTGATACAGTTCTTGGCATACCTCCAAGTTCTAGAAGGTTTTTGAGTAGTAAAGTGGTTTGATCCCACCTTATGTCAAAGGTTTCATCACTATCCAGAGGCCTTCGTGTGTAGGCCAATAATAGCTCCTCTTCTGGATCAACAAACTGAAACTCCTGATTCAGCACTTCCTGTTCTGCGATATCTTCCTGGTCCAGCCAATACTTAAAGCCTTGTTTGATCTCAAAAAGGGCTTGAGAAAAGGCCATCTTGATTGGTAGCTCCACATTTAAATCAATCGATTCTGCCTCAAAACAGAGGTATCTTCGTGATCCCGTGCTATCTGTCAGAAATTGCTTTTTATTGGTCGTTGCCCCAAAAGTTGCTAGTCTCTTATACTCTTCCTGCTTCTTGTCATAAGGCTTTCGAACTTTCACCTTCTGTGTTGTTATCAATTCTTTTAAAGCTGTATTTTCCTTGAAATTTAGAGTATCAACTTCATCTATGACAAACAGAACGTTCTCGGCTAACATAATTTCAGTGTCTTTATCTCTCAGCTTGGGAAGTTTCTGAACCAGATAATTAGCTAGTATGCCAGGCATCAATCGCTTAAAAAATCGAGTCTTTCCAATACCTTGACCACCGGTCAGCACAAGGATAAGGTCATTAACTACACCTGGAGTGGTTATGCAAGCTACCAAACCAACAAACCACCGTTTAAATCGATCTCTTAGAACCTCTTGGTTCTTGGTCTTGATTGTATCTGCAATATCAGTTATGTAGTCTCTTTTGCCATCATATTCTGAAAGCTGCTGCATAAATTGACTTAATCCACTATCGCATTTTACCACAGCGGATTTCAATAGTAATTCAATTATTGATACACTTAAATAAGATTTTGAGAGCTCATTAAACTCAAGCCAAAGAGAGTTTAAATAGCGATCGTTTAACCTGATAAAAGGCTCTTCTCCTTTACGACGAATAAATATGTCGTCGTAGTATGTATCGAAGTAGCAATGCAGATAGTGTTGAAAGTCATCCATTTTAGCGTTGGTGGCACTGCTCGAATATTTTTGCCTCTTTCTTCTTTCCTCATTCTCCTTGTTCTTTGCTTTGATTTCCTCATACTGAGTCTTGAAATCTTCTAATGTATATGGATTGAGCGGTTCTACTTCGTTCAAAAATTCATAGCATTGTTTTGGACTGATTGTCTTTTTGCGAGCTGCTCTGCAAAAGTTAAAGAGAAACTTATTTCCTGAACTTTTTATGTTTGCTTCTTCAGTAATGTGATCGTAAATTTTTTGTAATTGGGTCATAAGAGTAGATTCTAATTTTGTGTTTTATTTCGTGTGAGTATGGATTCCAGAACAAGTCTGGATCGTGAGAGACAAAGCATAGCCGAGTTACATCATCAGCTTTGTCCAAACCCTTAGACAATATCCTTCGATAGTGTCTAGTCGCAGATTCATATGATGATCTGAATGTTGCTTTTGGATGTGAGAAAGTCTTAACCAATACCTTCAGTCCTTGTCCAGAAGGACTAATGAAGCACCCCAAAGTGTAAGGTGACTTTATAACTTGCTTTTTTGCATTATGAACATCATCAAGGAAATCGAAATCAAGAACCATTATTCCAGACATTGATTTGATTCTATCTGTACTCCTGAACCTATCAAAGGTTCCTGAAGGAGTGAATGACAATAGCCTGGATTTCTGCTTTTGATAGAGCTCAACATCTTGATCTCGTAATTGTCTGAGCCTATGTATCTCTATTGCGAAATGACCATTTTTTACAAGAGTGAGAATTTGGTGCAATGGGATGTCCATTCGCACGTTCCTTCCCACCCCTGAAAAAAGTGATACTAATCCCGCTAGGAAGTGATATTCCATGAGAATCTACCTTGGATGCCAGCTTCCTCAAATGCTAGTTTGACTTTCTCCGAGAGTTCGTCATACAAGTCCGCACCATGAGGCATTTCCATATGGTACTGCTTCAACCAAGCATACTCAGGATAATATGCAAGAATCATTTCAAACCGATCCTTGTACACATCACCAAAGAATACATCTTTGTCGGATCCTTTGGCAATTAAATCAGCCAACGGTTCAAAAGATTCTTGAAATAGCTTAACTCCAGGATTCTCATCATGGCTAACATCAACAGAGTTTTCTTCAATAAGCCTC
Organism: Reichenbachiella sp.; assembly: GCF_039944555.1. GTDB lineage: Bacteria > Bacteroidota > Bacteroidia > Cytophagales > Cyclobacteriaceae > Reichenbachiella. Next base: position 65,302 of record NZ_JBDUYN010000021.1, on the reverse strand, counting down.
TGGTATTCTTCGTCTGAAAAATTCTTAAATAGTTTCAGATCATACTCAGAGAACATTTTTGAGTATTTCACTTGAACAAAGAGATAGCAGAGTTGAATTGCCACCTCAATTCGTCCTGTGAATGCAGCAGTATTACTTCGTACGTTTTGCAATTTCCAGCCTTCGGCCACCGAAAGCTTGATGTATTTAGTTAAAAGATTATTCTTCTTTAACATAAGTTCTGATATTAAAAAATTGGAATTTGTTTTAGTTGATTCAGTTGAAACATTCTCACATCCTCACCCCTGAACCGTAGGCGAGATCGCTTTCCTTCACTGATTCGAAATGCTGGAAGTTTTCCTGTTCTTTCAAGCCGTCTTACGGTGCTCTCGGAAACTTTTAGATATCCCGCAACATCTTCAGTGGTATATGTCTGGAGAGGATCGCCACGACAGTAAATGCCAAGGAAGGGAATAAGATGTTCCTTGACATACCGATCAAGGCATTGTTCAGAGGTTTGAGCGATGCGTTCATCTATATAGCTATCTATAGGGTTCGATTTTCCCGATTTCATAATCATATTGTAGTTCTGATCACACATATAAGGGTGTCCAGAGTAAGGGTTGGTTTCACCCACGAGAATGTTATTGAATTAAAAAGTCGAGATGGAGACTGGAAACCTTGGTTTTTACTTTTATCCTTTGGAGATTAGGGATTCTATTTGTTGCGCATTATAGATGAAAAAATGTCCAAAATGTGAGAGTTATGCGATTGTAAAAGATGGCTTTGTCGGTAATCCGCCAGTCCAGAGGTATAAATGCAATACTTGTCAGTATAGGTCTTCCAAAGAAGTCACGAAATACAAACTGGATTCATATGAGAATGCGGTAATTACTTCTATACTGAAAGGGAAAACGTATTCGGAAATTGCTCGTGAAATTGGGATTCACAGATCAAGTGTAATGCGGTGGGTTAAGACGAAATCCCTGGAAGAGAAGGGATTATTAAAAAGACTAGTACTCTCTCTAATGATGTACCTAGAAAAGGTAGACCCAAAGGAAATTTCAAGATTGCTTGCGCTACCCCCGATTTTGATCAAATTTTGGATTAAATCCTATAAAGACATGCCTGTCAGGAATCTGCCTCGACATAGTGGAGAATCATATGAAATAACTTCATGGGATACCTCCAATCTATTTGTTGAAAACAAGCCATACAGAATAGAGTATTATCTAGGTGGTTTTACAATAATTATCATTTCCTCAATCCCTAACGAGTTTCTTCCAATTACTATAACAAAACCTGGGTCAAGTTCTCAACCCGTGTTGGATGGATTTGTTCGCATGAGGGCGATTCAATTACAACTAATCGGAATGGATAGTGAGAGTATTGTCGAATACTTGGATTTAGAAGAAAGTGATCTTAGTGACTTTATGAATATGAGTCTTGAAGAATGCAGAAAAAGCTACATAGGGGAGCCAATTATTAAAACTGTTCCCATTGAATACTTTCATTACATTGAGGTTTTTATTGAGATGATGGACGGGGAAATCCTCTTAAATAGATGATCCTTATTGCTAATTAATTTCGTCTAGTTTGATAACATGTTCCATCAGTCTACTTTCAGAAACGGCCATATACCGTTCAAAGCTAGAGAAGTTCTTGTGATGACTCAATTTCATGACGTCTTTCATAGGAATACCTTTATCCAAAAGTCTCGTAATGAACGTCTTCCTACCAATGTGAGTAGTTAATACTTCATATAATGGCAGCTTAATTATTTTATCCTCCTTTCCATCCGCCTTTTTCACCTCACGCTGGTTAGTTAATCCTGCATCCTTGCCAATCAGTTTCAATTTTTCATTTACCTTCTGGTTTGACGGTACTGAAATATGACCTTGATATTTTTCTACTATATGGCGGGCAACATTATTCAATGGAACATGCAGTTCTACACCGGTTTTTTGTGAATGCATAACAATTCTGTCATTTAAGATATTTGACTTGCGTATTTGCGAGTACTCTGAAAATCTTAAACCAGTCATACAACTAAAAACAAAAGCATCTCTTATTTTTTCGTGGGTTTTTAACTTTGGTTTATAACTCCATAGCTTAGATAGCTCTGCTTCAGTAAGCGCAATTATAGTTGCATCCATAGAAGGCTTTTTGAATCTCTTGTAGTTGGCGTTTGTAATTATTCCGTTAAGGTCACACCAGTTTAGAAATACTTTGAGTTGTTTTATCTGCGCACCAGTAGAGTTATTTCCAAGCTTTATTGTGTTTTGTAAAAAGTCAAGGTATTTATGGTACCAGCTTTCGTTGACGCTATTGAAATCCATCCTTCTTTTAAGGTGTGATTCAAATGCTTCCAAGTGCTTCTTGAATGTTCTATACCCCTTTAGAGTACTGTCCTTAACATGATCAACTTCCTCCTTGTAAGTAATAAACTCATTAAGGCAACTAAAGAAATCGGATGAGGTCACTTTTTTTGGCTCTTTAGACTCGATGTACTTGGACTTTACAAGTTGCGCCGTAGGTTCAATGTTCTCACGAATCAAATGTCGTCTAACTTCATCTATTTCGGCTTGAATTTCCTCTATGAAAACATTTAGTTTATTGAAACCGCGATGTTGTTTTTTGACTTTACATTCATTTGGGTTCCAATGCTCTGCAAGAATTTGTTCACCGGTACTGAAATAAGTATTTTTTGACTTGTGCGTATACTTAATATAAATGGTGACCTCGCCATGGCTATTCTTCCGGTCTATTCTAATCACTCTTTTTGTCTTACCCATCCGATTAGTTTTACGCCAAATGAAGGAAGAATTATCGAATAAAAAATGCAAGGTGTGTTAAGGCTTCTCATTTTTTTTCAACATGCTGGTTGATGAATTTTTCCAAATCCATTCTCCTAAAACGCACCGGAGACCTTGAGTTATAGCCTATCCTTATCTTTTTCAGCTTACCACTTCTTATATGTTGGTATAGGGTCATCTTAGACACTTTTAGGAGCGAGCATGTGTCAGCAATGGTTAAAAGCTCTAACGGGTCAATACCTCTCAGTTGATCTTCGAGAAAGTCTTCATTATCCTGAAGAAACTCTTCCAAACACTCTCCAATAATTGTTTTCAATTCGAGTCTTATTATAGAGACCAACTCTTCCTCCAATCTCATGGAGCAAAGAAAAAAATGAGAGAATTCGAGAACTAGCAAATTGTGTTAATCGAATTCCAGGGGTTAAACAAGAGCTGGCGTATAAATTTCTTCATATTTTCTTCCATCTCGTACACAGGCAAATATTCGGTGAATCAGTTTGTTTCTAATGGCATTTAGCACCACCATTTTATTCTTCCCTTCTGATACTTTCCTTTCATAGTAATCACGCAGTTCTCCCGGACTTGATACCGAAGATCTGGCAGCTAAATTGAGCAGCACCTTCATCGGCTTATGGGCTCTGTGACTCACTTTTGTCCTCCCTCTGATCCGTTTGCCTGACTCATATGGAAACGGAGCTACTCCACACTGACAGGCCATTTTTCGTGGATCGTTGATACTCTTAAATTCGTTCGTCATCACCAATATCGAAGCGCCTACAATTAGTCCTACACCTTTCACTGAACTCATTTGACTATATAGCTTTTGAAGGTGGGCATCCTCATTGATGATCTCCTTCATCTTACTTTCAACCTCTTTTAGTTGACGTTTCAATTGGGCCAGTATCGGCTTTAAATGTGCGGCGTGTTCCTTACTCCAGCCATCACCCATATAGGTCTCCTCTCCTAGTGGTGATGATAAACGCTGCTTTGTATTTAGCAACCGTTTTCGAAGCTGATAAAGACTCTTAAGTCTATGAATCACTGCTCTTGGTGCTTCCCATAATTTAGCCTCCTGCTGCTTAAAAAAAGCATATTGAGCTATCCGTTCCGCGTCCAAAGCATCGTTTTTTCCTCGCGAAAGACTATGAAAAGCCTTGATTCTACCTGCATCTTCTACCCACAAATCCAATTGTAATTCGGCACAAACTTCTATCACATGTTTGCAGTAAATACCTGTATTCTCCATGCACACCAACCAGGTACTTTTCTTATCGGTAAATTCCTTAAGCTTAGATTGAAGGTAGTTCTTCAAATCTTTTACACTGTTAGCCAACTGATCATGTCCTCTCGTACGATCATCTTTCTGTATGACCAAATCCAAGGTCTCCTTCGATACATCAATTCCTACGATTACTGTTTTCATTTCATTAACTTTAATGTGGACGTTTAATCAACATACTTAAACACTATCAATCCCTTTATAATGGACCTGAACCTCCAGATGGTGGGCCGTTCCTAAATTCCAGATGATGCTTGTTTAAGTAAACAGCAGAGGGACTAATTCAACTAATGGTACGATAGACCCGGACGTTATATAGGTCCCCTCTGCTGATGTTGTTTTTTATTTAAAGATATAGACCCACCTTCTGTAACGGTTCTGTCAATTCATTATCTTTAAATATTACAACGACTCTAAGCTAAAGGGATGTTAAGGTGTCATCTAGATTCAATTTCGAACTTGTATCGGCTATCTTTTTTCCAAGTTTTGTTCGTCTGGATGGTTTCTCGTGGACGTTATTTAATCAATTAGGTTGATTCTTTCTGCTCATGATTTCTCATTATATGCTTAATAACTATCTGAGTGATTAAACCCTTTAAAGAGGCCTAGGCATTTAACCTTCTATTCCACCTTTTATATCAGCCAAGGAATTAGCAATAAATTGTTGCAATTCCTGACTGCGGTTTTTAAGTAAGGCTACCTTAAACTGACATTGCATAATGCCTCACTTCCGATCAAGTTCACTATGAACTTTTTCATTTTAGATCATACATATATACCAACAGGTGTCACCTTGATTCGAGTGCATGGAATATTTATGGCTGAGCATCATTAATGACCTAGATTTTTGAAGAATCTTCTGACAGGAGTAGATGGTCATCAATGGCAATCAATAGTCAAAGATGACGTTCCCCTACGGACTACTTGAAAGCCACTCATTTGAGTGGCTTTTTTTTATGCTTTGGGGGAGGCAAGCTTGTTGGACTTTGGGTTGAGCGTTATCGAGGATCAAGCAATAAAGTTGTGGGGAGATTGTACTAAGCATAGATTTTAGAGAGTCGATATAGAAAGAAGCTGACATTCCTAACGCCTCTAAATTGGACTCTGAGTGCTTTGATCTTTGCATTGAATGATTGCGGACGGCTAGTCCTGCAGAAGCATTGGTAGATCTATTATCGAAGAAGTTTAGGATACTTAGGTAGTGGTTTTGAATTGTTCTTGCTATAGTATTTTGAAGCCTTAAAAGCCCTCTTAAGCCAATTTTAGAGTGTTTTTCTTTTATGGGTCAGAATTATTAATGTTTTTTATTATCCAGCTTTCCTTGTCGTTCCCTTCAACACCAATTCCTGATTCACTACGATTTTATCGCTAACTAATTCTTCTTCCGATAAGATTTTAATCATGATATGGGCTGCTTCAAATCCCATTTGTTCGGCTACATTTTCTACGGTTCTAAGCTGAGGATATCGTTTAAGGAATTTATCTAAAAATTGATGAGTGCCCGTGTGATTCAATTTTAGGAGGAATTCGGATAGACAAGTGATTCAAAATAGAAATGTTCAATTTGAGTGTCCTTATGGGAGGTACTAAATATCTATGCCAGCGAAATAGATAGCTCAACTAATAACATTAGATAAATCATAGACGCTGAGTAATTTCCCAGTTCTTTTCTAAAAGCCTGAAGTGCTCTTGATATGTGATTTTCAACAGCTTTAGTTGTTATGCCCAGTTCTTCGGCAATTTCTTTATTAGAATAGCCTTTGAATCGGCTCATCTGAAACACCAACTTTCGAAGCTTCGGCATGGAATTAAACGTCCTCTGAATTTCTGATTGCAGGTCGTTATAGAGCACTGTGTTTTCTGTATTGTTTTCCGGGTTTAAGAAATGAATTTGGTAGTCGTTTGCTGCTTTCTCCCGAACTAGTCTGCGATACTTGTCAATGATAATGTTTCTGGCAATTGAGTATAAAAACGAATCAAATTTTTTACTTAAGTCAATTGAATCTCTTTTTACCCAAAGTTTAATAAACACTTCTTGAAGTACCTCTTCGGCATCCTCAGGACTTTGACCATTATTGATGCAAAACCCATATATATTCTTATGATAGCGATCATAAACAGCCTTAAAAGCAGCTTCGCTTCCTTCGCTCAACTCCAAAATGATATGGTCGAATTCTTTGCTCAATGAGGTTTGCGGGAGTTAATTTTTGAGTGTTTTTCTGTCACCAATGTAGCAATTAGTTTTTGGAGCTATTGCTGATGTCATTGTGAATCTGTAATATCAGAAAGAAGAAATATTGATAAATATGAAATTTTATTAGCATTTTTTATTGTTATTTTTACTTATTGATATGTTTTTATAAAACTTTTGTAAAAGTTTCATTTTTATGAGTGTTCTAATGGAGCCAGGCGTATTACTATCAAACAACTCGAAAGGTGAATCTCAAAAACTTAACAAAATTCTTATCAGGCAAATCTTCTCATCAGGAGGCTCAGGAAATTGCCAGCTGGATTCATTCTGATGAAGCTGAGATAACCATAGGGGATGCACTTCAGAAGAATAAGTCTGATGAGGTCGAGATTGAATCGGAAAGAGTTTACGAATCCATTCTGGATGGTGTGCGAAAACTGGAAGCAGAAGAAAATACCTTAGTTGTGAACTTTCTGAGGGTTAATCACAAGATGAGTCGATTTAGAAGATTTTATGGAGTGGCTGCAGCGATTGTTTTATTTATGACTGCTTATTTCGGATTATACAATCTGGATGACCTTGAGTCAAAAGAAAACACTCTAATAAAAGATCCAATTGTCAAAATCACGGATAAGGGTCAAAAATTATCCTTTCGACTTACAGATGGTACCATAGTTAAGTTAAATGCTAACAGTAGCCTTTCTTACGATTTTTCTGATCCCAACGGAATCCGAAAAGTTCGATTAACAGGAGAGGCCTTTTTTGATGTAGCAAGAGATAAATCAAGGCCTTTTATTATCCAAACTGACGAATTGGAAGTTTCCGTGCTGGGTACATCTTTTAATGTAAATACCTCCCGAGAAAATAGACTGGTTGCTGTAAAATCAGGAAAAGTGAAGGTAAGGAGTGTCTCAAATGGTGATATGGTGTTTTTGCAGAAGAGTGAGTTTACGAGTCTCAATGATGATAAAACATTGTCAAATCAGCCAATAGCGGATCAAGAAGACCTATTCGGGTGGGTGGATAATAAGCTGGTATTCAGTGCCGACGAAATAACAGAAGTTACTTGGAAAATATCTCAATGGTTTGATTGTGAAATTGATTTGAGAGTGGATATAAAGGGTTTGGACAGATATACGGCCGTTCACAATAACCCTACTCTTAAAGAAGTTTTGGAATCATTTTCACATGCATATCAACTTAAATACGAAATAGATGGAAAAAAAATAACCCTGAAATAACTCAATAAACAACAAAAAAAGAGTCGAAATCACTTTGGGGAAAGCTTCGACTCTTTTATACGAAGTTTTAGTCAATCTAAACCAAAACCTATGAATGCAAAACTACTTAAAATTGTTATTCGCATGTCGAAATCAGCAATTTATGCTCTCATTATTTGTCAGTCCATTGTTATGGCTGTCGCAAACAATCTGGATGCACAGCGCAAACAGTTCAGTGAACTGGAAATTAATCTTCCTGAATATCAAGGGGATGTAAAACTGACCACTTTGATCAAGGATATCGAGGAGGTAAGTGAATTCGAATTTGCCTACCCTCAATCACTTGTTAGAGGGAAGGAGCTGTTAATACAAGGTGGTTCATGGAATATGGAAGACCTTCTCAAGAAAGTATCAGCGAGCTCGAAAATATCAATTAAGAGAGTGAATGAGGTTATTTCCTTGACAGAAGCAAGCGTCAATTCAAGTCTACCAAAAATAAGTGAACAAATCTTTATTCAGCAGACTGTCTCAGGTACTGTCACCGACGAAAATGGAGAATATCTTCCAGGAGCAACCATTATGGAAAAGGGAGCCAATAATGGTACTGTATCTGATATTAATGGAAATTTTTCTCTTGAAGTAAATGAAGGGGCTGTCCTAGTGGTTTCTTTTGTTGGCTACACCCCATCAGAGATTGTCGTTAATAGCCGGTCACAGATTATTATTTCCTTAGAACCGGATGTAGAAAGTCTGGAGGAGGTAGTGGTGATTGGATATGGGGAAGTTAGAAAAAGAGACCTCACTGGAGCAATTTCAAGTGTGAAAGTTGAAGAAAATGTATCCCGTCAGTATAACTCTGTCGATATGATGTTACAGGGACGAGCAGCTGGGGTTCAGGTATCTTCAAATGCGGGTAATCCAGGTCAGTCTATTAGTGTCAACATTAGAGGAACAAGCACGCTAAGTGGCAAAAGTCAGCCGCTCTATGTTATTGATGGTGTAATTGTGAATTCAGCCAGTGAGGAAGTGCTCAAAACAGTGGATGACGGTAATGAGTATCAGGCCCCTCAAAACGGGCTAAGTGGTTTGAATCCGCAGGATATAGAAAGTATGGAAGTACTAAAAGATGCTTCTGCTACTGCTATTTACGGTTCTAGAGGAGCAAATGGGGTAGTGCTTATCACTACTAAAAAAGGAAAGGCTGGAGCAGCAAAAATCAATGTTTATAGTACAATTGATTTTTCTGTCATTTCAAAAACACTTGGTGTGATGGATCCAGTTACTTATGCGGAATTTAGATTGGAGCAATCAGACCTTACCAATTCAGCTCCGGATTATAGTATTCAGGGCACAGACGTGTACAGGATATCTTATGATACAGGAGAGCCAGTCACCAGCTATAATCCAATAAAACAGATTTCTTGGCAAGACGAACTGTACAAAATGGGTGTGAGTTACAATGAGGGCATTACGATCAGTGGAGCAGCCGATAAGACTAACTATTACTTTTCTGCAAATTATAGAGATCAGAATGGTTTGGTAGATAATTCAAATCTTAGAAATGGCAACTTGAGGTTGAATCTAAATCGCGAACTTAATTCAAAACTGGAATTGGATACAAGATTGAGCTTGAACTATACAGATCTCAATTTTGCGCATACTGGAAATAAAAGTGGGTCTAACCGCAGTTTTACCTCGCAGGTACTTAGATATAGACCACTTCTAACAACTGATGAGTCTATTGATATTGAAAATGAACTATCCAACCCGTATGCATGGGTGAATGATTTTGATGATATCACAGAGGAAATACGTCTGCAGGCTGTCAACAAATTAAGCTATAAAATGACTGAAGCATTAAAATATAGTTTTCTAATAGGTCTTGATTATCGCAACAAAGAAAGGTCAAGGTGGTATGGGACAAATACTTATAGAGGTAACCTCCAAAATGGTAACCTTGGCATATCTAGCCTTACACGCTATTCCTACACAATGAATCATTTGTTGACCTACAGTAAGAAATTTGGCAAGAATCACAGAGTTAACTCAACTCTAGGATTTACGTACGATGCTGGAAACTCTAAGTACGGCAATTACGAAGTTGCCGATTTTCCTGTTCAGACATTACGAACAGAGTCACCGCAAGCAGGACAAAACGTGCTCAGGCCATTGTCATTTCGATATGTAGATCAATCTATACAGTCTGTTTTGTTCAGGGGTAATTATAACTTTCAAGATAGGTATTTAGTAACTGCTTCTTTCAGGGCAGACGGCTCTAGTAAATTCGTGGGCGGAAACAAATGGGGCTTTTTTCCGGCTGTAGCATTCGCTTGGAGGCTCAGTGAAGAAACATTTTTGAAAGATCATTTTTTTGATGATTTGAAACTTCGCACAGGATGGGGGCAAACAGGGAATCAGTCGATTAATGCTTACAGTACGCTTTCGCAATACGGACCAAGCACTACAAGTAATTATGTAGATACTAATAATGGTATATTGGTAGGGAACGTAGTGTCCGGTATAGCTAACCCTGATCTAAAATGGGAGTCAACAACACAATTTAACGTGGGGTTAGATATTGGTCTATTAGAAAGCAGACTTGTTGCAAATGTTGATTTGTATTCCAAACACACCAAGGATTTACTTCAGCAACTTGAGATAGGGCCTTCAAATGGCTTTACAACAATGCCTGTAAATCTGGGAGAAATTTCAAATAAAGGTTTGGAGTTGAGCTTAAGTTATATAACATTTGATAAGGACGACATAAACATAACCATAGGGGGTAATATTGCTTTTAATAGAAATAGAATTGAAAAACTTGGTTTAGCTCCTGCTACAGTTTGGCACAACGGAAAAGAATCTGAAGAGATATACTATTTGGGTGAAATCATTTCAACAGGAAGTTTGCAACAGCCCGCAAATATTTTCATGGAAGGTCAGCCAATTGGGATGTTTTGGGGATATAAAACAGCGGGCATCTATCAAACAGAAGATGCGGCTGTAGAAGGACCAACTTTCAATGGGACGGACAATGTTGCCGGAGATGTAATTTTCGTTGATCAAAATGGTGATGGGAATATTGATGGCAATGACCGAACATTTATTGGCAACCCTAATCCGGATTTCAGTTATGGTTTTAATATTTCAGTTACGTATAAGCGTTTTAACTTATCTGCTTTGTTCAATGGGGTTTATGGAAACGATGTAGCGAATGCAACACTTTCACAAATAGGGTATGCTACGCTAACCAGCTCTAATGCGCTTAAAGACGCTTACATCAATGCATGGAGACCAGAGGCTCCTTCGAATAGCAATCCACGCATTGGCTGGAATTATGCAGATTCTCAATTTACAGATCGTCTGATTGAGGACGGTAGTTACCTAAGGCTGAACAATCTTTCAATCGGATATGACTTGCCTATCGAAAAAATTAAAGGTATATCCAAGGTAAATATTTATGTTTCGGCTAACAACCTCTTCACTATAACTAAATATACAGGGTATGACCCGGTTGCGACCAGTTATATGTTCGAAGGAGGCATTATGGGGGTCGATTGGCTTGGTACTCCCAATGTCAGGAATTATCTGATGGGTATCAATCTATCTTTTTAACATCTAACACTCTAATAAGATGAAACTAAAAATATTATTTAGCGCTACATTTCTTGTACTCATGACTCTGTCATGTGATATAGAAGAAGATCCGAAAATTTTTGCAGGAGACACCATGTTTCAAGATGTTGCAGGTGCTCAAACTGTACTCAATAGTGTATATGCCTACGTTGGTAACTTCAAATCAATGTCAGGAATTTTCCCACAATTGGTTACAGGTTGTTCAGGCTTGTTTGGAATGGGGAATAATGGCCTTGCTACAGTCATAGGTAATTTGTCTCCTTATTCTTCTCACAACTTCATAACCAGGCAATGGACCGGGTTTTACATAACCGTAGGAAGGGCAAATGATCTGATTGATGGCCTCTCTGAAGTGAAGCTGGAAAACGTAGAGGAGCAAAACGACATTTTGGGACAAGCTTACTTCATTCGATCATGGATGTATTTCAACATGGCCAGAATGTGGGGCGGAGTTCCTCTTGTAGTTGGAAGGGTAACACCTGATAATGCCAATCTTCCAAAAGCATCAATTGAAGAAGTTTATGAGCAAGTGATCGATGATGCACTTGAGGCAAAGGCTCTACTCAAAGACATCTCAAATCAAAGTACAGGAAGGCCAGCTTCTCAAGCCGCAAGCATGCTGCTTGCCAAGGTCTATATGGAGCTTGCCGGAAATCAAACTGCCTCCGAAACCAATTATTGGCAAATGGCAAAAGATGAAGCCTTGGAGGTTTATGGAAATTATACCCTTGTTTCTGATTTGAGTACACTATGGTATCCTGAAACAAGTGATAACTCAGAAGAGAGCATTTTTGAGCTTCAAGGGAATGAAACTTATACTTATCAATGGGAACAACTTTACTCAGCAAATGGGAGCAATCTGGGTAGGAATATGGCAGGAAAAATGTTTGTAAATCTAGAGGTTTATGATAGCCATGTGAACAGGTACCCTGATGATCCGAGAATAGCTACGACATTCGTCACATCATTTTTGCGCTATAAAAGTAATTCCATTAATGACACAGTTACCGTAAATACATATCCCTACTCCTCTAAAAGAGGGGATTTGAGGGAGAGTTTTCCATTTTGCTTCAAGTATTTCGTTAAGGATCATACTAAGACCAGTTATTTCACTAATCAAAATTTGGTGGTCTACAGGTATGCCGACTTATTACTGATGTTGGCTGAAATTGAAAATGAACTGAATGGCCCGACAGATGCCTATCAGTACGTGAACGAGGTTTTGGCCAGAGCAAGAACATCCGGGGGTGCAAGTGCCACTGAACCTGCTGACTGGAGTGGGTTGACACAGGAAGAATTCAGAGAAGCAATAATGCAGGAACATACTTATGAGTTGCTTGGAGAAGGCCATGATTGGTTTAATGTGAGACGTAGAGGTTACGACTGGTTTAAAACCCATGTTATTGATGTTCATAACAGTCACCCCACCTATGATTTTAGTACTAGATATGACCATGAGTATCAGGATAACCCTCGAATAATGTTGCTACCATTGCCCTCTACAGAAATAGCAGCAAACCCCAATGTTTCGGATGCCGATCAAAATTACGGTTATTGAATACATAGTTTTGAAGTATAAGCTAGTAGTTGTTTTATACTGGCCGGCAGGACGTTAGTTCTGCCGGTATATTTGATCTATTCATTTTTTCAAAATCAAATAAAGAATATATCGAGATGATATTCTCAAAATCTTTTTCGAGAGCAACTTCATTCTGTGTTGCATTGTGCCTATTATTCTCTTGCACGCGGCAAGAAAGAGAATCTCAAGATCCAAATATTATTTTCATACTTGCTGATGACCTTGGTTATGGTGATTTGAGTTTTTTGGGACAGAAAAAATTTGCTACTCCGAATATCGATAAACTCGCCAGTGAGGGTATGCTTTTAACCCAGCACTATGCGGGCAGCACGGTATGTGCCCCTTCAAGGTCAGCGCTGCTAACAGGTTATCATACCGGTCATACTCCCATAAGGGGTAATATTGGTGTGCAGCCAGAAGGTCAGTGGCCGTTACCTGACGAATCTTACACCATGGCTGAAATGTTAAAATCCAAAGGTTATTCAACAGCGGCATTTGGAAAATGGGGGTTAGGGTTTATCAGTTCGTCTGGCGACCCTAATAAACAAGGCTTTGACTACTTCTATGGGTATAACAGCCAAACACTTGCACATAATTATTACCCAGATCATCTATGGGAAAATACTCATAAAGTGATCCTTAACGAAAACAGTGACGGAATGAAAGGACAATATGCTCCAGATATCATTCATCAAAAGGCGCTTGATTATATCCGAAATGATCATAATAATCCATTTTTCTTGTATTACGCTACTCCTATACCACATGCAGAACTGATTACAACAGACGTAAATATGAAAGACTATGAGCGCTTGTATGATCCGGAAGAACCTTATTCTGGAGTGGATTATGGTGAGGAGGCATTCCGGCTAGGGCCATACGGTTCGCAACCAAGACCTAAAGCTGCTTTTGCTGCCATGGTAGCGTTACTAGATCGTCAGGTTGGAGAGTTGGTAGATGTTCTTAAAGAAGAAGGACTTGATGGGAATACATTGGTAGTATTCACCTCCGATAATGGTCCTCATCAGGAAGGTGGTGCAGATCCAGACTTCTTTGATAGCAATGGCCAATATAAAGGATACAAACGAGACCTGTTTGAGGGAGGCATTCGAGTACCCACAATAATAAAATGGCCCGAACGTGTTAAGGCCAAAAGCAGTTCTGCACACATTTCAGCCTTTTGGGATTGGTTACCTACGTTCGCTGAAATCACAGGGGTAGAGTTGAATGATACAATTGATGGGATTTCATTTCTGCCCACATTACTTGGGCGGACAGATCAACAAATTAACCATGATTATCTCTATTGGGAATTCCATGAACTGGGTGGCCGGCAAGCAGTCCGTAAAGAAGATTGGAAGCTGATCAAGTATCATGTGCTTGATACTAGCCAAACTAAGACCATGTTATTCGACATTAAAAATGACCCTTCAGAGTCAAAAGATTTGTCTCAAATTAAACCTCAAATAGTTCATGAGCTATCGGAAATCATGTCCAGGGCCAGAGTGCCGTCAGACGTATTCACATTTCAAGCAGAAACAATTATAAAATAATGACTTATAGAAAACCAAAAGCGATTTTCCAGCTACACGTGATTCTGACGCTTCTCGTATCAGTGGTGTTTTTTGATCTTAGAGCTCAGTCAGGTGAGACGTACTTTGAAAACTGGCCGGCTGGTACTTCGCCCGAAGAAGTAGGAAGAAAGGTAACGATCAAATTTTTGAATTCCCCACATTCTCCCGAAGGGATTGCTAAGGCAAACAAGCCAGTAACTAAAATCACCTACAGAGAAGTATGCACTTGGTTAGGTGGCCTTTGGTTTGCGGAGGCGGCAGAAGATGAGCAATTGTTGAGCAGGCTAGAAGATCGGTTTACACCATTATTTTCTACGGAGGCTCACCTTCAGCCTCCACTCAACCATGTTGATAATAACGTGTTTGGAGCTTTGCCGCTAGAGTTGTATCAGCAAACAGGTGAAAAAAAATATCTTGAGTTGGGGTTAAAATACGCCGATGCTCAATGGGAAATTCCGGGAGAAAGTTCAGAGGAAGAAAAACAGTGGAGTGATCAGGGGTATTCATGGCAGACACGTATTTGGATAGACGATATGTTCATGATCACAGCCCTTCAAAATCAAGCATTCCTTGCTACGAATGATGATAAATACATTAAAAGAGCTGCGAAAGAAATGGTTCTCTATCTTGATGAAATTCAATTGGAAAACGGCCTTTTTTATCATGCTCCCACAGCACATTATAGCTGGGGTAGAGGCAATGGATGGATGGCTGTAGGCATGACAGAGCTTTTGAAAGTGCTCCCTGAATCCAACATGGACAGGGAGAGAATCATGAAAGGCTATTTGTCAATGATGAATGCCCTTCTGGAAAATCAATCAAAAGAAGGGATGTGGAGACAAATAATAGATGACAAGGAAGCCTGGAAAGAAGCCTCGGCCACAGCCATGTTTACGTATGCATTTATAACAGGGGTAAAAGAGACGTGGTTGAAACCTGATATATATGGTCCCGCAGCACGCAAAGGTTGGTTGTCGCTAGTAAGCTATTTGGACGAGAACGACGAGTTGACAGAGGTGTGTGTGGGAACGGGAATTAAAAACGATAGAGATCATTACCTCAACAGACCTAAAACAACTGGAGACCTTCACGGCCAAGCCCCCTTATTATGGTGTGCAGCAGCTTTAACTAATCTAAACTATGAGTAACATAAAACATACATTTATCGGACTTATGACAGTGGTTTTATTTCTGTCGTGTCAAGCTGAAAAAAATATTTCACCTGACGAGCAAGAACCAGGCGATAGCTTGGATATATCGACAGATCCCTTTGCCGATCTTATAACTGATGGCGGGCTTGGAGGGGATGTGATAAAGGTCACGAATTTGAATCAATCGGGTGCTGGTTCGTTAAAAGCTGCTTTGGAAAGTTCAGGCCCTCGAATCGTTGTATTTGAAGTCGGGGGAGTCATTGATTTGGGAATGACAACTCTTACAATTTCTAATCCAAATGTTACTGTGGCAGGGCATACTGCACCTTTTCCGGGGATTACGCTAATCAAGGGAGGGCTTTTGATCACCACACATGATGTGGTGATCAAACATTTAAAAGTTAGACCGGGTGATGCAGGACAGGCTGTTGCCAGTGGTTGGGAACCTGACGGTATTACTATTTACGGAGAAGAGGCGCATCATATTACCATAGATCATTGTTCAATTACCTGGGCTGTGGATGAAAATGTTGGCATATCGGGGAAACGGCCACTTGGAGTTGGGCATACTTCTCGAAAAATTGTGCTAAGCAACAATATTATAGCTGAGGCATTAAGTGTTTCATCTCATTCCGAAGGAGAACATTCTAAGGGTACGCTGGTGTTTGATAATAGTCAGGAAATTTTGATAAAAGGAAATTTGTATGCCCACAATAAAGACCGTAATCCTTTTTTCAAGGCCAATACTACGGGTGTAATAGTGAATAATCTGATTGTCAACCCGGGCACAGCTGCTATGCGTGGCGGGTATGTAGAGTCAGAATGGGAAGGCCTAGATATCACTCCAGATTATCCTACGCTCGATATCATTGGGAATGTGATGTATGCAGGTGCAAATACAGGTAGTAAAACCTATTTGTTGAAAGGGGAAGCGTATGCTTTTGAACAGGATAATATCATGGAAGGCGATGGATTTACTTTGATTAAGCTGGATCCTCAGGTTGACAGTTACGATGTACCCTTTTTTAGAATAGAGAACCTGACAATCATACCAGCAAGTGATGTAGTGGATGAAATTTCTTCGGATGCTGGTGCATTTCCTGCAAATCGTGATGCGATCGATCAGCGCATCATCGAAAATGCAATCAATAATACAGGGAAAATCATCAATAGCCAGGATGAAGTTGGCGGGTATCTGGAATATGAAATGCAGACAAGAAAACTGACCGTTCCAGAAGCAGGTATAGACATCTGGCTGGAAGAAATGGAGAAAGAAGTTTTGAATTGAGATAATAAGCCTGATGAATAAATATATCTGTTTAACTGTACTGTTTTTTAGTGTTGTTTTTTCCTATGCTCAGCAATGGGATCAGCCATTAGCGGCATTTAGAAATTTCCCCGAAGGGGCTGTTTATCAAAATAAAGGACTGAACCCTGAAGCGAGAACAAAAGATGTCGTGAATCAACTCACCTTTGAAGAAGTGCTTAGCATGGTAGGTGGCTGGAACAAGTTCTTTGTTCCAGGGTTACCCCGACTAGGTCTGAGGCCGATTTTTATGGCCAATGCCTCACAAGGGGTAAACTTGCGAAAGGCTTTCACTGATGAAGATACCAGTACGTCTTTTCCTGGAGCGCTGGCTCTTGCAGCCACATGGAATGCCGATTTAGCTCATGAAATGGGTAGTGGTATAGGTAAGGAGTGCCGTATTTGTGGTGTGGATATTCTATTAGGGCCTGGCCTGAACATGCAGAGATTCTCTGTGAGTGGCAGAAACTACGAGTACTATGGTGAAGATCCTGTGCTTACCACTATTATGGGGACAGCTTTTATAAAAGGCCTTCAAAGCCAAAATGTATTGGCCACTGCCAAACACTTCCTTGGCAATGATCAGGAGTTTTGCAGACACATCACTAGCTCGAACATAGATGAGAGAACCATGAGAGAAATCTATCTTCCTCCATGGGAATCAGTCATTAGAGATGCGGACGTCAAAGCGATCATGACTGGAAATAACATGGTAAATGGAGTGCCAAATGCAGTTGATGATGCCCTTCTTAATGGTGTTTTGCGAGAAGAATATGGCTTTACGGGAATAACCATGACAGACTGGCAAAACACAAATTATTTTCCTGAATTACAAGGCATGTTTCCAAAGTCTGGCATGAGTTTACTAATGCCGGGCTCTGAGACCTTTATGGCTTATCTGGAGCCTTATTTAAAAGAACACCCTGAAGAACAGACAGTAGTTGATTCTCTGCTTAGAATCAAAGTTTATCAAAACCTGCTACCGCTTTTCGAGATGGGTATATATGACAGGCCAGAAAAAGATAAAAGTCTGCTTCCTGAAATGGAGAAACATAAAATATTGGCCAGAACCATTGCCGAGGAGGCCTTCTGTCTACTTAAGAATGACGATGACTTCTTGCCTATAATCGATAGCACTAAGAATATACTTTTGATTGGTCAGCCCGAACTTCATAGTGGCAAAGGGAGTGGTTTTGTGAAAGGTTACGATCATACTACATATGCAGATGGGCTGGAAAATTACTATCCAAACTTTGTATGGACAGATAGTCCAACTGAAGATGATGTAATAGCCGCAGATGCCGTTATATATATATTGAATAAGGAGGCTGGTGAAGGGTTAGATGTTCCATTTGAGGTAGGATGGGATCATCGCATATCCTGGGCTGCAGCCCTTAATCCAAATGTTGTTGTGGTGATCAACTCCAGCAATGGTTTACCAATGCCATGGGTCAATGAAGTTAAATCTGTACTGTGGGCAAATTTTCTGGGGCAGGAAAGAGGAAATGCTCTGGTAAATATCATAAATGGCATCTCAAACCCATCTGGTAAGATGCCTTTTACGCTAGAGCATCGGTTTGAAGATTCACAAGATATGGATTTCAATTATGTGAATGGTAAACCTTACTGGTACGGCAATAATAATTTTTATAAAAGTTATTGGCTAGGATATGACTCTCTGGGCGCTAACGAACATTTTCGCAATAATATAAATCCCCATCAAACTATCCCAGTCAATTACTCAGAGGGCGTCTTTATGGGATATCGCTGGTATGACAAGCAGGAAAAAGATGTCCTGTTTCCTTTTGGACATGGGCTGTCTTATACCACGTTCGATTATGGAGGTATGAAATTGTCCTCCCGAAGGATAAAGAAAAACGGCAGTGTTGCAGTAACTGTGGAGTTGACAAATTCAGGGGAAAGGCCAGGCGCTGAGGTAGTTCAATTATACATATCAGACAAGCAAAGTAGTGTGGAAAGGCCTCTGCGGGAGTTGAAACACTTCAAAAAGATACTCTTAAATCCTGGTGAAACCTCCACAGTCATATTCCACCTAAATACTAAGGATTTGGCGTTTTGGGATGTGAATACACATGATTGGAAAGTGGAGCCTGGCGATTTTGTTATCCAGCTAGCGTCCTCTTCGAGGGACATTCGAACGGTGAAAGAATTGACTTTTAAATAAATGGATAAAAGGTTAGGCATATGGGCGGCTTTGATCTCGCTTTCGGCTTTGATCTCATTTTTTGGGTGTGAACAATCCGAAAATGTAAGGAGGCCAAATATATTGATCTGTATCTCTGACGATCAGTCATTTCCTCATGCGGGAGCATATGGATGTCGGTGGGTAAAAACTCCAGTATTTGATAGAGTGGCTTCAAATGGATTGCTTTTTCAAAGGGCGTATACACCCGATGCTAAATGTGCGCCATCTAGATCCGCACTTCTCACTGGACGTAATCCTTGGCAATTGGAAGAAGCCGTAAATCATGTCCCCCTTTTTCCAGAAGGTTTCGAGACTTTCCCTGAGGTACTCGAGCAAGGGGGCTATCATGTTGGGTATACGGGTAAAGGATGGGGGCCAGGGAATCCAGGGTTGAAGGAAGGTGTGAAACGAAAACTGGCAGGTCGAGAATATAATCAAGAGAAAAGAGTTCCTATAACAACAGGTATATCAAACATTGATTATGTCAAGAATTTTAGTCAATTCATCGCGTCAAAAAAAGAAGATACTCCTTTCTGTTTTTGGTTTGGAGCTAAAGAACCACATCGTCCCTATGAGTTTAAAAGTGGTCTTAAAAATGGGAAGTCACTGAACGAGATCGATAGGATGCATTCATTCTGGCCGGATAACGATACTGTAAAAAACGACCTGTTGGATTACGCTTTTGAAATAGAATACTTTGATCAACAGATCGGTGAAATGCTGGATTTGCTTGAAGAAAATGGTGAATTATTCAACACCATCGTTATTATCACATCAGATAATGGGATGCCGTTCCCTCGAGTGAAAGGTCAGGAATATGAGTTTTCTAACCATTTACCATTAGCGATCATGTGGCCAAAGGGGATTCTTAATGCGGGTCGTAGTATTGAAGACTTTGTGAGTTTGACGGACCTTGCACCTACAATATTGTCAGAAGCAGTAATCAACCCGGAGATTATTGCACAGATGAAAATGGAGGGTAATTCACTTTCCCCGTATTTCGAAGATCATCTCAATGATAATGCTCGAAATCATGTGCTTGTAGGGAAGGAACGACATGATGTGGGAAGACCCGGAGATGTGGGATATCCTATTCGAGGAATTATTTCCAAAGAGTTCGTCTATCTGAAGAATTTTTTCAAAAGTCGGTGGCCTGCAGGGAATCCAGAAACAGGGTATATGAATTGCGATGGTTCGCCTACCAAAACTTCAGTTTTAAATACAAACAGACTGAACCCTACTAAAGAATGGGAGCTGTGTTTTGGAAAAAGACCAGAGGAGGAGCTTTATCGCTATAAGTCCGATCCAGACTGTATTGCCAATCTCGCAGAGATTATTGATTATGACGAAACAAAGCAAGCACTACTCGCTAAAATGGTTGGGCAGTTAAGATTGCAGGGAGATCTCAGGGTACTTGGGAAAGCAGATGAATACGAGGGTTATGCTTATGCAGATTCTGCCACTCTTCATTTTTATGAAAGATATATGGCAGGAGAAAACGTGCAAGCCCGATGGATCAACGAATCAGATATTGACACTTTGAAAAATTTAGAAAGATGAAGTTTATGAAATTTTTCATCCTTTTAGTAGGGATATTAATGTGTGGCAGACTGTATGCAGATGCTTTATCTATTAGCTCGCCCAATGGTAGAGTAGTAGTGGAGGTGGATATAGAAAAGAAAATAGTATGGCGTGCTGGAGTAGGAGAAACTCAAATATTAGATTGGAGTGAATTAGCCCTAAAAGTAGATGGCAAATGGCTAGGGCACCATGCGCAGTTGAGATCAGTCAATAGGTCTTCAGTAGATCAGGTAGAAAATCCTATCGTTCCCGTAAAATCATCGACCATCCGAAATAACTATAATCAATTGGACTTGAATTTCAAAGATGGATATTCAGTTGTTTTTAGAGTTTTTGACAATGGTGTTGCCTACCGTTTCAAAACTGCCATAAAAGGTGATATTTTGATAGACGATGAAATAATTAACCTCCATTTCAATGATGATAATAATGTGCTTTTCCCTGAGGAGGAATCATTACAATCTCACTATGAGCGACTCTATATCGATCAGCCCTTGACGCATCTGAATTCTGGTCGTTTTTGTTCCCTTCCCGCATTGATCAATGCAGAGAATAATGTGAAAATCGGTATTACTGAAGCCGATTTATTTGACTATCCGTGTCTTTTTCTAGAATCCACCGGTAACAAAAGGCTCATTTCTAAATTCCCTCGGGTCATTCTTGAATCTGAAAAAAATGGAGATCGAGCGATTGAAATTCTCAAAGAGGGTGAATATATCGCCAAGACTTCAGGCAATCGAAGTTTTCCCTGGAGGGTATTCATGATTAGTGAGCATGATGCCGAACTTGTTGAAAATCAAATGGTATATCTACTTTCTCGTAAGAATAAGCTAGCAGAAACCTCATGGATAAAACCTGGTCTGGTGGCTTGGGACTGGTGGAATGACAACAACATTTACAAAGTAGGTTTCAAATCAGGGCTTAACAATAATACTTACAAGTACTTCATAGATTTTGCATCGGAGTATGATATCCCTTATGTGATGCTGGATGAAGGGTGGTCGAAAACCACTACAAATGTGTTAGAACCAAACCCTGAAATAAATATAGAAGAGCTTGTTGCATATGGAAACCAAAAAGGTGTCCGACTTATACTTTGGACACTTTGGGGACCTTTGGATGAAGATATGTCGATAATTCTTGACAGGTTTCAGGAATGGGGTGTGGCTGGTGTGAAAGTCGATTTTATGACTCGAGCAGATCAGTATATGGTCAATTTCTACGAGCGCGTAGCTCGAGAGTGCGCTAAGAGACAGCTTTTTGTCGACTATCATGGAGCATTTAAGCCTTCCGGCCTACACGTCGCATACCCCAATATACTTAATTATGAGGGCGTTAAGGGACTGGAAAGTTATAAACTCAATGGGCTGATTGATCCAAATCATGAGGTTCAGGTTTGTTTTACACGAATGCTTTCCGGTCCACTCGACTATACGCCAGGAGCTCTGATAAATGTCCATGAGGATGATTTTAAAAAAAGCTATCACAACCCTATGAGCAAGGGTACAAGATGTCACCAACTGGCTTTGTACGTGATATATGATGCGCCTCTGCAGATGCTTGCTGATAGCCCTACCAGATACTATGCGGAAGATGAAACAACTAGGTTTATAAGCCAGATGAAAACTGTCTGGGATGATACAAAAGTTCTGGATGCCAAGGTGGGTGAATATATCGTAACTGCCAGGAGGAGTGGAGAGGATTGGTATATCGGAGCAATAACAAATAATGATCCTAGAAATCTAAAAGTTGATCTGTCTTTTTTGAATGATGGAAACTACCGTATGGAGGTTATGGAAGACGGAATCAATGCCTCCAAAGTGGCTATGGATTTCAGCCATTTTACGCAAAGTGTCTCAGAAGGCTCCAAAGTGGTAATAAAAATGGTATCTGGAGGTGGCTGGGTAGCCGTGATCAAAAAAGTTCATCCATGACTTTTAAATCCTGAAATAAATAACTGTAAAATTCATAATTAAACTAATTCAATCATGAAAAATTTCTACGCGAGTAAAGAACTACTTAGATGCCTTGGGCTTCTGATCTTGTTTGTTTTGCATTTGCCTTCATTTGCACAAGATGGATGGACGGTTTATTCTTCAGATGCCCTACCTGAAGATTCAGACCCTGTCTGGATAAGAACCTCTGATGCTGGATCGATTACGGTAATTGATGACGTTGATATCAGTGGAAATAAATTACTGGAATTTAATACCATGACTGGGAGTGATCAGCTTTGGTACAAAACAGACAACTTTCCAGAGCCACTTCCACTTGGTTATACCATGGTTTTTCGTATCAAACAAAACAACCTTGAAGCAGATAGGCTGATTGAGGTGGATATGCATATTAATGGCATCAGAGAACAATTATTAATTGGGGCCGACAGCATTCTTAAACTACAGAGATCTGGAGAGGAGGTTGATCTGTCAGGGGTTTGGTCCCCCAATGAATGGAATGTTTTTAGAATCAGCTTAGATGCTACAAGCGGTGAATCTGGAGAAGTTAATCTTTATATGAACGAAGAAACTACCCCAGTATTGACGGCTACCACCACAAGAACGACAGGAAGTAAATTTATTCGGTTTGGTGATGGAAACAATACCACCTGTTCATCTCTTATTGACTTTATTGCATATGATAGTGGGGCATATTCTCCTGAAGCCAGTCCTCTACCAGCAGGGCTAATTCCTGGAACAGAATTGAGCAGTGTTGCTACCTTATCTGAAATATCAATAAATGGAGAACAGATAGCTGGATTTTCTTCTGAGACATTTGACTATCAAATAGTTTTGGCCACAGATGTAGAAACAGTGCCAACTGTTACATATACGAAGACAGACGCAAATGCCAGCGTAGTTGTCAATGATGCCACAGGCTTACCGGGCAGCACAACTTTGGATGTAACTGCTCAGGATGGTGAAACTAAAAACACATACACTATAGCATTCACTTATGAAGCCAGTGTTTTGTCGAATGTAGCAACACAGTCCAATTTGATCGTTTACCCCAATCCGGTTTGGTCTGAGATGAGTGTAAACGGAGCAAAAAGTATTCAGAAGGTTGAGGTTTATAATATTAAAGGACAAAGAGTGCTTCTTTCTCCTGAAATTCATTCAACAAGCACCAAATTAGATATTAGTGATTTGACTTCTGGAGTGTATCTGGTAAACGTGTCTTATTCTTTGAATGAAGCCGAAGTGTTTAGAATAGTTAAGAAATAGATTGATATGTAAGATAGGGGTATTCACAAAGCAACTTCCTGCCATTATATTTATACATGAACCTTCTGATTGATTTCAGAAGGCTTTTACAGCGAGCGGTTGACACAAATATGATTGTTGTAATATGTTTGAAGTATCTAAGCCCAATCAATAAGTCTATGCTGAGGTTATAGGAAATCCTACTTCTCTTGAATCCTCTAAAACCAGTTCTTGATTTAACAAGATTTTGTTGCTTGACCATCATCCAATTAGTCAACTACATTACTGAACTTGGCTAAGGAGCCATAAAAGAGTGAAGGGTTTTTGCTAAGGGCAATTAATGAAATATCCTTCAGTTTTCTTGTTACAACTTTAAGTAAATGATGAATTACAGCGTTTGCTACATGATTGATTTGCAATAGGACTATTAGAGTACAGGGTTTTGATCATATTGTATGGAGTATCTGATTAAGAGGTAGCTGATGACCGCTTAACCTATGTGACCCTAAACAACACGCTTTTGTGTCTTAAAATCAAGAACATGTATTTGAAACAGATTCTCTGTGAAACTAAAGATTGTTGGGATTAGGTAATTCTATTCAAGAACAGGTTTAATATATAAAATCAGGTTTTTTTAATAAAAGCTATGTGTAGGTTTACACCTTCCTCTCAATCAGTCAGACTATAAATTGTTTTACTAAAAGTTTTATAGTTTTTATATAAGTATCTGATTATCAGTATTGAGAGTAGTTCCCTACGGACTACTTAAACACACTAAAAAACCTCTTAAATAACTATTTAAGAGGTTTTTTATTTTTAGGTCAAGGTATAGGTCAAGTATTCTGGGATCAGGCAATGCAAAGATCAAAGCACTCAGAGCCCAATTTAGAGGCGTTAGAAATGTCAGCTTCTTTCTATATCGACTCTCTAAAATCTATGCTTAGTACAATCTCCCCACAACTTTATTGGTTGATCCGTTTTTCTTACCTTTATGAAGGTATGCAGGTGGATAATATTAAGAATGCAGTCCTAGTGGTATATTTATCAAGCTTCTTCCATATGGCAATTAGCAAAGCAAGCTAGACAAGGCCAATTAATATTTAAATTATAATAAAGTGACTCTTGCTCTAGAGTATTATAATGAGTAGAAGAAATCCTCACGGAGTGGGTTAAAACTATCTACTAATCTCGCCTGAGTAGTGAGCAGTTTTATGATGTGTTTTTTACCTGAAGGAACCGCAATAATGTCCCCGGCTTTTAAATGTTGATCTTTTTCCCCTTCGCAATAAAAGATAATTTCCCCTGAAGCAACATAAGAGGTCTGAACATGTGGGTGGGAGTGAGGTAGCTCAGCTTCGGCCCAGGGGCCATCTGTAAAATCAATCACTACTGTCATTAGCTCCCCAGTGAAGATAATTTTTCGTTCTAGTCCTTCTCTTACTTTTTCGGCAGGGGTTTCATCGAATTTTAATACGGACATGTCATTTGCGTCTTTTAACTGTCGTACTTCATTTTCCTCAAACTGGCCTCCAACCAATAATAATCAGCATAAACTATTGGTACGTCTATTTCGCTATCCTTAGGCCAGTTTCCTGTACTATGTATAAGTAGGAAGTTGTTATTGGTTCCCAAACCTGCTCGATAAGTAGGGGAGGAGAGACTTTCCAAAATAGAATTTGCTGCATTCAGGTATTTCTCGCTACTGCTGCTGGATGCGTACTCACTCAACTCATAAAGACCTGATGCAATAACTGCAGCTGCCGAGGCATCTCGAGGTTCATTGGGAATGTTTGGTGCATCAAAGTCCCAATATGGGACTAGATCATCTGGTAGTTTAGGATGTGAAAGGATAAAATCTGCAATTTTGATCGCTTGATCAAGAAACCTTTGATCTCCTGTCTCTCTGAAAGTCATGGTATATCCGTATAAACCCCAAGCTTGCCCGCGTGCCCATGCTGATTCATGTGCATAACCTTGATGTGTATGTCTGTCTAATACTTCTCCTGTGAGCGTGTCGTAATTGATCACATGATAAGAGCTATTATCTTTTCTAAAATGATTCTTCAGAGTAGTCTCTGCATGCGAAAGAGCAATATCGCAGAAGGCAGAATCACCAGTTGTTTTAGTTGCCCAAAATAATAGCTCAAGATTCATCATGTTATCGATGATTACAGGAAATTGCCACTTGTCAGCATTATGATCCCATGATCTAAGGGCTCCCACCGTAGGATTGAAGCGTGTGATCAATGTTTTCGCACTTTGTATCAGTATGCCTTTGTATTCAGGGTTATTGGTCAAACGATATCCGTTTCCATAACTGCAATACATCTTAAATCCCATGTCATGGGTTTTCCCATTCCATTGCTGATCTTCTACATTTATAGTGAATTTTTCAGCAGCTAGTTTCCATTTTTCATCGCCTGTATACTCATAGAGAAACCAAAGATTTCCAGGAAAGAAACCGCTCGTCCAGTCACGGGATTTGACTAATCGGAGACTTCCATCCTCTTCTGTATTTCTTGGATTTCTTGGGGTATCCCCAATCCCTTCCAACATAAGGGTCGTTTGCTTGCTGGCAAATTCGAAATTTTCAGTTATTGGGTCTTCAGATGAAGTCTCTTTTTGCAAATTGCTACATCCCGTCAATGATATGCAGAGTGCGATTATTATTACTCTTTTCATATTCCTAATTATTATTTTCTAACTCTAACATATTTTTTCAATTTCATAGGTCGAGGCTCTCCACCGTACATATTGCCATACTTGTCTACAGCCACAAATTCCGCTCCTTGGGTATGTGTTTTTCTGGGATCGCCATCGGATAAAGGAACAAAATAATGTACCCATCCACTTTCTGAATCTCCGATACGAATACCGAGTTCCCATCCAGGATTTTGCTTGTAATCAGACTCAGAGTCTGCCACATAGATGATATCATTTTCATCAATAAATATGCCGCTGGGTTTTCCAAACTGAGTCCAGGTTGAAAGGAAGCTGCCTTCCTTATCAAAGATTTCAATCCGGTTGTTACCGCGATCAGCCACAAATAATTTCCCTTTGGAGTTGATAGCAATTGAATGGGCATTTTGTAATTGGCCTGGCCCATAACCACGCTGGCTCCATTGCTTAACAAACTCTCCGTTCTTGTTGAACTTTTTTACTCTTGGATTGGAGTCACTAGAGTGTCCATCTATCACATAAATGAACCCTTCCTTATCCACCACTAAATCAGATGGGGAATTGAGTTGATTCTCTTTGTCACCAGCTTCTCCCGGTGTACCTAATCTCATAAGTACTTTGCCTTCGGCACTAAATTTTATGATCTGATGTCCTCTGATATCACCTTCAGGAATGTTCTTATCTTTCACAGCATCCGTTACCCAGACGTTTCCAGCGGGATCGACCTCTATTCCATGAGGCCAGATAAACATACCTCCACCAAAGCTCTGCACTACCTTGCCTTCTTGGTCGATTTTAAGGACTGGATCTAAATCGGAATTGAGACATTCTCTTCCTGTTCTCCCTGTTCTATCACATCTAACAATGGCCCAAATAAACTCTCCTGAGGGGTCAATATCTACATCTCCACCTGCACCAGGAGCTCTTCCATCAGGTAGTTGTAACCAAGGACCCACCTCACGATAGGGATTTGGATAAGACTGAGATCTTGTAAAAAGGGGTAATAAGATGACCAGAAATAACAATAATCTAATTTTCATTTTCTTGTATTTTTAGTTCTTCAAATACGGCCATTCCAAAGAAGCCTGATGTGTACGTACATGCCAACGGAAACCATTTGCGATAGATGACTCCTGATTACTGAGAAACCCCGACAAGTCCACCATGCGCGTGCAAATCTTCTCCATCATATTGATTGTTAAGACACCAAAGCAGTGCCTTTCTGGCCGTTTCCAGATGATGTGCTTCATTTGTGAAGCTATATAGCTTGTAAAATAGCAGACTCCAAAGGGCAGTGCCATTTTTTAATTTAAATAACTGTTGATGAAACATCCCGTTAATGGAATAAGTCGAATCAATGGGCTCTTCGAAAGATACATAAGCCTGCATCGAAGGTTTGAGCTTCACATCCACAATAGGATAATAGATGTCCCAATCTAGTGCCTGATGGGCATCAATAAGCTGGTCTTTTTCAGGATTCTTATCTGCTATTTCTAAATAGTGCGAAATTGTATTATTCCGATCGCTGTAGAATTGTATTTCGAGATTAGTAATATCGTTAGGTAAATTACCAGCTATCGTTATTATGTTACCATTTTTCATCACAGACAGTTCTGTTGGTGTTTGACACCCGGCTAAAAACAATCCTACTGCAATTCCTATCAAGTTTCGTATGTTCATCATTCCGCCTCTTTGTTTAAAAGGGCTTTCGTTGCGTCTTCCCAGTCGTCAGTTCTGAAGCTAGAAGCTGGTAAAAGACTGGAATCAAACAGGCTACCCTGTACCCAGTTGTTCCACCCATACCTTCCAGCTTTGGGATTTGGAACCTGATCACTCTTGAGGATTATTTTACTTTTTCTCTCAATAAACTTGGCAGTTGCAGGATAAAAAATGCGATCTGAGCCTGCGATCTCAAAGTTTGCAAGCTCACTAGGAGCGTACATGCCATTTTCCGCATGGTCAAAGGACAAGATAAGAGAATCTTGTTTGATTTCCATTGACTTGTAGGTCGGTCCATCAGCATCTACTGCTTTGAAGTCGTACGTTTTATTCAACGCTTGATAGAGCAATCGATCTCCAACTTCTTTTTTAAAGGGTGGGTGAATATTGTCCTCCTTACCAATATCCATAGTAATAGCTATCCCGGAATTTGGAATCTCTTTCAGTGCAAGAAATTGGGCCTCTCTTAAAAAGGCGGAATTATCAGGAGCTTTGTAAGCATCTGTTTTGCGGTAGTCGAATGGAGCAATCTGCACGTAATAGAATGGGAAGTCTCCTTGCTTCCACAACGAACGCCAATTTGCAACCATCGCAGGCAGTAGTTTGCGATAGGCAGCTGGATTATTTCTGTTTGATTCACCTTGATACCAGATAGCTCCTTTGATTGAGAAGTGTTTGATAGGATAGATCATGCTATTGAAAAGGACTGTCGGTACCTTCCTGGCATCCCAATCCTCTTTTATTTCATAATCATTAAGATCGAAAGAGAAGTGATTTCTTAATTCGTCTTCACCCATCCATGCAACAATGTCACTACCACCCCAGGAGGAGTAAATAAGACCTACCGGTACACCTAGAATTTCCTGTAATTGGCTGCCAAAATGATAGGCAACAGCACTAAAATCAGCAACCGTGCTAGGGTTTGCTTCAGACCAACTTTGCACAGCCCCTAGGTCATCCTCCGGAGTTTGAGCATAATTCCGCTCAATAGTAAAAAGTCTTAGATTGGGGTTTGTTGAATGGGCGATGGTCTGAGATGAATGTAGAATTGGCTCTCCTCTAGTTCCTTTTAACGTCCTTTCCATGTTAGACTGTCCCGAGCATAGCCAGACTTCCCCGAACACCACATTTGAGAGTGCAATCTCTGATGAAGAGTCTGATATTCTTATAGATTGTGGGTCTTTGCTATCTGTTGTTGGAATAGAAACGATCCATTTTCCTGATTTGTCAGCTTTGGTTCTTACAGATTCGTCTAGCCAGGAACCAGTTATAGTTACCTTTTCATTTTTATTTGACCAACCCCAAAGGTTTACCTGTGCACTTCTCTGCAGTACCATATTTGAACTCAAAACCTTAGGCAATTTAATTTGAGCTTCTACTCCCGTACATACAAATAGCAGCCCAACAAAAATCCATTTTACTGGGCTAATTCTGTTTGTTTTTAAAGTGCTCATTGAAATGATATTTGGAGTAAGCCGATGGTTGTGTCAATGAATCGGATACGCTTTTTTGTACTTTGATTTAACATATTCTTCAACCAAATTGGGACTATTTGACATTGTTACTTTCTCGACGTAAACCTAGTGTCTTGATAAATGAAAAAAGTTTGGAAAAGGGGGGCGGAAGTCTATTCTAGAGAAGCTAAGGTTAGACGAGCTATTGAAAGTTGATTTCTAACTACTATAGACGTTTATCAACTTATTTTAGATTTTATTATTTCAAGAAATGATTTATTTAGGAAATTCAATAAAGAGCATTAAATAAAACACGCTTCTTAACAATATCATAAACCCCTAAGAACATGAAATCAAATCAATCGTATTTAGAAAGAATTAAGACGTTGTTGTTCCTAACATTCGCCTTTTTTATTGGGCTGATTGGTCAGGCTCAAGAACTACAAGATTATCTCACAGTTTATGAGAATGGTAAGCTGAATTATGAAAAATTTGCAGTAACTGGACAAGACAGTTTATGGAATACACTCCCGAATTATTCATTCGCAGGATATAAAGGAGGGGGAGTTGCTTTGCCTGATTTTTCAGAAGTAACCCCTAAAGCCACTTTATCGCCTAGTGGTGGAGATGATTGGATCAATATTCAGAAGGCTATAGATTCCGTAGAAGCACTTACTCCTGATTCAATTGGTTTTAGAGGAATGATCCTATTAAAAAAGGGTCGTTATGTGGTAAGTGAGTCCTTAACCATTGAAGAAAGCGGTATTGTGCTACGGGGAGAAGGCCAGGGAGTGGGAGGTACAGTTCTTATTGCCAGCAAACGGGAAAAGCATGATTTCATTCAAGTTAGAGGGGACTTATCCTATGCTGGTATTGACAATGTTGACCTTGGTAATCCCAACGTACAAAGAATAACGAGCTCTTATGTAGGCATAGGAGACACTACATTTACCATTGATGATGCTACCAGTTTTGAGATTGGCGACACTATTTCAATAACCCGAACACCGAACCAAGAATGGATAGATGACTTAGAAGTGGGAGTTGAGTTATGTGCTTTGGCCAGTCGAGATCGTTGTGAAATGTGGAAACCTGAATCCTATGATATTAAACATTTGAGGATCATTAAAAATGTAGATGAACAAAGTAACTCTATCACCATCGACATACCTTTAGTCGACGTAATAGAGGATAATTATGGTGGTGGGGAGATATTCAAGGCCACAGTCCCGGGAAGAATCAAAAATGTAGGTGTTGAAAACATGCGAATTGAATCCTATTATGCCGGAGAAGAGGATGAAAACCATGGCTGGTCTGCCATCCTATTTGAAAGGACGACAGATTCTTGGGTGCGAAAGGTGACCGGTAGATACTTTGGTTTAGGCCTGGTCAACATAGACAGAGAATCGGATTTTAATACGATTGAAGATTGCGCCATGTTAGACCATAAATCCATTATTACAGGTAGTAGAAGGTACTCGTTTGTAATTCATGACGGGTTGGGAAATTTATTTCAAAGGTTATATACCCGAGACGGAAGACATGATTATGTAACACAATCTCGAGTTGCTGGCCCTAATGTCTTTTTAGATTGTTATGCTTCCAACGCTTACTCTGATATTGGGCCACATCAGCGATGGTCTACCGGTATATTATATGATAATGTGCAAGGGGCCAGAATGCGGGTAAGGCAAAGGGGGTTTCTTGGTTCTGGGCATGGTTGGTCTGGTAATTCACATATTTTCTGGAATGGAGTGATCAATAAATATGGAGGAGATGATATTTCAGATATTATTGTCGAAAGCCCTCCAGGTGGCATTAATCTGGCAATCGGCTGTAAAAGCCCTAATTTTACTGATGATGGAGATGAAGTATTCATAACTATATCTGATGATCAACCAGTTACACCACGAAGTTTATATCTGAAGCAGTTAGAAGATAGACTTGGCTCTGAAGCTGTCAATGCTGTCACAACTCAATCGCAAAGAAATGGCACCATCTATGACGAGTTGATTCTTTGGGCAGGTGAAGGTGATTTAGACGAATATGCACGCGAAGACGGAACGATTCCGATTACCGAAGATACTTATGTCGAAAATACAGCTAGCGGTGGTCAGAATAATACCAACTATGGAAATGAAGATCGATTAATAGTAAAGACTGGAAGTGCTATTCAGAGCAAAAGAGAGTCGTACTTCAAGATAGATTTAAGTAGCCTTTCTGGAATGAGCCTTTCTTCAGGTAAGGTTAGATTCAAAATTCGTAGATATAATGATTCAACTACTCACATAGCTCGTTTGGTTGCTAATGATGCATGGGAAGTAGGAGATGGAACCTCGGGAATTACCTGGATTTCTCGTCCTGATATTGATACTACATCGAGTGTCTCAGCTGTAGTTCCGGAAGAAGGTGACTGGATAGAGTTTGATGTCACTGACTGGGCAAATGATGAAATTGATGGCGATAGGATTTTGAGTCTCAATATTTCTGAAAATTCTTCACAAAGTATTTTCACGAGCTACCACTCCTCTAATTCAAGTAATGTAAATGAAAGACCAGAATTCGTTTATGAGATCGAAGAAGCCCTCTATTTTAATAACTCAGATACCTTGATTGAACGATTGGACGGAACGCATTCTTTGGGAGTCCTTTTTGATGCAGAGGCAACCGGAGGATTAGAGTTTCCAGATGAAGGGATAACATATTCTCTTTCTGGAAGTGATGCAGATGAATTCGCCATTAGTATAGCTGGTCAACTAACATTTACAGGCATAACTGATTATAGCAACCCTTCTGATATTGACATGAATAATGTCTATGAGGTCAATATTGAGGCAACAGATAGTTCTTCAACACCACTAACAGGATCTTTGGCACTTGAGATAAAGATATTAGAAGATACGACGAACAATATATCAATCACGAAAGACGCATATGTCCGAAGTGGGAGTTCAGAAAATGAAAATTATGGCCAAGATCAGGATTTAGTAGTCAGATCTGGTTCCAGGGTCAGTTTTTTGCAATTGGATTTATCTAAGCTCAAAGAAGATTCCATCCAGTCTGCTGAAATTAGAATGTTCATCAGGCGAATTTCAAATATTGAAGAAGGTGACTCTGTCACACACAACTTGAGTTTAGTTAGCAACGACAGTTGGATTGAGGATAGCGTTACATGGTTGGGAAGGCCTATTGAAGGCACTCAGATAGCTACGGCTACATTCTCAGAAATAGGTTGGGTAGTATATGAAATTACAAATGAAGTGCAAACCGAAATTAATAGTGGTAATGACACATTGAGCTTGCATATTGAAGAAAGTGACTCAGGAGATAGTTTTTTGTCCTATTACCATTCTTCTGAATACTCAGATGAAAGCTTGAGACCTATTTTGGTGTATTCATTGGTGGGTTCTACTGTAATTACTAATTCTGATACGACTATTACTATAGAAGAGGGATTTTCTGATGTATTGTTTGATACCAATGCAGAGACGATATCAGGTCAGCCTGATTCTGACCTTACATATGCAATTGAAGGTGCGGATTCAGATGATTTCAGCATTGATTCTTCAACGGGTGAATTGAGTTTTCTTTATTCTCCAGAGTATGCACACCCATTAGATAGTAACTTGAATAATGAATATCAATTAACAATTATCGCCACTGAGAATTTTACCGGACAGTATGCTTCTACTGACCTAACAATTAATGTATCAGAGAGTCAAAACAAAACAATTCCTATTATTGAAGATACCTATGTCGATGTAGGTTTTCCAGATAGTGGTAATGGTTATTTTGACAATTTCATTGTAAAAACTCAATCTCCGACTTCAGGTACAAGACAAGCCTTTTTGAAAGTTGACTTAACTGATCTATCTGGTGACTCTTTGATTGATGCAAAGGTGAGGTTAAAAGTAAAGGCAATTGGAAGCATGGACTCTAGTGATATTATTAGACATGAAGCTTGGCTGGTGCCAAATGACGATTGGAACGAATATTCCGTAACCTGGAACAATAAGCCTTCTGATACTGACTCATTGTTACTGGATACACGAGAAGTAGTAGAAGATTCATGGATAGAATTTGATGTAACTAATCAAGCAAATGCAGAGCTCGCGGCTGTAGGGGATAAAACATTGAGCATAATGATAGCTGAAGGTGATAGCTCAATTTCTGACGCTACATTCATGCGATATCATTCATTTGAGGCTTTTGATGCTGCCGACAGACCACAGTTTCAATATGTATTAGATACTTCAATAACATATTCAGACTTGGATAGTACATTTATTATGCGATCTGGTAGTGATCTGTTTGTTGCCGATTTTGTTGCTAAAAGAGGAAATGGGGAGTCAGATGCGAATATTGCTTACACGCTATCTGGCCATGATGCGGATGACTTCACTATAGATAGTGACGCAGGCTTGCTTTCTTTTAAAGATATACCTGATTACGACGACCCGCTTGATGAAGATTTAGATAATATCTATGAACTCATATTGACAGCAAGTGATGCCTCGAGCCCGTCTAACTTTAATTCTATCAATATAACAATAGCTATAATAGAAGAAGAGTCTAATACAGATATCTTGCATGATGCACATGTTAATGAAAATAACCCGGATGGTAATTATGGTACTAACCCATCACTTTATGCAGAAAAGCGAGGCGAGTTCAAACGTGAGACTTACGTTATGTATGATTTGGAGCCCTTTAAGAATCAGGTAGTTACTTCAGCAAAGGTTCGTTTTAATGTAATAGATCAGACTGACATTAATATGACATATAATGCTAAACTCGTTGATGATAGTAGTTGGAAGGAAGAAGAAATAAACTGGAATAATAAAGATAGTACTAGCGGTAATACCTTGTCAAGTTATACCTTGGTATACGATGAGGACGACCCAATTAAGAATTGGATTGAATTTGATGTTACCTCCAAAGTTTATGATTTGCTTGAATCCAATTCTGATACGCTAAATCTAAATATTTCAACTTCTAGTAATGGATATGGAAGGTTTTACTCAAAGGAAACAGATACTGAATTTAAACCTCAGTTTGTTTTTTATTCCCAAGATGATGCACTTGCAACGAAGATTAATATCATTGAAGATGCATATGTGGAAAACGGAACCTCTTCAAACACATCGCATGGGATCAGTAATAAAGATGATCTTGTTGTCAAAACACAAAATGGCAGTAGCGGTACTCGTGAAATTTATATTCAAGTAGATCTTGGTAGAATCAGTGGATGGAATCTTTCATCTGCAAAAATAGGTCTTAAAGTAAAAGGTATAAGTACTTTAGCTACCCCTCCTATAAAACATTCCGCTTGGTATTTGGATGATGATAGCTGGAATGAAGAATCCATAACCTGGAACAATAAACCCAGTTATAGTGGGTCGGTCTTATCAACTTCTACTGTTGGAGAAGCTGGAGATTGGATAGAATTTGACGTGACTGATTCAGCGAACAGCGAGATTTCGATCAGTGGTGATAACATTTTGAGTATAGTCATTAAAGATTCTACAATCGGAAATTACATGCGTTACCATTCATCTGAAGCCATTGATCCAATTAATCGTCCTTATTTTGAATATGTGTTAGACACTCCTGGTGCAAGATTGGAGTCAGAGGTTAAGGAAGATGAAGATATGGGTTTAGAAGTGGCAGAAATTTCGACATTCAAGATCTATCCAAACCCTGCTACCGCACAAATTCAGATCCAGTTTGCAGTGGAAAGAGTCGGTGAAGGAGAGCTTCTTATTCATAACTTATCAGGAATGGAGGTTTATAGAGAACGATTAGCAGTAGATGTTGGCGAGAATTATTTCAAGATATCCGTGGAAACTCTAGGAGTGGAGCCTGGTATTTATCTCATATCGTTAAATAATGAGCTAGGTGCATTCACAAAACGATTGATAATCAAGTAAAACGGATGGGTTGGACTCATTAAATCTAAGCCATAGCTGGCTAGCGATATAAAATGGCAACTGCTAAATGCAGTTGCCATTTTTTAAATGATGTTATAAGCCAATGTATGTTGGTTTCAGTTTCTGTGAAGGTATTTCCAATTCATCTATCTCAACCGAAATTGTCTTCTCAGCTTTCACTGCGGTCATCGAATTAGGTCCTTCATAACTCTAAACCAAAATGAACCCTGTGAATAGATTTTAGATACTTCATTTATCAGTGAGGTTAGATATCACTCTAGCTTTTGTCGCATCCTCTCAATTGTCGGTGCTGAAGCTATGAGCGGGTAAATGGCTAGCATCAAAAAGACTACCCTCTACTCAGTTACTCCATCTATACCTTGCTGCCTATGGAGATGGCACCTTATCGCACAAGAGTAGTATCTTCTTTTTTCTTTCTATGAACGTGGTTGTGGCGAGATAAAAAAAATGGTAATTAAATAAAATATCTCGCTTTTTAAGGATCGTATTTGAACATAATATGAAGACAGTCTTCTTTCAGCTACTCATGCGCTATTTTCTTCAACCAAATTGGGAATATTTGAATTGTCACTTTCTCATCCAAAACGTAATGTCCTGATAAATGAAAAAAATTTGGAAAAGAGGGACAGAATTCTAAAACGCTTAAAGTTTATCATCCCACGTATCAGGTGGAAAGTTGAAGGATCAACGTTAGGTTGGTTTTACAAGCTATTTAAATGAGCTTCTGGATATGCTTCCAAGTAGTAACTACGTAATTGGGTTTTTACTTCAGCAAATTCTTCCATGTTACTAAGGTTGACTTTTTCTTCTCTTGACACCCGGTGATCATAAAGTTCTTCATCAATGAGCTCTCCAGTATCTCTATCTTCCCATCGTGTATACCTCCATTCCCGTGTTCGCATGCTTCTTCCCATGAGTCTTCTGCCATCTGATGTTCGGCGGTATTGACTGAAGGCGACATTTTGTGAGTCTATCGTAGGATTGCTCACTGTTTGCAAGAAACTATCTCCTTGAAGATGGTCGGGTAATACAATCCCAGCAGCTTCTGCTAATGTTGGATAAATGTCAACTGTTTCTACAATCGATTCTGTTCGACTCCCACCATTGGAAAGTCCCGGAACTCTAACCATGAGTGGAACTCTTGTATCAATTTCAAAATTGGAATGCTTACACCAGTCGCCGTATTCTCCCAGTTTGTAACCATGATCTCCCCAAATGATCACAATGGTGTTGTTGTAAAGCTTTTGCTCTTTCAAGCCATTCAGCAATCTTCCAATTTGATCATCGATCATACTCGTACAAGCGTAGTAGCCATGGATTAGGGGTTTGGTGTGCTCTTCAGGCATAGGACCTGATTTGGGCATTTTGTGGTATTTTCTCAATTCCCCCCAGCTTGACGGAGCATATACAGGTACATCTTTTATTCCTGAAGTATCAGGTATTTTGATCAACTCGCCATCGTAAATATCCCAGTACTTTTTTGGGGCATTAAATGGTAAATGGGGCTTTCTAAGGCCAACCGTTAGAAAGAAGGGTTGGTCTTTGTATTTTTCTATACAGTCAAGGGCATTTTCTGTGACCAGAATGTCAGGATGAACCAGGTCTGATGGATATTGGTACCAGGGAATACGATTGCCATTTATCCTAGCAGCATCTAATTGTAAATTAACAGTATCACCGTTGTTAATCGGCTTTCTTTGAGCCATAATTGAATCAGGTGTCCAATGCGGAATACTCCAGCTCAATGTGTCGTTACTATTACCATGAGCAGTATGATAGACCTTTCCCATTCCTGCCGTCACATAGCCATTGTTTTTAAAAATTTGTGGTAAGGTGACAAGGTTGGGTGCGTTGGTTCGAAAAAAGGTTCCCAGGTCGTAAATACCAAGACCATCTGGTCTCATTCCTGTCAGTAGCGTATTTCGAGAAGGGGCACAAACAGCCTGCTGGGTGTAAGCATTTTCAAATAGCATGGCTTCCTTCGCAAATGCATCCATAGCGGGGGTGTGGGCAAAAGAATCTCCATATGCTCCGATTGCGGGCCGAAAGTCATCAACAAGTATGAGTAAAACATTCGGGCGTTCTGTTTTGGCATCAGGTGAACTCCTACAGGCAACCATTGTAATTCCAATAAATATTATAAGTAACCTTTTTACAAGTTTTTTCATGTTCATATTATTTTGATTTAAATAACTCAAGTAACTAAAAATGCATACTCTTTTTATTTGTATCGATTAATGAAGTATTCATTGAACGTATATTTAGAATAGAGTGAATTCTTTGCCCATTCTTTGGGTATATGTGATTTTAGTTCACGAATTAAGTTTTGATGTTCAGGTGAATTCGTAAGGTTTTTCCATTCATTGGGATCATTGATCAGATCATAGAGTTCTTGGGATCCATCTTCATATTGTATCAATCGATATTGCCTATTCCTGATTGCAATATTTCCCTCACCATAGATTGAAAGAGAACAATGATTCCACTTGGTTTGTCCAGCAAACAGTGGAGTTACCGAATGACCTTCTAATTGATCATTCGGAGGTAAACCGCATAAATCGAGTGAGGTAGGGTAGATGTCTAAAAGTTGTACAGGTTGGTTGATCCTCATTCCAGATTCAAAATTGGCTTTTAGAGGTTTTATGATCATTGGGACTCTGGTATCTCTTTCCCATAATGCCTGTTTGGCAAACCTGTTTTTCTCACCCAAATGATACCCATGATCTGATAACAATACAATGATGGTATTGTCAGCATATGATGAGTTTTGTAAAGCGTCTAGTACTTTTCCGACTTGTGCATCTACAAATGCAACGCTGGCTAGATAGGCGTGAAGCACATCTTTCCATTCATTAGATTTTATTAGCTCTTCAGTTGTTGGCATCATAGGAGCTTCGGATACTTTTTTGCCCATTTCAGGGATATCATCAAAATCATTTGGCAGGTACGGAGGAAATTCGATTTGTTCTCTATCTATCAAGTCGAACCATCTCTGGGGCACCATTAGTGGCACATGCGGACGGATAAATCCTACTGTCAAAAAGAATGGTTTTTCATGAGTTTCTTTAAGTTTCTTAATCGCCCATTGGGCACTTTTATGATCAGTCATCAATGAATCGAAGTGAGGGAAGGCACCCCAGTCAGTGGAGGTATTGCCAGTTTTACCAGGGATAGTAGCTGGGTCATAATTCATTCTTTGAGCTGGTTTTGGCCCATACCAATCAAACTTCCCACCAAACTCATCGAACACTGAAGCTTGATCGCCTTTATGAAATATTTTACCAACCCCCAAGGTCTTATAACCATAGCTTTCCAGGTAATCAGGTAAGAAGATAGATTTCGAAACCGCCTCGGAGCTTTTTTTAATATTTACATCATTTAATTGCAAGTAGTTACCTGAAGTAGATGGATAAAGTCCTGTCATCAAGCTCGCACGTGAAGGACCACAAAGGGGAGCCTGGCTGTGGGCATTGGTAAAAAGTATACCATCTTGGGCTAGCCGATCGATGTTTGGGCTATATGCTGATACTGACCCATTCATGCAGCCGACATAATCGTTTAGATCATCAATCATGATCATCAATATGTTAGGCTTCTCCTGCGCTCCACATGCCTGAGAACAGCAGATATTCAATATGACTAATCCCCAAATTTTGAACAACAATCTGACCATAGTGACTCTATCTTAAGTTTTTGAAAGCATGATCGTGATCTGTATTGGCCTTCAATTTTTCTACTTGATAGGCCATTCGTTGGATGTCGTCAGCGTATTGTATATCTCCGATCACATTGAAGGTTTCTTGATGGTCATTTTCATGATCATAAAGCTCTCTTTCCACGACCTCACCCGTACTTAACTTTACCCATTCAGTGTAGTTAAATCGAGTGGTTTTGGCAGAAAAACCCATGATGGTTTTATCATAGTTCCATCTGTTATGAGGCCATATGGTGAATATTGTATCTTCTTGATGGAGTGAAGGGTTATTCAAGTAGGGGGCCAAGCTGTTTCCTTCAAGATGATTAGGCTTTTTCAGACCGGCCAACTCCGCCAAGGTGGGGTAAATATTGATGGCCTCAGTAGGCGAGGTATTGATTATTCCTCTTTTCAACTTGGGTGCGCTAACGATAAGCGGTATATGTGTATCTAAATACATATTGGACCACTTGCACCAACTATCATAGTCTCCAAGCTTAAATCCATGATCTCCCCATAGAACAATAATGGTTTCGTCTCGAATGCCTAGCTGATCGAGTTTGTCCATTAACAAGCCAACCTGCGCGTCTGCGTACGATACACAAGCGTAATAGGCCCTCCGAAGAATCAAGGCGGTACTATCATCTATATCAGTATATTTCGCTGGAATACCGTAGTAGTTGGTGAGTTCTCCATTAAATCGGATCGTATGTTCACTCGTATTTTTAGGTCGTTCTTTTAAATCAGTTAAATCAATGGATTCGGGTGGATACATATCCCAGTACTTTTGAGGTGCTACAAAAGGTAAATGAGGCTTAGTGAGTCCTACAGCCATGAAAAATGGTTGATCGCTTTGCTGAAATTCATCTAATTTCCTTATTGCATTAAGTGTGTTTATACCGTCTTTGTACAAAGTGTCATGAACATTAGCCGCTTCATATGCAGGCCCTCTATTGTGAGTCGTATTAAGCTTGATTTTATCTATGGATTCTTGCGATACATATCCTCTGCCTGTCCATGATGAAGTGGGCACTATATAGTCGTTTCCAAATTGATTTTGCGTATCCTCTCCATGATGATATACTTTACCTACCGCTGCAATGTTGTAGCCTTCTTGCTTAAAGAAATTATTTATGGATAGTACCTCTGGAAGAAGCTTGGTGACAGATTCTCCCGTGTAAATACCTCTCTTCTCAGGACGAACGCCGGTCAAAATGGATGCGCGTGAAGCCATACAGATAGCCTGCTGTACATGAGCCTGGTTGAATTGTATCCCTTCAGACGACAGGCGATCTATGTTAGGTGATTTGATATGATTTGCGCCATAGCAGTTCAACTCTGGCCTTAAATCATCAATAATGATCATTAATACATTTGGCTTTTTATGAGCCACTTCTTGCCTAGCGGGACTACAAGCTAATAGTAGCGTGATTAATATTATTAATAACGAAGATTGACTTTTACTTCTCATAGAAATGTTATTTACTTAGAAAATCTAATTTTACTAAAGATCTAAATTGTTTATTAATAGTTGAGTGGTCAATTAGAGTTCCTTCGATAAATTGATTCAAAATGCTGGCAAAAAACAAGTGAATGTGGCGTATCACTAGGTTACTTATACTTTACTACACGAGGATTTAGACTTTTGGACTCACCGGTAATAATTAAGAATGGTCTTTATTGAACTTATCCCATTTCTTAATTCATGTACTTCTTGACACACTTATTGGACTTTTAAATAAGTAAGATTATGTAATTATGTGGCTAGGATAAGAAATGTATGATAGGTCTTTTTTATCCCTCATTTAATCATTGAAAAGACCACTAAGCTGAAAAGATATATGATGAAATCAATACTTGTGTTTCTGGTTGTTCCAAGTTTAGCATTCTCATGCTCCAAAGAATCGGTAGAAGAAAAACCGCACATTTTTCTGATTTATGTGGATGATCTCAGGCCTGAGATCGGAGCTTACGGGAATGAAATTGTGCAAACTCCCCATTTGGATGCATTGGGAGAAGATGCGCTTATTTTTAATAAAGCCTATGCCAACATCCCTGTTTGTGGGGCTTCCCGAGCCAGTATGCTTACTGGCTTAATGCCCAATCGAACAAGGTTTATGGGGTACCTGGGGAATGCAGAAGAGGAAGTTCCGGATGCAACAACCATTCCTGCTTTCTTAAAGCAAAATGGGTATCGAACACTTTCTTTTGGTAAAGTTTTCCATACGCTGACAGATAGTGAACATGTCTGGTCAGAACCTCCTTACAGGGGTCCCAAGAAGTCAAATAAGGACTATGTCCTTCAAGAAAATATCGATGAAGATAATACTAATGGTCTCAGAAGAGCAGGTTTCTTTGAAATACCAGATACCACTGATGATGCTTATCTTGATGGAAAAATTCCTTTAGTTGCCATACCAAAGCTCAAAGAGAGTCTTGAAATGGATTCTTCGCTATTCATAGCTTTAGGCTTTTGGAAACCCCATCTACCATTTAATGCACCTAAGCAATATTGGGACTTATATGACCCTGTTGAGCTTCCTTATCCAATAAATCATTTCACTCCGCAAAATGCGCCTGAAGAGTCACTTCATCAGTTTGATGAGCTACGATCCTATACCAATATTCCAAATGATAGTATTCCTTTAGATTCAGCAGTAGTTAGAAAATTGATCCATGGATACTATGCAGCCACAAGCTACATGGATGCCCAGGTCGGAAAATTTATAAAGGCATTGAAAGAAGAAGGAATATATGATGAAAGCTTGATACTACTAGTAGGGGATCATGGATGGTTTTTAGGAGAGCATACGCTTTGGTGTAAGCACGCTAATTATCGAAATGCACTGAGAACAGCATTGATGGTAAAATTTCCCGGAAATGAAAGGAAGGGGATGACACAACTGCCGGTTGGTTTAGTAGAGCTTTACCCAACACTGGCTGACTTACTTGATGCCCAAGCACCCGATAACTTACATGCCGAAAGTCTTTTGCCATGGCTTGATAAGGATGAAAGTAACTATATGGAGAAAGAGGTTTATTGCAGGTATGGGGATGGTGAAACCCTAATCAAAGGGGGATTCGCATATACTGAATATTATACTAATGAAGGAACCTTGACAGGAAAGATGCTTTATGATCATAGCAATGACTTGGCGGAAAACGTTAATGTCGTGCATGAAGTGGATGATGCGACTGTTGCTGATCTTTCTGAAAGTCTTTTGAGGCATATAAATCGATACAAATGATGAGGATTTATCTAGCATTATTTCTACTTGTAGTGAGCACTGCAATTTTTGCGCAGGATCGGCCAGTATTTAAAATTATAGGTCCGGATTCACTTATTATGGATATTTACCAACCAGCCATTAGAAGCGAGAAGAAGGTACCTGCAATGGTCTTTTATTTTGGTGGTGGCTGGTCAGGATGGA
Source organism: Reichenbachiella sp. (assembly GCF_039944555.1). Lineage (GTDB taxonomy): Bacteria > Bacteroidota > Bacteroidia > Cytophagales > Cyclobacteriaceae > Reichenbachiella. The sequence continues at coordinate 22,659 of NZ_JBDUYN010000021.1, read as the reverse complement.
ATTTCGATAAATTCCGTCCCCATGCAGAATACTTTTCTAAACGAGGATTAGTGACTATTTTGGTAGATTATCGAGTAGGAAAAAAACATGGTACATCTCCAGCTGCTTCTCTTAGAGATGCAAAGTCGGCACTTCGTTATGTTAGGTCAAACGCTGAAAACCTGGGAATAGATCCAGACAAGATCATTGCATGCGGAGGATCTGCTGGGGGGCATCTTGCGGCGGCATGTGCAGTAATTGAAGGTTTCAATGAGCCTTCTGATGACTTGAAAATATCCTGCATTCCAAATGCCTTGGTACTTTTTAATCCTGTAATCGATAATGGACCAGGTGGATATGGATATGAGCGAGTGCAGGAATACTATAGGGAATTTTCTCCACTTCATAATTTGAATTCAATGGCTCCACCTACTTTGTTTATGGTAGGTACCAATGATAGACATGTGCCAGTTGAAACTGCGGAATACTATCAGCGGGTAATGGAACGAATGGGATTGAGGTGTGATCTCAACATCTATGAGGGTGAAAAGCATGGCTTCTTTAATTACCATCACTTTGATATGTACAAAGAAACGCTTCTAGACACGGATGAATTTCTTCAATCATTAGGGTATCTTGATACGAATCCAAAAATCAAAATTGAGTAGTAGTGACTTCTTGATGGTTAATCCTCTTGCTTGACCATTATGTCTTTTCTGAGTTTCATTTCTTTCCGCAGAAACACTATAATGGTTATTTTGCTATCATTTTACAATAGAGTAGAGTCAAGCAAAGATAAATTGAGTTTGATCATTCAAATAACTAGAAGTTATCAGTGATTAGAATGTTTTATTCTATCAGAAGTCTTTGGGTGAATTCATTGGAATCGACTGAAAGCTTCAAAAGATAAACACTAGGACTAAGTTGACGAGTTACTATTTCGAAGAATCCTTGATGGCTCACCTCCATTGCTTTCACTCTTCCCATCATATCATATAGAGTGAGATTAGAAATACCTTCAAAAGACGATTGCACAGTTATTTTTTCATTTGCTGGGTTCGGAAAAATAGTGAATTCTAGCTGATTCATTAAATGCTTGCTGCTTAACACCGAATTATCTAAAGTATCCATATAAATGGTGTCTAGAACGACATCCTTTTCTGTCAGGAAGTCAACTTCTATTACTGAGTTACCACCTGCTGTCTGAGTTGGAAAAGCCTGTATAGCGCAGGTATTTGATCGAATCGCCACCTACTAAAAAACCTTCCTGAGCCACCGAAGTGCCAGAAGAAGCCCCTGAATAAATAGTTCTCCAGGTGCTGCTATCGAGAGATACCTCCAGGTCGAAAAATGCTCGGCGTTTGTTACCTCGATACCACTTGATGCCAATAGCATCAGTATGCTTAGCCTCACAAGCCGCTATGGTTAGCTGTGCACCATAATCTTCAGAAGACCACCGAGACTCGTCTGCTAGATTGCCATCTATTGTGTTGCTCGGCCTTGCTTCGTTCTGAAACGATGTGGCATGAGCACTACAGAGCTCACGTGCTTCATAGTCGTTCAGGTTTATTGGTTCTTGCTTATGGCTAATGACCCTAAGCCTAGATGCCCTGGTATTTCCCTCATTGTCCGTAGCTAAAGCAGTAATTGCATGTATATCATTACTAAGTAACCAAAGTTCATTCCTGATATTTTCAAACATATAGGGTGCTACTGAATCCAGACCGAAAGGTTCTCCATTTGTCAAAAGTGTGACTGACTCAATTGTCCCATCTTCATCGACTGCTGTTACTTCTATATTCTCCCCTTCCCACGAATTGACATCAATGGTGCTACTAGGGTTTAGGAACTGAATGGTGGGAGAGGTTCCGATTGTACCCCCCAAAAAAAGGCAAGGGAACCGATTTCTTTCCAATGGGTAAGTCGGTCAAGAATGTTACCCGTTTTCTGATCGTCCGAGGCAATATTATCCAACACGGTACTTCCCAATCGATCTTTGAGTTGCTGTAGGTACAAGCTTCTGGGCAGGACGAGGTTTCTCCAGTTATCCCAGTATTCGTCATCTTTTAGTTCTGGTCCATAGCAGCCAACACCCCAGTTAATAGCTCTTTCTGGACTCTCAACATGAACTTCATCTTTGTAGGTTTCGACATTCCAAAACATGGTTTGGGCACCAGCCCAACCATGCCCTGATCCCGCACTACCTCTATTCCTCACTCTGATCTGGCTGGCAATTATGTTTTCGAACAATAGCCCTGTGGCCCAGCGATGGTAAGGGCCAATATCTGCGTTTCCTTCTTCAGCTACTCCGTCAATAAAGGCATTTGGTCCTGTTATTCTTGATCCTGTTGCAAAATCATGTCGGCCATTGCTGCTATAGTTTCGCTGAAACAGATTCCCTAACCCTTTACTGACTAAAAATGAGTACCTTCGGCCTCCAGTAATCTGAGATACCGGATTTATAAAAGCACAATCCTCCACAGTATTAAAGTTGGAGTTCGAGACTTCCACTGTAGCGAATGCAAGGTATTGACCCGTAACTTCCCGTACCCAGCAGTTTTCTGCGTTTACAATTTCAACAGCATTCTAGGCATGGTTTTCAATATTGGAGCTTGTGAATATCGATTCGGCTCTAAGATTCTCGATTCCTAACTTTGGAAATTCTATTTGCAGCAGCCGCCCTTGCCACTTTTCCACCGCCATATTTTTCTTCCACTACGTCCACAATGGGAATGCTTACGGTGTTTTGTTCCCATCAATGCATGATATCAGCCTTTCATGATTAGATTTCATAGGATGAAGGGGCCCATCCGCTACAACCTGTGTCACTGCCACACAGTGTGGTTTCGTCCATCCCAAGTTCATTGATTCAGGATTGATTGGGCGTACGTGTGACGACAATTGTATCTCCTACACTATAGAGCGATACATCTGCTATTTCTAATGAATAGGAACCAATGGGGACGTATGGTGTGTCGTTATTTTCTGGTAACTACTATTGTCAACTTCCAGAACTCCAAAGCCTTGAATTTGGATAACGCTGTGCTTGGCGCGCAGATTGGCATGAAATACTGTTTGATCTTTTCCTTGTTCTTCACCTCTCAGAACGATACCTGATGAATTGATAATTAGTGACTTGTTCAGTGTGTAGTGCCCTTTTTTGAGGAGAATAACGCCTCTGAATCCATTTGAATCAACGGGAAGTTTGGCCACCGAGTCAATGGCTGCCTGAATTCTTTTGGTGTCATCTCCAGACTCTGGATCCAGGGTTAGTAAGATGTTCAAATCTCTGGGTATCTTACCCCACCGCCTTGATAACCTGCGTGAGAAAAGTCTGGGATGACATGGACAGAATCCGTTTGGCTTGTGACAGGGAAAGAGGTGTGTTGTAAGCTATCCCCTTCTAGATAAACGAGTTGCGACTGTTGAGCATATGAATGAATCAAACAAATACATAAAAAGGATAAACTAAAGTAGAGTCTACCTGATAGACAGTTCACCCGTAAATTGAAAACATTTGGGTACTTGCACCCCCTTTTTTTGGGGTGAAAATGTTGCCAAAGAAGAGTGAGCAATAAACGTTGATAACACCTGAGCCATTTATAGTTTTCATGACTTATCCTCATGGGTTGTTCAACGCAGTTTTCTTTGTCAACGGAATCTTTAGGTAAGAGCCTTTAAAATCCTGATTCAAGACCATAACTTCTGAATTTTCTTGGGTATAGTCGGGGTAGAGTATGATGCTGGCCGTTCCATTTGCCATCGCAATCACACTACTTCCAGTAGCTGTACCATGACTTTCTTTTAATTGTCCTCCGTTTAATCCCTGAAAATATACTTTCTTTTGGTAGGTGGTTGATAGTCTTCCATTCGCATCTAAAGCCGAGGCTGTCAAAAGTATTCTGTCATCATCTAGTACTTTGTAATCTAGTTTCAGTTCTCTTGGAGGTCCGGGAGGAGTGTAGTAATAATTAACTTCTAGTGTATCGTAAACGATCCGATCATCCCATGTGCCTACTGCGATTAGTGTATTTTCACCCTTAGCAAAAGGAACGTTCCAGGTAAGTCCGCTAGCAGGGAATTTATCAATATTTTTGTCATGCTTCCCGAGATTTTTACCATTATGTATTAGCTCCACAGAAGAACAGTTACTGTAAACGGAGATTTCCTTTGACTTACCTTCCTCGCCATACCTTTCTGTCCAGGTTTTTGATTCTATGTAGGTAAATGGATCATCGGACCAATAGCTTTTGAACACATAGTAGGCGTCCTTAGGATTACCCTCTCGGTCTACTAAGCCTTTTTGATTGATGTAAGGAATGTCATTTTCAGGTCGGAGAGGTGTGCCAAAGTCTTTGAAGGCCCATTGTAAGTTTCCAGCGAAAGATTCAGTAGTTTCAGAGATACGCAAATGCCAGTCAAAAAGATCAACAATATAATTCTCGCTCCAGTCTCCATCTTGTGCGTAATTGATCTGATTTACCTGAATGATGGCTTCATTTCCAAGTGTGGAAGCGATCTTGTTATCTAATGATATAATTTCCTCATTGTGCCTTCCCAAATGACTCGACCCGCCATACTCAGCATGCAGGAATCGCTTGTATTTTTTAAGGGCATTATCTACCGAGGCTTGATAGTCTGTGTATTTACCGGAGTACCACCCAGACCATATGGAGGGAGAGAATACATCAACAATATGAGCACCTTCATAGTATTTTCTGATCGCTGTTAGTCTTGATGAATCTAACTCATGTGCATACTCATCAAGTTCCGTCAAAAACGAATTGATTTTATCTCTGTCATCGCCTTTTTCGAAATCAGGGAGCCAGTAAATCTCATTTCCGAGTGACCAAAATACGATACTCGGGTGATTGTAATTTTGATTAATCATTTCTGATAAGAGGCGTTTCGTATTTTGTTTCCAGACATCATTTCCAATACCACCTCTGCACCAGGGAAGCTCATCCCAGACGATGATACCTAGTTCATCACAGGCTTTGTATACTTCAGGGTCTTGAGGGTAGTGTGCCAGTCGGATCATGTTGGCACCCATTTCCTTAATCATATGGATGTCTTTTCTATGCAGTTCATTTGGAATAGCGGCTCCATATCCTGCATGTTCTTCGTGTCGGTGAGTACCTCTGAGTTTTAAAGGTTTTCCGTTGAGATAAAATGGTCCGTTTTCTTTAAACTCAAACCAACGATAACCATATCGATTTTCATACGAGTCAATCACTTTATCTTCCTTTAACACCTCAGTGGAAACAGTATACAGGTTTGGAGAATCAACATGCCACAACAGTGGATTCTCAAGAGTAAAAGAAACCTCAGCAGCATTACCGCCAATATCTGTAGTGTTCTGATAAACAGATGATCCATTAGGGTCTTTGATTTCAATTCTTAATCTATGTTCTGTCAATTTCGTCCCGTCCAGAGAAACTCTAAACATCGCTTTTGCAGAGCTACTGGAAATTTCGTCTGTGGTTATTTTAATTGAATTAATGGCTGCTGTTTTAGGAACTGTTTTCAACCATAGATCTCGGGTTATACCTCCAAAAATGAAGAAATCAGATTTTGAAGAAGGGATAATTTCACGGTTCTGATTATTGTTGACCCTTACCAAAAGTTCATTTTTCTCACTTTTTAAGTAATCTGTGATTTCGATTTCAAACCCTACATAGCCACCTAAATGTGATCCTGCTTTAACACCATTAACAAAAACATCAGTTGTAATATTGGCACCCTCGAAATAGAGGATATATCGCATTTTACCATCGATTGAAAGATTCAGCTTCTTTTTATACCATCCAGCTCCTCTGCGATAACCAGGACTCATGTCTGTAGCATCCAGACTATTCCAAGAATGGGGAAGGTTAATTGATTCCCAGTTTTGTGACTTACCTATATTATCTTGCATAGATTCGTTACTCGCTTGAAAAAGCCAATCATTATTGATTTGTTGAAGTCTTTCCTGAGGTTTCTCAGAGACGTCTATTATTAAAAATGCTCCTGCACCAAGAGCCAAGAAAGAAAGTATGAATAGTAGTACAATTTTCATCGGTGGGCTTAATTTGTTGTTTAAATATTCCTTACGTCAATTATGCCATGATCACAAGATAGATAGGGTTGAGCAAGGCCTTCAGTTACTATACAATATTCGGTTTTTGCGCGTTGGTAAAAATCTTAAAAGTGTGTTTAAAAGTATAATCCTTGAATACTTTTGGTTGGAATAGGGGAGATTATTATAAATTCAATATCCATAACAACGCACAAACTGGCAATGATTAAACCTGTATTTGCAATATTATTGATTTTCTTATATGGAATAACTCATTCCCAAAATACAATTAGGTTTAGCTCTATCACAAATAGAGAAGGGTTATCAAATAATACGGTATTTGCAATAGAACAAGACAGTAGCGGGTTTATTTGGATAGGTACACGAAATGGACTTAACAGATATGATGGGTATCAGATTAAACGACTGTTTGCCAACGACCGATCTTCACAAAGTCTAATATCAAATGATATTAGATCACTATTTTATGATGATTCCTCAAATTCTCTTTGGGTTGGTACTACGAGTGGTATTAGTTGCATATCATTAGATAATAATAAGATTTCCAATTACCTACAAGATATTGATGTTAGCGTTGGGAAGATCAGAAGCATTACTTCTCAGGACTTAATTTATGCATCTAATGAAGGACTATTCAGCATATCAGAGATTGAGGATGAATATCAACTTTCGAGAGAACCTGTCATTAGTATGCCTATCAGAACATTTTTTATAGATAGTAGAAAACAACTATGGGTGGCAACTAATTCGGGCCTGCAAGTTGCGGAGTATAGGCTTGAAAGTGATTTTGAGGATGTTCTCAACACGTTCCCTGAATTGAAGATATTAAAAAAAGAATCCATTAACGTCATTTTTGAGGACAGCCAGTCGAGAATCTGGTTTGGTTCAGATGGCAATGGTCTGTATTGCTGGAATATTCAGCAAGGGAAGCTTAGACATTTTAAACAGGATTCTGAAAACTTAGGATCACTCTCAAGCGATAGAATACGAACAATTGCTGAACTTGAAGACGGTCAAATTTATGTTGGCACTTCAGTCGGTATAAGTGTATATCAGGAAGAGAATGACCAATTTGTCAGAATAGCAAATGATCAATCTTACTCAGATGGTTTAAACAATAACTCCATAAGAGCCATGCATGTGGATGATAAAGGAGGTTTATGGGTGGGAACATATTATCGGGGAGTCAATTATACTGACCCTACTTTTGGTCGCTTCGATATTGCCTATCCTAATCCTTCCTTGCTCTTAGATGATAAGAATATTATTAGCTCAGTCTCGTCTGATAGAGAGGGCAATATTTGGGTAGGTACTGAAGGAAACGGAGTTGCTCGATTTATTAAGTCAACACGTTCATTTGATTTTATCGATCTTTCCCGAAGTGTTGAAAACCCAAATGTTAAGGTGATTTATCCTCAGAATGGAAAGCTCTGGATAGGGACCTTTCAAGATGGTTTAATACAGTACGATACAAAACAAAATGTGATTTCCAAGCATTTTGAAAAGGGTCAAAAAGAAAATTCTTTACCATGTAATAATGTTTATGATCTGCATGCCAATGATAGTTCATTGATGTTAGCAACTTTTGGTGGCGGGGTTGTTTTTCTTAACCCAAAGACAGGAAATACAAGAAGCCTTATCCATGACCCTACGAATCCTAATTCGGTTATTTCCAATGAAGTAAGGGATATCTATAGAGACCATGATGGCGATATATGGTTAGGTACGAATAAAGGGCTCAGCCTTTTAAAAATTGAGCCTGATAGAAGTATTGTTTTTGAAAACCATCTTGAAGGAATTTATATTCATACAATTACTTCCATTAAATCTGGAGAAATATGGATTGGTACCTTTTATAACGGGTTGTATAAGTACCATAAAAAATCTAAGTCATTCACCCGTTTTGCTACTTATGAAGGCTTTCCGGGGAATACCGTTTATTCAATAGTCCCACATGAAGAAAATCTATGGATTAGTACCAATAAAGGAATAGTTAAATTTTCAACAACCAGTGAGGAAGTAATTTGGTTTGGGAACAATATGGGTATAGAAGGGCTGGATTACAGCCCTAATTCAGCTCATGAAGTGTCAAGTGATTTGTATGTCATTGGGAGCAATAATGGCCTGGTGTTTTTTGACCCTAACGAATTAAAGACTGACCAATATGTGCCACCTGTTTTATTAACTGGTCTGGAAGTGTTGGGAGAAGAGGATACAATCGCTTACTTAAACCCATCTACCCTTCTGGTTGACGGGTCACTTCGCTTGAAATACGACAACTCTAATATCCGAATATCATTTGCAGCTTTAGATTATACCAACCCAAGAAACAATAGATACGCTTTTCGTATGAGGGGTGTCGATTCAGACTGGATTTATACTACCGGAAGACCCGAAGCAATCTACACCCTACAAAAGGATGGGAGCTACAACTTTGAGTTCAAAGGGTCAAATAGTGATGGGGTCTGGAATCCGGAAGTTAAAAGTTTGAAGATTGTTGTAGCACCACCATGGTTTAGGAGCTGGTGGGCGTCCATTCTCTACGTGATTTTTGTCGGAGGCATTATGTACATGTTTTACCGTATGCTTCAGCTAAGAAACTCGTATAAAATTGAGCTTATATCTAAGGTGGAGAAGGAGCGTTCTCTAGATTTGAAAACGCGATTTTTCACCAATATCACGCATGAACTACGAACACCTCTTACCCTTATGGTCGGTCCGTTAAAAGACATCATAGGTAAAGATGACCTTTCTGGTGCCACAAAAACCAAACTTGAGGGCGTTCATAGAAACGTTGTGAGGTTGTCGAATCTGGTCAATCAGTTACTTGATTTTCGAAAACTAGAAACTGATCATATGAAGATGTGTGTGACGGAAAGTGATTTGATTGATTTGGTTAAAGAGGTGTATTTTTCCTTTAAAGAAGAAACGACCAAGCGAAATATTGACTTCATTTTTGAATCAGAGGAAGGATATATTAAATGTTGGTATGACGCGGATAAGTTGGAAAAGGTCTTTTTCAATTTGTTGTCAAACGCATTAAAATTTACACCTGACTATGGAGTTATCAAGATCATGGTTGAATTAGATCAGGAATCAATCAAGATTATGGTGCAGGATAACGGAAAGGGTATTGATGAAGAGATCAAGGAGCAAATCTTTGAGCGTTTTTATGAAAGAAACTCCATTAATTATACGAATTACGGTGTGGGTATTGGACTTGCACTTTCAAAACAGTTAGTCGAGCTTCATCAAGGGACATTAAAGGCTGAAAACAATGAATCCCAAGGATCAACATTTACGGTAGAGATTCCAACAGGAAAGTCACATTTTAATGCAAAGGACATTGTTGTACAGGAAAAGATTCGTGGTGATAGTGAAGTAATTTTTTCCTCCGTTCCGGATAAAGCCGAGGAGGTAAGCAAAAGTGAAAGAGCGGAGGTGTCGATGATGAAACTACTTATCATTGAAGATGATCCTGAAATACAAGACTATATAATGTCACTTTTCGAGGGTTCTTACGAGGTGCATACTGCCGATAATGGCGAGAAAGGATTTGAGATAGCTGTGAAAAAACTCCCAGATCTGATTATCAGTGATGTAATGATGCCCAAAATGGATGGGATTACTCTTTGCAGAAAAATAAAAACGACCATAGAGACCAGCCATATACCTATTATTTTGTTAACTGCAAGAGCATCTACGCCATACAAAATTGGAGGACTAGAGACAGGAGCTGATGATTACATCACAAAGCCATTCAACTCAGAGGAGTTGGTGTTGAAAGCTAAAAATATTCTTACTGCCAGAACAGCATATCTGGAAAAGCTATCGAGAACTCATGATTTTGAACCTAAAAAGATTGCTGTTACAAGTACTGATGAGAAATTTTTGACAAAGCTAATGGAGCTGACTGAAGAGAATATTGAAAACAGCAATCTAAGTGTTGAGCAGTTGGCACATGAACTATTAGTTAGTAGAGCTTTACTTTTTACAAAAATCAAATCCTTGACAGGAAAAACGCCAAAGGGTTTTATTAAAGATATCCGACTAAAAAGAGCTGCACAGTTACTACAGGATACTGACCTCAATATTTCGCAAGTTGCCCAAAAGTCAGGGTTCAAAGACTACAGGTATTTTACCAAAGTGTTTAAACAATATTTTGATGAAACACCTAAAGATTATGCCTTGGCAAATAATACTCAAGTAACCTAAACCCACTTGGCTTAAGTATCCACCTGAGTTCAAATGGTTTGTACCCTGAGCATTTAATAATTGGTCATTATCAACGGCTGCCTAAAAATGCGTTTATCCACAAATAAAGGATGTTTTTCCGCTTAGTTCCTGTGGTATTACGGGCAAAGAAGAATACTGAAAAAGATTCAGTGTGTAGATAAAAGCCAGTCAGTTGAAACAAGTATTTAATTGAAAGTCAAGGTGCTACTTGAACTCAGGGTTTACTAGATGACCAAATTGGATTAAAAACTAATCTTCAATAGTTATGAATAGATTTTACATATTAGTTACTTCCCTAACGACTTTTATATGCAATAGCGTAGGTCAAAATGTTGTTTTTATCATGGCTGATGACCTTGGTATTGGTGATGTATCAACATATGGTGCTACTATGATCAATACACCTAATATTGATAAATTGGCTGATGAAGGGATGAAATTCAATAAAGATTATACTTCTGGGGCGGTATGTACACCTACACGATACTCAACCTTAACAGGGATATACCCACATAGAAGCAGATCCATTTATGAAGAAAATTGGGAAGGTGACTTACTAATTAATCTGGAATCTCCGACATTAGAAAGTATGTTCCAATAGCAAGGTTATGAGACCGCTGCAATAGGAAAATGGCACTTAGGATACGGGAAAGTTGGACCGCCAGATTTTGGAGGTGTTCTAATGCCAGGCTCCTTAGAAGTTGGTTTTGATTATCACTGGGGTCTGCCTCGAAATCACAACGATATTGTAAGGGCGTATGTAGAAAATCATCAGCTCTTCGGATTGGACCGCACCTCTTCATTTAGTAAGCAAATAAGGGATGTACAAGATGTTCAAGGGCTATTAGAGGAACGTGTAGACGATTATGTAAATGCTATCCTTATTGATAGGGTGCTTCACTTTATTCGGGAGAATAAGGAAAACCCATTCTTCCTATAGTTTACTCCTACAATTGCCCATACGCATATTACTCCGCACGTAAAATTTCGCGGGACGAGTAAGGCAGGACAATATGGAGATTATGTCCATCACTTACGGAATCATAGAATAGCATGGTGGAAAAATAGAACCAGGCTCTATTTCCGATCGCTTGATTTGCTCTACGGATTTCGCAAAAACATTTTCTACAATAACAGGCTCAACAAGTATCCTAGATTGATGCTAAGGATTTTTATGATGAATTTATGACTTCAGAGATTAAAAAACCTAGACAAGATGTAGTTCTATATTCAAAAAAGGCTCGCTCGTATAGAGCCGGGAAATGGAAGATCGTGGACTATAATTATTGTTTCAAAAACCCTCAGGACCTGATCGAGTTGTTCAATTTAGAAGATGAGCCAAACGAAAAAGATAATCTGGCAGATCGCTATCCAGAGGTATTAGAAATGAGGGTCAATGACTAAAAAAGTATACCTAATTAGGTATTCCATATTAAACTAACACTACCTGGGACCGGGATCATTTATTGCGTCAGCCTTGTTTACGGCACCAGGAATTTCTCCTCCTGGAACATGAGCAAAATCAAGCCCATTGATGGATTCACCCGTCCAGCGGTTGATCCTGTCTGGAGTAGCATTTTCGAAGGTGGGAGTCGAATCGCCGGTACTTGATTGCCACTCATCCATGATCTTTCGAAGTGAATTCAGAATATCCCGATAGGCGAGATCCTGTGCTATATTGTGAATCTGGTAAGGATCATTTTTAACATCATATAGCTCCTCAGGAAGCCGCGGTTCGAGCAAAGGGTCGTTTTGAGCTTCCGTCAAGAGTCCTTGGGCAGCCATTTTCTTCAGTTCTTGCTGGGGGTTCTGAAAGTCAATTCCACAAATTTGAGGTAGCCAAGGGTAGGCATTTCTGATGTATACGAAATCACCTGACCGTACCATTCGTTCATGGGCTGTTTGCACATGCCAGTTATGCTCTGCAAAAACATACTCGCAGATTGATTCCTCAGAGTTTGTGAGTAATGTTGAAAAGCTCCTCCCCTGAAATGATGAGGGCTTATCAATTCCTGCAATCTCCAGGACGGTCGGCCCTATATCGATGACACTGATAAGGGATTCACTCACCACATTTCCTGAGGTGATTCGAGAAGGCCAGTGAACGATAAAAGGAGTTTTAATGCCACTATCGTACAGACGAGTTTTGGATCGTGGAAAAGGTCGACCATTATCAGCCATGATGATTACAACGGTATTTTCAAGAATATTCTGTCGATTTAGTTCTTTGAAAACCTGACCAATGTATCGGTCAAATCTTTGAATCTCATCATAGTACCTAGCCATATCGGCACGTACCGAGTCAGTATCAATCATATATGGAGGAATGACGGCATCTTCCGGAGCATGAGGTTTTGCTTTACTGTAGTCTTGCCAACCACGATGCGCATCGTGCGCTGCAAACCACATGAAGAATGGTTTATCTGTTGGTCGTTCTTCCAAACTTTTTACCCACAATTCTTCTCCACCAGGTCTACTATCTAACACCTTGTGAAATCCTTTTTTAGCTTCTTTGCCTAAATGCCATTTTCCAGCGGCTAGCGTGTAGAAGCCTTGCTCCTTGAGCAGTTGAGCGATGGAAGTTTGATCCCCGGGAAGGGGCATGTGCAGTTCTGGAGCTCCTGTATTGTGAGGGTACCTACTGGTGATAATGCTTGCCCGTGAAGGGCTGCATGAGCTGGTAGTCAGGTAGGCGTTGTTAAAGCGCATACCTTTTTTGGCTATTTTATCAATATGTGGCGTATTGATCTTTGGATGACCATAGGCACCAAAATCATCTATAGAAATATCATCTCCGATAATAATGATAAAATTTGTTTTATCATTATTAACACCTGTGCCTGCAAGGAGCATGCCAGCCTTGAAGCATATAGATGCCAGAATAAAAATTCGAATTGTGTTCAATTTTATTTTGCTTTCAATTTAGGTTAGTTTATAAACCAAGCTATTCAATCACTTATTTGGGTTTATATGTGAAGGATGCTGGATTCTGACCATGGTTAAAGTTAATTTTAGGCCAGCAGAAAAAAGTCTACGAAGTGTCTACAAAATACTAATAATAGAATGTGGATGAAATTGAGGAGTCGTATGGTTTCAGATTTAATTAAACATCCCACAAATTCTCCGGTGAACCTACAGAATTCCGTGAAACATATGCCTTATCTCGATTTCTTTCGTTTTTCCAATCGGCGATGACCATGGATGGGATGATTTAGGATATAATGCACACCTCTTTGTTAAAACACCTGTCTTGGATGAAATGGCTAATAGTGGTATGCGCTTCGATCAGTTTTACTCTAGTCATTTCACATGTTCACCAACACGAGGAAGCTTTTTATTAGGACGGCACCCTAATAGGTACGGCACATTTGCCCCAAACTGGTCCATCAGACCTGAAGAAGTTTCTATTGGACATATTATGAAAAGAGCTGGCTACAGCACTGCTCATTTTGGCAAGTGGCATGTAGGGTCCGTTAAGTTGGCATCCCCCATCTCTCCCGGTGCAATGGGGTTTGATGAATGGCTTTCACATGACAACTTCTTTGAATTGAATCCGGTGTTTTCCAGAAATGGGGGCGAACCCGAACAATTTGAAGGAGAAAGCTCCGAAATACTGATCGAAGAAGCGATCAAATTTATTGATAGCTCCAATTCATCAAATAATCCATTTATGGTAGTTGTTTGGTTTGCCTCAAGAACCTTACAGCGGTTTACCAAAGGGTTTGGCGCTGTACGAGGATTTACCCGATTCTCTGAATTCTGATACGGTTAAACTTACATCGAATGAAACAGTGAAAAGAGTTTCCCGGCCACTGGGTGAAGTTCTCAAAGAACGGTATTCGGAAATAGCAGCGATGTACAGAGCAATCGGTAGTATGAGAAATTATTTAAAAGTTAATGGCTTACGAAATAATACGCTGGTCTTGTATTGCGGTGATAATGGTGCACCCAAAAGTGCCAACCGCACGGCGATAACCGTCCAGGATGAAAAAGGATCAGTTTACGAAGGAGGTTTATTAGTACCTGGTGCCATAGAATGGCCTGCTATGATTCCTCAACCTGTTGTGAATGAAAACATTGCTGTAACTACAGATATCATGCCTACGCTTGCAGAGTTGGTGAAGCAGCCACTTCCTAGCCGTCCAATTGATGGCATAAGCCTTTTGCCGTTTCTTAAAAATGCAGAACTTGAGCGAACTGCTCCTATCTACTTGCAGTTCCAGCCTGAAAGGGTTTTTGGTAATCCCCTGAGGACTATATCGAACCTGCTTTGCAGAAAGGAACTATTCCACTAATCAAAATGATAGACGGGGAATATAAACGCACATTTCGCAATTTTGTGTATCCAGTATTTGAACATTCACACTTTGGTGGCCAGAGGGCGATTACAACCAATCAATATAAGTTGATTTTAGACGGTTAGTCCCCGAATAGCGAAGGCTATGAGTTGTATGATCTACAAAACGATCGTTCGGAGAGGGTGAGCCTAGTGGACAAGAATCCAGAGATAGTAATGGATATGGGGAAGCAAATGGAAGTTTGGTAACAGTCAGTCTTGAAGAGCTTGTCTGGTGCGGATTATAATGATCGTAATGTGAATTATTGAGTTGATGCCGCGTTTAGTCGGTCAAATTGGTTTAAGATGGATTCTTCTGCAAGAACGTTTTATACATTCAACAAATTGATAAAATTCCTATTTCAACACCTTAGAATCAGCTTTCAATGCGAGTTTGTTAAGTTAAATAGTCTATTTTTGGATTTTTCCGCACATTTCATAGATTTCCTCTTGCATTGGTTTTATTTCTTTCGTTTTTCAAAAAAGAGTAGCGATTAATGAACGACTTTACCAATAAAATCAAAATCCAAGTTCTAATGAGATACAAGTCAATACCAATATGGGAATGTAAGTGGGCTCCACTGTTGTGGCTATTATTAGCCTCATGCGGACAATCGGCACAAGAGAAAATAACAGGGAAAGCATCACCTCCTAATATCGTCTTCATCTTTGCAGACGATTGGGGGTGGGGTGATTTAGGTGCGCATGGTCACCCATTTATAAAAACACCTAACATTGATCGTATGGCATTAGAGGGAACCGATTTTTATCGGTTTACAGCAGCCAGCTCAGTGGGGTCACCAAGTAGGACAGCAGTTTTAACCGGTCAGTTTCCGGCCAGACATAATGTGAATGCCTCCTTCTCAGGGATTCCGATAAATCTGAGACGAAATATGCCTGATTGGCTAGACCCTGAAGCAATTTTACTTCCAAGACTTCTTCAACAAAATGGATATCGAACCGGGCATTTTGGCAAGTGGCAACTTACCAATAGCATTATAAATGATGCTCCATCAGCAGAAAGCTATGGCTTTGATACCTATGGCACTTTTAATTGCTCAGGCGTGCAAATGCCCTTTTATGAAGATGCGGAGCAGTCTATAACCTTTATTAAGCAGGCCGTGTCAGATGAGGTTCCTTTTTATGTTAATCTCTGGATACATGAACCTCATATCCCTCATCATGCTATTCCGAAGTATGAAAAAGACTTTCTTCATTTGGAGAATGACAAAGATCGCGTCTACTCTTCAGTAATTTTTCATGCGGATGAAAGAATCGGGAAAGTGTTGGACGTTCTTGATCAATTAGAAGTAGCCAAAAATACACTTGTTGTTTTTAGTTCAGATAATGGCCCTGCCAGAAATTCGAGAAAACGAGAAATGAGTTTTGTATCAGATCCGGCCACAGGAATAGGCTATAATATTGCTGCTTCTACAGGAACTACAGGAGGGAGAAGAGGCTACAAAGCTTCACTTTTTGAAGGAGGGATTGGCGTGCCATTCATTGCTCGATGGCCGGGAGTGATTCCAGCCGGAAAAATTGATTCTACTTCACTTATCTCTGCTGTTGATCTGCTTCCTACATTTTGTGAGATAGGAGATGTGAACTTACCAGAAAACTACCATGCTGATGGGCTAAGCCAATTGAAGACACTTGGTGGTATTCCATACCCTAAAAGGAGCAAGCCACTCTTCTGGAAAGCGTTTAGCAGAAATATTAGCGAAGACAACCCCGATCATTGGGGTTCTTATGCTATTGTTGATAAGAACTGGAAACTTATCGCAAATAAGGACTTGACGTATGTAGAGCTATATGATATCCAAGCAGATGTTCATGAAGAAAACGATTTAAAAGAGAAGTATCCAGAAATAGTTATGTCTCTATTAGAACAAATCCAGGAATGGGAAATGACACTTCCCAAAAAACCGAACCCTAAGTTGTTCTCCAAAGAACGAAGTTATTCATCAGAGTAAGAACCAGAGTCTGAGATGTTCATATTTATCAAGGGTGACTAATTAGAGTTTGATCTTTCTGCAAGAATTAAGATAATTAATCAAAATCACCGATCTCTTAACTTGTTAGAAGTTCAATAATAGGGTTTTAGACTTTTTTCTACCTTTTGTAGACTTTTAGCATTCAACGATGAAATTAATTTGTAAGCGTTCAAATAGCTGAAAATTAAAAAACTCGCAACAAAAGACTATTTAAAAACCCAATAAATGGCAGATTCAAAATCTTCAAATCAATTATCAACAGGAAAGCTTGGAATAGCTATTGCGTATGCAATTGTATGTATTTCTTTTCTCTTAATTGGAAATGAATCGTATGCGCAAACAGGTTTTTTGTCAGGTAAGATTATTAGCTCATCCGATAAGGAGACCCTTACTGGAGCAACAGTAATCCTAAAGAATTCAAGTACTAAAGGATCTGTCACTGATATCGAAGGAAATTTTATAGTATCGAATGTTCCTCTCGGTAATCAAATTTTTGTCGTTTCTTTTATAGGCTTTAAAAGTATTGAAAAGGCAGTTGATGTAGTAGAGGGAGAAAATTATTTAGGATCAATCACCTTAGAAGAGGATTTAGAGACACTAAACGAGGTTGTTATATCTGCTCAGGCTCTTGGGCAAAATACCGCTATTAGAGAGCAGCTTAATTCGGATGCCATTGTAAATGTTGTGTCATCTGATAAAATTCAGGAGCTACCTGATGTAAATGCGGCAGAGGCTATCGGACGTATTTCAGGGGTTTCCGTTCAAAGATCTGGTGGAGAAGCGAACAGCATTATCTTAAGAGGACTTAATCCTGAACTCACATCAATAACTATAAATGGAATAAAACAATCTCCTACCGATGCGAATAGTAGAGCCGTGGATCTTAGTACTGTTTCACCTGACCTCCTATCATCAATCGAAGTATTCAAATCACCAACAGCAGATATGGATGGAGATGCGATAGGTGGAATTGTTAATTTAGGTCTAGGTAAGGCACAGGCAGATTTGATAAGGATGAGAGTTTTCGGAGGGTATAACGGGCTGGTGGATGAATATCGTAATTATCGTGGTAATGGAATCATTAGTAACCGGTTTTTAGACAATAAACTGGGAGTTGCTGTAGGAGGCAACTTTGAACGAACCAATAGAAGCGCAGAATCCAGTAATATCGGTTGGGATAACAATACAGATCTTGAAAGATTCAATGTGGAGAATTTTAATTTGTCTATTACGGATAGGGTAATCGAACGGTATGGAGCGAACCTGAAGCTAGATTACGATTATGGATCAGGGTCGGTTATAAGTCAGCTATTTATCAATAGAAAAAATACAGACACCAAATCACTTAATAATGATATTGGAGCTACTTTGATTGAATACAATCCTAGGCATTCGAAAGTACAGTCAGATAACTTTCAGCTTATGCTAAGCGGTGAGCAGGATCTTGGTTGGTTTCAGGCTAACTGGGTAGCAGCTCGAAACACTTCGAAGACAGATAATTTTTACGATGTAGAAATGGAGTTTACGCAATTCAATGGTGTAAGAGAGAGGGAAGACTTTGCGTACAATTTAGACGATTTTTATGATAGACAGACATTCGACTATTCAGAGCATCGGTTGGATAGATACTACTGGGAGCCTTCGAAGACCGATCATGAGAACACCACTTTAGGCTTGGATTTAAAGAGAAATTTCTCATTTGGATCGAAAACAAAAGGGTTTGTAAAGCTAGGAGGCAAGTACAGAGCGGATGCACGTACGAGAACAACCGGTTTCGAAATTCAAAACTGGTATTATCTCGACCCTGATATACGAAATCAGGCAGCTTCACTATGGCCTATAGAATTAGTACGTGGAGGATTAGAAGGTGATCACATTATGATAGATAATTTTTTTGCATCGGGAAACCCTCAGGTGCAGAGAAAAGATAGGTACGTGATTCATCCTAATTTTGATTTTGGATTACTAGATGACTGGCACAAGTATCAGCAGAGTACGCTAGAATATAATGTAGACAATGCTGTAAATACGTATAGCGTGGATGAAACCGTCACGGCAGGATATGTAATGGCGAAGGTTGTATATGGCGATTGGCTTACTTTTATTCCTGGTTTAAGATATGAAAGGTCAGACAATGAATATACGGGAACTGTCTCTTCATTAGCTGATTTTGGTAGCATAGGAAATGCACGTGATACCACCACTTTTCAAGTATATGGGGAATTTCTTCCTAGTGCGCATTTAAAAATTCACCCAAAGGATTGGTACGACATTCGCTTGTCAGCTGTAAAAACACTAGCAAGACCAAATTATAATCAGTTAATTCCCAGTATTCGCATTGATGCCAGTAATGGAAAGATACAAAAAGGAAACCCTGAGCTCAAGCATGCAGAAGCTTGGAATTTTGATGCATTTTTTTCCATCTATCCCAAAAAACTGGGTTTGATTACATTTGGTGGTTTCTATAAAAAGTTCGATAATTTTTTCGCGCGGACAGGACGCGTTATGGGAAAAGAAGAGGCCATAAGTCAAGGTATTCCTGTGGCCGTATATGATGTAACCGAAGACTACATAAATTTTGATGATTCCAGAGTTTACGGGATTGAATTTGAAATTCAAACCAATACTGCTTATTTGTCAGGTCCCTGGCAAAACATCGTTTTATCTTTTAATTTAACACGATTGTGGTCTGAAACACTGTTTCCAAGGTTCGAAACAGTTACATTTTATGATCCTGAATTGCGTAGAGTTGTAGTTGATCTTGAGAACTCAAGTTTTGTTTTTTCTAAAAACAAACTACCAAATCAGGTAGACTGGCAAAGTAACCTATCTTTAGGTTATGATTATGCAGGATTCTCTATCAGACTCTCTACAATCTACCAAGCCGCCTATCTAACAAATTTTAATGCTTTAGCAGAGGCAGGTCTGAAGAAATTTTCTAATCGATTCAGAGACTCCTTCTTACGATTTGATGCCAGTATTTCCCAAAAGATTGGAAAACATATACAAATAATGGCAAATGCTGCTAATATCACCAACACTCCAAATAGAAACTATCTCTATCTCGCGAGATATCCTACTAATAACAGTGTGTTTGGAGCAACTTTCGATTTAGGTCTTCAATATAAATTTTAATAATGCATTTAATCAAAACAGATAAACTATGAAAAACACTTTACCTTTAATAGCTAGCATACTGATGTGTATAAGCTTTTTGAGCTACGGGCAAGAAGCGCGCGTAGTTGTAATCGACGGATGGGATCCAACCACAGGTGGTGATGCGGAAGACAACAAAAACCTTTTTTCAACTGCAGTAATCGCAGATTCAACAGGCAGGATGGAAAACCCGAACACAATCTATGAATTAAGAAGAGGTCATTTATACCCAGAAGGCGCTACTGTCCGAAATTTTGGATATCACCTCCACGTCAGAGCCGAAGAGGGAGATGGTTTGCAACCAGAGTTTACCCCTGCATTGAGGTCAAACGGTAGTTACGGTGCACAATACATACGTGCAAATGGAGATCTTACTATTGAGAACATTACTTTTAATGCATTCAGACCAGATGGCGCTTTTTTGGTTCGACCGGTTAGAATGGACGCAAATAGTACAACCTCTGTACTTGATGGGATGATTACCTATGGGGATCGTGGTGCTGGTTATTCATTTTATGGCGACTCATTGAAGGTGTTTATGCGAAACTGTATTGTGGCAAACTCAGGTCACAGAAAATCATTTGGCGGAAATGGACGAGTGATTGATATGAGACCTCAAGCGGTGTTTGTGGATACTTTGGTTATAGAAAATACAACAGCCTATAACTTATCTGACAGGGTTATTCGAAACATGGGCTCAGTAGTGAACTATATTAAAATTGATCACTTGACGGTAATGAATACCAAAGGTTTTCATGGGGGAGTTCAATTAGGGAATGTGAAAACTGCCATAGTAAAGAACAGTCTTTTCCACAACGTAATCAGTATGGGGCATGCAGACTACAGGACTAATGAACAAACACAACCTGATGAATTTTTTGCTGTTATTACGCTTGATACCGTTTTTGACGGCCAAAGCATTGAGGTGAAGAATAATAACATTTATTGGACTGATCCAATCATTGACACGTGGGCAAAATTCGATAGTGTATCATCTCCAAACATTTACAGTGCTACTGTAGCAGAAGCTGTAGGTGAAGAAAATGTCGATGCTATTGCAATTAGTGAGGAACTTGAGCTGAATAATGTATGTGGTGACATTAGTGCCTATGTTGACGCATTCTATGCAACGCCTGATGCTGCGGAATTTCCTGAAAACTGGTGTGTTGGTGGAGAAGGTGGTGTGTTCCCAGACGAAGTTGATGCGAGTTATGCAGATACCTATACTTCTTACACAGGAGGAGACGACAACTTTCCTATAGGTGACTTGAATCACTTTCCTGATTTTTTGAAAGCTTGGTCAGGTCCCGTAATTGCAGATTTAGATAACATAGTTTTAGAGAGTAGTGGTGACTCACAGAATGTATCATTATCCGTCACTGATGCAAGAGGCTTAGATGTTTCTATTACAGTATCCTCAAGTGACGAGTCTGTGGCTACCGCTACCTACGATAATGGAGAGATTTTGGTAACTGCAGTAGCTAATATGGGGATTGCAACGATTACAGTAGCAGCTTCCAATGGTGAAGTAACTACGGAAGAAAATTTCATTGTATCAGTTGGGGGTGTCCTTTCCGTAGAAGACGAATTGGAGAGTAATCTTTTGGTTTATCCAAATCCAACTAAAGGTTTTACTACATTCAGATACAATATGGATAAGAACGATGAAATGATGGTTACCCTCCTTGATATGAATGGAAGGAGATTGGGAATACTTGACTCAGGAACCAAAACCAAAGGACAACATGAATTGAAAGTAGATCTTGGGCAGTATATTTCCAATTACGGTGTGTACTTCGCTAAGTTCCAAACCTCTGATGAGTCTAATATAATGAGGTTGATTTACATCAATAAATAGATTAACTAAGATTAGCTAATAAGGTGGCAGGATTAAGGACCTGCTATTTGGCGGCCTCCTGGAGGTCGCCTTCTTTTTGTAGTAGTATTACCACCTTTATGTCAGATCGCTAACTAAGATTCCTGCTTACATTGGAGCAAAAGCAGCAATTAGCAATTTTATTTAGTGGTTAGCTGTTCACTTTGCCAAATCATAAATTACAGTTAACGAATCAATCCAAAAAACCTGTGGGTAAGCTTCAAATAATCTAAGTTGCTGCATAAAAAGAGCAATTGGATTTAACAGCATGGGAGTTGCTACTTCCTGAAGGAATATTGGAGTACTTTGAAGTAGCATCAGTAGAGAAAACCGAAGAGAGTTATACCATCAGTTTAGTTGAGAAGCACCTTCAGCCGGGAGAGTTCCCTGGATTGGGCTTAAGCTCACATGGCTTTCACAGTGAATCAACTATCAAAGGTTTTCCACTAAGAGGCAAAGGTTTCTATCTCAAGGTCAAACGGCGCAGATGGGTCAATGAAGACACTAATGATGTGATATCCAGGGATTGGGGACTGGTAGCCAAGGGAACGCGAATGACGAAAGAGTTTGCGGCTTTTTTAAAAGAATTACATCGACAATACCCCAGTAAGTTGTAAAAGTCTGGGCAACTATTTCCATGTTAATGGAAAGTTGCTTGAAGAGCAGTACATCTCACACCTGAGTGATTACACTTCTTGGGATCAACTTAGTCATGCTGAAGACCACATTGTCTTCCCCGAAAACATAGGCCCCTTCCTGACCATAGATGAGACTTCCCTCTCGCAAGGCGAGCTCTATATCATCATCACTAATAAAGAAGCCAATGGCCAAAAGGGTTGTCTTTTGGCAATGATCAAAGGTGTTGACAGTGAAAGGATTAAGTCCATACTTCACCGTAAGATACCACTGGAGAAAAGAAGACAGGTAAAAGAAGTTACTCTCGATATGGCTGCCAACATGGAACAGATCGTTCGAAAAATTTTCACCAGAGCTACTTTGGTCA
>NZ_JBDUYN010000020.1:0-139407 GCF_039944555.1 Reichenbachiella sp. | reverse complement strand
GAACCAGGGTACCGCAGTAACTACTGGTGGTAATCCGGAAACTATCTCTGACCTGTCTCCGGACTCTTACCTGGTACATGTAGTGGATAATTCCACTCCGGGACAAAGCTGTGAGTCGTATGCCACTTTTGTGGTCGGTAGTACACCACAAGGGCACTCAATTACCAACGCAACATTCAACCACGTAACAGACTGTGGCGGTACTGACGGAACGATCACTATCGCAGATGCCGACATTACGGACAATGTAGCCGACTATACCTTTACCTGGTACACAGATGGTCCATTGACCGTCATCGGAGGCGAGACAGGTCCAGCACTTACTAACTATGCAGCTGGCGTGTATTATGTAGAAGCGACTCACAATGCCACAGGATGTATGACAAATCAGTTCCTGGCGGAAATACTGGATAATTCAGTAAATCCTACGGTGAACTTAGCAATCAACACCATCGACACCAGTTGTGACACGGACGTCAATGAGGGTAATGGTATAATTGACTGGACTATCGGAAATACGCCAACAGGAAGTTATGACTATCAATGGTATGCAGGAGGTACAGTTGCCGCCGGTACATTGCTCGTAGACAATGGAACAATAACAGGATCTTCAGGAACAATTGCAGCAGGTTATACAGGAAGTATTTCCGGTCTCGACGGAGGGGTCTACACCGTAAGAATCACGGATGGTACTACACCAAATAATACCTGTTTCACCGATGAAACAATTACATTAACCGAGACTATTCCTACATATAATGTGACCGCCTCAACAAACACACCTAATACCAACTGTAACGGCGGTGGATTTAATGGCGAGTTTGAAATCACCACAATAAGTGGTGGGGCTTTAGCAGATTTTACCTACACATACACAAACAAAGATGATGCAGGTTATGTATTTAATGTATTAGGCAATGGTCATGTGAATCAACTTAACCCAGGTGATTACCAGGTATACTTTGTAAACACAGCCACTCAATGTGAAGGGAATATTGTTGACTTTGTAATCGAAGACAACTCTACCGCCCCAACTATTGCATTTACCTTAGATCAAGCTGACCAATATTGTACTGGTGGCAATGGGCAACTCACAGTTGCAGCTACTGATGCAACAAGTATTGCTAATGGAGTTACCTATTTATGGGGTGGTGGGGAAATCACAGCGACCATTGCAAACCTTGATCAGGCCACTTATACAGTGACTGTTACGGACGCGGTCACGGGATGTGCCTCTACTGATAGTTTTGTAGTACCATTTGATCCTGTGAATATTCTGATTGACGTGAATAACGATGTAACTATTACACCCACAACAGCCTGCGGTGCGAATGTGAATGGAAGTATCGAGATTACAGCAATATCTCCTGACAACGTGACGGATTACACATATACTTTGCATACCGGTACATATGTTGCGGGAGGTGGTACTCCATCTGGTACGACTGGACTATTCCAAAATCTGGAAGCTAACACCTATTATATTGAAGCACATAGCAATATCTCAGATTGTACCTCTAAGGTTTTTGAACTCATTGTAGATGATGAAAGTGCATCACCGGTGGTAGATTTGCTCTCATTTACTTTACAAAACAATTGTGATCTGACTAATCCAAATGGCATATTAACAGTTGGAGTTTCTAATGGAGTCGGAGGATATTTCCCTGACGCTAACTACAGCTTTACATGGTCAGGTGGCACTGCTGCCAACAATTCCTCAACTTATACAGACTTAGGTGTAGGAACTTATACGGTTGTTGTTCAAGACCTAGCTACGCTTTGTTCTACAACTGAGGAATACGGAATGATCAATGAGGAGAATAATCCGTTATTACTAAGCATAACGACGATCGGAAATGAAAACTGCGTGGATCCAAACGGTGCACTAGCCATCAATGTGCTGAACTCCACGAATGCCACAGCAGTATTCGAGTATTACTTACTTGATGGGCAAGTATCATCACCAAGCAATCCATTGCCGGTTGCAAATCAATTGACTAGCAACTTTGTTGACAACATCGTAAATGGAACTTATACGGTAATGGTTGAAGATACTGACGGAGGTTGTATTTCCGAACCTAATTTCATTGAGATAGATGACAACACAAATACAACAACAATGCAAATGTCAATCGTTGAAGATCATGCCTTGACTAAATGTAATTTTGTGATGGTACTACCTGATGGACAAGCAACGGTTACCTCTGTGCCAGCCGAACCTTCAAGGTATACCTTCTACTGGCATGACGGTGCTAATTTGACAGATCCTGTTCTTGATTCTGCCCTTACAGTTCATAATTTGATGGCACAGACGTATACATTAGAAATGATTGACAGATATACTGGATGTACAATTTCTGATCAGATTACTATTTCAACCGATATTGAGATAGTGCCGCAACCACTGATTGAGTTAATCAATGACCTTACCAACTGTATTACACCTAATGGAGCGGTTACTGCTTCTGTAGATTCAACCATCGTAGGTTATACATTCGAATGGCAAGATGCAAGCAGTACAACCATTAGCTCAGTATTTGGGGCGTCTGGATTAGACTTGGGAACCTATAGCGTACGTGCTACAGATATTAATACTGAATGCGTGTCTGAAGCTGCAACTATTGAAATAATTGACGCTAGAGTAAATCCTGAGTTCACGGTGAGCACAACAGAGTCCACTTGTTCTGAGTTAGAAATAGGTTCCGACAATTACGCAGGTAACGGAGAGGCTAGTCTTTCTTTCGCAGGTTCATTTAGCATTGAAAAACAATACTGGACTGCGGACAATGGTACTCCAATAGACCCAACAGATGAAACAAGTATCATAAGTACTAACGAGCTGATGAGTGGATTGAATCCTGGTGACTATAGAGTAATGGTTATTGATGATCAAGACTGTTCTTATGAAGCTACATTTGAAATAACTACTGATATTGAAATATTTAATGGTATTTCTGACAATGGTGACGGAATGAATGACTATTTTAGAATCTCCTGTGCAGACAGGTTCCCTGCCAACAGTATTAAAATATACACCCGATCAGGTACGTTGGTATATCAAACGTCTGGTTATGAAGATGATTTGAATGGTAATGTATTTACAGGAAAGAGAAACACTGGATTAGGCGGTGGAAGTGACGGTTTGCCATCTGGAACATATTTCTATATTTTTGACAAAGGAGAAGGCGGTGACGATGATGTCTACCAGGGGTATTTGGAATTGGTCAGATAACAATAAATGAAACTGAAAAAAGGATTTTATATAGGTGTATTGGTGTGTATGTGTCAGCTGGCCTTAGCTCAGCAGCGACCGGTATTCTCAACCTATCCGTACAATGGTTTAGCTCTGAATCCAGCGTATGCTGGCAGTCTTAACATGTTCTCAGCGATTTTAACAAACAGAAATCAATGGGTAAACATCGACGGCGCTCCTGTTTATCAATCACTCACTGCTCACACAACGCTTCGCGAAAAAAATGTAGGCGTTGGACTTAATGTGGTCAGAGATGTGGTAGGTGTACATGAACAGTATAGTGTTTATGGAAGCTTTGCCTATAAGATTAGAATGAACAGAGCAATTTTGGCGATGGGTATTCAAGGTGGTTTTGATCAGAGATCTTCCAATCTTGATGATATCAATTGGTTTACACAAGAGGATCCTTTGTCGGTTTTCACCAAAAGTTTCAATCCCAATTTTGGCTTTGGAATTTATTATGCCAATCGGGATTACTTTTTTGGGGCCTCTATTCCCTATTTTCTTACCCCCGATGTAATTGATGGCGGTGGAGATGCATCGATTCCATCAGATGGAAAGGCCTCTCGTTATTATTATATTAATGCGGGATTTGTAAAAGATTTAAACAGAAATCTAAAAATTAGTCCTTCTGTTCTTATTCGCTTGCAAGACAATGCTCCTGCTGCTTTTGATATCAATGTCAATTTCATCATAAATGAAATTGTTTATGCCGGCCTTTCTTACAGGTACCAAGATTCTTTTTCCGTGATGACACAGTTGGTACTAAATGAAAATTTCAGAATTGGCTATGCCTATGACATACCCACTGGAAAATTGGGCACTTTTACTGCTGGATCCCATGAAATATTCATAAATTATAGGATACCGTTAAAATTCAGCAAGAAGGACGGACTCTGTCCCGTATATTTCTAAGACATTTAAAGGAGTTTTTAAAAAACTCCTTTTTTGTTTCTGATCCTCTATTTCACGATTGCTTTTTTTAGAATTTCACTAAATTGATGAGTCATAAAAAACCATTAATCCTGTGAATAGAAGAAAATTTATTGAAAACAGCGCACTGGCAAGTTCAGCCGTTGCGCTACTTGGCACATCCTGTACAACCGAAAATACCTCTGCTGAAGATAAGTTCAAATTGAAACCACTTACGGGCGGTGTATCATTTATAAATACAAAAGACAGAGAACAAAGAATTGAAAAAGCAGCATTACTGATGCAAAAACATAGCATTGATGCCATTTTTATTGAATCAGGTACATCTCTTGAATATTTCGCTGGTATAAGATGGTGGCCGAGTGAAAGAATGACTGGTTTACTTCTGTTTTCAGATGCTAGTATAAACTATATATGCCCTGCCTTTGAACAGGAACGATTACAAGAATTGATTACCGTGATGGGAGAAGTCGCCATTTGGCAGGAACATGAAAGTCCATTTGCACTTGTTGCGAAACTATTCAAGGACAAGGGGTATGCCAGCGGCATGCTTGGAATTGAAGAAAATGTCAGGTTTTTTCAGTCTGACGGAATCGCTTCTCATCTGCCCCAGGCAATCATTATCAATGCAAAACCGATAACAGCTGGCTGTAGAGCCATCAAGACAGTTAAAGAATTGGCACTTATGAAAAAGGCCAACGAGATTACTCTAGAAGCTTATAGATATGGTTTTTCTAACCTTAAAGAAGGTATGTCTCAATATGAACTTGGCGCAATTGTAACTGAAGCAAGTACGGCGCTCGGAGCAACAGAGGCAGGCTGGGCAGGCGCCATGTTTGGTGAATACACTGCTTTTCCACATGGAAGCAAAACAGCTCAACAACTTAAAGAAGGAGATTTGGTTCTGATAGATGGCGGTTGTAAACTTGGTGGGTATCAAGCAGATATCACAAGAACCACGATTTTTGGCAAACCCACTCAACGTCAGTTGGACATCTGGAACATCGTGAAGGAAGCACAGACCGCGGTATATGAACAAGCAAAAGCCGGGGTACCGTGCGAAATACTAGATGCAACCGCGAGAGCAATTGTCGGAAAATATGATTTTGGAGGTGAATATGAAAACTTCTTTCATCGCGTAGGTCACGGTATTGGTATGGATTTTCACGAATGGGAGTATTTGGTCAAAGGGAACACCACTCCTATGCAGCCTGGAATGTGTTTCTCGAATGAACCAGGGATCTACATTTATGGTGAACTCGGTGTACGACTCGAAGATTGCTTTTACATCACTGAAAATGGATATGAGTCTTTCACCCCGCAAAGTCCATCTATTGAGAATCCAATTTAATACTAAAAGAAGTCGATTCACATCAATAATGAAAGACAGCATTTGAACATAATCGCCATTTGTTCAAATACTGCCTTTTATTTTCAATTGAGCTAAATAATTGCTTAATTGAACATGACGACACCAACTTAGGCTATGAAAAACATATACTACTTGCTTATTCTAGTTTCTCTATTGGCTTGCAATAAGACGCTAGATTTCAATCCGGTACGGAATTTTTCAGATCAACAAAAGTCTATTCTGACTACCTTTATTTTGGCAAAGGACAGCACTGTTATTGAGTTGCCAGCAGGTCACTTCAAGTTTGACAAGAGTCTGATTTTGGAAGGGAAAAACAACGTGATTATAAAAGGTCAGGGCAAAAATAAAACTGTGCTGTCATTCAAAGATCAATCACAGGGAGCTGAAGGAATACGAATCGCCAATTGCAAAAACATTACATTACGAGATTTTAGCATTGAAGATGCCGCAGGAGACAACATCAAAGCCACAGATACCGACGGTATTATATTTGATGAACTTATCGTTGGATGGACTGGTATAGCTGACTCTACCAATGGGGCCTATGGGCTATATCCCGTGCTATGTACAAACGTAATCATTAGAAATTGTGTAGTATTTGGTGCAAGCGATGCCGGCATCTATGTAGGACAATCGGATACCGTCTTGATTGAAAACAATGTCACATATTGGAATGTTGCAGGTATTGAAAGTGAAAATTCCAAAGAGGTAATGATAAGAAATAATGAATCTTATGAAAACACAGGAGGTATTCTTGTTTTTGATCTTCCGGGCCTAACACAATATGGTGAGAATATCGAAGTTTATGGCAACAAGGTTTATGAAAACAATACTGCGAATTTTGCACCCTCCGGTAACATGGTAGGAGTTACTCCACCAGGCACAGGAATATTGGTATTGGCTACAAAGGGAGTCCAAATCCATGACAACGTACTCCGAAACAATAGGACAATTGCGATTGGAATGGTGAGTTACGCCCTATTAGAAGCGATGGGTGGTGAAGACAATACCGGAGGTGGTGGAAGCCGTGAGGAGCTTGAAAAACAAAATGAATTGGATGCTTACTACGACCCTTTTGTCGGTAACGTAAATGTATATAACAACAGCTACGAGAATTCCTACCTCCTACCCAATCTGGACAATGATTTTGGAAAGCTCTTTCTGTTCAAGTTTGGTTTTAGTATCCCTCAAATTGCTTGGGATGGGCTAAAATCTCCGAATTACTACCTTGAAGATGGTAGTGTCAATCCTGATTATCTAATTTGTGTGAATGAGGCTGATGATATCATATCGGTAAACCTGGACGCCGAAAACGAGTTTGAGGGATTGGAAGAAAACCCGGAAATATTCAATTGTGACTGATATGCGCATCTGCCTTACTAGCCTTCTATTACTCTGTTTCGCTTGTAATGAAACAAAGAGGCCATTAGAATCTATAGCTGAACCCATCGGAATAGATCAAACCATTACTGATCAATCACAATATTCCACATTAGGTTTAACCAAACTCTCTGAATATAATTTCTTTGATGGGAAGTTATCTGATTTGATTCCTTCAAAGAGAGTCATTTCATATGATCTGAATACTCCGTTGTTTTCGGATTACGCAAAAAAAAAGCGGTTTATTTATTTACCAGAAGGTTTGAAAATTGGATATCGAGAAAACGAGATTTTGGATTTTCCAATTGGAACAGTGCTGATCAAAAATTTCTTCTATAGTTCAGGTCAACTTCAAGTAGGTACTGCCAAGATTTTAGAAACAAGGCTACTTATTCGTGAGAACGACGGATGGGTAGCATTACCATACGTTTGGAATCACGAACAAACTGAGGCCTATCTGGAAATAACGGGCGGGAAAATCCCTGTTACACTTAGAAATAAGAGGCAAATAAACTATCTCATTCCAGACATGAATCAATGTAAAAGTTGCCATGATAAAGGTAGTAAAATGACACCTATTGGTCCATCTGTTCGACAGCTCAACAGATTATCGGATTCAGAAAAAAAAAATCAATTAGAAATTCTTAGGGATCATGCTTGGATTGACTTGCCATCACATGAGTTGCCAAAGCTGGCAGTCTGGAATAATAATAAAACAGGAACACTGAGCGAAAGAGCACGAGCTTATTTAGACATCAACTGTGCACATTGTCATAATGACGAAGGGCCTGCTAAGAACAGTGGGCTGAATCTGACAGTATTTGAAACTGATAGTTATCGTCTAGGAGTGAATAAAAAACCAGTTGCCGCAGGCCGAGGCTCCGGTAATCTAAAATATAGCATAGTGCCTGGTCACCCAGAACAATCAATACTGATCCATCGCATGCAAACAATAGAACCCGGCACAATGATGCCCGAACTGGGACGAACGGTACCGCACAAAGAAGGAGTTGCTCTGATAAAAGAGTGGATCAAGAATTTATAGCAACTAGTGCTTCTTGGCAATCAACAACTGTAAGCGTTTAATTTCGCGTAGTAGCGCATTTTTATTCATCTGGTTCCAATTCCACAGTTTCAGCATCGAGGTAGCCATCATACAGGCCATTAAACCGGTCCCCCAACGAATGAGCTCATTCGTATTTTCAACACGTAAAAAATTCACCAGACAATAAATAGCAACACCCACGAATATAGAAGTGATCAATATGTTGATAATATTAAGCCATCTTAGTTTTCCAGTAAACAGGCCACCCACCATTTCAAGTAGATTTTGTTCCTTCAGATTATCATAAAAAACAGCTTCCTCTTTGGAGAGTGCAGTTCTTATCATTTCGTCGATTTCCTCATTACGATCTTTCATAGTTCTTTTGTTTTATTATCTTCTTTAACTTTTCTCTTGCATGAAATAGGCGAGATTTCACTGTTCCTTTTGGGATTTTTAGTATCTCAGAGATGGTCTCAATGGAGCTAGATTCTGAATAGTAAAGCACGATTATTATCTTGCTATCAGCATTTAATTGGCTCATAGCCTGCTCAATTTCCGTTAGATGCCTTTCATCAGGATCGTCAGCAAAATCAGAATAATCTGTAGTGCAAGTGTCAATAGCTTGATTGCTTCCATTGGTAAGAGTTGTTTGTTGATTTCTAATTCGCTGTTGTTTGCGAACCCAGTCAATAGAACGTCGATCAACAACTGTTCTGACCCATGCTCCAAATTTTCCGGCATCTCTCAATTTTCCGAGATTACCTACTAACCATTGCCATACGTCCTGGACAATGTCCTGCGATTGTTCCCAATCTCTCGTCCTGATATGAGATTGGTACAACAGCTTTTTGTGCCATTTTAAGACCAGCTGTTCAAAAGCTTCTCGATCCCCGCGCTGTGCCCGTAATACGAGCAATTCATCTAATATTTGAGACTTCTCATGCATTAACTATAGGATAGTCGCCGATTGGTTCATTTGGTTCAAAATTCTTCTCTTCAAATTAGAATAAATCCAATTTACAAAATCTAACATCCCACTAATCATATTCTCGTATAATCAGCTAAGTTTGCAGACCAAAAAGCGCAAGCTTTTTATTGTTCATTGATATATGGGGTCGACCGGTTTTGACAGTAAGTGTGAATATTGTACTTGCATGTCGGGTGTTGAGTAAGCACGCGTGATCAATTTACTCAAATTCTATTTGGCGAATCTAATTACGCCATGGCTGCTTAATTTTTGCTGATAGCAAAAATTATTAATCTTGGCTAAGAGTCAAGACAGACACATCTCTCCAGGCTTTTGTCTTACAAGCAGGATCAAGAGGTGTCAACCAGTAAGACTAGCTTGAGGTGAAGTTGCTAACCGATAGTGAAGCTAAAGTAACTGGCAGGAAAAGTGGGTAGTTGAGCGCCAGCTCTCCTGTGAGATCCTAAGATTCAACTAAGCATGTAGAGGGTCCAATATGACCTTATCTGGACGAGGGTTCGATTCCCTCCGACTCCACCTTCGCCCGCCATAGCTCGATCATAGGAGAGCGAAGGCGGGCATTTTTTCAATATGCCTACGGATACTGTCTACGAAGGCTACGGCGGAGAACCTCCACTCATCTCGATCAAACAAATTACTTATGGCTAGCACTCAATAATTTCATAGTTTTGCTTTTTATGTAACCCATCATTATACTAATTTCCTTCGTGCGAATACCTAGACGGTTTATATTCTAAAATGTGCGGATGATTCGCATTATACAGGATGCACTTCAAACTTTGACAACCGACTAATAAGATATCGACGAGGTGAAGTCAAATACACTTCAAGCAGATTACCAATCGAAGTTGAAACTTATGTCGTGTTTACAGATAAGTACAAAGCATACAATTTTGAAAAATGCTTAAAATCTGGATCGGGAAGAGCTTTTGCCTTAAAAAGACTAATTGATAAAGGAAGCAAGTCATAGATAATTGTACTCTCCAACCCCACCAATCAGATAAAGCTCAAATTTTCTCCATTGAAATTTGTTGGTCTATGTCTTTACATTTTGTACCATCTCCCAAAACCATTTCACTGTTTCCTTCAATCCTGATTGAAAATCAAACTGTGGTTCGTAGCCAAGAAGGGCTTTTGCTTTGTCTATGCTGGCCAATGAATGTGGTATATCCCCTTCTCGGCTAGGACCGAATTGTATTTCTAGGTTTGATATTTGTGAATCAAAATCTTTTAAAAACTCCTTTAAATGATGTATCAAATCATTGAGGGTATTTCGTTCTCCATAAGCTGTATTGTACACTTGGTTCAGAGCTTGGTTGTTGTTCGTACTTAAGGCGAGTAAGTTCATTTGAATCACGTTGTCGATATAGGTGAAGTCCCTTGAATAACTACCATCTCCATTAATGACGGGAGATTCATGGCTGATTAGCATTTTAATAAACTTGGGAATTACTGCTGCATAGCCCCCATCCGGATCTTGCCTTCGTCCAAATACATTAAAATAGCGCAGACCAATAGTGTTTAACCCATAAGTTCTTTGAAAGATGTCCGCGTACAATTCATTGACATACTTAGTAATGGCATAAGGAGACAATGGCTTTCCTATGTTTTCCTCGACCTTTGGTAGTTTCTCAGAGTCTCCATAGGTCGAAGAGCTGGCAGCATAGACGAAACGATCAATATTTGCGTCCTTCGACGCAACCAACATATTCAAAAAGCCCGAAATATTTACTTCATTTGTAGTAATAGGATCATTGATCGAGCGAGGTACAGAACCCAGAGCGGCTTGATGAGAAACTAAATCCACCCCCGACATGGCACCATGACAAACATCCAAATCACGTATATCACCTTCTATCAATGTGAATTTAGAATCATTCAAAAATGTCGTAATATTTTCCCTTTTACCTGTTGAGAAATTGTCAAGACACACAACCTCGTTGTCCAACAGTAATAATTTTTCGCATAGATTCGAACCAATAAACCCAGCCCCTCCTGTAACCAGGATTTTTTCCCCTTTAACAAAGTCCATGAGTGCAAATTAATAAGAATCTGGTCAGAAAAGCTCAATGCAAGAATATTCAAATCATAGAGTAAATTCTTGAGTTGATCGAAAAAATTTGCTGTATTGACTCAAAAACCATCTCTTAGCAAAAGAATCATTTACGTATTGAATATTTATCAAAATATATGAGGGTAAGCAATTGAATCGTTGTTTATAAAATATCCTGCTCGAGACATAATAATGAAATCCATTTCGAGTTTTTAAAGTGTGTTATGAAATTGATCTCTTCCAAGAGGTCTTAAGTTCCCGGCCGGTGGGCTGGTCTTTGAAATAAAAAATGTTAAGCAGATGAAAAAAATATTAGCCATGCTATTGGTCAGTACTCTAGGAGTAGCTGCAACCGCCCAGGAAATCACGCCTTACACCCAGTATAAGATCAACGAGGGAGTTAGTGTCGAAGTAAAAAAACTGAAACGAGTTGAAAAGTACGGGTGGGATAATTTTGAAGTAACCTACAGATTAAAAAATAACACCGAGTTTGATTTATTTAAGGTAGATCTTACTTTGTACTTGGTTGACAAAAATGATCGACAAGTTGGTGTGGTAGAAGTACATGACTTCAAAGTACCTAAAAATTCAGACGAGGAATATTTATATGTAGATCTTCATTCTCCTTATGTCAATGAAAAATTCGACAAAATTATTGTTGTGAAAAACAATCTCGAAGTGATGCTGGAGACCCCGGAAGTAACGGGTCTGGCTAAAATTACTTGTGAGCCAACTTTTAGCTCTAAGTAAGAAGAAATTAAACAGGTAATAAAGAGGGTAGCTCATCTGAGTTATCCTCTTTTTGTTTTTAGATGAGGCTAATTCAAACACAATGGCGACCTTTGCTGTCATCATGGCTTCGTCAATAAAAACGCTACTCCTTACCCCCCCTTTCACACAACTTAATACGCCGTATCCCGCTACCGCTTATTTGACAGGTTACCTTCGTACAATTGGAGTACCGGTAAATCAAGCTGACCTGGGAATAGAAGTAATCTTAAAGCTTTTTTCTGCATATGGTTTGACCAAACTTTTTGATAGAGTAAACCCTAAGCGGCTCTCAAAAAACGAACAAAGAATAGTCAATCTAAAAAATGATTACCTAACAACTATTGACTCAGTTATTTCATTTCTGCAAAACCAAAACCCAACGCTAGCCTATTCTATAGCTGAGAGAGATTACTTGCCTGAAGCAGGAAGATTTAACCAATTGGACGATTTGGAATGGGCCTTTGGAAATCTCGGCATACAAGATAAGGCAAGACACCTCGCCACACTTTATTTGGAAGACTTAGCAGATTTAATAAAACAGGCTGTTGATCCCTATTTCGGATTTAGCAGATATGCCGAACGACTCAGCCTCTCTGCCGAGTCATTTGACCCATTGTATGAATCCTTGTCTGATGTTCCTTCTTTTACTGACGAAATATTATTCACTTGTCTGGACAGAAAAATTAAGGATTCGAAGCCAAAACTGGTCTGTCTGTCAGTTCCATTTCCTGGTAACATGTATGGGGCCATGCGCTGTGGTCAATACATCAAGCGACACCATCCTGATGTAAAAGTGGCCATGGGTGGCGGCTATCCTAATACTGAGCTACGCTCGTTAAGAGACCCAAGACTGTTTGAATTTGTTGATTTCATCACCTTGGATGATGGAGAACGACCGGTTGAAGTTCTTTTGAGACATATTGAAGGAAAGGTGAATAAGTCCGAGCTAAAAAGAACATTCTTATTAGAAGACGACGTTGTTACTTATATCAATGGTTCAAAAGAACTTGATGTCCCTTTCAGTCAGACCGGCACACCTGACTATGAAGGCTTACCTTTAAATCAATATCTTTCGGTAATAGAAATCACAAATCCGATGCACCGGCTCTGGAGCGATGGTCGCTGGAACAAGCTCACTATGGCACATGGCTGCTATTGGAAAAAATGTACCTTCTGTGATATCTCTCTTGATTATATCAAAAACTACGAACCCATTAGTGCATCCATCATATGCGACCGAATGGAGGACCAGATCAATCAAACAGGCGAAACGGGATTTCACTTTGTAGACGAAGCAGCCCCTCCAGCTTTAATGAGAGAAGTAGCAATTGAGATCTTGAAAAGAAAACTCAAAGTAACTTGGTGGACCAATATTCGGTTTGAAAAAAGATTCACATCAGACCTTTGTCGACTTCTTAAGGCCTCGGGTTGCATAGCCGTCTCAGGAGGGCTTGAGGTCGCATCTGATAGATTACTGGAGAAGATAAAAAAAGGAGTGACTGTGGGACAAGTTGCACAGGTGGCTGATAATTTTACTCAAAGCGGCATCATGGTACATGCCTACCTCATGTATGGCTTCCCTACTCAAACAGCACAAGAAACTATTGATTCTTTGGAAATGGTTCGTCAGTTATTTGAATTGGGTGTCATACAATCAGGATTCTGGCATCAATTTGCTATGACTGCACATAGCCCGGTTGGCTTGTCTCCAGAGTCCTTTGGGGCCAAAGCACTGCTTACAAAAAAACCAGTTTTTGCTCACAATGACATCCCTCATGATGACCCTGATGGAGCTGATCACGGACTTTTTAGTGATGGATTGAAAAAGTCTCTCTTCAATTACATGCATGGGGTATGTTTTGATTTCTCGTTGCAGGAATGGTTTGATTTTGAGGTACCACAAACTTCTATCCCCGCTCACCAAATAGAGGTCGACCTACAAAACAATCCTGGTACACAAATCACAGAAAGCACAAAACTGGCCTGGATTCATGAACAGCCTAGAGTTTCATATTACAATAAAAAGCAAAAAGGTAAGCTATTAGAAAAGAGTCGTTTCGAAATTGATACTAAGTCTGCAACCTATGAAGCAACCTTTACAAAGAGAGAGGGACAATGGCTCAATGAAATATTCCAGAATCTACTAGGCAATCAATCACCCATGTTATTTGGAGAACTAAGGCAGGCATATGAAGCGTCAGAAATGGTTGATTTTGACAAATTCATCAAAAGTCAGAGCTGGCAAAAGCTTAGACAGATAGGTCTGTTACTCGTCTAGTCAACCTGTATCAGGTTAGGGATTTTAACAGTAAATGTACTTCCCCGTCCTTCCTTCGATCGGACATCTATTTCACCTTCCAACTTATTAACTGCCTCCTTTACAATAAATAATCCAAGTCCGGTACCGGTCGCATGATTTGTGGCCCGGTAAAACATGTTGAATACGCGGCTCAGGAAATCCTGTTCGATCCCGATACCATTATCCTCAATCACAATAGATAAGAATTCTACATCAATATTAGCCCTAACCTTGATAAGCCCTTCCTCTCCCCTTTTTGAATACTTAATTGCATTTGACAGTAAGTTGTTAAAAATCACTTGCAGATTATGTTTGTCATTTACAAACTCCGAATTGCATATAACTTTAACCGATTTTTCAATGTGATTATAGTTTTCCATAAACTGCATGCTAGCTAATATCTTATTAATCATATCTTCCACGTCGATATGGTCCTTAGAAAGTCCAAGTTTAGCCACTTTTCGATATGTAATTATGTCCATAATGATGCTATCCAACTGATTGAGTTGCCCTTTCATAATAGCCAGTAATTCCCTTTGCTCAGTATCTTTTACCCGTGTGGCCAGTAGGCTTTCAAGTCCCAAAAGTGAGGCAATAGGAGCCCTTAGGTCATGCGAAGTTCGATACACCAACTGATCCATTTCTGAGTTCGTCTTAATTAAATTTTGACTCATTTCTTTCAAAATGGTAATATTAGTGATGACCCCATCGATGAGTTGCTCACCATCATTTTCACTTAACGTACAATCAAGTAGCCCCCAAAATGTAGATCCGTCCGTACGTTTGAAATGAACCTCCCTGTTCTCCACAGACCCACTTTGTAATATTTCATTATAAATTTTAAGATGCTGATTTTTGAAAACATGAAAGTCTCGGAAGTCGACCTGTTTTTCTCCAGGTGGAACAACTGCAAACAACTCTAAGAGTGCGCGATTAGAATATAAGAAACCACGCTCAACACTATATCGAAAAATGCCATCTTTTATATTTTCATTTATAGTCTGGATCAATCGTTCCCGATCTTCGAGTTTCAGCGTCACCATTTTTTCGTCGGTCACATCTCGTATGAAAGCGGTCACCCCCATAATCTTTCCATCCATGGAATAAAGTGGAGAATAAAACTTTTCAAGATATCTAAATGTGCTGTCTTTTTTGTTTTCATATTTCTCCAATACTACAAAGTCGGCTCCTTTTAAGGCCATATCATAACTCATTGCATATTCCTCCCTTTCAGCCACATCTTCAATGAAATCAAGCACATTCATTCCTATTTCTATGTCAATGTCGAAATAGGATTTAATCATTTGAGCATGATTCTGATTAAAAGATCTGTACCGAAACTCTTGATCAATGGAATAAGCCATGAGGTCTCTTGGGCTCTCTAATATCTGATTCAGATACTGCTCATTTTCCTTTACTTTTTTGAGATTGCGAAGTTCCGATATTTTAAGCGCAGCAATTCCTGCAATTGCCTCTAAAAAATCCTTATGCTTAATATTATAAAACCCATATTCTGCAGATTCACTATCTATTACTCCTATTACCTTGCCTTGAAAAACAATCGGAACACTGATCTCACTCAGTGCTTTGAACGTATCTTTATAGTAATCTTCATTTTTGGTCAGGTCATCGACTAATATAGTCTTCATTTGTTCGGCACACTTTCCCACTATACCCTGCCCTAAACTTAGAGATATAGGAGACAGTACAGAACCATCCGTACCTTTTGCGCCATAAGCTGCTCTTTGTGTGAGAAGGTCTTCAGCCTCGCTATAGATATAAATTACGCAATCGGAAAGAGAGAGCAGTTTAGCACACTCTTCAACCAATTCCCATAGAATAGCATGCTCGCTATTCAGTCTTGAAATAGAGAGTGTCAGCTGCTGGATATTTTGGTAGTGCTTGACCCCTCGGGCCAATAGATTACTATTCTTGTAACTTTCGCTGATGTCGGTAATCGAGGCCATAACGCCAATCAGTTTACCCGATTCATCATGTATTGGAGTTTTGGACGATCTTACTTGATTTATCTTGAAAGAAGATTTTGCCCTGAAGTCATAGAAATTTTCCACAGGCTGATTTGTTTGAAACACCTTATTATCTTCTTGTTCAAACAAATCGAAATCCTGAAAATCAAATTTAATTTTTCGCAGAAAAGTGCCCAAAACATCTTCACGACTCAATCCGAAGAATTTAATAAAAGCGTCGTTGGCATAGATAAGAATTCCAGATGTATCACAGATATAAACACCGTCGGAAAGTGCATCCAAGGCGTACCGATAGGCGATCGGTACCTTATCAAAGTATGTACCTGAAGTTTCAGTATTTGAATTTGAATTGCTTATATCACTTAGATTTGGGTGAATCGTTGTTATTCGCAGAAAAAATAATAAATCGCTAGTAGCGCTCTATTACCTTCAAGATTTCAAATACGTGCTTATCCACATCGTGCATATCTTTGACAGACAATGCACCTATTTCCTCATCGCTGATGTCTCTCAAAGCCATCACCAAGGAGTCTATTTTGTGTTTGATCACTTCAAATTTTTCCTTTTTTTCTTCTAAATCAGACATACCGTTTATACATATCAATTATGACCAAATAATTATTTGGGTAGAAGACAGGAGGATAGGAATAAACCAAAACCCGGCTTCACCGGGTTTTGGGCTGAGTTGGCATTTTTAAAGATGGATTATATCGATCTCGCCTACTATACCGTGCCAACCGTTCAAGGACGGCTTCGGACATTTAAGTTAACGAAACTTTACATCAAGCGCAATGATGTTTTAAGAATATCTTCACATTGCGGACAAATGAGAAGTGCTACCATGTTTGACAATACTATAGCTATTTCCAGAGTACTGTAAATGATACAGACAAAGGTTGGCATGCTCAAAAACATCCATCTTTTCAAGTGGATAATTCAGCATCCAACAAATCAAAATACGCATGGCCCTCCCATGTGTGGCAATAAGCACATTGTTTTCTTCTTTTCGAGACATTATAGTCGCGATAGCTTCTTTCTGACGTAGCATGACCTCTTTGGGAGATTCACCTTCACCCACACTTAAATCCAGATTGCCCTCTTCCCACCCAGCTACCGTGTCCAAGTATACTTTATGCATGATAGGGTCATAAGGTTGCCCTTCATGCTTGCCCCAACTGATTTCATCCAAACCGTTTAAAGCTTCATAAGGAATACCATTGGCTATAAACGATTGAACTGACTCTTTTGTACGCTTTAATTCTGAAGTATATATTTTATCGAATGAAATATGCTTATAGGATTGGAAAAACTCAACAGCTTGCCTCCTACCAGTGGCATTGATGGATGAATCAATTCCTCGTCCTTGAACTTTATTTTCAAGGTTGTAATCCGTCTGACCATGGCGGATCATGTATATATTTTTGGTTTTCAAGCGAATTGTCTTTTTGTTTGTATCAGGCGAATATAATCCAGTAATTGAAAGAAAGTATGTTCCTCCCCCTGTTTACTCTAGAAGGCATCAATGCTTTCTCAAAAGACTCCATGGTCGATCAC
The DNA here is from genome assembly GCF_039944555.1 of Reichenbachiella sp. GTDB lineage: Bacteria > Bacteroidota > Bacteroidia > Cytophagales > Cyclobacteriaceae > Reichenbachiella. The sequence continues at coordinate 121,771 of NZ_JBDUYN010000020.1, read as the reverse complement.
ATTGGTATTGAATTTACCGAGATCGGCGAAGATTACTTAAAAGCTACTATGCCTGTAGATGAACGTACCATACAGCCCCTGAAACTTCTACATGGTGGTGCATCTGTAGCCTTGGCTGAAACGCTGGGTAGCGTAGCTGCAACTATGACAGTAAATCCAGAAGAAAAATATTGCGTCGGTCTTGAAATTAATGCTAATCATATCAAGAGTGCCAAGAGTGGCAAGGTTGAAGGAATTGCACGTCCCTTGCACCTTGGAAAAAAAACCCAGGTTTGGGAAATAAAAATCAGCAATTCCGACGAACAACTCGTATGTGTTAGCAGAATTACTATGGCTGTTATAGACAAATAATAATGGAATCAAGCAAACAACTCTCTAGCCCTACTTTGGCATCTGCTTTCATTGAAAAATTAGAATCTCTTTTCAATACCGGAATAAAGATGGACTTGCCATTTGCCATTTGGAGAAACCCTCAGGAAACCGCCATACATTCTGCTCTTCAGCTCGATCGAGAAAGTAAAGTACCAGCCGAAATAGAGAATGCAGCGACAGGCTTTATGGTAAGTCCTTTTGAAATTTCAGAAGGTCATGGGGCCCAGTTCATCAAATCTGATGTTTTGCTGGATAGTGATCTAAACGAAATACTGTTAAGTCCGGGACTTAAGGACAATACAGGCAAGTTTGAGAAATTTCTGCAGTCTTTTTCGGCCATTCAAAATGATAATAAATTCAACTATAGAGATTTTCTGGAAGCGCCAACACCCTTTAGATCATCAAAGGAAGCTTTCATTTCGTTAGTCCAAAAATGCAAGACATCCATATCCGAAGGGTATTACCAAAAGATTGTGCCTTCGAGAAGAGAAAAATTCAGATTGGATAGGAATTTTCATCCAGTGAAAGAACTTGTCAAACTTTGTGAGGCGTACGAAAATGCATTTGTTTCATTGGTCTATTTACCCAATCAAGGTTTATGGCTTGGTGCTACTCCTGAGCTATTGATTTCAGTAGATGAAGATCATATCTTTAAGACTATTTCTCTGGCCGGTACTCAAGAAATAAGCCCCGGATTCGAACTTTCGCAAGCCAGCTGGACGCAAAAAGAAATAGAAGAACAGGCACTTGTAAGTAGGTACATTGTCAATTGCTTTAAGAAAATACGTCTGCGCGAGTTTGAAGAATATGGTCCCAAAACTGTGAAAGCAGGAAACTTGATTCACCTCAAAACCATTTTCTCAGTGAACATGCAAGAGGTGAATTTCCCTCAATTGGGAAGTGTCATGTTGGACTTGCTCCACCCCACCTCCGCAGTCTGTGGTATGCCAATGCTGCCGGCGGCCAAATTCCTACAGGAAAATGAGTCCTACGATAGAGAATACTATAGTGGCTACCTGGGACCGGTCAACTATGATGGTCAAACTTCCTTGTACGTAAACTTACGATGTGCCAAAATATTCAAAAGTAGTATGATACTATTTGCAGGTGCAGGGGTAACCGAAGATAGTGACCCGGAAAAAGAATGGAACGAGACCGAAATTAAGTTTCAGACACTTCTTAACGTTATCCAAGCCTAGCGCATGAACCTTCAACCAATATTCAATCTGGCACAAATTTGTCATTTGAAGGGTATCAAACATGCTGTAATTTCTCCAGGCTCGAGAAATGCTGCTCTCACCATTGCCTTTGTTAGACATCCTCAAATCAAATGCTACAGTGTACCTGATGAACGTTCTGCCGCCTTTATGGCATTGGGTATAAGTCTTAAAACTGGCAGGCCTACGGCGTTGATTTGCACCTCTGGGTCAGCAGCTCTCAATTATGCTCCTGCAGTGGCAGAAGCATATTTTAATCAAGTACCACTACTGATCTTATCAGCTGATCGGCCACCAGAATGGATAGGCCAAAGGGATGGGCAAACTATCTATCAGGATAATTTATTCGGAAGGCACATCAAAAAATCATTCATATTTCCTTCATTGGAAGAAGACCAAGAGTCCAATCAGCGTGGACAAGAAATCATCAATGAAGCCATCAACACTAGTATTTCTGAAGATAAGGGTCCGGTTCATGTAAATATTCCATTTAGAGAACCCTTCTACCCGGATGAAACTACTATTTACGAGTACAGCAATGGAGTTGAGCTCATAGAGCCTATGCTTCCCATTTCAGAAAACTTAGATCAGTCTGCGGTCGAAATTTCAGGCTATAAAAAGATCCTTCTCGTTGTAGGACAATCAGCAAAGGATGACTCATTAAATGCGTTATTGAGCAACCTTTCGTCACAGCATGACATCCCTATCGTTTCAGATATAATATCTAATGCAAATGATGTGGCGGGCGTTATTACCAGTCAGGATGTTTTTCTCAAAGAACTCAAAGACGACAGGCTCAAACCAGATTTACTAATTACAGTAGGATTATCAGTAATTAGTAAAAACTTAAAGATCTTCTTAAGAAATAACAGACCTAAAGCACATTGGCACATGCGGAGAGAAGAGAACGTGCCTGACACTTATTTGGCGTTGACCAGACATATTTCTAGTGACGCCAAAGACTTTCTTCAAGCCCTTTCGGCAAAATTCAGCAAAAACGAAAGCCAAGCAGCTTTTCAAAAGACTTGGCAAGAAATCAATAATCGAACGAAAACTCACATTGAACGATACGATTCAAAATTCTTCTCGGATTTCAATAGCTACAAAAAAGTCCTTGATTCTTTACCCGTTGGCATTGATTTACACCTTGCGAATAGTATGGCAGTTCGATATGCCAATGTGATTGGCCTAAAGCCAAAACAGAATATTGAAGTGTATTGCAATCGGGGCACGAGCGGAATAGATGGGTCTAACAGCACAGCCATTGGATCCGCGCTCATGACTGACAAACAAGTTTTCTTGCTTACAGGAGATATGGCTTTTTTGTATGATAGAAATGCTTTTTGGCATAATCATCTGACTGACAATATGCATATTGTGGTCTTCAATAATCATGGCGGTGGCATCTTTCGAATGATAGATGGTCCGTCAAAGCAACCAGAACTACAAGAATTTTTCGAAACCAGGCAGAAAAAAGACGCCAAACTAGTTGCCCAGGAATATGAATTCGAATACTATTCCAGTCAAAGTGAAAACGAGTTAATCCAGGTGCTTCCTAAGTTTATGCAAAAAGGAAAAAGGAAAATATTGGAGATTTTCACAGATGCAGAGCAAAGCAAAGTGGCGTTTAAAGAATTATTCCGGAAACTATCCGATTGACCAAATAGCCAATTATATTCAGTCTGTTTAGGAAACATGCTAAAAACCGATAAGATGCTTTTTGAACTAATGAATTTGTGTACATTCCATGCGGATTACCTCATGATTCCGTGTAATTTTGGCTTCAAATTTTAGACATATGAGTACAACATTCGACTGGAAAACAATTAAAGAATATTCCGATATCAAATTTGAATTTTTTGAGGGTATCGCTAAGATCACAATCAACAGACCTGAGGTTTACAATGCCTTTCGTCCTGAAACGAATATAGAAATGCTGGAGGCCATGGATGTATGTCGAGAACGTACCGACATCAATGTGGTAGTGCTCACCGGTATTGGAGACAAGGCATTTTGTTCTGGCGGGGACCAAAATGTAAAAGGCAAGGGAGGATATATTGGTGAGGATGGTGTTCCTCGTTTAAATGTTCTTGATCTACACAAGAAAATCCGATCATTGCCAAAGCCGGTCATTGCCATGGTTAACGGCTATGCCATTGGAGGCGGTCACGTGCTGCATGTGGTTTGTGATTTGACTATTGCGTCAGACAATGCCAGGTTTGGGCAAACAGGTCCAAAAGTAGGGAGTTTTGATGGAGGGTTTGGCTCGTCCTATTTGGCTCGACACGTTGGCCAGAAGAAGGCGCGTGAGATTTGGTTCTTATGCGAGCAGTACACCGCCGAGGAAGCTGAAAAAATGGGAATGGTAAACAAAGTAGTTTCACTGGACCAATTGGAAGCAACAACTGTCGAATGGTGTCGTACCATTATGAAGAGAAGTCCGTTGGCGGTAAGAATGATCAAGCGTAGTCTCAATGCTGAGCTGGATGGCCAGCATGGAATCATGGAAATGGCTGGAGACGCCACTTTGATGTATTACCTGATGGAAGAAGCCCAGGAAGGCAAAAACTCATTTTTGGAAAAGAGAGATCCTGATTTCGATAAATTCCCTAAGTTTCCATAAAAACATGCGACCAACCACCTACATTTTCATCATTCTTTTACTTCTCCAAACCTGTGCACCCGCAAAGGTGGTTAAGTTCTTGAATGATGAACTTGACTATAGTCAGTACAAAACTTATCGACTCATCAACTATAAGAGTGATGACAAATCATATGACGAGGAAGGTCTGGCTTTTTTCACTCATGTTGAAAATGCGATCAATAAAAACATGACGGACAAAGGCTACTTAGCTCGCGATAAGCCCGATTTGATCACCAGATACGAAATCGTTTCTACAACTACAACGGAAAGTAACAATAGAAACTACGACCCTTACGGCTACAACAATCGCTATTATTCCCCATCCGGCTGGAATTCAGTGAAGCGTACTGAGGGCGTTATATTGATTGAGATTCGTGATCGAAAGAAAAAAAAACTGGTTTGGCAAGGAAGCCTCGATCTAAAATACTCTAAAAAAACAGAGCCCCAGGTTACACTATCAGAGTCGATCGATAGAATTTTCACAACTTATCCCTATAGTGCAGGATCGAATGAAAAAGTTATTTTAGAGTAATTCGGGTACGTAAATCTGTGATATTGCCCTCAATGTTTTTCAGATACCTGCGACTACCAAGGTATCTGTTTTTGTTAAATTCATCATAATTGGATGACGCTGGATCAATCGAGCTTATTCGTACCCGCTTCGAAGCATGAATAAACTCCCCGTTGCCTAACCAAAGTCCAACATGGGTAGTCTTTTGTTTTGTAGAATCGGTAGCAGGTTTTCCAAAGAACAGTAGATCTCCTTTTTGTAGTCCATCAAAACTCATACTTTGATCGACCACCCTACCTGCATTAATTTGCTGAGAAGCGTCTCTGGGAATAACCAATCCATTCATAAAGTAAACTGTCTTAGTGAACCCACTACAATCCATACCTTTGGCTGAAGTGCCTCCCCACAAATAAGGTGTTCCCATCAATTGCCTTGCGTAGTATTCAATCAATTCACCTGAAGAACCCAAACTACTCAACCAACTTTCATAGTCCTTGACACCACTTTTTTCTATACGTCCTATTCTTCCATCCGGAAAACGAACAATCACGTATTGATCTAAATCATCCATCCTTTCAAGTACATTACCGAGTACCACATCTGAGATAGTCTGTGCAGTAATTTCTTCGTGGTAGACAGTCGCGTTAACTTCTGTTACTATGACCTTTTCAGTATTCTGCCAGTTCATTATCTGTTCACTTGTTTTAAGAGTAACCCCACCATGATCAACCCAAGAAATGTAATCATCAGGAGTTTGTACCAAATACCATTCTTTGGCAATTTTCAGTACCTTGAGTAGAGTTCCTAAGGTGGCTTGTGTAGCCAGTTCTGCCGAATGTCTAGGTTCACTTCTCAGATTCGATACAGAGTTGTTTACAATGGCATATGGATACTGATCTGCCGATGAATCCGGTAATAGTGTAACCTTATCATCGATTTTCAAATCTGAAGTGGACAAATAATCCATTAAGATCGCTACAGCTTCAGGCTGGTCTGATTCTCCTGACAGCTTTAATCTTCCGTCCTTATAATTAATATCAATATCAAATCTGGCTACCCTCCTATCAGGCGCATAAACCTGGCGAATACTATCTTTGATTGCAATCACCTTCCCCAATTCTTGGATGGACCGATTTTGTTGACATGAAAACTGAACAAGTAAAATGGCTAGAGATAACCACTTATTTTTGATATTCATTGAATCATTATTTTAATTAGATCATTACGCATTGAATCATTATCTCATTGGCTCATTGAATCCTTAGCTCATTGAATCATTGGTTCATTGGCCACACTAAGCTACAAAATTATTAATTCAGGCATTTGATGAATCCTACAATAAAATAGAGGAATCAAATTGCTTTGGAGATGGTCGATTCTTAGTTTTGCTGCAAACAAAACAAATTAGATGCAGAAGCCTTCCATTCCTAGAGGAACACGAGATTTCGGACCTATCCAAATGGCCAAAAGAAATCATATTTTCAATACTATTCGGTCTGTATATGAGCGTTATGGCTTTGCACAACTAGAGACACCAACTATGGAGAACCTTTCGGTTCTGACTGGCAAATATGGTGATGAAGGCGATCAACTGCTATTCAAAGTACTTAACTCCGGAGACTTTTTGTCCAAAACAGCACCAGAGGACTATAAAGAAGGAAGCAAAAAGATGCTTACTAAGATTTCTGAAAAAGGGCTGAGATATGACCTCACAGTTCCTTTTGCCAGGTATGTGGTGATGCACCGAAACGAAATCTCTTTCCCCTTTAAGCGATACCAAATCCAACCGGTTTGGAGAGCAGATAGGCCTCAGAAAGGCAGATATCGTGAATTCTATCAATGTGACGCTGACGTGGTCGGTACGAATTCGCTGATTTGTGAAGCAGAGATCATAGCCATGATCAATGAAGTATTTACCAAACTTAAATTGCCTGATTTCACGATTAAAATTAATAACAGGAAAATTTTAATTGGAATTACCGAGGTGATAGGCGCTCAAGGCAAAGAGGCAGAGTTCTGCGTAGCCATTGACAAGTTGGACAAAATAGGTATTGACAAGGTCAATGAAGAATTGCTACAAAAAGGATTTTCTGAAGAAAATATCCAACTACTGAAACCAGTATTTGGGTTCGAAGGGTCGATTAGTAACAAGTTGAGCTTTTTAAGCGACTATTTCAGTTCAAGTGAAATCGGTCTCGAAGGTGTAAGAGAGACGGAAGAAATCTTGAGCTACTTAAAATCCTACCAACTCGAAAATGACCATTTGGAACTAGATCTTACTCTAGCCAGAGGACTTTCATACTATACAGGTACCATTTTTGAAGTGAAGGCCAATGGTGTGCAAATCGGAAGCATTACTGGAGGTGGTCGCTACGATAACCTTACCGGCGTGTTCGGACTAAAAGAGGTCTCTGGTGTGGGCATTTCGTTTGGGGTAGATCGTATCTATGATGTGCTGGAAGAACTTAACTTATACCCGGAATCTACGGCGACTCAGGTGCAGGTCATGATTGTTAACTTTGGCGAAGAAATGACAAGCGTTGGTATTCAGTTGCTTCAATCATTAAGAAACGAAGGCATCCGGGCGGAGATTTATCCAGATGCATCCAAAATGAAGAAACAAATGACTTATGCTAATAATCTCAACATCCCGTTCGTTGTGCTGATAGGTGAAGATGAAATCAATGCGGGTAACTATACTTTGAAAAATATGGCAGATGGCGAACAAGCTGCTTACAAAAGCGATGATCTTATTTCTAAAATCAAGAATAGTCGCTAGATTGATAACTTTTACCCACTAAGTGGGATTTTATGTCTCGATGCTTGCGTCGAATAAACAAAATTTCAGTCAACTCAAACCTTGCGAACATGTCTCAAGGCAGTTGATTTGAAGGATTTCCGAATCAAATTTATAACCATTGAATCTAAGTAATCTCCATTATAAAATTCTGGTTTTGCTGTTTTTGATCACAGCAACGGTTCATGCTCAGCACACGAGTATACAAGGGAGATTTACGATTGATTTTGTGAAAGGATGTACAGGTATGACTGTAAATGTAACTACCGCTACCGGATGGACAGACGCCCAGTACTGGTACGAAGGGTTTGATTTGGGTACAGCCGGGGATGTTTCTGGAAGCTATACCTATACTACACCAGGGGAATTCTATGTGGCCATGTTAGTCTCTAACGACGTGCCAGAAAAACTGGATTCGATTCGAATTGAGGTCCTTGCTCCGGAATTACCTCAATTCACTATTCACAATTGCGCGGCTCATAATGTTCGTATTGAAATAGAAGATACTTATTATGACAGCTATTTTGTCGAATTTACAAATACAGACAACCAAGAAATAGGGCCGCAATCCTTTACTTCAGCTTACAACTATGGCGTGCAAGGCAACTATCGTATAGACGTCACCGGCAGGTTCAGTAATGGCAACAATGCCACTTGCGGAACAGATAATCGGGCATTCAACAGTATCAACACAATAGTAAGTCCGGTTCTTACTTCGGTCGAAACCACAGATGAAGCTTCAAATGGAGAATTACAATTAGGATTTACCCTAGGTGACGATATTATCTACAATCTAGAGAGCTCCACAAACGGAACCGACAACTTCGAGTCCATTTCTGTATTGTCCGGAGCGACCGCTACCCTATCTAACCTCAATACTGAAAGCGCCTTTTATTGCTATAGAATCAATACCTACGACGCTTGCAACGACCTTACACTTTTATCTGACGTTATTTGTTCGGTATACTTTGATGTAGCAGGTACAGAACAAGCCAATACCATTTCGTGGCAAACCGATACGGTGCAAGCCAATTCTTACAACATCATTAGAGATGGAGACCTTTTGATTAATATAACCAATTCATCTACCATCAGTTATGACGACAGTGAGGTGATTTGCAATAAGGAATACGTGTACAATGTCCAGCCTATTTTCACTTCAGGCTCTTCAGTATCAGTCGATACGGCCGTCATTGCCAACAAATCAGCGAGTCTGCCCGCTATCGGATATCCTTCATCTACTGTTAACATTGACAATAATGTTGAGCTCACTTGGGGACCGCCGGACACCGGTGAGATTCCGTTCAGACGATACGTGATAGAAAGAAACATCAGAGACCGTGCCTGGAGGTTTTATGATTCTTCTGAGGACACTACATATACGGATACTGAAGCCACATTTGTCGGTCAACATGCCTATAGAATCAGGTACGATGATGATTGTGGCAACTTAGCGATACCATCACCGGCTACCATACCTATGATTATAGAACAGGGAGCCGTGAGAGGTAAAGAGGTAAATTTCAATTGGAGCAAGTATGAGACTTGGCTCAATGGAATTCGCAGCTACACCATAGAGCGAATAGACGAAACCGGCAACCTGCTAGAGGAGTATACAGTTTTTAGTGGACGCGAAAAGGCAGTAGAATTTTCCCCCAATGACTCTGAGAATAAACTGATAAGAGTTCGAGCTGAATCACTAGACCCAACCCCTCAATTTACTTATTCAAATATTATTCTTACCGAACTAAGTACCACGATGTTCCTACCCAACGTGTTCACTCCCGATGATGATGGGCTCAATGATAAATTCGTTGCCAAGGGACCGAAGGTATTTAACTTTGAACTGGAAGTGTATAGTCGATGGGGCGTTTTAATCTTCTCAACCACGGACAATTTCAATGGGTGGGATGGTAAAATAAATGATTTGGAAGCTCCAGAAGGCACTTATATTTACAAAATATATTATGAAGACGCCGAAGGACGAAAATACGATCAATCAGGGTCGATGTTACTCATGAGAAAAGGATAGCGATATGTTTGATATGATGAAAATGATGGGCAAGGTGAAAGAGGTTCAGGAAAAGATGAAAGAAGCTCAGGAGGCCTTGGCTCAAATAGAAGTAGAAGGGGAATCAGGAGCCGGTCTTGTAAAGGCCGTGGTGAATGGTAAAAAACAAGTCATCAAGGTCGAAATCGATGACTCATTGGTAAATACTGCGGATAAAGATATCGTGCAGGATCTGATTGTTGCAGCCATAAACAAAGCCATGGATGAGGCCGATATTCTCGCCAAGGAGCATATGCAAAAACAGACTGAAGGTATCATGCCAAATATTCCGGGGTTTGACTTAGGAAGTATGTTTAATGGCTAATGTAGCCGTTGTCATATTAAATTATAATGGAGCACAATTCCTGGAACAATTCCTGCCTTCGGTAATCGAGCATAGCCAAGTCGCTGAAGTAATCATAGTGGACAACGCCTCCACTGATTCATCTCTGAAGTTCTTAAAAGGAAATTACCCTGATCTTCGTCTCATTCAATTTGAAGAAAACTTAGGCTATACCGGTGGGTATAATGCGGCGATCAATCAGCTGGATCATGACTACTGCGTATTGCTCAACTCGGACATCGAAGTCACTTCCAATTGGATAGAGCCCGTCGTTGATTACATGGAAAAAAATCCAGACGTAGCGGCCTGCCAGCCTAAAATTCTTGACTACAACGACAAAGAAAAATTTGAATATGCCGGGGCCTCAGGTGGTTTTATAGATACAATGGGTTTTCCTTATTGTCGAGGTCGGGTATTCGATACACTGGAAACTGACAAAGGACAATATGATAACATCGCCGCCATCACCTGGGCCACTGGAGCCTGCATGTTTGTGAGAACGACAGATTTCAAAAAAGCCGGTGGTTTTGATGTAGACTTCTTTGCACATATGGAAGAGATTGATCTATGTTGGCGTTTTCGTCTCATGGGCCGATCCTTGTTCTGTATTCCTGAAAGCAGGGTGTATCATGTTGGCGGAGGCACTTTGAACAAAATCAATCCACGCAAGACCTATCTCAATTTCAGGAACAACCTGTCTTTATTGTTTAAGAATGAAAGTAGCTTCAACCTGCTTTGGAAGTTGCCGTTGAAATTCGGTCTAGACTGGGCCGGAGCAATAAAATTAGGCCTTAGTCAATCTTGGGGACATTCATGGGCCGTCCTAAAGGCACAAGTCGATTTCCTGATTATGCTACCAAAAAACATGAAGAAAAGGAAACGGATCAATAGGACTCATGTCTCTAAAATACAAAACTCTTCATTCCTTTTACCGTATCAATATTTCGTCAAGGGAAAAAATACCTTTGATAAGTTACACCAAAAACCATAGCTGTGTCCGCTGAAGCAACCAGCATTTTGCTCTTCTCTGATACCCACATCGGTTTTGACCATGCACCCAATAATAAGCCAGGTAAAAATCGCAGAAGAGGCCCTGATTTTTTTCAAAACTTCAAATATGTCATTGACAAAGCCATCGAGTTGAAGGTAGACTACCTCATACACTGTGGGGATGTATTCGAAAAGCAAAGCGTACCGACTTTCCTGGTAGATCAGACCTATGCTGAGTTTCTCAGAATTGCCAATGCCGGCATCAAGCTTGTTATTGTACCTGGCAACCATGAAAGATCAGTTTTACCGCCTTCTCTTTTTCTAAATCACGACAACATTTACATTTTCGATTCTCCACAAACATTTTCCTTTCCTGACTTGTCGGTATCAGGATTTCCATATTATCGAGGTGATATTCGAAGCTTGTTTCCATCGTACAAAGAGGAGATAGAAAGTCAATTGAATCCCGAGAATTTCAATCTGCTATGCGTGCATCACGCGATAGACGGTGTGAAAGCTGGGTTCAATTTTTTCGAATTTAGAAACAGAAAGGATACGCTGGACATCAATGATCTACCAGGACAGTTTGATTTGATTCTGTCCGGTCATATTCACAAGCATCAAATTCTTAATACCACCAATTCCAAGGGGGATTCCGTACCAATTATTTATAGTGGGTCAACAGAAAGAACCATGTTCGATGAAATAGAAGAAGTGAAAGGTTGTCATACATTCAAAGTAGAAGGAAAGAAGTTCAAACATCAATTTCACCCTATTACCACTCGATCTATGCATAGAATAGACCTTAAATCTAAATCTATCCAGGTCGAACAAGTAGCTGACTTCCTGGTCGAACAAATAGCAAATTTCGACAGAGACTCTATTGTTCAACTTATTGCCGAAGAAGAGGCCATACTCTATGAATTGTCAAGGCTAAAAACAAATGGTTTTTTCGCCAACACCATGAACATTACCATTTCTGGCTTTTCGGTATTGCACCGCTTCAAACAAGAATAGCGTACAACCTTGCCTAACCATCAATGCCTGAAGCTTCAGAAAATCTTGTGATTAAAAAACTTACGGTGGATCAAGTCAAAAAATTTGAATTAGAATAATTCTAGTTTTCTATTTCCTCCAGATGGTCCAGATCGTATTCATCTGGGAAAGGGCTAATCTTTTCTTTGACCCGTTTTTCTTTGATTCGTTGCTCATCTCCGTTTTCTTCTTTTTCTTTCTTTTTGACTGAGCGCCGTCCGAACAGAAAATTGACTCCAACTCTCATATTGACATTCTGTATCTTGCGCACATCAGTAAAACCGATGACATTGTCGACCGAAGTGTATAACTGCATAATACCCAGTCGAGCTGCAAACCCACCACCAACAGCAAAACCCTGACTTGGCTTTTTAGAGACTGATGTCGAAACTGTAAGCATCTTACCCAACCGATGGGTATATCCAACACCATAGGTAAAACTCATTTTACCTAAATCATTTTTTGTCATGATAGTTGCTGTTACTGTTCCTTTTGGAATTACCTGATAAGAACCAGACAGAAACATCCGGGTATTGAGCTTCGACTTAAAATTATTAGTTGTTTCTACATAGTCAAACAACTGATCTAGTGTGTCAGCCAGTATATCACCTGCATTATCCAAATCACGAAGGTCCAGGCCTCCAAATGCGACTTCCGACTCAATAAGCTCGTAATTCTTAACGCCTTCCTCCCAGTTTATGCTGCCAATATCGTTTATAGCCAATGCTACTTTTAGTTTTGGACTGATTTCGAGATCTGCTCCAAAATCAAAGCCATACCCTTTGTTTGCATTGCTTACCAAATATCCATCTTCGTCAAAAGAGTCAAAACCGGCTGTATTAAAAACAGGTCGGTTTGTTCCTACCTGCACGGTATACGATTGAGCATCAGTAAGGAAACTAACATATGCATCTTCATCCACTTGTGCATGCGCAAATCCTTGAAGATATTTCAATCTAAATCCAACTCTGAGTTTTTTATTACCCATTATCAACAATTGATGAGAATATCCTATACCATATTCCCTATAATAAGTTCCCCCGCCTCGAATATTGTTTTCTCTTACCTCTTCTCCCAAAAACTCACCATTACCATACAACAGATATTCCATTACTCGTTTAGGATAGTAAAAACTACTTTTTGCTCTTTCATTAGCGAAAAGTTGAACAGCACCATTTTTCCCAATATGGAAACCGAGTTGAAACAGGGAAACAGAGGCATTGAAACTTAACCTGTCGCCATCTTTCATATTGGCCAACAAGCGCTCCGAATCGAGTTGCACCGAATCTGTTCCTTCAACGGCGGTAAAAACGTCGTTATAATTAAAGCTGTTATTGATATTTGTACTAACACCCGAAAGAAGCGGTAGTGAAATATAAAAATCAGCATCCGGAAAAAATACAGGGTTGAATATGCTGTTCTGCGGTGTTTGCTCGCCTAAGTGATAAAAAGACAGGTCACTTTGCGCGTTTAAAACCGTTGAGCCTATGAGTGCAACGATGATAAGTATGTTAGTTTTAATCATCTTAATCATAGCTCTATAGTTACTTCGCCCGCAAGAGACAATTCTACTTTCAGTTTATAATCAGCGTAAAGGGTTATAAATCGGTCTTTATCAGATTCGAAAGTGGAGATATTCGCCACTGCTAAAACCTTTTCGGCAATGAGTAGTGCATCTATTCCCTCTTGCGTTAAAGAAATACCGGAGGTGGATATCATCGCCTCTGTACTTTTCCCATCCGTTCCAACCGTCGGAGATTCAATCGCGGCAGCGTCTAACAATTCATACAATATATTGCCATTAGCATCTGCAAATTTGAGATCTATAGAACCAGAAAATGGAATTTCATTCGTTGATATTAGATTGAAGGTTAGGCTTTCTGCTTCATCAATATCGAGACCATCCAAATCAAACTCGAAATCTACAGAAAAGCCATCCATCTGAAACTGCATGGGAATGATGATCACGCTCTTTACTTTTATTTCACTGCTCGCTAATAAAAAATTAGGATCTCTTGTGGTTCCTACAGGATTGGGTACTCCTGAAATGGTGAATTCCATGGCAGTCGGTGCTGAGTTCAGCAGTTCATCTATATTACTGTTCTCATTGTTGATCATAACGGTATCAACCTTAACTTCCCCCTCTATATCCGGAGATGCTACTAGACCATCTATACCGGAGGCCTTCTCTGTCAACACTATTTCACTATTATCAGAAGCAATAGCCTTGACTTCATCAAAAGACAATTCGAAGTCCAAACCATAAGAATTTTTAGTGATCAGTAAGATACTTGGGTCTTCCAGTTTCAATCCGTCTCCCGAAAAATCATCGAGCGAGGGCATGGCAATCGTTTGGCTCTGCAGAGCAATTGGTTCACTGCCAAAATTTCCATATAATTTAGAGAAGCCAGGGTTATTAAATCCGAGGTCAAAAGTCATTTTATGCGAAGGAAGTACCTCCGTTCCTGAATCAAAACTGATCGTCCCGGTCACCTTTACCGCAAATTCATTTTCATCAGCAGAGTTTTTATAAAATTTTGATTTTAAACCACCCAAAGATCTCGAATAGCTATCTGTTACACTTCCACTTATATAGCTTAGTTGTTTAGTCTGAGTTAAATTCTCTTCGGTCTCAACATCCTGAGTTCCCTCAATCACCCATGTATAATCAATGTCACCTTTGAACGTAGATTCCATTTCAAAATCTAGCGTTCCAGAGCTAAAAAATAAAGAGTCAATTTCTTCTCCATTGTTCGCAGGAAATGAAAAGGTAAATGTTTGGTCCACATCAATCTTGTAACCAAACGGAGCTGCCGGTAAATTTACAGCTGGAGCAAATTCCTCCTGATTGGCCACAGAACCTATGGCAATTAGTTCGTTGTTACTACTGAAATCTGTGCTATCCTCAAAATAAAGAGCTATAGTTTGATCTTGGTCATTCACAACCAAGGACTCATTGTCCAGATCTTCAAGAAGCTCTAAAACGGTGTACTCCGAAAACCCGAGGCTGAGCGCTAAATGTGGTGAAATGGTTACTGGTTTTACTTTGTCTAAATCCTCAACGTGACAAGCTGTTGGAATAAACAAACAGGACCATGCGAGTGTCCTGAATAAAATGTTTCTCATAGCAGTTAAAAAAATGAAGCGGAAAATTACACTACACCTTTTCAAGAAGACTACAAACCTAAAGATAATATTTTTAGAATTGAACTTTTTCGATGAATGAATGGTATTCTACCATGTATCCTGTAGATCAGTAGGATTAAATTAAGGGGATTGAAATTATAGGTGGTTTGATTTAACCATAAGCATCAAAATGGTTGCTCTTATTTTCGTTTCAACTTTTGATATTGAGCGTTAGAATGAGTATTTTAGTTAGGTAAATCACACTTAAGCATCTAACCAAAAACCTTAATCCATTTTTCAAATTCCAATCTACTTCCAAAATCGGTGAAAATTAGCTTTGGAACATCAACAAAGAAGTAGAATAAAAGCCACTTGCATAAGTGGCTTTTTGCATTGATGCCATCAATTTATTAGGGCACAAAAACTATCTTACCCATCACTTTTTTGCTCGTAAGCTCATTCATGGCTTTAGCAACATTTTCCAGTGCATATTCTTTATGCACTTTTGCAACCACGGTACCTTCTTCCAACCACTTCACTATTGTTTTAAAGTTTTTTGCATTGACTTCAGGTTCGTTACGAAAGAAGCCTCCCCAAAAGACACCAACAATTGAGCACCCCTTGAGCAATGGTAGGTTGAGTGGAATTTTCGGTATATCTCCTGCCGCAAATCCGACCACTAAATACCTTCCTTTCCAACTAATTGCTCTCAACGCGGGTTCTGTAAATTTATCTCCGATAGGATCGTAAATTACGTCTACTCCTTTGCCATCCGTTAAAACCTTCGCCTGCTTTTTTAAATCTTCCTTCGAATAGTTGATGGTAAGATCCGCCCCCAGTGATCGGCAGTAATTTAGTTTTTCACCTGTGCTCGCCGCAGCGATGACTTTGGCTCCCAGAGCCTTCCCTATTTGTATGGCTGCCGTACCGACGCCTCCAGATGCACCCAATACCATCAATGTTTCTCCAGCCTTCAATTCTGCTCGATTCACTAAAGCATGATACGAAGTGCCAAAGGTCATCATAGTAGCTGCACACTGAACAAAACTGATACTGTCTGGAATTAGAAAGACATTAGAAGCCTTTCCTCTTACCTCCTCGGCAAACCCTCCCCAACCGGTGCCGGCCATAACCCGATCTCCTTCTTTCAGGTGGGTCACGTCCTGACCAACACTTTTAACAATACCTGCAACTTCTCCACCTGGAGAAAATGGCATCTCAGGTTGAAATTGGTACTTGCCTTCGATAATCAAGGTATCAGGAAAATTAAGCCCACTGGCTTTTACCTGTATTATTACCTCGTCCCTAGCCGGAATAAGTGATTCTATATCTCTGACCACCAAATTTTCGGGAGGTCCGTAGGATTCGCATAGAACTGCTTTCATTTTTAATTTTTTTTTAAACCATCATCAACTCAGGTTCAGACAAATAAATTAAATATCCGTCGACCTGATCGTATCCCATTTCACTTAAAATACTTTTGTACTCTTGCACCTGCCTCACATGTCCATCTGCTCGAGCTCCTGTCTTGTAATCGATCACAATCGCCTGATTGTCCTTCACTATCACCCGATCAGGACGCTTTAATTTACCGCTGGTGAGCAAGATAGAAGATTCGTTTTTGACTTCCCATTTCTGATTAAACCAATCCGCAATCTGTGGGATATTCCATATTTCCCGTAATTTTAATTTAATCTCAGCCATTTCATTATCCGTGAGTCCAAACTTTATCTGTGCCTTATTTAAGGCTGGAGTAAAGTCTTTTCGTGACTGAATCAATGAAAATACCCAATGAATGATCTGGCCATAATTAATAGAGTCTATTACCGCCTCTTCCAAGATTTGTCCCTTTTGTCTGAGTTTCAATCGTTGCTCTGGTGGCACAAAATCATTGACATTGAGAAAGACTTGATTAATCAGCGGCTTGTCATAGCTACTATACTCAGGCAGACGACCGATTCGAATGGGTATCAACTCGTCGTCCAGAAGAGATTTTTCCAGGCAATAGCTGTACAAGAGGTCTCCGACGTTGGAAATATTTTTGCTTTTCGCATTGACTTGCGAGACTACAAATAATGCCTCCTCTGCCCGGGTCAACGCCACATATAAAAGGTTAAGGTTATCGAGATAAATATCAGCCTTTTCCAGGTAGAAATCTTTTTCAAATACAGTTTGAGACAAGTCATTTTTGTAGCGAACAGGCACGTACGGCACCTGTTGCAATATCTCGGAGCCGTTCGTTTCACACCATAGTAATTGTTCATTGGTGCCAGAATGATCGAACTTCCATTGACAATATGGAACGATAACAACCTTGAATTGTAATCCCTTTGATTTATGCACGGTCATTAGCCGAATCGCTTCCTGGTCTTCTGAAACTTGTATGGACCGGGTATCGTGATCACTCCACCAATCAAGAAAATCGGTCAGACTATCATTTTCGTATTTCAGATAGTCTAAAACAAGGTCTTGAAATGCCAACAAATAAGCGTGATCATTTTGAACGACATACATTTTGAAATGATGAATAATTGCCTCTACCATCAGGGACAGATTCATTCTCGATAGTTGGTCTAGTGGTAATTCAGGCAGCTTTACCAATTCGCCTTTTGGTTCCAAACTGCTGGCATATTGCCGGTAAGCATACATCAATTGGCTCTTAGCCAGCTCTTGCGCAGGTGATGCTATCATTGCCAAACTCTGAAGGATAAGATGTACCGCCTTGTTGTTCTTTACATAAAGTGACTCATTGGATATCACCTCATATTTGTATCCATCTTCGCCCGAGGCCAACTGACACTCCATTAATCCTTGCACAATTTTCCTGCCTTGAGGATTGGTACGGACCAATATGGCTATATCATTCAATTGATAATTGGCATCTTGAAGCTGTTGCAGTTTTTTCACCAATTCACCGACTACATATTCATCAACATCATCAATGTCTTCATTTTTTTCATAAAAATGCAGGTCTATCAGTCCGTCACCAGATTCGTCAAATAACTCCTGCGAACTGCCGTGATAGGCGGCAATCATATTCAGATTCGATTTCACGGCTTCTCCCAATTGATTGCCCAAATGATTTTCAAGCATTAGAGGCGCGGCATGAAACAAATCATTGTTGAACTCAACAATAGTTTGTTTACTTCTCCGGTTCGTACTCAATCCTTCATCCTTGATCTGACTTTCACCAATGTCCTGTCGAATTTGCTCCAACAAGATTTTCCAGTTTCCACCGCGCCACCTGTATATGGACTGTTTGATGTCTCCCACTACCATTGAGAAATTTCCTGCACTGAGTGTATCCTGAATCAATGGTTTGAAATTGTTCCATTGCAATCCACTGGTATCTTGAAATTCGTCTATCAGGTAATGCTTATATCTGGTACCAACCTTTTCATAAATGTAAGGAGCGTCACTGTCATGTATGATCTCATTTAGGAATACGGGGAAGTCGGAAATCAATAGTAAATCATTGGCCTCCCTATAGTCGTTGATTTCTTCAGATATCCTCGACAATAAACCAAAGGTGTAGATGTACTTTATCACCTGATTTAATGATTGGTACTCTTTGTTATTTTCAAAGTAGTAGTCGATGGCTTTAGATAATTCATCCGCTAATCCTGCCACGAGTGCACTGTCAATAGCTACTCGAGCGTCAGCACCCTTGCTAAACCATTTGCCTTGCTCCAAGGCATCATAGACTCTCTTGCCGGGTTCGGCGAATTCACCATTACTCAATTTTTCCATGTAGCCACCAACGCCTGCGACTTTATAGGAAAAATCATCTCTTGTCAATCCATGTGCTTCCAGAATAGCATGAATACTATTTCCAATTACCGAAAGTCCCTGGACCAATTTTTCGCGACGATCATTAAGGCTTAGAATAAAATCGCTGATGAAATCAGGTTTGCCCAATTGGTCAAAAACCTTGTTTTTGTTCAGCACCAAAAATTCGTTGAATAGTTCTGAAGAAAGGCTTTTGATATCTTTTCGTGTATCCCATGATTTACCTTGATTGATTTGGTAAATAGCAAAGTCTGTCAACCATCTCACCAACTGAGGGTCATCAGCCATTTCGGCCAACATCTGATCGATCACCTCAGATATTACCTTAGGTTGATCAAGCTCTATTTTGAAGCCCGATTGAATCCCAATTTCACGCGCAAACGATCGAACAATTTTCTGAAAAAAAGCATCAATAGTCGTCACGGCAAAGAAGGAATAGTTGTGCAAAATGCTTCGTAGCAGCTTATCAGCTCGAGCTGATAATTGGGTTTCTGAGATACTCAGTTCTTTTGTCAAATCACCAGACATGTGGTGATACCCTTTCGCCAGTTGTTCGAGTGTCTCCAGGATTCTGGACTTCATTTCTTCAGTGGCCTTATTCGTAAACGTCACCGCCAATATCGTCTTGAAGTAATCTGGGTACTGTAGGGCCAGTCTAATATAATTATAGGTAAGAATATAGGTTTTTCCCGACCCTGCGGACGCTCGATATATGCTAAAATTCCTGATAGTGAATAGGAGTTAATTTCTCCTAAGAAAGTCAATATGAGGCTCTGAAACAAAAAAGCCGAAGACTAATTCTTCGGCTTTTTTCATCTGCAATTCTTATTCTTAGTCTTTTTTATCCTCTTTCTCTTTTTCCTCTTGCTCCTTCACATGATCTCCTTCTTCTAGATTCTTGGATACGGCCAGGTATGGCCCGGTGATAACCTTATCAGACTCGTTCACACCTTCCACAATTTCTATATTATCGAAGTCGCTGATTCCTGTTTTAACAATCCTCAATTCTGCCACACCATCCTTGTCCACAAAGACCACTTCTTTCAAATCTTCATCTCTATTTCGTTTGGTCTTATCGTCATCCTCTTCCTCATCACTCTTAGGTACCCTGGTAGTTACAGCACCTAGTGGTACCGAAAGCACATCTCTTTTGGTGTTTGTGATAATATCTACGCTAGCCGTCATACCAGGACGGAATGGAACCTTGTTACTAGCGATAAGGTCTTGATACGAACTGTTTAATATCCGAATCTTAACTTCGAACTCAGTAACTGCATCCGGTGATGCTTTGGCATTAGCTGTATTGGCTATTGCGGTAACTCTTCCTTTGAATTTCTTATCTAGATATGAATAAGCATCGACATCAATCTCTACTTCATTGCCCACTGCTACTCTGACGATATCATTTTCGTTCACATCCACGCGGACTTCCATATTATTCAAATCTGCAATACGCATTAATTCAGTACCGGCCATCTGAGAAGTACCAACGACGCGCTCCCCTTTTTCCACATCCAGTTTGGATACAATACCATTCATAGGGGCCGAAATCGTAGTAAACATCAGGTTTTCATTTGCTTCTTTTACACTGGCTAAGGCACTTTGAACCACGTATCTTGCCGCATCCACATTCTTTTCGGCTGATGTGAGATCTTGCTCGGCAATTTTAAAATTCGCATCTGCCAATTCCATGTCTGCGTTAGATATGGCCTTGGATCCATGTAACTGCTTTTGCCGTTTAAATTCCAACTCAGAACGTTTGAAAGATGCCTTAGAAGAAGCTAATCTTGCCTCTGCATCTGCCAAGTTGGCTTTTTGTTGATTCAGTGCGGCCCGTGTCCTATCCAGTGCCGATTTGAGATTGTCGGGCTTCAATTTGATCAAAACATCTCCTATTGCCACCGAATCTCCTTCTTCAATATTGAGTTCGATAATTTCTGCTGAAACTTCGGGGCTGATCTTTACCTCAACTATTGGCTGAATCATACCTGATGCGCTCACTTTCTCCGTGATATCTACCTTCTTCACCTCACCATAGGTCACTTCAGTTTTATCGCGCTCTCCGATCCAACCCTTCTTTTTCCCTATTACGAGGAAAACGATCAATATTAATGCTCCGCCGATCAAACTATAGATCAGCTTATTGTTGTCTTTTTTCTTAGCCATGAGTTTAAAAAGTAATGGGTTTACCTAAATAGAAATCAAGGATTTTTTGTTTGAATATAAAATCGTATTTGGCTCTGACCAAATCAGATTTTGCCATGTATAAGTTATTGTTAGCAACCTGATAATCAACAAAATTGGCAGATCCAAGATTGAATTGATTTTCTGTCACGCGAAATGCTTCTTCCAGAGCCTCAACCTGTTTTTGGTTGGCAGCGTGTGTCTTAGATGCAGCCATCATATCATTATAGGCAGATTCAATGTTTTGTCTGAGTTGGTTTTTAACCTCTTGAGAAGAGACCTCCGCCCTGTATTTGCTGAGCATAGATCGTTGAACTTCAGCCCTGGTTCTAAACCTGTTGAAAACAGGAATACTTAAATTAAACCCAAGACTCTTGCTAATATTTTCTCTGAATTGCTCACCTATCGGAAAGCCTGAACGAGTATCTACTACATTGGGAATGGTAACGTCTGAAAGCACCGCATCTCCGGTTGTCGAAACATAGCCTACTTGCTGCGTCATAATCGTAGTTCCGTCAAATATATTCCGGTCCTGATCTGCAAAGCTTGAATAATTGGTATTAAATCCCGCCGAAACGGTAAATGTAGGTGAATATGCGCCTTTGGATATCCTATAGTTCAGATCTGCCTCTTCAATTCTAAGTTGAGCACTTTTTATCTCTGGCATAATCGCCTCTGCCGTTGAATAAATTTGACTTGGGTTCATCAAGGCAGTTTCACCAACTTGCAAGTCTATCTCTGGTATTTCTATTTCAAACCGGTCTCCTGCAGGGATCAAAAGTGACTGTTTCAAATTGAGTATAGCCAGGTTATAACTATTTTCAGCATTAATGACATTCACTTCGTTGCTCGCCGCTTGTGCCTGTAAGTCTAATAAATTTGTAATCGGAAGTGCTCCCGCATCTACAAGCTTTTTGGTTCGGTCCAATTGCTGATTGGTACTGTTCAATTGATATTGAGCATTCGCCAATAGTTCCTGATTAAAGATTACATTCAGATACAAGGTAGCCACGTTTAATCCAACGTCATTCTTGGCCTTCTCCAAATCCGCTTCTGTTGCAGCATAATTTACATTGGCCTGTTTGATGCTGTTATTGGTTTGCATGCCATTGAAGACAGTTAAGTTACTCTGTCCATTGATATTGGATGAGTTGTTCTGCTGAGTGATAAACGTATTGGTCGTTGGGTCTATTGAACGCCCCCAATTGGCGCCATAGTTAGCACTCACATTGAAATTAGGTAGCCGTTCGAATTTGGTTTGGTTCTTCGTGACTTCACTCACCTTTAAATCTAACTGGCTTCTCTGAATAGTCAGATTCTTTTCAAACGCTATTCTGATGCATTCCTCTAGAGAGTACTTGTAATCCTGAGCCCAAGTATTGCCCATAATTAGCAGCGCAAAAACAAAAAGCAAACTTCTTTTAAACGGTTTCATTCTCATTGTTATTTACTTATCAATATCTGGTATATATATGACATGATGTATCCATTTGAGATTTCTCAAATACTGTAACGTGATATCATTCAACCCAGAGTCCATTTCCAAAATCTGGCAAGCCAAATCATTTTTACCTTTACGAGAAACAGTCATCGTTGCGATGTTACAATCGTCCTGAGCAATCACACTTGTGATGAAAGTAATACTACCCGGCACATCATCAGCTTCAATAATGATCGTGTGAAGGTTGGCTGAAAATCCGGCGGTAAAACCATTGACTTCAACGATTTTTACCACTCCTCCTCCTCGACTCTCTCCTTCCATTTCCACCACCTGATTACCTTTTTTAAGTTTCAGATGAATGGTATTAGGGTGTTTAGTGGAGGCATTACCTACTGATTTGAAACTGAATTTGAGACCAGACTTCTTAGCCTCGTCAAACGAAGTCTTAATTCTCTTATCGTCCGTTTTATAATCTAGCAATCCTGCAATAATTGCTCGGTCGCTTCCATGACCTTCATAGGTACGTGCAAATGAATTGTAGAAAATTATCTCTGCCTCATCCGGTATACCACCGAGCAATCTCACGCCTACTCTTGCTATTCTCACCACACCTGCCGTGTGTGAACTTGATGGCCCTATCATCACTGGCCCTATCATATCGAATACACTACTTTTTTCCACTTATTTTTTCGGGTTGCATCATCTGATTGACTCGATTAGTTGATCACTCATTAGACTGAGTCATTTAGATAATCGTTACATCAGGTGATTAGTTGTCTGAATGAAATATTTATTACAGCAAGTTAAAATTTAATCTGCTGAATACCGGAATGGCTTGAAAACCTTGCTAATTAGACCGCTACAGCTCCTTTGATATGTGGATGGGGGTCATAATTTTCCAAAGCAAAATCTTCATAGGTAAATCCGAAAATATCCTTTACTTCCGGATTTATCTTCATGTTGGGTAGTGGTCTGCATTCACGACTCAACTGCAGTTCTGTCTGCTCCATGTGATTTGAATACAAATGCGCATCGCCCAGGGTATGAACAAAATCTCCGGGTTCAAGATCACAAACTTGAGCCACCATCATGGTAAGTAAGGCGTATGAAGCAATATTGAAAGGTACCCCTAAAAACACGTCAGCGCTACGTTGATAGAGCTGACAACTCAACCTACCATCAGCCACATAAAATTGAAAAAAAGCGTGACAGGGAGGTAAAGCCATATTGGGCACCTCAGCCACATTCCAGGCATTTACGATCAATCGGCGAGAATTGGGATTATTTTTGATATCATGAATTAACTGGCTGATCTGATCAATGGTCTCCCCATTTTCAGTTGGCCAACTGCGCCACTGCACACCATATACGGGACCTAATTCTCCATTTTCATCCGCCCATTCGTCCCAGATGGATACACCATTATCTTTAAGATATTTGATATTGCTATCGCCCTGTAGGAACCACAGCAACTCATGGATAATAGAGCGAAGGTGTACCTTTTTAGTGGTAACAACCGGAAATCCTTCTGATAAATCAAAACGCATTTGATGTCCAAATACGCTCTTAGTACCAGTTCCTGTTCGGTCTCCCTTCTGAACACCCTCGTCCAGAATTCTTTGCATGAGTTGATGATATTGCTTCATGATTGGCTTTGAAATTATGGATTCTCACTTGAAGTGATAAAGGTAATTGATACCGTCGAAATCCACGAATTTCGAGGCACATATACATACAAAAAGACCTATCCATTCGAACAGGTCTTCCGCTTAGCATACAATTATATTATTTCAGTTGATTTGAGCAGAAGCTTCGTAAAAATTACTTTTCATCCCCTTCACTCCCGGAACTACTATAAAGAGGCTTCCGGCCAATGGATAATCTGTTAGTTCCTCGTCACTCATGTCCACTCTTGCTGTAGTGATAATCAATGAGTCAAGTTGCGTACCGACAAAAGCGCAAGAGGTGATATTGTGAGCCGGCACCTGCACTTTCCCAATCAACTCCCCTGTCTTTGGGTTCCACCGCCCAACCATGTTTCCATTCCATAGTGCAATCCATAGCATATCCTCAGAGTCAATAGCCATACCGTCCGGAAAACCAATGCCTCCAATTTCAATAACTACCCGTCCATTAGAAATATTTCCTGTTTCAAGGTCATAATCAAAAGCTTTAACGTTTTCATCAGGTGTGTCGATGTAATACATTGTTCGATTGTCTTTAGACCATACGATTCCATTTGAAATCGTGATGCTATCCAACTGCTGCCTAGCTGAGCCATTCTCTATACAATAGAGTGAGGCTCTGTAGGGTTTTTGTTCTAATCCCATAGAACCAACCCATAATCTCCCTTGCCGATCGCACTTTCCGTCATTGAAACGAATATTAGCTATTGAGTCTTCCGGACTTGTTATCAGTTCTAGGGTTCCGGACTCTAGGTCATAAGTATAAATTCCATCCTGAAGTGCCACCACCGCCTGGCCTAAAGAATTAGGTACGACTGTCCCTATCCGCTGACCTATGTCAATCATTCTTTGTTCCTTAGACTGGATGTTGGTGGTGAAGAACTTCTTACCTTCTATGTCAATGTGCCAGAACTCATTGGTCTCATGATTCCAAATAGCCCCTTCACCGAGTTCATTCTTCATCTCATAATATAAGGAAGCTGTCCATTCTTGTAGGGCTCCTTTATTTAACTCCTGTACCGCAGTTTCACTTTTGACCTGGCAGAATGAAATCAAACAGGCTAATACAATAATAGAGATGACATTACACAAATTCATACTTACTCGAAATTTAAAATTTTATGCTAAGATGGGAAAAGTGGTGGTCGAATAAGCGGGACATTTATCACAAATAAGTAGGTCAAAGATTACTTTTCCCAAATACTAAAGTCTTTACCTCTGCCTCTTCCAATAAGTTCAGACATATAATAATGCTCTAATGTATTTAGATCCTTAAGTAAGAATTCACGATCTGATTGAATTTCAACTACAGTAAACTCAAACTGCTCACCATAATTGGTCAGGATATATTTCTTATTAGTTCGGATATTATCTAATGCAATACTCATGATTCAAATTCTTTGGCAATATTACAATATTGTTAAATTCCATGAATTGAAATGAAGAATTATTAGTTTGCAAGAAATGGAAAAGCGACTATTATTCGGCCTATTAGTTTTAGCAAACTGCATATCAGTCAGTGCTCAGAACGGAAATTATGGCATGGGAGCAAGATCAGCAGCACTTGGAGGCTCTTCCATAACGATCGGAGACGAATGGGCGCTTTTCAACAATATTGGAGGATTGGCGGCGATTCAGGACAAAATGATATTCACCTCTGTGAAAAACAAATATGGAATATCAGAATTCACCAGTCTTGCTTTCGGAGCGACCTACCCTATTGCAGGCGGTACTGCGGGACTGGGTGTATTCAGATTTGGCGACGACCTCTTTAACGAACAACGATTGAATCTCGGATTTAGCAATCAGTTTGGGATTGTTAGTCTTGGTCTTAATGTCAGCTACTATCAATTGAACATTGAGGGGGCTGGTAGCAGAAAAACCTTACTCATAGACTTTGGAGGACGAGCCAAACTAACCGAACAATTGTTATTTGGCGCTCACGTTTCCAATTTGAATCAGGCCAAGCTTTCGAAGGTGACAGATGAAAGGATTCCAACTATTATGAAGACTGGTCTAAGTTATCGTCCTAATAGCGATCTCATGATCAATGCGGAGGTCGAAAAGGAGATTGACCAGGAGGCGCTGTTGAAATTGGGTCTTGAATATAAAGTATTAGACAACTTTAGCATTCGAACCGGATTCCATACACAACCTTTCGAAAGCAGTTTTGGATTGGGTTTTCATCCAGGTAAACTAAATGCGAATTACGCCTATATCAACAACCCTGATCTGGGTGGCATTCACGAAATATCCATCAGCTATAAGTTCAAGGATTGAGAAGAACACTGGCTATATTGATCGCGTTTGGTGGTATTAGTCATTCTCTACTAGGCCAGCGATTTGACAGGCAAGACATTGATATCCAGGATTTTATTGAAGATTTGTTTCAAGTTCAGGATGAGGATATCAACTACGATGACCAATATGAAACGCTTTATCAGTTATTCGCCAATCCAATTAACCTGAACGAAACTAGTAAGAACGAATTAAACGGTCTCTATCATCTGAATATAGCTCAGATCAACCAACTGATGAGTTATCTTGAAAGAAATGGACCCATGCTATCCATCTACGAACTTCAAGTCATTGAAGGTTTCGATCAAGCAACCATCAATAGCTTACTGCCATTCGTGGAGGTTCGTTCACCCGGAGATGAATCTACAAGAGGTAACCTGATCAAACGCATCACACATGAAAAAAACAACTACCTAATTCTAAGAACCGAACGAGTTTTGGAAGACCAAGAGGGGTATCTTAGGAATGACTCCTCTCGTTACCTGGGCTCTCCATATAAAGTCTATGGTCGGTTTAGATCCAGTCACTCCAAAGACTTCAGTGTAGGTCTGACGTTCGAAAAGGATCCTGGAGAACAAGTAGTTCTAGATGCTGAATCCAAGCGGTATGGATTCGACTACTATTCATTTCATTTATTTCTGGAGAATAAGGGAGCTTTCAAAAGTATTGCGATTGGAGACTACCAAATGCAGTTCGGTCAAGGATTGGTATTAGGCTCCGGTTTTAACCCCGGCAAAGGGGCAGAAACTATTACTACCGTCAGGAGAGGAAACTCAGGCCTACGTCCTTACACTTCCGCACTCGAGACCAGTTTCATGCGAGGAGTAGCCTTCACGTATTCAATCAAAAATTTGGAGATCACATCCTTTCACTCCAGACTGAAGCAAGATGGTATTGTCAGATCCAGAGACTTTTCAGGAGTATATGAAGAATATATCACAGGTATTCAAGATGTGGGCATGCACAGAACCTATTCAGAACTGGCCTCTAGAAAAGGGATTCAAGAAGAATCATTTGGCATGAATGTGACTTACTCTGATTTGAGAAAAAGAAACTTGCAGTTCGGCGCAACTTTCCTTCACAATAGTTTTGCCATTCCCATCCAAAAGACTCCTAATAATTACAACCAATTCGAATTTAAGGGAGACAAAAATTACAACATAGGCCTGTTTGCCAGTTACAACTGGCACAATTTCTTATTGTTTACCGAATTGGCTCGGTCTAAATCCGGAGGTACGGCGTTCGTAGGTGGATTTATGGGTAGTCTGTCACCAATTATATCCATGAGTTTTTTGTATAGAAACTATGCCAAAGACTATCACTCATTCTATGGGAACTCATTTGGTGAGGGATCAAGAAACATAAATGAAATTGGATTGTATTGGGGTCTCAAATTAACTCCGAATAGACGTACTGGGTTTGCGGCCTATTATGACAGATTCAAGTTTCCTTGGCTCCGGTTTGGAGTAAACTCACCTTCTCAGGGATATGAATATTTGCTTCGAGCAGAATATAAACCCAGCAGAAAAATCAAATTATATGCTCAATTTCGGGAACAAGCCAAAGAGGTGTCCATGTCGACTGAGGGAGGTAATCTTCATCGTCTGGAAAGTGGTATAAAACGAAACTATATCACCAACCTCGATTTCACAGCCAATGATTTTTTGATCCTTAAATCTCGCGTACAATTTAGCACTTACAACTTGGACAAAGAGCAGACTAAGGGTATGGCTGTTGTTCAGGATTTGAATATAAAAATCAACAAGTTCACTGTAAGTACAAGATTTGCCATTTTTGATACCGAAGACTTCGAAAATCGTCAATATGTGTTCGAAAAAGACTTACTATATGTATTCTCAGTGCAAGCCTATGCCAACCAAGGGTCTAGAAACTATATCATGCTACAGTATAAACCTACTCGTAAACTCTCACTATGGGCAAGATACGGTAGGTTTAACTATAGGAATCAGTCCAGCGTTGGATCTGGCCTCAATGAGTCACAAGGCAACACAAGGAGTGATATCAAATTTCAGGTTAGGTACAAATTTTAAGGCTTATGGAGTTCTTTTCCGGCTATTCGGCCAGGTAAAATACAGATAAAAAGGAGTTATTTCAATCATGAAGAAATCTTCCAGATTGACAAACAGTCATTATTCTTTTTAGCAGCTTGTCTTCTATTGCGGATTATCTTTTATGAATTCTTTTAGTTTATAGTTTAGGTTTTTAGGTAATTTAACTGCGAGAAAAAGCAGCCAACCGGAAAATGAAAATTATACACCGAATTTTAAAATTCATCCAGAATAAACCCCAAGCATCAGATCAATTGGGTCGTACGCTGGGACTAGGAAAAGAAGATCTACAGCAGAAAGTTTCTAAGGATGGTTCGGTAAGCACAGATGTACTCGAAAAAATATGTGAACTCTATCCTGAGCTCAATCCCATTTGGTTGGTGACCGGTAAGGGAGAAATGCTCATCGACGACTACCACGAAGTAGGCAAAGCAATGGAAAATGTGGAATCTCAGGACGGTATATACAATGTAATCGCCGGAAAAGATGTTGAGATTCAGTTGCTAAAGGAGCACATTCAGGGCTTGAACGAATTGATAAGGGTTAAAAATAAACTTATCGAAGAGTACAAAAATGCTTAATCTTACCTGATCAGGCACGCAATTTTTGATCCATCACCTTTTTCATTTCTTCCTTCTCATTCTTAAACATATCAAGAAGATAGACCATCTCATTAGAGTTTTTGATGAGAGCATGTCCCTTTTCTGTTGACTTGTAATTGTATATTTTCCAAAGTCTCATTGATAACACTCCAGATACAAAGATAAAGGTCATAATAAACGCCATGAGCCAGGAGGTCTTAGCATACTGATCCTTTTCGGCCTTTTCCCTGACATAGTCTTGATATTTGGTTAGTAGTGCGATTTTCTCATCTTCGTCCTCAAGCCAAGTTCTAGTCTCCACAGCTGACAATGCCATATCGTTAATCAACATGGTATAATGCAAAAGGCTATCAGTCTGATTTAGCTTTTCGAACGTTTTTCTCAAAGCATTGTTGGTAATTCCCAGTTCATTAATTTCTACATTCTTACTATTGTAAGCTAGACTCTTTTTAAAGTATTGCCAAGCTTTCTTATACTCTCCCTTTTTATTGCAGATTTTACCCAAGTTATTGTAGGTAACAGAGAGTTGGCTATCGTCATTCTCATATTCCAACGATTTATTAAAATAACTCTCAGCTTGCAAGAAGTCTCCAGCCAATTGATAAATGTTTCCAATATTATTATAGGCTTTCCATTTAAACAAATTGGGGTTCTTCGAGAGTTGCGAGATTTTAATAATCTCTTGAAAATGTTCCAGAGCCAAGCTATGATTGCCCACCTTTTGCTGTAGCAAACCAATTTCTATATAGATATTGGATAGAGCATCATAATTTCTTAGCTGTTCATTTATATCAATTGCAGTCAAGAAATATTCTATACCTTCATCCAAGCGATTAAGTCTTCTCAGGCTCCTACCTATGTTATAGTTGTAATGTCCTTTATTCTGTAAGGTTGTCTCCCCAGACTGATCAAGGGCTAGAAGAAAGTGAGATAAACTTTGCTCATACAACTCAGCTTCCAAGAAAATCAAGCCGATTTCATTGTTTAATTTAGAAATCACATTAACCTGACCGAAGGACTCCGCAATTTCGATTCCCTCTAGATAATCCTGGTAAGCAAGCTTATTTTTATCCTGAAGATAATATGAAAAACCCCTTAGGTACAATGCCTTGATTGCAATCGCAGAATCATTATTGCCATCAAGAATAATATCCAATTTGGCTATTGCCTGATCATATTGCTCATTTTTGTAATTAATGACTGCTTCATTATAGTAATCTTCGTCATCAATATCTGTCAAATCCTGACAAGAAGCAATGATTATGATCAATATGAAATATTTGAATGAATTCAATTTCATACACAAAGATAATTAGGGTTAGGTTGAATTAGGGGTTCTAGTACGTCAAATAAAATACATTTTGCTGTTCCATTCCTACGGATTCCCAACAGGGCCTGAAGTACCGCCACCTCCGGTTGTACTGCCGTCTTGACTTTTCTCTGGAACAATGTTATCATAAATTTCATCTGCTTTTGCATCGATACAACTGGTGAATACTGCACTTGTAAAAATTACTGCTAATAAAAGTGAACCTAACTTTTTCATGATTATAGATTTTGGTATAACTGATTAAAATTCTGAGTTTAAGTGAAGGCCAAAGCCACGCAAAACATATTGAAATAGTGGTTGAAAAAATCCCGCCGGGTCAGGTTGGGTTAGGTAAAAGGGTTAGGTCGGCTTATCTTGAATTTCTTCTTTCAATATCTCTGGTGGCCCTGGTTATTTCACATCTTATTTATCACTTTAGGTTATTCAATATCTTATCGGCGAGGTAGGTACCAGTTTCAAATCAAGCTGCGTATAGCTACTGAAGTTCTTACCGGATAGCAACATGTCCTCGTCATCTATTTTGTAGTACCAATTCACCGTCACTTCCATTCCGTCTTCCTGAAACTCCTTAAGCTGAGTCATCAACTGATAAAGGCAACGTGCCGAACCGGTATTGAAGTAGTCAAAGCTGAAATTGATCGAAAGAGATTTACGTCCTTCTGCCATATAATAGGCCAACAACTTATCTACCTTATTGTAAAAGTCATTCGGATCCTCAGGACTCGAATTCCCTTTAATCAGCAATGTTCGGTTGACCATCTCCAAAGCAACAAAAGGTGTGTTTGCCGTAGCTTTGATTACATAGTTGCGAAACCTTCTGTTATCTAGCGAGACATTCAAACCTTCATTTCTTGGAATTGCGATGATACCGTCCATAGCTGTGCTGTTTTTCAATTCGTACATAACAAATTATAATTTGCTATGTTTCAAAGCTAGGAATCAATGATAGATAGGACAATAGGTACTGATACCAAAATTTAGAATAGGCAAAACACTTAGCGAACAGGTCATATATACCTGTTTATCAATACTTTAGATACCGTGTTTTAGAGCGAACTTAGTTAAGCCCACGGCATTCTTCACCCCGGTCTTTTGTAGTAAATTTCTTCTATGTGCATCAACAGTTCTGATACTGATGTGGAGTTGGTCAGCTATTTCATAGTTGGATTTCTCTTCTACAATTAGCTTCAGAACATCCTTTTCTCTACTTGTTAAGAAACTAATTGGATTTTCTCGCATCTTCTCCTCCTTAGTCTTGGAGAATTCAGACATAATGACTTTTGTGATTTCTGAACCGTGATAAGCCTCACCATTATTGATAGCCTCAAGAGCTTCCAATAACACTTTTTTTCCTGCGTCTTTAGAAATGTAACCATTGGCACCAGCCTTCAGCATATTTACAATATGTTGCTCATCCACATACATGCTCATGGCTAAGACTTTGGTTTCGGCACTTCTTTTTTTAATCGCTCTGGTGCATTCCACGCCATCCAAGTTCGGCATATTAATATCCATAACAATAATATCAATGTCATTTTCAGCCAAAAAATCCAATGCCTCAACTCCATCGGACGCTTCAGCAACTACCGTATACTCACCAGATTCTGTGATTATGGCCTTGATACCATCTCTCATGATCTTATGATCATCTACTAGTAAAATATTGATACTCATGGTTAGACTAAAATTTCTATGGTTATAATTGATCCGTTATTTGACTCAAAGTCAATCTTTCCTCCTAAATATGCAACTCTATTCGCCATATTTTTCAATCCCAAGCCCGAACCCTCTTTGGTCTGACCGTCTTGTGGAAAGCCTACTCCGTCATCTTCTATACTCACGTACAGAGAATTAGGATGTCGTACAACCTGAATCGTGGCATTTGTTGCATGGGCATGTTTGAGTATATTATTCACTCCTTCCTGGCAAATTCTATACAAATTTGTCTCAAATTCTTCTTCAAATCGCTGGTCGATCTCGTCTTGAATAAGGTTATGAATAAAACTAAAGTTCACTTCCGATGACCTATTCACCTGACTGATCATAGTTTCTAATGCCGGAATGAGTCCATAGTCTACCAAAGCGGGTGGCATAAGATCATGAGAAATAGCTCTACTTTCCTGAATGGCACCTGAAATTAACCCGGATACACTAATCACTTTTTCTTTAAATTTATCGTCACTATATAACTCTGACAAAGAATCAAGTTCTAAACGTGCCACAGAAAGTGTCTGTCCAAGGCTATCATGAATTTCAGAGGCTATTCTTTTACGTTCGCTATCTTTTGCCTTTATCATGGCTCGAATTCTTAGGATTTCAGCTCTTTTTTCATTGTGCACATTTTTTATCACACCAATTACCCTCTCAGCATTTCCGTCAGCATCAGAATGCATAACACCTTCTATACGCAACCAACTAAAATCTCCTTGAACACCTTCGAATTGGAAATCTGAAGAGAATTTTTGGTCTGCCTGACGATTCATCACAAAGTATTCCTCCAGCACGGCTCGGTCGGAGGGATGAACTTTGTCAAGAAAGAAATCGAGCCTCATTCCCATTTCTTCTTTGCTGCAGCCAAACACTTTGTTTGTAGCCCCAAACCAGGAGATTCTTTTTTTTGTAATTGAATAATCCCAGGTTACTTCGTCAAGTGATTCAAGAATTGAGGTATTAAATTCACTTAAACTCTCTCTTTCTTTTATTACCCGGCTCTTTTCTAGCTCTACCGATAATCTTTGCCCAACTACATGAACCAAAGCATAGTTTTCTTCATTGAATTCTCCCAAATCAGCTACAGGAATTATAATCAAAGCGATAACTGTCATATGACTATCTAAGCATGGAAAAACGTAGTAGTGAGCTTCATGCATGATTTCCACAACTATTGTAGCTTTGAAAATTGATGAAGAAGTTAGGGCCGGTTTTTTCATTTGGCTAATTTTATTCATCAAATCTTGCTGCCCTGTAATTTTCTTACCTGGTCGCTCCATTTTACCTTTTGCCAAAAAGCGTTCAACGTAAAAATCTGTTTCTTCAATTCTTAATATGGCAGCACCTTTCACGTGCAACACATCCGTGATCACCTTTAAGGTTTTATCATATATCAAATGAATACTTCCGCTCACAGTATTTTTTTAATTGATATATGCAAATTTGCTATAAAAACTATCAAAAACCTCAAAAATTGAGTGGTGGCGCGTAGGTATAAAGCTGGTCATGTTATTCAAACAATGAATTAAGAACTGAGCCAGAAATTAGTAAAATCCATCTCATTATTACAATTTTCAGGTCAATTTATTTCGCAATGGCCGTATTGAATCACTCGATTTAGGTTTCAAATGCTTACAACTAAAGTGCGATTCCTATAGTTTCGCGGTGTATTCAGCAAAACTTCGCATACTTGTCTTTCAATTATAAAAAAATCGACCTGCCAATTATTGAATCCGTCCCCGAGATTCAAAATAATTTTGTAACCAATAATACGCAAATAGTAAATGCTCCACCCGGAGCAGGTAAAAGCACACTGCTTCCGTTGGCTTTTTTGGATCAATCCTGGCTCAATGGGAAAAAGATAATGATGTTGGAGCCTCGACGGCTGGCTGCAAGAACTGTGGCCAACCGAATGGCGGAATTATTAGGTGAAAAAACAGGGCAAACCGTTGGTTTTCGTATTCGCTTCGAAAACAAAACCTCTGATCAAACCAAAATTGAAGTACTTACTGAAGGTATCCTCACCCGAATGATCCATTCGGACAATTCATTGGAAGGTGTTGGTTTGGTCATCTTCGATGAATTTCATGAACGTAGCATTCATGCGGACGTAGCACTTGCACTCTGTAGAGAGGCTCAGCAGGTATTACGTCCTGATTTAAAGATATTGATTATGTCAGCTACATTAGACATGCCAGAGCTGAGTAAGCTGTTGCAGTGTCCTGTCGTAAAGAGTGAGGGACGACAATATCCGGTTGAAATCAAGTACACCGGTGACACAGACATGATGATGCTACCTGAATTAGCAACACGAGTCATTACTCAAGCGGTCAAGGAAAATGACGGAGATGCTCTGGTTTTTTTCCCCGGACAGGGTGAAATAAGAAAATGTGAAGAAATATTACGAGGAAAACTTAAAGGGTTTGCCATCCATACTTTGTACGGTCAACTACCTCATGGCAAGCAAATGGCTGCTATCAGGCCAGATATCAATGGTAAACGTAAAGTGGTTTTAGCGACCTCTATAGCAGAAACTAGCCTAACCATCGAGGGTATAAAAATAGTGGTAGATACAGGCTACGGTCGAACTTCCAAGTTTGACCAGAAGTCAGGACTTTCTCGACTACATACCATTCAGATCTCAAAAGATTCGGCTGATCAGCGTGCAGGACGTGCGGGAAGACTGAGCGCAGGAGCCTGCTATCGCATGTGGTCGAAAGCAACCCAGGACAGACTGGAACTGCATGGAACGCCCGAAATATTGGAAGTCGATCTTTCTTCCCTGGCATTGGATTTAGCCAAATGGGGTATCGTGGATTCAAATCAATTGACTTGGCTCACCCCGCCCCCGCAGGGAACCATGAAAAGAGCCACTGATTCACTTCATGAACTTCAAGCCTTAGATAACGGCAGAATCACTCCGCATGGCGAATTGATGCATGCCCTGCCCTGTCATCCTAGAATCGCTCATATGTTACTTGAGGCAGAAGATCAAGGACTGTTAACTTTAGCGACAGACCTAGCAGCTCTGATAGAAGAACGAGATCCGTTAGGACCAGAGGCTGGTATCGATATCAATGAGCGTGTTATTGTACTGCGCCGTCAAAGAGGAGAAAGCAGATTAGGTAGAAAATTCAACCGAATAGAAAAAATTGCATCTTCATACAGGATGCTTTTCAAACTAAATGAAGCAGATAACGCCACAGTCGACCCATATGAAACAGGACAACTTTTGGCGCAAGCCTACCCAGAAAGAATAGCTTTTGCAAAACCCGGAAACAATGCACAATTCAAATTATCTAATGGCAAAATTGCCATGGCCGGCCATCGAGATGATCTGGCTCACGAACCTTGGCTAGCAATTGCACATATGGACGCCAGAGAGGGAATGGGAAAGATTTTCATGGCCTCTCCCCTCAATCCCAAAGACCTAGCTCCAATGGTCAAAACACTGGAGGTGATTAAATGGGACACGAAAGATGGTGGGTTAATTGCCAATAAAGAAATGCGAATAGGCAGCATAGTACTTCAGTCCATACCACTCCCTGATCCTGATATCGAACATTTGGAACAAGCCATTTGTGATGCGGTCAAATCTGAAGGCAGACATTTACTCAACTGGGATGAAAATGTAATCCAGTGGCAAAACAGGGTGCTGAGCCTCAAAAAATGGAACCCTCAGGGCCAATGGCCAGATGTAAGTATAACCACCTTGATTGCCACGAATGAAGAATGGCTTAAGCCTTACCTAAATCAAATCAAACGTCCTGAAGACTTAAAAAAAATCAACCTACAAGATGTATTGCATCATCATCTGCCATTTGAATTACAAAGTGAATTAAACCTGTTGGCACCACAAAAGATCAACGTACCTAGCGGCTCACAAATCCAAATTCAGTATTTTGAAGATGGGGCACCTCCAGTTTTGGCTGTTAGACTTCAGGAAGTATTTGGCATGATAGAAACTCCAAAAATCAATAACGACCAAATCACGCTGCTGATGCATCTACTTTCACCAGGTTTCAAACCTGTACAGGTCACGTCGGATTTACAAAGTTTCTGGAGCGATACTTATTTTGAAGTCCGGAAGGAGCTCAAACGACGTTACCCCAAGCATGCCTGGCCGGATGATCCGCTCGTTGCACGAGCCATCAGTGGAGTGGAGAGAAAGAACAAAAAAAACCCTAATACATAAGCATCAGGGTCTGTCTTGGTTAATATTTGAGGTATAAGCTAATACTTTGCCATCTCTGGATCTAATTGATCTGCCCACGCTAAAATGCCCCCTTTTAGATTGTAGAGATTTTTGAAGCCTAGCTTTTCAAGTGCGACAATAGCATCAGCGCTACGCTTGCCACTACGGCAATGTACCACTACATCTACATCTGACCTGATATCGTTTACATGATCGGTAATCTCACCTAGAGGAATCAATTCCCCTTCTAAATTTGCAATCTCGTATTCATAGGATTCACGTACATCGATCAGCTGAAATTCTTTCTTTGTGGCCTTCCACTTACTCAATTCTTCCACTGTGATCTCATTCACTACTTTCTCTTCTTCTTTTTCACCGAGACCGCAAAAAATCTCATAATCTATCAATTCGGTAACCGCCGCAGTATTTTTGTTTTTATGAATCTTCATCACCCGAGTCTCAAAAGACAAGGCATCGAATAAAAACAATCTACCTGCCAATGGATCACCAATACCACTAACTACCTTTAAGACTTCATTGGCCTGCAAGGACCCAATGATACCTGGAAGCACACCAATCACCCCTCCTTCTGCGCAGCTTGGCACCAATCCCGGTGGCGGCGGTGTTGGGAACAAATCTCTATAATGAGGCCCATATTCACCTTCCTTATTCTTATAATTGAAAACCGAGACTTGACCTTCGAATCTGAAGATTGAGGCATAAACGTTTACTTTGTCTAAAATCACACAGGCATCATTCACAAGATATCTGGTAGGGAAGTTATCCGTTCCATCTGCAACAACATCATAGTCTTTCACAATATCCAATGCATTTTCTGAAGTAAGCATGGTATTGTGGACAGTGAAGTTGACATGAGGGTTTAATTTTTCCAAACGTGCCTTGGCAGCTTCCGATTTCGGTTTTCCAACATCATCTACAGTAAACAAAACCTGTCTCTGTAAATTACTATCGTCCACCACATCGAAATCAAGAATGCCAATATTGCCAACGCCCGCCGCTGTCAGATATAGTAACAGTGGACTGCCTAAGCCACCTGTGCCTACCACAAGCACTTTAGCCTCTTTTAATCTTCTTTGCCCTTCAATATTAAACTCAGGGATAATCAAATGTCGACTATACCGTTCAAGTTCTTCTTTTGAGAAATTAATTTCTGCCATTGCTCTTAGTTTTATCGTATTCCTCCTGCGATAGCAGGAATGATACTGATGACACTATTGCCATCTACTTCTGTATTTTCATTGTTCAAAGCATTGATATCTTCGTCTCCAACATAAATTCTGATGAATTGGCGAATCTTGCCTTCGGCATCAAAAATATGTTTATTCAAATCCGGGAATTGTTTTGCCAGATCCTCTACTGATTCTTGAACAGTTGTTCCATTAGATTCAACAGATGCTTCGTTGTTTGTGAATTTTCTAAGGGGTGTAGGTATAATAATATTTGCCATGATTCTATGTTAATTGCTATTCAATAATTCTTCTTCAAATCGGTTTTCTTCATTCAATTGCCAAGAAGTTGTTTTTTCCACAATAGTTTCATTTACGGAGGCTATAATGTATGAAAAAAAAGGTACCGCCTGCTTCAGGTCATGTTCCGAGGGAATGGCCGGATGCAAAGGATGAGAATGAAAGATTCCCAACAATTCGATTTGATTTGACAGTGCATATTTCTCTGCTTTCATATAATCTAGAGGATCCACTTCAAATCTTCGACGTTGGTCGCCTTCTTTGTTGTTTTCTAACGGAGCATATTCGGTTACAGTTTTCGACTTGCCATTGGACTTGCCATAAAAAAAACCTACACACTCATTGGGAAAGTCTGCTAGTGCATGTCTATGCATTTCTTCCAAAACTTCTGATGCAACTTTGACTTGCCTTTCCATTAAAACAAAGACTTAATTACTTCACTGTATTTCTCAGCGTTATCCGGAAAGAGAGTTACGATTACGCCCTCGTCTATTTCATCAGCCAATTGCAAGGCTCCTTTGAGATTAGCAGCAGCTGATGGGCTAATCATCAGTCCTTCTTTTTTGGCCGCAAGCTTCAAGGTTTCATAGGCATCAAAAGTGTCTACATTCATAAACCGATCAGCCAAAGACGGGTCATAAATGGTTGGAACTTTGGCCGTTTCCATATCTTTCCAACCCTCTAAACCGTGCAATGCACCATCAGGTTGCAAGGCAATCGTTGTGATACCTTCATTCACTTCCTTGAGTGCCTTACTTATTCCTGTAAAAGATCCTGTGGTACCCAAGCCAGTAACAAAGTGAGTCAAACTCCCATTCACTTTGGAAATTATTTCCTGACTGGTCGTCTCGTAGTGTGCTTTCCAGTTATTTTCATTTCCGTATTGATCTGCCAGAAAGTATTTATCCGGCTCATTTTGATAGAGTTCCAGAGCTTTCTCCTGAGCTTCATCGGTTGATCCAAATTTTGATGTATAGACAATCGATACGCCGAGACCTTTGAGTAACATTTTCCGTTCCCAAGAAGCATTCTCAGGCAAACAGATGGTGACAGGAATGCCTAATCTGGCACCGATGGTAGCATAAGCTATCGCCGTGTTGCCACTCGAGGCATCCAAGAGAATTTTACCATTGCCCAAGTCTCCATTCAAGACCGCTTGTTTGATGATATTATAAGCAGGTCTAGCTTTCACGCTGCCTCCAAACTGCATCCATTCAAGTTTAGCTAAAATCCGTACGGATTTTTTGGGAGAAATGTGCTGAAGCTCGTACAAAGGCGTATTGCCAATGTGACTTCCTAGAGTTAGCACGCTTTCAATAATTTCTGATTCCTGACTGATTACCATTGTAGATTCTAAATTTTTAAACGAAAAAGGCCTTTCTCTAGTTGAGAAAGGCCTTTTTATATTTTTATCCTATGATATTTCTATAAACAATTACTTTCCCATAAACACCAATTAGGTGCACAACAGCAACAACATGCCATCATCGCGTTTTGAATTGTGTTTACGGTACTTTTTATTTTCAATGTCTTAAATTTTGACTTCTTCAACGCAAGTTTCTAAGATAAGTTTATGATATCATAATTTTTTAGAATTTATTTTAGTCAAATGCTAATTATTTAACATTTTAGTAATCAATACCGATGGTTATTAACAATATCAAAATCTCTTTATCACCCTACTAGCGATTTCATCTCCGATTGCCAGAGATGATGTTGCCGCTGGTGAAGGAGCATTACATACATTCACAAAATGATCACTCTCTAGAATATGAAAATCGTCCAACAGCCCTCCGGACCTGTCGCAAGCTTGTGCTCTAACACCTGCCCCTCCTGGCTCTAAATCAGATTCTCTGATATCCGGTATAAGTTTTTGTAAGGCTTTAGTAAAGGCTCCTTTAGAGAATGATCTATACATTTCACCAAAACCTGTTTTCCAATATTTCATTGCAACCTTTTGAAAGCCCGGCCAAGCCAACGTTTCTAACAGTTCAGAAACATTGATGTCGAATTTGGTATACCCCTCCCTTGCAAAAGCGAGCACTGCATTGGGTCCTGCCTCAACTCTACCATTCATCATTCGCGTAAAATGTACACCCAGGAAAGGGAAGTTTGGATCTGGCACCGGATAGATTAAGTTTTTCACCAAATGCTTACTACTTTCCTTGAGTTGGTAGTACTCTCCTCTGAAGGGTACAATTTTCAAATCGGGCTTAAGAGGCGTCATTTTTGACACTTTATCAGAATAAAGTCCTGCGCAATTCACAACCAGCTTTCCGTCATATTCACTGGTAGACGTAAAGACGCGACTGCTTGTACCCATATGGTTTATTTTCCTGACTTGCTGATTGTAATATATCAATACACCTGATTCCTGCAGGTTAGACTCAAGTTTTTTGCACACTTGTTTGTAATCGATGATACCGGTTTGAGGAACATATATACCTTTTACTCCATGTACATAAGGTTCGTGTTCTTTGATTTCTTCTGTGTTTAACCATTGCATATTGGCTAAGCCATTTTCTTCACCGCGTGCAAAAAGTGTTTCTAAATATGGAACTTCATGATCGTTTGTGGCTACAACAACTTTTCCACAAAGATCAAAATCAATATCTTCTTTTCGGCAGAAATCGAGCATGAGATCATATCCCTTGATGCAGTTTAAGGCCTTCAAACTTCCTGGCTTGTAGTACAACCCAGAGTGAATTACACCACTGTTATTGCCCGTCTGATGTTGTGCGGCCCCAGCTTCTTTCTCAAGTATTGTAATGGAGAGGTTAGGCGA
Organism: Reichenbachiella sp.; assembly: GCF_039944555.1. Lineage (GTDB taxonomy): Bacteria > Bacteroidota > Bacteroidia > Cytophagales > Cyclobacteriaceae > Reichenbachiella. The sequence continues at coordinate 81,111 of NZ_JBDUYN010000020.1, read as the reverse complement.
TTGCTGTTTGATTTGCCAAGCAGTGGACAAACCAACTATGCCTCCACCTATAACAAGTACATCTTTCATGTTAGCGCGTATTTCTGGCGAAATTAGCCAATGAAAAATGGAATATTAAGTAGTGTCTTACTTTTTGGTAAAATTCAAGGCCGTAGAATTAATGCAGTAGCGTTGACCTGTCTCTGTGGGACCGTCGTTAAAAACGTGACCCAAATGTCCTCCGCAATTTGAACATGTGATTTCTGTTCTCATCATGCCATGAGACTTATCGAAAGTTTCTTTTACAGCCAGCTTGTTTATTGACTGATCGAAGCTTGGCCACCCACAACCTGAATCGAATTTAGCCTCCGACTCAAAGAGTTCGTTTTGACAACCCGCACACAAATACTTTCCATCTTCCTTATGGTCATTGTATTTACCGGTAAATGGTCTTTCGGTGCCCTTTTGTCTAAGAATATGGTATTCTTCCTTTGAAAGTTCCTCTTTCCACTCTTCCTCTGACTTTTCCATGATTAAAGATTAAAGTAAATACCTAGCGAATATGATGGATTGGCAAAGATTAATTCTCCTGAGTAAACAGAACCGTAGTTAAATGTAGCACCAAATTTCTGGGTGATATTGTAAGCTACTTCATAGGTATAACCTACATATTCCGTGTTGTTCGAAAATATACTAGCTCCATTTTCAATATTTGAATCTCCATTTTGCAAGGAATTTAACCATCGAAGCTTATAGGCCAATATCAATTTATCTTTGATCACAGCACCGGCCTCAAAATTGACGCGAGTTTCATCGGAAAATCCATTGGTTCGGTTGTTAAATTCAAACCCAAGGCTAACAAAAGCATTAACACTCCCAAATGATTTGGCTGTGCTCGCGGTAAGTCCAACAATTTGATTGAACTCACCATCTCCAGTAAGCAATGGTATCGTAGCAGCGTCATTAGTATCAAAATCGTTTTTACCTAGCGGCAACCCTAACCATAGATGTGCACTCAAAACAACAGGTTTGCCCACAATCAGCCCATACTTTAGACCAATATCCGTATCTCCAATTGAGTTGACTGCTCTACCGGAAATATTTGTCGATCCTGTTGTTCCAGAAACAACTTCATTGTGATAAGATCTCGCAAAGAATGGAAAATATACCTGTGCATTTAGCCGATCTGTAATCCCATATTCTCCGTAGAAACTTGTATTGAAAGTTCCTATGGTTACATTCGGGTCAACGTCACCTGTGGTTGTGTAATGCTTATTGGCTATCACCCACCATTGTCCAATTTTAAAGTATCCCTTACCTTTGGCGTGCACCCAGCCACCACCGGCAAAAGATCGTTGACTAGTCACTAATATGCATAGTAGCACAAGGGTAAGTTTAATGATTTTCATATTTTAGTTTTAGTCCAAAATTTCACCATGTCCAACTTTGACGTTGAATGGTTTGCAAAAATAGAGGAGGTAGGCATAAGTATCTACAGTAAGTTCCTCCGCTGATACAGCGTAACTATGAGCCCCGGAAAATACCGTTACAGCTCCAATCTCAAGGGCTCCACTTGTTGTAGAAGGATTATTAGATAAATAAACATATAGACCTGGCAAACCAGTATCAGCTGTATAATTGTCGGCCACATCGATTTTGACTCCTCCATCTACATTTGTAATGACAAAATCACCAGTTAAAGGGTAGCTACTTGTGGTAGCAATTACACCAGACTTCGCACCTGAAGTAAGCACCACGGTTTCGCTAGATGCCTCCACGGAAATCTTATCCATGATCTGATTGTTTTTGGTGAGTACAACGGATATTTCTGATTCTCCAGCTTGCAAAGCTGTGACGGAGCCATTTCCATCTATAGAAAGTGCTGCTTCATTAGATGAAATCCATGTCACTTCAGCAGCTTCCTCCATGCCAACATTATTAAGATAACGGTGCATGAGCATATAAGAATCTCCGATTTTCAAACTCATGATTGGATTGGTAATTTCAATTTTTACATCGACCAAATCATCAATTACATCTGTTCCTACACATCCTTGTAGAAAGCCAAGAAACAACAAAAAGTATACTCTTAAATTCATATTATAAAAAAACAAAAAGATTTAAGTATAGTTCCCGAGAGGGGAAATTATTACAATTATTCTTCCTGAAAATGGTGGCGCTTAAAAATATTTGAAGGCGTAACTTTAAAACTGGTAGTTCCACGTACGTGTTTGCAGTTGACTTCCAGGTCGTCGAATCCAAAAACATAAACATTCATTTCCACATTCAAATCTACGTTGTGCGTAAATGCCTTTTTTAGAAGACCCCAATGACTCTTAAACTCTTCCTTCTCCCTTTTATTAAGGCTGCCGACGTTTTCATGAATGGTATTTGTAGATATAAAAGTTTCATTCAGTTCCAATTGAACCTCTCCCATTGTAGTATTCGACGCATTCAACGCCTGATCATATACATGTCCAGCCAAAAGTTCGTGATTTTTAATAGAGAGCAGGGCTGATTTTATTGAGTCGTTTTTAAAGTCGTCATAAGGAAACTCTCGTTGCAGCCAAATGTCACTTACCTCAACTACTGAAAAAAGTATGGTGTCATATACTGCTAGGCTATATATGCTGATTGGCACTAAAATCATGGTGAAATTTTGATGTTCTGTAAAGTGCTTCACATATATATCAACGTCTTCACCAATTCTTACATCTCCCTTTTTAATTTCAACAGATTCAGCATGAATATGACGTTCTTTTTCTAAAAACTGCTTTAAAAAATCTTTAGAAGATGCCAAATTATGAATAATGCTCTCAACCTGCTCTAGATGATTTTCTTGGATATAGGCCTCCATAGACTCACCTACTTCTTCGTATTGACTCAGGGCCTTAGTGGTTGACAAACATAACATGACCAAAAGGAAAGATTTGAAGAGCTGGTCGATCATAGTTATTTCTTAATTCTAACTAAATTGATAATTTCAATCGCAAACGAATGATTCAAAATTGGGCTGTCGGAATTAATAATTACCTACCCCAGTAAACATTAGATAATTTACTCAATTAAAGGAACAAAAATGAGTCTGAGAAAGTTTAACTTAGTTTTAATCCAATCATGCATTTCGCATTATCTCCACTAAGCTTTTCATTAATATGAGCAGATTGCTCTTTCATCGGCATGACTGAATACCCTTTAAGCATTTGTAGAAAATTTTTGCCTTCCACGCTAGGGTCATCAGACGGGATAATTTGATTGATCATATCCTTTGACACCAAGTAAATTATAGAGACTTCTTCAAAAGTTTTCTGTTCAATGCTTCCATCAAAGTTATTTAGATCTATAGCTTCGCTCGAACCCTTTACGGATTTCAGCTCACCAGCTGACCGAGCACAATAGATATCTTGATTCGCACCAGCATAAGAGACTTTGTTTGACTTGTTATCAACCACCACTATGGCAATATCGAAAGAACCAATATCTCCATGTGCACCAAAGCGGTCTTTAATGCTTTTGGCCAGTAGTTGAATAATTTCCGTACTTTTCACTACTCCTTCCTTATATACAATTTCAGTAAGACTCATATTAATGAATGAGTTCAATGCGATAGGATTCATTTTACAACTGGCCCCATTGTAAAATGCGCATATTGACTTGTCGTTAATATTTCCAAACCAGTATCCGTGTTGATTAGTTTTACTTTTATCAAACACTACAAATCCGTCCTTAAATATTTTTTTCACATCCTTCTCTTCCGGAAGGAATGAAAAAGCTAACTCTGTAGGGTCCAGACCCTCTTTGCCCTGTTTGAACTTATTTTCAAGATGTTTTTTCTCTAAAGCCTTATCGAATTCTACTTTAAGTTGATCTCTGTCCCAAGGTTTTACAAGATACTTGTCCAAACCGAACTCATTGACAGCCCTAATAATAGCTCCAATATCACTAAACCCAGTCATAATCATACGTACAATGCTAGGGTGCTTAGGTACAATTTTAGCGAGTAAGTCTACACCTGACATACGCGGCATTTGTTGGTCAGTAATAATTAGATCTACCTTTTTATCATTTAGAATTTCCAGTGCATCAAATCCATTGAGCGCAGTAAATACATTGTAGTCTCTTTTGAATGCATGCTGAAAAATCCTAAGATTTACAGGCTCATCATCCACATATAAAATGCTATACTTTTTAACACTTTCCTTTCTTTGCGGACGTTGTAATACTAATTCCATACTAACCTAATTTCAAATTTTCTTCTTCTAAAATATTGTCGTCAACTTCTAGTTTCTTTGGTAGATTTATAATAAAAGTGGTTCCCACACCCATTTTACTCTCAACTCTGATCTTACCTTGGTGCTTCTCAATAATGCCATGAGAAATCGACAGCCCCAACCCTGTTCCCTTACCAATCTCTTTGGTCGTGAAAAAAGGATCAAAAATTTTATCTTTAATATCATCTGGCATGCCAGACCCATTATCCGATATTCTAATCTCAATTGATTGATCATCAAGATTAAGTGTTTTGATCTTTATTTCTCCATTTTCATCAATTGCATCAATTGCATTATTTATCAAGTTTACAAATACTTGATTGAGCTGCCCAGGAAAACATTGAATCTGTGGTAGACTTTCGTCCATTTCCTTGACAATCTCTGTCTTATTTTTGTACTTATTCTTCAAAATCAAAAGAGCTGAATCAAAACTCTCATTAAGATCGGTCTCTTTGATCTCAGCTTCATCATGTCTTGAGAAACTCCGGAGACCATTGACTATTTCAGTGATTCTTACAATTCCATATCTTACATCTTCGAGCAACTCCTTACTTGCATCTTGAATTTCACTCAAAAAGTCTTCATCTTCCTGCAATACCTTAGCATACTTCTTGATTTCGTCTAATGAATCCAGAGCCAATACTTTTTGATAATTTTCAAGAAAACTCTCAAGTTCTCCAAAATTTTTGGTCAATGACTGGACCCCACTAGATACAAAATTAATAGGGTTATTAATTTCGTGTGCAATACCTGCGGTCAGCAATCCAAGTGAAGACATTTTTTCCGCCTGAACAAGATGGACCTGAGTATTTTTCAAATCAAGGTTTGTTTTCTCCAATTGCTCTTTAGTCGCTTGTTCCTTCTTTAAGAGCACCTTCAAATTGACATGTGCCTTTTTAAGCTTGTTGTTCATTGCAAGCATCGCCTCAGAACTTTTCTTTAATTGGATATTTCGGTTAAGAATGGTTTTCTGCTGCTCAGCCAGGTTTTGATTTTGCTCTCTAATTGTCTTGCTATTATTATAAGTTCTGTAAAAGGCTATACCCAAAATGGCAAGAATCAAGATGGTGGCGCCAATAGCAATAAAATATAGCATTTTGGCTTGGCGGTCACTTTCTAATTTTTCTGCTTGGAGTTCAGTTTGCTGTCTGAGAATCTTTCGCTCCTTTTCTAAAAGTTCTAGTTCTTTAGCACGTTCGGCTTCACTTAACTTTTGCAGTTCGGCATCAATCTGAAGCCGTTCGAGTTCAGCCTCTCTAGTACTGGCCTCATTTGTTTTTTCCGTAATTAGGAGTTCCTGTTTGGCTCTTTCTGCCTCCAATTTTTTCTTCTGCAATTCCTGCGCTTGTAACCTTGCCTGCTGCTCAATAATTTCTATATCTTTCAACTTTTGTTGAGCTTTCAATCTTTCCCTCTCTTGTGCGAGCTTCCTGTTTTCTACTGTAGATATTCTGGCTCTGGCCTCCTGTTCGTAGCTTTCTGCCAGATTCTCTCTGGCTGTAGACAGCTTAGGTGCAATTTTATCGGGGTCACCTATTTGAAGCTTGACAGCCTCATACAACGAACGATACTTTACTTCCTGATCTTCATTTCCTTTTTCCTGATTAACAAGAGCTAACATATTATAGGTATCAAGTAGGGTAATTCTTGTATTCCTTTCTATTCCTATCTTTTCGGCTTTATCCAAATTATTGGCAGCTACTCTTAAATCTCCGCGATCAATAGCCAGTTTTGCCATCTGATTATAATTACGAGCCATCCCCTCAGGGTTTCTTTTCCTTTCGTTTGATTCCAGAGCTCTTTCAAAGTACTCTATTGCCTTTCCATAATCTTCGTTGGCAGCAAATGCCTTACCAAGTGTTTCCAAGGACATAGTATTTTGTCCATCCAGACTAACAGAAATATTGGCAAACTTCAGCGCATTTTTATTGTCCCTGATATTAATATATTGTAAAGCCAAGTTTCTTGTAGTGTTCGATAGATTAGCATTATTTCCTTTATCCTTTATTCGGTCATAATATGCCAATCCATATTTGGTAGATTGCGCTGCATTATTCATTTTAATGTTGTCAAGAAATAGTTGCTTCTGTGCAGAGCTGATATACGAGTACAAACTCTCAGAAATTGCAAGCTTCAGCAATGATTCGAATGTTGTAATGGATTTGCTAAATTGATTAGACTTACTATAATTATAGCCTAATGCTTGAATCGCATTTGCTTTCTCCCTCTTTTTTCCAAGGTTGTTGAAGTTGTCAATGGCTCTCTGGTAATAATCACTGGCCTTCTCATATGCCCGCATGTCAGAATAAGTATTCGCTAATGCTAAATTTCCTTTTCCTAAGTTTTCCTGATCATTCTGACGTTCTGCAGTAAGGATAATGGCTAAGAAAGAAGAGACTGCCTTTTTATAATCCTTTTTAGACAGGTATATCTGACCTATTACCTCCCGGAATTGAATTATCAATTCCTGATTCCCAAGAGTTTCTGCCTGATCCAATCCTAAAAGAGCATGCCCAATGGCCCCTTCCAAATTTCCCCTTTTCTGATTGTATTTAGTTTTTTCGAGAAGAGATGCAGCCTCCGTATAGCTGGCTTGCTGAGCGCGCAACGTCATGGCAGTACACATGACGAGCAAGAATATTAAGGCTGCCGTATTTCTCATAACTTACTTTTGCTTCCTGAACTCAATCTCTGAGCGATTCTTTAGGACATCAAAACAGATCAAACCCGAATATCAATTTTCCAATATTCATTCAATCCAAATTGACTATACAAGTATGATCTTTTTAAAGACATATCAAAAAGATTATAGATAATATGTATCCATTATTCGACCAATTTATGGAATACTTCTATGAATTGAATCGATGATCTAAATATAGCAATTCTTTAAATATTTACTTTGTTATATTAACTTGTATTATTCCAATAAACCAGCAAATGACACATTTGCCTCTCAAATTTCGAAATCCTAGTCTGTTTTGACTCCATTTTTATTGCAAATTGACTTAATAAGGACGGTTGATACTCTCGCATTTTTGATTTGTTGGATATTCACACTATGTTTATTTCTTATAACTAACTGAATGCTATGAAACAAATTCTTATTCTAACCCTAATTATAATTGGCTTTAGTGGCTGGTCTCAGGCTCAAGACGAATCTGAGGACATCACAAAAGTGATTGACGAACTGACCGTAAAATGGGATGCCGAGGCTGTCAGCCTAAAGAAATATGATGGATTGGCTAACTACTGCCAAAACAGAACCTATCGCGTAGAAATGGTGCGTTTATTAAATAAAATTCATCATTACGATACAGTACTTTATCAAACCGTTAAGGCCAAATTTAATACGAATAGCGACCCTGAGGCGAAAGCAACGCTAAATGACATTGAGCATGTCGAAGTCAAGTATACAACCAAAAGCTTTCTCGATTTTCTACACAAGGAATGCAATAAGTTCAATGATGTTGAAAAGAACTACGGTAGTAAGGGTGGCAATAAGTACATCAAAGAGACGGAAGCCTTGGAAAAGGAAGCTGGTAAGTATATTGAGGTGATAACGCAGAGAATAGACCTAATAGATGAACATGTTCATCATTTGGTTGGATTGTAAGGACTAGGTCGAATATTAATTGCCTGACGATGATGCGTTAACCAAACATATTTCTGACAAAAAAGAAAGTTATCACGCGTTATTTGATTTCAGAACCTAAGTCACCAAATTCTTCAAATTGGAAAAAGCCCAGTCTCAAAATGAGACTGGGCTTTTTGTTTAAAGTGTACTTTTCTTTGATGCTAGGCTACAGATTCATGCTCTTCTATCCCTACAATACTTTCTGTCACATTAATAATATGATCACCAATTCTCTCGCATCCGAAGATGATGTCTCTATACACTATACCTGTTTTAACATCGTAGTGGTTTTCCTCTACACTCTTCCAGTGATTCTTGCTAAGCTCTTTCTTTAGCCTGTTGATGGCTTCTTCTTTGGCCATAGCATTTTCAAGCTTTACTTCAGAATAGTCTGACTTTAAATTTGAATGCATTTCAATCAGTGCTTCATCTACCAATCCAAAAATTTCCTTAATATTGGATTTTTGGTCGTCTGTAAAAGTCAAATTATCCTTGTTCTTTCTGTTAATTTCCTTTGACATACGCATCACAATATCTGCAGCTCTTTCTAAGTCACTGGTAATGCTTATAATGGCACGGATTTCTTCAGATGTTGCAGTACTCAGTCTCCCTTCGGAAACTTTGACCAGATAATCATCAATCTCCATTTCCAATTCATCCGTACGGTCCTCATACTTAGATATCTTTTCTGTGAGATATTCTACTCTTTTGGTGTCTTCCGATTCAATCAGCTCCTGAACAAACGCACTCATCTTAACAATATGCTTACCAAACTTAGCTACTTCTTTTCTGGCTTCCATCAGAGACAGTTCTGCTGTTCTCATGAGTTGAGTCCCAATAAACTCCAGATGAAATTCTTCATCTTCATCATCTTTAGAAGATATCATTTTGGTCACAATCTGTTCAATTTGGGGAACAAACCAAATCATTATCAACGTATTAAGTATATTGAAACTAATATGAAAATAGGTTAACCCCCATTTTATAGCTCCTGTTTCCGTCAATGGAGATCCATTGCCAGTGCTGACCATGATAGAATCAATCCCAGTAAGGTAAAAATGGAATATGAGAAGCATCCAAACTACACCAAAAACATTGAACATGAAGTGGGCAAGAGCGGCCCTTTTCGCATGTACATTACCTACCAAGGCAGCAAGGTTTGCTGTGATTGTGGTTCCAATATTTTCTCCAAGTACAATACCCGCGGCCATATCATAAGGAATCCATCCATTATCACACATGATAAGGGTGATTGCCATAGCCGCACTGGATGACTGAACTACAACAGTAAGAACAGTACCTATAAGTACGGCGATGATTACCGATAAAAAACCGAGGTTATTTAAATCAGTGATCCATGCAAGAATTTCAGGATTATGCTTCAAATCGGGCACTGCACCTTTCAAGGCACTAAGCCCCATAAATAAAAGTGCAAAACCAATTAAAAACTCCCCCCAATATTTGATTTCCGGTTTTTTTGCAAAAAGCATAGGAAAGCCTACCGCAATGATAGGAAGAGTGTAGTGCGAAATACTGAATTTTGAGAATCCAAATACCAGTATTAGTACTGCTGTAATCGTCGTACCGATATTAGCACCCATGATTACTCCAATCGCTTGTCTGAGTTTTAGCAAACCAGCGTTCACAAAACTCACTACCATAACTGTGGTTGCAGACGATGATTGGATAATGGCCGTTGTCAAAAAGCCGGTAAAGACTCCACTAATTCTATTAGAAGTGATAATACTCATAACAGATCTCAGAGAATCTCCCGCAACCTTCTGAATTGATTCGCTCATCACCTTCATTCCATAAATGAAAAAGCCGAGCGCTCCTATTAGTTTAAAAATGTCATAAATTCCGTATTCCACGAGATTGTTATTTAATTTTCTGAATTGATTTTAAAATGCTTGCAAAACTAGTAATTAAAAAGAAGCTCAATTTTAAATAATTGTTAAGCATAAACCCAAATTGCACACAGATACCTTTCACATGTTAACAATTTCATAATATACAAGATAGCAAAGTGTTCTAGTTTTGCAGCTTGAATTATGGAAGGTAGTACAACGCAAAAACAACTTAATGTAGTCCAATTTGTCCTGAGTATTTCTCTGGCTCTTTTTGTCTTTTTGTGGTCCCTTGATTTAATGACCAGCACTTTTCAGGTAATTGGAAACGAGACAGTAATAAAAGTGCTGTCAGTTACGTCCAATCCTTTTATCAGTTTATTTATTGGCCTCTTTATTACTGCTGTGATTCAGAGCAGTTCGACCAGTACCTCACTCATTGTAGCTATAGTAGCTTCCGGAGGAATGGCATTGGAAAATGCTGTTCCCATGATCATGGGAGCCAATATGGGCACTACTCTTACTAGTACCATAGTTTCTCTGACTTATATCACAGATAACAAAGAATTCAAAAATGCCATTGCAACGGGAGTCATGCATGATTTTTTTAATATCATGACCGTGATAATTTTATTCCCACTAGAATATTACTATCACGTACTCTCCAAACTTTCAATATTGGTAGCGTCAATTTTTAATCAATCACCAAATTTGAACCCCACCGGACAAGAATCCCGCTTTGGTCTTTTTGATTATATCAACGGCTTTTTGATCGATTCCGTAGCGTACAAAGCTATACTCGTCATTCTTGCATGTATATCCCTATTCGCATCCATTAAAATAATTTCGAAAATAATTTCAAAAAGAATGATCGGTGGATCTGATGACAGGTTTCAAGAGGTCTTTTTTAACAAAAGATTGAAGTCGTTTGGATTGGGCACCATGTTGACCGCAGGCATTCAATCAAGCTCCATCACAACTTCGATCATCGTCCCTCTAGGAGCTACTGGTAAAATCCACCTTGGCAAAATTTTTCCATATATTGTTGGTGCTAATATTGGAACAACTATTACAGCCTTAATTGCGGCTTTTAACAAATCGGAAGCGGCATTAAGCATCGCATTGGTTCATTTTCTTTTCAACTTAATTGGGACACTAATTTTTCTATTCATCCCCTATCTCAATAAGTTGCCGATTCTCTACTCTAGAAAATTTGGTCTGATGACTGCACAGTACAGAGTTATAGGGTTCTTTTATATCCTCTTTGTATTTTTCATATTACCGCTGGCACTGATCTTTCTCAATAGACTCTGAATAGAGCCAATTAATATGTGCTTTCTATTTGTTAACAATTGCTTAACATTAAAGTAATTTTAATGTAAACGCCTGCCAGATTATATGCTATAGCTTCGCGGCTTATATTCAGAAAATATGAAATTAATTTACATCACTTTAGCTTTGGCTACATGTGCCGTTATGGCCCAAGCTCAATCATTCGACGGCAGTAAGGTTGGCAAAGGACTTAGATTCATGCCAAAAGATTCATCCTTTAGTATCCAATGGAATACTCGGTTTCAGAACCTATATGAAGGAAAGTACAACATAGAATCTGAAGAATGGAATGACAAATTTCTAATCAGAAGATTTAGATTAAAATTCAAAGGTTATGCCTTCGACCCAAAGTTGGAGTATAAAATTGAACTGGCGATTTCAAATAGGGATCAGAAGAATTCTTCACCCGAAGATGGTTCTAACATTGTATTAGATGCTGTAGTTAAATATAAGTTTCACAAAAACTGGCAACTATGGGTCGGACAAACCAAGCTACCTGGAAACAGAGAGCGTGTGATTTCTTCTAAAGATTTGCAATTTGTAGATCGAAGCAATCTCAATAGTAAATTCACTATTGATCGAGGCAAGGGTCTGCAACTTAGACATGAGTACTCAGCTGGTAGTATGGTGCTACGAGAGATAGTTGCCATTACCATGGGTGATGGTCGGAACGACATCGATGCAAACAGTGGTGGATATAACTATACAGCAAGAGGTGAAATCCTTCCTTTCGGTAAATTCACGAATAAAGGAGATTATTTTGGTTCTGATTTGGCAAGAGAAGCGTCTCCCAAACTATCCATCGGCGTGACCTATGATTACAATCAGGATGCAAGCAATAGTGGTGGGCAGATTGGAAAGGCACTTGACACAAATAGTACCGTAGCCAATATTGTAATAGATGCCATGTTTAAAATGAATGGTTTTTCTTTTATGGGAGAATATGTCGATAAATGGGTAAAAAGCGGTGATGCCACGTCAGGACTAAATTCTAGTGGAGACCAACAAGCCTTTTATACCGGAAATGCCTTAAATCTTCAGGCGGGTTACCTGTTCAAAAACAATTACGAAGTAGCTGGACGATTCACTTCAACCTCTCCTGAAAATACTGTAAAAGCACTTGGTGATGATTTTGACAACAACAGATACTCAATAGGGTTTTCAAAATATATTTCAGGGCATACGGTAAAGGTACAATCCACCGTTTCTTATGTTGACTATGAAACAGTAGCTGATAGTAAAGATGAATACCAGTTTCTAATGCAAATGGAAATTGGATTCTAAGGGTTCACACCTATAGAAATTTAAAAAAAGCTGTGCCAATCGCACGGCTTTTTTTAATTAGAGTCCTTGAGTTTGATAATTTCGTTTTGGAGGTTTTTTACTATTCCAGACAGCTCCTCAATGGTTAGATCTTCCTTACCATTCGCATCCGGAAAGTCGATACTTATAAATGCTTTAGACTCCCATACCTCGATTATATCTTTTGCATCAACTTGGTATGGCGAATAAGATTTATTGTCCGACACGAGAAAAAGCTTTCCATTCTCTTCTACATAATTGAAAACTCTCTTATAAACTATCCCTTCCTCTTTACTAAGAAGGACATACGTTTTTCCATTCTTAATGTGAGAGATATTTTCTAAATACTCGCCAATAATTACGGTTCCAGGCTGCAATGGCAACATGGAATCTCCAGATATTTCAAAAGCTCTATAGGTCGCATTTTTTGGCAACATGGGCAATTGAAATTTCGGCATGTTCTCAATATAGGTCGGGTCCGCATACCCATTCATGTAACCCGCTGATGCTTTCTGTGGGATCAATTCTATATTCTCGTTTTCCTCACTGTCAACAGTGATAGCAAGAATTCTACTACTCCCTTCCTCAGCCTGATGCAATTCATCCTCTGAAAGTTCGCTAACGACCTTACTGATTAAAGTATCAACACTTACATTGAATAGTTCAGACATTCGAAGAAGGTTGTTCAACCTGGGATCCGCTCTACCCTCTTCATATGCTCCTACCAGAGATCTTTTTATCCCAATAGACTCTGCAAATGTCTCCTGAGTATATCCGAATTTTTTTCTTAAGAACTTTATATTGTCGTTTACTTTGGCTACTTCCATGTTCAAATATGTATTGTTAACAAACTTAACAGAACGTCATGATTTATGCTACTGTCAGGCATCGAATAACACCATACCTGTATCGCTTTGACTGTGCCTTCCGATTGAATAGAGGTTAATGTGATGAAAATTCTTCCTGTTCTTAATTTGATCCAAACGTTTCAGGATTTTCTCGACTACATGCTTCAATGTTTCGCCAGAATCTGCCAGTACATATCCGTACATCTTCTTTGTCTTCTGTACAGATGCATGAAATTTGACCTGACACTTGCCTGACTTTAATTTTTTGGACGTGAGTTTCAATTTGTATTCACCACCTACTGTATACGTTTTCATTACTAATTATTTTGTCATTAAATTAATTAAACCTGTTGATTGATCAATTAATTAGCGCTAATGACAATAAAATTAGCATTATATATTCTAACGGCAAAATTAATTACTAATTTTTTTAGTAAGAAGGAGGCAAACCTCTATTTCTTACTAAATCGGCCTTTTCTCTGTCCGTTCCTTTTTGGCTTGGACGAACGTTGCTTTGGATTGTATTCTGGCCCTTCCCCAATGTGTTCTGGGATTTTGATCTTTTGTACTTCTTTACCAATCAATTCTTCAATATTGGAGAAGTTGTACATATCCTCTTCATTCACAAAAGTGAATGCTACACCATTGGCATCCGCCCTACCGGTACGACCAATTCGATGAACATAATCCGCTGCATCTCCTGGCACATTGTAGTTGATAACCATATCAATACCCTTGATATCAATACCCCTGCTCATCACATCGGTGGCCACCAAGACATTAATTTTTTTATTAATAAAGTCTTGAAGGACAGATTCTCTTTTGGATTGCTCTAAGCCAGAATGAATGGGAGCCGCATTGACTCCCAGGCTGGAAATCTCTCTGGCTATTTTGTCCACTTCGCTTTTACGTGATAAAAAGACAATCACACTGTCCATTTTCTTAGCAGAAAAAATATGCTTGACCAGCTCCGGTTTTTGTCCATCATAAATCATAAATGCACCTTGCAAAATGTTTTCAGATGGCTTGGCAATGGCAATATTTATTTCTTCCGGCTCATTGAGAACTTCTTTAGCTAGTTTTCTGATTTTTGGTGGCATAGTTGCCGAAAACATCAGTCGTTGACAATCTCCTGGAATGAATTTCATGATTTTCATTAGATCATCATAAAACCCCATATCCAACATGCGGTCTGCTTCGTCCAAAATAAAATGTTTTACTTTAGACAAGTCTACATACTCCTGATTGAGATGAGCAATCATTCTGCCCGGTGTAGCAATGATAATATTAGCTCCTTTAATGAGAGCTTTCTTCTGTACGTCCCAACTCATACCATCTCCACCGCCATAGACAGCCAATGAGCTTATTTCCACAAAATAACCCAGCCCTTGTATCTGCTGATCAATTTGAACTGCTAATTCTCTGGTGGGGACTACTACCAATGCGTCTATACTACCATGATCCGTCTGATCGTTGATTTGTTGCATGGTGGGCAACAAAAAAGCAGCGGTCTTACCCGTTCCTGTCTGCGCACAGGCGATTAAATCTTTATTTTCTAATATGATGGGAATGGCTTTCTCCTGAATGGGAGTGGTATTCTCAAAACCCATGGCATCGACTCCATCCAATACTGGAGGGTGAATGCCAACTTCTTTAAATTTCAATGTAGTTATTCGTATTGATAGAACTCAAATCTAATAGTTATTCTCCAGTTTCTCAGGCTTGCCTTTAATTTCTAGTTCATCATTAGTGTTTGGATAGCTATTATTTTTAAAATTAATATCAGCCATACGATGGGTTGGATCAATTTCTATTCGCTCGATATCATCTTTGTTTACATCAATTGTAAACGAATAATAGGGATTTACCCAAGTCCAAGGCGTCATCAACAGCTCACCGTTGCTTAACGTTCTGTTTCCCCGAGACATACCAATTGGAATATGGTAATTTAGTTTTTCGCCATTATTCAAAGTTAAAACTAAATCTAATGGCATCGGCATTAGACCAATTCTCTCTAATTCAACTTTGGATCCTTTGCCATCAACGGCAACATTGGTTATGGCATAGTCAATCGTTTTTGTTGTCTTAATCCAATAGTCAAAAAACCAAGACAATTCCATACCACTCTCTTTCTCCATAATTACTTCAAAATCTACTGCATTAGGATGTTTGAACTTCCACTTATTATAGTAACGCAGCATAGCGGCATCAAACTTGTCCTTTCCCATAATGTATTCCAAATGCAACAACGCCAGGCCTCCTTTTCTGTAAGAGGCCATTGCGTAAGCCAGGTTCGTTTCAAAATGATCCGCATGGGTGGTCAAGGGTTCTTCCAAACCTTCCTCTACAATGTATTTGTAAAACTTGTAGGCTGAACTCATGAAGTTATCAGATGGATAGTTTTCATTAAAAAGATAATCCATAGTCATATCATCATAATAAGTATTGAACCCCTCGTCCATCCAATAGTAATGGCTTTCATTTGTACCCAGGACCATTTGATACCAACTATGAATGAATTCATGAACGGTTACTCCAACCAATCCTTTCAGTGATCTATGTCCGGTCATTAGTGTGGCCATGGGGTACTCCATACCACCATCTCCACCTTGAATTACTTTATAAACCGGGTAAGGATACTTCCCACATCTTTCCTCAATAAAAGGCACTGCCTTTTTTATATAAGTTTCCAATTCTATCCATTGGTTTTCTAAAGTATCAGTCTGATAATAGAGGTGAAAATCCAAGCCTTCTCGCACATTCAACACTTTGTGCTTATAGTCCGGATCGGCTGCCCATACAAAGTCATGAACATTTTCGGCAACGTATCTATGTGAGACTTTATTCTTCTTCCTGGTTGAATTTTGAGCAATTCCTGAGGCTGCAACTACATAGTCACTATCGATACTTATAGTAACATCAAAATCTCCCCAGGGACTATAAAATTCCCTGGCTACGTAGTCATAAGCATGCCAACCAGAGTAGTCATATTCTGCCAATTTAGGGTACCACTGAGCCATAGATAGTCTAATACCTTCACTGTTGTCACGTCCACTTCTCCGAATCTGCAAGGGTACCTGACTTTCAAATGTCATCTCGAATGTAACCTTCGAATTAGGCATAATAGGCTCATTAAGTATTACTTTCATCACCGTTCCATCTATCTCGTAGATTAGCCTCTTGCCATCCTGCGTTAAGGACTTTATTTTGTGATAGCCAATTTCGTCCTCTTTCAAATGAAATATACGGTCTCCTACTCTTTTGTCGGGATCTGGCAGCGTCCTACTTCTTACATCCATCATACTTCCAGGCTGAAAGGCATTAAAATAGAGGTGATAAAATACTTTGGTTAGCGTATCTGGTGAATTATTATAATAATTCAATTCTTGAATACCTGAAAACTGATTAGCCTCAGCGTCCATGTCAATCTCCATTTTATACTCTATCCGTTGTTGCCACCTGTTGGTCTGTGCATTTGCCTGGATTGCAACTAAAACTACCATGCAACCAAATATCCCTTTTGAGATCATACTATATTTTTTTGTTCTTATATGTCAGCAAAGTAAATACAATTCGGTTGCACTCGGATAAAATTGTGATGGATAGAAATATGTGGTGGTCGGCGGTCAACCAAGTAAAAAATTTAAGGCCCGAAAATTCCGGATTTAATACTAAAAATTGATGTTAGGTATTACAAACCTCACTCCAGGCAACTCTTCAAAACTTCCCTGTTTATCTCGTGAATGCCATCGAATGAAATAATCTCTGGTTTTAAGCCAATCACATCTTCCATCTTTGCTACTTCCGGTTGATAATTCCTGTCCAATGCGTAATATTCATCCTGATTTCCTAAAACGACTTTGAGTCTAGCTTTATCGGATACATGTTTAAAATCATCAGGTACTAATTCGGGAGGAAACCCTCCTGCCCAAAGAATTAAAGTACTAAAACTAAGTTTTGAGTAGGCCGCCATGCGGCTGACCATAGATACGCCTTGAGAGAACCCCATAAGATGTACTCTGAACTCATTTAAGTCATAGCTTTGAAACACCTCCTCGATCACTGCGTCAAAGTAGGCTTTTTGATTCTGCATATCCGTTTCACGACCTTCCCTGGTCATCCAGCTTGCCCCAACGTTCTTCTGATCAGGTAGGTAGAATTTGGACAAGCCTTGTAAAGCAACAACGAAATGCTTTTTTGCATCAAACACATCAAAACGCCGAATAAAATATTTGGCCAACTGTCCATAGCCGGGACAGACAATCCATATATCTCTGGTCTCTGCGGTCAGCTCATTGAGTGTATAGTAGGGAGCTGAATAATTAAAACCGATATGATGCTCCATCAGTCGGCCGAGTATGTGATGCGATAGATCACCCCTGCCCGATCGTCGGATACAAGCATAGCACCATCTGGCATAATTAATACATCTACAGGTCTTCCAAAGGCCTCTTGTTCGGCTTCGTCCAACCAACCAAAAGCAAAGGGTTCATAACCTGAGGCCTTTCCATTTTCCATTTTAACTCTTACAATCCTGTAGCCAATTTTTTTACTTCGGTTCCACGAGCCGTGCTCAGCAATGAATATATCATTACGATATGCTTCAGGGAACATGTCTCCAGTGTAAAATTTCAATCCAAGCGGTGCAACATGGGGCCCTAACTTCTGTGCTGGAGCAACGAAATCTGTACAGCTGTATTCTCCTCCATGCGTAGGGTCAGCAATATCTCCTCCATGGCAATAGGGATAGCCGAAATGCAAACCAGCGGCTGGGGCATGATTCAATTCGCATGGTGGTATATCATCTCCCAGCATATCCCTGCCGTTGTCGGTAAACCACATCTCTCCAGTTTCCGGATGCCAAGTAAAACCTACTGTATTTCTGACACCGTTGGCAAAAATTTCAAAACCTGAACCATCCTTGTTCATTCTGGTAATCGTTGCATAAACGTCTTTTTTGCTTTCGCAAATATTGCAGGGTGCCCCAACTGGAACATAGAGTTTGCCATCAGGACCAAAAGCAATATATTTCCATCCATGATGCTTATCGCTTGGGAAGTCTTCTGAGATCAATACTGGCTTATCCACATTATTCAAGTTGGATTCAATATTCGCAAACTTCCAGATTTTGTTTATTTCAGCTACATACAAATCACCATCCTTAAACGCCACGCCATTTGGTGTATTCATACCTTCACCTATGATATACTTTTTGTCCGCTTTGTGGTCCCCATTACTATCTTCCAATGCGTAGACCTTATCATCCTGTCGTGTACCTACATACAGGATACCCGCCGGACTTAGTGTCATTGAACGTGCATTGGGCACATTATCGGAATACAAATCTATTGAAAAGCCTTCCGGAAGCTCAATACGTCTTAGCGCCTCGACTAAAGTTTCATCCTCGTATGACTCCTCACCTTCGACAACAGGGGCGTCATTTTTTGAAGCGGATTCGCATTGGAAAAAAGATAAGGCGCTGACGATCAGGATAAGGATATTGTTAAAATAGGGCATGTTGTAATTAGGTTATCTATAGATAAATTTACAAGGGTTACTATCCAATATCAAATGATCTGAGAGTTTTAATTCCCTACGATCCTTTGCATATTTGCGACATGATTTCAATTAATAATTTATCGTATTATCTGGGCAGCAGGGCCCTGTTTGAAAATGCCTCACTCCATATAAAGCCCAAGGATAAAATTGGCTTGATTGGTCTAAACGGCACCGGTAAATCTACTTTATTGAAAATAATCATCGGACAACTTCAAAAAGACAGCGGAGAGATCAGCATGGCTAAGGAATGTACGATTGGTTTTCTGAATCAGGACTTACTCTCCTTTCAGTCAGATGAGTCCATTCTGTCTGTGGCTATGGAAGCTTTTTCAGAAGTCATCAACATTCAGCACAAAATCGACAAGATTCTGCATAAAATGGAGACCAACTATGAAGATAAGTTGGTAGAAAAACTTTCACGATTGCAGGAAGAATTTGAAGCAAAGGACGGCTACGTACTCCAAAGCAAAGCCGAAGAAGTGTTGGAAGGAATTGGCTTCAAAACAGAGGATTTACAGCGTCCACTAAAGGAGTTTTCCGGGGGATGGAGAATGCGCGTGATTCTGGCAAAACTTCTACTTGAAAAGCCTTCAATTCTTATGCTCGATGAGCCTACTAACCACTTGGATCTTCCTTCTATCCAATGGATTGAAAACTATTTGAAATCTTATGAAGGCGCTGTGATCGTAGTATCACACGACAGGCAATTTTTGAACAACACAATCAACAAAATTGTAGAAGTAAGCGGCCAGGCATTGACTCCTTATCCGGGTAACTACGACAACTATCTTGAAGAGAAAACTCTAAGAAATGAATTGCAAAAGAACGCTTTTGAAAATCAACAATCTAAAATTCGTCAGACTGAGAGATTTGTAGAAAGGTTCCGTGCAAAGGCCACCAAGGCCAGGCAAGTTCAGTCCAGAGTGAAGGCACTGGAGCGTATGGATAAGGTTGAAGATGTAATTGAAGATAATGCTGCTGTCAATTTTAAATTCAATTTTAGCAAGCAATCAGGTAGACATGTCGCCACACTGGACAATATTTCAAAATCCTATCCAGGTATTGATATTCTTAAAAATGCTAGTGGCTTGATCGAACGAGGTGACAAAATAGCATTGATAGGTGCCAACGGAAAAGGAAAGTCGACCTTACTTAGAATCATAGATGGTGAAAAAGTTGAAGGCAAAGCACAAATGGGATTCAATGTTAATCCATCTTTTTACGCTCAGCATCAGCTGGAGTCTCTAAATGTTGACAACGAAATACTGGAAGAATTGAAGCAGTTTGGCTCGGGTAAGTCCGAACAGGAACTGCGTGGGGTATTGGGTTGCTTCCTGTTTTCAGATGAAGACGTGTTCAAAAAAATCAAGGTACTTTCTGGTGGAGAAAAGTCGAGAGTTGCCCTGGCAAAAACCCTGATTTCCGAGGCCAACTTTCTGCTACTTGATGAACCAACCAACCACCTGGACATTCAGTCGGTAAACATTCTGATACAGGCTCTGCAGCAATATCAGGGTTCGTTTATACTTGTATCTCACGACAGGTATTTTGTGACTCAGGTTGCTAATAAAATCTGGTGGATTGAAGACCAACAGATCAAAGAATATCCTGGCACCTACGAGGAATATACCTGGTGGTGTGATAAGCACAACAAGCCTAAGGATACCTTCAAACCTACAATTGTTAAAGAGGAGAAACCTAAAAAAGAGAAGAAGCAGAAGTCCACTGATGGTGAACAAAAGGAATTGTCACGCCTAAAAAAGGAATTGACAAGAGTAGAATCTGATTTAGAAAAACTTGAAGCTGAAAAAACCGAATTAGAATCAAAAATGGCTGATCCTGGCAACTTCAATGATGCCAATAAACTAACTGAAATAAACGAGCGCTATGAAGTCAATGGCGGGTTGCTTAAATCCAAGGATCGGGAATGGGAATCATTGGTGGAGAAGATTGAAGAAATGGAGAACTAATGTCCCTATATTCTCTTAGATTTGAGTGCACATAGGTTTTAACATAGCACGTTAGTATGCCATATCAAATTGATAACAAGGTAACATTAACTAATTTATGACCTTAAAGTAACGATAATGTTACTTTGATTAAGAATTTTAACTGATCCAAAACTATGAAACAGATAACTAAACTACTTCCGATAATTCTTGTAGCACTAATAGCTTATGGCTGCAGTACCGGATCAACTTCTGAAGAAAGAAAGAAAATAGAAAAAATGGCTGCAGAGGAGACCGAAACAAGAACCGTTCATGATATTGATCAGCTTCTTAAGGACCTACCTTCTCCTTCGCTAGTTCCCTTCACTCTCAAATCGATCAATGCAGAGTTTGATAATGATCTCATTAATGATCTGAAAAATTTCGAAAAGTATAAGGGAAATGCTGATAAGATGGCTATGAATATGGGCGTATTCGCTTCAGATGTTAGTTATTTGGCAGCCTATGGTTTTGAAGATGTATGTTTAAATTATTTGAAGACTTCTCACAATATTGCAAAGGCACTCGGGGATTCAACTATCTATGATGATGCACACCTGCAAAATTGCATGGGGCACATTAAAAATCAAGATCAAGAAGAAATTGCTAAGCTGCTAAGTGAGCTTTTCATTACCACTAGCGTGCAAATGGAAAAAGGACATCATCTCAATATGGCAGGGTTGGCACTAGCTGGTAGCTTTATTGAGGGCTTGTATCAAGCGGTTGTTACCATAGATAAGACTCCAGCGACAGAAGAAAATGAAAGACTTTTGAGGCCTCTAGTCAAGGTTGTTTTAGATCAGGAGCCCGCTTTGAAAGAAGTCATTAAGGTACTAAAAGACTTGCCAAATGACGACGCCATAAGTACCGTTGTGACGGAACTACAGATTTTGGATATACTCTATAAAGGAGGGCTCAAAGAAATTGATGAGAAGCTGAAAGAAAACCCAAATTTTGTGGTCAAGAAACACATGCTTGTTGACATCGACTTAGAAATAAAGAGAATTCGACAATGGATCGTTGAATAGATTTCAGCATCTTTCTGCTCACCTGGGTCTTGGCTATAGCCTAGACCACACGAGAAAACAGGTAACTACTTCTTATCCAGAGGCTTATCCATTTTCATAATAATGGATTTGAACATCTCCCAGGCGCGATAGAAGCGATAGTGAATCTTGAAATCAGAATCTTCAACCAAATTTTTTTGTGCATAAAACAGCATCAAACTATTGAGCTTGGCAAAGAGTTCCTCTCCTAGCCTAGTTCGTTTTGTAAATCCAAATGGAACAAAGCCCATCATGGCCACTCGCTGACTACCAAAAGGTTCAACATAGTGTTCTTCCACTAATCCTAATCCTTCCAAACGATCCAAAATATCTTCAATAGACCCACCAAAAAGAGATGCATATTCGAAGATGGGGTCTTCCAATTTTTTTCGTGTTGTATAAAAAAGCATTGAGTTCAGCATTTCCAACATACCTTCAAGCGCTTCGGCCCTGTTGCTCCATCTTGTACGATGGTGAGTGGTCAGCGAGTCTAATGACATCTCAAGAAATATCTTAGTATCCTCTTCTGAAATGTCCAATTTTTCTACTACGTATGCCAAAATGGGCACCCACATGTATGACTGTTTTGAAGTGAATAGCAACTCAGGACTCGGGTCGCTCTCCATTTCTGGTGGAAGATATGGTGTGGTCATGCACAATAAGCCGTACTCATCTACTTTAAGTATGGCTTCATTACGCTCATTGATTAATTGTTCAAGACTCATTAAGGTGAATTAGTTACTTCTTAGGTATGTTGCTGCAGTCAATATTACGAATTATTCACTAGTTATCAAATCCTATTTATTGAACTTCATTTGATGTAACATCAGGCCGGAAGCTGGCGCAATGAAATATTCGGGAGATTCGGAAGGTTTATCCAATGATTCCCTAATATCATCCAATGTGATTTCATGTCTTCCCAAACGGAACAACCTGCCTATCATCAATCGGATTTGATTTCTCATAAAACCCATTCCTTTCACTCGATAGACATAACTCTGATCAGGAAAAAAGTTAGCCGTCCATATATTGTTCTCCACTATCTCACTCAATAGTATTTCGCGATCGAATTGAGTGCCTTCATTTGGCTTGTAACAATATTCTTTAAAATTGTGCTGACCGCTGAATAGCCCCGCTCCTTCTTTCATTAAATCTATATCAAGTTTAGATTGAATGTAAGTGATATATGGTGCAGCAAACGGATGATTCTTCTCACCATACGAGAAGAGATATAGGTATTCCTTTTCTTTCGCATGCTGAATCACATTGAACTGAGCATCCACTTCTTCAATTGCTGTTGCACGGATGTCAGCTGGCAAGTTTTCATTAAACGCTTTCATTAGTTGATCAAGGTCTTCCGGCTCTTGCAAAAAGAGTTCGAAGGCCGCCTGAGTAGCGGAAACCATTGCATCAGTACGGCTTGCTCCTAATATTTTAAAAGGCTTTTCCTTCAATATATACTTCAGCGTTCGTTCGATCATTTCCTGAACGGTTTTTACACCAGGCTGCCGTTGCCAGCCATGATATCGAAAGCCAAGGTATTGAACCTCTATGAGGTAGAAATGATTTTTTTGCATGCTGCGTTAGATGATTACTTCTTCAATGGCAAAGATCATTCTATATACCATCATCTACAACGATCAACGGTGTTCAATTTTTCGGTAAGCCTTAAGTTATTTTAGACAGCCAAGTTACCTTGTGGAAGTAAAATCGTAAAGCATGCCCCTTCACCTAATACGCTCTCTACACTGACACTCCCATCCATAGCTTCTACTTGTCGCTTCACCAAATACAACCCGACCCCGCGACCATTCCGCTCATGAAAGCGTTGATTTAAATTGAAAATTTGAGTTCCATGCCGGTTAAGATCTATTCCTAGTCCATTATCCTCCACCTTAATTTGCATGCCCCCGGCTCTTTCTTCAACAGTCAAATTGATATCCAGGCCTCGTTCGAGATCGCGGTAGTGATATGAATTGATCAACAACTCTCTCAATGTCCTCTCCAGATAGGGCCTTACACTATACACTTCGTCTAACGATGTCGTACCTGTAAAGCTCACTTCCGCATGTCTCGCCTTTTCCTTTATCCAGGTTTCAAGATCCGTAATCAAGTGAGCCACACTGATTTTCTCTTTCTTATTTTGTTCTTCACGCTCAAGATCAAGTAGGTCATTCAATTCTTGAACCACATCATCTATTTCTTCGGCTGATTTATTAATCATATTTATCAACCTGTCATTTTTTGGATTATGCGAATTGTGAGAATCGTAAACATTTGCTAATCCAATGATATTGACTAATGGGCCCCTAAGGTTATGCGCAGTTATATTGGCATATTCCTCTAAACGAGCACTGTAATTGGTTAACTTTTCATTGGCTTCTTTGAGTTCTCTGGTTCGTTCAGTCACCTTTTTTTCCAACAGGTCATTAGATTCTGAGAGGCTTGTATTAGCCTCTTTGAGTGCAGCTCCCTGTTGAGTGATTTTAGCATTTTGTTCCAGCACTTTTGCATTCAAAGATTCTTGAATAGTAAGTGCTTTTCGTTTACCTAAAAACATAAACAAGATGGCCAGGAATAGCAGTAACAACAATCCTGTAATGACTATAATCAGATTCCTCAATTGTTCTGCACGTTTGACTTTCTCGGCTCCAACCTCAATCCAGTAGTCAATTTTTGAGTCCATTTCGGCCTTTTTAAGCTGTTCGGTTACTAGTAATGCATTCTTTAATTCCGTTTGTTTCAGGTACTCTTTTAAAAACGCATTAGACTGTTCAAATTGGCCTTGCACTTCTGTCAAGTAAGCCAAAATTCTAGTAGATGCCAGTATAGAGGTGCCAAAATCATATTTATTGGCCATATCATAAGACTTACGAGCATACTTATAAGCTGAATCTAATTGATTATGTCTGACGTAGAAATCTGCAAGCTCTGAATAATTCAACGCCTCCGTATTTTTTTCCACCAGCCTCTTACTTTCTTCTATCCTTTTCTTCAAATAAACTTCTGACAATTTCTTGTCTCCAGTTCTGTCATAAAGATCAGCCAATTCCATGTATCTTTCCGCAATGTACGATTGCCTTGGATCCATCAAGGCAATACCTTCTTCAAGAAAATAAATGGCTGAGTCTGTCAGATCATTTCTATTATACCATTTACCTAACTCAAAAGAAGTTTCAAAATCAAAACGGAGCGCAACTGCTTTCTCAAAAAACTTTTTGGCTGAGTCTTGCTGTCCCTGCATGCTGTGCCATTGCCCCTGATAAATCAGATACATCACTTGATTATCCAGCTCAAGGTCCTCAGATTTCAACTTATTCAACTGAGTTTGTGCCAAAACTGTATGTTTTCGTCTGATGGCCAGTCTTACAAGACGCAGGCGCCTTTCATTCCGTTGATACTTAGAGCCATGCTTTTCAGCAAGATCTATGCATTTCAATAGATTTTCTACACCAGCCACATGATCGTCATTAACAAAGTCAATGAGATACTTGGTGTAGTAAATGGAAGATTCAAGTGAACCTTCTCCAATGTCCCTACTTATCCAGAGGGCACTATCGGCATACAAGTGTGCTTCTTCGCTAGCCCTATAAAGACAGGAGCTCGTAGCAACATTAGAAAGTGCTATACTTTCATGAAGTTTCAAGCCAAACTTTCGTGCCAGATAAAGAGCTTCTCTAGCACGATCCAACCCAATGGAAATGTCGAATTTGAATTGCCTTTTTAGATAGAAAAGTAACAGTTCTAATCTTTCTCTTTTGTCAACAGTCCGGTGAAGTAAACCCTCTACTTCGTCTAGGGTGAGTGAAGAAGTTCTATAATAGAGTAATTTGGCTTCGAAACTATCTTGCCCTATCAATTCTACTCCTGCAGATTTACTGGAAATGTTCGAAAATGCAACCTGAGGTATTAAAAAAAGGCTCAAGAAAAACGCCTGATGGTTTATCACAATTGAAAGAATAGAGTTTAGTCCCTCCTTTCAATTTAGCTAAAAAAAATGATAGTCGAAAGCCGGTAAGAGTTGGCCAAAGATGATAAGTAAACGGGCTTTAGGAGATGCCATCAGGAATATATACTGTATATCACAATTCCCTTACCCAGATGTTTCGAAAGGAAATCGGACTCTCATGATCCTGTAATCGAATCGGTGCCTTTCCGTGAGCTTCATTTTTTGGTTGTCCCAAATACTCCGTAGTACCGAGAATTTCTACATGGTTTTGGATAAGTATACCGTTGTGAAAAACTGTGAGATAGCCTGAAGAAACTTTTGACCCATTGTCATCAAATCTAGGAGCTTTGAAAACGATATCATAGGCTTGCCATTCTCCTGGCTTTTTCATGGCATTAACCAGGGGAGCATGTTGTTTGTAAACTGCTCCTGCCTGACCATTCGAATAGGTTCTGTTTTGGTAGCTGTCCAAAATCTGCACTTCGTACCTGGATTGAAGAAACACGCCACTATTGCTCTTGTTTTGTCCTTTGTACTCTTCTGTCCCAATGGGTGCCTTCCATTCCAGGTGAAGTTGAATATCGCCAAAGGCTTGTCTGGTTTCTATGCTTCCGGTATTTGGCACCACACGCATGGTGCCGTCATACAATTCCCATTGGATCTTGTTCTTAGATCCTATTTCTTGCCAGGCATCGAGGCTTGATCCATCAAAAAGAATAATTGCATCTGACGGTGGCAGACCTTTCTCAGCAGATGCTACCACAGGTGGTTCGGGTTCCCAAACTTCAGTATCCTCAGGTTTAACTTGTCCTACTGTTGCTGAACTGATCAACAAAAAAACAAAAAACAGTCTCAATCTTTTCATTCCGATTATTTATTCAATCCTAAAATCT
This sequence comes from Reichenbachiella sp., assembly GCF_039944555.1. Classification (GTDB taxonomy): domain Bacteria; phylum Bacteroidota; class Bacteroidia; order Cytophagales; family Cyclobacteriaceae; genus Reichenbachiella. Next base: position 54,460 of record NZ_JBDUYN010000020.1, on the reverse strand, counting down.
CATTCACCTTTTCCTGATCTACCTCTGAACCTGCAAAGTCATCAAAAGCTTTTTTAGTAACCTCAATGATATGATCAGAAATAAAAATAGCACCTTCTCGTGCGCCTTGTTCTGGCGATTTGATACAGCATTCCCATTCCAAAACAGCCCAACCATCATACCCGTATTGGCTTAGTTTGGAGAATATTTGTTTAAAGTCTACCTGTCCATCTCCTAACGACCTGAACCTTCCAGGACGATCAGCCCAATTTTGATAGCCTCCGTAAACGCCAGATTTGCCGTTAGGACGGAACTCAGCGTCCTTGACATGAAACATGCGAATATGCTCATGGTAGAAATCAATAAACTGCAGATAATCCAAATGTTGGAGAACAAAGTGGCTGGGGTCGTATAATATCCTTGCACTAGAGTGATTGTTAGTTACCCCTAGAAAACGCTCGAAGGTCACACCATCATGCAGGTCTTCTCCCGGATGCAGTTCATAACAAACTTCAATACCCAAATCTTTACAAAAGTCGAGGATCGGTATCCATCGATTAGCCAATTCCTGAAAACCTGTTTCAACCAAACCTTTTGGTCGCTGTGGCCAAGGGTACATGGTATGAAATAGTAAGGACCCCGAGAATGAACCCATCACATCTAATCCCAAGTTACGACTCGCTTGAGCTGCGGCTTTCATTTGCTTATTTGCCCATTCGGCTCTTTTCTTTGGATTGCCATGAAGTGAATCGGGAGCGAAAGCATCAAACATGGTGTCATATGCGGGATGTGAGGCTATTAACTGTCCCAGAAGATGAGTGGACAATTCGGAGATTTGAAGCCCAAATTCATTTACCGTACCTTTTATTTCATCACAATAATCCTTGCTACCACCAGCTTTTTCGATGTCAATTACGCGCTTGTCCCAAGCCGGAATTTGCACAGCTTTATATCCTAGCTTAGCGGCCCATTCACAGATATTCCTCAGGTTATTGAACGGCGCGCTGTCATCGATAAACTGCGCTAAAAATATGGCCGGTCCTTTGATTGTTTGCATATTATAGACTTACCCAGACGTTGCCGTCACGATTTGATTGTACTACTTTTTCAATGAAATGCATGCCTCTGACTCCATCCGTCACGGTGGGAAATTCCCCATCAGACAAGGGTTGTTTTCTTATGGCTTTAGCCATTCCTTTATAGATATTTCCCATGGCATCGAAGATTCCTTCCGGATGTCCTGGTGCCATTTTAGTGCTTTCCATGGTAATCTCAGCATTATATGAATTGCCTGGTTTCAATACCTGAATCGGTTTGCCCTCATTGAGCCAAGTCAGCTCGGTAGGGTTTTCTTGTCTCCATTTCAACGAGCCTTCTTTACCGTATACCTGAATGGTGAGGTTGTTTTCTTCGCCGGTGGCAATTTGGCTTGCACGAATCACCCCTTTTGCACCACCCAACCTGATGAGTACAGTACCATCTACGTCCAAGGTATTGTCTTCATATAAATAATTGAGATCAGACAAAAGATGATCTACCTGCAATCCAGTTGTGTATTCAGCCAGATTGAAAGCATGCAATCCAATATCTCCAATACAGCAAGAAATCCCGGACATTTTAGGATCAAGCCGCCAGACTGATTTTCTCTTTTCGGAATCGTGAATAAAAGGATTGATCCACCCTTGATAGTATTGTACATCTATACGTTGAATGTTACCAATCTTACCGGTGCTGATCATCGCCTTCATCTGACGAACCATAGGATATCCTGTATAGGTATGCGTCAGACAAAATTGTTTGCCGGTTTCCGACACCAACTTTTTTAATATTTCGGCTTCTGCTGACGTCATTGTCATGGGCTTTTCGCAAATGACATGAAAGCCGCCCTCTAGCAGCCGTTTGGCCATTTCATAGTGAAGTGAATTTGGCGTAACGATGGATACCACTTCTATCCTTTCTTCTGCGGGCAGAGCATTCTCCTTCTTGATCAATGCATCAACATCGGGGTAAACTCTATCCGCATCCAACTCCAGTGCTTTAGCGAAAGCCAAACCATTTTCATAATCGACATCAAATGCACCACCCACCAAATCGTATCGCTCGCCCATATAAGATGCTATTCGATGCGCAATACCGATGAAAGCCCCCTGGCCTCCGCCCAACATGCCCATTTTGATTCTTCCCTTATTCATTCGAATGTTATAAATTTTTATAAACTATGTTTTCGTCCCTGAAAGCAAACCCAAACAGCAGCATAATGACTGCGGCAAAGCCTGCCGGGAAGAACCATATTTCTTTCCACTGATGCATGCCGCCTTCCAACATATAGGTATCCGTAATTTTACCAGCTATCCAAAACCCAACCAGCATCCCTACGCCATAAGTGGCCAAAGCGATCAGTCCCTGTGCTGCACTTTTATGTTGTTCTCCAGCTTTTGAATCCGTATAAATCTGACCGGATACAAAAAAGAAGTCATAGCAGATTCCGTGCAATGCTATACCTAAAATCAACATAGCAGTTAGTTCATCTGCATTTCCAAGAGCAAAAAGAATATATCTGACCGCCCATGCCAGCATGCCGAAAATTATGGTCTTCTTAAACCCGAATCGTTTAAAAAAGACTGGAAGCAATAGCATAAACAGTACTTCGGAAATCTGTCCAATCGTCATTTTACCCGTCGGGTTGGCTATACCAATTTCTGCGAGGAAAGGGTTTGCATTTTGATAGTAAAAAGCGAGAGGAATACAAATCAAGACTGAAGACACAAAGAAGATTAGAAAATTTCTATCCTTTAGCAGCTTGAGAGCGTCCAGTCCAAAAATATCAGAGACACTGACCCGTTCATCTTTTTTGCTCTGCGGGGGTGTTTTAGGCAAGCTAAAGCTAAAAAGACCTAAAAGTGCAGAAGCAATGGCAGTCATAAGAAAGGTATTTTGCAATAAGCCGTCTTGAATACTTTCTTTTGAATCCCAATGGAATAAATAACTAATAGCAAGGCCTGCTACTATCCATCCGATAGTTCCCCAAACCCGGATGTATGAGAACTCCCTGGCCGGATCAGTCATTTGATTGAAGGCCACCGAATTGACAAGTGCTAGTGTGGGCATATAGGCCAACATATACCCTAGAATATAGGGATAGAAAGCATAGAACTGGGTCGCCTGGGACATCTGATACATGAGCACTGCACCAATGAGATGCAACACTCCCAAAATTCTTTCAGCATTGAAAAAGCGATCAGCGATCAATCCAATGATAAATGGCGCTACGATGGCACCCCACGATTGAGTAGAATACGCCATACCGGTTTCCACCCCTGTAGCATTTAGATTATTACCCAAAAATGTACCTAAGGTAACAAACCAACCACCCCAGATAAAAAACTCGAGAAACATCATTACTGACAATTGAACCTGAGTTGTTTTTTTCATTTATTTCAATTAAAAAATTATTGTATAAATTAGACCACTCAATATTTGATATCCATATTCCGTATCAATAGATGAGCAAAATAGGCTTATTGACAAACTTTTGTGTTTAAAATACTTCAATGAATAATATTAAACAAAGCATCGTTCCCTTCAAGGGTGAAAATGGTTCGGTCTACCACGCAGATACCTGCCTACCCTTGGTAGATGCTGTACGGAGAAACAAAGTTCAATTCAAGGCTCTCGCACGTCATACCTATCCCGGTGATCGCCTTACACTGGACACCAAGGGTCTGAATACGATTGGCTATTGGAGTGCCAATGAAGAACAGGATTGGGGGCTGGACTGGCATCGCAATGAGGGTGTGGAATTTCACTTTTTAGAATCCGGACACATGCCGTATGCGGTGGAAAATACAGAAACAGAATTGTTTCCCGGTGATTTCACAATAACGAGACCCTGGCAACAGCATAAGGTTGGCAATCCACATGTAGGCATTGGTAAGTTCTATTGGGTGATCATTGACGTGGGTGTTCGTCGTCCGCATCAACCCTGGGTCTGGCCAGACTGGATTGTACTTTCAAACGACGATCTGCAACGGCTAAATATGCTTATCAGACAAAACGAACAACCTATTTGGAAAGCTACGCCCGAGATCAAGGCGTGTTTCAAACTGATCAATCAAACCATACACCAGGATGTCAATGGGTCTTCAGCCTCAAAGCTAAGAATACATATCAATGAACTGCTTATTCATCTGTTAGACATGTTTGACAATGGCAAAATGATTTTAAATGAATCGTTGACAGACAGTATGCGGTCGGCTAAGCAATTCATCGAAGAACTGTCCAACAACCTTTCTCATCCCTGGACCATTGAGGAGATGGCCGCTTCATCCGGATTAGGAGCTACTCGATTTACACATCACTGCAAGCAACTCACCAATCTCACCCCTATGCAGTTGTTGACTCAAAAGAGAATTGATTGGTCAAAGCTACTGCTCATAGAAAACCCGGAGATGAGCGCCACCCAAATCGCCTACAAATGCGGCTTTGCAACCAGCCAGTATTTTTCAACTGTTTTTAAAAAACATGAAAAATGCTCTCCTCAGGAGTATCGCAACAGACCGCTTGCCGTAACCGCCGGCAGTCAGCTTGCTTAAATGTATAATTTCATTCATTGAATAATTTTAAACAAGCCATATATCTATATGCTATAATTTAGATCAACTTTTACACTCTATCAGACACATTGTATTGTATACTGATAGATTTTATACAAAAGTCGGTAGTTAATTATTTTCTGAAGGCATATAAACCTATGAGCACCCATACATTTTCTTTTATTCGTTGTCTGTTAGCCGGTTGTTTATTCATTCTGGTTACTTCTTGTGGATCCAACAAGAAATCAGGTGCTGAAGCGATTGACAAATTCAAAGTGAAACAGTTGCTGGAAAAGAACACCTGTTTCGCCTGCCATAAGCAAAATGAAAGATTGGTGGGTCCTTCTTATTTGGATATTGCCAAGAGAAATTATAGTGACGAACGCATCGTAGAGTTGATCTATAAGCCTGAACCGGAAAACTGGCCGGATTACCCTGCACCTATGATAGGACTACCTCATTTGGATAAATCAGAGCTCTTGGAAATTGCTCGTTGGATCAATTCACTCGAATAACAACCAGGTACTGACAAGAAATAAGTATGGGTATAAAAGAGAAAAACTGTTCATAAATGGCAAACTTAAATAGCAAATCATCTAATGAATATATCTACGACGCAATAGTTGTGGGTTCCGGTATTTCCGGAGGTTGGGCAGCCAAAGAACTTTGCCAGGCAGGTCTGAAAACTGTAGTTTTGGAGCGTGGAAGAGACGTGAAACACATCCAGGACTATCCCACCATGAACATGGATCCCTGGGATATGAAGTATAAAGGGGAACTGCCCAGGGAAGAAAAAAAGAAATATTATAAGCAAGCTCGAACCGGCTATACTGCCCGTGAGGAGCATGCTCATTTTTTTGTAAAAGATACTGAGCACGAATACAACGAAACTCAACCTTTCGACTGGATGCGAGGATATCAGGTCGGTGGCCGGTCTCTGGTATGGGGCAGGCAAAGCTACCGATTGAGCCCTATGGATTTTGAAGCCAACAAGAAAGACGGGTACGGTGTAGACTGGCCAATTCGCTACAAAGATCTGGCCCCTTGGTACGATTATGTAGAATCTTTCATTGGGGTAAGTGGTAGTATGGAAGGCATCCCGCATCTGCCGGATGGCAAATTCATGCCTCCATTTGAATTGAACTGCGGAGAAATCGATGTAAAATCCAAACTTGAAAGTAGCTTTCCGGAACGACATCTGATCATAGGACGAACCGCTCATGTGACCGGGCCCAAAGAAGGTCGTAATCAGTGTATGGCCAGAAGTCGATGTTCACGAGGGTGTCCGTATGGTGGATATTTTAGTAGTCAGTCCAGTACGCTCCCTGCGGCTGAGGCAACGGGAAATCTGACCTTGCGTCCGGATTCAATCGTGGCAGAGATCCTTTATGATGCGGATACGCAGAGAGCCACGGGTGTAAAGGTTATTGATAAAGTAACCCATGAAGAAACTATCTACAAAGCCAAAATCATATTTTTGAATGCCTCGGCCATCGCATCTGCGGCTTTATTGATGAACAGTAAATCAGATCGATTTCCTGATGGTATGGGAAACGACAGTGGCGAACTGGGGCATAATATCATGGATCATTTAATGGGCGGTGGTGCCGGTGGCAATATCGAAGGATTGGATGATAAATATTATTCAGGAAGAAGGCCAACCGGATTTTACATCCCAAGGTTCGTAAACCTTGATAAGCAATCGGAAAAAGACTCATTTATTCGAGGTTATGGATATCAGGGTGGTGCAAGCAGAGTGAATTGGGGAAGAGGTGCAGGTGATTTTGACTACGGAGCTGAATTCAAGAATGAAATGCTCAAACCAGGCCCCTGGTGGATTGGCATGGGTGGATTCGGAGAATGCCTCCCCTATCATGAAAATTTCATGACGCTGAACTATGAGAAAAAAGACCAATGGGGACTCCCCACTGTGACCTTTGATGCGGCATTCAGGGAGAATGAAAAAAACATGGTCAAAGACATTGGAGATTCGGCTGCAGAAATGCTGGAAGCTGCGGGTGTAAAGAATGTGCAATCTTCGGCCAATATCACCAACATAGGACTGGGTATACACGAAATGGGTACCGCCAGAATGGGCAAGGACCCCAAAACTTCTATACTCAACGAATGGAATCAACTACACGCAGTATCCAATGTGTTTGTGACGGATGGTGCCTGCATGACCTCATCGGCCTGTCAAAACCCGTCACTTACCTACATGGCCTTAACCGCTCGCGCGGCTAACAAGGCTGTAGAACTACTCAAAACTAACGCACTATAAAAATGGACAGAAGAGACGTAATAAAATCCATGTCACTGGCGCTCGGGTATTCTTTGACGCCTGCAGCCCTGACCACATTATTGTCATCATGTGTACAAAAAGGTACTGTAGATTGGAGTCCTGTATTCCTTTCGGCAGACGAGGCTTTTGCTGTAGAGCAGTTGGCCGAAGTGTTCTTACCGAAAACCGAGATACCCGGAGCTAAAGACGTCAGAGCCATCGCTTTTCTTGACGCCTTTATATCAGATATTATGAAACCTGCGGATCAGGACAAGTTCAGACTAGGCCTTAATCATTGGATCAAAAAATTTGAAGTAAGGATTGACAAATCAATAGCCTATGCCACAGCTGAAGATTTCAAAGCGGATCTAAAGAGTTATTTTGATATTAGCAAAGAGCGACAGACTGAGATAAAAGAGCTTCTCAATACGATCGAACCAGGTGAAGAAACTGAGGAGTACTTTATTTATAGTTTTCTATTTAAAGTAAAAAACCTAGCTATGCTCGGTTTTTATGCCTCAGAAGAAATCGGGGAAAATGTACTTTCCTACTTACCGATACCGGAAAACTATCAAGGTTGTATCCCAGTCGAACAAATTGGCAATGCATGGTCTTTGTAAAACATAAATAACAGACTCATGAAAAGAAGATCGTTTTTCAAGCTTGGCGCCACCGCAGCCGCTGTGCCTTTTTTAGGTAACGCGGTGTACGCACATGATTCGTCTGGTTTCTTATCTGCCAATGAAAAACCATTCAACCTTAACTATGCACCTCATTTTGGGCTATTCAAAGAAAGCGCTGGCATGGACCTGATCGATCAAATTCAGTTCATGTATGATCAAGGATTTCGTTCGTTTGAGGACAATGAGATGGGTAAACGCACGGTTGATGAACAAGAAAGAATTGCCCGAAAAATGGCTGCTCTACAAATGGATATGGGCGTGTTTGTCGCTAATACTATTACCTGGAATAGGCCTGGTTTGGTGACTGGTGAAAAAGAATATACAGACAATTTTGTTAAGGAAATAAGAGAGTCCGTTGAGATAGCGAAACGAGTCAACGCCAAATGGATGACCGTTGTCCCCGGTCATATAGATTTATCCCTGGAGATGGGTTATCAGACAGCCAACCTGGTAGAAGCCTTGCGCAGGGGATGTGAAGTCTTGGAGTCTCATGGACTCATCATCGTCCTGGAACCACTCAACTGGTGGGCCAATCATGCCGGTCAGTTTCTGACTAAAATCCCACAAGCCTATGAGATATGCAAAGCAGTAAACAGTCCTTCTTGCAAAATCTTGTTCGACATCTATCATCAGCAAATCTCTGAAGGCAACATCATACCCAATATAGACAAGGCGTGGTCAGAAATAGCCTATTTCCAAATTGGTGACAACCCGGGTAGAAAAGAACCTACAACAGGCGAAATCAACTACATCAATGTCTTCAAGCATATCCACGCTAAAGGGTATGACGGCCTCTTAGGCATGGAACATGGGCAGTCTCTTCCCGGAAAGCAAGGTGAGCAACGTGTGATTGAGGCCTATAGAAAAACAGATAATTTTTAAATCGACAAGAAAAACATTGAAATGAAAACTAACATAACAAGACGAAACTTCATGAAACAGTCCGGGGTGATCTCAGGAACACTGGCCATTTCAGCCTCTCCCTTATTATCGGCATGTAGCAAAGCTGTAAAAAACAAGCCACTCTATGATATTTCGCTAGCACAGTGGTCTTTGCACAAAGCACTGTTCGCAGGCGAATTGTCTAATCTGGATTTTGCCAAAGTGGCAAAAAGTGAGTTTGGCATTTCTGCCGTAGAATATGTAAATGCTTTTTTTAAAGACAAAGGCAAGGACAAATCCTACATCAATCAAATGAAGCAAGTCGCAGAAGACCAGGGCGTTAAAAGTCTATTGATCATGATTGATGGCGAAGGATATCTGGGTGACAATGATGAAACCAAAAGAATACAAGCGGTGGAAAATCATTACCAATGGATAGAGGCCGCCAAGCAGCTAGGTTGTCATTCTATTCGCGTCAATGCTGCCGGAGAGGGTACCGCAGAAGAGGTACAGCAAAATGCGATCGACGGCCTGGGGCGATTAAGCACATTTGCCAAGGACTATGACATCAATGTGATTGTAGAAAATCACGGCGGCTACTCGTCCAACGGGCAATGGCTCAATCAGGTCATCTCTTCTGTAAGTATGCCCAATTGTGGCACACTGCCAGACTTTGGCAACTTCTGCATCACGAGAGATGAGGAACGAAATTGTATAGACGAATATGACAGATATCAAGGCATGAAGGATCTCATGCCATTTGCCAAAGGAGTAAGTGCCAAATCTCATGATTTTGATGAAAATGGCAATGAAATCCATTCAGACTTCACCAAGATGCTTAATATCGTGAAAGATTCAGGATTTACCGGATACGTAGGCATAGAGTACGAAGGAGAAGTAATGAGTGAATATGATGGCATCAGAGCTACCAAAGCACTTTTAGAAAAGACAATAGCCAGCTTGTAGCTCATTAGATAAACGATCAGACCATGGGGCAAAAAGATTCAACAGCCGTCAACATCAATTCGAACAAAGGCAATCACTTCGATGTGATCGTAGTAGGCTCAGGCATGAGTGGTGGATGGGCGGCCAAAGAGTTTACCGAAAAGGGCTTTAACACACTTGTTTTAGAGCGAGGGAGAAATATCGAGCATGGCGACTACCCTACTGCCACTATGGAGCCTTGGACAGACGATCATGGCATGGCGCTGAACCCCGAGATTATACGGGATAACCCTATTGTAAGCAAGTGTTACGCATTCAATAAAGCCCAGGAGCATCATTTCGTAAAAGATAATGAACATCCTTATATTCAGATCAAACCCTTTGATTGGATCAAAGGCTATCAGGTGGGTGGAAAATCTCTCATGTGGGCCAGACAGGTTCAGAGATGGAGCGACCTGGATTTTACCGCGAATGCCAAAGACGGATATGGCATAGACTGGCCGATCAGATATGCAGACCTGGCTCCCTGGTATAGCTATGTTGAAAAATTTGCCGGTATCAGCGGAAATCGGGATGGATTGGATCAGATTCCTGATGGCGAATTCCTACCTCCGATGGAAATGAATTGTGTTGAACAACATATCAAGGAAAAAATAGAAGCGGCTTTTCCGAATAGAAATTATATTTCTGCCCGCACGGCCAATCTAAGTCAGAGGCACAATGAGCGCGGTCCTTGTATGTACCGAAATCGCTGTGGACGCGGCTGTCCTTTTGCCGGGTATTTCAGTGCCAACTCTTCTACTCTTCCAGCAGCCAAAAAAACAGGCTATATGACCTTGCGTCCTCATTCGGTAGTACACTCAGTGATCTATGACGATGTCAAACAGAAAGCCACTGGTGTTCGGGTAATTGATGCCAATACCAAAGAGATCATCGAGTATTTCAGCAACGTCATCTTTTTGAATGCAGGTACTTTGAACACGACCGCCATATTACTAAATTCCAAATCTGAGCGCTTTCCCGAAGGGCTGGGCAATGAAAACGATGTACTTGGCCGGTATCTCATGGACCACGATTATCGCGGAAACATCAAAGGCACACTTGAGGGATTCGAAGATAAGTACTACAGTGGCCACCGACCTACCTGGTGCTATATGCCTAGATTTAGAAATTTCAAAGACGACAAGCAGAAGGATTTCCTGAGAGGTTACGCATTTTCTACAGGGGCCAGCAGAAGGATTGGAAATACAGAAGCCGCAGAAAAAACCATAGGCGCTGATTTCAAAGACAAGCTGACAGCGTTTGGACCTTGGACCACGTCATTCGGACCTATGGGTGAGCAGCTTCCCTATCACGACAATAGAGTGACTTTGAGCAAAGCAAAAACTGACGAATGGGGAGTCCCCTTACTTGAAATTGATTGCGAATTCAAATCCAATGAAGACCGCATGCTGGAGGATTCGCTAAATACTGGAGCCGAAATGCTGGAAGCCCTGGGATGTAAAGACATCTACGCGGATAAAAATGAGAATTGGAATCCTGGCTTGAGTATTCACGAAATGGGAACTGCCCGCATGGGTCGCAGTCCAAAAGACTCCATATTGAATAAATATAACCAAGTGCACAACGCCAGGAATGTATTTGTATCAGATGGGGCTTGTATGACTTCCTCAGCTTGCCAAAATCCATCACTGACTTATATGGCTATCACCGCCCGTGCAGCCAATTATGCCATTGATGAACTGAAAAAAGGGAACTTATAACGCATAAGTCATGAACAGACGCGAAGTATTAAAATCAGTAGGACTAATTGTAGGAGGTGCTGTGGTAGGTGCAGATGCTTTTTTGAGTGGATGCTCATATACCGAAGAGGCAAACGGCATCCTTAGTCAAAAACAAGTGAATCTGCTTGAGGATATTGCGGAAACCATCCTGCCACATACTGAACAATCGCCAGGAGCGAAAGATGCGCAAGTGGGACAGTTGATAAATCGAATCGTAAGTGATTTCTATTCAGCCCCCGAACAGCAAGTCCTGTTAGCCGGATTCTTTTCTTATCAGGCCCACAAATTCTCTTCCTTGCAATCAGATGAAAAAGAAGCTTATCTCCTATCTCAGGAAGCAGATGCCAAAGCCAATCCAATAGCCACATTTATAAATGAAAAGGGTGAAACATTTGACACAAGGCCTGCCTATATCATGATTAAGCAGTTATCGCTATGGGCCTATTTGTCATCGGAGATTGTTGCCAAAAGTAATTTCAACTTCCTACCGATTCCCGGGAAATACGAAAATTGTGTGACTATCACTGAGGGTACCAAACCTATGTATTACAACCCCTGGTCGGGAGCGGCTATAAGGAGGAACTGACCATATACGGCGTTTACTTAGAGAACCTTGAAAAATAGGTCTTCTCAACATACCCAAGCTGATTGGCCTCAGATATGCCGTTGATTCTGATGACTACTTTAGCTGGTAGATCCAGGTTTTTGTAATTGATTCTTGCCTCACCATTTTCATCAAAAATGACCTTTGGTGTCCAAAAAAGAGTAGACTTCAGCATCGAAAAGCCTGTCGTATCTGTGTTCGTTTCGAACTTTCTCCTTGGCTCGAAGAAGTCCACTGATACGGCCCTTTCAAAATCATTCAATAGATTCTGTTCCAGTTTTTGTTTTGTAAAAAGTTGATCCTTATCCTCATGTTCTACGATACCAGTTTTCACTACGACGACACCACCACCGGCATCTGTACCATAACTGATCACCGCTGCCGAACTGCGAATCACATGGATGGACTGGATATGTTCGACCCTGAGATAATCTAGATCGAGGTAACTATTGCCTATTGGAACACCATCTAATACAAACAAGGCAGGATATCCTCCTCCTCCAAATGTAGACCCTGTTATCTTTGGTACTCCTCTGAAAACCACATTGCCAGGCAAAGGCTTGTCTACATGTGCTACGTTGGTTATCTGCCTGAGAATGTCTATAAAACTCTGGCCTTGCCTGAGTTGAGAGCCTTGTTTGATCGTGGAGGTAAAGCTGCCATAATTTTGACCTTTTTTAGATAAAAATTCCTGCACATAACTTTCATCTTCTACCAATAGATCGGGAAGGATTTTGGCATTGCCAAAGCCTTCTGTACCATCTAAACGCTCTTGCTCTGCCATAAGCAATTCAAAAGACAAACCCTGGATTGATTTGGGAACATATTCAACGTCTTTGATTTTTATTTTTAAGTTTTTTGCATTTTCATCATCCGCGAGGCCAATAATGAAACCCCGGTTCTCCTCTGAAAGCAGTGACACAGGCAGTGTGAAAAAACCAAATTTGTCGCTCGTGATTATACTCCGGTCCCAGGTACCTTTTACGATTGCTATCACATCCACCCCTCCCTGAGGCATATTGTTTTTGTCCAAAACTACACCTTGTAGAAACTCTTTTTCGTCTATCAGTTGATCCGAAGAACTTTCATTTGTCCTTGAACCGGTAGGCCAACCGAGTCTTTTGTAGTCCAAAACCAGTAAGGCATCATTGACATTTCCATCATTGAAAATATCGCCGGGCAGAAAACTGGTTTGGTTAAGTAGCTGACTAGATACCGCGCTTTCTAATAACAAAGTCGAGACAATATTTGATTGCTGGAAGGTTTTATGAAAAACTGAAAAATCTTCGGTTATGGACATGGAGAATTCTCCTGATACAGGATTACCCAGGTGATCTTTCGCCAGCACAGACAGTTCCACCGTTTCATCTACTTTTTCAAACCCATCCGAAAAATTAAGTTCGAACTCAACCACTTTTTCATTATCAATAAATATGGGTCTGTCCAGCAGCCTATTTCCTGAACGATCAAAAAGGCAAAACTCCGCTATACCGCTTTCCAAGTCCTGAGTAGAGACCACCACCTCTTCTTCTTGTTTCAAATTCAGTCTTGAAAAATAGTTCACCTTCCCTGAGCTGATCAGGGCAACATGCACCAATGAATCAACACTGGAAGATTTTGAAATACGAACTGAAACCTCTCCTTTTCCTTCGTCAGACAAGGCCATCGCATAGCCTTCTGTACTTGCTTTTGGAAGTTCAAATTTCTTGTCCAGACCAGGAACTTCCAAGTAATAGATCTTACCTGGCAAAGGAGTCATCTGAGCCGACCCGATACCATTTGATCGAATCACTACTTCTGTAATTTCACTGTTGTCCTCATCTACAATAGCACCACGGAAATTAACCGGTATGCCCTTCAAATCGGTTGTTCTGATGCCTATTCGATTCTCTACACCTTCCAGCATGGATTTACTTTCGGGATAAAATGAAACCAACAATTCCTTTTTGGTAACTGCAGGTACAGTGAAATAGAAATTGGTCTTATTTTCGTTGAAATTGGTCGTTAATTCTATGATTGGCTTGTGTATGTACTGATTTTGATCAAGCGACAATTGATGCGTGGCCACACCCATTTTGCCCGTTCGTCCTGAGCCTTTGGCAATGACCACTCCCTGATTGTACAGTTTGTAGTCATACTTCACTTTTCCGATCGGTTTGTTATTGATATCCATGGTTTGGATATTGACTTCAACGCGGTCACCGGATTGATATATCTCTTTATCAAACGTAAGATCGCATTTCTTAAAAAGTGAGTTGTAACTGCGTATTTCAATGACTTGAGTAAAGGCCTCATCATAATCCTTCATCTCCTGGGTATATGCACTCAAAACATAATTTTCATATTCGAGCGAATCCGGAATATAGATGGCCCCGTCGGCGACTCCTCCTTCAAGCAGAAATTTATAGCCCAATACTTTGTCTCCCTGATGAGTGAGAACATCCGTATAAAGCACCTTGCTCAAGGTTGAAAGTCTGGTGGTGGTCTGCTCAGTCACATAGGCCTTCATCCATATGCTATTGCCAGGTTCTACCAGGTTGTTGTCGATATGCACATAGAGCTTTTCCCTTAGTGATTTATTTGCATAGCTATCTAAAAGTCCCTGGATTTTATTCTTTATCTCATCCTCATGGTCGACAAGAGTAAAACTAAAAACAGAAATTAGGCAGAGTAGTAAGACGGTGTTTTTCATACAATGGTAATTGTAATAACCTAAACAGAATTATCTTCTGTTTACCTTATGTTTTTATTCAATATCTATCTAAATAGGTTTGAATAAAATCCCATAACGAAATCAATGATTGTGCTATAGGGTAAAGATATTCATCTTTACTCGGTTTTAAGAAACAAACACCAAGTGCTGGATTTCAGTCAGGCTGCAGATCCAATGTTGCCCCGCTGAAACGGTTTCAATATTTTGCTGTCGACAAGGAAGGTACCAAATGGAATGAGAGAGGCAAGCAAAAGCCAAAACGAAATTCTGAAGCCCCATTTATGGATATAGATATTCTGAAAACTGAATACTACATAAAGTATAAAAAGCCAGCCATGCACCATACCCACGTAAAGATTGGGTTCTCTGATGTCCATCGCATATTTCAGAGGCATGGTAATTCCAAATAGCAAATAGCTGATGCCCTCTAGCAAGGCCAATAGGCGCAGTCGGCCGAGCGGTGATTTCATGTTCATATTATTCAACTTTTCCCTTCATGTCTTCGAACAAAACGGTATCTCCTGTTCGCATTTTCTTTCTTCTACGCGTTTCTACTTCTCCATTTACTGTTACCTCTCCCTGATCAATTCTGATTTTTGCCTCACCACCTGTTGCTACCCAGCCAAACGCCTTGAGCAAGTTGTTGAGTTCAATATATTCCTCATCTGCTTTTAGTTTGAATACTTCCATGAGTGTCTTGATCCAGAGGTAACGCTTTTGGGTTTCGGGTTGCAAATATTGGTAATTTTCCATCGTCCTGAAACATTTGGAATGAGTGGTTTTACCATTCACCTACATTTTCCCAAACATTCTCATCAGACCATAAAGGACTATCGCAAAAAGGCCGACCGAAATGGCGATCGTAGGCTCTGTTCGCCCTGGAAAGAAAACAGCTACCAGCACCAATCCTAGTACCAGCAAAACAACCAGTGCAAAAATACCTGGCCTGAATTGATCCCGCTCACGACTGTCTTTTGGCACTTTTTAATGTATAACCTACCAATTAGCATTACTATGCCGTCCTTTAAAGCATGTAAGGAAAGTGCTCAGTTATTTGCTAACTACATGTTGCAATAATGAATTGAATCGACCAACTTCAAACTCGTTGTCTCATCACCAGATTCATTCTTTTTACTGCGTACCCCATGACATGTACCAGCGCTCCTACTCCGAGATACATGGCATCCATCCATCGCATCTTCCAACCAAAGATTTGTCCAATGGCTTTGAGTAAATCCGGTCCAAACCATACAATGATCGGTGTAAGAATAAAACAGACTATCCAATTGTCGTATTTTTCTCTCGCATACTGAGAAAAGTTGAACTTATCGTGCCTCCTATCATATCTGTCCTTGGTGAGGGACCATTCAATAATGATATAGGCGAGCAGGCCATAAAAAGCTAGAAAATAGGGATTGAGGTACCAGGCGTCCATTTTGAAAGGTATTAGGTCATAGTTGGTTTTTATCTGCCATTATTGTTGCAAATAACGGTGCGATAAAGATAGCATTTTTTGTCCTCAGGAAGATTTACCGGACATAAAAATATTTCAACTTCGGACCTAGTTCACCTTTTTAGCCAGGGTATCATGATGCTCCAGCAACAGGGAGCGTAGATAGCTTCCGATGAAATTAACGCCTTCAAAGCCAGCGTCTTTGGCAGCCTGATCTTCTACCCCAAAGCTTATTTCCGGTCCGGCAAAATCATGCAAATCTTTGTACCAACCGATAGTGAATATGTCCCATGATGAACCGAAGACTCTGGTAAAAATAAAATTGGGTCGATGATCAAATTTTGAATAAAACACATTTTCAGCCTCCCGCTGTTTGAGCAATTCA
Organism: Reichenbachiella sp.; assembly: GCF_039944555.1. Classification (GTDB taxonomy): domain Bacteria; phylum Bacteroidota; class Bacteroidia; order Cytophagales; family Cyclobacteriaceae; genus Reichenbachiella. The sequence goes on along the minus strand of NZ_JBDUYN010000020.1, from coordinate 38,159 downwards.
CCCTGCTTGCCTGCCAGTGCCGTAAATATCTCGATATGAAATAGATCGAATCCTTCCATGGCACGGCTGAAATCCGCAACTTCAGGCCCGGCCACGATGGCTTCGTCCTGAAAAGAAACCATATCAAAAAAAGCATCTCCGTATGGCTTTTCCAGTGTTTTAGATTTAGCCCGTTTGTCACTTAAGATTTTGGAGAAATATTGATCCATACTTTCCATAGGATAAATCACCATCACGTCCCAATGATCCCCTTGGCTATGTCTTAACAGGTAGGGCTTACTCGTTTGGTAGTTTTGATAGTTGGCAATATCGGTTTTGATGAGGTCAATCAGCTCTAACAAACTTCCGGGCTTTGCTCTGAGCAGTGTGACCTTGTAAAGTTGATCTGTGTTTTGTGCCTTGATCTCCAGACTTGAAAGAAAGACAAGGATGAGTAAGATTCTTTTCATGATCAAAATGGGTTGTGGATGGCTAAGATAACAGAATGTCTATCAATACAAATTTGATTCACTGCTAACTAAATCGAATACAGCATCGATTACATCAAACCTGAGATCTGTTTATTTTTGGTTTTGACCAGGGTATTGGGTACTTTTTGACTAACTCCTTCTTAGAAGAATAACAATCAACTAGCTAAAAGGCTAATGGAGGTCGCTTGCACATTTTATTAATGACAGCAAGACTTACTCAAATCTGAGGGTTGCGATAGTTCCTGTATCAATTCGCGTCTTGGTGTTTTTCAAATCCTTTTTCTCTAATTGTTTCAATGGTCTTTTTAATGGCCTCTTTACCTTCTCCCTTGATCCCTGCCTGATCCAATACTCCGTCCAACCCTGCATCTATGCCTTTGTCTATTGCCTTTCTAATTCCCTTTTTAACCAAATTGCGAATCGTTTTATTTTTTATACCATCGGTCATTTTATCGATGATTCCGTCGACTGCTTTGTTGAATGTGATTTTATTATCTACTGGCTTTAAGTCCTTATAGATTCGCTCCATTTCTCGCCATTTCCATTCTTCGATTTGCTCTTTTGTAGGTTCTGGTACTTTAAAAAGATCATGAATGTTTGGCTTTTTCATCTCCTCCTCCAATTTCTCTGGTGAAAAATCTTTCAACTTCAGCTTGGTATCAACACCAAACCCCATCGTGATCTTATTAAACCTAACTTCTACCCTTCGATTGGCTGCATTTGCTTTTTTAGTCTTGATCTTGAGCTCAGACTCTCCGCTTCCGCTCTTAATCATTTTATGCTCTGGGATTCCATGACTAATCAATTCGGCAATCACCCGACCTGCTCTTTTTTCGCTAAGTGTCTGATTATTTTCCTCTTTACCCACAGCATCTGCGTGTCCTTCAATGACCAGGTACGCATCCGGGTCTTGAGAAAGCAAAAAGGCAATCGTGGCAGCTTTTTCTTTGATTATCGCTGTGTGCTTTGGTGTCAGGTCATGCTTATTGGTAACAAAACCATCTAGTGTAAAAGACCCCAACGACTTGTTAAAAGCATCTTCAAAAGGCTGTTTGCCCGAGCCCAATGATAATTTAGATGAGCTTGAGTCATCATCCTGCTTTTGGATTGACGAAGCGTTTCCCTGCTGCACGGTATGTGTGAGCTCATGAGCCAGCAGATGCTTACCCGAACTACTATCCGGATTGTACTTTCCCTGATTGAAATAGATGTTTTGTCCGTGGGCAAAGGCCTGAGCTCCCAACTCTTGGTTCATTCGTACCGCATTGGAATCATTATGGATTTTAACCCGACTAAAATCGACTCCAATTCTATTTTCCATAAATGAACGAGTTTCATCAGACATCGGTCTACCGCAGCCTTTGCTGCTTCGTAGGCTATTTTCGATGGACGGACTTGCCACTTCTTGGTTTGTCGATGAACGTTTGGTTTGCACCGGTACTTTGTCTTCTTCCTCTTGAAGTTGCAGCTTTGTTTTTACCTCATCTTCTTCAGCCGGTTGGCGTTGCAGTTTAGGCCCTACCTTTTCCTTTTCTTTTGGCTTAAGCAGTAATTTGGGTTTGAGTTCTTCCTTATCTTCCTGCTTTTGAATGAGCTTGGGTGAGATCTCTTTATCCTCCTCTTGCAACTGCAGCTTTGGTTTTATTTCTTCATCTACCTCTGTTTGACGTTGCAGCTTGGGTTTGAGTTCTTCCTTATCCTCCTGCTTTTGAATGAACTTAGGTGCTACTTCTTTTTCTTCATCTGCCTGTTTTTGCACCCCATGTGAAATGCCTGCTTCCAGCGGCTTACGCTGGACCTTTGTCGGTTTAGGGCCGTTGACTACGTGATCAGCTACGCGATCGGCTTCCTGCTCGTGTTTGTCATTGGGCTTGCCGATCTTGAGTTTGGTTTGAACACCTAAGGCTTTTGCAGCATGAGACAATCCCTTACGAGTATTTGATCGTTCCTGAGTAGGTGTTATTCTCTTCTTTTTGGGTTTGGCTAGAGTGGTCATGGTGTATTAAAGTTAGTGGTTTTTGAGGTGGTGAGCAAGTTCATCTAATGCTTATCAAAGGCCGGAGGACTTATGCCAGATTGAGATAAAGGCACAAGCTAGACACCGCACTAATTGGGGGAAAACATTACTTATAACTCTTTTTCTGTAAGGGATTAATAAAACCCCATTAAACAAAAGGTTGAAATAGCATTACATATATGCAAAGTAGAATCCAAAGGGCAATAAATGAAAATTTAGGACTCCTAAAAATGAATAGAACCTTTTTGAACTTTTTTCGAATCACATAATCTGAAATCACCCCACTTATCAAAGCGTAAATCCCAAAAATGAAATCACTAGATACTGATAGACCTAATAAAAATCCACAAATAAAAGGGATAAACGATACCAATATAGCGATAGTCATAAAGGCACCTACCCATTGGGGAGAGCTAAGCGCCCAAACATATTCTATCTTTGGATCATCGGTTGTCTGCATATTTAACTATTTAGATCAAGGTTTAATTGACAAAGTTCCTTGAGCCTAGCTCTATTGAAAATGGATGCTATGCTTTAAATTACTCATATCTCATTCGCGATAGACATTAGAAACTGAAAATCGGCTTCTGCAGCTTGTAGAATTAGCGGTTTGATTTGTTGTAAGGTCGACTGCATAAAGGAATCCTGCAATAAGGTATTCAGTAATTGGTTGACAAGGACCTGTTCTTGTGACATACAGTTAGAACCAGCTCCTCCTTGCAAGAGGCCTGGCAAACATTTAGACAATTGTAAAATTTGTTGACCAGTGGTAAATAAAACAGCTGAAGGGTTCATTTCTTCTTGTCCGGGACTGATTCCCATTGCACCGAGTTGAGCATTAAGTTCGGCCCTCCTATTTAGGGCATTCCGGTCAAATGTTTGAATAGAACTATTCAACAATGCCCTTGCCACCTTCTTTGCACATTCATTGACATCTCCACCTTGAAAGAGTCCTCTGTTTTGAGCAATATATTCCTCAGGAGTTCCATAGTATATGGAATAAATTGGATTCAATCTAATATACAAATTGAATAAAGTATTGGCACCATTTCTACAACTTCTGTCCTTATCTACATTTTGACTTGACACATCATATGATCCTTTTCTCGAATCAGAAGATTGGCCACATGACAATGTGAATAGAAGTATGAATAAAACTAGAAAAAAGTATTTCATGATTTTAGATTTAGATTGAAATAAATCTTAGGCAATCAATGAATTGATTTGAGTCTCGATGGTTGCATTTTTGAGAATCAATTTAAGTGGTTGTACATAAAAATTCAATCCCCATTTATGGCCAATTTTATAAAAAATAATAGGCGATTTAAGTTAAAATGAGGCTCCTTAGTTATTTACATGTACTCCTGAGTCATTTTCACGTGCTACTGAAGGTGTTTAACAAGAACAAGTCACGGATTGCTAATTCACGCCAATACGGTGCGCGCGTTACGCCGAAAAAGCTAAACGCGCGCTATCTAGTTTTAAAATTATCAATATCGAAAGCACTACATCTGCGCTTGGGCACAAATACTTAAATACTCTCTAAACTTAACTTTCTCTGCATATTCTATAGTCTTATCTCCTCCTAGTGCTGGAAGTGGTACAAATCCATAACATTCGTCTGACTCTAAAGCGCCCAATTTCTCATAACATTCCCTAAATAACTCTTCTGATAATTCTTCTCTTTTAACTGATTCGTCTAAGAACAAAACATTAAACATAAAATCAAAATCACTGTCCGATATAATTACCGAATAGTCACTATACAGTATGTCATAAACAATTACAGAGGTTTTCTCAGGTTCAATTGATAAAATAAAAACTGAACCAAAAGCAGTCTTTCCAAAAACATAAAACTCTCTACTTTTAATCTTGAATAAGGCATCCTTCACCTTTAAATCTTCAATAATATCTATGGACTCTTCTGGATTGACTAATGAAAATATTCCTTTATTAAAACTTGCCAACCCATGTTCATCCCATATATCAATTAGTTCTTTTGGGAAAATAGAATCATATTTTTTTCTATTCTCAATAGATAATTCCTCCCCTTTAACAATATTATTGTACTCAATGTAGAAATCTTTCATCATAATTTTTCAATTAGCTAACTACCAGCTTAACATTCATTTTAACTTTTGATCGGTCTTCTTTGCTCAAACTTTTGTGTGCCTTTTCTACTACGGCATCTACTTGGTAAATCTTATTTTTCCACTGACCACCTATAGAATAATTCACACTACCTACACCTAGACTTACAATACCGCCATCATCACCTCCTGCCACCTGATCAGGATCATGCAATGCCACATATTTATCTACTATCTCTCTTGCTTTATCTCGGCCAATCTTATGTTCATTCATAACTCTTGTCACTTCAGACGTGTAAAGTTCTTTTTTTGCTGCTCTCTGTTCTTCAGCAGATTCATCACTTCGGCCAGAGCCACCGGTTTCAACTGCTTTTTTAAGATATTTAGCTCTATTGGCCTGCCATTTATCTACGGTAAGCTTCCTAATTCCTTGTTGCTGATTATCCAATTGACGCTTGTATTCCTTTTCATAAGCTATTTTTTTATCTGGATCAGTCATCTTATGATAAGATCGACCATAAGCAAAACTAATAGTTACTTGCTGAGTTTCCTTATCCACCTCAACACTAGCGACATCTATTAATTTCTTGAGTCCCCAGGACCTACCAAATTTACTTATTATAAGTGCTAGCTTGCCAAGTTTAGCTTGAACTTTCTGTTGCTTAGCTTTATCTCCTTTTGCATTCTTCTTTTCTGATTTTAAGGAATTACTAACTCTCTTAATTCTATCTAAACCACTAAAGACAACCTTGGTCTTTCCTTTCCATCTAGGGTCTTCGGAATTCGCCTTAATCTCTTTCTTACATTTATTGATTTTAGTCGATAATGACTGTTTCTTGCTTGCCATTATTAACCGGTCTCCTTCGAAGTACAAAGTGTGTTGATCACCAGCCATATCGAACGTTTCAGGTTTCAGCTTCCCTTCTTTCTTATCCTTCTCAACCTCCTTATCACTGACCTTCTTCTTACCTCCTTTGCTCTTGCCAAACCAGCCTTTCACTTTGTCGGCGATTTTCTTTACGGCTTTTTTGATGGCATTTCGTACTTTGTTGCCGAGCTTGGTGATTACTTTTTTAATTTTTGTAGCAATGCCACCCAAGCCCACAAAGCGCGCCAGGAAGGTCATCAGCAACGTCATGCCCAGTCCGAGCATTTTTTCAATGTACTTGGCGGCACTTCCAATCTTACCATCTGCTATGTCTCCAATACTATTGAAAACTGATTTCACAAACTCGACGATGCGATCCCAGTTATTGACAAAAAACATCACCGTATCGTAAATCAGGAGTACGGCCTGCACGAATGCTCCGGCAGGGTTGAGCATAGTCAATAATTTTATACTCGCTTTCTTTACGATTTGCGCTACGGCCCATTCTTTGATGGCACCAATCACCGTATCCTTTAAATCAGATAGTCTTTCTTTGATTTCTTCCCACAGGGCCATAGGGCCTTCATTCACCACTTTTGTGATCAGCTCGTATCCGGATTCGGCAGCCCTTACGACAGGCTCCCCGATGTGCTTGACTAATAGCCCTCTAATAAAATCCCAACCAATATTTAGGGCGGATGTAACCATAGTGAAGACACCAGCTAGATTAAATTTTTCCGGAATTTTCAAGGCACCTCCTACCGCACCGGTCAGCCAACCGACCAATGCATTTCTCAAATGAAGGCCGAAGTTATTTTTGAAGTTTTCGAATCCACCTCCTACGGCGGCTCCTACATTTTTGAAGAATCCAATAGGGTCAGTCACTATGGTCGTAATGGTTTTCCTGGTCTTTTTCAGAATGCCCATTATTTCTTTTGGCGATTTGCCTGCAGCCGTCAGTGCCCATTCAAACACTTTCATCAATGCGTCCAATAGGAATTTGCCCAACCGGCTAAGCAGTGGACCCATGGCAGCCTTCATATCTTCTATCTTCTCATCAATAGCCTGGATCGCTGCTTCGCGTTTTTCACTTAGCTTGGCCTCAAGGGCTTTTTGCTGCTCGTTGACTTTTTTATCCAGCGCATCCAATTTGCCTTTGATTTCATTTTGTGCTTTCAGTCCGGCACTTCTTACATCGCTACCTAATGTTTTTACATAATTCTTGATTTGGGTGCGTGCTCCTGAGATTATTTTTCGACAGTCTTCAATTACTATTTTACTGGCCTTGGTAATAGTAGCTATTGCTCCATCTATCTTGACAACATATTTTTCCCGCTCTTCTTTGAAAATTCTTTTAGGTTCTGACAGTTCAGTAATGTCACTAAAAAGGTCCTTGATCCAACGTCCCTTGCCTATCCACCCGCTGTACCGTCTGGATTTAAATGCATCCATTCGACTAGTGATATTATCTTCCAGTTCTTTGGTTGCCTTGGCCTGTGCATTATCGAAATCGGACATCGCTCCGGTCTCGAGTTTTTTTATTTTGTCGGTGACTGTTTTATTGGCCGTCTCATAGATACCATTGATACGGTCAGTTACGGCTTTTCTTTTTAGCTCAATTTTGCTCTTGGTGCCCCCTTGATTTTTGGCTACGGCATTTAGGTTTTTATTCCGTTCTGCCCGCATACTATGCTTAGCCGTATTTTCTTCTCGTTGTAGATCCTGGTCTAATTTGACGTGTGCGTCTGCTTCTGCCTTTCGGATTTCATTTTTTCCTGTCTTCGTTTTTTGTTTGAGTTCTTTTTTATTGGCATTGGCCTTTCCTATATCGCCCGTGGTGATCTTATCAGCCACTTCTTTTACGCCCGGCATGTCCAATCCCTCTTTGGCAAACAGGTTGTCAGTCTCTTTGTCGGTCTCCTCTATAAAAGCCAATTGTTCGTCTTTCACTTTCGGCACCAACTCCTTGCCTAAATTGAGTCGAGGTGTTTGCACGGCCTTTTCAACAGGGGGCAGAGCCTGTGCTTTCACGATTTGCTGTGGTTTTTGCCCGGTGGTATCCAGTTGTTTATAGGTCTCAGAAATACCACTGGTTTGCTCAGTAATCGTACCCATGATACCAGCTGTCATATTAGGCATGGTCGATTTGATATTGTCCAAATCCTCCAACGTAGTTACATTCCTGATTAGGTTTTGTACTGCCTTTGCGCTATCTTTTTTGGCTTCTGATTCTTTTACAGCAGGTTTATTTTTTTTGCCCATGGATTCCACCTGAGCACTGTTCATCTCTTGTTTTTTGTCGTCAGGTGTTTCCTGCACGGCAGCTTGAGTTTCTGCTACTTTTGTCGCCGTGGATTTTTTCTTTTTTTCGTTCGTAGCAAGCTTCTGAATACCTGCAGTTCTGAGCTTCAATTTCGCGGCTGAACCGGTCTTCAACTCAGCACCTGCTTTTCCTTTTGAGGCCACCATTTTGCCCTGCAATTGATCCGCTAGTCCATCCAACTCAGGTTTATTAATTTCGATCTGACGGGCTCCTTTGCCACCTCCTTCTGCCTTGCCTCCTGCTCCGCCCTCCTTGGCACTGCCTTCTGCAGGTGGTTTACTTTTTCCCTGGGCTTCTTTCCCTTCTCCAGCCTCTTTCTCCCCTCCTGGCGCTACTGCCTCATCCTTTCTTTCTTGTTCATTTTCCTCTTTTTCTGAATTTTCAGCAGATGGTGTCGCTTCCTTGGCACTACCTTTCTCAGAAATGCCTTTGGTTGCCTCTCCTTTGGCTGATTTACCTACTACTTCTGTCAAAGCTTTAGAGGCTTCTTTTGGGCTTATATCCGTTCCGGTATCCTTTTGATCTTTATCCGTTTTTTCTTGAGTATCATCAACCGTATTTTGAATCGGTGGTTTTAAACTGGCAGTCTGATTTGCTCCGTTACTTTCAACCGGTGTACTTGCTTGTTTCTTCGTCCAGGGCGCAACGTTGGAGGCCTTTGGATTCGGTCGTACCTGCGAGCCTCTTACCATTTCGCTTTTCCGTCGGGTTGGAGCAGGAGCTAGTAAACTAGATACTTTACCGAGTACTCCATCGGGCTCTTGATTAGCGTCACCACCCAATTGATTGGCAGCAAACATATCCCGGGCTCCAGCTGCCTCCATGGTTTCGACGGCCTCTGCGCCATTCTTATCCAGCTCCTGCGCTTTGGGCTGTATTGTGTGAGCAGCAGCTTTGCTATTGGAGGTTTTAGTATCGGTTTTGGTGGCGGTTTCCATTTACTAGTCCTCGCTTTATGAGAGGAATTGAGTTCTATTCAAATCGCTTTCCCTTCCTTTTGGAGTTCTTTTCATATCCTTATCTTCCTGAAATTGAAGGTCCCGATTTTATGGTTTTGGTGATGATCATGACGTATGGCGTTATTTTTTTTCTGATCATGGGCCAAGTCACGCCAATGATGGATTCTATAATAAATCTAACGACATCCAAATATTTAATCAATGGCCATTTATGGCTAGTTTTAGAGAATGAAGGGGGCTGGAAGGAGCCATTCTAAGGTAGGCTATCTACGCAGCTACATGTCCACTACGACCTTTGCTTACATAATTAGGGTCGTAGGACCGCTGCGCTTAACCTACGACCAGAGGGTGAATGAAGGGGGCTGGAAAAACCTATTTAAAGTTTGCTATCTACGCAGCTACAACCCGTGAAAATCTAAGTAGGGATAATTGAATTCAACGTGTGAAATGTCTCCTCTGGCCTCAGGATCGTTGTGATTTAATTCCGACCAGAGGGTAGAAAATTTTCTCTTACAGATACAGCGTACGCGTTACGCTGAAAAAGTTAAACGCTCGCTACTGGACGCTCAATGTCGTTAATAATTCATCATGGATATAAAATAATTAAGTGCTCTAAACTATCAACGATCTTATCATTAACCTTTAACGTTTTGAACTCTTTAGCATTTAAGATTTTCTTAAATCTTTTTATTACTGCCTCTTTCGTGATCTTTCTCGAATCAAAAACCCACCTTAAATCACTTACATCAATTTTACCTATTTCTTGTACTCTGTCTACCACATCGTATAAGAATTGATCTAAATATTTTTTACTTATTCTTTTCACAGATTTTAGCTCGTACGAAATACCGAACGCTTTAATATCAGTAAATCTACCCCTTGCACCGATTTTATCATATAGTTCAAAATTAACTGGTGGCCTGATTTTATTTGAAGCAAACTTTAGTATAAACTCAGCTCCCATGACCTTTGTATCGCTAGAACTTGCATACTCATTTAATACCCGATGAAAATTCATACTATCAAAAAAAAGATTTATTGAGTTAATAATATCTTTATCCGACTCACTCAGTAATTTAGTCAAAACACTTTTCTTTATATTCGGATTTTCAATCAGCCAGGTAATCGATTCATCATTTAGATCTAAGGTTTTGAATTTCATGAAAAACTTATAATCACCCGAATGGGCTCCGCTCAACTCAACCTTATTCTTAAAAATGTTCCCAAAGCTCCATTTTGCTTTCTTGGGACTCATTTCGTCAACAGTTTTTTTAGGAATCTTCATTGTGTTTTTGGTCAAAGTAGCACCTGTCCCAAATATTGGAACCATAGCAAACGCAGCAATAGCCGCATCTGGAAACTCCCCTTTTATCACATAGTATAATACATTAGCCCCATCAGCAAATATGCCCACTACCGGAACCATACCTGCTAAATCCAAGGCGGTATGTACCCACTGAGAAATTCGCTCATACTTTCTTTCATCAATATCTTTTTGAATACCGATTGCAAACTCCTCTAAATAAAATGTTCCTGGTATTAAAATTGTTATTTTAAAATTTGGTTCTATCCGCAAACCGATTTTGCCATTACCATCAATCACTTTTTCATCACGAGATAGCCAAAAGTCTCCGGTTAGGAATTCAACTGCAAACCATAATTGATTAACAGGAAAGGTATCTCCCGGTATTAATTTTTTACCCTCCATGCCATGCGTGCTCAAACCTTCCGATTGGAATTTTTTCGCAATCTTCTTCTTTGTGCTTGGACCTAAATACCCATCTACATTTAGTCCTAATACTCTTTGGACTGCAATGGTCAATCGTACGAATTCAGCTCCCAAAAACTCCTTTCTATCTACCTTATGAAATAGATCCCGATCACCACTTAATCTTGCCATTCCCCATACAAATGGTCTGTTGAATTTATTCTTAGCACGATTATACTTCACCCTTCTTAAGTACCATAGCCCTTTACTAACCGTAGAGGCATCTAACTTTCCCGTTGCATGCTTTCCCATAGCCGCCTGTGCTCCTGCGACAAGTTCAGCAAATTCTATCCCTAGTGATCTGGAAGCAATAGCTGCTTGCCAAAGAGAATTATCACCAGACACCAAATACAAATACCGAATCAAGGTGTAATTGAATTTATGCTTCTCGCTATTATATCTTACAGCCTCGGCATATTCTCCAACAAATGCTGGAAACCTTCTAACTGAACTCTCCCCCCCCTGCTGTACCGTATGCGTCAACTCGTGCGCCAAAAGTTTTTTACCTGAATTACTGCCAGGATCATATTTTCCCTGATTGAAATAGACATTGTTGCCATGCGTGAAGGCCTGAGCACCCAACTCTTTATTCATCTGCACGGCATCACTGCCAGTATGAACTTTGACCTGGCTGAAGTCTGCTCCTATTCGGCTTTCCATAAAGGAACGGGTATCATCGGGCAGAGCACTTCCTCCGCCTTTACTTTTATTGAGGCGGTCCTCTAAGGAGGAGCCGGAAGTGGATTCAGGAGAGAAACGCTTGGTCTGAATAGGCTTTGGTGTGATCGCCGTTTCTTCATCTTCTCGAAGTTGAAGTTTTGGAGCAAGTCGTTCGCGATCATCTTCCATCAATTGTAGCTTCGGCGCTACTTGTTTTTCCTGATCCTCCTCTTCTAATAGTTGAAGTTTCTCAGGCCCTTCTTTCCCATTGCTCTGCGTTTGTTGTACTGTACGGTCCGCAGTCTGCTTCTGCACCCATGGCGTAATACCAGTGGTAATTGTTTTTTGTTGTACTTGTCCGCTTTGTGATTTCCCCCTTACCGGCGATTGATCCGGCATAGACACCACCTTGTCCGCCACAGCATCGGCCTCTTGCTCGTACTTATCACCTGGCCTACCGATTGATAGTTTGGCCTGTACACCTACGGCTTCCATGGCTTCCTCTCCCTCGATACCATTCTTATCTTGTTCCTGGGCTTTGGGTTGTATCAGGTTAGCAGCAGCTTTGCTGTTGGAGGTTTTCGTATCGGTTTTGGTGGCCGTTTCCATCTTTCTTCTGCCTACTCTTTTTTTAAAAGCAGAGAAATTGTTTTAGATCGTTTTTCCTTCTTTCTGAAATTCCTTTTTGATCCCTTCTTCCAAATCATTGAGTTTGATCTCATTGCTGTTTCGCCTAAGTGCCATGAGCGAACTGTACCGTATGACGTTCATGGTCGAGCCCCCAGACAATTCATACTTGCTTGAAATCTCTTCCAGATTGATTTTGTTTTCCAACACGCACTTTGAAGAAAAGCCTTTTTCCCACAATCGTCTTCGCTCTTCCGACTTTGGTATAGGAAAGGGTATAATCGACTCAAACCTTCGTGTAAAGGCCTCATCCAGGTTACCCTTCATGTTGGAAGCTAAAATGATGATACCGTCATAGATTTCAATACGTTGGAGGAGATAGGACACTTCTTGATTGGCATAACGATCATGCGCATCTTTCACCCCTGTCCGTTTTCCAAATAAAGCATCTGCCTCATCAAAGAAAAGTATCCAATTCTTGCTTTCTGCCTGTTCAAATACCCTGGACAGATTCTTTTCTGTCTCACCTATGTATTTTGAAACTACCATGGACAGGTCCACCCGATATACATCCTTGCCCGTCGATTTGCCTAAGAGGCAAGCGGTCATAGATTTCCCAGTGCCCGGTGGTCCATAAAAAAGACATCGGTAGCCGGGTCTGATTTTTTTACCTAGCCCCCAACCATTCATGAGCACATGGCCATGCTCAATCCAGGTTCGTATTTCGTCTATCTGATGAGCTGTATTTTGTTCGAGCACAAGATCTCCCCACTCGAGGTCTGTAGTGATATGCCGAGCAGGGAATTTGATGCTCAAATCGGGTTTTCGAATAGTTCCTGAGGTAAAGTAATCGAGTACCTCTTCGGATAGTCTGAGAACACCACTCATGATTGGCTCTCCATCAGCTACGGGATCCATTTTTAAAATATTGTGCTTGGCAAAGAAATGATCTCGATCGAACAGGGAATGAACAGAAAGGCCCAATTCGAGATCTCCTCCCGACAATAAGAATAACAAGGTCTCTCCTGTCGGCATGAATCCGCTATGCGTCTTGCCTTTTTGCCCTCCGAATTCGGTAAAACCACGATCATAGGTTGAATTTCTTATAAAAAACAAATCCAATAATTGCGGTTTAACATGTGGGATAAGGGTCAGTACCAGGGCTACCCGTTGTTCAAAAGTGATTGAATAATGATCTAAGAACCCGGCGTATAGCGAACTTTCAGCTGCGAATTCAGGGGGTGAGACTTCATAAATACTTTGGTAACTACATTCTTTCTCAAAATAAAGGGCCATCCTGGTTTCCAATAGTCTAGCGAACCACTCTAATTCGAGGTTGAGGTCTTTTGCATTATTTGATAGTTTCTCATTCATAGGTATCCTTTACCACTCCACATGTATCAATTCTTTGTTCCAGGGCAACTTCACCATGCTGATGCTCCAGGGCAATTTATCCATCAGTATGTCGTAACCTTTTTGCTCAACCTTAAGCAGCCAATCTTCTCCTTTGCGAATCAACTTTCCCTCCCTTTTCAAGAATGATCCCCTCAAACCGGCCACTGATGTGCCCTTAAGTGCCTCCCAATTTTGAATAACGCCCTCCAGTAGTTCTTCACATCCATCCATCTCTTGTTGCGTCAAAACCACATCCATCGGAATGGGTTCTCCAATATCCAAACCACACATTAATTTGTTGAGCGGGTAGTTGTACTCCAGGCCTTCCTGTTCTCCAAGAGCCAGATACTGTAAGGCATGTGCGGCTCTATATTTTTTTTCTTCATTATCAAACTGATTATTTCTGACCAAGTCCATGAGTTCGAAGAGCTTGGTCAGATAGGGCCAAAGGATAACAAGTCCTGAATTTTGTATGTAGCACTCCTGGATTTCAACCTCAACCTCAGACTCTTTTTTCTCCTCTTTTAAGTCTTTTTTAGATTGATTACTTGATTCAATATTCAGGTCCTTGGGATTAACCGTATTTTCTTCCTGGTTATTGAGCTGGTGGTTAGGAAGCCGTTTTTTAGCAGATTCCTTTGCCGCCCTAAGTTTGTCTCGGATTTGATCTTCGTGCTTTGGTGTGAGTCTTCCAGAATCCAAATCATTCGATAAATTCGATGTTGCGTCCAGCATTTCTCTAAAGGTTGCAAACATTGAATTATCAATAGAAGACATCCATTCAATCATACCTATAGTCACTTCCTGATGAGAAAGATTCAATACAGCAGAGATAGCTTTGAGCAGATGCTCAAGCAGCGCGAGAGTAGTTGAACTACTGGATTGATTTTGCAGCCAGACAAAGTACTCGGTCTGAAAAAATGAAGCGGGGAGAGATTTAAAGATTGGGGGCTCTTTTTTGTTCTCCATGCATTGGGCGAGTTCTTTTATCAGTACAAACTGATCGCTCGGTTGGTTTTTTTCGAGGGCCTGAATGATTAAAAAGGTTATATCCTGAGGGCATGCTTCGACAAGTCTTTTGCTGAATAACTTATGTTTTTTTGCCTGTTGAAGATAGTTATATGTTTCCTGAGAAGGGTCGGTTAACAATTCGCGAAATATAACAAAGAGAGATTCATCGGAAACGTCGACTGTCCACCATGGAGCTTTGCCGGTATTCAAAAAGTGAATAAATACGGTAAGATTGTCCTCATGAAATTGTTGATCCTCCACGGTTGTTTTATCCATTGCCTTTTCTGCTTTGGACCACAGCTTCTCGATTTCTTGTTTTAAAGCCTCAAAGGTTTCACTTGGAGAAAATGTCTTTACGGCACCGGCCAGGTGTTCTGTTATTTTATTAAGGACGAAGAGCTTAAATTCTGATCGGTACTTTGTTGTCTTTTGTGATTGACTAGATTTCACTAATTCCTTGTATACCTTATTTACCGGCATGCCTGATTTTGAGTAGATGACATTGACTAGTGATAGAACCATTTCGGGCGAAAAGTGCTGGATAAGTCGCTTTCTTAGCTGTTGATCGCTGAACACTTTCTTAAAAAAATTCACCACTTTTTCATCAGGCTCATTAATCAGTGCTTTGAGCAAGTGGTCTGGATTTGAGTGACCCCGATAAGCATTTCCATAGGATAAGATACCTTTTTTCAAAAATGCAGTCAGCGATGTCAGCATTGAACTCACTAAAGTTTCATCCTGTTCAGCCAAATCGGTCTCTTCGGTCTCTTCGGTTTCTTTGGTTTCTTTGGAAAAAGTCACCTGCTGAACCTCATATTCGGTATACCGCTCCATGTAGTCAATCAGTCCTTCTAAACTTCTAATTTTTTTATTCTGACTCAAGAATTCGAAGAATATCTCGCAAAGCATTTTATCTAAACCAAGACTTGATTCTTGCGAAACACGATGATCAAGTGCCGTTTTCCACTTTTCAAATTGTCCGTCGAAGATCTTTTGAAAACCAGGCATCAATATTTCAATGATCAGAAATAGTTGCTTGGAGGCAAAATGATCTACCAATCGCTTCCGAAAAATGGATGCTTGGATGCCCTTCTCAATAGCCTCGAGGGTTGGCTCTTTTAACTGATGAAGACAGTTGTCTAGTAATATATTTAAATCGGTTATTTCAATTCCGCTGTCTTTAGGTAAGACCCCTGTTTGAAGGAAATCAAATAGCAGATTGACCTCTCGAATGGTGTAAGTCTGATTTTCAGGCTTCTGTTCTTTTTTGTGATCAAGAGTCTTCTTATGGTCCTTATTCGGATTTCGAGATACAGAGGCATACTTAATCAGCTTTTGCTCATCTACATTCTCTTGATGCTCATTAAAGCAAGTAAAAATATTAAACCAAAAGGTGGCTTCTTTGCTCCATTCAGCCTTTGAACCCGAATGGCCATTAGTCTTTGTTAGGCACTCTTTATATAGCACCTCTATGGTCTCGGATTGACTCGGATCCATCA
The DNA here is from genome assembly GCF_039944555.1 of Reichenbachiella sp. Classification (GTDB taxonomy): domain Bacteria; phylum Bacteroidota; class Bacteroidia; order Cytophagales; family Cyclobacteriaceae; genus Reichenbachiella. The sequence goes on along the minus strand of NZ_JBDUYN010000020.1, from coordinate 22,472 downwards.
TGTCAATCACGGAGAAAAGCGATTTCAAAGAGAAGTAACTGGCCAATCTTCTCCGAAAATAGAGAGAGGGAATTCCTTTTTTTATGATGGCTTGCAATTGGCGATAATCAGAGACCAAGGCCTCTTCTACAATCATGTCCAGGTCAATATCATTCTGTTTGGAGGCCCACCAGGGAAAGGTTCCTGTACTCAGGAAATACCTAAGAAGATTTAACTGTGACCCCGATGCAGAAATAACATCTACACCAGCCGCCGTATCTGAGGTCGCGTCGGACAAAGCTTTAGCCAATGCCTTATGGAAAGTGTCGTACACTTTCTCGGGAAGTTCTGAATGAAATTGCTCGTAAGAGACCTGGCCCAGATCCAATTCCATTTTATTGAGCCTGACCACATCCAAATCAGGAATGAGTTCGTTACATGCTTTTTCCAATAATGGAACAATAGTATTTTCATTCATGCCGCCCAGTTCATGTTGCAAGGCCGAAGCGATGCTCTCATCGTCGACTTTTATTTCCCATGTTTGGGTTTTAATGATATTCGATTTGTTTGCTAGTCCTACCATGGTCACTTATGAAGACTGAGTTCTGATTTCCGCCAACTCACTGAGCAACTGATGATGTGCATCGTTTAGCTCCTCAAAATGTGTATTTCTTAAATTTTCATCGGCGGGTTCCGGGCTTGCATTTACTATCAGCCAGTTTTTGTATTTAGCCTCAAATCGTGCCATAGTAGATGCTTCTACCCAATAGATGTCTGCAAGGATATGAGCAGGCGTTTCCATTGCTACTACTCGCTCAGCGTACCTCCCAAATTCATTAATACCATCACCCGCTTGCATGAATCTGTTGAGCCAACGGGGCAAGAGGACTGTGATCCTAAAAGAATAGGGATCAATTATAAGGTCGCCGTTGTCGTTGATATGATCTGCGGAGACTGGTATCAAATCATCCTCAACATTTACATTTCCTATAGTTTCGCAGATTTTAGGGCGCAATAGAATATGTTCTATCACCCTAATTCTCTCAGTCTCTGCTGCCTTCTCTTTTTCAATTACCAATGGCAACACTTTTGCAAGCAACTCCTTTAGTCTATTGATTTCATTGTCTCTCTTTTGTTTGGAATCAAAGGTTTTGAGAGACACCGCGAATACATTTTTTTGCTTATCTGTGACCCGGAACTCAAATTTATCGTCATCTTCTTTCTTATGATCTCCTTTTGATCTTTTTCTCCTTCGATGCCATCTGTGTCGCCTTCCGTAGTATCTTCTGCGGTCATCATCGTCGTCATCGTCATCGTCATCAGATTTCCTGTCCCTGAGTCGATCTGCTCTATGTTTCCTTTCATGATGGCCTCTAGAGTCATCGTCTTCATCGTCAGACCTTTTCCTTTTCTTTCGCTTTGGTTTTCGTCTTTTCCCATCATCACCATCATCATCTTCTTCTTCATCCTCTTCTGTATGTATCCGTTCGATAATAAAGCTATCCATCCAATTGACAATGAAATCACAGGCCGATTCATGCGCCACCTCCGGATCAGAAAACCCCTGCTTGCTTATTAAGATCACTTCATTGTTTTCATCAAAAAGCTTAAACTCCCATTTACCGTCTGATACCTCCTCCACTCTGATAAATCTGTCTAATGCCTCAAAATCATATTTCTCATTTTTCAACCCCAAAAGCCTTGATAATCTGAGTTCGAATCCTGATAGCAGGTCGATGTCTTTAGTGTCGTTTTCTAATGACCCGACCGAAAGATAGTCTATGGCCTGCCCTCTGTTTCGGCTTAATTCCGGATAGTCTTGCAAGAAAGATATCTTGTTGCTGGTCAGATCAGATAATGAAATGTTGTCCTTGGCATAAGTGGTATATTCCATGAAGTCCTCCGAAAATCTCGCAATCAAATGTTCAAGAAATTGATTCCTTCTGGTTGAAAAATCGGATTCACTTTCAACTTTACTCTGTAGTGATTCCTCATAGTTTTCTTCTAGTAGTTCGCTGGCATTTGGGACGCTGTGTAAAGGCTGGGTGAAATAAGTACTCTTTACATTGGCATTCATTGAAAACAAATCTGTAATATGGGCGAGCTGAGAAAAATGATTGGCCAGCAGTTGTTCGAAGAACAATAGATAAGCTTTCAATTGCCGGGCCTGGTTTTTGCGCATGTCAGATACCGATTCAGGCAGCCCCTCTTCACCAATTCCATAGATCAAAGGGAAATGATTTTGCAATGAATCATAGGCATCTATTGCTGTCCTTTCACCGGTTGGAACATCAAGATCCTCGTGGCCCATATACGCCTGAAGGGCATTTGATTCGGTTTCCATGTCATCACCAAATGTTGGCAGTGTCGTGCGCACTGGTAAATCATTGAGGGTAATTTCGAAATCGGATTTGTCAAAACTCAGTTTGGCCTGGTAGGTTTCGGGAGCAATCAGTTTCAAACAATGCCCTACCTCCTTATTAATTACCTGATTGTAGATATAGTTCGATACTTTGAGGTCACTGACGGATTGAACACCATCAATTTTCATGATGATATTGATCAATTCTGAGGTATAAATCACATCTCTCAGATTCAATACATCCAGGTCTTCGGATCGAATAAATCCATGGTCGAGCAAAGGGCCCTCAAAAATTTGATCTGGTGATAATCCCTGATCCAATAATTCCTGAAGCGAGTGAAACTTTATAGATGGGCTGAAGAGATTATTTAGTCCCGTATAGATCTTTGAAAGAACTTCCTGGGCGTCCGTACCTGCAGCTATTTCTACGGAAGCTGTGACGCCAATTTCCTGAACACGTACTGCCTTAAACTGATAGAAATCTTCGCAGAGGTTTCTATGCCTATTGAGCTTTTTTCTTACCTCTCCTACCCTGGCATGGGTAGTAATTATCTTGTTATGAAAGTACCTTATGAGACCGTCGGTATTCTTTATTTCTCTTAGGACAGCCCCTGCCAACTGATCCGGTTTCGAATTGGCATCTGTAAATTTGATTCTAATTTCGAATTTGTCAATATCCAGTTCGTGATCGGAAAATTTAATTTTTGAAGAATAATGATATCGATCATCACCTCGGTACTCTACTGAAACTTCCTGGTCCTTATAGTTGGACATACGAGTAATTTCATATTGTTCGGTCCAGTGTGCTGATACCTGATCCCAATATGGAAATTCCACCTCTATGGGGTGCGTGCCGGAGTCGTCGATTATTTCCCATTTGATGATGTTGCTGTTGAGGTCTTCTTTGCGATAAGGAAGATCTACCGAACTTTGGTGAACGTAATCTTCTTCTAATTCCAATTGAATATCATACAGCCCATTCAATCTTACCCTGGGGCCATTCTTGTAATTGAGTTCATCGGTGGTCTGATCAAAGTATATGTCTTTTTCATACTTGATCGGTTTTTCAAACCAGGCATTTCGAACGCCTTGGCAATCGATAATCAGTCTTCGGAAATCATTAACGGTTAGTGGATTACAGGGCAGAATTTTAGCCGCTGTGTAAAAGTTGTTTTGAAGGTTTTCTGTGCCACTGGCCAGAATATCTCCAATGCCGTAGTCCGTACGATAGCCCAACTCCGTCAACGCATAGCACAGCACCTCAAGAATCGTAATTCCGGGATCATGTAGGTTATGATCGGTCCAGGTGGTACCGGCCAGTTGCTGGATATACTCAATCCCCTTTTCTCTGAGATAGGTATAATCCATGCTCTCATGAGCCGGTCTCTTTTTTGATATCGTGGTTGATTCAATCAAATCGCTCAGTAAAGAACTACTTTACCTTTTCCTTCTTTTGTGAACTATCTTCTCCGTTTCCTGATCCATTGCCATTCAGTTGTTGGCCTGCCTGTAGTTGGATTTTATTGATCAGCTGATTGACCTGAACGAATGGCAAATTGCCCAATGCGTTGAGCACTGCATTGGCTTCATCGATAGATAATTTTAGACTTACTTCTTTCATGGTTATTTGATTTTAAATGTCTGAGGATATTTCAAATGAGATAATGTTTCTATGATCTGCCACGTAAACTATCCCGTTGGGATCTACTTCAACATCACGAGGATACTGCAATTGTCCCGGGTCAGTTCCTTGATGCCCCCAGATCGCAATAAGTTCGTTTTGAGCATTCAATTTTATAACCCTATAATTATTGGAATCTGCTACATAAACATTTCCTTCATTGTCCACTGTAATCCCATGTGGATAATAGAAATAAAAATTATTTGATATCTGTTGTTCTAATCGATATAGAAAAAGGCCCTCAGTACTGAAAACTTGAATGGTATAATTATTTTCAATCTGAGATATCACATATGTTTTTCCATCACCAACAGCAATAGAATGAATATATTGAAATTGACCATCATCAGTCCCGTTAGCGCCAAATTGCCTCTGATATTCTCCATTTGTTGAATATACTTGTATTCTGTAATTGTTGGAATCTCCTACATATACTTCGCCTCCCTCTATACCAATGCCCCTTGGATAGTTGAGTTGACCATCCTCACTGCCTTGAGTGCCCCATTTTCTAATAAAATTTCCTTCAGAATCAAAAACCTGTATCCGGTGATTGTTGGAATCGCACACATAGATATTTCCATCGTTGCCCGTTGTAATACCATTTGGGTATTGAAATTGACCATCTCCACTACCTCTTGAGCCCCAATTGGCTATAAAGTTCCCCTCATTATTAAATTTTTTAATTCTACTAATATTTATGTCGAGTGCATAAATATTTCCATTCGCATCAACAGTAAATTCCGAAACGTTACTGAGCTGTCCATCCTCACTGCCATAACTGCCAATATAGCCTTTGAGCCTGATCTTGGGCTTTAAGTTAAAGGTGAGTTCATAATCAGTGTAATCGGTGTTATCGGCATTAAGGTATTTACCAATAAGTTTAATTTTAATCACAGACTCCATATAGATGTTGGTGGACAAATTATCTAAGTCATAATCTGATATGAAAATCTGAAGTGTGTTCTGTGAGAAATTTGAAGATAATTCAAAAATAAAGGTTGAATAACCAATTGAGTTTTTATAATTTGTATACGATTGTCTTAAAAATGAAGGTTTTTCAATTGAAAGCATACAATATCTCCTATCTGGATCAGGAGCAATTTGAGCGCCTTCCTCAAATACGATTTTGATACCTTGAGCAAGGTCTTCAGCCCGGATTTCAGCATTATCTTCTAATGGTATATTGTTACCGTTGCCATCCACAATATGTGTTCCTTGAATGGGCAAGGTCTGTCCCGAACCTCCTGAACCCGTAACGCTAGACCCATCGGCCATTTGGAATCCTTGTGCAGTAATGATCCCGTCCACATCCAGTTTTGAATTTGGGTCGTTGGTCCCAATACCTACATTGCCATTGGCTCTAATGCGCAAGGCTTCGATGGGAGCCACATCAGCTGTGGTCTGTTTGGTATAAAATGCGAGATCTCCTTTAGATCCACTACCCCTTTCTATATGGAGGATACCAGCTCCCACTTTGCCTGCACTACCAAAGGCAATACCTGCTCCTTTATTTGCTGTAGAGCTTCCTTGTATCAACAAATGATACTTAGCGGGATCTTTTAAATCACTGACCGCATCTAAACCCAAATCATAAATGTGCAGTTTGGTATCTGGAGAGGACGTACCAACGCCCACGTTTCCGCCATCTTCGATAAAAACACCTTCGCTGTTCTGATCAAGTAATTTAAGTCCATTGGCATTAGGCGCCTTGATTTCACTGGCCTCCATGTTATCGGGAAGCACGTCATTTGAAAGTATACTGCCAGTAATAGTCGAAGGATCAATTGGAGGGAGCCTATCTGGATCGATGGTTCCGGTCTTGATTTCAGAGGCTTCAAGGTCAGTAATATTCGATCCATTTCCGATTAATCCATCTGCCTTGATATTACCGTTGACTTCCAATTTTTCCGTAGGGTTGGATACATCAATACCTACATGGCCTCCATCTTTAATGAAAATGCCTTGATTATTTTTATCAGATAATTTCAGTCCACTCGAATCAATGGCCTTAAGTTCGTTAACCGAAACAACGTCAGGGACCAAATCATCTGAGATAGGATCTCCTACGATAGTTGCAGAATCAATTTGAGGAAGCCTTTCTGCATCTATGGTTCCGGTTTTGATTTCAGAAGCTTCAAGGTTAGTAAGGCCAGAGCCATCACCTGAAAAAGCCGTAGCCTGGACCGTACCGTCTACTTCCAACTTCTCGGAAGGATCAGAGGTGCCTATACCGACATTGCCTTGATCATCGAGTCGCATCACCTCTACAGGTGCTTCGTCATTGGTTGTTTGCTTGGTGTAAAATGCCAAGTCACCTTTTGAACCGCTATCTTTTTCTACGTGCAGCATGGCTGCTCCTACCTTATCGGCACTACCAAATGCGAGACCCGAGCCTTTTCCAGATGTAGCGCTTCCTTGTATGAACAAGTGATATTTGTTGGAATCTTTTAAATGCTCTGGTGAGTCCAGTGTGTCCAGATGCAGATCATAGATATGAAGTTTCGCTTTCGGACTAGTGATACCCACTCCGACCTGGCCTCCTTGCTGGATAAAAACTCCATTACCCTCATCATCGAACAATTTTAGTCCGGCACCGGATTTTGCATTGATTTGATCTACATTGATGATATCCGGTACATGGGTGGCATCCAGGACGCCAGTTGTAATTTCTGAGGCATCAATATTTGTAAGTCCGGCACCATCACCGGAAAAAGCGGTAGCCTTTACGGTTCCGTCGACATCCAGTTTTGCATCAGGATCAACCGTACCAATACCTACCCTTCCATCGCTTCTTACCGCGAAATGCTCCACTCCCGTGTTGCTTTGTATTTTGAGTCCGAATGTGGCGGAGGCGTTACCTTTCGATTTTATAATCAGGGCTTCTCTACCCGATTGTAAAAGTGAATGAATAGTGACCACCTTAGGTTGATCTGCATTCTCATCCCCTAAACTTGTATTTCCAAGTACATTGAGGTTACCGTCTGTTGTGATGTTTCCCTCGGCGTGAAGACCTTTGGTCATTTCCAGCGGAGAAATGAGTTTGAGTGATGTACTTTGATTGTCGGACTGAAGCGTTCCGGATATTTTTATTTTATCATCAATATGATCGCCCAACTGTACGTCGCCTTCATGGTGATCTACTTTTCTGGTTGTCATCTTACCGATGACCTCCATTTCACCATGGACAGTAAGTTTAGTACCAACTGACATAGCTCCAGTCGATTTGATTTCTCCCTTAACCTCGAGCTTAGCGGTTGGGTCGTTCGTACCGATTCCTACATTGTTGGAATCGCTCACAGTTATTCCATCATCGATTTTGTTGACAAATGAGTCGATCAATTGGCGAAAATGATCTTCGGTAGGTCTATCTCCGGTTTCGAAATATTTTTTAAGTGTACTTCTGTTTTGTTCTTTTAAGTTCATAACTATCGTTATTTATCAGTACTAATTCACTTCAAAATTTACGTCTATCATCATGTGACCAACGCCCAATTCTCCTCCTTTGCAAGCTGCATCAGTTGATTTCACTACTGAAATATGATGGTTTTCTGCCGATACCAATACAGCCCTGGAGCTGGTGGCTTCGACTATTTCCGTATCCTCCATACTCACTATGAATTCCATATCTTCGCTAATTGCCATGAGCCCCACGCCTACCCCGATGTGCTTGACACCTCTCTTAATATGATAGAGTCTAAACTGGTTGACAAAATCAACGTACTCCCGACTCATGATAAATTTGAGAATGGCAGACTTGTGCACTCTTCCGGTCAGCGTCATTTCCACCTCTTTGTCGAACGCCCAAGGCGAAAGAAATTCTTTGATTTCCCGATTGAGTTGCTGACCATAAAACCCTTGATCATAGCCTTCCCTAAATCCAACACTGAAATCAGCCAGTACCTCCTCATAGGTGGGATTGAGTACCTCAAGCGTGACGAAGGAAGAAACAAGCCCCTGCAAATAGTTTTTGATTTCATAGAGGGTATTTAAGCTTGTCTTTGGCTGCAATGGGTTAATTGCATTCTTATTTCTGACGTTTTGGATGACAATCAAAGTCACTGAACCAGGCTTCAATTCTGAAATTCTGTCGGTATAATTCAAACATCTGACTTTATAAATAGATGGGAACTTTTCCAGTACCAATCGTTCGTAGTCCCAAACCGTAATGGCTCTATTTTTATGTCTTAGTCTCTCGCTTACCCGCGCATAAAATGTGTTTTTTTTCTCTGTTGGCTTGCCGCCAAAAGATGCATAGGGTTGTTCTACCGATTTTATTGCGGTATCCTTAATGGCCAATTTGCTGATGGAATTCTTTTTCAGCAGTTGTTCCAGATGTCCAGGATCGTTTTTCTGATCAACAAAGACAGCTGTAGCCGCCTGGGTTCGTAAATCAATTATTTGGCACAAGCCTTCTGAATGCTCATTGATTGTGGCTTTCAACCAATGCAGACCATGAGGCATGAACGAATTATCATTGGAAGCATGTTCGGGCAGATCGAAGGAAATAATTCCGGAAGTTTGAAAGTCATTTGTGTTGTCTGCCAGAATTCGAAGTTCGTCGAATTTCACCCATTGATTATTTGCCATATAGCTCCAATCTACATTTCTGCTAATGTTTCCCGCTTCAGAACCAGGTTCGACAGAAGACCCCTCTGCGACTTGAAAAAGCACATTCAACGAGTCGTACGGTTGGACACCCTCTATCCCAATTAACAGATTACCTTCTTCGTGAATCTGTGGCAACAGGGGAAAGTCGAAAGGATCGAAAGAGGTAAAAGGGTGCCTTTCTGCTTCACCGAAAGGACCTATATGGAAAAATTGGTCTATCCTTTGATCGAAAGTGCCTCTTAAAGAATCCTTTTCCTTGCTCACAGGAAAATCAATGGTCTGACTCGATTTATAATTTAGCGACAGGCCCTCGATCGTGGGTGTATATGGTTCTTGCGGGAGGTCCTTTTCTTCTACCTCTTCTTCTTCATCTTCTAACAACATTTGATTTGCGTAGGCCCTTGGAAACTCCTTGTGCCCGAATTCAGCGGTTAGTTTCATTTTCAAAAAACCTCTGACCACATCGCGGTGATACCCCTCCAACTCAATCAAGTCCTCTGCTCGCTCAAAGTCTTTTATGCTCCCTAGTGACATTCTGACTATGCCTGCCTCGGGTTCTTCTAATAGAGCTGGTTCTCTGATCACTGACACCACTCGAGCTTCTTTCACAATTCTTTTAATCAGCTCAATTGAACCTTCACGGTCTTTCTCTTCCGTAAAAAACTGACTGACTCCAATGATCTCATGATTGGTAGCTATTAGTGAGAAATAGAATCTACCATCGGAGGCTACCTTTCTAATGTATTGCTCGTCTTTAATGGCATTTCTTTTCACTGAATCTATGCCATTTTCAGGGCCGTTTTCATATTTATAGCCTTCACTCCTTAGTACGATATTGCCAAAGTCGTCTACCAGTCTAAAATAATAGGGGTGTTTGCCTCTCCCTGTAAAAATCTCAAATCTGTTTCCTTCGAGTGTGGACTTGATCTCCAGGTCGTCGCCAGTTCTTGAGGATTCAAACAATGGAACCGTACCCTGGCTGTGCCAGCTTTTGTCGTAAAGGACCTGAATTTCAGTTGTAAAGTCTTCGACCTGAGGTCTGACTTCTTCAGGCCAGTTTTTGTATAGCTCCTCAAAATCCGGAAGGTCACTCCACTTTATATTCACGCTTAGTGCATCCAGTTTTTTCCGAAAGACTTCAGCATTGCCTACGCGAAATTCATAGCCTTTTTTTGGTACCGGACCATAGGGCTGAAATGGGGCGTTAGGATCTAATGTAGAAAGGTTCGATTCAAGAATATTGTTGTAGACATTCTTTACATCCACAGAAATAGATGCGCTGAGCAGGTTATAAGCACATAACTTTGCGTAATGTCCCTGATTGATCTGCAATTGCATCAAGGGAAGTTGCGTATCAAAATTACCTCCAAGCACCTCTTTGTTATAGGCTACAATTGATGGAGTCATGATATCTGTTTTTACTATGATCCTGAGTCGGTTTTGTCCAATGGGCTGCACCCAGGTATCCACGGGTTCAATCCATTGTTCTTCTCCGCTTAGGTACGCCTTGAATGTTTCGGAAAAATCGAGCGTTTCCCATGTGCCTGTATCTGATTTATTTTTTGCAGACTTTTTCTCGCCTAATTCCAGGATGATTGAAATGGTTCTGATCCCTTCTTTAAGAAGAAGAATTGGAGAGGCAAAAGCAAAACCAACTGTTGCATCTTGCATGGTACGGTCCTCAGCTGGCAGGATGACATATTCCTCCTCCTGATTAGCTATTGGTACCTTTTGATATTGCGTTTTTCCAAATCCAAACCATTTGGGTTCATCGCCCTCCAACGGCGTACCCAATCCATCCGCTGAGTTGGCTACGGGGGCAGCGAAAACCCCATGTTGATTGACCTTATCTAAAAATATGGATTTGATGCTCTTAATCTGTGCCTGGTTGATCACCGTATCCTTGTCGAGACGATAAAAAAGTTCTTTGCCCGTCTGGTCTTTGCCAGCGGAAAAGGTCGCATTTTCGGCCTTCAGTAAATGTCTTTGAACATTTTTAGCCAATTCAAATATGACGTGAACCTGATCGGGTGTTGCATCTTTTTCTTCGAATCGCAGCACTTGCTGATAGTAAAAATCAAGGTGCTTTCCCGTCAGGGTATTGATATGACTTTGTGAATGTTTGAACAATTCAAGAAAAGTGAGGTACAATGCGTAGTGCGGTGTAGACTCAGGTACTGTATCCTGATCAAAGAACGATTGCCAATGCGTAGGATTATTCCCATGATGATCAAAATACTTGATGAGCTCAGCAAAACTCCGGGTGAAATTTTTTAGGCCCGAGACCTTCCTGTCATCAATGGGATTGTTTTCGGGTTTTAATGTTTCCAGGAGTCTCAGTCCTTGAACTATGCCGTCGCTATGTTTATTTTTTTTACTCATGGTGAGCTGATCGTTGCCTCATTTACATAATATGGAAAGACGTAATTACTTCTTGTATTCGTGGTTCTAATCATATATTCAATGGAAATCAGCACTTTGCCTTCCTGCGCTTCATCGGCCTGAATTCTTACGTCTTCTACTCGAATTCTAGCTTCATGAAATAATATGGATGATTTGACCAAATCCTGAATGTGAGATTCCAGCGCAGTGGTAATCGGCTCAAAGGACAAGCTACTGAGGTCACAGCCAAAGTCGGGCTGCATAATGCGTTCGCCAGGTGATGTTCCTAGTATTATTTCCAAAGATTTTTGGATGTCCTGTTCTTCAGACGTGGTCTCTACGCGCTGATCTTCCAGGGAAAATACCGGGGGAAAGCTCCAGCCCGTACCAAGAAATGACTGGCCTAATGTTGCTATTTTTTGGTCTTGTTGTTTCATATCATTTTCATCCAATTAACACCGTGGGACATCCCGCAGCGATACTTCCGCCATGCGCTGTTGTATCTCCCATTCGAGCCGCCGGCATGCCGCCTATGAGCACTGTAGTAGATCCCATCGCTATAGTATCCGGAGGTCCTGCGCAGGTAGCCATATCGCCCACCCGGGCAGCTGGCATACCTCCTATCATTACTGTTGGTTCACCAGGTGGCATGATAGGCCCACCTACGTGAGGTACTGGTACCGGCCCCGGGATTACCATTGGGCAGGTATGCATGTCTGTTGATCTGGCAGCGGCCATTCCCATATCTTCCTAATTTATTTGTACTAATGATCCTTTTAAAACTGCGATAGCTCCGGTGGTAACTTCAGCACCGGCTCCTCCATCAGCCTTAAATTCAGCGGAGGCTTTTATTTCTATGTTTACGCCTTCTGTCTTGGCGTCACCGGAAGCAACTGATTCAATATTAGTCCCCTCTATTTTCACATCGCCAGCTGCCTTGAATATCAAATCTTTCGAAGACTCAATTTCAATTCCATCGGCTGTCATGGCTATTTTATTGTCGTTTTGATCTTTGATGGTTATTGCTTCGTCGCTTTCACTCAGGCTTATTTCATTACCGCCGGGTGTACTAATGAGTAGACTAGGGTCTTCATCATTAAAGAGCACTTTCATTTCGCTTTTTGTAATGATTCCCTTCTCATTGTTGTCATCGGAGGCCTCCAAGGGTGCTGGTTTGGCACTACTGTGAAGCATCCCTAATACCACCGGGTACCTGGGGTCATCTTGAAGAAATCCGATGACCACTTCATCATCAATTTCTGGTCTAAAAAATATTCCACGACTGTCCCCGGCATCTGAAGCAGCAACTCGAGCCCATAAACCATCTTTTTCTTCAGAAATATTGGGTGTGACTACCAGTATTCTGTGCTCTCCGTCCGGATCCTCGCCCACTTGCTTGACAATCCCGATCTGCAGCCCGTGAACACCTGGCAAGAGACCACCAGCTGGAGGCGATGTAATTCCGTGTTTTTCGGCAAACCAGTCTGTGGATAGACCAAACTGTATATCTGTTGTCCAGTTTCCTTCAAATATCTCATGCTTTACGGCAGAGATGTAGACGTTTCCATTGAACCGCTCTCCTACGCCTGAGACGGTGATCACCGTGCCCAACTTGATTCCCGAAAGACCGGGACACTTGATCCAGCCTCGCACCCTGGAAAAACTTGATTTTAAGAATTTGGCATCAGCCCATGCCTTAAGTTCCTCACCGGTAACAGCACCTCCATGCTTCATTTGTACTGTTTCCGGAGAAGCGATATCCGCCAAATCTGTCGGGCTCAGATTCCCCGGATCGGAAATTTCCAGATTTTCTCCCTCTTCTTCTATCATGGCCTGACCTGATGGATCCCATGAGGCACCGGCAGTGCCTGCATATTGTGTACGGGCCTCAACTTCTGCTTCCAATTCAATGATGGAATCACCATAAATCAGCTCCACCTCCGGGGATTGCCCTTCATCCGGAGAAACAGCCGATAACTTACCGTCTTCAACCACTATTACCTTACCATTCGCTTCGGCTCGACTCAATATAAAATCCCAATCTGTGGCCTCATACTGGACCATTTCTTTGTGAACCACATCGGTCGGTTCTATCTCAGTTTCCAGGCCATATTTACCGGTAATTTCTTCTATGATTTCACTGTCCTTGAGCTCGTAGAAATAATCACTATTTCTACCAATGGTCATTTTCGCTGTGTCATCTCTGCATTCGAGAATTAACACTGACCTACCCTCTCTGATCTTAATGCTGTGTTTGGTTATCGTTCCGATAAAAACATCATCGTTTTCGGATTCATATCCGGCCTGAATTACCAGTTCTTTTCCGGGAATAAAATCTTCACTATTGCTCACCTCAAAATCACCAATGGCGACATCTCCGTCTATCAATGTAATTCTTGCATACGGTATCCTGTTAACTTCCTTGTGGGTTCGAATCGACAATATTTCCAAGGGCTGATCAGCTTCTGCTCCATCTACAAGAAGTGTATAAGTAACCAGTCCTGAAGTTTTTTTGATATCGGTATTCATACTCTTTTCTTGTCGATTGGCGGAAATAATATTTTTGTACCTGCTTTGAGCTGTCTTATGTTGCTCAATTTGTTTACCCTGGCTACTTCCAGATAGTAAGAAGCATCTCCGTATATTCTATAGGTCATTAATGGAAGGGTGTCTCCTTCCTTAACCGTGCGAATGTGAGTCAGGTCCGGTGAACTATTGACCTTGTCCTTATACTCAGTTTCTTTATCTATGGAGCCAGTCAATTTGGCATCGGCAATAGCTCGTAGAGGAGTGCCATCGGATTCGAATAGTGTATATTTTACGTTGACACCATCCAATCTCCCTTTGAATACACCACGCTTATTCTTGCCCCAGATAATCTTTAAGTAACGTGGTTCATGAATTTCACCGTCATAGTCAAATGCCCCACTCATAAATTCCTTGAGCTGATCAGGAACTGATTTCGGCTCTTCTCTTATGCCTCCAAATGAAATACCATCACTCACAATCCCTGTACTATCAAATACGAGCTTTAAGCTCAAATTTTGAGGCAAGACCCGATCAAACTGCCTGCTTCCAATTTTAGTACCGGCAGCCTTGGGTTCGGTATATTTTATCTTGTAATCCTCTGCATACGAATCAGGATTGATCAAAACGGTAAACTTTTTCTGATCTTGCGAATACTTATTGTCCTTGAAAGAAAGGATAATAAGTTTTTCGAGTTTTCCCTGGGCGAATCCTAGCATTACCTTTCTTCTTTCTCTTTGAGAATTTGCATGACTTGTTCTACACAATCAGCAACAATCGCTGAAGTCGACGGCATGCTGGAGTTGGCTTCCGACGAAGCTGTTTCAGATGCTTCGCTCCCTATGAAGGCTCTAATTACGAGTTCTTTGATTTCTAACGGCATGGTCTCAAATGGCAAGAGTCATAAAATGATTGTACTTCAACTTGATTGTTTCCATCACCACTGAATTTTCGTTGGCGTTGAACCCTGAAACCGACCACTCCACAGGGTATGCATTGACTACATACCATGCGGATATCGGAATGTGTAAATCATTGAGAAGGGCAATGGTCACATTGGTTGGTTTAAACTTAAAGTTTTGAACAGCATCTCTGCACCAGGGAATCAGGCCAGAACCGATAATCTTACCTCGCTTAAAGGTGAGATCACTGAACTTCACTCCTTTTGGAAGCTGGTGAGTAAAACGGTTTTCTCCTCCTTCTCGAACTGGCTCTGTTTCGATGGTTGATGTCAGTCCTGATATTTCCTGAAACATGATGTCGTTGGGTGTCTGAGGAAACAATTCAAAAAAAGCCACAAAATGAAAACCTACTGCGGGATACTGCAAAAAACTCATGATTTAGGCACTTGCATATTCCATAGTCACACCCTCGTGAGCAAGTTCGATCGACTCTATTGCCACTTCATTTCCATCTGCCTTCAAAGTTGGGTTTTCGACTTTTGTAGGCCAGGCTTGTTTTACTTTCCAAGTAACTACAGGATTATGCTGCTCATCTAACAAACTGATGATGAGGTCTCGTCTGGTAATCGTGTTGAGGTTAACATCACTCCACCATGCGTAGTATTCACCGTCTCCTTTGAATATTCCTCTTTTGAGGGTGATGTTGCTGTCTTTTTGAATACCAGGCATTTTCATTGTATGTTCTGGTTGAAATCCGTGACGATACTCTATAATCTGCGTTTCTGTATTCATACCAGAAACTTCTGAGAACTCTATTTTCGTACCTCCCCACTCGACCTGGAAGTGAAAAACCGGAATTGGATAATTAGCCATGATTTTTATATTTTTTAGTTTAGATATTAATTAAAAAAAGAAGTGATTAAGCTTCTTGAAGCTTGTGTGAAAACTTCAGAATAATGAATTCCGCTGGGCGAACTGCTGCCATACCTATTTCAATATTCATCCTTCCTTCAAGAATGTCCTGCGGAGTCATAGTAGTGCCTAATCCTACATTTACAAAAAATGCCTGATCCGGCTTGGCTCCTGCCAATGCTCCGGCACGCCATAATCCGGTGAGATAATTCTCTATCATAGCCTTTGTCCTGACCCAGGTATTGGCGTCATTGGGCTCAAACACAACAAATTCAGTTGCCTTTTTCACAGATTCTTCTACCATATTAAACAGTCGTCGAACCGGTATGTAACGCCATTCGTTATCGTTTCCAGCGAGAGTTCTAGCTCCCCAAACCATAACTCCTTTGCCTGTAAAGCTTCGGATTGCGTTGATCGACTTGCCTGTAGTATGAACATTCAAATTCTCCTGATCCAGGTGAGATATTTTTATGGACGGCTTCACTACATTATTCAATGATACATTGGCCGGTGCTTTCCATACGCCACGATTGCTATCTACTCTGGCATAAACACCTGCAATTGCTCCACTGGGTGGAAGCGTGATTCTCAATTTGTTGATCTCTGCTTTTATCTCATTGTACAGGGCAGTATCTGACGTTTTTTTAGAATCAAGTGTCACCGAACCGGCCGGTGCAACCAATGCGTAATCAGTAGTCGTAAGAGCTACAGCATCGCTGCCGTTTCCTTTGACTACGATCGAAAGATTGTTTTTTTCAGCTACCAGATCCCAGGCCGCCACCAACTGTGCCGCTGTTGGGGCATTGGCTCCCTTCACTACACTTATTGTCAGTACTTTTTTATTGAAGCTAAATTTGATAGTGGCATCAACGGTGTTTTCAACTACTTTCACCTTCATCCCATGAGTAGGTGAGCTAAAAGTAAGACCATTACTTCCACTTGTAGAAAAGGTATGATCCTCATGTAGACTTACGTCGCTGTCTTCGTAGGCATAATTAAGACTTGTTTCCAAATACGGATAGTATGCTGCCCCATATTTCAGATAGTCTGTACCTATACCTCCTCTGAAATCGAAACCGAAGGGATCATCGTCTTCATTCTGAACGTCGAAAATCCCGAATCTGTCTTGTAGGTTATTGCATTGAGTCAATACTCGCGTACACAAACCAAAGTAATCACTTCCGAGACTTACAGCCTCTGAAAACACGAATAGTGTAGGCTCATCTTCCAAAGCGACCTTATCTATTCCCTTCTCAAAATCAGCTTTTGCAGGTACTCCGGAATAGTCTCCGATGGATACGATGTAACAAGGTCCCCCTCCATTGTTAAAATATATTTCCATGTTATGGAACATAAAATGTTTGGGTTCTTCATGAACATGAGCCGAAAGCGTGGGCGTAGTTCTTACATCAATTTCGACCCTCTTAGGGCCTCCGAACAGTTCCTTATACTCCAGTAGCGTAGTAATTCTAATCGGTTTAAAGGACAGGTCTTGTCCGTCGCGAACCGCTTTTTCGGTGTATCCGATGAAAGCTGGAATTGCTGTTGCTACCTGAGCAACGGATGCGGGCAGGGTGGATATCTCTTCGACATAGACCCCGGGGGTTTTATATGGTGCAGCCATAATTTATTAGGTTTTTTAGTTTATTAAACATCAATGTATACTTCTGATTTAAGATTGTTGACCGCCGGATTTGGCAGGTCATCAAGTGCTATATTCTTCTCTCCATTTGAAAGCACTAATCGCAGGCTTTTTTTGGGAGACTCGTATTTCGGTATGGATTGAGGTTCGAAGGTCTCTTCTATCACCTCTCCTGATTCGAAGGTTACTATTTCACCAGTAAGACCTTCGTTGGTACTGTTTTGAGCAAATTTGATCTCTTCGGTGTATCTCGATCTGGTCTCATCATTATTATAATTCTCCTTATCCACTATGGAAAAACCATAGCCTTCATAGTCCTTGGTTAATCTCACATGGTATTTCCAGCTTACTGCTTTGTTCGGGAATTCAAGATGAAATCTCGAGGTTTTCCCATAACCAACAGATTGATCCTTGCGGATCGAGAGTACTCCAAAGGGCTTTCCGAATGCGATGAGATCAGTTACAAATATCTTGTCTGTATTAACGATTTCTCCGTCTACTTCTACCGCTATGGTATAGCGACCTGTCGGGTGTCCGAGAAGTACTAGCTGATCGCTAAAAGTCCCGTCATGCCCTTGTACCTCTTTGTTCAATATCAGAACTCCGCTATCATCGTACACGAGAAACTTCACCAAACTCCCTTGAGTCGTATACTCGTATCTAACGGTTCTGGGGCTCAACGGCAGAACATTCTCATCGCCTATAGCCAGCTGATAATCCACAAAATCCTCATCCTGACTAGCCACCACGACATTGGAATTGTCGAAACTATAAATTGATTTTGGTGAAGGTGATTCTGGCAGCTCTGTGAAATTGTAAAAGGAAGTGTTTTTGAGATGCATGGAAAAATGGAAAGTGCTTCCTTCTTCCAGTTCCAGAAATGGTTCTTTGGTTTCTTCATCTACCTGATGCAATAAACTGAGGCCGCTTCTTTCTTTTTTTAGTACCAGTTTGAATCGGGAGAGTAATCTCTGCGTCTCTACAGTAGGTTTGATTTCAAAATCCTCACATTTAAGATCATCATAGTAACTATGACTTATTAGCACATGAAACAGTGGTTTGTAAACTTTGCTCATAATTAAGTAGTGAAAATTTCCTTAGACATGCCTGATACACCTTCAAGTGTTTCAAGAATTTTATTGTCTTGAATGGTCAGCATTCTGATTTTATAAATCGCGGATGGCATATACTTAGCACCCAGGAAGCCCCACATATGATTAAGTTGCTCAAACGATGGCGTGAATAATTCCAACACCAACTTTTCTATGCGTGGATCCAGCGAGGGAGAATTCTTGTGATCAAAGAAATTCATACCTTGATAAAAACTAAGCACGCTTGATAAATATTTCAACCCTGACCTATAGTCGGAAAAGTGAGCTGAAAATAAAACATGTAGATTGAGATTGATCGCAGGATTGGTTCTGAAAATAGCACCATCATCTTCTTTGATATATGATGACTGAGGTTTCAGTACTTTCTCTTCTTCTACATTGACCAATGTAACAATGATAGAATCGTTGAGGGCGTTGTCAATATTTCCATCCTGGGACAGGATGTTTCCCATCACAGCTCTGTTGGGCTCACCTGCAGTCTCTAACTTTTTGTTGAGCTCGATAACAAGAAATTTTAATACCTCATCGATCATGATTTGTCAGGTTACGTCGATAATTAAAATTTCTCTTGAGCAAGTAGACCAATTATGCCGGCAAATTCAATAGCCATTAATGGCTATTTTCCATGCAAATCAAAGCTGAAAGTAAGTAGAGGCCACTTTTATCAACTCTGCGGTGTTTTTTACATGCAGTTTAGAGATCAGATTCTTACGGTGATTGATTGCCGTATGCACGCTGATATAGAGTTTATCTGCCAGTTGCTTGGCCGACAATCCGTCCGCTATCAAATGCAACACTTCTCTTTCTCTGCGGGTCACCGAATGGCAATATTCTTCCATTTGCTTTTTTTCCATCTGACCGCACACACGGTTTTCATCCGCATTAGAGCTGTCTTTGTACATGGTTTTGGAAATTTTTTTGGCCATTCCAAACAGACGATTGCTCTGGTCTGAATCTGTGAATACAATCATATCTACTTCATGCCAGACCCAATGCCCCTGGGCATGTCTGAGCCGAAGTTCTAATGTTCTGGATCTGTTTCGACTCTCATTTAGCAGATTCAAATACTCTCCAAGCACAACGGGATAATCTTCTTCGTGAACCAAAGTCTTTAGAAAATCCATACCCCCACTAAAAAAATCCTGCGGTGAATATCCATTGGTCGCCCGTACTGAATCACTGACATAAATTAACTCCTCTGTTTGGGTATTAAAATAGAAGAGAACGGTGCTTGAAAATCGGTCAAAAACTTCTAAGGTAACCTTAGGGAAAACTCCATTAGAAATTGAATCCGAGTTGGTTGAAAGCGCTTCGGTATTCAACATGGCAAGTAGGTATAGCCGTGGTTGAAAGCGATTTCAAAACGAAACGAGAGTATCCATTTGGCAACGAAGTATAGTATCAACAAAAGGATCGAAATGATGGACAGAGCCAGAAGGCTTAGGTAGCGTAAATTGAAGTGATTTTTTTCCATGATTCTGAGATTAGGTTAATTAATTAGTCAATTAACATCTCTCAAAATGCTGGCTATCAGATGATCCTTGAAACCAGTAATGTTGGGTCAAGGCTTTGTAAGAAAATTATAACATAAAGTTAGATGTGATAAAAATTAAAATCTTGCCATTGTTATTCAGAATTCTGCCAAACAGAGTAAGCCCCTCATCCAAACCTGATATATGTCATGGAAATAATGGAGAAGACAACCGGAAGGAGGATTTGAAGGTACAGGAGTATGGAATTAATCTAAATGCTGTCAACTTTTTTCAGGACGCCTCACCAATCAATTTGCATCAACATGAATAGAGTCAGAATCTGCAGAACCGTGCGGACGCTCTATCCATTTTAGGTCACAGGACCGCTCCGCTTTACCTACCACCAGTCGAAGACTGGCTGCTGATGCTTCGACCTTAGGTTACTTCATTTTTTTAAGCTTAGCTGGATTTTGACGAGTATCAAACAAAGTGACGGCCTCTATCTCTTGTGGATTAATTCTGTAAAACAAACTTGTTTGTTTGGTCACTACACATTTGAACAATCCTTTTATTTCTATGGATTCAGGGCAACTTTTCGGATAATGGGATATTCTTGACATGCTCTTGTCCATCTTGGTAATAAATTCCTTTTGGACTTTCTCTGACCATTCACTTTTAAGGTACTCTAGAAGATTTGTTAACTTAGACTTGGCTGTAGTAGATAATACTACTTTCTTTCTCTCCATTACCGATACCGGGACATCACTTCTTCATAATCAAACTTCTGACCTCTATCTAGCTCGTTCATTCCTTGTTTGATCTCAAGCCTTTGCTCTTCGGTCAAATCATTCCAAAAATCCCTCTCATTGGCTTTTACAAAATCCTTGAACTTTTCAATAAGGCTAATATCCTTAACCTGAGTAATGTATTCTATCAAACTGTACTTTTCTGCCTGTATGTCCATATACCTAGGGTTTGCTTTCTTCAAAGATAACGATTCCCATAATAGATAATTAGACCATACCATAAATTTAGGACATCATACTACGAAAAAAAGCCATAAATACTCAAAACAAATGGTACATCAATCAGTATGTCAGCCAAAGCGAGTCCTCATGAAAACGCCCTGGCAGAGAGGGTTAATGGAATCTTAAAGGGCGAATATGGTTTAGATAGGTTATTAGAGGATCAACCCAAAGCCATAGTCAAAGTAGATCAATCGATGGCTTCCTATAATCTCAAACGACCCCATGATAGTATAGGGGGCAGCTCCCCAGAGCAAAAACACAACGAAGATCACTGGAATTAGGACTTAGCAGGACTACAGTCAACTAAAACCAGAATTAAAAAACTCAGTGTAAACTCAACCTAGGACTATAAAACAAACTGTCAACCACAATTAGGATTAATCAATATCATTGTAAACCAATAACAGAATTTAATGTAAAACCTGTCAACTTATTTCAGGACGCCTCAGTATCACTGAAAAATAGGTTTGTGTCACTGGAAAATACATCTGTGTCATGAATAAGTCTGTTTGCGTCTCTCAGAAATGCGATTGTGTCATTAGAAAATGCATCTGTGTCACTCAGAAATGCATTTGTGTCATTAGAAAATGGGTTTGTATCACTCAGAAATGCATCTGTGTCACTCAGAAATGCGATTGTATCATTGAAAACTGAGTTTGTTTCATGAGAAAAAACGATTGCGTCGTAAAAAAATGTCCTTCTCCCTCTGGTAGCATCTTCGCGACCCGGTCCGCTAAGACCTATCAGTTTGCATCAACATGAATAGAGTCAGAATCTGCAGAATCAAGCGGACGCTCTTCTTATTCTAGGTCGTAGAACCGCTGCGCTTAACCTACGACCAATGAGAGGTGTTATTGACCGATGCAGAAAGTGACTTGTTTAAATAATCAATTACAGTGTTTGCATGAGACGTTGGACACCATCAAAAAACAATATGTTACATGATGAAAGTCATTTCATAAACAGGTTCGCTACAGTAATTTGCTTTCAAAAACATATTAGTATCATGAGAGCAACATTCTTATCTATCTTGTTCATGCTACAATTTATTTTCTCTTATGGACAAGTAGATAATCAATCAACAAAAAATACCAGTTTAGGTTTTGAATTAGATGCATTACCATACATAACTGGAGGATACTACGGTTCAGCTTGGGTTGGTCACAATCACTTTAGATACCGAGCTGTTATCGCAAATGTTGAGGTACCTGATTTTTTTGTAGAAGATGGATTTACCAACAACGAAGTACAAGCATATGCAGCTATAATAGATTACTTTTTTAAACCTGGCTTTGAAGGTTGGTGGATTGGAACAGGTTTGGAGTATTGGGATAGCAAAATACAAACTGATGCAAAACTGGAAACTGCCGAATTCAATAATACCATATTTACTTTAGGCGGCGGATATGTATGGAAATTTTATAAAAATTTTTACTTAAATCCTTGGGCGGCAGGACATCTTCGTATTGCTGGTGATAAAGACGTAATAGTAGATGATAGCACATTTGAGACCTCAGCATTTACCCCGGAATTTTCTCTTAAATTAGGCTGGCATTTCTAAACTAAAATTAAGATCATGAAAAGGCGAAGGCTCATGACAATAGCCAGTGTTGATACTATTTCTGACTGTGGATTGGCATATCTTTAAATAACAACTATCATAATCGTAGATACAAGCAGATAATTAATGATACTTGAAGGCAACAATTAGGGTTTTAAAAAAAATCCGATGGCGCGCGTTTAGCGGTAGCGCAACGCGTGACTCATTCCAAGGGCACAACGTCCAACAAGCCCTTCTTACCTGAATAATCTCTCGCAGAACTATACCAATAATAAACCGATTCATCTACTACTTCTGACTCAACG
>NZ_JBDUYN010000019.1:0-4468 GCF_039944555.1 Reichenbachiella sp. | reverse complement strand
GTTGGCCGTGAGGTCTGGCTCGTCATTGACAGGATTTACTGTTATGGAAAAGGTGTAATTGTTTGTTTCAAAATCTGCGTTAGCCACTGAGAAAGTAAAGAGATCCGAAGTTGTTTCACTGCCATCGTGCTCATAACTGAGGAAGAACATGTCATCTTCATCCAGTTCTTGAAACAGGGCCACATTATTCCCATCCAATTTGAGCGTGCCTTGTGATGGTAGCTGGTTGACAGTAAGGATCGCTGAATTGTTGTTGTCCGAAGGATTGCTAAAGGATAATTCGGTTGCGGTAATATCTGCCTCGCTACCCTCGTCAAGCGTCAACCCTTGATTCTCAATTACCGGCTTGTGTGAAACAAACTGCCGTGCCATAATGGCCTCATCACTACCATCTGCATAGCTACTTTGCCAAACCACTGTATAGCTGCCATCCGGGCTGGCAGCGATTGCATTTTCATTGACATCACTACCATCGATATTATTCGCTAAGATGGCCGGGCCTATGGTTTCAAGGCTCGAAGATAATCTCTGAACGTATATGTTATAAAAATCATCACTGTCATCCCTGTCAGCAGAGGATATAATAAAATCTCCGTCGTCTACTGCAATAATAGATGGTGCCGAATGTTTGGTAAAATCATTTACTTTCACAGCATCAGCGTCAAAATCACTTCCTGAGGTGTATTTTCTTACCATCTGGTCGTATTTGCTATTTCCCAAATCATATTCGGACCAGGCCACAACAAAATCACCATCCTGATTAGTCGATATAGACGGTGGGCGCGAATCCACTTGCTCGCTAGTGCTAAAGTCAACATCATCAACCAATACCTGGGCGTCTTCATCAAATACAAAGAATCCACTTTTTACACCATCGTAGCTGTAAATGTAAGGGATGGCCATATTTCCATCATCGTTGACAGCCACCGAGGCTTGCAGGCTTACGTTTGCGGATTCTCCAACGTCATATAGAAACTGTTCACCTAGCGCATCCGGAGTCCCGTCGGATGACACTTCACGCGCATAGAGTTTATTCCAAGGCGTAGTGATTGAACGCCGTTCTGTCCAAATGACTTGAAAATTTCCTTTATGATTGATAGCAATGTCCGGGTTTCTTTGATGGTGGCTAGTTTCTTCATTGATAATGAAATCATCTTTAACCACGTTGCCATCCCAATCAAATAAGCTACCCAAGACATCGTCATCTTCTCCACCAACCGCACTGTACTCCCGCCAGACTACCATGAAATTGCCATCATCCTTCAAAGCAACTGCTGGGTCACCAACTGCATTATTTGTTCCGTTATTAACGGTGATTTCATCACCCTGGCGAACACCTTTTTCATCGTATCGTTGGGCTCTGATCGTATATTCGCTGTTAGGGTTCGCGTCAAAATCATACCAAACCACCACAAAATCTCCATCCGTATTTTGAGCGACATCAGGATCTTTTTGATCAAACGCAATTTTGCTGTTTACAATAAATTCACTGCCGGCATCGATGTTGCCTGAAAGCGGCCTTCCTAATTTTTTGGAGTAGATGTTGTACCCTCCACTATAGTAAGCTCCGGTGACAACCATAGCATCTCCATCTCCATCTAAGGCTACAGAAACCCCTACCATCGAATTGTCAGGGTCTATGGCCATAAACTTTTCATATTCAAGCTCATTGTCTTCATTGAACATGGAAATGGCCGCGTGGTTGTTTCCACTGCTGTTGTTCCAGACAACAGCAAATTCACCATTATCATTGCCCGATACATGTGGCTCGTCATCTGCGCGGCCAGCATTCGTAAGTAACTCTTCCTCGAATATAGCCGTGCCATCACTTTTATATTTGCTCGCCAAAATACTTGAGTAAGAACCAAATTCTTTGGTGAAAGCAACCAAAAAAT
The DNA here is from genome assembly GCF_039944555.1 of Reichenbachiella sp. GTDB lineage: Bacteria > Bacteroidota > Bacteroidia > Cytophagales > Cyclobacteriaceae > Reichenbachiella. Next base: position 2,573 of record NZ_JBDUYN010000019.1, on the reverse strand, counting down.
CTCCACTCACTTTGTCCATATCGATGGATTGAGTTCTTTGTTGAGCACTAGAGCCAGTAGAAATTTGCACATCATTTTGATCCAAAGCGTTGTCCTTGTTATCAAATCGTCTAATGAAGGTTTGCTCGTCGGTGACTATTCTTGCTCCCCAGGCAACTACAAAGCCGCCATCATTGTCTAGCGCAACATCCGGGTTGTTCCGACTACCCGCGGTCGTTCTTGAGTCAACTTTGAACTCATCACCTGCAAATTGGCCATCACTCTCAAGCCTGCGGGCATAAAGGCCATAATTGCCGTAAGATGAGTTGTTTCTCTGCCATACAATAATGGCATCTCCATCACTATTCATATCTACCGATGGATTGAACAATACTTCGTAGGCTCCATCGACTTGATCAACCAAAAGCTCTGACCCATCCTTGCTTCCATTGGCTATAAATTTTTGAGCCCTAATGTTGTAATCGCCAGAATAGTCACCATCGTAGCTAGACCATGCTACTACGAAATTTCCACTTGGATCCATGGCTACGCTTGGCTGAAGTTGATTATTTGTGGTTGTGGTATTTATTTGAAATTCCGACCCTTCTTTAGTTCCATCAGCATTGTATCTTTGGCCGATAATGCCAGATCCGTCTTCTACTGTAGAATGCCACTCGCCTTGCCATACCACTACATAGTTGCCATTTTGGTCTACATCTATAGAAGGCCGATACTGCGTGCCCGTACTGAAGTCGTTGACCACGGCTTCTTCAACCAAACAATAGGGTGCATTGCCAGCATCTTTGTATTGTTTGAAATATACTCCGGTACCTTCACAGTCTAGGTTTTCCTCACAAGCATTGACTTCCCCTTCTCTATCATCCCAGGCGACCACAAAGTCACCACGAGAATTCATGGCTATTGATGGATTTTCCCCTTCTTCTTCTCCACCAGTATAAAAGTCTAAGTCCTCATGACGGCCGCCTAACTGGTTAAATCTTGCTCCTGAAATTTTGCTTAGTTCACTGGAGATGTTTTCAAGCGCATAGACAACAGCAAATCCGCCGTCTTTGTCAGCAGCTACAGCAGGATCCGAAAGGTTTTGAAATGCTACATCGTCCACAACCGTGATTTGGCACAACTCAGTACCTTCGGAATCGAAACTTTTAGCATAAATGTATTCTTGACTAAGTGATGTATAATCGTCATGCCACGCAATGGCAAAACTACCATCTCCACTCAAAGCAATATCCGGGGTCCTAAGTCGATCGGTAATACCCGATTCAGACACCAAGACCTTTTCAGACTCAAGAGCTGTACTGGCTCTGTATTTTCTTGATTTCACTGAGCTTGTAGATGCCGACATCATGTCGAAGGATTCCTGCCATATGACAGTGAAATTACCTTCGTCATCAATATCAACCGCAGGCTCCTTTGCACTTTCTGTTGGAGAATTATCGGTCACATTCAATTCCAAGTCCGAAACATTTTCCGTATTTACATAGCGAGCTTTTATATCAGATACATCGGTTTCCGAATCACCCCAGACGATCACAAAATTTCCATCTTCGCTTATTGCTACATCAGGATTATTTAAAGCTTTGCTTTCGGTAGAAGTGCCTTGGGCAATGGTATAAGGACCATCAGGGACAATTTCATCTCCATCAACCTCATATCTCATGTACTTGATGGAATACGTACTGTAGGGGGAAGTAAGCTCATACGAGCTCCAGGCAACGACAAAATCTCCTTCATCATTTAAAGCCACGGAGGGATCTACGTTTCTAAAGGTATCATCAGTAACCGTGAATTCAATACTTTCGCCATCACTACCAAATCCCTTGCCCATAATTTGATTGCTGGCGGACTCCCAAACAAACGTTGATTCTCCCAGATCATTTATGGCGACATCGGGATTTTCCTGGCTGCCATCAGTTTCGGTATTCAACAAGGTTTTGTCTGTTGTCAAGGTTTTTGGCACCCCAATACCAGTCGGGCCAGTGGATGCAAGCCCTTCAGTTTGAGCTCCGATCATTAATCCCAAACTCAATGCCAATGAACCTCCGGCAGTAGCCAACTTCAATCTACTGGTAAGCTGAACTATTTTTTGCTTAAGTTTTCGTAGCTGCGTGAGGAGCTTGTGCCTCTTTCGGGCGGTCAATTCCTGAAATGTATTGTTGGCTAGTCTTTTTTCAAATCGGTTTTGAAGCTTCCTGAATTTACTCAAGGTTCTTCGGTACTCTAGATAGAGGTAATTTTGATGGCTCATAGTATCAATTTTCGCTTCATTCAATATCTCGCCATCTTCGATGATGAGTATTTATTATGTTCTAAGAAGGCACAAAGTCTGTTAGACCATACCGTGCCCTGATGATTTTTATTCTTTACTTATCTTAAATGTTGCTGTGGTGTTGTCATTTATCATTTTTACAAAATAAAGTCCACGATTCAGGTTTTGTACATCAATTTCAAAGACCTGAGTCAGGTAGGTTTTGTGTAGCGTGGTAGTCTCAACAATTTTTCCAGATTCTTTGAAAATATAAACCTGAATGGCTCCCATCATACTTGCTTCCGGTTTCAGATGTAGAGTTTGC
>NZ_JBDUYN010000018.1:0-1810 GCF_039944555.1 Reichenbachiella sp. | reverse complement strand
CCAATAAGACCAATTGTGCCCGCCATCTCTTACTCGGAATTCACCCGGAATACGCCCGTCCTTCATAAGTTCGTAAAGGCTCATATTTCCGAAGATGAATGAATCGTCATCTCCACAGTCAATGTACCATCTGACAGTTTTTAGTTCGTCAATCGAAGCGGATGACATTAGGAAAAACCCGAAATTCTGCTTTGTAAACTCATTGATCCTTTTATCACCGACTTTTGACTCAGTGACCAGCTCAAAAAAAGAATCCCATGTTTTTTGACCAAGCTTGACCAATCTGTCTTCTGTCCAAATTGCCGCACTCAAAGGGGCAGCTGAAGAAAATAGATCTGGATATTTGGCAGCAAACATGATGGTGCCATGACCGCCCATACTTAAACCTGAAATGGCCCTTTGTTCCCTGGCTGTCCTACACTTATACTTTCCTTCAATAAATGGAATAAACTCCTGAACGAAGAAATCTTCATATCGGAATTCTATTACCTCTGAGTTCAAATACCAGCTTTTTTGTGCGTCCGGCATTACAATGATCATCGGCACTGCCGAGCCGCTTTCTATTGCCTGATCTGCAATTGCCTGAACATTCCCTCGCTGAATCCATCTGGTTTCGTCATCACCAAACCCATGTAGGAGGTACAAGACGGGGTATTTTCTGGTTGAAACTTCATAACCCGGAGGCAAATACACACTATATCGTACTTCTTGATTTAATACAGCACTTTCTATGGTTTTACTTTCTAATATCACACTTGACTGTGAAAAGCATGTTAGACTTAACAACAATACAATTGCACTTGAAAGCATATTCAAAGCATAATTCATAGTATCAGTTTTGATTTCAATTTTGTTAGTTGTAAACTTTTTCTAATAAACTGTGGAGTACCGATTCACTTCCAATCAGCCAACTGTATCTCCAACTTTTTTTACTCGGGCTGGGTGAGTAGAAATTATATTTACACCTTCTCCAGGAATGGATAAAATGTCATATAATTCCTGTGATCTATTTTCTAAATCTTTTACGAACAGCCTATAGTCGCCATCAATGATCGTTGTATTTATCCCCATGCTACAACCCAGTTTCAGCTTCCCAGTCATCCGTTCTGAAAGAAGAAGCAGGTAGTCCATAAAGATCGAATAAATCACCTTGAACAAAATTCTTGAATCCATATCTGGCAGCAACAGGTTTTAAGACATCTTCAGAAGTAGCAACAATCTTATTTCTCCGAAGAATAACAGCTTGAGCAGGATAGAACTTCTTATCCTCACCAGCCAATTCAAAAAGTTTTAGATCTCTTCCAAAAGAAGACAGATCCTTATCGAACGTCAGTTCTACTGATGAACTATCAATCTTCATCTCGACAAACTTTGGACCTTCTGCATGTATCCCAGAAATCCCATAGGTATTTTTCAAAGCCAAATAGGCAAGTCTCTCTCCTGCTATTCTTTTTTTTGATGGGTGAATATAATTTTCATCTCCTGCATCTAATAAACAAGCCATTCCCGAATTTGGAATCTCTTTGGAAGCCTCAAGTTGAGCCTCTCTCAGGAATGCCGTATTTACCTCGTTTGTATATTTGTACGGAGCAATCTGACAATAGTAAAACGGAAACTCTCCTATCCCCCATTTCGCTCTCCAACCCTTGACCATTTCAACCATCATGTCTTTGTATATCCCTGGATTGTACCGGTTAGACTCTCCCTGGTACCAGACCACACCACGAATATTGAAGCCCAGCATTGGATGAATCATACCGTTGAAAAGCGTGGTGGCCGAATTTTTGTGATCCTCAGGATCAAATTGATT
>NZ_JBDUYN010000017.1:0-5810 GCF_039944555.1 Reichenbachiella sp. | reverse complement strand
AACCGAATATTGGACAGAAGTAGTTTTGTTACCCTCACTGTCAGTTGCCTCAATATAAAATGTAAGGCCCAGGTCCCCGAACGCAGAATCGGTAAATGTCCCGGAATAATTATCCCCAGAGATGCTTATCGCTGTTGCTGTATAGTCCGTTTCAGACGTTTTTTTGGCAAAAATCTGAACATCTGAGAGATTTACGTTATCCGTTATAGTAGCTGTAATTGTATATCCACCTGATCCTATCAGATAAGAATCTGCCGCGATAACATTGGAGATAACAGGATGACCAAATACAGTGACTATAACCGTCCAGATTTTTGAAACATCACCATCTTCATTGGTCACTGTATACTTTACATGGCCAGAAAAGTCATTGGCAGTGGCTTCACTTACCTGAGCAGTTCCATCAATCTTTGCTGTTGATCCATCGGCAAGTGTAAATATTGCTATTAATGCCGTCACATCTGTTCCTTGAGCCACTTCTATATCAATAATTCCATTGATTACGTCAATGGTAGCAGGGCCGGTTTGTTCTGTAAAACCAAAGTCAAGGAATCCTGTTAAAGTGGTATTGTTTATGAATATAGAAACTGCGTTAAAATTTGCAACTGCCAAATCGTCCTTATTGTCTCCATTCAAATCACCAATTGCGACTGATTCTGAACTTGCGCCGAGTTCGTAGTGTACATTAGTATTATATCTTATTGTACCTTCATTTGGACTTGTATTCTTTAAGACCGCGACTGTATTACTATAGTTATTCGCGACAGCCAGATCTGGTTTACCATCACCATCTAAGTCTCCGATGGAAACAAATTGAGGGCCGGATTCGGGTATCGAATAATCAACTTTTTGGGCAAAATTGATATCATTCATACCTGCACTCGTATTTCTAAACAAAGAGATTGAATTGCCATCATGATTAGCCACAGCCAGATCAGTTTTACCATCCCCGTCCAAATCACCACTTGCAATAGAATAGGGACGAACTCCAGCTTCATAGTCCACCTTAGCTTCATAGCTGATAGTGCCCGCACCGGGGCTTGTATTTTTAAAAACCGAAACTGTGTTGCTACTACGGTTCGAAACGGCTAAATCAACTTTGCCGTCACTATCCATATCGGTAATAGCAATTGAAACCGGACCTATCCCAGTGTTGTATTCCAACTTGGTAGCAAAAATAACCACCCCAGCCCCGGTACTGGTATTACGAAATATCGACAACGTGTTACCCGAACTGTTTGCAACAACCAAATCAGCTCTTCCATCACCGTCTAAATCTCCAACTTGGATTGAATAGGGACGTAATCCCGTCAGGTAGTCTATCTTATCATCAAAACTGATGTTGCCGATGCCATTGGTCGTATTTCTTAATAACGAGATCGAGTTTCCGTCGTCATTGACTACGGCCAAATCAAGCTTACCATCGCCATCAAAGTCACCCATCGCAATCGCTTTGGGTCTGCTTCCCGTTGCATAATCATCTTTCTGAGCAAACTGAATGTCCTGAGCGTTTACGGTAGTATTCCTCAATATCGAAATATTATGAGTTTGTAAGTTTGCGGCCACCAAATCGGCCAGACCATCGCCATCCAAATCCCCTATGGCAATTGAAGATGGACTATTGGTAGTTGAAAAGTTCAGCTTGGAATCAAATGAGTTAACGTCGATGTTGCCTCCACCTGGAAAAGTAACCTCAAAGGGAGCTTTTGAGTAAGCAATTAAACTATTAGTAAGTACTGTGATTGGCCGGTAGCTAGCTCCTGCTGGTACAGTAACTGTCAGCTCTGTACCAGAAGCAGCTGTTACTTCGGCCCGTGTGGCTCCGAAAAAAACGATATTGTTGGCAGGAGTAGCGCTGAAGTTATTACCAGCAATAGCAACCGAGGTGCCAATAGGACCGCTTGCTGGTGTGAAGGAGGTGATGGAAGGAATGGGAGTAATAAAGGCATTCCTAAATACTGAAATTGTGTTGCTGCCATCATTCACTACTGCTACATCGGTCTTACCATCACCATTCAAATCTCCCGTCATCACTTTTTGGGGGTTGGTGCCAGTGACAAGATCAACATTGGTGGCATAACTAATTGTACCAATGTCAGTGCTTGTGTTCTTATATACTGACAACGACACGTCGCTATAATTAGAAATAACAAGGTCAGGCTTTCCGTCGCCATCAACATCACCAATAGTAACGGATCTTGAATTCAACGCTGTATTGTAATCCACTTTCGTGGCAAAACTTATGGTTCCAACATCTGTACCGGTATTCCTAAATATTGAAAACATGCCATAATCATTCGCCACTACCAAGTCAGGCTTTCCATCACCATCCAAATCACCCATTGCTACTGATTGTGGATTGGAGTCTAATCCAGTTGTGTGGTCTGCTTTAGCAGCGAAACTTATGGTTCCGGCATTTACACTTGAATTTCTAAACACAGAAACTGTACTATTTCCACCTGCTACAACAAGATCAGGCTTTTGGTCTCCATCTAAATCTCCAATTGCAACAGATCTTGGATTTGCTTCTGAAGAATAATCCTCTTTAAGTGCAAAACTGATTGTTCCGGGGCCTGTACTTGTGTTCCTGAATACAGAAATGGTATGATCATTAAAGTTTGCAACAGCTAGGTCAGTTTTACCGTCGTTGTCAAGATCCCCGATTGATACTGGCGATGGGCCATTACCTGTAGATAAATTCACTGCGTTGGCAAAGCTGATAGAACCCAACCCTGTGCTTGTATTCCTGAAAAGAGAAATGGTGTGATCCAAACTATTTACAACAATCAAATCTACTTTCGCGTCGCCATCAATATCACTTAGTACAACCGAATTCGGGTCTGATCCTGTTGCAAAATCCGTTTTGGAATCAAAACTTATATCATCACCATTCAAGCCAATGTTTCTGAAGATAGAAACAGTCTGGCTACCAGAGTTCGCAACAGCCAAATCTGGTTTTCCATCTTGGTCTATATCGCCAATTGAGAACGATTTTGGTGTTGTTCCCGTTGCAAAATCTACTTTTGCATCAAATGAATCTGCATCAACAGTGCCGTCTCCTTCGAAGGTCGTCATAAAGCGGTTTGATGAATAGGCAACAAGTCCGTTGACCAGAACAGTGATCGGTTTATAAGTGGCACCAAGTGGCACGACGACTGTTAGTGATTTAGTAGTAGCAGCCGAGACTTCGGCTTGCGTAGCTCCAAAGTACACTATGTTGTTGGCTGGAGTTGGGTCAAAGTAGGTACCGGTAATAGTAACCGTTGATCCAACAAGTCCGCTGCTTGGAGAGAAGCTATTGATAGTGGGCACTAAATTCTCTACACCAACTTCAAACAGTTGTGTTACTTCCGAAGCTGAGACGGCTCTTTGATATAGCCTAATGTCATCCAACTTTCCCTTAAAGTGTCTGATATCTAAATCTCCCCATCTTCCCAATGCCGTAATTGTGGAAATGGTCCCTGTGGTTGAGTTATAAGGGTCTGTGTCTGTCTGAGCTACCCCATCGACATAAAGCCTCATCCCATCTGTTGGGTCAACGGTTGCAACAATATGATGCCAGCTAGAATTCGCCCATGTGTTGGAGTTTGAATATACATCATGTATGACTCCGTCCCCGTCTTCAATGCTAAACCTTAGTTTTCCGGGAGTTGGATTGTTGGCTATCGCTGGAGTAAATGAAATTGTAAATTCATAAGGTTGTACAAGGGCCTCGCCATTGTTTCTAGCAATAAGTGTAATAAAATCTGTTAATGATCCGTCAATTATGTCATCTGTTTGAAACCAGAGTGATATAGTTCTCAAATCATTCCCGGCATTTGAACCCATGTCGAGGTAGTCATTTTCTCCATCAAATTGATATGCATTTCCTTCAATGCTAAATCTATCCACAGTGCTTGTTATCCCAAACCCCGAACCATGGTACTCATTGCCAGAATAGTCATTGGCATTTCCATTTAGTGGGTAGTAAGCCACTGGTCCGCTATCTTCATTGTATAAATCCGCACGTTCACTAGAGGTAATAGCTCTATCGTAAATTCGAATGTCGTCTATTATTCCCTCAAATTTCCTGTCCCAAAGTACATCACTGTGATGTACTGCTCCAATTACGAAATTGGTGTTACTATTGCCCGATTTCATGGTTGCCGTAATTGATGTTTCCGAGACAAGCACCTGATCAACATACATTTTGATCTTCCCATCATCGGCAATAACTAATACATGTTGCCAAGATGTATTATATACGGTGCTTACTACGTCTGTTGACTCAAACGCCCCATTATGATAAGCTTCAAAGGTGAGGGTAGTTGCAGGATTGTTATCAAGAAAGAGTAAATAAAACCTCCTGTCTTGAGTAGCAATATGTCTGCTCAAAATAGCCTGCAAAACACTTAGATTTGTATTATCAGGTTTTATCCAAACGGAAATTGTATACTCCGGGTATTTTTCCATATCAAAAATTGTTGAGGCTCCACAATCAATATAGCCGTTGCCATTGAATGCATAAGCCGAATTACTGTTTCCAAAACGATCTGCAGTTAAGCTTGCTCCAACTACATTTCCATGAAGGGCATTGGCCGACTCATCGTTGGCATTACCTGAAAAAGGGTAGTATGCCACATAATCAGTCGGTTGTGCGACCAAACTATACGCTGTAATCATCAAACTCAATGCAAGAAAATATAACCTATTCATACCAGTACTTCATCGCCGATTCTCAAACTGCCACTATATTATATATCCTTTTTTTGATTTTGTCAACATCATCATTTGGGTCTTTGGTCCGTTACTTATTATAAAGAATTCTTTTATTCACTCGTTGAACTCCTGTATCGGAGGTCAAAGTCACTTGCATCAGATAGGCGCCTGCTTTAATTGCCGTTTTCACCTCATTCTTCATGTTAATATTAAATTCATGATAGCCCGCTGACAGCTTATTTCCAAATGACTGATAGACTTCTTTCCCCAAGATATTGTATAATTTGATCTGTACTGTGCCATTCGGGTCATCTATGGACAAAGGAAGTGTAATCCAATGGCTAAATGGATTGGGGAAAGGGTCTCCAATAAAATTGGTGCCTATTTTTAGGTATTCTGACAGTTTGTTCTTTGCAGCATAAAATAATTTGAAATTATGACTTTCTTCTTCGAATTTGAATTGATAGAAACTCCGTCTACTCATATCGACTATCTTATAATTCTTGACGTCTAAGAGCATCAGGCCATGCCCCGAATCTTCAAGACCTTTGTTGTCCCATTCCAATGTGGTTAGTTCTCCAACCAGATTGCTGTTGACCATGAAGTCCCAGGTATAATCCTGAGCAATCGGGACTGCACTTTTGGTTATTCCATGTTGGAAAGAAATATCCAGATAACTCGACAACCTGGGTAGCCTTTGCCAATCGTAAGGGTCCTTCCCTACCTCTGCTCCTTCTTTCATAGAAATACTTGATACATCATAGGCTATGGTTTCATTCCGAATACTCAGACTAAAATCCCATTCTCCTGTACCAAAGTTTTGAAGGTCATTTTTCCGTTTTGCGATCCCGGACCTTCCCGATGAACTACTTTTTGCCGATACCGGAATTTGGATTTCCATGTCGGTCGATGAGTGCAACAGTGCCCCACCGTATTTGTTCAAGGTGGTCTGATCTGAATTGTACTGCCTGTTTGTGTAGGTGACCAATTTCTCTACGGTCCGGCCATTGTTTGCATTGTAATCTATCACGGCTTGCCAATCGATAGCAAACGGATATGGATTACCGATCATATTCCAGTCGTTGGCTCGCAATTGTATGGTAAATGGTTCA
>NZ_JBDUYN010000016.1:0-456553 GCF_039944555.1 Reichenbachiella sp. | reverse complement strand
CGCTCAATAAACCGCCAAGATTACCAAGGTCGGTGGTGGTATAATTAGTATCAACAGTTAGTCCAAATTCGATTCTGAGTAACTTGGCATTTTCAGCAACAACGAAAGCATAAATGCCTTCACCGGCGATATTCACAGCGGTAATATCTCTTACACTCGAAATTCCTGAAAGAGTCCCAGCTGATTCCGCGGTGATATCTTCCAGCAGATCTCCAGGGCAAAAATCCCATTCGTATGATGTAGCACCTGTCGTACTATTGATTATTTTTATCGGCTCGCTAATGCATGAGGTAGAAGGAACGGTCAGGTCAATAGTTGGGCATTGCCCAAATAACTTGGGTGTAACTAAAATAAATAGGAAAATCCAACGCCTCATACTGCTAAACCTCTTGTGTGTCAGTCTAAAAATTATAAGAAATAAGGGAAAAGTATTATTATTTTCGGGTATTGCCTATGATAATTCGATAAATGGACTTTTTATCTAGATGAACAATAGATTTTAGTTGAAGATCAATAACCACTAATCTCTTATCTACGCAAATATCGAGATAATTTTTCTTTTCATATTTTTCAATTAGTATTTGATCTTTAATCAAGACATGTAATAGTTTTAGAGCCCGATGGGTAGACGATACCTGTGATTAATCCATTGTCCTTTTAGCTTGGAAACGATGAGTTGCGAATAAGGGACGGTATTGCAATCTGAAATCTTATTCAAATAGTGCCTATTGAGATGACTTAAAATTCATCCTGACCAAATATTTTTGGTTGAAAAAAACCATTGAGAGGGTATTGTAGGCAGCAAATATGGATTAGATTTGAGCCTTTAATCAAGTCAAAAAAATGGGTGTAAAATTAGCAATAATTGGATATGGCTATTGGGGAAAGAATCTTGTCCGTAACTTCAATAACCTGGAAAATTGTACAGTTAAATATGTCTGTGAGAGGGAAGAAAAATCAGCTAAAAAATGCTCTAATTTATATCCCGGTATTAAAGTAGTTTCCGAATACGAGGAGGTATTGTCAGATCCTGAAATAGACGCAGTTGTAATTGCTACTTCAATTAATACTCATTATGACCTGTCTAAGAAAGCACTTGAGAATGATAAGCATGTTTTGGTTGAAAAGCCTATGACCGATTCATTTGAAAAAGCAAAGGAGCTTAAAAGAATGGCCGATAAATTAAGAAAGGTTCTTATGGTCGACCATACCTTTCTATACACTGGTGCAGTGAGTTATCTTAAGAAAAAAATTGACGAAGGAGAATACGGACAAATTAATTATATTGATTCAACCAGGGTCAATCTTGGCCTGTTTCAGCAGGATTTGAACGTGCTTTGGGACTTGGCACCACATGATATTTCTATATGCTTTTATTTGATGAATGCATTGCCACTCACAGTGCAGGCGGCCGGCATTTCCCACACTGAAAATAATATTGAGAATATTGCGTATTTGACTTTAAAATATGACAACGATACTATTGTGCACTTCAATTGTTCTTGGGTTTCTCCGGTCAAAATAAGACAAATGCTAATAGGGGGAAGCAAGAAAATGGTGGTGTTCAATGACATGGAGCCAACAGAGAAAATTAAGATCTATGATACTGGTTTTAGGGTTCGATCGGATCAGGAAAAAGATGAATTTACTGCCGATTATAGAGTTGGAGATATTTTTGTACCCAAGGTAGGCACCACAGAAGCACTTTCTGCGATGGCACAAGATTTTATAGCGGCTATTGTTGAGGGTAAAGAGCCTGATTCGAATGCAGATATTGGAATGCAAGTGGTCCGAATATTAGACGCTGCTGAGAAATCATTAAAAAACAATGGACAAGAGATAGCGCTTTAGGTATATGAAATATATTAATGTTGATAATGAAAGGCAAAACCTGAAGAATATAAAAATAGGTGAGCAAGTAAAAATTTATGATTTTGTAAATGCATATGATTGTCAAATAGGAGCAGGATCCAAAATTGGAACCTTTGTTGAAATTCAAGCAGGCTGCATTATCGGAGAAAACTGTAAAATATCGAGCCATACATTTATATGTACCGGAGTTACTATTGAGGATGGAGTTTTTGTTGGACACAACGTTTCTTTCATTAATGATCTTTGTCCTCGGGCCGTCAATGTTGATGGTACTATGCAAACAGAAAAAGATTGGCAAATGGTAAAAACTTTAGTCAAGGCAGGTGCCTCCATTGGAACGAGTGTTACGATCTTGGGAGGTATTACTATCGGCCGAAACGCACTAATAGGGGCAGGTTCTGTTGTTACCAAAGATGTGCCAGACAATGCAGTTTTTGCAGGAAACCCTGCAAAATTGATCAGAATGATTAAATAAAATATATGAGTTTGAAAATAGATACAAGTATTCCTTGTCTGGATTTAAAAAACCAGCACCGTTCCTTGAAGGAAGAAATTTTCGAAGCATTTGAACAGGTATATGACAATACGGCTTTTTCAGGCGGTCGATTTGTGGCTCAGTTAGAGAGGAGTTTTGCTAACTTCTGTCAGGTTGAACATGCAGTAGCTGTAAATAACGGAACGAATGCTCTACATCTGGCCTTAGTAGTATTGAATATTGGACCTGGAGATGAAGTTATTTTGCCAGGTAACACATTTATCGCCACGGCCTGGGCCATCTCCTATGTTGGAGCCACTCCAATCTTCGTTGACTGTCTGGAAGATACTTGGGAAATTGATCCTAAAAAAATCCAAGAAGCAATAAGTTCTAAGACAAAGGCGATTATTGGTGTGCACCTTTATGGACAACCCTGTGATATGAACTCGCTGAAGGCAATTGCGAATAAACATGATCTATTTTTGATTGAAGATGCTGCTCAAGCACATGGAGCTACTTATATGGACCAGCCAATAGGATCTATTGGTGATTTAGCCTGTTTTAGTTTTTACCCTGGTAAGAATTTGGGTGCATGTGGTGAGGGAGGAATGATTACCACTAATAATGCGGCCTATTCCGAGCGCCTGCAAAGGCTAAGAAATCATGGAAGTGTAGAAAAATATACTCATATTGAATTGGGATACAATATGCGAATGGGAGGCTTTGAAGCTGCCTCACTGAGCGTAAAATTAAAATACATTGGGCTTTGGAATGAAAAAAGAAGAGACATTGCCAAAAGGTATTTTGGTGAAATACGCAACTCAAATATTAGAATGCAAAAGCAAGAAGAATTTTGTGATTCTGTTTATCATTTGTTTGTAATTATTGTTTCTGATAGATATGACTTTTTGCAGTATTTAGCGAAACACAATATTCAAGGAGCTCTTCATTACCCAGTTCCCTGTCATTTACAAGAAGCGTATTCTTATCTGGAGTATAAGGTAGGCTCACTACCAAATGTAGAAAATCTGGCTTCTCATTGTGTGTCACTTCCCATGTTTGCCGAATTGAGTAATGAAGAGGTGTCTCATGTAATAGAGACGTTAAATAATTATTCGATTAATGGTCAAAAGTAAGATTCTTGGTGCAATCAAAAGACTGAACTTGAATTTACAGGGTAAGGTAGTGTTAACCGAAGCTGCTACAGGGCCTTATTCTGTAACTGCCATAATTGCTGCCCTAGCTGGTGCAAAAGTTTTTGCATATACTAAAGAAACCAAGTATGGTAGCGTGAATCAGGTCCGACGCGAACTGAAAGGGCTAGTTGATCAATTCGGGGATAACAGATTGGATATAAACATTATTGACGAATTAACACCTCAAATAATTTTCCGTGCAGATATAATTACAAACTCTGGTCACCTACGCCCACTAAATGAGGATCTACTTTCACATGCTAAACCTGGGGTGGTTATTCCGTTGATGTATGAAACTTGGGAATTAAGACCGGATGATGTGGATGTCAAGTTTTGTTCGCGAAACTCTATTTCCTTAGCAGGTACGAATGAGCGCCACTCTGATGTTGGTATTTTTGATTATCTACCAGAAATGGTGATTAAATTAATACATGACTCAGGTTTGTCTCTACTCAATAACAAATTTATTTTGATCTGTAATAACGATTTCGGTGCGTATATCAGTCGTGGGATATCGGGCCTTTGTGAAAAGTTGGCTGTTTGTGACTTGAAGGGAAACAAATCTAAATATGACTTGACTGCAATAGATTGGATCGGAGATTTTCCTAAGATGAAAATTCCGAACGATTATAGGGATTGTGCAGGAATAATCTGGGCTACTTTTCCATTGCTTGAAGAGTGGATTGGAACTTCTAATGAGCCCTTTCAAGTAAAGGACATTATCTCGGCCATTGACTCCCCGCTTATATTACGTGTGGTAGGACAAATGAATGAGACTCGGTTGAACGAGTTTATTCATTTATTTCCAAGGCATGTAGATAGTGGGCACATGGGTGTCTTGCCCTCTGCAATTGGCCATGATCCTATTATTAGATTACAGGCTGCCGGGCTAAAAGTTGGAGAATTACAATTAGAAGGTGAACAATATTTTAATGAACAAATATTGGCAGAATATTTCCAAACAATCTCCTAACCTGACTTGTCGATTTTTTGAAAAAAGCAAAAATGGGAATAGGTAAAACGGATGTTGTGTATGAGCAGAATATATCTATCGGCAGGTAACCGGATATAATGAACTTAGCTGTGAACTTGACAGGTACATTTACCGGATTATCCACCTCATAGAACAAAAGCTGATGAAATCAAAGGAGTTACGCATTGTTGAATTATTTTTATAATATGTTTGAGAAAAAGAATCTAGATTTTGAGGACTTCAAGAAGCTGGCAAAAGATAAGGAATTATCGAAGTATGAAAAAATTGGTTTTTTTAATCATTTACGAAAGGGATTCGAGAAAATAATTTTTAAAGACATCTTGCGTAAATTGACCAATCTGGAAAAGTCTGGTCAGGTTATTTTGGACATTGGTGCAGGCTGTAGCGATCTGCCCATGATGCTTATTGAGCACTGCCAAACTCACGGACACACCCTTATTCTAATTGATAGTGAGGATATGTTAGACTTATTGCCTGACAAAGATTTTATCGTTAAAGTTTCCGGTCAATTTCCGTTGGATATGCAGGATTTCATAGATTCATTTCGTGGAAAAGTAGATGTAATTTTGTCTTATAGTGTATTTCACTATGTTTTTGACTCACTCCCGTACAACAGCTTTGTTGATCAGGCCATTAGCCTATTGGCTGATGAAGGCCAGTTTTTGCTTGGTGATCTACCTAATTTCAACAAAAAGAATAGATTTTTTAACTCGGAGGCAGGGGTTAGATACCATCAGGAAAACAGTAAGGAGGACTCTCTTCCTAAATTGGACAACTATACCCTTCCATATAATACCATGGATGATGGCGTTATCTATGGCCTGCTGTCCAGAGCCAGAAATTCGGGGATCGAATCTTATCTAATGCCTCAACCCCAGGAGCTGCCTATGGGTAATAGAAGGGAGGATATTCTATTTGTCAAACATTAAATCATGAAAAAGCATAAGTTAGTTTTATTTGGTTATACCGAATTTGCGGAGATAGCATACGAATATTTTACCCATGATTCAGATTTTGAGGTTGTGGGTTTTTGCGTTCACAAGGAGTATCTAAAAAAGTCGGAATTATTCGGATTACCCATAGTGCCTTTTGAGGAGGTAGAAGACCACTTTTCCCCCAAAGACCATTTCTTTTATGCAGCAAGTGTCTACACAAGATTAAACAGACTAAGAACTGAAATAAAGGATATTGCTAAGGCGAAAGGGTATCCGTTGGCCTCCTACATAAGTAGTCGTAGTTTTGTTTGGAGAAATGTTCAATTGGGTGAGCATGTTTTTATTTTTGAAGATAACACAGTGCAACCCTTTGTATCTATTGAGGATAATGTAGTGCTGTGGAGTGGTAATCACATTGGACACCATTCTGTAATTAAGGAGAATTGTTTTATCTCCTCTCACGTCGTCATATCTGGAGGCGTGAATGTTGGGCGGAACTGCTTCTTAGGCGTTAATGCTACGGTCAACAATGCAATAGACATTGGAGATGATTGTTTGCTTGCTTCTGGTGCCTTAGTAGTGAAAAATATTCCAGAGAATTCGATCCTGAAAGGAACGAAGATTGTTCAATCCAAATCAGCTAAGGATTATTATAAAGTCTGACATGCCCTGGAAAAAAAAAGGAAGAATTTTTGTGAATGATAAAAAGCAATATTGGAATAAACAGTATTGCGGAATACCAACGGCCTACCTCCTGAGTGATGAGAAATTGAGAATATACTATTACTCAATGGATGATAAAATGGATGGAAGAATTTCCTACATTGATGTATCCGCCGAAGATCCTAAGCACATTCTATATGTTCATGCAGAACCAGTAATAGATATTGGTTCACCAGGAACCTTTGATGATAGCGGTATTTGTCCAAGTGCGGTAATCTCTATTGAGCAAAAAACCTATATGTACTATTTCGGAGTGCAGCGAACAGAGAAAACACCATATATGTATTTTGCAGGTCTTGGTGAGATACTTGATGATGACACTATTATTAGAACTCAAAATGTACCCATACTTGATAGGACTACCAATGAGCCATATTTAAGATCAGCGTCAACTATATTAAAAGATGATGGTAGGTACATGATGATTTATGTGTCGGCGAATGAATGGTTCACATGGAATAACAAACAGTATCCCAAGTATATTTTGCGTAAAATGTATTCGAAAAATGGCTTGGATTGGAACGGTAAATCCGATATTGTACTCAATTTTGAGCATGAAGGTGAATTTGGTTTTGGAAGGCCCTGGTTGATAAAAGAGAACGGCGTTTATAAATTATACTATTCGATCCGCTCGACAAATGAACCGTACAAGCTTGGATATGCCGAATCTACCGATGGGGTTTTATGGGAGCGCAAAGACTACTTAATGGACATAAAAAGGTCAAAAGAAGGATGGGATAGTGAAATGGTGTGCTATCCATGCGTTGTAAGTACAAAATATGGGAAGTATCTCTTTTATAACGGTAATCAACATGGGGCTTCCGGATTTGGATATGCGATATGGCAGGAGCAATAGATATTAGCAAGTACACGGCCGCAAAAAAAAATGAATGGGATCAATTTATAGATCATAGTAAAAATGGAACCTTTCATTTGAAAAGAGATTTTGTTGAGTATCATGGTGATAAATTTCTAGATTTATCACTCATGTGCTATCAAGATAAAAATCTTGTTGCCGTGTTACCTGGTACAGTAAGAAATAACAATTACTACTCTCACCTGGGACTTACGTACGGGGGGGTGGTTGTAAAAAGGGACGTTTATCTATCCCATTATATTGATATTTTTAGCAGTTTGATTTTATATCTAAAGAAGCAAGGATTTGGTTGTCTTTCGGTAAAGACAATACCGGCTTCGTATGCCTTGATTTCCAACGATGATTTTTTGTTTTGTATGTTTCGTGCTGGGGCTAGTATTAGCCGGACCGATCTTTTGCCGCATATCAAAATGGCCGAAAGACTGTCCTATCAGAGCCGAAGAAAAAGAGCCATAAAAAAGGCATTAGCATCAAATCTGGAATTTGCGGAGAATACAAATTTTACTAATTATTGGATGATTCTTGGCGAACTGTTAAAAGATCATGGTACCCTTCCGGTCCATTCGTTGGAAGAAATCACTTATTTACATAGGCATTTTCCAAAGAGCATAAGACTTTTTGAAGTGAGTCAAAATGATCAGTTATTAGCAGGTGTGTTGATATTTGAGACCGATCGAGTAGCCAGGGCGCAATATATAGCATCAACTAGAGAGGGTAAAATTGTTGGTGCACTCGATTATCTGTTTGATGTATTAATTGATCAGGTCTACGTAGACAAAGAATGGTTCGAATTTGGAACAACGACTTTAAATGGGGGTAAAAAACTTAACTTAGGTCTCAGTGATCAGAAGGAGGGATTTGGGGCTCGTACAATCTTGCAACTAGGCTTGGAGCTCGATCTACAAAATTATGACGAACAAACTTTCAAAAAAATAGTCGAATGAAGCAGGTTTCAGTTGTAATTCCGGTATTTGAAGACGCGGCATGCCTCAAAGATTTAACGAGGGCCTTCACAAGAGTTGAGGAGAAGCTAAAGCCGAAACAGGTTGAACTAGAGTACATTTTTATTGATGACGGATCAGCGGATGAGACCTGGCAGACGTTAAAAGCTCTTAAAGAGGACAAAAACAATATTACGTTAATCAAACTTTCAAGAAACTTTGGTGCGGTTGCAGCCTCCAATGCAGGAATGAAATATGTAACTGGAGAAGCCTTTACTATTTATGCTGCCGATATGCAAGATCCACCGGAACTTGTTTTGACTATGGTCGACAAGTGGTTAAAAGGCTACAAACACATCATTTGTCAACGAAATAGCCAACGGAAGGATCCCATTCCTACGAAGGTTTTTGCCTCTATCTACTACCGCTTGGTGAAATTTCTTTTAATTCCAGATTATCCGAAAAACGGGTTTGATATTATGTTTTGGGACTCACAATTTCTACCCCTTATCAGAGATACCTCGAAAAATATCAATAGATCATTGTATGCTCACTGGCTAGGTGTCAAACCATTTATTATACAATATAATCGACCAGAACGAGGTTACGGCACCTCCAAGTGGTCAATGTCAAAAAAAATTAAGCTGTTTATTGATTCATTTTTAGGTTTTTCAATTGCTCCTATGCGTATAGCAGTGACCATCGGTGTTTTAGGAGCTCTACTAAGTTTTTTGTATGGAGTTAAGGTAGCCATTGGTGCCTTGCTGGGAAAAGTCGCAGTACCGGGTTACGCATCGACGATAATTATCATGTCATTTCTTTTTTCCATCGTGATAGGAATGCTTGGAGTAATTGGAGAATATATTTGGCGGATTTTTGATGAATTAAATAAGAGACCTGAATCAGTCATTGAAGAAATAATCAAATGAATTTATACTTAATCACCTATTCGTCATTATATGCGCTTTTTAGCGTCATTGGTGCAGCTCTGATTAAAAGTGCTATTAATGCCTATGGAAAGTTGATAACAGCAAGTGATTACATTCAGCTTCTGTTGAATTGGAAAGTAATCTTGGGCTTTTTGATCATCTTTGGGAGTTCTCTCGTTTTGTTCAAGGCTTTGTCTCAATTTGAATATAGTAAAGTGATCCCAATTTCAATTGGCATAAATTTTATATTGACGACGACAATTGGATATTACGTTTTTGGCGAGTTGTTATCTTTGGTAGGATTGGTAGGAATTTTTGTGATACTGATTGGAATTATACTGTTGGCATTTTCGTGAAATAACCCACAATAAGGATAGAAGATGAAGAAAATATTAGTAACGGGTGCAGCTGGATTTATTGGTTCGCATTTGGTTGACAAACTGCTACATGATGGACACACAGTGCTTGGATTGGATAATTTGAGAAATGGTGTGCTTTCTAATTTGTCCAAAGCTTTAGAACATGAAACATTTCACTTTATCAAAGGAGACATTCTAAATACCGAAGATGTGAAGAGAGCCATCCATGGAGTGGATATAATTTATCATTTGGCGTGTTTAGGTGTTCGTCATAGTATTCACTCGCCTTTTGAAAATCATCAGGTAAACGCGGAAGGAACATTAATCATCCTGAAGGAAGCTCTTAATGCAAAAGTCTCTAAATTTTACTACATATCGACAAGTGAGATTTATGGAAAAGCAATTAATTTCCCAATTAAGGAAACAGATTCAACTTACCCATTAACCGTGTATGGTGCGAGTAAATTAGCTGGTGAGCACTATACTAATTCATACAATGAATGCTATGGACTAGATACTACGGTCCTGCGTATTTTTAACAATTATGGACCGAGAGCGCATTATGAGGGTGATTGCGGAGAGATCATTCCCCGATCTATTGTAAGGGCGATATATGGAGAAAGCCCAGTCATTTTTGGTGATGGCAGCGTAACAAGAGATTTTTACTATGTGAAAGATACTGCCAACTTGCTCGCCATGTTGCCAAATTATCAGAACTTAACAGGTGAAACCATTAATATTGGTACAGGGGTTGAAATTACTATGAAGAATTTGCTCGAAAAAGTAGTAACTCTAATGCCAGATTACCAAGTACAGGTTGATTATCTTGAACCCAGACCTGCCGATGTTCCCCGTTTATGGGTAGACAATTCAAAATTGCACAGATTGATTGATGTAGCTCAAGGAAAAAACTTTGAGGAGGGATTGAAGGAAACAATAGATTTTTACATAGCACTAAGCAAAGATAAAGATCTAAGTAAAGAGGTGGACTTATTAAATTGGGAGGTGAAATAAGAATTGATTGTGAAAAAGATTCCCATAGCAATACCCCCGTTGGGCCAAGAGGAGGCGCAGGCGGCCTACGATACCATATTAAGTGGATGGGTTACCCAAGGACCAAAAGTGAAGGAGTTTGAAAAGAACTTTGCTGATTACGTAGGTAGTAAATATGCAGTGGCTGTTTCGAGTTGCACTACTGCATTGCACCTGGCATTAATCGTTGCAGGCATTAAAGAGGGAGACGAAGTAATATGCCCTTCGATGTCGTTTATTGCTACCGCGAACAGCATTATGTATATGAATGCTGTGCCCGTATTTGCTGAGGTGAATGAAGAGTATAACTTGGATATTGAAGATGTTGAGTCTAAAATTACTTCAAAGACTCGAGCAGTTATTCTGGTACATCAAATAGGAATGCCGGCGGATATTGATTCTTTTAAAAAATTATGCAATGAAAAGAATCTGATCCTTATTGAGGATGCCGCTTGCGCCATTGGTTCGGCTTACAATCATAAGAAGATTGGCTCTCACTCTGATTTAGTATGTTTCTCATTTCACCCAAGAAAGGTAATTACAACCGGTGACGGTGGAATGATATCCACTTCGAATAAACAATATTATGACCGCCTAAAACTGCTTCGGCAACACGGCATGTCGGTAAATGATAGACTAAGGCATGAGTCTGAAAAAGTTATCTTCGAAGAATATTCGGAGGTTGGATTTAATTATAGAATGACCGATATACAGGCAGCTATTGGTGTTTTACAATTGAAAAAACTGAACCTTATCGTCTCTAATAGAAGAGAAATTGCACAAACATATAATGAGCGTTTGAGCATTATTGAAAACGTCAGGCTTCCTATAGAGCGTGAAGGGAAGTTTTCAAACTATCAGTCCTATTCAATTTTTTTGAAACAGGATTGTAAAATATCGAGAGATGAATTAATGCAGCGCCTTCTAGATGATGGAATTGCAAGTAGAAGAGGAATAATGAACATACACGAAGAAATGGCCTATAGTGATATGCGAAAATATTATCTACCTAAATCGGAAGAATTGAGTGACAGAAGTATTCTGATTCCCTTATTCTATCCTATGGATCAGAATATGATTGAATATGTGATTGATCGGTTGATTAGGCATCTGACATGAATTCGGTTACTCTTATTTAACATCCTTATACTGATTCATTTAACATTCGATTTTGCTGATTTTTGTTTTCTGCACACCGATTAGTTTTTTTATGTAATGAAAAAAACTAACTACAAACTAAATTGATGTAGATTTCTTTGAATGACCTGTAACCGTTGAGGGCTGATTTTACGAATGTAAAGGGAGCTAAGTGAATCTCGAAGTATCTCCTCAGAATTTAGATATAAAGCTGACTCTTTATCTAATGCTCCATACCCAATAAAATATTCAATATTGTTTTGTTCGATAAATTCGAGTTGCATTTTTTGAATATCATTATCATATCTATGCTTTTTTACATACTCAGAGAAGGAGCAAATTTTATAATTACCGTTGTCGGAATTGATGATGCTCAAATCAATACACTCTAAGTTGATTTGTGAGTTGATATGAAGCAAAATATTGCCCATAGGATATACTAATGGAGAAATTGGATCCGTTTCTAAAAACCCCACTGCGACTTTCCCCTTATTTGAGAAGATATTCTTTGCTTCGTTAAAAAAGAGTTTGGAGACATCATATTTCGCAAACCTCTTGTCATTAGTGATACGGTGGTTGGTGAAAGTGTTTCCAAGATTTATCAGGCACACAATGATCATAATAAGCAAGAAGTACCTTGAGTGATTTTTATTAACGGAGCTGAGGGTCAGGTAGCTCCACACAATCAAGACTATGCTTCCGACGCACAAGGTATAATACTGTGGCTGCCAACCTTCACCATGATAGTCATACAACAACCAAGTAGAAACTATGCCTCCTTCGAATAAAATAAAGATAAAAATAATGGGATCTATGATATCGTTAAGCTTATTAAATTTTTTCCTATTGAAATAAAGGATTATAAGACTTGGAAGAACGAAAATGAGATAGTCCAATAAATAATAGAAATGGGTCCCTAATATTTTTTTGATAGTAGAAGGAAAATTATTTAGTAAACCATTAAAGACTTCACTGTAATTTACGGCTAGGCCCTGATATTCTGTTGGAATAGAGGTCAGTGAGTAAAAAGCAAATGTAGATACGGTAGTAAATAGGGCGAAAGATACAATCTGCAATAGATCACGAGTACTGATTTTTTTAAAAATGCGTAAAACTAAACTACCAATCGAAGTACCCCATAACACAACAGGGGTCATCATGAATGTCAATACTTGAATACTGCAAAGTATGATAGCCGCATGTTTATATTTTTTGATGTAGACAAAATAACTGGACAGGAGTAGGATAATAAACATGCCAGCATATTTTGGCGTAACATGATTCATCATATTTTGCGAATAAGCGCCCTTCTCCGTGTAGGATATGGGTATTAGATTCAGCCCGGAAGCAAATAGTAATAATATCCCTAAGCCATAAAGAAAGTACTGGATTCTGCTTTGAGAGGCAGTTCTTACTATTGATATAATGAGTAAACTGGATATTGATGCATAAACAATGGGTACGCTAACTAAAAATGACCATAAAGAGCTTATTTTAAATATTTTACTTTGTATAAGGTTTTGATATAATTCGAAATAATGGTAAGGTGTAGTCCCTCCTTGAAAAGTGGAACTAAAATTTAATCCGTTTAAAATATTTTCATGGCCACTTGACCATATGCTTTCGGATACTCTTACGTAATAATAAATGTCCTGATATAAGGCTTGTTCCGTACTCGAATTGGTCAAAAAAGAATAAAAGAAGGAAAAGAAGAAAAAGGACCAAATAAAGTTTAGCAAAAGAACCGGGACTAGCAATTCTCCTAAAAACCTCATATTGAACTTAGCTCTATGACTAATTTTGCGATTAAGAGCTAGAAGGAATAGTAAAATAGGAATAAAACAGATTTGTACCGTAATGCCTTTCGTTATTCCGATAGATGCGAGGGTATTGAATATGACCAATCCGATTAGCCAGCATGTAATGGACGTAAAATACTGAGATACCTGAATGTTAAATAATTGGATAACAAAATATCCGATAGCACATGACGCGATTGAAATACTGACAGGAGAAAGAAGAAATACTATTAAGAAATCTATATTTGTTAGGCCCACAGTGTATGGTATTTTAATTGAATTATGTTCCGATGCTCCGTCCCGAGCATTTCTATTATTCTTTAAGAATGGATTATTTTGATAGGCAAATTAAGATAATCTTAAGACAAAGTACTTTTATCCATTTAAGTATTTTGATTCCATAATATGGGTGATTTTAAATAGTGTTTATTTTTCATCAAGCATGTTCAAAAAAACCAAAGTTCCAGGAGGTACAAACCGAAGCAATAGCAGAAGATTCTCTCCTAATCAGTTGATTTTATGAGCTAATTGAGTAAAAAACTCAATTTCTGGATTGGTACCCAACAAATAATATAATTATCCTAGTTAGATATACAGTGTATAAAAATCTCGGTATTTTCGTCTTCAAAATTACGTAGACCAACATTTACAATGGCAGACTCTAAAGACTATTTTGAAAATTGCTTGCTTTGTTCAAGTAAGAATTTGTACGTTTTAAAGGGCTATGAATCTCATGGTTTGCAAAAATGCAAAAATTGTTCTTTTGTTTTTATGCGTCAAATACCTACTGGTGAGGAGTTGAATGAATATTATAGTGCGTATTCATATGGGCGAGAACAATATTTATCTCCGCTTACCATAGAAAGTTACAATAATTTGTTGGACGAATTTGAAAAATTCAGAAAGACCGGAAAAATTTTAGATGTAGGATGTGGTGCAGGTTTTTTTCTTGAGCAAGCAAAAAAAAGGGGGTGGACCGCCTTTGGAACAGAATACTCTGAAACTGCAATTCAATTATGTCGAGATAAGGGAATAAATATGAAAGAAGGGGTTCTCGATGTTAATGATTTTAATAGCGAAGAGTTTGACGTAGTGACTTCATTTGAAGTTCTCGAGCACATCAATAATCCAATGGAGGAAATGAAATCCATTAGCCAATTGCTAAGAAAGGATGGTTTGTTTTATTGCACTACGCCTAATTTTAATTCTTTGATGAGGTATTATCTCAAATCGAATTATAATGTCATTAAGTACCCCGAACACCTCACGTACTATACAAAGAAGACGCTCAATAGACTCATGCGTGCTCATGGTATGGTAAACACTAAATTTCGGTCTCATGGTATTAGTATAACTAGGATTAAAACTTCGAAAGGTACTTCAAGTGAAAGAATAATTGATGCGAATAACTCAGATGAAAGATTGCGCAAGAAGATTCAAAAAAATGGATATTTGAAATTAGTCAAATCTATTGTAAACAACATTTTTACCTGGACTAATACTGGGTTAACATTGAAAGGCTATTATCAAAAAAAAGTCACCAACTAAGAAGGGTAAGCTACGCAATTGAATCATTTGGTCATGTTGAACACCGTAGTATCATCGAAAATACCTGAGCCCAGAAACAAACCTGGCAGTTGTTTGGCTAGTGGTTGAAAATATCTGGACCTTCGAGAGCTCATCAAATCTGGATAGACCTTTACCTTCGAAAACCCACATTTCTTAAATTCTGTACAGATGCGTTCTATTCCAGTATCTCCCTCTTCAGGTACATCAGTTAATATATCAATTGGAGGAATATTTGTGTCATGTGAAGGAAACTGCCCCTTTTGCTTGTAGGTTTTGATTGCCTCGTAAAAATCTATAGAATCCAAGCCCCTGGTCGAAAGGGCAAGCTTGAGCGTGTTTTCTGTGCTTATGTCACCAACAGATTCGTTAATCAGGGTTACACGTTGATCTATCAAACAATTTTTTTCAACCTCTTCCCAAACTTTTCTAAGTCTTGCCAGCATAGACTTGGAATCTGTATTTTGTTGTCTGGAGATGAATTTGCCTCCTCTGCAGAGGTTATTATAACTTGATTTAACTAATGAAGGAAAAATTCTTGGTGTAATATGTTCAAGTGTATCATTTAATAATACAAGGCCAAGAGAACCATCCGCAATATTTGAATCTAATGTAGTATCACTTGTCTTGATAAATTCTGGTTTAAATGAGATCAAACCTTCATCAATAAGGTTTTCTGAGATAGCTGCTTCATAAAGTTTTTTGATGAATCCAATACGAACAGGGTCTCCAATTGAATAGACTTTTTTTGCACCTGACAGCAGGAGAAAAAAAGTAATGAACCCAAAACCACTTCCAACATCTGCTACTTCCTTATTGATATAGCAAGAAGGCCTAAAATGGAAGTCCAGGGTTTTGAAATAGTTAATCATTTCAATGGTTGGTCTGAGGTCATCCTTGAATAGATTTATTCTTTCAAGAGTTCCAGCATCAATTAAGCCTAATACCTTCCAGTATTGGTATAATGAATATTTACCCTCTCCAACGTATTCTTCCCATTTCTCCCTTATAGGGATATTACAAATTCTTAATAAGGAATCTATCCTTTTTTTCATTTCGGTTAATATTTAATTATCTCAGCGAGGCACCTGACTGCTGCATGTCCATCCCATAGTTCAGGAATTCTGGATTCTCTTTTTTGATTTAGGGCAGCATTAAATGATAGTTTTACTTTGCTTAAATCGTTTCCAACCAAAACGGACGTACCCCCATGTTCCTGTAAGGTAATAGGCCGTTCGGTATTGAATCTCATGGTGATACAGGGGGTGCCTAGTACGGTACATTCTTCTTGCAGTCCACCGCTATCAGTTATAACCATTTTTGCCTGGCTGTTTAATTTGAGCATATCAAAATAATTTAATGGCTGAAGCAAGATAATATTATTGTTTTTTCGGAGCGTTTCCAAGAGTTCAAATCTTTCCAGATTTTTCAATGTTCTGGGATGAACAGGCCACACCAAAGGTATCTGACTTGCAGCCTGGTCAATAAAGAACTGTACAATCTTAGTCAAATCTTCAACCTGATCTACATTTGAAGGCCGATGCAGGGTGATAAGTGCATAACTATCTGCTTCAGGATTTTTATTGACTTCATCGGCCGAGTTTCTTTGAATAATTTCATCTAGCTCAAGCATGCCAGCAGTTTCGAGTGCATCGTTGAGCGTATCAATCATAATGTTTCCGACCATTTTTATTTTATCAACATCTGTTCCTTCTTGTCGAAGATTTTTGGACGATAGTTGATCAGGTGTAAGTAGTAGATCTGATAAGCGATCAGTTACTAATCTGTTAATCTCTTCGGGCATGGTCATGTCTCCAGACCGAAGGCCTGCCTCAATATGGCAAACTTTGATTTGCTCTTTTTTGGCCGTTATTGAGCAGGCGAGAGTTGCATTAACATCACCCACAACTACTACCCAATCAGGCTGTTCTGACTTTAGGACTTTCTCAAAAGCAATCATAGTGTTTCCGACCTGTTCAGCATGAGTACCAGATCCAATACCCAAATTGAAATGAGGCTTTGGAATTTGAAGAGATTGAAAAAAAGAGTCAGACATAAACGAATCGTAGTGCTGTCCGGTATGTACTAGAATGTATTGAATTTGAGGAAGAGTGGATTTATTGTGCTCATTAATAGCTTTAATCAATGGACTGATCTTTACAAAATTGGGCCTTGCACCCACTACTAATGCTAGTTTCATTTAATTTTCTTATTTCTTACAATTGTAATATATCTCATCGAGAATTCTGTCCAGAATGGAAATCACATTGTCTTTGTCTCGGTATTCAATTCCCGTATTTCGACACCTCTCTTGTAAATCTGAATGTGGTTCATTCAAAATATGCTCGATTTCAGACAATGCGCGATTAACGGATGATTCTGAAAAGTCTTGAAGAACAATTCCGGTTTTGCGCTTGCTGGCAAACTCATCATCTTCTGAGACGCCCGCGCAAGTAAGAAAAGGTTTACCACACATCAAATATTCGCCGACTTTGGTCGGCGATCGGAATTTTTGTGAGGGGGACGGTGGTACGGCACTGAGACATATATCGGAAGCATTGATATACAAATTGATTTCGGGTTGAGTAAATGTACTTGGGAGTAGTAGAAAGTCCTTTGAATCTATATTGTATTGGCCAAAGTAGGAACTAACCTCAGAAAGGTCGCTTGGCGTAATTACTAAAAAAAACAGCTCTGGCAGTCTTTTCTGAATTAGCTTAAAAAGCCTGGGAATCTCATGTGAATAGTACAGATCTCCGAATTTACCTATATAAAAAAGCACCTTTCTATTGGCTATGCCGAGTTCGCTTCGCAGTCCACTGTTATCAATCGGGTAAAATTTTTCTTTATCTATTCCGGTTGGGGCTCTGAACAATTGCCCCCTGGCCTTTTCAATGGTCAATCGATCGACCATATGACGCGTGCCGGTCATTATATATTCACCTTTAGTACCGGCTGTTAATTCAAAATATTGAAGTAGCTTGAACTTTAACGATCGACGATCCCATAAGCCTAACTCAGCCAGAAACTCACTATGAGGTTCATAAGAATAGATGATCAATTGCATCCGGAATAATCGAGAAAATATATAGCTAAACGCCCCAGATACATTAGCAAAGGCTAAAATTGCTTTGGCTCCTTTTGCAATCTTAAGCCTAGCTATTAGCCAGGCAACTTGTAAAAAATCTACACCCTTTTTGAATAAGAGAAATTGCCCAGTATGAAACTGCATTGGATACCAATTGATGTTCAAAGCTCTCAACTCATGAGATAATTTTAGTCGTTCTTCTTTTTCGATTTTGTATTGAGACTGCTCAAAGGTGATTACGTGAAAAGTAATCCTTTTCGAGTTGCTGAGGGTTTTAATATAGTCCAGCAATATATTTTGAAACAGAGGGTCTAAAAAACTATTGTAAATAAATACAATGAGATGAGAAGATGTTACGGGTTTGTTTTCCATCATTACACTCGATTTAGCCTCTCTTTCATTATACTCATTAATTTAAATGAATTTGGTGGGTAGAGTAATATCGATTTGATTAACAGTTTCAAACCTTTTGCAAAGTCTTTTCCGTCGCCAATCCAGCAAGCGGCAATAATCATGGTCATGTTAGAAAAACATTGATTTTTAAATGAGTTACTTTTAAACAGGCCGTTTTTTTCAGCTTTTTTATATGCGATGAGATGATCCTTTTCTAACAGCGAAATATTAGAGCTCATGTTTTCCTCATGCTTCCTATAATAGGACAAGGGTTCTGACACTAATCCAACTTCGTATTTACTGGCAATTCTGAACCATAATTCTTGATCAGCCGCGGTAGACAACTCATGATCAAATAGACCTACTTCCTCCAAAGCTTCTCTTTTGACCAAAACACTACTCGGGGCATTGATGACATCCCCATTCCATAGAAGTAAATCCTCAAGGACATTCCCCTCTTTTCCGTGCTTTATTTCACCTGTACGCCTCCCATTTTGATCAATTACTTCAACGTCTGATTGCACTAAGCCAAAATTACCATTTTCAAATTTATTGATAAGTTTTTCTAGTCGATTAGGCAGCCAGACATCGTCAGAATCAAGAAAAGAAATATAATCACCTTTTGTTACTTTATATCCATTGTTTCGTGCTTGGGATACTCCTAGATTCTTTTGTTCAATAACTTTTAGTCGAAGATCTCTTTTTGACAGCCCTTCTAGAACCTCAATTTCATTCTCGGGAGAACCATCTATTACGACAATTACTTCAAGGTTTTGATATGTTTGTTCCAATACGGATACTACTGTGGTTTCAATGTATTTTTCAGCCTTGTAGCAAGGAATCACTACCGAAACTAATTTTTCATTTTTGAAACTCTTCGATGATTCGTCCGGCACTGTTGATAATATTTTGGAATGTGAATTTTTGAGCATAGGCGATTCGGTCCGCTGCTAAAGATTCAGCTTCGCCGGACCTTAGATAGTCGCCAAGTTTGTTTAAGATACCTTCATGGCTATTGGATAAGTTCATGATTCCATCAAGATGCTTATATTCTTCAAATATAAAACTAAATACAGGTTTACCTTGACATAGATAGACGAGTGTTTTATGATGATGAACGGTGTTCATGTGAAAATTCATATCCATAAGCGAAAGACAGAATGAAGCCTGAGCGATATAGTATTTTAGTGTCTTAAAATGCTTAGGACCAAGAAGATGCACATTTGGGTATTTTTTTTCTTCAAAGACTCTCTTAAATGCTTCATTCTTTTGAGGCCTGACCGGTCCAACGAAAACGAATGGTACTTTCGTGTACTCGATGATGAGTTTTTCATAGAGTTCAAAATCCATACGATGATCTATCACGCCAATGTATAGACCAAAGTCTTTTATCTCAAGTTGATGTTCTCCACCTAAGCTCGTTTCTAATTCAAATTCGTCTTCAGAAATCCCATGTGGTACTACATGTTTAGGCTTGTCGAATTCCGAATAATTGTCCAGAAAAAGCTGTGAAGTGGCAAAAAGCAAGTCACTGTTTTGGCATAATTCCCGTTCACCTAAATGTTTAAAATAGAAATAATCGACACAGTGGAAGATGGAAACCTTTGCACCTAATAATTTGGGGTTATACAATCGGATAGGGTCAAAAGACCAAAAAATAAAGTCAGAGATTCCCTGCTCTTCAATCCAATGTTTGAACCTACTGGATATCAACTTATTGTTGAGTAGATTGAATGTATTGTTCAGATATGGCAGGATGTGCTCATACTGAATAACTGTCAAATTTTCTGTAATACTTTTGGTTCTAAACGTCAGATTAAACCAATTGAACAGACTTTTCTTGGTTGGCGGGTCAACAAAATATACGGTATTGGTTCTTGACAACTCATAGGCATAGTTTTGTTTGGAGTACCAGAT
This sequence comes from Reichenbachiella sp., assembly GCF_039944555.1. Taxonomy (GTDB): domain Bacteria; phylum Bacteroidota; class Bacteroidia; order Cytophagales; family Cyclobacteriaceae; genus Reichenbachiella. The sequence goes on along the minus strand of NZ_JBDUYN010000016.1, from coordinate 436,320 downwards.
ATCGCCCCAGGGTTCGTTTGACGTAATAAATATTATTTTTCCTCTAATTGACATGGGACCGGTTTATTTAAGAAATAGGCGATTACCTTTTTTCGAAGCGCATTTTTTTCTGCTCAGCAAAATCTGTGGTATCTGCACGGTAATTTTGGCCAAAGTTATCAAGTCGTCTTTAGCGCTGGTTAACCAGCCTTTAAAGATCGCTCCGAAGAAGTATCTGAGCGTTCGAAGCACAAAAATCATCAAAGATCGAATAAATGACTTGTTAATGTTTTTTAGCTCCACCAAGGCATTGATGAATTCAAAATATTTTCTTTTCGTCAAAGGCAATATTTTTGAAGAGTCCCGATCATGATATCCACTCAGGTTTGTTTGAATAGCTATTTTTAATCCAAGATAGTGGCATCTGTTCACAAAATCGACATCCTCACCATAATGCGGGAATAATGGATCAAACCCACCAACCTTTACTAAAGTTGTCCTTGGCATCAGCCAAATGGCTGCATTTACAAATGGCACAAAGGTCAGATTATTATATTGTTGAACTTTTTTTTCGAGATAAGTTGAAAATAAATGATCTAGTTCTTTTTGGGATCCATCAAATTGAGAAGGACTAAGAATAGCTATCTCCGGATTAGCCTGAAGGGTTTCTTGCATCTTTTGCAACGTTCCCGAAGCCAGCCACGCATCTTGATTGAGTAGTAAAACATAGTCCGCAGCTTCTTCCAGTGCGTGCTTGATCCCTAAGTTGTTTGCCTTGCCGAAGCCCAAGTTATGCTTTTGAAGCCATAGTTGGACTGAAGGATAATTTTCTCTGATTATGGCTACCGTAGGATCGGTAGAATTATTGTCTACAACTATGATTTGCTCTGGAGGAATATCATCCTTCAGGCTGTTCAGGCATTGGCGAATCCACTGAGAGCCGTTGTATGTAACTATTATGGCAAATACTTTACTCTGCATTTAGCGAAATAGATTGATCATTAATTTGATAGCGTGGATGAGTGCACTGGGGAGATTTAACTTTTTCCTCGCCCGATTGATCTTGTGGCGATGATATTCATTGACAATTGATTGCTTTTGTTTCTTGTGTTCTCTCGCACTTAGTATTTTATTTTCAAGTAAAACTTCATTCGCTTCAATCAAAAACTTTTTTTTCCAGTTTAAGTCTTGCCCATTCTCAGAAATTTTGGATGTTGCTGATGTTGAATGTTTTCTATAGCTGTAAAGTCTATCATTGAGGCAAAACACGTTGGCTTTACAAGCTATTTTGAGGTATAATAGTATATCAGACTCACTAATCCATTCTTCGAATCCGCCAAGTTTGTTCACGAGATCTGTTCGAATTATACCAATTCCTCTAAAATAATCAGAAAGCGATGAATCAAAATAATACCTGCTTCTTTTCAGCTTACCTTCGGGTAGCAGTTGGTCGATCCCAAAAGCCTTGTTTGACACAAGCTTAGGATAGTCGTCTGAACTTTCTCCTTTTTCATTGAAGTAGCGAAAATTGACAAAAATAGCTCCAATTTTTGAAGTGCTGGCAATAACCTCAATACACTTGACTAGGTAGTCAGGATGAATGGTGTCGTCAGCATCCACCCTTGAAAAAAACTCAGTTTGAGTCATTCCAAGTGCTTTATTTATGGAGGCATAATGTCCAATATTAGTCTGATTTTCTATGATTTTAAATCTTTGATCTTGTGTAGCATATTTTCTTGCTATTCCCAAAGATTGATCATTAGATGCATCATCAACAAAAAAAACCTCCCATGCTTCATAGTTTTGGTTGAGAATACTATCTAGACAATCTGCTAGGTACCTTTCTGCATTGAAGCAGGTTACAATTATCGTGATGTTGGGCTTCAAGAGCTCAGAAAAGTTTTCAATTGGAACTTAATTAGGGCATATTGTGAGGGTTGATAGTAGTCTCTTAGCATACAGGAAATGTATTTTTTTAGTATTTTTCGACCTCCTGTATTTGCTGCAGTGGTACAAACCATCCACCAAAGGTAACCCAATTCGCGGTTGAATAATTGATCATCGAAGAAGGAGATCCGTTGATTGGCGTGACACATTTGCATCAACCATTTTTCGGTAGCATCAATGTCAGCGGCCAAATCAGAAAAATTCCGATTTGAAATAGCAGTACTAAGTGCAAGACTATTGTTTGACGCTTCGATGTCCAATAGCTGTAACTGGGTATTCCTTATTTTTGTAAGAGCGTCTTTTTTTTTCTTCTCTTGAACCTGACTTATTTGATCAGGATGTTGTCGATATTTTAACAGGGGCTCGGTAATATTTTTGAATTTGGTAAAATTTGAGATACGTGACCACAATTCATAGTCTTCGGCCGGCATAAATGATGGGTCATACCGTATATGATGTTTATCAATTGTTTCCTTTCGAAACATAACTGACGGATGGGCAATTGCTGTGTTATAAAAGAAGTGATGAATGAGAATGGCTGGGTGCTCTGATGGCAGTTGCCATATCTTTTTTTCGACGGGTTGGTCAATGGGCTCAACCCAGGTTCCGCAGATAGAATAATCATGGTTTTGCTCAAGAAATGAGATCTGCTTTTCAAAACGATTTGGCATACTGATATCATCGGCATCCATTCGAGCAATATATTTTCCTTTGGCTATTGCGATCCCGTGATTTAAATGTGCGACGTAACCAAGATTCGTTGGAGAATTAATAATTTTAATTCTTGGGTCATCATAAGCAAGAATAATATCCAGACTATTATCCGTAGATGCGTCATTGAATATAATCAATTCGAAATCGGAATATGATTGGTTAAGTAAGCTTTCCAAACATGCTCCAAGATACTTTTCAGCATTATAAACCGGTAAAAGAACGGATATTGGAACCATAACTATTCTTAACTCATTTCTTTGTTTATCAGGACTAACATTTGATCCAGCCTTTTGGAATAATATGAGCACTTTTTTTGCTGCTATCCACATACCAAACGGTTGGAGCAATAACTATCTTGTTTACATAGTCATTGAGCCAGGCCCCCCACCAGCTGAACGAACTGTTGGCGATGATATGATGCTTACAATTGCTCATAAGAAAGAGGTCCTCATAGTTGGTACTGGCATCGGTATGATCGACATAAATTGCCTTCACGGAAGAATGTAAATTTTCTTTTACCCAGGCAATATCATCTGAAAAGAGAAAATAACAATCTATGTCTGTAAGAGATTCCAATTTGCTCATTGCGCTTCGATAGTACTGGAGATCACATGTTCCATGGACAGCGTTAGTTTTTTTGTTTGAGATATAATCTCCTCTCCTGATATGAATGCTGGCACAATTTTGAGATTCCATCTGACGTTTGACTTCCTTTGTTTTGTCCGATATGTCGGACTGGATTTTGAATTCTTCAAGAATTATGGGCCGGATACCTGCAAAATAGTTTTCAGATTGCCAATACCCATCTAGGTAGATATTCCCAGATGAATTCAGGATATTTATTGAAAAACCATCATTATTTTCCTTTAAAAACCGCCATGGCGATTGCAAATTTGAGAGTTTTCTTAAAAATCGCCGATAAGGATTTTTTATTGCCGAAAATTCCTGAAGCTCTTTTTTTGACACAACAGGTGCTTTAATATTGAAATGTCCGAGCGCATACTTATGCAGTGAATAATAGTGATCAAATGCTCTCAAATCCAAAAAGAGATCAGTCTGATTTTTGATAGCCAGATGCCTTCCTAGTGCATACTGAAACAGCTGATTTCCAAGCCCTCCTATTATTTTTACAACAATCATTTATTTTTCAAGACAAGAAATAATTAAAGCTATATCATCTGTTGAGAGCTCTGGGTAATTACCACAATAGAAACCGTTGCTGTGGATCAAATCGGTATTTGATAATTCGAAAAGCTGTTTCACATATTTTGTGTAGTAAGGCTGACGTTGCATGTTGCCTGCTATCATCGGTCGTGTTTCGATTCCAGAGCTATCAAATCTGTTGAGATAGTGTTGTCGAAGCTCTTTTGTTTTGCAAATCACCGGAACGGCGAAGGTAGACAGTTTTAAAATATGTGCATGATCCAAATTATGAAAGTCATCATTTTCACTGATGGCCTTTTCTATTTCCAAATAGTTCTTTTCTCTTAAGTCTATCGTATGGTCAAGGAATTGAAGCTGATAATTACCTAGAAATCCTGTAATTTCTGTAGGTCTTAGATTGTAGCCCAGATCGTAGAAAGTATAATTTGATTCAAAGTCCGAGATTCTATGGGTTTCACGAAGTTCGTCCTGCTTTTTCTTGTCCAGATTCCTGTCCCAGCCATTGGCTCTTACTATTTTAAGCATGTCGGCCAATTCCTTATCGTTTGTACATACCATGCCACCCTCGATGGTACTCATATGATGTGCCACGTAAAAGGAGAAGGTGGAGGCAATTCCAAAATTCCCTGTCCTTCCCTGCGGTAACACCGTACCTAAGGATTCACAATTATCTTCCAAAAGAAGGATGTTATTTTCATTACAAAACTTTTTTATTTGGTCAATGTCAGCTGTGAACCCCAAAACATTGGTTATAAAGAGGGCTTTAAAAGGTACTTCTTCATATCTTTCTTTAACTTTTTGACTTGAGACATTCAGAGTATCTAATTCGCAATCCAAGGCAATAGGCTCAAGACCCATTTGGATAATTGGCATCGTGTTGGTAGACCAGGTCAATGCAGAATAGGCGACAGGATCTCCCGTATTTAAGCGACCTAGATTGATCAAAGCCTGGAGCATCGCCAAATTAGCACTTCCTCCGCTATTGAATAAGACGGCATTTGACCGTTGTTGCTTTGTTGAAAATGAGACCTCAAATTTTGAGCAGTGATTTCCCATGCTTAGTCGATCAGTAGACAATATAAAGTCAGCTAAGGCCTTTTTGGTTTCTGCCTCCTTAAGGAAGGCGTTTTTCATTAGAGGTATTTTGTATTTCATATGAACTAATTCTTCAAAAGAATATTGTAATCGGACAACTCGGAGTAGTCTAGTTTTGTTTTGCTACAAATCATAAGATGCGGTTTTTGCTTTATGGATTCTGGCATATAGTGATAAAATAAATTTAGCCAATCAATTTCACCAACTTTATACAACTTTTCAATGATCTCCTTAAAGCCAAACTTGAACAAATTTTCCATAAAAACGACCTTATAATGGGCAAGGGTAAATAAATTTTTTAATCCTTTGTTAAGATTGTTACGTGTGGGCAGGGGATGCCAGATCCACAGTTTACGGCCTTAGGATTGTTGAATACCTGCACATGTTTCTGAAGTTTCGAACCAAACAGTCTATTGTGTATCCAGGCTTTGATTTTTTTGACTACCATATATGTTGATCATTTGTTTGAGTCCATCTGAAAGAGAAATATTAGGACAATACCCTAGTGATTTCATCCTGCTCACCTCCAGACATTTTCTTGGCATTCCATCAGGCTTTGACTCATCCCAGCGAATAGACCCTTTGAAACCGACTAACGAGCTTATTTTTTGTGCCAATTCACGAATTGAGATGTCTATTCCCCATCCTACATTAATAAAATCTTCATCGAAAGGCTGATTAGCAAAATATAAAATGGCCTTGGCCAAATCATCGACGTGCATAAATTCTCTTCTTGCAGAACCCGTTCCCCACAAGGTGATTTCATGTTGCCCTTCGGATTTTGCATCAGAGAAACGTTTGACCAGAGCCGAAAGTACATGCGAATGCCTTAAGTCAAAACTGTCATTTGGACCGTACAGATTGCAGGGCATTAAATTGATGGCACTAAAGCCATATTGTTTTTTGTAGTACGAAGCTAGTTTGAGCCCGGCAATTTTGGCAATAGCATAGGCTTCGTTTGTTGGTTCAGGAGTTCCGGTAAGAAGGTACTCTTCTTTCATCGGTTGGGGGCTATTCCTTGGGTAGACACAGCTGCTCCCTATATTAATGAATAGCTGAACTTTATTTTTTCTTGAGGCTTCAACGACATTATTTTGAATCATTAGATTCTTGTATAAAAAATCACCGGGATGGTCAATATTGGCCTGAATCCCACCTACCTTGGCAGCTGCGAAAATAACGGTATCCGGCTGATACTTTTGAAAAAAGGACTCCACCGCCTGCTGATTGGTTAAATCGAGTTCGGTTCTTTTTTTTAATATAAGATTCGAGTAACCCCTAGATTCAAACAACCTTTGACATGCTGAGCCCACCATACCACTATGGCCGGCTATATATATATTACTGTTCTTGTCCACGTATTTTTGATTTCAAATGCGCTATTGCTTCTTTCGCCTGTTCTAATTCAAGTGACCACCAAGAAGAATCTGAAATAATATTTCTAATGTCTTCTGGAAATCTGTATTTTATAACTTTTGCCGGGCTACCAGCTACAATTGCAAAAGGCGGGACATCTTTATTTACAAACGAGTTTGCTCCTACAATTGCCCCATCCCCAATATCAACACCTCGTTTGATTATGGCATCCACACCTACCCAAACATCGTTACCTATGGTGCATGGTTTTGAGGTTAAAGTCCCGTATGGGTCACTATAAAATAAACTGCTTGTAGAAATTTCATCAATGATATGTTCTCCATGTCCGATACTTACATTATTTGCAATAGAGCAATACCGTCCAACAATAGATCTTGATATCATCGTATTAAACCCAACATAGGTGTAATCACCAATCTTTGAGTCTGCACTTATTACGGTACTTGATTGAATTTCAATTTTTGAATTTTTCTTATCTTCAATACCTAGGAGCCTTTTTATCTTAAACATTGCCAACTTATTTGATACTATTCCACAGACTCAAGATACTTTGTCCAATCTGAAATTTAGATTGTTTTTTTTCAAAAAAGGATTCTGTATGAAGTATTACCGATTCCTGTGAATCTTGCTGTTGACCAATTTCTTCTATTTTGTTAATGATGAGGAAGAACAAATTATACTTGTTTAGATATTTAATTTTGGCCTGTTCAATCGGCAGTATATAGTCTTCGTATCTAGATTCCAGTAACCGGTCAACTTGGGCAAAAGATTCTTTAATATTGTTAATGTTGATTCGGGAAAAAGAATTTGGGTCAAAGTACTCCTTGAGATTGGGACAACCATAATAAATAGGAACGGTATGCGCTAAAAAGCAATCATACAATTTTTCCGTAAACCAATCATCCAGATATTCGTTTTCTATGGCCACTGAGTAGCGGTAGGGCGCAAGTACGTCCCACTTGTCTTCAAAATCTTTAATTCCTCGTCCAAATAAATCCACATCGTCACCAAAATGCTCTTTCAATTGATGGCAAAAATCGAATCTCTTTTTATGCCCGTCAGTTATTTGCTTGTCAGAGGTAATTACACTGATATTTTTTGATTTTGGAATCTTTATCCGTGATATCAGCTCGTCATATGATTTGCCTACGAACCAAGGATGGCCTTGGTGGAAATAATGAATATTTGGATGATTGATATTTCTTTGGCAAGTAATCACATGCCCGAATTGCTGCAAAAAATCGTGATTATACTTTTTAAATGACGGAGGCTCTGCAGTAAAAAAAACAGTGTTGTCCTTTTTGCAATTAGCTTTTTCGTCTCTCAACAAACCATCAAAAATTACCCAAAAGTCCGGATCTGTGCAACTGGCATCATTAATGAAAAACTCATAATTATCTAATACCATAGACTTTTTCGGCAATTGCCGATCTATAGGCCAATTGGGAAAGGGGTAAGTGAATTTTATTTTTTTAGTTACTTTCAATAGTCCAAGTGTTGGAATTGATAATATCACCAAATCTAACCTCTCCCGGATAAATTGAATTGAATTTTTGAGGTTTATTTATGCTTATCAGTTCACTTGTTTTTTCTTCGAGAGCAAAGTCCTTTAATCCATAAATACTTCCATGAATTTGAACATAATAGGAGCCAGATGTTAGTAAATTGGAGGGTAGGCTACTTCTTAATACATATTTCCCTTTTTTTAAGGAGTGGTTTTTTTCTTGCCAGTCGGTTAATAATGAGCGCATGATAAGTTCTCCAAATTGATCCTTGAGCATAATGCCAATTCTGAAGTTATTCAAATCTCTTAAAATCTCTATTTCAATTTCATACTCAACCGGCATGTCACCATTAAATTCTGTTGGAAATGCTCCTTTTTGATGTACACGGAAGTCGTTAATTACAAATTCCTCATGAAGGATAGGAAAATTGGATGAACCATTATTTAGATTTCCTTCTGTGTAATATTTGACAGCTTCCTCTACTGTGCATTTTTCAGACATTGTCCCCTGCTTCATAAAAACAGCACTGGAACACAGATTTTTTACTGCATTCATATTATGACTGACAAAAATTACAGTTCGTCCCAGACCAGCCACTTCATTCATCTTACCCAAACATTTTTTCTGAAATTCAATGTCGCCCACTGCAAGCACCTCGTCAATAATTAAGATTTCTGGTTCCAGGTGAGCTGCTACCGAAAACGCCAGCCGAACATACATTCCACTGGAGTAGTGTTTTACTGGTGTATCAATAAATTTTTCTACATCGCTAAAGGCAATGATCTCGTCAAGTTTGGATTTTATTTCCTGCCTTCTCATACCAAGGATAGTACCGTTGAGAAATATGTTCTCCCTGCCAGTCAGCTCTGGGTGAAAGCCGGTTCCTACTTCAAGAAGAGAAGACACTCTACCTCTTATACTCACCTCACCAGAAGTAGGATAGGTAATTCTTGAGAGTACCTTTAGAAGAGTTGACTTTCCCGCTCCATTCTTACCAATAATACCAAGAGCTTCTCCTTTTTCTATTTTAAGAGAAACATCATTAAGTGCATAAAATTCTTTATTCTTCTTCTTTGTACCCTGCATATAGCTTCTCATCACTTCGGCCAAAGAAGTGTGTCTGCTTTTGCCCAAGCCATATACCTTTGAAAGGTGATTGATATGAACTACTGAGTCAGTCATTATACAAGGTCCGCCATTTGTTTTTCGGATTTTTTAAAATAAAACAATCCGGTAAAGAATAATATCGCTGAAACCCCGAAGGAGATTCCTGTCATTGGATCAAGTGGCTGACTGTAAAATAACGACCATTTCATCGCTTCTATATTTCCTGCCATTGGATTTAGGTAGAATAAAACTTGGGTAATCGGTTGCCACCGCAAAGGAGTTCTTTCTATCAGCTGCTCCGCAGAAAAATATACAGGTGTAATAAACATTCCGATTTTGAGCAAGAATGGAACAATATGTTGAAAATCCCGAAAGCGAATAGTTAGCGCACTCACCCAAATTCCCAATCCTAAAGCAGCCAGGATAGTTGAAAGAATAAATAGTGGAAGAAAAATTATATTAGAAGACGGGAACATACCATACACCATAAACATCAATGCCAGAAGCAGGAGGCCAATCAAATAATCAATAAGTCCGACCAGCGCTTTTGAAAGAGGCAAGATGAGCCTCGGGAAATATATTTTTTTTATCATGCTTCCAGACAAAATTATTGAGTTGGCCGAATTGTTGACCACAAAATCAAAATAGGTCCAAGCTGCAATTCCTGCAGAAATATATAGTACCACTGGTATGGAATCATTTTCATTGTCAAATGCAGCATATCGGATTAAGGAAAAGACACCTATGGCCACTATCTGTTGAAATAATGCCCAGAAAAAGCCTAAAAAAGTTTGCGCATATTTCACTTTAAAATCACGAATTGCGAAAGTGATAAACAAGTCTCTATAATGAGCCAGTTCTTTTAGGTATTGTCCCCAAGATTGTCCCTTTGAGCTAATTGTAATTGTCTGCATTAATTTTTACTGAAGAGTTTCATATCAGAATCTACCATTTCCTTAATCAATTGATCCAGATTGTATTTTGGTTTCCAGTTTAATTTATCTCTGGCCTTACCGGCATCTCCTATTAGCAAATCCACTTCAGTAGGACGATAATAATTGTGATCGATTTTTACAACAGTCTGTCCGATGTTTACTTTGAGATTTCCATCCAATTTTGTAACAACGCCGAGTTCACCCTTTCCTTTACCCTCAAATTCAATGGTGATTCCTGCACAGGCGAATGCCTTTTTAGCAAAATCCCGAATGGTTGTTGTTACACCACTCGCAATGACAAAATCCTCGGGCTCATCTTGCTGCATCATCAACCACATAGCTTCAACATAGTCTTTAGCATGTCCCCAATCCCTTTGCGAGTCTAAGTTTCCCAAATAAGTTGTTTCTTGAAAGCCGGCAGCGATTTTAGCCACTGCACGAGTAATCTTTCTGGTAACAAATGTTTCTCCCCTTAGTGGGCTTTCATGATTGAATAGGATACCATTGCACGCATATATATTGTAGGCTTCCCTGTAATTGACCATAATCCAATAGGCATATAACTTGGCAACTCCATAAGGAGATCTGGGATAAAAAGGAGTTTTTTCGTTTTGTGGCACTTCTTGAACAAGTCCATATAGTTCAGAAGTTGATGCCTGATAAATTTTGGTTTTTTTCTCCAGATTTAATAACCTAACTGCCTCGAGTATGCGTAAGGTACCCACCCCGTCAACGTTAGCCGAGTATTCGGGCTCATCAAAAGACACTTTAACGTGGGACATGGCTCCCAGATTGTATATTTCATCGGGTTGAACTTCTTGGATGATGCGAATGACATTAGTAGAATCAGTGAGGTCTCCATAATGAAGAATAAAATTTCTATCCGAGACATGCGGGTCCTGAAACAAGTGATCAATTCTTTGTGTATTAAAGGACGAAGCTCTTCTTTTGATACCATGTACCTCATATCCTTTCTGCAATAACAGTTCAGCTAAATAAGCTCCGTCTTGCCCAGTGATTCCTGTAATTAGTGCTTTTTTCATACGAGATATAATTAGCTAAAATATGCCCTTTTAGCTATTGATTTATCAATTTTTTTGGGATTAATAAGAATTGCCAAAAGATAAAATCCAAGCATTGGAATTTTATAGCGCATTAGTGTTCCAAAATTAAACGTACTTACACCAACAGCAAAGGCAAAAGCAATCGAAAAGACCAAACAAAATGTGAGAAATGGTTCCTTGAGCGTCTGGCCAATGCTTTTGTTGACAAAAAAAGCTTTTAAGGTTAAAAAAAGGAGTAGTGTACTTTCCAGAGCTGATAGCAGCATGAATGGGTTTCTTGCTTCCCACAAATAGGGTCTAAACAAAGAGACATTAATTGCTGCAGGTGCCAAACGAAACATACTGGCCCAGGTGCCATCCAACTGACCAAGGGTATATCCCGAATTTTCTCCACCGCGAGCGCCCCATCCATAGCGAATATCGTAGGCAGTAACCATTGCCCTCTCGGCTATGTTATTAAGCGAATAATGGCTACTGGTAGACCCAATTGATTCTACAGAATAGTAACTTACAAATAAGAGACTTGATAAAAGAATGGGTGCAATGAGAATTCTGATTGCAGCATTTTTTATTTTGTTAATGTTTTTCAAATAGACCCAAACAAAAAGTGCAGATAAAAAACACATCAAAATATAAATTTTTATCGAGTAGATGATAAATGCTGCCAGAATGACAATTCCTATTTTGAACGGGTTTTTGCTTCCGTTTTCAACTATATGAATCAGGCCCCAGACTAACCAGCACAGTGCTCCGAAGGTGAGTGTATCCTTCAATATTCCTGAACCCCAAAAAATTACGGACGGAATAAACAATATGGCAAGGGCACATTTTTTTATTTGATTGCTGTACAAATTAGCAATAGCCGTAAATAAGGCCCAGGATCCACTAAAACTAAAGGCTGCAAAAAAAAGCGCAGTAGAAGAATAAGTACTTAATGTAAAAAGCCCAAAAAAACCAGCTACTCGAACCACAAAATATGAGTGTAAGTCACCGTAATACCAAATGTGTTGACTGTATTGGAAAGTATCAGAAAAATGATATTGATCAGCTAGAAAAATTAGCTTAAAAGCCTTTGCTGGGCTGTCCATAAAGGCCTTAAAAATCCAATCTCCACCATATGTCGTATATCCAAACGTATCTCCTCCTCCATAGTAATATTGATAAATTATACCGAGCATAATAGCTGCCATGAATTTTACCAATAAAGCAGAAATGTAATAAGGCCTGGTTTTGCTATTAGTGACAACAGGACCGATGAGATAAGCTATGAACAGCAGTATAAAAAAAAATAGTGGAGTAATAGTCAGATCTTGAATACCCATTTTAGTTCAGTTCATATTTGAAAACTGACTTATTCGCACATTGGCAGTCTATAAGATCTACATTAACTACTCGTTTTGTTATCTTATCTGATTTTGAGCCACAAGATTCAAAATTGACATGATAGATAATCCAATAATCTTGATTTTCATGGATATATTCAAAGTCAATATCCGACACTAATTTCTCGCTAATCTTTTCAAAACCCCTTAACCCAATAATCTCGTATTCACAGTTCGGCGCTATTTCTTGAGCAACAGATGTAATTTTTTTGGCGATCATTTTTGGGATGAAAATTTCGCCACCCCGCCTATTTTCAACAGCATAAAGCATGCTGTCCGCTGTTCGTTGTTCGGTGCAAAAAAAACCGGTCATGTCCTGATCTCGAATAGCACCAATCACCCATTGAATTTTCGGAAATTGATCTGATGGGTAGTGTCGGCGCAGATCATACTGTTTCATTTCATCACGTGAGTAGATTGTGATCTTCTTTACATTATGATATTCTATGAGCACTTTTTCAAGAAAAACCTTACCCAATGTACCTGTACCTCCTGTAATAAATATGGACTGATCGTTCAGCATGGTTCGAAGTTAAAGGATTTATACAAATGGAGATTCTAATATTTCGATGAATTAAGAAAATTGGAGGACTTAAATGTGTAAAAATTAACTTAATTACTTTTGGTCAAAAATTTAATGCATGCCAACATCTTTAATCACAGGTGGTGCCGGTTTTATTGGGAGTCATCTAGTTCAGGAACTCATAATTATGAATCACAAGGTTATTGTTCTTGATGACCTGAGCGGAGGTTTAGAACGTAACATACCGAGAGAGGCAAGATTTATCAATGGGAGTATAACGGATCATCAACTATTAACTAATATATTCAGCGATAATAAAATTGATTATATATACCATCTGGCTGCCTACGCGGCAGAGGGGTTGAGTCATTATATCAAAAGCTATAATTATCAAAATAATGTAGTGGGTAGTGTCAATCTGATCAACAAAGCAGTAAAACATAGCGTCAAATGTTTTGTATTTACCTCATCGATAGCGGTTTATGGCAATCAGGCATCCCCTATGACAGAACAAATGGTACCAATTCCAGAAGACTCTTACGGAATTGCTAAGTATACTGTAGAGCAAGAATTGAGGATATCCAAAGAGATGTTTGACCTGAATTATATCATTTTTCGCCCGCACAATGTTTACGGTGAGCGCCAAAATATTTCGGATAAGTATAGGAACGTGGTTGGTATATTTATGAATCAACTGATTAAGGGGGAGCCTCTTACGGTATTTGGCGACGGAAGTCAAACCCGAGCGTTCAGTTATGTTAGGGATGTGGCGCCTCTAATTGCACAAAGTGTGACACATGCCGATTGGTATGAAGAGATATTCAATATTGGCTCTGACTATGCGGTTTCTGTGAAAGATTTGGCAGGTTTGGTAATGAAAGCCATGGAGATGAGTGGAGCCATCAAATATTTGGAGCAAAGAAATGAGGTTCAGCACGCCTATTCTTCGCATGAAAAAATAAAAAAGTACTTAAGCCATATTGAATCAACCAAATTAGAACAGGGACTTAAAAAAATGGCGGAGTGGGCAAAAAAGACAAGTCATCAACCCACCATAAAAATGAAGCATTTAGAGATTACCAAAAACTTACCATCTTTTTGGAAATAGCATAAATTGCATTTCATTCAATAATCATGTCTAAAAGAATTCTCTTCTTGACCCCATATCCCAGAGATACAGCCGGATCCCAGCGCTTTCGTTTCGAACAGTATCTACCTTCTTTGTCAGAACAGTGTGAGTCCTACGATTATCAATCATTTATTGATCAAAACACCTGGTCAGTCCTTTATAAAAAGGGTTATGCACTTAAAAAGGCTAAAGGAATTCTTTTGGGATTTCTTCGACGTTTTTGGATGCTAAGAAACCTTAAGGTTTATGACTTTGTATTTATTCACAGAGAAGCAGCACCTATTGGGCCACCGATCATTGAATGGCTCATTACAAGGGTGTGGAGAAAGAAGGTAATTTATGACTTTGATGATGCGATCTGGTTACGAAACACCACGTCAGAAAATGGTCTGATAGCCTGGTTGAAATTTCCTGGAAAGGTGAATCACATTATTTCTTGGAGTTATAAGATAAGTGCTGGCAATCAATTTCTCATGGATCAGGCTACTTCATATAGTAAGTCAGTGGTCTATAATCCAACAACTATTGATACGGAGCATAGACATTTACCTGATAGTAGAGTAGGCAATCCAATTGTGATAGGCTGGACCGGTACCCATTCAACTCTGAAATATCTTGAAGTTTTAAGGAGGTCATTGGAGCTATTGTCTGAAGCATCGGACTTTGAATTTTTGGTCATTGCAGATAAGCCTCCCAGCCTACCTTTCCCAAATCAGAGATTTATTGCTTGGGACAAACAAAATGAAATTGATGACTTGAATCGAATTGATATTGGAGTAATGCCATTGGTGGATGACGAATGGGCTTGGGGCAAATGTGGTTTCAAGGCATTGCAATTTATGGCATTGGAAAAACCGGTTCTGGTCTCGCCTGTCGGGGTGAACACTCAGATTGTGGAGCACGGAATCCATGGATTTCACTGCAGATCAGAAAAGGATTGGGTCACTCATTTGAACGATCTGCTCAAGGACGTAGAGCTTAGAAAATCGATAGGAGAAATGAGTAGAAAAAAGGTAATTGAACAATATTCAGTGGAGTCAAACAGGAAAAATTTTCTAAGTCTATTTGAATAAGCTAAAGCCTTTTCAAATACTCCTTTGCCAATTTATAAGTCCTGTCCTTCTTGCTGGATAGTTTTTTTACTCTTCTAAAATTTTCTTTGGCAATGTCTTTGTCACCACGGTCTGCAGCATATCGACCTAGATTCAGGACCGAATATAGGTAGTAACCTTTTTCTTGCGCACCGATTTCATCACCATACTTTACACAGAGTTTATAGTATTTTTCAGCTTCTTCTGGTTCATCACGATGCGAATTAATTTCTCCCAGGAAGAAAGCGGCATAACGCCCACTATTCTGTTCATATCCATTATAGCTGCTATCAATTTTGGTAATTATTGACTTAGAAATTATTTCAGCCTTGTCGTATTTTCCTGTACTATACAACATGCGTGCAAAGAATCTCTGAAAATAGGCATTATTTGGAAAAGTCTCGTTGAGATATTCTGAGGTGAATAAGGCAGCTCGTCGATCATTCTCTTCATTGGCCATAATCCGCATCAGAAAATATTGAGCTTCAGTTCTTGTGAAAAAAGCGTTACTTGCGACTTCTTTAAGTTGTGTCAGACCTAGTTCCTTGTCGCCATCCCTGAAAAACATCATGACTGGCTTAAGAATAGGGTAGTTCTCAGGTATCCAGACGGAATAGTAATTATACAAAGCATCACCAAACAATATTTCCGGCCCAAATTCTTCATGGTCTCTACAGTAATCCAGATACTTCATGGCATTTTTACCGGCTGAAGCGGCTTTTCGCCAAGCACGTCGTTCAGCATAGAGACGCCCTTTAAAGGCGTAGGCGGCAGAAAGAAAAAAGCCTCCTTCCACTTCACTTCCCTTATTGAAAATATTTTCCGCTACCAAAATAGTGCTGTCCAGGTAGACAAGTAATGCAGAATCATATTTGGTTTCCTGAATGTTTGGGACGATACGCCACCATTGACTAAGGCCAAGTAAGAAATAGGGAAGAGGATGCCAGCCGTATTTTCCTCGAAGCCACCTAAACTGTGAATCAGCTCGCTTAAAATCAAAATTATACATGCTGTTGATACCCTCGGTGCACTCGATTTGGATTTCGGTATCTGTTAGTAGCACAGGTATACTGTCGTTGGCAGTCGCTGCCGCTTTTGTGACGCTCAGTATGAAGGCAACTAAAAAAATAAATTTACGCATCAATGATCATTCAGAAAGAAACTACTTTTTGTTATAAAACTAATACAAGCTAAACAAATACCTTAATGTCTATTGAAACGGATTTATATTTCTTCTGTTTTACTTACCAAATAGCGAATCTCAAAATCTAATAAACCGGATAGTTCTTTGATTTTTTGAATGTAAACCTTTGTGTCTTCCCAATCTATAGGTTGATCAGAAAGCAGGTTGGTTAACCCTAGAAGTGAGGTGATCGGTCCTCTCAATTGATGAGCAGAGACAAAAGCAACTTCCTTGAGTTTCTTGTTTTGGGCTGTAATTTCTTGCTCATACCGCCTCTCCCTCGTCACATTTCTAAAGGATAAGGCCACCTTGTTTTCTTGATTGGACAATATTTTTACCGGGTGATACTCTACAGCAATCCACATCGTTTCTCCGTTTCGAGTAGTAAAGCTATGTTCCGCTCTTATAATTTTTCCAGCCAAAGCTTGTGCAAACTCTCTCTTGAAATCAACAAGGTTATCGGGATGCACGAAGTTGATGGCAATTTCACCAACGGAAACCTCGTGAGACCAATACTTCGATAAGAACTCACGGAATCGACGATTGTAAGATATAATGCTGTAGTCTGCTGCTACAACCAAATTCGCAACTGTGGTACTGTCTTGAATTGCCTCTAACAACTGCAAGGCCTCTTGCAGCTTTTCTTTTTTTTTCTCTCCCATTGCTGTCGGTTGGAATTGAAAATTATCAATATGATTTGAAAAGTATGTTCATAATACAAATTATTTTTATTCACCGCGCAACAAATAAAATAGAACCCCATCAGCCGACTGCCGATGGGGTTCAGGTTCTCAATTATGAAATCTTTGGATTATGTCAATTCAAGACTATTGCGTTAATGCTGGATTCTTTGAGCCAATTTGAGTCCTTTAGTTTTTTCAAGCTGATATTCCCCACTAAAAAATTACCACGCTCGCTACTATATTTTTCTTCAATGTTCACGAAGTCATCGAAATCAGGAGAAGTGCCATTGTAACGTACATATAGTCTCAGGTGAAAATTTTGACAGAGTTCGAGTTTGCCATTATTTTTCTCCCTTTTCTTGTACTCATATTTATAATTATGATTCAAAGCAGAAATATCTGAGAGTACCGCCGATCCCGTTGGCTTGTCTCCGGCGCCCTTGCCATAAAGAAGTTGGCTCTCTGAGAAAGCACTTTCAAGTACCACGGCATTATATTCGTTGCTGGTCTGAGATAGTACCGATCCATTAGCGACAAAAGAGGGTAGGCAATAAGCCTCGATTTTTTCACCGGCCCGTCTACATTTGGAAATTAATTTGATCGCATAGCCATGCTTCTTAGCATAATCAATATCAAAATCATTAATCTTTGATATGCCATAATTGAAAACATCTTCAGGCCTGGCAATTAAGCCAAAAGCATGAAATAACAAAATGCATAATTTGTATTTTGGATCAATACCTTCTACGTCTAGAGTAGGGTCGCTTTCTGCGAAACCAAGATCCTGCGCTTCCTGAAGCACTTCCGAGTACGACTGTTTGCCCGATGATAGTTTAGTAAGAATAAAATTGGTAGACCCATTAAAAATTCCCTCTAATG
This sequence comes from Reichenbachiella sp., assembly GCF_039944555.1. Taxonomy (GTDB): domain Bacteria; phylum Bacteroidota; class Bacteroidia; order Cytophagales; family Cyclobacteriaceae; genus Reichenbachiella. The sequence goes on along the minus strand of NZ_JBDUYN010000016.1, from coordinate 418,563 downwards.
AAGTAAGCAAATCGTTGTCGTAATATTCCTCCAGATTTCGGATGATAGGAATACTGGCACAACAGGACGCTTCATAGAGGAAGGAAACCTTATTTCTTTCCTGCAGCTCCAGTAATTCTTCGAGGTGTTCTGCAATCATTTTCTTATTTGCAGATACTACAGACTTACCCCTATTCATGGCTGTCGAAACTATATCAAATGCTGCATCTGCGTCATCGATGAGCTCTACAATCACATTGATGTCGTCATTTTGAAGCAGCTCTGTCTTGTCGTCGGTGAAATAGGAAGAATCTAAGGATCTGGGCTTATTCAGATCCTTTATGCAAATTTTCACAATTTCTGAATTAATAGAATTAGATTGCTGTAGAACATGGTGTAAACCCTGTCCTACGCAACCAAAGCCAAAAATGCCTAGTTTGAGATTTTTCATTTCTATGCTATTATGGCAATTTTTTCCTTTGACTTAATTTTTTCGAATGCAGCTTCCAGATCCTGGATCAGATCCACCGGGTCTTCAGTTCCTACAGACAATCTCACTAATGAATCATTGATCCCTGCAGCTCTTCTGATGTCATCAGGAGTGCCCTTGTGCGTCATGGCGGCCGGATGACAGCAAAGACTTTTGATGCCGCCCAGGCTTTCGGCCAATTTGAATAAGTTCGTTTTTGTAACGAATTCAGTGGCTTTTTTCAACGTATCTTCTTTGAATGCAAAGGATACCACAGCTCCATAATATTTTTGTTGCTTCGTCGCCAGTGCATGGCTAGGGTGTTGTTTGAGCCCTGGATAGTTTACAATTTTTAGTTCATGCCTATTGAGCAAATATTCGGCAATTATTTCTGCGTTTCTACATTGCTTCTCCACTCTTAGACTCAGTGTTTGAATACCCCGAATCGTCAACCAGCTATCCCAGGGTCCTAAGATGCTACCTGTGGCGTTTTGGATAAATTTTATTTCTTCAGCCAGTTCATCGGTTTTTACTGCTATAAGTCCAGCGATTACGTCGGAGTGTCCGGCAATATATTTGGTTGCGCTATGGAGTACGATATCTGCACCAAGATCAAGTGGCTTTTGCAGGACCGGAGAAGCGAACGTGTTGTCGACCACCACAAGGCAACCATTCGAATGTGCGATCTTCGAAATGGTTGCAATGTCGGTGATTTTTAGTGTGGGATTGGTTGGGGTTTCCAACCAGATCAGTTTGGTATTAGGGGTAATGTTGTCGATAATGTTTTCGGGATCGGTTGTATCGGTGTATCGCACTTTGATACCAAATTTTTTGTACAATTTCTCAAATGAGCGAAAAGTACCACCATAGATGTCGTCAACCGCCACTATCTCGTCTCCGGATTGGCACAGTTTGATCACTGCGTCCACGGCCGCCAATCCACTGGCAAAGGCAAAACCACCTGCGCCGTTTTCAAGTTTGGATATAGTTTCTTCAAGCACTTTTCTTGTTGGGTTGTTCGATCGACTATAGTCAAAGCCCTTGTTTACTCCGGGTGCATCTTGCACGAAAGTGGAGGTTTGATAAATGGGTGTCGAGATTGCCCCTGTCAACGGATCTGACAGTATGCTGTGTAAAATTTCTGTTGTCTCTTGCATTGCTTTGTTTTTTTAAAGTTTACAAGGAGACTTTTCAAGGATCCGGGTCTGGTCTGGACAAAAAAAATGTCCTTTCCAGACTAGCTAGAAAGGACATCGTATTTTTTATTCAAATTGAGTCTATCCATTCCGCTTATCTCTCACGCCTATGGCGTGATTGGAGTTAGCACCTTCTACGTCGTTTCCGACAAGGGTTGCTAAGGTTTCATAGGGCCAAATCCCTCCACCTTTCTTGATAAGTCATCCAATAAATTACTTAGAACGAGCCCCAAAGATAACGGGCATTAATTTTAGCATGCAAGAAAATTTAGGATTTATTTTCTCCGATTTATCTCAGCCATTTGATTTGGTTGGCATTATTGTCCAACTCAAAGGTGGAGTTCTTGCCATCTCCACTTTTGAAAACAATCTGACTAAAACCTGCCAAATCTCGCCCCAGAGGCATAAATTCTGTAGTTTCTAGCGCTTCATAAGGCAGGTGAATAATCTCGAATATAACTGCTCCTTTGTGAAGTAAATTTTGGTAATGAATTTTAGATTCATCAATCGTCTCTATTTCTGTGAAGTCAATATTTTCTTCATACCATTTCATGGTGTTGATATAATCTGACGAAAGCACGGAAAAAAAAATAGGTTTTACAATGACACTATCTATGGGATTGGGTTGGTCAAAAATTTGAACCTTGTTGCCATCAGGATCGGTAGTTAGAAAATACCTCAGGCTCAGGTTTTTGTCCTCGGTAATTTCTTCAAGTACCTTCTGTCCAGATGTTGATAATCTATCCCGAACCTCTTCAAATTTGTTTGTCGCAAATCCAATTTTATCAATACCGTTAATATATTTTTTTCCTTTGGGCAATCTCAGTTGAGACCTAACCAATACATTATTCCCCTGTTTGATATGCAAGGTGAAATCACCTATGCACATTTTGACATGTTTTTGTGGCTTATATTCCTTAATGGCAATGTCGAGATACTTTCTATACCAGGTTGCCGATAATTTCACATCTCGGGCAACTATCATAACCTCTTTGAATTGAAAGTCATTATTGGTTTCTTGAGCCCAAAGACAATGGTATCCATTGCAAATTGTTTGGATAATAAAAATGATAATTAGAGTCTTTTTGGTATGAGGAGTCATAAAAGTGGTTAGTAGATGCTCAGCTAAAGTAAAATAAATAGGGCGTATATAAATTTCCTCTATACATCTTTAAAAAAAAATTATAAGTATTGAATCGACATCCTCGATTTATCGTAGTAATTTTGAGCCTATTTAAAATGAATCTAAATTATTCCATTTTCGAATGAGTAAAGATGATCAAATATTAGAGGAATTTACCTCAAAAGAATACGAACATGGCTGGTCGGTAGACCTAGAAGCTGATGAAGCACCCGTAGGCCTAAATGAGGGCATTGTTCGATTCATTTCAAAAAAGAAAAACGAGCCCGATTGGCTGTTGGATTGGAGATTGGATGCTTTTGCCAAATGGCAGGCCATGAAAGAACCCAATTGGGCGAATGTAAAATATCCTAAAGTAGACTATCAGGCTATTAAGTATTATTCTGCGCCCAAACAAAAAAAGACGCCTGAGAGCTTAGATGATGTAGATCCAGAATTGCTCGAAACGTTTGAGAAACTTGGGATTTCCTTGACAGAACAAAAGAGACTGACTGGCGTAGCTGTGGATGCGGTTATAGATTCAGTATCTGTAGCAACCACCTTTAAGGATACTTTGGGGAAACTTGGAATCATTTTCTGCTCATTTAGTGAAGCGGTAAAAGAGCACCCTGAACTGATAAAAAAATATATCGGCTCTGTTGTACCTAAAACGGATAATTATTATGCAGCTCTCAATTCGGCTGTTTTTTCAGATGGGTCTTTTTGTTATATCCCGAAAGGGGTTAGATGCCCGATGGAGTTATCAACTTACTTTCGTATCAATGCGGCCAACACCGGACAATTCGAAAGGACGCTGATAGTGGCTGATGAAGGCTCTTACGTCAGCTATTTGGAAGGGTGTACAGCACCGATGCGCGACGAAAACCAATTGCACGCCGCTGTAGTAGAAATCATCGCTCACAAGGATGCCGAGGTAAAATACTCAACGGTTCAAAACTGGTATCCCGGAGATAAAAATGGTAAGGGTGGTATTTATAATTTCGTAACAAAACGAGGAATATGTGCCGGAGATCATTCTAAGATTTCATGGACGCAAGTGGAGACCGGTTCAGCGGTGACCTGGAAGTATCCGTCCTGTATTTTGAAAGGAGACTACTCGGTCGGAGAGTTTTATTCTGTTGCTGTGACCAATAATTATCAGCAGGCCGATACCGGAACCAAAATGATCCATCTCGGTAAGAATACCAAATCAAGAATTGTGTCTAAAGGGATTTCCGCAGGACATTCTCAAAATAGCTACAGAGGACAAGTACAGGTATCCAAACGTGCCATCAATGCTAGAAACCATTCTCAATGTGATTCTTTATTGGTAGGAAATCAGTGTGGAGCGCATACCTTTCCTTATATCGATATTGAAAACTCATCTGCACAAGTAGAACATGAAGCGACTACTTCCAAGATTGGTGAGGATCAAATCTTCTATTGTACCCAGCGAGGGATCGATGAAGAAAATGCTGTAGCGTTGATAGTCAATGGTTATGCCAAAGAGGTACTGAATCAATTGCCTATGGAGTTTGCGGTAGAAGCGCAGAAACTTCTAGCGCTTACCTTGGAAGGCTCGGTCGGATAATTTCCAATTACTAATACATTCAATAAGAAATAAAATTTGCAGCAATGCTAAAAATAAAAAATTTACAGGCAAGAGTAGAAGAGAAGGGAATTCTAAAAGGTATAGACCTTGAAGTGAAACCAGGAGAAGTGCATGCTATCATGGGCCCTAATGGATCAGGTAAGAGTACTTTGGCTTCAGTCTTGGCAGGAAGAGATGACTACGAAGTCACTGGTGGTGACGTAGAGTATATGGGTAAAGACCTCTTAGACTTGGCGGCGGAAGAAAGAGCCAGAGAAGGTATCTTTTTGGCCTTTCAGTATCCCGTAGAAATTCCTGGTGTAACCACCACCAACTTCATGAAAACGGCATTGAATCAAATTAGGGAGCACAAAGGTTTGGAACCACTTGATGCTGTGGCTTTCCTAAAGCGAATGAAAGAAAAAATGGCATTGGTTGAAATTGACCAATCATTGCTAAGTCGCTCGTTAAACGAAGGGTTTTCAGGAGGAGAAAAGAAAAGAAATGAAATATTCCAAATGGCCATGTTAGAGCCAAAATTGGCTTTGTTGGATGAAACTGACTCTGGCTTGGATATCGATGCATTAAAAATTGTGGCCAATGGAGTCAACGCATTGAAATCAGCAGATAATGCCACTATCGTGGTAACACACTACCAGAGATTATTGGACTACATCGTACCGGACTTTGTGCATGTATTGTACAACGGCAGAATTGTAAAATCAGGAACGAAAGAATTGGCGATGGAATTGGAAGAAAGAGGATACGACTGGATCATCAAAGAATTAGAAGAAGCTTAATTATGAGCGATTTGGATAAAAATATATTTGGTCAAGAACTGGTAGATCAGGCAGCGCAATTCATTGCCAATATGAATGGCAGTGCCATTCCTCAATTAGGAGAAAATCGCAAAAAAGCCCTCAACTTCTTGAAAGATAATGGCTTTCCAGGTCCACGTGCTGAAGAGTATAAGTTTACTAAGCTGACCAAAGCGATCAGCGGTAAGTTTGATCTATCGAAATATACAGGGATCGATCAGGTGCCTCAGGATTTGATCAACGATATTAAGGTAAAGCATGAAGGAGCCAATGTACTTTTCTTTGTGAATGGAAAGTATGACTCGGATAATTCAGTCGTGGTGTCTCCAGAAGAGCAACTGAAAATTGAATCACTAAAGGATTATGCAGCAGCAAATGATTTGGATGAGTTGTTTAAAGACGACTCTGACCCGTTTGCCGCTCAGAACAACGTATATGCCAACGACGGCGTGGTAGCTCAAATTGCCAAAGGCAAAGTGGTCGCAGTACCGGTGATCTGCTATTACATATCTGTGAATGACGGCAATGCCAATCACGGTTTTGTAAAGAACATCTACTTGGCCAACGAGAGCAGCCAGGCAGATTTCGTGCATTTTCATTTATCATTCGGAAATGAAAGCACCTTTATCAATGAGTCAAAAAATTATATTGTAAAGGCCAATGCCAAGGTTAGTCTGTATAAGATTCAGGAAGAATCATCGAAAGCGGTCTACATTGGTAATACCAGAGTATATCAGGAACGAGACAGTATTTTCTCATCCTACGTATTTACGTTGGACGGAGAAGTAGTCAGAAACAATCTGCACATAGAAGTAGATGGAGAAGGGTGCGAAAGCAACATGTTTGGTTTGTATCTGACCAAGGGTAAGACTCATGTGGACAATCATACTACCGTTGATCACAGAAAACCAAATTGCAACAGCAATGAGCTCTATAAGGGAGTTATGGACGATGAGTCCAGAGGGGTTTTCAATGGAAAAATTTATGTGCAGCAAGAAGCACAAAAAACGAACGCCTTTCAATCTAACGGCAACATCCTTTTATCAGACAAAGCCGTAGTGAATACTAAGCCTCAACTGGAAATTTGGGCAGACGATGTTAAGTGTTCACATGGCTGTACTACTGGTCAGCTTGACGAGGAGGCCATATTTTATCTGAGAGCCCGTGGGATTGACAAAGAAAAGGCCAAGTCAATGATTCTACTGGCCAATGTAGCCGAAGTGATCGAAAAAGTGAACTTAGGATGGTTGAAAATGGAAATTACTGACAAAGTAATAGCAAGATTGAACGTTTAGAAAATATGGTGGATACCGCAATTGATATTCAGGAAATAAGAAAGCAGTTTCCCATTCTTCATCAGGAAGTGAATGGAAAGCCTTTGGTGTATTTTGACAATGCTGCCACTTCTCAAAAACCAAAGTGCGTAATAGATGCGCTGACCCATTACTACAATACGGACAATTCGAACATCCATAGAGGTATCCATACACTGGCCGAAAGAGCAACCTCCGCCTTTGAGGAGACTCGTAAAACCGTGGCTAAATTTCTAAATGCCAATGAGGTAGAAGAAATCATATTTACCAAGGGAACGACTGAAGGTATCAACCTGGTCGCAGCAACATTTGGTAGAAAATTCATTAATGAAGGAGATGAAATCATTGTGTCTGGCCTTGAGCATCATTCCAACATTGTGCCATGGCAAATTCTTTGTGAAGAAAAAGGTGCCGTGCTCAAAGTCATACCGGTAAATGAAAAAGGGGAGTTGGTGTTTGACGGATATGTCAAATTATTATCAGATAAAACCAAATTGGTTGCTGTCAATTATATCTCCAACGCATTGGGCACAATCAATCCAGTAAAAGAAATCATTTCCGAAGCGCACAAGTTTGGAGCAAAAGTGTTGATAGATGCTGCACAAGCGGCCCCTCATGTCAAAATGGACGTCAAAGCTCTGGATTGCGATTTTCTGGCTTTTTCAGCACACAAGGTATATGGCCCAACAGGAGTAGGTGCTTTGTACGGCAAACGCGCTTTGCTTGAAGCAATGCCTCCCTATCAAGGAGGAGGAGAGATGATTAAAGATGTGAGCTTCTCTGGGACCACATTCAATGACATTCCTTACAAATTTGAGGCAGGCACGCCTAATATTGGTGAGGTCATTGCCTTTAAGTCAGCCATAGACTTTGTTGAGGAACTGGGGCAAGAAAATATTGCTCGTCACGAAGACGAATTGATGGCTTATGCGAATGAACTTTTAAAGGAAGTAGAAGGATTTACCCCAATTGGAACTGCAGATGAGAAGGCAAGTGTTATTTCATTTTTGATAGACCGTGTTCACCCCTTTGACTTGGGTCAACTCTTAGATGCTCGTGGTATTGCAGTCCGAACAGGCCATCATTGTGCACAGCCCTTGATGGAATTTTTCAATATCGAAGGAACAGTAAGAGCATCTTTCTCCGTTTACAATACAAAAGAAGAAATCAAATATTTTGTCGATTCGCTAAAGGCGGTTGTCAAAATGTTCAAATAGGATATGGCTACAATCAGTTCCATACAGGACGAAATAATTGAAGATTTTGGCATGCTTGATGGCGACATGGAGATGACCATCGGCTATGTCATGGAGCTTGGTGCTAAGTTGCCAGAACTGCCAACTCAATATCAAACGGATCAGAATATAGTCAAAGGCTGCCAGTCCAAAGTATGGCTACATGCAGAAATGCAAGACGACAAGGTGGTATATCAGGCCGATAGTAATACAGCAATTACTAAAGGTCTGGTCAGTTTGCTGGTTCGAATATTGTCTAATCAAACGCCTGACGATATTCTAAACGCAGATTTGTTCTTTCATGAAAAGATTGGCATGAATCGTTTCATAGGCACTCAACGTTCCAATGGTTTTGCAGCGATGATCAAACAAATGCAGATATATGCGCTGGCCATGAAGGCAAAAATTAATCAATAATGTTATGGCAGAAAAGGAGCTAAAAGAAAAAGTACTAGACGCAATTAAAACGGTCTATGACCCCGAAATCCCTGTTGACGTCTATGAACTTGGATTGATTTATGAAATAAACGTTTTTCCTGTAAACAATGTTTATGTTCTGATGACACTGACCTCTCCGGCTTGTCCTTCAGCAGAGGCAATTCCGGACGAAATCAAGCAAAGAATTGAAGAGATCGAAGAAGTAGGAAAAGTGGATGTGGAGGTGACTTTTGATCCTCCGTATGAAACTGATATGATGTCCGAAGCAGCCAAATTAGAATTGGGTTTCATGTAAGAAACTTTCGTTGATCAACTGTCGTCTATGGACTGTCGACTTTATTTAGAATAGAATTAAAATATTAAATACACACAATTATGTATCCAGAAGAATTAGTAGCCCCAATGCGAGAAGATTTAACTTCCGTGGGTTTCGATGAATTAAAAACTGCAGATGCTGTGGAGAAACATTTGACTGACCACAGTGGTACTACTTTGCTAGTAATTAATTCAGTGTGTGGATGTGCAGCGGGAGCAGCTCGTCCAGGTGTGAAAATGGCCGTAGCCAATAGCGATAAGAAGCCGTCACATTTAGCCACAGTATTTGCTGGTGTAGATGCAGAGGCTGTTCAAAGAGCAAGAGAATTTACTTTGCCATATCCTCCGTCATCGCCTTCTATTGCTTTATTCAAAGATGGCGAGTTGGCCCACTTTGTAGAAAGACATCATATTGAAGGGCGAAGCGCCGAAATGATCGCGGATCACTTGGTACAAGTATTCGACGAATTCTGCTAAACAACGAAAAATGAGTAGTGAAAAATGAATATTTCAGGCTGGCCTAATTATTCATTTTTCATTATCTATAAATCCATTAATTCAATATTTCATTGAACCATGGCCAAAACCGAATCTACGATGATGCCTTTGGGTACTTCTGCTCCGGCATTCTCGCTACCCGACACAGTTTCTGGAAATGTAAAAAGCTACGCAGATGTCAAATCTCATAAAGGAACAGTTGTTATGTTCATTTGCAATCATTGCCCTTATGTAATTCATGTGCAAGAGAAGGTGGTGGAATTAGCTGATAAGTTTCAGGCTAAAGGAATTGGTTTCGTAGCTATTAGTTCTAACGACGTTGATAACTATCCAGATGACTCTCCCGAATTGATGAAAGTTCATGCAGAGAATTACAGATTTTCTTTCCCTTATCTGTACGACGAATCTCAAGATATAGCAAAGGCCTATCAGGCGGCTTGTACGCCAGACTTTTATGTATTCGATAGCGAAGATAAATGTGTCTATCGCGGTAGAATGGATGGATCTACACCAGGTAATGGTGTCCCTGTCACGGGCGAAGATTTGCATCAGGCCTTGGCTAACCTATTAGAAGATCTTCCTGTTGATACGGAACAACATCCAAGTATGGGATGTAATATCAAGTGGAGGAACTAATTTATTAGGAGTATTTTGTGTTTAGTGCTTCTAGCGTTAAACTTGTGCCGCAACTAAAACACCGAAGCACTTCAAACCAAAACACCCAATTATGTCCGTTCATAAGTCCAATATCAAACGAGTAACTACCCACCAACTCCAGGAAATGAAAAATCGTGGAGAGAAAATCTCCATGCTGACTGCTTATGATTTTTCTATGGCTCGTATTTTAGATCAGGCTGGGATCGACGTCCTACTGGTTGGAGATTCTGCTTCGAACGTCATGGCAGGTAATGAAACAACGCTTCCTATCACCTTGGATCAAATGATCTATCATGCACAAGGTGTGGTTAGGGCGATAAAAAGAGCATTTGTGGTAGTAGATTTGCCATTTGGTAGTTACCAAGGAAACTCCACACAGGCCTTGAAGTCGGCAATTAGAATCATGAAAGAATCTGGTGCCCACTCAGTGAAACTAGAAGGCGGGTCGGAAATTCAGGAAAGCATCTTAAGAATTCTTAGTGCTGGTGTACCCGTAATGGGACATTTGGGGCTAACGCCTCAATCTATTTATAAATTTGGAACTTATACAGTTAGAGCAAGGGAAGAGGCAGAAGCAGAAAAGTTAATTTCCGACGCCAAGCTGTTGGAAGAAAGTGGCTGCTACGCTATAGTATTAGAGAAAATTCCTGGTAAGTTGGCGAAGAAGGTCGCGGAGACTGTTAGCATTCCAATAATTGGCATAGGCGCTGGCTCGGATGTAGATGGACAAGTACTCGTTACGCATGATATGCTCGGCATTACTCAGGAGTTCCAACCTAGATTTTTGCGTCAGTACGCTGATCTCAGTCAAGTAATGACAGAAGCTGTGCAAGGTTACATCAAGGATGTAAAAGCCAAGGAGTTCCCAAGTGATAAAGAGAGTTATTAATAATTGAATGCACCCAACTCACATGCATCTGTATTGTGTGTTTCCCCAACTATTTAGTGCTTTCTTGTAGAATCATCCCACCGCATGAATCGAGTAAAATTGAGAAGAAATATCTAAAATAAACGATTAGAATCGAATTCCTCTTTGATTTTAAGGGACTAATAATAAGCCTTCCAATTGCAGGAATTTTAGAATTTCGTAAGAAATAGCATTGAAATTTCACTAATTAAGAGTAAAAAAAGTGCTTAACAAAATAAGCATAATAAGCATAATAAGCGGACTTAGTTATCTGCCATTTTCAGTGTAAGAGAAGCTATCTCGAAGATGAAGAACCAGATGTGCTTACAGAGATTGAGCTTACTTGGGTCGTTAGTGGTTACGAAAAAGAACTTAGAATGATTTCTACTTATACTTTAGTTACAGTCATCGGAATTATTTACCCAGCATTTATTGCTTTAACGCATAAAAAGACAAATCAAAGAATAAAAGCTGACGGAAAGTATAGGTTGGTTGACTATCGGCAGCTTATTATTATTTTTTGGGTGTTGACTATATTTATTATAGCCAACCTATTTCTTGACGATAAACTTAAACTTAATTTCTTTCCAACTATAAATACAATTGGAATAATAATATTTGCTTTAACCCTTGTTGTTGTCGGATTGCTAATTGTTCAATCTAGACTCACAATTGAAAACCCAAATGATGTCAAAGACCAAATGATTGATGGTTATCATTACCTTCCGAAAACCAAACAAGAATTGAACTGGTTCTATTCATTATCTCTGAGTGCTGGAATTTGTGAAGAAATTATTTTTCGGTGGTTTGTATTTAGCTTTCTGCTGAATGAAACGAACTTGCTAAGTGCATTTATCCTAACTAATATCATATTCGCCGTGACACATATGGGGACGGGAAAGCGAAATATTCTAACTACCTTCATCCTTGGACTGCTATTTACAACCATATATTATTTTACAAATAGTATATGGTTGCCCATCATATTGCACTGTGCTATTGATTTATATACAGGCAAAATTGGCTATAAGACGGAGAAGGCATTAAAGGACTTGAGGGAGAAAAGCGAAAATGTAGTAACCGCCGAGATGGGCTAAACTCAATACCATTCGTCATCATTTCTTCATGGTCTAATATTGGATGGCACTGTACTGAGCTATTCCGTTCCCTAATCACACCAAATGCCTCCAGATCGCCTTTCTAAAAATACCACTCACACTAAATATCATGCATTACAGCTATTAACTACCTAATCCATACCCCATTCTGCAAACATTTACTAAATTCGCTCCCTTAAGCAATCGAGTCTCCGATCCGGGCAATCTAAGACTCCTGACCCTGCCAGTCTTCGGACTGAATCATTAGCAAAATTATGTTGGGTATTTATTAATTGAAGGAAAAGAAAAATGGCACAAACAGCTAAGATCATTTACACTAAAACGGACGAAGCGCCGGCATTAGCCACTTATTCGTTTTTGCCTATTGTACAGGCATTTACAAAAGCAGCAGGAGTTGAAGTAGAGACCAGAGACATCTCCCTGGCAGGTAGAATTATAGCAAATCTTTCAGATTATCTGACAGACGATCAGAAGATCGGGGACGCTCTGTCTGAGTTGGGTGATCTAGCGAAAACACCTGAAGCAAACATCATCAAATTGCCGAATATCAGTGCCTCTATTCCGCAGCTACAAGCAGCGATCAAAGAACTTCAGGCCAAAGGATACAAGCTACCGAATTATCCGGCCGATCCGAAAAACGACGAGGAGAAGAAAATAAAAGCAGCTTACGCCAAAGTATTGGGTAGTGCAGTGAACCCCGTACTGAGAGAAGGAAATTCAGATCGAAGGGCACCTAAAGCGGTAAAGAACTTTGCAAAGAAAAATTCTCATTCAATGGGCGCATGGGCTTCGGATTCTAAGTCTCATGTTGCCAGCATGCCATCAGGTGATTTTTATGGAGGTGAAAAATCATTAACTGTGGCTGATGCAACAGATGTGAAGATTGAATTTGTTGGAGCGGATGGTTCTACGCAAGTATTGAAGGAAAAAACGTCATTAGTGGCAGGTGAGATCATAGACGCCTCAGTGATGAACATGGCGGCATTAAAATCATTCATCGCGAAGGAAATTGAAGATGCAAAAGCCAGTGATGTTTTATTTTCATTGCACATGAAAGCTACCATGATGAAAGTTTCCGATCCAATTATTTTTGGAGCTGCAGTGGAAGTCTTCTATAAGGAGGTCTTTGAAAAGTATGAAGACTTATTTGCCGAACTCGGCGTTACCGCTACCAATGGTATTGGAGATGTTTATGCGAAAATTGCCGGTCACGCAAAAGAAGCCGAAGTAAAATCCACGATCGAAGAAGTTTATAAAAACAGACCTGACTTGGCAATGGTCAATTCTGATAAGGGCATCACCAATCTTCATGTACCGAGTGATGTAATCATTGACGCATCCATGCCGGCCATGATTCGTACGTCTGGTCAGATGTGGAACGCTGCTGGTAATCAGCAAGACACCAAGGCGGTAATACCAGATAGAAGCTATGCTGGTGTTTATCAAGAAACAATCGACTTCTGTAAGAAAAATGGTGCTTTTGACCCAACTACTATGGGTAGTGTGCCAAACGTAGGTCTTATGGCGCAGAAGGCAGAAGAATATGGCTCGCACGACAAAACCTTTCAAATGTCTGGAGCTGGTGTGGTAAAAGTAACTGATGCTTCTGGAAATGTATTGATCGAGCAACCTGTGAACGAAGGAGATATTTTCAGAATGTGCCAGGTAAAAGATGCTCCGATACAAGATTGGGTAAAATTGGCAGTGTCCAGAGCTAAAGCTACAGGCAACCCAGCAGTCTTCTGGCTGGATGAAAATAGAGCACATGATGCTCAGTTGATTTCGAAAGTGAACAGGTACCTCGGGGATCACGATACTTCTGGATTGGAGTTGTTGATTAAGTCACCAGTAGAGGCTACCAAATATTCTTTAGAGAGAATCAAGGAAGGCAAAGACACCATTTCTGTAACCGGAAATGTACTCAGAGATTATTTGACAGATCTGTTTCCGATTCTGGAATTAGGCACAAGTGCTAAAATGCTTTCAATTGTTCCTTTGATGAATGGAGGAGGGTTGTTTGAGACCGGTGCTGGAGGATCCGCTCCTAAGCACGTTCAGCAATTCAACGAGGAAGGTCACTTAAGATGGGATTCTTTAGGCGAATTCCTGGCACTTGCAGTTTCTCTGGAGCATTTGAGCCAATCAACCAACAATGCAAAAGCACAGGTATTGGCAGATGCGTTAGATGAAGCAACTGGCAAATTTCTTGATCTGGGTAAGTCACCGTCTAGAAAAGTGAATGAAATAGACAATCGAGGAAGTCATTTCTATTTGATGACTTATTGGGCAGAGGCTTTGGCAGCGCAAGACAAAGATGCTGATTTGAAAGCGAAATTTACTGAAGTGTCTAAGGCCCTAGCCGCTAACGAAGATAAAATCAATGAAGAACTATTGGCTGCACAAGGAGCATCAGTAGATATCGATGGATATTATCAACCGAGCGAGAAACTGGCTTCTGAAGCCATGCGTCCGAGCGCAACACTAAATGCCCTTTTAGCGTCTATTTCTTAAATCGGAATGAACATTAGAACTTACAACATCCAGACCCTAAATTCGACACCAACAAATTCTTTTTGTTGTTGGAATTGGGGTATGTGATATTGCAAGACGCTAGATATAGAAATTATAAACCTCGTCTTATGGCGAGGTTTTTTTGTTTGTGGTAACTTTAGACTATGGAATTGACCAATTATCAAATATTGCTTCTTTTTGCTGTTGGTGGTTTAGTGGCTATTATTGGGCCACTGGTTATAAGCCGTTTGCTCAGACCAAACAGACCCAATGATGAAAAACTGACCACATATGAATGTGGAGAGGATCCCACTGGTACAGCTTGGGGTAAGTTCAATATTCGATTTTATGTTGTAGCCCTCGTTTTTGTGTTATTCGAAACCGAATTACTATTTCTATTTCCTTGGGCCATAGTTTTTGGCAATGAGCAATTGAATGCTGAAACCGCCGGAAGTTGGGGTATGCTAGCGATGGTTGAAATGGGACTATTTATTTTGATTCTGGCACTTGGGCTAGTATATGTCTGGGGTAAAGGCTATCTCGAATGGGAAAAACCTAAAGTGGATGCAAAAGACACTAGCTCAAAAGTCCCGGATGTCCTTTATGAGCAATTGAATTCAAAGTACAGTTAATATTTAATTTTGAACTTTTAGTCAAACATATGAAAGGCCTTCTTGATCAACAATTCAACAATGGTGGAGTCGTAGTCAGCAATCTGGAGGATCTCACTAATTGGGCTCGAATGTCGAGCATTTGGCCCATGGGATTTGGGTTGGCATGTTGTGCGATTGAGATGATGGGAAGTATGGCTTCAGGATATGACCTGGACAGGTTTGGCGTTGTACCTCGAGCTAGCCCCAGAATGTCCGACGTAATGATTGTCGCAGGTACTGTGACCTACAAAATGGCAGATCGGGTAAGACGCCTATACGAGCAAATGGCTGAACCACGATATGTAATTTCAATGGGGAGCTGTGCAAATTGCGGTGGTCCATATTGGGAGCATGGTTATCATGTAGTAAAGGGGGTGGATAAAATCATACCAGTCAATGTATATGTTCCGGGTTGCCCACCTCGGCCTGAAGCGCTCATTGGCGGAATAATCAAACTTCGAGAAAAAATTGAAAATGAAACTTTAGTTGCTCCGGAAGGCTTCAAAGAAATCTTAGACAAACAGAGTGCATCATGAGTGTAGAGGAACTGAAAGAATTAATCGATTCGAAAATGGCTACTGGAACCGTTTTAGCTATTGATGAAAATTCCACACCAAAAGCAATTGTAATTACTTCCGCTCAAATTGCCCCTGCTTGTGAGTTGCTTAGAGATAATGAGCAAAGCTACTTTGACTTGCTTTCCTGCCTGACCGCTATCGATAATGGACCAGACGTCAATACAATGGAAGTAATTTATAATCTTTATTCCATTCCTCTGGAGCATTCTCTAATGTTGAAAACCACAATTTCACGGGAAAAACCAGAATTGGAAACAGTGAGCCATATTTGGAAAACAGCCGATTGGCACGAACGAGAAGCTTATGATCTATTTGGTATTCACTTCAATAGCCATCCCGATTTAAGAAGAATTTTGATGCCAGCCGACTGGGAAGGACATCCTATGCGCAAAGATTACGAAGAACCACCAACCTATCGCGGAATGAAAACCATAAGAGAGGAGGAGGATCCGATATGAGCCAGTCCATAGAATATAAATATCGTTCCGAAAATCTTAACGAGTCTGCACCCAATGTGCATAGCGAAGATAATCTCTCTCGTGAAGAAATGGTCATCAACATTGGGCCGCAACATCCATCTACCCATGGTGTATTAAGGCTGGAAGTAGTAACGGATGGTGAAATCGTAGTTGATGTAGTACCGCATTTGGGATACCTACATCGGTGCTTCGAAAAGCATGCAGAGTCAGTAGCTATGAATGGCGTAATTCCCTTCGTCGACAGGATGGACTATGTGGGGGCCATGAACTCTGAACACGCTTATGCAATGGGGGTGGAACGCATGCTGGGTATCGAAGATAAAATCCCAAAGAGAGTAGAATACATACGAGTATTGGTAGCTGAACTCAATAGGATTGCGTCTCATTTTGTGGCAATTGGTACCTATGGGTTAGATATAGGTGCATTTACTCCTTTCTTGTGGGTAATGCGCGATCGCGAACATATTCTTCGTTTGCTTGAATGGGTCAGTGGTGCCCGTATGCTATACAATTATATTTGGATCGGTGGATTATTTTATGACCTACCGGTAGGCTTCGAGGAAAAATGTCTTGAATTTATCAATTACCTTAAACCCAAGCTGCAAGAACTCGACGATGTTCTTGTCAACAATAAGATTTTTATAGAACGGACAGCCAATATTGGTGTAATTCCTAGAAATCTTGCGATTAACTATGGCGTTACCGGACCAATTCTGAGAGGGTCAGGACTCCGGTTAGATTATCGAAAGGTAGATGGTTACTCTGTTTATCCGGAAATAGACTTTGAAGTACCTATAGGCACTGGAGCTATGGGGCAAACTGGAGACTGCTGGGATCGTACTTGGGTAAGGGTTGAGGAGGTGAAGCAATCAGTTAGAATTGTTGAACAATGTCTAACAAAATTGACCGGAGAACTTAAAAGAACTCGCGACTTTGATCCAAGAGAAATGGTCCCAAAGAAAATTAGGCCTAAAGCTCAGGATTTGTATGTCAGGGCAGAAAATCCAAAAGGGGAACTTGGCTTCTTCTTTAGAACAGACGGACGCTCAGACATCGCAGTTCGGTGTAAAGCTCGAGGCTGTAGCTTTTCAAATTTGTCAATCTTACCCGCCATATCTAAAGGATATATGGTCGCTGACTTAATCGCTATTGTAGGATCACTAGACTTTGTGATGGGAGAAGTTGATCGATAATAAAAACTTCCAATCCAAAATTCGTTAATTTTAGTAAGACAATGATTTTTGGATATGGATTTCAATTTATGCCTCAAGGTTCTGGATGCAGAACAAATACGCCAGGCTGATCAGTTTACCATTAAGAATGAGCCAATACACTCCATTGATTTGATGGAGAGAGCCTCTGAGGAATTCGTAAGTTGGTTTACCGAATGTTTCGACAGGGAATTTCCTGTGGTTGTTTTTTGTGGGACAGGAAATAACGGAGGCGATGGTTTAGTGATTTGCAGATTGCTAAGTGAAGCAGGATATACAGTCTCATTGTTTTGTATCGGTAATCCAGAGGCGGGTTCAAGAGACTTCAAAATTAACTTTGATTACATTCAGAATTACAATATCCCTCAGACCATAATTAATGAGGGAAATTTCCCTTCTTTGAGCAAAGACTCAGTAATCGTTGATGCCATATTTGGTTCGGGACTGAGCAGGCCAGTAACCGGACGTTACGCCGATTTGATTAATCATCTAAATGCTGAACCTTGTGAACATCGGGTAGCTGTGGATATTGCTTCAGGATTAGGTTGCGATCAAAATTTCGAGAATGGTGCTGTCATGAACGTAACACATACAGTGAGTTTTCAGGTGCCTAAGCTATCTCTTTTGTTGCCAGACAATGAATGTAATAGTGGAGAGCTAATCATACGAAGTATCGGACTGATAGAAGAATATATTCAGTCCTTACCATCCAATTATTACTATTCAACACCTGCTTTTATTCGTTCTTTTCTCAAGTCGAGAGGAAAGTTTATCCATAAAGGCAAGGTTGGAAAAAATCTGTTGGTAGCTGGGGCATTTGGAAAAATGGGAGCGGCTTTATTGGCAGGTAAGGCGTGCGTCAGAGCAGGAGCAGGGCTCCTGACCATTCATGCCCCTGGCTGTGGATCCCACATTTTGCAAACGGGCTTGCCAGAGGCAATAGTTTCAGCAGACCCTGAGAAGCAGTTAATCACTAGAGTAAATGAGTTGGATTCGTATGATGTCGTCGCGGTTGGGCCAGGTATTGGTAAAAATAAGTTGACAGCACAGGCTTTAAAATCTATCCTCCAGGGCTTTTCGAAACCCATGGTAATTGACGCCGATGCGCTAAATATTTTGGCGGAAAATCAAGATTGGCTAACGATGATTCCTGAAGATTCAGTACTGACTCCCCATCCGGGCGAATTCAAAAGATTAGTAGGAAATTGGGAAAACGATTATGAGAGACTGGAAAAGCAAATTGAGTTTTCAAAAAAGTATAAGGTTATAGTATTACTAAAAGGTGCCCACTCCAGCGTTTGCAATTCTCATGGAACAGTGCTGTTTAATTCGACCGGAAATCCCGGCATGGCAACCGGCGGAAGCGGTGACGTTCTTACAGGTGTTATTGCTGCGTTGTTAGGACAAGGGTATGGCGGGTTTGAGAGTGCAATTTTGGGTGCTTACCTACATGGTCTAGCCGGAGATCTTTTTGCAAGAAAAAAAGCAGAAGAATCCTTGATAGCCTCAGACTTAATTGACCGGTTACCAAAGGCTATTAGAAAAGTAATTCAAAATACAAGAGAAAAAAATGAAACGGAAAAAAGTCGGGATTAGACAAATTCGTCGAGAAATTCTCCAGTGCTTGTCGAAAAGTGAAAACATTCTGTCATCCTTAACGAAAAAATAATTATATTCATAGAAACTATAAGTCCGCTATTGGCGTATTTTGTAGAGCAGTGAATTGGGAGACAAAACCATATGCAGATATTAAAAGTCATAGGATCAATGATCTTGCTGCTTGCAGCAACATCAGCATGGGCTCAAGATAGCACCAGCATCTCGACTTTTACTGAAGAGTCTTTGGCTTTTGAAAATGTCTCTCTTGACCTTTCTAATCAAATAGAAGTTTACCCAAACCCATCGATTGATTACATTGTTGTCAACATCAAAAACTCAACATTAAGAGATACTTCTTTTGAATTACACAGTATCATTGGTAACACAATAAAGGTGGAAGCCGAAAATATTGGTAGTGACAAGTACCGTATCAATGTGAAAAGTTTCAATTCAGGCTATTACTTTGTAGTCGTTAAAGATGACTTTTCACAATTTAAAGAGGCTTATAAGTTTTTGAAAAAATAATAATAGAAGCAAGGAGCGAATAAATGAAACGGCTGCCAGATTAAAGTTTTCTAAATCTGACAGCCGCTTTCTTTTGTTGGTTTTACTGAACTATGTCGTAATGCTTCCTGAATAGGTCCTCGTATTTTTTTGCTAATTCAAGATTCTCTGTGCCTCTGAAAGTTCTTGCTAGCTCACTTAGTGAAATTAAGTTCTTTTGCAGTTCGAATCTATCCAAATTTCCAGTCTCGTACAGATAAGTGAGCATTTCATCCGAACGTTGAGAAATGAGTTCGGCCATTTCTTTGGCCTTGTCATCCTCACCTACGAGTATCAGGTATCCAATCTGCTGTACACTAAAATGGTCATAACGGATGACATGGTCTGGCATAAATTCCAAACACTTAAGAATTGCTTCACGCGCCTTTTCTTGCTTTCCTTCCGCCAGCAAGTTTTCAATCAATGTATTGAAACTTGCTCTATGATTGAGGACGAAATTTCTATAATCCTCGGAGTAATAAACTGTAGGATTGTCTAGCTCCCTCCAATGAAAATTGTTGATCATGTTGTTAAACATAATTTCCGTATCCACAAACATCTCACCCGAAGATGGGTTTTTGATCGGAAGCAACCTGAATGCATTCCCTTCTTGCACCATATAATCCTTCAAGTTAAAATTCACACTTGATGCGGACGTATTATTGAAATAAATAGGGCGCTCCCAATTATTATTTACTATCAAATCCAGAATAGCTAAGTCTTTTTTCTCTAAGCCGCGACCTTTCATGCTCCATGTCATTCTATCGGACAATAAACTTCGAAACTGTTCTGGAATGATTTCCATTTCTGCCACTTTAGCAGAATCAACTGGTAGATAGAATTTCTTTGCAGGAACAGAGTTATAACTGCTGATTGATGTTGGGACTGCAAGTGCTGGGTGCTCTTCTTTGATCAACTTGATAAATTGAGCAGCGTTCATTGTTCCTCCTTTTATATTCTGCCTTTCGACAAGTGGAAGGTAATCATTTAGCCCACCTTGCTTGTAATTGTCAAGGGTAAGACCAAAGGGTAATGGTTTGGACTCATAAGCGTCTCGCATCATTTGAGCGATGTACCAATCGGTATTGAAGTAACTCAAAACGATTACCCTTACATCTGTTCTGAAACCTTCTACCTCTTGTACATACCAAAGTGGGAAGGTGTCATTGTCCCCGCCGGTGAAGATTATGGCATTCGGTGCGCATGAGGCAAGAAAGTTCTTAGCCGAGTCCACGGAGAAGTACCTGTTGGAGCGATCATGATCATCCCAACCTTCCGAAGCCATAATGACTGGAGCACTGAGGCAAAGCACCAGTGCAATCGCTGCTGCCGGAATTCCTTTTTTCAATATCGCAAACAAACCGTTGAATATGGCCACAAAGCCAATCCCAATCCAAAACGCAAATGCATAGTAAGAGCCAGCATAAATATAGTCTCGTTCCCTCGGTTCGGTTGGAGGCGAATTGAGGTACAATACTATGGCTGCTCCCGTTAGAAAAAAAAGCATACCCACGAATGCAAAATTTCGAGGGTCTTTGTAATATTGAAAGGTGAGCCCAATGATACCGAGTAAAAGAGGAATCATGTAAAAAATATTTCTGCCTTTATTTTCTTCAAGCATTGGCGGTACTTTGTCGAATGCATCATTCAGTCCTACCCAATCTGCTCCTTGGATGTCAGAAGCACGACCAGCAAAATTCCACATAAAGTATCGGAAGTACATGGTACCAATCTGATGCTTGAACATATATTCAAGGTTGTCACCAAAGCTCGGTTTTTCGCCATTTTTTAATCCTAAAATTTCGCGATAGCGTTGCACATGACCAGGTTGATTACTGTACGCTCTTGGTAGAATGGTCGTATGATCTGGATCGTACACATATTCTAATTTGTAATCAGAGATTTCGTATTCTTCTTCACCCTTGGTATATACTGGAGCTCCTTTTTTTTGATCCACTATATCTGCGGTGAATAGCTGTCCATGTAAGAGAGGTCGACTACCATATTGCTCTCTTTTCAAATAGGAAACATAGCTCAATACATCTTCCGGATTATTTTCATCAATTGGAGGATTATAATTTGATCTAATCAATACAATAGAGTATGACGAATAGCCAATTACTATAAAAGCAAAACTTACCAATATGGTGTTCAGTGTCGCATTGCTTGTACGGATCGAGTAGTAAATGCCATAGATTAAACTGCCTAAAAACAGAGCTATAAAAAATACTATTCCAGAACCAAAAGGTAAACCAAGATTGTTGACAAAGAAAATTTCCATTTTTCCCGCAAAGCTTGGTAGTCCAGGGATAACCCCTTCCATTATGATCATTACGATTGCACCACTGGCAATCATAGTCGTAATAATTCCTCTAGTACTTACTTTTTCTCTTTTCTTAAAGTAGTAGATCAGAGCTAATGCTGGCACCGTTACTAAATTCAATAAGTGAACTCCGATAGATAAACCTACCATATATGCGATCAGGATCATCCATCTGTTCTCATCAGAAGGGTCCTTAATATTCTCCCATTTTAAGATTGCCCAAACTACAAAGGCTGTGAAAAAAGATGACATGCCGTATACCTCGGCTTCCACTGCAGAAAACCAAAATGAATCTGAAAAGGTATAGGCCAACGCACCGATTAGTCCACTTCCAATGACTACAAGGTTAGTATATTCAGTACCTGGAGCTACTAATTTTTTAGCAAGGTGTGTAATAGACCAAAACAGGAATAAAACAGTAAACCCACTACTGACCACACTGAGCATATTGATCCAATAGGCCACTTGCTCCACATCTCCCATCGCCAGAAAGGAGAATAAACGTCCAAGAAGCAGAAAGAAGGGTGCTCCTGGTGGGTGGGGTACTTCAAGTTTATATGATACGGCAATGAATTCACCGCAATCCCAAAAACTCGCAGTTGGCTCTACGGTCAGGGCATAGACTGTGGTGGCCAGAATAAAAATGATCCAACCGGTAATATTGTTTAATTTGTTATAGTCGCTCATGGAAAATGGAAATTTAACTGGCGAAAATAGTCATAATTGAGCAAACCAAAAGACTAATAAAGTTTATCTTGGGGCGCCAAAAATGAAAATATAAATTTGAAATGCTTTTTAATTTTTGGACGAATCGAATGATTAATCGTACAGCATGAATAATATCAAAACTCTTTCTTTAATTCTGGGGCTTCTAGTTTCATCTGGACTATCAGGTCATGCTCAGTCAAATCCTGCAGGAGCAGCGGTGTCCCGCGAATTAATGACCTATAAAGGATCTGAAGCTCGAACCTGGGACTTGTTACATACAGACTTAGCCCTGTCTTTTGATTGGAAAAAAAGATATCTGTATGGTCAGGCTACACTAGACCTCACACCATTCTTCTACGAACAAGAACTGCTGGTTCTGGACGCTAAAGGCATGGAAATCAAATCCATCGTGATAAAAGGTGAAACAGTAATGTACGATTATGACGGCTTGGAAATTAAGATACCATTCGATCAAGTATTTACTAGAAAAGACACCGTTCAGGTAGTGATAGCCTATACGGCTAAACCATACGAAAGAGATGTAAAAGGAAGTGAAGCTATCGAAGAAAACAGAGGTTTGTATTTTATAAACGCTGATGGCTTAGATCCCAATAAGCCACAACAGATTTGGACCCAAGGAGAGACTGAGGCAAGCTCAGGTTGGTTTCCAACTATCGACATACCCAATGAGCGTTCTACCCAGAAGATGAGAATCACGGTACAAAACCATTTTAAAACGCTTTCCAACGGGCTTCTAGTTGAGCAAGTTCAAGAAGCGGACGGTAGGAGAACAGATGTTTGGGTGATGGACCAGCCACACGCACCTTATTTATTTATGATGGCAGTTGGAGAATTTGAAGTTGTAAAGGACCAATGGAACAATGTGCCATTAGCTTATTGGATGGAAAAGGGCTATGGTCAATATGCGAAAAACATTTTTGGTCATACACCCGAAATGATGACTTTCTTTTCTGATTTATTGGATTACCGATACCCATGGAAAAAATACGATCAGATAGTGGTGAGAGACTATGTTTCTGGCGCAATGGAAAATACGTCTGCCTCACTATTCTATGAAGCACTTAATGTTACCGATCGATATTTAATAGATGAAAACTGGGACGATATCATAGCACATGAATTAATGCATCAGTGGTTTGGTGATTTGGTGACCTGTGAGTCTTGGTCAAATTTAACCTTGAATGAGGGCTTTGCGAGTTACTCTGAATATCTATGGAATCAGTATAAGTATGGCCAGGACAAGGCTGATTATGTATTTTTGATCGAACAAGAGGCCTATTTTTCAGAAGCTGCTGAAGAACAAAAAAACCTGATTCGTTACTTCTATAAAGATAAAGACGACATGTTCGATGCACACTCTTACAACAAAGGGGCAGCTGTGCTTCACATGTTACGAAATTATTTGGGTGATGAAGCTTTCTTCTCTGGATTAAGAAAATATTTACAAGATAACGCGTACAACTCAGTTGAGATAGCCCAGCTACGTCTGGCTTTTGAAAGTGTAACAGGAGAGGATCTCAATTGGTTTTTTGATCAGTGGTATTTCTTTGCGGGACATCCTGAATTGGAGGTGAGACACAAGTATGAAAATGACACGCTAACGCTCAATGTATCTCAAATTCAGACAGAGGATGAAGTACCAATCTTTCGCTTACCAGTGTTTATTGATATTTGGAAAGGAGACAAATTATTCAGTTATCCTGTAGTTATCAAAGATGCTTATGAGACCTATCAGTTTCCAATGAATGAAAAGCCAGATGCGGTCATTTTTGATAGCGGCCGACAATTACTAGCCGAAATTGATCACCCAAAATCAGAGCAGGAATATTATGCGCAGTTTGTAAAGGATAGGAGTTTGGTCAGTCGCATTGAAACCATGGATAGCTTGTATGCCTTTAAAGATAAAAAGTTGATCGATCAGGTATTGCTAAAAGCATTTCGGGACCCATTTGACATGGTTCGCCAATATGCGGTGGAGTACTTGATTAACGAAGAAGTTAAGCTAAAGAAATACGAACCCCATGTGATCGATCTATTGAAAGATTCTAGCTCTCATGTCAGAAGTTATGTAATTGCCTATTTGGGTAGGGACGGTTTTGAAAAGTATCGAAGCAATTTCGACAAAGCTCTCAACGACTCATCATACTTGGTAGTTTCTTCTGCCATTGCCCAATTCACGAGGAATGAGGAAGAGCTGCCTAATCAATTTTTGGATGATCAAAAATCTGAAACTGATTTAAACATTATTGTCACATTAGCCAATTACTACAATCAACAAGAAAGTGAAGAGTCGTATCAGTGGTTTAAGGACAGAATTGAAGGATTAGATGGCAATACATTATTCTTCTTCATTCAAGCATATGCAGAAAAACTACTTGAAGCTCCGACCAAATATAAAGTCTCGGCTGTGGGGCAGCTTGAGAATGTTGCCAGAAACCATTCAAATTATATGGCGCGATTCTCAGCATTTCAGGCTTTGGTATTAATGTCCGACTTGGCAGGTGTTGAGGATAAAATTGTCGATATCCGCAAAAATGAAAAAGATCAAAGATTAATAGATTTATACAATCGGATATAAAAAAAAGGCAGGCCAATAATTGACCTGACCGTCTTGATACTTGAGTATTATTTAATCTATTTCCTAGTTACATTTCAAGAAGAGCGTCAATAGAACTACTTGCTACGAAATGATAGTTAGGACGGGCCTTTTCGTAAATGGCTTTAGCCATTTCCTTCCCTTCAGGTGTTTTTACAAATTCCCTGTACAATGGCATAAGGAATTTTCTTCTTCCTGTATTGACAAGGAAAGACTCCAATTGCTCGTAACCTTCTTCGTATTGATTGGCGATAACGTGTATCGCCCAGGCGTCAAAAACTTCGCTGTTTCCAGTGGCGGTAAACCCAAATGCTTCATCTAGGTTACTCATTTGCGCCTTCGACAATGAATCAGGCAAGCCCCTCACAAACCTCAGCCATTCATGCGTGCTCCAGTTGTCACTACCATATGAGGCTGCCAACTCTTCTTTGCTCTGATTCGATATCCAGGTAGCTAAGGCTTTATCAACATTCTCAAATTTGTCGGATACTGGGACAGGACAGTTTTCAGGTAAATCCGGATTGTAAATCCAAGCTTCGTAGAACTCTGGTTTAATATCTAACTGATAAGCATCAAAAAGCTGGCTTTGCAGTATTTCGATAAATCCTTTAGTAGTCATTGTCTTAAAAGAGTTACTGGTAAAGTAGTCCTTTAGAAAGGCATCAAATTTGTCTCGACCCACAGTTTCTTCCAATAAACGTAAGAAGAAATACCCTTTGTCATAAGCGATTGATGTCATACCGTCATCAGGGTTTCTTCCAGCTAAATCCAGTTTCAAACTGGTATCTTTGAAATCACCCGCAGCCTTCATGTCAACAATCTCAGCCTTCAGATCCTGTAGAGACAAAAGTGCGAGCATTTCAGAATAATCTCTTCCATATACTGCTTCCATGATTCGATATTCGAAATAAACCGTAAACCCTTCGTTGAGCCAGAAGTCATTCCAATTGGCATTAGTCACCAGATTGCCAGACCAGGAATGAGCTA
This sequence comes from Reichenbachiella sp., assembly GCF_039944555.1. Classification (GTDB taxonomy): domain Bacteria; phylum Bacteroidota; class Bacteroidia; order Cytophagales; family Cyclobacteriaceae; genus Reichenbachiella. The sequence goes on along the minus strand of NZ_JBDUYN010000016.1, from coordinate 392,700 downwards.
ATTCATGAGCCACCAATGAAGTTAGAGATTTATCCCCTGCTAAAATTGTGGGCGTCGCAAAAGTCAACCGAGGATTTTCCATACCCCCGAAAGGAAAACTAGATGGCAATACAATGATGTCATATCTGTCCCATCTGTAAGGTCCATAAAGATATTCTGCAGCACCTATCATTTTCTCCAAATCTTCGAATTCAGCAGAAGCTTTTGCCAGAACCGAAGGCTCTGCATATACGCCACTTCGATCTCCCAAAGTGCTGAATTGAATATCGCCAACGGAAAGAGCCATCAAATAAGCAGGAATTGCCTGTTTCATAGCAAACTCATATACACCTGTGTTATTCTTTTCCAAAGGATTAGAAGCACTCATTAGTGCTAGAAGATCAGAAGGAACCTGCACTTTTGCATTATAAGTAAATCGAATCCCCGGTGAATCTTGGATCGGAATCCATGAACGTGCCAGGATAGCCTGGGATTGAGTAAACAAGAATGGATATGCTTTATCTGTCGTTTGACTTGGTTCCAGCCATTGGAGGGCCTCAGCTTTTTCTGAAGTTTCATAGGTAATTACCACATTTTTTGTTTGGGGAGTTATCGATATAGTTAATGGTGACCCTACAAAAGGTAGATCTTCGCCCAAATCGAACTCAAGAACTTCATTATTACCATTCATTACTGATGCTATGGCCAAATCTTTTGTGTCCAATACCAGTTGTTTGGCTTCTGAGGATGTTCGAATCGTAAGTGAGGCAATGGCCTGAATTTTTTTTAATTTAAAATTAACTTTCGCATCCCAATTAAGATGTGTAACAACTGCCTCATCGGGCCGCGCAAATGAATGTTGGTCTTCTTCCTTCATTTTTTCGTCATAAGCTTTAGAAGTTTCCTGATTAGAGGTGCAGTTGAATAATATCACTCCGCTGCACGCAACTAGCAAGAGCTGGTCAATTATCTTTTTCATCATTGGTGTTCTGTTGTTTTTACTTGGTAAATCTAATGATGTTGTGAAGTAATAAAATTTAAGTTTGATTTTCGATGAAAAACGAGGTTTTAACGGCCATAAATGACCACCAATTAAAAAAAAGAAATAATGCCAAAAATAAGTTTGCAAAAATTTGAATAAGAATCAAAAGCATATAATTTTGCACTTCCTTAAGAAAAACGGCGGTGAAAATTGCTTTAATTTCATTGGGGAATGTTCTCAATTTTATTGAACACGGGGGGATACCAAAGCGGCCAACTGGGACGGACTGTAACTCCGTTGACTTATGTCTTCGCAGGTTCGAATCCTGCTCCCCCCACATTGGCCTGATTTAATACGTATTAAATCAGTGAAAGGATTAAGCGGGAGTAGCTCAGTTGGTAGAGCGACAGCCTTCCAAGCTGTAGGTCGCGGGTTCGAGCCTCGTCTCCCGCTCTTAATTTTTCAAGCCGATGTAGCTCAGGGGTAGAGTGCTTCCTTGGTAAGGAAGAGGTCACGGGTTCAAATCCCGTCATTGGCTCATCATCTCTGAAAGCCTTTTTTGTTTAAAAAGGCGAATATTGGTTTGAGTAATTGTGCTATATATTTATGTGTAGCCTTTTTTTATATTTAATTTAATATTTAACTAAAATAGGAATTTTCAGACATGGCTAAAGAAACCTTTGACCGTTCGAAACCTCACGTGAATATTGGTACAATTGGTCACGTGGATCACGGAAAGACAACTTTGACTGCTGCGATCTCTTCAGTTCTTGCGAACAAGGGTCTGGCAGAGCAAAAAGACTTCTCTTCTATTGACAACGCTCCAGAAGAAAAGGAAAGAGGTATTACAATCAATACTTCTCACATCGAATACCAAACAGAAAACAGACACTACGCTCACGTGGATTGTCCTGGTCACGCCGATTATGTGAAAAACATGATTACTGGTGCTGCTCAAATGGACGGCGCCATCATCGTGGTTGCTGCTACTGATGGGCCAATGCCACAAACAAGAGAGCACATCTTGCTTTCTCGTCAGGTAGGTGTTCCTGCTTTGGTTGTATTTATGAACAAAGTAGATTTAGTAGACGATGCTGAATTGCTGGAACTAGTTGAAATGGAAGTAAGAGAGTTGCTTTCTGAGTATGACTTCCCTGGTGATGACATTCCAGTAATCGCTGGTTCTGCACTTGGTGCATTGAATGGTGAAGCTGAATGGGTAGCCAAAGTTGAAGAATTGATGACTGCTGTGGATGAGTATATTCCTCTTCCAGAAAGAGCTGTCGATAAAGATTTCTTAATGCCTGTTGAAGATGTATTCTCTATTACTGGTAGAGGTACTGTTGCAACTGGTAGAATCGAGAGAGGTGTAACCAACACAGGTGACGCTGTTGATATTATCGGTATGGGTGCTGAAGACATGAAGTCTACAGTAACCGGAGTTGAGATGTTTAGAAAAATATTGGACAGAGGTGAAGCTGGCGACAACGTTGGTATATTGCTAAGAGGTATCGAAAAAGCTGATATCAAAAGAGGAATGATTATCTGTAAGCCAGGTTCTGTTACTCCTCACCAAAAATTCAAAGCTGAAGTTTATGTGTTGTCAAAAGAAGAAGGTGGACGTCATACTCCATTCTTTAACAAATACAGACCTCAGTTCTACGTAAGAACAACTGACGTTACTGGTGAAATCATGCTTCCTGATGGAGTAGAAATGGTTATGCCTGGTGATAACGTAACTATCGAAGTAACTTTGATCAACAAAATCGCAATGGAAAAAGGATTGAGATTTGCGATCAGAGAAGGCGGTAGAACAGTTGGATCTGGTCAGGTAACTGAAATCCTAGACTAAAAGTCTAATTCAGATATAATAAGATTATCAAATGCGTTTCATTATTTAATGAAGCGCATTTGTTTATAATCAAAAATAATTCTAATTTTGCAGTCCTTTTGGGCTGAAGGTTTTACGGGTGTAGCTCAATTGGTAGAGTAGCGGTCTCCAAAACCGTTGGCTGGGAGTTCGAGTCTCTCCACCCGTGCAAATGTGTAAAGCAAAGATTTGAGTAATGACAAAATTGATTGACTTTTTTAAAGAATCTTATGATGAGATGGTCCATAAAGTTACATGGTCTAAATACAGTGAGCTTCAGAGTAGTTCAATTTTGGTATTGGTCGCTTCCCTGATTTTTGCAATATTCATTGGAATAATAGATTTCGGTTTCGACAATCTATTGAAATGGTTTTATAATCTATAAATAGTCAAAAAGTCCCGCTATTATGAGTGAGCTTAAGTGGTACGTAGTTCGTGCGGTCAGTGGACAAGAGAAAAAGGTGAAAACCTACTTGGAAACTGAGATAGCAAGAATGGGTCTTGAAGAATACATTCCTCAAGTCATGATACCTGCAGAAAAGGTATATGAAATGAGAAATGGGAAAAAGCGGGTGAGAGAAAGAAATTTCTTTCCTGGCTATATCCTTATTTCTGCAGATCTAAAATACGGCGAAGTACAACACACCATCACTAAAATACCAGGAGTTATTGGCTTTTTAGGTGCCGACGATGGCGGCCCTTCCAAAACACCAGTTCCTTTGAGACAAAATGAGGTTAACCGAATTTTGGGCAAAGTAGAAGAAGTGGACGAGTTCGAAGAAAAACTCGATACACCTTTTATAGTAGGAGAAACAGTGAAAGTAATGGATGGTCCGTTCAGTGGATTTACAGGTACAGTAGAAGAGGTATTCGAAGAAAGAAAGAAGCTAAATGTAATGGTGAAAATCTTCGGACGAAACACGCCTGTAGAACTTAATTATATACAAGTAGAAAAAACAGAGTAAAAATGGCTAAGGAAATTAGTGGTTACTTAAAATTACAGATAAAGGGTGGCGCAGCCAATCCTTCTCCTCCTGTAGGACCTGCACTAGGTAGTAAAGGTCTTAACATTATGGACTTCTGTAAGCAATTTAATGCCAGAACCCAGGAAAAAGCTGGACAGGTATTACCTGTGCTTGTTACGATATATACCGATAAGTCGTTTGATTTTGTTATAAAGACCCCTCCAGCGGCAGTGTTGTTGATGAATGCGGCAAAACTGAAGAAGGCTTCTTCGGAGCCTAACCGTGACAAAGTGGGTAGTGTATCTTGGAATCAAGTGAAAGAAATTGCGGAAACTAAAATGCCGGATTTGAACGCATTTACGATAGAGTCAGCAATGAAACAAGTAGCTGGTACAGCTAGAAGTATGGGTATAAAAGTAAGTGGTCAAGCCCCTTGGGCCTAATTAATTTTAAATTAAAATGGCGAAATTAACGAAAAATCAAAAGCTAGCTGCTGAGAAGTATGACAAGTCTAAGGCGTACAGCATAGGCGAAGCATCGCAGATAGTGAAGGACATCACTACAACTAAATTCGACGCCTCAGTGGACGTCGATATTAGGCTAGGAGTTGATCCAAGAAAGGCAGATCAGATGGTAAGAGGTGTTGCGACACTTCCACATGGTACCGGTAAAGAAGTAAGAGTTCTTGTACTGTGTACTCCAGATAAAGAGCAAGAAGCTAAAGATGCTGGAGCTGACCACGTGGGGTTGGACGATTATATCAAAAAAATCGAAGGCGGTTGGACAGATATAGACGTGATCGTGACTATGCCAACAGTAATGGCTAAAGTAGGTAGAATTGGTAGAGTATTAGGCCCAAGAGGATTGATGCCTAACCCAAAGTCTGGTACTGTGACATTAGATGTGGCTAAAGCCGTACAAGAAGTGAAATCTGGTAAGATTGATTTCAAAGTGGATAAATTTGGTATTATTCATGCAAGTGTTGCGAAAGCTTCGTTCACAGCTGAACAAATCAAAGACAACGCAATGGAATTAATTTCTGTGGTAAACAAATTGAAACCTTCAAGTGCAAAGGGTACATACATGAAAAGCATTAGCCTTTCAAGTACCATGAGTTCGGGAATTTCAATTGATCAAGCCTCAGCTGGAATTTAAAAGATCTTTTATAATCAATGTCGTTTGCGACAAGATTCTAAATAAAGAACAAAATGACTAGAGCAGAAAAAGCCGTTGTTATTCAAGAATTGTCTGAAAAATTTAAAGAAACTAGTAATTTCTATTTTACCGATGCATCTGGATTGACAGTTGCCGAGATAAATGATTTCAGACAGAAATGTTTTGATAATGGCGTAGAGTACAGAGTGGTGAAAAACACACTCATCAGAAAAGCTCTGGAAACAGTCGATGCAGATTTTTCTTCGTTGAACGATGAAGTATTGACTGGGTTTTCAGGGGTGATGTTCACAGGAGAAAATGCTAATCTCCCTGCTAAGATCATCAAAGAATTTAAGAATGCTGACAGTGACGATAGACCTAAATTAAAGGGAGCTTCCATCGAATACGATCTCTTTATTGGTGAGAAACATCTCGGTATGCTTGCTAAACTTAAGTCCAAACAAGAACTTATTGGCGAGGTTATCGGATTGTTGCAATCTCCTGCGAAGAATGTTGTTTCCGCTCTTCAGAGTGGTGGACAAACACTTTCAGGGTTGGTCAAAACGTTGTCAGAACGTTAAAATTGGTTTCAAATTATTAAATATTAAATACTAAAATAAAATGGCAGATTTAAAGGCATTCGCTGATCAGTTGGTTGGACTAACTGTAAAGGAAGTAAATGAATTAGCTGAAATTTTGAAAGAAGAGCATGGCATCGAGCCTGCTGCTGCAGCTGCACCAGTAATGGTAGCTGGAGGTGGCGGAGAAGGCGAAGCTGCTGCTGAAAAAGATTCTTTCGACGTTATCTTGAAAGCTCCAGGAGGAGCTAAATTGGCTATCGTTAAGTTGGTTAAAGAATTGACTGGACTTGGATTGAAAGAAGCTAAAGAACTAGTTGACGGAGCACCTAAAGCTGTAAAAGAAGGTGTTGCCAAAGACGAAGCTGAAGGGCTGAAAAAGCAGCTTGAAGAAGCTGGAGCTGAAGTAGAGCTAAAGTAAAATTTGACTGTTTTTAGTTTTAAAAACGTCTAAAACATTAGGCCTGTCCCGATACTGACTTGTGTCAGTATCGGGATCAGGTCTTTTCCTGTTTCTGTAAAAAAGAAACAATTACTTACATTATTATCACATAAAATTGTACGGCCTTGGCTAGTAAAAATAAATCCGAAAGAATTAATTTTTCTTCGATAAAATCAGTGATTGATTATCCTGATTTTTTGAAAGTTCAATTACAATCTTTTGAAGATTTTTTTCAGTTGGAAACGCCCGCTGAAAAAAGAATTCAGGAAGGACTTTTTAAGGTTTTCTCAGAAAACTTCCCGATTTCTGATTCGAGAGAAAATTTTGTACTTGAATTTATCGATTACTTGGTAGACCCACCTAAATACAACGTGGATGAGTGCATCGATAGAGGGTTGACATATTCTGTTCCTTTGAAGGCAAAGTTGAAATTATCATGTAATGATGAGGACAACGATGATTTTGAAACTATTGAGCAAGAAGTGTTTTTGGGAAATATCCCATACATGACTGGTAAAGGGTCATTTGTGATCAATGGCGCAGAGCGAGTAATTGTTTCTCAGTTACACAGATCTCCCGGTGTATTTTTTGCTCAAAGTAAGCATACAAATGGAACAAAACTATATTCAGCCAGGATCATCCCATTCAAAGGATCATGGATAGAATTTGCTACAGACGTAAACAACGTCATGTACGCGTACATCGACCGGAAGAAAAAATTCCCAGTAACAACCCTATTGAGATCTATTGGATACGGGTCTGATAAGGATATTCTGGATTTGTTTGGGCTGTCCGAAGAGATTCCGGCAAATGCCAAAGAGCTTAAAAAAGTAGTTGGAAGAAAACTAGCTGCCAGAGTGCTAAGAACCTGGACAGAGGACTTCGTAGATGAGGATACGGGAGAAGTAGTATCTATTGACAGAAACGAAGTTGTTCTTGAAAGAGATTCTCTTATCAATGAAGAAGATATTGAGACCATCATGGACTCGGGCTCTAAATCAATTATCCTTCACAAAAAGGATGTAAATATTACGGACTACTCTATTATTTACAATACACTTCAAAAAGATAACTCAAACTCTGAAAAAGAAGCGGTAGAGCAAATCTATAGACAATTAAGAAACACTGAAGCACCTGATGAGCAGACCGCACGGGACATCATCAATAACCTGTTTTTCAGTGACAAGAGATATGACTTAGGAGAGGTTGGTCGTTACAGAATCAACCGTAAACTTCAATTGGACCTAAGTAATGATTCAAGAGTATTAACGACTGAGGACATCATCTTAATCGTAAAATACCTGATTGGTTTGATCAATTCTAAAGCGGTTGTCGATGATATCGATCACTTGAGTAATAGAAGGGTAAGAACAGTAGGAGAGCAATTGTATGCTCAGTTTGGTGTTGGACTTTCGAGAATGGCTCGTACCATTAAAGAAAGGATGAACGTCCGTGACAACGAGGAGTTCAAGCCAATTGATTTGATTAATGCTAGAACGCTCTCTTCAGTGATCAACTCGTTCTTCGGAACAAATCAGCTATCGCAGTTTATGGATCAGACGAATCCATTAGCTGAAGTGACGCACAAAAGAAGAATGTCCGCACTAGGGCCAGGTGGTCTTTCAAGAGAAAGAGCAGGATTTGAGGTTCGAGATGTTCACTATACACATTATGGGCGTCTTTGTACCATCGAGACTCCTGAAGGTCCAAACATTGGTTTGATTTCTTCATTATGCGTGCATGCTAAAGTAAATAGCATGGGCTTCATTGAAACACCATATCGAGAAGTTGAGAATGGTGTAGTAAATATGACGAGCAATGTTAAATATCTTACTGCTGAAGAGGAAGACACATACAACATAGCTCAAGCAAACGCTCCATTAGAAGATAATGGAAATTTTGTCAACGATACGGTAAAGGCAAGATTTGAAGGTGACTTCCCAGTGGTAGGACCTAAGGATCTTAAATATATGGATGTAGCGCCAAATCAGATTGTATCTGTGGCAGCGTCTATGATTCCCTTCTTAGAGCATGATGATGCGAACAGAGCCTTGATGGGATCCAACATGCAGCGCCAAGCGGTGCCATTGTTGAAACCGCAAGCTCCTATCGTAGGAACAGGTTTGGAGAAAAGAGTAGCATTGGATTCTCGTTCATTGATTCTTGCTAGAGGAAAAGGTGAAGTAGTAGAAGTAGATGCTAACAAGATTGTTGTGAAATATGATGTTTCTGATGATGAAAGACTGGTTTCATTTGATGAAGAGCATATTACATACGATCTGATTAAATTCAGAAGAACAAACCAGGATACTTGCATCAATTTGAAGCCTATTGTATTCAAGGGTGACAAGGTTGTAGAAGGTCAGGCACTTTGCGAAGGGTTTGCTACAGAGGATGGAGAGCTGGCACTTGGTAGAAACCTCACAGTGGCTTTTATGCCATGGCAAGGATATAACTTTGAGGATGCTATTGTGATTTCTGAGAATGTGGTAAGAAATGATGTATTTACATCTATTCACATTGATGAATTTGAACTGGAAGTTAGAGATACTAAAAGAGGAGAAGAAGAGTTGACTTCTGAGATTCCTAACGTAAGTGAGGAAGCTGTGAAGAATCTTGATGAAAATGGTATCATCAGAATTGGAGCTGAAATCAAAGAAGGCGATATTCTAATCGGTAAGATTACTCCAAAAGGAGAAACAGATCCTACACCTGAAGAGAAATTGCTTAGAGCGATCTTTGGGGACAAGGCTGGGGATGTTAAAGATGCCTCACTGAAAGCTTCTCCATCTTTGAGAGGAGTTGTAATCGATACCAAATTATTCTCAAGACCTAAGAAAGACAAAGATCTTCGTGCCAAAACCAAAAGGGAGGTAGAGATATTGAAAAACAGCTACTCTCAGGAATTACAAGAATTGAGAGGTGTAATGATTTCAAAACTGGTTGAGCTTCTGGGAGGTAAAACCAGTCAGGGAGTGAGACATAAATTTGGTGATGAAATCATGTCTAAAGGCGTGAAATTCAATGCTAAAAACATAGAAGAAAATCTTTTCCCAGAAAAGAACATATACAGAGATGAAAGCAATTACAATGTTCAAGCTGAAGTGAACCTAATAGGCGATCTACTCTTGGATAATTGGACTTCTGACGAAAAGGTGAATAAGATGGTTTTTGAATTGGTCAAAAACTTCGGAAAGAAAAGACACGACATTGGGGGTATTTTCAAAAGAGAAAAGTTCACTTTAGAAGTCGGAGATGAATTACCTGCAGGCATTGTTCAACTGGCGAAAGTTTATGTAGCAAAGAAACGTAAACTGAAGGTTGGAGATAAGATGGCTGGTCGTCATGGTAACAAAGGGGTTGTAGCCAAAATAGTAAGAGAGGAAGATATGCCTTTCTTAGAAGATGGAACTCCGGTTGATATTTGTCTAAACCCATTGGGGGTACCGTCTAGGATGAACATAGGTCAGATTTATGAAACTGTTCTAGGATGGGCCGGTTTGAAATTGGGAAGAAAATACGCTACTCCGATTTTTGATGGAGCAAGTATGGATCAAGTGGCTTCAGAATTGAAAGAAGCAGGTTTGCCAGAGTATGGTAGGACATATTTATATGATGGCTTATCAGGCAACAGGTTCGATCAGCCGGTTACAGTAGGTGTGATTTATATGCTGAAACTGGGCCACTTGGTAGATGACAAGATGCACGCAAGGTCAATTGGGCCATACTCGCTTATTACTCAGCAACCGCTTGGTGGTAAGGCACAGTTTGGTGGACAACGTTTTGGAGAGATGGAAGTGTGGGCATTGGAGGCATTTGGCGCAGCCAACGTCTTGCAAGAAATCTTGACCATCAAATCTGATGACGTCATCGGAAGAGCGAAAGCATATGAAGCCATTGTAAAAGGCGAAAATATGAACAAACCTAATATTCCAGAGTCGTTTAACGTACTCGTTCACGAATTGAGAGGTTTGGCTCTTGAAATCACTTTAGACTAATTTATTGATCATAAGGCCTTCGGGCCATTAACATATAAGATTGTAATTATGGCATTCAGAAAAAGCAAAAAGCTAAGCAGCAACTTTTCGAGAGTTACGGTAAGTTTGGCTTCTCCCGAATCTATTCTGGAAAGCTCACATGGTGAGGTTACACAGCCTGAAACTATCAATTATAGAACATACAAACCTGAAATGGGTGGATTGTTCTGTGAGAGAATTTTCGGTCCAGTAAAAGATTGGGAATGTCATTGTGGAAAATATAAGAGAATCAGATACAAGGGAATTATCTGTGATCGATGTGGTGTGGAAGTTACTGAGAAAAAGGTAAGACGCGAGCGCATGGGACACATCGAATTGGTAGTTCCTGTAGCACACATTTGGTACTTCAAATCATTGCCAAATAAGATTGGTTACCTCCTGGGAATTCCTACTAAAAAGTTGGATCAAATCATTTACTACGAACGTTACTTGGTTATTCAACCAGGAGCGAAAGAAGAAGATGGTATTGCTCGTCACGACTTCTTGACTGAAGATGAATACCTGGACATCCTGGACAAATTGCCAAGAGAGAACCAATTGTTGGATGATGATGATCCAAACAAATTCATCGCTAAGATGGGAGCTGAGGCATTAGAAATGTCTTTGTCAAGAATAAAACTTGATGAATTATCATATGAACTAAGACACCAGGCAGCTACTGATACTTCTCAGCAGAGAAAAGCAGAAGCTTTGAAAAGGTTGAAAGTAGTCGAAGCTTTTAGAGATGCTAAGACACGAATCGAGAATAAGCCAGAGTGGATGATCATCAAAATGGTACCAGTCATTCCTCCGGAATTGAGGCCATTGGTACCTTTGGATGGTGGCAGATTCGCTACTTCCGATTTGAATGATTTGTATAGAAGAGTCATTATCAGAAATAATCGTCTCAAGAGGTTGATCGATATCAAAGCACCAGAAGTAATTCTTAGAAATGAGAAACGTATGCTTCAGGAAGCGGTTGATTCACTTTTCGATAATTCAAGAAAGGTAAATGCCGTAAGATCTGATGGAAATAGAGCATTGAAATCTTTGAGTGATATGCTTAAAGGTAAGCAAGGTCGATTCCGTCAAAACCTATTGGGTAAGAGAGTTGACTACTCTGGTCGTTCAGTAATTGTGGTAGGACCAGAATTGAAAATGCACGAATGCGGCCTTCCTAAAGGAATGGCGGCCGAACTTTTCAAGCCTTTTATTATTAGAAAATTAATAGAAAGAGGAATAGTTAAGACGGTGAAGTCAGCAAAGAAAATCGTTGACCGTAAGGATCCTGTGATTTGGGACATTTTGGAAAATGTATTGAAAGGACACCCTGTTCTACTAAACAGAGCTCCTACGCTCCACAGATTGGGTATCCAGGCTTTCCAGCCTAAGATGATTGAAGGTAAAGCGATTCAATTACACCCATTAGCATGTACAGCATTCAACGCAGATTTTGATGGAGACCAAATGGCCGTACATGTTCCATTAGGGCATGAGGCGATTTTGGAAGCTTCAGTATTGATGTTAGCTTCACATAATATTCTGAACCCTGCAAACGGAGCACCGATTACGGTGCCTTCTCAGGACATGGTTTTGGGCCTTTATTATGTAACAAAAGGCAAGCGAAGTACTGACAAAGAAGTATTAGCTGGAGAGGGTATGACTTTCTACAGTGCAGAGGAGGTTGAGATTGCTATCAATGAAGAAAGATTGTCTAAGCATGCCTTTATCAAGGTAAGAACTAAGGTTCGTACAGCTGAGGGAGAGTTGGAATCTAAGATTATCGAAACTGTTGCAGGAAGAGTGATCTTCAATCAGCTGGTTCCAGAAGAAGTAGGATTTGTTGATGAATTGCTTTCTAAGAAGAAATTGCAACAAATTATTTCTAATGTATTCAAAATCTCAGGAATGGCTAGAACAGCTCAGTTCCTTGATGATATCAAGCACCTTGGATTCCAATCGGCGTACAAGGGAGGCTTGTCTATGGGATTGGGAGATATCAACATTCCTGCAGAAAAAGATAAATTGGTGACTCAGGCTAAGGAGGAAGTGGATGCTGTGTGGCAAAACTACCAAATGGGTCTAATTACTGATAATGAGCGATACAATCAGGTGATTGACATCTGGACTAGAATCAACTCAATGTTGACTGGTACATTGATGAAACAACTTGAAGAAGAAGACCAGGGATTCAACTCGATCTACATGATGATGCACTCAGGTGCTAGGGGTTCTAGAGAGCAGATTCGTCAGCTTGGTGGAATGAGAGGATTGATGGCTAAGCCGCAAAAGAACCTGCAAGGTTCTGTTGGTGAAATTATTGAAAACCCAATTCTTTCAAACTTTAAAGAAGGACTAGATGTAATCGAGTACTTTATTTCAACTCATGGTGCTCGTAAAGGTTTGGCCGATACGGCATTGAAAACTGCGGATGCGGGTTATTTGACTAGACGTTTGGTGGACGTATCTCAGGATGTGGTAGTGAATGAAGATGATTGTGGTAGTTTGAGGGGTCTGGATGTATCCGCCTTGAAAGATAACGAAGATATTGTTGAACCACTATCGGAAAGAATTTTGGGTAGAGTATCAGTACATGATGTCTATGACCCAATTTCAGAAGAGTTATTGATTCCTGCAGGAATTGAGATAACTGAAGAATTAGCTGATAAAGTTGATGAAACAGCGATTGAGACTGTAGAGATAAGATCAGTATTGACCTGTGAGTCTAAAAAAGGTGTTTGTGCAAAATGTTACGGACGTAACTTGGCAACTGGAGCGATGGCCCAAAGCGGCGAAGCTGTAGGTGTTATTGCCGCACAGTCTATTGGTGAACCGGGTACACAGTTGACCTTGAGAACTTTCCACGTTGGGGGTACCGCATCTAACATTGCTGTTGATGCAACTATTCCTGCCAAATTTGACGGTGTTGTTGAAATGGAAGGTTTGAGGGCCATCAAAACTGACAATGCAGATGGAGATACCGTAGAAGTAGTAATGGGTAGAACTGGAGAGATTAGAATAGTTGATCCTGAATCAGGAAAAACTCTAATCACCAACCATGTTCCTTATGGAGCTTTCTTGGATGTGAAAAACAAGAAGAAAGTGAAGAAAGGAGACAAACTTTGTCATTGGGATCCTTATAACGCTGTGATTCTTTCTGCTGCCGATGGACAAGTTCAATTTGATTCTATTGTTGAGGGTATTACTTACAAAGAAGAGTCTGATGAGCAAACTGGTCACAGAGAGAAAGTTATTATCGATACTAAGGATAAAACTAAGAACCCTGCCATTATCGTTGAAGCAAAGGATGAAGAATACACATTCAACATTCCCGTTGGAGCTCACTTAGCAGTTGAAGAAGGAGATAAAATTAAGGCCGGTCAGATCTTGGTGAAAATCCCAAGAACTATGGGTAAATCTAGAGATATTACCGGGGGTCTGCCGAGAGTAACAGAATTATTTGAAGCAAGAAACCCTTCGAACCCAGCGGTTGTTTCTGAGATAGACGGTGTGGTGACATATGGTGGGATCAAAAGAGGTAACAGAGAAATTTTCATTGAATCAAAAGATGGTGTGAAGAAAAGATACCTGGTGTCACTTTCTAAGCACATCCTGGTTCAGGACAATGACTTTGTTAAAGCTGGATATGCACTTTCTGATGGAGCAATTACTCCTGCCGATATTTTGGCTATTAAAGGCCCTACTGCGGTACAAGAGTATTTGGTGAATGAAATTCAAGAAGTTTACCGTTTGCAGGGTGTGAAAATCAATGATAAACACATTGAGACAATCGTAAGACAAATGATGCAGAAGGTCAATATCCTGGATGCAGGAGATACCACCTTTTTACCAGGTCAGATTGTTGATAAACTAATTTTCATGGAAGAAAATGATTCTATTCTTGATATGAAAGTAGTAATAGACTGTGGAGACTCGGCTAATTTGAAGCAAGGGCAGATCATTACCTCAAGACAGTTGAGAGATGAAAATTCTAGCTTGAAACGTAAGGATATGAAAGTGGTACAGGTAAGAACTGCCGAACCTGCTGTGTCCAAGCCAACTCTTCAAGGTATAACGCAAGCTTCTTTGGGTACGCAAAGTTTCATATCTGCTGCATCGTTCCAGGAAACTACTAAAGTGCTGAGCGAGGCTTCTATTAGAGGAAAGCGCGACACATTGAATGGGTTGAAAGAAAACGTAATTGTTGGACACTTGATACCAGCTGGTACAGGTCAAAGACAATTCCAAGACTTGATAGTTGGATCTCAAGAAGAGTATGATTCTTTAGTTTCTTCTAAAGAGGAATTCGAAAGATCAAAAGAATACCAAACAGATGAGCAGTAAGAAAGACGAAGAAAATCAGGATAAAACTCAGCAAGGCAATCAAATAAACATTGAATTGTCTGAGGAAATAGCAGAAGGTGTTTATGCCAATTTGGCCATGATTGCTCACTCTAATTCCGAGTTTGTGATTGATTTTATTCGATTGATGCCAGGAGTCCCTAAGGCTAAAGTGAAATCCAGAGTTGTAGTAACTCCGGAACATGCGAAAAGGCTTTTTTCAGCACTTCAGGATAATATCAATAAGTATGAACAAACATTTGGACCTATAAAGCACGTAGATGACTCACCGAAATTTCCAATGAATTTTGGAGGAGCTGTAGGCGAGGCTTAGTGGACCGGATTAAATAATAGAATAATTAGGGGTTAGGATATTTTGTTGAGAAATACTTAATCCCTATTTTTGCGTTCCGAAATTTCGGAAGGAATTGAAATATATAAATTTTAAGTAAATGCCTACTATACAACAATTAGTAAGAAAAGGCAGAAAGACATTGGTATCAAAATCAAAGTCTCCTGCATTGGATTCTTGCCCGCAAAGACGAGGTGTATGTACCAGGGTATATACAACCACGCCTAAGAAACCGAACTCTGCGATGAGAAAAGTTGCTAGGGTAAGGTTAACCAATGGCAAGGAAGTGAATGCTTACATTCCAGGTGAAGGTCATAACCTTCAAGAACACTCGATTGTATTGATCAGAGGTGGAAGGGTAAAAGATTTACCAGGTGTAAGATATCACATCATTAGAGGAGCTTTAGACACTGCCGGTGTTAGTGGCCGACTTCAGAGAAGATCTAAGTATGGAGCCAAGAAGCCAAAAGACAAAAAATAATAATTTAAAAGAAAGATGAGAAAATCGAAACCAAAGAAGAGATATATTCTTCCGGATCCGAAATTTCAAGATACGCTAGTATCTAAATTCGTGAACTACTTGATGGTAGACGGAAAGAAGAGTATTGCTTATTCGATCTTTTACGATGCGGTAGCATTAGTAGAAGAAAGAACCAGTGAGAATGGTCTTGAAACTTGGAAAAAAGCGCTTAACAACATCATGCCTTCAGTAGAGGTGAAAAGTAGACGTGTAGGTGGTGCAACTTTTCAGGTTCCTATAGAAGTAAGACCGAACAGGAAAACTTCCCTAGGAATCAAGTGGATGATTTCATACTCAAGAGCCAGAGGCGAAAAGACAATGAAGGAAAGATTGGCTGGTGAAATCATTGCTGCTGCTAAAGGTGAAGGAGCTGCTGTGAAGAAGAAGGATGACGTTCACAGAATGGCTGAAGCGAATAAGGCATTTTCACATTTTAGATTTTAATAGCAGGAAATAATGGCAAGAGATCTTACATTGACTCGTAATATTGGGATTGCAGCACACATTGATGCTGGCAAGACTACTACTACTGAGCGTATCCTGTATTATACAGGTGTGAGTCATAAAATAGGAGAGGTTCATGATGGAGCCGCTACTATGGACTGGATGGAGCAGGAGCAGGAAAGAGGTATTACTATTACTTCGGCTGCTACTACTGTGTTTTGGCCATATAAAGAAAAAGAATATCACATCAATATCATTGATACTCCTGGTCACGTGGATTTCACCGTAGAGGTAAACAGATCATTGAGAGTATTAGATGGTTTGGTTTTCTTATTTAGTGCGGTTGATGGTGTTGAACCTCAGTCCGAAACTAACTGGAGACTAGCTGATAACTATAATGTTGCGCGTTTAGGCTTTGTCAACAAAATGGACAGAGCTGGAGCTGATTTCTTAATGGTATGTAACCAGGTAAAAGAAAGACTTGGAACCAAGTCGGTTCCATTCCAATTGCCAATCGGTGCGGAAGAAGGTTTCAAAGGAGTAGTTGATCTTGTGGAAAGAAAAGCTATGGTTTGGAACGAAGAGGACATGGGAATGACTTTCGAGGAAATCGAAATTCCAGCTGATATGGTTGAGGAAGTTGATCAATACAGAGAAGAGTTGTTGGAAGCAGTAGCTGAATATGATGAAACTTTGATGGAGAAATATTTCGAAGATCCAAATTCAATTACAAAGGACGAAATTATTGCTGCTTCAAGACAAGCAACAATCAACATGGACTTTGTTCCAATGTTTTGTGGTTCTGCCTTTAAGAACAAAGGCGTTCAAACCATGTTGGACTACGTGATGGAGTTACTCCCATCGCCAATGGACAGAGAAGGTATTGAGGGAACTAATCCTGATACTGAAGAGGCTACAGTAAGAAAACCATCGGCAGATGAGCCTTTCGCAGCCTTGGCATTTAAAATTGCAACTGACCCATTCGTAGGTCGTTTGTGCTTTGCTAGATCATATTCAGGTACTTTGGATTCCGGATCCTATGTGTTCAACACAAGAACAATGAAGAAGGAACGAATTTCCAGAATCTTCCAAATGCATGCGAATAAGCAAAATCAAATTGATCAATTCCATGCAGGCGACATAGCTGCGGTAGTTGGATTTAAGGATATCAAAACTGGAGATACGCTTTGTGATGAAAAACACAAAATCGTTCTTGAGTCAATGGATTTTCCTGATCCGGTGATTGGATACGCTATTGAGCCTAAAACTCAAGCTGACGTGGACAAGCTAGGAATGGCAATTGCTAAGTTGGTGGAAGAAGATCCTACATTGGTAGTTAATACTGATCACGAAACTGGTCAGACTATCTTGAGAGGTATGGGTGAGCTTCACTTAGATATCATCATCGATCGTTTGAAGAGAGAATTCAAAGTTGAAATCAACCAGGGTGCTCCGGAAGTAGCTTATAAAGAGGCTATCCAGACATTGGTAGATCATAAAGAAGTATACAAAAAGCAGTCAGGTGGTAAGGGTAAATTTGCCGATATCTTATTTGAATTATCCCCTGTAGATGAGGATTTTGATAAGACTGGATTACAGTTTGTAAACAAAATTGTAGGTGGTGCGATCCCCAAAGAATTCATTCCGGCAATTGAGAAAGGATTTAAAAATGCAATGGACAACGGCCCATTAGCAGGATATCCTTTGGATAGCATGAAAGTAAAACTGTATCACGGTTCCTTTCACGACGTAGATTCGGATGCATTGTCATTTGAATTGGCAGCAAAAATCGGATTCAAAGAAGCTGCTAAAAAAGCAAGTCCAGTATTGTTGGAGCCAGTTATGGGAGTCGAAGTTGTAACTCCAGATGAGTATACAGGTAACGTAACTGGAGATTTGAACAGGCGTAGAGGTCTGATGAAGGGAATGGACGTAAAAGGAAATTCTCAGGTAGTAAAAGCTGATGTCCCATTGTCAGAGTTGTTCGGTTATATTACTGACCTCAGAACAATGACTTCGGGTAGAGCTACTGCATCATTGACATTCTCTCACTACGATCCGGTTCCAAAGAACATCGCAGAAGGAGTTATTAAAAAGGTAAAAGGAGAAGTCGTTTAACGCATATTGATTATGAATCAGAAAATTAGAATTAAACTAAAATCTTACGACCACAATTTGGTAGACAAGTCTTCTGAGAAGATCGTAAGAGCGGTAAAATCTACTGGTGCTGTAGTAAGCGGACCTATCCCACTTCCCACAGTGAAAGAAAAATTTACTGTATTGAAGTCGCCCCACGTAAACAAGAAAGCAAGAGAGCAGTTCCAGCTTTGTACTTACAAGAGATTAGTAGACATTTTCTCTAACAGTGCAAAAACTGTAGATGCACTCATGAAGCTTGAATTGCCAAGTGGTGTAGATGTAGAGATTAAAGTCTAATTATTAGGCTTATAAAATATTAGAACCACGTGTAAGCGTGGTTCTTTTTTTGTGCCTTACGGAATTGTTACTTTTTTGTTTAGGAATTGTTTGACTGCAATTTTATAATTGCTATCTTTGCACTCCTTTTCCGAATAAGTGGACGAAAAGGCGAAAATTATTAAAGAAATTTAATACTGAAATGTCAGGTATAATAGGAAAAAAAATTGGGATGACTAGCATCTTTGGTGCCGATGGACGAAACGTCGCATGCACATTGATAGAAGCTGGTCCTTGCGTTGTAACGCAAGTTAAGAACGAAGACACTGACGGGTATACAGCAGTACAGCTTGGTTACGGAGAGCGTAAAGAAAAGCGTACAACTAAAGCCCTAAAAGGTCATTTTGCGAAAGCGAAAACCACTCCTAAGCAACACTTAGTTGAATTTAGAAATTTCCGTGTGGAGTTTGAAGGAGGTGTAGAATTGGGACAGCAACTAAGCATAGCAGATATTTTCCAAGAGGAGGATTTTGTAGATGTAATTGCCAACTCCAAAGGTAAAGGTTTTCAAGGCGTAGTAAAGAGACACAACTTCGGTGGTGTTGGACAAGCTACTCACGGTCAGCACAACAGACTGAGAGCACCTGGATCTATTGGTGGGGCATCTTATCCAGCAAGAGTATTCAAGGGTATGAGGATGGCTGGACAAACTGGCAACGAGAGAATTAAGGTGACTAACCTTCAAGTATTGAAGATTATCCCTGAAAAGAATCTCATTTTAGTTAGTGGGTCTGTGCCAGGACCTAAAAATGGAACTGTAATTCTAGAGAAATAGTCATGAAAGTATCCGTAGTAAATAAAAACGGTGAGGATACCGGGAGAAAAGTTGATTTGGCTAAGGACATATTTGGCATCGAGCCAAATGATCATGCTATCTATTTAGATGTAAAGCAATTCTTAGCTAATCAGAGGCAAGGTACTCACAAGTCGAAAGAAAGAGCAGAGATTGCTGGATCGACAAGAAAAATAAAGAAACAAAAAGGTACTGGTACCGCACGAGCGGGTAGTATCAAATCGCCTTTGTTCAGAGGTGGGGGAAGAGTATTTGGGCCAGAGCCTAGAGACTATTCTTTCAAGCTTAATAAGAAATTAAAATCTTTGGCTAGAAAATCAGCTTTGTCTTACAAGGCAACTGATAAGAGTATTTCAGTTTTGGAAGATTTTAGCTTTGAGGTACCAAAGACTAAGGAATACAAAAACTTATTGACTAGTCTTGCCCTAAACGGTAAGAAGACACTCCTTATATTAGGAGAAGACAATGAGAACATTGTGTTGTCGTCTAACAACCTTCAGAAAACCAAAGTAACTACTGCAGAGCAGATCAATACTTATGATCTATTGAACGCAGACAACTTGATACTTTGCGAAGGTTCTATTGAAAAGATTCAGAACTTATTAAAGAAATAAGAAGATGAGTATACTAAGAAAACCACTAGTTACCGAGAAAGTATCTGCGCTTAATGAAAGTGGAAAATATGGCTTTATAGTAGATAAAGATGCTAATAAAGTTGAAATCAAAAAAGCAGTAGAGAAAACTTACGGAGTAACGGTTGAGCGAGTAAACACAATGGTTTACCAAGGCAACGCAAAATCTAAGTACACTAAATCGAAAGTTGTGACAGGAAGAACTAGTTCTTTCAAGAAAGCAATCGTGCAAGTGGCCGAAGGAGATATAATTGATTTTTACGGAGGAGTATAAATAGTTAGAAAATGGCTGTAAGAAAATTAAAACCGATGACGCCGGGTACCAGATATAGGGTCGCACCTGTATTTGATGAGATCACTAGCTCTACTCCGGAGAAATCTTTAACCAAAGCAGTTCACAGAAATGGTGGACGAAACAATACTGGTAAGATGACTATCAGAAATGTAGGCGGCGGACATAAAAGAAAATATAGAGAGATAGACTTCAAAAGAAACAAGTTCGGAATTCCGGCTGTTGTGAAAACTATCGAATATGATCCAATGAGAACGGCAAGAATTGCCTTGTTATTCTATGCGGACGGTGAAAAGAGATACATCATTGCTCCTGAAGGAGTAAAAGTCGGACAAACATTATTGTCTGGCCCTGGTGTTGCACCTGAAGTAGGAAACACATTACTGTTATCCGAAATTCCACTAGGCACGATCATCCACAATGTGGAATTAAAGCCTGGAAAAGGAGCTTCAATGGCAAGAAGTGCTGGAGCATATGTGCAATTAATGGCAAGAGAAGGTAAGTACGCAACTGTGAAATTACCTTCAGGCGAAATGAGACTAGTACTTGTTACTTGTTTGGCTACTATAGGAACCGTTTCAAACGGAGACCACATGAATGTAAGATTAGGTAAAGCTGGTCGGAATAGATGGTTGGGCAGAAGGCCGAGAGTAAGAGGTGTAGCAATGAATCCAGTAGATCACCCAATGGGCGGAGGTGAAGGTAAATCTTCAGGTGGCCACCCGAGATCTCGTACCGGTGTATTTGCTAAAGGTCAAAAGACCAGGACGCCTAAGAAATATTCTAACAAGTTGATCATTGGTAAAAAGAAGAAATAAGCAATGGGAAGATCTTTAAAAAAAGGACCTTATATAGATTTCAGACTTGACAATAAAGTCGTTGCTATGAACGATTCAGGCAAGAAATCAGTGATCAAAACTTGGTCAAGAAGGTCGATGATATCTCCGGATTTCGTAGGACACACATTTGCAGTACACAACGGAAACAAGTTTATCCCGGTGTTTGTTACTGAAAATATGGTTGGGCACAAGCTTGGCGAATTCTCTCCTACGAGAAACTTCAGAGGTCATATTAACAAAAAAGATAAAAGAAAATAATTAGCTGAACTATGGAAGCTGTAGCAAAACTAAAAAACGTACCTACCTCTCCTCGAAAGATGAGAGTGGTTGCTGATTTGGTAAGAGGCCAAAGGGTAAACCATGCACTAAACGTACTGAAGTTTGAGGCAAAGCAAGGTGCTGCTAGACTAGATAAATTATTATTATCTGCCATCTCTAATTGGGAAGCTAAGAACGAAGACGTGAAGCTGGAAGAAGCGGATCTATTTGTAAAAGAAATTTTTGTAGATAGTGCAAGAATTTTGAAAAGGCTAAGACCTGCTCCGCAAGGAAGAGCACACAGAATTAGAAAAAGATCTAATCATGTGACTTTAGTTGTGGATAGCCACAACGCAGAGAGTGCAGAAAAGAATACTGAAACTTCAGAAAACAAATAACAATGGGACAGAAGGTAAACCCTACGGGACTAAGATTAGGAATTGTTAAAGGTTGGGATTCCAACTGGTACGGTGGCAAGACCTTTCCTGACAAATTGGTAGAAGACACCAAAATCAGAAAGTATATCAGAGCCAGAATTCCTAAAGGAGGTATTTCTAAAATTGTTGTAGAAAGAACGATTAAAAGAATCACTTTGACCATTCACACTGCCAGACCTGGTGTTGTAATTGGAAAAGGAGGATCTGAAGTTGATAAGATAAAAGAAGAGTTGAAGGCATTTACTGGAAAGGATTTGCAAATCAACATTTTTGAAATAAAAAGGCCTGAATTGGATGCTGCATTAGTTGGTGAGTCTATCGCTCAGCAATTGAAAGCTAGAATCTCTTACAGAAGAGCAATGAAGCAAGCCATCGCTTCTTCAATGCGAGTAGGAGCACAAGGAATCAAAATTAAAGTTGCTGGCCGATTGGGCGGTGCTGAAATGGCGAGAACTGAGCAATACAAAGAGGGTAGAATTCCTTTACATACTTTGAGAGCTGACATCGATTATGCGATTTCTGAAGCGCATACTATCTATGGTAAGATCGGTATCAAAGTGTGGATTTTCAAAGGCGAGGTTTATGGAAAGAGGGATCTTTCTCCAAACATTGGAATGGGCAACCAAGGTGCAGGCGGTGGAAACCGCGGGCCAAGAGGTGGCAATGAAGGTCCTAGAAGAAAAAGAAGACAATAATCCCTCAGTTTAGAGGTACAAAATATTTAAGAGATGTTACAGCCGAAAAGAACAAAGTTCAGGAAAAAACAGAAGGGCAGAGTAAAAGGAATTGCTCAACGAGGTCATACATTGGCCTTCGGTACTTTTGGAATCAAATCCCTAGAGCCAGGTTGGATTACTAGTCGTCAGATAGAGGCTGCCAGGATTGCAATGACCAGAGCTATGAAAAGGGAAGGTCAAGTTTGGATAAGAATATTTCCAGACAAACCAATCACCAAAAAGCCTGCAGAAGTAAGGATGGGTAAGGGTAAAGGTGCTCCAGAATATTGGGTAGCAGTAGTGAGACCAGGTACTATCTTATTCGAAGCAGCTGGAGTGAGCAAAGAGTTAGCTCAGGAAGCTTTGAGATTAGCGCAACAGAAGTTGCCGCAAAGAACGAAGTTCGTTGTTAGAAGAGATTTTCAAGCACAAGGGTAATCCCTTTAAATAGAGGAAATTATGAAAAATTCTGAAATCAAAGGCCTATCGCTTGACGAATTGAAAAGCAAGCTAGTCGCTGAGAAAGAAAATTGTGCAAAATTGAAATTTGCACACGCTATCACGCCTATCGAAAATCCAATGAGATTGAGAGAAGCTAAGAAATTAGTAGCAAGATTAAGTACTGAAATCAGGGCTAAACAAATCGCCCAACAATAAGTTAGTTCGAGATGGAAGCCAGAAATTTAAGAAAAGAACGTATCGGAAAAGTGGTAAGTGACAAAATGTCAAAAACTATCACTGTTGAGGTGTCACGGAAGGTGAAACACCCGATGTACGGAAAGTTCATGAGCAAGACGAAAAAGTTTGCAGCTCACGATGAAAACAATGATTGCGGTGTAGGTGATACAGTAAAAATCATGGAAACAAGACCTTTGTCTAAAAACAAAAGGTGGAGATTGGTTGAAATAATAGAAAGAGCTAAATAAGAGATGGTACAGCAAGAATCAAGACTGAGTGTAGCGGATAACAGTGGTGCTAAAGAAGTACTTTGTATTCGTGTATTGGGAGGTACCGGTAAAAGGTATGCTTCTGTTGGAGACAAAATTGTTGTTAGTGTCAAATCAGCTATTTCTTCTAGTAGTCTAAAAAAAGGTACTGTTTCTAAGGCAGTGGTGGTAAGGACTAAGAAAGAAGTCAGGAGAAAAGATGGTTCATACATTAGATTTGAGGATAACGCTGCTGTGTTGTTATCAGAAAGTGGGGAGCCTAGAGGAACGCGTATCTTCGGACCCGTGGCTAGAGAGCTTAGAGAAAAGCAATTCATGAAAATTGTTTCATTGGCTCCAGAGGTGCTGTAATTTATCATAGCGTAGAAAAAGATTAGATCATGAAATTTCACATCAAAAAAGGAGATACTGTAAAAATTCTTTCGGGCAACTCGAAAGGAAAGACAGGAGCGGTTCTTGAAATATTTCCTAGTAAATATAGAGCGATCGTTGAAGGCCTAAATATGGTAACTAAACACACCAAGCCGTCGGCTGAAAGTCCGGAAGGCGGGATCAAAAAGGTAGAGGCTTCTATTCACATGAGCAATTTGATGCTCGTAGATGCTGCGACTGGTGAGGCTACTCGAGTAGGTAGAAAACTAGACGAAAATGGCAAATTGCAAAGATTTTCAAAGAAAACAGGGGAGGTAATCAAAAATGGCTAATCCAAGACTAAAAGATTTTTATGAGAAGGACGTAGTCCCAGCTCTAAAAGAAAAGTTCCAGTATAAATCAGTAATGATGGTACCGAAAATAGAGAAAATCTCTGTTAATAAAGGTATTGGAGCGGCCGTATCTGATAAGAAATTGGTAGATGCAGGTGTGGAAGAGTTGACTCAAATCACAGGGCAAAAGGCAGTAGCCACTTTGGCTAAAACTTCTATTTCGAATTTTAAATTGAGAGAAGGAATGCCTATTGGAGCAAGAGTAACGCTCAGAGGAGACAAGATGTATGAATTCTTGGATCGTTTGATGACTGTTGCACTTCCCAGGGTCAGAGATTTCAGAGGTATCAAAGACAAGGGATTTGATGGACGCGGAAATTACACACTAGGTGTAAAGGAGCAGATTATCTTTCCTGAAATCAGCATAGATAAAGTCAATAAAATTTCTGGAATGGATATCACCTTTGTGACATCTGCTCAGACCGATGAAGAAAGTTATGAACTACTTAAGGCGTTCGGAATGCCTTTCGTAAAGAAAAATAATAATTGATATGGCAAGAGAAGCAATAAAAGCCAGAGAAAGAAAAAGAGAAAGGTTAGTAGCCAAGTATGCCACTAAGAGAGCTGAATTGAAAGCTGCTGGTGATTACGAAGGTTTAGACAAACTTCCTCGAAACTCTTCAAAAGTTAGACTTCACAATAGATGTAAGCTTACAGGAAGACCAAAAGGATACATGAGAAAATTTGGTATTTCAAGGGTTACATTCAGAGAAATGGCTAGCGATGGAAAAATTCCAGGTGTGACTAAAGCAAGCTGGTAAAAAGAGTTTTTAAAATATAAAATATTAACTAACTTTGCACCCCCGTAAAGAAATGGGGGTTAAAAGTATACTGTAATGACAGATCCGATAGCAGATTATTTAACAAGATTGAGGAATGCCATCAAGGCAAATCATCGAATCGTAGAAGTACCTGCCTCTAACATGAAGAAGGAGCTTACTAAGGTACTGAAAGACAAGGGGTTCATAAAGAATTTCAAGTTTGATGAAGATGGCGTCCAGGGGAAAATCAGAATTGCATTAAAGTACAATCCGGAGACTAAACAGTCTGCGATTGTAAGCTTAGAGCGCATTAGTAAGCCAGGTCTAAGAAAATATGCAAAATCTGACGCATTACCCAGAGTATTGAACGGTCTTGGAGTAGCCATTTTGTCTACTTCAAAGGGTGTAATTACTGACAAAGAAGCCAGACAACACAATGTGGGCGGCGAAGTATTGTGTTACGTTTATTAATTAGAAGAAGATGTCAAGAATAGGAAAAAAGCCCATTACTATACCATCAGGCGTTGAAGTAACTATCAACGGTGGAGCGGTAACAGTAAAAGGAGCAAAAGGAACTTTGGCTAGGGAAATTGATACAGATTTTACTCTTGCTATCGAGGATGGTGTACTGACCGTACAGAGACCAACCGAACAAAAAAGACATAAAGCGCTGCATGGTCTGTATCGTTCTTTATTGAACAATATGGTAGAGGGCGTGAGTGACGGATATAAAAGAGAACTAGAACTTGTAGGAGTTGGATATAAAGCCTCGGTACAGGGTCAGGTTCTTGAGTTGAACTTAGGTTACTCACACAACATCTTTATGGAAATTCCAGGTGAGGTGAAAGCGAGTGCTGAAACACAAAAAGGTAAAAACCCAATCATCTCTTTGGAGTCTTCGGATAAGGAATTGATCGGTGAGGTTTGCGCCAAAATCAGATCCCTGAGAAAAATTGAGCCTTACAAAGGAAAAGGTATCAAGTTTGTTGGTGAAATTATTAGAAGAAAAGCTGGTAAAACTGCTGCTAAATAATACGAGACATGGCAATTACTAAAGAACAAAGAAGGCTGAGAATCAGAAAGGGCATCAGGAATAAAATTACTGGTACGGCCGAAAGACCAAGATTGTCTGTCTTTAAAAGTAACAAGGACATATATGTTCAATTGATTGATGATGTAAATGGGCACACGTTGGCTGCTACTTCATCTGCAGAACTTGGAAAAAAGGCGAATATCAATATCGAAATTTCTAAGGAAGTAGGTAAGAAGTTGGCTGAGAAGGCTACCGGTACTGGCATCTCATCTGTAGTTTTTGATAGAGGTGGATACCCCTATCATGGTAAAGTAAAAGCTTTAGCAGAAGGTGCTAGAGAAGGAGGCCTTAAATTTTAATTGAATTATGTCTAAGCAAAATATAAGAGCAATCAAAGCAAGCGAAATCGAACTTCAAGAGAAAGTAGTTGCTATCAAAAGAGTTGCTAAAGTGGTAAAGGGTGGTAGAAGATTTAGTTTCTCTGCTATCGTAGTTGTGGGTGACGGAAATGGTGTTGTTGGATATGGGTTGGGTAAAGCTAATGAAGTAACCGACTCAATCACTAAAGGAATTGATGATGCCAAGAAGAATTTGGTAAGAGTCCCTGTATTTAAAGGAACTGTACCTCACGATGCTATTGGCAAATTTGGAGGAGGACATGTATTGTTAAAGCCAGCGGCTACCGGTACTGGCGTTATTGCTGGTGGTGCAATGCGTGCAGTATTAGAGAGTGCTGGAGTACACGATGTATTGGCAAAGTCTAAGGGATCTTCAAATCCTCACAACGTGGTAAAGGCAACCTTTGATGCGTTGAGTCAAATGAGAGATCCATACGCTGTTGCTCGCCAAAGAGGTGTTGAATTGTCAAAAGTATTTAACGGATAAGAAGATGGCCAAGGTAGTTATTACACAAAGAAGAAGCGTCATAAACAGACCTAACAATCAGAAGCTTACAATTAAGGCTTTAGGCTTGGGAAGGATCAACAGATCTGTTGAAAAAGAATTGACACCACAGATAGAAGGTATGATCAGAAAGGTCAATCACTTGGTATCTGTTGAGAAAAAATAATTTTAGAACTATTCTGAAATCATAGAAAGATGAAATTAAATACATTACAGCCTGCAGAAGGATCAACTAGATCTGACAAAAGAATTGGTAGAGGTCAGGGATCTGGAAGGGGAGGAACATCTACAAGAGGACACAATGGCGCTAAATCTAGGTCCGGATACTCAAGAAAACAGGGGTTTGAAGGCGGTCAAATGCCGTTGTATAGAAGAGTGCCTAAGTTTGGATTTACTAGCCCTAACAGAGTAGAGACAAAGCCTATCAATTTAGATACTCTTCAGGCACTTGCTGAAAAGACGAAAGCATCTGCTATCACAGTAGACACTTTGATTGAGAATGGATTGGCAGGTAAAAATGATATTGTTAAAGTATTGGGTAGAGGAGAGCTAAAGGCTAAATTGGATGTTACTGTCCATTACTTCTCTAAAACAGCTATCGCTGCAATTGAAAAAGCAGGGGGCAAAGCTACAGCATTGTAATCTATGAAGAAGTTTTTTAGTACCATTCGGAACATATTTACTATTGAAGATCTAAGGGTCAGAATCCTGAACACAGTTGGTTTTTTAATCATCTTTAGACTGGGTTCGTTTGTTGTTCTTCCTGGTATCGATCCTTCTAAATTAGACGACAACGTAGCTGGAATTTTGGGTATATTGGATACTATGCTTGGAGGCGCATTTAGTAATGCGTCTATCTTTGGATTAGGTATCATGCCTTATATTTCTGCTTCTATTGTTATTCAGCTATTAACCATGGCTGTTCCTTATTTCCAAAAATTGCAGAAAGAGGGAGACAGCGGTAGAAAGAAAATAAATCAAATTACAAGGGTACTGACTATCGCCATCACGTTTGCACAAGGAAGTGCTTATTTGGCCGGAGCTATTCCAGCTGATGCGATTGTTTTAGAAAATAAATTTTTGTTTACCCTGTCTTCCTTAACCATTTTGACAGCGGGAACAATATTCTGTATGTGGTTGGGTGAAAGAATAACTGATAAAGGGATTGGAAACGGTATCTCCATGTTGATCATGATTGGTATCATCTCTAGATTTCCTGGTAGTTTGATGCAAGAAGCAGTAACTAGAGGAATGAGCGAAGCTCTTTTCTTCTTATTAGAAATACTGGCCTTGTTCTTTGTGGTAATGGCGGTTGTATTGCTGACACAGGCAGTTAGAAGAATTCCGGTGCAGTACGCCAAACAAGTGGTTGGCAACAAAGTATATGGAGGCCAAAGACAATACATTCCTTTGAAAGTGAATTCGGCTGGTGTAATGCCAATCATCTTTGCGCAATCATTAATGTTCCTTCCGTCCATGGTCGGCGGGTACTTTGCAGAGTCAAGTGATGTAGCACAATATATTGCTACAACGTTTTCGAATTTCCAGTCTTGGGAGTACAACTTGACATTTGCAATTATGATCATGCTGTTTACTTTCTTCTACACGGCTATCTCAGTTAATCCAAATCAGATTGCTGATGACATGAAAAGAAATGGAGGTTTCATACCTGGTGTTAAACCTGGTAAGGCCACGTCCG
Source organism: Reichenbachiella sp. (assembly GCF_039944555.1). GTDB lineage: Bacteria > Bacteroidota > Bacteroidia > Cytophagales > Cyclobacteriaceae > Reichenbachiella. The sequence continues at coordinate 364,507 of NZ_JBDUYN010000016.1, read as the reverse complement.
AATTTATAGATACAGTATTGACTCGCGTCACCTTTCCAGGATCTTTATTCCTAGCATTTGTAGCAATTATGCCTGCATTTGCTCAGATGGCTGGAGTAAATACAAATTTTGCTCAATTTTTTGGAGGTACCTCTTTACTGATTATGGTAGGAGTCATACTAGATACACTTCAGCAAATTGAGAGCTATTTACTTATGAGACACTATGAGGGAATGATGAAGTCTGGCAAGTTGAAAGGTAGGTCTCAAAATATCGCAGTAGCATAATTTTAATTAAGAATGGCAAAACAGGCTTCAATAGAGCAAGATGGTACAATTAAAGAAGCATTGTCTAATGCAATGTTTCGGGTAGAATTGGAAAATGGGCACGAAGTAATTGCGCATATCTCCGGTAAGATGAGAATGCATTACATTAAAATTTTACCAGGGGACAAAGTGAAAATGGAAATGTCACCATACGACTTATCTAAAGGAAGAATAGTTTATCGCTATAAATAAAAATCGCTGATATGTGGAATCGTTGGTAACGGTTCTATGTGTAGGTTTAAAATTAATAAGAAATGAAAGTTAAAGCATCCGTAAAGAAGAGAAGCGCAGACTGTAAGGTCATTCGCCGAAACGGTAAAGTTTACGTAATCAACAAGAAGAACCCTAGGTTCAAGCAAAGACAAGGATAATTATGGCTAGAATTGCAGGAGTAGATATTCCAGGAAACAAAAGAGGTGAGATTGCACTTACCTATATTTTTGGTTTGGGCCGTAGTTCGGCTCAAAAGATATTGTCTGAAGCAGGCATAGATTGGAGCAAGAAAGTTGACGATTGGAGTGATGATGAGGCGGGTGCTGTAAGAACGCTAATCAGTGAAAACTTCAAGGTAGAAGGTGTATTGAAGTCAGAAGTTCAATTGAACATAAAGCGATTGCTTGACATAGGATGCTACAGAGGTTTGAGACATAGGAAAGGTCTTCCCGTTAGAGGTCAGCATACTAAAAACAATGCGAGAACTAGAAAAGGTAAAAGAAAGACTGTTGCCAACAAAAAGAAGGCTACTAAATAATAATTGACGATGGCACAAAAAAGAAAAGATAAAGGAAGAAAAAGAGTAGTTGTAGTTGAGCCAATTGGCCAGGTACACATCAAAGCTTCGTTTAACAACATCATTATTTCCATGACCAATCTTACTGGTCAGGTCGTGTCTTGGGCATCTGCAGGTAAAATGGGATTCAAAGGTTCAAAAAAGAATACCCCATATGCAGCTCAGGTAGCAGCTCAGGATTGTGCGCAAGCCGCTTATGATCAAGGCTTGAGAAAAGTAGAGGTTTTTGTAAAAGGACCTGGTGCGGGTAGAGAGTCTGCCATTAGAACTATCCAAAATGTGGGAATCGAAGTAACAATGATCAAAGATGTTACTCCATTACCTCACAATGGATGTAGACCACCTAAGAGAAGAAGAGTTTAATAATATTTTTGAATTAATATAAAATGGCAAGATATACCGGACCCAAGACGAAAATAGCTAGAAGGTTTAACGACCCTATCTTCGGCCCAGACAAGACTTTGCAGAAAAAGGCATATCCTCCGGGACAGCATGGACGTGGTAGAAGAAGAAAGCCTTCTGAATATGCCATCCAGTTAGCAGAAAAGCAGAAAGCCAAGTATACTTATGGGTTGCTGGAGAAGCAATTCTCTAACTTATTTGTAAAGGCATCTAAGAAAGGTGGTATTACTGGTGAAGTTTTACTTCAGTTATTAGAAGCAAGGTTGGATAATGTGGTGTTTAGATTAGGTTTAGCGCCTACAAGAAGTGCTGCTAGGCAACTTGTGCTGCATAAGCACGTACTGGTCAACGGTGAGTTGGTAAACATACCATCTTACTCTTTGAAAACAGGAGATTTGGTTGCTGTAAGAGAGAAATCAAAATCACTTCAAGTGGTAACTGAAAGTTTGTCAAGAGGAGTAGTAAGCAAATATCCATGGTTGGAATGGGATTCTAGCCAATTGACGGGAAAATTGGCTGTTTTACCATCTAGGGATGAAATTCCTGAGACTATAAAAGAGCAGTTGATCGTTGAATTATACTCTAAATAATAAATTTCCATAAATTTTATATTAAAGAATTAACTATGTCAATACTAGCATTTCAAATGCCTGAAAAGGTGGTGATGGAGAAGGCTGATGACTTTCATGGCTTATTTACTTTCAAACCATTGGAGCAAGGCTACGGAGTTACTGTCGGTAATGCATTGAGAAGAATTTTATTGTCTTCCTTAGAGGGGTATGCCATTACAGGTATCAAAGTCCCAGGAGTATTGCATGAGTTTTCTACAATGGAAGGTATTGTAGAAGATTTGTCAGAGATCATTTTGAACCTCAAAATGGTAAGATTCAAAAAGATTGCTGATGTAGCTGAAAGCAAAATTGTCGTAAGCATATCAGGGCAAAAAGAGTTCAAGGGTAGTGATATTGGTGGAGCTACTTCAGCATTTGAAGTATTGAATCCAGATCATGTAATTGCCAACCTTGATGAAAAGGTGAAGTTTGAAATTGAATTGACAATTGAAAAGGGTAGAGGGTATGTGACCGCTGAGGACAACAAACCGACAGAGCAAATCTTCGGGTTTATTCCGATCGACGCCATCTTTACTCCAATCAAGAACGTAAAATATTCAGTGGAGAATACCAGGGTAGAGCAAAAGACAGACTATGAGCAATTGATATTGGACATAGAAACTGATGGATCTATCCACCCAGAGAATGCTTTGAAAGGTGCAGCTAACATTTTGATACAGCACTTTATGTTGTTCTCAGATCAGACGATGATTCTCGATACCCATGATGCGGGCGAGCCAGAGGCTGTAGATGAAGAACTACTACATATGAGGAAATTGCTTAAGACTAATCTTAATGATCTGGATTTGTCGGTACGAGCGTACAACTGCTTGAAAGCTGCTGATGTAAGATCACTGGGAGACTTGGTGAGATTGGAGATTTCAGACATGATGAAGTTTAGAAACTTTGGCAAGAAGTCCTTGGCGGAATTGGAGCAATTAGTAGCAGATAAGAACCTTACTTTTGGCATGGATTTGTCAAAGTATAAATTAGACGAAGAGTAAAAATGAGACACGGGAAGAAATTTAATCATTTGAGCAGAACAGCATCGCATAGAAGTGCAATGTTGTCCAATATGGCTTCTTCTTTGATTTTGCACAAAAGAATTACTACTACTGTAGCTAAAGCAAAAGCGTTGAGAAAATATGTTGAACCTTTGATTACTAGAGCAAAGGACGATACAACACACTCAAGAAGAGTAGCTTTCTCTTATTTGCAAAACAAAGATTCTGTAACTACACTTTTCGGTGAAGTAGCGGAAAAAGTAGCTAACAGACCTGGAGGATATACTAGAATACTGAAAACTGGTGCAAGATTAGGTGACAATGCCGAAATGTGCATCATGGAATTGGTAGACTATAACGAATTGATGTTGAAGGATGCTGCTCCGGCTAAAGCCAAGACCAGAAGAAGTAGAAGAGGTAAGGGCGGAAGCGGTGCTGAAGCCGCTCCAGCAGTAGAAGCTACTGAGGCAGTTGTTGAAGCAGAGGTAGTGGAAGAAGCTCCTGCGGCAGAGGAAACTCCTGTAGCTGAAGAAGCTGTAGAGGAAGTGAAAGCTGAAGCAGCAGAAGAGGCTCCTGAGGCAGATGCAAATGAAGAATCTGCAGAAGATTCAGACAAAGAAGAGAAGGAATAAGTTGATAACGATTCCTAAGAAATATGAGCCATCTCGATTAGTATCGAGATGGCTTTTTTTATGTCTAAAAATTCATAAAATTTGCGCTGATTTTAGCCCAGAGTTTGTACCAGACAAAATATGAAAATACAAGAAAAGAAGAAAGCTTATTTACTGCTGGAAGATGGTCAGTGGTTCGAAGGTATATCAATTGGTAGTGAGGGCACAAGTGGTGGAGAAATATGCTTCAACACGGGTATGACTGGTTATCAGGAAATTTATACCGATCCGTCATATTTTGGTCAGATAGTTGTTAACACTAATTCTCACATTGGCAATTATGGAACACTAGATGCTGACCAAGAGTCTGATAGTCCTAAAATCAAAGGTCTTGTTATCAATGACTTTTCAGAAATGCATAGCAGGTTTGGAGCTGACAGCTCGTTAGATGATTATTTGAAGAAACACAAAATTGTCGGTATAGCTGATCTGGATACTCGAAAGCTGGTGAAAAGTATAAGAAGCCAGGGAGCGATGAATGCTATTATTTCTTCTGAGATTTCAGAAGTTGAGAAGCTCAAGAACGAATTAGGCCTTGTTCCAAACATGGACCATTTGGAATTGGCTACGAAGGTGACTACTAAGAAACCATATGTGCTCGCAACTCAGAATGCCAAATATAAAGTGGCTGTTCTTGATATTGGAGTAAAAAAGTCTATCCTGACCAATTTCACCTCAAGAGGATGTGAATGCAAGGTTTTCCCCGCGGAAACACCGTTTGAGGAACTGAAGGCCTACAATCCTGATGGGTACTTTTTGTCTAACGGCCCTGGAGACCCATCTGAGATGGGTTATGCAATCGAGACGGTAAAACAAATAATGAAAGAAGATACCCCGCTTTTTGGAATTTGTTTAGGACATCAGGTCATAGCCCTTGCCAATGGAGCCACCACTTTTAAAATGCATCACGGGCATAGAGGATTAAACCATCCTGTAAAGAACCTGGTTACCGGTTTGAGTGAAGTAACCTCACAAAACCATGGATTTGCAGTAGACAGAGATTCTGTTGAGCAGTCTGAAACTTTAGAATTGACACACATTAACTTGAATGATAATACAGTAGCTGGAATACGCATTAAAGGCAAACCGGCCTTTTCTGTACAGCATCATCCGGAGGCTTCTCCGGGGCCGCATGATTCCAGGTACCTGTTCGATGACTTCATTCAATTAATTAATAAACACAAGAAAAAATGAGTTTGATAGAAAGTGTATTTGCTAGACAAATACTTGATTCAAGAGGAAACCCAACCATTGAGGTAGATGTAGTTACTGAAAGTGGCGTATTGGGTAGAGCGGCGGTTCCATCAGGAGCTTCTACTGGTGTAAACGAAGCTGTAGAATTAAGAGACGGCGACAAAGGCAAATACTTAGGGAAAGGAGTATTAAAAGCGGTAGACAACGTAAACGACATCATTCAGGAAGAATTGATCGGGTTGTCTGTTTTTGATCAAAAATACATTGATCAGTTGATGATTCAATTAGACGGGACGGAGACCAAATCAAAATTAGGTGCTAATGCTATCCTTGGTGTCTCTTTGGCAGTGGCAAGAGCAGCAGCGGAAGAGCTAGGGTTACCATTATTCAGATATATCGGAGGTACAAACGCACATACATTACCTGTACCTATGATGAATATCATCAACGGTGGATCTCACTCTGATGCTACTATTGCGTTCCAGGAATTTATGATTCGTCCGGTCGGCGCTGAGACTTTCTCTGAGGCTATGAGAATGGGAGCGGAGACTTTCCACGCGTTGAAGAAAATTTTACATGACAAAGGTTTGAGTACTGCGGTAGGTGATGAAGGAGGATTTGCTCCTGCATTTACAGGCGGTACCGAAGAGGCTTTGGAGAGTGTATTGAGTGCGGTGAAAGCTGCAGGATACGAGCCAGGTAAAGATATCACCATTGCTTTGGATTGTGCTTCTTCTGAGTTCTTTGTAGACGGCAAGTACGACTACTCTAAATTCGAAGGACCTAACGGTAAGAAGAGAAATGCTGAAGAGCAAGTGGCCTACTTAGCTGAGTTGGTGGACAAATATCCAATCGATTCTATCGAGGATGGTTGTGCTGAAGAGGATTGGTCTACTTGGGCGCTGTTAACAGAGAAGATCGGTGACAAGTGTCAGCTGGTAGGTGATGACCTTTTCGTGACTAACGTGAAGTTCTTGCAAAGAGGGATCAATGAAAAATCAGCAAATTCTATCCTGATCAAAGTAAACCAAATCGGTACTTTGTCTGAGACTTTGGATGCGATCGAATTGGCGCACAAAGCAGGTTTCACTGCAGTAATATCTCACAGATCGGGTGAGACTGAAGATGCAACTATCGCAGACATTGCAGTGGCTACTAACGCTGGACAGATCAAAACTGGATCATTGTCTAGATCAGATAGAATGGCGAAGTACAATCAGCTATTGAGAATTGAAGAGGAGTTAGGAGAGACTGCTAAGTTTCCAAAGGCTTAAAAAGCAAAAGAATAACTCGATCTGATCTAGCGATCTTGTTAGGAATTAAAACCGCTTGGATTATCCTTGCGGTTTTTTTGTGCCCCTACCTTTCCGTTTAAACAGCTGCTTTCCCTTCACGAATAAGGATGACCTGCCGGCCGAAAGAAAATCACTGACAACCTGAGCGACTTCTCTGGTTCTCAGGTAACCAAATGATTTGTGTGCATTTTCAGTTTGCCAGTATTTGTAATTGTTTTCAACCAGCTTACCAATGGGCTTCACACCTAACGTATTTGGTTGGTAAAAGTCAGCAAGATTATAAAATGCTCCTATATTATCATCTCTATCACTATAACTGTACCAGCTTTCAAGTCCTTCTGGTGTAGGAGGTGATGGCTCATCATCAAATGGAAGTGCATGATCTTTCATTATGTTTTCTCGAATAAGTGGCAATCCCATCGGGGATCCCATGGCAATAAAACCCTTAATTTCTATTTCTTTTTGAAGTTGAAGAAGTACATCATAAGCAATAATAGAACCCATCGAATGCGCTATGATAAGAATATCCTTTTTCCTATTTTTCCTGAGTATTTTGGTTACTTTCTTTCTAACCTGTTCCTTAAAAGTGGCATGAAACATTTGCTCATTTTTAGGAATCTCTTCATTGTAATAAGTGTCCAGATCCTTGAAACCAATTTTCACAATCATATTGAACGGTCTTCGGAATTTGTTTAGACCCAGACGGCTAAGAAATATGATCTCCTTAAGATATTGGAGTAGGTTTTTTACTTTTTGTAGGAATCCCTTATAGACTGTTTTTTTTAGATTCTTCTCAGAAATGTAAGGCTCATCAATGTATAATGGATGATCTGGGTCGGTCATATCTTGCCTTAGGGGTTCTTTGTATAGCAAATCAGCCCAATACACCATTTTAAAATCAAACTTCGTAGGACTTCGATCGATCTTGGCCAAGCCTTCCTCTAAGGAACGGCGCCACCAGCTGGTGAGCAACTTTTTTGGGGGTTTGTTACTAAGCCCATGAATACCCAAAATGAGCGTTCTGTTTTTTCGAAAATTGAATAGTTTTTTGAGCAGGGCCATTCTGGCGGGCTTGTTTATTTTTTGCTGTTGCTAAATGAAACGTTTATAATAAACGCTAAAATAAAATTTCTATTGATCATTCTTAGTAAGTTTTTTTCAATAAAAAAAGCCAGTCACTCACTTGGTACTGGCTTCTATATTTTTGATCAAAATTATTAACTAACCTGCGCTTTCAATCCACCCTTGAACGTCTTCTAGCGCTGGGTTCTTAACATCCTTCAATTTTAACTTCTTACGGGTTCCACATACATCGTTGAATAGTTTACTATCCTTAGCATCTGCAAATTGTTCTTTAGTGACCATGCCAAGTTTTTGAAGAATAGGAATTAACTCTCGAGCGACTCCGATTTCTTCATACTGAGCTTCCGTAAGTGCCTGGATTTTTTTCTCAGGCTTCATTTGTGGGAAGAACAATACATCCTGGATTGAATTAGAATTAGTCATCATCATGGATAGACGGTCTATCCCAACACCCAGTCCTGCCGTAGGGGGCATGCCATACTCCAGTGCTCTTAGGAAGTCTTCATCCAAAACCATGGCCTCGTCGTCTCCTCTTTTGCCTAATTCAAGCTGCTCCTCAAATCTTTTTCTTTGATCTATCGGGTCGTTTAATTCTGAGAAGGCATTGCAAATTTCTTTACCGTTGGCGATCGCTTCAAATCTTTCTACCAGTCCTGGCTTACTTTTATGTTTTTTAGCCAGAGGAGACATTTCTACCGGATAGTCAGTTATAAATGTAGGTTGGATCAGCTGCCCTTCACATTTTTCTCCGAATATCTCGTCAATCAGTTTGCCTTTACCCATCGAATCGTCCGTTTCGATATTCAATTTTTTTGCTGTGACTCTTAGTTCAGCTTCATTCATTTCAGAGATATCGATACCCGTGAAGTGCTCAATAGCTTCAAACATCGTATATCTTTTCCACGGGCGCTGGAAGTTTATCACATTTTCACCTACCTGAACCTCAGTTGCACCATGTAGATCCATAGCTACTTTCTCGACCATGGCTTCGGTCAACTCCATCATCCATTCGTAGTCTTTGTACGCTACATAAAGCTCCACTTGCGTAAATTCAGGATTGTGGAAACGAGACATACCTTCGTTTCTAAAATCCTTAGAGAATTCAAAAACACCATCATACCCACCTACTATTAGTCTTTTTAGATAGAGCTCATTTGCAATACGTAGATAGAGAGTCATATCCAGTGTATTGTGATGTGTTTTGAACGGTCTTGCTGCAGCTCCACCGTACAAAGGTTGTAGGATAGGTGTTTCTACTTCCAAATAACCTTTTTCAGCCAGGAAGTTCCTCATAGAGTTGACCAACTGTGTACGTTTAGCGAAAGTGTCACGTACTTCAGGGTTAACGATCAAGTCTACATATCGCTGACGATATCTCAATTCAGGATCGGTGAAAGCATCATAAATTTTCATGTTGCCTTCTTCGTCCTTAGCTTCCTTCACAATTGGTAGCGGTTTCAAAGATTTGGTTAACAACTTTAACTCAGTAACATGTATTGAAATTTCTCCTACTTCGGTGGTGAAAACATAGCCTTTGAGTCCAATGATATCACCAATATCCATCATCTTCTTGAAGACGGTATTGTAATGACTTTTATCTTCTCCAGGGCAAATGTCATCTCGTCTTAAATAGATTTGAATTCTACCTGTCGAATCTTGTATTTCCGCAAAAGATGCTGATCCCATGATTCTTCTACTCATTAGTCGGCCAGCAATAGAAATCGCCTTATAGTCCGTCTTTCGTTTTTCGTAATTTTCGTGAATGCCTTTGGCAGTCACGTTCACCTCGAAAGTGTCAGATGGATAAGGGTCGATGCCAGTTTTGATCAATTCTTCTCTGATCTGGCGTCTGATAATTTCCTGTTCGCTTAGAATCATTTTGTATTTTTTTAGAAGCCGCAAAATTAAGGCAAAATCCACGATTGGTGAAAGATTGAGCAGGGATGTTTTATTTGGTCAAACAATAGTTGAGAAATGTGTTGACATTCTCAGGATTTTGCTATTTAAGAATAAACTATTTTAGCGACCTTCTATTCAAGAATAATTATTTTGAACGGGAGATTTTAGTTCTCCAAAAATTATAATATCAAAATATCACCACAATGAAATCTATTAATCAATCTAAAAAGCTATTCCAAGTAATGGCAATCCTGATTTATATACTCACTGTCCCTGTCGTTGTTGCTCAAGAAGTGCCCTGTGGAGAAAGGCGGCTGTTTAAAGATGGCACTGAGTTGACTTCAATTTATGATGCTACTTATCATTATTTGGAGACAGGCTCAGTTTCTCTAAAACCCGGCTTTGTGGGCAAAGATGGCTTCAGTCTCAAACCAAGCTTGAATTGTAGCCAGACCCGCCCCGCCTTGGAAGAATTGGCTACGAAGTATGCTCCTAAAATTTATCATAGTACAAGGGAAAATTACCACATGAGTTCTGTAGAGTGGTACTTAGATAGATCCCAAATTGGGACATTGATAGAAGAAGAAAAGTGGTGTTATGATTGTACATTTGGAACACTAATCACCGATGAGTATTGTTGGGATATTAAGCTAACACCTGAAATACAGGCATCGTCGGACTGTGAAAATGAGAGATTTACGCAGACTTTTTATCCAGAGACTTATTGGCATGCTCCATTACCTGCTGAATATGTCGCAAGTCAGCTTCATTTGCCTTACTACAATGGCACGCCTTACTCTTTGTTTCGAATAGATCAGGCTGATCGTGCTGGTAACCTGGATGGTGCAAAAGCCTATATACATATAAGAAGAACTCATTTTCAGGATGCTCCTTATTTGAATGATGACATAGAAATTCAGTACCATTATTTTTATCCATGGAATGGTGATCAAGGAGGAGGAAGGCTCTCGGCGCACGAAGGAGATTGGGAGACGGTTAGAGTAATGCTGGACAGTAATGGAGAATTTCTTCGAATTTTTGCCTCTACGCATGGAGATTGGAATGAATACACGTATGAGGATTTAGCTTGGGAAGAGGGCCACCCTGTGATTTATTCAGCGAATGAATCGCATGCTATGTATAATGACGGAGGTTATAACCATCCCGTACTTCCAGTTTTGGACTATTGCGACCGAGGCCCAATCTTCAGGACGTGGGAAGATGGTAAATATGAAATAGTAGAAGTAAGTCCTGAATTCAAAAACACGGCATTAGAAGCAACTAACCCAAGTTGGTTGGGATTTACAGGACGATGGGGAACTAACCCCGAAGGCCCCGTAGGACCTAAGACAAACTGGAATGTGTGGAATGCTCAAGCGTCCAGACCTGGGCCTAACAATTCCAGATATACAATAGGTTCTCCTCTGCCTCAGTTAATTTCCGGAGCGGCCAACGTTTGTGATGAAGAAACTACCTATCAAATAACCACTGTCAGACCCAAAGAGGTTACCTGGAATACTCAAGGTTCCTTTACTGCTTCAATTGCGGCAAATGGTTCCTTAACTGTAGATAGAAACTCAAATACAGGTGCAGCGACTATTGCTGCTACGGTGAGAGTACAATATCCAGGTTATGATATTGATTATAGTATACCTTTAAAAAATATTTGGCTGGGTTCTCCAAATGCAAATGTTGCAACTCTTACTTTTAACAGAGAAGGGCAATGTCGCGGAAAGGCCGAACTGGACTTTGACCCCTCTTTTCTGCAATCTTTGACTTCTGTAGATTGGAGTGTTACAGGTAATTCAATAACTATTGAATATGGCTCAACACCTTATGCTAATCTTGTAGGAACAGAAGGGGGAGGTGGAGGCCATCTCACAGCTAAAATTAATAATAGTTGTGGATTTTTTGATAAAACGAGATTTGTTAGCATTCCTTGTGAACCAGTTAACGCAAGATCTTTACCTGATTCTTTAAGCACAAAAGAAGTTCCAGAACCCATTCTTCTCACCGATTACCAACTCTATCCTAACCCGACCACCGGAGAAGTAAAAATAGGGTTGGTTGCCAACGAGAAGAGCAGCAGCTTTACTAACATACGAGCAGAAGTCTTTAACTATTCCGGACGAATAATTGAAAATTTCCGGATCGAACAAATGGATGGACCTTATTTTGACCTCGACCTTTCCAGACACGAAAAAGGGCTCTATCTGATTCGAGTATTTCAGGGAGGCGTTCCGGTCTTTGAAAGTAAAGTCTTGAAACAATAATATTAACCTAAATCAGAAATCGTGAAAACTTCAATTATTCTTTCATTTCTCTTTGTCTTTCCTTTCACATTTGCATTTGCTCAATGGAGTACAAATTCAAATGGTGCCATGCACTACGATGGAGGAGACGTGGCCATTGGTCTAACCAACCCTTCGGCTTTGCTACATGTTGGTGTGGGTATAGAGTCAGTTATCAGGTTGGGCTCTAATCCTCAATTGATGATAGCTAAAAATGACGATAAATTCAGATTCCAGATTGCAGGTTCAGGATACTCGGGTATTCCCATGCAACTGGGGCGAGATGATGGGAAAAATGCCATTTACATTCCCGGCAAGCTCGGAATTGGTGTACAGAATCCGTTAGAAAAATTGGAAATTGATGGCAATGCCGTGATATCAGGATACGGTCGATTCCGACAAATCGGAGGTACGGACAATGTGACCTCAGAGCATTTGATTACTGGTCATGGCAAAGGGGCAGGATGGATGATCAACGCACAATATACGGGGAGCGGAGACCCTCAGGGTAATGCAGTATATTCTGCAAACAATACTTCAACTTATATTCCCGGAGCAGGATATTTGGACTTTGACGGCAACGGAAAGCGGTGGACTATATTCATATCGAGTCCTTCGACTGGAGTTGGTAATCCTGTAAGTTTTACTGCAAGAGGTCTAATCGCAACGGATAGAATTTGGTTTAGCCCTTCAGGGGATGATGCACATTTCAATATCAAATCGAATGGGAAAGTGGGTATAGGAACCAATAACCCCGACTCCAAACTCACTGTAGCTGGTACAATCCATTCACAGGAAGTAAAAGTTACTGTTGATGCAGGAGCGGATTTTGTATTCGAAGAAGATTATGATCTCACTTCTCTCGAAGAACTGGATCAATATGTAAAAGAAAACAAGCACCTCCCTGAAATTGCTCCTGCCAAAGAAATGGAATCAGATGGAATCCATCTGGCCGAAATGAACATTAAGCTGTTGCAGAAGATCGAAGAGTTGACTTTGCACATGATTGACCAGAATCGAAGAATTGAAGATCAAAATGTAAGAATGCTTTCACAGCAGCAGCGTATAGAAGCTTTAGAAAAGGACGTCTCAAACAAATAATAAAATGAAAAAAAAAGTATCAATTCTAATCTTGTCAATATTTACATATCTGACCGTTTACTCCCAGCATGTTCTGGATGAAACGGGAAATGCGCTCTTGAGGAACACTTCTGTCACAAGTGGATGGTCGGGAACCACATCATTGACCTTTTCAGCAACTGCTGCTCAAAACTCTGGATTTAGATTGTCATATGAAGCTGATTCCAATCCTCGAGTAGGTCGACTTAGCCTAAATAACAACTGGGCAGGCGTACATGGTGATTTTGCAATAAGTCTAAGGAACGCCTCAGGTACATTTGAAAGGTTCAGAATAAAACATGATGGCAATGTCGGTATTGGAACCGGTAACCCAAGTCAAAAGTTACATATCAATGCGGGATACAATGGCCTGTTGGTAAATGGAGTTCAAGGAGGAAATAACTTTACCGATCATCAGGTAGAGTTTACATTTACAGACGCAGGTGTGTCAGAAAGCGGAGTGAAGTTCAATAAAAAGAATGACGGACTCAATTTCGATTTAATGAATGCTTATTATAATGGGAATGAACTTTTTGTGATTCACAACTCGGGCAATCTCGGAGTAGGTGTTTCAAACCCAAGCCAGAAGTTGCACATCAACGCCGGTTACAATGGCTTGCTGGTTAGCGGGCCACAGTCTGGAAATAACTTTACTGATCATCAGGTGGAGTTTACGTTTACAGACGCAGGTGTGTCAGAAAGTGGTGTTAAGTTTAATCAGAAGAATGGTGGGCACAACTTTGATTTAATGAATGCCTACTACAATGGGAATGAACTTTTCGTAATTAGGAATAGCGGAAACGTAGGTATCGGTACTACCACTCCAGACTCCAAACTCACCGTAGCTGGTACAATCCACTCGCAAGAAGTAAAAGTGACCGTAAATGCCGGAGCGGATTTTGTATTCGAAGAAGATTATGATCTCACTTCTCTCGAGGAACTGGATCAATATGTAAAAGAAAATAAACACCTGCCGGAAATTGCCTCAGCAAAAGAAATGAAATCTGAAGGTATTCACCTGGCTGAGATGAATATCAAGCTGTTGCAAAAGATTGAAGAGTTGACGCTGCATATGATTGATATGAAAAAGGAAATAGAAAAACTAAAATCAAAAATAAAATGAGTTTTAAATACCTAACCGGATGCATCATATTCCTCTGGAGTACAAATGCTTTAGCACAGTCGTTCAATCCATCACCCGCTGGAAATGGCGCTATTTATTATGATGGAGGTAATGTTGGCATTGGTTCCAGTGGGCCGGGTTACAGGCTTGATGTGCATCAAGTTATGAATTCGGATAATGGTTATGAATCTGTTTTAAGAATCGTCGGAAAAAGAGGAGGTAGCAATCATCAACATCCCATGTTGACTTTCGGAACTGAGAAAGCGAGCAATGGTGTCTTAGAACTGGGAGCGATTACGTCATTTTATCAATGGGGAGGAGAAGGAGGGCTTCAATTTCTGACTAAACAGGCTGACCAGGATTTGATGCCTCGTATGACCATTGATAGGTATGGTAATGTTGGAATTGGGACCAACGAACCAGGCAACCAGCTTGAGGTGCATCAGGTTCTGAATTCGGATAATGGTTATGAATCTGTTTTAAGAATCGTCGGAAAAAGAGGAGGCAGCAACCATCAACATCCCATGTTGACTTTTGGAACTGAGAAAGCAAGCAATGGTGTCTTAGAACTGGGAGCGATTACGTCATTTTATCAATGGGGAGGAGAAGGAGGACTTCAATTTCTGACTAAACAGGCTGACCATGATCTGACACCCCGTATGACCATTGATAGGTACGGCAACGTAGGTATCGGTACCACCACCCCAGACTCCAAACTCACTGTAGCTGGCAAAATCCATTCGCAAGAAGTACAAGTTACGGTGAATGCCGGAGCGGATTTTGTATTCGAAGAAGATTATGATCTCACCTCTCTTGAGGAATTGGATCAATATGTAAAAGAAAACAAACATCTTCCTGAAATTGCCTCGGCCAAAGAGATGGAGTCTGAAGGTATTCATTTGGCAGAGTTGAATATTAAGTTGTTGCAGAAGATTGAAGAGTTGACGTTGCACCTAATTGAACAGAATCGAAGAATTGAAGAATTAGAGAAAAAAGTAACTAATTAAAACAATGAGAAAACTCATCATTTGCCTAATAATTGTTCTAATATGCGTTGAGGTAAAGGCGCAAACTATGAATAAAGTACCATCTTACACTTCTCAGGCCAATTTTGAGAGAGGTAATGGCTGGGACGGAGCCGCCAGCATTGGTTTCTACGGAGTCACTACAGGCTCTGAAGAAAATAAGAACTTCGCACAAATAGTTAATTCTGGTGGAGGGTACTTTACTTTTCACACAAATAATAACGGAAGTGTCGAAGAAAGACTAAAGTTAGCGAATAATGGGTTTGTCGGAATAGGCATCTCTGCTCCAGCTTACCAACTAGACGTAAATGGAAATTTGGCAATTGGTCGACAAGGGAACGCTGGAGTAATTAATTTCAGAAGAGGTACTGATGGTTGGGTAGAGGCTGCCAAAATTGGATTCAATGGGGCTGACGAAGGTCATGATTTTGCTTTCAAACTATCAAGTGGTTCGGGAGCGTTCACATTTCATACAAACAATAATGGAAGTGTAGATGAAAGACTGCGAATTACTTCGTTTGGTAATATTGGTATTGGAACCACCACCCCAGACTCCAAACTTACTGTCGCTGGAAAAATCCATTCGCGGGAAGTACAAGTATCTGTTGATGCAGGAGCCGATTTCGTGTTTGAAGAGGACTATGAGTTGACCTCATTGGAAGAGCTTGATCAATACGTAAAAGAAAACAAGCACCTGCCGGAAATTGCCTCAGCAAAAGAAATGGAATCTGAAGGCATTCACCTGGCTGAGATGAATATCAAGCTGTTGCAAAAGATTGAAGAGTTGACACTACATATGATTGAGCAAAATAATCAGCTACATGAACAAAAAAGTGAAATAAGCAAGATGAAAGCTCAGATCAAAACCTTGATGCAAGAATAAAACTGATGTCATTTCGAATCGTGTGGTTTAGCTCTATTCGAAATGATAAAACACATTTATCTTTCTTATGGAGTCAAATGATCAGGTAAAAAATAGTTAATATTATAGGCTAAATAAACATTAGACCTATGAGAAAAATAGACCAGCTCCTTTCAGAATACGGTGAAAGTCATCAAAATCCGACCAACAAATTGATTCACTGGATATGTGTCCCACTGATTTTTTGGAGTATAGTCGGACTATTTTGGTCAATTCCGACGGATATTCTAATCTCTGCTTTTCCGAATGTGGTGAACCCATTTCTCAACTGGGCTACTATTATTCTTGTGGTTGTACTTCTTTACTATTTTACTTTGTCTTTCTGGTTGTTTGCTGGTATGGCAGTTGCAGTGCTGGGTTTTTTATATCTCACATTATTCATAGATCAGTTGGGATTTGCACCAGTATGGCTAGTAAGTATAGTCGTATTTGTCGTGGCTTGGATTGGCCAGTTTTACGGACACAACGTAGAAGGTAAGAAGCCGTCATTCTTAAAAGACGTTCAGTTTTTGCTGATAGGACCTGCCTGGTTGATGCACTTCATTTATAAGAAATTAGGAATACCCTATTAATAAAAAACCCTTGAATATCTAGTATTCAAGGATTTTGGTTTTATCTGCTGATTCGTTCCATTAGTTACTACCGCTCCAGGGAGGGGTAATGCCATTCACTCGCGTGTAGGCGATTAACTGCCCCTTGTGTTCATAGCTATGCGTAGCGATGATCATAATCAAAGAGCGCTTAGTGAAGGTGCCGAAAGGTAACTCGACCATATCGTTCATTTGCTCGTCTTTGACATCAGCTACTGCCGCAGTAGCAAAGGCATAAGCATCATTGACATATTTCAAAATTTCATCCTTGTTAGTAGTGGATTTTTCTAATGTTTGAGGATTTAGTCCATCAGGCAGAGCTTTGCCCAATGAACTTGCCAATCCATAGGTAGAACCAGCTATGTGCAAGATCACCTCAGATACGCTTCTGACGCTGTCGCCAGGTCTCCAAGTAAATTTCTCCTGAGGAATAGCACCTATGAGTTTAACGATTTGACCCTGACTGTAGCTCATACTACCTGCAAATTCTTGCTGGTAGGTGGTCACTTGGGCGGTTTCCTGTGCGGTAGCCAGGAAAGGCATAATTAGTAAAATGTAAAGTAAGTTTTTCATAAGTTTATTTGTTTGTTGATTGTTGAATGGAAACCTCATAACAAAATTATCCTCACGAATACAGAATAAGATGGCAAGTTGGTTTCACGGTTTGTTTTTTAGTTCAGCTCTTGAAACGGTTGAAAAAGTCTAGAGTTAGTAATCTACGATATTTTTTCACATTTTATTAATGGCAGAATAAGTACGCCTGTAGCTAATCATTTGTCTGAACGGCTGAAGGCTATTGTGAAGTATGAAATATCTAAGCTGTGTTAAGTGAGTCGCCGAAGCGTAAGACAATTAGGGTGATGACTATTTGCTAAACCCAACTGACCAAAGCAATCTCTGCATGAATTCCCCATTCATCAAATCTTTCAAGCCAAAACAACTGTTTTTCCGAAAGGTGGTCATTAGGAGATTTTACTTCGTAAAAAGAATATTCCTTTTCCTTCCAGACGAATAAATCTGGAAACCCAGTTGATCTGTTTTTTGGATCAATGGCCATCTCCGCAAGCAAGGACTTGATTTGTTTAAGTTTGACGTAGGATAAAAACTTCCACATGCCCTCTATCATATCATCATCCCAATGAACGAAAGGATTGGAAATATTTGTGAAGGATTGGACACTCTTTTTCAATACATTCACCAATTGATTTTTGTTTTTTGTAAGCTCTAGTTTTTGCTTGATGGCCTCCTTACGCTTTTTATAGAAGTCTTTCTCATAGATGTCCGATGGGCTGCGTTGCAAGGGTTGATGCAGGCTATTGTGTTTTGGATCAAATATTTCATCCCAAAAGAAAAGACCAAATACATTTCGGCATATTGAGTTTTCAGAATGATAGCCTCGAAAACCTAAAGATTCAAAGTAAGCCAGGGCTCCATCTTCAACTTGATGTAAATAGGAGTGTTTTACTGGAATTACCATTCCTTCCTTCTGGCGGATTGTGGTGGTTTTTAACTTCTTGTCAAGCTTGTTGATAACGTCCTGAGCGATATAATATTCTTTGTTGTCATTAGGACTATCCAGGATATGATGAGCGAGTTCCAGAGACTTCTTGAATTCTTTTTGCTTATTGTATATCCTAATTCTTCGTTCTCTTAATGGTGAAGAGGAGGAAAGATGGTACACTTCAAGGGCTTCATCATAGTGCTTATTCCTTTCCAAATGGTAGCCTACCTTATAAAGCAATTTTTCGGCTCTGCTTTTTGCTTTATCCAGACTAAGAAAATAGCCAATTTCAATCTGACTGAACCAATCGTAGATACTTAATGGAGATAAGGTTTCTTCTAAGAGATAGTATTCCTTATTGAGTTGTGATAGCTGCATAACGGCTTCGGCTTCCTCTCTGGATTCGAACGATGTACCCAGCTGAGATTCATCAATTTCCATAAACCGTGCATGTCCGATGTCGCGAATTACAAAATCTGACATGTCTCCGTGATTATGGCCAAAGAAAAATAACTTTACCATGTTCAGTTCCTCCTTTACCGCTTGGGTAATAATGGATTCATTGTAAAACGTTTCCAGTAGGTCAATGGAATCTACAGTTTCCAATAAGCTCAAAATCAGCTCATCCTTTTTTAAGGATTTATCTACTTCATATTCCAATGGATTAATCAATCGTACGATTTCGGGTTTGTTGTAGACCGCAAGTAGCTGATAGCATTCATCAATTTCCAGTCCTTCCTTCTTAACAACGAAATCAAAAGATTTCAATTCTCTAAGCGCTAAATCAAGATCTGAAATTTCTGCGTAGCTTAATTTCTCTTTTCGAAAGAACTGTCCCTTTCTATTGCTTATCCGCACATAAAGACATTGTGCATCTTCAGATAATGATAGAAAGTTTTTGACAAAATTAATCTCAGAAGGAGATAACAACCCCTCATATTTTCCTATTACAAAGTTGAGAACATATTTAAAATTGTCTAAATAGTACTTTTCCGGTAAAACAATCTTGTCCTGATTTGCCATTGCAAAGCAAAAATAGGATCAAGTAGTACCTTTTTTTATTTTCCTGCGTTTTATTTGACACGCAAAACCGTGAGATGATCAACTACTATCACATCCTGGGCGTTTCTCCTAATGCGACTGAAGCAGAGATTAAAGCTGCGTACAAGGCAAAGGCTATAAGTTATCATCCTGACAAGCACGACGGGGATAAAAATATGGAGGAGCTCTTTAAACAAGTGAATGAAGCCTATCAAACACTTTCCAATTCCTATAAACGATCCAATCATGACATGATGTTGAAATACGGGAACGTAGCGTCTACGGTGGTTCATAGTACTTATGGGCGAAGATATTCTCATGAAACACGTCAGCATTATGTGCCACAGATGAGTAATTGGAAGGCTACAGCTTATGCCTTTTTGTTTGCCTTTACCATAGCTCTTATTATGAAAACTGGCATGTACATCGCAGATGAGTATAGGGCACGTGAGAGGGCGGAGTTGCTTGCCGGAAGGAGGAGTATTTTCTCTAAGGTGAAAACGGCTCATGACCGGGGAAATCTCAACGAAAGCCTACATTTATTAAGTGACTTGGGCCATTTTTGGCCAGAGGAAAGAGACATGAGAGATTTCAAGGACCTATTGTTGATTGAAATCAAGGACAAGGGGGATCGACTGCTCGCTGAAGGAAAATTCGAAATGGCAATTTCACACTATGATCTGCTAAAAGATTATTCTGTAAGCAACACCATTTCTTACCTGAAAAAAATAGCTATGGCTTATCAGGGAATGGGAGAAATAGGTAAAGCCCTTGAGGTCTTTCAAATGATGCATCTGTATGGCTACCGTACAACAAGTTTTTATTTGGAAATGGGCCTGTTGTTTGAAGAGGGCATGCAAGATTTAGATAAAGCATTAAACTACTACAAAATTGGCGCTGACTTGGCATCATCAGAATATGAAGTGACCATCGGGAGTGCTTATCCCATTGTAATCAATTCTAGCATGGTGCCCACATCACACTATCAAATTTATATGAAAGTGGCGGAGACGCATTTAAAGTTGGGACAGTATCGTGAGGCTATTGATGCTGTGGCCTGGACCAAGGAAATTTGGAAGGATAGCTTATTCCAGTATCAGATTGAGGCCGAAAGCTTCAGAGCCATGGGACAGCGATCAGCCATGAGAAATACCATTGCCAGTGCTAAATTGATCAATCCTGATTTTTCCCTTCCATCTGATTAATTTACTACCGTTGATCAAAACTATAAGTGCACAATTGGGGATAAGTTATATTTTTGAAAAAAAAACAAAATGCATCTACGTAGGATCGGCCACATTTTATCAATTCTGCTTTTTCTTATTTCTTCATTGTCTTTTGGACAAAGAAGGCAAGTTGAGCCATTTGACGTTCTACACTATCAATTCAAAGTTGTCTTAAATGACACTACAGATTATGTCAAGGTTGATGCTCAAATTGCGATAAGATATTTAAATGAAATACCAGTCCATACCACTTTAGATTTGGCAGTCCAATCGAGAAGCGGCTTTGGCATGAAGGTGGATTATTTGAGCCTAAATGATCTTGAGACCGATTTTACGCATCGATCTGATGAATTATCAATCCTTACACCTGGTGGGATACAAATTAAGGATACTGTATTACTAAATATTTCATATTCAGGCAGACCTGATAATGGGTTAGTGATTTCTAAAAATGCAAATGGCGATCGGACCTTTTTTGCTGAGCATTGGCCTAATAGAGCTCATCGCTGGTTGCCGGTGATCGATCACCCTGCAGAAAAAGCCACGTGTGAATTTCATGTAATTGCTCCAGAAAGATATGATGTTGTATCTAATGGAGATAAACGAGAAGAAAAGCTCATTTCGAACGGGCTTAAAAGAACGGTTTGGAAAATGAATAACCCTATTCCTTCTAAAATAATGGTAATAGGAGTTGCCGAGTTCAATACTCAGAAGTTGGGAGGTAATGATCGGATGACCGCATGGGTCTATGACAAACCTGGAAGTCAGGCGCTGAATGATTTTGTTGATGTGCCGCAAATATTTGATATACTGGACGATTTGCTTGGCGAGTATCCATTTTCTAAATGTGATCAAGTAGAGTCTACTACCAAATTTGGAGGGATGGAAAACGCGGGAAATATTTTTTATCCCGAAAGGCTCCTCAATGGCAATAAGGATATGAATCATACCATTGCCCATGAGATTGGCCATCAGTGGTTTGGTAATTCAGTAAGTGAGGCCGATTGGACGGATGTCTGGATTAGTGAAGGTTTCGCTACGTATCTGGAATACTATTATGTGCTCAATTACGAGGGAAAGGAAGCATTTCTGAAGAAGTTGAAGGTAGATGAGCAGAAGGTATTAAACTATCAATTCAGATTTCCCGGGCAGACGGTAGTTCAAACGAACATCAAAAGGCTGGAGGGTATTCTCAATCCGATGGTTTATGAAAAAGCAGCTTGGGTCCTTCGAATGTTAAGTGAAAAAATTGGAGAAGATACTTTTAATAAAATCATGCTCACCTTTTATGAGCGTCACAAATTTGGTAATGCCTCTACGCAAGATTTTATCGGAATTGCCAATGAACTATCACCGGAAGAATTGTCATCTTTTTTTGAACAATGGTTTTATACACCCGGAACACCTTCAGTTGATTATTATTGGAAATATAAAAATGGCAAGCTCTTAATCGATTTTCGACAGAAAACAACTTATACCTATCAATTTGATGTGGACATTAAACTGAAATACGACGACGAGAGAATCGATATAAAACGCGTCACCGTTTCTGAAAAAAATCAAAGAGTTGAGCTCAGTTGTGAGAAACCGAATCGGTTGATAGTGGATCCAATGAATGTGATCTTGGGAGAATTTTCTGAATGGTGAGCCGTTCTAAAATTTACATACGAAAGGGTTCTATTGAAGAAGTGGTACAACTTAGTCGATCTATCCCTGAATTTGATAACCCTCATGGCAGAGATGTTTATGAGCAACGTTTGAAAGGTAAGCGCCACTTGATAGCTGTCGCTGAAATAGATAAGGAATTGACCGGGTTTAAAGTAGGTTATGATAAATTTGGAAATTCCTCTTTTTATTCCTGGATGGGTGGCGTTTTGCCTGCATTCAGAAAGATGGGAGTGGCAGCAGCGCTCGCGAGTTTTCAGGAAAATTATGCTAAAGAACAAGGCTTTGATGCTGTGATACTGAAAACACGAAATCGACATAAAAACATGTTGCTCTTTGCTCTTAAGTCCGGGTTTGAAATTATAGAAGTAGAAACTAAAGTTCCTTCGAAGGAGAATCGCATTTTAATAAAGAAAAAATTGAATTGACCATGGTTAATTACCGTTTGTGCAATTCTGCCTTGGTTTTCCTTAGCAATAGTATATTTTTAATATGAAAAATTACCAATGAAAATAAAAGCTGTCTTATTAGTGATTTTGATGGGTTTGAATACCTTCCTTATAGCCCAAGAGAAGTATAAGATTACGATCAATCTCAATGAAGTAGTTGACGATAAGGTTATGGTGACCTGCACCTTGCCAAAGGTGACTCAGGATGAAATAGAATTTCGTATACCGAAGATTGTTCCGGGCACTTATTCCATATATGATTTCGGACGTTTCTTTTCAGACTTCAGGGCTTTTAATAAAATCGGAGAAGAACTCGAAACTGAGCTTTTGACGGACAATCGAATATTGATAAAGAATAGCACAGAGCTGTCTTCAGTTTCTTATTGGATAGAAGATACCTTCGATTCTGACAAGGACAACTTTATTTTTGAGCCTGCTGGCACCAACATTGAAGAAGGCAAAAACTTTGTGCTAAATACCTTTGGCTTTGTTGGGTACTTGCAAGATATGAAGGACTACATTTTTGAAGTGCAGGTGGATTATCCCAACGGCATGTATGGAGCATCCGCTCTCGAAAAAGTATCTATAAATGATTCTTCTGATGTTTTCTTAGCGGCCAACTATTTTGATTTGGCTGATGGCCCGATCATGTATGCTGTACCTGATACCACGACATTCGAGGTGGGCGGAGCTCAAATATTAATTTCGATTTATTCTCCAAACAAAGTATTGGATCCTGTTTTTGTAAAAGAACAGATCGAACCAACACTGAAGGCTCAGTATCAATATCTTGGTGAATTACCGGTAGATCGATATGCCTTCATTATCTATTTATTCGATAGCAATCCCCTTTCGGGCAAATTGGGAGCCCTAGAGCATTCTTATTCGTCATTTTTCAGCCTACCGGAGATCAATCCTTTTAGATTAGGTCAGGTAATAAGGGACGTTGCGGCTCATGAATTTTTTCACATACTTACCCCGCTAAATATTCATTCTGAAGAGATTGGGGACTTTGACTTTATTAATCCAAGAATGTCGAAGCATTTGTGGATGTACGAAGGGGTAACAGAGTATGCTTCGGGTCTGGCACAGGTCAAATATGGAGAAATGTCAATGGCTGATTATTTGGACGTGATACTAGGCAAAATCACTCAATCCAGGGATAAGTTTGATGATAGTTTACCTTTTACAGAAATGAGTTTGCACTGCCTAGACCGCACAAAATCTGAATATGGCAATGTTTACCAGAAGGGGGCATTGATCGGGTTGGCGCTAGATATCAGATTGAGAGAATTGTCGTCAGGTGAATACGGAATACAGGACCTGATGAGGGATTTAGCAGGGAAGTATGGCAAGGCACAATCTTTTAAAGACGAAGAATTATTTGATGTCATTGCAAGCCTCACGTTTCCGGAGATACGAACATTTTTTGCCAACTATGTAGAGGGAACAAGTCCATTGCCCTATACCGATATTTTAGATAAAGTTGGTATTCGTTTCGAGCCGGAAAGAACAGAAAGTGAGTTATCTCTAGGTCACATTAGCTTTTCAGTAAATGACATTGATAACCGACTTGCCATCCAATCTGTTGAATATATGAATGCTTTTGGTCATCAGATGGGTTATCAGAAAGGAGATATCATTTACAAGTTTGACGATGTAGAAATAGATATTGAAAATTATGAAGAAGAATTTGAGGCATTTACTGGCAGGCATCAGGTTGGAGATGAAATCTTGGCCGTTGTATTGAGAGTCAATGAAAAAGGTAAATTGAAAAAAGTCAAACTTAAAGCAGAAGCTATAGCCGTTGATAAAACTACAGAGGCAACATTAGTACCTATAGAGGACCCGAGTGAATCTCAAATTGCACTTCGAAAGGCTTGGATAAACAAATAATTTAGTCAGGTTATGGCTAGATTCCAAGCCTAATTAGATATCAAAAATTGAAATAATTTTTTCTGTGATATTCGTGGATTTCGTTTGTAGATTAATGTAAAATTTTCCATTTTACTAAAGAACTAATCTTAGATTGAAATGGCGAAGAAAGGTAGTGAGAAAAAAATATTTGTCCTTGATACTTCAGTAATTCTCTTTTCACATGACTCAATAATGAACTTTGCAGAACACGACATCGGCATCCCGATTACTGTTCTAGAAGAACTCGATAATTTTAAAAAAGGAAACGATACAATCAATTTCGAAGCACGGGAATTTGCCCGATTACTAGATGGTTTAGCCAAAGACCATATGCTTCAGGATTGGATTCCCTTGAATGGAAATACCAGGGGAAAATTCAAAGTACTCATGCACTCTGATGTGGAGCCGAAGTATGACGCTGAAAAGGTTTTCGGCGATCGGAAAAACGACCATAAAATACTGAATGCCACACTTCGACTCAAGAAGGAAGAGAAAGGGAGAAAGGTTATTTTAGTTTCAAAAGATATCAATCTCAGGTTGAAGGCTAAATCGCTAGAAATTCTAGCAGAAGATTACGAAACCGGTAAGATCAAAGATGCTTCCGAACTGGTCACCGGCAAGTACGAGATAAACAAGGTGCCTGCTACTACCATAGACACACTTTATAAAAAAGGGGAAGTAGATCCTAAGAAAATATCGAAGGACTATGAATTCCATAGCAACGGCTACTACATATTGAAAAGCCCGAAAAATTCTGCACTTAGTTTTTACAATCCTATTACTGAAAAGATTGGACATGTAGAGAAGAAAACGGTTTACAACATCAAACCGAGAAATGCCGAACAGGCCTTTGCCATTCACAGTATGATGAATCCGGATGTAAGACTCGCTGCCATAACCGGTATGGCGGGGACGGGCAAAACCTTGCTTGCGTTGGCTTGTGCGTTGGAGCAAAAAAGAGAATTTAAGCAAATCTATTTGGCTAGACCAATTGTACCTCTGAGTAACAAAGATATAGGCTACTTGCCAGGTGATATCAAGTCTAAGCTGAATCCATATATGGAACCGCTCTGGGACAATCTGAAATTTATTCAGAACCACTACAAGGAGACTGACAAGGAGTACAAACGATTGACTGACATGGTCAATCAGGAGAAGTTATTGATTACGCCTCTCGCATATATTCGAGGCCGAAGTCTGTCGAACATTTATTTCATTGTTGATGAAGCACAGAATCTGACACCGCATGAAGTGAAGACCATCATTACTCGCGCTGGTGAGAATACTAAAATTGTCTTTACCGGAGACATACATCAGATAGACACTCCTTACCTGGATTCACAAAGCAATGGACTGTCATACCTGGTCGACCGCTTACAAGGGCAGGAGCTTTTTGCAAATATCAATTTGGAAAAAGGTGAAAGGTCTGAACTAGCTAATTTGGCGAATGAGCTTTTGTGATAAACGGAAGCCGTTGGTATAAATGAACATGTAAGGAAGGGTATAATTGAGATAACTTAATGACTTTAAGTTTCAATTAACTCCTTTTTTATGCTCAAAAAACTTTTAAAAACAGAAGATAGCTGGGTCCTACTAATAGCACGGTTTACGCTTGGCGCAGTTATATTGCCTCATGGTGCTCAGAAAATACTCGGCATTTGGGGAGGACACGGATTGCCGGCTACTATGGACGCTTTCAATAACTGGTTTGGAATACCTTCTTACCTTACCTTTCTTGTAGCTTGCGCAGAATTTTTTGGTATGATAGCGCTCATTCTAGGTCTTTTTTCCAGGTTTATGGCCGGCAGCCTGGCATTAGTCATGTTAGGAGCCATCTATTTTGTGGTCAATAATCATTTTTTTATGAATTGGTATTCAGAGCCTCGAGGAGAGGGGTTTGAGTTTCATTTGCTCGCCATTGGTCTGGCAACTATTATCATGATCGGAGGTTCCGGTAGATTCTCAATAGACCGTCTATTACTTGAGCGCATGAAATGACAACGTTATGATTTAACTGTTGCGGTGGCAGGTTTAGAAGATTTGAACAAATCAAAGAATGCCTTACCGTTTAGCCCCGGTCCTTGCTTGCTTACCTTCATTAGTTTTTTTAGCGTTTGTTCCAGAGGAAAAACACAAAGTGCAATGACCACATCTATACCAAAATCGACTACTGGAGTACTTTCTATACCCAGGGTGCCACCCGCCACAGTTTGAAGGAATTCAATAACCATAACAATTGTAAGGATGGTCAGTCCTTCAGTTACGATCACATATTTTTGCTGCGCCTTTCGGTTCATGATTACTGACCCCACAACCAGCCCGGTCATAAATAGAATTTGTAAGCCATAAAACCATAAGGTTTGCCAGTAGGGAGGGTTGATAACGAACTTTACCGATTCTAATTCCTGAATCTGACCGAAGTGATCTCTTGATCGAATATCCAGGGTGTAATTATTTGGGGGTAAATAATTGAGGTTGATTTGATTATTGGTAGTCCATTCTGACCATTTATCAACCTGGCCGCTGAGTTTATGCTGATATTCTACCTGAAGCAGGCCTCGGTAATCAGGTCTGGCCAATTCAAAATAAAATGAATTTTCATCGTGTTCAAATGCCATAGGCCCGTGAATGTTGATGTTTACGTCCCCTTTGTTGCTCTTGGCTTCCCTGAAATACATGTGATTGCTCCAAATCAAAGAATCATCCTGGCTGGGATAGTATTTTAGCAATTCACGAGAGTCATTGATTAACCAAATATTGTCTCTATAGTTGGTGATTAGCGACATGTCTGGAAATAGCCCGAATATCTCTCGTTTGATCACTGATTTATTTCGATTGATTTGATACCAATTTTCTCCATTATTTACCCAGACTTTTCCGCCATGCTCTTGCAAGTGTTTTATAGGACGGCCTATTCTTTTCATTAGGGTAGTATCTTCAAAGATTTTGTCTTTAGCTCCGTCTAAATAGAAGTAGCCAATTGAATTGATTAGATACAGCTGATTGTCAATAGCTGCAATGCGCACCTCGTCAATAAATTGATTGTGATATTTATATTCTCGGAAATCATGGTACGTGGATGACAGCGAGTCATATCTATACAAATGACTTGGGGTGGCAAACCAGGTAATTCCATTGTGTTGATGAAGAGCACTAAGCACGAGTTCTCCATGAAAATCTATCTGATCTTCTTCAACCCAGATTTCATCCTCGTGAGTATAGAGTTTGATTTCATTATAATGATTGGCAATTACGAGGCGTCCCTCATGGTTCTCAATAAACGTAAAACGAATAGGTTCATGCACTACTAATTCAGCTTCATGCACATATTCCTTGGCTTTTTTGTCGTACTCCTTTTTGATCTCATAGAGCCCATTTGCTGAGGCCACCAATAGCTTCTTTTGATACCTAATAAACTTCTCACATTTGGCTTCGATTCCTTCTATTTTGGTAAACTCATATCCAGAATTTATCAGATCTTTTTTTACTTTTCGCACATATTTCACGGATCGGGTTTGTTTAGAAGATTTACCCGAAGTAGGTCCTTTTTTCTTCCCAAACAAGCTCATGCCCTTCTTGGTTTTTTTTGTACTAGTCGATGTGGGTTTCTGAGCAGCACTACCTTTTACCGGTACATAGTAGACTGTGTTTTTATAGTTTTGCTTTTTTTCTAAGAAGAATACGCCTTTGCTAGTCGAGACATAAAGGTGCCCGCCAAACCAGAAAATGTCTTTGAGATTTCCCTCAAGACCGTGGTAGTTAGTGAAACTTCTAAAAGGAACTCCAATTTCCAGTCTGGACAATCCAAACTCATGAGAAATCCAAAGTCCTCCTTCATGATCCCGGCCAATGGTGTAAATTTCATTATCAGGAAGGCCATTATCATGATTGATGACATCCACAATTTTGGAGTTGCGGTTGCTGTAGAGAATGATGCCGTCTTCTAGCGTACTAAGTGCGAAATGGTCTTTGTCAACCCAAACACCATTATTTACAAAGGACTCTTCCTTGATAAGGAACTTAGACATTTTACATTCATAAAATTTCTTATTTCTATAAATGTATACTTTATTGTCTGTGGTACCTGCTACATATTGTTTACGCGTGGGATGCTTATCAAAAAAAAGGAATTCGGCATTTTCTGGCAGTTTCCAATCATAGTCGCTCAAAAGGCTATCGTCATGGTAACGATAGATTTTCTTGTTGGTTTGAACCATGATCTGGTCGTCTACTTCGAATAAATTGGTGAAATATTCGTCAGGATCTTCGAGATAGGTAAGGTAGGATTTCTTTTGATTGCTATGGTAGCGAATCACATCACTCTCACTGATAAAAAAGACGCTTGTGTCTTTTACCACAGTTTTAAAGTAAAGGCTTTCGTCTGACTTATTGGGGTTCAGGGAAATGAACTTATACTGACCCGCCTCAAACCCAAACCTTCCGAAATCTCCGGCGCAACCTACATACATAACGCCAAGTGAATCAAAATCCACCGATAGTGCGGCACTAGGTGTTGATTCGAAGTCCCAATTGTTTCCTTCGTATAGCAACACTCCTGAGCGATTAGCAATGCAAAGCTGACCATCGTTATTGACTTTAAGCTCAAAATTGAGATTGTCAAGACCCTCTACATCCAGTGTGTAGTGAGATAACAAATAGTCACCTTTTTGAGCATAGCCAAATTGGAAAATAAACAATAAAAGCAGAAGCAATGTATTTTTCAAGGTGGACATAATCATAAGATTAGCTTTGGTATAACTACACTTTATAGTCAAATATAGCAACGTTCAGGAATATTAACCTTCTAATAGTTTGTATAATAATATAAATACCAAGGGCTGTCAATATTCAACTTAGTCAGCCATAATTTTATCAATTATTTAATATAAAAAGTGTAGGCAGTCTGTCGTGTCCTCTATATTTGCAAAACTTTTTAAAAATTAGTATCTGAAATACAAAAATGGCCAATCACCGGGAAAAACTTGGAGCATTTCTAGAGGGCTCAAAATTCCAAAATTTTATTGTTACGCTCATCATAATTAATAGCATTACCATAGGAATGGAAACATCCAGGTCATGGATGAATAGCTACGGAATATTTTTTGATCAGCTGGATAATATTATTCTGGGGATCTTTGTTATTGAGGTGATTTTAAAGATATACGCCTTTGGCTTCAGGTTTTTTAAGAGTGCCTGGAATGTCTTTGATTTTCTTATTGTAGCTGTAGCGGTTATACCCGCTGCTGGCTCCTTCTCAGTCTTTAGGACCATCAGAATTCTCAGAACGCTTCGGTTGATAAAAAATGTACCAAAGCTTCGTGTAATTATTGAAGCTTTGATTAAGTCTATTCCTAGTATTGGGTGGATTATGGTTCTCTTGATCACTGTCTTCTACATATTTGCGGTGTTGGCTACCAATTTGTACGGGGATGCATTCCCGCAATGGTTTGGAGGTATAGGAGAGTCTATGTTTACTCTTTTTCAGATCATGACATTAGAAAGTTGGTCGTCCGGTATAGCCCGACCCATGATGGAAGTGACGCCATATGCCTATTTTTTCTTCATTCCATTCATCCTCATCGCTACTTACACCACACTCAATATCTTTATAGCCATTGTGGTAAACACTATGAATGAACTGCATATACAAGATGCAAAAGAGGATGAAGCAAAAATGGTTGATATGATCATGAGTGAACACCGAAAATCACAAGAACAAATTGAACAATTGAGTAGAAAGATAGATGAACTGGTAAATCGGTCTAAATAAAAAAATCCCATCCTCCAGATAGCTATCGGGACGACGGGATCTTAAAATCAAACTAGGAAAATTAGTTTATTATACGATTTAGGACGACTGAAAGTTTTCATCCTGAGAAAGCAACAGTGAAGTATCACCATAGCTCAAGAAGCGATAATCATTCTCAAGCGCTTCATTATATATTTTGACCCAATCCTCCCCTACAAATGCCGCTACCAACAAAATCAGTGTAGAGGCAGGCATGTGGAAGTTGGTGAACAATCCACTTGCGACTCTGAATTTATATCCGGGGTATATAAAAATCTCCGTCTCACCGCGCAACTCATTTATCTGTTCCTTCTCCATTTTGGTCAAAATGGCCTCCATTGCTGCTGTCAAAGAGATGTTCTGATATTGAGCTTTGTATGGGTCTTGCTTTTCAATTTTGAATGAAGCATTTGAATCTTTCGTTAATTTCGCACCATACCAATACAGGCTTTCCAAAGTACGTAAGGCTGTGGTGCCAACAGGAATAATGTGCCCTTTAGCCTGGAGAATGTTTTCAATATTTTTTCGATGAACGATGATTCGTTCATTATGCATGTCATGGTCTTTAAAATTTGCGTCTTTTATTGGACGAAAAGTTCCTGCACTGACATGGAGAGTTACATGATCTTGTTGTACTCCCTTGGCTTTTAATTCGCTAAGTATCTGTTCGGTAAAGTGCAAGCCAGCAGTGGGAGCAGCCACAGCTCCTTCCAGTTCGGAAAAAACAGTTTGATAGCGATCTTTGTCTTCGGCTTCTTCTTCCCGGTTGAGATAGGGCGGCAAGGGTACATGTCCGGCTGCCTCTACTATTTCCAAAAATTCCTGATCTGTATCCCAGGAAAACTCTACAAGGTTGTTTTTCCTATCTATCAGTTTGGCTTTGATTTGAGTACAGTCGTTCAACCTTAAAGAGAGAATATTTTCGTCCTTCCATTTTTTAAGGTTTCCTATCATACATTTCCACACGCACATTTTTTTTGCCTTTAGCGCTTTTTGAAATTCAGAATGAGGAAGTATGGGTTCAGTCAGAAACGCTTCAATTTGGGCACCCGTTTCTTTTTTAAAGAATAAGCGTGCCGCAATAACTTTAGTGTTATTCAAGAAGAGTAGCGAATCTTTAGGTACCAAATTGGTAACATTCTTGAATTTTTTGTGATGTATTTGACCGTCCTGATATAGCAATAATTTGGAGTCATCTCTATTCGCCAATGGATGTTTGGCAATTCTTTCTTCAGGAAGTTGGTAGAGGTATTTTTCCAGAGATATGGAATCAGAAGCCATGCATTTTAAGTTTTAAAGGTCAAAATTCTAATATTCTCCTTATAATGTGGCGTGAATGTCTAATTTTATTCCAAATAAAATATTGATATGGGATTGGTTCTTGAATATAAGAAACACGTATTGAATTTTAAGTTTGCTGCTGGCACTTCACGTGGAGTGCTTCAAACTAAGGAAGCCTGGATTTTAAAGGTATATACTAAGGGGAACTCGAACACATACGGACTTGGAGAAGTAAGTACTATAGAGCGACTTAGCTTTGACTACAGCGTGGATTTTGCAACTGAGTTGGAAGAGCTCAAGGGTGAATTGTCTAGACATGAGTTACCTAATAGTACAGAGGATATTTATAAACTTGTAAATCAACTGGTCTCTGCTTATCGTCCGGCAGTTCGCTTCGGCCTGGAGACTGCTCTTCTTGACCTCCTGCACGGAGGTGAGTTTAAGATATTTGATAAT
Source organism: Reichenbachiella sp. (assembly GCF_039944555.1). GTDB lineage: Bacteria > Bacteroidota > Bacteroidia > Cytophagales > Cyclobacteriaceae > Reichenbachiella. The sequence goes on along the minus strand of NZ_JBDUYN010000016.1, from coordinate 332,859 downwards.
TCTTTCTTCAACACCCAAAAGGGAATACCAATCAATGGTTTGATTTGGATGGGAGATAAATCTTTTATGAAGGAGCAGATTGATGAAAAGATAAAGCAGGGATACAAGTGTATTAAATTGAAAATTGGTGCCATAGATTTTGAAACTGAATGTGAACTTCTGAGTTATGTCAGATCCGAATATTCTGCTGATCAATTGACTCTACGAGTAGATGCCAATGGTGCCTTTATCACGCAAGAGGTGCTCAAAAAATTGGAACGTTTGACTTCATTCGACCTGCACTCGATAGAGCAACCTATTATGCCGAAGCAACCGGAAGCGATGAGTTTGGTTTGTGAAAAATCTCAGGTACCAATTGCTCTTGATGAAGAACTGATAGGTGTTTTTGACAAAAGAGAAAAAATCAATTTGCTGAAGGACATCAAACCTCAATACATCATCCTCAAGCCATCATTAGTTGGTGGATTTGCAGCTACTGCAGAATGGATAGCAATTGCGGAATCTCAGAATATTGGGTGGTGGATCACGTCAGCCCTTGAATCTAATATTGGCCTGAATGCCATTTGTCAATTCACAGCTGAATATAATTATGTGGGTCATCAAGGATTAGGGACAGGCCAGTTGTTTGATAACAACATTCACTCACCACTTGCTATACAAGAAGACCAAATTGTCTACAATAAGACATTGAGCTGGGATTATGGAGACTTGGGATTTTGATTGATCTGCTGAAACTGCTAATTGATCGAAATATTTTGAATTTGATGAAATTTATTCGCAATTTCTACCTGTTAAGTGAACTAGGTTCGTTTATTAACAGAGAAAGCAACAACCACCTAAGAAAGATTTTTGCATTCTATATTAGGGATTTGCTGGATTCTGCTGCTTCCGCAGTCAAGAGTTCAGCATTTTCTTTTCCAAGGTACCCGTCGATCAGGTGATGCCCCAAATAAATCAAGGGAGTCAAGAGTATAGCCACCGCAAACTTGTAGATGTAATTGATGGTTCCTACTGCCAGCACCTGACTAAAAGGCCATTGCGTGTGGTCTGGAGCTAATAGGTAGAACGCAATGAATAGAACCACGAAGCTGTCAATGAACTGAGAGATTAATGTGGATCCAGTTGCCCGGAGCCATATCATCTTAGAGCCTGTCCATTTTCTGAGCTTTTGAAAAACAAATACATCAAGCAGTTGTCCAATCAAAAAAGCAATCAATGAACCAATTATTATTCCAAGTCCCTGTCTGAAAATTGCTTTGAATGCATAGTCGATATTGAATGCATTTCCGTCAGGGTCAGTCTTGTAAATGCCCATCCAAAAATCAGCCGGCGGGAGAATGGTAATAATATAAATGACTAAAAACGCAAATGAGATCAAGCCAGCAGTAAGAAAACTGATCTTTTTTACTCCAGTCTTTCCAAAATACTCATTGATGATATCTGTTGTTAAAAAAACTATTGGCCATAAAATTACTCCGGCGGTAAGATTAAAATCAAGTATATAGTCGCTAAATAGCTTGATCTGCGCAGACTCTATTCCCACTGTTTTTTCCGCAGAAAATATCTTTACTCCTACGATTTCTGCTAGCAGCGCACTGGTAATGAATATGCCTGCGAGCACAAGGAACAAGTTTGTCTTTTTGTTAATGAATTGAGAATTAGGACTGTTCATACATTTACTATTCTACAGTGAAAGTTTCACCTTCCAAAGCCAACGAGGAGTTTTCAAACACACTTTTTGTTTCTTCCAGCATGGGCTCCAGTTCCTTGTAGCGTGTTGAAAAATGTCCTATAAGTAGCTTTTTCACGCTTGCTTTTTTTGCAATTTCTCCTGCTTGCCTGGTCGTTGTATGGAAAGTAGTTTCGGCCCTTTCTCTCATATCTTCCATGAAGGTAGCTTCATGATAGAGTATATCAACATTCTTTATATAAGGCAGAATGCTTTCGGTGTATTTAGTGTCAGAGCAGTAGGCATATGAACACTGAGCAGCAGGCTCCATGGTGTATTTTCTGTTTTCTAATAAGACATTGCCATCCTCGTCCAATACATCTTTTCCGTCTTTGAGCGCTATTATTTTCAGTGGGGAAATGTTCTTCTCAAGTAATCCTTTTTTGATTCTTCTTTTCTTAGGTTTTTCCTGAAATAAAAAGCCGGAGCAATCAATACGATGGTCTAATGGGAATGAGTGCACGGTTAAATTCACATTTTCAAACAATAATTCGCTTTTCCCGGGGATCCATTCTCGATAATTGATTTTATAGTTCAATGAAGACTGAGAATATTTGAGTTGAATTGAAATGATTTCTTTCAACCCGGGAGGCGCATATATATTCAGTTCCTTTGTTCGCCCATAGAGATGGAGTGATGAGATCAGTCCCATCAAGCCATAATAATGGTCGCCGTGCAAATGGCTGATAAGAATATGGTCAATCCGCTGCGATTTGATCTTAAATTTTTTGAGTCTCAGTTGTGTTCCTTCTCCGCAGTCGATGAGAAAAGGCACTTGCATCATAGTAAGCAGCTGTGATGTCTGGTGCCTATGATGCGCTGCAATGGCCGCATTGGAACCCAATATTTTTAATGAAAATGACAATAAGCGTTGGTTTAGGTAATAAGGTTAGGCGGGAAGGAAGACTTAGTCTTCCCCGTTTTCAAAACCTTGCTCGAGGTCGTTCATAAATACAGCATCTACTGCTTCCTCAACCGTTGGCAAAATGTCGAGCACACTATCCAACTGAGAGATCTTAATCAATTTCATGGCGTGATCTGATACGCCGGTAAGTATAAATGATCCGCTGGCTTCTGTGAATATTCTATTGCCGACAAGAATAGCACTCAATCCGGACGAATCGATATATTTCACATCAGACAAATCTACAATGATGTTTTTGATGCCCTGGCCCTGGATGGTCAGGAATTCTGATTTTAGGTCTGGAGAAAGAGTGGAATCTAACTTTTCCTCATCAACCTTCAGTGTATTGTATTTTTCTTGTCTGTCTAATGTAAACTTCATAATCTTTTGTTTAATCTCTTCTATTGTAATTTAATCGATTTTTCGATGTTCGACTGAATGCGGGCCTCGATGTTTTCTGTTGGTACCCTATCAAACGGGTCACCTGTGATTTTCTCAAAAAGCTCAATGTAGCGTTCCGAAATGGAGGTAACTTTTTCTTCGGACATATTTGGTACAGTTTGCCCCTCTTTGCCTTGAAAACCTTCGGAGATTAACCATTGACGGACAAACTCTTTCGAAAGTTGCCTTTGTGGTTCATTGTTATCCTGAAGCTTTTGGTAAGTGTCCTGATAAAAGTACCTTGATGAGTCTGGGGTATGTATTTCGTCTATCAAAATAATTTCATCATTATAAAGACCGAACTCATACTTCGTATCCACCAAAATCAAACCCTGTGCAGCGGCCATTTCTGTTCCTCGCTGAAATAGCTTTCTGGTATAATTTTCCAGCTGTATGTAGTGGCCTTCTTCGACAATACCTTGCGCCAGAATTTCTTCTCTCGAAATATCTTCATCGTGACCTTCTTGAGCCTTTGTTGATGGTGTGATAATAGGCTCCGGTAATCTGTCATTTTCTTTAAGGCCCTCCGGAAGAGAAACCCCGCAAAGCATTCTTTTACCTGCTTTGTATTCTCGCGCAGCATGACCGGCGAGATATCCTCGGATGACCATTTCAACCGCAAAAGGTTTGCAGCGTTTGCCTACGGTTACATTTGGATCCGGTACGGATTCGACCCAATTGGGTACTATGTCTGACGTCGCTTCAAGAAACCGTGCAGCGATTTGATTTAATACCTGACCCTTGTATGGGATTGGCTCTGGAAGTACCACATCAAAAGCCGAAATTCTGTCTGATGCCACCATTACCAACTGATTTTCAAACTCATATACATCGCGCACCTTGCCGGTGTATTTTTTTGTCTGTCCTTCGAATTCGTATTTGGTAGATTTTAGCCCTTTTGTCATGTCGCAAAAGTAAGCAAATTCGTAAATGTCATTTCGACGAAGAGAGAAATATTCTAAAGGATTTGATTGGTTTTATTTCGATGGGAGCAAACTGCCAAACTTATAAACTTCTTTCTTTACCACCCCCCCCTTCTTGTCGTAGAAGAGCCATTCGCCATTTTTTTCATTGCGAGTGTACTGACCTTCTATTTCCGGTTCCTGAGATTTGTAGTATTTGATATAGTCACCATCGAGCCGATCAAATTTATAATTCAATACTTCTGCCTTTTTGCCATTGCTAAAGAATATAGTTGTTTGGCCATGTTTTTTGCCCTTTTCGTAGTTTTCTACTCGTACTGCATTTCCCTTATCATCATTTTGCGTCCGTTTGCCTTCTAACTTGCCTAATTCATAGTTTTCCTTAATGGAGAGATCCCCTTTAGAGTTGAAATATTTCCATGCGCCTGACTTGAAATCGTCCTTGTACTGGCGGGTGGCTATCAGTACTCCAGCCTGATTGTACTCTTCGACTGTCCTGTTTTTCTCTTCGTTTCCGTAGTTGGTCTTGGTTTTCAATTGGCCATCCTGGAAATAGGTGAAATTACCGCCAGTCATTTTATCATCCACAATGTTCAGTTCCTTTTCGAGACTTCCATCCTCATAGTAGGAGGTGAACTTTCCATTGCGCATACCATTTTCATAACGTCCCTGGGTTTTAATCTGACCATTCGGGTAGTATTTTTTGTATTCGCCTTGAAGCGAATGATTGGACTGATTGGCTTCAGTATCGATATTGCCATTTGGGTAGTAGCTGATCATGATCCCATCGATCACGCCATAGGTGTAGTTTATCTTCGATTTCGGTGTGCTGGATTCATAATAAGTAGTGTTAAGTCCATGCTGTTTGCCATTCTTGTAGCTGACCTCTTCTTTTAAAATACCTGTTGAATAATATTCTTTCACCAGCCCGTCTGGTTTACCAAGTTTAAATCCAGTGGTATTTTTGACTTTTCCATTGGGGTAATAGGTCACCAGCTCCCCTATTAGAGAATCGTTCCTGAATTTTCCTTGCTGAATGAGATTTCCTTCAATATCAAATACTTCTGTCGTGCCCTGTCTCAGTCCGTTTTGATAGGTCGTTCGACGTTGTGTTTTACCGTTTTCATAAAGATTGAAAAATTCACCCTCGCGTTTACCATTGGAGTATGTTCCGGTCACGATTATCTGACCTTGAATGCTATATTGTTTGTAAGGTCCTTCCAGGACCGCAGTGTCCTTTTGTACAATAAAGTATTCTTCCTTGAGTGATCGATCTTCATTCTCATAATAAGTCTTTACTTTTTCCTGTGCCGCCACTTGGACAAGGACAAAAACTGACAGTAAAAGACTGATAACAAACTTCATTTAACTTTTCAAGCTGATTAAAGACAAAAATCTTTGGATCGTGTTTTCACAAACCAACATTAAATAAAAAGACTTTAGATCTGAGTCTTCCTCAAATCTAAAGTCTTTATACGTTTGGTTGCCTTGTTTATTATGCTTTTTCTATCACAATAGCTGATGCTCCGCCCCCGCCGTTGCAGATACCGGCTACACCAATGCTACCACCTTTCTGATCAAGTACAGAATTTAAGGTGGTAATGATTCGGGCACCCGAGCATCCAAGTGGATGACCCAATGCCACTGCCCCACCAAAGGCGTTCACGCTGTCAGGATTTAATTCCAATTCTTTAATATTGGCTAAAGCCACAGCAGAAAAGGCCTCGTTGATTTCGTAAAAGTCAACCTCTGATTTTTCTACGCCCGCATGCTTCATCGCCTTCGGAATAGCCAAAGAAGGAGCGGTGGTGAACCATAGTGGCTCTTGTGCTGCATCTGCAAATCCTCTAATCTTTGCTAAAGGTGTCAACCCCAGTTCTTCCATTTTAGCTTTGCTCACCAGGATTAGTGCTGACGCGCCGTCATTGATAGTAGATGCGTTTGCTGCGGTCACCGAACCGTCTTTGTTGAATACTGGACGCAATGAAGGTATTTTCTCAAATTTGACATTCTTGTATTCTTCGTCTTCCGACATTACGACAGGATCACCCTTTCTTTGAGGAATTTCAACAGGTACAATTTCATTTTTGAAATAACCTTGTGCTACGGAGTCGGCAATTTTTTTGTAAGAGTTGATGGCAAATTCATCTTGCGCTTCTCTTGAGATGTTCATCTCCTTCGCTGTGTTGTCTGCGCAGCTACCCATGGGGAATTGATGGTAAGGCTCCCAAAGCCCGTCGTGCATCAAGCCATCGAGCAATTGTCCGTGGCCATAGCCGTAACCATATCGTGCCTTGGGTACATAAAAGGGTACATTTGACATGCTTTCCATACCACCGGCAACTATTACATCTGCGTGACCAAGCATGATACTTTGGGCACCCAGCATGACAGACTTCATTCCGGAAGCACAAACTTTGTTGACAGTAGTACAAGGTACATTATAGCCAATACCTGCGCCAATGGCTGCTTGTCTGGCTGGTGCTTGCCCGAGCCCTGCAGAAACCACATTGCCCATAAAAACTTCATCAACTTGTTCGGTCTTTACACCTGCTTTTTCTAGTGCACCGGTGATGGCTATTGATCCTAATTTGGTAGCTGTAAGACTAGATAGGCCTCCGCCAAAACTTCCGATTGGCGTTCTTACCGCCGATACTATATATACTTCTTGCATGTTCGTACTGGGTTAATATTTTATAAGTGTAAAAATAAAAAGGACGACCGATTCTAAGGACAATAAACTTCTTTATTTGGCTAAATAAGAATAGTCTTCTAAAGAAAGTCAACCCCACAGAATTATCATCAAATCTGGCAGTTTGATATCCATAGTTTTAAGAAAGAAACTCAGGTAACTCCGAATATTCTTTGAATGAAAAGCGCTCGTATCCATAAAAAGTTCGCATTCACCGAAAACTGAGGGGTACTCAACGATTAAATGTGGAGATGAATTTTTGATGGGGTATCTTGTTTTCAGGTTAGGTTGGTTTAAGCCTGCAAACGACGAGTACATTCTTGGAAAGCTGTTTGCAGGCTTTCTTTTTGCCTTATTTTTAGCATCAGTGGCACTATGAAATTTTGTATTGATTTCGCCGAACCAGGGGAATTTGTGTTTCACCGAGTGAAAAATTGATTTCAACGAGTAAATGTTATGTCTGGGCGAGTTGATGTTTTTTTAGTAATTAAAATGCCTAGCTTAGTCTCAGGTTAGGTTGGTTAAAGCCTGTAAATAGTTTCGACGCCATTCGGGCAAGAGCTGTTTGCAGGCTTCCTTTTTACTACTACTCTTTCGACCCTATAGCTATATGACAAGTTTGCAATTCAAATACACCACTTCTACTATCACTCCAGATCAATTGAAAACTGCTGTCGGCTCTCGAGACTATGTTCATATAATGCCCACCTCCCGGAAATTTGTTAGCAGCATCTCCATTTTTTCGAGTTTTAGGATGGGTACTCACATCAGTTACTCTTATGGGAGGACAAAAAGAAAGTCCACCATCAATAGATAGAGCAAAGTAAATATCATTTTTCTGCTGACTGGGGTCGTGCTGGCTGTCGGCCCAGGAAATTCCAACAATTCCATCTTTGCTAACTGCTACGCTGGCTACCATTGATTGGCTCGTTATAGAGTTATCAAATTGATCTACTCGAATATCCTGACTCCAGGTTTGACCGCGATCCGCTGAGTAATTAAGCCATACACCTTCTGCAGCTCTTACAAAATATACTCTGTCATAAAACATCGACCCGCTTTTCGTATCAGCTAGCATGCGCATGTAGCCACGTCCTCCGCCTGGGCGAAGGGATATCAGACTTTTGTCTGAAAGCAACCGAGTCTTTGGGTCATAGCGCTGTATCCAGGCCTTTGTTAAATAATGAGAAGAAAGAACAAGTACAGAGCCGTCTCCAAGGATGACAGGTTCGCAGTAGTTTAAGCGGACCCCTTGTGCATCAACTTTTGCCGCTTCTGTGAATTCTCCATTACGCCTTCTGTGGTAAAGAACCACATCTGCGCTCATATCACCATTAAACCGGACAGTCGTGAAATAAAAATCTCTTCCAAGCGCGGTAATTTTAGTACCGTCATGTCCATGATTTGAATGAAAACTTTGTGTGCTTCGATCCCAATTTTCGCCTCCATCGTCTGAGGAAAAAAACTGAAGGGGAAACTGATGTTGGAAACTTCCTTTAGTCCCTAACCAGCTCATGGCGGTTTGTCCATTAGGCAATATAGCTGTCCAGGGGTCATAGCCCCAAAAGTCATGGGCCGTTTCCTTCCAGGTAAGCCCGCCATCCTTGGAAACGAAACTGGAAAGCCTACAGCTTTCATAGGGTCGGTCAATAGCTGTTACCACCATGGCTGCAGCGAGAAGATGAGAGGCATCGGAAGGGTGAGCGGATAGATGAGGCTCCACCACCGGAAGACCTTCAAACTGCGAATGAATCGTAACCGTTTTCCCAACGAAAATGGTCGGGAAAACGGCATTAGATTCAGCCTGAGAAAAGCAAAATCTGTTTATCAAAAGACAAACAACTAACAAGACTGTGCGGTATTGGGGCAAACTGGTCATGACTTTAGAATTAGAACAATTGCATTTGCAGTCGGGAAGCTTTGATAATGGCAATGGGTATGGATTCCGAATCGATTGTTATTGAAAAGTTCACTTTGCCTTTGCCTAATACCTCGTGGTCTACAATGCCGGTCGTTGACAACGGTTTTGACGCACTAGTGATCCAATCGCTGTTTTTCTCTATTTCCTTTTTTATCAATTTCATCATTTGCTTGGGTGGTATTTGATTAGTTAGATGAAATCTGTATTCCCAGGTATTTTGGTCTCCTTGAGAATAGAAATAGGAGGTAGAAAATAGAGAAACAAGCGCTCGAAGATCTGTGATATAATTGTCAGCCAGCTGAGAACGGGCGTAGTCATTTTCCCTTTTCCAAGGATATTCCATGTGATTGGCGATATCCTGAGCACGACCCACTCCATAAAACTTGGAAACCACATGGAAGGCAGCATCTATACCGGATGAAAGCCCAGCTGACGTGACGACTTGGCCGTTATCAGTATATTTTACATCATTCAAGACGACGGTTCTTGGATATTGTTCTTTGAGCCGGGGAATCAAGCCGGCAAAGGTGGTAGATCGCAGGCCATCCAGTAATCCAGCTTCGCCCAGGAAAAAGGCACCGCTGCAAACCGAGAGAAGAACTTCAGTAGAATCCTTTCTCCCATGAAGAAACCGCGTGACTTCTTCATCACCGGGATTACTTTCAGCCATACCGCCGCCTGGCAGTACCAAAATGTCTACCTGAGGCAGTGATTCAATGGTGTAATCCGGCCTGAGCTCAAGGTTCATTCCTATGAGGACAGGATCAGATGTTTTTGAGAAAGTCACTATGTTGAACCCGGCGTGTTCAAAGACGGAAATAGGCCCGGATACATCCATGATGTCAGCCATGTTAAACAAAAACATGCCTACAGTCGGCCTTTCTATACTTGGACGGGCTACCTCCAATCCTAAAATAGTCGGCATGAGGGACATTGAGCAGGCTTGACATTGTCCCGATTTTGAGAAATACTTGTCATCGTCGGCGCAACCGCAAGGCCCACAATAGTAGACGACTTCTCCTTTTTTTGGATCTTCGACAATTTGCTGTTGAGCTAAGGATATTCCGAACGAGGCAAATACGAATAGAAGTGTAATCGCAATTTTCATAATGATGTAGTTTTTGACTTAGGGCTACAAATAGCACAGATAGTTGATCAAAAACTTGTACATAATTGCTGATTATTTGAAGGGGAGTATGCCTGTCTAATTGGCTTTTAAGAAACATGAAGGAACGACTCCTTCAATTCTTTTGAAATTCCTGAGGAAATGACTGTGATCAAAAAAGCCCGTCTGCAGGGCTGTTTGAGAAATGGAGTGCTTTGTTAGTAGTGCTTTCGCCTTTTCAATTCGCACGTTTCGAAGATATTGAAAAGGAGTTAGACCATATTTTTTCTTGAACTGCCTGGAGAAATGATAAGGGCTCAGATGACAGTTCTCTGCGATTTGTCCCAAAGTAAGCTCTTCCCGAAAATGATCACAAATGAACTGACGAGCCAAATCTAGATGGGTGTGTGCAGTTGGACGGGTAGGCACTTTGGTGTTGCTATGATTTTGAATCAGAATCATAAATAGCTCTTCGAATGAAGCTTCTATGTCCATCACGCGTCCAGCTGTAATATCAGCAATCAATGTCCTCATGCGGGCCGAAGATTCCTGACGATAGATTGGACGTGTGTTGAATCTCAGATCTGTATGCTGAAAAATTTCGTTTCGTTCACAAATTGCTCGAATGAGCTTTTCTTCAATCCGGATCGTGTGGAATTTGAGTGTTTGATTATCTAATGAATTACCGGCATGCAGCTCTCCGGGATTGATCAGTAGCAGTCCGCCGTCGCCAATCTTATAGCTATCCGATTCTGTAAAGCCTTCGTTCACCCCTTCTTCAATGAGTTGAATAGTGTAGTGATCATGAAAATGCCTGGGAAAATAGTGATTTCTATAAGATGTCGAACTGATTGAAACGCCCTCCAGATTGGAAGTGTCATAATATTGGACTGAGAGATCTTCTGCCATACATTAACAACGAGGGTCTGGGACTGAAGTTAAACCGCTCATGTAATTTCGGTCCATACTCTCGTTGTTTGTGAAAACACTAACAAGCTCTCAGTCATATCGAGTTCTGACTAACATCGGCGCAAACTTAAAATGATCTCCTCTAAGCTCTGAACCATCGACTATAGCCCATCGTCTATCTCAAATCTCACTCAATCTCACTAGTGCCTTATCCTTAATCACACTCTGTACCGGACGCCTTTCGATCTTGGACTCCAACCAGGAGATGATGTCGAAGTAGATGAAAGCCCTTCGTTCGTAGGGATCTTTGGTAAGCGGTATGAGGTTTTCGCGCAAAGTACGAAAGCGTTTGATCAGCTCTTCCTGGGTAATATTCGTTTTCAAGCGAACCAGAAAGTTCAGAATGTACTTTTGGTAGAGGTGTAGATCTTCCTTCTTGAGCAAAAAGCGGTAAGTAGATCGTACATAGTATTCGATCAACTCCATATTGCCGAGCTCATAGTGTGCTATTAGATTGAGAATTCTGGCGAAGCCATGAATATCCTCGCGCAAATCCACTTCTTTCGAGTTGATGATCTGATTGAGCCAATTGATGGCGATCTGGTAGTTATCGTTCCCGAAATATAAACAGGCCGTCTTGTAGAATAGAATCACCTTCGAGTGCATGTCGATCTGACTGATAAACTGCTCCATCCCGGGTTTGATCCTTTCCATGAGCTTCACCCCGCGTTCAAAATCACCCATTAGAAACAAACGGTTAAACTCATGTACGAAGGTGTACTTCAGCAGCTTCATGCGAATGTTTTCGTTGAGCTGAGCCGAGGGTAGATTATTAAGCGCACGTAGCTCTCGCGTAGTGGCCTGAAACTCTCGGTATTTCAATAGCTTGTTTTGGGCAATCAGCAGGTTGTTCAGGCTATTGATATATGACTCCAGCATGGAGTTCATCAGTGCCTTGTTGTCGTTGAAGAGGTCTACGAGTTTTCGCGCATACTGATAGCCCAGCTCAAAATCCTGTAGAAAAAAATAATAACCTACATATAAATTGTATAAGCTAATCTTTTCACTATTGGAAAGTTCTTCTTCCACAAATACAGGAAGACTCACCGCAAACACGTTCTGAATTTTGTGGTAGTCACTTTCATTTCTGATGAATCCTATTTTCTGGTAAAGTGACTGAAGTTTTACCTGCAGGTTCGAGAATGAATTGATATTGTTGATACGATTATTTACTCGCTGCACGTCAGCAATGATTCCATTAGTTCGCTCTCTGTTTTCCTTACCGGTCGTATGAAATAACACCTGCTTTTCCCATTTTAGGATTTCGAGTTGCATTTCAAGGTTGCCGCTTTTGATAGCAATCTTTTTCACCTTTCTGATGATCTCGGCGCATTGCTTGTACAGCCCTTTGTTGAACAAGATCTCCGCATGATCGATCATGTCCCGGATTTTGATATTCGGAAGGGTATTGGTATTGTAGTCTCTGAGTGCACTGAGGATTTTGGTATAAAGGTGTGCTTTGAGATTGGAGAGTTGAGCTGGTTTAAGAGAACGATCTGCGATCAGAATTTCCTCGTCATCAAAAGAGCTTTGACTTTCTATGATATTAAACAGTTTAGAAAATTTCTTGTTTTCCGAATTGGCCATAGAGAGTTTGAAATAGCGCTTTTCACTTTTCTTTAGCGACTTGATCAAATGGAACAAAGCGTCCGACCTCTCCTTAGACATTGTAATTGAAATTTAGTTTAAAAGGTTATAAGATGCAAAAATCATCATTTTCATTCAATTTAGAAATCGTAATTAAATAAATAATAGGCATTTTTTAGCGAATTGTCGCTGGCTAGCTTTGTAACCTAATTAAATGAGAACTATGGACAATCGCATACACATATTCGATACAACACTACGTGATGGGGAACAAGTGCCGGGTTGCAGACTAGATACCAAAGGCAAGCTATTGATTGCTGAGCAATTAGAGCACCTGGGAGTTGACATCATAGAAGCTGGATTTCCTATATCCAGCCCAGGTGATTTCGAATCTGTTTCTGAGATTTCAAAATTAGTAAAAAATGCAACAGTCTGTGGTTTAACGCGGGCGGTTGAGAAAGATATAGAATGTGCAGCAGACGCTTTGAAGTATGCCAAGTTCCCAAGAATACATACCGGAATAGGTACTTCAGACCAGCACGTTTTTACTAAAATAAAAACGACAAGAGAAGATATCATTGCTCGTAGCAAGCAAGCTGTAAAATGGGCTAAGAAGCATGTGGAGGATGTGGAATTCTATGCAGAAGACGCTGGACGTACGGATAATGTTTTTTTAGCGCAAGTCATAGAAGCTGTAATCGCTGAGGGAGCCACCGTGGTGAACATCCCTGATACCACGGGTTATTGTCTGCCAGAGGAATATGGTGCTAAGATCAAATACCTGATGGAAAATGTAAAAGGTATTGAGAAGGCGGTCATTTCTACACATTGTCACAATGATTTGGGCTTGGCAACAGCCAACTCAATTGCGGGTATCCAAAACGGCGCCCGTCAGATCGAATGTACGATCAATGGCATTGGTGAAAGAGCTGGTAATACCTCGCTGGAAGAAGTGGTGATGATTATGCGAAAGCACAATTGGATGAAATCTGATACTGGAATAGATGCTACCCGGCTCAACGCCATGTCTAAACTAGTGGCAGAGACCATGAGAATGCCGGTACAGCCTAATAAAGCTATTGTGGGCAGCAATGCTTTTGCTCATTCCTCAGGTATTCACCAGGATGGAGTAATCAAGAATAGAGACAACTACGAAATCATTGATCCTTCAGAAGTGGGCGTGAATGAGTCATCGATTGTACTGACTGCCAGAAGCGGAAGAGCTGCACTAAATTATAGAGTAGAAAAGCTGAATGTCAATTTGACAAAAGAAGAATTGGAAAACGTCTATCACGAGTTTTTGAAAGTGGCAGATAAGCATGATGTGGTAGATGACAAACTGCTCAAAGGCATGCTCAGCGAATATTTGATGACGAATGTTGAATTGTAAGTAAAGAGAAAAACTAAAGTGGCAAAAACACTATTTGATAAAGTATGGGATAGCCATGTGGTACATAACGTCGAAGACGGACCACAGGTGGTGTATATAGATAGACATTACATTCATGAGGTAACCAGCCCTCAGGCATTCAATGGACTAAGAAACAGGGGAATTCCGGTTTTCCGCCCAAAGCAAACCATCGCTACAGCGGATCACAATGTGCCAACTAAAGATCAGCATCTGCCGATCAAAGATGCTTTATCAAAGCATCAGGTAGATACTCTGATCAAAAACTGTGATGAGTTTGGTGTCGAATTGTATGGCTTAGGGCACCCTTTTCAGGGAATCGTACATGTGATTGGACCTGAACTTGGGATCACGCAGCCAGGCATGACTATGGTATGCGGAGATAGCCATACTTCTACTCATGGAGCCTTCGGTGCGATTGCTTTTGGGATTGGAACCAGCGAAGTCGAGCAGGTACTGGCTACGCAATGCATATTGCAGAATAAGCCCAAGAAAATGAAGATTGAAATCAACGGACAATTGAAACCCGGTGTGCTTTCGAAAGACATTATACTATATATCATTTCTAAAATATCTACCAGTGGTGGTACAGGCCATTTTGTGGAATTCTGTGGTGATACCATCGAAGAACTTTCGATGGAAGCTCGAATGACTATCTGCAACATGAGTATCGAAATGGGAGCTCGTGGTGGGATGATCGCTCCGGATGAAACCACTTATGAATACATCAAGGGTCGTGAATTTGCTCCTAAGGGGGAGGCGTTTGATCAAATGGTAGAAAAGTGGAAAGGATTGAAAACCGATGAAGGCGCCGAGTTTGATTTGGAATACAGCTACGATGCTACAGATATTGATCCCATGATCACCTATGGAACAAACCCGGGAATGGGCATAGGCATTAATGACAATGTTCCGAACCCTAACGGAAACGCTACAGATAATTTCAAGAAGGCCCTAGACTACATGGGCTTGGAAGCTGGTCAGAAATTGATTGGCAAAAAGGTGGATTATGTATTCATCGGAAGCTGTACTAATTCAAGGATCGAAGATTTACGATTGGTAGCAGACTTGGTGAAAGGTCGTAAGAAAGCGGACCATATAGAAGCTTGGATAGTACCAGGCTCTAAGCAAGTAGAGCAACAGGCCATCGCTGAAGGCCTTGATGTGGTCATGAAAGAAGCTGGATTTGAACTCCGCGAGCCAGGCTGCTCTGCATGTCTGGCCATGAATGAAGATAAAGTACCGGCAGGCGCTTACTGCGTGTCTACGTCCAATAGAAACTTCGAAGGAAGACAAGGACCAGGTGCCAGAACAATGTTGGCCAGCCCACTATCAGCAGCTGCTACAGCTATCAACGGGTATATTTCAGACGCGAGAGAATTGATGAACTAATGGAGAAATTTATAAACATAACGTCAAGTATATACCCACTTCCGGTGGAAGACATTGATACGGATCAAATCATTCCTGCAAGATTTTTGAAGGCCACAGACCGAAAAGGTTTTGGAGACAACCTGTTTCGAGATTGGAGATATGATAAAAATGATCAGCCCAATCCTGATTTTGTTCTGAACAATCCTAAGTATGGTGGTACCGTCTTGGTAGCAGGTAAGAATTTTGGCTGCGGATCTAGTCGGGAGCATGCAGCTTGGGCCATTTACGATTCAGGACTGAGAGTAGTGGTATCCAGTTTCTTTGCAGACATTTTCAAAGGTAATGCCTTAAACAATGGCCTTTTGCCAGTGCAGGTGTCTGAAGAGTTTTTACAAAAAATATTCAAAGCAGTGGAAGTAGATCCAAAGCAGGAAGTGGCTGTGGATTTGGTAAATCAAACAATTGCTATCGCTGGAACAGACGATGCTGAAAGTTTTGAAATCACAGCTTATAAAAAGCATTGCATGACCAATGGATTCGATGATATCGATTTCCTGATCAGCAAAGCGGATGAAATAAAAGAATATGAAACCAAAGAATTGGTTTTTTAAAAATATGAACATGAAAAATACAGCTAGAAGTGTGAGTAAATCAATAACTGAAAAGAGAAGTTCAATTTCAAAAGTGGCAGCATTAAATAGCCGCGTGTTTTTGGCCTCTTCTCAATGTATGGGAGAGCGCAGCAATTATTTGTTTGCCTTTGGTGCTGAAATTTAAAATACGAAGTAGTGAATAAAAACATAGCCATATTATCAGGTGACGGCATAGGGCCGGAAGTGACCGCACAAGCGGTTAAAGTTATTGAAGCAGTCGAGGAAATATTCGGACACTCCTTTGAGAAGAAAGAAGCTTTGATTGGAGCGATAGCCATTGATGCAACTGGAGACCCATTCCCGAAAGAGACAGAGGAGATTTGCAAAGCTTCAGACGCTATTCTTTTCGGAGCGATTGGCCATCCCAAATATGACAACGATCCAAATGCCAAGGTCCGACCGGAGCAGGGTTTGTTGAGAATGAGGAAGAATCTAGGCTTGTTTGCCAATATCAGACCGGTCTCAAGTTTTGAAGCACTGCTTTCACTTTCTCCACTGAAGGAGGATAGAATCAAAGGTGTTGATTTTGTGGTATTTAGGGAGTTGACCGGTGGTATCTACTTCGGAGAACCAAGAGGAAGATCAGAAGACGGCAAGAGCGCTTTCGATTCTTGCACCTACACCGACGAAGAAATAAGAAGAGTGGCGCACCTGGCTTTTAAGTCAGCGCAAAACAGGAGAAAGAAGCTAACCTTGGTAGACAAAGCCAATGTGTTGGCGACTTCAAGGCTTTGGAGACAAGTAGTGACTGAGATGTCAGCCGATTATCCGGATGTAGAGTTGGATTTCATGTTTGTTGACAATGCCGCCATGCAGATCATTCAGTATCCTGCGCACTTCGATGTAGTGCTGACTGAAAATATGTTTGGAGACATCATCACAGATGAAGCTTCGGTGATCTCAGGATCACTTGGTTTACTGGCTTCGGCTTCTGTCGGTAGTGGACTTGGGTTGTACGAACCTATTCATGGGTCTTACCCTCAGGCCGCCGGTAAAAACATTGCTAATCCAGTTGGTGCAATCCTTTCGGCCGCTATGCTTTTGGAATACTCATTTGATATGATCGAGGAAAGCAACGCCATTAAATCGGCAGTAAATCAGGCAGTCGAAGAAGGTTTCTTGACAGAAGATTTGAACAAAGAAAATGCAAAGTCGACTACAGAGGTAGGCGACAAAATAGCTCAATTGATACGTGCAAATAGCAGTGTGTTAGAGAGTTAGATAATATAGTATTAAAAATCGCTAAGATTGTTAGGATGATAAAAATTAAATACTCTACCTTTGGAATTCGAAAGAACAACAAAGATGAAGAACATTATTGTCATAGCATTAGCGATTATTATTGAGGTCACAGTGGCCTCAGATCGGGAATGATATGCAATAGTTTAAAAATATTCTAAAGCGTCATTCCCAACAGAATGGCGCTTTTTTTTTACCCAAATGTTGACCCAAAAAATGATAACGAATATTGTCACTGTATTAGCCGTCGTGATTATTGCCATTATTGGCGAGACATGAGAGAGGTATATAGGAAATTTAAAATCCGAAAGCCTTTCTCATACGAGAAAGGCTTTTTTTATGACAAAATAATTTTTAAACAAAAGAGACAGACTATGTATTACAACGAGAACTCGATCCTTTTCCTAGACGGACAATGGGTAAAAGCATCAGAAGCAAAAGTTGACTTGTTTAGCCAAACCATGCACTATGGTAATGGCGTCTTTGAAGGTATCCGTTCGTACGCCGGAGCAGCGGGACCAAATATTTTCAAGGCCAAGGAGCATTTTGAAAGACTAAAATACTCAGCCGAAAGAATGGGTATCAAATTCAATCAGTCCGTTGATGAATTAGTCAAAGTCTCTTATGAATTATTGGACAGAAATGGTTTGAGCAACGCGTACATCCGTCCATTGGTATATCTCGGCGCCAATATGAAGTTACTTTCCTGTGGAGAGGTTCATGTGATGATTGCCGCCTGGGATTGGCCACCTTATCTGGGTGATGAAGCATTGAAAGTGATGGTTTCTTCCTTCGAAAGACCAAACCCTAAGTCAATTCCGGTAGATGCCAAAGTAAGCGGTAACTATACCAATTCCATCATGGCATCCAATGAAGCCAAGAGAAAAGGATTTGATGAAGCCTTGATGCTGGACTCTGATGGTTATGTAGCTGAAGGCTCAGGTCAGAATTTCTTTTTTGTGAAAGATGATGTGATCTATACGCCACCGCTAGGAAATATACTTCCCGGTATCACTAGAGCTACAATCATTGAGTATGCCATGGAACTTGGTTATCCGGTTGTGGAAAAATTATTTAAGCCAGAAGAGATGAAAGGAGCCGAAGTTGCCTTCTTCACAGGTACAGCCACAGAGGTGGCTAGTATAGCCACCATTGACGATATAGAATTTAAGTCCGACTGGAAAGAAACGGTTGCCTATGATCTGTTCCTGATGTATCGTCAGCGAGTGAGCAATGCAGAATTGAGCGAATTCACTCTGGTCTAAACAAATTATAACAAAATATAAATACGAAACATCGAATACCAAATGTCACTAAATAAATACAGCAAAACGATCACTCAGGATCCTTCTCAACCAGCTTCACAGGCACAGTTATACGCTACAGGGCTAACTGAAGAGGATATGAAAAAGGCCCAGGTGGGGATAGTGAGCACAGGATTTGAAGGCAATCCTTGCAATATGCACCTCAACATCCTTTCGCATCAAGTCAAAAAGGGAGTCCGAGAAGCTGATTTGGTTGGTTTGATCTTTCATACGATAGGAGTGAGTGACGGGATATCGAATGGAACGGTTGGAATGAAATACTCTCTAATCTCTAGAGATATCATTGCCGATTCGATTGAGACAGTCGTTAATGCTCAATTTTACGACGCAGTGGTACCAGTTGTAGGATGTGATAAAAATATGCCTGGTTCCATCATGGCTTTAGGCCGATTGAACCGGCCAGGATTGATGGTATATGGAGGTACAGTAAAGCCAGGAAAGTGGAAAGGCGAAGATTTAAATATTGTGTCCGCATTTGAGGCTTATGGTCAAAAATTGGCCAATAACATCTCAGATGAGGACTATGAGGGCATCATTAAAAATTCAATCCCCGGGCCAGGTGCTTGCGGAGGCATGTACACAGCTAACACTATGTCTTCGGCTATCGAGGCTCTTGGCATGAGTTTACCATCTTCTTCTTCAAATCCTGCGGAAAGTGAGGACAAGAAACAAGAGACTTTCAGGGTAGGTCAAGCAGTGAGACACTTGCTCGAACAAGACCTTCGTCCAAGAGATATCATGACCAAGGAAGCCTTTGAAAATGCTATAAGAATTATAATGGTACTTGGTGGTAGTACAAATGCAGTGTTGCACTTGATTGCGATGGCAAAATCAGTGGATGTGCCCTTGGGACTGGACGATTTTCAAAGAATATCAGACAGCACACCTTTCATTGCAGATTTGAAACCAAGTGGTAAGTACTTAATGGAAGACCTTCATTTGGTCGGTGGTGTTCCAGGGGTTATGAAAGCACTATTGAAAGAAGGATATCTACACGGTGATTGCATGACTGTGACGGGAAAAACATTAGCCGAGAATATAGAAGCTGGACCCTCATTGAAAGAAGGACAGAAGGTAATCCACTCATTTGCGGAGCCAATAAAGAAATCAGGCCACCTGCAGATTCTATATGGTAATCTGGCACCAGAAGGAGCGGTAGCTAAGATCACAGGTAAAGAAGGTGAGTACTTCGAAGGGCCAGCCAGGTGCTACAATGATGAATTTGAGGCAATAGACGGAATTGGTAAAGAAGTCCAAAAGGGTGAAGTGATCGTGATACGGTATTCTGGACCTAAAGGCGCTCCGGGCATGCCAGAGATGCTAAAGCCTACTAGTGCAGTGATGGGAGCAGGTCTAGGTAAAGATGTTGCTTTGATCACAGATGGAAGATTTTCTGGTGGTTCACACGGTTTTGTGGTAGGACATGTTACTCCGGAAGCGCAAGAAGGAGGTCCCTTGGCCTTCATCAAAGATGGAGACATTATCAGTATAGATGCTGAAAAAAATGAAATGAACTTGAAAATTTCTGACCAGGAGTTGTCTGCGCGTAAAGCTGCTTGGGTGAAGCCAGCCTATAAGGCCAGCAAAGGAATTTTAAAAAAATATATCAACCAGGTGTCATCAGCTTCAGAAGGCTGTGTGACCGATCAATAGCTCGCGAAGCAAAGTGCTGATGGGTGAAAATAGTACTTGATTCGCATTTTATAATAGCATGACTATTGATCATTAACAGTTGAAAAATTAAACATTGAACAATGAACACATCAACGTTAGAAGTAGAAGAAAAACCTAAAACCAATACACAGCGCGTAAGCGGCTCAGAGGCTGTTTTGAAGTGTTTGTTGGCGGAAGGTGTAGATACCATTTTTGGCTATCCGGGAGGAGCCATCATGCCAATCTACGATGAGTTGTACAAATACATGGATCGACTCAATCACATCTTAGTTCGTCATGAGCAAGGTGCGGCGCATGCTGCACAAGGATACGCTCGAGTCAACGGAAAGACTGGTGTCTGCTTTGCTACTTCTGGCCCTGGAGCTACGAATCTGATCACAGGCATTGCTGATGCGCAGATAGATTCTACTCCTATGGTCGCAATTACGGGACAGGTAGCCTCTCATTTATTAGGAACTGATGCTTTTCAGGAAACGGACGTAGTAGGCATTTCTATGCCAGTCACCAAATGGAACTATCAGGTGACCAAAGCGGAGGAAATTCCATATGCAATAGCCCGTGCATTTTACATTGCAAATTCGGGTAGGCCAGGCCCTGTATTGATCGACATCACCAAGGATGCCCAGTTTGCTGAATTCGATTTCGAGTATGAAAAATGTGAAAAAATAAGAAGCTATCATCCATATCCTGTCATGCAGGAATCGAAAGTTGAAGAAGCTGCAAGGTTGATCAATGAAGCTAAGAAACCGATGCTTTTGGTAGGACATGGAGTGCTGATCTCTCAGGCACAAAGCGAATTGCTGGCTTTGGCTGAAAAGGCTGATATACCGATGGCATCAACATTACTGGGATTGTCTGCAGTGCCAAATAAGCACCCGCTTTATGTAGGAATGCTAGGTATGCATGGCAACTATGGACCTAATGTAAAAACCAACGAATGTGATCTTTTGATCGCTGTTGGGATGCGTTTTGATGATCGGGTAACGGGTGATTTAAATACTTATGCCAAGCAAGCGAAAGTGGTCCACATAGAGATTGACCCGGCTGAGGTCGACAAAAATGTAAAAACCGATGTGGCAGTAATATGTGATGCAAAAGCTGCGCTGATCGCTTTGGAAAAAAAGGTAGAAAAGAACAGCCACAATGAATGGCTAAAAGAATTTAAAGCCTGCGATGCTATAGAATATGAAAAAGTAGGAGAAAGTGATTTGTTTTCAGCGAACGCAGATATCAGAATGGCCGAGGTTGTTCGATCAATTTCCGACAAAACTAAAGGTAAGGCTATCCTGGTTACCGACGTTGGGCAGCATCAAATGATAGCTAGTAGATATTATGACTTTGCGGACACGCGGTGTAATGTAACTTCCGGAGGATTGGGTACCATGGGTTTTGCCCTTCCGGCTGCCATGGGAGCTAAGCTTGGAAGAACTGACAAAGAAGTAATAGCAGTGATAGGAGATGGAGGTTTTCAGATGACCATTCAAGAATTAGGAACCATATTTCAAAGTAAAATAGGAGTCAAAATATTGATTTTGAATAATAACTTCTTGGGTATGGTTCGTCAGTGGCAGGAGCTATTTTTTGATAGCAGATATTCCTTCACGGAAATGAACAACCCGGATTTTCAAATGATATCAAAAGGGTACGGTATTCCTTGTAATAAGGTAGAGGACAGGAGCGAATTGGATGTAGCACTAGATGTTTTTCTGGAGCATGAAGGACCTTACCTATTGGAAGTATGTGTTGAGAAAGAAGGAAATGTGTTTCCGATGATACCTACAGGTGCATCGGTTTCGGATATCAAGTTGGAAGCTTAAAAACAGACGAAAAAAGTGGAAAAACAATATACCATGTCCGTTTTGACGGAAGACAAAGCGGGTTTACTCAATCATTTGGCAATTATCCTCACCCGAAGGAAAATCAATATCGATTCTTTAAATGTCTCTACCACAGAGGTGAAAGGAATTAGTAGGTTTTCTATTGTGGTGACGACCTCAAAAGACAAGGTGGATAATTGTGTGAAACAATTCAGGAAATTGATTGATGTATTGGGAGCCTTTGTATACGAGGAGGATGAGATTTATTATCAAGAGATTGCCTTGTACAAAGTACCAACCTCAGTGTTTCTAAATGGCAACAAAATCGAGACTTTGGTGAGAAACAATGGGGCAAGAATTTTGGTGATTGAAGAAGATCATATCATTATAGAAAAAACTGGTCATAAGGACGATACTCATGATCTGTATCAAAAATTGGAACCACTTGGTTTGCTTGAATTTGTAAGATCTGGCCGTGTCGCCATTTCTAAGTCGAAGCGTAAGACAGAGGCTTATATCAGGGAATTGGAAGAAACGAAGTCCAATCAATTGAGCATTAAAGATTACTAACTATAAAATATTTTAAAATACGAATTAACAATTAAGTAAAATGGCAAAGTTAAATTTTGGAGGAGTAGAAGAAAATGTAGTCACCAGAGAAGAGTTTCCTCTGGCGAAAGCAGTAGAGACGATGAAGGATGAAACCATCGCTGTCATCGGATATGGAGTGCAGGGACCCGGTCAGGCATTGAACCTAAAAGAAAATGGGTTCAACGTGATCGTAGGTCAAAGAAAAGAGTCAAAAACGTGGGATAAAGCAGTCGCTGACGGATGGGTACCAGGAGAAACACTTTTCGAAATAGAAGAGGCCTGTGCGAAAGGCACAGTCATCCAATACTTGCTTTCTGATGCAGCACAAATCAAAATGTGGGATACTGTCAAAAAGCACCTGACTCCGGGTAAAACTTTGTATTTTTCTCACGGATTTGGTGTAACGTATAAAGAGAAAACAGGTATCGTGCCTCCGGCAGATATCGATGTAATCCTTGTTGCTCCTAAAGGGTCGGGTACTTCTTTGAGAAGATTGTTCCTTGAAGGAAGAGGCTTGAATTCATCTTTCGCGATCTATCAGGATGCGACGGGTAAGGCAAAAGATAAAGTGGTCTCTTTGGGAATCGGAGTTGGTTCTGGCTATTTATTCGAAACTGATTTCTACAGAGAAGTATCTTCAGATTTAACTGGTGAAAGAGGTACATTGATGGGAGCTATCCAGGGTATTTTCAGAGCGCAGTACGAAGTGTTAAGAGAAAATGGCCACTCTCCATCAGAAGCTTTCAACGAGACAGTGGAAGAAGCTACGCAGTCTTTGTATCCATTGATCGCTGAAAACGGAATGGACTGGATGTTTGCCAACTGCTCCACAACAGCACAAAGAGGTGCTTTGGATTGGATGGGTCCTTTCTATGAAGCAACTAAGCCAGTTTTTGCTAAACTGTATAAGTCTGTATTAGACGGCGAAGAAGCGCAGAAGTCAATCGATTCTAACTCTCAGCCTGATTACAGAGAGAAGTTGGAAGTTGAATTGAAGGCTTTAGAAGAATCAGAAATGTGGCAAGCAGGTGCAACTGTAAGAAAGTTGAGACCAGAGAATGCTTAATAATAGATATTAGACCTTAGATGTTAGACTTTAGACTCATCTAAGGTCTAACATTTTATCTAAATACTAATATCTAACAACTAACTACTGAAACATGCGTCAAGTACTACTACATGAAGGATCCAATCAACTGGACTATGAAATAAGAGACATAGTCAAAAAAGCCGAAGCGCTACAGGCACTCGGTCGACGGATCTATTGGGAAAATATAGGTGATCCTATATTGAAACATGCTGTGGTACCTACTTGGATCAAAGAAATTTTGACAGGTTTAGTCAATGAAAATTCGACCTATGGATACTGTCACTCTAAAGGCGTGCTAGAAACCAGGCAATACCTGGCTAAGAAAAATAATGTCAAAGGTGGCGTACAAATCACAGAAGATGATGTCTTGTTTTTTAATGGGTTAGGTGATGCGATAGGCAAATTGTATCAATTCCTAAGCCCGTATTCAAGAGTGATTGGACCATCTCCGGCTTATTCGACTCACTCGGCGTTAGAGGCGGCTCATTCCAACAAGGAACCGCTAACATACAACCTGGATCCGGAAAACAACTGGTATCCAGACTTAGACGATTTGCGTCTCAAAGTAAAATACAATCCGAACATTGTAGGTATCCTTATCATCAACCCTGATAACCCAACAGGTATGGTGTATCCGGAAGAATATCTGGTGAAAATCGTAGAGATCGCGAAAGAATTTAATCTATTTATTGCCAGCGATGAAATCTATACCAATATCATATACAACAACACGAAGACAAAGGCTTTGGCTGAAGTGTTGGGTGATGTTCCGGGAATTGCCTTAAAGGGGATATCAAAGGACTGTCCGTGGCCAGGGAGTCGATGTGGTTGGATGGAATTCTACAATCGGGAAGTTGATGAAGAATTTAATAACTATTGTGCAACACTAGAAAACGCCAAGATGGTAGAGGTTTGCTCGACTACCCTACCGCAAAAGGCTTTACCATTGATTCAAGAGCACCCTGAGTACCAAAATTATTTGGAGGAAAGAAGACGGGCTATTTCAGAGCGAAGCGAGATCATTTCAGAACACCTGAATGACATTCCTTTTGTGACATTCAACAAAACGAATGGGGCATTTTATAATACTATTGTATTCAAAGATGGTAGCCTCAACAATCTACAGAAATTAGAAATCGTAGACCCTGAAGCAAAAAAATTGGCCGAATCATGGGTGGATAGAATCGGTGAGCCTGATAAAAGGTTTGTTTATTATTTACTTGCCGCAAAAGGAGTTTGTGTCGTTCCCTTATCCTCATTTCAGTCCGAATTGCGAGGGTTTAGGATCACCCTACTTGAGGAAAATAAAGAAGTCTTGCACGAGACTTTTAGCAAAATCGCTGACGCAATCAATGAATTTTGTACATCAGATGTGAAAGAAGAAGCAGTGGCTTAAGAGATAGAATTATGGGAGTAGTAGAAGCAGAAATAAGAGTACCGACTTATGAAGGTGTACAAGCCGCAAAGGTAAAATTGAACAACGTGGTGGTTCGTACGCCGTTGATGAAGAATCTGAATTTCTCTGATAAGTACGAAGGCAATGTTTTCTTCAAAAGAGAAGATCTCCAAGCTGTACGTTCATACAAGATCAGAGGCGCTTACAATAAAATCTCGAGCCTTAGTGACGAGGAGAATAAAAGTGGAATCGTTTGCGCCAGTGCAGGTAATCACGCACAGGGCGTAGCCTACTCTTGTCAAAAGCTTGGTATTCGCGGTACTATATTTATGCCAAATGTAACACCTAAGCAAAAAATAGGGCAGGTGAAAATGTTTGGTAAGGATATGGTAGATGTGGTACTAACTGGCGATACTTTCGACGACGCCTATCGAGAAGCCATGGATTTTTGTGATAAAAACAAAGCCACATTTGTTCACCCTTTCGATGACGAAAAAGTAATTGAAGGACAAGGAACAGTAGCACTAGAGATACTGGAAGATTCAGATGGACCAATCGATTTTCTGTTCGTACCTATCGGTGGTGGTGGATTAGCTTCTGGAGCTATTACTACTTTCAAAACGCTTTCCCCTAATACCAAAATCATAGGAGTGGAACCACAAGGAGCTCCAGCAATGAAAGAGTCCATTTCTTCGGGTGAAAATGTCGTATTACCAAAAATAGACACTTTTATAGATGGGGCGGCAGTCAGACAAGTAGGAAACAAAACCTTAGAAATCTGCAAGGACGGGTTGGATGATATTATCCTAGTGCCGGAAGGCAAAGTGTGTTCGATGATCCTTCAGCTATATAATCAGGAAGCGATTGTGGTTGAGCCAGCCGGAGCTTTGAGCTTAGCTGCTTTGGACTTTTACAAAAATGAAATCAAAGGAAAGAATGTGGTTTGTGTTGTCAGCGGCAGTAACAACGATATCACACGGACGGAAGAAATAAAAGAAAGATCGTTGCTTTACGAAGGGATCAAACATTATTTCATCATCCGCTTTCCGCAAAGAGCAGGTGCACTAAGAGAATTCTTGACTGAGGTTTTGGGACCAGGAGACGACATCGTTCATTTCGAATATTCGAAGAAAAACAGTAGAGAAAGGGGACCAGCTTTGATTGGACTGGAATTGCAGAACAAAGAAAGTCTGGGAGATTTATTTGATAGACTTAAGACTAAGAGTTTCGTTTTTGAGTATCTGAATGAGAAGCCAGATCTAATGCAATATTTGGTCTAATAAAATAATGAATTAGTGAGCAATGAACGATTAAGCCCTTGACTCATTAACTTAATGAAAATTTAAATATTGAACCCAAGCGTAGTTTGTAGTATGCGAAGGCTTGATAAATACATAAATGAAACGGAAGCAAGTATAAATCTTGGTTCCTAAATCTTAAAACAGAAGAAAAGAATGAAAGTGTTGAAATTTGGAGGTACATCCGTAGGTACCCCGGATAATCTAAGAGTGGTAAGGGATATATTATCAACTGGAAAGAAGGAAAAACAAATATGCGTTGTATCGGCTTTTGGCGGGATAACCAACCTGCTTCATGAGTGTAGCGATTTGGCCGCTGCCGGGGACGACTCCTATCAGGA
This sequence comes from Reichenbachiella sp., assembly GCF_039944555.1. Classification (GTDB taxonomy): domain Bacteria; phylum Bacteroidota; class Bacteroidia; order Cytophagales; family Cyclobacteriaceae; genus Reichenbachiella. Next base: position 306,382 of record NZ_JBDUYN010000016.1, on the reverse strand, counting down.
GCTATTCACTAAAATTGAAGACAGGCATCTGGACACCGTAAAGGAATTGCTTCCGGTAAAAAGTCAATCTGGTACTTTAAGCAAAACCAAAATTTTGTTGAACGATCTGGAAGATATCATGAAAGGTATCTTTCTGATCGGTGAGTTGTCACCCAGGTCACTAGATCGGGTACTTAGCATGGGCGAAACTTTGTCTTCAACGATTATAGTGGACTTTCTGAATTCAGAAGGGCTTACCACTGATTGGGGTAATACCGGTGCAATGATCAAAACAGACAGCAATTTTAATAATGCGATTGTCGATTTTTCAGCAACCAATAAAAACATTAAAGAGTTTTTCAACACTTCCTCTGATCTTGTGATCTGTCCGGGGTTTGTCTCTTCCAATTGCGACGGTGTGACGACAACCCTTGGTAGAGGTGGGTCGGATTATACTGCAGCTATTCTTGCCGCGGCGTTAGAGGTAGACACTTTTGAGATTTGGACTGATGTGAGTGGTATGATGACTTCAGACCCACGTGCGGTATCTTCTGCACATCCAATTGAGAAGATTTCTTATCAGGAGGCCATGGAGCTTTCGCACTTTGGCGCAAAGGTAATTTACCCTCCTACCATTCAGCCGGCCTTGAATAAAAGTATTCCAATCAAAATAAAAAACACCTTTAGACCGGAAGATGCGGGTACAACAATTAGTTCAGATTCCAACGGTTCGAAACAGTTTGTCAAAGGACTTTCTAGCGTAAAAAATATTGCACTACTCAACTTATCGGGGAGTGGCATGATTGGGATTCCTAAATTCTCATTTAGATTGTTTAAAGCACTTTCAGAAGCGAAAGTTAATGTCATCATTATCACTCAGGCTTCTTCCGAACATTCGATATGCGTTGGGATAGATAGTAATGACGTGGCTGCTAGTAGAGCGGCAATTGAGGAAGAGTTTCAATTTGAATTAAGTCTGCATAAAGTCAATCCACTGGAGGTAGAAGAAAAGTTGGCGATAGTGGCTTTGGTAGGTGATAAAATGCGTGATCATGTAGGTATCAGCGGCCAGATGTTTGCCTCATTGGGAGAAAATGGCGTGAATATTAAAGCCATTGCCCAGGGATCATCTGAACGGAATATTACCGTGGTGATCGAAGAAAGGCACTTGAGAAAATCGCTCAACGTATTGCATGAAAGCTTCTTTTTGTCAGAAAAGAAAAGACTCAACCTGTTCCTTGTCGGGATTGGAAATGTAGGCGGTACTTTGATAGAGCAAATCGCTAAGCAGAGAGAATATCTTAGTGAAAATGAGCATGTGGATTTACGTATTGTAGGTCTGGCCAATAGTAAGAAAATGTTTTTTGATGAAGATGGTATTGATTTATCAAGATGGAAAGAGCTGCTTGTTGGCAGCGATTTGGCGATGGAAAATGCTGCATTCATTCAATCCATTCGGGATATGAATTTGAGAAACAGTGTCTTTGTGGATAATACAGCAAGCGCAGAAATCGCTGAATTGTATAACGGAATTCTAAGCAAGAATATTTCTGTGGTTACCCCTAACAAGATAGCCTGCTCATCATCTTATGAGAATTATCAAGAGCTAAAGAATACTGCAAGAGAGTACAAATCGAAATTTTATTATGAAACCAACGTAGGCGCAGGGTTGCCTGTAATCACCACACTCAATGATTTAATCAAGAGTGGGGATAAGGTAAAGAAAATTGAGGCCGTGCTTTCTGGGAGTTTGAACTTCATCTTCAACAATTTTAAGTCAGGCGTCAAGTTTGTTGATATTGTCAAGCAAGCTGGAGTGGAAGGTTATACTGAGCCTGACCCTAAGATTGATTTGAGTGGCGTCGATGTCATGCGTAAAATTTTGATTTTGATTCGTGAGTGTGGCATTCAAGCAGAATTGTCAGATATTAAAAGTGATCCCTTTATTCCTGAAGATTGCATGAAAACTTCAACCAATGAAGAATTTTATGCCAAGCTTGAAGAAAATGAAGAAACCTTCCAAACCATGGCCAAAAGGGCAGAGGAAAAAGGAGCTCGGTTAAAAGTGGTTGCTACCTACGACAATGGACAGGCATCTGTTGGACTCAAGGAAATAGACAAAAGTCACCCATTTTATATTCTTGAAGGGAGTGACAATATTGTATTGTTCAATACGAATAGGTACGACAATCAGCCTTTGGTAATAAAAGGTGCCGGAGCAGGAGCAGCCGTGACTGCCATGGGTATATTTGCAGACATCATGCGAATTGCAAATAGCTAAAGCATGGCTGATAAAATAAAAATATTTTCTCCGGCTACTGTAGCCAATGTAGGCTGTGGATACGATGTTCTCGGTTTTGCACTGAATGGTATTGGAGAGGAAATGGAAGTGTCTAAAAGAGATGACGGCAAATTGGTCATCGATGAAATTATTGGATTTGATTTACCTAAAGACGCTGCCGTAAATACTGCTACAGTTGCGGCTCGGGCTCTATTGGATGCTGCCGGAAGCAAACAAGGGTTTTCATTTACAATCAAAAAGACGATTAATCCAGGTAGTGGAATGGGAACAAGTGCCTCTAGTTCAGCGGGAGGAGTATTTGCCGTGAACGAATTACTTGGTCGACCATATACTCCTGCGCAGCTTGTCGTGTTTGCCATGGAAGGAGAAAAGGCAGTTTCAAAAAAAGCACATGCAGATAATGTAGCACCTAATCTGTTAGGCGGATTTACGTTGGTAAGAAGTTATGAACCTTTGGATATTTTGTCGTTACCTGTACCCGAAGATTTATTTGTAACTATCGTTCACCCGCAAGTCGAAGTAAAGACCACAGATGCGAAAAAAATATTGAAGAAGCAGGTTGATTTGACTACTGCCGTTCAGCAGTGGGGCAATGTAGGCGGTTTAGTATCTGGATTGTATGAGTCAGATTATGATTTGATCGGCCGGTCTATGGTGGATGTTATCGTTGAACCCATTCGAAAAATTTTAATCCCGCTCTATGATGAGGTCAAAACACAGTCCATTGCAGATGGAGCTTTAGGATGCAGCATTGCTGGTTCAGGGCCGTCAATTTTCACATTTAGCAAAGGAGAAGAAACAGCCCATCAAATTAAATCCATGATGCAAACCAAGTATGACGAAGTTGGGATTCTGGCCTATACCTATATGTCAAAAATTGGAAAAGAAGGGGTAAGGGTGATTTGAGAATTAGTTATGATATACATCACGCAACTTATTTATATCAAATCTGGAAAAGAATTAGTTTTTCAAGAATTTGAAAATCATGCGATTCCGCTGATGGAAAAGTATACCGGTCGGCTGATTCAGCGGCTAAGACCGAATGCAGATGCGTACGTGGCAGGGGAGGAAGAAAAACCTTATGAAATTCACTTGGTCAGTTTTGAGTCTGAAGAGAAGTTGCAAGAATTTTTCGATGATAAGAATAGGTTGAAATTCAAACATCTGAAAGATGAGTCGGTGAAGTCAATCTTGATGGTGAAAGGAAAGAAAATGTAAATGGATCAATTCGTTTGAATTGAACAGTAAAAGAATCAATGAAATATTACAGCACTAATAAACAAGTACCAGAGGTAAGTTTTGAAAAGGCCATTTTTCAAGGACTACCAGATGACAATGGATTGTACATGCCGAAAACCATTCAGCCGTTGTCAGTTGAGTTCTTCAAGAATATTCATGAGATGACTTTGCATGATATCGCTTATGAAGTCGCCAAAAAATTTATTGAGGACGAAATTCCGGAAAGAGATCTAAGGGGAATCGTGGAAGGCACATTGGATTTTGATCTGCCTTTGGTTGAAGTTGAAAAGGGGATTTATGCGCTTGAACTTTATCATGGCCCTACCTGCGCTTTTAAGGATGTTGGAGCAAGATTCTTAGCTAGATGTCTAAGCTACTTCTCTCGCCAAAGTGACAAGAAAGCAACTATACTGGTGGCAACTTCGGGAGATACCGGAAGTGCTGTGGCAAGCGGTTTTTTGGGAATGAAAAATATCAATGTAGTCATTCTCTATCCAAAAGGGAAAATAAGTAAAATCCAAGAACAGCAATTGACCACCCTTGGTGAAAACATTACTGCCTGTGAAGTTGAAGGTACATTTGACGACTGTCAGAAGATGGTCAAAGACGCCTTTTTGAATCTTGAATTGAAGAAGAAATATAATCTAACTTCAGCTAATTCTATTAATATGGCACGTTTGGTTCCTCAATCATTCTATTACTTCTGGACCTATGCGATGTTGGGACGTGACAGAGATGTAGTGATTTCCGTACCAAGTGGGAACTATGGTAACTTGACTGCAGGCCTACTCGCTAAGCGGATGGGATTACCGATTACTCAATTTATTGCTTCTGCTAACGCCAATGATATTGTGCCTTCGTATTTGAGAACCGGACAATTTGAACCCAGAAAATCTGTAGAGACTATTTCAAATGCCATGGATGTTGGAAACCCAAGCAATTTCTATCGTATGAATGATTTGTACGGTTCGTCCGTTGAGAATTTTAGAAGTGAGATTAAAGGATTTACTTATTCAGATGAGCAAACAGGAGAGACCATTAAAAAAGTATATGGAGATACCGGATATTTGCTTGACCCTCATGGTGCGGTCGGATATCTTGGACTTAAAGAATATTTAACGACTTCTGATGCAGTAGGTGTATTTTTAGAAACTGCTCATCCGGCTAAATTTCTAGACATAGTAGAACCTATCATTGGAGAGAAATTGGAGATTCCTCAAAGGCTTCAGGATTATATTGAAAGACAGAAGGTAGCAATTGAAATCGATGCTGATTTAGAGCAATTAGAATCAATATTAGAGAGACTGTAAATCAGTTTGATTAGAAAAGAATAGCTCAGAGTCTATACTCGGAACAATTCATTGTCACTTAGTTTGTATCTGGCTATGCTTCTGCGGTAAAGTAGGCAGGTTGTCCGGCGTACTCCTCGCTTCTACCAAGTTCTTTTAGCATATGGAAGTGACTGGCAACTGCGTCACTAAAACTTTCCACGGCATAGTAGGGTAGCCCAAACTCCTTGGTCGTTTGTTGCACGATGGGCGCAATTTGCGGATAATGCACGTGGCATACATCTGGAAACAAATGATGTTCTATCTGAAAGTTTAATCCTCCAACTAACCAGCTCAATATCTTGTCATTCATGCCATAGTTACATGTGGTAAGTAATTGATGAGCCGTCCAACTATGTTCTACTTCTTCCCCCTCAATTTTAAAAAAGGCCGCTGACGGCACTACATGGGCAGTTTGAAAAATCATAGCTAGCATAATACCCGTCACACCGCTTGATATCAATATCATAACAAGAGTTAACCAAGCAGGAATCGGTATGACCAGCATAGGCACCACCACAAAAAATATGTAGTAGAAGAACTTTCTTGCTATGATTGCGGCTAATTCTTTTCTAAATGTTGCACCAGGTTTGATCAAACGCATTTTCTTGTAATCGAATGCCTTTAAAAAGTCTTTGGTCGTAAGCCATTCTAGCAGAGGTACACAATAGAATAAGGGAGCATACAGATGCTGAAACCTGTGAAACCATTTTTTTGGCTGGTTTTGGGAAAAACGGAAAACGATTCGCGGTAGAATGTCTTCATCTGTATCCTCTATGTTGGTATAAGTATGATGAAGAACATTGTGCTGAATTTTCCAAATCAATGAATCCACACCTATAATCATGGCGGAGAGCCCCATCCAAAAATTAACTTTTTGACTTTTTGAGTAGGATCCGTGCAAGGAGTCATGCATGACAGCCGTGCCAATAAAAGCTTTCCCCAATCCCATGATTACCCATAGCGACATCAAAATGGGTATGCTGGTAATTCCGCCAAAAATGAGAATGAAATAAGGACTTAGATACCAGGTGAAGAGCAGAATCGATTTGACAATCATTGCAGTATTTGCATCTCTATTGAGTCCACTTTCCTGAAAATAGGCATTCACTCGCGATTTTAGAGTAGCAGTAAATTCCTGATCCTGTTTTTTTGAAAACTTGTATCTGATCATAGCCGACTAATTTTTCTCAGAGTTTTGGGTAAAAGGAAATATTAAAACTTGCTTAAGTTGAAACTTATCATCATGGTTTTCGTAAAGCAAGCCCCAAATGTAACCAGATTCGGTCGGTCTACCTAATTCGATTGATAGCTACCCAAGAGAGAGAATCGACTTCACGTGCTCATAATACAAGTATTTGAGATATGTTGCCATGATAATCTAAATAGCTGATTAATATCATTTTTTAACAAAAATGTCCTAAATTACTAGTTCGTTTTAGCCATCAGCTAGGCTAAAATATGTCAGCTAAGAAAGATTGAAGTTACAATAAAGAACTGCGCAATTCTTATTGTATATCTATATTCTATCTTAGCCATGAAGCAAAATAAACAAACCCTACCAATCCTTGGTATCCGAATAAAATTTGTGGGCCTAATCCTGCTCCTTGTATTTTCATTACCCAGTTATACTCAAGTATTGTTCACTGACGACGAAGAACCTGGCAATTGGATTGATGCTACTACCTGGGCAGCCAGCCAACCAAGCCCACTAACTGCAGCTATTGTTGATGAGGTAACCATTCAAGGAGATGTTTATCGTGGTGGTAGCCTCGATTTTTCAATAACTGGTCTCGGGGGGTTGACCATACGTGGCAACGATGGTGGAGATACCTTAACGGTGGATGGAAACCTTACATTTACCGGAGCGAATATGATCCTCGATGTTGAAGCTAATGCAGTTCTCAAGGTTTATGGAGATTTTGACACCAATGGCTCTACAGTGTTAATTTCAGGAGAAGGGACTATAGTTATTTCTGGAAATCTAATTTTGGATGCCGGTTCGGATTATGACGACAGTGGAGGTTTTAATAACCTATATGTCGATGGAAGTATTAGTGGTACTTCTGCAGACGTGGCACAGACTCAAACTGATGGACAAACCTTTACAGACCTCAATACTAACCAACCCATACTACATGCCGAAGTGGTAACGGAACTTCCGGTCACTTTGGTCGGTTTTGATATTTATACAGAATCAGGTGGTGTCAGGTTAGCTTGGGCAACAGCCTCTGAAGAGAACTTTGATTTTTTCGACATTCAAAGGTCAAAGGATGGGAAAAATTACGAATCAATTGGTCAATTGGCCGGAAACGGAAATTCTACCCAATTAATAAATTATGGCTTTTATGATAGTCGTCCGTATTCGGGAATATCCTACTACCGCCTCAAAGCTGTCGATTATGATGGCTCTTATGAAATCTTTGAAAGTAAAAGGGCCGATGTTTCATTTGGTGGATCACAAATATCATTGTATCCAAACCCCATCTTACAGCATACATCAGGTTTGAGGGTAGATTTTCAAGATGTTTTATCGGATAAAATAATAAGTATATATGATGCTCTTGGTAAGATGATTATTGAAGAAAATATTAACGAGGAGGCAAACTTTTGGCAGTTGAATGAGGGATTGCCCAGAGGTATGTATCATATCAAGGCGCAATTCGGTAGTCAGACGCTGGTTAGGAAATTTTTGGTGAATTAGAATTTGGAATTTTAAGTATTGGGTCATGGAACGTATTTATAAAGTAAGTTTTTTTGTTGGATTGGTCATGTTTTTTAGTTGTGGAGGAGATCCGCACGAACCGCCAGTGTGTTTAACTGAAGATGTATCCGATCACCATCTGGTAATCTTCAGGTGTAGTTCCAGCCAGCTGTCCAACTTAGTAAGCAAAGTGGGTGGTGCAGTAGAAAGAGTGCATGAGGAAATTGGTGTAGCCAAAGTGAGCGGGCTTTCAGATCGCGCGGCTAGAAAACTTCAACGAAATCGATGGTGGATATCAGCGGTGTCCAGAGATATTGAGGTTGACTGGCTCAGGCAGCGGATTGATGAGCCTGTCGAGACAACAACAGAAACATCGCTAAGAACTCGCGATCACGGAGATCCAACCTCTGCTGCTTTTTATAATTTCTTTCAGTGGGGAATGAAGCAAATCGGTGCTGGTGAAGCCTGGTCGGTCGAGCAAGGGGATGAGCAGGTAAGAGTGGCCATCATTGATAGCGGAATCAGTCCTGATCATTTGGACCTGTCAGGTAGATATGATCTTTCTGCAAGTATAAATTTGAGCAACAATGATCCTTCGGATTTGGAAGATAGAAATGGACATGGCACCCTAGTGTCAGGAGTTATTTCTACGAATAATATTAGACTGGCAGGCTTAGCCCCTCATACCACAATGGTTGGAGTAAAAGTATTGCAGGATGATGGTTCTGGCAACTTTGCAGATTTGATTGGAGGCATAATGCATGCTGCAGTAGATGCCGATGCTGACATCATCAATATCAGTTTTGGGTCTCATTTCTCAACCAATTTTTACAGATGTCAAGAGCTCAGAACCGCCATTCTTTGCCTGAAACTAGCAGTCCATTACGCGAAAAGACAAGGTAAACTAATTGTAGCGGCTGCTGGTGATGGAGATGAAATGAGCATGGGAATGGATTTGGATGCCAATGGTGGAATGATGCATGTTCCCTCTCAATTACAGGGTATCTATTCGGTAGGAGCAACTACTGCGATAAATCAGGCTGATTTTGATAGTTTGGCATCTTATTCAAATTATGGATTTCATGGAGTTGATGTTGTGGCTCCTGGAGGAAATGACTTATTAGTAAACGGGACATTCACAGACGGTATCTTTAGCACAGTCTCCCCTTATTTAGTAAATGGTTCCGTCAACCGCTACAACATGGCCTCAGGAACCGGAATAGCTGCGGCTCACGTGTCTGCTCTGGCAGCTTTAATAAGTGCTCAAAACAATGAGAGTCTGACTGTTGAACAGTTAAAGCAAAAGATAAATGAGACTGCAGATGATATTGGAGAGCCGGGTCGTGATAAACTATACGGTAACGGTAGAATCAATGCGCACAGAGCAGTGACTGAATAAAAAACTAAGTATTATTCTGCTTTTTCCGCACGCTTCAGTAATTCTAGATGAAGGGTAAGGAGGAATGTTTCCAACTCTAATTTTACTTCTCGTATCGATTATCTATTGTAGATTTTTATGATTTCTGTGATTAGCGAATGTCACGGGCCAGTATCCTTGACAGGTTTTTTGATTGAACAAAGGGCTCAAATCTTGAGACATGAAGTTATTCGCGTACTGTTACAATCCTTTACATTGTTTTCCAACAAAAAAATATTAGCTAATTAGGGGTAATCTATAGCCGGCTTCGCATTTAAGTTCATATAGTCTCTTCATGAACTTAAAATATGGCCTGGACCTATGAATAAAAATCTAATTATTTTCCGTTATCCAATCTCATCTGGATCCGGTTCCATTCTATTATTATTTTTATCCATTTTCATTTTTTATTCAAGTATCGCACAGGAGTTGTCCATAAATGATTTACCTGGTGATTGGCAGACAGGTTCAACATGGGATGTGTCCGGCAACTGGGATGTAGGTGGTGGACCAACCTCAGGGGTTAATCGCTGGGCAACTGTGCGAGGAGATATAACCGTTTCAGAATCATTGAACTATTCTCATACGGTTTTCTCCGAAGGGTTGACAATTGAGGCTCATGATACCCTCACCATATTTGGTGACCTTACATTTACAGGTGCTTTTATGACTTTGGATATAAGAGATAATGGTGTTCTAAAAATCTATGGCAATTTTGATACCAATGGATCTTTTGTAACTATTAGGGGAGATGGTGTCATCGTGGTTTCAGGTAATTTGACAATTGATGGAGGGTCTGTTTATTCGGACAACGCCGGAGCAGATGATTTGTATGTTGATGGAGCAATAACGGGCACGGGATATGGCGGTAATTTTGACGACTTAAGTACTAATCACCCCGTCTTATATAGTGAGGTTACTTCCGAGCTTCCTGTAGTGTTACTGGACTTTAAAGCAGAATCGTATGGTAAAGGAATCCATTTGAAATGGGCAACAGCATCAGAGGAAAATTTTGATTTTTTTGAAGTCCAAAGATCAGCAGACGGATCCGAATATATTTCCATCGGTCAAGTCAAAGGTCATGGAAATTCCTCAAAAATCATTCACTATAATTTCAAGGATGGATCACCGGCGACAGGCATCTATTACTATAGACTAAAGGCAGTTGATTATGACGGTTCATTTGAAATATTTGAAAACAAAAGAGTAGATCATTTTTCATTTAATCGGATTGTCAATATTTACCCCAATCCAGTTAATCAATTTACAAAAAGTGTTCGACTTGATTTCCAATCAGGATTTCCACCTCAAAAAGTAAGCATTCTCGATGCAAGAGGTAATCTTTTGATCCAAAAACCAATCCTTGATGAGGTCAATTTAATGCAACTCGAAGTGCCATTGCCTTCTGGATTGTACCTTATTCAAATCGAAGTTGACAAAGAAATCCTAACCCAGAGATTACTGATTAACTAAACATTTAAAAATTTATTTTATGATGAAAAGTAATTATTCAATACTCATAATGTTATGCTTAATTCTTATGGGTTGTTATGGTGATGGTGACAATTCGCCGACTTGTACTAATCAAAATTCGACAGACGACCATTTGGTAATATACTGGGGGAATAAGGATGAATTTATAGGAGCAGTTGCCCAAGTTGGAGGTGCGGTTGAACGCATACATGGGAATATAGGTGTAGCCAAGGTAAGTGGCCTGACTGATACTTCAATTTTAAATCTGAAAAAGCGAATAAAAATTATAGCTATTGGCAGGGATGTTGAAGTAGACTGGTTGAGGCAAAGAGTTGATGAACCGCTTCAGGTAGATGCCATGAGTTCAACTAGAGTACTTAATCACAACGAACCAACTGATGCCGCCTTCTACAATATACTCCAATGGAATATGAGAACAATAGAAGCCGGTACGGCTTGGTCGATTGAACAAGGGGAAGAGTCGGTGCGTGTGGCCATTGTAGATACAGGAATCAACGCAAATCATATCGATCTTACTGGAAAATGCGATGCGTCCGCAAGTATTAATCTTACTAGTGATAACCCTATTGATCTCGATGATGACAATGGACATGGTACTCAGATTGCGGGCATAATTTCTACTAACAACATATTTATCGCAGGACTGGCACCGCATACCACTTTAATCAATATTAAAGTATTAAAACAAGATGGAAGCGGGACCTTTTCGGATTTGATAGCTGGTATAATGTATGCGGTGGATAATGCAGAGGCGGACATAATCAACATTAGTTTCGGATCTCATTTTTCATCAAATTATTATGAATGTAGTAACCTGTTCACATCGATTACCGCACTGAAAAAGGCCATTAGATATGCAAATTGTAAGGGCGCTTTTATTGCAGCGGCGGCGGGTGACGGCGATGAGACCTACCTCGGAATAAATCTTGATGAAACAACTGAGAATATTCATATGCCATCTCAGATAAAAGGAGTACTTTCAGTTGGTGCTACTGCACCGATCAATCAAATGGGTTTCGACAGTCTGGCATCTTATAGCAATTACGGATTTTCAGCAGTTGACGTAGTGGCTCCAGGTGGAAATGATTTAAGACTTAATGGAGGTTTTCCAGATGGACTAATCACCTCAGTGGTTGTCATAGGATTCAATAATCGATATGATGTTACTTACGGGACGGGAATTGCTACGGCTCATGCTTCTGCACTTGCTGCTCTAATCAGTGCTCAGAATGACGAGTTGCTTTCACCACGGGAGATTGGGATGAAAATCAAAAATACTGCTGATGATATAGGTGAACCTGGTCGCGATAAACAATATGGATATGGTAGAATTAATGCACATCGCGCAGTAACAGAATAGAATTATTAGGCATTTTCAGCCTCTTCCTTACCCTTCATTAGATCTACATGGAGGGTAAGGATAAATGCTGTGCCTACGCCAACCTTGCTTCTTACCTCGATATGTCCTCTGTGCGTTTTTATGATGTCGGTGGTTATCGAAAGTCCTAAGCCGGTACCCTTGCCAGATTCTTTAGTGGTGTAGAGCGGCTCAAATATTTTCTTTTTCACATCCTCAGTCATACCGGAACCACTATCCTGGACAATTGCCCTAACGTACTTACCTGAAACATTTTGAAGCATGACCTTGATCCAGCCTTCTCCTTCAATAGCGTCTGCTGCGTTTCCTATCAGATTAATAAAAATTTGATTGAGTTGTCCGGGAAAACAGTCAATTGCAGGAATATCAACACCATATTCTTTGATGATCTGAACGCGTCCTTTATACTTTGACTTTGAAATAAGAAGGGCGGAATCGATGATTTCATGTAAATGTGCTTTTTTAAACTTCTTCTCATCTTTCCGTGAGAAGATCCTCAATCCATCTACTATTTCAGTAATTCTTGTAGCACCAAATTTCACATCTTCTAGTAAGTCAGCCGTGTCTTTTTTTAGCATCGAGACACTAGCATTTTCTGCTTTGTGGATGTTGTAGTTGCTTTTGATTTCATCAATATCATCTAACTGAAGTACTTGCTCGAATGTTGATAAATTGTCGAAGGCCTCTGAGATGTTTTCTTCGAGTATTTGAAGACCATTGGAAACAAAACTGATTGGGTTGTTTACCTCGTGAGCTATACCAGCGGTCAGCATGCCGAGAGCAGACATTTTTTCAGCTTGAATCAGGTTGGCCTGTGTACGTTTTAGCTCATCATGCGCTTTATGCAATTTTGCATTTTTTTCCATAATGGTGGCATTGCTAATTTCTAACTCTACATTTCTTTGGTGAATGGTAGCTTGTTGTTTTTTAAGAAGTTTATTGAGATTTCTAACCCTAACGTATTCTACTCCCAGAATTATCGCAATCAAAATGATCGCCCCACCTGCAATCAAATAAATTTGCTGTCTTTTGGCATTTATCTCTGCTTCTTGAGTGAGAATAAGCTTTTCTTCTTGTGCTATTTTTAGTTCCAGTTGCCGGCGAACAAGACTTGCTTTGTATCTAAGAATCTCAGCTTGTCTTTCAGTACTTTCAAATTGGTGCTGAGCCACCATTAAATCCTGATGAATATATTCAGCTTCAAGTGCTGAGTGACCAAGATCTCTGTTGCCCACCAAAGCTTCATGCTCAAGGAATTTCAACCTGGCAATTTCGTTACTTAAGATTTCATTTCTTTTGGTTTTTTCCTCAGCCTGTCGTGAAAGATCCTTTTCTATCACTATTGCTCTTGAGATTCTTTCTAGGTCTCTGGCAACTATTTCTGCTTCCTCAAGATCATCAGGGTGATACTTGGCTTGACTTGGAAGTCTGCTTTTTAAAGTTTTGAATTTGCTATCATATTGGTCTGCTTCCTTTTGACTACCAAGTGCCAGATGTGTCTTTGACAATAGACGATAAGTATTGCTAAGAATTTTGTTTCCTGTTGGATTTCTAGTACCAATAGTTTCGGAACTTTTCAGAGAAGTTAGGGCTTTTTCATTTTCTCCGGCAGTCAAGTAGAGAGCGGCCATCTGATTATGGGCATTTGCAGCCATTTGGTCACTGCCTCCTTCGGTTTCTATTAGGGCAATGTAGGCTTCTCCAACTTCGATTCCTTCCTCATAATTTCCAGCTTTTTGGTGTACTTCCAAGAGACCATCGTGAGCAATCAATTTAAAATAAGCTAAACTATCCCTGATGGCCAACTCTAGCAGCTTCTGAAATGAGGCCAGCGCTTTTTCGGATTGATTTGATATCAGATAGTTGAGGCTTGCTGCCGATTTTACCTCAATCATTCCTAATTCGTAATCGATTTGGTTGAATTGGTCATAGGCAATCTCGTAAGTTTCAGCAGCTTTATTAAAGGCTCCCATATGAGAATATATATTGGCCAAGGAAAGGTAACCGTTTGCTGACACGCTATAATTATTAACTTTCTCTGCCTGCATACTCATTTCCAGAAATAAATGAATAGCCTTCTGAAATTCGTTTTGAGTCAGATAAATCTCTCCAATAAGGTTTTTAGCTTCCCACGTCTTTTGTGCGTCAGCAATATTTTTCGCCAGATTTAATGCAGATTCAGCTTGATTCAGGGAAACAACTAGTCTTTTTTTGTTGAGATTTTTTTTAGCATTTGCAAGAAGTGCGCCGATTCTTTCTTTTTCCCTATCATCGATTCCCTGCGCTAGACAGACTGATCCCCAAAACATCAGAAGTAAGATTAGGAGTACGAAAGATCTTGATTTTTCAAGCGGTAAATTCATAAATATTTGCCTAAATGGGTGTGTTTTTAGTTGTTGTATGGGGTATGTAGAATATGTTTGAACAATTCGTATCAAACTAAGCTACTTAAATCAGTCAATTCACCAAAAAAAATAATGTGAAAAGAAGGGATATTTCGTCGAATGACTTCCAAGGGCTTTAAAAGTTTCGATTTTGGTGCGATTATTACCAATTCTTGATAGTTTCGTCGAGTTGTTGAAAATTGACTTGAAAAGCACAAAAAACATCATCGATCTATCTAGTGAAGGAGACTTTGAGGAAGTTTTCAAGACCTACTATCAGCAACTTGCCGCTTTTGCATTCCAGTATGTAGGGAGTCATGAAATAGCCGAAGAGCTAGTCCAAGATGTTTTTACAAATGTTTGGATAAAATCCGATCAAATAGAAATCCGTACTGCAATAAAGTCATATCTCTATGGGGCTGTCAGAAATGCAAGCCTGAATTTCCTGAAGCATAAGAAAATTGAACGTCGCTACGAAAAGCAAGAGCAAAATAAGGTCGATTCATTCGAAACTAACTTTCTTGAGTTGGACGAATTGCAAATCGAAATAAACAATGCACTGAATCAACTGCCTGAAAAATGCAGACAGATTTTTGAAATGAGCCGATTTGAGGAAAAAAAATATAAAGAAATAGCGGATGAGTTGAGCTTGTCCATTAAGACAGTGGAAAACCAAATGGGACGTGCCCTAAAGGTTATGCGGACTGCACTGAGCAGGCATTTGCCAAGCTTTGTGTTTTGGGTGATTTCGGTACTACAAAAAAACTTGTGGGGGTAAAATGAAAGGTAGTTGTCCACATTATAGCGGAAGATGAGCAAGAGAAAAAGACATATCGTTTCTGAGGAACTATTGTTCAGGTATTTTGTCGAGGAAGTAAGTCCTGACGAACAAGAAATGGTGTTGTACTGGAAAGATTTATCTCTTGAGAATCAACAGAATTTTGAACGCTGTAGGATATTCTTTATAGATGTGCACGCCTTGAAAAGTGTTGGACAGGTTGCATTGGAATATGATGTGGAAAAGGCATGGAGTAATACTTTTAGGCCAAAAAAGGGAACTGATACTTCTCGAAATGATGGGCTGTATGACTTTCTTAAAATAGCCGCCACCATTCTTTTGGTGGTTGGAGCAGGATGGTTGGCATATCAGTTAACGCATAAAATAGAAAACACAGAGTTATCAGCTTCCAGAGACATACAATCAGTAGACCTTCCCGATGGGTCTCATATAACACTCAACAAAAACAGTCAGTTGATCTACACTTCAGAATTCGGGGATAAAGAGCGAAGAGTCAAGCTTAAAGGTGAAGCATACTTTGATGTGAAGCATAATCCCGATCAACTTTTTGTGATCGAGACTGGAGAAATACAAGTTAAAGTGCTAGGTACTTCCTTCAATATTAATAATTCAGCTTCAGATAGTGTGGTGGTAACGGTAGATACCGGCCGCGTTCAAATGATAGTGTCTGACAAAGAGGAAATTCTTACGCCAGGTTTCAAAGGAATCTATTATAGGAGTAGTCAGCTATTAGTTAAGCTTGAAACAAACAAAATTGGAATGCAAAATTACTGGCGCACTAAAGCGCTGACTTTTCAAGCAACTCCGTTGTCAGAAGTATTGGGTGCTCTTCAAGCCGTTTATGATACTAAAATTGAAACTTCCAATGCAAACATTGTTAATTGTAAAATCAGCGTAGATTTTGAAGAAGAGTCACTGGAAAATGTACTTAACATTATAGGAGAAACGCTGAATTTGGTTTGGTCAAAAAAAGATGGAGTCTACTTACTTGCCGGAGATGGGTGCTCGGACTAAGTTAAGGCGGCACTTACTTTTGTGGGCTCTATTGATTTCTATGGAACCAGGTCGGTCTCAAAACTTACCAGAGAGACCAATTACTGTTAATTTAAAAGAGGTGACTGTGAGCCAGGCACTCACTCAAATCAATGCTCTGGAGGGAATAAGGTTGTCTTATAACCCCGATCATTTCTCGCATGGTGGATTGCTAAGTAGGTCTTTTCAAAATCAACCTTTGGATGAAGTTTTGGAGGTTTTATTGGGAACTAACTTTAGCTACAAGTACAGAGGAAGCTATGTAATTATTCAACCCAAAAACAACGTGGTAAAAAAGCACACTGTTAAATTATCAGGAGCGGTAAAGGATGCACAAACCGGGAAGGTAATAAAGGACGCCACCATTTATGAAGTAAATAAACTGAATGCCACTCTTACTGATGACAGAGGGCATTTTGATCTGGTTGTTTCTGCCAAAACTGATTACGCCACATTTGCCATCAGTCGGGAGCATTATCAGGATACTATAATCCGTGTACAGAACATTTCAGAAATGTCAGTTTCATTGAAACCAGTAAAAAATGAGAAGATTAGGATTGTTGATCGGTTCGAAATAGAAACAAAGAAGCTGGTTCAGTTTTTTACGCCTAAGCAGTCTCACAAAAACGTGCGAAATGTGAGTATGGATGAAGAGAGATTCATTCAATTCTCTGTTGTACCGATGGTAGGAACCAATGGTACGTTAAGTGGTAAGATCAAAAATAATATTTCTATTAATTTGTTGGCGGGATATGCTCATGGCCTAAATGGTGTTGAGCTTGGCGGAGTTTTTAACATTGACCGAAAGGAAATGAACGGAGTGCAAATCGGTGGATTTGGTAACGCTACAGGTGGTGAATCTCATGGTGTGCAGCTCGGAGGATTTATCAATACAACAAAAGGCTACACCGAGGGCGTTCAGGTAGCTGGCTTTTTCAACCTTGTCACAGATAGTATCAAAGGTGCACAAGGAGCGGGTTTTGTAAACCTCTCAAAGAAAATGGACGGCGTACAAGCGGCCGGCTTTGTGAATTTATCAACAGGTAAAGTAAAAGGAGTACAGGCAGCTGGATTTACGAATGTATCAAAAGAAGTAAAGGGGGCACAATTATCTGGTTTTTTGAATATGGCAAAAGAGACTGAAGGCGTTCAGGTTTCAGGGCTTCTTAATGTGACAAAAAAACTCAGAGGAATTCAGTTGGGCATTATCAACATAGCAGATACGGTAGAAAGAGGTGTGCCTATAGGCCTGTTTTCCTTTGTAAGAAAGGGGATGCACGAGCTGGCCATCGAGCATAATGAATTTATGCCATTGAATGTGACCTTTCGGTCGGGTGTCCCAAGATTTTATAGCATAATGTCAGCAGGTATAGATCCGTCAAAGGAGAATCTATGGAACTATGGATTAGGACTCGGAACTCAGCTCAGGCTAAAAGATAAATGGTACGGTAATTTCGAGCTGGTGGCGCATCACCTTCTTAACCCAGATCGAGATATGGAAGAAGATCATATGAATCTGCTCAATAGACTCAATTTTAACGTGGGTTATCAATTAGCTAAACACTTGTCATTAAATGCTGGACCGGTACTCAACTTGTACCTCACTAATATTTACAACCCTTCTACAGATACTTATGGAGACATCAAAAGGTCGGGATTCTATGAAAAGACCAGTGATAATCTGTATATCCTGGCTTGGGTAGGATATGCAGTTTCTGTGAGGTTTTAGATTAAGCCTAAAAACCTTGAGGAACCTGAATACTCTCCATCAGCATTTGCTGTTGCATTTGTTGGTGCCATTGATTAAACATAAATGGGTCATAGTAAAAGTAGTTATTTTGAAGGCTCTCCGATTTTATGCTAAAATTGATTGGGATAACAATTTCTTGTGTCATGAATTCACCTTCAAAATTCTTTGAAGCTCTCCAAATTTTATGGTTGTTGTTGGTTTTGATAAACGCTTCAGTTATTTTTTTATCTGTTTCTTCGCTAATTCCCTGAAGGATCTCAATTTCAATTAACTTACCTTCGCCATCTACAAGAAGCCTTACATAAGCAGTACCTTGCTCTTCGGCCAAAATCATTTCGTCGTCATATCTTAATATGGATTTAAAATGATTCCACATACTTTCGCTCATTTTGATGTACTTCAAGTTCCTTTTGGTCATTTGAGTATATGTTAATGCTTCTGATTTGTGGTAGACCTTACTTTCAATAAGTAAACCCCTTTTATAGTGGCGAGTAATTTGTCTTGACCTGACACTGTCGTAAAATGATTCTTGTGCCTTAGCCATATTTAAATTTGCAACCTCTTTACCCGTCGGGTCAAACACTTTTTCATAAACCAGGCCATCATATGGAGAATTTTTTTGGATATAATGTAATTGTCCGTTTGAATAGAAGTTTTCACTTCTTGCAGATTCATTATCCTCGTAGCTTGCTATTTTTCTTATGTTTCCATTTGGGTGATACCACTCAAATTGGCCATGTCTAATTCGAGGCTTTAGTGATTTATATTGGCCGGTTGCTAGCTTTTGTCCATTTGTGTCAAAGTAGCTTAGGGTAAAATTAAGGTCTTTCACATCTGTAATCATGGCAAAATAGGAAGCTTCTGCACGACTGCATTCTTGGTATTGTTGGTTTAGATAGATACTGTCTTTATTCTGAAAGATTTGATAATTTTTAAGTGCATCGAGCAACTGATCGATATTATGCTGTCCTATTTTTGTCTGGTCAATGTATTCTGTTATGAATTCATTATGACCAAATAAGCTGAGCAGACGATTTCTAAAATTTTTTGAATGATGTAAAGGAACGCTATAGAACTTATTCTGGTATTTTAAAAAACGATCAACAGAGGTCTTTTTATCATGTTTATAAATTACGATGGAGTCGTTGTAAGATTCGACCAAAACGAACTTTGGGTATTTTATGTGTGGATAACTGAAATTGACCGTCTGTAAGTTTTGCATGACCACAAAAGAATCAAGTCCTACCTTGTAGGCTTTCACTGCTGAGGCCTTCACTTTGACAGGCTCATCACTAGTTGTTTTTTTGAATTCAAATTCTTTGGAACCTAAGAGTTTTTTGATGTAGCCTTCAGTTTTTTCCCCGTCCTTATCAATGAAATATCCAAGAATGAAATTTTGCATGCCATTGGCTGTGATATTGATAGCATTCCCCTTTGCAGGATCAAACGCAATCATATTGTCTATAGGCTCAAAGGTATTAGTCAGAAAATAGCCAACTTCTAAATTTTGCTGTGCTGAAACGCGCGAGATATAAAAGAATAGTAAGAGGACACAAACAATTTTCTTCATCTACCTACCTTATTAGTTGGACTCCAGCCATCTCCAAATGATCCCAGTATTCAGGGTACGATTTTACCACCACCTCAGGTTCGTTGATGACGCAATCAAATTTCATGCAAAGCGGTGCCAGCGCCATGGCCATGCGATGATCATCGTAGGTATCGAAAGTGATTGTTTCAGAAACCTCCAAACTTTTAGGTGAAGTCAAAATCCACCTTCCGTTCTCATGCTCTTCCAGCGTGGCGCCAATTTTTGACAGTTCGGAGGCCATAGCTGCTGTTCGGTCAGATTCTTTGATACGTAGACTTTCCAATCCGGTCATGTCCAAATTTACACCCAAAGCGGCAGCACAAGCCATCACCGTTTGTGCAAGATCTGGACAGGATTTGAAATTGATGGTCAATTCTTTTTTTATGTCCGTTCTGCTGAGTGTAACCGTTTCTCCGGAAAAGGTCGATTTCACACCCAGACCCTCCATAATAGAAGCAATGGCATGGTCGCCTTGATTGGATTCTGATCTCAAGCCTTTCAGCGTAATTTGCGCTTTACCAGCAAGTGCATATAAACTGTACCAATAACTAGCGCCCGACCAGTCGGATTCAATGGTATAGCTATTTGATGAATATTCCTGAGGTTCTATTTTTATTTGATTGCCTTCAAATTGACCTTCAGCACCAAAATGCGCCATCAAATTCAAAGTCATTTCGATATATGGTCGACTATAGATTTCTCCTTCCAAAGTAATAGTCAGCCCGTCTGGAAGAGTAGGAGCTATCATCAAAAGCGCAGAAATGTATTGACTGCTGATATTGCCCGGTATAGTAAGTTGGTTGACCTTTTGTTGACTAAATGCTTTGAATAACAGTGGCGGGAACCCTTCTTCATTTTCATAGGAGATATTGGCTCCTAGGTTGTTAAGTGCATCTACCAATAGCTTGATCGGTCTTTTGCACATTCTTGGTGTTCCGGTAATCCTGCGCTCAGTTTTTCTTATCGCAAGAAAGGCGGTCATAAAGCGCATGACTGTACCTGCGTCTAGAACATCGAGCGTATATTCTTTTGAAGAAAGCAGTGCTTTCATGGTCACCGTATCTCTTGCCGTAGACAGATTTTTGAGCGATGATTGACCTCCGCCCAACTGATTCAAGAGCAATACTCTATTGCTCTCACTTTTTGAAGAAGTCAGAGGCACATCGAGGGATAATGTTGTTGCGGGTTTACTTAATTGTATGGATCCACTCATGCTCTCTTATTGAAATTTTAAAGGTGCAATATTAAAGTCTAGGCAGGAAAATGAAGTCATTCGACAGGATTTTAATTTGCAGATGTCATTACTTGCAATAGACTTAATTGATAAGGGTCGGACGTTCCCCTAAACCAACACCGAATAAAAACCCGACTCGTTTTCAATTTGGTATATCTATTACTTAACATTTTCGTTTAAACAATTCAGGCTTGGGCTTGAGGGACAAAACAATAAAAGTTGTTTTATACATAGGTCAGAGAATAATATAATGAAGCGTACAAACAAAAGAAGAAGAGGAATTTTGAGCAAACTGGTTGCAGGGGCAACTGCAGGGGCTACCGTTGGGTTGGCTACCTATTTGTACTTCAAAAGCGAGAAAGTAACTACCAAGAAAGTAGATGACGTAATCGTGTCTGAAGATGCAAAGGCAGACTTATTTGTCTAGTAACCTGTTGATCAGTTTGTTTCCAAACACTTGTTGAGGTAAAACATTGCGTCCAACATGTCAGGTGCCGATATAGGCACATTTACCTGGCATGCGCCAATGGTTTTGAGCAAACTAAACTGAACAGAACCTCCTTCGTTCTTTTTATCCTGAAGTGTCAATCCAATGATTTCGTCAAAAAGTGATTTATCGACAGCCACTGGCTCATAGATTTCTATCAAGTAGGACACAATTTCTTCCAATTCATCTGTACTCAATCCGGTAAACTTTTGTGAAAGATAGGCCTCACAGATCATGCCTGCGGCTATGGCCTCGCCATGCAAGAGTCGCTGCTCTCCTTTGTCAAGAAAATGAGATTCTATCGCATGTCCCAGCGTGTGGCCAAAATTTAGAATTTTTCTTAATCCGGATTCAAATGGATCTTCCGATACTACTTCTTTTTTAATTTCAATGGACCTGGTAACTAAGTTTGTCCAATCAGCGGTTTTCAGATCTACTAATTTCACCTTTTCCCAATAGGATTTGTCGTAGATCAAGCCGTGCTTAATGACTTCCGCAAATCCGGAGCGCACTTCCCTTTCTGGTAAAGTGCCATAGAAAGATGTATCAATCAGCACATTCTGGGGCTCAGCAAACAACCCGATATGGTTTTTGAATCCATGAAAGTCAACACCCAATTTCCCGCCAACGCTCGCATCCACTTGTGAAAGCAAGGTAGTCGGAATATTAAGGAAGTCCATCCCGCGCTTATAGGTACTAGCTACAAAACCACCCATATCTCCAATCACTCCACCGCCTAAGTTGATCACAAGTCCCTTACGGTCAAATCCCGCCTCAGTCAAGGCCATCCAAAGCTTTTCACATGTGCCTAGGTGTTTGTTTTCTTCGCCGCTATCTGTTCGAAACAGAAAGTGTTCTGGTAAGGCATCAAGGATTTTTGGTAGGCAATGCTCTTCTGAATTTTCATCGCAGATGACAGCGATTTTGCTATATTTTTTCCCGCTGAGAAAATTACGGATACTTTGGGTAATGTCATTCGTGATTTCTGTACGGTGATTTTCCATGATTATGCTTTATCAGCGGCAAATGTAATCTTGTCCATTTTAATTTCCTTTCAATTGGTGATCAAAAGCTGAAAATGCCCGATTCACTTCTTTTTATCTAGCTTTGCAAGATGGCAGTGGAGCATGAATTGAAGGATTGGCTTCCAATTACAAAAAAAGAATTGGAGGCACATGGTTGGGAGGAACTGGATGTAGTTATTATATCCGGAGATGCTTATGTAGATCATCCGGCCTTTGGAGGGGCGGTCATCGGGAGAATTATACATTCTGCCGGGTATAAGGTGGGTATCATTCCACAACCGAATTGGCAAGATGACTTGCGTGATTTTAAGAAATTTGGAAAGCCCAGGTTGTTTTTTGGCGTCACCTCTGGTTGTATGGACTCTATGGTGAATCACTACACTGCCAATAAAAGAAAGCGATCAAACGACGCCTACACGCCAGGAGGTGCTGCGGGGTTTCGACCGGACTATGCGACCATTACCTATACCAAAATTCTAAAGGAACTCTATCCTGATGTCCCTGTTGTGGTAGGAGGAGTGGAGGCCAGTCTAAGGAGAGTAACTCATTATGACTATTGGTCGGACAAGCTGATGCCTTCTATTTTGGTAGACAGTGGTGCGGACCTGTTGGTATATGGCATGGGCGAGCAGCCGCTTCGTGAAATTATGAACTTGCTTGGCAAGGGCGTGCCATTTCATCAACTGACTAGCATTCCTCAGACGAGCTATAAAACACCTCGAAGTGAAGAGGTCCCAAAGAATAAAAACTGGAAAGACATTACGCTCAGTGCTCATGAAAAGTGCTTAAGGGATAGCAAATCCTATGCTGCCAACTTTAAGCATGTGGAGCAGGAATCCAATAAGCTCCGTGCGGACAGAATTATTCAAGCGGCCGGAGATTACCAGGTGGTAATCAACCCACCCTACTACACCATGACGGAGCAAGAAATTGATCAATCTTTTGACCTGCCATACACCCGATTGCCGCATCCGAAGTACAATAAGCGTGGCCCAATACCGGCTTACGAAATGATTAAGTTTTCGATCAATATGCATCGCGGATGTTTTGGCGGTTGCAGTTTTTGTACCATATCGGCACATCAGGGTAAATTCATAGCCAGTCGGAGTCAAGAATCAATCATGAAGGAGGTAGACGAAGTGGTGAATATGCCTGATTTCAAAGGATACATTTCGGACCTTGGTGGTCCTTCGGCCAATATGTACGGACTGAAGGGGAAAGTCCAGGAGATTTGTGACAGATGTGTGAGCCCATCCTGTATTCATCCTGTGATTTGCAGCAACCTGGATACAGATCATAGTTCAATGACCGAAATCTACCGAAAGGTGGACAAGCACCCTAAAGTAAAAAAAGCATTCGTAGGTAGTGGCATTCGCTATGACTTGCTGACCAAGAGTTACAATAAGGAGGCGAATGACAGTATCGATGAATATATGGAGCAGTTGATTACCCGCCATGTCTCAGGAAGGTTGAAGGTAGCACCTGAGCATACGGCAGATGATACACTCAAAATCATGCGAAAGCCCTCGTTCAAACACTTTCATGAGTTTAAAAAGAAATACGACAAGATCAACGAAAAGCATCAACTGAATCAGCAGTTGATTCCATACTTTATTTCGAGCCATCCTGGCTGCAAGGAGGAGGATATGGCTAATCTTGCGGCGGAAACCAAAGACATGGGATTTAAGCTGGAGCAGGTTCAGGATTTTACACCGACTCCAATGACCGTAGCTACTGTGATTTACTATTCGGGTTATCATCCTTACACGATGCAACGTTTGTTCACCCCCAAATCTGAAAAGGAAAAGCGCAACCAGCATATGTTCTTCTTTTGGCATAAAAGTGAATACCGTCAAAGAATCAAGGATAAATTGAAAAGCAAAGGTCGCGAGGACTTGATCGAGCGTTTGTTGAACAGCAGACCGCCTCAAAAGAAATTTGCTCAGAAAGATACTAGTAAGACCACCGTTTTTGATAAGAAAAGACCATTCTCAGGAAAAAGAAAGGGTAAAAGCAGGAAAAGGTAGACTGCTTTTTTCGAACTCTTGCAGGGTTCCAAATTTTATTTGATTTTGAGGAAATTATGTATGTTGCGGTACTGAAGCAACGCAACCAACCCATGATTTACCTAAAAAGAAGCCTTATTACGGGGATACTTTGTCTTTTCGTTTTAATTTCAGTCCAATCACAGAATACACCTACTCTCAATGAGGCCCAAAGAATAAAGCACCAGGCTGAAGTTCTGTATAACAATTCCAAATTGGATAGTGCCATTTTAAAATGGCAAGCTGCCGCTGAGTTGTTTCTCAGCTCAAAAAAATACAGTCAATATGTTCATTGTATTAATGAAGTAGGATCGACTCAGTCAGAATTAGGACGTTTTGAGTCGGCTGAATCAACCTTAGAAAACATTCTTATGATTGGGAAAAATCACCTAGGCGATACGGCGCGTGAAGTTGGCAAGAGTTATTATTATCTGGCCTCTTGTCAGGGATTTAAGGGAAACTATGAGCCAGCACTTGTCAACCTGAAATCTGCTCTTGTCATTGCCAGAGAGAATAAAAAGGACCGCACGGACGAGGCTGTAGTATTGAACGGGTTAGGTAGAATCAATTTCTTTTTATCCAATTATAATGAGGCCCTTGATTATTT
This sequence comes from Reichenbachiella sp., assembly GCF_039944555.1. Classification (GTDB taxonomy): domain Bacteria; phylum Bacteroidota; class Bacteroidia; order Cytophagales; family Cyclobacteriaceae; genus Reichenbachiella. The sequence goes on along the minus strand of NZ_JBDUYN010000016.1, from coordinate 281,587 downwards.
TGGCCAAAGTCTGGATATTCTTCGGGCTCATGATGGGGATTATAACCAAATAGCCGGAGGCTATATCAATATGGGTAGTATTAATCTCATGAAAGGCCATTACGGCAATGCTGTGGCCTATTATGAAAAGGCACTTCAATACATTCCGGAAGATCTTGAGAACCAGCACAAAGCCGGTGTCTATAATAATCTTGGGTATGCTTACTTTGAACAAGGTGAATTAGAAAGCGCACTCCTTTATTACCTAAAATCCCTGACTATGAGAAGGTCGTTGCTTGACGCTAATCATCCGGCGATTGCCTCCAGCCTTGTAAATGTTGGCAACATACATTATAGGCAAGGAGCTCCAGATTTGGCACTTCAATATTATCAACAAGCCCTGGATATTCGGAAAGAAACCTTAAAGGCCGATCATCCGGAGATCGGACAAAACCTCATGAATATTGGTATGATGCATGATCTGCTTGCAGATTATCCAAAAGCTGAGATGTATCTGAAGGAGGCAATATCCAATTTGATCATAGGTGCCGGAGCCGGACATCAGTTTGTTGGTGATGCATATTTAAATCTGGGTAGCACTTACAGAAAACAAAATAAAAGTGTGTTGGCTGATAGCGTATTCCAATTGGCTTTGGAAATATTCGTGAGCAAGCAGAGCACTAAAGATATTATTTCTATTCATCTGGAGAGAGCAAGATTGATGGAAAAGGACCCGCAAATGGCTTTGAATTATACTGAGATAGCTCTTGCCGCGCTTTTTCCCGAATGGGAAACCATGAAGGGCGGTGAAATTTTGACTCAGATTTCCCCATCAAATTGCCATGATCTGCTGAAAATATACAAAGAAATGGCTGGTGCTTATGAAAACATTTACGTCTTGAATAACGGCATAGAGCAACTGGAAAATGCCCTGGCAATTCGAAAACTTTCAGTGCGATTGTTAGACATGATGCGACTGAACTATCGATCAGATATATCCAAAATGTATAATGATGAGTTGAATAGAATTATTTATGAAAAAGGCGTTTCGGATGCACTTCAATTGGGAATAATTAAGAAAGAAGCCACTTATAACGAGGAGGCATTTTGGTTTATTGAGAAGGGAAAGGCAAGTGTTTTGCATACCAATTTGGTTGAGTCAAAAGCAAATAAAATCGGGGGAGTCGATCCGGGTTTACTTGAAAGACTACACAGCAATAAGAAGCAGCTGACATATTTGGAAAACGAACTTATATCTGTGGATTCAATGCATCAAACTCCCATTCGAGAGAAAATCTTTGAATTGGTAAGGGGTTTTGATGCTTTGAAGGACTCGGTTCGGATGGCCTTTCCAGATTATCATCAACTGACTCAGCAAATCGACGTTCCTACTGTGCGCGACATTCAAAATACATTGGCTCCGGACGAGGCTGTACTTGAATATTTTATAGGAGAGTCCGAACTAACAATTGCCCTTGTCACTCAAAACCGATTTGAATTAGAACTTATCCCGGATGTCGAATCCATCAAATCGAACGTAAAAAGTATCTACAGGGCCATCAATAAAAGAGACAAGGGACGTTTCCGGGAGTTGTCCATGGCATTGTATTCTAACTTGTTAGAACCTGTCAGAGGGCACTTGGCGGACATAAACGAACTAAAGATTATTCCACACGCAGATCTTTGGTATTTACCTTTTGAATCGCTGATCACCAATGATACGAATGACGATAAGTTGGCGGATGCCTCGTACCTCATTGCGGATTTTGTGATTAGCTATCATTATTCTTCTACGCTTTTGACGGGACATCAGAGAGTGATAGATTCAGATAATCAATCGTTGTTGGCATTTGCACCAGTGTTTAAATCTAGTGCGATTAATAGAATTGAAGATTCTCTTCGTTATTCGAGCTTTTATGAAAAGTCCAATAGCCATGATTATCTTGACGTCTTGCCGGAAAGCGAACTCGAAGTTGCCAAAATAGCGCGTGTATTTGAATCCAATGGTCAACGCGCATCAGTATTCTTGCACAAACTATCTACTGAAGAGAAATTTAAGCTGAATGCCAGAAACTACTCTTTTGTGCATTTGGCTACACATAGTTTTATTGATGAGGAAAAACCTAATTATTCAGGAATCTACTTCTCAAAGCCAGATTCTTTGGCCATTCATAATGAAGATGGGATCCTTTTCGCCGGCGAGTTGTACAATCTAAATTTAAATAGTGATTTGGTCGTGTTGAGTAGTTGCGAAAGTGGAATTGGCAAATTGAATCGAGGCGAAGGCATGCTGTCTCTAAGTAGAGGATTCTATTATTCAGGAGCCAAACAGGTGCTGTACTCGCTATGGAAAGTATATGACAAGTCTACGAGCGAATTGATGGTGAGTTTTTACGACCACTTGTTAAACGGTAGTCCTACGGCTAGTGCGCTACGTAAAGCAAAACTGGAAATGCTAAAAAGCAAAACCAGCTCCTTTCCAAAGAACTGGGCTGGTTTTGTGCTTTTAGGAAATTAGGATGGGCTTCAGAGATTGGAAGTCTGTCCTGTCGTTTAAATTATTAAAATTCTAATTCACCACCACCTCCACCGGCAATTGCCTGTATGGTTTTGAATTTTGGAACGGTAGAATTGTCATCTGTCACTCTCAATTCTATCGTGAAGTAATAGTTCGTATTATTGTAGCTAAATTCCTTTTCATAGGTCTTACCCGTGTACTTGTGATATCCGTTTTCATACCATTTGTAAGTTTTGTTTCCTGACCCTCCGGATGAGTAACCGGTCCAGCGATACTTGAGTTTTGCTGGATTCTTTTTTGTCGGTAGACTGATGCTTGATGGTCCGGAAATGGAAGCTGTCAGAGGAGAAGCTGTACTCACGGAAAAGCTTCTTGAGGCTGAGTAAGCACTTGGCCCACTAGCGGAATTTGTACGCACCTTCCAGGTATGACTGCCATTACTTAGGCCGCTCTTGGTGTAGGAGGTGCTTGCAGTAGTATAAGTTCCGCCATCAATATTGAGGGTATAACTCGTAGCCCCAGTCACGCTACTCCATGAAAAAGTCGCACTCGAACTGGAGAGGGACGCTCCATTGGCAGGGGAAATCAAAGTAGGTGGCTGAACTGTCACGGGGTTGTAGTGCTTGTAAATCACTTCCAATGATTCGGGATTGTTCCCACCTGAAAATTGAAACCCAACACTGCTCGGTTTGTAGGCAATTCTTACATCGGGCGCATTCGAACTATGAAAGTATAATTCTAAGGCATTTTTAAAACTCGCATTTCCCAAATTGTCCAATGTATACACACGATATTCTCCTTGATCATCTGATCCTAAATTGAAATAGTAAGAATGACCACTAGCATCATTTATATCTCCGCTCCAATTAAACTTGTTGCCTTGCCCATCTTTGTAAAATTCTGTGCTCCTTGGATGCGTAAGAGTTATTGCACCTGTCTCGAGGTTTTCTACATAAACGTCTCTGTTGCTATTCAGCTGATTGCCGTGATCAAATTGAATAAGGATTTCATATGGAACTTTTTTTAATACGGGGCCTCCTCCCTCTTCATCTACAAAATCTTCCCGGTAGGCTGCGCCTTTTTCCGCCTCTGGTTCTAGCTGCCTGTCCATTTCCAGGCTTTCTTCGATACAGGATTGAGCGAAGATTAGTGCTAAAAATGTAGTCATGTTTAGCGATACTTTTTTAATTGATTGAATCATAATTTACTTGGTTAGTTTAAAATAGTTTTTGGGTCAATTGTCCCGGTATACTTGTTATAGTAGGAGATGTGAAAAAAGTGTGACAGTATTTTCTGATTTTTTTCAAAAAAATAATCAACCATAGAATTTTGATTGATTTTTAATCACAATTGCTTAATATTGAATGACTTAACCAATAGGGAGACAACTAATTATTTGTAATTTCTTGCTTTCCGGCAGCATGAAGACACTAACCACCGATCCGCATATTCAGATCAAGGAGGCCTGTGAGAGGGTTTTTTTAAAGCGCTACCGAATTCGTGACGAAGATGTGATATACAATGCGATGACCAGTATCATAGAGAGCTATGAGCGGGTGAATGATACTATCAAAAATTTTGAAGCATGGCTTATCGGTGCGATTCATCATACCTACTGTGACTATATTTTTCAAAAAAACAGAAGTAAAATGTTCGTGAATTATGATCAGGTGGATGATCAATGGGTTCGCAGAGAACTGGTGGAAAGTGAATATGATATGAACCTAATCACGTCGGAAATAAACAAACTGAAGCCTCCGTATGTGGAAATTGTTAAGAAAAAATTGCTTGAAGGAAAATCGCACAGGGAGATCGCCGGAGAAATGCAAATGAACGAAGCTACTATCAGAAAATACTACTCTCGATCTCTACCGAGATTGAAAGAACGACTGAGGCTTATTACTTTGATTGTTTTGATGGCTCCATTTCTAATATGCTGATGGAAGAGAATAGGCACATATCATCAGAGGAAATCAATGGTCTGGTTCAGCACGAGGCAGGAAATGAAGAGTTCATTCAGTTGGATGAAGAGCGAATAGAAAAAATCCAGAACCATCTGTTTCAATGTGAGGATTGCAATAAACAGTATGTACTGTCCAAAAAGGCCTATGTAGAGATTGCATCTGAATTTGAAAAGAAGGAATCGAATAAGGCCTGGTACTGGGTGGCTGCGGCCGCTGTTTTGGTTTTGTCTTTTTATTGGTTGAAACCGTCAAATGCATATCAAGATGAAATGCTACAGGAAACGGCTTCAGTGAAAAAGGATACCGTGCGGGAAAGGAATAAGACTTCAGAGCTGGCCGAAATAGTAAATGATGAACCGGATGAAGTTGAGCTACCTAAGCCTAACCATCAATTGTTGGCTGCTAACTTCGAACCCAATGAGGAGCTGGAAGCACTGATCAATAACCCGCTGAGAAGTGAAAGCCTGAAAATAATCAAGCCGATGGATAGGGAAAAGCTGAAAGACAATATTCAATTTGAATGGTCTAGTCAGGAGGACGTGCGGTTGACACTGAAAGTCATGGGCAATCAGGAAAACGTGGTTCATCAAGAGCAAGTCAAAAACGGAACTTATAAGCTAAATAGGCCCCTATCTCCAGGGCGTTATTATTGGAGTCTGGAAAATGAAAAAGAAGTCCTGTTTTATGGTGCTTTTCTCTATAAGTATGAATAGTAAAAACACAGCTCTGGCCTATGTTGCTTTTAGCTTATCCCCATTCCGTTCTGAGTCACTTCATTGGGTTGAATTAGCCTAAGTTTACCATCGTGATCTTCGGCCATCAAAATCATACCCTGGGATTCTATACCCATAATTTTTCGTGGGGCCAAATTCATCAGGATGGTCACCTGCTTACCGACCATCTCCTCTGGAGAATAGTGTTTGGCAATGCCACTTAGGATAGTGCGGGTGTCAATACCCGTGTCCACTTTAAATTTTAGCAGTTTATTGGACTTGGGTACAGCTTCGGCTTCCAGAATGGTGCCTGTTCGCATATCCATTTTCATGAAGTCATCAAATGTCACTTCTGATTTTTGAGGTGCTACTTCCACGTCTTCTGCTTTTTGATTGTCGGAATTAGATTTTTGCAATTTTTCTACTTGTTCTTCCACAAGTTTGTCTTCTATCTTTTCAAATAATAAGGTTGGCTTCTCTATGTTCTGTCCGGCCAGTAGAATGTCTGCTTTTCCAGCATTATCCCAATTTTCGTCGTCCATGTTGAGCATGGTGGCTATTTTCTCCGAAGTTCTAGGTAAGAATGGTTTGCATAGTACGGACAAATTAGCAGCGATCTGTAGGGCTACGTTCAATATGGTTGCCGTTCTTTTTTCATCTGTTTTTATAAGCTTCCAGGGCTCAGTATCCGCCAGATATTTATTCCCCAATCTGGCTAAATCCATTAGATGGGCAAGAGCTTCTCTGAACCTGTATTTTTCAATACTTTCTGAGATTTTTGAAGGATAGGTTTCTAATTCTTTGATAACCTGGTTATCGACTCCCTCCCACGACGCTGCCGGAAGTTGCCCATCAAAATACTTGTGCGTAAGTACCACGGCACGGTTCACAAAGTTGCCGAAAATAGCAACCAATTCGTTGTTTACACGAGCCTGGTAATCCTTCCAGGTAAACTCACTGTCTTTGGTCTCTGGTGCAATTGAAGTAAGTACATACCTCAATTCATCTTCCTTCCCAGGAAACTCGTCCAAATATTCATGAAGCCAAACGGCCCAATTTCTGGAGGTTGAAATCTTCTCTCCTTCCAGGTTTAGGAACTCATTTGCGGGGACATTTTCCGGTAAAATATATTCACCATGTGCGTGGAGGATCGCTGGAAAGATGATGCAGTGAAATACAATATTGTCTTTGCCAATAAAGTGGATCAAGCAAGATTCGTCGTCCTCATTGGCTTGTTTTTTCCAAAAGTCTTCCCAGTTTTTATTGTTGGCTTTCGCCCAATCTTTAGTGGCAGAAATATACCCAATTGGAGCATCCAACCAAACATATAATTTCTTTCCTTCGGCCTTTGGTAACGGTACATCCACACCCCAATCCAGATCTCTGGTCATGGCTCGTGGTTGAAGACCTTCTTTAAGCCAAGAGCTACACTGTCCGTAAACATTGGTTTTCCACTGTTCTTTTTTGCCTTCTATGAGCCACTTTTCTAACCATGGCTGATATTTATCCAATGGAAGATACCAGTGCTTTGTCGTTCTGAGTACTGGTGTTTTACCGCTTAGTGTGGATACAGGATTGATTAATTCAGTCGCGTTGAGAGATGAACCGCACTTTTCACACTGATCGCCATAAGCAGCTGGATGACTGCATTTTGGGCAAGTGCCTGTTACATATCGGTCCGCAAGAAATTGTTTGTATTCTTCGTCATAAAACTGCTCCGACTCCTTTTCGGTGAATTCTCCTTTTTCGTACAGATTCAAGAAAAATTCCTGGGAGGTTTTATGGTGAATTTGTTCGGACGTACGATGATACATATCAAAGGAAATACCAAACCTTTCAAAAGTGTCTTTATTTATTTGGTGATACTTGTCGATGATTTGCTGAGGAGTGGTTCCTTCTTTCTTTGCCCGTAAGGTAATTGCAGCTCCGTGCTCGTCGCTACCGCATACATATGCTACCTCCTTGCCTCTGGTTCTCAGGTATCGTACGTAGGTGTCCGCTGGCAGATAAGCACCTGCAATATGACCAATATGAAGGGGGCCGTTCGCATAGGGAAGTGCGGAAGTAACTGTATATCTTTTGAATTCTTTTTGCACGAATTTTTTTTCGGCAAAGATAGAAATATTCGAAAGCACCGGTACGGATTTCAGACTTATTTAAAAAGGCATGTTCAACTCAAAAGATTTCTTGGTATCTTATACTAAAGCATCAATGGATGACAAATGCGCACAAGCTTAATTTCTTTGTTGAATAAAAATGGATACATGGTTTATCAATCCGATGAATACTTTATTGTCCGTAAGAAGGTCTTTACTTCATGGGGTTTTTTGATGCTTTTTGTTTCGCTTGGATTGTTTTGTTTAATTATGAGTATTCTGATTATTGATATAGAAATTATAGACGGGATCGTAGTTGCCTCAATAGGTGTGGTTTTGATAATTGCACCATTTTTCAATTATTTAACCGCCACATATAGAAGTTTGGTAATTGATCGACACAACAAAACTATGTTGTTTAGGTCCGGCTATTCCAGAGCCTATCTATTTACTGAAGTAAAAGACGTAAAGCTGGAGGTACAGGCGAAACACTCGGATACCAATGCTTTTTCAGATTCGAATAAGGAATTTCACTATACAATCACTGCCTATATGGTTCGGGGAGACAAGGAGGAATTGTTATCGTTGAAATTTAGAAATGAAGATAATGAACATCAAATGTTTGACCTGAAAGATTATTTTCAGACGCTGTTGACATATTACAGCTAATACTTGAGGTGAATGTTTTTTCTGGTAAGTGCATTGATTATAAAATCAGGGTTCTGATGATCGATAGAGATAAAAATCAAGCTACTACCCTGCAAAATAGCAATGGCTCCAAAATGTCCGGAATATCCATGCCAAAGATTCAGTTTCTTCTCGTAAACCAATTCTGTGTCTGAATCATTTACGTGTTTGGCAATTCTTTTTTTTGCTTCAATTTCGGCCTTATCAACGGACTCTACCAGGATTTGGGAAAAGATAACTTTCTCATCGTGGATATTTTTTAAAGATAGAAAATGGATAGTGGGCTTCTTTGTGCCGTCTTGCACTAATTCAAAGCCATCCGGTATGTTGAAGCGAATACCAAGTCCTTCATTTTCATAAACAGGTTTTTCCAAATAATAAGGAAGTACTTGGTTTGAAACGGAATGTGTTTGACCCATAAGCCCAAAAGATTCTACCTGGATAGCAGTCAGTTTGGGAAGGTCTGCTAAGTAAATATGATTTAATGCACGACCAGGCCTGTACTTGTATAGTGCAATTTTAAGTGCTGAGTTAGATTGAATAATTGATGACATATCCACCGTAGTCCACTTTCTTTTTTTGGCAATCTCCACCCAATACCGAGGATGCCAAAACCACTGATCATAAGCGTATCCATACACCAATCTCGAAGGAATGCCAGCGGCGATGGTCAGCTGATTTAAGGCGAGTGCGGCATATTTATCTTTCGTTTTGCAATAACCGATAAGAATGCTCAAAGCTAGTTCTTGACTCTGAGTGCCTTGTAAAAGAGAATCTGCTAACGCTACTGCTTTTGCTTGAGTCCAGAAATGCTCTTGAGGAGTGAGGTAAAGCGATTCAGGAAGACTAATTGATGGGGAAACGTCGGTGACATTTACAGTCTGGTACCCGCTGTCAAGTAATATGATCTCTTGATTCTCCTGATCTAGGGATAGAGGGTTTTGGTTATCGATTACATGAATTTTCACTTTAACCGAGTTGATTTGTAGTGGATCTGAAAATCGTATATTCGATTTCAGGTTGTTTTTATTAAAATGATTGGACTCAAAAAATTGGGAATTTTTGGGTCTCTGAACTTTCGACAAACTGATTTTACCAAAAGCTGAATTTAGTTCTTTAAAGATCAAATTGAATTCGCTATCATAAAAGCCAATGGTAGAGTTGGTAGAATCCAACGATTCTCTTACTAGTCTAAGCTTTTGAGCATCCTTAATAGTGAAGGCTACCAGTTCACGACGTACCTGCATTGGTTTATTGAATTCGGCGACAAAGGTCCAATACTCGAATGCCGAACCAACGGTATCTAATATTTGGGAGGACATTCTTCTTATTTTTTCGGGCCCAATCATTGGGGGATGACTTATTTGTGCAGCCGACCTACTGATTCCATTGATTCTAATAATTGAATCTTCTTTTATCAAAATTTGATATCGAAGGGTGTCTGCAAGTACATTGAACCACCTTACTGAATTGAGCTCACCTGAATCTGATTCAACAAAATGTACCTCCTGGCTAAATTTAATAGCACCTTGAACCGTTTTGATTTGAAGATTTAGCGAGGAAAAAGTATGTGTGTTCTGATCAAATTCTATGGACTGATGAAAACTGCCAATTCTATGTTCATCTAATTTGACCTGATACGCATGATTCTGTGCAATCGAAAAGCTTCCAACACAAGATAGACACAGTAAAAGCAGTTGTATTTTCATTCAGACCATTGATAACCATCAACAGAACAATATAAATAAAAAAAAAGCACTGATACCTCAGTGCTTTTCATTTTGATCTTTTATTGCTTAAGTAAAGCTTTGAATAATATCATTGAAGAAGGCGAATACCATCAGGCTTAACAATATCACCATCCCGACTTTTTGTGCATTTTCCAAGAACTTGTCTGAAGGCTTTTGACCTGATACAATTTCATAGGTCAGAAAAACCACGTGGCCGCCATCTAGTGCAGGAATAGGAAGGAAATTCATAAAAGCAAGCACCATGGAGAGTAGGCCCGTCATATTCCAAAACTTGTTCCAATCCCAGGTACCACCAAACATCTGTGCGATACGGATTGGACCACTAAGTGACTTGGATACGGCTACATCTCCAGAAAAGATTTTCCCCAAGCCTTTAATGTTGGCCCAAACTACGTTGAACGCCTGCGCTGTTCCGATAGGTATTGATTCTCCAAACGAGAATTCATCATGCATATAGTTAATTAACGGATTTGGGTAGAAGCCAATTGTCCCATCAGGAGTTACATGAAATGTGAGTGTTTCCATATTGTTATCAGCTCTTTTTACCGTAGCTACCACATCTTTATCTGTATTAGCCGTCAGGATTTCCTTGAGTTGATCAAAATAAATTGTAGGTTGATTATTGACTGAGATAATTTTGTCACCTGCCAATAGGCCACCTTTGTCGGCCTCGCTGCCAGTACTGACCTCACCAACTTCATAGAAATACCTGAACGCAATGAACTGATCTTTGTATTTTTTATCTGTGAGCTTGTTTAAAAATCCTTCGGGAAACTGAATGTCAAAAATTGAGTCTTCTCTTTGAACGCGGTAACTGGGCTGATCTGAAAAGAGCACTTCCATACTTCTCAGGTCTGAGAACCGCTCATAGTCTTTGCCATTTACCTTGAGTATGACATCCCCTGTTTTTAAACCTATTTCCTGCCCTAGTTGGTAAGCTACGATGCCATGTTTGTTTAGCTCCTCCTTAGGAATGTATGAGCTGCCGTTTGTATACACGAGAAAAACAAAGATAATAATGCCTGTGATCACATTTACGATGATACCTCCCATCATTACAATGAGACGTTGCCAGGCAGGCTTGGCTCTAAATTCCCATTCTTCCGGTTCTTGAGAGAGGCTTTCAGTGTCCAATGACTCATCGATCATTCCGGATATTTTCACGAACCCTCCTAAAGGTATAGCACCAAAAGAGTATTCGGTTTCGCCATATTGAAATCCCCAAATTTTAGGGGGAAACCCGATGGAGTATTTTTCTACCCGCATGCCAAAGGCCTTTGCTGCAATCAAATGCCCAAATTCATGTACACCCACTAAAATGGATAATCCCAACAAAAGCTGGGCTGTCATTATTAATCCTTCCATCAATTAATCAATTCTGTTGCTAATATTCGAGTTTCTTTATCAGTCTCTACGTAATCGTCAAAATTAGGGGTAGAGATATACGAAATTTTATTTAGACAGGATTCCACCACGTCGGACATTTCTAAAAATCCGATTTGGTCTTCCAAAAATTTTGATACCGCAATTTCGTTAGCAGCATTCAATATACAAGGTTGATTTCCACCTTTTTTTAAGGCTTCAAACGACAAAGCCAGGTTTTTAAAGGTTTCGAGGTCGGGTTTTTCAAAGGTCAGGGACGGGTAATCCATAAAATCAAACCTTGGGAAATTAGTTTTTAGCCGCTCCGGATAGGTGAGTGCATATTGAATAGGTAACTTCATGTCCGGTAAACCCATCTGAGCCTTTATGGATCCATCTTCAAACTGCACCATAGAATGAATAATAGATTGTGGATGAACAACGACCTCGATCTGCTCATCTCTGAGTCCAAACAACCATTTGGCTTCGATGACCTCTAATCCTTTATTCATCAGACTTGCAGAGTCAATAGTGATTTTAGCACCCATATCCCAATTCGGATGTTTGAGCGCCTGCTCTTTCTTTACACGGGTTAAAAAACCTCTTCCTTTCCCACGAAAAGGGCCTCCTGACGCGGTCAGGATTATTTTTTCTATCGGATTATCAAATTCGCCTGTCAGGCATTGAAATATAGCGGAGTGCTCTGAGTCGACTGGTAGAATAGGGACTCTTTTCTTTTTGGCCAGGGTTGTCACCAATTCCCCGGCTACTACCAGTGTTTCTTTGTTGGCAAGAGCAATTGCTTTACCCGCTTCAATAGCTCTAAGGGTAGGCTTTAATCCGGCATAACCTACAAGGGCTGTCAATACCACATCTACCTCTTCCAGCTCTGCTGCATGGCAAAGCGCAGACTCTCCTGCATAGACCTTAATGTCCAAACGATCTAAAGCCTCAAAAACCTGTTGATATTTATCTTCATTGGCAATTACTACCAGATTGGGTTTGAATCTTATAGCCTGCTTGATTAGCAAATCAGCGTTTTCGTTTGCAGTGATAGCTTCTAATTCAAAATGATCCGGATTGGCCTCAATGACTTCTAAGGCCTGTGTGCCAATGGATCCAGTAGAACCAAGAATGGTTATTTTCTTTTTCAATTTTTCAATTTTGGGTTTGCACCTGACGATTTGAAATAATAAAAGTAAAACGCAGGCGCAAAACTATAAAGATTAGATGGTTATATGCGACTTTTTATCAATTCGGTCGCTATTTTTCGATCATTAGATAATCGTGGGACTTTATTTTGCCCACCAAGTTTACCCTGGGACCTCATGTAGTCGATAAAGGCATTTTTCTTCAACGGGATTATTTCTAATCTTTCTAGAATGTTGCCGGTGATGAGATCATCATAATAGGAATTCAATTCTCTTAATTTGTGATCAATAGCAGTTGCGAATCTTTCTAAATCTTCGGGCTGTTCACCAAATTCAATAAACCATTGATGGCGAGGAAGTCCGGATTCCGGTGTCACTTGAGGGGCTACTGTAAACTCCGTTATTTCGGTTCTATTTTGCTCTTTTGCAGCATAATTGATTGCTTTTTCTACTTCCTGCCCAATGACATGTTCGCCAAAGGCAGAAATGAAATGTTTGATACGGCCAGTGACAATAACACGATAAGGATCGGTGGATACAAACTGAATCGTGTCTCCTATCGAATAGCCCCAAAGACCAGCGTTGCTATTTATGATGAGTGCGTAGTTAACCCCTTTCTTTACTTCTCCAATGCTGAGCCTTGTTGGGTTTTCGTCAAAGTACTCGTCAGCGGGTATAAATTCATAGAAGATGCCAGTGTTCAGCAATAGGAGCAATCCTTCTTGGTCCAAAGTGTCCTGGTAGGCAATAAAACCTTCAGACGCCGGGTAGGTTTCGACTGAGTCGATGGTTTTACCGATGCTTTCGAATAGTTTAGCTTTATAAGGCTCAAAGTTGACACCACCGTACACAAACAAAGAAAAATCTGGAAAAATGTCTTTAATAGGCTTACCTGTTTTCTCGGTGAGTTTGTCAAAATACATTTGCACCCATGGCGGAATGCCTGAAATGAGGGTCATGTTTTTTTGGTAAGTCTCATTCACAATACGATCCACCTTGTCTTCCCAGTCCTCTATGCAATTGGTGTCGAAAGAGGGCATCTGATTCGACCTCAGGTAGGCAGGAACATGATGGTTCACGATCCCAGACAGACGCCCGGTATGGATGCCGCTGGTTTGCGTCATAATTGGGCTCCCAGATAGAAAAATTAAGTTGCCGTCAAGAAATTTACTGTTACCTGAATTGTGCACATAGTTCAAAAGGGCATTTCTAGCACTATTGATATGGTTGGGAACTGATTCCTTAGTGATTGGAATATACTTGGTGCCTGAAGTAGTGCCTGATGTCTTGGCGAAGTACGCTGGCAAGCCTGGCCAAAGCACATCTTCCTCTCCTGTTTTTATTCGATCTACGTAGTGCCGAATCACCTCATAGTCTCCGATCGGAACCGCCTCTTTGAAAGTCTGATAATCTCCTATATCAGTAAAGTGATGATCTTTTCCGAATGCAGTATTTTTTGCCTTTTTGGTAATCTCTGAAAGAATGCTATTCTGTGCGTCTATCGGATTGGATGCCCATTTGGTTTGCTGATTGACGATGTATTTGGCGAATGGCTTACTGAGTACCGATCGGATGCCCATGCTTATTGGTATTTGCTTTGTACGGTTTGAAGTTCTTCATCAGTGAGTGGTTTTAATCCCACCTTGACTCTGTTTTCGTTTACCGAATTTACATCTTCCAATGGAAATAATACGGCTTGATCACCTATATAATTCCATTGAGTGCCATATCGCTGCGGTAATTTTTTTTGAACCAAAATTCGATCTTTCATGGTTGCCATTTGGGCCAAGCCGGATTCTCCGTTTTGGGCCGAAACCTCAAGTAATGGATAGTACCTATCGCGGATCTGATCCTTACTTGAGTGCTGAATCGCCAGAAATAATGAGATGTTAGCTTTTTTGCCAATCTGAGAAATGCCCAGCCAGCCATGTTCTTCGAGCACTAATGTGACATATTGCAAATGCAATGAATCTCGAAAGCTGATCAATTGATTAAGCGAATCCATCTGGTAAGATTCAAAGCCAAACTGATTGGCTGTAGGCATGACGGCTTCTCTTGCTTCAATGCTTTGATCTACGAAATACTCCAGTTTTACACGGAGGCTCAAAAAGTCTTGCGCGATGCCTGCCGTAGAAGCAAGAATGAATAGGGGTAATATTAAATTTTTCAAGTCCAACTCCAGTTGTAGGTGTGAATGTTTTCGATGGCAGCCACAGTCAAATCAATAGAGGCTTGAATATCGTCTTTATCTGCCATTTCGATTACCTGGTGCAAGTGCCTTGTAGGAATCGATATCGCACCGGATATCGCACCATTCTTACCTTTTTGTTGAATGCCGGAAGTGTCGGTGCCTCCAGCTACCAAAATTTCATTTTGCCATTTAATCTTGTGATCATTGGCGGTCTTTCTTAGAAAGTTGACCATACGCGTATCACAGATTGCCATGGCATCTAAGATTTTAATGGCCGTTCCATTTCCCAATTCAGTCACATACTCATGCGGCTGAGCACCTGGTAAGTCATAGGCAATGGTGGTGTCCAAGGCAATTCCAAAATCGGGATTGATGCTATGTGCGGCCACATTTGCCCCTCGGATTCCTACTTCTTCCTGCACAGAGAAGACCGCGTATACGTCATGCGCATTATTCTTTAATTGCTTAAGTGCTTCGATCAGTATGAAAACAGAAACTCTATTGTCGATCGACTTGCAGTTTACACAGTTTCCCATTTCTATCAGATCACGTTCTCGGGTTACGGGATCACCCACTGCTACAATTTTTTCTACCTCTTTTTTGGGCATCCCCAAATCAATGAAGTAATCCTCCTTGTTGGCCGGCTTTTCTCTTTCTGCCGGGGTCATTACGTGTATTGGCTTGCTGCTCATCACCCCGATAATGTCCTTTTTGCCATGAACGACCACTCGCTGTGCAGTAAAAGTTTTAGGGTCAAATCCTCCTAGGGTCTGAAACCTTAAAAACCCGTTGTCGTCTATGTAGCTCACGATAAATCCGATTTCATCCATATGAGCAGCCAGCATAACCTTTTTGGGGTCGTCAGAGGAGCCCTTCTTAATCGTGATCAAATTGCCCATGTTGTCAATATGATATTCATCCACATGGGATTTAACTTCATCAAGGACCAAATTTCTGATTCGAGATTCGAAACCGGGTGCGCCCGCTATTTCACAGATATTTTTTAGTAAGGGTATATTCAATGACATGTAGTAGTAATTCTAAAGCAGTAATGATTTGTACCAATAGTGTCAGCAAATCTATCCAAATCCGTTGCAATGCACCAGTTTCTGTGTTGAGTAAACTTTTTTTTTCTTTTTGATTTCATACCGAAAAAAAAAGCAGATGTTCAAAAGAAATCCAGATAAATCAAAAAAATGAATTTTTCTTAGAGTTAGAGAAGAGCAAAAGAGAACATAAGAAAAAATATGAATTGTACTATTTGAATTTTTTCGACTTCATTTTCATCGAAAAGGCAATCACATTGATCGAAAACGGGAAGAACATCAATTTAGGTATGCCCGCTTTCAGCTCCCAGTTTATTCATTGGATTCACAAAAGCACTTTTTGAGATACTTAATTGTGAGTTCATTGGTGAAGAGTTGATCCTAATGAAAAATAAAATTCTAAGATCACCCGAATTCGGCCATTCGTCACCCGGATTCTAGCATTCACCCACTTTATTTTGACAGCCCCCAACCGTCCTGTTTTTTTGTCTCAATCTTACTTTTCTAGAACATATTAATATGAAAAATTTAGCACTCAAACACTACCTGCTTCTTTTTACCTGCTTTCTAATGCAGACTGCCATACAAGCGCAAACCCCACAGTGGCACTACAGCCGAAGCCTGGGAGATGGCAATCCCCTTCCGGAGATCGGTGCAAATCTTGGCAGCGCCACTTTTGGTAATGCAAGCTTCATGGCTGTAACTACAGATGCCAATGGTAACGTATATGCAGCTGGCCGTTACCTAGCTTATGGTTATCTATATGTGACCAAATTCGATCCCAATGGCAACCTGATATGGAGTCATGCGGGCGACCCTGATGACTATGTGCACGCAGATGACAGCAGAGGGAGTGGCCCTTTTTCAGATGAACTGAAACAAGTCCGCGTACGAGACATGATCGTCGCCGACAATGGCGGTATGGACTACCTCTATGTCTATGGGCATGGTCAGGCGGACGGTACAGGCAATGACAACCTTTTTGTGGTTTGTTATAACCTCGCCACGGGGGCTGTTGTGTGGGCCTACGAGTATGACGATGGTAGCAATTCATATGAGGCCGGCCAAATCACTTTATCTAACAATGGAGAGCTGATATTGGTATCCGACAAGGTTTTAGTGTTTATCAACAAGGACGGTATCGAACAAAGCCAATGGCCAGCCGGTACGGCGACGCTAACGGCGACAGGTATTAAAGATCATATCGCATCGGCAACAGATCCGGCACCAGATTATTTTGGCTCGTTTGATGGATTAAGCGTGACTAATCCGGTGGAGAGCTTTTCACCACTGGCTAACACGCAAACTTACGCGGCTCCCTATGATACCACAGGCATTAATTTGGTACCATCAGCACCTGCCGGAGGAGCTATACCTGGTACGTATGATGTGACTGAGCGGATTTTTGCTACAGAGTCCCTGACAGCTAACAGTAATTTGCACCAGGCCAATCATGAACCCTTACAGGGGACTTCTTTTTCATTGACCAGTGGAGTTATCATTAGCCCAGATCCGGCTAATCCAGGTTTCAATTATAATGTGTCAAATACCAAGTACCAAGGGGTGGTCATGGCTCCCGACGGATCATTATATATTTCAGGTGTTACTAATGTAAATGGCAATAACCAAGCATGGATTGCCAAGCTCAATAAAAACGACTACACTACTTCGGATTGGGCGTATTATTGGAGGAGCAATAGTACGGATCCTACAAATATTGCCCTGGACGAAAACGAAAACGTGTATATGACGTCCTGGGACAGTGGTGTTTTGAACATTTTCGCGACTGGTGGTTGGGTACAAAACGTGCTCACCAAATGGAATTCTAGTGGTGTTTTACAGTGGGCCAAGGTCTATGGAGGTAATAAGCACGACATTACCTATGCGCATGGAGCCTTGGAAATTGATACTGACAATGATCGAATAGTATTAGGAATTCTTTCCCAGTCATTCAGTAGTAATCCTGAAAGTATCATTACAGGAGGAATACAAGTGATGAATTACAATGGGGAGATTCAATCTGTTTCGTACATAGATTCTCCTGTAACTGCTTACGGTACACAAGCCACATTTGATGGTAATGGTAACCTTTACGGTGTGGCAGGACACGATGACAATACTGGCTCAGAACATCTCTTTAAAGTGAAAAGGGCCATCTTATACAACAATCCGACTATCGAGAGCACGGTATTGACCGCAGACAATAGTTACATCGACGTTACCTTTAACCAAGCGGTCTACAATACAAATGGAGGTAGCGGTGCTTTGGAAGCTGCGGATTTTAGTCTGGGCATTACAGGCGGTTCGGCTACAACTCCAATCATCTCGAGTGTAAAGAAAAATGATAATGCTGTTGAAGGATCGGCCTCTGCTTTGGCAGGTGGGGAAACAGTAATCAGGGTGTTTTTTAGCACTACCGGTGCGGCTGATGGTTCGGAGGTTTTGACAGTTTCTCCAGTCAGCAATCAAATCTTTAGTGCCAGTGGAAATGCTGCTTTGACGACTCAAAGTAACAATACGGCTACGCTAAATGATAAATTGGGGCCAACAGTGACTAGTGTATCATCACCTTTGTCAGATGGGACATATATAAAGGATAATTGCATTTATATTACAGTCACTTTCAGTGAGGCGGTGACTGCTGTGGGCTTTCCCTCCTTAAAACTGGAAACAGGTACTACTGATCAAACGATCAATCCCGAAGGAGGGTCATTTGGAAGTGGAACTACAACGCTTTCGTTTCTGTATTGTATTGGATCGGGAGAGTCGAGCTCAGATCTCGAATACTTCGATACCTCCTCATTAACGGCTGGAACCAGCATTAAAGACGCCGCCGGTAATGACGCCACATTGACCTTGCCTACGATAGGAGGAGGCAATTCATTAAGTGATAACAAAGCATTGGTTGTGGATGGGGTTGTCCCAACGGTGACCAGCGTAAGTTCCACTGTATCATCAGGAAGTTACAAGGCAGGTGATGTAATTCCTTTAACGATGACTTTTAGCGAAGCCGTTACAGTGACAGGCACTCCTCAGATAGAATTAGAGACGGGTGATATAGACAGGACTGTCGACTATACCTCAGGTTCAACAACGACCACGTTAACTTTTAACTACACGGTGCAGGCTGGAGATACCAACGGAGGCGGTCTTGAGTATACTTCTACTACGGCCCTGACTTTGAATAGCGGAACGATCAAAGATGCAGCAGGTAATACTGCGACATTGACCCTGGCTACTCCCGGAGCATCGGGTTCTATAAGCCATACCCAATCGATTTCCATTGATACGACTGATCCTATCGTTCTTGAGGTGACATCTCCCGAAACAGATGGCACCTATAGTGTAGGGGATCAGTTGGATATTTCAGTACAATATGATGAAGAAGTATTTGTGACGGGCACACCTCAACTGATACTAGAAACCGGGGATGTGGGTCGAACGATTGATTATGTTGATCGAAGTAGTTCTACCTTACGCTTTGTATATACTGTGCAGTCCGGAGATATGAGTTCGAATTTGGATGTGATTAGCTCTTCTGCCTTATCGTTAAATGGAGGGACAATCAAAGATGCGGCAGGAAATAATGCGAGTTTGACCGTACAACAAGGGGCAACAGGCGGTTCATTGAGCCAGAACAAAGCGATTGTAATTGATACTTCCTTTCCCTCTGTAACGACAACGGATGCCTCATCTATAGCACAATTGTCAGCGACCCTGGCGGGGGAAGTTACATACGAGGGAACTACCTCAGTAACCGAGAGAGGTATTGTATATGCAATAACATCTACTAATAACGATCCTGAAATAGATGGCACCGGAGTGACGAAAGATACCAACGGAACAGGCGCCGGAGCATTTAGTGAGTCAATTAGTGGATTAACTGCTAATACGCAGTATTCTTTTAAGGCCTATGCAATAAATAGTTCAGGGACGGTTTATGGAACGGTAAAAACATTTACCACGCCTGCGCTGATTGTACCAACGATTACTTTTGCAGATATCGACAAAGTGTATGATGATACAGACTTTGCCTTAGGAGCTACGTCAAATTCTGCAGGAGCAATTACCTACTCGATAGAAGGCGCTGCAAACGAAACAAGTTTATCCGGGACGAATAATGCAACCGTTACCCTTGGGAATATAGGAACAGTAACGATCAGAGCAACACAGGCAACCAATGATATTTATGCCGAAGGAACCAAGGATATTACCCTTACTCTTACTGCCAAAGAGCTGACTGTGACCGGTTTGACTGGGGACGATAAAGCACATGACGGTACTACTGATGCTACTGCCAGTGGTGAAGCGGCCTTATCGGGTGTAATAGCTGGTGATGATGTAAATTTATCGGGTACTCCAGTATTTACCTTTGCTAGTGCAGATGTTGGAACCGAGGTAGCAATAACCACAACGGGCTATACACTATCCGGAGATGAAGCTGGAAATTATTCGCTGATTCAACCTACACTTTCTGCAGATATAACTGCCGTGTTATCGGCGCATGATTTGACGGTGTCTGATTTATTGGTTTACCCGAACCCTTCTGAGCATTTTTTAAATATGAAACTTAAGGAAGGTGCAAGAGTAAAAAACACCGACATTAAAGTATACGATTCGAGAGGAAGACACATTCTACTTCCTACGAAGTTGGAGGGTAATGTCGCTCAGATACAAATTGATCAATTGCTTGTGGGCCGATACCTTATTCGTGTAACCCAAATAGACAAATCCGAGGTGCTGTCGTTCATTAAGAAATAACTTAAAAATCCAATATCATCTGCCAGGCAAGATTTATGGCCAGGCAGGTGATACATTCCTAACAAAGTTTAAAAGATAATGGATGTCAGGAGTGTGGATTATCCTCAACAACGGAATCCCTTGGTAAAATCAGCCAGGGGATTTTTTATTTTAATATGGGAGGAGTAAAAATTGCGTGCACCAGAAGATTGGAATGGCCTGACTTTCGGAGAGCGACCTTCTTCTATGGAATTGTTTCCATGACTTGAATGTGCAAAATCTGAAAATTTGTGCGCACGAGAAGATTCGATGGGAGCGACCTTCGCCTTCCACGCGCATTTGCTCTGAAAGATTCTTAAGTGTGCAATTTGAAAAATTTGTGCGCACGAGAAGATTCGAACTTCCACGGGCGTAAGCCCACCAGCCCCTCAAGCTGGCGTGTCTACCAATTTCACCACGTGCGCATTTCATTTGTGATGTGCCAATAGAATTGGGTTTGCAAAAATAGAAGGATTGTTGAAAAATCAACCTAATCCTATGCCAAAGTTTACCACTTTTGAAAACTATTTACGGGGAGATCTCCCAGATCGAATCAACGAAATATTGATTCGTATCGAACAAGTCGGCTTTGATTGAAAATCCTGATTTTCTGGCCAACTTGTGAAGTTGTTTAACCGAATATTTTCTTGAAATTTCGGTGTGAATAGCTTCCCATTGTGCAAAATGGAAGGTTTCATCATCGATCACCACCTCTTGTTCAATATTGCTAAGTAATGCACTCTTACATTCTCCGGTCACCGGATCATATGTAGGGTGATGTTCGAATGTGTCAATATTAAAATTGCCCCCTAATTCTCTGTTAATTCTTCGCAAAAGATTGTAGTTGAATTCAGCAGTAATGCCTTTTGGATCATTGTACGCCAACAATATTTTGCGAGGGTCCTTTTTAAGATCCACACCAATAAGTAATAAGTCTCCCGCGTTGAGTTTAGTGCCAATATCTGAGGTAAAGGCTAATGCTTCTTCATTGGTGAAATTGCCGATGTTTGAACCTAAAAATAAGATCACATTTCTTTTGCCATTCGATTCCTTGAGTCTACTTAGGACCTCAAAATAATCTCCTTGTATACCCTGAAATGAGAGGTTCGGCATTTCCTCCTTAAGGGAGCTATTTAATTGATCTAGTGCGTTTTGAGAGATATCGACAGGGACATAGTCAAAGGGAATTTCATGATTTAAAAGTTCTTTGAGTAGAATCTTGGTTTTCAATCCATCCCCAGCACCAAACTCTATTAGATTAAAAGCTTCTTTGTCAGGTGAGAATATCTTTGCGATTTCACATTTGTTGCTTTTGAAAATATCTAATTCTGCGTTCGTTAGATAATACTCATCCATATGCATAATCTGCTGAAATATCTCATCTCCCTTCTTGTCATAAAAGTATTTGGATGAGATGTGCTTGGTTTCGGCAGAAAGACCTTTCAGGACGTCAGACAGAAATTGCTTATTCTTTACTACTTCTTTTTCTATGGTTTCAAACATGTTTTGCGAGGCGAATTCCTGTGAAATGCCATTTTAAATTTGGATGAAAAAAGTTTCTATATGTGGGTCTAATGTGGTCTTTTGGTGTAGCGAGTGAACCGCCTCTGAGTACCATTTGGTTGATCATAAATTTGCCATTGTATTCACCTACTGCCCCTGTTTCTGTTTTGAAATAAGGATAGGGTAGATAGGCCGAATTAGTCCATTCCCAAGTGTCACCATAAAACTGGAAATGATTCTTTTCGGCAGCTTGTGTGCATAGATTTTCTTCTTCCACAAAGTTGGCATTTGCACGAATACTTGATTCATAAATTCGACAGGCTGTTTCCCATTCAAATTCAGTAGGTAAACGCATTCCTCTCCATTGAGCAAAGGCAGCGGCCTCGAATTGACTAATATGCGTTACCGGTTCATAAAGATTCAACTTTTGTAATCCGAAGAAAGTATACTGATGCCATTCTCCATCAATTTGATGCCAATGCATCGGAGCTGTCTCTTTATTTTCCTGCACCCAAGCCCAGGCTTCCATGTACCAAAATCTAAAATCTTGATAACCACCGGCCTCAATGAATTCAAGGTATTCACCATTAGTTATCAATCGGTCACCGATTTCAAAATCTTGTAAATAGACCTGGTGAACTCCTAGTTCATTGTCAAAACAAAACTCATCTCCGTGATGACCAATTGAGTAGTTTCCAGCTTCTATCGGAAGGAAGGCTAAATTTCTACTCTCTATGGTATTTGCAGGCTTTTCTTTTATGTAGGCTGGAAATAACGGGTTATTGCCAAGGATATATTTTATGTCATACAGCAGTAATTCCTGATGCTGCTGCTCATGTTGCAGTCCTAATTCCAGAAGGCTAGCTAGGTCCGAACTTAGCTCATTAGTGGCATTGAGAAATCCAATCAGCTGCTCATCCACGTAGGCACGATAGTTATAAACTTCTTCAGTTGTAGGTCTGGTTAGGTTACCTCTGTCGGTGCGTAAGACACGTTTACCAATAGATTCATAATAACTGTTGAAGACGTAATTGTAATCTTTATGAAATACCTGATAACCTGATGAATGTTCTTCGAGAATCATTTTCTCAAAAAACCAGGTGGTGTGACCAAGGTGCCATTTTGGTGGACTTACATCCACGATCGGCTGAACGACAAAGTCTTCTTTCTCTAGCGGTTCACAAAGTTTCAATGATTGATTTCGAACCCGTTGATATTTTTCCTTGAAGTAGGAAAGCGAATTGGTAATGGATTTTGATTCGGTAAGCGTTGAGATAATCCTACGGGTTTTGGTTTATTAAAATTAATGCTTCTTACGCATATATGGTATGAAAGTTAAACTATTTTGAAATTCATTCTATCAAAAAGATGGGTCATTGAGTGTTCTCAAAAAGGACTCTAATGCCATTTTTTCGTCGTCAGAAAATTCAATGTTCCTAACAAGAAAATCTTGATTTTCGTTCAACGAATCAATATTTTGATAGTGATTTAAAACCTCTTCTAAAGATTCAAATCTACCATCATGCATATAAGGTGCGGTCCGCGAAATACTTCTTAATGTGGGTGTTTTGTATTTTCCCAAGTCAGAGGAATCTCTTGTAATTCTAAATCTGCCTGTACTTAAATAAAGATCCTTTATAGAAAAATATTGGTTCAAACCATTATGATGGAAATCATTGTCCATGAATAATGGTGGTTTATGACATGCCGTGCAGTTATTGTTGAAGACGCTTAAACCTTTTTTTTCTGTTGCCGAAAACGAGGTTAGCGCCAACTGAACACTGTCGTATTTAGAGCTTGAAGAAATTAAAGTTCTCAGGTATTGTGCTAGCGCGCGACTCACGTAGGCCGAAGAAATGGAATCAATGTTAAAGGCATTTTTGAATTTTGAAAGATAGTCAGGATGCTCATTAAGTTTCTTGCAAAGCGAGGACAAGTCGACCCCCATTTCATCTGGATTCATAAGGGCTGCAAAAGACAATGATTCGAGATTTTTGACCCCACCGTCCCAGAAAAAACTTTGAGACCATGCCAGATTGATCAAAGCTGGCGTATTCCTCTTGAGTTCGAGTCCACTGTGACCGATACTAAATTTTTCCCCATCGGAAAAAGCCAATTGAGGTTCATGGCATGTTGCACAGGAAATTTTTTCATTGGCAGATAAAGAAGTGTCAAAAAATAATTCCTTACCAAGGGCAACACCTTCTTTTGTTAACTTATTTCTTACGGGCGAAGGGATGGGTTCAGGAAAATGAACAGGATAATCAAGCTCTAATTTATTTGGAGAATTTGAGTTAGTATTACAACCATGTATCAAGCAGCTCGTGATGATACAGGATAATATTGATGTAAAGATTTTAAACACTTGTTTACTGATTAGGATCAGTTAGTCAAGTTAGTGGAAATACCGTTTCAACCTGTTGGATAATTAATGAAATTAAGGTTAAGCACATATTTTGTATTTGCATTATTGATTTGGTCTTGTTCGGACGACACTAAAATCAATACACCTACTCCTTATCAATTCATTCCGCCAGTTCACTTTGGCGACAATTACGAAATTCCAGAAAACAACTCTTTTACTGTTGAAGGCATCGATTTAGGGCGCAATCTTTTTTATGAAAAACAACTTTCACGCAATAGTCAGATATCTTGTGGCTCTTGTCATCAGCAAGCCAAGGGCTTTACGGACGGTGCCAAATTTAGCGAAGGGCTAGATGGAGAACTAACCAGTAGGAGTTCGATGTCTGTGGTAAATCTTTTGTGGAATTCAAAGTTCTTTTGGGATGGCAGAGTGGGTACATTGGAAGAGCAAGCATTGCAGCCAATTGTGGACCATATCGAAATGGACTTATCTTTAGATGAGGCCGTGAAACGATTGAGTGATTCGGAGAATTACCGGCAACAATTTTTTGCTGCTTTTGAAACGGATGTAATCACTTCCGATTTGATTGCAAAAGCCTTGGGGCAATTTATGCGGACACTTGTGTCTTCTGATTCCCGATATGATCAATATCTGCTGGGACAGACCGAACTTACAGATCAGGAAAAACTCGGTATGGACCTGTTTTTCACTCATCCGGAACCTAAAACAGGACTACGAGGAGGTAATTGTGGAGATTGCCATCTAAACATTTTAACTTCAGGAGATCGTGAGGGGTTTCAGGGATTTCATAACAATGGAATAGATTCTGATGCCAACCTCGAAGTTGGATTGATGGAAATTACTGGCAAAGCAGAGGACAGGGGTAAATTTAAAGCCCCTAGTTTACGTAATATTGCTCTCTCAGCACCATATATGCACGACGGCAGATTGGCGACCCTTGAAGATGTGTTAGATCACTATAATGACAACATTCAAAATAGCTCCACGTTGGATGTGTTGATTACTGATGCAACAAACAACAGCATCAAAGGTGAGCATATTCAATTGGGATTAACCGATGGAGAAAAAGAGGCAATTATTGCTTTTTTGCATACCTTGACAGATGATAAATTTATAAATGATGAAGCGTTTTCAGATCCTTTCAAACCTTAGTATGTGCTTGCTAGTTGCACTATTGCTAAGTACTTGTTCTGACGAGGACTCAACGGTGCGAACATTGACTTTAAACTTTAAGGCTCAGATTGATGGAGAACTGGTTGAGTTCGAAGCCAGAAAATACCAATCTCCAGCCCATCAATCCGTTAGCTTTGACCGGCTCAAAGTTTACATCAGTAATATTGAGCTGGTGGATGTAGAGGCTGGTGAAGTCTTTACTGAAGTAGATAGTTATCATTTGTTAAGCTTTGATGCTGATACGGACTCGGCCTTTTTTGAGATAAGAAACATACCACAAACCTTCAATGTGGATGAAATCAGATTTGGCGTAGGAGTTGATGAAGAGGCCAATGCCTCCATCGATCATGTAGGTGATTTAGATCCTACCAACAGCATGGCCTGGGATTGGAATACGGGGTACAAGTTTTTGTTATTGGAAGGCAGGTATTATCCTTCAGGAGATGATCTGGGTGAAGAAATCAAGATGCATATCGGCACAAATGCCAATTACGCTAACAATCTAATAGGTTTTCAGGAGTCAATCAGCGTAGAAGAAAACCCAACCCATACGTTGTATGTAAATGCCTTGGTTCCTTTCGGAACGATTGACTTATCAGAAGGCACAGTATTTATGAATGATGAAAGGGGGAACGAAGTGGCTCGAAACTATATGGATGGATTTATAAGCACCTTTTAATTATTCTATTTCCATTCCATTGCTCGAAGAGATAAAATCTATTCTTAAGAAGGGCCATCTTTATGATGGATGAAAGGGAGGTCAGGTGACACAGAATTATCGAGAGAGACTACTTAGTCCAAAATAAAAACGCCACAACTGGGATTCAGTTATGGCGCTCAACTTCTATTATATTTTTAATTACTTGGCCTCAGCAAGTCTTTTGTTCACCTCATCCCAGTTGATCACGTTGAAAAATGCCTGAATGTAGTCAGGTCGTCTGTTTTGATAATTCAGGTAGTAAGCATGCTCCCAAACGTCAAGGCCTAATATGGGTGTGCCCCCGCATCCTACGCCTGGCATCAAAGGGTTGTCCTGATTAGCAGAAGAGCAAACTTCTAATTTACCATCCTTTACACAAAGCCAAGCCCAGCCTGATCCGAACCTTGTAGCTCCCGCTTTAGCGAAAGCCTCCTTAAAAGCGTCGAATGATCCAAACGCATCATCGATAGCTCCAGCAACATCACCTGTTGGGTTGCCACCACCATCAGGACTCATGACTGTCCAGAATAGTGAGTGATTGAAATGTCCGCCGCCGTTGTTTCTTACCGCAGGGACGTCAGAATGGTTGGCGCAAAGCTCTTCGATTGATTTGCCTTCCATTTCAGTGCCGGCTATGGCACCATTAAGATTTGTTACATACGCGTTATGGTGTTTTCCGTGATGGATTTCCATGGTACGTGTGTCTATATTTGGTTCTAATGCATCGTGTGCATAGGGTAAAGATGGTAATTCGAAAGCCATGATAACTCTATATTTATGTTGAAAATTCTTTTAAGTAAAATTAGATGTAAATCTATAATAAAGTTAATCATTTGATCACTCTATTCTATGTGCAGATAGAGATTTGAAATTTGAAATAAAGAATTTGAAATTATTTTCGTTTATTTCTCATCTGCTCAAAGAAAGATGTAACAAGGTAACTACATTCATCTGCCAAAATACCATGTTTTACTTTGGCTTTCGGGTGCAAAGCGTTGGGAGCCATTACACTGAATCCACGCTTTTCATCAGCCGCTCCAAAAACAATTTCGTCCAACTGTGACCAGTAGGTAGCGCCAGCGCACATGGTACAGGGTTCGAGGGTGACATAGAGTTTGCAACCAGCCAAATATTTGCTTCCTAAATAATTTTCGGCCGAGGTAATGGCTAATATTTCTGCATGTGCAGTAACATCGTTGAGTTTTTCTACTTGATTGTAGGCACGTGAGATAATCTTGTTTTCACATACTACGACCGCACCCACAGGGACTTCATTTTCTTCGAAGGCATATTGTGCTTGCTTGAGCGCTTCTTTCATGAAAGCCTCATCGCTGTGCAAACCCTGGATCATCTTTTATTTTTTTGAAATATGATACTATTCATGATATCTGATAATCTGGGCTGCCATTCGTTTTGCAACTGAACGGGACTGGAAAAATTGAATACCCAGGAATTTTCTCCAACGATCATATATTGAATGTAAGTGTATTTTTTAACTGAGCTTTGAGACCTAAAAGATTGTTTTTCCGGTTTGACCGTCGAAACAAATTCGAAATAGGCTGCCTTTCGTCCATTGATCTCCTTAATGCCCTCGCTAATCATTTCAATTTCGTCATAAAAATTGTAAATATTTGATTTCTGAAAGCTCACCATAATTTCCAAATCTTCTGCACTCCAGGTGGTTACACTTTTATTGATACCGAGGTCAACGATGATTCCCTGGTCTGTGTAAATGGCTAGCGGCCGCTTTGTAGTAAAGTATCTGCTCGCCACCTCATCATCGGTCATCAGGCGAAAATCATCGGGCATCATCATGGTGATCTCATCGGTCACATTGACTTTTGTCAAATTATCCCCGGGGATATTAGAAAATATTAAACTGAGAAATAGAATGATACCCATGTTTTACGAATTTCTTAAAGCTAGTGAAAAATCAAAATTAAACTACCTCGCGATGAAGCCCAAAACAACACAATGATTAAATTTGCGCCTTCATTTTTTTATAATACGATTATTATGCTGAGAACACAGACATGTGGCGAATTGAGATTGGCGGACGCCGGTAAGGAAGTGACACTTTGTGGATGGGTACAGAAAGTACGTGACAAGGGGGGAATGGTTTGGATTGACCTACGTGATCGCTATGGAATTACTCAGCTCATATTTGAAGAAGGAAAAACGGCTACGGCGTTGGTAGAAAAGGCCAAAACAGTTGGTCGGGAGTTTGTGCTCAAAGCGACCGGCGAAGTGGTCGAACGCTATGCTAAAAATGATAAAATCCCAACCGGAGAAATAGAATTACAAGTAAGCGAATTGAATGTGCTCAATCCCTCCAAGGTGCCGCCTTTTATCATCGACAATGACACGGATGGCGGAGAAGAACTCCGAATGAAATATCGCTATCTTGACTTGAGAAGAGACGAGGTGCGCGATAAGCTCATGCTTCGTCACAAAATGCTGCAGGCGACACGGTCTTATTTATCTGATCAATCCTTTATGGAGGTAGAGACACCGGTTTTGATCAAATCTACTCCTGAAGGGGCGCGGGATTTTGTTGTGCCATCGAGGGTGAATAAGGGTGAGTTTTACGCATTGCCGCAGTCACCGCAGACTTTTAAACAGCTGCTGATGGTTTCGGGATTTGATAGATATTTCCAAATCGTAAAATGCTTTAGAGATGAAGATCTCAGAGCAGATCGCCAGCCAGAGTTTACACAAATTGATTGCGAAATGTCATTCGTGACTCAGGAAGATATTTTGAATACATTCGAAGGATTAACGCGCCATTTGTTCAAAGAAGCACTAGGTGTTGAAGTCGGTGAGTTTGTTCATATGCAATATGACGATGCTATGCGATTGTATGGATCGGACAAGCCAGATGTACGTTTTGATATGCAGTTCGTGGAGCTCAATGAGGTCGCTCAAAATAAGGGATTTAATGTATTTGATCAGGCGGAGTTGGTTGTAGGTATCTGTGCTGAAGGATGCGCTGAGTATACCAGAAAGCAACTAGACGCACTGACTGACTTTGTGAAAAGACCACAGGTCGGAGCCAAGGGTCTGGTTTATGTAAAATGCAACCAGGACGGCACGTTCAAATCTTCGGTAGATAAATTCTACTCACAGGAAGATCTGAAGGCTTGGGCCGAGAAAGCAAATGCAAACCCTGGTGATTTGATTCTGGTATTATCGGGTGACATTAATGCAACAAGAAAGCAAATGTGTGAACTGAGACTTCACATGGGAGAGCTACTTGAGCTCAAGGACCCAATGAATTTCAAACCACTTTGGGTGTTGGATTTCCCTTTATTGGAATGGGATGAGGAGACCGAACGATACCATGCGATGCATCATCCGTTTACTTCTCCTAAACCTGATGAAATTCCATTGTTGGATACGGATCCTGGGAAAGTACATGCCAATGCGTATGATTTGGTGATTAATGGTGTAGAGATAGGCGGTGGATCGATCAGAATTCATGATAGAGATACTCAGGCCATGATGTTCAAACACCTGGGCTTTTCAGATCAGGAAGCCAAAGAACAATTTGGGTTTTTAATGGATGCATTCGAGTATGGAGCCCCACCTCATGGCGGTATCGCCTTTGGATTTGATAGATTATGCTCTATGTTTGGGGGCTCTGACTCTATCAGAGATTTTATAGCCTTCCCTAAAAATACTTCTGCGCGTGATGTAATGATAGAGTCACCCTCTCCAATTGCTAAGGAGCAATTGGGTGAATTAGGATTGGGTCTGTTGCCCGCAGAATAATCATATGAAGGAAGTTGGAATTTGCTATATTTTGTTTATGTGCCTTTTCTTGACTGGATTTGCACAGCAAAAGGACTCTATTGATGAAAAAAGAGTAAAGTTTGCTATCTATCCAGCCATAGGTTATACACCTGAAACTAAGGTTAATATAGGAACCATAGCCTTTTTCGTGTTCAACATGACCTCACCTTCTCAATCATTTCACAGACCCTCATCGGTTACACCGTATTTGGTTTTCACTACCAATAAACAGGCGTTGGTCAAAACTGATTTGGATTTGTTTTTTAAAAATGGAATGAATCTGAATATGGAACTTCGACTTTTCGACTTTCCGGATAATTACTATGGTATTGGAAACGACCGGCTACCCTCTGTTACCGAGAAATATTCAGATAAGTATACTGAGATAGCGGGGAATTTGTATAAGCCAATTACTGAGAAGCTGTTTGCAAGTGTGGTTTTTGATTGGCAGTATAATAAAATTGGTCCTGAGGCAGAGGGTCTGCTTGCAGCTGATGCTCCTGTTGGATTAAATGGAGGCTGGGTTATGGGGCTGGGTCCAGGATTGAGATATGACAGCCGCAATAGTACGCTGTATCCTACAAAAGGAAAGCTGGCTAGTGTAAGCTATACCGCATTTGGAAAGGTCTTTGGCAGTGAATATTCCTATTCCAAATTTCTATTCGATTATCGTCAGTATTTTGATTTCATAGGGCCCAAAACTGTGGTGGCTTTTCAAGTGAAAATGGATATGACTTCTGGTAGAGATATCCCATTTTATAAATTGTCGAAAATAGGAGGGAGCAGTAGACTGAGGGGACTGGAACATCGTAATTTGTATCGTGACCGACAAGCGGTGTACTTTCAGGTGGAAGCACGTCAGGAGTTGTTTTGGCGTCTGGGAGGCGTTCTTTTTGTCGGGGCAGGAGAAGTATTTGATTCATTCAAAGATTTTGATGCTGGCGAAGCGCACTTAATTTATGGGCTTGGAGGTAGATTTCGAGCATTGAAAGACGAAAAACTCAATTTTCGGCTTGATTTAGGATTTACTGATAATGGTCAGCATGCATTTTACCTTTCGGTAAGGGAGGCGTTTTGATAGATGACTCAAATTGTTGGAATAATTTTGTATTTTGCATAACTAGTTAGGGAAAAAGAGAAAGAAAGAGAATTATGGCAGATAAGATCAAATTGCTATACGTCGATGATGAGCCAGCTAACCTGAATGTTTTCAGAATTGCATTCAAGCGAAGATATGATGTAACCACCGCTGAAAGTGCTGACGAAGGCCTGAAGTTATTGGCTGATAAAAAATTTGATGTCATCATATCGGATCACAGAATGCCGGGCATGACGGGCGTGGAGCTACTTGAGCAAGTGGGTAATCTATACCCTGGTATGACTCGGATTATTATATCCGAATATGTGAACGACGAGATTATTCGAAACGCCATCAAAAACTTCGGATTTAATGGAAGTGTGGGTAAGCCTTGGGATGCGGACCAGCTGACCGCATTGATCGAGAATAAATAAGACAAAACATTGCAACTAGAGATTTCTACTCCGGCCCTTTTGTTTCCGGCCATTACCTTGTTGTTGTTGGCTTATACCAATCGGTTTTTGGCTTTGGCTACTCTAATTCGAAATCTCCATGCCAAGTATCAACAAACAGAGCCACATCATATGCTGGTAGGGCAAATCAAAAATCTTAGAATACGACTAAATATGGTTCGCCGTATGCAGGCATTTGGCGTGTTGAGTTTTCTGCTCACCGTTGCTTGTATGTTTGCTCTGTTTCAAGAAACCTTTGTTTTGGCTAATTATCTTTTTGGCGGTAGTCTTATTTCTTTGATCACTTCACTGATCTTTTCTCTTGTCGAAATCCAAATGTCGACTAAAGCGCTCAACCTGGAATTGAGTGATATGGAGAGGTAATCCTGTATTTAATGCCTTGACTCTTTCAGTTTCATGCAGCTCTTTCAAATACGACATTGTGAGCGAAGCTCAACAATCTGCATGATTAACGGCGTGGCAATCTGCTATCGTGTAAATAGTAAAAACCAATCAAATTTTTAAGCTGAACCTCAATGGCATCGGATATTTCTTAGAGTGAATACATGACCTGAATCCTCTGTAGGTATACTATTAATTTGGGTTTGACCAAACATACTTAACAGATCACGCACTCATTTTAAGTAGGAAATTGTGTAAAGAACAATAAACGTCTACATTTGTGGTTCATATAATATTTTTAATCATGAGTAACGGAACAGTAAAGTTTTTTAATGATGCCAAAGGATTTGGGTTTATTACACCAGATGACGGAGGTAAAGATGTATTTGTCCATGTAAATGGGTTAACCGACGAAATTAGAGAAGGAGACAAAGTGAGCTTTGATGTAGAAGAAGGTCAAAAAGGACTAAACGCAGTTAATGTTAAAATTGCTTAATCTATTTTTCTTTGATTAACCGCATCAAAAGAACCTATCGTAATTGACAGGTTTTTTTTTGCCCAAACCAGTTCTATAGCTGTTTTTTTCAGCCAGCGGCTAATAAGTATAAAACGTGCTTATTTGTTTTTTCCTCCCTGTGGCGTGAATAACCCCGAGAAATTTTTTTGAGTTTACAAGTGCTGATTACCCATCACAAGATGCAGTAGTTTGCCAATTCTAAATTGTCTTGAAGGGATTGGTATATCGATACTTTAACATTCTCGGCATATCTGCGAAATTGAGACTAGTATTAAAGTTTACTGAAGCGAGATTGATGAATTGCTGATCGAGCGACTAATATTTTCTGTTTCATTTTTTGTATCAACTGGGAGCTGACCGCAGAGGGTTCACCTTGTATTATGCAAAAAAAGGCCATTCCAATTCAGAACGGCCTTTATATTTTGAAAAATAGGATTATTACATATCCAACTTAATGTCCTTGCCATAGAATGCTAAAAGCATTTCAGTGTCTTTTATTTTACCTAATTTTTCCTCCAGCGCTTCAGTATTCTGATATCTGATGTTTAGCGCTTTGACCAAGATATCTCCAAGCTCTTTTTTAGCATCTTCTACATCCATATGCCCTTTTTTCACAGCTTTTACCAAGTGCTTGTTGGTCTTCTTTACCGAATAATAGATAGAAGGCTTCTCAACAATTGGTGTAGTAGTTTGCGAGATGGTATTTCTCTCCTCGGATGTATAGAATTCTCTAAGCAATTGCATCATCTCTGTGAACTCCGTGCCAAATGGGTGTTGACTGGATGCCAAATTCGATTCTGTTTCCTCCATCTCCATTTCATTATAATCAAAGACGAATTCCTGTGCCTGAACCGAGACAGTGACGAACATAAAGAGTGCTACAAATAAAAATTTACTCATTGGTTTCATGTGTTTAACTTTTTTAAAAAATTGAAATCAATTGAGTTTTTGACCAATAACCATAGATTATTATGCAAATCTACGTAATTAGATAAATTATTGCACTGATTTTTTGCAATCGTATATCTGTTTCTTTCCCATGTAATTGCTAAAAGTTGGAATTTTGACAATTAGCTACCCTCAGCTCATAGGCTAGAACTTATTATTACTAACAACTTTATTTTGTCTATAGTTCACGTAATTTTTTTAAAATTTAGGGTCAGACCGATCTCAGGGTTGGTGTTATGATTGCTAGGTTAATGCAGAAAAAGTGAGGTCAATTATCTAATGGGATCCCATATCGGCAATTCGTCTTATGTTATGGCCAAGTCGCTATCTGCAATTGATTAATTGGGAAAACTGAAAGCCCTATTGCAACTACGTAGGTCATGAAGTCGTTATACACAGAAATAAAAAATGGCTTCACCAACTTTACTTATACACATTAGTGCAGGGGCAATTGGGTTACTCTCGGGGGCAGCTGCATTGGTTTTTCATAAGGGTTCTCGTCTTCATGGTAAGGCTGGAAACGTGTTTTTCTTATCCATGTTGGTTATGTCGGCAAGCGGAGCCTATATCGCATATGACTTACCTAAAGCCCTTAGTGTCTTAAATGGTCTTTTGACATTCTACTTGGTTGCAACTTCCTGGGTAACTATTAGACGCAAAGAGAGAGAAACAGGGCTTTTCGAAATTGGTGGATTTCTTGTTGCATTATCACTCAGCGTTGGTTTATTTACTTTTGGGTTAGAAGCAGCCAATAGCGGGACAGGGTTAAAGCATGGGTTTTCAGCCGGGGCCTACTATTTCTTTGGTTTGGTAGCAGCGCTTTCTGCTGTATTAGATATGAGTGTAATCATTCGTGGAGGTGTTTCTGGTTCGCATCGTATAGTGAGACATCTTTGGCGCATGTGCTTTGCCATGTGGATTGCTACCACCTCTTTATTCCTGGGACAACCTCAGCTATTTCCTACGTCAGTTCGTGAATCACAAATTCTTTTTGTACCGGTACTTGCAGTAGTATTATCCATGTTTTTCTGGCTGTTTCGTGCTCTGTTTACTAAGAAGTATAAAAAGCGTGAACGCTATCGGTAAAATGAACATGTTTATTCCTTGAAGGGCTTGTTTTAAGTATTATAGAAATATTTATGATGTAGATCATGCATGGAATTCAGTAAGATTAGAAACTCTGCCTTAAACTTTGTGATTATTTTAGTGCAAACAAATAGTTATGCGATTTCATACCAGAAAATGGGTCAAGCCCGAAGATCTTAATCCCAATCAAACGCTGTTCGGAGGCAAGCTTCTCGCTTGGATAGATGAAGAAGCGGCGCTTTATGGTGCGATCCAACTCGAAAACAAGAAAGTAGTCACCAAGTTTATGTCGGAGATCAATTTTCGCAGCTCGGCTAAACAGGGGGATATTGTCGAAATTGGGATAGAACCAACGAAGTTTGGCAGCACATCTTTGGTGCTGAATTGTGAGGTTCGTAATAAAATGACCCATGAGACAATTATTACGGTAGATCGGATTGTATTGGTGAATATCGGAGAGGATGGAAGGCCAATGCCACATGGTAAGACTCAAATCGAGTTTGTAAAGGATCGTTTGGGATAAGGCAATTTTGAAACGATACGGATGGGGTGAGTTTGGGGCTGACACCAACCATTGTTATAGTTTGGTTTTGAATTCGATTAAATGAGCTCTTGAGTTTATTTCTTTACAAACTTTGTTAGGATTACGATTTGCTGGCCGTTTACCTTACCCTCAATTTGTTCTGGATTGTCATGCACCAGTGAAATGTTTCGTACGGCAGTTCCGCGTTTGGCCGTGAAATTGGCTCCTTTCACATTGAGATCCTTAATGAGCACTACGCTGTCGCCTACCTTAAGAATGACTCCATTGCTGTCCTTATGGATGATTTTGTTACTTTCTTCTCCATCTTCTCTGGTGGCTTTGGCCCAAATCAGGGTGTCGTCCTCCAAATAAAGCATATCCAGTAGATCCTGTGGCCATCCTTCTGTACGCAGATGTGTGAGCATGCGCCAGGCCAATACCTGAACAGCCGGGTTGGTATTCCACATGCTGTCGTTGAGACAACGCCAATGGTTAGTATCTGCTTGTTCAGGGTTTTCTATCTGTGTCCTGCATGTGTTGCATAGGTAAGCGCATTCTTCAGCCGTATCGCCATTTTTAGGTGCCACCGGGAATACGGATACTGTATCAGTAGTCCCGCAGAGCTCACATTTGGATTCGCTGCGGTGTTGGAGGTCTTTTTCTATGCTCATTGTATGCAGGAGGTATTTGTCCTTAGGAGTGCTAATTAATCGAACTTCACTCGTTTTGTAATGGCCATGGCTTTAAGAATGAACCCTGGTAATGGCTTGTGAGGATCCCGGTTTTTGAGTTTAATGCTCCAATTGATTTTTTTAATCAGAGGCACTTTATGTGTTTCCACAAACTCTACCAGTGTCCCATCATTATCTTCGATATATCCCCAATGGCCATTGGCGTCGCCCATGTCGAAGTGCTCGGAGCTGAGTACTTGAAAGGGGTAATTTTTTTCTTTACATTCCTCTACCAGGGCCTTCATATTTCTAATGTCAAAACAGAGGTGGATAAAACCTACGTCTCCCCAAAAACGGCCTTCAAAGAGCTTCTTAGGAGTTCGGTCAAGTGTTTGTATCAACTCGATCTGACCATCTCCCAATAGCGGATAAAAACCACCAGTCCTATCCTTTTTGTGAGTAAGTAAAATTCTTCTGAATTTGCCCTCTCCATTATTCAAAC
Source organism: Reichenbachiella sp. (assembly GCF_039944555.1). Classification (GTDB taxonomy): domain Bacteria; phylum Bacteroidota; class Bacteroidia; order Cytophagales; family Cyclobacteriaceae; genus Reichenbachiella. The sequence continues at coordinate 245,617 of NZ_JBDUYN010000016.1, read as the reverse complement.
CTTTCAAATCTTCGAAAGTACCGGTCTGATCATATACCACCTGATCATAACCCAATATATCTGAGTATAGCTTCCGCGATTGCTCGATATCCGAAACACCCAACGTAGCTCCGCAAATGCCACCTACATCAAACTTTGATTTTTTTAACCAGGAGTCAAATTCCTTAATTTGGAGGATATTGTCCCATGGGTCTTTGATATAAAAGCCTTTAGAGCCATCAAGCTCTTCGTTTATATCTGTGCAGATTGTTACTCCTTTGGCTTTGAGCCGTTCAAAACTTCGCTGAATATCCTGAGATTTTATTTTTGCGATGTTGATCCCGAGATCACCCAATTGTACAGGCTCTTCGATGGTCAGGGGCATACGTCCGGTATGTTGCCATATCTCATAACCACTTCCGCCTTGTGCATTCATTGCCAGAATGGCCCTTTTAGCTCTGGCTTTACCTCCCATATACTTGGCCATAAAAGTAGCTTCGTTATTGTCATCGAAGATACATAAATCAGCGCCGAGCGTTTTAGCGTACCACTCGAACCCCTTCTGAGCATCGTCTACGCCAACTCCTACCTGCTGAATCCCATAAATAAGTTTTTCACCCATGCTTCCTGCATTAATTAAGCTACAAAAAAACGACTTGCAAATTAGACAAAATAATTGGTTAGACCGGTTCCTGTTTTGTCAATCTACGATGTCTGGGCTTCTTTATTTGCATTCAAATGAGTCTTCCTTTAGATTAGCTTGTCTAATCCAACACTTTTTTCACTTTATTAAACTTTTCAATATGAAATCTATTTGGATTAGTCTGTTTTTATTATCCGTTGTATTTGCTTGTCAGTCCTCTAAAGAAGGGTATTCTGACAGTTCACCTTCTCTGCTCGGAACCTGGGAACTGATTGATGTTTTTAACACTGAAGAAGGTGAGACCTTCAATACCTTCGTGAAAGGTCGACGGATGATTAAAATTATTACACCCACTCATTTCTCATTTGTGAATCATGACTTAAAGAAGGGTGGGGACTCTCTGGCTTTTTTTGCAGCTGGCGCAGGGAAATACACCCTTCAGGGAAATAACTACAGTGAGCATTTGGAGTTTTGCACCGCTCGAGGATGGGAGGGACATATTTTTGACTTTGAAGTTGAGATCAGAGGAGACACATTGATTCAGCAGGGTGTTGAAAAATCTGAGGATATGGGTGTTGATCGATACATTTATGAGACATATGTTCGTGTGAAATAATAATTATCACCTCTATGAGAACTGTGCTTTGCTTGTTTATAGCAGTCATGTTTTTTTTTAGTGCTTTAGGGCAAGAAAGTGCTGAGGAATACTATGTTTTACGCAAGGAACAAATTACCATCAGAGGACGGACGAACATCAATAAATTTGAATGTAGACTTGATTTGGCAGGTTATGTGATGGACACACTGCAAATTGAACTGACCAGAGTCAACGGTGATTTTAACTTTTCGGGTCTGACTCTCAATATCCCGGTACGGGCATTTAATTGTAGGTACCGTTTGATGACTCAAGAGTTTCGGGATTTGCTTCGTGCCGGAGAATTTCCATTTCTCAATTTGAACATAACACATGTGGATCATGAAGTTCCCAATAAAATGCACATGCACGCGAGTTTGGCAGTTGCAGAAAAGAGAAAAGAAGAGCTGATCCAAGACTGCTATGTTGAAAATCTAGGTGAGGAATTGTTGTTGGGAGGTAATCACACGATTTATCTAAGATCATATGATTTAGAGCCACCTCGTAAGTTTTTTGGAGCGGTGGTGGTAAAAAATGAATTGGATATTTCTTTTGAAGTAATCTTAACTAAGAAAATAAAAAACGAGCCTCATTGAGGCTCGCCTTTTATTGCAGGTAACTAAATATTATTTCATCAGAAGCTAATCGCAGCTTCAATCACCACACCGTTGAACTCTGCTCCTTGGAATTGGGCGTCTCCGGCGTAGCCGTCGCCGTCATAAGTTTGCTTCACGTACTCCAATTTGGTTATTACATTTTTGGTCAGAAACCATCCACCACCGAAATTGAATCTTTTGATCTCCAAGTCAGGTGCACTCTCAGCCGTGTTGCCTTTCACCATATTGTAGCGTCCACCCAAATAGAACTGATCGTTTTGGCCTAGTCTGTAGAGTGCCTCACCTGCCATTTGAGTTACAGACCCTTCGCCATCGGCACTACCACTCGCAATTTCATAAATACCAAAGAATTCTAGTCCCTTATACTTAACGAATGGGTTGATCTGAATGGCAGTTAGTTCTGTTAGCCTTGCTCTGTACCTACCGGAAAAGTCGCTAGAAGAGACGCTTAGGTTTCCGCTGCCATCGTCCATAAAATAATCTGTGACTTTGTAATATCTACTTCCAGCTCTGTCTCCGTTGTAGAGCCAAGTACCTGTGGTCGTTCCTTTATTGATGTACCATGAACCGGTCAATCTCAATCTCAAGTCATCATTGATTTGTTTGTCATAGCCTAGTTTGCCAAAGAAAGACACTTTGTTGTCAGAATTATCATTCACTGTTACATTCTGATTCAGTTTACCATTAGTAACCCCCAATACTCCAAGCATACCATTGTTTTGTAATGTGACTTCCAAAAAGCCTTCGGTAGAAAAGGCGTCCATGATGTAGTTGCCCACGAATGGGTTGTAAATGGCTCTGGCGTTGTCAGACCTTCTGAAGTGCGCATCGCCATAGTTGAACTCGTCCATTCCCACTCTAATAGTGGTTACTTCCATTAATCCGGACAGAAATCCATCATTGATAAAATTCAGATTGTCCATTTGCAGATATCCGCCTTTCACCCATGCTTCTTCATGGTGTCTTGAAGACAAATAGGTTCTTAAGTGCATTCTCAAACCGTCTTCCAACTGTACGTCAAGATTAAGGTTAGCGGTAGGTAAGTTCAGATTAGAACCAAGCTCCACTAAATTGTTTGCATCATTAGACTGATTGATGCTCTGAAACTGCATGGCAAAGTCGCCGCCTATTTTCACCTTCAGGCCGTCATATTCTACGTCTGTTTGTTTTGGCGTTTCGAATACATTCAAACCATCCTGATTATCAGATCGATAATTTTGTAGTGGCGCTTGTGCAAAACTTTGTAAAGCACACAGCATTGTTATGGTAAAAACAATGGATTTTAAAATTTGTAAGGATTTCATGATTGAAAAAGTTTAGCTTTTTATTAAAGTAAAATCGAATTGAATTGTGATGTCGTCCCCCGTTTTTATCGTGCCGAATACAGCAGTAGGCGGGGTTATTCCGTAATCGGTCATTTTGATCTTGATGCTTCCACTGACCGAAAGTTTGGAAGTATTGTTTATAGTTAGTCTTACAGGGATTTCGTTTGATTTTCCGGCAATTAATAATTCACCTTTTCCTAATAGCTCTTTTCCTTGGATCGTTAATTGATCAGTCGTGAATTGGATCTCGGGATACTTGTTTTCCTCAAGCGCCTTATAAGTGTTGTTATCCATTCCGGATTTTCCGCTCTTAATGGATCTAACTATTGCAGTAAAATGAATGCCTCTGATCTGATTATCAGCCAGAGCGGCTTTCACTACAAACTCTTCCACATTAGACTCCCAGTCGTGAAGCGAAGACGTACCAAGAATCTCCATGGTGCTCTCTGCCTTTTCCAGTTTTAAGGTCTGAGCTTTGGTAAATATGCTGAAGCACATAACCGACATTATGATGAATGTGTTTTTCATAATTTATCACTTTATTGAGCTTTATTTAGCCTGTTATTCACAGGTAAAACAAGTTCAAGAACACCGAATACCCACGGCAGCGGGTCAGTTGTGTGAGTGATTGTTGTCAGTACGAAGCATGATGCAAGTCTTCCGAAAGAGGGCATGAATTTACCAGCCGTGTAATAAATGCGCCTATTGAGATACTTATGGTAGGTGATTATCCTGCACGAGGGTTATATTAACATCGACAATTAAAAAAAACTCAAAATAAACTCAAATGAAAAAACTAGCCATCTATTTGCTGGCCATGGTTGTTCACCTGGCCGCTTACGCACTTCCCGAAGACCAATATGTTTACACTCTAGATCTTACAGTTGTTAAAGATGATCAGGTTCAGGTGATTCTGATTCCACCGAAAATTAAAGAACCGGAGACAACATTCTACATGCCTAAGATCATCCCTGGTACGTATAGCGTAGCTGATTATGGGAGGTTCGTTCAGGATTTTAAAGCTTTTGACAAGAAAGGCAGAGAATTGCCTGTTGAGAAGACTTCCTTAAATTCATGGAAAATATCCAAAAGTAATAAGCTTGTCAAGGTGACCTATTGGGTGAAGGATTCTTATGACAATGATGTGGATGGTGAGGCCATATTCGAACCGGCTGGTACCAATATAGAGGAAGGAAAAAATTTCGTTATCAACTCGGCAGGCTTTTTCGGTTATTTTGAAAATATGACTCGATCGCCCTTCAAATTCAATGTAATCCGAGATCCTAAAATGTACGGATCTACTGGACTAATCGCCTTGAGCACTGGTCAATCATTGGATCAGGGATTAGGATTGGAAGAGATAAAACCGACTACCACCGATTCTCGAGTGGATACCTACCTGACTGAAAATTATGATCACCTGATTGATAATCCACTCATGTATTGTGAACCGGATACCAGTATTATTAAAGTAGCGGGTGCAGAGGTTTTGATATCTACCTATTCACCAGGTGAGGTGGTGAAATCCGAGGAGGTCAAGGGAGCTATCGAACAACTTCTTATGGCGCAGAAGGAATATTTAGGAGGCAAGTTGCCCGTGGACAAATATGCCTTCATTTGTTATTTTACTGAGCGACCTGTTACTTCAGTTGGAGCCTTAGAACATTCTTATTCCTCATTGTATTCTATGAGAAATCAGCCTATTAATACCATGATTGGAATGTTCAATCGGTTTGCAGCCCATGAATTTTTTCATATAGTTACACCTTTGAATATTCATTCCCAAGAAATTCATCATTTCGATTTCAATGAACCAAAGATGTCAAAGCATTTGTGGCTTTATGAAGGTATCACGGAATTTTTTGCAGGAAATGTGCAGGCGAAATATGGCATCATGTCACATGAACAATATCTTGGTACACTTCAGAATAAAATGATCGCTGCGTCTACCAGATTTAATGATACATTGGCATTTACAGATCTAAGTAAATACACATTAGACAAATATCCGGACCAATATGGGAATGTATATGAAAAAGGTGCTTTAATAGGGGTGTGCCTGGACTTGAAGCTGAGAAGCCTTTCAGATGGTAAATATGGTGTTCAGGACATGATGGCTGATCTGGCAGCTAAATTCGGTAAAGATCAAGCCTTTGATGATGAAGACCTGTTTGATATCATTACAGAGATGACTTACCCTGAGATCAGAACCTTTTTTAGCACTTATGTGGAAGGAAATACGCCGCTGCCTTACGCTGAGATGCTGGATCTTGCCGGTGTTGATTACAAACCATCAGAAAAAAGAATGGAGATAAGTATGGGAATGCCACAGGGTACTTTTGGATATAACCCTGAACTGAGAAGGCTGTTTATAGCCAATGCTGAGCGATTAAACGATTTTGGAAAGGCCTTTGGATTAAAAAATGGTGATGTATTGGTGGGTATTAACGGAAAAGAAATACCTTTGAGTGGTATCGGTGCATTCTTTCAGGGAATTAGAGCAGAGATGAAAGTGGGAGAAGAATTTACTTATACCGTGATGAGGCAAGGAGAAGACGGATCAGAAGTGAAGCTAGATCTTACTGCTGGGATTTTTGAAGTAGAAGTAGAATATTTGCATATTCTGTCTTTGAATGAAGAGCCTGACGAATCACAATTAGCTGTCCGCAATGGCTGGTTAACTAAAAATGAATAACCTCAATTTACCAATATAAAAGCACCGGACTTTATTGATCGGTGCTTTTTTGTTTTTTGATTTTGTGTACGGTAAACTCAACTCTTCGATTGAGTTTTCTTGTTTCTGCACTGGCGTTGCTGGCAATGGGTTTAGTGCCGCCAAATCCTTTACCAGAGATTCGTTTTTTGCTCACCCCGTGAGAGATCAAGTATTGGGTGACAGTTTGTACACGATCTTCACTTAGTGATACGTTTAGAGATGCCTTACCCTGATTATCGGTGTGGCCGGCTAAAAAGATGGAAACATCAGGATTGTACTTCATCATTTCTACAACCAAATCCAGCTCTTTTTGGGATCCTTCTATCAATACTGCTTGTCCTTGTTCGAAAAGCACATGATCTAGGGTAACCGTATTGCCTTCGATTACCGGTTCAAGTTTGTAAGTTGATTTCTCCCCACCTACCACGTTGGCATCAGTTAGCACACTTTCGGAAGACATGTATTGGTAAGCCCTTATTTTAACCACATAGCTGTTACCCTCCGTAATGCTCAAATTAAATTCACCGTCAGAGTTGGTCAAGGTTTTATATTCTTGGTTGGTTGGCTCTGTAGTCACGAATATTTGGGCTCCTATAATTTTTCGTTCGGTTTTTTTGTCGACAACGCTTCCACTAAGAGCTACTATGTTTTTTTCTTCTACGATATCAGTTACACGAGTAGTATCTACTTCTATTTCAACCGGGGTGATGTCTGGAGAGATTTTTACTTTTTTCAAATCACCATAGCCGTCACTGTTTTGGGTACTCGATAAATAGGCGAATTCTGCATCAGGCAAAAATGTAAACGATTGTTCTCTTCCTTTTGTGTTCACTTTTGGCCCTAGGTTTTGAACAGGACTCCAGTTTTGCCAGGTGTCGTCTAACCTTGTTGACATAAATATGTCAAAACTGCCTTCTCCACCATGTCCGTTGGAAGCAAAGAACAGTGTTTTGTTGTCCGCCGCCAAAAAAGGAGTAATTTCCTGGTTCGGCGTATTGATGGTTGAGCCTAAATTTTTTGGACTGGTCCATTTGCCGTTGGAATTCAGCCTTGAGATATAGATATCTTCAACGCCATAGGAGCCAAAGGATTCCATGCCAAACAAAATGTTTCTGCCATCACTTGAAACGCATGCAGTTAGTTCTTTAGACTTAGAATTAAAATATGGGATTTCAAATGAGGTGAGCTTCGACCACTGCCCTTTTTTTTGATAAGATAGCTTAAAGCCATCCGCATCATGGAGCACCATAGTTCCTCCGACATTCATAAATCCAATGATTGTGTTACTTTTTGGGCTGTTTATTGCTTTTAAGTTGTAGGATGGAGACCAGTTCCCATTTGGGCTTTTCTCGCTTACCCAAACGTCTCCTTTATCATTTGTGCCCCCAATATTCTCTGGATGGTTCTTCCTGGTGAAATAGATGAGTTGGCCATCATGGCTAACAACCACATTGAGCTCATCTGATGCGCTGTTTACAATTGAGTCGAGAGTTATGTGCTGGCTAAAAATTTCAATTTGGCAATGAGAAAATGACGAATTGAGAACAATAAATAAGAATAAGAAAGACTTTTTGATATTCATCTGCAGATTAATTGAGGGGGCAAATTTGCTATGGTTAGGGGTGAATTGCAACTCCTGAGTTTCTAGTTTGATTTTGATAAATATTAACTAAATGATAAAAAATTGTATTAATCTTAGTGATGAATATAAAAATATGATTATATTTATATTTTATTGAATGAATTCACCACAAGACGCAACCAGGTGTATATGGAATGAAAATAATCTCGGGTGCCTGCCCCGGGGTTGTTTCATTCATTCACCTTAAGGTCTACCCTCTTTTCCTTCTTCAATTAGGCGATATACTAAATCATGAATTTTTGGTCTAATGTTTAATTGATATATTTTTCTGTTTGCACGAGTAGGATGTACACGATTGGCCAGGAATACAAATAATAGTTGATTTTTTGGGTCAGCCCATACTAAGGTACCGGTATATCCTGAATGGCCATAACTTTCCGGACTCGCGAGTTTGGCCACACTTGTTTTGATGCTGTCATATTCGATCAATGGTTTGTCGAATCCCAATCCTCTGCGGTTGTCCAAATCACAATATTGACAACTTGTAAATTCATTAATCGTTTCGCGACTTAAATATTTTTGTTCTCCATAGGTGCCACCGTTTAGTAGCATTTGAAATACTTTGGCAAGATCGTAGGCATTGCTGAAAAGACCGGCATTGCCGGAAACACCCAGCATCATGGCCGCACCTTCGTCATGAACGACACCATGAAGTTTGCTCATTCGGAAAAAAGTATCTACTTCTGTAGGGATAATTTGACTTCGCGGGAATCTCTTCATCGGCTCAAAGCCTAGAGTTTGTGCACCCAAAGGCATATAGAATTTTTGGTTGAGATGATCGTCAAAGGATTCGCCCGATAATCTTTCAACCAATTGTGGCAAGAGATAGAAAACCAGTCCTGAATACACATACTCTTCCTGAGGGTATAGCTTAGATTTTTTGATCATTCTATAAATGCTTTTCTCTCTAAACTCCTTGTAGAGGAAGAAATCAGATCCAGGTATACGGTATGGGTAGCTGGAAGTAGAATCGTTCGAGATTGTTTTGCGCTTGTATCGACCATTTTTTCTTTGAGATTCTGAATAGTAGGGAATCCAACTTTTTAGTCTGGACTGATGTGCCAATACCTTGCGTATGGACAAATTCGCTTTGTTCGACTTGGCAAGAAAGGGAAAGTAATAGCCCAATGTTCGATCCAAATCAAATTTTCCTTCATCATACAATTTCATCAAAGCCAAAGTAGCGGCAGTAACTTTTGTAATGGAAGCGAGGTCGTAAAGGTCTGAGTTATTGACCATGCGGAGACTGTCATAGGTATGATAACCAAACGATTCGTAATAAAAGACCTGGCCTTGTTTGGCCAAAAGAACTTGGCAACCAGGAAAAGCTGCGGAGTCTAGGGCTTGATTGATAATGGCTTGTATACCGCTATATAATTGAACAGAGTCTATTTCCAGAAGCACGCTGCTGGTAAATTTCAAAGTATCTGAATCGTCTATTCTGACTGCAGATTTTTGCCCAAATCCGGGATGCAGCAACAGAAGAACAGAAAAAAAGATAAGTAAGTATCTTAGTGCTTTCATAGAGGATCGAAAATAATAGATTGATCTTTGTGTTTCAGAAGCATATTTACGCCAAAAACAGCTTTTTCACCTATCATTCATCATTAAATTTATTTAGTCATTAGTGTTTGGATTTATCTATAATAGCTCTAAATTTGCAGTCCTAAAAATAGAATATAACATTTTAGAGAATGGCGAATCATAAATCGGCTTTAAAGAGAATAAGATCAAACGAAGCTAAAAGGCTTAGAAACAGGTATCAGCATAAGACTACCAGAACTTTTGTAAAAAGGTTGAAAGAGTCTACCAATAAGACTGAAGCTGAAGAGCTGTTGAAGAAAGTAGTGGGTATGATTGACAAGTTGGCTAAGAACAACATCATTCATAAAAACAAAGCGGCTAACCAAAAGTCGAAATTGACTAAGCTAGTAGCTTCTCTTTAAGCTAGAGTCAGTATTATAAAGAATTGAACGCTCCCACGTATTGGGAGCTTTTTTTGTTTTATCTGCATTGGCCCAATTTGCAAAAACAAAAAAAGCAATGAACAGTATAGATAATTTATCTATCAAGCAATGGGCTGAAGAAGACAGGCCAAGAGAAAAATTAATCCTAAAAGGAAGAGCAGCTCTATCAGAGGCTGAGCTCATCGCGATTCTTATCGGATCAGGTACACCTCGTATATCTGCAGTTGATTTGGCCAAAAGCATCCTGGCAGCAACGAACAACGATCTCAATCAGCTGGCGCGGCTCTCTCTTACAGACTTAAAGAAATTTAATGGAATTGGCGAGGCTAAAGCGGTTTCAATAATTAGTGCTTTAGAGCTGGGAAGAAGGCGTAAGAATATGGATTCTGACGAAAAACCGAAGATTAGTTCCTCTATAGATGCTTATAATTATTTAAAACCAAACTTGCTTGACCTGGACCATGAACAATTCTGGGTACTCTTTTTGAACAGAGCTAACAAAATTCTGAAACCTGAAATGATCAGCGCCGGAGGCGTATCGGGAACAGTCGTAGACGCAAAACTTATTTTCAAAAAGGCACTGGAAGTCCTGGCTTCGAGTATTGTTTTGGCACATAATCACCCTTCCGGCAATCGCCAGCCCAGTGAGCAGGACATCAAACTCACAAAAAAACTGAAAGCTGCAGGCTTGACCTTAGATATTCCTGTTTTGGATCACATTATTTTCACAGATGAAGGCTATTTTAGCTTTTCTGATGAATCGATGCTGTGATGAATAGAAAGTACAAGATTTTGTTTTTTATGTCTTCCTGGATGGTATTGGCCTGTGCTTGTGAGCCAAAGCAGCAGTCCCTTTCCTATCAGGAGCAAATAGAGAACCAGCGTAAGGAAACTGATGATTTTATGAATGAATCAGATGAATCGCCTTTTGTCGGAGCCGATTCACTCATAAGTCTCAATTATTTCCTGGTCAGTGAAAATTTCAAGGCTATTGCCTTTATTGAAAGAATAGATAATGGTAGCGAAATGACCTTGGGGACATCCAGCGGTGTGCCGAGAGTTTTTGTTAAACATGCCATACTAAAATTTCAGTTGGAGCAACAACCTCAGCAACTGCTGGTACTCAAAGGTGTTGAAGATGGTACTTTATTTTTGGCGTTTGCCGACCAGACCAACGACCAGACCACTTATGGCGGGGGTAGGTATATTAACCTGAACTTCTCAGATCAAGCTGAAAAAATTACTTTGGATTTCAATAAGGCTTACAATCCATATTGCGAATACAATTCTACCTATTCTTGTCCTTTGCCTCCAATTGAAAACTATTTGAAGATAGCAATTGAAGCAGGGGAGAAGCTTTATCAGTAACAAGGGTTTGTGAAAGATTCAAGCTTATTTTTTAGCTTTTCTAAGTGAACAATAGCTACGGAATGACAATATCAGAAAAAGAAATACAAGCAGATTATAAGAATCGAATTAATCGCGTTTTTGAATTTATCGACGAAAACCTGGATGCTGATTTATCATTGGATACGATATCTGAAATCGCATATTTCTCACCATTTCACTTCCATCGGGTTTTTAAATTTGTTACGGGAGAAACCTTGAATGAATATGTGACAAGGCGAAGAATAGAAAAATCAGCTTTAGATCTGTTGCATAAAAATATAACCGTAGCAGAAATAGCTCACAAATATGGATTTAGTGAAAACTCCTCTTATTCACGGGCATTTAAAAAGTACTTCGGAGTAAGTCCAACAACGTTTAAAAAGCAAAACCCTAATCGACATAGCAAGATTCGTCAATTGGAAAGCAAGAATGGTCAAGAGCATCCTGATTATGAAAAATACATTTGCATGATTAATAATCTTAAAAACTGGATAAAGATGAATGCAAATATTGAAATTAAAGAAGCACCCGAATTGAATGTTGCAGGCGTAACGCACATTGGAATAAATGGTGTAGAAGACTCTTTTGAAAAGGTAATAAAATGGGCAAACTCTAAAGGCTTGATGAAAAACCCAGAAGCTAAATTGGGCAGGGTTTTCTACGATAGCATTAAAGTTACGAAACCAGAAAGAGTTCGTATGAGCGTGTTTTTAACTACTAATGAATCTTTTGAAACCGAAGGGGAAATTTATAAATCGACTATTAAGAAAGGGAAATGTATCGTTGGTCGTTTTGAAATCACGCCAGACGAATTTCCGAAATCATGGACAGGTCTTTTCATTTGGATGAATGAAAACGGATACAAAAAAAGCGCAGAAAACCCATTTGAAATTTATCACAATGATTTTAGGGAGCATCCGGAAAACAAATTCATGGTGGATTTGTGTATCCCAATTGAATAAGAACGCGGTAGGTCAAAATGTAGGTTGCTTAGAGACTTTTTAATAGGGGTAGGGTGCACCTACGTATCATACCCTAAACATTAGCCAACCACTGAAACTCCTTTTTTCCACACTTTGTTAGGCTTAATTTTTCCTTGCTGATAAAATATCTCGCGATGATCGCCTACAGGAAAGGCAATCAAATCTGCTAGTTGACCTGCTTTAATTCTTCCGCGATCAGATAAATTCAAGGCCTTGGCGGCGCGATAGGTGATGCCAGCTACACACTCCGTGATAGAAAGTTTCTCTGCGGCGCCCAAAAGTGCTGTCTGAACAAGAAGGTCACCCATAGGTGCTGAGCCAGGATTCCAATCCGTGGCTATGGCTAGACAGCATCCTGCGTCTAACAACTTACGGGCGGGGGAGTAGTGCATGCCCAGCCCCATCGAAGCTCCGGGCAGTACTGTAGCTACCGTCTCAGATCCGGCAAGTATTCTTACGTCTTCGTCAGAAGTAGCTTCTAGATGGTCAGCACTGAGTGCTCCTGCTTCCACAGCCACTCTGGTGCCTCCGGACGTAAACTGATCTGCGTGTACAGTGATTTCAAATCCAGCTTCTTTCGCTTGCGCTAAATATTTGGCCGAAAGCTTAGTGTCAAATGCTCCATCTTCAGTAAATATGTCGATGCGGTTGGTCAGTTCCTGTTTTTTTAGTTCGGGGAATAAATGCTCAACGACATGATTAAGGTAGTCTTCATGACTATCGAATTCCTTAGGACAAACGTGGGCCGCCAGGCAGGTTGTAATTAAATCTGCCGGAATCTTTTGGTTAGCCGATTTGATGGCCTGAAGCATCTTGATTTCTTCTTGGACAGATAACCCATACCCGCTTTTGACTTCGATGGTGGTTACACCTTCAAGTAAATGGCGTTTTGCTCTGGCTTTTACTAAGTCAGTGAGTTCTTCCTGAGAGGCTGCCCTGGTTTTATTAACAGAGTCGTGGATGCCGCCCCCATTTTTTAGTATTTCCTGATAAGTCTTACCAGCAACGCGCTGGGCATAATCTCCAGCACGGGATCCACCAAAGCAGATGTGTGTGTGACTGTCAATCAAACCTGGTAAAAGCACTTGGTCTTCTTTTATCCGGTCGATAATGTCTGCTTGTTTTTTTAAGTTTTCGAACTCACCAACTTCCACAATGACCTCATCCTCAATCAAGACTCCGCCTTGTTCAATTAATCCAAGGGCATCTTCGGTCAATGGTCCTTTATGTACTGCCTCTGAAAGGGTAATAATCTCTTTGAATGGGCCGATTAATCTTTTCATGGGATGTTGTTTATTGCTACCAATTTTTGTCTAGATCGGTTTGTGCAGATTCTTTTTTGGATTCAAACGCGACTTTATAAGCGGTGTATTCATTTTCAGATAAGATATCAGCTAGTCTAGCTAGTGCATCATCTGCAAAATCAATTAGTCCTGTGTTCAAACAATGATCTATGTATGCTTTGATCAATAGGTCAGAAAACTCATTGATTGTAATAGCTTGATGGAGTATTCTATAGGCCGTTTCCTCGTCTTTATCCTCTTGCTGAAAATAACGTGCCGCTGCAATCACGCCTTCTTGAAAATATGGATTGCCGAGGCCTAACTGCTCAAATAGAATGTGCTTATTGCTTTCGGCCTTTTTTGCATTTTCTAAAAGTGCTTTCTCCCTTTCAAACGAATAAATTTCCCAACTTACTTGATGATTTTGCATGGCATCGAACAATTGAACCCATGCGGTTTGATTTGAGTTTAGCGTGTCATTGGTGTCACTTTCTTTGCTTAGCATAAATAGAGCTAAAGACTGATCACCCAAACGATAATAGGCCTGTGCCAAATCCGCAGAGACATTGGGGTAATAGGACTCTCTGGCCTTCTCAAAATACTTCGAAGCTTGAAGTGGGGCATTCAACTCCAGGCACCATTTACCTAATAAGCTATTCCATTGTCCGGATTCGTCTTCATCAGCTTCTTTGAGTTGGTAGATAATTTCAATAGCTGAAGCTATTCTTCCTGCCTGATATAGGTTCAACGCTTTCACCAGGATCAAGTCCCTTCTAAAAGAAATGTTTTCGGGAGCGTCCAAATAGGAGTCAATAATTCTTAAGTATTCAGGCTGGTTGTTTTGATAACAATAGATTCCAAGGTTTTTGAGATAGCTAAATGTAAAAAGGTTGAGTGCTCTCGTCTGTGGTTCTGTAATGAACTTAAGGCGAGATGTATCTTGTATGATGGTCTTGTTAGCTATTGTATTGCTTTGAAGGTCGAATCTGTCAGGTTCTTCATCTGATTCATTGTCGCCCCTCATACCATGCATGGCCAAAACTGCTTTCAGATTGGATTGAACGACTGATTTTTTCCAGGAACCTGGTGAATTGTTTTTTAGATAATAAACCGCTGAATCCACCACGTTGGTTTTGTTGTATAGTAGAGCAAGATTGTTCTGAAGTGCCCAGTTCTTAGGAAATACTTCCAGACCCTCTTGATAGGTGAAAAGAGCATCAAAAAACTGACTCGCGTTTTCATATTCCTTGCCCAAAGATGCGTAGGCGTAGGGTGTTGGTTTTTTTTCGAGCGTATTCTTAAGATATGTCAACCTATAACTAGGTTTCTTTTCTGATTGGGCTAGCTGGAAATTTGCGTGATGATTATGCATGCTCTGGCCCGTGCTTTCTTTATAATAATAATAAGCCGTTTCGCTTTTGTCCAAACTTATGTTCAGATCGGCCAGGCCATTGTAATAGCCCGCTACAGCTAAATTAAAACTGGCATAATGTGCACGAAAAAATAGCGCTGCAACAACAATCAATCCGGCGATTCGTGCTGAAATGTATGGAAAATTGTCTTCCACATAAGCGAATTGATGTACCGGAAGGTTTTGTCTGAGTTGGGTGATGAAGTTGCCAATGATATATAAGAAAAACATGCTTCCAAATCCAATATGACTATAGAGGATCAAGTTCTGCATAGACTCCAAAAAAGGGTCGTTGGCATGCCAGGCCTGGTAGGAGAAGGTGGCAAATGAAATTATAGCCAGCCACAGATAAAGTAGAGCAGTGTATGGGTAAAACGGTAATATGCCAGCATATCTTTCTTCACGGGACTTTATTCCCCAAATGCCCAAAATAGTGGACAAAGCAATAACCGCAAATTCATTGAGGTAGTAAATATTCCAATCCAGATAACCGATTTGGTGCAAATACAAGGCTACCAGATTCAGCAGATAAACAGAGCTGAGGACAATGAAATGAGTTGTATTATTGGAAGAAGATTTTGAATATGGGGTGGTGAGTGATAGAATGGCATAAACGATTTCGTGACCTACAATAAGGATAAAAATCAGACAAACTACGGCTGCAGGTAAGTATGAAAATCGAGTAAGAAAAAGCAGAGGCTGATCATACGAACTTCCAAAATGAATCAGCCCAAAGGTAACTAA
This sequence comes from Reichenbachiella sp., assembly GCF_039944555.1. Lineage (GTDB taxonomy): Bacteria > Bacteroidota > Bacteroidia > Cytophagales > Cyclobacteriaceae > Reichenbachiella. Next base: position 230,284 of record NZ_JBDUYN010000016.1, on the reverse strand, counting down.
TAGTAAGGCCAGGAAAATTAAGAACCTTTTACCCAGTCCAATAGAATCATCTATGGTATTGAAATAATACGAAGCAGGTAGAAATAGCAAAGCGACTATGATAATAGGAATTTCATCGTAGAAGCCAAAAAGACCAATCTTACCAATTCCACTGAGCATAATCAGAAGAATCCAAAGCCCCATACTTAAGAAATACCAAAAATTCTCGAGATAAGTGGCCAGAGTCAAACAACCAATCAACCCCACGTACAAAACAATAAGATATGCATAGGTGTATCCTACAGAAAGAGTATTAGATCCTCCGAATATCTTTTGAAAGATCAAAGGCATATCTGTCGTAATGGTGCTTTCAATGAATTCAGAATGATTTGAAAACACGGGGAATGGAATATGCTCAAGGTATCCTGTAATCTTCCAATAGTAGAACGGGCTCAGTTGCCCCCATTCTATAATTAAAAATGCCCCAAGAAAAATTATAAGGAGTAGCGAAAGGGCTTTGAATGTTAGGCGGAAAGGAGTTTCCCAATCGTCCCAGAAGGCGAACTTATTCATATAATTAGCTAAGCACCTTGGGTACGATAAAATGTCCTTGATCACTTTCCGGGGCATTTTTAAGTGCTTCCTTGTCGGAAAAGTAATTATTGGCTTTATCTGCTCTCAGATGGATGGGTTCTTCATTTACATTGCCCAACGGCTCCACATTAGAGGTATCCACCTCTTCAAGTTTTTCCACCCATTCGAGGATATTTCCTAAATCTTCACTCATCTTTTCCTGCTCCTTATCTGTAAGTTCAAGTCTTGATAAGTGAGCCAGTTTCTGAACGGTCTTTTTGTCTATTGCCATGCGTGTGCTTAATAAGCTTCAAATTTAACAAAAGATGACTGTTCGACGCTTAGCACTTATAACAAAAAGGCATCTCTTGATCAAAAAAGCACCTAACAGCACCCTCCTCCGTCATAGAAGTACGTCGAGGGAGTGATATGAATGTCCTTCTGATTGAGATCGGCTAAGGCGTAAGCTGTTTTGTCACATACGGCCAATGGCTGATTTTGCATCAACACATGCCCTTTTTTATCATCCAGGTATTCATCGTTACCATAATAAATGGCTGCCTTTCCTGTAAATACGCATGGTCCGTCTGAAGGCATGGGATCTTTGATGGCACAGACCTCAAGACTTTCAATGATGATATTTTCTTCCACATCATAGTGATTAGGAGACAAAACTCTGTAAGGCCGTTTGGCTCTTATTTCAACCGTGCCGAAACCAACATCGGTCAACATTTTAATGTAATCCTTCATGGGAATAGAGCCACTCAGGCAAAGTGCACGCAATTTTTCGTCTTCCCTCAAATGATCAGGCATCGTTTGATCGCAAATTGGATCGGACATTACGAGTCTGCCATGTGGTTTCAATACCCTATACATCTCCTGCAATGCTTTTTTTAGTTCATCCGCCTTAAAGATGTTGAATAGGCAATTCTGAGCGGCTACATCAATGGACTCGTCAGCCAGAGGCAAGTCAAGTGCATCTCCTTTTTTTAATTCCACAAAATCACTGTTGAACCAATCGTTTTCTTCTTCAGCTTGTACAAAATTCTCCCTTGATGCCTGTAGCATTTCTTCCACTACGTCCACACCAATGACGCCAGATTTTTTTCTACTGAAATATGAAAACTGAAGCAGCTCCATGCCCCCACCTACACCTACATATAGAATGTTTGGATTGTTCGCCAGGTCTCTGGGATGCACGGTAGTACCACACCCGTAATTCATTTCCTGCATGATTTTAGGCATACTCAGGCCAGGCAGCTGCCAAATGGGTGAAGTGGTACAGCACAATCCTATATCAGGAGTGATGGCTGCGGCTTTATAAACGTCTATTGTAGTGTCTAAATAACTCATAGTTAATGAAAATAGAATAATGAATAATTATTAATTTGATCGTGCAGTTTTAATTGAGGCGACAAGCATTTTTAGTAGTTCCTCGCATTTTGGAGCTAATTCTTGAAAGCTTTCTTGAGTTATCAATCCAGCATCTTTTAAAAGATTGAGCCAATAATCCGTCTCATTTGCTTCCTTTAATGAGATACTGAGTTTATGAATGAAGTCTTTTTTGGTTTGACCAAATTCAGCTTCACGAATCAATGCACCAATGGCTGTTCCACTGCGAACCAGTTGACGTGAGAGATCAAACTCTTTGTGGTTGTTTTTTATTACTTGGACTTCATTGATCACATCAAGTGCAAAGTCATAGCTCTTGGTTTTAGAATGTTCTTTTTCATTAGTTGATTCGATTCTATTATTCATTTTTAATTATTCACTATTCATTAACAACCGTGCCACCGCAGCTAGATCCTGCACCGGCGGTGCAACCATAACAGTGATTATTAAGAATAATTTCTCTTTTGGATAAGACTTCGGCATCAAAATCTTTGATGTGATCAGGAGAACCGCCATTTAGTTTGAGATCGAGCATTTGATTGAAATCGCAATCGTACAGATATCCATCCCACCCTACTGAGATTGTATTTCTACACATGACTCCGTCCGCCGCAGTCGGATTAAATGCGTCTACAAGCTTCTGCATATAGTCTTCATAATTTCCTGAAACCACCAGATAATCCAAAAATCTGGATATAGGCAAATTGGTAATCGCATACAGTTCATTAAACTCAATATTGAACCCGTCTCTCAGCTTTCGCTTGAATTCAGATTCAAGACCTAGTTGATCAGGTGGCAGAAATGCCCCGGATGGATTATAGACCAGATTCAATTTTAGATCCGAATCCGGTTGTCCGTAGCCTACTTTGTTTAGCATTTGAAGTGCTTGAATAGATTTTTCAAATACGCCTTCACCGCGCTGGGCGTCCGTTCTTCGAGCAGAAAAGTGAGGCAAAGAGGATACCACTTCGACCTTATGCTTTCTGAAGAATTCGGGTAGATCATGATATTTTTTATTGGCCAGGATGATAGTCAGGTTGCAACGGACAATAACCTGCTTGCCACGACCAGATAACTCCTCTACAAACCATCTGAAATCCGGATTCATCTCCGGTGCACCACCTGTCAAATCAACAGTTGAGATATTTGACCGATCGAGCGCATCAAGACACCATTGCATGGTTTCCCGTGTCATTATTTCCTTGCGATCCGGACCTGCATCTACATGGCAATGTTTGCAGACTTGATTACACATCTTACCCATATTGACCTGGAAAATATCAATCGCTGTTGGTTTCAAGGGAAACCTATCGATCTTTTCAAGTCTATCAGTAAAGCTTTGCTGATTTATCTCTTCAAGAACCGCCAGTTGTTTGGAAGTTCTTGAAAGCTGATGATGTTGGGCCTGCAGAGATATTTTTCTTTCCTTTTGCATCACATCGTCAGGTCATCGATTTTATTCATCATTTGTACACCATGGACAAGTAAGGCACCACTTTTGATGGCTGCGGCTACATGAATGGCCTCCATCATTTGGGTTTCGTCGGCACCTTTTTCTAATGAATCAGAAGTATATGCATCAATGCAATAGGGACACTGGACGGCATGCGAAACAGCCAATGCGATTAGTGATTTTTCACGTTGGGTCAGCGCGCCTTCTTTAAAAACGTCTCCATAATAGTCGAAGAATTTTTTGCCGAGTTCGGGTTGAAGTTCAGATATATTACCAAATTTTTTAAGATCCTTAGGATCATAGTAAGTCTTTTCCATTCGGGTAGAGTTTGGAATTAATTAGCATGAAATTTTATACGAGGGCATAGATCACTCGCTCTATACCAATCTAGAGCTAAATGAAATCTCAGAATCGTTGTGGAGGACCTCTATGAGCAAGTACTAAATGGTATGATGAAGTATGAGGTTCCATTTTGCTGTCAGCCCAATTCATGGTAGCGCTGAGCAGCAGGTGGAAGATTTTTCTGATTTTTCTTGCCGCTCGCTGAACATAATTTTCAAGATCCTGTCTGTGGTTGAGATCTTGCTTTGTTTCCATGATTTGGCATACGCCAAAGTGCTCAACTAAGGATTTGAATGTATCCCTACTTTGCCACGGTAGTTGAGCTAGTCGACTTGCATTGAATTGGGTCCGGTTCAAGCCAATTAGGTAGGTGCCATTTCTTAGATCTGGCCCTAAAACCACTTCGCCTTGACTGACCAGTCGAGCAGCTTCTATTAAATCCGCCTCGCAAAGTTCCACGCAATCATTCCCAATGGCAATGACATGCTGATAACCCTGGTCAAAAACGCACTGAAAGGCATTTGCCAATCGCTGTCCAAAGGTATTTCCTGTTTGCTCTTCGATTAAGAAACTGGGAAGTCTTGTCGCTTGTACAACCTGAAGGGTCCTGTTCCTAAGCCACTTAAGCGAACTCTTGTTTGTGGTTTGATTTTGAGGGATCAATACTTTTTCATTTCCTTCTTTTTCAGAAGGTTTAGAAAAAATGAGAATAGCGGTATCGTGAGATCTCTTGTTCAATGTGCTAATCTACTAACCCCAGTCCGTCGGAAATAATTCCAGATTCAATATGTTTATTTAAAATCCGCTAGTTGGAGGCCTTATTCTCCTCGTATTTGTAGCTTAACAGAGACAATAAATCCCCAAACCGATCTACCATTTCCTGTTCTTCCGGTTGAATAGTTCTTTCAGCTATTTTCAGTAGAAGAAATCCATAGATACCATTCAGACATATTTGAATCTCGTCTCTTATAGCTCCCTTGGCATGACTCATGTTATTTTCAATAAAGGGAAGGGCTTTTTGATAAACACTGAAATAGTCGTCATCATCCAATTTTAATTGATCATGCATTCGGCTTAAAGTTAGTACCAGCTCTTTCACTTCTTCTAAGTGACCTTTTTCTTCAATACCCTGATCCTTCATTTTTTGCATGAATTCCTCATAGTGATTTACTTCAGCCAATTTTTCTTTATCCGAAATCGGAAAGAAATTAATGACTTGGGTACCGAATTTTTCAAGATCAAACTGATAGGCTCGCATCAGATCTTCCTTTCGGTAGATGGAGATAATGTATTCAGAAATATTGTTTGCTTGATCGGTCATAACGGCCATTTGGTTTAACTATTAATTTTAATTCAAAAACTACCTATCCATCTTTGAACCATAATGCAAATCTGAACCAAACTTTATCTATTTTTGCATTCTTTTTTGAAAAAATGGAGAACATAAGAAATTTTTGCATTATTGCACACATTGATCATGGCAAGAGCACCTTGGCTGATCGATTATTACAACACACAGGTACTGTATCGGATCGCGATATGCAAGAGCAGCTGTTGGATGATATGGACCTGGAGCGTGAGCGTGGAATCACAATCAAGAGTCACGCCATTCAAATGGGTTATAAATTTGAAGGGAAAGACTATATACTCAATCTAATCGATACTCCTGGCCACGTTGATTTTTCTTATGAAGTATCAAGGTCTATTGCTGCATGTGAAGGTGCATTGTTGATAGTAGATGCTTCTCAAGGCATAGAAGCACAGACCATTTCCAATCTTTACTTAGCGCTTGAGCACGACCTTGAAATCATTCCGGTTTTGAACAAAATTGATTTGCCGGGAGCCATGCCAGATGAAGTGTCTGATCAAATCATTGATTTGATTGGTTGTGACAAAGAAGATATTATTCATGCAAGTGGTAAGACTGGCGTCGGTGTGGATGACATTTTGGAGGGAATCATCAACAGAATTCCTGCACCAACGGGAAAATCGGATGAACCCTTACAGGCCATGATTTTTGATTCAGTTTTCAACTCTTTTAGAGGTATCGAGGTAATCTTTCGTGTGTTCAACGGAAGTATTAAAAAAGGAGACAAGGTTAAGTTTGTTGCTACGGGAAAAACTTATGACGCCGACGAAATTGGCATTTTGGGGCTGGAGCAGAAACCGCAAAAAGAAATTTCAGCAGGCAATGTAGGCTATCTTATTTCTGGTATCAAAGTGGCCAAAGAGGTCAAAGTGGGAGATACTATTACTCATGTAGACCGTCCGACTCAGGAAATGATCAAAGGTTTCGAGGATGTGAAACCCATGGTATTCGCCGGAATCTACCCAGTGGAAACTACCGACTATGAAGAGCTCAGAGCTTCTATGGAAAAACTCCAGCTCAATGATGCTTCGTTGGTTTGGGAACCTGAGACTTCCGCAGCATTAGGATTTGGATTTAGATGTGGATTCCTGGGTATGCTCCATATGGAGATTATTCAGGAGCGACTGGAACGAGAGTTTGACATGACTGTGATTACTACGGTGCCTTCCGTACAATTCAAGGCTGTGATGTCTGATGGAACGGAGAGGGCAATTAATGCGCCTTCTGAAATGCCAGATCCAACTCGCGTCAGTCATATAGAAGAACCATTTATTCGAGCACAAATTATCAGTAAAGCGGACTTTGTGGGGCCTATTATTTCTCTATGTATTGATAAAAGAGGAGAAATAAAGAATCAGGTTTACCTCACCTCTGATAGAGTGGAACTCACCTTTGAGCTGCCGCTGTCTGAGATCGTTTTTGATTTCTTTGATAAACTAAAAACCATTTCTAGAGGATATGCCTCATTGGATTATGAACTGATTGGATTACGCCAGTCGAAGATGGTGAAATTAGATATTATGCTCAATGGGGAGCCAGTAGATGCGTTATCCGCAGTTGTACATCGCGACAAAGCCTATGACTGGGGTAAAAGACTTTGTGAGAAGCTGAAAGAACTATTGCCGCGACAAATGTTTGAGATTGCGGTGCAAGCCTCGATCGGGACAAAAATTATTGCTCGCGAATCTGTAAAAGCCATGCGTAAGAATGTATTGGCCAAGTGCTATGGTGGTGACATCTCGCGTAAACGTAAACTGTTGGACAAGCAGAAAAAAGGAAAGAAAAGAATGCGTCAGGTTGGGAATGTAGAAATCCCACAAGATGCTTTTATGGCAGTTTTGAAACTTGATTAACTGGTAAAGACCAAATATAATTTCCTACATTTACCCAAATAGCATAGGAAAAAACAGATAAGTCAATGGCTACAATACTCGACGGAAAAAAGATCTCCGATCAAATTAAAGCAGAAATTAAGACGGAAGTAGAGACCATGGTTGGTCGCGGAGAAAAAAGACCCAATCTGGCAACCATTCTGGTAGGAGAAAACCCAGCCAGTCACACCTATGTTAATCATAAAATCAGGGCGTGCAAGGAAGTGGGTTTCATATCCACACATCTACAGTTCAGTGAGGACATTAGTGAGGAGTATCTCTTGAAAAAAATGGACGCCCTCAATGAGGATGATGAAATTGACGGCTATATCGTGCAGTTGCCCCTTCCTGATCACATTCACAAGGAGAAAATCATCGATAGAATCAATCCGATGAAAGATGTGGATGGATTTCATCATCTCAATTTTGGTCGGATGAGTTCTAATTTACCCTGTCATTTGCCTGCAACACCAAATGGAATACTCGAGCTTTTCAGGAGATACGATATAGAAACCAAAGGAAAGCATGTCGTTATGGTAGGAGCAAGCAATATAGTAGGACTTCCCATGAGTATTTTACTAGCTAAAGGTCACAATCCGGGAGATGCCACAGTTACGTTGACGCATATTCATACGGTAGACCTGGCGAGTCATACGAGGCTGGCAGACATATTGATCGTGGCTACGGGGGTAGCTGGTCTGATTACAGCCGATATGGTGAAGGAGGGTGTGATTGTTGTAGATGTAGGGATCAACAAGGTGGAAGATAAATCAAGAAAATCAGGCTTTAAGATTGTGGGAGATGTGGACTTCGAAGAAGTTGAAAAGAAGGCCAGCTTCATTACTCCGGTTCCAAAAGGTGTGGGTCCCATGACTATAGTGTCACTTCTCATGAATACCTTGGACGCTGCTAAGAAATCTTATTCTTAATTGACCTTCATTCCCAAAATATCAGAGAAACTACCCATTATGGAGATATTCTACTCCATCCAGGGGGAGGGTTTTTATTCTGGAAAACCCGCAATATTCGTGCGATTAGGAGGGTGTGACGTGGGATGCGTGTGGTGCGACGTGAAGGAATCCTGGAATGAAAAAGACCATCCTTTTTTGGCTATCCAAGAGATTTTGGATGAGTTGAGCCAATACCCTTGTAAAACGCTTATTATCACAGGTGGGGAGCCGTTGATGTATGATCTAAAAGAACTAACCAAATGCCTGAAATCGGAGGGTTATCGATTGCACTTAGAAACCTCTGGAGCTTATCCTATGACCGGGGTATGGGATTGGGTCTGTTTTTCTCCTAAGAAATTCAAGGCACCTCATGAATCTGTATATGATGAAGCTCATGAATTGAAAGCCATCGTATTCAACCAGTCAGATTTTAAATTTGCAGAAAAACATGCTGATGGAGTAGGAGAAAAATGTACGCTCTACCTTCAACCTGAATGGGGTAAGGCAGATCAAATGACAGAAAAGATCATAGATTACGCCAAGGCAAACCCCCAATGGAATATTTCATTACAAACACATAAATACCTCAATATTCCATAATATCTTCGTTATTGCATAAAACGATGTTTATGAGAATTGCCCTTACCACTTTAATTTGCTTTTCATTTCTGACCGCTTTTGCTCAAGGCACCAAGTATCACACCATTGATAAAAGAGCCGAAAAATATTATGAAGAGGCTCGTCAATACCTGAAACGATCACAGTTTAGAGAGGCCATGGAACCACTTCAGGATGCATTGGACAAAGATCCCAATTTCATTGAGGTTTGGCTGGCTATGGGGAGTGCCAATTACCGACTGGGGCGTGACAGCCTCACACTAGCTTGTTTTCACAAAGCATTGGAAATAGATCCGGACTATTCAAAATCCATGTATGCCTACTTTTTGATTGGTGAAATTTATTTCAAACAGTCTAATTACGAGGAATCTAAAGCTTACCTGGCTCACTACCTATCCCGAGAAGACACCGATCTTAAAAAAAGGATACAGGCCGAGGTGATGGTGGACAATTGTCAATTTGCCTTAAAGGCCATGACTTCTCCATTTGATTATCATATTGAAATATTACCAGATTTTGCCAACTCCTTTAAATTGCAATATTTTCCTGTGTTGTCAGTAGATCAGCAAAAGATATATTTTACCAGGCGCGAAGGACTTTCGGTCAAGAATGATGAGGATATTTTTTATAGTGATAAACTGAAGGATGGAAGCTGGTCTGTGCCCCAATCTATTTCCGATAATATCAATTCAGAATTTAATGAAGGAGCAGCCTCTTTGTCGGCGGATGGCAGAATGCTCGTGTTTACCTCATGCGATGGCAGGAGGGGGTATGGTAGTTGTGATATCTATGTGTCCTATAAGGAGGGTAATAACTGGTCGGTACCCGAAAACATGGGCCCTATGATAAACTCCGCAGCATGGGAGGCTCAGCCTTCGCTTTCTGCAGACGGGCGGACGATTTATTTTGTTTCCAACAAACAAGGAGGAATGGGGCGAAAGGATATATGGTCGTCGAGCAAGAACAAAAAAGGCAAGTGGGAGCCAGCTATAAACCTGGGGAAGAAAATAAACACCAACAAGGACGAAATATCACCCTTTATTCACGCGAATGGCGAGTCTATTTACTTTTCGTCCAATGGCAGGATTGGACTCGGTGGATTAGACATATACATGAGTGAAAAGACAGATTCTGTATGGTCAGAGGCACTCAATTTGGGATACCCGCTCAACGACGCACACGATCAGGTATCACTTTACATTTCCTCGGACGGGGAGAAAGGATACTATACGATAGAGAAGAAGATGCGCCATGATTTTGAAAGTAAACTGTACAGTTTTGATCTACCCGATAGCTTTCAGGTATCCAACAAAAGTTCTTATCTCAGAGGAACTGTTTCGGATGCCAGCTCAGGAGCACCGCTTCAGGCTGATATTAAACTTTACAAGTTGAATAACGAGAAGTATTTTTCTGAGCTGAGTTCAGATAAAAAGACGGGTACCTATACGGTAGTACTTTCTGAATCGAATCACTATGGATTGTATGTTTCTGCTACAGGCTACTTGTTTAAAGATTTTTCTTTCTCGTTCGAAGATATTGATCAATTCGATGAAAATTTATTGGATATTAAACTAGAGCCTGTGAAGGTTGGTGCCATTACCGTTTTAGGAAATATTTTCTTTGACTTTAATGAGTACAGCCTGCAAAGAAAGTCTATGTCCGAGCTAAAAGAAGTGTATGATTTTCTACGGCAAAACCCGAATGTAAAGGTGGAAATATCAGGTCATACTGACAACATTGGTTCGGCTCAATATAATATGGAATTGTCAACTAAGAGAGCTAAATCCGTTTATGATTTTTTACTATTCAAGAGAATTCGTCCTGAACAAATCACATATGTAGGATATGGACAAGATAAACCGATAGCACCCAATGATAATTTGGAAAACCAGTCTAAGAACAGAAGGATAGAGTTTAAAATATCAAGTATATCCAGTGATACAAAATAAAATCTCAAAATCAGGAATAAAATTTAAGAGAAAAAAGGATATCTGATTGAATTGACATAAGTTTGGAGATTGAATCAATTCAGGTGTTGTTCCATTTGATTGTTTAGCAACGATTTTCGAACCCCGGGATTGAATTATTTTTAAAAAAACCATACCCAAAATGAGAATTGCTCCTATCACTGTCGGATTGCTTACCGGCCTATGCCTGTTTTATCAGGCTAACGAACTAATCACCCAAAAAAAATCCTTTGACACAACTTATGATAACCCTATTCATTATGGACGTGATTCAGAGGCTAAAATTGCAGTGGTCTCTTACATTGACCGAATGACAAGAACCAGAAGAGGAGATGCTTCTGAGGAAATAAAAAGACCAGATATCGGTGCTCAATATTTGAAATCGATTTCCAATGTTAGATCAAATGCAAGAAAACGAGAATTGCTAGATTGGAAAGAAAGAGGGCCTGGCAATGTTCCTGGTAGAGCTAAAGCTTTCCTAGTCGATCAAAATGATGACACTAATTTTAGTTGGATAGTCGGTACTGCGGGAGGCGGTATATGGAAAACCTCGAATCAAGGTGTAAAGTGGATAAATGTAACAGAAGGTGTTCCTAATTTATCCATAGTTTGCCTTGCCCAAAATGATCAAAGTCCGCAAATCATCTATGCCGGTACAGGCGAGAATGCATATAGTGGCTCATTGCATAATGGATCGGGAATATTGAAGTCCACTGACGGTGGAGATACTTGGGCGCTGATTCCAAGTACGATCAAATCTGCATCTGAGGATTTTTCTAATGTCAATAGAATTGTTATTGACCCTACAGATGCCAATGTAATATTTGCATCTACATCTATTAATTTTCGTGCCGAGGGTCCTCATGGTGCTGTAATGAAGTCGACAGATGGCGGTGATTCTTGGACGAAAATCTATGAGTCTACAAACTTGGCGCATCAACTGAGCGCTGATCCCAACAATTTTGAAACCTTATATCTATCCGTTTTTCAAGAAGGAATAGTTAAGTCTACGGATGGTGGTGCTACTTGGAACGCGACTGGAATTGGGGCGGTAGCAAGTGCATTTAGCCCAGGTCGATTTGAATTTGCAATAGCGCCTTCTAATAGTAACTCGCTATTTGCATCGGTAGCATATGGTGGAGTGACAACCTCAGGTTCTGGTTTGTTTTATTCTGCTGATGCCGGTGATACCTGGACTTTGGTAAGAGACGGGTCCGTTGTTGGAGATACAGACTATTTGGTACAAGGAAATTATGATAACTGTATAGCTATTTACCCAGATAACGATAAGAAAATTATTTGGGGAGGAACCAATCTCTGGACTGGGGTCGTAGAATCTGATACGAAGATAAATGGGAAGAAAACTTTCCTCGGTGCTGACGATAGTGAAACCAAATGGTTCTTAGACTTGGTGAATTTTAATAATGGCACACATTATGGCAATAAGCTAGCCATCAAAAACTCTCTTGAAACACCATCATTGGAGATACGCTTTGGAACCAATAAAAAACAAATGGCGCATCGATTTACGGTACCAGCCGGAGAAAATGCAGGTGTGCCAGATGCTGATTATAGTTATCAAAACTATGTAGAAGTGCCCTTTGAAGTATGGGATACAGAAAACAATAAACAATTGATGGTCTCATTTAGAGATCAAGAACAGGACGGTGGTTTTACATTGAATTTCCCTGCAGATGAAGATTTGAGTAACAGTAGAGAGTACATCTTTGTGCATTCTATAGCATACAACGCCAGTTCACCTTCCTCAACAATTACCAAAAGCGGAGGACATGAAGAATCTCAGTATTTGTTCATGTGGCCAAAATTAGTTTTGGATTCAGATTTCAATGCTGGAAATATCGCTGATGCTACTTTCAGTGTCACCTTTGGTGAAGTTGATTTTTATAATATGTCGGTGAGTAATGTGTCGGAAAGCAACGAGGACATGCACCCGGACCATCACTCATTGAGTATTTTTGATATTGATGGAGTAAGTAGAGTTGTGTCTACTAATGACGGTGGTGTAGCTGTAAGTATTGATGACGGACAAACTTTTGGTAGTCGTTCCAAGGGAATGTCAACCACGCAATTTTATAATGTTTCTAAAAAACCAGGATCAGCTTCATATTTGGGCGGAACTCAAGATAATGGGGTTGTGTATTCCAGTGATGATCCTGAGGCCAGCTCGAGCTATCTTTATCAGCCCAATGGCGGAGATGGTTTGGATGTATTGTGGCATGGAAACGATGCCAATGTTATGTTGATTGCTATATATCAGAATATTCTACATAAAACAACTGACGGAGGGGCTACCTGGGAAGATTCTACTAATGGACTTGTAGATTCAGGTAATAATAGTTCTGAGGCTCCTTTCTTTTCAAAATTTGGAAACTCAAGAAACAATTCAAATTTTGTATTTGCTGTGAGCGACAGAGGGGTGTGGAAGTCTACGAACTTTGGAAGTTTGTGGAATTGGAAAGAATTGAAAGCTAGTGATGGCTGGGGGGGATTTCTCGATGTAGAAGTATCCGATGCCGACCCTTCAATCATTTGGGCTGGTGGAGCCATGGACAATGATCGTACGCTGTTTGTTTCTACCGATTTTGGAGATACGTTTAAGCCAGTTAAAAATTATGATTTGTTGCCGGATGCAGGTAATATCACGACTATTGTTCCGGATCCAAATGATGCACAAACTGTATATGTAACCATGTCAAGAACTGGCGAACCAAAAATCCTGAGATCTAAAAATCTGGGTGAAACTTGGGAAGACATCTCTGGTTTTGGTGTCAACAGCGAAAGCAGTAATGGCTTTCCTGATATATCAACCTACGATTTGTTGATTTTCCCTGATGGCATGACAATTTGGGCAGGAACTGAACTTGGACTTTATGAGTCCACTGACAATGGTGAATCTTGGCATTACGCAGATAATGGATTACCCTTTGTTATGATTCAAGACATCAAGGTTCAGGAGGGAGAAGTCGTTGTTGGAACGTATGGCCGTGGAATCTGGAGTGTAGATCTTGGTTTGGCGTATGAAGGACAGAAGGTAATATTATCTGCCGATAACTTTGATCCTGAAGTCAATGTCTATCCAAATCCTGCTTCGGATTACCTCAATATCAATATTGACAACAGTTATGTTCAGTCTATTGAGATTAGAAATATTCAGGGAGCTCTGGTTCACACTGAAGTCGCTGCAAGTGCATGGAAAAGTAAAAGAATTGAGACAAATCACCTGGATAGAGGGATGTATTTGTTGACGTTAGTTGATGGACAAGGAAGATCAAATGTTTCCAAGTTTATAATTGACTGAATCGAATGACTAATATTAATTCTAGAATTAGCCTGATCGTATTGTCCTTTCTTGTGATGTATTCTTGCAAGACAGTGAAAAATAACAAGGAGGATGCGAAAGTAAATACGGCAATTGAAGGGGTAGTTGAGGCCATTGGAGGCATAAACGAAACCCTAGTCAATGATGCTAATACTCTTACCTTATACATACACGTAGAGGAGCGGCAAGGAAGAACGAAGACTTTAAACTATGTGGTAATGGAAAATAAGTCAGGCAATATTGTACACAACGATAAGCACGCGGCAGGATATGTTAAGTGGTTCGATGACTATCGTTTGGAAGTACTCAAGTCCACTGAAATGCTTCAGCCTGGTGAGAAGCTAGCATCGCATGTTTTAGTTGTGGACATTAGAAATCAGAATGTAGTATTGAAATCCAAAATTGAATCTTTGGATCAAAGATGAGAAGTTTCGGATTGAAATTAATGGCTACATCTAAAATTATGAATTTGACTACTAATCAAATAAGAGTAAAGTTAGATTTCCTAAAAGGGATAGACTCATAAGGGATCAGACACTCCATTACGTTAGTATAAAAAAAAGGCATCAGTCCACTCCGGCTGATGCCTTTTTTGTTGATTTAGCTGCTGTTCAGTTTGGTACAAAACGCATTTTTGATCGCCAATTTGGGCAACAATCAAGAACCGGGCGAAAAGAAATTCTCAAACATCGTTCAGTGAAATGCCAAAATATCAGTGCCAATTATTATTTGGAAACAGAGATAAAAATATTCCCATTCAGCTGCAATCACTTATGAATATGGCATTCGTAAAAATTAAAATCCGCACAATTTCGATTCTGCATTATTATTCCTTTTTCTAGAGTAAATGTCGGCATAATAACGTTTTGAATTTTTTGTCTTAGGGCTGTAGGGGTAAAAATGAGCTTCCCTTTTATAGGCCAGTTAAACATATTTTATCATTAAAAACTAAGACAATATGAGAAAACTACTACTTAGTATCATGTTGATGTCCGCACTCATTGGTGAGTCGTGGGCTCAAGATCGTACTGTTTCTGGTAAAGTAACCTCCAATGAGGATGGTTCCACGTTGCCAGGCGTTACGGTAATTTTAAAGGGTACTACCAACGGTACCACATCCGATTTGGACGGAAATTGGAAATTGAGCATACCACAAGAAGGTGGTACGTTAGTCTTTTCATTCGTGGGAATGTCATCTCAGGAAATAGAGGTCGGAACCAGATCGGTTATTGATTTGGGAATGGCTACTGACGCTCAGCAACTAGCTGAAATCGTGGTGACAGCCCAAGGGATTGAAAGAGACGTTCGGAGCCTTGGTTATTCAGCTTCACAGGTAAACTCTGAGGAAGTCACTCGTGGGAGAACCACCGACGTAATGAGTTCATTACAAGGAAAGGTTGCCGGTGTTAATATTACCACGGCTTCCGGAGCTCCGGGTGCATCTACCAAAGTGATTTTGAGAGGCTACTCCTCTATTGGAGGAGCTAATAATCCTCTTTATATCGTAGACGGTGTTCCGATCAATAACAGTTCAAACAACTTCAACGATTCGAACGGTTCGAGCGCAACAGGTTTGGCAACTGATGTTAATAGAAGCCAGGATTTTGGTAACCGGGCTAATGACATTAACCCAGATGACGTTGAGTCTGTTACTATATTGAAAGGTGCATCCGCAACCGCTCTTTATGGTTCCAGAGCAGCGAATGGTGTGATTGTTATCACAACAAAAAAAGGTAAATCACAAGAAGGAGTTAAGTTGTCATTTTCAAGTTCAGCAACTTTTTCTCGACCATTGAGATTGCCTCAATTGCAAGACACCTTTGGTCAGGGCTGGAGTGGTCACTATGCTTCTGAAGAAAATGGTAGCTGGGGTCCTAGACTTGATGGACAGGAGAGATTGCATGGAAATGTGGTAGACAACAGTCAGCAGCTAAGAACCTTTGAAGCAAGAGATAACCTGAAAGATTTCTATGAAACAGGAACTTCCTATATCAACACAATTTCTCTTAGTGGAGGTAATGACTTAGCTACTTACTATCTGTCATACGGAAATGTGAAGGAGGATGGAATTGTACCTGGAGATGCTGATCAGTTGAATAGAAATAGTATTTCACTTAGAGGAACATTAAAAGGTGAAAAATTGAGTACAACTACCAGCTTGAATTATTCAAACAAAAAGCAAAGTGTTATTACAAGTGGTCAAGGTGGAGCAGGAACTACAACCTTCCAGGAGTTGATTCAGGTACCAAGAGATGCTAGTATTGTCGATTGGAGAGACTATAACAACCCTTTTAACAATCTGGATAATTTCCACACACAGTATGCTCAAAATCCATACTATTCTATTAACGAAAATGGTAACAGTTTCAATGAGGATAGAGTTTATGGAAAAATTGACCTGACTTACAAGTTCAATGATTGGTTGAATGCCACTTATAGAATTGGAGCTGATGTAGCAAATTCTCACCTCAAAGATTGGATTGCTATAGCGAATACAACACCAGGTTCTCCTAATGGCACAGTAACTGATATACCTGGTCAGGTGATAGATCAAAGCAGATATGCACGAGAAATTGATCACACTTTTATGGTTAATGCTTATAAAACTGTTACAAGCGACTTGAGTATCTCGGGACTTGTTGGCTTGAATAATAATGAGAGAGTACTTCGCAATCAGACGCAAACCGTTGCGGGCTTAGATATTCCTGGTTATTACAACATCAGCAATAGTTCTTCGAATCCGGTAGTAACTACGTTTGATTCAAAAAGAAGATTGATCGGAGTGTATGGTCAGCTTGAAGCATCATATAAGGATATGTTGTTTGTGACTGCAGTTGCTAGAAATGACTGGTCTTCAACACTTCCAAAGGATAACAACTCTTTCTTCTATCCTGGTGTGAATATGAGCTTTGTATTTTCAGAAGTTACCCCATTTCTAGATGGTATATTGTCTTTTGGTAAAGTCAGAGCCAGTTGGGGACAAACCGGTAATGATGCAGCTCCATACGCTGTCGAGTCAGTTTTGATTCCTGGGCAAGTAGGGCTCCCTTTTGGTAATATCAATTTGCCTTTCAATGGGGTTAACGGTTTTGAAGTCTCTAACATCATTGGTAATCCGGCATTACAGCCTGAGATCACAAGTGAATGGGAAATCGGTGCAGATTTGAAATTCTTTAATAATAGGTTTGGAATTGATGTGGCATACTATGATAGATCGACTACAGACCAAATATTAAGAGTCTCAGTGCCAGTTTCTAGTGGATACACACAGCAAACTAAGAACATTGGCGAAGTGACCAACAAAGGCGTAGAGCTCATGATTACTGCTACTCCTATCAAAACTGCTAATTTCAGTTGGGATATTTCTTACAACTACACCAAAAACAAAAACGAAGTGGTTTCTCTGACAGATGGTCTTGAGTTCTTAGTGCTTCATTCAGCTTTTGGGATAGAAATGAGAGCAGAGCCGGGTAAGCCAATGGGTGCCATCTATGGCCACACTGAGGCAACTGCACCTACGGGCGAAGTCATTGTGAATGGAGCGGGTATTCCTACCGTAGCAACTGATAAAGTTTATTACGGTGATGTTAACCCTGATTTTACTATGGGGCTAGCTAATGCATTCAAATACAAAAACTTTAGATTGAATGTAAACCTAGATTACAGAGAAGGTGGTATGATGTACTCATACACGCAGCGTCTGACTATGTTTGTAGGCAACGCGACCAATACCCTGTTCAATGAAAGAAGACCATGGATTGTTCCTAACTCTGTTGTTGACAATGGTGACGGTACATTTTCTGAAAATACTCAGGCCGTTGACTATTCCAACGTGAATAACTTCCACAATCAGTCGTCAAATAACAGCGTGAGTAGACAGCATATGCATAGTAAAACCTTCTTGAAGCTAAGAGAAGTTTCACTTGGCTATTCTTTCCCAAAGGCGTTGTTGGACAAGACTCCAATAGCTAGCTTGGATCTCAATATTGTAGGTAGAAACCTTCTATTGTTTACTCCGGAAAGCAACAATCTAGTAGATCCAGAATCTACCACTTTTGGTAATGATTTACTAGGTGAATTTGGTGAATTTGGAGTAGGACCTACTACAAGAAGTCTTGGGTTTAGCTTGAAAGCTACATTTTAATTAGGTCAAAATTAAAGAAGATTTATTATGAAAAAATTTATAAATATAAGCTTGGCCATAGCGATGATTTTTATGGCCTCGTGCGAAGATTATCTGGATGTAAATACAGATCCAAATAACCCCACGGACGCAACTGCAGGCCTGGTTTTTCCGGCCGCCACATTATCAGTTGTCAGTGTGATTGGTGGGGATTATGCCCTGACAGGTAACATTTGGTCTCAGTATTGGACACAAAACCATGCGGCGAATCAATACAAAGCCATCGATGGATATAATCTTATCTCTACTTTTCAAGGAGCAAGGTTCCAGGAGCTATATGCTGGTGCTTTGAATGACTTGAGATTTGTGAAGGAGAAGGCTACAGTTGATGAAGATTGGAGTTATTATTTGATGGCTACTGTTTTAGAAGCTTACTCTTTTCAAATTTTAGCGGACTTGTATGATGACGTTCCATTTGATGAGGCTCTACAGGGAGGCGAAGGTAATTTTTCTCCTGCTTATGTGAATGGACAAGTGATCTATGATTCGTTAATCGTAAGATTAGACAATGCTTTAGCTAAAGACTTGTCTGCAATCACTGTTACGAATCCAGGAACAGCCGATCTCATTTTTGGAGGTAATATGGCTGAGTGGGTGAAATTTGCAAATACCTTGAAACTGAAAATTTACATGCGTCAGACCGAGTCAAGAGCATCTGTAGCTCAGGCTGGGATTGATGCTCTTTATGCTAGCAATGCAGAATTTTTGGATGCATCGGCAGCAGTGACAAGCTTTGCAGATCAGGCTAACGCCAGTAACCCACTTTTTGAGCAAGATAGACGCCAATTGAATACTGCCAACAATTTGAAGGCAAGTACTACGATGGTTGATTATTTGACTAACAATGGCGATCCAAGGATCAATTCTCTTTATGAGGTGCCTGCAAACGGAGGATTAATCACCGGTCAGAGACAGGGCGATTATGAACTTTCTACGCTTGACTTGGATCCGGATGACGTTTCCAGAGCTATAGTTACTGCTACCGATCCCGTTTATTTCATTTCTGATGTAGAAAGCTTGTTTTTGCAAGCTGAGGCAGCGGCGAGAGGTTACGGAACTGGTGACGCAAAAACGCTTTATGATGCTGCAGTGAATGCATCTTTCAGCATGTATGGAGAAGATGCCAGCACTTTTATTGCAGCGGCAGGTTTATACGAATATCCAAATGGAACTTTAGCGCAAAACATAGAGGCCATCATCATGCAGAAATGGGTTGCCAACGCCAGAATTAATGGTTTGGAAGCCTGGTTTGATCATTTGAGAACAGGGTTTCCTCTGGAAAGCACGAGTGCTACAACATTCGTATCCGGACAGCTGAACTACCCAGTGAATGGTGTAACGAGCGGTCAGTATCCTAGAAGATACCTGTATCCGGATAGAGAAGTGAGTAGAAATGCAAATACACCTACTCAAAAGGATATTCATACTGCTGTATGGTGGGATCAATAAATGATGGATAATTCAAATATAAGAATCATGAAAAATTTAATATATATAGGATTTTTTCTTCTTGCTGTTGTATTTACAGGTTGCCAGGAAGATTTGGATACAGAGGGTGTTTCAAGGGTTACTACCTTTCCTACCTTTGAACTGACGGATGGAGCAAGTGTGGTGATTACCACAGGTACTAGCTTTACCCCAGATGCGATGGTGACGGAAGGGGATACTCAGCTTACACCTACGATAGTCAATGGTGTTGATAACGCAACACCCGGTATTTATACCGTGACCTATTCAGCAGAAAACTCTGATGGCTTTCCAGGTACCAGCAGTCAACAGGTCATCGTCTATGACCCGGCCATAGTTGCGACAGATGTTTCTGGGAATATTGCTGATATTGGTAGACCGGAAAGGAAAGGTGTAATTTCCCTTGTTCCTGGAACTACTAATATCTTTTTTGGTACTGATATGGGCTTTGGAGGGGTATTCCCTCTTTATTTTCAGATGGATGGAGATGTAATGACTGCTATTCCGCAGACTCTTGCATTTGGCCAGACAAGTGTTGATGCCACCTATGACCCAGTGGCCAGGACCTTTGCCATTACGATAAATCCGGCTGGATTTAGTTACAATTTTCAATACGAATAATAATACGAGATATGAAAAATTATATAATAAAACTATTTTCTCTAATTCTATCAATCGGCATTATTACTGGTTGCGAATTGGATGATCCGGAAATAGAGTATGCTGCAGTTACAGAACTGTCTGGTGAGTGGTATATTCAATATGAGATTCAGCAGACTGATGGTTCTTGGGTGAACCCAGGTTTTGGGTATTTCACCCTACTGACCTCGAACACTGCGGCTAATTCAGAAACGGAAATGATGGTAAATGATACTGACGGTTGGGGAATCCAATACAAAGTAAACGTCAGTGGTCTTTCATTTTCCGCATCAGACGTGACTGAATTGGGCGGCTCAGGAAATGTGACCGTAAGCAACGGAATCGTTATTAAGGATGGAGGGTTCTCCACCAGTGGCGTAGTTGCGGATAGCATTTACCTTGAATTCGTTCAGCCTACGGATGACCCTACGGTCTACAGGGCTTCAGGAGTTCGAAGAACAGGATTCCTTGAGGACGAGCATTGATTTTAATTAAAGTTTAAATATTTCAAAAGAGCTAAATTTATTTAGCTCTTTTGTTTTTATCATAGTCTTCCTAATTATGAAATACATATTCCTTCTATTGATACTTATCAACTTTAATGCTTCCTATGCCCAAACCCAAAAGGATAATATAGTAAACGAAAGGCTAGGAAACATACAAGAAAAAAAATTGACAAAGGCGCCAACTGAGGGGCACTACTACCTTACCGATGATAAGGTGAAATTAACCATACTAAGAATAGATAGCTCATTGTTGGAAAATGTTGTCGCCAGATATAATCTGAGAGATGATCTTTTTGAGACAGAAGGATTAAAGCTATTAGGTAGTGGGGTATTGACCTTCAGTCATAATGAGGAGCAATATGTCAGAAGTAGCCTGGTCAATGAATATTTTGCCTTAAAAGACCAATTTTGTAAAGTCATCTATCGCGGGATATACGAATTTTACGCGACACAAGAAGTTACTTTTATGCCCAGCAACTACAATGTAATATTGGACACCGGTAACAGGGCCGATACATATGTTCAGAACAGTACTTATTATTTATTTAGCAATGGCGAATTGATGTTAAAATCAAACTCAACAAAAAAGATTGCCAAGTATTTGAGGTCAAATCATAAAAGTTTAGTTGATTTTATCAAAAAAAGAAACCTTTCGGGCACGGAGGGAGATGTTTATAGCATGTTGCAATACATAGAGAATATATAAGTTGACTTCACAATGATCTGACACTGATTCATCTGCGAATGCAATTCAAACGTGTTGATTTCTTTCCTTAAAAGTTGCCTCATGCCCCAAAAAGACCTCCAAATATTAGTTGGTTATTCCATTCTGGCTAGCCTCCAAAGAGAGAAAAGATCGACCAATTCGGCAAGTGTGAAATTATAATTTGCCACACTCGTCAATCACAAAATTATCGCATTATTTTGCCATTAAGTCCGTGAAATAACCTTTGTATTTTATTGTCTTAGTCTTACTAAGGGGAATGTTCAGCTGCTCTTTTATTAGTCAGTTAATCATTTTAATCACTTAAAACTAAGACAATGAAAAAACTCTTACTTAGTATGATGTGTTCGCTTGTACTTTCTTTTGGAGTACAAGCGCAGGAGCGCACAATTTCTGGTAAAGTAACGTCTGAAGAAGACAATGCAACCTTACCAGGTGTTACGGTTATGCTAAAGGGCACAACCTCAGGAACCACCACAGATATGGATGGTAATTATAAACTGTCTGTTCCTTCCCAGGGAGGTACACTGGTTTATTCCTTTGTAGGGATGGCCTCTCAGGAAATAGAAATTGGTACACGCAGTGTCATAGACCTGGGGATGGCTGCCGATGCACAGCAACTAGCCGAAATCGTAGTCACTGCCTTGGGAGTGGAGCGCGAGAAAAAAGCACTGGGCTACTCAGTTCAGGAGGTAAAAGGCAAGATGCTTGATCAGTCTAAAGAGACCAATATTGTGAATGGTCTTGCTGGAAGAGTTGCAGGCCTAACGGTGAATAGTTCCTCTGGAGCTGCAGGTGCTTCTTCTAGAATTGTGATTCGTGGAAATAGCTCATTATTAGGTAACAATCAACCTTTGTTTGTGGTTGATGGTATTCCCGTTGATAACTCGCAATTTTCTTCTAGTGCGAGAAACAACACGAACGAACCTTCAAATGGAACAAGAAAAGGTGATGAAGAACAGGGTGGCGCTGATTATGGTAATGCCATCCAGGATTTGGACCCCAGTAGCATAGAAAGCCTTTCAGTACTTAAAGGCCCTACTGCTGTTGCACTTTACGGTTCTAGAGCTTCAAACGGAGCAATCATCATCACTACAAAATCAGGAAAAGGTCAAAAAGGACTTGGTGTGAGCTTTACCACTTCGTATACTCGACAAACACCATTGAGATTACCAGATTTTCAGAATGAGTTTGGACAAGGAACTACCGGAAATAGAGACTACCCTGAGTATCTCGACAAAGATGAAAGCTGGGGAGACAGATTGGACCAAGGTACAACCAAGAGAAATATTTTCAACCAAGATGTACCATGGGTTTCTAATCCCGATAATGTAAGAGACTTTTTTGAAGTAGGAAGCACTTTTTCTAACAGTGTTTCAATTCAAGGAAGCAATGACATGGCCAATTTTAGATTTTCTGTTTCAGATTTGGAGCAAGAAGGTATTATGCCAAATACTGGATTTGATAAAACCAATTTCAGCATCAACACCGGCATGAATATGACCGAAAAGTTGCGAGCTGATGTATCTTTAAACTATAGTATTACGAAAGGTAAAAACAGACCCAATACAGGCTATGACGGTCAAAATGCACTTCAATCTCTATTCAATTGGAATGGACGTCAAATTGACTACGCTCCGTTCAAGAATTACAAAGACGCAGATGGAAACTTGATTTTGAATACTTCTGATCCAAGTAATCCTCAATCTTTCGAGAAACCAATTTCTCCAATACCTGCCTGGTATGACAATCCTTATGCCATCTATAACGAAAACGTGAATGACGACAGGAGGGATAGAGTAATGGGTAATTTCAAGATTGCTTATGATGTTACAGATTGGTTGAACGCTTCAATAAGAGCTGGTACAGATTTTTATGAAGATAGTAGAAGGCAGAGATATAAGGCAGGTTTGCAAGCTGATCCTGCGCTAGTTGATGGCGGTTTCGTTTTTGACAACTATACAGTGAACACTTACAATGTGGATTTTGTATTAACTGCTACTAAGAATCTGACGGATGATATAGCAGGTAACCTGATCCTGGGTGCAAACAGATATAACAATACCGTTTCCAACGAATTCACCCGAGTTCAGGGATTATTGGTTCCGGATATTTATAATTTAGCTAATGCAAAAGGGACGCCGGAAGTGCGAAACTATACCACCGAAAAGCAAATCAATGGCTTGTATTTTGCTGGTCAGATAGCTTATAAGAACATGTTGTTCTTGGATATTACTGGCCGAAACGATTGGTCTTCTACTTTGCCAGCGAATAACAACTCTTACTTTTACCCATCAATAAGCACTTCGTTTGTTTTGACTGATGCATTTAATATTCCCGTAGTCAGTTTTGCTAAGATCAGGGCCGGTGTTTCAAAAGTTGGAAACGATACAGATCCCTATAACACGCAGTCCTTCTTTGTAGCAAAAAGAATTACCAATAATCAGGCGGACATTACTTTTCCATTCGGGGGAGCACCTTCCTTTGCTTTGGGCGATCAGTTGGCGAATGCTGACCTGAAACCAGAAGAGACCGTATCCTATGAAATAGGTACTGATCTTAGGTTTTTTGAAGGCAGAATGAATCTTGACCTGACGTACTATGCAGGAAAAACCACCAATCAACTCGTTCCACTTACCCTTCCATCTACGAGTGGATTCAGCAGCCAATTTATTAATGCCGGTGAAGTCAAAAATTCAGGGATAGAATTTATGTTGAGTGGTACGCCCATTCAGACAAGTACTGGGTTGCAAGTTGATTTGATGGTAAACTTCTCCAGAAACAGGAATGAAGTAGTAGAACTACACCCTGATGTAGAATCTTTGATTATCGAACAGCATAGAGCTCAAACTGAAGCTAGGGTTGGGAGACCATATGGAGAAATCTATGGAACGGCTTGGGCAAGAAATGATGCAGGAGAGCGTTTGATCGACCCATCAAGTGGGCTACCATTTAGAGCTTCAGGAGGAAATCAGTTGTTGGGTAATATTAACCCTGATTTTACAGCTGGCTTCAGTGCCGATGTTTCGTTCAAGGGAATTTCATTGAGTGCACTTCTGGATTGGAAAAGCGGAGGAGACGTATTTGCGCTGACTGAGTTCTTTGGAGGCTACTCTGGACAGTTGACTAAAACACTTGAAGGCAGAGACAATTTCGACTATGTAGCAGAGGGGGTGATCGACAATGGAGATGGTACTTATACTACCAACACCATCCAAGTAGACCCACAAGCTTACTGGCACAATACATTCTCTGCACAAGAAGAAGGTGTATTTGACGCATCATACGTTAAATTAAGAGAAGTGAGATTGTCTTATACATTACCTAAGAATATCATTGAAAAGACTCCATTTAATGCGGTGGATTTCTCAATTACGGGCAGAAATCTTGCAATCCTATACTCAAATGTGGACAGTATTGATCCAGAGAGTAGTGCATATGGAGCAAGTAATGGACAGGGATTTGAAGTAAACAATGTACCGTCAGTAAAGAGCTGGGGAGCTGCTTTAAATCTTAGATTCTAATTGACAAAAAAGAATAATCATGAAAATAATAAAATATATAAAAATTATTCCTCTGGCACTATTCCTATTGCTAGCAGGAGTGTCTTGTGACAATGGCTTTGATGAATTAGCTCAAAACCCAAATGCACCGAATGATGTGCCGGCCAGTTTTGTATTGGCTGGTGCTCAGGTAGATTTGTCTTATCAAACGTCCTATCAAATGGGTATTAATTATATCGGGCTATGGGTACAGCATCACGGTTCTGGAGAATATCCGGATGAAGATCAGTACAGCCCGAGATTGAATGATATCAATGTATATTGGAATAATATCTATGACAATGCTTTGAGGGATTTCAAACATATACTGGATGTGTCTGAATCTGAGGGAAATGTCAACCAACAAGCTGTAGCAATGATCATGAGTTCCTATGCTTATATGTCACTTGCAGACGTATGGGGAGATATCCCATATACAGAAGCTTTAAAAGGAGATGATGGAATATCAACTCCCGTTTTTGACACTCAACAAACGGTTTATGAAGGAATCATAGCTGACCTCAACACGGCAACGGGTTTGATTGTTGCTTCGAGAACCGATGGGTTTGGTTCAGAGGATGTCATGTATGGCGGTGATATGGATAAGTGGTTACGATTTGGTAATTCTTTGAGATTAAGAGCATTTATGCACTTGTCTAAAGTAGATCCTACAACTGCCGAAGCTGGAGTTGTTGCTATGCTTAGTCAGCCATTGATCTCAAGTCAGGCAGAAAATGCAGCTATTCAATATTCTACTACATCTGGTAATAAAAACCCTGTGCACAGTAGATTGGTCGGTAGAGAGAATGATTTTAGGATCAGCGCATCTGTCGCCACTAGAATGATTGGAAATGGTACTTCGGCCGCACCACAGGACCCAAGATTACCGGTATATGCTGAGTTGAATGATGCCAATGAGTATGTAGGTATTCCTAATGGTGTAGCTTCTCTTGCAGCTATTGGGTTGACCAATGCATCTTCCTCAAAAATAGGTGCCTTGTATGCTGCTGATAATGCACCGGCATATTTCATGACCTATGCTGAAGTTCAGTTTATCAGAGCAGAAGCAGCAGCAAGAGGGTGGATTGCGGATGATCCGGCTACAGCGTATGAAAATGCCATAAGCGCCTCAATGGAGCAAAATGGTGTGACCGATGCTGCAGCAATTACTACTTTCTTAGCGTCGACCGGCGTGGCTTACAATGCAGGTACTGCTCTAGAACAAATAGCTACGCAAAAGTGGATAGCCCTATACGGTCAGTCTATCGAGGCCTGGACCGAATGGAGAAGAACAGGTTTCCCTGATATTCCGGTGGCACTGAATGATCAAAATGGAGGAGTCATTCCTCGTCGATTGATGTATGGAAGCGTTGAGGCTACTACCAATGCGGCCAACGTGACCGTAGCAAGCGAACGACAAGGAGGAGCAGAATTGAGCAATAGGGTTTGGTGGGATAATTAATCAAGTCATACCTTATAATAAAAAAGCCTTGACAATTGTTTGTCAAGGCTTTTTTTGTACTAAAATTAGTATTTCTTCAAACTTACTTCCAGGTTGGCTCAGGCGAAATAAAATAACTAGTGCCTCTGGGTCGACTTTTTTATTCAAATAGATAAGGAAACTGATTGGCCAGTTCCTTCTGACTTTCTTTTAGGCTGTAGAGTTGAACATCATTGATTTGATTCGCCTTTTTTAAACAGCCAAGTGCTGACTTCTCATCCTTTTTTTGAGCAAAAATGACTGCCTGATTCCAGAGCACCCAAACTGAATGAGGGTAAAGCATGGTTTGAATCCGGCTGAGATTTAGTTTATACTCAATGTTATCCTCCGCATCTGTTTGAAGGCCTACTCCAAACACTTGACCTCTTATCACATCCAATGTCCTAGCTGCTATATCACCCCTCTCATCAGCTCTTTTTACTTTGCCTTGCAGGTCCCTAATGGTTTGCTTCCACCAGCTCAAAGGATAGGAAGTAGAATCTAGTGGTAAGGAGGTGTCATAGGAGCTGACCTTCAATTGATATAGAGCAGATGATATGATCTGATAAGATTGTCTTTCTTTTTTGAATAGCCTTTGCCTTCGGGAAATATTCTTTTGGAGATCCTTATTATTTCTGTACATCTCGATTTTTTCATCCAACACTTTATATTCAAAAGTGGCAATACTTTTTCTCAATCCAGTGAGGTATTCATACTTGTCAATCATTGACAAACCATCAAGTGTATCCACCCTTAGTATCTCCTTAGAAAGGTATTGAGCTAGCCCTTGATCCGTAATCTCATTCCCACTGCTTAATTTATGCTGAACGTCAAGCCACTCCAACGCAATTTCATATTCTCTGGCTGGTGCCCACCGATGTGGGGCCAGATAGGTCATAAGTAAATTCTTAATTTCATTTTTATCTAGCTCGTTCTGAAAGTCATGATGTTCGATATAGTTCATGTCCCTGCTTCCAACTATTCCATAGTATAGATACTGTTTTCCATTTATCCTTGACTCAAGCTTTGGTCCCGCAACGGCTATTACACCAGTAATTTGCTCTTGTGTATTTGCCAAGAATTGAGCGAATCGGGCTCCACCTGAAAATCCCGAGGTATATATACGATTGGGGTCAATCGAAAACCTATTCTCCGTATCATTTTCTAAGGCGTTAAATATATCCAGGCTTTTAGCAACCGAACCATTTCTTGAGTTATTGGAACAGACCAGGATGTATCCCCGACGGTCTGCCACCTCGGCGTATAATTCTATGGGCAGCTTACCTCTGGCCATTGGCTCGAAGAGGTATATTATTGGCCATCGCTTATTTGAGTCATAGTTGGAAGGCAGATACGCTGCGTAGGATAGCGATGGATCAGTTTGACATCTCACACTATCAATAATCTCTCCTACAGGTAATTCCTGATGGATAACCTGTGCAAATGAAGTGCTAAAGCACAGGTTAAAAAGTAAGAGTCCCAGTGCAGTTTTTTTAAAAAGGAGAAGAAGGTAAAATTTCATACCTGGCAAACACTACAATCAAGCCAATCACTTAGACCAAACCAGGGATTTACAACGAATTGTTATAAAACGACAAAAAGGTGATTTATAACTACTCTCAATCCTTATTAAAGCAAAAACCCCTTTCCTCTGAGTCTTCTACAAAATCAACTTCCAGTCCCATCAGGTACATCACATGTTTTTTCTCGATTACAATTGGGACTTCTTCGTGCAAGTAACTAATATCTGAGTCCTTGAGCTTATCAAAGCCAAGCATATAACCCATCGCTCCGCAACCACCGCCTTTGATACCAATGCGCAAGGCATAGTCCTCAGGAATACCTTTGTTGTTCATGATATTTTTCACTTCCTCAACGGCCTTTGGTGTAATGCTAACGGGTTCCGGACTCATTTTTCTATCTTCCATTTTTCTATGGCAAAAATACTTATTTTTGAATTATACAAATTAAAAATTAGACCTTGGAGGCACTGACAGAATTCGGAAAAATCATTCTACCCGCAGGAGCAGTTTTATACGCCATGTTCCTGACAACACGTATGTTTTTGAATAAGGAATATGAAAAAAGACTCATAGATATCAGAATAAAAAACAATGAGACTGTTCTTCCGGTTCGTCTACAGGCGTACGAGCGTATTTGTCTGTTTGTTGAGCGTATAGCGCCCAAAAATCTAATTGTGCGGCTCAATGTAGGAGAAATGACCGCAGGGGAATTTCAGCAAGTATTGTTGCATGAAATCCGAGAAGAGTTTAATCATAATCTGTCTCAGCAAGTTTACATGTCAGAGGAGTCATGGAATTTGGTTAAAAATGCCATGGAAGAAATAGTCATGCTGGTCAATGAGTCTGCCGGCGAGCTGGATGCGGAGGCAAAGAGCATCGATTTGGCCCGACGCATATTTGAAAAAGTAATAGAAAAACAAGAACTGGGTACTGATGTAGCGCTCACTTTCGTTAAGAATGAAATTCAACAAGTATTTTAATTGGCGCTATGAACAAAGAATCGAATTTTAAGAAATACCGAAAAAGGGCCGAAGAAGTACTCAAAGATAACGAGAGAGTGCAAAGCTTAATTGGTTCTACCAGACGGAAGCTGACAGATGTACTGGAGAACAACGACCGGCTAAAAGAATTTTCCGAAAAAGTGTACGTCATGATGCGAATGGTGAAGGCACAGATCTCTGGTGAATATCGAGAGTTTCCCTGGCGCACAATGGCTATGCTTGTAGGTGCGCTGATATATTTTGTTACACCCATGGATTTGATTCCAGACATCATTCCTATTCTTGGCCTTACAGATGACATATCCATTGTCTATTGGATATATAGAAGCGTGCAAGAAGACATCGAAAAATTCGAAAACTGGGAAAGAACCATCGAAATCTCATGAATATAAAAAAACTCAACCGATATGGGATTATCGGAGGTTTCGTACTCATATTTTTAGCATCTCTTCATTTCGTACGATCCTACCAGGCAGGCTCTCCCAGGTGGTTTTATCTAGTCATGGCCTGTGGAATGGGTATTATCCTATTCAATACGCTTTTTGGCAAAAGAAATAGAAAGTAGAAGGTCACTTCTGAATCCCTCAAATTCAAGTATTAAATCACAAACCTCAAATCTTAAATCCAAATTTGGAATTTTAAATGCGCTTGCATGCTTCATCCTACCTTATTTATATAATTTTACGGCTTGTTTTATCAGGAGTGAGCTAACCACGAGGCAAGCTCAGAAAAACGATTGAGACTAAGAAACTATTTTAACGACAGGAACGCCTGCCGCAGGAACACCTGCCGGACAAACCTCGAAGTATCGAACCTCACTTAGTGAGTAAAAAGAACAAAGATTAATGAAGATTTCACTTAATTGGTTAAAGGATTTTATTGCGTTGAACGAGGACGTAGAAGTAATTTCCGAAATTTTGACAGATACAGGATTAGAAGTAGAAGGCTTAGAGAAATTCGAAGAGATCGAAGGTGGTCTTGAAGGCCTGGTAATTGGTGAGATACTCACCTGCGCTAAACATCCTGATGCCGATAAACTAAGCGTTACTACTGTGGATATCGGAACCGACCAACCAGCACCCATTGTATGCGGAGCACCCAATGTAGCCAAGGGTCAAAAAGTAGTTGTCGCCACAGTTGGAACCACACTATTTCCGGAAGGTGGAGAATCCTTTAAAATTAAAAAAGCAAAGATTCGGGGAGAAGTGTCCGAAGGGATGATTTGTGCTGAAGATGAAATTGGTTTGGGCCAATCACATGATGGTATCATGGTTTTGGACACCGACTTACCTAATGGCACTCCGGCCAAAGATTACTTTAAGCCGGAATCAGATACCGTAATAGAAATTGGACTAACACCGAATAGGGCCGACGGAGCTTCTCACTATGGAGTGGCGAGAGATTTGAAAGCCGCATTCAGACGTCCAACAGTATTTCCTGAACTAAGTAACTTCAAGGTTGATAATCAGTCTAATCCAGTTGCCGTGACTGTAGAAAATCATGAAGCCTGTCCGAGATATTCTGGTTTGACACTATCAAACCTTCAGGTAAAAGAGTCTCCTAAGTGGCTAAAAAATAGACTCAAAAGTATTGGTCTGTCGCCGATCAATAATGTGGTAGACGTGACCAACTATGTGTTGCACGGCTTGGGACAGCCACTGCATGCTTTTGATATGGCAGACATAGGCGGAAAGAAAGTGGTGGTTAAGACATTATCAAATGGCTCAAAATTCACCACTTTGGACGAAAAAGAAAGAATACTTACGGATAAGGATCTGATGATTTGCGACGACAGCAAGGGGATGTGTATTGGTGGCGTTTTCGGGGGTATTGGTTCGGGTGTAAAGGACACCACGACAGAAATCTTTTTGGAGTCGGCTTACTTCTCTGCTGATTGGGTAAGGAATACAGCTACACGCCATGGTATTAAGACTGACGCCTCATTCAGGTATGAAAGAGGTACTGACCCTAACATGACCGTTCATGCATTAAAATATGCGGCACTTTTGATCAAAGAAGTGGCAGGAGGGGAAATCAGTTCAGAGATAGTAGATATCTATCCGGAGCCCATCTCTGATTTTGAGATAGATGTAAAATATAAGAATGTGGATCGGTTGATTGGCAAGCAGGTACCTCATGATCGAATCAAGGAAATTCTTGAGGACCTTGATATCAAAATAAGTGATGAATTAGGAGAAGGATTTAAAGCTACCGTACCTCCTTATAGAGTAGATGTCACCAGAGAGGCAGATGTGATCGAAGAGATTTTGCGTATCTATGGCTACAACAACGTAGAACTAGAGGAAAACTACGGAGCTGATTACCTGGCGGCATTTCCTATACCGGACAAAGATAAAATTCAGTCTAAAACGACTGACTTTCTGGCAGCCCAGGGGTTCAATGAAATTATAAGTAATTCACTGACTAATCCGGATTACGTTGCAAAAACCGGTATTTGGAATCCCGCTTTAAACGTGGAGGTGCTCAACAAACTGAGCGAAGAATTGGGAGTAATGAGACAGGCCATGGTTTTCTCTGGTCTGGAGTCGCTCAAGTACAACATAAACAGAAAACAATCTAACCTCAAGTTTTTTGAATTCGGAAGAACTTATACCTTTCAAGACGGCGATTATCGGGAACAGGAGCAGCTAGCCTTGTTCCTAACAGGAGATCAGACGGACGAAAGTTGGAATGTGGATAAAAAGTCGATTGATTTTTACAACATATCATCTACAGTTCATAAAATTTTGGATAAATTTAGCCTTGCTGAATTTGATTCTGTACCAACAAGCAATCCAGTATTCGATTATGGCCTAGACTTATCAAAGGATGGCCAACTTTTGGTATCCCTTGGTAAAATCAGTCCAAAGGTTCAAAAAGTAGCAGAAGTGACCCAGGATGTATTCTACGCTGAGTTCAACTGGGCCAAGATGCTTAAAAAGTACGGGAAGAAAATTCTTTATAAACCGGTACCAAAATTCCCGGAAGTACGACGAGACTTGTCTTTAGTTTTGGACGAACACGTCAGCTTCCAACAGATTTTGGAATTGGCTAAAAAAGAATCTAAAAAATTGGTTAAAAGGATCAATGTTTTCAGCATCTATCAGGGAGATAGTATTGGGGAGGGAAAGAAGTCTTATGCTTTGAGTTTTATCCTACAGGATGAAAATAAGACACTCAACGACAAAGCCATAGACAAAACGATGAACGGCCTGATAGCCAGTTTTGAAAATGATCTAAACGCAATAATTAGAAAGTAAAAATGTCAGACAATCCTCTACGTACAGAACTCAGCCAATTAGAACGAAAGTTAGTTTTGTTGATCAGCGATCATCAAAAAATGAGAGAGGAAATAAAAGTTCTGAAAAAAGAAAACGGTGACTTGCGTGAGCAAATTGAAAAAAAGGGAGAAGAAATCTCGAGTTTTCAAAATCAAGATAAAATTAGTAAAATTGTGAACGGCATGGCGGTGGGTAGCAATTACAGTGCTGCAGATTTGAGTGACATGCTAAATGAATATATAATTGAAGTTGATAAATGTATTGCTCAATTGAGCGAATAGAATAGTCTCAATGACAGAATTATCAATAAAAATAAAAATAGGCAACAGAGAGTACCCAATGAAGGTGGCTGCCAGTGAAGAAGCAACCATTCGTGAGGCGGGTAAAAAAATAAATGAGAAGCTAAAGTCTTTTCAGGATCAATTTGGTATCGACGATAAACAAGACCTTTTAGCCATGGTGGCTATCGATAGTTTTGTGGAAAAGCTGAGAGCGATGGAGCTCCGGCAGACCACAGATGAGGTTGCAATGGATCAAATTTCTAAACTCAATCGATTAATCTCTGCTGAACTATAATATTCATTTCTGCTAAGCATTCAGTGCTTGCGTGCCGTGATAAATATATATATCATGGACAATACACTACTTATAGTAATATGCTCCCTCAGCGCGCTCGTTGTGGGTTTTGGCATCAGTAAATTCATGGCCAAAAGAGCTGAAGGTAAGCGACTATCTGAGGCTAAAGGGCAAGCCGAAATGATCATCAAAGAGGCTAAAATCAACGCCGAGAGTGTCAGAAAAGAAAAAGAAATTGAAGCCAAAGAACATTTCCTGAAAAAGAAATCTGAATTTGAGGAGGAGGCCAATCGAAAGAAAAATCTTATCATAGCCAACGAAAACAAGGTAAAACAGCGCGAAAGCCACGTATCAAAGCAAATTGAGCAAAACAAACGACTAGAGGCAGAACTGGAAAGCCAAAAGGAAAATGTGGATGCCCAAATGGAGATTGTAAAAAGGAGAAAAGAAGAGCTCGAAAAAAACAAGCAGGAACAAACTGCCATCCTTGAAAAAATCTCTAATCTGTCAGCAAATGAAGCAATCGACCAACTGATGGAAACCTTGAAAGATGAAGCCAGAACCAAAGCGTCTTCACATATCAAGGACATCATCGAAGAGGCCAAACTGACAGCAACCAAGGAGGCCAAGAAGATTGTGATTCAGACGATCCAGCGTACTGCAACAGAACATGCGATAGAAAACTGTGTGTCCATTTTCAACATTGAAAGCGACGACGTCAAGGGAAAAATTATCGGACGTGAAGGCCGAAATATACGCGCACTTGAGGCGGCTACAGGTGTTGAAATTATTGTAGACGATACTCCGGAGGCGATTATCATTTCAGGATTTGATCCGGTCAGAAGAGAGGTAGCAAGATTGTCTCTGCACAGATTGGTTACTGATGGAAGAATTCATCCGGCACGCATCGAAGAGATTGTAGCCAAAACAACAAAAAACATTGAAGAAGAGATTGTTGAAACCGGTGAACGTACCGTCATTGATTTGGGTATTCACGGATTGCATCCGGAGCTGATTAAAATGGTAGGTAGGATGAGATTCCGTTCTTCTTACGGACAGAATTTGCTGCAGCACTCGCGAGAAGTTGCGAAACTTTGTGCCACCCTAGCATCAGAATTAGGACTGAATGCCAAGCAAGCCAAAAGAGCGGGGTTGTTGCACGACATAGGAAAAGTGTGGCCGGAAGAGGCAGAACAACCACATGCTATTGTAGGTATGGAGTTGGCTAAGAAATACAAAGAGCACCCCGATGTTTGCAATGCAATTGGTGCTCACCACGATGAAATTGAAATGACCACGCTCATTTCACCTATCATACAAACATGTGATGCTATCTCAGGCTCGCGCCCCGGAGCCAGACGAGAGATCATGGAATCCTATATTAAGCGACTAAAAGACTTGGAGGCTCTCGCACTTGGATTCGACGGTGTACATAAATGCTATGCTATTCAGGCTGGCAGGGAGTTGCGCGTACTTGTGGATGCAGATAAAGTAACCGATAAGTCAGCCGGTGATCTCGCCTTTGAGATATCCTCAAAAATAGAAAACGACATGCAGTATCCGGGGCAAATCAAAGTGACGGTTATTCGCGAAATGCGTTCGATCAGCTACGCGAAATAATAATAAGAGAGCACTCTGATTTTTAAAATAGATATCAGAGTGTCACGTTTTCGGTTTGATAATTGTCCTACCTGAACCAGGAAAAAAAATACGATTTGGAAAATTATCAGGACAAGCTATTTCCATTTGCTTACAATATTGTAGGGTCTGTCGAAGACGCAAAAGATGTGGTACAAGATGTAGTAATCAAACATTATGCATCAGATTCGGCAGGCATAGATAACGTTATGGGCTATCTGGTTAAATCTGTGATTAACCATGCGATCAATACCAAAAAGCGAAATCAAAAGATAGTGGCGGATCGTCTCTGGTTGCCAGAACCAATGGCCACTGATCGGTCAGATGCTAACATCAATAGAGAGGAAATCATCTCTTATTCCCTATTGGTGATGCTTGAGAAACTTAGCGCCCGAGAGAGAGCCGTTTTTATACTAAAAGAGGCCTTTGATTATTCACATAGCGAAATAGGGGATGTACTGGATATCAGTATTGAGAATGCTCGAAAACTTTTGAGCAGGTCCAAGAAGAAAATACATTCAGAGGAATATCAGTGTGCACCTGCAAATCACAAACAATCGTCAAGTTATCTGAATGATTATATAAAGGCAATCAAGAATGGTGATGTGAAGTCACTCGAAAAAATGCTCAGCGAAGATATCAGCTTGACGGCTGATGGAGGAGGACAGATCAAAGTGGTCAGAGAATTGACAGAGGGTAGAAAGTTGAGCCTAAAGATCTTGTTTTATGTTTTCCAGACTTATCAGGAATTTCAAACTATTAAGATCACCGAGGTCAACCATCAGCCTGCATTGCTGTTTTATGATGATGAAACATTGACCAACTGCCAGGTATTCGAACTGGACGAAAGCCAATCCATGGTGAAAAAGATATACTCTGTTTTGGACCCCGCCAAACTAGAGTTGCTTTCTTAAGATACCGGTGTCACGTTCTGGAGTGATTGTTTGTCATTGAGTTGTAACATTAAAAATACAACTAGATGCAAACACTACTAAGAATTGATTCGAGCTCTCGAGTCGAGGGGTCTCACTCCCGCGAGTTGGGAGATTACTTTGAAAAGCGATGGAAAGCAGCTCATCCCAAAGGGCAAGTGATACATCGGGATTTGGTCAGTAGCGTACTACCACATATCCACAACGATACAATCGAAGGTTTTTGCACAGCTCCGGAAGCACTGGACGAAAGGAAGCAAAAAGCAACCAAACTTTCAGACCATCTCATCTCCGAGCTTAAATCCGCAGATGAATTGTTGATAACCAGTCCTTTGTACAATCTAAATGTTCCATCAAATCTCAAAGCATATTTTGATCAGGTGACAAGAATCGGGCGCACATTTATGGTACAAGATGGTGAATATAAGGGTTTGCTATTGGATAAAGTGGCTTATATCGTAACCGCAAAAGGTGGAAGCTATCAGGGTACGCCGATGGAGGCATATGATTTTCAAGGCCCTTACCTAACAGCCATTCTGCATCATGTAGGAATCCCGGTAAGAAAAATCTTCAACCTCGAGGGAACCGCTGACCAGGGAACACTGGTCAGCAATAAAATAAAACTGACCCAATCAATTGATTCAATGTTTAACCATAAAAATTTAGCATATGAAGACTATGAATAAAACTGACTTCTTTAATGATGTATTAGAAAACAAGGCCTCTATTATCGAACCCAAAGAGGGGGAATCATTCGAAATGAATGGCATCGCTTTCACCTTCAAAGTGACCAGCGAGATGTCTAATGATCAGTTAGGAGTATATGAGATCGTTTTAGCTCCAATGGCGATTGGCGCCAAACTACACTATCATCGGTTTATGGATGAGACTTTTATTGTAGCCAAAGGTGTGCTGACCATTCAAGTTGGGGATGAGGAGCAGCAGGCCGGACCTGGTACGGTCGTGTATGCGCCGCGTTTTACTCCGCATGGATTTAGAAATGACACTGAGGAGGAAGTGAAATTGATCCTACTGTTCAATCCATCTCAGAAAAGAGAAAATTTTTTCAGAGGATTGTCTGAGACTTTGAGTGAAGAAACCATTGATCCTGAGAAGTATCTCAAATTATACAACAAGTATGACAGCTTTCCGGTGGACACATCGAATATGCTGCCGGTTAGAGAATAATTTAAGGTAGCAACTCTTACTGGGGTAGGGTAAAAGGAATCTTCTTCGTTTCATTATTAAGCAAGATTAAAGTAGACCAGAAATAGAGTTCTTAGACTCTTAGAATTACTGATAATTAAAATTTAGATTTTTAGGTTAAGGTGACAAACAGCCTCGGGGTGCAGATCTCGGGGCTGTTGTTTTATAACCTTTTGAACTTATCTTCGTTTTCTTTATTCTATTTTATAGAAAAAGTCTGAATTTGTATAAATTGTTATCATGACTCTACTTTCGCGAACTGAAGAAATGCTTTTGCTGATGGTATGCAAGCTTCAAGACGAAGCCTACGGTATGCAAATCAGAAACGAAGTAAAATCTCTAACCGGCAAACTGTATTCCATAGGAGGAATCTATGTCCCATTAGATCGTTTAGTGGCCAAGGGTTTCCTTGAGATGCAGGATATCGAGGCATCAGGTGATCGTTTAGGCCGGCCAAGGCGGAGGTTTACCATAACGGCTGAGGGCATTCAGGTTTTGAAAGAGACCCGTCAGATAGAGCAATCTATGTGGGAGTTACCAGATGCCGTGATGAAGAAAATGAAATTGGCATGAATGATCGAAAAACGAGAATTCCATGGCTTGGCATACAGCTTCTCAAGATGCTGGTACCCGAGGAAAACCTTTCACTGATTATTGGTGATTTTGAAGAATACCTGGCTGAAGAAGAGCAGGAGAAAGGACGAGTGGCTGTACTGCTAATGTTTTGGGTCCAAATTCTCAAATCAGTTCCGGCCTTTATGATTCAATCTTTGAGATTCAGAATTCTAATCTTCAATCATGCCATACATATGGCAGTTAGAAATATGAAAAGGCATTTCTCTGATGCATTGCTCAACCTGATAGGGTTATCAGTAGGGATTGCTGGATTTCTAATCATTATGATGTACGTGCAAGACGAACTTTCATACGACCAGTTTCATCAGAAATCCGAACGAATACACAGAGTATTGGATTTTCGCAAGGTTAATGACATAGGCGAAGAATCAGCAAGTGCACCCACCCCGCTTGCCGAAAGGATGATACTTGACTATCCGGATCAGATTCAGGCAGTGGTTCGTTTCTTTAATTTTCAGGCGCCGACCCTGGCCCTGGCCTCTTACTCCGAATTGGGAGAAATAAGGCAGTTCAACGAGCCAAGGTTATATTTTGTTGACGGTGAAATTTTTGATGTTTTTGATTTTAAGCTCAAACAGGGGAATCAGGAATCTGCCTTATCAGGCCCTAATAAAATTGTTTTAACTGCTGATATGGCAGCCAAATATTTCGATAAGAAAGACCCCATTGGCAAAACACTTCGATTTGAGGACAAAACAGATTTTGTGGTCTCAGGTGTACTGGAACCTCCACCATCAAATACTCATTTGAAATTTGATTTTTTAGTTTCGTTTGAAACTCTTGATAATCCTATTGTCATGCGCGAGCGATTGCGTACCAGCTGGATATGGAATCCCTGCTGGACCTATCTTTTGTTAAAGCCAGGTGTTTCCCCGGAAGTACTGGAAAGACAGTTTCCAACATTTGTGGCTAAACATTTTCCTGAATCACGCCGAGGCAGGGTTAAACTCTATTTGCAGCCGTTAGAAGCTATTCATTTGCATTCAAATCTGGATTATGAAATGTCTCCGAACAGCAGCATGATTTATGTTCGGATTTTTGTGGCAATTGCTGTTTTCATCCTTCTTATCTCTTGTATCAATTTTGTAAACCTGGTCACAGCTCGGGCAAACAGAAGATTTGCTGAAATTGGGATTCGTAAAATTTTAGGAAGTAGCAGGACTCAGCTGATTTGGCAACTTATACATGAGTCATTTTTTCTAAGTTTTGTAGCACTCTGTCTTGCACTTATTTTGGTGTGGCTGGCTATACCATATGTAAATGAATTGACAGCCAAAGATTTGGTGTTTTCTCCATTGCAAAATCCATGGGTGCTGAAATGGCTAATTATTACCTATTTGGGAGTAAGTGTAGTATCAGGTATTTATCCAGCCTTTTATATAGCTGATATTCAACCGATTCAGGCGATAAAGGGACGTGTGCTCAAAGGTGCTGCCAATGGAATTTCACTCAGACAATGTTTGGTTGTAGGACAATTTGGATTGTCCATGCTATTAATCATAGGAACCCTCGTTGCATTTACGCAATTCGATTATCTGCAAAAGCGTCAATTAGGATTTAAACCGGAGCAAGTACTCCTGCTACCAACGCTTCGATCGCCCATCATGGGCCACTACGAGGCACTAAAAGCTGACTTGTTGCAAAATACCAGTATTGTCTCACTTACAACAGTCGAGGATGTTCCAGGGATGCGGCATCAAACCGGAGGGTATAAGACTGCAGATGGTACTGAACAACAATTTGCCAGATTAATTGTGCATGACGATTTTGCACGGACACTGGGAGTTGAGTTGGTGACCGGCAGAGATTTCAGCCATGAATTCGGTACAGATGCTGAAGAGTCCATTGTTGTCAATGAGGAAATGATCAATCAATTGGGCTGGGGAACACCAGAAAACGCCCTGGGAAAAGTACTCAATGATGCAAAAGTAATTGGAGTGGTGAAGGATTTTCATTTTTCATCACTTCATCACCCGATTGGGCCTTTTGTATTGGAGAGAGTCTACAACGATGCAAGGTCATTGTCGTTTTCTGCCAGATATATCGCCATTCGAATGGAAACCAAAGAGATCGCTGAAACACTTGGCTTTATAGAGGGCAAGTGGAAGTCGTTGGTTCCGAATGCGCCGTTTGAGTATAAATTTTTGGATAACATGCTCAACTCACAATACAAAGCTGAGTCCACACTGAGCACATTGGTAGCTATTTTCTGCTCACTGTCATTGCTTATAGCCTGTATGGGACTTTATGGTTTGGCCTCTTTTGCGGCTCGGCAAAGGTTAAAGGAAGTAGGCATCAGAAAAGTCATGGGAGCGTCTGTTACTAATTTGGTCTTGATGCTTTCATCGTCATTCCTAAAATTAGTCGGATTGGCCGTTTTGATAGCGTGGCCGGTTGCCTATTTTTTACTAAATGAATGGCTTCAAGAATTTGCCTATCGAATTGATATCAACGTTTGGCCATTCTTGACATCAGGACTACTGGGCTTTTTTGTAGTCTTTATTACTGTGAGTTTTCAGGCCCTCAAAGTTTCTCTTGTCAACCCAGTTCATACCCTTCGCAATGAGTGATATTCCGTACTGGTACTAAGGCATTTCTTCTTATCGGGATCTATCAATTGATATTGTGACTTTATCACTCGCTTTGGATTCTTAAGACAAAGGCTCATTGATCCTGAAAAATTTTCAAGCTATCTTAGAATTCAACATTACAGCCCATGAAGAACCAACTCTTAATTCCAATTCTGTTTTTTTCTATTGCCTGTGACAACCCTAACGGTGAAATGTATGGAGATTTAGAAGTGTTTGAGAACTTAATGGAGGTTCCGAATACAGAACAACCCGCTCCACCGCAAGAAGATGTTTCTGAGCAGTTAACTAAGAAAGTAGTCAAAACCGGTGGCCTCGATTTTCAATCAGAGGATATAGAAAAAGACTATAGAATAATTCGTGAAATGCTGCCTCAATTCAATGCCTACATTGAAAACGAAAATCAGACCAAATCAGTCCATCGAATAAGCTACAGCCTGACCGTCAGAGTGCCCTCAGGCGTTTATGATACCCTATACGGTTCGTTTTCCAATATGGCGTATCGTCTTGACAATAAATACTCGAACATTGAAGACGTAACTGAACGCTACTACGATCTCAAAACAAGAATCAAAAATAAGAAAGCACTTGAACAGCGATATATCCAGCTTTTGGACAAAGCAAGCGCGGTAAAAGACATTCTTGAGATCGAAAGAAATCTAAATCAGGTCAGAACGGATATTGAACGCCTGGAAGGACAATTCAACTATTTGAGTAAGCGGGTTAACTTTAGCACCATTCACCTCTCCTTTTATGAAGTATTACCCTATGTTTATGATTCTTCACAACGGCCGGGGTTTGGAGCACGAATTTTAAGCGCGTTAGCAGACGGATGGCAAGGTCTACTGTCGTTGCTGGTCGGACTAGCGACCTTGTGGCCATTTGTTCTTCTTACGGTTGGAGGAATCTTTCTTTTTAGAAGAGTCAGAAAGAACAGGAAGAAATAAGTATACCCTATAACTCATGACACCTCATCCTCTTAAAACTCATATCGACGAAATTGTGTCACTCACTGATGATGAGTTCGAATATATACTAAGCTATTTCAAACCGGTAAAGAAGCGGAAGCATCAATTCATTGTGCAGGAGGGAGAGCTGGCTACCAAAGAATATTGGGTCATCAAAGGATGTTTGAAATCCTACTTCTTCGACGAAACAGGAAAGGAACATATTCTCCAGTTTGCTATGGAAAATTGGTGGACCACAGACTACGACTCCTTTCTAAATAAAACACCTTCCAAAACATCCGTAGACTGCATAGAAGATTGTGAATTGTTATCTATCACTTTTGAAAATCGCGAAAAGCTAACCTTAGAGATGCACAAAATGGAGAGGTTTTGGTCTAAAAAAACCAAGCTAGGCTATGTGGCTGCGCAAAACAGAATCCTCTCGCTATTGAAAAACACAGCTGCCGAAAGATACGATATCCTGCTCAACCAGTACCCTCAACTTTTCCAACGTGTACCTAAAAAACTCATCGCCTCCTATCTGGGTGTGTCCAGAGAAACCTTGAGCAGAATGGATTCATAAATACATTTACCCAGACAAATCCATATTTTCTTTTCATGTGACCTACCTCACAAAAACGTTGTGACATAGCTCCTATGTGCTTAGAAGCGGCCTTTTCACCTTTGTGAAGTAATTTATTTATAACCAAAATGAAAAGGCCATGCCATACATTAATATCAAAGTCACGGACGAACAAGTGACCCGAGAACAAAAGCAGCAGCTGATAGCAGGAGCTACACAGCTGGTGGTAGACATCCTCAGCAAGAATCCCGATACAACCCATGTTGTCATCGATGAGGTACCTGTCGACAACTGGGGAGTATCAGGAAAGCAGTATTCAGTCATTAAAAATTTGAAGTAAAAATGGAAAACAAAACAATAATCGTAACTGGTGCCTCATCGGGTATCGGGAAAGAAATAGCCAGACTATTTTTGGAAAAGGGCAGCAATGTCGTGCTCAATTCCTCGAATGAGGAAAACCTAAAGGCGGCCCGTTTAGAATTGGGTTCACCCGAGCGTGTCATCTGCGTAACCGGGGATATTGCAAAAAAATCGATAGCTGATAAAATTGTAAGTACAGCTATAGAGAAATTTGGAACCATAGATGTCTTGGTCAACAATGCTGGCGTGTTTCAGCCGAAACCATTTCTTGATGTAGCCGATGATGATTTGAACCGATTCCTGAACATCAATTTCAAAGGGACACTCTTTGCTTCTCAGGCAGCTATCAAACATATGATTGCACAAGGTGGTGGTTCCATCATTAACATTGGGACCGTACTGGTAGACCACGCCATAGCCGGCTTTCCGGCAACAGCAGCGGTGGCTAGCAAAGGAGCCATTCATGCCCTGACGAGACAGTTGGCAGCGGAGTTTGGGAAAGACAATATCAAAGTCAACACAATAGCACCAGGGATCATCAGAAGCCCATTGCAAGGGAAAATAGGTGTTGAAGACGCGGATAGTTTAGCTGGGCTTCACCTACTCAACAGAATCGGAGAAGCAAAGGAAGTAGCGGAAGCAGCTTACTATCTGGCAGATGCCGATTTCATCACAGGAGAAACAATTAATGTGGCTGGCGGACACACCGTTGGGCATGCCATTTAAAAAATTTAGGTCATGTACATAAACAAAGCAGAGCAAGTCACTAAAGTCATCAAAAACTACTTTGATGGTATCTACTATGGTGACATAGAAAAGTTAAGGAGAAGTTTTGGCGATGATGTTCATCTCTACGGTGATGTGAAAGGAGACGAATACTTGAAATCGCTGGATGAATACCTCGAGGGCGTAAAAAATCGCAAGAGTCCCAGTGAGCTCAATGAGAAAAATCAGATGGAAATCCTCTCGATTGAAATAATCGGTAATGTAGCCATAGCCAAACTTCATGTGCCTATGTTGGGTTTCAACTATTATGATTTTCTATCCTTAAGCCTGGTTCAAGGGGAATGGAAAATTGTAAATAAGTTGTTCACTCACGTGGAGTAAGTGAATCAGTAGAATTATTCAACTCGGATATTTTTATCTCCGATATGTTTGTCCGAGTTGAAATTTTTTCATACCTTGCTACAAATTATCAATGATATGTTTAGTAAAGCTTGTGAATACGGCTTAAAAGCAATGATCTCAATTTCCGCGAAGTCCTCCAGAGGAGAACGTACTAACCTCAAGGAGATCGCAGGTGATATTGACTCACCCGAACAGTTTACTGCTAAAGTATTGCAGCAGCTTTCAAGAAATAAATTGATTCACTCCGTACAGGGCGCATATGGTGGATTTGAAATCCCCAAGGATAAACTGAGCAAAATAAGATTGATAGATATCGTAAGAACCATAGATGGAGAAAAGATTTTTACAGGTTGTGGTTTGGGGTTGGAAGCATGCGACGCGAACAGACCATGTCCTATTCATCACAAGTTTGCTGAGATTAGAAACAATCTGGCCAAAGTATTGAACGAAACAAGTTTAGAAGAACTCGCAACTGGCGTAACAGGAGGATTGACTTTTCTGCATAGATAAAAAAAATTTAACCAAAACTCGGATAAAATTATCCGAGTTAACTTAAAACAAATTATGGACAAATGAAAACCTTAGAACAATCATTCTCCCAGACCAAGGTATTACTTTGGTATCTAGGCGTCAATTTTCCGCTCGTCGCCATTTCATGGTACGTACATTATTTATTAGTATCAATCA
Source organism: Reichenbachiella sp. (assembly GCF_039944555.1). Classification (GTDB taxonomy): domain Bacteria; phylum Bacteroidota; class Bacteroidia; order Cytophagales; family Cyclobacteriaceae; genus Reichenbachiella. The sequence goes on along the minus strand of NZ_JBDUYN010000016.1, from coordinate 186,803 downwards.
GCGAAACCTATGGTCACAACTATATGGAATCCTTTGGATTATGGTTTCTGATGGCCTTCAAAATAGTAGGCGCCAACCTAATTCTTACTGTAATTATTTTTGACAGAAAAATCACAAAGTCATGAAAAATGGAGCGCAACATTTGGTTAAATGGACTTGGTTGATGGTGGTTGCTGCACTACTGTTGGTGATCGTCTGTGTAGTTCCGGGGTTTCAATATCTCGTATTTGAAGTGACTATGATAGGTTCGGTTATTTCGATTGTTTGGGTTGGCTTTCTTCTTCATGCCACTTCTCATTAGACGGCGCATTTGCATGAATCGGACTTTTTGAAGCATTAAGCTAAATTTTTTTCTTGTTGGTCGGCAAAATTATTATATTAGTAACTGGTTACGTATATAATAACATATAAATGATCTTAAATCAAATAGGAGAAATGGCGTTGGGCAGTAGGCTAAGAATGCTAAGCGAGGTGGTTACACAAGATGCTCAACAGATTTACGAGCTTTATGAGGTGGAGCTTAAACCCAAATGGTTCCCTGTTTTTTATGTCCTTTCTCAGGGACACTCTGCAAAATCAATTACCGAAATAGCCAATGAAATAAATCATTCGCATCCATCAGTTATTAAGATTGTTCGGGAAATGTCAAGATCAGGGCTAGTTGATGAAAAGAAGGACGAAGCAGACGGAAGGAAAAATAATATCTATTTGACACCCAAAGGGGTCGAAATTTCGATTCGCATAAAGGATCAGTATCTCGATGTAAATGCTGCTGTTCAAAAAGCGCTTAAGCAAACCAAACACAATATCTGGCTGGCCATGCAGGAATTTGAATATCTGCTGGAAGAGAAATCTTTGTACTTACGTGTTCAGGAGGAAAGAAAAATCAGAGAGTCAGCAAACATTCAAATAGTCGAATATGAATCCAGGTTCCGCAGCGATTTCAAGAAACTAAACGAAGAATGGATTACCGCTTATTTCAAATTAGAACAGGCGGACAGCATAGCACTGGACAACCCTGAAGGATACATTTTGGATAAAGGAGGAGCCATCTTGATTGCGCTTGATAAAAACGAAGTTTTAGGTGTTTGTGCCCTTTTGAAAATGAATGATGAAAACTATGACTATGAACTGGCAAAAATGGCTGTTTCTCCAATGGCCAAGGGCAAGGGTATTGGTTCCTTACTGGGAAAGGCAATCGTCGATAAAGCGAGGTCTTTAGGTGCTTCCAATATTTATTTGGAAAGTAATACCATTTTGAAACCAGCTATATCGCTTTACGAAAAATTGGGATTTAAAAAGGTAGCAGGTCATCCCACACCATATGAAAGGTGTAATATTCAAATGGAGTTGAAATTGAATTAAACTGATGGAGTTTCACAACAAAGTCGCCATGATCATAAAGAATGATCTATTGGATTGGCAAAAGCTCAATGTGGCATCCTTTCTGGCCGGTTCGATTGCCATAGCGTTTCCTGAAACACATGGGAAAGCATTTGAGAATGCTTCCGGTTCTGAATACCTGCCATTTATAAAGCAGCCCATTTTAATCTATAAAGCAGATGATAAGGCCCAGATAGATCGGGCTTTTTCAAGAGCGAAAGAAAGAGAATTGTATATTGGCATTTATACCCATGCACTATTCGCTACCAAGAACGAAGAGGAAAATCATGCCGTGATCCTGAAATCAACCGACGAAGATCAGGAGCTGGTTGGAATTGTGCTATATGGAGAAAATCGGAAAGTAAGCAAGGCACTCGATGGGCTTGGGTTCCATGGGTGAAATATGCTTAAATTAGTCTTCTGCCAAGATTATGAAAATGAATTTCAAACCAAAATTTACCAATTTCAAGAAGAAAGTTGAAGACAGCTTCAACCGACAACAGTTTATGGAATTGATCGGTGCCAAACTGGTTGATGTAAAGCCTGGCTATTGCGAAATTCAGGTGCCCTATGATCAGACATTGACACAACAACATGGTTTTTTTCATGCCGGTATCATAAGTACCATTGCCGACAATGCGGCAGGATATGCAGGCTTTTCATTGATGGAAGAAAGCTCATCTGTGCTCACCGTAGAATTCAAATTGAATCTTCTATCCCCAGGTGATGGCGAGCTATTAATTGGAAAGTCCAATGTTTTAAAAAATGGCAGAACATTAACCATCTGTAGGTCTGAAATATATATCCGAAAAAATGGAGAGGAAAAGCTTTGCGCAGCCTCTCAAACAACCCTAATTGAGCTAAAGGATAGGTCGGATAAGAATGAGACTGCCTAACATACAATTAGAGCTAGTAAGAACACAAAAAAGAGACTGTCTCAAAAGGCCAAAAGTGACGTCTTTTCGAGGAATCGAGAAATCTCAAACAACTGATATTCAGTTCTTTAAAAGATTGAGGTTTCTCCCTTTTTGGTCGAAATGACGACTTTTGAGACAGTCTCTTCAAATTATGAGTTCAAGCACCTTTTATGGTATCACTTTAAAGCCAATAGTAAGATTTATCGCTTGATAAATTTGCTTACGGAATTGTTCACCGTTAGTGTGTACATCCCTGACATTAGTGCAGAAATGTCTATGCGAATCTCATTTTCAGAGACAGAGCGTGACAGCACTTCCCTTCCATAAAAATCATGAATGATCAGCTTAGTATCCACTTGGACGTCCCGAATATTCAGGTGAATGAAATGGTTGGTTGGATTAGGGTATAACACGACATCGCTGGTTGTTTCAATCGAATGGTCAATTTTCTCTCTTACTCTTGCTGAACCGCCACTGCCAGTTGCTTCAAAATGAGCCCAGCCTATGGTGCCAGAAAAATGGATGTAATAATTGCCGTCGATTCTGGCGGGCATCGAATTGGCCCAGGCGTTGGTGAAATCTACACCGTTGATCTCTACCAGATCTGCGGCCCATGAATTGATGATATCTATATTTCCAGAGGTCACCCAGCAGAAATCGCCGGGGCCATCATGACTGAATGGTAGCGATATCGCAGTAGACGAGCTGCATCCACCCGAGCCATCTGCTGCGAAGGTCGCTGTAATGCTTTTATTGGCATTCATGGTTACGTCTGTTGAGCTGTTAGTACCAGATGCATCTCCGGACCAACTTACAAAGTGCCAGCCGGCATCGGCTGTAGCTGTGGCAGTTACAACTGTTCCGTCAGCGTAAGACCCACCAGCAGGATTTAGAGATACTGATCCGGAGCCAGTAGCACTGGTACTCAAAGTATATGGCCCTCCATTGCTGCTGCCTGTGATTTCGAACCAGTTTAGATTCCAGCCTGCTGCAGTAGCCGCAATGGCTATGTCTTGCTCACCTGCAGTTAGAGTCACCTCATGCGAAATTGTTTGCCAGTTTTGCCAACCGCCCGTATTAGGCATGCCAATGGTTCCGAAGACTGGAGCGCCGCCTTTTTGTTCGAAGCTCAGGCTACCATTTCCAGTCAAACTCGCCACGCGGTAGCTCACCATATAAGTCCCTGTGCTTGGAACATTCACACGATAGGACATCCAATCGCCGGCATCAATATACCCTACATTTTGACCTCCTTCGCTGGAATCTTCCAATTGAATGCCCTCAGATTCGCAAAAATCCTCAGCTTCAATCACACCAGTTATAGCATGAGCTGTACACTCATTTGGATCAACACCGCCACCAATTTCGAGCCAGTTGAGGTTCCAGCCCCCAGATCCGGCTGCTATGGCTACACTTTGTACACCGGCCGTCAGTTGTACGTCATGCGAAATCGTTTGCCAGTTTTGCCATCCTCCGGTTGATGGTACGCTGATCGTACCGAAAAGAGGCGTACCTCCTTTTTGTTCAAGCCTGATCGATCCTCCTCCAGATAAGCTGGCAACTCTATAGCTGATTTGATAGGTACCCGTACTTGGTACATCAATACGATAAGCCATCCAATCATCAGTATCGATATAGCCCACGTTTTGGCCACCCTCAGACGAGTCTTCTAGCTGAACACCCTCAGATTCACAGTAAGACTCTGCTTCTATAGTAGTTGCTCCATTGATATTTATGGCGGTAGCATTGTCACAGTCGCTACCGCCGTTACCGTTTCCCGAGTAACTTTGCACAATGCTTTTGACCACTCCACCTGACCAGGTGAGGTCATTGTCCGACCAGCCGCCGGTAGTGCTGGCACCGGCATTGACAGCTGAGGCTCCTTCCGCCTTGTCGTTGATAGACCAGTTGCAGTGTGAAAGTTTATTGGCTTTCATCCAGCTCACCCATTCATTGGTAGAACTTTCATTCACAGATCCGTTTCCGTCTGCGTTTACAGTTCCCCATTCGGTCACAAACAAGGCCAATCCTGCATTAAGGGCGGCGTCTCCTTTGGCTCTCAGGCTTCCGAAGTGCGTGCCGGCATAAAAGTGAAGCGTATAAGCAGTGTTCGAATCGTTGATGGCGTTGCCGATGACTTGATCGACATCCTGGGACCAGGTGGGTGTACCTACGATCACAAGATTCTGCGAATGCGCTCTGATGCCGGAAATCACATCCTCTGCATAAGGTTTAATGTCGCTTCCCCACGATACTTGCAAGGGTTCGTTGTAGATCTCAAAAATCACATTTGGAGAGCTTCCATACTTTTGAGCCATTTCGGTAAAAAAGGCTTTTGACTGTGCCCAGTAAGCTGGCGCATCATGAGTATGAAAATCAATGATCACATAGATACCGGCCGCAATTGCTGCATCTACAACGGTCTCTACTTTGGCTTTATTACCAGCGGGGTCGTCAGCATAGCCCCCGCCGCCTTCCACGCCCATGGCGGCTCTAATGATAGTGGCATCCCAGTCATCTTTGACCCAATTGACTACACCGACGTTGTAGAATTTATCTCCACCCCAGCCATTGTTGCTCCAAAACAAACTGGGTCCGGCAAAGTCCACTGCCTGACCTTGTTCGTTTTCAATTCGGTTGCCATTGACTTGAAGTCGCCCGTTTTGTGCTACCACCGACTGAGCATAAATATTACCTGATGCCATCAAAATACAGACAAGCAATGCTAGCCGAAGCAGTGAGGGTATTTTTTTTGCATAACTACTAGCTATGTTTTGTTTAGAAAAGTTGGTTTCCATAATTACTGTTTTAATTGATATTTATTTCTGCTAATGAAATACTGATCTAATTTCTGCAGATCATGACTTTCATCATTTTGTTAATTTAGGGAGAGGCTTGAGGGCATCAAAAAATGCGGGGGCTACATTTTTTCGTCATCTGGGCAACGGATGATTAGTCGTTCGGAGATGGAAAAAACAGGAAAATTTCATTAGAAGATGAGGATTTACCCTTGTTATTTGAAACATAAAAGTGGCTGTCTATCAGTCTCATGTGCTATTTTTATGTAATTAGAATGAGGAGCCTATGGTGTAGAATAAACAGTTGTATTAGCTCTTAGGTGAAAAAAAATCAGGGTATTGGCGAGTGGAGAACAAATACATCAATTTTACTACAAAAGTTATGGAAGAGCTTGTTTCAAGCTCGTTGAGAGGGCTTTTTGGATGACCTTGGACGAATGCTAGATTTTGGCCGTGAAGAGCCAGCTAATGGGGTTGCATTTGGGTATGGTTTTGAAAATCTATACTTTCAGAGGTTGACCATTGTAGATTAATCAACAGCTATTGAGATCATGAAGACTTACCAAAACTATCAGTTAGTACTGATGTTCATTCTTACAGGGTATCTACTGATATTTTCAAACCAATCTTATTCACAGATTCACAGATTAAAGTTTGACCATTTGGGTGTGCGAGACGGCCTCTCCGATGCGACAGTCACCTGCGTGCTTCAGGATCAGAACGGCTTTATGTGGTTTGGTACTTATCGCGGAGTAAGTAGGTTCAATGGATACGAGTTTACCTCGTTTCTTTTTAATGAAAATGAACCAAATGCTCTGCACAACAATGTGATCTCATGCATGCTAGAGGATTATACGGGTAAGATCTGGATTGGAAGTTACAAATTTGGCATTGGAGTTTTTGACCCTCATTTGGAATCTTTCACGCATGTGCAGGGAGGAAGGGCAGATAGCCTGATGTTAGCTAATAATAGCATCAATACTTTGTTTGAAGATTCTGAAAACAATCTATGGGTAGGAACAGAGCATGGCCTGTCTATGATTAGTGCGGACAGGAAGTCGTTCAAAAAGTTTTACGAATCAGATACCTCAAAAAATACATTAAACGACGAAACCATCTACGATATAGCTGAAGGGCCCATGGGAAGAATTTGGATTGCTACAGGTCACAGCAATCTTTGCTATTATGATAAGCAAACAGGCCAATTTACACAGGTAGACTACACCGATGTTTCATTGAATAATGGCTCCGACAACTACCAAAAGAAGATCTACTTTCAAGACAGTTTATTATGGGTCACAAGCAATAAGGGAGGCCTATCAAAATTGAACATCATTTCTAATAGCAAGAAGAGTTATTTGCCTGATTTTTCTAACCGTGGGCCCAGTGCGTGGAAGATTATGGATATGCTGGCTTTTGAAGGCAAACTCTGGTTGGGCACTGACGGGGGAGGGCTGGATATTTTTGATCCGGAGACAGAGATCTTTACTAATTATAAGAATACCAGAAATGACCAGTCGTCCCTTACGAGCAATGTACTTTGGTCGCTGTGCCGGGATCGACAAGATAATATCTGGATAGGAACTTACCAGGGAGGAATCAGCAAATATGATGCTTTGAGTAATTTTTTTCACCTAACGGAAAATGAACCAAGTAATCCCAATAGCCTTTCGGGAAAACCGATCATAAGTTTGTGTGCCCGGCCTGAAGGTGGGCTATGGATTGGTACAGATTGGGGTGGGCTTCAGTTGATAAAGCCAGACGGTACTTTTGACCAATTTGTATGGCAGCAGCATCAAAACAGCCTAAGTACCAACGTAGTGAAGTCGCTTTGCTATGATCGAAACGGCAACTTGCTCATAGGCACATACAATCATGGTCTCAGTTCATATGACACCAAAACGGGCCAATTCAAACATTTCAGTAGTGGCAATGAGTTAAACAGTCTTAGTCATAATAACATCTGGTCGATGTATACGGATAGCAGAGGGATTACATGGCTGGGGACATTGGGTGCTGGAATTGCTACCTACAATCCTGATAAGGAAAGTTTTTCAAGGCCGGATGTCGGATATAGAGAAGGTGGACAGCTTCTTGTTTTTCAGATATTTGAAGACTCACAATCTAACCTGTGGTTTAGTACAGACAGTGGGGTTATCTTTTACAACCGTCGGACTGAGCGTTGGGAGCCTTTTTTATTGAGTGATCGAATTGAAAATTCCAATCACGAAATGAATTATGTAAAATCTGTGATAGAAGACAAATCCCATCATATCTGGTTTGCTACCTCCGCGGGTTTGATCAAGTACATGCCAGAAAATGAAACTTACGAATTAATAGATCAGCTCAGGGATCAGCTGGATTTGCCAGTGCTGGACATGGCGGAGGATGATTATGGTAATTTGATTCTCATAGCTAAAACAAATATTCTGCAATTCGATTTGCTTAAAGAGAAAGCCACTAATTACTATATCAGTGATAACTCTTTCACCACTGGAGCTTTGCTTAAAAAACCTTCTGGCGAAATTATTCTTGGAGGTTTTAACGGGTTAACTACCTTTCATCCCAAGGATCTGAGAAAGAACGACTTTGAACCGAGTGTTTTTTTGACCGAATTCCATGTCTTTAATGAGTCGCAAAAGCCGTTGCATAATAATTCCCCATTAGATACGGTCATTACATTCGATAAAGAACTAAACATTGATTTTCAGCAATCTGTAATCAACTTTAAATACACAGCCCTTAATTACACCCAACCAGAGCGCAATCAATTTGCTTATAAGCTTGAAGGCTTTGACCAGGACTGGAACTATGTAGGCAATAGACGTATAGCCACATATACCAATCTGAATCCCGGTACCTACACTTTCAAAGTAAAAGCTTCTAACAATCATGGAGTCTGGAATGAAGAAGGTAAGTCGATAGAGTTAAATGTTCGTCCTCCATTTTGGAAGACCACTTGGTTTAGTTTTCTGTCAACTTTGCTGATACTTATGAGCCTTTATTCAGTTTATAGAATGAGAATCACACAAGTGAAAAGACGCTTTGAAAACAGGACACTTAAAAATGAGAGAGAAATGATCGGCCTTAAGAATGCCAATCTAAAAGAGCAACTGAATGCTACAAAGAGTGAGCTCACCAATATCACAATGAACTATCTGCACAAAAATCAAAAATTGCAGCAGATTCGTCAGAAAATTGAGGATTCTGTCACCGATGCAAACCAGGCCCTGAAAGGCAAGATGAATCGAATAGTAAAAGAGATTGATAAGGAAATTCAGGATCATGAATATTGGGACAAATTTGAACACCAATTCAATAAATCGCATGACAACTTCCTGGATCGATTCAAACAAACATATCCTGACCTAAGTAAGCGAGAGCTTAGAATTTGCGCCTACCTCAGAATGGGATTGGATAATCACGAAATTTCTACCCTTATGAATGTGGCAGTTCGTACCGTTGAGACCTCCCGCTATCGTATTCGCAAGAAAATTGATTTGGAGGAGCGTCAATCGTTTACCAAGATGATACTTAGGTTCTAACTGCTTGTGAGCATGGTAATGGCTTCATTGTCAGCTACTTTTCGGATACTGAAGTAACCATGAGCGAAAAAAAATAGGCCCACAAAAGAGATCTCTTTGTGAGCCTATGATCTTCATTTATTAAACACTAAAAATTATTGTGCGGCTTGTTGCTGCTGCTTCGATGGTAGATATTTAAGAATCCTAAAGGTGGATCTTATCCCCTTAGGCCTGTTTTTAGCTACAGTTTCGAAAGCAACCTTAAACTCAAGCATCAATCCTTTTTTTGTCAGGTGATGAATCTGTGGTCCTATTGCAAAAACTGATTCCTTAGAATCAGGAATATCAACATCATTAGCCGTGTCGTCATTTAATTGCGTTCCAAAATAACCTTGTACACCTAGCCTTGTTTCGCCGGAAGTCCCTGGCTGGAATCTGCCCTTACCAATGATATGATCAACAGAGTAATTCAGGTGATAGAAATTTCCCACCCTAAGGTCCAAATTAGGCACTTCGGTATACTTGCCATTGAAAGACAAATGATGTCTCAAAGACACTGACAGCGCCGGACTAAACATTAAAGTTTGAGAGTAGTACGGTTGGAAAGTAAAAAATTTAGAACCGGCATTGATCGGTGTGGCTCCTCCACCAAAATCATGAGACCCAATGGGTATAATAAAATCCAATTCAACACGATGAAAATAAGGTATGCCAAACAATTTTTTATTGAACCATTGAATACCCGGACCGATAGTGATATCACCCAAACCATTTTTGCCGACTAAATCATATGGGCTTTTGGAATCGATAATAACAATTGGGACAACCACATTCGCTAGGAAGTTTCCTCCTAATATTTGCTTATTGGATATCCACACGAATTGATTTAATAATAAGGTGCTGGATATGTCAATGGCGTCCGTAGTATTTGGCTTTACCTCGTTGCCATCAGGGTCACGCAATGAACCTGAATAATGCGAGAGATATTCCATAAAGAAAATCCCCGGACCTGGAGGTGAGCCGTCCAATACTGTTGTCAATCCGAAATTCCCGGGAGGTTGAGCTAAATTTTGGGCATTTGCCTGCAGGCCTAGCACAAGACATAGGCTTAAAAAGGTTAAGATTGGTTTTGAAGTCATATATTCTAAGTTTAAGAGATTAAAAAATTTAAAAAATAGAAGCTAATCAAATTATAATAATAATTCAAATATAATTTGTCTAAGAACTGACCTACATAAGTGAATCTAGAAAGAAATGCATTAATGCCATTATAATAATCAATCAGGCTATTATTTATACAAGTATGGCCTGTGGCGATTGCTGCTATTCAATAATAAAAAGGTTATTAAATTTCTTATATCCTATAAAACAGATAAAAAATTTGCAATTCCTGATGTGTTATATATTCTATTTATAAATTATATAATTATTGTTCCAAATAAGAGAAAGTTCTTATAATAAGGAGGAATGAGGTGCTTTATTAATCCCGGTGAACGCTTCGGATTAAAAGCTGATCTTCCTGAGAACCTTTCTGATATAAGAATTTCTTACCTTGGTCATAGCACGGAAATTATCTTTCAATCGATAGGTTGAGAGGAATAATTAATCAGTTCTATAATTTTGGGATTGCCGCTCATTTAGGTAATTTGATTTGTCCTCAATAGAAAGATGAAATTTGACAATTAAAACTGAAGTAAACCGGCACGTTGACCAGCTGTTTAGGCACGAATCTGGCAAGATGGTAGCTGTACTTACCAAAGTATTGGGTACAGCCAACATAGATTTGGCCGAGGACGTGGTTCAGGATGCTATCGTTGAGGCCATCAACCAGTGGACTTACAAAGGAGTGCCGGAAAATCCGACCGGCTGGATTTACAATGTAGCCAAGTTCAAGGCACTCAATTTTATCAAAAGAGAAAAGTTAGGCCAAAAACATTCGGCAGAGCTCGCCCACTTTATTCGATCAGAGTCGGTCATGGAGCCTGTAGCAGATCACTTTTTTTCTGAAGAAGAAATTGCAGACGATCAGTTACGAATGATGTTTACTTGCTGCCATTCATCAATCTCAACAGATTCACAAATAGCACTGACTCTTAAGACTCTCTGTGGTTTCAGTATTCCTGAAATTGCAAATGCCTTTCTCACTAATGAAGAAAACATCAATAAACGATTGGTGAGGGCCAGACAGCATATTCGTGAAAGTAAGCTGAGTTTTGAATTGCCTTTTGGTACTGATTTTGAATCCAGGCTCAATAGCGTATTAGAAACCATTTTTTTGCTATTCAATGAAGGGTACAATGCCTCCGAAGGAGAAGATGCAATCCGCCTGGAGCTTTGTGAAGAAGCCATCCGACTGACGCAATTGATCGCTGATTACCCCAAGATTGATCAAAAAAACCAGGTATGGGCATTATTATCTTTAATGCTTCTGAATACCTCACGGTTTAAATCCAGGGGGAATGAAAATGATGAAATTGTGGAATTGGCCAATCAGGACCGTAAGCTTTGGGACAAAGGCATGATTCAAAAAGGAATTGAGTGCCTTGATAAGTCCATTGAAACAAACGTAATCTCCAAATATCAAATACTAGCTGCCATTTCGGCTCATCATTGTACAGCAGCTGCTTATGAAGACACGGACTGGGAAAGTATTCTTTCACTTTATGACAATTTGATGCAAATAGACGATTCCCCGATCATTTTGCTCAACAAGGCTGTAGCAGTTTCGAAAGTACACGGTTCAGCCAAAGCGATTACTGAACTTGAAAAACTTGGAAACAACCCATTACTCCAAAAGTATCCGTATTACTACACGACACTTGCGGAGCTGAATATGGAGCTAGGGGAATATCAAGCAGCCCTTCAATTCTTCGAAAAATCGATTGCTATTTCCCGCAATCAAAAAGAGATCAGGTACTTAAATGATAAGATAAAATACTGTAAATCAGTTATTTGAACTTAAGTAAAAAATATTTCTGAATTCATGTCCCTTTATGCCATGCCAAATTGATTTAGGGGCATAACAAACAATAAAATTAAATACTATGCAAGAATTTATGTTATTGGTTCGTACAGAGGACGACCACTTGGCTGATATGTCACCCAAGGAACAACAAGACCATGTAACCCAAATTGGTAACTACATAGGTAAGCTCATGCAGGATGGGAAGTTGAAAGGCGCCCAACCGCTTGACATGGCTGGCAAAATGATTTATGGTGATAAGGGAGTCTTCAAGGATGGACCTTACAGCGAAAGCAAAGAAGTGATAGTAGGCTACTTTCATATACTGGCCAATGATCTTGACGAAGCCATTGATATTGCCAAAGCAAACCCACTCTTTGAAGCTGCGAAAGCCAGTGTGGAGGTACGTCCAATTAAAGTCATGGAAGGAATAAACTGATAGGAAATGGATAACAACGTAGAATATAACGGACAATGTGCCTTCGCAGTGAGCACAGGAAAAACGGATGTAAAGGGAACAAGTCATTTTGCTACCATCGATGGAAAAACCTATTCGTTTTCAAATCCTGTCGCTAAAATCTTATTCAAAATACTACCCAATCGCATTAAAAAGGCAGATAAGGTTTGGGCTAAAAACAATTGATAAAATGAAGAATAAAGGAGTTAAAATAATAGCGATTGTGCTCTCAGCTATTTTGATCATTGTATTTGTTGGTGCTAAAATTAAAAGAGTAAACCCGCTGGCTTGGGGACACGAGGCTGTCAATACGCCGATGTTCTCCGACGAGGCTATTAACGGCTATGATCCGGTGGCGTACTTTACGGAAGGTAGTGCGGAAAAAGGTGAAGCGAATTTTACTTTTTTGTGGAAAGACGCCACATGGTATTTTTCTTCACAAACAAACTTGGATCTATTCAAAGCTAATCCCGAAAAATATGCGCCTCAGTTTGGTGGCTACTGTGCTTTTGCGGCCAGCAAAGGATTTACCGCAAATACGGATCCCACCACTTTCAAGGTAGTGGATGGGAAGCTTTATTTGTGTGCAGAGCAAAAGTTTCTTGACGAATGGATAGCTGGAGGAGAGGAGAGCAGAAGACTGTCAGAAGAGAACTGGAAGTGATTTTTGATTCAATCTAAAAACTAATCTTCTTCACGTCTATTTTGATATGCTAATGTCTCCCATTGTCATCAGTGAGGACAGCAGCCAATCACCGGATTGATGCAATGTCACCAAGACATGTACCAGGCTTCATGAATACGTAAGTTTGCAAGCAATTTCGAGTTTGCATGACATTAGTTAAATTTGAAAAAGGTGTTGTACATGCAAGGCAATGGAGAGGCAATCCACGATCCTTATGACATTTCTGATGCCGGATTAGCTCTTATGTTTTGAAGATTAAGGTAAAGAATATTGAATTCCTTGTAAACGAAAAGTTCAATCAACTTTTTTGGAACTACGTATCTTCCGGGAAATGGGAACCGCATACGTTCGAAATTATTGATAATTTTGTTTCTGAAAACAGCAGTGTAATTGACATTGGTAGTTGGATTGGTCCAATAAGTTTATTTATGGCTGGAAAGGGGGCTCAGGTCTATTCAGTTGAGCCAGATCCTGTTGCCTATCAGGAGTTAATATCAAACCTAAAATTAAATCCTGCACTAGATCAGCGGATACAATCATTCAACTTTGCCATAGCACCAGAAGACAAAGAAATAAAGCTATATGCAAGAAAATCTCATGGCGATTCTTCATCGAGCATATTGAATAGGATTGAAGACACCAACGATCACATTTATGTGAAAGGAGTGAGTTTTAGCCATTTTTTGAAGATGTCTAAACTGACGCAAGTTGATTTCATCAAAATGGACATCGAAGGAGGAGAATTCGAAGTACTACCTGCTATCGCACCTATGCTAGAAAAACTGGGTATGCCAACCGTTTTTGTATCCTTTCACTATTCATATTTGAATGAATTTCTTTACAAGAAGAAAATTCGTTTAAGATTCCTTTCGCGCTTACTAATGAAAGCAGAGAAAATTTTGAATTATAGCCTTTTCAAAACAAAAATAGCTGCAATGATAAAAAGTGCTATTAGTTTTTCAGAAAAGTACAAATACTTATATACAGAATCCGGGGAGGAAATTAAGTCGGCAAACTTGAGTCCCAGTATAATGGTAAAGAGTCAAATAAATTTGGTGTTGTCTAACAAAAAATGGGTTAATAAAAATGCCAATAAAGAATTAGATTAGAACATGGAGCAAAAAATCAATAGGAAAAAAGTGCTGGTTCTTGGTGGCAGCGGTTTTATTGGCTCAGCAATAGTCAATTTATTGATTTCTCATTCGAATAAATATGACGTCTGGGTGTTGGTCCACAGGAGCTATAACGTACAAGCGTTAGAATCGGTAAAGGTTATCCGGGGTTCTCTGGAAAGCCTTGATCTCAGTTGGTTAGATATTATTCAACCAGATCTGATTCTGCATATGGCCAGGATAAACGGAAGCGGGACCAGGGGTAGGCGTAGGGCTGCTCGCAGAGGGAGAAAAGCGAACCTTAGGTTGATTGACCGTATCAAGTTGTCTTGTCCGGAAGTTCATGTGATATATGTAAGCGGTACATTGGTATATGGGGATCATGGAGAAAAGACTGTGGACGAGGAATGCGCATTGAATCCAATTTCTTACGCTCGGGAGTATATTCATGCAGAAACACCTTGGATGGAAGCTTTGGATGCGGGGGAAATGAAGGTGTCTATGATGCACCCACCATGGATATTAGGGCTACAATCTTGGTTTGGTGAGTTCTTTATAAAATTTATGAAAAGGCACAATCAAATTCCGTTGTTTGGAAATGGGAACAATTGGATGAGTATCATAGACCTTGCTGATTGCGCAGGCCTCATTTTACGTTACATAGAATCTGAAAAGACCAATGATATATTCAATGTATTCAATCCAAATGGGCTGATCAAGATGAGAGATTTTGTCAAACTTATTCAAGAAGAAACCGGATTAGAAATTAAGAAGGTTCCAGTGGAAATGATCACCTCAACATTTGATAGAGCAACTGCGGAGGCATTTACCTTTTCGCTAAAATCTACCTCTTTACATGACGAGCTCATCACTACCTACACTTATAAGCATCTCAACCCAAAAAATATTATAGAAAATAATCTTAGCTTCTCATCATTGTGAAACTTCTGATTCTTTCAACTAGATATCCAAGTCCAAAGCATCCTATGAATGGAAACTTTAAAAGTGAATTTGGGTTGGAACTTAAGAAAAATGGAATTGATTTAGAAATACTGGTACCTCTGTCGATTTGGGAAGTGCTAATCAGTGGTTTTAAAATGGGCCGAGATGAAAGGTATGATGGTATTACTACCTTTCATCCCTGGTTCTTAAAAGTCCCTTTTGGTTCCAGTTATTTGTCTGGATTCCAGCGATTTTTGTTTAGAGTATCCATCAAAAAACATCTGTTAAATTATAAGAGTTCGGGAGGGCGATTGATTCATTCACACTCCATTTCTTTGGCTGGTGCAGCGGCAAATTATTTCAAAAAGTTAGGTTTCATATCAGTAGTTACACTTCATGATCATGAAATACACGACATCAAATACCGCCCAAAGAGTTATCTGAAATTTCTCGAAAAGCAAATCAACAGATCAGATCAATTGATATGCGTGTCTCTGAATCAACTGGCCAATATCAAGGCGTGCATGAATATAAATGTAGCAAACGAGGTTGTTCCTTATGGAATCAAGAAACAAGAAGTGGCCAAAAAACTACCGGCTCAATTTACTATTTGTACCGTATGTAGATTGGTGAAAAACAAAGGAGTAGATTTATTGATAAGAGCAGTTACTATTATAAACAATCGACAAATAGAGCAAATCAAATTGATCATAGTGGGTGCAGGAAATTATGAAATGAATCTACAAAAGTTAGTCACTGAACTAGACCAGAATTCCAACATAGTTTTTTATGGGCAACGGTCGAATGAAGAGATTCCTGGCATCATAGCTAATACGCATCTCTTTGTGCTGCCCAGCTTTGAAGAAGCTTTAGGTCTTGTTTATTTTGAAGCCATGTCGGTGAGGACGCCAATAGTTGGTATAATGGGTCAAGGTATTGCAGACTACGTTGATCATGGCAAAGATGGCTACTTGATACCTCCTCAAGACATGGATGCATTGGTAACTGTAATAGAAACTCTTAGAGAAAGCCCCAAAAATCTCAAAGGAGTGGGTGAAAAAGGCTTTCAGGTATTTGAAGAATCAAATGTGGAGTGGTCAAAGAATGTCAAAAAGCATCTTGAAATCTATGGACGTCTCTTGAAAGTATAGAGAAAATACTCTCCAAATTGCCATAAAAATGTTCTATTAATCCATTGGTCGGTTTTCCAAAGCAGTTCTGATAAACGACTACCAAATCTTGTCAACCAACTAGTTCGATACCAAGCCGGATATAGAATTGAAAATCCCTTGCTTCTTTCGATATCAAATCCCTGAGAAAAAATTTTCTTTACTTCTCCTGGGCTTAGACATTTACTGTCAAGTTGTTTGGTGTCAGAGTAACCTCCCCAAATTTTCTTAAACCTGCGAAATGCTTTGCTCGGACTTAACTTGAGCAGGCCCACCATTACTTCTAAGGCGTACCATTTATTGACGAAAGTCAGAACCAAACGGCCATTTTCATTTAGGTGAAAATGTAACGCTTTGGCTACAGCGTTGAGGTTATCTACAGTATTCAGCGCACCAAAAAAAACATATATCAAGTCGTATTTTTGTTCTGGAAACAAAACATCAAGATCTTCGATCACTCCAGTTTTAACAACAGCGTTTTGTGCTTTTCCGGTAGTTAATTTTGCTTGGGTAAGCCTCACCATTTCGCTAGATACATCAATTCCGGTAATACTGCATTCGGGATAGTTGGTCGCAAAATGAACAAGGTCTAGTCCCGTACCACACCCTACTTCAAGAATATTCTTGAATGGCAAGCGATAGACTTCTTCCCTGAATTGCTGTCTTATTTTTTGTAGTATCGGATTTTCCCAATAGCGTTTATCAAAAGAAGCAGAATCTTCGTTGTAGTACGCATTGACGCTCTCATAATAGGCTCTCATGTAATTCTTATCATAATACAATTCCCAAAATACATCTAAAATATAAATCAGTACATAGGCCTATCGTTTACAATCAAAAAAAAGATCATGTTGATAAGCGCCACTAACCAGAGCCCTTTTCATCTGTGAGCAAAGTATATTTTCTAAAAAGTTGCTTCATCTTAAAGTCCTCTATTTGGGAATCTGGCGAAAAGACAAAGGAATGTTCAGCAGGAAAAAGCTCTTCCATTAATGCTTCCGAATAGTAATCCTTAAAATTGTCTTTAAACAATTCTCCAAATTTTTTTTTGATAGCCTCCTGATATCCACCGCGCTCATTTGAAATTCGCAGAAAATTAAATCGTTGATTCGGATCGAAAGTTGTTTTCAAATCTCCTATTCCGATCAGATCAAATCTCTTTAAGCTTCTCATAAGACCAAATAAGATAAAAAACAGGTAGTTGACAGAGAATAAAATCGAGGAAGAGAAAGATTTATTAAAGACAGATGCGCTGATGCTTTCTTTGCTCTCTTTATTATAGTATTTATCAACCCACTGATTACAACAGATTAGTTTACTAAAGACCCCTTTGTCAATTATTGGTCTTAAATTAATAAGCTCTGTGGCTGTATAAAAATTCTTGTTATATATCTCCAAAAAGGAATCCTCCGTGACATAATTCAAACAGTAAAAATGATTGCCTTGAAAAAGTCTAACGATATTCGTGAAAATCCTTTCTACCAATATAAAGCACCATAAAGTGTTTTTAGAAGTCACTACAAAAAGATCTAAATCAACATGCTTCTCATCGAAATCATATGTAGGATTTTCGGCGGCTATTGAACCTGATATTCCGACAAATTTGATGAATGGCATCTTTGAGAGTAGCGTCAAGCCTTTTTGGCCTTTTGCGGTAATTTTTTCAGCTAGTTCAGATTTTCTTTTTTGATTTAGAATAACTTCTTCATTTCCTTTGCGGGCCAGAAAGCCTTTTGCCTCAATCATTAGCCCTTCATTTTTGAGTTCAGCAAGGGCAGTGTCAAACATCTGATGGTTCTCTCGCCCAACACCCAGCCATGTTTTTAATGCCTCTATTGATACAGGAGCATTAAAAACATCTCTGTAGCATACATGAACAACGATCAATTCTTTAATAGACATCTTCATTGATATAGAGTAGACTAGTTAAATAACCTTGCTAGGGTCGAAATGGTTCTAAAATTTATTGCACAATTTTGGCTATTACCGGACTTTTTTAGCAAATAAATAGTGTAAGCAAATCCTGAATCCAAAAGAGTCAAATTAGAAGTAGTGAATAGAACTTTGTTCGAACTGGGTAAGAAGTTTTTAGATGAATGACAATAACGAAGAAGAGGTAAGATAGTCCGGAAGAAGAAAAAATAGCATCTGATAAGCTTAAAAACTGATCCTCTTCACATCTATTTTGATATCTGAATGTCGCCCTTTGTCATCAGCACAGGAGATTTTGATTTCTCCCTCTTTTGGTGTGAAGTAGATGTTTTCGTTGGCTGAGGCCGATTCATGAAATCGATCATTGATATACCAGAAAACGCGATCTACATTATTGGCGGCCTGGCAGCTAAGCATGATTTGGAGGGAGTCGGTTTTGTCTACCAGATATTCCAATCTGTTCACTGGTGAAGTAATCTTTGGGGCTCCTTCCACAAACACTCGCTCGCAGGTCTCATCGTGTGACGGGATTTTCACATAGTTGATCTTTTCGGTCTCAAAGTAGTCCAGCAAATCAGCCGCATAATTTGGATAAAGTGCTTTCACATATCCGTTCTCGGGAAGACAGGTCTGACAGTATGATTTCGAAGAATCAGCAGATACGTAAATGAATTTCGAATGCAGACAATTTCGATAATCTGACACACCAGGGATATAATAGTCAATGATCTCTTGATTACAAAAGTCTGATTGAGTCAGGCCCGATTCGCTGCAAACATACCTGAAATTGACTCCCTTTGGCATGGCAAACCAATCCTTTGAAGACTCCTGGTCGACCGCATTAAAAATTTTAAATAACAAGGGTGCTGCCACGCCAGCTCCAGTCAACTCTTGCACACCGTGACCTGAAAAATTGCCCACCCAAACGCCGACAGTATATTTTTTGTTGAAGCCGATACTCCACGCGTCCCTTCTTCCGTACGAAGTGCCGGTTTTCCATGCAACTTTGGGTAAATTCTGAGCTTCTTGCCAATGGGCTGGAAGGTCAGGCCGTACCACACTGGTCAGTACTTCGGCAATCATATAGTTTGCCTCTTTGGTCAGAATATTTTGTGTGAAACTGGCCGTGTCAGTCTTTAGAAAATTTAGTTTACCTTTTTTTCCACCATTGGCGAAAGCCGAATAGAGTACAGTCAGTTCTTCCAATGAAACTCCGCAACCGCCCAAGACTGTTGACAACCCCAGGTGACCCTTGTCTTTTTCGATTTGAGCAAATCCGGCCTTTGATAGCTCCTGAATGAATACATAGGGTTGAATTTGATCTAAAACCTTAACCGCAGGAATGTTGAGAGAATGCGCCAGTGCATATTCGATGGTCACTTGTCCATTAAATTTTTCTTCATAGTTCTGCGGCTGATAACCACGGAAATTGACCGGAACGTCTGCGATTTTAGTCTTCGGTGTAATGAGTCCCTGATCAATGGCCAGACCGTACAAAAAGGGCTTCAAAGTACTACCTGGTGAGCGAATGGCTCGAATACCATCTACCTGGCCGGCATCTTCCGGGTTGTGGTAATCTGCCGATCCCACATAGGCTTTGACCTGGAGCGTGGCATTATCAACGACAAGCGCTACCGCATTTTTGATCTGCCGGTGGTAGATCTGCCGAATGTATTGCTGAAGTACAGCCTGAGTTTTAGTCTGGATATTCATATCCACCGACGATCGGATCAATTTCTGAGAGGGAAACTGATTCTTTAGCCGCAAAGAAAGATGAGGCGCTTTTTGAGGAGAACCGGTTCGCATGGCACTAAGTGGCTCGTTGATGGCGTCATTTATGGCCTCTTCATTAAACAAACCAGCAACTCTAAACCGCTCCAGCCACTTGTTGCGCTCTTGCTGAACAAAGCCGTTGTACCTACCTAAGCGCAGTGAATTTGGTCGGTTCGGTATGATAGCCAACGTGGTTGTTTCGGCTAAGCTCAAATGATCGGGCATTTTATTGAAGTAAAGGACTGCAGCTG
The DNA here is from genome assembly GCF_039944555.1 of Reichenbachiella sp. Taxonomy (GTDB): domain Bacteria; phylum Bacteroidota; class Bacteroidia; order Cytophagales; family Cyclobacteriaceae; genus Reichenbachiella. The sequence continues at coordinate 166,898 of NZ_JBDUYN010000016.1, read as the reverse complement.
ACTTTACCCCTTCTATATTACCTCCGTATGGCACCAGATTCAGATACAGCTGAAAAATCTCATCTTTTGAAAATTGCCACTCCAGCTGCAAGGCCCGAAACATCTCTACCACCTTGTTGCCATAGGTTCTCTCTTTAGGTGCCAGCATTCGGGCGACCTGCATGGTAATGGTAGAGGCGCCGGACGTTCTTCGACCGGTAAACACATTGTAAATCAGTGCTCTGAAAATAGAAATAGGATTGATACCCGGGTGGTAATAAAAAAACCGGTCTTCTTTGAAAAGGATAGCCTGTTTGAGCGTAGGCGTGATTTCTTCCAGAGTAGTATACATTCGCCACTTGTCGTCAGCAGTCAGATAGGAATGCATAAATTCATCTTTCTGCGAAAGAATGATTGGCGAATATTCTTTATCTATTCTTAGTGGAAATAAAGTGTTCAGGACAAAAAATGCAACGAACGGCAGACTGATTAGTGTAATGAGTTTGTAGCGGTTTCTCAATAAATGATTTAATATTACCTTTATCAGTTCCAATGTTTATCTCTAGCGACTTCTATTAACTAATTCCCAACTACATGAACTTCAAACCTACGCAATATTTGGCTTGTGCCTTTCTCTTTTTTGGTCTATTTGGATGTGGGTCCGATGGAAAGGTTCAATTGATCGATACCAATTTTAAAGAAGAGGTGAGTCTCGAACAAAACCTGAATTTTGTATTCAATAAACCACTGGTAGGCGATACCATTCTTAATTTTTGGGACACTACCAGATACATCACTTTTGAGCCGGAAATCTCTGGCCGATTCAAATGGTCTTCAGAAAGTGTGCTGATCTTCTCTCCGAGCAAGGCCTTCAATCCGGCTACAAAGTATTTAGCCACATTTGCCAATAAGCTAACAGGTCCAAGTGGGTTGAAACTTTCCGGGGACAAGTCTGTTACTTTTTCTACTCCTACCCTTGAATTGGAATTGGTGAACCCTTATTGGAAGGAGACACAAAATGGAGCTACAAACGCGCACCTGGACTTTAGTTTCAATGTGCCAATGGATGGCAGAGACATCGTCAAGCAGCTGAAAGTCCTGATAGATGACAAAGAAACGAAGTATGAATACATAGAAACCTCAAATGAAAAAGTACTAAGTGTTTTCTTGTCGCAAATCACCTTGGAGGACAATGATTTCGATATTCAGGTTCAACTTGAAAAAGGACTTGTGGCCAAAGGTGGAAATTTGGGAAGTAAGGAAGCTTATGATAGAAGTATTACCCTCAAATCACCTTTTTCTGTCAATATCGAGGATGTGGTCTCTGAGCACAACGGAGTGGAAGGCACAATCTCTGTGGAGATTTCACAGGAAGCCGCCAACGATGCCAAGAAGTTCGTTTCAATCAGCCCCAAGGTAGATTACGATTTAGAGTTTACCGAATCAGGTCTGAAAATCAAAAGTCAGGATTTTGATCTGAGCAAAAAATATAGTCTGACGCTCAAGGAAGGACTGAAAGGCAAGTTTGGAGGAGCACTAAAAACTTCCTACCAAAAAGACATCTCTTTCGGAAAACTCCGACCTGAGATCAGTTTTGTAAGCAGTGCCATGTACCTGAGCAAGAAAGGCGCTCAAAACCTTGCGGTGAAGATCATCAGCGTGGAGAAAGTGAGAATTAGTATCACAAAGCTCTACGAGAACAATGTGCTGGCCTTTATGCGAGACCAGCAATACGACTACGAAACCGATGAGTATGGTTACAATTTCTACAACCTAAATATGATGGGAGATGTGATCTATGAGCAAGAAGTGCTCACCAAAACGCTTCCTAAAAATAAGGGCTATCGGGTGCTCAATCTGGACATCGAGGATAAAATCAAAAATTACAATGGCATGTATGCGATCAAGGTCACTTCAGATGAAGAGTATTGGTTGCGTGATCAAAAATTACTGACCATCTCAGATCTTGGACTCGTGGCTAAGGAAGGTAAAAACGACGTCTCTGTTTTCGTCAACTCGCTGAAGACCGCTCAGCCTCAAAATGGCGTGACACTAAAATTTATTGGCTACAACAACCAAGTATTGGGCGAGGCTACCACAGATACCAACGGCTTGGCCATATTCTCTAAAAAGGAAGATCTTCCCGGCAACTTCAATATCCAGTTGATTACCGCTCAGCTGGGAGACGACTACAACCTGCTGGCTTACGACAATTCCGGAGTGAACACCTCAAAGTTCGAAGTGGGAGGTAAATATCCAAATAGTTCAGGATACGATGTGTTCTTGTACGGTGATCGTGATATCTATCGTCCGGGTGAAACCATCAATGTTTCAGGCGTAATTCGTGATGACAGCTGGCGTAAACCTGAGCAAATTCCAGTGAAAATCGTCTTTCAGACACCTGATGGTCGAGATTACAAAACAGCACGCAAAACACTTAATGAGCACGGGGCTTTTGAAGTCTCTCATGCCTTATCGCCTTCTGCTCAGACCGGTTCGCATACCGTTCGAGTATACACCGCCAACGATGTCTATCTGAGTTCCAGAAACATACGGGTAGAAGAGTTTATGCCTGATCGAATCAAGGTGGATGTAGCCATCGACAACACTGATATCGATATTGATGAAACCGCCCAAATTGACATCACAGCTACCAATTATTTTGGCCCACCAGCCGCTAACAGAAACTATGAGGTAAGCATTTCGGCCAGAAAGAAATACTTCTATGCCAGGGATTTTAGTGACTATAATTTTGCGGTAGAAGGAAGCAACGAATACTTCCGTACGGTGGACACCTCAGGTAAAACCGATGACAATGGAAAGGCGAGCTATCAATACCAGTTGGCTTCAGAATATGCCAACATGGGTATGGTGAATGCGGATGTATTTGTAACCGTATTTGATGAAACAGGCAGACCAGTCAATAGCAAACGAACCATCAATGTATCCACGCAGAATGTTTATTATGGAATTGCCAAGGACCGATACTACGCCGCTACGAACAGCGAAATGAAGTTTGCCCTGGTAGCCCTTAATAAAGGAAAAAAGGTGCTTTCCAATGTCAAAACCAGGTTGAGATTGATCAAGCACGAATATCGCACCGTACTATCACGCTCCGGTGGCTATTTCAGGTACAATTCTGAAAGAGTGGAAAAAGTGATAGAAGACAAGGAAATCACCATTACCGGCAAGGATCAGTTTTATAGCTATATCCCTGAAGTCTCTGGCAGATATGAAGTCAGGCTCTCCAAACCGGGTGTCCGTAACTACGTGAGCACCGATTTTTATGCCTATGGATGGGGAGGCACTTCAAACAGTTCCTTTGAAGTGAACAGCGAGGGACAGATCGATATTCAGCTCGACAAGGATCAATACCAACCCGGCGATCAGGCCAATGTCATTTTGAAATCTCCTTTCTCAGGAAAAATACTGGTAACAGTCGAAACAGATAAAATCCTAAAGCATTTCTATGTGGAGACAGACAAGCGGGCAAGTTCCTTCACCCTGGATATCGATGAGAGCTTTGTGCCTAATGTCTACATCACTGCTACGCTATTCAAACCTCATGCACAGTCAGATCTACCGCTGACCATCGCTCATGGGGTAGCACCTGTGATGGTAGACAACCCGAATAACAAACTTCCGCTGGAAATTTCAGCAGCGGAAAAATCAAGATCGAATACCAGTCAGACCATTACTATAAAGTCTACGCCAAACAGTGCGGTCTCTGTGGCCGTGGTAGACGAAGGGATATTGGCTTTGACCGGCTATAAAACACCAGATCCGTATGCCTACTTCTATCGCAGGCGTGCCTTGGGAGTGAACTCTTATGACATCTATCCTTTGCTATTTCCAGAGATTGAAATTGTGAATGGTAGAATAGGTGGTGATGGGTCCCTGGCCAGTGAAATGGACAAACGGGTCAATCCGATGAACAACAATCGGGTAAAACTGGTGTCGTTTTGGAGCGGTCTGTTGGAAACGGACAGCGATGGCGAGGTTACTTATGAAATTGATATTCCGCAGTTCTCAGGTAGTCTTCGCGTGATGGCCTTGGCGCACAAGGACCATACGTTTGCCTCAGCCGCGCAGGGCATGCAAGTGGCCGATCCGATAGTAATCAGCACGGCCTTACCAAGATTCCTTAGCCCTGGAGATACCGCACTCGTACCGGTGAATATCTCTAATACCACAGACAAAAAAACAACAGCACAAACTTCGATAGCCGTCTCGGGTGAAGTAGAAATCGTGGGTTCTTCCTCGCAGAGCGCTGACGTGCAACCCAACGCTGAAAATGTAGTGACCTATAAGATTGTGGCTAAGAAAGCGATCGGGCAAGCCAATGTTACAGTAGATGTAAAGGCTTTGGGTGAAGATTTCAACAACCGCACAGATCTGAGCGTCAGGCCATCGGCTCCGCTTCAAAAAGTATCCGGCTCCGCCATGATCAAAGGGGGTAATACAGAAAACATCACCTTGGGCGCAGGCACCTTTATAGAATCCAGTGTCAATAGAAAATTAGTAGTCAGCAGTTCTCCCCTTATCACGATGAGCAAGGATTTAGATTATTTGGTGAGGTACCCTTATGGATGCGTAGAGCAGACCGTTTCCGCGGCCTTTCCGCAGTTGTATTATCAGGATTTGATCAAAGAACTCTTTGGCTCGGAAGACCAACTCAAAAACCCACAGCGAAACGTGATGGCCGCCATTCAAAAATTGCAGGGCATGCAATTGTATCATGGCGGATTGACCTACTGGCCGGGTGGTGGCTACGAAAGCTGGTGGGGATCGGTCTATGCAGCACATTTCTTATACGAGGCGCAAAAGGCCGGATTTGAAGTAGATAAAAAGATGCTGGACAAACTGCTGGACTACCTGGTGACCAGACTGAAGAAACGTGAGACGACCTATTATTACTACAACGATACCCGGCGTACCATTGCCAACAAAGAAATAGCCTACTCGCTGTATGTGTTGGCTATGGCAGGGAAGCCGCAGCGCGCCACGATGAACTACTACAAAAACAGCCAAAGAGACCTGGCGTTGGATAGTAGATATCTGTTGGCAGCTTCGTATGCACTGATTGGAGACGACAACAGCTTCAGAAAACTCTTGCCTCCCGAGTTTGCCGGAGAAAGGTCTAAAACCATGCATGGCGGTAGTTTCTATTCTTACATCCGGGATCAGGCCATTGCGCTCAATGTCTTGCTCGATGTGGATGCTGACAATCCGCAGGTAGCTACGATGATCAAGCACCTGGCTGATCAAATGAAAAAACGCAGATACCTGAGTACACAGGAGCGTGTGTTTGGATTTCTTGCCTTAGGAAAAGTAGCCAGAAACAATGCAAACTCTAACGTAACGGCTGAAATAAAAGTAGGTGGTAGCAAAGTGGCTGACTTCAGCAAAAAAACCTTGAAACTGACCAGCGAACAGCTCAAAGGAGGCGCGGTCACTATCACTACCGCAGGCCAGGGTGATCTGTACTACTTCTGGGAGACGGAAGGTATTTCGTCTGATGGCAGCTACAAGGAGGAAGATTCCTTTATCAAAGTGAGAAAGTCATTCTATGATCGAAGAGGTAATTTGATCACTTCCGGTAAGTTCTCGCAAAACGATCTCATCGTGGTGAAACTCAACATCCGCTCCAAAAACGGAGAGCGCGTAGAGAATGTCGCCATGACGGACATGCTACCGGCAGGGTTTGAAATTGAAAACTCTCGCATTTCCGACGTGCCAACCATTACCTGGACGAACGACGCGATGTACCCGGACTATCTAGATGTACGAGACGACCGCATTTCTTTCTTCATCAACCTTAGAGGATCAACTGACGATGACTATTACTATATGGTTCGTGCCGTGTCCAAAGGCACCTTCCAGATGGGCCCGGTCGGCGCTGATGCGATGTACGATGGCGAGTATCATTCTTATAGTGGAGGTGGAGTGATCTTGGTGGAGTAGGGACATCCTCCGTACTAGCGGAGAATGGTTTTCAATGAGAGTTATATTCGATAATTTTATTTTCGCAATAAAAAAAATGGAACAATTTAAAATATGTAAGACTTGTACTAAGCGTCAGCTTAATCTTCAAACTGGATTATACTGTGGACTGACAAATGAGAAGCCAAATTTTATAGGTAGTTGTAAAGATTACACTCCTGATGAGGCGATCATTGAAATTCAAGAATTCAAGGCCAGTCCAAAGAAAAATTCTAATTTGATCCTTTTATATAAGGAGATGCCTGTTTTTACTAAAATATACTCAATTGTCATTTTTACTATTCCATTGTTTGTTTTGGCCTATTGGATGGTTTTTACATTTGATCTGTTCAATAATAGAAACATAGAGATGCTACTGGGAATATCGGTAATTGGATCCTTCCCATTGGCAATAATAATCATAGCATTTAAGGATCTGATTAATAATAATTACGAGCACATTAATTTAATTCGAAAAGGATTTGGCTTATTAATCGTTAGCGGAATAATCAATTTACTTTTGATAATTATTTTTATTGCCACAAAGGAAATGGATAAAGAAAATTTTCACTCTTTGCATAATACTGAATTGATACTGTCATTAATGCTTCTGCTTGCTTTTCAATTCTCTATTGTTTTAATATTCCCTATATCAATTAACAGAATTGTTAGATTGATAAGATCAGTTCGAGAAGTTCACTAATCGTACAAAAAAAGTTGGATTTCTCTGAGAGGATCAACAGAGGATGATTACTACTACATGGTTCGTGCCGTATCTAAGGGGACCTTCCAGATGGGCCCGGTCGGCGCCGATGCGATGTACGACGGTGAATATCACTCGTATAGTGGAGGTGGAGTGATCGTGGTGGAGTAGGAAGAGAGTAAATATAAAATTTGTGATTTAATTGTTAACATCATATAGATAATGAAGAGTAAAATTTTAATTCTATTGCTTCTTACTTCAAGAAATATATTTTCTCAAGATCAGCAAACGATAGAATATCTAGATAATAAGATTGCCGATCACTTTGACAATTATACACCAGAACTATATCGCTATGGCGGTTTGACCTTTTATGGTGAAACTGCAACCACATTTTCATCACAACAAGTTGATGAAGAATTAGAGTTGTTCAACCTGTTAAAGGAGTCACCTTTGCTTGACGCACCTTCCAAGAGAGTATTTGCCCTAAGTCACAACCTATTAATTCATTCTCCAAAACAGGGACGGGAATTATTGTCACTTCTAAACAGGCCAACAGAAAACACTGAAATAATTAGCCAACTCTTTTTGGAGGCTTTATTTGCTGGGCCCTATGGAGAAGAGGTAGCTCTAGATAATTTAGAATCAAGTAATCAAAGCTGGAGTGAATATTGGGCAGGTTATTTAAATAGGAATGCGATTTATGATACTTCTATTTCACGAATTATGAGCGCCATTCAAAGTAGTAAAAATGTTGAATTTCAATTGAACCTTTTGTCATCTTTAATGTACATTGGAAGCCCTCAATCCGTTGATTTTGTTAAACAAATAATTGATACAACAAAAAATGATCTTGTACAGGCTAGGGTCATTTTTGTTTATGCCGAACTCACGGGTTACCAAGGAATTCAGGTATTAGAACAAGTTAAAACTGTTGGAGAAAACTCAAAATCTGAAAAAGAAAGTAGTCTGAAATGGTTGAAAGAAGAAACAAACCAAGAGAATATTTTTGGAACAGAGGTGTCCAATGATTCGGATTTTGCTATGCGATTTGGAGACATTAACTCGCCTTCAATGATGTGGCTTGAAAATAATGGTTTTTTAAAAACCAAAATGCTTAATAATCCTAAACCTCTGAGCAAAGAAGAAAAGAATAAAATTCTTGATCTTCTTATTGAATCCAAGTGTTTTGGCCTTGAAGCAATAAAAGGAGCACTTTTCCTGAGCATCAAACAGGAAGACATGGACAAGCTATTAGAACTTAGAAGGCTTAGTTTTTACTCGCCAAATGGATATACAACAGGTAGGGCAAAAACCCTGGGTATCTTTATAAGGTCCTTGAAAAAAGAATGACAGCCGCTCTAGCCCGGCAGTTACTTCCGAGAGTGCTCTTCCTTTTTTTTCATAAAACCCCCTGGCTAACCCATCAATGGTGGCATGGTCTCCCAAATCAATTTTCTCAGCATAAGCGTTCATCGTCTGAAAGTACCACCGCGTTTGAGTGCAACGGAAACAAGTGTGTATCCCTTAGAAATAGCAGAAATTTTTATATTTGAAAATGTCTGAGAAATACAAATTCAGAGATCAAGATGAAAAATAGACTGAATATCAAGATAGCAAACGATGATGATTTCAACTCGATTTATAATTTCGTGAATGAGCTTGAACAAACTGTTTTCAATGTTGAAGATCTAAAGAGAGCGTTTGAAAGCAACGTAAATAATCCTGATCATATCTATCTGATTGCAGAAATGAACGATGAGTCTGTTGGTTATTTAAGTTGCCATTCTCAACTATTGCTGCATCATGGAGGACAGAAAATAGCAGAAATTCAAGAAATGTACGTAAATCCGGAAAGCAGAAAAAATGGAATTGGGAAAGGGCTTGTTGACGAACTCAAGCGGATAGCAAAGCTAAAAGAGATTGAGCAACTAGAGGTAACATCAAATAATAAACGAGGTGATACGCATCGGTTTTATGAGCGAGAGAAATTTGTTCAGTCTCACAAAAAATTTACTTATCGGATAGGATAAAAAATCAAGAGAATCTTCATTTGCCCAATCATTTATCCTCGAGCAACCATTGATATTATTCCTTCATTAGTAAATGAACGATAACCTAAAGTTGCTATGAAACTAATCTTAGTGGGAATATTGACGGTACTGTCCATACAACTGTCAGCGCAAAAAAAGACAGCATTCAATCCGGATGAAAAATTCCCGGCAGATAGTATCAGAGCCTGGACCAGAGAGATCATGAAGGAGGTCAGCATAGGCCAACCCGGCTTTTATAGATATACCAGCAAACCGAGATTTGATTTTGTGATTGACTCTACCCTGCAGACGGTTACAGACTCTTTGACAACCATAGAATTCTATAGAAAACTCAAGCCATTATTTGCTCAAATTGGTTGTCTGCACACTTCTGTTGCACTCTCCGAAGAATACGATAATCACACCAAAAAAATATCAAAACTCATTCCAATCGAGGTATTTATTGATGAACGAAAACAAGTTTTTGTAACAAAAAACCACTCTAAGGACCCATTCATTCCACTTAAAAGCCAGGTGATATCGATAAATGGCAAGCCGATCGTAGAAATACTAAACACCCTGCTCAGAGCCATTCCTTCAGATGGTTACAACCAAACTCTTAAGACGCTTCTCTTAAATCACAGATTTGCATTTTGGTATCAACCCATGATTGAGCTCAATGACACTTTTACTATCAAAGTAAAAGTTGAAAATGAAATTAAGACTTATCACTTGAATGGAGTCGAGCCGGAGGTGTTTCCTTCATTTGAATCTTTAGAATCTTCGGACAAAGAACAGTTGGTGTTTGAAATAAAAGATGGAGTTGGTTTTCTTACTATTCGTTCTTTTGCCAAAACCGTAATTAAAAAGAATGGACAAAAGTTTAAAAAATTTATTGAAGAGACCTTTAAAGCACTCAGCGACCAGCAAATCCAAAATTTGGTCATAGATCTGAGGTACAATACAGGAGGAACAGACACGAACGCGGCATTGCTTGCGTCATATTTTTTTGACGAACCTTTTGACTACTGGGAAAAAATTGAGCTGACGCAGGAGATGGCCGAACAAATAAAGGGAATCTATCGGATCTTTTATTCCAAGCCTGAAAAGATTGATTCCTCCTATCATTGGAAAGGCTCACTTCTTACAAAAGAATTTAATCATTACAATATTGATCCAGCCAAAAACAATTACCACGGGAATACTTACCTAATCACCAATGGAATAAGCATGTCGTCCTGCAGCGATTTCGTGGCCATACTTTCTTATAATGGAAAGGCTAAAGTTGTAGGGCAGGAAAGCGGTGGAGGATATCAGGGAAATACGAGTGGGTTGATGCCTAATGAGGATATTTATGCAAATATGACGATGACCGTCCCACTGCTGAAATATACCAACGCTGTAGATATGAACAAAAATGTTGGAAGAGGCACCATTCCAGATTTCATCGTGACCCCAACGTTAGAGGATTGGATCGAAGGCAGAGATATTGAAATGGATTTTGTGAAAAAAATAATGGAAAATGAGTAGTAGTCACCTCCATGGCCAACCCATTAACGTTGGTTTTGTCTCCGCTTTGCTCTAACCTGCGCCAGCTCAGAACCCCTCCATCGTGTTCTTTTCCTCAATGCTGATTAAAATCAACGTTCCGTAAAGTTTTTTGAACCGGTTGAGAATCTGAATCGATACTCCGTGGAATTTTTGAATGTGTTAGGAATCTGAATCGATGCTCCGCAGAAGTTTTGAATGTGTTCGGAATCCGGTTCGATGCTCCGCAGAAATTTTGAATCGGTTCCGAATCCGAATTGATGCTCCGCAGAATTTTTGGGACAAATGTCCTCCCTTTCGCGGAAGTTACTTCCGGGTGGTGCTCTTCCTTTTTAGCTCCACACAAAATTGCATAACCTTTCAACGCTGGTTTTGTCTCTGCTAGCACGCACTTGAGTGCAACGGAAACGCGTGCATATCTTCAGAAGTCGCAGACGTCGGTGGATTGCCATAGAGATGGCATTATGGCCTTTAAAAGATGCTTTCCGGCATTATTGCCGTAAAAGGAAGAATAGATTCTCATATTTTGGTTCAAATTATATTCATTCAATAAAAATTTCAACCATGAAAAAAATTACGTTCTCACTCGGCTTTTTATTCACGCTAGTTTTTGTTTTTGGAGCTACTTTTAAATTTCTCCATCTACCCGTAGCGGATATCTTGATGTTGGTCGGGGTCACTGGCAACGCTGTTGTATTTATTCCGCTATTAGAATTCAATCAACACGATGTAAAACTGTTTGACGCCATGAAAAGGATATTAGCTGCTTTAGGAATCGCATTGATCTTTTGGTTTGAACTTTTGAGATGGCCTGGGGCTGGAGAAATAGTCACACTTGGCGCTTTCCTGTTTGGATTTGGATTTTTGCCTTTCTTCTTTTTTAAATTATATAAGAAATCGTTGCAGGGTTTATAACCCTGCTCCTCTCTGGCGCGGAAGTTACTTCTGTACGGAATAAGGACTCTCTAGCTCGGAAGTTACTTCCGAGTGTTCTTCTTCAGCTTCAAAGAAACCATCCGGGTAGGGTTAGTACGCTTGATTTCGTTTTACTACAAGTAAGACACCCTATAAAATAGAAACATGAAAAGTAGCGTCAATTTTTGCCTCCTAACCTTAGTAATCGTAATCACATTGCAAGCATGCATATCCGACGATGATGTGAGCAGTAGTGGAACCAATGCGTCAGACTGTGAAACTACCGGCACGGTCGATCAGTCCAGCAACACAACGATTGAAGCCATGAGAGAGGCTATGATCGCCTTCAGAAGTTCACTTTCAGAGACGCAACTGACCACCGCTTCGAATTGTCTGGACGACGAACGTTTTTACCTTTGGCACAATACACCTGCCAACAATGGCAACAGAGATGGCATCACTTATGGTGACTTGTCTTCTGATCAGTTGACCCTTTTCAAGGATTTACTCCAATTATTTCTGAGCATAGAGGGTTATCAAAAAGTAGACGAAATCACGGTTTTGGCTGAAGGATTTCTCAATGAAATTAATTCCAGTCCATGGAGCCCTGACTATTATTCCATAGACATGTTTGGCGACCCGGACAACAGTGGTTCATGGGGATTTCAATTGGATGGGCATCATTGTGCGATCAACTTTTTGGTGCATGGAGATAACGTGTCTATGGTACCCTCATTTTTGGGTGGAGAACCTGTAACGGAGACTTTCAATGGTGTTGATTTTGACATATTTAAAGATGAGAGGGATTTAGCGCTCAATCTATACAATGGCTTTTCAGCCAATGAAATTGAATTCGCAGTATCCTCTGGCAGCAGCGCAACGATGAACGTCGGGCCAGCCTCTCAAAATGGTCAGCCGGATCCCTACATCGGGGCCTACGACTATTCGGGATTCGAAACGGGGCTGAAATATTCGGATATGTCCGAGGCCACGCAGGCGAATTTGATACTCGTTATGAAAGAATATGTGTATAACCTGAACACGACATTTGCTGAACTCTGGTGGGCTGATATCATGACCAACATCAATGATACCTATTTTGTATGGTTGGACAATGTGGAGACTCCTACCGCCACCACTCAGTTTTACTATAGGATCTATAATCCTTACCTCTGGGTAGAATACAACATGGAAAGTCCGGTGGGGCAAGACCTTGAGGATTGGAACCATGTACACACCATCACCAGGATTCCAAATAATCCTGAGACCGAGGACGGAGGCGACTACGGGATATTTGCTCAGATCATCAATGCCGACGGTCCCAAGACTTTATATGAGCATTATGCCCTGGCTGATCATCATAGACTTAGCGAAATCAAATTTGATTATACTGTCAAATCAAGTACTGCTCATCATGGGCATCATTCACATGGCGGGTAAGCCTGTTATAATTAGGTTTTTTGCCTTTGTTGGAGTTGTATCGAGCAAACCTCAAACTGAATAAATAACAATAATATTAGAATTTCTTAACTTTGGTCCATGGGTACAATTGAGTTAAAGTCAAACCTTCATCAATTGATAGATGGTATTCAGAACACCGAACTTCTGGAATCATTTCACGATATACTTTCCGCTAGAAAAGCCGCAAAAGCCGGAAATTTATGGTCTGGCCTGACTGATGAACAAAAAAGTGAAGTTTTGGAGGCCTACCACGTGTCTGAAGACCCCGGTTATCGTGTTTGAGTGCAACGGAAATGCGTATTCGCTGTTTGAAGTGAATTTAAAACAGAAATAAAAGTTGTAACTTTGATTGAAGAAAAAGCCATGGACTTAGAAGCTCGCAAAATATCATTTGTTCAAGAATTCCTCAGACTGCAAAATGAGGAAATCGTTGACAGTTTGGAGCAAATGCTGCGAAAAAGAAAAGCCGAACAGATGGAGAGTAATCTCCAACCCATGAGCGAACAACAATTGAATGATGAGGTTGATCAGGCTTTAGAAGACTCAAAAAAGGAACGTCTCACTACCGTAAAAGATTTAAGGCACAATATCCAAAAATGGAGCTAACCGTTTATTGGACCCGATTTGCCGAGGACAAACTTGCAGATATTTTCAGTTACTACAAATCACAGGCAAGCACGGGTGTAGCCCAAAGAATGGTGGGTGGAATAGTAGATGCAACGATCAAACTCGAAAAACATCCTAAATTAGGCCGAAGAGAGGATTTGCTTGTCAATAGAAAAGAAGAATTCAGATACTTGGTTTATAAGAATTACAGGATAATCTACTGGATTAATGAAGAATTTGAACGAGTTGAAATAGCCAATGTTTTCGACTGTCGCCAGAATCCAACAAAAATGGAATGAAAACAAAAGAACAATACGTAGCTTTTCTAAGAGGAATTAATGTGGGCGGCCATCACAAGCTCCCGATGGCAGATCTGAAAAAAGAAATGGAGAAGTTGGGTTTCGAAAATATTGTAACCCTGCTCAATTCTGGCAACGTAGTATTTGACTCAGTCAGCGATACAGTTGAAAATCTGGAAGTGAAGATTTCAAAGCATCTGGAACAAGCGTTTGGATTTCCTGTTCCGACCATCATCAGAACAGCCAAAACCATTGATGAACTGTTGAGGAGCAATCCATTCGAACATGTCAGTCTTACCAAAGACATTAGGTTGTATGTTTCACTTTTGCGTGAGGACAATAGTCCGGAGTTGGAGTTGCCATGGAAAAATGAGGATGGTTCATTTGAAATACTGGAAGTGCGTGATAAAATGATCATCAGTGTTTTAGACCTGTCTGTCACCAAAACACCAAAGGGAATGGAAGCCCTGGAGAAAATGTATGGGAAGGATATCACCACACGAAATTGGAATACCATCGACAGGATAGGGAAGAAGCTTTAATTTTTCAGCCAAAATATCAACCTTCTGTCATCCAGCCTACTTTTGGTTAACACTTTATAACATCTCTGGTAGCAAAAAAGCAAGTAAATAATGATACATTTATTTTAAGTTCATCAGTCAGGCTAGATTGATTCACATAATGTAAATCAAGACATGTACAAGCTATTTTATGCCGTTGCTTTGATGTTGCTTTTTAACTGTCAGGGTGAAAAGTCAAAAACCACAAATAACGCACAATCGAAATATGGCCCGATTGAAAAGGCAGTGGCTGAAATTGATAGCCTGCTCAAGTTAGATGATAGGTGGTTTTGGGGACATGATTTGTATGGTCCCATTATTTTTATAGATCCTGAAACAAGAGAATTTGCAGCCAATCAAAATAGCAGCTCAGGTCAATTTAGAAAAGAGAATACGGTCTATTTGGGTACTTTGCCTGATACATACAACATTGCTAATACAGCTATAAATTGGGAAGGTAAAAGGTGGACCATGGTCATGTTGCCCTTGCCAACTGATCAGTACGCTCGAAACAATTTAATAATCCATGAATTGTTTCACCGAATCCAGCCAGCCATTGGCTTCGACAGTTTACAGGAAATCAGTAATGCGCATCTGGACACCTATGAGGCCAGAGTATTGCTCATTCTTGAACTTGAAGCGCTAAAAAACGCATTGATCTCCGAGGACATAAGTGAAAAGAATAATCATATTAAAAATGCCCTCAATTTCAGAAGTGCTCGTCACATAAGTGACAAAGTAAAATCAGCAGAGAACGCATTGGAAATGAATGAAGGCCTGGCCGAATATACTGGTGCTATGCTAAGTGGAAGAAGTGATGCGGAAATGAAATTACATTTTAAAAGCAAAATTGAGAATTATTATGCGAGTTCAACATTCGTAAGGTCCTTTGCCTATCAGACTATTCCTGTCTATGGATTTTTTCTTTCTAAAAGAACCACCGCCTGGCAGAGAGAAATTACTGAAAACACTAATTTAACGGACTACTTCGTTAGAGCCTTTTCAGCAGAAATATCGGAAGACATTACGTTCGACAGCATAATTAAGATGGGTGGCTATGACAATGATGCAATCATTGAAAAAGAACAGAACAGAGAACGAAATAGGCTAGCTAAAGAAGAAATGCTAAGGAAAAAATATCTGGAGGAGCCTACCTTAAAACTCAATTTTAAAAAAATGAATATTTCCTTTAACCCAGCAAACATTATTCCTCTGGGCGAACTTGGTACGGTTTACCCAACCATGCGGATCACCGACCATTGGGGAATATTAGAAGTAGAAAACGGAGCACTATTAGATGCAAATTGGGGGTTTGTGATGCTGTCAGCACCAACGCTTATCGAGGCTGAAACTGTTACTGGCGATGGATGGACACTGCAATTAAATGAAATGTGGGAAGTGACTACGGCGAAGGAGCAATACCAATTAAAGAAAAAATAACAGAGCCTCCAGGCACTCAGAGCTAAATTGGTGAATACTGCTAGCCGAGACCGTTGCCGGAATGATCTTTATGCGATACGAGAAGACCTCAAAGAATCAGTACCAGATTATCCTGATGACCATAAGTATGCAAACCAGAAAGATCAGGCCTGATACGAATCGCAGTCCATGTGACTTCTTTTTTACCTCGCCCTTGTTGTTATTATCACTGGCCTCCTTGTTTGCGATTGAATAGATCAGGATGCCAAAAGCCAGCGTAAGCCCAAGGCCGATATATTGCCCATATTCAATAATCCACTCCATATCTTAAATATAATTAATGTGCAGGATTGAGCGTAGGCCTAAGTCGCTTTTAGTTATTTAAACAATATCCCATTCGATCTTACATCAGTAACTATAACAGCTAAACTGCCGAAAAAGGTGAAGGCGATATATTTTTTTTGGATTGATTATAATATCTTAAAGTAAACAAATGCGAAAATATGTTTGAACTGGTTTATCAATCGAACGCCATTCCTGACCTAACAACTGAAAATATAGAGCGTATTTTAGAAGTTGCACAAAACTTCAACTCAAAGAATAATATCTCAGGTTGTTTGTTTTATCACGATCACAAATTTCTTCAACTATTGGAAGGAGATGAAGAAGTAGTTCGAAACTTATTTAATAAAATATGCCAAAATAAATTTCACTCTAAGGTGGAGCTTTTGACAGAGGGATTTAAGGAAGAGCGAACATTCGAGAAATGGAAAATGGCATATGTTGATCTTAGTTCTGACCATAAGCATGACAAGGAAAGGGAATTATTTGTACTTAATTTTCTAGCCTATTCCGAACTAATTGAAAAGCCTAGTCCGGCTATTAAAGAATTTTGGAAAAAAGTAAGAGACTTCCTGGAAAAGAGGCCCATGGGTCAATGATTGTAGTTTCTGAGCATATAAATATGAAGGAAATCCTGTTGGGCGATCAAAAGGAGTTGCATCACCTGATGATGCAAATTTATCCACGGGTCTATCAGCATCTTTGGAGGGATGGCGGAAAATCTTATTTGGAAAAAACGTACTCGCCTGGTCAGCTCGAAAAAGAATTAAATGAACCTAACACTCTCTACTGTTTTGTGCAATATCAATCCGAAACGATTGGCATCATCAGGCTACTCGAAAATGAGCCAGTTGCTAATTTCAGAAATAAAAAGGCAGCTAAATTGCAACGGATTTATCTCAGTGATGCTGCACAAGGCAAAGGTGTCGGCAAAGCATTAATGACTTGGATGCAAGACAGGGCCAGACATAGCGGGTGCTCCATACTTTGGCTGGAAGTAATGGATACCCAGCAAAAGGCCATTGGGTTCTATGAAGGGCTAGGGTTTCAAGCCTTTAATGAAGTTAAGTTCGAATCTGATTTGATGCATAAACATCTTCGAGGGATGTATCAGATGTGGAAAACTATTCTATGATTCTGTAAAATTAGACCTGGCTGTGGAATGCAGTCACGTCGCTTGACAAGTCAACCTCAGAAAGAATTAATTGGGTTAGTGTATCTCCATATTGCATGATTTGATCAATTAGGTTTTGCAGCTGAAGCCTGTCTTTGGCAACCACCTCCAGGTGTACATTTTGACCTCCTGTTATTCGAAAGGCCTTTTTCACTTCGGGGTAACTTTTTAGCGCATGGAGAAAGGGTTTTAACTTTCCATGAAATGCTTTGACAGAAATAAACGCCTCGATGTCATACCCAAGAAGTCGATTATCTACTCCCAAGCTATAGGCCTTGATGATAGATTGATTTTCGAGCTTCTGAATTCTTTCTCTGATAGCTGAAGGTGAAAGCCCGATGATGCGCCCAATTTCTGCAAAGGACAGTCTTGAGTTTTTTTGTAAAATGTCCAATATTTTCAAATCAAGTATGTCTAGCATCGAATCGTTTGTTTTATAATCATAAATAAGTTGATTAGATCAAAATTACTAATTGTTACCATATAATCAGTTTTGTAAATTGTAGTTCACCGAATAATTTTGCTCCAATTATAGATATTGGCTAATTAGAACAACAATCACGTGAATAATTTGACTCCCTTTCATCTCGCCATTCCTGTATCTGATTTAAAAAAATGCAGAAAGTTTTATGCGGAAACGCTCAACTGTCCTGAGGGGAGAAGTTCCGAAAAATGGGTGGATTTTGATTTTTTTGGTCATCAATTGGTCATTCATGAAAAATCAGGCGAACACCAGTCAGAAAAACCGATAGCCAATCCTGTAGATGGTCATGATGTACCCGTTCCTCATTTTGGAGTGGTATTGGACTGGGATACCTGGACGGCATTGGCTGAAAGAATGAAAGCCATAAAAACTCAATTCGTCATTGAGCCCTATGTGCGATTTGAAGGAGAAGTTGGAGAACAGGCTACCATGTTTTTTCTAGACCCTGAGGGAAACGCGCTAGAATTCAAAGCATTTAAGGATATCAATCAGCTGTTTGCAAGCTGATGCATTTAAAGAAGGTTTATGGATTTATGGATCGTTTCTGCTCATTGATTCCACAATATCATTATATCAGTGTCAGCCGTCAACTGGCTAAAGAAATGGCCAGCTCCAGCTCGAACAAAAACGATCGATCCTTTAGTGACATCAACGGATTCATTGTTCATTGTAAACCTACTTTGGCCTTCTGTTACAATATTGATTTCATCCCAGGTGTGAACAAGCGAGTTGTCTCCCCCTTGTGACTGCGGTAGTGCGTACAGTCCAAAGATGACGTTCGACTGCTTCAGAAAGGGGTTCCAGGTATTGGTGCTGCTCGTCTTGTTGGATTCGATTTGTTCTTTAGTAAATAGAGATAATTCCGCTGATAAGGCACCTGATTTTTTCATAGAAATCACTACCACCTGAATGGTGTCCTCGGTTGTGATTTGTGTATCAATATCCCCTTGGGCGATAAGTGTCTGACCTTGCGATACCATTTGTTCAGTAGATCCTGCCGAAATCTTGCCGCTACCATGGAAAACATAAAAAACTTCGTCAAACTCGGTCTGGGCTCTGTTTGAGACCTGATTAGCACCCAGCGCTTCAAAACTTGCACGCATACTAGGTTTGTCGATGAGTTCGATGAATCCATTTTCAGCCTGGGTGGTGAGTTCCCGGATTTCGAACGCCTCGTAAAAACTTTGAGGTAAAGGATCTGCAAGATCTCCGTCATCGACAGGTATGTCTTTCTGATCCTCACTACATCCAATCAAAATAAAAATTGACAAGTAGATAAATAACTGTGGCATGTCTTAATTGATTTTACAGTTAAAAAAAAAGAAGGAGCGTCCTTCACTACCGTCGGTTCTTTTAGGTAACAGCTCAAGCCTATCAGACACTTAGTTCAATTGTTGGGAAACTTTTAGTATAGTAGTCCAAGGTACGCGGGCATGCAAGACGCATCAGAAAATCACTTCACCCAAGGGTATATATTCAAGGAATACGATGATTTGAGGCTCATGCACAATTTATAGATGTCTATTAATTGTCTACAAGATACCGGACAACCGATCCTATTCTATCGCACCTTTGAATCAATACAAGGACCAATTCTAATCAAAAATTGTGCAGTGAAACGGCTAAAATTGATGATTTCATTAGGCCATTCTTTTTACTTAATTGATTAGTGATGAAGAACTTAAAAGTAATTCTTGTTTATGGATGTTTATATTCATTTTTCTCGATGGATTGTGTTGCAAATCCCGGTACCGACCTTCCTGCTACGTATTATTTATGTGATCAGGCTACTTTGCTTGTAGATAATAGCGCATTCTATACTCCAACCAATGACTACATTCTTATCAAGTTAACGTCGGATGAAATTATGTGTGTTTCCGAAAAAAAAGGAAATTTTATTCAAAAATCGTATCCCGTCAAGGCTTTTGGATCATCGTCTGAAAAAAGCTCATACTACATTGAGGAGCAAACCACTAAATATGTATTGAATAAGCTAATGAACACCATAACGGCATACGAGAAGTTGGGCTATGACAATGGAAAAATGGAACACGCAATTTGTACCACCTGGAAGATTCAACCTCTGACCGAATCTGAATACCAAGAGGCCATGAAGTTAAAAAAGGAAAGGATCAATGCTGAACTTGTCTTAAATCAAGCACACTTTACGATTTCTTCTTTTAACTTAAACGAAAGCCATTCAATTTCGTGTGTTGCTAAATAAAAATGACGAATTATAGATACTGCCTCTTTCAGATAAAGGATGTATCCGTTTCAAATTGTCCTTGAATTCATATTTGATCACTCACTCTTAATTGTCCTTCAAAAACTTCAGAATCGCTGCATATATCTGATTCAATTCCTCGTCTGTAATTACATACGGAGGAAGTAGGTAGATCACATTGCCTAAGGGCCTAATCAAAATACCTCTTTCCAAAAAGTAGGGGTAGATTTTTTTGCGAGCATCGCTGTCATACCCCGTTTCACCAAAACCTTTTAGATCGAAAGCTACAATAGTGCCTCGCAGCCGAATGTTTTCGACTTTGTCGACAGACTCTAACTTCTCAACAAACCGTTGATGACTGAGGTTGATCCGTTGAATGTTGGCCTTACATTCAGCAGACGCAAATATCTCGAAACTGGCGTTGGCAGCGGCGCAAATCATGGGGTTGCCTGTGTAAGAGTGACCGTGCAACAAAGCCTTGGATAGTTCATCACTTTGGAAGGCACTTTCAATTTTACCATTACAGGCCGTAATGCCCAAAGGCAGCGCACCTCCAGTGATCCCTTTAGAAATACAGGTGATATCCGGATTAGCCTCAATTTGATCGCAGGCAAAGGTAGTACCTGTTCGCCCCCAGCCTGTCATTACTTCGTCAGCAATGCAAATCACTCCTCTCGATTGTGCAAGTGCCACAAGCTGTTGCAACATATCAGGGGTATACATCCTCATGCCACCTGCACCCTGAACCAGCGGTTCAAAAATGAAAGCAGCACAGGCCTCGTCTTTAGTCAGTTCGTCAAAATGTGCAAGTACCTTTTCGAAGTTTTCCTCTGTCGGGAAATCAAGCGTTTCTATATCAAACAGAAAAGGAAAAAATGGGCGAGTAAACCCACTCCTTTCGCTGACGGACATGGACCCAAAGGTATCGCCATGATAGGCTCCATCCAGCGCAATGATTTTTGTTTTGTGGCTTTGGTCTTGATTGTACCAGTATTGAAAGGCCATTTTCAGTGCCACTTCAATTGACGTACTGCCATTGTCAGAAAAGAAGATTTTGGAGTAATTGTCTGGCAGAATGGTCATCAGGTTTTTAGCCAGCTTCACAGCGGGCTCGTGGGTAAACCCGGCAAAGATGACATGCTCAAGCTCCAGGGCCTGTTTATGAATCGCATTGGCGATATGTTCATTGGCATGTCCATGGATGTTGACCCACCAGGAAGATACGGCATCAATAATTGTTTGGCCGTCATGGGTAAACAGTTTTGCGCCTTTCGCGGATTTAACTGGTATATGTTCGAATGGGTTGATCAAGGGAGTAAATGGGTGCCAGATCAGATCTTTATCAGCTTTTGCGATTTCGGCGCTGTTCATAATTTGATGTTTTGTAACTGTGATTGAATGGTTTTGTTATTAACCTCAGTGAGAGGGTCTATGTGTCCCAGGCAAGGCAATTGTGAATGATTAAGAATAAAGTCTTCAGTCGCTCGGTTGGGCGTGTCATTGAATATGATACCGGCGACATCGTAACCGTTCGATTTTAAATAATCGATAGACAGCATAGTGTGATTAATGCTTCCTAGATAATTTCGGGAAACCAGAATCACCTGCGCATCAAATATTTTGGCTAATCCAATGACAAACTCATTGTCATTGATGGGAACCATCAAACCCCCGGCGCCTTCGATAATGAGTGTATTGTCCGTCATCGGCACAGAAAATTGATCGGCCTTTAGGTTAATGTCCTCAAGTTCGGCGGCGGCATGCGGAGACATAGGGGCCTGGAGTACTATGCCTTCAGGGTGAATCTTCTTATCCCTGCCTACCAGACTGCTAATGGTATCCGAGTCCGTAGGTTGTCCAGCCTGAATGGGCTTCCAATAGTCGGCTTTTAGCTTTTCAACTAAAATGGCACTGACGATGGTTTTACCACTGTCGGTGTCTATTCCGGTAACAAAGTATTTTTTCATGCTAATTTGGTCAATTGATTGATCAGTCCGGTTATATCTTCTTCCGTATTGTGCGTATGAATTGAAATTCGAAGCCTTTCCGAACCTTCTTTTACAGTAGGAGACAAAATGGGACGTACATCGTATCCGTTTTCTTGTAGTGATGCTGCCATGGCTTTTACTCTTTTATTGCCAGGGACTACAAT
This sequence comes from Reichenbachiella sp., assembly GCF_039944555.1. Taxonomy (GTDB): domain Bacteria; phylum Bacteroidota; class Bacteroidia; order Cytophagales; family Cyclobacteriaceae; genus Reichenbachiella. The sequence goes on along the minus strand of NZ_JBDUYN010000016.1, from coordinate 145,017 downwards.
GGGTTGAATAGGAGTGTTGCTTTCCAGTTTCTCCATGCTCGCATCCTTACCTACTTTTTGATTGAACAGGGAGTTGAAATAGTATATTTTGTCCTTGCTTTCCTTTTGAAGTTGAATTTTCGCAGATAGGTAGTCAAATGCAGCATCAATAGAAAAAATACTATGAATGGGCAAAGCTGTGGTATAAATAAATGGACGAGCAAAATTGATTAGATAGTTAATCAATTCTTGCGAACCACAAATACAGGCACCATGTACGCCCATGGCCTTGCCAAAAGTATGGACCCTGGCAAAAATATTTTCTTCAAGCCCTAAGGCGCATAGTTTGCCAGAGCCAGCGTCTCCATAGAGTCCTGTGCTATGAGCTTCATCCACTATTATTTTAGCCTCGTATTTCTGAGCCAATTCAATAATATTACCAAACGGCGCCATATCACCGTCCATAGAATAGACGGACTCAATGATCACATATTTGTCCCCTTTAGCTTGTTCTAGTTTTGCCTCCAGATCGTCGCAGTCGTTATGCCGAAAGGAAAAACGATGGGCCTTACTTAAATAGGCCCCTTCTTTTAGGCAGACGTGTGATAAACTATCATAAATGATAGTATCTCCTCTTTGCGGAATAGTTGATATCAATGCGAGATTCGCAACATATCCTGAATTGAATAGGAGAGCAGCTTCACTCTTGAAAATGCAAGCTAATTTCTGCTCAAGGTGTTCTACGGTGGAAGAATTACCCGCCAACAATCGAGAACCGGTTGAACCATTCAAGTTCACTTCTCTACTGTAATCGTAAGACTTGATTTTTCCGAAAAGCTCCTGAGACCGGCTGAGCCCCAGGTAGTCATTGGATACAAAATCTATCAGTCCATCCGGAGCAAAGAGCTTACGGGTGCTACCTGCTTTTTCCCTTTCTCGAAGTTTTTGTAAGATCTGATCTGTCATAGAGATGATTTTGCAAATCTTTAATTTTCTTCCATCCCAGCCAAAGGAAAATCAAGTTTCTTTTAGGGGAAGGTTATATATTAGCGGTCTTATCAAAAACATCTAATGAAAGACTTATGAAAAAAATCACATTACTACTCGTTGTTGGAACTTTATTTTTTACAACAGCTTCTTATGCTCAAGTATCTTTAGGGCTCAAAGGTGGATTGAATTTCAATTCGGCTGATGTGTCTGGCGGAGGTATAGATTCTAAAACGGGATACCATATTGGAGCCTATGCCGTGATCAAGGCAGGAGCGATAGGAATTCAGCCAGAGGCCTATTTTTCAGTTCAAAATGTAGGAACCTCAGGTGATGATATCGATTTAAGTTATATTCAGGTACCTATCTTACTTAGATTGGGGTTTGCTAAAGTACTTTACTTCAATGCAGGACCTCAATTCGGTTTTAATACAAAGGCGGAATCTGGTGGAGTTGATTATAAAGACCAATTGAAAAATACTGATATTTCAGCTGCTATTGGGGCAGGTCTTGATTTACCTATGGGACTAGGAGCACAATTGAGATATGTAAAGGCACTATCTAATGCATCTGAGATTTCGGGAGATTCTTGGAAGAATGCTATAGTTCAGGTTTCTGTGACTTATGCCTTATTTGGCAACAACTAATAGTTATCGCATAAAATATCAAAGGCTGTTTTACTTGGTAATACAGCCTTTTTATTTATATCCCTACCAAATTCAACTGTATACCTGAAAGGTCTGCAATATCTTCTCCGTGCTCCAAGGCGTCCTCGTCCTCAATATTGTAGTACCAGTTGACTACAATGTTTTTACCGGACGATTTGATGTCTTTCAGGCAAATCATCGTTTCAAGCAGACACTTGTATGTTGATGTATTAAAATAATCAAGCTGAATATTGACATTCAGCTTAGAATATATGCTTTTCTTGAAGTTAGCTAAGGCCTCGTACAACTCGCTAAAAACCTCCCAGGCATTGATTAGTGTAGAATTACCTTTCATTTCCAGAATTGCATTTTCCGGGTTGAAATAAATGTATGGCGTTGTCGGGGAGGGTACCAATAAATATTTTTCCATGCTACTTTACTCTAAACCCCATGACTAACATATCATCCGTTTGAGGTGTGTCCTGTTTCCATTCTTGCAGTTCCTTTTCCAATAGGTTTTTTTGAATCATCATGGCTTTTTGAACGATCATGCCCAGGTACATTCGAAATCGTTTAGGCAGGTACTTTTTGTGCTCTTTTCCTCCTATTTGATCCTTGAATCCATCCGAATACAGATAAAATGTGTCGTTGCTGGATAAATTGAACGAGTGTTGTTCTATCTCTTGCTCTTCAAGATTGTCCTTACTGAAATTTCTTCCTAGCAACAGCTTGTTGCCTTTGGTGAGTGTCCATTCCTTATTCTTGTATAATAGTAAGGGAATACCGACTCCCGCGTACTTCATGGTATTGTACGTAAGGTCAAGTGTGCAAATGGCCATTTCCATGCCCTCCTGAACAGCCTCGTTTTCTGAGAAGTTTTGGCTCAGTGTGTTGATAATATCATTATTAACCTTGGCTAATAGGGCGGAGGGATTATAATCCGTTGTGTACTGAATGGCATTATTCAGCGCATTGATACCTAACATTGATAAAAAAGCCCCTGGTACTCCATGGCCTGAACAATCCGCACATGCTATAATTAGATGATTAGCATTTCTGTTTTTGACATGTTTGAACCAATAAAAATCTCCGCTTACAATGTCCTTTGGCTTGTAGTACACGAAGTAATCCTGAAAGAAGTCGGACAGTAGCTTTTCATCTGGAAGAATAGCATTTTGAATCTTTTCAGCATAACTCAGACTTGAGTGAACCATCGTGTGCTGAGTTTTTATTTCCTTATAGGCTCTGTTAATTGCTTTGGCTTGAGTGATGATTTTGCTTTGATGCTGCTGAATCTCCTGATTTTTTTCTACTAGTTGTTTCGTGATTTTCTTCTCGTTACTTTCTTTAGTTTTCAGTTTTTGTGTAGTCACATTGAACTGACGAATCAGATAGCCTATTTCATCTTTGTTGTTACCTTCGATTTGAACATCATAGTTTCCCTTTGAAATCTCAACAGCTGCGGAGCGGAGTTTTTTAAGTGGTTTGGAAATAATTCGAGCCAGATAAATGGTGAGCCCGGAAGACAACAATAGAATGACAAAAGCCACAATTAGGATGGTGATTCTCATTTCGGCGAGCGAAGCAAAGGCATGATCTTTGGAAGTACTTACGATAAACAGCCAATCTTTGCCTGGAAAGCTGAGGTAGCCTTCCTGACGGTGATAAAAGTACAAGTTATCCTCAGTCGAAAACCGACCCTCTTTCTTCTTTTGTTTCAGAATTTCTTCGGGGATTACCTCTGGATACTTGGCTATCAAGACCTTTTCTGGTTCATGATTAGAATATAGAATATTAAGGTGATCATCCAAAAGATCCATTTTCACCTCATTGTTCGATTCCATGCCCTGGGATTGATTGCTTATAACAGCATATAGGTTTTCGATGAGTACTCGCCCTACAAATACCCCAATCGGTTGATTGGCATTGTTTCGAACTACCGAAGCAAAGTGGAGTACCACACGACCTACTGATTCTGACTTTGAAATATCCATGATCGCTTCCGTATTGTCATTGATATGTGTCCAGTATAGTCGAAGACCATGTTGTTTGCCAACAGAAAGGCCCTTGCTATCTGCCAGTCGAAACCGATTCATGTCAAAGAAAGAAAAGCTGTAGTAAAGTTCATTGGAATGAGAGATTTCGCTTAGAGTTCTATTGACCTCATAAAGGTTCGGTTCCTCTTCTCTAAATACTGAAAGCTTAGCAAAATTCTTTACATCATTGAGACGCTCATAAATAAATCGGTCTATATTATTAATACTGATATCCGCTTTTTGCGAATGCTCTGTCAATATGCTTTCTTCAAGATTGTTCTCGACTGTGTTGTTGACAAACAGAAATATAGTAACTGAGGTGAATACTACTAGCGACAAGCCTAGTAGCACAAATTTTAAATATAGGTTCATAGCTCTTTGTACTGAAAAGACAAAGCTAGATAGGAAGGGGTTCGTCTTTAGATATAAGAGATCAAGGAATTATTAAGAAGATTGGTGTTAGATGTGAAATGGTAAAGCGTATGTAACAAGTAGCGATTCAATGATAATCTAAAATTAATATTTCCAATTCAGGATTTGGCTAATGGATTTGGGTATCCAAAATAGATTTTTGCAATTGATCGGGGTTTTACGAATCTTAGTGGTCATTAGTATTGTCATAAAAACCAAAAACAATGAAAAGAATAGTTCTGATTGCTCTGCCATGCCTATTATTCATTTGCAGCTCCCTGTTTGCCCAGGTAGAATTTGGAGTGATGGCTGGGATAAATTTCAACTCTCCAAAAATAAATGCATTGAATACAGGAGGAAACCAATTGAATGATGTAGGTATCAATAGTTTCGGTTTTCATGTGGGCTTGTACTCTACTATTGATTTAGAGCTTTTTGCTATTCAACCTGAGGTTTACTATTCCCAGCAGGGAGGAAAATATAAAGTAAACAGCACACAGGAGCATGAGGTTAAAATGAGCTTTATTCAGATACCACTTTTGGGGCGATACAACTTTCTCGAATACTTTCATGTGCTCGCCGGGCCACAATTTGGCATTCCTATTCAGAGCGAAATCGCATTTGCTGGAGGTTCGCCAACAGATATAAAGGATCAAACCAAAAGCCTTGATGTAGCTGCTGTTGTCGGTATTGGACTCACAGTACCTGATCTTGGGGTCAATGGTTCTTTGCGTTGGTCTAAGGGATTTTCAGAAATGATAGATGCTGAGAACGCCACCGGGGCTGGTACTGTGACGTCTCTGAAAAACTCAATGATTCAAATTTCGGCTTCTTATGCGTTTGGCGGAGGTAAATAAAAAAAGCTGTCTCGAAAGTATTCTTCAAGGCAGCCTCTTTTTAAATTTCTTGTGCTGAGAGATCAGATACTCAGGATTTTAGTCAATCTAATCAATTCCTCATCAAGTGGTTTTGATTTAGAGATCGCTAACTTGAGATTGGTATAAGTGATTTTGTTGTCTATTACGCCAACCATTACATTCTTCTCGCCATTCATCAATCCTTCTACAGCTGCCAGACCCAGACGTGAGGCCAGTATTCTGTCAAATGCAGTTGGGCCACCTCCTCGTTGGATGTGTCCCAGACTAGTGACTCGAATATCCATCTTTGGTGTTTCTACCTTTACGCGCTCGGCTATCGAAAGGGCGCTTCCCTGCTCGTCACCCTCGGCGACCACGATAATAGAAGAGGTCTTCTTGTTGTCGCGACCGTCTCGAAGTTTCTTGATTACGTCATCAATGGTAGTGGATGTTTCGGGTACCATGACCATTTCTGCTCCGCCGCCGATGCCGGATTGGATGGCTATATAGCCACTATGACGTCCCATTACTTCGATAAAAAAAACTCTGTCGTGTGAAGCCGCTGTATCTCTAATCTTATCAATGGCATCAAGTGCGGTGTTTACAGCAGTATCGAATCCGATAGTGTAATCAGAACCATAAAGATCGTTGTCGATAGTACCAGGTGCCCCTACTACAGGAATACCAAATTCATCGTAAAAGAGATTGGCTCCGGTAAATGTACCGTCACCCCCTATAGCGACGAGTCCTTCTATACCGTGTTTTTTAAGATTTTTGTATGCTTTTTCTCTTCCTTCTTTCGTTCGAAAATCTTCGCTTCTTGCGGATTTTAGAATCGTACCACCAGTTTGTACAATGTTGCTTACGGAGTAAGACTCCATTTTCTGTATTTCGCCGCGGATCATCCCATCGTAGCCATATTTGATCCCGTAAACTTCGAGATCCAAATAAATAGCACTTCTTACTACAGATCTAATACAGGCATTCATGCCCGGTGCATCGCCCCCAGAGGTAAATAATGCAATTTTTTTCATAAGGTATTTACTAAAATTTATACTTAACCTTTTATACCGTTTTTGGGTGTATTGATGTTTTGGGCATTCAAAGTAAGTCATAAAAAACTAAAATTTCATCAATAATTCGAGCGAATGCTATGATTTTTTATACCCAATACGTCAAATCATTTAAAATTTCACATTTTGGTCGTATACCATTCATTTTTGATTTATTTAGCAATTGCAGTTATAGACCAAATGGCCCTGAAGAAAATTCTTATTATTACTTACTATTGGCCACCGAGTGGAGGAGGAGGTGTGCAGCGTTGGCTCAAGTTTGCCAAGTACTTGCCTGAATTTGGATGGGAGCCGATTGTCTTTACACCGGAAAATCCGGAATTTGATTTAAAAGATGATTCTTTGACCAAGGAGGTAAGCCCGGAGCTAGAGGTCATTCGATTTCCTATCTGGGAGCCATTCGGTTTTTACAAAAAGATTTTCAAAAAAGGGGGGAAACTTAAACAAGGTATTGTCATTGAGAAGACTAAAATGTCGTTGATAGACAGACTGAGCGTTTGGATTAGGGCGAATCTGTTTATTCCTGATCCTCGTCGATTTTGGGTCAAACCCTCTGTTGAATTTTTAGTACCGTTTATCCATCAGCATAATATTGATGTGGTGGTCACCACAGGCCCCCCCCATAGCATGCACCTGATTGGTAAGAGTCTGAAGAAAAAGTGCCAGGTGAAGTGGGTAGCAGATTTCCGTGACCCCTGGTCAGATTGGGATATATTGGAAAAACTGGGTGTGAAGGGCATTGCGCTGAGTATTCATCGAAAGCTGGAAAGAAACGTGCTGGGGGTTTCTGACTTAGTACTTGTTGCGAGTAAGGGAATCAGACGGTCGCTGATGGCAAAATATGACAAAACTGAAGTTAGAGTAGTGACTAATGGGTACGATACCGACGATTTGAAAGGAATTTATGCAGACACTAATGAGAAAAAATTCAGAATCACTCATATGGGTTTGCTCAACGAGCTCCGAAACCCCGAAACACTGTGGGATTGTTTAGAGGAAATTTGTGATGAGCGTCCAGACTTTCAATCTGACCTGGAATTGGTATTGGCTGGTATGGTGAGCAGTTCGATTTTGGATCGCATTCAGTCATCACAACAATTGAGTCATACATTGAATCATCTCGATTACATTTCTCACCAAGAAGTATTGGAATATTACCTAAACTCTAGTGTGCTTCTTTTACTTTTGAATCAGACTGATACTGCTCAACTTATTATTCCTGGCAAACTGTTCGAATACCTTATGGTCAATAAGCCTGTGCTGGCCATTGGCAAACGCGAAAGCGAAGTGCAAGAAATACTTAGTGAAACAGAGGCTGGTGAGGTATTCAATGGAGATGATCGAGATCAGATCAAACAGATGATTTTGATAGCATATGATAGGTTTAGAAATGGTGATATCAGCAGGTCATCAGGGAATGCAGAGAAGTATTTACGAAAAAACTTAACTCATGAACTGGTTAGCATTTTGGATCAATTGTCTTTGAGTAAATAGAAAAATAAGATGATTCAACAGTATTTTTTAATGATTGAACTAACTTGTCGAGTTATTACCGATTGGTAATCAAAGGCTATGCAGAGACTTATTAGATTCTACTTATTCCCTTTTTGTTTTGTTTTTTGCAATCACTTGCGAGCTGGTGAAATAATTGCAGTCCAAGATAGCAGTCTGGCGAATTATTTCTTCAATCAGTCCTTTGAAACAAATCATTCCGATTCAATACTTTTCTTTCTAAACCTCGCCATCAAAAATGCGAAAGAAGAAAACAATGACGATATATATGTGGAGGCATTAGTAGAAAAGGCGATTGAATTTGAACGAAATAAAAAAGGAGATAGTAGCAGTTTCTATTTTTACAAAACGATTAATGCAGCTAGGGAAAGTCAACTGTCGTATGCAATTCTGGCCAAGGTCTATAAGCAATATGGAAATTTTCTGAGTCATCAAAACCAATACTTTCCTGCCTTGAATTACCTGGATACAGCAGCTAATCTTTACTTGACTGCTAGCGACACACTCTCCTATGCTGACATCCTGGCGATGAAAGGAGCTGTGCACGACAATGGCGGTAATGAAGGGAAGGCACTTCGATTATACCTGGAAGCTTCAAAAATATATGAGCGGCATGAACGTACTGCAGTCCTCGCAGATATCATGAACAATGTGGCCATAGTTTACAAAAAAATAGGAGACCTTGATGGCTCACTTGAATATTACAACAAGAGCTTGCAGCTGCAAGAAGCAATGAATGATACTGCAGGTGTAGCGATTAGCAAAGTCAATCGAGGGTTGCTTTTCAAAGATTTGAATAGGCTTGATGAGGCCTTGCAGGATATACGAACAAGTCTGCCTATTTTCGTTGAAAGGAAAATGAATTATGCGGCGGCCATTGCCCATCACAATTTGGCAGAGGTTCACCTGCAATTGAATAATTTGGACTCCGTACTTTACCATGTGGACCAATCTGAGCAAATAGCCGTGGATTTGCAGTATTGGCAAACGATTGTTGGTAATAATATAATTCTGACCAAAGCCCTGAGGGGAATGGGACGGCCTGCGTTATCTGCAAAAACGGCCTTAAGAGGTTATAACATGGCCAAAGAGCATGGTTTGCTGGAGCGACAAGAAGAGTTGGCAGGTCTGTTGGCAGAAAATTACGAAATTGTCAAGGACCATGCCTTAGCTTTAAAGTATTACAAGGAGCATAAGCTTATTAAAGACAGCCTGCTAAGCACAGAATCACAAGAACAAATCAATAAGCTCCGCACAGAATATGATTTCCAGCAAAAAGAAGAAGATATTCGGGATTTGGAATTGATCAACACCTATCAAACCACTTTGGTAGAAAAGGAAGAGAAATTAAAGCACGTTTTGGTAGCTGGAATCGTGTTGTTAATGTTTGCCTTGGTATTGTTTTTCTATTTGTATAGACGACAAAGAAATTTCTCGAAAACATTGTCTAAACAGAAGATACAGCTCACAGGTCTAAATAAAGAAAAGGATGATTTGATAGCAATGGTTGCTCATGATCTTAGAAGCCCGCTCAATAATATTAAAGGTCTTCTAGGGATTATAAAAGATGCCAACGGAACAGAGCATGGTAAAATGATCGAATTAGCCAATCAGTCAACAGATGTTCTTAGAAACCGGATCAATAAGATTCTAGACGTTGAAGCAATAAACGTAGGAAGAATTAATCTGAAAATTACTGAGGTAAACGTTTCTGAAGTACTGAAGCAGCTGACACATCATGTATCGCCTGAAGCTGAGAAAAAGCAAATTTCTTTCTTTTCAAGTTCACTTAAGAACCTGACGTGTCGGGCAGATGAAAACTATCTTTTGCAGGTGCTGGAAAACCTTTGCACCAATGCCATAAAATTCTCAGAGCAACAATCTGAAATATACATTAAGGTAGCAAAAAAAGGTAGTAAAATCACCTTTGAAGTGCAGGATCAGGGACAAGGTATCCCGGAAGATGAAATAGAAAATCTTTTTACGCGATATGCGAAAATATCTACTCTGCCTACTGAAAATGAAATGTCTACTGGCCTTGGCCTGCCAATAGTGAAGAAGTATGTAGAGGCTATGGGAGGAGAAGTCTGGTGCAGAAGCAATGTAGGAGAAGGAAGTACCTTTTTTGTGACGCTTGAATCTGGTGATCTTAGTACATCTGACCAATAAACAAGGTATTTTGGTCTTTGCAACCTTATTTCCAGTTGGACCTGATTACATAAGTCATTGAATTTTGGTTATCAAAGGAAACTTAAACCAGAATCGAAATGAAAAAATATCTTACCGTACCGGCACTTATCATTCTTATGTCTTTCTTACACATGTCGGTAAATGCACAAACAACAAGCGACGAAGTGCAAATTCGTAGTACTATTCAAAATTACTTTGATGGATCGCACACTGATAATCCTGAGCTGTTGAAGGCTGCATTTCATCCAGATGCTACGCTCAAATATATAAAGGAAGGAAAGTATCAGATGATTCCTATTCAGAAGTACTTTACCTTCTTTACGAATTCTAAAAAAAGAGAATTTGAAGAGAAGATTTTTTATGTAGATCAATATGGTAATGCAGCTAACGTAAAATTAAGTGCCAGATATGCAACATATCAATTTGTTGATTATATGAATCTCTTAAAAACTGAGGAGGGTTGGAAAATTGTAAGCAAAATCTCCCACCGTGAGGAATTTTAACATAAAACGGCCAAAAGAAAATAATCATTTTGGCCGTTTTTTATGCTCTATTCTTCCTTCTTATCAAGCATCAACATTTCATTGAGGTTGATTTCAGTGATGTATTTGGTCATGCCATCTTTTTCGTATTTTCGATTTACCAGTTTACCTTGTACAGCAATCTCACTTCCCTTTTTTAGATAATCGGTCACCAGCTCCGCTTTCTTTTCCCACGCAACAATATTGTGCCATTGCGTGTCAGTTACCTTATCCCCGTTAGCGTTATAATAGGTTTCGTTGGTAGCCAGAGAAAATGAAGTCATTTTCTTTCCACTTTCAAATGTTCTCAATTCAGGGTCACTGCCTAATCTGCCAATTAATTGTACGCTGTTTTTTAATGTAGTCATAATAAAAGTTTAATTAATGATGATTTTTTGCCTTTGATAGCATTTAACTAATAGTAATACTCATCGGCTTGACAAATATTGAGTATCGCGAAAATACAAGCCGGTTTTTAAATGATTGTAGTCATTTAATATCCGTTTGTAATCAATTGTTGTTGTATATGTGTCACTGAATCAACTTGTTATACATGAACATAAAAAAAGATCAAAGAGTATGTCCTGAATGTGAAGGTCCTATTTTTGGAAGAGCAGATAAGAAGTTCTGTTCGGATGCTTGCAGGAATTCATACAATAATAAAGTGAATTCTGACGCTACCAATCTGGTTCGAAATGTCAATAATACCTTACGGAGAAATAGACGAATCTTGTTGGAGCTGAACCCTTCTGGTAAAACCAAAATTCATAGAGATAAATTACTGAAGGCTGGGTTTGATTTGGATTTTTTCACAAATACCTATGTCACTAAATCAGGCCAGGAATATAGGTATTGCTACGATCAGGGCTATTTAGTACTGGATGAAGTATCCGTATTGCTGATTGTAAAGAAGGAATATTAGAAGGTGACTGACTGTCCGGGGTTCTGAAAGATGATTGCCTCTGGTACAAATTGTTTGATTTTGGCCAGCGATTGTTTACTGCCATTATTAGGAAAATGAACAGCAACCACTTTTTTTGGAGCGATATATTTGTTGATTATCTCAGCACCATAAAACCCAGTCATGTACCAAAAAGGAATAAAGGCGACATCAATATTTTCATATTTCAATTTTAATTCCTGAAACCTATCGGGATTCATGTCGGCGTCTCCCAAATGAAGTATTTTTTTGCCATTGACATTTACAATAAAAATAAGGTCTTGCACCTTTGCATTGATTTTTCCTGCATGGCGTGAATAGGCAGCTTTCACTGTCAGGCCATCTTTAGAATAAGTCTTCCAGGTTCGCGAAAGTGGAAATGTTAATGTTCTATCATGAATACTTTCAAAATTATCCATGACAGACTCTATTGAATCCACAACTTGCGGTGTGGTAAGGCAATTCAATTTTTTTTGGGTGGACATTAGTTTAGCCACCTTTTGTTGATTGAAATGATCAGGATGTGAGTGCGTAATTAATGCAAGAGATAGGTTATTGTATGGCGATTTGCCAGCTACCATTGCATCCAGTTGGGTAGCTCCTGGAGTTGCAAATTTGCCTCTGCCATTATCGAAAAAAGAATCAATCAATATTTTAGTTTCTCCTGACTGGATAAAAATGCCACTATTAGCAATGTAAGTGGCTTTTTGAGAAAAGGAAGTAGTTGATAGACATAGTAGTAGAGCGAATAAAGAAATTCTCAAAAATGGCATGCAAATAATCAGTTTACCTCAGTTTAGTTTATTAACGGACACAAATTTAATAGAATTCGGGATTTTTGCTGCACTTGAGTTCAGACAAGCGTCCAATTCAAAATTCTACTTTTTCTCCGGTCTTCATAAATACAACGGCGTCAGGAAAGTTTTCCCTAATCAGTTTAAGTGATTTAGGGTCTCCAACTTTAGGATAATGAATGGCAATGAGTTGAGCGGGACGAATTTGCTGACTGATTATTTCAATACCCGGTGAATATGCTAAGAACCAATAGGGGACAAGTGCGACGTCTATGGCCTCATTTTGTAGTCTGAGTTTATGAAAATGTGAGATGTCCATTTCCGCATCTCCAAGATGTAGAATCTTTTTTCCATTGACATCCAGGACAAATATAAGATTGTCAACATTGTAGTTTTGTTTCCCGCCGTGACGGACAAAAGCGGAACCGATGATGATTTCGCCGTTTTCGTTTTTTTGCCAGTTCATACCTTTTGTGTAACTCGTCAATTGGGGGGCTATGGTATTAAAAAGGGTCGTATGTCTCGCCAATGAGTCAATAGCCTGCTGTGTGCTAATGAATTTGGTCTCCGAATGAGCAATCAAAAAATTGGCAACCATTTTTGAATAAAAATGATCACGGTGAGCGTGGGTGCTTAAAAAAAGATCAATTTTTTGGTAGGGGCTTTTCTTTTCGTTGACTGCTTTGATCAAATCTTTAGAGGGGTGAAGGTAATCTTCATAGTAATCATCAAATAAAGCATCAATCAATAGACGGTGATTACCTGATTCGATGAGAATACCCTCATTGGCAATGTAATGGATGTTTCCCTGGGCAATCAGCTGGCTTGAAAAACAGCAAAGGACAAAGAGCAGAAATTTCGGCATACTAAGAGTTTTTAATGAAACAACAAGAAGATACAAACAACGTATGAATTTATTATTTGTAATAAGTCTAAATAAGAACTAGTTTTGCCACGTGATACACACTATTTATCATACCACCCACGGAAAAGTTGTCCAAAATGATAAGGACAATTGCTTTTATCTTCAGTATAAAGGCAATGAGTATCGTATGGCCGTTTGCGCTTTGATTGCCTTCAAAAGCAAATTGGATCAATTGAATATAGAAGAGATGCTGCTCAGCGACACTTCACTCAATTCAATTGAGATCATTCCTCTATGCAACAAAGAGCGTCTTCTGGTGTTGACTTTGGATGAAATCATCGAAATGAAAGATTTGATTCCGGGCACTCTTGTTATGCTGGAGCTCAACAGCATCGTGCAGCAGCGTATTGTTCGTGCCTTGGTTTAAATTCCTTCCTCTAACTTAGACTAGTTCTAAATTTCACCCCATTAGAACCATTTCAGCTTTATTTAGTTACCTATAGTATATATTTATATCTAGATGAGGAGCTTTCGAGGCATTGCCTCATCATGAACGTTAAAGACAGAAAGATGAAGGATTTAATAAGACAAAAAGTAGCTATTCAGGACAATGTCATAAATATGCTCAATAAGCAAGTGAAGTTGGAAGCTCAGTCTTCAGCAGCCTATTTGGCCATGGCCGCATGGTGTGATCAGCATGGATTTGATCATAGCGCAAAGTTTTTCTACGAGCAGAGTAATGAAGAAAGGAGTCATATGCTTAGACTTTTTCACTATCTCAGTGATATGGGAGGACAACCAATGGTAGCAACTGTAGAAGCTCCACAGAGCGATTTTAGTTCTTTGAGAGAAGTATTTGAGATTGCGCTGGAAAGCGAGATAAATGTCACCGAGTCGATCAATCAAATTGTGGCGGCCTGTAGAAAAGCAAGTGATTTTGCTACAGAAAACTTCATGCAATGGTTTGTAAAAGAGCAGGTAGAAGAGGAATTCGTAGCCAGAAGAGCATTGGAGTTCTTTGATATGTTAGGAGACGACCCAGCTTCATTACTCATCATCGATGAGCGTATTCTGAAAATAAAATACACTGAGGAGTAAAAATATTTCCCTTAATAATAGGTAAGCCCAGTCTGAGAATTCAGGCTGGGTTTTATTTTTTGAAGTTCTCACAAGGACAGAAAATTTCTATTAATCAAATAGTACTTCTGCGATATTCTTGGGAAATTATCTTACTTGAGATAGGTTATTTCTGATCCGATCTATTGTATTTCTAAACCTGGGGTAAGACAAATCTGGCTTATACAGGTAGTCGACTATGTGATTTTGGAATAAGTGATGTATATCCTGATAGTCAGATGAAATAACTACCAGCTGAGCATTGTTGTCTTCCGTAATTTGCTTGGGATCGCCATAATTTGTATCAAAGAATATGATATCAGCCGGTCTGCTTATTCCTGTTATAATCGAAATTCCCGGAGTTTTACTGATAAACTCAATAATCAACTCACGGGAAAAACGATCTTCGTCATGTACTTCACAATACAACTCTCTCAAAATAACTGTGGCTCTCGTAAATAACTGAATGCTAAATTAAAGAGCTGATGAGATGAGTATTATAAACTTTCGTTTGGTCAACGAAAAGTATAGGCAAACAACGAAGATTACCAGTTAAACAAATCCGTGATGGTCAGAAGGTTTTAATTCGACTCATCAGTTTTGGTCTCATGGACTGACTGACCGGAATTATTTTTTCCCCTACCATAAGGTTAAATTGATCAATATTTTTGATTTGGTCGAGCCGAACCACAAATGACCGATGAACCCTTAGAAATTCCTCAGATAACCTGTTTTCTATTTTGGTAAGTGTCGAGTGAACAACGTAGACCTTGTCTGTAGTCCCAATTTTCACATAATCTCCAAAAGCTTCGAAATACATGATGTCTTTTACTTTCACGCTGACCAGCAATGCATCCTCCTTGACATAAATAGATTCTCCTATGGTGTCAGGTCTGTGAGGTTTGAAATTTTCGCTTGCTTTAGTGGCTGCTTTGAGGAAACGCGAATAATCGTTTACCGGCTTCACCAAATAGTCCAGTACATCTAGCTCAAAGGCTTCCGCGGCATAATCCTTATTACCTGTCACCATGATCGTCTGTGGCGGATTTTTCAAAGATCTTATGAGTTCCAAACCTGAAAGCTCTGGCATTTCTACGTCCAAAAACAAGAGATCCGGACTTGTGTTGACTATGTGTTCAAGCGCAATTAAGGGCTCGTGAAATGCGCCTTCTAGTTCTAGGAAGTTAGTTTTCTTGACAAAGTCAGATATGATCTCTAACTGGAGTTTGTCATCGTCTACAACTACTGTTAATAGTTTTTTTTCACTCATTTTTGTTCTTCTATTTTGGTTAGGATTTGTGCTATGTCGCTATGATGTTCTTGAGCCCTTTTTAGTATCATGTCCACAGGGCTTTCATGATCAATCATGTGCTGAAGGTCTTCTGCTTTTTGAGCTAAATCATCTAGACCTACAAGTTTGATGCTTGATTTAACTTTATGAATATAGGATCTAATTCTGGTTACATCCTTGCTAAGGATGGATTCTTCCAATATCTTGTTTTCATCCAGCATGGTTTCTTTGAATATACTGAGGTATTTAGATGTCATTCCGTCTTCACCTCCCAGTGTCTCCTCTAACTTATTCATAATAGTTGCAACAACATTGTTACCAGCCGGATTGCTTTTTCTTGTATTCAAATGATAGGATAATTTGTTGTAAAATTCCTGAGGTAAAAAAGGTTTCGAAATAAAATCGTTCATGCCGGATTTAAACACTTCTTCTTTGGCATCACCCAATGCGGCAGCAGTAAGAGCAATAACTGGAAGCTCATTAAAATAAGTGTCTTTCGATTTTCTAATGACCTTGATAGTTTCGAATCCATCCATTACTGGCATTTGAAGATCAAGCAATACGAGATCAATGTTTTTTTGCTTGAGTATAGACAAAGCTTCTTTTCCATTGATGGCTTCGACCACTTCACATCCCCAGGATTCCAGAAAGTCTCTCGCAATAACTCTGTTGAAACCGTTGTCCTCTACTAATAAAATATTGGCCGCAAGTAGAGCGAAATTCTTAGTAATTGAACCCTTGTTATTTGTTGTTGGCTCTTCGGCGCACCTTTGAAGAATAAGACTAAAGCTAAAGGTTGAACCTTCAGTAATCTTACTTTTCAGTTGAATTTCACTGTTCATCAACTCTAACAATTTTTTTGTGATGGTAAGACCAAGCCCAGAACCGCCATACTCTTGCGTAGTATTCTTACTCGCTTGCGTGAATATTTCAAAGATGTTTTCTTGTTTGCCTTTTGGAATTCCTACGCCACTGTCTTTTACTTCAAATTGAATGTTATCAAAGTTGTCATGCTGACCGACCATTTTAAGGGATATACTCACTTGCCCGGAGTGAGTGAATTTAATAGCGTTGCTTACCAGATTGTGTAGGATCTGGCCTATCTTAAGCGAGTCTCCAAGGTAAAATTCGGACAAGGATTGATCGTAATCATAAGACAGACCGATCCTTTTTTCATTGGCTTGGATGACATAATTTTCATAAATCAGGTTAACCAGATTGTGGAGATTAAATGTTGACAGATCCAGCGAAATTTTACCCTCTTCTATCTTGTTGAAGTCTAAAATATCGTTGACAAGTGCCAGCAAGTTGTCCCCACTTTGCTTAAGCACATTTAGATGTTGCAGTTGACTTTCTTTGGGTGATTTGCTGAGCATTAAATGTGTTGTGCCGATGATTCCATTTAGAGGTGTCCGAATTTCATGGGACATCATAGATAAAAATCTCGCCTTAGCTTCTGAAGCCGCTTCGGCCTTAAGTTTCGCTATTTTCAACTGTTCCCGCTCTTTTCTTTTGTCAGTTATGTCCCTGGACGAAGTCTGAAAAGAGACGACCTCGAGGTTTTCGCCAAAGATGGGTTTGGTATAGGATTCTAACCAAATATAGTTACCATCTTTTTTTTTGAGCCTATATTCAACCTTTTCAACACTGTGTCCTTGAAGTGTTTTTTGATGAGGCTCTTCTTTCAATTTAAGCACGTCCTCAGGGTGAATAAAATCATAAGGGCTTTTGCCAACCATTTCGACCGGATCGTAACCGATAAGGTCTTTACATGACAGCGAAATAAATTTATATGTACCGTCAGGTTCATGCAAGGCAATTAGGTCCTGAGAGTTTTCAGAAACGAGCTTGTAAAGTGACTCTTTGACTTCCAACTCCTGCTTTAAAGTTTTGTTTTCTGAAAGATCTCTGGCTATCGACCTCAGACGAATCATCTTTTTCCCATCATACTGCATGGTCGTGTTTTGACCTATCCAAATAGGTTCGCCTTGCTTGGGAAAGATCCTGTATTCATAGTAGCACCTGTTTTTGCACTGCTTGAATTGCTTAATATAATAAGCCTGCATGGCTGGCACGTCATCTGGGTATATCATGTCCCAAATGGATGTGTTAATGACCTCATCGAGCTCGCGATTAAGCATTTTTAGCATCTTAGCGTTAGCGAAATTACATATGCCTTCCCCATCTAGCTCAAACACTCCGTCGCCCAGATTGTCAATAAGCTCATTAAATGCGTGATCTAATTGCCGCCTTTGATAATTCTCTTTCCTCAACTGCAAAAGAGCCACTACTTGACGTGATAAGGCCCAAAGGGCGTCTTTCTGATCTTGGTTCAGTTCTTTTTGTTCGTGGTCGATTACACATAAGGTGCCTAGAGTAAATCCTTCATCATCAGTCAAAGGAGCTCCTGCATAAAATCTGACATGTGGATCTCCTGTGGCTAGTGGATTGTCATAAAATCTTTCATCCTGAAAAGCATCAGGAACTTCTAGAATTTCATTGGGTTTGTTGATAGCATGAGCACAATAGGCCAGGTCTCTCTCTGTTTCAGAAACGCCCAGTCCGTGGTGTGATTTAAACCATTGTCTCTTTTCATCAATTAGGCTTATTAGCGAGATTGGGGTGTCGCATATTTGGGCGGCGATTTGTGTAATGTCATCGTAGAGCGACTCTGGCAGCGTGTCAAGAATTTGGTACTTTTTTAGTGCCGTGATTCTTTCTAGTTCGTTTTTTGGATGTTTAGGTTTTGTCAAGGCTTAGAGGTCTTTCTTAAAACTAATCAAAGACTCTGTTTAAACTCCGATCGTGCGCGTAAAAAATCAGCTTTTCATGGTTTCGTTGATTAAAAAAACGGTTTTTATTGAAGTCACTAAACTGGTCAAGTCCTGTTTTCATCGATTTCTTTCTATGCCTCGACTAAATTCATTGATTTAAGAAAACTAGCTAGGATAATTTTAAGTCATAATTATTTGGCCATGAAAAGATTGACTAGAATCGTATTAGTTTTATTGCCCTTTCTTTTTGCTCTTGGAGCATTCGGGCAATGCCCACCTTCTGGGGGAGGAGGCTTCGATGGTGATTTAACTATCACTGGATCATGCTCTGTTAGTAGCGATTTGCTTCTCAACAAAAAGAATCTTACCATATCCAGTACAGGCAGTCTGACTATAACGGGTGATTTTGACAATGATGGCAGTGGTTCAATTATTTTGGATGGAGGAACGCTCACCATTACTGGAGCTTTTAATAATAATGGAAATGGTACGGTGATCGTCCAAAATGGAGGAACACTTGATGTAGGAACAGATTACTACAACAGTGGAAATGGCACCACCAATTTTACAGCGGGCTCTATAAGTATTGGAGGAAACTACGTCAATGCCGGGAATGGTAACATCGATGCCGGTGGCATAGTTAGTATCGGAGGTGATTTTACGATAAACGGTAATGGGACCAATTCGGTCAGCGGAGGATTGTCCATTGGAGGTACGGCCACATTGGGTAGCAAAGGAGTTGATGTAGCCGACGGAGGAGTGGTGCAAGCTGGTTCGATTGTGAGTGTGGGGGATATTGATATCGAGCAAGGAGGAACCATTTATGTCATATCAGGTAGTATAACCGGGACCATCAATAATGATGCGGGTAATACTGATCAGGATTGCACCAACAACTGCTGCGGAGCCTTATGCAATAGTATTGGAGATGAACTCAGTGGTTCCGGACAAACAGTATTACCTATAGAGCTTTTGTATTTCACAGCAGATGCTACGACAGAGGGTATCCAAATTCAATGGGCCTCGGCGTCAGAAATAAACAATGATTTTTATACGCTAGAAAGATCATTTGACGGTGAGCAATATGAAATAATTGCGACCATTGATGGTGCTGGAAACAGCATCGGCAAGCTTGTATATAATTACCAAGATTCTCCAAATTATCAGGGCTTCATCTTCTATAGGTTAACGCAGACTGATTTTGATGGGGGATTTGAACAATTTCAGGCTATTCGCTTTTTTCATCATCAGTTAGTAGAAAGTGGCATAAAAGTTTATCCCAGTCAGGTGAAATCAGGTGATATGGTGACATTAACAAGTATGGGTGAGGAGATTAGAAGTGTGAATCTTATG
The DNA here is from genome assembly GCF_039944555.1 of Reichenbachiella sp. GTDB lineage: Bacteria > Bacteroidota > Bacteroidia > Cytophagales > Cyclobacteriaceae > Reichenbachiella. The sequence continues at coordinate 125,671 of NZ_JBDUYN010000016.1, read as the reverse complement.
CTGGTTACGCTAAACGGAAATAGGTACCCGCAAGAAGGTAAACGAGTAGGTGACCGAATTCAATTCATTACCTCGGAAGTACCATCAGGATTGTATATTCTCCAAGGTTATATAAATGGGATAGCTGTAAATGAGAGGTTGTTAGTTCATAACTGAATGGTCTTACTTCACCATTTGACCAATCGCTTTGGATACTTCATTTACAGGCAACAAACATGATTTATTTTCACAAACATAAATCAACGTTTTACCTTTAGATAATTTACCTTCCAATAACTCGAGACTTCCTTCATCTTGGCCTCCAAGAAGAATCTTATTAGGCACATACTGTTTGGCCAATTCTATTTTTTTGGCTTGAGCTTCCTCACCAACTACTGCCACCTCAAAATGTTGCTGTCCCATTAAGCCATAGAGCTTGGCCCAATTGCTATAGAAATAGGGCTGTTCGGTAATTTCCTTCTCCATATTCGCAACCATCTGAACCGCACGGTCCAGATCATCTTGATTGTAAAAAAACTGTCCCAGAAGATACAGTGCCTCAGCCATAGCTGAATTGGAGGCGGGAATCACATTATCAGATAATTCCATTTTTCTGGCGATCAGTTTTTCATCTTGATCTGATGTATAGTAGAACATTTTGGTTTTCTCATCTGAGAAATGCTCGTCAACATATTGCTTCAGTTGTTTTGCGTCATGTAACCAGTTTTCGTCGAAAGTGGCTTCATATAGTTTGGTAAATGCCAGAATGGTGAAAGCATAGTCGTCTAAAAATCCACTAATAGTAGACTTACCATTTTTATAATTCCTTAGTAATTGCCCATTGGACTGGATTTGGTTTGTTCGTATGAAGTTGCCAGCTTTCAATGCCCTATCCAGGTAATCGTCGTTTTGCAAGGCAAAATAAGCATCGACAAGTCCAATGATCATCAAACCGTTCCATGAGGTGAGCACTTTATCATCCAATCCAGGGCGAGTACGGCCATCCCTAACCTTCATCATTTTGACTTTGGAAACGTCAATTTGCTTTTGGACTTCTTGTTCCGAAAGAGTGAATTCGCTTGATAGCTCAGGAATTGTGGTTTTACGTTCGAGAATGTTGTGACCTTCAAAGTTTCCTCTTTTTGAGACCCCATAATAAGCTTTGAAAACTTCTGATTCAGCCCCAAGCGTCTGGTCTATTTCTTCTTCACTCCAAACATAGAATTTGCCTTCTTCTCCCTCACTATCAGCATCTAGTGAAGAATAAAAGCCACCTGAAGGGTCGGACAATTCCCGATTACAGAATTCAATGGTTTCTCTTACGGCTTGCGCATATTTCGCATCGCCAAATACCTGATAGGCATGACTATAAAGACTGATGAGTTGTGCGTTGTCATACAGCATCTTTTCGAAGTGCGGAACGGTCCATGTTTCGTCTACTGAGTACCGGGCAAACCCACCACCCAGATGATCGTAAATGCCACCGTCAGCCATGCCGTCCAGGGTTACTTTTAGGGCCTCTTTGATACTATCATTACTTATAAAATAATTTTGAGTCAATAAAAACTCGTGAATTGCAGGCATCGGAAATTTAGGAGCACCTTGTCTGCCTCCATATCTTTTATCAATGGATTCAACTATCTTCTTACCGGCGGCGGCGTACAACGAAGAACTGAAAGGAGCGCCTGTTTCGTTGAGCTCAGGTACTTCTAATTGATTAATGCCATTAGTTACTTTTTCTGCTTGCTCGAGCATTTTTCCAGGTTGTGTCCTGTACATTTCGGCAAAATAGTCGACAACCTTAGCCCAATTTTCTCTTGGGAAATAAGTACCGGCGAAGACCGGCCTTCCGTCAGGTAATGTGATTACGTTCAGCGGCCAACCACCACGACCAGTCATGAGTTGAGCAGCATCCATATAAATTTGATCAATATCTGGGCGTTCCTCCCTATCTACTTTGATAGATATGTAGTTGCTATTCATTTTTGCGGCTATAGTAGAGTCTTCAAATGACTCATGTTCCATCACGTGGCACCAGTGACAGGCCGCATAGCCAATACTGATAATCATGAGCTTGTCTTCTCTTTTAGCCAGATCCAATGCCTCTGTTCCCCAAGGAAACCAATCCACAGGATTATGAGCGTGTTGTAGGAGATAGGGGCTCGTTTCAGAGATTAAATTGTTGGTGTATTTGTATTCTTGTCCCATGTTTTGCGTGCAAGCGTAATTGGATAGTACAATGATTAATATTAAAACGAGTCCTTTGCGCATATCAGTCTTCTACAGTAATAAGGAAGTAATTTTTCTTGCCTTTCTGTGCCAAGAGGTATTTGTTGTTGAGTAGTTTGAAATCCACAGGTTGGTTTTCGTTGCTCAATTTAACCTTATTTACACTTACTCCACCACCCTTGATCATACGCCTAGCCTCACCCTTCGAAGGGAATACTATTCCGTTACTTTCTTCGGAAAGCAGATCTGTTACATTTTGCGAGTTGGAAAAAGTGTTTTTTGAAATGGTAGTTTGCGGCACGCCATCGAATACTGATAACAGCGTATCTTCATCCAACGATTCCAAATCTTCAGTTGTGGATTTTCCAAATAATATACCGGAAGCCTTTATGGCCATTTCATAATCCTCCTGAGAGTGTACTCGGGTGGTTATGTCCTTACCAAGTTCTTGTTGTAGTTTTCTCTGGTGAGGTGCTTCCTGATGTTCTGCAATCAGGGCATCTATTTCGTCTTTGGTTTTCAACGTAAAGATTTTGATATAATTGGTAGCATCCTCGTCCGAAGAGTTAAGCCAATATTGGTAGAACTTGTAGGGGGAGGTTAGCTTCCGGTCCAACCAAACATTACCTCCTTCGGTTTTCCCGAATTTTGTACCGTCGGCCTTCTTTATCAAAGGTGTAGTAATGGCCCATGCTTCTCCTTGACCTTTTCTTCGAATAAGTTCAGTACCGGTTACGATATTGCCCCATTGGTCTGAGCCACCGAGCTGAATTTTACAATTCTTATTGTTGTATAGCCAGTAAAAATCGTATCCCTGTACAAGCTGGTAGCTAAATTCTGTAAATGACATTCCCGATTCAAGCCTACTCTTGACGGAGTCTTTTGCCATCATGTAATTGACGGAAATGTGTTTGCCAACATCTCTGATAAAGTCCAGAAAGTTGAAGTTCTTGAACCAATCGTAATTATTGACCATCTCAGCCGAATTTTCACCACAATCAAAATCCAGGAACTGCTCAAGTTGTTTTTTGACACAGGCAAGGTTGTGATTAAGGATTTCTTCTGATAAAAGGTTTCTTTCCGCAGATTTTCCAGAAGGGTCTCCCACCATTCCGGTTGCCCCTCCTACAAGAGCAAATGGTTTGTGACCTGTCTTTTGAAAATGGACCAAGGTCATGATCTGAACCAGACTACCGATATGAAGAGAATCTGCCGTTGGGTCAAACCCGATATAGGCAGAGGTCATTTCTTTATTTAACTGTTCTTGTACACCGGGCATCATGTCGTGTATCATGCCCCTCCATTTTAGTTCTTCAACAAAATCCTTAGTCATTGCAATCTGTTATTTTTCAATAAGTGGACAAAGATAGAGCGTTCAAGGATTTTTGAATGTGGTTCTTATAATAATCCCAAAAAATAAATTTCTGACACAATTTTTGTAAATTGACACATGGAATGATTTCATCTGATGGATGAAAATTATTCTCCTTTAGGATTGGGTTAGATGGAAGAAAAGATCGCCCAAATATTAAAGATGTACTTATTGAGAATTAGGCTATTTACTATGAGAATGCAAAAAAAACACCTATGGCTATGGATGTTTATTGTCGCCTTCATTACAGAAGGATATACTCAAAATTTGGATTTAAACGCTAGTTCTGCAGAGCGCAAACGTATAGCAGATGATTATTATGAACACGGTAATGTTGCCGGTAGTCGAGGTCAATTTCGGCTGGCCATATTGTATTATGATAGCGCCATTAGGTTACATGGAGGCTCCAGCGATTACTTTTTTGCCAGGGGACAGGCCAAAGAACTAGCTAACAACAACATCGGTGCTCTAACTGATTTTGAGGCCGCCTTGCGTCTGGATTCAGAACATTATACGTCCATGTTTAAGCGGGCACTCATCTATCATAAGCAAAAAAACTATAAGCAAGCCGCGAAAGATTTTACTTTTCTGATCAACAACGTAGAAACTTTTGAAACAAAAGCTATAGTCTTTAAGGGGGCTTCTTATGACGAAAAAGGTGAAATGATTTTTTCAGGTATCGCCACTTTAGAAGATATGAAAGCGGATGTGTACCTGGCCAGAGCACAGACGTATGAGAAAATGGGTTTTAGTACACCAACTATGCTGGACTATGACAAGGCCATATCTCTCAACAACCACGAACCTAACTACTATGTGCACAGGGGGTTATTCAAACTAAGCAAAGAAGATTCGGAAGGAGCTGAAGCAGATTTTAGAAATGCTTTAGAGATTGATCAATTTCATCGTTTGGCCCTTTACAATTTGAGTTTTTTGGTGGATGAAGAAGAGAAGAACGAAATAGATAAGATTTTGTATGGTGTGGGGGATTTTGCTATGGCCTATTCCAGGAGAGCTTTCGAAAACTATCAAAAGGGAAGGTATGAAGAGGCGTTACTGGACTATGATTCAGCCTTGACTATAAAAAGAGACAATGCCAATGACCTGATGAACCGTGGTATGGTAAAAGCTAAACTTGATCGTCATAAAGATGCCATCAAAGATTTTGAAAGCTCAGTGTACACAGATAATACGCTCACCCGCAACTTTGTTTTAATAGGTAACTCATTTCAGGAATTGAATAACTACCCTCAGGCAGTCACCTACTATCAACGATATCTGCGTTCAGAAACAGGAGATGGAGTGGTTTATTATAACCTTGGGTTGGCTTATATGAAAGCACGAAAAGATGATGAGGCTTGTGAGGCATTGCGTAAAGCTTATGACCTTGGAGAAGAACGTGCCGAACCAGCACTGGAACAAGTTTGTTTTAGACTGGAATAAATTGAATTAAATCACTCTCGCTATGCAAAGATTCATTGGCCTGTTGGTCATTTCACTCATGATATTGAATGCCCAGGCCCAAGACTTCAACGCACTGAAGAAAAAGATTGAGGCCAACCTTCCATCACCTTCAGGAGGATTGTCGGAGAAGGAGGTAGCCGCTGGATTGAAGGAAGCACTTACCAAAGGTGTTGAGACAGGAGTTGCTAGGCTATCAAAGCCCGATGGCTATTTCAAAGACCCACAAATAAAAATTCCTATGCCTAAGGAGGCCAGAGAGGTAGAGAGCAAGTTGAGGAGCCTTGGTCAAGGAAAAAAAGTCGATGAAGCAGTGGAGTCAATGAACCGAGCTGCCGAAGATGCAGCCAATGCGGCCAAAGATTTGTTCGTTACAGCCATCAAAAATATGGAAATCAGCGATGCTATTTCGATCCTTAAAGGAAATGACGATGCCGCAACCAATTACTTAAAGAAATCGACCAGAACTTCCTTGGAGAAAAAATTCGAACCTAATATCAAGGCATCCCTGGAAAAAGTGGATGCGACTAAGTATTGGAATACGGTTTTTGGTACCTATAATAAAATCCCTTTTGTAAATGACGTAAATCCTGATCTTGAAAAATATGTTACCCAAAAAGCCATAGATGGTTTATTTGTTCAAGTGGCCAAACAGGAATTGGAGATTAGAAAAAATCCTCAGGCACGTGTTACTGATCTATTGAAAAAAGTTTTTGAATAAGGTCTTGAAACCTGATCAAAGAGTGATTAGGATTACTTCTTGACATTTTCCAATGTTGATAGTAATAAACGACCTTCAAGGCAGGCGAAAAGTATCTGTACCACAAGGACTAGAGAGTTTTCGTAAACTAAAATCTTCTGAACGGCGTTTGGGGGATAGGTTTCTGATATGACCAAAGGAAAAAGCAACAATTCTAAAAAAAGCTTCAAACGGAGCCGAGGCAGTGATATCGCACTTTCATTACAAAATCATGAACAGATATTTAACAGCATGCTTGATCCTGTTGTTATATATGAAATTGATGAGCAGATCAATTTTGTTCGAATGCTGGATGCGAATAGCGCCTTTCTAAGGGTTTATGGGCTGGAGAGGGAAGAGCTTGATGGGTTGAATTTTAAGATGATCAGCGCAGAAAGTGATCGTGTACCCAAGTTTATTCATGAGATCGGTACAAAGGGGCAATACTTGTTTGAAACCGTGCATAAAACCACATCGGGACGTTCATTTCCAGTGGAAGTCCATTCCCGTCGAATTAAAATTTCGCAATCCAACGCCATCATATCCATCATTCGTGATATTTCGGTCAGAAAGAACGATAAAGAAAGGCTGTTGGCACTCAATCAATCCAAGGATAATATTCTAAAAGTAGTGTCACACGATTTGAGAAGTCCACTGGCACAGATTCAGGGCATTCTACAATTAATTCAAGCTGAGGAATTACCTGAACCGCTTAAGCAATATTTAACCTTATTGGACGAATCACGGGAACATGCAGAACATATTGTGGCAGATTTGTTGGCTACTGACGATTTGGATAATACAGAAGAGTATTTGAAACTGAGGAACTTAAGCGTAAATAACTTTTGCAAAAAAATCATCAAGCACTATGAAATTGTAGCCAAATCGAAGAAAAGGATAAAACTGAGGCATCAATTACTTGAAAAAGATGGTCATATCAGTGCAGACGAACAAAAACTAATACGGGTATTTGATAATCTTATTTCAAACGCCGTGAAATTCTCATTTGTCGATACCGAAATTGATTTTGAGGTGGCCTTAATGAATGAAGTAGTCCAATTTTCAGTAAAAGACTACGGGATTGGTATCCCTGATGAACTACAAGAATTCATATTTGATCAGCACACAAAAGCCAAGAGACCGGGAACCCAAGGTGAAAAGACAATAGGGTTAGGCATGTTTATTTCTAAGTCAATTGTGGAAATGCATGGCGGTAAAATTTGGTTTGAATCAACTCAAGACAATGGAACTATATTTCATGTAAGCCTACCATTGACTTAGGAAAGCAAATCATTTGCAACCTTTTATTGTCATTTAAAGTATTAGTTATAATTTTGTATATTATACAATGTATAACTAATATGAAAAATAAAGGATTAGGCGAATTTGAAGAACTGGTTTTGCTTGCCGTCTGCATTTTGGGAGATGGTGCCTATGGTGTGTCAGTAAAAAGTGAAGTTGAAAGACATTCCGGCCGGAGTGTTTTATTAGGTGCTGTGCACATTACCTTATACCGTTTGCAGGACAAAGGATTTCTGAAGTCGGAGATGGGAGGTAATTCGGCCAAACGTGGAGATCGACGAAAAAGGCTATTCAAAATCACGGAAACGGGCATGCAGCAGCTACAGACTTCTCAGGATGTCCGACAAAAAATGTGGCAATTGATTCCCCAACTTAACGCCGGTAGCTAGTGTCTTCTTCTAAGAAACATCAGGCACCCCGGTTAGCCAAATGGCTTGCCCATAAACTCATCAAAGAAACCTACATAGAGGAGCTTTTCGGTGATTTGCAGGAAATGTTTGAAGACCGCATCTCCACCAAAGGCAAGAGCTATGCACTACTCATGTATTGGCTTGACACCTTTCATCTTTTGATTGGATTCTCCTCCATTGGTATATTCAAAACTCAAAATAACAATACAATCATGATCAAAAACATGTTTAAAATCGCTTGGCGAAATGCGATCAGGCAAAGACAATTTACGGTACTCAATCTGCTGGGCCTCTCCATTGGAATGGCAACTTGCCTTCTTATTGGTCTATACGTCTATGATGAAATATCCTATGACCAATTTCACGCTAAAGGTGATCGAATTTACCGAATCAATCAGCCGGACATCTGGGGAAACTGGGATAAAGAATCAGCCTCAACAGGTCCAAATGTAGCTTTGGCTCTCAAAGAGGATATTCCTGATTTTGAAGAGCTTACGAGGATTAGGAGCCTGAGAGGGCTTGTCATGAAATATGAGGAAGAGGGCAGAAGAACCATTTCTTTCGAAGAAGATTTGAATTTTGCAGTGGATGAAAACTTCTTTGATGTCTTTTCCTTCAACTTCATTCAAGGAAGCCCTGAAACGGCGCTCATAGAACCTAAAAGCATGGTGATGACCGTTGAAACAGCGGAAAGATACTTTGGATATGAAGATCCAATCGGCAAATCCATAGATGTGAAACATTATGACGGCACTTGGCATCCCTATATGGTCAGTGGTGTTTTGGACAACGTTCCGGATCGGTCCCATATTCAGTTTGATATGCTTGTCCCGATGAATAGCCATAGAAAGCAAATGGAAAGCGATGACTGGAAATGGATCTGGACTGCATTTTCCACTTATGGTTTGGTTCAAGAAGGAACAGATATCGAAGCTTTGACAAAAAAAATACAGGCCGTTCCCCCTAAATGGGCGCCGCCAACAACCGAACGCATTTTCAATCAGACTTTTGATGAATTTACCGCTGGCAATCCCTGGACATTATTTCTCCAACCACTCGAGGGAATTTACTTCTCTGAGCGTCCGCCATTTCATCGGTTCGGTCCTACTGGAAACCCCCAGGTCGTAGGCATATTTGGAGTAATTGGCATATTGATACTACTGCTATCAGTCATCAATTTCATGAACCTGTCTACCGCACGCTCAGCTAACAGATCAAAAGAAGTGGGTATCAGAAAAGTACTGGGTTCGGGAAAGAAATCATTGGTCATTCAATTCATCTTTGAGTCGGTCTTATATGTGGTCATAAGTACCATCTTTGCACTAGGTCTGATTGAGCTGCTATTGCCTTGGTTTAACACCTTCACTAATAAAAATCTGGTGCTGTTGACATTCCTGATGCAACCGGCAATCATCTTATTTGTCTTGAGTTTTATTGTGCTGGTAGGCGTACTGGCAGGAAGCTATCCGGCACTCTATCTATCTTCAGCTAAACCTATTGAAACACTAAAGGGGAAATTGAGCAGTGGCTTCAAAAGCAAAGGAATCCGTAACGGGCTGGTGGTGCTTCAATTTACCATATCCATTTCTCTTATCATCTGTGCTTACTTCGTGCAAAAACAAATATCATATTCTTCAAAACTGGACGTAGGCTATGTTAAAGACAATATTCTGCAGATTCATAATATAGAACAAATAGGTTTTGATAGTGAAGTATTAAAAACTAAACTAGAGTCGAATCCGGCCTTCACTCATGTCGGTAAATCATTTGGTGTTCCTCCCAATATTTGGTCTGGAGATCGATACAAGACCGATGATCCGGAAAGCGAAGTGGTTTATATCAGTAATGTCAGGACTGACGAAGATTACATCAACCTGCTGGGACTCGAGTTCATTGCCGGGAGAAATTTCGATCTCCATAGAAGCAACGATAAATATGGTATAATTCTAAATGAAGAAGCCGTTAAGATGCTTGGTTGGAAGTCTAAGGATAAGTCACCAATTGGTAAAAAATTATTGATCGCTTCCGGGGACGAAGATGATTTTGAAGTCATTGGCGTTGTGAAAGATTTCAACTTCAGAAGTGTAAAAAGAAAAATCGAACCATTAATGATTATTCATCATCTGAACGATCGCGTTTGGGACTATGGTTCCGGAATCTCATTCTTGTCCATGCGCCTCAATCCCGAAGGTGTTAGTAATTCCGAGGATTTGCAGCGGGTCATTGAAGAAGTGAAAAGCGCCATTTCCGATATTGATTCATCCATCCCTTTTGAATACAGTTTTATGGATCAGGACTTTGAAAGCACTTTCCGCACCGAACAACGGATGGGTGTGGTTATGAATTTCTTTACCGCTATGGCAATGGTCATAGCCTGTCTGGGTTTGTTTGGACTGGCAGCGTTTTCTGCTGAGCAGCGAATTAAAGAATTGGGGATCAGAAAAGTACTTGGGGCTAAGGCCTATCAACTAGTCTTTTTGTTTACCTCTGAGTTTACCAAACTGATCGCTGTATCTGTCTTAATTGCTTCTCCATTGGCCTACTACTTTACTGATTTATGGCTGGAAGATTTTGCCTACAAGGCACCCATTGAAATTTGGGTATTTGTAGTGGCCGCCATAGGTGCCCTGAGTCTCGCCATTGTTACGATTGCTTATCAATCATTGAGAGCAGCTCATCGAAATCCTGTAGATACGCTAAAAGATGAATGATAAAATGGTTAGAATCAAGCTATAGCAATTAATAGGACCAAGCGCTTATCTAAATCAGGGAGAGCCTGGTCCTATTAACCTCCAATTCCACAGATTTTTTCTCAAAAAAGTTGTATTTTCGAGGTCTGACTAATTGACTTAAATTTTTTTTTAAACAAAAAGTAGGGCTTACGAAATGAAATAAGCCTCGCTAATTAAACTACTTAACCGATGTATTATCCTAACCTAAGAAAGGGCTTGTTAGCCCTAGTCTTCCTGTGCGCGTATGTCGCAGTGAATGGACAAAATTTAAAAACACATGCTGACCAGCATCCCAGAGGTCACGCACTTTACAAACAATCCAAGCTTTTCGATAGTAGAACCGGTCCGGTTGAAAGCAAACCAACAGCAGTTGGGGACAATGCCATAGACAGAATCACCTTCGAATATAATCGCCTGAAGAACCCATATACAGGGAAGATGCCAGCGGGAATTTTAGATTTAGAGCAAGAATTTTCCAACAATATCGCAGAAGGGCAGGATTTAAAAAATTCCGCAGATCATTCTGGAGGCAGATACAGGAAATATGCCTATTGGAGTAACAGGGGCCCATATAATGTGGGTGGAAGAACCCGGGCATTGGCAATAGACAAGACCAATGAGAATGTGATTTTGGCCGGCGGTGTGTCAGGTGGGCTTTGGCGATCAACAAACGGAGGAATTTCCTGGAGAAAAGTGACTTCAAGAAGGCAAGCGCCGGGTATTACTTGTATTGTACAAGACCCCAGACCCGGTAAACACCATGTTTGGTACTATGGTTCTGGCGAGCGAATTGGCAATTCAGCTAGTGAAGGTGGTGCCTTTTACTCCGGTACCGGCGTTTATAAGTCAACTAATGGTGGTCGTTCGTGGAGACTATTGCCTGCTACTGACGATGACGCGATTGGTTCTTTTGGTCCTTTTGATATTACCAATTCTATAGCCATCAACCCAATCAATGGTGATTTATATGTGGCCACGTTCAACGGACTCCATAGATCAAAAGATGGTGGAAATACATTTGACGAGGTGCTTACAGGAGGGTTTGATGCAACCGTTGAAGTGGCTATCACAACTCAGGGACAGATTTATGCCACTATAGATTTTAGCGGAGTACCTAATGCTGGTTTTTTTACTTCTACCGATGGCGACGCCTGGACAGATATTACCCCAAGCCTTTACCCTGCTTTTTCAGGGAGAACAGTCATGGGTATAGACCCCAATAATGAGGATAGGGTCTATTTTCTGAATCATGATCAACTTGGACCTCAGGGCTTATTCAGATATATGGCTTCAGATGCTCCTGGTAGTCAATGGACGGACCTGAGTGCTAATCTGCCAACATCAATTGGTGGACCTGTTGGAAATTTGAACTTTCAAACAGGATATAATATGGTGGTTAAAGTACACCCTGCAGATTCTAATCTAATGTTTGTTGGTGGTACAAACTTGTACCGTTCGACTACGGCATTTACCACACCCGCGGGACAAGAAAGCTGGATAGCAGGGTACTCACCGATCAATGATGTAAGTGTATATCCGGATCAACATCCAGACCACCATGCACTCGTCTTTTATCCTTCTAATCCCAATAAAGTCTTGTCAGGAACCGACGGAGGAGTGTTTTTAGCTGAGGATATAACCACCTCAATTAGCGCGGCCGAACCGGTAGATTGGACATCGCTCAACAACGGATATGTGACAACGCAGCCATATGCCGTAGCTTTCGATCCTGAACCAAATAGTGATGACTTACTTGCTGGTTTTCAGGATAATGGCACTTGGTTCACTTCGTCAACCAAAAAGACAGAGCCTTGGATAGAAGATTTTGGAGGTGACGGTTCTTACAATGCCATAGCTGATGCAGGGGCAACAAGATATGTGTCTGCACAATTTGGAGTTATCTATCGTCTAAACTTTGACAGCCTTAGGGAATTTGAGTCATTCACGAGAGTGCAGCCTGCCGGTGCTAATAACTTGGACTTTGTGGCTCCATTCGTACTTGATCCTCACAATGACAACATCATGTACTTGCCTGATGGCAATAGAATTTGGAGAAACAATGACCTTGATGGAATCCCCTTGTTTAGCAATGCTACTACCACAGTAAACTGGGTAAACTTACCGAACTCTGATACTCCTGCAGGTACTTCGATTACTTCACTGGATTTGTCTACCTACCCTGTAGCGAACAGATTGTACTATGGCACAAATAGTGGCGGTGTCTACAGAATGGACAACGCCAATCTGGACAATCAGCCTGCGGTAGATTTGACTACAGGAAAAGGCCTTCCACCAGGATATGTTAATGATATTTCCGTAGATCCATCCAACTCGGACCGGGTAGTCATTACATTTTCTAATTATGGAGTACAAAGTTTGTTCCTAACCGACGATGCCGGGGAGACCTGGACGAATGTCAGTGGCAACCTAGAGGAAAATGAAGACGGTACAGGAAACGGTCCGTCCGTTAGAAGTACAGCATTTTTTGGCGGTAGCGACTCTTATTTCGGTCCACATTTGCAGAAGGTTTTTGCAGCGACTAGTACAGGACTGTACTATGCCCTTAGACTCAATGGTGACAGAACCCGGTGGTATAAGGAGCCATTTGTGATCGGTAACGCTGTAACAGACGAGGTCAAGACCAGAAAAGATGGCTTTGTAGCAGTTGCCGCCCATGGCAATGGTCTTTTTAGCGCTCGCTTCCCTATCTTTTTTAATCCACTACCAGAATCGAAATTAAGCGTCGCTTACTTGCTCGAAGACCTGGTTGTAGATGAAAATAGCGACGATGTGGTTGTAAATATTGAGGACTTATTTGTGCATTCTCGTGGTCGTCATATCAACGTCGAATTGACCAACTCAAATCCAGATTTGGTCACCGTGACTGACAATGGTAACAGCCTCACGCTATCATTTGCCGCAGATACTTTAGGCTCAGCTACCATAGGATTGATCGCTACTTCAGGAAATGAGCAGGTAGCAGAAGGGTTTACGGTATTTATTTCGAAGCCAACGCTTTATGAGCAACTGGGAGCAGGAGTTTCTTCACTACCATCGCAGAACTTTCTGGACTTTGGTGCCGTAGTACAAACTGCCGACGATTTTGTGGTACCAGCCGGTGATAGCTGGGAAATCAGCAATGTCATTGCCTTTGGTGGAGCGAATAATTCTCCAACTTTTACAAGTGCTACGATTGTCATTTATGAGGACAATCTAGGTGCACCAGGAAACGAAATATACAACAGTGGAGCGATCATTCCAGACTCTAATCCGCAAGATGCCAATTTGAGTTTTACGCTTCCGACAGAAGTAAGTCTGAACAGCGGGAACTATTGGTTGTCTGTTTATGCCAATTTAGCCTTTAATCCGGCGACTACTCAATGGTTCTGGACATCACAAAATGGTGGGATCGGAGAGGAGCCTCATTTCAAAGATAATTTCGACTTATTTGGAACGGGAGCAACTGATTGGACGGGCGTATCTGTGGCCTTTGGCAGACCTCCATTGGATCAGGTATTCCAGGTATTTGGGTCTATAGTAGCGCCTTCAACTGATGCCGCAACTCGAAAGAGGGGAGATCAAACTTTGGCAGAGTTGAATATGGATATAAGTACGTTGGTTTGGCCTAACCCATCCACCGGCCAATTTACCTTTAAGGTTGATATGGGAGATGCTATTAAACTATCCGAAGAGCGAGTGAACATGAGTATTTTCAATACCTCGGGTAGACTGGTTCATGAACTAAGGAATGTCGATACGGCATCAGAATTTGTTTGGGATGCCTATCATCAGCCTACTGGTATTTATATGGTTAAAATTGTAGGACCGGGTACCAATCAGTCATTTAAAATAGTGAAGAAATAAAAGATGATAAAGACTAACCTGATTCGATTGGAATTGGGTTAGTTTTTTATTTTGAATTCAAAATGTCTAACAAATACGCAGTTTTATTGTTGTTGATTTTTGCCTTAGGCTATACTCAGAGCCATGGTCAGGAAAAGCCAAAATTTTCCGATGTGAATGATCAACTGGGGCCCAATTCGATAAAGGTGGTGGGCATAATAAAAGAGGTTCTGTCCGGAGAAGCGTTTTGTGGTAAAAACTATACAACCTCAATCAAGGTTCAGATCAGTGAGATCACTTATCGAGGCAGGGCAATAAAAAATGCCATTTCCTTAAATCAGGATGTCACTTTTGTCTTTGAAGCAATCGTAGTAGATGACCTGAGGAAAAATAAGAAAACACCAATGAAAGGCCAAAATGTGTTGATTTTCGCTAAAGAAAACCTTTGTTCGGACCTCTATCAATCAGTGTATATGGTGTTGAATCTGGAAGAGCGCTAGTATTTACCCTACTTTTTCATATCTACAAATCAAATTAATTCCTGAAAAGGCATAACTTCTTTATGTCATAAGGTATTCTTGCTTTGTACATTTTCAATTCAAGAAACTACGCTTATGATTAAAGCGAATCATCATTTTTTTCAACTCATTTCGGCCATAGTCATTATGAGCTCTTCCGGGGTTTTGGCCAGATCTGTAGATATTTCTCCAGAATTGGCTATCTGGGTGCGTAGCCTACTTGGAGTTTTGGTATTGTTTGTTTCCATTAGGCTGATGGGGTTGCCAACTTGGACCGGTCCGGGCAAACCCCTGATGGCAGTTGTGTTGAGCACCATACTTTTTGGCATACACTGGGTCACCTATTTCTATGCGCTTTACTTTTCCAATGTAGCCGTGGGTATGCTATCCTTATTTACCTTCCCTGTTATGACGGCCATACTGGAGCCTTTGATTGTAAAATCAAAGTTTAGTTTCGTTGATTTGATTTTGGCATTGATTGCCTTTGCAGGAGTGTATTTCTTAGTTCCCGAATTCGACCTCAACAACAAGACTACGCAGGGAGTCCTTATTGGGCTGTTTTCAGCACTGACCTACTCACTTCGCAATCTTACCTTGAAATTGCATGTAAAAGAACATTCAGGAATTACACTCATGTTTATGCAACTGCTTGGATTGGTCGTACTGCTCAGCCCTACACTTTTCTATGGAGGTTATTTACCGAACCTGGTAGGTATACGACAGGATTGGCTTCCACTATTGATTCTAGGCGTCTTTACCACAGCTATTGGTCACACGATGTTTGTCATGTCATTTAAGAATTTTTCTATTACCATGATTAGTATTCTAAGTACACTTACTCCGCTGATTGGCATTGGACTTGGGATGTATTTTTTGAATGAAATTCCGGAAAACAACATCTGGATAGGTGCTGGCCTTATTTCTGTAGCTGTCATAGCCGAGTCGATGAAGGCAATTAGAAGTACTGGGTAACTGATCCGATCTTTGCTATTATTAAGGTTATGTAGAGTTTAAAATGCCCCATTCAGCTACTAAATTATTTAGTTTACCTAATGTTAAACTAAATTATTGTTCAAAGTCAGCAATTCGGAAATGAGCCAGCCCTTATAGTAAGAGACAAATTTAGTTTGGATCCTAAATTATACCCATGAAGCAGCACAAGAGAAAAAGGGAAATTATTGGAGATCACATTTATTTTCTTTCACATGAGCTAAGACGTCCCCTAGCCAATTTTGTAGAGATATTTGAAATTCTGAAATCCGATGGAATAAAAGAGAAGGACCGTTTAAGCCATACGCTACTTCTGAAAAGAGCCCTCGACGATTTTGACAAGGTGCTTATTGAATACAATAGAACAATTTCTGAGGCTAAATAAATCCACGAACGTCGTCATTCAAATTTTGAATTACCTATTGCTAAGGTGATGTAGAGGTTGAAAAACGTGTTGGGCTGACCCATGTTACTAAATTGTAGACTCGAATTCTACATTTAAGAGTAATATGATAAAAACAGCATTTCAGACTATCATTTTGGTTATTGGTTTCGCCTCATGTGCTGACCAGGCCGAATATCAACCACTAGCATCCGAAAAAGTATTGACGCGATTAATCGGAGAAGAGAAATCAAAATCCTTTGTTTTCCAATTGGTGAAAGACAACGAAAAACCTGAATGGTTCGAACTGAATAAAGAGGGGAACAAAATAGTTGTAAAGGGTAATTCACAAATCGCCTTATGTCGTGGGGCTTACGATTATTTAAAGCAGGAATGCAATAGCATCATAAGTTGGTCAGGCAAGAAAGTGAAGATACCAGAAGACCCGCCTGAGGTGAAAAGAAAGGTGGAGACCCCATTTCAATTCAGATATTATTTCAATGTAGTGACCCATGGATATACCACAGCCTATTGGAATTGGGAACGTTGGGAACAAGAAATAGATTGGATGGCAGTGCATGGCATCAACATGCCCCTTATTGGTGGAGCACATGAAGCCATTTTGGCAAGAGTATTTGAAGACCTAGGCTTAAATAAGCAAGAAATAGATCAGTATTTTTCTGGCCCTGCTCATTTCCCGTGGAACCGGATGGGTAACCTGAATGGATGGGATGGTGCATTGCCAACATCTTATTTTGACGAACAAGTTAAGTTGACTCACCAGATGCTGAATCGAATGAGAGCGCTTGGCATGAGTCCTATTGTGCATGCCTTTGCTGGCTTTGTTCCAAAGGGCATCAAAAGAATTTATCCCGATGAAGAAGTTCGCGAGCTCGGCTGGGGAGGAGGGTTGCCCTTGGAGCACAATGCATTCATTTTGTCACCCAATAGCCCACTTTTTGTCGAGCTAGGTAAGCGATACATTCAGGAATGGGAAAAAGAGTTCGGTGCAGGTGAGTACTATTTGGCTGATAGCTTCAATGAAATGGATGTGCCATTGGCTGCCGATCCGGTAGAAGCCCAAAAAGAATTGACTGGTTTTGGAAAATCAGTTTATCAATCCATCAAAGAAGCTAATACTGAAGCTACTTGGGTGATGCAAGGCTGGACTTTTCCGTATCACAAAGATCAAGATGGTAATCTGTTTTGGACGCCAGAACGTTTGGGAGCTTTGGTGTCTGAGGTTCCGGATGATAAATTGTTAATCCTGGATCTGGCAAATGAATACAATCACGTGTTTTGGAAAATTGATCCCTCATGGAAAATGTATGAGGGTTTCTTTGGCAAGAAATGGATTTACTCTTTCATTCCAAATATGGGTGGTAAGGTACCGCTAAATGGTATTTTGGATGTATATGCTACCATTCCGGAGTTGGCACTCAATTATGAGAAAAAAAAGAATCTGGTTGGTTTCGGATTCGCTCCTGAGGGCATAGAGAATAATGAAATTATTTATGAGTTACTTTCAGATATTGGCTGGAGAAATTCAAAGATCGACCTAGATGTTTGGATAGAAAAATACAGTGTTCAGCGCTATGGCAAATTTCCGGATCAGTTGAAGCAGGCTTTTAACGAGCTAAATGAGTCTTGCTTTGGCACTTTTACCGATCACCCCATGCATCGTTATCAGTTTAGGCCCTATAAAAAACCTGAAGGAGTAGAAGACCACGCCACCGTTCATAGATCAGAAAAATTCGAAGAGGCAGTCGGTACATTCCTGAGTTGTTCAGACGAGTTGGGGGCCAGTGAGCTTTTTGTCTTTGATGCCATAGAACTAACTGTTCAATATTTGGGGCTTGTTGTAGATGAAAAGCTTCTGAAATTTTTGGATGATGAGAAAAACGAGCGACCCACTGAATTGCAGGAAATCATGGATATCCTTTTGGTCATGGATAGGTTGCTAGCTACGCATCCCAATCACAGTCTTCAGCGATGGGTAGATTTTGCTCGAAACTGGGGAGCCACAAGTGAAGAAAAAGATTACTATGAATCCAACGCCAAAAGACTGATAACTACCTGGGGAGGAGATCCGGTCAACGATTACTCTGGTCGAGTATGGTCGGGATTGATAAGAGATTATTATGTACCAAGATGGATCAATTATCATAGCGATCAAGGGACGGACAAAAAACAAAGCATGCGGGATTGGGAAGAGAAGTGGATAACGACTCCAGGCATGTCTACTGTCGAGGCTTACGATGACCCCTTGGATATTGCGTATAAAATGTACGCGGAATACAAAAAAACAAAGTAGTCAATCAGAATAAAAGTGTCCTCAGTTTTTCATAAATGCCAAGTCTTATAAAACCATTGTTATTTTAATCACAGGAAATTCTGTTGCCACATGCGAAAAATTATTAAAGAAATACCGCTAGATAGAGACATTGTTATGAAAATATGAAAAGTACATTATCAATCATATTGTTCTGCCTGCAGAGTCTAATCGTATGGGGTCAAAATCAGACTGAAAGCAATGACGATTTTGAATTAAAAAATGACAAAATGGGCGTGGAGGTCGAAATAAAAGGCCGCATATTGAAAGCCGAGCATTTAATTTTTTTGAACTCACCAGAAGGGCTAACCTTGGATGGCGATTTTGGTTTGGAAATAGTCTGGACAGATTGGATGGCCCCTGGCATGCACAATAATGCAGAAAACCCGGTGGTACTGACCAAGCAAGATTTTGAAATAAAGCACGTAGAGAAAACTGAACTATCCAGTGGTAGCCAGCAAGTTGAATTGGACTTTCAGGGTACTTCGAGCCACTTGCAACTTAAAATGACCTATCTCATTGAGCCAGGAAATCATTATGTTCGACGGAAAATTGCAATTAGAGATACGATCTACAACAAGCATTTTTTGCACAAAATAAATGCCTATGATGCTAAGGTTAGCCTTTCTCAATCAGCCAAAATATTGAAGGAAGGCGGGTTTGGACAACCAGTGGCCCTGCAAGCAAATGACATTGGTTTTTTTGCCGGTTTGGAATACCCGGCCTCTACAAATAGTATTGAACCAAATATAAACTCGGGATTTGACCTCACTTGTTCACAATTAAAAGGAACGAAAATTTCCAGTCAGTGGATCGAAAGCGATTGGGTCGTGTTAGGCATGACACCAGACCGTGCGGTGAAAAAATGGTTCATGAATTACGTCAACGATATCAAAATCAACCCAGATAAACCTTACACCCTTTACAACAGCTGGTATGATTTGCGAGGAGAGAAATATCCCGTCGGGAGCTATGTCAAAGAGCTGCATGACGAGGACTATATGACCGAAAGCAATGTGCTACGCCTCTACAATTTGTTTCAAAAAGATTTTTCAAAGAAGTATGATGTTGAATTGAACGCCTTTGTATTAGACGATGGCTGGGATGTGTATGAAAGCGATTGGGATTTAAACAAAAATGAATTTCCAAATGGTCTAACCCCAATTAAAGACAAATTCGAAAAAAATAACACATCATTGGGTTTGTGGTTTGGGCCGAGTGGGGGTTACTCTGCGAGAATGAAAAGGATCAATTGGTATCGAGCCAACGGATACGAAGTAGTAGGGCAAGAAAAACAATGGGGAGGCGCTCAACTCTGTTTGGCAGGGAAAAAATATAGTCAGTCTTTTAAAGAACGAACCAAAGAATTCGTTCAGCAGGGCGTGTCTTATTACAAATGGGATGGATTCCAATTTTCATGCAGCGAATCGAGTCACGGTCACCCCATTGGCCTTTATTCCCAAGTTGCTGTCTTAGATACCCTGCTTTCTGCCATAGAGGAAGTGCATAAAATCAATCCAAAAGTTTATCACAGCGTTACCTCAGGCACCTGGTTGAGCCCCTGGTGGCTCAAACATGCCAATCAGATATGGATGCAGGGGGAAGATTATGGATTGGCCAATGTACCCTCTTACGATCTAAAGGATGCCGCCATTACCTATAGAGATGTAGTACTGTATGACGATTTGCAAAAGAAAAAGCATTGGTTCCCAGTGAGCAACATGATGACACATGGAATCATTAAAGGAAAGCTCGAAGAACTATATCTTGATACACCCATAGACAAATTTGTAGACAATGCAATACTCTATTTTGCGAGAGGAGTTTCAATGTATGAGTTGTACACCAGTCCCGATGTCATGCAGAGCGAAGAATGGGAGGTGCTAGTCAATGCACTGAAATGGGCAAAGTACAACTTTGAAATACTGATGAACACTGAAATGGTGGGAGGAGATCCAGGCGAAAAAGAGCCCTATGGTTATCTGCACCTTAAAGAGAAGAAAGGGATAGTAGCAGCAAGAAATCCATTTATAGAAAAAAAGACGTTAGAGGTGACGCTCCGTAGTGAATTGGGACTGAATGCCGAGGCAAATAATCTGGTACTCGAAAAAGTATACCCCAATCGATGGATTTCTCCCAATTTGTACAAGACCGGTGATATCATAAGTTTGCAACTGGATGGTTACGAAACGGCCATATATGAAGTATATCCTATAGAAGATACTACTGAACCTCTGGTGGCGGGTGTGCCCTTTCAGATGGAAAAAGATGAAGAGGGAAAGTTCTTCTTGCAATATTTTGGGGAAGGCGATCCCAAAATACTCAACGGCCAAATGATCAAGTCAATGATTCATCTTGATCAAAAGATTTCGCCAAACGAATTACCGCAAACCAACCAAGGTCAAGAGCCTCTAATATCAGATTTTGAGGTTAAACGAGAGGAGAGGCTTATTGATATTGATTTCGTATCGACTGCAGAAACTACGCTTTCATTCCTCTTTAAAATGGATAAAACATCGCTAGATCAACTGCCTTGGGTGAATTTTTTGAATCAGGGGGAGTCAATACCAGCCAAATTCAATGGTCAGCACATGGCTAAAAAGTTCGATCCATCAACAACTGGATCAGCATGGTACTCAATCAAAGTCCAGGCCGGTAGGCAAAAGATAATATTGGATCTTGGCCCAACATCATGGAAAGGAAATATTGAGATTTGGGCCATCGGTCAGCAATCCTACCCAACAGTAGATTTGGAAATACAAATGAAGGGGAAATCGCAGACGCGAGTCCTACCCCCTCGAATCCTGAACCTAGGACAAATCGAAGAGAAACGTAGATTAGGAGTCCTAAGGCTCTAAATGAAGAGCCGAATCCTAAGGTGCTAAGGTCAAGTAGAGGTAGTACAGAGCGGCTTTAAGCCACTTAATCAATAATTTACATTACAGTTTTTTGTTACTAACAGTCTTCGACAGCGACCATAATTTAAATTGAAATGAAAATTACACACCTCCTTTTACTTTCCTCATTCTTATTGGCCAGCTGCGTAAAAGATGCAACGGAGAAAAAGCCTAACCTGCTCGTAATATTCCCCGATCAATGGAGAGCACAGGCGATGGGATTTATGGGAGAAGACCCGGTACTCACTCCCAATATTGATAAACTGGCAGGCGAAAGCATTGTCTTTACAGAGGCGGTTGCTAACTACCCCCTGTGCAGCCCTATGAGGGCCATGTTTTTAACAGGAAAGTACCCTTTTCAGAATGGAGTCTACGAAAATTGTATGAGCAATGAAACTGACGCAATCTATGATATTCAGTTGGCACAGGATCAGAAGTGCTGGTCCGATGTATTAAAAGAAAAGGGTTATAGTCAGGGCTATATTGGCAAATGGCATCTGGAAAAGCCGCAAAAACCTTTTTTGGATTGTCTCAACAACAAAGGAAAGAATAAATGGAACGAATGGACGTCTCCTCAAAGACGTCACGGGTTTGATTATTGGTATGCCTACAATACTTATGACTATCACCTGAGACCATTGTATTGGTCCAACGACGCCGGACGTGAGGACTTTCATTATGTTGATCAATGGAGCCCGATTCATGAAGCCGACATGGCCATCAACTATTTGGAAAACAAAAATGGGAAGCTTAGAGATGAATCAAAACCTTTTTCTCTTGTGGTAGCCATGAATCCACCGCATGATGACGGCGAAGGACTGTACGAAGAAGTACCGCAAAAATATATAGACTACTACGGGGCCAAGACTTTCAAGGATTTGGCCGTCAGACCCAATGCACGCCAGGAGGACGGAAGCTATACGGAATGGGCCAAAGGGCATATCAAAAACTACTTTGCCATGATTACCGGAGTGGACGAGCAGATTGGCCGAATTCTTCAATCTTTGAAAAAGCAAGGGCTTGATGAGAATACTATCGTGATGTTGATAGCTGATCATGGAGACCTGTTAGGAAGTCATAATACAAGAGGAAAAGAATTTCACTATGAAGAATCGATGCGCATACCCCTGTTTATCCGATGGCCTGAAAAATTGAAACCGAGGAGCGAAGATTTAATGCTTTCCATACCAGACATTTACCCTACAATTTTGACGCTCATGGGTTTTGAGGATGCGATTCCAAAAGAGGTGACCGGAAGAAATTTTGCTCAGTATTTAATAACTGAAAAGGGTAATACACCCCAATCGCAACTTTATATCAGAGTGAAAGATAGAAGGGAGCCGGACAAGGGTCTTCGTGGAGTCAGGACCCAAAGATACACGCTTGCAATAGATCATGGCAATTACTTTTTCGATGGTGCTGTCCTTCACGACAACATAAGTGACCCCTATCAGATGGAAAATATTGCTACGGAAAAACCTGAAATTGTAGATAGTCTCAAGATTGTATTAAAAGATTGGTTGGAAAAAACAAATGATCCTTTCTCAGGATTACAATAGAAAGTACCTATTCACTATGAAAAAGATGATATCATTTCAATATCTATTTATAATGGGTTGCAGCTTTTTGAGTTTGTGGAGTTGTACAGATCATAAAAAGGTCACATTTGAAACGACAGAAAATAGACTCATTAAACATAGTGCAAGTTTCTACAAACCCACTTTGAGTGCCATAAAACCAACGGGCTGGCTGCACCATTACCTAACCACTCAAAAAAATGGCATTACAGGTCATTTGGATGCTGCAGGTGGATACCCATTCAATTTGCCTACCTGGTCAGATACCGCCAAAGTAGTGGATGATCGTGCACAGTCTACCTGGTGGCCATTCGAACAAACTGGATATTGGATCGAGGGTATGATCCGGACAGGCAGACTATTGGAAGACGAGGATTTGATCCGTAAGGCTAGAAAATACATGGATTACCCAATTGAAAAACCATCAGTAGATGGCTTTATAGGCCCCTCCTTTATGAAAGAAGCTGGCAAGACCAATCGATGGGCGCACGTGGTATACTTCAGAGCTCTAATGACTGAGTATGAAGCCACGCAGAATCCTCAAATTGTAGAAACCGTTTATAATCATCTCAAATATGATTTAGATACCTATCCTTATCGGCATGTTAGGGAGATGGGTATCATAGAATCCATGCTTTGGACCTATGAGCATACCAGAGACGAAAGCTTGCTGAAGAGGGCAGAAGATATCTTCGTCGAAGGAAACAAAATCAACACAAGCAGAAGTTCTTCTGCCCATCAGGTTTTAGACCAAAACCGCCCAATCAATGAGCACGGAGTAACTTTCCTGGAATTCGCACGCTTAGGAGCGATATTGTACATGTACACAGGCAAGTCCAAATATCTTGAAATCACTCAAGCAGCCTATCGCAAAGTAGAAAAACAAGCATTATTGGTGGATGGAGTGAATAGCTCCACAGAACTGCTCAAAGGCAAAGACCCATTGAACAGTCATGAGACCTGTGATATAGTTGAAGTAGCCTATGGCTGGTGTAAAATGCTTCAGGCGACCGGTGACCCTACCTATGCGGATAAAATTGAAAAAGCCGCTTTCAACGCGGGACCCGGGGCAGTCACAGCCGACTACAAGGCCATGCAGTACTTCTCATGTCCCAACCAGGTGATTGCCGGAAACAATTCCAATCACAACGATTACATGAAGGGCAACAGCAGCATGCAGTTTGCGCCAAGTGCATGGATCAAATGTTGTCCTGGTCAGGTATCACGTTCTATGCCGCTCTATGCTTCACAGTTCTGGTATGTCAAAGAGAACCATGTTTTTACAGGAACCTATGGGCCAAATACCTTCAGCGTAACCACAGGCTCTGGCGAAACTGTTCAAATAGACGAGAAAACTAATTACCCATTCGAAGAAAGCATTTTGTTTAAGATCAATACTGAAAAGGACATTCAATTTGCATTAAACCTACGAATTCCTGGTTGGTGTAGCGAACCTACGGTTGAACTAAACGGACGTCGGGTGATAACCTCTGATTTTGGAGGGCAATATGTAAGATTGGATACGCTTTTCAAAAATGGTGATGAGGTTGTACTTCATCTTCCCATGCGGGTGAATATGAGCAAATGGCCCCGAAATACTGGTGCTATCGAATATGGGCCTTTAGTTTTTTCGCTAGGCATAGAAGAAAAACGAGAGATAGATGCTACTTCAGAATGGTCAGTCTCAACAGATTTCCCGGCCCTTAATTTATCTCCAACATCGAATTGGAATTACGCTTTTGCCTTTCGGCAGGACAATTTTCAAGATGTGATTACTGTGAGTAGGACAAGTCAAGAAGTAGGCCAATGGAGCATGGATAAATCTCCCATTTCGATAAAGATTCCGGTGAGAAAAATCAGGAACTGGGAAATAGAAAGGCAAGAGAGGGTACTGCAAGAAGACTATTGGCCAACTCATAAGGCTGACACGGTGGCTTATTGGAATAAAGAGTTTGTGAAATTGGAAGGAGATTTTGCTTTCACCCCGAATATTCCTACCAGGAATTTTCTCATCGAAAATGTCTCTCAAAATATTGATACCATTCAGTTGGTTCCCTATGGCTTCACCAATCTAAGGATGACCATTTTTCCACTATCCCCAATTGATTAGGAGACCTTTTTGATACCTATATAATTTTTAAATCTATGAAAATCGTCTTATCACTTATATTGATAATTAGTAACATTTCTTACGCTCAACTTGCCGATGACTGGATCTTTGAAGCAAACTCACTCGATAAATACCAAGCCCCAACTATGGCCAATGGCATGATTGGCTTACGAGCTTCCAAGAACCCGATGGAAGTCCAGCATACTATCCTTAACGGCGTATTTGACAAATTCGGCACTGACAATGTGCAATGCATCCTGCCAGGAATCAATTTTGCCAACATTGAGCTAAGAACAGAACAATCCGGAAGTAATAAAGTCGACCAAATCACCGATTGGAGCCAGCAACTCAATATGAAAGAAGCTTGGCTCGAGACTAATTTTGTTTTCGGTGGAGACGTTAGCGTGAGTCACAAGATGTATGCCCTTCGCCATCTACCCTATTCAGCTTTGTTTGAAATAGAGCTGGAAGCATTGCGAGAGATAGAAGTGAAAATCATAAACAAACACCAAATTAAAAGTCCTTTAAAGGAAGGAAACGGCCAATTCAAAACTATTAAGAGAGCACACGCACAATTGCCCATTTTGACTTCGAGCGCTCAGTCTTCGACATTTAAGCATACTATTGCCGCATCAAGCGGATTTATTTTAAATGAAGCGCAGGAGGTCCTTTACGATGAGTCGACTAAGAATGAATATCATCAGTACCTCACAATAAAACTCAAAAAAGGCGAGAGATTCTCCTGCTCGCTTGTCGGTAGTATAGTATCAACGGCCGATTTTCAAGATCCTCAAACTGAAGCGGAAAGACAGTGTATTTATGCCATGCTAGAGGGCAAGGACAAATTGGTGCAAAACCACAAAAATGCCTGGAGTAAGCTTTGGGAAACAGACATCGTTATCGACGGAGACGGTGAAAGTCAAAAAGACATCCGATTTGCTTTGTTCAACCTTTATTCATCAGTAAGAAAAGGGAGTACCTATAGTATTCCGCCCATGGGTCTGACTAATCTGGACTACTATGGTCATATTTTTTGGGATGCCGAATTATGGATGTATCCTGGGTTGCTGGCATTAAAACCGGAAATGGCCAAGCCTATGATTGACTATAGGATCAAAACCATCGGTGCCGCAAGAAAGAAAGCACGAACCCATGGATACGACGGAGTGATGTTTCCCTGGGAAGCTGATGATCTTGGGGAAGAATCAACGCCTACCTGGGCGCTCACCGGTCCCTTCGAGCATCACATAACCGCTGTAGTAGGTATTGCCATCTGGAACTATTATGCCGTTACGCAAGACCTTCATTGGCTGAAATCTGAAGGCTACCCGATCTTAAAGGAAATTGCTGACTTTTGGTTAAGCAGAAGTGCAATCGACAAAGAAGGATCCTTCCATATCCTCAATGTGGTGGGCGCTGATGAATACGCTGAAAATGTAGATAACAATGCATTCACTAATGGTGCAGTAATTGCCTCAACCAAGTATGCAATAGAGGCAGCCGGTTTATTGGGCGAACCTATAAATCCAACCTGGAAATCTCTGATCTCAAATCTCGTCATAGAAAAATTCAAAGATGGAACTGTCAAGAACTACAAAGACTACAATGGAGAACAGACCAAACAGGCGGATGTCAACCTCTTGACCTACCCTCTGGGAATTGTCACAGATGAAGAGACCGTGCTAAAGAATCTCAATTATTATCAAAAAGTAGTAGATCTCAGAGGCCCTGCCATGACGCATTCCATATACGCTATTATTTACAGTCGATTAGGCCAAAAGGAAAAGGCATGGGAGTTGTTTCAAAAGGGTTACAAACCTAATCAACGTCCTCCATATGGCGTATTAGCAGAAGGAGCCTACGACAACAATCCTTACTTTATGACGGCTGCAGGAGGTCTCTTGCAAGCCGTTTTGTTCGGCTTTTGTGGAGCAGAAATTACCTCAATGGGAGTCTTCTTCAAGCAACCTCAACTTCCCAAACATTGGAATTCAGTGACTTTAATAGGGTTTGGACCCAAAAAAGAAACAATAACGATTCAAAATCAATAAGTCAGAACCATTCAAAAGATGAAAAATACTCTCATTATTTGCCTCCTTTTAACACTCATTGTGCAAGCCTGTGACCAGCACGGTGGCCCATCATCGTTAGGTCAATCGACTGACAATCAGATAGAGCAAAAAGTGGACTCGATTTTACAGTTGATGACCTTGAAAGAAAAGATCGATCAAATTTCCGGTGTTGGATTTGATACGCGCCCAAACGAACGCCTGGGAATTCCAACTTTGCGTATGACCGACGGCCCTGTAGGTATCCGTTGGGATAAAGCCACCGCCCTGCCTGCTGCCATTTCGCTTGCTTCATCTTGGGATGATTCCCTAATGTACCAGGTGGGTCAGCTATTAGGGAAGGAAGCCAAAGCCAGAGGTCGCAATTTTTTCCTTGGACCTTGTGTCAATATCCATCGTTTTCCGATTGGGGGACGAAACTTCGAGAGCTTCGGAGAAGACCCTTATCTGGCCGGAAGAATTGCCATTCCATATATTCAAGGTGTACAAAGCGAAAATGTACTGGCCTGTGTCAAGCACTTTGCCTGTAACAATCAAGAATGGAATCGAGATGATGTGAATGCAGTTGTAGGCGAGCGAGCTCTACATGAAATATACCTACCAGCCTTTAAAGCGGCCGTTCTGGAGGGTAAGGCCTGGACGGTCATGACTTCATACAATAAAGTAAATGGCAAATGGACTGCAGAAAATGACTACCTGCTCAATGAAGTGTTAAAAAAGAAATGGGGTTTCAAAGGTTTTGTGGTTTCCGATTGGGGAGCTGCACATAGTACAGCAGGGAGTGCCCAGGCAGGGCTCGATTTGGAAATGCCTTTTGGTGAATATTATAATGATTCACTGATCAATAAGGCACTTCAAACCGGAGAGATAAAAGAAGAACTGATTGATGATAAAATAAGAAGACTTCTGCGTGTTAGGTTTGAAGCGGGGATGTTTGGTCCGCAGGAAAAACAAACCGAAGGTATTTTTCATAGCAATTTGCACAAACAGATTGCTTATGAAGCCGCAGTCAACGGAATTGTCCTACTGAAAAATGAGAGTGAGCTGCTGCCCATTGATACAGGAAAGGTTAGAAAAATTGCTGTTATTGGCCCCAATGCCGCCTTTGCACGAATTGGTGGAGGAGGTTCTTCTAAAGTTACACCCCACTATTCTGTGTCTCCAATGGAAGGTCTGAAAAACAAACTGGGAAACTCAGTAGAAATCAGTTATGCTTTAGGTGCTATAATAAAGAACGATGTTCGGATAATTGAAAATTCTTTTTTTGAAAATTACAATGGAAAAAAGGGATTGAAGGCCCAGTATTTTGGAAACATAAATTGCGAAGGTGAACCCAGCTATACGCGGACAGACACCGAAGTCAATTATCTTTGGTACTATGATGCCCCATATTGGGATTTTCATGGAGCAGACGATTCCAACTACTTTTCAGTGCGCTGGACTGGAAAAATAAAAGCCCCTAAGTCAGGCAAATACAAATTTCAAGTGATGCACAATGATGGGGCACGCCTAACCATCAACGGTAATGTGCTTATCAATTTATGGAAAGACAGAAGGAAAAGCGAAATAGACGAAGCTGTGATTTATTTGGAGAAAGGCCAGGTTTATGACATACAATTGGATTATTACAATAACGGGGGTGTTTCTGAAATCAAACTGGGATGGGAAATACCAGATACGGATTTGATCAAGGAAGCTACCGAACTAGCAAAAAAATCCGATTTAGCCATTCTTTGTATCGGCCTATCAGATCATTTTGAAGGCGAGGGCCGAGATCGAGAATTTTTGATATTAGAAAATCAAGATAAACTTATCAAAGAAGTGGTGAAAGCCAACTCCAATACTATTGTGGTTATTATATCCGGAACCCCTCCCATTCTTGAAACCTGGGTGGATGAGGTTCCGGCCATTGTTCAGGCTTGGTTTGCAGGTCAGGAAGGCGGCAATGCCATAGCAGATATATTGCTCGGAAACCGAAACCCATCAGGCAAACTTCCCTGCACTTTCTATAAATCACAGAATGATTCTCCGGGCTTTAGCGATTATCAAAATGACGATCTGCAATCCAAATATGTAGAAGGTATTTATGTTGGCTATCGTTACCTGGACAAGCATAAAATCGAAGCCAGATTTCCTTTTGGACATGGACTTTCTTATTCCAAATTTGTCTATGGCAAGCCTCAATATGCGCTTAATGAAAACAACAAAGCCGAAGTAAAATTTACATTGACAAATACCGGAATATCAGCAGGAGCCGAGGTGGCCCAGTTGTATATAAAACCCTTGAATTCACAGGTCGAAAGACCGGAGAAAGAACTTAAGGCTTATAAAAAGGTGTATCTAAGATCTGGAGAATCAAAAGAAGTCATTTTTGAATTGAATCAGGACGATTTCAAATATTATGATACGAATATCCACGACTGGCAAATAGACAAATCGCAATTCCAACTGTTAATTGGTAGTTCTTCTCAGGATATCAGACAGACCACTACGCCAAAATCACTCTAATAATTCCGTTCCCCGAAACGATTATTCCTTCAATGTCGGTAAGTTGACAACCGTAGGTTCAGTATTATCCCTGTCCTTGGTTTTAACAGATAAAAGAGGGCAAAATACGGTGAAAACCAGATGATTTCCCTTCTTATAATCGTAAATATTACATTTAATAAATATGTACTGATTGGCTCTAAACGTACATTTTGAGGCATTGTAGAGGTGGTGTAAAGGTGTTTTTTTATGACTTTGATCAATAAAAGTCAACATTTGAATAAAGAATAAAAAACGCATTTTAAAATAATCTATTTAAGTATGAAAAAAAGTGTACTCAAAACTTTAGGATCTGTACTGCTGTTACTGATCCTTATTCAGATTGCGTCACCGGTTCAGGCGCAGTCTTCGGTAGTAAAAGGGAGGATAACCTCTTCCGATGAAGGAGAGGGATTGCCCGGAGTTAGCATACTGGAGAAAGGAACCACGAATGGTTCTGTTACAGATCTCGACGGGAATTATTCTCTGAGCGTAAGCAGTGGGGCGACGCTTGTAATCAGCTATATAGGATACCTCACTCAAGAAGTAGCCGTAGGAAGTCAAAGTGAGATTTCTTTAGCCCTAGAGCCGGACATCGAAACGCTCGAAGAAATAGTTGTAATTGGATACGGTACTCAGAAGAAAGCTTCTTTAAGTAGTGCGGTAGCCAGTGTGAATGTAGATAATATTCAAAAGCTTCCCGGAGCCAATGTGGCCAATTTACTTCAAGGCCAGGTACCGGGTGTAAGTGCCAATTTTGCTTCAGGAGCACCAGGAGCCGCACCAGTTGTGCGAGTGAGAGGAGCTGCTACGATTGGTAATAACAATCCGCTGTATGTCATTGATGGTATTCCGGGAGACATTTCCTCGATCAACCCCAATGACATTGAATCGATTAACGTACTGAAAGATGCATCAGCCGCAACGATTTATGGATCAAGAGCATCGAATGGAGTTATTGTGATTACTACTAAAAGAGGTCAGTCAGGAGCTCCGGTAGTATCATTAAACTCATATGTTGGTGTCAGCTCCATTACAAAGAAAGTAGATGTGCTTGATAGAGCAGGGAATAACAGTGTCAGTGCAGCCGCATATGCAGCTGAAGGCATGTCTCCTTTGTCTTATACACAACTAGCTGGCACTACGGACACAGATTGGCAAGATGAAATGTTTAGATCTGGTCTTGAACAGAAATACGACGTGGGCATCTCAGGAGGTAATGAATTTGGTACTTATAACTTTTCTGTAGGTTATTTTGATAAGGAAGGAAACGTGATCGGCTCCGGATTTGAAAGATACAACTTGCGAATGAATTCAGACTTTAAAGTAAGTGATAGAATTACTATAGGTCAGACCATTTCATATGCCAGATCCAGAAGAAATAAAATTGGCGAAGACGAAAGAGAGGACAATTTTGGAAATGCAGGTTTTTCTCCCGTTATGGATATTCTGCAGTCCTTACCTCACAATGCAGTCTATGATCCAACTTCTGCGAATGGGTTTGCTGCTGCGACCGTGGAATCAGGAAATATTGTAGGAAAGACTGAGCTAAGAACTAATGAAAGAACGGTTGATAGATTTCAAGGTAACGTCTATTTAGAAGCTAAGCTTATAGAAGGTCTTAAATTCAGAACCCAGATTGGCCTCAATCATACCAATCAGTTTCAGGTAGATCATTCTCCTACCTATAACTTCGGTCCGCAGGAAGCAAATGAAAGAGCCTGGTTGGAGGAGCAAAATTTCAGAACGTCCAGATGGGTATGGAATAATGTTTTGGACTTTAATCGATCATTTGGAGATCACAATGTATCAGCCTTGCTAGGTGTGGTAGCCGAAGAACAAGAATTTAGATTGACTGGAGCAAGCAACGATGAGTTGCCGTCCAATGACTTGAAGGCATTGGATGATGGAATAGGTAACGCCAACTCCTGGGGAGATAATGTGTCAGAAAGTCTGTTCTCTACTTTTGGACAGTTTAATTACGCTTTCGGGGATAAATACTTGGTTCAAGCAACAATAAGAAGAGATGGTTCTTCAAAATTCGGACCTGCCAATAAGCACGGTGTATTCACTTCTGCATCAGTAGGCTGGAGAATTAGTTCGGAAGATTTCTTCAACGTGGGTCTGATTAGCAATCTAAAGCCAAGATTTAGTATCGGTAAACTCGGTAATCAAAGAATCGGGGACTTTCAGTATATAGCTGACCTGTCAAGTAACCAAAACCAGATCAACTATCCTACTGGAGAAGGAGAGTCTCAGGTAGTAAGCGTGGGAACTATACTTAGGACATTTGCCGATCCTAACATTAAATGGGAAGAGACCAAAACCATGAATATTGGTTTGGACTTGGGTCTTCTGGATGATCAAATTCAAGTCACGTTTGACTACTTTGACTCAGAGACCACTGATATGCTTGTGGGTATTCCTATACCTGCTACTGCGGGTTACAACTTGGTCAACGAAACCAACGGTGGTGCCATGACCAACAAGGGATGGGAAGCTTCCGTGTTGTATAAGAAAGTACAAGGCGAATTCACGTTCGACATAATGGCTAATATTTCTAAAAGCAAAAATGAAATTACCCAGTTGGGATTTGCCGACGAGTCATTCACCAACGGTCAGGTTATCTTTGATACACACCCGACCACGAGAACTGAAGTAGGCAGATCCATTGGTGAGTTCTATATGTACAAAACCGATGGTCTATTTCAAAATCAGGGAGAAATTGACGCACACGGCGTACAGCCTAATGCACAGCCTGGCGATTTGAGGTTTGTAGATGTCAATGATGACGGAGAACTCAATGATGACGACAAAGCCTACGTGGGTAGTGGCTTGCCAGATTTTGAATACGGTATTACATTCAATGCCAGTTACAAGAAGTTCGATTTCAGCCTATTCTTTCAAGGAAGTCAGGGCAACGAAATTTATAACGGAACAAAACTTCTTTTATACAGAAATCAAAATGGCATCAAGAATTTCTCAGCAGACCTGCTAGATGCCTGGACACCATCCAATACGGATACCAGCGTACCGAGAGTGACCATGCTTAATGCCAATAGTAATGACAGACCTTCCGATTACTTCTTGGAAGACGGTTCTTATTTAAGACTGAAGAATATTCAGTTAGGATACAACATTGGAAGTGTGAATAGACTTTTCAGTAGTGCCAGAGTGTATCTGGCCGCAGAAAATGTACTTACTATCACCGGATATGATGGATATGATCCTGGCAACACGGGTTATCAGAACTTCTCAAGAGGTCTTGATGTTGGACTCTATCCGCTATCAAGAAATCTGATTATGGGTGTGCAACTGAAATTCTAATACAGGAAAAATTAAAGAAAAAAATTATGAAAAAGTATATAATAATTTTAACCGTAGCCCTGGCTTCATTTGGATGCGATGATTTCCTTTCTCCTGAAAAGAAACAAGGGCTTTCAGCAGACGCCTTCTGGCAAAATTCGACTCACGCTCGCCAGGCGGTTATAGCAGCTTATTCTGCTTTGCAGGCTCATGATGGCTCTAAATGGACATTTTTTGAGCAAATGTATATCGCAGCCACATGGAAGTCTGATGGTATTTTAAATGCACCGACACATTATGGACAGACCATCGCCAATTTCACAAATGGTTCCGATGAACCCACTTTTTCGGCATTTTGGAAGTCGAATTATACCGGGATTGCCTATGCAAATCAGCTCATTGAAAACATACCAGACGTCGCAGACATGGATGACGCTGAAAAAGCTGAAATAGTTGCCGAGGCCAAGTTTTTGAGAGCAATCTTTCATTTCAATTTACTTGTTGCATTTGAAAACATACCCTTGATAACGAGTACTCAGAAGAGCAGCGATGAATTTTTGGTTACACAAGCTACTCCATCAGCAGTTTGGACGCAGATCGAACAAGATTTGTCTGATGCCAAGGCAGGTATGCCTGCTTCACGTTCTGGAGAAGATGTAGGACGAGCAACTAGTTGGACAGCTTCCGCTTATCTAGGTAAAGCCTTCTTGTTTCAGGAGAAATTTCCTGAGGCCGTTACCGAATTAACTGATGTAGTGAATAATGGACCATATGATCTTTTACCAAATTATGCCGATAATTTTAATGGTCTTGGAGAAAATGGTGTCGAGTCAGTTTTCGAAATCCAGTGGAGTGCAGACAGAGCTAATAACAACGACGAGAGGCACCCGTTCAATTTTGAGGTGACCCCTGGCGCGCTAGGCGGATGGGAATTGTTTTACCCTTCAGATTGGCTGATGACTGAAATGCAGGCTGACTTAACTGCAGGTAGTACATTCAGCGACAGAGTATATTCTTCGGTTTTCTTCAACGATCCAAGTTCTGAAATGCTGGACGTATATTCAGGAGTATCTACGCCATATGCAACTGTACAGGCAGATTTGTCACATCCTAAGTTCTTCAAGAAATATACTGGCGAATTTGACAAGACCTACTATAACGGTATCAATGTTCACATGATGCGATTTGCTGACGTTTTATTGATGCAAGCCGAAGCCATGAACGAAGCGAGCGCAACGAATACGGATGCAGCCATTGCTATTGTCAATAGGGTTCGATCTAGGTCTAATGCAGCAGATATAGCTCTTGGATCTATGACCCAGGCACAATTGCGACAACAAATCAGGCATCACGAACGTCCGGTAGAACTTGCTATGGAATATACCATCCGAACGTTTGACCTTTATAGATGGGCCAACGGAACCGCAGCTCCAGAGCCAATTAGTACGGTCATGGCGGCACACAGCAAACCGTTTGCCGACAACTTTGTAGATGGCAAGCACGATGTATTCCCAATCCCATTAGAGGAAATGAATAAAAATGAAAGTCTTAATCAAAATGATGGGTATTAAAGATTAAAGATTAGTTGAATAATGATAAGAGCAAGGGGAAGTTTTCCCTTGCTCTTTCTAATTTAATGGGATTAATAATAGCAGTATGAGAACGAGTTTAATTTTGGTGATAAGTTTAATGTTGGTTTCCTGCGATAAGCAGAAACAACAGGAGTCCGGACCCACCCCAAAACGCTCAATGTTCACTCAGCTCGCTGGCAACCAGATCGGGCTTTCTTTCAAAAATATCATTCCCGAAAGTGAACGAATGAACAGCTGGACCTATGAATACTACTACAATGGCGGTGGAGTATCCGTCGGAGATGTGAATCTGGATGGCCTGCCTGATATTTATCTGACCGGTAATGTTACTCCAAACAAGCTATATCTCAATTTGGGCGATCTCAAGTTTAAGGACATCACTGATGCTGCCGGACTCAAGGATACCCCAAGCTGGACTACGGGCACTGCAATGATCGACATCAACAACGATGGAATATTGGACATTTACGTCTGTCGCTCCGGTAAACTGTCTGAGGATCAAAGAAGAAACCTTTTCTATGTTTCGACAGGAATGAATAATGGCATTCCTCAATACACAAACATGGCCAGTTCACTAGGTCTCGATGACGCGTCATATTCTACACAGGCAGCTTTTTTCGATTTTGACAAAGACGGAGATTTAGACATTTACCTGCTCAACCACAACGTAGAGGTAAAGCCATATTTCGAGGTTGAGAAACTAAAGAAAAAGAGAGATCCGTTCGTGGGCGATAAATTATACCGAAATGATGGCGCTACCTTCAAGGACGTGAGTGCTACGGCTGGTATTTTAGGTAATGAAATTGGTTATGGTTTGGGTGTATCCATTGGAGATCTCAACGAAGATGGATGGCCGGATATCTATGTAGCCAACGATTATTCCGAACATGATTATTTATATCTCAATAATCAGAATGGCACATTTTCAGAACGGTCAAGCCAAATGCTCAAACACCTGTCATATTATGCTATGGGTACAGATATTGCCGATATCAACAATGATGGACTGCTAGATATCATGACTTTGGATATGGTCGCCGAGGACAACTATGGTATCAAAACCAGCATGAGCGGTATGGACCCGGAGCGCTTTGAGGCTCACCTGGCCAACGGACTACAGCATCAGTATATGTATAATACCTTGCAGCTCAACCGCGGCAATAATCAATTTAGCGAAATTGGCCAGCTAGCAGGAGTTCATAGCACCGATTGGAGTTGGGCTCCTTTGCTATTGGATATCGACCTGGATGGTGAAAAAGATCTTTTCGTCACCAATGGTTTGAAAAGAGACTTTAGAAATAATGACTATCGCAATTACAAAATAAAGCGATTAGAAGCAGTTGAAGGTGATGAAAACGTAAACCGTGCGTCTCTTATTAGAGAATTGGTCAATATGACTCCGCAAAAGAAAATCGTAAACTATGTTTTTCAAAATCAAGGAAATCTGCAATTCGCTAACCGTCAAGAGGAATGGGGTATTAAAGCATCAACCTATTCAAACGGATTGGCCTATGGAGATTTTGACCAAGATGGAGATCTTGATTTGATTGTCAACAACATTGACCAGGAGCCAACAGTCTATAAAAACAATGCCACCGAGTTGACCTCGTATAGCCACCTAAAAATCCAATTTAAAGGCAGCGAAAACAACAGGGATGGAATTGGTGCCAAAGTTACAGTTTGGACTAATAGTTCAACCCAAGTACAAGAACATTACTTGACCCGCGGCTACCAATCCTCGGTCGACAAAGGGATGGTGTTTGGTCTTGGACAGCATAAGGACATTGACTCTCTAGAAATTGTTTGGTCTGACGGAAGAATAGAGCACTTGAGATCAATTAGTGGCAATCAGACCATAATATTAGATTACTCCAATGCCTCAAGCTTAAAACCAAAGACAGATGACAGCTTCCCCATTACCGATTTGACTAAGGTCTACAAGTTGCAATATCAACATCAGGAAACTTCTTTTGATGATTTTGAGAGAGAGAGTTTGCTGCCACATAAGATGTCAGAGCTTGGTCCGGGACTAGCCGTGGCCGACGTAAATGATGACGGGTTAGAGGATATTTTTGTAGGAGGTGCCAAAGGGTTTTCCGGGCAGTTGCTTCTCCAAAATAGAAATAAGTCATTCGAGTTATCTTCTTCAGATCCTTGGAGAAAATACAAAAATAGTGAGGACGTATCTGCTATTTTCTTTGATGCAAACAGCGACGGTCGGCAAGATCTTTATGTCGTGAGTGGAAGCAACGAAGACGAAGAAGGTTCGTCAAACTTGAAAGATCATCTATACCTCAATGAGAACGGTAGGTTTGTGGATGCAAGCAACCTACTCCCTGATATCAGCATAAGTGGTTTTGCTGTGGCGGCATCAGACTACGATCAGGATGGGGATATGGATTTGTTTGTTGGAGGACGACAGATACCGGGTCAATACCCTATGCCTGCAAACAGTTATATCTTGAATAACCAAGAAGGTAAATTCATAAATGTGTCCGATCAAATTGCCCCTGAATTGAATAACCTGGGAATGGTAACAGACGCTATCTGGACAGACTACAACAGAGATGGTTTTATCGACTTGCTTATCGTCGGTGAATGGATGCCACTTACTGCTTTCGAGAATCAAGGAAGCAAGTTTGTCAAGCAAGTAATAAGCGGAACTCAAAATTCAACGGGTTGGTGGTATAGTATAGCAGCATCGGATTTTGACCACGATGGTGATATCGATTTTGTTCTAGGGAATAACGGGTTAAACTATAAATACAAGGCTTCTGTGCCCGAACCTTTTTCCATCTATGCCTCGGATTTTGATCAAAATGGATCAACCGATATCGTCTTGGGTTACTACAACAATAGCAGTCAGTATCCACTGCGTGGCCGAGAATGCTCGAGTAATCAAATGCCATTTATAAAAGAAAAATTTCCCACATATCATGATTTTGGTAGTGCTTCACTAGAAGATGTTTATGAAAAGACGAGACTTGAAAATGCCCTGCAATACCATGCCAGGACTTTTGCAACCTCCTATGTAGAAAACAAAGGAATAGAAGGCTTCGAATTTTCTGAGTTACCAATCTGGGCTCAGCTGTCTTCTGTCAACAAAATTTTAATCAGAGATGTAAATAAAGATGGTCATGCGGATTTAGTAATGGCTGGCAATTTGTATCAATCAGAAGTGGAAACACCTCGGAATGATGCCAGTCTTGGAGCCATCATGCTCAACAATGGGAAAGGCGATTTCGAATACCTACATCACCTTGGTCTTAATAGTGATGTAAAAGACCTGGAAAGCATAATGCTGTCAGAAGGGCAGCAAGCAATTGTCGCCACCACCAACAATGGAACCATTAGATTGATTACAATCCAATAAGACCTCTCTTATTTATTCATTTCAGTATTTTTACTTAATCATCAGATTAGCAAGCATTTGAGAATTTTATATTGTACCCCGTTGATTTGGCTCATGCTGATGAGCAATAGTTTGATCTTTGCTCAGAATTCCATGTGGGACAGGCCTGTGACCTACGCTCGAGCCTTGATTGATAGTTTGGAAGCTAAACTTCCGGTCATGTCGAAGGAAGAGAAATTGAAAAATCTAAACCTGCTGGCCGAATCGTACTGGGAGATTAGTGCTGATAAAAGTGTTTTATATGGCATGGAGGCCTTGGCCCTAGCCGAGGAACTCAACCAGCCAAAGGAAGAAGGATATGCACTTCTCAACATTTGTCAGGGTTATCTAGTCAATGACGCCTACGATCAGGCGCTGGACTACGGTTTGAAATCGCTTAAAGTAAGGGAAGAAGTTGGTGATATGTATGATATAGCATACACACTAAGAACTATCGGCTGGCTATATTATGATATTGGCTATTTTGATAATGCTTTGGAGTATCATTATAAAGTACTCGACATTCATAAAGAGCTTGGAGACGATGAACGTATCGCTTATAGTTTCAATAGCCTGGGACTGATATATGCAAGCAAAAATGACCATGTAAAGGCCATATCCTTTTCCACGCAATCACTCCGTCTCAAAAAACCCTTCGGCAATAAAGAAAGAATCGCCAGCTCGCACATCAATTTGGGTATTAGCTATGCAGCCCTTGGTGAGCTCGACCTGGCTGAGCAAAATTTAGAAAAGGCACTCACATTAATAAGCCCTTTTCAGGAATATTTCGAACGCGTCGAGTTGCTCAACGAACTGGCTTACGTCCAATTCCAGCGCAAGAATTTTAAATTGGGCGAAAAGTATTTGATAGAGGCCAGACAGTACATTGATTCGGTCAATGTCAATAAAGTACTGAAAGAAAGAAATTACTACCTCTCTTCAGAACTGTACAAAGCGATGGGAGACTACAGACAGGCACTTGATTTCTTCGGTGCTTATGATTCGATCAAGAGGGATATATTGTCTGATGAAAAACAGAATCGTCTCGCTGAAATGAGAATATTATATGAGGCCGAAAGAAGAGAAAATGAAGTAAAACTTCTAAAGAAAGAAAAAGAGGTACAGGAGCAACGGAAAAATGCCCTACTGGTAGGTATTATTCTTGTTATTATCATTGCCATACTGATTGTGAACCGACTGGTCAGTGGAATGAAAAAGAATAAAAAGATATTCGAAATCAACAAGAATCTGATTCAATTAAAACTAGAAAAGGAGGAGATCGAGTCGACCAGACTAAAGGACCGATTGGAATATAGGAAGAAGGAATTGACTAACATGGGTCTCTTCATTGCTCAACGAAATGAAACCTATCATGGATTGGCTAATTCGTTGAGAAATTTTGACTTTCTGGACAGAGAAGACGCTGAAAGAAAAATCAAGACGCTGATCAATGACTTTGAAAACCGGCTGAAGATCAATGAAGATATTGATGGGTTTTATTCTGATGTAGAACATCTGCACGATGATTTTTTCTTCCGGTTGAAGGAAAAGTTTCCAAATCTGACAGACAATGATATGCGGATGGCGGCTCAGTTACGTCTCAATCTGAGTTCGAAAGAAATCTCCTCACTCAATAATATTTCGGTCAAGTCAGTAGAAATTAGCCGCTATAGGCTAAGGAAAAAGCTGGAACTGGCACCCGACGACATACTTACGGACTATCTACGCGAAGTGTAGAGGTCATGTAGAGCCAGAATAAGGCGTTCAAGATCGCTCAATAAGTATTTTTGATATTCAACAAAACACAACGTGTTGAATATTTTTAAACATACCCCACTCACTGCCCTAATCTTTATTTGGGTAGCATTGTCGAATTGTGCCACTGAGAATCTCAATTTTATCGGAGAGATTGTGGCCACTTCAGATAGTAGCAATGAACTCAGAATGCATATTGATTTTGAGATCGATCAGAAGTCTTCGGCATATGTGTCGTACTGGACAGAAACAAACCCGGATAAGATATTTCACTCCCAGTTATCTCAGTCAGATAGATCACATCATTTAACTCTAGTGGGCCTGAAGGGAGGTACCACCTATCAGTACCAGGTTTCAGTGTCAAATGTGAACACAAGCATACAAAGTGAAGTAGAAAAATTTACTACCAGCAAATTTCCAATCAATGTACTTCATTTGCGATGGGAACCAGAGGAAAGAACGGGTCTTTCTGGTTACATCCTTTCACAACGCCGATTGGTCAACGGTGTAATATTTATGATCGATGATGATGGGGATGTAGTCTGGTACCAGCAAATCCCCAAACAACCTAAGTTGTCGCATTGGACGGCTCGTCATACCATCCTGGTCCTCTATGGTGCCGCCACACATCGCAACAGCTCAGGAGACCATATAGTAGAATATGACCTGTATGGCAATGAAAGATTCCACCTAAACCTTAGCGAATTAGATATTCCATTGGAAGCTCATCATGAAGTTAGATTCGACGAAAATGACAACCTGCTTACACTCGTGTATCAGCACAAAACATTTGATCTCTCTTCTATCGGCGGCAAGCAAGATCAATCGGTAATGGGAGATAAAATTGTCCGCATGGACACAGCGGGCAATGTTTTATGGGAATGGTCGGTTTTCGATTATACAAACCCTTTGAAAGATTCTACCATCCTCAGAACTGCAGAAGATTGGAGTCACTCCAATAGCCTCTCAATTGATTCAGATGGAAATTATCTCGTTTCGTTCCGAAACTTCAATCAAGTGTGGAAAGTAGACTCCAAGAGTGGAAAGGTACTTTGGAAACTTGGAAAGGGCGGAGATATAGAAATGGAACCTTCAGCACAGTTTTCAGGCCAGCATGCCTTTCATGTCAATCCAGAGGGTGATTATATGGTTTTTGACAATGGACGTCAAAACCGGCAAACACGAATACTTACTTATCAGATCGACGAAGCAAACAAAAAGGCAACCGTGGGTCTCAAGCTGCAATTGCCAGAAAACTTGTACAGCGATAGAATGGGTAATGCCTATCTGATGGACAATGATAATATGCTCGTTTGTGCACCCCGAACCAACTCACTTGTGATCATGAACCAAAAAGGAGAAATTCTTGGTAAGGCACACGTAGGTATTCCGGACCCTTATCGAGCCGAATTTGTTCGCTCACTTTATCCCCTGGATCATGTCAGAGACTAATGAAGGAGATAAAATATCGATGTTCTATCTGTTCAGAACATTTCTTAAGATAGGATCGCTGTCGTTTGGCGGATTTATGGCCCTGATAGCTGTAGTGCAAAGGCAAATGGTAGAAAAAGATCGAAAATTAGACGATCAGGTACTACTAGATGGTGTGAGCCTGGCATCCATATTACCCGGACCACTTGCTGTAAATACCGTAGGGTATGTTGGCTATCAGCTTCGAGGATTTTGGGGCGCCTTGCTCTCTATGCTAGCTGTGACGTTACCCTGTTTTTTGATTGTCCTATTGTTTTCCATGGCCTATTTCGAATATGGAGAATTGACCTTATTCAAAAGTGTAATTACCTGGGTTATTCCTGCTATTGTAGTCATCATTGTCACTGTTGGTATTTCCATGTCAAAAAAACATTTACAAGATTGGAAGCAATATTTGATAACCTTGGCTTCATTTATAGCCTTTCAGTGGCTAGGAGGGATCTGGACCACATTTAGCGTCATGCTGCTGGGCGCGGGCCTTGGCTTAGCCTTTTACAAAACTTCTGAACAAGGCGGAATCTCAAAATCATCAGAAAGCTCGTCGCTTAATCTGGTTAAGAACATGGCTGTACTCGTCTTGCTGATTACCGTAGGCGTTTTAAGTATTTACCTTTTTCAGACAAAGGAAATGGGGCTAATTAGCACCAAAGTACTTGCCGTCTTCTCGAGTATGAGCCTGACCCTATTTGGAGGTGGTTATGTGATTATTCCCATCATTCAGGAAACCATCGTGGCCAGTTTGGGCTGGTTGAGCCTCGAAGAATTTAATACCGCGCTTGCAATCAGCCAGGTGACACCAGGACCGATTCTGATCAGTGCCACTTTTATTGGCTATAAAGTCGCCGGAATTCCGGGTGCTTGCTTGGCCACGGTGGGCATATTTCTTCCTTCCGGTTTGCTGATGGTGAGCTGTAGCCAATTACTAAACAAGTACAAAAATTTAGCTTCCGTTAAAGCGATATTTAGAGGATTGAGGCCAGCCGTCATCGGTTTGATCTTTTCAGCAGCCCTTACTATCGGTTATGAAAGTTTACTCAAGTGGCAGTCAGCTGTCGCATTCGGCCTCTTATTGACTATATCTATATTTTTTAGAACTACAACCTTGTGGGTGATAGCAATAGCTATCGCACTGGGGTCAGTTGGAACATTAATATGAAACACAGAAAATACACACCCATTCAAATCATAGGAACTCAGCGTTCCGGTTCCAATTTGTTGCGCCTTATGCTCAATGAGTTGGATGACGTTAGCGCACCACATCCACCCCATATTTTGAAGACCTTCGTCCCCCTTCTTTCGAGGTATGAAGATATAAGCGCAGACGTAAATTTCCAACAGTTGATTTCAGATGTTTGCCAGCTGATCCAAACCAATCCCGTAGTTTGGGAAAAAATCGAGCTCGACGAGGAACGCATTTACCAACAATGTGAAAACCGCACATTAGTTGAGGTGTTTCGAGTGGTATATGAGCTCATGGCAGAGGCCAATGGAGCCACACATTGGTGTTGCAAAAGTATGGGCAATGTAAAATTTACCGACGAGTTGGAATCTAGTGGCATGCAACCGATGTACATACGTTTGGTACGTGATGGAAGAGATGTTGCCGCCTCCTTCAAAAAAGTTGCAGTCGGAGAGAAGCATGTCTATCATCTGGCACATTATTGGAAAAACTTACAGAGCTTGTCAAAAAAACTGGTTGACAGCGTGGGACACTCACGGGCGATTACCATCAGTTATGAAGAGCTGATTCGTGAACCGGAGCAGACTATGAAAGGAATTTGCGACTTCTTGCAATTGCCATACACATCGAAAGTTTTGAACTATTTCGATTCCGTCGAATCACTACATACGGCAGAATCAGGATTCATGTGGCAAAATGTAAAAAAACCAATCTTGAGTAACAATTCTGAAAAGTATAGGAAAATACTGTCAAAGGAAGAGATCGAAATATTCGAAGCTGTTGCCGCTGATGTGCTGGAAGAAAACGGATATACTTTGTCAACCGGAATCAAGAAAAGACAGTTCTCGACAGAAGAGATAGATGTATTTGACAAAGAGAACATTCAGATGAAGCAGGAGACCTTAAAACAAGCACATCTGAGAATTGATTTATCCAAAAGACACAAACAAGAAATTTTCATTAATTCCATTAAAAATCGAAAGCTCATTCATACACCTGTGCTCCTGTGACGTTTTTTGGGCAAAAAATGCGCATTTGTAGTGGCCGTGTAGGAGTGAATTATTTAACATTTCAAGGCTGACAAGATACATTTGAGCATAAAATTATTGGATTTAGTATCCTATTGACTATCGATCATATTAAACCGACATCTAAAATAAATTACTGCTTCGGAGGACCGATGTGGCCGTTGAAAATGAATACAAACAGATGAAAATTACAGCCATACTTCAACTTTTATTAGTTGGTCTTTTACACCAGTCTTGCCAACAAGATCGTCATGAATTGACTTCAGGATTGATTAGCGGGTTTCCAAATACACTTGATCTTTCTGGCATACCCGAAAAGTCAAAGGATCGTTCTGTCTATAGTTTTTCGGATCTTGGCGCATGGCATAGTTATTCCTTGAGTCCACAGCCGTCCGGAGGTTTTGTCGGACCTTTTTTGATGACAGACGACAATGGAATTTGGGCATCGCAGCAGCTGATAACTTTGAACCTTTCGATAAATGATCAGCCGTTAGATTGGGGCTCAGCTCAGATGCTGGAGAGCATTTATTTACCTGGCCAGTTGGTGCAATCCTATCAATTGGATAGTCTGATCATTACCCAGCGGTTAATTTTTGTTTCCAAGCGTTCTACTTTGGTTCAGTTTGAAATTGTTAGCCTAAATAAACAGCCTAAAGTGAATGCCTTTTTTCAAG
Source organism: Reichenbachiella sp. (assembly GCF_039944555.1). GTDB lineage: Bacteria > Bacteroidota > Bacteroidia > Cytophagales > Cyclobacteriaceae > Reichenbachiella. The sequence goes on along the minus strand of NZ_JBDUYN010000016.1, from coordinate 81,786 downwards.
GAAAAACATGGTTGACGGATTGGAAATTTAGCAATCAGAATGGCGGTCTACGATTAAATTCTAGTGAGAGTCAAACCCAGGTAATTATTACTTTTCCTGAAGATTTTGAAGGTAGTATCGACCAGGGTACATTTTCATCAGAGAAAGAAACCTTCAACCTTAATTCGAATTTTCCAGTAAAACTCTGTTACGTACAATCAGCTTATTTCACCAAGGAGGAAAAGAATGAAGATCGGGAAATAGTTGAACAAGCCCTTTCAAATCCCAAATGGAGTCTGGAAAAAAACAACAGCAGGTGGACAGATTACATTGAAAAAACGCTAACCCAAATCGATGGTCAACAAATTGATTCTGTCTATAGTTTTCTGGCCATCAAATCACTCAATACACTCACCAACAACTGGCGAAGCGCCGCCGGAGAGCTAAAACATGATGGTTTGTTTCCCTCATATGCTTATGGAGGATTTCACGGTTTCTGGGCATGGGATTCATGGAAACATGCCGTGGGCTTAGCAGATATCATTCCAGAACTGGCCAAGGATCAGATTCTGACCATGTATGATTATCAGGATATCGATGGCATGATCGCAGACTGCATTTTCCGTGATACATTAATCGAAAAACACAACTGGCGCGACACCAAACCACCTCTTTCTGGCTGGGCAATTGCTAAAGTGTTCGAAGCCACAGGCGATACCGCATTCGTAAGAGACCTTTATCCAAAGCTTGAAAAATACCATCAGTGGTGGTACAAATATCGTGACAACGACGGCAATGGCTTGTGCGAATATGGCTCCACAGATGGCACCAGAGTAGCTGCGGCCTGGGAGAGCGGCATGGACAATGCAGTCCGGTTCGATGAAGCAACTATGATGACCAATGACGGAGGAGGATATTCTCTCAATCAGGAATCGGTTGATCTCAATGCATATCTCCAAGTAGAGAAAATCTATTTGGCTCAGTTAGCAAAAGTTCTTGGTAAAAAGAATGAAGATCAGAAATACACCAAAGAAGCAGAACATTTGGCCGGTCTCATCCGGGATAAATTTTATTTCGAAAATGAAGGGTACTTTTTTGATGTCATGCTCGATGGAAAAATGATTGATGTCTATGGTCCAGAAGGGTGGATACCGCTATGGGCAGGGTTAGCCACTGAAGAGCAGGCTCAGAACTTAGTGGAGAAGATCATGGATGAGTCCAAATTTAATACGCTTGTACCATTACCGACATTGGACGCTTCCCACACCAAGTTTAATCCGAAAAACGGCTATTGGAGGGGACCCGTGTGGTTGGATCAAGTGTACTTCGCTATTCGCGGACTGGAGAAATATGGCTATCAGACTGAAGCAGATTTGCTTAAAAATAAACTGATCCAAAACGCAGAAGGTCTTTTGACTGATATACCGATTAGAGAAAATTATCATCCAATAACCGGACAAGGACTAAACGCCAAGCACTTCAGTTGGTCGGCAGCTCATCTGCTTATGTTGATACGAGAATAATTTGGAATGAAGAAGAGAATGAAATACATATATGCTATAGTATTGGCGACTGTCTCGATATTCAGTTGCACTGAACAGCAAGGCCCTCGTCACGATTGGGAAGACGAATCAATCACAGAGATCAATAAACTACCTGCCAGATCAGACTATTTTCCATATGAAACTTTGGACCTGGCTCAGGCCAAAAACAAAGATGGATCTGAACGATATATGTCTCTTGATGGAAAATGGAAGTTCAATTGGGTTCGTAAGCCAGCGGACCGTCCAAGCGATTTTTACGATTTAAAGTTTAGTGATAGTGGATGGAAATTAATCGACGTACCGGGTAATTGGGAGCGGCTGGGGTATGGCGTGCCCCACTACCTGGACGTTGATTATCCATTTGCGGCCAACCCTCCATACATACCCAATGATTACAATCCTGTAGGATCTTATCGCAAGACCTTTGATTTGCCCACTACTTGGAGCGGCTCATCTGTTATTATTCACTTCGGAGCAGTGCGCTCAGCATTCTATCTCTGGATTAACGGCGAAAAGGTAGGCTACAGTCAAGGGTCAAAACTACCTGCTGAATTTGATATTACGTCATTGGTCAAGCCTGGTAAAAACCTGGTGGCCATAGAAGTCTACCGATGGAGCGATGGGAGCTACCTTGAGGATCAGGACATGTGGCGCTTGAGTGGAATAGACCGTTTCGTATTCGTTTATGCACAACCCAAACTTCATATAGCAGACCACACCATCGTGGCCGGATTGGATGAGAACTACGAACATGGTACGCTCAATATTGAGACCGTAATTTCCGGAGCTTCAGCGATTGGTTCATTGGAAGTATCCCTAATGGCCAAAGACGAGACGATTTGGCAAGGAACTCAGCCTATTGAGTCCCAACTCCAAAAACGAAACACTAACACTCAAATCTTAAATTTTGAATCTCAAATCTTAAACCCCGCTAAGTGGTCTGCCGAAACACCGAACCTTTACCAATTGAACCTTGAGCTAAAGGACAGTCTTGGGAATACCGTTGAGGCCTATGCTCAAAAGGTTGGGTTCCGTACAGCCGAAGTTAAAAACGGCAATTTCCAAATCAATGGTCAGGTAGTCACCATAAAAGGTGTAAACCGCCACGAACATGATCCGGTAAATGGCCACGTCATAGATGAAGCCTCTATGATTAGAGATATTGAGCTGATGAAGCAATTCAACATCAATGCAGTACGAGCCAGTCATTATCCAAATGCTACGCAATGGTATGAATTATGTGACCAATATGGACTTTATGTAGTAGACGAGGCCAACATCGAATCTCATGGTATGGAGATTGGAAACCCCGAAGTGACGCTGGCCAACAATCCGACCTGGGAAAAAGCTCATTTAGATCGGGTCAGACGTATGTATGAGCGCGACAAAAATTTCACCAGCATAGTGACATGGTCTCTAGGCAATGAGGCAGGTTTTGGTGTGAATTTTCAGGCCACATACGATTGGTTGAAAGCGCAGGATGCCAGCCGCCCTGTCCAATACGAAATGGGACAGAATACAAATTATTCTGACATTCAGGCACCTATGTACCACTCAATTGATCGCATAGTCGAATATGCCGAGAAGCACGAAAACAAACCACTGATCCTTTGTGAGTACGCCCACGCCATGGGAAATAGTGTAGGCAACCTACAGGACTATTGGGATGCAATAGAAAGTCACAAAGAGTTACAAGGCGGTTTTATCTGGGATTGGGTCGATCAGGGACTATTGGAGACTACCGAAAATGGAGAAGAGTATTTTGCTTATGGTGGCGACTATCCCCACGCTCCGGTAAAGAGCGATTCTAACTTTTGCATCAATGGTTTGGTCCAAGCCAATAGAAAAATCAACCCACACATCTGGGAAGTAAAAAAAGTATATCAATACGTGAAAGTGACCCAGCGAAATGCCAATCAGGGTAAAGTGACCATTCATAACAAATATGATTTCATAAACTTGAATCGATTCGATTTTGAATGGGAAGTAAAAAGCGAAGGTCAATTAATTGCCTCAGGTTCATTGCCAACAATTAACATCAAACCGCATGAATTCAAGGATATTGATATTCCTAACTTCATATTCAGAAAGGAACCCAACAAGGAGTATTTTCTGACAGTTTCTGTCAAGACAAAGCAAGAAAGAAACTTGGTTCCAGCCGGGCATGAAATCGCTTGGGATCAGTTTGTACTGGAAGTGGACAGAGCGGCACAAGTAAAGCCAATGGTAGTTCATGGCGCATTGGTTTTGGAGAGTGACAATCTTCATTATCGAGTCGGGAATGGCAATAATGAAGTTCTTTTTTCAAAAGAGACAGGAAGGATCGCCTCCTGGCGAGTAGGAAAAAACAATTTATTGAAAAGTGGACCTATTCCAGATTTTTGGCGAGCTCCAAATGACAATGATCTTGGAAATGGAATGCCCGAGCGAAACGGTATGTGGCATTTTGCCGGGGCCAATCAGAAGCTGTTAGAGCTTAAAATTGTTAAAGAAGAAGGGACGCAGATCATTATTGAAGCACTATATGCTTTGCCCGATGCCAACGATTCTCAGTTTACAACACGCTATACCCTGACAGGTGACGGAGCGATCCATATCAGCAATACCTTTATACCAAATGGAGATTTACCCAAATTGCCTCGGTTGGGCATGTGCATGGAACTGAACGCCGCGTACGACAACTTTGAATGGTTTGGGAAAGGCCCTCAAGAGACTTATTGGGATAAAAATACTGGAGCTAAGATTGATAAATATGCAGGATCTGTTTGGGATCAGTATCATCCGTACGTTCGCCCGCAAGAATTTGGCAACAAATCTGAAATCCGATGGGCATCGCTAACAGACAGTAATGGAATGGGAATTCGAATAGACGGGGATTCGCTGCTCAATGTGAGAGCAATGAATCTTAAATTGAAAGATATAGATCACACCCCGCGGCCAAGCCCAAACCGGCACACCACAGATGTGAAAAAGCGTGATTTAATTACGGTAAACATTGACCACTTACAAATGGGAGTAGGAGGAGACACGAGCTGGGGCCGACGTGTACACGAAAAATACACGATTCCGGCAAAAAAATATACCTACGGATTTAAACTCACTCCTATCACTGGCAGAAACAGCCACCCTCAACCGAATGGAATATCGGCATTAGGTCAAAAATGATGGAACAATAAGCCGAGCCAACTAGAATCAAAATGCAAGAGCACGACATAAGGGAGGTAATAAAGCAATATGACCTAGGGAAGATTCAGAAGATTGAATCTTTGACTCAAGGTTATGCCAATGAAAATTTTTTAGTAGAAACCGATAAACAAAACGTACTCTATCGGATATGCAAGCAACAACCATTGCATTTAATTGAGTATGAAGTACGTCTGATGGGTGCGTTGAGAGTGGCCGAATTCAGGACAGCATTTCCAATTGCGGATAAGAATGGACATTTTATTCAAGCCAAAGGGACCGATCATGTCATGCTTTACGATTTTGTGCAGGGCGAAGAACCAAAGCTAACTGTCGAAGTGGCATATCAGATCGGAGTAGAGGTGGGTAAACTCAGTTTGACAACCTTGACTCCCTCCTTAGAAAAAAAGAATGCCATTCACATTGACGGTTGCCATCAGCTTACCTCAGAATTCATACGTTGCAAAAATCAAATGTTGGATATTTTCGGCTACTTCAAGGAGCAGACCGACTATCTAGCCCGCAGATTCGATGATTCATTGCCGCGTGGTATTGTTCATGGTGATATTTTCCCAAACAATACCATCTTTAACGGCGGGGAACTACGGGCAATTATTGATTTCGAAGAAGCGTGCAGCGATCAATTGATGTTCGACGTAGGCATGACCATCAACGGCTTTTGCTTTGTCAATAATCACCTCCAATCCACCTTGCTGGAAGCTTTCCTGGAAGGCTACAACTCTCAAAGAAAGATGACGGACGCTGAGTGGAAAGCCCTACCGATCTATATGCAATGGGGGAGCCATGGTATGCTGAGTTGGCACCTGAAAAATGAACTTATCAATGTACATAATCAGGTGCAATACGAACGAGTTTTTGAATTGATGCAACGCACACAATGGATGCGATCAAATGAAAATCAAATTTTGGAATTGGCTAGTCAATGGATGAATCAAAAAAGCATGAAACCGACCTGCTAAGAATTTAACGACGTCATAAAAGTATCGGTCCTCTGATGCAGATGACGGTGATGGAGGTTCCTGCTTCGATCCAGATCAGCCAGGTGCACTGATCCCTGGGGGAACCGCTGATCGATAAAAGACAAACTAAAACAGATGAAACTACAAAATAATACTTATCACATTCAAAACATTCCTGTTGAGAATCTTGCTAAAGAATTTGGGACACCACTCTACGTGTATGATACTGAAGTTATCAAAGAGCATTTGGATCGCTTCAGAGAGGGATTCAGCAGTGTCGATTTGAGAGTGAAGTATGCATGCAAGGCGCTTACCAATATGAGTGTCATGAAATTTCTTTTGAAGCAGGGTACAGGCTTGGATACGGTCTCACTACCTGAAATTCAGATGGGACTAACGGTCGGCTTTCAGCCCAATGATATAGTGTTTACTCCAAACTGTGTTGATTTTTCGGAGATTGAACAGGCGGTGGAAATGGGCGTAAAAATCAACATAGAAAACCTCTCTAATCTTGAGAAGTTTGGACAAAAATATAATGGGAGCGTTCCAGTATGTATAAGACTCAATCCGCAGATCGCAGCTCAAGCCAATAGTGAGAAAGTCGATTGGTGGCACAAACAATCAAAGTTTGGAATTTCGTTGGACCAGATAGATGATATAAAGGCTCTGGAAAAGAAGTATGATTTGACTATTGATGGTATTCATATTCATTCTAGTTCGGTAATCATGAGCCCGGAGATTTTCATCAGTGGTGCAAAAGCGGTCTTCAACATTGCCATGCGATTTGAAAAACTAGCATTCATCGATTTCGGAGGTGGAATTAAGGTAGATGTAGGAGACGGTAACGAAGTAATCGATGTAATAGAGCTTGGTAAGCAATTGGACCAGGAGTTTTCAGTTTTCTGCGAAAAATACGGCCGCAAACTGGAACTTTGGTTTGAACCTGGAAGATATCTGGTAGGCAATGCCGGCTATCTGATTACAACATGTGTGGTGAGAAAGAGAAACGGAGGTACTGAATTTTTAGGAGTAGACAGTGGTTTTAATCAGCTCATCAGGCCCATGATGTACGGTGCTTATCATGAGATACATAATGCTTCGAATGCCAACGGAGCGCTAAAAAAATACACAGTAGTAGGTAATATCTGTGAAATTGACAACTTCGCCATCGACAGGATGTTGCCAGAAACTAAAGAGGGGGACATTGTCATCTTTAAGAGTGCTGGTGCCTACGGATACAGCATGGCCTCCACCTACAATTCAAGATTCAGACCTCCAGAGGTAATGGTAGAAGGAGGGCAGGCGCGCCTTGTACGCAGACGGGACAACTATGAAGACTTGGTAAAAAATCAAATCTTGGTAGGTTGATTTATTTGTGCTGTAATCAATGTTATAAACGTATAAAGTACATTTAATAAAAATGATATATATTGCTATAGAATGTAGTTTGGGTCCAGGGGTTTCTTTCGGTTTGGCAGACACAATTTTGTTCACAATTTTGAAATAAGCTCATTTTTAGTGAGTTTAGCCATTCCCCCCAAAACGATTGAAATAAATCTCCCCCCATTTTGAAATATATCTAATCCCATTGCCGGGGTGAATTGGCAAATATTGCATTGTGTTTAAAGTTGTAAAACATAAAATTGGAAAATTTGATGCTGTGCGCCTAATTAATGATCATACTGGGGAATATTTAGAAGTGCTCACCGAATTTGGTGCAGGGCTCAATGACCTGGTTATCAAAAACGCCAATGATCAACTGGTTTCTGTTATAGATGGATATCGCTCCGGGAAAGAAATCATCAACGATCATCATTCAGCATTCAAAGGTTCAAAGTTATCTCCGTTTCCGAATCGAGTTACTGAAGGTCGATATGTATTTGAGGGCACTACCTATCAGTTGCCGATCAACGAAGTAGACGCCAACAACAATCTGCACGCTTTTTTGCACTGTAGACCTTTTGAACTGGTAGAAGAGTCAGCTGGCGAATATGAATCTTCAGTTAGGCTTGTTTACAAGTATAAGGGTACGGATCAAGGCTATCCCTTTTCATATTGTCTTACACTGATTTACAAGTTTCGTGAAGATGGAGCAGAAATGCAGACCGCAATTACCAATACGAGCGCATCTAATATTCCGATAGGAGATGGCTGGCATCCCTATTTTAGGTTCGATAATGTGAATGCTGTGAAAATGCAAATGAGTGGTGCAGAACGAATAACCTCAAACTTCGATAACGAGTTATTGGCGAGGCACGGATTTGAAGAGGAAAGGACTATAGAAGAGCTCCAACTTGATGATTGTTTTGAGATAAACGGAAGCGACCAATTTTCTGTAAAACTTAAGGATTCAACAAATGAAATAGAAGTGTGGCAGGAGAGTGAAGATAAAAAGTACAAGTATGTACAAATATTTACACCGCCCGGCCGAAATTCCATTGCTGTTGAACCGGTCACCTGTGCACCCAACGCCTTCAATACTGGGCAAGGATTAATTAGATTAAAACCAAACGAAAAGGTGTCGATGAGTTTTGGCATCAGAAACTTACTACTAAATAAATAATATGAATTTTTCGACCTTAGATTTTATCATTTTCGCTGCTTATTGCGCAGTTATTTTGGGTGTGGGCTTATTCGTGTCCAGGGACAAAAAAGGCCATGAAAAGAATGCCGAAGATTACTTCTTGGCGGGAAAGTCACTGCCTTGGTGGGCCATCGGAGCTTCACTGATTGCCGCCAACATCTCTGCAGAGCAATTTATTGGCATGTCAGGTTCAGGATTTGCGCTGGGATTGGCTATTGCCTCCTACGAATGGATGGCAGCCATTACACTGATCATCGTCGGAAAGTACTTTCTTCCAATTTTTATTGAAAAGGGACTATATACAATTCCGGAATTCGTCGAAAAGAGATTTAGCACCAATTTGAAAACTATACTTGCAGTTTTTTGGATAGCCCTGTATGTTTTTGTGAATCTAAGCTCTGTATTGTATCTGGGTTCGTTGGCTCTTGAAACAATCATGGGTATCCCAATGATGTATGGCGTGATTGGTCTGGGGTTATTTGCCGCTGCTTATTCACTTTATGGTGGATTATCCGCTGTAGCCTGGACAGACGTTATTCAAGTGGTATTTCTTGTGCTGGGTGGGTTGGTAACAACCTATCTCGCCCTAAACGTAGTATCAGATGGCCAGGGAGTGATTGCCGGATTTAATCAACTGATTGCTGCAGCACCGGATAGTTTCCATATGATATTAGATGAATCCAATCCGGAATTTAAGAACCTTCCAGGCATATGGGTATTGGTCGGTGGAATGTGGGTAGCCAACATCTATTACTGGGGATTCAATCAGTACATCATTCAAAGAACTTTGGCCGCCAAGTCACTTGAAGAGTCTCAAAAAGGTATTGCCCTGGCTGCTGGCTTGAAGTTAATTATACCTTTCATTGTAGTTATCCCGGGCATCGCCGCCTATGTCATGGTAAATGACCCTGAAATCATGGCTCGTTTAGGTGAAGCTGCACAAATGAACCTACCTGGGGAGGGAGCTTCAGACAAAGCATATCCATGGTTATTACAACTATTGCCTACCGGGTTAAAAGGAGTAGCATTTGCAGCTTTGGCCGCAGCGGTAGTCTCTTCACTGGCTTCCATGCTGAACTCCACTTCCACCATCTTCACAATGGACATCTATAAGCAGTATATCAACAAAAACGCGAGCGAAAAACAATTGGTATCTACTGGTCGATTGGCGGCTGGAGCTGCATTGGTTGTGGCTTGTGTCATGGCACCGCTATTGGGTGGAATAGATCAGGCTTTCCAGTTTATTCAGGAATATACAGGCATCGTTAGTCCTGGTATTTTGGCAGTATTCATTCTTGGTCTATTCTGGAAAAAGACGACTAACAAGGCCGCTATATGGGGAGCGATTCTTTCTGTGCCGATTGCTATCGGCCTCAAAATGGTTCCTGGAATTCCATTTATGAATCAGATGGGATTGACAGCTTTGGGAACTATGATTGTAATTGCAGTCATAAGCCAGGTATCTGGTGGAGGAACTGATGATCCGAAAGGGATTGAATTGCACAAGGGCCTATTCAAAACCAGTCCAACGTTCAACATATCCGCTTTTGCTATTTGTATCATCACGGCAGTGTTGTACGCCTTGTTCTGGTAGACCATCTCATTAAGATAATTTGATAACCTCTTAGACTTGGTTCTAAGAGGTTTTTTTATGTCCAGCAAAACAGATTATGCTGAATACTTTTTTTTCAACTTTACAAGCCATGTTCACCAATAGCATCAACTCTTACGAGCTGAATTCGTATCTTTCCATTGGACTGTTAACTCAATCAGATGATCGTAAAGCTTGCCTCAGGTCCACTGAAAACTAAATATGGAGACTTTCAGGAAGTCCTCTATTACGATGGCCAAACAGAGTCATTGGCACTTATCAGTGGTGATATCAATAATCAGGAGGATATCATGTGTCGTATCCATTCGGCCTGTGTCTTTGGGCACTATTTCAACAGCATAGAATGTGATTGTCAGGAGCAGATGAATATTTCTCAGGAGCTCATTCAAAGAGAAGGCAAAGGAATCATCATCTTGCTCAATCAGGAAGGCAAAGGCAACGGGCATTTTGCTTTGCTCAATAGTGTGAAATATAAGAAAGAAGGTATGAAACAGGCCGATGCCTATGAAGCAGCAGGCTTTAGGAAAGACAACCGCGATTTTAGTGCAGCAGCAAAAATCCTGAAAGACATAGGAGTAAGATCAATCAGAATACTTACTAATAACCCTGACAAGGTCGATACACTGGCTCAACATGGCATTGAAATCACAGGCATCAAAGAAATCATCCTTTAACTTCAAATTACGAAATAATGGACATAGAAAGAATGTTGCATCGAGTTGGGCGTGTCATTGGAAAGGGCAGGGTCTTCAAGCTCATGTTCAATATATTTCCAGGCTTCAGGCGGACAGGAGCTAAAATGATTAAGGCCAGTGATGATTTTCACTATGCCAAAATCAAATTACCACTGAATTATAAAACCAGAAATTATGTAGGTACTATTTATGGCGGGTCTATGTATAGCTGTGCTGACGGAATATATATGGTTCAATTGATTAATATTCTGGGTAAGGACTACGTTGTTTGGGATAAGTCAGCTTCCATCCGGTTTAGACGACCTGGCAACACCACGTTATTTGCAGAGTTCATCATCTCCAAAGAATTTATCATAAAGATAAAAGAAGAAATAAGCGAGTTAAAGGAGAAGGACTATACTTTAAAGGTTGAGCTGATGGATGAGAAGGGAGTGGTCTATGCGGAGGTAGAGAAGGTGCTCTATATAGCATCGAAAGAGCACTACAAGGAAAAAAGGAAGGTAAGACTAGCCCTTCAAAAGGACTAAGATTTTAAGATGAGATTGGCTAACTTGGCTAGAACTAACTTAGAAAACATGGAAAATGCAAATCAGAACCCATTCAACAAGTCTGAGCTGACCACCATACTAGTAGTTTCGGATGTTCAAAAATCCAAAGTGTTTTATCAGAAGGTACTAGGCTCAGAATTATTCAGAGAATATGGAGGAGACTCTGTTGTGCTGAAATTTTTGGGACATTGGATACTGTTGGTATCATCGGGCGAGCCAACAGCAGATAAACCGGACATCCGATTCGAGCCTCCAGCTCAACCAAATAAAGTAGGGCACGCCTACACTATTCGTGTTGAGGATTGTCAACATTCCTATGAAATTCTTAAGGCTAGAGGAGCAGAGTTTATCACCCCACCATACGACTGGGGGGCAGAAATTAGATGTTTCTTTCAAGACCCTGACGGGCATCTGTTCGAAATCAGTGAATATAGAGGGTAGCACAAACCAAATCTGTATTTGAAGAGCTGATTATTTCAGATTTCTTGCTTCTTTATTTCCTGTGAGCAAAACTATCTCATCACTTGTTGTTCTTTACCCTATTGGCATACCCATTGCTTCGCAAGCACATCTATTTACCGGTAAGGTGATTCCCATAAGTAAATTAAATATTGATCTAAGGCGTGGAATTTTTTTCACTGGTGCATTTATTCATAAACATAAATAAATACAATATGTGGAAAACCTTGCCTTTATACATGAAAATTTTTATTGGTCTCGTCTTGGGTATCTTTTGGACTTTTGCTTCGAGCGTGCTCGGCCTGAATGGCTTTACGATCAATTGGATAGACCCATTTGGAACCATTTTTATCAGGTTGTTGAAATTTATTGCGGTACCGTTGGTGCTTTTTTCAATAATCAATGGAGTGGCCGGTTTGAGCGATATATCTAAACTCAAGCGTCTGGGTTTTAAGACCCTGGGTATTTACATGGTTACCACCGTACTTGCTATCTCCATTGGCCTGGGAATGGTCAATATACTGAAACCGGGTAAACGGATTGAGAAAGAGCAGCGCATAGAAAATCGCATAAGTTATGAAGTGTGGTTGATGGATAATCATATGGCAGCCACGGCAGATGGTAGATCTTATTTGAAAGATACCGCGTTCAGCAAGTATCATGATATTTCCATGGCGCGATTGGAGGCCAATACTGCGGATCAAATGTTGAGTGAAAAAATCAGCCTGGCTAATGCAAAAAAGAATCAAAGCCCTCTTCAGTTTATTGTGGACATGGTGCCTGAAAACATTATTTTGTCTATGTCAAATAATCAGTTGATGCTACAACTGATTTTCTTTGCCATTTTTTTTGGAATTTGTGTGGCCATTGCACCTGAAAACAGCGCTGCTGGCATAACCGACTTTATTTCAGCAATGAATGAAATATTCCTCATCATGGTTCATGCCGTCATGAAGGCCGCTCCTTTATTCGTTTTTGCTCTGGTTGCAGGTACAGTCGCAAAAATGGCCGATACACCAGGAGAAATTATAGAAATTTTTATTGGTCTCGGCTATTATTCCCTAACTGTCGTGCTGTCGCTTATGATCCTTGCTTTTATTATCTATCCCGGTATATTAAAGTTATTTGTCAAGGGTTCATCTTACAGACGGTTCTTCAAGAACATTAGTCCCGCTCAGTTCCTAGCCTTTTCGACCAGTTCGAGTGCTGCAACTTTGCCTGTCACAATGGAATGTGTAGAAGAAAAAATGGGTGTCCCGAAAAATATCTCCAGCTTTGTTCTTCCCATAGGAGCTACGGTGAATATGGACGGTACCAGTTTATATCAAGCCGTGGCAGTCATATTTTTAGCACAGCTTCATATGATTGACCTAACATTTGCTCAGCAATTGACCATTGTGCTTACCACTACACTCGCTTCTATTGGAACTGCTGCTGTACCATCTGCAGGATTGATTATGCTTATCATAGTACTCCAATCAGTGGGACTCAACCCAGCTTGGATAGCTATCATATTTCCTGTCGATCGGATTCTGGATATGATTAGAACCACCGTCAACGTGACTGGTGACACCATGGTCTGTGCGCTGGTAGCTCATTCTGAAAACCAACTAGATGGTGAAGAAATCAGAATTGAAAGTTCAGTCGAAACGCAAACCCTATCCAATCAGGAGTATTCAGTAACCAAATAATGGTATCCGACTGCCCACAAAGGGTAAGTAAATCGTGTGGATATACTAACTCTCCAAGGGCATTATCTAGAGATAATGTGCAGACTAACCTTGTTGTAACCAGTAAATACAGAGGATAATATTAAGGCCATTGAACTAAGTAGTTCAATGGCCTTATTTTTTTGTCAAAATTACTTCTGCACGTGTGCATGTAGCGTATCGACCACATTATGACTTTCATCTTCTTTAAACCCGACCAACTCAAGCTGTATATTTTTGGATTGGGCATTAATCTTAAAGTCTTCAATTAGCTCCAGTACATCCCAATGTATATCCTGGGTCCTTGTGGCGTCGATAATAACGTGTGAGTTTTCTGGTAGTAGTCCAAATGTTTTTATGAAACCGGCTTTATTTAGAAAGCTCACATCCTCAGAAAGCTCAATTTTAATTGGTTCACCTTCTTTCACTTCTTTTGGATCGAAATGGTAAGGTGTTTTAAAATTATTCCATAGAATAAATACTACCGCTACGATCATACCAACACCGATTCCAGTCAATAGGTCGGTGAAAACTATACCGAGAATAGTAATGATATAAGAATAAAACTGAGAGTGACCAGTCTTATACATCGCTTTAAAAATGGAAGGTTTCACCAATTTATACCCTACGACAAGTAGGACAGCAGCCAGACTAGCCAGTGGAATCAAATTCAGAATATGAGGAATTGCTATAGCACATACAAGCAGCAATACACCATGCGATATTGCTGAAAGTCTGGTTTTACCGCCTGATTGAACGTTCGCGGATGACCGTACAATTACCTGAGTAACTGGCAAACCGCCAATCAGCCCGGACACGGAGTTGCCAATCCCCTGGGCGATTAATTCTCTGTTGGTAGGTGTAATCCTTCTTTCCGGATCCATTTTGTCGGCAGCTTCCACACTCAGTAGGGTTTCAATACTAGCTACTATGGCTATTGTAAGTGCTACCATGTAAGTTTTTTTCTGTGCAAACATGGCAAAATTTGGTGAAGTAAACTGATCGAGGAATTCGCCGATAGAGGCAGTCACCGGGATACTCACCACATGTTCGCCGTGCAATGAAAAATAGGGCATGTTTTCAAAAAGCAAATTGAGCCCAACACCAGCCGCTACTGCGAGTAATGGTCCGTTAAGTATTTTGGTAAAACTGAGTTTTTTCATAAATGGCCGTTCCCACAAGAGAAGAATAGCCAGTCCAACTATACTAATTATCATTGCACCTGGCGTTATATTTTCCCAGGCGTAAAACAATTCAGAAAAGGTGTTGTGGCCATCGGGTTGAATAAACCCCATATCTCCTTCAGGGTCCAAATCATATCCAAAGGCATGAGGAATTTGCTTAAGGATGATAATTACCCCTATTCCAGATAGCATTCCTTTGATCACTGAAGAAGGAAGATAATAAGCAAATACGCCTGTTTTGAAGATGCCAAGAAGGACTTGAAATATCCCTGCAATAACAACAGCAGCAAGAAAATTTTCAAAGCTCCCCATGTCACCGATGGCTGTAAGTACGATCACTGCCAAACCTGCCGCTGGCCCACTAACACCAAGTTGTGAGCGACTAATGGAAGCAACGACAATTCCGCCTACGATTCCGGCAATGATCCCCGAAAATAAGGGCGCTCCTGAAGCCAGCGCGATGCCAAGACATAAGGGTACGGCTACTAAAAATACGACCAAACTCGCCGGTAGATCACTACCGATGTGATCAAAAAGTCCGTGATTTCCTGTTTTTTTCATAATAATATTGATGAACAGACCCAATGGGTCTCTTGAATTAAATAATTGACAAAGCTAGATTTTGAAAACTGCCTTTAGCAGAATACTCTAGTCTGATCAGGAGGGGGAGTAATTACAGGAAGATAGAGCTCTTGGTGTAAAGGACAGCGTTCCGGATGCTTAAGGATATTTTCTTGTCCTGAAGATATTTCAACAGAATTTCGCAAGTCGTGATTGATATTTTCCTTATCCTCTTTACTTTCTTTCTTTTCTTCACTGGATTCCTGCCCATCCATATCTGTCTCTTCAACATTTACGCTCTGGACATCCAGCGAAAAATCAGGAACAACTGCAGAAATTACAAAAGTGATCATCAAAAAAATGATCAGCGATTGGCTCACAAGTGATGTAATTTCCTTTTTGCTCATGTATTTATTTGATCTGTCGATCAATAGTTTTGCTGCTAAGATTCGCTATTTTTTACTTATAAACAAACAAAAAGTTTCATTTGGTAGTGGCATTTGTTAAACGGCAATTTGCTCATGCTTAAAGAAAAGGTAAAGACGACAGAACCTATTTCATATAATCGTGTTGTATTGATGAAAGTGTTGACATATGTATTTTGAATATAAAGAAAGTGAACTGCACGCTCTTTTGCGTTTGACCGATAGTGTAGGTTTGGTAACGGAAGATGCCAATATGAAAAAAGGCCTGATACATATCATTTGGAATCAGAGCCCAGACGAGGTAAGCTTTTTTGTAGATGATTTGCCGATTACACTTTTACCTGATCAAATGACCACGGTGACCTACGTGCATCTGATACACTTCGATACACCCTTACCTGAGCTCACTATTGTGTCATTCAACCGTGAATTTTATTGCATCAACGATCATGACCTTGAGGTGTCTTGTAACGGGATACTGTTCATGGGTTCCAGAGATATACCCATTATTCATCTCAACAAGAGTGAAAAATCAAAAATGGAATCTTTATTGGATGTATTTAAGGATGAATTTGAAACGAAGGATAATATTCAGGGTGAGATGCTTCAAATGCTTTTGAAGCGATTGATTATTAAATGCACACGCTTGGTAAAAGAGCAGGCATTCGGTGAATCCCAGGACAACGAATCCGTAGATATTATCAGGCGATTTAATATCCTCGTTGATGCTAATTACAAATCTTTAAAGCAAGTAGCCGACTATGCAGAATTAATGTTTAAATCGCCGAAGACTCTTTCGAACGTGTTCAATCTTTATGGCAGCAAGTCACCCTTACAAATCATACATGATCGGATAGTTATAGAAGCGCAGCGATTATTGATTAAGACTGAAAGGACAGGCAAGGAAATAGCCTTTGAACTCGGATTCGAAAATGTATCTTCCTTTAATAAGATGTTTAAAAAAGTAACCAGTCAATCCCCAATAGAATTCAGAACCAGTAAAAGACAAAAGGAAAAATTGACAATCATTAAGGAAAAATCGACTCTTACCTGATCCAGCTTTCACGGTTTATATGATTAGAAATAAAATTTCAAATTATATAAAAAATTAAAAATGGAAAGTTTTAAAGTACCAACAAGAGAAGAAGTTTCAGCAGATAATCAAGCGATCTTCGATAATCTCAAAAGTCAAGTCGGGTTTGTTCCAAATCTTTATGCGACCTACACACATTCTGAAAATGGATTAGCCGATTATTTGACGTTGGCCAATAGGAAAACAACCCTCTCAGGTAAAGAAAAGGAAGTGATCAACCTGGTTGTGAGTGAAGTAAATGACTGTACTTATTGCAAGGCTGCCCATACCGCAATTGGTAAAATGAATGGTTTTACCGAAGAGCAAATCTTGGAAATAAGAAGTGGTGAGGCGTCATTTGACCCAAAATTGGATGCACTGGCAAAATATGTCAAAAGTGCTGTAATCAATAGAAGTAAACCTGAGCAAAGCACTATTGAAGCCCTATTTGATGCAGGTTATACAAAAGAGAACCTGGTAGATACTATCATCTTAGTTGGAGATAAAACCATAAGTAACCTTCTCTATGGATCCACAAGTATTCCTGTTGATTTTCCTACTGCTCAAGAGCTGGAGACTGCGGCTGTTTAAAGTAATAGATGTTATATAAATCAAATCCCGAAGGCGATGCTTTCGGGATTTTTTTGTTTGTTTTATTAGCAATAGAATTGACAATACTCAATAATTTGATAGGGCATAAGGCAGGTTTGATGAAAGCGATTACTTTTGAGGCTTTAAGAAAATCTAACGAGATACAAATCAAATCAAACATGGGTTTATTACAAGGAAAAACAGCGTTGGTGACTGGAGCTTCTAAAGGGATTGGCCGAGCCATCGCTATGAAATATGCCGAACAAGGTGCCAATGTAGCTTTTACCTATTTGTCAAGCGTCGAAAAAGGTGAAGCATTAGTGAAAGAATTAGAGGCAAAGGGTGTAAAGGCAAAGGGTTATCGTTCTGATGCGTCAGACTTCTCTGCCGCTGAAGAATTGATCAACAATGTAGTTGCTGATTTTGGTAGCCTGGATGTATTGATCAATAATGCAGGTATAACAAAAGACAACTTACTCATGAGAATGACTGTTGAAATGTGGGATGATGTTATCAATGTCAATCTTAAATCGTGCTTTAATACGGTAAAAGCTGCGACACGTACTTTCATGAAGCAAAAGGCCGGATCGATAATCAATATCACCTCTGTGGTAGGTGTAAAAGGTAATGCAGGGCAAGCTAACTATGCGGCCTCCAAAGCCGGTATTATTGGATTCACAAAATCTGTCGCTTTGGAATTAGGATCAAGAAATATCAGATGCAATGCTGTAGCACCTGGTTTTATCGAAACAGAAATGACTGAGGTCTTGGATGAAAAAACTGTTCAAGGTTGGAGAGACGCCATTCCTATGAAGCGGGGAGGACAACCCGAAGAAGTAGCTGACTGCTGTGTTTTTCTTGGGTCAGATCAATCGACTTATATCTCTGGACAGGTTATTCAGGTGGATGGAGCTATGCTCACTTGATAGAAAAAAGTAATTGAGATCATCACCCGGGTTAATCCGGGTGATCTGTCTGAAAATACATAAATGCATATAAGACAGATATTTGGAGTCAGCCATTTTTCTTTTCCGAGTCCAATCATTATCTTCATTTTTTCGTTACTACACACTCATCACTATCTGATAAATTGCCAGATTTAATTTTTGAACATTCGGCTTGGTTTGTACCGTTCTGCCTGCTACTGGCAGCAGCAATATCCTATCTGGTCTATTCAAAAAAAACTCCTTGGAACGGATTGACTAATTGGTTGCTGACAGTCTTGAGATTCGTTTTGATTTTCGTGCTACTGATTCTATTACTCAATCCTCTTCTGAATCAAATCGTGAGCGAAGTAGAGCGTCCTGCATTCGTGATTGCCGTAGACAATTCTTCTTCGATGATCCAGGGATTAGACTCAATTGAACAGCGAGATCTCCTATCCTCTGTCGGTTTACTAAAGAGTAAATTGGAGTCGAAAAATTACGAAGCAAACATTCACACGCTTGATGCTGATCTTCAAAGTGTAACAGATATCAGGTTCGATCAGAAAACAACCAATCTGGATAAATGGTTGAGAGACTTGCAATCTCGATATGAAGGGAAGAACCTTGAGGGCATCTACTTAATATCCGATGGCAAGTATAATCAAGGAACTTCACCAGCCTATTTTACATACAACCATAAAGTACTTGCACTCGGAGTAGGAGACACCTTACAGAAGAAAGATATTGTATTGCAGAATGTGCTTTATAACAAAATCGCCTATCAAGGTAATAAATTTCCGGTTGTGGTGGAGATTATTAACTACGGGTATCAACAAGAGCAGTCCCATCTGGAAATTAGAAGTAAAGGTAAAGTAGTCACTTCAAAGGCGGTAAAATTCAAAAATGAAGAAGGGTTGACCCGAATTGAGCTGGAAGTTGAAGCGGAGGAAAATGGCATGCAGCAATTGGATGTAAAAGTAGTTGGCATGCCAGATGAGTCTGTAGCAGCGAACAATTACAGAAGAATATTTATTGACGTAATAGATGGAAAGCAAAAAATATTGCTAGTTGCCCCCTCACCTCATCCCGATATTAAGGCGCTTGCCGCAGTAATTGAAAAAAACCAAAATTATGAACTAACGACTTACATACCTGATGTAAACGAACTTAAACCTGATAAGTATGATTTGGTTATTTCACATCAGGCATACAGTAGATATAAGAAAGCAAATGAGGCAGTTCAGGCACAAAGAGATCAAGGAGTGCCCGCATTACTCATTTTCGGTGATAGATCAAATATTCTAATGGCCAGCCGTACTGAAGATCTGTTTACTTTTTCACAAAAGGGTGCAAAGAGAGATATGGTTTTCGGTGCCGTCAACGATGAGTTCTCTCTTTTTTCGATGAGAGAAGATATAAAATTAAATTTCGCCAATTTCCCTCCAGTTAGTGTGCCGTATGGAGAATCAATTTTGCCTCCAAAGGCTGAAGTACTCTTATATCAACGTGTGGGCAGTATCCAAACAAAAAAGCCCCTCTTCTATCTTAATGAGCAAAACGGAGTAAAAATGGCTTTTTTTCTTGCAGAAGGTCTCTGGAAATGGAGAATGCAGGAATTTGCAATCACTGAGTCATCAACATCATTTGACGATATTTTTCTCAAGACGATTCAGTATCTGAGTACTAAAATTGACAAAAGAAAATTTAAATTCTATCCGTCAGATAATATATATTTTGAGAACCAAACTGTACAATTTCATGCGGAGATTTACAATCAAATCTATGAACGAGTTTTTGGAGAGCAGGTACAGGTTACAATAACAAGCAATGAAGAGTTTCTAAAAGAGTACAACTTTACTCCCAGCTCTGCATATTCAAGATTAGAAGTCTCGAACTTGACTCCAGGCCTTTATGACTATCAGGCAAAGGTCACTCTTAATGGGAAGCAGGAGGTCGTTTATGGAAAATTTTCGGTAAAAGAACTTCAGCTGGAAGAGCTAGATCAAGTGGCAGATTTTAATTTGATGAGACAAGTGGCCTACAATACAAATGGGAAATTCTATGATAGTGTTGAAAATTTGATTTCTGATATCGATAATTTTCAATTAAAAGGTGTAATTCATTCTCAAGAAGATATTTTCCCTGTCATACATCTGAGGTGGATTTTATTTGTTCTACTGACTTTTGCATCATTGGAGTGGTTCACTCGAAAATATAATGGCGGGTATTGATCATAACTATTATAATAGAACTCAAAACCAAACTCCAATCAGTATTGGGTTTTCTGATATCAAGGCATTTTTGACTGAGATTACATATTGAGGTATAGGCATGCCCAAGCCAGGCTATGTTTGCTAAATTGGAGTAAATACCGAATCGATATAAACTATGGCATATTTTCAACATAGTAGCACTCCTATTTAGGTGTATATGACATAAGTTGATTATTGTTGTATACAAGGACAAACAAGCCAACTACCTATGAATTTTTTTAAGAGCCTATCGAAGATCAAGACATTACTATGTGCCGGCATTTCCATCACGTTACTATCTGCCTGTGGTTCTAGCTACAAACTGGAATTTATGGTATCCGAAGAGGACGAGGTGGTAATGAGGAAGATTGTGGATCAAATCAATGATCATTCAAAATTTGAAATAGAAATTCAAGTGCAGGATTCATTGACTGAGGTGGATGCCCTACACCAACTGCAAAAGGGCAAATTTGACTTGACTTCCGTAGACAATACACTCGATTTTCATGAATCCAAACGAAAGCTAAGAACCGTGGTTCCATTTTTTCACGAAGTATTAGTTGTGGTTTCCAGGCACGAAATGTCTCAAAAGGAAGTTGATGATCATATCAAAACGGGAGATTATTTGGTATTAGCCAAAGAATCAGACGAATTGGATTTCTTTAAAAAGTTGATCCCAAGTTTCACAGGAGATTCGACAATCAACTACAGATTGGAGAGTCATTTCGACCTGAAAAAAGACCTAGCCGAGAACAACATCTTACTTTTCTTCTCAGCACTTGAGAACTATGAGTTAGGTCAGATGCTTTTTAAAGGAGAGTCCTATGTTTATTCTCTCGACCACGAGGAAACTTTTGGACACGGGTCTTTTATAGAGGGCTTCTGCAAAAGTTATAAAAAAACAACACCTTATGTTCTTTCAAGATATTCTTTTGGTGTGACATTGGAAAAACCGATCTACACATTGGCCGTCCATGAACTTTTGATTGCGCAATCCGATCTTTCTAACAAGGTAGTTTATGACTTGATTCAAACCATCCATCACCACCACATAGTTCCAATTTTCGAATCCTCTAATAGCTACACATTTGAGGTCAACCACCAGGACATTAACCTAAGCTTTCCGTTTCATGAAGGTACGCTGGATTACGTCAATCGAGATAAGCCTTCATTTGTAGAGCGATACTCCGAATTTATGGGGTTTATTCTTTCCTCACTAATCCTGTTGATGGGACTGATTGCTAGTTTGAAAGCGACTATGAATCAACGCAAAAAAGATCGGATGGATGAATACTATCGAGAGCTCATTGAATTAAAAGAAAACATTGGCGATTATAATAATGGCCAGTTGAGAGACCAACTGACCAATATGCAAAACGTAGTGTTCGAATTACTAATACGAGAAAAGCTGAGTGCTAACAATGAATTTCTCATCTTCATGATGCTATGGGATGAAATCCATCATGAAATGATGAGAAGAACCGAAAAACCTGAACCAGTCCAAAGCCTGGAATAACGAATAAATTAAGCGAAGCGAGCAATTAGTCCAAATACTTGGCGTAAAACAACATGCCCAGGTGAATAAAGGTGTGAAACGGAGAACTGTCAAGGCAGAATAAATGGAAGGCATAAAATTCCATAATTGTATTGATGTTCACCCATAGTACACCTTTCTTTTTTCAATTCGCAATTGGCTCCCACTTACTTTGTCTCCTTAACAAAATTAAATACTATGACAAAAGTAAAATTCATTGCTCCAATGGTTCTTGTCCTATTATCGATTGCCGGCGGATGTTCAAAGAGTGAGGGCTCTAAAATGGAAAGTGGCACAACACCGGATGAAAAAGTACTGGGTACGGACTCAAAAACAATCGTGAAATCTGAGACAGCCGAACCAGTTAAAAGCAGTACAGAGACCAAATCAAATAATTCCGGTGCAGGGTCATCAGCTGACATACCATTTCCGAAGGTAGAAATTGACCTCCCAGAGTTGCCATTCGACAAGAGCCTTTTACCACAAGTAATGGCCCTGGATCAAATGCTGATGGACGATGCAGAACTGGAGGCGGTTCACAAAGCCATCTATGCAGAGCTGCGGCATCTGGAAGAAAAGAGCGAAATATCAATGAGTGGAACTTCTGAAGACATTATCAAGGCTGTTTTGGTAATGGTGAATGGCATGAAGGACTTTGAGCAATTTGTACTTCCCATGGCAGAAAAAGCCACTGAAAGCTTCAAATCCAAATATCAGGATGATGCGGACTTCGGAGAACGCTATCGAACTACTTATTATGCAGCTGAAGAAGAAATTAACGGACCTACTGTGGTTAATAGCGAAGACAACTATGTGATTAAGGATAGAGTTAAGCGTAGTGAAGTGTCATCACATTTTAGGAATGGCTATATGTCATCGAGAAGTTCGGAGTTGTCCGCTATGGAGGATTTGTTGAATTATGGGGAAGAGATAAGGCAGAGTATTATTGATCGGGTGGTAAGCAGTGCCAATACTGATTTGATGGTGGCCGATTACAAAAAGGGAAAAGACCTTGTGGATATGCTTAGCTCAACAAAGAATATTTTGAGTTTGGTTAAGACCCTCGATTTGGACAATGAGAAGGTCGCCAGCACATTGGCTGCAGTTGATAATAAAAAGAAAAGCCGGATTGAGGAAGTTAAAAAAGCGTTGGAAGAGTACCGTTTTCCCCAGGCCTACAGTGCAGCAGATGGGCCGTCCGATGGCTCAGACCTTGAAGATCGGATGAAAATGTATTTGGAAAAGAACAGTTATGATGTTAGGAAGATAGTATTGGCCAGCCGCTGGATTCCTGTCCGAAACATTTATGATGTATTGATCTATTATCAGATTGATTTCTATGTAGCGGCCAAATATCCTGATAGTGAGAATAATGTTTTGGACGTACTTTATGTCACTGGTAAAACTGGAGGTGCAGACAAATCTTCATTTGCTACTTACTCCGTTGGTGGCATTGGTCAAATGCTGGAAAGTAATCTTTGAATTAACATATGAGCAAAAAAATAGTCCTGAATTCAAACCCAGGACTATTTATTCTACTAAAATATTGTTTTTATTCTTCTTCCTTCTTCTCTTTCTTGGAAGACTTACTTTTCTTAACCGAAATGGTCAAAACATCATCTTTAACCTTATGATCAGCTACAAGCGTTTCACCCTCGGCCACATCACCTTTCAAAATCTCTTCAGCGATTGGGTCTTCCAAATACTTCTGAATAGCTCTATTCAATGGCCTTGCCCCATATTGGGCATCATAACCTTTTTCAGATAAGAAGTCTTTGGCTTTTTCCGTTAATTCAATGTTATAGCCCAGATCAATAATTCTTTCAAGCAGTTTGTCCAAAGAAATATCAATGATCTTGTGAATATGCTCTCTTTCGAGTGAATTGAAAGTAATTACATCATCCAACCGATTCAAGAATTCCGGACTGAATGTTTTTTTCAATGCACTTTGAATAGTTGATTTCATTACATCGTCCAGATTGTCCTTTTTGGACTTGTTCATAAAACCAATTCCAGCACCAAAATCTTTCAAATCACGAACACCAATGTTCGAAGTCATAATAATAATGGTATTGCGGAAGTCAACTTTTCGTCCAAGGCCATCTGTCAAAATACCATCGTCAAGTACTTGCAGCAAGATATTGAATACATCAGGGTGAGCTTTTTCGATCTCATCCAGAAGTACTACACTATATGGCTTTCTTCTTACCTTTTCGGTAAGCTGGCCACCCTCTTCATAGCCTACATATCCTGGAGGTGCTCCAACCAATCGTGACACAGAGAATTTTTCCATGTATTCACTCATATCGATTCTTACCAGAGCATCATCTTTATCAAACAAATAATGTGAAAGTACTTTGGCCAATTCGGTCTTACCTACGCCAGTTGGACCCAGGAATACAAATGAACCAATTGGTTTTCTAGGGTCTTTTAAGCCGACACGGGTTCTTTGAATAGCCTTTGTTAGCTTTTCTATCACTTCGTCTTGACCAATGATCTTTAGTTTGAGATCATCTTTCATGCCAAGCAATTTGTTACTTTCTTTTTGAGCTACTCGTTTAGCGGGTACGCCTGTCATCATGGCAATAACTTCAGCCACACTGTCCTCATCTACGGTAAATCGCTGAGATTTAGTTTCCTCTTCCCATTTGGCCTTCGCTAATTCCAACTGCTCGATAAGCTTTTTCTCTTTGTCTCGAAGCTGGGCAGCCTCTTCATATTTCTGGCTTTTTACCACCTGATTCTTCTGAACCTTAATATCCTCTATAGATTCCTCAAGACTAACAATTTCATCCGGAACGTAGATATTGTTGATATGTACTCTTGAACCCGCTTCATCCATTACGTCGATGGCCTTGTCAGGCAAAAACCTATCACTAATGTATCTGTCTGAAAGATTTACGCAAGCAGCAATCGCTTCCTCGGTGTAATTTACGTTATGATGACTTTCGTATTTGTCCTTGATATTGTTTAAGATTTGGACGGTTTCATCCACTGTGGTAGCATCTACCATTACAATCTGAAATCTCCGTGCTAAAGCTCCATCTTTTTCAATGTACTGCCTGTACTCATCAAGTGTTGTAGCTCCGATACATTGGATTTCTCCTCTCGCCAGAGCCGGCTTGAACATATTAGATGCATCCAGAGAACCTGAGGCCCCGCCCGCTCCAACAATAGTGTGCAACTCGTCGATGAAGAGAATGACTTCAGGAGATTTCTCAATCTCGTTCATTACCGCCTTCATTCTTTCTTCGAACTGACCTCTGTACTTAGTACCAGCCACAAGTGAGGCCAGATCAAGTGTTACAACTCGCTTGCCAAATAGCACGCGTGATACTTTTTTCTGTATAATTCTAAGTGCTAACCCTTCAGCAATGGCAGTTTTACCAACACCAGGTTCACCAATAAGAATAGGGTTGTTCTTTTTCCTTCTACTAAGAATTTGTGCTACCCGTTCAATCTCTTTATCACGCCCTACGATTGGATCCAAAGCATCTTCTTCGGCCATTTTTGTAAGGTCACGTCCAAAGTTGTCCAAAACCGGTGTCCTCGATTTGTCACCACCTTTTGAAGTTTCTTTGCTTGAAGATGATCCGCCTCCGGCGCCACTTCCTGATCCGAATAACCTTGAAGAATCTTCATCAGGTTCGTCGGTATCCGAAGAACCCATTGGATGTTCGGTCTGGTATTCAAGCAGTTCTTTTACTACATCGTAGGCGACATCAAATTTGTCTAAAATCTGAGTACCTATATTATCTTCATCTCTTAGTATGGAAAGTAGCAAATGCTCAGTGCCGATTAAATGGCTCTTGAATATTTTTGCTTCCAGATAAGTGATTTTTAATACTTTTTCTGATTGACGGGTTAGAGGAATATTCGCCAGGTTTTTGACATTGTTGGTAGCTGATCCTTTTGTGGCCTTTTCTATAGAAGCTCTAAGTTCGTCCAAAGACACACCTAGTTTTTTCAATAAGCTCACTGCTACACCTTCACCTTCTCGGATCATTCCCAATATCAAATGCTCTGTTCCGATATAATCATGACCAAGTCTCAACGCTTCTTCTCTGCTCAGCGAAATGACTTCCTTTACCCTATTTGAAAACTTTGCTTCCATACGCTACTTTGTGTATAGTAAAAATAAATTTTAATCTTCTAAAATCTAAACATTAGACTAAAAACGAAAGAATTAATTGAATCGTTTCTGAACTTTCGATTTTATAAGTATTTGTCTGCATCCGGCCCAACGCAACTGAGCAAATCCAGGATACTAAGGTTAGTAGCAAATTTGCTACCAAATAATTGCTGATACGGGATTGGGGTGAAATACTCTCTACAAATATAATCTGTTTTGGGGTGGATTACCGAACGAACATCCTCCGTTTCGTTGAATGGCCCTTTTTCATAGGTGGATGAGTATTTTATGACGGTGTCAATATTGAGTACTTTAAGACAGAATGTCAGCAGCTCCCTATTGAGGGTCAGCAACGTGTCGTGCCGGGCAAACATTATTTTGTGCAGATACGGCTCGTAATATTCAAAGAATGGAGATTTGTTGTAGGCCGAGATGATAGCACGCCAGTGGTTGTTGAGCCACTTTTGGCCATAGTCGATCTTAATTTCATCCATTGGAGTCTTTTTATTTCCCCCGATCACAGGGATGGCCAATGGCAAAACACGGTCTGAACCTAAAATATAACACCTGTTTCGATAGGTCTGTTTTACGAAATGTTCTTTAGCCTCGATCCATACTTCATCTCTATTTTTGATTAAACTGAAATATTCGAGGCACGGAAAATATTGACTCTCAATTAAAGTTCTCATAAGTATTCTGACAAATCTCCTAACCCTTCTCTTATCAATACGGGTTCATCTTCGGTGCAATCGACCACTGTGCTGGCGGTGACTTCTCCATAACCGCCATCAATTACAAGATCCACTAGGCCGTTGTACTTTTCATAGATTAGCTCTGGATCGGTCGAATACTCGAGTACTTCGTCGTCGTCACGAATGGAAGTAGTAATGATCGGATTCCCAAGATTTTTGACAATCTCTCTGGGAATGTTATTGTCAGGCACTCTGATACCCACTGTTTTTTTAGAAGCATGTAAGAGTTTAGGTACCTTGCTACTTGCATTTAGGATAAATGTAAATGGCCCCGGAAGCGCTTTTTTCATCAGTTTAAAAACCGGATTGGACAGTGATTTAGTGTATTCTGAGATATGGCTCAAATCATAGCATATAAATGAAAAATTGGTCTTGCCTTTTATTTGTTTGAGCCTTTTGACCTTTTCTATAGCCTTAGCGCTAAAAATACTACACCCCATCCCATAAATAGTATCAGTAGGATAAATGATAACCCCACCATTTCTTAGAATTTCGCTGATGCCTTCAATTTTTTGAGGGTCGGGATTCTCCTCGTATAGTTTAATGAATTCTGTATCCATGATTTGAGTGCTAAAATTAAAACAAATGAGTTAAGATTATTCTAAATAATTACTTTTGCCGCCAATGGATAAAAAGAAAATAGTGATCGGTTCGGCAATCGTGGCTTTCTCCATGATGCTTTCCTCTTTTGGTTTTTATTTTTGGCAGATGATCTATTCTCCCAATTTTTTGGTGGAGCAAGATCCTAAACCGCTAATGATAAGAACAGGGCATACGTTCAAGGATGTTCAGGAACAACTGTATGAGGGGCGCTACCTGAATGATTTGGTGTCTTTTAGCTTTCTGGCGAAGATGATGGATTATGATCAGCTAGTGAAGCCGGGTTTGTATTTAATTGAACCCGGAATGACCAATGTTCAAGTCATTCGAAAGCTGAGGGCAGGTGACCAAACTGAGGTCAATGTTACCTTTAACAATGCAAGACTTCTTAAAGACCTTCCGGAAAAAATAACAAGAAATTTGGAAATGACCGAGCAGCAATTTGCAGATTTAATTCTGACTGATTCCGTTCGGCGGGCCTATGGATTTGACAGTCTTTCGTTTATTGGGATGTTTATCCCAAACACTTACAAAATGTGGTGGAATACCAAGCCAGCAGATTTATTGGCTCGACTAAAAAAGGAGTACGATAAATTTTGGAACGCCGAGCGATTGGCTAAGGCAGAAACCATTGGTTTGTCGCCAAAAGAAATTTCAGTCTTAGCATCTATAGTACAAGCAGAGACGATTCAAAACGATGAACTGAAAATAGTTGCGGGATTGTATTTGAACAGAATAAAAAGGGGTATTCCGCTGATGGCAGACCCTACGTTGGTATTTGCAAGTGGTGACTTTCAGATTCGTAGGGTGTTGAACAAGCACAAAAAAATAGATTCTCCATACAATACTTATTTGAACGCTGGTCTACCTCCAGGCCCAATTAATATGCCCAATATTAACTCCTTAGATGCGGTGTTGAATTACGAGAAACACAAATATTTGTACATGTGTGCCAAAGAAGATTTTTCAGGTAGACACAACTTTGCGACCAATCTGATTGATCACAATCGGAACGCTGAAAAGTTTCAGCGAGCAATGAATAAGGCCGGAATTTACAGATAATGAAAGAGCATTCTTTTTTCAACGATGTCTATGAAGTAGTTAAACTCATTCCGAAAGGTCGGGTGACAAATTATGGGGCGATCGGAAAGTATTTGGGATCAGGATTAAGTGCCAGGATGGTGGGATGGGCCATGAATGCTGCGCATGGACAGCATGATGTGCCAGCCCATCGGGTAGTGAACAGCCAGGGATTATTGACCGGAAAGATGCATTTTGCTACGCCCACTCTGATGCAGGAAAAGCTGGAAGCTGAGGGGTTGACCATTGTTAATGACAAGATCCAAAGTTTTAAAGAACACTTCTGGGATCCGGCGATAGAGCTCGAGCTATGATTTTTTGCTGATCAATAATAGTCCGAGATAGGTTAGGAGTCCGTTGACCAATAGCAATTCAAATCCAAACCTATAACCTCCGAATAAGGCTTCTGAGTACAAATTAATCAAATACGTGAAAGTTGGGGCCATCAGGCAAATCATAGGCACATATTGGTCTTCCACTTGTTTTCTGGTAAATAATCCAAAAGCATAAAGTCCTAAAAGAGGTCCGTAGGTATAACCTGCTACTCGAAACACGGAATTAATTACACTGTCATCATTGATGGCCTCGAAGATGAGTATTACTACGAATATCAATATTGAAAAACCAAGATGAACAAGTAATCGATTTTTACCGTCTTCTTCGCTCGGATTTTTGTCCAGAAAGTCAATATAAAATGAGGTGGTCAGAGCAGTAAGCGCTGAATCCGCACTAGAATATGCAGCAGCAGTGACACCTAATAAAAAAACTATACCACCAAGAATGCCAAAATGATTCATAGCCAAGTAAGGATAGAGTGCATCAGTAGTTTGAGTCAGATCTATTTGATTGGCCTCAACAAAGTGATAGAGCAAAACGCCTAGTGATAAGAAGAGTAGATTGGCGAAAATAAGAACGATGCTAAACCAGAAGACATTTTTCTGAGCGTCTCCCAGCGAACGGCAGGTCAAATTCTTTTGCATCATGTCCTGATCTAATCCAGTCATGACAATCGCAATGAAGGCACCGGCAAAAAATTGTTTGAAGAAATTACGCGGTGCATTCCACTCCCAAATAAAGGTGTCTGACAACTCACTCGTTTGCAATACTCCGAACAGATCGCTCAGGGATAAGTCGAGTTGGTCACTTATGACTGATATACTAATTCCCACAGCCAGTAGCATGAACAAAGTCTGGAGTGTATCGGTCCATACAATGGTTTTTATTCCACCTTTGAAAGTATAGAGCCAGATAAGAGCAATTGTAACGAATACGGATACAGAAAACGGAATGTCAAATGCATCAAAAAAAGCAATTTGTAATACAGACGCAACCAAAAATAGTCGGAAGGAGGCCCCAATAACACGAGAGATCAAAAAGAAAAAAGCACCAACTTTATATGACATTTCACCAAAGCGGGAATCTAAATATTGGTAAATCGAGACCAAATTCATTTTATAATAAAGTGGCAGCAACACAGTGGCAATGACAAAGTAGCCGACCAAATAACCTAACACCATTTGAAAGTAAGCCCAATGACTGTTTCCCACTTCTCCGGGCACGGAGATAAAAGTAACCCCAGACAGGGATGCGCCGATCATACCAAAGGCCACTAGATACCAGGGTGACTGGCGATTGGCAGTAAAAAATGACTCAGCGTCAGAGTTTTTGGAAGTGAAATGAGCAATAGTCATCAAGAGAATGAAGTATCCTGCGATGACCGAAAAAACTAGGAATGGACTCATAGAGTAGGCTATAATTGTTTTATTGTAGCAAACATACTGATTCTTGTCATAGGAACTAATCAGGGGTTTTGGCGCAATCTTCGGTTATTGGAATTATATTGCGGATCGGTTTTCAATTAGGTATAGAAACGGTCAAGAAATTCAATTATTTATGAGTGAAGCAGGGAATATACATTTCAATAATGAAGATGCACATTGCAAAGAATTTGCGAAGGTATTGAATGGAAGAGTAAATGATTATTTCAAGTCTAAAGGAATTTCTAAATACGGAAATGGGGAGATGTATTTTAAGACGGTGTTTATGCTGTCTCTGTTTTTTGCCCCTTTTGTAGCTATTATTTATTTCGAACCGGCAGGTTGGGCAGCTCTTGGATTGGCCATACTTATGGGAATCGGAATGGCAGGTATTGGGCTGGGTATCATGCACGATGGTAATCACGGGTCGTATTCCAAACACAAATGGGTGAACAACTTGATGGGCTACACACTCAATTTGGTAGGTGCTAATGCTATGAATTGGAAAATTCAGCACAATGTAAAGCATCATACCTATACCAACATTGAAGATCATGATGAAGACATTGAGCCTAAGGCTATCTTGCGATTTTCGCCGGCAACCCCGCTGAAAAAAGTTCATAAATACCAATACCTGTATGTTTGGTTTTTCTATTCTTTGGGTACATTTTTCTGGGTTACAATCAAAGATTTTGCAAAAATCACGAGATATAAAAAGGAAGGTATTCTTTACAAAAATGTGAAAAGTGTATTGACGGAGTATATCATCTTGATAGGAACCAAGATGATATATTTTAGCTGGATTATAGGTATTCCTGTCTTCCTTACTTCCTATACTGGAGGCGAGATTTTTCTCGGCTTTTTTGTCATGCATTTGGCTGCTGGATTAGGTGTAGGAGTGATATTTCAACCTGCTCATTTATTACCCGAAGTGGAGTATCCGGAACCAGATGAAAACGGAAAAATGAAGTATTCCCGCTTTGTACATCAGTTGTATACTTCAGTGAATTTTGCCAACAAGA
The DNA here is from genome assembly GCF_039944555.1 of Reichenbachiella sp. Lineage (GTDB taxonomy): Bacteria > Bacteroidota > Bacteroidia > Cytophagales > Cyclobacteriaceae > Reichenbachiella. Next base: position 50,605 of record NZ_JBDUYN010000016.1, on the reverse strand, counting down.
GTAAGCTGGTTACCTGGTACGGTGGAGGGCTGAATTTTCAAATAGAACACCACCTCTTTCCGCATATCTGTCATGTTCACTATTCATCTATTGCTCCGATAGTAATAGAAACAGCCAGGGAATTTAATATTCCTTATCATGCAAAAGAAGGCTTTTTCGAAACCATGATGGAGCACACCAAGATGCTTAAATGGTTGGGTACTCCGGATAGTCAATTGGTAGAAGCTTAACCCTATTGGCTCCGAAACCAAAAAGGAATTGTAGCAAAATCTTCAGCCAAAGGAGAGTCGATCGAGTCTAGCTCAATTCTTTTTATATCCAAAATATTTTCCCCCTGAAGAAAATGGTCTGTGGGTATTACGGTGATGATTCCTTTTTGATCTTTATCAGGGTGAGTGAAGAATCGAAAATTCAAATCCTGATAGAGTGAATCATTTATGGAAACCTGGTAAATTGAACTCATACACAAAAGTGCCTTACCAAAATCTTCGTCTGCAAAATTTTGATTGCCAATATGAAGATTACCTCCCTCCAACCTGGTCTTAAACCGCCAGTTTAAACCATCCTCTTTCATAGGAATAAAATCTTCACAATGTTTTTTGATCAGTTGATTATCTCTGGCATCATATCTTAGAAATAATTTAAAATGAGGCTTTTCTATAAAATCGGAAGATATACTGGCATGGCTGATATAATCATCTTTCGGTCTGAGATTGTCGTAGTAGTTGGCTGACATGGAGAGTGCATCTTTTTTCCCGGGATAGTACTGATGCTGATCAAATTTGAAGATAAGTGAGAAGAATAGTAAAAAACCGGCAATGGCATACACCAATCTAATCTTTCGCTTCGAGAACTTACTGATCATATAATAATAGATGCTTCGGCTAAGTACAGACAATGTGATAACATTATAAAGTCTGTAAAACGGGTAATAAACCCTTGAAAGCCATTTGATTTTTTTGAAAAAACCTAGCGTAAAGTAGTCCGTCATGTAAATAAATCCGGTTAGCAACAAGGTGGGAAACAGGATAATGGCAGAAATACCAATCACAGGATCCATCCAGTCCGGAGTAAGATCACCCACTGCATTCATGGTAATAGCAATGATGCCCAGAAACATTAAGTACAAACCAAAGGCCATCAGAATGGAGATGACTAAAAAGGCAAAGGCAAAAATGACGCTGCATATCTCATCGAGCTTGATTACAAGCTGGTCTAGGCTAATGACTTTCTTTTTAAGTCTTTCTGTGAAGAAAGCACTGTAATTCAGACTAGAAAAGTCAATATTGGATTGCACAGAGCGGAGGCCTATGGTGCCGATCCAAAATCCACGAAGCATCAGGTGTGAGATCAGGCAGATAACAAGAGCTTCCAGAGATTTGTGCACTAGTCCTAAAAATAGATAAAGCACGCTGTACTTACTTGACTGAAAATTATATTGATATTCTATTTCAGTAATAAAACCTTCAAAGGATATGGTAGCCTGAATGAGAAGAAATATGGTAAAAGCAGAGACCAGCAATTCTAGTTGCCAACTTTCCCGCTCCAACTTCTTAAGCCAGTCACTGATCTGATCTTTTGGAATGTCGCTCATTTAGATTTTCTGTTTGCGAGGATTAATCTAAATCATTCTAAGGACATTTTGAAACTAGCCGCTCTTTTAAGGTCTGGATGCTATGCAGACATTAATAATTTTATGAATTAATGTCTGCCTGCGACCTTTGGTAGGTTTTAATGCCTGAAAGAGAATAAACATTAAAAGTATACAATTTTAATGTTTACCAAAAAAATGCCTTAAATTTAAAGTCATAAGTCTGCAGAAACATTAAATACTCTTACGCATGGCAGTTAAATACGCAATTAACCCTGACAGAAATAAACCATGGAATGATATGCCTCTATTTCCAATAGACAAGGAGAATTACCACAATTTGGAAATTTATGAAGCACTTGTCGAGTCTAAAGCTGCCCTGGCCAGATTGCAGGGGAGAAGTGCCACATTATCGAATCAAGGGGTTCTGATCAGTACCATCAGTTTGCAGGAGGCAAAAGCTTCTAGTGCCATTGAAAATATTTTCACAACGGACGACGAACTCTACAAGGCCTATAGTGAAACAGACCAAAAACCGATTTTCGGTCCGCCTAAGGAAGTATTACGTTATCGAGAGGCGTTATGGCAGGGACATGCGTATATGAAAGGCAAGAAGGAATTCGATCAGGGTTATTTAGATCTGGTTTATCAAACGATAAAGGAAGCGAATGATAGTATACGCTCACCGTTTAGCCAGATTGTGATCAGGCAGGGAGGTAGTGAACTGAATACAGGGCAGGTTATTTACACCCCGCCGAGAGGTAAAGGAGTTCTGGAGAATCAACTGTCTAATCTTCTTGAATTTCTCAATGATGATCAAAAATATCCAGTAGATCCCTTGATGAAAATGGTCATGGGACATTTTCAATTTGAGGCCATTCACCCCTATAGGGATGGCAATGGCAGGACTGGAAGAATATTTAACATCCATTACCTGACCCATATAGGCTTGTTGGATTTTCCCATCTTGTTCTTAAGTAAATTTATTATCCAAAATAAGGATGAATATTATGGCTGTCTTGCCGGTGTTTCACAAAGGGGAGATTGGAAGAAATGGATTTTGTATATGCTAAAGGCTGTTGAACTAACATCCAACGATACCTACAACAAAATCAATGAAATATTATCGGTGAAAGATGAAATTCTTGAAGAACTGCAAAAAAACTCATCTATCCGCAGACCAGAGCTATTGGTAGAAATCATCTTCACCCAGCCCTACACCAAGGTAAAACACTTGACCGATAAAAAAGCCTTTGCCGAGAACACCGCAAGGAACTACCTAAATGAGTTGTGCGACTTGCAGGTACTGGAAAAAAGAACCATTGAGGGGCACCATTACTACCTCAATCTGGAATTGTACAGAATCTTATCGAACTAACTCAGTTCTTTGATGTTCCAAAAGCAGATGCTAAATCCTCAATAATGTCATCGATATGTTCTAAGCCGGCCGAAATCCGAATCAAGTTTGGTGCTATTCCCGTAGCTGCTCTTTCATTATCTGTGAGCCTGGCATGAGTAGTCGAAGCCGGATGAGTAACAATGGTACGTGTGTCGCCAAGATTGGCCGTGAGGCTACACATTTCTACGCTATTGAGGAAATTTTTGCCACGTTCTAATCCACCTTTTATACCAAAACATACCATACCACCACCACTTCTCATCTGCTTTTTAGCAATATCATATTGAGGGTGCGACGGCAAAAATGGATACCGTACCCATTCCACATTTTCGTTGGCTTCCAGCCACTCGGCTAATTTCAATGCATTCTCACTATGTCTCTCCATACGGATGGCAAGTGTCTCCAAGCTCTTTGATAGCACCCAGGCATTGAAAGGAGATAGGGCAGGCCCGGTACTTCTACTGAAAGTATAGATTTCCTTAATAAGCTCGCTTTTCCCAACAATCATACCTCCCATTACCCGGCCTTGGCCATCCAGATACTTGGTTGCAGAGTGAATCACCAAATCGGCACCATAAGGAATGGGTTGCTGCAAATAGGGCGTAGCAAAACAATTGTCTACTATCAGAATCAGATTGTTCTTTTTAGCGAAAGCTCCGGCAAATTCAAGGTCAATCAGTTCTATGCCCGGATTGGTAGGTGTTTCCAGGAATAATATTTTAGTATTAGGTTGGACCTTGTCTTGCCAGCTTGATGTGTCATCTAAATCCAGGTATGTGCTTTCTATGTTGTACTTTGGTAAGAACTTGGTAATCACTGAATGAGAAGACCCAAAGATCGATCGACAGGAAAGCATATGATCACCTGCATTCAACAAAGTGGCAAACGTTGAAAATACTGCCGCCATTCCTGTGGCGGTGGCATAGCCAGCCTCAGCACCCTCGAGTGCGCACATCTTATCAATGAATTCTGTTGTGTTGGGGTTGGTAAATCGACTATAAGTATTTCTATCTATTTCCTCAGCAAAGGTCGCTCGCATTTCTTCGGCGTCATCGAATACAAAACTTGAGGTGAGATACATTGGAGATGCATGCTCCTTTTCATGAGTGGTCTCGATCTGGGTTCTAATAGCATTAGTTTCGAAATGTCGGTACTTTTTCATGGTATGCCTTCAATAATTTTAACAATCAGTAATTCTTGATTTGGGTTAGATGCCTGGGTGTTTAATAGAATTATCACATGGATTCTATGTGATTTTTGCAAATATGTAAAGTTCGCGTCGAAAATTGGGTAGTAGGCTAAAGTATTCTGGTACATTTATTAGGTTTGCGCCTTCAAAATCCCATGAGAAAAAAAGCCCTCACATATCAGCATAATGCGCCTTTCGAATTGGAAAGAGGCGATGTACTCGCTCAACTCGAAATCGCTTATCATACCTACGGCAAGCTGAATGCGGACAAGAGCAATGTGGTATGGGTGTTTCATGCATTGACAGCAAATTCTGAAGCCATAGATTGGTGGGACGGTCTGTTTGAAAATGACTCAGTCATCAATCTGGAAAAGCATTTTATTGTGTGTGCAAATATATTGGGGTCTCCCTATGGTACCACAAGCCCACTTTCTGTTAATCCCGAAACCGGTAAGCCTTACTTCTCTTCTTTCCCCAGGATAACCATTAGGGATATGGTGGAAGCGCACAAATTACTCAGAGATCATTTGGGAATTGAAAAAATTGCCATAGGATTAGGTGGCTCTATGGGAGGGTTTCAAACCTATGAATGGGCTGTGCAGGACCCTGAAATTTTTGAGAGGCTGATATTGGTAGCCACGGCACCAAAGGAATCACCCTGGAGAATATCTGTGCATGCAGCGCAGCGCTTGGCTATCGAAGCCGATCCAAGCTGGAAAAATAATGATCCGGAGGCTGGAGCTGCCGGAGTTGCCGCTTCGAGGGCCATCGGCATGTTGTCATATCGCAACCATGAAATTTTTGAGCAAACCCAAAGTGACGAAGAGGCAAAAGTGGACGATTTTAAGGCAGACTCCTATATTAGGTATCAAGGTTCGAAATTGGCCAATCGTGGTTTCAGCGGATATTTACTTTGGAATCTTACCAAAGCACTAGACAGCCATGATCTAAGCCGAGGAAGAGGTACACTAATCGAAGTTTTAGAAGGCATCCGAATTCCTGTATTGCAGATAGGTATTACTTCAGATCTCCTTTTTCCAATCAGGGAACAAAGGAAAATAGCTGATCATCTATACAATGTGCACTATCATGAGATTGAATCATTCTATGGACATGACGGATTTCTTACCGAAACTGAGAAAATCAACCAGCTGATTGAAGGATTTTTGAGCTAATTAATAGGTTTATAATCAGTTGGTTATGAATCTCATTGATAACTATTAACTATTGAATTGAATAATTCAGTTTAAAGCTTATCCCATTCCCATTATCTTCGCGTGACTTTAGTTACAAACCAATAGGCGTAGCTGACGTACATTTGCAACAAGAAACCCAAAATTGAATTGGTAATGAAAATAGAACAGATATACACAGGCTGTTTGGCACAAGGCGCATATTACATTCAAAGTGGCAATGAAGCAGTTATCATTGACCCATTGAGAGAAGTAGATTCTTATGTAGAAAAAGCAAAAGAAAATGGCGCGACCATCAAATACATATTCGAGACGCACTTCCATGCAGATTTTGTATCTGGACACGTGGACCTGGCAAAAAAGACAGGAGCAAAGATTGTCTTCGGACCCACAGCCAAAACTTCGTTCGAAAGCTATATTGGGACTGATGAAGAGCTTTTTGAAATTGGTGAGGCAAAAATTAAACTGCTTCATACGCCTGGGCATACCATGGAAAGCAGCACTTTCCTATTGATTGACGAAGAGGGAAACCAAAAAGCAATCTTCTCCGGTGATACACTGTTCATAGGTGACGTCGGTCGTCCTGACTTGGCAGTAAAATCTGATTTGACAGAAGAAGATCTGGCTGGCTACTTGTATGATAGCTTAAGAAACAAAATCATGACCTTGTCTGATGAAATAGTAGTGTACCCTGCGCATGGCGCAGGTTCTGCTTGTGGCAAGAATATGTCTTCAGAAACCTGGGATACTTTGGGCAATCAGAAGAAAACCAATTACGCGCTTCGTACAGATATGACCAAGGAGGAATTCATAAAAGAAGTGACCGAAGGTATCATGCCACCTCCTCAGTACTTTGCAAAAAATGCAATGATGAATAAGTCCGGATATGAGAGCATTGATACCGTAATGGAAACAGGAACTGTTGCGTTGGATGTAGAGACCTTTGAGGCCATGGCAAATCATGAAGGAGCGCTGGTACTAGACACAAGACATCAGAGCGAATTTGTAAAGGGCCATATTCCTAACTCGATCTTCATTGGAATCGATGGAAACTTTGCTCCCTGGGTAGGAGCATTGATTACGGACTTGAAGCAGCCAATTATCTTTCTGGCCGACAGTGGCAGAGAAGAAGAAGTGGTGACAAGATTGTCAAGAGTAGGCTATGACAATACGTTAGGCTATTTAAAAGGAGGTTTCTCCAGCTGGAAGGCAGCCAACAAAGAAACGGACACATTGGCATCTATCACTCCTCAGGAGTTTGAGAAGCGGATGAATCAGACAACATTGAATGTGCTTGATGTACGAAAACCTGGTGAATTTGAAGCGGAGCATGTAGATCAGTCAGCAACATTCCCACTGGATTTTATAAACTCTCATATGGACGAAGTCAATCCCGATACACAATACTACCTGTATTGTGCTGGTGGCTACCGCTCGGTGATTGCCTCTTCAATATTAAAATCTAGAGGAATTCATGACTTGGTGAATGTAGAATTGGGATTTAAAGGAATTATTGAAACAGGAATTAAAAGAACGGACTTTGTATGTCCATCGACTTTAAAGTAATAATAAATGTACCAGAATATTGACGAAATAGATTTCGCAGAAAAGTTTGAAGCTGACGACAATGGAGTTTTGCTCGATGTGAGAACGCAGGAAGAATACGATGCCGGCTTTATCCCCGGATGTGAGCTAATGGACATTTTCCAGCCTGATTTTAAGTCAAAACTAGAAAACCTGGATAAATCTAAAAACTACTATGTGTACTGCAGAAGCGGTAACAGAAGTGGCCAGGCGTGTGGTTTAATGGCACAAATGGGATTCGAAGGGGAATTGTACAATCTCGAAGGAGGAATCTTGGGCTGGACTCAAGAACTCGATTATTAATATTCACTTGAATTTATCAATATGGAGCTGGTTGAATGGATACGGCAACCCTGGCCTTGGTACGTAGCGGGTCCTATGCTCTCCGGAGTGATGTTTCTGTTGCTCTACTTTGGGAACAAATTTGGAGTATCCAGTAATCTTCGGTCCTTATGTAGTATTGCCGGGGCAGGCAAGGTGTCGTCATTTTTTAGATTTGATTGGAAAGCAGATATCTGGAATCTGATTTTTGTTGTGGGCGCTCTGATGGGTGGATTTATTGCCAGAGAATATTTAAGTTTTTCAGACGCAGTAGAAATTTCCGAAAATACAAAGCTTGAATTAGAAGCATTAGGAATTGAAAATCCAGGAGCTTCTTATTTGCCCTCATCAATTTTTAGCTGGGAGGCGTTGTCCACTCCCAAGTATGGGGTAATGCTCGTGATAGGAGGAATATTGGTAGGGTTTGGAACGCGATATGCTGGCGGTTGCACCTCCGGGCATGCTATTAGTGGGTTGAGTAACCTACAGCTACCCTCGTTGATAGCTGTAATCGGTTTTTTTATAGGAGGGGTGATTATGACCCATTTTATACTTCCGTATCTTTTAACTTTTTAAGTCCAAGATTTGAAATTCATTAAATATTTATTGACAGGGTTAATCTTTGGAATCATTTTGACTAAATCTGAGGTTATTTCCTGGTTCAGGATTTATGAAATGTTCAGATTCGAATCATTCCATATGTATGGTGTGATTGGGTCGGCTGTCTTTTTTGGGGTGATCATTACTCTTAGCATCAAACGTTTCGGGTTGAAGTCAATAAATGGAGAAATTATAGCACTCAAACCAAAGGATCGATTGTTTAAATCGGCCCTGTTTGGCGGTACATTATTTGGGTTGGGTTGGGCGATGACTGGTGCCTGCCCGGGACCTATGTTTGTGTTGGTTGGCAATGGCGCCAGTGTTTTTTTATTAGTAATAGCCAGTGCCATGTTTGGCACTTTTCTTTACGGAATCCTTAGGAAATACCTGCCGCATTGATGGTTACAGCCATAACTGGAATTCTGTTCTGATATCTACTATGAGATAGAATCTTAATTCCTGTGGATTCTTTAAAATTCATTTCTGGTTGCCACTCTATAATTAAATAAATGAGTCTTTTTTCTCTTTTCGGGACTCAATTAAGGTCTGTTGATAAGGATCATCAATCACTCACTACGTAAAAATTTAATTGGATTGATAAGTGCTGCTCTCACGAGCTGGTATCCTATGGTAGCTACTGAAATTAAGAAAAGGACAAATCCGGAACCTATAAAAACCATCGGATCTAATGAAATCCGGTATGCGAAATTATCAAGCCATTGATTCGCAAAAAAGTAAGTGATTGGCCAGGCGATGAGGTTAGCAATCAGGATCAAAATCATATAATGTTTCGCCAGAAGGATTACCAATTTGCTTAATTGCGCACCAAGGACTTTTCTAATGCCTATTTCTTTTAGTCTGGTTTCGATGGAGAAGGCTACTAGAGTATAAAGTCCTAGACAAGCAAGAGCAACAGCAAGAGATGAAGAAGAAGTGATTAATGATGTCAATTTTTCTTCCCTTTCGTACATGGCCTGGATACCGTCTTCCAGGAAACTAGCTTCAAAGGGTAGTACACCTGACACCTCTCGCCAGTCGCTTTCCAGTGAGAGTAACGTCTGCCTAAAATCATTGCCCTGAACTTTAATTAATAATTGCTCAAGATTTACAAAGGGCATAACAATTCCGATCGGCCCAATACTTGAATGCAACGAGCTGAAATGAAAATCTTCTACAACCCCGATGACAGTTCGTTCACGATTGTGAAAATTGATCTTTTGACCTAAGGGGTTTTTGAGCCCAAGTTTAGCTACCGCTGATTGATTGAGAACTAATGCCGTTGCAGAATCATTTGGAAAATCCCTTGAAAAAAAACGACCTTCCGTTAGCCTGACTCCAGTGACATCCAGAAAGTCTTGCTCAGTTTGATAATATGATACCTGATGCGAATCCTTGTCTGTTTTTCCCTTAAGCCAGGCCGGACCGCTGGAAGCTGATCCGTCAAATGAATGGCTGGCCTTGGTCAGGTTAATGACGCGAGGATTACTGAGCAGCTTATTTCTTAACGCCTCATAATGTCCGGCATCGGCACTCATACGCAATTTTACTATGCTGCTGTGATCAAACCCTAGAGACTTACTACGGATGAAGTCCATTTGAGAAACCACGATCACACTCGAGATGATCAATCCCAAAGCAATCACAAACTGAAAGACAAGAAGACCTTTTCTTAACCATGCGCCCGAGCCGCTGGCATGCAGTTTTCCCTTTAGTGCAAAAATAGGATTAAAGGCAGAAAGGATAAATGCCGGATATAAGCCAGCCAATATTCCAATGGCTACTGTTATGAGGATGAATAAAGGGATTGACATGAAATAGTCGAGTAAAGAATTTCGTAGGTCCAAATCAAAAAGTTCATTGAAGTAATACTGGCAGGCGAATACGATGAATAAGGCTAGCCCGAAACTGATCAGACTTACTAAAATCGATTCAATTAAAAACTGCTTGGTGATTTTGGTCTTTACAGCGCCCAAAACTTTTCGAATACCTATTTCTTTTCCTCGGCGCATAGACATGGCCATGGACAGATTCATGAAATTACAACTGGCAATTAGAAGGATCAGCAGAGCGACAACGCTCAACCCAATCACGGAGTTTCTATTGCCCACACGCACAGACTCCCCAATATTTGTATATCGGGAAGACCCGAGATAGATGTCCCCGAGTGCCTGTAGTTCTACGGATATTTTAATGTCTGATCCTGTTTTATAATGCTCTTTATACAACTTTGTGATTTGGGTTTTGAATTCTTCAGAATTCGTTTCTTGACTAAGTTGAATATAAGTCCAAAATCCAGCCCATCCCCAACTATTGAGATCTGCTAAATACCCATCAGGCACAACATATGTAGGAAAGGAGATGAGTAGATCAAAGGTAATGTGCGAGTCTACAGGTATTGGTGCCAGGATACCCGCTACCTTCAAAACCGTCTCATTTTCCATAATAATAAGCTTGCCCATAGGGTCTTCCCGGCCGAAGAATTTTATAGCGGTTGACTCGGTCAGTACGATATTTCCGGGGTTGTCAAGTGCAGTGTCCCAATTACCTGATTTCAAAGGAAAATCAAACATCTCCAGAAAGAGCGAATCAGCAAAAAAACCGTTGCCCTGATAAAATGAGCGGTCGCCAACCGTATACAGCAATTCATCTGTATGGCGCAGTCTCGTGGTTTTCTCGACTCCGAAAAAATTGGCTCTAATAGCAGGTGCAAGTGCAGGAGGGGTCCTTGCCCAGTGATTCGTGCTGTTAGGTTTTTCAAAACTGTTAGTCACCCTAAACAGCCGTTCACTCTTTTTGTGGAATTGGTCAAAATTGAGCTCCCTTTTGACGAATGAAAAAATCATGAAACAACAAGACAGGCCTATGGCTAGGCCGAAAATGTTGATACTTGCGTACGTGCTGTTTTTTTTAAGCCCTCTGAGAGCAACTAGTAGATAGTTTTTGATCATTGCGAATGAGTTTAGTGATGCTGAATCATTTGAATGGGTTCTTTTTAAAGTGTACTTGTTGATGAATTGGATAATGCTGAGCCAATAGAGAAGTCTGGCTTTCCATAGACCCTTATGCATCACATGGTCAGCAAATCTTTCGTGCATGTCTCCCTGAATAGATTCTGCCAGCTCGTTTTGACAATACCAGCGAAACAAGCGGTCGGCTAACCTCGGAGGAAGTATGTTGCGTGTATCTTTCATTTCATCAAGAATTCAGGAATCATACTCCAAAGCTGATTCCTCGCCGCTCGCGATTCCTTCAAAGCTGTTTTTCCCAACGCACTGATCATGAAAAGTCGCTTTCTACGACCTCCCCTGGCGGTACTGCTGCCTCCAATGTTCGATTGGACAAACCCCTTTTCTTCTAGTCGATAAAGTGCCGTATGTACACTGCTCATGGTTACGGAACGTTTCAATTTTTCCTCAATGGCTTTAGTAATGGACAGGCCATAAGACTGATCATGTTGCGCCGCGACCAAAAGCAATACGATCTCTTCGAATTCACCAAGTGCGTATTTCATTATTTACCTATTTGTAAAACAACTGATTGGTAAACGTGGAAGGTTTGAATAAAGTTACAAGTTCAATGGCGACTCAATTATTTGAACAATGGGATTACAGTCCTATCTGTGGATCAAAATAATAAACCTTTCACTGTATATTTGAAAGAGATCTAAACCGAAAGTTGAACTTTCAAAACCTAATCCAATGGAAGCAGAAAAGCTAAACATCATTTTTTACGTATTTATTGTCATCTTTTCGATCACGGCAATTATTACTTTTCTGGGTATCACCAATGTGATAAAATCCATGAATGCCAAATATCTCAATGGTATGTTCGCAGCGCTTATTTTAGAAGTAGTAGCGGCAGTAATACTTTCGTACAAGCAAATTGATTTTACGTGCCAGACCGAGGAGGTCGTTATGCGACTTACCAAAAAAACAACTGGAATCCCTGAGAACAGTACAATGGAAGAACGGATATCTCTGCTTGAAACGCGTCTTTCTGAGAACGAAAATTCTGACGGTAAAGTAGGCGATTTAAATAGGAAAGTGGCGAGCCTGGAAGAAGCACTATCCAATTGCCAACAAACGGAAGGAACAGCGAACGATGAAATCAGTACACTCGACAAAGTGTTCTACTCGAATGTGATTAAGTTGAGAATTGTGGCAGATAAGTTTAGAGGCAGGACGATCAATTTGCTCTGGGACAAGGCCAATAAAAAGGAGGTTTATGAAATTCTTGGACAAATTTTTGTGGATTTGGGCCATGTAGGACCTGAAGATGAGTTGTCCGATGACTACATCATACAGAAATACATCAAGTTTGCTACCGACAGCGGTTGGGACTATTTACTCAAGAAAAACGAGGCAGGAGCGTACAATCAGGTACTGGTGGATGAATATGCAACTACTTTGTTTTTAAGAAAATACCTGAATCAAAAGTATCCTTTGAAAAAAGAAGAATCAAATGGGTAAACCTGTTAACGACCGCTTTATTAAGGATCTGGAGGTGGATGCTTCTACCCGTAACGTCAACTACTCTTTGTCCGCAGAAAGAGATAGTTGCTAGATAATCTCTTTGTTCTTTTCGAATCTCGAAATTTTTAATGCGTAACTCTAAGCCCTTTCTCTGATTCGCATTTTTCTAATGTTTCTGAAAAGGAATGATCAATGTGAAATAAGCCAATCTTATAACCATTCCTGAAAAAAATCTTGGAATCAGTAGAATAAATAAGACCTGATGCATTCTTAAGTATGGAGTGTTGGTCTTGCAATGCCAATAGGCCATAGCCTCACTAAAAAGCCGACAGCAGCATTGAGATTTTGAACACCTTTTAAATTAAAGAGAATGAGAGTAAAAAAAAACAAATTGTTACTGGGATTATTAGGTATATGGTTGGTTATGCCGTCCTGCAAAGAAGACGAAGCCACATCATTCACCAGATATTATATCTCCGGTCTGCATGTAGCAGACCCTGGAACCACAGGTACCTATACACTGGGTAATATGGAAGGAGAATTTGTTTGGAGTATAAGCAACACAGATTTGGCCGAAATAAAATCATCTTCTGGTACCGATGTCGAAGTAAGTTTTAAACGAAGCGGTGAAGTTGTGCTTACCGTAAGCGACGGATCAAAAACGGGTACCTTGGACATCACAGTTTTGAGCATGGATGCCTCTGACGTAAATGTTACTTATAGCGGGACCGGAATACTTAGCAACAATTCTGAAGACACCGTGTTTATGACCTTCGGTGCTCCATTGGTTGCTGTTCCGGAATTAACATTGAATGGCATTAACGCGAATGATACTTCTGCTTTTTATCGCGATAAGGATAATAAGGCCATTGCCCCTTTTATCTCTTCAGGAGCAACACTATCCACCTTGAAAGCCTACAAAAATAGCAGTACTGTTTATTATTCTATTTATAAGGCAGGTAGCAGTAATGGACAGCCTGAAGCTCGATTGGGATCAGTTGCCATTAGTGAAATATATGGTGGAGACACAGCGAATAGTCTATATATCAAGCTGCCTTTGGTTGATAACGTGGCTCCTGTTGGGCAAACTAAATTATCAGAAAAAGTAGCTAATGATAATACGAAAGTAAGCATTAGAGTAACATTTAATGAGGCCATGAGGGCTGTCAAGGCATCAATAGCTGATACTCTAGTGTTTGTAGATATTTCAGGAGGAGGAGTCAAGTCCATTACAGATACACTTTGGTCAACAAATGATCCTGCTGTATGGACAATGGATTATCTAACGAACGGAGGAGGAGATGGTACTTTGACGGTTTCGATAGGTGCAATTGTGGATTTAGCTGGAAATAGTCCCGTAGCGTTGCCCGATGCTACAATGCAAATAGATAATACGTCTCCTGTGGCCTTGGGCTCAGTTTCAGTTCTTCCTAACTCTCGGGCAATTTCCATTGATACGGAAGGGCAATGGCTCGTTTTAGCAACTGGAGCTGATGCACCTACAGTCTTGAGTGATTTTACCAGCGGGGGGGTGGGAGATACCATATTCGTTGCTGAACCAGGTATTTACGACGTTTATTTTATTTCGGTAGATGAAGCTGGTAATGTGAGCGACATTGTTTCTGAGTTAGGGATAACCGTGTTGGAGTAATTTATTGCAAAATGTATTTAATAGCCCAATGATCATTAGACTGTTGGGCTTTTTTATGACTTACCCTCATGTTGTCCTTTCTTGTTTAACCTTGGTTTATTTCTATTGTACTTCAATTCTTTGTTTCATATTTGCTACATAATATGTAGCTTTGCTATCTATTATGTAGCATCATTGATCAGTAAAGACCTCGGTGGTTCTCAAAAGGTTTTTCTTAGTGAGAACCTCTGTGACTATGATAGGCTGAAGTCTATGAGAATATTTTTTATCGGCACGATCTAATTCCAAAAAATGATCTTATGACGTTGCAAAACTTTAACCTTAATAAATAATTATGTTTATTGTCAATTACAACTATATCAAACCTATTGAAGAAGTTAATAATTTCACAGAGGCACATCGAGCGTATCTAAGCGAGCATTACAAGACAGGAAAATTCATACTTGGAGGACCTAAAGTGCCCCGTGACGGGGGTGTCGTGATCGCAAATGCTAGGTCGAAACAGGAGGTGGAAGTAATCCTGTCCAAAGATCCGTTCATCATAGAAGGTATTGCTGCATGTACCTTGATTGAGTTTAACCCTCTATTAAGTGCTTCGGATCTTGAGCGTTATAAAGTTGAAGTTTAACAGCAATATATTTACAAAATTCATCAATTATGGCATTACCAGTTCCAGGAAAACCAGTTAGAGGATCGAAGACTGGGCAGCCCATCATGGCTCTCTTCGATTTACTTGGTAGAAGTTGGGCAATGGGTATCATTTGGCATCTTTACAATGGCCCAAGTACTTTCAGGAGATTGCAGGAATATTGCGAGTCTATTTCTCCTACTACCTTAAATAAGCGACTCAAAGAGCTGAAAAACTCGCATCTGATAGAAAGAACGGTAGATGGATATGCTCTTACGAAGCGAGGAAAGGAGCTGTTCGAGTTGATCGAACCGTTAGGCATATGGGCTAAAACCTGGGCGAAAAGTTTTAAACAAGATTGATAGAAAAGATGAGAAGAATTGATAAACCTGTTTGGGGAGAATACCCTGCGTATTCCAAAATTTATCTGGACTTGCTAGAAGATGACGGGAAAGTACTCGAGCGCCTTTGGAGTAGTTTTCTTGAGATCAAGGAACTGATTTATAGCCTTTCTGAAGAGAAGCTCGTTTATCGTTATGCCAAAGACAAATGGACGATCAAGGAAATATTGATTCATCTGATTGATGATGAACGTATTTTTGCTTATCGGGCACTTCGCAATGCTCGCAATGATGAGACTCCTTTGCATGGCTTCGATCAGGACACTTATGTCAAATATTCTAATGCTAACAACAGAAGCTTAGAAAGTATTTTTGAAGAATATGAACTGGTTAGAAAGTCTACTATTGCTCTTTTTGAATATTTGCCAGAGGACTCTTTTATGAGAAAGGGATCTGGAATCGATCTCGATGGTAGCATTGTGAATGAACGAACTGTAAGAGGACTAGCCTACCATATTGCAGGTCATGAGCTCAGACATCTCAATGTCATCAAAGAGAGGTATCTTTCAGACGAGGGCGGAAGTGCCTCATGAGAAAATTTCAGATCGAATCTAAACCTCTTATACCTATGAAACTTAAGTATGTATTCTTACTGTTAGCCGTTTTAGGGCTTTGCTATACCTGGTATTACAATATTCAGTTTTATCTGAACGAAGAAAACACTTCAATTGTCAATTATTTGGCGCAAACCAAGACCACTTTTCCTGCCAGATCATTTAGCGCAGATTTGTTGGTTGTAGTTTTTACTTTTTTTGTATGGTATATACCTGAGGCTATCAAACTCAGAATGAAACATTGGTGGGTGTTTATCCCGCTGACATTTTTGGTTGCAATTGCCTTTGCCTTTCCATTGTTTTTATACTTCAGAGCGGCGAAAATGGAAAGCGAAAGTGCCAATTTCATGACTTAAACCCTTTAATACGCAGACAAAAAAATGCCCGAAAAATTCGGACATTAAATAGCTTTTTTAAGGACTGCTGTGTTTGCAATTCGTAACCAATTTATCCTGCCACTCTCAGTTTGTTCATCTTAGACTTCTCGAACTTCTCTTCAGCGTAGGCTTTGGTAACTATCAGCTTCTTGGCATCCTTCTGAGAAGGTAATTCAAACATCGCATCGTTGATGATTGCCTCACAGATTGACCTGAGTCCACGAGCACCTAACTTGAAATCAAGTGCTTTTTCCACGATATAGTCCAGTGCTCCTTTTTTGAATTCTACCTCAATACCTTCCATGTCAAAAAGCTTGGTGTATTGCTTGACCAGTGCATTCTTAGGCTCTGTCAATATTTGACGTAGTGCTTTGCCATCTAATGGATTGAGATGTGTCAATACCGGAACACGACCAATCAATTCAGGGATTAAGCCAAAACTCTTCAAATCCTGAGCTGTGATGTACTGCAATAAATTTTCCTTGTTTACCTCTCCGTAAGTATCCTGCTTCTTAGAATTGAATCCAAGCGGGCGGGTATTCAAGCGAGTAGCTATGTTTCTACTGATACCGTCAAACGCACCTCCACAGATAAAGAGAATATTTTCTGTATTTACAGAAATCATTTTTTGATCCGGATGCTTTCTGCCACCCTGAGGAGGGACATTCACTGAGGTGCCCTCAAGTAATTTGAGTAACGCCTGCTGTACGCCTTCGCCGCTCACATCGCGAGTGATAGATGGGTTATCAGACTTACGAGAAATCTTGTCCAACTCATCAATGTAAACGATACCACGCTCAGCCGCTTCCACATCATAGTCAGCTGCTTGTAGCAACCGGGTTAGGATGCTTTCTACATCTTCGCCTACGTAACCTGCTTCAGTTAGCACGGTGGCATCTGCTATGCAGAAGGGAACCTGGAGTATTTTGGCTAGCGAACGAGCCAGATAGGTCTTGCCTGTACCGGTTTCTCCGACCATTACAATATTCGATTTCTCAATCGTCACCTCATCCTCATTCACCGGTTGAGAGAGTCTCTTGTAGTGATTGTAAACCGCTACAGAGATCACTCGCTTGGCTTCATTCTGACCAATCACAAATTGGTCTAGGTGTTCTTTCATTTCAATAGGCTTAATGAGGTTGAAATTTGGAGCATCAAGATTGCTCTTGGTATTCGACTCCTCACTAAGTATCTGATTGGCTTGCGCAATACATTTGTCACAAATGTGAGCATGTATGCCTGAAATCATCAAATCAACATCCTTCTTATTCCTTCCGCAAAATGAACAGGTTACTTGGGCCATAATTAATTAATTTTCAAAATTTTTCAAAGATAACGATTAATCGCCAGCTTTTCGTTCAAGAACCTCGTCGATCAAGCCATATTTTTTAGCTTCTGACGCTCTCATCCAGTAGTCACGATCAGAATCCTTTTCGATTTGGTCGTAAGTTTTACCACTGTGTTTGGATAAAATTTCATACAAATCTTTCTTTACAGAAAGGGTTTGCTTCAAGGATATCTCCATATCGGAGGCCTGTCCCTGCATACCGGCCATGGGCTGATGTATCATGATTCTGGCATGAGGCAGTGCTGCTCTTTTGCCAGCAGCTCCACCTGCTAAGAGGACAGCACCCATAGAGGCGGCCAGTCCGGTACAGATGGTATTCACGTCAGGATTCACATAGTTCATGGTGTCATAGATGCCAAGTCCTGCGTACACAGAACCACCAGGACTGTTTACATAAAGCAAAATGTCTTTTTTAGCATCTACAGATTCTAAAAAAAGCAACTGGGCAGTGATGATATTTGCAATATTATCATCCACTCCCATGCCCAGAAAGATAATTCTGTCCATGATGAGTCGAGAAAATACGTCGATCTCTCTGAAATTGGTAGGGCGCTCTTCAATGACCGCACGAGTCATGTTTTCGATATGACCGGTGTATTGGTCAAATGTATTTCCATTTATATTTTGGCCTTTTACAGCGAAATCTCTGAATTCTTTCTTATACATTTTTTCTAGATGTTATATGCGGGTACAAAAAAACAAAAAAAGTCCTTAATTCAAAGGACTCTTTTTAAAGACGACGGGTGAGGACAAAAGTTTATCCTCCAACCGCTATTTTTTTAGGAAAACGGAATTATGCCTTCTCCTTGTATTCTTCAGCAGTGACTTCCTTGGCTTTGATCGTAATATTTGCTCTGATAAAGGCCATCACTTTGTCGTTGTATACTTTTTCGTTCAGCTTCACATAATTCTGGCCCTCTTCACCTTTAAGGTAATTGTCAGCAAAAGAATCGATGTTTTGTTCCATGGCCTCGGACATCCCCATAGATCCAAATTGTGCCCTGATCATGTTTTTAGCTTCGTTTACTACTTCTTCGTGCTCTGTTTTGATCTCGTTGTCCTTGGTGATCTTGTTTTTGATCAAAGACCATTTAAGGTCATTAGCGTATAAAGGATAATCTTTATCAATTTGTTCTTTGGTCAACTCATTTTTGTTGGACAGCTCTAACCATTTTTTTAGGAAAGTGTCAGGCAATTCCATCTTAGTCTTTTCAATGAACTTGTCCCTGATTTTCAGGTCGGTATAGCCTTCAGTTTCTCTATTGTAGTTTTCACTGATTGAAGACTTTACTTTTTCTTTAAATTCTTCTTCAGATTTCACAGCGTCTTTACCGAAAGTTTTGTCAAACAGATCTTGGTTCAATTCTGCAGGAATGGTTCTGTTCACATTCTTAACTTCGAATTTAATTTTGCCTTTCAATTCCTGATTAGCCTCACCAAGAAATGTTTTTCTAATGTCTTCATTTTTGATGGCCTTGGCAGGATCAAATTCAATTACATCTCCGGCCTTTTTACCAATAAAATCTTTCTGTGCTTTCTTTTCTACTTCGTTGAGATCGAGCAAGCCGCCAGCATTTTCTTCTTCTCCTTCAGTCTGGATATTGCCAAATAGAGAATCTCCAGCTTCAGAAATCTCAGGATTAGTCATTTCACCAAACTGCTTCTGAAGATTTTCCAAAGTCTCCGCCATTAGTTTGTCATCAATCTTGATAGAGAAGGTATCCACCTTAATCTTGCTATCAACCTTCAAGTCGAATGTTGGTGCGATACCAATTTCGTACTCAAAGTCGAACTCTTTTCCACCATCCCAATCCAAATCAGCAGCTTTCTCAGCGTTCGGTAGTGGGTCTCCCAATATCTGGAGATCGTTTTCTTTGATGTAATCCATCACTTTGTGCGATACCATATGATTGATCTCGTCCACAAGAATGGATTTTCCGTACATTTTGTTTACCAGACTTTGAGGAACCTTACCTGGTCTGAACCCTTTGATCTGAGCTTTTTTACTATACTCCTTAAGTTTTTCTTCAACTTTGGGTTGATAATCAGCCTCCTTTAAATTAATTTTAATAAGAGCCTCTGTTTTCGAAATTTGATCTAACTGAATGTCCAAAATTGTGATCTTTTATGGTATGAATTCAAAAAATTAAAAACCCTCTTTCCTGAATATTCACAAGAAAGAGGGTGTCTGTTTGTGCGGATGGAGGGACTCGAACCCCCATGCCTCGCGGCGCTAGATCCTAAGTCTAGTGCGTCTACCAATTTCGCCACATCCGCATGTGTGAAATTTTTGGAAGTGCAAAGGTATGTAGATAATTCAATTAGACAATGGGTGGTTGCAAAATATTTTTTGTTTTTTCTGAACCAAATAAATGAAGTGGATTGCATTTAAATTTGTAGTGAGATATTAATACTAATAAAATCAAAACCAAATGATGGATACCCGTATGGTGATAGATGAGGAGGAGGAGAAGAAAGAGATCATACGTCGTTACAGAAAGCTACTTCGTCATGCCAAACCATTCCTTAAGGACAACGATGCCAAGGAGATAAAGAAGGCATTTTATATTTCTGTCGAAGCGCATAAAGATATGCGCCGTAAATCGGGCGAACCTTACATCTATCACCCCCTGGAGGTGGCCGATATCTGTGTCAACGAGATTGGACTGGGAACAACCTCTATCATATCAGCCTTATTACATGATGTAGTCGAAGATACGGATTGGGAATTGAATGATATTAAACGAGAGTTTGGTCCCAAAATAATGCGTATCATAGATGGACTCACTAAAATATCGGGCGTTCCTGGAGAAAGTGTTTCAGAGCAGGCAGAAAACTTTCGTAAGATGCTCCTTACGCTATCTAGTGACACACGTGTAATTTTGATCAAGCTGGCTGATCGATTGCACAACATGAGGACTTTGGAAAGTATGCCAAGACACAAACAGCTGAAAATAGCCTCGGAAACCTTCTATTTGTATGCTCCTCTCGCTCACCGGTTGGGACTATATGCCATCAAAACCGAATTGGAGGATCTCTCTATGAAATATAGGGAGGCCGACGAATACAGAGCCATCGCCGACAAAATAGAAGAGTCAAAGGACGATAGGAATAAGTTTATACGGAACTTTGTCCGACCAATCCAAAAGTCAATTAATGATCAGGGATATGCCGTAGAAGTAAAAGGACGTACCAAATCCATTTATTCGATTGCTCAGAAAATGAAAAAACAGGATATACCCTATGAAGAGGTGTATGACCTGTTTGCCATTCGTATCATTATTGATACTGATGTTGACAAAGAAAAAGCAGCATGCTGGCATGTCTATTCAATTGTTACAGATTTTTATCAACCCAATCCGGATCGGTTGCGAGACTGGGTCAGTATACCAAAAGCAAATGGCTATGAGTCGCTACATACCACAGTGATGACCAAAAAGGGTCAGTGGGTGGAAGTTCAAATCCGTACCCGCCGTATGGATGATATTGCCGAAAAAGGTTATGCAGCACATTGGAAATATAAAGATGGTTCGGCTAAAGAAAATGAATCAGCACTTGATACCTGGATCAATCGCGTACGCGAATCACTTGAGCAAAATGATATTTCTGCCATAGAGTTTGTTGATGATTTTCGTTCCAATTTGTTCATGGAGGAAGTTTATGCCTTTACACCAATGGGCAAACTGATCACCTTGCCTAATGGCTCTACGGCTCTGGACTTCGCCTTTGACGTTCACTCAGAAGTAGGGGCCAACTGTATAGGAGCTAAGATCAACCACAAGCTTGTGCCAATTAATACCAAACTTAAAAACGGAGATCAGGTTGAAATTTTAACTTCTTCTAAGCAAAAACCGAAGGAGGATTGGTTGCGATTTGTGGTTAGCTCAAAAGCTAAATCAGGGATCAAAGATTTTCTGAAAGAAGAGAAGAAAAAAGCGGCCAAAGAAGGAAAAGAAATTGTAATAAGAAAGCTAAAGCAAATCAAGCTTACGCTGAACAATGATACAATCAATCGACTCATTGCCTATTTTGGAGCAAAGAGTCCGTTGGACTTCTTCTTCGAAGTGGGCACTGGAAAAATCAATCCTAAGGACATTAAGAAGATCAGTGAGATCAAGAAAGAGGCCCCAAAGAAATCAAAGCGAAGTTTTGAGAGTGCTGATGAGGTCAAGAAAACAATAAAAAAAGTCCATGCCACAGGTACTGCAGACATGCTTCTCATAGGAGAAGATATGGATGTTGTCGATTACAAATTTGCCAATTGTTGTAAACCTATTCCCGGTGACGACGTTTTTGGATTTGTGACCGTTAGTGAAGGAATCAAAATACATCGGACTTCCTGCCCGAATGCTACAGAACTGATGTCCAACTATGGCTATCGGATTATCAAAGCTAAATGGACTTCACAGCAAGAGATTGCATTTCTGGCAGGTATTCGAGTGATAGGGACAGACAGAATTGGTATGGTCAATGATATTACCTCGATCATATCTACAGACCTCAAGGTAAATATGAGGTCTTTGACCATAGATACGGATCATGGGATTTTTGAAGGCAATATCTCAGTGTATGTCGATGATACCAGTCACCTGAATACTATGTTGGAGAAACTGAAAAAAGTGGATGGAATAGAAAGTGTCAGTCGCTTCGATTTATATGATAAATAATATGTTTAATAGGCTATATTTGCCCGCGGAAAAACAACCGTGTTTTAGAATGTCCAAGTATTGAGCGAAATCAAACATCATATCGATCCTAAGACCAAGATTTATGAAGAAGTAAAA
The DNA here is from genome assembly GCF_039944555.1 of Reichenbachiella sp. Taxonomy (GTDB): domain Bacteria; phylum Bacteroidota; class Bacteroidia; order Cytophagales; family Cyclobacteriaceae; genus Reichenbachiella. Next base: position 28,513 of record NZ_JBDUYN010000016.1, on the reverse strand, counting down.
AATATTTTTACTGAATTTCTCGAATCAAAGTCGCTTCGTAAAACACCCGAACGGTATGCTATTCTTGAAGAAATCTATAGCAAGTCGGGTCATTTCGACGTGGAGACATTGTACATCAGCATGAAAAATAAAAACTATCGCGTCAGTCGCGCTACGGTTTATAATTCGCTAGACCTGTTGGTGGAGTGCAATCTTGTGACCAGGCATCAATTTGGTCAGAACCTGGCACAATATGAAAAGTCTTACGGATTTAGGCAACATGATCACATCCTGATGGCCGATAGCGGCAAAGTGCTGGAATTTTGTGATCCGCGAATTCAAAATATCAAACAGACACTGGAAGATATGTTTGATATCGATATTACACATCACTCCTTATATTTCTTTGCAAAAGAAAAAACCAATAAACAGTAAAAATTTACTACCCTATGAATTATAAAATCAATCACGAAGGTGAAATAGTGTTCATTAATTTCCACGGTGACCTGATAGGAGAAGAGAATGGCCCGGAAATCATAGAATCAGTAAATGATACATTAAGCAACAACATCATCAAATGCGTGGTGGATATCTCTGATGTGAGGTATATCAACAGTAGCGGTATTGGTGTATTGATTACCATTTTGACCAAGTTTAGAAACAAAGGGGGCGAGGTCATCATTGTAAACCCATCCGAACATGTAAAGAAACTATTGGTTATCACTAAGCTCAATGCGATTTTTTCCATTGTGGATACCATAGCTGAAGCAAAAGAAGAACTAAATAAATAATTACCACATGTCTGTAGATGTATTGCTTGGACTTCAATGGGGAGATGAAGGAAAAGGTAAAATTGTAGATTATCTCACTCCAAAATATAATGTGATTGCTCGATTCCAAGGTGGACCCAATGCTGGTCACACATTGAAATTCGGAGATACCAAACATGTATTGCACCAGATCCCTTCTGGTATTTTTCATAAAGGTGCCGAAAATATAATTGGTAACGGTGTCGTGCTTGATCCGGCCATTTTCAAAAAAGAAATTACAGCACTGGAGAAATTTGAAAATTACGATAAAAACAGTCTTTTGATTTCTAAAAAAGTACAGTTGATTCTACCCACACACAGAATCTTAGATGGTGCTTACGAAAATGCAAAAGGCGACAAAAAGATAGGTTCTACCTTAAAAGGTATCGGCCCAACTTACGAAGATAAAATTTCCAGAGTAGGATTGAGAGCAGGGGATATCATGAACTCTGATTTTGATGCAAAATATAAGGCATTGAAGCAGCGTCACTTAGATATCTTATCTCGATATGATTTTCAATTCGAATTGGAAGAATTGGAGGCAGCTTTCTTAGAGGGTGTTGAGTTCTTAAAAACCTTCCAGTTGATTGACAGTGAGTATCACTTGAATAAGAAATTGGCAGATGGTCAGTCTATTTTGGCTGAAGGCGCACAGGGTTCTTTGTTGGATATCGACTTCGGAAGCTATCCATTTGTGACTAGCTCGAATACAACTACAGCGGCTGCCTGTACTGGGTTAGGTGTAGCAGTGAACAAGATTGGAGATATTTTTGGTGTATTCAAAGCGTACTGCACCCGAGTAGGGAGCGGACCTTTCCCAACAGAACTTCATGACGAGACGGGAGAATTGTTAAGAAAGAATGGTGGAGAATTTGGTGCCACCACAGGTCGGCCCAGAAGATGTGGATGGCTGGATCTACCTGCCTTGAAATATGCCATCATGGTCAATGGAGCCACCAGATTGTACATGATGAAAGCCGACGTACTTTCCGGTTTTGAAAAAATTGCTGTTTGTACATCATATAAAGATGCAGATGGTAATTTGTCAGATCAAATGCCATATGATTTGAATGACAATGAGGTAACCCCGGTCTATGAATCGTTCGAGGGCTGGTCTGAAGACCTCACAGAAGTAGGTACATACGAAGCTCTGCCACAATCGCTTAAAACTTATGTTGAGTTTATTGAAAAACAAGTAGGTCTACCCATCGATATTGTTTCGGTAGGGCCGGACAGAAAGCAGACGCTGCTTAAATAAGGATAAGGTAGTCATTTACCTGCTAAGAAATACAAACCGAATGGGATAGCTCATTCGGTTTTTTTGTTTGGAAAAACTCCCTTTTTGCACTTTTGATCGGTTTTGCAAAAAACACCCACCTCTTTTGAAAGAATGCTAGTCCTAGTCTGATGACGACAATTTCTATTTTCGATTATTATTTATCACAATAGAATTAGAAAGATGAAAAAAGTCATTCTGCTGGCTATGATATGCCTCGGCACCTGGACCTCCAAAGCACAATACAGCGAAAAAGAAATAGAAGCCAAAATTGACAGCATCCTACCTCTGCTTACACTCAAAGAAAAAGTAGCGATGTGTCATGCTCAGAGCAAATTTAGTTCGCCTGGAGTATCTCGTTTGGGTATTCCTGAAGTATGGATGTCGGATGGCCCGCATGGAGTAAGAGCTGAAATCAGCTGGGATAGCTGGAATTACGCTGGTTGGACGAATGATTCTATAACTGCATTTCCTGCACTTACGTGTTTGGCTGCTAGTTTCAATGATTCTCTTTCATATGCCTACGGTGTGGCAGTTGGCGAGGAGGCCCGATATAGAGAGAAAGACATTCTATTGGGTCCGGGTGTCAATATTTATAGAACACCAATGAACGGTAGGAATTTTGAATACATGGGTGAAGACCCGTACCTGGCTTCGCGCCTCGTGGTACCTTACATTAAGGGAGTACAAAAAAATGGGGTTGCAGCATGTGTAAAACATTATGCACTGAATAATCAGGAACGCTGGAGAGACCACATCAATGTGGAAGTGAGTGATCGCGCTCTATATGAAATCTACTTACCAGCCTTCAAAGCTGCAGTCGAAGAAGGAGAAGCCTGGTCCATTATGGGGGCTTACAATCAGTTTCGAGGGCAACACTGTTGCCATAATGAGATTTTGCTCAACAACATTCTAAAAAACGATTGGGGATTTGATGGCGTGGTGGTCACCGACTGGGGTGGCGCTCACGATACCAAAGAATCAGCCCTTCATGGGTTAGATATTGAAATGGGTACTGGCACCAATGGCTTGACTTATTCTAAAGTAAATGCCTATGAGAATTACTACCTTGCTGGACCATTTTTGGAAATGCTCGAAAACAAGGAAGTGGAAGAATCTATAGTAGATGACAAAGTCCGAAGAATTTTGAGACTCATTTACAGAACCAGCTTAAACCCAAACCGTCCATTAGGAAGTGTAAATACTACTGCTCACCATGAAGTGGCAAGAAAAGTAGCTCAAGAAGGTATCGTATTGTTGAAAAACAAAGAAGATATATTTCCGATCAAAGATGAAACTGAGATCACCATTGCTGTAATCGGAGAAAATGCGACACGAATGATGACTCGAGGTGGCGGATCTTCAGAATTGAAGCCACAGTTTGAGGTTTCTCCATTGGAAGGGATAAAAGCCAGATACAAAAATGCGAAAATCACATATGCCATGGGCTATGCATCTGGCGCACCTGCTTATGCTAGAGTCAACCCATCTCCGTACGATGCAGATTCCTTGAAGTCAATTGCCATAGATGTGGCTAAAAAAGCTGATCTAGTTTTGTTTGTTGGCGGATTAAATAAAAACCACCACCAGGACTGTGAAGGCGGAGACAGAAAGATTTACAATCTACCATTTGGCCAGGAAGCGCTCATTGACGAGTTATATGCTGTAAACAAAAACTTGGGTGTAGTAATGGTCAGCGGCAACGCAGTAGCCATGCCATGGTTGTCAAAAACCAAAGGACTTATTCAGGCGTGGTATCTTGGATCGATGACCGGGCATGCATTGGCTGATGTGGTTTCAGGAGATGTAAATCCATCCGGAAAATTGCCTTTTTCTTTTCCTAAAAAATTGGAGGACAACGGGGCATACGCATTTGGTGAGATCTCCTATCCTGGAGATAGCATCATGCAAGAGTATAAAGAGGATATCTTAGTAGGCTATCGCTGGCACGATACCAAGAAAATTGCACCTGAATTCGCATTTGGGTATGGGCTGAGCTACACGGATTTCTCCATTTCAAATATCCAGTCTGATCAGTCCATATATGCTGCTAACGAGGCCATCACAGTTTCTTTTGATGTCAAAAACGAAGGAGGAATCACAGGAGCTGAAGTAGTGCAAGTGTATACGGGAAAGATCAAATCTAAAGTGCCTAGGGCTCTAAAAGAACTCAAGGGCTATCAAAAACTGGCCATCGCATCTGGTGCGAGCCAACCTGGTACTGTGACAATCAACGTATCTGATCTGGCCTATTATGATGATTCAATTTCCGAATGGGTTGTAGAGCCTGGTGACTACTACCTATATGTGGGCAATGCGTCCAATAACATTACTAAAAAGATCAGAATATCAATAAGTAAAAAATCACGATCATGAATCGAACAATATTAGGCTCATTATTAATTATGGTGGGGTTTGCTTGTCAGCCAAAACAAGAAGCTCCAACCTTGGAAGCTTCAAAGGAGATCTCGAAGTTTTCTGTAGAAGGAAAGGAAGTTACTATATATACTACTGCAAGTGAAACGGATCTCAGACTTTCAGAAACTGCGAAAGTATCATTCATAAAAGCTAATCAACCGAAGGAAACCGAGTGGTCGATCTTTGTCAATCCGGACAAATCTTTTCAGAAAATGCTTGGTATTGGTGGTGCCATTACGGATGCCTCGGCTGAGACCTTCGCCAAACTTTCACCCGAGAAGCAAGAAGAGCTGCTTGAGGCCTATTACAACGAAGAGACTGGCATTGGCTATTCGCTTTCTAGAACTAACATCCACAGTTGTGATTTTGGTAGTGGCAGCTACACCTATATAGAAGAAGGTGACAAGGATTTGAAAACTTTCGATATTAAACATGATCGTGAATTCAAAATTCCAATGATTAAAAGTGCCATCGCAGCAGCTGGTGGAGAACTTTTGTTGTATGCTTCCCCATGGAGCCCTCCTGCTTTTATGAAAGGAAAAGAACACATGCTGCAAGGTGGAAAACTACTCCCGGAATACCGTGATGCTTGGGCGACATATTACACCAAGTTCATCAAGGCTTATGAGCAAGAAGGTATGCCGATTTGGGGGATATCAATTCAGAACGAACCTATGGCTACACAGACCTGGGAATCATGTATTTATACTGCCGAAGAAGAGAGGGACTTCTTGAGAGATCATTTGGGTCCGATCATGGAAAAAGAAGGATTAGGAGATAAAAATATCGTGGTTTGGGATCACAATCGCGATTTGATTGTAAATAGAGCGAATACGATTTTCGGAGACCCGGAAGCCGCTAAATATGCATGGGGGATCGGGTTTCATTGGTATGAAACCTGGACAGGTGCAGATCCTAACTTTGGGAATTTGAGGATGGTTAACGAAAATTTCCCTACGAAGAATTTACTATTCACCGAAGGATGCAATGAGAGTTTTGATCCGGCCAAATATCAATATTGGCCTAATGCCGAGAGATATGGCCGGTCAATGATCAATGATTTTAATCAAGGAACCGTTGGTTGGACCGATTGGAACATTGTTTTGGACGAAACAGGAGGGCCAAACCATGTAGGCAACTTTTGCTTTTCACCCATCCATGCTGATACGCAAACAGATGAGCTGATATATACACCTTCTTATTACTACATCGGCCACTTTTCTAAATTCATCAAACCTGAGGCCACACGCGTCAGCACAGCTAGCAGTAGGAGTCAGCTATTGAGCACCTCATTCCTGAATGTTGATGGTACTTTAGCAACTGTTGTGATGAATCCCCAGGATGAGGCCATCACTTATAAAATGTATATTGGCATGAAGGCAGTTGAAACAACTATTCCGGCCCATGCTATGCAAACCTTAATTACGAAATAAATGAGACGTTTTGTTAATGTACTTTTCCTAGCTCTCGGTGCCTGTATGCCAGAGCAGGAAAGTACTTCTACTAATGAGAGAAGTCCTATCGAAGGCACCTGGCAATTGTTGTCGGCTGAGAATATTACAGGTGAGGATACGGTATTCACAGACTATACAAAAGGTATGAAAGGGATCAAAATGATCAACCAAAATTACTTCGCCTTTTTTCAGCATGACTTAAACAAAGGCACCGATAGTTTAAATACTAAATACGGTTCCGGTAGTGGGTCGTATAGCTATATGGATGGCCATTACATAGAAAACCTGGAATACTGCACAGCACGACAATGGGAAGGAAACACTTTCGAATTTGAGTTGACCATCAAAGGAGATACCCTGATCCAAGAGGGCAAGGAAAGAATTGAAGAACTGGGGGTAGATCGAATCATTAGAGAGACTTATGTCAAATTGAAATAAACGAAAAACCAATCGACCAGACGATGTCCTATTTCTTAATTGACACTAATCCAGCATCTTTTCAAATTCGTCTACTTTGAACTTAATATCATCTTCTCCAACTTGATCAAACGGGTTTTCCAAATGGTTTTGAATGTTGTCTAAGCTCACCAGTATGAAACTAAAGATGACTGGCATGAAATATTCCAACCCGGGGCTATAGTGCTCCGAGGCATATTGAAAGTACGGTCCGTATATTACAGGAAAACTATAGATAAAAACTTTGCTGTATGCCCTCAAAGTAATGGGCGTTCGATAGTTTAGGATGACACGCATTCGTTCAAGCGCAACAGCCATTTTACTAATGTACTGGCTCACTCTGGACATTTCTCCTACTTGTAGTCCATGTAGTCTGAACTGCTGACTAAACGCTGATAGCTCTGATACCTTTTTAAAGACTTTTTTGTCTTTGCTTTTGCCATTTTTCGAACCTTCGATAAACGTGTCACTTAGTGAAGAGTAAATGTCTATAATTTTTGTCCTGACCTCCTGTGAAAAATCGGTATGTTTTGGATCGAGCCAATCTCGGGAGGCCTGGTAAAGTGACACCATATGTGCCCTTAGATCCGATAGCTGCCCCAAGGCACTTTCACGGCGCTTGTAGGCACTGTCGATTGAAAATACTACCGGAAAAACAATCGCAATACCAACCAGGTTGAGTGGAAAGTCAGCAACCAAACCATAATGTCCACAAAGCCATGTTGAAGCTATTGACAATGAGGTGAGGATAAAGGTTTTGTAATTGATAATAAGGAATATACTTCGAAGGATTGTCATTTTCATTTTCTGATTTGACGGCAAACATAATTTAATCTAAGAAATAAGTGAAGAAAAAATTAACGTGCTCATGAGCTACCGGTTTTTTCTATAGAAAATATCTAACCTTAACTAAAGTAGATCCAAATTGAAGCGATGATACAAACCAATATACCTGATAGGACTACGTCTTGTCTTGTATCCACCATTGATAATTTGTTGAATGTCACGCGGTCAATTTTGTCATAATCAGGGCTATTGGTTAGCAGGCTAACCAAAATGAGCACGGCCACACATATTACAAATAAAAATATGGCAAAGTGCAGGTAATTGATATCACAGAAATAGAAGAATGCACCTTGTAATTGTTCTTTGTTCACTTCACCCACCAGTCGTGCTATGCCGAGAATAAATCCCGTAATCATTGAGGCCATAGCACCTTTAGAATTTAGCCTTTTGAAAAAGATGCCCAACAAGAAAACGGCAGCTATAGGCGGAGAAATGTAGGCCTGAACACTTTGAAGGTAGGTGAAAAGTTGATTAGAAATATTATCAATAAACTGGATCCAGAGGATTCCGAAAAAGACCAAGCCAACAGTCGCGAGTCTGCCAACGGTCACCAGGTGTTTTTCTGATGAATCAGGACGAATTTTTTTGTAAATATCTAATGTAAAAATGGTCGAACAGGAGTTGAAAACAGAAGAAAGCGAACTCATAAGCGCTGCTAGCAAACCGGCTAAGACCAGGCCTTTCAATCCGGAAGGCAGAAGGACTTTTACAAGCATCGGCAGCGCATCATCAGGAGTACTAAGTAGAAGCTCTCCTTTTTGACTCAACGCCCAGGCAATGATGCCGGGTATAACAAATATCAAAAGAGGCAACATTTTTAAGTACCCGCCAAAAATGGAGCCTTTGCGGGCCTGTTGAATGTTTCTGGCAGCAAGTACACGTTGCACGATAAATTGATCTGTGCACCAATACCAAACGCCAAGAATTGGGGCACCAAAAATGATTCCTGTCCATGGGAAGTCTGGATTGGCTATTGGCTTCCAGAGGTCGAAATAGCTTGCGTCTACACCTGCAGTAAGCGCTCCCCAACCACCTAAATGGTTGAGTCCAATGACTGTGATCACCAGCGATCCGGCAATTAGAACGAACATTTGAATCATATCTGTGTAAATCACCGCCTTTAACCCTCCAATCGTGGTATATAATCCAGTGACCACAACAATTATCAGTGCACCCACCCAAAAATCAATACCCATGGCCTGAAATATAATTCCACCAGCAGCGATTGTTACCGATATTTTCGTCAGAATGTAGGCGACTATGGAAATGACAGAGAGATATGCTCGAGTGTTTTTTGAATAACGTAATTCCAAAAATTCTGGCATGGTAAAAACACCACTGCGCAAGTAGAATGGAACAAATACCCAGCCTAAAAGTAAAAGTATAACGCCAGCAAGAAGTTCGAATTGTGCTACAGCTACACCGCTGTTAGCTGCCGTGCCTGCTAATCCTATAAGATGTTCGGATCCGATATTAGAGGCAAATAGTGAGGCTCCAATCACAAACCAGCCCATGTCTTTGCCACCAAGAAAGTAGCTCTTGGAGTCTTGTTGTTTCCTACTCCTTTTTGCTACAAAAATAGCTATCAGGAAAATACAAATGAAGTACACTCCTATGACCGCTATATCAATAAATTCTAAATCAAGCATTTCGGGCTATCAGCTATAAAATAGGTGCCACCCCTCTCGGGGCGACACCGTGAACGGTATAAAAGATCTTAGTTCTTGTAAAAGAAATTTTCCTTCTGGTCTCCAATCATCAATTTAAATTCACCCTCCTCGGTCACACGCTTGCTGTTTTGATTGATGAATGATAGATCAGACTTAGCTAGTTGAAAATCTACTTGCGCAGAACCTCCTTTTTTGATCTCTACCTTTTTGAATTTTTTTAGTCTCTTCTCATTGGGTGTGATAGATGCGAAAAGGTCACATACATAAAGCTCTACGGCAACCTGCCCATCTCTGTCTCCGGTGTTGTTTACAGTAATAGATACATTCAGCTGCTCATTACCAGATAATGTAGTTTTGTCCAGTTTCAAATCACCATAACTGAATGTGGTATAGCTCAGTCCATGGCCAAAGGGCCATTGAGGGGAGAATCCGCCTAAACCATAAGTGTCTGGCTCAGATTCCTTGAAATTCTCTGAATTTTTGCGATCATAAAGTATTACATCTCCAGTGTTTTTTGGATACGTATAGGGTAATCTTCCATTTGGATTGTAGTCTCCAAAGAGAATTTCCATTGTGGCCTTTGCTCCCTCACACCCTGGTCTATATAGATTAAGTATTCCGTTTACTTTAGGCTCGATTGAAGATATTATCCTAGGCCTCCCCTGCGCCAGCAATAGGACAACTGGCTTACCTGTGGCCACCGCAGATTCCACCAGAGCGATTTGATTAGGATCCAATGTCAGATCATCGATGCCTCCCGGTGATTCTGCATAAGATTTTTCTCCTATGGCCAATAAAATAACGTCGGCCCGATTTGCATTATTTTTTACGAATGACGTGCTTGTGTTAGAAGCAGCCATATAGTTGGAAACCGCGTTGGTGATCACTTGTTTTTCTCCAATTTTTGCTTCTAAAGCGTCTTTTAGCGTTTGAGTGTTTTCATTGTACGCAGCCTCATTGTCTCCTTGCCAGGTGTAGGACCACGAACCATGAAGCGCGCCAATATTATGTGCTCCCGGGCCTACGAGTAGTACCTTGCTTTTTTTAGTAAGAGGAAGAATATTGTCTTTATTCTTGAGAAGTGTAATCGATTCCAGAGCAGCATTTAGTGCCAGCTCAGCATATTCAGGTTTTCCAAAATTAGCTACAGCTTCTTTTTCCGGATAGGCATTATCGAAAAGGCCAAGGTCAAACTTCAGTTTCAATATCCTGTAAACTGCTTCGTCAATTCTTTCTTCACTGACTTCGCCTTCATTGACAAGCTCAACTAAATAATCATAGAAAGAGTAGTCAAGTGGTACCATACTCATGTCTACTCCGGCGTTTACAGCAATTTTTACGGCTTCTTTGGGCGTTGCAGCCACTTTGTGCCTGATATGTAATCTGATAATATCTTCCCAGTCAGACACGGCCAAACCTTCAAATCCAAGTTCATCGCGCAAAATATCTTGTAGATAGTAGCTACTGGCGTGTACGGGCACTCCATTTACCTCACCTGAGTTAATCATTACAGTAGATGTGCCATTGGCCACAGCCGCTTCAAAAGGAGGGAGATAATATTCCCTGAGCTGGACATCCGGAATATAAGCCGGAGTCCTATCCTTCCCGCTTAGTGGAGTGGAATATCCCAGAAAATGCTTCATGCAACTAGCCACTGCTGTCGGGCTTTTGAGACCATCCTCTTCATAAGCGTTGACAGCTGCTCCACCCATAAGAGATGTCAGGTACACATCTTCACCATAAGTTTCTTCAAATCTTGACCAGAGTGGTTGTCTGCCAATTCCCAGAGTGGGGTCAAAGTTCCATCGAATACCGGAGGCACGAACTTCCATTGCTGTTGTTTTAGCCCCTTTGGATACCAGTTCTTGATTTCTTGTGGCAGCCATACCAATGTTATGAGGAAAGAGTGTGGAATTCTTTGTGTATGAAGTACCATGAATCGCATCTATGCCATAAAGAATCGGAATTTTGAGTTGGGTTTCATTCAAGGCTATATCTTGAATATTGGTCAACAATTCATGCCATTCTTCCAGGGCAAGAGGTGTTCCATTTACATTTATGATAGAACCTACATTTTTTTCTAAAATCGCGTACCTCAGGTCTTTCGTATTCAATTGGCCGTTTTCATGAATTTTGCCTAAAGTAATTTGAGTCATTTGTCCTACCTTCTGCTCCAACGTCAGCTGGTCCAGCAAATCAAGAACCTTTTGATCTTTGTGAACTTCAGGCTTGGATATTGAACCACATCCGTATAAGACACAAATGGATAGAATTGAAAAGATGTATTTTTGTAATAGAAGGGGCTTCATCGACCGAAAGTATTTTTAGTTAGAATAATGAGTCACTATACAAAACTCATTTATTTCTTTCCGACATCCCTAGGCATTTCTATCAATGAACAGGGGTAATTGTTTCAGGGGTGGGTTGGTGTAAAATATTATTGAAATATTTACATCTATTAATGTGAACGGTATGAGAAAGTATAAATTATTAGTGCTAATTCTTGCATGGCAGTCCTTCGTCTGCCTGGCTCAAGACAGGAACAGTAAGTTTATTTCAATTCAGGCAGAGCTTTCGCAAAACACGGTAGCCTCCATTCTTCAAGATCACAATGGTTTTCTATGGATAGGCACACGCAATGGGCTCAATCGCTATGATGGTGTAAATATGACCACCTATGAGTTTGACGAGTCAGATTCTAGCAGTTTGAGTAATGATTATATAAGAACAGTATTCGAGGATTCTGAGAATCGCTTGTGGGTAGGGACAATGGGTGGAGGCATATGCCTTTATGATGAAGATCAAGATGCCTTCCAGCGATTTAGTATAAAAGGCATGCCAGCTTACTTAAGGGAAGCAAGTGTCAAGGCATTTCTGGAAGATGAGAATAATAACCTATGGTTTGGAACGGAAAAATATGGACTGCATTATTATAACAAAGCGACAGGGAAAATAAAGTCCTATCAAAAAAACCTGGATGATCCTTTTAGTATTTCATCGAATCATATCACCGGTATTGAAATGGATGACATGAATAACCTTTGGGTGGCAACCTGGGGCGGCGGGCTCAATCTGTTCGATACCAACAGTCAGCGCTTTATTGTTTATATGCATGATGAGAATAAGGAAGAATCCATTGTTTCAAATGTGATTCGCAAGCTATACAAAACTAAAAAAGGAGAAATTTGGCTTGGTACACATGGTGGTTTGGATAAGCTTCAATATCACGAGAGTGGACGATATGTGTTTGCACACCAAAAATTAGATTCCGAATTAGGTAAAACGGGCACAAGAGTGATTCTGTCTATCCTTGAAGATGAAGAGGGTCGACTGTGGGTAGGTACGGAGAACGGCGGACTCAATGTGATTAATGTCCAAAGTAGAGAGTCTATACTATATACGTTTGACCCGCGCCGAGAGTATTCTCTTCAGAATAATTCTATTTGGAGCCTGTATCAAGACAATACGGGTATTATTTGGGTAGGTACTTTCAATAAAGGAATTTTCAAAATTGACGAATATTCGAGGAAATTTGAACATTTCCGACATAACCCACATTTTTCCAATTCCTTGAGCAACAATGCTGTGAGTTGTTTTGCTGAAGATAAATACGGCAATGTCTGGATTGGTACCGACGGAGGAGGGTTGAATTATTGGAATGCACGGAGCAATACATTCAAGGCCTATACTACACAAACCCGTCCCAACAGTCTAACGAAAGATGCGATACTTTCATTATTACTAGATAGCCAAGAGAATCTTTGGATAGGGACCTGGGACGGGGGAGTAAACCTAAAGAGAAAAGGCTCAGACAAATTTGAAAAATTTGAACTGAAGCATCCTTCAAACAAAAGCCAGGGCTTTGAGAACGTATTTGCCATTCATGAAGATAAAAAAGGTAGAATTTGGTTTAGTGCTTTTAGAGATGGGCTTTTTGCCTACGACCCGTCAGATCGATCTTTTCTGGGCTTTAATCACGATCACGACAATCCACACAGTATCAGCTCAGATTATGTTAGAGCGATTCTTGAAGATAGAGAAGGTTATCTCTGGATTGGAACTGAAGGAGGCGGACTCAATAAAATGTATGAGTCCAATGGACAATTCAGTTTCAAAAGGCATGAAAATGATCAAAACAATTCAAAAAGTATTTCAAGCAATTCTGTAATTGCACTAATGCAAGACGAGGACGGAATTATTTGGGTCGGTACCTTTTCAGGGTTGGACCGATTGGACCCTACTACAGAGGAGTTTACTAAAATTGGTAAAAAACAAGGATTACCAAATGAGGTGATCTATGGAATTCAAACAGATGGAGAAAAAAACATTTGGGTGAGCTCCAACCGAGGAATTTCTAAATACCACCCCGAAACCGGAGAGGTGCAAAATTACACAGTGTCGGACGGCCTCCAGGGGATGGAATTTTTTAAGAATTCGAGCTACAGGTTAAGCAACGGAGACATGCTTTTTGGAGGTATCGATGGATTCAATCAATTCAAACCTGATCAAATCAGCAAGAATACTTATGAGCCAAAAGTTTTTTTCAGTGATTTTAAATTGTTCAACCAGTCTGTAAAAGCCGGGCCTGAATCTTCTTTGAAAAAGAATATAAGAAAAACAAAAAAGATCAATTTAACCTACGATCAAAACGATTTCAGTTTTGAATTTGCCGTCCTTAGTTTCACCCAGACATCCAAAAATGAATACGCTTATCAGCTGGTTAATTATGATGAAGGGTGGCAGAACGTCGGTAATCGTAGAGAGGCATATTATACAAATGTTCCACCAGGATACTATGTTTTTAAGGTAAAAGGCACCAACAATGACGGAAAGTGGAGCGGGCATGAAGCAGCAGTAGAAATTGTAATTTCGCCAGCTTGGTATAATACCTATTGGGCGTACTCTTTGTACATAATTATTATTACCAGCCTTTTGGTCTGGGGAATACAGACCATAGTAAACAGAGAAAGACTACAGACACAACTGCACGTTGAGCACATGGAGCTTTCGAAAATGCAGGAACTGGATGAGATGAAATCGAGTTTCTTCGCAAACATCTCCCATGAATTCAGGTCACCACTTACCCTGATCCTGGGGCCACTTAAAGCCATGTTCGAAAACGTTGAGTTTGCCAGTATCAAAGAACAGGTGGGCATGATGATTCGAAATGCAGAAAGCCTACTCAATTTGATCAATCAGTTACTCGAATTGTCAAAACTAGAGTCCGGTAAAATGAGACTTGAAGCCGTAGAACAAGATGTTTCCAAATTCTTAAAACCTGTTATACACTCTTTTTCATCTTTTGCCGCACGAAAAAATATCAGTTACAAAGTGACTGTACCAAGAAAAGAGATTCTACTATTTTTTGACAGAGAGAAGTTGGAAAAAATTGTGGTCAACCTTCTTTCCAATGCATTTAAATACACACCTGAATTTGGGCATGTTGAGTTTGAACTGGTTGAGAACAAGCTTGACGTGACACTCATAGTAAAGGACGATGGAATTGGTATCCCTGAAGATGAGATGGAATACATTTTCAATAGATACTATAGAGTACGTGACGCAAAAAACAAGAAGAGCAAAGGCACCGGAATTGGACTTTCTTTGACAAAAGAACTTGTAGAGCTGCATAGAGGAGAAATAGATTTAGAGAGTAAAGAAAATGAGGGTTCTGTATTTATCGTTCACCTGAAGAAAGGAACGGATCATCTAAATCCAGAAGATTTCTCTAGCGCGGATATCGAATATAAGTTTGAAAATCAAGAGCTCTTCAAGTCTGATCAGCAGGCCAATGCCCAGCCTTTGACAGATAGTTTGGAAAACTTAGAAGACCAGGAAAAGCTACCTTTGATATTAGTCATAGAAGACAATAACGATATCAGAGGGTATATCAAACAAATTCTCGAGCCCGATTACCGTGTCATTGAAGCCGACAACGGAATGGATGGATCTGAGTTGGCGTTGGAGCGGATACCAGATCTAATTATTTCAGATATCATGATGCCAGGGTTGGATGGGTTTGAAGTCTGTAAAAAGGTAAAAGAAGACATGAAGACCAGTCACATTCCAGTTATTTTGCTTACTGCAAAGGCCTCTAATGATAGCGCTGTGGAAGGATTCGAGAAGGGAGCAGATTATTACATTACCAAACCATTCAATCCAAAACTACTAGCACTCAGGGTTAGAAATGTGCTCAACATTCATGATCACATCAAAAACAACCTGCTTAATAAAAAGACTTTGAACATTGAACCTACCAATGTAAAGATTGCTTCTCGAGATGAAGATTTCATAAAAAGAGCAGTAAAAATAGTAGAGGATAATATGTCCAACTCGGAGTTTTATGTAGATGACCTTGGGCGCGAACTGGGGCTGAGCCGCATGCAGTTGTATAGAAAGTTGAAAGGCTTAATTGGCCAGTCCGCAAACGAATTTGTAAGATCTATTCGATTGAAGCGCGCGGCGCAATTGATCCGTCAAAATCAATTAACTATATCAGAGATCACTTATCAGGTTGGCTTCAATGATTTACAGTATTTCAGAGATTGTTTCAAAAAACAGTTTGGGGTAAATCCTTCAGAATACGCCAGTGATGCAGAAGAAAAAACCTCTTAAAATCACTAATTAAGGAGATTTAAGGGGTTTTGAAATAATTACCATCCGCCTTTGTGATAAATGCCCAGCGCATTACGGGTATAGAATTGAGAAGTTTGAGAATCAATTTTTATTAAAACTATTCACTAAAATCAAAAAATTGAAAGGCATGATAAAACTTAGACAAATGAAGGTTAGGCTAGGAGGTCTAACCAAAGTGATTTTATCATCAGCGCTGCTACTGCTCATTGCAGTGGCATGCGATGATGATGAAGGGACAAACACTATAGGTGAAGTGTTGTACATCGACGGACCGGCATCAGTATCGCCATCGTCGACTGTAACCTTTACAGCTGCTGAAGCTGGAGGCACCATATCTTGGACGGTAACCGGTAATGCTACTTTGGGTACTACTTCTGGCTTAGATGCCGAGGTTACATTTGGAGCCGTAGGTACAGCTACTGTGTCAGCCACAGGAAGTGGCCTATCAGGTACTCGCTCAATTAGTGTAGATGGTGTTGCTGCCGAAATCAGTGCAGTTGCTTTTGCCACCGCTGGTAAAATCAATAATGGAGGAACCGATGTGGTGACCTTTACATTTGCTGCACCCTTGGCTTCAGTACCTACTGTTGCATTGACTGGGGATTTTACAGCAGGCTCTATTTCAGCCTTGACTGAAGTTTCCGGTAGCAATATGACACAATTTGAAGCCACCGTGACTGGCGGTACTGGAAATGGCCAACTCAATGTGGTCTTGACCGGTGTAGCTGTTTCTGCAGATTATGGCGGAGCAACAGCTGATTTGGAAGCTGCTATTCATGAAGTAGACAACGTGGCACCATTTGGTGCACTTGCAGTTTCTTCAAGCGATGCAAATTCAGGAACCGCGCTTACATTCACTGTAACATTGAATGAAGGAGCCAGGGCCAATGGTGCTTCTATGACTGTTGATTTGACAGGTGCAGGTACAGAAAGCACACCGATAGAAGTCGCACTTACTGCAACCGAGGATGCGGCAGTTTGGACAGGTACTTATACTGTAGCAGGAACTGACGAAGGTACACTAACAGCAGTATTGGATGCTGCCACAGTTGTAGATATGGCAGGTAATGCACCTACAGAACTTGAAGTTAATGGATCGGTAAACATAGATAATACAGCTCCGGTACCTACACTTACAGCTTCTGAGGATCCTGCAACTACACGATTAGTTAAAATTACTCCAAGCAGCGAGGATGTATTGTGGTTATGGCTACCTGAAAATTCTCAATTTGTTCCGGAAACCTCATCAGATTTCGAAGGTGAAGGTAAAGGCGCTTCCAAGTTTGTAGCTTCTCCTGGGACCTACAAAATCTACTATATGGAAGTAGATGCTGCCGGAAATTCAAGCTCAATAGTACTGTTGGAAAATATAGTAGTTGCTGAGTAAGCAAGCATCAAAACTGTTAATTAATAAAAATTAAAAGACATGCATAAAATAAAAATATATAGCGTCAGACTTAGTGGTTTGATGTCAATGTTGCTGATGCTGCTAACACTCCTTTCGTTTAGTGTTCAGGCTCAGGACAAAGTGGTTTCCGGAAAAGTAACTTCGGCCACAACAGGTGAAACACTTCCTGGTGTAAGTGTATTAATAAAAGGAACGGCGACAGGTACCGTCACCAATTTAGACGGAGACTACAAGATCACTTTGAACTCCGATGATGACGTACTGGTATTTTCTTTTATCGGTATGAAAGCTCAGGAAATGAGTGTTGGAGGTCGATCTACTATAGACGTCGGGATGTTAGATGACATTACTTCGCTGGAAGAAATTGTAGTCGTGGGGTATGGCTCTCAGAAAAAGAGTGTATTGACTGCAGCGATCTCAAGTGTGAAAGCTGAAGATCTGGCTAATTTCTCTGCCGGATCAGTGGATCAGGCATTACAAGGAAGAATGGCAGGTGTTCAGATTGTGCCTACTTCAGGGTCACCTGGAGCTGGTTATGATGTGAAAATACGTGGAGCAGGATCAAACGGTAATACTTCACCATTATATATAGTAGACGGAATGAGAGTACCAGACATTAGCTGGTTGGATCCATTTGAAATTGAAGCAATCGAAGTATTGAAAGATGCTGCTTCTGCTGCTATTTATGGAGCTGAAGGTGCTAATGGTGTGGTTTATGTTACAACCAAACAAGGAGTAGACGGTCCTGGTAAAATTAGCTACGATTTCCAGTTTGGACTACAGTCTGAAAATTCGCCTTTGGAGGTGATGAATCTTGCTCAATTTGATGAATACAATACAGAAGCTGGTATTTCAAGAAGATCTGATGAGCAGGTACCTACTGTTGGGACTAACTGGAAAGACGAAATTTTCGATACAGCTCCATTGCAGAGACATGCACTGACTTTTTCTGGCGGAAACGCAGACACGAAATACATGTTCGGTGGATATTTTCTGGATCAGGAAGGTATAGTCGGAGGCGAAAAAGCATCGATTAATCGTTATGGGTTGAGATTCAATTTGCAACATAAAGTGAACGACTGGGCTAAGATTACAAGTAACTACTCGTTCGCTAAGTTCGAAAGACAATCAATTCAAGAGAACTCTGAATTTGGAGGAATTGTACAAAGTGGGATTGTAATGGACCCTGCTACACCTGTGGTATACGCAAATGGTATCCCTCAGTGGATTACCAATGAATATGGTGCAGACCAAGCGTATAAAACCAATTCTGATGGTTTGTATTGGGGAATGTCTGCTTTGGTGGACGGAGAGACTTCGAATCCACTTGCTAAAATGGAGCAAGTTCATGGTTCGTTCAATGCAACAGTTTTTTCTGGAGCTACAGCTGTAACAATATCACCAATCGAAGGTTTAGAAGTTACTTCTAGATTAGGAATTATTTCTGGTAATTTCTACAATCACTATTGGCAAGAAGAGTGGTTCTTCAATGATAGAGATACCGAGGATGCAAGAGTTGCAGACACTTACAGTGACTACTTCAACTACCAATGGGAAAATTTCGCTTCTTACACCAAGCAATTAGGAGAGAACAACTTCAACGTTTTGGTAGGTACTTCTTACTTCGAAACAGAAAGCGGTTATTTAACAGGAAACGGAACAACATTGTTGAATGCCATTCCTCAATTAGCCTATTTAGATGCTGTTCCTAATCGTTTGCAAAATACAAATGCACAAGGCAATAGAAACACGAACGTACTGAATTCATACTTCGGTAGATTGACCTACAATTACAAGGAGAAATATCTTTTCTCAGCAACCATGAGAGCGGATGGATCTTCTGTACTGTCAGAAAATAACCGTTGGGGATACTTCCCTTCAGTGTCTGCTGGATGGGTACTTTCAAGTGAAGATTTCTTCGGAGCAGGGCCTCTTAATTTCTTGAAGCTGAGAGCTTCATGGGGTGAAAACGGTAGTTTGTCAAGTTTGACTAGTCAGGGAGCTGGAGCTTCATTGGCCACAGTCAGTGCAGGTTTTATTTATGAAGATGCCTCAGGAAATTTCCTAACAGGTGCTGAGCCAGTTCAGTTGGCTAACCCTAATCTTACTTGGGAGACTTCAGTGCAAACTGATTTCGGTATCGATATTGGACTCTTTGAAGATAGACTAACAGCATCTGCTGATTACTTCATCAAAGACACCAAGGATTTGATTGTTCCTGGTAGTCCTCCAAGCTTTGTCGGCAACCCAGCAGGCCCGGTAAACTCAGGTGAAGTTAGAAATAAAGGTATCGAGTTGGAGTTAGGCTTTCAAGAGCAAAAAGGTGACTTCAAATATGATGTTAGCGTCAACTTTACCGCCATCAAAAACGAAGCAACTTTTGTAGACCCTAATAAGGAGTACGAAGCCGGTGCTGATGTGGGTATCGACTGGAATGATGCCACTGCGATGCAACAGGGATTTCCAATTTGGTTCTTCAGAGGATATCAGACAGATGGTATTTTTCAAAACGATGCTGAAGTAACAGCATACACTGAGAACGTAGCAGGATATACACCTTCTCCTGGTGATCCGGTAATTGTAGATACAGATGGAGACGGTACGATTACACCAAGTGATTTTGTGCAAATCGGAACTCCTCATCCTGATTTTACTTTCGGTACCACTATCGAATTGGATTATAAAGGATTTGATTTCAAAATATTCGCTCAAGGATCCATCGGTAATGATGTGATTATGGGATTCAATAGAACGGACAGAATTCAGGCCAACAAACCAGAGTTTTTCTATAATGATAGATGGACTGGTGAAGGTTCCACCAACAGTTGGTTCAGAGCTGGGGTAGCAGGACAGGCTTATACCAGTGATCTAATGGTTTTTGACGGATCTTTCTTCAAAATAAGACAGATGCAATTAGGTTATAATCTACCGAAATCTGTGTTGGATAAAGCAGGATTGACGAAATTGAGACTGTATGTTTCGTTGGACAACTTCTTCACATTCACCAAATACAAAGGATTCGATCCTGAAATCGGTGGAAGTAACAACGCAAACAGTTTAGGAATCGACAGAGGATCTTATCCTGTGCCGAAGACATTTGTTACAGGCTTAACGCTACAGTTTTAATAAAAAAATATTTAAGACATGAAAAAGAAAATAGCAATATTGGGAGTAGCTTCAGCACTTGTAGCTGTTGTACTTGCAGCATGCTCTGATCAATTAGAGCAAGACGTAAATGGCGTTTCGTCTATCGAGACATTTTATGCCACAGATGAAGATGCAGAGCTGGCTATTATAGCTACCTATGATATGTTAACTGCTGATAACCTTTTTGATTGGGCAAGCCCAACCCTGATTAAGACATTACCTTCTGACGAAGGTACTGCAGGGGGTGGTAACGATACTGATCAGCCTCGCTATCAGGCATTAGACAACTTTACATGGGATAGTGCAAATCCAGCTATTCAGGCTACTTGGCAAGTGAATTTCTACGGAATTTTCAGAGCCAACATGATTATTCAAAATCTGGAGCCAGAGAATGACTTGAGAAAGAGAATCATTGGGGAAGCCAAAGCTTTGAGAGCCTATTACTATCTGGAGTTGGTTACTCAGTTTGGGGATTTACCTTTAGTATTGAAAGGATTAGAGCCAACTGAATTTAATCAGGCCAGGGTACCAAAAGCCAATATTTATGCACAGATAGAGACTGATGCAACAGAAGCCGCTGCTGCCCTTCCAAACAAGAGTGATTACTCCGCAGGAGATCAGTTCAGAGCATCAAAAGGTATGGCCTATGCCTTGCTAGGTAAAGTGTTGCTTTATCAGGCGAGATATACTGAAGCAGCTGCTGCATTCGAAAATGTAACAGGTTACGGCTTGGTACCGAACTATGCAGATGTTTTCAAAGATGCAGAAGAGTTCGGAAGCGAATCTGTTTTGGAAGCTTCATTTTCTTCTAAAGTACCTTATGACTGGAACTACCCTTGGGGAACCAGATTCGAAAATAACCTTCATGTTCAATTGATGGGAGCTAGAGCGGGATCAACACCCGAACTAGGACTTATCGCCGGATGGGGATTCAACTATCCTTCTGAAAAACTGTGGGATGCGTTCAACACCATGGGGGATACTGAGAGAAGAGATGCGACGATGTTTTCAGAAGCTCAGTATTTAACATACAAAAGTACTGACCCCGATTTCGATGGAAGTACCTGGTGGGATTATAACCGATACTTTAGATTAAAGTACGGATCATTTGATGCAGAAACTAACCAAGATGGCGCACCAAAAGAGCTGAACTACGGTACCAACTGGAGATTGATCAGATATGCCGACGTGCTATTGTTGAAAGCTGAGGCGTACGCCATGGCTAATCAGGATGGTCCTGCACAAGCTGCTTTGAATGAAGTGAGAGCGAGAGCTGGATTGGCAGATGTAACTGCTACAGGAGATGCTTTGATGGCTGCCATTCGAAATGAGAGATTTGTTGAATTGGCATTTGAAGGCCATAGATATTTTGACCTAATCAGATGGGGAGAAGCTATCGCTAATGCTGAATTGGGCGTGCAAGTACCTGCTACCTTTTCAGGAGGAGACCCAGCGCACTATGGAGACAACTTCAACTATGGTACGCATCAGGTTTTCCCAATTCCGATTTCAGATATAGCTGCGGCTACTAATATGACTCAGAATCCAGGATACGGAAACTAATATGCAATACGATTTTGCGTAATATTATTATTCAAAGGCTGCCTTTAAATCAAGGTGGCCTTTGTTTTTTGTAAATTGAACGGTAATGACAAGTAAGAATATAATATGCCTTTTCTCGGCACTTTTGATAGTTGGCTGTGTCGAACAAGAACACAATGAAGACGATACTGTTTTCCAAAGATTAGATCATTCATTATCAAATATTGATTTCTCAAATGATTTGGTAGTCAATGATTCTGTCAATTTCTTCAATTATGGATATTACTATATGGGCGGTGGTGTTGCTGTTGGAGATGTAAATGGTGATGGGCTTCAAGATTTATACTTCACTGGCAACAGTGTAAAGAATAAGCTCTATCTCAATAAAGGAGATCTCCAATTTGAAGATATAACTACTGCTGCCGGTGCAGGCGCTGACAACCGCTGGATCACAGGAGTAGCCATGCACGACATCAACGCTGATGGCCTTATGGACATATCCATATCCGTTGCAGGTATTTGGGCCTCAACCAAAAATATTTTATATATCAATCAGGGAGTAAATGATCAGGGAATTCCTCAGTTTGTAGATGAAGCCGAAGATCGAGGTGTCGCAGATGAAGGACTTACTATTCAAACAGCCTTCTTTGATGCCGATCAGGACGGAGATATTGATATGTATGTTGCCAACTACGAGCAAACCTCTTTTGGGACGCTCATACATCAGTATAAACAAAAGGTGGACAATCCGGTCTGGAAATCCTCCGACCACCTATATATCAACGACGGCACCGGCCACTTCACAGATGGAACAGAAAAAGCAGGGATGCTCAATTTTGGACTAGCTGTTGGTGTAATAGCCTCCGATTTCAATAACGACAATCTCACCGATCTGTATGTCTCCAACGATTTCAACACACCTGACAATTTCTATTTCAACAATGGAGATGGAACTTTTACAGATCTGATAAAAGAAACAACCCAGCACACCTCTTTTTATGGAATGGGAATAGACGCTGCTGATATCAACAATGACGGGCTAATGGATTTTGTCCAAATGGATATGACGCCAGCCGATAACTTTCGGTCAAAAGCCAACATGGCCAGTATGGACATTGATGGATTTTGGGAAAATGTAGACGCCGGATTTCATTATCAGTACATGTACAATGCACTCCAACTCAACCAGGGAGTTAAAAAAGATGGTCGGCCCTTTTTTGCTGATGTAGCCAAAATGTCAGGAATAGATAAGACAGACTGGAGTTGGGCCTGTTTGTTTGCAGATTACGACAATGATGGTCTGAGCGACCTTTTTGTGACCAACGGCACCAGAAGAGATATCAACAACAAGGACTTCTTTAAATGGATGGACCGTTTGGATATAAAAATGAAAATTAAGTACAAGGAGCTGACATTTACGGACATCACTGAAAAGCTACCTTTCCATAGGATGGACAATTACATTTTTAAAAACATGGATGGTAAGAATTTTGAGAAATCAAACCAGAAATGGGGTATTCAATTCGAGGGTTTTTCAAACGGCGCTTCTTATGCAGACCTGGATAACGATGGAGATGTTGAAATCATCATCAACAACATCGATTCTGTGGCATCAGTATTTAAGAACTTAAGTGCAGAAAACGGAAAAAGCAATTTCTTGAAATTGAAATTGGAAGGCCCAGACAATAACCCTTTGGGCCTTGGAGCGAAGATTAAATTATATACAGACCAAGGCGTTCAATTTAAAGAACACACACTGGTAAGAGGGTATCAATCATCGATCGAGCCCATTCTCCACTTTGGCTTGGGTCTGCAAGACAAGGTAACAAAAGTAGAAGTGTCATGGCCAACCGGCACAAAGACAATACTCGAAAATGTCTCGGCCAATCAGACCTTAACAGTTAGTGCGGAATTGGCCAAGCTTGCAAGTAACGAACCAAGAGTAGAACCAAGACTTTTTGAAGAAATTACAGTAGAGGGGCTTGAAGAGTATCAGAATAAGGAGAACGATTTTGATGACTTTGATTACCAAATTCTGCTTCCGCATAGAATGTCTCGACTCGGGCCTGCAGTTGCAAAGGCTGATATCAATAAAGATGGTTTGGAAGACCTTTTCATAGGTGGGGCCAAAGGAATAGAGCCACTCCTATATATCCAAAATAGTGAAGGAGGATTTGTCAAAACAAAATTCGCAAGTATGGATAGTATTTACGAAGATGTTTCTGCCACTTTCTTTGATGCAGATGGAGATCAAGACATGGATTTATATGTTGTAAGCGGTGGAAATGATCATGAAGCCAACTCCGAATATTATCAGGATCGACTCTATATAAACGAACCTTCCGGTCTTAAAAAATTCACATCCTTGCCTGAAATAACACTAAGCGGAGGTGTAGTACTTCCATTCGACTATGATCAAGATGGTGATGAGGACTTATTCATTGGCGGACGGCAACTGCCTCGTCAGTACCCTTTACCCGTCAATAGCCTTTTGTTGGAAAACCTATCTGAGACAGGGGAGTTGAAATTTCAACTATCAGACCAACCAGATTTTAATGAATTGGGAATGGTTACCGATGCAACTTGGATTGCATTAGATCCGTCAAAAGACAAAAAACTTGTTGTAGTTGGTGAATGGATGCCGATGACGATATTTGGATTATCCAACGGCCAATTTGTAAATGAAAGTGACAACTATGATTTAGGTAATACCACTGGTTGGTGGAATACTATCGAAAGTGCGGATTTTGACAATGACGGAGATGAAGACTTGGTAGTTGGCAACTTAGGATTGAACTACAAGTACAAGGCCACTGAAGAGGCCACTTTCGATATCTATGTCAATGATTATGATACCAATGGAAATCTGGATATCGTTTTGGGTTATTATCAAGGCGAAGAACAGTATCCAGTAAGAGGAATGCAGTGCAGTTCTCAGCAAATTCCAGATATTCAAAAGAAGTATAAAAACAAATACAACGCTTTTGCTCAAGCTACTCTAGCGGATATTTATGGTGAAACACATTTAGAAAGCAGCATCCATTACAAGGTTAGTAATTTTTCAAGTCTCTATATAGAAAATAATGGTGATGGGAGTCTGATCGCTAAAAACTTACCCTTCGAGATTCAGACATCCTCTCTGAATGCGGTGGAAGTAGCAGATTTTAATGGAGACGGTCATCTGGATATACTCGCCGGTGGCAATCAGTTCAATTCGGAAATTGAAACACCTAGAAATGATGCATGTTTCGGCTGGTTGTTGGCAGGAGATGGCAAGGGGGAGTTTTCCTATGTAGGCTATGAAAGATCTGGATTATACGTGCCTTATGACATTCGAAATGTGGCTCGATTGAAGACCAGAGACGCATACTTAAATGTATTCATCTCCAATTCAGCACCGGCAGTGGTTTATCGGAATTTGAAATGAGAAACGCATATCTCTTATTGGTAGCCTGGGCAGTGTGGTCCTGCAACCCACCTGATTATCGAACTCAGTCGACCATCGAGATGACCAATGAGTTAAATGAAATCGCAGAATCAGCTAAACTCAATAATAACTATCCCTACTTTACCAGCAATCTTTTAAGAAAATTGGAAATTGGCATTCACGGCCTGCCCCATACCATGCGACATGGAAGTTGGCTGGACTATGTTTTGGTTCTGATGCTCAAAGGAGACAATGAAAAGTGTATTGAAGTAATAGATACCTTTCTTCAAGGGAATCAATTCTCTGAGATTAACAATGCAAGTGTCGACTTCTTTAAAGTAAAAGCACTCGCTTATCTTCGGCAAGGAGAGATTCAGAATTGTATCAACAATCACTCAGGTCAATCTTGTATAATGCCAATTCTAGGGGATGGTATTCATACACTAAAGGCACCTGCCTCAAATGCAATCGGGATATACGAGCAACTGTTGGCATTTGACAGCACTGACCTTCAATCTCGTTGGTTTCTCAATCTGTGCTACCAAGCCATCGGTGATTATCCAAACCAGGTTCCTCCGGAATTTCTTATACCACCCGAAGCATTTGCATCTGACATAGAATTTCCTGTATTTCCAAATATAAGTATGGAAACAGATGTGGCTGTCAATAACCACGCAGGAGGCGCTAGTGTTGAGGATTTTAATAATGATGGCTACCTCGACATTTTCACTACTTCATATAGTCTGGGAGAGCAATCTATGTTATTTCTTAATGATGGAAATGGGAGCTTTTTAGATAAAACAATCGAATATGGTTTGAGAGGGCTTGTTGGCGGGCTCAATAACACCCATGCCGATTTCAACAATGATGGATTAACTGACATATATGTCATGCGAGGCGCCTGGTTGTCAACCAATGGACAGATACCCAACTCCTTATTAATCAATCAGGGAAACAAATTCTCTGATGAAACAAAATCTGCAGGTCTTTACTCAAATGAGCCCAGTGGAGCGGTGGCCGTGGCAGACTTCAATTTGGATGGCCATTTGGATCTGTTTGTGGGCAATGAATCCTCTGGAAGAAACGCCATCTTTCCCTGTCAGCTTTTTGCTAATAATGGTGATGGTACATTCACCGATATCGCGTCAAAAGTTGGTCTGGAAGTCAATCAATTTGTGAAAGGTGCTACCTGGGGAGATGTAAACAATGACGGGCTCCCAGATTTATACCTATCCATATATAATGGACACAACAAACTCTTTATTAATAGAGGAGGAGCCACAACGGCAGCCTGGGTCTTCGAAGAGGTGGGCAAGGAAGCAGGAGTCAATGAGCCTGTGATGAGTTTTCCCACTTGGTTTTGGGATTATAACCAAGATGGATGGCAAGACATCATGGTGGTGGGTTACGACAACAGAGAGGCCTATCGGATCGCCAGTGAAGTGGCCAAGGATTATTTGGGAGAACCGTTTCATGGAGAAACACCACGTCTGTACAAGAATAATGGTGACGAAACCTTTACAAACGTCACTAGCGAAGTTGGGCTGGATAAATTACTCTATGCCATGGGAGGAAATTTCGGTGATTTTAATAATGATGGCTACCCGGATTTTTATTTGGGTACAGGAGAGTTCAACATTTGGGCGACCATTCCAAACAGAGCTTTTTTAAATCAAAAAGGAGAGCAATTTGTTGATGTAACCACGGCAGGCCAATTTGGTCAGATTCAAAAAGGTCATGGCGTAGCTTTTGGAGATCTGGACAACGATGGAGATCAGGATATTTATCATCAAGTAGGAGGAGCAGCCGAAAGTGATGTGTTTCAAAATATGCTATTCCAAAACCCGGGGTTTGACAACAGTTGGCTTACGCTAAAACTGAAGGGAGCGGCGGCTAATCTATCAGCCATAGGCGCTAAGATTGAGGTACTTGTGACTCAGCCTTCGGGAGATAAGAAAAGCGTTTATCATTATGTAGGTACCGGCGGGTCCTTTGGCGCAAATACCTTGAGAGCAGAAATAGGCTTAGGAGATGCAATAGATATTGACCGAATTACCATCCTATGGCCGGACAAGAGCTTATCAACTCAAATTATCAAGAATATCGAGATGAACAAGGCTTATGCAATAGAGCAAAATAAAAGCCCGCTGCCGCTGAACCTTGAATCTTTCAACCTAAAGACAAAATCAAATCATGAACATCATCATTAGAATAATATGTTGCCTGGTTATTACTGGTAATCTAATGGCACAGAATAGCTACGAACTGATATGGTCGGACGAATTTGATTATGTCGGATTACCGGACCCAGTAAAATGGAGTTATGATATAGGAGATGGTTGTCCCAATGTTTGCGGTTGGGGGAATAATGAACTCGAATACTACACCGAAGGAAGATTGGAGAATGCAAGAGTAGAAGATGGTAATTTGATCATCACAGCCATCAAGGAAGACTTTGGTACAAAGAATTATAGTTCAGCAAGATTAGTCACCAGAGACAAAGGAGATTGGACTTATGGTAGGATTGAAGTAAGGGCCGACTTGCCGAGTGGAAAGGGTACGTGGCCAGCCATTTGGATGCTGCCTACAGATTGGTCCTATGGAGGTTGGCCAGACAGTGGAGAAATCGATGTTATGGAACATGTAGGATATGAACCCGATCAAATTTACGGCACGGTTCATACCAAAGCCTTCAATCATGCAATTGGCACCCAAAAAGGAGGTGATATTGTTATCGCTGATTGCGAAGAAGAGTTTCATACCTACGCTATAGAATGGTCTCACTCCAAAATTGACTTCTTCGTCGATGAAAATAAGTACTACAGTTTTTCAAAAATAGCTGGCTCAGATACATGGCCCTTTGATCAACGATTTCATTTGATCTTAAATATTGCAGTTGGGGGCAATTGGGGAGGAGTTCAGGGAGTGGCTAAGGATATCTTTCCCCAAGAAATGAAAGTTGATTATGTCAGAGTTTATCAGCTGATTAGTAATGTCAATAAAAAAGGAGGTACAGGAGAGTTAATGCTCTTCCCAAACCCTGTCAAGTCGAGACGATTTACAATCCAGACCGACACACCTTACCAGGACGAGATTAAGATTTATGATGTAAGCGGTAATCAGATTGATTATCAAATGTACATCAATGAGGAAAGTGTTGAAGTTCATCTGGGTAATGAATCGAGTCAAATGCTATTAGTATCACTTGTTGATAACACAGGGGTAGTCTCTAGCGGTAAGGTCTTTGTTTATTAAATAGCTTTAGTCGATCTAAAGGAGCCTTTTTCTATAATTGTGAAAAAGATTTAAAAAACTTTTTAAATGGGTTAGGAAAAGAGGGATAAGTATTATTATCTTTGCGTCCCGTTAGGGGGAAATGTACTGAGAGCAGTGCATTTACATTGACATTTTGCGATAAGGAATTAGGATTTTTCGGGTGTGTTTT
>NZ_JBDUYN010000015.1:0-169315 GCF_039944555.1 Reichenbachiella sp. | reverse complement strand
TTGAGACCATGCACCGTTACATTTAGGAACTACGCGCCAGCTATAAGTAGCATTGGCTTGTAAGTTTTCAATCAAAACTGGAGTAGAGGTAATCGCATTAAGTGTCACCGTGGTCAATCCTACAGTTGAATATTGCAATTGATACTCTTCACCAATAGCCAGGTCATCCCAGCTTAAGTTGGCAGAAGCCGTCCCTGTCGTTTGATCTACAAAAGGTGATGAAGTATGACCTGTGACCAAACAACTTGCCGCATCTGGAGTGGTGAAATTACCATCCCAAGACGATGGCCAGGATTCCCAGACACCGTTGCACTTAGGTCGCACGCGCCAGCTATAGCTAGCATTGGCCTGTAAATTTTCGATCATTACCGAGGTCGAAGTAAGTGCATTAAGTGTCACTGTTGTCAATCCTGCAGTGGAATATTGCAGTTGATATTCTTCTCCGGTAGCCAGGCCGTCCCAACTTAAATTAGCCGAAGCGGTGCCATTTGTTTGGTCCACAAAAGGTGTGGCCGTGTGTCCGGTCACTACGCACTCCTGGCTAAAAGAAGCCAATGGCAAACTCGCTAAAAGGGCAAATACTAATATTAATCTTGTCATGGTTGACGGTTTATTATTCATTCTAATTCTCATTTACCCTTTACCAGAGGTTCAGGGTTATGTTCTCATTTTTGCACAATTGTTGTGCAACGGCTACAATCAAGTTCGTTTCTTTCATTTACTCTCAATTCACGCAACTTTCAATTTTTTTACTTATTCCAAATTTCGTACTCCTTCACTCAATTGAGTATCTTTTAATCACGGATTTTTGGGTAAGTCGGCGCCTGCTGAAAATACGATAATACCAACAATCAAAATTAAAATCGTAAATATTAGATCGTACACATTCTTACCTTCATGGTCACTGATAAAAACTAGGTCACAAAGCCTTCCACTATTATCAAAACAAAGTTTGTTTAACCCCCAATTAAGAAGCAACAGGATAAGTGTTATTGAATGAGTAAATAAAAAAGCAAATTCTTGTTCTCCAGATTCGTAGTTTAAATATGATATTACCACAAAGCTTGAAATTGAAAAACTCAAAAAGACCAAGGTTCTGTGAAAATAAGTTAATGTCTCTCTGAATGGGAACACGATTAGAGTCAAGTGACAAAATAATGTAGTGCGCCACACTATTATCTCTACCTCATTGCTTGAATCAAAAAAATTTAAAAGATCATGGTAGAAAGAAATTTCAGCACCTAAGACCGAGATTAAATTCAATAGTAACATCGAGACAATCAATATGGCGTATATATTATAGCCCAAATCTGATATTGTTGTTTTTTTATTCATTGCAAATCAATCTCAATTAAAGTGTAATCGATACAGCTCTATCATACGTTGATATATGGATTTATCTGTCCAAATATCCAGAGCTTCATTACTGTCAGAGACTCCATCATATATTTCCAATCCTTTGTAGAGTTTTGTAGCTCTTACACCTTTACCGCCCGGCAAAGGAGTTGTAACAATATCAATCGTTGGTGCAACGACTCTATCCCAAGCATCCTTCTTTTCATTCCCATTAAAATCTTCCCCTTCGATAATAATGTAACCTGATTCAACAGCCGATGAAGGTCCATAATTGTGGATAGTTCGTACCAATTTTTCCTGCCAATGATTTTCAAGGTTTTTTTCATGAATTTGTCTTCCCCAGAAATTCATGAAGTCATTAAATCCTTTATATTCGTAAGCAAGCCCGATTGGAATTGTATTCAATAGAGCTGAAGTCGAAACAACAACTTCATCAAGTCTTTGAAAAACACCCAACCCATCACTTGTTGTCATGTCATATACTAAATCTGGATCATAGCCCCAACTTGCACTAGATTGCCTATAAAAATCATATCTAGGATCATCTGGACAGCCTTTGCATTCACCACCATCGGGATCTATACCAATTACAGGATTATTACCCATTCCAATATAAGGTGAAGCGTATTGTCTATATGGGTCAATCACCATCCACCTACCCAATATGGCTTCATAGTCCCTTAGCTGAAAATGATTAAACCCAGTCTCCTCATCTTTTTCTGAAAACTCTGCCTGGTAACCTCTGGTGTAGCCATTGGTCGGGCTTGTGGGCAGCGTCATTCCGAAAGGATAGTAATCCAAAGACTCATCCAGTGCCAACTCCTCAGAAGGGAGGGCATTGCAGTCGCCTAGTGTTACAATTACTCTTGTAGAAACCGGATGCCATTGGTGCTTGTCTACATGACCTATTGGTAAATTGTTGTCCGTGATGCGTAGACGTAAGTACCACGTATCGCTCCTTGTGGCCCTAAAAAATTCGTCCTTTACCAGCAGCGCTTCACCATCCTCATGGTCCTGCCAGTAGTATCGATAAGAGTGACTTTCATCTCCATCATGCACGGTATAATCATTCTCTCTTCTCAGGATTACTTCCTTACACGATTGTGCTCCAACGCGAGTCACATTGTTATCTATATCTCCCCCAGTTGGGTTCAATATCTGAATAGACGCAGTGGAGGGTTGCTCCTCAGTTTCCGGTTTTGATATCAGTCCCCTTACGTTGCCCAAGTGGTCTTTGATTTCGAATTTGGCCAAGCCCTCATCCCAATTGAACTCACCTACTCGATTGGCTCCATAAAGTGTAAATCCTTGAAGTTCTGGTGGGTCATATTCAGATTCTCTTTTGTAAGTAGTCATAATATTTCCGGCCGCGTCCCGAACATAATATTCACCAACCAACTCTCCATACATCTCCTGAAGCTTGCGGTCTCTAAATCCTAGCGTGTTATAGGTAAAGTAGGTCGACATATCTTCATCCTGATTGGTGAAGGATTTCATTTTTCCAGTCACATCATAAGCCATACTATAACTGGTTCCCAGTTGAATTTGATCTGTGAGTTGCCCAATGCTATTGTATTCATTTTCCTGAAAAATGTCACCTCCCGACATAACCACCTGTGACAATTGATTTGGGCCGCTGGCTTCATATTTATAATCAAAATCATGCGTAAGGCTTGGTCCTCCCATATCTGACTCCAGCACAGCACCATCAATATCTTCACGTCTAAGTGTTTTGATATTGCCATTCAGGTCATAGGTCAGGTTTCGAACACCAAATGAGCCTGCATGGTCGATGTTGGTGCCGTCAAGGTTGCCAAATACTGCCTGACGCAACTGCCCCATTTCATCATAGTTGTACATAAATGCCTGCGCATTGTCAAAGGTGCTTTCTCCATCTAAATTGTGCGCCCAAACCATGGCCTTGATATTGCCAGTGTAGTCAGTTTCCAGGTCCAGGTTGGCCATATCCGCAGTTTGCGTTCCTCCACTGGCGGTACCTTTGCTGAAGGCACCTATGTTGTCATTGGCATTCAGGTAGTCTCCATTGAAATACTGAAGCTGCATGGCAAACGCGTCATCCAGTGCACCTTGTTGTGTAGCATCCGTGATGTCGTTTATACTCTTGAGCCCTCCGGTAATTGAATACACATAATCCAACTGCTGAAGATATACCTCATCTCCGGGGTTTTCAGAGCCTTCCGAGGCCAACCCTCCTAATTTTACGGACTTGAGTGGTCCATGTTTGTAATAGTCATACTCTGCAATCAGATGCTTAAACAAGTATTCATCTTTTCGCCACTCATCAATTTTAAGATAACGATAGTTGAGTAATGGGATCTCTGAAGCATAGGCTCTGGCCAACTGCCCGTTGTTGTTGTACTCATAGGTATGAAAGAATTTGTCTTCAACGTCCAGACCAGGTTGATAAGCCACTTCGATGATATTGTCCATTGGCCCGTAGATGTATCGAATGCGCTTCATACCAAGATCCGGAACATATTGGCTCAACCAGGCCACCCGTCCTCGCTCATCATAACTGTAAACGGTACGACTATTGGGTAATTCTTCGTCGGTATTGCTCTCGAACGTCTCCGACCAGGAAACGGCTCCACCCAAAAAGGACTGATGCTCCAAAAACAAAGGGATAGCCATCAATGCTTCGGTGAGGTCATCGGCTTCTTCTCCATTGATATAGAGGATTACGTCGCCATCGCCGCCGCCTTCACCTCCACCCAAGTCTCCTCCGACCTCAATAGTAGAAATATCCCCTTCATAGAAATGAGTGTACTCAGTATCATAATAGGTCCTAAGCATATCAAATCTGTCCGGGTCATTGGCTTGTTCGGAATAGCCGTCAGTTCTATCATTGGCCGCAAAGATCAATGCGGCGTCTGTAAAACCAGAGACACCATAGGCACTGTAGTTGGCCACGCCCGATTCAATGGGCCTGTTCAGATGATCATAATTCGTATAGGAAAACTGTCCATTCTCCAATTGCTTGGCATTTTGGGAGAAGCGAATCAAACCATCTCTACGGTATATATATCTGGAAGTACCTGCGTCAGGTTCTTCCATGCTCAGGAGCCATCCGCGACTGTTATAGTTGTACGTAGTTTGTTCTGCCGTGCTCGCTGTAGCTGCAGAGCTCAATAGGTCAGCGGTCCCTTTTGGCGTAAAGGCCACTCGCAGACGATTGGCATTGTCATAGACAGTGAAAGTAGTTATCTCACTGGTGCTTGCTCCACCACCCAATTGCAGGGGTTCAATATATATTTGACGGCTTACCAAAAGGTTATCATTAGCATCAAAATATGCGATATTTTGATTGCCTTTGTAATCGTAAGCTCGTCTCTTGTAACCATTTCGGTTGTAGCTAAAACTACCCCCATGCAGTGCATACTGGGTGTTGAGATTATCACCGGCAAAGACACTATTTCTTACTTGAAGATATTTAGTCATCAAAGTATGGTCCTGACCTTGATCCAGAATAGGTTCTTTTTGACCTCGGAGTCCCATGATCGGTGATTTGGTTCCCTCGGTGAAAGCTCCATCGCTGTAGCCACCATTTGCCGGAAGGGGTGCCGACTCATAGTCTTCACTATGGTTTACATAATTTTGTTGTGCATAGGTCAGTTGGTTGCTGTTGTTTCTCTTCGAACCATTCTTATCCTTCCAAACATAATCTCCTGCCGGCACTTGTGTCAAAGTCTCCCCGGAAGCGTCGTCATAATAGATTGTTCGTGAATATGGATACTGCGTTTGTGGTACATGATCCTCGCCCAATTCATGGCTGCTTCCTGCATTGGCTGAAGAGTAGTACCAACCTAAATATCCATTGATCAGACTGCTTTCAGCCGTAGCGTCAGTCACTGGTGACCTTGTGTCTACATAGGCGTCTGGATTGAACAATTTGTTCCCAGCAAAATCAGTGGCATTCAGCTTATTCCTATCCACAAAGGTAGGGGCGTATTCAAAGAAGGTATCGAATCCCGGAATCACTTCAGCATCCTCATTGTCATAGGTGGCACTTTCTAGTACTTCCTCTGGCACGTCTCGATGTCCATATCTGACTGGCGCGGGGAGTGTTTGCCCTACAGGGCGACCAAATTCATCTTTGATTACCTCAGAGGCCAGCACCAAATGATGATCAAAGTTTTTGGTTTGAGTTTGTAGAAGTTCTCCTGACTCTTCAAAATATGCCTTGCTGTCTTGTCGTATCTGTCCATAATCATCTCGAGCGATTGACCTTACGGTATTCAGGTTTTCAACATATTCCAATCCTTCATAAAAGATGTCGTTCGTGATTTCGTTGACAACTAGAACCGAGCCTTTTTCAAATCGAATTCCGGGTAGAACAATGATGGGCTGTGTGGTATTAACCTGAATCTTCTGTCCGACGATGTCATGATTAAAAAAGTGATCATTAAGTATTAATGGCTTTTCTACGACAGTTGGCACGGATAAGTCCGCCGGATCGTGATCATAGGTAAAGTTCACAAAGGCATAAGTATAGAGGCCTGAAAACCCATCGACCTTAAACTTTAACTTGAGATGACTCAAGTAAGAATGATCGTATTCTATTTTTACTTCGGAAATAGTGCCAACTCCTTCTTTCTCAATAGCCTCAATCACAATATCCTCAGGCTTTAGCCTACGCACTTCTGAGTTGGAAAGTCCAAGTAGGTTCAAATCGACACTTGCATAACCAGAAGTACGAGCTTCTTCATCCTCAATGTTAAAAATGGTTTTGACTACAGATACGTCCTCACTTGGGCTTTCATCAAACCGGATCGCGTCCTCTTTGTAGTTGATAGTAAGTTTAAGATGATCCAGAATGTCCTGAATGGGTTGGAATTCATTACTAGCCGGTGCCGTATACTCTAAGAAGTTTATGGTATAAGTCTTGTTATTACCTAATCTAAACTGGAATGATGGCGTGTTGAACGTAAGATTTTCAATATCAATCACGTACTTATACAACTTGCCATAGGTAACATCTGCCTCGTTGACTCTTAGTTCTCCGAGTCCGTCGTAATCAAAAAAGCCATCTATGGTGAGACCTTCAGGAATCGGTCGTGTTACCGTTATCCAATTGCGATTGCTCCCCCCACCTGTTAATATTTCACTATCGAAAGTAATATCAGTGTCTACTTGTGTAATATAGTCGGGTGTGTAAAAGTGAAGTTTAGTAGTCTCTGCTGAATTGATATTGAACGTCACATTATTGGGTTCCACATATATTTCCTGATTATTCGCAGGATCTATAACGATGGCGCGTGTATTGCTCGAGAAGAAGTATTTAGGTCCCAACTCTACCATATTGCCACCGCATCCTAATGTACTGTAGGAATACCTATGCAATCCTTCTTCCAAAGATTCATCACTTGGAATTTGGGCACCATTAGTAAGTGTGTTGAGCCAGGCCTCTACGGTAAACCAGTCCTGTTGTCCAACATTATATCTTTGTATCACGTCTTCTCTGAAAATTGTGGATTCGGATTCATACGTAACTGCAGTCACCTTACCGGTTTCATCATCATAAGATGGTTCTCCAGCCACATCAATCACATATTCTTCGGGCAATGTGGCTTTATAAATGATGTC
The DNA here is from genome assembly GCF_039944555.1 of Reichenbachiella sp. GTDB lineage: Bacteria > Bacteroidota > Bacteroidia > Cytophagales > Cyclobacteriaceae > Reichenbachiella. The sequence continues at coordinate 162,355 of NZ_JBDUYN010000015.1, read as the reverse complement.
ATCATCTCCCATCTCGAACTTTAAATAACCACCAATGTTCAAATTATTAAATACCAGTTTTCCATTGACTATACTTACCTCTGGTTGGAATTGGCTGCTGAACTTATCCTGCTCTCTACACAAAACATGCGAATACAAGGCTACATAGTTCTTATCGTTGATCTTGGACGTATTGGCCATGACCCAGATACTCAAGTCTGTGTCTGTGCTATTCAAATTTTGATCTAGCACAATTCCAGGAGCTCCAAGTTCACAGTCAAACGGCAATTCTCGCTCTTCCAATCGATAAAATTCCAATACGTTGCCGTAGAAGGTGGTTAGATCTTCAGGAACATGCGTGCCTCCATGAAAAAAAGGTATAGACCCCGGAACCCTATCTATGTTATTGGCTTCATCGTGCATGTCAAAATCGTAAAAAGGTTTAGATACCCAATATTTTGTTACATGACTACTAAATATGTCGTTTAATCTAGCTGAGTGTTCATTGAAATTGAAGTTGGGGTGCATGAGCTCTCCCATCCAAAGAGAAGGGTATTCCTTCGTCAAGGAAATAGTAACGGGCACCATATACTCCTTAACTTCCATTTTGTGGAGATAGCCGAGATCATAGGATCGGAAGGCATCATCACAACTGAGATCACTTGTGCCGTATAGAAGCGGATCATCCAGATATGATCTCCAACCTCCATTGAGTTCTATGCCATTGGCCAAATCCTTTGGTATTGGATTTTTAAAACCTGCCTGAGTTCTGTAAAAATCCTCAACATGAAATGAACCGCTCATATCGCTGTTGAAAATATTGTTTAGATTAGGCATAATGGTATGATCTAGCACTTTACTACCGTCTAAAGGCTCATCATAATAGTTGCCGGTATTAGCTGTATGATAAAACCTGAAAAGTCGACTTTTAGGACTATAGCTATAGGTATCCAGTTCTTCATAGAACGTTCCTTTCGCTCTAAACAAGGATAGTCTGGCGTCAGTTAAAAACCTTGTCCCACCATGTGGCCACGCCGTCCAATGATCATAGGTTTCCTCGGGTTCGTAATCGTCGTAGCAATTCTCTTTGTAATAACTAGTAACTGTAACCTCATTGGCTCCATTTGGGTGGGCAATAATCTCAGGCGGATTGTCGTGTGGGGCGAATGCATCCGATCCGGTCTCATTGTACAGTCGGAACTTAATAAACCTCAGCTGATTGATCGGCACTATTTTGCTCGATTCTCCTGGGTTGATGTATAGTATTGACACCCCGTTGCCTGGCTGTCCATAATAAGGAGCTGTTTGAGCCATGGAAGCAGTGTACTGGGCATAGAACAAAAAGATAAATATTATCGCCTTTTTCATCCGATTGATCATTATTTTTTGTTTTGAGAGAATTTATTCCAATACCTGTAACTCGATTCATACCGCGGTACAGGTCCATTGATTTCCTTCACAATATCTGATAGTCTACCCATCGGGTCGTACTTGTATTGTGTATAAAAATTATTATTATCCAGGGTATAAGTTAGTCGCCCTGTAGTCTGGTCGTACACATAAGCCACCATCTGTGAGGCGAATGGTTGTAATCTGAAATCATCAAATTTCACCGCCCAGGCTGAACCCGTTTGATTAACGCACTTGACCGTAACTATTTCTCCGACCTCTGCATCAAAGACCAGCTCTATGGGTTGCCAGCTTCCGTAAGTTTTGATCGTGGTATTTAGTGTGGCCTCATGTGTCCCACCTGCTACTTCGGCTATCAACTTTATTTGTTCGTAGTTGACTTCAGCAGCTTGTGGCACATAGCACCAAACCATTGCTTTGTACCGCGATTCACCTAAACCACCTGGTTGTTCGGGCACGGTGAAGGAGTATAAGAATGTTTCGTCTCCGTCAAAAGTCTGCACGAAACAGTTGCCAGAATGACTGAAAAGTACGTCATCTACAATTTTCCCATCACCCAGCGCTACCCCATTGATATCTGTTGTTTCATATTTGTGCATCTCTTCTCCTCCAGAATATGCACTTTCTTCGTATTGACTATTGTTGGTAACACTTAAGACCCTGATCTGATCAGCCGTCATTTTTGTTGAAACATAGGTGCCAGAAACTTCATTTTTAGCTTCTAGCGCATGAGAATTCACATCGTATAGTGTGATTTCTCCATTTTTCTGCCATGGACTTGTTTCATCAACAAGCATCTCCTCATCATACCAATTGTTATCATTACCAACAAGAGTAGTCATGTCGGCCAGAAACTGGCTCAGCGGTGTTCCAAATGCGGTGGTTTCCTGCTGCAAATCGCCTAAATAAGTATAGGTTGCTTTTTTCCTCCATATTCCATGCGTGCTGGGTTGCTGGCCATGTAAGGGGTCAATCTTGGTGACCAATCCATTAATTCCATCTGACTTGTCTAGGTGTAACGCATCAAACTCATCATCCCAGGTCGTAATGGAAGCTTCTAGCACTTGATCTTCGCCTGGGTTGACCAAGTAAGATATCTGCGCGGCAGGTTGAGTGAGCATATTTTTGCCTCCGTTGATCTTTAGTCCCATGCCACCATAGTACCAGTAGGCCGGATCAGATTCAATCAGGATTGTTCTTCCATTTCCATCCTTAGTCTCAGTTGCAATGACATCTCCTGAATAGAAATCAAATGCATTATTTTTCATTTGCTTCATGGAACCAGTTCGATAATTGATGTGCGTCTCTCCAGTTTGGATCACAGGATATTCATCCAGCATCCCTATATTGTTTAGATATAGGGACTTATAGTAGTTTTCACCACGCTGAAAAATTCCTCTAGAATCACTGCCTACGAACTCCTGATGCATGACACTTCTGGAGCTTCCAAAAGTCTCATTCACAATGCCTTGCCCCTCGTAGTCACTCACTACCAGACCTTTGTATTGATCTATGTACGACTTCCCTTCAAAACCAGCCAAAGATTCATCCTCATGCAGGTAGTTATATATACTTTTTGAAATCGGAGTATGGTTTATGGGATCGACAGCACCAGTGGAAATTGAACTAGTCGGCATCTCATAGCTAGTAATAGATTTCAAGACACCCATTTGCGACAGCATCGAACTTACGGTTACTTCGTTTTTCTGCACCTCATATTGTCGAACCGAAGCATAGCCGAAAACAGGTGGGTTTCTAGTATCCCATTCTTCGGTATCCACTGCTCCAATCTCATGGTTCAGCATACGCTCATCGTACATCTGAAAATTGTAGGTAGCATAATTTGGAAGATATTTTTTAGCTCCTCCGGCAGGTCTTACATATGCCTTCTTCGTCACGTATTCATATAAAACTTCAGGTGCAGGCAATAGCCTGGCATTTTTTAACACCTTGGCATATGATTTCGTAATTGAGTTCAGGAAGCGGGCCCGAACATCATCGTCCAAATCCACCAGCTCTTTAGATGTGAAAGGGTACATGGCTCCCTCCTCATGCAACAATGTACCTGAGCTTAAATTTTTATCATTAAAGTCCACACGATATGGGTGTGTATAGTCATATTCCGTTACTTTTTCAAAGCCTGTAACCGGATTCTGGTTGATAACTTGTTGTACTCGTACACCACCACCGAACTTATCCATACTTACCATTTGATCACTGCCATTTTTAGGAATTGGCGTCAGGTCCAATTTGAACATGCCTAGGGTGAATTCGATCTTTAAGTGTTTGATTGAATTTAAATTTGGCGGTGGATCCGGAAAGAGAGGTGAACTCGATACCAATTCATAGTTGTCATATTCGGCAAGTGCATCAGTAATAAACGTGGGTATGTTCGCTATTCCTGCTCCAAAAGTTTCTTCGGTTTTGCCATCCTTGAATTCCATCAAGCTGATCAAATCTTGGGAATAGATTTTCAAGGTTTCGTCATTCAGGGTTCTCGCCGCCGAAACAGGAATTGCTTTTATTACACCACCTTCTTCATATCCCTGGAATTTGAATAGTACATAAGATTCTTTATAGGCCAATGAGCCAGTGAAGGGAAGATTGGTAATTAAGTTAACTTTGCCCAAAATGTTGAATTCTGCAATTGCACCTTTCTTCAGGTATTCCAAAACTTGAGTATTGCCAGAGCTTTCGATGATTGCGTTTACAGCATTATTATCTTCAGGAATAGTGTTAATATCTTTTAGCTTATAAAAGTTTTGATGTAAATCAACTTTACTGTAAACATCTGATTCATAGCCTATTTTAATGACTTGTCCTGTGGTACTGATGATCTTGTCTAATGACCACATGTCCACGTCTTCAGCAGACTCAATAGACGTTAGACGACCAATATTCGGGTTATCATACTCATCTTCATAGTCAGATTTGTACATTTGCCATGAGTCGTAGGCTTCTGAATTGTAAGCCCTACGTGAGCCTTTAGGAATGTCATCATTCAGTTCTTTGTATTTAAAAATTGTTGGAGGTATGATGTCAGCTCCACCTAGCCCTTTGCTCAAGAGTTGATCCAATCTCAACCGTCGATCGTTTCCATCAAAAGCTCCATAAGTAAATTCATATGTCTTTAACGCGTTTTTTTCAAGTGCTTTTAGGAGTTCCGGATCTACATTTTTTAGTCTATATCTTGGGCTAAACATTTTTTTATCTGTATAAAAAGCATCGTTGACATTTTCGAGAGTAAGGTTATCCATCAGGTAGATGGCATCCAATTGTGCCTTATCTTTTGGATCAAAAATCCGGGATGACTTCGCAAATAGAGCGGTATGTGATGCTGTCGTTACTTTATCCAGATAGTATCGCTCACTTGTACCTTGCGTGTAAAATTTAATGCCCGGCTCTATATCCTCATTGTATCCTTCTTCCGGGCTTCTCCAGCTTTCAGATCTCCATTTATTGTAATCAAAAGCCACCCAATAACCAAAATCTTTCTCGTCGAGTCCATCTCCTCCTCTTTCTACATAGTCGGGGCCGGTTATGGCAGTCAGCAACCAGGTATAGGCATATGGTGCCTTATAAACATCATATTTATTATCACCTTCTATTTCTAAATTGACCGAATGAATTTGTTCCCCTTTAGAGTAAACAGGCAACATAAAATGATAAGTGATCCCATTACTATTGGTAATTTCAAATCCACCCACTTGATTATCTGGTAGTGGGCTCCTATTTATAGCATCTCCAGAAACTACCTGATTGCCCAGGTCCATTATTTCGGCATTGGTATAATACTCAATATGCTTAGACCCAGCTACTTGATTGGTCTCCTCGTTATATCCTTCAGCTCGGTAATCATAGAATTCGGTAGTTGCCTTATTCTTGCCTGTCCATTCTGAAATAATTAACCCATCTTCCAGAGGATAAAGACATGGGCAGTCAGGGCTTGGAGGAAATTTCGTCATAGGATCCAAAAAGGACGGAACCTGCTTTCTGATCATGCTATTAGAAAAGTCTCCGATAAACCTGAACCCTACCTTGTTTCGATCCTCGGTTGAAACCCAGTTGGTGACGATTCGTTCCCCGTGTTTCATGGGTCTCAGAAGTGCGTGCTGAACCATATAAGGTTGAAATGCTCCTCCCAGACCTTGCGTGGCTACACTATAATTATCATAATCTGGAAAGGTTCCCCCTAGTTGTTTTACAGGTGAATCGTCCTCACTAAACATACCATGTGAGTCATCATCCAAATCATCAGACAGGGCAAATAACTCATAAACGTCTGCCTCAAAATCTTTCTCATAAGAAATAGTAGGATGGTTATTTTTTTGAAAAAGAGAACCATAGAGATTGACATCGTTCTTTTCGTCTATCCAGTACCTTGTACTTGATTTACCAAACGAAATGGATATACCATAGTATACCGGAATCGAAAATGAGGAACTACTTGAACTTGTACTCACATGATTGGCTTGAGCAGAAGTGGATGAGGTCCTGCCTCCCCCAGCGCTTGCTTGAACTCCCACATGATCGGTTGATATATCTGCTCCAAGTAATGAAAGGTTGTTGCTCTTTAATCTACTTTGGTCGTTTGGGTTTCCCTTGGCTATACCAATACCTACACCCGCTCCAGCACTGGTACCATTATTGGTACTGGTTGATATTCCGAGGTTTCCAGCAGCAAACAGACCAGATTCTCCAATCGCTACACCATAACCAGCACTTAGACCAGCTGATGCGTAAGCACCGCCATAAGGACTTATGCCTACCACTGCACTCCCTCCAATACTAAAACTTCCTGCACTTATACTGGCAGTGGGCCCAATGTAACCACCCACACTTCTGCCTTTATACGTATCATCTGCAATTTGAATACCCGCCGTGATTCCAACGGAACCGGGACCTACGGCAAACCCAATAGTAATTCCGAAGCTCCTTGATGTGGTTTCTCCGCCTTCCCAGTAATTTTCATGGACGTCAGGATCTCCATTCATGTCATCCGCAATGCCATTGACTTTTCTATTGATCGCTCCAGGGGAGATGTTCCATCCTAATCCGACCCAGGAAGGCTCTTGACGCACTTTTATTCCGGCATGGTAAGAAAGCGCCATAGGATAATTTCCGGCTGGACCTGGTACGTTTAACAAGGGAATTGTATAGGCCAGATCACCCGTGAGGAGATTCACCATATCACTTGCATCAACAGGTTCGAAACTAGTGGCTTCAGGAGCAGTTGGACCAGCTGTAGAAGCACTTACACCAGACCCTGAAGAAGCTTGAACAAATGTCGGAATACCGATCTGAGCTACAATAGTCAAGATAAAGAAGCAGGCTATTTTTTTCCGATGGAGAAATAATTTTTGCATATGTGAATGATTCTATTCTTTTGTTTTTATCAGAAGTCTTGGTGTTCTTCGCAAGTCATTGCTATTGAAGGTGAATTTTTGAATTGGCATATTCAGTCCTAAATTTTTAACCCATATGTCAAATTCGTTACAAGCCAATAAATGTTGATTTTCAAAGACGAGCAAAATGTCAGTGCTCGTGCTATCAAAATTTCTAAAAAAGTTTGCTTGCAGTGTTGTAATGGTATCGCGGCAAGAAGTAATAATTCCGGTATATTCTTCCATTTTAAAAGACAGACCCTGCAAAACTTCGTAGTACCGTGGGTCCTGTGACCCCAGGGCAGTCAATAAGTCATTGTTATTACTGGCAATGGACAAGTTGAAATAGACTTGATCTTCATACTTAGCTGACAGGCTATCCCACATTTTTTTATTTTCAATTCGATCCGAAAAACCATATTCTTGCCATACTAAAGCATCAGTCGGTCGGTATTCAAGGGTCAACTCAAGGCCTCCCCACTCTTTATTTTTACGCAGTCCATTCTCCTCGTCCTGAAGATAGGCTCTCCAATCCTCAAGAATGAGGGGTTTATCAGCACATGCCGACAAAAAGAGTAGATGTATGGCGAAGATTATGGTTATTCTCACTGTCCCAGGTATTGTAAATTAAGTGCATCAATTACTTGCGATGTAATGTCCAGGCTCTCTTCGGCATAAACAATGTTTCCCGCGCTTGTTGCAGAGAGAATGATTTTATAGTCATTGGCCTTACCAAATTCCACCAAAAAATCATTCACCTCGTTCAGGACATTTTGTGTCATTTTTTCGTCCTCCGCCGCAGCATTGTTACGAATAGCCTCTTGGTATTTCATCAGCTCCCTCTGCTTTGCTTCAATGCCGGCTTTTGAGGCTACTACTTCCTTTTTAGTCATAGCCGGCATCCTTTTTTCATGAATTACGATCAGGTTTTCAATATCACTCACCAAAGAGTCAATGTTGCTCTGCCATTTTTTGCTTTTTATTTGGAATGCCTGTCTTGCCTTCTGCATGCCCTTGTACTCATTAAGGAGCTGAGCTGAATTAATGTATACCAGTTTTTCTTTCGAATCTTGTCTGACCAAAAAGCCAATAATTCCCAACTGAACAATGAAGGCGGATATAGATAATATGGTTGTTATTTTATTCATGATGCTACTTTTAATCGGGGTTAATCAAAGTGTATTGTCCACTATCGTCAGCCAGCCTTGCTCTCCCTGATCTACGAGTTCGACTCCCTTATATTCTTTTACCTCTAACTTGACAACGGCATTTTCTTGGTCATCAATTTTGCCAGATTCTGCCATCAAATATTCTGTTCTTTTTTTCTCTCGAAATTCTCCGTTCTCATAATAGACTTCATATTCAAGCACCTCATAGTAGTAGTTTGTTAGATCAACATCTACAACCTCACTCCTATAGGAGTACTCCATTTGTTCAACATTTTTCCAAGAACTATCATTGTTAGGCCCATAAGATTCTTCCTGAAGACCATAAACTGTCAAATGGGCTATTCGACCTTGGTCGTCAAATTCCTCAAGCGATTTTTTAATGCCCCTTAACTCTCCAACAGAAGGGTCATAGGCAAATAATCGTTCTATGATAGTGTTGGCAATCGAATAATCATAGCTATTATACACAATCTCAAACCACTCATCAGACCCTTCATCAGCTGTACCTTTATATTCTCTATATTCTACCAAATTCTCACCCTCATACACTGACTCTGTTCTCTTTTGCTTAAGCCACTCAAAATCATTACCAATGAAATACTCCTCAACTACAGAGTTGGCATTATAGATATTTACTACTCGTGAAACATATATCCATTTGCCGAAGTCAGCTGAGGACTCGTCAGCTTCTCTTATCAATTTGGTTTGTTCTACCAATCGATCAGAAAGATCATATCTTTTAAAAACACTATCCGTTTTTGTAAGCTCGCCTGAAATAATTCTGGATGTAACAGTGGTAGTATCCTTATATTCAGCCCCTAATTCTGAATGATTCTGAATGTGCCATCCTTTGAGTTGAAACCAGTCTAAGGACAATGTATCCCACGCATATTCAATATAGGACTCTTGCTGTCCTTCAGCAGAATATTCATTGGCAATTTTGGAGATTCCTGCCCATATTGAATGATCAAAATCGTATTGATAACTCTCGTCAAGGAGCAGCTTCTCATTAACATCATAGTGTTTATTGTGCTTTGCTACTGAATCCCATAAAACGGTCGTGCCAAGTTCAAAATTACGGTTCAAAAACTCATAAGTGTTCCAATATGTTAAATCTCGATAATGATGCTCCTTGTACTCTGCTATAAACTGGTCTTCGTTTAATTGAAATACTACAAGGCTGTCCAGTTGTTCTATATTTTCATAATAGAGATCGGCGTAAGCAGTTGTTTTCTCCAATTCATCAATAATTTCAACCTGATAAATAGTGGAATCCGGAGTTTGTCCAAATAAATTTGAAACACCGCTGCTTGTAAGAATTAGTAGTAATAAAAACGTGGATGTTCTAATCACCTTCGGATTCATAATAATTTTTTTAATAATCAAGTCCATGTAAATTGATCGAGGTTTCATTTTATTTATACTAATTAGCACCTTCTACTATCTCCACTTTACCCCCTGGTGAAATAAATAAATTGTTCATCTCTCCAGTACCAACAGGTTGCTCAGCCACTTCCAGGAATTCATTTACCATGAGATACCCTCCCTTATTAACAAAAAGTTCGCCTACCTGAGAATCTCCTGATTGCTCAATTAGGACAGAATTACATAAGGTTTCAGAATTAAGCTGGACAGAATATCCAGATATCACGACATCAAACTGTTCAAGAGGAGCTATTCCATAATTCCAAATTTCCCCATCTTCCCAATTCCCACTTTTGATAGGAAAGAAAGTTTTAGATAATCCACTTCCCGAACCCTGATAGGCACCAATGTTACTTTCATCTTGTGCCGCTCCAATGCACGGAGAATCAGGCAGTAACAGAGTGTCGAAGACCACCTGAGCACCTGTTTCACTAAAATTATCTAAATCGAGTATAAGTGTATTATCTCCAATATTATCGAATGCCCCATTGTATGAGGAGGATGGTATGGAAATATCCAAACTTGAGTAGGCAAATAGAAGTAGACTATTAGAAATGATAGCCCCCGCAGTTATCTTTATGTGGTTCTCCGCACTCAGATTGGGGTTTGTATTAAACACCGTAACATGATCAGCAAGACCCATCCCTTCATTGGCCGTTAAATTATTTGGATTGGTTGAAACGCTGTTCACGTTGTCATAAAGAAAGGAGTATTCTATCGTCCCATTGCCGCTGATAGATACTCCTCCACCAACAGTATTCTCAAATATTTTGCTCTTCGATACAAGTCCTCCCTCCAAAATAGTAATTGCCGCATCGTCCGGTCCTTGAGACGCATTGTTGTTAACAGAACAATGTCGCAAAACGCCGCCTGATGCAACTGCTAAATTAAAATCCTCATTATCGTAGATGTCTGTGTCATATATTTCAGAAGACTCCAATACTATGCTTATAATGTTCCCGTAAATCTGACTGTTCAATACTGAGCTTCCTTCTCCTATTGACATTTTTCCTTGATTATTATAGAAATTGCAGCCATCAAAGGTGGTATTAGATGCCCATACGAATGATCCTGTATTTGACTGATTTTGACTAAAAGAACTGTTTACTGCGGTCGAATTTTCTAGATTAACTACACCTCCAACAATTGAGTTATTATCAACAAAATTAGAATCTTCAATCAATAGATCAGTACCACTTATTGCTCCTCCTTGAGTACTGGCTTCATTTTCTTCAAATATGCAGTTGACTATATTACCTGATCCTGAAATGGCTCCGCCAAATTTTCCATAATTATTGTAGAAATAACAATTAGAAATGCTCAACTTATTTCCAACTATGGCTCCAGAAGTATTTACATCTCTCCCCATAACGAATGAAATTCCATCTATTACTGTCTCATTGGTAGATCCAACTATGACCATCAATGTTTTAGACAGTTCGGGCGGTACATCGAATAGTGAGCCATCAAGAATGGTTTCATTTGATCCTCCTTCACCGAAGTCTGTCCTGTCGTTGGCATTTGATTCATTTCCCGAAAACCCTCCATATAGCTCAATACCAGATTGTAATGAGATCGACTCACCACCTGATTGAGGCGAGACTAAATTTTGATTAGCATAATAAACCCCCTTTTTTACCCAAATCTGGTCCTCATCATCTGCAGCAGCTGCAGCTGATAGCAGATTGTTAAAAGCAGTTCCCCAGGTCAACCCGTCACCATCTAATTGCAACTCAGCGTCAACAAAAAATATCCCTGGTATCGGTATTTCCCCTGTAATCTGCAGTGTAGAATTACGCAAGGCAGCAATGGCGCTAAAATTTTTGTCTGTGAAAATACTAAAGCCATCAATGACGTTAGTAAGTACTTCACTCGGTTCAAAATTTAAATGCCCGATGACTATAGTTTCATTTTCACCCGACTCATCAAAGTTCATTCGCTCATCAATTGAGACCTCAGTGCCTTGAAATCCGCCATACAACCGCACTCCAGCAGCTATTGAATACATGCCAAAACTCCCTTCACCTAGGATATACCTACCATATCTCACCCAAATCTCTTGGCCCTCTGTGGCATTGACCAGGGCCTCGTCCAAAGACACATAGGCCTGTGCCCAACTGGTTCCGTTCCCCGGCTGAGAAACTTGTTGGTCAACAAAAATGGTCTGTCCTTTAGCCGTATTGAAGCCCATAGAGAGGCTTATCATGAGCCAGATTGAAACCAAAAGTTTTTTTCCGTAAAATTCCGACTGGAAAATATTTTTTTCAGCTTGCATATATTATTGAGAATAAGGCGAGTCTAACCAACCGTGAGGACATGATTAGGTAATGATTTTAGTAAAAAGTAGTACTTATGGCTATTTATATTCATTTAGTCTGCTCAGTTGCAGATGCTTAACAAATCGCTATGCATGATCAGCTAAGACCAAGCTCAGAATTAAGGCAGTTACAGGTGGGACTTTACTGCTCACTTTGCTAAGAATTCCGCAATGTTAAAAGATGTTTTTGACAACTAAAAATTTTTTCTCCGGTTGTGTAGGTAGTAAATATTTCTTCATTATTCTAATAAGGTTAATAGTTTAAAAACATATAAATTAGTCCTGATTCTTCAGATTTAATTATTCATTAAATCTTCTATCAGTCAGGTAGAAGAGGTAAGAATACACAAGATATTTATTGGTCAATCACATCAATCCACGTCTAAGACTGATGGAGCATTCTACTTCTTTTCTATTTAATGTCATTTATTGATTTAGGTCAACACTTAATATTAATTTTTTTCTGTGCTCTATGTTTTATTGTTGCTGTAAGTATCACAATGCAGAAACAGGAATAGAACTCGTCTTGCTGAAGATCTTTCAAAGTGAGAGCAAAAGGCTGTCCGAGTGGAAAATCGTTATACTCTATGAGGCTTAACCCTCTTGATCACGTAGTCTATTGTCTTTTCTTAATTCTAAAATAAATTTTGTTGATAGTATTCTTAAGCACCGAATGTTGAAAATTGAAGCGTTCACTCAAATTGCACAAAAGTCGAAAGAGCTTCGGAATATGATTTGATTAGGTTAATTTGGAATATGAGTAACTCCATTATTTGTACCGAAATCAAAAACCATGTACTGCACATCATTCTGAATCGTGTTGAGAAGATGAATGCTTTCACTTACTCTATGCTTCAGAAATTATCTGCAGCATATACCAAATTGGAAGCCGATCCTAACATCCGCTGTGGCCTTCTCTATGCCAATGGCACTCACTTCACCGCAGGGTTGGATTTAGCCGATGTATCCAAGCATATCCAACGAGGTGCTAATCTCTTTGAAAAAGGAAAAATTGACCCTTTGCAGATTTTTGACAAAAAAAGAACCAAACCAGTAGTGGTTGCCGTGCAGGGTACTTGCCTGACTATTGGTATTGAAATGATATTAGCCAATGATATTTGCATTGCAGGAGTTGATACAAAATTTGGTCAGATAGAAGTAAAAAGAGGCATTTTCCCTTTTGGAGGTGCTACCATACGGTTTCACCAGCGCTGTGGTTGGGGCAATGCAATGAAGTATCTGCTATCTGGAGACTTATTCAACGTCGAGGAGGCACTTAGAATCGGCCTGGTACAACAAGTAAGTACTACTCCAATAACCGAAGCCGCACAATTGGCAGAGCGAATTGCTCTGCAAGCACCATTGGCTGTACAGGCTACATTCAGTAATGCCAGAACGGCTATTCTGAAAGGACAAGAAAGTGCTGAACTACAACTGATGCCTACGCTCCACGATCTTATGCGGACGAAAGATGCAAAAGAGGGATTAACGTCTTTCCTAGAGCGACGAGAGGCTAAATTTGAAGGCAAATAATATTCCCTTTAAATTGCCTCTCTTATTGAAATGTTTGTAAGTGGTCATCAAATACGCATAACTTCCTTTATCAAGGGTTTTTCATTATTCACCCCATTAATAGTTTTCATACCTCCCCTCAATTTGAACTTATTCACCTTCCTTCTCAAATCCTCCACAATAGTCGATACCTGTTCCGTCCTTTGGGTGTACTGATCCATTCCACTAGACAGTTCTGCGGACGAACTTGCCACTTGTTCTGTTCCTGCTGCAGTTTGTTCAGCGATTACAACCACTCCGTTGATAGAGGATACAATATTTCCAATATCTCCGGTTTGCTGAATCGTTGCATTCAGGATTTGTTTTGAAAGATCAAGAGTTTCTGCATAAGAATTAGAAATTTCCTCAAAAGCAGTCGAGGCTTTTCTAGACGATTCATCCCCTCCTTCTATGCTAACATTCATTTCACTGATTAGGCTAGCTGTGGAGTGCGTGTGCTTTTGTACGTCTCCAATAAGCAAGTCAATCTCCTTTGCTGAGCTTTTGGAACTCTCGGCCAACTTTCGTATTTCCTCAGCTACAACAGCAAAGCCACGACCAGCCTCTCCAGCTTGGGCCGCCTCAATAGCTGCATTCAAAGCAAGCATATTAGTTTGTGTGGCTATTTCTTTAATTATTCTCAACACACGACTAATTTCATTTGCCTTTTGTTTCAAAGCAACCGTTGACTCATCAGTCATTTTAGAGGTTGTCAGAATTTCTTGCATTCGACCCTCCAAGTCCTGAACTAAAGCCAAACCCGACTTACTTTTTTCAACACCCATACTTGCAGTCTCGTTGATAGTCTCAGCCTGACCTCCCATTACTCGTGAAAACTCTGATACTCCTTCTATATAATTCGATGAGGTGTCAATATTAATAACCTGATTCTGAGCTCCAGAGCTCATTTCTGAAATAGTTGTTGCTATTTCCCCAGTACTAATAGACATTTCCTGACTAGTCAGCATCATTTCCTGTGCTGACTGATCTATAGTATCTACTCGGCCGGTAATATCTTCTAACAAATCGGACAAGCTATCCAATGCAATATTCAAATTATTAGCCAATACTCTAACATCGCCCTTGGCCTCGTCTTCATATCTCAGTGTGAGGTCACCTTCAGCCATAGCAGTTACTATTTTATTGATGACTCCAAAAGGAGTCACTACCGATTCAAACAATTGATTAATCGAAGCACCCAAAGCCTTCCATTCTCCCGTTTTGGACTCTACATCGATTCGAGCGCTGAAATTACCAGATTCCACTGCTTCCCCGATTACATAATTTGTGTCCTCAATAGCAGCTTCTAGGTGTCTACTCTGCTCAAGCAGTTCGTCATTCTGCTTTTGAATGTCTCTTGTTGCATCTTGAATTTTCAGCTCCAATCTTTTTTGTTCTTTTTTTAGCAGATTGACCCTCATTTTGTATAACGAAAAAGCAATCGTAATAATTGCTAGAGCTGCAGAAACTCTAAACCACAAGGTGGCCCACCATGGAGGGTGAACAACAAAATTGTACTCAAATACATCACCCCATTTCTGAGAATATCCCATCGCCTTAATTTTGAATTTAAAATTTCCATGCGGGAGATTTCTATAATCGGCCTTGTTGTCGGTTGAAGGTGTACTCCAAGTGGAGTTGAGGCCTTCTATCATATAACTATATTTTAATTTGGAGGGAATCTCCCAATCGCTTGCCGAAAAATGAAACGTAAGATGGTTATTGTCAAACGACACTTCCAAATCTTGAGGATAGTTGTAAAAATTTTGAACAGACGAAAAATTAATGCTTTTATTCTGTCCTTCAAATTGCCGATAATCAATGAGCTGTTCGTTAATATCAATCCGTTTCAAGTTAACCGTTGCTGACAGATCTGACGCACTAAATTGACTTATGTCTAGTGTTGTTAAACTTTTGTTAGTCCCCCACCAAATCCGGTTTTTACTATCAACATAAGCACTGTTTTCACTAAAGAGAACTCCTTCCAAGCCTTCCTGTCTTGTATAACTAAATGCCTTATATTGAGAATCTGAGTTAGTTTCCGACGTAAGACGTGCCAGCCCATTTTCAGTACCTAGCCAGATGGCTCCGCTATGATCCTCAACAATTGAAACAATAGAATTGTTGGGTAACCCCTGATGCTCTGTATAGTACTCAAAAGTTTCACCATCAAATAAACAAACACCATTTTTGGTGCCTATCCAAATATTACCTTTTTTGTCTTCAAGGATGGATTTGACCGAGTTATCATTAAGTCCTTCTTTTTCTGTTAAATGAGTTATGCTCGAACCATCAAATCGACTCAGACCACCAGATTCACTGCCAATCCATAACATACCTTTCTTGTCAAAACAAAGCGTATTTACTCTATTGTCACTAAGTCCATTTTTTTCATTATAATGTGCGAAATTGCTACCATCAAATTTGCTTACGCCATTGTCCCAAGTACCAAACCAAAGATTACCCCTTCGATCCTCCTGAATTGACAACACGATGTTGCCGCTCAAACCTTGATTTGTTGTAAAATTAGTAAAGGTTCGTCCATCAAACTTGCTAACGCCATGTCCCCAGGTACCAAACCATAGGTCTCCGTGTTTATCTTGCAATATGGACATTACCTTATTTCCTGCCAATCCATCCTTTTGTGAGTAATGAACAAATTCCGTTCCGGTGAACTTGGTAATTCCCCGTCGGGTAGTTCCAAACCAAAGGTTTCCATCTCGATCTTCAAGAATAGATCGAACTTTTTGACCACTTAATCCTTCTTTCTCTGTAAAATGTGTAAAACTATTGTGATCGTAAAGACCCACACCTCCAGACCATGTCCCAAACCATAGCTTTCCGCTCTTATCCTCAAAAATGGAGCGTACTGCATTACCATTTAAGCCCTCCTTAGTAGTCAATCGGGTGAAACTATTACCATCGAACAAATTTACTCCTCCGTCATAAGTTCCAAACCATAGATTTCTTCTGCTATCCTCAAGAATTGACAAAACGCTATTGCTGCTCAAGCCTTCATTTGTAGTGTAGTGAGTAAACTTTTTGCCATCATATTTGTTCACACCACCTCTGAAAGTACCGAACCATAGATTTCCTGCCGAATCTTCGAAAATGGAGCGTACGGTACTATCACTTAATCCATCCGCAGAAGTGAAATGGGTAAAATACTTCCCATCATAACGGCACACTCCTCCACGATTCGTTCCGAACCAAAGGTTACCAGCACGATCTTCTAATATAGACCAGATATACAAATCCGATAATCCTTCTTTTGTGGTAAAATGGGTGAAATGCTCTCCATCGAATCGGCTCACTCCGGCATCCTCCGTACCTATCCAGATGTTTCCCCGTTTGTCCTCGATGATTGTTCTGACATTATTACTACTTAATCCTTGCTCTTCTGTATAATAAGTAAAAGCCTCCCCATCATATTTACATATGCCACCTCCACTAATTCCGAACCAAATGTTACCCTTTTTGTCTTCTAATATTGAAAATACTTTATTACCCTTCAACCCATGCTTTGTATTATAATGAGCAAAAGTTGCTCCATCATACTTGCTAACACCATCCCAAGTCCCGAACCATAAATTTCCTCTTGAATCCTCCATTATGGCTCGCACATCTGAGGATATCATTCCTTGCTCCATATCGAGATACTGTATGTTACTGGTGGCAGCATCCTTATAGCGAGGGGCAAGTGCAACAATAGTTTCTGGCTCATGGAGTTTCGCTCGCTTTCCTTTACTTTCAATAGGTATTCCAGTTTGAATGCGACTGCCCGATGAGTTAGTCAATTCAAATGATGAATTTGCTCTACTCTGATTTAAAACTCTTAGAGATAACCGGTCAACTTCTTTAACAATTGGTGTCTCTACAATTCTATGCACAGTATTGATCTTGCTGATCACCTTCGGTTTTGTCGAGGGAAATATCCGGAAATCTTCTCCCTTTTGAATAACCTTTCCACCGATCCGATATGGTTGCCCTGACTTTATAAGTCTTCCAGCAGAATTACGAATTTGGACTACCGAATCACTATTAGCTTGATTGGCTAAATACCCACCCTCTCTATTCAATTTAATCTTTAATGTGGTGTTATCAGCTAAATTATCATTGCTAATAGTTGAACTGTTACTGCTACAATGGCACATTGTACAAACCAAACTCATATACGCAAAATACCTTTTCATCTTTTATCTACTTTAGGTTAATGAAAAAATTAAGGTGCCTTCAAACTCTCAGCTAGTATAACAAGCACCATAGGTATATGGTTGGTCATGCACAGTGAAGTGTGCCACGCAGCAAGCAAGTTTATCCATGCCAATTGCAGCTTCAATCGCCATGGGAAATAATAAAAGGATGCCATACATACATCCTTTCATACTATTCAATAATCACTCAAACACAACATGACAACTTTCACCTTTTAAAAGGTTCAGGTCATCATGAAAAGCAAAATTGTCTCTGGAAATTTGAACCATTTCCACAAAATTTGATTTCAACTTTCGCTTCTTTATCACATTTACAAATCTTCGAACGTCGTCAACAGTTTCAAGCACCAACTCAGGTACCTCCACAGCCTCATCTTTCTCTCCCTTGGCAACCATAGTAAAAAAGCTACTGTTGGTATGTTTTTCTATCCCTGTCTTTAGATTTTCTGCAATGACTTTAATGCCGATCACAAGAGATGTTTTTTTCACATAGTTCACGGAAGCATGCAATGTAACTAAGTCTCCTAACTCAGCTGGTTCATGAAAATTGACCGCATCAACGGAAACAGTAACACAGTAGGTTCCCGCATGTTTGCTTGCACAAGCATATGCCACTTTATCCATGAGCGACAATATGATGCCGCCATGGACCTTACCTCCAAAATTGGCGTAAGAAGGTACCATGAGTTCTGCAATTGAAACTCTTGAGTAGGATATCGATCTTTTATCTCTAACTTTGGTTACTGTCATTGTTATTACTTTTCATTTTATAGCTAACTCACAAAGTCTGCCTGAAGCGTCGGCTGACCGGCAATTATTTCTTCATCACAACTCGACTCATATCTATTAAAGTTCTCATGAAATGCCGACACAAGTTTCTCAGCACTTTTTCTATAAGCCTCCTGATCATCCCAACATTTTTCCGGAAGCAGAATTTCAGATGGAACCCCAGGGCATTCTAATGGTATTTCCGTACCAAAATACGGACCAGTTGCCGAGGCAACCATTTCTAAACTACCTGTCAGTGCATTAGATATTAAAGCCCTTGTATATGTTAAACTTATTCTTTCCCCCTTGCCGTAAGCTCCTTTTATCCAGCCTGTATTTACCAACCAAACTTTGGCTCCCGCTTGTTTGATTCTATCCCCTAGCATTTGTGCATATTTGATGGGAGAAAGTGGTAAAAAAGGTTCGCCGAAACAGGCAGAAAAAGCAGCCTTAGGCTCCGTTATGCCCAGTTCTGTTCCAGCTATTTTGGCTGTATACCCAGATAAAAAATGATACATGGCTTGACCATAGTTCAATTTCGAAATTGGAGGAAGTACCCCAGAAGCATCACATGTCAAAAAGAAAATGTGATTTGGACTTTCGTTGGAAACAGAAGGAATTTTTACATTTGAAAGATTAGTCAAAGGATATGAAACCCTTGTATTCTCAGTAATTGAGGTATCATCGTAATCAACTATATTGCTTTTATTGAAGAACGGTGTATTTTCCAAAATAGCTCTTGATCCTATTGCTTCGAAAATTTCTGGTTCTTTGTCTTTGCTCAGACCTGCAGTCTTTGCATAACATCCGCCCTCAAAATTGAAAATACCATCATCGGACCAGCCATGCTCATCGTCTCCAATCAACGCTCTTTTCTTCTGAGAAGATAATGTTGTTTTTCCAGTTCCCGATAATCCAAAAAACAAAGCGCAATCTCCATTCTTTCCCTCATTTGATGAGCAATGCATAGGCAGTACATTGTGTTCTACCGGTAGTTTATAATTCAAATAAGAAAAGACTCCTTTTTTTATTTCTCCAGAATACCCTGTGCCTCCTATAAGTAGGATATTTTTGCTCATATTCAAAATCGAAAAATTGGCGCTGTTGGTTCCATGAATATCTGGAATTGCCTTAAAATCGGGAACACAAATCACCTCCAAATCAGGACTTCCGTTCAGCGATTCATCTTTTGGAATATCAATGAACATGTTCATGCAAAACAAATCATGCCATGCCAGAGTATTATAGAATCTGACGCTAATTTGATATTTTTTGCTAGCACCGGCGTAGGCATTGCGTATATAAACTCTTTTAGACTGCAAATGGTCCTTCATGTGCATGTACAACTTTTCAAAGTTTTCAGGATCAAACGCTTGATTAACCTTTCCCCAATCAACTTGGTCCTTGGTGAAATTATCTTTTACAATAAAGCGATCTTTTGGCGACCTTCCCGTAAATTCTCCTGTGTTACATACAATGGCTCCGTTGTCAGCAAGTCTTCCATCCTGGTCTGATTGAATAATTTTCAGCAATCGCTCTGGGGTTGCATTTTTTAGTTGATTCTCAAATTTCAAATCCAAACTCATTATTTATTATGTGTTTTGAGTAATAGTTAAAAGATATTGTTACACCATTTTGGGCTATAGATAGCAAATGCAATAGGGCAGAGAGTTTACCCCATATCGAAACAAAAAAATGAAATTTGAATAGTAAACTATTTGGCCCAGTCCGGAACAGTTGAACTTATATCAAATAAGGGAATTACAACGAAGTACATCACCAGCGTGAGTAGAAAAACGCAAATGAGATTTAGCCAAAATCCCGCTCTACTCATTTCCTTAATGCTAATCATATCACTTCCAAAAATTACAGCATTAGTGCCTGTTCCAGAAGGTAGCATGAATGCAAAAGAGCAAGCGATAGTAGCCGGTATCATAAGAAGCATTGGATTAGTTCCTCCAGCCACCGCCATGGTTGCCAATACAGGCAAGAATATGTTCGCAGTGGCAGTATTCGAATTTATTTCAGTTATGAAAATCATTAAAAAAACAATGATAAGGAGAAGTAATATTTGCGGTAAACCACCAATAAAAGCCAGTTCATTACCTATCCAGCTGGCCAAGCCTGTGGTAGCAAATGCTTCTGCGATAGAATAACCAGCGCCGACGATCAAAACAACTCCCCAAGGTACCGACTCAGCTTCCTTCCAGGTAAGAAGCTTTCTTTGCTGTGGGTACCTTCCATTATTGTTTTTTCCGGTAGATACTAGAAAAAGAATCATACACGCAATGAGAGCCACAGTGGCATCATGAACAAAATCTTTTACCCCTAGCAAGCTAGCCCAACCATGAATCACAAAATTGTCCAAAACAATATCTTTCCTAAACATCCATCCCAAGCCTGTAAGTACGAAAATGGCGAGAACTCTTTTTTCTGCTGATGTCATAATGCCCAAACTGTCTATTTCTTTGTTGATAACATCACCGCTACCTGAAAACGTGCCTTTGACTCGATAATACCTAGTCAGGTAAAACCAAATAACGGGTAGAAAAATAATTATTAGCGGTACACCTACACTCATCCATTTGATGAAGCTAATGTCTGGCGCAAGAGGGTAGAGTTTTTCCATAATACCTACAAGTACCATATTTGGGGGGGTGCCAATTAAGCTCCCTGTTCCCCCAACACTCGCCGAATAGGCGATACCTAAAAGTAATGCAAGCCCAAATTTGCTCTTTTGCACATCTTCCTGATCCGATTGCTCTTGAAAAATTATGGCCATTGCTATTGGAAGCATGATTAATGTTACTGCGACATTAGCAATCCACATAGAAAGCAATGCTGTGGCTATCATAAAACTGATGATAATTTTTCTTCTACTGGTTCCAATATTCCGAATTATATGTAAAGCCAGCCTTTTGTGCACATGATGTACCTCAAATGCTTTGGCAATAAAAAAACCACCTAATAACATCAAGACATAGTTGTGCCCATAATTTCCTGCTGTTTGGCTAGCCTTTAGAATACCAAGCATTGGAAACAAAACCAGTGGAACCAAGGCAGTAGCTGAAATGTAAGTGGCCTCAGTAATCCACCAAACGGCCATTAAGAGAGTTATTGCTGCTGCTCTTTGTGCAGTAATTGTCATCCCCTCAGGGGTCGGCATGATTAGAATTGATAAAAATATGAAGATCCCACCAACTAGGCCTATGAGTTTTTTATTATCCATACATAGAATATTTCGTTCTTTGTATGGTCAAATGCCCGACCCCCAGTGTTTTCAGCCAAAAAATTTGAGTTTATTCAAAAAGCCAGATCTCATCATCCAAAAGTGCAGTGCCATTTCCTTGATTTTTGATAGCAGATTCCAGGTTTTGTCTATTGGTAAGTGCTTCCTCAGAAGGATATAAGAATCTTCTTGGTACTATCCGAGTCGGATTAGCTCCATTCCCATCTGAATTCACTGGAATAAGCCCTGGATAACCAGTTCTTCTATAATCTACCCAGATTTCAGGTTCTGCTTGAGCGAAAAGTGCAATATATTTTTCATTAATTATTCTCTCAAATTTCGAATCGAAAGTCGAAAGTCCGTTGAAACTAGCATGTTGATTAAGGTAGTCTGAGTATTCCTCAGGTCTCAAATTCATTTGTTCCATACTCAATTCTATGGCCTCATAGAATCTCGTTTCGGCAATGGCCTCATTAACAAACAACCAAGCTTCTGCTTCAATAAACTTAAGTTCTACTGTAGATATGAGCGGAACGCTAGCATCATTCCTACCCCATATTGGTCCGCTAACACCGTCTTTATAGAAAGAATATAGCTCGTTTACTGGATCATAATAGACATATTTGTCCTTTCTGGGATCGTCTTTCGCTTCCAATAAGTTAATGAAATTTTCATGAATAAACAGCGTTCCAGCCCTACCTCCACCTCCAAACAGCGCAAGTGGATTCGCGCCAATTAAAGAGGAAGAAAATACAAAATTAGGTTCCCAATTTACTTCTAACTCACTTTTGGATAAGACATCAAGAACATTGTTATAGTAATTAACATCTCGTTTGCTCAGCCATGAATAATACCTAGCTTTAAGGGCTAAGGTTGCCCCTATCCATTGCTCTATATTTCCATTAAAAATTAGATCATCTTCCTTGGGGGGGGTATCACTAAAGTCTACTCCCGTTTCTTCAAAGTTAACAAGTGCGGCATCCAGCAAAAGCTGAATAGTATCTATTAGATCTTTTTGAAGATCATATTTAGGAGAAAGGTTGTCTAGCGAAAAAGCTTCGCTAAAGGGAGCGTCTCCCCAAAAACTGGTCACCAAAGCCAGATTTTGGGCCAATAAAACCTGACCAATACCTGTGTAATAGGGCCTTCTGCGTTCAATGCCCATTTCTATCAAGAGTTTACAATCTTTCATTGAACCGGCATATAGTCCCTCTGACCATAACTCATTAAAATCAATTGCCCTGACATCATAATTGGTCCAATCTCTTACCTGATCATCTATTCCTCTGAACTGCTGAACAAAAGCTCCAATCATTCTTGCTGGCAATGCCAGTCGGGTGTGCGCCAACTGAGTTTGTGCAGATGGTAATAATTGACTGAGTAGTGCTGTTGTCTCTCTAGTTGGGTCTCTATTAGCTTCTCCAAAATCACAACTATTGAATAAGCTCAATACGATATAAAATTTCCAGATTTTTGGCATAGGGAATTTCCTTATCAAAAAATGAAATTCATTTTTATGCCAAAACTACGAGTGTTAGGATTATTAAAGAAATCCAATCCAAAGCCATTTGAATCACCTAACAAATTAGTTTCAGGGTCAATACCCTTGTATTTAGTAATTAGCAAAAGATTGTGGGCACTGGCCGTCACTGTGACGGACTCAAAGGGCATTTTTGCAAACTGCGTTTTGCTGATCATATAGGAGAGATTGACATTCCTGAGTCGAATCCAAGAGGCATCCTGAACATATTCCTCACCTACTCCTACCAATCCATATTGTTGCCATCTGTATGATCCAAGGCCAAGTTCTGGGTTTGCAAAGTCAACCGGTATGTCATTTTCCGAATAGGTACCATCGCTATTCAATCTTACCCCGTCATATATATATCCTCTTACATTTCTCAATTCAGCTGTATTCTTTGAAACACCAAAATTATCTAATACAGCTTGTGTACCATTCCATATGTCTCCGCCTCGTCTGAAGTCGAACAAAAAGTTCAGAGACAGGTTTTTATATTTCAGGGTGTTGGAAACACCTAATAACCAATCAGGATTAGGATTGCCTATGACACCTAGTTCTTGATCTACAAGTGGATAACCTCCATCTCCAATAATTAATCTACCAGATTCAGTTCTCTGAAATTTGCTGCCATAAATTACACCATATGGCTCTCCTTCAACAAGTCTGGATTGGGTGGATATTGTTCCTCCCAAAACAAAACTTTCACTGCCTGGATATAACCGCAGAACCCTATTATCATTTTTGTGAAAATTAAGTTGTGATACCCATGAAAATAATTCTTTTTTTATCAGCCCCACTTCCATATCGATTTCAATCCCGCGATTTCTGATTTCACCGGAGTTAACTATCCAACTGGTAAATCCGGTAACTCCTGTTACCTGTACTGGCAAGATTTGATCAACAGAGTTTTTCTGATATAGCGTCACATTTAGAGATACTCGCTTCTCTATCTCTGCGTCTACTCCAATCTCCAAACTCGTAGTTTTCTCTGCCCTTAAGTCTGGGTTCGAAGCGGTGGAACTCAACTCTCTAGCCGTTACATTGAAAGTTGGGAAACTGTATGCTCGTACAAAAGGGTCGCCTGATATGCGGGTTGGCTCATAATAATTGATTGTGGAAAAAGCTGGAGCGTCATTACCAAGAATACCAGCAGACCCTCTAATTTTTAAATAGGAGAAAAATATCTTGTCCAGTTTCACTAAATTGGAGATAATTAGAGCAACACCAACGGAAGGATAAAAAAAAGAAGAATGGTCTTTAGGTAAGGTTGAAGACCAATCATTTCTACCAGACAAATTCAAAATCAAGGCTTCCTTATAAATGATATTCATGTCAGTGTAAAGACCTGCAATTTTTCTCGTTTGGGCAGTACTTGTCGCCTGGACATTACCTGCATTGCTTATGTCATAGAAACCAGGTACGCGAAGTGCAGTACCTCTTAATATGTCAGTTGTACCACGTTGCGTAAAATAATTATGTCCAAGTACCCCTGATACTTCTAGTTCCTTAGTTGGCTGGAAATCAAAAGAGAAAAAGTTTTCTGAATTAATATGATCATATTGAGAAAAGGTATCAATTATTTCACCAACTTTTCCCTCAGGTTTATTAGAATATACATCAAATGCGGAGTTTCTAGATTCACTAAAATGATCCATACCTACCTTGCAGGTAAAACTCAACCATTTAGTAAATTCAACCTTCCACCATGCACCGCCAAGTGTCCGGTTGACCTCGTCGGTCGTCGGATTTTTTGCAATGCTCCATAGTGGGCTATCATAGGAATTTGGTCTGTACGCTCTTTGAGTGCCATCGTTCAAGACGAAACTAGACTCATTCTTTAAGGCTTCATCACTCCTGAGACCATCACCAACATCGAAGGTTGGAGAGTTTCTTAATAACCCCAGAATTACCCCTGAAGTATTGGATCCCTTTTGAACCCGGTAGGCTTGAGAGTTCGAATAATATAAAGAAGAGCCTACAGTTACTTTAGAATTTATCTTTATGTTCACAGTTCCTTTCAGTGATGATCTTATAAAACTCGATCTAGGAATAACTCCATTCTGATTAAGCCTGTTGGCGGAAAAATAATAATCCATACCCCCTTTCCCTCCTGAAATTGACACATGATTTTCAGTAGTTATGCCAGTTTTAAAGAACTTCCCTAAGTTGTCATATGCTCGCGCAGGAACGCCATTTCCCGTTCCTTTTGACACCAATCTACCATTTTTGTCATAGGGATAGGGCGATCCATCAAACTCAAGGCTCGAAATTCTAGGTCCCCAACTATTTCTTTCATTCTTATCCGCCCCCCTCCATTTCAATACACCATTAACAGGCCTTCCCTGAGCAAATTCACTTTGCAATTCGGGAAGCTTATTAACCGAGTCGAAGGTTATTCCTGTCGTAAAGCGTACAACAGTTGGTCCTTCATGTCCCTGCTTAGTTGTTATTATGACTGCTCCATTTGAAGCTCTGGTTCCATACAGCACAGATGCCGAAGGTCCTTTTAGAACAACAATTTCATCTATGTCTGAAGGATTTATATCTAAGAGGCGATTAGAGGCATCTACTCCTTCTGCTAAATCATGCGAAAACGAGGTAGTTGAATTGTCGACTGGAAAGCCATCAATTACAATCAAAGGGGCATTATTAGAAAAAAATGACGAATTCCCTCGTAATCTTAACATAACAGCCGCACCTGGTGAGCCTGACGTAGCATTGACGAATACACCTGAAACTTTGGAGGATAATAGGTTCAATGCATTTGCGGAATGATTTCTTTCCTCCTCTCTCACCTCAATCCTATTGTATGAATGTGTCAAATAATTTTTCCTCTTTTTAATACCAACCGCCGTGACCACAACTTCATTTAAAGTAGACGCAATCTCCTCCATAGCTAATGTTATATCCGAAGTATTTCCAACGATGTATTGGGCATCATCATAGCCAATAAACGAAAAATGGAGAGTATCATCTTCAAAAGCAAATATTTCGAATTCACCATTAATATTGGAAACCGTTCCCCGCAGAACATCTTCATTTACTCTTACATTGACGCCTACCAAGGGTACGTCATCTCCGTCAGATAAAATCCTACCTATTACCTTTTTTTTTTGTACTCCCTTATTCGAACACTAATGTAGTTGTCAATTCTAGAGAATTTCAATTCAGAGACTCTAGATATTTCATCTAACAGTTCACTAATCATCCATGTTTTTTCAATCTCCAAATCGAACTCCAGAGTCGGGTCTATATCCGATGCATTGTACGCAAATTTCAGATTGGTCTGTCTTTCAACTTGTTCAAATATACCCAGAACCGTTGTATCAAAACTTAAAGAAATTGTATCCTCTGGGTTTGTAAATTCTTGCGCGCTCTCCGCATAAGTGTAAAAAAAAAGCACACTAAATACGGTGATCAATATCGTTCTTAATAATATGACTTTTAGATTTAGAGAACTAAGCATACATTTCAGTTGTGCCTACCTATTTTCAGTTTTCCTCACTCAAAAAATCAATCTCGACTCTTTTTCCTTCAACCTCAAAATCAAAGCCTAATGTTGAACCGATTGTTTTGAGCACCTTATCAAAAGGCTCCTTAACGAATTCTGCATTTAGCCTTGTCTCAGAACTTGGCTGATTGAGATAATTAATCTCCACATCATACCATTTTTCCAATTGACTCTTAATCACATTCAAATCCGCCTCACGAAAAACAATTTTTCTATCCATCCACGCAGTTGCATATTCTTCTTCAAAAGGAGTTTTTTCAAATGTAGAACTGTGTTTTGCAAAAATCGCACGCTCGGATGGAGATAATACCAATTGATTATCACTATTGTCATTTTCGATAACTTTTACTTTTCCTTCAGTAAGAGACACCTCAATATCCTCCCCGACATAGGCTTTTACATTGAACTTGGTCCCTAACACTTCTGTTAGCACTTCTCCTGAACTAACAATAAATGGTCGGTTAGGATCCGGCACAACGTTAAAAAAGGCCTCACCAATCAATGTGACTTCTCTCTTTGTCTTGTCAAAATTATCAAGATACTGCAATGTACTTGAAGTAGATAATAATACTTCGCTTCCATCTGAGAGACTGATCTTTGTTACATCTCCTGCTGCATTAGATTGTACAATAAGACTTGCATTAGAGGAATCAGTATCCACATTTAGAACCCTCAAAGCTAGGACTGATGCGATAATCACAACACTGGCGGCAGCATACCAGACCATTTTATTCCAAGGTATCATTGATCTAATGTTCTTGTCATCAGAAGAAGAGGTCGATCGATTTTGGCCAATTTGCCCTAAAATCTTTGATCTCAACAACTCCTTACTCGAAACATCCATTGGTTTTACAGGGCTATTGAGGAGTGTTAAGTAGTTTTTTGCCTCGCTAACCAGAACTTGCTTGTCTGGATTTTGTTCTAGCCATATATCCCATTCTTCAGCAATGGCTGTGTTCTCATTTCCATATCTAACCCAATTCACGAACGAATCATCAGACAAGAAATCCGTCAGATTGGACAGGTTTTTCTTTTTCATATTATTAGTAATTATAGCAACTTATACTATACCTAATGCCTACGACCAAGAGTTTTCACCCTACTCTCCTCATTTTTTTTAAAATTTATTTTAGAGTTTCTCCTAACGCACCTTGTAACCGCTCGATGGCTTTACTCACCACGCGATAGGTTGACTTCATGCCAATTCCCATCACTTTAGACACTTCCTGGAATGAAAGCTCTCTATAAAACCTTAAATAAATGGCCTCCTTCTGTCGCACTGAAAGGTTTTCGATTGCATCTCCCAGCATTTTTTTCGTCTGACTATCAGATTCAGCGGCTATCATTACACCTTCCTGCGAAGCTTGCAGGTTAAAATTTAAATCTGACTTAATTTCATCTGAAACAAAAAAATTAGATTCCTTTCTAATTCTTCGATAAATTTTTCGTCTAAGTGCCTTAAAAAGGTAAAACTTAATGGAATCCGTATCGCTTAACCGTTCTTTTTTTGACCATATCTCAACAAATGTGTCTTGAATACAATCCTCTATCAATTGACGATCACTACACAAATTACGGCCATAATCAAACAACACGTCTGCGTATTTGTCAAACATCAAATTGAAAGCGTCTAAATCTCCCGACTTAAAGCTTACCCAAATTTCTTTATCAGAAAGTTGTTTACCAAGAACTTCGTTCACCATCCAAATTCAAAAAAATACTGCTATACAAAAGCTACCAAATAATTCTGATATTTACCCATAAATCTTAGAGTTATATCCATCTCCAGTATTTTTTTTGAATTCAGTTTTTTGTAGTTGCATGAAATTAGCTATATAAGTGTTGAAAATTAATCGATCGCAATATCGCTACAACAAGATAATTTATCAACTTCTTCGGATAATTAAGAATATAATTTCAACACACATACATTTTTCATGATTTAATTTTGCGAACTACTAGCTTTAACGTGTTGAATTGAAGCCGTAGGCCAGCGGTTTCCTGAATCATGTCAACTAACATGTTTACTTAAAAATGCATAGCCGCTATTGAAATCATGTGGAAACTTACCCTATTCCCACATTGTACTAACCCTATCTCTTGTACACTCTATTAATAGTTGATTTTGTCTTTACATAAAATATGCCACGTCTTAAGTTTGACAAGTCAAGGAGTAGTTCTGATTTATTCCTTTCAAGTATTTCGATATTCCCTGTCACTTCTTGCCCTAAAGCATTATACACCTCAATTTTTTCTATCTCCTTATTATTTCCTCTTAAAATAGTCTTATTTTCTACCGGGTTGGGAAAGATACGTATGTGTGATTCTCTCAAAATATCTAAAGCAATCTTCCTTACATCAAAATATTTATATTGTCCATCAAAATCAGTTTGCTTTAAACGATAGTATGTGACTCCGTTGTATGGAAAAGAATCGATTGTACTATAACTTGTTTGTTGCTCTGAATTACCAGCTCCCTTTACTTTGTCAAATATCTCCCAGGATGTGCGGTCGACAGAACGCTCTATGGTAAAATAGTCGTTATTAATTTCTGAGGATGTTATCCATGTTAGTTCGACGGTTTCATCTTTTAATAATTCCGCCTGAAAGCTTATTAACTCAATGGGTAATGGATTGTCTCCACCTGTCGCAAGTATATACTCAGTACCTGTTTGTCCTGTCAGCGTTAAGGTATTCGCAGTTGTATTCAATACCGCGATCTCTTGTGACCATGTTAGGTCAGAATTATCATCTCTTTTTTGCCAGTTCCAATGTATTTTCGTTGGTAATACCAATATGACCATCGTAATTAAAAACAATAGAATATACAACACCTGTTCCTCCAAATACTTTTACACCGTAATAATGTGTTTCGGATAATTGATTTTGAGTTCCTGGTGGAGTTAAAAGATTTGGAGGGGAGTCCACCCTATATAAGTGGATTGAATTAGGAGTTGAGGTAATTGAAGTAACATTAGCCTCAAAATTATCTCCATCAGGGCTAGTAAGGTTGAGTGAAGTTGAGCTAGTCACCGAATAACTATAGGCACTTTCATCTCCCAATGAAGCCCCAGATGTTTCCCAAGAAGCATAAGGTGCCGATAAGTTAGGATGAGTGAGTGACCCATCAATGGATGGTGTTGACATGGAGGCATCTGTTACAACCGTCCCAGAAGTTTGATCCAAACGGTAATATACTTCAAGCCTTGAATGGTTACCACTTAACTTTTTAGTCATATTGCTGCGTATTGAAGATATTGGTCTGCTTGTTGACCAAAGCCTAACCTCATCAATGCGTCCACCAAACGGCTGGCTAAAATTTCCAGTAGCGTAACAGCACTGTACCTGTGCACCAACCCCAGCTTCAATTGCTTCTGCATTAGTTGGACGCACATAATCAAAGTTAGTGGCATCAGCCACACCATCGATATACAACGTGGTTGAATTTCCATTGCCTACCAGGGCAACATGATGCCACGTACCATCAAAAACAGTAGTAGTACTTGTGACGTTGTTAACCAAAATGGTTGTTGATGGCACATAATACAGCACCAATTTTCCACTGCCGTTGCCAGCAAGTCTAAACTGTCCTTTGTAATTACTTACTGTATTTGCTTCGCTATAAATTGCCCCTGTTTCACTTGATGAGCTATTTACCCACATTTCAATAGTATGTGAGGAATTACTTTTAACTAGGGTAAACGGTACTTTAATATAATCGTTTACACCATCAAACTGCAGACAATTTCCCGAGCCCTGACTCAACGAAATTGTTGAATTCAATAATATGACATGATAGAGCGATATTATTTTCTTCATAATAATAGAACTTGAATGTTGCAACAACTAAATGCAACTAGTCTACCAAATTCAACCAGATTTTCTTCTAATTCTTCGGAACGTTAATATTCTTTAGCTTTGTGTTTTAAAAATTTAATGATCATGTCTATTAGGACTCGGACAAAAAAATATCTTTACTGGGTTGTCTCTTTTACAGCTTTATTCGTTATTCTTCTAACTGTATATTTTAATCTCGGCGGATTCAAGAAAATACAAACGGCTGTCTCAAAAAATAACAAATACAGCCTGGCAGGAAAGGAAGTTCATGGGCGATTGACTTCTAAAGAGGAGCATTACCTTTTCGAGGAAATAAAAGGACTAATAGATGACGGGTCCCTAAGTGGTACACTTGCAATTGTTAACTACAAAGACGACACACTTGGTGAGTATGAGAGCCGCAGATTTGTTGGAGTCTTGCTCAATGATGAGATATCGATGATACCCTCCGGGCTAAACGTCCTAGAAATAGAAGGTGAAACGACTTTTCGTGCAGCACTAACTATGCATCCTTTGGTCATGCCAAATACTGGAAAAGTAGAGTCCAAACTTAAATTGTTAGCTGATGAAAGAGGATTAACTCTCAAAAATTACACCTTGGAAAAGCTCTATCAGGACAATTCGGTAATTGTAGAAATGTTTGCCAAGTAACTATTTGTTTGATTTATAAATCACCCCGCTCTTCATCACAAAATGAATTTGTTGTAAGAGCTTAATGTCCTTGGTTGGGTCACCAATTACTGCTACTAAATCAGCACATAAGCCCTTTTTAACACCTCCAATATTTTCTGTTTCCTTCAAAATACTTGCATTCACAGAAGTTGCACATTTAATAGCTTGCATAGCAGTCATTCCTCCTCTTACCATTATCTCAAACTCTTTCCCGTTATCCCCATGCAGAAACACTCCAGCGTCCGTTCCGAAGCCAATGGGCACGTCCAATTTTACAGCCTTTTTATAGGTTTCATAGATTTGTGGGCCTACCATAGCTGCTTTGGGCACTATAATATCCGGATAGTATCCTTCAACTTCGGCCTTTTCTGCAACAAAAGCACCAGCTAGCAGAGTCGGAATGAAATAAGTATTTCTTTCCTTCATCATTTGCATTGTTTCTACACTCATGTATGTGCCATGCTCAATAGTGGTCACACCAGCTCGAACTGCACGCTGCATGCCATCATCACCATGGGCATGAGCAGCCACATGAAAGCCATAATCCTTCGCTGTTTCAACTACAGCCCTAATTTCATCTTCCTGAAAATGTGGCCCCGTACCACTCTTAGCAAGACTCAAAACTCCACCAGTTGCGGTGATTTTTATTAAGTCTGCCCCGTTTTTGTATCTCTGCCTAACGGCTTTCCTGGCATCTTCTACACCATTTACTACTCCATCTTCTGGCCCAGGGTTTCCCATCAATGCTCTACTATAGCCATTGGTTGGATCCGCATGTCCACCTGTGACTCCGAGGGACTTGCCAGCAGTGAATATTCTTGGCCCATCAATTAATCCCTTATTAATGGCATTCCTTAAAGCAATATTTACACCGCTTCCGCCCAAATCTCGAACCGTTGTAAATCCAGCCAATAGCGTTCGCTCAGCGTACACCACAGATTCAAAAGCCTTATCTTCAGGGTTTTGTGTAAATTTATTCATGTACTTATTCTTCCCGGTTTCATGCTCCAAGTGAACATGCATATCGATAAAGCCCGGCATAACCGTATAATTTCTCAAATCAATCAACCGGACATCATCGTCTGATTTCACGTAACCTTTAACTACATCACTTATGCGATCTCCATCGATGAGTATTGAGTATTCATTCAATACTCGATCAGAATATCCGTCAATAAGCTTACCACAATAAACAACGGTTTCTTGAGATCTAGCAGATAGTGAAATTAGAAAGCAAAAAAGTAATAAATGTACGTGCATAACATTGATTGTTTGACTGTAAGAATAGTCAATCAAAAGCAACGATCAAAATCTGACTTAAGCAATTGGATTTGTGAGTTCTTCCCCATGTATTTGCTTGTCATAGAGAGATTTATAGGTACCGTCAAAGTTCATTAGCTCATCATGAGAGCCCTGTTCCACTATGCTGCCGTCGTCCAACACAATGATCTTATCAGCTAATTGAGCCGAGGAAACACGATGAGAGATAATTATTGTGGTACGTCCGACCATAATCTTTTTCATGCTGTTGAGAATGCTGTTCTCAGTCTTAGTATCTACTGCAGACAAGCAATCATCCATAATTAATATTTTAGGTTCACGTACAATGGCCCTGGCAATTGACACACGTTGTTTTTGACCACCGGACAGGGTAATCCCTCTTTCTCCAAGCATGGTTTGAAACCCTTCTGGGAACCTATCAATATTCTCAGTTAAATCAGCATGATTAGCTGCCTCCCTAATTTGTTCATCAGAAAGGTTTTGATTGCCGAAAGCAATATTATCTGCTATAGTCTCAGAAAACAGAAAAACATCCTGAGGCACATAACCAATATTTCCTCTGACAGTTGAAAGCGCAAAATCTTTGATTGATAAGCCATCAATTTTTACCGCCCCATTGGTAGGATCGTACATTCTGCAAATCAAATTAGCTATCGTGCTTTTACCCGAACCAGTGGTACCGATGATGGCAATAGACTCTCCGGCCTTCACTTCAAAAGAAATGTCTCTTAAAGCTTCAATTCCTGCATCAGGATAGGTGAACCCTACTTTCTCAAAAACCAGCTCACCCGATATTTCTTTTTCAATATTCCTTTCTGAAACAATATCGTTGTTGGTATGAAGAAATTCATTAACTCGTTTTTGTGATGCTGCTGCTCTTTGAATAATACTTGTAATCCAACCCAAAGCTGTAACGGGCCAAGTCAACATATTTACGTAAATTATGAATTCGGCGATGTTTCCAGTACTGAGTTCTCCCTGCAAAATACCAACAGAACCCACGTATACTGTCAAAATTACGCTCAATCCAATCAAGCTCATGATCAGCGGGAAAAAGAGCGACTGAACAAAAGCCAATCGAAGTGATTTTTTCTTATAATCGTTGCTCGCTACAGAAAACTTGGCATTATAGTCCTTCTCCCTAACAAACGCCTTTATTACTCGAATACCGGAAAAGGCTTCTTGAACAAATGTCGATAAATCTGAAAGACTTTCCTGAATCTCTTCTGAACGTTTATTTATAATATTGTTGACATAGTATATACTAAACGACAAAAAAGGAAGTGGCAATAAAGAGTATAGAGTCAGTTCTACATTGATGGAAAGCATAAAAGGAATGACGATTAAAAACATTGTGAACAAGTTGATTCCATACATGATTGCAGGACCAACATACATTCTCACTCTACTCACGTCTTCTGAGATTCTGTTCATCAAATCCCCTGTATTATTTCTTCTATAGAAGCTTAGTGAAAGGGTTTGATAATGTTGATAAATTTCATTCTTTAGATCATATTCGATAAGTCTGGACATTACAATTATTGTCTGACGCATAAAGAACATGAATATGCCTTTGAGTATTGCTGAAATCAAGATCACTACTCCAAAAATCAAAATGCTAGAAGCAAAAAGATCATATGTGCCTTTCTGTAATACAAAGCCTTCAAAGCCATTATAAATTTGAAAACTACTCTGTATCAAATCAAATGAATGACGAACTACAACGGCCGGCACGATCCCAAAAAGATTGGAAATGATAATAAAAACTGTACCTAGTATCAGACGGTACTTATACTTATATAGATATTTATTAAGATGAGCAAGGTCTTTCATTCAGAATGGCCAATTGTGTGTTTTCAAAAATGCAATGATACAAAGTTCAAACGGCATTGTTTTTTGAAAGTTGACATTATATAATATTAAAAATTGCCAGGATTGCGAACTCTCAAATTTTTAATTAATCAATACCTAATTTCTTGATGTGATTAAAAATATTCTACCTTTGCGCTTATTTTCAGTACCCACAACATTATCAATCATAAACCCAAAAATATGATAGAGGTGAATGAACCAGTCAAAAAAGAGGAAGTGTCATTGTTCTCAGGAATAGAAGAAATGAATCATGAGCAGGTAGTCTTTTGTCATGACAAGGCTACAGGGCTTAAGGCCATCATAGCCATACACAACACCGTTCTTGGTCCTGCCATGGGCGGTACGCGTATGTGGCATTATACGTCTGATCAAGAAGCTCTTACAGATGTGCTTAGATTATCTCGTGGAATGACATTGAAAAACTCGATTGCCGGATTAAATATAGGCGGTGGTAAGGCTGTTCTAATAGGAGATGCAAGAAAACTGAAAAATGAAGCTCTAATGAGACGTTTTGGGAAGTTTGTTGATAGCTTAGGAGGCAAGTACTGGACAGCTGAAGACGTCAATATGAGTACCAAGGATATGGAATATGTGCGGATGGAGACTCCATATGTAACGGGCCTGCCAGGTTTTATGGGAGGTTCAGGGGATCCCTCGCCGGTAACTGCCTACGGTGTGTACATGGGCATGAAGGCAGCAGCTAAAAAAGCTTATGGTTCGGAAAAATTGGAGGGGAAAAAAGTCTTGGTACAAGGAACAGGAAATGTAGGCACCTACCTGATTGAAAATCTGATCAAAGAAAATGCCCAGGTTATGATCTCTGATATTTTTGAAGAAAAAATTAAAAAGGTAACAGATCGATTCCCAGTAGAAGTTATTGCTGCCGACCATATATTTGACGCTAATTTCGACATCTACGCTCCGTGTGCGCTTGGAGGAACACTGAACGATAAAAATATTGAAAGCCTCAATTGCGATATTGTTGCAGGAGGAGCAAATAATCAATTGCTGGATGAAAAAATTCATGGCAAAGCTCTAGTTGACAAAGGAATTTTATATGCACCCGATTTCTTAATCAATGGTGGTGGCATTACCAATGTTTATTACGAGTACGAAGGAAATTACAACAGAGAAAGAGTGATGTCTCAAACTGAACGTATATATGACACGACGCTAGAAGTCTTCGATCTATGTGCCAAGTTAGGGTCAACACCGCAGGCAGCTGCTATTCAAATTGCTGAAAATAGAATTTTAGCGATTGGAAATAATAAATTGCCGCTTTAAATTACCTGAGTGGCTAAGTCACTCACAACTTATATTTGATGCTAAATAGACGTTCTTTACGTATTAAAGGTATGCAGGCAATATTCGCCTATCACACCGCTAGAGAGGCCGAGTTCAACATTTGCAAACAAGAAGCTCAGGATAATTTTCTCCCTGATCTTAATTCCATGGAAGTACAGGACAAGGAAGAGCTTGCAAAGGACCGAGAGCAAACAGGATTAGCTTTTGAAGCCTTGGTTCACAATGGTTTGAACACTGTCTCAGACGATATTAAACCTGAAATTGTGAAGATCATCAAGGCGGAACAAAAGAGTTATATAAATAGGCTCAATGCCAACAAGGATCACTTCAAGAAGCGATTACTTACTGGAATTACGTCTATTTATGATGACTATATCAAGTTTATATACATAGTGGTTGAGATTCAGACGCTAATCAGTCAGGAAAAGCGCAAGAAAAATAACTCACATGACAATTTCGCCAAGAATATTGTAATCAATAAATTAAAGAGTAGCGAAGCGATTGAGGAAGAACGAATAAGAAAAAAAGTGGCATGGGATACCGATTTGATCAGGGCTTGGTATAGGGAATATCTCAAACCCCAGGAGTTCTTCATTGAATATGATAATTTAGCCAAAACCACGCTTGAAGATGATCAAGAATTCGTGCAGACATTGTACAAAACCATCATATTTAAGAATGAAAATATCAATGACTACTTTGAAGCTTTAGACCTTGGATGGAGTGAAAACAAGCCCATTCTAAAAAGTATGGTTTTAAAAACTGCCAAATCCATTGAAACAGAAGAGAGCGAACCATTATTGATGGAACTTTCTAAAAACTGGGAGGAGGATTTATTATTTTTGAAGCAATTATATGATTTAGCCATTGATCAGGAAGAAGAATATGAAAAACTTATTGATCAAAAATCTAAAAATTGGGAAATAGATCGAGTGGCCCTAACAGATAGGATTATACTCGAAATGGCCATTGCCGAGATGATTCATTTTGCGTCTATTCCTGTTAAAGTAACAATTAATGAATATATCGAGTTGTCGAAACTTTATAGCACACCAAAGAGTAAACAATTCGTAAATGGGCTTCTTGACGTACTTTCGGAAGATTTGCAAAAGAATGGCCAAATTAAAAAAAGTGGACGAGGACTGTTAGACAATAAATAACATGAGTAAAAATTCAAATTCTTTCTTAGCATTTTTAACTGGCGCAGCAACTGGCGCTATTCTGGGTATACTCTACGCACCCGACAAAGGGGAAAACACTAGGGACAAACTTTCTTATCAACTAGATAAGTACAGCAAAAAATTAGATGAATTAGTCAAAGAATTTATTGATGGGAAGGAAATGACTAACAATGAAGCCAAATCCGAAGGTGAAAAAATTGTCAGTGATGCAAAGGAAAAAGCTGAGCGACTGCTGGACGATGTCAACGGTTTGATTACCAAAATCAAAGGAGAAGAGGCCTAAAGGATCAATTGTTAAATAGTTGTTAAGGACTGATTTGCGAAGGTTCTTGTGAACTCACTTAGCTAAATTTACACTCATTTATTTTTTAGAAAAATTATCAATTAAACATACTAGTTATGAAAAGTATAAAAATGATTCCAGCGTTCGCGGCACTAATGGCAATGATCATTACAGGGTGCTCCAACGCTGACGTAGAAAGTAGAATCGCAAGGCTAGAAGGTCGTGTAGCCGAGCTGGAAGGCTCTGGAACTGCATCTGCGAGATCTGCCAGTACGACTCAGCCCGCTGCAACCAACCAACCAGAAACTAAGCCTGAAGGACCTCTTCCTGTATTTGCATTCAGCGAAGAGTTACATGATTTTGGTACGATTAACGAAGGTGATGAAGTGGAACACGTCTTTGAATTCACTAATACAGGAGACGCACCATTGATCATTTCAAGCGCTACAGGCTCATGCGGATGTACAGTACCCGAGTGGCCAAAAGAACCAATAGGTGTAGGTGAAAAAGGAGAAATCAAAGTCAAATTCAACAGCAGGAAAAAACCTGGAATTCAAAACAAAACTGTGACGATTACTTCAAACACCTATCCTAAACAACAAAGGATAAAAATTAAGGCTAACGTTACGCCAGCACCAAAGGATGCTGATAGTCCTTCTTAAGACCGTAGTTCATTTATAACAATTAACGAAGCATGTTAAACTTCATAATATTACAAGCAGCGGCCGGCGGTGCCAGCTATTCAAATTTGATCATGATTGGCGTCATGGTTGTTATTTTCTATTTCTTCTTTATTCGCCCACAGCAAAAAAAACAGAAGGCTCAAAAGAGCTTTTCTGAAAGTGTGGCTAAAGGAGAGAATATAGTAACCATTGGAGGAATCCACGGCAAAGTTTTGTCAGTAGATGACACTACCGTAACTTTAGAAATTGATAAAGGTGCAAAAATGAAGATTGAAAAGTCTTCCATTTCTATGGAGGCAACCAAGCGAATAGCAAGCTAATTGTTTTTATGAACAATCAATTGAATGGGAATATTTAGGTTTTTATTACCTGGATTAAAAGATAACTGGAAGGTAGTTGTACTCTCAATTTTAGGGGCGGCTACCTTTTGGTTTTTCAATGCTATGAATAAGTCATACGACACCCGGGTGGACTACCCTTTGTCATATACCTTTGTAGAAGATAGCGTAGTAGTGATTGAGCCACTAGCCGGACAAATCAAAATTGACGTAACGAGTGGTGGATGGAATCTTATACGAAAAACTCTTAGAATTAATGCTACTCCGATAAATATTCCACTTGATAATCCTACAGAAATAAAATTTCTTACCCGATCGAGCCTCATTCCAATGATCTCTGATCAATTGGATGGACTTAGACTAATCTATGTAGTCACTGATACTCTTTTTTTTAATATTGAAAAGAAAGTAACAAGAAGGCTTCCGGTTTATATTGATAGCATCTCAATTCCGCTATCACAATCCTTCAGGATGATAAGCCCTATTACATGCAATATAGATAGTGCTGTTGTATCTGGTCCGAAATCTACCATGGAACAAATGACGCCTTTCGTGCAGTTAGACTTCAGCAACATGAGTATTGATGGAAATTTTGATGATGAACTAGGCTATTTTGTTGGTGAACATGTCATGGTTGAGCCTGCAGAGGCAACAGTAAAATTTCAAGTAGCCAAATATCTAGCGCGAGAAATAAGCATACCCATCGAACTGTTAGACTTTCCTCAGGATTCGTCCGCGTTTCTTGCCGATAACGAAATTACTTTGTATTACACCATAAAAGAGGTAGACGAAGACGAAGTATCGGCATCAGACTTCAGCGTAACCGTGGATTATTCCATGCGAAACATGAGAGACTCTTCAGTAGGCCCTATTCTTATGTATGCTCATGAGAAGGCATTAGATATTGTGTTGGCTTCAGACAGAATCAAATTGAGTTTTCCGGAGGATCAATGAAAATCATCGGAATTACAGGAGGAATAGGGTCTGGAAAATCCACCGTTTGTGAAATTTTTAAGACGTTAGGAATTCCTGTCTATCAATCCGATGATCGTGCCAAATTCCTAATGGAAAATGATCTGGAATTAGTAAACCAAGTCAAAGCAACCTTTGGCCAAGAATCTTACGATGGCTCTCGGCTTAACCGACCATACCTCGCCAAGAAGGTTTTTACTGATCCTGAGGCGACAGTCAAGATCAACTCCATGGTTCATCCAGCTGTTCGAAGAGATTTTGATAATTGGGTTGTACGACAAAGCTCGCCTTATGTCATCAAGGAAGCCGCATTATTAATAGAATCCGGTTCCTATAAAAATCTAGATTTCCTTATTAATGTATCTGCCCCTGTCCAGATAAGAATTGCCAGAATTCAAAAAAGAGACCCTCAGCGTTCTATTGAAGAAATAAATGGGATTATTGACAAACAGGTAAGTGAAGAAAAAAGAATCGAATTGGCTCAAAAAACAATCAACAACGACGGTAATAGTTTACTTATTCCTCAAGTATTGGTTATTCATAAAAAATTTATAAAAGGCACATCACAATAGATAGCGCGCCCAACAAGTCCAAGGGTTTTAAGCTCATTTCTAAAGAATAAAATTATCTAACAATAACTGAATTATAACATCATAATTTTGGCACTTTAAATAATTGGCTTATCTTCAAATAACTTTTTTTTAACCTAACCTATTTTTCATGATACCTTCTAAAGTTGGTGAAAGTTGGCCCATTCGGCTAGTTTCACTCGTAGCCCTTTACCTATTTCTAACAAGCTGTAGTAAGCAGCAAAGTATTCCTGTTCAATCCGAGCAGTCAAGTATAAGCGAGTCAATTATTCCTGTTCCATTACCTGATACGGGTATTACTGGCTTCAATTTTCCTGAAGATTCTCTTTTGATCTATGATTGGTTGGCAAAACAGGATACTTCTACCATTTATTCACATGCCTGGGGTTTATGGTCAGGGCTTACTTCAACTACTGACCAAATCTACCAAGGAAAGCCACTGCTCGTATTTGAGACATGGCTGGGGCTTGGTGAGATACAATCACTAATGAAAGAAAATAGCCTGCAACCTATTAAAACTGGCCGCACACCACTACAACAACCAAAACAGTTTGAACACTCCGCCACATTGGCCATGCAAGCCGGAGTAGATACAACGGCAGGTGCTAACTTTGGTACTAATTTTTGGGTAACGGTATCGTACAATCCCAGCGCAACTAACTACGCCCTACAAAATCAAATATTTAAAAAATCAGTATTAGACTCATACAAAAAACCAGGTGAAATCGGTGCAATTCCACAGTTTCCAAGCGATGCAATTACCATCAAGCCCACTTACTATGTAGGGAATGTATCAGACAGCTACATTAGGATTCCAGCCTGGCCAGGACCTCCTGATACTCCAAAGCCGTTCGGTCCTAACCTTTGGGATAGTTACATTTTTGTTGATGTAAGCAATGGCCAGCTTGCCGGCAAGCCACTAGTGCCGGTAGGTGAGGGTGTAGGCCCTACACCGGAGTCCACATGTAACCTGAGTGATTTTATCAATTTCGAAGTGGATGCTGAAATGGCCGCCTATCTGAACAAACAGCAAAGTGCTGTGCAAGGTGATACGGCTAAAACTGGAGACATAGCTCTTTTGGTTGCTATGCATGTCACTACCAAAGAGATCAGCAATTGGACATGGCAAACTTTCTACTGGGCTCCTAATCCTGACGATCCTGATGCGCCAAGCTCGATGACGGCAGCCGCTACGCGCCCCACTCAACTATCCGCAGCTGCTGCCCACTATGGTGTGACTACTAGTTATGCGATGGTCTGGCCGAATCAGCCTATTACTGGAGGTACCAATACCAACGTCACACCAATTTTTGGCTACAATCCCTTTTTAGAAGCAGGATTTGGTAAAGGGACATTCAATAAGCGTGTTAATCAGTTGAATCCGAATTATCAATATGGTGTACAAACAAATTGTATGAGTTGCCATGCTTTGGCTACCAGTGACCAAACTGTGGTTTATACAGCAGATGAATACATTAGTATGGATGATCCTTATTTTGTTGACAAAGTACAGGTCGATTTTGCTTGGTCGATTCAATCTGCTATTATTAGCGACCAATAATTCGAAAATTCAATAATAACACATAGGAAGGGGAGTCGCTTGACTCCCCTTCCTATGTGTTATTCCGCTTCCTTATAGATTAATATTTTGTAAAAATGGTTTGTTAATCAGGTTTCACAAAAATACTTGAAGGCGCTCCTTGACCAAAGACAATATTGTCAACTATCACATCAGAACCTGATCTACCGATCCTATTTTCAAACCCAAATGGTATTGAAAAACCTCCAAGGTTTTTGTAGTTCTTAAAAATTATTTCCTTTTCTACCTTATTGACGTCGTCCTCTCTATATATCCTTGCCAAATGAATTAGGTGGTCTTTTTTATCCAGCAAATAGTCTACATAAAAACCTGACGGCATAGTTGACCTAATAACATAATGATTATCACCTTGGATGCTTTCTGAGCCAATTAATTCCAACTTATTTCCCAGCCCTTTATAATCGAACAATGGTGATCCAATACCTACACTCATTACGAGTAAATCGCGTTCCCGATCTGTCATCCATTGCGCAATATGAACTCCAGTCCATGGCGCAATAGTCCAAGCCTTTTCACCGTCGTA
Source organism: Reichenbachiella sp. (assembly GCF_039944555.1). GTDB lineage: Bacteria > Bacteroidota > Bacteroidia > Cytophagales > Cyclobacteriaceae > Reichenbachiella. The sequence goes on along the minus strand of NZ_JBDUYN010000015.1, from coordinate 120,739 downwards.
AGCATTGATAAAGACCTGCCCTTGCCATTGACCTTCAATACGAATTTTATTCGGTGACTTTTTTGTAATTTGATACCTCTTACCTCCTCCAAAACCATCTACTTCACGTACCTCCATGAAAATTGAGCGCAAGGACATAATTTGCTCCTGGCCCATGGCCACAAAGTGAGCCTCAAGAATTTTATCAAGATTTTGTGCGTTAGTAAATACGGGTATCGCCATCAAAAGACCTAAGTAATAATTGCCCAATCTAATTTTATTCATTTTGTCTTAAATAGCTTTTAGAAGTAAGTTAATTGGTAATAAACATTTTTTCACGGAAATTACAGCTATGCCAACGATGCAAAATTACCAGTGGATGAAATTTACGCTAACAATGCTTCTTCTAGTTGGGAGTCATAACTATGTCATGTCTCAAAAGCCTAATATTAAACAAGCTCATGAGCTGTTAGTAGAAGGATATCTTGAAGAGGCCTTAGATATGTTTAATGAACTCGAGAAAAATAATGAAAACAATGCCGAGTTTTATTTCCTGAGAGGTTCGTGTCTGTCAGAATTGGGGGAAAATGATCGGGCTATCACTGATCTCAACATCTCCATATCTCTAGATAATAAAAATGCCAATGCTTATTATCAGCGTGGGTTTGCCTACTTCACAATTGGTGACAGCCCAGCCGCATTAGAAAATTTCAATCAAGCAATCCAAATAAGTCCAGACTATGGCGAAGCTTATCTTAACCGAGGTACAGTACAATACGATTTAGGAAACACTGAGGAAGCATGCCAAGATTGGAGGTCCGCATTGAATACCGGCCTTACGCTGGCACAAGCACTTCTAAACCAATTATGCAAGGATTAATCCATTGCTTCGTCTAATAGTTCAGCAATATCTTTGACTTGTACGTCTGATTCCTTCTCCTTGCTTTTGACACCATCTGACAACATCGTCATACAAAACGGGCACCCTGAGGCTATCACTTTCGCGCCAGTATCCAAAGCTTCCTCAGTCCTTTCAATATTAATTTCCTTGTCACCTGGCTCAGCATCTTTAAACATCTGACCACCTCCTGCACCGCAGCACAACCCTTTCGTTTTGCATCGCTTCATTTCCACCAAATCAGCATCTAAAGACTTTAGAACATTTCGTGGCGCTTCATAGATATCATTGGCTCTCCCCAAATAGCAGGAATCGTGATAAGTAATTTTTTTTCCCTTGAATGAACCTCCGCTTACTTTCAACTTGCCATTATCCAATAATTCTTGTAAAAAGGTGGTGTGGTGGATGACCTCATAATTGCCTCCCAAATCTGGATATTCATTTTTAAGGGTGTTGAAACAATGAGGACAGGCCGTCACAATTTTTTTAACCTGATACATATCCAGCAGCTGAATATTCGCCATAGCCTGCATCTGAAACAGAAACTCATTTCCGGCACGACGGGCTGGATCCCCAGTGCATGACTCCTCCGGTCCTAAGACAGCAAAGTTGACATTCAGCTTATTCAATATTTTGGTGAATGCAACAGTAACTCGTTTGTATCTATCGTCAAAAGAACCCGCACATCCTACCCAAAATAAAATCTCTGGTGTCTCGCCCTTAGCTTGTAGTTCCGCTACAGTTGGTGCTTTTATAGTCTCGCTCATCTGCTTAATTTTTGTCGTTTAAATCCTGTGCCCAATTGAATCTGTCTGTAGGTGAAAATTTCCAAGGCGCAAAGTTCGTTTCAATATTAGAAAACATGGAATTCCACGAAGCTGGTGAACCAGATTCCTCCATGGCTACATATCGCTTCATTTCCAAAATAATGGACAGTGGATCAATATTAATCGGACATGCTTCCGTACACGCATTGCAACTCGTACAGGCATTTATTTCTTCCTTTGTAATGAAATCTCCGAGCAAAGTTTTCCCCTCTCCTTTACCAGCACCAATATCCTCTATCCGATCCCTGGTATCCATCATGACCTTTCGAGGAGAAAGCAATTTACCAGTCTGATTAGCTGGACACTCAGCAGTACAACGCCCGCATTCTGTACACGAGTAAGATTCCATCAAACTTTTCCAACTTAGATCAGTTGCGTCTTTTGCTCCGAAGGTGCCCACTTCAGCAGGTGGCTCACTGGAACCCTCCACTGGCATACCCAACATTGACTTCACTTCCGTGGTAACTGCATCCATATTTTGAATTTTTCCTTTTGGTTCCAAATTCGAATAATAAGTATTCGGAAAAGCCAAGAAGATATGTAGATGCTTGGAATAGGTCACGTACACTGCGAAAGCAAAAATTCCTACGATGTGAAACCACCAGGCTCCCCGTTCTACAATCACCAGTAGACCATCGGAGAAATTTTGAAGCAAAGGGATAAATAAACTTGAAATCATCAGGTTGCCCGTATCCACATATCCGGAAACGCCTCTAGTTTGTAGTATCTGATCTGCAGCATTCATTTTCAGAATGGCAAGCATCAGAATACACTCAATGATGAGAATCAAGTTTCCATCCAATGTAGGCCAACCCTTCATTTCAGGCTTGGTAAATCGAGAGACTTTCATGACATTTCGTCTAATCAAAAAAGCCACACAGGAAATCAAAACACCGAGTGCCAAGAACTCAAAGAAGTTCATAGCCAGATTGTAAAATGAACCCAGATAGGGCGCAAAAATTCTATGTGTACCCATGAGACCATCTATCATAAACTCGAGCACTTCCAGGTTTATCACTAGAAAGCCCACGTAGATCAAAAGATGCAAAAAGGCTGGAACGGGCTTCTTAAACATCTTCTTTTGTCCGAAAGCAATAAGGAACATTGCTTTCCATCGATCACCAGATTGGTCACTTCGATCGGTGTCTTTTCCAAGTAAAATATTACCTCTTATTTGCTTGATTCGACGTACCAAAAAATAGATTGGTACAGCCACAACTGCCACAAAAACTACTTGTAAAATCCAACTCATATTGTCCTTCGTTTTTTATTTCAAATATCTACTAAAATGTTTGTAGCATTAACAATTATTTTTACTTTTGTGCCTCGTTAACGCGGTGATGTAGCTCAGTTGGTAGAGCATCGGACTGAAAATCCGTGAGTCGGTGGTTCGAGCCCACTCATCACCACCAGATAACGAAAGGGTTTCTGATTCAGAGACCCTTTTTTTATACCCAAAATCGACACATCGAAGATTGACTACCATATTTTGTTTAGGTACGCACTGTAATGAAGTTATGGTTTTTGGGTTAGCTTCCATGCCCACTAAAATAATGAAGATTTAATTAAATTTAGTATGCATGCATAATATTTTGAACTCAAAGATATTGCCAGATGTTTTCAAGAGCCTAGCATCATAAATCCACATTTTTTTTGTCGAAGCCGTCTTAAAGACTAACTATCTTCGGCACAAGAGTGGATCAAATACCGGACAAACAAAAAGACCTTGGCGGATGCCAAGGTCTTTAAGGTCATTTGTTGAATTATCTTTTGTTTTATTGCTGGAAAGGTGAGGAATTAAATTGCATTACATCCAATGGTTCTATAGTTGCTCCAAATTCCGTTTCCAGTACCTTAATAATTTCATTTGCAAGAATTGCACTTCCTCTTGAATTAGGATGAACTCCGTCGTTAGAGAAAATACCATTCGGTGAAAAATCAGGTAATAAAGTGAAGCTTCCTGTGTTGTATCCTCCCCCAACTGCTATTGTTTGAAGGACCGTTAAAGCATCAAAGTGAACCAAGCCATCTGTGGTAGCTGCCACTGTAGCTATCTTTGTATTAATCTCAGTGAGGTTTGCTACAATTTTTGCTAACTCATCGTCTCTAAGCGAATATGCATCATCCAACGGTACGCCAACTCCAATTACTGAAGTAGCATCATTTGGATCCGCCAAAGTTCCCAAGATGGTACTTGCAGGTAGTGTTACTATTTCATCTGCCGCAAGTTGTCTGTATTTTGGAATTGGTATCGCTCCTCCAGACAATGTAGCTACGTCTGTCAGATCAGGATCTTCAATAACAATCGCGTTTCCTCCAATAGCGTAAGATATCGTCCTCTCTGCAGCCTCATCAGCATCGATGATCATATTGGCTAAAGCCCCCTGAACCCCTGCATTATAGGCCTCATAAGCGGTATTAGCAGCAGTTACGGAAGCCTCATCGGTCATTGGAATTGCATTGTAAGGTACAGCCTGAAAAAATGGAAGTGCCAAAATATTAGGGACATTTATAATCACACCTTTAGCTCCACCTGCCATAAGTCCTGCGAGTAGAGCATCTATCGAACCTGAGACAGTCGCCGGAGCAGTCAAAATCGCTTCGTTCACACCACCTCCAGTGGCATATCCCAATACATCATTGCCTCCAGGCCATAAGGTAAAAAATGTAGGGTTTCTGGCTACTGCATCACCTAAGATGGTTGACACACCTGGCTCAGAGGCAAATCTTGCATAAAGAGCATTGTAAGCTGGATTTGCTACATCATCTGGCCCACCAGTCAAAGGTGTCAGCATCTGGGCAGTTTGAATACCAGGAACCCCAAAATTATTTAGCGTTTCCTTATCTCCCGTATATGCACCTGGCACTTCTCCTTCTGAGGTTACGATACCTGCATCGCCCAGTACTCCATCGTTATTCAAATCCAAGTCTAGGATCAACTTTCCTCCAATGGTAGTACCATCAACACCTGAAAATCCATTGACAGAATTAATATCCGGCTGATTGAAAGCTCCTCCTCCTTCAGCAGCAAACTGTCTCGCCAACAGTGCTGGAAATGAATTGGCCTGTCCATGGGAATACAGCGCATTGTCCATCGTACCTCCTGTAATAGAAGCTCCCAAAGAAACATACACGCTAAGGTCTAAACTTCCCGCATCTCCTGCAAAGTCGGTCTCACCGGGAAGCGGGTTTTCTGTAAGAATGTCTGTAATCAGCTTATCCTCCTCATCACATGAGAATGCGACGAATGCAGAGACAAGTAGTAAAGTATATATTTTTAAATTTTTCATCTTGCTCTCTTTATTAGTTTAAGAATTCATCGAAAGTAATCGCCACATAGTAGATGGCTCCCATACGTGGGTTACCGAATGACGTGGTATAGCGTCTGTTCAATACGTTGGTACCGCCTAATTTCACCACAGATTTAATACTAGGTATTTTGTAGCTCACCTGAGCATCCAGCGTAGCAAAAGCCGGGATAACGCCCGCCCCAAACGAAGATTCCCAGAAGAAGGCTTGTTGCCATCTCCAAGCTACATTGAAGCCAACGTTCTCAACTACATTTCTATTTCCTAAAGAAAGATTACCCCTATACTTCGGCGTATTGTATGCTGATCTAAAACCCTGAAAGATCAATGCATCATCGTCTAATAATTCGTTGTAAGCCATGTTTCCGCTCAAGGTATATCCTCCTCCAAGGGATAAATCGGCTTGTAAACCCCAACCGTGAGACTTAATGTCACCATCGGCGTTTGTATCAAACCCATAATTCTGAATTCTTCCTCCTGGTACTGCATTGCCTATGATCGCATCTTTACCTGCGTCCGTTGTTGGATCGAATCCACTAACCGGATCAAAACCATCAACGTTCGTTCCATCGGTAGCATCTACTGCCTGACCAAAAGTGATTTCTGCAATAAAGTCCTGATAAGTACTGTGATAGTAATACGCGTCTAGCATCAAACGATCTTGAAAGAATAAGCCTCTATAACCAATTTCAAAAGTTTTGATTTTTTCAGTTTTGAAATCCTGATTCACTTTATCCGGTGATACCAACAAGTCCCTTGCATTAGCATCGCCTCCTGCAGCCGCAGCTCTTGCTGCTGCAATACTAGCCTCAGTATATACTGCATTGGTTCTGAAGTTGTATCTATCCACGAGTAATTGGTTACTTCCAATCAATCTTCTGGTTTGCACATCGAGGTCGATGAACTGATCCTGGGTAGTTGGAATTCTAAACCCTTTTTGGAATGATCCTCTAATGTTGTGGCTTCCCGCAATAGTACCTACTACAGATACTCTAGGTGAAAACTGTCCATCGAAGTTTTCATTTTTGTCATAACGTCCAGATGCTTGAACTTTTAACCTGTCTTCCATAAAAGCCTTTGAGATTTGCGCGTAGCCGCCAAATTCAGTAAATGACTGCTCGCTACCATCATCATTCAATGCGAATAGCGTACCCTCAGAGTCCAGGTTATATTGCCTCCAATTACCTCCTACTACAATTTCAGCAAAATCAACAACGTTCGAGAGGTTATAACTTCCTTCTACATGGTTCATGTTAGATCCGTCTTTGAATTTAGCTCCTCCATCGAAAATGGATGTTTTTCTCAATACTTCTGTCTCGGCATCCCATGTTGCGGTTCCCGGAGCGTAGGACAGTTGGTTATTATCAGCAAAAGCTCTAGCCGTTGCATGAGCTGTATTGATGTCAGCACCTTGTCCACGTGCACCTAGAAATCCAAGCGCATAATCTGGAATGTAGTGTGCCTGATTCATCAAAGAGGCCAAGGTATTGGCTGCATAAGTATCGCCAGAATCCTCATGGGTAGTATAAGCTCTTACGTAATAATTAGCGCCTTTTAATTCGACCTTAGCAGTCCAGATAGAGAAGTTGTCTAAAACAAATCTATCGTTGGCTGTATATACTGTGCTACCAGAACCCCAGTTGAACTGGCCAAAAACTTCCATATCGTCATTGATCCTGTAGTGAAGTGCTCCGCCAAATTTGAGACTTTCAGTAGTATTGTCCACATATGAAGATTCAGAAAACCCTGTAGGAGTAAATGCCCCATCAGCTCCACTTGGTAGTTGGCCTGAAACTGCCGCAAACGCTGGATCCAAAAGCGGGATCAAGCCTAAGCTGAAACCAAAATCTCCATAAACATTAGTTCCATCATAGGTGCGATTGCTGGCTCTGGTTCGCCCAGATGTTTCTACGGAACCACCATGCTCCACACCATTCGTATCAGTGCTTTGATCTCTGATATCCGTTCCAATAAAGTCTTGAGCACCTACATAAGAAGCCGTTACTTTAAAAGCGAATTTATTATTGAAGGCTTTGGCATAACGAATGCCATAGTCATTGTACAAGGAGGCGTCATGATCTTCTCCGTCTACATGATTTACACCGACTTTAGCATAAGCACTCAACCCTTGATATTCAAATGGACTTTTACTATTCATCAACAAAATGCCATTCAAGGCATTTGGTCCATAAAGTGCAGATGCTGCTCCCGGGATCATTTCCACACTCTCCAGGTCTAGGTCGTTAATACCCACAATATTACCTACTGCAAAATTCAAACCCGGTGCCTGGTTGTCAATACCATCGATCAACTGCACAAAACGAGTATTTCCGTTAGCTCCAAATCCACGTGCATTCACTGACTTGAAAGTCAAACTTTGTGAACTCATGTCTACGCCTTTGAATCCTGCTAGCGCATCATAGAAACTGACGGAAGGGGTGTTCTTTATAGCTAGCACATCCATTTTCTCAATCGATACAGGAGACTGCATTACGGATTCTTCTACTCTTGAAGCTGACACGACCACTTCTTGCCCCATAATAGTTGATTCTTCTAAACTCACCTCAAGACCTTGTACATTGGCGTCATTGATGTCAATTTCAGTGGAATTGAAACCCACCATGGAAAATATTAGGGTTAGGGGTGGCGCAGATGAAACGTTCAGTGAGAAGTTCCCATCGGTATCTGATATAGTGCCAACTACTTTTCCCTTGACCAAAATGCTAACGCCTAGCAAGGGATCCTTAGTGTTGCTATCTACAACACTTCCTGATATACTGGTTTGCGCTTGGGCACTTAAAATAACTAGTGCTACCAATGCAAAACTCAGATAAAATCGTCTAGTAAAAAGTTTACTCATATTAATCATTATTAAGTGTTTTGCTGATCATTACGTCCCGAAAAAATAATTACGGGTCTCTAATATTAAAGAAAAATTAATAAAAACAGCCTTGATTGACCACCTAATAGTGATTTTTGAGAAAAATTATGCGTGCATACTATTTTTCACTCAGATATTGCACCAATTTTTCGCACAAATTGGAAATTTCAGTTGACATAAATTCATCCCCTGTGGCAGACAAAAGTGTACTCGCAGAGCTGCCCAAAAGATTGACATGAAACTGTTTCATTTCATCTACATTCATGTCCTTTGTCCATAAGTCAAGCATCAAAGTGTCACGCTTATTTTCGTCCCAGATTCCTATAGAAATGGACTTGGTTTTTTGCTTCTCTGCTCCTGCATCTTCAGCTGACCACTGGATGTCTTCGGGTATATTTTGATCATCAAGTGTTACTTCGATATTGATTTTTGATTTCTTCATGACTTATGAATTTGAAATATCTGTTTTTAGGGAATTGCTCGCTATGCGGACATGAAGTGGCAAAGAGACTATGAAATTATCAATGAATCAACGATTTAGTGAATTAATGATCCAATGGTACAATGATCTAAGGATTTAGTGATTTAATGAGCTAAGGTTATGCTGATTAAATGGTTCACGGATTTAATCATTAATTCACTAAATCATTGGTTCAAAGTTGCATCTCAGGTATATCCCCCTCTACTATTAAAGTTCCTTCGGTGGCCTTTTGGACTTCTTCAACAGAAACACCTGGGGCTCTTTCTATCAGTTTAAACCCTTCCGGGGTAACATCCAATACCGCTAAATTGGTTACAATTTTCTTCACACAACCTACACCTGTAAGGGGCAGAGTACATCTTTTTAGAATTTTGGATTCACCGGCCTTGTTCGTATGCATCATGGCCACAATGATATTTTCAGCTGAAGCCACCAAATCCATCGCACCACCCATACCTTTAACCATCCGACCGGGAATCTTCCAATTGGCGATATCTCCATTTTCAGAAACTTCCATGGCCCCTAGTACTGTTAATTGTACATGTTGCCCTCGAATCATGGCAAAGCTCGTCGCAGAATCAAAAATTGATGCCCCTTTCAACAACGTGACAGTCTGCTTACCTGCGTTGATCATGTCTGCATCCTCCTCCCCTTCAAATGGGAATGGCCCCATGCCCAGAATACCGTTTTCAGACTGAAACTCTACCTCGATGCCTTCGGGTATGTAGTTGGCTACCAATGTGGGAATACCAATCCCCAGATTTACGTACCAGCCATTTCGTAGTTCTTGTGCTATTCTTTTAGCTATTCCTGTTTTGTCAAGCATTATTATTCAATTTGAAGATTCATTAATATGTTGATTTGGTGATTGTCTTCGTTTGGATGAGCCAATGATTTTTGAAAGCACCTTTGTAATTGATATGAGTTGCTCTGTAAGTTCTGGATCGAAGCAGTAGTTTTGAGAATGTCTACATATTTCTAGCCAATATCCTGTTTCATCAGCCTCTTTTGCGGCTATTTTTAACTTATGTATAAAATCGGCCTTGCTTTCTGCATTTTGAGCTTCTCTAACATTTGCACCAATTGATGTGCCCGATTTCAAAATTTGCCTCGCTACGACAAATTTTTTCCTTTCCTCCAGTTTTTCTGTAAACACAACAATGTCTAATGCAAATTGGAGTGTTAAGCTCACTATTAAATTCTCTTTGTCATTCCTCATTTCTAAAATCTGAAATTTTCAAATTGACTCATTATCAAATCATCTAATTTCGATTACGAACAGTTCTTTGTTCAATTCGTTTTTCATAATTCTGTCCTTGAAAAATCCTCTGAACAAAAATGCCGGGGGTTTGGATAAAATTAGGGTCTAACTCTCCAGGCTCCACTAATTCATCTACTTCTGCTATGGTTATCTTTCCTGCCATTGCCATTGGCGGGTTAAAATTTCTTGCTGTGCCCTTGTAAATCAAATTTCCAAATTTGTCTCCCTTCCATGCTTTCACAATTGCGAAATCTGCGGTAAGAGCGGATTCCAAAATATGAGGTTTACCATTAAAATCACGAACTTCTTTACCTTCAGCTACCTCTGTACCATAACCAGCCGGTGTAAAAAAAGCGGGTATTCCGGCGCCCCCTGCGCGACATCTTTCTGCCAAAGAACCCTGCGGAATTAGGTCAACTTCTAATTCTCCGCTAAGCATTTGGCGTTCGAATTCATCATTCTCCCCTACATAAGAAGAAATCATCTTCTTGATTTGTTTTTTCTGGAGCAATAATCCCAAGCCGAAATCGTCTACACCGGCATTGTTAGAAATACAGGTAAGGTCCGATATGCCTGCTGCATTGAGGGCAGAGATGCAATTTTCAGGGATACCGCATAGGCCAAAACCTCCAAGCATGAGGGTCATGCCATCTTCGATTCCTTGAATGGCCACCTGGGCATCAGCAACAATTTTATTCATAGTGGTAAAATGTTGTTTAAAGTATAATGATTCCCTACAAACTTAAGGTTTTTAGGGCTTTCACTCTAATCATTTTTACAACAACTAAATCAATATTCTTTCAGAACGGCTAAGGAAGACAGTTTATCCTTTTGGAGTTGTGTTTTGAGTTCTTCTAAAGAATCAAATTTTTTCTCATCACGAAGGTGTTTTACAAATTCAATTTGAATCGGCCGGTCATAAATCTCCTTTTTAAAATCGAACAAATGCGTTTCAATTACTCTATGTAATCCGCCAACGGTAGGACGAATACCGACATTCAACATCGCTTTGTGCCACACTTCATCCACTAAGACACGAACCGCATAGGCTCCGTCTTTGGGAATTAATTTAAAATCTTCTTCCACGCCAATATTGGCAGTGGGAAAACCCAACTCGGTCCCTATTTTTTTTCCTCTAATAACTGTACCTCTGAGACTGTAGTGCCTTCCTAAATATTCAGCTGCTAAATCAACTTCGCCATGAAACAAAGCCTGCCGTATCTTAGTAGAACTAACTCCGACGTCATCAATATCTTGTCTAGGTATTTCTTCAACTTCGAAGCCGAATCTCTCGCTATTTTCTTTGAGATATTCAAAGCTCCCTGACCGATTTTTCCCAAATCGATGATCATAACCAATGATGAGTTTTCTAGTTCTTAATTTCTCTACCAGCATATTTTGAATAAAGGCTTCGGAAGACTGCTGAGAGAATTCTCTTGTAAATTCGACTTTGATTAAATAATCAATTCCTACTTGTTTAAATAGCTGTGCCTTCTCTTCGAATGTCGTAAGCAATTTTAACGTCTTTTCTTCCGGAAAAAGCACAAATCGAGGATGCGGCCAGAATGTAAGCACCACGCTCTTACCATTTACTTCTTGGGCCGTTTTTACTATTTTCCTGAGAATTTTCTTATGACCGTAGTGTACGCCATCAAAGGTACCACTGGTTACAATAGCATTAGGAATTTTTGGAATGGCTTGGTGTCCTTCGATGATGACCATGCGTATAATTCAAATTAATGGTCGCAAAGCTAATCCCTTTGCAAACGAGATATAAAGTCTTCTAATACAAATGCATCCTCAACCTCAAAGTCTCCTATGGCAGTCCGGCGTAGTTCAGACATATAGGCACCGCATCCCAGGGCCTCCCCAACGTCTCTCACTAAGCTCCTAATGTAAGTCCCTTTGGAACATTGTATTTTGAATTTTACTTCGGGCAAACTGGAAGCATCGACTTTAAATAATGAAACCTGCACCGGCCTAGGTTTAAGTTTTACTTCCTCCTTTCTTCGGGCCATTTTGTAAACGCGCTCTCCGTCTACCTTTATAGCACTAAAGATGGGGGGCACTTGCATGATATCACCCGTCCATTGTGCAGCTGATTCCTCTACTTGTTTAGGAGTGATATGGTCAAAAGGATTTTCACTGTCAAACTCAGTTTCAAGGTCAACTGACGGTGTGGTTTTCCCTAAAACCATTGTGCCTGTATAGGTCTTACCAAGATCCTGATATTCGTTGATATTTTTGGTGGCTTTTCCTGCGCACACGATTAAAAGTCCTGTCGCCAATGGATCTAATGTACCGGCATGCCCCACTTTTTTGATCTTCAACCGACCACGAATTTTCTTCACCACGTCAAATGAGGTCCATTCCAAGGGTTTATCGATCAAAAAGACTTCACCTATTTCAAAGTCCATTTCTGAAATTAGAATAGGCTCTACCATAGTAGTCCTCCAATTACTGCCAATAAACCTACTACTCCACAGTAAATTGCAAAATAGACCAGTTTTCCTTTTTGCACAATTGAAATCATCCACCGACAAGCCAGAAGTCCAGACAGAAACGCAGCAATAAAGCCTACTGAGAGGTTTATTCCTGAAATATTTGATGCTATTTCAGGATTCTCCAAAAAATCTTTTGTTTTCAATAGCATGGCCCCTAGAATAGGAGGAAGTACCATTAGAAATGAAAATCTTGCCGCCTTTTGTTTGTTTACACCAAGGAGTAGAGCAGTTGAAATTGTAGCTCCAGAACGTGAAATCCCCGGCATGATGGCAACTGCCTGAGACAGGCCAATAAGTAATGCGTTTTTAAAAGTGATTTCCCCTTCATTCCTTTTGTTGAAATAAGTGAGCGTAAGCAAGATTGCTGTAATGAGCAGCATGAATCCAACTAATAAAATATTACCTCCAAAGAAAGATTCAATTTGGTCTTCGAAGAACAAGCCAATAATTCCGACTGGAATCATGGATAGTACAATCATGGAAGCAAATCGAGTAGCATCATTCCACTCGAATTTGAAAATTCCTATGATGATTTCAAGTATATCCTTTCTGAAAATTACGACAGTACTACAAGCTGTTGCCCCATGTAGAATGATTGAAAATAAAAGATTATCTTCTGATTGAACGCCGAGAAAATAGGTGCCTAGCTCTAGGTGACCACTGCTACTCACTGGAAGGAATTCTGTCAACCCTTGTATTATTCCAAGGATCAAAGCCTCAACAAAACTCATTTATTTTCTTTTGACCTATACAGAATGGCTACAAATTCTATGGCAAACCCCAATAGTACTGTAAGAGGTCCGAGGGTCAAACCTAAAAACCCAAAACCATATGGCTCAGTATCCAGGGTCATAATAAAAAAACCCAGAATCAGCACCACCACGCCAACTAGCATGATCATGTAGTTAATTTTTTGAAAAGCTAATTTATTCTTATCACTCATAATCTAATATAGTTCGTCTAAAGACATCTTCATGTACTTCCTGATGGCCGCAAATGTACTTATAAATCCCACAAAAATTCCGACCAGCACAATTGCCACACCAAGCACCAGGAGTTGTTCGTTTCGAAGCAGGTCCAACAATCCATCTACCTCAGTATTCATGAATCTAAGTAATGAACTAAGTAGGCCCACGGCAATCAAGCCTGATACAAAACCAAAGAGTGAGGCTCTAAACAAAAACGGTTTTCGTATGAAATGAGTTGTGGCGCCCACCAATTGCATACTTCGTATTAAGAATCTTTGTGAGAACAAGGCAAGTTTGATTGTGTTGTTGATGAGAATTACCACTACGATAAGGAGTATGACAGAAAAACCGATCAGCACAAAACTGACCTTTTTGACATTTTGCTGTATGCTATTCACCAAGCTCTCTATATAGGTAACTTCATAAACTCCTCTGATAAAACCAATTTCTTTTTTTATTTCCACTAGGTTCTGTCCTTCATGAAAGTCTGGATTGATCTTAATCACAATCACATCTCGAAGTGGATTGTCTCCTAAAAACTCCACAAAATCTTCGCCGGTTTCCTCATAAAATTCTTTTGCAGCTTCTTCTTTCGTTATATGAGCCACCTGCGCGACGCTTTCCTTTTTTATTACGTAGTCTTTTGAAGAAAGTGTTTTTATGATTTTAGTAATCTCATTTTGACTGAGGTTCTTATTTAAGAAGACCTGCATTTCCACATTTTCCTGAACGATGGTAGTCAAATTCTTGGTCATCATGAGTAGCAGACCAAATAACCCCATCACAAATAATGCAAGTGTAATACTGAATACAACACTCACGAATGGGTAGCTTCCAAGCTTTTTCTTTTTTCTAAATTTTTTTTCTTTTGCCATAAGCCTATGGCCAAAAATAGCTCAATTACTGAAAATACTCGGCTAGAGAAAAAAAATAATCTGAGGATGATTACCCTCTGCTCTTGAGAGCGTCAAGTTCATGAATCAACTCACGGTTTTCAATTTTAGAAAGTGGAGTGATTGATGATGCATTTTTCCTGAGTTGATAAAAATCTCCGTGATAGTAGAAAAACAACTTTTTACTCCCGGGAGTACTTATCTCAATGATTTCATAAGGAGACTCACTAAACTTACCATAAAGGAAGAGACGATTGTCCTCCAAACGATAGTGAAAATTGTATTTTCTTGAATTGATTGTTTGAATGTTGACCTTATCAACTTCAGAAATTCCGGATACTTGCTCAATTCGATCCATGGCATTAATATCTACTATCATACCATCAAAAGACTCTTCTTGACTTGTAGTTACTTCAGGAACCTCGAAGGCCAAGTTTTGAGCTACGGTCTCTTTTTTGCCATTAATTGCTCTTTTCTTCATCACCGGAGAAACATCCACGTAATCCATGATCTGCATATTCCCCTTAAATCTGTAATCTAAGCGCTTAAGAGCTGGCGTTTTTAGCTGGGCACCTAAAGAATATTCCGTTTTGGCATTAAGCTGTTCGATGTGATATTGAATCGCAGCTTCCTTATTGTAGAAGAAATAACTACCTGACGCAATCATAAATGCTGTCACTCCATACACCAAAGGTTTCATCATCGAACCTTGCATAAGAGTGCCTATCAAAGTTGGCTCAACGGATATGTTGTTTAGTCTCGTTTTGAGTTCTGCAGTTCTGTGGGCTTTCAAACCTTCAACAATATCATTTTGTCTCTCAAATTCCGTTTTGAGCATGGGATTGCTCTCCACTCTGGCTTCAAATAGAATCCTGTCAGTTTCTGACATTGCTCCACTGAAGTAGGCTTCTAATTGACTGCTGTATTTATTTATTCCCATTTTTTTTAATCTAGTACATCATGTGAAGAATAATTTCGCTTTACCATCAGGTCAAGCTTCTTCTTACATTTATACTTCTTTGTTTTAGCCGTATCAGTATTTGCAAAATTTAGTTTATCTGCAATATCTGACATAGATAATCCGTCGAAGTAGTGGTAGGTTAGTATTCTTCTACATGTATCTCCCAATTGATTGATACAATCGGTTATAATTTTAATTCTCTCATTCTTTTCATACTCCTGAAAAGTGGTCTGTTCAACTTCCTCGGAAGATAATCGTCCTTTTCGATCCAATTCTTTCCGCCAAAGATTCAAGCAAATACTATAAATGTATGTGCTAATTTTAGATGTCAATACCAACTTACCAGAAACGGCCTTCTGCCAAAACACCAAGAGCGCATCCTGAAAAACATCTTTCGCCTCGTCCTCTGTCCCGTTATTGTTCAATACAATACGAGTCATCATCTTGTAATGCTTTTTGTACAGGTAGTCCAATGCGGCCTCATCCCCCCTACTCACCCGTTCTAACACTTCATGATCTTTCATGACGGAAAAGCTCTCGCTCTAGTTTAAATACGACAATCTAACTAATTGTAACCCTTTAGGGTAGAATTAAGTCATCAGCCTCTCAATATAACCGATTTAAGACAAATATTCCAATTAGCTAACGTGAATAATCTTGTTTTCTGCTATCACAAAGATATTATCTTTTTTAGTAGGTCTAATTTTTGCCATTCCAGTGAATTGTCCAAAGGCTGGAAGGAAAGCATGATCGGGTCTGAAAAAGAAACAAGGCAACTTCAAAGATTGCTTGCCCTGCCCGATCATGGATACTGCCGGGTGTACATGACCTGAGATATTATACCACTCAGTTTCAACTTTTCTCTCATGTGTAAATTCAATATTTTGGATAACCAAATCATCCACTACTGTCAAACGGGAATTTCGATATAACTTATCAGGAAGGATGTCGTGGTTTCCCTTAATTAATATCATTTCTATCTCTTCATAGTTATGAGACCATGTAAAGAACAAGTCCCATTCCTGGTTGAAATCGCTATGAAAGAGATCCCCTACAAACAAGATCTGTTTTGGGTCGTACTCAGCTATAATGGCATCAAGCACAAAAAACTCGTTGATGTGGATATGTGAGGAAACGGGTACGCCGGCCTTACGAAAATGACTGGCCTTACCGATGTGGAGATCGGATAAGATCAAAGCACGCTGTTCTTCCCAATACATTACTTTATCAGGCAAAAGGTAGAAGGTCTGATTTTGGATGTTTGTAATGAAATGTTTCATAGAGAAGTGTGACTCTTGCCTAATGTAAACGTATCAAGCTCTTTCACACTTCTTTCCCTTTGATACCAGTCATTGTAGACCAAATCTAGTTTGTTAATGGTCATTTTACCGAAGGAATAATCACGAAAAGAACTTAATGTTTCAATGAATTTATCAATATTCTTAATTGGCTTTCTGAATCTTGCTATTGTGAAATGGGCTGTATTTATTTTGTATCTGGAGTCAATAGAGCTTTCCAATACAGAATCATTGAACTCTTCCCTGAGTTTATCCCTCAACAAGTTTAAATCATCTCTTTCTGGAAAGCCTTGAACCATTACTGCTGAAGGGCTTGCTGTCATTCCATGAAATTGCACTTCAATTGGATTGGCCAGACAACGTTCAATTACTTCCGAGTATTCAATAGAATTAATGCTTTCTAGTCTAAAACCTGAATAGCAAGAAATAATGGACAATATGGTCAAGTGTAAATCTTCAGAAGGATAATAGTACTGATCAGGATCAGCTTCTTTTAAGTTATTTTTAAAGTTATTGATTTTCGTCTCTATTTCACCTGTTGGCCTTGCCAGAAGTGTTATCCCTCTTCTGGCATCATTCAACGAATCAATAAAAGCATCGGTATTACATTGACCAAGCCGGAACTGCTTAAGTGCACCAGCCCACATTTCATCATAGTGCTTCTCAAGCTTTTCAGTCATATTTCAGCCATGTCTGTGTACGATAAAAGAATGCGATATAGCCCCTTAGTTTGAGATCCCCTTCTTCCAACCACAGCTTGCAATTGTAAACTTTCCCATTTTCCGGGTCCAGTATTTTCCCATCTACATATTCATCGCCATCTTTTTTGGCGCTTTTGAGGATTTCCATACCTCTCACTTTTTGCATATATCTTGGGTCATCTTCGTCACAATCATCACAAACAGGATCGGGGTCTTCGTGTGGTTCCAAAAACATGTCCACTACTTTTCCATAATAAAAATCGCCCTTCTTGTAAATTTCCACCACTGATCTGGGCTTGCCTGAATCATCATCTATGGTTTTCCACTGGCCTAATATCGGATCTTGAGCCATGAGGTCGAAGGATAATAATACTGTAAGTAGAAGACAGATGAGTTTCATTTTATTGTGGTTAAGATTATTCCATATTCAATTGCATTTTGGCGATACGATCTGAAAGGCTCTCTGAGCTAATTCTTTCGCGCATACCATCTACTAAAATAGGAAATGAAAATGGAGTTGGTTGAGTTGTCCGAATCAATTTAATTCCCTGCTTATTTATTCTCTCCATCGATTCGAGAAATCTTGCTTGCTCAAGCTGAATAGAGAGTACTTCTTCTTCGGCCTGCTTCAACAATAAATTTTCAGGGTCGTAGTCCGCAAGGGCCCGATAAATTATTCCAGAGTTCATTTGTAGATGCTTGCCACGGATGGGTTGGCCCGGGTAGCCCTGGAACACCAAACCTGCAATTGAAGCGATGTCCCGAAATCTCCTTCTTGCCATCTCAGACTGATTGATGGAAGAGGAAATATCAAAGAAGATGTCTTTTGTGGTGAACAAATCTTGTTCAAGGGCGTCCTCTATTGGTATTTCCTGATCTGACAACAGTTCGAACCCGTAGTCATTCATAGATATAGAGAATGTGATAGGCACTGATTGTGCCATGCGAAAAGCAACCACTCCAGCCAGCACTTCATGTACAGCCCTTCCTTCGAATGGAAAAACAAAAACATGGAATCCCTCCTTTGTCTGAGTTTTTTCGATCAGAAGTGTCCGGCTGTCTGGAATAATGGAAAGTTTCGATTGTAAATCAAGTAACGGCTTGAGACGTTTCATTTCGATGCAGTCATATGTTTCATTAGCTGCCAATTCAAACTTTTGTCTAAGTAATCGTGACAACTGTGAGGACAGCGGAATTCTACCTCCTCCCCACCTTGGCACAATTCCTTTCTTCTTTTTCCCCTTTTTGACAATAACTGTCAAATCTTTTATTCTGACAAATTCCAAGGTTTGTCCTGCAAACCAAAACACGTCTCCGGCATTGAGTCTGGAGACAAAACTTTCTTCTACGGTACCTATATAGCCCCCAGTGAGAAATCTCACTTTCAAGGATGGATCTCCTACAATGGTTCCCATACCCAGGCGATGTCTCATCGCTGTTTTTTGTCGGTTGACTTTGTATACCCCATTGATAATTTCTACTTTGGAGAACTCTTCGTATTGTGATAAGCTCTCCCCTCCTGTGGTAATAAAAGTCAGGCACCATTTCCATTCTTTTAATGTAATGTCCTGATAACAATTCGTAGTTTTTATCTCATCAAATACCTCATCAGGATAAAAGCCATTCCCTACTGCGAGCGTGACGAGATATTGTACCAATACGTCAAAGCATTGAGTCTGAGGCTTTCTGGGTTCATACAAATCATCTTCAATAGCAGATCTAAGTGCTGCCGCTTCCATCAACTCCAGTGCATGTGTGGGTACGAAATGCATACGGCTCGTCTCTCCAGGACCATGACCACTTCTCCCGGCTCGTTGAAAGAATCTCGACACACCCTTGGGACTTCCTACTTGGATAACCATATCTACAGGCCGGAAATCTACACCCAAATCCAGGCTGGAAGTGCAGATTACAAGTTTCAGTTTGCCCATGTTTAGAGCGTCTTCGACCCAGCGGCGAATGTTGTTGTCGATAGAACCATGGTGCATGGCCATGAGTCCAATCATTTCTGGATATTTATCAACAATTCCCTGGTACCATAATTCAGTCTGTGAGCGGGTATTAGTAAAAAGCAGGGTGGTGTTATTCTGATTCACTATGTCCATTACTTCTTTCATTAGGCGAATGCCTAAATGCCCGGCCCAAGGATAGTTCTCGATTTTCTTCGGGATCACCGATTTGATTTGAATTTTCTTTTGAATGTTGGCTCGAATAATCTCTCCTGATTGACTAGATCCAAGAAGAGCGCCCAATGCTTCGTCCATGTTGCCGACGGTAGCCGAAATACCCCAGGTTTTTAGTTCAACATCTGACCATGCTCTTAGTTTGGACAGGGCCAATTCAACTTGAACGCCACGCTTGCTACCCAATAATTCGTGCCACTCGTCGACAATAACGCATTGCAAATCACTAAAGTAATTGGGTGCATTTTTCTGACTCAACATGAGATGCAAGCTTTCTGGTGTGATGATTAATGCATCAGGTGCTGAATCGGTTATTTTCTTACGATCGATCGTTGATGTATCCCCTGTTCGAATGGCGATTTTTAGCCCCAATTGATTATCTGTATTAAACTCCTCAAGGGCCAATTTGATATCATTGGCCAGAGCCTTCAAAGGGGTAATCCAAATCACCTTAAGTTTCTTCTTTTGAGACTTGGCACGAAAGGCGTTGACAGCTGCTGGAATCCAAAGTGCAAAGGTTTTGCCGCTTCCGGTGGGTGCATTAAGCAGTCCATTGGGCAAATCAAAAAAGGACTGCCACATTTCTTTTTGAAATTTATAAACTTTCCAATTTTTCGAATGGAACCAGTTTACTCCTGTTTCTATGGCTTTTTTTGCGATCAATTCAACGAAAGTCTACAAATATTATGATATCTTGATATTTTCTGTTGATAAATTAACAAACATCCAAACAATAGTTGATTTCTTTACGAACCAATAATTTGAATTAGTCGTTCAACCTATTAGTTTTGCGAAAATTTTTAACACACACTAAATTATTAATCAATGATTAAAGTTGCTATCAACGGATTTGGGCGTATCGGAAGGTTGGCGTTCAGAGCATTATTGAAGAAAGAAAATGTAGAAGTGGTTGCGATCAACGACTTGACTGACACTAAGACGTTAGCACACTTATTGAAATATGACTCTACTCAGGGCAAGTTCGACGGAACTGTTAAGGCTGCTGAAGACGGAATCATTGTAAACGGAACTAAAATCGGTATTACTGCTGAGAGAGTTCCTTCTGATTTACCGTGGGGTAAATTAGGCGTAGATGTAGTATTGGAATCTACAGGTAGATTTGTAAACGAAGAGGGTGCAAGTCAACACTTGACTGCCGGTGCTAAGAAAGTAGTAATTTCGGCTCCTGCAAAAGGTAACATTCCAACTGTAGTTTTGGGCGTAAATGAAGATATCTTGACTGGTGATGAGAAGATCATGTCTAATGCATCTTGTACCACAAACTGTCTTGCTCCTATCGCGAAGGTATTGCACGACAGCTTTGGCCTTGAGCAAGGATTTATTACGACTATCCATGCTTATACTGCTGATCAGAACCTACAGGATGGTCCTCATGGTGACTTGAGAAGATCAAGAGCAGCCGCGATCAATATGGTACCTACTTCTACAGGAGCTGCTAAAGCTGTTGGATTGGTGTTGCCTGAGTTGAATGGTAAATTGGATGGTAACTCTATGCGAGTACCTACTCCGACTGGATCTATTACTGACTTGGTTGCTACTTTGAAAAGAGAAGTAACAGTAGAAGAAGTAAACGCTGCAATGAAAGCTGCTGCTGAAGGGCCAATGAAAGGGATCTTGAAGTACACTGAAGATCCTATCGTTTCTTCTGACATTGTTGGTGATCCTCACTCTTCTATTTTCGATGCTGGTATTACTTCAGCAAACGGTAAGATGGTGAAAGTGGCGTCTTGGTACGACAACGAAGCTGGATACTCTAACAGAGCGGCTGACTTGATTGCTAAGATTGGGTAATTAAGTGCTCGGTTCGTTAGGACACGAATCTTAGCTAAATGATATTGAAACCTCGGCCTATGGTCGAGGTTTTTTTATTTCCATTTAAGAAAGCAGATTTTCCTGCCCATCACCTACCTCGAGATTGTGCCAAACTTGCTGTACGTCGTCGTTGTCTTCGAGGACATCAATGAGTTTCATTACTTTTTGAAATTCCTCATCATTAAGCTTTTTGGTGTTGTTGGGAATTCTCTGAAGTTCGGCGTTTTCAGGTTCAATGTTTAATTCTTCGAATTTCTTATTGAGATTGCCGAAGTCTTCCAGAGCGCATGTCGCAGTAATGTAGTCATCCTCGATCACCATATCATCCGCACCTCCATCGATCACTTCCAGTTCGAATTCTTCGAGATCCATTCCATCAGATACCGGTAGTGTAAATACGCCTTTTCGGTCGAAGATGAATTCCAGTGATCCATTGGTACCCATATTGCCTTCGTATTTACTATAGGCAGCTCTTACTTCTTGTACGGTCCGGTTTTGGTTGTCAGTCAGGCACTCTACAAAAACTGCAATTCCAAATGGACCATATCCTTCAAAGGTTTGTTCAATATATGAGCTCGCATCACCGCCAGTTCCCTTTTTTATTGCCCGTTCAATATTATCCTTGGGCATGTTTACTCCTTTGGCATTTTGGATGGCCATCCGTAAACGTGGATTACCTTCAGGATCACCACTTCCACCTTCTTTCACCGCTACGGTAATTTCTTTACTGAATCGCGAAAATATCTTTCCTCGCTTGGCGTCGGCGGCACCTTTTTTACGCTTTATAGTCGACCACTTACTATGTCCTGACATATGGATTAAGATTCAAAGTTTAAGATTCAAAATTACAAATTCGGGTAAAAGAGTCAAGCCTTCTTAAATCTAAGGTTGAGAATGATACCAAAGATTACCAATACCATTCCCGCATAACTCATCCAATCATAAGTTTCGCCGAAAATGATAAAACCAAAAGCGAGGGAATAAATGATTCCCATGTAGTTGATAATGGATACTTTGGACAACTCTTCGGCCTGATAAGATCGTGTCATGAAGTATTGCGCGATTTGCGTAAACAAACCGACTAGCAGTAAGTACATCCAATCCCAATCCTCTGGCTGCACCCAATCGAAAATAGAAATCAATCCGGCTAAAGGCAGGGAGACCAAAGGAAAATAGAAGATGATAACCAGAGGGTGTTCGGAAGTCTTAAGTATCCGAATGCAGTTATAGGCCAATCCTGTAAAAATTGCTCCTCCAATACCAATTACAAAATGTAGAAGTGAAATACGCGCATCAAATCCCTGGATGATAATGATTCCTAAAAAGGATAGCAGAAAAAACAGATACTGCTTTGAACTCACTTTTTCTTTTACAATAAACACTCCTAAAATGGTGGTAAATATGGGAGCCATGTACTGCATGCTTGCAGCAGCCGCCAACGGTATCTTCTGAAGAATATAGAAATATGAGGCCAGTGCAATTGACCCAACAATTCCTCTGAGGATCAAAATTCTTTTGTTGTTGCCCCATGGAGAAATATTGTCTTTAAGAAAAAAAAAGAAGCAGATGATAATGGAGATAACAGAGCGAAAGAATATGATCTCTATCGCCGGAATATGTGAAATCGATTTCACACAAACTTTCATGAGTGCAAAGGTGAAGGTGGAGATGATCATAAATTGAACCCCCTTCGATAATTTCATAGACAACAATTTTTAGCTTACGATTTTTCCGTCCTGGATTATAATCTTCCTATCCGTCATTTCGGCCAAATCCTGATTGTGGGTGACTATGATAAAGGTCTGATTCAGCTCTTTTTGCAGTTGAAAAAATAAGTGGTGTAGCTCTTCTGCGTTTACCGAATCCAAATTGCCACTTGGCTCATCCGCAAAAATGAGCGACGGTTTATTTATTAAAGCTCTGGCTACTGCTCCTCGTTGAAGTTCTCCTCCGGACAGTTCTGACGGCTTGTGATCTCGACGATGTTGTATATGCAGTAGCTCCATCAATTGACCGGCATAGTCAGCAAGAGCCTTACCATTTTTACCATTGATGTAGGCAGGAATGCAAATATTCTCAAGAAGAGTAAACTCTGGGAGCAAGTTATGAAACTGAAAGACAAAGCCAATTTCTTGATTACGAAACGAGGCCAGAGATTTGGAATTCAGCTTGAATACATTCTGGCCATTGATTTCAACTAACCCACCATCAGGCTGATCAAGTGTGCCAAGAATCTGAAGTAAAGTACTTTTACCAGCACCAGATGCTCCTACAACTGAAATTACTTCGCCAGTTTCTACTCTTAGATCTATGCCCTTGAGTACCTGTAACTCCCCGTAAGATTTAACAATGTTTTTGGCTTGTAGCATTGAGTATTATGTTGTCCAGCAAATATAAGAATCCCGCGTTCAGAAGCAAGAGTCCATAATCAAAAGCTTCAAACCAGGCGATGGAATTGAAACCTTATTGCGCTATCCAGATTAAACAAAAGGCTGGCCAAAAAAGTGCATAAAAAAAGGCTGCCACTAGAGCAACCCTTTTAATCCACCTGTATTATCCCATTATCTTTAAGTCATTAAGCTGACTGTTTTTCTTCTCCGAGTACTTTGATCTCCGGTATTTCAAGGAAGTTGAATTCCATATCAAAGAAACTACATAAATCCTCTCCCGCCTCTTTCATATCCTCATCTCCATCTTCGTAGTACCAATTGATCAGTACCTTTTTCCCCATTTCATCAATTTTTGACAGCTTCTTCATGAAAATGTAAAGACATTTAGATGAACTTGTATTGAAATATTCAAATGCCAAGTTTGCTGTCATGGAAGAATTGCCGCTTTCGGCATATTTATCCAAACTATCAAGAACGTAATTATAAAATGCCAGCGGGTTTTCCGGACTCGATTTGCCTCTCATATCAAAAATCCCTTTTGTGGGGTTGAAGTATATTGAAGGCGTCACACGTGACGATCTTATAAAATATCCTTTCATAGCTTTTTCGTTTAGAAAACTGTGTCAAATAAACGGTAACTAACTACTTGCAGCGATTAATTACAATTCAAAAGTAGATCAGATATGGGTTAGAAAAAATAGAGGTTTTGCCTAATTAGATTTTTAGGAGAATTGGATGTTAAAAATTCACTCAGAGCTATATTTTGAAAGTATCAATTGTACTTTTTAAAGAAACAGTTGTAAAATAGAATATAATAAAATGCTACTGAATAATAGGAAGACGGCTTGTTTACCTAAGGTTCATTTAGGAGTACTTTGTAATAATAAGCGATTCCCCTACTAAGTTTAGGGGAAATGCTTAGATTAATCCAGTTCTATGATCTTTTCACGAATGGCGTACTTCACCAATTCCGCTGTGCTCTTGAGTCCAAGCTTCTGCATAATATGATTTCTATGAGCGTCTACGGTTCTTATGCTTATAAACAACTTGTCTGCAATTTCCCGATTGGAGAGGCCTGAAGCAATCTGGCGCAATACTTCCACTTCACGCTTACTCAAATCTTTGTTTTCATTAGCTACGCGCTCACCTTTGCTCTGATTATAGAAACCTTTGAAGATAACCTGCGAGATCTTTTGTCCGAAATATTGCTCGCCCTGCATCACCTTGCGGATCGCCTCAGCCAATATGTCCTTTTTGGTATCTTTCGCCAAATACCCTGCAACTCCAGCTTTGATAGCTTCAGATATGTGGTCCTGTGTCACTTCCATTGAAAGTATAATGATTTTTATACCTTCATGTTCTTCTCCAATCTTTTTTGCGGTCTCAATGCCATTCATTCCAGGCATATTGATATCCAAAAGTACGACATCCGGTGACTGGCTTGCAATTTTTTGCAAAGCTTCTTCGCCACTTTCTGCTTCTCCTATAATTGTGAAATCGTCATAGATTGAGAGCATAGTTATGACACCTTCTCTTACGAGAGAATGATCATCTACAACAAGAATAGTAATGTTCGACATGGTGGTTTAATTGTTTATTGGAAACCAGGATTTTACTACTGTTCCTTTTTTGGGTACTGAAGTTATCTCAAAATGTCCATTTTGCAAAGATGTTCTTTCTTTCATATTTTTTATACCATTCCATTTAATTTCTGTATCAAAACCTATTCCATCATCTCTAATTTCGAGTACAATGTTCTGATCTACTGGTTCAATACGAACAGATACGTTCTTAGCTCTGGCATACTTTATTATGTTATTGATTGCTTCCTGGGCAATTCTATAAATCGTATTAGAAAGTTCCAAATCATAATCATCGGGAATATCAATAATATGATCTACATGAAACTCGCCCATATTTTCAATCTCTTCAATCAAATAGTGCATGGTTTTACTCAAGCCAAATTCTTCTAAATGACGATTGGATAGATTCCTTGAAACACGCCTAACCTCATCTATAGTTGTTGCCAGCAGGTCTTCTACCTCGTCCTTCTTATGAGTTAATTCCTCCTCAGAGTGTGCTTCCAGAGAGGAAAGTTTAAATTTAGCCGCCACTAGCATTTGGCCTATTCCGTCATGAATATCTCGTGCCATCCTACTCCTTTCGAACTGCTGAGCATTAAATATTGACTTGCTAATCTCTCGTTGTTCGGTAATATCCTGCACCACTCCCAACACACTTGATATTTTTCCATCGCTGCGTGAAGTGATATTACCTGTGTTTCGTACGATCTTGGTTGTATCACCGGATAGAACAATCCTATGTTCAATGTCGAAAAAGTTTTTATCACCTATCAGCATCTCTTTGAAATAAGGTTTGTCCTGTTCGTGCATGGTATCCCGGATCAACCTGAATGCAGACACTTCTTCGTTTTCATTCAATTCAAATATCCGTCTGAATTCGGCAGAAATCACAAAGGCATTTCCTTTGGCGTTCCACTCATAACTTCCTACATGTGCGACGGACTCAGCATTTTCTAATATTGATTGGTTTTTTTTAAGCTGCTCTTCATAGACTTTCTTTTCCGTTATATCCAATAGCGTCCCTGACGCTCGTAAAGGTTCGCCAGTATGTGCCCTTCTTATAATTTTGCCTCTTGCGAGCACCCACTTCACAGCACCTGTTTTGTTTCTCACTGAAAACTCCTGATCAAAAAAAGGCACGTTCCCATCAATATGCTCATTCATTGCGTCAATCACATACTGCTGTGTCTCCGTATCATACTTTTGAAAATATTTAAAATCCTGTATGGCATCCTCGGGGTCAAAACCAAGAATTTCCAAACTCTTATTGTTATAGACAATGGCATTAGACATAAAGTCCAGATCCCAAATTCCTAAATCTGTACCCTCCAGAGCTAGCTCTAACCTTTCCTTACTTAAAATCAGTTCATGCTCGGCAGATTTCTTTTCACGGTTTACCTTCTGCTCATTGAGTGCCCGCTCAACTACAATTGGTAATCGAGACAGACTGTCTTTGGATACCAAATCTGTCACTCCTAACTTCAGAGCTTCTACGGCGTTTTCTTCTCCAATTATCCCGGATACAATGATGAATGGCAAGTTGATCTCTTTCACAAGATTAAATGCATCAATGGCACTGCATGCAGGAAGATTATAATCGGAAAGAACTACATGCGGTAAAAAATCAAACAGTTTGAATTTGAAGTCTTTCAAATTATCAACTCTGTGATATTCATAAAGGAATCCGGCACGCTTTAACTCGTATAAAGCTAGTTCAGCATCTTCCTCCACATCCTCAAGAATCAATATATTTAATTTCGTATCTCTCAAATCCTAATCAGGTTGACGGTGTAATATTGGTAACAAGCCAATAAAAGCCGACCTCGGCAATGGCTTTGGCAAAATTCTCGAACTCGACCGGCTTGACTATATAGCTGTTAACTCCTAAGTTATAGGTCTTCACTACATCCTCCTCTTCCTTTGATGAAGTCAAAACCACTACAGGAATTTTTTTAACGGGCTCACTATTCCGGATTTTCTCGAGCACTTCTATGCCATCAATTTTGGGTAGTTTTAAATCCAAAAAAATCACTTTGGGTAAATCATTAATGTTCCGATCTGCATATTCCCCTCTTGCCAATAAATAATCAAGGGCCTCCACTCCATCTTTTAACCAAACCAATTTATTTGCCAGACGGTGCTTCTTCAAGGATCGAATGGTAATCTCAGCATCATTGGGATTGTCTTCTACTAAGACAATATCAGCTTTGGATAAATCGGACATCGTAATTGATTTTTGAAAGAATTATGAAGATACGCAACACATTTATAATCTACAATTTTTGATTTCTATTTGGGTAGACTGAAGTAAAATACAGTACCCTTACCTTCCTCACTTTCCGCCCAAACTTTGCCATTATGCTTTATGATCACTTTCTGAACGATAGCCAACCCAACCCCTGTTCCTCTAAATTCGGTATCAGTATGTAGGCGCTGAAAAACACCAAATATTTTATTATAGTATGCCATGTTGAATCCAACTCCATTGTCTCTTACAAAGAATTGGTAATGATCCTGCTTATTAGAGCAACCAATTTCAATTTTGGGGTTTTCTTTCTTACTGCTAAACTTAACTGCATTTCCTATCAAATTGGACAACAATTGTTTCATCAGAGTTTTCTCTCCCCTGGCTTCTGGTAGCGTTTCAATTTCAAATAATTGAGTACCCAGAGCTTGTTCCTCGATAATGCTTGATACCAGGTCGTTAAAGTCGATTGGTTTGAATTCGGCCACCTTACGACTAATTCTTGAAAAGGTCAGCAGATCGTCTATTAAGGTGGCCATTTTACCACTGTTGTTAATAATCACATTAAGCAATCTTTTGCTTTCTTCGCTAAACTCATCTTTATGGTCCTCTAAAATGATTTTTGAGAACCCATCGATAGCTCTTAATGGTGCCCTCAGATCGTGTGAAACAGAATAACTAAACGCTTCTAGCTCTTTGTTAGCTATATCCATTTTCTCGACCTGTAATTCAAGTGCTTTATTGAGGTTATTTATCTTTTCTTCATTAGCCTTCTTTACAGTTATATCGTCAGCGATCATAACCGTGAAACGTACTTGTTCATTTTCATCCCGAATGGTTGAAACGGTTTTGCTAATATAAATCTGACGACCTTGCTTTGTTGTCTTCCTTTTTTCAAGAATGTAATGATCAATTTCCCCAAGTATGATTTGTTCATACAGCCGCAGGTCTTCACTGAGTTCGTCCAAATCGCCCGAATCGGAAATTGAATAGAAGGTATGTTGCTTCAATTCTTCCTCAGTAAACTCAAGCAATTCCTGAAGTGCTCTGTTGGCCATGACAATCGTGCCTTCCATATCGCATACACAGATACCCACATTGGCGTAGTCATATATACTTTTGAATCTCTTTTCACTCAATTGCAAGGCTTTATCTGCTACCTCATGGTGGTCTCTCCAAAGTCTCATGCTGATCAGGTGACTAATATTAAGAGCCATTAGTTCTATAATTTCAATCTCATATTCGCCGAATTTTTTTCTGGAGGACTCTTGAGAATAGAACAAAAGGACACCGTAATTTGAATTGTTCACCAATAATGGAGACCCGATGAAATAACCAGACGCCTCATCAGTTATATTCTTCTTGCTTAGATTATTCGAGCTTCTTGCCCTAAAAACAGTACTGCCTTGCTGTTCAATTTCGGCAAGTACGTGTTTATAATCATCAATTGATAGGTTAGCGACATTGGCATTCCTTATAATATCCTCCTTCTCTTTTGCCTCAATGATTAAACCTACTTCCATGTTAAACAATTTCGATCCAGAATTGAGATAATCCACCAGTACGTCATCAAGGTTGGTGTTTTGACTTAGGTTCAATCTGTGCAATTCTCGCAGACCAACATTGAACTCTGCTATCTTTTCTTCTTTCAAATCATAGTTGTACTTCAGCATCCACACCACAGATAAATTGACAAATGCCCCTATCACATACATGGCGGTGACATTAGGGCTCTCACCCCAAATCGGTAAGTCTTGCAAATAAAGTTCTGCCCAAACCAATCCTGCCTGAACAACAATTACAACAGCAAGCATAAGCTTACTGTACTTTCGAGGAGAAACAATGGTAACTATAAGGATGAAGGTAAAAAAGATCAAACCGCTTCCTTGCGAGCCCCCATCCTTGAACCAGAAAAAAGCACCAAAGACTAATGCCAAAACCAAGGACGGCATCACTATACGGTTCAAATACTTTCCCCGTTTGATCATTTTATAGACTAGCCCGCCAATTCCCATTCCTACCAAATAGACACTGAGAACTAAATACTCTTGATTGTACAATCGGTAAATAGAAAAAATGAAAAGCGTTCCGATAAAATACAAAACGGCTGCACTGAATACTCTATATGAAAGGGAATCTTGCTTCAATTTGTGGTCACTTGAAATGAGAGTCACCCCAAATTAAAGATTTTATTGAATAAATATGATACTCAGAGGTATCGACCTGAGATTCCACTTGAAAATGCCATGGTATTGCTGTAGCTTCGCGCCGAAGGCATCCCTACGGGACACAAAATTTATAGATATGAACATTCACGAATATCAAGCAAAGGAAATACTCAAAGGATATGGAGTAACTATTCAAGAAGGAATAGTGGCGGAAACTCCAGAAGAAGCTCAGGCTGCTGCAAAAAAATTAAATGCTGAAACAGGTACTGAATGGTACGTGGTTAAAGCGCAAATCCACGCTGGTGGCCGTGGAAAAGGTAAGGTAAACGAAACCGGTTCTAACGGTGTAGTACTGGCAAAAAGCCTTGATGAGGTTCCTCAAAAAGCAGGCGATATTTTGAAAGGGACTTTAGTCACTCATCAAACCGGTCCGGAAGGAAAGGTTGTGAACAAAGTATTGATTGCTCAGGATGTTTACTATCCCGGAGCATCTGAGCCAAGCGAATATTATCTTGGTATTTTGCTAGACAGGGCGAAGGGTTGTAATGTAATTATGGCTTCTACCGAAGGCGGAATGGACATTGAAACAGTAGCCGAAGAAACTCCAGACAAAATCATTAAGGAGTGGATTGACCCTTCTGTTGGGCTGCAAGCATTTCAGGCAAGAAAAGTAGCTTTTGCTCTGGGATTGGAAGGTGAGGCCTTTAAAGGCATGGTGAAATTTATCTTTTCTCTCTACAGAGCCTATGAAGCGACGGATTCATCTATGTTTGAAATCAATCCTGTATTGAAAACATCAGACAACAAAATATTGGCAGTAGATGCTAAAGTTGATATCGATGACAATGCTTTATACAGACACAAGGACATTGCTGAATTAAGAGATTACTCAGAAGAAGATCCTGCGGAAGTTGAAGCGGCAAAGTCCGGTCTTAACTACGTAAAACTAGATGGCAACGTAGGATGTATGGTGAATGGTGCCGGTCTTGCGATGGCTACCATGGACATTATCAAATTGTCTGGTGGTGAACCTGCCAACTTCCTCGATGTAGGAGGAACCGCTAATGCTGAAACTGTTGAAGCAGGTTTCAGAATTATCATGCAGGACCCTAACGTAAAGGCGATCTTGATCAATATATTCGGTGGTATCGTAAGATGCGACAGAGTGGCAAGTGGAGTAGTAGAGGCCTATAAAAACATAGGTGAGATCAGTATTCCAATTATCGTAAGACTGCAAGGAACAAACGCTGAAGAAGGTGCTAAGATCATTGAAGAATCAGGATTGAAAGTTTATTCAGCTATCGTATTGAAAGATGCAGCTCAGAAGGTGAAAGAGCTTATTTAAATAATTAAAATTCGAGATTTCAGATTTGAAATTCTAAATTTGAAATCTCGTTTACTGCACACGTAGTTCAACTGGATAGAATATCGGATTTCGGCTCCGAGGGTTGAGGGTTCGAATCCTTCCGTGTGCACAAAAAGACTGCTAGAAATGGCAGTCTTTTTTATTAAATGCCTTGGAAACCCTCAAGAGGATTCGCCGTACGACGGACCGATCTTTGCGTGTGCACAAAAAGACTGCTAGAATTAGCGGTCTCTTTTTTGTATTTAATAGGTGGGTCGAATTCTATGGTTTACGAATCAATACTCTTCACACATCTAAACCCAGTATGATTAAATCCGGAATCTTTGCTTGAGCTCATTCTTCTGGAAACCCGATATCCACTGCAGTAGCTATCATTACAAAGAAATGAACCGCCCCTGATGATGTGTTTTGGGGCATTGGGCTCTCTGGGGTCATTATATTTTTCTGAACCCTTGGGGTTAGTTTTTATGCCTTGTTGCAAATCATTTTGATAGGCTGCAACGTCATACTTGTCTAGACACCATTCCCATACATTTCCAGCCATATCATATAGACCAAACCCATTGGCCTTAAATGATTTGACAGGTGCCGTGCCAGCAAAACCATCCAATTCATAATTTTGATATGGAAATTTTCCTTGCCAAAAATTAGCTTTATCGGATGCCTGTTCTACCGGCTCATTACCCCATGGGTATTTGGCATCCGGCTTCCCTCCCATGGAAGCCCATTCCCATTCTGCTTCAGTTGGCAGCCGCTTACCAGCCCATTGAGCATAAGCTTGGGCATCTTCCCAGGCCACATGAATTACCGGATGATCCATTCTTTCTTCAATGGTGCTTCCAGATCCTTCGGGTTGCTGCCAGTTGGCCCCAATGGTCCACTGCCACCATTGACTATAATCGTTTAAATCAACAGGAGCATCGGTTTGCTTAAACACCAATGACCCTGCGCGCAAAACAGAATCGGGAGGCTTCGGTGTGCCAGGTGGCAGTTGAAGTCTAATGTCCTCCCAATCTACATCTCGTTCGGCCACGGTAATGTAGCCCGTTGCTTCCACGAACATTCTAAATTGAGCATTAGTCACCTCAGTCTCATCCATAAAGAAGGCAGAGATAGAAACTTCATGTCGGGGAAACTCGTCCTGAGCCGCCTGTTCAGACTTTCCTCCCATCGTAAACCGACCATCCGGAATGTATACCATACCGGAAGGGCTTTCAACCACTTGCTGCTGTGATTTTCTTTCTTGGCAAGCTGTGAAAATTGCCAGACCCATTATAATTTGAATTAGCCTCATTTGTCTACTTTATGAAAAGCTAAGTTATACAAGCCTTGCGAAGTTTATGGTAGCTTTAGAATAAGGTACTCCCATTTTTTCCTGGTCATATTTGCCCTTTAGCTTCACTTTTGTACAAAGTGATCAGCGCTCCAACGATAACTATGTTCTTAATTATGTATTGTCCAAGCAGGGTAAAGCAAAATGGCAGGCAAGTGAATACCTGATCTGGAAACAAGAATATTGGTGTAAACGTGAAGAACATATGGATCAAGGCCAGAATCACAACCTGCCTTCTATAGATATTCATTATCAGTAGTACTCCTATTAGCGTTTCAGAAACGGCTAATAAAACGATCGAGACCTGGGAAGGGATGAGACTAAAAGTAAGTAAATCAATGGTATTGGTCGCAAGGTCTTCTGCAGGACTAAACTCAGGGAAGTATTTTAAAACTCCGAACCAGAGATAGACCAGTCCAATGCAATTGGCTAAAACATGATTGTTAGATATTCTCTTTGCCAGATTCATGTTCCATTTATTTTAGTTAAGCATTTAGGCCTCCGGAGTTCATACTACGGGCATTGCCTTAGGGCACTCTCACGTACTGTACATTGCAACAGCGCTTCCGGCCCTATTCCAGCATATCCATCTGGTGTTACTACCTGCCCTGAGATGAGGTCTTCATACCAGGTCATCCAGGGAAAAGTATATCCAAACTTACCTGCTGCATGAACCACAAGACCATCATCATCCGGCACCACTTCCCCTCTATTGGGGTAAAACCGCTCTGCCACAGTATGCAACCATTCATGAACAAATACACCAGGGTCATTTTTTCTCGCATCTTCAATGGACGCCTTGATATCGTCATAGTATCGAATGGTATAATAAGATGATTCTGATGAAAGCTCTGTAACATCGAACCATGCAATTCCTATAAAGTTGGCAATAAAACAATCTTCCTGTTCTCCTCTGAAAAAAGTAATGACGAGATCATAATCTCCTTTATCTATATCCGTAATGTGATTCTCAAATATTGTGGGATTGATCAGATTATCCTCATCTAAGATCACAGTCTGATCAGAAATATCTCTTCTCTCAAATTCCCAGTCCATGGTATGATAGGAGAAGGGCTCAAGCTTCTCCTGAAAACTCCAATTCAAAAAATCGAATGCCAAATCCAATTCTTCAGTTGTATATTGAGTGATACAATCTTCTGTAGATTTGGATACTTTGTTCACTCCTACAAAAAGTGCCTTCCATTTTTTTGCCTGTTGCAAATCCGCCTCGCTCAATACTATCTCGTATGACTCTACTGTGTTTTCAATAGAAACGGTCTTCTTTAAATATTGCCGTGACCGATTCAACCCTACTCCAATAGTATGAACTCCACTACTTACATTTAGCACTGCCGGTGTTTGTTCTCCTGTATAAACTCCATTCAAATAGATGGCTGCTCCCTCTTCGCTTGCTGAAATGGACACCTTAGTCATAGAATCGACAGGATCGTTGCCATTAGATTTACAACTTTGGGCCACCAGAATACTGAGTATAATTGAATAAAAGACGCTACGCATGATCAATCCGTTTTTAGCACTTCATATTCAGGATTAACACATTTGTCACCCCATATTTCATACATAAATTTTAATCCTTCTATCCCTTCCGGGTATTGACCTTTATCATCAGTTGAAGTAATCCAGTTTTCTAGTATTTTTCTGTTCTTATCCAGTTCCTTCTTAAAATCAGGACTGGCAGCTAGGTTCACCAATTCATCGGGGTCATTTTTTAGATCATAAAGCTCTTCGGCCAGTCTTTCATCTTTCCAAAAACGAGCCTGAATTTCATTTAATTCACCATCCTGATAAGCTTTTCGCATTCGCTGAGTCACTTCCCATGCATCTCGATAGCTTGGTTGCATGTATGGGCGATCGGTGTTGAAATTTCGAATGTATTTGAAATTTTCTGACCTTACAGATCTGATGCGATCAATGGAAAAATCACAGCGATCCCGGGCCGATATTACATAGTCACGAGGTTGGTAATCATTGGCCAGAAAGTCTTTTCCTTCAGTGTAATCAGGTAGCGGAATATTGGCGAGTCCCAAGGACGTACTTCCAATGTCCAACCCGCTGATCAAGTCATCATTGACCGTGCCTTTTTGAATCTTGCCATCTTCTCCGAAATAAGTAAGAATGAAGGGCACCTTGATACCTCCTTCGTAAAGAAATTGTTTGTGCCTCCAAAGGCGCATGCCATGGTCTGAGAAGAAAAATACATACGTGTTATTGAGCATCCCGTCAGCTTCAAGCTTTGTCATAATATCACCGACAGTTTTGTCGGTCAGCTCTACGGATTCCAAATAGTTTGCCCATTCTTCCTGCATATAGTCTGTTTGTGGGTAGTAGACTGGTAGTTTTAGACCATCTGGATCGATTTGTCTTACTACTCTGTCCTGAAAGGTTTTGCTATAAATGTACTTGTTGCCATACAGCTGAATTTGGCCAAAATATGGTTGACCCTTTTTCCTCAAACTCCAATCAATTTCTTTTCCGACAAGGCCATACATCCCATTGTCTCTATATTCCCCTGAATACAGGCTGTCTCTTACATACTGAAAATTGTAATCGTCTTTTCCTTGATTGAAGGTGAAATAGCCTTCCTTTCTAAAAATTTCTGGGAGTGTTTTTACATGATCTGGCAGTTTGATCATAGAGGCTTCCGTTCTGGAACTGTGGTGATTGTGTGTGCCCAAAGTGGTTTGCATAGTCCCTGTGATAATAGCGGAGCGTAACGGCGAACAAACCGGTGCTGGCATGATGGTGTTTGTAAATCGCACCCCATTTTTGGCGAGCTTATCAATATTTGGTGTATTGACATTTGGATCACCGTAGCAACTCAGATTAGGGGATATATCCTCCACATAGAGCCACAGAACATTTGGCCGTTCTGCTTCTTTTTGAGGCTCTTCAAATGAGGATAAGAAAAACAACGATGCCAATATTGGCACTAATAGCACGCTGCGTCTCTTGCTGATACTTTTATTTGTTATTTTCATTTCTACAGTTTTTTCAATCCCTTATGATATTTTATTTTTTAGTAATTATGGCAGCCCATCCTCCTCCATTGGCGAGACTCGCCGGAATCACATCTTTGTTGGTAATATTTTTTACTACTCTTTTATAATCCTGCGCATACCTTTCCGCATTAACTCCGTCCTGAAAAATCTCAATGTTATAATTTCCATCTTCAAGAAAAGACAGATCTATAGCTATGGTTCTTGCTTTTTCATCCGTCATTGCTCCTAGATACCAGGAATCCCCACTCCTTCTGGCGAGTGCCACATAATCTCCAATTTTCGCTTCCAATACTTTTGTGTCATCCCAAACTGTCGGGAATTGAGCAAGGAAGGCGGTAGATTCATCTTCTCTCAAATAGTTGCTTGGGTTATCGCAAAGCATCTGCAAAGGGCTTTCAAAGATGGCATACATAGCCAGTTGATGACATCGGGTACCCATGCTCATGGGGCGATTCCAACTGATCCTAAAATTTTCTTCTTGTGCATTGATCATTGCACCAGGTGTATAGTCCATTGGTCCTGCCACCATTCTGATAAATGGCAAGGTTAAGTTGTGCTGGGGCGTAATGTAGCTGGCCCACTTGTTGTTCTCAGCTCCTTTCACACCCTCTCTTGTGAGTACATTGGGGTAGGTTCTTCTCAATCCCGAAGGCTTGTAAGATCCATGAAAATCAACAATCAGTTCCCGTTTGGCACATTCTGAAGCTATTCGCTCATAATAATTCACCATCCATTGATCGTCTCGTTGCATGAAGTCAACCTTAAGACCTTTGGCACCCCAAGCTTTAAAAGTGTCCAAAGCCTCCTGAAGTTTCTGATCTAGTGAACTCCACGTCACCCAAAGTACAATACCCACATTTTTTTCAGCTCCGTACCTCATGAGTTCTTTCACATCCACTTCTGGGACTATGTTTAACACATCGCCCAAAACGTACCATCCTTCATCAAGAATGATATATTCAATGCCATATTTTGATGCAAAGTCAATGTAGTACTTGTATGTATCCGTATTGACCCCAGCCTCGAAATCGACACCATAGATATTGTTATAATTCCACCAATCCCAAGCTACTTTGCCTGGCTTGATCCATGACGGGTCTTTGATTCTTGAGGGTTCCGCCAGCTGATAGGTCAACTGGTTGGTGATTAGATCGGCATCATTCTTTGCTATACAAACAATTCGCCAGGGGAAACTTCTTGCTCCCTCTGTTTTAGCAATGTAGTCGGCCTCCTTAGAGATTCTAATACTTCTATCATCTGTCCATCGCTTGTTATCTACTTTTTCTTCAAGTCCCGCTTGTGGGAATACGGCTTGCAGCGTATTGCCTGTTGCTCCAGTCAACCACATGCCAGGATAATCAAGCAGTCCTGTTTCCGTAACCAGCAGTTTGATCTTATCAGAAGATTCGACCAGTGTGGGTAGGCTGCAAAGGTCCTTTTCTGAAAGTGTATCCAGACTGTTGTACTCATAGAGGCGCTCATTGTGTGAAAAGAACTCACTTTCTCTCGGAAAATACACATTGTTATTACCTGAAAAATTAAACTCAGCCCTTTCAGAACGAACGATTAATTCCTTTTTATGACTAGTCTCAAATCTGTACGCAACGCCATTGTTATATGCTCGAAAAGTAACGCTATACTTTCCTTTGAAAACAAGCTCGAGCTCATTAAAATTATCCTGGATTTCCTCACTTTTCACCCTCAATTCCGGATACAATTTTTGATCGACGGATCGTTTGTTTTCTTTGATGACCTGAGGGTTTTGACCTAATACAGTACCACTCCCAACTGTCATTGACAAAGTCGAGGCATCCATAATTGGCTTGCCGTCCACCAATACAGAATAAGTAATGTTGTCATTAATGGTAATCGTTAATTTAACGGCACCGTCTGGAGAAACCAGGTCATAGCCCTTAGCAATTAGTGCATCATTCGCCCATAAGGCCAAGGTTAAGAGTATAATAAACGCTTTTTTCATAGGTATTGAATTAGTCTAGCTGTGTGAAGGAAATCAGTCCTGATGGCGGAACTTCAAAAGAGAAAACCCCTTCTTGTAAAGAGACTGTTTCACTGATGGTCTCTTTTCCCAGACAATCTTGTATGGTGTATTGAAATTGCGAGGACTTACCCTTCACATCAATTACTATTTTTTTTGAGGTTTTAGCGTTGATGATATCGAAGGCCATACCCGTCGAAATTTCCAGCGGCACTACCATGTTGGTGAAAACCGCGCTTATTTTTTTCTCGCTACTCCATCCGGATAACATGGGATAATTCATTAATGGATTCGAGGGATGAAATTGACCATCCAGCAACACCTCTCTATTCTTTAGCCAGTAGGCCGTATAAAACTGGATCATTTTGAAATGGTCTTCTGGAATATCTGCCAACCGAACAGAAATCTGCGGGACTGAAAACATGACGTTGAGTAATTGCAATGCTGCGGTCTCAACGGGCTCGTCGTAGTGCCACATAAGCATATCTGCATGAACAGCCGTATTTCCACTTAGCATTTTCAGGTCTGATGTTCCGATTCTGTTGATAGTTGCTACATTGGGGCAATCGTCGGCGCGGAACATATTACCATACTTCCGCATAGCCGGCCCTACGTAAGGCCTGCGAAATTCTATCATAATATCCGGCTTTATCTTTCGTAAAGCAGACATAAGCTCGGTCATCAGCACATCTGTAGCTTCGTTGACGGAGGCATAATCCCGACCATCATTGGCGACTAGTTTTGTATCCTTATTAGCGGTAAACCTTGCCATAAAATCAAGTTTAAAACCATCCAAATCCCAATCTTCAACGGCCTTTACATAAGTGGCTATAATAAATTTCCTAACCTCAGGAAAGCGTGGATCCAAAACATATGTGCCCTGACTCTTCCAATGGCTCAAGGTTTTCCCTTTCATTCTTTCAAAGGCCTTTGATTTTTCACCAACGAACGGTACGGCATACCAAAGGATAAATTTCATTCCCAGGTCATGGACTGCTTTTACAAATTCCTTCATCTCGGGAATTCGTTCTGGCTCCCAGTCCCCAGTATAGGCGTATCCTCTGTTGCTATCCATGGTTTGCCATCCATCGTCTATAATGATGGATTCAAACCCCATTTCTTTGGCGAGCTTGCATTCCTTGAGCAAGGGTTCCATGGCCACGTTCTGATGATAACTGTACCAGCTGGAGTACACTGGCATTCGGGCGACTTTGGGTACCTGGGCCGGCGTATATTGCTCAAATGAGGCCCACCAATCCGCTACATCATTAAGCGCCTGCGAATAAGGTACCGGACGACTGTCTAATCTGATCTCTACTCGATAGGTTGAAAGCGCTCTATTCTTTTCTGTGAAAAATTGAATTTCGTTGTACATCATACCGTCTTCTTCCCTCACCGCTGTAGTAGAAATGACTGTATTGAGTACCTCTGATACCGCAAAGGTCTGGCGATTGGAATCATCATGGCCAAAGAGACAGATGACAGGAGCTTCCCGTGCCAGCATGGATCGAACGGTGGATGGCCCCCAATCCGGAGCAACCGTTTTGTCCAGAAAACTATGACTACTCCAATAACCGGCAATATTGTTCGATGGCACCCCCCATTTTAAGGAAAACTTGGATGGGACAGCTTTCTGAGGGCTAGTAAGTGTAAGAGTAGCAATTTCGACGCCTGTCACTTCTTGCCTGACTTCAATCTCTAACTTAAAATCATTAAACTCACCATTTACGGCTACGTCATTACCGCCCAAATTAAAAACCTGGTTGGGGTTTTGAGCAAAGGTTGTATAAGCTGTAAAAGTCAGAATTATTACGACTATTCTTTTTAATTTAATTTTCACTTTCTGTTAATTTATTTATGACAAATCGTCCTAATTTTTTCCCCTGCCCCACTCCTTTTTCAATCGCTGGCATGTAGTGGATGCCACCATACAATCGGCTAATGGCTGCTTCATTTGATGCCTCAAAGAATGAATCAAAAGCTCTTATCGGCAATCCGAATGGCACTTCGGTTGAATCCTGAAAATGGTAGGCTTCACCAAAGAAATGCGTCAGTATTGTTGCGGCACTCGAAGATGCCACACTATGACCGCTCGTATGCTCCGGGAAAGCAGGTGTTTGTAAAATGGGCTGCCAGTCTTCATCTATGTATCTATTGATGTAGGTTTCCGGGCGAATGAGGCTGCTTCGATATTTTTCATCCCAACAACTGATAAATGCGTCTGCTAAAGTCAGGGACAATTTGGCAAGCACTTCGGCAGATTTAACTTCTGCCAAATCTTCTGCTTCTATCACTTGGCAAGCGATATGAATCCAGTGACCACCTGGTGAAATTTGCTGATCATAATACATCACATGCCCGTTAGTATGAGAAATGTTAGGGTTGCAATCCCAGAATTTAGCTATCGCGAATTGCTCTTCATTGATTGACCTGACCACCTGATAGACCTCAACAGCGCCTTGATAAAAGGCTGACTCCTGAGCGATATCAAATGAGGTGGGCGACCCGGGATTAAACTGGTTTGCTGAGTCCAAAAGGAATGGCCTCAATGTATTCCAATGTGGCTCGATTGCCTCCGCATAATCCGGTGGCGTAGGCTGCCATCTACCAGCTTCGGAGTTTACAATGTAGGCCATGTTGGATGTGCGTTGATTATACCCATCGGCATTGGCCCAATCAAGGATGTGCTCACCTATGCTTCTACCGAACTCAACTGATCGATTGTAAATATCTTCACCAATATCTGTCTTGGCTGCAAGACTTAGATAATTGGTCTCAATTTGTTCAATAGCTGACGCATCGTAGACCAAAGATCGCGCGGTAGTCATAAATGCTACGGCTCCGGCCATTTGAAAATCATATTTTGCTTGTTCGTTTGGAAGGGGAGGTGTGCTGAGTCCATTCAGTTTAACTGATAAAGAAGTGGATTCCTCATTTTCAAATCGATTGGCTTCATAGGCCGCAATATTTGCATAGGCATAAATCCTGCTAGCTACAGGTGGTGTGAAAATATCTGAAATAATTACATCACTCAGCTTTAAATTAAGCTCAGAAAG
This sequence comes from Reichenbachiella sp., assembly GCF_039944555.1. Lineage (GTDB taxonomy): Bacteria > Bacteroidota > Bacteroidia > Cytophagales > Cyclobacteriaceae > Reichenbachiella. Next base: position 80,606 of record NZ_JBDUYN010000015.1, on the reverse strand, counting down.
TTTAGGAATCGAAGTGAATAACGGCAATTCAGTATCTGCTTCTGTTTTACGCTTCGCATCACAACCTGCGACCAAGAGCCATCCAATAAGAATTATCAATATTCTCGTCATCCGCTTATTTATTGTCTTTTTTAATTACCCTGCCGTTTCCCAGATAGTCCACGACCTCTACCTTGATGGCATTTTTTGCCCAGGCCATTTTTCTGGTTGACTGTGTGAGATAGGAGGATCCATAATATATTTCCTCTCTGCTAATCTTGCCGTTTGAGTTATGGATGAGCACAAACCGATCTTGTGACCTTAAGTCAATCAGCTCCTGAATGGGAGTCTCTGTGGTATATGAAATAGATTCCGCGTCATTATTAAGCACCAAACAAATTGGGCGATGCTGGGTATCCATAATTTTTGCTATTCCTCTTGTATTTCCGTCGGCTACAAATCCACTTTGTGCCGAATTAACTGGCTGAAAAGCACCTTTGCCATTCCCTTTTAACAATAGCCCACTTTGTGCATCGTATTGTCCTACAGACACCTCTGCGCCATAAAAATTTCCAACCAACAAAACATCCAGGAAACCGTCTTGATCATAGTCATCTATACAGGTACCAAAGACTGGAGCAAATTGCGCTTCTATTGGAAGTGCCTTAATTGAAAATTCTCCATTTCCTAAATTTTCTAGATAGCTGCTTTCAAACCACTCACTTTTCAGAACGTATGCCTCAGTAATTTCCTGTGGAGACAAGGTTTGCTCAAAAGACGCATCGGCATAAGACTGGTAAGTTTTGAAACGAGGGCGCATGGCACTCATTTGAGTAATCATTAAGTCTCTGGGATGCATCACCTGCTTTTGTCCCTGAATGTAATAGGTCATCACAGGGTCTATTCGGCCATTTTTATCGAAATCACTGGCATAGATCTCGACTGGTTCGATAGCTGACGCCTTTAATCTTGAATTCAATCCCAAGTTTCCAACGATATAGTCCACATCTCCGTCCTGATCGAAATCGGCACCGTTGATGCTATTCCACCAACCACTACTCTCCTTTATTCCTGTATTGACCTCAACTAACTCACGGCCTGAGCTTCTAAAGAAGCGAATAGGCATCCATTCTCCAACGACGATAAGGTCTATAAACCCGTCCGTATTGAAGTCGGTCCATAGCGCTGAGGTAACCATCCCCACCTCAGATAGCGCTGGGCATATTTTTTCAGTTACATCTTCAAACTTTCCTCGGTTATTTTCCAACAGATAGCTTTTGGCTGCCATTGGATAGGAGCCTGGAACGACCCTACCTCCCACAAACAAGTCTAAATCTCCATCATAATCATAATCTGCGGCAACCACACAAGACCCACTGGAATTGATTTTGGGAAGTGCATTTTTGTCATGAAAAAACCGACCATCACCAACATTAAGATAGAGTCTATCCTGATACTCATCTGCATTTCCCAAATGACTACTTCCTCCGCTTACCACGTACAAGTCCAAATCACCATCATCATCAGCATCAAACAGAAGGCTTCCCATGTCTTCATAAAGGGAGTCTTGGTGGATTACATTATTCGAGAAACTACCATCCTCATTTTGCCTAAACAGGTGCCCCAAAGCGTTTGCTGCCCCACCCACATAAAAGTCATCATCGCCGTCCTCATCTATATCGCCAACCGCTATTCCGGGACCAAATTCTGAAATTTTATGTGGCAATAGTGGCTGCACCTTGAAATCAACAAACAAATTTTCTTTGTGGGCGAAATTTATGCCCCTACTTTGATCAACTCTTTTGAATAAAGTTTGTATATCTGTTTTTCTAGCAATTTCTTCGTTGTCATCGCGATAGGTGACGCTTAGCGTCTTATTTGCTTGAATGCTTCTAATGGTTTCCTTGCTTTGATAAGGCCATTGGACAATGACAGAATCTACTGCGTTAGCATTTCCTATTCCAAAGTGTATCTCATTGTTCATTGAAGATTGATAGCCCCGGGTCAATTGATGTTCGTAGTATTGCGGCTTTCCGTCGACCCAGAGCCAAATTTTGACACCTATTCCGGCCATATTTCCTTTAGGACCTCGTAAGTCGATTTTCAAATAATTTCCTCCGTCAAACAGGTTTGAATTGTTTTTATAAATGTGTGCCTTGTCTCCGATGTTGTTGATAACCATATCTAAATCTCCGTCGTTATCCAGATCGGCATATATTGCTCCATTCGAGCATGAGGGAACATCACCACCCCATTCCCAGCTTTTATTTTCAAAAGAGAGATTTCCTTTATTCTCATACAAATAGTTCGGCACTTTCACTTGAGGTAAGGCGAGCATCACCTTTTTCTTTTCGTCCAGTACGGCCTCTCTTGAGCCAAACGGGGAGGCGTTTTGACGTTGTTTGTAGTGCACATAGTCGAGATCACCAAGGTCTCTGTAGAAACCATTCGTGATTAAAAGATCCTTGTCGCCATCATTGTCGTAGTCGGCAAACAGTCCACTCCAACTCCAATCAGTGGCGTCGATACCGAGCAGTTGACCAACCTCATTGAACTTACCATTCCCGGCATTTAGTTGAAGGGTGTTTCTGGTGTATTGTGGATCGTAGCCGGTCTTTACGGCTATTTGAAATTTGTCATAGCTAGACGCAGGAATAATGGTTTTCCTTCTCTTGTTGTCTTCGGGAAGCATATCCAATACGAAAATATCAGGAAGTCCATCATTGTTGATATCCGCCACATCTGATCCCATTCCTGCGAAACTGGTGTGTTTTATGTATTTGGAAGTTTGGTCACTAAAGGTGCCATCCTTCTGATTTATGTATAAGATGTCATTGGTTAGAAAATCGTTGGCTATATAGATGTCAGGCCAACCGTCTTGGTTGATATCGCTAGTATTTACACTCAGGCTATAGCCTTCTATCAGAATACCGGCTTCTTTCGAAACATCCGTAAACGTTCCATTACCATTGTTTCTATACAGTTTATCCGTACTGGCAGCTTCTCCATTGATCCGTTTTTTTTGAATATAGTTTACATCCGTGAGCGTGTTGTCTATTGGGTTTAAAATCATGACCACATCAAGGTCTTGATCCAGGTCGTAGTCAAAAAAGCTAACCTGCATGACCTGATCTTTATTGGCCAACCCGTAGGCCTCAGCGGATTCGGTAAATGTTAAGTCACCATTATTAATATACAGCAGGTTGGACTTTCCAAAGGAACTGTTTTGCGGCCAGGAAACACTGACGTATACATCCAGCCAACCATCCTGGTTGACATCGACCATTGTGGCTCCAGTACACCAATCAGACGAGATCAAGCCCGCCGATTGGGTAATATCTTCAAAAGATAGGTTCCCTTTATTGATATATAACCGGTTTGACACATCGTTTCCTGTGAAAAAAAGATCGGTTAATCCGTCGTTGTTGATGTCCCCGCATGCCACTCCTCCACCATGATAGACATTCATGAAATTGTAGATGTTGAGCGTATCTGTTTCTATGATATCATTCGAAAAGTGGATGCCCGTAGCATCAGGGTTCATTAGTTCAAATCTCTTCTTCCTACTATCGCAAGACACAAATGAAAAGATGAACAGAATCAAAAAGAAATACTGAAGTTTCACGAGTGTCGAGACGAAGACCGTGCTGTTATTTCGGATAAACATGGGTACTGCTTTGTTCATTTCACTTTCTCTAAATCCGATTTTGACTGGTTTATTAGATGAGTAATAAGAAAAGAGGTAAACCTGAATCATCTCCAGGCCTACCTCTTAGGTTAATGTGTTAATACCCCGTGTTTTGATTCAGTACCCCACCACTACGGGTAATTTCTGAATCAGGAAAAGGAAACAATTCGTTTCTGTCATTCCAGCTAGCACCAAATACACTAGAACCAATGCCCCATCTTACGATATCGAACCATCGGTGAGGTTCAAAGGCCAATTCATGTCTCTTTTCTAACCTGAGTGCAACCGTAACGTCGCCGGTAAAAGCACCCAAACCGGCACGAGTTCTGATGTCATTGATCTGTATAGCCGCATCACCTGGCCGGCCTTGCTCTATCAATGCCTCTGCATACAAAAGCTTTAATTCGGCAAACCTGAACCACCTTTCGTTACTAAAATCTACTCTTCCATTTACATGATGGTTTCCGGAGACTACGTTGCGTTGACCTCTATACTTTTTGATGTTGTAGCTTGAAGATGACCAAGCCGGATCATAAGCTTCGACAGTATACCTACCCTGAGTATTGGTACCATACCACATATCACCGGATTGATAAATATCATTGGCCAACCTTAAATCTCCCACTTCATAAGAATTGACCAGATCCTGAGAAGGAATGTAAGCACCTAGTTTTCCTCCTGTCACAACTCTTGGGTCCCAATAATAAGGCCTCTCATGGCCTTGGCTAGCTTTGACTGCTTCTGAATGAATGTCATCAAACACCCAGTGGTTGTCATCAGAGAAAGGCCCGCCAAATTGGATTTCGAATATCGACTCCGCATTGTTTTCGTTGTCCCAGGCAAATACGTCAGCATAATTAGGCAACAATTGATATGGTCCATTGGTGATTACATCCTCGAAGGCAGTAATAGCCGCTGGCCAATCCTGTTTCCAAATGTTGACCTTACCGATGTAAGACCTCGCGGCCCAAGCTGTTGCTCTACCCAAACCGGCATCACCCCAAGTTTCAGGGAGACTGCCAGCCGCCTCAGAAAAGTCGCTCAAAATCTGCTCGAACAGTGCATCTTGAGTGGCGTTTGGTTGAGCCAAATCATTCAAGTCCTTCAGCACTTCAGTAACCAATGGGGGTGTTCCCCACATCTTTAAGGCCTGAAAATGTAAAAAAGCTCGTAAAAACTTAGCTTCTCCGGCGTATTGCAATTTTTCAGCATCAGTCAATTCATTTTCTTCCTCTACTTTTTCAATTACAATGTTGGCCCGAAGAATACCCTCATAAATCATAGAATAGATGGACTGAAAGGTCAGATTACTTGAAAGAAAGTTTTGCTCCTCAAGATCTCTATCCGTAAATCTGGCAGCCGGATCAACATCGACATCATCTGTAGTAGTCAGTGATATCTGCCAGTACTCAGCTCGCTCTCCTAATGTCTCAGTACTTGTACCCCAAAACTTTTGGATACTTGAATATGACCCGTAAATCGCGCCGTCAAAATCCTCTGTAGTTTTGTAAAACGCTGACTCGGACAACTGATCCAATGGGGCTAGGTCCAGGTCATTACAGCTATTAAAGAATAGCGTTATTGCTAATAATGCATATATTTTTTTCATGACAAATCTTTTTTTAATGATCATACAAACAACTGTTTAAAACTTGACTTGCCATCCGACCTGAAAAACTCTCGGCTGAGGAGAGTATCCTGAATCTTGTCCTGTGGCCAACGTAAAATCACCTTTTTGGAAACTTGTTCCTCTTGTCACCTCAGGATCAAATCCGCTATAGTTTGTGAACGTTGCCAAGTTTTGAACAGAAACATAGAACCTGGAATAGGTAATGAATCCGTCGAAAACACTGCTGAGTAATGATGTAGGAATAGTATAACCTAATTGAATGTTTCTAATTCTTAGGTGATCACCATCCTCTATCCATCTATCAGAATACCTTCTGTTGTTATTTGGGTCATCCCAATGTGCTCTTGGCATTGAAGTTGACGGGTTTTCCGGCGTCCAGCGATCCAGTACTGCTGTAGACTGATTGCCATAGCTATACATATCTTCGAAGCTTCTTCTGACCTGATTGTAAATCTGATATCCACCTACGCCTTGCAGAAGAACTGAGAGGTCGAATCCTTTGTAACCTGCAGATAAGTTGATGCCATAGAAGTAATCTGGAATAGGATCGCCCAAATTGGTTCTATCTTCAGCGTTGATCTCACCGTCTCCATTGACATCTACAAATCGAATATCGCCAGGTGCACGTTCACTGGAATTTACATCCGGCACTGCAGCATCTACTTCTGACTGCGTTTGAAAAATTCCGTCTGTAACATAACCGTAGAAATGGCCTATAGCTTCTCCTTCAATAGTTCTGTGCGTTTGCCCACCGCCTACACCAGTAATGATCTCAGCCTGTGCCAAATCCACGACTTCATTTTTTACTGTCGTTATATTTCCACCGATGGAATAAGTGAAATCTCCGGCTCTGCCTCTATATTGTAGATCAAGCTCAATACCGCTATTTTTGATAGTACCGGCATTGGCCTCTGCAGGAAGAAAATAGCCAGAAACACTCGGTATTGGTAAGGAAACCAAAATATCCTGAGTTTCTTTCTGATAATAATCAAAGGTTAAATCTAATGCCCCTTCCAACAAACTTATATCTGTTCCAATATCTATTTGAGTACTGGTTTCCCATTTAAGGTCTCTGTTTGCAAAACGAATAGGCACCGGGGCTCTTACCACGTTTTGTCCTGCTCCGACTACGTAATGAGGAGTAAGTGCAAGGGTACTCTGGTAAGCAAAATTTACACCCGTAAACTGGTTGCCCGACTGCCCCCAAGAGGCCCGAACTTTCACATCACTTATAAAATCACTCTTTGGAAAAAAGGACTCATTGCTCAACCTCCACCCTAAAGAGAAAGAAGGAAATATGTCACCTCGATTATCGGAAGAGAGCCTTGAAGAAAAGTCTCTTCTCACGTTTGCCGTGAATAGATATTTATCTTTATAGGCATAGTTGATACGTCCAAGAAACCCTCTTAATGCCCAGTGATCTGCTTCAGAATTGAGTTGCTGTGTTTCAGACAAAGTAAGTAATTTCAGATCACTATTTACCAAATTTCGGGCAGTAGCCCCGATATTCTCATACTCGAAATTAGTTTCTTCATGACCAATCATTGCTGTCAAAGAATGGTCACCAAATTGCTTAGTGTATGTCAAGGTATTCGCAATATTGGTTGTCAATTCTATTCCACGGCGCACAATCAAAACATCGTTGGTGTCGTCTCCTGGCTGCCCATCTGTGTCAATTCCTGCTGTGAAAAATGAATCTTGTCCAATGTTATAATCAATACCCGCGGAGAGTCTATATTTTAAACCTTCTATCAGCTTGACTTCGCCATAAACATTACCCAATATCTTTCGCGGTTTGGATAGTTGCTCTCCCACACGTTTGTCATTGAGGAGCAAGAAGTTTGTACCATTGGCATCTCCCACTATGTCATCATTCGTCAGGCTATATCCGAATGGACCATCTCCATAAACAGGATACCACGGTGCGTTCTTTGCTGCCGCGCTTCCTGTCAAGGCTACATCTTGATTCTGACTGTTTCTATCTGTAAAACTCACAAGAAGAGACTCTCCAAATTTGAACCTTTTACCAGCATTTATGTCCGAATTGACCTTAAAAGTGTAGCGCTCTAGTTGCTGGCTTGGTTCAATACCTTCGGATAACAAGTAGCTTCCTGAAATATTGAAGTTGGCATTTTCGGTACCTCCACCAATTGAAACATTGTGAGATTGCATTTGAGCATCTCTGAAAACAGCATCTTGCCAATCTACGAAAGGCTGACCTCTAAATTGACTGAAATCACTTGATCCTAACTCATCGTGAAGGTCAATATATTGCTCGGTGTTTAACACATCCCATTTTTTTCTGACCTGAGATATACCTGTGTACCCATCATACGAAAGCGTCATTCGCTCTCCTTTCTTGCCTCTTTTGGTGGTCACAATGATGACACCGTTTGCGGCGCGAGCTCCATAGATTGCGGCAGCCGAAGCGTCCTTCAATACATCTATGCTCTCGATGTCATTGGGATTAATCCCCATCAATGGATTTGACTCATCGGTAGAAGTCGAGGTAGCTGTAAAATTATTTGTCAATACCATTGGAATACCGTCGATCACCCAAAGTGGCTGGTTGTTTCCGGTAGTACCTACACCTCTAATTCTTACATTGATGGGTGCGCCGGGGTCACCACTTCTGTTAGTGATTTGCACACCAGCAATTCTTCCTGCTAAGGCCTGGTCTGCACTTACAATTGGTTTGTTGACAATATCTGCTGACGAGATTGAGCCTACCGCTCCAGTCAGGTCAACTTTTCTTTGTGTGCCATACCCAACTACTACAACTTCGTCGAGTTGCTCAGCATCTACCTCTAGCTGAACGTCCAATGTCGATCTTCCTCCAATTGAAAGCTCTTGCGACTTATAACCTACAAAAGAGATAACGATGATGGCATCCTCAGGGGCGGTCAACGAATAATTGCCATCCAAATCAGTGATGGTTCCATTTGTTGTGCCTTTCACCAACACTGATGCGCCTGGAAGTCCTTCTCCGTTTTCGTCGGTTACCTTACCCGTTAGGTCAACATCGGCCAGGGCCACAAGAACAGGTTTGTAGGATTCATTCTTTTTCACTTTAGTTACTGAAATATTGTTGTTGACCTGTCTGAACTTAAGTTTGGCCTGCTTTGATACACTCTCAAGAATATCGGCAACAGTGCCCTGCTGCTTGGGAATGAGAATCAACTTATTTGCATTCACATCCTTGATGTGGAAGTAGAAATTAAAATCAGTAGTTGATTCAATTTGAGCAAAAACTTCTGCTATAGAAATTTGCCCCGAATTTATGTTTGCTTCTACTTCTTTTACGCTCTGGTATTGTGCCTTTGCATCAGAAGCAACGACAATACTCATGAATAAGCACTGTATTATAAATACATAAAATGAGTATACAGAAGTCATTTTAATAATCCGTATAAATTTAGAATTCATATCTTTGTAAAGATTTGTGGAACATTTGTTTCATAATTCAACCCGCGTCCATGTGTAGATCTCGATAATTGCCTCCAAGCTATTTTGAGTGAACTACATTCGACGCCTAGCCTCGGACCTTGTCCGAGGTTTGTTTTTAACTTGTGTTTGCTTCAATATTCATTGTTTTTTGAATTTTAGTTATTATTCTTTTTTGAATTGAATGCTTAGTTTTTTGCCTTTAAGCTGATAATCAAAATTTCTGGAATGACTCATTATCTTCAGCACGTTTTGAAGACTTTGATTTTGAAACTCCCCATGAATACCATTGTATTTCGATAGATCAACAGCACCATAATCAACACTGATTGAAACATCATACCACTCTTCTAATACTCTCTTTACTTCGTCGAAGCTCTCATTTTCAAAGTATATGACGCCTTCTTTCCATGAGAGGATTTCTTTGGCATTGAAAGAATCTTTGGTAAAGTGATCGCTGACTGGATCGAATTTGATGGATTGCCCTGGCTTAAGAAAATAGCTCTGCTCGTCATTTCCTTTTACTCCATTTAAAGCAATTTTTGTTTTCCCGGTAACTAAAGAAATTTTCATTGCGTTTTCCGGATATGCTTTAATATTGAAGGAGGTTCCCAACGCAGTGGTAGTAATCTTACCAGTGGTCACATTGAATGGTAATTCTTTATTTTTTGCCACTTCAAAAAAGGCTTCCCCTTTCAGAATTATGTCGCGATTTTTCTCACCAAAATTGCTGTCATACTCGATTGAGCTTGATGAATTTAATATGACCTTTGATCCATCTCTTAAAAAGACTGTTGATTTTTGACCTCTCGGATTGAATTTTGTTATCTGAGAAGCTTGTGTAACCAGGCCAACAGGATCCGATTCATTTTTCACAATCCATAACATCAATCCGGCACAAACTAACAAAGTAAGGACAGCAGCTATTTTGAGACCCGAGTAATAAAATGTCTTTCTTTTATCAACTCGGTTGTTTGGATAAGTAGCAGATGGCTCAGAGCTAATTCGGCTCCATATCTCAGCTTTCATCCGTGATACACTAATTGAATCTTCGTAAGACCCGTTATCTGAAGATGCTTCCTGCCAGGTGTTCTTGAAAAAGTCAGTTACTTCGTCTTCCTCTTTGGCTGAGACAAGCCAATGGTAAATCTGTTGCAATTCAGCATCGGTACACCTGTCTTCCTTTAACTTTTTTAATAGCTCTATTTTTATCATAAGAATTATGGCTCTTACAACTAAATACAACAAACAGAGAGCGTCTGGTTACTCCCCTCTGAATTTTTCTAAAAAAAACACTTAACAGGTTCTAATGGAGCCAAATAAATAATAGGGGAACATACTCAATAAAAGTCCTAAGATGTTTAATGGATTTCTTGATTTGACTTTCAACGGTATGAATTGAAATGTTTAACTCTTTGGCTATTTCTTTATTTGAATAACCTTTTTCTCTACTGAGCTTGAATATTTCTTGTCTTTTTTCCGGCAGATCAGCAATAGCTTCAGAAAGCAATTCTTTCATCTCATTGAGGAATATCTGATCTTCTGTTTGATGGCTAAAGACCAGGCCTTGGGTAGCCGATGATATCGTTTCAGTCTGAAGCACCTTCTTCTTTAATTTATTCAAAAGTGCATTTTTTGCAATTCGGAAGACATAACCCTCAACTGACAATTCAAGGTTCAACTTGTCTCGATTCGTCCAGACGCTTAAGAAAACATCCTGCACGATTTCTTCGGCCTCTACTCTTGATCTGACATAAAGCAATGAGAAATTTAATAGTTTCTGACTATACAGGTCATAAAACTTACTAAAGGCTTCAAGATTGCCCTTTTTAATTCCAAGAAAGAGTTGATCATTTGAAGACAATTGCGTAATTATTAAGCGTACTTATTACAATTATAATCAATTTAATTCAAAGCCCCCTCTTTTTCGCCGCACATGAGCCTGTATGACAGGTCACAAAAAAGCGTCTACTTATATAAAACGGCATAATAAACACAGGTAAATCCTTCTTCCTTCTGATAAGGGAATTTTTGTCCATTGGTAGATTAAATTATTCCGTTCTCAGCACATCTATTGGATTGGCCAAAGCAGCTTTGTATCCCTGAAATCCAACGGAGCATATGGTAATTAGCAAAACTGCCAAACTTGACAGCCCGAAAACTGTAGCACTAATATTAATTCGGTAAGTGAAAGAATCAAGCCAATGGTTGGCCATCCACCATCCAATGGGCCAAGCTAGCATACTTGCTATGCCTACCAACATTAAATAATGTGTTGAAAGTTTTTGCGTAATACCGAAGACCGACGAACCCAGCACCTTACGAATTCCGATCTCCTTAACTCTTCTTTGCACAGAGAGACGAGACAACCCCAGCAATCCCAACCAGGCAACTATTATAGCAAAAGCGGAAGCTATGTTTGTTACTTTTCGCCAGCGGACTTCGTCTGCATATTTGGAAGCTAGCATTTCGTCAACAAAATTAAAAGTAAAGGGTTTATGCGGATGAGTCTTTTCCCAGCTGTGCTCTAAATAGTCTACGGCATCTATTAGATCACCTGGGCCTAAACGAATCACCATGGTATACAAATTTGGTGGCCAGACATAAGTCGAAATACCAAAAATACCACTCTGTATAGCCACAGGGTCAGTAGCCAGTATGAGCGGTTTTATTTCTTCATGCAACGAACCATAGTGAAAATCTTTCACCACACCGATAATACGGTGTGGCCGACTAAAGCCCTGACCTGGTATTTGTTCATCAAGCGGATTTTCCCAGCCCATCTTTTTGACCAACGACTCGTTTACAATAATATTTGTCGGCAGAATCGATCCAGCGGTATTAAATGCCTCCCCAAGTACGATTCCCATATTCATGGTCTTTAGATAATCCTCATCAACCTGGTTAAAGAAGTAATCCCTTAGACTCTCATCATCCTGTTTAAAACTTAGCTGAGTCCAGGGTTCTCTAAATCCGTTCATGCTGGCTCCTGCACTCAGAATTATCGGATTCTCTGCAATCAAAGTTTTATATCGCTGTATCGATCTCTTGGCCAATTCAGGGCGTTCCGAGGTATGCAGTGTGATTTCAATCAACCTATTTTGATCAAAGCCCAAATCTTTGCTTTGTATAAAATTCATCTGCTGATGAATAACCAGTGTGCCAATAACCAAAAGTACGGCCATGGTAAATTGAAAGACAACCACTCCTTGCGTCGCCAGGCTGCCTTTTTTTGTAAATAAAACAGGGCCTTTCAAAACAGAGATAGGTTTGAAACTGACGAGCACAAAAGCCTGTATCATACCGGTTACTGCACTGATCAAAAAGATCAATAGGACCATAAAGCCTAAATGAGAAACTAAGATCGCGTGATCAAGGGCACCTTCAATCAGGGAATTGAAAGCTGGTAAAAAATAAAAGGTGAGCGCAAGAGAAATAACTGAGGAAATGATGGAAATCATCAATGACTCTAGCATTAATTGCGCTTTGAGGCTGCTACGGCCTCCTCCAAAAATCTTTCTGAGTCCTATTTCTTTTACACGATGTAAAGAGTGGCCGATTGAAAGTGTTACAAAATTCATTAAAGCAATAATTAGTACTATGACAGAAAGTCCCCCTAATATCCAGGCCTTCTTTGGATTAGCTGCTGGATACATGCCTTGAATCTGTGAATCGTAATGAACATCTGTGAGTGGCTGAATACCGACCATTCCTTTGCCAGAATGAACATCCATTTTGTCGCCTATGACTTTCGAAAGCATATCACTTACGTCTAGAGATTGAGGCTCATCGAAAGTAACCCAAGTTTCCGTAAAACTGACGTCATAAGAATTGTACGTTTCATAAGAGGTTACCATTTTCATTCTCTCAAATGGAATCAAAAAATCGAACGGCAGGCTTGAGTTATTTTTCTTATTATCCACTACCGCAGCCACCAAAAAAGTAACCGCGCTGTCGCCAAGAATAAGTTCGAGAGACTGGCCCACAGGATTGAGCATCTCAAAATACTTCGCCGCCTTTTGCTCGGAAAGGACGATAGAGGCCGGTGCACCCAAGGCATTTTTTCCTCCATGGACAATTGGGAAATCGAACATCTCGAAAAAACCAGAATCCGCCATAGCAATTACCTCATCATATGGGATATTGTTTTTCAGAACCGTCCCTCCCACGCTACCGAGCCTGGTGTAATATTCTAGGTTCGGAATATGCTCTGCCAAGTCTTCTGCCAAAGGAATCGGCGTACACCCATTGTGATCTCCGTCGATAATAGCTCGTGAATCGGGGTCCATAGCATATCCATAGAGCCGATAGGTCCGGTCCTTTTTACTATGAAACTGGTCAAATGAAAGCTCATTTTGAATAAATAAGTAGCTGAGAAAAACAAAGGAAATGGCGAGAGCTAATCCTAAAATATTTACCGTTGCATAGAATTTGTACTTTTTCATACTTCTAAATGCCACTGTAATATGACTTTTGTATAATCCCATTGTTCTGAATTTTGTGACTTTCCTCCGGTTAGTAATAATGGAAGGATGAAACAATCGGATCACATGCCAGATGAATCGTAATTTGGCACGACGAATGCTCTTAGTCTTAACATCCTCATCAAATTGTTCGAGTAGGTCGCCAAGTGTTGCTTCAATCAATCGGTCTGAGCAAAACCAAGTCAAAAAATTAACTGCCCACACTGGCGGACGAATATGTTTGCCATCATTATCCATTTGATGATCCAAAATTGAGGTCAGGCAAAAGCTTCCACAATCTCCGTCGCTGCTCTTGCAAGGCGTATAATAAATTCAGACCACTTGAAGTGATTTTGAAGTATCGTTTTCGCCGTCCTCCGCGTGAAGAAGTAGCACCCCGCATTTCAGATTTGACGTGACCCTTATCTTCGAGACGATAAAGTGTAATATGAACGGCACTCAAATTCACATCTCTATCTAGTAGAGTCTTTATTTCTTTAACGATGCTATTTCCATAAGCTGCATTGTCCAAAACACCCACTATCGTCAATATCAGTTCTTCGAATTCTCCTAGCTGATCTTTAGACATATCTATATAATTTGTAAAACAAATATATAGATTTATTTGTATTTAATTTGTAAAACAAATGATTTTGTGAAATTGAACTATTAATAAGCGCTCTGTATCTATCAAAACCACGATGAAATCCAAATGGATTGACAAACCCATACTGCGCACTGTTCTTAAGGATTTGGCAGAATATTAAACAAAATTGGCATAATCCGGAGGTGTGGAAATAATATCATTGCCAAGTAAATTTGAATAATACAGCTATGATTGCATCCATTATAATACTTGCCTTTTTGATGAGCCTTTACATAGGAGCCATGAAATACCAATATGGCCAGGACACGAAGTCTAAAGCCTAAAATAGCTTCAACACGACTTTAGACTGGCTAATTAGGATTGTAAATTGAGCCGCGAAATTGAAGTTCAATATCGATAGCTTCACGAACATGCCTTCTAGGCCTCTTGGTGTTCCCGCCACATATTCTGATTATCTCGACTCAAAAGATTGGTGCCGTAGGGTCTGGTAGAGAATATAAAGACTTCTCATCAATCCTGACATCGCGTTGACCTACCAACATACCAACTGCATAACCAGCGCCATCTTTTCAGCCTCCTGTGTCGACAATTTAATTGATGACTTAACCGGTACTTTTCTAGATACCTTATGAGCCGTAGTGGGTGACTGGGCCTTAAATTTTTTATTCTTGTCCATATCTCTCGTATTTGCACAACTAATAGAATAAACTAATCACTCCAGACAAAGAAGAATCAGACGAACCCGGTATTACCAGGTGTGAATCAGGAAATATTCGGATGAAAAAATTATTTGTTGAGCCAATTTTTAAAATCTGTAGACCGATCGATGCTGACAATAGTTTCCTTTTTTGGCGAGGGTTCCAGGCTAATCTTCAGCCGACCCTTGCTGTAAGCAACCATATCGCTTATCGCACAGATTTGGATAATGAACTGTCGATTTATTCTGAAAAATTGCTCAGGGTCCAACTTGGACTGTAGTTTGTCCAGCGTGTAGTCAACGAGATGCTCATGTCCATCTGTATCTACCAGATACACGTATTTGCCCTCAGCAAAAAAATAGGCGACATCCTTTACTTCAATGGTCTTAACTCTGTCCCCTTTATACACCATGAATCTTTTCTGAAAAGTTGGTTCCAGGTTAGACTGAAGTCCTTGCAAAAGCGTCTGATAATCGACAGGCGTCTGCCTCTGTTGATTATCGTAGAATTTTAAGAGAGCCTCCTTGAGTTCGTTCTTGTTTACAGGCTTCAAAAGGTAATCCAGACTGTTGAGCTTAAAAGCTTTAATGGCATATTGATCATATGCGGTTGTAAATATGATCGGTGTCTTAATCTTTACTTTATCAAAAATATGAAAGCTCAGATCATCTCCTAGATGAATATCTAAAAAAATCAGATCAACTGAATGGTTAGTTAGAAATTCAACAGTGCTAGCTACTGAGTCAAGTTTGGCTACAATCTCCAATTCCGAATCAATGTTCTTAAGTTGGCGAATCAACTTTTCTGCAGCGAGTCTTTCGTCTTCAACTATAATTACTTTAGCCATTCTATATTTCTCTAATCAAAGGTAATTTGGCTATATATTCTCTTTCTGTTTGCAAGAATACGGGCTTAAGTTCAGCCAGCATTTCGTAGCGTGCATTAAGGTTATTCAAACCGATTCCCGTAGACTTTAAACTTTCCTTCCTGAGTTGCAAAGTATTTCTTACAACAACAAACCCATTCTCAGAGCAAATGTGAATTGAAAGAGGGTTTTCTTTGGTAACCTGATTGTGTTTGATAGCATTTTCGACCAAGAGCTGCAAGGACAAGGTGGGAATCATATTTCGTAATCGGCTCTCTGCCACGTCGATTGAATAGGTGAGACTTTCTCCAAATCTAATTTGCTGAAGCGACAAAAAAGAGCGTACAAAAGTCAGTTCATCTTTGAGTAGATGCAGGTTCTTCTCCTGATGCTCTAAAAGGAATCTGTAAATGCGTGAAAATTCATCTATGAATTCTTCAGCTTTTTCCGGGTCTTCATGTATAAGAGCTGAAACAGTATTCAGGCTATTGAATAAAAAATGTGGATTGATTTGGTTTTTTAATGCCTCATATCGGGCAGTCATGTTTTCTTTCTCTAGTTGCTCATTTTTGACTAGTGACATTCTCCAAAGGCTGAAAAAATAATAGCCTTCATAGATACCTACCAATATAAAATCCATGACCAGAGCTATAAACGAATTACCTATCAAATGATCTTGAAGTGAATCATGGTCATAGTCTATTCCAATAGAATAAGTCAAAACAGACAACGGCAGCATCGTTATCATAGCTACAATTGGAGTGATGAGAGAATTGGCGGCGAAGCGAACGTAGGCATTTTTATTCCATGGAAAGGCTTTATTGATCAACGCCAATACATACAGAACCACGCTGGCAACCAGTACAACCAGCACATATCCTTGAATGGCGTTGAGGAAGAAGTTCCCGCAGATATTTATTATGTCGCCCTGAAAATTATTATCCGCAAAACGCACCACAGTCATAAAAACAGAGGCAAGTACCCCTGCAAAGCCAAAGTACAATATGATCCGAAAATTGAACTTCATTCGCTGTAAAGAAAGTGGTTTTTAGGATACATCTGGCATATTAGGGAATGAACGCGTATAAATTGGGTATGAATCTGCCTTATGGCAATTTTTGACTTGTACTATTTCATATCATAAAAAGAGCACTAAAAGTCCATTTCAAGCTCAACTGAAAAGGATTACACTTCACCTAACAATTATTGAACCTCACCCATTTTTGCTTTCCCAGTCTCAATAATCCCGTTACTCTTGCCATATAATTATTGTTCACAACTAAACGATACTTCTATGAAAGCTAGTTTAAAAATCTTAGTAGTCGTGGCATTCACGACAGTTGCAAATGTAGCTTTGGCCAATGTGGACGGAGCAAATGACGAAAAAAGAGTTGAAGTAAGGGCACAGATCTTCTCAGCTAAAAATGACATGGTGTATGTGCAGCTTGAAAAAGCTGGAAAGGGAAAAGTATATATTCAAATTTCGGATCAAGACGGCCATGTGCTTCACTCAGAGTCGGTAAAAGAAGAAGTCAAGGTATTGAAGAGATTTGATGTCTCAAATTTACCGGCAGGGTCTTATTTCTATCAGGTTACTAACGAAAACTATACCCTGAGGAAGAAAATCGAAAAGGAATAAACCTTTTCACAATTCAATCTATTCCGTATTTACTAGTTATGAAAGTCCGTCCTTCCGACGGATTTTTTTGCGCTTAAAAGTATCTTATCTCTACTCTTCTGTTTTTGGCATGCGCCTCCTCAGAGTCGCTTGGATCTATAAGTTTGGTTTCACCATATCCGACCACTTTCGCCTTGTCTTTCTTTAGCCCATGTCCGAATAAAAACTCTCCTACAACGTTGGCTCTGCGAAGTGAGAGCCTTTGATTGTAAGACTGGCTGCCTCTTGGGTCAGTATGCCCACTAATCTCAACCTTATATTTTCCGTCTTTGAGCAAATCCTTATAGAGCTCATTTAACACATTTTTTACTGAGGGGCTCAAGTCTGAACTATTGAATTCTAAATAAACAGTCACCATACCCGGGCCTGGAGGTGCATTCGCAATCCTTACCTGCTCATAGTAATTCTTGAGGCTGTCTGACCAGCTGGAAATTTCATCTTTGGCAATAGACTTAATATAAGGCTTTTCTTCAAAGTCATTTTTCATCTCTACATGAATAAGCTGTGCACCACTTGTCGGAGGTGTAACTGCTCCAGCACTTGGAATCTCAAAATCAAAAGCCAGATTGTCCTGCTCTCTAAAGAAAACATCCAGAAAATACTCACCCTGTGATACTTTCTTTTTCCCATCCAGGACGGTTATTTTCATATTCTTATTGACCGGCACGAACATCTCATATTTTCCATCCTTGTCCGTGTATGTTCTGAAATACAGGGAATCATACACAATTTCTATTTGGGCATTTGGAATAGGATCCTTAGTTTGTTCATCAACGACGGTGCCATTAATCATAATCTCGTTAAAGAGAAGAATTCGATACAAATCCAATGAACCATAACCACCAACTCGGGTAGAGCTAATAAACCCAACCTTGCCATAGGTGGAGAAATAAATATCCTCAGATACCGTATTTATAGGGTAATCCAAATTTATAGGCTTCCGCCATTTCTTTTTCTTACTGTCGTAGGTGGTTTTAAAAACATCATATCCCCCTAGAGAATTGTGCCCTCTTGAACTAAAATATAATGTGCTATCTCCAGCCAGGAATGGAGAGTCTTCATCAAAATCGGTGTTTAATTCTGTGAGCGCTTCAGGCTCGCTCCAGGTATTATCCTCTTGCTTATAAGAAACAAAGAGATCCAAATCATGGCCAAAGGATTGGAAATCAGAAGCAAAAATAATACTCGACTCATCATCGGCTATGTGACAATGCGTATCTGTAGCTTCGACATCATGAAGTTCCAAAGGACCATCCTCCTCCCAAGTATGGTCCACAAGATGTGATTTAAATAGCCTTCCCTCATGAAAGGTAATGAGCTTTGTATGATTTCGATAAACCTGTACGGTGGCATCATGTCTTTTTTCATGACTCGTATGAAAATCAAAAGGATCTGCTACGTGCCACTGATTCAAACTGTCTATGGAGGTATCATGAATGGCCTCAAATGCCAAACCGTCGTGCGCAGTATACTCGCTCGAATCATTTCTGGTCGTAAAAAGTAGCTCTTTAAATCCATCGTACATGACAGGGGCATATTCGCGATATTTAGTGTTTACTTCAGAACCAAAATTCTGAATGACATAACCCTGCGCATCGTGATAATGATGAGCAACATCCTCCAATCGTCTTCGCATTTCATCGACATGAAAGGTAGCAGTGTCCGTCACCAATGAAAGTTCTCGTCTGGCATCGTCAAATTCCTCCAGGTAATAATGTGAAATTGCCAGTAAATAGTCTAAATCCTGATCTCTTTTCGGGGACAACAAGATCACGTCTTTTGCCGAATGTGGCTCGTGCAATTCCAGGTGCACCTGTGCCTGATAAGCGATCAAATCATTGTCCCTATACCCTGAATCCAGTAGCATTTGAAATTGTTCTTCGGCTTTAACAAAATTACCGTTCTTGAAAAGTCTTGCTCCTTTTTTGTAGCTTTTATGACTCGAGGCAGCATCTTGAACTTCCTGAGCATATGAGGAGTTGGTTATTACAGTTATAACCAAAAAAAAGAAAATGGGAATGGATCTTTTCATTGCAACTTGGGTGGATTGACTTTTACTTTAATCAGCGAATTTAAACCCATTAAATGAATCATAAAACAGTTATTTGCAAAATAAGAAGAAATAATTGTTGTTTTTGAAGATTGTTCAGAATATTCTACATCCGAAATATTAGCATGCGGCAACTAACCTAACATTTTACTAAGCATAGAACCCGAAGCCTGGCGTTGGGCACTGACATTAATCGCGCTTTAATTTTTTTCACAATAAGGTCTTTTTTTCTGCCTTTATGCAGGTCCAAATATTCGCTTTCTCAGGTACTGCTAATTCATTAAAATTATTCCAAATACTTCAGCATGGAGACGCTAAATTTCACCCATAAAATAATGAAGCTCACCGGTTTTGACTTTCGCAGGATTTCAGCCGCAGCTATCATTGCCTTGTAATAATTGTTCACAACAAAAAATACTGAAATGAAAGCTTTAAAATTATTGGTGCTCACAATCTTGACACTTTCTTCAGCAGCGTTGGCCCATGCGGACAAAGCAGGAAAAAATAAAACTATTGAAGTAGAAGCTCAAATCTTCTCGCATGATGACATGATATTTGTTCAATTGCAGAACCCAGTTGATAGCAAACTACAATTAACCATTGCTGATCAAAACGGAGTGATACTTCACAAAGAAATTATCAAAAAAGACTTGAAAGTGCTGAAAAGATATGATGTTTCTAAACTGCCAGCAGGGCTATATTCTTACAAGGTATCTGGCGATGCTTATACAGTCATCAAAAAGATTGAAAAGGAGTAATTCGTCAATGATCTAGCTAGCATCTACAGATAGCTCAAAAATTCTTAGTCGTTAAGTAGTTTTGTTTTTGTATCATGCTGAGGATTCTGGTCTGGCCACCAGAATCCTTTTTTTCTTTCCCTTTTATGAATCAATTTTTGCTCACACATAAGGACTTGTCTATCCACCGAACTCATGCCAGACGAAGTTTCAATTGGTGGCGGTGGCTCAGTATCCTACTCATGGGTATTGGCACTCAGTTTTTTGTTGATTTTATATATGGCCTCTTTTATGAAGCATACCTATTTCGTATTCAAGACTATCTAATTGCCATCGTCATAGCATTCATTATCCTGGAAGGCATACGTTTGATCAATCGCAAACTTGAAAGACAACTTCCCTGGATGGAACATATTTCAAAACGATTTCTTGTCCAGTCAGTCATCAACAGCATTTTTGTGGTACTCACTGTTACAGGCCTTAAGTTCTTTTTTAATCATTTATTAGGTGGAGCTAACGTAAAGCCAATCTTTGACGACATAGTGGTAATTACTACCACATTTTCTATCACTGTATTGGTTGTTTCTATAGAAATGGGCATTTATTTTCTTACCCGTTGGAAAAAGTCAATGATTGAATTGGAAAGGTTCAAAAAATCAAGTCTTGAATTTCGACACGAGATGCTAAAAACTCAGGTCAATCCGCACTTTCTTTTCAATAGCCTCAATACACTTTCTTCATTGGTCTATTCAGATCAGGAAACAGCCTATCATTTTATCCGACAACTGGCTAGCGTGTACCGAAATGTGCTGGAACATCGAAACAAGGGACTTGTCACACTCGAAGAAGAACTCAAAGCGACCGCTTCTTACATAGATCTCATGCGATTACGTTTTGGGAATAAACTCAACCTTCAATTTAACATTTCGGAGAATAAAAACTTTCATCAGCTTCCTCCTCTCATGTTGCAGCTGCTTATCGAAAATGCCATTAAGCACAATGTGGTCTCAGAGAAATACCCACTTTCACTCTGGATTACTTTTGAAGATGACCAAATTGTTATTAAAAATACGCTTCGGTTAAGATCTTCGAAAGGGTACTCGTCCAAAATTGGTTTAGATAATATTTGTAGCCATTATGACATTGTCACCAACAAAAAAGTAATCATAGAACAAACGGACGATTTTTTCATCGTTAAAATTCCGTTATTAGAACCTAAATATGAAGGTATTAATTATTGAGGATGAACGATTTGCTCAGGAGGAACTGTGCAGATTTCTGGAGCAAATTAAGGGGTATGAGATTGAGGTAGTGGGGTGCCTGGAATCCGTAGAAGATTCTATTAATTGGTTTGGTTCAAATCAGGAACCTGACCTGGTCTTTATGGATATTCAATTGTCTGACGGACTCAGCTTTGAAATATTTAATGCCACATCGGTTACCTGTCCGGTAATCTTCACTACGGCATTCGAAAATTATGCCATTCAAGCCTTCAAAGTCAATAGTATTGACTACTTGCTCAAGCCAGTAGGGCACGATGAGCTCAAAGCTGCTTTGAACAAATACAATACTATCAAAAATCAGTTTTCAGATCATAAAGAATCTGTACTCAATTCACAACAGGTAAAACAATTGCTCGACCTCAGCATGAAGGCAGTGGAGTATAAGAAGCGTTTCATTATAAAAACAGGGGATAGACTACGCCATGTCTCTGTAGACGATATCGCCTACTTCTATTCGGAAAACGATTATACCTACCTTGTGACTAAAGAGAATACCAAATTCATAATAGATTATAAATTGGACGAATTGCTTGAATTATTAGATCCAATAGAATTTTTTCGCCTATCGCGCAAATACATCTCTAATATCCACTCAGTGAAAATGGTGAATAAATATTTCAATAGCCGTCTGGAGGTTTTAATAGAACCTAGTCCAAAAGACCAGATTTTAATCAGTCGGGTACGAGTCCCAGATTTCTTGAAGTGGCTCGAAAGATAATATTCAATTAATCAACATCAGCTTAAATGTGGTTGATTCGTGTTAATTTTGCGTCACGAAAAATTCAAGACCATGAAACTAACAACTTTAACTATCAGTTTAACTATCAGCCTTTTTCTAGCATTTAATTTTATTCAGAACCAAAGTTTGGCTCAAACAGATGATACTATTTACTCCCTGGCCGATGAACAACCAAACTATCCTGGAGGCATGGCAGGTTTTTTCAAGTACATCCAGACAAATCTGCAATATCCTGAAGCCGCAAAAGCCAAAGGTATAGAAGGTAGAATTTTCGTAGAGTACGTGATAGAGAAGGATGGGAGTATTTCAGGTGCCAAAATATTAAAAGGTCTTAATGCAGAATGCGATAAGGAAGCCATACGATTGGTAATGAACGCCGAGAAATGGGTACCTGGTAAAATTGATGGCAAAGTCGTCAGAGTGAAGATGGCACTTCCTTTAAATTTCAAACTGCCGAACTAATCCTAGTTCTTTCCCTTTAAAATATTTTTGATCTCATTGAGTTTGAGCAAGGCCTCTACTGGTGAGATGGTATTCACGTCTAGTTTGTTGAGCAGTCCCAATACTTCTTCAAAATGCGGATCGCTTTCGAACATGCTTAGCTGAAAATTGTTCTTTGGCATCGATTCGATCTTCTCATCGTGCTGCTCTTTGATTTTATCTTTTTCAAGATGGCTTAAGATTTCATTAGCACGGATCACTACTTCATTAGGCATACCAGCCATCTGAGCCACATGGATACCGAAACTATGTTCACTTCCACCTTCCTTTAACTTGCGCATAAAAATCACTCGATTGTCTAATTCTTTAACTGAGACGTTAAAGTTTTTTACCCTTGGAAAATCCTCAGCTATCTGATTTAACTCGTGGTAATGCGTAGCAAACATCGTCTTGGCATGACACTTTGGATGATTGTGTAAATGCTCTACAATAGACCAGGCAATAGACACCCCATCATAGGTACTTGTACCTCGACCAATTTCATCCATAAGCACCAAACTGTTTTCGCTTAGATTGTTCAAAATACTGGCGGTCTCCGTCATTTCAACCATAAAGGTTGATTCGCCTTTTGACAAATTATCCGATGCCCCGACACGTGTAAATACCTTGTCGATAATGCCAATTTTGGCATAGGTGGCTGGCACGTATGCTCCCATCTGAGCCATAAGTACGATCAACGCTGTTTGCCTTAACAAAGCTGATTTACCTGCCATATTCGGCCCGGTAATAATCATTATCTGCTGAGAGATATCGTCCAGAAACACGGCGTTTGGAATATAATCTTCTCCGGCCGGTAGTTGTGTTTCGATAACAGGATGTCTACCCTCCTTGATATCTATTACCTTCTCATTGTTGACCGAGGGTCGACAATAATTCTGCTTAATCGCAACCTGTGCAAAAGAGAGCAAACAGTCTATTTGTGCTATGCTGCGCGCATTGATTTGAATTTCGGCAACATAGTCTGAGGTGAAGGCAACCAGTTCATTGAATAGTCTGAGTTCGATACTGCTTAGCTTATCCTCGGCATTAAGAATTTTTTCCTCGTAGGTCTTAAGTTCTTCTGTGATATAACGTTCGGCATTTACCAGGGTCTGCTTTCGAATCCACTCTTCAGGCACTTTATCCTTGTGCGCGTTGGAAACCTCCAGGTAATAACCAAAAACCTTGTTGTAAGCTATTTTCAAAGAAGATATACCCGTTCTTTCCTTTTCTCTTTCCTGGATTTGCAGCAAATAGTCCTTTCCCGAAAAAGCAATCTTCCTCAATTCATCCAACTCACTATCAATACCATCATTGATGATATTACCCTGGGTTGCATTTAGAGGTAGCTCTTCTTTCAGATTTACATCAATCTTTTCTAAAAGCTGAGCACAGGGGTTCAGTTTGTCTCCAAATTTCTTTAGGCTTTCATCCGTGGTATTTTCCAGGATTGTTTTGATCGGTGCAATGTTTTTCAGAGCCTTTTTCAGGTGCAACAACTCCCGAGGATTAATTCGCAACGCCGCCACCTTAGAAACGAGTCGCTCTACATCTCCTATTTGTTGCAAGTGTGACAGTACTTGCTCAGTGACCTCTGTTTCTCGAATAAGTGCCTCCACCACATTCAACCTCCCTTCGATTTCTTCCTTTTCTTTCAGAGGCAACACCATCCACTTTTTGAGCAATCGTGCGCCCATGGGTGTCTGTGTTTCATCCAGTACTGCAAGTAGCGGCACACCGTCTGACTGTTGGGGATAAACCAGTTCCAGATTGCGAATGGTAAACTTATCCAACCACACATATCTATCCGTATCTATTCTGGATATCGAAGAAATGTGGCTAATTTCTTTATGCTCAGTTTCTTCAAGATAGAAAAGTATGGCCCCAGCAGCACATATACCCTCCTTCGATTCTTCGATTCCGAAACCTTTCAGGTTTTTGGTATTGAAATGAGTGTTTAATTTTTCGTACCCAAAATCAAATCCATAAATCCACTCTTCCAGGCAAAAGGTGTTAAAATCTTCTCCAAATTGAGTTGCAAACTGTTCGCGGTTATTTTTACAGTAGACTACTTCTGACGGGTTAAAACCCTGGACCATCTTATCGATATAAGAAAGATCTCCGGAAGAAACCATAAATTCCCCGGTGCTCAGGTCCAAAAAAGCAATACCATGAACATCTTTCCCAAAAGCAATGGACGCGAGGTAATTGTTCTTTTTTTGATCGAGTACATTGTCATTCAAAGTCAACCCTGGAGTGACCAATTCTGTTACCCCCCTCTTTACGATGCCTTTGACTGATTTAGGATCCTCAAGCTGATCGCAAATGGCCACGCGATTGCCAGCTCTCACCAGCTTCGGCAAATACGTATCCAGTGAATGATGGGGGAAACCCGCTAGCTCTATATGGGAAGCAGAGCCGTTGGCTCGTTTGGTAAGTACAATATCCAGGATTTTACTTGCCTTTACAGCATCTTGCCCAAACGTCTCATAAAAATCCCCAACACGGAATAATAGCAATGCATCAGGGTGTTTGGCCTTGATGGCATTATACTGTTTCATTAAAGGGGTTTCTTTCTTTGCGGTCGCCATGCTACAGTTGGTTCAAACCACGAATTTAATAAGTCGTGCAAAGTATTGGGACATCACTGAGCAGAAATTCTACGAATCATATTTATTTGCACTTAAGCAAACCAAAAGCTCCGGTATTCATGCGCAAATTGAAAAATGAAGAACTTCAGCGTCACTCTGCTGAAGAGTACAAAGCAGTCAAGAAAAATGATGTGATTCTTATTCTTGACAATGTCCGTAGCTTAAACAATGTGGGCTCTGCATTTAGAACTTCTGATGCCTTCAATGTGAAGAAAATCTACCTTTGTGGAATTACCGGTCAGCCTCCACATCGTGACATCAACAAGACAGCGCTGGGCGCCACAGAGACAGTTGAGTGGGAGCATGTGGAAACGACTCTGGAGGTCATTGAAAAATTGAAACAGGAGAATTGGCAGGTGATGGCCGTGGAGCAGGCGGAGGGCAGCCTCATGCTCAATGAATTTCGTCCCATCGCTGATGAAAAGTATGCCTTTATTTTCGGTAATGAAGTGTTCGGCGTAGAGCAGGAAGCTGTTTCTGCATCTGACCGTTGCCTGGAAATACCTCAATATGGAACTAAACATTCTTTAAATATATCAGTTACAATAGGTGTAGTGCTTTGGCATTACATTTCAAAAATTACAGCTTAATCAACATAAAAAAAGACAAAGAAACCTGTCTATCTTTGTCTGAGTATTGCAAACAATAGATTATGGAATATAGAATCGAAAAAGACACTATGGGGGAGGTAAAAGTACCTGCCGAAAAATACTGGGGTGCACAAACCCAACGCTCTAAAATGAATTTCAAAATTGGTGGAGAGCACATGAAAATGCCAATTGAAATCATCAGAGCTTTTGCTATTTTAAAAAAATCAGCCGCTGAAACTAATACCGAGCTTGGCGTAATGGATAAGAATAAGTCAGATCTTATTGGACAGGTATGTGACGAAATTTTGGAAGGTAAGTTGGATGACCAATTCCCACTGGTGGTTTGGCAAACCGGATCAGGTACACAGTCTAATATGAATTCAAACGAGGTGATAGCCAACCGTGCCCATGTCATCAATGGTGGTTCGCTGACCGATGTGCAGAAAACCATCCACCCAAATGACGATGTAAATAAATCACAATCATCGAATGATACCTTCCCTACTGCCATGCACATCGCGGGCTATAAGATGCTGGTAGAAACTACCATCCCCAAAGTAGAAAAACTGCGAGATACTTTAGCTAAGAAGGTCGACGCCTTTAAGGACGTGGTTAAAATTGGAAGAACGCACTTTATGGACGCCACACCTTTGACTCTGGGCCATGAATTTTCAGGATATGTGGCTCAATTGAACTTCGGATTGAAAGCACTTAAAAATACACTGCCGCATTTGTCAGAACTGGCCCTTGGAGGAACTGCCGTAGGTACTGGTCTGAATACACCAGAAGGTTATGCAGAATTGGTGGCAAAGAAAATCGCCGGTCACGCCGGCCTACCTTTGATTACAGCCGAAAACAAATTTGAAGCGCTTGCTGCTCATGATGCCATAGTTGAATCAAGTGGAGCATTAAAACAATTGGCCGTGAGCCTGATGAAAATAGGCAATGACATTAGATTGTTAGGTTCAGGTCCAAGAAGTGGAATTGGCGAGATCACCATTCCTGAAAATGAACCCGGCTCTTCTATTATGCCAGGAAAGGTAAATCCTACACAGTGCGAGGCCCTGACGATGGTTTGCGCGCAGGTAATTGGCAATGATGTGGCCATTTCGGCAGGAGGGATGACCGGACACTTCGAATTGAATGTCTTCAAACCCATGATGATCTATAATTTGTTGAATTCTGCAAGATTAATCGGAGATGCTTGTGAGTCGTTCAATGACAATTGTGCGATTGGAATTGAGCCTAATTATCCTGTGATCGAAGATAAGTTGGAAAAATCACTCATGTTAGTAACAGCATTAAACACCCACATTGGTTATGAAAATGCTGCTAAAATCGCAAAAAAAGCACATAAAGAAGGGAAAACTTTACGTGAGGCAGCCTTAGAATTGGAATTATTAACCAATGAACAGTTTGATGAATGGGTGGTTCCTGCTGATATGGTAGGCAGTATGAAAAAATAATCAAACATTTCAAAAACTTGAAAAAGTACAATTATTGACTAAATTGACCTATATTTAGTTTAATTTTATTGTACATTAGTCATTATAAGTAGGATTAAATCATAAAATCATGAAGAATATACTAGCAGTTTTTTCACTTTTGATGTTTGTGGCCTTTGTGCCGACGGCGAATGCGCAGATGTCAAAACAGGAAACAAAAGAATGGAAGAAAAGAATTAAAGCGCTTAGCCCAGAGCAATACAAAGCACTTTTAGAGGAAAACAAGTCTCTTAAAGGTCAGCTAAGTAGCTTGAAGAAAGAAGTAGCCGGCGTTGACGATCGTGTCAAAGAAAAAGATGATCAGATCGCTGATTATCAAGATCAGGTTTCTAGCCTGAGAAGAGAGTTGGCTGATGCCAAAAAGAAAGCGGTTGCAGGCTTAGGCAGCGGATCTGCGTCGGGAAATACGCGTTCACTAGGAGCCATATCTGGAGTAGATGAAAAAGGTGTTCTTTTTAAAGTTCAAATTGGCGCTTTCAAAAAGAAGGATTTATCCGATTTCTCAAAAAACAATCCATCCTTCCAAACCGATGAAAAAGATGGTGTAATGAAGTACACCATTGGTCTTTTCAAAGATTACTGGGAAGCCGATACATTCAAGAAATATTTAAGAGAAATGGGTGTCAAAGATGCCTGGATCGTAGCTTTCAAAGACGGCAAGCGTGTACCTATCAAGCAAGTGCTTGAGGGTGTGATCTAAGATCAACAAAACATAAATTCAAAACCCGTCCCGTTAATACCGAGACGGGTTTTTTTGTTTAAATCATATACTTTTGCACTCCAATTACTGATAACAATATGATTAAGTATAAAACCAGGGAAGAAATAGAGTTAATTCGTGAAAGTGCATTGATTGTATCAAAGACCCTTGGACTGATGGCGTCAAAAATTCAACCAGGAATCACTCCACTCCAACTCGATGCCTGGGCAGAAGAATTTATTCGTGATCAGGGGGCAGAGCCTGGTTTTCTAGGACTATATGATTACCCAAACACAATCATTACCTCTGTCAACGAGCAGGTAGTGCATGGAATTCCGACTGACCGCCCTTTGGAAGAAGGAGATGTAGTCGGCGTAGACATTGGTGCCTTAAAAAATGGATTCTATGGCGATCATGCGTATACCTTCGAAGTAGGTGAAGTGGATCCAAAAACAAAAAAATTACTCCAAGTCACCAAAGAATGTCTGGATATAGGTATTGCTCAAGTAAAGAGGGGTAATCGCATGGGTGATTTGAGCTTTGCTATTCAACAGCATGCCGAAAAAAATGGCTACGGTGTAGTACGAGAGCTAGTAGGCCATGGTCTTGGCAAAGAAATGCACGAATCTCCTGAAGTTCCAAATTTTGGAAAACGAGGAAGAGGACCTCTATTCAGAGATGGACTGGTGATTGCGATAGAACCCATGATCAATATGGGCACCAAGAATGTCAAACAACTTTCTGACGGATGGACAATAATAACCGCAGACAAACAACCATCAGCACATTTTGAACACGATGTAGCCGTAATTGACGGGAAGGCAGAGGTATTGTCTACATTTGATTATGTAGAAGAAGCCTTGTCCAAAGTCAATGCCTAGACCATAATCACTTGTACATCATATTTTCTGATAGTTGAGTTCAAGTCCTATTTTTTTTCTTATCTTTAAAATGTGAATATTTATAGTTTTAAAAGAATATTATGAATCAACCCGATGCGTCTTTAGTTGAGATGTTGCATTATGCTCAATATCTTGCTGAATTTATAGCACTTATACTCGTTAGCGGATCACTTATTGGTTATCTGTTTTATTTTGGAGTGATCCAGGTAATATCAGGTAGGTCTACTAAATACCGTTTCAGAGCAAAAAATGAAATTAATGTACTCTGGACTGCTTCTTTAGGATTGGTAGCAGCAGTAGCCATTTTCGTCTCTGCCATACTTATTAAAGATAGAGACTTGACCAACACTATCGCCCTGGTAATGAAATTAATACTTCCACTTGGATTGGCATATTTAATTGGATCAGGAATCAATACTTATCTAAGAATTTATTACCCGTCAATTCTTGAAGATAAGTTGGCTAAAATTCGCTTTAAAGAGAGAAAGTCTCCACATGACGGTCGCCCTATGCGATTGCTTAATGAAGAAGAGGAAGATGCCTATTTGACTAAAGAGATGATTCATGAAGAAGAATTGAACCATTTTGATTATGATGTTTGGCTGGATGAAGCTACCAAGGTAACGGTGATTGAAAAATACGTCGGTAATCCTAATAAATTATGTCCTAGCTGTAAATTCAGAACTTTAAGATTAGAAAGCGAAGAAGACGAGGGAAGCTACACAACTCAAAAATACAAGTGTACCTACTGTGGTAATAAAGAGACCGAGACAGTAGAAAACGAAGTCTAGCCTTCAAAAAAAACTCCTAAAAAGGTCTTGAATTAAATATTCAAGACCTTTTTTATTATATCAGCTGTTTTAGTTAACCACTTCACCCTTAATCCTCAATGTAATCGGACCATTGTCCGTATTCGCATTGACAGTTACCGTCTTATTAAATGCGCCTACTTTAGCCGCATTATACGTAGCCGTTACTTCACCATATTCTCCTGGTAGGATTTCGCCTTTCGTATACTCGGCCACTGTGCAACCACATGATCCCTGAGCAGAAACAATCACCAATGGGGTATTGCCGGTGTTTTGGAATTTGAAATCTGCGGTAACGGGCTTGCTAAGCGCTATCTTACCAAAATCAACTTCTGTCGTGCTCCACGACATTACGGCAGCCACAGGGTTTTTCTCAATCATTGAAAAATTGAAAGAAAGAACGGCTATTGCCAACGTTAAAAATGCTAGGTACTTTTTCATTGTATTATTGTTTAAGTTTAAAAAAATTACCCTCCAAAGATGAAAATCAGTGCTCAGAAGCCTTGTTAACAGATTCCTATCAATTGTTAATGTAATGTTAAAGTCAGGGAAAAACAGGCCATTTTTGGATTAGAATGAGGTCATTTGAAGAGTAATTCAGAGCAATGAATAGAAAATCCTTTCGATTAGTAGTCCTCTTAGCCGTCGTTTCCATCAGCGGTATTCTTTTCATCCAGATCTTTTGGATGGGGAAAGCTTTCGACCTAAGCAACAAGCAGTTCGAGCATAATGTAAATCTGGCATTGCTCAACGTGACTACTACATTATGTGAAATCAACCAAAATGAAATATTGCCTGACCCCATAGAGCAGCTATCATCCAACTACTTCGTAGTCAACCTAAACAATAAGATTGCTCCGGGAATACTGGAGGCCATTCTCAAAAGTGAATTCCAAAAAAGAGAGATTGCAGAAGACTTTGAATACGGAGTTTTTGATTGCACAAACAAGGAGATGGTCTATGGTAGATATGTTGATCTAAAAGAAGACAATGCCTCAGAACCCACCTCCTCCCAATTTCCGCAACTCAATAAAGACGCCTATTATTTTGGCGTTTACTTTCCAAATAAGACTTCTACATTAGCCGGTGAAATGTGGATTTGGGGGTTTTCATCGCTGGTACTCCTAATAGTGGTTGTCTTTTTTGGTTACACACTTTCTGCCATTTTCAGACAAAAGAAACTATCAGAAATCCAGAAGGACTTCATAAACAACATGACACACGAGTTCAAAACTCCAATATCCACCATTGCGCTTTCTTCTGATGTACTCCAGTCCAAAGAGATTGTTCAACAACCGGAAAGATTGACACAGTACGCACAAATTATTAAAAAAGAGGCTACTCGCTTACAAAACCAAGTAGACCGGGTCTTGCAAATGGCTACGGTTGAAAAAAACACCATCAGCCTGACCCGACAGGAAATCAATCTGAACGAACTTATCGCGCAGTCCGTACAAAGCGCACAATTGAATTTGAAAGAAGGGGGTGAAATTCGATTTGAACCACCGGTCGAAGATATCATAATTAATGCCGACAAGGTTCATTTGACTAATATCATCTATAACCTACTCGACAACGCCGTTAAATACACTGAAAAGGCTCCAACGGTGGTTATAGCAGCCTCCTCTGACAACGATGGAGTTGTCATTTCAATTCAGGACGATGGCAAAGGCATTGACAAAAAGGACCATGAGCTTATTTTTAAGAAATTTTACCGCATCCCGACCGGGAATGTTCATAATGTAAAAGGCTTTGGACTAGGGCTTTACTATGTAAAAATGATCGTAGAAGCACACCAGGGAAAAATAACTGTAGACAGCTCTGAAAATGGTACTACATTCACCGTTCATTTACCAAAATCAATATGAGTAAACGAATACTATTGGTAGAAGACGACGAGAGTCTGGGATTTGTAATCAAAGACAATCTGGAAAATAAGTCGTATCAAGTACAATTAAGTCGAGATGGAGAAGAAGGACTAAAGAACTTCGATGCCCATTCCTTTGATCTCTGCATTTTGGATGTGATGCTTCCAAAACTAGATGGCTTCTCATTGGCGGAAAAAATACGTCAGCGTAGCAAAATGACCCCTATCATTTTCCTGACTGCAAAAGGCATGCAAGAGGACAAATTGGAAGGTTTTAAAATTGGAGGAGATGACTATATGACCAAACCATTCTCGATGGAGGAATTAATATATCGCATAGAAGTTTTCCTTCGCAGGGGAAGTTCACAGACTGATCACTCAACGCGCACCATTGGAAAGTATCTATTCGATCTCAACAGCTTTACGCTTAGTATCGATAATTACAATCAAAAATTGACCAGAAGGGAAGCTGAGATACTACAATACCTTTCAGATCGGCTAGATACGCTTGTGAAAAGAGAAGAGTTGCTGGTTGCTCTGTGGGGAGACGACGACTACTTCAAAGGCAGAAGTCTAGACGTTTTTATTTCTAAACTTAGGAAATACCTAAAACAAGATGAGCTCGTGGACATAGAAAACTACCATGGTGTAGGTTTCAAGTTGGTGGTAAAAAGATAGGAGCCAGAAGTATCTACTACTTCAGACTCCTGACTCATCAATCTATTTAATTCTATACCGCAATCCTGCGTAAGTGTTTCTGCCAAAGATTGGCCCCCATACCAAAGAGCTATCGAAATAGTCTCCAAATGGATCTTCACTGGCCAAAATGGGACTCTCTTGCTTATAGTTCAAAAGGTTCTCCACACCTACATAAACCTCGAACCGATCATTCCAGCCTTTGCTCACCTGCATATTCATCAGATAAAAATCCGGAGACTTCTGCTGCAACTGATAGTCTGTTGGATTACTTCCCGTAAACGGTATTCGCTTCTCTCCCTGCCAGTTGAAAGTATAATCAACCTTCCAATCGGTCCGGGATTCATACCCAAGATTCAAAAAAGCACGATGGGCAGAAACCAATGGTTTTTGCAAAGTAACATCTCCATAGGTCGTATTGACATCGAACCATCTATAACCGATGCGCATATCCAAACGCTTGATCAATTCATAATCCACCTGCGCCTGAAAACTGTTTGAATAGGATTGGCCACTCAGATTATAAAACAAGGCTTGTTGTGGATTCTGGTCCAAATCCACTACAATCTGGTTTTCAAAATTAGTACGGTAGTATTCCACACTAAAGCTTCCATCTCGATAATCCAACCGGAATTCCTGGGTTAAATTTATCCCATAGTTCCAAGCCACTTCTGCGTCTAATCCATACGGTTTGTCGCTGTTGTCACCCTGCACTATGATCTGACGAGAAGAGGCCAACAATCCAATATTTTCTGCAAAAATACTGGCCGTACGCTGACCTCTACCCATGGACGCCCTTAACACGGTATTGTCCGTCAGCGCATATCGCAGATGCAATCTCGGCGTAGCGAAAGTACCATAGATGTTGTGATGATCTATCCGCACGCCTGCCATAGCATTGAAACGCTCCAGCAGAGAATAGGAATATTCAAAATAGGCACCTGGTATGACCTCTGTCCGTCCGAAATCAACCGTATTCAAAAACTCATTATATCTATCATATTGTAAGCTTGCTCCGGTTTTAAATTTATGATCTGTACTACCAATCATACTTTGGTAAATGAAATTGCCATAAAAACTCTGCTGATCGGCATCATATTCATTCAATCCAAAATAAGAATCCTGGTCGTGATATACGCCGGACAATTGCACCCCAACCGATTTCCATGGCTGCTCGATATATACCTTGCCTATTTTGGCCCATCCTTCATATCGCTTGGTCAATAAATTCATGCCCCATGCATTAGTTGTACCTCTATCGCTATCCGGATCAAATGCTAACTGACCTCCCTGATTATCGATATAAGTACCCTTGACACCAAACTGCATCATCAAACCATTGTCACCAATATACTTCCAGCGGTTGAGCCCGATAAAATGCTTACTCAAAGGATTGTCGAGAAAGCCATCCTTATTTCGATCTCGCTCAATTGCGTTGGTCTTGGTGTGAAGCAAAAATCCAGTTGACCAATTTTCTCCGACTTTCTGGCTAAAATTCAGATTCGCTTCGAATCGTCCACCCTCGTTAGCATACAGATTCGCATATAGCTTGTCACTCTCTTCCGGCTTCCGCAACTCTACATTGATCTGCCCCGCCACACTTTCATAACCATTCACCACAGAGCCAGCTCCTTTATTGAGCTGAATACTCTCAATCCATGTTCCAGGTATATATATCATACCATATATGGCGGATAGACCTCTTACATCGGGCATATTTTCCCTGGTAATCTGAGTGTATGGCCCTGCCAGTCCCAACATTTGAATCTGGCGCGTCCCGGTAACTGCATCGGTAAAGGATACATCTACACTTGGATTCGTCTCAAAGCTCTCACTGAGATTGCAACAAGCGGCCTTCAGCAACTCTTTCTCGCTAATATGCTCTGACTTAAGCGGATTCAAGTAGTCAATCTGAACGGTCTTCCGTCGATATTCCACTTCTACCTCATCCAAGGTTCCATCAGCCAGTAACTGCACTGATAATTCCTGATTTCCAATTGCAGAAAGTGTATCGTTGCGATAGCCAATGTAGCTGACCACCACGTGGTCGACTC
Organism: Reichenbachiella sp.; assembly: GCF_039944555.1. GTDB lineage: Bacteria > Bacteroidota > Bacteroidia > Cytophagales > Cyclobacteriaceae > Reichenbachiella. The sequence continues at coordinate 46,491 of NZ_JBDUYN010000015.1, read as the reverse complement.
CCTCTACCTTTTTCAGCATAAACTCGCCTGAGGCATTTGACGGGACTCCTTTAGTAGTTCCTAGCCAGTATATATTGGCTCCTACAAGTGGAATCTTCTCCCCTTCAGAGTTCAATTCGTAAACTTTCCCACGTACCTCTGATTCATTGGCTTGCGCCAATGCTCCGGCAATCGACCCTAATATCGTTGCCACTATCAACATCATTTTAAGTCTCATGATGATCAGTGTTTATCTACGCCGTCATTATAAGCGCAACACTTCGGTAGCCTGTCGTATGCAGCTGCATTGGCTTGCACCTGATCCGTGGCATGTCCGACCGCTGCTATTGCTTCATGAATTTCTCTTTCTGAAATCTTATCTTTTCGATAGACAGCCTTTAATACACCAGTAGGCTGGTCCCATTCCGCCATTTTTACTCCACGAATCAAAGCCGCTTCCTCAATTCGTTCTTTACACATTTCACAAACGCCTTCTACGGTAAACTCACAGGTCGCAATTGATTTTTCTTTCTTTTGGGCATTCGCCAAAAAAGGAATTGCCACCAAAAACAGTGTATATATTATATTTTTATATGATTTCATTGTAGTTAATTTTTTTAGATAAATAATTAATTCCTCAGTTCTCAATTGTATGAATCAATACATATGTTGAACCGAATTAGATTACCAGAACATGTCGGTATTTCGACAGCTCGGTAAGGACGAATTGAATATCAAAAAATTAACCGTAAAAGGTAAAAGAGCAATGCTTGATGTAACTCGGCACCGTCAACAGTGGAGGTGCCACCCCTTCACCAAATTCTATCTCACCGGAATTGTTTGCTTCCAGCATAATGAGCGAAGGAAGCTCAATGACTTGAAAAAAATCGTTACTAAAAGAGAAGGTATAAGTACTAATGAGTTTGTCCTCACGATCCTGCGGTAAATCTACCGTCTCGTTTTCGCAACAACCACTGGTTTCCATGTCACCACAGCAACATTCTTTTTCTATTTGCCCAATATCAATGGTCTTTACTGCACCCATACACTTGTGTATAGCCACAGACGCCTCCGTTGCGAGGAGTAAATAAAAAAGTGATAATATGACAGCCGCTGCTTTACGCATGATTTAGTTTTGCTTACGTAAAATTACACAGAAGGATTTACATAATATCAATTCACCTGCCCATACAGGTGAATTGATATTATTTCATGTAATGAAAAATTCAATATAAGGTAATTATTCTCTCCTATTGGGCTGTTTTTACATCTCCCAACTGTGTAATCCTAAACCTATCGTTGACAGCAGGCCGGTGTTCGTCCACCATAATTTTTGCTATTTTCTTGACTACATCCGGGTTTTGGTCAGCTACGTCATTCTGTTCTGCAGGATCCAGATCCAAATTGTATAGCTCAATTTCCATATTGCCTTTGAAAATGTTCTTTCTGATACCCTTCCAACTACCATATCGTACAGCCTGCTGGCCATGATATGATGGGAATTCCCAATAGAGAAATTCATGCTTAGTTTGTTCTTTTCCCAGAAGTTCTGGCAAAAAACTAACACCATCTGAGTCAGGAGATTCTATTTCAGCCACTTCTGCAAGCGTGGGCATTACGTCCCAAAAAGCAGAAATCAGATGACTAGTCGAACCAGGTTTGATCTTGCCTTCCCAACTGGCAATCATAGGTACTCGTATACCTCCTTCGTGTGTGAAGCCTTTGCCCCAACCATATTCACTTTTGAATGGTTTGGCACTATCAAAGTAAGGGGAAAATGTACCTCCATTGTAAGTTGGTCCATTGTCACTACTGAATATGATCAAGGTATTTTCATATTGGCCGGTCTCTTTTAATTTTTCAACTATTTCTCCTACCTGGCTATCCAAATAGCTCACCATGGCCGCATAAGCTGCCTTAGGATACCGATTAGGAAAATAACCTCTGTCTCCAATGTATGGCTTTTCATCACCAAATTTCTCAACATATTTGAACACATACTCCTGTGGCACTTGTATGGGTGCATGAGTCAATGGCGTAGCATAGTATAGAAAAAAGGGCTGTTCTTGATTTTCTTCAATAAACTTAAGTGCTTCATCCTGCATCAATTTTGGAGCATAGTCTTTTTGAAAGTACTTGGCGTAACTCGCCAAATCGTTCGGATCTGCCAGACTATCTAATTTAGTTCCAGGGGCTACCAAGTCATTTTCCAACCAAACTTTTTCTCTATTCTTCCATAAATGCCGTGGTGTCAAAGTATGTGCCTGACGCTGGCAGTTGTAGCCATAAAAGAAATCAAAACCCCTGTTGTTTGGAATTCCATCGGTCAACGGCCCTCCTAGTCCCCACTTACCAACAAGTGCAGTTTTGTATCCTGCCCCTTGTAATACATTTCCAATGGTTGGGATGCTGTCTGGCATCGGCCATTGTCCTTCCAGATTCGGATCCTCCACCGCCTTGGCAAAATCCCACACATCACCCCTGGAGGCCCACTCATCATTGCCTCGAATATAGGCATGACCCGCATGCTGTCCAGTAAGTAACACACAACGCGAGGGAGCGCAAACCGGAGCTCCGGCATAATGTTGGGTAAAACGCATTCCCCGTGCGGCCAACGCATCCAGGTGAGGAGTTTCTATCAGTTGTTGGCCATAACTGCCCAATTCTGCATAACCCAGATCGTCCGCCAGGATATAAATAATGTTGGGCTTTTTGTTTTTTTCTTGCTTAGAACAAGCCGATAGCATAGTCAACCCCAATAAGGCAGACCATATGATTGGTAGAAATATTTTTTGCATGCTATATTTTTATTTACTCAATTATTATTTTTCTATGAACAAGCCCACTGTAGAATTGAACAATCAAAACGTAGGCTCCTTTCTTCAGCCCTGAAACATCCAGTTCTCCACTCTTACGCAACTGAACCTCCGAAATGACCTTTTGACCTAAAGTATTCATTAGCTTAACACCTTTAATAGATTCATGACTTTCAATTTTAATAATACCAGACGTCGGGTTTGGATAAATGCTTAGTTTTTGATTATTCTTTTTTTTTACATCTAACACCACGGGGTCGACTGTTATAAATTCGACCTTGCTAACTGCATCGGATCCTTTTGAATTGGAGACGGTCAGGGTGACTTTGTATTTACCCTCTTCTGCATACTCTACTGTGGGATGCCTATCAGTGCTTGCTGCAGGATTCCCTCCTTCAAATTCCCAACTCCAGGTTGTTGGACTGTCTGTTGATTCATCAACAAAATTCACACTTCCACCAGCATTGATAGTCGTCTGTTCTGCGTCAAACTGGGCAGTAGGCGGGATAGATGTACCCAACTCATCAATTTGTATAGCGCTGAGTGCCTCAGAATACACACGTATGTTATCCAAAGATCCTCGCCAATAATAAGTAGCGTTGTAGAGTACCGAACCGATCCGTACGGGATTGTTGGAATTGTCGGTGTTAATTATTTGTCCTGCGTTAAAGGAGTCAGGAGCATTAGCATCAAAAACACCATCCACATAAACTTTGATATCATTAAGCTGACCACCATCGGCTGGATCAAAGGTTACTGCCAGGTGATGCCATTGATCATCATCCAAGCCTACTACAGTGGAAAGTGTAGAGCAACTTCCTCCTTCTACTCTTATTCTTCCCCCTTGTACCATCACATTAAACATCTTACCCGCTTGATTATCTCCCCATGAAACGATTGTCTTTCTATCTCCCGCCGGAGGGGTTTTGAACCAAGCCATCACGGTGCGCGGTCCATTGCCACCAATGCCTTTATATCCTGTGGTCAGGTAATTACCTGTGATTGCTGGAGCCTCGTAGGCACTCAGGGCATTTGCTGCCTTATCGGCTACGAATGTTGGAGTATATCCTCCTGTAGCTACTAATGACCTTTGATAGGTAGATTCGTCGTTTAAATTTCCCTGAAAGTCATAATGCGCTTGTAAAGTGCCCGTGCCTGCATTGGCGGTCACAGTGATATAATCTATCACTTCTTTTGTATCAGTTCCTTTCGCGTTTGTGACGGTCAGAGATACTTTGTAGCTTCCTATCGTATTATAGGTCACATTGGGGTTTTGTTGGTCGCTGGTGGCGGGATCTCCACCTTCGAATGACCAGAACCATTGACTGGGTTCGTTTTCTGATGCGTCTTCGAATGATGCCAGGTTTCCCTGGAAAACTGATTGACTGACCGCTGTAAAATTAGCCACTGGGGGGATGAGTGTATTCACCGTGATATATCCTGGCTCAGATTTGGTCGTTGTCCCTGCATTTGTAGTATACTCAAGGGTAACGCCAAAAGAACCTAACGTTGCATAGGTCACCTCCGGGTTCTTGTCGATACTTGTGGCTGGATTGCCTCCTTCAAATGTCCATAAAAATGACCCTACAGAAGCATCGGTACTATTTATGAACTGTACTTTGCCGTTTTCGAAAATTGACGTTTTATCAGCGGTAAATGTAATTAACGGAGCTGAAGCGATTTCACCATTTAGTTCTGATCGCCAAAATCCTCTCCCGTCTGTAGACACAGTCAAAAAGCTTTCTGATCGGGTAGCCCCATAGTAGATATCCATACCTGAAACACGTACAGCAGGCAATCCATTGGAGTAGTCTATCCAACTGGCCATATCGGCGTCTTTATAATACACACCAATATCTGTCCCAACGTATATGCCTTCGTTACTTGACTTATCATACACCATTTCCAGCAAAGGAAGACCTGGCAAGCCACTTGACATATTGGTCCATGAAATTCCTTTGTTTGAAGATTTGTATACCTCGTTTCCTAAGGTGATGTAAACAATATTGACATCAGTGGGGTGCGCAGCAATATCATTGGCTACTCCAGCCGTTGGTAAATTGGCGGTGATATCTGAAAATGTTGGCACATCACTTCTTACGTTATCCGATCTATAGAACTTTCCTCCTTCTCTGGATACATAGAGAATGTTATGATCTGCGTCTGACTGTTCAATCTTTTGAATCCGGCTGCTACCGCCAAAGCTGGATATCTTAGACCAGGTCACCAAAGAGCTACTCGCTCTGGCGTTTTCGGTCCTTTCCACCTCAAACAAGCCTACATACAAGGTATTTACATCAGTCTTGTCCAAAACACCTGTCCCAGTATAGAAACCTCTGTCAGCTGAAGTAGGATTTATTCTTTGAAATGAAAACCCACCATCTACTGATCTACTAATTTTTTCGTATTTGAAATGGTAGACATATTTGTCATCTGAATAATCAAATAAGCAAGTAGCTTCATCTCCTCCCCAAGGGCTATACCAAACACCATTCCGGTTTAGCTTGATCCCGGCATGGAAGGTACCTCCGGCTACATTCTCTTTGTTGACTTGACTCTGCGTGCATTCCCAAACTTCAGCGATTGGCAAACCGTCTGTAATCGTCTGAAATTTACTGTCCTCGTTCAAGAAATAGATTCCACCGTCATTAACTGCATACAACTGGTCATTTACTGGAGAATAAGCCCAAGTCAATTGATCTAAATGAAGCCCAAACCCAAGTGCTGTTACATTGTTGAACGCTTGGGTCCAATTGACTCCTCCATCTACAGATTTCCAGGATTTGACCCCTCCAGCATAAATAATATCTGAATTGTTAGGATCTGATACGATAAATAAATTGTAGTTGGGTTGGCCTCGAGATATCGCTCCACTATCGTCATAACCAGTAATACATGGTGTATCTCCGGATTGTTTGGTGAAGGTTACGCCTGCATCAGTAGATTTGTATACTCCTTCAAAAGAATTCTGACCATCATAATCTCGTGTGTTGATCGCATAAACGTAATCAGGTTTGGCTGGAGTTACTGCCAGTTTCATAAAGGATCCATCACCAAAGTCTGTGCTGTTTTCTGTCCAAGTGACGCCACCATCCACAGATCTGAAAAATTGGGAATCCCGATCAGCAGTACTTCCATACCCGGAACCATTTGTACTTGCATAAATAATATTGTTGTTGGTAGGGTGTATTCTGAGTTCCTCTACAAGGCTTGCAGATTTAACCTGAGTAAAAGACTCTCCTGCATTTATGGATCTGTAGATTCCAACCTCGTTGCCCACAAGAATGATATCTTCGTTATCGGGTTTAATCAAAAGTGCATTGGTTTTGTATGTAGATAAGCCAGTACTGGCCCAGTCGGCACCCCCATTAATTGATTTCAACACGCCTAGATTTGTTCCTAAGTAAATCGTGTTAGGATCAGCTGTTTTTAACTTAGAAATATACACTTCTTCAGATAGGTGATCGGTCATTTGAGACCACGTGGATCCTGCATCCGTGGTTTTGAAAAACCCACTCTTAAAACAAGAAACATAAAAGGTATTGGGGTCGGTTGGATGAAAGGCAACGTCTTTTACCCTTCCTCCATTTCTTGGATCTCCGTCTACTGTTCGTCCTACATTTACCGGCCCATAGTTAAACCATTTGCCCTCCTGAGCAGCTGCTGTCAACTCCCTCATTCGCTGATATTCATTTCTTACCTGGGCAGCTGAAATCACATTTCCGTTTTGATCCAATCGCTTGCGATTCGCTTCGTACCAACGTTCGAATTTCTTTGATTTATCTCCCCTGTAATGCGCATGATTGTCCCAATAAGCATCAAAAGCTCGCGCGGCCTCTTCCAGATTGACATTTGGCTCTTCCATCATTTCCATCCAAATCGGATAGTCATCTTTGTCTAGCCTTGCAGTTTCCTTTGACCCTTCGAACCAAACGAAACAAACCAGACCTACTGAAAATAGAGATAATAAAATCCGTTTCTTTCTATTCCTACTCATATCCATTATTTTATATTCCTTTTCTAGCTGATTGTATATCAAACGCTCACTCTTGTTAGATTAAATCTGTCCGAGATCTTGACCCGGACAGATTCATATGTATTGATTGACTATTTATTCTTTGATGATTTTGTATTGTTCGACTCTCCCATCGATGCCTAATTCTACGATGTTGATACCAGGAGTTATCTTCTCCATGTCAATTTCTAACAACCCACTGCTAACTTCATAAACCTGGTTCAGCTGAAGCGTACCGAGTATAGAATAGATGGATACTGCCACCTCATGGCCACCTTTCATCTTTTCTCCAATTTTGATTTGCAGCTTACTCACTATTGGGTTTGGATAAAGCAGAATGTTATTAGACTGATCAGCTACGACTGATAAAACCTCAGGTGCTGATACAGTTATGTACCCTGCTTTGGTTTCTGTATCTGAGCCGCCAGAGTTAGTAACAGTAAGTGCTACCTGATAGGTACCTGCCGTGGCGTAGGTTACGCTAGGGTTCTGCTCAGTACTAGTGGCAGGTGTTCCTCCTTCGAAGGTCCAGCTCCATGAAGTCGGTGCATTGGTGGAAGCATCTGTGAAAGTGATACTTGTCCCTTCCTCCACCTCCGTTGCACTTGCACTAAAAGTCGCCACAGGTGCCTCTGTAGAGGCAGTAATGTAACCTACCTTAGTTTCAGTATCCGAACCTGCAACATTGGTAGCTGTCAGTGATACCTGATAGGTACCGGCTGCCGCATAAGTCACTACTGGATTTTGCTCTGTGCTCGTGGCCGGTGTTCCTCCCTCGAAGGTCCAGCTCCATGACGTCGGTGAGTTTGTCGAAGCATCCGTAAATGTTACATTGGCTCCTACCGCCACCGCGGTCTCTGCACTGAAATCGGCCGTCGGTGCCACAATTCCTGAAGCAGCTATAATATCGGCGGCGGAGAGCGCTGTACCATAAATACGTATATCATCCAATGAGCCCAGCCAAAAATAAGCGGCGTTGTATGCAGCATCCCCTACTCTCAAATCATTGGTAAGAATATCAGTATCTATTACTACCTCCTCAGAACGAAAGGAGCCATCCGTGTCAGAAGCATTTGCATTCAAAACTCCATCGATGTAAATTTTGACATCTTTTAGTTTGTCTCCATCAGCCGGATCATAGGTTACTCCCAAATGGTGCCACTTGTCATCATCCAAACCGGTGGTCGTGGACTTTAGAGAACAGGAGCCACCTTCAATTCTAACTCTACCGCCATCAATCATAACATTAAACATTTTGCCTTCAACATTGTTACCCCAGGCAACAATGGTCTTTCTGGTACCGTCTGTTGTGGTCTTAAACCAGGCCGTGATCGTACGTGCCCCATTGGCTCCTATACCCTTATAGGCTGCTGTCAGATATTTAGCCTCTTCTCCCGGAGATTGGTAGGCATTCATAGCACTTCCCAAGTGATCAGTCACGTACGTAGGAGTAAATCCACCTACTACAGATAAGTCACGGCTAAAAATAGATGCATCGGTCAATTCTGACTGAAACGCGTAATGTGCATGTAAATCTGTATTACCTACAGTGATATAATTCGCCACTGTTTTAGTGTCAGTCCCGTGAGCATTGGTGGCTGTTAGAGATACTTGATAATTGCCGATAGCGGCATAAGTAACTACTGGGTTTTGATCATTGCTTGTAGCAGGTGTACCTCCTTCAAATGTCCAAGACCATGAAGTAGGCACGTTAGTGGAGCCATCGGAAAAAGTGACCGTTCCTCCCTCACCAACGACTGTGATACTAGCTCCGAAAGCAGCAACCGGAGCCGCTACGCCTACAATGGTTGTTATCTCTCCAATGGTAAGCGCTTTCGAGTAAACCCGAACATCGTCCAAGGAGCCATCAAATGTATGTGGTGAGTATATGGCTGAACCAATTCGTAAAAAATTAGTAGCAGTATTTGTATTCAATACCGTGGTTTCAGAAAGGAATGAGCCGTCAGCATCTGCTAAATTAGTGGCTAGAATACCATCTATGTAGATTTTGCAATCAGCCAATTTATCTCCATCCAACGGATCATAAGTGACCGCAATATGCCTCCAGAGACCGCTATTAAGCGCCGAATTCGAGGTTTTAAGCGAGCTGCTTCCTCCTTCAATTCTGGGCACCCCGTCTTCTATCATTACATTAAACATTTCACCAGAAGCATTAGCTCCCCAGGAAATAATTGGCTCTCTGTCTGTTCCTGATGCCGTAGTTTTGAACCATGCAGTGACTGAGCGGGCTCCGTTTCCAGAGATACCAGAATAACCAGTAGCCAGATGATCTGCAAATACGCCAGAAGCAGTATATGCGTCATTAGTCCCCTCACGATCAGTAAAGGCGGGTGTCAAAGCACCACGAGCAACCAAACCTCGGCCGTAAGTGGACGCATCGGTCACATCGTTTGTAAAGTCATATTGAAGTTGTAAATCACCTGATCCTGCTCCTGCACTTACTGTGATATAGTCTGTTTTTACTTCGGGATCTGACCCTCCTGCATTGGTAGTCGTAAGTGTGACCGTATATGTTCCGGCTGCTTGATAGGACACTTCCGGGCTTGCTACATCAGTCGCCCCAACAGCAGTGGGGCTACCAAAGTCCCACAAGTAGGAGGTAATGGGCCCGTTAGTTGAGGCATCAGTAAACGCAATAATCTCTCCAACTGAAGGGGTGGTATTACTTGCAGAAAACGAGGTAACCGGTAAAGCAATAGCAGCACCAGTCGAGATGCTTGTAACCTGAGCGGCCGAAAGCGCAACGTCATAAACTCTTATATCGTCCAAAGAACCATTAAATACATATGGGGAGTATATGGCTGAAGCAATCCTTAAAAAGTTGGTGGTGGTGTTTGTATTCAATACAGTATTTTCAGAATTGAATGAGCCGCCAGCATCAGTTAAATTAGTTGCTAAAGCGCCATCCACATAGATTTTGCAATTAGACAGTTTGTCTCCGTCAGATGGGTCATAGGTGACTGCAATATGTCTCCAAACATCATTGTTCAAACCAGTATTCGAAGTCTTGAGAGAACTGGTACCAGCTTCAATTCTGGGCACACCGTTTTCGACCATTACATTGAACATCTGTCCAGCAGCATTGACACCCCAGGAAACAATCGTTTCCCTGCTTGTGCCCGCTGTTTTGAACCAAGCAGTAACCGTACGAGCACCATCTCCAGAAATACCGGGATAACCAGTGGCCAAATGATCAGCAAATACGCCAGAGGCAGTATATGCATCACCAGTTCCTTCTCGATCCCCAAAAGCCGGGGTCAATGACTCCTGAGCTACCAAATTTCGGCCATATGAAGATGCATCGGATACATCTCCGGCAAAGTCATATTGTAGTTGCAAATTGCCGGTACCTGCGCCAGCACTAACTGTGATGTAGTCTGTTTTTACTTCAGGATCAGAGCCACCACCATTAGAGGCTGTGAGTGTTACTGTATATGTTCCAGCTGTTTGATAAGAAACTTGTGGGTTTGCCACGTCGGTGGCCCCAATAACTGTAGCACTACCAAAGTCCCACAGAAAGGTTGTAGGTGTATTTGTTGAGGTTTCTGTGAATGTAACAACTTCTCCTATCGAAGGCGTAGCATTATCTACAGAAAATGCCGCAACCGGTGGGGTAATAGCTGCACCTGTTGAGACAGCCGAAATTTCAGTAGCTGAAAGTTCAACATCATAAATTCTAAAGTCATCCATTAACCCCTTAAATTTTCTTGCCCCATTTAGATCAGAACCTATGCGAAAACCACCTGCGGTGGTATTGGGAAAAGCAGCAGCACTTGTACCGCCGTAACCAACAATCAAAACACCATCGAGGTACAACTTAACGCTCGCTGAACTGCCTCCGGCCGGGAAAGTAATAGCCACGTGATGCCAGGTGCCGTCCGCTACAACTCCATTGGTCGCATGAGCGCGAGCGGTGGTACCTCCCGCCTCGAATCTCAATGTTGGATTTGAGGTTCCAAAATCTGCCACTCTTAGTTCAAACCCGACTAGATCTGCTTTGGTCCCCCATTCAAAAATGGTCATTCCACCAGCAGCTGTAACATCAGCACCAGCCATATTAACCCAAACAGCGACCGAACGAGCGGCTGTGCCTGTAATATTGGTCCAGGTGGATGAAAGATTATTGTCTGTTCCGTTGAAGGAATAGGCCTTCACTGTATTTGGGCTCGTATTTCCAGTTGTATAAGCAGCCGTACCTCCTCCTGCTACAGTCAAATCCGCTGCTGCTCCTTCTATACCTGCGTTAGTTAAAACGTCTTCAAAATTATATTGGGCAACCTGAGCGAAGGTATTATTAGTTCCTATCGCCAAGCAAACCACAACTAACAGAAGAACTCTAATCAGTAAGTATTTAGTTTTCATATTAATTTCATTTTGCTGAATTAATTGTTTCAATATTTTATGCTTCAAAAATGCCCACCTCGGTTTCCATCATTAAAGAGACTTCTTGGTTAACACCTCCTACTTATTCAAAAAAAAACGGCAGTGGAACTAGAACTAAATGAGCCATGGATACCACTGCCGGACCTGTGTTTGTTGTTGTGTATTTTGTTTTATCAAAAGACCAGGTAACCTCTTGATCATTCATATTCTCGATTCTGTGATGATGGACTATAGGCGTGTCATTCGCCATCAAAAGAATTCTTGGTCCGGGGAGTCTCACCTCATCCAAATACCACCAATCAATGTTTATATTCATCCCATGTTTATATGGAATACCTTTCGGCATTCGTTCATCACACAAGTCCTCGAACTTACCATCCAAACGCCTCTCATTTTAAAGATGAGGCGCTTAGAAGACTGAATCAGCCGGTTTGAAAAGACCCCAATTTCTCACTTGATCAGGGCTTATCTTTCCATTTATAAAAGGATAGATTGTTAAAAGGAATCTGAGCACAAATGCTAGTTTTAAATGTCAGATGTAGATCATTCTGTGCTCAGATTTATAGTTTATTTGATTTCGCTTAAGGTTTTAACCTCTGCCGGAGTCAATACAACATCGAATATTCTTACATCATCCATATCTCCAACATAGAGGGAGGTTCCTAATTGAGACCCAATATTTACATCTGTTTCTCCGGTATTACCAGTATCCAATGTATTGCCAGCCACAGAGATATCTTCCACTCCATCTACATAGATTTTGACTACATCGCCATCAAAGGTATAGGCGACATGATGCCATTCACCGTCATTCACGGTAGTAAGTCCGGTATGTCCGCCTCCTTGAAATTCATATCGAAGATGTCCTGTGTTTTGAAGTTTAAAGGATGAACGGCTCAATGTCCCTACATTTCCCCAATGCACTAAACCTACGATGGCATCATTGGTCGTTTTCAGCCATAAAGCAGCTGATCTCACTCCATTTCCATTAATACCCGTGTAACCTGGAATCGTTAGTGCATTGCTTCCACTAAAAGTAAAAGCTCCGCCTCCTCCGGGTCTAATCGTATAAGAAGGCCCTCCAGCAGACGTAGCCGCGGTTCCTGTCAAGCCATCATTATTAAGATTTTCATCAAAATTCAATCTTACCTGAGGTTCGGTATCTATATCGATCACTGGAGGTGCCGTCACCACGATATGTTTCTCCATGAGGATTTCGTCGCCTCCAAACTCATTACGAACCGTCAAGGTCACGTCATACTCACCGGCACTCTCGTATACCACTGTTACGCTTGACGCATTGCTATAACTAGGTGTAGCACCCGGCATATCCCAAGTCCACAGCGTAGGTGTATTTGTTGAAGCGTCCGTGAATGTAACAGATGAACCAAACTCTATGGCCGTAGCACTTGCGGTGAGTGCACCTTGTGGTTTTAGAGCATCATTAGTCTCCTCCTCATCGTCAGAGCATGAGAAGCAAGATATCAACACGGTCAATAGCAACACTGTGTGTTTTGTATATTTTCTTAAAGCTTTCATATTATGATATTTTTAAACCAAAGCTGGAAAACCAGCTTTGGTCTGTGTTTTATTTTTTTATTACCAGCTTGGGTTTTGTTCCATGCTTGTTAATACTATCTGGTCTGCTGGCAGTGGAAATAGGTAATAATGTTCGGGGAATGCCGGAGGTGTCCCTGGTACAAGTTGCACATACCCAGAAGCAGCGTCGCCCTGAATAGGAACCTCGTTACTTACACTTGCTGCCGTAATCCACCTTCCAAGTTTAACCTCAGTAGCATAATCCATATTTTTCCATCTTCTCAAATCTTCCCGTCGGAAACCCTCTGCCATCAATTCGACAGCCCTTTCCCTTCTGATTTCGAAAAGAACCGGGTCTACCGACGGATCACGAGTAGGGTCAAAAGCTGCATCAATAGTGGCTACGGTCATTGCGGCCACTCCCCCTCTAGCTCTTAATTCATTGATAGTAACGTCCGCAACAGATTGATCAAATCGACCCAATTCGAACATGGCTTCGGCATGATTCACCATTATCTCACCCATCCTAAAGATTGGTGCATCAGCGCCATCCCTGGACGACGCTCCTGTATTGCTCTGATTATAATGTCTCCAAACTCGGTAACCTGAAAAGGTTCTATTGTATGGCGTTACTCCCAATTGTGTGAAATTAGGAACCGCCGGCACTACATTGCCAAACCAGTTCAGGTCGGGTAGGGTTTTGTGATCTTCATCACTGATGCTTTCATATACAGAAAAATATTCTTCATCAGCAGCGTTCCCTGTGGACTGCCAAGTGGTATTTGTTAGTCTGTCCACCCTATAGGGTGCTGGTGTCATGTAGTACAGTCTGCGATCACGATTTCTAAACTCGGCAAAAGCATCGGTATCCCCTTGAAACAGTGGGCTGTTCCATCGGGTCTGACCATCAGTACATAAGAACTTATCTACTCCTTTTCTAGTGATATCCCATGTTGAGTTTGATGCCCTGAAAGTGGTAGACATATTGGAAAAATTTTCCAGGTTATCATATTCTTTGAACAAAATAATACCGCTTACTCCTTTTAAGGATTCATTATTGTGTAGTTCATCAAAGTTTGGATGTAACGAAAAGTCAGCATCAGCCAACAGTTTTTCTGAAGCTGTAACACTAGCTTCTAAGTAAGTATTTGCATCGCTAAGACCATGATACTTTCTCCACGTGCCTTCGAATAGACCAAATCGAGATATCAATGCATTAACAACACTCGCATCCACTTCTCTTTTTTCTGAGACTACACTTGACTTTATATGCTCCTCGGCCCAGGTCAAATCCCTCAGAATATTGGCTGCTACCTCATCCCTGGTCGATCTTCCTCCGTTGAGGATAAGTGTATCCTGCTCAGTAATTGCTGTTTCCAACCATGGAACACCTCCATACATTTGCAGGAGGTTAAAGTATTCGAATGATTTAAAGAATAACCCTACACTGATCCAATGATCTTTGTCCACATCGTCTAAATCTGAGTCTGGAACATTCTTTAGTAAAAGGTTTGCTGACCTGATGTACCGGTAAGGGGTATTCCAACTAGCTTCGGATTCGCCGGGTATTACCATTCTATTCCAGATATAGGCAGACCCGTTGGTAAGAACTCCATTCTGGATCAAATCTGCGTCAGCTTCAGCATTGAGGCCAAAAACATTAGCACTAGGATGTGAGCTTCCGCTTATTTCGAATGTTTGGTTATGCGCTTGAAATCTCTCATAAAACTGCCACGCATAGGCTCTTACAGAATTGTTTGTACTAAACGTATTTGTTTCTGCCAATGAGGTTTCTGGCAATTTATCCAGAATGTCATCGTCGCACGCCAATAGGCCGAACAACGGCAATAGAAATATGATTATTTTATATTTAGTTTCCATCGTTGATATGATCTAAATTAAAAGGAAAGTTGAGCGCCGAAAGCTATGTTTCTCATCACAGGATAAACCGATACACTCTGGTCCGGTAAAACACCTTCTGGTAAATCCGTAAATGTGTGCAGGTTTTCCCCACTTACATAAATTCGTATTTTGGTGAAGTTGATCCGCTCGGCAATGGACTCCGGAAAGGTGTAGCCTACGGTAATATTTTTTATCCGTAAATAGGCAGCACTATAGAGGTACTTTGTTTGCACCTGCTGACTAAACCCGTAGTTGCCCCGGTCTCCCGGATTAGCATTGATATCGCCGTACATTCTGGGATAAAAGGCATCCTGGTTATCAGGCGTCCAATAATCTAACTGATGCTTGAATAAATTATCAAATTGGGATATATAAGGGAAATCCAAATCACCGACTATATCTCGATCTCTTTTGGCCACTCCGGTTAGGTTAAAGGATAAATCAAACCCCTTGTACGACGCATTACCGGTGATGGCGTAAATGTATTTTCTACGAGAATTACCGATTATTTTTCTATCTCCCGGATCTTCCAACGTATTACTTCCGGCATCAATAATGCCATCCCCGTCTTGATCTACGTACTTCACATCACCGGGAAACGGAACACCTTGAGTTGGAAAACCAGCAACCACACCATCTTTAAGCTGCCTGTTGACACCAGAGAGGTGAGCATCTAAGGTCCCTTCTACAAAGTCATCGACCGTATAAAACCCATCGGTCTCGTAGCCCCAAATCTCTCCAATGGTTTGACCCACATAAAAATTTGAAATTAACCCTGCAGGATTATCGTATTTCGTGATTTCTGTTTCATTATCGTAGACATTGAACTTTAGTCCATATTTGACATCTCCGATCTTATCCTTCCACCCTGCTACAAATTCCCAGCCTTCAGTTTGCAGATCAGCTGCATTGGTCACTGGAGCATTAGTACCTAAGATCGCTGGTAACTCTTGAGATGGAAGAAGCATATTAATGGTCTTATTGCGAAATACCTCAGCCGTCACTGACAATCTGTGGTCGAGTAGCGCCAGATCCACAGCTAAATTCGTTTTTTGCACGGTCTCCCAGGTAAAGGACGGGCTTACCAGTAACCCTGGCCTGATCGTAGTCTGCCGTTCGCCGCCGTCATTGAGCAACCAGGTTTCTGTAGGGTTCCATTGTGATAGATATGGATAGGCGTCTGCTCCGGCTTGATTTCCAATCTGCCCGTATGAACCTCTAAACTTCAGAAAGGATAGCCAATCTGTGTTGGCCAGAAAACTTTCATTCGTAACCACCCAAGCGGCAGATGCAGAAGCAAATAGTCCGAAACGATCATCTGTAGGAAATCTCGAAGATCCGTCGTACCTCATATTGCCTTCTATGAAGTATCGCTCTTTGAAATTGTATTGCAGTCTTCCAAAATAACCCAACACCGACCTTTCAACAAAGCTATCTGAGCCTCCAAAGGCCCCACTGGCCGCATCCACTGATGGAACATCTGTCGATAATAAGTTTAACCTGTTGGTAGAGAATGCATTTACAAAACTGGATTCTCTATTGTACCCGATCATAGCACCCAGATTGTGTACTCCATTTAGGGTTTTATTATAGTTCGCATAAAGATTAATCGCATATCTTTCACTTTCTGCAAAAGCCTTAGAAACAGAAGTACCATCTGGGTTAACCGTATTTGGCAAATAGGTCAACCGTCTTACGGTTGGCAATTGAATATTAACAGCTTGAGTCCTCGTATTGCCTCTTTCAAAAGTAAAGTCACTTGTCAATTTGAGACCTTCGATTGGTTCATAGGTTATCCTTTCTATGATCCTTGCAACATCTTCTTTCACGGTAGTATGTGGCAGCAGGCGTTCTAGATTATCTGGTGAATCAAAGGGAAGGGTTCTTCCATCTTCTAAAGTATAAAACCCGGTTGGCAGCCATACCGCTTGTTCTATGGCTTGTTGGTAAAACCCTATCGGGTTAGAACGATCTCCTCTTCTATAAAAAATGTTGGTCATAGAAGTCAGATTCTTTGCAATGTCCACATCCATATAGGCATTAACATTGTATCTGGAATACCGATCGTTGTCAGTCACTATCACACCATTTTCTTTGGCGTAGCCAAGAGAAACTCTATAGGCAGCTTTTCCGCTCCCTCCGCTAATATTCAGATCATGCTTTTGGTAGACCCCTCTATCATCAAGAAGCTGCTTAATTGGGCGTGTTTCAGTCAATGAATAATTGAAGCCGTCTTCATCCAAAACCACTCCCGTTGGATAGTTTTGAGGGTTGGCATCATAGTCATCCAAATAATTCTTCCATGTCTGTACATCCTGACCAGACCAGTAGTTATTTATTCCTATTTCATCCAGTAGGGTCACGAATTCCCTTACTGTTGCCTTTTCAGGCAATGATACAGGTGAAGAAATACTCACTGTACTTCTATAATCAAATTTAATTTCCTGATCCCGTTCAGGCTTTTTCAGTTCAATCAGAACCACACCCCAGGCTGCGCGTGCACCATAAATAGAAGATGCAGCAGCATCCTTTAGTACAGTTACAGCCCCTACGTCAGCAGGATTAATATCGGCCAGGCTCATTTCTACATTATCAACCAATACCAATGGAGGACTTGCACCATTGATCGTTCCTCTACCTCTTATTTCCAGGCTGGTTTGCGTATTTCCGGGCTGGCCTGACGCAGTGACTACATTCAAACCGGCAGCTATTCCTTGCAACGCCTGATTTAAATTCACTATGGGTCTACTGGCTATTTCTTCTCCGACTTTTACAGAAACAATAGATCCTGATAGATTTGATTTTTTTTGCGTCCCAAAACCCACAACCACTACTTCCTCAAGTGCCTGCGCATCGACGACCATCTGAACATCGATTTGTGATCGGCCTGCGATCTCAATTTCCTGGGAGGTATAGCCTACAAAAGATATGGTTAGCACTGCATCATCGGGAACCGTAAGTTTATAGTGCCCCTCGATATCTGAAGTTGTTCCTGTGGCGGTACCCTTTATTATGATACTTGCACCAGGTAATCCGACTCCTGTCTCATCTGTTATAGTTCCGGAAATATTCACATCTTCCTTTACCAAAACCTCTTTGGTAGAATGCTTGCCATGTTTTTTATTGACATCCACAAGTATGTTATCGTTCACTCTCCTGAACTTGAGCCCAGCCTGGTCAGCAATTACATGCAATGTTTCGCTCAAACTTCTCTCTGCCCGCTCCAGCGTCAGTCTTTTTAGAGGAAGATCTTTTTTGTAGTAAGAAAATTCAAAAGAAGTTTCTGACTCAATGGTCTCAAAAATCTCCAGAAGCTGGCTTTTTTCGAACCCGACTGTTAGGTACACTTCGTTTATACTCTTGCTTTTTTGTGCGTTTCCTTCGGATGCCAGTAGCACAGTGATAAACAAACACTGCACAAACACACCATATAGGGACATTTTTGAAAGCATGATAATTAGAGGTAAAAATTTTATTTTCATATATTTGAATAGTTAGTGGAACCATATGTTTCATTAATGCTTGCTCCAATGATTGAACTTCGACCATTCCAATTGTTTCGGTTCTTGACTTGGAGCTTCTTTTTTTATATTATTCTTAGGTACTGTCGTATGTCATTTGCTTCATCCTATTT
The DNA here is from genome assembly GCF_039944555.1 of Reichenbachiella sp. GTDB lineage: Bacteria > Bacteroidota > Bacteroidia > Cytophagales > Cyclobacteriaceae > Reichenbachiella. The sequence goes on along the minus strand of NZ_JBDUYN010000015.1, from coordinate 28,202 downwards.
TTGATTGAACTGAATTGTAATTGTCTTTCCATCTATTTTGTAGGTAAATTTTTTTGAGTAGCTCATGGCTAGGAGTATGCTCTCTAAACTCTCATGATGAAACTTTCCCGAGAACCTAACAGCTTCCCTTTCTGGCCTGTTGATCACTTCAATTTGAACACCATACCAACGTTCCAATTCTTTCAGAATATCGAGGAAATCTTCATCGTCGAATATTAGAGTACCTTCTTTCCACATGCCAGCCTTCACTACATCGAATTCGCTTTTTTCAAAGCTGTTGTTGCCTTTGCTATAGGAGATCCGCTCTCCTGGTTTCAGAAATATATTGGAAGAGACATTCTCGTGATGGACACTTTGATATTGATCTACTCTTACTCTTCCTTCTATCAAGGAAACAATCAAATTGTCTTCTTCCGGAAATGCCTGAATGTTGAAGGAAGTACCCAGAGCGGTTGTTTTGAGATTGCCGGAGGTTACTATAAAGGCTCTTTTTTTATCTTTTTTTACTTCGAAATAAGCCTCCCCCAAGAGTTTAACTTCCCGTTTGCTCACCCCATAATCTGAATCGTACGCTAATGTGCTCTCCGAATTCAACCAAACAGCGGTACCATCGGGCAGTTTGAAGCTCGATTTTTGACCAGCGACGTTAGATTTTTGTGTTATAGTCTTGTCTCCCTTAAAGATTTGTTGAAAAAAGCTTCCGTCAGATAGATAGAGCCAAGAACAAACGATAAAAAACCCTAACGACGCGGCTATTTTTAGAAGAAAACCATTGGTCAGCCACCAAGGCTTATCCTCGGATTCGATTTTTGACAAGACGGATTGTAAACGACCCTCCTCATGCGGGTGGCGTGTCTCTATCCGTGTACTTTCCCAACTTTCTTTCAATAGATTGTAGGTTTGAAAGTTCTCCTGAGATTCTTCAATCCAGCTGTTCAACAACTCCCTCTTGTGTGGATCCGATGTACCTGAAAGTACCTCTCCTATAATTTGATATATTTCTTCCTTGCTCATTTCAACTATCGCTGCATTTTGATTGACACAGGTCGTGCCATCAAACCCTACCCTGGTGATTAAAAAAATTGAAAATTTTGTTTCGTGTAGTTCTCAAGCTCTCTGCAAAGGCATTGTAGATTTGAAGGTTCTCTTTCGATTCTTCAAGCCAATGATTCAACAGCTCCCTGCGGCCTGCCTCAGAGCTACCGGATAGCACCTCCCGCATGATTTGATATATTTCTACTTTGTTCATTTCAATCATTACTGCATACTGATTGACACAAATGCCTCTATCAAACCCTACCTGATGTTTGAAAAAAGTCGAGTGGTTAGCGTGGGCTAAAATTTGCCCGGGAAGGTTATTTCAGGTTTTTAAGATTGGTGTTTGACCGCCCTGTGTAGCCTGTCATCTCCTGGCGAATACGTCTAAGTGCTGTCCCCACATGTTTTTCGACCATTTTTACCGAAATCTTCAACATGGCTGCTACTTCCTTATAGCTCAACCCATCATCTTTCACCATGCGATACACTAGTCCGCATCTTTCAGGCAAAGAGGATACTGAATGTTCCATAACAGATAGCATCTCTTTAGAGAGCAGTTGTTCCTCAGGATTTCTTGCGATCATTTTTATTTTCAAATCGACATTGTCAATGGACATAAACTGACGGTCTGAATTTGTACGAATCTGATTTAAGGAATGATTTTTAATAATAGTATATAGGTAAGCCTCCAGGTTTTTTACTCCGCTCAGCTTTTTTCGTTTTTGCCATATTTTGACGAAGGTATCGTCGACTACCTCTTCAGCCAGCTCGTTGGATTTAACATAGTATCGAGCCAAACCGAAAAGCTTTCCATAGTATTCATGAAACATCCTCGAGAACGCTTCTTTGTCTCCATGTTTGGCAATTCTAACAATATCGTCTCTATGAAAAATCATTGAGTTTTACTTCATTTCTTTAAATACAATGATCAGATATCTAGAGCGATAGGAGGGTAGAATAATTAATCTAGGAGGAGGAAAATTTGATCAAATCATTTTCTCATGGTCTCCTAATAGACAATTCAGATTGAATCTATGAAATGGTACGCTAGCGGAATAACTTATACTGTGGCCTTGAAGTCCGATACGTAATCAGAAGGCGTAGTACCGAAATAATTTTTGAAGCACTTGGTGAAATACTTGGCATCATTGAACCCTACTCGGTAAGCTGCCTCACTAATACCCAATCGCCCATCCGTCACAAGTTTTGCCGCAATCTTAAGCCGGGTGATTTTGATAATATCCACAATCGTCTGCCCTGTGATGGCCATGCACCGTCGATAGAGCACCGAATGGCTCATGCTCATTTCTCGAGCTATCATTTCCACTTTTAGTTCGGGATCTCCCAGCTGTTCGTTGATAATGCGCATAATCTCTTGTAAAAACTCTTCGTCTTCGTCTCGGGCCTCTACGGCAGCAGGCTCAGAAATGAGTTCTTTGCGGATGAAGCGCTCAGCGCTTTCCTTAGTCTCAAGTAGGTTTTTTACTTTGAGTTTTAGCACTTCTACTTGAAATGGTTTCGTCATGTAATCATCCGCTCCTATCTCAAGCCCTTCAATGGTGTGTTTTCCCGTCGTTCGAGCGGTAAGCAATAGTACCGGAATATGGGACACTTTGGAATCGTTCTTAATATAATGCGTCATTTCAAAACCATCCATTTCAGGCATCACAACATCACTAATGATTACATCGGGCACCTCAGACCGCGCCAGGTCCAATCCAATCGATCCGTTCTCTGCTGTAATGACATTGTAAGATTCTATAAAAATGCTTTTAATAAAGTCTAGCATCTGAGGATTATCTTCCACCAACAAAAGTTTGACTTGCTTATTAGCCGGTTCGATATTGACTGATCCATTGGCCCTGGTATCAGCAGCCATGGGGATCTCCGTCTGATCGGTAGATCTGTAGATTTTTTCATGCTCGGTAAGATGAGCATCTCCCAGATGTAATCTAACCTCAAATGTTGTACCCACCCCTTCAGCAGATGACACTTCGATTTCACCTTTATGAAGTTTTACCAATTCACGGGTTAGTGCCAATCCTACTCCATGTCCTTCTTCGGTTTGTTTTTCTGAGCGATAAAACATATCGAATACGTGTTCCAGGGTGCTATCATTCATACCAATTCCTGTATCAGATACAGCGATATTTAACGCTCCTTTTTGATAATTGAGACTTGGTGGCTCCACAGCGAGCGTGAGCCTGACCTTACTCTCCGACAGGCTATACTTGAAAGCATTTGATAGTAGGTTGAACAAAATGTGCTCAACTTTTTCATGGTCATACCAAAAATCTCCAATTTGATCAGGAAATTGATGTTCGAATTCAATGTTCTTTTGCCGCGCCACCTCACTGAAGGTAGCAATGACTTCTTTCAGCAAAGCGGTGATGTCCTGATTGGTTGCGCGTAGCTGAAGCTCTCCCGTTTCATTTTTGCGCAAGTCCATGATCTGCTCTGTCAGATTAACCAGTCGCTGCGCGTTGGATTGGACTATCGAAATATAATTAGTGGCCCTGTAATTGTCCTGAATCATTTCTTTGATTCTCTCTATAGGACCAAGTATCAATGTCAGTGGAGTTCGGATTTCGTGGGACATCTTAGTAAAAAAATCCAATTTCATATTGTTGATCTCTTTCTCCTTTTCCCTGGTCAGTTTTTCATATTTCCATTGGTTTTTGAGCTTAGCCCATTGATAAGTGTACCGATAAGATAAAAATAAAAGAGACACTCCAATAATCACAAACAAGGTATATGCCCAATTTGTACGCCACCAGGGAGGAAGGATTACTATGTTCAGGCTTTTTTCTTTGGCTTCTTTCTCTATACCTGCACTCAGTTTCACTTTAAAAGTATATTCCCCATGAGGCAGATTTGTATAGGTTGCTAAGCGGTCTTCTCCTGCCTGTTTCCACTCCTGATCAAATGGAAACAATCGATAAGACAAAGCATGCTTGCCGTGCGTGAGAGAGCCTAATGCAGTGAACCCGAAAGCAAAATTTGATTGAGTATGTTCAAGCTCAATGTCGGTCGCCAATTCCATACCCACCTTTAAGAGGTTATGATTATAGGTTTCATCTGAGTTGTTGATAAAAAGATCGGTGAAGTAAATGTCCGTATTTGGGGCTGGCAGCTCATTCAATCGATCTGGCCTCAATTTGTAAAACCCATTGATTCCTCCGAAATAGAGCAGACCTTCCGTGTCCTTAAAAGACGATCGCTTCATATAGCGGTTGATAATATTTAATCGATCCGAATAGGCATTGAGTACTTTGTCCTTTCCATTCCACTCATAGAGTCCATTTGTAGTACCTATCCAGAGACGATCCTTATCAGTGGTCTCCAGGATGGTAATGAAACCATTTTGAAAGGCTTCGTGCCTGAATTTGGACAGTATTTGATTGTCCGGGTCAATGAAAAACAAGCCATGGTTCTGTGTACCTATCCAAATCATTCCATCGTCTTGCAATCTCATCACCATGACATCATGTTCGAAACGACCAACTGAAGAGTCAGTTTTTACCTTGAGTGGTGTTGGTTTGGAAAGGTTTTGATCGATAACGCTTAGCCCTCGTCCCATCGTGCCAACGATGATCTGGCCATTTTTCCTCTGAGCAAAATCAATGACCACTGAACATGAAAGATCTACATCATAACTAAATACTTTAATAATATTTAGTGCTTGATCAAGTACGTATAGTGCCTTTTCGGTGCCCATCCAAATGCGACCTTCCTTGTCCTCAAAGAGACTCCGGATGTCTTCCCCAACACTTTCCTGTTTGTTTTCATGGGCAAGAGAATTAATTTTTTTAAACTGACGAGATTGATAATCGAAGTAGGAGAGTCCAAAATCATAGGTACCTATAAGAATATCACCGTTTCGCAATTCAATCATTTTCTGAATGTAATTGCCAATCAGACCTGGATGAGTAGTTTTAGAAAACCTTTGCGTATTACTGCCGGATCCATTTTGGTGTAGAACGATACCTTCCCCATCAGTACCTGCCCAGATATCACCACTGCTGCTTTTAAGCAAACTGAGAATTCGATAGGATCGCCCCTTTTCAACCCCTTTATAATAAGTCACACCATGGCTCTGGTTGATCAGGACGTTAACCCCCCCAAAATTATTTCCCATCCAATAGTTTCCATGCCTATCCTCTTTCACACACATGACCGATTTGGATGTAAGCGAATTTTCATCTGCAGGGTCTTGGTTATAATTGGTGAGTTCTCCTGTTTTTACATTTATCCTAGCCACTCCACCTCCATCAGTAGATACCCACAGGTTTTCTTTCGAATCCAGAAAGAGCGACAGTATAAAGTCTGATTCAAGCCGTTGACCGGAAGCCATTGATGTACTATACCTCTTGGATTTTTTTGACTTCGGATCGTAATAGACCACTCCCTGACGGCCTGTTGCAAGCCACAAACCGCCCTTTGAATCTTTAGTTAGTTGTTCAATTTGAGCAGGATTTATAGCTAATTGTACCTTTTGAATACCCTGTAAAATACTCCATTTGTACAATCCGGTAAATGTTCCAACCCAGAGTCCTCCGCTTTCGTCAGGTTCGACACTATAGATAAAGTCATCAACCTTAACTCGCTCAATAGCTCCAGTAGATAGGTTTTTAATAATTATAGCTCCATTCTTGCAGGTAACATAAAGGTTGTTTTTGTCGAGCTTTATCTCTGTGATATTCTGTCCTGACCCGTCGACAACTTTGGTAAACTGTCCGGTATCATAACTATAGGTATAGACTCCGTAAAATTTTACAGCGATCCAGACCGTACCGTCATCATCCACCAATATGTTCTCCACCACATTGTTGGCCTCGGGCGTACCAATGCTTTCCAGGAAACTCACCTTTTCGAATCGATGCCCATCGAATCTATACAAACCATTGCTAGAGGCTACCCAGGCAAATCCAAGGTGATCAAAGGCAATATCTATTACCCGCTGAATAGGCGCTCCGTGCGCCTTTGTCAAGTGCATAAAATAAGGTGTGCCTTCTTCTTGTGCACGAAGAACTGACATGGGCACAAGTAGCCACGTAATTAGAAGGCAAAACCAGTTTAATCGATTCATCATTGTTTATCAACAATTTCGTGGCCGCCAAATTTAAGCACTTACGGCCTACAAGAACTCATAAAAAGGTTAGGGGCCATTTGCAAAATTATATCTTCTACCAGATAGCTCTTTGTTTGGCAACAATCGACAGTTATGTCTACCCTAATGCAGTCATTAATGAACTGCCTCTTTTGCATATTTTAATTTGAGATTTTCAATCATATCGGCTGTCATCGAATCCAGATCATAGGCAGGCACCCAGCCCCAATCTGCTCTGGCACGAGAATCATCAATACTTTGCGGCCAGCTTGCCGCTATGCTTTGTCTAAAATCCGGGTCATAACTGATTTCAAAATCAGGATATATTTTCTTTATGGCCAAGGCTATCTCTTTTGGAGAGAAACTCATTCCGGCCAAATTGTAGGAAGTCCTGGTTTTGATGTTCTCTTTTGGCGCTTTCATCAATTCAATGGTGGCCCGAATGGCATCGTCCATATAGATCATTGGCAACCTGGTGTTTTCTTCAAGAAAACAGGAGAACTCCTTTCCTTCAACCGCCTTATGATAAATATCTACCGCGTAATCTGTAGTCCCTCCACCTGGCAAGGATTGATAGCCAATAACACCCGGATAACGTATGGACCTCACATCCAATCCATATCTTTGAAAATAGTATTGCGCCCAATTTTCGCCGGCGGCCTTGCTAATTCCATATACTGTAGATGGATTGAGAAAAGAGGCTTGTGGTGTGTTTTGCTGGTCCACCTCGCTACCGAATACTGCGATTGAGCTAGGATAGAACACTTTCTTAACACCATTCAGCCGTGAAACTTCCAACACATTGAACAACGTTTTCATATTAATATCCCAAGTGCCCAGAGGATTTTTTTCTCCATTTGCAGAGAGAATAGCTGCCAAATGATAAATCTCCTCAATCTTATACTTTTTCACAACCTCTTCTATACGGTCAGCATCAGTAGCATCAATGACTTCAAATGGACCGGATATCTGATCCAGCATTCTCAAGTCAGATCGAACCACCTGATCATTTCCGTAAAGGTTACGTAGCTGCTGGGTCAATACGGTACCTAGTTGTCCTCCTGCACCTATGATTAAAGAACGTGCCATGATTATTAGATTTGGGTTAATACTTAACACTCATATTCCATACAATCATAGCACATATTCATTTCATTGTAAATATCTTCAGTAATAATAGCTGCTAACTGCTAATTATACCATACTTATTACTTTTACACATATATTGTTAAAACACAAAAAGTAAAACTTACGGTCTCATGGATGAAATAGACAAGATCATACTACGCATGCTACAGAAGGATGCAAAAATCACTGCTAAGGAAATTGCCAATAGCCTAAACCTTACTATTTCTCCCGTATATGAACGTATTAGGAGACTCGAAAAAGAGGGATATATAAAGAGGTATGCAGCTATTCTCGACAAGGAACTCATTGGGAGGTCTGTGACGGGCCTGTGCCAGGTTTCTATGCAATATCACAATGCAGCTTTTATTGACAATTTCGAAAAACAAATCCAGGATCTGGACGAAGTACAGGAATGCTATCACATGGCAGGACAAGTAGACTTTATTCTTAAAATCAACGTAAAAAGCTTGGAAGACTATCACGAATTCGTGCGATACAAACTGTCCAAAATTGACAATATTGGTGTGCTCAATACGACTTTTGTGCTCAAAGAGATAAAGCACACCTCAGAATACTACATCTAGCCTATTTGAATGAAACGATGAAGAGCTATTTTTTGGCATTTAGCTCATGAAAGGCAATTTATTACCGCCTGTTTGACGATTTATTCCACACACATCAAACAGACTTTCCCGATTATTGCCATTAGGTTTTATTTATAAAAAATGAATATGGGAAATAATAAGATACAGGAGAGGAGAGATTTTATGAAAAAATCAGCAATGGCTGGACTTTCACTTTCTCTTCTAAGTCCTACCATGCTTTTTGCTGAGAAAAAGGACAAAATCAAACTGGCCTTTATAGGCGTTGGGGCACGAGGGATCAATCATGTGAGACTTGCTACGCAAAGAAAGGACGTGATAATTACGGCAATATGTGATATAGACGAATTAGTACTCAATCGAGCCTCAGATATGGTGGAAAAGGCCGGCGGGAAAAAACCAACACTATTCAGTAAGGGTGACTACGCCTATAGAGAATTACTCAAAGGCAAAGATATAGATGCCGTGATTATTTCTACTCCCTGGACCTGGCATACGCCTATGGCCGTCGATGCCATGAATGCCGGAATAGCCGTAGGTCTTGAAGTAGCCGGAGCCGCGGATATCCAGGAGTGTTGGGATCTGGTGGAAACACAGGAGAAAACCGGTACCCCATTTATGATTCTGGAAAATGTAATCTATCGCCGCGATGTTATGGCCATCTTCAACATGGTGAAATTGGGCATGTTTGGAGAAATGATCCATTTAGAAGGAGGTTACCAACATGATCTACGACATGTCAAATTCAATGACGGAAAGCAGATTTATGGCGGTGGAGTTGAGTTTGGCGAAAAAGGAACCAGTGAAGCGCGCTGGAGGACAGAGCATTCAGTAAAAAGAAACGGAGACCTATATCCTACCCATGGATTAGGGCCCATACATATGATGACTGATATCAACAGAGGTAATAGATATTCTTATCTAACGAGTACATCCTCCAAATCTCGTGGTTTGCACAACTATATTGTAGATCATCCGAAAGGTGGCAAAAGTCATCCAAATGCTGAAGTTGAATTTAATCTTGGTGACGTAGTTACCACAGTAATCAAAACCGTAAACGGCGAAACTATTACGCTGAATCACGACACCAATTTACCAAGACCATACTCCCTTGGTTTTAGAGTGCAGGGTACCAAAGGTATTTGGATGGATTTGAACAAGTCTCTTCATATTGAAGGTGTAAGCCCATCTCACAGGTGGGAAAGTGATGAACCCTATATGAAGGATCACGATCACCAGCTCTGGAAAAAATATGAAAGTCAGGCTACGGGTGCAGGGCATGGCGGCATGGATTTCTTTGTCATTAATGCTTTCATCGAGGCCTTGAAAAGAGAGGCTCCAATGCCCCTCGACGTCTACGATTGTGCTACTTGGTCTGCTGTGACGTGTCTCTCGGAGGAATCTATTGCCAAAGGAAGTGAGCCGATGCCGTTTCCTGATTTCACCAAGGGCAGATGGATCAAACGCAAGCCTATTTTTGGTCAAAATGGTATTTATTAGTTGGTTTAGCGATAATAAAAAGCCTCGTGTTTGATCTCAGGCACGAGTGCTTTGTTTTTCATTTATCACAGATATGTATAAAATCATTAATCAGTCTCTCCATAGAGCTCTAATATGCGCAATCTTGGGTTTGGCCGGATGCTCCGGGGAAAGCGATTCAAGAAAGACCCTGTCGACATTTTCAGTCTCTATACCGGCTGGCGCCAATAGCTGGTTGCTCAACGATCCGATGAGAAGCGATGCTATTATTTCTGACGAGGGTATTCTCAACTGGACCAACGCTGAAGATGAAATTCAAACCTATTTTCGAACGAATAGAATTGGGACTTTTAGTTTAGGGATCAAAGTAGCCGTAAAGTCAGGCGTCTCCAGATTAAAGGTAACGCTAAATGGCATCTCAAAGGAAGTGACTATAGACAATACTACAGCTAAAAATATCTACGTCGGAGAGTTTGAGATCACTCAGATTGGCTACCAAACCATACATATTCAGGGGATTAGCAAAGAGTCTAATACATTTGCCGACATTACACAAGTACTACTGGATGGGGAAGCTGTGGACGGAGAAATACAATACATTAAAGAGGACGTTTACTTTGGCAGGAGAGGCCCTTCCGTACACTTGGTTTTTGATCAGCTTCCTACCTCAAATGATATCGAATGGTTTTACAATGAAATCACAGTACCCGAAGGAGAGGACGTCATTGGTTCCTACTATATGGCCAATGGATTTGGTGAAGGGTATTTTGGCATTCAGGTCAATTCAGAGACAGAAAGAAGAGTCCTGTTTTCGGTATGGAGTCCGTATCAGACAGATGACCCCAGCAGTATTCCAGACGAATACAAGATCGAACTACTAAAAAAAGGTGAAAATGTATACACTGGCGAATTTGGAAATGAGGGCTCCGGAGGTCAGAGCTATCTGGTTCATCCATGGAAGGCGGGAGTCACATACAAGTTCTTGCTAAAAGGAACTCCTGTGGAGAACAGCATGACCGACTATACAGCATACTTTTTTGACCCTGACTTAAACGAATGGTTGCTAATAGCCAGTTTTAGAAGGCCAAAAACGAATACCTATTTGACAAACTTATATTCCTTTTTGGAAAATTTCATTCCAAATGCCGGAGCAAACAGTCGCATGGCTCTCTACTCCAATCAGTGGGTTAGAGACACCACCGGTAGCTGGCATGAAATCACCAACATGAGGTTTGGTGCAGACGCTACAGCTAAAAAACAAGCTCGTCTAGACTACCAGGGGGGTATTGATGGCTCAATTTTCTTTCTCAGAAATTGTGGCTTTTTCAATGACAAAACCGTTATCGACACGCGATTCAATAGGTCAGCTACGGACACTCCTCCTAACATAGATTTTGCTGTATTGCCTCAGGCAAACTAGAGCATTTCTTTTTGGATCTTTGTTGACCGAATCGCACGACTTATCCCAATCGACTTAAAAAAATAATTTAGTCAGTTGAAACTTTCCCATAGGCTTTAGCATCTCACTAATATCAATACTACAATTGTGATATTGCGAATACTTTTTATATTAGCAATACTACAAAATAGATATTGAAGATATTAACTATGAAAGAGTACCAATTAGGAGAATTTGAAGAGATCGTTTTACTGACCGTGGGGGTGCTGTATGACGAAGCATATGGTGTAGCGCTGAAAAACGAAATAGAGGACAGAGGAAAAAGAAGAGTCAGTATAGGGGCGCTTCAATCCACGCTGCGTCGTCTTGAAAAGAAGGGATTCCTTGACAGCAAACTAGGAGAACCGGATAAGGAAAGAGGAGGCAAACCCAAACGATTTTTCAAAATAACCGCCTATGGAAAAAAAGCGCTGATCCATTCTAAAGATGTTCGCCTTGGATTATGGGACTCTATACCAGAGATAGCTCTTGACCTCAAAATGGAATGATAAAACAGTTAGCTTCAAAATTCTTCAAGTTCTATTGTCATGAGGACTATTGGCTGGATATTTCTGGTGACCTGGAGGAGATCTATAGATATAACCTCAAGGCCAACAGGAAATATCCGCAGCTCAGATACCTGATTCAGGTCGTTGAGCTCTTTAGGCCTTCTCTGATGAAATCAATAAGTGAAAACTCAAAAATCTCAAACCATACAATCATGTTAAAAAATTACTTCAACGTGGCTTTCAGAAGCCTGCAAAAAAACCGCCTGTATTCCTTCATCAATATTTTCGGACTCGCCATTGGACTGGCGGCCTTTCTAATGATCAATCATTTTGTAGCCTTTGAAAAGAGCTACGAAAATCATATTGTAAACAAAAATGATATCTACAGGGTACAGCTCGATGTGTACCAAAATGGCGAACTGATTTATAAAAGCTCGGAAAACTACCCAGGCGCCGGACCGGCCTTGCTTGAAGATTTTCCGGATGTCATCAGCTCTGCCAAACTGTACAACATGGGCTCTAAAAACAATGTGGTCATTACTTCAGAAAATGGCGAGGCCAATCCGCAAGCACTGAAGCATAAAAGATTTTTGTACGCAGAGGCTGCATTCTTACCCATGTTTTCTAATCAAATGATACAAGGAGACGCAGCCACCGCACTAGAAAAACCATTTACAATTGTCATCTCGGAATCCATGGCCAAAAAATATTTTGGAAATGAAAATCCGATGGGCAAATTGCTACGCCTGGAAGATGACGACTTCAACAATGAACTGTGCGAGGTGACTGGTGTATTCAAAGATGTACCCGAAAACACGCACCTCAAGTATGACGTGTTAATTTCGTTCAACACCCTATTTGCCCGAGACACCAGAGGAACAGGCTGGGCACAAACGCGATATGGAAACGGATGGAAAAGAAAAGATTTCTACACTTATGTTCAACTCCAGCCCAATACCGACCCTAAAAAACTAGAGTCTCAATTTTCTGCACTGGTAGACAAATACAAACCAGAAAACCAAGAGCGAAATATGAAAGATGTGCTGTCTCTTCAAAAAGTCAAAGACATCCACCTTTTTTCACAGCTTACCGACGAAGCCGAAGTAAATGGCAATGGCGACGGTGTGTTCTACATTTCCATCATTGCCTTCTTCATCCTTATTATTGCCTGGGTCAATTACATCAATTTGAGCACGGCCAGAGCTTTCGACCGAGGCCGGGAAGTAGGGCTGCGCAAGGTGATGGGATCGTACAGATCTTCCTTAATCACGCAATTTTTGGTAGAGTCCCTGGTCATCAATGGCCTGGCCATGTTACTCGCCTTTGCTATGATATTCATCACCACTAACTTTTTTCACAACCTGAGTGGTACTCCCCTTAGCTATGTGATATGGTCACAGTCCTGGTTTTGGATGCTGGTTGGGGGCATTATACTCATCGGATCTTTACTATCAGGTATTTACCCTGCATTTGTCCTGTCTTCGTTCAAGCCCGTGCAGGTATTACATGGCAAATTACGCACCTCTTCAGGAGGCGTGGCACTGAGAAAGGCACTGGTTATTTTTCAATTTGCCATGTCCGTAGCCCTAATCGTAGGGACAGCCACCGTGTTTGACCAGATGGAATACATGCAAAATCGCGACCTTGGATTTGATATGAACCAAACCATCGTGGTAGAGCGTCCGCCCAAACAGGACACTTCCCGACAAGTCAGAATTGCCAATGTCCTGTCATTTAAAACTGGTCTGAAACAAAGACCTGAGATTCTCTCTGTGGCAGGCTCCACGCTATTGCCTGGCAAAAAACTTCGATTTAAGACACCTATCCGAACCAGCCTGCAATCACAAGAAGAGGCGGTTCCTTTGAGTGTAGCGGGAATAGATTTTGATTTTGCCGAGTCTATGGATATGAAGATTATTGCCGGTCGTTCATTTTCGGAAGAACTCCGCGACGATCTCGACAGTCTGGTCATACTGACCGAAAATGCATCCAGAGCCATGGGGTTCGAAAAGCCCGAAGACGCCATTGGCAAACGCATAGAAATAGAAAGGTTCAGATGGAGCCCATCCATAGTAGGCGTAATGGCCGACTATCATCAGGAAAACCTAAAAGAAGAAAAGCCAAAAACTCTGATTTATTTAAGCGGTGGTGGATCAGAATATTTCATGATCAAGATAAACGCCAACAGTGCTTCTCAGGCCATTACCTCCATAGAAGAGCAATGGCACAAAAGCTTCGCGGGCAACCCGTTTCATTACTTCTTCCTGGATGAGTATTTCAATAGCTATTACGAATCCGAACGACAGTTCAAAGACCTATTCGCTGCCTTCTCTATCCTAGCCATTATTGTGGGGTGTCTGGGGCTGTTCGGGCTATCCTCATTCACAGCCATCCAGCGTGCTCGAGAAATCGCCATTCGAAAAGTACTGGGCAGTACGGTACTCAACATCATTCAATTACTATCTAAGGAATTTTTGATTTTGGTGGGTACGGCTACGCTCATCATCTGGCCGGTAAGTTATTACCTCATGGATCAGTGGCTGAGCAACTATCCCTATCGAATCAATATCGGCTGGAGCTCTTTCTTGTATTCGGGTGTAGTGGTACTGTTTGTTACCGCCGTGACCATCAGCTATCAGACCCTCAAGTCGGCTACTGCCAATCCGGTGGATGCGTTGAATCATGAGTAAGTAACATACGTCATTGCGAGGCCAGAGATCCGAACTAAAATAGGATACGTCATTGTGAGTACTGCAATTCGATGATAATCGAATGCAGAACGTGGCAATCTTAAGCTTAATTCCCAAAACAAGCTTAAGATTGCCTCTTCGATCCACTACTTCCTCTCATCGCAATGACGTCATATCGAGCGAAGCGAGATATCTCCATCGCTATTGCAGATGGGCAGAGACTCCAGGTGGTGTTCCATCGGGCAACGCTTGCTCAGTCCCTCCCATCCCTTTGATCCCTTCGTCAAAATAGCTACCTTAAGCTCTCAGTTCTGTTAGTTATGGGGATGATATGGCAGTCACCCTTATGTAGAAAATACAAAAATGGAAGAAGACGATAAACCAAGACTTTCGAGATTAACTGCCTTAATCACCCAACTCCAATCCAAAAGAATAGTCACTGCAAAGTATCTTGCCGAAAGGCATAATGTAAGTGTGAGGACGATTTACCGGGATATTCGAGCACTGGAAAAATCGGGAATACCCATTATCACCGAAGAAGGCAAAGGCTATTCTATCATGGAAGGATATCACCTTCCGCCTGTCCTGTTTACTGAAGACGAAGCCAATGCCCTAATCACTATGGAGCAATTGGTAATTAAAAACAAAGATCAATCATTAGTCGAAAATGTTTCCGGAGCCATAGAGAAAATAAAAGCCATTTTAAGGTACTCTCAAAAGGGAAATGCAGATCTGCTGACAGATAGAGTTTACTTTGGTGGTAATAATAATGAAGAGAAAACGAGCGACAACCTGATGCAGCTTCAATCGGCCATTATCCATTTTCAGGTCTTAAAAATTGAATACCATTCTTCTGAAAAGAAGCGAACCACCCGGGACATCGAACCTTTTGCCGTCTACAGCATCAACGGAAACTTTCTTCTCATTGCTTTTTGTAGATTAAGAAATGATTTTAGAGCATTTAGAATAGATTTCATCGAATCATTGGTCCCGCAAAACGAGACTTTTACGCCCCACGACATGACCTTGAAGGAGTATTTTGAAAAATATGTAAAAAATCAATGACACCCCTGACATACGGCTGTCACTACCTCATTTTAACTTTGTTTTTGTAGAAACTAAAAGCAATTAAAAATGGAAATTTTCAAAATCGTAACTCTATCCTTATCGGGTCTTATGTTATTCTTTGTTGGTGCCATGCGGCTAAGCAACCCCATAAAAACGTATGCAAAGAATTCCGGGATTCAACTCGAAAATGACGTCAACCTGCTAAACGAAATGAGAGGCGTAGGTGCAGTTATGTTATGTAGTGGGCTAATTATTTTACTGGGAACGGTTGTACCCGTATTAACCTTCACATCATTCATCGTTGCCACTTTGATATTTATAGGATTTGCCATCGGCAGGATATTGAGTATGGTATCAGATGGAAAACCCAATAAACAGCTCAGCCAGGGACTCGTTTTCGAGCTGGTCTTCGGCGCTTTAAATATTGCTTGCCTGCTCAGTACAATGGTTTAAGAATTTAGATTAAGTATAGCCCCTGGTTATAGGTGTATCAGGGGCCACGTCACTGCGAATAGAGAGTCAAACAAAGGACGTCAATGCGAGCCCGGAGGTCCGAACTAAAATAGGATACGTCATTGCGAGTACTGCAATTCGATGATAATCGAATGCAGAACGTGGCAATCTTAAGCTTAATTCCCAAAACAAGCTTAAGATTGCCTCTTCGATCCACTGCGTCCCGCTCCGTTCGCAATGACGTCATATCGAGCGGAGCGAGATATCTCCATCGCTATCGCAGATGAGCGGAGATTCCAGGTGGTGTTCCATCGAGCAACGTTTACCCTGTCTCCCCCTCTCTTTGATCCCACCTCCAAAATCGTTACCTTCATACCTCCGAGGCTGATCCAGCAGTCAGCTTCACACAGCACTTCTGAGAGATTAATTGTATTTATTGAAAGGTGGATGACATGCACAATACTACTAGTTAATGTGTCGAACGTCAGAAGCTTGTTATTTCCTCAAAAAACCGACTGCGATGAAATATTTAGTCCAATCTATTCTTCTCACTTTATCGGTAAGTACTTTTTTCTGTTTCACTGATGTTGACAGTAAGATTGATATTGATTCACCATTGTCAAATACAAATTCCTTACAGACCGATTCCATTGAAAACCCATTTAGAATGTTTAAAGGTGAGTGGCTGCTAAAGGATAATATTTTTGAGTCGGAATTCGATGGCGAGTACAACGCAAACGTCAATCCCAACATGAGCTTTATAGCCAAAGAGTTTAACACAAAAACCAGCATATTTTGGATAGAAGATCTGGGTAGCATAAGGGCCCAGATTTATTGGACCTACAATTCCAGAACACGTGAAGTCAATCACCTTTCCAGCAATTCGAACGGTGGGGGTGCCATTGGAAAAGGAAAGTTTAAGGAGAATGGAGATTTAGAACTGAAGTTGATCTTTAACAATGCATGCGAGGGCTGTTACCAGGTATTCTCCTACGAATGGAAATCGGAGGATGAACTTTTTTTCAGATCACGCCTTTTTGAGAATGACCAGTCTACCGGGAATTATTATGGTTTCACCCTTATTCGAAAAAACAATTGACAAGTCTCTCGTATCGGCCTACCTTCCCTTTGATCCCACCTTCAAAATCGCTACCTTCATACGTCCGAGGCTGATCCAGCAGTCAGCTTCACACAGCACTTCTGAGAGAGATTAATTGTTTTATTGAATGATAGATAGCATGCATAGGTGTATGTTATATTTAATATTAGACGCAATAGAGCCTACTCCATGGAAAAGACAATTATTAAAATACACGCAATTGGATTTGAAGGTAGTGAAGAGTTATCTGACTTATCACAAAGCCTTGATATTAAGTCAATAAATAAGTACGGGTTCGGAGGAATAGAGGATTTAATGACAATTTTCATTCTAGAGGTGGTAAAAAATGCCGCAAAAAAAACTATCAATAAAATCGAAGTTTTTGCAGTTGAGCTCTACAAGTCTCTTCAAGCTAATAAAACACAAGAATTACAAGAGATAATCGTCACGATCGAACATGAAGGTGATGAACTTTTTAAAAAAACATTAAGAGTAGAAGAATTATCTCAACTACCTCAAATTGTAAGCGACCAACTAAAAAAAGATCTTAATGGCCAATGAAGGGTTTACTAGGGAAGAAGTAAATCAATTCCTTTCGGGTTTCCGACATTATATGGAAGAAATCATTCCCATCTATTCTAGGTACAATGATATTATTTTACCCAATGAGGAATTACCCGTAATACAATTTTTCTCTACTGAAGCAAAGATCCATTTTCTTAAAATAAGAGACAAGGGTTACTTAGCTTGGGATTTACGATGGATTCAACATGTTCAGGGCTTTTTAAAGTGTTATTACTTTTTTCAACATCGTAGATCTGATTTTACCACTTTGGAGAAATTTGGTCAATCATCCAGATACAGGCTTGAAAGACTAACTTCTCAATTCCTTTTGGATAAGCTAAATCATAGAAACTCACAATTCTTGAAACTGAAAGAGGAAGATCGGTTATTACGAATTTCAACCTTTTTCTTTGAGAAATGTCAGCAGATTTTAAAGGAGGCAGATCCTAATGGCTTGACGTTTCCTCAAGAAAAATATGATGACCTTCACTGGGCAGCCGCAGCAATTGAATCACTCACGGTCGACCATGAAATTATTCATTATGCCGAATTAGGGGCAAAAGACGTGATTGATTTTGAGAAACTTGAATTAGAAAAATTTATCAAATTTCTTCGCGGTGCTGGTGAACATATGATTTTTAATGAGTTTGGTTATTTTGATTGGAAATATTTAGAACAAGTTGAGATTGGAGCTACTCTTAAAAAAGCACTAAATGTATTGGAATCTGGAAATAAGCAGATTCAGCAAGAGATTTATGCAGATTTAATAGCCGTCAGAGGAAGTATTAGATGGCTAATAAAAAAAAATAATTTGTTTAATTGTCCTATTGAACAGCAGGCTCCTGCCTATGCCCAACTTTATGAAGGTATTATGTTATGGCAAATAAGTCTGATCTATTTTGATGGCTTAAATTATGAGATTTCATCAGTTTTTGAGATGGAAAATAAACAAAGGTCATTTTCAAATACGGACATTGGGGCAAGAAAATTTATTGTAAATACGTATTGTTGGTTTTTCTTAATGTCCTATTCAGATATCAATCTTGCAAATCCCACAAGTAGTAAAAACTACAAGATAATGGAAGCTGAAATGCGAAAAGTGGAACAAAATATTCAAGGTTTTATGACCGTTTTTTCTCGCGTGGGAATGGATATCCATAGATATCTCGACTATTTGAAGTTAATCCATGGTCCTTTTTATGACAAGAAACAACTTACGAAAAAAATAATAGAGGCAAACAATTTCCCTACTCCTCAAAAAGCATCTAACAAACACCATCACTCATAAGCTAACCACCCCACTGGCACAGGTTTGCAACCTGTGCCATCAACCAAATAAAAGCAGGACCACCCACGCAGCCCTGCCCCCCTTTCACGCCTTCGCCATTTCCTCCAACCCTTCCCACAAAATTTTCAAATCGAAGAGTGCATTTTTCTCTGCCGTATCAAAGCATAAATCCGAGTGATACAAAGCAAAATCATGAATCATTTGTAGAGAATGAATGAACTCGTCTGCGCCTTTGAATCGAATGAGTTCTATGAATTCCTTTTCAGAAGAATTCACCAGATTCAGATGTTTGGATGCATCAAATGCACGGCTCACATCTTCCAGGAATTTGAGTTGATGGTACGAGAGCGTTTGTCCCTTTTTTAGATCGGTGATCAGTAGCCCATAGGGTGTTTGTACCAGGTGATCTTCGATACAAATCAATTGACCATTTGAAGTTCGCATAATGAAATGGTTTAAATGAATAAAAAGAGGAGAGGTCACTGCGAACTTCATCAAAGCGGTGCTTTAATTTGGTCTCGGGACTTACACCCGTATGCCTCTCCAGGATTTTTGGTTTAAACCGTAATTGTGATAGTAACACCATGATAATTTGATAAAATTCGCAATTCAAAGATACGACTTATAATGAAAATGGTGGAAGGAAAAACGGATAAGGGGAGGCTAAGCCTACTGGGTTCCTATATCAAACAGAAACCCTGGTGGCCCTCGGGAACTTGCTCATTCTCACTAGCATGCCACACCATCTCTTGCGAATCTCGTTTCGTTCGATTTCACTACTTTAGAAGAAATTTATCGAATCTATACGCACGCCTTCACGGGCATTAGCAATTATATAACCCATCCCAAATGAAATATCTTATCGCTACTATATTTTTTTCATTAGCACAATGCGGTCTTTCCCAACCACTAGCTGAAGAATGGTATTCGAACGTTGATTCTCTGATCGTTATGAATATTGAAAATGAGGAAGAAGAAATACTGACTACTGGTCAACTTGAGAATCTTGGGCTAAATAAACATTGCTATGAAGTGAAGCATCACTTCATATCGACTTCATCTAGAGACATTTTCAAGCTATTTCAGGAATTGAAATTTGAATCAACCACAGATATGTACTTCTGTGGTTACAACTATTCCATCACAGCTTTCAAAGAGGGCAAAAAAGCACTCGAAATCTCATTTAATTCTGAGTGTAATTTTGCCATTATTACCGAATTGGGTCGATTTAAAACTACAAATCTATTTGATAATCCTGCGTTGATGAAATTCAATGATTGGCAAGAAGAGACATGCTATTTTTTAGACCTTTATGAAAAGAAAAATCATTTTGACTCTCTGAAATCTATCAAGAATCTTAACATTATAGAATCAAATATGAACATTGAAAAATCTTCGCTGGATGAAGTAATAACATTAATAGCGAAGTATGAAATAACAAATCGCTAACAAAGTTTATCGCAACCTGTGCCAATCAACCAAAACATAAAGTCAGGACCAAATCTTAGCCTGTCTACTCAATTCGGTATTAGTCTAAAACCTGTCAACTTATTTTAAGACACCTCAATTAGTGCGCTTGCTTCATTGTAAAACCCACCTGCATCACGGAAAAATAGGTTTGTGTCACAGGAAAATGCATCTGTGTCATGAATAAATGCGTTTGCGTCACTCAGAAATGCGATTGTGTCACTAGAAAATGGGTTTGTATCACTCAGAAATGCATCTGTGTCACCAAAAAATGCGATTGTATCATTGAAAAATGAGTTTGTTTCATGAGAAAACACGATTGCGTCGTCAAAAAATGCATCTGCGTCACTCAAACCCCAACAGAAGTGACAGCTATAACCAAAAGCTATCGAACACTAAAGCCTGACTACCACTGATCCGGTGGAATCATGAATAAACCGGATACAAATCCAATAGAGGTAGTTTTTTAAATACTTCGAACGGACGCTCAGGGCTAGTTCTTCTGAGAACGGTAAGCTCGTACGCATCAAAAGTTCTGGTGTAGCTTTTGAATGAATATTCAAAGCAATACGCCTTATTGAATATTCGGCGTTCGAGTCCCTTGGCAATAGTCAAATGTGGTGTATGAATCATTCGACTCGATTTCCTTAGGTGGTATAGTGTGACCAGCTGACCAAAGGCCTCAGCAATTTTTTCAAAACTTTCACACGCTTCTAAATGAGCAAAAATAGTACGTGAATCAGCAAAAGCATCAAAGCCATCTATCGTAAACGTGAAGCTTTCTATTTCGCTGATAGACTCGACCAACTGAGCAAAAAATGGCTCCTCCATACCCGAAGGTATCCTTACATTTCCCACCGTAATGTGGCCAATGGAATGTACGCCATCAAAATACCCATACCGATCGCCAAACTGCCTTTTAAACTCAGAAATTTCATCTCTAACATTCACAGGAAGTGAAAAAATGATTGCGTATTCGTTTGGATAGCTCATGGATTCAATGATTTAGTTTACACTAATTTACTAATTATTTTAGTTATTACTATATATTTTAGTAAATTTGTCAGAAACTCTAAAAGAATAATGAACTACCAAAAGTCCATCGTACATATGGATCTGGACACCTTCTTTGTCTCCTGTGAGCGACTGATAGAACCCAGGCTCATAGGCAAACCCGTCCTTATAGGCGGCACATCAGATCGTGGCGTAGTAGCCTCCTGCAGCTACGAAGCCCGGGCTTTTGGCATCCACTCTGCTATGCCCATGAAAATGGCACGTCAGCTCTGCCCCGAAGCCATCATCATCAAGGGAAATTCCGGACTCTACACCAAAAAGTCGCAGGAAGTAACCGAAATTATAAAGGAGAACGTGCCCCTGTTTGAGAAGTCTTCCATCGACGAGTTTTACATCGATCTTTCAGGCATGGACCATTTTTTTGGCTGCATGCAATGGGCTTCAGAGATCAAGAAAAAAATAGTGAAAGAAACCCATTTGCCCATCTCTTTTGGGCTTTCGCAAAACAAAACGGTCTCCAAAGTAGCCACTAATGAGATTAAGCCCAACAACCAGTTGCAGATCATGCACGGCCAGGAAAAAGCTTTTCTGGCTCCTCTGTCAGTGAAAAAAATACCTATGGTAGGAGAGAAAACCTACCATGCACTTCGCCAACTCGGCATCCGCTATGTCCGGACACTCCAGGAGATGCCTGTAGAATTGATGGAAAGGACTTTTGGCCTGCACGGAGTGAAAATGTGGAAAAAAGCCCAGGGAATTGACAACACACCCGTCATTCCCCACCAGGAAAGAAAATCCATTTCTACAGAGCGCACTTTCGACAGAGATACCACAGATGTAACCAAACTCAAAAGCATCATGCTGGCCATGGCCGAAAACCTAGCCTTTCAGCTCAGAAGAGGGCAAAAACTGACAGCATGTATCACGGTAAAAGTTCGTTATTCTGACTTCAATACCTACACCCTGCAAAACAAAATCCCTCACACTTCTGCCGATCACATCCTGATTCCAAAAATCATGGAAATGTTTGACAGACTATATAATAAGCGCCTCTTGGTCAGACTTATTGGGGTTCGCTACAGCCACCTGGCAGAAGGTCATTACCAAATCAACCTCTTTGAAGACAGCGAAGAAATCATCCGTCTCTATCAAGCCATGGACAAAATCCGGGATAAGCACGGAGACAGAAAAGTGATGCGTGCTTCAGGCATTGAAGCCCGTACCATCAGCCGATTCAATCCATTTACCGGCGAGCCACCACCACTATTGGCTAACAGAAGAAATTAAAAACAAACCATGAGATCTGATAAAACTGATATGAATGCCACAATATTCGCCGAAAGATGGGATAGCTCATTCTTCAAGATTATTCGATCCAGCGGGAGGGAAGAAAATTTGGCGCGGCGGGGAAGGCATGTGAGTAAAGGCTTTAAAATTTTCTTGAACTCTTTGCTTACTTTCTGTTTCAAGACAGAAAGTAAGAGCCTGTCCGGCTTGAGGACATATCAATCAAAAGGTTTTGTACCCGTTAATTCAAAATGAGTCATGTACCTCAACACCCACTCATATTTCAGTTTCAAGTATGGAGTCATGTCCACCGATATGCTATTGCAAGAAGCGCAAAACAAAGAGATTTCGGCCTTTGCTCTCACAGACATCAATAGTACGGCCGGGTGTATGAGATTTGTCAGAGACGCTCCTAAATACGGTATCCGCCCTATCATTGGAGTAGATTTTAGAAATGGCACCCAACAGCAGTTTGTGGCTATTGCCAAAAACAATGAAGGCTTCCAGGAAATCAATATTTTCTTATCCAAGCACCTGCATCATGACATCGAAATTCCTGATCAGGCACCCGAATTCAAAAATGTTTATATAATCTACCCCTTTCTGTCCAACCCCACCCATCAGCTACTGGCTCATGAATACATAGGCATAACACCTCGTGAACTACTGAAGATCAATTTCTCCAAATGGAAAGACCAGTTGGACAAACTGGTCATGTTTCCAACCATTACCTTCAGAGATAAACGAGACTTCAATATTCACCGACTGCTACGTGCCATAGACAACAATACGCTACTAAGCAAATTGCCCAAAAACGAAGAAGGCTTGCCATCTGATCTGATCTACTCAAAGTCCGATTTGTTAGATCTGTACAAGAACAACGATCAGCTCATCCTGAATACAAAAGAGGTCATTGAAAGCTGCAACATCTACTTTGAGTACGGTGACAAATATCCACACAAAAACATTCAAACCTACACAGGGTCTGACGAAGAAGACTATCAACTCATTCGACGCAAGTGTCTGGACGGCCTATCCTATCGATATCGTGATCCGGGTTATAAAATATACAGAAGATTAGCCGCAGAACTTCAAATCATCAGACAGAAGGGTTTTGTTTCCTATTTTTTGGTGAATTGGGACATCATCGACTACGCACTGCGAAAAGAATATTTCTATGTAGGAAGGGGAAGTGGTGCCAACAGTATCGTAGCCTACCTGCTTCGAATCACTGACGTAGATCCTATAGAACTCGATCTCTATTTCGAGCGGTTCATCAATCTCTACCGCAAAAATCCTCCTGACTTTGATATCGATTTTTCCTGGCGTGACCGAGATGATATCACTAAGTATATTTTTGAGCGATTTGGTTATGACCACGTGAGCCTATTAGCCACCTACAACACTTTCAAGTTCAAAGCTGCTGTGCGTGAGCTAGGAAAAGTATGTGGACTACCCCCACATGAAATCAGTGTATTATCAGCCATCGACCGGGACCATCTCGAAACAGCCATCAAGAATTATGATGGCCTCGCTCGTTCGGTCTTAAAATATGCCTTTTTGATGGATGGGATCCCCAGTCATCTGAGTGTACATGCCAGTGGTATCATTATCTCTGAAAAACCCATCTATCATTTTACAGCCACCAGCATGCCACCCAAAGGTTTTCCCATTACTCATTTCGACATGGTAGAGGCTGAAGATGCCGGTCTTTTCAAGTTTGATATTTTGAGTCAAAGAGGCTTGGGCAAAATAAAGGATAGCCTGGCCATCATCAGGTATAACAATCCTGACCACGAGGAGATTGACATCCATGATACTAAAAGATTTTTTGAAGATGAAAAAGTCAAAGACCTATTTAGAAACGGTCGGGCGATCGGTTGTTTCTATGTAGAGTCGCCAGCCATGCGCATGCTTTTGAAAAAATTGCGTGCCGACCACTACCTGGGCCTGGTAGCAGCCAGCTCTGTGATTCGTCCGGGCGTAGCCAAATCAGGTATGATGCGTGAGTACATTCTCCGGTTTCGTATACCCGAAAGGCGTAAAGAAGCCCACCCGATACTAGCCGATCTCATGCCTGAAACTTTTGGGGTAATGGTATACCAGGAAGATGTAATTAAAGTAGCACACTACTTTGCCGGATTGACACTGGGAGAAGCAGACAGACTACGACGGGGGATGTCTGGCAAATACCGTTCTCGAGATGAGTTTAAAGAAGTAGAACGACAGTTTTTTATTAGTTGCAAAAACATGGGCCATGACGAAAAACTCACCCATGATGTATGGTATCAAATCATGAGTTTTGCCGGTTATGCTTTCGCTAAAGGGCACTCGGCTTCCTACGCTATTGAAAGCTATCAATGCCTGTACCTGAAAGCACACTATCCATTGGAGTATCTTGTAAGCGTGATCAATAACGGAGGAGGCTTCTATGGTATAGATCTATATGTTCATGAAGCCCGGATGCATGGTGCAACCATCGAAGCCCCTTGTATCAACACTTCTTATAACGAAACCATCATAAGAGGAAAAACCATCTACCTGGGGTTTCACATTGTGAAAGAACTCGAAAATCAAACGATAAAAGAAATCCTGAGCAAAAGAGAAGATTACGGACCTTTCCAAAACCTGGAACAATTTACCAACTGCGTAACCGTCTCTCTTGAACAACTTAAAATACTAATAAGAATTGGTGCCTTTAAGACTATAGACTCAAACAAAAAGAAACTACTGTGGCACGCTCATCTACTATTATCTAAAAGCTCCAAGTATACCGTTCCTACACTCTTTCAGGCCAGAGCAAAAAGGTATAAACTACCCGCGCTATATCATGATCCCAGGGAGGATGGCTTTGACGAAATGGAAATTTTGCACTTCCCGCTCAAAGATCCTTTCAGTCTCATTAAAGAATACGATGGCCAGGATATTATTCTAGCCGAAGAGATGGCTAAACACAAAAATAAGATGGTTACTATGCTTGGCTATATGATCACTCAGAAACGCACCAAAACTTCGAATAGTAAAAACATGAGTTTCGGTACTTTTATCGATCAGGCAGGTGACTTTATAGACACTGTGCACTTTCCTCCTTCTCTTCGCCAATATCCCTTTCGGGGAAAAGGCATTTATGAGATCAAAGGCAAAGTGGTAGAAGAATTTGATTTTGTGTCTGTGGAAGTAACAGCTATGATAAGAATCCATTATGTGAATATGGATGACCTGGAGCCTATGGCAGAACATCATACCCCTATACTTATAAAAGCTTGATCAGATACAGTTCCCTACGCATGGTCTGGGGAATCTTGTCTACCATCGCATTGGGGGAAATTGAGGGAACTGCGACCCTGGGTGACTTATACTTAAATTCAATAGTGGCCAACCAATAATAGCTAACGATCAGCCACCGTTTGAGATTGGGTTTATCTGATTTTGATAAATCTGTTTGAAATGGTCTTGTCATTAGGCAAGTAAATATTCAAGAAGTATTGTCCCTCGGTTAGATGCCGAATATCCATTTGTTGTCCATTTATATCTACCTTAACTTCCTTCCCCTCCAAGGAGTGTACATGGATTACTGCATTTGGAGAAAGAAACGGGAGATGAATAACATCCTTTGATGGTACTGGATAAATCACCTGACCAGCAGGAATAAATACGGCAGAAAAATTATCTGAAATACTTTCTGTGCCATCATAGTCCACCTGAATGAGTCGATAATAATTGATTCCAGCCTGTGGAAAATAATCTATCAAAGAATAGCGATGATGTACATGAGTAGTTCCTGAGCCATTTACTCGCCCCACGACTCCATAATGTTTATTATCTATGAGTTTTTGAACTTCAAAATATTCATTGTTTTCTTCCGCTAACGTGGACCATGTAATCAACAAATGTTGTCGATCTTGCTCGGCTTGAAAACTTTCATAATTAACAAAAAGTGGTGGCCCATGAAACAACGAGACGCCAGAGTAAGAAGCAGGATCAGGGCTATCTCCTCCATAATATTTTCCTTGTCCCATCGCATGAAGACAAAAGGTAAAAAGTACGCCATATAGAATCTTTTTCATCATACAGAATTTAAGGTGCGGTGCGTACCATACGCATAGTGTCATCATAGTATCTAATGTAATAAAATGAAGTAGCCATCCTTCGAGATGATACCCTCATATTTAAAGTCACTGGGCTAGGAAAATCGAATCCAGCACCTCTGTATCCGGCACCTATCACATCATCTACTCCATTTGATCCTGAGTGTCCCGGCCAGTCCAGATTAGTGGCATTACCAAGACTATTCAACTCACCATCACCATGAGTTCCCTCAAAGGCTCTGCCTTCTGGCCTCCCTACTGTGATTGCTCGCTCCCAGCAATTACCACTCATTTCCATGATGCCCCAATAGGTGGCGCCTGCTGACTCTCTTCCCGTATTATTGGGGTTAGCAGCAAATACGCCCGCTCTAATGGCAGCACCTAATGCGTTTACATTGTTGAACCAGGCATTTCCTGAGACTACACTATAACCGGCCGTAAGGCCTTCGTTCACCTGCCCAATACTCCCAATCGTTGGAAAAGTATTATTGAGATTAGTTGTACCCCAAGCGTATTCTCCAGGGACTGGTGTCAGCGTGCCTCTACAGGCCTTCTCAAACTCCAATTCGGTCATAGGCCTAAGTCCTGCCCAGTCTGCATACGCGGCCCCATCAAAATATTCTAAAAAAATAGCGGGAACATGAGGTGTCGTTGTAACTACATTAGGAACGGTACCCGTCAGCGTATATCTCCGTGCTGCTTCATCTTCCGACGCATGTGGATCTTCTTCAAATCGATTCTGAGCCTGTAGGTCGGATAATGTATTTATGAAAGCCACATATTCCCCCTGGGTCAACTCATATTTCATACAATAAAAAGCTTGATAGCCTTTGGGATAAGCAGCTGGTAAAATTTGAGATTGCGTATCATTGTAATCATCCATGGATATTGTATTGTAAGGTGCTGGAATAAAATCACCATTATTAGACATCCCGGCTCCATTGTTATTGCCTAGACTTCCTACAGCCCCGCCACCTAATACAATGGCAGATTCGGAAGTGACTTGATAAGCATTTCCTGATGTACCTGCCTCGAAATGGCCTTGCACATCAACAACCGACCCATCGCCTAACCAAAAATTACCTTGAGGAACATATACCATTTCGATCCCAAAGACATTCATGGTAAGGTCTTCGAAATCTGTAATTCCATCTTGACCATAATTCCACCTTAACCTTAGATTTTGAAAAGTTACAGTTCCAGTTCCTATGGCAGAACGATAGAGGAATACACCTTTGCCATCTGAAGGGGTTGTGATCGTACCTCCCATTGGTGAGGTATGCCCATCGGCCGACCCATCGACATAATTGAGTTCGGCATGATGCCAGGTGTCATCAGTAGTGTACTTAATGAATAACCAGACGGCGTCCCAATTTTCTGCATCTCGCCAAGAGTTTTCCCAGCTCACATCCATTTCTATAATGGCGAATTGATCCACGGCTTCTATGCTAATAACTTCCAAATTAGTGATCTGCATATTGTTGGCCCTCGAGAAAAAAGGAACTAATAATAAAAATAGCAAGTATGAGATTTTCATATTTTCTCTTTTTGCCATCCAATTTAGGATAAGAGGCTTTTTAACTCACCTATTAGGCAGTCTACAAATGGACTACAAGCGTAAAAAAATAGATTCTACCTTGACAAAACTCCTCTTTGAGGTCTTAGCCAGTCAGCGTTGAAAGCTGCACACAAAATGAGTTTGAATATATTGAGGCTTGTTGATAAAACCGGGGTGCACAGTCTGGCAACGATCGTTCGACGATGGCTACTCTCGTTCTGCGTACGGCCGCCTATTCCCTATTACCATAGTAGTTTTTGGGCATAAAAAAACCCTTACATCGTTGATGCAAGGGTTTTGATAAAAACTGGCGACGACCTAC
>NZ_JBDUYN010000014.1:0-215531 GCF_039944555.1 Reichenbachiella sp. | reverse complement strand
AACCGAATATTGGACAGAAGTAGTTTTGTTACCCTCACTGTCAGTTGCCTCAATATAAAATGTAAGGCCCAGGTCCCCGAACGCAGAATCGGTAAATGTCCCGGAATAATTATCCCCAGAGATGCTTATCGCTGTTGCTGTGTAGTCCGTTTCAGACGTTTTTTTGGCAAAAATCTGAACATCTGAGAGATTTACGTTATCCGTTATAGTAGCTGTAATTGTATATCCACCTGATCCTATCAGATAAGAATCAGCAGCTATGATATTAGAGATAATAGGACTTCCAGCGACAGTTACAGTTACCGTCCAGACTTGAGAAGTACTCCCATCCTCAGAAGTGACTGTATAATTCACCTGACTAGAAAAATCATTGGCTGTTGTTCCACTTATCTGGGTTGTGCCATTGGCTTTGGTGGTTGCTCCACTAGACAGAGTAAAAGTGGCAACCAGCGATGTCAGGTCTGTACCTGAAGCCACTTCAATAGAAATGGTGTGGTTATTTAAATCAATTGTTGCAGGGCCGGTCTGCTGACTGAAAGAGTACGCTAGAATATCACTAGCATTCGTGATGACCTGATCTGACGTACCAGTTCCCAAGAGTGGAATTGAATTGGTCCCACTTGTCATATTTGAGATAGCTGTTAGAGTAGAGCTGTAAGTTTTGGCCTCGGTAGGAGAGAATGTAATCTCGACCTGAAATGAACTTGATGGTTCAATTTCCTTGTTACTAAAAGTACTTCCTACGTCTACTACAAACTGTGGAACTTCTCCATAAGACAAGCTACTTACAGTCAGAGGGCTATTTCCATCATTATGAATAGTCAAAGAGCGACTCACAGTTGTATTTAGTAGAATATTGCCAAATGACAAATCTCCTTCCAATCGTATGATTCTAGTTGGTGATATTGTTTTACTTAAAACCGATACCGTATTACTTCCATTATTAGCTACAGCTAAATCAGCTTTACCATCATCATCCAGATCTCCTATCACAACAATGTTTGAACCTTGGCCTGTCACATATTCAATTTTCGATGCATAACTTATCGAACCAGAATTTACACTTACGTTTTTAAGTATCGCTAAACTACCACTACTTGAAACTACCAAATCAGGCTTGTTATCACCATCCAAATCACTAATGGACACAGAATTAGGATAGAATGACGTTGCATAGTCTACCTTCGAATCAAAACTGAGTTCAACACCAGTTCCTCTGGCATTTCTAAACACTGATACGGTATTATCACTTTGATTTACTACAGCCATATCGGTCTTACCATCCATATCCAAATCCCCAACTGAAATAGAGACTGGACTTGCTCCCGTTGAATAATTAACTTTGGATGCAAAATCAACTGTGCCAGCACCTGGACTATTATTTTTAAATACAGCTACTTGAGCATCAGAATCAACCGCAACTGCCAAATCTGGCTTGTTATCTCCATCTAAATCTTCTATTGAAATGTCTGTTGGCTTTAGACCAGCCGGGTAATTCAACCCTGGAGCAAAACTAATAGCATCAACACTTGAACTGGTATTTCTAAATACCGAAACAATCCCACAATCTAAACTAACAATCGCTAAATCAGTCTTACCGTCACAGTCAAGGTCACCGATGTCAAGTGCAACAGGATTACACCCTGTTGCAATATCTAGCCTAGCTGAAAAGCTAATAATGCCAGTATCTGAACTGGTATTCCTAAATACGGACACAGACTTACTCGTATAATTTACCACTACCAAATCTACTCTACCATCCCCGTTTATATCGCCAACGGAAACCGAATTTGGCTTAGTACCTGTAGCATAATCATTCCTAGCAGCAAAGGAAACGGTTGAAGCACTTGTATTTCTGAACACTGACATTGTATTGCTGTTGAAATTCAATGTAACCAAATCTGCCTTACCATCGCTGTCTAAATCAGCTAATGCAGTTGAAATCGGATATTCTCCAGTTTCGTAGTCAGTTTTGGAGGCAAAAGAATTAGCATCAATTACTCCTCCACCATCAAAGGCTACCACAAAAGGTAATGATGAATAGCCTATTAAGTTATCAACCAAAACGGTAATAGGCTCATAAGTTGCACCCGCGGGAACAGTCACTGTAAGCGATATTGAAGTGGCTGCAGTGACGGCAGCTTTAGCGGCTCCAAAGAAGACAATATTGTTGGCTGGTGTAGCATCGAAATTAGTGCCAGTAATGGTTACTTCAGTACCTATCGGTCCATTTGCAGGAGAGAATGAGGAGATTGTAGGTACAGGCTGAGGTGCGATACTCACCGAAACCACCCAATCTTGAATTGTAGAACCGTCTTCGGCTACTATAGAATATGTAACTGGACTAGAAAAATCATTGGAAGTAGTACCACTTACTTGATTTACTGATGCGATCTTAGCCATCGCTCCATATGACAAGCTAAAAGCAGGAGTCAGTGACGTTACATTTGAACCGTAGGCCGCCTCAATTTCTATTGTGTGATTTTCATTATCTATAATTGCTGGCTCGGTTTGCGCAGAAAGGCTAAAAGCCGTAATATCAGTCATATTACTGGAAGCGGTAGTAACAGTTACGTTCCAATAATCATCATAGATTCCATTCGAAGACGTAACATGATAGGTAAAGGGACTTGTAAAGTTGCTTGCTGTAACGCCACTCACATGGATTGTACCATTCGCTCTAGCCACAGCAGACTCTGAAAGTGTAAACGTTGGTATCAAAGAACTAAGATCTGTACCAAATGCAACTTCGATATCTATAGTATGGTTGACCACATCAATGGTTGAAGAACCTGTTTGTTCCGAAAGAGAAAAACTGAGTATATCAGTTTCTGTATCAAGCTCTGGATTTACACGAACTCTCCAAAGCTGAGATGACACACCGTCTTCTGCCAAGATTTCATAGACCACAAAATTATCATATAATGGAAAAACACCTGCAGCAATAATCACTGAGCCTACATTTCTATAAAAATCATTAGATGTAGCTCCGCTTACCTGAGATATATCATTCACCTTTGCACTGGCACCTTGGGATAAAACAAAGGTAGCAATGAGTGAGTGTAGATCCGCTGAAGGTGATACATTGATTGAAATAGTATGAAGAGTATTGTCAATTACAGCTGAACCAGTCTGTTCTGTAAAGGAAAGTGCAGTTATATCCGTTTCACTATTAGGAGGGCTTTTTGAAACTGTCACTGTCCAGACTTGAGTTGTAGATCCATCCTCTGCGGTTATGGTATAAGTGACGACATTGGTAAAATCATTCACGGTTGTTCCACTGATTTGATCGGTCAAATTGACTTTGGCCGATGCTCCCGCAGAAAGTGTAAAAGTTGATATTAGGGCTGTCAAATCTGTACCATAGCCCACTTCTATATCTATTGTGTGATTGACATCGTCAACAGTTGCTGGACCAACCTGCTCCGTGAAACTATAAGAAAGGAAATCTGTATTAGTATTTGCGTATAACGCACTTCTTTCTGAATCAGACAGCGCCCTACTGTAGATGTGAACGTCATCAATTATTCCCTCAAATTTCCTATCCCAAAGTGCATCGCTGTGATGTACTGCTCCAATTACGAAATTGGTATTACTATTGCCCGATTTCATGGTTGCCGTAATTGATGTTTCCGAGACAAGTACCTGATCCACATACATCTTGATCTTCCCATCATCGGCAATAACTAATACATGCTGCCAAGATGTATTATATGTGCTGCTTACTACGTCTGTCGTCTCATACGCCCCATTATGATAAGCTTCAAAGGTGAGGGTGGTTGCAGGGTCGTTATCAAGAAATAGTAAATAAAACCTCCTGTCTTCTGTAGCAATATGTCTGCTCAAAATAGCCTGCAAAACACTTAGATTCGTATTATCAGGTTTTATCCAAACGGAAATTGTATACTCAGGGTATTTTTCCAGATCAAAAATTGTTGAGGCTCCACAATCAATATAGCCGTTACCATCGAATGCATAGGCCGAATTGCTGTTTCCAAAACGATCTGCAGTTAAGCTTGCTCCAACAACATTTCCATGAAGGGCATTGGCCGATTCGTCATTGGCATTACCACTGAATGGATAATAGGCTATATAATCAGTCGGCTGAGCAATCAAACTACCTGCTACTATGATCAAACCAAAGAAGAGAAAAGAAACTTTATTCATAAGCGCTCCCACCACAGTTAATTCTCACACTGTACTATTATACATCCGTTTTCCGATTTCATCAACATCAAAGCGTCGGCAAATCTGGCGGATTCGGAAAATTATCGCCACCTTCTGACCCACTGCCAGAATCCTTCAGTAAAATATAGCCTACTCCGATCAGCACTGCAGCTGGCAATACTTTGACTACTAGTGGGATCTTTCTTTTAATTCTAAACTCACCGGAAATTATGGATTGTGCGGGGTTCGTATTAGACTTCAACATGAATTTATACTTGCTTCCTGCTTTTGTCGATTTTGGAATATCCCATATATGGGCGGGTGGCTCGATTTGAGTTTCTATTGTGGAAACCAATTGACCTTTTCTCAACAGATCTATAGAATAATTATCTTCTTCCAGGCCTCCCTTCCACTTGATATCCATTGGCTTACCTTTTTTTCCACTACCATTTTTTTCTGGTGAAATAAATCTGATAGGTGAAAAAGTCATTTTGGCGGTTATGCTAAAATCTACTTCTCCTTTGATATTCTTGAAATTTTCTTCGCCTGAAAAAACAAACTGGAGTCTGTTGCCTGGTCGAACATCAGACAAACTCCCTTCTTTGACTTGCATTTCTTTCGTTACATTTCCAAAATGTGCCATTATGGTGATTTGATAGAGTTCATGGATACTTTCCTTGGGCATCAAATCGAAAGTAATGATCAAATCCTCCTCCACTATTTGAGCCGCAGCATTTTCCACTTTTTGTGCTTGTGCAACTGATATCACTGTCAGCAGTCCAATAAGAACTATGACAATTTTCAATTGTATATATTGATTTCTATTCTCCACGACTATCCAACTTTAACCACTCAAGAAATGCTGCCCTGATAATGCAATTTGCTGATCGAATTCGCAAAAATACAATAAAATATCTGCATCGTAACTCACCAGTTGGTGTCAGGAATAAGTCTGCTCTAATCATCTTCTAAGGGTAAAATGACCAAAATATTATTTTTTCGTATGCTAAGCGGATTCGGATCAAAATATTGAGTTTCAGCGTATGATTTTCCTGCCAATTTGTTTCCTTGCTCATCAAATAATGTTATTTGGGTAGTGGCATTTTCGATTACAGAATCTGACTGACCCACAATAGTCGACCACATTTCATATCCCTTTTGATCCAACTTTGACAATTGATAGCTTCCCTTTTTTGTAACAGTGAGCAGGACTATGTTACCCTCCTTATCGATGGCTATTTTTTTTAATTTTTTTTCAGGATCCACGGAAATCGTTTTACTCCATTTGGCCTTATTGTCGATGTCAAAAGAAGCCAATAACAAGCTGTAGCCTGATGTAGATATTGCTTCATCCTGAATCAGGATACTTTGTGAAAAATTGCCTGCCATGATTGTGCCTTCTTCAATTTTAATCACCTCTGGCGAGGTCAATTCGCCCTTTATTCCTAGCATTTCTTTTAGATTCTCTAGCGCGGGGGAACTCAGTTCTGACCTTTCCATTTGTATAATCTCTGCAGAATAATTACTTAGATCTCTCATGGACATGCCCACAGGAGCATTAACATACGTGGGGTCACAAACGACGTATTTTTTATCATTAAGCATGAAATAATCTCCCGCTACTTCTGTCTCAAAACGAACAGCTGTAGCAACATGTGAAGGATAATCTAAACCAACGACTTCATTACCCAAGAGGGTATTGACTAAGTATGCGAAAAAAACTGAGCGGTCTTCACAGTCAGAAAAAGGATAGTGTAAGATTTCTTCAGGGAAAAAAACTTTCTCTTCACCGAATTGGGCCTCATCAATTTTGTAACTGAAACTTTTCTGAACCAAGGCCAGTAGAAAGCCAACTGCTTCGAGCTCATCCATTGGCTCCATTATCGGATGCAAATTATGAATAAGGGATTGTTTTGTAACTTCCGAAATGTGCGAATTGAAATAGCCATCCAATGCTATGGAGGGAATGACGTTATAGAGATCAATTGCATTTTTATTGTATTCAAATTTGAAATTATAACTCTTATCCATGTAGGAAAAGTCAAATAAATTATACTTCGAACTCTGTTTTAGATTAAGAGCCTCGTTGATAGTGAAGTCCATAGTTTTGTAGGCTCCGGGATAGTCCTCTTCATAAGCGTACAGCTCACCTCCAGAATAATCCATAACATAAAACGGGATCTCATTATGAGTAAAATAGCTTTTACCGAATACCTTCCTGTTGCTTGGCAACAATAAATAAACTTGGTTCTCATTATATCCAATTTTTGATTTGTACTTGGATTTGGAAAGGATGAACCAAGTAAATAGACGTCTTTTGTTTTCCGTAGAAAATACGTAAGAAGTGAACTCCTTTATTAGAAGATAATAACCATAATCATTTAGTCGGTATTTCATTTTGTAATAGAGAAACCTTTCTAAAGCAAGCCTATAATTTGACTGGCTAATTTTTTCCCAAAAATCTCCGATTGTTGCCGGAGAAATGAAATTCAACTTACCCAAATCCAAATTCGTATCATATTTCAACAATACCGTATCTCCGAAGAAAGGGAAAGCCACCGTTTTGGACTCATCGGTATGTACCGCCCGTTTATGGTTGACAGGCATGACCAGTTCCTCAAGTAAATCCAACTTTTGAGGAAGGTGGCTTTGCTCAAGTTTTTTCGATTCTGGTATAATTTTACGCACCCGAGGAAACTCAACTGGTTTGGGTCTAGGTTCAATAATAATTCCGTCATGTAACTGAAAAGCTCTCCAGTTTTTCCTTAAAAAATCTGCGAATTCCTTGTCCTTTTGTTCGACAAACTCGTCATATCCCGAGCTATGGCTACTTTTTGCACTATTAAATTGATCACGAACGCTTTGTCCCGCGGACATTGACAAGGTCACGGTATAAATCGCAATGAGTAAGAAAAATTTAAGGTATTTCAACCAGTTCATATGATTTTTAGTCTATGGTTGCGATAACTAGCCTCTCTTCCACAGCAAAACCTCCCGTATCAAGTGCCTCTTCGCTATATGATCTGTTTTTGATGATGACCTCTTTGGTTTCAGCAGTTATCAAATTGAACCCATCTTTCATCTTGGTATCCAAAGGTACAAATTCGACATTTTGAGCATTGGCCTGAACGAATTCGATACCACATGGGCATGTCACTTCCCACTCTAAAGGCAGTTTGATCACACGATTGACTTTTCTATAATCGATATAATAATTATCAAGTAACATCACTTGAGTACCGTCCGCCCAATGGTTTATTAGCCTGATGTAGCCGATTTTATTCATTCGAATCAAAAGTCTCAGTTTATCTCCTTCTTTGTAAATTAATCCTTCATCTCCTTTGTTAGTCCATATTTCAAGTTTGGCTCCTCCGTTTACGATTTCATTTTTTGAGAAAAGTTTACCCTTTTCTACTGCGTAGAAATAGTTGGACGGTTTGTATTCCAATTTGGAATTGATCAGAGTTGCTATAGTCGTCCATCCTTCTTCTCCGGCTAGAATTGTTTGATTTAGGTCATCTTCCACCTTCCGAAGTGCCATTACGACCTGCAAACCATCCTGGCCTTCTTCCCAATAACTGCCCGAAAGAAAGTTGCCTGTTTTCGGTTGGTATGGTGCGCTCTTGAAATCAGCTACAATGAATCCCTCATTGGTCAAATCATTAATGAGAAGAGAAGAAAATCGTTCGGAAAACGCACTGCTCATTTTAGAATCTCTATAGGTAATATTAGATACTTGTATAGGTTCTTTCAAAGTACCGGTCTGCATCTTTAATGAAGCCACCAGAAAAGCGCTCAATTCTGATAGTGATAAATTCTTGCTGCTGTTGATGACCTCGGTCATTTTAGCTATCTCTCTTTTCAAATTTTGCGTCTGAGCTTTTAGCAAAGTATCCTTATCATCCAGGCCACAAATCACGAGTATGGTCTGAGCTTCTTCCATCTCTCTAAACAACCTTTTGGTCGAGTAAAAAATTCTCAGTGCTTTGATCTGATTGATTCTCAATAAATCAGACCCCAGATGAAATTGTTCTTCAATTTTTTGAAATTGGCTCTGAATTAGATTTGAATAATGATCAATCACTTCAGATTTCCTTACCCAAGTGAATGCAAAAATTTCTTTCTTTCGTGTATCAATAAAAACATCAGTTTTCAAGCCAGATACACTAATGTGGCTGTAAGACTGACTCACCTTTTCAAACTCTTGTAGTGAAATAGAGTTTACATTGGTCATTTTGTTTGTAATCTTACTTTCTATTGAAATTCTTATATTCTCGGATAACTGAACTTTGGCTTGTTCAATGATGTCCAGCTTTGCTTTTTCCAGATCATCACCTTTACTTAAATGCCCAGACATGAATCCGGTGAAATAGACGGCAGAGGGATAATTATCTATTCTTGATCTGTAGGATGTCCAATCCTGTTT
Source organism: Reichenbachiella sp. (assembly GCF_039944555.1). Classification (GTDB taxonomy): domain Bacteria; phylum Bacteroidota; class Bacteroidia; order Cytophagales; family Cyclobacteriaceae; genus Reichenbachiella. The sequence goes on along the minus strand of NZ_JBDUYN010000014.1, from coordinate 206,938 downwards.
CTGGGCTGAAAGGTACCCTGAACTAGAAACCAATAAGAGACCAACAAGAGCGCAAAACCTCAGCATTAATTACAAACCCAATAACTGATTGAGCTGTGCTTCATTGGTGTCCAACTTTTCACTCAATTCCTGTTTCATTATTCTTTTAGCTATACTCTTCACAGTTTTTAAGCTATAGATCGTAGAATATCTGTACTCAACATTATTGTCCACCTTTCTGTACATACGAATGACTGGTTTTAAAGCACCCAATTCTTTTTGGATAAGCGTTTTACTATTCGAAATAAACTCATCAATTGTCTCGACTTCTCCATTCTCATATTGTGTATTGGCCTTGTTGTTAGAAACCAAAGCAGAAACCTCTGACTGTATCTGACCTGCCAATGCTCCTCTGGCATTATCCATAGCATTGGCCGAAGCTACTCCCTCAGTACCGGCTACCGCACTTCCCATAGTAACGATATAAAGTGGGTTTCCTTTCTCATCCAACAAATATTGCTTTATCATGGACACTTCAAATTGTTTATCGAGCGGAGGGTCTCCAGGAAGATTGCTAAAGCCCATTTTCTCCCATTTTTTTGCCTCTTTTCTTGCTCCTTTAATGGCTTTGTCTTTTAGCTCTTTCTTTGCGTCTTTATAATCGGTTTGCGCCTCACTAGCCGTACCCAAAAGAATAATTGCCAAACATACCGTTAAAGCAATAGTATAAATTTTCATATCAGTTGATTTAATTCTTTGGTTTATACCTATAATTAAAAATTGTCAACACTACTTTTTGCTTTTTTTAATGAGTCCGAAACATTTTGAAGACTATCACGCTCAAGCGTTGCCGAATCTGCATGAACCGGTGCTTCGTTGATCTCAAACATCATGGGTGTCTCATTTGTGATGTCGGCGTTATTTTTCGTTTGATAAAAGAATAGCATAATCAGTGATAAAGAAGCTGCGATTCCACCATAAAAAATATATTTATTGAACGGAATTAATTTCTTACGCTCCTTACCTTCAATATATTCTTTCAGATAACCGTCTAGATCAATTCTCAGTTCAGCTTCCCCCTTCTCGCGAATGGCCAGAATAATTTGTTCATAAAGAGCTCTCTCCTTTTTCAACTCAGGGTTTTCTTCCAACAATTTTTCCAACTCTGCTCGATCATTGGCGCTGAGATCATTTTCAAGAAGCCGAATTATTTGTTCCTCTATTTTCATGGCTGCTGAATCAGGGTTGGCATTTTACTGACTTTATCTCTAATCTTTTTCAAACATCTGTACTTTTGCTGCCGAACAACCTGACTCGATCTATATGCCAGTCGTTCTTTAATTGCCTCTAAGTTTAGTTTTTTAAAATAAAATAATTGAAGAATCTCCTTGCATGTATCTCCAACCTCATCCAGAATTTTGTGAATTTTCTGGCCCAAATCTGGAGACGAAAACTGAGGCAATTCAAACTCAAAAGTCTCTACCGCTGTCAAATCTTGATCGATTTCACTATCGGCTATCTTGATTTTCTTCCTCCTCAATTGGTTAAGCCACATTCTTCTGCCGATGGCAAACAAATAAGTTCCTATAGAAGAAGTCAGTAGAAACTCTTCCTTGATTGCATTTCTATGAAATACTATAACCGTTTCCTGAAAAATGTCATGTCCATCTTCTCTGGAGCCAGAATTTTTGGTAACAAAAGAGGTAACTGTATTCAAATGAACATAAACATGCTTAAGCACACTCGTGTTACCATTCTTTAATTCCTTAATTATGTTTGCTTCGGTCATCAACTATTATTTCAGAAGGCTTTCAATTTAACTATTTAGCCCAGAATGACAAAAGTAACATTTGCTGATTAATAGCTGTTTCTTAGAAATGTCAACATTAGTTTGAAAATAGTACCATATACGTCCTCGTTTGAAGAGAATTCACTGAGAAAGGAACATCATCATCTATTCTACCTACTACTACTCTAAAGGCAAGTGATTATTTATTATTAATATTTGATCAATCGGGTTACATCTTCTTGTAGCATCACCCAACCATTATTGATCTAAATATCCGTGTCTTTTTATTGGGAATTTCATAATATACGTTGAGAAAAATTGTCAATTATGAAATGTCTATGAGTCGATTGCAGAAGAGGTTGCTCATTGCCGAATTGTTGCTTATTATATCTCCTATCTCCCCTTATGCACAAATCAGCGATAAGGGAGTGCCAAATATTGAAAATTTTTCCTATGAAGTATATAGCGCAGGAGCTCAAAATTGGGACATACTACAGGACGATACCGGTGTCATGCTTTTTGCCAACAACTATGGTTTACTGGAATACAATGGTCACGAATGGAACCTAACTCTTCAGACACCGAACAAAACTGTTATGCGATCCTTACACAGAGGCTCGGATGGCAGGATCTATCTAGGAGCTCAAAATGATTTTGGATTCATTAAGACCAACAACACAGGTCAGAAAAGGTACCACTCATTACTTCCTAAAATACCAGATCGTTTCAAAAATTTCAGCGATGTCTGGGAAATCTACGAGACTTCGTACGGTCTCTATTTCCTTACCAACGAGGCCGTCTTTTGCTATCAAAATGATACGGTCACGGTTATCAATCCCTTAGACAACCTCAAGAGTTTTTCTAAGGTAAATGATTCGATCCTGGTGCAGGATATAAACCACGACATTTTCGTAGTCAAAGAAAATTCATTGGAAAAAAGGATTGATAGTCATGAAATTGATAATGCTTTTATTTTAAAAATTTCTGAAGGCGAAGATGATCGGCTCATGCTCACTACAGAGCTAGGAGGCATTTTACCTTACATCGATAAATCAGCTGATTATGCCAATAAAATAAGTAATGGCTACCTCGCCAAAAATAAAATCCATTGTACGCAAAAACTTAGAGGTGGATATCTCGCCATAGGTTCCGTGGCCTCAGGGCTCTTGATATTGGACCAAGTCTACCAGCCAGTTCAATGGCTGAGTAAAAAAAATGGTCTGCAGAGCAACACAATTCTGGCTTTAGGCACTGATAATATTGGCAACCTTTGGGTGGCCACCGATGTCGGCATTGACTATGTGGAGATCGCCAGTCCATTTAACAAGATCAATGCAAATTACAATTTGGAAGGCACAGTATATTCTATGGTATCTCAGGGAGATTTACTCTACGCTGGAACAAACGCCGGTCTTTATGTCAGTAAATGGTCCAAACGAGAGAACCCCCTGCGTCCAACTCTTGGTTTTCGACCCTTTGAGCGTCTTTCGGGTCAGGTTTGGAATGTTTATGCCATTCATGGCGTCATCTATGTTTGTCATCAGAATGGCCTTTTTTATTTAGACCACCAAGAACCAAAAAAAATTTCTTCGTACTCCGGGGCCTGGAACTTACGCCAGTTGAAACGTGGAAGTCCTTTCTATTTACAAGGCACCTATACGGGCATTCATCTCTATGAGTTAGTCGATGGTATATTAAAGCATCGCTGGAAAATAAACGGATTTGAAGAAACCAGCAGGGTCATAGAGATAGAAGAAAATGGCACTATTTGGATGGCCCATGGATACAAGGGAATTTTCAAGCTTACGCTAAACAATGAATTAGATACTTTCGTTGCTCAACAATTCTATTCCAGCAAGCAAGGCTTTCCTACCAGCCTGTTCATCAATCTATTCAAAATCGATAATAAAATCGTATTCGGAACCGAATACGGTACTTACCTCTATAGTCCTGACCTGGATTCGATGATAAAAGACCCGTTCTTCAACAAGATTCTCGGCGATACCGAACATATCCGCTACCTCAAAGAAGACGATGAGGGTGATATATGGTTTGTGAAGGGCGATGATCTGCACGATCAGGTGGGTGTAATTGATTTTTTTGAAAATGATAAATATGAAGTGATCAAAGCACCAATGCAAAAGCTACACGGCAAACTGAACCCTGGATTTGAGAACATTAACGTGCAGAATACCAATAGCGTGCTATTTGGAACCAAAAATGGTTTTGTGCTATTTGACAGGACCCAAAACAGAAATTATTCAAAACAGTTTAACGCTGTTTTGACTCATGTCAAATTGTTGAATAATGATTCGCTCATCTATGGGCAATCTGCAATTGATGAACAGCGTCCGGTAAAAGATCGTGTAGGACAGATCTTATTACCTAATGATCTAAATTCTTTAAGCTTCGCTTTTTCGTCTGACCATTATGAAGATTCTAAAGAAGTAAAATATAGCTTCTATTTGGAGGGGCATGACCAGGATACACACAATTGGGTGAAATCCAATACGGCCAGTTATACCAATTTGCCTAGCGGTCAATACACCTTCAGCCTAAAAGCAAAGAATATCTATGAAGTTCAGAGCAATGAAGTTCGATACACTTTTCTGATTGCCCCGCCTTGGTATTGGTCAAAAACTTTCAAAATCATCTATGTACTTGTTTCGCTTGTTTTATTATGGCTATTGATAAAGCTATTTAGGCTCAATATTAAAAAGGTACAGAGAAAGGAAAGGTTAAAACAGCTTAGGATCTTACGAAAAAATCAGGCCCAATTCAAAAAAGATAAACTGATCTCAGAAAAAGAGCTTGTATTGCTCAGAAATCAAAGATTGGAAGATGAAATAGCTTTATCAAAATCCAAAATGGAAGTGCTCAATACGGAATTGGCCTCATCTATTATGGCAATTACACAAAAAAACGAAGTGCTGATCAAAGTGCGTAATGAATTGAGTGCATTGCTGAAAAAAGCCAAAGAATCCAATGTAAAGTTCATCGGTAAGGTCATACATCTTATCAATCAGGATATCGAAACGGAACAGGATTGGAAACAGTTCAAAATTCATTTTGATAAGGTGCATGGCAATTTTCTGGAACGGATGAAAAACGAATTTCCGGATGTTACCGGTAAAGATCTACAATTAGCAGCCTATTTAAGGTTGAACTTATCTTCCAAAGAGATCGCCTCGATGATGAACATCACTTTGAGAAGTGTAGAAGGGTGCAGGTATCGTTTGAGAAAACACCTGGATCTGGATGGTTCTATCAACTTGAGCGAGTTCATATTGAGATATTAAAAACCAACCGAATTAAATTCATAACATATTAATTAACAATCAATTACAATATCATAGCCAAATGGGTACGTAGTTTTTACGTGGTATTTCAGGTATCTGAGTGTTTTTTGAGAGGTAGGTTTTTTGTGGTAAGAATGACTGCGCTCTAATATGCATGTTCGAATCAAACTTAACGAACACGCTATGAAAAGAGCACTACTTAATTTTATTTTAATCCTGATTGTTCTAACGAACAAATTCAGTCTAAATGACGCCTTCGGTCAGACGGTGTCAGTGGGCAGCGGAAGTTATACGACCACGTTTCCGGGTGTCGACGCTGCCGGTAGAAATACATTCCCCTCCGGCACACCACAGCTTTCGGGAATAGCTGCTACAAAACCTGTTCCCACCAATGATTGGTGGTCTGATCTAATGAAATCCGATCACGGCGGAAAGGCTTTTAGTTATCCGCTCTCATTTAAGTCCATGTCTAACGGCTTAGTTATTAATTACACCATTCCTCTGGGTTCCGGCCCAACCGATTATCGGGAACCCATCAGCGATGTGAATGCTATAGTAGTAGGTACAGATGGCCTGAATGCTTCCCTCTCCACGCCTTCTAATCACTCTGATTGGAGCGTTACCATGAATTGGAACGACGATTTTAATGCCACGATGAACATCGGATCACCTTTTGTATATTTTGAAAAAAATACTGGAGCAGCTGCAAAAGTATCGGTCAACTTCAATGCTACAGGTGTAAGTGTGGATGGTAACAAGCTCGTCGTCGTCGACAACATGAATAATTCCAATTATGTTGTCTTCGGACCATCAGGGTCGACCTGGAGCGGAAGTGGTGGCGTTTACACCTCCACCTTGAACGGCAATAATTATTGGTCCATGGCCTTACTTCCGTTTGGAGTGGACATTAATGCAGCTATCGCCGAATTAGAGCCATACGCCTATGTATTCCCGGGAAACACGGAAGTAGATTGGAATTACAATGAGTCTACGGGAAGTGTCAGTACTACCTTTACGGTGACTCCAGATGTGAAAGAAGGAATTAATTCAAGCATTCTGCAAGGCCTGCTCCCTCATCAATGGGACCGACTAGCTGCAGCCTCTCCATTACCCAATGGCCCAACCTATCCTTCTGTTCGCGGTACTATCAAAACACTTGCATCTAATACTTTTATTGTTGAAAATACATTCAGTGGGATTCTGCCCACTTTACCGGATTTGGGTAAATACAGCAACGGTTTCGACCCAGGTGCTTTAGCAAGCAAGATCAGCCAAATAAAGAATGACGGCCTCCCTGAATGGACTGACTCCTACAATCAAGGACAGGACATGAATCGCCTAATTCAGGCGGCAAGAATCGCAGATCAAATGGGTGATACTGAAACAAGGGATTTAATGGTTTCAACGGTTCAAACCCGTCTGGAAGATTGGCTAACCTATGAAAGTGGCGAGGTAGCCTTCCTATTCTATTACAATTCGGATTGGAAATCCCTATTGGGCTATCCGGCCGGACACAGACAAGATGAAAATCTCAATGATCACCATTTCCACTGGGGCTATTTCATTCATGCCGCAGCAGCCATAGAACAATTCAATCCGGGTTGGGCCGAGCAGTGGGGAGACATGATCAATCTGCTTGCAAGAGACGCGGCCAACCCATCCAGAAATGATAGTATGTTCCCTTTCCTCAGAAACTTCAGCCCTTATGGTGGTCATAGCTGGGCCAATGGATTTGCGACCGAACCTTTCGGGAATGATCAGGAATCTACTTCCGAATCCATGCAATTCAATTCAGCACTGATTCATTGGGGAACCCTTACGGGCAATGATGAACTAAGAGATTTAGGTATCTTTTTGTATACCACCGAACTTTCAACCATTCAGGAATATTGGTTTGATGTGGAAGAAAGATCTTTTCAACCAGAATATGCCTATGAGATGGTAGCCCGGGTTTGGGGTGGTGGCTATGACAATGGCACCTGGTGGACCGACGACAAAGCAGCTTCTTATGGCATTCAATTGTATCCGATCCATGGTGGTTCATTGTATTTAGGCCATCGAGCAGATTACGTACAACGAGTCTGGACTGAGATGACTCAAAACACAGATGTACTCAACAACATTCCTAATGCCAATTTGTGGTACGACACTTATTGGAAATTCTTATCATTTATAGATCCTCAACAAGCCGTCGATCTTTATGATTCCTACGCGGATCGCGATATTAAAGTGGGTATCTCTGATGGGCATACTTATCATTGGCTGCATGCCATGAATGCCATGGGCCAGGTGAAAAATGAAATCACTGCCGATTACCCAATCGCAGCGGCATTCGAAGATAATGGCTCAATGACCTACGCTGCGCATAATTATGGGAATTCTCAGATTACCGTTCATTTTTCTGACGGGTATAATTTAAATGTACCAGCCAACAGCATGGCAACAAACAGGGATGTTACTGTAGACATTGCCCTTACTATCGACCAAACTGAAGTACCGGTGGCGGGCAGCGTGAATATGACCGCTTCAGTATCAGGCTCAGGAGTTACCAAAGTTGAATTTTATGTTGGAGATCAGCTGATAGGAACTGACAACTCAGCTCCATACAGTATGAACAGTGGATCTTTAGCAGCCGGATTTCCAAGCCTATATGCCAAGGCCTATATCGGAAGCGGTTTGAATATATCCAATGTAATCGCTGTGCAGGTTGGTGCACAAGCTGCTTATTCCGGAACTCCTGTAGCTATTCCCGGGACGATTGAAGCCGGTCTGTACGATACATTCGAAGGCGGAAACGGGCAGGGTATCGCCTACTCCGATAACAACTCCTTTAATGAAGGTAATTTCAGACCAGAAGAAGGGGTAGACGCCAGTACTACAACCAATGAAGGGGCCACAGTAGGATGGATCGACCCTGGAGAATGGTTGGAATACACCGTCAATGCCAGTCAGGCGGGTGCCTATCAGGTGACTTTAAGATACGCCTCAGGGAATACAGCCGGAGGAGGGCCATTTTGGTTCGAACGTGATGGAACAAAAATTAGCAGTGACATCAACGTCAATTTTACCGGTACCGATTGGAACGTCTGGCAAAACGTAATCACACAAAACGTCAATTTAGTTGCCGGCGAACAAGTCATTCGGGTGCAAGTAGGCAATGGCGGTTTCAACCTGGGTAAAATGACTTTTGAGCTAACCGGCACTTCCGAACCGGTACTCACCTCCATATCCGTTACTCCATCCAATTCAAGCATTGCACCAGATGCCACACAACAATTTACAGCAGTCGGTTTAGATCAATTTGGAGCTCCGTTTGCCACCAATTTTACCTGGAGTTCAACTTGTGGAACTATTTCCAATGGATTGTACACAGCTCCTTCCACGGCAGGTAGCTGTACAGTCACGGTCAGTTCCGGCGCTCTATCAGCAGACGCTACAGTCACAGTAAACACACAAGGCTCTGGCATTGGAAATGTACTTTGGGAAGAAAATTTCAATGCCCTCAATACCGAGCAATGGAATCCTAATACAGGAGACGGTTGCGATATCGGACTTTGTGGTTGGGGAAATCAGGAATTAGAATATTACTCACCCAATAATGTATATGTCGAAGACATTTCCGGCGAACCGGGTAACAGTGCACTGGTATTGGAAGCCAAAAATGAGAGCATCGGCAATAGTTCTTTTTCTTCAGGGAAAGTGGATACGGACGGAAAAGTATCTATTCATTATGGATTGATCGAGGTACGAATGAAAGTACCCGATTTAGCCACTGGTCTCTGGCCAGCCGCCTGGTTGCTGGGAGATGCCAATTTAACATGGCCGGCCAAAGGTGAAATTGATATGATGGAAATGGGTCATGCCGCAACAGAAAGGGAACGTCAAGGCTTTCCGGGCGTTACTGAAAACGACTATGTGGGTGCCAATGCCATCTGGCAGGCTCCCGACGGCTCCGTAGCGAGTATTGCCTGGGACGTGGATTATAACCAACCCTATATCGCTGACCAGCCTTTGAATGACCGATTTGTCACTTATCGTTTGTACTGGGAGCCTACCCAAATGCGATTTTCGGTAATAGACAACGGTACCGAACATGATTTATATACGAACCCATTACCCATAGATGAAAATGGTGAGTTGAATGCCTTCAACAAACCATTCTATATGTTACTTAACCTGGCCGTTGGAGGAAACTTCACTGATGCCGCCAGCCCGGGTCAAGTCACTGCCCCTTTACCAGCCAAAATGTATATTGATTATGTAAAAGTGTCGCAGTACAACGGTCACGGAAGTGTAACCTTCACCGACGGAAGTCTGCCAGCTGAGTCCGGAGTATTTGGCGTTTTCACTGAAGATACCCCAACAAACAATCAACTCAATTTTGGCACAGATGCCGAAATATTTGCCTGGGGAGAAACTGTGCAAGAAGGGACTACAGCCCCTTATGAAGGAACCGAAGTGATTGCATGGGAGACCACCACAGCCAATAGTTGGTTCGGTGGGGGTATTAGTTCTCTTTATGGAAGAAACATGTCCAATTATGTGGAAAACGGGTCATTGAAATTTAAAATCAAGATTCCGGGCGATGTGACCTTCAGAATCGGAGTAACTGACAATTACACTAATGAGCAATACGTTAGTTTTCCAGCTGGGCAGACTACTTACGGCTTGGTGAGAGACGGTGAATGGGGGCAGGTAGAAATTCCGATAGCAGATCTGGAAGGAATTATTGCCTTTCAGGACATGAACTACCTATTTGCAATAGTCAGTCAAGACGGAGCACTACCCACTTCAACTTTCCAATTTGCCATTGATGATATTGTATGGGATGATGGCAATGGAAATAGTACGCCGGTCCTAACATCCGTAAATTTATCGCCCCCCAATGCTACGATTAGCGAGGGCTCGACCCAACAATTCACTGCCGCTGGTTTTGATCAATTTGGTAACCTATTTACAATCAATCCTACCTGGTCAACTACAGGAGGAAGTGTTGACAGCAATGGATTGTATACAGGATCTACAGCAGGCTCATTTACCGTTTCTGCCTCTGACGGCAGCGTCTCAGGAACAGCCAGTATCACGGTCAATGCGGTGGCAGTTCCTGTATTGACTTCAATAATACTGTCACCCGCCAACATCACTATAGACGAGGGGGGAACTCAACAATTTACAGCAGCAGGCTTTGATCAGTTTGGCAATCCGTTCGCGATCAATCCTACCTGGACATCCACAGGTGGAAGTATATCAGCGGCAGGATTGTTTACCGGAACTGCAGCCGGTACCTTTACAGTCACCGCCAATGAGGGTGCCATTTCAGGCACAGCTGAGGTACAAGTAAATGTGGTTGGAGGTGACGAATGCACAGGAGGCCCATCCAATGGAGACTACACGTATTCAGTATCGGGAGACTCAAGCAATCCTACTATTACATTTGAACCAGGATACGCTGGAGTCGGAGACAACGTCGTTATACTCTTTTATGGATTTACGCCCGGAGGTGGTTATCCGGGATATATCGTTGCACCAAATTCAGCCTATGCCATCACAGCAAGCGCTGGCCAGACTGTTTATTTCTACTATACCTACAGTGTACCGGAGGGTGGTGAAAGAAATACTGCCAATGATATACACTCGGTCGTGATAGGAGATTGCGGATCGGTAGAAGTTCCTGTTTTAACAACAATTACAGTTTCTCCATCGAACGCATCTATAAATGAAGGAGCCATGCAGCAATTTACCGCTTCAGGCTTTGATCAGTTTGGAGATGCTTTTACTATCAACCCGACCTGGTCGACTACAGGTGGAAGTGTTGACAACAATGGATGGTATACAGGATCCGTTGTTGGTTCGTTTACTGTAACTGCGTCTCAGGATGGTCTATCCGGAACAGCCAATGTAACCGTGGAAGCTGCTTCGGCTGGTTGGGCCTTACTCGGCCGTATTGAAGCAGAAAATTTCAATGGTGGAGGAGAAGGCGTAGGATACCATGATCTGACCTCAGGAAACACAGGCGGTGCCTTTAGAAATAATGAAGATGTAGACATCGAACCTACTACAGACAGCCAGGGCGGTTTGTACAACATCGGATGGATTGACGCCGGTGAATGGCTGGCATATGACATCAATGCAACTGCCACTAGCAACAGTTATGACCTTTCGTTGCGAGTAGCCTCACCCAGTGGAAGTGGACAACTTCATATCGAGATAGATGGAGTAGATGTTACGGGTATTTTATCAGTTCCTAATACTGGAGGATGGCAGAACTTTACGACTATTATTGCTTCCAACGTTAATGTGCCGGCAGGTAGTCATACGATGCGCGTGGTGTTTGATGCATCAGGCTTGAATCTCAACTACATCGAAGGAGGTGAGTCATCTGCACCAGTTCCGGTGTTGACCACCATCACTGTTTCTCCGTCGAATGCCACCATTGATGAAGGAAGCACACAGCAATTTACAGCCACTGGTTTTGATCAGTTTGGCGATGCGTTTGTCGTCAATCCAAACTGGACGGCTACTGGAGGGAATATGGGTAACAGCGGATTGTATACTGGTTCCGCAGTGGGCTCATTTACCGTGACAGCGACCCAAAGTGGCGTAATAGGGTCAGCAAATATTGCGGTCAACGCAATATCTTCCATATGTAGCATTGCAGGATATACCGGCGATTTCTCTGTTGAAGTATCTGACGATACGAATAATCCTACCATGACTTTTGTACCTTCAATAGCAGGTGTGGGTGATAATATTGTGATTTTGTACTATGCAACATCCGCAAATGGGCCATGGCCTGGGTACATTGTTAATCCTGGTCAGCCATACCAGATCAACGCTAATGAAGGGCAAACCATTCATTACTACTATACCTATAGTTTACCGGAAGGTGGCGAAAACAATACCTCTGCGAATAAAGATAGTTTTGTAGTTGGTTCTTGTGTTAGCAGTGCCAGGATTCGTGGAACCTCGACGGATATGGAAGAGCATTTAGATGAAGGACTTTCTTCGTTGCAGCTCTACCCTAATCCTGCACAAGATTTACTGAAGATTCAGTCAAGTCGGGATGCTATTTTGTCATTATCTGTATTCAATCTGATGGGGATGCATATCATCGATCAGAGTTATGAGATAGGTCAGCAAGTGATTGAATTAGATGTTTCCGATTTCGATCAAGGCAATTACTTTATTAGAGCCAACAGTTTGAATGACACACAAATATTAAGATTCATTAAACAATAAACCACTAACCTAAAGGAGGCTGCTCAAGGATGATTATCCCTTCGAGTCAGCCTCCTTTTTTTGGTTATTGCCTTTTAAAATTTCAAAGTGAAAAACCAATTCACTGACTTATCTAACCTCCTCTCTACCGTCAGCATGTAGCGCAAACCGTCCCTTATCCCGGTCATGTACCTGCTCCTGCAGAGGCCAGGGCCAACCACCAAAGGCAGTTTTTTGATAATCTTCAAATGCCTGTCGAATTTCTTCCTCAGTATTCATTACAAAAGGGCCATATTGAGCCACCGGCTCATTAATCGGCTTTCCTTGCAGCATCAGAAAATAGGCGTCGTGATCGCTGTTCACTATAGTTATATCTTTTAGTGAATTTAACTGGATCAGATGATTTTGATCTACGCTTTCTCCCTCCACAGTTATTTCAGATCCTTTATAAAAGTAAAGCACTCGGTTTGCTTCTCCCCCGGCTGCAGGAAACGTCCATTGCGCCCCCGCTTCCATTTTGACGGTTAGGACATTAACCAGGTTTTCAGGGTTTGCTGCCCAGGAATTGGGTGTAGGTGCTGGTGCCTGCGTGTCCTTGTAACTACCCGCAATCACATCAATCACAGTACTTTTATTGTCATCATCCTTTTCCGTAACCACTGGTACAACGTCGTTCCAAAGCATCTTGAAGTGAGGTTCTACAAATTTGTTAGCTTTCGGAAGATTGAGCCAGACCTGGAATATTTCCAGTGGATTTTCCTTGTCCTTGTTTAATAAAGGAAACATTTCTGAATGCTGCACGCCTTTACCGGCAGTCATCCATTGTACATCTCCTTTACCAAATCGTCCGGCTGCTCCCAACGAGTCTGAATGATCCACAATACCTTCCTTATTGATGGTAATGGTCTCGAAGCCTCGATGGGGATGATAGGGAAATCCTGGAATGGCGCTTCCATGATACATGCGCCAGCCATTCTTGACGGTGAAATCTTGTCCAATATTTCGGCCGTTCAAATGTACAGGATCAGGTCCCATTTGATCATTTCCAGCTGGGTATTCGTCTCTGTGATAGGCACAAAACAGAAACGGATCTTGAGCTTCCCAGGGGAAGTTCATCGGTTTTATAGCAATAATTTTATCGGTATTCATTATTTCCTTCTTTGAATTAAGACGCTTTTCAGCGTACTCATAGTTATGCTATTATTAATAATCAATTTTACAAATCCTTTAGATCAGGAGTTTTAAGTTCATCAATCGGCCATCCGGCCAATTTCGCACCAGCTTGGTAGGAGCTCTCCATAAAGTCGAGCAGCACAGATCTGGGATCTTCTGTCTCGATGAGTTCATGATAGCTCAGTGTAGCCATGGGGCTCCCATTATTATCGACCCAATTAGCGAACTCAGGTTTGAGTTGCTCATCACCGAGCCCGTCTGGCGAAGGATATGCATAAGCATAAAAGGTCGGCTGTTGGACCTGATCATCTCCTGGCCAAAAACCAAAACTAATGACTTCGTGCGAATAAGCATCCTTATCAGAGACTCGTGCGGATGGGTCCATCGGAGGCGCTTTCTTTCCTGAAAATCTCGTCATAGCCAAATCCATATGGTGCCAGTAGATCTGTACTGGACACGTCTTACCATAGAAACGCCCACCAAACTCATTGAAAACCCCGTCAATCCATAATAAAATCTTCCAGAACCTTCGTATATAATCTTGGTCGAAGTGATGGAATTCGGTAATCTCCGAAAACCTCTGGTCTATGCCCAAATCAAATGGTTTGTCAATTAGATTCGGTTCTACCTTCAGGTTCTGTAGTGCTTTCTCGAATTTGGAATAAAATTCGGCAATCGTTAACCCCTCCTTCAAAGGGATAATAACTGGCTGTTCGAAGCTTGATGCTATCCGAACTTCCATTTTGTGTACATCAAAGATGATTTCAAATGAATTGAGCCCATCCGGGTGAGGAATGGAAGAAGTACTGAATCCATTTACAGATACATATTCAGTTATAAACCACCAATGATTTTTACGCGGAGTCATCTTCAATCTCACTTTGCCTATAATTTGCAAAATCAGATGTAAGGTCATTCTGGTCTCTTTCCATTCATTGAATGGAAGCTGAGACAATGATTGTTCTTTTTTCATGTGACATATGGTTAGTAAAAAACAAACCGGCTGTTATTGAATTAGCCAGGTACGTTGTAGTAAAATCGCTCCTCAATGATTTGATCGTCTTGCCATTTTTGCCGTGCGATTTGTTCTGCCTTCATTCGCGTCCCACCCTGAAAGGTGACGTCCATCCAGGATTCAACCATAGTGAAGCCTTCCTCCTCGTTGGAAGTAATAGCTACGACTCCTGCATTATGCCATTCCTGTACGCTGGCCAAAAACTTTTTCTCGGCTTCCCGGTTGACGTCCTTACCTTCACGCCTTTCTCCGTTGGCCTCAATCATGACGACATCTTCGTGGTAATACTGTTCGAATGCATCCAACAATTGTCCTTTGGACAATAGGTCCTGAATATCTCTTGCTTTGTCTGAATAACTCATTTTACTTTATTTTTTGTTTGTAATAGATTATTTATGTTTTGTTCAATCCGTATTAATAAATGTCTAAACATTTATTGTTTAAACAACTGTTTACTCAAAAAAATACTAAGCCCTCATTTTATCCAAAATTCGGCTAAGCTCTGATGCCTCTTTGTCAGAAATTCGGGTCTGATCAATAAATTGTTTGTTTAATTTTGGCTCAATTCTTTTGATTAAAGCCAGCCCGCTTTCCGTAATTGTGATATCCAATTTCCTCCTGTTTTCAGGACAAACCTCCCTGGTCACCCAGCCTTTGACTACTAATCGGTCTATCATTCGGGTCAAATCGGGTCCTTTATCTATCATGACTTCTTTGATCTCATTCGAGGCACAACTTTTAGGATATCTCCCTTTCAAAATTTTCAATACATTAAATTGCTGTTGCGTAATATCGAAAGGTTTTAAGACCTTCTTGGTTTGCTCAATCAGCCAATAGGCGGTAAACATTATGTTCAAATGCGCTTTTTGACGAACACTTTTAAATTGTTTTTGCCCTAATTCTTCCGCTATTCCCATTCTATATCAATACAATACGTGTGATAACAACATTTGTTTAAACAAATTTAAGAAAATTTTTAACTATGCCAAATAGCTGGCAACTGTTCCGTTAATTCCATGCCATAGGCATGATACCTGTAAGTTGTTCAAATGTTGGTTCTCAGTACGTTGGTCTTACTCCATTTGTCGTTTGTCAGGAGCTAGAGGCCGCATGAGCTCAACGACGTAAGTACTTCGGTAAAACTAACTGAAGACCATGTGCTCGAATGCTTGCTTTGCATTTTCAATTCGAGTAAATTCACTGACTATGGCTATATTCAACTTAAAAATTAACAATAAGACCCAAGAGATAGATGTGGCGCCGGATACGCCCGTATTATGGGTACTAAGAGATCATGCTAACCTTGTTGGAACCAAATTCGGTTGTGGCATTGGTCAATGCGGTGCATGTACAATCCATCTAGATGGTGTAGCTACACGATCGTGCCTTCTTCCGATCTCCAGTATTGGCGATCGTGCCATTACCACGATTGAAGGTCTGTCAGAACAAGCAGATCATCCAGTCCAAAAGGCTTGGATAGCACACGATGTGGCACAATGCGGCTACTGCCAATCCGGACAAATCATGAATGCGGCTTCTCTTTTGAATCAAAAGTCTGCCCCTACTGACAAGGATATTGATCAGGCCATGAACGGCAACATCTGTCGCTGCGGAACCTATGTTCGAATCAAGGCTGCGATCAAAACTGCTGCCAAAGAAGCATAACTACACATCCAAAATTCATCTCCCTTCAAATCCCCATACTATGACCCTGATCAAAACAAAATATAACAGACGCTCATTTCTTAAAGTCTCTTCTGCGGCTAGCGGCGGGCTAGTCCTGGGCTTCAACTGGTTGGCCTCATGCGCGCCAACACCGGAGCAACTCAAAGCCATGCCCGAAGAGTGGTTCAATATCAATGCCTATCTCAAAATTGGCGACAACGGCATAGTGACCATCGTCTCTCCAAATCCTGAAATAGGCCAAAATGTAAAAACTTCCATGCCGATGATCGTGGCAGAAGAACTGGATATCAATTGGAAGGATGTGGTGGTCGAACAAGCAGGATTGGACACAAAAAAATATAAAAGGCAACTGGCTGGTGGTAGCCAATCTATCCGTCAGGGATGGCAAAGTCTGCGTATGGCAGGTGCTACAGCGCGAAGAATGCTTTTGGAAGCAGCCGCTAAGCAGTGGAAGGTTCCGGTCGGAGAATTGACAACCGTCGACGGCATGATCAATCATGGTTCGGGTCAATCGATCAGCTATGGCGAAATTGCTGCTGCTGCGGCTCAAGTAACTGTACCAGAGGAAGTCAAACTCAAGGAAACCAAAGACTTTAAAATCATAGGCACACCTACCAAAAATGTGGATGGCCCTAAGTTAATTAAAGGTGAATCGCTTTTTGGATTGGATTACAAACGTGAAGGTATGCTCATTGCCATGATTGTCCATCCACCTGCTTTTGGTATGAAACTCAAATCTGTGGATGACACGGAAGCCCGGTCAATGCCAGGCATAAAAGAGGTCATTACTATTGATTCACTTCCGGAAGGTGTAGAAAGACAATGGTCAGACGTCAATGCATTCCCAAATCTGGTAGCCGTAGTAGGAAGCAGCACCTGGGAGGTAATGAGTGCCAAAAAGAAACTGAAAATAGAATGGCAGACAGAGTCCAATGGTGAAAACAGTTCGAATCACAGAAAACTTTTAGATGGTTGGTTGGAAGGCTCCGAGCAAAAAACTGCCAGAAAGGATGGCAATCCTGATACCGCATTCAAAAAAGCGGCCAAGGTAATTTCACAAACTTACGGTGCTCCATTTCTGGCCCACAATACCATGGAGCCTATGAATTTCTTTGCCCATGTCACGGCAGACAAGGCTGAATTAGTGGGACCCATTCAGACTCCTGAATATCTCAGTAAGACAGTTTCGAAAGTAATCGGTTTGCCTGAAGATAAAATTTCCATCATGATGACCAGAATGGGCGGTGGCTTTGGCCGTCGTCTGTATGGCAACTTTGCTGTTGAAGCAGCAGTCATTTCACAGCAAGTGAATGCACCTGTAAAACTCATCTATACCCGAGAAGATGATATGACACAAGGCACTTATCGCCCACCCTATCAGGTTAATTACCAGGCTGCCTTGGATGAAAACAATCAAATGATTGGCTTCAAGGTCAGAGGCGTAGGACTCAATGGAAGTCCGGTCTTTGAAAACCGGTTTCCTGCTGGTGCAGTAGATCATTACCAGGCTGAAGATCATAGCCTGGAGTCCAATGTTTCGACAGGTGCCTGGCGCGCTCCCGCTTCCAACTTTATTGGTTTTGCGGAGCAATCATTTTTAGATGAAGTGGCCGAAGAAGTCGGTAAAGATCCCATTGATTTCAGACTGGAATTATTTGATCGAGCCATATCCAATCCAGTTGGTAATGACAACGATTATGACCCTTCGAGATATGCCGGGGTATTGAGACTGGTAAAAGAGAAGTCTGGTTGGGGCAATGACACACCCGGTATCTCAAGAGGAGTCTCAGCCTACTACTGTCACAATTCTTATGTGGCGCAAGTAGTCGATCTCAAAATGGAAGACGGATTGCCCAAAATCCAAAAGGTCTGGTGTGCCATTGATTGTGGCATAGTTGTGAACCCGGAAGGTGCATTGAATCAGGTCGAAGGCGGAATTATAGACGGCATCGGTCACGCCATGTATAGTGCCATGACCTTCAAGGATAGCCAACCGGATCAAAGTAACTTCAATACATATCGACTCATTCGACATAAGGAAGCACCATTGGAAATTGAAACCTTTTTTGTAGAAAATGGAATCGATCCAACAGGTCTTGGCGAGCCTTCCTTGCCTCCAATTGCGGCGGCATTGGCAAATGCCATTTATTCGGCTACAGGGAAAAGAGTCAGGCAACAGCCTTTTGTGGAAAATATGGGGTAGATCTTCCCTCCCTATCAGTTCTTCCTCAACCCAGCCGTTCCAAGTTGGTCCAAGCCCTTCTCAGGTGGAGACATTGGTTATGGAGAAGGAATGTGCTCCCTCCAGGGATCATTCGGTATTCTCATACCCAATCCTTACTATCAAAAGCATCAATGACCATGCTTTGAATAAAAGTGCTTTTAACCTGAGTTCGAGTCTTAAATCGGTCCCTTTCGATCTGTTGCAGTAAATGCAAAAACTTATGATTTCGCATCAAAAAAGAGGTTGATCAAACAATTCAATTTGGCCTCTTTTGGAACAAACTTCTTTTTAGGATTTTCCTTATTGTACAAAAAGTCTGCATCAAACTATTATTAGTTTTTAAAAGAAAAAAAAGTTGCTCTCCAAGCATCAAAAAAAGAAATATTCCGCACGAAAAAAGATTTTTTTTCTTCTACATTGGAAAAATCAACCTTTCCCAAAAGCCTAACCTACCTGCTACTCTTGTTGCTTTTTATGGAGCAATCTGGAGGTCAGAAAGTCAAGATAAAACTTGAATAAAGTATTAGTAATTCCCTGGAAAAACAGTGCAACAAAGACCTGAGCTATTATTAATAAAGTGTAATTCAAAACAATTGCCATGAGAAAAAATAATTTCTACCACTGGATCAAACTGCAGCGTCGTTATCGTCATGCACAAGTAAGACTTTTAAATAAATATGATTCTCGTCTTGAGCGAAAGATAGCTATCATCGCTCGCAGACTGATGGGGCTCAATCGGAAGTGGAAATTGGGTGTAACTGCCAGTGCATTATCCGCCTGGTTGGCCATGGCACCCACAACCGGCATTCAGGCCCAAAACACATTTCCAGGTACCCTTGAGCTTTCGACACTCAACGGCACCACAGGTTTCACTCTCAACGGAGTAGGCGCCAATACGCTATCCGGCAAATCTGTGAGTGATGCCGGTGATGTGAATGGTGACGGTATCAATGACCTGATCATTGGGGCTCCGAATGTTTACTATAACACCGGCAATAGCTTCGTAGTTTTTGGAACTAGCAGCGGCTTTAATCCCAGTTTGGATTTATCAGCATTAGACGGTTCCAATGGATTTAAAATTAATGGAGCAGGCAAGTATAACGAGTCGGGAACCTCTGTCAGTAAAGCAGGCGATATCAACGGTGACGGCATTGATGATTTGATTATCGGTGCCCCGGCAGTCTACTACAGTCTGGGAAATAGCTATGTTCTTTTTGGAAGTGATACAGGCTTTGCTGCGCAGGTTAATTTATCTACCCTTGATGCTGGCGACGGTTCTACGGGTTTTATGATTAATGGAACAGCTCGTTACAATAAGACTGGCACTTCCGTCAGTCAGGCCGGGGACATTAATGGTGATGGTATTGACGACCTGATTGTGGGAGCACCAAATGTCTACTACAGTTTAGGCAACTGTTATGTGGTCTTTGGAAGTGATACCGGATTTTCTTCCCGGGTAGAATTGAATGCTCTCGATGGCTCAAACGGTTTTATGCTCAATGGCACAGCACGCTACAATCAAACAGGCATGTCGGTGAGCCATGCCGGAGATATTAATAATGACGGTTTTGATGATCTGGTTATTGGGGCACCCAATGTCTATTACTCCACAGGTAATAGCTACGTGGTCTTTGGAACTGATACCGGATTTTCTGCCAGAGTAGAATTGAATGCGCTGGACGGCACAAATGGCTTTACAGTAAAAGGAGCAGCCAGATATGACAAATTCGGCACCTCTGTAAGTCATGCTGGCGATGTCAATGGTGACGGCATTGATGACCTCGTATTTGGAGCGCCAAAAGCAGACAATGATGGAGCCTATGATGCAGGGGTCAGTTATGTGCTCTTTGGGAGCAATAACGCTTTTGGAGCCACTATCGAACTATCTGGTCTGGACGGCACAAATGGATTTTCTATTAAAGGAATAGGAGCAAATGACGAATTTGGCAGTGCCGTAAGTAGTGCCGGTGACATCAATCAGGATGGAGCGGATGATCTGATTATCGGCGCTCCCAAAGTCGATGGAACAACCGATTCAGATGTCGGGACGAGCTATGTAATTTTTGGCAGTTCCAACGCCTTTGGAGCAGCCATTGACTTAACCGGTCTGGATGGCACAAATGGTTTTGCTATCAAAGGAAACGAAGTAGACGACCTATTAGGCACAGCGGTCAGTAATCTGGGAGACATTAATGGTGACGGTGTCGATGACGTAGTAATCGGCGCAACAGGTGCCAACACCAATGTCGGCGCCGGGTATGTATTGTTTGGAATCATTAAACCTACTGCACCTACTGTCGCCAATACCATACCCGATCAGGTTACTGATGAAGATGCCGTATTTAATTTCATTGTAGCCGCCAACACGTTTGATGACATCAACCCAAACGATGTACATACCTTATCTGCAGCGCTGTCAGGTAACGGAGAATTGCCTGCCTGGCTGACTTTTGACGATCAAACAAATACTTTCAGTGGCACACCTGCTAATGGAGATGTTGGCATCTTATCCATAACTGTTACTGCGACCGATGTAGATGGCCTCACCACTGAAGCTACATTCGATTTAACTATCAATAATACCAATGATGCCCCGGTGCTTGCGGCTATAGGAAACCAAGCTATAGACAAAAACAAGGAATTGACATTCATTGTTGCTGCTACGGATGAGGATATACCAGCCCAAACATTGGCCTTCAGCTTGGATGTAACTTCTTCTGGCAAAGGCATGACTCTCGATGCGGCCTCTGGCGCATTTAGTTGGACTCCAGGCACAGAACTAGCGGCTACGACTCACGACGTTACTGTAAAAGTTAGTGATGGGGTCACAGAGGACACCGAAGTGATTACCATCACGGTAAATGACAACAACACACCGGTACTGGCAGCCATTGGAGATCAAAGCACGGACGAAGGTGCTGAATTGATTTTTACTGCTGCTGCCTCAGATACAGATATACCGGCGCAAACGCTGACTTTTAGCCTGGATGAATCGTCTACAGCCAAAGGCATGGTTATGGATGCGGCAACAGGAGCATTTAGTTGGACCCCTTCGGAATCACAAGACGGTGTGCATTCCATCACCGTAACTGTTAGTGATGGACAAAGTTCGATTAGTGAGATGGTAACAATAACGGTAAATGAAGTTAATACAGCTCCTGTTTTGACCGCTTTAGGCAACAAGAATACAGAAGAGGGCGCGACTTTAGTTTTCAATGCTATCGCTATGGATGAAGACCTACCTGCACAAATACTCACATTCAGTTTGGATGAAACTTCAATCGGCAAAGGAATGACTATAGATGGTATCACAGGCGCGTTTAGCTGGACACCATCTAATTCCGATAACGGCACACATGATGTTACTGTCAGTGTAAGTGACGGCAGCAGCTCAGATAGTGAAACGATAGAAGTTGCCTCCATTCCGGTATTGAGCGTAGCAGGCGAAATTGACGGTGGCATTCAGATCTATCCAAATCCTGCGATGGAGCAAATTAAGCTGGCACTGGAAAACAATCATGTTGGATCTGTTAAGATTCAAATTATAGATTTAAGCGGCCAGGTATTACTTGGAAAGGAAATCGAAAAAAAGAAGGCAAAGATGAACGCTAGTATGGATGTAGCAAAACTAAGTGCAGGAATCTACATCATGGAGATACAAATGAGCGGTAGGCAAACCATCTCCCATAGACTTAGCAAACTGTAAGGATAATCTACAACAACCAGGAGGGCCGTCGCGCTTGATGTGCGATCGCCTTCTTTTTAGAACAACTAAATGATGTCAATTATGATAGCTGAAAAACTGCAAACAAAAACACCATCGGATCAACCCACCTTTGAAATCGTCACCTCCCGTCAGTTTCAAAACTGGTTAACCTCTCATCAGGCGAGTTTGATGTTCACCACCTATCAGCTCGGTAAAGCCTTTATGCTAGGCACCAATCCGGACCAGACGCTACATGTTACCGAACGAACATTTAGCAGATGCATGGGATTGAGTAAAGCGATAGACAATACCTTTTGGATGAGTTCGCTGTTTCAGCTGTGGCGTTTTGACAACTCGCTTCCACCAGATGGTAAATTCAAGGACTACGATAAAGTGTATTTGCCACAGGCTGCTTATACGACGGGTGATATTGATATCCATGACATCATGGTTGGAAATGACGGCAGGCCCATCTTCGTCAATACATTATTTAGTTGCCTGGCAACTGTCAGCGAAAGTCATAGTTTTAAACGGGTGTGGCAACCACCATTTATATCGAAATTGGTACCTGAGGACCGATGCCATTTGAATGGTCTGGCAGAACGAGATGGCCAACCTGCACATGTGACTATGGTGGGTATGAGTGATGTTTCGGATGGCTGGCGTGAGCACCGCCAGAATGGAGGTGTCGTGATGGACGTTCAAACCAACGAGATTGTTTGCGACGGTTTGTCCATGCCGCATTCACCCCGCTGGTATAATGGAAAATTATATCTCCTGGAAGCAGGTACGGGTTACTTCGGCTCCGTTGATCTGAAAACTAATAAATTTGAAAAAATTGCGTTTTGCCCGGGATTTCTTAGAGGGCTGGACTTTGTTGGGAATTATGCCATAGTCGCAATTTCATCTGCAAGAAAAAACAGAACTTTTGGAGGTCTGGCCTTGGACGACAATTTGAAAGCCGCAAATACTCAAGCGAGATGTGGCCTTCAGATCATCAACCTTGAGACAGGTGCCGCAGAACACTGGGTACGATTGTCTGGCCATGTCGATGAACTTTACGATGTAAAAGTGCTTCCCAAAGTAAACAAGCCTCTGCTTATCGGCACTCAAAAAGACGATATTCGAACTATGATTTCGATTGAGCAGTAGCTAGCCAAAAACTAAAAAAGGCCACATTCATATGGAATGCGGCCCTTATAGGTAAATACAAACTGAAGTTGTTGTGACTAATTCTTGACTATCTTTTTGGATATAATACCTAAAGTAGTTCGCAATCTGATCATGTAAACTCCTCTCTTGAATTGATCAGTATTTATTACCACGTTGTTTTCTATATGATTTAGCTGGTAAAAGATCCTATTGCCTAGCAAGTCGTAAATACCTATTTCATCTACTCCCCTTTCTGGTAATTCTAGTGTGAATTTATCTTCAAATGGATTTGGGTAAATGTTTATGGCTGCGGGCCCATTTTCGATAGCTGTTACTGTTCCTTTTTCAGTAACTATGACTTCAAAGTCATCCGTGACCGAACCTCCACGACCATCACTCGCGGTAACAGTGATCACAGCCGTTCCACTGCCTACTTCCGTGAGCGTCAATACATGTTCAGCGATAGAGACAGTGACGACCGATACGTTGCTTGAACTTGCGGTGATTGATAGTGCATCTGCATCTGCGTCGCTGAAGACGTCAGTTAGATTCACATCCACAGTGCCAAACCCTTCTTCCATTGAAGAATTGGCGATTGGATTGGCCACGGAGGGACTGTTATTTCCGGCAGCATTTACATTTATAATAAAAACGTCGTCCACTGTCCCACCTTTGCCATCAGCTGCAGTCACAGTAATGGTAGTGGCACCATTGGCTACTTCTGTAATGGTTAAGACCTGCTCGGAAACACTTACTGTAGCGACCGATTCATCACTTGAAGCGGCGGTGATTGACAAGGCATCCGCATCTGTATCACTAAATACGTTAGCTACATTCACCTCCACGGAACCAAACCCTTCTTGTACCGACACATCGTCAATGGGACTGGCCACTGTGGGACTGTTGTTTCCAGCAATAATGATATTGACTACAAAAACGTCGTCCGTCACTCCACCATTGTCGTCATTGGCGGTCACGGTGATGGTGGCCGATCCACTCCCAACTTCAGTAATCGTGAGGTCCGTGTCAGACAAACTCACACTGACCACGGAGACATCGCTGCTAGAAGCTGACAGCATCAGCGCATGGCCCTCGGCATCAGTAAATATGTTGGCTAAATCGATTAAAGTACTCGCAAAGCCCGCATCCAGATTTTGATCTGCTATGGGATTGGCAACCGTTGGCGCTGTATTGAATTCTGTAATCTTGATGTTGAAGCTGAAACTTGTAGTAGCACCCGGGATAGGTTCCATCGTAATAGGATCCGTAATGAACTCGAATATCACTCCATTGACAATGGTCTCCCCTGTTTTGCCGCTGGCAGACTCAAAGGTCAGATCACCGTTGCCAACTGCTATTTTTGGCTGCGTTGAAAACAAGCTCTGATCTTCAGCAGTAAGCGTAATGAGCACAGGGTCCGTTCCACTATCGCCATCCGAAATATTGGTGGCCCATCCGGCAAAGGTTTGCGGACCGGAGT
Source organism: Reichenbachiella sp. (assembly GCF_039944555.1). GTDB lineage: Bacteria > Bacteroidota > Bacteroidia > Cytophagales > Cyclobacteriaceae > Reichenbachiella. The sequence continues at coordinate 182,217 of NZ_JBDUYN010000014.1, read as the reverse complement.
CCTTGACTACAAAAATGTCTTCTCCTACCGTGATGGTTGGGTTTTCTCCTACATCAATGACCTCAAATGTATGGTTACCCTCATAAGACAGGCAAAAGGGGTCAGTCAATTTTACCCGAATGGATACCGTTGTATTTGATTCATAATCAAGACTTTGGTCAGTCGTATACAGGACATTATCCTGAAAGCTGAAATGATCATTGAAGTCATCGCCTGCACCAGCTACCAGCTCGTAGGCGAACCCACTAATGTCATTTGGGTCTATGGCCGAAAACCCGGCTACTAATATGCCTGATGATTCGTTTTCATGGATTTGGCTCCCCTCTACAATGAAACCGGTAGGTGCCTGGTTTAGCGCATCAAGAGAGAGCCCCCATTCCAAATCAGTGGCTGCGAAAGTGGACGTCCCGCCCGGGGAATGATCTGTAAGTGTCGACGCATTGGGAACATCCAGTTTGAGATAGGTCAATGCTCCATCCGTCTCGATAAGAGAAAAGTTACCCATTTCACATTTGATCTGATTGGCTGTCAAAACTTTGTTCCAAACCTTCACCTCATCCATGACACCGTCAAAAGAGCTCCAAAAATTATCAGGACTATCTCCCAGCCATACCTCTCCGGTTTCAAAACCAAATCCTGCTATTGACGCCTCTCCCTGATATACCCCATCAATATATAGGAACACTAAATCCAGGTTATAATCGAATGCGATGGCCAGGTGGTACCAGGTACTGTCTTCTATGAAATTGATAGAATTAATGTTTTTGGGGGCTCCATTTCCTTTCACCTGTATCCGAAAACTCTCTCCAGCCTGCACAAGATTCCATCCATTTTGTGACGCAGTTGCCGAATGTCTGTTGGCAATAGTTTGCGCAGTTCCCGAGCTCAATGTATTCATGAAGACCCACATAGATACTGTGCCTACCCCCTGAAGGTCGTCTTGGGTGATTAGCAGTTTTGAATTATCAAATATGCCTCCTCTATTATCAGTTGTGTCTTTGGCCGTGATTGTAAAGGCCTTTTCAAAAGTGGCTCCTTCGTTGTCTTTGGTTTCTATCCTTACGCTGTATTGCGGCTGTGCCTCATAGTCTAATATAGATTGAACCCAAAGCTTGTCATCTATGATTTCAAAAGTAGCATTGTCCGTGTCACCTGTGCCGGTGATGAGTGAGTAAGTAAAAGTATTTCCTGCATTCTCATCGGTAGTGGTCAGTTGACCCACTTCGTCTATTACATTTTCGTAAGCTGTACTATTGGAAATAGAAATATCGGTGGGCGCTTCATTTAAGTCCACTAAATTGATGGTGAAGATATTATCGAAAAATAAGCCTCTATTGTCAGTGCTTCTGACTCGAATACTGTAGGAACTTTTCGTTTCAAAATCGAATGTTTCATTGGTGAAAAGACGGACATCCGGAATGTTAAATTTATCATTGTCTTCATCGCCAGATCCTGCCACCAATTCATAAGTGAATGTATCGCTGAGATTGACATCGGTGGTTGACAAATCTCCCACTTTGGTATCGGCGGGCAAGCCTTCGTTGATTTGACTGCTGCTAAGGAGGATATTAGTAGGGGCCTCATTGACGTCAACATTCACCACTCGATTGGTAAATGCAGCCGTGTTTAAAAATTCGGCTCCATTGTACCCTCTTGAATCCTCAGCGTATGTCCCCTTGCCCTCATTGAATCTCCAATAGGACAGCAATCCTGGCTCATCGCCATCGAGTCCTGTATTGGCACCGTCTTTAATTTGAGCCGCTGATCTGGCCGATGACCAAATTCTGGTCTCATCTATTTGTCCAAAAAACTCGGCATTATCAAACACCGGGTTTGCTCCGATCGTTACGTTTTGATTGTTTACTGCCGGAGTTCCGGAAGCCACCGCTTCATCTTCCAAATAACCATCGATATAAATCTTGAGGTTTGTCCCATCATAGACGCCAGCTACATGATGCCACTTTTGGTCATTCACACTGGTTTGGCTGACTACTGACCCGGCCCCAGCGACATCGAAAATTAGCTGGTTTGTCGTTCCATTTCTACGAATGGTCCAGGCGTCATTTCCTTTCGAAATGATGACTTCATTTGGTGACACGAAACCGTTTGACCTGAACTGCGTTTCGATGGTGAAATGCCCACCGAAATCATAGGTAGATTCTTCCTGAACATTGATGGAAGAGGCAGCGTCAATTTCGGCTACATAGTTTTGATTAACGACAGTGGTAGGCTTTTCCTGATTGCGCTTATACCGAATGTATTTCCAATATAACGCCTGGTCGTATACCGCCAGGTCATCAATGAATCCATTGAAGTGTCTATCCAGTGAACTGTGCCAGCTTTCCCGGCCGATTCTCAGATGCTCCGGGTTATTGAGCAATGAGTGGTTGAAAGTAGCAGTGGCGTCCTCCACCCCGTTAATAACCAGTGTCATCGTAGGCTTGTCGAAAGTACAGGCCACATGGTACCACGTATCAGGATCCAGCTCAGTAGTACTCTTTAATACGGTGGTATTTGCACCGTTAACTAATTCCATTCTCAGCTTGTACTTCCCGTTTTCTTCTTCTACACCAAAAGCATAATTTGATACAGCACCCGCGGCTTTTCCGGCGATTGTTCCTATGCCGGTTTGAGAAGGATTGATTTTGATCCAGGCGGTCATGGAAAACGCATCTGTGAAGTCCAGTAGATTGTTGTCCACGATACTCATGAACTGCGAACCACGAAATTGATATCCTTTGCCTGAGATGTTGTGCCGGTCTGGCCCTTCCAATACATTAACAGGTACGCCTGCCGTCAGGCCATTTCCTGAAGCATCGTCTCCATTGCCTTCCATTTTGTATTCTGCTACAGGAGCGGGCATTTCATAGATCACCAGGTTATCCAATTCAAATTTTTGATTTAGAAGATCTGTCCATACCTGGAAAAGTAGCTGTCTGTCTGAATTGTAGCCCTTGTCCAAAACAATTGTCCGCTCAGTCCAGACATAATCTGAATTCAAGTCATTACTCGCTTGCCAGAGTGTTTCATTTCCACCTGTCTGAATACCATCTGTCCAATAAAGCTCCAGCGATGCAGCACTATTGAACACATCATGATCTGCTCGATATTCAAAAAATAATAATGACTTTTTTGAAATTTGAATTTTAGGAGTTAGTAGGTTTGCACGGTCTCCATGAAAGGTAGCAGGTGTGACACCCAAATAGTCATTCGCTCCTTCTGTTTGACGATTCCACTTGTTTCCAAGCCCGTCCTTTTGATGATCAGTCCAGTCAAAACTTTCCCAATTGCCGCTACCGAGTTGGAAGCGTTCTTTCTCCCAATATTCGGTGGCCATGGTATTGGGCACCTCGTTCCACCAGAATTCCTTCCACTCGATAAAATCCGGGCAGCCGCCCGTACAGGTTTCAAAATCTTCATTTAGTTTGATTTGCGCAGATAGAGGGCCTGCCAGGCAAATCAAACCCAATAGGGCAAGTAGATTAATAACTTTCATAGCAACTTCAGTTTGTTTGTGAAATGAAGCTATTACAGATAGGAACCTAACTCAAAAATGAGGGATGAACGACCAATTCATGTATGTGGAGGTTGGAAAACCCGTGATTAAGGTTATTGCATTTTTTTCACCTGGGAGAGCAATTCGTCTCTGTAATTCTTTCCGAGAGGGATTTGCTGAGAGTCGATGTAGATGTTTTGATTGTTGATCGCTTCGATACTGGCAAGGTTTACTACAAAAGAGCGGTGCGATCTGAAAAATTTGTCCTGAGGGAGTTGGTCATGAAGGTCTTTTAGCGGCATTCTTACCAGGTGTTTCTTTCCACCTTCTTCATGTATGGTCGTATAATTTCCGTCGGGAGACAGCCACTGTATTTTTTCAATTTTGACCTTCACATAGAGATGGCCTTCTTTCACAAACAAAGAGTCCTTGATGATCAGGTCGTTATTTTTCACTTCCAGGGGTGAGCTATCTGCGTCTCTTGAATAAGAAAAGTTGGACAGTGCTACTTCAATAGCCGAAAACAGATCGTTCTGCTCAAACGGCTTAACTAAATAACCATGAGGGTGGAGCTGCTTCGCTTTATCTACTGTTCCTTTATCGGCATGAGAGGTGCAAAACACAAACGGAATATTCTGATGATTGATGATGTGACTGGCGAGGTCCAGTCCGTCTTGTTTTGTTCCCAGCGTAATGTCTACCATGGCAATATCTGGTGCAGTGGCAGCCAGCAGTCGCCTGGCCTCGTCGAGTCTCCCAGTTACCCCGACCACCTCATACCCTAGTGATTCGAGCATATCACGCATGTCCTCAGCTATGATCAGTTCATCTTCTACAATAAGGATTTTTACTTTGGCCATTACGCGGTCATTTTTATTTCATTGAATATGATCTTAAAGCGCGACCCATTTTTTGATTCATAGCTCAGCTCACCATTCAATTGTTTGGTTAGAATGTTTACCAATTTGAGCCCTAAAGACTTAGTTGCTTCAAGGTCAAAGTCTTCCGGAAGCCCGTCACCATTATCAGATACGTTTAATTGAAGTTGCCCGTCGTCCAGCCTTTTTAGATCTATCTGGATCAACCCTTTCCTTTCACTGCTGAAGGCATATTTGTAGGCGTTGGAAATAAGTTCATTTAGAATCAGACCCAGCGGGATAGCAGTGTCTATATCCAGCATGATCTCCCTGGCCTCCACCTGATTTTCCACCTCGAGTTCCTTTTTCTTATATAAAGTAGCGAGCTGGTCTATCAGCTGACTGATGTAGTCCTGAAAATCAATCTCACTTAGATTGTCTGTTTGATAGAGTTTTTGATGAATCAGGGACATGGCCTTTACCCTACTTTGCCCTTCCTGGATGACCTCAAGCATTTCAGGGCTGTCTGTACCTCGGGATTGCATATTGAGCAAACTGGAGATCACCTGCAGGTTGTTTTTCACCCGGTGATGGATTTCTTTGAGCAGGGACTCTTTTTCATGCAGAGACTCTTCAATGGCTTTGTTCTTCTCTGCGATTTCCTGATTCTTTTTGTTTTTGATCCGCTGATTTCTATAAATCAAGCCAATAATGACGGCAAACATAACCAGTCCACCAATCAGTGCATTTCTAAGTATAGCTTGTTTGGACAATTCTATTTCCTGCCTGGCCAATTTTGCATTTTGCACTTCTATCTGACGCTGTTTCTGCTCAGATTCAAACTTCTCTTTCATTTCGGCCACCTGGTTTGATTGCGCTTCTCCAAATAAACTGTCGCTCAGCACATCATATTCCTGATAAAAGAGAAGCGCGTTTTTATGGTCTCCCAGCCATTCCAGAATTTCTGATTTGGCTTTATAACCTGTCGGTAAGTCTTCGGCCAAACCAAGCTCTTCACTGATTGCTATTTTTTTGTTGGCATATTCTAGTCCTGTAAGTATGCTTTTTCTGTCATTTGTGCTATCTCCCAGCCCGTAATAGGCCTGAGAATAACCCTGGTAGATAATTGCCAATTCCGTTTTACTTCCTAACTTAAGCGCTTCACTTTCTGCCTTTTTGTAGCTTTCAATAGCTTTTAAGTAGTTTTTTTGCCTTGTAAGCAAGGCTCCCATCAGTTCGTATCCATCAGCCATTGTAGTCGGGCTCTCTTGCCTTTCACCTGCAGCCATTACTTTATCTATATAAATCTTGGCCGAATCTAACTGACCCAGATCCAAATGAATATTGGCCACATTTACATAACTTTTTGTGGCCTTGTCAATTAGTTCGGGGTTATTTTCTGCGAGATCAATGGCTGTCATAAAAGCATCCAATGCTTCCTGCGTCAACCCCATGCTATTGTATACAGCTCCAACGTTTACTTTATGGGCGATCCAGTCAAAAACACTGTCATATGCAGGATCACGATACTTGATAGATTTAAAATAATGATCGAGCGCCAGTTGATATTTACCCTGGTTGTCATATATGATTCCCAGATTGGTATTGATAGAACTGATGCCATTTAGATCACCTAAAGAGTCGAAAATATATTCCGCCTGTTTGAATCTGTCAATCGCTAAATCAAAATCTGAGTTAACCCAGTGGGCTATTCCTTCAAATGTTAGCATCCGCGCTGCCTTGAGGTCATCATTTAATTTTCGGGCCAATGCCAGTCCTAATCGAGCATAGTGTGCAGAGGTATCTCCGTTGATAAATGTGGTGTGCCTGGAGATATTTTGAAGCACCGTGAATCTGGTGGTGTCATGAATATCTGTTTTCAGAATTGCTTTTAGACTGTCAATCTTGTACTGCTTCTGAGCCATCAATGGCAACTGGCTCAATAGGATAAGCACAAAGACTTTCAGCAGGCGGTTCATATTCTAAAATTACTAAAATATATTCGAATCGAACCATTGACAGCTCTTGGTCACTGGGTTTATGACCTGCTATATAGGTCAACTCGTCTGCGAGTTAAGCTCGTTCTTTGATCCAAAAGGCTGCTCCGAAAATATCACCTAAGCAACCCAACTATTCATTCAAAGCAGCATATTATTGTGCTTATGATTGCAGTCAACATCGTTGGGGCCAGTGTGTTGTGTATTATGCTTTTGTTCATATTCATGAAAAAAGGCAAAAAAAACTGCGACTACTGGTTGATTGCCGTGATAGGATTGCTCGCCGCCTACTTCATCATCGATCTATGGTTACGACAGGGTCTGACGCACACCAACCTGATCATTCGGAGTTTACTGACTCCTTATCTCTTTGCCGCCTTCCTGACCTATGCGGCCCTCATGCTGGATGAAGGTCACCAATTGAGAAAAGAATGGTGGTGGTTCGGTGCTTATGCGGTGATTTGGACCATTTTTCTTTTGACGGACTTCAGTATATCGAATTATACACTTTCAGATCTTGACACGATTTACAACTCACCTCCGGTAGCCTACAAAACACTCCTACTGGTGCACGACTTCTTCAACGTCGGCGCTTTGTTTTGGCTCTTGAAAAAGACCAAATCATATGACCAGACGCTTAAAAACAATTATTCTGACATTGCTCAAGTCAATCTCCATTGGCTCAAGAACTTTATCTGGATTTACCTTATACTCAAATTCACGGCATTCGCTGCCTGGGGTGCGCTGAGCCTGGAAATTGCGACAAGCATCGCGGATATCCGACCCATTTTTAATGTCTGGTTTGTGATATTGATGATCTATCTGAGTTACCATGGGATCAGGCAATACGCAGTGGCCGAGTTTTATGATTATGATCCGGCAAACAAATCCGTGACCCTGAAGGCGGGTAAACCCACTCAAAAGTATCAATCCTCCACACTGAGCGATGAAGACCTGGATCAGCTACAAACGCAGATCGATCAGCTATTTGAAGATGAGCAGCTTTACCTCAATCCGGAATTTAAAGTGCATGACTTGGCCGAAAAATTGGACATCACCACGCACAAGGTTTCGCAGACGCTGAATAGCAAAGCAGGACTTACCTTTTATGACTATGTCAATCAATACCGGGTGGAGCATTTCAAAAAACTACTGACTGATCCAAAAAAACAGAATTTCACGATTCTGGCATTGGGGTTCGAAAGCGGTTTCAATTCTAAGGCTTCTATGAACAGGATCTTCAAGCAGATGGCCGGAGTAACACCTAAAGCATATCAAACGCAGTCCTCTGCTTCCAGCGAGAAAGTGCCGCAAGGATAATACGCTACAAGTCTCTTTCACACTAAAAATTTCTTTCTCCGGACATTAAAAAAATAATGTCTCATATCAGCGCATGAGTCGATTGGGACGATGCATGCCCACATATTTGCTTTCAGTAAGTAATCAAAAACGCTAGAATAACAGAAAACTTAAAATCAAATGCAAACAACAATCAGAGCATTCAAGGAAACCGATACAGACACCCTCATTAACGTGTGGTATCAATCCTCCTCACTGGCACATCCTTTTCTCACTGCAGACTTCATGGAACAGGAGAAGAAGAACATTCGCGAAATATACATTCCGAATACACTTACTTGGGTGGTAACTACAGATGATCAGATCGACGGGTTTATCAGTATGATAAGCAATGAGGTTGGAGCCATTTTTGTCCACCCTAACAAACATGGACAAGGTCTCGGAAAGCAACTCATGGATCATGTGAGCCTGCTTCACTCAGAGTTAGAAGTCGAGGTCTTCAAAAACAACAGTATTGGTCGAGCCTTTTACGATCGATACGGATTTGAACAAATCGCTGAGTCGGTACATGAACCCACCAATCAAAAGCTCATCAGAATGAAATACAAAAAACAACAACCATGAAAAGGATGATCATTTATATCATAGGCGTCATAGCAGCCCTCATTATAGCCATAGGCATCTATGGCGGTTCGCAACCGAAGCATGTGTCTGCACAGATCTTTATCGAGGCCTCAACTGCCCAGGTATGGGCGCTGTGGTCGAAGTTTGATAACGTGGCTGACTTTGTACCCATGGTGCATGACGCGTATACGGTCGGTGATATCACCGAGGGACTGGGACAGGCCAGGCGGTGCAACATCCAGCCGGGCGTGTATGTAGAAGAAAGAATCACGGCCTGGGATCCGGGTAAGGCCTACGCCATGGAGGTCTATCAAAAAGAAGGGGTCATGATAGACAAAATGCAGGTGGACTTTCAGGTAAAACCTTCGGGGGATGGTACGCTGGCCCTGGTGCACATGAGCTATCAAATGCAGGGACTGGCTGATTTCCTACCGATCTATGGCATGATGAAAACGCAGGCCATCGATCACCTCGTGGGCATCAAACATCTGTCGGAAACAGGAGAAAAGATCACGGCCGAACTGCTGGAAACACTCAAAAAGAAATACTTATCGGACTACAAAATATTACCCTAAGGTCAAAATCACCATTTCAAGTCGTTGAGTAAACGCCAATTGGGTTTGGTGTAGAGTAGCCCGGGGCCATTGCAGTGGATGAATTGGACTGTGCAGAGGTGGAAGTGCTTTATGCAGAGGGTAAAATGCTCTATGCATTACCGGAAATGGTCTATGCACAGGGTAAAATGGTCTGTGCAGAGGTGGAAGTGCTCTATGCAAAGGGTGAAATGCTTTATGCAGAGGTGAAAGTGCTCTATGCAGAGGGTGAAATGCTTTATGCACAGCTTGAAGCGGTCATTGCAGTAGTAGAATTGATCCGAAGGGGGTTGGGTAAGCGTCACGCGTTACGCCGAAAATGGCTAAACGCGTGCCATCGGGTAGCGCGATGTTCAAATGTGTATTTCGATCGGCACCGGTCAGAATTAGTTAGCAAGGGTCATTCATCCCTGATTAGCTCGACAGGATTTACCTTACTGGAATATCTAACCAAACCTAATATCAACAGGATTGTGATCGTAGCAACGAGCAACCCTGGAATGAGCAATGTAAGCCAATCAACTTCGGTGCTGAAAGCATAGAGACTTAAAAACTTATCTTTTAAAAGTAGAATTAATGGGAATGAGATCACTACCGCAATCCCAATCAGCTTTAGTATCTTTTTGCCAAATAATATTATGAGACTTGAAAGTTGAGCACCAAGTACTTTACGGATCCCAATTTCAAATTTTCTTTTCTTCATGGTGTATATCAATAGTCCGCTAATCCCCAATAGAGCAACAAACACAGATACTCCTGAAAACAATCCGAGCAGCTTCATTGCTTGCTTTTCCTGCTCATAGTTCTCCAACATTTTGTTTGAAGCAGATTGAATTTGAAATTGATTTGATGGCAAGACTTCTGCAGTCAGATTGGATATGTCAACTTCTTCTTTTGTGCTTCTAATCGCAAAACTGGCCTTATTTCCTGGGCCGGGTTTGAAGCCAGAATGAGAAGGAAAAATGACTAAGGGTTCAATGGCATTGTGTAACGACTTATAATGAAAATCCTTGATTATACCAGCGATGCGCCCTTTAAACCACCCATCAACATTCACATTTGTTCCAATTGGGTTGGGGATACTTCTGGCTAGTGTTTCATTGATGACTACTGGCATTCTATGTCCATTGTCAAAATTAAATCCTTTAGCAGGGGCCGGTAATACTCCCAATATCAATTGAATGCCCATGATGTTAAAGAAGGTAGCATCTGCATTGATGGTACTTACATTTAAGTTAAATCGTTCCTTATTTGGAAAACTCAACGTTGAAAAAGTAACGTCTGTTCCATCTACAGGAGTAGTACTAACGTTTTCATATCCGAATAAATCGGACAGCTCCAGCAGCAACTTATTTTTATCTTCTCTTGATACCGATACTACATCAACCACATGAATGTTATCTGAATTAAATCCGAGATCCTTTCCTTTAATGTAATCCCATTGATTGTGCAGGACTACTAAAGCCGACACGAGCACTAAACATACGGTATATTGAAATAAAACGAGATAATTCCTGAATTTGGCACTTGGCAAATTATGAGTGAGTTGTTTTTTAAGTGCTAAACTCAGGTCTTTATTTAATGAAACGGATGTTGTAAGCAGGCTAACTGTCCAGGTGATAATAAAATAAAAGGTAATGATCAAGGCGATGACCCAGGGATGCTCCAATAAATCTGTAAGCAGGAAATCATTTACCTTGGTTCCATTCTTCAGAATAACCTGAAATAAAAGAAGAGATAACCCTACTCCTATCGACAATAGCAATGAATTTTCCAGTAGGTTCTGATATTTCACTCGCCATTTGCTTCCACCCAATATTCTTGTGATTCCATTTGTTTTGACCAAATCCGCATTCCTGACAAAATTAAGATTGATCTGGTTGGTTAAAACGATGACGAATAAGATCAACCCGGTCAAAAGATAGATGTAGACAAAATTGATATTGCCCTTGGGAGAATCTGCCAGTAGGCTCTTTTCAAAATGCAGTCCTTTGAAGCTTTGGGGACGGAAATAAATACTTGATTTTGCCTCCTTGTCATTCTTGTAGTAAGCCTCGGCAAGCTCTTCCAACACTTTATTCAAGTGTGGTTCTTTTTGGACACCTTCTAATTTTACAAAAGTCCGGAAGGCAAACTGATCATTTTTTGAGGGCACATTTTCATTCGTAAAAAGTCCATTGATATTGAAATCAACATTCGAAGGCCAGTTTTTAAATACTCCAATCACTTCAAAAGACTTTTCCTGTATCTCAATCAAATCACCGATACAATCGGTGTGGCCAAAGACTTTAAGCGCATAAGTTTCATTAAGTATGAGTTGTTTTGGCTGGGAAAGCGCATTATTTTTATTTCCGCAGATAAAATCAAACCTGAAGACATTTAAAATGTCGTGATCAGCGGAGTAAAAGTCCTCAGTCTCAATGATGTGACTCTGATGAGTGATTTGAGGATTATGATCAATCAGGCTAACGTAACCCGCTGCTTTAACAAAAGGGTAATTCTGTTTGAGATCAGCACTGATAGTACCTGGTGTAATAGTCATCATACTCTCATCAGTGTCACTAACCCATGCTGAATTGACCCGAAATAGAGCAGAAGTGTCTCCGTGATATGTGTCGTAAGAGAGCTGGTGATAACAGTAAGTGAAAATAAAAAGGAAGCCACATACACCGGCCATTAGGCTGATTATGTGTATCAAACCAACATGTCGGTTCCTTATTAACTTTCTAATAGTCCAAATTAAGTCAGTCATAGTGGTGAAATTTAGTCATGAGAATTTACAATGTATTCACGCTAACGCCTAGCTATGATGAGTGGGGATTAGAAAGCACTAACCTCCCGTCTCGCACATAGCCACACCTTGTTCTAAATTTATAAATTATGGCGGACTTTCTCCACATAGGGGTTGAGTAAGCGTCACGCGTTACGCCGAAAATGGCTAAATGCGCGCAATCGAGGGCTGCTTTTTTATTGGCCTAGGCCTTTGAGGCTATCGATTCTATCTTGCCGGCCTATGATTGTCATTATTTCTACGATCTCTCCATTGAGTCGATAAAAAATAGTATCAGTTCCACAGACACATTTTCTATAACCCGTCTTAATGAATTCAGCAGATTCAAATGCATATGGCCTTTCTGCAATGAGTTCAAATTTATCGAAAAAAGAATTGAAGTATTGGTCTGCTTGTTCCTCTCCAAATTGATTGACTCCGTATTGGTGAATTCGGATAAGGTCTTGTTTGGCGACCATGCTGATCTTGTATTCAGCCATTATTTGGATTTCGCCTGTCTGAGTATATCTTGTTGAGTGTCATTCGTGAAGCCAGATTTTTCGGCCTTCTCTAATTTCAGCCTTATGTAGTCTACTTCTTGTTGCTGCTTTCTTGCTTGTCTAACCAAGTCGTTTACTAGTTCACTTTTGCTAGCATATTCTTGGCTTTCTACTTGAGATTTCAACCATTCATCGTTCGGCTCTGTAAAAGAAATGCTTTGTCGTCCCATGATCTTATCTGTTTGGTGCATTATTACACCAAATGTAGTGAAAGTTCAACGGATTTAGGTAATTGTAATGAACTTATTGGAGCATTCGTGCCTACACCTTGTTATGAGTTCTTTTTATTCAAGGTTCTCCCAAGTTGTTACACCGTCTTTTTTAATTTGTAGTATTCCATATAAGATAGCTGCACCAGATAGCCCTAATAATGACGCTCCTATTTCTGTGCCAATTGATAGATTTATTCCTAATGTGAATAGACTAGATACAGCGAATGCCCAAAACGCCCATTTTTTCCATTGAAACAACATAATTGAGAATATTAGATTCGCAATTCCTATGATAGCCAAGGCCATCATCAATGGTTGTGGAATTGGGTTAGCTAAGTTCTGTGAGATAGATTCTCCCATGAACAAATAAGCAATTGCCGAAAACGAGTTGGCAATCATCATAAAAATAAGCCAAGCAGTTACGCATCCATGTCGTTGTTTCGATTCCATTTATATAATAGTTATTGTTATACTCATATCGCCAGTATAGCAATCGTAGTGATTGAAATTCCCGGCTGCTTTATCTGCAAAATAGCCAAATCTGAGAAGTGGAGCGCAGACATGCAGTCTATTCCTTTTTTTAAATTCTCCTTAGGTCAATTTTGTTTTTGGTTATTTCTACCAAAACCCATAGCCTTGCTTTCTTTTAAAAAAACAGGATGAGTCACTCGAAAATTGTTGATGACTCTGGGTTAATCTATTATCAAACAATGGGAATGTACTTTACAGATCAAAGATGGACAAGTGACGGAGAGCCCGAACTGGGTGTGGGTATTGTCACCGAGACAAGTAAGGGTCGCGTACAGATTCATTTCCCAATCGCCGGTGAAACCAGACAATATGCGCAAGAACATGCGCCACTTCGCCGGGTAGTCTTCAAGTCTGGAGATACCATCCTGGACACGGACAAGCGCCCATTACTTATTGAAAGCGTAGATGTGGAGGGTGACTTATTCACCTATTCTGGAAAAGACTGGTCGCTATCCGAAGCGGACCTTGGCGATGTCTCGCCTAAACACGGAGTGGATGACAAACTTTCCATAGGAGATGTGGACGCACCAGCCGTGTTCGCCTTACGAAGAAATACTTTGCTCAAAAATCACGCGCGAAGGATTTCTCCTGTCAGTGGATTCGTCGGTGGCCGAATTGATCTCATACCCCATCAATTATACATCGCGCATGAAGTAAGCACACGATATGCGCCACGGGTCTTGCTGTCTGACCAGGTGGGTCTTGGGAAAACCATAGAAGCTTGTTTGATCCTACACCGCCTACTATTGAATGGAAGAATTTCGAGAGTCTTGATTCTTGTTCCAGACGCGCTGGTTCATCAGTGGTTTGTGGAAATACTACGGCGATTTAATCTGTGGTTTCACCTTTTCGATGAGGAACGTTGTGAAGCCATAGAAAATGGCGCGCCGGAAGGCAACCCTTTCCTGGAGGATCAACTCATTATTTGCAGTACGGATTTTTTGGCTGGCTCTGAAACGCGGGCCCGCCAAGCCATCACTGCCAACTGGGATATGTTGGTGGTAGACGAAGCGCATCACCTCGAGTGGTCTGTAGATCACGTAAGTCCTGAGTATGCCATCGTAGAGCTGCTGAGCCAAGTGGCAGAAGGGTTGCTCCTATTGACGGCCACGCCTGAGCAGTTGGGTATCGAAAGTCATTTCGCACGACTTCGCTTGCTGGATGCGGACCGATATGCCGACTTCGACACGTTCAAAAACGAGTCGCAGGATCAGCATGAGATCGCTGATATGGTAGAAGCGCTTTCCTCAGGGCAGCAACTCAAGCCTGCAGCGGCCAAAACGCTCGAATCAATTTTTAGCAAAGATTATATGGATGTAGTGACCCAAGGCGGCGAGTCCGCACTGCATAATCTGATCGAAGATTTGCTGGATCAGCACGGCCCGGGACGCGTGGTATTCCGAAACACCCGTTCGGCCATGAGCGGATTTCCGGAGCGGAAACCTCATTTGATTCCAATTAAGGCCCCGAATCATGACCTTTGGATCGAACGACTCACTAAAGAATATGCCATGGGTAGGGATTTATCCCTGTCTCCGGAGGATCAGGAATTTTGGTTTACCGAAGACCCAAGAGTGGACTGGCTGATTGGGCTCTTGAAAGATTTGGCGCCAGCCAAAGTACTGCTGATTTGCAGGACCAAAGAAAAAGTATTGGCTCTGGAAGAAGCTGTGGGTCAGCTTTCTCCAGTGAAAGTTTCGGTTTTTCACGAGGACCTCAATATTGTGCAACGAGACCGCAACGCGGCTTGGTTCTCAGAACCCGATGGTGCCAGATTGCTCTTATGCTCTGAGATAGGCAGTGAGGGTAGAAATTTTCAATTCGCCCATCATCTGGTGCTTTTCGACTTGCCCATTCATCCGGAATTATTGGAGCAGCGCATTGGGCGACTCGACCGCATTGGGCAGTCGGAAGACATACACATCCATGTGCCTTATATCATTGGAAGCCCGCAGGAAGTTTTGGTACGATGGTATCATGAAGGCTTAAAAGCCTTTGAAGAAAATGTGGAAGGCGGCAATCAAATTGCACAACTTTTTGTGGATCGCTTACTCACTGTGACCTCGTCACTATCGTCCCCCGATGCTAAAAAACAATTGCAATCTTTGAATGCTGACACAGCGAAATACCAACAAGCGCTCAAAGCTACGCTGACCAACGGACGCGATCGATTGCTGGAAATGAACTCCTTTCGACCGAAAGTAGCCGATAAACTAGTAGCACAAATCAAGGAAGAAGACCTCGACTTGAGTCTGGAAACCTTCATGACAGATGTCTTTCAGCATTTTGGCGTGGACATGGAAGACCTCGCCCCACGTACTTATTTGTTACATCCTTCACGGACCAATGACGAACCTTTTCCGTCTGTGC
Organism: Reichenbachiella sp.; assembly: GCF_039944555.1. Taxonomy (GTDB): domain Bacteria; phylum Bacteroidota; class Bacteroidia; order Cytophagales; family Cyclobacteriaceae; genus Reichenbachiella. The sequence continues at coordinate 166,908 of NZ_JBDUYN010000014.1, read as the reverse complement.
CTGATCATGGTATTTCGGTTACCTTTGATCGGACGCGTGCGCTCAGCAGAGAAGATATCAGTTTCGTGAGCTGGGATCACCCGATGGTCACTGGAGCCATAGACATGGTACTCAGCTCAGGCACGGGCAGTGCCAGTTTCGGCATCCTTCGAGGGGCTGGTGCTCCCGGGATGCTCCTGGAAGTGCTTTTTGTCCTGGAGACCGTAGGCGGACAAGAACTACATGTAGATCGTTTTCTCCCCAATACCCCACTGAGGGTAGTCGTGGATCATACCGGTAGGATGGTCACTGATTTATATCCTGTAGACACCTTTGATCAACAGTTGACCAAAGGATCTATGGACCATTTGCTGGACAACGAAGACGTGATGGATACGCTATTGCCCCAGATGATCTCAGCGGCTACGGATATAGCTGAGACACTCAGCACAAAAGAGATTTCCAAGGGACTCAAAAAGATGGCACTCACACTAGATCACGAAATAGATCGGCTTCAGGTGCTGCATAAAAACGACAAACACATCCGTCCAGAAGAAATTGAATTAGCGATGAAAGAGCGTACCACCCTGACTACACTGATCAAAGATGCCCGTATCCGAATAGATGCCTTATTGCTTATCCAAAAGGGGGCGGTTTAGGGTCATGCCTTACGCCGAAAATGGTTAAACGCACGCCATCGGAATCCGAAGGGATACGTCGCCTGGAAGTCACCCTATTACCCCGTGTCGTCAGACTTCAACTGAAAGAAAAATACCCCGGTCAAAAAAACGTAGTTACTTTTCCCAAAAACGTAGTTATGTTTTTCTCGATTAATAGTTACGTTTTTTTGACCACACCAAAGTGTAGTCAAATATTGGCCATGTCGAGGCTAATTTTTACCTATTAGATGAAGATAATTAATTGAACAGCATCGAGCGGACACTCTTTCACTAAATAGGTCGTAGGACCGCTACGCTCAACCTACAACCAGAGGGGATTCTGCGTGGAGCGGTGGTGCTGTTTCTGGCATTGATTAGGTAAGCTCGCAAGGGCATTCGTGCCTACACCTTGTTATAGGGATTTTTGACACTGATTTGGTTCGGATAGATGTTCTACTATTCGTTAAAGCCTAAGACTCTTCCCAATATCCAGAGACTTAGCATATAGAACCCAAACCCAAGAATTCTTGCAAAGGTCATTTGAGCTTGTTTCTTTTTGAAATTATTTCTGCTAAATCGTTGTTCTTCGTATGAATGAAAATTTGTGTTGGAATAATCTAGTGTAAACGGAATAAAGAAAAATAAAAGCCATTCGCGCACGCTTAATGATTGCTTTCTTCGAATGTTTCTTCTGATAATTTCGTCGTCTAACTCTTCCATTTTAAATATAAGTCATTCCCTATAACGTCCGCGTATGGCGATGTGCCCACGAGGATTGATAAAGCACTAAAGTAGCCGAATCGCGACAAACTACAAAAGTTCGTTTAGCCGTTCCTGTTGATCGGGAGTGCTTGAGTCACGAATGACCATTCCTTGGTATTCTATTGATTCCTGAGCGGAGCGGCGGTGCTGTTCCCCGCACATCTTCGGTTACGCAGCATGGGCATTCGCTATACGAATTGTTAGCATACTTTATGCTAGAATTACCTTGGTCTTAAAATTAATTCGAGCAATTTCAGGATTATCTGGCGAAACTCTAACTTCATACTTTCCTCCTTCAACTATTACTCCTTCAACCATCCAACCAGTAGTAGAGTAGTTTATGCCATCCAATTGATAGTTATATCTAATTTTCCGTTGCTTACCAGAGATAAATACTCCATTTGTTGTTCCTGTGACATAAACATAGTTGGTTCTTAGACTGTTCTCCATGTCAAATAAATAGACTCCTACTACTGTGATGATAATTGCCGATATAAGCTCCTTTAAGGATTTCAGTTCAATTTGTTTTCGTTTAGTTAATAATTGAAAGGTTGTAGTGATGCTAACGAGCCCACCAATTAATGCAAAGACCAACCCTAGGGCTTGGCCAACACTATATTCAGAAAGATTAAAATCAAGTATAGTCATGGATGCTAACATTTAAGTAACACACATTAATGTGTGTTATCCCACATATATATTCTCAATAATCTAATCTCAGAAGTGCTGCGGTTAGGTCTGGCTGCTGGACAGACTCCTAACAAGAATACCGAAAATAACAGCGAATAGCAAGGTGATTATGGTCAGATATGGCAGGTTAGGTGGTTATAAAGGAGGTATGAGAAATGGCCACTTACCTCAGTCAACCTTTCTTGAGCGACTGCTCTATACGCTCCATTCGATCGGACAGTTCTTGCAATTTGTTTAAAATCAGGATGTGGGTCTTTTTCGCATCTATGCCTACAGGACTTTCACTACTATGTATCATTTTGGCAATTTCATCATAGGTTTCTGAATCAATTTCAAATTTCATATTTTATGGGTTCTATGTTTTAGTGTTCGGTACAGTGAAGGGCAAGGTCTCTCAACACGCCTATTTTATTCTCTTTCTTTCCGTAAAATTTTCTCCATTTTTCGCCCTTTCGCTAATTCATCAATCAGCTTTTCCATACGCCTACATTGTTTATACACTTCAAATTCATCTTCTATTTCTTCAATTCGATAACCACAAACAACTCCTTTAATCATATGTGCATTGGGATGGATTTTTGCTTTTTCAAAAAACGTTCTAAACGTTACTTTCTCTGCAATAAGTGTTTGTAGTTTATCTTCATCAAAACCAGTTAACCACTCTATTACATGATGAAACTCTTCTTTTGTTCTACCATGCTTTTCCAATCTATTCCAGTAAAGGGGGTAAATAGATGCAAAGATCATATTAGCAACTTTTTCATTTTTTTCAGCTGTAACCTTCATCTTTATTTGATTTTGAATTGATTGGTGCTAACGTTTAGATATGGCGCTGTGCCTCTGGGCTTTGTTTATTTCTTCTAAGCTAGCGGATTCTAACAGTACTTTCAAGTGACTACTGAGAGGCATGTGCTATATCGTTTGTTGTAGGGAATATGTTCCTTTTTCATCTCGATAAATATTTAAATCAATGATCAAAGTTTTCACTCTTTTGGAATCCTTAGCTGAGAGTATTTAAATGCTCAATCATGGTATGTGATTTGCCGATAGTCTTCTTTAGATGAATTTTTTTTGATTGGAGATATCTCCGTTCTCCTTATCCAGTTACCATGTTCGTCATATTCATATTCATACTTAATTTCAACCGAGTAGCTTGGTATATTCTTTTCATCACCATTGGAAAACCCAGATGAATCAAACTCTTTCCTTATTTCTCTAGTCAAATTTCCAAAACTGTCGTATTTGTATGAATATACCTTGTTTAGCGATTTCCAAATTAGTTCAGTCTCTTTTGAGATTAGCTGCTTCTTTGCGTTATAAGACCGTTTAGAGATAGACCTTAAAACAGAATCTCGATAACATGTACTTCGAATTAATAATGAATCCTCAAATTCATAAAAACACTCGCTTGAATACTTCTCATTTACATCCTTATTCTTACTATGAATTACCATACCAAGGTCATTTATTTGCTGATATTTATTCCACATTGGAGTAATTCCATCTTTATAGTCCACCTCCTGACTCAGCACTTTGTATCTTGTGACCAGTTCTCCTTTATTATTAGTATTTACTCTTTTCCATACATCTAACAAGGTAGAATCCTTAGCAGAGTATTGTAATTTCCAGGTTATCGAGTCGTTATCATATACGAACTTACACCATGTAAATGCGCCTAAAGTTTTTCTTAACGTCTGTCGCCCCCTGATATCGTACTCAAAAAAACCAACTTGTTTTTGACTTCCATCTTTATATCTCTTTATGATATGCGATTGATGTCCAAATGAATTATAGTAATACTTTACTGTATCTTCAGGATCGACAGTTTTTGTAAATTCATAATTCCTCCCATTGTAAAACATGTGAATATCACTTTGCAAAGACCCATCCTTTCCCCATATATAATTGTTCCTTGATTCGACTAAATTTCCTTGTTCGTCAAGTTTTACATTTAAATATTGAGTTCCGTTTTTGCCATTTCTGGAAATGAATTGTTTGATCTTTCCTTTTAATTTTTCTTGGTGATAGTTCTTCAAGGCATATTCATAAAACTTTTCACCACCATTATTATCGAAAAAGTCCCAATAGGTTTGAGATAAAGCATTGAATGAAATGAGAGCAAAAAAAATGGCTAAAGAAAATTTATTGATCATTGTTGAGTTCACGTATTTCATTCCTTCCTTCTATACATTCTGCAAAAAATTCCAAGCAACGATTAGCCATGATGAGTGGGGATTAGAAAGCACTAACCTCTTGCCTCGCACATAGCCACGCCTACGCGGCCCGGCCTTGATTTAAATTTAAAACTTGTGGCGGTTTTTCTCCACATAGGGATCCCTTCGGGGCAATCCCCACTAAACTGTCCTGAACGATAAAACCCCATTCATTCATCAGCATTTGTTATGCGCTTTTCAGTTTCCCTCTTCTTCATTGCTTGTTTTCACTTCCCCAATATCTTCACTTGTCTCAATCACTTCATCCAATTCGATTTGTGCAGTACCTTCTTTTCGTTTTAAGTATGAAACATCACCGTCTTTTTTCTTGTTCAGAGCCACTATTTGCTTCTTAATCAAGTCAATATCATCAGTTGCCGTAAGTTCCTCTGGATACAGTTCCAGCAAATAGTCAAATTCATTTTTAATCCTCTGATTTTCTTTATCGGTCAATTTTTTCTTGTTGTCAGATAAGCTGAGGACATAAAGGTTTGCTAAAAGCCCTGTAACATAATAGCCATCAACTTTAGTAATAATATCGTTTATTACATTCTCAGATTTGAATTCATCAATCAATGAGTAATTTCCTTTTGCAGTAACAAATGAACTTCCTGTTAATTCTGCATTTTTAGCAACTTTTATTGATTTGGTTGTTTCAATTTCAATTCGTCCAATTATAAATGCATTGTTAATGAATTTCATTTTCGCTTTAGGATTCTCTTTATAAGTTTGAATCAAAGCGTTTTTAGTTTTGGTAGAAAGTTCACTAAATAATGTAGCTAAGTCTTTATCTCCTTCAGGGGCCCATCTACATTCACCTACATTCTCTATTGTCCAATTAAACTTCGCAACATCTCCAGACGAAAAAGCAGAGTTAATGCTTACAAAAGGTAGACTCACATTACCTTCTACTGATGTTTTACTTGAAAAAGTACCATTAGCATAATCTCTGTTTGAATGACTACATATTTCCTGTAATTCCGATTTAAGCTCTTTTGGGGTGATATTGTAGAGAATATTCTTTTCAGTTTCATCAACAACAATTATTCCACCTAGAGTAGATTTTAGTCCATTTTTTTTGGTGATTTTAAGGTATTTCTTATCAAAACTAAACTCCTTAAATTTATCTATTACAGTTTGGAAGTTGTCTGATGGGACATTACTAGATGGATTAAATAAGGGAATTTCGGCTTTAGTTTCACCATTTTCAATACTGTATTTTGACGTGACATACCCACCTCCACTCAAATAGGCTTGGATAAGAATAGAATTTCTTTTCTTTTTATGGAATGTTACTGGAATATTGTAGTTCTGTTGACCAATATCCAAAGTAGGACGTTCTTTGTAAGGAATGTTTGGTTTGAGTGATTCCGTCTCTGAGCCTATCCAGTATTTTAAAGGTGCAATTCTTTTTCCTGTGTTGTTATGGATAACTATACCAGTTTGAGAATAGCTATAATTCGAGAGAACTATAGTGAATAATAATATTGCAGTTAGGTGAGCTTTCATATTTCTCTAGTTTTTCAGTTTTGCGCATAACATTTATGTAACACACATTAATGTGTGTTATCCCACATATATATTCCCAATAATCTAATCTCAGAAGTGCTGCGGTTAGGTCTGGCTGCTGGACAGACTCCTAACAAGAATACCGAAAATAACCACGAATAGCAAAGGGTTAGTTTGAGCAGAGACTTAGAAACAAGAAATGCGGCACTCGTTCGAGTCCCCACGGGGATACATTGACAGACGAAACCCAATTCATTCATAGGTTTTGTTAGGCACATTTCATTGTCCTGTCATTTTAATATTCATGATCGATCAATAGATCTAGTCTATAGAAGCGCTTGTGATAGTTTTCATTAGCCGAAAAGATACTTGTATCATATGTTTTAATTTCTCCATCATTTAGATCAAAAGCAAATATTCTCAACTTTACGCCATGCTTTTTGTTATGCTCCGATATTGGAATAGTTAAATCAATTTTTTCTTTGTATCCAAAATGATTGACAGCCCTCATATGATTAATACAAGGATCATAACTAGATTCATAGGGAGGTGAATATGAATAAATGGCATAAACTCTGTGTTTTGTTAAATTTTGTAACGATACTCTTACCCACTCATCAATCGCAAATTCACATTCAAATTCAACGTACCGAACATTATTGTTATCGTCATCTCTTATTGTTATATCATTTCTGTTTTTAGTATCGAAACATATCATATTGAATGTTTCATTGTAATCCGAATCAATTATATGAATGTTAAAAATTCCTTTGGCAGGAAGTTTAACATATTTATTAAATGCTGTTGAATCCTTCTTTCCCGTGGATATTTCCTCAAAAACAATTTGGTCATAGTCTAATTTTGTTGTGTTGGAGATGTTAATCTTGATACCACTGCAGCTAAAACTTGCAATTAATGCTAGAAGTAAAATTGATTTATAATTTCTTGTTATCATTTATCAAATAATTCAATGTTATCTCTTCAAAACTGTTGTGCCTAACGCCCAGCCATGATGAGTGGGGATTAGAATGTACTAACCTCTCGTCTCGCACATAGCCACGCCTACGCGGCCCGGCCTTGATTTAAATTTAAAACTTGTGGCGGACTTTCTCCACATAGGGATCCCTTCGGGGCAATCCCCACTAAACTGTCCTGACCGATAAAACCCCATTCATTCATCAGCATTTGTTAGGCACTTATTTGTTGTTTCTTCATTCCTATTCTTATAGCCGTAATGAATAAGGTTCCGATAACAAATAACTTGATGATTATCAGAATTATTTCAGTTACAGAATCAAGACCAAACAGTGACCAATCCTCAGGTATTTCAGTATGCCATCCGGCATTCATGAAAAGTTGAAGAGACCAAATTAGTTGTTCTACAAACGTCATTAACAGCAAAAGAATTGATGCAGATATTACTAGAACATAATTTCCGATACTCTCCCGAAATGAGCTTGACAGTTGTTTTATTAAAAACACGACATAGACAAATAGAGAATTTATTAAGATGAGGATTTTCAGTTTAGAAACTTCAAAGTAAGTGTCGTGAAGTGCAAAATCTATGTTTCCACCAAACAGATTATTCCATCCAATGATCCTTCCAGTTAAAACTGTTGAAAGAACAATTATGCTTGCTAAGATTATAATATTAGTCCTTTCCGATTTACTCATTTGCAGTCCTTGTGCCTAACATTTATGTAATACACACTAATGTGTGTTATCCCACATATATATTCTCAATAGTCTAATCTCAGAAGTGCTGCGGTTAGGTCTGCTGCTGGACAGACTCCTAACAAGAATACCGAAAATAACAGCGAATAGCAAAGGGTTAGTTTGAGTAGAGGCTGTCACAAAAGTAAAAAAAACCGTCATCACGAATTGATGAGATTGCTTCACGTTGTTCGCAATGACGGAATTATTTGGCGACCGCTTTCCTTGTCAAGTTTAGTATCTTTTAGAATTGAAAAATCAAGCCCAGGTTCACATCCAGTCGATCTTGTACGTTTTGGCTGGTCTCCAGATCTCCGTAGTCTGTATATACTCCGCCTACCATCAAGCTGGCGTTGATCTTTTCTCTAATCGGTCGCTCTATGCCCAGCCCATAACGTAAAAATCGCTGCCTATCTTCCTGATGGTGAGTGAATCCGGAATCGTCGGTAAAAGTTATATCGAAGGAGCGATTAGTGATTTTTGCATAGGTGTACAAGAGTGTATTTTTCCTGGTGCCCAGAACTGCCCCTGCGGTCAGACCAAACCCACGTTGAAACTTGTTTTCATAGCTTACCTCCCACTGATAGCGAGGATCCACGGTCTTCAAATCTCCATCTGTGAACCCGAATTGAAGTTCAAAACCGATCATCACACGATCGTTGAAGACTTGCTTTCTCCAGCCTGGGGAGAATTCCAGCACAAACCCGTTCTTCTGTGCCAGCAGATCGAGTCCGTTGATAAATGCCCCGCCAAAAATATTCTGATAGCCCATACTGGTACCGAAGTACAGGCCATCAAAGTATTTTCGTGCTGTTTGGTGCTTATTGCCAGACCCATCCTGTGCTCTTGCATTTCCGAAATAGCACCAAAGGATAATGGATGTCAATACGACTTTTTTCAAGATCACCATTTTTGATTGATTAGAATTTTATTGAATACCCTACACTCACATTGACGATCAATGGTGTGTTGCCCAGGCCAATATTCATGGCATCGTGCGTCTCTGTTTGGTTGGTGACCCGATTGGCATAATCGAAGGAGTCGTCGTCCAAACTGGTGCTTACATTTGGCCAATAGCGCAAACTGGGTGCGATCATAATACCTCTGAGTAGGTTCTCCTTGTTTTTGAATGGCATCCACGTGACATAGGCGCCCAGACCCAAAGTGAAGGTGTTGTAAGCCCCTACCCGATTGGATTCGGTTTGTACGTCGCTGTCGTAGTAGATCTCGAATCTGTGCCATTTGGGCTCGACCCGTAAATTGAACCATTCGGTAAATCGATAACCTACCCCAAAACCGGTAGTATACGGTAAGTGAACAGCCAATCCCTGATCGGCCTCCGCCCCTGAAAGCATATCATTGGAAAAATCTAATGAGGCCCCATGTGAATAGTCGAACGCCAGTCTTTTGTAGAATACATTGCCTTCTACATTGAAGCCTCCTACCATCGGCTGTGCCAATCCAAAAAGAAGGTTTACACGATTCGTCAGTTCAGTTTGAGTAGACTGACCAAACGCCACAGTACCTAGTAGCATGGCGCATAATAAAGTAGTTATTGTTTTCATTTGTTTTGTGTTTTTTAAGCAAATGAGCCCAATCCAGGCGTCTCAAACGCCTCATACGTTAAGTTGAGACTTCTTTATTTCACGAAAGTGCACTAGGCGTGTGCCAGCTTGTATTCTTTTGGGGTCTGGCCGACATGCTGCTTGAAGATGCGATTCATTGAGGCCTTCGAATTGAAGCCGCTTTCGAACCCAAGCGCCAGTATGGTGAACCTGTTTTTCTCCGGATTGCACAGCAGCTCCTTGAATTGCTCCACTCTGTATAGATTCACCAGGTCATAAAAAGATTTGCCGGATTTCGAATTGATGGTTTGTGAGATGTTGTGGACAGTGACATTGAGCATTTCAGCCAAATGCTGAATTTTTAGTTCCGGATTGTGAAAAACTTGCTCCGTTTCAAATAGGTCTTTGACCTGATCATAAAGACCATCCATTTCGTTATCAGACAGGGAAGAAGATTGATACTTTTCGGCTTTAGTAGCTTCCGTTGCTGTAGTCTTTTCCTGTGATTGAAAATTGGCTCTGGTGTACTGTTTGATCCCATGATAGATGAAATAAAACAGCCACAAAACAAAGGCTGCATTGATGACCAGAAATGGAATTTCAATTGACGCGATGTATCCAAAATTGTAGGGCAGAAAGACGGCCATGGATAGAGAATTAACAGTCAGGTAGGACCAACTGAAATACTTTAGCCATTCGAATCTGATCTGTTCTATGTTGGAATAATAGTCCCGGATTTTAAGTTGATAGACTTTGAGCTTTCTGAGGTACCAAATCAATACGCCGATGGAATAGAGCATATGCCCTTTGTAGAAAATATGATAGATCAGTGGTGGCGCTTCATACAATTCCCTGATCTGAGCGGTAGTATAATCATTGAGAATCAACAGGTCGGAGATGATGAAGACAGTATAGACTACATCATAACTACCCAGCCACCACCAGACCGGTTTTATTTTATATTCATCATCAATGAGTAATAGCGCATAGAGAATAAACGGAAATAGGATATAAAACGAGAACAAGCTTTGAAAAGCAAAACTCCAGGCGTTCAAGTCTATTTGAATCCAGATTTCGGATAAGAAATAGCAGGCAAAGGCTATAATAATAACCACCAATAAACGATCTCCAGTCTTTTTCTCATGCTTGTTCAAAAGAAAGAGCATGAATATGGCTAGAAGTGTTAATCCAATAATATTGATGAAGAGCAGCATGGCTTGGATTCAATAATTGCCATGTAAGATATGAAATGCTTGTTGTTCATAAAACAACAAAGAAATGAAAGTATAGCACAATTAGAACCAGTAGGATGAGGACCAGAGATTCAATTATTCTTGTCCGTATTTTGCGTGTTTTTCTCATTATCTGTTAAAAATATGCTCATTGGAATCCATTGAATGCTCATTGAAATTGATTTGATCTTTATTTTGAGACAAAACAAGGTTGAAATGCCGGATCAATCGACCTGACCTATAGGAATAGACATTCCCCTATGCATTCGGACGTGTTATTTTATTGATTAAGTTAGGCTGCCCTTTCTCTTAGATATTCTGACGGGGTGAATCCTGTCATCTTTTTGAAAATGCTGTTGAAACTGGACTTCGAGTTGAAACCACTGTCGTAGGCGACAGCCAAAAGGGTAAATTGCTCATGCTTGGATTCGGACATCAACCTTTTCACTTCCTCCACTCTGTATTCATTTACAAAATCAAAGAAGCTCTTCCCGAGCTGTTCGTTGATGACTTGGGACAGGTGGTTGACAGAGATATTGAGATATTCGGCGACCTCCTTCAGGCTAAGTTTGCCATTGAGGTAGGGACGATCATTTTCCATATAATCCAGCAATTTTTTTGCATATACTTCGGCCTCTTCTTTCTTGAGTCCGGAATGCTTGTATCTATCGGCTGGGGTCGGTTTCTCGGCTTTGACCTCTGTTTCGGCAACTTTCGAAGCTCCGGCAACGGCTGGAGTCGGCACATAGATCGCCTGCTGCTTGATGCCAAAATATCCTAAAAAGAAAACAGCTACTGTTAGGGATAAATAAATCAAGTGATTTCCCCATTCCTCACTAAGGGATAGTACATCTAGAAAACTCGTCATCAATACAACAAACCACACAAACCCTAAGCCTATGAGAATATGCTTGATCCAGCTCAAATCAATTTCCTCGGTGTAAGAGAAATTATTAGCAATGTTTTTTATATGCTTACGAAGCTTAATCAAGGACCAAACCACATAAATAGGTCCCAGGTAAAAGTTAAGGATTTCCGAAATGCTGACAGCCAACGAGCCCTCGGAAGCTAAAACCTTGTAGTAGGCCAGCTTTTCCTCCGATCCCAGAATGTAAAAGTCGAAAGTGAAATAAATAGTGAACAATAAAAAGGGTACGCCATGCAGTAAATAAATAGGTTTAAACCTGCCGTTCTTACTGATCATAACAAGTATGTAAACAAACATAAACGGCCCCTGAAGCATAGGAAAGCACTGACCCACTCCTAACAAATGTGGGTATCTAAAACTAAACCCCATAGACATGAAGTAATGATCTAGTAAGTGCAGCCCCATAAACGCCAGCCAGGCTCCAAGCACATAATCTCCATCCGACTTGCTGGATTTCTTGAAAACCAGAAAGGAAAGAAAAAAGGCCTGTGAGGCTCCAAGTATAAAAATTACTTCCATGAGCATCTAAAGTAGTTATTTAGAACCAGAAAGTAAAAAGAGTGATCTTATCCCGCTAGATCAACATATGCTGTTTTTACTATTGGCAGAAAACTTAAATATTCTTCGTAATTTCCAGTACACCTGAAGTTCGACGCTATGATTAATCACAACTCTTCTATTATTAAAATTCTGTGGATCACGGCTGGTTGGATCGTGGTATCCATTCTTAATTTCTTCTTGGGCTATAGCTCGTTATTGGAATACAACTGTGATCTTGAAGGCAAAAGTGTGCTATTACCATTTATGGGTAGTATTTATACAGGAATAATGGCAGGTTTGACCGGAGGTAGTATTATGGTTCTGGTTTGGGAAAAATGGCTGCGGTCAAAGCCATATGGTCAAGCTTTGTTATATATACTGGCTACTTATTCTATTGTTTTTGTTTTTGTCTCCATTCAAGCCGGTTTATTTCATCATGTCAATATATTGGATTTACCCATTACTAGTCCAAAAGTATGGACAGCCACCTTCGATTTGTTGCTGGACCCCATCTCTATTGCTCCCTATTTCTTTTGGCTTCTCATTGTTTGTCTTACCTTGATTTTTTTGCAGGTCAATGACAAATTTGGCCCGGGAATATTCAAGGAATTTTTACTGGGCAAGTATTTTCAACCCAAAAGAGAAGAACGCATTTTTATGTTTCTGGACTTGCGTTCTTCCACATCTATTGCCGAAAAATTGGGTGAAGAGAAATATTTCAACTTTCTAAAACAAGTCTATAGTTGGGTCACACCCGCAATCCTAAATCATGCAGGTGAAATATATCAGTATGTAGGAGATGAAATTGTAATCAGCTGGAAGCCAAAATATGGTTTTTTGCGTGCGAACTGTTTGGAATGTTTTTTCGATATTCAAAAGTCGCTGAAAGCCAAAAAGGATTATTTTATTGAAAAATATGGTGTAAATCCGGAATTCAAAGCAGGCTTGCATTATGGTCACGTAATGGCCGGGGAAATTGGTGTGGTAAAGAGAGACATAGCCTTCTCCGGCGATGTCCTCAATACAACTTCTAGAATTCAGGAGCAATGTAATCCTCTTGGGGTAGACCTTCTGGTTTCTAAGTTGCTCTCGGATAAACTTGGCTCGATCGATCAAAAATATCATCTTAAGGAAATTGGAGCCATGCACTTAAAAGGTAAAGCAGAAGAAGTCACACTCTTTACGGTATGAATCATCTGCCTTGAGGTTGACTGAAAATCACCATCCCAGCCACTTTTAGCAAGCAACCGGAATGGATCAAATCAAAGGTCTAAAATTCTATCTTGTAGCTTAGATTCGGTATAGATATAGCGCTGGTGGTTTCGATCATCGCGTTTTGCTTGTAGTTGTATTCGTAACCCTCATAGTCGGCTGATCCCAACATATTCTTCATCTCCAGTGCGATGACAGTCGAATACTTTGGTCTGTTCTTTCTGTATGATACAGTCAAGTCTACATTATAGATGAACGGTTCACTGGTAGAGTAGGCGTTGTTTTCATCCAAAATCTCTTCCTGTGCCAAGATTGAAGCTGGTTCATTGAGTGGGCTGCGTTTTTTGCCTCCCATCAATGTCAACCCAAGATTGACGCTCAACCATTTGTTTCCTGATGCTCCCAGCTGCCATTCTTTTCCGCCCAAAACATTGAATGCTACATTTCGATTGAATCGAGTATCTCTCCAGACACCATCACCGCCGGCATACTTTGATTCAAATATTGAACCTGTTACGAGGTAGTAAAAATCGTTGGAGAAGAACTTTTCGAAAGTGATGTCTACCCCATAGTTTCTTCCTTTTCCGTCATTGACCAGAGCCTGATCAAAAAACCAATCTTGCTCAAAGTTCAGCATGGAAAAGGAGCTGTCTGCAATCACAGGCACATCATATAGATATTGGAAATAAGGTTCGATTTTCAATCTCAGATTTTCGTTGATGGCCCAATCATAACTTAATACGATATGATGCGCTCTTCCCATTTTCAAATCCTTATTTGGGGTATTGCCATTGTTATCCTGCACGAAATAGATTTTGGCACTTTCCATCTGACTATGGTTGCCATAGCCCAGGCTTATGGACTTGTAGATCCCCATGTTATATCGCAGACTGGCTCTAGGTTCCAAGGTCACTTGTTCATTGAGCGCCAGATACTGACTGTGTACACCAGCTATAAATTCAAAGGACTCGCTTACGCGAACTTTAGTTTGGGTAAATGCTTGCCATCTCTGAGTACTACCTTCATCCTGTACAATCGTTCTCAGTGATTGACCCAGGTCTTCAGCTTCTCGAATATTCACATCATAAAAATGCTGATTGAAGACCAAACCTGTTCTGTTGGTCACCTTACTCGAAAATTTATGATTCAAAGTAGAGGAAGCCGAATACGTTCCTGTCATCGTTTTCACTCTAGATTTTTCTAACAAAATTGACTGATCGTTTAGCTGATCAAAATCCCAGTAGGCATCATTGGCGGAAGCCACAATACTCGTCTTGAGCATAGATTTCTTAGAAAGACTCACTTTATGGCTCAAACCCGTAGCGCCTACATTAAAGCCATATTCCTGATCAGTAAAATCTTCTTCGGTTTCCCATTCATCAGGATCAGTGATCAAATCCTTCTTGGTCTTTCCAAAATCATTACCACCTACTCCCCAAAATGAGAACTCTCCTGCCTTAGTTGGAAAGTTAAGTTTGAAAGATAAATCCTGATACTTGGTTGTATTCTGATCATCGGGCAACAACGGATCTATCAACCCAAGCGTGGAGTATCGATAGTTAAACAAATACGAAGCGTTCTTGTTTTTTGACAAGGGTCCCTCGGAAGCAAAGTCAATTCCCAAGAGACCAGCCTTAAATGCGTGCTCATAATCCTGGTTGTTGCCTTTTCTTAGATTCATGTCAAATACGCCAGATAATGCATTTCCGTATTCTGAAGGAAAAGCAGCAGTCATAAAATCAGAATTGCCCAATACCTGGCTACTTAAAATGGTCACCAAACCCCCACCTGCTGTGGATGATCCCGCAAAGTGACTTGGGTTTGGTATTTCAATACCCTCCACTCTCCATTGTACCCCTTTGGGTGCATTGCCTCTTACTACTATCGCATTTGATCCTAAGGAAGAATTGGTAGCTCCAGCAAACGAGGTGGCCATTCTAGATGGATCGTCTAAACCAGCAGCATACCGTTGTGTTTCTTCCACCGTAAATGCTCGTGCACTTACGGCAGCCATTTCATTGAGAGGGATGTCTTTGGCTCTTTCACCTACAACTACGACTTCTTCGAGTTTGACCAGGGATTCTTTGAGTTTAACATTAAAATAGTTTGATTTCCCAGTGTGAACGACCACATTAGGAATAGTGACAGGCTCATAGCCGATAAAGGAAATGAAAACAGTATGTCTACCTACCGGTACTTTGTCGATAACAAAATCACCGTCTATATTGGTAATACTCCCTAGGGATGGTTCCGTATTCAATATTAATACAGTGGCGCCTGGCAAGGTAATTTCAGACGTTTCGTCTATCACCTTACCTCTGATGGTTTGTGTCAGTTCTTGCGACAATTCTTGCGACCATAGTTCTAAACTAAGTCCGAGCATGAACAACATTGGAATTAACGTTTTCATAGTTCTTTGATTTGAGTTTTTGATTCAATTTAAATTTTGAAGCAAAGCAAGCACTCAAACCAAAGCACATCGACTCACCCTATAGGAATGGACACCTCCCTATACATTCGGACGTACAAACCATTAATAATCAACTCCTTGTATTCAACTTGTACATAAATGAAAATAAAGGTCGACTGGTCAGTAATTGTCCCTGGTCGTTATTGTTGACTGCTTTTAGTCCATCCAAAAGAAACTTTTTTTTATATTACAGTAGCCCCTGTGTTCCAACAAATAAGAAGAAAATCTTTCTAGCTACATGAACACTCCATCCTATTCACAAAAATTCGAGACTTCCATTCTGCGTGTGGCAAGCATCATTGGAGTGGTCAGAATGCTCATCGCCGTCGCCCGGGATCTGACCGTCGACTACCACCCCGTGGATTTCGTGATGGACTTATCACTCCTGGCTATAATCAGTATTCCACTGATTCTTACTTTCACAAGAGTGGCTTTAAAATATTATCTTATCCCGTTCTGCTTTCTCGTCACACTCGCGCTGCCAGTGAGTTGGATCAGTTCGGGCGGACTGGACTCCAATAACGAATATCAAATGATAGGAGCTATCTTTCTTTTCACCATGATTCTAAGTGGTCACTGGCTCATTTTCTTTACGAGTCTGATGATAGTTATGGAGGTGATACTCATCTATATCTGGAACAATCATCATGCACTGATAGCCGGTTTGACCAAAGAACCTTCCATGCAAAGAGTTCATTTTATATTGATGGCTATTGCTTGCACCGTGGCCTTTTTATATCTGAAAGAGAAACTCTCTGCGAAGAGAAAACAGCTGAACGAACAAAGTGAGCTTTTGTCAACCAAACTGAACATACTCGCAGAACGGACTGCTCATATTACCGCACAGAAAAAGGAAATTGAAGAGATCAATCGACAATTGGAGCAAAAGGTTGAAATCAGAAGCGAAGAACTCAAAAGACAAAACAAATCACTGAGTCAGTTCATTGATCTGGGTCTGAGAGATATCCATGCACCACTCCACTCAATTCTTGATGATATTACGGAGATTACGCACCTGGAACAAGATTATGAGCTGGTACGGCTGCTAGCCGATTCGGGAGTCGAACTGGAGCAATCGGTAAAAAAAATAGCCAGCAACCTGGAGGATGATGTAATCAAGCTAAATAGAAATCAGCCATGAATGTAGCGAGGAAGAAAGGGGAAGTGGAAAATATTATCTTCAGGTGGCTGTTGATAGTCAGTATCCCTTTTTGGTTGCATAGAATCCTTAGGGATTTTATGATCGATAGCTCGTCAAACAACATGGTCAGTGATTTTTTCTTCCTTTTGGCTTCCTGCCTTATTCTATTTCTAACGAGGTACAAGTCAATCAACACTCAGCTTAAACTGACTTATTGCGTCGGGTGGCTGGTTGGCTTTGTCTACTATTGGCATTTGCTTGGCGGACTGACAGGTCCGATGACTTACATTTTCTTTTCTGCCATGACCGTATTCCTTGGCTTTATCCCCGGAAGGTTCAAAGAGGCATTTGCCATTATCTTATGTAGTATAGCCATCGCTTTAGCTTTGGATCACAAATCTGAAGTCCTGTTCAGCGTGATACCTTTATCGGAAGATATCAAGGAGCTCCTGCCCATAGACTATGTAGTGAACTCAGCCATCATTGCCCTCGCAGCGATATTACTGAAAAATGCCTTCGATCGGGAAAGAGGCCATTTGGAAAATCAAAACCTGGAAATGGAAAAGATCAACGATCAACTCAATCAACAAAACACACAACTGGCCCAAAAGAGTCGGGACATAGAAGCCATAAAAAACAACCTGGAAGCACTCATTCACGAACGCACGATTGAATTGGAATCCAAACATAAGTTACTCGAGCAGTACGCTTACGACAACTCCCATTTGGTAAGAAAGCCGCTCACTAACCTGCAGGGATTGCTCAACGTATTCGAGATCGAACGCGAATTGCACAGTATTTCAAATGACAAGATTGACAATCTGCGTAAAAAATTAGGGAGTCTGGATGAAATCACAAAAAAAATAAACCTGACTATTAATTAGGTACCATAGAAATAGACGAGGATATCGTCTAGCATGGGTTTCCAGTTTCGCCAGTTGTGCCCTTCGGGTACTTCTACATATTCGAATTGGTATCCCTTTCTGTCAAGAATGGCCTTTAGCCTTCTGGTAGCACCTGCTTTGTCATTTACCGTACCGGTGCTAAGAAATATGTCAACGGGTAGCTGATCAGCTTTGGAAAAGTCATCGTAAATATCCGGGCAAGGGTGCGGCGCGGGCGACTGTATACCTACTTTGCCAAAAACGTCGCTGGCGTGCAACGCAAAATACATGGAGTTTAATCCTCCAAACGAAAGTCCGAGTATCCCCCGTGTTGCTCTCGATTTGTCCGTTGGAAATTTCTTATCGATCTCAGGGATCAATTCGTTGCGATAAAACTTAACGTATTTGGGATTGCACAAAAACTGCTGATTTCTTCGATTCTGTGAAGGGTTATCCGGGTTAAACGCATCTACGAAGACCAAAATATGTGGTGCCACCTTGTTCTTTTTGATTAGTGACTCTGAGGTTTTGATCATTTCTCCCTCATCCTTATACCATTTACCATCAGTCAGGTACAAAACCGGAAGAGCCTGAGCGGTACCATCAGGTACATGTACCCAATAGCGTACCTGATACCCCAGAATTTTACTTTTGATAATGAACTCCTCTACGCCATTTGCCTGGCAAGAAAAGGTGGAAACAACAAAAAGAAAACCAATCAACAGACGCATAAATGATACCTTTAGTTTTGAACAGAAACGATCAGTCAGCGAACAGGTTCTAATCACTTCACCGACGACCCTTTGCTATCAATATAATACCGGTAGCTACAGATAAGCTTACAAAAATTGTTATCTTTTCGATGACAAACCAAACACTGAACCACACCATTTTGCAAATCCTGGAAACGGAATTGGTCAGTCTTTTGATCAACAAAGACGAAAAGGGCTTTGAGTATTTGTACACCAATTACTCTGCGGCTCTCTATGGTGTAATCTCGCGGATGGTAGTAGATCAGGATATCGCTGACGAGCTGCTGCAGGATGCCTTTCTGAAAATTTACCATAAGATAGACTCATTCGATGCAGACAAAGGGAAGCTTTTTACCTGGATGCTGAATCTGACCAGAAATCTGGCCATCGACAAGCTTCGTTCAAAGGAAATGAGCCAGCGCAGAAAATCCGACAATGTGGGAGATTCCGTATATAAACTGGATCGTAAGAGCACACCTTCTCAGGAAGATGGGATCGGCGTTCGGGAGCTGCTTGACCAACTGGATGCAAGTCAGAAACAGGTGATGGAATTGGTATACTTTGGAGGTTTCACACAAGCTGAAGCCGCTGAAGAATTGAAACTCCCGCTGGGTACCGTGAAAACCAGAGTTCGTTCGGCTTTGATCAACTTGAGAAAAACTTTAGACATCAGATGAATATCGAAGCATACATATCATCCGGTATTTTAGAGCAATATGCCATGGGCGAGCTCTCTGGGTCTGAAAAGGCTGAGGTAGAACAATTGTGCAATAGTCATGCAGAAATAAATGCTGAATTGGCGCTCATCACGTATACCATGGACACCTTGGCAATGAAAACAGCCGTTCAACCCGACGAGGCACTTAAAGAACAAATCAAGGCCAAACTGAACCTAAATAAGCCTGAAACTACAGAAAAACGGATGCCGCTTGAACAACCCTCCAGGCCCTTTAGTTATGCTGTTGCCGCATCCATTTCCGTAGCCCTACTCGCCTCTGGCCTTGCTTTTTACTTCTACAGTCAGTGGCAAACCGCAGAGAACCAACTTGAAAAATTAGTTGCTCAAAATCAGGAAGTGGCGGACGACTATCAATTCGTAAACCAACGATTAAAAAATCTCGAAACGGACGTTGAAATTTTGGGTAACCCGAATTATGCGCGCGTCGCGATGAATGGCACCGAAAATTCCCCGGAATCTTTGGCCACTGTCTATTGGAATGCCAGCACGCAAGCCGTGTATTTGAAAATTCAGAACCTGCAAAAACTTAGCGAAGAAGAACAGTATCAGCTTTGGGCGATTGTCGATGGTGTCCCGGTAGATATGGGTGTATTTGATCATGGCTCCAATCTGCTCAAAATGAAATCAACGGCCTCCGCAGCAGCCTTTGCAGTGACCATAGAACCACGCGGCGGCAGTCAAAACCCAAGCCTTGAAACCATGCAGGTAGTTGGTACTACTAAGGTCTAATCAATTGAGCCAATTTTGGTGGAGCTACCTCGCAATACGCGGTAGTCACAGCATCTGTAAACAAATCCGGATGGATCTGGCCCATTTCTAAAATAGTCCAACCCTGTTTCCCCCATTTGTTCGGGACAGGATAAATACTAATGTCGGCCGAAAAGATGTCCTGATCTGCTTCGGACAACTTGATAGTGGCTATATTTTTATTTCCGTCATGGGTAACAAAAATCTTTTTCTTCACTCTGAATGAGGTTTTCTCAAAATGAGGTTCTTCGGTGGTTTCGGGGAAAGAAAACGCCAGTGCTCTAAGATGGTCAATAGTCGTCATGGATAAATTGATTTTCTTTATCATTTGCTTTGCAAGAGCATATTATAATGTCCCTTGTGTTTGTAGGCCAGAAAAACAGTTGCTGCAAAAACAAACGTGGCTATTGGCAGACCTTCAGGAGCTAGAAATGCATGCACACCCAGGATATTTACCGCTATTGGGAAAATAACCACAGTGGCCAGGGGAATGAAGCGTCCCACAATGAATGCAATTCCACAGATCAACTCTATGGCCTTGACTGTCGGCATGATATAGCCTGAGGCATCAAGACCATCATTGAATGTTTTCATATCACCTGTTAATTGTGGCTGAGGTGCGAGTTCGAAAAAGTATGAGGCGGATGCAAAAACGAAAAGAAGTCCAAGAAGTACTCGAACGATAATTGTTATGATCTTCATTTTTTCAGGTTTTGTTTTATGTAAATTATCAATTCAAATCTTTTTCTCAAATAACGATATCAAGATTAGTGTTTACTTACAACACAAACTAGGCAATGCAATCTGTATTAATCTTTATACATACTTAAAACAGCCTTCCGGTCAATTTTTGGCAATTGTTTTAGCGCGTACAGAAAAAAAGGTAGAACGATAATGACAGAGAAAATAGCATCATGCATTCTATACGTTTCCACTATAGCCGGTTCGAAGGTCCCGGGCAAATCATCCCAATTCGAAGAGAAATTGATGAGACCATGCAGTAACCCCAGGGGCAACAGGCTGCCCGTTCTCAACAATATAACGCCAAAAGCTACTCCAAACATCGTCGCATAAATCACCTGTGAAAGAACCAGGGGAAAATAGGAATCTGCATTGAGCAGGTTGAGGAAGTGAAGTACACCAAACAGCAGTGACGATAAAACTATCGGACCAACCAGTGATTGATCAGAGGATGTGCCTCGAATTAGATTAGGCAAAACAAATCCGCGGAAGATGACTTCTTCTGACAAACCAACAGTAATCATTGCACCGAGCAGAATCAGCACATTGATCAATTGCACATGATCAAATTCATAGTCAAACAATGCGTACTGCAACGGGCCTATCAAGACAAAGTATAGCGGAATAATGAGCAGTTTTTTATGCCTTGGAGCAAAATTAAAAACACCTGATACCTTGGTATAACCAAAACGTTGAATCAGAAAGTAACCATAGCAAACAATCGCCAGGTTCTTTATGGCATCTCCCAGGTATTTTTCTTTGAAGTCATCTAATTCAAAAAATATCAGTGCTTTATCAAAAGGAAGTAAGAGCAGCAGCAAAAAACCAAAAACAACGGAAATGCTTGTTGCGATGTTGGTATTGGATAAGTTCATGGACTAATAACGACAATAATTATTATTGGGTTAATTGGATCATACTTTTAGATTTCCTGCATAGGGTCATTTTTGAATGTCCATTTAATTTACCGTTTTCATTCTGAATACAAGATGAAAACGGTAAAAAGAAAATGATGTGTTTTAATTCCTTCCGGCCATTACACCACCATCGATATCCCAAATGGCACCGGTCACCCATGAGCTATCGTCAGTCAGTAGAAATTTGATAGTTTTTGCTATGTCTTCCGGCCTCCCCACTCGGCCAATCGGGTGAAAGTCATTAAACCCTTGAAGTGTCTCTTCGATTTTATCCTCTTCTATGAAAGATCCGTAGATGGGAGTCACGACCACGGCAGGAGAAACCGCATTGACCCGGATATTTTTTTCAGCTAATTCCATGGCCAGGTGCTGTGTCAAAGCATGCAGTCCTGCCTTTGCCATGGAGTAGGCAGAAGATGGAGTGGCCTTAATGGCCTGTTTTGCCCACATGGAACCGATGTTCACAATTGAGCCTCCCCCATTACCTGCCATTTCTTTTGCGGCTGCCTGGGTAATAAAAAAGAACGCTTTATTGAAATGATGGTATACATCATAGTCCTCTTCTGTATGCTCCAGAAATGATTTTGGGCTGAAATAACCCGCTGCATTCACCAGGTACTTTAATCCCGAGGCCTCCTGTTTTATGTTCTCAGCGAATGCCTCAACCTCATCTGTTTTAAAAAGATCCAGTGCAATCGTTTTTACGCTACCCAAAGCTGAAAGCTCCGCTTTTGCACTTTCAAGATTCTTATCCGCCCGGCCGACTATAATGACTTCGATGTCCTCTTTTAGCAGCAACTCAGCCGTTGCTCTTCCCATGCCTGTGGTACCACCAATGATTAATGCTTGATTTTTCATATCCATATCTTTGTTTTTTATGGTACAAAACTCAGGATTTGAATACTTCGAAAATGGCAGATTTGGGTAAGAGAATGGTAAATCAGAGAATGCTACGCTGAAATTCCTTGGGCGTAATCCCGGTTTCCTTTTTAAAGTACTTCGTAAAATAGGTGGATTGATCAAAACCCAATGCGTAACCAACCTCCTTGATAGAAACCTTTTGATTAGACAACATGCGCTTGGCTTCCAGTATTTTTAATTGCTTCACAATATTTGCCGGTGTGTCCAAAAGAATTTTCTTGCAAACTCTGATGAGTTTTTTACTGCCGATATTTAGTTCATTGGCATATTGGTCTATGCTGTGAAATTTGTCCAATTGTGCAATGACCAGTTTTTTATAAGCAACAGCGAGTGAATAATCGGGACTTAGTTCAAAATCTGCTACTTGCTTTTTTCGGTGTCGCTCCAGGTTTAGCAACAGCGTTTGGAAATGATAAAACACGAGGTCGTTATAAAAGAAGTCCTTCGATTCCAGTTCTGACAAAATAAACGTAGTAATAGCCTCCAACTTTGTTGATTCCTCTTCTGGCAGCAAAACCTGATTACCGCCTATCTCATTAAAAAGAGAAACAGAAAACCGCTCCAAAAAATCTGGTGCATATTTCATAATGAATATTTCATTGAAATGAAATAAGTAGCCTTCATTGACGGAATCAGAACAGAAATGATGCACCTGATTCTTGTTGATCAAAAACACCGTATTTGCCGGATGATTTATGACTTCGTAATCAATATAATGTCTGCCCGACTGTTTGAACCAAATGACCTGAAAAAAGCTATGTCTGTGCGGTTTGGTCGCCTTAGCCCTGTTTTTATCAAAATACGGCCAGGCATGATTCAATTCAAAATGTAATTTTGAATGATCGTATTTGTGAAGATCGTATTTTTTTATGCTTTCCAAGTCGATGTTTGTGGTAGCTCTTCTGTAAAGAAAGGCCATAGAAAGTCTTTAACCAACCCATTCGTTGTTGCTATTGAATGATAAGAGCATTTCGGAAAGCATCCTAAAAATTAACCTTGAAAAATGCGCGGAGCGAAAATGGTGTGCCGGGTGTGAAGTGAATCTCCTCCACTGAAGCTGGTTCGTCTTGCAGACGGGATTCAGTTGCAAACTGGGTTTCGTTCCAATCCGTATTGAACAGGTTTTCAACGTTCACTCCGAAATTGTAGTTTTTGAATTTATAACCCATATTCAAATCCACAACCGTATAACCATCGGCTACAATCGAATGGTCTTCATTAGCAGGTCGATCGGCCATGTAGCGGTATCTCAATCCACCATAAAAGCCTGTCGCCCGAGATATTCCAATACCACCGGAAGCAGTCAATCCAGGAGCCAATGGTACATAGTTTTGTCCTTCAAGAGCGTCAATTTGTCTGGCATGTGTGTAGTTCACGTCCTGGTTGAGAAACAACCACGGCGTAACCTGATACCTATAACTCAAGTCTACTCCTACCCGATGGGTTTGACCGCCTCGCTCTACAATACCGGCATCTCCTACATAAACAAGCTCTTGCTGTAATTTCAAAGACCAGAAGGCTACATTGAGAAAGGATTGTTGTGTGGGTTTTAGAATAAACCCGAGATCATAGCCAAATGCCCGAGGAAGAATGACATCCGTATCGCTGTGAGCAATTGCTCTGGCATCATTGGAATGAAATCCAAAACCGCTTTTTAAATACAGTTGAAGTCTTTCAGAGTGATTGTAGAGCAAATTAAATTTCGGGCTGGCTATTCCTTCTGATGCATGTAACTGTGTCTGTGCTAACGCATCGTCATAATTGAATCTAAATTGATCATATCTCACAGAAGGACTGAGCAACCATCTACCCAGCTCGATATCCCACTGCACATAGGCAGAAAGATTGGTTTCATGAACATCTCCTAGCTGGATTTGCTCCAAAGTAGTCACACGGTTGGCTGTGTGGGAGAGTTCGTTGTCATTCACCGCATCATTTCGGATGCTACCTCCTACTTTCAGCAGACTCTCATGAGAACCGAGATCAAAGGAATGGTTCCACTCACTTCGAGCCATTAAGATTTGGCGATTTTCTTTTTGGCGAATTTGGTCACCGTTTTCCGGATCGTCCAGGAAAAAAGTGAAATTAGAATAGAGTTCAAAATCATACACGCCGTAGTAGAGTTCATTGCTGATAAATGTCCGGTCGTCAATGGTTTTGACATAATCAAGTTTCATGTTGCTTCTGCTGGTATGGCCGCCTTCCGTATCATCAATAGCCCCAAATCTGCCGATGAGACCACTGTCAATGGCCCGTTGAGGAATCTGACCAGAAGCTGTCCACCTGCTAGTGAAATGTGAAAATTGTATTGATACATGATCATTGCCTAGCCTTTTGTTGTATTTACCCATCAGATTGATCCGACTGAAGTTTTGAGAGCTTTCAAAGGGCCCATCTGAGAGGTTATAGGCTGTTGTCAAATAGGCGGATTGGTCTTCTTCATTGAGCAAATTAAAAAGCCCTACGGTTCGCAACGTATTGAATTGCCCGCCTTCTACCTGAATTGAGCTCGATTTAAGACTGGATTTGGTTCTGATATCAGCATAGCCCGCAGTGGTAAAGTTGCCCTTACTTGCCGTGTACGGCCCTTTACCAAAATCTATATCCTGTATCAGCTCGGGAATCAGAAAATGTAAGTCCGAATACCCCTGTCCATGCGCATGAGACACCATATTAACCGGCATGCCATCCACAGACATATTGAAGTCCGTTCCATGATCGATGTCAAAGCCACGCAAAAATATCTGCTCAGCCTTGCCTCCGCCGGCATGTTGCCCAATCATCAGGCCGGGTACAGTCCTAAGCACCTGCTGCGAAGAGGTAACCGGTGTGGTATTCAAGTCTATTTTGGTCAGTGTCTGTATGGCGTCGTGTCCCGGGGTTACGGTCAATTCACTGAGTTCCACAATATGTTCGACCAAACGGATTTTAACTGGTTGTTTGAGGTTGGTTACCAGCAGTTGCTGCGTTTTGAATCCAACATAACTTACGGAAAGCGTATCTTCTGTGGTAACCTGAAGTTCAAACCTACCCACAAGGTCTGTATGCGCATGGGTACCTTTAGTGAGGTTCATAACATAAGCTCCGGGGAGTGACTGAAACCGTTCATCTGTAACGACACCAGATAGCTTTTGCCCCAGACTCAACATGGGCAAACTGACTAGGACAAGTAGAAAAATTGATCTTATTTTCATCACCATTTATTATTTCAAGTAGCAATTGGCTTTCGAAATAATAAACGGGCTGAGTACCAGTTTACCCTACCCTATAAATTGAAAAAATGGTTTCACCTTTCGGAGCACCTCCGCAATTGCAAAAACTAACCAGAGATACAACTTTTCTTACCTCTCATCAGTCTTTTAAGAGATATACTCCTGTTGAGGCATTTTTAAAACAAAAATCCTCCTCCTGTGTATTTATTATTCTTATTTTTCCAGATACGTATTAGATTAACCCATTATTAAAATTCAAGAACTCATGAAACCTATCAAACTCCTTACTTTAGGATTGGTTTTCGCTGTAGCACCACTGACAGCCCAGCAAAAACTTCCTGACAATTTTTTCTTAGAAAAGCTCGATAACGGACTGGAAGTCCTCACCATCGAAGACAATACCGTACCACTCGCTACAGTCGAAATTACTGTTCGCAATGGTGGATATACCGAATCGCCAGAATACGATGGTCTGTCGCACCTTTACGAACACATGTTCTTCAAAGCCAACAAGGATTTGCCCTCGCAAGAAGCCTTTCTTGAGCGTACCAAAGAGCTGGGTATCGTCTGGAACGGTACCACTTCCGGTGAGCGAGTCAACTACTTTTTGACTTTGAGCAACCTGAAGCTACAAGAAGGTATGGAATTTATGAACTCAGCGATCCGCTATCCCCTGTTCGACGAGCAGGAGATGAAAAACGAAAACCCAGTGGTGGACGGAGAATTCCAGCGAGCAGAATCCAATCCGGTCTTCTTCCTTTTTCAGGACAGCGACCGGCGCATGTGGGGTGACCTCTACAGCAGAAAAAATGTGATTGGTGACCATGACGTCATTCTTACTGCCACTACAGAAAAAATGAAAATAGTACAGGGCAAATATTACCATCCGAACAATTCTATCCTGGTAGTTGCAGGAGATGTAGATCACAACGATGTGCTGGCCAAGGCCAAAGCAGTTTTTGGAGATTGGAAACCCTCCGACTTTGATCCTTTTGAGAAATACCCAATTCCGGAATTTGAGCCTTTGAAAGCCTCTGACTATTTCATTACCGAAAATGAAAATGCCAAAACACCGATTGCCCTAATTCGATATCATGGGCCGGATACCAGAAATGACATTCCTGCGACTTATGCGGCGGATGTATTCAGCTTTATCCTGTCGCAGCGTTCTTCCAAGCTACAGCAAAACCTGATCGAAACCGGACTGGCCATGAATGTAAACGTAGGCTACGGAACGAACAAATATGTAGGTCCTATTCACATTTTCATGGTCCCCAATCCTGAGAAAATACCTGAAGCATTTGAAGCACTCGAAGCGGAAGTGGCTCAATGGGA
Organism: Reichenbachiella sp.; assembly: GCF_039944555.1. Lineage (GTDB taxonomy): Bacteria > Bacteroidota > Bacteroidia > Cytophagales > Cyclobacteriaceae > Reichenbachiella. The sequence goes on along the minus strand of NZ_JBDUYN010000014.1, from coordinate 140,047 downwards.
TTCGGACGATTACTTCACAGATGAGCAATTGGAAACTGCAAAAAATATGCTGGCCATTCAGGATGCGTATAGCAAGGAAAAGACTTCACAGTTTATTCATACTGTGACCTACTGGTGGTCTTCTGCCAGCATAGATTACTACACAAACTACGTAGAGAACCTAAATAAAGTAACCAGGGATGACATTAAGAATTACGTACAGAAGTACATCAAAAACAAGCCTAATGTAACCGGATTGCTGGTATCTCCCGCTATGAAGGAGGCCATGGAGCTCAACTCACTACAAGCCTACCTAAAAAAATAAGACCATGAAGAAATTATTTAAAATCAATATTGCAATATTGGCCTGCTTGGCTTGGGTGAATCCCACCTTTGGTCAGACACAAGAATTTGATGTAAAAGGCCTTAAAGTCATTTATAAAAATGTTCCTAAAGAGATCATAAGTGCCAGGCTGTTCATACAGGGTGGTACAGCCAATTATTCAATGGAACAAAGTGGCATCGAAGATTTTGCCCTACAACTAGCGGTGTCCGGTGGCACCAAGAATATGAGCAAACTCGAATTCAGTACCGCAGCTGAGCAAATGAGTACGACGGTAGCTGCCGGCACCAACTATGACTACGGTCAAATCAACATGCGATGTGTAAAGCAAAATTGGGATGCTTCCTGGAATCTATTCGTGGATGCGATCATGAACCCTGCATTTGAAGAGCAGCAATACGGTCTACTCAAAGATCAACTCATTGCAACGGCCAAACAAAATGATGCTGATCCCGATCAAAGCTTAGTTCAAGCGGCTATGGCTAATGTTTTCGAGGGTAAAAACTACGAAAAAAACCCTAACGGTACGGTGGAGTCATTGAGTTCGCTGAGTTTGGAGGATCTGAAGTCTTATTACAACAGTACTGTAGGTAAAGAGAGAAGCTTCCTGGTAGTAGTAGGCGATATCGACGTAGATGACCTCAAAAAGAAGGTGGCTGCATCACTAGCCAAATTACCGAAAGGCACTATGCCTTCTGAAGAAGAGCGCAATATGCTCGGTGAAGTAACTAACAAAATCAACGATCGGGACATTGCCACTAACTATATAGCTGGTGTGTTGAGCGCACCTACTTTAGCGTCTGAGGATGGCACCGCTATGATGATTGCGATGAGCATTTTAAGTGAGCGGTATTTTTTAGAACTAAGATCCAAAAGAAGTCTGTCTTATGCACCATACTCCTACTACGATAACGGCAAGGTCACCAATCCTTACAACTGGATTTATATCTCAACCACAGACCCCAAACAATCCATTCAGGTTATGGTTGATGAAATCAGCAAGTTGAAAAAAGATGGTTTTGAAGAAAAAGAACTGGTCAACAAGAAGCAAAAGTACCTGACCCAATTCTACATGGGACAAGAAACACTTTCTTCGCAATCTCAAAGCCTGGGCAGCAATGAGCTCAAAGGAGGCTGGAAAATGTCTGAAAATTTCACCGAAAGAGTGAATGCCGTAACGCTGGAAGACATCAATCGTGTCATAGACAAATATACGGATGTCATCAGCTGGACCTACCTGGGCAAGGCAGATATGGTCAGTGAGGAAGATTTCCTTCAGCCAAATAAGGTCCCGGACGATGTCAAGCTCAACTCAAAAAACTAATTCAAAAATTTCTCAAGGCTGTCCAAAAAAGACAGCCTTTTTTATTTCCTAATACTATTTCTCAACGCCTGGCTTCTTATATTTACTATATAAACTAAATATCTAACTATGGCTTCCATCACACTAAAAGGTAACACAATCAATACCATTGGACAACTACCGGCCAATGGCACACAAGCTCATGACTTTGACCTGGTAAAAAACGATCTCTCTCATGTTTCTCTTGCAGATTACAGCGGTTCAAGGTTGGTGTTAAATATTTTTCCAAGTATAGATACAGGTATCTGTGCTGCTTCGGTAAGAACTTTTAACGAAAAGGCTGCAGGCCTATCCAACACTAAAATCCTTTGCATCTCACGTGATTTACCTTTTGCCCAAGCCAGATTTTGTGGAGCCGAAGGAATCGACAGCGTAGAAACCGTATCTGATTTCGCAACAGGTAAATTTGGTCAGGACTATGGGTTGACAATAATTGATGGTCCAATGGCTCAATTGCATTCACGAGCCGTAATCGTGCTGGATGAAAATCATCAAGTCATCTATTCTGAACAAGTACCAGAAATCGTGCAGGAACCTGACTTTGAAAAGGCACTGGCCGCACTGGCATAATAAGCCAAAATCACCTAAATTTCAGGGTAATTTCCTCTGGCCCAAACGGAAATTGAATACGCGTTTATGAGAAAATGCCCTGTTAAAGTATACCTTCTGATACTTGCCGTTTGGGTTATACACCTGGTGCCATCTATTGCTCAGCAGTTTCCCCATGGACTGCCAGAGATCAAAAACTTCACTTCCAAGGATTATCAATGGCACCCTAAAAATTTTCAAATTATACAGGGGGCCAATGGTCTCATCTATGTGGGTAACAGCTACGGTATTTTGGAGTATGATGGTAAGATGTGGCGCCAAATATCTCTCCCGAATGGGTTGGACGGTCACAGCCTGAATGTAGCTAAAGATGGCCAGGTCCTGGTTGGAACCAACGGGGAGTTCGGCATCCTGTCTCATGAATCTATAGGAACAACCTATTATCAATCACTAAGTTCGGAATTGGACCTGAGCGCCCAATCTCTTGGCGAAATTAGCGGTATTTGGTCAATACAGGATGGCCTTATACTTGCCTCAGACCACTCGATATATCTATTTCAGTCCGGAGAACTTAATCCCATAGTAGAAGACAACGGTGAAATTTGCTGCGTAGAAGTCATTAAAAACAAGGTTTACTATCAGTTAGAGTACGATATAGTAGTTTTTGATTTACAAAAATTTCAAACTGAAAAACGTCATCCTTTGAAAATTAAAATGGCGAATATCATTTCGTCAGCAGACCAATTGTTGACTATTTCGCCGAAAGGCATCATCTATGATCCGATCAAAGGTGAAATGGTCAAGTCACTACCCTTACCTGCAGATTTCACCGTTCACAAAGCGCATGCGCTCAAATCAGGAATGATGGTTTTAGCCAGCCATAATAAAGGATTAGTGATTCTGGACGCAGACCTTAATCTCCTTCACCACATAGACAGTCACCACGGGCTGCTATCAGATAATATATTCGATGTCTCTGAGGATAAAGAAGGCAATCTCTGGATTGCCCTGGACAATGGTATTAGCCATTTAACGCTAAATACTCCTTTTACTCATTACGGGTTGGTGAGTGGGGTCAGAGGCATGGGATATTCCTCGGCCATCTTTAATGACAAGCTCTTTATGGGAACGAGCCAGGGTGTATTTACACACAATGATCAGGGTGAGTTTGAACTCGTTCCGGGCTCCGAGGGTCAGATCAATGAACTCCATATCATAGGTTCGCAATTGTTTGTGGCTCACGAATCAGGTTTATTTCAAATGGAAGGGGAACATATGAAACGGATTTCTGTGAAAGAGAAGGTATGGGGTGTCCGCCGTGTTCCTAACCGCGAAAATTTACTCCTGGTTGGAACAGAACAAGGAATCTACCTTATCGACCATGCAGGGGGTCGTCTTAAGTTTTCAAAAAAGTTAGGCGAGTTTGCAGAATCCAGCAGAGTCATGGCCTTTGATACAGACGATCAACTTTGGGTCTGTCATGGTAATAAAGGTCTCTTCAGACTTGATATTGATTTTGACAGACGAAAAATCAAAAGCACTGAATTTTATGCTCAAGATGAGGGAAATTTGCCAGTATACATCTCCTTTGTAAGCCCTTCAAAAAATGGACTTCTATTTTCTTCAGAAAACGGTGTTTACCAATTTGATCCTTCATCCAAAACCTTTCATCCTCATGAGCAAATCAATGCATTTCTTGATGAAAATCACTATGTAGATAAGATTGTCGAAGGTACCTTCAAAAGTCTGTGGATTTTGCAGGAAGATAAAATCACCAAACTGGACCCTCTGGACAATGGTAGTTATACATTGCTGCCTGAAAACATTATCACAGAACTCAATGGCAACCTGGTAGGGAGCTATGAGCATTTGCATGTATACGACAGCAACAATGTGGTCATCGGTACCCAAGAGGGTTTTGCACACTTCAACGTGAATGCCAACATTAATTATAGACTCAATAGCAGGAACAATCTGAGTAAAACCATAATTAGAGAAGTGAGATTCGAAAGCCCGGATTCTTCATTTTTAGCCAAAACAGAAATGGATGCACCGATGCAACTGGATCATAGTTTCAACAGTATCACCTTTACCTATGCGCCAGGCTACTATCAGTCGCGAGATCAAATTAAGTTTAGCTTTTACTTAGAAGCCCTCGATAAAAAAGCAGAATTTATCTGGTCGGAATGGCATGCCTCCAATCAGAACAGTTTTAAAAATCTGGCACCAGGACGTTATAGGTTCCATGTCCGCTCGAGAGGAGATCTATTCAAAAACTCAGAGCCGGTTTCCTATCCATTTATCATTCAAAGTCCATGGTATGCAACGCGATTGAGTGGAATCATTTACACCTTCTGTTTAATTCTGATTGGTATTGCTATTTACAAAGTCCGAGTGGCCAAGATCAAAGAAGAAAAGAAGCAAGCCTTGCTGCAAAAAGACGAAGAACTGATACAGCAAAAACTTATTGCTGATAGCGAAAAGGTAAAACTCATCAATGAACGGCTCAAAGAGAAAGTGCTACTCAAAAACAAAGAACTTGGCAGCGTAGCTCTTGAGATTACCAAGAAGAATGAATTTTTGGGTCAGCTCAAAAAGAATCTGGCCCAACTATCCTCCTCCGCAAGTGGTGATGCCATGCAGAAACTCCGGCGTGCGATTCGCAGCATTGATCAAAACATGCGATCGGATAACAACTGGGAAAGATTCGAGCTTTACTTCGATGAAAGTCATCAGTACTTCATTAAAAAACTTAAAGAAAAACAGCCCGGTTTAACAAAATCATCCATCAACCTCTGTGCTTTTCTGAAATTAGACTTATCCACCAAGGAAATTGCATCTCTAATGAATATCTCTGTAAGTGGTGTTGAAAAGCGGCGACATCGTCTGCGCAAAAAACTCAATTTGGCGACAGATACCAATCTCAAAGAGTATCTCGAAGCTATTTAGCATCTCATTCGAAAATATTAAGCTAACCACTCTATTTGACTGTATACCTGGCAGTTACAACTCTTGTGTCCGGTGTTTGTCCAGGTGTTTGGGTTAAAACATGTGCTTTTTGTCCAGCCGTTTATTTTTCAATCCTATCCTTTAGTTGATTCCTTCGAAGCGAACAAATAAAAGAATAATTGCTATGAATAAACTTTACAAAGCACTACTAGCGTGTCTTTTGCTTTGTGTATCCGGACCATTGATTGGCCAGGATAACAAAGTAACGGGTACGGTGAAAAGCGCAGATGACAACAGCCCGCTAATCGGAGTGACCATATTGGGCAACTCTGGTTCAGGAACTGTATCTGATATCGATGGAAATTTCTCCATTATCGCTTTACCAGAGGAAACCCTGCAGTTTTCGTATATCGGATACGAATCTCAATCCGTTGTGGTAGGAAACAGGACAACCATAGACATGGTACTCTCTCCCGATTTGCAGCAGCTCCAGGAGATCGTGGTAACTGCCCTTGGAATTGAAAGAGAGAAGAAGGCATTGGGCTACTCAATCACCGAAGTGGGTAGCGAAAACATCTCGCGTAATGGTGAAATCAATGCCATCAATTCCCTGGCCGGAAAAGTGGCCGGAATCAATATTTCCACAACCACCGCCGGGCCTTCTGGCTCTTCGCGTGTGATCATTCGTGGAATTAGCGAAATCGATGGGAGTAATCAACCACTGTATGTAATTGATGGTGTACCTGTAGACAATGGCACACTTGGACAAGCCACTCAGAATGGCGGCTTCGACCTTGGGGATGGGCTCTCGGACATCAACCCTGACGACATCGAATCTATTTCCGTATTGAAAGGAGCGTCAGCAGCGGCCTTATATGGTTCCAGAGCACTCAACGGTGTGATTTTGGTCACGACCAAAAAAGGTTCTAAGGGCGGTAAAGGCTGGTCTGTGGATTTCAACAGTACCGTTACGCTGGACAAGATTTCTACGAAGCTGGACGAGCGTCAACAAATCTATGGACAAGGCTCCAACGGGGCATTGCCAGAGTCTATAGACAGGGCTCGAAACATCACCTCCTCCTGGGGGACACCTCTGGACCCATCACTCACCATTACACAAGTGGATGGTACGGACAGACCCTACGGACTTGTGGACAACAACATTCAGGATTTATTTGACACAGGAGTCACCTACAATCATACACTTGCACTCTCGGGCGGAAGCGAGGACGCCAATGTCCGATTGTCATTTACCGATATCGACAATTCCGACATTCTTCCAAACAGTAGTCTGGATCGTCAAAACGCAACACTAAGGGCCTATTCTAAATTGGGTAAATACGTGGAAGTAGATGGGAAACTATCCTACATCACCGAAACGGTAAATAACCGACCGGCACTAACAGACGAAGTCACCAACATCGGCAACGGCATCATTGGTCTGGCACCTAATTTCGATCAGGCCTGGCTGCAAACCTATAAAAATGACGATGGCAGCTACCTCGACTATACAGGCAACATCTATCGTGCGAATCCTTACTGGACAATTAACGAGACAAGCAATAGCAGTAAGAAAGATCGGCTTTTAGGTTTCGGTTCTGTAAAGGTGAATTTTACTAATTGGCTTTCATTGAAAGTGCGAAGTGGTGTCGATTACTTCACTTTCCAACATCACGAATTTTATAACCAATCTACACCGACGAAAGACGGTGGGCAGATGGTGGATTTGACCACAACGCTGAAAGAAACCAACAACGATTTCTTATTAACTGCTAATAGGGATTTGTCAGAAGACTTCGGTATGAGCTTGAGTGCAGGAGGAAACCTCATGCATAGCACCTCAGATTCCAAAAGAATCGATGGATCAGAAATTATCATTGCTGGTGTAGATGGGCTGAACAATTTTCAGAATATCATAGTGACACCAGGTGGAGCGGAAAAGAAGGTCAACTCGGTCTATGGGTTTGCCAATTTCTCATTTAAGGAGTTTTTATACCTGGATATCACGGGTCGAAATGATTGGTTCTCAACCTTGCCTGCAAAGAACCGGTCTCAATTCTACCCTTCTGTCTCGACTAGTTTCATTCTTTCTGACGCTGTAGACCTGGGATTGAATGCTTTAAGCTTTTTCAAAATCAGGGCATCCTATGCAGAAGTTGGCGGCGATGCTGATCCTTATCAGCTCACCAACACTTATTCATTGACAGGTTTGTCCCATTTGGGCATCCCTCTTGCTGAAATTTCAGGTAATCAAATCAGCAATCCGGACTTAAGACCTGAGCGAACCAAATCCATAGAGTTGGGTACCGATATTCGTTTTTTTGAGGGAAGAATCGGCTTAGATTTCGCCTATTACACACAAACAACAGATGATCTGATTTTTAATGCTCCGGTCGGAGAGACTACCGGTTATCGATCTGCCATTGTGAACTCAGGACAACTGAAAAATACAGGTGTGGAATTACTTTTGACGACTACACCGCTCAAATTTTCAAATGGGTTGCAATGGGATCTGTCACTCAACTTTGCAAAAAATAAAACCACGGTAGAATCTCTGCATCCTGACATTCCTGTAATCACTATTGCAGATGCGCGCTGGGCCGGAGTGAAAATAATTGCCGAAGAAGGCTCTGAATTTGGCCTGATTACCGGAAGAGGATTCCTGCGTGACGACAATGGTGAGATCGTTCATGGTGCTGACGGTATGCCAAGATTGACTGAAGATCCTATCGAATTGGGTTCAACTTTACCGGACTGGACGGCAGGTGCGATCAGTACCATTTCCTTCAAAGGATTGTCACTCAAAGCCGCCTTCGATGTACGAATGGGTGGAGACATCTTTGCTGTTACCAACATGACCATGTATGGGTCTGGTGCGCATCCTGAAACACTTGAAGGTCGAGAAGGCTGGAATGACTATGCGCAACGCAATCGTGATGCCCTGGATGCCTGGGAAGCCGGTGGTAATGATCCGGCAGATTTTGTAAACCTTCCAATAGACGGTGGCTATATCGGCCATGGTGTAAAAGAGACCGATGATTCTACAGAAGAAGACCCGCAATATGAGGCCAATGATCAACTGGTCAATCCTGCCGACTATTGGAACTTTGTATCCAGCAACGTGCCGGAAAAATTTGTGTATGATGCGAGCTACATCAAGTTGAGAGATTTGTCGCTGGCATATAGTCTGCCACGCGCGATCCTGGATAAAACCCCTTTCACAAATGTGAGATTAGCTGTAGTGGGCCGGAATCTCTGGACGATCTATAAAAACGTGCCGAACATCGACCCTGAATCCACCTACAACAATGGCAATGGCCAGGGGTTGGAATACGGATCATTGCCAACGAGAAGGCACTTTGGTTTTAGTCTTAATGTATCATTCTAAAAACAGCAATCATGAAATCAATTAATAAATATATTTTCCTTCTTTTTATCATCAGTTGGTCTTGTACCGATGATTTTGACGAGATCAATACGAACCCCAATGCCTATAATGACCTGGATCCCAGCTTTCAGCTGGCCAAAGTTCAACTGGACCTTTCTGGTAGACGCGAAGAGACCTGGCGATATGACCTGGGGATTACTTCCTCTATGATTCAGCATTTTAGCGGCTCGTGGTGGTGCCAGCATGGTGCGCAATACCGAGTGGTAGAACAAAGTCATTGGTATTCACTTTGGGAAGAGTCCTATCCTCGTGATGCCAAAAACATCCAGAGTATCATTGATATAACCTCCGGTGACCCTACTAAAGTTAATATCAACTCGGCGGCAAGAATCATGAAGGTATTGATCTATTCTAAGATAACAGACTTGTATGGAGACATACCTTATACGCAGGCCGTCAAGGGATTTACTGATGGTATTCTGACACCAGCCTACGACCAGCAAGCAGATATCTATGCAGATTTTTTCAAAGAGCTGGAAGAGGCCGTAGCAGCCTTTGATGACAATCAGGAAACCATGTCAAGTGATTTATTCTTCAGCGGCGATTTAGACAAATGGAGAAGGTTCGGAAACTCATTACGTCTAAGACTCGGTTTTAGATTGACGAAAGTCGATATCACCGAAGCAGAAACACAGGTACGTGCAGCTATAGCTGGTGGATTGATGCAAAGTAATGATGATAACGCCATCATGCTACACAGTGATTTCTCATACACTTCGACTGAGAATAGAGGAAACGGCAGGTCTCAGGTATTTAACGCCTCTGACAATTCCGAAGGGTTTAGGCTAACGAATACTCTGGTGGATTACCTAAAAGGAACCGGAGATCCAAGACTGAGCGTTTATGGCGGAACATATACGGCTCCAAAAGGAGCGGCTGGTAGACTCGACGTATCGGAGCACTTACAGGAAGGGATCGTGCATGGTGCTTTGTGGTGGAACCTTTGGTCGGATTACGGAGATCTCTATGACTCAGATGCTAACTATGTGGCTTACATTCCTCACATCAACAAATACATGCAACCCAGTGACTATGTGACGGCTAATGACGCTCCGTACTTTCACCTGACTTATGCAGAAGTAGAGATGTTTCTTACTGAAGCTGCGGCCAGAGGCTGGACTACTGATGCTGCCACACATTGGGCAAACGGCGTTCGTGCGGGCATGCAGCACGTGGCACTTTATCCAGGCTCACCTGCAATTACTGATACTCAAATCACTGATTTTCTTACCGCCAATCCATTACCTGCTGCTGTTGCTGATCAGATTCGGGTGGCCAACGAGCAGCTATGGGTGATCTACTACCTCAATGGAACGGAGGCATATGCAAACTATCGTCGATCAGGCTATCCTGAGTTGGTACCATTCACCAACGTCGAATGGTACTATAGCGGCACTGATGGGGTCATGCCCAGAAGGTTCTTCTACCCGGAGTTTGAAGCGCAGAATAATCCTGTAAACTATGCAGATGCTATCAGTAGAATTGGAGGCTCAAACAATATATTAACACCGGTTTGGTGGGATGTACAATAATGCTTATTCATAGACTTAGAAGGGTCTTGTAGTAGATTTTAGCATATTCTTTACGGACCTTTCTTTGTTTTTCTATCCTATACATGAATAAAAGATTACTAGAAGTAGTATTGGGAATTTACCTGCTCGCTTCATGCTCAGAAAGTGAAATAATATCATGGCCTGAGATTGAAGCGGTGCAGGTAAATATTCGCGAATCTATCGGCAAAACCGCTAAAATTGAGCTATCACTCAGCAGGCCTAATGACGTCTCTATTGACTTTTGGCCGGAAGATGATTTATCTTCTCTTCAAACCATTGAATCAAAATCTACAGGTAAGTCAACTGCAAATGTCGTACTCACCAACCTCAGCGAAAACAAGATTTACAACTATGCCATTAGATTGGAGCCGGAGTCAGATATCGATCAGACACACATCAGACATTTTCAAACCAAAGCCCGTCCAGACGCCGTTGGTCTCTTTTATGAGGAAAAGGAAAATGCAATCGACTCAGAGTTGGATGGTCATTTTCTCTTTCATAAAACCGGACATCCGTCAGTCATCTTAATAGTAGATGGTAAAGGTCAAGTAGTTTGGTATCGAACTTCTCCTAATAGGATTAAGGTGGCCAACCTTACACATAGAAATACCATAATCAGCATTGAAAGCACCAGCGATCAGGACTTTTCGGATGGAGACCGGATCTTAGAAACCAATCTGGCGGGTGATACACTATTGCTCTTAATCTATGGTGAAAATGATTTTAACAAAATACCGCATCATGACCTATTTCTGAATGAAGAGAATCAGGTGGTTTTTCTTACCCAGGAAATTCAAGGCGAAATAAGCGGAGACGGCATCCTGGCTCTCGATAGAGCTGGCAATAAAGTTTGGGAATGGTCGTCCTTCTCTGAGTTTACAAATCCTGATATTTCTACCTATAGTCAGCCTTGGGCAAATTCTATCATCGAGCAGGGAGACTACTACTATGTTTCATTTCGGGCTTTATCCCAAATCTGGAAAATTCATAAGGTTACTGGGAAAGTAGATTGGAAACTCGGAAAAGGTGGTGATTTCGAGCTGACCGCCGAAACAGAATTTTTGTTTCAGCACTTTGCCCATTTCACGTCCGAAAACGAATTGCTGCTATTTGATAATGGAGCCGTGGAAAATCGACCTTATTCGCGTATCTTGTCTCTAAGTTTGACGGATCAGAGTCAAACCCTCTCACCCAAAACCAATATTCAATTGCCAGCGGCATACTTCTCTCCTTTTATGGGAAGTGTCCAACAATTGAATACAAAAGAATTCTTAGTCTGTAGCGCTACCAATGGCACCATTCTCAATATGAATGACGCTGGGCAAATCAATTGGAAATTGACCGCAATGGACAGAATTTATCGCTGTGCTTATATTGAAAATATTTTTAAATGACAATTAAAGAAAATCTGTACAACGGCCGCATCTTATCCATAGATGCATTTAGAGGCATCACCATTTTGGTCATGATATTTGTGAATGAACTATCCGGCGTGTCTAACATACCGCAGTGGATGAAACACATGCCGGCCGACGCTGACGCCATGACCTTTGTTGATCTGGTCTTTCCTGCCTTCCTATTTATCGTAGGTATGTCCGTACCCTTTGCATTCAACGCGCGTCTCGCCAAAGGAGACCCTCCACTGATTATTTGGAAGCATACGCTAAAACGGTCCGTAGCCTTGATTGTCATGGGACTGTTCATGGTCAATGCCGAATACGGATACAATGAAGCCCAAATGTTTATCTCACCGGCCTTGTGGGCATTTTTTGCCTACGCACTGCCGATTCCGATTTGGAACAAGTACAGCAAAGAGTTTCCCCCACTGTGGAAGAATGTTTTACAATATGGCGGAATGCTCGGTTTTGTTGCTCTCTATTTTTTATACATCCAAGAAAACGGTACAATGGGCATGACAGAGAAATGGTGGGGCATTCTCGGGCTCATCGGCTGGGCATATTTATTTACCGTGGTGTATTACTGGTTCACCAATGGCCATTTGAAAGCCATGATTGCCCTTTTCTTCATATGTGTTTTAGCCAATTCCCTGAACCTCACCGAAGGACTCGCCCTTCGCGAAATGGGGTGGTTCAGCTTTGTGGCAGGACACCTCACCCATGCCACTCTCGTGAGCGCCGGAGTCATTATCTCACTGCTGCTTTTTGATGGACAGAATAAAATCGCCATTAACTGGAAAGTGATTGGTTTTGGTCTCCTTTTCTTCTTAATGGGCTATCTGCTCAGGCCCTATTACGAAGTGTCCAAAATCAGGGGTACGCCTTCATGGTGCTTGTATTCTGCAGGCCTCTGTACCTTTATATACTATGGCCTCTTTTGGCTAATGGAAGTTAAGAAACGAACGCAATGGAGTGACTTTTTTATGCCTGCAGCAGCGAACCCCTTGCTGATTTATATTCTACCGGGAATCATTATCTATTTCAATAAAGCTATCGGGCTTAAGGTGGTTCCGGCCTATTTCAATAGTGGACTGCCGGGAATTTTGTGGTGTGCCATATTTTCGATCATCATGCTCTATCTCATGAAGGTCTTCAACAAACTCAATATCCGGTTGCACTTGTAGGGTAATACGATGAGATACAAAACCTTTACCATAATCACTCTGTATTGGGGGATAACGGGCATGCTATGTGCACAGCCACCAAATTATCCTTTTCCGAACCATACCACCTATGCGGGTGATTACATGCAACCCAATCAATACACTCAGGAAGAATTGGATCAGCACACCGCTTCTTTTTATGAAGAATGGAGAGATTCTTACCTAGCGAATGATTGCAACCCTGAGGAGTATTATATCAAATATAGATCCGACGCGAATACGGTATCCGAAGCGCACGGTTATGGCATGATGATCATGGTCTATATGGCGGGGTATGATGACAACGCTCAGCTATACTTTGATGGACTGTACAAATACTATCAGTCTCACCCGAGTCAGGTAAATCACCATTTGATGGACTGGCAACAAATCACCTGCAATGATCTTGTCAGTTCTGGTGATGGTTCTGCGACTGATGGAGATTTGGACATCGCTTTTGCGCTCCTTCTTGCACATGCACAATGGGGAAATGGCGGTGCAATAGATTATTTAGATCAGGCTAAGCTTATATTGGATGCCATTCTGAAGTACGAAATCAATCCGATATCACATTCGATATTGCTTGGAGACTGGAGTACAGCAACGAACAGTCAATATTACTTCGGTACACGAACTTCAGATTTTTTAATCGATCACTTCAGAACGTTTGTCTGCTACTCAAATGAAAAGGCCTGGACCAAGGTCATGAATACCTGTTTTAGTATAATCTCAGAGATACAGGAGAAACATAGTTCATCCACCGGCCTACTCCCCGACTTTGTCATCGATGTAAATCAAAACCCCAGTCCGGCAACAGCAGGTTTTCTAGAGGGTGACTACGATGGTCATTATTATTATAATGCCTGTAGAGACCCCTGGCGATTAGGCACTGACTATTTGGTCAGTGGAGACCTCAGGTCCCGAAAGGCCGTTCTGAAAATAAACGATTGGCTGCGTACCAGTACTGGAGGAGCTATAAATAAAATCTCCAACGGATATCTACTTGACGGTACACCGATCTACACCTGGAACGACGCTACTTTTACAGCTCCGTTTGCCGTAGGTGCGATGCTAGGAAACGATCAGCAGTGGCTCAATAATTTGTACGATGAGGTTTATCAAAACAACGGTATAGGTCGCGGAGATTACTATTCCCATACCATCAGTTTATTGAGTAGAATGACACTATCAGGAAACTATTGGATACCAGGATGTAATATAAGTGTGCTGAGTAAAGACTCTCCGGCAAACTCCAATTTCACCATTTCCCCGGTTCCCTTCACAGACAGTATCTATTTGAGATGGTCCAGTAAGAAAAATTTCAAATCTGCTTATGCGAGCATTTATTTCATTGATGGCAAGCTCCTTCAGAACATTTCGGTTTCTTCGCCCTTCCAGCAAATCCATATGACCAGTCTAAAAGCTGGCACCTATCTGTTGATTGTATACGCTTCTTCAGAGTGGTTTGAAATTCATAAACTGCAAAAGTTGTAGACCCGCCTTCGAATTCGGGATAACCGATTTATTCTTAAAATAACGTAATGGTCATACAGAGATGAATGGTAGTTATTATCTTGCCGTCGAAAAATGGGAGTCTAAGCCCATTTATCATGCCTTTTAATGCCGTTGCCTTCGGGTAATGGCATTTTTATTTACCTCCCAGAATCTAATCGAAGACCGGTCTATATAGAGTTTCGTTTTGACTTTTCAAATACCAATTCTCATAAACTAAATCGATTGTACGAATCGCATTTTCTTCCTTATGCTCACCTATTGTACACCTGTCAAATTGGGTTTTCATTATACCGGTCAGCTATCTTTCACACAAGAAATTTGACATTTCTCACGGAATATTATACACAAACAAAAATTCAATTATGTCATCAAAATCATCTAGAAGAGAGTTTTTGAAGCTTGGTGGCCTGGCTTCCTTGGGCATGCTGACATTTCCAGAAACTTCATTCGCCGCACCATTAGCATCGACAAAAAAAGCTAAAAACAAGAAGAGAATAACTATTGTTGGCGCAGGGTTGGCCGGACTGAGTGCTGCCTACCATTTGTCACAGGCAGGTCATGAAATTACCGTACTTGAAGCTCAGATGGCTCCCGGAGGACGAGTCCGCACCATTCGCGCACCGTTCGCTGAGGACTTTTACGCAGAAGCAGGAGCAGCCAGGTTTCCTAAAACACATGATTTAACCATGCATTTTATTAAAGAATTTGGTCTTGAGGTGGTTCCCTTTTACCCTACGTCCGGAAACTTGACTACCTACGCGGGAGGATCACACTTATACAACACTTACAATGAAAGGCGTGACATTAAGAAGGTTGGACTTCCACTTAAGCAAGCCGAAAGACAATTAGGTGAAAATGGGCTGTTCAACAAATATGTACGTCCGACCTTAGAAAAAATTGATGATCCCTCTCAGGTCAATTGGATGAATGCAGAAAGACGTGAACTCGATCAAATAAGCTGGACCGATTTCCTACAAAAAAAAGGCATGTCAGATGCAGCTATTAAGTTTTTTAATATCGGTGCGATCAATGTTGAAGACGGGAAAGAGGTGTCTGCTTTATGGTTGCTACGTGATATGCTTTCAGGAGGTAAAAAATATAAGATCAAAGGCGGAAATGACCAACTCCCGAGAGCTTTTGCAAAAAGTCTTGGCCCAAAAATCCTATACGGTTGTCCAATAAACAGAATAGAGCAATCGGAAAAAGGCATTAGCGCTTTCTATAGAAATGAAACGGGAGAGCATAGCGTAGAGGGAGACTATTTGGTTCTTGCCATACCCTTTTCAGTAGCAAAAAAAATTGAAATCACCCCTGCACTATCTTCTAAAAAAAATGAATTAATCAATAACTTGCAGCACGCCTCGGCCTCACGCGTCACCTTGCAATTTAAGCGTCGAAGCTGGGAATCTAATGGCCTCAATGGTTTTGCTACTTCGGATGACCCGCTTCAGGTATGGCACCCTACCTTTGATCAAAGTGGTGACAGGGGCATTCTTCAAGCCTATATCAGATTGTCTCTTTCCAGAGAGTTAGCTCAAAAGGAAGAGCAGCAAAGAGTACAGTTCGTGCTAAGTAAAATGGAAAGGATATTCCCAGGAGTTGCACAGCATTTTGAAGGGGGCTTTGTGAAATGCTGGGATGAAGATCGTTGGGCCCAGGGAGCAGCGGCAGTTCATGCGCCAGGCCAGTTGACGGATATCTCTAATGAATTTGACAAACCTGATGGAAGGATCTATTTTGCCGGCGACCATCTTTCACCCTGGCCAGCATGGATGCAGGGAGCAATTTATTCCGGAATCAAAGTGTCCGAAAAAATAAATATTGCCTGATTTATAGAGCATGGAACATTATGTTCCATGCTCAAAATTATCATTATGATGTATCAGTGGCATAGAGATTACCTAACTAAACTGGGCTCAATCCCTAAGATTGAGATTCTTCGTTACCAATGATAAGCAGCCTAAAGCACATATTGATTAATCGCCATAACTACACAAAGAACCATATAAGTGTAATCGTTTACGGTAAAGCCAGTCTTTCTGACCTTTACTAATAATCTTATTGTTGCTACCATTCTTCTTTTAGTTTTATTGTAAATAGCAAATGCGAGCATAGCGCAAAATTCCACCTATCACTTATTGGAATTCTATTACCACCTAAAAAGGTATAACTGGGCAAAGAGATTCGCATTCATCTTTAACATCCATCTGAATCCTGGCGTATTTCATTTTATACTAGATTGTAGAACAAAAAAATCTTAACTTCGTATTTGTTCTACAATCTAGTATTATTATGGAAACACGTTTAGGAGAATTCGAAGAAGTCATTTTATTGTTGGTTGGCATTTTAGGTGAACAGGCTTATGCCTTCAACATTGCGCATGAGTTTGAATCACAGACCAAGAAATCAGTTGCCATCGGTGCTGTCCACTCTACCCTGAGTCGCTTAGCCGAAAAGGGATTTCTGACCTCGATCATGGGTGGAGCCACAGCTGAACGAGGGGGTCGTCGAAAAAGGATTTATTCCATTACCGCTCAGGGCGAGCAAGTGCTGTCTAATGCCCGCGAACTTAGGCTTTCACTTTGGAACCAATACCCGAAATTTTCAGAGGGGAGTCTCAGTTTTCATATTTAATCTCAATGGAAGCCCATTCGCCAAATCCTCCGAAATTGGCATCAAAGCTTTTGCGCCTGATGCTCAAAAAGGACCTTTTTGAAGAGGTATCAGGGGATTTGTATGAACAATTCATTTTCACACTCGAGGCCAACAACTCAAAAAAAGCAAAACTCAACTATTGGTATCAGGTCCTGCACTACATGCGACCTTTCGCCCTTAGAAAATCAAAGTCAAAACACTCAAACCATACTATCATGTTAAGAAGTTATTTACTCATTGCATTCAGAAACCTGACCAAACACAGGTTTCACAACAGTCTAAACATCCTCAGTCTGGCCATCGGTTTTTCAGCCTGTCTGGCCATTTACTTATTCATTGAAGACGAAAAGTCTTTTGACCAACATTCCAAAAAAGACAATCTATACCGACTCTGCGAGGTGCAGAGTTTTCCCGGTACTAAGGTTCAAAATGTAGCATTGTCAATGCCCGGTATGGGCCCAACCCTCATTACGGACTTTCCGGAAGTAGAAAATTATACCCGAATCTGGCGTCAGGGCAAACGCATTTGGAAGAAAGACGCATTGCCCTACCCGGTGGATGAGGTCATGGCCGTGGATAGTACCTTTTTAGAAATGTTCGATTTTCAACTGATTGCAGGCGATCATAAGTCTGTATTGGACGAACCGTATAGTATTCTGGTAACTGAAAAGGTGGCCAATAACATATTTGGCCACTCCAATGTAATCGGAGAAACTTTGGAAATGGATGAAGATCTTTTCAAGATCACGGGTGTGCTCGCAAATCTACCTGAGAACTCTCATTTACAGTTCAATATTCTGATTTCCATCACCTCTATTACTTCGGAAGATTCCGATTTCAACAAAAAATGGGGCAGTAACTTTCTGACCACCTATCTTCAACTTTCACCTCAAGCTGATTTAGCCAATATGGCTGAAAGGTACCCTGAATACTTAAACAAAAACTCAGGTATAGAAGATATCAACGATTATTATGAGCTATTCCTTCAATCCCTTAACGACGTTCATCTTGGGTCGACGGATATTGAGCACGACTATCTGAATTATCGCAAGTTTAATGGCGATTATCTAAATGTATTCTCCCTAGTCGGACTTTTCATTCTTATCATTGCCTCAGTCAATTTCATGAATCTAACCATAGCCAGAGCAGGAACTCGTCTCAAAGAAGTCGGCGTTAGAAAGTCTATCGGAGCCAACAAAAAGCAATTATTCTGGCAATTTATTGTGGAGTCAATTATGATGACTTCCTGCGCATTCATACTCTCATTACTTATTGGCTGGGTGGGATTAGATCTACTCAATCAACTCATTGACCGACAACTGTCACTAATAAGTATCCTAACCAATGAAACGGCAATAATGGCTATGTTTGGTGTGGTGGTACTACTGGGTGTGCTCACCGGTCTTTATCCTTCATTTTATATGGCAGCATTTAATCCAGCGGCCATTCTACGCGGAGGTGAAAAAAAAGAAGGAAAATCTATATTCAGAAGTACACTAATCATCACACAATTTAGTTTGGCCATAGCCATGATTGTAGCTACACTTGTCGTTCTGGATCAGCTCAATTTCATGAAAAGTAAGGACATAGGATTCAATAAGAATCATATCCTACTTGTAGATATGGATAAAACGGCCAACGAAAAATATGACATACTGAAGCAACGGTTGTTGGAAAATAGTAATATTTTGGGTGTAACAGCGTCTGGACAACGTATCGGTAACAACTTTCACCAATGGGGTGCTAAAATAGAAAGTGATAGTGGAATCGTAAACTTCACCCCTTCTGCTGTGAACGTACACTTTGACTACCTGGATGTATATGACATCGATATAGTTGCTGGCAGAAACTTTGATAAGGCTCGTCAGTCAGATGATGGTTTAGCTTTTGTCATTAACGAAGCATTTGCCAAAGAAATAGGGACACCAGATCCTATAGGCATGCAAATGGGCCACTCCTGGTACCCGGATGATTCTTTAGGACTCATTATCGGTATGACCAAAGATTTTAATTTCAACTCTCTACATCATCGGGTGAACACCCTGGCTCTCGTTATTCATACCGACTGGAACTATAGTGAGCTGTCTATCAAACTCAATGGAAACAACCTTCAGACAGGACTTAACCATTTGGAACAAATCTGGACCGAAATGATTCCGGATTATCCTTTGGAGTACTCATTTCTTGAAGATCACATGAACGGCTTATATAAAAGTGATAGACAAATGGGCGCAGTCATCTCTATTATTGCAGTGCTGAGTATCTTCATTGGAGGCATGGGCCTTTTTGGCCTATCAGCCCTCACTACTGAGCGACGTATGAAAGAGATTGGAGTAAGAAAAGTCCTCGGTGCAAGTATCAGTGAGTTGTTCATCACATTATCGAAGCACTTCAGTATTCTAATTATGGTTTCATTTGGCATAGCTGCACCTATTACCTACATGCTTTTATCTCAATGGTTGGAAAATTTCGCCTTTCGCGTAGATTTAAACTTAGCTATGTTCGGTATCGCAGGTCTTTCTGCGCTCATCATCGCTTTGATTACCATCAGTTATCATATCATCAAAGCGGCAAGAATTAATCCCATTGAGTCTCTGAGGTATGAGTAGCCAATTTGAATTTTAAAATATAAACCCGTCTTTTCGCCTTTTGAGAAGACGGGTTTTTCTATTTTAGTTAAAAACCGAATCATATGAGTTTTCTTAAGGCCGAATGGCGAAAATTAGCAATTGCCAACTATCAGGTAGAGTTGGAGGTCTTGAAAAAATATGTCCCACCAAATACAGAGCTTGATCTTTGGAATGGCACTTGTTATGTAAGTCTTGTTGGATTTATGTTTCTCAACACAAGATTACTTGGGGTACCTATACCCTTTCATAGAAATTTTGAAGAGGTCAATCTTCGTTTTTACGTTCGACACAGACATGGGAATGAATGGAGAAGAGGGGTTGTTTTTATTAAGGAAATTGTTCCAAAACCCGCACTGACCTTTGTTGCCAACACGATTTATAAAGAGCACTATCAAACCATGAAAATGTCTCACGTATGGCTTAAAGAGAATGAATTTCAAACCGTTGGTTACCAGTGGTGGCAGGATGAAAAGGAAAATTCTTTCTTGGTCAATGCCCTGTTAGAGACTGAAAATATTGAACCTGGTTCTGAAACAGAATTCATAACCGAACATTATTGGGGTTATACCAAAGCGGGCAATTCCTCCTCTTTCGAGTATGAAGTCACCCACCCCAGATGGAAGTCTTATCCTGTCAAGGACTACCAAATCAATGTTGATTTTGAGTCCGTATATGGCGAAGACTTCAAGGATCTCATTGGCCAAAGGCCTATCTCCGTTATGTTAGCCGAAGGCTCAGAAATAACGGTTGAAAACAAAAACCGAATCTAAAAACCACTGATTCAACTCCTTTATGGATTGGTATGTGTCTCTGACTTGCGCCACTCCACCAAAGGCGATCGGTAAAAATTGATTTCATTGGCATCGAGCCGAATGGCGTGGTTCGCGAGGCGATCTTTATATGTTGACCACACCCTTGTCGACTGCGGAGACCATCCGATTTCTGCATAGCCAAGAAGTCTTGGAAAGATCATGTACTCAATGTCCTTCATATTTTCAACCGTTTCAGTCCATAGCGGGGCCTCAATCCCCAAAATTGCCTCAGTTGGTATTTCAGCGTTAACAGTATCGGGATTCCAATTGTACCCATGATCGACTTCTATGAGTGAAGCCCAGGCCAGTCCGATACGAGTGGTACTGTCGTACTTCATATCCAAATAAGCGCGTTTGGCGGGAGATAGTAAGACTTTATTGCCATTCTTTGCTGCTTTTGTTGCGTTGCCTGCGCTATTCCATTGCTGAACAATAGTACTGCTTTCGATGTTGGCCTGTGCAATTTCATCCCAGCCAATCATGGTTTTACCGTATTTGCTGACAATCTTTTGGACACGATTGATAAAGTAGATATAATCTTCCTTTTCTGTCACGTGTGATTCGTCTCCACCAATATGAATATACTCACCCGGCGTCATCGAGGCCAGTTCTTGGATCACTGCCTCGACAAACTCATAGGTGCTTTCTTTATCTGTACATAAGGTGCTAAAACCAACTTCGGTTCCCCTGTATAGCTCTCCTGGCTTTCCATTACAGTTGAGTTCCGGATAGGAGGCCAAAGCGGCCTGAGTATGGCCCGGCATATCGATTTCAGGTACAATCGTAATAAATCGATCCGCCGCATATTGAACGATCTCCCGGTATTGTTCCTGAGTGTAATAGCCACCCGAACCTTCTCCTACCTCTGATGTCGAACCAATGGCTGTGAGTTCCGGTTTAGCCTTGATTTCAATACGCCAACCCTGATCATCAGTCAAATGTAGATGCAAGGTGTTCATTTTATAGACAGCTAAAAAGTCGATGTAACGCTTGACCTCTTCCACTCCAAAAAAATGCCTCGACACATCGAGCATGGAACCCCGGTATGAATAACGGGGATAATCTTTGATCACTCCTGTGGCAATTTCCGTTTCTTCAGTTAGATCCACTGGAATCAGTTGTAGCAAGGTTTGTACTCCATTGAAAACTCCTTGTGGCTTATAAGCCGAAATAGTAATTAAATCTTCTTCAATGCGTAAATGATAGCCCTCGTCTCCCAATATTGAATCTGCCGCATTCAATGACAACAAGATACCCTCATCTCCCTCCGACTCGGACACCTTCAATCCACTCTGCATCTTTGATAAATAATTGGCGACGGAACTTAATCTACCATCAGAAATGCTAACAATTATATTATTGTCTATCAAAAAACTACCTCCAGAGGCCGTAATTTTGACTGGATGAGGAATAATGGTGTGGTCTGCCAGATTCGTTACTTGTTTCTGTTCACAGCCCGGTCCTATGCACAAACCCATAAGTATCAGGGCGTAAAAAGCATAGGAGAACTTCGATTCTAAATTCAACATTTGATTCGTTTTTAATTAATAAGAAATTAGAACTAGAAGTTTTGGGAGTGGGTCCTAGACAGAAAGAATCCAATGGAATCTTAAAAGTTTTGGAGCATAAATATCGCTTTTATAAATCATTTATGATAAATATTTATGACATTTATATGAGAAAATCCTTTTCCTTTTTTCTATTTAACTAATCCAACCCCTATGACAGCTGGCTACTCTGCAACACCGTTGGCCAAAAAACTTGGCATTAAGACTAATTTCAAGCTGTATTTACTAGATGCTCCAAAGCACTATTTCAAGCTGTTTTCTGACTGGCCAGCTCATACGGAAATGATAGAAAAACCCACCAATGAATCTGTAAATTTCGTACATGCATTTTGCAAGACAACAAGTGATTTGAATCATGCAGCCACTTATATTAAAGTTCTA
This sequence comes from Reichenbachiella sp., assembly GCF_039944555.1. Lineage (GTDB taxonomy): Bacteria > Bacteroidota > Bacteroidia > Cytophagales > Cyclobacteriaceae > Reichenbachiella. The sequence continues at coordinate 117,703 of NZ_JBDUYN010000014.1, read as the reverse complement.
AAAAAAGATGGTTTGATTTGGATCAGTTGGCCTAAGGTTTCTTCCAATATTCAAACTGATCTCAAGCGCGATACAATTCGAGAGTTTTTCTTGGAGGCCGGCTTGGTCGATGTGAAAGTGGCCGCAATAGATGAAGACTGGAGTGGTTTGAAATTCGTGTATAGACTAAAAGACCGATAGTTATTTAATCTCCCAAAGCTTCGCCGTACGATCACTAGACCCAGTAAGTACTTTGGATCCATCAGGCATAAATGCCACATCATTAATTTGTCCTTTATGCTTAGTAAACTTCTGGAGTACCTTACCATTTATAGACCAGAGTATAGCAGTATGATCTGCAGACCCTGTCAATATTTTTGTTCCGTCGGGTGAAAATGCAACTGAATTAACCGCCTTGGTATGTCCTCTGAGTTTTTTGTTTTTTCTATCCTTGAGCCTCCAAACCCTGGCTGTTTTGTCCTTTGAACCTGTGACAATAAATTTCCCATTTGGTGAGTACGCCACAGAAGTCACCCAGTTCACATGACCGGAAATCTCCGCTATCATATTGCCTTTGAGGTCCCACATTCGAGCAGTGTGATCATTCGATGCGGTTAGGATAGATTTACCATTAGGTGCGAAAGCCACAGCATTCACCCACTCCGTATGCCCCACAAAGTCTTGCACAAAAGTACCATCCAGCTTATACAACCGCGCCGTCTTATCAAATGAGGCAGTTACTACATATTGCCCATCAGGTGAAAAAGCAACATCGCTGACATGAAAGGTATGACCGTTAAATTCACCAATCATTTTTCCGTTGATATCATAAAGCTTGGCAGTTTTATCCCAAGATCCAGTGAGCATTCTATTGCCATTAGGTGAAATAGCGACTGTTGTTAGCCAATCTTCATGACCTTTGAGTTCTTCGATCAAGTTGCCATTGATATCCCAAAGCCATGCGGTATTGTCCCAACCTTTGGTGAGTATTCTTCTTCCATTGGGGTTCACAGCAATACTGAGTACCTCCTTAGGTGCAGCAAAATCCCGTAGCAAATAGCTTTTTTCTATTGGCTTCGCTTTAGGTACAACAACCTTCTTGGTGCGCCTTGCAATTATTTTTTCAGCCTCATTCGCGAATTCCCCGTTGGGGAAAATTCGAAGATAAACGCTGTAACTAACTACACTATTTTCCTCGCTGGCCTCTTGCCAGGCTTCCTCATCTTTGAGCTCATTTATCCTTTCGAAAGCTAGGCCTTTATATTTTCCCTTAGGGTTTTCTTGTATGTAAGCCTCCAATACTGCTACTGAATTGGCAATAAGCGCTTTTTCCCAACTCTCTGCTTCCCGGATGCTGTCTAATTTGAATGACGCTGTTCTAATAAATTTTCCTTCCGGATAAAATTTGAGATACTCCTGATAACCGTCCGCTTCATTCTGAATTAGGTACGCTTCCCAATCACGAGATTCTTGTGTTTTATTCCTTTGCAAGATGGATAAAATGAAAGTAGTCCATACTACCAACAACATAACCGATACAAAGGCAACAAGACCTTTAAAAAATTTAGAGGTAACTCGTTCGGGAGGGTGCCCGATCAAGTTATAGATATCCCGTAGTAGAATTCGAACGGTTTTGTCTGCCGTATCCCCGTTCCAATGCGATAAGTTAGTGTATTCAGGTGTTGGTATGGCGTGCTCTTTGTGTATATCATCATAGACCAGAGATACCAGGTTCTTCTTCTTCAGTCCAAATTCAGCATGCTCTAAGATCAATTCATTATCGATAGAACGAGGAGACCACAACACGATGATACAATGCGCTCTTCTAAGTGCTGACTGGATTTGGTTGTCAAAATGTTCGTCGTCGGCAATTGCAGACTCCCACCAGGTTGACCAGCCAAATTCTTCTAGCGCCTCAGCGAGTTGTCTTGCTCTGCGTTTGTCCTCAGGTATGTAGCTAATGAATACTTCGCTCAATGTCCCAATGTTGAATTTTAGAATTGAATATAAATATTAATTGGGATAATTACTGAGTAATTTAATACCTGAGCATAAAACAAGTAAATAATATGTAATATCTTTTCTAATTAGTAATTCAGGACTCAAACTATCATCTCATGAGACATTTTCTTATTCTTCTTTTCGTTTCGATTGGCCTGTGCCAATGCAAAGAAAAAACAATCGTATGTGTTGTTGATACGGCCATGGGTCAGATCAAAATCGAATTGTATCCTGAAAAAGCACCAATTACCGTCGCCAACTTCCTCAAATATGTAGATTCCGGTCTGTACGAACAATCTTCATTTTTTCGAGCGTGTACGCCCAAAAATGAAGCTGATAGAGAGGTCAGGATTGAAGTGATCCAGGGTGGAGACATTCCTGTCGAAAAGGAGTTGGATCCAATAGAAATTGAAACCACTCAACAGACTGGTTTACTTCACGAAGATGGAACAATTTCCATGGCCCGAGACCAACCGAATTCAGCTACTTGCAGTTTTTTTATTTGCATTGGGAATCAACCTTCATTGGATTTTGATGGAGCTCGCAATCCGGATGGCTACGGGTTTGCAGCTTTTGGACAAGTGTTGGAAGGGATGGATGTAGTGAGGAAAATTCAAGAGCAAGAGGAAGTAGATCAATATTTCATCGATCCTGTGCGGATCATCAATATCAAAAGAATCGATTGATCAAATCAATTTGTTTCATGAAAAATGACTTTATTATTGTTTCAACTAATGGACCTTTGAGCATTCATTCGTTTTTCATATGATTACACCTCAGGATATACTAAGTGCGCAACAGAGAATTTCACCCTATATAAGAAATACCCCAATAGAATTTTCGGATGCCCTAAAATCTGAACTGGGCATCTCTGTAAACTTCAAGCTAGAGAACTTGCAGGTGTCCGGAAGTTTCAAACCCAGGGGTGGGTTCAATAAAATTTTGAAAAACAGATCATCGGAGTTCGTAGCTCCAACAGCGGGTGGTCACGGAGTAGGTTTGTCCTATGCGGCTAATAAACTTGGCGCGAAAGTGCACATTCTGATGCCCAAATCGGCGGATAGTGATCGTATCAGGGATGTTGAAGCGAACGGCGCTACGATACAGTTCTTTGACTCTGTACCTGAGGCACGAGCCCGGGCTAAAGAACTCGAGACTACCAACAACTATGTATTTGTGTCTGCCTTCAACGATGCAGAAATGATAGCTGGTGGTGGCACCATCGCCATTGAATTGCTCGAACAATTACCCAATATCGATTGCCTGGTTTGTGGAGTTGGTGGAGGAGGCTACATAGCGGGAATGGGAATTTTACTCAAGGCTGTGAATCCCGGAATCAAAATTTATGGTGTGCAACAGGAAAATGCGCCATTCCTAGCCGAATGGTTTAACTCCAAAACTTATCCGAAGGATATGCACATCAAACCATCCATTGCGGAGGGCATCGGTGCAGAAGTAGAAGCAGATTCTATCACCTGGCCATACGTCGAGCAGTTAGTCGATGGTTTTTTTGTGGTGAGTGAAGAGGAAATCAAAGAATCGCTCATATGGTTGCTTCGAAATCACAAACATTATGTTGAACCTTCGGCAGTGGTTGGATTGGCTGCGATTAGAAAAAATCCAGCACATTTTCAGTCCTTTCAATCAATCTGCACCGTACTGACTGGGAGGAACATGTCGTATGAGAAGTTTCAGTCCATTTTGGCTAAATAGTGTCTTTCTGATTGAATGTTGAGCTGCTTGGTCGCAAACTCGGGCGTAATGTCTCGCTGAGGATTTCCCAACATTTCATAACCTACCATAAACTTTTTGACTGTGCTCGATCGCAGCAAGGGTGGGTAAAAAACCATATGCCATTGCCATTCTTCATGCACCTCATTATCATATGGCGCTTGGTGAATACCAGCCGAATAGGGAAAGGAAGTTTTAAACAGGTTGTCATATTTAATGGTCAAATAGCGATAGGCCTCAGCCAGTGCTGTGCATTCATTAGGAGTCATTTCTACAATTCGTGACATCTTTCTTTTAGGAATAATCATGGCTTCATAAGGCCATACCGCCCAATATGGCACCAGTACTACCATGTGCTCATTTTCAAAAATGATTCTTTCACGTAGTTCTATTTCCTGAGATAAATAGTCAAGCAGAAGGTGAGTATTTTGCTCATTATGGTGCTTCAGCTGCATCTCTTGTTTCTTAGCTGGCTCCACCGGAATCGACTCTTGTGCCCAAATCTGACCATGAGGGTGGGGATTTGAGCAGCCCATAACAGCTCCTTTGTTCTCAAAAATCTGGATGTATTTGATAAATTCCAGTTTGCCAATTTCACGACATTGATCTATCCAGAGATTTACTACTTGATTGATCTGATCTACTTCCATCTCGGGAATTGTCAGATCATGGCGAGGTGAAAAACAGATAACTTTGCAAATGCCTCTTTCACTTTTCGACTGCAGCAATCCATTTTCAAAACCGCCTGAAGGGATTTCAGATTGCAAGGCTGCAAAATCATTGGTAAATGCAAAAACATCATTGTATTCAGGATTTTGCTCTCCTCCGATCCTTTCGTTTCCCGGGCACAAATAACATTTATTATCATAGGTAGGTCTACGCTGTGAGGAAATCTTTTCTACCTGCCCTTGCCATGGTCGTTTTGATCGATGCGGTGAAACTTGTACCCATTCTCCTGTAAGGATATTCAACCTTCGATGCGAATGGTCGTTTGTATCAAAATTCATTTCGAATCTTTTCTTCGTAAACACCAACACCGTCAGAAATAGCTACTTGATAAACTTTGGCATCAATTCCAGTTACTTTCTTGTACTCCTCAATTACATAATCAGTCACCATACCGATCCTCTCCTTTTTCACTAGATTGATGGTACAACCTCCAAAGCCTCCTCCCATCATTCGTCCTCCCGCATGTCCGTCGCAAGACGATGCGATATCGACAAGCGTATCCAACTCAATACAACTTACTTCGTACTCATCACGCAGACCACTGTGGGTCTCTGACATCAACTCGCCTACCTTTTCAATGTTGCCTTGTTCGATTGCTTCACAAGCCACTTGCACCCTTGCATTTTCTTCAATTACATACTTGCATCTTCGAAAGGCTAATTCGCTCATCTCATTCTTCGCTGCTTCCAAATCCGACATTGAAGCATCTCGGAGAGACTTTACTGTTGGTTTGACAGACTGAATAGCCGTCACGCCTTCTTCGCATTGCATCCTCCTGAGATTGTATTGTGAGTCAGCCAAATTGTGCTTGACGCATGAGTCAAATAGCACCAATTCATAATCCTGAAAGTCAGCCGGATAATAAGCATAAGACAAATCCCGGCAATCTAATTGGATCACATGACCTTCTCTTCCGAGACAACTCGCAATCTGATCCATAATACCGCACTTCACGCCTGCAAACTCATGTTCTGCCATTTGTCCAATTCTGGCCAAAATCTCCGGTTTGATATTGAGTGCAAAGAGTTCGCTGAGCGCTTTTCCAAAACCACACTCCAACGCTGCCGAAGAAGATAGTCCTGACCCGATCGGGATATCACTGGTAAACATAAGATTGAAACCTTCAAGTTGATAGCCCTTCAATCGAAATTGGTCTATCACACCAAGAAAATAGTTGACCCAACCTTGCGATACCGGTTTCAGGATGTCATTGATTTGGAAAGAATAGGTATCATCTAAATCAACTGAAATTAACTTCACTTCTGCGCTACCGCTTTTTTGAATATAAATATATGCTGCTAAATCAATGGCGGCAGGTAGCACGTAGCCCTCATTATAATCGGTATGTTCACCTATAATGTTTATTCTGCCAGGTGCCTTGATAATCATTGGCTCCGACCCGAAATCTTGAATAAAATGGTTTCTTATACCCTCTCTATCTCTTCCCATTCATAATATTTTATAAACGTAAATTTAACGTTTATAAATTAATAAGCAAGCGTAATTTTTACATTTATGAATTAAGCTGTTAATTTCGCTATAAATTCTGTATACATGATTGACGAAAACATCTCAACTTACGTAGTAGCAGAGCCCATTTTGGTGGCCGTCGATAATGTAATATTTGGTTTTGATGTTGAAGAGGAGAAGTTAAAGGTGCTTTTATTCAAGAGGAAGATTGAGCCTTTCGCTGGCCACTGGTCGTTGATAGGTAGTTTCGTTCAGCCTCATGAATCTGCGGTGGCTGCCTCCTCCCGAATCCTTACTGAATTTACGGGTCTGGATGACGTCTTCCTGGAACAATTGCACTGCTACTCTTCGGTGGAAAGAGATCCTGAGGATCGGGTGATTTCAATTGCTTATTATAGCCTCATTCAATTAGGAAATCATCGCAAGGAACTGGTAGAAAAGCATCATGCTGGTTGGTTTGCTATCGACGAAATTCCGGGATTGGTGGTGGATCACAAACAGATGGTTGGGGATGCTTTGTCCAAGCTGCAGGAGAAAGCAAGAAGGAGGCCAGTGGGATTCAACTTACTTCCCTCTAAGTTCACCTTGCCTCAACTATTTAAGCTATATCAAGAAATCTATCGCCAACCGATTGATGATCGAAATTTTCGTAAGAAGATTCTAGCCACCGGACTGCTGACCAAACTGGAGACCAAGGACAAGACGAGCTCAAAAAAAGGTGCTTTCCATTATCAATTCAACAAAGCCAAATATCTCAAGTTCGAGACCGAAGGCTATGATATTGTGTTTCACTAGGTCTGAATCTCCGGTCTGAAATCAGACAACTCTATTTACTACGGCGATCAAATCTTCTGAAGTAAATGGTTTGACAATATATTCCGATGCTCCCAGTTCAATTCCTTCGTTGATGACCGATTGCTGACCTACAGCGCTGACCATGATAACTTTTGAGGATATTCCCTGGTCTTTGAATACTTTGAGAATATCAGTACCAATCATGTCAGGCAATATATTATCAAGTGTGATTAAATCCGGAGTAAGCTCCATGGCCAGGTCAATAGCCGTTTCTCCATTGGGTGCTTCTCCCACGATTTCATACCCCTCAGCCTTGAGGGTATCTTTGATCAAAGTACGCATGTACATTGAGTCATCTACTATCAATACTTTTTTGCTCATCTGTTTTGCTTTTTAATTTTCCTTTTTTTGTAAATCCTTGTTTTCACATCATAGACTTCGAACAAGGCCTTGCCACTATCTGGCATAATATCGTAATATCCTATGACTAAAAACCCATCGTCATTAAGGCTTTCATAAAAGAGTTCTAGTACCTGAAGCTTTAGTTTTTCGTCAAAATATATCATTACATTCCTGCAAAATATAATGTCATGCTTAGTTGACATGGCATCATGTACCAAATTATGTCTTTCGAAGGTGACATGACTTTGATAGCTGGGTTTGATGGTAGCATGACTTTCTTTGAAATTAAAAAAATCTGCCAATTTTCGATTTGGATAAAACGCAAGGAACGGTTTCAGGTACTGCTCTACTATGATCAATGAGTAGTCGCCGGCCTTCGCTTTCTTCAATGCAATAGAGCTCAAGTCTGTTGCTAACGCCTTGGTCTTATGCAACATTCCCTTCTCCTCAAGTACAATGGCCATAGTATAAACCTCTTCTCCGGTAGAACATCCGGCGTGCCACACATTTAGCCTTGACTTAGCCTTGTAATAATCGAGGATACTGTCTCTGATCACAATCCAGGCATCTGGATTTCTAAAGAGTTCAGTCAGATTAACAAGGAGATCGTCTATGCCTTTTTCAAAAAATTCTTTGTCTTTCAAGATTTTGGCCCAGAGTTCCAGCATGGAACTCATCCTGTGCTTCATCATGAGACGAACAATACTTCTCTTTAGGGATTTTTTTTCGTAGTTAGTGAAATCCAGTCCATATCTATTTTTCAATGCCTGCATTAGGGCATCTAACTCTTCATCTGATATACTGTCTATCACGTTTGTATTGGATTTACCATTAATTTTTTGGGGCTATATCAATTCCTTAGCTAGTACCTGTTCTGCATTTGCTTTGACTTTGTCTATAAAATTTTCCTGTAGTAACCACACAAATTCCGGACTTACTCCTAAATGGGGAACACTAAAGGTAGCCCTAAATTCTACTTTAGAATTGTAAACTACGGATTCCGCCTGAATATATTTGTTTACCTCGTTGGCCTGCATCACATGCAAGGAGGGAACGTTACCATAAACTTCCAAATCAAGAAAGTTGGCTAGTTGTGTAATTACAGACCCCGCTACCATATTGTCTATTTCTGTTAAAAACTCGAGTTTCATCAATCTGGTTTCTGGGTTGTTATTAAGCAACACCTCTTCCGGCAGTCCTGCGTTCTGAACCTTTTGAACTTCATTTTCTGTAAAGATAAGGTGACAAAATCCCTTTAGGTCACCAACCAACTCGGTTTTCAGCAAATGTGTTTTGCTGTCCATTTTGGTACAATATTGTGGTACATCAGATATTCGAGTCAATTCTGAATCAATACTTTTTAATGAAGCTTCGGTACCCAATATACCTTGAAAGGCCTTGGCAGCCTTTGACAATCCAAATTGTAGCAATTTGTTGGTGGCATCGATTTCCTTATCTGTCAGATTATTGAACATGGTATGTAAGTTTAAATCTAATTTTCGCTTTCTACTGTTTTCTGGGCTAATGTTTTAAACATTAAATCTGAAATGGTTGTCACATCTATAACCAAGCAAACTTTACCGTTACCCAAAATTGTGGTTCCGCTTAGTAGTTGAATTTTTTCTAATGGGCGAACCATTGATTTTTCAATGATTTCCTTTTGCTGCAGCAATCGATCTACAACAACCCCAAGCAGCTTGCCTGCATAAGATAACACTACAACATCAAGCTTTTTTTCTTCTTCAGTTTCCTCAAAGGATTGATGCAATGCACCATCCTTTTGGCAGTCTGATAGACTCTCCAAATTGATAATGTCTTTTAAAAATATAATCGGAATTGTCTGATCAAGGTATTGTGCCATAAGGCCATCAGTAATTCTGTGGATTTCATTTTTGGTCAGCGAAATCACGGCTTCAGTATAAGAAAGAGCTACAGCATACTCTTGACCTTCCAATTCGAATAATAGGGCTCCTTTTAAGGCCATTGAGGAAGGCAAGTTTAATTTGATGGTGGTACCCATGCCAACCTCCGTATCAACTTTGATCTGACCGCCAATGGATTCTGCAGCCTTTTTTACTACATCCATCCCTACTCCGCGTCCTGAAATTTCAGTAATCTTTTCTGCGTTCGAAAAACCAGGCTCGAATATGTACATAATCACCTCATCATCAGATAGGTGCTGGGCCAGTTCTTTGCTTGCCAGGCCCTTCTCAACAATTTTATTCCTGATAATTTTAGCATCAATACCATTTCCGTCATCCGAAACTTCGATTACGACGTTGTCCTTTTCATAGTGGGCACTTAGAATAATGGTTCCTTTTTCCGGCTTACCTTTTTCCTTTCTGAAATCGCTATTTTCAATACCATGGCTCACAGCATTTCTGACCAGATGAATCATGGCATCACTCATGATTTTGAGAATGTTTCTATCGATTTCACATTCTGTCCCCTGCAGTACCAGTCCTACGTTCTTGGATTCAATAGAAGCGACGTCTCGTACTATGCGATGAAATTTATTGAATAAGAATCCGACCTGGACCATTCGTGCATTCATTACTCCATATTGAAGATCTGATGTAAGGCGTTGCAATCCTTCAAATTCAGAGGTTCGTTTGCCATCCTCACTATTGAGTGTGATTAATCTATCTCGTTCAATGATTAGTTGGCCTACCAAAGTCATCAGTTCATCCATCTTTTTGACCGGTATCTGTATCACATCCGTAAATGTGATTTCAGATTTCATCGCTTGATACTTACTTGCATCTTCTGATGGACTTCCCGCTTCTTTTTCTTTGATGAAGTCCAGCATTTCTTTGCGATTTTCTTCATCTATTTCCTGAGATACAGCAGGTTCTACCACTGCTTTTTGGGTCTCTTCCTTCGGTGCCTGATCAGTTTTGATCTCTACAGCTTTGACGTGTTTTTCAAGGAGTACAAACAGTTTGGTTTTGATCCCTAGATAGGACACCTTTTCGTTTGTTTTGAGCGCGTCAATAAGGGCTCCTAATTTGTCATTGGCTTTGAAAAGGCTGTCAAACAGGTCTTTGTTCAATGCCATGGATCCTTGTTGTACTGAGCCCATTACATCCTCCATCACATGAGTGAGTTCGGCAATATCATTGAACCCCATACCCATCGCATTTCCTTTAAGAGTATGCACTATTCTGAAAATAGAATTAATTGCATGGCTATCGCTATGGTCATTTTCCAGATCGGTAAACAAGCGATTCAATTCTTCGAAGTTTTCCAATGCCTCGGCATGAAAGAGTTCTCTATATTCTGATTCTTTGGATTTCAATGTTTTCTTATTTTTTTATAAACAATTGACTAAAAAACTCCCGATTTCTTTTATATCGATTGACTTATCAATCGCACCACATTCCACAGCCACTTTTGGCATTCCATAGATAATACTTGACTTTTCGTTCTGAGCTATGGTGTAGCCTCCGGCCTTTTTTATTGCCTTCATTCCTTCCACTCCATCTTTGCCCATACCAGTGAGAATTACGGCAAGTGTTCGGTTACCATATACCTCAGCCGCAGATAACATGATTGAATTGATCGATGGATTGTTGTATTCTTTGAATTGCCGCTCAGTAAAATCAATGACAACACTCTTCCTTTTTTTCTTCAGTACCATGTTACCTGTACCAGGAGCAATAATGATGGTTCCTGGATTTGGTTCGATATTCTTGTTTCCTACTACTACATTCAATGGACTTAGCTTATTCAGACGCTTAACAAAAGGTGCAATAAAATTGGAGGGCATATGTTGTCCAATTACCACAGGTACATTTAGATTGGATGGGAGAGATACGATTATTTCTTCCAAAGCACTTGGGCCTCCCGTGGATGCTCCGATCACTATGAGATCATATTTGCCATTTTCATCAAATGTATGCTTATGGGTGTTTTTTGTGCTTGCTTTTACGGCCATTGGTTTGGCACGTGTTACACTTCGGATCTTTTGAATCAGCTCATTTTCTATAAGACGTATTTTAGCATTTCCCCTAGAAGGCTTATTAAGGTAGTCAACGGCGCCCTCCTGTAAGGCATCAAATATTGGCTGCAGATTGGTATTGCCTACTGAACTAAGGATCAAAATCGGAAGGGGTGCTTCTTTCATGATGTTTTTTACCGCATAAATGCCATCATATTCGCCCATGTTCATATCCAAAAGCAGTACATCCGGCTTTAGTTCTTTAACCTTTACCAACGCATCCTTTCCATCGACAGCAGCTCCCACTACCTTGATACCGTCATTCTCAGATAAGATATCCGAAATGAGTAGCCGCATAAAGCCAGAATCGTCCGCTATGAGTACTTTAATGTTTTTCATATCAATTGCCGACTTCTACAGATTCGGCAATTACTCTTATTTCATCGCTCTCGATTAATTCAATGATATCCAGCAAAATAATCATCCCGTCCTCTTGCTTGATTAAACCCTTTATAAACGTCTCGTCTAAGACTGTATTGGTCATAATACCAGATGAACTCTCTATTATATCCCCCAGCACTTTAAGAGTGGTGGGTACCTCGCTCACCAAAATGCCAGCCTTGAATCTGTCGTTCTTAATTACCAGAGTAAAACTCTTTTCTTCAATTTCATCTGTTTTAAACAGTTCGAATTTGTCTTCGAGATCCATAATCACCATGACTTCTCCCCTAATATTTGCCACTCCTTTCATGTAGTGTGGGGCTCTAGGAAGTTTTGAAACTTCTGGTGCAGGAACAATCTCCTTAACCTTGTCAATCTCCAAGGCATAACGCTCTCCGCCCAGTTTAAAAACAATAAGCTGAATATTCTGTCCTCGAAGTTGTAAAATTTCACGGTCGTATTTTTCTTTAAGTCTTATCCGTTCCTCCATTTCCTCCTTAGTCAGATAGTTGGATGGTAACGCTCTTTGGGGTCTGGATAGAATCTGCGGCTCAACTAAAGGTGCAGTCAGTATAGGCTCTTCGACGACTTTTTTTACAGCTTTTTTCACAGCAGTTTTCACGGCCTTTTTTGGCTTCGACTTAGACGTCGCTGCACGAGGTGTCTTGATTGCCAATTTTTTTTCACTCTCCTTTTTGGACGTTTTTTGCCCCTTCTTCGGTTTTGAAGGGATCAGTTTGTCTTTCTTTACGTTCTTTCCTAAAGCCATCAGCTCTATATTTTTTTGGTTATTTTGATTTTAGTATTTCTTCGGCAAAAGCTATATAGTCCTTTGCTCCATTTGATGTAGGAGCGTAGCTGATCAGGCTTTCGCCAAAAGATGGTGCTTCGCTGGCCCTCACATTGGTTCTGATTCTTGAATCAAATATCTTGAAATCATAATTTTCCCCTATATGTTCGAAAATCTCTCTACTCAACTTTCTTCTACTATCTACCATCACAGGAAGTAAACCTAATATCTCCAACTTGCTATTCAATACTTCTTTGATCTGGTTGATTGTGGATATAATCTGATCCAGACCTTGCAGACTTAATACTTCCATTTGTAATGGGACAATTACCCGACTCGCCGCATTGAGTGCATTAATGGTCAATAAAGAAAGTGAGGGTGGACAATCGATCAGAATATAATCATATCCTTGAACGCTTTCCAGTATTTTTTTCAAGATCGACTCTCTAGCCAGTTCTCCTGCTATGTTTATTTCTACATCTGCCAGGTCTATTTCAGCTGGAGCCACGTCCAAATCCTCTCGGGATATCAGTATATCGCGAAAATTTATTTCTCCCAGAATCACCTGACCAATTGATTTTTCAATTTCTAATATCCCCAATGAATAGCTTAAATTTCCTTGCGCATCCAGATCGACTAACAAGACTTTCTTCCCTTTTTTAGCAAGTGCACAACCCAGGTTCACCGTTGTGGTTGTTTTGCCTGTTCCGCCTTTCTGATTTACTATAGCTATGATTTTGGTCATTTGATTAGTAGAGTTTAATTCTTGCTTTCTTTGGATAGAACAAACTTGCTGATACCACCTTTCAATTCTTCAGCAACGCTGGCTAGCCGCTGAATTTTCTCTGTGTAGCCTGTCATTCCAGTGGACAGCTCTGTAGCCGAACTGGCCACTTGCTCGGTGCCCGCAGCTGTTTCTTCTGCGATGACCACAACATTTTCGGTAATGGCCACTACTTCGTTGATGTCCTTAACCTGTATCTGTGTGGCTTGCAAAATTTCCTGGGAGTGACGAAATGTTTTATCCGAAGTGTCAGAAATCTCTTTAAACACTTCTGATGCCTCTTTAGAAGCATCTTCGCCATTTCTAACACTCTTACTCATGATGTCAATTATTTTTGCGGCCTCGGTTGTATCCGTCTGCACATCATTCACCAGCTTTTCGATTTCCTTGGCAGAATTTCTAGAATCCTCAGCCAACTTGCGAATTTCTTCTGCCACGACGGCAAATCCGCGACCAGCATCTCCGGCTTGCGCAGCTTCTATTGCGGCATTCAATGCAAGCAAATTGGTTTGGGAAGCAATCTCTGTGATAACGCTCAATACCCTGGTTATTTCAGCAGATCTCTCAGTGAGTACCTGTATAGACTCATGTGTTTTGGTAGAATATTCTGAGATGTCCACCATGTTGAAGACTACCTTATTAACCATTTCCAATCCTTTTTCACTACTGCTTACTCCTAGTTTGGCCGCTTCATTTATGGTTTCAGCACGATCGCCCATTTCGTTTGATGATCGCAATATGCCCTCAATGAGGTTAGATGATTCATCTACTTTGCCTACTTGAGATTGTGCCCCCCCACTCATTTCAGAAATGGCTGAAGCAATTTCTTTAGTATTGGTGTTCATTTCCTCACTGACCACACTCATTTCTGCCGAAGATTCGTCTATGATATTCGCGTTATCAGATATATTATGAAGTAGTTCATTGAGATTTGTCAGGGCCTTGTTGAGATTGTTTGATAGACGTGCCATGTCTCCTTGGGCCTGGTCGTTAAATCTTTTTGTAAGATCACCTTCGGCCATTGCATTCACAATGGTATTGACTGCCATAACCGGAGCAGACACCGACTGCAATAAGTAATTGACTGACTCACTCAAGTCTTTCCATCCACCCTGCTTCTTCTCTGTCTGGATTCTTGCACTCAGATTTCCTGCTACCCCAGCTTCTTCAACTACTTCTTTTACTTCATCCAAGACTTCTTTGAGGTTATCTCTCATCTTGAGTAGTGAATGCCCAAGTACATCCCGTGCACTGGCCACTTGATATCCTGAATCCAAGTTTCCCTCTCCAATATCCTTTGAAAAAGTGGCCTTCTTGCTTAATTCATCAACAAGTACGTTTACTGAGTCTGCCATTTCGCCCAACTCATCATCGGAGTCAACATCCAGCTTTTTATCTTGGTTTAGTTCCCCTAAAGCTAAATCCTTAAGTAAGTCATTAGACTTCTCAATCGATGAAATGATTTGGCTTGCTATCCGCCAAATAACCATTGACAGCAGAAAGAGGCCAATGATACCTACTATAACTGTTATTTTGAATGTAGCATTAAATGACTTTGTAATTTCTGCCACTGGCACAACCAAACCTACCGACCATGGATAATCAGATCTTCCAATGGGTATGGGAGCTATAGCAACATATACGTCTTCTCCATACCGGGCATCGTGTGCTCCAAAAAGATAATGCTTTCCTGTTCTGATAATTTCCTTCAGGTCTACGTCAAGGCCAGCAGAAAAGCCAAGGGTATCAATTAGATTAGTTCTCAGTTCTTTTTCGGGATGTGCCACTATTGCTCCATTGTTAGACATTAGAAAGGCATAACCTCTGTCAAAATCGTCGAACTCAGTCATTTCGGAATAATCCTCCAGTGAAAGGTCAGATCCAATAAGCCCTATGAATTTTCCGTCAAGTAGAATTGGGGCATTTTGTGAAATTCCTAATATTTGTTGTGCCCCTTCTTTGTCATAACTTTTGTAAAAGTATGGCTCTGTAATACCTTCGTGCTTCTGCACTTTATGTCTATAGTAAATGCCATTGAGGTCATCTCCGTCCATATTAACTGTATCAATGGTTTCATTCAATCTACCATTTTCGTAGTAATAGGTAGACCTTCTCCTCCCATGACTTTTATCCCAATTAGGGTCGATTGCCTCAAGTTCCCAACTCAGCCATGTCGCATCAAACTCGGGGTAATTGTCTAAAACATTTACCAAAAGTTTTCTATCCATTGCTTCACGCTGTTCTGTAGGTAGGTAGACATAGTCCTTGATGATGTCAGCCATGGTCCGAGATATGGCGACTCCTTCATCAAGATTGGCTTTTATGTCATTAGCTTTTTGCAATGCCAGAGAATTGGCTAGTTTTTTAGCCTCGACTATTGCATTTTGTCTAAGGGTGATACTGACATAACTCAATGTCACCACATATATCACTAATGAAATGCCCAGAATGAAGAGCATCATTTTTTTTCGTATGGCTATTTTCTTGAACATATGCTGCTGTTTAATCTTTAGATAAAATAAATTTTTTCAATCCCTCTTTAAGTTTGGTTGCCACATCTGCTAGTTTTTGTGATTTTTCTGTGTACCCCATCATACCCGATGATAGCTCAGTAGCAGAACTTGCCACCTGCTCAGTACCGGCCGCAGTTTCCTCAGCGATTACCACCACATTTTCAGTAATGGCCACTACGGCATTGATATCCTGAACTTGCAGCTTTGCACCCTGCAAAATTTCCTGAGAAAGGCTAAAAGTTTTATCAGAAGTATCGGCTATGTCTTTGAACACGTCAGAGGCATCTTTGGAAGCCTGATCTCCATTTTTAACACTGGTACCCATGATCTCGATCACGCTTGCTGCCTCTTTGGTATCTGACTGCACATCATTAATCAATTTTTCAATTTCCTTGGCAGAATTTCTGGAGTCCTCGGCCAATTTTCTTATCTCTTCTGCTACTACCGCAAATCCTCGGCCTGCATCTCCAGCTTGAGCTGCTTCAATCGCGGCATTCAGTGCCAAAAGGTTGGTTTGAGATGCGATTTCGGTAATCACTCCCAAAACTCTTGTTATTTCGGTTGAACGTTCCATCAAAACGTTAATTGAGCTTTGTGTTTTTGCTGAGTATTCGGAAATATCGACCATATTGAATACTACTTTGTTGACCATTTCAAGCCCTTTCTCACTACTGGTCACGCCCAGTTTGGCCGCATTATTTATTGTCTCCGCTCGATCACCCATTTCGTTCGACGACCTAAGAATTCCTTCTACAAGATTGGATGATTCATCTACTTTGCTTACTTGTGTTTGGGCACCGTTGCTCATTTCAGAAATAGCGGAGGCTATCTCTTTAGTGTTGGTATTCATTTCTTCACTGACTACATTCATTTCAGAGGAAGATTCATCAATTATATCTGCATATTCTGCGATACTCGCTAGCAACTCATTCAAATTATCCAGGGCCATATTCAGATTGTTGGACAACTTGGCCATGTCTCCAGTAGACTGAGCAGTAAGTCTTCTGGTCAGGTCACCTTCAGCCATGGCTTTAGCAATAGTATCAACGGTCATCAATGGAGTGGATATAGAGTTTAGCAGCTTGTTGACTGCTTCACTTAGATCCTTCCAACCACCTTGTTTGCCTTCGGTTTGAATCCGTGCACTTAGGTCACCTTCTTCACCTGCGACGCCTACCACTTCTTTGGTCTCATCCAATACGTTCTTAAGATTATCTCGCATTTTTAGAAGTGATTGTCCAAGGCTATCCTGATCACTGGCGGCCTGAAAATCGGATTCTAGATTACCTTCTCCTATTTCTCTCGAGAATTCTGCTTTTTTGCTGAGTTCATCCACCAGTACATTTACTGAACTAGCCATCTCTCCTAACTCATCATTTGCATCTATAATCAGTTTTTGATTTTGATCTAATTTACCAAGGGCCAAATCTTTCAATAAATGATTCGAGCTTTCAATTGACAAGGTGATGTGGTTGGAAATACTCCATATCACGAATGATAAAAATGCCAAACCAATGAGTCCCACAACAAGAGTAATCTGAAGTGTCACGTTAAACGGTGCCGTAATTTCGGAAACCGGAACTATGGTAGCGGCGGACCATGGATAGTTAGATTTACCGATGTCGACCGGGGCAAAAGAAACGTATACTTCTTCGCCAAAAGTATCATCGTAAACCGTGTATGAAAATTGCTCACCTTCGGCAATTTTTTCCTTGACCTCCTTAAGATTTATTGATTTTGTGAAACTAAGTGTATCGATAGACAAACTATATAAGCTGGGATCCTGGTGGGCAATTATAACTCCCTCATTAGATAGTAGAAATGCATATCCCTTTTCAAAAAACTCAATTTCAGACATGGACTGAAAATCACTTAAAGTCATATCTGATCCAATAACACCAGCAAACCGACCATCAACTTCAATGGTAACCGTTGGCGAAATTCCTAGAATTGAATCTCGTGTATTTGAACTGTAATCGTAATCCAAATACCAATAAGGTTCTGATAACTTTTCGCTTTCGCTTGGGGTGGTTTTCAAATGATAATAAATGCCACTGTCAGGATCTTTTTCCAGATTAGCCAACTCCCGAGATTGATTCACTTTGCCGTCTCTCATATAGAAGTTTACTCTTTCTCTGCCGTTTTCTTTTTCCCACCCTGGTTGTATTGCCCACAACTGCCAGCTCATCCATACGGCATCATACTTTGGATAAGTCTTCAGAATATTCACCATCAAAGACTCTCTTAGGCTATCTCTGATTGCCTTAGGCTTATATGTATAGTCCTTCACTATTGCCGCCATGTCTCGTGCGACAGCCATATCTTCATTGAGAATCGATTTGATTTCATTAGCCTTTTGCGAAGAAAATGTATCTGCCAATCTCCTGGCTTCTACAATAGCATTTTCTCGCAGACTAAATCCTATATAGCCTAAAGTGATCAGGTAAATGACTACCGTGATCCCCAAGATGAAAATCATCATCTTTTTTCTTACCGTTATGTTCTTTATCATATTGTCACTTTTGGTAATTAGTAAGTCAATGTCAGGCTAGATGTCCAGAACCACATTTGGATACTTCTGTTTCAACTGTGAAATATATTCTTTCCCTTTAACTTTATCTTCTTCTACTTCATTTTGAATAACCAACAATCCCCAATCGTCGAATTCCGGAATGAGAATAGGTACTTTTCTTATAAACCAATATTTGTATTCATCTTTAAGTTTTACTTTTTCCAAGCTGATGACAGGTTCCCTTCCTGCAATTAGTTTTTCTTCGATTTGCTTCACTTTTTCAGCAAAATCTTTATCATAGAAATCAAAGTTTGTTTTACCAATAATTTTACCGACCGGTTTCCCAAAGTCTTCCGCAACGGCATTATTTGCAAGATATATTTCTCCTAGATGATTGACCAATGCTATTTTATAGTCAACATAATTCATTATATCACCAAACAATTCATTCTGCTTCTTAACAACAGTCAGATTTTCTTTCATCTTGTTTTGTCTCATTTCTGACTCGCGAATCATAGCCAGTTTGGTATCAGTAATATCTCTGGTAATTCCATAGGTTCCGATAATGTTACCATCCAAGTCTATAAGTGGTAGCTTGGTGGTTGAGACATACATTGTGGACCCATCATTTTTGTCTACTTTTTCTTCCAGGTTCAATATGGGCTCACCTGTTTTTATAATATTTTGCTCATCGTCATAAGCCCTTTGAGCATGCTCTCCGAAATAATCAAAGTCGCTTTTCCCGATTAAGTCTTTAGGCCCGTTAACTCCCATCATTTCGGCATGCGACACACTGTTTCTTATAAATTTGCACTCCAGATCTTTAAAATAAATATGATCAGGCATGTAATCGAGCAACGCATCCAAGAGCATTTTTTCATGTTCGAAGGCTTCCCTCATCTTAAATATTGCAGTATTTTCTCCAGCGCCTGAGAGTTTAACCATACTCACACCATCCTTTAGGGTTTCAGCCACATGAGCCAGGCTTTGGGTTCTTTCATTAAACAGTTCCATACCGGAAGACAATTCTGTGGCCGAGCTGGCGACTTGCTCTGTACCTGCCGCCGTTTCTTCTGCTATAACTACGATGGCCTCGGTTAGAGATACCACTTCATTGATATCTCCAATTTGAAGTTTGGTGTCGTTGAGAATTTCTTCTGAATAGCCCAAATTGACATTGGCTGAATCCAATATCTGCTTAAAAACATCGGAGGCTTCTGCCGAGGCCTCACTTCCATTCTTGACACTCGCATCCATTATTTCAATTACATTGGCTGCTTCTTGTGTATCTTTTTGAACTCCACTTACGAGTAGTTCAATCTCTTTGGCGGAAGTTCTAGAATCCTCCGCCAGCTTTCGAATCTCCTCTGCTACTACGGCAAACCCTCGACCTGCATCACCAGCTTGAGCGGCTTCTATGGCTGCATTAAGAGCCAGTAAGTTAGTCTGGGAGGCAATCTCAGTAATCACACTCAAGACTCTTGTGATTTCTTTGGATCGTTCGGTAAGGACCTGTATTGATTCTTGCGTCTTGGATGAGAAAGAAGAAATATCGTCCATATTGAACACGACTTTATTCATCATTTCCAGTCCTTTCTCACTTCTCTCTGCTACTTTATTTGCAGCATTGTTGATGGTTTCGGCTTTGCCGGCCATTTCATTAGAAGAGTTCAATATACCTTCAATCAGGGTTGAAGACTCATCGACTTTGGATACCTGGTTTTGAGCACCATTACTCATTTGCGCAATGGCGGAGGCGATTTCTGAGGTATTAGTTGTCATTTCCTCCGTCGTCACCTTCATTTCTCCAGAAGCTTCGTCCACCACTACTGAACTCTTAGATATCTGATCAAGAAGACCATCAATATTGTCTAATGCCAAATTAAAATTATCGGCCATTTCCTTGATTTCTCCCTTTGTCTCATCTGAATATCGTTGGGTCAAATCTCCATCTGCCATTGCTTTGATTATTCGGTTCAAAACAACAAGTGGTGCCACAAAGGACCCAAGTAGGTTATTAATCGATGCACTAAGTTCATACCAGGCTCCCTTTTTTCCTTCTTCAACCACTCGAGTACTAAAATTACCATCCTCCACTGCATCTCTAATCACATCATTGGTCCCGTTGATTACAAGCTGAAGATTGTCTCGCATTTTCAAAAGAGAATTACCGAGTACGTCATTTTCACCTGAGACTTCGTAAGCTGCATCCAAATTGCCATCACCAATCTCCTGAGAAAAAATCGCTTTCTTTTTCAATTCGTCCACCAAAGTATTGATGGATTTGGCCATGACGCCCAATTCGTCATTAGATTTTACATAAAGTTTCTGATCGGTATTCAAACTGCCTTTGGCCAGAAGTGTCAACAGTTCGTTGGACTTGTCAACTGCACCAGTGATGTTGCCCGTGATTTTTCTTAAAATGATAACAAGAATGACTAATCCTATTATTCCAACAAGAACTGTTACGTTCAGTGCAGCATTTACCGAAGTCAATATTTCTGACATGGGGACCACCGTGCCGATCGACCAGGGAGTCTCTGAATTTCCTATAACAACTGGTGCTAATGAGACATATACATCTCCATCAATAAAGGAATCAAAAGCAGTAAATGAAGTGAACTGCCCTTCCAATACTTTCAACCTGGCTTTACCAATTGATTCTGCATCGAAATGTAATTTTTCAATGTCCTCACCTACGATATCCCTATTTGTGTGAGCAACAATTGACCCCTTATTGGACAATATAAATGCATGACTTTTTTGGAAAATCTTAAACTCTGTCAGGCTTTCATAATCTTCTATTTCTATATCTAAGCCTGCCTGCCCCACCATTTGCTGATCTATGAAAATTGGAGCAACAACTGAAGTACCCATGACTGTTTCAGAAGAGATGAGATTCTTGGCATCAATTACATATGGTTCAACAAGTGTACTTACTCCACCCTTTTTGACTAAATAATAAAATCCATTGGGGTCATGATTATCCCTATCAGTCTCTTCGAAAAGTATTTTAACACCGTTTTCGGTTCTAATGAATACATGACGTTCTCTTCCATAAAATTCTGTCCAGGAGGAGTCAATTACACTCAAATCCCAGCTGATCCAAGTGGCTGACAAATCCGGGTTATCTTCGAGTACATTTGACAACTGCTCTTTTTGTCTCACCCTTCGCTCTTCTATAGGATATTTAAGGTAGTTTCTAGAAATAGAAGCGATGGTTTGAGAGGTAGACATATAGTCAGTCATTTTAGCTTTGACTTCGTTGGCCTTTTGGACTGCATAGCTATCGGCTAATTTCTTCGCCTCATCTAGTGCGTACTGCTTAATCGTGATGGCAACGTAACCCAGGGCTGATATATAGGTAACGATGGTGACACCCAGCACCAAGAACATCAGCTTTCTCCGTATTGTTAAATTATTCAACATAACATTTCTCCTTTTATATGAGAGTTGACCAATTGGTCAAAATATTGGAGTTAGGTTCATTTTTAAATCCGCGTTAATGCCAGCTCTAAGACTCTTTTCTTATCTTTCTTTAGGCATTCACGGCTTGCTCATTTTCAACCATTTCAAGAACATCTATGAAAATGATCATTCGGTTATCTTTTTTTATTATCCCCTTAATAAAATTCTGTTCATTGCTGGACTTTCTCATTATGTCGGCGGTATTATCAATTTGACTATCCTTGATCATGAGGGTCTCAGGCACCTGATTGGATGCCACTGCTACTTTCACTTCCTCACTTTTAATGACAATTACATAATTAGTATAATCGTCATTCAGTGTTTTTTGCAACCCAAATTTTCTAGCTAAATCAATTACGGCGAGTACATTGCCCCGTACATTGGCAACTCCTTTGACATAACTCTTGGTTTGAGGAAGTGACGAAATTGGGGGAACCGGTACCACTTCTTTTATTTGTGCTATCTCGAAGGCGTATTCCTCATTTCCAACAGGAAAGACTACCAGCATTTTACTATGCTCTTCAATCTGTTGATCTTTTTCCAGGTCGTGGTTCAGTTTGTTCAGTGATTGAATAGGGTTTTCAATTGCAGGCTTAATTGGCTCTGGTTCGGACACCACTGGTTTTGATAATTCTTCAGCTATTGGCTCGGTTTCTTTTGCAATCGGGTCTGCCTTCTTTATTGTTTTGGTTCCCTTCTTTTTTGAAGGTTCCTTCTTACCTGGTTTTATATTCTTTCCTAGTGCCATTTTTATTTACTCATCATATATTTAGACAGAACCGACATGACGTAATAGCTAAAATCTTACGCCTAACAGGCTTTTATATTTGTATTCACGCAAAAGTTTTGCTTGCATTATCATCGGAAACTTATGGAGTTCTTCCAGAAGTAGTTGGGTGCTGAGTAGTGCAGAGTTGCTATCTGACTTTTTTGTACTATCGTCAATTACGTTGTTGGAGATGAAGTACAATTCGGAAACTTCGAAAGTATCGAACTGCAAGACATCAATATCTGGTTCAACACCTGGTATTAGTGGGGCGATATTTCCCGGAAGAGTCTTGAACTCTCCTTTTTTGTTGAAGGAATACAAACTATGATTAGCACCTCCAAATAACAGAGATTCATCTTGTTTGTCATACACTAATAGTGCGATATCTACCGAGCAAATATTCTCGTCGTATTTTTTTCCAAAAAATCGATTTTGAATTCTGGTTGATAGGGAGGATAAAATTTCTTTCGGATCGTAAATTTTATCCTTGTACATGAGTTCTATCAGCGTGGCACAAATAAATGTATTCAATGTTAAGGCATGAATCACACCTGAATTGGTATTGAATGAGGTGATAATCACCTTATCTGATACTTCACCAAACCAATATCCATTGTGATTTACTCTATTGTGTTCGTAGAGGATAAACGCATCTTCTAGATAAAGACGAAGCTCCTCCTGCCTGGGTAATAATGATTCTCGAAGAGAAACATTAAACTCTATTACCTGATCCATGTTGACCGTGGACATCATGTTTTTACGAGCCTCGACAGATTTAATAATTTCTTTCTTGAGTTCCTGCTTTGCTTTCTTTTCTTGATCCAAGTCAGGCTTTTTTTCGACCTGCACTGCTGGTTTGACTTCCTCTTTTTTATCTGTTGGATTTCTCAATTCCAACGCTTTATCAAATTCCTCCTTGAGATCCTCTTGGTTCCATGGTTTGACCAAAAATCGATCTAGACCTACCTCCTTGTCGACCCTTATGATCTCATCCTCGTCACTGAATCCAGTCATGATCATACGGGCTATATTTGGATATTGAGGTACAATTTTGATGAGTAATTCGACTCCGGTCATACCCGGCATTCTCTGATCGGTCATAATCAGATCAATAGAACTACTCTCTAGTATCTTTATGGCCTCTGCCCCCGACTCGGCAGTAAAAACATTGTAATGCCTCTTAAAAGCACGCTGGAATATTCGCAGGTTTACTTCTTCATCATCGACATAAAGAATGCTGTATTTTTTTACTTCCTCGTCTTTATATGTTCTATCTAGTACTCCTTCCACTATAAATTTACGCTAATGCCGGATCCATTGATTTGTTTACTTTTCTAAGTTTTTTAGGCAGTGTTATTATAAACTCAGTGCCTTTACCTTCTTCACTTGTTACCTCTATAGAGCCATTATGTTTTTCGATGATTCCATAGGTAATCGCAAGTCCCAATCCAGTTCCTTTTCCTACCTCTTTTGTAGTAAAGAACGGGTCAAAAATTTTCTTAACGGTTTCATCAGACATGCCTTTTCCATCATCCTTGATAGAAACCTTTATATGATCTTGATCCACTTCCTCTGTTTTCAGATTTATGGTTCCCTTAAAATCAATGGCGTCACAAGCATTGCCAATTAAGTTGACCAATGCCTGATTGAGCTGACCTGGAAGGCACTTAATTGGTGTTATATTTGTATCGAAATCTTTTAGCACCTTGGCCTTTTTCTTGTATTTAGGTTTCAATATAACGGCAGCATTTTCAAGGATTTGATTGATATCTGCTTCCTTTATTTCTACTTCATCGTGACGGGCAAATACTCGGAGACCGTTTACAATTTCAGTTATTCTAGTTGTGCCGTACTCTACATCATCTAAAGATTCATCGGTCGAGGTTTGCAAATCAGTAAAGTGATGATCGTCTTCTCTTTGAATTTTATAGTATTTTTTGATCTCCTCCAGGCTATCGAGCTCGCAAATTCTCTTATAATTTTCTATGAATACATTAAGCTGCTTGAAGTTGTCCTTTAGCGTATTTACTCCGTTGGCCACAAAGTTCACAGGGTTATTAATTTCATGTGCTATCCCAGCGGTTAATTGACCCAATGATGACATTTTTTCGGATTGAAGCAACAAAGCCTGAGTCTTTTCAAGTGTCTTATTTGCTTCTTGCAATTCTTCACTTGCTGCCTGTTGTTCAGACAATTTCGCTTTGACCTTTAGCAGTTCCTTATACTTTACAACTAGTTTGTCGTATTCCTTAGCAAATACGGACTTCATCTGCTTCTTCTGATCTACCGTTTTTTGATAAGCCTGTTGCAGCTTAGCTACATGCGCATCCTTTGATTGTAATTGTCGACGAAAATCATTGAACTGCAGATCTTTCGTGAGTACTTCTTTTTTGAGATTGGAAACAAAATAATAACCTACTCCTGAAACCACAAGTAACAATACAACCAGCATCACCATTATACCAAAAGAGGAATTGCTAGCTTCATCATCATCCGAAGTTGCTTCTTGCTGAGCAGCAGGTGTCGTCACTGCAATTTCATCACCTTCGCTCGCGATAGTAATATTAGCCATAGTCCGAAAGGGGTATAAACTGGAAAAGCCAATCACTGCAACAATCAAAAAAACAATCTTTCTTTTCATACTTTTTACCTTCCGATCCTAATATCGGTGCTATTAGATGATGTTAATATTTAGGGTAGAATTGGTTTTTTCTAATATACATGATTCTTCAATTAAATTATAACTTTCAAATCATTTACGAAACGATAAACCTCTCAATGTTTACTTTCTTCTTAATAGAAAAAAAACGAACAATAAACCAAAGTTAGAATTGAGGAGAGGAAACTGCAATTATGAAGCCTGTCGCAATTGATCCTTGATTTTGAATACCTCAACAAACTTAAACGGATGATTGTAGTGTTCACTGATCTCTCGTCCTATGTCAAGGATTGTGGTCCTGTTTTTCTCATAGTACCAGGTCACATTAAGGGGGCGACTTTCGGTAGCTAGTGAAATGAGCTTTTTCACCAAGATGTGAAGATAAGTGGTGGAATCAGAGATGTTTTTGAGTGCAAAATTTACATTGATTGCCTGAAGCTCTTTGTTGTCCAATGCTGTCAAATGGCTGAAGACGTGGCCGTAAAAACTGAGAGGATCATCAGGCATAGAATTTCCCCGAAGCTCCAACTCTCCATTACCCGGCCTGAAATTTACTGATGGGGTAGTTCCTGTCGGTCGTATGAAATATCCGTCCATTACCACAAATGCGTTACTTTAAATCTCTATTCTATTAAATATGGTCTATTAATATTCGTAGATCAATATTAGAGATTATTAACTCTCCATTCAATCCGTTTTTGTACCTAAAATAAAATATAGGCAAATCACTTAATTATTTAATCAGAACGATCTAGCTGGTCAAAATACCTCCTTCTGGTATGAATAAGTTAACTAAATTATGAACAAAAAGAAAGTGAAACTTTCAACTTTAGATCTAGATTGTCGCCTGTAAACTAATCAGGCTTCTTCCTTTCTGATTCTTATAGTAAGAATAAAAAAGCAATGCTCAGCGGACAATGGCTCAAAATAGTACTCATACTCCGTTCCCGTACGTTTTTTGATATCGATAAATCCCAGACCTGCCCCTCCCTTTTCAGAAATGGTGGTGTTTTCCATGGTCGTTTTGTGAAGTGATCGTAGCTCTTCTTTATCCAGGGAATTTACGCGATCCAGAATATCCCTAAGCCTGACTGCGTTATCCAATGATATCTGATTACCGGTAGTAACATAGTACTCATAGTCATTGTCACCTATCAAAAAAATTCCATCCTTGGCCAATCCATCCTCTAAGCTATCTGAGGCATATTCGGCAGTACTATCTGCGTGTTTACAAATATTTTGTAGCGCTTCTATCATGACGTGATATACCCTTCTGGAGACTTTTTTGTCTTCCTTCTTGTCGGTCATATCTTCCTCCGTCATGGCTGTGATACCATTGATTGTGTTTTGAGTAATCTTTCCCAGGTAGACAATGTTGACATCCGAACCTTCCATCAGCTCTCTGAATGCCACAATATTCTTGAGGTGATTCAGTTGGTTGGTTTGTTTTTTTCTAAGATTGTTCATGTGTCTTTTGTTCGATGCGGTAGGTTCTCGGTCCAATACACTGCCTAAGGATAAATATAGAAATAAAATCCCAAGCAGGTTGACATTAGATTCTGAATTTTGCTCGATAAAAGTGGAATTCCTATTTAGAATTAGCTTTGATATCCATCATCTTGCTATAAATCTCTAAGCATATCCAGGCATCCGTGGCGGCATAGCTAATTTGAGAGTCCGTTAGTTCTTCATTTTCCCAATTGGAAACCTGCTGACTTTTTGAAATCCTGTGATTCATAAACATACCGGCGTAATTCCTTGCGCCAATGCTTTCGAAGCCAAGTGTTGCACCCAGCTCGTTCAAATCGACAAATCCTTGTGGCTTGAATTTGCGCAATTTTTGTAAATCTTTGATATCGTCTCTGATGCCAATACCTACAATTGTGATATTAGGGTCTTCGAATAAGTCTACAATTTCCTTTGAAAGGTTGACCTTATTGAGCCTAAATAAAAATGCCATATTTGGTAAGGCCAATTGAAGCAATGCAACGGGGTAAGATTCCCCTTTTCGAAACGCAGGTTTCGTTTCCGTATCAAAGCCCAATACTGTGGCTTTTTTACAAATTTCTACCGCCTGTTTTATCTGGCTTTCTTCTTCGATTATCTGATACTTCCCTTCGTATTTCATCAATGGAAGAGCATTCACTTCCTCCTTAGTAATCTTTCTAATCTCCATTCAAATCTTATTTTTTATCACTCAGTCGCCGAATTTTAATATTTAAATATCCAAATAATATAGTCATAAATGGACTAATGATATTAAAAAAACAATATGGGGCGAATGCTAGAACACCTACACCCAAAACGCTTGAATGATAGGCCCCACAAGTATTCCATGGTACCAGCACTGAAGTTACCGTACCTGAATCTTCGAGTGTTCTACTCAAGTTTTCAGGTGCTAAATCCTTCTCTTTATACAAGTCTGCATACATTCTACCTGGTACAACTATAGCTAAATATTGGTCCGATGCAGTTGCATTAAAGAAAACACAAGTGCCAGCTGTTGAAGCGATTAAAGCCCCACTTGACTCAATTTTATTCATTATGGCACGGGCTATTACTTTTAGCATACTTGATCCTTCCATTACCCCTCCAAACATCATCGCTGAGACGATCAGCCAAATCGTATTTAGCATTTTGAACATCCCTCCAGAACTCAACAACTCGTTGACCATACCATTGGACGTGGTAACACCCACTTTCCCATAGAGTGCTTTCATTACGCCTACAAACATGGTCTTCCAATATTCACCTGAATATCCGGAAACTTCTCTGATTACCTCTTGCTGAAAAATTAGTGCGAAAACTGCACCCAACAAGGTTCCAATCATAAGAGCTGGAAACGCCGCTACTTTTTTAACTATCAACACAATAACAACAACAGGCACGATAAATAACCATCCTGAAATGTAGAATTTGGAAGCTATGGCCTCTAATACTTCTCCGGTATTGACACTTGTCTCAGGTACTCCATTAAAAAAACCAAGGATTAGAAATATGATCAACGTTATACCGATAGAAGGGAATGTGGTATAAGTCATATATCGGATATGCGTAAACAGATCCGTACCCGCCATAGCTGGAGCTAAATTCGTAGTGTCTGAAAGTGGTGACATCTTATCACCAAAGTAAGCACCTGACAAGATAGCGCCTGCCACGATGCCTTCATGAATTCCCATGGCCTGACCTATACCTATGAGCGCAATACCCACTGTTGCGGCGGTGGTCCAGGAGCTACCGGTGGCCATTGAAACAATAGCACAAACGACGCACGCAGCAAATAAAAATATGGTTGGGTTTAAAATTTGGAGACCATAATAGATCATGGCAGGAACGACACCGCTGATAAGCCAACTACCGGCCAACGCTCCAATCATCAAAAGAATCAAAATCGATCCCATTGCTGAAGTAATACTTTTAATAATTGATTTTTCTATCTCTTTCCAATTGTACCCTAACCGGCTGGCCATAATCGCAGCCACCATGGCAGATAGTATTAATACAATTTGATTGGAGCCTGAAAGAGCATCGTCTCCAAAGATGGATACATTGATGGATAAAAAAACGATGAGGAAAATTATTGGAATGAATGCTTCTAAGAGTGAAGCCTCTCTTTTCTCACTACTACTCATACTAATTGGTTACTGCATTTTTGGGCTTAAAAACTCGGAAGTTAAACATTTTTGCTTAACCAAAAAGCAGTGACCGTAATTTACAATACAAATTGACGGTAAGACTAAACGATTTCAAGATAGGAGCAGCACTTACCGCTAGACGCTCAATGGTCCCCCAGGGTGTCATTCACACCCATTGCAATAAAACATTTAGACTCACTTATGTTATAGAATTTCCATGAGAAAATCATGAAGCATCATGCCGTCTTCTTGCCACTTCCTTTTTCACCAAAAGAAATTCTCTACTACTTTGTCCGGCTATTGAAGTATTCTCCTCTGCTCTACGCATGAGGTAGGGCAAAACTTTTGCTATCGGACCATAGGGCACATACTTGGCCACATTGTAACCTTCGTTGGCAAGAGTGTATGAAAGGTTGTCACTCATACCATACAGTTGCGCAAAGTATACTCTTGGATCATTTTTAGGGATACCATGCTTTTCCATCAATTCCGCAGTCAGTCGTGAGCTATTTTCATTGTGGGTGCCTGCACACAGATAGACTTCATTGATGTGTTCGATACAATAAGTTACCGCTGAGTCATAGGCCGTATCAGAAGCTTCTTTTGTTGGTTGAATAGGGTCAGAATAGCCTCTTTTTTCAGCTCTCTCTCGTTCTTTTTCCATATAGGCACCTCGTACTAGCTTAGCTCCCAATTTGAATTTTCTTTCTTGCCCCATTTGATGTGCCTCTTTCAAATTTTGTAAAGACTCCGTACGGTACATCTGATAGGTATTGAAGATATGAACCGTCTCTTTATTGTACTTTTCCATCATGCCATACACCACTTCATCAATTACATCTTGAATCCATGTTTCTTCGGCGTCTATGAAAAGGTACTTTTTCACCTCCACAGCCTTATCGCAAATCTTATCTACTCTCTCCAGAAATGCAGTGTATTTGTGCTCTTCGACTTCGGTCAGTGGAGTATTACTTTGCTTCTTGGCTAAAAGATCAAAGGCAGTAAATCCTGTAAGCTTCATTACTCCTGTCGGAATATTGTCGGTAATGGCTGCCATCTCCAACGAACGAATGATTTCATCCCTATTAGCATCAAAAACTTGTTCTGACTCCTCTCCTTCTACCGAATAATCTAAAATGGTGTGAATTTGTGAAGCAGCTAATTTCTCCACGGTACTTCTGGAATCTTCCAATGACTCTCCTCCACAGAATTGGGCAAAGATGGTTTTCTTGATCATCCACTTGATAGGTAATCTAATTTTCAGCGCAAGGGTGGTAAACCAAATCCCGATCTTAGCAATAGTAGGATTGTTCATGGTCAAGAACAAGAAATGCATTCTTTTCAAGTCAAAATTCGTCTTGTCTGCGAATGCCACTTTGGTGTCATCGAAGTTTATCATTGGGTAATAATTGTTGCTCTAATTTTGGACGGCAAATATAAGCACCTAATTCATTTAAAAAGATACAAAAAAAGCGAGACCTTTTGAAAGATCTCGCTTCAATTACCTTTAACTTATACGATATCAACTGATACCCAACTTTCTATTCACTTTAGCAAAGAATAAGTACATCACAGGTACGATAATCAGGGTAAGGAAGGTCGCAAACGTTAAACCAAAGATGATCGTCCAGGACATAGGTCCCCAGAAAGCGACGTTGTCTCCTCCTAAGAAAAAGTCCGCATCATATGTTGAGAACAGCTTCAAGAAGTCAATATTGATACCTATCGCCAAAGGAATCATACCCAAGATGGTGGTAATGGCGGTTAGCAGTACCGGTCGAAGTCTAGTAGCTCCTGCGGTAATAATCGCATTTATGATTTCTTCGAATGGTAGTTTGTCAACTCCCAACTCAGCCCTTTTTCTATTTCTACTGAGCTCAATAAAATCAATTAAAACGATGGCATTGTTTACAACGATTCCTGCAAGGGAAATAATTCCAATCATGGTCATGACAACTGAAAACTTCATTCCAAAAGTAATGAGTCCCATAAACACGCCGATGGTGCTCAATACGACCGACATCATGATAATGAATGGTGCAGTAACCTTATTGAATTGTGAAACAATGATCAAAAAGATCATAAATACAGCAATCATTAATGCCTTGCTCAGAAAAGCCATTTCTTTCGCCTGTTTCTCCTGCTCCCCTCCGAATTTATATTCGTAACCTGTGGGCATTTTGAAGTCGGCCAAAAGTTCCTTGATTTCATCATTGATTTGCGTAGGATTAAATCCGCTAATTACATTGGAGCTGATGGTTACAACGCGGTCCAAATCTTTTCTTCTAATTGACCCATAGGTAGAACTCAATTCAGCTTTTGCTACTGATGAAATCGGAACACTATGCATATTGCCATTGGTTTGATTTCTGTAAACCACACTTTTGTTCATCAGTGCATCTACATCATACCGGTATTCTTCTTTCAGCCTCAGTTGAATCTCATAGTCGTCTTCACCTTGCTTGAACTTGGATATCTCTTTGCCGAAAAGTGCTGTTCTGACTTCCATCGCTATGCCTTGGGTAGAAAGACCAAATCTTCTTGCTTTTTCGCGGTCGATATCAACAATAAGCTCAGGTTTTCCTGTTTCCAGGTCCATTTTCAACTTCTCAATACCCTCTATTCCAGATTGATTGATAAAGCTCTTCATTTGCTCAGAAATATCTATCAGTTCCTCAAAGTTATCTCCAGAGATCTCGATACTGATAGGTTTACCTGCAGGTGGCCCATCGGCATTCTGATCAACTGTCACGGCAACTCCGGGAAACTGGTTGACAGATGCTCTTAGTTCGTCCAATATCGTTTTGGTAGAAATATCTCCTCTATATTTAAATTCCGCAAAATTTACCGTAATTCTCGCCTTGTTTGGCGTATCCTTTTGCCCAAAGGCTGAAGGGTCATTAGGATCAGCTGTTCCCTGCCCCACATTGGCAGTGACCGACTCAACAATACTGGAATAAGGCGCAATCACATCAAATACCTTATCTTCTACTTCTTTAGTAAATTTGTTAGTAGTTACCACGTCGGTCCCAATTGGGAATTCGATAAAGACGTTGACATATTTTGGATCTGTCTTCGGAAAATACTCTACAGGTGGTGGAAATACGTTCATCAACCCGATGGAAAAGAACAGCAACATGACTGTTCCCCAGAAAAATAAATTTGGCTTCCATCCTGTCAGTGCATATTTCAAAGTTCTTCCATAAAGTGATTCTATCCAGGGTAGAAATACACTTTGAAATCTTCTCGAGAGCGGCACTAACACATAGACATTAAGCGCAGTTATGAATGCAACAGCAAATGCCAGGTTGCTCATAACAGTCATTTGAGCAAATAAGAGTAGAATTCCAATAAGTGCAGCACTCCCAATAATGGTCAACATTTTTCTGTCATTCCTTTTTTCACCACTATCCAACTTCATCAACATAGTGATCAATACAGGATTGATCACCAGTGCTACGAACAAGGAAGACCCGAGTGTAACCATCAATGTTATGGGCAAAAATTTCATAAATTCCCCCATAATCCCTGGCCAGAAAGCTAATGGCAAGAAGGCAGCCAATGTAGTCGCGGTAGACGCAATGATAGGTAAGGCCACCTCTCCAACTCCTCGCTTGGTAGCTTCAAAGGCAGAAAGCCCTTCCTCTCTCAAACGGTACACATTCTCTACTACCACAATGCCATTATCTACCAACATACCCAAGGCCATGATCAGTGAAAAAAGTACCATCATATTGATCGTGATTCCAAACATACCCAAGATCATAAATGACATAAACATGGACAGCGGAATAGCTATTCCTACGAACAGTGCGTTTCTTGAGCCTAGAAAAAATAGTAACACCACTACTACTAGAATTACTCCCGAGATGATATTGTTTTCCAGACTGTCCACCATGTCGCGCGTCTGCTGTGACTGGTCGTTAGTAATGGTTACTTCCAATCCCTTGGGGAATCTATTTTTCTTCGCGTCCTCCAGAATAACATTGATTTTATCGGTAGCAATCAGCAAGTTTTCGCCACTTCTTTTTACTACGTCCACCATCACCACAGGATCCTTTCCTAAACGGGCGTAGTTCTGCTTTTCCTTGTAGTCAAATTCAACCTCCGCAATATCTCCCAGATAAACAATATTGCCCTTTTCATGCTTAATTACTACCTCCAGCAGGTCTTCAGGCTCTTCAAACTCTCCTACTACCCGAATTGATCTTCTGATATCTCCTTCCTTAAGATTACCTCCCGACAAAGTGATGTTTTCGGAGCGGATGGCGTTTTCTATATCTCCAAAATTGACCAGTCTGGCCTCCATTTGATAGGGATCTACATTGACTCGAACCTCCTTTTCATCCACACCGCGAATTTCAACTTTCGATATTTCTGTCAGTTTTTCTATTTCATCCTCCAAAAATTCGGCGTGGTCGTTAAGCTCCTGAATGCTAAAATCACCAGACAGATTAATATTCAGTACGGGAAACTCTGAGAAATTCATCTCAAAAACATTGGGATCCACTTCCAGGTCCGAAGGCAGCTCAGGCTTTGCCCGGTCTACCGCATCTTTTACTTTGGTCAGCGCATCTTCAATGTCTGTTGTCGGGGTAAACTCGGCTATGATTGTGGAATAATCTTGCACCGAAGTGGACTTGATCAGATCAATATCAGCTATTGTATTTAACTCCTTCTCAATAGGCCTGGTGATCAGATTTTCCATATCAACCGGAGAGTTACCCGGATGGGGTGTTCCGATATACACGATCGGTTGCTGAATTTCCGGAAAGCTCTCTTTTGGTAGCGTGATATATGTTGATATACCCATTACCACAATTAGTGCTGTAATCACCATCACCGTCGTTTTGTTGCTCAACGAAAGTGTAGTGAGTCCAAACTGCTTGTTTATTTTCTTTTCATCTTGCTTGTTGTCAGCCATGATAAAATTGGTTTATGCTTAAAATTTGCGTTTAGTTGGAGGCTGCTTGGATGTCTGCACCTTGCTGACCTTCTTCAATCAAACTGACCACTACTCCTTCCGACAATTCTCTGTATCCTTTGAAAGCAATGTTTTGATTCAGTGAAACTCCTTCCAATATTTCAGTTTCATTTTTGAATGAAACACCAGGAACCACATGCAGTTTCTTAGCTACCGTTTTTCCCTTTTCTTTGATCAATTCGTATACGTAATTTCCCTTGTTATCGCGCTGGATCAATTTGGTTGGTAGTTTGATTGCTGTCTCATTGGAGTAATCTCTCATATTCAGAACTACCACTTGATTAGGCTTTACCGGGAAAGGAAGACTTGGAAGTTTTATTTCCACCTCGAAAGTTCGATTTTGGCTATTAATTACCTGCCCAACTGACTTAATAGTGGAGACGATTCTCTTCTGTTGAGAAGGAAAATATACATCCAGATCATCGCCTTTCTTGAATTTGCCAATGAAACGTTCTGAAACATCCGCTTTGATATGAATGTCGTTCGGGTTTACTATTCTGACCAGCTCCATACCTGGCTGAGCCATCTCACCAGCTTTAGCTGACACTGCATCTATGCTACCTGAAAAAGGTGCCGTAACCCTAAACTGCTTGAGCTGGGATTTGGCTGTGGCCAAACGTCGTTCAAGCGATTCCTTATTATTTTTGGCTTCCAGGTATTGGATTTCGGTCCCAATGTTTTTGTTCCAAAGGTTTGTCTGTTTTCCGAACACTATAGTAGCCAAGTCCAAAGCAGTCTGTAGCTCCGCAATGTTATTTCTGGTAATTTCATCATCCAACATCAATAGCGTTTGACCCTTCTTCACGTAATCACCCTCTTTCACCGCTACTGATTTTATTTCACCTGGAATTTGCGTACTTACATTAACATTAGTTCTTGATTCCACGGCACCCCTTACCTCTATTTTATGTTCGAAGTATTGTGGTTGGATATTGATTGAAGTTACCAATACTTTATTGTTGGCAGCCTTGCCAAAAGTGGAATCGAGAGCCATAATCTCCTTTTCCATATCCTTGATCTGAGCCTGGAGCTCTGCAGCCTGCGATTTCAATGCTTTATGAGCCTCCTTTTTTTCTTCTAATTCTGATTTTCCGGAGCAAGCACTTACCAGGATTGCAAGGGTCAATAGATAAATATATTTTGTCATGATTGTTAGTTTTTCGTTGTTGAGTTATAGCAAAATGCCATAGGCCTTTTGCAGGTCAATTTTTGAGATTAATGCATCAAAGAGCGCATTGTAATAGTTAATTTGAGATTGCTTGTAGGTGGCATCAGCGTCGATGACCTCAATATTAGAACCTATCCCTTCGTTATATTTGATCTTTGTTACTTCGTAGACTTCTTGAGCCAGCTCCATGTTTACACGTTGTGCCTGCATCATTTCTATCTCTCGCTGGTAGCTAGCCAGGGCCTGCTGAATTTCCAAATCAATGTTGTATTTCAACATATCAAAAGAATTGTCAATCTGTTCAGCAGTTAGCTTTCTTTGCTGAACCTGTCGCCTCTTACGCATGCCATCAAAAATGGGCATAGAAGCTTTTACCCCTATCACCCCTACACCGGCCCAATTACCAGAAAATACATCACCAAATTCCTGCGTACCTATGTTCCTTCCGTAAGAAGCATAGGCATCCAACTTAGGTATATATCCCGATTGCACATTTCTAATATCCAGCTGATTCAACTCCTTGCGAATATTCATTTGAGAATACTCTATTCGCTGTTCGTAGGCAAAATCTTTTACGAGCTCAAAATTGAAGTAATCAATCTCCTCGATTGAGGAGGCTAATTCGATCTGACTAGATAGATTCATGCCCATTTGAAACTTAAGCAAAGACTCAGACACATCCAGCATTTGCTGAAAGTTGTCCTTTTCCACTTTCATATTATTGAACTGTACCTGAACCCGGTTGACATCAATTTTCTCTGCAAATCCATTCTCATACATGATTTTGGTATCTCGAAGCAGAGAATCCAAGCGAGCATAATTTCGCTCAACCAACCCATATCTCTCCCGATTGACCAGCACACCAAAATAAGCCTTAGATACGGCCTCAGCTATATCAATTTTTGTTTTGATATTATCTTTTCGGGACAGTTGGGTGAAAGTTCTTGCCGCTTTCAGTCCAATAAAGAAAGTTCCGTCAAATAGCATCTGATTGGCCGAAAGACCTAGACTCCCTGTGTAATTGGTCCCAAATTTGGCCCCCACGGTTTCATCTGCATTTCCATTGGGATCAAAGGCATTGCCAGGTAAAAAAACTGTTGGGATTTCATAATTGTATCCGATATCCACATTGGCATTCACTTGCGGCAGACCATCTGCCAGAATCTCCTCTACCTTTCGGTCAGCTATTTTTTCCTCCAATCTGGCATTCCTTGCATTCTGGTTGTTCTCAAGTCCATAAGTAATCGCTTCGTCTAATGTGAAGCGCGTAATCGTAGATTCTTGTGCTGTGCTCACCTGGTGAACCGAAACAAGACTCATTGTAAGTAGTAGTAAAATTGTTGGTTGTTTAATTACTCTCATAAGATTTAGCATCTATCAAGCTATCATATAGTTCTTGACCCTTTACGGTCATTAATCCGTGTACGAAATGATCAAAAATCATCATCTGTACTTCGGTAAAATCAAATTTATCTGCTGGAAACATCTTTTCATTGAAGGTCATTTCTATGGCCTCCACCCGATAGGTCGCCAATATTTCTGCGTCAATACTCTCTCTAAAATACCCCTCTTTCTTCCCTCTTGTAATTACATCCAGAATAGTCCCCTTTATAAATACACTTTTATAATCCAACCACAATGCCCACGCATTTGGATGATATTTTTGAAGGTCAAAAAGCATGGATGGATTTACGTCCTTGATATGATTCCTGATACAATGAGAAAGTTTAAACAGCTCATCTATGGCATCGGAAGCATTCGCAATGATTTCAGACAACTCAGTCCGGTCTTTTGATATATGCGCTTCAGTAATCAAGGTGACCAATTCATCCTTGTCTTTAAAATATTGATAAATGGTCTTTTTGGATATAGTCAATTCACGTGCAATATCATCCATAGAAACGCTTCTTATTCCATACCTATGAAATAGGCCATCGGCACTTTCCAGTATTTTTTCCTTAGTATCTACAATCATATGTGGCGCAAAAAAACCATGGAAACTTTTGGTATCCTAAGAGTTTCCGAAGTTTCTACGAACAAAGTCAAGATTTGTTCGAAAAATTCTGGTATTTTTTTGTCTGCAATGAACGTTTCACCTCAACTGTACAAATTTCCTCCTGACCTCCAGCTAGAATATATGCTGTATGGTGTAGGCAAAAAGTTTCTGATTTGTTTTCATGGATTTGGACAGGATCACAGTGTATTTGAAGGATTAACCCCTGAATTACCTGATTATCAAATAATTAGTATCAATCTGCTCTTTCATGGAAAGAGCGATCGCAACCATGCACCAAAATATTTGCGTCATTCAGAATGGAAAAATATCTTAAAAGGATTGCTCGATGAGTTGGGCATTCAAAGATTTTCCGTCCTGGGTTATAGTATGGGTGGCAGGTATTTAGCCAGCACACTTTTATCTTTTCGTGAGTGCATAGAACATTGCATTTTCATAGCGCCAGATGGAATTGTAAAGCGAATGTCTTATGAGTTTGCAACTTTCTCTCTCGGGCCACAGCAACTGTTTAGGTACTTCATGAATAATCCGAGACCATTCTTTTTCTTTCTTAACATCATTGAGAGAACCCGACTCATGAACCCCTGGACAATCAAGTTCTCAAGGAGTCAACTGAAAGATCCGAAACAAAGATACATGGTACTCAGGTCTTGGATTACGCTAAAGAAACTACGCGTCAGGCAAAACAAACTAGTGGCCATAATTAATGAAGTCAAATTTTCAACCACCTTCATATTCGGAAAGTATGACCTAATCATCGCTCCAAAACGACATTTTAAGTTCCTGAATAAACTCCAAAATACGAAAGTGATTATCTTAGACACTGGACATTCGAATTTAGTAAATGAGTCTATTCCTAAAATATCACAACAACTCAACAGGATTGAGCGCTAGCCTAATTCTACTGTGTTTCACCGTACACACTCACGTCCTCGGTCAAACTTCCTCCACACTCTACTACGACCAAAACGGAAATCAGGTCTTGGAGAATAATGCCTATTACAAAGCCATAGGAACGATCCCTCAAGGGAAAAACTATTTCGTTGGTAAAATGGTTGAGAAATATATTTCCAACAATAAAATCAAAGCTAAAAAGACCTTCGACAAAACCGGGATGCAAATTGATGTCGGAACAGAATATTTCGAAAATGGTCAGGTGAAGGAAAAATACCAACTAAAAAATGGGCATATTTTTGGAGGATA
Source organism: Reichenbachiella sp. (assembly GCF_039944555.1). Taxonomy (GTDB): domain Bacteria; phylum Bacteroidota; class Bacteroidia; order Cytophagales; family Cyclobacteriaceae; genus Reichenbachiella. The sequence goes on along the minus strand of NZ_JBDUYN010000014.1, from coordinate 79,716 downwards.
TGTTTCCTGGTATCCCAATGGCCAAAAAGAGCTTGAGAGGCAATACACTGCTTATTCAACGTCAACAGAAATCAACCACTTGACTTATAATTTTTGGGACTCATTAGGCAACCAGATGGTCAAAGATGGTATGGGAAACCTAATAGAGTATTATAGTGATTTTAGCGTTGCAGCAAAAGGGAAAATATTCAAAGGAATGCGAAGTGGAACCTGGAAAGGATACTATGCCAACGCTAATTCATTTTATGTTGAAAAATATAAAAACGGAGAATTACTGCAAGGAAAGAGTACTTTGCCCGATAGTACAAAATTCAGCTACACTCAAATCAACACTTTACCGGCTCCAAAAATTGGCTTTCCAAAATATTATGAGAAACTAACCAAGGAAATGAATTATCCAAAAAGTGCTAAAAAAATAGGTCTTCAAGGGACTGTTCATATTGCCTATACAATAAGTGAAACCGGCCAAGTAACAAATCACTATATACTCAAAAGCCTTTCAGAAGATTGTGATCGGGAGGCTCTGAGAATTTTCAGAGAGGTGGCAGTAGAATGGAACCCAGGCACGTCAAGAGGCAACCCAAAATCTTTTATCCTTACTCTTCCTGTTTCATTCAAATTATAGAGACAGAAAAATTAAGAATAATACTCCATCCCATACAACACTTTTCCCTCATTCATCCTATTTTTGCGGCATCAAAACAGTCCTTCTTCGATGATATCAATATTCAAGAAAAATCCCACCACCTACTACCTGCTCAAATCTACATCCGACCTTACTCCTGCAAGCATCGAAAAGCTTAAATGGCTATTTGGAAATGCTGAAGTACTCACAGAAAAATCAATTGAGGGCAACTTTATTGGGCCGCGTCAGGAGATGATTACACCATGGAGTACAAATGCCGTAGAAATCACACAAAATATGAGTATTTCAGGGATTGAGCGGATTGAAGAGTTCCATACCGAAGGCACCTTTGACCCGATGCTTAATCAAAGGTATGAATCACTTAATGAAGAGGTTTTCACTATCAACAACAAACCAGAAGCTATTCTGGATATTGACGACATCAGAAGTTACAATGAGAGTGAAGGACTGGCTCTAAGTGAAGAAGAAGTTTTGTATTTGGAAGAAGTTTCTGATCGATTAGGACGACCCCTGACCGACAGCGAAGTATTTGGATTTTCCCAGGTCAATTCTGAACACTGTCGTCACAAGATCTTCAATGGACAGTTCATAATCGATGGAGAAGAGAAGCCAGAATCACTTTTTAAACTCATCAAAAAAACATCACAGGAGCATCCCGGCCAAATAGAATCTGCCTATAAAGACAATGTCGCTTTTATAAAAGGACCTAATATTGAGCAATTCGCTCCTAAAACGCAAAACAAGGCCGACTATTTCGAAACCAAGGACATCGAATCTGTTATTTCGCTTAAAGCTGAAACTCACAATTTCCCAACTACGGTTGAACCATTCAACGGAGCCGCAACCGGATCCGGAGGTGAAATCAGAGACCGTATGGCTGGAGGGCAAGGCAGTATTCCTCTGGCAGGAACAGCCGTTTATATGACTTCCTACCCACGTCTGGAAAAAGGAAAGAAGTGGGAAGAAAATATTGAGGCCAGAGATTGGCTCTATCAGACTCCTCTCGACATTTTGATCAAGGCATCTAATGGAGCCAGTGATTTTGGCAACAAATTCGGAATGCCACTTATTTGCGGTAGTGTTCTCACTTTCGAGCATGAGGAAAATGATGATATTCAAGGATTCGACAAGGTCATCATGATGGCTGGTGGTGTCGGATATGGCAAGCTCGAACACGCACAGAAAAAGGCCCTTTCCAAGGGAGATAAAATTGTAGTAATGGGAGGAGACAACTACAGAATTGGAATGGGCGGAGGTGCCGTTTCGTCGGTATCCACTGGCGAACATTCCAATGCTATAGAACTCAACGCCATCCAGCGATCTAATCCCGAGATGCAAAAAAGGGTATCCAATGCACTTAGAGCCTTAGCTGAAAGCGACAATAACCCAATCATATCAGTACACGATCATGGTGCGGGAGGGCATTTAAATTGTCTATCTGAATTGATTGAAGATATCGGAGGTCAAATCAATATTGACCAATTGCCCGTTGGTGACCCTACCTTGTCCAACAAGGAAATCATTGGAAATGAGTCTCAGGAGAGAATGGGCTTAGCTATCGCTGAAAAAGACATACAGGGACTAAAAGAAATTGCAGATCGTGAGCGCGCTCCGCTGTTTGTAGCAGGCGAGGCAACTGGCGATATGAAATTCACCATGAAAGATAAGGCCAGCGATAAGGCTGCCATGGACTGGGGCCTCCACGACATGTTCGGTTCCGCACCGAAAACTGTCCTCAAAGATTCTTCGCTCAACAAGTCGTATCAGAATGTAGCTGCGAATGAAGCAAATTTTGTCGAGGATTTGAGACAGCTGTTGCAGCTTGAGGCCGTGGCTTGCAAGGATTGGCTCACAAACAAGGTAGATAGATCAGTGACTGGCCGGGTGGCTACCCAACAGACCTGCGGTGAAATTCAACTTCCGTTGAACAATGTAGCTGTAATGGCACTTGATTTTGTCAGCAACAAAGGAATAGCAACATCTCTAGGTCATGCTCCGGTTGCAGCCATTGCCAATCCATCGAAAGGATCTCAACTGGCAATCACCAAGGCTTTAACCAACCTGGTATGGGCACCTCTATCTCATGGACTGAGCGGTGTATCGCTTAGTGCCAACTGGATGTGGCCAACAAAAACAGATGGTGAGAGAGCTCGATTATATCAAGCGGTAGAAGCAGTCAGTGAGTATGCGATTGCACTGGGAATCAATATTCCGACAGGGAAAGATTCACTGTCTATGACTCAAAAATACAATGATGGCAAATCAGTGGACTCTCCCGGTACGGTGATCATTTCTACCGTTGGAGAAGTATCTGATATTCGTCAAACGATAACGCCAGACATTAAACCCGTTGCTAATTCTGCGTTGCTCTACGTACCTCTTTCAGATGGTACTTTTGGATTGGATGGATCCAGTTATGGTCAGGTAAAAAATGTTGTAGGTACCAATCCGGTGAGCTCACCTGAAGCTAATTACTTCAAGAAGGTCTTTGCAGCCATCCAGACTATGATAAAAGATGAGGAAATACTAGCTGGTCATGATGTATCATCGGGAGGTTTGATTACTACTTTGTTAGAAATGCATTTTCCCACTGCACAGACAGGGGCCAGCATCGATTTGAGCAGCTATAATGTCTCTCTTTCTCAAATTGCCTTTAGTGAAAGTCCTGGGCTTGTGATTCAAGTAAACAATGAAACTACGCTAGATGCACTTGAGGGTATCAGCTACGAGACCATCGGTAACATTAGCCTGGACAGAAAACTGGATATCAAATCAAGTGGAGAAACTTTCTCCCTTGACATTGACAGTTTAAGAGATACCTGGTTCAAAACCTCCTACCTTTTAGAGCAACACCAGACCGATCAAGTTCACGCAAAATCAAGGTTCAATAATTACAAAAAACAAAGCTTGAAGTATCAGTTTCCGGTCAATTGGACCGGGAAATTGAGTGATTTGAACCTGAGCCAGAAGAGAAAAGAAAATTCGGGTGTCAAAGCTGCGATTATTCGAGAGAAGGGGGTAAATGGAGATAGAGAAATGGCTTATGCACTGCATTTGGCTGGCTTCGACGTCAAAGACGTACATATGACAGATCTGATTTCAGGCAGAGAGGATTTGTCCGATGTGAACATGATCGTCTTTGTTGGCGGCTTCTCCAATTCGGATGTGCTGGGATCAGCTAAAGGTTGGGCAGGTGCCTTTTTATATAACGAAAAAGCGAATGCCGCCCTGAAAAATTTCTACGCAAGACCAGATACGCTTAGCTTAGGCGTATGCAATGGCTGCCAGTTGATGATGGAATTGGGTCTGGTTTTTCCTGAAATTGAGAGTCATCCTAAGATGGCGCACAATGCGTCCGGGAAATTTGAATCTATATTCTTAGATGTGACCATTCCGCAGAACGAGTCTGTTATGCTCAGTAGTTTATCCAACACTCGCTTGGGCATTTGGGTTGCTCATGGTGAAGGCAAGTTTGAACTTCCTCAATCTGAAAACGATTATTCTATATGTATGAAATTTGCACATGATTCATACCCAGGCAACCCGAATGGATCGGATTACAATGTAGCTGGCGTATATTCAAAAGATGGAAGACATTTAGCCATGATGCCACATTTGGAGCGCTCCCTGTTCTCATGGAACTGGGCACACCGGTCAGAACAATCACACGAAATTTCTCCATGGATTCAGGCTTTTATCAATGCGAAAGAATGGGTTGAGGGGCGCAAGTAAAAAAAAGTAAAATAATTAGCCTTTTTTAATGCCAACGCTTTGCATTATTCAGGCAAATCTCTACTTTTGTGTTCCCAAAATCAATGGGTGTCAAGATTGTCCGATGGTGTAACTGGCAACACGTCTGGTTTTGGTCCAGAAGAGTCTAGGTTCGAGCCCTAGTCGGACAACTAAAAATCCTGGCAATCGCCAGGATTTTTTTATTTACGAAAACGACAAAAAATGTCCGCAGTCAAGATTTTTGCAGGAAATGGATCCAAAGAGTTAGCCACAAAAATTGCTAACAGTTATGGGAAGCCATTAGGGAATTCTACCTCCAAAAAATTCAGCGATGGAGAATTGTCGTTTAGTTATAATGAAACCGTACGAGGTTGCGACGTATTTATCATTCAGTCCACGGGCCCTTCGGATAGTTTAATTGAGCTGATGCTCATGATAGATGCCGCTAAAAGAGCCAGTGCTAAGTCCGTCACCTGCGTAGTCCCTTATTATGGATATGCTCGTCAGGACAGAAAAGACAAACCAAGGGTTTCAATTGCGGCTAAATTAATGGCCAATGTATTGCAAGCCGCTGGTGCAGATCGTTTGATGACCTGTGATTTACATGCCGATCAGATTCAAGGGTTTTTCGACATTCCGGTTGATCATCTGGTTAGTGCATCCATTTTTGTTCCTTATATCAAAAAACTCAACCTTGACAACTTAATATTTGCTGCACCAGATGTAGGAAGTACCAAAAGAGTAAGAGAGTTTGCTAAGTTCTTTGAAGCTGAGATGGTAGTTTGTGATAAACATCGAAAAAGAGCCAATGAAATTGCTTCCATGCAAGTAATTGGTGATGTGGAAGGTAAGAACGTAATCCTTGTGGATGATATCATTGATACAGCCGGTACTTTGACAAAGGCAGCCAACCTTTTGATAGAAAAAGGAGCTATCTCTGTCAGAGCCTTTTGTACTCATCCTATTCTTTCAGGAAATGCTTACGAAAATGTAGACAAGTCCAAATTAGATGAATTGGTAGTAACAGATAGCATCAAAATAAATGAGGGAGAATCCTCAAAAATAAAAGTGGCGAGTATGTCTGAACTGTTTGCGAAAGCAATCAGAAAGATTCACGACCACGAATCAATTAGTTCATTATTTATTCAATAACATATATAAAGTATTATGAAAACTATAGAGATTATAGGGTATAAAAGAGCAAATCTCGGCAAAATCGATGCTAAGAATCTTCGTGCCGAAGGCATGGTTCCGTGTGTAATATACGGTGGTGAAAACCAGGTGCATTTTCATGCTCCAGCTATTCTTTTTAGAGAATTGGTTTATACGTCTGAGGCTCACTTTGTGAAAATCAATGTAGAAGGTGAAGAATTCGACTGTATCATGCAGGACATTCAGTTTCACCCGGTAAGTGAGATGATCATGCACGTAGACTTCTTGCAGTGGTTTACTGGTAAATCTATCAAAATGGAAATTCCAGTTCACTTGACAGGTGTATCTAAAGGTGTATCTAACGGTGGTACCTTGATTCACAAGAGAAGATCATTGACCATCAAGGCGCTTCCTAAAAATATGCCTGAGCATATTGATTTGGATATTACCGCACTTGACTTTGGTAAGGCAATCAAAGTTCATGACGTAATTACTGATAACTTCGAAATTCAAGATACTCCACAGGCATCTATCGCTGTAGTAGAGGTACCTAGAGCTCTTAGAGGTAAAACAGATGAAGAATTGGAAGCTGAAGAAGGAACTGAAGAAGGAACTGAAGAAGCAGCTGAAGGTGAAGAAGCAGCAGCACCAGCAGCCGAATAAGCATTCAATAAAACTTATATTAAAATCCTGCTCACAGAGCAGGATTTTTTTTTGACTATTTAAGTATTAATTTTCTCATATAAAACTGGTATATGAAATTCCTAATCGTCGGACTTGGCAACATTGGTGTAGAATATGAGCTTACTCGCCACAACATTGGTTTTTTAGTTTTGGATCGTATGGCGGAAGAGCACAACGCCAAATTTGAGCACACCAAACTCGCTAACAAATGCGAATTCAAATTTAAAGGGAGAACTATTCATCTGATCAAGCCCACCACTTACATGAACCTAAGTGGCAAGGCAGTAAACTACTGGATGCAGGATTTGAAAATCAGCAAAGAGAATGTATTGGTAATCACGGACGATATTGCCCTTCCCCACGGCAGCTTACGCATGCGCGCCAAGGGAAACAATGCCGGACATAACGGACTGAAGGATATTGACGCACAGACCGGAGGCAACAATTATGCTCGACTCAAATTTGGTATCGGTAACGACTTCCACAAGGGCCAGCAGGTAGATTACGTCTTAAGTCAATTCTCAAAAGAGCAGATGGACCATTTGCTTTTACCAATCGACAAAGCCTGCGAAATGGCACTTTCATTTTGCACAATAGGGATTCAACGAACGATGAACCAATTCAACGACTAGCTTGTAACCACCTGATTCACTTATACTTGAGTCAAACCGTTAACAATCATTAACAAAATTATTTGTTTAAGTAAAATTATCGTTCTAGCTTCAAGTTTCACTAAACCAATTCGTATTTATGAAATTTTTAAGAAACCTTAGTTTGATTGCTGCGGCAATGAGCTTTTTATTTGTTGTCGGTTGCGGCTCTCAAGGCTCCTCGACAGGAGAGGAAGCAGCAGCAGAAGAAGCAGCTGTAGAAGCTACTGAAATGGAAGCTACTGAAGAAGCACCTGCTATGGATAGCACTGCTGTAGATGCAGCTGATAGTGTTGCTACTGAAGCAGTCGATAGTGTTGCTGCAGAAAACTAAACACTAGACTCACGGGAAAAATTAATTATTGAAATCAGCTATTTAATATTAAAAGATTTCATAAAATCCTGGAAAATTTCAAAAGGACTCTTGAAAGAGTCCTTTTTTTATGATCTTATTGCAATTACGGGATCCATTCTTGCGGCTAGTCCTGCCGGCACAATTCCTGAGATCACCCCTATCACTCCAGACACGGAAAGACCTATCACGATATTTTTCAGACTCATAATAAGCTCCAGGGATCCCAAGTCAACAAAGGTCAACAGGTAAACAAGAAGAATTCCAAAACCTCCACCAAAAAGACTCAAAAAAATAGATTCAAACAGGAATTGATAAAGAATGAAGTTATTTTTAGCGCCAAGCGATTTTTGAATCCCAATAATATTTGTGCGCTCCCTAACTGAGACAAACATGATATTGGCGATGCCAAATCCTCCTACCAAAATAGAAAAACTACCAATAATCCATCCAGCCAAATTGAGAACGGCAAACATCTGACCCAAAAAGGTTGCGAAAGCTTCAGGTCGATTCATGGCAAAGTTGTTTTCTTCTTTAGGTTTCAGCCCTCTTTTTTTTCGCATCATTCCGGCCAGCTCTCCCTCCAATCTTTCTTGCCCCGGGTCATCCTCCATTCCTTTTATATTAATAGCAGAGCCTAGTCCCCTATACTTACTTACTAAATAGAACTTGCTTAGCGTCTTATATGGGATTAGAATATTGTCATCATTGCTGGGTGTATCCAAAAGTGCCTCACCTTCTTCCTCTATCACTCCAATGACCATAAATTTGGCTCCTCTTACTTTTATGATTTTTCCAACAGGTGTTTGAAATGGAAATAGATCCAAGGCAGCTCTTTGTCCAATAAGAGCTACATTACTTGCATTTTCAGTTTCCTGAATGCTAAAATATCGCCCTGACTGAAGCTGCAGGTCATTGATATCCTTATAACCGTGAGAAACACCAATCATATTGAGACCGGAGCTACTGTTACTCTCTATTTTGGCCGTAACGTTCGTCTTGTAGGCATAAATAGCCAGCCCGTCATGATTGACTAAATTAGCCTGCAGATATTTAAACTCCTCATAATCCGGATATGGACGCTGGTAATACTTCCACCAGGGATAAGTACTTCCTCCAAACTGGTAAGGCCACTTTTGAAGAATGATATTATCGGCGCCGAGAAAATTTAAACTATTATTAATACTTCTCTGAAGAGAATCAACCAGGGTAAGGACAGAGATGATAGCAAAAATACCAATGGTAACGCCTAAAAAAGAGAGTACGGTCCTCATTAGGTTCATTCTCAATGCATTGAAGGCAAATCGAAAACTCTCCCAGACCAACCGTAATATCAACATCTTATAATTAATTTATTTGCAATCAATATTTATCAGAACAATTTACTACTTTTGCCCTCTTATTTTGACGTATTGGTCACACAATCGTTACTTTTATTACATGAATGCAATTGAATATTTTATCTTTTCTTTTTTCGGCCAATTATTCAATTCACAACCCATTCCAAAAAATACATTTAGATGAAGCAAGCCATGAGCACTACCGATCACTCGCTCAGCGATAACGGTGTCGGCCTGTTTTATGTAATGATTAAAAAAATTACAAACAGATGAAACCAACATTTACGATGATCACACTCAAAAATGCATGATTGTAGCTATGGTGGTTCCATATGACCGTTAAAAAACAAATTATAGACAGATGAAATTATCAGAATTCAAATTTGACCTCCCTCCAGGACTTCTGGCGCTCTATCCCACAGAAAATAGAGATGAATCACGCCTGATGGTAATACACAAGGACACAGGGGAGATTGAGCATAAAGTATTCAAAGATTTAATCGGTTATTTTGGAGAGGGGGACAGTGTTATTTTAAATGATACTAAGGTTTTTCCTGCAAGGCTTTATGGTAATAAAGAAAAGACTGGAGCCAAAATAGAGGTTTTCTTATTGAGAGAACTCAATAAAGAACTACACCTTTGGGACGTACTTGTTGACCCGGCTAGGAAAATTAGAGTTGGAAACAAGCTATACTTCGGAGAAGGAGATTTAGTTGCCGAAGTTATTGATAATACTACTTCAAGAGGTAGAACCATCAGATTCTTGTTTGACGGTACAGACGAAGAGTTTTACAAGTCTATAGATGAATTGGGTGAAACTCCTCTTCCTAAAGAAATTGCACGAAAGACTGAACCAGAAGACAGAGAGAGATTTCAGACTATATACGCAGATAAAGTTGGTGCTGTTGCAGCCCCTACGGCTGGTATACATTTCACCAAGCAAATGTTGAAAAGACTGGAATTGCAAGGTGTTGACACCAGAGCTATTACATTACACCTTGGCCTTGGCACTTTTAGACCTGTAGATGTAGAGGATCTTACTAAACACAAAATGGATTCAGAGAATTACATCGTTCCTGAAGACACTGCTTCTCTTGTAAACAAAGTTCTTGATGATAAGAAAAAGGTTTGTGCTATCGGAACCACTGTATTGAGAGCACTGGAGTCTTCAGTATCTGCTAATGGTAGGTTGAAAGCTAATGAGGGCTGGACCGATAAATTTATCTTTCCTCCCTATGATTTCAAAATTGTGAAATCTTTGGTAACCAACTTCCATTTACCAGAGTCAACCCTTTTAATGAATGCTGCGGCATTCGGGGGATTCGATCTAGTTATGGAGGCTTATCAAGTCGCAATCAAAGAGAAGTACAGATTCTTTAGCTATGGCGATGCCATGTTGATCATCTAGTTAAATAAGGAATTAAAACATGAAACTCCGGAGCGCTACTTCGGAGTTTTTTTGTTTTATAGAATCACCTATTATTGCCTACATGAAATATTATGCTGTTATAGTAGCAGGTGGGTCAGGAAACAGAATGCAAAGTCATCAACCAAAACAATTTTTGGAATTGACCGGTGTCCCGATATTGATGCACACCCTGGATGCATTCTATAACTGTGATCTGAACATAGAAATTATTTTGGTATTACCTTCTGATCATGTAAACACCTGGAAGGCATTGATCGCTAAACATCAGTTCGACACCCCACATCGTATAGCTGAGGGAGGCGCTACCAGATATGATTCAGTAAAAAATGGACTTGACCAAATTAACGGCAATGGAATTGTTGCCATTCACGACGGCGCCAGGCCTTTAGTCACCTCAGATGTAATTCACCGTACGGTAGATGAGGCTCAAAAAAGCGGAAGTGGCATTGCGGCGGTACAGGTAAAAGACTCCATTAGACAAATGGTCAACGGACAAAACAAATCAGTTGACCGTAGTAAGTTTTATGCCGTTCAGACGCCCCAGACCTTTGATGTACAACTAATAAAAAAGGCGTTTGCCGCAAGTAAATCTAATTTATTTACTGATGATGCCACGGTGGCGGAGGCTTCGGGAGTAAAAGTGGTGTTGGTCGAGGGTAGGTATGATAATATCAAAATTACTACTCCAGAAGATCTGGTAGTTGCTGAAAAAATATTAGAACTCCGAAACAAAAATGCCTGACCATTCATAGAATGCCAGGCACAGTCTTTTATTGTTCGCTGGGTATGGGTATCGAGTAGCTAGTACTCGTCCTCATTAAAGAAGAAATCCTCTTTCGTAGGATAATCCGGCCAAATTTCTTCAATAGTTTCAAAAGGATGTCCATCGTCTTCTAGCTCTTGAAGGTTCTCAACCACTTCCAAAGGAGCTCCTGACCGAATGGAATAATCGATCAATTCATCTTTTGAAGCGGGCCAAGGCGCGTCCTCCAAATATGATGCTAATTCTAATGTCCAATACATAATTACTTCCTTTAATTCCGGTGTTTTATATAATCGTGCAAAAATAAATTTTTCATTCAATAATCAAACTATTGATTGGCTTATCTCAAGATTTATTTTAACTGAATATAATTCGTATCAAAAAAAAATACAACTGATCTTTTCAAGGATTCTTATATTTTTTTTGAAAAACCTAACGAAGCAAACATCAGAGTTGTTTTATTTTCTCCTGACATTCTTTCAGAAGATTTTTTTTAAGGGTCACTTTTTCTTGCTGTGCAGACAGTTTTTCTTCAAGCATATCCACAAATGATCCTTTATTGATATGCATTTTGTCCATGTTCTCTCTAAACGACTTCAATTCACTTTCGTCTCTGTGCAGCAAATCTCTTACTACTCTCAACAAATCTTTGAACTGGTCCTTCTTTTGCTTTTTTGCAAAGCCTTTGTTTTTCTTATGAGTCAAACTCAAAATAAATTGACGTTCCTGCCACTCACGAGATAATCGCATGAAGGACTCATGAACTTCAGGGTGAGATTTTTTTGAAACGTGTCCGCTATTTTTCCATTTGGTTTTTAACTCCTCAAAGGCCTTACTGTCATTCTCGAATCCATTGGCCACCAAATTCTTCAATTCTTCTAAAATCTCAGATTTGGCCTTTAGATTTTCCTTTGCTCCTATCGCCTTGTTTTTACGATCCGCGTTTCTCTGTTTTTTTTGTTTATTGAAATAATCCTGGGTTACCTTCCAGTATTTGTCATTGATAGATTTAAAATCATCCTCAGGAATTCTGCCAATCTCCTTCCACTGTTTTTGTAATTCCTTTACCCGATCTGAACTGCTTTGTAATTCATTATTGGCAATAAAAGATTTAATCTCTTCAATAATAGATCGATATTCTTCGAGTCTGGCATTCACCAGCATCTTCTTATCTTCATTAAAGGCATTTCTTTTTTCAAAGAAACCATCCACACCAGTTTTAAACTTGGCTTCCAATTCTGCTCTGACGGCCTGCTCTGGGCTCCCTGTCTTAAGCCATCGTAATTTCAAATCCTTTATTTGCTCAAAGGCCTCCTCTTGATCATTATTAGCCAGAATAGCGTCAAGTTCCAACAGCAGCGCACTTTTGATTTCGGTGTTCTTGGCTCTGTTCTTCTGGACATAGTCGTTCAAAAGTGATTCCAAAGATTTGATCCGGTCCAATAAAATCTGGTAATCGCCCAGGCCGGCATGAGTAGGAATTGCATCTCTAATATTCTCAAGGCTTGATAGGAATGAGCCCTTATTATTCTCGGTATTGATCTTATTTTCGATCTCATCCAATTTGAGCCTCAGTTTATCAAACTTCTTGGTAAAGAAGGACACGACATCAGCGATTTCTTCTTCGGCTATTTCTTTCAGTTTGAGCGCTTCTTCCTGGCCAAAAGCTGACCGGAAGAGTACATTATTTTCAACGTGTCCGTACGGTATTTTCACAATATCTGGCGATTGCCTTTTCTTTAATAAATCGGCTGCAAATTTACAAAATCAGGCCAAAGACAGAATATTTTTAGCATATTTGTCGGAAAAATTACAACCTATGAGCGACGAAAAAATCATCTTTTCAATGGCTGGGGTAAACAAGATTTATCCTCCTCAAAAACAAGTACTCAAGAACATCTATCTCTCCTTTTTTTATGGTGCCAAAATCGGTGTGCTGGGATTGAATGGTTCAGGAAAGTCGTCGCTGTTGAGAATTATCGCTGGATTAGACCAGGAATATCAAGGTGAGGTTGTCTCCTCTAAAGAATATAGCGTTGGACTCCTTGAACAGGAACCTCAGTTGGATCCAAGCAAAACTGTAAAACAGGTTGTAGAAGAAGGCGCACAGGAAATTGTAGATCTGTTACAACAGTTTGAAGACATCAACGCCAAGTTTGCTGATCCTGAAGTACTTGACAATCCTGACGCCATGGATAAACTCATTCAGGATCAGGCTGTTGTACAAGAGAAATTGGATGCCGCTAATGCGTGGGAATTGGATAGCAGACTGGAACGTGCGATGGATGCACTCCGCACACCTCCCGGAGAGGCTAAGATTGAAAATTTATCAGGAGGTGAAAAAAGAAGAGTAGCACTGTGTCGCCTACTACTTCAAGAACCAGATGTCTTGCTGCTTGATGAGCCTACAAACCATCTGGATGCTGAATCTGTTCTATGGCTTGAACAACACCTTAATCAGTACAAAGGAACAGTAATAGCTGTCACTCACGACAGGTATTTTCTTGACAACGTAGCTGGTTGGATCCTTGAATTGGATCGTGGTGAGGGTATCCCCTGGAAGGGCAATTATTCGTCCTGGCTAGATCAAAAACAAAAACGACTCGCTCAAGAGGAAAAAACGGAGTCTAAAAGACAAAAGACGCTTGAAAGAGAGTTAGAATGGGTACGCATGACTCCTAAGGGAAGACAGGCCAAAGGGAAAGCCAGACTTTCCGCCTACGACAAGCTTGCCGGACAGGATGCTTCAGAAAGAGAAAGCAAATTAGAATTATACATTCCGCCCGGACCCCGTTTGGGTGACAAGGTGATTGAAGTGGAAGGTGTCTCAAAGGCATTTGGAGACAAACTACTTTATGAAAACCTAACCTTTTCCTTACCTCAGGCCGGAATCGTGGGGATCGTAGGTCCCAACGGCGCAGGTAAGACCACTTTGTTTAACATGATTACTGAAAAGGAAAAGCCGGATAGTGGGACATTCGATATTGGCTCTACTGTGCAGATTGCCTATGTGGATCAAGAACATGACGACCTCGACCCTAACAAAACGGTTTGGGAGGTCATTTCTGAGGGTAATGAGCTGATTGAATTAGGTGGCAAACAAATGAATTCCCGTGCCTATGTGAGCAAATTCAACTTTGGTGGATCTGACCAGGGAAAGAAGGTAAGCGCTCTTTCTGGTGGAGAAAGAAACCGTGTACATCTGGCCATGACCTTGAAACAAGGTGCCAATTTGCTACTACTTGATGAGCCAACCAATGATCTGGACGTAAATACACTCAGAGCGCTGGAAGAGGCACTTGAAAATTTTGCAGGCTGTGCTGTAATCATCAGTCACGATCGCTGGTTTTTGGATCGTGTTTGCACGCACACTTTGGCATTTGAGGGAGATAGTCAAGTGTACTTCTTTGATGGTCCATTTTCAGCTTATGAAGAAAATCGTGTTAAACGTCAAGGCAACGTTGAGCCGAAGCGCATCAGGTACAAGAAATTGCAATAAGACCGTATGCATACGTCTCCAATCGCAATGCATTTAAGAACATTGCTCTTGGCGATATTGCGAAAGCCAGGATATTTTCTCATATTTAATGTATGCGCTTTTCTTTATTCATTTTGTCTTTTTGTATCCTAACTCCCCTAAGCGCGAGGTGTGATTCATGGCAGCAGGCACTGGAAAAGAAAAAAGCCAGCCTCGATCTACGCTGGCATACTTCCAAACCCTTCATTCAATATGATACTAAGGGCAACCTGATAGGCATTGAGTATGAAATCGTTGAGGCGTTTGGTGAATATGTGAAGCAAAAGTACCAAGTAGAGCTTGGCCTTAACTGGATCGAAGAAGATGATTTTCATCTGATTCTCGACAATGTCAAAAATTCACCGGTTAAAAATGTATTTGGTTCGTCCGCCTTTTCAAAAACCAAAGAGAGACAGCGGTATGTAAACTTTTCGGATACCTACTTAGCTGATATAACTGTATTGGTCTCGAGCCAGGGCACTCCTATTATTCGTAATTTTGATGAGATTCATCAGATGCTACAAGGCATGCAAGCCATCACTATCAAAGGCACAGTATATGAAACGCTTTTGCTAAAAATGAAGGACCAGGTCAATGTCGATTTTGAAATCTCATACATCGACAGTGATGACAATGTATTGAGTCATATCAGTCAAAATGATAAAATGTTTGGTTTTATAGATTTACCAATTTATTTAATGTGGATTAAAGAAGGAAGAGATCTTATTCGTCAAAATTTCTTTACTGTCAGAGGGGCTGGCTATGGTTTTATCATGCCGTCTTCCAGTGACTGGTACGTCCCTTTCAATCAGTTTCTTGCCGATCAGGATTACAAGGCTCGAATCGATGGAATTATCGCTAAGTATCTTGGAGAAGAATTATATCTCTTTATCGACGGCTCCTATGATCGAGAGCAGTTAAGCACGTATATACTTACCAAGGAAAAAGAGATACAGCTCGAACTCATTAAGAACGCCAACCTTAAATTTCAAAAGGAAAAGACCTACAAACGAATTCTGGTAATTGGGATCTCTCTTACATTGATTTTCTTGTTTTGCATCATCTATTTCTTCCAAAAGAATAAGAAAAAGACAGAATTAATCATTGAACAAAAAAATCAGATTGAGTCTCATGAAATAGATATCAAACAAAAGAACGAACAGTTGATGAATCGTAACGCTCAATTGCTAGCACTGAATGAAGACAAAAACAATTTGGTTAGTATCCTGGCGCATGACCTCCGGTCTCCGCTCAGCAATATTCTGGGTCTATCTGGCCTTTTGAAAGACAGTCAATCGAGTCCCGAAGCCAGCGATAATGGCTACCTGGAAAAAATCAGTGAGGCGGCAAATCAAATGAATCAAATGATTATAAAAATCCTTGACGTTGGTTCGTTAGAAAGAAATCAAAATAGCATTCTTAATGAGAAGGTAAATGTGAACCAAATCGTTCTTGATTTGGTCACACGATATCAACCGCAAGCGATGAATAAGACCATTTCTATTGAGGTTGGGCTTCCTGACCATATACTTCATTTAGAAACAGACCACATGCTACTTTTTTTGATACTAGAAAATTTACTATCCAATGCGGTGAAATTCTCCCCCTCTGGTAGCACTATTACAATGGAAGCACTCGAAAAAAATGAACAGATTAATATCTGCGTGACGGACCAAGGGCCAGGCTTTACGGAAGAAGACAAGGCATTGATATTCAATAGGTTTCAAAAATTGAGCGCTCGACCTACAGGGGATGAAACTTCTACAGGACTAGGCCTGTCTATTGTGAAAAAATATGTGACTGATCTTGGAGGGGAATTGTGGCTGGAATCAGAAAAAGGAAAAGGAAGTACTTTTTTTGTGAGTTTGAAAAAAAAGAATGCTGAGTTCTCCGCTTGACCGTCCACTACACTTGAAGAAAAAATCTCACTTTTGACTTCGAGTCGGCCCCATTTTGTTTGTAAAATTTGATTGCCCTAGTATTTGAAGTTGGCGTTTGCCATTGAATTTCAGTACAACGTTCATTATGAGCATATTCAACTATACATTCGATGAGTTTTTTTCCAAGTCCTTGATTACGGGCGTCAGGACTCAGGTAGAGACAATCCATATAAATGTAATGCCTGGCGTCCCAGGTTGAGAATTGTTTCATAAAAGTTGTATATCCCATAAGATTCTTTTCATCAGAAACAACCAAGCACTTAACAGGTGAATCGTTAGAGAATAAGTATTCAGAAAGTTCTTTGGCTTTGCCACCTTTAGAATAACCTGCATCCTCATATGATGCATGATCAGCACAAAGTTGAATTAGCTGATTCATGTCCGCCAGCTTTACTGGTCTTGCGAGATAATTTGTTTTTTCATTCATTTATACCGGCAGTTTTGCTTTATCCTTATTACCTGAAAAGACCGGTTTCATAAAACTTCTTTCATAACTGATTATGCACTTGGTCTGCACCGCATATTCCAAGGCTTTCTTACAATCCGGACTGGAAACCATACGATTCCTGTATACCTCATAGTCAGCCAATGCAGGAAACGAAAAGGAGGCATACCCAATGTTATTAGCCCCTTCATGTGGAAGTAAATAGCCATGATGTAACCCTCCGTACTTGTTTACAAGGTCAATCCACATTTTTCCGTAAGTTTCGAACTCACTGATCTTTTGTGGGTCAATTGTGTATTTCAAAAAACATGTAATCATATGCGGTAATTTAAATTAGAGTAAATAAGCAGATAAAGCATTCATAAAATACTTTATCTGCTAGTTTGTTATTCAACAGGCGCATTGTATTTCGGTGCCAGCTATCGCCTGGCTTCCTTCAGTGGAGTATCCATCACGTTTCCACCAGTCCAGCCCCCCAATGAGCTCCCTCACCTTGAAACCTAATTGTGTCATTTTTAAAGAACCTTTTGTAGACCCGTTGCAACCAATGCCGTCACAATAGCAGACGTAAATAGCTTCTTTGTCCAATCCAGAAATACTTGACGCATCCATCTTTCTGTGTGGTAAATTGATCGCCCCTGGAATATGTTCCGTTTCATAGGCAAACTCTTTACGAGTATCCACAATTACCACATGGGCAGTCTCTTCTAATTTTTCAAAAAGGTCAGCCGAATCCCATTCAAAACTCAATTTTTTCTGATAGTACTTGATTTGATCATTCATGATAATTCTAATTTTGTTTCTACAAATCAATTCTAATATTACCGGTCGTTAATTTTTCATAGTTGAATAATACAGCAGTCTTAGTTGAATTTATTTCAAGTCAATTGTCTTTACTATTTATTTACTTAGCCTCTATGGAAATCAAATATCTGAAACTGATTCAAACTATTGCCGAAGAAGGGAATATTTCAAATTCTGCGGACAGACTGTTTCTAACCCAATCTGCACTGAGTCATCAGCTGAAAGAAATTGAGGAGCGTCTCGGTTTTAAGATCTTTATTCGTGCTCGCAATAATTGGAAGCTCACCGAAGAAGGTAAGGAGTTGTACAAATTATCGCAATCCGTGCTGAAAGAGATAGAAGATCGCCTGATTAAAATCAAAGACATTAGAGCAGGCTCACAGGGTACGATTCGTATCAGCACTGAGTGCTATACTTTCTATCATGGTCTGCCTGAGTTTATTCAGAAAATGGCATTACTATACCCTCAGATCGATATTCGAATGGTAGTTGAGGCAACACATCACCCTGTTTCCAAATTATTGTCCAACGAATTGGATATTTCTATTGTGACGGCGAGACCGGAAAATGATCAATTAGAAACGATTGAACTGTTCGAGGACGAGATATTCGCAGTTATGCATCGAGAGCATGAGCTAGCGACAAAGCCATTTTTGGAAGGCATGGATCTTCTAAATCAACATTTGATTATTCATTCTTTTCCGCTGGAGACTGTTTCGGTTTATCAATTGTTTCTAAAACCTCACAAAGTCGAACCTGTAAAAATCACTGCCATTCCGCTGACAGAAGTTGCGTTGGAATTAGTTCAGGCTAACATGGGCATTAGCTGCTTTCCCAAATGGGCTCTAAAATCCTTCAAACTACCAGAAACTTTGGTTTTTAAATCACTCGGGCGATTAGGTCTAAAAAGAAAGCATTATTTGGTTTATCGATCTGAAGACAGCAGTAAAAAATACATTACAGATTTCATAGATAATATCGAAGATGAGTTTTCCCTATAAGGAAAACATCTGATATTTAATTAGGTATTACCTCTCTAATAGCCTTTGCGTATCCAAGATCTCAGCGAATTCATCCTTTAGAGTTGCCAATGTGGTAAGATGAATAACCTCAGCCTCGTAGGACTCACCGTCTATTCCAACCTTGTTGAAAGCCGCTGTTGCATCTGAAATAATAATTACCTTATAACCCATATTTGCAGCCATTCGAGCAGTTGTTGATACGCAATGCTCGGTCGTAAGTCCAACAATAATCAGGTCGGTTATATTTTGAGCATCTAATCTGTTTTTCAGATCTGTTCCAATAAAAGCACTATTGACACTCTTTCCAATAACAGGCTCGTTGGCGAGAGGTGCAACTATTGATTTGATCTGATTGCCTGGCTTGCTGGGATGCAATGGGGAATCAGCATTGGTAGAATTGTGCTGAATATGAAAAATGGGCCATGCTTTGGCTCTGAACAAGTCCAATATTTTTCTGCAATTGCCCTCGGCATCCGGATTATTTCTTTGGCCACCGTAGTAGTCCAGTTCATCCAGGCCGTCCTGAATATCAATTAGTAATAGGGCTGACTTCGTGATGCTCATATTGGCTAAAATAACGCTAATGGATTTAGTCAAAAAAACGCAAGTGAAATTATTCACTAGATTCCAGTCCCAGGTGGGTCAAAACCAGATTTGATATATCTGTGGTCTGGCAGGAAACACAAGGTCGATCCGAAATGATCATCCCATAAGCATCTTCATGATCAAGTCCATAGCCATGATCTCCTTTGAAGAACGGCTGACTGAATAGCGGGTCATTTGCCTTACCATTACGTTCGAATATGTAACCAGGCTTCAGTATAACAAAAAGGTCACCTGAATTTTGATGGTCCATTCCGATTTTTCCTAATTCGTCTTTTGAATAAATTTGATCCACTACTGGCATTCCTGAATTCGGATCAGTACAGTTTTCAAACACAGCGATTAATTTGGCCAGGATATCTGTCTTGTCATTTGTCGTCAGTTGAGGGTTTATGTAAATATGGCTGGAGACCTTCCCGGCAATCCCTTTGGCCTCCCACCCTATTTGTTCTACGTCAGTGATTATTTCATTCTGCGTTAATAAATGCTCCAAATTAACTGCTTTCTGAATTGGTGAAAATCCATGACCCGAGGCAATAATCAACGTGTAATCATTTACATCCGCAAACTCCTTAATTTGATCGAAATCATCATTCATCCGATCATAGGCTAGCTCCAGTTCATCCCGAAGTTCGTTGGTGGACATGATGGTATTCCAAAAGGCATGACCATATCGGTCCATCAGCGGATAATCAACCATGATCAGATCATAGGTTTCCCTATTAGCTACATAGTCAAACACATCCATGACGTAATCCAGCTCATCATTAATCTCTTCTATCAAAGTACTGGCTGTTATTTCACCTATGGCGTAACCCACAATATTTGGCCAACCTTTCGAAGCGCCTACCGCCTGGTCTACCTCAGCCAAAAAAGAGCTTGGATATCCTCGATTCACGAAAGACCCTCTGACATAAAAGGTGATCTTATCACTCTGCGATTCCGTCCATTTCAAACGAAAAGCTTCTTTTCCAGCACTTGATTTATTTACCAATTCAAGCCATTCGTCCTTTTGGATTCGGTTCAGCACTCCGGAATCACTTTCAACATACAATGTTCTACGTTCAGATGGTCTTTTGTAAACCTTGAATTTTTGAGTAGCGCTGCTGAGAAAACCAATAGACTCTTCCCCAGTCTCTGTATAATTGATTAGCGAGTCTTTTTTGACTAATGATGGTACAAGATACACGAATCGGCCCTCTGCCCTATTTTCTCCTTGCACCAGGCAGTCTACATTTTCATGCGTTTCATATTTTCCGTTTAAGGTTAGGGCGCCTACGTTTAATACTCGCATGCCATTCTTATCTGCTTTTTCCCAAAAAGCGGCTTGCTCAAATCTGGTCTCGAAACCACTTCGGACCGTTATCCTTTGATTCTCGTATCTGCCGAAATTGTGCCCAACGATTCCGTGCTTGCTTGGAAATACTCCCGTTTCAAAAGATGCTATGTTACATATGGTCACCGCATTGGTAATTGGTTCGAGTTTTTGCAGTTTACCATTAGAACGTGCTCGCTGTAGAAACCCTTCTTGGTCGGAAATTTCCAAATAGTTCATCAGATTTGAATGGGACAAGCCTCTTGCATGAACAACGATTACCTTCTGTTCTGTAGCAGAATCAGGCACGCAACTCTGCAAAAAAAGAAGAAGAATCAGGATATATAAACTATGATGTTTCAATTCAATATCAATCATTTTCACTGGAAATATAAAAAAGGCGGCAGACTCCTCCGCCGCCGAACTCTAAAACCATAAATCTTCAGTCGAACACGACTGAATTTTCTTCCAGCGCCAAACGCCTGTAATCGAAACGTCGACTGAGGCTATAATTGCTAACCGTATGAATGCCATAATTTTCTCCACTCAGCTTATATGTATCATAGCGTGTGGGCATTTTTATTCCTTCCACATCCGTATAAGATTTGTAGACTTTCAACAATGGCCCCAGGAACTTAGTATCCTCAGGCACTCCAAAAACCTTAAACAAATCCTGATGTACCACAGTATACTTCACCCCTCTCAACATCTTGGTGTCTTCATCTATCATCAGGTCAAAATATTCATGTGGTGAAGAACCGACAAACTGCAGTCGAACCTGATGAAGTGTCTTTTCCGGTTCTATTATGGATACAACGGTATCGGATTTCATCTGTAGCCTGGCGATTTCATCTTGTGTCATCCAAACTATGTTGATAAAAAAATATGAAATCCCTGCCATCATGCTTGGTGGATTACCTCTTTTCCAATCTGTGGTCCATATTTTTTCACCGTTGTTTACTAAGGTAGCACTGTCAATCGTCCAATCCTGATAGCAATAGCGCTTACCCTGGAGATGCACCTCTTCAGAATACCAATGATCGTCCGGGCGAGAGGGGTCTACCATATCGTGTGAATAACTTATCGTAGATGCCTCATTCCAGATTTGCATTCCGCCATGTGCGGCTATCATCTCGTGAACAAGTTTTTGAGTTTCGGAATTATCATATTTGGCGGGCAATTGATCGCTTCTGCCTATGTAGAAGGCCCCTGCCAATAGCGCCGTAATAACGACTGCATATGTTAGTAATCTCGTCATGGTATGGTCAAATTTTCTTTCGCTTATCACTGGACGTGTCTACAATTGAATTACTGGATTTTTTCATTCTTGAGTTGTCGAATTTATTATCCAGACTGTACTTTACTATGGCATGATTGCCATAGACCTTAGTCATATCGGTATTACCGGTATGCATCAAATTGGGATAAATCAGCCCATCGATCGCTGTAAATGAATCATTGATTCTAAACATCGGGCCAAACAGGTTTTTCTCCGGAGGAAATCCAAACAGGTCCAGCATATAGCCATAGCCGATAGAGTATTCATAACCAACCAGCAAATAACTTTCGGCATCTATATAGAGCTTATAGGTATCATTTTTTGTTTTACCCATTGCTGGTTTTTCAGAAAAACCCATCTCAATCACATACACCTCATTTTCAAAGGAGTCGTGCTTGATTTTTTTTGCTTCGCTCAATGTCACATTTGAATCCTGCGTCAGCCAAGGCAGATTGAGGAAATAATAAAAGAATAGGGCCTCAAACTTAGGTGCGTTGCCAATTTTCCAATTTTCCGACCAGGTCTCATTTCCATCAGAAGCCATAGTGGCATCATGGCTTAGCCAATTCTGATAAACGCGACGTGTCTTCGGGTCTACAGTTACTTCATTGATCCAAAAGGGTCTTTCACCTAAGGAAGAGCTGAACATGATATTCTGAAAACTAAAAGACTTGCTGTTCCTCCACTTCTCCAGCCCGCCATGTGCTTCTATCATCTTGAGTACTACCTCACGGGTTTCAGCAGTGGCATACTCTGGCTCTGAGACGGCCATCAAGTGCGTTGAGCCGGTCAGTGTTAGAATGAGTAATAGCGTTTTGATTTTCATCATTGTTGTTTGTTTTGATTTGCAGAGCAAACGGTCAGAAGTAAAAAGCAGTCCTGAAATTGATGTGAATTGCAAAATCAGATGCGAAACACAATAAAACACGCTGGTCGGCCCAAATAGGAATCCGAAATAAGGGGTCTTCGTATTAATCTCTAACTTAGATATAATGAGCAAACTGTTTGTCACAAAAAGGCCGCCCATCGGTCAGCTTCTGATTTATGCAACTGCATTGATTTTTTCACTGATAGTAGTGGTTCAATCCAGTAAAATGGATGACGGGAATATTTCACTCAACCTTAACCATATCATTCTTTTCACTATCAATTATCTGATATGGGCACTGCTCGTCCCTTACTTGTATGGAGCCCTTGTCGACGTATTTGATCATTCACCCCGACCTTCCGGTATTTTATTTTTTGTATTCAGGATAGTGGCTCTTATATTCTTGCATTTCGTATTGTCAAATCTGCTATACTACGCTACTCTCATCCTTATCTCAGGTTATTCCTGGCATAATTTTGTTGCGGACATGCAGATGGTTTATCTCCGAGCTATGCTCAGCAGGGCTGTGGATGTGGCGGTTATAGTGGGTCTGCTGAAAGTCATTGAAAACTTTCAATCATTATCGGCGAGTAAACTTCAGCTGTCCGAACTTGAAAAGCAATTGAGTCAATCTGAGCTGACTGCTTTAAAAGCCCAGCTCAATCCGCACTTCCTTTTCAATTCGTTGCATGCCTTGCATTCATTAATTGGATATGATGATGAAAAAGCCAAATCCATGACCATTAAGATTAGTAATTTGCTCAGAAAGAATCTGGATCAATCAGGCAAACATCTAATTACACTGGAAGAAGAACTTGCTTATCTCAAAGACTACATGGACATCGAGCTGGAACGGTTCCATGATCGATTGACGATTCAGATCGATTCAGACAATCAGGCCAAACAAGAACTCGTACCCAACATGCTCCTGCAACCCTTGGTAGAAAATGCTTTTAAGCATGGCATTTCTTTGATTGAAGGAAATAGTAAGATCACATTGTCCGCTGCAAATATGGAAGATGGATTGGAAATCATCATTACTAATACCGTACCTGCGCAAAATCAGGACAAATCATCGGCACCATCCATGGGTATTGGGCTAAACAATGTAAAACATCGAATGAAACAGGTTTATGCTGATCAATTCAAGTTTGACGTATGTCAAACTTCAAAAGAATTTTCAGTTCGATTACTCATTCCAAAAAAATCTACCCTATGAAAATGACTTGTATCCTGGTTGATGATGAACCACACGCCAGAAGGTATCTTCACGACTTATTGAAAAATGAGCCCGAAGTAGAGGTAGTCGGTGATTTTAAGAACGGCCGTGAAGCACTTGACTACATGACCAAACATACCCCGGATGTCATTTTTCTTGATATCCATATGCCCGGAATGGATGGCTTGTCGCTGGCGAAAATTTTGAATGGCAAAAAAAGCATGGTCATATTCACCACGGCATACGATCATCATGCGGTGGAAGCGTTCGAATTAGAAGCTTTTGACTATCTACTTAAACCGTTTGACAAAAATCGCTTTACCCAGGTACTTGAGCGGGCTAAAGAAAGAATTGCGATGAATTCGCAAGCTGATTTGAATCTAAAGGTCAAACAACTTTTCCAAGATTTTGAGTCCAACCAGTCTCCGCACCTCACCACACTCGAGTTTAAAGAAAGGGGCCTGCACAAGAGTATTGCCGTAAACGACATCATCTGTTTTGAGGCCAGCTCAGTCTATGTACAAGTACACACGGCTACTCAATCCACACTCTATAGAACTTCACTCAGCTTACTTGAGCAGCAGCTTCCCCCGGAACAGTTTGTGAGAATACATCGATCCTTAATCATTAATAAAGATCTAGTCCGGAGTTTTCAATACCTGAATAACAATACTTTTAAGTTTCTTATGGAAAATGATAAGAGCTTTGTATCGAGCCGAAGCTATTATGCGCAGATCAATCAGGCATTTGCATAAAAAAAGCCGTCACGCTAGTGACGACTCTCAAACTCTACTCCGTTAATTAGTTAATCATTTTAATCAGAGCAGCCAACTTGTCGATTTGGCTGGAGCCACTGCTTTCAATCGCATATAAATAGTAATTTTTCCTTGCTCTCGCTGAAGATGATGTTCCGTTAGCATGAGCGCTTCGGTACGTGTGAGCTTTTGGCCAAACATGTCGATTTGTTCATCATAGCCTTTTATTGTTGGTAGAGTTTTGATTACAAAATCGAAAGATTGTTCCAGATCTTTTATTACAGCTGCCTTGCCTTTTACATTTTGCATGGTATTGGCGTTGGCTTTTTCATTATCGACGCCGGCGAGGTATCCTACAAAGAATCGATTGGAAGTCGTGATATGCTTGATCTGGTCTTCAAAACTTCTTAAACCCTCAGCTGGTACTTGTGAGTAATATTCTTCAGGCATGGCCTTGGCGGAATTGACCACCATGTTTTTCATATTGCTCCATTCGTATACCAGTCGGTCAGTTTTGATAGACTGAGCAAACAGTGATGTGCTTATCATTCCTGGAATGAACAGGCAAAGTAATAACTTCTTCATATTGATCTTTTTATATTGATTTGAAAAGACCAACGGCGCTCATTGACACCTGATTCGAAAAATGATACGGATGACAATATATGTTGTCAAATAGCCTTCAAAACAGCTATCATTGAATAATTACCTAACTTTAGAACTAAAAAAACCAATAAACTATCTTATGAAATTGATCTATTCTATAGCTTGTATGCTTCTTGCGATGGTCGGATGTCAGCCGCCACAAGGCAATTCTGTGAACGAAGCATTTGAGAAAAATTCTCAAACCGTAATGACTTATTTAGAAGGCATTCAAACTGAAAGTCTGGATTATGATGCTCTATATGCCAAAGACGCAATAGTTCGCGGTACCGGCTTTGGCTCTCCGGATTCTCTTACCCTTTCGGATATCATCGCGGAGAACAACGTGTCCTGGTCACTATTTGATCTCGAACTGGTTACAGACCCCATTGTTCTATTGCCTGGTGTTAATGTCGATACCAAAATGGCTGATGGCTCAGTCAGATATTATGGTGACTGGAAAATAACTATCCCGGCTACTGACTCAACAAATGCAAAATCAGGCGTACTCAGGTTATATGAATCATTCGACTTTGACGAGAACGGAAAAATTGTATTCCAACAGTACTACGGTGACTACACCGCACTCATAATACACTTGATGACTAATAAATCAGATAGTACCGAAGAAGGAGAAAGCGAATAGTCATTCAAAAAGGTCTGAAAAGAGCCATTATAGAATCTCCTTAGGCTCTTTTTATTTCATTTTCTGATGTCCTAATAAAATTCTAAGATTTTCTTATTTAGCTCTGCATAACTCTCATCGCTGGCCAAATAATTCATGTATGAAAAGGCCCTGGTCGTTTTTTCAACGTCCACTTTTTTTTCCATTCCTCCCATCGACTCTCCTCCAGGGTAAATAAGCGAGTTTCCTTCTGTAGATATTTCTCCTGTTTCTGATATTCTGCCAGCCTGCCAATTGGCGGCACAAGTGACAGTCTCCATCAGCCTGGTTCTAATTGTGGCGTGCTCTTCTCCTGAAAGAAGTGCATACAACTCTAAACCTAATTTGATAGATTCACCATTATAACTGGAATCCCATCCTCCAGCCTCTGTGAAGTAGCCTTCAGTGCTGTTATGCGCTGCAAAAACTCTCTCCAACATCGGTAAAGACAGTTTGGCTCCTTCCTCATCTTGTAAGTAACCACCCAACAAGTAAATCGCTATCACGTCATAGAACAATCGGCTCGGGGACATTCCATCACCTTCTCTGAGCAGCTCAATGTTAGTTTTCAGATACTGCAGTAAAAGGTCTATCTCTTCGTTCAAATCGGCAATAGACATCTTGGCAGAATGATTGTCTGCCAACTGGTTATACCATTCTGACTGCTCAAGCAATAGCAAACTTGCTCCTAATCCATAGGCATAAATAGCCGTTTCGTTGGCTAGTCGAGTCGCGGGTGGTGCCTGGTTGTTAGGTGCGTCTGGTGGTGCCACGAATTCAAAATCGCCAGCCTCAGTCTGACGAGAAAAAGAGTAATTAAGGTTTTGAACGTAAGCATCCAGCGTCTCCTCATTTTCGCTTCGAATAGCCTCTTCTACTAAATAAGTCATTGCGACTTGAGATCTTACATGAATATACCCCTCCTTATTTCTGCCCAAAGCTCCATTTTCGTCTGGGTAATCGATGAATTTGGTCAATACGTTTTCCGGAACATTAGATATCAAGTTAATAAAATCTACTTCATCAATTAAGGAGACAGTAACACAATTGGTAACCTGATTGGCGTCATCATCGCAAGCAATGAATGAGAAAAGTGCTAGGAATAAAAAAAATGCTGGTTTCATAGGTACAAATCTATTAAACAATTGATTTGTCATACAAATGGATAACTTAGATTTCCTTAATCACCCCTTTTTAATTTCTCTTATCAGATTATTAGGAATCGTCGTTTTCAAGGGTCTTAAGAGCTTCTAAACGATTACTTGTACAAAAACACAACTAATTATTGGCATTTGTTGTATACTTGTACAACAAACTACAAACAGAACTATGAAAGGTGAACATTTGGGCGAACTGGAAGAATTGGTTTTGCTAACTATAGGCTCTCTCTACGAAGAAGCTTATGCGGTAGCTATTCTTGAAGAAATCAAAAAGAACACCAATCGACAAATGGATGTAACTGCCGTCCACTCTGTTCTTCGCAGATTGGAAAAAAAAGGATTTACAAAATCCGAAATGGGAGGAGCTACGACCGAACGAGGCGGTAGAAGAAAGCGCTTTTTTGTATTGACGCAAGTTGGAAGAAAAGTACTGGACGACACAATGGAATTGCGACTGTCGCTTTATAACAAAATGCCTAAACTGGCTTTTGCCGGAGTATAATGAATAGACAACCGCCCCGATGGGCCGATCGATTTTTAGCCTGGTTCTGTGCTCCCGATTTACTTGAGGACTTACAAGGTGATCTCTATGAAATCTTTGAACAGCAATGCAACGGAGGCCATCCAACCAAGGCCAAATATCTGTATATCTGGTTGGTGTTTCGCTCATTTCGTCTTTCAGCATTAAAACAAAATCAAAAACTCAAAAACTCATTTTTTACCATGACTAGAAATAATTTAAAAATCGCCATCCGAGTGCTGTGGAGAGACAAATTCAACAGTGCCATCAATTTACTCGGTCTCACGCTGGGCATCACTTGCTTTTTACTCTTGGGCCTGTATGTAAAGCAGGAAGTCAGTTATGACCAACATCATTCGAAGAAAGATCAGATTTACCGAACCTGGCTCAAAGAAGACTACGGAGATGGTCGGGAGTTTTTCAATTCTCATACGCCGTTGCGCTTCGAAGCCCTTCTGGAAGATAACTTTCCGGAAGTCGAACGCGTCGTTCAATATCTTGAAAACCACTTTCTGATCGGTCGGACCGAAAACCGCATAGAGGAGAAAGTAGCAGTTATTAGCCCGGATTTCTTCGAAGTCTTTGATTTCACTTTTCCGAGAGGAGACAAGAACAACCCTCTCCCATCTCGGGACGATTTGATCATCTCTCAATCGTATGCTAAAAAATATTTTGGGGACATCGATCCGCTAGGCAAAACATTAGCAGTTCATATCGATTCTCTGGCCAGAGACTATACCGTCACAGCCATTTTTGAAGATATTCCTAAAGAGTCCAGTATCCAATTTGATCTGGCTATATCTACAGAAAACAGTCGTCGAATATTCAGTGAACGTACTTTTACTGGTTGGTTTCATGTGATTGCAGAGACCTATGTCTTGTTCCATAAAAACACACAAATTTCTTCAGTTGATGCCAAAATGCAAGATGTGGTTATGGCACAGATGGGTGACGCCACCTATGGCAATAAAGAGATGCAACGAGATCAATACAATATTGGATTTCAGCCTTTGACTGACATTCATTTGAACCCGAATATACCACTTGGGTATGCGCCGGTAAGCAATCCTCAATATGTTATGATACTCGGAGCAATCGGGTTACTCGTACTTGTGATGGCCTGCGTGAACTATACTACTTTGTCTGCTGGACAATCACTTAGGCGTTCGAAAGAGGTTGGCATGCGCAAAGTACTTGGTGCCGCCAGAAGGACACTGGTATACCAATATTTAAGCGAAAGTTTGGTGTTAGCTGTCATTGCAATGGGTATTGGTGTTACACTTACATTTTTCTTAATTCCAACATTCAATGCCCTAACAGGTACTGAGATTTTCTTTCAATTTGAATGGTTGCACATAGGAATCTATTTATTGATTGGTTTGTTCATTGGTTTAATTGCCGGATCCTATCCGGCCCTAATCATATCGGCTTTTAAAACTATTCACATACTCAATGGCAGCAATCAATCAACAGGCAAACTAGCAGCAAGAAAAGGCCTTGTGATATTACAGTTTCTAGTGGCTGTATTTCTAATCAGCACCGTTTTGATCATGCGCCAACAAATCAACTATCTGATGGACAAAGATCTTGGCTATGAATATAACGCAACAGTATCTGCCCAACTTCCAATAGCCTCTGATAGCCGTGGTATGCGCGATGCCCTCAACTCAGGCATGGCGAACGGAGAATTGCTGAAATCACAATTAGAAAAATATCCTGAGATATCAGAGATAGCCATGGGCAGCCATGTTTTTGGAACCAATGGCTGGGTACACGCGGCTTTTAATGATAAAAATGGCGATTTCAAGTGGTTTCGACTGCTGGTGGTCGATTCTGAATACCTGCCTAGTTTTAATATTGAAACACTCGAAGGCAGAACATTTGAAAGGGATAACGGATTAGATCAACGTCAATCGGTAGTGCTGAACGAAACCGCTGTAGAATACCTCGGTTTAGAAAATCCAGTAGGTGGCAAATTACCAGGAGCTGAATTTGGAGAGCATCAAATCATAGGCGTGGTCAAAGATTTTCATTACTCTTCTCTTCACACCCAAGTAGAGCCTTTGATTATTGTTCAGAACCCGATGCTAGTTTTTCAGGGAGTGTCTGATGTAGACATTACCGACTCCCCGAGGCCAAAGATTGTTTTCACTTATACAGGATCCAATTTACATGGGGCAGTTGAAATTCTCCAAAAAGAATGGGAGACTACTTTTCCCAACGAAGCCTGGAATTATGAATTCGTAGATGAAAAAATACGATCTCAATATGAAAGTGAGGCTCGCCTCAATAAATTGATTGTGATTGCTACTGTACTGTCTATGCTCATTGCTGGCCTGGGACTATTCGGACTCATTATGCTGGTAGCCAACAGCAAAATAAAAGAGATTGGTATTCGAAAAGTGATGGGTGCATCGCCTTTTGCTATTTTCAGCCTCTTGGTCAAAGGTTTTGCTTTGCAGTTGTTAATTGCAATCACACTTTCAATACCCCTTACAGTTAGTCTGATCAATCAGTGGTTAGAAAATTTCGCCTATCGTGTAGATATCAATGCAACTCCTTTTTTGTTAAGTGCTGCAGCTACCTTAATTATTGCAGTGTTAGTCATTGGCTATCATTCGATGCGAGCATCAAAAGTGAACCCCATAGATTCATTGAGGGTTGAATGAAACAGGCAATGGCCCGGTGGCAAGTACTGCCGGGCCTACTTGTCGATGGGTAACCCTTCTGTAGAAGCCCACTGAGTCCAGGAACCATCGAATACTGACTTTGTATTCTTGATGACCTGTTCGGATGCTAAGAGTACAATACACGCCGTAACACCGGAACCACAAGAGAAAATCAGTGGCCGAACTCCTAAGTCATGTTCTTCAAAAAGTGCGGTTAACTCGGTTTTTGATTTGTACTTGCCATTTCTCAAAACCGTTTCATATGGGATGTTAATTGATTTTGGAATATGCCCACTTCCTAAACCCTTTCTAGGTTCAGGCGCTAGCCCATTAAATCTTTCTTGAGATCTGGCATCTATCAAAATTGAGTCTTTAGTATGCAGATTCTTGGCTATATCTGTCAGGCTTTTCACTGACCTCATGCTAAAATTGGCGCTAAAATCTCCAGGGACGAATGCCTTGTTTTTAAAAGATTCAGTTTCATATTCTTCCGCTATCCAGGCTGGAAGTCCTCCATCCAGAATCGCTATTTGCTCATGTCCCATGGCGCGAAACATCCACCAAACTCTCGGACTAGTATATATACCTAGATGATCATAAACGATGATTTTACTAGAATTATTGATGCCCAACTTTCTACACTCTCGCTCAAATTGTCTTATGGACGGAAGCATATGTGGCAAGTCAGTTTCGGGATCACTAAATGAATTTTTTAAGTCAAAAATCCTGGTTCCCGGTATACCTACTCCATCAAATGTTGCTGTTAGCCCTGCTTGATTCCCCGCTGGACTGGCATCAAGAATAATTAAATTAGGATCATCAAGGTTTTTCTTTAACCATTCCGAACGGACAATAGATTCTCGCATACTCCTTTAATTCGGATAGTTAGTGTCCTTTTTGATTACCCTGATCTGCGTCAAATGCCGATCTGTGTGTGCGATTCCTGTTAGCAGCAGTTGGTGCAAATCTCGAACCTGACCAATTTTCAGATCTTCAATTGATTTTCCGTCCACGGGTGTTCGATAGGTGAATTGCTTTCTCAAATCAATATCAGTTTGTTCTACAAACTTGGTCAGTTCTCCTCTGGCTCTAAAAAATGCCTTTTTACCTTCTTGTTGTGAGCAGAATCTACCCAAAGGTTCAAGATACCATTGCGCAATACCTTTGGTTGCATCTGTGGCATATTTTGAAAAATAATCGTCCTTTCCTCTTGTAATTTGCCTCAGTTCAAGCATTCGAGGACCATTAACTGTGACAGATATTTCCCTATAGTGTAACTGATTTTGCATTTCCAAATGCTCTACTATCTCAGCTATTGACCAGCGAGTGTCATCTTCTTTGAAGTTCCATTGAGCATCAGTCAATCCATCAATTTCTTTTTTCAATTCGGCGGTAGTTCTCTTGAGTTCTGAAATGATGAGTTGTTTATCCGTATTCGTCCACCATCGTACTTCAACAGTTTCTTTCTCATAGGGTGAGTTACAGGAATATAAGAAGAGAAAAAAAACAACAAAATTGACGGCATCTTTCATCTATTCAAAATTAATCATTGTATGTATTAATTCAATAAACGAGAAGAGCCTGGTTCGAGACTACGAAATGAAATATTAACTTTTTAAGATTCAAGAAGTAAACCAGCTGCCGGAAAACTTATTTCTCACAGCAAATCCTACCGGCAGACTGGTCCTACTCATCAAATCATCTATAACTACTGTACTACTATTTTATGCGTAATTTCTTTATCTCCTTGTCTAAAGAAAACCACGTAAACTCCTTTTTTCCAGGTACCCACATAAATAGAAAGCTGCGTGAATTTTTCATTGACATAATAGACCGTGTGACCTGATAAATCAAAAACCTCTAATTGGGAAATACTGCCGTCAAACTGTAGTTGTTTAACGTTAAGATATTTCGAAGTCGGGTTTGGGTATATATCAATAAGTAAATCCGTGGCCTGAACAGTTCCATTGATGTGGAATTCATTTCCAAAGTCGTTCGACGCAATGGTTTGTCCGGTTGTTACCATCAAACCAATCAACAGTCCATAAGTTATCTTTTTCATATGCAAGTACGATTTGCTTTCTATATATACTACGGTTCAACTCTCATTTACCCCACTTTCGTATAAGTCTTTATTTCAAATCATTCAAAATTTATGCCTAATTTATTCACCTCTGTGTTAAGCTGATTATATTTGAAAACCACTTGTTAGCTAAATTATGGATAAGCTTTCTGTTTGTGAAGAACAGGCATTTACTACTTTGCATCAAACGCATGCTACATCTCTTAGAAACTTCCTGTTTTATCGATTTGGAAGTCTCGAAAAAGCAAAAGACTGTGCTCAAGAGGCCTTTGTTAGGCTTTGGAACAATTGCAGCAAGGTAGCCTTCGACAAAGCCAAAAGTTTTTTATTCACTACTGCCAATCGGATCTTTCTTGACGACACAGCGCACCAAAAGGTGATACTTAAATTTGAAAGAAGAAGCGATACCAGAGAAGCTCAGTCTGAAACCAATCCGGAATTTCTCTATCAGGTCGATGAATTTAAGGGGCAGTTGGAAACCGTAGTATCCAACCTTCCCGAAAAGCAACGGGCTGTTTTTTTAATGAGTAGAATCGATAAAATGAAAAATCAGGAAATTGCCGATGCATTGGGGATTTCTGTAAAGACAGTCGAAAAACATATTACTTCTTCATTAAAATCCATTAAGGCTGATCTGGACGAACTAAATCATTTTTCAATCTAGGTAGGGTAAATTAAGATTTGACCGTCGTACCATTAGAGAAACTAAAATATCATGGAAAATAATCATACCGATAAGGATGCGATACTTGCTCAGTGGCTGAATGGAGATATTTCTGCAGAAGAAGCAAAAAAGCACCTGTCTGATGATGAATTCCTAAAGTACCAACAGATTATCGGAGAGGTGGATGAATGGATTCCTGATACCGACACGCAAATATTTGACCCTCAAGAAGTACTGAACAGCAAAAAAGAGGGAAAAGTGATCAAACTCGTTAGTTGGAAATATGCTTCTGTAGCCGCAGCAATAGTCTTAGCCATTTTTGTAGGACAGTCACTCTGGCAATCACTATCCATGATCGAACATCAAACCGCCTTTGGAGAAACCAAATCGATTGACCTTCCAGATGGGACCTCTACTATAATATTGAGT
This sequence comes from Reichenbachiella sp., assembly GCF_039944555.1. GTDB lineage: Bacteria > Bacteroidota > Bacteroidia > Cytophagales > Cyclobacteriaceae > Reichenbachiella. The sequence continues at coordinate 46,370 of NZ_JBDUYN010000014.1, read as the reverse complement.
GCCAATTCAGAAGTGAGTTGGAAAAAGAGTGACTGGCGAAAAGGAAAAAGAAGAATCTCACTAAAGGGAAAGGCCTACATAGAAGTTCCTGAAAAAGGTAGTTTTGATGTAGTCACACAGGAAGGAACTGTATCCGTACTTGGTACCCGATTCGTTGTACATCAAATCGAACAGGCGCTACATGCCGTTTGCTATGAAGGCCGTGTTCGAGCGACTTCTAAAGACAACAAAACCATAGAATTGAGTAAAGGAGAGTCCAGTTTGTTTTTCGAAGGTATATGGAATCCAAAAAAATTATTCAACATTGACTATCCGGAATGGATCAAAGATCATATCACTTTTGATAATGCGCCTTTGAAACTAGTGATTGACGAGTTGGCGTCCAATTATGGCTTAACTATAGAGATTGGCAGCATCAATCTGGCGAGAAGGTTTACTGGCTCCATTCCCAAAGACAATTTAAGCCAGTCACTGAAAATCATCTTCCCTACCCTGGGAATCACCTACCGCCTTGAGGACAATACCCTATATTTGTCGGAATAAGCTGAGAAAAATTGAACATGCGATATTTATTTTTAATCACATTGTTGTGTACAGGGATTGGTCTATTGAAGGCACAACAAATGAGTTCTTTTCAAAAGGCACTTCATCACTATGAAAGTGAGCTCGATATCAAATTTTCATATGACCCCTCGCTAATAGAACGTATTTTAGGGGATTTTGAGAGGACTCAATCCTTGGAAGCATTTATCAGCCTGGCGGAAACCTCTCTCCCCATCCAGGTTTTGAAAATCAGTAAGGACTACTATACAGTAGCGGTTATCGAAAGTCAATATTCGCTTACTCTGACGGACTCATTAGAGTCCTCCGCCATAAAGCCGCCGTTCTTTGTTTTGATCAACTCTAACCCAATTGATATCGAGATAGCCAATGATAAAGCACTGTTTTCTTACAAGCCCTCCTTGTCTGATACTATCATCGCCTATGCACCTGGATATGCAAAGCGCTTAATGCCGGTGGATCAGCTCATCAGTAAAAAAGACCTCTCCTTACAATTAATGACTCAGACCTATCTATTGAATGATGTGTTGATTGAAGATTACATTACCAAGGGCATCAACATGGACCCCACGAGTCAGAAAATTACGATTGACTTAAAGAACCTGCCCTTATTACCTGGTGAAACTGATGGAGATATTTTTGCTTCGCTGGCAGCTTTACCAGGCATCGCCACTCCAGATGGCAGACCTGGCAATTTGTTCATCAGAGGCACCTCAGTAGATCAGTCCTTAATTTTATTTGACAATATCCCTATCTATCACAGAGGGCATTATTATGGTACTATTTCTCCCTATAACCCAAAGGTGGTAGACCATGTCGAAGTATATAGGAGCGGATACCACCCACGGATGGGTGGTCGTGTTGGTGGAGCCATATTTGTTAATTCTGACACAGAAGTGATAAACAAACCTCAGTACGGCGTGGGCATGAATACCTTGTATGCAATGGTCTATGGTAAAACTCCGATTGCCAATAACAAAATTGGTCTAACCTTAGGTGCAAGACACTCTTATCCTACTGCGGTAAAGTCGCCAAAGCTGAATGCCATCTCTGAATCAGTTTATGCTGCAACTGGCCTGGCTGACGATGAAGGGAATATTCTGGCCTATCCTGACGTGACCTTCCAAGATTATCACGTCAAACTCATTGTCAATCCGCATACAAAACATAAAATTTCAGTTTCAGGAATTTACAGTAATACGAATCTACGTTATAAATCTCCGGTTGCATTAGCCAATGACATTGAAAGTACAGATTTCGAAAACTTTGGCATCAACACCGAATGGGAGTATCAGATAAACGAGTCCTGGTCTTCCACTCTTATCAATACTTACAGCAAGTATGGTTATAACAATAATTCCGAAGCGCCAACGATAACTTTTTTTGCTGTAAACGATTTAACTGATTACAATTCGAGATTTGAGATAGCGAATTCTGGCGTGAATACTCATGGCATTCAGTTAGGTTTGGATTACAAATGGCAGTCTACCGGACTCAATTATAAAAATTTAATACAACTTAACGAACCACCTATAGAATTTGCGAGTATTCAACGTGCACATACTTTCTCACCGTATGCCAATATTGAATGGTTAGGTTTTGAGAACTGGTTTTTGCAATTAGGACTAAGGGGCACTTACTACAGTCCAAAAAGCTCATTCCAATGGTCTCCAAGACTAGCTGCTAACTTCAGCGCTACTTCCTGGCTCAACTTAAAAGCAACTGCAGGATTGTATCATCAATTTTTAAGTCAAGTGAAAAATTTAGAATTTGGAAACGGGGGGTTTGATAATGAGCTTTGGATGCTGGCGGGAGAAATGAATGGAAATATCATTTCTGGTGAGCAATATATGGCAGGGTTCATGATCAATAGCAACAGCTGGCTCTTAGATATTGAAGGTTATTATAAAACTGCAAATGGAGTGACGTATTATGAAGACAGAAGATTCAATGATGCGTCCGGCTATTTTACGGCTGACGATTTAATATATGGTATTGATACCTATCTAAAAAAGGGAGTGGGCGAATACACTTCTGTCTGGGCAGGCTATTCCTACAGTAATTCAAAGATTACACTGGACACTACCAATCTCACAACCTATAAATCCAAATACGTACAACCACACACGGCCTATATAGGTACTGCCTATCAAAAGGATCGATGGAAATTTTCAGCTACTTGGAAATTTGGATCTGGCCTGAATGCCAAATCCCTCGAAATAGCTTTTGCTCAGGTCATTTACGAACGCGCACAAGCAAATAGAGCGCCAGGAAGCCCTCAAGCCCCAGACCCTTTTGCAGACCTACCCGAGAGGTATCCAAATATTCATTCCCTGGACTTATCGGCCTCTTACAAAATTCCCTGCACGGATAAAAGACCTTGGTCTGCCTCTTTTGGTCTCTCAGTCATCAACGTTTACGATCGGAACAATTTGATTGACAGGGCTTTCAGAGGCAATCCACCACCACCTAGATTTATTGACAGAAGAGCATTAGGCTTTGCGCCTAATTTGATGGTTACCATTGAGTGGTAATTTCATTTTTTGCTTCTTTAAATCAGCCGCCACTCGTTCTAAATAATCCCTTCCAGATGGGTACTTTCTTTGTTGTGCCTCAGCTTTAAGTATTAATGATCATATTCCGCTGTCGCAACCTACAACAGCAATAGCATTAGGTCATCGTGCACAATGCCGTAGCATGAGGCAAAAAAGAGGGTTGAATAAATTCAACCCAAAACTTACTGACATAGGGCTGTCAGTACGCTTGATTAGTTTCGCATAGAATTTCTAGATTTAGCCTATAATATGAAAACCATCACCAAGAAAGGAGTGATCAAAGACGAATTGAACAGCTGTCTTGCCATTTATGACTCTGAAAATCCTGAAAAATTTGTGAAAATTCTGGATAGTCGAATTTTAAAGGCCAAGGTCAAATTTCCATTATTGGAATATTGTGCTACTGAAATGTATGCAGCTATTCCCGAGAGCCTACATATTATGATCTGTGACCGGATTTCAAGTCTAAGAACCATAGGTGGAAACGTACTCCTTGGAATTCTGCTACAAAAACGACTTCAAGGTCACTTTGAGCAATCATTAGACAAAGCTGCCGAGTATATGGTAGCTGGTGAAGAATGGTATGTAACAGACATCATTGGAGAGCGTGTCTATGGATGGTCCCTGCTGAACAACCCGAAAAAAACGTTAGCTCGGTTTGATCAGATGCGAAATCACAAAAGTCATTGGGTGGTCCGTGCTATTGGCACTGGAACTCATTATGCTATCAAAAAAGGCCTAGATAGTAAAAATGCAGAGCAAGCATTTTTACTATTACTTTCTCTGGGAACGGCTAAGCATCATCATATTAAAACCGGAATAGGTTGGGCTGCAAAAACCACCGCTAAGTTTCACCCTGACATCATTGCCAGATATGCCAATCAAATAGAGGATAAGCGTATGGTGGGTCAGTGGTTTAGAACAAAAGTAAAAATCGGTTTAAAACGGGGCGACTATGCCAAAATTCATTGAGGCCAAAACCATATTGAATAAGACCAGACGAAGAGACCCTTGGTTCCTTGATGAGTACACGATCAATCCATACAGTGCCTGCTCTTTCAATTGCCTCTTTTGTTATATCCGGGGAAGCAAGTATGGCACTCAGATGGAAAATTCGCTGTCGATAAAAACTAACGCTGTCGAATTATTAAAAAAACAACTCACTTTAAGAGCTAAAAAGAATCAGTATGGAATTATTGTAATCTCTTCGGCTACGGACCCCTACTTGAAGATCGAAGCCGAACAAAAACTCACTCACGGATTATTAGAAGTAATTCTTGAGCATCAGTTTCCAGTTCACATGATTACCAGGTCGAATCTTATTACTAGGGATATTGACCTCCTTCAAGAAATAAATAATGAGGCCATCCTTCCTGATGATTTAAAAGGTAAATTGAAAGGCGGTACAATTATCTCCTTTTCATTTTCAACCCTACAAGATGACGTAGCCAACATATTTGAACCGGGAGCTACTCCTCCGTCTGTGAGATTAAAAGCTATGTCAGAGATCAAGACTTCCGGACTGACCACTGGAGTCAGTCTGATGCCCCTGTTGCCCTATATCTCAGATACAAGTGAGCAACTCGATTTGTTTTTCAGTACGTTTAAACAAATTGGTGTTGATTATATACTACCCGCAACCCTTGCGCTGTATGGAACTAACAGAGCCGATAGCAAACCTCTGGTTATGTGGGCAATCAAAAAACATTACCCACATCTTGTTGAGAAATATCAGAAATTCTTTAGTGCCTCCGATGAAATGCCCCTTTACTACCGACATGCCTTTGATAAGAAAATGGAAGCACTCAGCAGAGAATATACTTTAAGGAATACAATTGTACCTCTTAATAAGCTCTGACGGTTACTCCCTTCATGTAGTTGACGAATGCCTTATTTACTACCCTATTTCCACCAGTAGTTGGGAAATTACCTGTAAAGTACCAATCCCCCTCATGATCCGGGCAGGCTTTGTGCAGGTTATCAACTGATTGAAAAATCACTTCCAACTCTGCTTTCATACCCTCAGGTCTTACTATTTCTGTAATCTTTGCGGATATCTGATCTGCTGTAAAAGGATCATACAATTCCTGAACATAATTCGGTGCAGAGGCATTTCCAATGGCTTCTTCGCATTTACCAAGAACTTCCTCCAGCAAATATGATTTATCGTGCTCTTCCAGCAATTCAAGCACTGCACGGAAAGCAACAAAGTCTTTCATCTTACTCATGTCTATACCATAGCAATCAGGAAATCTTATCTGCGGTGCCGAAGATACAATCACGACTTTCTTAGGTTCTAAGCGATCGAGTAAAGTCAGAATACTCTTTTCAAGCGTGGTTCCCCGAACAATAGAATCATCAATAATAACCAGATTGTCTACGCCCTTGTTCACCACTTCGTACGTTGTATCATATACGTTTGCAACCAGTTCATCACGTGAGGCATCATCTGCAATAAACGTCCTGAGTTTCGCATCTTTGATCACCATCTTTTCTACACGAGGCCTAAAGGAAAGTACATCCTCAATATCCCCTGTATGTGGTTTACCTTCAATGATGATTTCCTTTCGTTTTTCAATCAGATACTCATCCAAGCCACTCATCAGACCCAAAAAGGACGTTTCTGCCGTATTAGGAATAAATGAAAAGATGGTGTTTTTCAGGTCAAAATTGACGGATTGAAGGACCTTGGGCACCAATAATTCGCCTAATTTTTTTCTTTCTCTGTAGATATCCGGATCAGAACTACGAGAAAAATATATTCTCTCGAAACTGCATGACTTCTTTGGAAGCATTTCAATAAACTGCTCCTCTTTGTAGGATCCATCCTGCTGAATAATCAGCGCATGGCCGGGAGTAATCTCCTTGATTTCATCGTAGGCGCAATTGGTTGCTGTCTTAATCGCTGGCTTTTCTGAGGCTACTATGACAACCTCATCATCGGCATAGTAATAGGCAGGACGAATGCCTGCAGGGTCACGTGCAACAAAAGAAGCACCATGCCCAATCAGCCCAGCCATCGCATATCCTCCATCAAAATCACGACAAGACTTTTTCAGAATATTGATGACCGAAAGTTCTTCTTCAATTTTTTTTGTAATCTCCTTGTTGGAAAACTTAAACTTATGCCTATCAAAAATCTCTTGATTTTCCTCATCGAGAAAGTGACCTATTTTTTCCATCACGGTCACTGTATCAGTTTTTTCCTTTGGGTTCTGACCCAAACCAATTAGAATGTCAAAGAGCTCATCTACATTGGTCATATTGAAGTTTCCTGCCACGACCAAGTTTTTACTCCTCCAGTTGTTCTGGCGTAAAAATGGGTGACAGCTCTCTATACTGTTTTTGCCGTGCGTACCGTATCTCAGGTGGCCTAGCCAGACCTCTCCGGTAAATCCGTAATTTTTTTTCAGCCACTCCTCATCATGAAATTTTTCTTGCCCTCCTTCTTTCAGGGCCTTCCCAAATTTCTTGCCTACTTTGTCAAAAATCCTTTCCAATGAGTTGGTATCAATCGACCGATAGCGACTGATGTATCTGTATCCAGGTTCAAGCCCCAGCTTGATATTGGCTATACCTGCTCCATCCTGACCTCTGTTCTGCATCTTCTTCATTAAGAGCAAAAGCTTATTGGCGCCGTAGAGGGGCGTGTTGTACTTGTCAATATAATATTGAAGGGGTTTTCTCAAACGGAGGTGCGCTATCCCGCACTCGTGTTTAATAGGGTCGCTCATATCACTTATTAAAGTGCAAAGTTAAACTGATTTAATACGTTCAGCAATAGGTCGGCTTTAAAGAATGATAATAAAACAATGAACACGACGACAGCTACAATAGTGCCGTCTTTTAATGAAAATTTAATATTTTTTTCTGACTCACTTGGATAAACAAACATGTAATAAGGAATCTTTAGATAGAAAAACAGCGATATGGCTGTGTTTAGAAGGCCTAACCCAAATAACCATATCAAATATTGATACCCCTCACTTTGATAATATTCCCATAGCGCAGTAAACATCAACAACTTGGCCGTGAATCCCCCAGTGGGTGGCAGTCCGGCCAATGCGATCATAATGACTACCACGAACACGCCCAGCCATGGCGATTTTCTTCCAAGGCCAGCTAAATCTTTGATTTCCTCAAATCCGGCTTTCTGAAAAAGATCTATCAAATAGAAAGCTCCCAAATTCATAACGGCATAAACAATGGCATAAAAAAGCATGGCCTGCAGGCCAAAAGAGTCGCCTACAATTAGTCCTATAATCAGCATGCCAGAGTGCGCTATAGAAGAATAGGCCATCATGCGTTTGGCATTGGACTGATTTAGAGCCGAAAGATTTCCGACAAACATGCTAACTATGGCCAGTCCCGAAAATATCATTTTCCAATCGAAGTCAATCGCATTCAGCTGAGTGGTAGATACAAACTGAGCAAAGAAAATAAGTACTGCCACTTTCGGAACAATAGAAATATAGGCTACTACTGGCGTTGGACCCGCTTCGTATGCATCCGGCGACCAGATATGCATAGGTGCCAATGCCAGCTTGAACCAAATTCCGATAAAAAACAACATCAAAGCCAGCGGCAACCACAAACCTGATGATTGTCCATTGGAGATTAAATCCCCAATTGCGATTAAGTCGAGGCTTCCTGCCAATCCATACATGAGTGACATCCCGTACAACATCAGCCCACTGGCCATGGCTCCAAAAAGCAAATATTTGATGCCTGCCTCAAAGCCTTTTCTATCAAAATTGAAGTTGATCAGGATGTATGAAGTAATGGAAATTAATTCCAACGTTAAATAGAATAACAAAAGGTTATTGACCTGAATCAGAAGCATCGCTCCCAACAATATCATCAGGAGCAAAAAGTGATATTCCCCCCTTTTTAGCAAATCCTCCCCTTTTGGAAAAAGTAGCACAAAACCAGTAACGACAATAAAGAATGGCTTGGCCAAACCGACAACCGGAGTTATTGAAATAAGGCCACCAAAATATTCACCGGATACGGAAGAATAAGAAACTGCCAAAGAAATCAGCCCGAGTAAAAATAAGGAAAAGGTCACTTTAGTAGCACCGGCCTTATCTTTAAATATGAGTTGGAGAATAATCAGGATAAAACTCCCAACAATCAATGTGGCCTCCGGTAGCAATACTCCGAAATCACCAATGATGGCTTGTATCTGCTCGTTCAGTGAACTCATACTCATCTTACCGCAGCGTTTATAAGCTCAAGATTTTGATGGCCTTGTGTATTCACATATTCTACAAATCCCATGACAGTCTCATTGGCCAGATCAAGCAACAATCCAGGGAAAATTCCAAAAAACAAAGCCAGTATTACCAATGGAATGATCATAATCAATTCGCGGGCATTTAAATCTGGCAATTGCCAGCTTTCTTCTCTCACCCAAAATTTTCCAAAAAACATACGTTGAATAGTCCACAGGAAATAAGCAGCTCCGAGCACCAGACCCAAAAGACCAAGTACTGGCATAAAAGTATCGACAACTGATCCGTTGATGGCACCATCAAATGCACCAATCAGTACCAGAAACTCTGCAATGAAACCAGAGAAACCTGGCAGTCCGAGTGCAGCAAAAAAGGACAGAATCACCGCTACACAAAATAGTGGCATTTTACCAGCCAGTCCGCTGTAATTGGCTATCATTCGATCTCCTGTTCTGTCATATAGTACGCCAGACATCAGGAATAACAAGGCAGAGATAATACCGTGACTAAACATTTGAAACAACGCGCCAGCATTACCCTCCACGGTTAACGAAGCCATGCCCAACATCACAAATCCCATGTGCGAGACAGAAGAGTAGGCAATTAATCTTTTTAAGTCAGCTTGTGCCATAGCTACAAATGCTGCGTAGATGATGGCGATCACACCGAATAACGCAATCCACCAACCATATTCGATGGCTCCATCAGGAAATATGGTGTAGCCTATTCGATAAAAACCATAACCTCCGATCTTTAGGAGGATACCTGCCAAAACAACTGAGATTGGGGTCGGCGCTTCTACATGTGCATCTGGCAACCAAGTGTGAACAGGTACAGCAGGTAGCTTGATCGCAAATCCGACAATCAGTAATATAAATGCCCATGCTCTATAGGTCAACCCTAGTAATTGCCCATCAAAATCCAGTGCTAATAATGAGCCTGGTAGGTAATTCTCCGGATTCATCATTTTCATAATATCGAAGGTGTGTACAGTAGAGTCAGGACCCTGAACCACCGACAAACTCAATCCGATCATCACCATCAATATCAACAAGGATCCTATCAGCGTATAGATAAAGAACTTGATAGAAGCATATGCCCTTCTTTTACCTCCCCAGATACCAATCAGGAAATACATGGGCAAAAGCATAAACTCAAAAAAGAGGTAGAAAAGAAAGAAATCGAGTGCAACAAAGCAGCCGATAACGCTTGTACTCAGCACCATGTAGAGCAAGAAATAACCTTGTACATTCTTTTTAATGTTCCAGGAAGAAATCACGCCGATAAATAGCACTATGGCAGACAAGAGTACCAAAGCCAGGCTCAATCCATCTACGCCTACATAATATTGTATCAATAGGCTACCGAACGAACCTACATTTAAATTGATCCAGTCCAGTTGTTTTGTAAACTGCAGACTATCAGCTCCATACCCTGCTATTCCCTGATTGAAAGAAAAGACCAAAACAAGAGAAAGAATAGTGACGATGCCTAAAGCTCCAAGGGCCACCCATTTATACAAATGTCCTTGTGATTGCGGTATTGTGAGCATCACCACCGCAGCGATGAGAGGTACAAAGACCAACCAGGAAAGTAAATGATCCATTACCATAATTATCAAGTCATTAATTCAAAAAAGTAAAAAATCAACAGGACACCAAATACTGCCCAAGCCAGGTAGTTTTGAAGGTTACCGCCTTGTACTTGTCTTGTCCGATTACCGGCAAAATTGACCAGCCATGTCACCAAACGGACACCACCATCTACAATTCTTCGGTCAAACCAACCTATGAGGTAGGCAAGTACTACCTGTGTCTTCCCCATTAGATTGACTACCCGATCCACTACCTTCTGATCCCACCAATAGGCTGCTTTGGCTAATGTTTTGGACCCTGAAACAAAGGCTACGTCATATATATCATCCAGATAGAAGTTTCTGTTGGAGAGATTATAGGTCAAAGATTTCACTCCACTGACCAATCCGGACAGCATTTTTCTCTCTATGTAGAGATAGGAGAAGATTAATCCTGAAAGTGCCAAACCAATCGACAATATGGGAACCCACACAAAATGATCGGCAATTCCAATTCCTTTGTAACTAGTCAAAACTGACAAAAGCCAACTGTCATCCGGGGACAAAGGATTCATAGAGAATACGAATCCAATTGACAAGGACGAAAGCGTGAGTAAAGGCACTTTCACGGAAACAGCTTCAGCATATTTTTCACCAGCTACCTGCTGATTAAAAAATACTTTGAAATACAATCTTGCCATATAGGCCGCAGTCATAAATACAGAAGCAAAGCCAAACACCAACACGAAAGAAGGCAGATGGTCGGCCGATACCAAACCATTTAAAATCATCTCTTTGGATAGAAATCCAGAGAAAAGCGGCAATCCAGCCAAAGAAAGCATGCATAGTGTGAATGCCATGAAAGTGAAAGGAAGCACCTTCTTCAAACCTCCCATGTTTCGAATATCCTGCGGATCAAAACCTGCCGTGTGATTCGTTTCATGATAATAATGAATGATACTACCGGAACAAAGAAACAGCCCCGCTTTAAAAAAAGCATGAGTAGTTAGATGAATAAATGCTGCTACGGGAAATCCTGCACCTACCGCCATGATCATATAACCCAACTGGGAGACCGTGGAGAAAGCCAATATCTTCTTAATATCATTTTGTGCGAAAGCGGCAAACGCCCCCATGAAAGCAGTGATACCTCCTACAATACCAATTACTGTAAGCACTTCTGGTGCCAACATAGGAAAGACCCGAACCATCAAATACACGCCAGCAGCTACCATAGTAGCTGCATGAATGAGTGCTGAGACCGGCGTAGGACCTGTCATGGCATCCGGCAGCCAGGTTTGCAACGGAAATTGTGCAGACTTGCCTACTGCCGCTAAGAAAAGGCCGATTCCCAAGGCGATCAAAAGTCCGTTTGGAATAGCAGCGTTTACAGGATCAAGCCCAATAAGTTCTTGAATGTTTAAGGTCTTGAAAAAAGCATAAAGAATAAAGATGCCTAGTAGAAATCCTATGTCTCCTACTTTGTTCATCAGGAAGGCCTTGAACGAAGATATTGGTGGTGCATCCTTTTCGAACCAAAAACCAATGAGCAGATAAGAGCTGAATCCTACCAATTCCCAAAAAACAAACGTAAGCAACAGGTTAGAAGCCAAGACAATGCCATACATAGAGAAAGCAAAGAGGCCCAGCATCGCAAAGTAACGAGGCTGTCCGCCATCATGCTTCATATATTCCATGGAGAATATGGCTACAAGTAAGGCCACGATGGCCACCACGATGGTCATGATCCCGGCTAGCTGATCGTAATACAGACCAATGCTGAAATTTTGATTTCCTGCAAGTATCCAATCCAGTTCAAAGCCAGAACTAACGGGTTGTTTAAACCAGGCCATAATGGCTGCAAGTAGCACAAGTAGCGAAAAGCCTACCAAGGTTTCTCCTGCCCATTTCTTCGTTAGAAAATAGGAAAGTGCTGCACTGACCAGGGGAGCAAAAAGGATGATATAGAGCAAAATATTTTCCATGTCAACCCTTCAATTCGTTGAGTTCATCAATGTTAGAAATTCCCTGATGTCTGTAAATTTGATAAACAATGGCTAAGGCCACAGCCGATTCCGCTACAGCTACTACGATCACAAATAAAGTCATCATCTGACCTGAGAGGCTGGGGTCATTTTGAGAGAACGCCACCAGGTTAATATTAGCGGCATTTAAAATCAATTCTACACCAGCCAGAATCATAATTGCATTCCTTTTGATCAGAATGATCATCAGACCGATCACCAGGAGCATGCTGCTAAATATGATATAATGCTCAATCGGTATCATTCACTCCTTTCTTCTTTAGGTTCAGTCCTGCGAGATATGCCGCCCCTACCAATGCCATAAGCAATAGCACGGCGGTGACTTCAAGCGCGATTAACTCTGTGGTCATCAAATGAATGCCTATTTGCTCAGTAACAGTAAATCCAGTTTCTTCATTAGAACCAAAATCAAAGAGTGGAAATCCGGCCTTGATCGGATAGAACAAAATTCCCAACAGTCCGAATCCAAGCAAAGTGGCAATCAACACGCTTCTATTTTCTGACTCCAATCTTTTTCCGTCTATTCTATGGGTCAGCATGATACCAAACATCATCAAAATCAACACTCCTCCTATGTAAATCATAATCTGGGTCACTCCCACAAATTCAGCATTGGAAATGATGAATACCCCGGCAATGCCAAGAAAAACAAGCACCAGCAAAAACACGGCATGCACCACATTTTTAGCAAACAAAATGCCCAGGGCGGAAAAAACTGAAAATCCGGCCAGTATGTAGAATGCAATGATATTTAAGTCTATCCCTTCCACTTAATCTTTCTTTTTCGGTTTGATTTTGGGTCTGAATACCGGTTTTGCTTTAGGCGTGTCGCTTTCTGCTTTTGGCTCATCTTCACTTGTTGGTTTTGTTATAACCGGTTTTATCTTAGGCCTAAAAACAGGCTTGGCCATCTTAGGTTTCTCATCAGTAGATCCAGCCATTGGCTCTTCTTTCTTTTTTATTTTAGGTCGGAATACTGGTTTTGCCGTTTTTGATTTTTTGTCCACTGAATCAGCATTCTCTTCTTTTTTCATCGCTGACTTCACTTTTGGCTTGAAAACCGGCTTAGCTTTTGGTTTCTCAGCGTCAGTGGTCTCTCCTTCCGATTTCGCAGCAGGTTCGTCCGCCGAAGATTTATCGAAGGAGGGCTTCACCTTAGGCCTAAACATCGGCTTGGCAGGCTTTTTCTCACCTGAATCAGTAGAACCCTCGGCAGAATCAGGTTTTGAACCCACCGCTGGTTTTGCCATTTTTACTTTTGGCTTGAACCCTCCAGTTTTTGGTTTTATCTCTGTTTCTCCCGATTCATCAGGCGCAGATTTCGTAGCAACTACCTCCGCTTTTGCCTTCTCCTTTTCAGCAGCAAAAACATCAAATTCTGCCTTTTTCTCAGCGACAAGCTCAGGACTCATATCCCCAAATTCGAAATTGTGTTCCTTCAAATCAAAGACACTGAAGTCATAGTCTTTGGTCATGGTCAAACACTCCGTAGGGCAGACTACCGTACAAAGGCCACAAAAGCAGCACTTCGACATGTCAATGTCAAACTTGGCCGCATAAATTCTTTTAGATGTGCCGTCGGAAGTTTTCCCTATTTCCTCGACCGCCCGAACCGGTTCAATATCAATACAGTTGACCGGACATATCTTGGCACACTTATCACAGACAATACAGTCGTCGATCTCATTGTGTAATTGATAACGGCCTGTATCTGGCACAGGCAATTCCTGGAATGGGTATTGCAAGGTTACGATTCCGTTCTTCTGATCGAAGTAGGTTTTGTCTTCAACTCCCACAGGCTTCCTCGATTCTCGGGCCTGCCAGAAATGACGTAGAGTAATCTTCAATCCGTAAAGGAGTGAGGAAGTGGTTTGGATAATATTTTTAAAGTATTGTTTCAATTCAGTTCATCAGTTAGCCTATCCACAATTTCCAAATGCCGCATACAAAAACCATCACCAGACCGATCGGTGTCAAATATTTCCAACTCAGTGACATCACCTGATCCACCCTGATTCTGGGGTATGTCCACCGCACCCACATTTGTATAAATACCAATACCATAGCTTTCGAGATCAGCCAAAAAATGCCAACAAGATCTCCGAGTATAGTACCATGTGCACCAGAAGTCCAATCCGCCAGTGCAATACCCCCTACATTTGGAAAAGGTGTATTCCAACTTCCAAAAAATAAAACAGTTGCCACTAAAGAAACCAACAGCATCATGCCATATTCACCCAGCATGATAATGGCCCATCGAAATCCAGAATATTCTGTGTGAAAACCTCCTATCAATTCCGACTCCGATTCAGGTAAATCAAAAGGGGTTCGATTACATTCAGCCAAAGAGGCAATGAAGTAGATCACAAATACAATCCAGAGCATCGGATATCTAAAAACATTCCAAGCCAAAAATCCACCATAGGCATTATCAGCACTTAATAAGCCTTGTTGAATAGACATTTCCTGTAAGTTCAGGGTCTGTGTCACCATGACTACGCAAAGAATAGAAAGACCCAATGGAATTTCGTAAGAAACAATCTGAGCAACAGCTCTGAGTGACCCGAAAAGTGAGAATTTGCTATTGGATCCCCATCCCGCCATCAGGATGCCAATGACGTCAAGTGAAATCACTGCCATAAGGAAATAAATACCGGTTTCGACCTGAGAACCTTGTATGTCGGAGGTCAGTGGCAATACAGCAAAGCCGGCAAAAATTGCGGTGAATATCACCAGGGGTGCCAGCACAAACAACCACTTGTCGGCGGACTTGGTAATAATGTCTTCTTTTTGCAGCATCTTGAGCACGTCAGCCAGTGTTTGGAGAATACCAAACTTACCAGTGACCATAGGCCCAAGTCTGTCTTGCATAAAGGCAGATACTTTGCGCTCAGCATAGACAGCCAAAAGCACAAATACAAGCAAGAATGGCAGATAGAACAGGAATGCTATCATCAGTAATTAAATAAAAAGTAAGATAAGTATTATCAGAGGAATTTCCAGATGATTGGAAGGTCTCGTGAGTAGAAAAGAATGATCCTATTTTTAGGATCGAATTAAGGGCAGCAACAACAACAATTACTCCCAGAGAGGGTACTTCTCAAGGTGAATTTCCTTGCTGAAGAAAAGGCTCGCTGCTTTTTCAAAAGCTGGGGTGTAGTCTGATACGAGAAATTGATCATTACCATTAGTTTGGTCGCTTAATAAATTCAGGGCCTTTAGTTGCTGTTTTAAGCTTTGAGCCACAATATTAGCAGAATCGACCAATTCTACCTCGCTTTTATAAAATTCTTTTATGTCTTCTTTGATGATCGGATAATGGGTGCATCCCAGAATCAACGCATCAATCGCGGACAACGTGGGATCGTTCAGATAATTGGCAATGATTTCATGGCTGACCGAATCATGAATAAAGCCTTCTTCGATCATGGGTACCAGCAAGGGTGTCGCCAATGCACTCAACTCCACATCAATACCGCGATTCTTAATTTTTGTTTCAAATACTTTAGAATTTACGGTTTGGAGCGTACCAATCAGGCCAACTCTTTTATGAACCTTATAGCTATTCAAATGTTCAATTACCGGGTCTATCACATTGATCACGTGGGCTTTGCTTCCTACGTATGCCTTGATTAAATCATAGGCCGCAGCAGATGCTGAATTGCACGCAATAAGAATCACCTTACATCCTCGTTCCAGTAAAATGTCAGTGATTTTTATAGAATAGGCCTGAATGGTTGCCGCCGATTTATCACCATATGGCAAATGGGCACTATCTCCAAAATAGATCATATCCTCTTCTGGTAGCAAGTTTTCAACCGCCTGTGCTACGGTAAGTCCCCCTACTCCACTATCAAATATGCCTATGGGTGCGTTCTTGTTCAAAGCCTGTGATATTGAAGTGCAAATATGAAATTAAATTCATCTTTAACAAATGGTAGTTTGCGTATTTATGTACTAGTCGAAAGTTGATATTATCTAACCGCCTAGACACCTACCCTCACGAGCCATAACCTAAAGGTCTTAACATTGGATGCGAGCGTGAATGAAATACAACTGCCTGGACATGTTTAAATACCGCAGTGATTCGTGATGACACGAACTACGGCTCAGTGCTTTTAACCTTATCATAGGCAGCTTTTCCACCGATCATTTCCAAATAACACCAATCAAAGAAATGAGCAGCAATCCCAAGAATAATATCCTAATTTAGCGTACAGTTTAACTCAAAAATTCTATGCGGAAAATAACAATGATTTTGTTCGCGTGCGCCATTGCTTTGTCTGGTGCAGCGCAAATAGCCAATCCACTC
This sequence comes from Reichenbachiella sp., assembly GCF_039944555.1. Lineage (GTDB taxonomy): Bacteria > Bacteroidota > Bacteroidia > Cytophagales > Cyclobacteriaceae > Reichenbachiella. Next base: position 30,090 of record NZ_JBDUYN010000014.1, on the reverse strand, counting down.
ATCAACTTCCCAGCGCTGAGCCCTGACGGTCGGCAAATGGCATTCTCCTATCAAGGAGATATTTGGACCGCCTCCTCTGATGGGTCCAATCCAAGAAGAATTACAATTCATGAAGGTTATGAAACCAAACCACTCTGGACAGCTGATGGCCAAGGGTTGGTTTTCAGAAGTGATAGGAATGGAAACAACGATGTATTCTTTGTTGATATCAATGGAGGAATACCCAAGCAACTCACCTTTCACTCATCCAACGATACACCTAGCGACGTGACCAAAGATGGTAACGTGCTTTTCTCCGGAAATAGAAACTTTCATCGCATCGAGTGGGACAACGAAATTCAAACCGTAAGTCTAAAAGGTGGCACTCCATACAGGTATCTCAACGCACTCGGTTTCTATGCCACACGATCTCCGAATGGTCGTTTTGTGGCCTTTGTGAAGGGCTCCTGCCGTGATGAACGGGAAACCTATAATGGGCCAGCCAATACAGACATTTGGTTGTATGACTCACAAAAAGATGTCTACACCCAGCTGACTACGGACAGCAGAAATGACATCTACCCTAAATGGGGAAATGATCAAACGCTGTTTTTCCAGTCAGCCCGAAGTGGTCGCTACAACGTACATCGCATGACACTCGATACAGAGGGCAAGAAAACGGGCAATATCGATGCAATTACCACATTCACTGATATGGGTATCAGCTCGTTTAGTGTGGGGGATAGTGGTCAAACAATAATGTTAAACAAGGCAGACCAATTAATTAAAGTCAATGTGGGAACGAAACAGTCAACAGCTGTTGAGTTGAAAATCGGATCAGATTATCGCTTTGATCCGATCGAAAGAAAATCATACAGTAAAGATGTTTCGCAAATTATACCTTCGCCGAACGGCAAGTACAGCGCGTTGGTCATCAGAGGTGAGATATTCATAACGGAAAATGACAAGGAAAGAAGTAAGACAGTCAATTTATCAAACTCTTCCTATAGAGACCAGGAACCGCAATGGGTCAATGACTCTACTTTGATCTTTATCTCTGATCGTGGGGGTAACTACGACATTTATGCGGTAAGGTCGGCGGATTTAAGTGAGGGTGATTTGTTCAAAACACTTAAACTTGATGTTTCAAAGGTGACTAATACTCCTCAGGAAGAATCAGACCTTGCGATGTCTCCTGACGGGAAAACCTTGGTCTTTCGCCGTGGCGGTGGCAAATTGCTTACCGCTTCCATTTCAAACAAAGGTTTTCTTTCGAACGAAAAAACCCTATTGGATGGCTGGGCTGAAACATACGGAATGTCCTGGTCTCCAGACTCAAAGTGGCTGGCTTACAGCAAAGAAGATTTAAACTTCAACGAGGAAATCTTTATTCATAAAGCAGATGGCAGCATGAATCCTGTCAACATCTCAATGCATCCACGCCTGGATAGTGACCCCTCCTGGAGTCCGGATGGCAGTAAGCTGGTATTCTCATCAGCCAGAAGCAATGGGGACTACGATATCTGGTTTCTTTGGTTGAAAAAATCAGATTGGGAAAAAACAGCTGATGAGTGGAAGTATGAGGACGAAGAAGAGGATGAAAAGCCAAAAGCCGAACCTTCAGCCAAAAAGAAAAAGGGCAAACAGGATGAAAAGAAAGAGGATGAGACTGAACCAATTCAGATAGATTTTGACAACATTCACGAACGACTGGTACAAATCACCTCGTTTTATGGAAACGAAATTGATCCGTTAGTTTCGAAAGATGGAAAAACAATCTACTACCGAACCAGCGGAGATGGCTGGGGCAAGCCTGCGAAAGTAGATAAGGATCTATTCAAAATTTCCTGGGACAAAAAGGACCATACAGCCATTACTTCTGGTAACGCACAACCCTCAGGCTTGGTGATGGACAGTAAAAGCGAACACATCTATGCCGTAATGAAAGGAGGAAAACCTGCAAGGTTCAAACTATCAGGAGATAAAAAAGAATCGCTACCAATTTCCGCCAAACTCTCTATAGACTTCAAAGAGGAGCTTAACCAGATATTTGAAGAAGCCTGGCAGGCCCTTAAGGAAGGGTTTTACGATCCGGAATTTCACGGACAGGATTTTGATCAGCTAAAATCCATTTATAAACCGCTTGCCATGAAGGCGTCCACACGAGAAGATTTTAACACCATATTCAACCAAATGCTGGGCCAGATCAATGCCAGTCATATGGGCCTTTACCGTGGAGATTTACGAAAAGACGTTCAAAAGGCCAAAACAGGCCTGATCGGAGTAGAAGTTAAGTCTGTTTCAGATGGTGTTCAAGTAATAGGTAAGTTGCCTCAAATGCCTGCAGACCGTGAAATCAGTACGATATTCATTGGCGAGACGATCACCGCAGTAGATGGTACGGCCATCACTCCAGATGTCAATTACTTCGATATGATGAATGAAACTGCCGGAGAACGTGTATTACTTACCGTAAAAAATACCTTGGGCCAAAATCGAGAAGTAGAAATCAGGCCAACTAGCAGCAATGCTAAAGCAAAATACAAGGCTTGGGTGCAGGAAAAACAAAAATTGGTAGATGAATATTCGAATGGACAGTTGGGCTATATTCACATTCAGGCTATGGGTTGGGCTAGTTTTGAGCGATTCGAGCGTGAGCTGTCAGCAGCCGGTTACGGGAAAAAAGGTATAGTTATCGACGTACGGTTCAATGGTGGCGGATGGACAACTGATCATCTAATGGCCATACTCAATGTCAAACAACATGCCTATACCGTTCCAAGAGGTGCGACCGAAAGCCTGAAGAACAACGCGCAGTTTAAAGATTATTATCCTTACGCAGAGCGGCTTCCATTTCCTGCCTGGACAAAGGCATCGATTGCACTATGCAATGAAAGTAGCTATTCAAATGCAGAGATTTTCTCACATGCCTACAAGCATCTGGGCATAGGCACATTGGTGGGCAAGCCCACCTTTGGTGCAGTGATTTCTACTGGTGGACGCGGACTTATTGATGGTAGCTGGATTCGCATTCCATTCAGAGGCTGGTACGTGAAGGCCACAGGGGAAAATATGGAATGGGGCCCGGCCGTTCCTGACATCGTGTTGGATAACGTCCCTGATGAGCGGAGCAAAGGAACTGATTCTCAGCTGAAAAGGGCTGTAGATCAATTACTGGGTGAAATGGAGGGTAAATAAAAAAAATGCCGCCTTTCTCTTCACGAGATCGGCGGCCTCATAACTAACCCAAAATATTCATTAAACACTAGTTCTTATAACATATTGCGTGCATCAATCCCGGCGTGCCAATAGAGGTTCCACGTCTTCAACACGGGTCAAGTCCAAAAACGTGTGACCAGAAAAAGACAATCTTCCTTTACCCTCATGGCCGGACCCATAGACCTGTAGTGTACCACGCCGTTCGTCTAGTATGAAAAGATTGTTGATTTCTTTGGAGTAATAATAGCGACAGCGATCATAACTCACTTTTGAAAGAGATACTTCGAAATCCTTCTGAAGTATCTGATCATCAACCATATATTGATAACTCACTTTATCAGGTGAAAACCTGAAGATTGCCTCTTGATCCAGGCGAGAATAGGCTTCACCGTCACTGGTAATTACCAGCGTATTACCTCTGTAAGCATAGTCACCCGCTTGCTCTTCAACCCTTGTCACCCTACATCCTGGCATAAAAAAAACGTAGATACTCATGCTTATTAAAATTATTTTTTTCCTGTGCTCCATAGCTTTCTATTTATACTGTTACAATTATTCTGTCTAAAGAATTTGGTCTTGGCAAAACCAAATCAATTGCGTAGCAAGCAGGAACTAAAACATAGTTCGGTAGGTTGAAAAACAGGTTGTATTGAACTATTTGTAACTAAATGCAGGGTGCCACAATTTTTCCACCATTACTTCTTTTTTTTTCTTGTCATGGCGCTGAACACGGTGAAGCTTATCAAAAAAAACGCCGCTCCTCAAATGAAGAACGGCGTTTTTATCACTTTTTTTATTTTGGATTATTTTGTCAAACTCATCAAAAGATCAGTTTGAGTAAGAATATGAACTTTATTTTGGTCGTCACGTACCAGTAGCGCTTTAGTGTCCTTGTCCAGAATTTTGGACATCACATCCACCGTGTTATCTAGGGCTATAAACTTGAAAGAGGCATCCATAATTTCCGATATGGGCTGATCTTTCAATTGAGGATTTTCAATCAGCATTTTCAAAATTTTGGCATCCGATATACTACCTACGAACTGATCATCTTGTACAACAGGAGCTTGATCTATGCTGCGTGCATTCATCGTCTCTATGGCTTCACCAATTTTAGCCGTGCTCATAATAGTGAATAATTCATCCTGTCCATTTTTTCCAGCCACGATATCTCTTGCGGTCGAGAAGTTTCCTGTTTCGGTAAAACCATGGTCTTTCATCCAGTTGTCATTGTACACCTTACCCAAATACCTGGTTCCATGGTCTGGCATAATAATGACCATTACATCATCCTCTTTCAGGTTTTCCTTCGCATATTCGATAGCACCATGTACTGCAGATCCACATGACCAGCCTACAAACATGCCTTCTTCTTTAGCTAGTCTTCTGGTCATTAGTGCGCCGTCCTTATCGGTCACTTTCACAAAGTGATCAATCAGACTGAAATCCACATTTTTTGGCAATATGTCTTCGCCAATTCCTTCTGTCAAATACGGATAAACTTCGTTTTCGTCGAATTGACCTGTCTCCTTATATTTCTTAAATACGGAACCATAGGTGTCTATACCTACGGTCACTACATCCTTATTTTGTTCCTTAAGATACTTAGCTACACCACACATGGACCCGCCTGTACCAACTCCCGCTGCATAGTGTGTAATGCTGCCCTCCGTGTCTCTCCAAATCTCAGGGCCTGTGGTTTCATAATGTGCCAAAGCATTGGACATATTGTCGTACTGATTTGGGTAAAAAGAATTGGGTATTTCTGCATTTAACTTTTTTGCTACAGAATAATAAGATCTGGGATCCTCAGGCTCCACATTCGTGGGACATACATGTACCTCTGCTCCCACAGCACGCAAGATATCCATCTTTTCAGGGCTCTGCTTATCCGCTAATGTGAAGATACATTTATAACCTTTAGAGATGGCTGCAAGTGCCAACCCCATTCCAGTGTTTCCTGAGGTGCCTTCTATAATGGTACCTCCAGGCTTCAATTGTCCATTTTTCTCTGCATCTTCAATCATTTTGAGCGCCATTCTATCTTTCATAGAGTTGCCAGGGTTGAAGTATTCCAGTTTTACCAGGATAGTGCCTTTTACACCTGCTGCTACACTGTTAAGTTTAACCAAAGGTGTATCACCAATCGTATCGATTATTGAATTGTAAAATTGCATAATTGAGATTTGTTTGCTAGCGCAAAATTAGAAAGATAAATAGGCATTCCCATGCTTAAATGAATAATGAATCATTGAGTCAGGGAATTAATGAGCATATTGTTCTTGAACGGTCTGTCCATCGATGGTATAACTAATGCTTAGGTTGCTGGATGTAATCTCTTCTACTACCAGTGTTCCAATAGTCAGATGTTTCTCTTCTGTCAAGGCAATTGAATTTTGGAATACTTCGTCCGTATCTGCTTCCAACGCGTACTTGGCCTTGTATAAGGTATCTACAGTACTTGTTGAACCACAGGTGATCAATCTTCCCAGCTGGTATAAAGAATCACCGACGGCAGCCTTCACAAAGGTTAACGTGTTATTTTCCAGACATGGACCGAAAACATCGCCTCCGTCCACGGTTCGTGAAAACAATGCCCAACTTTTAGTGGCATCGGCTGATAGCAATCGATTGGCCTGCTCGCTCTGAAATGATTTGCTGATGTCTGCGGTTCCACATTGTACCAGTAAGAAGAAGAGCAAAAACCCAATAAATAAAATGCTTTTATCTAACGTTGCCACTTCTATCTACTACGAAATACCCGGGATCTTCAGGATCACCTTCTCCATTTTCAAGTTCTTCTTCTGTTTTGGTATAGAAGATCGTTTCTTTCACAATATCATTGAATTTGACGTCAACAGGTGCCTTGGAAATTTTGAGTTGATTAACCCAATTCATCTCACCTTCAGGATTTACTGAGAGTGCTATAATATTGTTCTTGGATTCAGGCACCAACGAAAAGACATAGGCCGCAACAGATCCCTCTTGGGAAGGTATAAACTTACCCGACACCAAAAATTCGCTGTCACTATAAGTAAAACTGGTCAACTTAAAATTCTGCTTCCAAACAATTTTTCTGGCATTGTTAACCCTAGCCACAAAACCCTGATCGGATGTTCCTTTGAATTCCAAGCCGACCACGTAGGTATTCGAAGAATCATCTTTCATGGAAACAATTGAATAGTACTTGGAGAAATCGTGAGCTACATAAGTGGTATCCATCCTTGGAATCAAATACAACGAATCTGCACCATCTTCACTTACGCCCCATCTAGCACGAATTCTATATTCATTATTATATGTTGCCCATTTAGTGCGTGCACTAGATAATTTGCTTTCAAGCCCTTGTCTATATTTGATCAGCCCTACATCTCCTCCGTATTCATTCTTTACCAATTTGCTGTATTTTTTGGCTCCTAATGTAATGCCAGGTTCAACCAGAGTAGCCACCGAGATGTCCATCAAATCAATCAATTGCATTAAACTATCCGAAAGGGCCAACTGGTAATCGACATCATCGGCATCAGACAGACGCTCATTGAGTGTCTCGCTTGTTAGCATATCAAACTTATTTTTATTAACCAAAATACTCAATAGATCAACCGGAAGAGGGGATTCGTCGTACTTGTTGATATCTGCTAACAGGCTTGCTTCTATTTCAGTAATCGGATCTTCATCGAGAATTCCTGACCCGCCATTTATTTTTTCGCTTTGGGCTTTTAGTTTCTGATTGATACTTACGATCTGGCTTTTTAGTCTTGTAATATCTCTTTTTATCACATTTTCCGTGTCCTCTGCCCAAAGACCATAATTCCAGGCCTCTACATCATTTGCAAAAAAATCAACTGATGTTAATCCTTCCTCTCCATAAGTAGTAATGTCTTTGAATTTCAATTCGGGGCTGTATCCTTTTTTGCCGATTCGGCTTACGGCATCTCTTACCTCATCAAATTTTTCTTTGATTTCCGTGTTGCTATCAATGATCATTGTTAAGGTATCTTTTACACCATCTCCCGCCATTAGAAACAAATCATTGATATTTGGATACTGCGCAGTGAATGATTGATAAGCTGCCATTGAAAATTCATTTGCCGCATTTATGCTATAGAGGTTGGTATAAATGGACTTTGCATATTTGTTGATATTTCTCAGGCTTTGAAGCTTTTTTTCAATGTCTAGCTGGACATCTGATATCTTTATTCCAAAATCACCAGTCCTTAGGTCTCTTCTATAAAAGTCCTGATAGAATTCGTCGTTCTTTTTAAGCTCTTTCTCAGTAATCAGTGTTTTTGCCTTTGTTAAATAGACAACGGCTGTATCTGACGCACCTAAAATCGCTGTAGAATCTGAAATAATATGATAACTGTTAACCAATCTTTCATAGTACAAACCTACCTGAAGGTTTGCATTGGGTGCTTCGGCAGTTTTAGGGTCAGCCAAATATGTCCATATCATAGGCATGGCCTGATCATAGTCTTTGGCTTCTATGAGAGGGAAGATATCTTTATCATATTTGACCTTTTTTTGAGCCAAGGAAGAATGGAACGCACTACAAGAAAAAACGATTAGCGCGAATACGATTGATTTATGCATTTCTATCTCTTTTCTGATTGATGGTATGGTTATGCCACAAAAGTAGCAAAAGATTTTTCCCAGCTTAAATTATACTTTTTCTGGGAAAAATCCTTACCAATATGATAAAACGACAGTTTAGCTATTAAATTTCCCTTTGAGCATGGCTAATTTGGACTGCAGGTCTCCTTGAACCTCCTGTTTGGCTTCCTGCTTTCGTTCAAATTTCTTTTTTGGTTTACCAAAAGGGTCTGACTTCATAGACATTGAGATCCTCTTTTGTTGAGGATTAATCTCAGTGACCGTCACTTGGACCTGTTGCTGTAATTTGACTACCGTCGTAGGGTCGCTTACAAATGAGTCGGACAATTGGCTTACATGCACCAATCCGTCCTGATGCACACCTACGTCTACAAAAGCCCCAAATTTGGTAATGTTGGTCACAATTCCGGGTAGTTTCATACCTACTTTCAAATCGCTGATCTCGTTGACTCCTTCCTGGAAGCTAAACGCTTCGTATTGCTCTCTGGGATCACGTCCGGGTTTGGCCAGTTCGTCCATAATATCTTTTAAGGTGGGGAGGCCTACCTCGTCTGTCACATATTTCTTAGGGTCAATTTTAGCTCTTATCGTAGAGTCTTTGACCAATTCTGAAACTGTAGCATGTAGGTCTGCTGCCATTTTTTCAACCGTAGTATATCGTTCAGGGTGTACAGCACTTGCGTCCAATAGATTTTTGCTTTCCCGAATTCTAAGAAAACCTGCTGCCTGTTCAAAAGCCTTATCTCCCATTCTTGGGACTTTCTTCAATGCTTCACGATTCTTAAACGGACCGTTTTCATTTCTAAATTTCACGATATTATCTGCCAATTGTGGGCCTAAACCGGATACATAAGTTAACAACTGCTTGCTTGCTGTATTGAGTTCCACTCCTACGCCATTTACGCAACTTCCCACCACGTCATCAAGCGAATGCTTGAGTGAGTTTTGATCGACATCGTGCTGGTATTGTCCTACTCCGATGGACTTGGCATCGATTTTTACCAGTTCGGCAAGTGGGTCCATCATTCTTCGGCCGATGGATACAGCTCCACGAACAGTCAAATCCTGGTCCGGAAATTCCTCACGCGCCACTTCTGAAGCAGAATAAATTGAAGCACCACTTTCACTCACCATAGCGATGATGATGTGCGAAGGAAGTCCCAGTGATCGAATGAAACTTTCTGACTCTCTGCTCGCCGTACCATTACCAATGGCTATGGCCTCGATGTTGTGTTTATCCACCATGTGCTTAATGGTTGCTCCTGCTTCTGCAGTTCTTCGTTGGGGTTCGTGAGGAAAAATGGCCTCAAATTCCAAGAGTTTGCCTTGTTTGTCCAGACATACAACTTTACAGCCGGTTCGAAATCCTGGGTCAAGTGCCAAAACATTTTTCTGCCCCAGAGCAGGAGAAAGCAACAACTGTCTCAAGTTTTCAGAAAATACCTGTATAGCCTCCTCGTCAGCAGTTTTCTTAGTAGTTACCCTGGTTTCTGTCTCCATAGATGGCTTAAGCAATCGCTTATAGGCATCTTTCAAGGCTATTTTCACCTGGGCTACGTTAGCATTCTGACCGGTAATAACCTTTTTCTCTAAGAGGAAATTGGCGTCATTCTCATCAGGAAAAATGTCCAATGACAAGATCATTTCTTTTTCTCCCCGTCTCATGGCCAGCAGTCTGTGCGATGGAATTTTTTTCAGCTGTTCTTCCCATTCGAAATAGTCTTTGTACTTCTGACCTTCCTGCTCCTTTCCTTTCATGACGGTCGATTTGATCACAGCCTTTTCCAGGAATAGCTTCCTCAATCCTGCTCTAACTTCTGCATTTTCACTTACCCACTCCGCAATGATGTCACGTGCACCCTGGAGTGCCTCCTCTATATCTTTTACTCCTTTTTCATCATTGATAAATTTCAATGCCAATTCCTCAGGATCACCAAGTCCCTGATCGAAAATAGCTTTGGCCAAGGGCTCCAACCCTTTCTCTTTGGCCATAGAGCCACGGGTCTTTCTTTTTGGCTTGTAAGGCAGGTAAATATCCTCAAGCTCAGTCATGGTAAGCGCTGCCTCTATTTTCTTTTTCAATTCATCCGTCAGCTTACCCTGCTCTTCAATAGATTTGAGAATTGCCTCTCTACGCTTGTCCAGTTCGCGTAATTTGGCTATCCGATCTTTGACATAAGCTACTGCCACCTCATCCAAACTTCCAGTCTGTTCTTTTCTGTATCGAGAAATAAAGGGAACTGTGGCTCCTTCATCTAATAATGCAACGATGGCTGATACACCTGAAACCGGAATATTATGCTCTGAGGCAATGAGAGAAATATGCTTTTGACTCATTCGAATGAAAAATTTTTAGTTTGTTGAAAAATTGAGTGCATCAAATTTAATCAGGTCGCGGAATTAATATCGCTCTACTTTTGTATATGTTCAAAGAAGTTTTCCACATCGGACGCTGAGATCAGAACAATAAGCGAATATGAAGAAACAATTGAGGGAATGGGCAGTAATCATCGGTATCATGAGTTTGCTATATTTTACAGGTTTGCACACTGAGGTCGCCGGATTTTTGCAACGAATTATTTTATCCACAGGAGTAATGCAGGTGGAAGTTATTGATGAAGACAAGCAACAAATAGCAGATTACAATTTCAAACTTACCGACGAAAGAGGTCAGGTTGCTGATTTTAGTCAATTCAAAGGACAGACAGTTTTTCTAAATTTCTGGGCTACCTGGTGCCCTCCTTGCGTAGCAGAAATGCCAGACATTCATGATTTGTATGAAAAAATGGAGAATGAAAATGTCGTTTTCGTATTAATCAGTCAAGACGATAATTTTGATAAGGCCAAAAATTTTCTTGAAAGAAAGGAGTACTCATTTCCAATTTACCAGCTAGCTTCTCCGTTGCCTAAGGTATTTGCCAGCCGGTCCATTCCTACCACCTTTGTCATTTCTCCAGAAGGAAAAATAATAGCCAAGCGCACAGGAATGGCAAAGTATGATACGGAGGAATTTAGAGGTTTGCTTACCAGATCAGGATCTTAATCGGAGGTATTCACTAGAAGTAATCTAGAAATCCCTAAACACTGAGCCGAGCTGAGTTAGCAGTTGTATATACAACTCTCAAGTCGTTGGTTACAATTGCTTATATGCAACATAAGGCGTGCCATTGAGCTTGTAAATACATCCATTCCGATAATAAATGTGCGGTTCTGACATTTAAACAATAGGTTGAAAAATACATTTTACTTTAAACTAAACTTTTTTCAACCATGAGTACAACCAACACTAAGCTGTCGGGCCTTTTATGGCTACTTTTTATTATGATCTTTTCGCTATCCTGCCAGGACAGCATCACAGAACTAAGATCTGAAAATCCAGCCATCCCCAACCAACCAGCTGCTGTTAATCCAACCATCCTAAATGATTCGGGACCTATTGTTCTCGGATACTTTCCTTCCTGGTCTGAATCCTGGACTAGCACAGGTCAGGGTTCTAAGCTAAGAGATATCCCCAGGCATGTCAATTATGTTTTTCTGGCTTTTGCCAAACCAAACCTGACCTACCAAAAAGGATCTTTTGATTTAGCTGGTACGGGTATCCAAACGCCTTATGGCGGAGCCACTTTAAAGGAATCAGTAGATGCCTTGAAATCGAAGGGCATCAATGTTATTTTATCCGTAGGAGGTGAAACCTATTGGGGCACGAATGATGCCTATAACATCAATTACCAACAAATCAAAGATTTGGTCGATGACATGGGTTTTGCCGGAATTGACTGGGACTTCGAACCCAATGGCAGTTTTGCAGCTATTGGCGACCAGGTCAATATTGACCGGTTTATCGATTTTTTCAATCAATCCAGAGCGATAATGCCAGAAGGTCAATACATCCTTGCTTGTGCACCTGCTGGAGTAGGCGCCATCGGAGGTGTAAACAACGATGACCCTTCTTCACCATTTGCGCACAGTCAGAGAAATGCTGTGACTGGAGAATCTGACGCTAATCTTTTTAATGGCACGTCTCCAAATGCCGGGATTAGCCTGTTTGGCTTTTCTTCTACCGGACACATGATTCCTGTCATACAGGCTGTCGGCAATAAAATCGATTTGATTGCCTTCCAGGGATATAATACTGGTGCGGCTACCAACAGAGCCATCATGTATGACGCTTATCGTTATTATGCAGACCAATATGGTTTTTCAATCGCAGCTGGCACACACTTTCCAAATGAGCCATGGGGCCCTTACTACACCTATACCCATCAGAGCGTAGGCGATTTATCAGCACATATCAGCACAAAAAGTGCTACTGATGGAATTATGATCTGGCAATTGCTTTTGCAAGATGCTTCTGCATCAGCCTATGGTTACCTCCATGTGGCGAGTCAGGTCTTAAACGGAACTGGAGTTGCTGCTGCAGTAGCAAATGCTGAAAATTATCCACCGGATCCTTACTCAGGTGATACCGGCGGAGGTGGAGGCGGTACCGGTGAAGGTACAGGCTGTGATTCGGCTCCTGCCTGGATTTCTTCAACTGCCTACAATGGCGGTCAGGAAGTACTGTATGATGGGTCTCTCTACAAGGCTAAGTGGTGGACACAAAACAATATCCCTTCTGAAAGCACTGGCAGTGGACAACCCTGGGAATTGATTGATGCTTGCGATGGAACCGGTGGAGGAACTGGCGGTGGCGGCACCGGTGGTGGTGGTACTGGTGGCGGTGGAACCGGCGGTGGTGGAACCGGAGGAGGAGGTACTGGTGGTGGTGGAAGCACCAGCTGCAGCCTGCCATCTTATGAACCTTACCCAACTGTTTATAATACTGGTGATCGAGTAGTGTATCAGAGTACGATCTATGAAGCACAGACTGGTCCTCTTTGGGTAACTCCTGGATCCGGTGAACACTGGTGGAAGACAATAGGCCCATGTGAATAAAGCAAAAGGGTAGTTTAAAAAGTTATACAGTCTTTTCTTCTTCGAATGGACTGTATAACTTTCAATACAGCCTCTCCGGTTAACTGATTACCCAATTAGTTAGTGGACTTCAAAATAGGCTCGTCGGCTTATGGGTTGGCCTGCAGGAGTTACTCCTTCAATTCGGATTTCAAATAGTCCCAATACCTCTGAAGTATAAAAAGACAGGTCCAAACGATCTCCGGTAAGCTGAACGTGCGGATCCCAATGTACCAGATCCTGGTAGTTAGGAAAGCGAGGATTATTTTGAGGCGATGGGATAGTTAGCGCCTGCGACTCTTTATAGGTCACGTCTGCAAGCGCCAGACTAGATCCGACAATGTCGGCCCCTCCCCGATCACCGTCCTTGGTGTGAATGGAGATAATGCCATCAAAAATCAAAGAACCAAAATAATAACGACGATTGAGTATGTCTATGCGCTCCACCAAATACGGAGACAATTCCATGGCCTCCTGGTTGGAAACAAATGCGCCGTCAAGCAAAATTAAAGTCGGTTGTTGATCAAGCATGGTGCTGGGCAAATCTTTAGAGCGCATTCGGAATTTGTAGTTGCTCTCATTTTTACTCACTCCAACTTCAAATATCAATTCTATGAAGGTATCTCTGATCGTTGAGAACCTGGTGTAATCATCCAACCGGTAAGATTTGACCTGACCAAACTGGTTTGTATCGATCTGCTCCGCCGAGTCAGTTTCCGATCGGTGATACGCATTCTCTATCTGATTGTAAATACTTCGTTGGATAAAGCGTGCCACGCTAACCGAATCGAACCTCAGTGGAGGGTTCTCAAAAACAGGATAACTGATGTAGAATTCAGGTTCGACTTGTACCTGAAGATCCTCTTCATGGTTTAAAACGGCAATCCTTGGGTCATCACTGGCATAGAGTAAGTCATAAGCCAAAACAAAACGTCCGCTGCCATCCGTCACACCAGCGGTCATTTGAGGTAAAATACCCGGAAGGGCCAGACCCAAACTTACTTGTTCGACTGTCTGTCCTTCGCTGTTGATCACCTTTCCTTGCACCAAACCATTTCTATGCTCTGGAAGCCATTTTACTTCCGCAGGCATATTTTTTGGGGCTGCCCATTGTGCAAATATCAAGACCGCGTCCAATTGCTCTACGGTCACTGAATCATAAAAAGAAGCCGAAAGGCCTAAATTAATTTTGTTTTCAAAAAGACTATAAGCCTGCATGCTTACCAAATGACTAGGATAATCTACTTTCTCAACGGAAACCGACACGTGAGCGCTATCAACCAGCTCATATGCATAATTTACTTTCTCCAGCACGCCCTTGGATCCAAGCTTTACTGCTCCTTTCAAAGCGCTCACTCCCCCATTCCAAATCAGACGTTCTTTGGGCTTGTCTCCGTCCATGATCAACTCTAGTCTAAGTAAACCAGCAGGTAAATTTTTCTTATCCAGCGAAATTGAAGTATTCAGCGCAGCAGGTCTGGATAGGATCAACTCTCTGTTATCATAGACCCGCAGTTCCCCCAGGCTATATTTTTCACGGTCGAAGGAAGTCAATTTTGTGATGAGCAAGTCCTGAGTCCTCACTACACTGAACTGACTTTCCCCTCCGGCAGTAGCTTTGGGAAGATCATGAAAAATAAAACCACCGTCTTTTTCAAGGATCAGCTGATAGGTCTCTTCTACATCCGGGGTAATAATACCGTTAAAAAAACCAAATTCGTCCGTTTTGACTGCCAGGCTGAAATCCTTTGATTTGGATATGATCTTGCCAGCAACTGAAACACCCCTTTTATATTGATCAGTTATTCTGAGAACTACCTTGTTTTTGGCATTGGCCAAAAAAGTCCCTCCTTCTGCTCGAAATTCCACCGACCAGCGTTGCTCTTCCTCTGTAGAGATTTTGGGTACTTGATATGGATTGACCATCGTAATTCGCTGATGATAGAAATCCCCAAAGTTTTTCATCCACCGGGTATAAGCTACAAAATGATAATTGCCTGTAGGCAAATCACTTGGAAGGTAAATACTACCTGAACCGGTACCTTGTGATAGGGGCATTTTCAATTGATGCACAGATTGCCCTGATTCATCGAGTAATTCGATATAAAGCAGTCGACTTAAATCGGATAAACGCCCGGTCTGACTACTGAAAACATAATTATTGAAATGCAGTGTTTCACCAACGATCAGGTCCTGGGCACTCAAATGGCTGTAGACCGTTTCATGGATGTTTTGCTGTGCATGCAACTGCCAATTACCCAAAAGGATTATACAAATGGCTAAAATTCTTTTCATAATCAATCCCAAAACTCTGGTTTTTCAAGTTTTCCATGAACACGACAATCGCTGCAGTACTCCGATACTACAATGGCGATATCCATGAGTGGAAAGGTGAATCGGACGATGTTTTTCCCGTTCAAGGAAGTGTTATTTAAAAATGCCGTACCAATCGAATCTATGGACGAAAAGCAAGTGGCTCTAAAAGGATTGACAGCCAAAAAGCCCTGGTCAAGAAACTCGTAAGGAGTAAAAAACCTTCTGGTCCGACTGACTGCCGACGCCTCAAAGTAACCCTGGACCATGGGAGCCGATTCGCTGAGGCGAATAATGTTTCCCGAAATGGCACCTTTTTGCCTGTCAAAAAAACTGCCGGCTGATTCATTGTTTTCCTTTAGTCGCTTATAATATTGATAAGCTGCAGTGGAGATGGCGAACTGTGTCACGGTCAATGCATATCGATGGTTTAAGGGCCCTTCGTTAGGAGCCACCATTCTTATTGGAAATTCTGCCAATCTATTTTCTGACTGACCACTGGTGGTAGCAATGGTCAAGGTAATAGATTCAGCACGCCCATAACAAGTACTTATGTCAGTACCTCTCGAGAAGAAACTTTCTGTCGCTTCGTCCCAATCAAACAGGGAAGGATAAGGCACGCGTATCTCGTAATCTTCCTCATATTCATACCGGAAGTTGGAAAATTCGGCATCGTCGTTGTGGGCGTCCACGAAGAACTGTATACCTGTAAGAATTTGGTCATTTTCAGTTGAGGGCATTTCCATATATCGACCATACACACTATCTATCGGTATAGGCTGAGGTAAGATCTCAGTGGCAGATCGGTATTCAGCCCCGTTTTGCAATCGAATGAAAAGGGTATAAGATTTCCCTGACTCGCCCTGAATGGTAGCCAATGTCTCATAAGTTCCAGATTCTACCTCTGTAAAGTCGATTTGTGTACCTCCTCCTTCTACTAGCCAAACCGAAGCCCCGGTGGCTGGCGTTGCACCTGTGGCGTCCAGAGCGCCTGACCAGGATAGCTTGACTTGGTGGGCTCTTTGTTCATCGGTGAAGACAGCATCTACCACCAGTGCCTCTTCGGCCTCGGGTGCTGAAAATTCAAAGGGTTCCACACAGCCTTGCCATACAATCAGTCCAACCCAAAAGATCAAATACCTTCTCATCGCCTAAAATTTAAAATTATAAGTAAGTGTAGGAATCGGATTAGAAAAGACGGTCAGTTGATAGCCCCTGACCGCTCCTTCTTCTACCTTGAAAAAAACAGAGTAAACATTGTCTCTACCCAGCACATTGTAGATGGAAAAATTCCAGGAAGAATGAGCCAATTTTTTGATCTTATGGCTTCCTTCGATATTTATACCCAGATCAAGCCGAAAATAGTCCGGTATCCGAAAAGCATTTCGATCGGAATACAACAAGTTATCCGATGACTTAAAACTCCATTTTCCTACTGGATAGGTAACCGGCACACCCGTGGCATAGACCACACCAAGGGTCATGGTAAGTCGACGGGTGAACTTATAATTGGTCACAGAATTGAGATAGTGCGGTTTGTCATAACCCGTTGGGAAATACTCGCCGTCATTGATGACCTCATCCGGAAATTGACCATCAAGCTGAATTAGCGATCTCGAATAGGTATAATTGATCCATCCAGTCAACCAACCTGAGCTTTTTTTGATCGAAAATTCCGCACCGTAAGCACGACCATTTCCCTGAAGCAGGTCTGTTTCGATGGCCTGGTTGAATTGGAGATCAGCACCCACCTTAAAGTCAACCAAGTTTTGAATGCTCTTGTAGTAAGTTTCAAGAGAAGCCTCTATAGTATGCTTACCATAGAAGTTTTTATAATACCCTACGGACCACTGATCAGCGATCTGAGGTTTAAGATAAGTACCGGACAGTCGCCAGATATCTGTAGGGGCTATGGATGCTGCGTTGATGAGCAAATGCATGTTTTGCCTGGTCCTGCTATAGCCACCCTTGACCGAACTGGACGATGACAGGGTATACCTCGCCGCAAATCGTGGTTCGGGACCGTGATAAGAAGTGATCCTTTCTCCATTACCATACGTTCGCCAACCGGTCTGGAAATTAATATCCCGTGGCGCATCCTGTGCATATAATCGAACATCGGCTGGGCCTATAGCACTATAGATGCCATATCTTATACCCATATCCAAGGTAAATTTTTCAGACGGACTAAAAGTAGTAGCAGCAAACAAGGCAAATTCACGACCACTTTCCCGACTGACCTCATCCGGTGCCACTAAAGATTCGTTGCCCAGCGGTGATTTTTTTCCGGGTTGGACTTCCAGTAGTTTTGCTTCTGCCCCAAACTTCAAATTCAGACGCTCGCTGAAGTATCTGTCAAGTTTAGCCGAAGCCAATCGCTCCCGCACGGCAAAATCGATTCCAAATGCCTGGCTGGCCAATACATCATAGCCAATATCGTAATCATAGTTACTGGAGCCGAGTTGGAAATTGCCTTGAAGCTTGTTATTAAAAACATGTTTCCAGTTGAGCGAAAAGATCGTGTTCGCATAAGAAAAGTCTGTATACGACAACAACGTATCTGACGCCAGCTGAAATCGATCGAAGCTATAGTATGAAGAAAAAGAGAGCTCGTTTTTCTCATTAAGATCGTAGTGAAGTTTGCCCACCAGATCATAAAAAGCAGCCTGATTGTTTTTTAAGGGTGAGTTTTTGATCTTGTTCAAAACATAGTCAGAATAGGTTGCCCGGCCTCCCAGGAGTAACGAAGGTCCTTTTTTTGTGATGGGCGCTTCCAGTGTCAACCGCGAAGTGACCGGGCCAATCCCACCTGTTCCGGAGAATTTATCTGCATTGGGCTTTTTGGTTTTGACATCGAAGACGGAAGATAACCGCCCGCCAAATTCGGCTGGAATACTGCTCTTATGTAGATCTACTCCGGAAAGTGCGTCATTGTTAAGTACAGAAAAGAATCCGAAAAAATGGTTGGTGTTGTAGATGGGTGTACCATCCAGAAGGAATAAGTTCTGATCTGCCTTCCCACCGCGAATATTGATTCCTGCCGACCCTTCACCAAGAAACTGAACGCCGGCGGTCGTGGTAGACACCCTTATCATATCTTTTTCTCCAAGTAGAGCAGGCACAATCTTAAGGCTTTCCGGATCGATTTTCGTCATCCCCATTTTGGGACTTTGCACATTGACTTCCCGATCTGCACTGACTACGACAGCGTTGAGCGCAATTACATCTACCTCAAGGTCCATATCCAGCCGACCATCTGAGTAGATTTTAAGCTGTCGACTTGTGTTTTTCATATTGACCGACTGGATCAAAAGTGTATGATTGCCATTGGGGATCGTCAGGGAATAAAAACCCTGAGCATCCGTCGAAGTGCCTAAGTAAGGCGACTGGATATAAACAAATGCGCCTTCGACTGGTTCTCCAGATTGACCGTCTTTGATATAACCAGCCACGGTGCTTCTCGAATCCGGTTGGTATCGACTACGTAACCCGATCACATGAAGTATCTCTTCTTTTGCCTGGCTGCGGGCCTGTCTGTCTTGTGAGAGTACTATTTCTGTATCCGTCCACTCTTCTGTGTCCTTTCTAGTTAAATATTGAGAGATGGCCGGCTCTGACACCAACGAAGTTTCTTGCAGTAAAATGACTTTGCCCTTATGAATATAATAGTCCAAGGAAGTCGACAGTAGCAGGGCATCCAATTGCTCCTCCAAACTCTTCTCACCAAGATTAAATCGATTGACATAAATGTCTTCTAGCCAGTGATCCAAAAAATAAAACCTGAGATCGGTGGTCTGTTCGATGGTTTCAATCGCTTGTCGAAGAGACAAGGAATCGCTGTTGGCCACTTCCTGATTCGGCAGCTCCTGGGCATGGCTCAAAAGCGTGTAGCTAAATAATAAGGTTAAGATTAAGGCTCTCATTTTTCTGACACTAACTGATCACAAAATTCTAATAGTTGCAGCAAGTTGTTTTCTCCGCCTCGACCCAGACGTGTATCCAATTTTTTTCCCAGGCTCCTGAGCTGTGCTTTTTGTTCCGGAAACAATCGATAGATCGTTCGCTTGCTTTTGTACCGAGTGTATTGCCCATCATAAAGCAGGTAATGTCTATCTTCTTCTTTATAGAGGAACTTTCCTGACTCGATATAGTCGTTTTTGATACGCTTGGCGAAAAAACTGAGCGACTTCCCATCATATAATCTCTCATAGAAACCAGCCCCCCGTGGAGGATATGGCGTATCTCTGATATGAACAAAAAGGCGATCATAAACCTGAAAGTAATCGATGCGCTGCTGGTTGAGCAGCAAGGGTTGCGCAATTGAAAAATGTATAACCGGGTTCCGAATGATCAACTCATCTTTGAAAGAATTGTAGAGTAAATCCAGGTTTTCATATTCTTGTCCATCAAATCCCACTATTCCCGAGGCCCACTCTCCACTTTCATAATACTCGTTTTCTTCCAGATGCGGACCTCTCAGGTAGTAGGAACTACCCTCCAGGATTTTGGTATGTTCTATTCCCGCGGTCTGATCATACCAAACTGAGATGTCACCATCAAGATCCAGGCCTTGTGTGGTGTACTGAGCAATCAGATCCGCTCCAGAGGTTCCGATCAGACAAACTATTAAATAAACTATTCGTATCAAGCGCTGACTTTTTGTATTTGCTAAATTCTCAATAATTGCACGTCAGAAAGGGGGGTAAATCTCACAACGAGCAATGCATTTTCGAACTGGTATCCTTTGGGGTATAATTCGTTTTGGGCTGGAATTATTATGGCCCCAATTAATTAGGTTACAAGTAGGACGTATTTTAGTCATTTCATTAGGAAAAACAAACAGTTGTCGCTTTTTTCAGCATTCATTCGTCATATTAGACATTTACTTCTTTCAACTTTATAAATCTAACATTATGAATACTGTTACCTGGTTTGAAATTCCCGTCCTGGATATGGACAGAGCGAAGAGTTTTTATGAAAAATCATTTGATATCACTATCGACATACATGAAATCGGGCCTGCATTGATGGGTTGGTTTCCTGGCGACACTAATTCAGATGGTGCCACAGGCACCCTGCTCAAAGGAGATACCTATGTACCATCTCATGAGGGCACACTGGTTTATCTAAGTGTATTAGACATAGATGCAACATTAGAGAAAATTAATAGCCATGGAGGCAAAACTATGCGACCAAAAATGAGCATTGGTGAGCATGGCTTTATTGGAGTCTTTGAAGACTGTGAAGGAAATCGAGTCGCTTTGCATAGTCGAGCTTAACCAAGAAATTCCGGGCCTGTCTTACCAGGCCCGGAATTCTGATAGTCAATGATAACTCACTTCTTTCAAGGATTCCTTCGCAGATCTTGATCAGTTTCTCTTCTTTATACTTATATCAATCACAAAAGCACATGATCTGAATCATGTGCCTTGGGCTTCTTTGAAGTTACTTTTAGGTAACCAAACAGCTACCGCCATGAAAATTACCATATCAAGAATCGCTCCCTTGCTGATCTTTATTCCAATCTTAATCCTTCGGTGCACACCGCCTAACCTCTGTGACCCCATGCAAAATACAGGGATAGGGCCAATAGAAAAGTTAGATCTCGTCCCTGTAAATACTAACGTTGCCGCCGAGGGACAGGTACTGTATGATCAGCTCTGCAGAGTTTGTCACAATGAAATCAATCAAATGGAGGGTCCGGCGCATTGGGGCATCATAAACAGACGGACTCCTGAGTGGATCATGAATATGATGCTGAACCCGACCGAAATGGCCCAGGAGGACCCCATAGCCAAAATACTGGCAGAAAGAGTGAATGGGGTAGAAATGCCAGACATGAATCTGAGCGAGGAAGAAGCCCTGAAAATATTGGAGTACTTCAGGACTTTGCAGTGAGTGCTGAATAGAGACAGTTATTAATTTAGAAAGTCATTCTGAGCATCACATTGGGTGTCAGACCCAATCCATTTTCGGTGACTTGCTCAATCACCTCATTATCGGTCAGATTAAAATAACTGTTGACAGCATTGTAGTTATCTGTCAGGTTCCAAACCGATAAGCCGATTTGTGTTCTGATTTTTTGGGCTAGTACGAACTTGTATTTGGCAGCTAAATCGACACGTAGATAATACGCCAGGTTAGAGCTGTTAGGAAATCGGTAGTTGATCTCTCCGTCTATAACAGGTGTTTCTTCGGATGGCTCGGTAAAGGGGTTACCCGTATGCCAATTCAACCCTAGGGAACATTCGATTTTTTTTGATGAATAGTTTACCCCTGAGGTAATAAAATGTCGGATATCAATGTTACTTGAAAATTCCTGATCGAGTAATTCTTTGAATTCATTCAAATTTCTTGAAACAGTATAGCTCGTCCAGGCTGAGAGGTTTTCATATCGGTAACTAAGCAAAAGATCCAAACCTGTTATTTTGTAGCTGCCCGAAGAGCGAACCAGTTCAAATTGATTCTGAAAAGACTGACTGGAGGTGATAATACCATTCACGCGCTTGTGATAACCTTCCAGGCTCACCAGCCAGTTCTTGTAC
Organism: Reichenbachiella sp.; assembly: GCF_039944555.1. Classification (GTDB taxonomy): domain Bacteria; phylum Bacteroidota; class Bacteroidia; order Cytophagales; family Cyclobacteriaceae; genus Reichenbachiella. The sequence goes on along the minus strand of NZ_JBDUYN010000014.1, from coordinate 8,467 downwards.
GAATATTGCAAACCAGCTGAGAGTTGCTTACTCTTAGTAATGGGTATGTCGGCATCGTTTGCCAAGATCCAGCGTCTCTTTTCAATCCCAAGAAAGTCATTTTGCAAATCTATGATTTGCATGGTGGTCTGACTTTTAAACTCTCCGGCCAAATCTACCGACCACCGGTCCGTCAATCGGTGGTTGATTAAAGCACGAGGCTCGATAACCCATGAGCTGAGCGACTCAAAGAAATTTGACCTTATCCCTCCCGAAATCACCGTTTTACTGGTATTTGAAGTATAAACGCCTTCTGAGAAAAGAACATGCGTCCTAATCACTTCTTTTTCCAATCTCCTAAATTGCGGATTGTTGAGTTCATCTTCACTACTCATCCCGCGCTCATCAAAATGATAGCCATTGCTCCAATTCAGATTCCTATTTACATTTAAACCGGCCTGAAAATTTGCCCCCCAATCCAATATTTCATTCACTTGATTGAGTCGTTGACTATTGGATACATCTGAATTTTCCGCTTTCAATTTGTAATGAGATAAATAGCCTGTCACCTTGGTATCCCAGCGGTTATTCCATTTTTTCTCGTGTGTCAGACCAGCGGCCGAACTTTGCTGGCCAATTACGCTCGATTTTGAAATATTAGCAGCTGTAGATATAGATTGCTCTTCATAACTTAAATCATCGGACATATTCAAAAAACTCAATTGCCACTTTTCCTGATCACTTGACTGATGAACAAGTTTGACACCAACATCGTAATATCGGAAATCGCTTACCTCCCCTTTTAGTGTGTCTTGAGCTGTATATCTGACCGACTCGATATCACCAAAAGCCCTTTCAAAATATTGGTCGTAAGTGGGTAATTGCAAGAGGTTAGAAATGGAATGCCTTCCAGCCAGGAAAACCGAAGTTTTGTCGCTCAGCGGTATTTCAATTTCCATGTCGGCACCAAGCAGATTGACCCCTCCGGATACCGAATAAGATGTTGCCAATTCCGATTCAGTTTTAATATCGATGGTTCCGGATACCGCCCTTCCCAAGCTGGCCGACGTACCGTTCTTGATCAGCGATACCTGTTTTGTAAAATGCGGATTGAAAACTGATATCAATCCAAAGAAATGGCCAGTTTGATACATTCTGATACCATCCCATAGGACCAGGTTTTGATCATTGGTGCCTCCCCGAACATTGATATCGGAGACAGACTCAACCGCGCTTTGTATGCCGGGTAATACTTGCAAGCTTTGCATCACATCCTCATCCATGATTCCGGGAAGGACCTGGAGCTGTGAATTGTGAATGATGTGCGCACCATTCACTCTTTTTTCAATTCCCTGGGCGATATAATTATAAATGATTACTTCCTGAAGGGATGACAAGCTTTGCGTCAGTGCTATTTGTTTACAAGAATCGACTTCAAAGTTACTCAAGGTCACCTGTGCAGTTTCATAGCCCAGATGCCTGAAGATGACGGGTCTAACACTTCCTTTTTCCAAACCGTTCAATTCGAAAAAGCCATTCTCGTCAGTGATTGCCATTATCTCATCGGCAATTACCGTGACTCCGGTCAGTGGTGTTTGGGTTTCCAAATCTTTGAGATAACCACAAATCCGAAAAGGTGTGTTCTGGTTTGGGCTGATGGAGTAATATCGTTCATCCAATTGCTTGATTTTCAAATTAGTTTCCTTCTCCAGATATTGAATATATCGATCCAGATCGATCTCATCAGACAAAGGTCTTAATTGGATCTCTTCAACGGTCTCGTTGATGTATGAGAAGGTGATGTCAAATTTTTCTTCAAGTAATTGAAGTATTTCGGTGAGCGGTACAGCATTGGAAAGTGTCTGAGCTCGTGCGTAAATCACACTTAGCAGACAGAAGCAAAAAATGAAAGCGCAAGTCTTATTTTTTATCACCGATTAATCTTACCTGACTACCAATCACCTGGAATCCGATGTTCAACGGAGCGGTAATTGACTCTAAAGCCAAATTAAGATCAGAATGAGTGAATTTACCAGTAAACTGGCGTTTTGTGTTGATTTTATCTGTGTCGACTGATACGTCATATTGTCTTTCCAGTTCTCTGATTACCTGGATGTAGGGCACGCTTTGAAAAGCGCTTTCTCCTTTTAGCCAATGAGGTACTTTGCTTAGTTTCGTAGAAACCAGCTCGCCTTTTTGATCAATGATTCTGTAGGATTGGTTGGCCGTTAAAATAACGGTCTCTTGTTTTGAGGTTACGCTTACACGCCCACGATAACATTGTACTTCATAGTAATTTTCTCTGTCAATGATATTAAATGAAGTACCCAGTACACTGACTTTGGCTGATTGGCTAATGATATCAAATGTTTCTCCTGGCTTCACCACGAAATAACCCTCCCCTTCCAAAAATGCCTGACGAACGCCGTTCCATTTTCCAGGGTCAAAGGTCAACTTCGAACCGTTATTTAATTTGACGATCGAGGAATCCGGAAGCGAAACAAACATTTTATTGGCTGCCAAATACTCCTCCGGACCAGATTTATCCAAGGCAAAATACCAAACCACACCCAAAGCCATGAGAACAACAGCTGCAGCCTTGAGCCATAAAAACCAAGGTCTGATTTCAGCGACTGAAGACTTAAGCCTTTTTTCACTAAGCTCGTCCTGGCCAGCCATCACATTGTACTTAGGGGGCTTAAATTGTAATAGCGCATGCGACAGTCTTTGAACAAACCGATAATCATCGGTTTGTTCAAATTGTGCCCTTTCCTCCTCGGTCAGGGTATCATTCAACCACTTTTTTGTGTATGCTTCGTTTTCCATGGCTCTCTTTACAATCTATAAAACAGATGACGATCAAAAATTCCTACCAGCCAACCTATTTAATTCCTTCCACCTTAGATTTTAATATAGACAGGGCTGTATAAATTCTCTTTTCTACCGCCTTTCTTGATATGCCAAGTAAATCGGCAATTTCTTTATGCTTTTTACCTTCTACCCTATTGAGCAAAAAAGTAACCCGTTGACCTTCACTCAAGCTTTCCAGTGCACTTTGGAGTCTATTCATATACTCCTTTTCTTCCAATACAAATTCCGGAGATTCAGAGGATCCCATTTGATGCGGCTCCTTTTGATAGTTCAATACCGTCTTTCGTCTTGAAATCGTATTTAGCATTTGGTTGTTGGCCACTGTAAATAGAAATGACCTGGCCCTATCCATGGACACCTTTTTACAATTATTCCAAAGCTTGATGAAAGCTTCCTGTACCAGATCTCCCGGATTGTTGTCCGCACCATATTTGTAATACAAAAAGTCATGCAACTCGGTGGCATGCTTTTCAAACAGGAATTTGAAGGTCTGTTCTTCACAAACCGGATGAGGGGTCTCGCTTTTCATATTTCAAAAAAACTCCTAATCGAAAGTAGGAATTTTTAACTATCATCTGTTTTATACTCAACCGAACAAGGTTGGCAATTATAATATTGCATCAAGGGATAAGTTGATTATATACTTAATCATAGACTGGTACCTGAATATATCGACCTAAACGAAAATTAGCAAATATGACTGAGATTATTATGTGCAGAAGCTGTAAGGAACAAATAAGCATCAATGCTGAGAAGTGCCCCTATTGTGGACAGTCTGCCGAAAAAAAGCTCAGAATAAAAAAGATCTTTTCGTCTATGTTTGGCCCCGGTAAGACCCGTACGATATCCTGAGGATAACTATAGCAGACCTTAGAAATTGGGCAAGTGTTTACATTCGAACTTTATTTTTAATCTTTTGGTAGGACTTTTTGATCGTCATCTGTTTTATTAGGCAGGTGAAACGAAAGACCGCCCACAGTATAATGATTTTTAACCGACAATTTCAATTTGCTCTAGTGATAATGATCAGCTCCTTGATGAGTTGCCAGGAAGCTATTGAGGAAATTGATATGCCGGCTGAAGGAACGGCCATTTTTCCACAATCAGAACTCACACAGTTGGTCACCTTCACCACCTTAAAAGACGGGTCATTTGATAACATCCTGGACAATGCCAGTTCGATATCCATCAAACTTCCGGTCTCTGTGCTTGCCAATAATCGCGAACTACTGATTGAATCTGTCAATGACTTTAGTCAAATTGAAGAAATATTTAATGAAGAAAGGTTTATAAAAGACAGTTTGTCTCTGATCTATCCTGCCACAGCCATTTTCGCCGATTACTCCGAAGTACTTTTAGAAAATGAAAGTCAACTCGAAGCAATAGTTGCCGCTAGTATTGAAGGGGGCGATGATGATGATATTGAATGTTATACTTTCAACTACCCTTTAAAATTCTCACGCTATGATCGACTGAACCAGCTCGCTGAAGTTCAACAACTAAATGGTGACCAGGAGCTTAATGAGTTACTGCGTCGATTGGATGAAAACGAAATTGGAGCATTCAATTACCCGATCACTGCCTTCAATACAGTGGCTGAGGAAATTACTATTGGTAACAACACGGAACTGCAAACCCTGCTACAGAACAGTGCCTGTGATGAACAGGATGAACCGTATTACAAGGATATGGACATTGTACTACCTACCGCAACCTTGAGGGTATTGCTTACAGATGCTCCGTTCCCTGCAGATTTGGTAGCAGAAGCCAATGTCACGATCACCAAATTGGAAATAAGGCTTGTCGATGCAGAAGAAGAGGCCTTTATACTGCTGTCGGAAAAAGAAGCTTCCTTCAATCTTTTGGATTTGACCAATGGACTGACCGCAACGTTGGTAGATATGCAGGTGCCTCTGGGATCCTATGATGAAATAAGAATGCTGATTGCCGAATCCAATGTCCTACTGAATGATGGACAAGTCTTCGATTTGAAAATACCCAGCGGATCTACGAGCGGTCTCAAGATTAAAATGACTTCACCACTTGAAATAACCGAAGGCGGAGCATTTGATGTATTGTTAGATTTTGACGTCAGCAAATCATTCAAAGTACAAGGCAATCCTGATACCCCGGCGGGGATCAAGGGATTTATATTCAGTCCGACAGTTAAAGCCGTAAATCTAGCAGAGGCCGGTTCTATTGGTGGCACAGTGATCGACCAGTTCAGCGCCAGCGGCATCGAAGGAGTTCAGCTATCGGTTTATGCAGCCGACACGCTCAATACGACCACATTTACGGATGAAAACGGCGAATACACCGTACTTGGCTTAGTTACCGGTACGTATAACTTGACCGCAGAACACACGGACTATTTATCAAAATCTGAAGAAAACATCGTCATCACAATCGGAAATGAAACTGATGTGGATTTTGAATTAACACTAGAATGAAATTAATGATTACGAACAACAAACTTTATCTGATAGCCCTGATCGCATACACCGCACTTTTTGCGAATTGTAGCAATGATGACAAAGGCTCAGCCAAAATCCAGGTGAGCCTTGTGGATGCACCTGCTGATTATGATGCGGTGATGATAGATATACGAGATATTCAAATCAACGTCAGCTCGGACGCGAGTGATGAAAATGGTTGGCAATCACTAGAGGGAGCTCAGCCAGGCGTTTACGATTTATTACTACTCACAAATGGTGAAGAAGCCTTCCTCGGAGAAATTGAATTGCCCGAAGGTCAACTCGGTCAGGTAAGACTGATTTTGGGAGATGGCAACAAGCTAACCATAGATGGGCAAGAGACGGTTCTGACAGTACCTTCCGGTTCTGAGAGTGGATTAAAACTTAACGTAAATGCTGATATCCAGGCAGGTATTACCTACAAATTGGTTATCGATTTTGATGCAGCCAAATCCGTGGTGATGGCAGGAAACTCGGGAAAGTATAACCTCAAGCCTGTGATCAGAGCCCTTATGGAAGCCACTACCGGAGCTATACATGGGACGATCTCACCAGCAAGTACTGCTGCTGTAGTATATGCCATTGCAGGGGAAGACAGCGTTTCATCCTATCCAGATGAAACAGGTGAATTTCTCATTCGCGCCCTTGATGCAGGAACGTATACGGTAAGCTCGGTTCCTGATGAGGCCAGTGGATTATCTGCGGCAACCATGGAGAATATCGCAGTTACTGTGGGTGAAACTACTGAAGCTGGAGTTTTGGAAATGAAATAAAGATCCTAGTGCCTGAGCAGCGCTAAATTCAGAGGTAAACGTACTTCTGAATATGAGGGGAGCCTGAAACTCCCTTCATTTTAACTTATTTGACGCAAGTTCTTCCTGATCAGCTTCCAGGAAAAAGAAAGGGTAAATTCTCATGCTCCCTTATGCGCTGACTATTATATAGGAGCATTGTGGATTGTTGGTGAATTCTCCGGGAAGAAGTCCCGGAGAAATCTTTCTCTAATTGGAGTAAGTGCGAGTCAAGTCAAATTTTGTTAATTGGAATAGCCCTTTGATCAAGATGATGAAGAATATTCTTGAGTAGGCTAGCTGATTCATCAATAGGAAGTTATTTGAGTGATGATTATTGCAAGGTTCTTGCACTAAATCTGGATCAATGAATTAAAGTAATCTTAGCCTTTCCGTTATAATTGAGCACCTTGTTTTCTTTATAAATAACCAAAGGCTCATTGTAATTGTTAATGGGAAGATTCTTTTCTTCCCAAGTTTTACCCATATCCTTGGAGATAAATATCTGATTAGTTGTACTCATTGATTTTACTTCTCCAATTAGTACAACCAAAAAATCGCCCTTCCCAATTAACATTTTAGGAAAGAATGAGTCTTTGGCTGGAAAAACCTTTAATGACGTAACCAAATTATCTTTGTACCTACTTAATTCTATTCCTTTATTACTTTTTCCTAATAACAAAATATCATTATCACTTCTTACCTCAAAGTCTGCCACATTCATTTCTAATCCAATAGGGTCAATTTTATTGTCAGCCAGGTTTATTAGAAAAATATCATTTTTCAAAAGGTCATCTTTGTGAGTCGAAAAGTAAATTTTGCTGCCTTTCATTTTCGATTTCAATATCGGCCTCGATATTTGTGAGCTTATCCAAGAGATTCCGTCATCATTTGTTTGATACAGAAAATAATCCGAGGCTTTGCCAGATTTCCTTACAAAAGCGCATCCATTAGAACCAACAAAAAAAGCTGAATGTATATATCCATTGAACTCCTTAATTTTATGGACCTCATTGTCCACTAAGTTCAGTTTATACAGAAAACTCCTTTGATTATTAAATGAATTTTCTGTGAAAATTTCATTTATGACGTAAAGGTTATTTTCGTTTTCAAAGGTTATTCTTGATTTACCTTGAAGTGTATTGATTTTCTTCCAAGTCGCACCGGTATCGTCCGAAGAATAAAAAATTGATCTTATACTTTTGAAGTCACTAAGTCTTTCTTCTGCAATGAGATATAAATCGTCTTCCTTGGAAAGTAAGGAAACCACCTTATCATGCGCAGCATGAATCCCCATATTAATCACTTGAATGTCGTTATCTCCCCTATTAGGGCTACAAGAAAGTAATGAGGCTAACAATATAATTTTAAGTGGATTTATCAATTCAGAAATCGGTTTTAATAATCTCGCATATCGTAGTTTCTACCATTCCAATGATTGTACGACGATACATCCGCAGGGTACAATAATGGAAAAATATTGATCACCTGTCTAATTCCATCCGAGCTAAATAAATCACTCATATCCGGTGTTCTTAAAATCTTCCACTGGTCCGAAAAACTCAGATCTTTTAAAAGATCTCCCTTGGTATATGCTGGGACATGTGTATCAAAAGCAAATGAATGGAAAGAAGGATTATCCAATTCCATTGCCGGATTTTCTTGTAAACCCGTTTCCATTAGATACTGCAACTCAAGACGGGTCTGGGTTAACCATGCCTGGCCATCTGCCGACATCGTCGGATTCAATTCGGTACTGAACCTATTGATATACTTATGACCATAACCTAAATAATAATCCGGAGGTCTGGTTCCATACTTTTCAATATGTTCAACATATCTCCATTCGTAGTATTTAGCTGTACCAATCACTTCTTCTGGCGCAGCGCTGAAATAGGCAAGATACCCTGCGACATCAGCTGCATTCGTTAAATCCCAACCGGCTTCACCAAATGTCCACTCATACCCAAATGCTCCATTCATTGTGGCACCTATATCAGCTTCAGGGCATTCGATGTAATTGCCATCAGCATCTCGAGTAAAACATCCTCCATCAGGATCTACTCCGTTGATAGGGTTATTGCCCATGGCCATATAAGGTGAGGCAAATTGTCTATACGGGTCTGGAACCATAAACCTGCCTATCCTTTGATCATATTCTCTGAGCTCAAAATGATTAAACCCGGTTTCCTGATCATATTCGGCAAATTCGCCCTGATACCCAAAGCGATGGTTTCTGCTGCCAGCATGGGTCATGGCCATACCAAAAGGATAATAATCGGTATGTTGTTTTTCGTCGATATCGTCATTCTCATGAACCACTACGGCTCGCACATTACCCAGATGATCCTT
>NZ_JBDUYN010000013.1:0-159465 GCF_039944555.1 Reichenbachiella sp. | reverse complement strand
AGCGATCAGGCGGGAGCTTTTATTTGCAGAGGACTAACCTCTTTTAAACTTATCCGTTGAATTTTGAACCTTATAGCTCCAACGCGTCATTCATTTTTCTAACCGCAGCGGCACTAGCTTCGAATTTCGCTTTTTCGTCATCGTTCAAGTCCAGCTCAATGATCTTTTCCCATCCGTTTCTTCCAAGGATCACCGGTACTCCGATGCAGATGTCTTTTTGTCCATATTCACCTTCCAGATAAACTGAACATGGCATCATGATCTTTTTGTCCCTGATAATGGCTTCTACTACTTCAGCACCTGCAGCACCCGGCGCATACCATGCAGAAGTTCCTAGCAGACCGGTCAATGTAGCGCCGCCTACCATAGTATCAGCGGATACTTGCTCCATTCTTTCTGCGGAAATGTAGTCAGACGCAGGAGTTGAGTTGTAAGAGGCCAATCTTGTCAATGGAATCATAGTGGTATCACCATGTCCGCCAATCACCATGCCTTTCACATCGTTTGGATTGCAATCCAAAGCTTCAGATAATCTGTATTTGAACCTTGCACTATCCAAAGTGCCACCCATACCGATCACTTTGTTTTTGGCCAATCCACTCGTTTTAGCAGATAGGTAAGTCATGGTATCCATTGGATTACTAATTACGACAAGCACCGCATCAGGAGAGTGTTTTACCAAGTTTTCCGTTACGGTCTTCACAATGCCTGCATTTGTGCCAATCAGTTCTTCTCTGGTCATCCCTGGTTTTCTGGGAATACCCGAAGTAATCACGACAACAGAAGAACCTGCAGTTTTGGAATAGTCACCTGTAGTACCAATTACCTTGGCGTTAAACCCATTGAGGGTGGCACATTGGTTAAGATCCATGGCTTTACCTTCTGCAAAGCCCTCTTTGATATCCAGGATCACAACTTCATCAGCCAATTCTTTCATGGCTACATACTCAGCTACACTGGCACCTACGTTTCCGGCACCTACTACGGTTACTTTCATCTGCTTATATTTTGTTTACTATAATATTTGATTTACAAGAGATCAATTAATGAACATGTTAGTCAATTATTTGATCCGACCATGTCGGTTTCATCTTGTTTGTGTTTTATGATCCTAAATTAGGGATCAATTTGTGCCGCTAAAATAGCCAAATCTTACTCTTAATTGGAGAAAAAGGATGAATTCTTCAAGAGTTTTACCCTATGACTTTTGTCATTTATTGAAGACGGCAATTCGTCCATCCACAATTCTTGATTGCGATATCACATGGGCAATAGGAAAATGTGATTTTAGATTTTAAACCCTTCCCAGATAGACCTTGCTCAGTTCGAAGAACCCAAAATGGGATTTGTAAGTTTTAAACAGTTGGGTGGTGTATTCATTATACACTTCAGAGAAGGCGGTCATGACCTTGGCACGAACCTCAGGATGATCGTTCAATATTTCGAGGAGGTTGATTTGAGGGATTACGTATAATTCAGCTTTTTCAGAGGTGATCACCGTGGTGTAGATGCGCTTGGCACTTTCTAATAGGCTGTTGTCGCCGAAAACTTGCCCACGGTAGGCTTCTGCAAGCTGCTCGAATCGATCATTAACATCAATTGAAAGTGACACAGAGCCCCGCTTGATGATATACAAGGCATGACTCGGATCGCCAGTAAAAAACACAACCTCATCCTGCTGATAATCGCGTAAGTACATGTAGGGAAGAAACAGAGCCAACTCATCTTCATCCAATTTTTCGAAATGTCTGGTCTGTGCCAAAAAAGCAATCAAGTCTAGTTCTTTTTTACTGTATTTCTTTTTGAATGGATTAAACATGGTCGGTCATTTTTATGATCAATACGCGTTTAGTTTTTGGTGTGATTTTGTATCGATCGTCAATCCTATGTCCGGCTACCCAGATGATATCTTTTTTTGACTCGAAAAGCACAACTCTTGATTTCAAGTTTACGGGAATTTTCTCATCAATCATAAAATCGCTTAGCTTTTTTTTACCATTCATACCTAGTGGGTAAAAGCTGTCTCCTTGCTTCCAATTTCTGACTTTAATTGGAAATTCAACGAATTGAGCATCCAAGTAAGCCACTTTTTTGTCTTTGGGCCAATCTCCTTTTGAGTTCGCAAGTTCTAAAGAAAAATCAGCAAGAGGAGTGGATACAAATTCGTCACTCTTATTTATCATGAGCTCGAACTTTTCATCAGAATGTACTGATACGATTTGGATGGTACCTCGATCAATAGCTAGCACATATTGTGCAGAATAAAATTGTTTGCCAACGGAGTTTGATTCCGTATTATCGATGATTTCATCAATGGAAAAGCACTGGTCTGCATTAAATCCAAAAGGTCGAAGCAACTCTACCAAAACAGCCAGACTACCCTCTGAGGCCTTGTACCAGCTCATCGACAACGAATAGCCATTATTATTTTGGTTTAAATACTCCTTACTTATGAGAGTCACTTGATTTAGCAATAGCTTTTCTAGCGCGTCAAACCTTTTGCTGTTATTTGACATCGTCTTTTCCAGTCCTGGATTGATGTGTTTAAGTTCCGGGACAACTCGTAGCCGAATCCGGTTGCGGCGGTATTTGTCCTCCTTGTTGGAGGCATCTTCTCTCCATTTGAGTTTGTGTTCCTTTGCGTATGCTTCAATCTCCTCTCTTTTTGCAAATAAAAGCGGTCTACGGATTTGGTCCGTTCTTAGTGGAATTCCTCTAAGCCCGGCAGCACCGGTCCCTTTGATAAGATTGTAAAGCATGGTTTCAATTTGATCATTGCCATGGTGAGCAGTGATTAAATAATCAAAACTATGAGCACTCACTAATTCATCAAACCACTGATATCTTAGTTCTCTGGCCGCCAGTTGTGTCGAAAGATGCTGTGACTCAGCATAATCTGAAGTATTAAATTTTTTGTGATAGAACGGTAAATTATGTTTTTTGGCGATTGCCTCAACAAGCGCAGCATCATGATCGGAATCTTCTCCGCGCAGTTGAAAATTACAATGGACTACACTAGCCTTATAATTTAGCGAATGCATGAGATGAACGAGCACAATTGAATCCACTCCACCACTTACTGCCAGCAACAGCTTATCGCTCGGGCCAAAAAGATGTTCCCTTTTTATAAATCGTTCGAATTGTCTTTGCAATGTGGCCACCGAGTAAGCTTTTGGCCAAACTTAGCTGTTTTTTATGTGTTTATTTTTTGTATGACGATGATATTTTTCTCAAACAATGCATGATTCGTTCACGTCTTCAATAATGTGTACTGACCATGCCAGTTTCAAAGATGATGCAAATGTTTTTGGCATCTGATTTGCAGCTCAGCACTTATATTTTATTGTTTACTTATCTCATGGATTCCATGTAGCTTTGCGACAGATTTTTACACTATGCGAAACACCTTTTTGTTTTGGTTTGCTTGTTTTTTACTTTTTTCAATGGGTGCTGTAGCCCAAAAAAAGGATAAATTCAGATACAAAGCCGACAAACTTACGAATGCCCGAGACGGCAAGGTTCGATTCAAAAAACTGCTCCACAATGTAGTATTCACTCAGAAGACAACCATAGTCTATTGCGACTCAGCTTACTACTATACGCGCACCAATACGATGGAGGCCTTTGGTCGAGTTAGAATTGTAGACGACTCTGTAACGATAACCTCAAAAACACTTACCTACCAGGGTAATGAGGGAATGGCATTACTTCGCGAAGATGTAGTCTATCGAAAAGGCACCAAAGTACTTTATACTGATATTCTTGACTATAATCTGGTTACAGAAGTAGGAGAGTTTAAAGAAAATGGTAAGCTTGTTGACGAGAGGAATACACTCACAAGTGTATATGGTGTTTATCACTCTAAGAGTAGTCAGGCTTTCTTTTTTAAGGATGTGCTGTTGGTGTCTCCGGATTTCAACTTGAAGTCTGACACGCTGGAATACTCTTCCATTACCAAAGTTGCCGTCACTAAAGGCCCTACCTATATCGAAAATGCAGATGGAACAACAGTTGATGCGGATGGCGGACGTTTCAGGACTGCCAAGGATCAAACCACTTTTGCCGAAGGGACCATTGAAACAAGAAATTACATCGTAACAGGGGATGAGCTTTTTATCGACGATCAAAAGAAATTTTATACAGCCAAAGGAAACGTGGTCATGACCTCAAAAAAGGATGACATACTGATCTTTGGTGATGAGGCTGTCTACGATAAAAAGGCTGGCATCAGTAAGGTCTACGGTAGACCATTGATGAAGCGTATCATGCGACAGGATACCTTTTTCATGTCCTCAGATACCTTAGTTTCAATTGAAAATGTAGATAAAGATAAGGAGCGAATACTAGCCTACTACAATATTTTAATGTTCAAGCGTAATATGCAGGGCAAGTGTGATTCAGTTGCTTATTTTTTGTCGGATTCAACTATTCACATGTACGATGACCCTATCCTATGGAATAAGAGCAGTCAAATGGTCTCCGACAGCATTGACTTGAAGTTCGAAGAAGACATTTTGAAACAAATGACGCTTAGACGAAGAGCTTTCCTGATTTCAATAGACACTTTAGGGCAACATAATCAGATCAAGGGTAGGAAAATGGTTGGTCATTTTAATGAGTTTGGAGACATGCAGAAAATGGATATCAATGGCAATGGAGAGAGCCACTATTTTTTGTTGAAAGGAGATAGTCTTATGATCGGAATGAATAAGATTTTCTGCAGTGCCATGACATTACGATTTGAGGAGAACATCATGAAGAATATTTCATTTTATACACAGCCCGAGGCTAAGTTCATTCCTCCACACGAATTGGAGGAAGATCAAATGTTCTTAGAAGATTTTGATTGGCGAGAAGATGAACGGCCTGAGTTGTATGACGTGGCTACCTATTACAAGCAATCAAATGAAGACTCCCCAGCTGACCAAGAGAAGATTTTAAAAGGAAGGGCAAAGGAGTTGATGGAGCAAAACGAAGATAAAATCGAAATGGGCAAAAAAATGTTGAAGGAGGCGGATAAAACAGAGGCCTTGAAGCAACTAAACTCTACCAAAGATCATTTACTTATAGAGCGATAAGAAGTCTTAAAAGCAAGAGAATCTCAGCTCGAAAAAAATTGTTGAATTTAAGGTAAACAAGCTATATTTGCAGGCTTATGCGAAAAATGAGGTTTTTAGGGAATTTTGTACTTGTTTTGGTAGCTGTTTTGGCTATTTCTTGTAGTGAATTTAAACGACTACAAAAAAGTACGGATTGGAAAATGAAGTACGACGCCGCACTTCGCTACTACGAAGAAGAAGAATATTACAAAGCCAGTGTGCTGTTTGACCAGGTGTTGCCAATTATTAAGGGTACATTGGACGCCGAAAAGGCCAGTTTTTATAGAGCTTATTGTTATTTCCATCAGAGACAGTATATCCTAAGCGGTAGTTATTTCAACGAGTTCGCCAGGGTTTATTCGCGAAGTGACTGGGCCATCGAGGCGGCGTACATGTCGGCATACTCATCTTATTTGCAGTCTCCGGACTATAACCTCGATCAAAGTAGTACTTTAGATGCCGTTAATGCATTTCAAACTTTTATCAATAGAAATCCATATAGCGAATATGCTGAACCTGCAACCAAGTATATTGATGAGTTGCAGAGAAAACTAGAAAAAAAGGCATTTGAGAATGCTAAGCAATATCATAAACTGGAAAGGTGGGAAGCAGCACGCGTTGCCTTTGAGACTTTTGCAGATGAATTTCCAGATTCAAAACTGAACGAGGAAATATTGTTTTATGCGGTGGACTCAGAGTACAGTTACGCCAAGCAGAGTATCAAATCCAAGCAAAAAGAAAGATACCAGAAAACTATTGAGCTCTATGAAGAGTTTATAGACAAATACCCAAACAGTGAATTCCTAAAAAAAGCTGAGAAGTTCTATGTGGACTCACTTGAAGAAACAAAAAAATTATCTAAAAATTCATAATAATGGCGGTTAAACCATCAATTGTAACTAGAGATATTGTCGATTTGTCAACAGACACAGGTAACATCTACAAATCTCTCAATGTAATTTCAAAGAGAGCAAGACAAATTTCTTCTAATGTAAGAGAAGAATTGAGTGGAAAATTAGCAGAATTTGCATCTACAGTGGACAATCTTGAAGAAATATTCGAAAACAGAGAGCAAATCGAAATTTCTAAATTTTATGAAAGAATGCCAAAGCCTACCATCGTGGCTATCGAGGAATTTTCTGAAGGAAAAATCCTTGTGAGAGATGCGGTGAAAGAAGAAGGCGGCATAGAAATTTAATTTGCCCCCCAATGCTGAAGGGGAAGAAAATATTACTAGGAGTATGCGGTAGTATAGCCGCATACAAATCCGCTCTTTTGGTCAGACTATTGATCAAAGCAGGCTGCGAGGTGAGAGTCATTATGACTGTCTCGGCTAAGACCTTCATTACACCACTTACGCTATCTACGCTTTCTAAAAACCCTGTCGTTTCAGCTTTTGAAAAAGATGATCGGGGACAATGGGAAAATCATGTCGAATTAGGTCTATGGGCCGATTTATTTTTGATAGCACCAGCTAGTGCCAATACAATGGCTAAGATGGCGCATGGCCTGTGCGACAATCTATTAACTGCGGTTTACCTTTCAGCTAAATGTCCGGTTGTGATTGCTCCTGCCATGGATCTTGATATGTATAGGCATCCGGCAACACGACAGAATCTCAAAATTTTGCAATCATTTGGACATTTGGTGTTGGACGCGGAACACGGAGAACTAGCCAGTGGTTTGGTAGGTGAGGGCAGAATGGCTGAGCCTGAGCATTTGTTGCAACAAGTAGAGGAACACCTCTCAAAAAAAAAAAGATTTGAAGGTAAGCAGGTCTTGATTACTGCCGGCCCCACCTACGAAAAAATAGATCCAGTTCGCTTTATTGGTAATCACTCATCAGGCAAGATGGGATTAGCATTGGCGCATGCTATGGCTTCGGAAGGAGCTCGTATCCATTTGATTGCTGGGCCGGGACAATACAAGTTGGAATCGGAATTGATTGCTCTTACCCACGTGTCATCCGCAGATGAAATGTACAATGAGGTATCAGCAAAATATGATCAAACCGACATAGCAATTTTTGCAGCAGCGGTAGCCGACTATCGGCCGATAGCTCCTGCCGAAGAGAAGATCAAAAAAACTGGCGATTCTATGACCATAGAGTTAGTCAAGAATAAAGATATCGCTGCGGAAATGGGCAAACGTAAAGCCAAAAGCCAGGTTAACGTAGGTTTTGCCTTGGAGACCGAGAAAGAAGAACAGTATGCAAAAGAAAAAATGGACAAGAAGAAGTTTGATCTTATTGTCCTTAATTCTTTGAACGATAATGGTGCAGGTTTTTCTGTGGATACTAATAAAATTACTATCTTCAGCGTTGATCAGCCAAAGAGGCATTTTGAACTCAAGTCGAAGCAAAAGGTTGCTGAGGACATTGTTAATTGCATCCATGAAACCTTCAAGTAAGTAACTTCTTAGCCGTATTGGCAGTGCTAACTAAAGGAAGATTCACCGAGCAATTGAAAGTAATTATGAAATAGATGAAAAAACCCATCCTTAATACTTTTCTCCTTTTATTTCTAATGGGCACTTGCTTTTCTGTTGTAGCCCAGGAATTGAATTGTCAGGTGAAAGTAAATGCCGTGCAGATCGAAACTACCGAGCGCAGGGTATTTCAGGAAATGGAAGTAGAGTTCGCCAAATTCTTAAATGACCGAAAATGGGCCGATGAACGTTTTGAAAATAATGAAAGAATTACGTGTGGCATAAACATTACGCTTGAATCTCAGCCTTCTTTAGGTAATTTTTCCGCTACGGTCCAGGTGATAGCAGCAAGACCCGTCTATAATTCTTCATACGAGGCCGTGTTGATAAATTTTGCAGATAGAGATTTCAATTTTGAATACACAGAATCTCAACCATTGGACTTTCAACCTACAAGTTTTATATCCAATATCACATCTATGCTCGGTTATTACGCCTATATGATTCTGGGGTATGACTACGACTCATATGAAGAACTGGGTGGGCAGAAGTATTATGAAGCGGCATGGGCAGCAGTCAACAATGCCCAGCAATCGGGGTATACCGGATGGGATCAGTTTAATAGCATTAGAAATAGATATTGGCTTTCTGAAAATACGATAGATCAGACTATGGAACCCATGCGAGAGGCGATATATGAATATCACATTAAAGGCCTGGACTTGATGGCAGAACAACCTGATGAGGGCAGAACGAATATTTTGGAAGCGCTCAAAAAGGTTCAGGCTGCCAACCGATCTAAACCAAGGTCTATTATGATTATTTCATTTTTGGATGCCAAACTCGACGAGTTGGTTGGTATTTATTCGGAAGGTGACTTGGCACAAAGACGTGAGGTTTACAACATTCTTAAAAGCCTGGACCCCGCACGTACCGAGGAGTTTGGCAAGATTCTGGAAAATTGATAATCATATCTTTTCAGAACATCAAACTTTGAAAAAGAATGACACATACATATCTTGAAAGTTTTTATTTTTGACATCATTTTGTACCTATAGAAGGATAGCCAACTCATGATTTCCAGTTTGACCATTAGCAATTATGCCCTGATCAGAAAGTTGCAGTTGGAGCCTGATGCAGGTCTCAATATTATAACAGGAGAGACAGGTGCCGGGAAGTCAATTATGCTGGGCGCAGTAGGGCTACTTTTGGGTAAAAGGGCTGATACGAAAGCGCTCCTCGACAAAGACAAGAAATGCGTAGTAGAAGGCGAGTTTGATGTTTCTAAACTTGAGTTAGAAACCTTATTTGAGGAAGAAGATTTGGACTTTGAGGAGCAGTCTATCATAAGAAGAGAGATCAGTCCAAAGGGTAAGTCGAGAGCGTTTATCAACGATGTTCCAGTTACATTAGACGTTATGAAAATGGTCGGGCTTAGGCTAATCGATATTCACTCCCAAAATGAAAGCATTCAATTGGGCAATAAATCTGTGAAGGTGAAGCTACTGGATGACTTTGCTCAAACCTCAAAAGAATTAATTCGGTTTCAGAATGATTACAGTGAGTATAGTAAATTGACCAAAAAACTTGCCGAGCTGCTTGATCAAGAAAAGTCGTCAAAAACTGATGAGGACTATAAGAAATTTTTGCTGGACGAATTAGTCGAGGCTGGTTTGCAAGAAGGAGAACAGACCACTCTCGAAGAAGAATTGCAGATTCTGGAGCATGCCGAGGAAATTAAACTTAGGCTTTCTCAGATTTCATCGGAATTTGATGAAAATGAAATTAACATAAATGATAGATTAAAGGAGGCCACTAGCGTACTGCGAAACATGGCTGCTTTTTCTAAGGAACTGGAAACACTAAGTGTCAGATTTGAATCTGCAACGGAGGAGATTGTTGACATTATTAGAGATCTGGTCAATCTTCAAGACGATATAGAGCACAATCCGGCTCGGATGGAAGAGGTGAATCTACGGCTGGATCTGATCTATAAACTTCAACAGAAGCATCGGATAAGTGATGTGTCTGGATTGTTGAAAATTCAGGAGCAGCTTGAATCTGAAACCGAAGGAGTAATCAATCTGGAAGAGGAAATAAAACTACTGAAAGTTCAAAAAGAAAATTTAGAGCAAAAGATGATTCAATCAGCCGAGCAACTTTCGGAAAAGAGAAGAAGCCAGATTGATGTATTTTCCTTGTCACTCAACGAATTGCTTGCTGAAGTAGGGATGCCCGATGGTCATGTGGAATTTGTCTATAAACGCGTTGAGCCGTGGAAATTAGGCATTGACGAAATAGAAATTCTTTTTAGCGCAAATAAAGGAATCAAACCAGAGCCTGTTGGCAATGTTGCTTCAGGCGGTGAATTCTCCCGACTCATGTTCTGCATCAAGTATTTGCTTGCCAGCAAAACGGCCATGCCTACAGTGGTGTTTGATGAGATAGATACAGGAGTATCCGGAGAAATTGCCATGAAAATGGCCAATATGATGAGACGTATGTCTGACAACCATCAAGTCATATCTATAAGTCACCTTCCGCAGATAGCCGCCAAAGGGCAGGCCCATTATTTTGTTTATAAAAATAATGAAGCGGCAAAAGCAGAAAGCATGATCCGAAAACTAGAGCCTGCTGATCGGCTGGAAGAAATAGCCAAAATGATTGGTGGTGAAAATCCATCAGATACCGCAAGGAATAGTGCAAGAGAATTAATTGGGATGGAGTGACATGCAACGTGCACCAAAAACCAAAACCTAAATACTAAATACCAACTACTAACTACTATCTTTACGCTTTTTTAAACCAATAAGAAATTAAATCAAATGTCTAATAATCTATTAAAAGGAAAAAGAGGGATCATTTTTGGTGCTTTGGACGAAAATTCAATTGCCTGGAAGGTAGCCTTGAAGGCTAAAGAACAAGGGGCTTCGTTTACCTTGACCAATGCCCCGATCGCTTTAAGAATGGGCGCAATCAATCAATTGGCTGAGCAATGTGGTTCGGAAATAATTCCTGCTGATGCTACATCCGTTGAAGATTTGGAAAACCTCTTTTCAAAATCTGTGGAAGTTTTAGGTGGAAAATTGGATTTCGTATTGCACTCCATAGGTATGAGTCCAAATGTGAGAAAAAGTAAGGAATATGGTGATTTGAATTACGACTGGATGCTGAAAACCATGGACATCTCAGCTATCTCATTTCATAAAGTGATGGCAGTAGCTGAAAAGCAGGACGCGATGAATGAGTGGGGGTCCATTCTTGCCTTGACTTACATTGCTGCTCAACGGACTTTCCCTGATTATTCAGACATGGCCCAGGCTAAATCCATGCTGGAATCTATTGCTCGCAGCTATGGTGAAAGATTTGCCAGATTGAAGAAAGTAAGGGTAAACACGATTTCACAGTCTCCTACGATGACAACAGCAGGTTCAGGGGTGGGCGGATTTGATGTATTTATGGATTATGCAGAGAAGATGTCTCCACTTGGCAATGCCACAGCAGATGCATGTGCAGATTATTGCGTATCAATGTTCTCGGATTTGACCAAGATGGTTACTATGCAAAACCTGATGCACGATGGTGGTTTCTCTTCGTCAGGAATCACAGCAGACGTTATAGAGCAAATGAAGAAATAAACATTACCACGTCATTTCGACTGACGTAGGAAGGAGAAATCCCCAGCGGACCTACAGGCCGATGGGGGCTTCTCACTCCGTTTCGAAGTGACGGCATTAACTTAGTCCTATGATCGCCTTTCCCAACGCCAAGATCAACATCGGTCTCAACATTACCTCTAAACGGACGGATGGCTATCATAATCTCTCCTCATGTTTCTTGCCTCTTGGTTGGAAAGATGCACTTGAAATTGTACCGGCAGATGAATTTGTATTTACCTCGTCAGGATTAGATATACCTGAAGACGGTAGTACTAATCTCTGCGTAAGGGCCTACGAACTCCTAAAGGAAAAACATGACATCCCACCTGTAAAAATGCACTTACACAAAGTTGTACCCATGGGGGCGGGATTGGGTGGTGGTTCGGCAGATGGAGCCTTTGCCCTCAAGTTGCTCAACGAACAATTTGAGATAGGACTGACAAAGGTAGAATTGGAGGCTTATGCCATAACCCTTGGTGCCGACTGTCCATTCTTTATTGACAATCAACCCAAACTTGTGACTGGTGTCGGCGAAATCTTGGAGGATATTGTACTTGACTTGTCGGATTATTTAGTTGTAGTAGTCTTTCCGGGTATTCATGTGAATACTAGGGTGGCCTTTGATGGAATCACTCCGAAAGAGCCTGGCTATGACATTAAATCCGCACTTCAACAACCTCCAAAAGATTGGCAAGGTGCAGTTGTCAATGACTTTGAAAAAACTGTTTTCGCAGCTCACCCGGAGCTTCAATCTATTAAATTGAAGCTCTTAGAATTAGGAGCAGATTATGCCTCTATGACCGGAACGGGCTCGGCGGTGTATGGGATATTTGATCGATCCACTGACTTCGAAACTGCCTTGCATGATTTTGATAGTCCGAAGGTTCAAATAAAGTCCTTAGAATTGAATTTATCATGAGAAAATCGGAAAGCCAGATTAATTAAGCCTATGCTGAAAAATATCCTCATATCAAATTGTATCCTTGTGTTACTACTCACGAGTTGTTCTAATGATGAGCAATCCTGTGAATCAATCAGCACATATAACTATTCTCACTATCGCCTGGAGACAATAGAACTTGGAAACAGATATAATACGTCATATGGATCTGATGGTCTAAATCAAGGAAATGAAGTAGTCGGTTTTGATGTTTTCTATATGGAGGTTTACTTCAATAGTGCAACATATGCATACACAGGAGAGAATCAAACAGGGGATTTAATTAGAATTGATGATTGGTTGGAGCAATGCGTACCAGATCAGCATGGATATGTCCAGCAAATTGAAAGCATTGTCTTCACTACTAATCTGGATTATGATGACGAATTTAAGGCGGGAGACAATATAAATTCAATAATAGAATTGAATAAAGACTATGTTAATGATCCTCCAAGCCTAGCTGATTATTTGTTACAGGTAGATAAACCAATTAATCATATTAATTCTTATTATTTAAAAAGAGCTCCTACTGTGTCCAAAAATATTTCAATATCAGTGAATTTGAACGTCCTTGATGGAGGTGAATTTGAGGCAGAGGCCCTTCCAATTACGTTTGAATAAATTTGTTGAGTCCATATAGGTATAATCGTATGTCTACATGGCATTAGATTGTAACAGTTTGATTTTGTATGTTAGGTGCATTTCAACTGTCGATAATGTCCGTAACTGTATTTTCTAACCTAAAATACTTTTTTTAATGAATGAGCCCATTGAAATCAACACCCAATTTGAATTGGCGGCAAACTATGTCAATACCACCAATGAACATTTGTATCTCACAGGAAAAGCAGGGGCTGGGAAAACAACTTTCCTGAAATACATAAAAGATAATTGTCATAAGAAAATTGTTATTGCTGCTCCTACCGGAGTGGCTGCAATGAATGCTGGTGGAGTTACTTTGCACTCCCTATTCCAGTTACCAATGGGTAGTTTTATTCCTGAACAGAGTATGTCAGGTGAAGAATACGGAGAGTTTTTTGATAAGAAAAATCTACTCAAATACCTCCGCCTTAATAGCGCAAAGCGAGAGCTGCTACGGGAACTTGAATTATTGATCATAGATGAAGTATCGATGTTGAGAGCAGATTTGCTCGACGCAATTGATGTAATCTTAAAGTCGGTAAGAAGGAATAACTGGAGTGGATTCGGAGGAGTTCAGGTACTCTTTATTGGGGACCTGTTTCAATTGCCTCCAGTAGTGAGAAATAGTGAATGGGCTGTTCTTCAGAAATATTATAAAACAATTTCTTTTTTCGATGCAAAAGCACTCCAAGACACCCCGCCCATATATTTAGAGCTTAAAAATATTTATCGTCAAAGTGACCAAAAATTCATCAACCTTCTGAACAAGATTAGGAATGATAAAATGGATAAGGGTGATCTGGAACTGCTCAATAAATACTATAAACCCAACTTTGAGCCAAAACAAAAAGGTGAATACATTACACTTACAACGCACAACAAAAGAGCGGAGGTAATCAATAATGAGCAACTTGAGAAGTTAGAGGGTGCTGTTTATACCTTTCAGGCCAGTGTTTCCGGTGATTTTAATGAGGCCACGGTTATGGCGGAAACAGATCTCAAGCTAAAAGAAGGGTCCCAGGTCATGTTTATCAGGAACGACAAAGGAGAATACCCCCGATATTATAATGGAAAAATTGGATTAGTAAAGCGCATTGATGAAGATGATATCGCGGTGACTTTTACTGATTCTGATGATGAGGTATTAGTTGAAAAAGAAGTGTGGGAGAATAAAAGGTATAAACTGAATAAAGAAACCGATCAGCTGGACGAAGTAGTGAAAGGTACCTTTACACAATACCCCATTCGTTTGGCATGGGCTATCACAATACACAAAAGTCAGGGGCTTACCTTCGACAATGCAATCATAGATGCCGGGCAGTCGTTTTCCCCTGGACAAGTATACGTGGCCCTTAGCCGCCTGACTTCGCTGGATGGGTTAGTGCTTTACTCAAAAATTTCAGACAGCTGTATCAGTAGTGATCAAGCGGCCATAGATTTTAGTGCAAGGGAACAAACCGCCGAGGACTTAAATCGCCAATTGATCAGTTCACAAATTGCATACGTGGGTGCCTTTTTATTAAAGGCATTTGATTGGAATAGGCTGACCTGGGCGATCAAAGATTTTTTTCAGAATATGGAAGAAAAGAAAATTCCGGAAAAAGAACGTGCCTTAAAGATGATTTCGAAAGTAAAGGCATCTGTTGATAAGCAAAAACAAACTGCAGGAAAATTCATAGCGCAACTCAACGGCCTCCTCCCAACCGCACATGATGATAACTACCAACAAACCAATTCTAGAGTAAAAGCGGCTACAGATTACTTCAAAGAAGCTTTGAGCACGGAAGTACTAGAGCCATTATCGGGTCACTACGATTCATTGAAACTGAAGTCGGGGGTGAAGAAATACATGCGTGATGTTCACGAATTGATTGCGCTGGCAAGACAAAAACAATTTTTGCTCGAAGAAATGGCTTTGCTTATAAAAGGCCTGGCGGACGATAAAAAGCTTCCCTACTTACTCACTGAAATGGCAAAAAGAAAGAAGAAACAACAACAAGTAGCGGAAAAAGAAATTGAGAAAGTCACCAAAAAGAAAGTAAAAGGAGAAAGTCAGCTCTTGAGCCTAAGCATGTATCAAGAAGGAAAGACCATAGATCAAATAGCCGAAGAAAGAAGCTTAAACCAAACCACAATTGAAGGACATCTGATGAGTTTTATTGGAACAAAATTTTCGTTGGATGAATTTGTCAGCCATGAAAAGGCGGAACAAATCAGGACTGTCATGAAAGCGGTTGGGGAAGGAGAGGGGACAAATGCAGTCAAAGCAAAATTAGGGAGCGAGTTTAGTTATAATGAAATACGAGCCGTAATGAATCACACGAAGTTGTAATTCGGGTTATTGCCGGAGGTTCGTCAAAATGTTTCAATCTAGTTGGTGCTATAATGTCCATTTTTGTGTCAACTCCCGAAGTTTTTTTCGAAAGAACCAAATAAGGAGAAAAAGTATTATTAAGTAAATCATAGCTTTGATCAAAAGCGATACGAAACACCAACGAAATGAAAAAAATCAGTACTTGCATTTTGACATTTTACCTGATCCTAGCGATAGACTCCTTAGCCTTGGCGCAACTAAAAAATTTTAATACAGAAATCAATATATGGCTTCCCGGTAAAGTCATATTGTTTGATGGTGCAATTTTAAAAGGAAGCTTAAACTACAATTTCATTACAAGCATTATAAGTGTAGAAAATGAAACAGGCACCCATTCATTTATGGCAAACAAAGCGAAGTATTTCGAAATACAAGATTCAGATAGTTTGGCAAGAAAGTATTATTCTTTGCCTTATGAGATAAGAAAGAACAAGGCAATGAAGAATACTTTTTTTGAATTCGTATATGAAAATAAGAAGAGTTCCATAGCTATCCTGTCTCGGCATGAATATGATTATTTGGTGAGAGGAACTGGTGGAGGTAAGAATGAGACTTATGTGAATGAGGACCGAACCATCGAAATGGAGAAGGTTACCGAGATATTGTATCTGGCCACAGGTGAGGGCCAGATTTTAGAGCTAGCGAGTAAAAAAAAGGACAAATCTACAACATTCGTTTATGATACTCAAAATGACTTAAAAAGCAATAAATATGCGAGTAGCCGAACCAGGCGGTACCAAGGAGCTGTATATAAAATCACCAATTCAGATGTGCTGAATCAAATTGGCGGAGTGGACACAAAGGAAATAGTTGAGTACTGTGAATCTGAGGGATATAAATTAAATACTATTGAGGGACTAATTCATTTCCTTGATTATTCATCAGAACTTGGAGATAAACATTAGGTTCTCACAGTTCATATTCTTCTATGATTAATGTTGACTCATTGAAAAGGTTTGCCTCACGAAAATAGAACTATTGAACCCAATCAACGCCCTTTTTTAACTGATTGAGAGTATTTTGTTCTTTGGAATCGACCTCTGGTATGTGGTTATATGCCCAACTGGCCTGAGGAGGAAGGCTCATCAAAATGGATTCTGTACGACCATCGGTATCTAGCCCAAATTTGGTACCCTTGTCCCAAACCAGGTTGAATTCTGCATATCTACCTCGACGTAAGTACTGCCATTCTTTTTCCTTTTCTGTGAAAGGAAGATCTTTGTTTTTCGACATGAAGTATGTGTATAATGGGGCAAACTGATTTCCTACTTCTTGGACAAAGGCCCAGCGGTCTTCCATCGAAAATTGATTATTCGCCGACAAGCGATCGAAGAAAATCCCACCTATTCCACGGGTTTCTTTTCTATGTCTTATATAGAAGTAATCATCTGCCCATTTTTTGAATTCTGGGTAATAGGAGTTATCGTGACGATCGCAACAATTTTTCAGCTGTTTATGGAAATACATGGCATCTGCCTCATCAACATAATGTGGGGTGAGATCAATGCCTCCGCCAAACCAACTCACACCGTTGCTCATTTCAAAATAGCGCACATTCATATGAATAATAGGCACCATTGGACTGTGAGGATGCATCACAATGGACACACCGGTAGCAAAGAAATCCGCTTTATCAATATGGAGCGCTTCCAATATCTTAGTTGGGGTAGGTCCATTCACAGCTGAGAAATTGACACCACCCTTTTCTATTATTGTGCCTCCGATTATGACTCTTGTCCTG
Source organism: Reichenbachiella sp. (assembly GCF_039944555.1). Taxonomy (GTDB): domain Bacteria; phylum Bacteroidota; class Bacteroidia; order Cytophagales; family Cyclobacteriaceae; genus Reichenbachiella. Next base: position 142,583 of record NZ_JBDUYN010000013.1, on the reverse strand, counting down.
CCACCTCCACCTTCTGGACGATCCCAAAGGTCTTCCTTGAATTGGCCTTGACCGTCAGTTTTTTCCAATGAGTTGCAAATGTCATCCTGCAAGTATTTAAACCATTCCTGTATCTCCTCTTTATTCATTACTTCATTACTTCATTGTCCAATTACTCATTATTTCAGGGCCTAGAACGGATAACCAATTCCCAAATTCCATACTAAACGACTGTAATTATTATAATCTGGTAGATCCAGGCTACCCCTTGAAATTTCATTACCAAACCTGGTTTGATTACCAGGATCATAAATTTTCCAGGCAGCATCAAGTCTTAAAAGCAAGAAGGAGAAATCTAGTCGGAGTCCATATCCTGCTCCTACTGCCAATTCTTTTAGGAAATTTTCAAATTGAAACTGGCTACCTGGCCTGGCCTGTTCTTCTCTCATCGTCCAGGTATTACCGCCATCCACAAAAAATGCCCCATATAGAAAACCAAAAATTTTATGCCTGAGCTCGATACTTGCCTCAAAGAGAATTTCTCCAGGTTGTTCGAAACTGTTGTTATAATTTCCGGTTTCATCAATTGGTAGATATGAACCGGGGCCAAGACGCCGAGGCTCCCAGGCGCGAATGCTATTACTTCCTCCTGCAAAGAAAAATTCTTCATAAGGCAGGGTCTTATTATCACCATAAGGAACAGCTATTCCTAAATGTGCGCGATAAGCCATTGTTACTCTAGAATTAACTGGAGCCGAATATCTAAAGTCAATATCGAACTTGGTATATTTGAAGTATTCCAGGTTTCTGCTAAATGTATTTTTAGCTAATTGACTATACAGGTTTCCTCCAGCCTCAATCTGATATCTAAGAAAGGCTGACTGTTCTTGTCGATTGCCATAGTCGTTGATGTTGTGCGTAACTGAAAACCAGGTACTACTAACAAAGGAGGGCAAGAAGGAATTGCTCAGATTGTTGCCATTGTCCTCAAGCTCATCCAAAAAATCCTGATAGCTGTCTGTTACATTTGAGTCGATATAACTAATGTCCGCAATGTTAAGTGAGTAGTTACGCCGTTTTTTGTAATTCTGCCAAGTCAGGATCAAGGAAGTGTTTATATTGGTTCTTATATATTCAGGCCTATTCGTGTAGTTTAGTCCAAAAGACAGCCTCGTTTTTGGGTTCAATCGACCCAATTTTGATTTAAGTTTTGCCCCCAAGGGCAGCATGAATTGTGGGAATGTGAATGCTAGGTTTCCACCATAGTCTAATGACGAATACGGATTGCCTGTGTCGGTTGCTCCCGATAAACCTTCAAACCCAACTCTACCACTTAATTCCATTACCTCTAAGCCACGAAATGTATTCCTGTTTTTAATCGATGCATTGAAAAACGGCCCGGGTAGTCCTTTGCTCACATTTAGACCCAGTTCGGAAGAGGTCTGGAATTTTTTTAATGGGCTGGTATATACGTTAGCAACAAACTGACCTCCCGTGGTGTCATAGCTTACATTGATGAATTTGAAAATATCCATATTGGACAGCTGCTTTTGAGTTTCCAGCGCATTAGACCTTTTGTACAAATCACCTGGTTTTACAAAAATTCTACGGTCAAGAATTTTCTCAGAATAGCGTTTGCTATAAAATTGATAGGTAATACCCTCATAGCTTTCGTTTTGTCTTGTTTTCGTAGGATCTGTGATGTCAGCATCAGTCGTGAATAATACGGAATCAATATGATAGATTTCATGCGAATTTTTGTTGTTGGGATTGCGAATCGTGAGCCCTATTATTACTTTTTTATTGTCCTGAAATGAAGAATCTACCAAAAAACTGATAAACTGGCGGTTGAAGTCATAATACCCATTATTGAGCATGAGGTCATTGAGCCTATCTCTTTCCTTGACCAGCTTTTCTTGTTCATAGTTTTCTCCAATTTTAACTAACGATTCTTCCCCTGACTCGAATACGTGCCTGTATATGGAAGTGTCTGGAATGTTGTAAAATAGAGAATCTATCACATAAGGTTGTCTTCTTTCGATCTTGTAGATGGTGCTGACCATTCGAAAATTGTCTTCGGCTGTATAGCTTACTTTTGCATTGAAGTACCCCTTTGTAGACATGTAGTCTTGAATTTTTTTCATAGTTTGGTTTTCCTTGGCTGTGTCGTAAATAGACAAGGGTTCTCCCATTCGCATACCAAAATTTCCTTCTTTTATATTTCGGTGCTGTTTGTTGATCTTCTTGGTTTGCTTACTACGAAGTTTCTTTATCTTTTTTTCCTTATCCGTATGGGCTATTTTCTTCTTGTATTTATCCCTTATCTGCTGTTTTTTTCGCTCGTACTTCAATGGATCATATCGCTTCAGGCCGCGCTGATAGACGCCCACATAAGGAGACCATGGGATAAAAAGAATTTTCCGATTGGGTTTGTAAGAATAGAGCGATTGAATTTCTTCTTTATTTAAACCTTCAGCCCCATCAAGCTTTTGCTCGACCAATAGAGACCGCTCCTTTGGCAAAAATCTGCGACCCATGCATCCTGATAAAAAGAGCAGGAACATGGCCAGGAATAGGGGCGCATATAAAAATTTGAAGTAGTTAATGTTTTCTCTGTCTAGTCGATTGTCAATTGCCTTGATTTACTGATTATCCATTAAGTTTGGAAAAATGTCAGCTTTCGGGTATCAGATCTCATGTGAATGCTGTCACAAGCTAAATTTTGATAAATAAAGCACAACAATTGATGATTTCAAATCGAGACTCAAAATTCATTAAATCCCTACAATTAAAAAAATTCAGACAACTCGAAAATCAATTTGTAGTTGAAGGGGCAAAAAATGTGCTAGAATTGCTTCAATCTGATTTTGAGGTCATAAAGATCTATGTCACCAAAGAATTCCTTATCAGGAATGACCAAGCGTTGTCACAATATTCTTCCCTGATTATTGAAACGAAGGAAGCAGACTTGACTAAAGTTGGAACATTCGCCAACAACAATGCCGCATTGGCGGTAGTAAATATCCCGTCAGCTCGAGCAATCGATCAATCAAAATCTATTCTTGCCTTTGATCGGATAAAAGACCCTGGAAATTTGGGCACGGTGATTAGAATAGCAGATTGGTATGGATTCGATCAAATCGTGTGCTCACCGGAATCAGTCGATTGCTACAACGCCAAGGTGATTTCTGCATCTATGGGCTCATTTACACGTGTTCAAGTACACTACTCTCTGCTTGATGAAGTACTCTCGGTGGCTAATTACGCATACGGTACCACACTACAGGGGGATAATATTCATCAGCTTAAATTCCATGAACCAGCTGTCATCGTATTCGGCAATGAATCATTGGGTTTAGATGAAAGCCTTAAAAAACATCTGGACCAGGAGGTCTTTATTCCAGGCTATGGAGGAGCTGAATCTCTGAATGTAGCCATATCGACGGCTGTCTTTTGCGATAATTTTAGGCGGTTGTTGAAAGCTCAATAGCTATTTGCCATTATCTGAATCCTTATAGTTTCTATAATTTGACAGTTTCAATGTGAACGAAGTGGCATCCCATGTGGCCTTTGACTGGATTAATTTTACTCGATTAGCCAAATCTTGAGATCATAAGGTACTGTATTCGCTCAAGAACCAGTTTTAATCCAACAGCGATACAAACTTTTTAATCAATTCATTGGTTGTTCCTTCTTTCCAAATCAGAGATAGGTATGTGATTTGTTTTACATTTTTCAATTCTATGAATTTAATGTCTAAATCGAAGCCATGCTTTAATGAGGTTGGAACGATAGCTACACCCAATCCGTTTTCAACCAATCGAAAAATGGTATTGGCATGAACGGATTTGTGAGAAATTTTAGGAGCAAACCCATGGTCATCAAATATGCTCATGACTTTATTGTAATAAGTTCGGCTATAGTCACTGGAAAATAGTATAAAATTCTCCTGTGAAAATTGGCTAAGGTCTTTAAAGTTCTCTTGATTGATTCGATGAGCTTTTGGTATAACTATAGAAAAATTGTCTTTGAATATCTGACGATAGGCAATGCCCTCTGGAGCTTGCTTGGCTCTGATAAAACCAATGTCTAACTTGTTATGCTCAATAGCGAAGATTTGATCTTCATTAGACATCTCTTCCAGGCTTGTATGAATTTTTGGAAATCTTTTATTGAGTTTAAGTAGGAGATGTGGTATGACCGCTTGCATGGCAGATCCCACAAATCCAATATTCAATTCGCCTTCTTCACCTTTATCAATGAGTTTTATAGAGCGCTTGATGGACTCCAATTGATTGGTCAAATTAGAACTTTCATTGTAAAGAAATCTACCTGCATCTGTTAGTTCCACTTGTCTTTTGCTTCGAATAAACAATTGCACTCCCAATTCATCTTCCAGCTGCTTGATCTGGCGACTCAGCCCAGGCTGCGTAATAAAGAGTCTTTCCGATGCCTTTCGAAAGTGAAGCTCCTGGGCCACCACCATGAAATATCTGAGATGTCTGAATTCTATTTGATTACTCATTGTTATCAATTATTGATCTACAAAGTATTTTCAGTAATCAAAAATACGGCTTATTATTGTTTCCAGATTGAAAATGTAGACTTTTTCATTCCTCCTGTTCTGATAAAACAGGAAAACAACGACCCATTTGATAAATAAGTAAATTATGACGATTTTCAATTATGGAATCGATCATTTAACGCCGGGAGTGGCCTTAGATATTGTCGAAGGCCGCACCAAAGGTGCACTAAATGAAGAGGCAACTCAGAAAATTTTGGCCAGCCGCCAAAATGTATTAGACATTACCGAACAAGAAAAGATAGTTTATGGTGTCAATACAGGCTTCGGTTCGCTGTGTACAACCATTATCTCAAAAGAAGATACCGGTAAGCTCCAGGAAAATATCCTACGCAGCCATAGCGTAGGTGTAGGAGCGGAGACCCCATTAGATGTTGCCAAGCTGATGATGGTGCTCAAAGTGCACGCCTTATCCAAGGGATACTCTGGTGTTGCTCTTGAAACCTTAGAGAGAATCATTTGGCATATAGAGAATGATTTTATTCCTTATGTTCCGCAGCAAGGCTCAGTAGGTGCCTCTGGTGATTTGGCACCTTTAGCACATTTGTTTTTGCCGCTGATTGGAGAAGGCAAAGTTTGGAAGGATGAACAATGGATTTCTGCCGCAGAGCTATTTCAAAAAGAAAACAAAGAAGCATTGGCACTAGGACCGAAGGAAGGTCTGGCTCTGATCAATGGAACCCAGTTTATCGCAGCCTATGCCCTTAGAGGCTTTGTTAGAATGAGTAACTGCCTGGACACAGCAGATATTATTGGAGCCATGAGTTTGGAAGCATTGAAAGGCTCAATGAAGCCCTTTGATAGTGAGTTGCATCAGATCAGACCCTATCAGGGTTCAATCTATGTAGCTGATAGATTGGAGAAGCTGGTAACAGGATCGGAAATTATCGATTCTCATCAGAATTGTAGCCGAGTTCAAGACCCGTATTCCCTGAGATGTATGCCCCAGGTTCACGGAGCTTCTCGAAATGCCTGGCTTCATCTGAAAGAGATGCTGACCATCGAGATCAATTCGGTAACAGACAACCCAATTATTTGCAGTGTTGACAAAACGATCAGTGGTGGTAATTTTCATGGCCAGCCCATGGCGATGCCCATTGATTACGCTGCCTTGGCTTCCGCCGAAATCGGGAACATCTCAGACCGCAGGGTGTATCTGATGCTAGAAGGCGATGTAGAGGGGCTGCCCGCTTTATTAATGAACAATACTGGATTGAATTCTGGATTTATGATTCCTCAATACACTTCAGCAGCGTTAGTAAGCGAAAACAAAGGCCTTTGTTTTCCTTCAAGTGCGGATAGCGTGCCCACCTCGTTGGGACAGGAAGATCATGTGAGTATGGGATCTATCGGAGGAAGGAAATTAAACACCATCTTAGACAATCTCGAAAACATATTAGGTATAGAATTATTCTGTGCAGCGCAAGGCTTTGATTTTAGAAAGCCCTTGAAGTCGAGTGAGATACTTGAAGAGGTACATGCCCATATCAGGAAGCATATCAGTTTTGCCACAGAAGACAGAATCTTTGGTGACGATATGGTGATCGCTACCAATCTAATCAAAAACAAAGAAATTGTATCGGTTGCCAATAGTGCAGCAGATCGTCATAACATTAACTTATACAATCATGATGTATTCGGAATTTATTAATAAATATGCCGCCCACCCGTCCTATAAAGCGCCTACAGGAAGCCAGCTACATGCCAAATCCTGGCAAACTGAAGCTGCGTTGCGCATGTTACTCAATAATCTTGACGCTGAAGTTGCTGAAGACCCTTCAGAACTTGTCGTTTATGGTGGAACTGGACAGGCGGCCCGAAACGTAGAATCTCTTCAGAAAATCATCGAGCTACTCTTGAAATTGGAAGAGGATGAAAGTTTGCTGGTTCAATCTGGCAAACCTGTAGGGATAGTTCGTACGCATGCAGAGGCTCCTCGCGTGCTTATCGCAAATTCAAACTTAGTTCCGGCATGGTCCAACTGGGAACACTTTCAATCTTTGAAAGAAAGAGGCCTGATGATGTATGGCCAGATGACTGCGGGTAGCTGGATTTACATTGGTTCACAAGGCATATTGCAAGGTACCTATGAGACATTCGTGGCCTGTGGAGAAAAGCATTTTGGCGGAAGCCTAAAAGGTAAACTGGTCGTAACGGCTGGCCTCGGTGGTATGGGTGGTGCGCAGCCACTAGCAGCAACTATGGCAGGAGCAACTTTCCTGGGGGCAGACATCAACCCTACGAGAATCCAAAAAAGATTAGATACCAAATATATCGATCGAATGACGCACTCCTATGATGAGGCGCGCGATTGGGTGATGGAGGCTAAAGCCAAAGGAGAGAACCTTTCTGTAGGCCTTGTAGCTGACGCTGGGGACATGTTAGAAAAATTAATTGCAGATGGTATTGTACCTGAAGTATTAACTGACCAAACCTCGGCACATGATCCAGTATTCGGCTATGTGCCAAATGGACTGTCATTAGGCGAAGCTGCTGAATTAAGAAAAACAGATCAGGTAAAATACAAAGACCTGTCTTTGAAAAGTATGGCTCGTCACGTAGGCCTGATGTTGGACTTACAAAAGAAGGGTAGTAAGACTTTCGATTATGGAAACAACATACGCGAGTTTGCGAAGCAAGGCGGAGAACCCAATGCCTTTGATTTCAATGGTTTTGTTCCAGAGTACGTGCGTCCACTTTTCTGCGAAGGCAAGGGACCCTTCCGATGGGCCGCATTGTCCGGCGACCCTGAAGACATTTATGTGACCGATCAGGCATTGATCGAAGCCTTTCCCGAAAATAAGCATATGATCAACTGGCTTCAGGAAGCACAAAAGAAAGTGGCTTTTCAAGGATTGCCATGTAGGATTTGTTGGTTAGGGATGGGTGAGCGAGAAAAGGCTGGCCTGATTTTCAATGATTTAGTAAAAACAGGAAAAGTCAAAGCACCCATTGTCATTGGAAGAGATCATTTGGATTGCGGTTCCGTGGCTTCCCCTAACCGAGAGACAGAGGGTATGAAGGATGGAACGGATGCCGTTTCAGATTGGCCGCTGCTCAACTTGATGTCCAATGCGACAGGCGGAGCCACCTGGATCTCATTCCATCATGGCGGGGGTGTAGGCATGGGGTATTCTCAGCACGCCGGAATGGTAGTGTTAGCAGATGGAACCGAAAGAGCAGAAAAATGCTTGAAGCGTGTGTTGCACAACGATCCTGCTATGGGCATTTTCCGACATCATGATGCAGGCTATGAAAAAGCTTCGAAATTTGCCGATGATTTTGATCTGAACGTCTGGAAATAAAGATTAGAATTAATACTTGATTAAGGGGATGCATTTGCAGCCCCTTTTTTGTTTATATTCGAATCATGACCAAAGGCAATATCTTGATTACAGGTGCATCTACAGGCATTGGCTTGGCTTGTACCGAAAAATTTATTGATGAGGGATATACAGTATATGGAAGCCTGAGAAAGCAGTCAGATGCTGACCGCCTTTCACAAGAACATGGAGAGCATTTCCGTCCTTTATTATTTGATGTAACGGATCAGGATGCAATTACAAGTGAAGCCAATAAGTTGACCAATGAACTCGATGGCGAGGGTTTAAAACTCCTGATCAATAATGCCGGAATAGCGGTTACGGGGCCAGTAGAATTGTTGGATGTAGATGCATTTCGGAAACAGTATGAGGTCAATTTATTTGGATTGATTGCCGTAACCAAGGCTTTTCTGCCACTGCTTGGTGCCATCGAAGATTGTCGGTTCGAACCAGGCAAGATCATCAATATGAGTTCCATTGCAAGTAAACGGGCCATGCCCTTTATGACACCCTATTCAAGCTCAAAGGCAGCTGTTGATAGTTTCACAGAAGGACTTCGAAGAGAGTTACTCATCTATGGAATAGATGCAGTTACTATAAATCCAGGACCAATTGCTACGCCGATTTGGGGAAAGATTGAGCTGAATACCGGAGACGATGTGCCTGAGGTCTATAGGAAAATATTGAAAAGATTAATGAAATTGGTTGACAAAGAATCAAAGGATGCTATACACGCCAACAATTTTGCTGACAGAGTATTCAAAACCTTCCAAACTCACAGACCAAAAACCTCGGATGTAGTCATCAAAAAGAAGTTCTTCAAATATTCATTACTAAATATGATCCCAGTTAGAGTCATAGATGGCTTCATTAAGAAAATGTTAAAAATCTAATCATGCTAATCAAAGAACACGTTGCCCTGATCGAGAAGTTTTATACCGCCTTCAACGAAAAAGATGCCAAGACCATGGCTTCTTGCTACCACAAGGAATTGGAGTTTGAAGACCCGGCCTTTGGAGTCTTAGACTATAATCAGACCTGCGCCATGTGGGCCATGCTTTTGAGTGGAAATAACAATATAGAAATCACTTTTAAAAATGCCTGGTCTGAAAATGAATATGGCGGGGTGGACTGGGAAGCCAAATACCCATTTTCCAAAACAGGCCGAAAGGTGCACAATATTATCGATGCAAAATTTGAATTCAGGGATGGACTCATTGTGGGACATAGGGACTACTTCGATTTTTATCGCTGGAGCAGAATGGCACTTGGGATGCCAGGTATTCTTTTGGGCTGGACGGACTATTTGCATAACAAAGTCAAGGTACAGTGTGCGACTATGTTGGAGAAGTATATGCGGGAAGAAGACTAACTACCCCTGCTTTTCTTTTCTAAAGTGTATTTCTCCGTTTTTTGAAAGTAAAATGGCCAACGGTCTTGTATTTTCGAATTGTCCAAAGATGATAATTAGTGTAGCCGTAATAGGTACCGAAAGAATCATTCCAACTACTCCCCACATAAAACCCCAAAGTGTAAGACCAAGTAGTACCACAAGTGGGCTGATATTTAATCTGTCTCCCATGAGTCTGGGATCTAAGAAATTGCCTACTAGTAATTGAATTGCCCCAACGGCAACCAAGACAGTAAAGGCGACACTGGTTTCTCCGAATTGTACCATTCCGAATAGTGCCGGAAAAAGAGTGGCTACAATCGACCCTATAGAAGGAATAAAATTGAATAGAAAAATAATAAACGCCCAAAGTGCAGGAAGTTCGATACCTATGATCAACAAGGCGAAATAACTAAGCAATCCGGTAAGAAAGCTCGTGAAAATTTTGACGGATAGATAGTCATCAAACAGGTTGGTGACAGCACTAATAGTGCCATGTATATTTATCCCAGCCTTAGTAGTTTTGAGCACCTTTTCTATTTTTTGTTGAAACAAGCTCTCTTCTAATAAAAGGAAAATCACATAAATGAGAATAATCAAAAACTGACCAACCAATGTTGCAAAAGATCCAGCATATACCACGATACTGGTTTTGTATTCTCCAATAAGTTCGATGAACGACTCGTCGAGCTCCTTGATGCCGAGTAGCTTTTCAAGACTTACCAGCGCTTTCGTAATGTTATCGCTATAAATAGGGAAGTTGTTGGCGAGACTCTGGAAATTGGCACTAATAATGCTCGCAATACTGTAAATGGCTAAAAAGACCACGACCGTACTTATTATAGTTACCAGCCATTTGGGGAGGCTGAATTTTCCTATTTTAATTTTACTTACTAAGTCTCTCAGCTTCTTGATGATATACCAGATCAAAATCGAAATACAGAATACCTTCAGGAAATTTTGAAAGTACATAAGTACGGCGATTGTTCCGGCAGCCACGATTATCCAGTAGGCAACATTGGCTAGTTTGAGTTCTTTGGAGTCTTGCATCAAATTAAAGTTAGATAAAATGGAGACCTGCTTAGCCCATTTTGGCTCGTTTGGTTAGATAAGTACTGAGAATCTTATCGAACCCACCTTTGATGTCTGCATCCACGAAATCGATTTTTAGCTGCGAACATTTAAGAAAGAGATTTCTGAAAGATTCGTTCATACTTTCTTTGTAAGCTTTTTTGATTTCCGTTGGAGTTAACTTAACTACCTGTCCTGTTTCTAAATCTTCAAAACGATACGGGCGATCTTCAAATTCAAAATTCAACTCAGTCTCCTTATCATTGACATGAAAAAGTAACACCTCATGCTTGTTATGCTTGAGGTGGTTCAATGCAGAGAAGATTTCCTCCTGATTGGATTCATTTTGGAGCATATCTGAAAAAATGACGACCAAAGAACGCTTGGGTATTTTTTCAGCTACCTCATGTAGCACGGCAGCAACATCCGTCTTTTGATGCATAGGAGGCTGTTCAAAGAGCTGTTGATACTTTTTGAGAAGATTATGCACATGCGTGGATGTCGATTTGGTATCAGACTGAAAATCTATTTTTTCACCAAATGAAAATAGCCCAACGGCATCCCGCTGGCGCTGCAATAGAAATGAAATAGCAGCTCCCGCAAGAATCGAAAATTTGATCTTACCATGTTCGGGTTTTGGATAGTACATAGAAGAAGACGTATCCAAAACGATATAGCACCTCAGGTTTGTTTCTTCTTCGTATCGCTTGGTATACAATCTATCAGTCTTAGCATACACTTTCCAGTCGATATGGCGTGTGCTTTCGCCATAGTTATATAGTCGGTGTTCCGCAAATTCAACCGAAAAGCCATGATAAGGTGACTTATGAAGCCCCGTGATAAAACCCTCCACCAATTGACGGGCGAGTAGTTCCACGTTGGCATACTCTTTTAGTTTATTAAGGTCTATATCTAATTTCAAAGGATGTTTTTTAAAAAGGTCAACGTATGCAAGATAGAAATGATCTGGATGGTTGCCAATATTATAATTCCTAACCGCTTTTAAAACGAAATTTTTAATTAAAATTTAAGCTCGGGTTAATCTTCCTCATAATATAATAGGTGATTTGCTTTTGTGAAATAAAAAACAGTATATTTAAAGCTTTTAAAGAATTTTATTGATCATCAAAATCTAAATTCTAGCAACTTAAACATACCTATAATAGTGGAAGATCATAAGGATAACGACAGAGCAGAAATATTTTCTGAGAGAGTACGAGCGGGGAAACGAACCTATTTTTTTGATGTAAAAGCCACGCGTTCGAATGACTACTATTTGACCATTACAGAGAGCAAGAGACGCTACAAGGATGATGGTTATTTTTACGAAAAGCACAAAATTTTCCTATACAAAGAAGACTTCAATAAATTCGTTCAAGCATTGAATGATACAGTAAATCATGTGAAAGATGAATTGATGCCTGAAATTGACTTTGAGCAGTTTGATAGGGAAAAAGAGGAATTTGAAAAAACCACGGAAACGGAAACCGAAACGGTTACGTCAACCGATGATAGCGAATTGAAGTGGGACTAAATCATTTCCTTCAGGAAGAAACTTCAAAGCTCTTGGGTACTCCTTGAGCTTTTTTTATTTTTAGACCATGATAAGAAGAACGTTAGTTTTTATTGTTTCGATTGTTGTTCTGTTTGTATTCAGTGCATGGTTGTTCAGCGATATATTTATTTATATCTGCATCTCAATTGTTCTGGCTACCATACTTAGACCACTAACCAACCTAATCAGTCGAACCTATCTTTTTCGAGTACGTATGCCGCGTGCATTTGCTATCTTAATTTCGTACTGCGCGGTGATTGGCGTCGTATTTTCATTTGTTCTGCTTTTTATCCCTCTAATTGTAGAGCAAGTCAATGTCTTGTCCAATGTTAGCTTTGATGAAGTATATTCTAATCTTTCACAACCCATTGTGTCGTTAGAGAATTTTCTAATAGAGTACAATCTGGTGAGTGAAGACGAGCATAGTTTGACACAGACTATTCGAACCAGTGTCTTTGCATTTGTGAGTAACTTAAATTTCAGAAATATCATCAACAACCTTCTCACCTTCACGGGAGGTTTCTTTATTACCGTGCTTGCTATTTCTTTTATCACATTCTTCCTTTTACTTGAAAACGGACTGCTTAGTCGGCGACTCATTGCAATAGTACCCAATCAGTACTTCGAATTGTTTATTTCAGCCATACATAAGATTGAGCACCTACTGTCCAATTATTTGATTGGCCTTGTGTTACAGATGATGGCCATATTCTCTATCGCTGGACTTGGGCTTTCGATATTTGGAGTCAAATACGCACTTACCATAGCAGTATTTGCTGCTGTGGCGAATTTAATTCCCTATATGGGGCCATTGCTGGGTGGGGTGTTTGGAATCATTGTAGGACTGTCTACCAGCGGTCATTTTTCATTTGATCAAGTGACAGTTATTCTTATTCTGAAAATTGCTTCTGTTTTCACTGTTGTGCAAGCCACAGACAATGTGCTACTTCAACCACTTATCTTTTCAAAAAGTGTCAAGGCGCACCCTTTAGAGATTTTTGTTGTTATCTTTGCGGCCGCAAGTTTAGCAGGCATTCCAGGCATGATTGCTGCCATTCCTGTTTACACAATCATACGTGTTTCAGTGGTAGAAATTAGGTCTGGGTTTAAAAGCTACAGGATTTTTCAAGTATCAAAAAGTATTATATAAATGGGATTGCAATGTGGGATTGTAGGTTTGCCCAATGTAGGTAAATCAACCCTTTTTAATGCATTATCAAATGCAAAGGCAGAAGCTGCCAATTTTCCTTTCTGTACAATAGAACCTAATGTGGGAGTCATTACAGTTCCCGATGAGCGATTAGGAATATTGGAAAAACTAGTTAACCCTCAGAAGGTACTACCTACCGTCATCGAATTCGTAGATATTGCCGGTTTGGTAAAAGGAGCGAGTAAAGGTGAAGGATTAGGGAATAAGTTCCTTGCCAATATCCGCGAAGTAGATGCCATTGTGCATGTGACGCGTTGTTTCAACGACGATAATATCGTTCATGTTGATGGCAGAATTGATCCGGTCGCCGACAAAGAGGTGATCGATACGGAATTACAGCTCAAAGATCTCGAGTCCATTGACAAGAAAATTCAAAGAATTTCAAAAATGGCTAAAACGGGTGACCCTAAACTTAAGGCTGTGCTTATAATACTTGAAGAGTATAAGACATTGCTTGAGTCAGGGAAAAATGCAAGATCGCTGGAATTGACGGATGAGAGGAAAGAGGCAGTCGGAGATTTGCAATTGCTTACCATTAAACCAGTAATCTATGCCGCCAATGTTGAGGAGGGAGCAATTTTAACTGGCAATGAACACGTGGATGCCTTAAAGGCGGCAGTTGCGGACGAGAATGCCCAGGTGGTTATGGTGAGCGCAGCTATTGAATCACAAATAGCTGAGTTTGAGGATCCCGAAGAGAAGGAAATGTTTTTGGGAGAGTATGGACTAACGGAGTCCGGCTTAGATAAGCTAATAAGAGCTGCTTATAATCTTTTGGATTTGATCACCTATTTTACAGCGGGCGTCACTGAAGTCAGAGCATGGACAATCAAGAAAGGTTGGAAAGCTCCTCAGGCCGCAGGTGTTATTCATACGGACTTCGAAAAAGGCTTCATCAAAGCTGAAGTGCTCAAAATTCCTGATTATCAGGCACTAGGTTCGGAGCAGGCATGCAAAGAAGCTGGAAAACTAGCGATAGAGGGAAAAGAGTATGTAGTTAAAGACGGTGATGTCATGCATTTTAGATTTAACGTTTAGTTCCTATCAGACAAAAAATTAACTACATTAGGTAAAACAATCTATTAATCACAACTCATGAATTTGAATACAAGAATATCGGAGATAATGGAACAGGATCTGATTACGGTAGATATTTCAGATTCTTTAAAGGAGGTTATGGCAATTTTCAATGAAATAAAAATTCGCCATATTCCTGTTTTAACTGGTAGTTCTTTAATCGGTATGATCAGTCATACTGATGTGCTCAAAGTTGATGAGGTGAATAAAATAATAATTAATAAGGTAAGTGTTGCAAACAGAAATATTCCTGAGATTGAATTGAGAAAAGTCATGGCACAAAATCCTGTAACAATCGAACAGGACAAAACAATACTTGATGCTGCAGAAGTATTTGCTAAAAATCAATTTCACGCCTTGCCAGTTACTTCTGAAGGCGATCTCGTGGGAATAATCACCACTACGGATATAATGAAGTTTATTATTGGTCAGACTTTAATCTAAATGATTATTGAGCTCCTGAGCTAATAATCAAAAAAATATACTATAGTCAGGGCTTATTTCTGCGCAATTGTACTCGCAAATTTTTCAATTATTGGTACTTTTGCAACCTTAAAAATTAACATTTGACCCTCCGATTTAATTTTTAATATAATATTTCAACTAAAAAAGTAGCAATTATGGCATTTGATCTTGACATGATTAAAAAAGTCTATTCCCAAATGGGTGATAGAATCAACAAAGCCAAAGAATTGACGGGAAAGCCGTTGACCTTGGCCGAAAAAATATTGTATTCCCATCTATATGAAGGCCAGCCTAGTGCGACTTATAAAAGGGGAGAATCGTATGTTGATTTCGCTCCTGATAGAATTGCATGTCAAGATGCCACGGCTCAGATGGCGCTGCTCCAGTTTATGCAAGCTGGTAAGTCTAAAGTTGCAGTTCCTACCACTGTGCACTGTGATCACCTGATTCAAGCGAAAGTGGGAGCGGATGAAGATTTACAAAATGCTATTAATACTTCTAACGAGGTGTTCAATTTCTTAGATACTGTGTCCAATAAGTATGGCATCGGTTTTTGGAAGCCGGGAGCAGGTATCATTCATCAAGTGGTTCTTGAAAACTATGCTTTCCCGGGAGGAATGATGATTGGTACGGATTCGCATACCGTAAATGCAGGCGGATTGGGTATGGTAGCAGTTGGTGTAGGAGGTGCTGATGCTGTAGATGTGATGGCAGGGATGGCCTGGGAATTGAAATTTCCTAAATTGATCGGTGTAAAACTAACTGGAGAATTGAGTGGCTGGGCATCTGCTAAAGATGTAATCCTGAAAGTGGCAGGTATATTAACTGTAAAGGGAGGAACCGGTGCGATAGTTGAATACTTTGGAGAAGGTGCAAAAAACTTGTCATGTACAGGAAAGGGAACCATTTGTAACATGGGTGCTGAAATAGGAGCTACTACTTCTACTTTTGGATACGATGAATCCATGGAAAGATATTTAAGAGCTACCGACAGAGCCGAAGTAGCTGATTTGGCCAATGGTATTAAAGAACACTTAACAGGTGACGATGAGGTTTATGCAAACCCGGAACAGTATTTTGACCAGGTAATCGAAATAGACTTGTCTACTTTGGCTCCTCATGTCAATGGTCCATTTACGCCTGATTTAGCTACACCAATCAGTGAGATGAGAGCCAAGGCAGAAGCCAATGACTGGCCAACTAAGGTAGAGTGGGGATTGATTGGATCTTGTACCAATTCGTCCTATGAGGATATGTCCAGAGCCGCCTCAATTGTGGAGCAGGCTGTAGCGCATGGTATTAAGCCAAAGGCTGAGTTTGGAATTAACCCGGGTTCAGAGCAAGTGCGATATACCATAGAGAGAGACGGTATTATTGAGACTTTCGAGAAAATGGGGACCAAGGTGTTTACCAACGCCTGCGGACCATGTATTGGTCAGTGGGCCAGAGCCGGAGCTGACAAGCAAGAAAAAAACACAATCGTCCATTCGTTCAACAGAAACTTTGCTAAGCGTGCGGATGGTAATCCAAATACGCATGCATTTGTGACTTCACCAGAGATGGTAGCTGCCATCGCTATATCTGGAGATTTGGGATTTAACCCAATCACTGATACATTGACCAATGAGGCTGGAGAGCAAGTGAAACTAAATCCTCCAAAAGGCGATGAATTACCAACCAAAGGATTTGATGTCGAAGATCCCGGTTATCAGGAACCAGCGGCAGATGGTTCAGGTGTTCAGGTTTCAGTCGCTGATGATTCTAAAAGACTGCAATTGTTGTCTCCATTTGCTCCTTGGGACGGTGAAAATATCACTGGTGCCAAATTATTGATCAAGGCGCAAGGCAAATGTACCACTGATCATATTTCTATGGCAGGGCCATGGCTCAGATTCCGTGGACACTTGGATAACATAGCCAATAATACTTTGATTGGTGCCGTGAATGCTTTTAATGGTGAAACAGACAAAGTAAAAAATCAATTGGATGGTTCATATGGTGCGGTTCCTGATACGCAACGAGCCTATAAAGCTGCTGGCATACCAACTATAGTAGTAGGTGACCAAAATTATGGTGAGGGATCTTCAAGAGAGCATGCAGCAATGCAACCAAGGCATCTTGGTGTTAGAGCCGTATTGGTGAAGTCGTTTGCAAGAATTCATGAAACAAACTTGAAAAAACAAGGTATGCTTGGTTTGACATTCGCTAATGAAGCCGATTACGATAAGATCAAGGAAGATGATACATTCGATTTTATCGACTTGAAGGATTTTGCTCCGGGCAAGCCTTTGATCATTGTAGCGAAACATGCAGATGGCTCTGAAGATACCATAGTGACTAACCATACCTATAATGCAGGGCAGATTGAGTGGTTCAAGGCCGGATCAGCGCTTAATTTGATCAAAAAACAAAATAATGCCTAAAACGAAGCGTTGATTTTCAAGGTGGCTCGCCGGACAAAGTCAGTAAAATTCGTATTTTTACATAGATATTTAAGAAAATAGCAAGCAACGGTTTCAGCAATGAGACCGTTCTTTTTTATTATAAATCAAATAACATGAGTGTATCATATTATACAGAAGAAGGACTTCAGAAGTTGAAAGACGAATTGAACGATCTGAGGACGCACGGCAGAACAGACATTGCTAAGCAGATAGCTGAGGCAAGAGATAAGGGAGATTTGAGTGAGAATGCTGAGTATGATGCGGCAAAAGATGCCCAGGGGCTACTAGAGCTTAAAATTGCAAAACTTGAGGCTGTAGTGGGAAATGCAAGAGTAATTGATGAATCGCAAATAGATACTTCCAAAGCATCAATTCTCTCGACAGTAAAAATAAGAAATAAGAAAAACGGCATGGAAGTGAAGTACACACTGGTGGCCGAAGAAGAAGCAGATCTTAAGGCTGCTAAGATTTCTGTAAAGTCACCGTTTGGTAAAGGGCTTTTAGGCAAAAAGGTAGGTGAAACAGCTATTGTTGAAGCACCTGCAGGTAATGTTGAATTCGAAATTCTTGAAATAGGTCTTCAATAGTGGCAAGTATATTTAGTAAAATTATTAGTCGTGAAATTCCAGCTCATATTGTCGCGGAAGATGATAATTATCTGGCGTTTTTAGATATAAACCCTTTGATGGACGGTCATTGTTTGGCCATACCAAAACAAGAAGTCGACTATATTTATGACCTGGATGATGAAACATTAGCTGGGCTGCACTTATTTGCCAAAAAAGTGGCTCTGGGAATTCAGCAAGTTATTCCATGTGAAAGAATTGGCGTATCTGTGATTGGATTGGAAGTGCCACATGCGCATGTACATCTCATCCCGATGACGGCCATGGAGGATGTCAATTTTTCACGTCCAAAGCTGAAACCGACACAATCGGAGCTGTCTGATGTAGCTGACAAAATTAAAGCGGCTATTCGGCTATAAGCTACCAAATGGTTCAAATCGAAAAAGCGATAACGTATACAGGTCATTCAGATGCAGTTTATACACTGGAGCGAGGTATTGAGCCTCATCATTTCTACTCTGCCGGAGGCGACGGAAATATTGTGGAATGGGACCTCAACAAAACTGATAGCGGTAGGCTTATTGCTAAGGTTCAGGCTTCAGTTTATTCCCTACGGTTGGTTCCTGAACGCCACTTGCTCGTCGTTGCACAGAATTATGAAGGCATACATTTGATAGACGTATTGTCAAACAAGGAAGTGGGGTCTCTACAATTTACAGAATCGGCCATTTTCGATATGAAAATGATCAATGACTTACTTTTGGTAGCAACAGGAGAGGGTACGCTTTTCGCTATAGATCTGTCGAAACTAAAAATTGTTAATCAAGTAGAGGTCTGCGATCAGAACCTTCGCGATATACTCATAACACACGACAATCATTGCGTAGTGGGCTCTAGTGATGGATTTATTAGAAAATACAGCTTACCGAACCTCAGCTTAGTAGAAGAAGTCCAGGCACATGATAATTCTGTCTTTGCCTTGCTGCAAAAGGACAATTACGTCATAAGTGGGAGTCGGGATGCGCGGCTGAAATTTTGGAATATTGATGAAGGATTGAAATTAGATGAGTCTATCAATGCTCATATGTATGCCATTAATGATGTTGTAGAACGCCAAGATGGAGGCTATTTGGCTACAGCGAGTATGGACAAGACGATCAAAATCTGGGATTATCATCAGCGTAAATTGATTAAGGTGATAGACAAAGCGAGGCATAATGGACACCTCACCTCCGTAAATAAATTACTTTGGCTTGCGCATAATAACTATTTAGTGTCCTGTAGCGATGATCGTTCTATTGGTGTATGGCATATAAATATTGAAAAATAATGCTTATAATTGCAGATATAAGCCCCCATAAGTAAATAAACTACCGATTTTTACGTATTTAAAGTATATTTAGACTGCTAGGTGTAGAAAACTAGTGGTGGAAATTGCTTGGACAAGACATCTTTCGGATGAGGTGATTCAATCATAATTGATCCCTTTGGTGTTTATTAAACGATCTATAAAGAGATGAAAATTACTCCATTAGAAATCAGACAAAAGACTTTCGAGAAGTCTTTCAGAGGACTGGACAAAGACGAGGTAGCAGCATTTTTACTTTCTCTTTCTCACGAATGGGAGCGACTGTTGGACGAAAACAAGGCCCTTAAAGTTCAGCAGGAAAAGCTGGAAAAGGAAGTTCAAAAACTCCGAGACGTCGAAAGCACATTATTCAAAACTTTGAAGACAGCAGAGGACACCGGAGCCAATGTGGTAGATCAGGCGAACAAAACGGCTGCTCTTCACTTAAAAGAAACCCAAATTAACGCTGATGCGATGATTGGAGAGGCAAAAAATAAGGCGCGTGCCATCATTGAAAAAGCGGAAATGGAAGCGCGTGACATTATGGAAGAAATGACCAATGAAGTGAAAGGTTTGGAGGAAAACTATCGCATCATTGAAAATCAAAGAGATAATATCATTTCACAGCTCAAATTACTCTCTGGCGATGTGATGAGCAAAGTAGAGAAAATCAAATATCAGGAATCTGGGATTGAAACTCACGTCAAGAAGGTGAAGCAATTGCTGCGTGAAACTTCAGAGCGGGTAAGTAATCATTCGGATGAAAGTGTCTCTAAGATCGACTCTATTCAAATGGAAAAAGTGAAGCCGGTTGAGTTGAAAGAAGAAAAAATCGAAGAGATAAAGACACCAGGATCGGATAAGGCTACGGTCAAAAAGAATTATATCTCGGAGGAAAACCCAATTTCCAGAACTGCGCCTACACCCGTGGTGCCGAAAACCGTGCCAAAGAAAGAGGTTGCGGTGGAAGGTGGTCTGTCCTTTTTTGATGAATTGGAGGATTAATTCATGACAACAATAAGGCTGGAGGGATTGGACTTCTTCGCTCATCATGGGTACTATGAAGAAGAAAGAAAGGTAGGCAACAGGTACACGGTCGATGTAGAGGTATGCCTGAGTGAAACAACATTCACTGACGATGATCTGGACCATACAATTAACTATGAGGAGATATATTTGATCGTATCTACGGTCATGTCTGTTTCAACTAAATTGCTGGAAACTCTGGCCTCATCGATCTGCCGTGAGTTGCTGAAGCAGTTTTCATCTATTACGCAAGTGAACAGCACGGTGAGTAAACACAACCCGCCGATCAAAGGAGTCTGCAAAAAAGCATCTGTTTCAATAAGTCAAAAAAGATAATCTAAATTTCTCTTTGACTCATGCAACCCTGAGTCAAGTGTCATGTCTTTTGATTGTACGTCATTACAAACCTCAAAGTCATGAATAAAACTCAATTTAATTTTCTACTTATTTTTTGTGTTCTTCTGTCTGCGGAGAGCTTTTCGCAAAACAGAAAATATTCTTTTAATGAAGTCTATCGCGTATCGGATTCACCCTCATTGCGGATTAATTCCGGTGATGGAGACGTGGATGTTTATCCTTCAGAAAAGAATGAAATAGAAGTATTCTACATTGTAGAACGAAACAGAGAGCTTCTGAAGGTATCGAGAGAAGATCTTGAGGAGGATTTTACAATAGAGATATCCTCTAGCAATGATTTTCTTGAAATATCGGTCAAACAGAAATACCAATACAGGCTAATGGATTGGCGGGACAGAATCAACATTTCTTTTGAAATTTATACCCCATTCAAAACATCTTGTAATATAAACTGCTCTGACGGCGATGTGAGAGTCAAGGGATTGAAGGCAAACCAAAAATTACGCAGTAGCGATGGTGATATTGATGCGTCGAAAATTACGGGAAGAGTAGATGTACGAACATCAGACGGTGATATTTATTTAAACAGAATTGTTGGAGATGTTGAACCTATTACCAGCGACGGAGATATTAAGTTAAGAACAATCGATGGGAATGTGGACGGCCGTACCTCAGATGGAGATGTGGATCTATTAGACATCAAGGGAGAAGTGAGTTTGGTGACAAGTGATGGTGATCTGAACGCCGAAAATATTAATGGTGACACAAGATTAACGACTAGCGATGGAGATATACGATTAAGTCAATCTCAGGGTGATATGGTACTGAATACGTCAGATGGCAGTATATCATTTAGAGATTTATCGGGTTCATTAAAGGCCAGAACTTCTGATGGTCAGATTAAAGGAAATATGCTGAAATTGGAGGCGGACCTGGAGCTTCGTACTTCTGATGGTAGTATTGCCGTGACAGTTCCTGATTCCATGGGACTCGATTTACTACTAAGAGGAGAAACGATAAGAACCGAGTTAGATAACTTTTCGGGAACATCAAGAGACCATATCGTAGAAGGCCAAGTAAATGGTGGAGGCAGTCTCGTAAGCTTGCATGCTTCTGGAGGTAGTGTCAGTCTCTTGTATGAATAATTAAAATTTCAATCTAAGGCATAAAGGCTCTCTGAAGAATCAGAGAGCCTTTTTTTGTTATAATTTATTATTTTCTAATAATATTTTTAGACATATCTAAAAATAATACTAGCTTTGCTTTAAAATATTATTAGAATAGTAAAAATGAGAAAAATATATACCCTGGGCCTCTTATTCTTTGCTTTGCAGAGTTGTGACGAGATCATGCCGAGTGCACCAGCTGACAACGAAGTATTGGATGGACCAATTGATGGTCTTTCTGCAGCTCAGATTAGAACTTTTCTGGCAGGCGACGAAGCATTTGGAGAGGTATTTACTCCAGAGACTGGTTTGGGGCCGTATTTTGTTACCTCATCCTGCATAGCCTGTCATCCGGGAGATGGTAAAGGTCACCCTTCCTCTGGGCTAACGAGGTTTGGTAAATTCACATCTGGCAATTTTGATCATATGCTATTACAAGGTGGACCGCAATTGCAAAACCGGGCAATACCAGGATTTGAGGCAGAGCGTATTCCCGCAGATGCAACAGGGGTTACGACCTTTTTGGCACCAGCTGTGACTGGGCTAGGGCTTTTGGAAGCCGTGACTGATGCTGATATCCTGGCAAATGCAGATCCTTTGGATTTAGACGCGGATGGTATTTCCGGCGTGCCGAATTACATTACCCCACCTGATTTTTTCCAACCGCGCACACATCACCAGCCTAATTCAGGACAATATATTGGACGCTTTGGAAAGAAGGCAGGAGCTATTGATCTAACAATGCAAACCGTTGGCGCTTATAAGCAAGACATGGGGATTACTTCTGATTTCGACCTGAACGACCCTATTAATTACAATGAGTCTGATATTACTATCGGGCAAGTAGATGATCCTGAGGTTTCGGCGGCCACTGTAAACGAGGTGGTGTTTTACCTAAGTACATTGAAGCCTCCGGTAAGACGAAATGAAGAAGATTCCGAAGTGAGATCGGGAGAGATACTATTTGAGCAAATTGGATGTACATCATGCCATCTCTCTACGATGACTACAGGTGATCATGCGGTGGAAGCATTGGCCAACAAAACTTTTCATCCCTATACAGACCTCCTGATGCATGATATGGGAGCTGGGCTGGACGATGGTTATACCGAAGGCACGGCTACTACATCCGAATGGAAAACTCCTGCACTTTGGGGACTGGGGCTGTCGCCGGATGCTCAGGGTGGAGGCTACTTTCTGCTGCATGACGGACGTGCCAGGAGCATAGAAGCAGCGATTACGATGCACGGGGGTGAAGCGGCTCAGTCGGCAACGAATTTCACGGAGTTGTCCTCAGAGGATAAAGCATTTGTGGTCAAATTCTTAGAGTCTCTATAACTATGGAGAGAAGGAAATTCATTCAAAAAAGTGGTATGGTATGCCTCGGTGCACTAGCAGGCGGAGGTATGCTTTCCTCCTGTGCAAAAGTATACTATGCTCAATATGCCGTGGAGAACAACCGCATAAAGGTCGCAAAATCTGAATTCCTGGAGAGGACATCTGTTGTTATCAAGGATGACCGACTTCCAGCTCCCATTTTTGTTCTGAAGGAAGAAGAGATGTATTCTGCTGTTTTGATGCTCTGTACGCACAAAGAGTGTGAAGTGGTTCCTTTTGGACAGGAATTGCATTGCCCATGTCATGGAAGTGAGTTTACCAATAAAGGCAGAGTGCTCACGGGGCCTGCAGAGGACGATTTAAAAAAATTCAAAGTAACATCTAACGACGATTTCATTTATATCACCTGAATGAGGTGATAGGATCATAACGAACATGAAAAAATTACAAGTAATAGCAATTTTAGTGCTGATCTTTTCTACGCAAGTAAAGGCCCAGGAAGCCGATTCTTCTTACACTAACCTGGAAGCTATTTTCAACCGACCATTTATATATAAAGCGCAAGGAGGGGCGTCATCGGCTTCTATTGGTGGATATGTTGAGGGCAATACAAATTATTTCACAACTGATGGTATATCAGACGGTTACAGCATGGAATTGCGTCGGTTCAACATCTTTTTGTTTGCCAGTGTACACGAGAGAATTAAATTTATTTCAGAGCTGGAGTTTGAACATGGCACTGAAGAGATTGCATTAGAGACAGCGTTGCTGGATTTCGAAATACATCCGGCTCTGGTTTTTCGAATGGGAATATTATTGCCTCCGGTGGGTTATTTCAACCAGAACCATGACGGTCCGAAATGGGAGTTCATAGACAGGCCACTGGTTTCAACAAATGTTATCCCTTCCACCTTGTCCGAAATGGGAATGGGGTTTTATGGTAAGGTTCCAGTTGGCAAGCATAAAATGACCTATGAGTTGTATCTAACGAATGGTTTGCAGGATGGCATCATAGCCAATACAGAAAATCGCACCTTTTTTGGGGCCGGTAAATCTGAAGAAATGTTTGCTGAAGACAACAATGGCGTACCAGCCATATCCGGCCGTTTGGCGTTTAATGCCTTTGGTTTGGGTGAATTTGGACTTTCTGGCTATACTGGAATCTATAACGAATTTGAGATAGAGGGAGAAACAGTAGAGGACAAAAGGAGAGCAAGTCTTTGGGCTCTAGATTATAATTTTAGGATAGCGCAGCTACAATTGATCGGTGAGACGGCCTGGGCTTCTGTAGATATTCCTGAAGCCTATGGCCAGCAGTTTGGTACCAAGCAATTTGGTACGCATCTGGACATGATCTATCCTATATTTAGAAGGGACCTGCTCGGCTGGAAGGATGTGACTTTGAATCTGATCAATCGACTAGAATATGTCGACTACAATATTGATGATTTTGAAGAGACCAATACTAATATCTATGATCAGATTTATGCAATAGTGCCTGGATTGAGTTTACGCTTTTCAAGTAATACGCTCTTGAAATTTAATTATAGAAGACATTGGGAACGGGATTTTCTGGGTAACCCGGTTTCGAAGACAGCGGGTGTACAGTTTGGGTTCGCGAGTTATTTTTAAAAAAATAAACCCCAGGATATTTCCACTATTCAACTAAAATGGACCTATCCAATGGGGTTTGAGCAACTACGCTTCTTCTATATTGTGCTACCGACTATTTTGCTATAAACACGAAGTCACTAAGGGTTTCATCAGTTCCGAAAGACCCAAATCTTGGAACTTGAGACAAGTTTTCCATACTGGACTTTATTTCTGACATGGTCAATACACGATCCTCTCCACCGTTTGTGCTGAGAGCGTAGAGCAGTTTGCTCATAAAAGGAGAATGGCTACCCGGGATTCCATCTGAAACATACTCTTTGCCTCCGGAGGTCAGATACTTCCGGGTACGTTTGTCGAACTTTCTGATTAGCATATCGGATACAGAAACTGTGTAGCTTTGGAGTCCTCTGGACCGGGCTAGCACCGGGTCCAAAGTCCCCCCAAAACAAACATCCATAGCTAATAATATATGCTCATTTGGAATATTGTCTATTACTCCTCTGAGTCTGTTGTGTGAGATATAGGTGGTTTTTGCAACATCATTTTTCAACGAGTTTGAGGCCACTACATATCCTTCGCCGAAGGATTCATCGTAGTGCCCGTGACCTGCAAAAAATACCAGGAGTTGATCCTGTGGATTGAAGTTTCTTTCGTTGTATGACCGGAGTACAGACCACACTTCTTCCACAGATGCGTTTTCGACTATTTCTACCTCAAATTGATAGTTTTCCTGAAGCATTTTAGCCATGGCATGCGCATCGTCTATCGGGTTGACCAAATCACTCCAGTGATCATACCTGTCGGTAGCGAAGATCAGGGCATAATCCTTTCTATTCATTGAAATCATGTTTTTTAGTGCCCCTTCTCCAATGGTCATTTTTCGCTGGGCAGATACTGTTGCTCCATGATTGTCTGCTGCTTCCAGCTCTAAGAAAACCGCACCATTAGGAAGCCAGATGGATTGATTGATGATTACTTCCTTCTGGTGCGGTTCTATCTTAATCAACTTCGAACTTAATACCTCTCCACTCTGATCATCTCCTATATTTAGTGTGACCTTCTTTATAACTTTAGAAGAGCTAATGGCTGCCTGGATGCTTATTTTAGCTTCCACACTACTTGAGTATTCCATACCAGGATTAATCCACTTAATAGTCGGAAGACTATGCGAAGTCGGCAGCCCCTCGCCAGTAAAATTGAGATGTAGACTATTTGATTTATCGGATAGATTTTGTGCTTTGATACTGCTGGAAACTAGCAGTAATGATGCAATGATTAGAAAAAAATATGGCTTCATGATTATTTTATTTACTATTTCTAATTGCTTATTTAATTATGATTTTCCCGGTAGTAACAACTGAATGATTACCTGTCTTGGACTTTATTTGGAAGAAATACAATCCCCTGGCCACTTGACCTCCGTTATTGTTTTTTCTATCCCATGTCAGGCCTCTAACGCCCTGAGCATGATTTGATTCTGTCTTATTGACCACCTGCATACCTTGCATATCATATATAGTCAATATTGCAGATGAGACCTCCTCTCCAATATGAAAAGCATATGGAATTTCTATCCGATGATTCATTGGATTTGGAAATCCTTTGCCGAGTTGGAATCCGTTACCCAGATCTACTGACTCTTTTGTGTAATAGATATTGAAAGACTGTGTGCCTTTGGTGAAGACGTACGAGCTATTGTTTCTCATGTCGATCAAAGCATTCTCTCGCAAGTCATAGAGAATCAATGAACCATTTGGTATTTGGGCATGGTCCCAAGTAAGCTCTACAGATTCATTTGTATTGGATTGTAAATTAAATGCCCAATGATATTGATCTCTCGGACTTACGATATCTTTTGTAAATGACTTGTAAAAGAAATCGTTGTGTTCGGTGTGCATAGCTATGTGATCAGAAAAGTAGGGAGGCGTCATGACATCATACTGATCTTTACTCATTTGAGCAGAAGCATTCATGCCTACGCCCGACAATTGATTTGTCTTATCGCCTTGAGCCAGATTAAAGTCCAGGGCCCATCCTGAAGTAGTTTCTTTATCTGGCTTTACTGATTTCCGCAATCTTCCTCCTGAAGTAGATAAATTGATGTCAACTGGGATTGTAAGCATGATAGCCTGATCCGCGAAAACGAAACCGCCACCGAATACTCGAAATAGATCATTTTCTTCAAACGCAGCACTAGTGGAATTGTAGGTGAAAAGTGGCCCTACCGTTTCTGGATTACCATTAGCAGACAGGACATCTGCCCAACTTATATCCTCTAGGTATGGGTTGCCAATTTGATTCCATCCCTGGGTTAAGTTTAATTCAAATGGCTCATCTATCGTATTAGAGGGGGTCTGACCATCGCCGAACATGAGGTTGACACTTTCAGAAGAAATAAACCAGTATCCGGCTCCTCTTTGTACGTTGGACACTGATAGACCTTCTTCATAATCCACGTATCCGGTTTCATCATTTTTGTATTTTAATAATCTCCATTTGGCCTTGTTGTAATTTCCTAGAACACCTTCGAATAAATCTTGGATTCTGGTTGTCGATAATTCATACGGGATAGATATGATTTGATAATCATTGACTGTTGTCCCAAAACTTTCAGAAATTGGTATTTCGACGTCCTGAACAGGCCTGTTATAAGTAATAGTTTCTGTGAGATCAGATCTGCCAGCTAAATCTTCGATGTGTATCTGGTATTGCATACCCAATGCATCCATCCATTCGGGCTCCACATTAACCTCATATGATCCATCTTGATCAATTGTAACCTCTTCAGAGGTAAAGTCACTTTCTGTTATCTTTCTATGACTTAGCACAACCGAGGTAATACCTCCTGTACCCCCGGATGTACTCCAGGTTAGTTTCAAACTGCTGTAATCAAAATTGAGATTATCAATTGAGGGTTTCACTACTGAGCCATCACTATTTGTTGTGGACGTGGTTTTAATATCCGAATAGGTAGCACTGCCTGAAGTATTGGTAGAGCTTACTTTCACATAATAGATCGTGTTTGGCAATAGCCCTTCAATAAAAGTCTCCGTGAGAATGTTTTGTACCACTTTTGGACTGTTACCATCTACAAGTGAATTGAATACAGGATCAGTGGCTACGTAAATCTCGTAAGTATCAACTCCCAAGACACCTTCCCAAGACACTCTAAATTTAGTTGAAGAATGATCCGCGAAGCCTGTTATGCTCGTTTGTGCGGGCGTGGTAATGGTCGATATAGTTGCAGAATGTCCTGAGTTTCCACTTGCATTTTTGGCACTTACCCGGTAAAAATATTCGGTTCCCGCTGCAAGCCCAATCACCTGATGCGACAATAAAGAGCCGTCGAGAGCAAAATCTTCATAACCTTCAACCAGATCATTGAAGTTCTCATCTTTTGCTACGTCCAACCAGTATTGCTCAACGCCATTAACTGCTTCCCAATGAGCATCGAAAGAAGTTTCAAAATGGCTTGTGGCGGTAGATACTATAGGTATCGCAGGAACTGTTAGCGTTTCAATAATTTCTGAATTAATAGATGTTCCGGACGTATTTTTTGCGCGAACTCGATAAAAATAGGTACTACCTCCATCCAGTCCCGAAACCGTTTTTGAGGTACCAGATACAGTTATATTATCATAACCATCCAATCTCTCGGCAAAATTGGCCGCGGTAGATACATCCAGTTGATATTCGCTGGCCCCAGCCATTGCAAGCCAGTTAGCCTGAATGGAGTTTTCTGACAAATTCGTTGCTGCCGTTGTCACTGGTGCATCTGGCGAAGTCAATGCTTCAATGATATTTGAATTGTCCGAATATCCGCCGTCATTGTTTGATCTTACTCTATAGTAATAAATAGTTCCAGGGCTCAAGCCCGTAATGGATTGGGAAGTGGTAGACACAGTTTTTTCATCGTATCCGGGGACAAATGAAGAGAAGTCTTCCGAAGTAGAAACATCAATAATGTAGGAATTAGGTTCGATGGCGATCGCCTCCCAATTAGCTGTAAATCTATCTATCTCTTTATCAGTGGCCGCAGTAGCAGTAGGAGTTTCTGGTTTCGTGATTAATTCACGTGTCGGTGAGTAATCAGAATAACCTGAAGTATTTCCTGCATTTACTCTATAGAAGTAAGTGGTTCCAGGATCAAGCCCTATTACATCTTGCGTAACGTCCAAAACTTCCAGGTTTTCATATCCAGGAACGAATGAAGAAAAGTCATCGACGGTAGATACATCGATCGAATATTTACTGGCTCCGATTACCGCACCCCAGCCTGCAACGAAGGAAGAGGCAGTGATGTCACTCGGCAAGGAAAAAGGACTACCAGGAATCGTAATTGTTTCGATTGAAGATGAATGGCCCGAGGTCCCGGAATTATTGACAGCACGAACCCGATAGTAATACGTTTTGCCTGAAGATAAACCAGTGACAGATTGTTCTAAGCCGATAATTCCAAACATGGGATAACCCATTGCATATTCGGTAAACCCTTGGTCAAATGCAACATCCAGTTGATAGCTTGTAGCGCTAATCTCCGCGCTCCAGTTGGCAGTAAAAGATGTTTGAGTAAAATCGGTTGCTTGTTGTACCGCCGGTTCTCCAGGTATAGTTAAAGTTACAACTTCATTAGAATTGGAGGATACACCATTGGCATTCTCTGCTCTAAGCCTAAAATAGTATGTGGTTCCATTGGATAATCCAATTACGGATTGGGAGGTGCCTGTCACACTGAGATTCTGATAACCTGAAAAAAAACTTGAAAAATCATCCATTATAGAGACGTCCAATCTGTAACTGGTTGCCCCAAGTTCACTGTCCCAATTGGCTGTAAACGAGGTTTGGGTCAGATCAGTGGCCGCTGTGGCTGTAGGTTCATCTGGTATTGTGATGGTATTCTTCGCCGTTGGGTTGGCAGAAGTAGTATTACCGTTGAAATCGTATGCCCGAACCCTGAAATAGTACGTTGTGCCTTCTGTCAGACCTGTTACATTATGTGATGTTCCTGTTACAGTTAGGTTGTTGTAGCCTGTCACATAAGTAACAAATAAACTTGAAGTAGAAACATCAAGGCGGTAGCTGTCTGCCCTATCCACTCCGCCCCAACTGACATCAAAAGAAGTTTGTGATTCGTTGCTAGCATCATTCATAGTTGGAGTGTCAGGAATGGTATAGACGGTTCTTGAACTGGAATTGCTACTCTCGCCGCCGGAATTAACTGATCTGACTCTATAATAATATCGTGTAGCTGAAGATAGCCCGGTTACAGATTTGCTTGTTGAGGATACGTTTAAGCCGTTATAACCACTGACATAAGAAGTGAAGCTACTCGATGTAGAAACGTCCAGATCGTAGCTTGTAGCTCCAGTTCGGCTATTCCAATTGGCCGTAAATGAAGTTGTGCTTATACTGGTAGCTGCATTGGTTGTCGTTGATTGGGGCTCGGTCGTAATTGTGCGAGTGTTTGAATCACGCTGGGAGGTTATTGGCTCATATTCAGGAGGAGGTCCTGCACAAATGTTGGTGGCAGTAATTTTCACCTGATAAGTAGTACCATAAGAGAGCCCGGAGAGCGTGGCGGATGTTCCTGTAGTACTTCCCCCATCCAACCATGTGACATTTCCGGATACACGGTAGTTTACCAAGTAGGTCACTGCATTAGTCGATGTGCCCCAGGTCAAATTAATCGAAGTCCCGTAAATGTTGCTAGAAGATGGGCTGTTTAAGGTGAAGCTTCCAGGGGTAGTGCAAAACGCCATTGCACCATGGGATACAGTAAATGGCAGGGCTGTGATTAAAAATATTTTAATGAAATTTCTCATGATATCAAGCATTTAATTAGGAAGAATTGGGTCTGGAATCGAGAATTCGGTAGGGGCTGATGAGGATGGTGATTGGCCAGCGAAATATATAATCGCTCCTGACAAGATCGCAGCAGGCACAATCTTCAATACTAGCGGTACTTTCCTTTTGACTCTAAATTCAGCTGTTCTGACCACCTCATCTTTATTCTTGGTATCAGCTATCACAAAACGATAATCCTTACCTGGTTTTGTGTGCGCCGGCAACTGCATTTTATAATGCCCAACGTTGGCGATGTTTGCAAAAGTCTGTACTTTTTGTTCTCCTTTATAGAGATTAAAATTCAGAATGTTCTGCGGTCTGCCGCCTGTCCAGATTATGTTATAGTCTCTTTTTCGCTTCATGGTCTGAATGTCTTCAAATCCTTCCATGTTGATGAATGGGACAAAGACTCGTCCCCGAAGTTCTAAAGCCACTTTTCCATTGAATGAAGAGCCAAGTTCTTTTTTTGCGTCCCAGGTTATTTTCTTGCTCAAACCTGGTTTGATCTCCATTCCTATCTCGCCAGCCCCTTGTTCTAAAGGATTCAGGAAATTATCCTCTGACGAATACAAACGGATAGAATAATATCTTCCAACTATTGAATCTTCCAGATCATAGGTTACATGAACCTGATTGTCGGTAAATTCAATATTTGTGATTTTTACGGATTGTGCTTCCGTGTTTTGTTTGAAAATGACCACCATGCCGAATATCATCACGGCATGGTAGAGATGTTTTGATAGTTGCTTCATTGTGCGTCTTGATTAAAGTATTCTGATCAATAGTGAAATACAAAATGTTTGAGCGCGCAGTAGTTATGACGTTTGTTGCTCATAACAAATGTATCTTTCAAGACGAGGAAAGGCATATTTTGATAGGCCGTGTTCACCTACTGTACACCTCTTTGAGGTATTTATTGCAGTATGTTCACCTGATGTTTACCTTAGTATTTCTGCCAAAAGTGAAATGGCAGCATTGTAAAGTCCAATAAATGAAAGAAAAGGAGCTGGTTAAAATGATTCAAATGATCGGTTTGTATTCTGACTCTAGCATAGAATAAAATCGTTGGGAGCGGAAGCCTTTAGTATCTAGAAAGCACTCTCTTTTTTTTCCTTCAAATACAAACCCTTCGGATTCGTAAAGACTGATGGCTTTTGGGTTGTCATCAAATACATCGAGCCATAAACTATGGGCACTGAGTTGTTCGAAGCAAAACTTCTTGCAGAGTCGTATCGCTTCACGACCAAATCCTTTTTGGCGAATGCCAACAACGAATCGCTTGAACTCGATGTGGCGATGAGGGCTTAGCACATCGTCGAGTAACATGAATCCGACAAAATCTTCGTTTGATAAGTCTATCATGGATAGGTGGAGGCTATTAGTGGTGTGCATAAAGGCTTGATGCCCTGCACGATCAAAAGAGCCAATAAAGTCAAGGTTGTCTTGTTCAAGTGCCATGATTAGCGGTAAATGCTCCGCTTCGGTCTCTGTGAGCCTGATTTTGTTTCCAACGATTGAAATACTCATATGTTAAACGCACTTGGTTTAAATCAACCCATATGTGACACCAACAGGTATCGAGATGTGATTGGGACAATAGGATTCATAGCATAACTCTTGCTAATTATACTGAAATATGCAGGCACTTACTTCCAGGGCTTATAATTCTTAGCAGCTGGGCCCTTTGCGCTCGATCTTTTATCATCTCTAATCACCAATACCTTTTCACCTTTGGCGGTTCCAGGTTTCTTGTTTTTAGCTTTAGGTCCCAAGAGTGACTTTTTGTTCGCCGTCGTATAGACAGGTACCGTCTTTTTATCTTTTTTCCAAACTTTGTAGTTTTTAGCTTTTGGGCCTTTTAGGTCGTTTTTGCTTTGTGCATAACTAATCGTACTTAGAAAAAAGAGCACCGTGGCTGTAAGAATTAGCTTTTTCATCCTGCGGTTATTTTTGGGTTTAATATCACTTGGTTGAATTACTATACAATATAATAGTAATTCGCGAAAATTTAAGTCTATAATTTTGCCTACTCGCCATTCGGTATATTTACTTATGTGGATGAACCAATGCGATCGCTGTTTGGTTGTGGTGTGCCGATGCCATAGCTAATGACAGTTCATTGATGTCCTCTAATCCGGACAGATACGAGATTCAATACGGCAGGTTTTATCTTTTTTTAACTATTTCATGATGTACTAATTGTTGAGACCAGATTTTGGGGGTTGCATCTAAGTAGGTGGTCTTATTGGTAAGACTAACCTACCCTGCAAATGGCATCCTATTCTAAAATTACCTCTCATTATTGTTTTTATTTTATGATGCTAGCCATCATGTCTTGCGACTTTTATGAAGAGTCATATAGTTGTTATGATAGATGTGAGAATATTGAAATCATATCGAGTGAGTTTTCTTCAGTCGATTTGATCCCTTACTATAATCAAGGGGATACATATTTCTTTGGCTTTGAGGATAGTGTATGTACTTGCGATTTTGGAATTGCCGTTGGCCTGAATTTGTTTGAAAATGTCGTTCAAGAGCCCAGTCCAGGATGTTGTGCGTACGAACATCTCTGGCCCGATTCCATAGAAACCGTCGAATTGTTTATGATTAATGTTATCAATGAGGACACAGTAAATATTGCCTCTGATTTTCAACTCACTTCGCCTGTAGACGATGGAACCAATTTGCAAGAATTTTCTGATGGTGATCTTGACAAGGAATATCAGTCATTTCATATGAAACTTACAAAACATAATGGGCTTCCAAAGTCTACCAAGTTTTATGTTGAGGTCAATTTGAATAATGGAAAGAAGCTAATTGACACGTCACACATAGTTTTGTTTGAAGGTCAATAAAGACTTGTTGAAGGTGAATTGATTTCCTCGTGCAGTCGAGAGTTGGCAACCTACATTTCTTGTGGTTGGCTGATCCAAGCCGTACTTACAAGAACCAAATATAAAATCAGTTCGCTAAACTTGATTGTGGTAGCCAAGAGCTATCAACAGAAGGAATAGTGTCATCAATCAAACTGATCCTGTTTGTTGGACAATTCAAGCTTTGAATTGGTTTTTAGGTTTGATATCTTGTTTAGATGAAGGCTATTTCTGTTCTGTTCGGTGTATTCATGTTTTGCCATCTTTCGGCTCAAATTCCTGAATCGAAGAATACACGATTTCCAGAACATGCAGACCATTCTTATAAAGAGCTTATTAATTATGTAACCCAGGCCTACACGGAAAAGAATGACATTGCCAAATTCTTTTATTACTGGATGGCTCAAAATATTCAATACGACTATGCTATTGCAGAGAATCTGGTAGCTGTTCATGGACAAGTGACACGCCCATACGCACTAGACGTATTCGAATCTAAGAGAACAATTTGTTCGGGCTATGCCATCTTGTACAAGCTGTTTCTGAATGAATTCGACATCGAATGCGAGGTGGTAGATGGATATGCAAAAAGCAAAGAAGGGCTTATTTTGTCCGACAGCCTGGAAATAGCCCATACATGGAATGTAGTGAGACTAGAAAATACCTGGTCACTGGTCGATGTGACATGGGCAGCCACTACACGTGTTGAAGAAAAGGTCTCGCCCTTTTTTTATCGAACTCCGCCGGAGCTTTTTGTTTTCAATCATTTCCCATTTATTCCCTATTGGCAATTGGCTGAACAGCCTATTTCATTAAATGAGTTTCGGCGATTGCCAGAAGTCAATGCTGAGTATTATGATTTAGGATTTGCGGCCCTTGCGCCAAAATTGTTGAAAGAAGATTCGAAGTATAAACTGATCATAGGCAAGTCAAAAGAATGGAAACCTATAATAAGCAAAAGCCTGACAGGTAAGGAGTACGAAACCGTCCAATTCAAAAGCAAAGATCTGGGAAACTATCAAGAGTTGATCTTTCAAGCGGATGAATCGAAGCCATTCATCATCCGCCTCGATGCCTATCAGCCTATAGATTGGCAACACCAAGTCACACAAACTCAGTTGGCTTATGTGGTAATGCAATAGGCAGTTTTGCTACTTTCAGTCAAATCTCGTAACATTATCCTCATAGTGTACTTTTCGATTGGATATTCGCTATGCTCGATATGGCTTTAATGTTAAGTTTCCTGATTGCTTTTGGGGCCTGTCAGGCCTTCTTTATTTCCTTGGTTCTGCTAAGCGGGAAAGATAAGACCTCTTTTAGGAGATTTTTTGCCTGGTTTCTTATCATTGAAGGGATTACACTTTTTGAGCGTTTACTTGTTGGTAGTGGACTCATTGATGCGGTTCCGCATTTGATTGGCATTAGTTATCCTATTAGTTTTCTTAAGCCCCCTCTTTTGCTTTTTATGGCCTTTGTCCTGGTCAATGGTCAATTCAAATTACGCAAGGTACATTACCTTCATTTTATTCCATTTGTAATCCTATTGGTCTTCAATCTACCATTTTATGCCATGGCACCGGATGCTAAGTTGGACATGGTGCGTGCTTTTATGAATAAGGTGCCCAGTTACCAAAGTTTTGATTTTTACCTCAGTTTGAGCTTTTTCTTTCATATTGGAATTTATATGTACATGGCCATCAGAGTACTTAGAGAATTTAAAACTCTGGTGAAAAATAATGCCTTGGTCAATTGGTACCTAACCGTGTTATTTTCATACAGCTATTTTCTTCTGGCCCACTTTATCTATTTCATTTTTAGTCCTTTGGGGTGGATGAAATTTCCAACATTCAATCAAATCAGCATGCTGATCATGACATTCATCATTCAATCTATTGCTTACAAACTCATCAATAGATCCTCGGTATTTAATAGCAAGCGGAAACCGGAATTGAGTGATTTGGATAAATACAAACAGACCGAACAACGCATTAAAAATAAATTCGAAACTGACAAAATCCATCTTGACGATACGCTCAATCTTGAGGCATTTGCCCAATCTGTAGGAGAATCTACCTCCTATGTATCCGAGCTGATCAATCAACGATTCGGTTGTTCGTTCAAAAACCTGCTGGCACAATACCGTCTGGAAGAGGCCAAAACCCTGATGCGCAATACACGGATGGATGAAATAAGATTAATAGATATTGCCTATGGTTCCGGTTTTAATAACAAGGTCTCCTTTTATCGAACCTTTAAATCTCAGACGGGTTATTCACCCTCAGAATACCTTAGAGAGATTAAAAATGGTACATTGACAAAAAAATCAGGTTACAAAATACTTAGGTAACCTGATTGCTACTGGATCTGATTATCTATGAGCCGACAAATTAAGTAATTGTATGAAACACAAAGGATCAATTGACATTAGCAAACCCATAAACCTAGTTACTAAACTATTTGCAGACCCTGCTAATCTGAAAGAATATCAAGACGGATTTGTAAGCAAGGAACTGGTCAGCGGGTCGGCGGGTCAGGATGGAGCCATTTCAAAAATGTATTACGAACATAGTGGACGCAAGATGATTCTGACAGAGACTATTACGTCTAACCGCTTGCCAGACTCATTTGAGGCCCATTATCATCATGAACATATGGACAATACAATGAAATGTAATTTTGTTGAGCTCTCTGAAAATGAGACCAGATACGAATTCGAATATGAGTATACACGGATCGATTGGGTCATGCCCAGATTGATGGCCATCCTTTTTCCGGGTATGTATCGCAAACCAGCGGAGAAGTGGTTGCGACAGTTCAAATCATTTGTAGAAAAACAATAGTTAGTTTATGTGGAAAGAAAAATTAAAACTGTACGATGAGCTGGTTGCGAAATGCGAAAGGTTCGAGCGCAAAGGTAAAACTATGCCTTACACCTCTGCCAATGGTTATATGTTCTCGTTGTTGAATAAGGCAGGAGAGATAGGTATTCGGTTCTCTAAAGACGTACAGGAAAAGTACATGCAGGAATTTAATACTACCTTTTATAAATCATATGGCGCAGTTATGAATGGTTATATTTTGATTCCGGAAGAAATGCTAAAAGATTTGGATAAGGTCGCAGTGTATCTTGATGAGAGCTATGACTACGTGATGACATTGGAGCCGAAATAAAACATCTACCCATTTCTATTTGAAATCCGTTAGTGTATTTGAGAAAATTTGTAATGCACAATTGATGTCGAAAACAAACCCTTCTATTTCATTCCGTCACGCCAGCATAGACGATTTGTCTTTACTGAAGCATTGGGACGAACAACCGCATGTAATAGCCAGTGACCCTGACGACTGGGGTTGGGGAGACGATTTGCTTCATTTTCCGGATTGGAGAGAGCAGCTCATTGCGGAGCTGGATGGAAGACCGATTGGTTTCGTACAAATCATTGATCCTGCCAAAGAAGAGACTCATTATTGGGGAGAGGTCCCGGATAATCTGCGCGCCATCGATATTTGGATAGGGGAGAAAACGGATTTGGGAAAAGGATATGGCACGATTATGATGAATCTGGCTATCGGTCGTTGTTTTACGGATGAAAAGGTTACGGCCATTTTGATTGATCCGCTGGAGACCAATACAGCTGCCATTCGTTTTTATGAACGAATCGGATTCCAATTCGTAGAAACAAGGGATTTTGATGGAAGTATTTGCTCTGTCATGCGACTTGAGAAAAAGAAATGGATTGAAAAAAGTACTTCTTCCTGATTTTAAAAAATGAATAACACCTATATATCAAAGGCAAATATTGAAATCCATGCTTCAGAGGATGAAGTCTGGCAGGCTCTGGTAACGCCGGCTATAGCCAAAAAGTACTTTTTTGGAGCGGCAGTTGAATCTGATTGGCAAGAAGGAAGCACCATCACTTTCAGTGGAGAGTATAATGGCAACAAGTATATTGAAAAAGGGATCTTGCTAAAGGTCTCACCCGGAGTGCATCTACAGTATACCCATTGGAGTGATTTAGAAGGAATTCCAGATGTCCCGGAAAACTACAGAGTTTGGTCTTTCCAACTTTTTAAAAAGGAGGGTAAGACACAGCTGTCTGTTTCTGAAGATAGGATTCCGACAGAAAAACAACAACGGAGGTCAGATGAGTTTTGGAACGATGTGCTACAGCATATCAAAAAAATTGTAGAGGAATAAAAACGAAGTCGCGGTCAACAAAGTAGTTGCCTTTTTTTAGCACCGAATTAATTATGAATGCAACATATACCATCAGAGACGCGAAGCCCGAAGAATTTCAAACTATTGGAGAGCTGATGGTTAAGGTATACGCACAACTAGAAGGATTTCCCAAACC
Organism: Reichenbachiella sp.; assembly: GCF_039944555.1. GTDB lineage: Bacteria > Bacteroidota > Bacteroidia > Cytophagales > Cyclobacteriaceae > Reichenbachiella. Next base: position 105,000 of record NZ_JBDUYN010000013.1, on the reverse strand, counting down.
AGTGGAGCAACCAACGTATTATGATAAGCTGGCGAATATTGGCAACTTCACTGAAAATCCGGAAACGAGATTGTTGGTAGCTGTTTCCTCTGAAGGCCATATCGGAGGGGGAGTGGTTTATTTTGGAGATATGGAATACTATGGTTCAGGGGGTACAGCCACGCACGAGAAAAATGCAGCTGGGTTTCGTCTACTCGCGGTGGACCCTGATGTACGAGGGGGTGGGCTCGGGAAGTTGCTTACGAAAACCTGTCTGGATATCGCCAGAACAGAAGGGCAGAAGACGATGGTTATTCACTCCACGAAAGCCATGCAAGTGGCCTGGGCTATGTATGAAAGCATGGGTTTTGAAAGAGCCTTAGACCTGGACTTTATGCAGGGAGAATTAGCGGTGTACGGATTTAGGCTTGCACTCCGGAAAGGATAGTCTCAGGAGGAAAAAATAATAACTCCCAACACATGGCCGGGAGTTATTGAAGGATTATCCAAAGCCCATTATTGGATAATTATTTTAAGACCACTTTACCTTGATGTACCGTAGCCCCTGCTGTAGTTCTTACCAAATAAATACCCTTAGGGAAATTTTGCATATTAAATCTAGCAGTCTGGAGCGCTCGGCCGTCACTGATCAATGGCTGACTCAATACGACCGCACCTTGCATGTCATAGATTTTGGCGTATCCAATTTTCTTTGCTGATAGGCGTAGTACCACTTCAAAAATACCAGTAGTCGAAGGGTTGGGATACAACTCAAAGGAGGCCAGCTCAGATTCGATATTGGCTGCCGCGAACGTTACAGGGATGTCATCGCCACCACCTGCATTTCTGGAAGAAGAGCCTGAAAAGTTCACCGTGTAATCTTCTACTTCGCCATAGGTGAATGTCTCGCAGGAAGTAGGTGCACCATTGTACTTCATACTAATGCGCATCCGAGTGGTTCCACTCGCTGAGGCTGCCACCGAAATTGTACCAGAGGTAGCTGACGTGACCGTTCCTCCTGAACTAAATACTTCTTCTCCTGCATCAGTAAAGTCTCCATCTTGATTATAATCAATCCATGCTTTGAAATACTCAGCATAGTTCGTTCCGGAATATCCCGGTGTCAATGTAATACTCACTGAGGCACCAGGCGTCATCGCAATGCTTTGCGAGGTGTAATCTGTGTATTGTGAGGCGGTCGATGTATTGGTGAAAGAACCTACGACCACCGAAGCTATCCATTCGTCTGTGATGGTATTGCCTTGTGAACTGCAATAGGTGGGTGTGGAACCTGGCTGAGTCGTGATTGTTGTACCGTTGCTGGCGGCAGATTGATTTCCTGCAGCATCTTTGGCCCTTACCGTAAAGGTATAGGCGGTGTTGGCTGTGAGTCCGGTGGCCTGGTAGGTAGTACCGGTGACTGTGGTGATTAGTGTGGTTCCGTTATACACGTCATAGTCGGTCACGCCTACATTGTCAGTCGAAGCGGTCCAACTCAAATCTACGGTCGTTTGAGTCGCATTTGCTGCAGTTAGATTTGTCGGTACCGTTGGTGCTTGTGTGTCACCTCCACCTCCGCCGGCAGGCCCGATGAGTTCGATTTCTGAAAGCTGCGTCATACTGATATTACCCTTGTTTTTAGTGGTTTCAAGACGATAGTAGGTGTATGCTGTGCTGTTGCTAAATGTCCATTCTTTCTTTTGGAATCTTGTACTGAAGGTTTCACTGGACCACGTACTAAGTGTAGTAAAGTTTGTCCCATTATTAGACCCCTTCAATACAAAGTTCTCAGGATCCCTGTCTGGTGCGTCATTGGCACTTGTAATCGTGAGCTTTGTTACTGTTTTTGCTGCTGGCAGTTGCAATTGGATCCAGCTAGGGTTTCCCGAGGTGGGGGTGCCGCCATTGTCAAGCCATTTGGTAGTGGTAGAATTGTCAAAGGCTTTGGCTGCACTTTCGGCTGAATTAATCTCCGCACGTCGGGTAATTGTACCGGTACCGACGGGGTCCGTGTGATCCACCATAGTGGTGCCAGGTGCGTTTACCGTGATATAGTTGGTTTTTGACTCAGTATCGCTGGTTGTGCCTGTGGCTACCAGGGTGACATCAAAAGTCCCGGTGTTGTTGTAGGTGACCGTAGGATTTTCTGCAGTACTTGACGCTGGTGTACCACCGCTAAAAGTCCAGGCATATGAACTGGCATTGACCGACGCATTATTAAATGTAACGGTTTGCCCTGTTTCTATGCTTGTCGGGCTGCCTGTGAAATTGGCTATGGCATCTGTGTTTCCACCGCCCGGACCATTATGTACCTTTACCTGGCCAAGGTTCATACTGGCCGACCCGGCAGTGAACTGAATGCCAATTACAGATATTTGCTTGCCGGTGTGGGCACTCAAGTCAATGGTCTTTGTGTTCCAGCCACTCGTGGGGCTGTTGCCTACGTCAAAGGTTACCCAAGTAGAGACATTGTCACTAAATGCTATTGCCACTTTCATATTTGTAGCGCCAGTAGACCCCTTTTTGTATACCAAATCAATTTTAGTCTGGTTGCTTACAGCAAGTTGTGTTTTATACAGTCTCAAAGTATTGGTTCCCGAGCCTGTACCAGTCACTTTTACCGAGGACCCGCCATTGTAAGCGGTGCCGAAGTCGAACTGAGCGCTTAAACCTGTACCTCCCTGAAAGATCCATTGCCAGGACGGAAGAATCTCCTGCTTTGATAAATCATGCCAGTTTTTGGAGATTTGTGAGCCGTTGGTCGAAAAGACCTGACCATGTCCGGTGTTGAAATTGGTTTCGAAAGGTAAGCTGGTTATGGTTGATCTTGCGGGGACATAGTTGGCAATTCCTTTCCAGCCTGAACCGGTGGTAGACGGATTGCGATCATCTCCGGAAAATAGCCGGACTTCTGTGTCGTAGAAATTCTGCACATCTGCGGGATTGGTGCTGAAGTTATTGAATTTGTCAAAGGTAAAGTTGGTGGCAAAAAGGGCGATTGAGGTTTTGGGGTTGGTGTTACCATTGAATATATTATCAATCCATGTAGTGTTGGTAAATGCAGTTTGAGCATTTCTGTCAGGCCACATGTCTGCACCGGTATATACATCAAACGCACTTCTGCTTAAGGAAGCAGCGTGACTGGCAGCTTGAGTAACCATGCTGCTACTCCAGTTGTAATTGGTGAAAATGGCATCCGACGTACGTTGTGTGCCATCTTGTAAGAATGCATCATTTTGACTGTTTAGCGTGTTTTGCCAACTTACAGGACCGGATTCGATCATCGCGTCGTACCAATGAATTTCCATTCCAGCCGGTTTGTTATTTTGTAAATATGCCATAAACGAACGCATATCATTGGCATTTTGACTAGTCGTGCTCGTTTCTTGGTTGATTAACCAACCGTCAAATCCGTAGTATTGAGCAATGGCGATCAATTTGTCTGCGGCGATATAATTACCCGAACCATCTTTATCAAAAAGTTGGGAAACCGTAGCAGAGCTGCCTCCAAAGGCTGTAGGTGCAAAAAATAATGATCCTATAACCTTCACACCATTCTTATGTGCTGCATCCACCCAGGGCTTGGAGGGAATCATCACATTGAGGCTGGCTGTACCGCCAAACCAATTCAATACATCAATGTACTGCCAATGAGTAAAATTGAAAAGATTGAATTGACTCTGTTCTGTGGTGTAGTTACCCTTATTGTTGATACCGTCCGGGGCAGATAGAATCTTGATACTGTTACTCAGATTTGGATTCAATTGCGTATTGGATTGCGTAAACCTGGTAGCTAACGGTTCGGTGGATACATTGGCAGCTGAGGCTGTTGATCCGGTAGATGTCCAACTCTTAAGTTGAGCAATTGATAGCGCAAATGGTGGTGATTCGCCCGAGATTTGGGCACTAGCAGACGTCGTTATCCATAACGAAGACGCAAACAACAAAACATAGATTGTCTCTTTCATAGCTGTCGATAAGTTTAAGTTAAAAGTTAATTGGTTTAGTTATGCTAAAAATCAAACATGCATTTATTTGCAATAAAATGCAATATTATGCTGCTTTATTTATGAGCGATGCGCTTTTTAAACCCGTAAAAGAACGATTATAGGTCTGTTGAGAAGAATTTCTGAAAAATTTTCTGATTTGTGCGTGTTTTTAACTCTCGTCAAGTGACGAGGACCAGGCAAGGACATGTCTTGCAGTTCTCCACATGACGGGGACCAGGAACGGACTTTTCCTACAGTTCTCCATGTGACGAGAGCTGGAACAAAAGCAAAAAGCACCACAAACTGCGGTGCTTTTTTACTATTCACTAAAATCTATCGGTATCCTGATTAAGCGTCTTTGACTTTTAGGTTCAGCAGGCCGGCTATGATGAATGCTACACCGCTGGTAACTAGGGCGAATACGGGATTGCCGCCGTACAAATATTTTACTAAGGGGCCTCCTATGAGTGCATTAACGATCTGAGGTACAACGATGAAAAAGTTGAATATTCCCATGTATACACCCATTTTGTGTGCGGGTATGGAACCCACCAACATGGCATAAGGCATGGCCAAAATACTGGCCCAGGCAATACCAATCAGAACCATTGAGATAATAAGGAAATTGGGGTCAGGTGCCAAGTAAATACTAAGCAATCCAAATCCACCTAATAGGAGTGAGGCGGTATGTGTGGACTTTCGACCTATTTTTTTGGCAATAGCCGGCAAGAAGAAAGCATAGATCGCCGAAATTCCATTATAGACGCCGAACAATATCCCAACCCAATCTCCAGCATCCTGGTACATTTTGGAGCTGTTATCGGAGAGTGGAAGGCCATACACATGATGAGCGATGGCTGGTGTTGCAAACACCCACATACCAAACAGGCCAAACCAGGAGAAAAATTGCACCCAACTCAATTGGCGCATGGTGAACGGCATATTTTTGAAATCGGTGAAGATATTGAGCAAGCTTTCTTCTTGTGGTTTGTCAGCTTCACCTGTGGTATCGAATGCTGCTAGTTCTTCTGGTGTATATTCTTTCGTAGAAAGTATGGTGACCATAATACTCGTCACGAGCACTCCCGCTCCGATGACAAATGATAGAATCAAGTTGAATGGAACCTCGCCGACCCCAGCCTGATTAGACACATCAAACCAGTTGGTCAGCACATAGGGTAGCCAGGATCCTACGACCGCGCCAATTCCGATGAGTGCCGTTTGAATACTAAACCCCAACGTGCGCTGATCTGCAGGCATCATATCCGCCACCAAAGCGCGGAAAGGTTCCATGGCGATGTTGAAGGAAGCATCCATAACCATCAGCATTCCTGCACCAATCCAGAGCGCAGGAAAAATGGACGTAAGGGCACCTGCACTAGGCATCAATATGAGACCAATAGAAGCAATGATGGCGCCTGTAAGAAAAAAGGGTTTTCTTCTACCCATTCGGGTCCAGGTACGATCACTGTAGTGCCCTACGATAGGTTGAACAATCAATCCCATAAGTGGTGCTACAATCCAAAACCAGGATAATTCGTGCACATCAGCCCCGAAAATTTGGAGAATTCTACTGGCATTGGCATTCTGGAGGGCAAAGCCCATTTGGATGCCCAGAAATCCAAAACTCAGATTCCATACTTCCCAAAAGCTTAAGCGTCTTTTTTCCATCAGTTAGTTTTTCTCGAGTATCAAATACTGCCAAGGTTTCAGGTCAATTGATTCGTCTATGCCCAAGGTATAAGATTGATTGGTGAATGCATCTTCGTACTTGCCTGCCACAGACGCATCAGTTAGATTAAATGTTTGTTTTTCTCCAGACATATTGATGATACCAATTATCTGATTATTGTTTTTCTGTCTTTGAAATGCATAAACCCATTCATCTTGGCTAATTCGCAAAGGTGTACCTCCAAAGCCTCCATTCCAAAGCGCTTCATTGTCTTTTTTCAATTGTACCAATTTCGTATAGAAGGAAGTAAGTTTCTTTGGATCCTCCCAATTGATGGTGTCTTTTTCAAAGAATAGCAACCGCTTGTCGAGTCCAACCTCCTGTCCGCTGTAGATCATAGGGAATCCATAGGCCGTAAAGATGAAGGTGGCGAAGGCCTTGTGTCCTTCACCGTATCTTTCGAAAACGGTTCCTGCCCATGAATTTTCGTCATGGTTAGTAGTGATGGTCATACGGAATGGATTCTTACCATATCGTGCCAAATCCTTTTGGATGAATTTGTCTATGTCATGGGCGGTTTTTTCTCCTTTGGCTACATGCTCTGTCAGATGTAGCAGTTCCCACGAATAGGAGGCATGAAAACTCGTGTGCAACCTCGGCTCATCCCATTCAGCTAACCAAAATAGATCTTTAAGCGGATCTAGGGCGGCTGTTGCTTCCTCCCAGAAGTACAATGGGATTTCGTGCGCGGCATGATCACATCTGAAACCATCGATATCAGTCTCCGTTATCCAGAATTTCATTTCCTTAATCATAGCCTGACGAGGCTCCGGGCTGGTATGGTCGAGCAAGGCAATATCATTCCAGTCGGCCTCATAGGTGATATTTCCCAAGGTATCCTTGGCGTAATATTCAGGATGTTCGTTGATCCATGGATGGTCCCAGGCTGTATGATTTGGCACCCAATCCAGAATGATAACCATGTCTAGTTCGTGTACTTTTTTTACTAAGGCCTTAAAGTCCTCCATGGTTCCAAATTCAGGATTGATTGAAGAGTAGTCGGCAATAGAATAGTAACTACCTAATGAACCCTTTCGCTGTTCCATACCGATGGGCTGAACTGGCATAATCCAAAGCATTTCAACCCCTAAATCCTTCAGGCGCGGTAGGTGCTGGGCAAAAGCATTGATTGTACCTTCTGGTGTGTATTGACGAATATTGACTTCATAGATCGTCATTCCAGCGGCTCGTTCCGGGAAGGTGATGGCCTCAGGGGTAACTTCTTGCTTCGGTGATTCGCATGCAAAGGCAAGAGTAATCAGAGTCAATAGACCGAATAATATGATTTTGTGTTTATTCATTAGTTCTTAGGATATAGGCTGATGGCTGCGCCACCACCGGCGGCTAAATTCATATCTAGTGTAGTAGTGGAGGTGACTTCCATGTTTTTGATTTCGTATGAGGTAGGATTGTCTACAAAGTGACAATCTTCACCGTCAGCGTAAATGGTGGCATTGTAGGTGATACCTTCCTTTAGAAAATCGAGGGCCAATTGGAAACCTCTAGGGTTTTCGTCGGTGATTGCACCAACAAACCAGTTATCGGTTTTTCTCTCTTGTCGTGCAATAGTTATATAGTCGCCAATTTTTCCGTCGATGACTTTCGTGGTTTCCCAATCTGTGGGAACCGCCTTGATGTACTCAAATGCAGGATGCCCTTCGTAGTTTTCGGGTAAATCATTCGCCATCATCATAGGTGCATAAATAATGGTGTAGAGTGCCAGTTCTTTCCCAATCGTTGTTTTGACCTGGTCAGGACTGGTTTTGATTCTAATATCAAATACTCCAGGTGTGTAATCAAAAGGTCCTGAAAGGGAGCGAGTAAAGGGGATCGTAGCCACATGATCGGTTGGACTTCCTCCCATGGCGTTGTACTCTTGCCCTTTGGCGCCTTCTCTGGATACCATGTTTGGCCAGGTTCTACGCTTGCCGGTATCTTTGATTGGCTCATGAGCGACGATCATGGTTTTGTGTCTTGCGCCTGTCTCTATTACACGCTGAAAATGTTGAACGAAGTATTGTCCATGGTGATACAAGCCGTTTGGTAAAGTATCTCCGTTTTCTACGTAACCAGTTTTTACCGCCTTCATACCGTGATCTTCAAGATATTGATACGCATCTTCCAACTGCTCATCGTAATTTTCGGTGTCCGCGCCGGTCTCGTGATGACCGATTATATAAACACCTTTTTCAGCTGCATATTTACTCAAATATTCGATATCATAGTCCGGATAAGGTTTGGTAAATTCAAACTTGGTACCACCGCCCATCCAATTGCCATCCCAGCCATAATTCCAGCCCTCGACCAACACACCTGAGAAGTCATTGGCTGCCGCGAAATCGATATATTTCTTAACATTTTCAGTGTTTGCAGCATGTTTGGGGCCTTGGTGCCACGTACCAAGATTGATAAACATTTCCCACCATACACCAATGTATTTGCCTGGTTTGATCCAAGAAGTATCTTCTATTTTGCTCGGTTCGTTCAAATTGAGAATCGTGTAATTAGTGATCAGTTCGCCTGGTGTTTCTCCTACTTGCACCGTTCTCCAGGGTGTACTAAATGGAGCCTTAAGATAAGCTTTTACCGGATTGGTTTTGCTATAAGGTACGAGGTCACATTTTAAATTTGTTCCTCCCATGTTTTTAACAACCATGCTGGGGTAATCATAAAGCGCGGCTTCATGCATATGAAGATACAGGCCGTGTTTAGTTTCTATGGTCAGTGGGGTATGCACCATTCCAAATTCACTAACGGGTGCTTTTTTGTATAGATATTCGTAGCGATTGCCAGCATAGGCTGGGATCGACCATGCCTCGTGATCATCAGACATGTTGAATTCTGATAATTCGTCCATGATCTCGAATTCCGCCAATTTTTCTTGCTGCGGAAATTCATATCTAAAACCAAAACCATTGTCAAACAGACGGAAAATGATATTCAGGTTGATTTGATTTTTGTTTGTAAGCTCAACCTTCAATTCGTTATAATTGTTGCGAATCAGTCGCTGCTCACCCCAGGGTTGCTCCCAGGTATCGTCCAAAGAGGTTGTTAGCGTATTCGAAATTTCGAATCCGTCTCGAAGACTGAGTTGGTCACCGAGTTCAAATCCGAGCCTGGAGCTATCTACCACCACCTTGTTGTCAAAACTCACTGTGTAGCCTGGAGATCCGTCAGCCAGTAGGTAAAATGTCATGGACATTTTGTCTTCAGGTGAAGAAATTTGGGTTTGCAATTCTTTTGATTTATCCACGGCACAACTTATTAAGCCAGCCATGCATGCTACTAGTATTAATTTTTTCATATGTTTATTTTGTCTTACAAGGGCGTCTGTTTTGTGCAAAAGGTTAATCCACTTCGGCGGACCGATCCCTTTGTGTGTCCTTTTAAATTTGCTCCGGCCATTCGGGTTTCATAGGTTGATAGAAATCGTTATTTCCAATTTATTGAAAATTCGTCGTTTTTAAGTTTGAAAGTAGTGTAGGGTAGATTTGATATTTTGTAATCCTCGTGTTTTACAGAATCGATAGGGTCGAAATTTGAAAGTGGAGCAATAAATCTATAATCTTCTTTTTCAATCGAAAGTTTGTTCAATTCATCCGTTCCAAATCCGTGAAAATACAACTTCACTTCTGAGAAATTACTTTCAAATGATCCCTGCTTTTGGCTAAAGCTAAGTTGTTGAAGCTGTGGATCATAGCAAATTGATCGTTTGTAGTATGAGCCGGATTCAAAATCGTAGGATTCACCGTCATCTTCATAATAGACGAAGGAATTTTTATTTTCTCCCTTGTAAAGGTGTATTTCGAGCAGTTGATCAGGCTTTTCCTGATTGCTGTATACTTGCGACTGTACCGGGATGATTGCCGAAGCTTGTGCGAATACAGGTAGTTTTTCTACCGGACATTCAATCAAAGTTTCCTGATTACCAGCATATTTTTGATCTGTGAATAGATCGTACCACTCACCTTCAGGCAAATAGATCTTCTCTATTTCTTTTTCACTTGAAACAGGTGCTACGAGTATTGAACTTCCAAATAGGAATTCATTTTCATAGGCTTCATTGTACACGTTTTCATCGTGGGTATAATTGATGGCCAATGAGCGATTGACAGGCGTTCCTGTTTCGCTGGCCTCATAAAAAGTAGCGTATACATAAGGCATTAATCTATATCTTAGACTGATATAGTTTTTTGAAATTTCTTCGGTGTGTTCACCGTGTGTCCAGGGTTCGCTGGATTTGGTGTTTACATTGGAATGTCCCCTAAAGAAGGGTGTAAATGCTGCCATAGATATCCATCGGGCAAATAAGTTTTCGGACGCATTGCCTATAAAGCCACCGGCATCAAATCCTGCAAACGGAATACCTGAAAGCCCCATACTGTTGAGCATGCGCATGCCCAAAAGCATGTGTTCATCAGAGGCCACATTGTCACCGGTCCACACTGCAGCGTATTTTTGGATACCTGCAAATCCTGCGCGAGTCAGATTGAAAGGACGCTTACCTGCCAAGTTTTTCCTGGCAGCTTCCCACGTACTTTTGGCCATCATCAGACCGTAGATGTTTCGAGCTTTTCTGGTTGAGCCTTTCACTCCATCAAAATCAAATTCAATCAATTCAGGAAGAGATTGCCCCCATGTGGCGATTTCGTTCATGTCGTTCCAAAAGCCCTCAATACCCACATCACTGTAAGATTTCAGCTGGTCCGTCCACCATTCCCTGGTCTCTTCTTTGGTAAAATCCGGAAAATGGCACCATCCAGGCCAGACTTCGCCTTCGTAGTTGGTGCCATCTGGATATTTTATGAACACATCTTTATCAATTCCATCTTCATAGGCTTTATAGCCTTCTTCTACTTTAATCCCAGGGTCGCACATCACGACTACTTTGAACCCTAGTGCCTTCAGTTTTTCTATCATGGTCTCCGGACATGGGAACCTTTCCTTGTCCCAAGTGAAGATTTTGTATTTGTCCATGTAGTGTATGTCCAGTACGATTACATCGGCGGGAATTTCTTTGTCTCGGAAGGTCTGGGCAGTGTTGAGGACTTCTGCTTCCGGATAGTAACTGTATCTGCACTGTTGATAGCCAAGAGACCATTTAGGAGGCAGTCCCATTTTACCGGTCAATCTACTGTAGCTACCTATAATGTCATTTACATTGTCGTAGTGAATAAAAAAGTAATCCATGTCCCCGGCGTCCGCGGAGAAGCTGGAGAACCTGTTGTTGGATGCTCCGAAATTAAAGTGGGTTTTATGGGAGTTGTTGAGATAGATGCCATAGGACATGTTATTATGTATACCCATGTAGAATGGAATCGAGCAATATAAAGGGTCGGTGTTTTTGTCGTACCCGAAATGATCTGTATTCCAATTTTGGTAGCCCCTTCCTTTTTTGTTGAGTGGTCCGGTTTTTTCACCGAGCCCAATAAATTTTTCGTTAGGTTGTAATTTTTTGTAGGTGGTCACTTGCTCTCCAATCCAGGAAGTACCAAAAGATGTGTCATCCTCATTGATTACCTCACCTTTTTCATTTCTGAATATGATACGAAAGGGAAACTTCATGATCGATACTTCTACTCGGCTGGTCGAAATAACGATACTGTCTTCTTTTTCAAGAAAATCAATAGACTTTGGATTGAGATTGTTACCCAATGCGTAGTGGAAGTCATCGAAACTCTCGTTTCTCGAAATCCTTACACGAACCATTCCTTCCTCATAAACCTCAAGGCATATATTCTCGGATTCGGTCTTGCCATAAAAGCCAAAGGTGTCTAGCCGATAAGATAATAACGACCCCCGTACTGATGTTCCGTTGGTAGTTATGTTTTTTCTCTCTTCAACAATCATAAAACAATTTATCTTGTATAAAGTGCTTGGAAGATGTTTTCCGAAGAGGACACGAAATGTTTCAAAAAGCACTTAAAACTAGACTTCTTTTTGGGTCATTCGCAAATGTTTTAAAATAGTAGAAGTACTAAAAATGCTTAATATGGGCTTTTTTGTGGGTTTTTGGCTGGTTTCAATCGTTTGCATAGAAATGCAAAATAATTAGGGACGTTTTGATGATTTTCTGATAATCAGATCAGTTTTTAGTACTTGGCGGATGGGCTGCTCTCTCAGGTCTTTGTCTTTTAGCTCAGCAATCAGACGCTTGGCAGCTGCTCTACCCATATCTACTCCGGGCTGTGAAACAGTGGTGAGTTGAGGCTCTATTAACGATGAAAACTGCCAGTTGCTAAATCCAACTATAGCAATGTCTTGTGGTATCTTAAGGTTTGCTTCCTTAATCGCCCGCATGGCGCCATAAGCGGCTGTATCGTTGGTGCAAAAGACTGCGTCTGGTGGAGTGGGTAAGTCCAGGAGTCTCTGCATAGCATGAAACCCTTCCTCCAATGTTCCCCTGAAGCATGGTAGGATGTAGTCAGGATTCACCTTCATATTGTTTTTCTTCAGTGTATCCTCATATCCTCGTTTTCTCTCAGCACCTATCGTAAGGTTATCAGGACCAGCCAAATGGGCGATTCGTTGACTCTTTTGATTGATCAGGTGCTGTGTGGCCATAGCCGCTCCGTCGTAGTCATCGACAACCACTTTGCTCACATCAAGCTCATCCGTTTCCCTATCAAACAGCACTAGAGGAATCTTTTCGGCTACCTCATGAAAATGCTCAAAGTGTTTCGTTTCTTTAGAAAATGATACAATCAGGCCATCTATACGCTGATTAAGCAGGGCTTTAGTGTCTTTCACTTCTCTTTCGTAGGATTCGCTGGTTTGGCAAAACATAACGGTATACCCAGCCTTGTAGGCAACTTCCTCAATCCCTGAAATAACGGTTGAAAAGAAGAAATGCACGATTTCTGGTATGATGACACCTATCGTGTTGGTCTTTTGACTTCTGAGGTTTTGCGCTACTACATTGGGTTCGTAGTTAAGCCTTTTTGCCAGATCATTGACTTCTTTCTTGGTTTCCGGACTGATATCCGGATGGTCATTTAAAGCACGCGAAACAGTAGACGGAGATATGCCAAGTGCTTTGGCGAGATCCTTAATCGTGACTTGGCTGCTTTTCATTGCGTTATACGTTATCTTTATAGCTGACTATACCCTATCTAAACGGTTTTTTGGGAATTATTAATGTTTCCAATATGTTGGTTTTTTAATACTTCGATGGAGTCGGATTTCCATGAGGTGATAAACCTAATGCATAATCTGACAATTCACAATTGCTCCATCTAAACTATGCAGGTTTTAGTGTGGTTGATGGCAAGTTAGTTATTCCATCTGACAAATTTTAAATTCAACAATTATTACAATAGTACAATTATTTGATTAATTGATTGCGATGAAAAGCCCGTTTGGGTGAAAATTAGGTTTGGCTTGGGTAATAAAAAATTAACCAAAAAAAAATACCCACCGAAATCGTTTGCGGAATCGTTTGCATGCGAAATGGCATGAAAAAAACTGCGAATTAGGCTTGTATTGTATGTTTTTAGGTTTATTATTGAATATGCAAGAAAGAAGAAAAGTTGATGAATTCCTTAATGTACTGGGCAGACAGCAGCATATGAATCGATTTTGCAAGAAGTTAACATTAATTAATTATTAGCGCTTGAATTAGATGTTTTTTTCGAAGAGGACGAGATGTTCAGAAAGCAAATCTTAGAAAAGTACAATTAACAAAACTCGTAATTAATTAAAACACTATGAAAAACTATTACCAGTTGGTTTTCAGAATGCTTTTTGGAATGGGTGTCTTATTCATCCTTTCAAGTTCCAGTGCGTTTGCACAAGGAAGCCTAGTATCTGGAACAATCAAAGACGCCGAATCCGGAGAACCCATCCCTGGAGTGAACATCGTCGAAAAAGGGACCACAAATGGTGCCGTCACGGATATAGATGGGAATTACAGTGTTCAGGCTACAGAGAATACTGTTTTAGTTATTTCTTATGTCGGCTTCAAGACACAGGAGATAAATGTAGGCTCTCGAACGACTATCGATGTAGAATTAGGTTATGATATTTCTCAGTTGGGAGAAATTGTAGTAATTGGCTACGGAGAAGTAGACAGAGGAGATGTAACAGGCTCAGTAGTAGCCCTTGGTTCGCAAGATTTTAATCAAGGTGCCATATCTACACCACAGGAATTATTGATAGGCAAGGTGCCTGGTGTGGTCATTACCTCACAAGGTGGTGCTGCGGGTACAGGCTCAACCATTCGTATTAGAGGAGGGTCTTCTTTGAGAGCAAACAATGATCCGTTAATTGTCATCGATGGCATGCCACTAGAGAGTAGAGGCATTAAAGGGATGGCCAACCCCTTATCAACGATCAATCCGAATGACATTGAAACATTTACTGTGCTGAAGGATGCTTCTGCCACGGCTATTTATGGATCAAGGGCATCTAATGGTGTAATCATTATTACTACCAAACAAGGCGGGTCATCTGATAAGGTGAAGGTGAGTTACAATGGTAATGTATCTGTAGGTGTACCTATCAAAACATTAGAGGTATATGATGGCGATGAATACAGAGCTCTCGTGGCTGCAAGGGTAGCTAGTGGAGAACTTGACAACAACGCTTTGGTCAACCTGGGTACTGAAAACACAGATTGGCAAGACGAGATTTATGAAACTGCCGTCTCTACAGATCACAACGTTAGCGTAGCCGGTAATTTGAAAGGGGTACCTGTAAGAGGTTCTGTGGGTTATACCAATCAAAATGGTATTTTGAAAAACAACAATATGGAGCGTACTACTTTTAATCTAGCTGTGACTCCATCATTGTTGAATGGAGATTTAAAAGTTAGTTTAAATGCTAAGGGGTCTTATATTGAGAATGATTTCTCTAACCCAGATGCTATAGGATCAGCATTGTCATTCGATCCTACGCAGCCTATTATCAATGGCAATACGCGATATGGAGGATACACTGCATGGACTAATCACGATCCTTCTTTAGTCATGGACCCAGAAGAGGCTCCGATCAACATTGCCACGCACAATCCAGTTGCACAGTTGAATTATAGAGATAATACCTCTTCTGCACAACGGTATATTCTTGGAGGTAAGTTTGATTACAGTCTACCGTTTGTGGAGGGCTTAAAAGCTACGCTGAATTTGGGCCTTGATTATTACGATTCAGAAGGAGATGATATTGTGAGTCCCTTGGCGTCATGGTCAGAAAGAGAGCCTGCTCAAAACATCAAACACTATGAAGAAACAAGAAAAAACAGTTTGCTGGATTTCTATCTTAACTACAGCAAAACTTTAGGAGCAGATCATAAGCTTGATTTGACTGGTGGTTATTCTTATCAGCATTTTGACGTTTCCGGGAGCGATGCCAATCGATCTTGGACTGAATCAGATCCTGGAGCAGATACCATTGCTTTTAAAAGAGAATACTTCTTACTTTCATTTTTTGGTAGATTAAACTATACCCTAAAAGAAAAGTACTTGCTTACTGCTACTTTGAGAAATGACAGATCTTCAAGATTTGGAGATAGTGAAAGGTCAGGCTTGTTTCCAGCGGTTGCATTTGCCTGGAAGATTAATGAAGAAGGTTTCCTAAACGGCGTTTCGGCTTTGAGTGAATTGAAACTTAGAGCAGGATGGGGACAAACTGGTCAGCAAGACATAGGAGATGATAACAAGTCCTTTTACCCATACATAGCAAGTTATACTGGAAGTCAGCAAGGTGCCTATTATCAATTTGGCAACACTTTTTATCCTACCCAACGTCCAAACCCTTATGATGCTAACATCAAATGGGAAACTACTACAACTCAGAACATCGGATTGGATTTTGGCTTTTTAGACGGTCGCTTCTCTGGTTCTGTTGACTTTTACAAGAGAGAAACTGAGGACTTGATCAATGAGATTCCAATCGCTGCAGGATCCAATTTCTCAAATTTCCTGATTACAAATGTGGGTACACTTGAGAACAAAGGAATTGAAGTAGGACTAACAGCCGGAATCATCTCTACTCCTGATTTGAACTGGGAAATTTCTGGAAATCTGACTTATAATCAGAATGAAATTACCAAATTGACACTTATTGATGATCCGACATACCCAGGGTACAACACTGGAGAAATTGATGGAGGAGTAGGAAACAATGTACAGATCAACAGTGTAGGAAATCCCACAAACACATTCTATTTATTCAGCCAGGTTTATGGTCAAGATGGAATGCCGATAGAAGGATTATATGTTGACAAGACAGGAAATGGAGGCAACGTTTCAGGAGACGAATTGAACAAGTATCACAGAAACAATCCTGCACCTGAGTATTTGATTGGTTTATCATCAAGAGTTAGCTACAAAGCATTTGATTTCTCCTTTTCTGGAAGAATTAACCTCAATAATTATGTGTACAACAACAACGCTTCTAACAAAGCATTGTATCAGAATTTGTACAACCAATCAGGTTACACATCCAATATCTTAACTGCAGTAGAGGATACAGAATTCACAACTGCACAATATTGGTCTGATATCTATCTGGAAGATGCTTCATTCTTTAGAATGGATAATATTTCTGTAGGATATAGCTTAGACAAGATATTCTCTGACAAGGTGAATGGTCGAGTGTCATTTACGGTTCAAAATGCTTTTGTAATTACAGATTACAGTGGATTGGATCCTGAGATTAACAGTGGGGCAAAATTGGGTCCTAATGTAGGGATTGATAATAATATCTATCCAAGGCCACGAACATACATGTTGGGTGTAAATCTTAATTTCTAATTGAAATTCTAAAGAAGAAAAAATGAAAAATATTAATATATCATATTTGTTGATGCTTGTGGCGACAGTTTTGTTTTCGTCATGCATCAGTGATTTGGACGTAGAGCCTATAGATCCAAATGTGGCTACGTCAAACAACGTATTTGAAAATGAGGCAGCTTATAAAGAAGCATTGGCAAAAATATATGCCAGCTATGCGATAAGTGGTCAGAAAGGTAGCGGTGGAGGAGATCCGGACATTGCTGGGATAGATGAGAATTTTGGTAACTATTTGCGTCAATATTGGGGATTGCAAGAGCTATCAACTGATGAGGCAATTATTGCCTGGGATGATGCGACCATTAAAAACTTTCACTGGCAAACCTGGGCACCAAATGATGTTTTCATTGCAGCCCTATATTCTAGAGTATTTTACTCGATTAGTGTAGCTAATGAATTCATTAGAAATGTTGATGCAGCCATAGAAGGTGGTGCCTCAGGACAATTCTTGACTGATCTCAACGCTTACAAGGCGGAAGCTAGATTTCTGAGAGCTTTTTCTTACTGGCATGCTATTGATATGTTTGGCAATGTGCCATTCGTCACCGAGGAAGACTTACCGGGTGCGTTCTTTCCTGAAAGGATTACCAGAAGCGACCTTTTTACTTACATAGAAACAGAGTTGCTTGATATGCAATCTTCATTGGTAGCCGCAGGAGCGAATGAATACGCACGTGCCGATCAAGGCGCTGCCTGGATGCTTTTGGCTAAACTCTATCTAAATGCGCAAGTGTATACAGGAACGGATCGCAGTACAGATGCTTTGACATACCTTAATCAGGTGATTGGAGCTTCTTACGTTATCGATCCTACCTATGAAAATGTGTTTAGAGCAGACAATCATTTGAGCAGTGAGATTATTTTCCCATTGGCCTTTGATGGTACCAATACCCAGCAATTTGGAGGAATGACCTTTCTTTTACACGCATCTAATGGCGGTGGAATGCCGCTCAATGGAATAGATGGTGGTTGGGGAGGTATCCGAGCCATCAAGGATCTGGCGAATAAATTTGGAGCTTCTGCCTCTGATTTTTCATCTGGTGATCCAGAGTTTTCAGCAATAGCAGACGGACGAGGTATGTTCTACTATGACCCAAGCAGTTGGACATGGGATATCACTAACGTAGGTACGTTCACTGAAGGAGTTGGCGTGACCAAATTCAAGAACATCAGTTCAGATGGAAGTGCTGCGCCAAACGCACATCCTACCTTTGTAAGTACTGATTTCCCCGTGTTCAGATTGGGAGATGCTTATTTGATGTATGCCGAAGCAGTGCTAAGAGGAGGTTCAGGAGGAGATGCCGCAACCGCTCTTACCTATGTAAATGATTTGCGTGAAAGGGCTTATGGCAACACTTCAGGTAATATAACCTCAGGTGAGCTTACACTTGACTTCCTGTTGGAAGAAAGAGGAAGAGAACTATACTGGGAAGGCCATAGAAGAACTGATTTGGTTCGGTTCGGTCAATTTACGAATGGCAGCATGGTGTGGGAATGGAAAGGAAATACACAGGCCGGAGTAGCGACTGATGCCTTTAGAAACTTGTATCCTATCCCGAGTAACGATTTGAATGCCAATCCAAATCTAATTCAAAACGACGGTTACTAATTAGGAAATAGACAATGGAAGTCTGCATTATTCAGACTTCCATTTGAATTTTCTCTTAAACCAAAAAAATAACGCAATGAAAAAATTAACATATATATATATACTTCTGGGGGTTGCATTTTTTAGTGCTTGTGAAGACGAGGCAGAGAAAGTGACTATCAGTAGCAATCCTGTAGCTCCGGCTTTAACTAGCCCAGGGGCAGATGGAATGGAGTTTGTAAAAGCAGACGCCGCTACTACCATTGATTATGCATGGAATGAGGCCGACTTCGGTTTTGCCGCTTCCGTAACCTACAATGTGGAAATAGCCTTGACTTCAACGTTCGAAGGAAGTGCAAGTATTGTGTCGTCAGAAGAATTGACCGGGTCGGCAGTAGTTGCTGACGTCAACGCTGTTTTATTGAGTTGGGAGCTGCCTATCAATGAATCTGCTACAATCAGCAGCAGAGTAGTTGCTACCATCAGTGATAGTGTAGATCCCATTTATTCTGAAGTGTCAACATTCACAGTGACTCCTTATGAAACCTTGATCGATTATCCATTACTTTATTTGCCAGGAGCCTATCAGGGTTGGGCACCAGATGCTGATGACGCTGCGAATCTGTACTCATATAATTTTAATAGCGTATATGAGGGCATCGTATATTTTGATGCTGCGGGCGAATTTAAAATCACTGATGGACCAAGCTGGGATGTGAACTACGGCGGATCAGTCGGAACTTTAGAGGCTGGTGGAGCTAACCTTAGCGTTGCTGCTGCAGGGGCCTATATTATTACAGCTGATTTGGGTGCGCTGACCTATAGCATTACTGCTACTGATCACTGGGCGATTATCGGTGATGCTACGCCAAACGGTTGGAGTGATCCTGATACAGACATGACCTATAATGGTCAGCGTCAGATGTGGGAAATTACCACTGATCTTACAGCGGGAGAGCTTAAGTTTCGTGCAAATGACGGCTGGGATTTGAATCTTGGAGATAATGATGCCGACGGATCGCTGGAAGGTGGAGGAGCAAACATTGCAGTTACGGCTGGTAATTATACTATTAGATTGGATGTAACGAATAATACCTATCAGCTAATAGCAAACTAAAATAGAACCTTTCAAATATTAAAGACCATTCATGGGTATATAGCCCGTGAATGGTTTTACAAATGACACTTGCTGTGCAAATGTGTCCTGAAATGCTCATATCCTAAGAATCCAAATTGCAATGAATAAACTTGCCCTATTATTTGTATTAATTTCAACTTATTCACTTGCTCAGGTAACCACTGATCCGGTGTTTCCATTAGCCAATCAGCCGGTGACTATCACCGTTGATGCATCAGATACACCACTTAATGGTTATACAGACGATGTTTGGCTCTGGACATGGGTAGATCGTGATGCTGGCGATGTGGATGCCACGACCAACGTAAATCCGGCTACAGATGCCCAAAGTGCAGCACTGATGACTCGATCAGCAAGCAACAGCAACCTTTACTCAATAACTATTACACCTACCACGTTTTTCAATCTTGATGCCGATCAAATAGAAAGAATGGGACTTCTACTCAAGGGACGTTCCTGGGATGATGGCCAAACCGCAGACTTCGGTTTTGATGTTTTGTCTGATCAATTTGCCTTGAGTATTACCAGTCCTTCTTCATTTCCATTGTTAGTAGATGCAGGAGAATCCATCACAATAGCTGTAGTTGCATCGGAAAGTGCCAATCTAAGTCTCACCGTTGATGGAGTAGAAGTAGCAAGTGAGACAAGTGCAACCACACTGGATTTTGCATTGACAGCTGCGTCAAATGGTATACATGATGTTAAAATAACGGCTAACAACGGGACGGAGGAGGATACTGAAAGTTTCTCCTACACTGTTAGGTCTGCTACGGTTACTGCCACGAGGCCAACGGGAGTCATAGACGGCATCAATTATCAGAGTGACAAGACTAAGGTCATTCTTTCTCTTTTGGCTCCAACGAAGTCTTCAGTCTATCTGATTGGCGATTTTACCGATTGGAAAATTGATCCCGCCTATCAAATGTCCAAAGACGGCGAGCATTTTTGGTTGGAAATTTCAGGGCTGACAAGTGGAGAAGAATATGCCTACCAGTACTTGATAGATGAAGAAATTTGGATTGCAGACCCACATGCAGATAAAATTCTGGACACAGACGACAAGTGGATTCCGGAGACAACTTATCCTGGTTTGATGACCTATCCCGAAGGTGCTATTCATGCCAACTGGTATCACAACAGGGCTTCAGTATTGCAAACTAATCAAACACCTTTTTCCTGGAAAAATCCCTCGTTTACGAAACCGGAAAAGGAAGAACTTGTGATCTACGAATTACTCGTAAGAGATTTCTTAGGCGAAGATCATATGAATTACCAGTCTTTGATCGATACTTTGAGTTACATTAAAGGTCTTGGCGTGAATGCCATAGAACTCATGCCAATTATGGAATTCAATGGCAATGATAGTTGGGGATACAATCCCACTTTTATGTTTGCTGTCGACAAGGCTTATGGTACAAAGAATGACCTGAAAGAATTTATTGATGAAGCGCACGGATTGGGAATGGCGGTGATTCTTGATATGGTGATGAACCAGAATGATATTCCATCCCCATATGCTCAGATGTACTTTGATTATGATGATTTCGTTCCGACCGTTGAAAACCCCTGGTTTAATCAGGAAGCCAAGCACCCCTTCAATGTGTTTTCAGATATCAACCATGAGAGCACCTACACGAAGAATTGGCTTGATTCGATCAATCATTACTGGCTCAACGAGTTCCACTTTGACGGCTATAGGTTCGACCTGTCAAAGGGCTTTACGCAAGTGGACGCAGCAGGTAGTGTAAGCAACTGGGGTAAAAAGGATGATTCACGAATTGCAATCTTGAAAAGAATGGCCGATGCGATCTGGTCGCATACTCCAGATGCCTATGTGATATTGGAGCATTTCGCGGATAATGATGAAGAGCTCGAATTGTCAGACTATGGAATGATGCTTTGGGGGAACAGCAATCATGATTACAATGATGCCGCACTTGGTTTAGGAGAAAACAAATCTCTGGCTTGGGGATACTATAAAGAAAGAGACTGGACAAACAACTACCTGATTTCATATATGGAAAGTCATGATGAGGAACGGCAGATGTATAACCTGTTGAAACTTGGAGTTGAGGCAGGTGTATACAGAGTGAGGGAATTCAGCAATGCCATTGATCGATTGAAATTGTCGGCGGCTTTTTTCTTTACAATACCTGGACCAAAAATGTTCTGGCAATGGGGCGAGTTTGGATACGATATTTCTATTGATGAAAATGGCCGAACGGGAAGAAAACCGGAGAAGTGGGAATATCTGGAAAATGTTAAGAGGAAGGAATTATTACTTACCTATAAAGAGCTAATTAAGCTTAGAAATGAATATGACGTCTTTACCAAAGGAGACTTTACATGGAATCCCGACGGCCTCTATAAGTCGATTCATATTACCAATTCAGATACAAGTGTCGTGATACTTGGCAATTTTGATGTAGCTGAGGGTACAATCAACCCGAATTTCCAGCACACTGGTACTTGGTATGATTTCATTTCAGGGAAAGAAATTGATGTAACAGACGCAAATGCCGTAATTACTATGAGTCCAGGTGAATTTCATATTTACACAGATCACCAATTGCATACACCAGAGGAAGGAATTATTACGGCCATTAACTTCACTGATATCAGTAATGGAGTACTATGCTATCCGAATCCAACCACAGAGACATTAAACATCAGTCTGGTGGCAAGTAGCGTAAACTTTCAAAATCAAAATTGGACAATCACTAATTTAGTTGGACAAAATGTAATGTCAGGGCAGCTAAACGCACAAAAATTGGACCTCAATGTCTCAAGGTTGCCTGCTGGTGTTTATTCCTTCAGGATCGAAAATGGACAACAATCCTTATCCGCTAAATTTATCAAAAAATAAACCTCAGGTATCAAAACAAGCCGCTTTATGAAACTACAACAACAATTAATATATTATATCCTCCTGCTGATCATTACCAGTTGTGGTGGCCGTGAGATGAGTCAGGATGCTGAGAATAAGAGCTTGCCTGTAGCCTGGAATCAGGCTGTTTTCTATGAAATTTTTGTGCAATCTTTCGCCGACTCTGACGGCGACGGGATCGGGGATATTAATGGTATGACTTCCAAGCTGGACTACCTCAAGGATTTGGGTATTGATGCCATTTGGCTGATGCCAATGTCTCCTTCTCCCAGTTATCACAAATATGATGTGACTGACTATTTGGGAATTCATCCCGATTATGGAACCATAGAGGATTTCAAAGCCTTTATCCAGGCAGCTCATCAGAAAAACATAAAAGTCGTCATGGACTTTGTAATCAATCATAGTGGGTATGATCATCCATGGTTTCAAAATGCCATGCAAGGAAAAAACGCCAAGTACAGGGACTACTACGTCTGGGCAGACAAAGACTCGATTGTAGAGCAAATGGCAAAAAAGGTGACGTCTTTTGACTCTGACAATATTCGCCAATGGCATCCTGTAAATGGAGATTCAACTAAGGAGCATTATTATGGTTTCTTCTATGGAGGAATGCCTGATTTGAACTATGATAATCCAGCAGTCAGAGCAGAGATGTATGAGGCCGGTAAGTTTTGGTTGACCGACGTGGGTGTTGACGGGTTTAGACTCGATGCGGCTAAGCATATATATCCGGACGACAGGGCTGAGGATAGTCACGCCTTTTGGAAAGAATTTAAAACGGAAATGGAAAAAATAAATCCTGACGTATATCTGATAGGAGAGGTTTGGGCCGATGCGAACACAGCGTCCCCATATGCTGCAGGATTCACCTCGCTATTTAACTTTGATCGGGCTTTCAGCATTTTAGAATCAATCAACAAAGAAAGGGTGGTAGCAGCCAATATCGCCGGACACAGCTATCAAATAGATTCTACTGCTAACCTTGCGGACGTTATCAACACCTCATTGCCATGGTTTGAAAAGTACAATCAGAATTTTGTGGAGGCGAGTTTTCTCAGCAATCATGATCAAAACCGTGTTGCGTCAGTTTTAGGAAATGATCAGTCCAAAATTAAACTGGCTGCATCTATGCTATTTACGTTGCCGGGGACTCCCTATATCTACTATGGAGAAGAGATTGGTATGCTTGGCTTGAAGCCTGATGAAAATATTAGAGAACCCATGGTTTGGGATGCAGATGAGCTTGATGGTGCGCGAACTTCATGGATGCAACCAGTTTACACGACTGCGACATCTGTAGAGCCTGCAATGAAGCAGGTTAGAGACGACCAGTCCTTATTAAGTCATTATAAATCGCTCATATCTCTGAAAAAAAGAGACGTTTTTTCATTGGGAGATATTCAGAATTTGGATTTTGGAACCTACAATATCGTAGCGTTTACCAGAAATTATGGTGAAACATCTGCGGCTGTGGTTCATAATCTCTCAAATCAGAAAGTAGAACTGGGTGCACAAACTCTATCGGACTACAGCTCGATAGTTTGGAGCCAAGGTGAGGTTTCGAAGAGCCAGTCGGCGCTCATTTTACCTGCCAGAGGAAGCGTAGTTCTTTTAAAATAATAAAGACAGTTTTGGGTTACAGGGGGATGTCGGGGGGCATTCCCCTTTTTTGTTATACTGCCTTGAGCTTTACAATGAAAGTTGTTCCCTGATCTGGTGCCGACTTCCATTCTAGTTTTCCTCCCAGCAGTCCCGTATATTTTGCGACTATCGACAGTCCCAGTCCAGTCGACCTTTCCCCGGCAGTAGGCTTAGCGCTAAGTCTTTGGAATTTCTTAAACATCCGCTTCTGATCTTCTTCAGTTAGTCCTGGACCTCCGTCCGTGAAGCTAATGTGATGAACTCCGTTAACAGTTTCTACTTTGACCCAAATCGCCTCACCGAGAGGGGAGAATTTAATGGCGTTTGAAAGCAGATTTTCAAACACATGAAAAAGATACTGGTCCAGGCCAAATACTTTTTGCCCTTCCTCAGTGTGCAAGGCCAGTGTGATTTTTTTATTGAGAGCTTGTTGTTTATAGTTGCCAAGCACCCTGTTTAAGACATCGGTTAAATCAATTTCCCTAAAATCATCTGTTGTTTTAGATTCAATCCGTTCTACATCCAATATTCTGGTCACCATCTTATTTAACCTTCTTGACTCGGAGGCTATATGTTCTATTGAATTAATTTGACCTTCAGTTAGATTTTCATCCATTTTTAGCAGCCCGGCCAGACCACTAATATTGTTAATTGGAGCTCTTAGATCGTGAGAAAGGATGTTAATGAAATTATTTTTTTCTTCATCTAGTTCTAAAAGTTCATTGTTTCTCTTACTCAACAACTCATTTTGATTTTCAATCATATTTCTGTGAGCAGTCAAGATTTCATTCGCCTTTGATTTAACTCTGCTTCTGTTGAATAATGCGAATGCAAAGATCATTACCACTACCACACAGGCTAGTAACATATTGGTGATGTAAGCTTGTCTTTGTACCTGTTTGGACTGTTCTGACAATTCTTTGTCCACCAGTTCCTTCTCTTTAAGCAAAAGAACCATTCCTTCATCTTCGCCTTTGGAAATGTTCTCGATCAGGTCATAGACATCATTACCCAGGTATTTCTGAATACCTTTATTTCTTAAAATTTCATAATCCGGGCTGGCGAGATATTCATTTATTGGTATTTCCCAATCGCTCCCTTTTTTGAAAATAACGCAAAAACCAATCCCCTTAATCGGTAAAATGGGTTGGCGCTTGATTTCCTGATTTTGATTGAGTGCAATCAGGTAATTGGGCAAGTCCATATATCCGAATCTACCTGGTTGCTCAAGGATTCCTTCCAAAATCTCATTACTTGTTTCTTTGTATATGATGGCAAAGTCCAAATCGTGTTCTTCCCTGATATTTTTCAAGTACTGATCATAAGTTGTTTCTGCCACCGATATTGCGGTGAATTTGTGGAAGGTTTTTTTGAACTCATCAAGAGAACTGACAGTTGGAATAGACTTGTCAGAAACCAATACCTGGATATCAGGAAAATAGGGGTTTGAGAAGCCCACCTCCTCTTCCCGGGTAGAGGTTCTCGATATGATATCGAGGCCAAATTCACCCTCCTTTGGGTTATTTTTTATGAGCCCAAAAACATATTTGAAACTTTCCTTAGATTGCCAGTCCAGATTGAGGCGAATGCCATACTTATTCCATAAGAAATACTTGAAGCCCACCATCATCTCATATTCAAGGCCGCGCAAAGAACCATCCGTTTCGCGAATAAGAAACGGCTCTGTACTCCGATAGTAAATGGTCACGGTTCCGTCTTTTTTCTGTTTGAGCTCTTTCCAAGTCAAATCTGACCCAGTAGCACCAAAGGCTAGAAAAAACAATAGAACCGCAAAGGAAATGCTTCTAATTATCCTCACTTTCCAAAGATAGGCAAACTCGTCAGAGCAAAAATCTTTGCCTGATATTTCTTAATATCCATTTTTATAATTTTAAAAAATGGACCTATTTATTTCCAAATTTTAAATAATTGGAGTTTAACATATTATTTTTGTAGATTTAAACCATAGTGTACCTATACCGTAGTATTGGGTTTGTAACTATATGGATGAAAAAACAAATGAAATGCTCGGGGCCTTCGATGAATGGAAGGAGGAAAAATCTACTCAACACGACATGATTGAAGATGTAAAGAAAAAGAGCGAATCTGAGGCAGAAACGAAAAATGTTAACAGTTTCGATTTGTACAATAAAATATATAATGAAAATGTGTTGCTCATGTATAAAGGCGCAATCACGTTTGATTTAGTAACCTCGGTGATCGAAACACTTGACAGAAAGGTGAACATGACTGAGACTGACAAGAAGGTTCAGAAGATGTTTTACAGTGCAGCAGTAGAATGTGTGCACAATCTTTATCATCATATGGATGAAGTGAAAGGACACTTCAAAGAGATTTCAGAGCACGATGCTAAATCTGGCCTGATTACCGTTATCGCTAAGGAAAAATACTATAACATTATCACTGGTAATTTTATCCCTACAAAACACACTTATGATTTGAAGGACAAGATTGAAGAGGTGAATAATACGGACAAAGATGGCCTTAGAGCCCTATATAAAGAGACGCTGAGCAATGGAGAGTTTTCCGAAAAGGGGACTGCCGGTTTGGGGCTGATACAGTTGGCTCGTAAAACAGGAGAGAAGCTCAACTACAAATTTGATAAGGTAAATAGTGAATATTCCTATTTCACTTTCCAGATCAAGATCAATCGGGTGTAATTGTAATAGGAAGACTCGCTAAGAAATTTTAGAGTCCTGCATTAGCGGGATTTTTTGTTTTTAAGCATGGGAATTTCAATAGTGATTATATGAAATAAAGTCAGGAATAGTTTCTTTTTTTTGATTTAAAAAAGATAAGGCTGATCAGGATCAAAAATGCTCCTGAGGCTAAAATATACGTCCAGGCATTATCCCTATCGAATTCAATTGTGGAAGTATTACCAAATACCACAAAGCCTCCCCAATAAAAAGGATTGGCATAAGCCTTGTCAGCACTTTGAAGAAATTCAAGTTTCGCTTTACTGAGCGCCCTGCTTTTTGTCATACCTTTGTTCAGGTTTTGGTAAAATAGGTTCATGATCTGGTTAGTTGATTGATCATCTACAGACCATTGGCTCATTACCGTGCTTTTGCACCCCGCTGAGGTAAACCCATAAGCCAAACTTCGTATGCCTTCTCCTCTCTCCAGTTTACCAAAACCTGTATTGCAAGCACTCAATACTACCATTTCAGCATTTAGGTCCATACCGAACAGCTCATATGTATGCAGATAACCATCTTCGATAGAGTCGTTTTCGCTTTGCGCAAATACCAATTTCGAATACATGGGGTCATTATCCTCAATCAGCGCGTGCATAGCCAAATGAACGATACTTGAATTAGCGGCCTCTTTCTTGAACAAATCCTCCCGTGCCTCTGAACCTAGTTGAGATTTTCCATCCAATAAGTTGGCGATGGTTTCCACTTCACTTTCATTCCATCGCAAATCCGCTACCGCGTCTCTAAATTGGCCAGCTTCGTAAAGAGTTTGATCGCCTGTGGGGTTGGGATAAGAAGGAGCAAAACCTATGTAATTGTTACTTATTGATTCGGATGACCCATTATCTTTATGAACCAACGAAGCTGAATATCCATAGCTAATAGTATAATTTTTAATCAAATAATCTAACGCCCTGTAATCTCCCGTTTGGCTCTCAGAAGGTTTGCTGAGTAAGATTTCAAAAGGCACATAGTATAATTTCCCATCCGGAATAATAATGAGTCCCTGGATAGAGTTATCGATTTGGATTTGATTGATGATATCAGCAAAGCACAAAGCGTATAGCTTATGAGAGTAATTGATAAACTGATTAAAAGTCTCTTCAGTATTTTGACCTTTACTCCATAGATCAACGACCTGTCTGAAGCCATCAACGCTTTGGTTAATCTTATCACTTTTATCTATTTGAGCGGTTCGGACTTGATCTTTGGAAATGGCCATAACATAGAAAGTGCTATCACCTTCGAAATATTCTATCATTGCCGTGTTAGCTGCTAGCTCTTTTTGAAAGTCGGAAATATTTACAGAAGCTTCCTGGTATCTTAATTGGTAATATGAAGGGTATTTTTTCTTAAAAACTTCAACCAAGGAATCATGGGTTCGTCTCAGTGAAAACAACTTTTCCTTGAATCGCTTGTTATCGAGCGAGTCGTTGGATTTCTGCAATATTTTAGATTTGAAATAGACTTGTTCGGTAAGGTTATTTTGCTCTGTGGCAATTAAATCCTCTGGTAAGAGCCCCCTTCTTTTGCCCTCTTTGGCCCGAACTGATTCTGAGAGCAGAGCCGCCTTGCTTTTTTCCATGAATTGCCAGCTCTTATTTAAATAGACCGGATCTTGAGTGACTTCATATAATTCCAGGTTCAATCGAATAGCTCCTTCATAAATAACAGAAAAAGTTTTGGCTAATTCAATTTTATCCTCGAAGTTGAGAAATGATCTTCTCAATTGATTAACCTGTTGATCACAAAGTTCAAAGGTAGACAATGCCAACCTTTGTTTATCTTGATCGAGACGAATTTCGGGATTCTTCAGCCAGCATAGCGCTTTTGATTTGAGTGCATGTAGCAAGTAAAGCGGATCAAAGGAATTATTTAAAGAAGGATTGACTAAGGTTGAAGTGTCATTAAAATTTGACACATTGGCGATCAGACTTTGTTGAAAGTATTGACCGGCTTCTTTGAAGTTTTTTTGATCGTAACGTACAATACCCAGGTTGTAATAAATTTTTGCCAAAGCTGCATTTTTATTTCCATGTAACTGCTTGTATGTTTTGATCGATTTCAATAATTGGCTCGCTGCCAGGTTATAGTCTCCCAACTTAGAATAAATCAGTGAAACACTTGCCCTGCTTTCCGCTATCAAAGGGTGTGTATCTCCAAATTGATCAACCAATGGTTTAAGTGTACTCAGTTTTTGTTCTAATGCCTCCCTGTATTTCCCTTGATCAAAATAAATTTCTGCTTTATTAAAAAGGTGCATGCTTGCGTAATAATGATTAGATCCAAAATGCCCTATAATCAGATCCAGGGCTTTTTGATGAACTTCCAACGCACGATCATATTGCTTTAGCATCCGGTAGGTATCTGAGATATTAGCATACGTAAAGCCTCTATTCATGTCATCAACAAATTCGGCTTGTTCAACGATCTCGATTGAATTGAGGTAATATTCAAGTGCCATATGGTAAATGCCCATTCTAAAATAAACAAGCCCCATATTATTATAAAAGTAAGCAAGGTGTCGATGCTCAGTCCCATATCTATTTTTTGTTAGCTGAATTGCTTTGTTAAAGTATTTCAGTGAGTACTCATAGGAGTTTATATCAGAGTAGATATTACCAATATTATTATAAACAATGGCTAGTTGAGCATCATCAGATTGAATATTTCCCTCCATGATTGAGAGTGCCAAGAGCAGGTTTTCGAGAGCCAGATCATATTTACCTTCCTCTGTATATAATCGACCAATGTTAGCATAGACCTTGGATAAGTCGTAGGGATCTCCCTTGTGTTCATTAAGAATGGCAAGGGCCTTGTTTAAGTAAAAATGTGCCGAATCCAAGGAACCAATAGTGACATAAACATTACCAATATTTAAATATCCAGCAGCCAAAAGGGATTCCTTTCCTTCAATATTTTCACCAATCTCCTTTAAAACCAGATGAGAGGTTTCAAGACAACGAGCAAAATCATGAGATCTGGAATAAACTTTTGCTAGCTTGGCAAGACTTTCTAAATATCTCTTCGTGTACAGAGTGCTCTTAAATAGGTCGACTGACGAATTAAGATAGTGAAGTGCACTATCGTATTTACCCTGGCTCAATAGTGAGTCTCCACGTTGATAGTAATAATTGGCCAAAGTAGTATCACTTTTCAATGACTCTTGGCCATGAAGTGATGTTGCCAGCAAAATAGTTAATGTAAAAGCTAGCACGATTCTCTTTTTAGGCTTAAGCATTTTCAATTATTCCTTGGTAAATCGCAAGATAGAAATTTTTCCTTGCTATTCGAGCTCCTGAACTAAGATGGTTGCTTCGGGACTAAACAGCTGATTTTGATCTATGATATGGTTTAAGACATTCTTGGCCAATTTTACCTGATCGTTTTTCAAATAGGCTAGTGCCAGATACCATTGGTTATTGTGGCTGGTTATCTTGTCCTGATTTTTTGTGCCCAAAGAAAAGTACTCGATGGCAGCATAAGGCTGATTCAGTTCGAGATAGCAATTACCTATATAAATGGCTAGATCTTCATTTTCACTTCTTTTGGAGTATTTATCCAAAAAAACTACGAGAGCTTTTTGATAGTCACCCCTGCGATAATGTTCCATTGCAGACTGGGTATCTTCTTGTTCTCCTCTTAAGTTGGGGTTAGGTGGATAAACTTCATAGTAGGCCTGATATAATCTATCGTGCTGCGTTGCTACATTTATCCAATACAACCCTAAAGTCATTAAAATAACTACAGAAGCTGCAACAAGACTTATTCTTTTATAATTGATGCGTTTGACTGTGTCCTCCTTAGATTGATAATAGATGGTACGCATCTCTTTTTTGAGTGATTCGTGCTTTAGATCTGCAAGAGTGGTTTGCGCACGTTGCCATTGTGCAGCAAAAGACTCAGAAGATTCAACTTTCTGTTGAAATTCTTTCTTTTCCTCTATCGATAGCTCATGGTCCAAGTTTTTCTCAATTAAGGTAATATCGTAGTCAGAAAGTTGCATCACACCAGGGTATCTTTGATATTTTTCTGAAGCTGGTCTACTTCCAAAAGAAGTTTTTTGAAACATCGTGATTTGGAAGTCTTAGCTACGTCGGCACCAGTAAAACCCATAATTTCGGCTATTTCAGTCATTCGCTTATTTTCAATGTAAAACAACGTCAATAGCGTTTTACACTTATCTCCCAGGCGGTTTAAAGCTTGAAAACTGATTTTACGATGATTTTCCTTGCGTGAAATAATCATGTCATTGTCATATAGTTCATCATAAACCTCATTAAGCTGTTTACGCTGTATTTTTTCTTTATTGTATCTCGCCAGCCACATGTGGTAACAAGTAGAAAAAAGATAGGCTTTAAGGTTGGTGAGGTATTCAATTTGTCCATGCAGTACCTTCTCTCTAAAGTTAAGTACTGCATCCATCAATATATCTTCAGCATCTTCTTCCGAACAACCTGTTTTTTTGATCAGTAGTCCGACGCAATAAAGGGCGTAATTATCAAATATTACTTTGAGACAGTCATTATTGCCTGTGGCTAATTCTGCCCTTATTTGTTCAAGTGAAATGGTTTTCAATAAAGTAATATGATGTTGGGATAAAAGTAAACAATGGAAACTTAATTGAAAAAAATGCCAGGTAGATGTTTACCTTTTTGACATCTGTTTATACCCTTCCGAAAACTCCCTGATAGGAAATCAAATAGTCGTCCTGCAGTTGCTCTGGCAATACAGGGCTAAACACTTCAAGAATACAAAATCATGATGAAAATTAACTCTGATGTTAGAAGCCGAAGGAGGGTACATCGCTCGGTATTATCCTTTGCAGCAGCTATGTTACTTTGGATACCATATTCGGCTGCCCAATTTAGTATGGATGAAATAGAGGCTGCAGTTTTGCCTCCTTCTCCTACGGCCGCCGCTTTAGGCAAATACGGAGAAATCCCAGTTAGCTTATCGTCAGGTTTGCCCAGCGTTTCTATTCCGCTGACGGTGTTTAGTACCGGAGATATCCAGGTGCCTATTTCATTGAGCTATTATTCCGGTGGACTGAAAGTAGACCAATCTCCCAGCTGGGTAGGCATGGGTTGGTCTTTGAACGCAGGGGGAGTAATCACCCGAACGGTGAAAGACAGACCTGATGGACCGGGTCAGGTGCCATACCCCGAAAATATGTCTATGGATGATTTTGATGCCCTTCATTATATCGACCTGGCCGAGGATGATGAAAACATCCATTTTGATTCTGAACTAGATACTTACTCATTTAACTTCCTGGGTTATTCGGGGAGATTTGTCATGGATAGAAATGGAGAGACTTATATCTATCCAAGGCAGAATTTCCAGGTCGAAAGACAGGTAGACGAGTCAGCTACTCAGGACAATAGTATTAAGATTATCGCCAGCGACGGGACTGTGTTTTATTTTGGAGGAACCAACGGTACTGAATATTCCAAATCGAGCTGGTCAGGGGCTGGTTGCGGCAAAAACTACGATACCTTCACAGAGACAGCTTTTTATTTAGTAAAAATCGAGAATCCGAATGGTAGTGAAGTGAATTTTGAATATGACCTCTATCATCACACCTATAATTCCGGTATCAGTCAGACGGCTAAAAGCCTGGTTTCTAAGTCCCAGGCTTGTGCAAGCGATACTCAGCCACCCAGCTATCCTACAACGACCTGTACCTCTAGTGTTGAGGTAAAAGAAAGACGATTAACCAGGATTTATTCGACGGGCTATGGGCAGATCCTATTCGATCGGGGAGCAACACAAATGCTACAATCGGTACTGGATAGCTCAGGGGTGCAGGGACTAAGAAGGCAGTTTGATCTATCCTATGTGACCACGACCAATAACCGTATGTTTTTGACGTCCGTTACCGAAAAGGATGCCAGCCAGGTGTCTCACAGAGTTCATGCATTTGAGTATGAAGATCAGGAGGCCTTTCCCGCCTTATTGAGTTATGATCGGGATCATTGGGGATACTACAATGCTGCTGGCAATACCACGTTGCTCGATGGAGAAGGACATGAAAATGAATTTTTAGGCCCGTATCCTTTCGCTTCATATAACGCTAACCGCGAACCTAACCTCGAAGCGACAAAAAAAGGGGTTCTAAAGAGAATTACTTACCCTACCGGAGGTAGTACCACCTTTGATTTTGAGCTCAATGAGGCAGAAGTTCAGGAACTGGTCTATCATGCTACTACTAATATTGCGAAATCAGTCCAGGGTGCTGCACTCAACGCACTTCCTGAAGTAACAACTCAGACCTACCAGTTGGGTACGTTCGCCCACGGACAGATTATTGAATACAACGTGAACTCGTCGGCTTTTGTGACCATGCCCATTCATGATATGACTTGGGCGACTATTTTGGATATCACCGATGGAAGCATAGCCCTGAGTATCAATGTCAGCGACGGAGAGAGCCTCTCAGGTACTTTTGAGGTCACTGCCGGCCATAGATACGCACTGGAAGTAAGTGCAGAAAGAGGGATGCAGATCAATTTTTCATTTGATTACTATTCTGCTGCTCCGGATTTGAAGGCTGTGTCAAAAAAAGTAGGCGGCCTTCGGATCAAACGATTAACCAACCATGATTTGAGTGATAAGAATAACATTAAAACTTATTACTACGGGCCTATGAATGACTTGGCTACTTCATCTGGAGAAGTCAGGCATCAGCCAGCATATTTTGTGAAGACACAACAATCACAACAATGCACAGACGGTCCTGTTGGAAACTATCAAATACTGGTTTATGGTCAATTGCATTCCAGCAGTGTACACAATCTATATCTGACGGGTGGAAGTCACATTACCTATCGTTATGTGAATGTAAGCCATGGAGAAAATTTTGAGGGAGGAGGCGAGCAGCATCAATTTAGGATATCTGTCGATACCCCCGGAAAACTGATCTATGGTTCCTACTTCCAAAATCAGCCGCTCAACAATTCTGCCTGGGACAATGGACAAGAGCTTGAGACCATCCTCTACAAACGTGATCAGGATCAAAACATCATTTTATCAAAAACAACGAATGAATACCAATTGGACCAACGTCAGCAGGGTGCTGGCAACAGCTTGGTAATCAATAAGAGATATGACTTTCCATTTCATAGCGATTATGTAAAAGTCTGTGATAACGATTCAACAAATGACGAAATCATTGACAACATATGTGTAGCGAATCATATACATGCAAGAGGGACGAGTCTATTTTGGCGGGGTTGGCGCTGCAGGAGGCCGGATAGTGATAATAGAGATGTTGTAGTAGCCATACTGCCCTGTTACAACAAAACTTCAGCTGATACAGTAATCGTTACCCGATCTCTTGAAGCCACCGACATCATGGAATATAGCTTCAAAGATTACTGGAGCTACTTGTCTAAATCTACCCAGGTCACCTATGATGAAAATGGTCAGAATCCGGTGACGACAGTCACAGACTTTGTCTATGACAATCCTGATCATCTCGGCTTATCAAAACAGATCACCACCAATAGCCTGGGCCAGCAGTTGATCAGTCAAACCAAATACCCGCAAGACTATCCTTATCTGGAGAACTCGGTATTGGACACTATGGTGAATCGAAATATTATCGCAGTTCCTATAGAAAAGATCAATACCGTAGATGGTTTGGTGGCCTCGGCCAGTGCCGTGCAATATGAACATTTGACCACGGATGACCTGTTCGTACCGAAGACCTTTTATACCTATGATACGGATGCACCTTCGGCCAGCTTCTCTGGCTCTGCAGATGGAGAGATATTTAACTCTTACCGATCAACCGGAACCATACTGAAGCGTGATGATAAGGGCCATGTATTATCGCTGCAAAAAGAAAATGATCTGATTGTTTCCTACATCTGGGGCTATCAAAAATCCCAGGTTGTGGCCAAAGTGGTGAATGCAGCTTATGCTGATGTTTCGGGATTTGTAAGTGCGATTCAATCGGCATCGAATGCCGATGATGATCATTGTCAGGATGGGAGTAATTGTGATGAAGAAACCCTGAGATCTGTGCTGGATACGATGAGAAACGCATCCGCTTTGTCTGATGCGCTGATCACCACCTATACCTACGATCCTGCGATTGGGCTTACTTCTGAAACCGGCCCGGATGGACAGATCACCTATTACGAATATGATGACCTGGGCAGACTTAAACTGATCAAGGATCAGGATGGTCATGTACGCCAGGCTTATGATTACCACTATGCTGACCTTTCCGCTCAATAAAAGACCTCGACTTATGAAACTAATGCAAAGATACTCGCTAACCATTTTGAAAAAATCATCTGGACATATTGTCAATTACGCTTCACGTTGTGCGATGGTCATGTTTATCCTTTTGAGCCTTTTTACAACCGCTCTCGGACAACCGCCCTCAGGAGAGGGGGATGATCCACCGGCAGTACCCGTTACTTCATTTACACAATCACATAACTGTGGGCAATCCAGCATTACCCGCTCTAGTAATCCACCTGCCGGGGTCCTGTGGTACTGGCAAACTTCTAATTCAGGAACCAGTAAAAGTTATCAGTTGGCCACCTATCAGGCCAGCAGTGCCGCGGTATACTATCTGAAGGCCTATGATCCGCTTAACGACCTATGGAGCGTTTCATCTTTGAGCGTGACCGTAAGTTTATCGAATTTCTTAGTCAAACCAGGTATACCTACCGCACCTTCGGTATCCAATGATTGTGGCGGCTCAGTACTCACACGGGGCAATCCACCAACCAACGTGACCTGGTATTGGCAAAGCAGTGCGACAGGCACGGATACAGGCAATTCTGCAGTATCTGTTACACGGACCTCGGGGATAGTTTACTATTTGCGCGCCAGACACGATGTCAACAGTTGTTGGTCGAATGCCGTATCCGTGAGTTATGGTGTTCAAACCAAGCCAGATGTCCCCAATTCGGCTTCAATTACAAGCAGCTATCAAGTTGGCTCAACCACCTTGACCCGAACCGACCCGGCAGATCCGTTGGAAGAATGGTTTTGGCAATTGACGCCTTCCGGGACTCAAACAGACCCATTGTACAAAGGTCAAACCTTCACTGTGACATCAGGGAATACCATTTACCTAAGATCCAGATACAAACTCTCCTTATGCTGGTCTGATGCAAGGACCATAGGATATCAGATTCAGCAAAGCCCAGCCGCTCCGAGTCAACCAACAATATTGACGAGTTGCGGTGAGGTGAGGGTACAACGTGGGACTCCGCCTTCAGGGGAGACCTGGTACTGGCAAAGTACTTCCTCCGGTGAAAGCATAAATTCTGATGAAGAAATCATTACACTGACCACCACACAGGAAATTCTCAACAACGGAAAACATTATTTAAGAAGCAGGAATGATACTTTCGGCTTTTGGTCAACAGCGACAGAAATAAGCTATGCCATCGAAGATATTCCTGCGGAGCCGACTGTCGCTAATGTTTCAGTTTGTGCTGGCGATACAGAAACCATTACGATTACCCCGTTGCCCGGACATGACATCAAATGGTATACAACCGAAACTGGAGGAACAACATTCCATACCGGCAATAGTTACACCGTATCAGCTGCCAATACCTATTATGTCTCTCATTATAATCAAACCACCGGATGTGAAAGCACCAGAGATGACCTGATTGTGGTCTTGGTGCCGGCCAGTAATGGAGGTGTAATTACAGGCTACACCACTGGTTTTGGAGAAATGAATGGGAGTTTGTTGGTGACAGGAGCTGCCGGAGATATCATGTGGCAAAAGAAGGTTGGTACACAGTGGATAGACTCAGGCAACTATGGTACAGGTCATGGTTATACCAATACTGAAGATACGGAATATCGAGTCAGAGCCATCAATGGCTACTGCCAGGAGGCCTATTCCGCTGTAGCCACGAATGTGGTATACGCGAATCCGGAAATTCTGACCAAGGGAGGACTGGTTATGGACTACCAGGATAGTATTAACCTGGTGACCAGTCCTGCCGGCTATGACAGCTATCAGTGGATCAAAGACGGGGCAGATGTAGTTGGAGAAACAAATCCAACATTAGTAGCCGGTGATCCTGGAACCTACCAGGTACGCGTGACACTAAATAGTCTGAGCAAGACTTCTGAGTCTGTTGTGCTGATAACGCCTACAGTGGCCACGGATTATAATCAGGTGAAGACCTATGCGGTGGTAGATGAAGGTCTGTCACAGTTTAGCGACCTGAACGCTCCCAATGAGAATAAGTTCAGAGAGCGCACCCAATATCTGGATGGTCTGGGACGTCCTGTACAATCAGTAATCAAGAAAGGGTCGCCGGGATCATTTGATGTCGTTCAGCCCATCGAATATGATCACCTGGGTCGTGCTAAAAAAAGCCACCTGCCCTATGCGCTGGATCCGGCCAAGCTGGGAGGAAGTCCAGTAAGTGACGGAAGTTTTAAGCCTGGCATGCTCGCCGACCAGAATACCTATTATGACGGAATTTTTAATGGAAATTCAGGAGACTATGCCTTCAGCGAGACTGAAATTGAAAACTCACCGCTCAATCGCTCCCTTAAAACCTATGCTCCCGGTGCGGCCTGGGCCAAGGATAATGGCGATAAACCGGTCGCTTTTAGCTACAGGGACAATAATCTCAATGAGGTGATTCTATTTGAGATTGCCGGAAGTTCAATTGTAAAATCCGGACATTATGAAGCAGGCTCATTGTACAAAACGACAATCACTGATGAAAATGGCAGTCGGGTAGAAGAATTTAAAAACAAAACGGGACAGGTAGTACTCAAAAAAGTGCAAGTATCCAGCGGGGCGCCAGTCAATGATAACGATTGGCTCCAGACCTACTACATCTACGATGACCTGTCAAATCTAAGATTTGTGCTTCCTCCTGCGGCATTAGAATTTATAAACAACTAAAGCCATGTCAACCCTTTTTTCAAGACTAAAGACTATGCAAATGCAATCCATAAAAATATTTCTTTCCGTTTTAGTTGTACTGATGACATTTAGTGGCGCGACCAGTTTTGCCCAAGGGCCGGCAGCGCCTCCCGGTGGTGGCGGGGGAACACCTCCTAGTGCACCCAGTACAAGTTTTAACCAGTCATACAACTGTAATTCAACGGTAGTAAGCAGAACCTCTAGTGCTCCTGCCGGCATCGTATGGTATTGGCAAACCTCTTCCAGTGGAACCAGTAAAAGCTATCAGGGTAGTTCCTATACAGTGACCAACTCAAGAACGGTATATCTTCGTTCTTTTGCCCCCTTGAATAATCTATGGGGAAGTTACAAATCCGTCTATGTGACAGTGAACCCAAACACGCTCAGCGGAGGTAATACCAGCGGAGCCAAGACAATCTGCTATGGCGCTTCAGCCGGTACCTTGGGCAACTCTTCCAGTGCGAGTGGGGGGCTATCCTCCTATAGCTATCAATGGCAGGTATCTTCCAACAATTCAAGTTGGTCCAATATATCCGGCGCAACAGGAACCAGTTACTCCCCCGGCAACCTGACCGCTACCCGATACTACAGAAGAAGGGTGATCTCCTGTGGAAAAACAGCTTATGCGGCAAGTGAAAAAATCACCGTAAGGTCTTCCTTGAGTTCCGGGAGTATCAATGGTGCCAAGACGATCTGTTATGGTGCCTCGGCCGGAACCTTAGGCAATTCCTCAAGCGCTGGAGGTGGCAATGGGAGCTACAGCTACCAGTGGCAGGTTTCTTCTAACAATTCAAGCTGGTCCAATATTTCGGGCGCAACAGGGACCAGTTATTCACCCGGCAATTTGACGGCTACCAGGTATTACCGAAGAAGAGTATACTCCTGTAGTCAATACAAATACACCTCCAGTCAAAAAATTACAGTCTATGGTAGTCTGACTTCAGGTAGTATTGGCAATGCGCAAACCCTCTGCTACAATGGTGACCCAGCCACCCTGACCAACACAGCTTCAGCCTCCGGTGGTACCTCCAGAGTATATCAATGGCAAAAATCTACCTCAGGCAGTACCAGTGGATTCGCTAACATTAGCGGAGCGACGGGTAGTACCTACAATCCTTCGGCCTTGACACAGTCGACCTGGTATAGAAGAAGAGTGACTTCCGGTTCGGGGTGTGGAACGAAATACACCAATGTTATCAAGGTGAGCATCCATGGCAATCTGACTTCAGGTAGCATTGGCAATGCCCAGACCCTGTGTTATAATGGCAATCCAACTGCATTGACCAATACAGCATCTGCCTCAGGGGGTATCTCAAATACTTACCAGTGGCAAATGTCTACGACCAGTTCATCCAGCGGTTTTTCTGATATTAGTGGAGCCACAGGCAGTACCTATGATCCTCCGGCGTTAACTCAAACCACCTGGTACCGAAGAAAAGTAACTTCAGGTTCAGGATGTGGCACGCAGTATAGTGGTGCGTTGGCCATTACCATTTATGATGATTTATCAGCTGGTAGCATAGGTAATATACAGTCACTTTGTAACCTGGGTGATCCGACAGCTTTAACAAGTACGGCTTCCGCTACAGGAGGCACCGCTATAACCTATCAGTGGCAGCAATCAACGACAGACGCTTCGAACGGCTTTACCGATATCGGTGGAGCAACGGGTGAAACCTACGATCCTTCGTCATTATCACAGACTACCTGGTACAGAAGAAAAGCGACTTCCGGTGCTGGCTGTGGTACAGAGATTACCCCGGCCGTTGAGATTAGTATTGCCGTGACGCTTGACGCCGGTACGATCTCAGGAACTCAATCTATTTGCGACGAAGATTTGCCCAATGATTTGACCGGAAGCGCGCCTTCCGGTGGTATGGGAGCTTTTACCTATCAATGGGAGTCGTCGACAGATCAAGCCAGTTGGAGCCCAGTGGTCGGAGAAACCACTGCTGATTTGAGCTTTTCGAGTTTCACTCAAAGTGCCTACTACAGAAGATCTGTTTCAAACGGGTGTGGCACTGATGTATCCAACGAAGTGTTGGTCACTTTTGTGCCACTTCCTGATCCAGGTACAATAGCCGGAGCTCAGGACTTATGCGTGGGGGTAAGCCCAACGGAAATGACTGGTACAGACCAGCCGGGTGTGACCTATCAATGGCAATCTTCAGTCCATGGCTCAACATGGGAGGACGTGGCAGGTGCCACGCAGCAAAATTATTTACCTCCTGCTTCGACCTTGTACTATAGAAGGGTAAGCACCGAAAATAACTGCGAGGCCTACTCGAACACAGTTTTGATTAACATCAGAACGACACCCGTGGATGCCGGATCAAATCAAACTATAATGAACGATCAGGGATTAGTGGCGTTGACCGGCTCACCAGCAGGGGGTACCTGGTCTGGTACTGGGGTTAGCACTGATAACTTTGATCCGGATGTGGCTGGAATAGGTACACACGAGTTGACCTATACCTATACCGATGGCCATTGCGTCAAAGAAGATCAGCGGACCGTAACGGTGAATTTCAATAACATCACGGTTGGTTTTATGGAAGATTTTGCTTTCCAATACCGATATGATGAGCGTCAACGCATGGTCATGAAACAGGTACCGGGCGCAGATTCTGTAGAGATGATTTATGACAAACGAGACCGATTGGTCCTGACGCGAGATGGCAATCAGCGAGCCGGTGGCGAATGGTCCTTCACTAAATATGACCAACTAAACCGACCTGTACTTACCGGAATCATCGCAGACAGCAGAAATCGGGCAGCGATTGAGTCGGAGATTAACGCTCAGGCAGGTTCGGATTTTTATGAAAGTTATACTGGCATCGGGGCTTTGATGGGTTATGATGGTTCGGGTTATCCATCTGCAGCCACAGCAGCAGACCTGATGACGGTGACCTATTACGACAACTACCAATTTTCTGATGGCAATCACTGGACGTTAGGAGACTATACCGGTGCAAGCCAGGTAAAAACCCTGGTTACCGGTACTAAAGTGAGTGTTCCTGGCCTGGGCTGGAACGAATCCGCCACCTTCTATGACAGCCGAAACCGGATGACCGATACAGTTTCCAAAGACTATCAAGGCAACTATGACTCCCTGGTCAATGAATACTATAGTCTGTTGCATCCACTGGTTGTCAAAACCACGCATTATCATGAAAGTGCCTTAACCCAAACATCAGATACTATCACCATGGATTATGCCCATGATCATGGCGATCGCTTGATGAGCGTAACCCACCAGGTCAACGATGAAACTGCCGTAGTCATTATCGAAAACGAGTACAGCGAGCTGGGAGAGCTGATCACTAAGAAGCTCAACAAAGAGAGTGCAGGGCAATATAGCCAGGAGATAGACTATGAATACAACATCAGAGGCTGGCTCACAAAGATCAATGATCCTGTGGCGCCGGATGCCAGCGACTATTTTAATATGCAGCTCAAATATGATGACGCCGGCCAGTACAACGGCAACATTGGAGCCACGAACTGGAAAAATCCGTTCGAGGCAGCAGTCAATAGCTACAACTACAGTTATGACCCCGTCAACCGAATCAAAAGCGCCGATTACAGCTCAACGGTCGGCGCAGCTGACTTTGATGTGAACAACATCAGCTATGACGCTAACGGCAACATTCTGACCCTACAGCGAACCGGTGTTCATGACGATCAGGTAGCTCAATTATTCGATGACTTGGATTACGACTATGTCGGCAACCAGCTCACCAAAGTCACTGATGCCTCAGGCAAAGATACCGGCTTCAAAGACGGGGTGAATACATCGGAAGAGTATGTCTACGATGCCAACGGCAACATGATCAGCGATGCCAATAAAGGCATAGAAAAGATTGAGTACAATCACTTGAATCTACCTGTGAAAGTAGAAATGAATGCGGATGGCTCAAACCGTATCGAATACATCTACGATGCAGCAGGTATCAAGATGGCGCAGCTGGTCTATGGTGCTGATACCTTGACCAAGCGCACTGATTATCAAGGTGCCTTCATCTATGAGGACAGCGTGTTGCAATTTATTCAGCATGATGAAGGCCGCATTGTACCCGTCATTGCGATCCCGCCAGGGGCGGGAGAAGCAATCTCAAGCTATGATTATCAGTACCACCTCAAAGACCACCTGGGCAACGTGCGCTCCACCTTCAAAACCACTATCGACACTGACGAATACCTGGCCACGATGGAAACCGAAAGCGATGCCACTGAAAGTCCCTACTTCCAAAACCTGAGCACCAGGGCCACCAACGGCAGTGCAAACTACACCACTAGTGGCAACGAAGCTGCAGCATTGGATAACAGTGAATTGATCGGACCGGCCATCAGTCTGCGGGTGCTACCAGGTGATACCATCGACCTGGAAGTGCATGCCTATTACGAAGGCGGCACAGGCTACAACAATCAGGTAACCCTGGCCAGCTTCATTTCGTCCCTGGCTGGTACTTTCGGTGGAGCCAGTGGGGCAGGTGGGGAATCAGGAGCCATCTTCGATGGTGTGAATGACGCAGTGACTGCCGGAGCAGGTGGCATAGGCGGTAGTGGCAATGATGCTGTGCCCGCAGCCTACCTGTCTTACATCCTGTTCGATGACAATTACAACGAATTACAATCCGGGTACCATGAGATCAGTAGTAGTGCCTCATTCAACCATGAGCGCTTGTTTTTAGATAACATCACATTTGATCAGGCGGGCTATTTGTATATTTACACCAGCATGCAAAGTGATGTGTCAAGTCCAGTGTACTTTGATGATATGAAGGTCACGCATACACATAGCCCTATTGTGAGCAAGGATGATTACTATCCCTTTGGGTTGACGTTTACTTCCTATAATAGACCGGCGAGTACAAGCCAGAACTTTAAGTATAATGGGAAGGAAGAGATTAATGACTTGGGCGTAAACTGGCATGATTATGGAGCTAGGATGTATATGGCTGATATTGGGAGATGGTTCAATGTGGATCCACTTGCGGAGAAGTATTATGAGTGGAGTTCTTACAACTATGTCATGAATAATCCTATTTCCTTCATTGATCCAGATGGGCGCTTTGTGATAGATCCTAGTGCTACGAGAAAAGAAAAGAGAGCCATAAAACAAGCTGTAAGACAGATCCGTAAGTTTGTAAGGAGTAAGGGAGTTCAAAAAGCCATGGCAAAATACGGGCAACTTGATAAAAAGCAACTAAAGGCTGATTTAAGGAAGGGTAAAGGCCCATTAGTAAAAGTTGCAAGTTTGACTGGAGCTTATGGAGAGTTTACGCCTGGTATAGGTTCAGATGAATTAAGGGTCGATAAAGATTTACTTAAGAAGCAGGACGAAGCAAAAGGTGAGGAAAAGAAAGATTATAAATTTCTGACTGGCGTTACAATATTACACGAAGATACCCATAGGGGAGATGATCAAAATGGTAAAGATTATCCAGGGGAAGAAGGTAGTAAGATGGAAAGAGATTCTTTTGGGGTTGTTGTAGATGAAGGAAATATGAGAGCTGCCAGAAAAGATTATAGAAATCAAAAAAGGAAGGCGAGAAAAGCACATAAAGCAAGTAAAAAATCACCCTAACGTATGAAAAAGTTAATAATACCAATGATGTTTTCAGTTCTCTTTGTTTTAGGCTCAAAGGCTCAAACAATATCAAATGAAGATACTAATATTGATTTGAGTACAGCCGATATATGGGTCGTCGAGAAAACTCTAAATACAGAAAAACTTAAAAAGTATTTTCATTTTGAACTGATGGAAAGACTGCCATTAATGGTGCTATTTAAAGGGAATGTAGAAGAAAGTTTTGAGATAAGTTGTTTTGGACATTCTGTAAATATTATAACATCTTTAGATGCTGGTGGTAATGATGGCTCCATAATTGAATTGGTGAATTTGACACGTAATGAAAATGAAATAATACTTGTCTTTAAATATTCAATTGAAGGGATAAAAGTCACTTCTGTTTTCAATAAGAAGGGTCAAGAATGGGAAATGAAAGAGCTTGAAATAATTGAAAATTAGTTAACCCACGACTGGCAAGTTTGTAAATTGAGCTTTTAGCAGGATTTTCGAAGTCATTCAAATCAAAGCCTGACCTTGTGGTTGGGCTTTGGTGGTTAGTTACATCATTATTATCAGAAAGGTTATAGCCTTCAATATTAGAATAATTAGGACAGCGATAAGTGCAATTTTAGCTGTTGGTGAGATGATGTTATCTGCCCAAGTAATCTCTTTTCCATTTTCGTCTTGTTTCTTCAGAATAAAGAAATTTAAGATAGCATTTAGAAGTTGTGAAAGAATGCCCATTGAAGGTTATCACCCCTCTGGTCTTAGGTTAAGCGCAGCGGTCCTACGACCTATAATGAGGAAGAGCGTCCGCACGGGCCTGCTATTATTGCTATATTCACTTATGGGTAGTATCAAAAGAAATTGAAGGGAAAATTGATGT
Organism: Reichenbachiella sp.; assembly: GCF_039944555.1. Classification (GTDB taxonomy): domain Bacteria; phylum Bacteroidota; class Bacteroidia; order Cytophagales; family Cyclobacteriaceae; genus Reichenbachiella. The sequence goes on along the minus strand of NZ_JBDUYN010000013.1, from coordinate 61,142 downwards.
ACACTTTATTGAATAGGTCTTAGTGGACCGAGTAGCGAAGACCAGAGGGGAACAATTTCAAGGTACGGCAAGACGGCTTTCATCCCATACATTTATCGTCAAATGAGATGATAGATCAACGATTAGAATATATCATCAAAATCCAGTTGAAGAGGGTTATGTGTATGAACCTCATGATTATGTGTTTAGCAGTGCAAGAGACTATTCGGGAGATCGCAGGGCAAATGCTTGATTAGATTTGTCGCACTTTGCAAAAGCGTGACAGTGCGGCCCTATTACCTCAATCGTCCTCGTTTAGCGATAGCGTAACGAGGATGCCACGGACTTGCAACAAAAAAGTGGACAATAGGTTAAGCGCATTTTGAATATTTAGTATTTCCATATTGTTCTGGCGTATTGAACCCCCACTGGGTGTAGAGTGTAGAATGAAAAAATAGGCAGTTGCTAGGTGTAGTTTGTCCCAAAGGGATGCCTTCGGCGCAACTACACCTTTTTATTCCCACTGGCGCACTTATGCAAAGCGTGCTGATTTCCCCCCTCTTCAGTCTCAAAATGGACTATTTTACTCATTTCTGGCAGGCAACTTCGTATTCCTATTTTTGATAATATTATTATTAGCCATAAATTGGCACCATGCCATCCATACATTTTCACGGTGATAATTCTAGTTCTGAAGAAGGTTCTACAAAGATTGGATTCGACCAGGAAGGGTCAAGTATCTTTGAGAATAAACCAGACCGTGAAATTTGGACAGAGTTCAAAAAATATAACGAGTCTGCCTTTATATTCATTTACAGCAAATATTTTAAACTGCTCTATCAATATGCTAGCCAATTTACCCACGATAAGGATCTTATCAAGGATGCTATTCAGGATTTGTTCATTGAGTTGAGAAAAGGAAGAACAAACCTGTCAGCTACCGACTCAATCAAGCGCTATCTTTTTAAATCTATTCGAAGAAAAGTACTTTACTACAAAGGCAAACAGAAATCTGTTCAATATTCTCCGGAGCAAGACGGGTACAACTTCTCCTTCGTCTTTTCGCATGAGCACAAGCTCATCGAGCAGCAACTAAACAGTGAAAAAGTAGAGAAACTCAACGTAGCGCTGACACACTTGACTTCCAGACAGAAGGAAGTTGTGTACCACTTTTACTATGAAGGTATGTCCTACGAAGACATTTCTGAAGTGATGGAACTGAAAAATGTGAAGTCGGCCAGAAACCTGATATATAAAGCACTTGGTGAATTAAAAGAAGCTTTGAAAGACCTGTCCTGAGGCTTCTGAGCTGTTTTTTTAAGGAAAGTTGAAAATAATCAAAAAATATTGATGTCATTCTGATGTTTCGCTCCTTCTATAGATGAATACAAGGAGAAATGAACAAAAACAACTACGACATTGATTACTTCCTGCAAAACGAGGCTTTTGTAATGTGGGTAAAGAGACCTGATAGTGAGTCGAATTTATTTTGGAAAGAGTGGCTGCACTCTCACCCTACCAATAAGGATGCATTTCTACAGGCTAAGGAATTGATTCTGGCCATGAATTTTGAAAAATCAGAGCCCTCAGAATCTGACTTCAACGAGGTGTTGCAAAAGGTGCTACAGGGAAATGAATCCAGGGTTATTTCTATGTCTGAAAAGGTCCGAAGCAATCAGTGGAAATGGACGGCCAGAGTGGCGGCATCCCTAACCCTCCTCATGATTGCCTCCTATGTTTTCTTTTACAATGAGATGGATTCGAAAAATGAGGCTATAGTAGAAAATGCCATAGCTAAAATCAATCCGTATGGAAGAAAGTCTAAACTCGCCTTTTCAGATGGGTCGACGGCAACTTTAAACGCTGGCAGTTCACTACGTTATTTGAGCAAATTTGACTCCGATCTCCGGGAAGTAGAGTTGGAAGGAGAAGCGTTTTTTGAAGTAAACAGGGATGTCCAACGCCCATTTGTAGTACGTCTAGGAGAACTGAGTGCTACTGTTCTTGGTACCTCATTCAATATAGAAGCGCATCGAAATGAAACCGTATCGAGGATTCAATTGAAAACCGGAAAACTTAAAGTAGAGGTGTCTGGTACGGCAAATACTACAGAGACCTACATACTGGTTCCAGGTCAAAAACTGGTTTACGATAAGCGAAAAAAGCAGGCTGAGCTATCGACCATGGCCACTGAGGATATGGGGCTTTGGACAGAGGGCGTCCTCGTGTTTGAATATGATGATTTTGAAACCATCACAAAAAAATTAGAAAGATGGTTTGATGTGGAAATTAGTCCGGAGGGGTTAGTAAATGACAATATCAGCTTCTCGACCCGATACAGGAATGAAAGCTTGAACAACATACTGATCAGTATGGGTTTTGCTCTCAATTTTGATCATGAAATCAATGAGAAATCAGTGAAAATAAATTTCAAAAAACAATAAGCATATATGACAAAAACCAATACCAGTTAGAAAAAAAAAGAGCAGATACGCCAATATCCGCTCTCTAAACTCTTAAATATCAAAAACAGATACTTAATCATTTACATTATTAAACATTTAAAGTTATGAAAAAATTAATACTGCATGTACTAATCATGAGCTCGTTTTACGCTTTTATTGGATTTTTCTTGCAATGTCTCACCCTGACACTGGTAGTAGCCAGCAGCGGAAATGCGCAGCACAGAATGAATGTTTACGAAGCAACAGTTTCAGTAAATTTTGAAAATTCTTCTTTAGCAGAGGCCTTCAAAGCGATTGAATCACAATCCGATTTTGAATTTGCTTATAACAACTCTGAGATAGACCGAAAGGTAAAAATCAATATAAACCGCAAGGGTATCACCATAGGAGATCTCCTTTATGAGATGTCGAGACAGGCCAATCTACATTTCAGACAAGTCAATAATAATATTAGTGTGGTGAAAGCCAGTAAACACGATCAAGCGTATATAGAAGTGCTCGAAGGAGGAAGTATAACTGGTAAAGTCCTGGATAGTTATGGTGCTGCCTTGATTGGTGCCAGTGTGAAAATCAAAGATACCTCAACCGGAGCTTCGGCAGATATGAATGGTTCGTTTGAGATCGCTAACCTTGAATCGGGCACCTACCAGGTTGAAGCTTCATTTGTTGGGTTCGTAACCCTGGTCCAAACCGTGGATATAACAGAGGGACCCGTTACCCTCAATTTTGTGCTGAAGGATGATCTGTTGGGTCTGGAAGAAGTAGTAATTACCGGCGCTTCCAATCCCAAGACCAAGTTGTCGTCCAGTGTGGCCATCACGACTTTGAATGCTAAAGTAATCAGCGAATATGCAGCACCCACAACGGCCAACGTATTGCAATCCATACCGGGGTTTTTGGTTGAAACGTCAGGTGGAGAGGTCGGAAACAACCTGTTTGCCCGTGGCATTCCATCAGCAGGTGCGTATGAATATGTTCAAATTCAGGAGGACGGATTGCCTGTATTTGAAGACGGTGCCCTTCAGTTTGCCAACATTGATAACTTTCAGCGAGTAGATCTGACACTCAATAGAGTGGAAGCGGTCAAAGGAGGTTCAGCATCGATTTTTGCCAGTGGAGCACCAGGTGGTATCATCAATTTCACCTCTAAAACCGGTCAAAACGAATTGGCAGGAGTGACTAAATTGACAGTTGGGGATTATGGTCTTTTCAGAACTGATTTCAATGTAGGCGGAGCAATTGTCGAAGACAAGTTGTTTTATAATGTCGGCGGCTTTTATCGAGTAGATCAGGGGATCAGAAGCCCAGGCTTTGATGCCAACAAAGGTGGTCAGGTGAAAGCAAACTTTACTTACAGATTCAAAAAAGGTTATGCCAGGGTGTTCTATAAAAACCTGAATGACAGGAATATTTTCTATCAATCTACTCCATTTGTAATGGATGGAGGCAAACCGAAAGAGTATGCTGGTTTCGATGCCAACTATGGCACCTTCACCTCTCGAAATTTTAGTAAACTGAAAGTGCCTCAGTCAGGTGGAGGTTTTTTTGAAGCAGACCTGGAAGATGGTGTGCATCCTACTTCTAATGTTGTAGGCGGCGTCTTTGAGTTTGATTTGGCTGATAATATTTCTGTAAAGAATGCTTTTAAAAGCACAAATATAGATCTTGACTACAATGCCATTTTTGCTGCGCATTGGATGGGTGATGTATCTACGCAAGACGAAACAGCGACCAATTTCGGCGTGCCTACCGCTGATGCGGCATTTACCTACGACGATGATGGCAGCCCACTGGCTGCCGGAACCGAACTGAAGCGTGCTGACTACTGGAATATAAAAAAGCAGATGAGAAATGTGGCGAACAACCTGTCGTTCAATTTTGATTTGAATGAATTGAACCTGACGCTAGGTTATTACTATTCCAACTGGAAATCAGACCAAAACTGGAACTGGACCAGCTACCTGGTTAGCGCATCAGATAATCCCAGATTAGTAAATTTGGTAGATTCTAATACTGGTAATGCTTACACTTTCAACGGAATTTCAGGTATTACCTGGCTGCAGCGAGAATCTCAGATTAAAAACACGATCAATGCATTTTATGCGGATGCCGAGTATAGCCTAACGGATAACCTGACGGCAAATGTTGGTTTCCGCTACGACAACCATGAATTTTCTGGTGTGGGCGATCATGGTACCTGGGGTAATAACATTGGCATCCTACCCAATAACAATGCAGATAACGGAGTGAACATTCTGATGGGTGATTACACTTACTGGACCTATGACCTTAGTGAATTGTCCTATACCGCCGCACTTAATTACCAAATGTCTGACGTCATGGCTTCTTATTTGCGATATAGCCATGGTTTCAGAACACCTATCGAAGAATCTTTTTACGGGCCTGCCGTAGAAAGTGGTGCCGGTACTTCAGGATTGGCTGATTTAGAACCAACCTTTGTTAATCAGACCGAACTGGGCTTCAAGTATTCCTCACCGAATATTGCATTATTTGCCAACCTGTTCTATATGAAGCTGGATAATATAGCGTATCAGGATATCCGCGCTGGAGGAGTTTCTGAAAAGAAATTTGCTAATGTCCAAAATATTGGACTTGAACTTGAGGCCATTATGAAATGGGGCAATTTTGGACTGAATTTCAACGGCACCATACAAAACCCTGAATACAAAGGCTACGAAGGGTCCGAGTCTGGTCTGAACGGAAATCTGGCCAGAAGAATCTCCAATTATTACTTCACGCTTCGTCCCAACTATGCTTTTACAGACAACTTGAATTTGTATATTAATTATACTCATTTTGGACGAAAGTATCAGGACATTGCAAACACCTTTGAGCTGCCGGCTTTTGGGACATTTGCCGTCGGAACAGCTTACAATGTCAATGATTTTCGATTCGGCCTGGACGTGACGAATTTGTTTAATACCATAGGTCTGACAGAGGCAGATGGTCGGGCAGATGGTGTGGCTCCGGTAGATGGTCAGACTTTTATGGGTAGATCCGTGCTGGGTAGAGCAGTGAGGCTGTCAGTGGCCATTAATTTCTAATTGGCAAAACGCACTTTTAAAGTAGAGAATTCTAACGAGTAGTTTTGGGTTGTTCCAAATCAATGGTTTGGATACAAGGCGGCAGGTTGAACTGGCCTGCCGCTTATTTTCAATTTTTAGATGCAAATCCTTATCAGAACACCTTGAAACTCGAATAATTACAATAAACAGATGTCACAAGGAAAGTATATTTTCTCCATTCTTTTAATTTTCGGACTCGCCTGTCAACCGGTAAACAAAGACCTATCCAATACACGAAGGCAGATTGAAATTTCGGTTCTAAAACCGCCGGCTGCCGTATTTGGACAGCTGCTGTACGACGTGCAAATGGCTCATATCTTCGAGGACGGTAAAACGTTTGTGGACTGCGTTCCGAAAGTTGATGCAGACTCCATCATGACTTCCTATGCACGGTCCAAGGAGGCTGACGACTTTGATCTTAGGGGATTTATAAACATTTATTTCGATCAGCCGCGCCCGTTGCCTAAGGTCGAACAAATGACTGTATTGGATCTCACTGCTCACATCAACCGGCTTTGGGAAGTGTTACAGCGACCAGCCGACAGTGCTGATTATGGTTCAAGAATTGGCTTAAGTCATCCTTATATAGTTCCGGGAGGTAGGTTTCGAGAGATATACTACTGGGATTCCTACTTTACTATGTTGGGGTTGCAGGTTTCAGAAGAGCATGAACTGATCGAGGCCATGGTCAAAAATTTTGCAGAAATGATAGACCGGTTTGGGTTTATCCCAAATGGCAGCCGAACCTATTTTCTAGGCAGGTCTCAGCCTCCTTTTTTTGCTTTGATGGTCAATTTGTTAGCATCTGTCAAGGGCGAATCGATCTGGGAAGAATACTTGCCCTACCTACAAAAGGAACATGCCTTTTGGATGAAAGGCACCGATAACCTGACAGTAAATAATCCGGCCATCAGTAGGGTGGTGCTATTGGATTCCAAATTTGTACTCAACCGCTATTGGGACAATTTTGACGGGCCTCGGGAAGAAAGCTTGGCGGAGGATGTTAGATTAGCAACGGAAGCAGGTGAAGAAAAACCTGCTGTTTTTAAACATCTGAGAGCAGGTGCAGAATCTGGTTGGGACTATAGTTCAAGGTGGTTTGCAGATGGAAGAAACTTGGGCACCATTGAAACGACCAATATCATTCCCGTAGACCTCAATGCCCTACTCTATTATTTAGAGCAGTCCATAGCCAAGGGAGGCGAATTGACTGGTAATCAGGCATTGGCTGCTGAATACAAAGGCAAAGCTCAGATTAGGAAAGAGGCCCTCAATCGCTATTGCTGGAATGAAACCGAGGGTTATTTCAACGATTACAATTTTAGATTAGAAGCATCCACGGGAACGCCTTCACTTGCAGGGGTTTTTCCTTTGAGTTTCGAAATGGCAAGCGTTCAACAAGCCTCAAGAGTTTCTGAGTTTATCGAAAATAATTTTCTAAAGGCTGGTGGTCTTATTTCAACATTGAATCAAACCGGGGAGCAATGGGATGCACCCAATGGGTGGCCGCCCTTGCAATGGATGAGTTTTTGGGGCTTAAAGAATTATGGTCACGATACGCTGGCTTACGAAATTGGGACTCGATGGATTATTCTAAACGAGAAGGTTTATGGTCGCACTGCCAAAATGATGGAGAAATACAACGTGGTGGATACCACCCTGGAAGGAGGAGGAGGAGAGTATCCCCTGCAAGATGGTTTTGGCTGGACGAATGGAGTCTATCTGAAAATGAAATCCGAACTCGACATACGGAAAGAAGTCACAGAATAAAAGACGCTAGTTGAGAAATGGTTGAACTAAACTGATGGTAATTGGCTCAGTATTGGGAGCTATGTTTGAAAGTGGCTCTGGGGGGAGTCACTTTTTTTACGCCAATTTGGTCTCTATCTCAGCCTGAGCCTCTAGTGTTTTGTGTACAGGACACATATTTGCGATTTCAAGCATACGCTGCTTTTGTTCATCGGTCAGACCACCTTCTAAGCTAATAATCCTTTCAAACACATCTACTTTTTTGGGCCCATCATTACATGCAGCACAATCTTCTTTGTATTCTCGAGCGAAGTTCACCTGCACACGAATTCGTGAAACATCTAATTCCTTTCGATTGGCATAGAGACGGAGTGTAATAGAAGTACAACTGGCCAGTGATCCACATAAGAGATCGTAAGGGGTGGGACCTTTGTCTAATCCTCCTATTTCAACTGGCTCGTCCACAAGCCCCATATGCCCTTTGGTATTTAGTTGTGTGGTGAGTTCGTTTTTGGTGATGGCTACTGCAAATGTGCTCATTGGATTGTTTTTTTATAAAGTTAAAACATTAAACAGCTTCATTAGTTCAGAAGGAAGAAACTCCATTCCGCTATTTCAATTTAAGGATGAAGATTTTTGAGATGATCGATGAATGCTTCCGGAGAATTGAGATAGGTGGCCTTTTTTTCGAAAGCCGTAGGATCAAGCAAGGTAGGGTTGCCAGAATACAGTAGAGGAATACCTATGGTCTCGAGAAGCTCACCGAGCATAATTTCAAACTTTGCATTACGCGGTGAAATCATCATAGTGAACATAGCCAAAGGTTTTAATTGTGCGGTAACGGAGATTAGATTATCTGAAGGAACATCCTGGCCCAAGTAATAAGTACGCCATCCCATTTCTCTGGCAATATAGTTAGCCAGTAAAAGTCCGATTTCATGATCTTCACCATCAAGCAGGAAAAGTAAAAGATCCGGAGCGTCTTTGTCTCCTAGCGGTAGAGCATCAGTTGCTGCGATCAGCTTTTGTCTAATCAAATTTGAAATAAAATGCTCTTGAGCCGGCATGGCCTTATTCGTTCCCCATAGCACACCAACATGATTCAAAAATGGATAAATCAATGACACGAAGGTCTTGAGTAAGCCATGTCTTTGGATGTATGCATTGTAGATTTCGATAAACTTCAGTTCGTTCATTTCTATCATACATACAGCAAGTGCTTTGATGTCTTCCTCACTGCTTGAATTAGGCTGTAGGACAATTTTACTCACCAAATCATGGATTTCGGCGTCTTTCATGGCCACTACTTTCGAAATCTTATGATCATTACGAAGAAGTATCCCAACATTGATCAGCTTTTTAAGCTGGTCATCTGAGTAGTAGCGAATATTAGTATCAGTCCTAAAAGGTTCAACAAAGTCAAACCTGCGTTCCCAAATCCGTAAAGAATGAGCTGAAATTCCTGTTAAAGCCTCTACTTGCGCTACTGAATAAGTAATCATGTCTAATTTTTATAAAATAAATATGGACAAAAAAGATGGATAAAACCTATAAAATGGCACTTCTCTAAATTTAATATCAATATTGTCTAATAATTTCTTAAAAAAGTTGAACAAAATAAATCCTATTGCCGTATACTTGTCTAAGTAAATCACAAAAAAGTTAGACATGAAAAATTTAGCATTCTTAATTTTGTTTATGTCGCCACTGTTTTTAACCAGTTGCGATGACGATGATGATTCCAATGAATCTACGCAAGACATTATAGCATTGGCTCAAGCCAATGGATTTACCTCACTGGCAGCTGCACTTACTCAGGTAGACTTGGTGAGTACATTGCAAGGTGATGGGCCTTTTACGGTTTTTGCTCCTACAGATGCGGCATTTGCTGACTTACTTAGTGCAGTGGGTCAAACCAGTATCGCAGATGTTCCGGATGACGTACTCACTAAAATATTACTCTACCATGTAGTTTCAGGAGAGGTTGCCTCTTCTGCTGTAACTACCGGAAATGCCACCACCGTTGAAGGATCGGATATTGCGTTGGATGTAAGTGCCAATGGTATTACAGTAAATGGAGCAAATGTTGTGGATCCGTTTGATGCAGTGGCATCCAATGGGATTATTCATACGATTGATGCCGTGCTTGTGCCAGCATCTATTGCTCAGTTTGTCAACACCGTGTTAGAACCAGCCTATTTCAATAAGAATTTTAGTACGCTGATTGAAGCGGCTGTAAAGGCTGATGCTGTAAATACGCTACTCAATACGCCTAATCTAACCATTTTTGCCCCGACAAATGATGCTTTTACGGCGTCTGGAGTTGTAGTAGCTGATACAGGTGCAGAAGCCTTGCTTGACGTATTGACCTATCATGTCATTACTTCAAAAGTAATGAGTTCAGGTATTCCAGCAAGTGCTGCAACGTTGAATGGAGGGAGCATTTACTTTTCTCTTGTGACTTCAGGCAACTTCATCAATGGTGATGTAGAAATAACCAATGTAGATATCGAATCTGGCTCAGGAGTGGTTCATGTGATTGACAAGGTATTGCTTCCGGCAGATGAAACGATAGTGGGTAAGGCGGTTTCATTGTCTGAAAATGGTGAATTCACTTCCTTGGTGGCCGCTCTCACACGCACAGCAGATGAGGGTACTGCTGATCAGAATCTAATAACAGTTCTAAGCGGCACGGGGCCATTCACTGTTTTTGCTCCTACGGATGCAGCGTTTACAGCTTTGTTGGAGAGTAATTCGGAATGGTCTACACTAGCAGATATTCCTTTAGTTACTTTGATTGATGTACTCAAATATCACGTAGTATCTGGTAGGGTCTACGACAAGGATTTGGCGGGAGCACTGGATGCCAATAATGGAGTGGCCACGGTAGAAGGTAGCAGTCTGACCTTCAATTTGACGGATTTGACAATTAATTCAACCGTTAATATCACAGGTGTAAATACAAATACGACCAATGGTGTCATACACGTGATCGATGCGGTACTAGTGCCTTAAAAATAAATATTCACAGAGTAGGTTGTTAGTAAGAGTGAAATCGGGGATGGTTCTTCTCCCCGGTTTCTATTTTTTTAAATAGAAAAGGTTTTATAACATGTTTTCGATATTCAAAAAAAAGAGCAAGACTGAGAAACTTGAGTCTGAATACAAAAAGCTGATGTCAGAGGCACATCAACTGTCTACCACAAATAGATCTCTAAGTGATGAGAAATATTCTGAGGCTCAGGGTATAATGGATCAAATATCAAATCTATAATTATGGCTTTTTATCAGTTTCATAAAGCACAAATAATTAATGCAACCCCAGATGACCTATGGGATTTTATATCGTCGCCTGCAAACCTCAAGTTGATTACACCTGACCACATGGGTTTTGATATTACGTCTTCCAATGCTGAACAGAAGATGTATGAGGGAATGATTGTTTCTTACAAAGTAAGCCCTTTCCCTGGGTTTAATACCAATTGGGTTACGGAGATCACACATGTTCGTGATAAGGAATTTTTTGTGGATGAGCAACGGATTGGCCCCTACACTTTTTGGCATCATCAGCATATCCTGGAGCCGCTTGATCAGGTAGTAGTAATGAAAGATATCATTACCTATCAGCCACCATTTGGTATCTTGGGAGCTATTGCGAATCGGGTGTACATTAGGAAAGCATTGAATAAAATATTCAATTACAGAAAGAAGGCCATTGAGGAATATTTTGCTGAAAGAGGTCTTGGTTATATGACTTTGGTTTGATCGAAAAAGAATGAAGATACTTCTTACTGGAGCTACAGGATACATTGGAAAGCGGTTACTACTGGAACTAGTAAGAGCGGGTCATGAGATCGTATGCTGTGTTAGAGATGCAAACCGATTTAATCCACCTATTTCCATAGCCCATAAAATTGAAGTACTTGAAATAGACTTTTCAAATATCCCTGCTGATAAAAAATTGCCGGATGGATTAGACGGGGCTTACTATCTGATGCATTCCATGAGTTCATCTATAGATTATGAAGAGTTGGAGTTAAATATTGCAAGAAATTTTAGACACTTGCTCTTTCGTTCGGACATAAAGCATGTGGTTTATCTCAGTGGTATTATTAATGAGAACTCACTATCTAAACACCTTTCTTCAAGAAAAGCAGTAGAAGAGGAACTGTCCAAAGGTGCTTACCACCTGACCACACTACGCGCTGGAATTATTATCGGATCAGGCAGTGCATCTTTTGAAATCATAAGAGATTTGGTAGAAAAGCTACCCGTGATGATTACTCCAAAATGGTTGAACACCAAATGTCAACCTATTGCAATAAAGGATGTGGTAGATGTTTTGAGTTCTACAATCCTCAATACTGAGCTCTATGATCAAAATTTTGATATTGGAGGCCCTGATGTACTTAGCTACAAGCAAATGCTGCTGGAATACGCCAGAATTAGAAAGCTTAAGCGGAGTATATATACTGTTCCGGTTATGACACCACGACTTTCTTCCTATTGGCTGTATTTTGTGACTTCCACCTCATATAAGCTCGCCACGGCTCTGGTAAGCAGCATGAAGGTCGAAGTGGTATGCAGGGATAATCGTTTAATGAATCTGCTGCAAATTCAACCAAAGTCCTACCATGAGGCTTTGCAAAAGACTTTTATGAAAATCGAGGATCATGAAATAATCTCAAGTTGGAAAGATGCTTTGGGCAGTGGATCCTTTACTCATAACTTATCAGACTTTATGAAAGTACCGACCTTTGGTTGTCTCAAAGATGAGCGGTCTCTCCGAGTTCGAGATCAACAGGTGAGTTTAAGTAAGATTTGGAGAATTGGTGGGGAGAATGGCTGGTATTATGTCAGCTGGCTCTGGAAAGTGCGGGGTTTTATTGATAAGATTTTTGGTGGAGTGGGTTTACGCAGGGGAAGAACTCATCCGAGTAAATTAGCTACTGGGGATGTCGTTGACTTTTGGCGTGTTTTACTTGCGGATAAGAACGGGTATCGGCTTCTACTATTCGCAGAAATGAAATTGCCTGGTGAAGCCTGGCTTGAGTTTAGGATTCAAAACGGCGTGTTATATCAAACGGCCACCTTTCGTCCACGTGGCATCCTTGGAAGAGTATATTGGTATTTGGTTTATCCATTGCATGGAATTGTTTTTAAGGGGTTAATCAAAGCATTATCAAAATAATATGAAGTTAGTAGCTTTTTGGTTTAGGAGAGATCTTAGGTTAGATGATAATACTGGCTTGTATCATGCACTCAATTCGGGGAGCAGTGTATTGCCTGTATTCATTTTCGATACAGCTATTTTGAGCGAGTTGCCCTCGGATGACGCCCGAGTTTCCTTTATATATAAAAGTTTGTCTGAAATTTACATTGAACTTCGGAAACTGGGTAGTTCATTGTTGGTGCGGGTAGGGGAGCCTTTGGAGATATGGAAAGATATCGTACAAGAGTATTCAATTAAAGGAATTTATTCCAATGAGGATTATGAGCCTTATGCTCTGAAGCGTGATGAATCCATTCAAGAATTAGCGAAATCACGCCATATCGAATGGCACACTTTTAAGGATCAGGTTGTTTTCGGACCTGGTGAAATACTCAAGCCTGGTAATGGCAGTCCCTATACCATATTTACTCCTTTTAAGAACAAATGGCTATCAAAGTATCGTGAATCTGAAGTATCTGTGCATTCGTCTATCAATCGATCAAAATTCTATCAATTTGCTGCAAAAATGCCTTTGCTTTCCGAAATAGGGTTTGCTCAAAGCGGTATTCAAGCGAGTCCGTACAATCTGACTCGACTTGATAGCTATAAAATCGATAGAGACTATCCGGCTCAAGATGGCACGAGCCACCTCAGCGTTCACCTGCGTTTCGGCACCGTAAGCATCAGACAGGTTATTCAGCAGTTAGGATCCGCGGATGATACCTTTTTGAGCGAATTGATTTGGAGGGAGTTTTTTATGCACATCTTGTATCATTTTCCTGATGTGGTCAGTCATAGCTTCAAGTCAAAGTATGATGCTATTCTTTGGCGAAATGATGAAGAAGAATTTGAGAAGTGGAAAAAGGGAGAAACAGGATATCCATTAGTAGATGCGGGAATGCGTCAACTAAACCAAACAGGTTTTATGCATAATCGTGTGCGAATGGTGGTAGCCAGCTTTTTATGCAAACATTTGCTGATAGATTGGCGATGGGGAGAGGCCTACTTTGCTAAAAAGCTATTAGACTACGAATTATCATCTAACAATGGCAATTGGCAATGGGCTGCTGGAACTGGATGTGATGCTGCTCCGTACTTTAGGATTTTTAACCCAACTGAACAGCTGAGAAAATTTGACCCGGAATTGCAGTATGTAAAAAAATGGGTGACAGAATTCATGCCACCCATAGTAGATCATAAATTTGCGCGAATCAGAGCGCTTGAAGTTTACAAGACTGGGATTGGGTCGAACTAAGCAAACTCTACATTTTTTAGCTCTCCATTGGCATAACTGGTGCATCTCATGGCATCCCGAAGTACACCAGGCTTCAACATCGATTTGTTGAGTAGCATTCGCACACATTCCTGAATTCCTTCGATGATGGAAGGGTGGGGGTGGATCAATTCTGCCAGCTCCTCAATCCCCTTGTTCATGGAAATCAACAATGCCACGGCCTCGATAGAACTTGAAGCATGTTCTCCAACGACTCGCATACCGAGCACGCGCATTTCTTCATCATTGGATACAATAACTTTTATAAAACCTTCTGTATTACGCATGGCTATAGCCCTGGTGATACAGCTGTAGTCGAGGCTTACAACTTTGTGCGGAATATTTTGTTCTCGGGCCCTTAATTCATTCAAACCTACTCCAGCTACTTCTGGAGCCAAAAACATGATGGTAGATATATTCTCATATATCAAGTCCTTTTCTGGTTCGCCAAATATCTTTTCAATAGAATAGCGGCCTTCCAATTCTCCTACATTTACAAGTGCAATATCAGCCGTGATATCACCTACAGCATAGATATTCGGCACAGAAGTCTGAGTAAGATCATCAATGATACCTCGACTATCCATATTTATTTTTACTGATGCCGAAAGTAAGTTTTCGTAATTTGGAATACGCCCTACTGACACCAGTGCTTTCTCTACATGGAATATTTCCTTCGATCCATTGTCATATTCAAGGGTATATACGACCATGCCGTTTTCTACCTTCATCTCTTTGAGCTTGGAATTTCTGTGAATAAGCACATCCTTGCTTTCCAGATTTTGTTCAATGATTTTGACAATATCTTCATCTTCAAATGGAAGAATTCTATCACCCTTGTCAATCATATGTACCTTGGTCTGACCAAAGTTGGAGAAAATCGTGGCAAATTCACATCCGATTACACCGGCGCCTACTATCACCATACTCTTTGGGAATTCCTTTAAATTTTCAATCCCATCACTAGTCAAAATGATGTTTTCATCGATAGGAATATTATCCAATTTTCTCGGTCGACTCCCTGTTGCCAGGATAATATGATCGGCTTCTACTTCAAATTCCCCGTCTTCAGTACGAACCACTACGACTGTTTCACCCACTACCTTTGCCACACCCTGCCTAAAATGAAACAACTCAGCACCTGCATTAAGGTTAATATTATGCATATGATGTTCAAGTAGTTCACGCCGCTTATTTACCGCTTTGTTGACTTCTTCTTTGAGTATTTGAAAATTGTGCTCAGGAGTGGGAACATTAGTTGATTTGCAATGCGACCGAAGCGCAAATGCCTCTCGTGACAATTCCCACCATGTTTTACTTGAAAGCGCCCCATTCTGAATACCAGCTCCGCCTATTTTGTTCTTCTCTATGAGTAATACTTTCTTTTTGAAATCCACGGCTCTCATTGCTGCTGCATACCCTGCAGGACCACCACCTATTACACATACATCGTATTTATCCATGTTAAATATCTATTTTTTATAAGGAGTAGCTGATTGAGTCTTTACTAAAATTTAAGAATATTAATTTAATATTAGTAATAATTTGACACTTATATCCGATAAACATGGTTCTATTTTAAATCATCTCGGCAATTGTCATAATATGATTATACTTGTATATCCTGAACTCAACACCTCCTAACCATAATGTCAAAAATTACAAAATAAACTCCCAATGCTTAAGAGAAATATTGCAGCATTAATACTCACCATTCTGTCCTTGTGCTTATTATACCCCGGTCTAACCAAACCAATTCTTCAGGTGGTAATCTCTGCCGAGTTGCCAATTATCGGAAAAACCACCTTTTATGAGCAGACACAAAGTATCCTGCAGACAGTTGACACGTTATACAATACTAACAACAAGTTTGTAGCCATTCTGATTTTCCTATTTAGTGTGGTTGTACCTTTTACTAAAGGAGTGATTATTTTGGCTGTATTACTCTTTAAAAAATTTGCCCATAAGGCCAAGCTCTATCGCTTTGTTTTTATTATTGGTAAATGGTCAATGGCTGATGTATTTGTGGTTGGGGTATTTATGGCTTTTCTCTCTACTCAGTCCAACAGTTCAATTGAAGCTAATCTACTTGAAGGGTTTAATTACTTCGCATTTTACTGTATTCTTTCACTGCTCGGTATTCAGATGACCACCTTGGAAAAACCAGAAACTACCTAGTTTTATGCTCAAAAAGCTAAAGATTCTTTGGGTTACTCTTCTTGCCATCTTTTTAACAGCATTCTTATTATTTGAATACATGGATGAGAAGCTGCCAGATGGTGTAGTCGGACCTGAGGCAGATTCATTAGCAAATAGGATGTTGATTGCGATCGATAATCAAGCGTGGCGAACTACTGGAGTAGTAAGCTGGGGCTATGAAGACCGTACATTCATATGGGATAGGAAAAGACATCTTACAAGAGTGAATTATGAGGGCCATGAGGTGCTTTTAGATATTGATAGTAGGCTAGGTTATATTCTTGGCAATGACGCAAACGAACTGTCTGAGGAAAAGAAGCAGGAAATTTGTTTGTGGGCATGGAAGTACTGGTGCAATGATTCCTTTTGGCTCAATCCAGTGAGTAAAATTTTTGATCCTGGCACCGAACGCAAATTGGTCAAACGGCATGGGCAAGAGACCTTATTGGTTACATACACCTCCGGAGGTTCAACACCAGGCGACTCATATTTGTGGACATTGGATGACAATGGAAGACCAAAAAGCTGGAAGCTGTGGGTCTCAATTATTCCTATCGGCGGGATGAAGTTTAGCTGGGATAATTGGCAACAGCTAGAGACTGGTGTCTGGATTTCAACTCACCATTTCAATCCCGTTAAATCAATTCCACTGCATAATCCGGTAGGTAAAAGTGATCTTCTCCTACTTACCGGAAAGGATATATTTGAACCCCTGTTTTCTGATAGCGAAGCATTGATATCTTACTGATAATAATGAATAAGCACGCCAAGCCAGGACTGCATCAAACCCCTATCAACCTCATCTTATTTTTTAGATCTCCTCTCCGTTTTTAATTTTAATTTCCAGACCTTTTAGATAGTCTGCGTAGTTAGAGGGAGCCATGGTTTTTGCTTTATCCAGATGATTCAGGGCTTTTTTATTGTTGCCATTTAAATACTCTGCGCGTGTAGCACCAAGATAGACATACCATACCTCAGGAAATTTTTCTATCATTTGATCAAAAAACGCCAATGACAATTCAACTCTACCCTGATCTGATAGAGACTTACCAACCCAATAGTCATTCTGGACATTATCCATCAACGGAATAGCCTGTTTCATTATATCATCTGATTCTTGCTTCTTTCCCAATGCCCAGAGTATTGATGATTTTGTACTCAGGTTGGTAAAATTGGTAATGGAGGCATACCCTCCATACCCGCCTGAGATGGATCGATCTGACCAGGCTAAAGCTTCATCCAAATTCGTATTGTGATTTAAACACCACCGGGCAGCGGCATCCCAGGCTTCCCAAGCGTAGGTAGATGCCCCCAAGAGCTGATATCGAAAGCTTTCGACGGTAGTCTGAGTTAGGTCAATGCTTACAGTAAAAGGAATGCTCAGTTTTTCCCACTCTATGGCAATCTGTACAGAGCTATCCGTTCTATTTTTAAATTCAAAATCTAATTGTTCTGAATGTGTATTTTGGACAGGTTTAACTTTCACCTTAAGAGCGATTTCATTGAGTGTATCCAAGTAATAGCTACCCCACTGATTGTCATTTTTGGCAAAAAGCAAAGTCCATTCATTGGTCCTGGGTATGGCATGAAGGCCGTAACTACCCGCTTTAAGAGGCTGATCCTCAATTTTTACATCAGTAGAAAAGGCAATCGTGGTATTCATATTGGCGCCTACTCTCCAGGGTATAGGATCACCATTCATGGGAACTACTGGCCCCCAAATATCACGTCCCTTAACGGCCGGACTGGAATAGTTTACTTGAATCTCCGTGACTCCCAAATACTGTGACTCTTTCACCTTTGGACTTGTTTTAGGCATTTCTAAAGAATGATATTGGCAAATGCCAAACGATGGTAAAGTCAATGCCATAATTATCAATAGGCTATTTTTCATAAATTGAGTATTTGATGTTTTTCCGAATGTAGAGAGCATCATCATCATAGACCAGCGACACCTGATAAGACACCTAATGCGTAAGCTAAACCGCAGTTTTAAATGAGTCTATGCATTTGGTCAGAATCAATTGGAAGTTGGTCTGGCTAAATATGCGTTAGAGATGATATTATAGAAATCGATAACTTGACTGATGTATTATATACATATTTGTTGTCTTCATCTATGCAAGAATTTAAGAAGGAGTGGGTCTGGCATGTTGTATTTTGGCTAGGATATCTAATGGTCAAAATCTTCATTGTGGAGTATTTCCGAGAAGACCTGCTGACAGTATTAGTTGTGGAGCTGATTCGACTTCCACTGAAGATGTTCCTGGTTTATGTCCTCATTTTTTATTTGATCCCGCAACTTCTTCTTAATAAGAGATATTTGACTTTCACCACCTGGTTGCTTTTGCTCATATTGTTTGCAGCTCTTGCCAGACGAATAACAGATATTTACATCACCTATCCTATAAGCATGCTTTACTTTGACCGTGCTGTTTTTTGGGACTTGGGTACAGCTTTTCGCAATCTAGTTTTTATTTATCCAGTCGTAGGGCTGGCCACGGCAATCTACCTCATGTCGCATTGGATACGGGATTATCATCTTCGAACTCAGTTGCAACAAGAAAAATTGCAGGCAGAATTACAATACCTTAAAGCCCAAGTTCATCCCCATTTTTTGTTCAACACCATCAATAATATTTATTCCCTGTCATTGGATCATTCACCGAAGACTTCGAGATCATTGCTAGAGCTTTCAGAATTATTGAGTTACATGCTTTATGAGTGCAACACTAATAGAGTATACCTGAAAAAGGAGATAGAACTGATTGAAAATTATATAAGTCTGGAAAAACTACGATATAGCGAAAGATTGGACCTTCGATTTGAAGTAAGCGACAACTTAACCGATATATATATTGCGCCTTTGATCCTTTTGCCTTTTGTGGACAATTGTTTCAAGCATGGTGCAGGTGATACCATGTCGGAATGCTTTGTGCATTTCAATCTACGAATTGATCACGGTTTGCTCTATCTCAATTTGATAAATAGCGTACCAGAAAAAGAAATTACTTCCACACAAAACTCAGGTATTGGATTGAAAAACGTAAAAAGGAGATTAGAGGGAGAATATCAGGACAAATATGAATTGGAAGTGAGGCCGGAGAGCGGTACATACCAAGTGAAACTTAAAATTGACTTAAATGAATAGGGTTAATTGCCTTATAGTAGATGATGAGCCATTGGCCTCCAACGTGCTCGAAAAATATATTACCAAACTCGATCATTTGCGTTTGGTGGGTAAAGCAGAAAATGCCGTAGAAGCATTCAATCTGCTCAATACTCATAATATCGATCTCATGTTTTTGGATATTAAGATGCCACAAATTACCGGCATTGATTTTCTTAAATCATTGCCGAATCCTCCCATGGTGATATTCACTACTGCTTATAGAGATTTTGCGTTGGACGGCTTCGAAATGTCGGCCTTGGATTATTTACTCAAACCTATTTCATTTGAGCGTTTTTTGAAGGCAGTTTCGAAGATTCCAAATCCACCTGTACACAAACAGGCACCAACAGAAATTAGTACTTCAGATAGAGCGTATATCTTTGTACGTGAAGATAAAAGAATGAAAAAGGTTTTTCTTGACGACATTCTTTTTATCGAGAGCATCAAAGACTATGTAAAGATCATTACCAAAGAAGGTAGTATCCTTACCTATCTCAAAATGAGTTATCTCGAAGAACAATTACCAAATCGGCTGTTTCTGAGAGTGCATAAATCGTTTATTATCAATATTCACTCCATTCAAACATACTCTGCATCAGAAATTGAGATTGATGGTGTTATCATACCCATTGGCCGACATTATAAACAGGCGGTTCATCGCGTATTGAATGCACTGATGCTTTAATTATACTATGTTAAGTAATTTGTATTGATTATGCCGATTGAGGCGTCTGGTCTCAATAAAATGGCAGATTATTATTAATAGTTGCAATGAAAGTTTGAATTCATTGAAAATGTTCTCAATTTTGGAGTAGTATGAGCCGATCAGTGAAGAAGCTAAAATTAAAAGCAGATTATAGCTATAATTTTCATTTGATTGGTATTATTTCTCAGTCCAAAGATTACACGGTTTCGTGGGCTATTAATAAGGCCTTAAGTATTGGATTGAAGAAAGAGTCAGATCTTGAAGTAGATTTTAAAAATGTTGAGAAACTAACAATTTCAAACTTTGTTTTTGAAAATGATTTTCGGCGTTTTACACTTCTGAACAACAAGGTTGTGGCTCAGAGTACATTGACCCAAAAACTATTTGTTCCGTCTCTGGGAACATTTGATTTTTTACTGAAAATAGAAGAGTTTGAAGAAACCTCAGATTTGGAGATGCTCTTCGTGGCATTGAGAAAATCTGAAAAGATTGATTCGATAGTCAAATTAGATGTAGATAAAATCAAAGAAAAAGAGAGTTTTTTATTCTAAACAAAATACATATTGATGCAATTGAAACGGGCAAAAATCATTGCCACACTGGGTCCGGCAAGTGAGAAAAAAGAAACTATCATACAACTGATTGAGGCTGGCGCAGATGTCTTTCGGCTCAATTTTTCGCATGGTACACATGATGATCATTTACAGCGGATTGAAATGATCAATGAGATCAATGATGAACTTGGAATTAACATTTGTACACTTCAGGATCTCCAAGGTCCAAAAATCAGAATTGGACAAATGAAGGATGGAGAGGCAAAAATTGTTGCAGGCCAACAACTCATCATTAGCACCGAAGATATTGAGGGGACAAGCGAAAAAGTTAGTACCACTTACAAACCTCTGGCCACAGATGTTGTGCCGGGCGATTTGATCCTTGTAGATGATGGCAAATTGGAGCTCAAAGTGATTTCATCTGATGGTAAAGAAGTGATCACCGAAGTGGTGCATGGCGGAATGCTCAAATCAAGGAAAGGTATCAATTTACCGAATACAGCTATTTCAGCTCCATCTCTAACCGAAAAGGATAGAGAAGATTTGGAATTTGGTCTTGAACATGATGTACAATGGGTGGCACTTTCTTTTGTAAGAAATGCCAAAGATATCCATGAACTAAGAGATATAATCAATAGCAAAGACAAACAAACTAAGATCATTGCAAAAATAGAGAAACCAGAGGCAGTAGCTGACATCGACGAAATCATAGAAGCTACAGATGCTATTATGGTAGCTCGCGGAGATCTTGGGGTGGAAGTCTTGATGGAAGATGTGCCTATGATTCAAAAGCGGATCGTTGCAAAATGCAACAAGCTAGGCAAACCTGTCATCATAGCTACTCAAATGCTTGAAAGTATGATTGATAACCCACGACCTACAAGAGCGGAGGCAAACGACGTGGCAAACTCAATTTTAGATGGGGCGGATACTGTGATGCTATCTGCGGAATCAGCATCTGGAAGTTTTCCAGTTGAGTCTGTACAAGCCATGGCCAGGTGCATTTTGTCAATTGAAGAGCGAGCACATGTAGTCTTTAATAAATTTTGGGAAGACAACATGAGCGCAACAGCAAAAAACGACATGCTAGTAAAATCTGCGTGTCAATTGAGTAAGTCAGTGGGCGCCAAGGCGATTATCGGAATGACCAAGTCCGGCTATACCGGATTTAGTATCGCCAAAAACAGACCGGAGGCAGATATTTATATATTTACCAGTGACAGACACCTACTCAAAACAATGAATCTTGTCTGGGGAATCAAAGGGTTTTATTATGATGAACATAAACCGATTGATGAGACATTTGACGATGTACTGGAAGTACTAAAGAGCAAAGGTTTGGTCGAAACCGGTGACGTATATATCAACACCGCTTCCATGCCACTGCATTGGCGGGAACGAACAAACATGATGAAACTGGATGTGGTAAAATAATTTACCACATTCATAGATTCAGATACCCAAATTTTATAGTTTTAAGCCTCATTTATTGATTTCCATTTTCAAATCAAACGGCTTGGTACGATTACTAAAATTTGCACTTCTCTGTTCTCTTTTTTCTCTGATTTTATTCCAGGCAAGTGCGCAGGATGAACAGTCAGTCTATCTAAAAGGTAAACAATATTTTTCCGAAGGTAATTATAGGTTTGCCATGGATTATTTCAGGCGCTTGGCTGGAGAAAATCAAAATCATATATTCAAAGAGTATGCAGCCTACTATTATGGTCTGTCTGCCTATCGGAATAACGATGTCTCTAATGCCAAGGCCATGTGGCTTCAGATGGATGCCAGAAACCTAAATTGGCCGCAGATTAGAGAAGTGCATTATTGGCTTGCAGAAGTTTACTTCAGTGAAGGGGATTATTCCCAAGGCGTATTTTTTGCAAAAAAATCCGGCTTGGATCAGTCCCAGGCCTTGATGAAGGAGAGTCTGTCTCGCCTGGATAGCTTGCCGTTGTTGGAGCATCTTTATGATCAATACCCTAATGATGAAATCATAGCTCGGATTGCCGCAGATAGGATTAATGAACAGCCAATGTCGCAACGCAACTTTCAATTGTTGAATGAGCTAGTTAATCGGTTTGATCTAAATCTGGCCAAGTACGGATTGCCAGAAATTGGTCAAAGCAAAATGAAGCCTACTTATAATGTAGCCGTATTGCTGCCTTTTATGTTCGAAGACTTGAGCTATACCCTGCGCGTAGAGCGCAATAAGTTCGTTATGGAATTATATGCCGGAATTGTAAGAGCCGCAGATACGCTGAATAGCGAAGGTCTTTTTCTTAAATTATTCCCTTATGATACCAAAAGGAGTACCGAAATAACAGAAGGTATTTTGGAGCAGCCAGAAATGAAATCTATGGATTTGATTATTGGACCATTATTTCCAGGCCCATTAACTGCCACTAATGACTTCAGTTTTGAAAATCAGATCAACATGATAAACCCGTTGATATCCAATGCGGATGCTATTCAAAACAATCCATTTTCATTTCTGTTTAAAGCCGATACAAAGACACAGGCGCTTAGAGCAGCCGAATTGGCAATCGATAGCGTGAAAAACAAATATGCCATGATCTTTTACGAGAACAACGAAAGGGACTCGTTAAGTGCCTATACATATAGTCAGCGTATCCAAGAAGCCGGCTTTGAAGTTCTTGTAAATGCAGCGGTGGTTGATACCACAGTAAGGCAAGCTTATGATCTACTTACTGAAAAATATGAAGTAGGATATACCGAAGATCAGGTTGATTCTATTTACGCGATCGATGAAGAGCGATTTATAAAGGAAAGAAAATCGAGTATTACTAAAGACAGTATAGAATATTATGAAGAATTTTTCACGATAGGTCCAGATAGTATTGGTCATATCTATGTAGCTTCATCTAAAGCTTTGTTTGCTTCAAACTTCATCAGTGCTATGTCCATTCGAGCAGATAGTACGAAGTTAATTGGTAGAGGCAATTGGAAAGCCTTCCCTACATTGACACTGGAGGAAATGGAAAGACTTGGTATCTATTTCATAGACCCCGAATATGTAGACTATGATTCTGAAGGATATATTGATTTCAGAAATTTTTACTTGAAAAACTACAAGTCAGTGCCGTCTTTTAATTCAATAATTGGTTATGAAATGATGTATTACGTCGGAACCATGCTTAAGAAATATGGACATTACTTTCAGAAAGGAAATCCAGACGTAGGATTTGTAAAAGGGCAATTACTACAGGGTACAAAGTTTAATTTTAGAAACAGTAATCAATACGTACCAATTACAATTTTATCTAATTCAAGACAAACAGTAATTAACCCCAAGAAGAATGGACAAAACCAATAGCCTAAGAAGTTTTAAGTTAGCAAAAGGCCACATTCCTGGTGGGGTTAACTCTCCTGTTCGAGCGTTTAAGGCCGTCGGAGGGGAACCTATTTTCATGAAGTCCGCAAAAGGGGCCTATATGCACGATGTAGATGGAAACAAATACATTGACCTGATTAATTCATGGGGACCTATGATATTAGGGCATGGAAAGATTCAAATTGAAAGAGCTGTTATTGATGCAGTGAAAAAATCCTTATCATTCGGCACACCCACTACCGCTGAGATAGAAATGGCAGATTTGATTTGTCAAATGATGCCAAACATAGAAAAAGTAAGAATGGTAAATTCAGGTACTGAGGCCACTATGTCTGCAATCCGGTTGGCAAGAGGGTTTACCAAGCGAGATAAAATCATAAAGTTTGAAGGCTGCTATCATGGTCATGGAGATTCCTTTTTAATTGCGGCAGGCAGTGGTGCTGCGACTATGGGTGAACCTGACAGTCCTGGAGTAACCAAAGGTACTGCGCAAGATACAATCACGGTGCCCTTCAATGATTTGGAAAAAGTGCAGGAAGTGATAATGGAACACCCTGATCAAATTGCAGCGATTATTTTGGAGCCTATCGGCGGAAACATGGGCTGTGTGCCTCCAGTCAAAGGATACCTGGAAGGATTAAGGTCTGTTTGTGATGAGAATGATATTGTCTTGATTTTTGATGAGGTGATGACTGGCTTTAGAATATCAAAGGCAGGAGCACAGCAGTATTACGGAGTTAAACCGGACCTAACAACATTAGGAAAAATTATAGGAGGAGGCATGCCAGTTGGTGCATATGGCGGTCGTGCAGACCTGATGAATATGGTATCTCCAAGCGGCCCTGTCTATCAGGCAGGAACGCTTTCAGGCAACCCTGTGGCAATGGCGGCAGGCCTGGCCATGTTAAGGTATCTGAATGAAAATACGGAGATTTATACAAGGTTGGAGACCATGACAGAGTATATCGTTCAGGGGATCAAGCTGAATGTGTTGAAGCTAGGTTTGAAATATACAGTGAATTCTGTAGGTTCTATGTTTAGTTTGTTTTTTACTGACGAGAAGGTAATCGATTTTGAAGGTGCTAAGAAAGCTGATTTGAACATGTTTGGTAAATATTTCAATGCTATGCTTGAAAAAGGAATTTATCTGGCTCCCTCTCAGTTTGAGACACTATTTGTGTCATCGGCTATAGACGAGATTGAAGCTGATTTGATTATTCAGGCTAATTATGACTCCTTGAAGGAGATTCACAAACGATGATTTCAAGCAACATTTAATTGTCTCAACTTGAATTAAATAGTGATCTGGATGAAAATTTCGAAGAAAGAATTACCTATTTCGCCGATGTAATTCTTCCGATTCCACTGCCTGGTACCTACACCTACCGAATTCCCCAAAATCTTGAAGCACACGTTGGGTTAGGTCGTCGTGTGGTAGTCCAATTTGGAAAAAAAAAGATCCTTACCGGTATCGTAAAGCGGGTGCATCAAAATGTGCCAAAAGTTTATGAGGCAAAGTACATCTTGGATAGTCTTGATCATGCTCCGGTAATCAATAGCTACCAGCTGGAGTTCTTCACCTGGTTGGCGCAATACTATATGTGCACAGTCGGAGAGGTTCTCAATGCTGCTATGCCAAGTGGCCTGAAGCTAACAAGTGAGTCATTGATCCAGCTTAATCCTGAGGCATTAGATAACAAGGAAGAATATTCTGAAAAGGAGCTTGTTATATTAGATGCACTAAAGAGTAGCGACAAATTGAGTTTCGACCAGGTTTCAGACCTTTTGGGAATTAAAATGATTCATCCTGTCCTGAAATCTCTCTTACAAAAAGAAAGTATCCTACTTTTTGAGCAAATAAAAGATAAATTCAAGCCTAAAACCGTTAAGACCATACAGCTTGCCGATCAGTTTCTGGAGGATGACCAGGCCATGCAGTTGCTTTTCGAACAATTAGAAAAGAAGCCAAAACAACAGGCTATTTTACTCAAATATTTGAGTCTCACGAGAATAGACGAAGGTGAAAAGAGGGACAATGTGATACTTAAATCAGAACTAACAGCTAGTGATTTGTCAGTTTCCTCATTGAAGACTTTAGTCAAAAATCAAATTTTTAAGGAAAACGAAAAGATCATTTCCCGGCTTGACGATGTTGATGTCGATTTGCAGGAAGATCCCAGGCTGTCGCCAGAGCAAGTGGAATCGATGGAAGGTATACTTTCTGCGTTTGAGCAAAAAAAACCGGTGCTTTTGCATGGAGTAACGGGCAGCGGTAAGACAGAAATTTATATCGACTTAATTCGACAAGTCCTTGATAATGAAGGACAAATCTTGTATCTGCTACCTGAAATTGCATTAACTACCCAGATAGTCTCACGCTTACACAAAGTATTTGGTAGCGAATTGGGCGTTTACCATTCCAAATATTCGGACAATGAGCGCGTGGAAATTTGGAATGGTGTGAATAATGGTAAAATCAATCTTGTTGCCGGGGTTCGCTCTTCTGTTTTTTTGCCTTTTGACAATCTCAGTCTAATCATCGTGGATGAGGAGCATGAGTCCTCGTTCAAGCAATATGAACCAGCCCCTCGATATCATGCCCGAGACGCAGCCATATGGCTTGCCAATTTGCATCAGGCGAATGTTCTAATGGGGACAGCTACACCTTCTGTTGAGAGCTACCAGAATGCGTTAGATGAAAAATACCAACTGGTAGAATTGCCCCAGCGCTTTGGAGAAGGCAAGCTACCAGAATTCGAACTGGCAAACATCCTGACCTCGAGGAAGAGCAAACGAATGAAGGGAGACTTTACACCCGAATTGCTCGACGGGATCAAAAATGCGCTCGAAAAAAAAGAACAGGTGATTCTTTTTCAAAACAGAAGAGGTTATTCACCATATTTAATATGCCATGATTGCAATCATGTGCCCAGATGTCAAAGTTGTGACGTAAGCCTGACGTATCATATGGGCAATAATGTTCTGATCTGCCATTATTGTGGTCACAAAGAGTCTGTGCCAGCCATTTGCGAGGCCTGCGGCTCTACAGCCATACGCACCGTCGGTTTTGGAACCGAAAAGCTAGAAGAAGATTTGAAAATTCTGTTTCCTGAGGCCCATGTTCAGCGAATGGATCAGGATACTACACGTAGTAAATATAGTTACCAGCACATCATTGATCGTTTTGAAAGGGGTGAGACAGATATTTTGGTTGGAACTCAGATGCTAAGTAAAGGTCTGGATTTTGACAATGTATCCCTCGTTGGAGTTTTCGATTATGACCGCATTGTTCACTTTCCTGATTTCAGATCTCATGAACGAGCCTTTCAATTAATCACTCAGGTAAGTGGAAGAGCCGGAAGAAAGGACGATCAGGGCAAAGTGATTTTGCAAACAGGAGAGCCCGACGAACCTTTATTATACAAAATAAAAACAGGAGATTATAAATCCTTCTTTCAATCGGAAATTCTCGAAAGGCAGAATTTTCAATACCCTCCATTTTACAGATTGATCAAAGTGATTCTTAAGCACAAAGAGAAAAACATCTTACAGCAAGCCTCTAAGCAGTACGCCTCTCGCCTAATTGGTGAACTTGGACGGCAGAGGGTACTAGGCCCTCAGCAGCCAGTTATTTCAAGAATAAGAAATCTGTACATCGAGGAAATTTACATAAAGGTCGAAAAGAAAAAGATTAATATCTCAAAAGTTAAAGAGTTGGTTTACAGACTGGGCCTGGAAGTCAAACAGCTTAAAGACTATAAGACGCTTCGTTTGTATTTTGATGTCGACCCAGTCTAATCAAAATAGTTCAGCCATGGCACTCAAACGGCAATTGGACTAGTTTAGCGGGCATTTGATCGAATAAGACACTATTAGTGGACATTTCATATTTTTTAGTCCAATCGGTTGATCAAAAATTATTTAATTTTATAGAAAGAACTGGATTATATGATGATCGTGGTATTTACGTATTTACGTTGATCTGACAAGAATAAACTAATCGAACATGAAACGAGCAAACAACTTCTCTTTACTCATACTGCTGTTTTTCCTTATTGGCCAAGAATCCTTTGGACAAACCAAATACGATAAGAAATTAGAAAAAGCAGCTGATCTGTATGAATTAGGAAACTATCCTGATGCTAGAAAGGAAATTGAAAAAATCAAAAAGCAAACTACTAAGAAAATAGGAGGCGTAAACGAATTTCTTCCCATCGCAAGGATCAAAGAGGCAAAGTATGATGTTGCGCTGGGTATTTTAGGTGGTATTCATCAATCTGTGGATGAGGGACTTGAAATGAGTGAGGTGGTCAACGGAGCTGATTCTGAAGTCCATGCTTTATTACTCAAAGAATCGACAGAAGTCATGAACCTCTATGGAGACTTCGTAAAGGCTGATGAGTATTTACAAAAAGCCAAGCCCATATTAGAAGAAGCAGGAATGGATGAAAACCTCGCCGCTTCTTTAGATGTTTTGGATGCTCAGATTAAAGTGGGAAGGGGCTATTATAGCGATGCTATCGAACTCATTGATGGCAAAATGGAATTTTATGAGCTTAGAGCAATATTGGATGATGGTGCGAAAAAGAATGTAGCGAGAGAAAGAAAAAGAGAATTCGCTCGGATGATGATGTTTAAGGGTGATGCTTATCGCAAAATGGGTAACTACCTAAGAGCTGATTCGGCATTCGTATATGCAGATCGATGGATTCAAAAAAACTTAGGAAAGGCAGATATACTCTACAGTGAGAATCAGTTTTTAAATACATTGCTTCTGGAAGAAAATGGTTTGGAGATTGAAGGAGTTGTTGATTTATATGAAAAGGCTTATGTAAACACGGTTCGAAAGTATTTACCTTCTCATTATGTGACGATTAGAATTCGCGAAAGGTTGATCAAGAGCTATATTAAAAATGAAAACAGAGCCAAGCTCAACAATCATATTACAGAATTCAAAAAAGTCATCAAGCAATATTACGACAAGAACAGTTTGAATAGCGTCATGCTCGAAACCATTGATTATGACGTGCTTTTAGGAGGGAAGGACGTTGGCCTGGAAGATGAAGTGGCAAAAATATTAGGAGCTGAGTCTGTTATTCCAAAAAACCATCCCAAGCGCATCGAAATGCTTGAATTTGCCAATAGCGTGGCAGTGATCAACGGTCGTCATGACAACTCCTATCAATACCTTACAGAAATTCTGAATATTAAGAAGAATCTATATGGTGAGGAGTCACCAGCTTATAACTTGACTAAAGTAAAACTGGCCAATTATTATGTGGATTATACTGAGAAGTTTGATGAAGCACTAGAAATTTATAATACGAGCTGGGACAATATTGTAAAAAAAGAGATTCACGAAGGTCATCTGGATTATGTTGACATATTGGATCATCAAGCTGTATTCTACGAGGAAAACGATCAATATGAAAAGGCCTCAAAAATATTGGATGTTGCGCTTGAAGCTTCCAGGAGAAAATATGATAACGAAGATGTCGAGTATGCTATTGAACTCGACAAGATTGCCAACCTACAGTTCAAAATTGGTAAGTATTCCGAAGCAGAGGATAACATTAATGAAGCCATTAGGATTTTGAAAGACGCTGATAAAGAGCTGGCCCGAGGCTATTACGCCCAGTCATTGATTACCCAGGCCACGCTTTATGCGATTAAAGGGGAATACGATGAAGCTGAAGACAACATCACTAAATCTGAAAAACTTCAAAAAGAAGGCGTAAGAACAGTTGAAACATCAGGAATAGAGATAGAAGATGAGTTGGCCGAGGTATACGTGGATATTGGAAGGTATCGTGATGCGGAAAAACTAATAGAAGAAGATCTGAGGAAAAAGGAAAGAAGGTTTGGTCCAACAAGTCGCCACCTGAGTGACCCTCTGATTTTGAGGGCTCGATTAAAAATGATTCTTGGCGATTATACACTGGCCGAACAAATTGCCAACCGAGCTTATACCATTACCTACGATATTTTTGGAGAAGAATCTTCTAAGATTACCCCGAGTATGGTGACAATTGCACGAATAAACACCACTATTGGTGACTACGACGCTGCAGAAACCCAACTCGAACGAGTGATTGAAATTCGTGAGAAACAATTCGGTAGAGATCATATCGATGTAGCCAGGGCGGTTTCAGACCTGGCACTGGTGAGGTTTTACAACAATGCACCGACTCAAGAGGTCGAAGACCTGTTTTTGCGTGCAGAGCGGGTTATTGGTAAAAAATTAGGAGGGTCTAATCCTCACTATGCCGAAGTGCTGAAAAACCTGGCTATTGTGTATGTGGCAGAACGCAGATTCGATGAGGCATTTGTCTACCTGGAAGATGCTGCTAACATTTGGGATAAGAGAATAGGACGAAGAAACAATGTAAATGCTGCTACTATCAATATCCTGCGCGGTGATATTTTTTATAGCCAACGTCAATATGGAGAGGCAGAGACCTATTATGTAAAAGCCAGAAGACTGTACGAAGATTTCTTTAGTAAGACCCACCCTGAGTACGTGAAAGTACTTTCAAAGCTCAGCAAGACTTATTTCATGCAAGGAGATATTAGGAAATCACAAGAGTCCATCGAAGAGGTGTTGGCCAACTATGCCGTTTTTATCAAGGATTATTTCCCATCTCTTTCCGAAAGGGAGAAAGCCAAGTTTTGGAATACAATCAAACAAGACTACGAATTTTACAATACCATAGTGATCAACTACAATAGGAAAAATTCTGATTTGGTTGGGACACTCTACAACAACGCCCTTTTGACTAAGGCACTTTTATTAAGTTCATCGATAAAAATTAGACAGCGTATATTGTCCTCAGGAGATGAAACATTAATTGCCACTTACCGAGAATGGGAAGCAAAGAAAGAAACCCTTACACAGGTACTATCAATGAGTTCCGATCAGCTTGCTCAGGCTGGCATAGACGGAAATGTGCTACAAGTGGAAGTTGAAGATCTAGAGAAGCAATTGAGCCAGCAATCTGAGGATTTCAGTTCTGGTTTTGAATCTAAAGTAGTGACATGGGAAGATGTTCAGCAGTCGCTTAATCCCAATGAGGTGGCGCTGGAGATGGTAAGGTTCAGAGTATTTGATCACGGGTTTTCTAAAGATTCGATCATGTATGCGGTAATGTATGTGAAGAATGAAAAGAAAAGTACTCCTGGCCTGATTCTTTTAAAGAACGGGAAGGACATGGAATCCAAATACCTGAAACGGTATAGAAATAGTATCAAGTTCCGAATTGATGACGAACAGTCATATGATAATTTCTGGCGACCTATTCAGGATGTTGTAGGCAATCCCGGACGCATCTACGTGTCAGCTGATGGGGTGTACAATCAGCTCAATCTGGAAGCCATCAAGCTAGAAGACGGGAGCTATGTACTTGATAGGTCGAATATCATTCTCGTCAGTAATACCAAAGATTTGTACTACGATCAAATTACTACCAATGTTGTCCAAGAAGCTAATACCGCTGAAATGTTCGGTAATCCCACCTATTACGTATCCTCTAAGCCAGGTAATTGGACTGGAAGGGCAACCATGAGAGGTGGTAACCCAGATGTCATTGGGCAATTGCCGGGTACAGAGAAAGAAGTGACAGAGCTTAAAGATTTGTTAAGACAAGATGGATGGGTGACCACCGATCATAAAGAAAAACTTGCGACTGAAGCGGCAATTAAGGCCATGGATAATCCGAAAATTTTCCACATTGCAACGCATGGTTTTTTTCAGCCTGATGCGGATTTGAGCGCGGAGGATATCGCTATGAATGAAAACCTAGCCGCCCAGAACCCATTGTTAAAAACGGGACTGTTGATGAGTGGAGCGGGGGATATTCTGAACGAAACCACTTCGAATTTTAACCTGGATGACGGCATTCTTACCGCCTATGAGGCTATGAATTTGAACCTGGACAAAACCGATTTGGTGGTACTTTCGGCTTGCGAAACAGGTTTAGGCGAGATCCAAGCAGGAGAAGGAGTTTATGGACTGCAAAGAGCGTTTTTAGTAGCCGGAGCGCGTACAATTATCATGAGTTTGTTTAAGGTATCTGATGAAGCTACGCAGAAGCTTATGGTTAAATTTTATTCCAAATGGCTACAAACAGGTGATAAAAGAGCCTCTTTCATACAAGCCAAACAAGAAATCCGAGATGAGTACAAAGACCCTATCTTCTGGGGACCATTTATTATGATTGGATTAGACTAAATCAAAGCAAAAGCTATTTACCGGACATCACGACTTAAATTTCTGATGTCCGGGTATCTTTTTGCCCCCTGCTTTTAACTCTTTCTTTTGGCTGAAATCTTGCTGATGGGTTTCCATTCTTCAACTTCCGTCAAAATTTCATACTTCCACTCAAATGAGTCCTTATGGATATCAAAAAAAGTAACTAACCATTTCCCAGAACCATCGTGCATTTGTATCTGATCCGCTTTGTAGATCAATTGAAATTTAGGGGAGATTCTCTTAGCTCTTGAGTTCATCACAGAGGCTTCCCAATGTTTGGTATTTGGATTGAAAATGAAAATTCCTGCCACAAAATACTCTCTGGTTGTGGGGTTGGGAGAGGTGTCCTCCTGCCACCAGTTATTCAGCAAGGCATGACCTCCTAGAATATATTCCCATTTCCAGGTCGCTCTGTTTGAATACCAAACGGAGCTATCGGCATCTATCGATTTCAGGTCCAGCGAGATGCAGTCCCATTCCCCAATCAATTGTCCCAATTGAATCGTCTCTTTAGGAGCGCTGGGATTTAACTCTCCGAATTCTGACCATGTAGCTGTTTGATTTATTTGACTGTCTCCAGGTGACTTATTCGAAACGGTATACTTGCATCCGGCAACAAGCAAAAAATATCCGAATATGACAGCATAGTATAAAATCACGTACTTCGTTTTCTGTTTCATTGTTGTTGAACTAAGTTATCATTTTGAACGGGTTCGAGATGATCTATATCATCAAGTAAATAGCAATGTTCAAATTGAGACATTCCTATTTTCTGATAGTAGGAAATCGCATTAGGAGCTGCCAATAAGATCAATTTGGCCTCAGGAGCCGCCAGTTTTGTGAGCCGAATGAGTTCTTTTCCAATGCCTCTTTTCTGGAAGTCTAAATCTACGGCCAGATCGGAAAGGTATGTGCAGAAAGAAAAGTCCGTCATTGCACGCGATACACCAACTAATTTCCCATGGTATCTGGCCGTAGCGATCAGATTTGCATGTTTTACCATTTTCTTTAAACCTTCCTGATCATTAATCGGCCTTCGCTCTCCCAGAGTTGAGTTGATCAATACTTCTTTGAATTCAGCTGCGCTTAAATCATTTTCAATTTTGTAGGTTATCATATTTGCTTACTTTCATTTCTTAATCAAGGAATTTTTGAAGAATAGACTTCTATTTTGAGATGGTCGGGATCATGGACATTTATGCCATCTGGGTTCATCCTACCTTTGAATTGTTCGAGTTCCTTATCCGTAAAATCAAATCCAATATGTTCTACACCATATGGATAGTTCAAACTGGAATAAATTGAAAAATGGATTGGTGGATTGTTGAGGGCCCAGTCTATTTGATTTTCTAAGGCCTTGGTAGGAGTGATTCCGAAAAAGGAAGTGTAAAATTCTCTTGATCTCTCAAGTGAAGTTACATTTACTGCGATATGGATTCTTGAGGTTCGGCTCATTCTCATAAACTTTGTATGAATAAAGATATTTACTAAATGGACCATTGTATGGATCCATTTAGTAAATATTTACTGGTCCATTTTTTTTAATTCAAATAAGGCTGAAGCAAAGTTGGTAGTTCAGAATTTTTGATGACCTTGGATGACTATTGGATAGTTTCTATAAAACACTTTATAGTTCTTGTTACCACATTTCCTGAGGACAAAGAACCTGATGTATATTATTTAGCCGAATCTGTACTGCCATTTCATAGGTAGATTGATTGGAATCTGTATGGTCTTTAAAGCGAATGTTATGAAGGATTGAAAATCCCATTTGAGGGTTTAGGTTAAATCCTGTGAAATAGGAAAAAGCCTTGTTGGTTCTATAATTCGCTCCAAACCAAAGCCAAGATTGCCATTGAGCTTTAATACCAAAATCAAAATTGATGAATCCAGCAGAATTTCGAAATATCACAAATGGGTTAAATGTCCAGACTTGAAAGGCATCTCTGAATCGCATTCCAGAAATGAGATAATAGTTTCGACGGTTGTAAATTTTGCCAGGGTTTTTAATATACGAACCTCCCAAATAAAATGATTTACTATACAACAAGATACCTAGATTCAGAAGAGGGGAATATCCATTGGAGAAACCTGTGACTAACTGATCATCTGACAGAGAGGTAATTACCTTATTTTGATTTAGTTGATGTCCTATTGTACCTACAGAAATTCCAGTAGTCAACATCCAACGTGAAGATAGTGGTAAATGATAGGCATAGGATGCCTTGAGTTCTATACTTTCGAAAGGTCCAATGCTTTCTGATCGGAAGGTTAAGCCAGCTCCATGATGACTTTTGTATCTGAAATTAGAAAGAGAGTAGTATGAACCTCTTTCCTCGGATTCATGAGTGAACCCCATTTTCTTACCATTTTTGCTACCAAAAGGGCTGTGTATAGTCAGGTATGCATTGGCAGGAGCACCATCGAGGTGAGTCCATTGCCTTCTATATCCGGCTTGTATGTCGATGTATTTTTCTATCCCGGTTATGGCGGGGTTGATCAAGAAGTTGTTGATGTAGTAATGTTCGATCAAGCTTGTTTGTGACCATCCAAAATTCGTTGTCAACTGTAGAAGCAGTCCTAATATGATGGATTGAGCTTTCATCTGAGGATGGTTAATGAGCCCTGATGAATGAGTTTTCCATGGTCAGTTATGAAGTAGAAATAAACACCATTGGACAACATTTCATTGGATGTTGTTCCTTGCCAGTTATTGCTGTAGTCGATCAGCTGATGAACAAAATTACCTTGTCTATCATATATTCGAATTCTATTTGCTTCGTAAAGCTGGATATTTTCTATGACCCAATAATCGTTGATACCATCCCCGTTTGGTGTAATGGTATTGGGTACGAATAAATCGAATACTTCTGATCGGTCATCTAAATCCAAGGGCTCAGAAAATTTGAGGCTCACTGAATCATTGCTGGTGCAACCATTCCCATCTGTAACCTGTACCCAGTATTGGCCCTCTTTATGAGTATCATACGTAGAAAATTTTGAGCCGTCCTGCCATTCATAGAAGACGAATGCTGAAGTGGCATCTAGAGTTGCTGTTTCTCCTGAATTGATCTCTAAATCTGGGCCAAGATCAATTATTGGAAAAGGGTTAATTGTAATATTGAATACTGTCGACGTTGGTACATCTCGAAAATAGCGAGTAACGGTAATATCATAATTTCCTGCATTAGAAAAAATATGACTGGCATCAATTTCGGTCGAAGTGTTATTGTTGCCACTCGCAGGGTCACCGAAATTCCAAATTAGACTGTCAAATGAGGAAGTACTATTCATGATGTCAAATTGAGTTTCTTCGTTTTGACATGTATTCAGAATATTGTACTGCAGATCATTTAGTTGCTTACAAAAAGCATCCCATCGGTTTGAGATTTCTTCATCCGACCACTCGTAACTAGCAATGACCATATTTTTTACCCATCCAGGGGAAGCTTCTTCATTGTAAACTTCGTCTGGCATATCACGAAAAAAATACAACACATCAGTTGGGGAGGTCGGTGCATACACACTGTTAGAATCCAAGTAAGGAGCTCCAAAAGGTGTACCATTTATAAATACTCTTGTTGTACCGGAGCAATTTCTTACGAGAGTCAATTGATATAGGTCAGTGGTGTTAAAAAAAAGTGGTGTTCCAACTCGCACAGATGTACCACCATCATCCGCAAGTTGCCAAAAATTCAATGTAGCTTGCCCTTGGGTTGCTCTGTCAATGATCAAATAGAGCCCTCTGTCTTGGCGATCATTTCTAAATTCAAGTAGCTGAACCCAATCGTAGTTAAGTATGCTTGCGTTTCGAATGTTTAGTTCGTTTATTCTAAATGTAAACTGAATAGAATAGGCACAATCAATGAAACCGTTATTACTGAATGATAGACCGGCCATATCTTCAAAAAAATAAGCAGAAGTAGTGCTTGTTGAATTGCATGTACTTGGTGCTACATTCAATAAACCAAAGGCCCCTGTGCCTCCCGAATCATTAGGCTCTACTTTAAGGCTTATGGTTTCGTCCTCAACAGCCCTAAGACCATCAATTAGAGGAAACTGATACACTTCTTGACCCAAGGCTCTGCAGTTCATGATAAGTAATAAAAACAATTGTGCATATGTAAACTTCATACGAGACAGTTTAATGCCTAAGCTTAGCTTGAATCTGGATCACAGGATTATTGGATTGTTGAACAACGTGTTCCAAACCCTGGGATTTCTGCACACACTTTCATGCTTCCCTTTTTCCAATCAAGCTCTATTTCTATGCTCACAGTAACACAAGAGTCATTTACTCTTAAATCCATATATCCTGAACCAGATGCCTTTTCATCATTTATCTCACTTACTTTTATGTCCATATATCTAGATCCGAAGGCCATATCTAGACTTTCGGAAGTGAATTCATCATTTGTCATGGGATCAAAACAACCTGAACCGCTGGCTTTTATCTTCACACCTTGGTTCGAAACCGTAAATTCTAGCGCCAGTTTTAGTTCTGCTACCTTTAAATCGACCGATGCTTCTGCTGCTCCGGTAAGTGTAAATTGTCCGTCATAGCCAAAGATGCCCTCAAGCATAACAAAACCTACTCCCGGCATAGACATTTTTCCAGCCGCATAAATATCCTGGGCAGATATAGCTAGCGTAGCTTCAGACAATTCTTGTGTACCAACCTGAGGAATTTCAATATAAGTTATGGTATGGAAGTAGAGCTTAGTGTTTTCCAGGTCGTCTCCGATATAGAAGTAACTCTCCATGATCGTTTCCTGAAATGCCAGAATATCGGATAGTGTTTCACCCCCGTTTTCACTAATTATTTGTGTAATAACTTCTGAACTTCTGGTCTCACCAGCCACTTGCATATAATTATTGCCTTCTTCAAGGTTTAATATGAGAGTTGCCTTACCAATTTCAATAGGTTCAGAGGGCAGGAAATTCATCAAGTCATTATTAATGAAAACTTTACCGTTGACTCCCATGCTGTAGGAGGCATTTTCAAACCCGTCCTCGAAAAATTCTTTAAACCCATTATCATTAAGAACAAAACCTATAATTGCCTCGCCGTAGATTTCTATGGAGTATTTCTTTATTGGAATAAGTCCTGTGAGATAAATATTGCCATGCATGGTATCCATCGGACGGACGATTTGCGATGTCAATTCTGGGCTATATTCATATGGTTTGAATTCTAGCAGGCCATTGGCTGATAACCCAATACCTAAATCTTTGATTTCTATATTTTCCGAAAACTTTGCATCCCCTTGAAAGAATATGGATGGATCATTGGCATCAAGGTAAAGACGTTCGAATGTAAAGGTGGAGCCCCCAATGGAGAGCAGTTTTTTGGCCGCAAAATTGTCTTCAACATTAATGTCAAAATAATATCTATTATCTTGTAGTGGAGCACTCTCATTTAGTGTTTTGATATCGGCTCCGGTAGCATAGGAATAATAGGACCCTGGATCTATAGCCAATTGTAGTTCTTCCAATACTCCGATTTTGGGAATACTTCCTAAACCATAACCATCAAATGAGGTAAAGGTGTCTCCCTCTTTTTCGGAAAGTACAAAATCACCACTAGAGATTGGTACTAATTCGCCCATATCATTGTAGGTAAAAACTGAACCCTTGATTTGAACCTCATTTTCTGTTTCTTCAACCCGGTTTGCGTTGGCATAGACTGTTCCTATTCCTTCTAGTTCATAGGAGGCTGCCATGGAGGAATCCAATGTCTCTTCTTCAAATATGTTAATTGGATCTACTTCTTGCTTTGAGCAAGAGATTAGCAAGAGAGAGAATATAGATATTACTATTCTATTGATAGGTTGAGCAAAGTTTTTCATTTCTTTTTTTTTCTATTTGTTTCTTAAGACGATATCCAATTGCTACCTGAATTTGATTAGAGCCTGTCATGAAATCTGTTTTTTCAAAGCCACCTGCAAAAAATCTCGTTTTGGATATGATATTCAACCACTGTATCCTATATACCAGATGGTTCTGAACATATTGAATTCCAATACCAAAACATGGTCCGAAGACTTGATCTGTTTCTTTTTTGTTTTCGTAGGTAATGACTTGTGAATTGTCTACATCAATCAGTGAAGTATTTGCCCAGTTTGACCCCAATAGACCAAATACCTCTAAGAAGGATTTTTTGTGACTTATCGAAAGAAAATAGGGCTTTAGCAGTGCTGTTATGTATTTGGGACAATAGCTGTAATTATTAATTGCATGAGATTCATTAAAACTATACGAGAGATTAAGCGCTAACCTTTTTTTTATCTTACCTAGCTCGAGGTAGCCCAATATTGGCATTCTATTTCTACTGGCTCTTGCAATTTTTGTATTGGTGAATGGACTCATTCCGATGCCAGCCTCGAGGTATGGCTGTTGTAAATAGAATAAGGATTTCTGAGCTCTGAGCTCAGAAAATGAATTTAAAAATAATAGAAATAGGAGCAGACCGGCTGTTATATACTTAAGTTGAAAAATCATTGGGATTATCGGGCTCCTTTCAAGTATATGGCTTGCAATTTTTCTTTTCGACATGTAACATGGATGTTTTACACCTGCTTCAAGAGTTTTTATATGATAAGCGAATTAATTACTCCAACGTACAAATGCGCATGCTTCTAGTTATTCACCCTTTTCTTGAAGAAAATAAAATTCGTAAAAGTTGAATCCTTATGTAGGACTTGCTGTTGACAATTAGTTGACAATTACTGTGAATGCCAACCGAACAATATGATTATTGAGAAAATTGGTGTAAAAGGTCTATTAAACGATTATGAATGGTTTTAATAGATTAATAAAGCATGGTGAAAAAGCCCATCATGAAAGAAATCTTACCAATGAGTTGTTTGTGGTTCTGATTACATCATTTGCTGAAAAGGACTGGGTATAATTTTAGGTAAAGCCCAAATCTCTTTCTTCATTTTACCGGACATATTGTTTTCAGCTCCAGGCTATTTAAATAGAGTTCCATTATCTTTCTGTCTGCATAGCAATCCATTGTTGCATTGGATTGACTTTAAAACTATAAGTAAGATTTCTAATAGATATAAAATATTCTCTCAGCTTGTTCCTGACAAAAGATGGCGGGCTTTTAGTGTAATTTTTATTATCGGTTTTGCGATCAGCATATCTCAAGCATTTAAGGTTTACCTGATTACCAGCAACTACAACCAGCCTTCGCTGTCACTATTGTATCCTATTTTCTTTGAATATTTGGCATTTTCAATTGTTGCCATATTGTTTCCATGGAGCTGGTCTTCAACTGCTGAGATGACTGTAAAAAGGGTGATAATTCTCCTGGGTGGCGCATTTCTTTTCACTGCGATTTACATAGGAGGGGTGTCCTGGTTGGAATGGGCGATAAGTACCAAGCAGTACAACTATTGGAATGGTTTCCGATTCACCATTTATCATTCAGGATTTCAGGTACTGCTTACTTATACGTTGATTTCGGTTGCACTTTTCATGTTGGGTATCACAGGTGGAGAGAATAACCAATATTTGAAAATTATCAGATCCAAAACTCGGAACAATTCCTTTTTTGTTGAAGTGGACAAAATTCTTTTTTTGGAGGCCAATGATAATTATGTGAACGTGATAACAAGAGACAACGAGAAACATTTGGTAAGACAAACTTTGGCATCGCTCGAAGAAGGTTTAGACCCTACTCACTTTCACCGGATACATAGAAAGTATATCATCAATTTATCTTATATCTCATCTTGGAAGCCTGATCCCAATGGAGGGTATCTTATATCCCTGGGAGGAGATCATGTATTGAAAATGAGTAAAGGTTACAAAGAAAAGCTTGCACAGCTCGCGCACGGGTAGTTGACCCCAGTTATCCGGTAACTCGCCACATTTTTTTGTTTGTCAACTTCCCCTTCGACTAAGTTTGACAGGATCAAAAAAACAAAAAAAGATGTTCAACAAGACGGTTCAGACTATTCGTATGCAGCTTACAAAAATTAAGCATATACTTCTATGGCTCATAGGCGCTTACTTGGCATATCGACTTATGCTCAATGGTTATCGCAAGTTCGATCCCGATGGGATGTGGACTAATGCCTTTATAAGATGGGGTTATCCTGTTTGGTTCAGGATATTTATTGGCATACTGGAAGTAGGAGGAGGGCTACTCGTACTTATTCCTCGCACCAGACATTCTGGTGCGCTGGTATTATTTGCGGTAATGACAGGTGCTTTTGTCACTAGAATCACTTTTGGCACAAGTTTGAATGATGCATTGTCGATTGCCTTCAATGCGATGGTGTTTTTGTATTTAGCTACATATCAGGCTGAAAACTTGAAACCTGCGTAGATGAATTTCAAAATGACTAAGCCAGCTCCTTCAAATTCACAGGAACAACCCGTGAAACACCCTGTTCTACCATAGTGACACCATAAATGACATCAGTTGAAACCATTGTGCGCTTATTGTGGGTGACGATGATGAATTGTGATTCGTTAGAAAATTCTCGAATGATATTATTGAATTTATCAATGTTGGCATCATCCAAAGGAGCATCAACTTCATCGAAAATACAGAATGGTGCAGGTTTGATTAAGTAGATCGCAAAAAGCAGCGCTGTTGCTGTAAGTGTCTTTTCTCCACCGGATAGTTGATTTATGCTTAAAGGTCTTTTGCCTTTTGGTTTTGCCATGATCTCTATGGAAGATTCTAACGGGTCATCAGGATTGGATAATCTTAAATCACACTGATCTTCTTCGGTAAAGAGTGATCGGAAGACTCGGATGAAGTTGGTTTTGATATTCTCAAATGCTTCTACAAATGTGTCTTTGGCAACAGCATCTATTTCACTAATGGTTTCCATTAGCGAATCCTTAGCCTTTAGTAAATCTTCCTTCTGAGTAACAATAAAATCGTTACGTTCCTTAATTTCTTCGTACGCCTCCATGGCCATAGGGTTAATGGGTCCTATGGTATCCATTCGGCTTTTTAGCTTCTCAACTCTGGCTCGCAACTCTTCCTCGCTTATGTCCTTAAGAGCTACGCTTTTATCGTCTTCTTCCTTGCTATCGATGAGAAGCTGATCAATGTCAATATTGAACTCTACAGATAGACGTTCCTTGACACCGCTGAGCTCAAGACGCGTTTCATTGAGTTCGTTCTGTACTTCCATGGTATTCATGTCGGTTTGTTCACGCTCTCGTTGAATCTCTCTGGCTTCCTTTTCTACGTTTTCAATGAGTTCTCTTTCTGCATAATAGCCCTTTTCGGCTTCAGTTACAGCTTGTTCAATTGACTCCTTTTCTTCATACATTTCGATGAGCTGATCATCATTTGAATCAGACTTTTCAATCAGCTGTCGAATTTCCTCATCAGTCTGTTTCAGTTCAGAATGATTTTTTTCTATTCGTTCCTTGGCTGATTCTAGATTCGCTTCTTTATAAGAAATTTCCTGCGCGATACTGGCGACCTTGTTTTGCTGCTGGTGATAAAGGATATTTTCTTGATTGAAGGCCGTTGACTTCTCATTGAGCAATTCATTGTATGCGACCAGTTCTTCTTTGAAACTAGTATTTTTGAGTTCTAGCTCATCCAGAAGTTTTTGTTCTGTCTCTTTTTTTGGTGTCAGTTCTGCTATTTCCTCGTTGAGTAAATTAATATTTTCAAGAATGTCCTCACTTTTGGTCGTATTTTCGTTGAGAAGGTTGGAAAACTGTTCTTGTTTTGTGGTAAAAGACACGTATTCCTCCTTGATATGTGTCAATTCTACTTGCACTTGTTCGAGTTGCTCCTCGTAATTGCTTTCTTTCAGCCTAGTAAGATCAGATACTTTTTCTTCCAGGTTTGACTTGACTTCGTTCAGCTTTGAAGTTAACTTTTTAATAGAGGTGGAAAGTTTTTCCAGGTTTTTAGCTCGGCCAATTCGCTTACCTTCAAACAGACCTACAGATCCACCAGAGATACTGAAAGGCCTATCAATTACTTTTCCATTCTTGGTAATAAGAACCGTGCCTTTATGATCCACGCCTTCAGAATCATTGAAGTTGCTGATGTATACATTGTCCAGAATATAACCTATCAGTTTTTTATATTTCTGATCATATTCAACCACCTCGGTAGCGGGGACAGCATTTTGCAAAATTTCGGTCTGAGTAGACTTGAATTTTTCGAAACGATCCAGGATAAAGAAGTGAGCTTTGCCCTTTGAAGCGTCGCTCAAAATGTTAATGGCCTTAAATGCTTCCGCTTCTGTGTCGACTATATAGTAGTTCATGTAAGGCTCGAGATAGTTCTCCACCGTTACACGATACTCCTCAGGACAGGTCAATATATCAGAGAGCAAGGGTGCATTTTTACTCCAACTCGTTTCTTTTTTAAG
The DNA here is from genome assembly GCF_039944555.1 of Reichenbachiella sp. Taxonomy (GTDB): domain Bacteria; phylum Bacteroidota; class Bacteroidia; order Cytophagales; family Cyclobacteriaceae; genus Reichenbachiella. Next base: position 18,774 of record NZ_JBDUYN010000013.1, on the reverse strand, counting down.
AAACTTGATTGCCTCTGGAAATCCTTCGAGGTTGTCGACTAAAGACTTAGTTAGATTGTACTCATTTTGCGAAGCATCTAGTTTTCTGTTGACTTGGGTCAATTCTTCCCTAATGACCTCGATGGTTTTCTCTGAGTGGGTTATTCTGTTTTTGAGTTCCTCATCCTTAGATTTTAGGTAGTCGAACTGTTCTTGCTTTTCTTTTTTTTCAGTGTCTATTTCTGCAATTCTTTTTTCAAAATTCTGAAGATTTTCAGTTTTTGTGGAAGTATCAGTAGCCGCTTTTTCAAGCTCTTGTTTCAAAGCACTAATTTGGATAGACTTGATCTCTAGCGATTTTATGAGCTGGTAAACTTCTTCCTTTTTTGTTGTGAAACTTTGGTTGAGTTCTTCACCTTCATTTTTAAGTGCCTCATTCTTAGCTTTTTCTTGTTCGAAATCTTGTTTTAGAGATTCCAGCTTATGAAATACTTCGCTCAATATTTTCTCAGAGGTTAGTTTTTCATTGCTCAGACTTGAAATGGAAAATGAGGCTCGTTCGCTACTTTTTCTGTCCTGCTCAATGATTTCTTTCAAGTTGTCGCTTCGGTCATTCAAAAACCTAAGGCGTTCATTTTTAATCTTTTTCTCACTCTCGTATTGACGAATTTTATTGACATGTTCGTTGAGAGATTTTTGTCTGGTTGCGAGCGTCTTTTCCTTATTGACCAGATCGACCTTAGCTTTTTCCGCCTGAGCTTCTTTTTCTGCTAGTTGCTTGTTGAGACTGATTTTTTTGTCATTGTTACCCTCGGAGGCCTTCTTTAAAGTTTCTAACTTTTCTTTCTGTTGTTGTAGTGTGGATTTTGCCAACTCAACGCTGAAAGTTTTATAGTCTTCTTTTATCTGATAGTATTTTTGTGCTTGCTTTGCTTGTCGCTCTAATGATTTCAGGTTTTTGTCAATTTCAAAAAGTAAATCTTCCACACGATCCAAATCAGCGTCTGTGTCGTTCAGCTTTCGGAGAGTTTCTTTTTTCCTGATTTTGAACTTAGAAATTCCCGCTGCCTCTTCGAACAGGCCCCTTCTTGAATTGTCCTTGTCATTCAAAATATTGTCTACCATTCCTAATTCAATGATGGCGTAGCTGTTAGAAGCAATGCCTGTATCAAGAAATAGACTGGTGATGTCCTTCAATCTACAAGTTACTCCATTGAGTTGGTATTCGCTTTCGCCAGAGCGATAATAGCGACGTGTAATAGTTACATTGGAATATTCAGTGGGAAGAAGGTTTTTTGTGTTTTTAAAAGAAAGAGATACTTCAGCCAATTGAGTCGGCTTACGATTTTTAGTGCCGTTGAAAATGATGTTGTCCATCTTTTCAGAGCGCAAGGATTTTACTTTTTGCTCACCGAGAACCCATCGGATAGAATCTACCACATTAGATTTTCCACAGCCGTTTGGTCCCACAATTCCAGTAATACCCTCATCAAAATTGATGACGATCTTGTCGCCAAAACTTTTGAATCCTTTAATCTCTAACTTGGTCAGTTGCATGTAGTAAACACTTTTTTCAGAACCAACAAATTTAGAATTATTTCCGAAAGGTCAACTGAGAGAAATATCAAACTTATTAACAATTAAACCACATTTTGAAAGAGAACATTAATGAATAATGATGTCTCAATTTTTGCCTACATTTGAACCATGGATGATTCCTTAATTTATTACCTGGTTATCGGAGCTATATATCTTTTGTCTAAGGTTTTTGGCAAGAAAAAAAAGCAGGAGGTACTCGATGAGGAGGGTGACTATGAAGTATTGGATACACCTCGGCCTCCGAAGAAGGCGGCACCCACTTTTGAAGATATTTTAAAAGAATTGACAGGAGAAGCCGCACCCGAGTTTACTGCTAAAGAAAAAAGCGAGCCATTGGAGCATGCCAAATCAGAGCCAGTATTAGCTACGGATTTAGTGGATTACCAGAAAAAGAATGTTGAGGCCGTAGAACCGGACGAACTCATCGACATCGTACCCCATAAGCCAGTTGAGAGGAAAAAGCTAGAATTTCAAAGAGATGAACACTTTGTTGTTGAAGAAGAAAATACCGAAATGGCGGACGGAATAGCAGAGGTGCTCTCCGACTATGACGGAGTTCGAAGAGCTATGGTCCTCAAAGAAGTGTTGGATAGAAAATACTAAGTAATGAAAAGATTGTTACTCTGGTTGTGCATTGCAATTTGTAGTGAATTGGCTATTCAGTTGATCATTCAAATTTTTCAAATGATTTTCCAAGGAGCAGGCGGGGAATTTATTCTGACTTATTTCGCAGATCTAATGATAGTATTTGTGGCTATTTTGGGAATACACTTTTGCTGGAAAAGCTTACAGCAAATGAGTTATAGCTGATCTAATTGCTTCAACTCTTCCTCAAACCCTCCTGATAGGATAGGAAATCTGCACCAGGTCTTAGGATCCACATTAAAGTCATCTAAATGAAATGAAGGTGCAAGACGCTCCCTTTTCCACTGATTGATTGACCACAGTCTGTAAAATTTACGAATGTATGTTTTTAGCAAATCCGTGTCTATCGAAAGCTCTTTCATCAAAGCCTGATATACTTCCAAGGGAGATTTTCTTTGGTAGATACCCAGTCTTTCAATTTGCACTAAAATAGAATAGGGCATCAGGTCGTCTTCATCCGTTTGTGTGTACCCTTTTGGACGTAGTTCGGCCGTAGGGGTTAGGTTATTGACCTGTTGTAAACCCTTATAACCCAATGTGGTTTCAGCATACTTCAACCATTGAAGCAAAAAGGGTTTATCCACCCCGGCAATGGGAGCCAGGCTACCGCTTGTGTCCCCATCCATGGTAGTATATCCCACGTCTCCTTCACTTCGATTGGAAGTGGTAAGCAGAATTGTACCGGTAATATTCGCTATCATCCAGATCAAGGGAGATCTCGAACGGGCTTGAATATTTTGCATAGCAATATCATCCTGCTCCCAGGTTAGTTTCCTTCCTATGGCTTTTTCTATGATATCATGGTTGGAATCTACCACATCATCTATTTTCCAATGTTTGAATTGTGCACCTACGGACTCTGCTAAATGTTGGGCCGAGCTAGATGTACCCTCTGAAGAATTTTTAGTGCCCTGATAGGCTGTGATTAAAATGCGATTTGTAATCTGTTTTATAACCTCGTTCACAGATAGTTCGTTGCTCCAATCTGCCTTTAAATGAATCGAATCTAGGAATTTTTCAAGTCCCAATTCTAATACACCTCTGCGAACCAACTCGGCTACTAACACGGCTATAGATGAGGAATCTGCCCCACCGCTCAGGGAGATTGTATATCCATTCGCTCTACTTTTCCTGAGATAGTCGAATAGACCTAGCGAAGCTGCTTTAGCAAAATCACGATTATTGTCAATTGAATCTGTCTGAGAAGTACTTTTATACTCTTTCTGCTCGGTATCAATGTCGAAATACATCAACTGATAGGGCTGGAATGACAATCGGTCGTTAGCAGCTAATAACTGACCATGACTAGCGAGTATGATATCACCATCATAGATCACCCGACCAGATTCATTGCCTAGTTGGTTTACATAGAGATAGTGACATTCGAAGCTCTTGCTGCTGGTAACAATCAGTTGTTCCCTGATTTTATGCTTGCCAAATGAAAAATGGCTGGCACTGGGATTTAGAATCAGATCCACACCTTTTTCGTACAAGCGACAAGCTGGTCGCTCCTTATTCCAGGCGTCTTCACAAATTTCAAAACCCGTGTGAACCCCATCAATATGAAAGGTTAAATCACCGATTTGATAATTCTTATTGGCGTAGGAGAATTTTTCTACTACAGCGCTTGGCCATGGAGAGAACCACCTATGCTCATAATGAATTCCTTCGTTCGCTAAGATCTGTTTGGCATAGAAGCCAAGAATTTGACTATTCTGAATCAGGCAGGTGGTATTATAAATCTTTTGGTTATGCCGAATAGGAAGGCCTACCGCAACAGCAATGTCATTGCATAATGGCACAATTGTCATGAGCTGAGTCAGAGCCTCTTCTACCAGCCACTCACTCAAAAACAGGTCCTGACACCCATAAGCAGTTATACAGAGTTCGGGTAAGCATAGGATTTCAACGTTCTTTTCTTGAGCTTCCAGAATCGCAGCCTTGATGTTAGCGATATTGTTGGCCCAACCGATTGGGGTTTGATTGAGGCAGGCACCTCCGATTCTGATTTGACTCATTATATGATTTAGAAAATTCTAATCAATATTAAGGATTTGACAGGATTTTTCAGCAGCATTCTGTTCAGCTTTTTTCTTGCTAAGACCATGCCCTACACTTATTTCTTTTTTGCCCACAAAAACTTTTGCCTCAAACTTCTTAAAATGCTTCTCGTTGTCTTGTTCTTCTACTTCAAAACGCAAGTCTTTGTTTTCCTTTTGAGACCATTCTATGATCTTGCTTTTAAAGTTGGTATTAGTGCTAATGATTTCGTCTAAATCGATGTGCGGAATGATTAGCTTTTTGAAAATGAAAGATTTAGTACCGTTGAAACCCTTGTCAAGGTATACTGCTCCTACCAGAGCTTCTAAGGCATCTCCATATATGGATTTGAAAGACTGACCATTAGCTTTGAGCTGACCATTGTATTTAATTACATCTGCAAGGCCTATTTTCTTTGCCAGTTGATTGAGATGTTCGCGATTTACCATTCTTGATCTCACTTCCGTGAGAAAGCCCTCATCTTTGAATGGATACTTGTTAAAAAGGTATTCGGCTACGGCCATGCCTAAAACGGCATCACCAAGGTATTCCAGGCGCTCATTAGACTCTAAATAACCCTTGCGACTCTCTTGTGCGGCAGAGCTATGCCTCATGGCAAGGGCATAGAGCTTAAGATTGGATGGATTAAACCCAATAATTTGTTTGAGCAGAACGGCAAACTTCCGATCTCTAGAATTTCTAAATAACTGCAGCGATTTTTATATTAGTTTCACAATGTTAACCCTCAAATTTACGGAAAATGATGGAAGTATTGTGTCCACCAAACCCGAAGGTATTGCTCAAAGCAATTTTAATATCTCTTTTTTGGGATTTGTTAAATGTGAAATTCAACTTAGAGTCAAACTGCTCATCGTCAGTAAAATGATTGATAGTAGGGGGCGCCTCACTATTTTGAATAGCCATCACACAGGCTGCTGCCTCTATGGCTCCGGCTGCTCCTAAGAGATGACCAGTCATAGATTTAGTAGATGAGATGTTTAAGTTGTAGGCGTGCTCCTTAAATACATTTTGAATCGCCATAGATTCACTGATGTCACCTAATGGAGTAGAAGTCCCATGGACGTTTATATAATCTACATCCTCTGGTTTTAGGTTGGCATCTTTAAGGGCATTGATCATCACATTGGTAGCACCAATTCCGTCGGGATGAGGGGCTGTCATGTGATAGGCGTCGGCAGACATGCCACCACCGATTAATTCAGCATATATTTTAGCACCACGCGCCACCGCATGGTCATAATCTTCCAGAATGAGACTAGCAGCGCCTTCTCCCAGAACAAAGCCATTTCTATCTTTGTCAAACGGTCTGGATGCAGTCTCAGGGGAGTCATTTCTTTCGGACAATGCTTTTAATGCATTGAATCCGCCGACGCCAGATTCGCATACTGCTGCTTCTGATCCGCCAGTGATAAATACATCAGCCATCCCTAGTCGGATGTAGTTGTATGAATCGATAATAGCGTTGGTTCCTGAGGCACAAGCGCTTACTGTAGTAAAGTTTGGTCCTCGGAATCCATATTTAATAGAAATCATACCGGGTGCAATATCTGCAATCATCTTCGGAATGAAGAAAGGATTGTAGCGCGGTGTTCCATCTCCTCCAGCGAAGTTCATTACTTCATCTTGAAAAGTTTTCAATCCACCAATACCGGCACCCCAAATCACACCGGCCCTTTCGCTGTTGATTTTCTCAACATCAAGACCTGAGTCTTTAACTGCTTCGTCTGCTACAACATGGGCAAACTGTGTGAACAAATCCATCTTACGAGCTTCCTTGCGATCAAAGTGATCGTTGGGATCGTAATTCTTTACTTCACAAGCAAACTGGGTTTTGAATTTTTCCGCGTCGAAACGGGTAATGGTAGCAGCGCCGCTCACGCCTTTAGAAAGTCCTTGCCAATACTCCTCGGCATTATTTCCTATAGGCGTGAGAGCTCCAATGCCGGTAACTACAACTCGCTTTAATTGCATAAATGCTAGTTCCCTGTTTAGGTATGTTTAAATTATTTTGCGTTCGCTTCTAGGTAGTCGATAGCCTGTCCTACAGTACCGATATTTTCAGCTTGATCGTCTGGAATAGAGATGTTAAACTCTTTTTCAAATTCCATAATCAATTCGACAGTGTCTAAAGAGTCAGCACCAAGGTCATTAGTGAAGCTTGCTTCATTGCTTACTTCAGACTCTTCCACTCCTAATTTGTCGATAATAATTGATTTAACTTTTTGTGCTATATCAGACATTTTATTATTGTTTGGTTTAAAAATCTGTGCAAAGAAAGATATTTAAAGTATTAATGCCAAACTATTTTAAGCAATCTCAGATAGGTGTAAAAAGGATGTGAAATTCGACGGATTTGGGCTATTCCTATGGTTGAATTAATTGCTATATATAATAGGTGTGCTTTGCATAAAGGGATTATATTGATATATTGAATTCAATACCTACAAGGTTGGCGAATTAAATGCGCTATTACAGTATGCAGATGTTGTATTTCTATAAATAATGTCGATATTTGCAGCTCGAAATTTTTTGTAAATCTAAAACTTAAGTAAAAATCGCTAAACAAAGATTCCAAAGACGTGGCTTTAGAGGTCGTGTTGAAGAACCCTACAAAGTAAATGATCGGATCACTGCCAGAGAAGTTAGGGTAGTTGGTGAAAATGTAAAGGTGGATGTATATCCAACTGCACAGGCCATTAATATGGCAAAAGATCAGGGATTGGATTTAGTGGAGATATCGCCTAATGCAGATCCTCCGGTTTGTAAAATTACCGATTACTCAAAGTTTAAGTACGAGCAGAAAAAGAAACAAAAAGAGATCAAATCCAAGGCGCATAAAAGCGTGTTGAAGGAGATTAGATTTGGTCCAAACACTGATGATCACGATTTTAATTTTAAATTAAATCATGCGATCAAGTTTTTGAAAGAAGGGGCAAAGGTGAAGGCCTATGTGCATTTCGTGGGTAGGACTATCGTTTTTAAAGATAGAGGGGAGATTTTGTTATTAAAATTTGCTCAGTCTCTCGAAGAGCACGCTAAGGTGGAGCAGCTTCCTAAATTGGAGGGAAAACGAATGTTTTTGATGCTTTCGCCGAAAGCTTTAAAGAAGAATTAATTTTTTATCAATATATACAAATGCCAAAAGTTAAAACTAAAGCAGGAGCTAAGAAAAGGTTTAAGCTGACAGGGTCTGGTAAAATCAAAAGAAAGCATGCTTTCAAAAGCCACATTCTGACAAAGAAAGAAACCAAGCAAAAGCGAAACTTGACCAAAATGGGACTAGTCCATAAGTCAGACGTAGCGAATGTTAAAGAAATGCTCAACATTTAATCACGCCAAGGGCGAGATTAGGTTCAAATTTTCACCAGAGTATTGGTCATAAGTATCACACGGAAGTGAGATCGCCAATAATCAAAAAAAGTTAAAAATTATGCCAAGATCGGTAAACACAGTAGCGAGTAGAGCTCGTAGAAAAAAAGTTCTGAAATTAGCCAAGGGTTATTTCGGAAGAAGAAAAAATGTATGGACGGTAGCAAAGAATGCCGTTGAAAAAGGTCTTAACTATGCCTACAGAGACAGAAAAGTTAAGAAGAGAGAATTTAGAAAATTGTGGATTCAGAGAATCAACGCCGGAGCCAGAGAGCACGGTTTGTCTTATTCTCAGTTTATGGGCAAATTGACTGCCTCTGAAGTCGAATTGAACAGAAAAGTATTGGCTGATTTAGCAATGAATCATCCTGAAGCTTTCAAAGCAGTAGTAGATCAGCTGAAATAAGCTGAAATACTTATAGATATTATTGAAACCCCGTTGGATTCCGACGGGGTTTTTTATTGCTCCACATTTACTAAACTACCTTTTTGTACGCAATTTCCCGATTCTTGGTACGAGAAGTTAGGGAACCTTTCGATCACATGGTTTAGCAGCTTCATTATTCTTTGCCTTCAGCAGGCTAATCTTACAACCTCACAATACCTCCGTCATTCCCTTGCTACCTTGCGGAGCATGGGAGACTTGGGAACCTTCTGATTGTTCAATTATCAACTGACCCCTGGGATTCCCCTACAATTGCCCGATAACCTCTTCGAGTCATTAAATTTCTCCAGGCAATTCGTGGAATGACGGCAGGGTAGGGAATTCATATGACCCGAAACGTTCGTGATTTGTTGGTCACAAGACCAACAAAGGCTGAACATACCCTCTGTACTATGTCATTCCCTGCCCATGGCAAGTACGCCTGGTAACCTACAGAGTATAAATCACAAACTTATAGACCGATGTGAAAGCCTCGGTTTTTTTATGTCTGGCTCATTTTGAATCAAGGTGAAATACAGCTGTAATTCATATAAGTTGAAATAAAATTTTAAATTGAAGTTGAAAGCTTATTACTTTGGTCAGCGTATTAGTAAGCCAGCCATGAATCAAACCAACTTAAAAAATATCAGTCTTCTTGTAGCGGACGATGACTATTCTAACGTTGAGGTCATTATGTCTTACCTCAAAGGCCAGACAGATCAGGTGTACTATGCTCCAAATGGAAAAGTAGCGTGTGATTTGGCGGGTAAAAAGAGGCCTGACCTGATCATTATGGATTGGCAGATGCCAGAAATGACAGGAATAGAGGCGATCAGGTGCTTAAAGTCTTCGCCAGAGACCGAAGAAATTCCAATTATCGTGGCTACAGGCGTAATGACCAGTGCAGAGAACCTAAAGGAGGCCTTGGATGAGGGAGCCGTTGATTTTTTAAGGAAACCTTTCAATCCCATCGAGTTCACGGCCAGAGTCACATCTACTTTGCGCATTAAGCGACAGCACGAGATCATCAAAGAAATGCTGATCAAAGAAAAGGATTACGCACAAGAGGCTCTTGAGCACAAACAACGGGAATTATCCAGTATTGCCGTGCTGGATTACCAGAAAACTACACTTTTGAAGGAGTTGCTCGATCAAGTAGAAAGATTGGACAGGATCACCAACTATGTTTATGCTACTGATATCAAGTCTATAGAAAAACAATTAAAAGCCCAGTTGGATCTTGAAAAAAGCTGGAATACGTTCAAAATTCACTTTGAGGAAACTCATGCTGGTTTTTTCGATAAGCTGGACGAAAACTTCCCTGAATTAAGCCTCAACGATAGAAAGCTATGCGCCTATATCAAGCTAGGCATGGGCAATTTTGAGATCAGTCAAATGACAGGCACATCAGACGACTCACTGCGCAAAGCCATTAACCGATTGAAAAAGAAGATGGAATTAGGTCCAAAGGATGATTTGAGGAAGTTTTTGTTCGCCTTCTAGATTTAAGCTGAGAGGTGTTCTATTTATAGCCCTGTTTTTTGTAGTGTGCTGTAATTTTTTTGAGCTTTCATTTGTAAATTGAGTGATCTGACCTGTTTCATTATTTATGACTCCTAAAATAGCATTGAGAATTAAAGAGAGAAATATGCCATACGGTATAAGCAGATCATGCATCCTACTTCTTTTTAGTCTTTGTTTTGGATTACTGGCGCCATTGGTGGCGCAAAGGGTGAAGATAGACAGTCTCAAAAACGAACTGTTGAAAGTAAGAGAAGATACGACTAAAGTCATGATACTAAATAATATGGCCTATGCCATGTTTGACATTTATCCAGATAGTACTATTCTTCTTGGAAAGCAGGGCTTTGCTCTGGCCGAAAAAATTGATTTTGACAAGGGAAAGGCTGATGCACTAAACAGAATAGGAATTGGTTGGCTCATGAAAGGTAACATGGACTCCGCCTGGAACTACAATCAAAAGGCTCTTCAAATTGCCATGGTCATAAAGAGTGAGGAGATATTGGCCAATATTCATAATAATTTGGGACTCATACACTGGAGTAAAGGTGAGTATGACAAGGCTGCCGAATTACTAACCATGAGTTTGAAGTATTATGAGAAAATGCAAAATGTCGACAAACAGGCACAAATATTGACCAACATTGGCAACCTATACTACCATCAGGCGAATTATGCGGATGCAGAACCATACTATCTTAAGTCATTGAAGTTTCAAGAAAAGCTCGGGAATTCACGTGCCATGGGTACTAACCTTTTCAATCTCGGACTTATATACCGCAACAGAGGAGAATTTTACAAAGCACTGAATTATTTCTATCAAGCTGTGGATGTGACGGAAAAACTAGGGATCGTGTTTACGGCCAGTATTTATGTTCAAATTGCAAATGTTCAAAGGGAATTGGGAGAATACGATCAGGGGCTGGATTACTTACAAAAAGCCATTAAAATTTATGAAGAGGCGAGTCACGACTTAGATGCGGCAAAGACCCTTATGGAAGTAGGTCTTTTATATATAGAACAGAAGCAGTTAAAAAAAGCGGAAGGTTACTATCATCAGGTATTGAAGATTATGAAGAATTATGATGACCATTGCTATGGTTGGGAGGCCTTGTACAACATTACTAATGTTAAATTACAAAGTAATGAACTGGATTCAGCACAATACTATGCACAAAAAGGACTGCAGCGGAGTGAAAAATGTAATGACCCACGTTTAGGAGCAGCCTGTCTGGTGAGCCTGGGTAAGGTCGAACAGCAAAGAGGAAATCTCAGGTCTGGCCTAAGATACTTTACCCAAGCTCTTCACTTGGCCAGAGAGACAGGAAAAAGAGACACTCGTCAGAATGCCGAAGAAGGGCTGTATAAAGTAAACAAGCAACTGGGTGACTTCAGAAAGGCATTGCATTATCATGAAATGTTCAAAGCTACCTATGACTCCTTATTCAATGAAGAAAATACTTCCGAAATTGCTCGCTTAGAAGCTGAACATGAATTCAGTCAGGAAAAACAGCAGCTACTGGCTGACCAGGAAAAAGAAGAATTCATCCTTCAAAATGAGATCAAACGGCAAAGAATATTGCAGTATACAGCGCTGGGTGGTGTGATTTTGTTTTTGCTGCTTTTTGTAAGTTTCTACATTTCGTATCGCAGAAAGAAACGCGCTAACGAGGTGATCAGTAGTCAAAATCAAAAAATGGAAGAATTGTCACAGTTCAAAGATGGCTTGACCCACATGATCGCCCATGACATGAAGAACTCGCTCAACACTATCCTGGGTTTTTCAGCTAGTGAACCCTTCGATAAAAAGATGAAAGGCATCAGTCAGTCAGGTCAGGTATTGCTCAATCTGGTAACCAATATGCTGGATGTCCAGCGGTTTGAAGAAGCAGAAGTGTTTCTCGACCTGAAGCCATGCCAAGTGAAAGATTTAGTAGAAGAGGCTCGATTGCAGGTGGCCTTGCTACTTCAGATGAAAAGCCTGAGACTGGAAATTAGGGTGCCTGATCAACTCACGATCCAGGCGGATGCTGAGATGATAGTACGTGTGTTGGTGAATCTATTGAACAATGCCATCAAATATTCCAAACCTGGCAGCCTTATCACCCTTAGCATAGCCTCAACTACTGAAAATGCTGATTCCTTTTGTCAGATCAGCGTGACCGATGAAGGCGAGGGGGTTGAAGCAGATAAACTGCCTTATATTTTTGATAAATTCTGGAAAGACAGTTCCAAGGCTTATGGCCCAATTGCCTCTACAGGTTTGGGTCTTACGTTTTGTAAGTTGGCCGTAGAAGCGCATAATGGAGAAATAAAAGTAACTTCTGAAGCTGGAAAAGGAACTACCTTTCTTGTCATATTGCCTCGGGAAACTTCAGGAGAAGTATTAACAGAAGAAGTACAGAAGACCCATTATGGAGGTAATGAAGGAGCTTTGATCCTTGACAACGAGAGAGCCCTTCTGTCCAAATTGGCCACTCAACTTCGCACGCTGGAAGTCTACCAGGTCGGTGAGATCAATGCCCTGTTACAAGAACTTGAAGAAGCTCAAGTCAAATCCAAATGGAAGCGAGACATTGAAACCGCCATTAACCAGGGTGACGAAGCGGTTTACAGGGAGTTGCTTGAGTTCATTAGCTAAAATGAGAAATAATTAATCATAGTACGGTTTAAAGAAACCTTGAATTGACAATTGATCTATATTTTCATTGTAAACCATTACTTTCAGATGTATCATTTGTAAATTGAATCAACTACATTGATATTCGATAGATTCAATGCAGCATATAAGGTTGGAGAGAAAGCATGTTATTCAGTTATTTAGACCGTCAATATTCGAATCATTTTGTATTAACCATTTCGGCAAAGCTCGCCAGGGCCTGTCGATGGTTTATACCTATGATTTTTGGGCTATTTCTATTGTCCAGCCAGTCATTGATTGCGCAAACAGAAAAGATTGATAGTCTCAGGCAAGTGCTGTTGCATACGGGTCAGGATTCCTTCAGAGTTAATACGCTACTGAACCTTGGACGATCCTTGCGGCATGCCTATGCATATAAAGAAGCTACACAGATGACGGATAGTGCTATTGATCTGGCAAGTAAGATCAATCACTTTAGAGGGCTGTGCAGAGGCTATAGATATAAATCCATTTTATTTAGATATAGAGACTTTAATAAAGATTCTTCAAGACTATATCTTAGAAAGTCCTACCTGTTGGCTGAGCGTATCGGTTTCAAACTTGGAGTCATTAAAAGCTTCAATGACCTTGGCTATCATTATCAATATTATGAAACAGAGCATTTAGATTCCGCCATCTACTATTATAAAAGGGCAGACCAATTAAACGATCCCGTTATCGACAAGGAAGAGAAGTGTATTTCATTAAGATCTGCAGCTTTCTACTACAACAGACTAGGAAACAATGATTTAGCCCTGGAATATGCTTTACGCAGCGAAAAGCAGCATGAAAACAATTACCATGCCTACAATTTTTTGGCCATAATTTATGATGACCAGGGTCAATCTTCAAGAGCCATTGAATATTATCTAAAAATACTAAAGGTTACAACTGGACCCGAAAATAAAAATTGGTATAGTGCAGCACTCAATAACTTAGCTATAGCTTATGTTAACCGCGAAAATTATGAAAAAGCGTTGGATTATTTTCTTGAGAGTTATCGATTGGATAGCTTATCCGAAGATCAAAGTATCATTGCAAATAGCTTGAGTAACCTTGGTAAGGTTTATGGAGATCTGAAGAGATACGACGAATCTTTGGAATACCTGCAACGCTCAATAGCCCTTTATAAGGAGATAGATCAGGAATGTCCGATGCATTTGCCTTTACAGGGTTTAGCAGCTACTTTTCAGGGTTTGGATAATTATGATTCTGCCAGGTATTATTTTAAACAGTCATTGACTTATTCAAAGAAATGTGGAGATATTGAAGGGAGCTCTATAATTTTGGTCTTTCTTGGACAAATCGAACAGAAAAAAGATAACCTTCAACAAAGTTTTGAATATTTTTCCAAAGCGCTTGAATATACCTATCAAACAGGTGTTAAGTCGACTCGGCAGGAAGCAGCTCAGGGACTTTATAAGATACACAAGCAATGGGGCAACTTCAAAAAAGCGCTATACTACCATGAACTGTTCAAGGAAAATCAAGATTCCTTATTCAACGAAAAAAACACAGCCGACATTGCCCGACTGGAGGCCGACTATGAGTTCATCAAAGAAAAGGAACAATTACTGGCAGACCAGGAAAAAGAAGAGTTGATTCTTCAAAATGAGATCAAAAGACAAAGAGTATTACAGTACACAGCGTTAGGTGGTGTGATTTTGTTTCTGCTACTCTTTATTAGTTTTTATATTTCCTACCGAAGAAAGAAACGTGCCAACGAGGTGATCAGCAGTCAAAATCAAAAATTGGAAGAATTATCACAGTTCAAAGAAGGTCTGACCCACATGATCGCCCATGATATGAAAAATTCACTGAACACGATCCTGGGTTTTTCAGCCAGTGAGCCCTTTGATAAGAAAATGAACGGTATCAGTCAGTCTGGGCAGGTGCTACTCAACCTGGTCACCAACATGCTGGATGTCCAAAGATTTGAAGAAGCCGAAGTATCTCTCGACCTCAAATCCTGTAAGATCAAAGACCTGGTAGAAGAAGCTCGGCTACAGATAGCGTTACTGCTTCAGATGAAAAGTCTGCGACTCGATATCCGTGTGCCCAATGAGTTGACTGTCAAGGCAGATTCCGAGATGATGGTTCGTGTGCTGGTTAACTTATTGAACAATGCCATCAAATATTCCAAACCAGGGAGATTGATCACAGTTAGCGTAGAACCAACCATGGAGAATGCTAATTCCTTTTGCCAAATCAGCGTGACAGATGAAGGGGAAGGGATTGAACCAAACAAGCTGCCTTATATTTTTGATAAATTCTGGAAAGACAGTTCCAAGGCTTATGGCCCAATTGCCTCTACAGGTTTGGGCCTTACGTTTTGTAAGTTGGCCGTAGAAGCGCATAATGGGGAAATAAAAGTAACTTCTGAAGCTGGAAAAGGAACCACCTTTCTTGTCATATTGCCTCTGGAAACCTCAGGAAAAGTATTAACAGAAGAAGTACAGAAGACCCATTATGGAGGTGAGGAAGGAGCTTTGATCCTTGACAACGAGAGAGCCCTTCTGTCCAAATTGGCCACTCAACTTCGCACGTTGGAAGTCTACCAGGTAGGCGAAATAAATGCATTATTGCAAGTACTGGAAGATGAACACATCCAGTCCAAATGGAAGCGGGACATCGAAACCGCCATTAATCAAGGCAACGAAGAGACCTACAAAGAGTTGTTAGATCAGATTGGCTGAACATAGCTAAACCCGAAAGTTTTAGAATTTCCCATCATCATTCTGGTGTTTTTTATGCGCCTGACGGCGGCTTGTCTACCATTTGTCAACCAAGACACTCAACATGGCATTGAAAAAAGAGCAAATCTTGTGCTGCAGAAAGGCAACCGCTGATCGATAAATTAAATCTAAACCAGACCATGAGGATAAAAACAACCAAACTGATTTCGGGATTTGCTGCCATATTTTTTTTGTTTCTTCAGGTGAATTGTTTTGGCCAATCGTCGATCAATGCGACAGGCGTTACTGAGGTTTCCACAGATCAAGTGATCTTATCTTATTCGATCGGAGATGTCATAGCAAATTCTTATGCTACCGATGATATAGTATTTGCTGAGGGGGTGCTTCAACCGGTCATCATCATCGCGGTGACTACAGGACTGGATCCGGTAAAATATCAACTCAGTATTTATCCGAACCCGTCTACCTCAGAAATCTCAATAAAATCAGAATCCCAGGATTTTAATGAAATAGCCTTTCTTCAAATGGATGGTAAGGAAATCATACGCAAGAAATTTCAAGAAAGGATAAACGTCTCGCAATTGCCTCAGGGCCAGTACGTGTTGAGACTCATCTCCAAAGATTCGGAAGTAATCAAAGATCTACGGTTCATAAAATTGGATTAACGGCCGAACAGATATTTTAAAAGATAAAGAATAATAAAATGAATATTTCAAAATTCACTGAGTTGAAAAGCCTCATATTATTAACCATATTCACGCTCTGTGCAAATTTGTCTCAGGGACAAGCACCGAGCGGAATTAGTTATCAGGGTATTGCAAGAGATACAAATGGGAACGGTCTTGCGAACCAAACTATAGGTATTCAGTTTTCCATTTTAGGAGGTGGTGTAGCTGGTACAGGTGAATATGTGGAGACCCATGCTGCAACAACAAATGACTACGGGTTATTTACCGCAATCATTGGTGAAGGCGCTATGGTAAGTGGAGACTTTGAGTCTCTGGATTGGGCAGCGAGCGAAAAATTTATTAAAGTAGAAATTGATCCAACAGGAGGAAGTGATTACACCCTGTCAAGTACGACGCAATTGTTGAGTGTCCCTTATGCACTTTATGCCGCAGAAGTAGCCAATACTGACGATGAGGATGCTGACCCACTCAATGAAATTCAGGATTTGGCTATCGACAACAACCAGTTGAGCATTACTGGTAATGAATCCGCAACAACTGTCGACCTTTCTACTTACCTGGACAATACCGATGCACAGGAACTGACATTGACTGGTACCGAACTTTCTATCTCAGGCGGAAGTACTACCGTAGACCTGTCCACACTTGCGGAAGCTTCAGATGACCAAACCATCGATGCATTTGCCTTGTCCTCCAACATACTATCCCTTTCCCTGGAAAATGATAACAAAGAAGCTAGCACGGTAGACCTATCCACTTATTTAGACAATACCGATGTGCAAACCATTGACGAATTCTCCCTGTCTTCTAATACGCTATCTATATCCATAGAGAATGACAATGATGAGCCCCAGCGAGTAGATTTGTCTTCCTATCTCGATAATACGGATAACCAGGAGTTGACACTTAAGAATGACGTCTTATCTATATCAGGAGGAACTGAAACCGTAGATCTTTCCATATACAGGGTGAGCTCAGGGAGTTCCAGCGAAGAAGTGCCGGTAGATCCCATGCTTGGACAAATGTTTTTCAACGAAGTGACAGAAGAAATGTATGTTTATACCTCTGAGGGCTGGTCTGCCGTTACGCTTGGAGAAGCCACAGCGGATATTTCATTTACAGAAGACATTTCGCCCTGTTCTTCACAGCTTACGATTGATACCAATAGAGGGGATTGCGATAAAGATTCGAATGCCCCAGAGCTGAATTTGGAGACTCATAGCTTCAGCATAGTTGAAGCGATGGGCACGCGTACGATAAGTACTAATTCTATTCCCAATCATGCCTTTGGGTTGTTTGGAAATTTTGACGGAGCCCTTAATAATAATGCTATATCGGTTCTGAACGAAACATTTAATCTGGTTACTGACGGAGTTTTGGCCTCTACGACCACACCGCTTTTGTCTTTGACTACCGGACCGCAATACTCTTTCGGAATTCTGTTTTCAGGAATTGAATTGGACCCCGAACCGGCTGAGCCATGGCCTCATTCTGGTTCTTTTACTGATCCCAATCTCAATTGGGAATGGAACATGAAAGCCACAAATCTGGATTTAGGCTTTGACTGCAACAACGCACATGTTCAGCCACAAGGCAAGTACCATTACCACGGTTTTCCAACACTTTTTATTGAATCCCTGGGGCTGGTTGATCCGGCAATGACGCTTGTCGGTTACGCCGCTGATGGGTTTCCCATTTATTACAAGTATGGTTATGTCAATCCCAATGATGACCAGTCTGGGGCTGTTTCCTTAGCATCAAGTTTTCAACTAAAATCCGGTGAACGTCCCGGAGATGGAATTACAGAACCTTGTGGAGAATATAACGGCACCTATTCCAATGACTACGAATACATAGCCGGACTTGGTGATCTGGATGAATGCAATGGCCGTACCGGAGTGACACCGGAATATCCCGCAGGTACTTATTATTATGTATTGACCGAAACCTTTCCTGTCATACCTAGATGTTTTAAGGGTACACCTGCAAGTGAGTTTATGATCAATTAGATGGCATCGTACTTCCTGCGGATAATTCTTGAAGATACCATACACAGTTCGGATGAAAGTGCATAGGGTGTCTACTGAATGTCCCAATTATCGGCACAGTTCTTCTGCTCCTGGTTCTACTTTTGGGTATTAACAAAAAGCTCCGACAGATGAATTTAAGATCAATTAAGTATATCACCCTATTGCTCCTTTGCCTGATTATAAAGGCATTTAAGACCTTTGGTCACGAGACCAACAAGGCAAGTTTCGAGGTTGTAGAGTCCGACTTCTCCATCATGGTGAAGGCGGACTTTCCCTGGACTATTCGCAATGCCTTATTTGATGCAAGTCCGGAATTGAAGGAAAAATCTGATAAAGAGGAATTTGAGAACGCACTGTTCTCCTATTTTTCTCAAAACCTTCAACTGTATGATGTAGCTGGAAATGAACTGGAATTACTGGACTATGAACCCATGCCGAGATCAGGTCATGACCACGGTGCACAATACTCGCTGTATTATAAAAAGCATGGTAAGCCTTTAGCTCAAATAAAAAACACCTGCATGTTTGAGAGAAATGAGGATCATGAGAATCAGCACATGGTCCATTCCCTGGCTGGAACATATTCTATCTTCCTGACATCAAAAGAAGCAGATACATATGAAATCGCCGAAATGGAAGCTCACCTACTTTCAAACCCCGAGCCATATGTATATTTTCTGATTTTTCTGATTATCAGCGGGTCTTTAGTATATGCTGTAGCCTGGAAGCGGCTTAATCGCTTGCGATAAGAAATCAGCCCCTCGAGCTTCTAATTGTGATTTTTTATGTCCACTACATGTCCACAAAGATTTGATTTATGCCTTAGTTAATCTCATAACATTGTATTGCGCTTCAGTTACGAAAATGATTTCACAAACAAAGGAAATATCTTCTTGGCTACTGCCTGTAAGTAGCTTCTCCAGAAAAGGATGTCTGGCTGGATCCCTGATGGAAAATATCGTCATTGAGACAAGCCGATCCAATTGCCCCTAAATCATGATCACATTCAACATCAAATCGCTCAGCCTTGTTTTGCTGCTGGTTTTATCCCGGTGGGCAACCTGTTATGGTCAACTCTATC
>NZ_JBDUYN010000012.1:0-672762 GCF_039944555.1 Reichenbachiella sp. | reverse complement strand
TTACAGTTGCGTTGTCCTGCTTTAGCATAGGTGTTGTATTCGGCCAGGGTGCTACCGTCTGCTTGCGCTGTGGTAGTGGTTTGCAGCATGTTCTGATAGTCCCAAGTGAGTACCTGTCCGGTTTTTGTCTTTAGCTGGTTGCCGTGGGGATCGAAGATGCCTTTGCCCAAAAGTGCCTCATTGAGGTTGGCTTGTTCCGTGGGGGTGAGGTTGAGGGACTGATAAAGCTTATGGCTTATAGCACGATTGGCTCGGGTAGTGGCTATCATACGGGATCTGTTTCCCGAGTTAGCACTTCTCTGTATGAGGTTCATACCTTTGTCGAAGGCATAGCTGTGTCGGTAGGTTTTGAGGTTGGTCATGTCTGGTTAGTTCGTTTCGTTGACTTCCTAAAGAATAAATCGCTGGCTCAAATGCAAGTTTTATCCATAAGCTCAGGCAATTTTTAGATTATTTGCACAAATAGCGCCAGCTATCTTTTTTATATTTAATGCCACACAATCGCAGGGATAAAATTTAATGGTTCGATCAGATTAGGAGTTAGCCAGTACTAATTAATCTGAAATTTTATTCAGCCTCATTTTTTTTCGCGCGATAATGTACCGTTGCTCAAGGCTTCTTCCAATTTTTGGAAAAAGTAATATTAATTTAATCTGGCAATTAGTAACTCCATACTTATTCCTTCGTCTTGTTGAGTTTTTCTACATGATCTGTTTTCTGAAAATTATTATGCACTCTATATTGAGCAAATCTTACTATACTCGTATTTCTGTTTTCTTTAAGATTCTTGTTAAAGGCAGAGAAATGGAATGTTTTCCCAGTATAAAAAACATACCCCCATCCGGAAGCTATACCAGGTTTAGAAAAAAATTTATGACTTTCCTTACGAATTAACATGAAGCTGTCAAGGTCAACATCCTTCTTGGGATCCAAAGTATCCTTTGATAAAAAAGCCAGATTTGGATTAATTCGTCCCTTTTGATTTTTATTGACCAACCAGATATTATATACATTAACTATTTGGTCTGTTTTTAATGTCTTATCGGATATAAATGTTAGGTATTTACTCTTATCGTTAGGAGTTTTTCCCTGATGGAATGGATAACTTGTAGCATCCATGTGAACGTCTGGCCCACCTATACCTACCTTTTTCGTTAAATCACCATAGAGTATTAGTTTTTCAGAATTGGAATCCAGAAGGTTATTGTTCAGGAGGAATTTTGATAATCGATTTTTGAGTTCTTGTTTTAATCTATCCGGATCTTCAGGTATTTCCTCATCAGGTGCAAAAAACTGAATTGCATCAAAACCATAACGTTGGAAAGCACTGGCCTTACCATTACAACACTTTACCTTATGTCTTTCTAACTGATGTTTCCATGAATCCATATCATGAACTTTTGTTGAGATCGGCTCCCAAAGCTCACCATATTCTCCAATAGCCGTAAAATCATTTCCGTACCATTTTTCAGATAATTTATTTTTGTTATACAGTGCTGTACTTGTAGCCAGCAGACCCAAAAGAGCAGGTTTCAGAAGTTTTTTGGGCAGCTTATCAAATGGCCCCAAACCATACTCATCTCGCATGGTCACCGGATTCCCTTTGACCATCGCATACCAGTTGAGGCCACTGCCCTGAAGGCCGGCAGGGTCAGGGCTGATCCATCTGAAGGTGTCCGGATCGAGGCTACGGTAACCATAGTAGTAAAGGCCGCTTTCGTCTTTTTCCTGTCCCGAGTATTTGTAGGGTTGCTGCCCCGTCTTGCCATAGCTGATGGCTGTTTCTCCGTAGGGTTTGTAGGACTCGTAACTTTCGAGATGTCCATTGCCGCCAAGGGTGAGTTCGCAGGAGTCGATATTGTTGTCCAGACTATAGCTGGTGGTCTGATCGGGGACTTTTATACCTTCTTTGTATTGGTAGACTCTCTTTTGGGCGACTTGCTTGTGACCCTGGCGGATGCGTAGGGTGCTGTATTGTTCGTGGGGGATGACCATGGCTCCGGTGCTTTGTTCGGTGACGGTTTCTCCATCGTAGCTGAGGTTTTCGCCTTTCCAGATCGTGCGGTATTCGAGGTTGCTCAGGTAGAGGGATTCTGTGATTTCTGTGGTGTTACTGTCCTGGTCTTTTTTTTCGGTGACTTTACAGTTGCGTTGTCCTGCTTTAGCATAGGTGTTGTATTCGGCCAGGGTGCTACCGTCTGCTTGCGCTGTGGTAGTGGTTTGCAGCATGTTCTGATAGTCCCAAGTGAGTACCTGTCCGGTTTTTGTCTTTAACTGGTTGCCGTGGGGATCGAAGATGCCTTTGTCGAGCAGGGTTTCATTCAGATTAGCTTTTTCTGTAGGGGTGAAATCGAGTGTTTGATAAAGTGCCTGGTTAATGGCTCGATTGGTGCGCTGAGTAGCGATCATACGATCCACACTGAGCAATGAAGAGGTGCTCTTTTGAATGAGGTTGACTCCCCGATCGTACATGTAATTTTGTGAATATAGGTTTACCTTTATCATATTTTTATAAATTGTCCCGCATAGAAATTAATTCTATGCGGGAAGATTTGTAATTAACTTTCCTCCGTTACATCTTCAGCTTCAACTGTAATAACCTCCTCTTCCTGCTCGTAACCAGTAGCAGAAACAAGTCTATACATCGCATCATAAGTATATTCACCACCTGAGGGGAAATACGTCAGTTCCTCCGAGCCTTCTTCCGGCGTCTGGTAATAGCCGGACGCTTCAGAAACATTACCAATTGGATCCAAAGTATAAATCAGATTTTGCCTCACATGATCAGTTTCATGTATGATCTGCTCGTACTCTGTATCTCTTGTCAAAGGATTATCTGTATCCGCACTTTCTGTATAAATCTGCAGCAATCGATAGTTCTTAGGATCGTAGGCATAAAACGTCGTGAGGATGTGCTTGCCTTCTTCATTTCGATATTCTGTCGACAAATGCTGTTTCTTGGCATTGTACAAAATATTATCCATGTATTTGACGGCATTCACCTCAAAGAAACGCATGCCTCCCGACTGCCATTCGATCGGTATGTGAACATTACCGGCCGGATCGATCACGCGAGTGACCTGATTGTTGGCACCGAACCTGGCAATCCCTTTGAACTCCCCGGATTTAAGCAATTCACCGGTGGTGTCAGGATCAGTGCCCGGGTTTGAATTCAACTCAGGTACTGCGATAATCGGAGGTGCCACACTACAGTCGTTTTCATTGACCGGTGCATAGGGTTTCGCAAATTTGGTCAGACCACCCATCGGCACTCCTCCAATATTGAATCCATACACGATGCTACCCCATCCGCCTTGCGTAAAGGCTTGCACAGGCTTGCCCAGATAATTGTATTGCTGAGCCAACTCCCGATCACCATCGAAAGTCTGCTCGCCATACTGCATACGTGTGACTACGATCGGCCCCCAGCCATTGTCTTCATCCAATGATACCAGAACACTCATAGGCCTTGTCAACAGGTCATACTCATACTCTGTTTTGACGTTTCTGGCATCCATGAGCCACATGGGTCGTCCCAATACATTGGCTAAGCTCCAATCCTGTCCGGCATCGCAGGTATCCATAGAGACCGACGGCCCGAAGGTATCCGGGTAGATGTAAGTAATGTTTACATAACCAGACTCCGATAGTCTGGGGTCTGCTATGGTGAGGTTTCTGTTTAGGTCATCATAGGTCAACTTGTTGACATAGTCGATGCCCCTCACATAATACCTGAACATGTAGTTGACGATCAGATCGTTGTCTGATTGAAAACCATCAAGATCAAGAGTTGGTATTACTATATTGTCAGTAACCAAACCTTGATTGTCAATCAGATTATAGTTGTTGAGTTGCGTCCAAAGTGCATCACATTCATATCTCGTAAATGGACAAGAGCCATAGGCGCTAACAAATGCGTCATAAAGACCTGCTTCTGTTATCGCGTTCTTCTTTACCTTGTTATCAAAAAGCAGACTTAAGGTTTTAGCGGTATATGCCTGAAACTTCAATTGAAAAAAGTAGTGTTCTCCATCTGGAGATTGCATGAGGTTATTGATCGTTTCTCTCAGCGGAAAGTTACTGGTCATGTCCCCCCAGAAGATGTCCACCTGATCAACAGCAATCACGACTCCATCTTCTTTGACTTCAACCGTTTCATAACTATCAAACTGTACGATGTATTCTTTCTGTTTTAGCTCAAAAAAGAGTGATAATGCCTGTTCAGCGCTGTACCCCAAGAATTCCGCTATATTTATTAAAGTATACTGGGCTGAATTGATACCTATTTCGATCCATGGTAGACTCCTATTGTCACCAATAGAACTGCTCGGTGTCCAACCTAAAGTCAAGGTTTTCTTATAAGCATTTCGATCTTTATCGGTCATTTGGAAGTCAAAATACTCATAGTAGGGATTGTCTTTTGACGGAGGTGTTTCATCGCCATCAAAAATGTTATTTTCATTGACCAAATAATATGGTGATATCATGAGCAAATCATTGGCATCCCATGCAGTTTGTCCCCAGGCAGTCCAGCTATGATATACCAGAAATCCTTTGGGCGAAATGGCGTGCGTCACGCGCCCCAAGGCATCATAGTAGCTGGTGGGACTGGTTCCAATTTTGTATAGATCATCATTTTCTATGAAGTCTACCGTATTTATAAAAAATGGATCATATTGCCTGACTACTTGGGCCTTGTTGTTGTACACGGTGAGCCCTTCGGTCAGCCAAATGTCTTGGATGTAGTTACCGGATGTGTTTTGACTCATTTGGTTCTCCTCCCAAAAATAGGTATCACTTCTATCCTCAGCTTTTATCTTATTCTGAAGCGATCGACCAAAACCGTCATTATAACTTACCACTTGCGCTATCCGCTCTCTCAATCCTGTCCATTGCAGTCTAAAAATTTCTTCTTGCGTAAGAGTTCCAAAATTATCAAACGCCTCCATGGCTAATATATAATTTTCGAGTCTTTTTTTGAAGTCTTCAAGGCCTGACGAAGCCTGTACCATCGTACGATAGAGTGGTGTATAGATACCGTTAGGCTCTATCAGTTCTGCCAAAACCAAGGCATCCCACCAGCTATTGAGATCATCACTGCTTATAGCCGGAATACGTTGATAGTATTGTTCTTTAGTAAGGATTGCATGCGTCAAATTTGGATAGTCATCAGCAGACATCGCCAATACATGTACCGGCTGCCTATCTTCAAGATTAAGAAAAAGCTGGAAGATTTCGACTTGTTGATCATTACTGAATTCTTGAAAGGCCTGACATAGAGAATGAGAAATTTGAAACAATTCTTTAGTAAACCTTTCTACAGTGTCACTTGACTGAATTACTTTTTCTAGTCTATGGAAAACTGCTCCTTCTCCATTTACCAATCCATGCTTTTGCAGGGCTTTAAACCAAGCCCTTGCTTTATCCTCTTCGAATTTCACGGTTTTGTGGTTGGCTAATACTTCAAAAGGGAAGGTAAGCATCCAACTAAATGGGGCATAGAAGAAAAAATTCGAGGAGTTTTGCAAATAGGTGTAAGGTGAATCAATGATGGTGTGGATGGTATCTGTTTCCTTATCTCTAACCTGATAAGGGTTGTTTCTGCCATCATATCCATAAAGCGAGTCAAACCCTACGTCATCATTGTATAATTCTTGCACTTGACCATCCTCCAAAGTCAGTTCCATCTCTCCACCATAATGAGTGGTGGTAATGACCCGACCCAAGGCATCGAGTAACACTTCTGCCCTATTACCATTTGCGTCTACAACTGCCAAAGGCTGAAGATGCTGGTAATCTATTTGATAAACATCATCTACCTGCAAAATCTGGGTCATATTGTCCAGGGGATCTACGGCCTTGACCATCATCATATTATGATTGTCATACTCCAAAAACTGGGTAGTTGCTCCCATTGGATTGGTGTAGGATTGCGGCTGATAAAAGAGTGATGAGTTGTTATAAGCGTATATTCCGCTGTCTGCCCACCAAAAATCATCGGAAGATTTAAAGCCTCCCGTATCCAACATCATCTGATCGAGTTCATCTTCAGTAAAATAGGGTTTCAGGGTATCATAAAGCTTTTCTTGATTAAAGACTACTGCTTCGCCATAGTATTCGAGCAAAAACCCTCTATTGCCGGGACGCACCAATCCCTGTGTTTCTATTTGATCATAGTTGCCAGTAACTGGAGTAATCTCCGAGGTACCTTCCAGTGCATAGAGGTAATAATTCTTGCCCCACGAATGCATGATGTAATCGATACCGCTGGCAAAAGGGATTCCTGATTCTGAATCACCTGCTGCCAAATACGCCCTCAGTTTGTCATAATCATATATACCTCCATTGACAAGAGATTCATGGCCCAGTGTATCCGCAAGATTTGTAATGACGAACCCCTGTGCTTCATAAGGTACCATGAGTTGATAAAAAACGTCTGACGTTTGCCCTAAGCCGGCCGCATTCTCAAAATTATAGTGTCTGGCAAGATCAGAGTAGCATCTTACTATTCTCTGTTCGGTGGCGATATTTCCATCTATGTCCGCCCCATAAGTTTCGTCTTCTGCTCTTCTTCCATAGAGGATGCTACAGGACTGTACCGCCTCTCCGTACAAAAAGTTCATGGCTGCACTATAAGACATCTTAGGGTCATTGGGGTTTCTCTCATAAAGATAGGAGAGTCCTTCCCTTTCCAAATGTAGAAATGAGGCATAGTAGTTATTTCCCTTTTCTTGTAGAAGTTGTATTTGCCCGTTGGCATTCTGCACCTGATAGGGAAACCCCTCTTCTGATGAGCCGTCAAGGCCATAAAGCTCACTATGCAATAAGGTGCCTTTCATCAAGATACTCGCTTCCCTCCACAATTCTGAGCCTGGCTCAATCGGGTTCAAACCATCGGGATCAAATATTCCCATAGTTATTAGGTAATTGGCCTTGGCATCTCCAAGGAAATAGTCCTTTCCATTCGTTTGATAGGTATCCACTATGTCCTGCTGATTTGGATTTCCGGTATGAAACCAGGATTTCAGTATGGACGGTGGAGAATCCAGCATTGGATTTTCACTATCAAAAATATCCGTGTCCTGATGTTCCACATAACCAAATCCGCGAAATTCCCTTTCTACATCGTCATAGTAGCTATCGCGGTATTTGTAACTCTGTGTCAGCACTGATCCCGATATAGCATCTTTTGCTACCATGCTTTCAACCACCCAGGTCGGAAAGGGTGCTCGCGTGATCCATTCTCTTCCTGTTTCGCCAGGCTCATATTTATCCTTAAGATAAAAATGAATAGAACTTTTGAAATTGATAGTTGATTCGGCACCAATATTATTAATATGGGTGGTGATCAGATAAGGTTTCGTACCATTGCAAAAATCATATACCCATTGCTTTGAGGTAGGGTGAGTCTTACTATATATTAAACAAGGCAACCCTGTACCATAAACGTCGGCAAATAGTATCCTATCATTATTGTCAAAGATTTCCCCATCTGGCAATTCCAACAAAATTTCCTCGGCAAAACTATTGCCGCTCTGGTTGAGAAACAGTTTTATACCTGAACTCGTAAGGATAAGCAGGTCTGCGGTGCCTGTACCATCAGTATCTGCAAAAAATATACGATTTGTCTTAAATTCTTCTTTGGAAATAGATGTAGGAAATTGCATTTTGATCTCCTCTCCAAATACCCCATAGCCATAGTTGGGATAGTAGCTCAATGAATCATAAGTCACCTTGGTCAGGTGAGACTTGCCATCACCTGCAATTGATGCAAATTGAATGAGCGTATCTTCAGAGCTTTCAACATTGGCTGGAAGGTTAGATTGATTGATAGTAACTCCAGGTGCAAATCCATCTGCACCGTTGTTTTTATAATATCTGACCTTTCCATTCATGACCATAAGACAATCTGCTCTACCATCTCCACAGACATTCACCAAGTTAGCTTTGGGGCTGTCCATTTCGGTAGCGTAGGTGGGTAGTGGAATAAAATCGCTCCACTCTCCGCTTTGCTGCACTTCGTAGTATCCCATTTGGCTGCCACGGGTCACCACGTAATCCAATTTTCCGTTTCCGGTAATATCCTGGAAGGTATGAAACTCGTCGTTCATCAACTGATTGATGGGCACTGGATAGTTTTTGGCCGCTTCGTGATAGACTACTGCCTCCGAGTCATTTTGTACCGAGGCGTAATCAGTCTGGTAATAGTGATAGTCCATGCCATCGCTGTAAAGCAATCCATCTATACCTTCGGAATATAGGTCTACAGGGGTAAAATCGAGGCCCTGCCCAAGAGAACAAAACGGTTCTTTCTGACCACTCGGGTATTCTCTAAGCAAGGGTTTGTATTCATGCCCTGTTGGATCAAATCCAGTCCACTCCATCTCAATAGGCACACTATGCTTGACTTCGTAATACCCTAACTTAGCGTTTAAATAATAGCCGATTTCCATCGATGAGACCATGCGTGTGCATATGGGAGATTCTTCATAATAGTAAGCGGTGACTTGAGTGAGTACCGGTGCTTCACCCAATTCATCGAATTGGTGAAACTGAAGAACATGCCTACATAATCGATGATTACGAACCTCGAAGCCTCCAAAATATGTAGAGAATGAATCTTTTCGCACACTCCAGTCATTTACCGGGGTGTAGGGGTCTGTATTGGTGACGTCAACATCATACTCTCCATAATCATGTACCGTAAGAAAAAACCATTTGGGTTCTAGTATTTTACGCTCTTCGGACGGAAGAAAACTCAGCGGCTCTGGAATGGGTGTGGCCTGACCGGCTGCAACCTGATGTACATACATCTGAGCGTTTTGAATATGCCCTTTCTCAGGGGCAACGTTTACGTTTACCCCAGCGGCATCCTCTCTTTTGTAAGTAATTACACTTGAATTTCCATGGGTATCTAATGACTCACATAGCAACCATTTATATATCCTTTTGTCCTGCAAACCGCTGTCGGCGGGATTGAATACCTGAGATGATTCTCCCACTCCATAAAGCTGAATGGAATTGTCCGCATTTAGTATTTGCCAAAAAGAGACCGGGTTCTCACCGGGGTCCTCTTCTGATTCCCAATGCCAATATTGGATTTTGCTATAGGCTCCTTCCATCATCGGCTGATATACCTTCACTTCATAGGGGTGGCTTCTCTGTTCAGCATAGGTGACCGCCTGTTTCCATGTAGCTCCATCTACGACAAGATCAGTCAGGTCGCCATACTCGACGACCTGAATGCCATTTGCCATTTTCGAAACTATTATTTCTCCATTAAAAAGAAATTGATCCACTGCATCGTCGTAGGTAGGTGTACCATGCGATGTCCTTCTCGAAATTTCGCCTACACTACCATTTCCAAAACCCATACCGAAAGATCCATTTCCTCCGCCGGTATTGTAGGATTGCCCTCCAAAAGAAAGGCTCGCCCCACCGGTAAAACCATCGGCATGAAACTGCTCTCCATAGCCTACGATTGCGCCTCCGCCTTTGGGCAGCTCTGGTTTCAAAACCGGCCCGGAGTCTCCTCCACTTTGAGACGATCCTCCGGAGGAAGACCCTCCGAAAGATTGACTTTGCTTCGCGCCCATGTAGCTGCTATTGGCCCCTACATTGCTGGTATCCCCCACAGGCTGGGACCTGTTGGCCCCAGCCTCCGGTGGTGTTTCTATCGGCGCAAGATTATCCTGATAGAATTGTTTTATTCTCTCTTTTTCCATGATAACCTCCTATTACACTAGTGCCGTGTAGCGTACTCTGACAATAATGTCACTGATGTTTGCGATCTTGGCTGCATCTGCCTCGGTAAAGGCGATGGTCCAATCACCGCAAACGCCCGTGCTCTCAAATGGCAGATACCTCGGATCACCCATATCAGCCGCGAACAATCCGGCGTCTTCCTGACCGGTGGACAGGGCTACCTTCTGACCATCACCTATCTTGGAACGAATTTCGTTTCCTGACTGGTCATAGATCACGTTGTCCGTATGGCTCAAAATGGCATGGATATCCTCATAAGGCCCCAATAGTGTGGGCACGGTCACCGTTACCATTTTCACCTGGTGCATGTAAGAGTTGCTGTAATCGGCCGTCAGATCAGCCAATGCGATCGGTAAAGTGATCGAATTGCCATTGGCCGCCAAATATTCTGCCATGGTCTGATTCGAGCCAACTACTGCATCCAACAAGGAAATCGTTTTCACTACTTCCATTCTCCTGAAGTTTTTCTCCAGATAGAAGTTGTCCAGCAGGTTCAGTGAGTGAGACAAGACTTCACCGGCCAGCAGGCCTTCGTGCGTGCTGTCCCAGCTGCTAGTGTTAATTAAATTCACATTTGGATCAGTCATCGAATATCCCAATTCATACTTCAGGGCATCCTGTGCTTGGGTACTTAACTCCAATGCTAGTTTGTATGCCTGATAATAGGTACTTGTGAGATAACTTTGCATCCACCGGTATAAATCCTCGTTGCTGAATTTGTCTTTGTAAAAGTTCAAGATCACCTGATTCTGATCGATCTGAGTCTTGGTAATATCAAAATCCTGCTGTGCTCCCTGTAGTTGATAAAAGGTAGCCTCGTACTGTTGCTTGATCTGCTCTATCTCTGCTTCTGCCAATTGCTTCTGCAACTGCCACTCCTGACGCCTTCTTTTGTAGGACGCTTTGGTTCCTTCAATAGACGACTGCGTACCTCTAACACCTGCTCCTGCTGCTAATACTGACGCAACGGAACTTAATGACCACCCTGCTGCAGTCCAACGATTAGTTAAACTGGTATAAAAACCAACCATGTGAGCTATTGCTGATGCTCCAGAAACACCTGCAGAGGCAATCTGCATAATTTCTGATTTCTTCAAATCACTTAAACCTATACTTTCATGTTTTGCAGCATCTACAGTAGGCGCAAAATTCATACTAACCTGTACTTGCTCATTGTCCCCTAAGGTCTCGGTCTGTGATGCCGAACCATCGACTGCCAAACTAAGAACATCCTTACCAGAGGCATCTCCTGAGAGTGCAGTACCCGACTGATTTCCGAAATCATACTCTATCAGTTTGTCAAAGTACAGGTATCTCGTAGCTGCCATAATCATGCTTTGGGTCACACTATCCAGCTGTGCCTGGAGCTGATCTATCTGAGCCTGCTTCAGGTTCAGTGTCATGGACAGAATGGTGGCCTGCTGGGTCAGTTCGAGCTGAGCCAACTCCTGTACATCGCGCTTCTCTAAGGTAGTCAACAGATTTTGCCCAAAACCGCTTACTATACCGGCAAACTCCTTGGCTTTGGAAAGCAATACGGAATACCTGTAGACCGGTGCCGTAGTAGTTAACACAGCAGCTATCACATCGGATAACGAAACTCCTTTTTGTTTGGCAGCTATCAAACCCATTACGTTTAAACTTGGCTCAAACAAATTAAGGTTGAGCGGGTTTCCATTGATGTCCAAACTGTTTCTGAGGTTTTTCAACCTGCCTTGTACGGTATTCCAGAAAGACAGCATCTGCTTATTTTCCGGTGTTCCGAAGTAAAGACCGGGGATAAAGTTAAAAGGCATGTTTGAAACCACGCCAGCTGTAGGCTGAGCAATGATATTGTCCAGATTCGCTTCTAACCCAATAAGGAACTCAGGGATATTGCCATCACTGTATTGATCATTGATGGTATTCAATGTTCTGGTCGTTTCATCCCCAGCATTTTCCTCAGAAAACTGACCGTCTTCCGTAGGTCTAGCGCCTAACAGGTCATTGCATTCCAGATACAATATGGCTGCCTGTAATATAGAGTCTCTCGACGCCTGTGTATACAAACGATCAGCCCAATCCATTTTGGACTTGACCACGTGCATTATCACTGCCTTTTGATAGGCCATTGGTCGCAAATAGGCAATCGGGTGTGGAGAAAAGGGATCATTATAATATTGCTCAAGCGCATGGTTTTCGGCCGTTGCACTGAACATACTGCTAGTACTGCCTGCTACATAACTAAGTGTATGATCTGCCTGATCTTCCAACAATCTGCCTTGTGGCTGGGCAAAAACACCACGGGCCAGCGAAGGACTAAAATAGGTCCTGAGCCCTATGAACCTCCAATAAATGTCGCTATTGTTCTGATCTTTATCCAGATATTCCTGCTCCACGGTGGTCACACTATCGTATCGCCTGGCCGGATCAAAAATATATTTGTTCCAAGAGGCACTGTTGCTGTAGTCCCCTGCATCGTGATAAGTATCCGCTACGAACCATGGCGCAAAGCAGAATATTTCCCAATAATAGAGGGCATTGGCTCCTGAAATATCCAGATAGTCGTCATTCGGCCAAAAATTAATTGGAACCAAATCAACATTAGGCTGCAATTCGGAGAATGAGTCAGCCGAAGACAATTGTGTCTGTACACTCAATAAGTTGTCCACTCCTCCACTCTTCAGTGCATCTACCAGATTGGCAGCTGATTCGGCTGAGGTCATCCTGACAAATCTCCACTGACCACCCTCGTCTAAACCTCCCACGTATGGCAATCCCAAATACTCAGCCAGTCCTGTATTCATAATAATCGGTGCATTAGTGCCTGTAGCCACCGACTGTACAGTAGTACCTAAAGGCAGGTTGTCAAACATAGACGTATAGTCGGAGTTACTGAAGATTTTGTATCCAGACATCAACGGAATGTAGTCTAGTATCTCCGTTGAATCGGCATATTGCTGTTTGGCAATAAAGTTTTCTACATAAAAACATGAGTTCTGAGAACTGGTTAGGTGCGAACAAATACCTCCTTTTGACATAGGTGCAAGTGTATAAGAAGACTCAGACGAAGACTCAGCTTGCTCATTAGCAATCGTAATGAGCTGGTTATTCGATTTTTTACCAGCATACAACGTAGCTAGAAGTTTATTGTCCTCTATTACTCCCTGGCTTATTGCAACATATATCCATTGCTTTTGGGGTATACTTTCAACTTTCAATAAATTTTTAGTCGAATTAGGATTACCCTGAGTAAGTTGTAGATCCCCAGCTGAAGTTATTTGTAAGTAAAGCATGTTTTCCGCAGTAGAAGTACCAAGAAAATCCGCATAAAGTTCAACGTAATAAGGTTGCTGCTTCAAGTCTAACTCATCTATGTAAATCCACATCCCATAAAGCCGATTATAGTTGCCAGAGGTATTAAATCCAGCTGCTTCATAATCCAAACAAATAAATTCCGTATTTGAATCACTTGTGACACTACCATCTATTTTATAACCTTGAAAAAATGGTGACTCCACCAGGTCTGGGCCAGTTGAGTAAAATGCATCTACACTTCCTTTTTTAATGGGTTTAGAATTATTCCAAACTGCCGCATAAGCAATATCACTATCTTCATCACTTCCCGCCAGTAAAATATTGATGGGATCGTCTTCGGTATCTGACACATTCAACCATCTGTCAATACGATAGTTCGTGATAGTCTGTCCTGTGCTCTGATTGGCATACGCATAAGTCGCCAAGATATAATCACTATCCTCTGTAGCTACAGTGGATAGCTCCAGTAGATTGTATGCATGGTTTTCCAGCAAATCTTCGTAGGTCACGGATTCCTGAAATCCAGTCATTTTCGCGCTACCAATTTCCTGAATCTGGGACCAGGAGCCGTTCAGTTGTTGATAAGAACACTTAATGATGTACTCAAAGGTGTTGTTTCCATCACTATCGGTGCTGGTGAGCTCAAAACCGATCCAAAATAAGTAGAGCGTATTAAAAGCCGAAATAATATTTACATAGGCAGAAGAAATCGTAGCATCGATGACTTTCCAGGGTGTCCATATCACCGGCGTATAGTTTTCATTGACATCCTGCGAAAGTTTAAGGCTTCTGGTAAAGTAGTGATAAGGCTGTGTATTGGTCTTACCGACAAAATACATGTAGCTGGTACTTTCGTCGAAATAGCTCGCCACACACTTAAGGTTAGCTACTTCCTCATAATCTTGCAAATATTGATTGAAAGCCATTCGTACATTTTCCTCAGTCGGTGAAGAGTCATTGAGCATGCTCTCAAACGCTGCAAAAGCGTCACTTTTTTCGCTTCTCAGCTCAGGTCTCAGATAGTTTTCAGGATTTAAGAATACTTTTCTATTGGCTTCCCAGATTCGATAACTTTCGAACCAAGGCCATAAGTTTTCATAAAAATAAGTATCCAGTTTCAGCGCTGGCTCTTGCCCCATCACTATCCTATGGAAATAGGTCGTGTAGGCACTTATCGCATCCCGAACAAGGGAAGTGGTAAACTTGCCGGTTACCTGCACATCCACGAGTAAGTACTGAGACAAATCTGTAAATGTCCTGATGCCCTCATAGTAGCTGTATCCGCTATTTCTCATGATGCCTAACAAGGAACCTGCCAGTACGTCTCTGTAGGTCTCGTCGATGGTGATGCTCAATGTATTGGTTATGGTACCACTCTGAGACTGCTGATTACCGGCGTAGAGTACGTTGGTCATTTCATTAGCCACGTTTTCATAGGCATCATATCCTTCTGCACCGGCCTGATTATCCAAATCTAACAAGGCCTCTACAGTAATATTCATCTGGGCAGCCAGATTGAATAGCTGCTGCATGCCGGTAACGAGCGTAACATTGTCCGCATTTGCATATGAGGCAGAACCTACTCCCCATGCATTCAACACATCTACGATCTGTGATTGCTCCCAGCTGGTTGCTTCGGCCAAAAGATTGGCATTTTCAACATAACCGGTATCCAGTTTTAAAAATGCAATCAGATCATTATCACTGTCTGCATAACTCTGTACCAGGCTATGCAGGTTTATGATTTGCGCAACGGCTGTAGGACTAATGGCAAACTGGCTGCTTGCTTCGGGGTTCTCCAACAAACTGTATCCTTCTAAAATGTACTGTAGCTCTTCTCGGCTAAGTGTCAGTGTATTGATAAGTATAGCCAATCTATTTAATTGATCCAGCATAGCTATTTGTTCGCTGATTTGATCTGCTGTCAATTCAGCAATCACTGTACCTTCATTAGTTAAGGTATTCTGAATCAATGTGTAATACAGGTGTAGTATGTTATTTGCTGCCGTTGTAGTATCTCCTGTCGAAGCAATTAGTTCTTTCCAGTCACTTATGGTCTCCCCTACTCCGGTGTTGACGGCAAGATCAAGTGTATCTTCAAACACGCTATTGATTAGACCATTTTGTGGTTGCCGATAGCTCTGAAGCATCGTGTTGAAGTCATCTATAGCAGCCGACGGCAATGAAAACGCGGGGTTTTCCATATTTGTCTGATAAGCACCAATCAATACTACTCCACCGTTTACGGAACCAGAATCGGAGGTGACTTGATCCACGTACCCATCGGCTACCAAATTGGCGTAATCAGCATTAGAAGAGAAGGTTATCCTGAGCTTTTTCTGCTCCTGAGCCAACCAGTCGTTGTAGTTGGCTTCGGTCAACAAAATGGACTGCTCGATACCGGCAAAGATTTGTTGAACAGCCTTTATGGTATCATTTTTACCCGGCACTAATGACTCCTGCTGACCTGCAGCATTGGCCATAAGCATTAAATCTTCGGAGGTGATTTCCGTATCCGCTACAGTAGCAGCAAATGCCTGAATAGCTTGGAAAGCTCCTACCAGTACCAAAGGACCTGTCGTCGGCTGAGTAGTCACCAAAGGGCCTGCGAAGGAGATGTAACTACCGTCCGCCAGATTATTCATCAGGAATACAAATGTTTTGGCATCCAACCCTAATAATCTACCGGCGAGAGAAACTCTAAACAGTGCTGATAGAAAGTCCTGATTAAGCGTAATTTGAGATTCGGTCGTAGCGTCATATCCAAACTGGGTGGCACAGGCCTGTCCTACAAGGATCAAATCCTGCAAAGACAACTGCGTACCACGCATCAATGCAGTAGTCGTCGCATCATAATCGTTGGTAGATACGAGTGTAGCCAGATCCCAGGTGGTAAAGTCGGACTGCTGATAAAAAACCGGCGCAACACTTCCAAAAATTTGCTTGATCATGGTCTGACCGGATTGTGCACCAAAATCTTTGATCAACCCAAGCAAGGCGGTGGCAACCTCTACATTTTCTGAGTTAAAGTCGCTGGTAACCTTCTTGATGGCAGCCAGATAGCTGTATAATTCAGGAACGGCCAAGGCATCGTCTTCCTTCAAGTCTTTGTAACTTTTGACAAATACTGTGATCAACCAATTGAGATCCGTATAAGACAAGCCGGAAGCTTGAGATAATCGTATGAGTCTATTGAGTCTGTCCTGCTTCAACACTGATACGTGCTCGAATCTTTGATCTCCGTCAGTTTCATAAAATATCTTTAATGGTGACAAATCATTACCGCTTGATTGCGACCAGCCATTGATATAAAACTGAGACATTGGCTGATGTCCTCCAGCAGCGGTTTTTATTTCATCGTCACTCAAATTTTCATAGAGGATATCTGACAAGTCTGAAGTGGAGATAAATGTGGTTTCGAGAACCTCCGAAATCGACAACATATCTGTGCCATCAGGCAAACCGTATCTTTCTCTCATTAGAGAAGTGTCATCCGTAACCGGTACACTTAGAATCTGACTGTAAAGCCCCTGATACACAGTAAGCTGCTCAAGGGCAATAGCCAACTTGTATTCATCACTTGCTGTTATAATTTGTGAAGGCTTGGTGGCCTGCCAAATTGAACTTAAGGCCGTATTTTGCAGGGTTAGCGATGACCTGAGTTGCTCAAGGTAATAATTGTAAGGCGCAGTGAGCGGATATGGCTGCGCAGCCAAATCACTAATAACTTCTTCTGTGGTTTTGCCAGAAATCTGAGCGCATTGCTTGATAAGCAATTCATTTACAATTTGGAGCTTTGGAATTTCGGTGGTCGTATTTGCAGCGTTTAGCACCAGATCCATCACATCCGGTCTCCGGCTTCTAATTCGCTGATTAGCGGGGTCTGTTCCGTCAATAGCCGGTAGCACATACCGCTCTGCACTTTTATCCAAATCTACCAGATAAGCCGAAGGAGACAATACACTGTCGTTTTCGTCTACCGACATGTAATTTTTTTGATTGAATAGCGTCTGGTAGTTCGGCAACTGAGCGTAGCTGGATCCTAAACTATTCCATGGTACAATACGACCATCGTTGGTAGCGTCTTGCATACCCATATATTGCATAACTACCTGGCTGCGAATATTGGCTGCACTATTGTAAAAGATACTTAGCGTGCTGTTCCTCTCCTCTGGACTTTGGGTTGCTCCCGGAAAAGAGATCATTTGATATCCTATTTCAAGGAATTGGCTTGTGGCCATGCTTGTTGCATCAAATGATGAACATACATTTCGTTTAGCCATAAAACGAAAAGCTACCTGATACTTTTGCGCATCGCTCAATGAGGATGAGGGATCATTGTCGTTCCAATAGTTTGGATTCTGCCATATGTTCCACATACGTTGCTGGCTGTCATAAAAGGCATTACAGGAAGTTTCATAACTATATCCCGCTTTTCCAAGGTCAGAAGCCTCCCAACCGTCAATAAATAATTGATTCTTGATAGCTGTAGAAATAAACCATGTACTATTTGAAGCGACCTTTTGGCCGATGTCTTTGTACGGAGTACTCGTATTCTTCGCTGTCTGGTAAATCTGAATGAAATTGGCATATAATTCTCCTGTACTGATGACTGAGTCTGTTTGACTTGCATCGAGGATGGTACTTGCTTTTTTGGCGGTGATAACAGACTTTGCTTGTGCCACATCTGAGGACCTAATTGTCTTTTCCTTCATAGTAGTTAGAATTGTTAGTATGTAGTAAAATTGATTTTTACAACATGAGATGAACACAATTGGCTGGCCCCAATGCTATAAACAAAGCAGTGAATTCAAGCCAGGCGCTTAGCTCAAATTGTAATTCTGACAGGGGTTTTTAATAAAAAAGGGTGCAACACCCAAAGAAGTCGGTTCATTATTTAGAATAAACCCTAAATTAGAAATGAATTAGATTAGATTGAATTCAACTAACGATTCAAATCGCACTTCCTTAGCAAACAGGGAACTGTTCAGAATCAAATGTAGTACAATTAAAGGAAACGATAAAAAGAAATTGATAAACTCGTATTATTTTTTTTTCAAATGTTTCTCATTCCCAAGGTGCGTACAACATCCAGCATGTCACATTCAAAAATTTCCAAACTGAAATGATAACACTCCTGAAAAACCGGAAAGATTATCATCTGCAAGGTTTTCCAAACTTGAACCCCTCACTAATCGATACCCAGCTCCAAATCCCATCCTGAAATGGTATGAAATGTTGAGTTCTACCAGAGCCGAAGGTTCAAATACAAAAAAGGAGGTTGACTCCAAGGTGAAATCATTATCACCATTTGGTACATTAAAGTAGTTGTCATCAGACACATCCAGATGGCCGGCACCTATAACCATAGGTACACTGAGATGTATGATTTCTTTAGAGGCAACTTTAAAACCCATAAGCATACCGGCGTAACCACCATAAATGTTCAAATCTCTGAGCTCGTTAGTCTCAGGATCGAATCCTTCAAACTGCGATTCTGTAGCTATACCATAACCCGCAACCCCGAGCATAATGTTCTTGTTTACCAAGATACCTCCATAGGCACCCATAATCAGGGCCTGCTGAGAGACAACCTCACCTACTCGAAAATCTATATTGCCAAAGCCAGTAATTTCTTTCCCTCTTCCTATAAGCGACTTGACTTCACCTTTTTTTGGTGTATCGGTGAATTGCTGAGCCTGCGTCGACAAGAACACAAAATGAAACAAGACTCCTGCTATATACTTCATTTTACTCATCGTCCAAAAATTAAAATACATACTTGATAGCGATTGAGGCATCCCAAAAATCAGCTTTAACTTTTCTTAACCCAACATAATTGAGGTAGGGTTTAGAATCGATACTGAGCGTAATTGGTACACTTAGCATTCTATATTCAATACCTATCATACCATCAATTCCTAGTGTTAGGTAGCTTTTTTCTTCATAAAGAAACATGGTAGGATCATTATTAGACAGTATTTTATCGAGGTTGTCGTGTTCTTCCACGCCTACATGCCCACCTACTCCATAATAAAAATAAAAGTTCTCATTGAATGAAACGTGCATAGGTTGATGCATGAGAAACATACCGGTCAATTGTATGCCATTTTTTTGATTACTTATTATTAGTTCAATGGCTTGTTCGTCTACAATAAATTTTTTGAAGGTCAAACCAGAGCTACCCCCAAGTCTAATTCCAGCCGATCTGTCATATTGCTGGGCTTGGATTTGGCCAAAGCTGACCACAAGCAGTATGGCTATACATAAAGCTTTAAATAAATTACGCATATAGTTCATTGAGATAGACCTGATTAATTCTTATTGGTAATGCCACCTGTCTCTTCAAGATATACGATGACCTCCCCCGATTCTCCTTCTATGTTCACCTGACTTCGTTTTGCTTTTATCATACCTACTTCGCCTGACAGCGTGATGATTTTTTCATTTTCGTCGTTACGCACTTTTTCCATCCCCATAAAATTTCTAGTTAAAAACATCCGATCTTCTCTGCCTTTCAAAGTTGCTAAAAAATAGGCCCCCATGTCCAGGCTGATATTCACGTCTGCGGTTCTACTTTTCAAATTCACCAAATTAAAGTTGCTGTTAATACTATTAATCCTAATGTCTCCATAGTTTAATTCCATATCTATACGATCTAACATGCTGTCTATCAATACATTTGAAAAACTCGAGTAACCTCTCACCGCAGTTACCTTTTCTAGATAAATTTTGTCGTTTCGTGAATCAACTTTCAGACTTTTAACAGCTCTGACATCAAAAGTCGAAGAACTACTCGTAAGGTCTATATCGCCTCCTTCTCTTAAATCAAAGTCCGCTCCTTTCAGTTCGATAAATGCCTTTTCCAATTTTTTTATTCTAACCTTTCCGAAGCTGAAGTTCAATCTACTGGTACCGCTTAATTCTTCGGCCTTAAAATCTCCGTGAGCCACTTTGATGGTTGCTTTCTGGGTCAAGTTTTGCACATAAACATCGCCGAACTTATTATCTAGTATCAAAATTGCTTTGTGTGGAATTATTAAGTCATAATCTATGCTGATTTTGTTCTTGCTGATAATGGTCTTCGAATAGTCTCCTAAACTATTCATAACCTCTTTGAACATGCTTGAATTTCGGTCGAGTACTGTTTCAATATTTAGTAGATCACCAAAATTTTTGAATTCAACATTCACTCGCTGCATATTCTTTGTAAGCGCCTCGTCGTTCTTACCATAGGCTGTAATTTTCACATTTACAATCACAGAATCTTTATCCCAGGTATCCACAATCACTTGCCCATATTTGTTGGTCAATTCAATGGTAGATTTTTCCTCTATTTCAAAAGATTGGGAAATATTCTTAGTCAATGTTCTGGTTTGTGCATGAGTAATATACGCGGCCAGTATCACTCCTATCGCCAGGAGCATTCCCCTAAGAATCATTCGATATGTTCCTTTTCTGGTCATAATTCCTTGCGCTCTTCTAGCTGCATTATTATTTGTTCCAATATTTCAAGTTTGATTTTATAATTATCGATCATTGCATGAAGTACTTCCTCATTGTCTGCGTTATCTTTTAAATCCCTTTTCAATTCTAAAAACGCTTGGTCCAATACTTCCATATTTCGAAAAACCTCTTGCTCAGCCGTTCGATCCAGTCGTGATATTTCTGCGACTTTGATCGCAATAAGGTCGTTGTAGTAGTACTCCGCTTCCTGAAGTTCGGTACTCATCATCATTTCCTGCGTTTGAGCATTCCAATTTACCCAGCTCATATAAAAAGTCCCGCCCAATACAAATAATACAATTGCCGCAGCTCGCCACACATACCTGAGAGGAATAATCACACTGCGCTTATGCTGCCTTGATTTATCAAGCCTGTCAGCTATTTGTTCCCAATCCTCAGCTTTATAATCGTATACTTCGAAAGCATCGCGATTCAGGTCCACAAAATTTTTCAAATCATTTGTTTCCATAGCTCTTGTTACTTTGTACTGTCAATAAGTTGCGGATCTTCTGCTTGGCCTTGCTATACTGTGCCTTCGAAGCAGACTCCGAAATACTCATAATCTGGCTTATCTCCTTATGATCATAGCCTTCGAATAAATACAAGTTGAATACTGTTCTACAACCATCCGAAATTTGTTCCAGTGCCTTCATGATATTCTGAGCTTCGTGACTGATGATTTCTTTGTCAATCACTTCCTGCTCTTCCGCTGGATCCATACTCTCGTCTAGTGAAACCGCAAAAATCCGTTTCTTTTTGATGGCATTTATGCACTTGTTGACCGTGATACGCTTTATCCAGGCACTGAATGTACTGAGTTCCTTTAGTGTTCCTATCTTTAAAAATGCCTCAACAAAAACATCTTGTAATAGATCCTTGGCATCATCATCGTCATTCATCATACGCCGACAAATGTTGTACATGGCACCAGCATACCTTCTGTACATTTCATTCTGTGCCACCCGATCTCCGGCCTGGCATCGTAGAATGAGTTCTCTATGTATGTCGTACTGAATGTTTTTCACCTCTGTTACAGAATACTCTATAGACATGCTTCTTTAAGAATGGTTTCCATTCTTAAAGACATTATTTTTATATACAGCACTAAAGATAAACCGATCAAAAAATTCACAAAATTCAATTCGTTCAAATCTCTGACCAACAATTACTTTATTAATATCTTTAAGCTCCTTGCTTTCTAATCTAGTTGTAAATCTAAAGAAGGTGTGTATAATTGCTGACAAAACCATTTGCCATGTTTTGTTCTTCAAGATTTGGAAGTCCGAAACAATCAGATTGCCTTGATCAGTCATCAAATCCTTCAGCAAGTCTATATTTTGAATCAAGTTTTTCTTTTCAAACAAATCCAGAAAGTAAAAACAACATATCCAATCATATGCCTTGGAAGGGTCGAATTCTTCGAGCTTTGCTTGATGAAAATGTATATCCAAGTTAGAAAACCTAGAAGCACCCATTTTTGCCCTATTGATCATTTGACTAGAGGGTTCTACAAAATCTATAAGTAAGGGTAGATTAAGTCGATTAAGCGCTTCGAGAACTTTACCCGAACCGCCGCCAACGATCAGTAAATGACTATTTGCCTTAATCAAGTGAATGAAATGATTTTGCGATTTTAGAATTTCTCCGCGAAAAACTATACTTGCCAAAGCATCATAAAACCTCGCTATGCCATCGAAATTATTCAAAACCAATAGATCATTCCAGGTAGGATAAATATTGCATCACCAATCCATCGAAACCTTTCTTTCTCCTTGAACCATAGCGGTTTGGCGTAAATCAAACCAAGAGTTACAGTCATTGCAATGAATATTACCTGAAAGTACATCTGCACAAAAGATTGAGAAAAAAAGAATGCTCCAATGATGGATACCCCTAAGAACGAAAATAGCCAACGAAGATGTTTCAATGTTTTTGGAATCCCAAAATGAGTTGTCCAAGAACGATAACCATCCTGTATGTCAGTACTTATCTCATAATATGAAAAAAGGAGCAAATTGATCGATGCGAGCAAAATAGTCTGCACAAAAAGGAAATAAATGGTAATATCTAATTGCGGTCCTATCGAAAATACACCTAAAAATATACCACAAGAATAGAGCACGGCTATAAAAATCTCTTTGGCAAAGTAAATCCTAAACAACCAAATCGATAAAAAATAAAGACCAACGAACCCCAACAGCACACAACCATAAATTAATGTACTATAAGGCAAGTAGAATAATAGCCTAAGCCCAAATCCAGAAACTATCAGAAATAATAGGAATATTGGCGTCCGATATTTTTTATGAAATGAATGTCTTCCAGTACTTGGCTTCTTATCTAAACTATTCCCATCAATCAAATGGTCCAAGGTGTAGATGAGCCAGATACAACAACCCAATGCAGCAGAAATACTCCAATGCAAATCCACTCTTGCTACCAG
This sequence comes from Reichenbachiella sp., assembly GCF_039944555.1. Lineage (GTDB taxonomy): Bacteria > Bacteroidota > Bacteroidia > Cytophagales > Cyclobacteriaceae > Reichenbachiella. Next base: position 649,751 of record NZ_JBDUYN010000012.1, on the reverse strand, counting down.
TGCAACGGCTTTGGTAAATATGATACCTCCAACAACCACGTCGAGGGAAAGCCAGCGTAGGACGGAAAAAATATGTTTGAGATAAGTCACCGAATCAATCCAAAAACAAAAAAGGCTGAACTCGATTAAAGCTCAGCCTTCCATTTATATTTTATACTGATTATCCATCGCTTGCTAATGCTTCTGCGCCGCCTACGATTTCAAGAATCTCTTTAGTAATAGCCGCCTGACGAGTTCTATTGTAGTCCAACTTAAGTGCTTTCAACATCTCACCGGCATTGTCGGTAGCCTGATCCATAGCTGTCATACGAGCCCCATTTTCGGAGGCGTTAGATTCCAAAGTAGCTTTATAAAATTGAATCTTTAAAGACTTAGGTATCAACTCTTCTATGACATATTCCATCGATGGCTGATAAATATACTCTTGGCTTGCAAAACTGCCAGCTACTTCTTCTTCAGCGGAATCAACTTGCTCTACAGGCAAAAATTGCTCTACTCTAAGAATTTGCGTAGCCACATTTTTAAACTCATTATACACCAATTCCACCTTATCAAATTCACCATCAACAAATGACTTCATCACATGCTCCGCAGCCACTTTAGCCTTCTCAAAAGAGAGATCTGAAAAAAGTCCATAATAGTTATCGATAACCTGATAGTTTCGCTTGGAGAAATACTCAAATGCTTTTTTGCCAATCGGTAAGATATGTACGCCACCATGCTTGTCTTCGTAAGAGTACTTCTCTTTTATAAGCGCTACAGCAGCCTTAAAAACGTTGTTGTTGAATGCACCACAGAGTCCTCTGTCAGAAGTTACGACCACAAGAAGAACATTATTGACTTCTCGCTCTTCTCCATAGAGATTGTCTGACCCCTCATCCAAACCAGCCGATACGTTTTGCAGAAGCCCTGTAAGCTTCTGCGAATATGGTCGCATCTGAATGATTTTGTCTTGTGCTCTTTTCAGTTTGGCAGCAGCTACCATTTTCATGGCACTGGTGATTTGCTGAGTGGAGGTAACAGACGCTATCCTATTTTTTACTTCTTTTAAATTGGCCATTGCAGCTTCTTAGTTTTCAAATCTGGTAGCAACTTCTTTCGCTACTTCGCCTAATTTAGTAGTTGTGTCCTCGTCGAACTTTCCAGCAGCAAGTGCAGTCAGGATATCTTCATGCTGTGTTTTCATCACAGTCACAAACTCGGACTGATAAGCTCTGGCTTTTTCAACAGGCACCTTATCCATGAAACCCTTGGTAGATGCGTAGATGGTAGCAACTTGCTCGCCAACCGGAATCGGAGAGTATTGGGCTTGCTTCAGAATTTCCTGGTTTTTTTGTCCTCTTGAAATTACCAGCTGTGTAGCTGCATCAAGATCCGATCCAAATTTAGCGAAAGCCTCTAGCTCTCTAAATTGTGCTTGATCTAGTTTCAATGTACCTGCTACTTTTTTCATAGACTTGATCTGAGCGTTACCACCCACACGAGATACCGAAATACCTACGTTGATCGCTGGCCTAATACCGGAGTTGAACAAGTTTGTTTCAAGGAAAATCTGTCCATCTGTAATCGAAATTACGTTAGTCGGGATATATGCAGAAACATCACCCGCTTGTGTTTCAATAATAGGAAGTGCGGTCAACGATCCGCCACCTTTTACTTTATCCTTCAATGACTCAGGCAAGTCATTCATTTCTTTTGCGATTTCATCATTCTGACTCACTTTTGCCGCTCTTTCTAACAATCTTGAGTGAAGATAGAATACATCCCCTGGATATGCTTCACGTCCCGGAGGTCTTCTTAGCAACAATGAAACTTCACGGTAAGCCACCGCTTGCTTCGACAAATCATCATATATCACTAGCGCCGGTCTTCCTGTATCTCTAAAGTACTCACCTACAGCTGCTCCCGTAAACGGAGCAAAGAACTGCATGGGAGCAGGATCAGCGGCAGAAGCAGACACAATCACCGTATATGCCATTGCACCGGCCTTTTCCAGAGCACTGTAAATACCAGCTACCGTGGATGCCTTTTGCCCGACAGCAACGTAGATACAAAATACAGGCTCCCCTTTATCGTAAAATTCTTTTTGGTTGATAATGGTATCAATCGCTACTGCAGTCTTACCTGTCTGACGATCACCAATGATCAGCTCTCTTTGTCCTCTACCAATTGGAATCATTGAGTCGATTGAAGTAATACCAGTCTGAAGAGGTTCGTCTACAGGCTGTCTGTAGATTACTCCTGGAGCTTTGCGCTCCAGTGGCATTTCGTAAAGATCGCCAGAGACCGCACCTTTACCATCGATAGGGTTTCCAAGCGTGTCAATTACTCTTCCACACAAGCCATCACCAGCTTTGATAGAAGCAATTTGCTTGGTTCTTTTTACTGTATCACCTTCCCTTACACCTGAAGATTCTCCTAATAGTACCGCACCTACATTGTCTTCTTCAAGGTTCAAAACCATGGCTTTTAGGCCATTTTCAAACTCCAAAAGCTCACCTGACTGTGCTTCAGTCAGACCATAGATTCTGGCTACGCCATCACCCACTTGTAGTACTGTACCTATTTCTTCTAATTCAGCCTCTGTTCTGAAGTTTGAGAGTTGCTCTCTCAGTATCGATGAAACTTCATCTGGTCTTACATCTGCCATTACTATTGTTAATTTTAGATCTTTTAATTTCTTTTTAAAATCACCTAACAGTGATTATAATTTACTCACATAGCCTTTGTCAACAAACTGAAGTCTTAGTTCTTTCAATTTACCACTCACACTATCGTCTATTTGTTTATCTCCTATTTTTAATACAAACCCGCCAATCAAATCTGGATCTGTCTTTTCCGTCAGTGCCACCTCGCTCTTTGTGATTTTCTTCACTATAGCATTGATGTCCTTTCTGACTGCAGCTGAAAGAGGGTTGACAGTTGTAATTGTGCTTTCCACAATTCCTTTGAAATTATTGTATTGTGCCTTGAATGTCGCAGCAACCTCAGGCAAGTACATCTCTCTATTCTTCTTTGCAAGAATTTCAAAGATGGACATAGTCAGATCATTGACCTTTCCTTTAAATATTTCCTTAAGGATAGATAGCTTCTTGAAGTGGCTAATGATCGGGTTTTTCAACATCAAAACCAAATCATGATTTGCATTGCATACGTCTGTAAACATTTGCATGTCCTTAACCACTTTATCCAGGCACTTCTTCTCCTCGGCTAATTCCAAAAGAGACTTTGCATATCTCGATGCTATCCTAAACTCTGACATATCAGTTGACTTTTATGTCTTTTATTAAATCTTTTACCAGGGTCTCTTGTGCCTTTTTGTCGGCCAGACTATTTTTCAAGACTTTCTCAGCTATATCCAAAGAAAGATTGGCTACCAGGTTTTTTACATCTGCCAGCGCCGCATTCTTTTCAGTATTGATTACCGCTTTAGCGTCTTCAATCATTTTGGCTGTGATCTTAGATGTTTCGTCTTTGGCTTCCTCTTTTATCTTATTGGCAACCTCGGTGGCATCTTTGAGCATTTTGTCTCTTTCGATTCGAGCTTCCTGGAGCAAATACTCATTGTCCTGCTTAAGCTCTTCAATTTTCTTTTTAGCATTTTCCGCTGCGTCTAGCGAATCCTGAATAAACGACTCTCTGGTTCTCAAAGCGTCAGTAATAGGTTTCCAAACGAATCCGGCCAATATTCCAAACACTGCGAGGAATACGATGGTTTGCCAAATTATTAGTCCAATACCGGGGGTAACTAGTTCCACTTTATCTCTTTTTTTAAATAACTAAAAGACATGGTCCTGATGCCTAATGCAAACAGAACCATGTCAAAAAAATTAATTTCCTGCGTTAACAGACATAAATCCAATTACTGCAGCAAACAAGGCAACACCTTCAATCAAGGCTGCTGCGATAATCATTGCTGTCTGGATTTTTCCAGCTGCTTCAGGTTGTCTAGCGATACTTTCAGTAGCTCCTTTACCGATCATTCCGATACCAAGACCTGCTCCTAGTACTGCTAATCCTGCTCCTATTGCTCCCATTACAATTAATTTATATGGTTTAAAAAAAATAAATTCTTAATGATGTTCTTCCACTGCTTGTCCAAAATACATGGATGTCAGTAGTGTAAATACATAAGCCTGTAGCAGAGCCACAAACAATTCCAACATGTTCATCACAGTTGCAAATGCTGTAGAAGCTACACCTACTACCAAACTCTGGGTAATGAATGTTAGACTTATAATACTCAATATAATAATGTGCCCTGCTGTGATATTCGCAAACAAACGAACCATCAATGAGAAGGGCTTAGTAAATATTCCAATGATTTCGATTGGCCACAAGATCAGGTATAAAGGCAATTTCGCCAACCAAGGCATGCTATTGCCTAACGGATCTAAAATGTGTAACCAGTACGTTTTTCTTCCTGATGCCAGGGTGATCACCAAAGTCAAGACTGACAAAGTCATTGTTACAGCAATATTACCTGTAAGATTAGCTGCAGCAGGCAAGAGTCCTAACAGGTTGCCAAACCATACGAAGAAAAATAAGGTTAATAAATAAGGCAAATACTTTTCGTACTTCGGGCCAATGTTAGGCTTTACAATCTCATCTCTGACATATATAATAATAGGTTCGAAAAAAGATTGAATTCCTCTAGGCGCTCGCTTTACATTTTTCTTATACCCTCTAGCCACTGACATAAAAATTAATACCATTACCAAAGCGTTGATAAATAGCATGGCTACATTCTTAGTAATAGAAAGATCTATTGGATGAGCGTTGCTGATACCTCCTTTTTCGTCATATTCTAAAGTACCATCAGCATCAGTTTTGTAGATATGTTCGTGAGCATTAAAGTAATAGTTACCGTTGCTTTCTACTACGTTCTGTCCATGGTGGAATTGAGATGACATGAAAACATGAAGGCCATTGTCCCATAATATAACAGGCAAGGGTATGCTTACCGGATGTTCTACTCCGGAGTCGTCTTTGAGATCAAAAAGATGCCAGTCATGAGCATCCATGATGTGATGATTGATCATCACACTTGGGTCGAATTTCTCTCCTTCTTTCGTTTCTCCTGCAAAACTTGTCTGTGATACAAACAGACCGAAAACCATTAATAAAATGCTGATTTTCAGATGCTTACTTGTTGTCATAATTCGACCGTTAATCATGTATTTTGATCTTGACTTGAATTTCGTCGCAAGTTAGACAATAAGGCTGTGATTTCAAACACTACGTAGACGAAATAGATTACCATAAAATTGAGTACGAACAATTTGGAATTCTCCGGGTGCTTCATGAGCCAGACCATCAAGGTAAATAGTGTCACAACAAATCTCAATCCAAGCCCAACTAACGGAAGTATCGCAGAGTCAATATTAGGATTTTTGGCTACCAACAAATAGGTAAAATGTATGCTGGTGTACAGAAACCACAAGAATCCAATAATTTGATAAATCGCAGGATGTACAAATGAGAAGTTCAATACCTCCATCAGGCAGTAGCTTACTAAAATCAAAATCCCTGTAAAGACAGAGATTTTTGACAATTCCTTCATGATTTAGTTTTTTGGAAGTTTCCTGAATAAATTGATAAGTGCCCCGGTAATGCCCAATAATATTCCTATAAGCGTAATGATTGCATCGGTTTGAAAGTAGCTATCCAACCTACTACCTAGCCAATACCCGATCAATATGAAGCCTAGCATTTCAAAGGCCATCCCAGAAAACTTCAGGAAAGAGAGCGGTTGATCAGTTTCCTTATTCCGCTTTGAGGAGTTGCGATTTTGCCTCGGCTTTGTCTCCAATTTGAATTTCTTTAATGGTTACACCCATTTTACATCCACCATTGAAGGTTGCTCCAGACTCTACAATCAGTTTATTAGTGATAATATCACCGTTGATAATTGCCGATGGTTTCAAGATAAGTAGCTCGGAAACTTCGACCTTGCCAGTCACATGTCCTGCAATTTCAGCATTCTGTGCCACCAAGTTACCTTCGATGTGTGAGGAATGCCCACAGGCCGCTTTAGACTTAGTTTTCATATTACCTACGATCTTACCTTCTACACGAATATTGCCATAGGTCTCGATGTCACCGTTCAGAAGGGTTCCCTTACCGATAATGTTACTAGAGTTGCTAAGTTCTTCCACTTCTTTTATTTCTTGCTTATTATTAAACATAGTACAGGTGTGTTTAAAATCTAATCAGTTCTTCGGGATTAATGGGATTGCCATTATACCACAATTCAAAATGCAAATGCGGGCCGGAAGTCAGTTCCCCAGTGTTGCCAATGATAGAAATAACTTCTCCCGCGGTGACAAAATTACCCACGTTTTTCAACAAATCCGAATTGTGTTTGTACATAGATAATAGATTACCCCTATGTTGAATGGCAATGACATAGCCACTATCCTGTGTCCAAGAAGCAAAAACTACCGTCCCATCAGCTACAGATTTGACCGGCTCATCCTGCTTCGCCACAATATCAATGGCCAAATGATCAATCTGCGGATCAAAATGTTCAGACACAATCCCATCTACAGGTTTGAACAAAAAGAAGTCCTGTAATTCATCTGAAAGTCGATTATCAATGAGTTGAAATTCTAAGCCCCCTTTTTCAAATTCTTCTCGAAACTGAGAATCAATAGGGTTTATCACTTCTGATTGTACGATCTGAGTGATTTCAGTACTTTCAATAGTGCCTGAATTTTCCACATCCGTGTATTGAGAATCTTCTCCAGAAATAATCGTTTTTATATTATTAATAAAATCGTCTTTTTTAGTTACTTCCAGCTGCAAAGAATCAACCCGAGAAGCTAATTCCATTACTTCTTTGGTGGCCTTGAGCTCAGCAAAGCGTGGATCGAACCATGCCTCCAACAGGGAAGTAGAGAGGTAAAAACTCAAACCAAAAAAGGCAAAAAAGGACAGAAGAAGAACCAGAATTATCTTGGAATAAGTAAAACTATAAGTAGATTTTTCAGCGAAATTCTCCTCATTTCTAATAATGAGCAGGTATTTGGTAGTAAGCCGATTTGATAAAGTTTTTTTTTGTTCCAAGGAAATTGCTTCTGATTTACGGTAAAAATATATATTAATAGATATTTAGTAAGCCATTATTGTATTAATTGCATTTGAATTTGCGTTTATTCGAAAACATTGAATTTGATCCATCGAAGTATAAATCTGTTGCTCGGTCTTGCCGTTGTTTTTTGCTCCTGTGCCCCGGAAAAAAATAACGTAATGAGCAATTCATATCACAACATGACGGCACATTACAATGCCTACTTTATTGCTTTAGAGCATATTAAAGCAATCGAAAATACCATTGAAGAGCAGTATGATTGGAATTACAATCTCATTCTGCCGATATTTCCGCAGTTCGATACGACTGCAGCGAAATCTTTTACTCCACAAATAGAAGATTGTGTTGAAAAAGCTTCTCTAGCTATTCAACGACACAAAGGCTCTAAATGGGAGGACGATTCTTATGTACTCGTCGGCAAGGCAAGGTTCTATAGTCTAGATTATCAAAATGCGGTGGAGACATTCAAGTATGTGAACACCAAGGGCAAAGACGACGATGCCAAACATGAAGCATTAGTGGCCTTGATGCGCACATTTGTTGAGTATAAGGAAAGCAACAACGCCATTGCTGTATCTGACTATTTAAAGAAAGAAAAACTCAGTAAAAAAAATCTTAAAAACTTATATCTAACTCGTGCCTATCTCCACCAGAGAAGCACAGACTATAATAGTATGGTCCAAAATTTAATTCAGGCAGAAGCACTTATAACCAACTTTAAAGAAAGAGCCCGAATTAATTTTATAATTGGCCAAGTCTACCAATCGTTAGGTTTTGATGGTGAAGCCTATGTTTATTATAAAAGAACTCTAAAAAACAATCCTTCCTACGAGTTATCTTTTTATACGAAGCTTAACATGGCACAGGTGACTCAACTTGCTAAAACCAACGACGCGAAGAAAGTTAGAAAGTATTTCAGAAAACTATTGAAGGACAGAAAAAATGAAGAGTTCAAGGATAAGATTTATTATGAAATGGCAAAGTTTGAAGTGCGTCATGGTTATCTTAATCAGGGCATTATCTACTATAATTCTTCTGTTCGATCAAGCGTGAATAACAATCGACAAAAGGCTCATAGTTATTTGAGTTTAGGAAGAATATACTATGACAGTCTTGCCAAGTACAAACTAGCAAAGCTGTATTATGATAGCACTTTGAGTGTCTTACCAAAAGACGAGCTTGAATATGAAGAAATTGAGGCAAGACAAAAGGTTCTTGAAAACTTCGTAGAGCAATATACCATCATTCAGGTCAACGATAGCCTGCTCAATCTTACAAAGCTCCCACCTGATTCCTTAGACCGTTTCCTCTTAGCCTATATTGAAAAAGAGGAGCAATCAGAGAAGAAAAGAAGGGAGGATGAGAAAAGAAGACAACGAAATGAAGCGCGCTTAGCAGCCAATAGTTCTAGCCCATTTAATCAAACTGCAAGAGACATAGGCAGCAATAACTTCGAAGGCACAGTCTGGTACTTTTACAATCCAGCTGCAGTCTCAAGAGGCAAGTCTGAATTCAAAAGAATATGGGGAGACCGATCTCTGGACGACAATTGGAGAAGATCGAATAGCGCTGCTATTGCTGCAGTATCAGAAGAAGAGACAGAAGATAATAGTAAAAAGAATAAAACTGAGCAGACTTCTAAAAATGAAGAGAAGGAATTTAAGATTGACAAATCTGAATTACTTGCCACTCTGCCTCAAACAGAAGAAGACAAGCAAAAGCTACTGGATGAAATAGAGGAGGCAACGTATCAACTGGGCAACATTTATAATTTTGATCTTAACGAAAAACACAATTCTGCTGAAACATTTGAAACTCTTTTTAATAGATTCCCAAACTCAAGCTATCGGGAAGAGGTCATGTATTCACTATTCATCATCTTCAGAGAGCTAGAAAATTTACCAAAGTCCGATTATTATAAGAATTTACTACTCAGTGAGGCGCCAGAAAGTATATACGCAAAAATAATCGTTAACCCTAATTATCGAGCTGAATCGCAGGCAGCTAGCGAGAAACTTAAGAAAATTTATGCAGAAGCATACTTCGATTACGAAATAGGAGAATACAAACAGGCAATGTCACTAATAAATGATGGCCTGCGTGAATACCCTGACAACGATTTTGTCGATAACATTGCACTGCTCAAAGTCCTGGTTCAAGGAAAATCCGAATCCATCTACAAATACCAATATGAGCTAAACAATTTTATCAAAACTTATTCCGAGAGTGAGCTACTTCCTTATGCGGATTCTTTGGTAGTTGCCTCAGAACGGTACCAGATCAATCTGGTCAATAGTACACGAGCCAAATTTATCTCAAGATTTGACAAACCTCATTTCTTCATATTTGTCTACGAAACGAGCCAAGAACTGTCCGATGCTTTACCACAATATTTTGCAACGTTAATTTCGGAAGACAGCTCGTTGAAAATTGGAAACCTCATTTTGGATGGAAAACACTCAATGGTGCTAATTTCTGAGTTTCTAGATAAGCAATCTGCTAACGAATTTAACACCAAGGTGGAAGCCGAAAAGCCAGCCGAAAAAATCAATAAGACTGGCAAATTTTCTAATTTCGTAATCACAAAAGACAATTTTAATATTCTATATCAAACCAAGGAGTTGGAAACATATCTTAAGTTTTATAGGAAAAACTACCAGCAATGAATAAGTACAAAAGGCTAATAGGATTAGTTTGGATATTGCTTACCGTCAGTGTACTTGCAATTTTTTTGATGTTTTATTGTATCAAAATAGATGCTTTTGGGCTATTTGGCGGACTACCAAGTACTAAATCACTTGAAAAACCTGACCCGGATTTATCCTCAGAATTATTTTCCGCTGATGGCATATCTTTAGGTAAGTACTTTCGCCATAACCGGACCGAAGTTTCATACAATGAGTTATCTCAGGAACTGATCGATGCGCTCCTTGTAACGGAGGATATAAGATTTACTCAGCATTCAGGAATAGACTTAAGAGGTCTTGGCCGTGTCTTATTTCAAACCATCCTCATGGGAAATAGGAATGCCGGCGGCGGCAGTACACTTACTCAGCAGGTGGCTAAAAATCTTTTCAAGACCAGAGATTTGGGTGGCAAGCTAAGTAACGTTCCCGGTCTAGGGATTTTCATAATAAAAATGAAAGAATGGATAGTTTCCATCCAGTTGGAAAGTTCATACACCAAGGAGGAAATTTTGGCGATGTATTTGAACACAATAGAATACGGAAATAACACGTACGGTATCAAAGTCGCTGCACAGACCTATTTCAACAAATTACCTAGTGAATTAAACCATAAGGAGTCAGCAATTTTAGTTGGCCTCATAAACAAACCCACAAGGTACAATCCCATAAGAAATCCTGAATTTGCCTTAGAGAAGAGAACTGAAATACTATATAACCTTCTCAAGTATAAAAAAATTGACAGAGCTACTTATGATTCATTGAAAATTTCTGATTTCGGACTTCAATATAAAGTACAAGACCAAAATGAAGGTCTGGCAACTTACTTTAGGACCGTCATGCGTAATTTTCTAATGAGTTGGTCAAAGACTAATGGATATGACCTGTTTGCTGACGGCCTAAAAATTTACACAACCATTGATAGCAAGATGCAGCTGTATGCTGAACAGGCGATGGCCGAAGAAATGGACACTCTACAGCAGGTTTTCATCAACCATTTGGAGGGAGATGCACCTTGGATTGATGAAGACGGCAATGAAATTCTGGATTTTGTGGATAAAGCTATTAAGCGAACTCCGAATTACAAACTCCTGGCAACTAAGTATGGGGAAGACTCTGATTCGCTTAATTATTGGCTTAACTACCCAAGAAAGATGTCAGTATTCAGCTGGGGGGGCGAAATCGATACTACGTTTAGTTTAATCGACTCACTCAAATATTATAAACACTTTCTGCAGTCTGGCTTTATGGCTATGGACCCTCAGACCGGACACATCAAGGCTTGGGTAGGTGGCATTGATCATAGGTACTTCAAATTTGACCATGTCAAACAAAGTAAAAGACAACCGGGATCTACGTTCAAACCATTTGTATATGCCCAAGCCATTGATGATGGATATTCCCCTTGCTATACCGCTGTCGACGCTCCCGTAACCTGGATGATGGATGATCCTGAAAACCCAACATGGACACCTCAAAACGCCAATGGAAAATTTACCGGCGAAACCATGACCATCCGTAGAGCAATGGCTGCATCGGTCAATTCTGTTACGGCCAGAATCATGCAAAGGATCACACCGCGAGCAGCAGTTAAAATGGCACATACATGCGGCATAGAAAGTCCATTACCTGCAGTGCCCGCTCTATGTTTGGGCATTGGAGAGGTTTCGCTTTATGAACTGGTAGGTGCCTATTCTACGTTTGCCAATCAAGGCGTTTGGACTCAACCTTTTTTTATTACCAGAATTGAAGACAAAAATGGTGTAATTGTTCAGGATTTCATTCCAAAAAGAAGAGAGGCTCTGAGTGAAAAGACAGCCTATCTTATGCTACATATGCTAAAAGGAGCAATGGAAGAGCGAGGAGGGTCCGCTCACGCTTTAGATTATAGATTAAAGCAAAACAACGAAATTGGAGCAAAAACAGGCACCACGCAGAACGCCTCTGATGGGTGGTATATGGGTGTCACCCATGATTTGGTAGCTGGTGCCTGGGTAGGTGGTGATGATCGTAGCATTCACTTCAAACACTGGGCTCTGGGCCAGGGAGGCAAGACCGCCAGGCCGATATGGGAAAATTTCATGCTAAAGGTTTATGACGATCCGCGAACCGGTGTGGAAAAAGGTTATTTCAAAAAACCGAGTACGCCGTTAGGTGTTGAACTTAACTGTGAGCTTTATGAAGGAGGAACTGATGAATCAGATTCTTTGGACCTTGATCTCGGATTCGACGACCTCCATCTTTAATCAGAAGTTTTGGGTAATAAAAAATATCCCGTCGATTTAAAGTCATTACCCAATTCTCCTGGCGTATACAAGTACTTCAATAAAGGCGTTCTGATATATGTTGGCAAAGCCAAAAATTTAAAAAAAAGAGTTACAAGCTATTTCAATAAACAAACTGGGAACAGTCTCAAAACAAGAAAGTTGGTCAGGGAAATTGATCATGTGGACTATGTAATAGTTGATTCCGAATATGACGCCTTGTTATTAGAAAATAATCTTATCAAGGAGAATCAGCCTAAGTACAACATACTACTTAAAGATGACAAAAGTTTTCCCTTCATTTGCATATCTAACGACAGATTTCCTAAAATTTACTCGACTCGTCGCGCCGAACTCAACGAAGGAGAGTACTTCGGCCCATACACTAGTGTCAAAGCACTCAATAACGTGTTAGAACTAATACGCAGTCTCTACCATGTTAGAACTTGTAATTATTTGCTATCAGAAAAAAATATTGAGAACAAGAAGTTCAAGGTCTGTTTAGAATATCATATTGGAAACTGCCTTGGCCCTTGTGAAGACCTTCAGTCGGAAAGCAGCTACCTTGCCGAAATAGACCAAGCCCGTCATATTATCAAGGGACATTTGAAAATTGTAAAGGATCATTTCCTTTCTTCAATGAAAACCGCTGCAGAGGAATTAAACTTTGAAAGTGCACAGGAATTTAAAACCAAAATTGAATTCCTTGACAAATTTCAATCTCGAACCGTTATCGTTAACAAAAAACTTAAAGGCATCGATGTCATCACTATCACTTCCACTGAAAAAAAGGCCTTTGTCAATTATATGAGAGTTGACAATGGTATTATTAACATATCTGATTCCATTACTGTGAAAAAGAGATTAGATGAATCCGACGAACAAGTTCTAGAATTGCTCATAATCGAACTTCGCGAGAGATTCAATAGCGAATCAAAGACCATACTCAGTAATAAAATATTCGAATATTGGGAAGACTCAATGGAAGTGAATGTACCCCAAATCGGAGATAAAAGAAAATTGGTCGAGTTATCACTAAAAAATGCTCTTTATCACAAAAAAGAAGCTTTATCCCAGGCCGAAAAAACGAAGCAGAAGGAAAATCGCGTTACGCAACAACTCAAAGACGACCTCAAGCTCAAAGCAATTCCTAATCACATAGAATGCTTTGATAACTCCAACATTCAAGGAACAAATCCTGTTGCATCTATGGTTTGTTTTAAAAATGGCAAACCCTCAAAAAAAGATTACCGTCATTTTAAAATTAAAACAGTTATTGGTCCGGATGATTTTGGGTCAATGAAAGAAATTGTATTCCGAAGGTATAAACGTCTTCAGGATGAGAACATCCCGTTCCCTAATCTTATTGTCATAGATGGTGGAAAAGGTCAATTACATGCTGCATGTGACGCCCTCAAAGAACTTGGGATATACACTGACATCCCAATAATTGGTATAGCCAAAAGACTTGAAGAGATATATTATCCTGAAGATAGTATTCCTCTCCATATTAGTAAAAAATCCGAGTCCCTTAAACTTATTCAACAATTACGTGACGAAGCTCATCGTTTTGCTATTACCTTTCATCGCTCACTTAGAAGCAAAGGTCAAGTCAAATCAGAGTTGGATCTCATCTTAGGAATCGGTGAGAAGACAAAGCAAAAACTGCTGCAGGAATTTAAATCTTATAAGAAGATTGAACTCGCTAGTTTTCAACAACTTGAAGCAATAATTGGTAAGAAAAAGGCACTCATCCTGTTAGGATATATACAAAAAAAGGGATCAAATTGATCCCTTTAAGTTTTATGAATGCGTGGTTGATTTTAAAACTCCCAAAGTTCGTTCTCAAACTCAACCATATCATATTCTAATTGTTTGGATGCCAAAATCGCATCTCTTCTTGACTTGGTATAAATATCAACAATTCGATCATCCTTTGGATTAGCAAATTTTGTCAAGTTTGAACCAAATAATCTCAAATTGAATGCGTCAGCCATATTCCTATGCTCTGCCATGTTTTGTGCATTGTACCAAATTGCCTCATCTGGCATACTTCTAAACAAAGCAACTAAATCTTTGTACTTAAATGCAGCCAGTGGCTTTTCAAAGAGTGCGGGATTCTTATCGGCAGGAAGGAATAAAGTAATCGCTTGAATATCATAGAAAATCCTAGACCTCATCCGATCAAAGTATATCTCCTCTTTAATTTCTGCAATTGAAAAATCTCTCGTCGCGAATTCGTTGCTATCAACAATTTCTTCTTCTGGTTCTTCAGCATCATCGCCTCCTCCTCCAAAAAAATCATCATCAGAATCAGCCCCGAATCCCATATCAATTTCCTCCTGTGTCAATCCTCCTCCTTCGTCCTCAAACTTCATGTTCTCTAAAAATGTCTCCTTCGACATTCTTGTATTGACAGAATCGTTTGTATATGGAAAGAGTAATCCAGATTTTACAGCATTGATGATAATGGTCGACAATTCTCCATTTCTAGAAAAGAACGGAGCATTTTGTTTTTCTTCCAGATCCATTCTTCTCCAAACTGTTTTTTTGAACATTTTGTATGCTTCATTCACAGGACGAACAGAATCCTTATTATATCCATCCGATTTTTCCTGTGCCCTGCTCGATTCAGTAGCGAACAAAGCAAAACAGACAAAAAGGCCAATTACATAACAAAATTTCTTCATAACCTATTTGTTTAGTTTATTCTCACCGTAATAATTCTTGGTCCAAAGTTTTTGAAATTTTCAATATCACCCTTAAAATTTCTTCTTTGAACCTTTTTCACTTCTATCACCAAAGCATCACCAGCTCTGGCTTGTGATGCAATTCTTGATAAATTTGCATCAGGGCTTTTCAGTTTTAGTGGTGCTCCCACTGCTCTTCCTGATCTTACTAGTGTAATTTCAGCTCCTGAGACTCTAAATTTAGCATCTTTAGGTAAAAATTGAGCAAAACTCTCATCTGGTTTAGCCATAATCTTTAGTGATCGAGGTGCTCCTTTTACTCCTGACTTCAAATTAATAGGGCCTCCTTTACCCATGACAATGATCTCTGGCTTTGGGATTCTTTTCACCTTGAAATCCTGCGTTCCAATCAAATTGCCACTACTAGAAACACTTAACGTCACTTTTGCTGAGTTTGGTATAATAACTACCTCACCTTTGTCAGCACCGGCTATATTAGTTCCTCCTTTAGTTGAAAAGGAAGGGTTGTATGAAGTTCCCATTGCTGGTACTTGTACATCCAATTCATTTCCACAATTTAAATAAAGTGCTTGTACGGAAGCCGATTGAATTTGCATAACTGGTTTAGATACGATGTATTCAATGGTGTCTACAAATGTGGTATCCCTTCCTCCAGGCATTCTCACGCTAATCGCTCCTATAAAGGATTGCTTTGAATTGCCTGATTTGTCGTAAGTACCTGGTCGTGCTGTAAAGGCTACTTTACCCATACCTCCAACAACCTCTATCTCTTCGCCATTTATTGTCATAGTAGGAGAAACAGAAGATGATGACGCTGCGATAAACATATCAGCTTCATACTTCGTTCCAGCTGCAACCACTTTTGAATGAGGCTTTACCATTGGTACAATTTGGTCGAATTTCAAGTCTTCTGCACCAACCTGACGCGCCAAATCTTCGAGCGCTTTTGTTTCTTCCGTAATTACATCAGATTGAAATTGACTTAAAGAAGCAAGAGCTCCAACCATCGGGGTATTATGACCAAAGTTCAAGTCTGCAAATCCCTTATCTCTTTGGTTCGGGTCTTCCGCAAAAACCTTAATGTCTTTTGCATCTTTAGCAATATCTAATATTGTTTTGTCTCCTGTCGTCTCTCTCAAGAATTGAGAATAGGCATTCAATTTCTCTTTGAGTTCTTCACCCAATCCTTCATTAACGAACATGTTGGGAGCCGTATCAATATCCTTCTGTCCTAAATATACACCAGTTTCAGGGTCTCTACCACCAGATCTGGAAACAAGCTCCTCCTTATACTCATCCACTTTTTTCAAAATTTCAGCAGTAGCAGCTCTAACTTCCTGAGCTTTTGTCATGACAGCAACATCCTTTTCTCGATTACCAGCATCAGCCACTGTTTTCTGAATGCTTTCTAATTTTTTAGAGTTATCATCTACTTTATCATCATTGGTAGCCTCAAATGCTTGATTAATAAAAATAAATTTCTCTAATACGCTATTACTTACTTGCAGAGCCAAAAGGGCGGTCAGTACTAAGTACATCATGCCGATCATCTTATCTCTTGCGGATTGTTTACCTCCAGCCATAATTTTCGCTTTTTAAGGTTAAAAAATTATTTAACTTATTTAGCTGATGAAGTATCTCCCCCACCTCTCATAGCTGCCAACATGCTTCCATAAATCTTGTTCAAAGAAGTGATGTTGGTATTCAAACTTGTCATTCCTGATCTGAATTTCTCAGTATCCTTAGCTGCCTCAGCCATACCTTCCATAGCGGAAGTGACATTAGAATAGAACTTGTTCATTGCTTTCACGTGACTGTTAGCATCCTGAAGTTCCATTTCATAAACTGCATTAAGTGCTCCAAGGTTCTTGGTGACGTTTTTCACTTGAGAGTGATACTCGGAAGCGTCCTTAGAAGCGTTAGCCATATCAGACATAGAAGTAGCTGTTGTGGCATATGATTTGTTCATTTCTATGAGTGACTTTGAAGCAGTTTTAACGTTTGTTGCATACTCATTGGTTGCAACAGCCGCATCGCTCAAATTTGACATTTTCTTTGCGGATTCAGCCATATGCCTCATGCCATCACCTAAGCTTTTAATTAAATCTGGTCCAACCTTGGCCTCCGCCAACATTTTATCCATTTGCTGTGATGCTCCTCCTGCTGCGGCTGGTACCGCCGCACGTGGTTGAGCTTTAGGTCCATCATAGTCATCTGCTAATTCTGGATAAACTTTAGACCAATCAGTTTCAGCATGCTTTGGTTCAAACGCACTCAAGAAGAATATTACTGCCTCAGTACTCAACCCTATGGTAAGCATCTCACTTGCACCTGGCAGGTGAAGAATTTTAAACATAGCACCAACAATTACTACAGCAGCTCCAATGCCATATACCTTTGGCATTATTGTTGAAAACAAAAGCTCTTTAAATCCACCTTTTTTCGCACTCATATTATTTAATATTTTAGGTTATTTAATACAGTTTTAATTATTAAAATTCATTTCCACCGGATCTACCCAAATGTGTCATTGCACATCTGAATCCAATAGATGCTCTGGTTGAGTCTTTAAATTCGTAGGTTTTGGTTCCGGTCTCAAGATAATAGGCAATATCTTTCCAAGAGCCACCTCTTATAACCTTTTTTGGTTCATCATCGTCAAAATAAGTAGGGTTCAAATCCCACACTAGCGGCATTGCAGACGGGTTAAATGCATCTTCGCACCATTCAGCAACATTTCCTGACATTTCATAAAGCCCATAATCATTTGCAAAGAAGGTCCCTACTGGTGAGGTATAAGCAAATCCATCATCGAAGTAATTTCCTCGACCCGGCTTAAAGTTTGCTAAAAGACATCCTTTTTTATTCCTGATATATGGGCTACCCCAAGGGTACTTATTCATATCTCTTCCTCCTCTAGCCGCGTACTCCCACTCCGCTTCGGAAGGAAGTCTAAAATTAGGCATTGGAAAAAGTCCGCGATCCGCACGGAAATTATTCAAATGATCTGTCCTCCATTTACAAAAATACTTAGCAGCCTCCCAATCTACCCCTACTACAGGATAATGATCGAAAGCCGGGTGTGACCAGTAGTACACCATCATTGGATCTCCCATATGATGCGTGAAGTCTCTTACCCAAACGGAAGAATCTGGAACTAAATCTTCAACAACAAACCCTTCTGGAAGATCAGTTTCTGATCCCTCAGTAATATCTTCAACAAATTGACGATATTCATTGTTTGTAATTTCAGTATCGTCCATATAAAATGGGCCGATAGTAACCTGTTTATTATAATTGATTTGGGTAGCAGCTACATCCTCATCAGCTTGTCCCATGTGGAAAGTCCCAGGGGGAATTGCTACCATACCGAATGGCCGAGCCATTTCCCAACCTTCTCGTCCTTGAGCTCCTATCAACTCTCCATTGCTGTCAATCTGGCCGCCCTTACCTCCGAAGATATTTAGTAAGCTACAACTTTGAGTACCAACAAGAATAATGAATAGGAAAAGAAACGAAAAAATTCGGTTTACACTAAATTTATTCATAACACAACATTTATAACATTCATACTTTAACATAACAAGTATACACAAAATATATTGCACGGTTTAAACCATAAATATAATCTTTACATTTCAAGATACATTAAATCTCGAACAAAAATTATTTCACGCCACTAAAATAAGAAAAGCACTTCCTTTCCCGCGATTTTCAATCAACTAATTATGCAATTAATATCGAAACCTTGGCGTACGGATGATTTTTTTCGCACCTGTGGAAATGGATGGCAAGTCATAACGGATAAATATTTCGTGCGAAGTCGGCTCTTTGGCGGATTGTTCCTTTATGACATAGTCGAATGCATACCCCGCCTTCAATTGATTGTTGCCGAAAAAAGAATAACCCATAAGAAGAGTCATGGCTTCGTTATTTCTATAGGACAATCCTCCCCACAATTTTTCATTATATGTGCCAATTACACTCAAATCAAGTGAAAAAGTATTAATATCTGAGGTAATTAGAATCGATGGTGTCAAATCAATATTATAGGTAAGCCGATAATTATATTCTCCATAAAGATTGTATACCATACTCATCTTATTATTGCTATTTCCTGAGCCATCAAGTCCATAGTCCATTGTCGGTCTGAGTAGATGGTTAACTCCGGCCGCTATTAGATAATCTTCTGTGGAATAACCAGCGCCAAAAGCCAAATCCAATGCGGCTTGAGACTCTTTTCTTTGTATGTTTTTTGGATCTGAAGGATCAACAAATCGTAACTTCGAAAAATCTAATGTCCTGTTTATTAACCCAGGCCTAATACCTAAACTTAATGTGCCTCTGTTCAGCCTTTTGTGATATGCAATAGAGACTTGTGCCTCTAAATTATTGAGTACACCTAATTTGTCATAAACAATGTTTACTCCGACGCCTAATGGTATTTCTTTTACTTTAACTGGTGTTGAAAAATTTAAGAACTGCGTTGATGGAGCTCCCCCATCCTGTTCAAACGTTGGCTCATAGCCTAACCATTGGGATCGGCTCAAAATGCTAACACTGCCTTTATCATCCACAGCCGTCAAAGCCGGGCTCCAGTAGGACTTATTAAACATGTATTGGCTGAAATGAGGGTCCTGCTGTGCTGTTAGCTCAAAGTAGGCAAAAAACATCAAAGCTATTATTATAGATTTCCTCATAAGATCTCGCCGTTACAATAATGACATCGGCTAGAATGCCAAGGCATTATGTAATAATAACGAAAAATTGAAAATACCCTTATTTAGTTTGAAACAAATACGAGTAATTTCTCAATTTTTAAATCTTATTCGCCTTTTTTATGTACAACTCCAAGGCACCTGTCATTGATGGTGCGTTCGGTAGGGGTGCTTGAATATCAAGAATTAACTCTGCATCCTTTACAGCTTGTGCCGTAGTAGGACCAAATGCAGCAATTCTTGTATTGTTTTGTTTGAATTCAGGAAAATTGACCATTAGGGAATTAATACCTGATGGACTAAAAAAAGCAATTATATCATAGTTGACGTCTGCTAAATCAGATAGGTCACTGGCTACAGTCTTATAAATGATAGCTTCAGTACAATCAAATCCGTTTTCGTTTAGAAAATCAGGGATATCGTTTTTTCTGATATTTGAACAAGGAAAAATGTATTTTTCATTTTTGTGCTTTTTCAATACTTCAATTAATTCACTGGCCGTCCTTGACCCAGTAAAAATCTTTCTTTTCCGAATGACTATGTACTTCTGTAGATAATTTGCCGTTTGTTCTGAAATACAGAAATACTTCATGTCAGAAGGTATCTCTACTTTATTTTCAGTCGCCAATCTAAAAAAATGATCTACAGCATTTCGGCTTGTAAAAATAACAGCCGAATGCTTTAAAATATCGACCTTTTGCTGTCTAAACTCTTTTATATCGACAGGATCAATCTGAATAAATGGCCTAAAGTCAATTTTTATGTTGTACTTTTCAGCCAAATCAAAGTACGGTGATTTGTCACCTACTGGTTTCGGTTGAGAAACTAATATACTTGATACTTTCTTTAACCTTGCTTTGTCTTCAATCAATAATTCTTCACTCATTCCAATGGACCTTTTTGAAAACTATTATGTAACTATTTTAAGAAAATCTTAAAAAATAGTAGTAGTGGGATCAATTCTGTGCTGCAAAGGTAAGAAAATAAATGAAGTTTTCGAAAGGTATAAATCTTATTTAGAACAAAAAATATGAGAATAAGTCGTCCAGACCATACCGCCACAACCATTGCCTGAATCACAGACCACCCCTTCGTTATGAGCGATCCTTCAAAAATCCCATAGATCACACTTAATATGAACATAGTAATAGCAATTATTAAAGAATGTCGGAAGTAAGTAAAAAAATGCAAATGCCGTGCTTTTTGAATTTTAAACAATTCTGAAGTGATTAAGATCAGTAACCACTTCAAGAGCATCAAAGCAAAACAACACCCGCTGATTTTCAATCCCATAGTGATCCTATTTCCTTTAGATAACCCAAAAGGGAAGTCAATATGTACATCACTCTGAAAAAGCCCAATGTTCATAAATGAATTACCGACAAGAATGGCATAAAAAATGACAAAGCCAATGTTTGGCCATGCAATTGGGGAATGGGCTATAATTAGGTCAAAATTTTGCCGCAACTGAAGCGATCTACTCAAAGAAAAATATTCTTGAAATAGGCGATAGTTAAATGATCTGAATAGAGCAATTAACGATAGTGTTACGATAGAAATTATGATAAATGAATCTATTTGACTCTGATCAATTCGTTTCTTTAAAAGCCAATCTTTCGATATGGAATAAGTTCCTTCTTCCTCATTTACAATCGCTGTACTTATTTTCTTTTCATTAAACTGAGGGCTGAATATTGTCATATTCACTTCGTTCTTTTTGTATATGGCTTGTATGCTATCGAGGCTAAAAAAAACCAACTCTCTGCCCATCGTGCGGTAGACCAATTCATCTTCTATCCAAACAAAACAGTTGTCAGTCAGGAGTAGTTTGACTTCTGAGTTTTTGTATTTGTTGAAATCCAATTTAAATCTTATGGCCTTAGTATTTGGCTGTTTAAAGAAGGGGACATATTGGTTGACTTCTTCATCATAGACCTCCCAATCCCAACGCAAGTTTCGCAGCTCAACACCGGATAACGTTTCTTCATTGGCCGTAGCGCTGGGTAATTGATGCACTACCAATAAAACAAGAATAATTAACTTCTTACACATCCAATTGTGCTCGCCTTTTTTTGATTAGAATTTCCAAAATGATGCTAAAAAGAACCGCTCCGGTTCCCAAAATAATAAGTAAAGCTGAGTTGCCCAGATTGGAAAAGAATATTGCGAATAGTATAACGGACAAATTGACAAAGACCAGAACCAACACTACTTGAAAATGAGATAGCCCCAAATCACATAAATAATGGTGAATGTGATTTCTATCTGGCATAAAGGGAGATACACCTCGATAAACTCTGATTATAAATACTCGAATAGTATCAAATATTGGAATAAACAAAATGCTTATCGACAGAGCCGGAGCAGAAGCGATTTTATCCATTTCAATGAAATGAATGGCCAGAATAGAAATAATAAATCCACTGACCAAAGCACCTGTGTCTCCCATAAAAACACGTGCATTGAACAGATTGTACCTCAAAAAACCGAACATGGATCCAGTAAGAGCAAAACAGACGTAGGCATAGCTTTCTTCCCCCGAGACATAAAAATAAGTTCCAAATGTCGTACATATCACGACCACAATAAAACCTGCCAGGCCATCAACCCCATCAATGAGGTTAATTGCATTGGTAATGCATAATATGACTAAAAAGCTAAACGCGTAACTCATGCCAACTTCCAAATCGTATATTCCAAGAAACCCTTGAAAACTTGAGATTCGAATATCTGCATAAAACAAAACTATTCCTGCAGCCAAAACCTGTACGAAAAATTTCTTGAAAACCGATACTCCATTAATATCGTCCTTCACGCCGACAAAAAAAATGATAAGACTTCCAGCCAACAGCTGTTGAATCCCAAGGGACATCTGCCCAAAAATAGCAACGCCAGTCATAAAGCCGGCGAAAATTGCCAAACCACCTAGGCGAGGCGTATTGATATCATGAAATTTTCTAAAATCAGGCTCGTCCAAGATACGTTTGCTATGAGCCACACTAATAATGGTTGGAATAGAAAACATAGAAATGAGAAGCGCCCAGAAAAATATCAGTATGGATTCGATCATATGCTAGTCGTATTTGGCTCAAAGTAAGTCAAAACTCAATACCTTTTCAAAAAATGGCAGTATATCCAAAATGAATTTTGGAAGTGGCAAAAGAAAACGACTCTCCATTCCGTCTACCCAATCCGTATAGTATCTTAAAATTACCTTGGGCAGTGGCAAATTGCATCCCTATTCCAACACCGGCTGGTCTATCATCAAATGATCCGTTTAGGATTTTATAGGATAAAAAAGATTGATCATAGAAAGCCAATAGATAAGATTGGACATCAAGGTAATAACGCCATTCCAGATTGAGGACAGCATATTTTGACGCAAAAAATTCAAGTTCATTGAACCCTCTTATGGACTTCAAACCTCCAAGTCTAAATAAATCATTCAGATAGAGATAATCATTAAATATAGCTCCGTTTTTTGAGGCTAGGTATAGTACTGATCTTGATGAAATTCGAAAGTATGACTCCAAGGTGGATCGCAAGCGATATTGTGTGGATTCAGGAATGGTACCGCCTGACCCTTGAATAGATTTTCTTCCTATATCGGCGTCCCACTTAATTTTGAAACCCCTCTTCGGGTTAAATAACTGATCAAGTCGATACCATACAACAGTCAGACCGTAGTAATCTATATCGAAGTCACCACTAATTTCTTTCTGATCATCTAATTCATTGCCAAGCAGGTTCTCGTAACTTACTCTCATCTCTACATTTTTGATTGGGCGGTAATCAAAGGCTAGCTGTATCGATCGATTAGAATAAACTGTGTCTTGTCGAATTTGGTCAATAGCAAAATAAAAATCCAATGGTGATCCAAAGAGTATAGGATGTAGGTAATTGGCATGCAATTGCTGTGAGCCAGGATCTAACCTGTTCCATTTGACTTCTATCCTTTTACCTGACTTGAACAAATTCTTGATACTCAAATCCAACTCTCCTGTAACCTCTACGCCTTCACCATCTTGGTCTGGAACCAGACCTAAAATTCCGTCAAAGTGATTCACCTTCTTATGAGCAAGATCCAATGAGATTTTGGCCTTTTTTAATTGAAATGAGGTAGTCATTTTTTCGAGCGTCAAAAAGGGTAAATGTCGAATTTTGTCCTGCACTCCTGTTAGATCTTGTTCGTCATAAATTTTATCATAATCCAGCCCCAGATACCTACTCAGAAATATTGGATTTATCAGGCTTGGAGGATTTAACTCTAAGCTGTCGTAGGTAATCTTTGTGCCAAAATCTAGATGAAGATATGCACGCAAAGTGTCCACTTCCATTTTAGAAGAATCCATAATTATCTCAGCAAATGGATAACCATTAGCTTCCAAATAATGAAGTATCTTTTCAATTTCGGCTTCTATTTCAAAGGGAGACCTGACTCGGTCAAGCTTATTACCTGGGAAGTGTGGAAGCTTATTAAAAAGTTCATATTCATTATAGATTGAAATATCAATGACATCGAACTTTCTTCCTTGGTAACAGTACACTTTTGCCAGATTTGAGGTATGATCCACACTATCAATACTTGCCAACCAATAGCCATCTATTCGAAGTTTTGTTATTATTTCTTGACATACAGGTTCAATCTCTTCTAAATTCTTTACTTCCTGCTTTGGCCTATACCTTTCATCAAGTCCTTCAAAGACTACGACAGTTCTTGCGGAATCCATTTCTTGAGATCTAACAGTTCCATATGCTCCCAAAACCAGATAAAAACAAACAATATATTCTCTAAATACTCTATACATTAGCAGCTCAATATAACACGAACGCTTTGGCCGGAATCTATGTACATATTCCTTACTGTAAACAAGCCTGTCATTATTGTGACTTTCATTTTTCAACCAATCTAACGACCAAATCAGATTTAATTGAGGGAATTCTCAAGGAAATTGACTTGCAAAAAAAATATCTTGCTGAAGAAATTGTAGAAACCATATATTTTGGAGGAGGTACTCCTTCTCTGCTTTCTACATTTGAATTCTCTACAATTCTGGAAAGAATTAGACAAAATTTTTTAATTGGTCAAAGTCCCGAAATTACATTGGAAGCCAATCCGGATGATCTAACCTCCGCTAAATTAGCTGAATTAAAATCTGTCGGAGTTAATCGTTTGAGTATCGGCATCCAATCATTTGATGACGATCTCCTTTCTTACTTTAACCGTGCTCATGACAATGAAATGGCTGTAAAATCCGTTAGAGAAGCCAAGAAATTAGGGTTTACCAATCTATCTATTGATCTCATATTTGGTGCCCCTGATCAGTCTCTTGCCGCTCTGGAGGCCGACCTTGATCAAGCACTCAAACTCAGAACTCCTCATATTTCAATTTATGGTCTGACCATTGAGGAAAATACTGTTTTTGGGAAATGGCAGAAACAAAATAAACTGAATTCATTAGATGATGATATTGCGGCAGCACATTTAGAACTCATCATGGAAACATTGGAAAACGCTGGGTATATCCAATATGAAATTTCCAATTTTTGTCTACCGGGATTCGAATCCAAACACAATTCATCCTATTGGTATGGTACATGGTATCTGGGTATCGGTCCCGCAGCGCATTCATACAACGGTAAATCCAGACAGTACAACCAAGCACACAATATCAAGTACATTCAAGGCTTGAAAAATAATGAGTTGCCATTCACAATCGAGAACTTATCAGAAAAAGACCAAATCAACGAATTCATTATTACACAAATTCGCCTTAAGAAGGGGATTGATTGCCAGTATTTAATTAAACACTATTCATTTGATTTATTGAGCACGAAGTCGGAAGCAATTGAGAATTTTAACAAGGTGGAAATGTTAGAAACGGAGAGTAATTTTCTGAGATTAACTCCAAAAGGAAAATTACTTGCCGATTTCATTACTGAAAAACTCATAATCTGATTATATTCATCATTTATTAATTATTCCTGTAAAATGGTAGGGTGGACAAGTCATCATATTTGAATATCTAATTAGACACAGGACAAGAAATGAGCAGGCCCTCAGTATGACAAGACAAGAAAAACGTGCACTTATGTTACTCAAGTCCTTGATATTTCACTATCATGGATTAGATGAGGATGAAAAAACTATATTAGAAGAAAGTGCCACTCAATATGATGCTCAAAGGGAACTCGACTGGGCCAATGCCTTTATAGCAGAGGACTTTCTATCGGCCTTTGAGAGGGCCAGGGAATTTTTAAATAAAGTCATTGGCTCAATGCCAAAAGAAAAAAAACTTGACTATTTAATTGCTGTTTGGCAAGACAATCACAAGAAAGGGTATATGACCGAGATGGAGGCAACTGCGATGATCAATTTGGCTAAGGATTGGCAAATTCAAACAGAACTTATGGAAAGAGTGAGAGAGGGCTAAAGGCTCATTCTTTCTTTAAATTTCGACGCTTGTCTTCTGCTGACCTCCACCTTTTCCCCACCTTTTAGTTGCACCATCAAACCGCCATTAAACCAAGGTTCAATTGACTCGACCCATCCCAGGTTAATAATATGCTTTCTACTGGCCCGAAAAAATGACTTATCATCTAGCTTCTCATCTAAAGCATTCAGGGATTTATGAATCATTGGCCGAAAGCCATCAAAAAATACTTTGATGTAGTTGCCATCAGATTCAAACAACCTGATGTTTTCGAGTTTTACAAACCAACATTTCTCTCCATCCTTTACGAACACTTGATCGGTCGGTTTGAGTTTTTCTGTAGTCTCCACTGGAGGTGCTGGCCTCTCCGTTTGGCTAACAACTTTCTTGACCACATCGGCCAATCGGTCTGTGTCTATCGGTTTAAGTAAATAATCCAGCGCATTAAATTCAAAGGCCTTTATTGCAAATTGGTCATAAGCTGTTGTAAACACTACCAATGGCGTCTTTTCTAACATTTCCAACAATTCAAATCCTGTCTTATCTGGCATTTGAATATCCAGGAAGATCAAGTCTGGATCATGCTGCTGAATTTTCTCGACGGCATCGTCTGCATTGACGGCCTCGTCCACGATTTCTATTTCGGGGAATTCTGCCAACAGTGTTGTCAATTCTTTTCTTGCCAATCGTTCATCATCAATTATTATTGCCTTCATATCTAATATCCTTTCGGTAAAACCAATTCGGTCAGTACTGTATTTTCAGTTTCATTTTTTATTGCGAATCGTGCTTGATCCCCGTAGATCAATTTAATTCTCTTTCTTGTATTATCTAGGCCATAGCCTCTTAGTTTGGAGGGTTTGTTATTTAAATATACACCTGAATTTCTGATTTGAACTACCAAAAAATCTCCTTCTATTCTCGCCATTACACTGATCGTGCCGCCAGCTTTTAACCTAGAAATCCCATGTTTTATGCCGTTTTCAACTAAGGTCTGAATCATAAGTGGTGGAATCTTGACTTTATGGGTGCGCTTACTAATTTCAAACTCCACATTAAGGCGCTCTTCGTATCTAATCGACTCGAGGCTTAGATAATCCTCCACAGTTGCCATTTCATCCTGAAGTAGAACCAGTCTCTGCTTATCCACTTGAAGTGAATTTCTTAAAATGTTAGATAATTGGGTAATCGCAGACTTTGACTTTCGCGGGTCTTCATCTACCAAAGCTCTTATACTATTGAGTGAATTGAAAATGAAATGTGGATTAAGCTGAGCCCTTAGGTTGTTCAACTCTGTATCACGAATCACAGCTTCATAACGTAAGGACTTGTTGTATTCCTCAAAATAGTGATAGGTGAAATACACAAGTGACCATAAAAAGTACATGGCTGTCGGGCCCAAAATTCCCAGCAAAATATAATTGGGTCTTAATTCTACTGATACTTTCAGAGTACCCATCAAATAAGCCACAAATATCAATGTGAAATAATTGGCCAAACCTAAGAACAGATTTGATCCTAAAATCCTGGGAATAAGTTGAACGGAAGAAAATGTAAACCACTTTTTCTTCTTGATTTGCATACGCAGAAAATGTGAAGACGCCACATAAAATGCCACCTGAAAGGTAGCGCCGAAAACATCTGCAAGGGCAATTCTTTCACTTTGCATCACAAACACTGCAAAGTTGAGAAGACCCCAAAAGGACCACCCTATAATTTGACATAACCAATACGCACGCTGTTTAGTCATCTGCATATAAGTCAAATTTAGTGAAACCTTAAGATTGCCAGGCTAGGATTTTATTAGTGGTGAAATGACGATGCGGTTGGAATAAATGACTAATCATGTTGGTTATCTAGCTTACTAAAAACACCAGAGCGATAAATATTAAGAAACCGACCTAGTCTTATCAATTGACTAACAACTCGAGGCGAATTTCTAAGTCCTCTAACTTACTTACCAATTGTGAATGATCTAACGCATAGACTGAATCTTTGAAAGAAGTCTGAGTCAAGAAGAGTCTCTTTTTAGCTTCCTTCACATTTATCAAAGCATCCTCAAATTCATGGTTTTCATGATATTTGATTAACCCATCATAGTAATAGCTATATAGGTGATCAATATCTAGTAAATCAACTGAACCATCCTCAGGCATTGATCGCGATTCTCTAAAGTAGGATTCTGCCAATTCGTAATTCTTTGATTTATATTCTATAAGACCCAGAAGATCCAAATAGCCCTGATTTCTAAACTGATGTCTTTCTAAGAGTACTAGCTCATCTTTAATCACACCGAGTAAGCTATCCACCTCATTTTTGTGATGAAAATCCAGCCTCAACTGCTTAGCTACAGTTTGGCAAAACCAAATCGTAATTTGACCTAAATCTTCGAAAGTCTCTTTTAGCATAGATTTCATTTTACCATTGTCGAATTTTTTGGCCTCATCCAGATCATCATAAGCTACTACTAACATATCAGGAAATCTACTCATCATAAAAGTATCATTTTTAGATATGGCCTGTTCGTAAATATTAATGATAGATTTTGCACGATAACAATAGGCACGAGGAAGATCCTTACCACTAATCAGATATTTATGCTCCAATGTCTCACCAAACAAAATGAGGGAATTGAGATAATTTTTTTGGTTGTAGGCTTCCATACCCTTCTTGAATAAGTCTTCTTGTGCTAAGAGAGAGTACGAAACAAATAAATAAAGCAATGCGCTAGATACGAAATATTTCATGATGGTAATAGTTTGTCAAATGGTTAAAGAATTACTGTATCTAGCTGAAGAGAAGCCAAATGTAATTACTATTAATTGAGAGAATTGACAAATTCGATAAGTCTCCAAAAAAGGATCACGAGCAACTGTTTCTTCCTGACCAGTGAACCAGTCAGGCTTGTGTTACATGAAAGATTAGATCTTCTCGCCAGTATTCAATTGAAGTGAATGAATGCTTTTGAAGGCTTTGACTGAGTCGAAATAACTAATGTTACTGGCAAATTTCCAGTAAAAATTGCTTAGTTGGTCAAACGTTAATAATTCAGGC
Source organism: Reichenbachiella sp. (assembly GCF_039944555.1). Taxonomy (GTDB): domain Bacteria; phylum Bacteroidota; class Bacteroidia; order Cytophagales; family Cyclobacteriaceae; genus Reichenbachiella. The sequence continues at coordinate 620,793 of NZ_JBDUYN010000012.1, read as the reverse complement.
CACCAGCACTTCGTGATCTTCCTTAGGTTTTTCTTTCTTCCCCAACTTGGCTTTAACAAAAGGACGTATGATCAATCTGGTACCACGGTCGTAGGTAAAATAATTCCATAGCCAGTTACCGAAGATCACGATCTTGTTCCGAAACTCAACAATCAGAATTAGGTGCACAAACATCCAAGTCAACCAAGCCATGAAACCACCAAATTTGAACTTGCCGAGCAGTTCTGTAACGGCTTTGTTGCGACCTACGGTAGCCATAGTCCCTTTATCAATATAAGAGAAGGCTTTCCAAACTTTATCCTTTTTCAAGCCATTTAGGTTCTTAGCCAACAATTCTCCCTGTTGAATGGCCACAGGTGCTAGCATGGGATGTCCTTTTGGGTGATTTTCCGACATCATACTTGCCACATCTCCAATGGCATAAATATTTTCAAATTCTGCCACTCGATTATATTCGTCTACCTTAAACCTTTTATCAGGTGTAACATCAAGTGTCAATCCAGCGATTGCATTCCCTTTGACCCCCGCGGCCCAAACCAGGGTCTCGCTAGGGATCTGCATTCCGTCATTAAGTGTTACCGTTTCTCCATCAAAAGCCTTTACAATCTTACCTACATAGATATTGACGTCGAATTTTTTTAGATAATCAAATGCCTTTCTTCCTGAATATTCGGACATAGCGCCTAACAAGCGTTCCTGGCCTTCTACCAAATAGATCTGCATTTTATTCAAGTTCAACTCCGGGAAATCTTTGGGCAGCACGTGCTTCTTCAATTCTCCCAAAGCTCCAGCTACCTCCACTCCGGTAGGGCCACCTCCAACGATCACATAATTCATTAATCGCTGCATCTCATTTTCATCTGTTTTAAGAACCGCTTTTTCAAAGTTTTGTAGAATCTGACTCCTCAGGTTCAGAGCATGGGGTACTTGCTTCAACGGAAAACTTTTTTCTTCGAATTCATCGTTACCAAAGAAATTGGTCAGTGAACCGCAGGCCAGCACTAATCGGTCATACTTTAAGGTTCCAATATTTGTTTCGACCTGCTGTTTAATGGCATCGACTCGACTGACAGTTGCCATTCTGAAATAAAAGTTCTTCTTATTTTGAAAGCTTTTTCTAAGTGGACCTGCTATGGAATCGGGCTCTAGGCCAGCAGTAGCTACTTGATAAAGAAGTGGCTGAAAAGTGTGATAATTGTATCTGTCGAGTAGGACAACCTGGAACTGTCTGGTGTCCAATTTTTTAAGAAATCTGAGGCCTCCAAAACCTCCGCCTACCACGACTATTCTGGGTAGTTCTGTTTGAGGAATCTTAATTTCCTCACTTTCACTGACCATATTTTTACGGTTTGATTACTTTAGGAATTAACGTTCATAGGTTGTACGAAGTTGAGAATATCAAGACTTATTTATGAACTTCTGTCTACTCATTTTCATGATAATGCTGGCGTAATCACTCCCCTGCTTTTCAATGCCCAACTCATTGTGAATCCACTTATAAAAGATATCACGTGAATAAATGAAATATGAATGTCGATACCAATCACTGTCAGGTTAATAACCTCAAAACAGATCACTAATAGCGCTAAAAACCACTTCTTACGGCTACAAAACCCTAATGCACCAATGATTGCATAAAAACCAACAGAGCCACCCATCCAATTTCTTTCAAAACCAAACTGAAAAAATTCACTGTCTGGCCAATATGCGAGTCCAACATTAAAAAATGTTCCGAAGAATATCCCAATGAAAACATAGGAAACAAAAAATATTATAAAGGTTGCTTTGCTTCCATGTTGCACCTCAAATGATTGCACGGGCATCAAAAAACCAAAAATTGAAACGAAAAGTATATGGTCTAGCCCGTTGTGGAAAAATGGAGCTGTAAACCAGCTAAAGAAGTACGCAACAGGCTCGGTCACCATCTTGATCATCCAAATCGCTCTATCACATGCAAATGCCAACTGCCAAGTCTCATCGCAATTTCGAGTAGATGCAAAACCCAAAGCGCCAATAATAGACCATACAATGATCAAATAAGAAACTGTAAAGGGCCTTGATTTTAACCATTCGACAAAACCCATACGCTCCCCAAAAGGATTTGTCCAAAACCATTGGTAGGGTATGAGTTGTTCCGAAGTGTGTTTTTTGGTATGCGGTGTGCCTTTGTTTTCTTTCATTTCTACTACTGATCAAAGTCGCCAAAATAGGCAAATATTTTAAGAAGATAATTCCTCTGCCAAAAACCTCGCCGTATAGCCAGCATTTTTTTTCACTATCTGCTCGGGTGTACCTTCGGCTATAATCTGCCCACCTCCGTTACCACCTTCTGGACCGAGATCAATGATGTGATCTGAGATTTTGATGACATCCAGGTTGTGCTCGATGATCATTACAGTATTACCCTTTTCTACCAGGATATTAAGGACATTTAGCAAATGCTGTATGTCTTGAAAATGTAGGCCAGTAGTTGGCTCATCTAAAACATAGAAGGTCTTACCGGTATCCTTTTTGGAAAGTTCTGTTGCCAACTTAACGCGTTGTGCCTCGCCCCCGGAAAGCGTGGTCGCGTGCTGCCCGAGGGTGACATACCCAAGCCCAACATCATTTAAGGTCTTAATTTTACGAACAATTTTCGGCTGGTGTTCAAAGAACCCTACTGCCTGCTCCACAGTCATATCCAAAACATCAGAAATGGATTTACCCTTGAATCGCACTTCAAGTGTCTCGCGATTGTACCTCTTATCCTTACAGGTTTCACAGGGCACATAGACGTCAGGTAAGAAGTCCATCTCAACCAGCTTCATTCCGGCTCCTTCACAAGTTTCGCAACGTCCTCCTTTTACATTAAAAGAAAAACGACCAGGCTTATATCCTCTTATCTTAGCTTCTGGTAATTGCGAAAACAGCGCTCTAATGTCGGTGAAGACACCTGTATACGTCGCAGGATTTGACCTCGGTGTACGTCCAATCGGCGACTGGTCAACTTCAATAATTTTATCGACATGATCTACTCCGTCGATGCTTTTATACGAAAGAGGATCTTTTCTCGATCGGTAAAACTTTTTGTTCAGGATTGGAACAAAAGTCTCATGAATCAAAGATGATTTGCCACTTCCGGAGACGCCGGTAACACAGATCATTTTTCCAAGCGGTAAGGTTAGGTTCACGTTTTTCAGATTATGACCTGTAGCTCCCTTGAGAACAATTTTCTCCCCGTTTCCAGCCCTCCTTTTCTTCGGCACTTCTATTTTCAACTTACCGCTCAAATAACCAGCAGTAGTGGTGGGGTTTTTCATAAATTCAGAAGGAGATCCTTCGGCCACTATTTGACCTCCATGACGTCCAGCCCCTGGGCCTATGTCGATGACGTAATCTGAATCGAGCATCATGTCTTTGTCATGCTCTACTACTATTACGGTATTCCCCAAATCACGAAGGTCTTTCAGGGCCTTGATTAGCTTTACGTTATCACGCTGGTGCAAGCCTATGCTAGGCTCGTCCAAAATATACAGCACACCCACGAGTTGAGTGCCTATTTGCGTGGCTAGTCGTATTCTTTGCGCTTCTCCTCCTGATAAGGTTCTAAGCGGTCGATTGAGCTCTAAATAATTCAATCCTACGTCTAGTAAAAAGCCAAGTCTCTTTCTAATTTCCTTGAGTATCTCAGCGGCAATGACATTTTGTCTTTCGGTCAAACGGCTTTCTACATCTACAAACCATTCCGTTAGATCATGAATATTTAATTGAGCAAGCTCGGAAATATTCTTTTCTGCAATTTTGAAATGCAAGGACTCTTTTCTAAGTCTTGCCCCTTCACATTCCGGACATACGGAGGTAGTAGTAAAATCTTTGATCCATTTTTGGATTTTTTCCGTGCCACTCTCTTTTTGCTTTTCCAAGAAATTGGCAATTCCCTGAAACTGAGTATTCCACTCAGTACCTGGGTATTTCTTTGAACTTACAGCCACAGGCTCCTCATCACCATATAATAATATATCAAGAACATCGGATTTAATATCTTTCACAGGGGTGGTGAGACTATACTTATGTTTTTTAAGGATGGCTTCGACTTTCTTAAAAATCCAGATGTCACGAAATTCGCCCAAAGGTAAAATCGCACCTCGGCTAATACTTAATGAAGCATCAGGGATGATGTTGTCTTTTTCTATCTTTTCTATCACACCAAGCCCATTGCAGGTCTGGCAAGCGCCGTAAGGCGAGTTGAAGGAGAAATTGTTGGGAGCCGGATCATCATAGGCCAGACCTGATTTGGCATCCATCAGGTGCTTTGAGAAATGGTGTATTTCACCTTGCTCATCTTGAATCATCATCACGCCCTTGCCTTGTTGTATGGCCGTTTTTAAGGACGCATTAATTCTGATCTTATCCTTTTCTCGGACTTGCACACGATCAATTACGACTTCAATGTCGTGCGTTTTGTATCGATCTACCTGCATCTTTGGTATAAGGTCTCGCATCTCTCCATCGATTCGAACCTTGGTGTAGCCCATTTTTGCCACTTGTACAAAAAGCTCTCTATAGTGTCCTTTTCTCCCTTTTACGACTGGAGCCAATATGGATATTTTCTGATTGTCGAAGAAGGATAGCACATGGAAGAAAATCTGTTCTTCAGTTTGCTTTTCCATCTTCTCGCCGGTCACATATGAATAGGCAATACCGGCCCTAGCGAAAAGTAGACGCATAAAGTCATAGACTTCCGTTACCGTACCTACTGTTGATCTTGGATTTCGGCTTGTAGTTTTTTGCTCTATTGAAATTACAGGAGATAGACCGTTGATCTTGTCAACATCCGGTCTCTCCATGTCGCCCATAAAACTTCTGGCATAGGCAGAAAAGCTTTCCATATATCGTCTCTGCCCTTCGGCATATATCGTATCGAAAGCCAGGGAAGATTTACCACTTCCACTGATGCCGGTAATTACCACCAACTGATTCCGCTTGAACTTGACATCGATGTCTTTGAGGTTGTGCTCACGTGCTCCATACACTTCTATGTAATCCGTGTGTTCTCCTTCCAAAGTGTCTAAAACCGTGGGTTCTAATTCCTCCATGTGTTCTGCTTTCTCCATTATTCTTTTGTAGGAATTTTTACTTCAAATTTTTGCCCTTGCTTCACGTTCATTTTGTAAGTTCTTATCCAAGGGTTCAGCCTCTTCAATTGGTAATAGCTTGTTCCGTGCTGTTCTGCAAAGTCATTCCAATTGTCGATTGAAGAATCCACGATCACCTTTTTAAGTGATTCGGACTCGTACATTTCATCTACATCAAACCCAAAAGTCTCTGGGTTTTCCAGCATATTTTTTAACGCCAATATTCTGAACACGTATCTTGAGGGTTCTTCTGACATGATCATGTCATAGTAAGAAGACGCTCTCTGATTTTCTAAGACTTTGGCTGCCCCGCTCATGCCCATGTTGTAGGCAGCAGCTACTATAGTCCAACTACCAAATTTCTCATAAGCTTTATTGAGGTATTTGATCGCGGCTTCTGTAGATCGAATAGGATCGTAACGTTGATCTACTTGTTTATTTACGATCAACCCAAAATCACCCGCCGTTCCTCTCATGATTTGCCAAAACCCAACAGCCTTGGCCGGAGATACTACCTGGTCCAGGCCGCTCTCGGCTACGGCTAGGTATTTGAAGTCCGTTGGGATATCATTAGCCGCCAGAATAGAATCGATCAACGGTAGCCATCTTTGCCCTCGCTTGAGCAAAATAATGGAATTGGAGTGCCAGAAGGCATTGACTTGAATTTCCCGATCAAGTCGCTCTCTCACGTCTCTTCTATGTAATGGCACTATTTCACCTGCAAAGGTCATTGAATCCGGCACCGGATATCCAGATATTAAATGATTATTTTGTTTGATTCCAATACTGGCTTCAGGAATCCGGGGAGGCTCGGTTGAACGGTCCGAAAATATCCGTTCTGCAGCATATATTAATGCTCCACCTATGAGCAACCCAACTAAAAAATACTGATGTTTTTTTAACATTCTAAAATTAGAAATTCGGGGAAAGTTTGAATTGATGGTAGAATTCGTCTATCACTGCTACGGCCTCCTCTTCTGTTTCGACCAGATGAAATAAATCTAAGTCCTGAGGGCTAATATTTTTCTCCTTGAGAAGTACATCTTTAAGCCAATCAACAAGGCCACTCCAATAATCCCTGCCTACCATCACGATTGGGAATCTTTCTATTTTTTGAGTTTGAATCAATGTCAGTGCTTCAAACATTTCATCTAGAGTACCAAAACCGCCTGGCATAACGATAAAGCCTTGAGAGTAGCGGACAAACATTACCTTCCTCACGAAGAAGTAATCGAAATTGATCAACTTATCCTGATCGATATATATGTTGTTGTTTTGTTCAAAAGGAAGGTCAATATTCAGTCCAACAGATTTACCTTCTTCATTATGTGCCCCCTTATTTCCTGCTTCCATGATACCGGGGCCTCCTCCGGTAATTACCCCATAGCCATGACGAACCAATTTGGCCGAAATTTCCGTCGCCATTTTATAGTACTTATGGTTCGGATGTGTTCTGGCGGATCCAAAAATTGAAACACAAGGTCCAATTTTAGCTAACTTTTCAAACCCTTCTACGAATTCAGACATCACCTTAAAAATCACCCAGGAGTCTGCACTCTTGATCTCATTCCAGTTTTTGTCTTTGAAGGCTTTTTTTATCTTTTCTACATGCGCCTTTTTCTTGCTTCCGTCTCCCATGTTATTTGTTGTTCGTTGGTTGTAAAATTCTAAATGGTTCAAAAAAATGCCAAGCCGGCAAAGTTAGAGATTATTAGCCAAAGCTCAAGGCCGGATTAATAAATCACTAATGGCCTTCTCGGCCGCTGGAAAATTAAATTGATAGCCCGCATCTTCAAGTTTTTTGGACGACATTTTATGACCTTCCAATACCACCGTGGACATCTCTCCAAGAAGAAACTTCAACATGAAACCCGGCACATTCGGCAGCCAAAGCGGGCGCTTAATTATCCTGGCTATCAAACGGGTCAGCTTTGCATTAGTTACAGGTTCTGGTGCGACCAAATTATATGATCCTGAGAGGCCTTTATGGGTCATGAAATGATGAATGGCACGACACCAGTCTTCCCAATGAATCCAGCAGACCGATTGCTTTCCTGAGCCCAGAGGAGAACCCATAAGATAGCGAATGGGTTGTGTCATTTTGTGTAATGCTCCACCTTTTTCATCAAAAACAACTCCTGTTCTGATCTTTATCACTCTCATACCCAAAGTTGCAAAACGATCTGCCTCTTTCTCCCATTGTAGACATACTTGTGCCAAGAAACCCTCTCCTGCTTGATCATCTTCCCTTGACTCATGTTCAAAATCATGAATACCATAATAGCCCGTTGCTGAAGCACAAATGAAGGTCTTGGGTCTCTCATTTGAGTTGATCTTCTTTACGCTCTCAAAAAGCAATCGAGTAGATCGAATTCGACTGCTTAAAATTTCTTCTTTTCTTTTAGTATTCCACCTTCCTTCAGCAATATTGGCTCCGGCCAGGTGTATCACTGTATCCACTTCAGTAAAAGCATCAGGGTCGATTCTTCCTTCATCAACATTCCATTCATATTGAGAGATGTCAGCAGAATCGTTTGTGCTGCGACTTACAATTCTAGGGTGCATGGCGTGCTCCAGTAGATACGATGTTAATCTTTTTCCCAACAAGCCTGTTCCACCGGTGATTAGTATGTGCATGTTAAATTTTAAGTTTTTAAAAAGAGTTCAGAAGCTGATCCCTTTTAAAGATATTGACTATTTTAGAATTTAATCCAACTTGAACTCTAGTTAATGGATCTCAATTTCGAAAGTATAAAACTAACTATCATTCTAATTTGCGGTTTTGGCGTAGTATCCATTGCTGCTAATAAGATTGCAACTGTTTTTCAGAAAATAAACCTGCCTATCATTACAGGCTTTTTAATGACGGGTATCTTGTGTGGACCTTTTGTTCTTAATTTGATTCCAAAGGAGTCTATTTCTGAACTAAACTTCATCAATGAGGTAGCTCTGGCTTTTATTGCCTTTGCGGCTGGGGCGGAATTGTACTTTCGTGAGCTAATGTCCAAAATCAATAGTATCAAATGGAATACGCTAGGTCAGCTTTTCTTTTCATTTGGCATTGGCAGTATTACTGTTTTTTTCCTGGCTGATTATATTTCCTTCATGCAAGGCATGGATTTTAGTGTCAGGTTGGCTGTATCCCTATTAGCCGGAACAGTATTCGTCGCACGTTCTCCAGCTTCCGCCATAGCGGTCATCAATGAACTTAAGGCTAAAGGGCCATTTACCCAAACGGTAATGGGCGTGACGGTGCTCAAGGATTTCATTGTGATCATTCTTTTTGCCATGTGCTTTAACCTGAGCATTTCTCTAGTTTCTGGTAATGAGTTCAAATATATCAACGTATTACTACCTGTTCTAGAAATGTTGATTTCAGCTGGAATAGGTTATTTATTAGGCAAACTGCTCGACTTCGTTTTGTCATGGAGAATCAAATCTGAGTCTAAGGCTCTCGTGATCGTAATTTTGGGCTATTCGGTTTACTTTGTCAACCATTATTTGGCGGACGTAAGTCTCATTCCAGATCACTTTATCCGACTAGAGCCATTGATTACTTGCATAATCGCTAGCCTTTACATCACCAACTACTCCAAATACAAGCCTGAGTTTTTATCCATATTGCATCAAACAGGGCCCATGATTTATGCGGCGTTTTTCACGCTCACCGGAGCATCACTTAATATTTATATCTTATTTGGCATATGGCCTATAGCCTTATTCTTTTTTGGTATACGCTTACTAACAATTATGGGGGGTTCTTATGCAGGTGGATTAATCGCCCAAGACCCCATGAGATTTGTGAACGTAGGCTGGATGCCTTATATCACTCAAGCTGGTGTGGCCTTAGGCCTAACCTCTCTGGTATCTAGTCAATTTCCTGATTGGGGGCCTGAGTTCGCTACAATTATGATTGGAATTATTGTGTTAAATCAAATTGTCGGCCCACCATTATTCAAGTATGCTTTGAGGAAATTGGGCGAAGATAAAACCAAGGCCAAATTTGAGACAGATGGGATTCGGGATGCGATCATTTTCGGATTCGAAAGCCAATCTGTTGCTTTAGCCAAACAGCTAATGAGTAACAATTGGAAAGTTCAAATAGTTACACTAATGGATAAAGGAAGCATTGTCGAACCAGAAGATGTTCCAATCCGCTATATGAGGGAGGTCAATCTGGAGGATTTCAGTGCTATGGGTGCGGCTAAAACGGAAGCCATAGTTTGTATGCTTTCCGACAAGGACAATCTGACAGTTTGTGAATTGGCCTACCAGCATTTCGGTACGCCAGATATCATAGTGAGATTAAACGAAAGGACCTATTATGACAAGTTCTTAAACCTTGGTGTGCGGGTGGTAGACCCATCAATGGCCATGATCAGTCTAATGGATCACTATGTGCGCTCTCCACAAGCTACTTCCCTTCTTTTGGGGATGGAACCAGGTCAGGATTCGAGGGATCTGGAAGTTTTGAATCCAGATTTGCATGGTGTAACCCTTAGAGATCTTCGATTGCCTGCTGACGTAATTATCTTATCAATAAAGAGAAGCGGCCAGATGATAATATCACACGGCTATACGAGACTTCGATTGAAGGATTTAGTAACCTTTGTTGGTTCCAAAAAGAGTCTTGATGATTTGACCAGGAGGTTTGACTATTGAACGGCATAGTGACCATCTTTTCCAAAGTTTTAGAACTTTGGAAAAGAATAAAGGATGGCTACTCCTCGTAAGCCCAATCAATGCCGGTTTTCATGTCTTTCAGGACGATCCCTTGTGATTTAAGGCTATTTCGGATCTCGTCTACCTTGTGGTAGTCTTTTGCCTCTTTGGCTTCTTTATAAATATTGAGCAAAACACTAATCAATCCATCAAATTCGACATGGTTTTCTTCCTTCAAGGCAAGTACATTCAATACAAAAGTTTCAAAAGTAGCCTTCATTCTATTGAAAGTATCAGCTCCAATTTCAGCGATGGATAGTGCTCCTGTATGAATTGAATTGATTTTCTTAAGCAGGTTAAACAGATGCCCAATAGTTAAAGCAGTATTGAAATCATCATTCATAGCCCGATAGCAATTATCGCAAAGACTATTGATTTGCTGGATTGCCTTTTCATTTTGCTCTGCACCTGCAAGCCCGTCTATGGTCAATCCCCTCAAAGTTTTCAAGCCATTCATCAACTTGCGATAACCCTTTTGCGCTGCACTTAATGCTTCATTAGAAAAATCAAGTGTACTCGCATAATGAGATTGAAGCATGAAGAATTTAGTAGTCATAGGACTGTAGGGCTTATCAAGCAATGGGTGGTCACCAGTAAACAATTCTCTTGGCAGAAAAGAATTGCCTAATGACTTACTCATTTTCTGACCATTTACTGTCAACATGTTGGTATGTATCCAATATTTAACCGGATCCGTTCCATGTGCACCTACAGATTGGGCCAATTCACATTCATGATGTGGAAACTTGAGATCCATTCCTCCGCCATGAATATCAAAAGTTTGACCTAGGTATTTTTTGCCCATAACCGTGCATTCAAGATGCCAGCCCGGAAATCCTGCTCCCCAAGGTGAATTCCAGCGCATGATATGCTCTGGTGAGGCATTTTTCCATAAGGCAAAGTCTACCGCATTCCTTTTTTCGTCTTGCCCATCCAGGTCACGTGTATTAGACAGCAATTCTTCTATTTTTCTTCCGGAGAGTTTTCCATAGTCATGGTCTTTTTGATAGGCATTGACATCAAAATAAACCGAACCATCGACTTCATATGCTAACCCTTTTTCAATAAGCAACTCAATCATTTCTATTTGCTCAAGAATATGGCCCGTGGCCGAAGGTTCAATACTTGGTGGAAGTGTATTGAACATTGTCATGACCTGATGGAAATCCTGCGTATATCGCTGTACCACTTCCATAGGTTCCAAATTTTCCAACTTAGCCTTTTTCGCAATTTTATCTTCCCCGGCATCCTCGTCATTAACCAAATGACCGACATCCGTTATATTCCGAACATATCTGACTTTGTAGCCCAAATTCATCAAATACCTAAAGATCACATCAAAACTCAAAAATGTGCGGACATTTCCAAGATGGACATCACTGTAAACTGTAGGACCGCAGACATACATGCCGACATGGGGTGCATGAATAGGTTCAAATAATTCCTTCTTTCCGGTCAGTGAATTGTTGATGCGTAGGTCCTTGAGCATTAATTGATTGATTTATGAAAAGGTGTTATACGGTGCTAGTTACAAAAAGTGGGTCAATTCAGATTAAAAGTTACTTCTAATTTGATATCCGGATGAATACTTAGAGCAACGGGACAAGTCTTGGCTGCATTGATAAGCATAGTCTTTTGGCGATCTGTCAATTCTAGCTTTGGCCAATTAAAATTGACATGAATTTCCGAAACTTTTCTTGGACTTGCAGACATTATTTTGGTAATATCGGTGGTTAGGCCATTCATCGTGATTTTTTCACGATCTGCGACCTGACCCATAATAGTCATCATGCAGGCACTTAATGAAAATGACATAAGATCAGTAGGTGAGAATGCTTCACCCTTGCCCATGTTATCTACAGGTGCGTCAGTAATGATTTTATTTCCTGATGGAATATGTAGGCCTTCGGTCCGCAGATTGCCAAGATATTCATTTTTTAAGGTGCCCATTAAACTTTAGATTTTGAAAAAACGTTATTTTGCAAAGCTTAAGCACCTACACTTGAAATCAAAAGTTATCAGAATTTTATTTCGTTTGGATAATGTAATAAGTAAGTGAAGTTGTTAGATTTAATGAAATATGCTGAAGAAGTTAACACTCATATCATTATTTGCCTTTTTTGCAACCGAAGGATTTGGTCAATCCTCTGGCCAATATGATTACACCAAAGAGTTTATTTGGGGTATTAACAAGAATACAAACGGTGGTTTGATAGGTGGATTTGTAATGAAATTTTCCAGTGCGATCAGTGAGACCCAGTTCAGAACTATCGGATTCGAACTGATGAATGTAAAACATCCCAAGGAACACAGGCGAAACTCAGCAGCAGGAAATCCATTTATATATGGAAAATCAAATTACCTTTATGCGATTCGTGGTCAGTACGGACGAGATTTCATTCTTTTCAAAAAAGCACCTCAGCAAGGCGTACAAATCAATGCATCTCTTGCTGCCGGCCCTACGATTGGTGTAGTGGCCCCCTATTATGTAAAAGTGGGAGATGGAGGTGCAGCAGTGCCATTTGGCTACGACCCTAAGACAGTCGGAGCAGGAAAAACACCAACATTATATTCCTATCAGTCCATTTCCGGTACTGGTCACCTATTTCAGGGCTTAGGCCAATCATCCCTAAAAGTTGGCGTCAACATGAAGGCTTCACTTACTTTCGAAATGGGTGCATTCAAAAGCAATGTTACTGGCTTTGAAATTGGTACCATGTATGAGGCCTACGCTGGAAAAATAGAACTTATGCCTGTAGAAGACGATCGATCTATGTTCTTGTCGGCATTTATTACTTTGTTTTACGGACACCGAAAATAAAAGCCTAGCCCCTCACCTTTTTAAAAAACCATTCGTAAACTATTCAAGTTAGTCTACTTGTTTGTTTCTTTGCACAAATTTCAATTTTCATGATAGAGTTACCAGTAATCGACGGAAAGCAGGCCAGAAAACGCACCAAGCCAGATTGGCTCCGCGTGAAGTTGCCTGTGGGGCAGAGCTATGCCAATGTGCGTAAGATCGTAGATGAAAACAAATTGCATACGATTTGTGAAAGCGGCAATTGCCCTAACATGGGTGAATGCTGGGGAGCCGGTACTGCCACCTTCATGATTTTGGGTAATGTATGTACCAGAAGTTGTACTTTTTGTGCCGTAGCCACTGGTCGTCCCCCAGAATATGATACTGATGAGCCCAAACGTGTGGCCGATGCGATCAAAACCATGGGTGTAAAGCATGCAGTTATTACGTCCGTGAATCGAGATGAGCTCAAAGACCGTGGAGCTGAGATCTGGTACCAAACCGTGGTTGAAACCAAAAAGGCCTCTCCTGATACTACCATTGAGATATTGATCCCTGATGTAAAGGGAAAATGGGAGGCACTTTATCGAATGATAGATGGGGGCCAAGAAGTAGTGTCTCACAATATGGAAACGGTGGAGAGTCTATATCGAAGAGTTCGCCCACAAGCCAGATATGCAAGAAGTCTTGAGCAAATCAAACTGACTAAAGCCTATGGTCAAAGAACTAAGTCAGGGATTATGCTTGGACTTGGAGAAACCGTAGATGAAGTCCATAAAGCCATCGATGATTTAGTGGAGAATGGTCTTGATATTTTAACTCTTGGCCAATATCTTCAACCAACCAAAATGCATATCGAAGTGGCGGAATTCATTCACCCTGATCAATTTGAGAAATACAAAGAGGAAGGATTGAAACGGGGACTGAAGTATGTTGAATCGGGGCCTTTAGTAAGATCTTCCTACCATGCAGAACGTCATGTGAATGTACCTATATAAGCAATGACTCAATGATATAATTAAATAATGAGCTAATAACTCATTAGATCATTGAGTCATTTATTACTTAAACCCCTGCTTAATTTATCTCAATGTTTTCATTCATTATCTGAGAGAGCTCGATGAGTGAGGCATCGATAAAGGCCTGATCCAATGACTCAACGGCAACGCTTTCATCTTGTGGTTTGAAGTTGATGTAATCCTGAAAAGTCATCCCCTTGATGTTGCGTCTGTTGACGGCCTGGCGAAAACGAATACCACCGCCATCAGTAAGATAGGAATACGCCAGATAGTCGAGTGTGCTGGTCTTGGCATTTATCCAGTAAACGAAGACGTCTTCAAAGTCTTTACCGCCATTTTCTTGACCAAATGTGACTTGTATCTTTTCGTAAAGCCGATCGTTGATCACTTTTTGGCCCAGATATTTTTTTCGTACGGCGGCATCATTCAAACCGTAGGGTAATTGAAAGAAGTACAAAACTGAATTCACTGAGTTGGCATACTTGAATTTCCATTCATCATCGATGTTCAACAGCGTATCATTGACATATCGCTCCAGATCGGTGCTATTGATCAAAACATCCTTTACCTGACCGAGGCTATCGTCTTCAAAAGACCGAATGTAAGTGTATCCTTCTTGCTTACGTTGAACGAGATAATGTTTGTCTCTGAAATCAAAGGTCACTGTACGTCCTTCGAAAAGCTGACCGCCATGCTTGGCAATGGCCAGGTTTATTATCTTTTGTGGGTCTTTATTTGGTGTGCACCCAAAGAGCAGCACGATAGCAAGGAGGAAACTAAGGAAGTTTTTCATAAAATAATTCGCGTTTAGACAGGGATACGAGAATATAGGTTTATAGTTTGCTCTCATAACCGAACCCACAACCGTTTTCCCTAGTCAAAAATTCCCGTTAGTACCTGTTCTTTATAAGCGGCACCTACCGGTACGTTTTTGTCGCCAATCTTTAATCGATTTCCATCCATTACCTCTACCCATCTTTTATTGACAATAAAAGATTTGTGCACTCGAATAAATCCGATACTTTTTAGATTGAGTTCTATGTCCTTTAGCGCTTGAAGAGAAATTATTTTTCTATCGACCAGGTGATAGGTCACGTATTCTCTTAGCCCTTCTATATATTTGATATCGATAGTTGCCACCTTGTATAGTTTATGTTCTGCCTTGATAATTAGAGTGTCTGATTTCTTGGTATTCGGCCTTTCAATTTCCTTACCTTCCCTCATTTCAAGCAATTCGCAGGCCTTGTTTACTGCCTGAACAAAGCGATTAAATGGAAATGGCTTCAAAAGATAATCAACCACATCTAGTTGATAGCCTTCCAGTGCAAATTCCTGGTAAGCCGTGGTAAAAATGGTGATGGGTTGGCTGCGTATGCTCTTGAGCATCTCAATACCCGTAAGGTCTGGCATTTGAATGTCCAAGAAGATCAGATCTATTGATTGGCTGTTAATAAGTTCAATACCTTCAAGCGCGCTTTTACAGGCTTTGACCAGATTCAAGTGTGGCACCTTCTCTACATATCTTTTCAGCAACTCTCTTGCCGGTTGTTCGTCGTCGATGATCAAGCAGGTATAACTCATACTACGCTTTCAATACTAAACTTATCAGGAAGGTATCCGAACCTTTCTGGATATCCAAATCAAAATTGTCTCCATAAAACAGTTCAAGTCGCCTTCTGACATTCTTTAATCCAATGCCACCCGTTTTATCTTTTGCCTGTGAGATTTCTGCGATGGTATTTTTGCATGTGAAATGCAGGTTTTCATCTTTCGTTTTAATTTCAATCGAAAGATATGCTTCATCGGACGTGGCTAAGTTGCCATGTTTAAATGCGTTTTCGATAAATGGGAGTAAAACCATTGGCGGTATCTGTAATTGCTCACTAACCTTTTCAGACTTTAATGAAATCTTGGAGTCAAAATCTTCGTCTTTCAATGATTGTAGTTGAATGTAATGACCAATGTATTCCAACTCCTTTTGGAGAGTAACCAGCTTACTTTCGGAGTCATAAATGGAATACCTCAGGATTTCTGACAGTCGCTGGATCGCATCAGCGGTCTTGTCCGATTTTACTGTGGCCAAGGAGTATAAGTTGTTGAGCGTATTGAATAAAAAATGCGGATTGATTTGAGATTTTAGGAACTTCTTTTCTGCCTCCAATGATTGATTTTTCATCTGAAGCAGCTCCTCATCTTTACTTTTTTTAGTTTTGATATTAAAATAAACTGAACTCACAAACAGAACTGCTGCAGAGGATATCAACATACCTACAGCTCTTGGATCCATAATCCTTTTTCTTCCCTTGCGGCGGTCGCGTGTTTTTGCTTCTTTAGGAAAGTTATTTTTTCTCATTTCATCCATTCGCTGAGTAAGTCTAGAGTCCCGTTCTGGCATGACTGACTTGAGAGGGCCCACTAAAAGTGCCAATACCAGGCCTAACGAAGCAATCAACAACACGGCATAGGAAACCACCTTTCTTCTATCGAGGAATTTGGGCATTAGAAAATTGGCATTGAGGTAAAACAGAAAAGAATGGATGGATACCACAACAAGCGCTCGCACCATTGATTCTTGCCAGTCTTCAAATGAGGAAAATGACCAGGCTATCAAATTAAAATAGCCTACCCAAACCAAAAAATGAATAAGTGCAGGTTTAAAATTTTTCATCGAAGGTTTAAAGTAGTTTAATGCAATATTAGGCTAGTGGTTGTCTGCATTTCAATTTTTTCAACAACCAATGCTTTAATCTCAATCAATGGAGCATCAACTTAAACAAATAGATAAAAACCGGGCTTATGGTATTAAAACCATTGTTCGTAGATAATAGTAAGCTGCCTGTTGAAAACATTTGAGTTCGTCTTCCCGCTTTGTGAAATTTGAAAAATGAAAACAAATACAACAGTGTAATATGAAAATAATAATTAGAATTTTGGGTCTGTCGCTCTTGCTCATGGGTAGTGCTACAGCCATCGTGAAAGCTCAGCCAGATTCCTCTTCTAAACCTAGCGAAGAGCGTCTGATGGAATTGATAAAAAATGATCAGATCAAGCTTGAGTTATCAGAAGAGCAAAAAGAGCCATACGCTGAAATCGTACTGAAGTATGCTGATAAATTGAAAGCATTAAAAAATTCTTCCGGAAGTCGGGAAAGTAAGCGAAAAGAAGCAGGAGAATTGAAAAATGCCAAAGATGAAGAAATGCGAGGGCTGCTATCCAAGAAACAGTTTGAATCCTATGTTTTAATACAAAAAGAGCGCTGGGAAAAAATGAAACAACGTCGAAAAAGATAGGTTTTTGATTAGTTCGGTAGTAACACTTTCCGTGATTTGAGCAAACCGTTGAATATGCAGATGCAGAAAGTGTCAGGCCTGATGTATTACTTCATCAGGCTTTTTTTTATTCAACACCAACTCTTGCCAACAAATCTTTAAATTCACCATGACGATGAAGTGGTTCCCAAATTGGGCTCAATCCCATCATAATGCACTGGCCATTTTTTTCATCTACACATTTAGCTAAGTATTTAATTGCCGCTTCGTATTCACCTAGTCCTGTATATAATGTAGCGAAGTCATAATTCAGTGATTTTTTAACTCCTTTATGAGATTTAAGGTTTTCCAGATGAATACGGGCTTGATCGAGGTTACCTTTCAAGGCATAGGCATATCCCAACTGCGTATCGGTAATCATAGCGAATGTGGTCTCGCTTTGATTTTCAAAGATGGCTATCGCTTCATCATATGCTCCTAACTGCAAATGTGCCCAGCCTTTGAACTCCACTGCAGCTTGAAACTGCGGATTAATTTTGAGTGCCTGATCATAAATGTGAATAGCTTCCTGATATTCTCTAGCCATATAAAATACATCTGCTTTGGTACGCATGGTATGAACTGATAATGGATCGCTGATTAGCGCTCTTTCTATTGCAGCCTTAGCCTGATCAAAGTCCTTCCGGATTAAATGGTACAATGAAAGTAATACATGAGCCACTGGAGCATTGGAATTAATCTTCAAGGCTCTCAATAGCAGTTGATACCCTTCTTCAAATTCCCATTGATGAAAAAACTTCAGCGAAACCAAAGTCAAATAGGAATCAATGCTTTCATTATTTAACTCCAGGCCCTTTTGAGCCATTTCCTCAGCTTTTTTGTACGCAATATCAGTATCCATGTGACCTGTATTGCCCAACATAGTATAGCAAAACCCTAGGCCTTCATATGGTAATGAAAACTCAGGTTCGAGTTCAATGACTTGTCTATATAAGTCAACGGCCTTCTCAAAATTGGCAGGCGTCCATTTGTTTTGATAAAACAGTCCCAGGAGATATGTGTTATATGCTTCAACATTTTCGGTAGGCGAAACAAGCTTTTTTTGCTGCTCTCCCATACTCAGTTTTTCACGAAGGCTGTTGGCTATTTTTAAGGAGATTTCATCTTGCACCCGAAAGATATCATCCATGGTACCATCAAAATTCTCAGCCCATATATGGTAGCCATCACTGATACTGATCAACTGTGCCGTAATTCTAATCCTGTCTCCGGCTTTTCTAACACTGCCTTCCAAAATGGAGTTGACACCGAGTTGTTTTCCAATAATTCTCAGATCTTCATGTTTGTTTTTGAAGGCAAACGAAGAGGTTCTTGAAGTCACTCTGAGACCATCTACTTTCACCAGCGCGTTGATAATCTCTTCGGTTATGCCGTCACTGAAATAGTCATTATCAAATTCATTACTCATATTGACAAACGGCAGTACAGCAATGCTTTTGATTCGTTCCTTGAGCTTGCCTTTCATTTCCGACCGGGAGGGAATCTTAATTCCTTTATTGGTAATAGCGAATACTTCCATCGGTCTGATTACATTTTTCAGATCAAACTCACCCAGAGATTGCACTTGAATGAAGGGTTGATTTTTAATATCATCAAATAGCTTTTCTGATACCAATATGCTACCCGGAACACCCAAAGACTCTATCCTTGAGGCTACATTCACCCCGTCGCCGAATATGCCACCATCTTCAAAAACAACGTCGCCAGAGTGAATTCCTATGCGGATTGGAACATTCGGGTCTCTTTGCATTTCTTCCTGAAGTTGCATGGCGCATTGAACTGCAGAAACCGAACTTTTGAAGGTTGTCAGTGTGCCATCACCATAGTGTTGCAAGATGCGGCCATCATAATTTGTGGTGAGCTTCTTGATAGCTTCTCTGTATTTGTCGCGTGTCATCATGGTATTGATCTCATCATCCTGCATCATTGCAGTATAATCCACGATGTCGGAGAACATGATTACCGAAAGTTGGCGAGTTATATCTTGAGTGAGCACTATCTAGAAGTCTTTAAATATTTAATTGGCTATTGACTCAACTGATTGAAATCGAAAAAGTTACTGTTTTTCATTTTCAATTTGACATCTATTACTATTTTTAATGTATTACCATCAAAATCTGCTATGCTCGGATTACGAACTACAATTTATAAAGTTGGGGATATTAACACTGCCAAGAAGTGGTATTCAGACGCGTTTCAATCAAAACCCTATTTTGATAAAGCTTTTTATGTGGGGTTCAATATCGCAGGGTATGAACTTGGCCTCCAGCCTGAAGAAGAGCCTACAACCAACAAGGCAGAAAGTGTAATCAACTACTGGGGTGTGGAGGATATCGAAGGAGAATTCAACAGGTTTTTGGAACTGGGTGCGACTATGCACGAAAAGCCCACTAACGTAGGAGGGGCGCTTGTCGTAGCTTCCATCAAAGACCCCTGGGGAAATATAATTGGGTTGATTTATAATCCAGATTTCAAACTTTAAGACATATTATCTTTTATAGATGTAGGTTATTTTAGACTCATCGTTAGTTTCGCTGTCAATGGTAGTGGATATATACACTAGTGTATTGGCGGATAGTTCTGTTACCTCCCAAACCTCTTCCAGGGTCTCTCCGGGATTTAAGGTAATCGTGGACTCACCATATTCCCATGTCCCTTCGCTCTCAAATCCAAGCTGAACACTGCTATAGGTATTGTCAGTACTAAAGGTATACTCCGTTCCAGCCAAAAATGCGTCAACAATAGCAGAGGCAATTTGGTCGCCCGCATCGGCATGATCATATATCCAGGTGCTCCCGGTGAGGTTGGCCTTGTCGATGACCGGATCCTCGTCATCACTACATGAAGTAAATGTAAGCGCAACAACGACTAATGCCCAGGTAAAAGATTTAAGGGTTGATTCGATCGAATTCATAGCTTTGGATTTTTGATTTGAAAGAGTAAACTTGACGCAAGTTAATGAGACGAAACAATTTTTGGCTATGAGAGAAACGAAATATGACAAAATTGGTCTGGGTTACAATGCAACACGTCAGGCCGACACTTATCTAGCATCAAGAATGCTTCATTATCTTGCCCCGCAACCTGGTCAGCGGTTTTTAGACATAGGCTGTGGAACGGGTAACTATACGTCCATCTTCATGAATAAGGGTCTTGACTTTATAGGCATAGATCCCTCCGATCAAATGCTTTCCGCTGCCAGAGACAAAAATCCCAAGGGTAAATGGATGCAGGCTAGAGCTGAGCATACTGGACTGAGCTCAGAAAGCATGGACGGTATTATCGGTAGTCTAACCATTCACCACTGGCAAAACCTGGAATTGGCTTTCAACGAACTGAATCGTATTCTTAAACCCACAGGCCAATTGATACTTTTCACCTCCACGCCTGATCAAATGAAAGGATACTGGCTCAATACCTATTTTCCGAAAATGCTTCAAGATTCCATGGATCAGATGCCAAGCCTGGAACTCGTCACTTCAGCACTCCATCAATCTGGCTTCCAAATCACAGAGACAGAAAAATATTTTGTCACAGCTGAGCTGACGGACTTATTTCTCTACAGTGGAAAACATCGACCTCATCTGTATCTTGATGCCCAGGTAAGGCAGGGCATCTCTTCCTTTTCTGACTTATCTAATGCTGAAGAAATCAATGCAGGTTTAGCTCAGTTGGCACTTGATATTGAATCTGATAAAATCAAAGAAGTAATGGACAGCGATGAATATGAATCAGGCGATTATCTCTTTGTCATTGCGCAAAAAAAATAAATCTCCCTTCCACTCTAAATGTTCATTTAGTCGCTTACCCAACAAAGAAATACACCATTTTTACTTCCAAACTCCCAGAATAGCTCCCATAACTACAAATGAAACCACATGATATCCGGCATTGATCAGAAAGAATCGCATGGACCGGCGCTCGAAGAGATAAGTGACTCCCATAGCGGCTGCAATCCACCCGGCCCCTGCTAATAGTCCGGCAACGATACCCCACATCAAATCCGGCTCACTTCCCAAAAAGGCCGCCAGATTAAAAGACATGATCAGTCCAAGGACGAAGGCTCCGCCAAATATCTTTGCCGGATTACCTTTTTTGAGTTCTTCATCAGACAGGCCTACATCTTGTTGCCAAATCTTACCGAACAAAACCGGCGAATACCAAAGACCACCGATTAGAAATGTAGATAATGCGGCTACCAGTACCGCCAGATAGTTTATTGATGGTAATTCCATGTTTTATTTTTTTTGGTTAACAATTTGATTTGCTTCAATCATTTTGGCCTTTAGTTTATCATTCACTTCACTTTCTTCATAAACTTCTACCATATGCGAAATGCGTGGCATAGTACCCAGATTTTTTGCTTTTTGCACGTAATTATCAAAAGGCCTATCTGCCAAATCAAGCCCGACACGCAATTGCTTTTTATTGACTTTGACTACCGCAAACTCTTTATCGTTGCGGAAGGAAATATATCCCTTGGTTGGTACAATTTGCATGTTATGGAATTCAGCCAGTGCCAGGGATTCGATTTTATGATAGATCGGCCGTTTGTCTTCATTGTCTTGAAAATGTGACTCAAACAATACCTTAGAATCATAAACCGGAAGCCCATTATTCAAGTAGATAGCGGCTATAAAAGTGGCGTGCATATGCCCAATTTCCTTTTCTGACTTAAGCCAGTCCAGGGCTTGTTTCATTTTCGAAGGATTCTCAGATTTTAGAATAGCCATCCACTCTTCTACAGTATGACCTGTTTTTTCTTTGGCCGTATCTATAAACTCCTTTTCATATTCTTCATTGGTCTTCATGAGATCTTATTGTCTTTTTATTTCATTACTAGAAAAAACCTTCCATTCATCTCCTGATTTCAGATTGACAGAAAAGAGATAAGTGTCCTTATCCACAAATTTCCACGTGTCCCGCATCAGCTGTTGCCTGCCCTCTATCTCATATAGGTATTCATAATGAAATCGATCCTTTTCAAACACACAATCTCCGATAGTTGCACCTCCCAAAACATCGAATTCATAAAATTTCACAGTTTCGGTCTTGGTATCCCAGGCACGGATGCCTTCATTGCGCAAACCATATTCTCCAGTTTCCTGATTTACAGTACCATAAGTTTTCACCTTCATAATCTGTCTATTCAGACCCCATTCAAAGATGTGCTCTTGTTTGAATTTTTGTCCATTTCCCCACTGGCCTTCATAGAGCCATGTACCACCAACAAGGTTTTCCAGTGCCTTATAGGCAGTTTCTTTTGAAGTCTGCCCATAACTCAAAGTGGAGCTTAGAAGCAGTACAAGTAGCAAATATTTTATCATAGGACTTTTCCGTTTTATATGTTAATTCCATTTCGCTTCTACACTCTCATACTTTCTGAGCAGCGCGAGTACCACACCGACCATTTCATATTCTATCAAGACCAGCAACTCATCTATCAGGGTAAGTTCAAATGGTCTGAGAGTGAAAAAATTTTGGGTGGTCACCTGCATAAAGACCAAACAAAACCATAATAGGAAGGCAATCTTTAACCCTTCAATGGCCGTTTCTACCTTAAGCCTAATAAACAACCAAGCCATAAAGTAGCAAAATGCTGCGGCGTTCAATATGGCAATCACATAGCCGAACGTTCCGAAATCATCAAAATCATCAATGGTGAAATTGTTCAACTCCATCCATCGGATACCAAAAAACAATTGATCGTACCATAGCATTGGAATGACCTGTATAATGGCCACTAAAACCCAAACAGCTACATGATTGATTTTTTGTGTTTTCATAAGCAGGTTACAAGTTTTGATTTTCAATTGCTACGAACCATGGTCAACTTATCAGATAGGATCTTGATTCGCTTGATTAAATATATCCCTAAATTTGACACGGTGGAGGTTAGAAAAACCGAAACGGAAAAAAAGCCGACTGAAGCGGAATAAGTCATAACTGACATATGAAGATTACTAGTGCAGATATTGAAGACAGGGTCATCAGGATCATCGGCCCTCAATTTTTTGGGATTGTCATCCCAAATGCAACGGGGCTAATCAGCAACCAGGACCGCTCTGTTATATTCTTAATGTTGTCCTATCTGTACTTCATCGGTCTTGCTTCTATGATCTGGGAGGGCAATAGGTTTTTGCTTTTCAAACTCCAGGACAAATTCAGCTGGTTTATACACCCTGCGCAAAAGGCACTGACCCTGCTGGCCGCCAACATTTTGTACACGACCCCACTAGTCATGTCAGTTTTGATCCTGTGGTATACCATGGTCCGCTTACCTATCGATTGGAAAGTGGTTCAGATCACTGCTGCAGTGTGTGTGGTTTGTGTCATTTTCATTACCCACGTTTACGAAACGGTTTTTCTGATCAAACAACGGGAGGGTGACATGGTAGAGAATGAACGATTGGAAAGAGCCAAAGTACAAGCCGAACTCGAAGCGCTTAAAAATCAAATCGATCCCCATTTCATGTTCAATTCGCTCAATAACTTATCACAACTGATTGATTTGGATTCGAAGAAGGCCAAAGTTTTTACCGAAAATCTGGCTGAGGTCTATCGCTATATTTTGGGCTATAAGGACCAGGAATTAGTCCTGCTCAACGATGAAATTGATTTTATGAATCAGTACACTTCTTTGCTTCAGCTTCGCTTTGGAAAGGCGCTTCTGGTAAAAAATACTTTCGAATCTAATCAGCCCAATAGCTATCTGATTCCACCTTTGTCGGTATTTATGGCCATCGAAAATGTGGTGAAACACAATGAAATAACCAGAAAAAAACCATTAACTGTGAAGCTGAGTATTGAAGAAGATTACCTCCAAATAGCTAACCATTTGATCCCTAAATCTGAGAAAACACATTCTTCAAAAATAGGCCTTAAGAATCTAGAAGAACGGTTTCTTCTCATCGCGGATAAGAAGATTGAGGTGACTCAGTCCGACAACCAGTTTCGACTCGCACTTCCATTGCTCAAACTTAACGCCTGACCTATGCGCATACTCATTATCGAAGACGAACCATTAGCCACACAAAAACTCGAGGCTTTGCTGATGTCCATTGACCCTAAAAATGAGATTGTCGGGAGGTTAGAAAGTGTGAAGGAAACCATAGCATGGTTGGATGCCAACAACAGTCCTGATTTGGCTTTTGTGGACGTGCAGCTGACGGATCAAAATTCATTTGAAATATTTAGAAAAAGACAAACGCAATTTCCGATCATATTTACCACAGCCTACGATAAATACATACTGGAATCATTCGAATACAATACCCTGGATTACCTCCTGAAACCGATCCAGGAACCCAGGCTTAGAAAGGCGCTTGAGAAAATAGAAACACTCGAGTCGCACTTTTTTCAAAACAAACTAGGTCAATTTCTGAAACCATCTTCTGGAAAGACTGCCAAAGAACGCTTCATTGTAAAAAGGGGGATTGACTACCTATCCATCCAGGCTAAAGAGGTGGCCTACTTTTTTTCCGAACACAAAATCGTTTTCCTTAAGGACAAAAAAGGCAACAATTTTATCATGGATCGCACTTTAAGGGAATTAGAATCTGATTTGGACCAGAAATATTTTTTCAGAGCCAATAGAAAATATATTGTGAATATCTCTGCCATCCATAAGTTCAAGTCAGATCATGGCAAGGTGCAACTTGAGCTTATTCCGGAGGCACAGGAAGATATCCTGGTAAGTAAGGAAAATGCTCCGGCCTTCAGGAAGTGGATTGCGGGATAAATCCAAATCTGGTATATTGAACCTGACTTTAACCTGATTTCAAATGAGAACTAACAACTTGATATGGGCCGTTTATTTTGTTTTGGTAGTAGTTGCCATCATTTTCAACGGTGGTGAACATCCAATTATTAGCTCGGGACCTTATGCTTATGGGAAATACATTGCATGGCTGGCATTCATTGCCTTCACCGGGTATAGCTACTATTGCAGCACAAAAGAAAGCCTTTTCCGAACCACCAAGACCATGCTGAAGCTGCATTGGGGCCGTCAAATTGGCACTGACCTTTATATCGGCCTTTCACTTTTTATGATAATGGTCTTTTTTCACCAGGAGTCAATCGTGGCTCCGCTCTTATGGGTGCTTCCGGCAATCGCTTTTGTGAATTTAGCTACACTACTCTATGTAGCTTTGCACTATGATTCAATAGTGCAGATGTTAATGAGTTGAACTCTTGTTTTTTGAAATAGATACGTTTAGTCCCAGGTAATCGAGGTCTCAAACCTATCCCGGCCTTGTGCCATCGATTTGGTGATATCGATATTGAGGTTTTTGCATCCGCAAATTTCCAATGCCATCTCCATCCAACCTGCGATTCGGTATTCAATCAACTCATTTTTGATCGGTAGTTTGGTAAACTGAATTACCATTGAGTTGTCTGTGCTATCGACCACAGTAAGGTCAGTAGGCTCATAAAATGTGGCGATAACACGTGAAGCCCTTTTCAGTAAAAAGGCTGGCGAGCTGATCAAAACGAAGACTTTGTATATACCAGTCAATCCCATTTTTGCACTATATCTACCCGATTCCCATGCTCCTTTTTTCTTATCCTGATAAAACATATCACAAAGCACCTGAGTGGGGGCAATTACTCCCGGTTCTACAGGATACCAGTTGGAAGTCGATACAGATGATAAGAGTAAATTCGATGCTTCAGACAGGCCTTTCTTCCAATCCTCATACTTACTACTATGTACATCTGCAACAAAGCTATCGATGCTCTTAATTACGGATCCGCGAACTTGCATACTCAAACGATTATAGATTGATTAATTTCAAATATAAGGATAATGAAGAAATCTGCTAAGATTAGCGAACGAAACTAACTTCAACGAATTCAGTTTTATACTTAACTCACCATGCAATTTGAAAAACTGACCATAGCAACGAAAAATGCACTCAGGCAAGGCCGATTCTATATCGAACTTTTGGGATTTCCAAGCTTGAAGAGTAATTCAGAGGAATTGATCATTCAAGCCGGAGCCACTCAACTTAGATTTAGCTCAGCAGAAACCCATCCGGTTTATCATTTTGCCTTTCTTATACCTACAGGAAGTCTTGAGGCGTCTATTGATTTTGTAGAATCCAAAGGCATAGAATTACTACCTCTTCATGGTGATAAAATCATTCATTTTGACTCTGGTAGGTCGATTTACTTTTATGACCCTGATGGGAATATCGCCGAGTTTATAGAGCGTCCTAAACTGAACTACCCTGGAAAAGAGACTTTCAATATCTCTGATGTAATCCGTATCAATGAGATTGGACATCCGGTGTCGCATGCGCTGAATGTCAGCGACGAATTGATAAGCAACCACGGCATAAGGCCAATAAATCCTAAGGCATTCAGAGAAAATTTTTGTTGGGTGGGCGATCATGAAGGAGCCATCATTGTGGTAGAAAAAGGACGTCATTGGCTACCAACTGAGATCCCCTCAGAATACAATGATTTTGAACTTGAGTACGCAGAAAACAACACCCATTATAAATTTAAGTGTGTATCTGGAGATATTATCTCCAACCAATAGCCATAATCATGAAAACAACAATTTATCATTTAGCTCTCCTTTTAGTTGGCGTTGCCTGCACCGTCGAAGTATCAACTGAGTCTGATTCCAGCCAACTCAATCAAACTATTGATGAATTTAATAAGGCCTTTGAGATGTGCGATATCCAAACCCTGGACCGTCTGACTACCGAGCCATATGTGCATTCTAATGGCAACAATCCTGCTATTACTAAAAAAGAATGGATGGCCTATTTGAAAAAACGAAAAGCTCAATTGGACGGCGGTCAGTTAAAGGTCACCAAGTATGCTTTATCTGAAAAGAAAGTCACGCTACATGACCAGTCAGCCATTGTTACAGGCCTGATAGAAATGGCTGGCATGCTTGATAGCCTTTCTTTTTCAAGAAAAATCAGAGTTTCCAATTTTTGGATTAAGGAGAACAATCAATGGAAAAGAGCCGGATTTCACGATACAAGAATGGAATAATACCAATATACCCATATAAGAGCGCATAACATCGGAGAAACCACGGCCCTATAGATGTCATGTCATTTACCTCCCCAGGATATCGTCTTTGGTAGTCAATGCTACAGACACTACTTCATCTATTAAATTTTGGGCAACACTTAGCTCTTGCAAGGTATCTACCAGGTGTCCTGCCACTGCATTGAAATGTTCCTCCGTAAGATTCATGTGCGCATGAGCATCTCTCATGTTTTTTCCTGTATAGGCCATGGGAGCTCCGAAGGCATACGCCAAAAAGGCCTTCTGCTTGCCAGACTGTGCTTCAATATTGATGTTCTTGAAAAAGTGGCTGATTCGTGAATCTTCGAGTACTTTGTCATAAAAAATATCTACCGCAGCATTCACAGCGTTCATTCCGCCAATTTTCTCAAAAAGGGTTTTATTTTCTTCCATTTTAGATTTTTGTTTATTTATTGAAGTGGTTGAAAGTTTCTTGTGCGATTAATCTTCCGCTCTAATCTTTAAGAGCAATGTTTCGTTGAGTACGTCTTCGAAGTCGTCATCTGCTTCATTGCCGGAAGGCGACTGCCAAATACCTCCCCTAAGCTTCACCCAAATGCGGTCTCCATTTTCATCTTGCCACCAGGTCTCACCATCGGATTGAACGACATCGTTCAAAGAAGTCAGTTCGGCATATTCCACGTAGTTATTCAAATTGCTTTCCTGCTGAATGAAGACCACTGGCGAGATGTCTGAGTCAAACTGAATGCCTATAACCTGTGTATCTGTAGTTTCAAGCATGTTTTCGACATCCATTTGAAAATCAGTAGGTGAAATGAGTTCGTCTGGAAAGGTAAGTTCATAGATTCCTTCGCTTGTCGTTGCAAAATCGCGCATATGGTTGAGCGCCCACTCGGGCTGGGCACTGGTGACATTCCATGTGGCCACTTCATTGTAATTATCATCGAGTCTACTCACATGGATAGCCATATAATCCTGGAAAGGTTTGTTTTGAGGCGGTACGTAGCCATCACCGTGCAATACGAAAGATAGAAACCCGTAGAATGGACCCGGTACACTGACACCACCAACGACCTCGGTTCCTAAATTGTCAGTGGTTATTGTTTTTCCATAAGTAAGAAAGGGATCGTCATACACAAAATAATTTCCGGCAGGGCCCCAGTGTCCTTCGGGATCCCAAAGTGCACTGGCCAATGTGAAGTAATCGTTTGCTGCCTTTAATTTTACACCGGGATGCGATTCTATCAGCAAGTTATTTGTATTCCGAACCTGGCCTTTATCTACCGGTCTAATGTAATAATCGTCGGTCGCAAAAACTCCGGCTCTGTCATGTTCGACTACATTGAAGTTTACCACCACGTTATTTCTCATGCTAAAAGCACTATGATAAGTTGCAAATGCCGTAGGAGCGGATGAGGGGTGAAATTGGAAGTCAGCTGTTTCTGGCCTTCCGGTTCCGTTCATGAGGTAGTTTAAGGAAGTGCCTACTACCAGACTCCTCTCAATGACGCCATCGGCACCTGATCCGGCAAAAAAGCGTCCACAGTTGTCTGCGGATACTACTTCAATGATGTCGGTCCACACCCCTCTGTCCCATGCGCCATTATCCTGATTTTTCCAGGTCTTGTATCTTGAAAGCGTAAACCGTCTCAGTGCGTCGAAAGGAAATCCATCTGTTCGTCCATCTGTAGTAGACCAATATTGTACAGGTTGTGTGGTTCCATCATTGTTGACTTCAACATCATCCAGGTGAATCCCATCATTTTTGTTGGAATGTGCGGTGTTGTTGTCGAATGTTCCAAACAAAAGTCGGTTCGGGCGTAGAACGAGTCCATCCGTATGCAACACGCTTTGACTGAGGCCCCAGGGCTGTTCCGGAAATGTCAGCCAAAAGCCAAAGGTTTGACTATCTGCCGCAGTGTTATTGGTAACTGTATTGTCAGGATTGCTGATCCAAAAGGCGGAGGAGCCAAGCTCTCCCGTTTCGTGCTCTTTCAATTGCGCTCCCCATTCCGGGTTTCTGATGTGCAAAACCAGGTTGCCATCAATAACATTGCGACGTTCCACGGCGTCTTCGGTAAAAATACCGTGACCTCTTACATCATAAACGATATTATCCTCGACGGATACGCCATTGGTTCCATGTATAACTATTCCCCGATTGGTTGAAGAATTAATTGTATTGCCTCTGAAATATTGGCCTGTGGCATCGTCAAGCGTCTCAGTACCTGCATAGCTCAGCATGTGCCAATGAAATGGATACCTTCTAAGTCGGCCTCTTTGACCTCCTCTTTTGAATTCGACTCCCTCGATATGTGCCGTGCCATTGGGCATAATCATCGTATGCACACCAAACCCCTGTATGTTCCACAGATCGTCTTCCGGGGCCTGGATCACAATATTTCGAGTCATATGCCCAATCTCTGCACGTTCATCTAAAATAAGCGGAGTTGTTGTGGTCTCCGTGTCTGCTACCGGTGGTTCCACCATTTGGGCTGAGGTCAGACTCATGCCGCTTTCCGTCGCATATTGCAATAGCCCCCAACGGAAGGCATTTAGCCCTTCGGAAATATCAATATGGCTCCCATCCACACTACTCAGTGTTACAAGCTGAGTAGTGGAAATTCCATTTCCGGCTTCATAATAATCCGTTGGTGCTATTACAATTTCATCCCCTTCTTCCCAATCGGCTGCTGGTTCAATCAGATCTAGTGATTTGCTTCCTAATTCTCCGTGACCATCAATTTTAGTCCAGACGACTTCTGGTATTGCACCATGCAATTCCAAAGCACCCTTCATCACCATAATGCCACGAGTTCCCATGTTCATGACACTGGCTTCGGTGCCTGTATCATTTATAGTAAGAATTGCCTTTTGTTCGAAAGGTTCCTCTTCAGTGCCAATACGAAGTATGCCTCCATTGACCACAATCCATTTAGATGCCAGTGTCAAATCTTTTCTGTCAAAGACTAAAACTCCTTCGACAACCAACCCTCCCAGTTCCGGTGGTGTTTCGTCCAGAATCACTCGCGTGCCACTGGGAATAAGTACTTCTTGTCCACTAAGCGGTTTTCCTGAAGCACCCCAGGTTTGTGGGTCGGACCAAAGCAATCCGTCGGTTTCATCCGAGCTAATGACTTTGATGGTTTCAGAATAATGATTGTCACAGCTTTCATTCAGCACTCTAGCTCTGAAAGAAGTTGGGAGATTAGAAATTTCAGCTTCATATACTCCAGTATTAGCTCCTACTATATCCGTAAATTCCATCCCATCGTTTGACAATTGCCATTGAACATCACCATCAAAGGAATCTGCTTCTAGCTGGACGATGTCGCTGAGGTCGGCTTCAATGGTCTGCTGAGCGAGCAAGCCACCTGGCAAAATGGTCGCAATAAGAATAAAAATAAGTCTGTACATCATCGTTTGAGTAAGATTTTGACTTGAGCAATTCCCTTCTGGTGTTTGATTTGAAGTACATAAAAACCACTTGGGAGTCCTGCTATATTTATTTTGGACAAGGGCTTATCGATGGCAGACCTTAGGACCTGCTTTCCTGAAGTGTCAATCAATAGTGCCTCTGCCTGTTGGAAGAAATGCTCAACAGTCAGGTATTGATTCGTGGGATTAGGATAAACTGTGACCTGACTTAATGTAGGGTGCTCTGTAGACAAAACTTCGCAATCAGCTAAGGCAATGGCGACCTTGACTTTGTGGGTTTGCTGGGCAAGTGCTGCATTCGCCAGCAAAAGAAAAGTTATAAGGGAGACATACTTGTTCATGCTCCAAATGTCAATCCAGAGGCCGCAAATGGCAAGAATAGATGGTCTACAAATGAACTACAAGTAGCGGAAAGTAGTGAAAAGGAGTCCTATTTGATCAAAAAAAGCCAGGTTGGAGGCGATTAATTAAGCCTTTGTGTTAAGCGTGGAGACAAAGTCAACAAGTTCCACGTCTTTGGGAAGACCAAGCTTCTTTTTAAGTCTGTATTTTGACATGACCACACTTTTTGGTTCAACATTGAGTATGGATGCAATTTCTGCATTGTTCAGGTTGAGCTTGAGCAGCGAACAAAGTCTTAGATCGTTGAGTGAAATTTCAGGGTATTTTATTCTCAACTGCTCCACAAATCCATCGTGAGTGCTGTTAAAAAATTGGTTGAAATTTTCCCATTCTCTTTCAAGGCTCTTGTTGATCTTGATGGTATTGATGAGTTGCTGAACTTCTCTTGACTGACCATTCATTTTAGGCACCAGGGCATTGAGTCCATCCTCTACTTCCTGAATGTTGTTGTTCATCCTGATCATGTGGAGTGTCTGCAGATGAAGGTCCTTTTTCTTTTGCTCGACTTCTTTTGAGAGCTCCAAAGATCTTAGTCTCTGAATCTTTTGGCTGTTTCTGTGCCAGACAATGATAAAAACAATTAAAAGTATAAGTATGAGCACGATGGCGATGCTTTGCCGGACAACCGAGTCGTGCTTCAACTGATCTATTTGCGCTTGAGATTCGAGGGTTTCGATCTCCTTTACTTTTTCGAGGGTTTCTATTTTAACCCGGAGGTCTGCAAATTGCTTTTGGCTGTCTTCATTATAAATCGAATCCTTGTATTGCAAGGCCATTTCGAAAAATGGTATTGCCCTTTTTGGCTGGTTTAATTTGGCATAAGTCCTGGAAAGAATCTCCGAAGAACGAAGAATCGACCACTTAATGTCATAGTCCTTGGCGTAAAGATTAGCCTCGTGCGCATATTTCAGTGTGCTATCGGGTTGATTTAATTGCTCGTACACCTGGGCTATTTGCAATTTGATCTGATCCATACTACTGCCTTCCGGGTTTTCTTTCAGTAATAAGACGGCTTCCTTATAAGCGCTTAAAGCTGCCCCGTAGTCTTTCTTTAGCACGTACAAATCCCCGGCCTCAAAAAGCTGTGAGGGTATACTAAAATAATGACCGGCGCGCTTGGCAAGTACTAATGCCTGCTCGCTATAAAAAATAGCACTGTCGACGTGATCCAATTTTTGATGTGCATAGCTCAGTGCTGTCAGGGCTATTTTCTTATCGGTAACATTGGAGGTATCACAAATGTTATTAGCTTCCTGTGCCACCTCAAGGGCCTTGTCATATTCTTTCAACATGGTGTAAACACCCACAATATTGCTCATGAGCCTAACCAATCGATTTTCCAAATTGCCATTAAGTGCACGAACTTTGGCCTCTCCGTAGTATTCCAATGCTTTTGAATAATCCCCTTGCAGATAGACCAGGCGACCCAGATCATTCAACGTGTAAAATTGGTTGACGGTAGCTCCAACATTTTCAAAGATGGCTAGCGCCTCCAGAAAAAATTCTTCGGCTCCTTTAAAATTATTTCGTTTCAGAAGTATCCTACCCTTGGTGTTGACCGAAAGTCCCTTTTCTACAGATTCATCTAAAACCCGGGCGGTAAAATCGAGTAGCTGATAGGCTGTATCATATTGATGTTTTTTATAAAAGTAGTAGCCGGCAAGGAATTGCGCATAGTGATTTTCGAAGGAATCAGTATTTGACCCCTGATAAATGAGCTGAGCATAAACATAAGAACTATCAGGGTTTGATACTCTGAGATCATTACCTCGATTACACCAGGATTGAAGCTGATCTTTGGACATTCCCTCACTTTGAGAAGGGTTACCGAAAGATTTACCTACGCTGGCCATAAAACAGGTGGACAAGACCAAAGCGAAAAATACAGTTGCTCTCATAAGATTTTTTTCCTGCCAGAACTAATTACCAGCGCCAGTCTAGTTCTGTATGCTTAAAATATTCATACTATTTCTCAAATTTACGCTATTTCCATTGATGATAGAATGATATAATGCCTATTTATACTTGCAAGCACCAGAAACAATTGGTCAGGAATAGGCTATTAAGAAATGTTGATTGAAGTAGTTAGTTATTATCAGGTTGATTCGTCATCTCAAAGACCAGCTCACCGCCCCTTACTACGTCTTCATGAGTAATGAAATTCCTTGAAACCTGTTGTCCGTTCAGTGATACAGATTTTACAAAGACATTTTGTTTGGATTGGTTAATCGCATTAATGGTAAAAGACTTGTTATCCGGTAGGATGATGGTTGCCTCCTCCACTGAAGGAGAGCCAAGTATGTACTTCCCATCAGCAGGATTAACCGGGTAGAAGCCCAATGCGCTGAAAATATACCATGCCGACATTTGACCACAGTCTTCGTTGCCGCAGAGCCCATCCGGTTGTGTGGTATATAACTCGTCCAGTATTTGTCTTATTCTTTGCTCACCTTTGTTAGGTACGCCGGCACTTCTGTATAGGTAAGGCACATGATGAGAGGGTTCATTACCGTGAATGTATTGTCCTATATTTCCTGAGATCCAGACGGGGGTCTCTTCTGCAGACTGAGATGTTTCAAAAAGTGCGTCTAACTTCTTTTCGAAAGCCTGATTACCACCGGTCAATGCGATCAGACCGTCGATGTCCTGTGGGGCAAACCAATAATATTGCCAGGCATTTGCCTCAGCATAGTCTTCCGGATGATAGGCCAAAGGATCAAAGGGTGATCTGAAATTGCCTGATAGGCTTTTCGCTCGAAAAAACCGAGAGGCAGAATCGAAATGATTCTGATAGTTTTTAGATCGGTTCATAAAGTACTCATAGTCCTCTTCCTTCCCCAAATCTTTGGCTACCTGCGCCAGGCACCAGTCATCAAAGGCATACTCCATGGTCAGGGATACATTCCAACCAAGAGAGTCGTACGGTACGTAACCAAGCTCTTTGTAAGCCTTAATGCCGAACTCATCTTGCATAGCTGACTTTTTCATGGCCTCATACGTTTGCACAGGGTCTTCTCCCAGTTGCCCTTTAAAATAGGCATCTGCTAGCACAGGTAAGGAGTGATAGCCTAACATCATATCCGTTTCGTTGCCGTGCATGTTCCATACGGGAAGTTTTCCGTACTCTTCGTAATGACCCATGAGGGATTGCATCATATCTGGCACACGATCGCTATACAACAAGGTTGCTAATGGGTGCCAGGCTCGAAAAGTGTCCCATAATGAAAAGATGGAATACCTTATGTAATCGGCCTGATGGATACTTCCATCTGGTCCTTTGTATTCTCCGTTTACATCCGAAAATGTAATAGGTGCCAACATGCTATGATACATGGCGGTATAGAATTGAATTTTGTCATCTTCGGTAGTTTCTACCTGAATTTTACTCAATTCATTCTCCCAACGTGCTAGCGCCTGTTTGCGTACCAAGCCAAAATCAAACCCACTTTGTTCGTCTTCCAAATTGGCTTTGGCATTGGCCATACTTACTGAACTGATGGCAGTCTTCACCATAATTTCACCTCCTTGACTTTCGTCAAAAAAGAACTTACCAAGCACATTCTTTCCACTGATCTCTGATACGTCTGACACCAAAGTATCATTTTCACTAATTGCGAAAGCGCTAAATGGCTTAGAAAATACGGTGTAAAAATAAACTCGCTGATCTCTGGCCCATCCTGACGATTTTCGATACCCGGTAATGGTCGAGTCATTGACTACTTTCAACTGGCTGTCTGTTACCCAATCCCAGTTGCGAGCATAGCCCAGATGAAGACGTACCGCCATGGAGTCGGTCCGATCAAAATTGTATCGTTGAAGTCCTGACCTCGTGGTGGCAGTCAGTTCTACATCAACTTGATAATCATCCAAATAGACCTGGTAATAGCCCGGTTCGGCTGACTCCCTGCTATGACTAAACCCAGAGTGAACAGTCTCTCTTTTGCTCACCGAGTCGAGTCGTGTCTGCTTTTCTTTTCCCGAAACGGGTAAGAATGAGATGTCACACAAATCGCCCGCCCCTGTACCACTTAAATGTAAATGGCTAAATCCTGAGATCACCGAGTCAGGGTAAAAGTATCCTGAGATCCAGTCCCAACCATTGCGGCCGTTGTCCGGACTGAGCTGCACCATTCCAAAAGGAACAGTAGCTCCAGGATAGGTCTTGCCTTTGCCTGCTGTACCTATAAATGGGTCTACATAGTTAGTTAACTCAGATTGTTTCTCTTCCCCTGAATCACTGCAACCATATATCAGGCCAGCTACCAAGCAAATGCCTGAAACATATTTTTTAAGGCTCATATTCTTTTTTCCAGTGGCTTGATATGACTCTTTTTTTTCTAAAAAATTCAGTGCTTTGCTCATGCTTAAAATTCAATTACTCAATGATAATTTCATCTGCAAAAATCCATGTTGGCAAACCTGCGGCATGGTGCCAATAGGGTGCCTTATTCATGTTTCGAGCCTCTATCCGGATGTATCGTGCAGACATTGTATTCCATTTCAAATTGAAATACTTGATGTCATTGACCTTACTCTCTTTGTTCAAAGGCTCATCGTTGATGACAGTCCCCAGTTTCACAAAGTCTACTCCGTTTTGAGAAGCAGAATAGGTGACCTGTTCGGGGAAAAATACCACGTGATTGGTGACCTGCAAAAAGGCCAAACTGATCTGATTGAGCTCTTGCTCTTTTCCCATATCAATTACAGCTTCCATATTTGTGCCCTCAAAACCTAACCAGTTGGCATAAAACCCATTCCCTCCTAAGGCTCCATCGGTCAGCACCTGTGGGTCTTCATTCGCATATTTTTTGGGTTGCGTGCCTAAAACCACTTTTTTGCCCAGGGCTTTATTCGGAATGACGGCTATTTGAATGGCTGCCTGATAGTTGCGAACATATTCGTCTACGGCAAACCCCATTTCATTCATCATTTTTATCCCGGCATCAGCGCATGTTTTTTCAAAGCGGCTCAAGCGCTTTAGAATGGCGGCATTGGCCACATTCGTACCATCACTGTTTTCCTGCACCAGGCTGTACGCTTTGGTAAGGTTTTTTCTGCTGGCCTCCAATATGGCGTAGTCTATACTTAATCGCGCCGTTCTAATTCGCTGCAGAAGTTCTACGCTATCTAACACTGCCTTTTCTGCCTGGTTGAAATAGTTATCAAATTCAGACAATAGCTCAGGTCTTAGATAGGAATCAAAAGCTTGTGACGGATCTCCGTACAAAAACAAAAAGAAGTCGGGGTCTTTGCTCAATTCCTCATGTATCCGGTCTACATACTTTTTTACATAGACGCCTCCCTCCTGATAATAACCATCAGTAAAATCCACGACCAGATTTTCCAGGTTCGAGTCCGGATTCCAAAGCAACTTGGCCATCACGTATGAGCGCAACTCGAATAATTCGCTGGGATTATTTGAATGCTGTTCGAAAACCCATTTTGCCTTATTGTCTCTGAAAAATTGAATATTCGGCTGCAGGGTTTCGATATTGGGAAATGGCGCCAGGAAGTTGGTGAACTGAGTGGTATAATCCCATATCCTGATGTTGTCGCTGATCTTCTTCCATCCTATTAAATCCTGAGCGAAATCCTTGCATTTATCCTCGATGGGACCACTTCTGTCACATTCTATGGAGCAGAGGGTTACCAGTACGTTTTTTTCAGGGCTAATCTGTGGTGGTTTCCTTGTATATTGATAGGCTAAGGTAGAAATGGTTTTATCAGGAAAGGCACGCGCTACCTTATTCACAAAATGTATCAATGAACCTGCATGAGAGCCTTCTTTTTCATCGATGGCCGAGCAGTTCTCACATTTGCAGTATTGCTGATTGTCATCCTGACTCACCGAAATCACACTAGCCTCAGGGTATTGTTTGAAGTAGGAGGCGACAGAGTCCTTGACCAGATCCAACACACGATCATTGGTCAGACACAGTTGGGTCGGCAACCGCCTGGTCCCTCGCAAAGCAAAATATTCCGGATGGTCTTTATAAAACTTCTCCTCAGGCATAAACCTGTGAAAAGTGTGGACTCTTGCTTCCGGCACATAATATGGAAAAGCCTCGTAGCTTACTTTCAACTTATCAGCAAAAGCATGGTTTTCATAAAACAATTTTGAGTGAACGGTTCTTGTCAGAATATCAGGTGTGTAGGAATAGTCAATCTCATCGGGTAAAATAATGGTTCGCTGTATGGGCACTTTTTCCACCGTCGGACTGTACCATCTACATCCGAGATGATGTTCTAAAAATTCGAATATGGCATGTTTCAGTGCTTCATTTGACCCTCCCGAAAGGATCAAATTTTTCCCCTCTGTTTTAATCGAAAGCTGAGCTTTTTTCTGCTTTGAACTGACCCGAAGATAGATTTTGTGCAGCGCATCATTTTGATCCTTTTCATTGACAATCGGTAATTCAGCGCCACTGATCTGAGCCAGGTATCGCTGAAGTTCCAATGCAGGCTGGTATTGTTTGACATCTGCCACGTCACTGAGTACAATTTCATAAATGGAATTACCATCTTTCACCAGCTCACGTTCGGCCGAGCAAGCTGATAATAACAAGCCAATTACCACACTGAACACGATTGAAAATTTATTCATATCTGATAGCATCTACAGGATTGATAAATGCTGAGCGCGATGTTTGCCATACTACTGTGACTGCAGCCACTAACATGACAGCCAACAAGGAGGCGATAAACAGCCAGGCGCTTAGCGGTGTACGATAGGCGTAATTGTCAAGCCACAAATTTCCTCCCCACCAGGAAAGTGGAATAGCTATAGCAGCTCCTATAAGTACTAACCAAAAAAACTGCTTACCTAATAGTACAAATATGAGCTCAGGAGAAGCTCCCAGTACTTTTCGAATGCCAACTTCTTTGGTACGACGTGCTGCCATATAGGAAGCCAGACCTAATAACCCCAGACAAGTGACAATAATTGATAATCCCGAAAAGACACTAAAAACGTGGCTAAACTGCTCGTCTGCTTTGTATTGCTCAGCAAAATGGTTGTCTAAAAAGAAGTACTCGATCGGGTTGCCTGGGAAAATGCGAGCGTAGACCTCCTCAATCTGAGCAATGCTGTTGGACATATCCTGCGCACCGACCTTAAAACTATAATAGTCAATAGGTGCGTTTTCAAAATTGAAAAAGGCCATTGGTGATTGCTCGAAGACTAAAGAGCGATAGTTGATGTTTTCTACAACTCCAATCACGGTCACCTCACTCCATCGATTCTGTTTGATCGATATCACCTGGCCAAGAACTTCTTCCGGAGCGCTGAATCCCATTTGCTTTACCGCCTTCCTGTTCAGCATAACCGCGTCCCTGTCGCTCGCTATATTCTCCGAGAAATTTCGGCCTGCAATAACGTCAATCTCATAGGTTTGTAAAAAACCTTCATCTGTAAATATGTACAGGGCAAATGTGGCTTCTTCGGTGCTTTGGCCTTTCTTCTTGATGGAATTAATCATGCCATTGGTGGCTCCTCCAGGAATACTTGAAGAGGCTGTAAATTGCTGAATTCCTGCATACTTCAATATTTCATTTTTGAAGTAGGCCTCTTTTGTATTGTATGTCGAATCGGTCATTGACGGTGCTTTTACAACCAATACCTGATCCATATTAAACCCCAGTTGTTTTTTTTGCATAAATGAGAGCTGGTCAAACACAATCAATGTCCCTGCGATCATGAGTATGCTCACGGCAAATTGAAAAACTACCATCACTTGTCTGAAACTGAGTTTTTGACCACCTGAATAGAATTTGCTTTTTATAGTCTTGATCGGCTTGAAGGATGACAAGACAAACGCAGGATACGATCCGGCTAGAATTGTTCCTCCGAAAAGAAACATCAACAATATGATCCATGTAGTGCTCTGACTCCAAAGTCCGGACAGCCAGACGTCCTGAAAAATAGTTTTTCCCACAAGAGTATTGAATGGCGAAGCGAACAGGTAAACAAGAACTATCGAAACCAAAATGGCCAGTATATTGATCAAGGCTGATTCTACAAGAAACTGCTGAAACAAGTCTTGCTTCCGTGCTCCAATGACTTTGCGAATCCCAACTTCCGGTGCACGCTCAAGTGAACGAGCGGTAGAGAGATTGACGTAGTTGATCCATGCAATCAATAAAATAATCGCCGCGATAATCACTAGAAAAGAAACCATTTGCGCGCTTCCTTTATCTTCTGATCTGCTGTCGAACTCACTATACAGATGGATGTCGGTAATTTGTTGAAGTTCCATTTTTTCCTTTATTCCAAATTCCTCCATCACGTCGCCCAAATATTTAAGGACAAAGACATCGAGTTGCGACTCCAGACCTTGTACCTCAGTATTAGGTTTTAGCTTGACATAGGTATGAAACTCAGGCCAAATCCAAGTGTTGTCTATATTGCCTTCAAATACGGAGAGGGAAAGTAGTCCATCAATATTCAAATGTGAATTTTCCGGAATATCTTTCATCACTCCTGTGATAGTGACTTCAAAATCTCCCTGCAAAGCCACCGTTTCACCCATTGGGTCCTGTTCGCCAAAGTAGCGCCTGGCGGTATGCTCTGAAATCACAAAATTCCGAGGGCCAGACAGGGCAGACGAGGGATCACCTGATATCAGAGGCAAAGAAAATACATCAAAAAACGTAGAGTCTGCTATGTAAATATTGCTTTCATAGAAGGTGCTTATCTCTCCATTTTTTCCTTTATAACTGAGGACAGAGGACCCTGCAAATATTTTGACATCCACCACACGGGTAACTTCTTCTATCTGAGGAAAATCAGCTTTTAGGGCTGGGCCTGCGGCAGGGTGATTCGTAGACATCATACCTACTCCTACTTTGTCAGGGTCAGACATCCCTAAATTCAGTCGATATATTCTAGAGGCGTCTTTATAGAACTTGTCATAGTTCATCTCATACTTGACGTACTGCAGTATGAGCAAGCATGCAGCCATCCCAATGGATAGTCCCAAAAGGTTCAGCATTGAAAATTCTTTACGCTTCATTAAGTTGCGCCCGGCTACTTTGAGGTGGTTAGTAAACATATCCTTATCTTTTAATGAAAAATGATTTCAACTTATTTGATAAAATATTTCTCTTATATATGACTGCCGAGGAGTTACACCATTTCAGGAATTTCTCCATCCGCTTTTCTTATTCGCCTCGCTTTACTCCTCTAGTTATTCTTTTAAAGACAACCATAGTTATTCAATGTCACTTTCATAAACCAAATAGGCTGATACCAGCCAATGGTTAAACTTATTTTCTTCCATCGGCTGAGCGGGGATTGATATTTTCAACTGATGACCTCCCGCAGACAAATCGCCCAACGAGATGGTATAAGGCTCTACATAGGAACCCGGGCACCAATTCGACCTGGACAGATCAGAGGAAGCCTGTCGCTCCTCGATGTACTTCACTTTGTATTTCTGAGCTTCCCAATCGATATAACTGGCCGAATCTTCTATCAGCCATACCCCCGATGATGGATTGAACCTCCTGAAAGAAGCACAGTCGTCACGCCAGGGAATGGTGTCTAAGATTTGCTTACCATCCAGGTAAAGGGAGTTTTTTGTTTTCACGAATTCATCTCCTCCAGAGTGGCCGCCATGACCAGTGGTTATATATTTGAGTTCAACATTTTTAAGTGGTTGCTCCACGTTGAAATCAATTTCAAAATCACCGTCTGCAAAAAATTCAGGAATGCTCTGACCCTTGCCGTAGTAGACTGTATTGGCCAATGGAACGATCTTTTTCCTTGACAAATAGCGCTCTCTTACATCAATATCAACACTGGCTTCATACCCCTCCTTGGTCCAGGAATCAATCCATATTCCGATATACCCACCGTCAGCAAGGGCCTGATAAAAATCACTAATGTCTGCCTCCCATACTACCTCCTTTTCCCATCTGGGTACATACACTGGTTTGCGATGATCATCTTCTCTTTCTTCGCTATAAAACCCCACACCGAAGGGCGTCATGAATCGCATGAGTTCTACAGCAGGAGCAAAATTGTCAGCCACCTTTACCCCACCAAATTTTTCTCCAACACTGGAGCCTGCGGGGTATTTAAAGTTTTCGTCGCCAGACTGCAAAAGACTCAGCTGTGTAGTATCCTGAATAAAAAAACAAGACCCCGATTTGTCCCAGCGGTCACCGGCAGAGCGAACCGTAACCCTGATAAAAACTTCAGCACCAGCCTCAAAGTTTGGAAGCTGCAACTTCTTCAGCGCCAGTCGTCCGCTTTCGAGTCGGATAACCTGTGTATCGTCTGATTCTTTCCCGTTGAAGTTGATTGGTACACTTTCGAATACTCTCGTAGAATAGTCGCCGGAAGGGATGTAAGTCCTATCACAAGCTGATAATCCAAAAAGAATAACTAGTACCAAACCATAATACATGCTCCTCAGTATATTCAAATGATTGTGTGTATGGTCGGTCCGTCTTATCATACTTTCTTTAACAATTCTGGTCTTTCACGATAGATTTTATAAACCAGTTCTCCGAAGAGTGTATTTGCCCACGCAAACCAATCTCTTGTGTATTGTGCCGGGTCATCTTTGTGAAAGGACTCATGCATAAAGCCTGTTCCGGCGTGAGTGGCTATCAACATTTTCAGGCAGGTCATAATCTCCTCGTTATCAGCTGAAGTCAGGGCGCGCATAATGATACTCATGGGCCAGACCATATCCGCTCCAACATGCGGCCCACCGATTCCTTCGGCATGTTTTCCTTTAAAGAACCAGGGATTGCTCTGGCTCAATAGAAATTTTCGGGTGTTTTGATAGATGGGATCATCAGCTGCCATGGCACCCAAATAGGGTAGCGCCAGCAAGCTGGGGATGTTGGCATCATCCATGAATAGCACATTGCCAAACCCATCGGCTTCATAGGCCAATATTTTACCAAAATCAGGGTGGTTCCCATATCCAAATTGCATCAAAGCCTCTTCTACCTCATCGGCCAAAGATTCTGCGTTAAGAGCCAATTGATCATCACCGATTGCCTCAGTCGCTATTTCAGATAGTTGTCGAAGCGATACCAAAGCAAAATGGTTTGAGGGAATCAAAAATGGTAGGATGGTAGCGTCGTCCGATGGTCTGAAAGATGAAACTATAAGTCCAACTGGTTTTACCGGATGGCCAAAACCATTTTCTATCAAAGTCTCAGATGCCTTAGACGCCTGGCGTGTAAACGAATAAGGACCGCGATTTTCTTTTCTCTGCTGCTCTTTGAAAGTTCTGAGAATAGATTGCATAGCCAACACCCAATCCTGATCAAAACAAGATTTATCATTGGTCGTTTTCCAATAGTGATACGCCAATCGAATGGGATAGCACAAAGAATCTATTTCCCATTTTCGTTCGTGCAATTCTGGTTTCATCTCCGTGTTGTCGGATTCCCATTTGCTTCCTAAGGGGCCATCATTGAAGGCATTGGCATAGGGGTCGGTCTGGATGAGTTTACTCTGACGAAAAATCAAACCACGCACCAGTTCTTTCAACTCATTGTCTTCGTTGACGAGCCTTAAGTAGGGCCAAACCTGAGCCGTGCTGTCACGTAGCCACATGGCGTCAATATCTCCTGTGATAATGAAAGCATCCGGCTTCTCATTTTCAACTTTAAATTTAACTGTAGTGTCCAGGGTATTCGGAAAACAATTCTCGAACATCCATGCGAGCTCCTCATTCCCGATAGCCTTCTTCACTTCTTGAATGACTTTTTCCACAGCCTTACTGGTAAACTTTCGATCGGCTTTTGCGGGTCTTTTCGACACATATTCGTCAGGTCTTGAAAAGGACATATGCGGGCCTATCATCGTAGCTCCTCCTGAGAGTATTGAAGATTTTATAATGAAGTTTCTCCTGTCCATTTTGATTTATTTTAGACTCATAGAAAATGGAACCGACTCTTCCGACGTGCCCCAAACCTTATTAGGATTTGGCCCCATTTGGAAAATAAGTTCGCCTCCGGATTGAATGTCTTTGTGATCCAACCAAGTCCTGTCGTACGTCTTGCCGTTGAAGTTTACCGATTGGACGTAGACGTTTTCTTTGACATTTCCCTTAGCTTCTACTATAAATTTATTTCCGTTTTCCAGGGTCATCGTCACCTTGTCAAACAATGGACTACCTACAACGTACTGCGTGGTTCCGGGAGTAACCGGATAAAACCCCAAAGCACTGAAGACATACCAGGCTGAGGTCTGTCCGTTGTCCTCGTCGCCACAATAACCATCAGGAGTTGGGGCATACAACTTCCTAAGTACCTCTCTTACTCTTTTTTGTGTTTTCCAGGGTTGTTTTGCGTGATTGTACAAATAGATCATATGCTGAATGGGTTGATTCCCGTGTGCATAATTTCCCATATTCACGATTTGCATCTCTCTGATTTCATGGATGGTAAACCCATAATAGGAGTTATCGAATTTGGGTGGCATGGTAAAGACTTCATCCAATTTCTGAACAAATGCCAGATCTCCGCCCATCAAATTGATCAGGCCATTGATATCCTGAAACACCGACCAGGTATAGTGCAGGCTATTGCCTTCTGTAAAGGCATCGCCCCACTTGAGTGGATTAAAGGGGGATTGAAAGGTGCCATCCTGATTTTTTCCACGCATCCATTTGGTTTCGGGATCGAAGAGATGTTTATAGTTGTAGGCTCTTTTAGTGAATTTTTCCACGTCCGCAGTTTTTTCCATAATTTTTGCCATTTCCGAAATATTGAAATCGGCAAAGGCGTATTCCAGGCTACGGGCAGCATTTTCATGAATCCCGACATCATAGGGTACATAGCCGAGCTTGTTGTAATAATCGACCCCTTCGCGCCCTACAGAGCTTACTGGTCGGCCTTCCTCTACTTCGGCATTCTTAAGGACCGCTTCATAAAGTGTTTCGGAATCAAAATCACGTATGCCTTTGACATAAGCATCAGCAATGTTGACTGCGGAGTTCGAACCGATCATGACACCACGATGCCCGGGACTGGCCCATTCAGGAAGCCAACCTGACTCTTTGTAAGTATTGGCCAAGCCGTCCATAATCTGCGCATCCAGGGTCGGATACATGAGCGTAAAAAATGGAAAAACTGCCCGAAAAGTGTCCCAAAACCCATTATCCGTAAACATGTATCCAGGCAGTACTTCTCCATTATAAGGACTGTAATGCACAATCTGATCATTGGCATCGATTTCATAAAATTTTCTAGGGAAGAGCAATAACCTATAGAGACAGGAATAAAAAGTTTGCATATCCAGCTCGTCGGTATCTTCTATTTCTATTCTATCAAATTCCTTTTTCCAGGCCTGATGTGCTTTAGACTTTGTGGTTTCAAACTGATCCTGCCCGATTTCCCGATCCAGATTGATCTGAGCTTGCTCTGGGCTAATAAAGGACGAGGCCACTTTTACATGTACCCGTTCTCCTGTTTTTGTCTTGAATCCTACTACCGCCCCTACATGATCGGCTTCACTTGTTTTTGAGTTTTCCAACAGCTTCCAACCATCGGTCCACGTATGGTTGATCTCAAAATCCTTGTCGAACTGAGCTACGAAATAATTGTGAAAATTTTCAGGTACACCACCATGATTGTTTCGAACATAGCCTATAATCTTTCGCTCCTCAGGAATGATTTCAACCATCGATCCCTTAGCGAAGCCATCCAGGAGGATATAAGCATTTTCTTCTTCCGGAAAGGTAAACCTAAAATGAGACGCACGTTCTGTAGGCACAACTTCCATGGTGGCATCATAGTCTGCCAAATAAACACTGTAGTGATAAGGAAGGGCCGTTTCAGCTTTATGCGAAAACCAGGAGGCACGTTCGTCTTCCTGAATTTTGAGCTCGCCCGTAACCGCCATCAACGAAAAAGCCGCATAGTCATTCAGCCACGGACTCGGTTGGTGCGTTTGTTTGATACCACGAATTTTGTTTTCATCATATTTATAGGTCCATCCGTCTCCCATCTTGCTCGTCATCGGAGTCCAGAAGTTCATACCCCAGGGCACTGCTGTAGCTGGATAAGTATTTCCATTGGATAGGCTAAAA
Source organism: Reichenbachiella sp. (assembly GCF_039944555.1). Lineage (GTDB taxonomy): Bacteria > Bacteroidota > Bacteroidia > Cytophagales > Cyclobacteriaceae > Reichenbachiella. Next base: position 575,898 of record NZ_JBDUYN010000012.1, on the reverse strand, counting down.
TCAGAATCGGTACCCATCAGTGTATTGGCCATAGCCACATAGTCAACTTCTTCATTGATTTGTTCATTGTCTGTTTTTTGACAGCCAGAGAAACAAAGGATCAATAGCAAAAAGGCACAACTGGTAAAATATTTAAGCATAGTTTTAGTCATTTAATTCTGGTCTATTCGATGGTATTATATCAACTCATTGCATTTTCATTCAATCACGATTTCATCTACAAACAGCCAAGGGCGAGTACCTGCGCCTGAATGCCATGATGGTATTGGCGTGCCATGAAAGGCCTTCACCCTGACATATCTCGCTTTTACGTTCAACTCTTCGGCTCTTGGCCTTGCTATCATTTGAACGACTTGCTGATCACGCGCTTCATCATAAACCTTTTGAAATATGGTCTCAAAGTCCTTTCCATTACTGGAAATTTCAAAGGTTACCTCGTCGGGCTGAAAAATCCACTGACTCTGATCGATCAAAAACCCTGCACTGATGGTTTTGACGTTAATTTCTTCTCCAAGATCGATACTGACCTGAAAATCAGTTGCATCAAATCCTTGCCAGCCAAAGGAGATACTTTCTTCCGATCCAAAGCGACCGTCGATCAAGCCAAAATCCCCGCCTCCATTATATTTTGGGTTGTAGACATTCTGATATTCGAGATTTTTGCCTGTAGCCAAATGACTTAGATAGTTCATTTCACTTACTTCACTAAGTCTTATATCTCCGTCAAAGGCTGCAGCTTTAACTAGCATAGTTTTTACACACGGAAACGGTGTCTGATATTCTTGTGAAGACGAGTTGGGAGTTGAGCCATCTTCGGTATACCTGATTTTCATGCCGGGCAATTCTGTGGCCATACTCACCATTTGTTTCCGGTTTTCCATTTGCATGGAAATGGCCACCTGATACGGGTCCTTGCCATAATTGACACCCATTCGGTCGAGGTTGCTCAATTGATATGGAATCCTATTTCTGAAGTCTTCAAAGTCTTTGCGTTCAGCAGAGGTCCATGCGATCTCAGCTAAAGACAAAAGGCGTGGAAAAAGTAAAGACTCCACATGCTCCCACTCCGGTATATATTCAGTCCAAAGGTTGGCCTGTACCCCAATGACGTACTGGCTCTCCACCGCGGACAATTCGGCTGGTACAGGTTCGTAGTTATAAACCGTTGTGATCGTATTGTTTGAACTCTTATGTCCCGGCGAGTTTTTTAGGTCGATAGGTCGGTGATTGAAATAGAGCGGAAAGCCTGGTGTCATGACTGCGTCATGATGAGATTTGGCGGCGGCAATTCCCCCGGCGATCCCGCGCCAGGACATGACTGTAGCATTAGGTGCCAGACCACCTTCCAGTATCTCATCCCAACCAATCAGTTTACGATCTTTGGCGTTTAGAAATTTTTCCATTCTGGTGATGAAATAACTTTGAAGTTCGTGTTCATCGGCCAGCTGCTCGGTCCTGATTCTTTTTTGACAAAGTCCGCATTTTTCCCAATGATCTTTTGGTGCTTCGTCTCCACCAATATGGATATAATTAGACGGAAATAGCTCCAAAACTTCATTCAATACATTTTCCAAAAATTCGAAGGTTTCTTCTTTGCCTGCGCAAAACACATTCTTGGAGATACCACCTTCTCCCCATATCTCTGCCCTGCCTATTCCCTCGCAGGCCAAAGTTGGGTAGGCTTTTAGCACAGCTGAAGTATGGCCCGGCATTTCTATTTCCGGAACTATGGTGACTGCCCGGTCTTGCGCATATCTAACAATTTCCTTCACCTCTTCCTGGGTATAAAATCCGCCATAGGGTTTACCATCATCTTTGTTTAGTCCTTTGGCCTGATTGCTGGCAAATCCAACCGACTTGCGCCAGGCGCCCTGCTCTGTCAATAAAGGATATTGCTTTATTTCAATGCGCCAGCCCTGGTCATCGGTCAAATGCCAATGAAAAATATTGAGCTTGTACATGGCCAAATAATCGATGTATCTTTTAATCTTTTCTACTCCGAAAAAATGGCGACTCACATCGAGGTGCATCCCTCTCCACGAAAAACGCGGTCCGTCTTCAATTTCTACACCAGCAAAAAAATGTACTTCATTTACAGATTGCAGTGTTTGCAGCAGAGATTGGATACCATAAAAAACACCTTGGGGAGCTGAAGCCGAGAGGATTGCTTTCTGATCTGCAATACTTAGTATATAGCTTTCCTGGTCGGTATTTTTTGCACCCAGTGATAGATATATTGCACCGGGTCGATTTGAAAAATCCTCAATAACCTCGAAGGTGAGATTTGTAATGGCTGTAAGCTGGTCTCTCAAAAAATATGCAGAAAACGACAAGGAAGAATCTGAATAGATGATTTTGGTACTGCTACTCAGTCTCATGATCTGACCAGACTCCACCATTTTCACTGGGCGTGGTATAATTGAAATTTTATTGGGAACGGGCTCCTCTGTACATCCGGATAAAATGATCAGAAGCCCTAAAATCACGAATGAATTTCTTATGTTCTCGTACATGCTGATTGTCTTTCTTTTAAGGTCAATTAATCCCTGAGCTTGTCCAGCCAGTTTTTCTTAAGCGCGAATGATGTAATTGCAAAAACACCTATACCGATAGTCATTGGAATAAATTCTTTGATGACCAGGTAAATTGGAATGACTACCAGTGTGAGCTGCCAAACAATGCCTATTGCCACATTAGTCATATCTCTGACAAAATCCTTATTGCCTTCGAAGGACGGGTCTTCTTGTTGTATTTTTTCTTTGATGGGATTCCAAAATCCCCAAGGCCTGACATTTTTGTAAAAGTTGATGAGTACCTCGTCTGGTTCTGCCGGCGTGAGCCAGGTACCAAGCAAGCAACCTATGAGGGATATGGCCAGTAGATATGGAAAACCATATAACGGCTGAAGGTCAGGTAGTGCGAGAGGCAGAATCAATGCGGCAACAAGACCGGCTATCATTCCCCAGAAAAAACCATGGCCGTTGAAACGCCACCAGTGCCATTTGAGTAAGTTGGCCGCTGAGTAACCGCCAAATAAAGCGCCAAATATCCATTGGGTAACATCATTGATAGAATCTACCAAAAACCCAAACCCTACACCTATTGCTACCAGAACAATTGAGGCCACATAGCTCATTTTTACATACTGGGATTTATCCCCATCCGGATTGATATATTTTTTGTAAATATCATTTACAAAATAAGCGGGCGCGGCATTCACGGTAGCGGCATATGTAGACATAAACGCGGCCAGTAGCCCTGCAATCAGCAGGCCGGTCAGGCCTACCGGAATGAAATTCTGAATGGCGTAGGGGAGAATCAACTCGAAGTCGAAAATATCCTTGCTGGATTGAATTTCCGGCCCTAAGAATACCAAGGCCAATATCGTCAAGCCTGCCACCATCATGTATCTGGGGATGAACATAACGAGTGATACGATCCCACTCATTTTGGCTGCTTCCGTGGGAGACTTGGCGGCAAGGATGCGCTGCATATCGTAGTTGGGGACGGGGCCTGCCATGCTGGACATTACTCCTTTGAACACCATCATTACAAAGAAGAAACCAAAAAGGGAAAACCCGTCTTCCTGGATTTTTAGATTGACGGAATCTATGACACCAGTCCAATCCAAATCAAGTGTCCAGCCAAAAAATAATTCCTTCCATCCCTCTGGTATAACCGCATTGAGCTGCTCAGGTGCTACATAAGTCATCGCAATGATACCTACGGCTACGGAGGCTATCGTCATGATTATAAATTGTATGAGCTCGGTGAATACCACGCTATACATACCTCCTTTGATCACATATAGGGTGGTGAAACCCAAAATAATCAAGGCGTAAGTATCAGGTGACAGGTCCCAGGGTAAAAATGTTGAAGAAAATTTTCCAATGCCTTTAAACGAGTATGCAATAAAGCCTACCGCGCTAATAATGGCGAAAATGACGACTATCAGGTGCGACAATCGAGCACCGGTGCTATCCCCAAATCTTGTTTTGAGCCACTCTGCACCAGTCATTACATTGGAGCGGCGAAGCCAAACGGACAGATATATCATCAAAAATATCTGATTGAACGTGGGCCATATCCAGGGTAGCCAGGCGCTTTTAAGTCCATAGACAAAGCACATGGAAACCAGCCACATCGTGCCAGTAATATCAAACATCCCTGAAGCATTGGATACGCCTAAGATCCACCATGGGATGGTTTTTCCTCCCAGAAAATAAGAGTCAAGGTCGGCGGAAGCCTTCTTTGAAATATATATGCCAATAAGAAGGGTGAAACCCAAATAGAGTCCGATGATTGCTATGTCGATTAAGGCTAAGTTCATGGGTACAAAGAAGCATCATTTACTGAGAGAATTTTCAATTTCGGTGCAGCGGCATCAAACTCACCAGGTAGCTTTATGGACACTGTCTTTGGCTCCAAGGGTAGAAGGTCAAAAAAATTGTCAGTAAAGTTTCCTTCAAGTCCCTCTACAGTGATGCATGTATTTTTTACCAGGAAGTCTGAACTTAGGGTGACGTGCAGATGATCGTCTTTCACCACAAATTGATGATTGATTTCCGACTTCCTCAATTTTAGATTCTTTGGTGAATCGAAATAGTAAAGTGTTTGTATTGGGTTTTCATCTCCCTGACAGAAGCTTGCGATCAATACGGCACTGGTTTTATTTCCCGCCCCAATTAGAGTACTTATTTCTTCTTCAAAATAAATTGCACTTTTGTTTGCTTCAACACTCACATTCTGCGCTTTCTTATAAAGTTCATTCCCATAGAAGTCTCTGACTTCGATGCTCAAAACACCTTTGGTTTCCTCAAGTAAATCTGAGATCAAATAACCCTTCAACGTCGACCCCTCTTCTTCAAACGAAATGAGTAAATTGTCAAAGGCATGTCGCGCAGCATAGTGAAGAGCCTTCCATCTGCCATAGTAATCTATACCAGACCAGGAAGCCACAGGCCAGCAATCATTGAATTGCCAATAAAGTGACCCCATACAAAATGGCATATTTCGTCGATGTGCTTCAAAAGCCGTAGTCATGCCCTGTGCTTGCAGTATCTGACTCAGATACAAAAAATTCTCAAAGTCCTTTGGTTCGATGAAATCGCGAAGCATATATTCTTTGATCAATTGGTTGCCACGTGGGTGTTTTTGATGAACCTTCATTGGCTCAGATTCAATATTCTGATCTTTTGTGTCAATATATTGCGTCACGGATTCAAGTAGCGGAAACGCCTGAAACCCAAACTCACTCATAAAGCGAGGGACAAATTTTTTGAAGTTTTCAAATGGTTCTTCTCCGTGCCATACCCCCCAATAGTGCTGATCGCCGTAGTTGAATTTTTTGAGTGAGTCCCAGTTGCTTATAGGTGATGAAGGAAGATAGAACCTTCCTGGGTCGTACTCCTCGACTAAACCTGGCAAGAGGGTGTGAAACAACTTTTTGTAGCCTTCATACATTCTTTCCTGATCCTTATCGGAATAATCGAAAGACTTTTGCCAGCCCCAATTGTCCCAGCCCATTTGCACTTCATTGTTTCCGCACCATAAACCAATGCACGGGTGGTTGCGTAGGCGTCGAATATTGGTGACGGCTTCTTTTTCAACGTTTTCGAGAAATTTTTGGTCCCATGGATACATGGTGCAGGCAAACATAAAGTCTTGCCATATCACAATGCCGTACTCATCTGCGAGATCATAGAACAAATCGTCTTCATAAATCCCTCCACCCCAAACACGTAAGGTATTCATGTTCGCTGCCACAGCATCTTCAAATACCTGCTTGTATCGTGCGGGTGTCATTCGATCCGGAAAACTATCCGATGGAATGTAATTAGCTCCTTTCGCAAAAAAAGGAATTCCATTTACTTTGAAATAAAAGGATTCGCCTTTTTCATCCGGCTGATTAACTACTTCAAATTCTCTTACTCCTACTCGACGGGTTTGCGAATCGGACACCTCCAAACCTTTAACCTCAAAGACCACATCATAAAGTATTTGGTCCCCCATTCCAGCAGGCCACCATCGCTTTGCATCAGAAATGGCAAATGGCAGTACACAGTCATTTATTCCCTTGGTCAAATTTAGTCTGACACTTCCCACTTCTTCTTCCCCTATTGTTGCCGTAATCGTGCAATCTTGCACGATGCAAGATTCTATCGTCAAAGTTGTGCTAAAACTGGCCAAATCATCAATAATGCTTGCTTGATGAATCTGGAGATTCCGAATGATCAAGTCATTAATCAACCTTAGCGATACAGGCCTCCAGATACCGGAGGTTATAAATTTTGGTCCCCAATCCCATCCATAGTGATAGGGGGCCTTCCTCGTAAAAACACTGAGGTGATTTTCTGTTTTATCATTTTCAGCCGGAAAATCAAGTCCATATTTGCTAAGTTCCGGCCGTGCTATTTTCAGAGGCGAATGGAAATAAATGCGCACGTCATTTAAGCCAATGTTTAAATATTTTTTGCACGCCAGGTGCCATTTGAGAAACATATTATCTGCTTGAAGCACAAGGTTTTCATTGATGTAGACATCTGCATATGTATCAAGACCCTCAAAGACGAGCTCTAGTTTTTCATGCAGAAGGTCAGCTTCTGAGATGTTGAATGTAGTCTGGTATTCCCAGTCTTCTTTCTCTATCCATTGTAGTTTGCCCTCATTGTTGCCGTAGAAAGGATCTTGTATTTTCTTGGCCTCGTAGAGCGATGTAAAATTGGTCCCGGGGACTCTGCTTGTTAGCCATTCTTCAGTACCAACCTGCCTCATTTTCCAGTCAGTATTCAGAACTTTGGATTGCACAGCATGCTTCCAAGAAACAGTAGTTTCTGACCACTCCTTATAACCCTCCTCATGATGTCCCCTTTCTATTTTAGACATACTTTCTCCTATTTCTTAGTCAAAATACTTTTGGCGTCCTCCATCCTGTTTCCACCGGAATCATTACAAATGGCGTAGTTGAACCCCGGGTGAAGGCTATAGCCTCCGTAGTTTCCTGCTTTATCAAGCGCTATGAAACCTACCTGGAGATCTTTCACATCTCTATGTTTATCATAAATTCGTTGAACCACTTGCTTGCAAGCCTCCGAAGGGCTCATGCCCATCCGCATCATTTCTACCACCATGGCACTGCCCGCCACTCTAACCACCGCTTCGCCCAATCCTGTAGCACACGCAGCGCCAACCTCATTGTCGAGAAATAAACCCGCTCCTATGATTGGTGAATCGCCAACTCTGCCATGTAGCTTCCAGGCCGCACCACTGGTAGTACACCCACCAGACAAATTGCCTTCTGCATCAATTGCCAACAGGCCTATCGTATCATGGTTTTCAATATTAATCTTAGGTTTGTACTCAGAGGTCCTGAGCCAATCCTGCCAATCTTTTTTGGCTTCTTCAGTAAGCAAATTTGTCTTTTCAAATCCTTGTTCCAGTGCAAACTGTAGAGCACCTTCGCCAACCATCATCACATGCGGAGTCTCTTCCATGACCTTTCTGGCCACTGAGATCGGATTTTCTATTTCCTGAAGAAAGGCGACAGAGCCACAGCCACTATCTGGCGCCATAATACATGCATCCAAAGTCACTTTTCCCTCGCGGTCCGGATAACCACCCTTGCCCACTGTTCGGACTTTCGGGTCTGACTCGACCACTCTTGCGCCTGCTTCTATTGCGTCTAAAGATCCTTTGCCTGCTTTGAGTAGGTTCCAAGCGGCTTCATTGGCAGGAATACCATGGTTCCATGTTGACAACACCACTGGCTTGCCCTTTGCTCTTTTTTTATCTTCAACGCGCGTATCAGTAGAGGTCTCGTTCAGGCAAGACGTCAAAACAGTTCCACCAACGGCGCCCATTCCTAAGGCGGACAACTTCAAAAAATCCCTTCTGTCTTTACTCATTTATATCCTAGTTGTATAATCTATTTTACCTGCTCTCGGCTTGATTGTTAGTCATTTCGAAGACTAGCAGTCCTCCATCCATTAGCTGTTGATGTGTGATTTGATTTTCATTTAACACCTTACCATTCAAACTCACACTTTTCACATATTTATTTTCTTCAGATACATTGTTCGCTTCTATTACAAATGAGACCTTTCCCATGTTAATAGTTGCACGGTCAAAAAGTGGGCTTCCCAATTGGTAAATACCATTCGCCGGGTTCACGGGATAAAAGCCCAGGGCTGAAAACACATACCAGGCCGACATTTGGCCACAGTCTTCATTGCCGCTGAGTCCATCAGGCTGATCATTGTACATGGTCTTCATGATCTTTCGGGTCATCTCTTGTGTTTTCCATGGCTTGCCAGCATAATTGTAGAGATAGGCTATGTGATGACTAGGCTCATTGCCATGGGCATATTGTCCGATCAAACCTGAAATATCAGCCGAAACATTGTCTCCTGTAATATTCGAATCCTGATTGAACAACGAATCCAAATGAGTGGCAAATGCATCGTTTCCTCCCATCAACTCGATAAGTCCGGGTACATCGTGTGGAACAAACCAACTGTGCTGCCAGGCATTTCCTTCAGTATATTCTGCCCCAACCCGATGCGCAGAATACTTTGGGTCGAATGGCGTCTTCCAGCTACCATCTGACAACTTTCCCCTCATAAATTTGGTCTCAGGATCGTACAATTTTTTATAGCTCATGGCTCGTTCCGAAAAGTATTTGTAATCCTCCTGCTTGCCCAATTTTTTCGCTGTTTGGGCAATACACCAGTCATCAAATGCATATTCCAGGTTTTTAGTGACCGATTCATTCTCCAAGTCTGCCGGGATATATCCATATTCCTTAAGGAAATTTACGCCTCGAATGTCTTGCATGCCGCTGGTTTTGATGGCCTGATAGGCTTTCTCCACATCAAATCCCTCAATCCCTTTGAAAATGGCGTCAACTATGACAGGTACCGCGTGATATCCAGTCATGGTATTAGTTTCATTTCCGGCTAGTTCCCACACAGGAAGCAAACCAGATTCATCATAATGAGCCAACATAGAATTGACAAAGTCACCAACCTGAGGCTCATTGATAATAGTGTACAATGGATGTGCCGCCCTGAAGGTATCCCAAAGTGAGAAAATAGTATGCTTTGTATATCCATCGCTTTGGTGGATGGCTCCATCTACTCCTTTGTAGTTTCCATTGGCATCAGAATAGGTCATAGGTGCGAGCTGTGTGTGGTATAGAGCGGTATAGAATATCCGCTTGAGTTTTTCATCCGAGGATTCAACAACAATTTTTGAGAGTTGATCTTCCCACGCGCTACTTGCCCGCTTTTTCACCGCGTCAAAATTCCACGTTTGGATTTCTTCCAAAGCTGAAAGCGCCCCTTGCCGGTTCGCTGAAGATAATGCTACCTTCAGTTTCAAAGTATTACCTGAACTTCCACTAAATTCAAATAATGCTTTCGAAGTCGAACCAACAACTGAGGAACTATTCACTAAACTATCTTTATCAACCAACTGAAATGTCGATAAGGGCTCCGAAAATCGAATCGCAAAATGCAATCGCTGATCTGTCGCCCATCCTTTGGAGTATCTTAAGCCTGTAATCGTACTGTCATCTAAAACCTGTATCTCGGTCTGCATCGGTTTGTCCCAGTTGATCGCATGGGCAAGGTCGAGTACCACTCTTTGCTTTCCATCATTGTCAAATTCGTACTTGTGCATAGCGCACCTTAGGCCCGCAGTCAATGAAACTTTTACTTCATTGTCTGGTAAATAGACTGAGTAAAATCCAGGTACTGCTTTCTCTATATCGTGATTGTATGCTGACCGGTAGGTAATGTCCTCTCTATTCTGCATAGGTTTGGCTAGATCTACTTCACGTGCTAATGGCATGATCAAAATATCGGCTAAGTCACCGATACCCGTTCCACTCAAGTGGGTTTGTGAGAAGCCTACAATGATACTGTCTGAGTAGTGATATCCTGAACACCAATCCCACCCGTTGGTTCCGTTGTTTGGGCTTGGCTGTACCATACCGAAAGGCAATGAGGCGCCTGGAAAGGTATGACCGTGTCCTCCTGTACCTATGAAAGGATCTACAAATTGTGTAAGGTTCGCTTTCTCAGCTGGCGGCACCGTATTGGTGCAAGAAGCTATAAATGCGATGCAAAGCGTAAAGTATATTTTCGAGATATTTTTCATGAGTTGGCTAAATCAGACTTGACAGAAGTTTTGTATCCTTTCCATCCAAAAAAGAATAGGTATATGTAGCAAATGACCGGTAAAAGAAAAGAATTCTGAATACCTACGATATCTGCTAATGCTCCTTGTATTGGAGGAAAAATAGCCCCTCCTACAATCATCATGACCAGAAGTGAAGAGCCTTGGGAGGTGTGTTCTTTGAGACCCTTAATGGCCAGGGTAAAAATATTAGACCACATGATTGAATTGAAAAGCCCGATTGAAATAGCGGCCCAAAATGCCAGTGCTCCATCGAAGAGTACCATAATGAGCAAAAGGCCAATGACCGCCAACGAGAATATTTTCAGTATGCTTGACGGGTTAGATTTGCCAATTACAAAACATCCATAATTGAGAATCAAGAACAAGATAAATAGAGCTACATCTTGAAAAGACAAGAATTTCATTAAAAACAAGCCATCTTCGTTTCGAATGGCGGTCATCAAATAGACGAAACCAAATACGGCTATGGAAGACAACGCCATCCACAAATACTTAGTAGTAGTTTTCTGAATATCGCTCATGGAAATAGCACCCAGGAACCGGCCAATCATGGCTCCTCCCCAATAGTAAGAAAGGTATATTCCGCCCTGACTCTCATCCATTCCCATGATGGAGTCGAGCGCAAAAAAATTGATAAGAAAACTACCAATAGAGACCTCTGCGCCAACATAAGCGAATATGGCTCCCATGCCAAAAAGCAGATGGTTGTACTTGAGTGCTCCCGCTCCCTTAAGTATTTTGTCTTTGTTTACAAAAGTGGGAAGGTGGGATACCTTGATCAGAAGAGCCAAAAGAACGAATACACCACCATATATCAGGTAAGGCACTTTGATGGATTCGACTGACACGACTCCATCGCTAAATACTTTATAAATTAATAGGGCTCCAATGAAGGGCGCTAAAGTGGTCCCAAGTGAGTTGAATCCCTGAGCCAAATTGAGTCTACTGGAGGCGGTTTCCGGTTTACCTAAAATTGCTGCATAAGGATTGGCCGCTATTTGAAGAATCGTCACTCCTGAGGCAAGTACAAAAAGTGCGGAGAGAAAGAATCCGTATTTTTCATATTGAGCTGCTGGATAGAATAAGACACATCCTAACCCGCAAAGTATGAGACCAATAATAATTCCGTTTTTATATCCCAGTTTGGAAATGATATCACCCTTGGATACGGATATTAAAAAATACAGTAGCGAAACAATAAAAAAGGCTCCGAAAAAGGCAAACTGAACGAGGGCTGCCTGGAAGTAGCTGAGATCAAAGACAGCCTTTAGATGTGGGATCAATACGTCGTTCATGACTGTAATGAATCCCCACATAAAAAAGAGGAAAATAATAGTGATAAATGGTTTAGTGTAATTCTGATCTGTTTGATCGGATGATAATGTGTTTTGCTCCGAAGCAGGCATTTGTTCCATATGTGGCTAATTAGATAAAATAAAGAGGGCCAATTTGCTAAAATCTTTGCCCTCTCTATTAATAATACTAAATCTAAACATTAAGTCTAGCTCTTTACTTCGCTCACCATGGTTAGTATCCAGAATTTCCAAAAATCATTACCCTGTGGAAGCGTAGATATTTTTATGATTCACATAATCAAATCATACATATTTTTTTGGGTTATCCCCGTTTCAAGGGATATATACAAATAAACAAAATACATCAACAATATGCAATAAAACGCAGCATTTTATGCGTCTTATTGCGCATATCAGAAGGGATAGTTGAAAATTTCTCGAATTGCCGGCTTATTAACTTGCACAAACCGGCAAATCCTAGTTGACAATGAGTTGCACAATATCATCGTGGGTAATACGTCAAAAAATCAGCGCTTTATCATTTGGCTTCAATCGACAATTTGGAACAACTCTAACGCGTAGTTGTTGTTTGCCACTACCAGATTCAAAGCGTTATTTATTCGTATGAAGGCCATTTTTTTAGCATCATTGGGGACATAGAATCCCGATTCTAGCGGAGTCGAAACTTTTAGGTTTCCGTCATTATTCAACAATACCACTCCTTTTCCAGCATCATTCCTTGGTGTTTCGATTTCAACTGGAAAATTGTTTCCAATGGCTAAAATATCAGAAGCTTGATCTCCATCGATATCGCTTATAATTACATCATTCAATGAGGAGAGCTGCGTGTATTCTGGCAATTCTCTAATTTCAAATTTACCTTGACCAAGGCTCTTAAGTTGGATATGCGCAAAGGACTGAACGCTGTAATTCAAGGCCAAAGAGAGCTCGCCATCACCATATACATCGTACAAATTGGCGGAAGCGAACAGATCATACGAATCAAACTTTTGCTTGAGTTCAGGAACCTGCTCAGCGGAGCAACTTCTGCCTCTCAAAGGATATTTCTCTCCAAAATTATAATAGCTCAGCACAATATCATTCTTGCCGTTTTTGTCAAAATCTCGATAGTAAACTTCGAAGGGTTCATTTTCGGAAGCTTTGTATTTATAGTTAAGTCCAAGATTTCCTAGCACATAGTCTAGATGGCCGTCTCCATCCAAATCACCCTGGCCTATGCTATTCCACCATCCTGTAGTATGGCTCAATCCAAAATCAGCTGTTGCATTGTAGAAACCTTTGTCTGTATTTCTAATAAATGTTATGGGCATCCACTCTCCGACCATGATCAGATCGAGTCTTCCATCCTGATCAAAATCTGTCCAAACTGCATCAGTTACCATTCCTATGTCTATCAATGCACTGGCATTATCTTGAGTTATGTCCTTGAACACTCCATTTTCGTTGATCATAATTCGGCTTGAAGTTGGCTTAGGGTAGTCCCATGGCATATGTCTCCCACCAACAAATAAGTCCTGATCTCCATCCTGGTCGAAATCTGCAAATCGAACACAAGATCCACTTTCGTAAAAGGCAGGTATAGCTGTGTTGAACTTTTCATATCTACCGTTGCCCATATTTCTGTATAGTCTGTCTTGATATGCCCGGGATTCAGGTGCCTGGGCATTTCCGCCACTCACTACATACAAATCCAAATCTCCATCTTGATCAAAATCGACGAATGCCGCATCGATATCTTCATATCGTGCTTCGGCTACCCACAGATTAGATGGATCTTTTCGAAACCTCCCGTCTTGATTCTGAAAGTATAATATAGCAGCCTGACCAGTTGCTCCTCCTATATACATATCATCCAAGCCGTCTCCGTTGACATCAGCAACTGCCAATGCCGGCCCGAATTGTGACATTTTATGAGGCAGCAAAACCTGCTTTGCATAATCATCAAAATCATTCTCCTGGTGACTAAAGTTCAGATCGAAACCTTCCGCATCTACTTTTTTGAAATATTTGGAAGTAGCAAGAGCCTTTGAACCTAAGGACTTATTCGTGGCTTTACTAATAGTAATCTGCTGATTCGCCGCCACATTTTTCCGTTCGGTCTTTGTTTCATCATTCCAATAAACGATTAGTTTGTCGACCTTTTCCGACTTGCCGAGACCAAAATGTGCTAGCTGCTCCGAACACGAATACATGCCTCTGACGCTGGTAAATTCGTACCATTGCGAATCATTTCCGCTAATCACATTCACCTTGCACCCGAAAATAGGAGCATTATTGTCATCAAGCCGAATGTTGATGTAATTATTATTAGTAACCTCATTGGCCTGGTTGCGAAATACAAATGCCTCATCATTTATATTGCTTACCACCAGATCCAAGGCTCCATCATTATTTAAATCCACGAATGATGATCCGTTAGAAAACGATTGATGGTCTAAACCCCATTCCGCAGTCGCATTAGTAAAACTAAGTCCTGAGTTGTTTTTGTACGCATAGTTAGATAATCGAGACGACGGCAAAAGGCTCAAGGCCTTATCCAAATCTAATATGTCCCAAACACCCACATCTTCTACATTGGGATTTGCCAGAATAAATTCATAGATCACTTTTGCTATGTAATCTGAGACTTTTTTATCTCCATCTGTGTTTCTGATATCCTTCAGCAAACCGTTAGTGATATAAAGATCTTTCTTCCCATCATTATCAAAATCGGCTATAAGATTGGACCAACTCCAATCTGTACTTGACGTACCCGAAAGCTGTGCAACGTCACTAAATGATAATTGAGTGGTCTGCTCTGCTTTAGATTCAAAAGAGCCGTTGTTCAATTGCAGTGAGTTGTACATATACTGGTAGTGTCCTCCCTGATCATACAATTTCCAAAATGTTTCAGGATTCATACCGCTCATATTGGCCTTGACTCGAAAGTTATCTTCGGCAGCCATATCCAAAACGCTAATATCCATGAGTCCATCATTGTTGATATCAGCAGCATCGACACCCATACTGAAATAGGTAATATGCCCCATACTACCGTCTATCTTATTTTCGAACGTTCCATCCTGCTGGTTGATGTATAGTTTATCTGGAGCCTGAAAGTCATTGGACAGATAGAGATCAACCCATCCATCGTTGTTGAAATCCGTAGCAGAAACACTGTTTGGAAACCCCGGAACGTCGAGCCCTGATTCTTTTGATGCATCCTCAAAGTAGCCCTTACCCGTGTTTTTCAATAGGACCGGTGCATATTCATATCTGCTCAAGTCCGATCCTCGCATGGTAGAATAGCTACCCGGATTGGGCGGTTGAGTAAGCAGGAAAAGGTCTAACCATCCGTCTTTATTATAATCTAAAAAAACAGCATGCCTGGTCCTTCCGCTGTGGTCTGCGCCGTATGTGGCTCCGCTTTCTGAAAAGGTAAGGTCACCGTTATTGATATAAAGTTTATTTCTTCTTAGGTCCGGCTTATCATCGTAGAGTTCACGCGTTACATAAATATCCTGCCAACCGTCGTTGTTGACATCACCGACAACAACACCAGAAGACCAGCCGCCATTATCTTTGATTCCGGCTTTTTTCGTAATGTTTCGGAATTCAAAATTCCCTTCATTCAAATAGAGTTCGTCTTTGACCAGGTTTCCTGCAAAAAACAGGTCCTGCAGACCGTCGTTGTTGAAATCGCCCACACCCACACCTGCTCCACCATAGAAATTGGAGTATATCAGAATATTACTCTCTTTGGTATCTGCAATCTTGTTGTTGAAGGTAATGTTGGACTTAGAAAAGGGGACTAATTCAAATATTTTTTTTTGAGCGTTGCAAAAATTAGAAATGAATAAAAGACTGAGTAAAAACGTGCATGTTTTGGTGCTCATATTGGGTGACGTTTTGGTATTACAAAATGTACGATGTTTTCTGTAGAGAACAATAAAGCAAAAAAGTGGAAACATATCCACTTTAATTTAATATTCAAAAAGGAAATTCGGAGCAATAAATTGCTCCGAATTCATAGTATTTATTAGTTCACGTCCCACCATAATCTAGTAGTAAACAAATCCTCACCTTGTGCAGCAACTGCCGTCGCATAGTTTTCAGGATTTCCACCAATTTCAGCTTCAGGATATCTCAACCTTCTAGGGATCGTGCCTCCTGTTACGTTACCTGCATAATTCGTAGGTGTAAGTGCAGGAAAACCTGTTCTTCTCCAATTTGAGTATGACTCGATATGGTTGAAGTAAGTAGCCGCCCAGTACTGCTCACCGATCATTCTTAGCTGATCTGCAGCTGACGCAGCAGCAAACCCTAGTCCTGCAATATAAGTATCTACATCTCCGCTAGCAGTAGTCAATGAGGCATCGTAGCTCTCCCAATTAGAAATCGCTGACCGAATACCTGCTTCGAAATGTGCCTGAGCTGTGGCTCCGCCAACGCTCCAGCCATTCAAAGTAGCTTCTGCCAGTGCCAGTTCTACTTCTGCATGTGTGATGAAGAATGTAGGATCATCAAGGTCATACAACAAAGGATTCAAGAATGAATACAGATTTCTCGAAAAATTGGATTCATCACCTGCGGCAATTACTCCATCTGCTACTGCTTTTGGAAGAATCGTATCATTGTCATAACCATTTGGCAGACCTCTCTGGTTCGCTGGATTTGTATCCCATGCTGGTACTGCAGGGCTTGCCGTTGCATCACCTGCAGGCAGCTGCGAATCACCTACGCCTCCGGAAATAATCATCAATCTCGGGTCATTACCTGCCATCATCCAATTGACGAAGGTCTCTGATGGTCTTGCATTGTTGTTTTCTCCACCATTACCAGCAGTATACACTTCTGAAACTCCGTTTCTGTTCAAACCATCTGCCCCAGAATAAGTTACCATTGGATTATCTGCATTGGAGGTAATTACACCTGCACTATGTCCAACAGCTTCTTCAACCACGCTTTGAGCAGTACTTACAGATACACCAGACATTCTCATGCCAATTCTTACTAACAAAGAATTAGCAAACTTCTGCCACTGGGCCACATCTCCTGCATACAGAACATCCTGTGCACCAACAGCATCACCACTTGCCGACATAGCGTCACGAGCGGCTCTGATATCGGCAACCAAATTCGTATACACAGCTTCCTGAGTTTCATAGGCAGGAAACCAGAACTCCTGACCTTCCAGACCTCTACCAGCTGCAGTATACGGAATCGCTCCATATAGATCAGTCAGTCTATGTAATGCAAAGCATCTTGTGATGGTAGCCATGGCATTCAAGTTAGTCATGGATGCATCACCTGCAGTCTCCGTTATGGCATGTGTCAAAGTCTCGAGTGCATCCGGATAATATCGCTCCCACTGAGATGCACTATATCCAGGATTGTATGTGTATTTATCTCCTGCCCAATAACCTGCTAAAGAGGCATTATGCTGGATCATCGTAGAGCTATAAATCAAATTTGCTCTCCAGTTTTCGTATCTACTTCCAGCTGTCTCCATGATGCCAGTGGCAAGAAGAAAGCTCATATTTATTTCATTCGATGCGTTTGGATCAATATTAATATCCAACAAGTCATCATTGCTACAAGCAGACCCAACTAACATTAAAGCTGTAAATGCTGCTAAAAATCTATTTTTCATCTTATTTATTTTTTAGTCAACAACTATTAAAAGGATATTGCCAAATTGAACCCAAGATTCCTCGTGGCTGGCATAGCAAAATACTCCAGTCCTTGCGTTCCGAATGTGTTAGAATATCCTGACTCAGGATCTATGTTATCCACGCTAGACCAAAGTATCAAGAGATTTCTTCCCACAATAGATAAAGAGGCAGACTGAAACGGTGTTTTGTCCAACATTGCTCTCGGCAGCGAGTAGCCAAAAGAAAGCTCTCTCAACTTACCAAATGAAGCATCATATACAAAATTGTCCGTAATGTCATTGTATCTGCCATAGTAGTCATCTACATCTTCCGGAGCGATGTTTACAGTCAATGCAGCTCCATCGGTATCAACCCCAGTAACCGTAAGTCCTGACTCACGTCCAACTAAGGTCTCCTTGTGCAATCCAGCTCCATAGGCTATGACATTGGTCCCTGACATGATCGAACCTCCGCTTCTCATGTCAATGAGAAAGCTCAACTTGAAGTCTTTATATCTAAATGAGTTGGTCAAACCTGCACTGAATGGGTGTCTACCTTCTCCTAATATCTCAAACTCCTCACTTCTCACCGGGAATCCACTGGCATCATATACCGGCTGTCCATTGATTGTTTGGTGTCTGTATCCGGAGATAACCCCAGCAGGTTGTCCTACATAGTGACGAATTCTTTCCTGTCTTGTTCGGGCTTCGTCCAAATTGACAAATTCAACTGCATTACCTTCCGCATCGGCACCTAGATCTTTTACTTCACTGATGTTGTTAGCCATATTAAAGGTAACATTCCAGGTGAAATTAGTAGTTCTAATAGGCGTTGCGGTGATCATCAACTCAATTCCTTTATTGCCTACTTCACCAATATTTACAAAAGTATTATTGAATCCGGAAGCCTGAGATATTGAAGTACGTAAGATGTCGTCAACAGTATTTCTGTTATAATAAGTTAAATCCACACCAATTCTGTTGTCCAACAATCTCAAATCCATGCCTATCTCAAATTCTGACGATAGGAAGGGTTTAATTGCTGCGTTCGGAACTGTTTCTCTATTGCTAATATTTCCAAGCGCCGCTCCACTTACATGCGGATTGCCGTTCAAACTATATGCAGCAGTTAGATTGTAGGGTATAACCGAAGCGTCTCCACTTGCTTGCGCCCAGCCCGCTCTGAACTTAAGGAAAGTAAACACTGAAGGAAGGTCAACCAATTCGGAAATAACCAAACTTGTATTAACCGAAGGATAGAACTGACTGTTATCATCTCTTGACAGAGCAGAGAAATTATCCCTTCTACCAGTTGCAGTCAAGAATAAGAAATTTTGATAGGAGAAGGTAGCTGATCCAAAAATGGAATTAGTACCACGCTCTGTAAATTCAAGCTCATACGTCTGATTAGCCACATTTTTAATCGAATGGAAAAACGGGATACTCAAATCGTTACCACCGGTTTTTATTCTCTCAAAGCTGCTCCTCATACGATTTCCACCAAAAAGTGCATCAACGTTAAAATCTCCAAAGTCTTTGTTGATCCCGATGAATACATCCAAATTATCTTCTCGTACCTGACGAGTGGTCTCATTCACGCTACCCAAGCCTTTAAAGGCCGTTCCATATGCTTCTATCTCCTGATCTTTTCTTGTAGCGAAATCAGTACCTATTCGCCCACGAACATAGAGCCAATCGAAAATATCATATTGTAGAGAAGCAGATCCCAAAATTCGATTCTTAACATCACCTCTATGCCATTGATGTGCTGCCCAGTAAGGATTTTGAGAAAAAACATTACCTTGATGTTGCAATTCAGTACCATCTGCGGCAGCACCTAATTTGTCCGTTGTACCTTTCAGGGTTTCGAATGAAATCGCTGGCGAAAGTAGCATTACGGTGGCATTAGCGTTACCAGGTGTATCAGACAAGCGAGGTCTGTTGACCGCAATCTCCTTTGAATACTGCACATTGACCTGCGAACTTAACTTGCCATATTTACCTCCAATATTGGCTGTAAATGTTTGTCTATCATATCCGGAATTAGGCATAATATCCTCACTGGTAAGGTTAGCCGCCGAAAAGCGATAGGTATGATTCTCGTTCCCACCGGACAATGCAATGGTATTGGTCCAGGTATAACCGTTTTGATAGAAATCTTTTAAGCCCTGACCCTGATCAGAGTAAGGTCTTTCCACTCCATCAAACTGAACCACATTGGTACCATCTAACCTGGCACCCCAAGAACTTTGACCATTTTCCAGGGCACTGGCCTGGTTGGAAGGCTTCTGACCATTACTACCATGACCATATTCGTTTTGGAAATCAGTCTGGTCATTTACCATATTCATGGTGAGGTTAGAATTAAATGAAACACCAACACCTTGTCTGGCCTTTCCAGATTTGGTGGTGATTAGGATCACACCATTAGCACCACGGAAACCATAGAGCGCCGTAGCTGAATTACCCTTCAATACAGAAATATTCTCGATATCATCAGGGTTAATGGCTGAAAGGCCATCTCCACCGTCATTTCCACCCCATAGTCCTGCACTACCTGAAGTTGTATTGTCTATAGGCACTCCGTTGATCACATATAATGGTTGGTCATCACCAGTCAAACTTGAACCTCCTCTGATCAATACTCTGGTAGATCCAGCCACACCACTTGAAGGAGGCGTAACATTCACGCCAGCCACTTTTCCTGTGAGCGCCGAACCCAGGTTCACGGCTCTAGACTCTGTAAACTGATCACCTTCTACCTGAGTTACTGAATATCCAAGTGCTTTCTTGCTCTTTTCAATACCGAATGCAGTGACAACCACTTCATCCAATTGCTCAGTGTCAATTTGCAAAGCAAGATCAATTACCGACCTGCTTCCAACAGCCATCTCCTGCGTTTCATAACCGATATAAGAAAATACCAGGACATCATCGTCTGATACATCTAGCTTGTAATTGCCATCCAAGTCTGTAATAGTACCCGTACTGGTACCTCTAATGGCCACGTTCACACCAGGCAAGGAAGCACCATCGTCTGCTCCAGTGACTTTTCCGCTTAAACTCCGGGTTTGCGCCTGAACTATCAGCGTAGAGCCCATCACCATTAAGCATAATAACAGTAATATTTTTTTCATAGTTAATTTTTAGTTAAACATCTATTCCGTTCATAACAATTCAAGTACAAACAAACACAATCATTCAATAACCAGCAAATGTTTGCAGTTTTAATTGCCGTTTAGTGCATATTTATAGACAAATGGAGTATTATTGTGCCATTAAGCGCAGACAATTCTTCATGATTGTTTGTGTTTACCAAGAAAACAGGAATAAACCGCAGATATTTGCATGAGTCTAGAGAAAACCTTAATAAGGTGCAGGTGAGTACCTTTCCTCATTTATCTTTGACAATGATCAAACCGATGAACTAACAAATGTTAAAAGAAGAGCGTCAAAATATCATTCTGGAGGAGATAGTCAACAACAATAAAGTTCACTCCAACACGCTAAGTAAAAAGCTTAACGTTTCTGAAGATACCATCAGAAGGGACCTTAAGGAGCTTTCAGAAATCGGGCATATAAAAAAGGTGCATGGAGGCGCCATGGCCAACCCTACTGTACCGGCGGCCATTATTAGTCAAAAAATTTCAGATCAGAAAGAACATCTAATCATTGCACAGAAAGCACTCTCCTCTTTGGTTGACCACAAAGTAATCATCATGGAGGGCGACGAGAGCAACTTGATACTGGCAAGTATTCTACCGCCGGATTTTTCTGCAACCATATTTACAAACTCACTCAAGGTAGCCACTCGCTTATTTGAATTTCCAAATATTGAAACTTTTATGCTAGGTGGTAAAATCTCACATCGTTCTCCGATAACCTCTGGTTTGGAAGTCATGGATGCCCTTGCAGATATTCATGCAGATATTTGCCTGCTTGAAGCTACCAGCCTGCATGTTGATATAGGCCTGACCGATGGTGATCGTGAGCGAGCTCAGATCAAAAAGAAAATCATTAACCACTCTTCTAATGTGATCGCGATGTGTCTATCCAGACGTACGGGGAGTATTAAGCCTTTCAAAGTGGAAGGCCTGGAAAAAATAACCTCCTTAATCACAGAACTCAATGAAGACGATGCCCAACTCAGTTCATTCATCAATAAAGGAATAAGAATAGTATAAATGTCAAAAATTGCATACTCCATAATAGCACTCTTGTTATCCCTGGGGTTATCTTCATCAAACGCGCAGGTACAGGATTACACTCAATATGTCAATCCTTTCATTGGCACCTCTAACTACGGGGCCACGCACCCGGGAGCTATACGCCCTATGGGCCTGGCCTCGGTAAGCCCCTTCAACGTTGCATTCAAAAAAGATCAGGGTAATGTCTTCGAAAAGGACAGTGAATGGCATTCGCGTCCCTATGTCAATGAAAACAGATTTCTTACCGGCTTTTCCCATATCAATTTGAGTGGCGTTGGATGTCCTGATCTGGGCAGCATTCTCCTGATGCCAACTACCGGCAAATTGCAGCTAGATGCAGAAAAGTATGGGACTACTTATTCTGACGAAAAAGCATCTCCCGGCTATTATCATTTAAACCTTGATGAATATGGCGTAAAGGTAGAAGTGAGTGCAAGTCCTCGTGCAGGTTTTAGCCGATATTCCTTTCCGGGTGGTGAAAGCAACATTATATTGAATTTAGGCCTCGGATTGACAAACGAATCTGGTGCGGCTCTCAAAATTGTGTCGGATACAGAGATCGAAGGTTATAAACTCATCGGTACTTTCTGTTATCATCCTGAAGATGTTCGGCCGGTGTATTTTGTTGCACGATTCAGCAAGCCTGCTCAAAAATTCGGAACCTTCAAAAAGATGCCAGAGATGGGCGAAGCCGAGGCCTCATGGTCCAAATACAGCAATAGCTATAAGCCCTATCTAAATTATCAGCAAGAAATGGCTGGAGACAACGTGGGAGCGTTCATGCAGTATCAGACAGAAGAAGGTGAGGTCATTGAAGTACAGATTGGAATATCATACGTGAGTGTTGCCAATGCTCGCGAAAATCTAAATCAGGAGCATCCTACTTTTGACTTTGATAAAACAGTAGCCGACTCAAAAAATGAATGGAATCAACTCCTTGGTCGGATTGATGTAAAATCTTCTAGTCTTGCCGATAAGACTATATTCTATACGGGCTTATACCATGTGCTCATGCACCCTAACCTATTACAGGACGTCAATGGAGAGTATCCATTGATGGGCAGGCCGGGAATTGGAAAAACTGACGGAAATAGATTCACGGTATTTTCCTTATGGGATACCTATCGCAACGTTCATCCTTTTCTATCTCTTGTTTACCCTGAATTGCAAGAAGATATGGTCAACACCATGTTGGACATGTATGACGAAAGTGGGTGGTTACCCAAATGGGAACTGCTTGGCATGGAAACACAGGTGATGGTCGGAGACCCGGCTACACCGGTCTTAGTGGACACCTACTTGAGGGGAATAAAGAACTTTGATACTTCAAAGGCTTTTGAGGCCATGAAAAAATCGGCTACCTCCATGAATAATGCCATTCGTCCGGAGATAAAGTTCTATGACTCTTTAGGTTATATTCCGGAAGATCCTGCTGGCAGCATTTGGGGAGGCACTGTGTCTTCGAGCCTGGAATACTATATCGCTGACTGGAATATTGCCCAATTTGCTAAAATTCTCGGTTATCCAAAGGACTACGAATATTTTACCGAGCGAGCCAAGGGCTATCGAAATTATTTCGACACAACTACAGGCATGCTTCGCCCGAGGATGATGGATGGCTCCTGGCTCAAGCCCTTCGATCCAAAAGCTGGTGCCAATTTTGAGCCGGTGATTGGCTACGTAGAAGGCAATGCCTGGCAATACAGATTCTATGTGCCACACGACATACCCGGCATCATCGAATTGTTAGGAGGTATACAAAATTTTATTGACGCACTACAAACGTGCTTTGATGACAACAATTTTGATATGGCCAACGAGCCTGATATCACCTATCCCTTCCTTTTCAATTTTGTGGAAGGAGAAGAATGGCGCTCACAGAAAACGGTTCAGGAATTGGTGAGAAAACATTATTTCAATGCGCCTGGCGGTATTCCCGGAAACGATGATACTGGCACACTGTCTACATGGCTACTGTTTAGTATGATGGGTATATATCCACATTGCCCGGGCGATATGACTTATGCTATTACCAGCCCCATGTTTGATGAAGTAACGATCAATCTAAACCCCAAATACTACACAGGAAAACAGCTAAAGATTAAAGCTAATGGAAGAAAGAATTCTGGTATTAAATATATCAAATCCATAGCGGTGAATGGGAAAGATCATGACGGCTATTTCATTGACCATCAGACACTAACAGAAGGAACCACGCTGAACATCAATTTCAAAAAATAGTAACGGTACAATGACAAATATCTCGCACTTTCTTAGTTTACTAATTTTAGCACTTGCCATTTCACATACTGGAATTGCACAGACACCTGCACCAGAACAATATAGTTGTCGGTCAACCGCAAGTCCGTTAGTGATTGATGGCATTCTTGATGAAGCAGGTTGGGCAAAAGCAGAATGGACGAACGAATTTGTAGACATAGAAGGAGATAAAAAGCCGAAACCTACCTACCGTACCCGAGTGAAAATGCTATGGGATGAGCAGTACTTTTATATAGCAGCAGAAATGGAAGAGCCTCACTTATGGGCCACCTACGATCAGCGCGACATGGTCATATTTCATGAAAATGATTTTGAGGTTTTCATCGACCCTGACGGAGACACTCATCAATATTATGAACTGGAAATCAACGCACTGGGCACTGTTTGGGACCTGATGCTTATCAAACCCTATCGTGACGGAGGCCCTGCAATAGATGCCTGGGATATTGCGGGATTGAAAAAAGGAGTTAAACTCAATGGAACCTTAAACAATCCCAATGATACGGATAAGGGCTGGACTATTGAATTGGCCATGCCTTGGGAAATATTAAGAGAAGCGGCCCGAGAATCCAGGAAGCCTGTAGCAGGAGATGTTTGGCGTGTAAACTTTTCGAGAGTGAACTGGAAAACTGAAAAAATTGATGGCACTTACGCAAAGCGCATAAACCCGGAAACAGGCAAGCCCTTTCCTGAATCCAATTGGGTATGGTCGCCTCAGGGTGTCATTGCCATGCATCAACCCGAAACGTGGGGCTATGTTACCTTCATGAACGAGGGGCAGGTTATCCGCAATGATGACTTGCAGCAAAACGAAAATTGCAAATGGAAGCTCAGAGAAGTCTACTTTGCCCAAAGGGAATTCTTTGAAAAAAATGGTACTTATTCAAACCAGGCTGATCAGTTGGGAGTTGATAAAAATGTGGCTCTATCCATTACGCCTTCAATGTTTGAAGCTACTATAGACCTCGGACAATATACCTGGCACATCGATCACCAAGGAAGGACCTGGAAGACCGCAATATCTAAAAAATAGTCTTCTATGGACAAGTCCCTGTACATCTATTTATTGTTGGTTCTGCCCATTATCAAGTCATGCGATTCTATTCAAACTTCGCAGAACAGCCCTCCTAATGTGATCGTTGTTTTCACAGATGATCAGGGCTATCAAGACCTAGGCTGCTTTGACTCTCCGGATATTGAAACCCCTCACTTGGATGAATTGGCTAAAAACGGCATCAGGCTTACCAACTTCTATGCTGCTCAGGCTGTTTGCTCGGCTTCAAGAGCCGCATTATTGACAGGCTGCTACCCCAACCGCCTGGGCATTCATGGAGCATTCATGCCTAACAGCAATCAAGGACTCAATTTGTCAGAAACAACTATAGCCGAAATGCTCTTAAAAAACGGCTATAGAACAGCCATATTCGGCAAATGGCATCTAGGCGATCATGATAGCTTTATGCCAGGCAACCAGGGATTTGAAGAGTACTTTGGCATACCTTATTCAAACGATATGTGGCCTTTTCACCCTCAGCAGGGTCCTGTTTTTGATTTTGGACCATTACCGTTATATGAAAATGAGACTGTTGTGGATACACTGACCGACCAGTCTTTACTCACCACCCAAATCACAGAGAAAAGTGTAGATTTTATCGGGAGGAATAAGGACAATCCATTTTTCCTCTACGTAGCACATCCCCAACCTCATGTGCCCCTTTTCGTCTCGGACAAATTTAAGGGAAAATCAAAAAGAGGCCTTTATGGAGATGTGATCATGGAGATAGATTGGTCAGTAGGTCAAATTCTGAAGGCATTAAAAAAATACAACATCGAAGAAAACACGCTCGTCATCTTTACCTCTGACAATGGCCCATGGCTCAGCTACGGAGATCACGCTGGTAGTGCGCTTCCGCTAAGGGAGGGAAAAGGCACTGCACTAGAGGGTGGCCAAAGAGAACCTTGTATCATTTCCTTTCCGGGTAGCATAGATGCTGGCAGAACCATTAATACACCCATGATGGCCATAGACCTACTACCTACCATAGCAGAAATAACAGGATCAAAACTGCCGGAAAAACCGATTGATGGTAAAAGTGTATGGGATGTATGGACCGGAGCCTCCTCCATTAGCCCGCAAGAAGCTTACTACTTTTATTACCACAAGAATGAACTGCACGGCATCAGATATCAGGATTGGAAAATGTACTTTCCACATCGGTATAGAACACTCAATGGACGGCCAGGCGGCCAAAATGGTCTACCCGCTACCTATGAGTATAAAACGATGGATCAGATTGAGCTGTACAATCTTGTGG
This sequence comes from Reichenbachiella sp., assembly GCF_039944555.1. Taxonomy (GTDB): domain Bacteria; phylum Bacteroidota; class Bacteroidia; order Cytophagales; family Cyclobacteriaceae; genus Reichenbachiella. The sequence continues at coordinate 549,947 of NZ_JBDUYN010000012.1, read as the reverse complement.
ATGACATCAGTGAGACTAAAAACGTCGCTAACGAGAACCCAAAAATTGTAAAGAAAATCAAATCTCTTGCTGAAAATATAAGAGTACGGCTGGGTGATGATTTATATAATATAGCCGGTAAGGAAAACAGACCTATAGGTCAAATAGAATAATGCGAGCGATGATTACCTTAGAAATAACGATGTGCGTAGCAAAAAGAATTGGATTGACCGGTCATCGAGTTACTTGGTTTATCCTTTTGCTCATTATGGCTTCTCACGCTTCCGCTCAAAACATGGGAATCATGTCCTTCAACATCAGGTACAACAATCCACAAGATGGAATCAACAGTTGGGACAATCGAAAAGGTGAATTGGTAAATCTGGTAAATTACTATCATCCGGACATACTTGGCCTTCAGGAGGGCCTTCAGGACCAAATAAAATATATGGACGAGTCTATGTCAGATTATGCCATGATTGGGGTCGGCAGAGAAGACGGTAAGCTGAAGGGCGAATACGCGGCCATCTTTTATGACTCGACAAAGTATAAACTGATATCACAAAACACCTTTTGGCTTTCTGACTCTCCTGAAGAAGTCTCGGTCGGTTGGGATGCGGCTTTAGAAAGAATTTGCACTTATGGGCTATTCGCCGATAATAAGTCCAAACAGGAATTCTACATATTCAATACACACTTTGATCATGTAGGCCTTAATGCACAAAAAAAATCTGCAGAACTTATTACAAAGAAGATAGACGAACTAACCACAGATGATTCAGTAATTATACTGATGGGAGATTTGAACTGTGAGCCAGCCAGCCAGCCTATCCTAACATTGGAAGAGAAACTCGAGGATGGGATGAAAATATCTAATAAAGGTCTTTACGGACCTTCCGGAACCTTCAACGGATTCGATACCACACTGTCAATATCCCAAAGGATCGATTATATCTTTACCCGGAATCTAGAAGTCATTAGTTATCGTCATATTGATGACTTAAGAAAAAATAAAGAATTTGTTTCTGACCACCTGCCGGTATTTATTCAATCAAATTTGGCTGTAAAATTACAGTGACAACAATGAGCTAACTTAGACCTAAGATCAACAAGGAAAGAAAAGACCTATAATCAAAAAGTTACCGCCATGATTAACAAAAAACCCTATATAGAAGTAAAGGATGCAGCCGACAGCTGCCGGGAAGGATGGGATACCATTGTTCCTGAACTCAATAGGAAGATAGAATCACTAGGGCAAAAAAAAGTTGTAATCTGTGTAGAATGTTATTTGGGAACCTATGCCGATTTTAATCTTAAAAAATTAAAAAATGGCCTTTCCCCTAATGTGACTTGCAGGGCCAGGGACATCTATAAGGATGAGTTAGAGATTCGGCAACTGACTGCCCCAATCATGGATGCGAATGCTTCTAAGAAATTGCCTAATCTGTCTATTGCGGACTATTTCGATTCGGCTAAACTGGATGCGCTCAAAAACAACATCGATTTCATAGAAGAGGGGGTCGTGTTGATCCACGGAGTCGGGTCGCATTTGATCTGGCCCGCTGACATCATTATTTACTCAGATATGTCACGCTATGAAATTTTACAACGTTTCAGACGAAATGATGTAGCCAACCTTGGACTCTCAAATGAGCAGGAGGACTACGACACACAACACCAGTTGAGCTATTTTGTAGATTGGAGAGTCTGCGATAAACTAAAAAAGCAGCTCTTGCCCATGTGCCATTATTTTCTGGAAACCAACAATTGGCATAAGCCTAAACTGGCGGATGGAGCGATCGTCAGGAATGGGTTAAAACAAGCTACAAAGCAGCCTTTTTTTATGGCTAAATTCTTCGACCCGGAGCTATGGGACATGCCTAAACATCATAGTAATGAGGAGGACTTTCTGTGGGGGTTTGATTGCGATATAGAGCAGAATAACATTCTACTCAAACTTGATAATTATCTCTTTGAAACACCTGCTATCAATATTTTATACTTTCAACCCATTGATTTGCTTGGAGAGCATATTTACAGAAGCTTTGGTACTGAGATGCCGGTTCGGTTTGATTTTCTGGATAGTATGGATGACAACAATCCTAAACTCTCTGTTTATCCTGGCGCTGATTTCCTGAGAGACTATTTTGGGTTTCATTTATATCAAAATGACAACTACTACATCATGCAGGGCGGCAGCAAAGCAAATGTTCTCCTGGGACTGAGTGAGGATACCAATGAAGAAAAATTCAAGGCGGATTTGGCCAACTCTAAAAATAAGAAGGGTGTTGTTTCCCAACTGAACAAAATAAAAGTAAAGAAGCACGATCATCTTTTTATTCCGCCCAACACCATTCACAGTCAAGGCCAGGATGCTATTATTCTACACATTCATGTAGCCCCTGACATCTTCAAACTGAAGGTATATGACGATAACAATGTTCGGGTGAGTCAACCCCTGGAATTGGCAGCCTTAGAAATGAACAAGGTTGATAAGCATGTGTTGAATCAAACAACCAAATCTAAAGGTGTAGAAATACTCGCGGCTGAACATAATCAAATGATGGAGATTCAACGAATCAATTTCAGCTCCCCTCTTCAAATGAAAACCAATGGGGTAATCCAAGTATTCTGTCTGACAGAGGGCAAAGAAGTGAAAATAGAATCTAAAGACGACAGCTTCGGTACTTTTATTGTCCATTACGGAGAAGCCTTTGTCATTCCTGCCGGAGTCGATGAGTTCCAGATAAATCCAATTGCGGGTGATCAATTTGTGATACTAAAAACGCAAATAAAAAGATAAGTTTTTGCCTCGACCCGGCTGCTCCTCAATTCCTGTAATATTCCATAGCATTGCTGGTTAGATTTACAGAGGTTTGCGACATGGAAAAAAGTTCTGCGACTGCCCCTCTTGTATCTATTGTAATGGCTACTAAGGACACAGAGCCGTATTTACCGGCATGTCTGGATTCGATTCTTGCACAGACTTATCAAAACTGGGAATTGATCGCAGTGAACGACCATTCGTCAGATCGAACACCAGAGATACTTGACGAGTACGCTGACCGAGACTCACGAATCCGGGTTTTCCATAGCAACCGCCCAAAACTTATACCGACGCTGCAGGAAGGTTACAAACATGTACGAGGCGAATTGATCAACCGCATGGATTCTGATGACAAAATGCCTGCTGATAAGCTGGAAGCGTTGGTGAAAGAATGGCAGAAACATGGAAAAGGTATAGTAATCGCCGGTGGGACCAAACACTTCGTTGATGAAGGAGAGGTCGGGGGAGGTTTTCTTCGCTACGAGCAATGGCTCAACGACGTAGCCAGACAAAGTGCTCACTACGAAGAGATTTATAAAGAATGTGTCATCCCTTCTCATAGTTGGCTTGCCCATAAGGAAGACTTCGATGCTGTAGGCGCATTTGATTCTGAAATCTACCCTGAAGATTACGACCTTACCTTTCGGTTCTACAAACACGGACTGAAGATTGTCGGTATCGACAAGGTATTGCATCACTGGCGTGACCGGTCCAACCGTATTTCCCGAACCTGGGAAGAATACAAAGACAATAGATACTTTGATCTAAAAGTCAGAAATTTCTACGAACTGGATCGTGATATGACAAGACCTCTCGTACTGTGGGGTGCAGGAAGAAATGGCAAAGATATGGCCAAGCTGCTTCTTACCTATGAAAACGAGTTTCACTGGGTGTGCGACAATGCAAACAAAATTGGTAAGGATGTATATGGGATACAATTATCCCATTTCGAGAATATACAGCAATTGAATGATCCTCAGATCATGATTGTAGTGGCCTCACCAGATGGTCAAAAAGAAATTCGTGATGATCTCAAAAAATGGAGCAAAAAACCGGTAAAAGATTTTTGGTTCTTCGCCTAACCTGTCTACCCCATAATTTCGGAAACATTCTTGCCGATTTTAACGGCCAGCATATCAGTAGGCAAATCATTGATATCGGAACCAAATGGATCCTCTATCTCCTCAGCCAATAACTCAATGCTCATTAGGATATATAATATCAAAACCACAATCAAAATAGTCCAGTAGTGGTACACAGTGACGAAGGCAAATGGTAATGTAGCTATGAAGGTGAAGATAAACTTCTTCATAAACATACTGTATGAATAGGGTATTGGAGTGTTTCTTATTCGCTCACACTTACCGGTGATATTTGTCAATGCCGTGAGTTGCTCATCCAGTACGCGATACTGCTCGGGGTCAATTGTATTCTCCTTTTTAAATTGGTTGGTAATTGTAAACAGCTTCTTTGCGATGGCATTGGGGATATGGTAAAGGTCATCCATTTTTAATTTTTCTACCATTTCTTTTGCCATATCAGTCGGCACACCTTCTCGTAAATGCTCTTTCAAAGCTGTAGGGTATGCAGAAATGCACTCTGTGATATACACTCTCATAGGGTGGTCCAAAGGCACCATGACGGAAAACTTCAGCGCCATATTTCTGGTCTCGTTTACCAGTTCTCCCCAAACCTTCCTTCCTTCCCACCATCTATCATAGGCACCGTTAGTCCTGAAGACCAGAAAAAAACCTAAAACGATACCCAAAATACTATGAACTGAGGTAGTACTTACAAAGTCAATGTTCAACTCGTAAAAGACATAAGTGATCAGTGAGGTGTAAACAGTTACGTATATCAAGGCGGGTAAAAGCCTTCTAAATACATATCTGCTGTAGCTATGAAAAAGTAAGTTAAGCCAGCTCTTGGGGTTATATTCTACCATGCACCAAAACTATCAAAAATTGCCTAATAACAAGGACAAGCTTCTGATCTCCACACCATTAAGTGGCAAAATCCGTATTTTTACGGAGGCACAATTATTTCGTCAATCTCTCAATCTTCCCCTCAACACACTCACGTTAGAATTGAATGGATTACCTGAAGCTCTTCTAAAGGAAACGATCTGTCCTACATGCCACACAGCATCTGAAATTGGCCCATTCAACAGATTCCAAAAAGGATACTCTGAGGTACCGCGATCACTTATAAAAATCATTTTGTAAGCTTCTAAATCTGCCGCTGTACTGCTTCTTAAAATAATGCTTGCTTCCTGGATAAATAAGAGTGTCTGAGTTCTCTTTTCTTCCCATGTCAAATTCTCCTCCTCCTCTTTTGTGAAGTCATTGGGCAATTTTTTTGTGGCATTTGCTAGTATTCTCGTCAGCCCGTAAATATGATCAAGCGTCTCTTCTGAGGTCCTGGCTTCTTCCGATGGTTTATAAGAAAGGTCTTCTGTTCTCAATCCGACCGTACCCCAATAGTATCTGAACCCCAGGCCGTCTACGACACGGGCAGCCACAGTTCCCTCATTGTAACTGTTGGGATATTCAGGGATTTTATAATAATAGTCTGTTGAGTCTTGGGCCATGGCGGTTGCACTTATGGTAAGGAAGATGAGTATCAGGTTTTTCATAATTGTATTCATGATCGATAAGAACAAAGAAACGAAAAGACTGATAGATTGTTAGTTAATTTATATGAGCGGATTATTACTTAGTGACTATTCAAACAACTAGTAAGTGTTTATGTACCGATGATCAAATCTTCTTCCTCTGTCCGGCACGATTGGCATATCCATTCCATCCGTTTCTTTGAGCCAATTGAATAGAGATTTTCTCAAATCAATACTGATCTCCTTATATGAAGGGTCTCTGATCAGATTGTTCATTTCCAATGGGTCCTTTTCTATGTCATAGAGTTCGTTGATGTCCCAAATTCCATGATACCTGATATACTTGAATTTGCTGGTTCGGACGGCATGCACAGTAGGCGTTTGGGGAAAAGGTCTTTCCCAATAATATTCATAAAATATCGTATCCTTCCAGTTTACCTGCTCATCCAATAATAATTGATTAAACGACGACCCATCCATATTATCAGGAGTAGGCAGTCCAGCCATTTCCAAGATGCTCGGAGCAATGTCTATGTTCTGCACCACCTCGTCTACCTTCATTCCTTCTTCTATTTCCCCTTTGGCCAGAATCAATAGAGGTACTCTCATAGATTCCTCATAGGCTTGCCGTTTATCTATAAGGCCGTGCTCACCAAACGAGAATCCATTATCACCCATATAGAATACTATCGTATTTTCCATCAACCCCTCCTTTTCCAGGTAGTCTAATACCTGACCAATACTCTCGTCCAGTGCCAGCAAGGTTTCGCAATAATTCTTATAAAAGTCATCGAAATCAATTGCTCCATGATACATCTGATCCACACCATGCCAACTGTCTCTTTGGGCTTTTACCCAGTCGGGTAAATCCTCATAGTTGTAGACCTCTTCTCCCAATGTGCTTTTCTCATGCCCTGGAGGATACATCGTTTTAGGATAAGCGGGAGATTCCTTTGCGTACTGATTTCTATGACGTGGTGCCGGTAAAAACTCAGAATGCACGGATTTGTGCGACAGATAGAGGAAGAAGGGTTTGTTCTCCTCACGGTTTTCGAGGAAGTCGAAGGCATATTTGGTGAGCACATCGGTGATATAGCTGCTATCCGAGTATTCCTCACGAGTACCATTCACGTTCATACTGGGATTGTAATAAGCCCCCTGCCCTTTAAAACTTGCCCAATAATCGAATCCTTTTCTTGGGTTGTCGTGATGCTCACCCATGTGCCATTTGCCAACATAACCGGTCTGATAACCAGCTTTCTGCAGGTATTGTGGAAAAAAAGTTACAGAATCCGGTACCATGGATTGGTTGTCGATCACACGGTGGTGATGTGCATACTGACCAGTAAGAATCGAAGCTCTACTGGGTGAGCATAGTGAAGTACTTACAAATGCATTTTGCAAGTGCGCGCCATCCGCAGCCATTCTGTCCATATTAGGGGTTTGTAAGAATGGCACCTTTCCCATAAAGCCCATGAAGTCATAGCGATGATCATCGCTCAAGATGAAGATGACATTCTTCCCTGATACATAGGGCTGCTCAGTCTTTTCAATTTGGCACCCCATCGTAGCCAGCAACAGTATTATAGACAGGTTTCTCATCTACATTATAGTTTTTCTATACGAATTCCATTGATAACGGGCTCACCTGCTATGGCCTCGAAATTTATACTCAGCCCATCACCCTGGATATCTACATCAAACACTTTTTCAACAGCAAGGTAAGCGCCATGATGCTTCATCAAATCCAGTTCTTCTATCAACTGTTGACCGTTGACCCATATACTGAATATGCGTTGATCAGGTGCTATGTTTTCCAATTCAGAAAACAGCATTCTCACTTTATAATGTCCGTCTTTGAGATCAAATCTGAGCGTGTCTATTCCGACGCGTTGTGTTTGGTATACCGGATCCTGAAGGGTATTAACTATATTTCTATCACTCCCAATACCTCTGTCTCTGGGTGAAAAAGAGTAACCCCCAATGAAGCCCCAACCTGAGTCATAAGGTTTTTCAGGTATCCAGATCTGTTGTTCATCTTTCTCCAAAAAATAAAAGTTTGTACCAAGATTCACGTTGACCTCAGCGAATTCCTCACTCAAATTGTTGCAAATCAGCTTAAAATCTACCTCTTGCTTTCGCTCAATTATCTGATCTCCAAATTGCGCAGAAATTTCAAGCTGATTGATCCCCCGAACAAATGGCACCTCCCAATTGGCAACCCCATTTTCAAATTTCTTCCATGGCAATGTTTTCAAATTGAAAATTAAGCGTACGCTATCTGCGTTACCATAGGCCTGAACCTGCTGCGTAGAATAATTCACTTCCTGATTGTCCTGACTTCCGGATCGAATACTCCAGTCAGACTGTCCCAACTCAAGTACGGGCTCAGGAGACAGCCAGGCCTTGTAGAGATAATAAACATCTTTTGGTTTTCGGTCGAAGGTGCATAAGCCCTTGCTGTTGATATTGGGGACGGCATCATTTCGGCTCTCCGAGCCGAAGTCAAACATGTTCCATACGGCGGCTCCGGCTACAAATTTCCTCTGCTGTATTTGCCTCAAATGACTCTTATGAAATTGGGTTTCCCACTCTATGGAGAAATCAAATCTTTTGGGCTCCATGGACCTGATTCTGGGATCAGCACCTGCTCCATACTCGGTGATGATGAGCGGTTTATCAGTCAACACCTGGTGTGCACGATCTATGAATTTTCCAAATCCGTTCAAGTCCTCCTCATACCATCCATAGTAGAGGTTCCAACCTACAATCATTGGGATTTGAGTGAGACCGGATTGATGATAAACATCAAAGTCGCCATGGTTCGGAATCATTGTGTATCTACTGGGGTCTTCTTCTCTTGTCAGCTTCTCAAGCTGCCTGGCAAACCTGACCACCTGATAAATATTCGCACTATCCCTGTCCAGTCTCTTGCCCAAAAACATTTCATTCATATAGGCCCAAATAATGATGCTTGGATGGTTGTAGTTCTGTCTTATCATTTCCCGTTGCATGACCAACGTATTGTCATAAAATTCCTGTGAGTCTGTGATCTCATGATCCAATGGGATTTCCATTGATACCAGCAGCCCCAATCTATCACATGCTTCCAAAACCGCCGGGTCTTGTGGGTAATGTGCTGTTCTTAAAAAATTCGCTCCCAGAGATTTTATCATCTCAATGTCCCGGACATGGTAGTCATCTGGCAATGCGTTGGCCATGCCGGCGAAGTCCTGATGTCGGTTGACGCCTACCAACTTCAGAGGTTCGCCGTTGAGGAAGAATCCGTCGTCCGGATCGAAATCAAACCATCTAAGACCAATGGATTGTGTGATCTCATCAGTCAACACACCAGATTGAATGAGTTGGGCAGTTACCGTATATAAAGTTGGATGATCGGGAGACCAGAGGCTTGGGTTAGATACTTCGAGAGTTTGCGTCACTTCTTTCGCCACTTTTGAGGTAACAGCTACAGTGGATTCGGTTATCGTATTATTCTTGCTGTCACGGATGACGGTCCTTATTTTCAAACCCTTGGGCAATTTCCTGTTCAATTTGAGTTTCGACCTGACCCTAATCTCAGCTTTTTGTTTTGAGACAGTTGGCGTCTCAATAAAGATTCCGGGAGAGGCATGGTCTGATAGATCAAAATGAACCGGATCGACTGATATAAGATAAGCGTCACGATAGATGCCACCGTAAAAATTAAAATCGCCCTTCAAAGGCACAATACTTTCGTCGTGCTCATTGTTGAGCTTGATGGCGAGCACATCCTCTTTAAAATTAAGATATGGAGTCAGGTTAACACAGAAGGCGGTATAGCCCCCTTTATGGGTTTGGATTAATTGGCCATTTACAAAGACCTGCGCCGTTTGATTTGCTCCTTCAAGATAAAGGTAAGTGTTCTTGTCCTCGTCGAGTAGTTCGCTGCTCAGATTTTTGTAATACCAGGCTACGCCGCGATAGTATCCCTTTTCTTCGTCAAAGGGATCGCTAACATTCCAGGAATGAGGTAGGTCTACGGATGTCAGGTTTTCAGAAAAATCTCTAAAATCTGAAGTAATCAATGTGTCTCCTTTGTAAAACTTCCAATCCAGATTGATTTTTACTTTAGATCTTGGGCTAGAGCCATTGACCCAATCATCTGATGAGGCCGCCAATGCCAACGGAATCAGGATTATTCCTGCAAGTAGTTTCAAGCTCTTTCCAATCATCCGTCTTAATTTATCAATTCAAATTTGCCAGAAAGATCAGCATCAGAACTCCCACCTACATATAGTAGAAAATCTCCTGGTTCTGCCTTGAAGCTCATGTCCTGATTATAAAATTTGAGGTCTTCAGCAGAAATGGTGAACTCAACTAGCTGTGTTTGTCCAGGCTCCAGACTGATTTTCTTGAATCCTTTCAGTTCTTTTACTGGTCGGGTGACATTGCCGACTAAATCCCGAATATAAAGCTGGACAACCTCTTCTCCTGCCCGGCTACCAGTGTTCGTCACCCCTACAGATATATTCAGATCCTCATCAAGTCTCATGGTCGATTGGCTGAGCGATAAATCTGAATACTCAAAAGCTGTATAGCTCAATCCATATCCAAAAGGGTATAGCGGATCATTGGCTACGTCCAAATACTTAGAGGTGTATTTATCTTTAGCCTTAAATGGCCTACCGGTATTCTTCATGTTGTAGTAAATGGGGATCTGACCTACATTTCTAGGGAAGGTCATTACCAATTTTCCGGATGGGTTGTAGTCTCCGAATAAAACATCGGCTATCGCAGACCCTCCTTTTGTTCCCAAGTGCCATGTGTTCAAAATCGCTGGTACTTTTTGACTGAGATTTTCAATGGTCAGAGGTCTTCCTGACATTAAGATCAGTACCACTGGCTTACCTAAGTCCAGAATGGCTTCCATCAATTCTTCTTGCATGCCGGGTAGGTTAAGGTTCGTCCTACTGGCCGCTTCGCCATTTTGTCTGTAATTCTCCCCAACTGCCATCAACACAATGTCAGACCTTTTGGCCACACTGATCGCTTCAGCAAAACCAGATCTATCCTCGCCATAAGTCTTACATCCTTCAGCATAGACCACATCAATATCGGGAGCCACTTCTTTGATCCCATCCAAAACAGTGGTCGATTTAGAGGCATCTCCTGAGGCATGCCAGGTGCCTAAGATATCCATTTGATTGTGAGCAAGAGGACCAATCAATGCCAGTTGCTTTGGCTTTTTGTTCAATGGAAGCAAAGTCTTACCATCGATGGCATCATTTTTTAGCAAAACAATTGATTTGCGACCCGCTTCTCTGGAATGATCCATCATTTCCTTTGATAGTACCACCTGATTTTCTCTATCCACATCAGAGTATCGGTAGGGATCATCAAAAAGCCCAAGATCGAATTTTGCTTTAAGAATTCTTCTTACTGCCTGATCAATAGCCGCCTCCTGTACTTTACCCTGATCGATCAAATCTTGTAGGTGAAGCAGATAGGTACCTCCCTGCATATCCATGTCTACTCCTGCTTTCATAGCCAGAAGTGCTGCATCAGCTGTGTCTTTTGCGAAGCCATGAGGTATCATTTCGTTGATGGCAGTATAGTCGGTCACCACAAAGCCTCTGAATTTCCACTCCTCACGAAGTACATCAGTCATCAAATACTTGCTTCCCGAGGCTGGCACACCGTCCAGCTCGTTAAATGATGTCATGACCGTAGCGCTACCTGCATCAATAGCCGCCCGATAAGGCGGGAGATATGTTTCTCTCAATACTCTTTCGGACATATCTACGGTATGGTAGTCGCGACCTGCCTGGGCCGCTCCATAAGCGGCAAAATGTTTTACACAGGCCAATAGCGTACTTTCATCTTTTAGATCATCTCCCTGGATACCTCGTACTTTTGCCGAGGCAATCAGACTACCCAGATAGGTATCCTCTCCTGAACCTTCGGCCACTCTTCCCCATCGGGGATCTCTCGAGATATCTACCATAGGGTTGAAATTCCAATGCAGACCAGCCGCAGCGGCTTCTTTGGCAGATAGTCTGGCAGATTTTTCGATTAAGTCCAGGTCCCAGCTGCACGCCTCAGCCAGAGGGATCGGAAAAATGGTCTTGTACCCATGGATGACATCGTAACCGAATAGCAACGGAATCCCTAATCTGGTTTCTTCGACTGCTATCCTCTGCAATTCACTAGTGTATTCTGCAGTATGCGCATTAAAGATATTTCCGCATTTACCTTGTTTTACATCGTTGAGATAACCTTCCCTCATGGTCGGTCCGGTTTGGGTCCAACTGCTCGTGAAGAGTGTCAGTTGTCCTATCTTTTCTTCCAATGTCATTTCAGACAAAAGGTCGTCGATCTTGATCTCTACTTCATCTTTGGATCTGCTTGCGCAGGAAGAGAAGGTAAGAGTAATAATGATAAATGCCGATATAATAATATTACGTTTCATATTCTAGTAGGTAAATCCCAGTTTGTCGAGTCCCTGTTGGACTTCCGGGCATGACATAAATAATTTCCACAATAGTCCCGTTCTATGATTTTCTATCATCACAGGTATTGGGCCCTGATCAATGGCGAGGTATCGAGGTAGGTGCCAGCTATGCTCAAAACTATACGCGTCGTAAGGGCCGTATTTACCAATCAGGGAGTCCTGATCAGGTGCGTATAAAAATTTCAGCATATCCATGCTTTCCTTAGGGGAATAGGGAAACGAAGACAAGGCCGCCGTGGGTGAAATAACACCCACGTCCTGATCCGGTCTGTGACTTTTATAGCCCTTTACCGAATAGCTGGAGGTAAGCCCCCAGTTGTCCTTCGAATATCCTTTATATCCATTCGGGTTGTTTACACAATGGTCATAATGGACGCCTACCTGGCTTTGATTGAGGATCCAATACTCGCCATACTGATCTTTTAACGTCGTCGGGTTGAGTCCCAAATAGGAATAGTGCGCCCAAAACAAAGGGCCTACCTTACTGCCGTCATGCTCGTAATGATCAAGAACCAGATCATATCCCTGATAAGTCTCATCGGTTTCAATCGCTCCCTTTCTTGCCCATCCCTCATGATAAACCTCAGGTTCGATTCCGTAAGTTGGAGATGAAGCCGCCAACACATACATGATCAAGGCTTCGTTATAACCACCTACGGGGAAATTCATATCCCATCCAAAATTTGGAGACCAGTGCCAGTAAAGAACATTTTCACCGTTTTTAGTGTGCCAATTCCATTCGATCTCTTTCCAAATCTTGTCAATGCGTTTTACCAATTCTTTTTCTTTGGCATCTCCAAACTGAAAATACTGGCGAACGGTAAGGAGGCCTTGCGCAAGAAATGCTGTTTCGACCAGGTCTCCGCCGTCATCCTTTTTGCTAAATGCGATGGCTTTGCCAGTCTCTCCCTGCCACCAATGAGGGAAAACACCATGAAATCGATCAGCATTTTCTAGAAAATCAACAATTTTTTTGAACCTCTCGAAAGCTTGCTCTCTGGTGATAAACCCTCTTTCAACACCGACTAGAATAGCCATTAACCCAAACCCTGTGCCCCCTGAGGTGACAATATTCTTGTCGTGCGCAGGATAGATATTGTCCATGTGAACTCTCTCTCGAGCTAACCCAAAAGTGGGTTCGGCACCATCCCAGAAGTATTGAAATGTCTGATATTGAACTAAGGTCAATAGCGAGTCATCACTTATGTTTAGGCTTTTGGATTCAGTTGATTCTATACTTTCTGATCCACTACTCCTTCCGGTACAATCCGTAAGCAAAATGGACAGGAGTGCTATCATAAGACCTGACAACAAAATCATAAATTTCAAAAAGACTATTTTCATGTGTTATAATTTGATTTTTATTGGTCACATGGAACCTCCATGACATAATCACTCTCAGGTGACAGCCCGCCGATGCGGCCAATTATTTTACATGTCGGTTTCATTCGTAATTATGGTTTATTAAAAGAGGTAAAATCGAGTTTGGTCAAACCCGCCTGGACTTCCGGCGCAGACATAAAAAGATCCCAGAGCAATCCTGTCCTGTGGTTCTCAATCATAATAATAATGGGTCCCTGATCGATCGCCAGATAGGAGCTAGCCGTCCAATTTTCTGTAATGTTAAATGCATCAACAAAACCATAATCGCCCCAGAGCCTGTCACCCAAAATGTAATAGAAATGTCTAATGGCTTTCATGGATTCTTCAGGTGTATAAGGCAGGGATGAGATGGCAGCTGTTGGTGTAATCACACCCAAATCATTGTTGGGGGAATGGGCAGAATATCCCTGATCATTGTCACTGGCGGTGAGTCCCCAACTGTACGCTGCATAACCAATATAATTCTTAGGATTGACCTGGCAATAAGCCTGATTGATGAGCGAATGGCTTACATTTTGTTGCCAATAATCTGCGTACTGATCTTCCAAATTTCGAGGATCCAGACCTAAGAAGGAATAATGGGAAAAAAACAATGGCCCTCCCATATCTGATCGTAGTTGAAGCTGTTGTTCAAAAAATTGACTTCCTGATGTATTGACCATGTCACCGTCTCTCGACCACCCTGAGGTGTATACTTCTTTTGAAACAGGATGTGTGGTAGAAGAGGCGGCCAATACATACGTAATGAGTGCTTCATTCCAGCCCGTAATTTTATGGTTCTTCTCCCATCCAAAGTTTTCTGACCAATGCCAATACAAAATATCCTGTCCTCCTTGTGTATACCAATCCCACTCCACTTCATCGCAGAGTTGGTTTATTTTAGTTTGAATGGGCAGTTCGGTGGCATCTGAGGCGTTTAGATATTGTCTTACAGTCAGCAATCCTTGCACCATAAAGGAGGTTTCTACCAGATCGCCACCGTCATCGTTGGTGCTGAAGGGAATAGTCTTTCCCGTACTTCCACTCAGCCAGTGTGGCCATACGCCATGAAATCTTTCGGCTTTGGTTTGGAGAAAGTCAACAATAGTTTCTAATCTCTCTACACCTTCCGTCCTTGTGATAAACCCTCGCTCTATACCAACGAGGATAGTCATAAGACCAAATCCGGAGCCACCTATCGTAACCAAATCAGCTGAGGTATTTCGCTCACGGATCAGCCCGCTTGATGGATGTGCGAAGTCCCAAAAGTATTTGAAAGTTTGTTCCTGTATTTTAGTTAGCAGTAGGTCATCTGTGATTTCGGTGAACTTGAGTGTGCTGTCTAATTTTGTAAAGAATTCTAATGAATAACCCTCGAATGGTTTGTTTTCGCTATTGGTCAACTCGTCAGAAATAGCTAAAGTGTACTCCCGATAACCCAGCAGCTCTTCTGTCACTTTGAGCTTGAGCGTATTCCCACTCACTTGAGACAATTCGTAAGTGGGTTTGAGGCTTCCAAGTTTTACCTCTATTTGATTGGTTAGGTCTGCAACTGTCACTGGTTCTGAAAAAATCATTTGAATTTCAGGTGACCGGCTCACATCTTTGATTCGCTCATCTTTGTCAACCGATATACCGTCAATGGTAATCTCATTGACCTGCAAGGGAACAATCAAAGTCGAAAAGGTTATTTTTATTTCATTGATAACCTCTCCATTAGCCCCCATCAATTCACTAGTGACGTCTACGGTATAGGAAACACCTTCTGACAAGGGGTCTGTAGATATAGATACAGATTTGTTGTCATCCAGGTAAGAAAACTCAAGTGCTACAATTGATCCATCATCTGCCGTTAAGGTAATCGCGGATTCTACCGATGATGTTAGAATAGCCTGTGCGAAACGAAAAACGATCGATTGATCTAATGGCAGACCTTCATTAGGTCCATCTATTGAAAGCTCTTCTCCTCCCACATGAACTGAAATCAGTTGTAAATTTTGCTGTGAGGGTGTGTCACCGCCTTCTTCACTGGTACATGAGATAAAAGAAAAAAATAGAAAGAGTAAGAACAATTGCCTCATTGAAATAATTGGTTCCAAGAATAAAAAAGCTGCCTCAAAAACTATTCACTTTTAATTTTTGAGACAGCCATAAATTGACTACTTATTTTTCGTTTTCATATAGAGACAAGATATCTGCATCGTTCATTACCGTGCTGAATATCCTTACCTGATCAATAGCTCCTTTAAAGAACTTCTTTTGTTCAGCGTCATTAGTCAAATTGGTTGCATGGTTAGCCCAACCTGTAGCGGTGTTGGTTGAAGATCCGGCAAATCCAAGCGCCAAAGAGCCTTCAATCCCATCGACAGCAGACCCATCGTTATTTAGTGTTTTGAGGCTGAGGTCTCCAAACAACCAATCTGCTCCAGAACCAATCCATTGAAAAGACGCCCACTTCACACCATTTACATAAAAGGTTTTCGACCTGGTGGTGGCATCAACGGTCATGACCAAATGAGTCCACTTGCCCATGATCTGATCTCCTACATAAGCTCTGTTTGGAGGATCTTCTTGCAGCTGATCCAGGGCAAAACTCCACCCACTTGTAACGCCGTCTTCGAAGTTGACAGTAATCTGCGAGTTGATCTCAGTCCAGGCAGTTGCCTCAGGCACATCCGCTGCATTGTTTCCAACATTGACCTGATTGGTAGCATATTTGAGGAAGAATTCATTGAAACCATCAGCCGATGGATCATTAGATCTTCTGCCAATTTCCAGAAAATATCCTTTTTCAACACCTAGTCCCATCAGGAAGCGGGTTTGAGGTGATCCGGTACCAGTACCTCCGTCGTAATCTGCAGATTCTGTTTTGAACCAGTAGCTAATTGTAAGCGAACCTTCAACAAGATCTGTCGCAGCTGCTACTTCTACAATGTTGCCTGATCCATCAAAGTAGGCGGCACCATTTGCGGTAGCTCTTCTGTCTTCAGCAAACTGCATAGTACCAACTGTAGTCACAGTGTGTTTTTCAGTATCATCAGCCGTAGTGGAATTATCGAAATTGATATAAAGTACCTGATTCTCTTTGTTTGGCACAAATATTCCCGATGTCCTAAAAGATAGAGAGTTGCCTTCAAATTTGGCTCCGTTTTCTCCTGCAATGGTTGCTGCCAGCGCAATGGTAAATTGTGTACCCTGATCCCATTCCGTGGTCGGGGATAAGGTAACGGTCGCACCACTTACTGTCACTGTATATGACACACTATTGCCATCCCCATCCGTGATGGTCAGTGTGGCATCTGTGGCCGTAGTAGCATCAACAGTAGATGAAAAAACTGCAACGATATCTGCGTCCTCAGGTACTTCAGTTGCCGAGGTCACTGCTGCCAGGTCAATATCTCCGGCCGTGAGACTGACTAGCGTAAAGGTAGCTGCGGGATCATCATCGCTACAGCCAGTAAAGTATGTGGCTGTTCCGAGGGCGATCACCAGGGTAAAAAGTAAATTTTTAATTTTCATAACAAAATAGCTTTAATGTAAAACATAATTTTTTTCGGACCTTTTAAAGTCCATAGTTTTGGTTTTGTTCTAGAATCCCTCCTGATAAATCAATCTCCTGCTGAGGTATCGGAAGTAATTCATTCTTGCCTGAGGTAAAACCGAGCGGGCCTAATACTTCGGCCATTCTGTTTTGTCTTTTCAGATCATAATATCTTAGGTTTTCGAAGGCGAGTTCTACTCTTCTTTCTTGCCAGATAGCACTTCTCAGCAAGGCCTTGTCAGTAGTGGTGACATCGGGTAAAATGGCCGCATTACCTCCTCTGGCTCGCTCGCGAACCATATTCAAGTAGATGAGTGCCTGCACCGGATTGTCGTTTTCGTTTAGGGCTTCTGCCGCCATGAGAAGAACATCTGCATATCTTAATATTCTTCTATTGTGACCGAAATTATCTGCGGTGGCCGTCGAGCCCTCTACATATACTTTTTGACTATAACATTCGATCTCAACTATGGCTCCATCTACACGCGTGGTATCGGTGGTGAGCGTATTACCCAGGATCACCTGTCCACTGAGTACTTCACCGAGGAAAATAACTGAGGCGTCCAACCTTGGGTCGTTTGGTTCGAATGTATTGATATAATCCCAGCTGGGGCGTCCGAAACCCCAACCCCAATTAGGTGTGCCTCTTACGCCTTGCGTATTCCCAAATTGGTTTCCACCCTGGCCATAACCTTCCGGCAAAGAAGCAAGCTCAAAAATGGATCCTGAACCAAACTGGCCTTCCACAGAAAATACACGCGAGTAGTCGGCGTCCAAACTGTACTGAGCAGAATTGATCACTTCCAAGGCGTACTTTTCGGTATTATCGAAATCTCCCCTGTGTAGGTATACCCTGGCCAACAACGCCTTGGCTGCACCTTTCGTCACTCGACCTCTATCAACAGCGGTTTGACCACTTTTTTCTGGCAATATGTCAATGCTTTGAAGCAGGTCAGGAATTATGATTTGATCATATATGTCACTGACAGTTGACCTTGGTTCAATTCTTTCCGGAATTAATGTCTGTATCATTGGAACATCTCCAAAAACACGAACCAGCGTGAAGTAGGTATAAGCTCTAATGAAGCTGGCTTCAGCTATATACTGATTCCTCACCGCATCATCCATTGCAATATCCTGAATCCCGTAAATAACAATGTTGGCCCTTCTAACAGCCTGAAATAGAGTTTGATACCAGGCCAATATATAGCCGTGGCTTGCGCCAAATGTGAAACTTTCAAAGGCTTGAAGATCAGGGTTAGACCCATCTTCGCTTCCCTTGGTCTGATCATCTGACATGATTCCGGCTAACGGATACCCTCCCATATACCACCAATTTCGCATGGTGTTGTAGGCAGCATTAGTGACCAGATAGGCATCATTTGAAGATGCTGGAAAGGTCTCGTCCGTAATGGTGGTCAATGGTGGGTTTTCCAGAAAATCTTCCTTGCATCCCACTGTAATAAAGATCGCCGCTACGGTAACTAAAATTTTTATGTTTTTCGTAATCATGATTTTTATAAAGTCAAATTGAGCCCAACGGTATAGACACTGGTTACCGGATATAGGCCGGTATCAATGCCATTCATATTGATATCACCTCCAATTTCTGGTGTGTATCCAGTATAATCGGTAAGTGTGAATAGGTTTGTCCCTCTCAGGTACAACTGGAAATTCTGTCGCTTGAATTTGGGCAGAAACTGACTGGGCACTGAGTACCCAATAGTCGCACTCCTCAGCCTGAGAAACGAGCCATCCTGAATAAACCAATCGGATTGACTGTAGTTTACCCCACCTGAAGAAACCCGGGGCTCACTGTTGCTGGTATTTTCACCATTCCATGCATTCAGAACGCTGGCTTCGTAGTTGTACTGACCGGCCCTCACGGCATTTTTGCCGTTGTAAATTTCTCGTCCTGTTTCTCCCTGAAAATCCAGAGACAAACTGAAGTCTTTGTACGACCCATTCAGGCTAAACCCGTAGATAAAATCTGGTATTGGAGAGCCGATAAATGTTCGATCGTCGGGTGTAATTGCACCGTCATTGTCAATGTCCTCATAAATAAAATCACCTACACCTTGTGAAGCAATTCTGGGAAATTGGCCCAGGTCATCTTCGTTTTGAAAAATTCCGGCCACCTTATAACCATAGAAATATCCAATGGGGTTTCCCAGGGCTACTCTTTTCACATTTTGACCGTTACCCAGGTTACCCATAGGCTGCGGATTGTCGTCGAAGGTATCTCCCATTTTGATGACCTCGTTGTACACAGTAGAACCAACCGCCCGAATTTCGTATCTGAAGTCTCCTATCTGGTCCTTCCAGCTTGTACTAAATTCAAAACCACGATTCAGTACATCTGCTGCGTTGAATCTGGTCGTGGCAAATGACCCATTTCCAAAATGGCCGGGCAACGCCAAGGTGATCAAAATATCTTCAGTTACTTTTCTATAGTAATCGAATTCGAGAGACAGCTTATCTTGCCAGAGTCCAATCTCTACTCCCACATCTGTCTGACGTGCTTCTTCCCATTTGATCTTTGGGTTGCCGGTGGTGCCGTATGTAGATCCCGGATAGAGGGTTTCGTCCTCTCCGAAAACAGCTCCAACTTCGTTCTGAATGAGTGTGAATCGATCATTCGCCTCCACTTTGTCGTTACCCACTATTCCCCAGCTTCCTCTTACTTTCAGATTTGATATCAATCCCAATCCATCGAAAAATGATTCATCGGAGACTCTCCAACCAGCGGCAAAAGAAGGGAAATTACCCCAGCGCCTGTCCGAGGCGAAAATGGAGGAACCATCACGACGGAATGTCGCGGTGAAGAGGTATTTATCAAAAGCTACATAGTTCACACGAAACAGGTATGAAACTAGAGATTTGATCTTAGCCGTATTAGTGATCAGCAAATCGGTCTGATCATTGGACAAATAAAGAATGTCATCACGAAGCAGATTGGCACTGCTGCCTCCCAGGGTTTCTTCATTATCCTCTTGCGAGGTATATCCTGCTAGCACATCTATGGAATGATCCGATAGGTTTAAATGATAATTAATGGTATTCTCCCAAAGCCAATTTTCTTTTGTAAATCGACTTTTATTTAGACGCGTCTCATCATTGTTTTGCTGAGGAGAAACAAAAAATACTGGTGTGAAATTCTGACTGTTGGCATTTTCATAGTCAACGCCAAAACTACTTCTGATCGTAAAGTTTTTAAGAAATTTCACTTCCCCGTAGAAATTGCCGACTACTCTTCGTCCTTTTCTAAAGTCATTGGTAAATGCGATGGCAGCCAATGGGTTGCCATTTCCACGTACCTCGGCAAATCCATCCGGACCGCCAAGTGGTATATCAGTAGGGTAGGCGCGCAAAGTAGATGCCACCACATTGGAGGTATTTTGCTGGTCAAACATGGTGATGCCAATGTTGTGACCCAGCTTGACATAATCACTTAGGAAATAGTCATTATTTATTTTTAAGGTGATCTTTTCGTAGTTCGACTTAGGAATAATTCCCTCTTGTTTGAAATAACCGGCGCCCACATAATAATTTGTTTTTTCCCCGGAGCCACTTGCCGATAGCTGGGCATTGTAAATGGGCGCTTGTGATCGGTAAACTTCATTTTGCCAGTCAACATCAGGAAGCAAGGACAAATTATTGAAGGTGCCTGGCTGAATTTGATTGATTACGGTAGCAAACTCTCTTGCATTTAGCAAATCCACTTGCTTTTGTACCTGCTGCACATTGTATTCAGTAATAAGATTAACTGTAGGAGCTCCGGTTTTTGATCCACGTTTTGTGGTTACCATGATTACACCGTTTGCTCCTCGCGACCCATACATAGCGGTGGACGAAGCGTCTTTCAGCACTTCCATCGATTCTATATCGGCAGAGTTGAGAAAGGTGATGTCGTCCAGGATGACACCATCTACCACGTAGATAGGGTCTGGATTACCAAATGTGCCTACTCCTCGAATCCGAACAGTAGGTGCGGCACCGGGTGCTCCGGAGTTACTGGTCACTCGTACACCGGCCATCTTGCCTTGCAGGGCTTGCTCAGGTGAAGAAGAAGGGATTTTCATCAGGTCGTCTGATTTCACCGAAGAAACTGAGCCGGTCAAATCGCTCTTTCTTACAGAACCGTATCCAATGACTACAATTTCTTCCAACTGCTGAACGTCAAGCTCCATGACTATATCAATGACCGATCTTCCAGCTATAGCAGTAGTCTGAGGCAGAAATCCTACGGATGAAAAAACCAGATGAGTGGACCCATCAGGTATAGTCAGGATAAACTTCCCATCTACATCTGTGGTCGTTCCTTGTGTAGTTCCTTGTATAAGAACCGATGCTCCCGGAAGACCAGTCTGATCTTCAACAGAAACCACCGTGCCAGTGACACTCACTTCCTGCGCAAGGACTATAAAAGGAAAAGAAAAACTTATAAAAAATAGTAGGCTTCTAATCATAAGCAGAATTGTTTATTTCAAATCGTTTAACACTTTGAAGTTAGATGAAAGTAAAGAGCACAAACAAATAATTGATAGTAATATGCCTACTAAGAAGGCCAAAACAGACTATTCTTCATGTAGGCTTATCCCACAAAAAAAACATCGATTAATGCATCAAAGTGGCATTTTTTGTGTTTGTCAGGGTGGTTTGATTTTTATAAAAACAAGATTGAAATTTGACTGATTTCTTCACTCGTTTTTACCCTATTTTAGTATAAAAATCCATTTACACTGTATGATGATCTGATTCGAGTATTCGGAAAAAGTTCTTTAGCTCCGTGGGATTTTCAATCAGACGGTTCGTAATTTTCTTTTTAAAGTTCCATACCGTGTTTCTACGCACATTAAGTTTTTCGGATAATTTGTCAAGGGAAGATCCGTCATCATTGATCGTGTTGTAAAGCAGATAGAAAGCCTTCTCTATGGGGAACTTAGTGGCATGAAAAATAGTGTTGGTCGTGGAGGTTTCGTTGTAGCCACATTTTGTACATCTTCTGGCAAACAGGCCTTGGCCGGGGAAGTACTTTTCGTTGTCGCATTTCGAGCAATAATATCCGTCTGACCATTTGTACTCAGCCAGAAACTTCATGCATGCTGCGCCATCTTTGAAGACCTCCTGAAACTCTTCATAGGTAAGCCGCTTGTTCATTAGCCGCTCTTTCTGAATGTCCCTGATGTTGTTGCGAAGTTTCCAGTTGTCCAGGTCCAATAGGGAATTGATTTGCCCGATTTCTTCACTTTGTTTAGTGATCTGCTGATTGGTTTGTTCCAGCAGTTCATTCTTTTCAGCTATCTCCTTTGTCCTCTCCTTTACCTTCGACTCCAGTTCACGATTGACTTTGTCTTTCAGTTTCATGTTCTCCTCATGCTGAAGAATTGTTCTCTTCAGCGCTTTATCTCTGTTCGACTTTAGGATCCGCACCCTATCGCTCAAGGCGAAAGTCAGAAAGATCATTTCAAAAACAAATGAGGAGTGCAAAGTGTAATAACTGTGAGGCAAAGAAAAGGGCACACTGGATATCATCAATAGTGCTTTTATCAAAAAACCCAGGAATAAAAACCCATAGGCCACAACGAAAAAACGGGCAGGTTTGTATCCTCCCCTCAATACCAATATGCTGGCGTAAAAGGTCACTGTAAGTGGTACAATCTCAATGTTTCGATACTGAAAAAAGCTGTTGTTCCAAATGAGCGCATACAAAAACAAAAGTACCCTGAGTACCAGGATTACATTGAGCAATTTGTTGATCCTTGGTACCCTCGTCTTGGTTTTCAGGAAGGCCTTAGAAAA
Source organism: Reichenbachiella sp. (assembly GCF_039944555.1). Lineage (GTDB taxonomy): Bacteria > Bacteroidota > Bacteroidia > Cytophagales > Cyclobacteriaceae > Reichenbachiella. The sequence continues at coordinate 527,329 of NZ_JBDUYN010000012.1, read as the reverse complement.
TATGATGGACCAAAAAATAACCAGAAAGAGGGCCACGCCATAGGCAATCTGATTCCACTCCGGCCAAAAGGGCCAAAGGTACTGAAAAGCTATGCCATCTATGCACATCGCGTAGAGCCCTACACTAAGAATATAAAATGTATAATAGAGGTACTTGGGCTCTCTGATGGCAATATAAATCAGCAGATTATACACGGAGATAATCATAATCATACCGTAAAAAATCCCATAGATAAAGTACTCGGTAAGCGCATAGTACACAAAATGATTGATGCTCCTGATCGCAATTCTGACGTCAGCATAGTGATAGCTGGCGATCCGAAAGTAGCAGGTATGCACACCAGAGTCATTGAGCAAGACTTCGAAGTTCTTATGGCGGATGGGCTTATCCGAAAAGGATCTGGCATCCCCTAAAAAAATCGAACGCAGGCTTCCATCAGGCGCACGGATATACAGGTCCAGACTATCAATAGTCTGATCGTAAAACTCAATAAGGTACTTTTTTTCACCCTCAGGTATGTCCAGGGACAGTTTTACCCAGTAGGCAGAATTTACCTCATAGTTGTTCGGCTGAAAATCCGCATTCAATTCAAATTTCTTGAAAGAGCTGTCTGAAACTTGCTGAAAGGTATAGGTGCGCTCCTTGTCTTCGAAATGGTACAGATTGTTCATAGTCAAGACCACCTCATCTCCATTATCAGGAATAGGGACAATCTGTAATAGAAAGACTAAACAATGGTTCAACAAGATCATTCTTCTAACCTATAGTTATGAGATCGCGCAGTTATACTTATGGTCGGTCTTAGCATCTATACGAACCTAAATATATAGGATTTAGTTCGATGTTAGAATCACCAAAACAACTTAATGACTAATAAGCTACTGTAGTCATTCACAAATCATAGCCAGCGCCTTAAGTTGGCCATGTCCTCTGCCGTAGCAGGCTCCAGATGTATAGCACAACCTCCTCCACGCGCCAGGGTTAGCGTCAACCCGGATGTAGCATTTACGATATAGCTATCTATCAGGTAATCCGTGGGATTCACATCAAAGTCTGCCGCTTCTCCATCAGTATAAATAGTCATCTTATATTGTACTTCCGGATCCAGAAAATCGAGGTCAATGGCTAAGGTTCTGGCGTTTTCGTCCGTCACGCTGCCAATAAACCATCTGTCCGAACTTCTCTCCTTTCGAGCGATGGTCACATAGTCCCCAACCTCGCCGTTCAATACTTTTGTTTCTTCCCAATCCACGGCTACATCTCTTACAAACTGAAAGGCCGGATGTCCTTCATAATAATTAATCAAATCTGGAGCCATTTGTACCGGGCTGTACAATACCACGTAAAGGGCTAGTTGATGTGCCAGAGTGGTCTGTACCCGATTTGAACTTCTATGCGGTTTCAATGTTAAGTTGAAAATCCCGGGTGTGTAATCAATAGGTCCGCCAAGCATGCGCGTAAAAACCACACTGGGAATATGCTCAGGTGGATTACCCCCCTCTACTGACCACGCATTAAATTCCTGTCCTCTTAGCCCTTCCCGGGAAAGCATATTCGGATAGGTACGCCGGATGCCTGTGTCCTTTATAGGTTCGTGTACATTCATAGCCACCTGATATTTAGCTGCGGTTTCCACCACCTTTCTATAGTGATTGACCATCCATTGGCCGTGATGGTGTTCGCCTTTCGGCAAAATTTTACCCACGTATCCGGATTTTACGGTATGAAGACCCAGGCTTTGCATAAGAGAAAAAGCGGTATCCAGTTGCTGCTCGTAGAACCTTGGGGCTGAATTAGTCTCATGATGCATGATGAGCTGCACACCTTTTTCTTTTCCATATTCGGCCACTTGCCTAAGGTCAAAATCAAAAGATGGCGTCACAAAATCAAAAACACCTTCTTTATCTTCGTAGGCTACACGCTCCCCCCAGCCCGTATTCCAGCCCTCGGCCAACACCCCTCCGAAACCATTGTCGGCTGCAAAATCAATTAGCTTTTTGGTATGATCAGTGGTTGCTCCATGGTCGCTTCCCTTGTTGTGCCAGGAGTAAATACCAATATGCATCTGCCACCAGATGCCTAAATATTTCATTGGCTTTATCCATGAGACATCTTCCAGGCTATTGGGTTCGTTCAGATTCAGAATCAAATCGGACTCGAGCAGCCCGGTGGCTTGCTCAGCAATCTGTATCGTCCGCCAGGGTGTTTCAAAAGGTAAATCTCGCACCACTTTATAAGCGTTGTCTGAGCCAACCAAACTACTCTGAAAGAATAAGCCGACTGTATCGACTTTCAAAGTCATCCCTGCGTAATCTGTCAGGTTTGCCTCATGTATAGCTACATGAATACCCTTGTCAGTTCGCATGGTTACCGGCGTATTCACTGCATTCTCGGGAATATAAGTTTGTCCCAGATTACCATGGTTTCGCTTACTGATTGCATTGATCTCCGACAACCTGGTTTTATTGTATAAGTGTTCATAGCTATCCCAATCACCTGGGATCCACCATGTGGTTGGGTCTGAGGTCAATTTGAACTGCGTTATTTCATTGGAGATGCTGGCTGTTTGCATGTTCGCCTGCTCAGGAAAAGAATATCTGAACCCAATACCATCATCATATACTCTGAATATAATATTCATCATTCTTCCTGGTGCTTTGAGTTCTTTTATCCAAACATTCATTTGCCGATAGCGATCTACTACCTGCTTTTTCTCGCCCCAGGGCAGTTCCCACACGCCGTCATAATTTTGATAGGAGGTATCCACAATAATCATTTCATCGCGCAGGTCAGGCATATCGGTAAATTCAAACCCCAATTGTGATTCGTCTATCAGTAGCTGGTTGTTGTGAAATACTTTATAAATTAAATTTCCTTCGGGATTGGAAAACAACTCCACTCGGATGTTGGTCGAAGGAGAGTTCACAAGTACGTGTCTAATGGGCATATTTTCTATGCAGCCAAACAACAAGGATAGTAATAGAGGTGCAAGGGCGATGAAGCGAGCTATGTTCATGATTCGTTTATTGATCCGCCGGGGTCTGACTCTGATAGTTTTGTCAGGTTAGGTCCTGGTTTTAACGAATAAAGCCACACCGAGAAACGACCTTTGCCATCTGCTCCAATGTGGCTATTCCCAAAACTATTTAGAAATCAAGCTGGACAAGTCGCAGACCTGTCTCCCCTTAATTTAACTAATTGAAATTAGGTAAAATCCACTAGGCGAAGCCAATCTTTAGCATTGAACATGTTCTTAAGAAGCCAATTAAAGGCCAATTTGAAGTTTGCTTTTTGCGCTATAAAAACATTGAATAAATGCAAGAATCAAAGAATAGGCGTATTTTCACTTATTCAAAACTTTATGAAAACATTTTTCGGAAACCGGAGAAGAAGACCAGTCAAAAGGGTGCCAATTCAATAAGTACAGGAAAATGGTCGGAAGGATATTTGCGATCTTGCGACTCCTGAATTACTTCATATCGCTCGACTGCCAATGATTCCCCACTAAGGAAGATATAATCAATGCGCCTTGAATAGAACTCTGACCATTCGAATCCATTGAAGGTACCCACAGGGCCTTTGGGAACCGTCCGGCTGATGGCTCTTGAATCCTTCATTTCAACCTCAATAAGTGACATCAAACCCGATGAAGGTTCAAAATTAAAGTCACCCATGAGAATCACAGGGTTGCCGTTCTTATTGACTTTTGCCATTTTATCCAAAATCAGTTTCAATGCCTCTCTTCTGGCCTCCTCACCTCGGTTATCCAGATGTGTATTAAATATCCAAAAGGATTTTCCGGTCAGTTTATTATTCAAAAGGATATAAGTGCAGATTCTGGTATAGGCCGCATCCCAGCCTTTGGATGGTCGATCAGGAGTTTCGGACAACCAAAAAGTGCTGCCCTCTCTTTTCCTGAATCTAGTACTGTCATAAAAGATGGCGCAATGCTCTCCCTTCTCAACACCGTCATCTCGGGGCACACCCTCATAGGTATAACCGGACAATGCTTCATTGAGGAAAGCGATTTGGTTGGGTAGTCCTTCCTGCATACCGATAACTCCGGGATGATATTCTTTTATTTGTCCGAGGACGAGGTCTTTTCTCTGCTCCCATACATTCTCTTCATCACTCTCAAGCGTGAGTCGGATGTTGTAGGTCATGAGTGTCAGGTTTTGTGCTTGGCCCTCAGCCAAAGCAAGCAAAAACAAGAACAGAACAAGCAGGATTTTTTTCATGGTTTGAAAGTTACGAAAAATCAATTATTGGCACATAGGCCTCGTTGCCTCGATAATTTTTGGTAGTCGTGACCTCTTTCCGGTAGCAAGTAGATTCGGTATGCACCAAATACACAATAGGAAGCCAAAGCAGAAACATAATGTCTAAAGGGGGGTACTTCAGAAGTGGGGAGGGGTACCTCGGAGGTACCCTCCCCCACCTATATAAGTACCCCTCCCCACCTCTGAGCTCCCTGCAGGCACCTCCGAGCTCCCTGTTCGAGTCTTTTTACTCCGAGTTCGCACCTTTTTGCTTGCTGCTCGCATCTATTTGCTCCCCGCAGGTACCTTTTTACTGCCTGCAGGGAGTATTTTTCTTCGAGCTCGAGTCTTTTTACCCCCTGTTCGAAGCTCGGAACACCCCGTTCGAAGCTTTTTGCTTCGAGCTCGCATATTTTTGCTCGCCGTTTGACACATCGTGAGGCGTCCTGAAAAAAGTTGACAGGTTTTGATTCTAGCTCTTAGTAGTGCCCTATTTTTCTTTATTACATACTGGGGCGCTTAGAGAAGTAAATCCAAATTATTTTTTACTTTGTGGTCGTGAATAAACTACCGGAAAACCTACCCCAACAAAAACAAAGAGAGCTGGACAAAATCACCCATCTGCTCATGGCACAAAAGGCCGTGGAAATGGTGATCCTCTTTGGCAGCTATGCCAAAGGCACCTTCGTCGAAGATCGGTATGTGGAAAAAGGAATCACTTACGAATACCTAAGCGACTACGACCTGCTGGTGGTCACCACTCACGACGACCTTAAGCAGAACTACAAGATAGAAACCGAGCTCAAGCAAAAGCTGGTAGAAAGAAGCCTCGTAAAAACCCCCATCAGCCTGATCTTTCACTCGATCAAGCACCTCAACCAGTCTTTGTCCGAAGGCAGTTACTTTTTTCAAGACATCAAGAAAGAAGGCATCTTCCTTTATGACTCCGGTCAGTTTCAACTGCAAAACCCAAAGAAACTCTCCCCTGCCGAAGCCCGGCAAAAAGGGCAAGACTACTTCGATCAGTGGTTTAAAAGTGCGAATACATTTTACGAAGATTACGAACACAATTATTCTAAGATTGATCAGGACACGGTTTATTTAGGTAAGGCCGCCTTTATGCTTCACCAGGCCACCGAGCGCTACTACACCACCATCCTACTGATGTACACCGACTACCGTCCCAAGGAGCACGACCTGGAGCGACTGGATCTGCGTGTCCGAAACTGCGATGCGCGATTCGATGTGTTCCCCCGTAGCACGAAGGAGGAAACCCGCTTATTCGAAAAACTGCGTAGCGCCTATGTCGACGCCCGCTACAAAATGGATGAATACCAGATCACTGAAGCAGAACTTCTCACGCTAGCCAATCATGTGCAATCTCTTCGGGAACTGACTGAAAAGCTTTGTTTGGAGAAGGTCGAGCGGATTGGTGGGGAGGGGTAAGGTTGGTGTCATAAGGATTAAATTCAAGGGTTTCTTTCTTTCCAGACAATCGAATCTTTGTACGTACTTAGAACGGCATGCACATACACCTTCTGGCTTTCTATGGTATAATGGATCGCATATGGAAAACGCTTCACCAAAGCAAATCTGACTTCTTTATACCTTTTCTGATAGAGTTCGGGGTTTGATTCAATAAACAAGACCTTTACCTCTATCGCTTCTAAAAAACGCTTACCTAGTCCAGCGCTTTGCGATTCATACCATTGGGCTATCTCAATCAAATCCTGCTCTGCGGCCGGTTTGATGATTAACTCATAGTTCATAGTTGATTGGATATTCTTTCTTTCGCTTCTTTCCAGTTAGAGCCTGTTTGGGGATTCGATTTATGAGCAGTTAGTCTTTCATCTAAGACCTGCTTATGAGCCTCACTAAGTTCATAATCTTCTTCTGATAGATCAGCTTGCATCATGCCATAAATTAACTGCAGGATACGATCATCTGCCTTGTCTATATATTGATGGATTTCGTCTCTAAGATCAACTCTGCTCATAATAAACACTTTATCAAATATAACGATTCGCAATAGATAACGCTTCCGATATTGTTAGGTTTTTTATCACCTCCACCACAGCCGGAAGGTTTTATCTTCACCGATACGGACGTCAATGCGGCGACCTCGGTCGCTCGTATAGCTTTTTCAGTGCAATGTGTATGATGTTTGGAAAAGGAAAGCTCCTGTCTCCCTCTAGTCTATGGCTGAAAACCTGACAGGTTTAAGCCGGAAGCGAAACTAAAGGCCTGAACTTCAGCCAATTCTGGAAAGCAAAACCTGTCAGGTTTGTGGGACGGAGAAATGAAAAAGCCCCTCGCCAATAGGCGAAGGGCTTTAGATGGTCGGAATGACAGGATTTGAATCGGAACGCCGAACCGTCGATGTGTCGAACCGTACGACCTCCACGTCCCTAATGCTTTTGAACTATTTCTTATTCATGCCGTAAACCGCATTTCACCATAACCTTTTGCCCAACAGAATCATTATATTGGTGTTAGTTTCCAACCCTTTCCTCAAAATATGAATATAGAAAATAAACACAAAAAGGAAAAATACATCAGACACCTAGAAAGTGAAGCAAAGAGTCTAAATGTTGATTCTGCTAGATTGGATGTAATACAACTTTCACTTTCAACTGCTGCACTGTACTATATATTTGAAAACGAATATATGGACGACTTTAAGATTCGAATTAGTGTTATTTGTTTCTTGTTTGTAATTGTTCTTAACATAGTCTGGCTGCTATATACCTGTGAAAGAAAATGGAGAGCGATTAATAATTATAATAAATTAATCCTTTTCCTTGAAGACAATCTAGAAAAACAGCATGACGACCTATTTAATAAAATTTCTATACCAACAGTAAAGAAACCGTCAATGCTAGAAAGATCAGGATTAAAAGGGAATTGGTTGCAACTCGCCTTCCTTTTAATTGGATTAGTTACTCTGGTTTTTACTAAACTTGGTTATTAATGTTACCAATGAAGCAATACATGATTTTTAACAGTTCGATCAGACTATTCTGGCTTATTTACCCTGCTAAAAAAAATGTCTATTAGAATGCGATCTGAATCAGATGATTTATTCCATTCGGTCCTTTCACTAAAATCATGCATTAAATTGGCGTACTTTAATTTTTCAACTGCCTTACCTACCAATTCATAGATTAAAGGGTGAGCTTGATTGATATTAAAGTCCTCGATTATACCTTTTTCCGAATCAATTTCAGCCTTTATTTCAAGTCGCCAAATGTTATAGTCATCATGTGAATTGATGGTGTCTTTGGTTAGAGTCTTTTTCATGAGATATAGGTTAGGTGATTTTACCTTCATAAAGGTAAAAGGAAAACTCGGAAACTGATAATTCACTTTAAGGATGGGGTGACTGGTGATTTGTCTTCCAAAAATAACACCACAGCATAACACCAAAAGAAAAAGACCGCTAAAAAGCGGCCTTTTCTTGTCGGAATGACAGGATTTGAATAATCAATCTTACACCATTTAAATGCGGTTTTTGTGGTACTAAATCTTAAATAATTGAATATATTGGTACTATAAAGTGCAATAAACAAGTCTAAAATATTACAATAGACAATGATCAAATTGATGATACTGCCTAAACAGACTGATTCAAACGGGGAATGTATAGTCTATGTAGAAATATCAACCTATGAGAAAGGTAAAAGGAAGAGAACACGTAAAAACAGTGGCATAAAAGTACTACCAAAAAATTGGTCTTTTTCGAAATCTAAAATTCTTTCTGGTGATAAGCTATCTGAAGAAAAGAATAGGGATATAAGGGCAAAATTTGATTATTATAATAAAACTCCACTGGCAAGTACAGCTAACCAAGCAAGCCCCAAAAGCTTGGAAGAATTTATTGAAGATTATATCCAATACAGAAAATCAATAGGTACTAAAAGAAGTAGTTATAAGGAATTTATTACTATCAAAAACAGATTGATTAGGTTTCAAAAATCAAAAGGAGTCATTCTCACTTTTGAAGATGTTGATATACTTTTTTCGGACGAGCTTAAAATTTGGCATTCAAAAGAAGGATTTGACCCAAATACCATTCAGAAATCATTTACGACCTTAAAAATAATTTTCAACCATTATTATGAGCGAAAAGAGGAATATAAAATTAATCTTTCCGACACTTTTAGAAATAAAGATTTTGGAAAAGTAAAAACTCACAGTTCACCGCCTCTGCCCCTCACTCCTCAGGAATTTGGTAAACTAATCGAATTTGAAAAATATAAGAAAGTCTATGGATTTTCCGATCCAAACAATATACTTCAAAAAGTCAACGATGCCTTTCTTTTTGGGTGTGCTACTGGCTTGAGGTTTTCAGATTTATTTCGTGTAAATGAAAATAATATTAAAGGTGGTATAATATATATTGAGCCTGTAAAAACTGAAACAACAAAGACTGAAAACCTTTGTAAAATCCCTTTGAATGAATACTCATCGTTCATTCTTGAAAAATACGATAATGACACTTCAAATTTGAAAATGTCGAGCCAACACTATAATCGACAATTAAAAAAACTGTTTGAATACTTAAAGTTTAATACAAAAATAAAAGTGAAGCATTATAAGGGGATAAATGAGCCAGAAGAGAAAGAGTATTTCAAATGGCAACTATTGTCTTCTCATAATGCTAGAGACACTTTTATCACCTTCGCCATCAAGGTGGGAATAGATATACCATCAATAATGGATATGACTGGGCATAGTTCGTATGAAGTCATGAAAAAGTATATCAAATTGGATGATATTCATTTAATTAAATCCATGAATAAATTTGAACATGCGAACATCAGCGAAGTGTTAGAACCAGAATTTATGAAAGAAGAAAAGGAGCGGAAAATCAAAAGCAAGGAGGTTAAAGAGCAAGTTGATAAAATGATGAAGCCTAATCCAAAATCATAATTTCTTACCTAACATTGGATTAATGCAATCAAACAATGGACAACAAGGTAAAAGATATAATCAGGCGGTATTCAGAAGTCTATAGGGATTTTGAATCTATTCAAAACAGCAGCAAAAAATTATTACCAACAGGTGATCAAAAAACAGGTGTAATAGCGGAATACTATGCAAAATGTTACATTGAACATATTTATCAGGTTATCGCTGAATATGCTAAACCTGGAGCTTTTTATGACATTAGCTATAAGACAAAAAAGGGAAGGCTAATTAGAGTACAGGTAAAAGGAGTATCGGCTTATTCAAAAACCAGAACGATAGCACCTCTTAATATCAGGAGTAAGAAGAAAACAGGTGCATTTGATGAATTGTTCTTAATTGATCTAGGCTTGGATTTTTTACCTATTGCATTTTACATCAATACGTTCGATCAAATAATTCAGCAGCTAAAAGATACAAAAAGAAAAAGGGTTCTAGGTTCTAAAATGAAAGATTTGAATAGCCAAAAAAGTAAAGGTTCTAGGATTTACGATTTTTCCAACAATAAAGTATTAGATTTAATTCAGGCGTTAGAATGAATCATATTGTTGATCAACCTTTAATTGATCACAGCTATTCGATTTGGAATCTGATATTCCAATCAGCATTTTTGAGACAGTTTTTTTAACTGATAAATTAGAAGGAGTATTAGTTTAATGAAACTAAACAACCAGGCTTAAAAAAATATCATGATAAATTTCGAAACTCCTAAGCATCATTGGAATTACTTTTTGGCAATTGAAAAAGACCTTGAAAATATCGCAAGATACATTGAGTTTTCAAATGAAAATCTCACGACCTACTCTATTGAATTGACACATATTTTACTCTCAGCCTCTTCAGAGGTTGATGTAATAATGAAGCAATTGTGTTATCTACTAGACTCCACTCAATCAGCAAACAATATAAATGATTACAAGAGTGTTATTCAAAAGCACTTGCCATCATTAATATCTGAGGAAGTTGTGATTGACAGATATGGTCTAACCTTGAAACCTTGGGATAATTGGTCAGGTGAAAACAATCCGATTTGGTGGAGAAGCTATAATAACGTAAAACATCAACGAAATGAACATTTCAATGAGGCTAACTTAAAAAACACAATTAACGCAGTTAGTGCATTATTGCTAACCGTAGTTTATTACTATAGGTTAACATTTTCTAAAGAAGGAGGCAATGAACTTACATTCAGAGAAACCACAAGAATGCTACAACCTGAAGCTAATTTTCTGAGAATAAATGCTGACTACTACTACCATAACTTAATTGGTTAAATAAGTATCATTTCACAGGACTATTAGGCAAACGAGAGATGGTGATAAGATCAATTATTCTGATTCGTTGAAAAGGACTTTAATAAGATTGATATGCTTGATTTGCTTTCCTTATTTAAAGAAAGACCTGTGAGCTGGCATGACGACTTTTCAGATACCGTTGTGATTGATATTAGCAAAGAATAATCAGTAAACAGGAATTTTCAATCCATTAATTCTGGATATAAGTCCGTAAAAACGGAATCAAAATCGAATAATTGAGATGGCATTAATGAATAGAACTTTTCTACCTTCTTTTGAAATGTGCCTTTCTTGTCCAATGGAATTAAAACTTCCCAAAGCCCATAATGCCTAAAGGCTATTTCAATGTATTCCCAATGTTCTTGGTGATGTTGGATAGCGTTGTTGGCAAATGCAATCCACTCCGTTTTTTTGTAATTAAATCCAATAATTTCACGGCATTTGGCTGATTCAATTATGTAAAGGAGAGCATAGTGCCTAAAAACAGCATCAATTAAATGTCTATTTTTCAACCTATTACAAAAGGTGTAAATAATCCAATCATTTGTACACTCAGTATTATCATTCACCCATTGGCGATATATCTGTTCATCTTCTTTCGTTAACTGATAGTTCCTTTGGAATAAACCCTTAACAGGTAAAGTTTTGTGCAATTCATTATTTAAAATGATTTTTTGAAAAGCTGTAAATCCGTTTTGATCAGTTTCATTTACATCAAATCCGATAGGAGTGCAATTCAAAAGGAAACGGATGAATGCCAAGCCATCATTTGTGGCATTACTGATCCATTGATGTAATGCAGGCTCTCCTTTATTTCTACCTTCTAAATCGAGTATCTCATTGAATCTAGCAATTTCGTAGTTATCTAATTCTGAAATCAATTCAAATGCAAGATCGAAATTTTGAGATTCTCTATTTTTTAATGTTTTTATTTCTTGAATTATTTGTTGGGATTTAAAGTCGGCTCGCCTACTCCTATTCTTTTTTTCTTCCTCAATCTTTTCCTTTTTAATCGCATCACTTACTCTTTTTTGATACTCTTCTTCCTTTTCCTTTTTAAGAGCAAAATTGAAATAGTAGACCTGGTAACATTCTTTATCAAAATTCAATTCTTTGAGTGAGATAGACCTTTTGAGCCATTTTGTACGAAGATCATTATCATCTGTTAAGAAAGGATATTTGTAGTCGCATTCAAGCTTGAATTCCTCTAACCCTTCATCCAGCTTAAAGAAATTTTCATAATGAGAAAGATATTTAATATCTCTTTCTAACTGTCGTTGGTTATGTAGATCGAAATTATCTAAAATCCATACTAGGTAAATTTCATGCTTTTTGTAGAACTCATATCTACTGAGTATGTATCGAAGTGACAGGTCTGATAGTTGAATTTCAAAGACTATCTCCTTATCATGGAATTTACAATAAACATCAGGTCTTCTTTTTTCACCATCTTTAATAATAAATTTATTGTCAACGGCAATGGATGAAGTAATAATGCCTTCCGTTTTGTATAATCTATCTGCGATTTTTTGTTTTAATTCTTTATGCCTTGGACTCTCTTTAGAGTACAAGATATTATTGAATTGTTCGATTTGCTCAGGAGTCAGATTACCATCTTTAAGTATGCAATAGTCCGAACCTATCTGATGTTTGAAGTGCAGCCGATCATACTTGCTGGTCGATACATTCAATTTTTGCTCACACTCACAACAATATAGCTCTACATCATTTTTATGAAATTGCCGCCTGACCGCAAACGCATCTTTCGGCTTTTCAAAAACCTCATCAGCTTTTAAGATTTCTCCTGAGAGTTTATCAAAAGCAATTTTTATTGAACGTTCAAAACGAGCCATATAATTCAATGTTGAGAATTTCTATTTTTCGGGTTTTTCTCAATGCTATTTGAATCTGCGTACAATTCCAATTCTCTGTATAATTTGAATGCATTTTGGTTGGTTTTTCAAAAGAACAAGATGTAAATTATATTGTATAACCAACCATTATGCCACTAAGAGCAATTATTGATAATCTAGAAGTAATATCAGTTGATCTTTCGTCTGAAGAATGGACTGAATTGAAAGCCCTCAAAAGGAATTCTTCAAAGACCATTATCCTACCATGCTGCAATCAGGAAGGTAACATGCGCACCTCAAAACTTGGGCTAAATCATTTCTATCACAGAGTCACAGACGGTTGTAATTACAAAGCTGAAAGCCCTCAGCATCTAAAGTCAAAGATGGAAATAATCAAAGCTTGCAAAAAGAACAATTGGAAAGCAATTCCTGAGTTTGCTGAGAAGGATTGGATAGCAGATGTCCTTGCTTGTAATGATGATAGAAGAATTGCGTTTGAAGTCCAATGGAGCAAACAAACGACCGATGAAACTCAGAGAAGGCAAGAAAGATATAAGGACAGCAATGTAAAAGGGTGCTGGTTTATGAAGACAATTCCTAAGGAACTTAGATATTGGGACAGGCATCCAAAACCTAGTCAAGAACTTCCAATTTTTAGAATTTATGAATCAGATAACAAGGTCTTAATGGTTGACCTTGAACTCGTACAACTTACGCTATTAGAATTTGTGGATTCTCTTTTTAATGGTAAAGTTAAGTTTTGTGAGGTGCATTCCACTCAACCCAGACAATCAATGAGTATTAAGTTTTACGAAAAAAGTTGCTGGAAATGCCACAAAGAACAACACTCTTATAATATAGATCGTGGACTAATCACGAAATGCGGAGATGAACTACATGTAGATTCTGACCTTTGGGATGGTGGTTCATTGGAAAAACACCCTTCAATTATTGAGGCTATAAAGAACTTTCAAAAAACAGAGCGAGGAAAGCACTTGAAGATTGGCGAGGTAAAAGGGAGGTATAGTAAAACAGCGAACGAAACGTATTTGTCATTTGGATGTTATTACTGTGATGCAATTTTTGGTGATTGGTTCAGGATGGAAGAGTCTTTGGAAACCCAGTATGACGATAACTTATTAACTTTTGAAACTGTTATTGAACTCGAATCTTTCAAAGATGACCACGAACACTGGTGTTATTCTGAAAGTAAAGATTTCTGCGGTGATAAATAGCAGTTTAGAAATTGAAACTTAATGTGTAAGACAAATAATAGCAAAAATGAGCTTGTTTGACCCTATAGAAAGAATTGGAATACACCGATCAGCTTTAATATTCTTAGAACAATTTGGATGGATAGAAAGAGAACAACCAATTTCTGATTTTGGGATAGATATGCATGTTGAAATTGTGGACAATGGTGTTCCGACAGGTCAAATATTTGCGATTCAAATTAAAAGCGGAAGTAGCTACTTTAAGGAAGAAACCCCTACTGGATATACATATAGAGGAAAAAACAGGCATTTGGAATATTGGATGAGCCAATCTCTTCCTGTTCTCATTCTTATCTATGAACCCAATTTCAATAGTGTCTTTTGGCAATTGGTAGATGCTACAAATATTGTTAAAACTGAAGAAGCTTGGAAGATGGAAATTCCAAAGAAACAATTGCTTGAAAAATCAAAGTCTGAACTTCGTAGAATTTATCATAACCCAAATCACTACATAATAATGCATGTAGGTGACAACTCTCATGCTGGTGCTAGGCGAGTTGAAGTCAAAATATTGGTTGAAAGTACACATGCACAAAGCAGAAATGCAATGAAAAAAATGATCCCAAAGGTCATCAAGAAATATAAGAAGAGTGATTATCACAGGAATGAAATAACAAAACAGCAATATGAAGAAAAAGATGCTGATGTAGTTTTCGTCTTTTTCTATGACAGCATTCAACATGTCGACAGGGGATTAACATTTTGTAGAGCAATATGGAATAACAGTGAGTGTGAATTCAAATTACACCCTTTTACTGCTGATGAAAAACTAGATGAGATCGAAATAAAATGGGATATGGAATTTTCTGCCATATCAAATCTTATTAATGATAATGAGTTTTCGAAGGGTGAGTATTTAGAAAAGGCAGATAAGGTTTTCAATAACATTAAAACACTTTTCATAGAGAGTGGTGAAAGTTTTGATAAATATGAAAAGAGCGGAAATTATATTGATCTATTAAAATTCATCGGCTCTAAGAGAACTCAATTTGAGCAATTGACCAGTAGTCCATTAGAAGAAGGGTTTCCTCCTTTGGAATGTCAGGAGTTAGATAATGTGATAAGAGAAGCAGAGGCATTGATTCACAATATATGGATCGTTTCAAATGATAAAAATAGAGATGAAAGCAATATCACGTATTTAATAAAATATTACCTTGGATTGGCTTCACCAAAAATTGCTCATTATGACTATGAGCTACAAAAAATAAAATAGTTTCCATAAAATATACCTTTCAAATTATGTACCTACCTTAAATAGTAGACCGTTCTTAGAACAGGTTATTTTGGCGACTAAGCAATATACTTGTGGAATTCAATCTTCTTAGTTAGTTTGCTAAAACTATCGAATTCAGCACTTGATAGCTCCGTTAGTGTTTTGAGAAAAGTATGAAAGTGTTGGCATTATAGGCTAATCACTGAAGCATAATACATGTTAGTTGACTGTAAACGAAGTGGAATATTTCTACGGTTGAAGTATTTTTTTCAGAAATTTGAGAATAGGTTCAAAACACATATTGACGACTTTGGCGTTAGCCATTGCTATTAACGTACAAGCATCTGATTACTACGTTGCTACGACTGATTTGAATATTAGAAGTGGAACTAGAGTCTCATTTCAAGTATTACATGTTCTTGAGAAGGGTGACACGGTATTAGTCCTAGATTCAATTAATTCAGTTTGGGCTAAAGTTCAATATAAAGATGTTGTGGGGTTCTCTTCAACAAAATACCTTCAGAAAATTGATTTTTTGGAGACGCCCAAAGTAGATAACAGCAACATTCCTTCAATTTCATCGATTGCATTTCTTGTCTTTTTAAGTGGTGTAATGATGTTGCTAATACTTGTGAATTCTTACAGAAACAAAACACTAGCATCTTTAATTTCATTATTCTACGGAGCTTTTGGCTTTCAAAAGTTCTACTTGGGGCAAACGAACAAAGGCATTCTGTCAGTTCTATTTTGTTGGACATTTATCCCAATGGTAATCGGGCTTTTCGATTTTATCAGTTTAGCGGCAATGAATAAAAGCACATTCAACTATAAATACAATAATGGGGTCGCAGGAAAGAAACAGACATTGAAAAAAGAGAACGAAATCGACAAAAATGACGCTGATTTTACTATAGAAATAAAACCCTCAAGTCTAACTGTGAAAAGAAGAGGTATCAATTTTGATGATACAATTATTGACGTGAGCTCAACTTCTTTTGATACTTCTATAGACCAATTGGAATTCTCAGAGGAAGATGACAAAGAAGTACCCCATTGGGATCATACATACATTTATTCTAATAGTGAAATTGAATATGCGAATAGAGAACAGAAAAAATTCTATCAGAATTTTCGCACCAAATTTTTAAAATTTGAAAAGACTGATATCCAGGGTTACACTAACTATGCATTCATACTCTACTTCGATTTACTTGAGGACTTTGAAAAACATCAGGATATTAAATTGCTTGAAAAACAATTTGAGCTTTTGGTCTCAATTTGCCCAGAAACGGGTCACTATGCTTTTGCATCTTTGACTGAAAAATTGAGAAGCCGTTCCGATCAATATTCAAATGATAGGTTGAAGGAGTTTCTAGAGCCGAGTTATCAATTTGAGCACGGATATTCACAGTACGATCCAGATCTGTATAAGTTAGGTAACAGATACAAAGACAAATTGAGTTTGAGTAAGCAGGAGATATCTTGGCTAAATAAATTTTATGATCCTACCAATGTGTTTACCTCAATTCAAGGCTGCTCAGTAGCAGTAATAAAATTGTATTTAAAAACTCTTAATCAATTGAACGACACGAATGGGTTTGGGGATTTGTCACTAAACGAAAACCTTGATGCACTTTTTAAAGAAGTTATTATTGAGGAAAAACTAAAATTTGATCCTCAATATGAAGTAGAGGATAGAGCCTATTCATTTCACAGAATGGAAGAAGCTGTTTTCCTATCTATTTTTAAACTTGTTGAAAATGAGGTTAGATTGAAATTTCGGCATAAAAGAAAGTTATCAATTGATTCGTTCTATCCGTATCATAATTCCACTCCAATATTTGAAAAGAGGTTTGCAGAGCCAATAAAGAAATGTCTTTCCGAAAACCTTGACACCATAGACAAACCCGATTCACAAACGGAAAGTGCACTTAACGCCTTAAACGTAACTCGGTGGAAGGATGAATTTTTGATTATTACCGATTCGTTTCATCCTGATAGGGTAGTACAATTCAGAAAGAAGGTTGGCAAATTATTAGATGTCAATAAAGACAATCCCAATATTGAGAAAATTCTGTATGAATCAGCTAAGTACATTGCAAAGTATAGCAAAGTTGACGCATTAAAATATTACGCTATGTATCACTTATCGAATTTTACAGTCAACAAGTTTTCCCCTAAAGAATTACCAAAATCAGTTAATAAAATTTTATTTGAAAAAGAGGGGCAGATTGCAGAGTTTAAGTTGGTAATAAAAGAGCTACTAAGAACTTCAAACACAAAAAAGGCTTTTGCCTCTCTTTCTCAATTCTATGTTCCAAAAAGAAAAATAATAGAACTAGACAAGACAGAAATCAAAAGGGTTGAAGAGAAACACGAAGGCACGGTGAATCTACTAAGTGAATATATGGAGGTCGAAGAGGTCGAAGAAAATGTTGAGATATTAAAAGAATCCAACTCGACTTATAGTTCTCAAATTATTCGAGGAATAGAAATGAACGAAATTCAAGAGGAGCTTGTAAAGAGGATAATTAGCAATTCATTTCAAATACATCAAGATGACGTAGCTGAGTTAGCCTTAGAAAATGGGATGTTTAAGAATCAATTAATCGATAGCATTAACGAGTTATGCTCAGAGTTATTAGAAGGAGAGGCTTTAATAGAGGAAGATGAGGAGAATTATATCATAGAAGAATCTTATTACAAAGAGATTGCATTGTAAGTTTAAAAAATTATGGCACTAAAAATTAAGGCAAAGGAGGCAACGTCAATAATAAATTCATTAGCAGGTGGAGTAGTTCCAAGGATTGGAGTACAACACATTACTGTTGGTAGAAAGCTAGAGATAGAGGCTTTTACTGCTGCCTTAGATGATGTTGTAAATGGGCACAGCATTGTGAAATTTTGGATAGGCGATTTTGGTTCTGGCAAATCCTTTATACTTCATTTGTTAAATACGGTTGCTACTAAACAAAAATTTGTAGTTTCCAATGCTGACTTTACTCCCGAAAATAGACTATATGCGAATGATGGTAAGGCAGTTGCATTATATAGTGCCATTATGGATAACGTTGCTATTCAAACTAAACCAGAAGGTGGGGCGCTTCCAACATTATTAGATAAATGGATAGAACAGGTAGTTTCCAAGACCGCTTTAGCTAACAACATATCAATTACGGAAATTAGGGAGGAGAGATATTTTGAGCTAATTCAAAGAAATATATCAGAGACTATAAATGAAGTTACAGATACAGGAGGATTTGATTTTGGAGTTGTAGTTATCAAGTACTATGAAGGCTACATTAAAAATGATGATCATCTTAGACGAAGCGCCTTAAAATGGCTTAAAGGTGAATATCGTACCAAGACTGAAGCTAGACAAGACCTAGGTGTAAGAGAGATTGTTAATGATCTGAATTACTACGATATGCTTAAAAACTTCTGTCGCCTTTTTGTAAGTATTGGGTACAGTGGTTTTATGATTAACCTAGATGAAGCAATTAACTTATATAAGATATCAACATCCACCATGAGGGCGAAAAATTACGAAAAAATTTTAACAATTTTCAATGACTGCTTTCAAGGAAAAGTTTCAAATCTGTTCATCAATTTCGCAGGAACAAAGGAATTTTTGGATAATGAGAGAAGAGGATTATTTAGCTATGATGCCTTGAAAACTAGGCTAGAAACAAATCGGTTTGAAACAACAGAGTATCGAGACTTAGCCCAACCAGTTATTAAACTTGTTCCACTTGACCATAATGAAATATTTGTATTGCTAAAGAAGTTAAAAGAAATTTTTGACTTCAATTTTAATATCAAATCAAATATCACAGAGCAAGATATCCATACTTTTATGGAGGAGATGTTCAATAAAAATGGTGCTGACGAATTTTTAACCCCACGTGAAGTAATTCGAGATTTTGTGAATATCCTTAGCATCCTGAGACAAAATCCAGATATTGATAAGTTAAAATTGATTTCTGAAATTGAAATTTCTGATGAAAGACCGAATGAAAGCGTTTTTGATTCTATAGAGGAGTTGTAATGTCTTACAACCTTTTATCCGAACCGATTCGAAGATACATTCGTAACAAGCGATGGGAGTCGTTACGCCCCATTCAGGCAGCTGCTATCTCTAAAATTATATCGACTGATAATAATTACATACTAGCATCTCGAACAGCATCAGGCAAGACAGAAGCAGCGTTTTTACCCATTTTATCAAAAACCGACTTCAATCAAGAAGGTGTGCAGATTTTATATATCTCTCCGCTAATTGCTCTCATAAACGATCAGTTCTTTAGGGTCGAAGAGCTTTGTAAGAATCTTGAAATTAAGGTTACTAAGTGGCACGGAGAAGCAAAGAAATCACTAAAAACGGACTTAATTAAAAACCCAAATGGGATTGTTCTTATAACCCCAGAATCAGTAGAAGCAATGTTGGTGGGTGCTCCTTATAATGCATTAAGGCTCTTCTCTAACCTAAAATATGTAGTCATAGATGAAATACATTCTTTTTTAGGAGTAGACCGAGGGCTTCATATGATGTCGCTATTGTACCGTGTCCAAGAATTGAATAAAAATAAAATTACAACCATTGGCTTATCGGCTACTATAGGAGATGATAATTATGAAGAGGTAAAAAGGATCACTGGTGATGTTTCTAATACCAAAGTGTTATTGGATAGAACGGCAAAAGAGACTACAGCCAAAATCAAATTCTATGACAATAAATCTAAAGATCTTTCATTAAACTTATTGAAGGACTTGTATAAGGAAACATGCGCTAACAAAGTCCTTATTTTCCCGAATAGCCGTGGTAGAGTCGAAGAAGTTGCTGTTAAGCTTCGCAAAATTTCTGATCGTGTTAAAGGTCATAAATTCTACTATGCACATCATTCATCAGTTGATAAACAAATCAGAGAAAACGTTGAACATTTCGCAAAAAACAATCAGAGATTTAACTTTTGCATATCATGCACTTCTACTTTGGAATTAGGCATTGACATTGGTACAGTAGATAAAATAGTTCAAATAGACTCAACGCACTCTGTTGCTTCATTAGTTCAAAGAATTGGGCGGAGTGGAAGAAGGGAAGGAGAAAAGAGTATAGTTAACATATATGCAACGAATCAATGGAGTTTTTTGCAGTCGTTGGCATGCTGGCAATTGTATAAATCAGGTTTTTTAGAACCAATTAAAACTGCCAAAGTTCCTTATGATATTTTATTGCACCAGATGCTTTCAATTGTAAAGCAGTCATCTGGATGTAAAAGAAATGTCTTAGTACAGAAGCTTAAAAATAATTTTGCTTTTGAGTCAATTGAATTGGAAAGTATTAATGAAATCCTTGACGAATTACTTTCATCAGACCACTTGGAACTTGTTCAGCATGAAATCATATTAGGTCTTGAAGGGGAAAATATCGTTAATTCAAGGGATTTTTATAGTGTATTCAAGACTGAACCCAATTACAATGTTCATAGTTCTGGAAAAAAAATTGGAGACATACCATTTTCTCCTCAAGTTATAGTTGGAGAAAACATCTTACTTGCAGCTAAAATTTGGAGGATCAAAGATGTAGATCACAAGACTGCGAAAATTGAAGTAATTCCAGCACAGGATGGAAAAAAACCAAAGTTCTTTGGAGGGGGTGGAAATATTCATCCAAAGGTTAGAATTGAAATGTTAAGAATTCTCAAGTCTGATGAATCATATTCCGAATTGGACGAAGCATGTAATCATGTTTTGGAAAAAATGAGACATGAATTTAAGGGGTTTCACATTGTCAATTATGAGCATGACCGACCTTTGATATTTAACGAGGGAAAAATCAATATCTATTCTTTTACAGGCACAAAAGTCAATAAGAGCATAATATTTTTGGCTAGATCATCTGGCTTTGAAATATTTATGGAGGATCGAAGTAGTTTTTTGGAGATTCACACTACAGATCTTCAGACATTTATTGAACGAATTAATGAAACATACTTGAATTTGGATTATCACCTCGAAAGTGAAATTAAAGAGAATGAAGCTCTGTTAGGATTCTCCAAATGGGGTCAGTACTTACCGTTGAAATACAAATGTGAGATTATAAAGGAAAGATTTTTCGATTTTGAATCAGCGATTTCATTTGTTAATAGTCTGAATATGGTAGTATGTCACTAGGCAAGAAAGAATGCAAGTATTGTGAAAATGAATATTCTGAAAACAAAGAACATGTTTTTCCTTATGGTTTAGGAGGAGAGAATATCTATGTAGATTTTGTTTGCAACAATTGCAATAATCTTTTTTCTCGTCTTGAAGGAGAGTTATACCAAAAATCGATAATCTCACTTATGAGAAGTGCTGAAGGAATCGAAGGCTACAAACCTACAAAAAGCAAACCTTCTCCATTGAAGGCTTCATTATGTTTAATCCTTGACAAGGAAAATGGAATAATTTATGAAGGTGGACAGTTTCAAGAATTTCAGATTTACTTGAGACCTCAAGTAATCGATATAGAAGGTAAGTATTATGCGGAAGGTAGTTCAAATAAAGACATTGAAAAATTAGCAAGGCAGTTCCATAAGTGGAAAAAAACCTCACTCCGAGCAATTAACGGAAGCAAAATTCAAAAAGGGTACGTCAAAGAGTACTTTGAGTGTGAAATGGAGGGGGGTGAGTTTGAAATTAAAAGTATTAAAGGAAGTCTTAAGGTTAAAAGTGAAATCCGAATTGATGTCTTGCCGAAATCGAATAATCTTCATGATATTCTAACAGCAAGATTATTTCTGGATGATCGTGATCCAAAGAACAATAGACTACGAATCAGGGCTCAAAGTGTTAAGCAAGCTATTGAATTTCTAAAAGGATTTTTAGATTTCACATCAGTTAAAAGAACGCTAAACTGTTATCCTCAAAAAAACCTCGATGATTCAATTATTACTATTGGATTAAATTGGGACGAATCAAAATTAGAAAGAGCATTAGCTAAAATTGGATTGAACTGCTTAATGCATTACTTCCCTGAATCTAGAAATAGTGATAAAATAAATAGTCTTTTAGAGTTTGTGTTTAGTGGCACTTCTCAAATGAAAGGTCAATTAATCAACAGAAACACTATAATAGACTCTAATCCAAAAACGCACAACTTATTATTTTTTCAAAGCAAAACGAATTTCAGTATAAGAATAAGCTTGTTCAATGGGTCGTTTACTTTCGTAATATCAATCCCTGAATTAGAATTGATTAAAGAAGGTACGTACAGGAGATTAGTAGTTGACTATAAAAACAGGATTAATAAATTCGAGGATCAAAGTGAATTTATTAATTCCTTCTCCCCAAGAGACAAAATGTACTAAAAGGGCAGTTTTATATCTTGTTGATTGCACCAAAAAATCGTTCGTTTATTTGGTGTAAAATTTACAATGGAGGATGGTATGTTTAGGAGACAGATTGCTACTCCTATTTATTTGGGGGACGATTGTTTGATAGATTCAATTTTTTTGTTGTATTCACGCAATACATACCCATCCGTCTTCCTCTTCTTCCTGTCCTTGCTACCAACTGGTCTACCCAATTTTTTTGTCTTACCAATTCTAGCCAGCGCAGATTTCGTTCGCTCTGAGATCAATGACCTTTCGAATTCGCTGAACGCTGAAAGAATGTGAAAGTGTAGTCGTCCCTGCGCAGTTGAAAAATCCAGGTTATCTGTCACACTGATAAAATCAATGTCTTTTTTGATCAGTTCATCAATTTCTAATAGTAATTCCCTGCTTGATCTTGCCCAACGATCCAACTTGTATATCAGGACTCCTTGGTATTCACGATCTCTTAGCTTCTTCAATAAGGCAGCTTTAATAGGTCGGGTTTTTCTACTGCTTTCCTCTTCATTATAAATGTCAAAATCCCAACCTTTAGACCTACAGTGATCAGTCAATATTACTACCTGATTTTCATTCGACTGGCGACCGTCATTGGTTGAAACTCGGCAGTATATAGCGTATTTTTTCATGTCTACATATTTACTTAATGTATTAAGTACAACGTAAAAAATGGTGTTTTGTTAATACATTAAGTAAGTTTGGTTGTGACAAATAAGAAAAGTACCAGATCGCAAGTTGACATCTCCCAATTTGATAAGGAGCAGTTGATCAAAATCGGTCAGCATGTTAAGAAACTGCGGGAAGCCACTGGTGATTCTTATGCGGTCTTTGCTGAGAAGTATGGCATTAATAGAATCAGTCAGTACCGAATTGAAAAAGGCGAGAATTTCCTTATGAATAATCTATTGAAGATATTGAAGGGGTTGGATATTACATTAGGAGACTTTTTTGCGACAATGCCGAAAACAAAATCAAATGCTTGAATGTATCGATAACTTCATCAATTGGTTCAAAAAGTATATTCTTAAAAGAAAATCTAGCACTGTGGAATTAAAAGAACTAAGAGAAAAATACTCCTACTTGATGAGAGCTGATTCTATTGAAGCTTCAAAAGAGGTATTGGATATTTTTCTGGAATACCTATTCCTAGTAATAAGAAAACATGCCAAAGACAAACTATCATCTCAAGCAGAAGCAGACGCTCAGATGGTTAATCAAATGATATTCACAAAAGCCAATAGTATAAAAAAAATACTTGAGGGTACTGAATATAAATCCAAAGATGGAGGTGTGCTAAACAAAATAATTGATCCAATTGTTGTTGCCTCAATGGTCAGGGCTGTTTATGAAACCGTTTGTATGTTTCATATTGTTTACACCAAACCTGCGACAAAACAAGAGCATGATTTGATATATAAGCTATGGGTTATTGGCGGATTAAAATATCGTCAAAATTTTCCAGTGAGCCAACCGAAAAATGTTAAAAAATTAGAATTCGAAGCTAAACAAATTGAGAACCTAGAATCTCAAATTGAATCATCCGAACTATTCAAATCTCTCATCGAAACTGATCAGATAAAGTTGAAGAAACAAATTAAAGCAAAAGAATACAAGATTTACTTTGAGGACAACAAACTTAAAATCGCTTATTGGAAAGATAGTTGGAAATTATTAGGAATTCGAAACGATCTATTCGAAGGCATTTACGCTGATCTTTCCCTTAAATCTCATCCTTCGTACGTATCAGTGTTTCAATTTGAACAAATGTTTAGCAAAGACACTGAAGCATATAAAAGGATAGTATGTACAAATATGAAGAACTGCTTGGCTTTGCTGAGCATATTTGTGGCAGACTATATAAAGCTTTTCCCAAATATTCTCAAGACTTACAATCAATTGGATACTATGAATCAACTAATGTTGGATTGTCACAATACTTTGTTCAGGGGTACAGAATTTTCAATCAATGATTCGTGGAAGAAATTAGGTTAAAGTTCAACCTTACAATTCCCTCAAATAATTCAACCTCAAAGGAGATTGGTTTATATCTTCAAACATGCCAATTCTATAGGTCATTTCCTCCATTTCGTAGGTATCCAAATTTAAGTAGACATGCGTAAAGATGGTGGCGTAATATCCTGTACCATGCCCTTGATGATCATCGATTTCGATGTTTTTATATTCAACAATTTCCTTCCTTTCAGCCAATTCGCCTTTAAGTAGCACCAGGGTATTGTTGTTGGCAAGGATATCGATTATTCTGTAAATGGCATTCGGTGAATCTGTAGCCATAGGTAGAAGCTTTGTAACTTTTTTGGATTGGATGTCATACTCATAGACACCTTCAAAATTGCCGAAATGGAATTTGGTATTTTCCTTGTTGAAGTATCCAATCTTGTATTGTGCAAAAACATTTCCATTGGTATATTGATCCAATCTAATTTCATCATACTTTAATGATTCATCATATACGGTTATGAGGTGATCATCTTTATCAACGGATAGTATTTTTAATAAAACATTCCCTCCCGTTACATTTCTCGTTTCAATTTTCTGACCAATACTTTTGCCATAGACAAGTACTAGTAGAAGTAAATATAATGGTTGATATTTCATCATTCAATCTCTAATGGTTGCAGCTTAAAATCTTCTTCATCAAGTCCGAAGGTCACATCATAGGTTTTACCAGCAATTGTAACAATGCCATAATCTAGAAATTGATTCCAATTCATACTCTTAGAAAATGATTTCTCACTTCCATTGGAATCTAGGATGTGATAAGCAAAACTCGGCTCATTCATTATGTCTTCTTGATAAGAGAGTCCTTTTACAATAAGTTTATATTCTCGGAAAGTGAAGTCTAACAATTGCGGTGCTTTGACATTTGTGTTCAACTGGGTTTTCAATATTTTTTGTTGTTTTAGTTCTCCAAAATTGTCAAAATTAGCTACTCCATATGAATCCAATCTTGGCTTGCCCCAACCAATAGAAGTATCTAAGTTTCGTATTTCAATACATTCGGCAGCGCATGGCAAAAGGACAACAAACCCAAATTTGGAAGGTCTGAAAGGCATTCGTTCTGCGTAGGTGTCTGGTTCTTTATAGCCGAGTGGAAGGAAGAAGATTTTTTCGTTTAGGACTTTTGATCCTATCTCATCAAATATTAAAAATTTGTACATCTCTTGTACTCCTGAAGCCTGTGAAACTTTGCCATAACCACCTTCTCCAAAGTGATACATTTGACGTGATGTGTTGAAATCATATTTGAACTTGAAGACCACCAGAATGTTATCGTTGGACAGCCTTTGGGTGTAGGGCACAGAATAACCATATGTATTTGCTTGCTTGAATTTTTTAAGATCATGATAGTTCGAACCTGTTGATTTACCATTCATGAACAATTTGAAATATAGGTATGCTATCTTGTCATAGCCAGAAGTGGCAAACCCTACGGCTACGCTCTTCCTTTGGTCTTGAACATCCTGATGCAGGTCAAAACAGTCAAATTCAATCCTTTGTTTTACCCCGCTAATGGTTGCTACTTCACTTCCCTCTAATTGGTCATTTAGCTGTGTTCTACGGGGTTTCTTTTCGTGATCCAGTTCGTAGACAGCAAAACTCTTTTGATGAAATTTACCCCTTAAAAGTGGGTATCTAAGTGAAAGTGTTTCGTGGTTTTGAAGGGCATATCTGTAAGGGTTATAATAAAAATAATTCTTCAACACTTCTTCCTGTCTTTGCGAGAGAAGCTGCTTCGTTAGAGCATCATAGTTGTAGTTTTTGAATAGCTCCTTTTTCTCATTTTTATACCTGAACACTTTATCTTTCTCAAAGGAAATTTCTAAGTACTCATGATCCTTTAATTCGGATGAAACGCTAACATAAGAATTAGCCTTGACCAAGGTAATCAGGGATGTATTTCCTCTGTTAAGGTCGATTTTCAGGTTGCTATAGCCAGATGCCTGGAGTTCATAGAATGAGGAATTGACTTTTAGGTAAATATTACCTCCGTATTGAGATTTTGTTACATAGATATACTCAGGTCTGACAAGCTCATTGTTATGATTTATGACTGACAATTTTGAATCATTTAAACTGCTGAACTTCCAATAGCCTTCATACCTCACTTTTAGTTTTCGGTTTGTCTCATTATAGAGACTAATAGGATCAAATTTCTTTTCTTGATAGTCATTAAACTTCTGAGCATTTAGAGTACTCTCAGAATGGAGGAAAAAGGATATTATAATAAATAAAGCAATTTTTCTTAGGTATTTAGAGAACATGGCTTGAAAAGTTTAGTACTAATTGGGCATACGCAATTATAAGCAAGTGTGGTCATAATCTATAGCACAATTTCGATTAAATGCTGATTGATTTGACCTTCAATGGCAATCAATCAAGAGTTATCTATAAAGTTCGGTAAACAAGTAAGGCGGCTTCGTGAAGCTCGTGGTTTGTCAAGTGCTGATGCCAGCAGATTACTTTTGATGGATAGAAGTAACTGGTCGAGAATTGAAACAGGCAAAACAAATATCACAATCAGTACGATGAATGAAATTTGCAAGAAATTGAACATTACTTTTCAAGAGTTATTTGAAGAATTCAATCATATAGATTAGTTTTCGATAGTCCTGTCGATGGTTACAAGAAGAAAATAAAGTGCGACTATAATTTTTTATAAAATTTTATAATCCTAAAATTTCAAATCGGCATATATAAATTATTAGTTCTGTTGCGCCCCATGCCTATACTACCCCCTCCCCATACCCCTCAGTCCAAAGGGGGGATACCCCGTACATCTCGTAAACTCCAAGCATCTGATTTCAGTACCTGTCTGACATTTGCCTTAATCCCTAATAAGTAGTCATACAACCAAACTATTTATTCATATATTTTTCGGCTACTTTATCAAGTAAATTCCTTATCAAGTAAGACAGAACTATACCATCCTTTTGAATTTCTTTTATTAAATGGGTGTGTTCATCGGTAATTCTTATGCTAATTCTATTTTTCATAATCGTCATACATTTTTATTATAAATACTGTTCAATGACCTCTAAATATATGCTAAGAAGTGTTTTTTTGAAATTTCCAATTGAAAAAGGGATTTTTAGGGCGTGTAAGGGGTGCAACAACCCTCTTGATAAAGGTTTTACCGTTTTAGCTTCTCAAACCCTCCTAATTATTGGTTCAAATTGAGAATTAATTCAACTAAAAAGTACAATAAAGTCGCATTACATGATATTTATGTATCATTTTTCCGAAAATGCTGACTAGTTTAAAAATTGAACATATCTAATAAAACAAACTTGAAAATCATTAGCTCATACTCATTTAAATTGGCTCTCTAGATCTCAATATCATGCTTATATTATCAGAATTCGAGACTTTTATTTTTAATTAAAACAATTGGCTCTTGAATAGTCTTAATTAAAAATATATAGTTGTATTATTCTAATATTAGAATCGTTTTAGGGCATATTAATTACATGTATATATTATTATTTTAATTTACGTTCGGTAACAAATAGTTAAAAACAACGTATAGACATGCAAGGCTCTGTGCACTGTTTAGACGAAATAGTAATTGAGCACATAAGAAATAAATGGCAGGGATAATCCTTGCCATTTGTCGTTTAAGGAGTTCTAAAATTTTTAATTAAAAAAAGTATGAAAAAAGAAGAGAATCAATTCATTATCGTTCCATTTTCAATTGTCGGAGATGAGAATTTAGGCGCTAACGAAAAATTGTTATACGGGTTACTTTTAAGCTATTCAAAGCAACAGGGTTATTGCTTTGCAAGTAACGCACACTTGGCAGAAAAAGTCAACCTTGGAACAAGTACAATTTCATCTCTAATCAGCTCGCTGGTTAAGAAGAAATATTTGAAGCGAAAATTAATCTATCATGAAGGGTCAAAAGAGGTTAAACAAAGACATTTGACCGTTGAAAAATCTGGTGCTCAAGTGGACGATATAGGTAGTGAATTAAAACAAAAGGGTAATCATGAGAAGGCTAGCCCTAGTCATATTCCCGTTTCGGGTACTGCTTCAAAAGTACTGGGTACTCTCGATAGAGTACAAGGTGATCTGCAGTCAGCCAAGATAATAGATAACAATAATAGAGAATTAGAATTAGAAAATAGAAATAGAAAAGAAATAATAGAAACTAAAAATACCTCTTCTAATCAATTGAACTCTTTAGTTGAAGGCAATTATTCAGATGTAGAAATTGAGAAATATTTTAATAATGATTTATTTCAACTGTATTGGGTAAATGCACAAAAAACGGGTCATAGTAACGGTTTTTTAAAAAAGGAAGAACTTCTCAATGTAGAATTACATGAGAGGGCTTATCATGAATCCTTCAAACATTTTGATAGGATTAAAAAAACTGTAAATGAAAAAATGCAAAACAATATGTCATGAGAAGTACACATATAGAAATAGATAATATTGAAAATTCACTTTCAATGATTTCAACATTAATGATTATTGAAGATGAGAATATCAATATAGATTATCTACATCTCATCATATCCAAAGCATCAGAAATTGATTACAAAGAAAGAATTAGTATAAAAATTCCTTCTATTAAGGATTACTTTTTTGATGAAAATAATTTGATAATATTGACAGAAGAAACTGAATATAATCCAAAGTTCTGGATAGCTTTTGTCCTTCTTATTCATGTGGATTCCAATATCAAATTACTAATCCAGGATAAAGAACTAGAACAAAATTCAGTCTTCAATTTTTGTTTGGATGAAGTAAATGGTCAATATGGATTCTCTTGCGCAGGTGATTTTTCTACTGATGATTTCGACTACTTTTCCGAAATAGGAAAAATGAAATATCTGTATCATAACTTAAGAAAGATGCAGTTCAAATTAGAAGAATCAATAGCCCAATTGACAAAATTACGTCCTAACGAAAATTAATAGTTCTTATCTAAGAAGAAATTAATTTGTCTTAAATTTCAGAAATTACATAATTCGAAAAATTGGTTTTATTTTGGCTAGGTCACAAAACCCTTTAAGCTCGTCTTTTGACAAATTATTGGGAGTTCTAGTAAGTGGTACTCTTCCTAATATTGATTTGAAATCATTTGTAGTTATTACAGGAGGTTCAATGTTTAAGGTAATCGAATTGAATAAAGATTTAGCGATTATAAAAGTTGACCATCTTTCAGATTTTTGTTGATATTCTGAATTCCATTTTTCAACTATTCTGTCTCCAATTATTTTTTGCTTGTTAGCAGGTTTGTTCCAATAATCCAACATGTTTTTTTTGGATGTATATCGTGATTTGGTCATGTCAAATGTTTTGGGAGGATTACCCTTGACCATGCAATTATTTGGTATCAACTCATTTTGACTGTCATACCACATTTTACCCAAGTAATGCGTGTCACACCTTTTCTTGACTTTTAATATAGACACTAATCTATATTCCGAATTTGTTTCATCACTTTTCAGTGCCATGTAAACAACTACGTCATTTGGGTAGAGTTTAGTGGCAAATGAATCCTGTCGACACAATGAACTAATAGAAGGGTATTTGTTTTCTAAATCTGGTTCACGTCTGCACGAGCCATCTATATAGGGGTTAAGGTGATACTTCTTAATTGCCTCCCTACCAAATAAATTAGAACATAACGGTTGATATGAGTTCAATTTTATTTTACCAACGACACCAAAATTTGCTTCCTTCATAATCAAATGTCATTTTGCGTCTTTCTCAAATTCTATTAAGGGCTTCAAAAGGGTATATATTCCGTATTCAGGCGCAATAGAATTATTACCACAGCTAAACTCAAGATTAAATATTGATTCGGTCAAAGCGTTGTTGTGAAATCTAAATAAATTCATCAAAGCAGTTTTGATTCTACTTTTTTCTTTTTCCGAAGACTTAGCTTATCAAGCCTTGAAGTATTCGCACATTGCTCTTTTCCCCATTTTACTCAATACGGTTATAAAACATACAACAAACGAAGTTATAACTCCGATTTCAACATTACCCACTTTAGTAGCTATTGCAGCAGAAACACCAGTAATCAAAACATTTATATTCCCACCAATCGTAGATCGCTCTTTCTTGTAGTAATCTGATTCGGTACACATAAATTCATAGAACTCCTTTTTGATCAATTCGACAAGTTTCAAGCTTTTCCCCTTATTAGCAACATGCCTTTCATGCGCCTTTTCAATCATATTCTCAGCTTCATCATCTGCGCAAGCATATATAGCTGGTGGGTTTACAATGTAAGAGTACATTTCATCAGTGATTTTCTGATTTTGTTTTAAAGCAGGAGCAATAACCAATTGCAGGACTGAGTAACCGTATGCTCCTATATCCAGATCACCTAAGTTTATATCATCTACATTTATTTCCATATCAACAAGATAGAAATTTAACCCATTGAATGGGATTTCTTGCACTCCTAAAAGAAACTGGTACTGTAATTAAGTTGTTGATAACTTTCATATATACCAAGCTGGTAATCTGAATGATATAACTACCTTTATAGTACATGGAGTTCCTAAAAGACATATCTATCAATTTGATTTCTGATGCAATCTGGGCGTTGGGAGGAGCTGCCATTTACCACTTTATCATTTTAAAAAAAATCTAATTTTTGGTCTTGACTTTTAATATAAAGTTTCACTTAAAGATTAAGTCCTCTCAGATCCCCATTTTCTTTAAAAAGTACAATGCCCTCTGAATGTACTTTTAACTTATTCACATTTGAACTTTCACCTGAGGTGACAAAGAGATATTTATATTTTGTGAATTCTAAGTCCAAACACAAAATCACACTCCCATCAATTGCGAACTAGAAATCAACATTAATTAGGAGCTAAAATTCAATTTTCATAACTTTAATTCCATGCTATTTTCTACAAAGTTAGTTGATGAAGTCTGGGATCATTTAAGTGATTTGAAAATCAAATCGACCGAATTGACTAATGAAAAGGATGTTGAAAACATAATTGCTGATAGTCTTCGGTCTGAATTTGAGGATGTGCAACAACAATTCCATGTCGGAGGATATTTAGGTCTGAAAGTAGACATAGATATTAAGGAAGAAGTGGGTATTGAACTTAAGCTTGCAAAAGACCTTGATACTGCGGATAAAATTCATAGGTTATTTGGTCAAGCTATCTACTATGATAATCGCAAGTACGTTGGAAATCTCATTGTTCTTATCGCAGGAACAAAATCTGAAAGAGATAGTCCAATGCTAAAGGAAGTGATGAACTTCTTAGAAGACATCAAAATACCATCTTTGTTTTTGAAAACGAAAGGAAAAGCCTAACGCCAAAGTCTGATTATAGTGGTTGGGTTAGTATTAATTAACAGTTGTTATGGGCGCAGAATTGATCCGTGGGATTGATAAATCAAGTGGAAAGGTCAAACACATTGATGAAGTACCTAATGGATTGAAATGCAATTGCAAATGTCCAGATGAGAACTGCCTCGAAGACCTTATAGCTGTTAACGGTGGTGAAAGAAGAGAGCACCATTTCAGGCACTCTGTTGATACTAATTGTTTGGGTGAGCAAGAGAGTGCCCTTCACTTAATGGCAAAGCAGATAATAGCGGAAAGCAACGAGCTTCTTATTCAAGTAAAAGAGTACTTCTCATATTCAAAATCAATTATTGAAAAACCACTTGAAGGGGTAATTGTAGATGTCCAGATCGAAAATCAAGACGAGGTTATTTGGTTAGTTGAAATTGCTGTGACTCATTTTGTTGACAATGAGAAGTTAGAAAAACTTCAAAGACTAAACCTAAATGTGTTGGAAATTGATCTTAAAGATATAGATCGTAGGATAAAAACTGAGAAACTCAAAGATGTCGTCCTTATCAATTTAAATAATCGTGAAATATTGTTGCGTGAATCCAGTGACAAAGTTGTATCTAATGAGAATGAATCAATATTTAGTTGGACAATCGGTTTGCTTTTAATGATTTGGGGAGGATGCAAAGCTCTTAAAGCATATAAAGCAGGAAAAATTAATCGAAAATATGGAATAAAGCCTCGAAGACGATCTAAACATTCGAGAAGACCTAACAGATAGTAGAGAGTATTTTGGTACTTACATTGGTACTATCTACAAAAAAACCTTCCATACATAATGTATGGAAGGTTTCTGGTCGGAATGACAGGATTTGAACCTGCGACCCCCACGTCCCTAACGTGGTGCGCTACCGGACTGCGCCACATCCCGAATTGGGTGGCAAATTTAAGTAAAAATTCAGGTGTTTATCAAAACACATCTTAAATTCTATAAGATAGTTTTATGCTTTTCTTTTAACGATCATTTCACGCAAACAAAAGCTGACTCCAGGATATGCAAACGCCCCTGCGTATTGGAAACCACCACTTGATAAATGCGGTTGTAGATGCTTTCGTCAAATGAACCCATCTCTTCTCCTACCAACAGACCTGCTAAGACTGCGGTCGTATTGCTATGCCCTACCACCAGAACATCTTGCCTTCGGTCGAGCAACAATTCGGCAAAGTCTTTCAGCGCTCTGGGATCATACATTTTTAACTCCATCCCTTTGGCACTCGCGGTGGGTTGAGCGGTGTCTCTCGTTCTGGTATAATCCGTGCTATAGATTGATGCCAAGTTTACCTGTCTTAAAAAACCTGCGAGGCTTTCAGCTCGCTGCTGACCACAAGGTGTGAGCGAAGGGTCTTTTGATCCGTCAGCCGATACCTGCTTCTCGGCGTGTCTGACTAAGTAAATAGTGAATATTTGATTGTCTTCCTGGGCATAAGAGCCAAACCCAGTAGCCATGAAGAGAAAGATAATTACATAATATTTCATCCGTTAAAGCTACTGGATTCTTTGAACTTCTTTTGGTTAAAACTCTAGCCGGTAGCTCAATATCGGTATCAGCCCGATCTGATTATCTGCCACGACTTGCTGTAGCCCACCATCGTAGACCTCACCTCCATAGTTGAATCTGTTGGTCATGTTCTGGATATCCAAACGCCACTCTGTGGTAGTCCTGGGTCTGTTTTTCCTATAGCTGATCTGCACATCCATTCTGAAGTACTCTCGCACCCTGTCTGCATAAATTCTGCTATAGTCCAACCTCTCTCTGCTATCAACTATCGACTGTTCCAAATCTATGGGAATATTACGCTGGTTTCCGGCATAGGAAATCTTTGTACTCAGACCGACGATATTGTTCTTTCCATTTTTGCCCACTTTCCACTCTTTGCCTCCCAAGACATGAAAATTGAAATTGCCATTGAAACGACTGTCGCGTTCGATACCATCACCTCCTTTGTACTTAGATTCGAAGAGTGCGCCATTAACCATGAAATAATAATTGCGAGAGAACTTTTTGTCCAGTGTCATTTCTATTCCATAGTTGGTAGCGGTGCCTTCGTTTACCAAAGGAATGGTGGCGTATT
Source organism: Reichenbachiella sp. (assembly GCF_039944555.1). Lineage (GTDB taxonomy): Bacteria > Bacteroidota > Bacteroidia > Cytophagales > Cyclobacteriaceae > Reichenbachiella. Next base: position 493,653 of record NZ_JBDUYN010000012.1, on the reverse strand, counting down.
CATCGGTAGAATTGATGGAGGAATACCAGCCGAAGGTAGGATCCGGAGATACCGGAATATTATACAGATGCTGGTAGTAGATTTCTGTTTTGAAATACAAACTCGGACTGAGTACGCGATCGTAGCCCAGCACATAGTGATTGGTTTTGGCCATTCCCAAATCAGGATTGTTATCCACCGTAGTACCGTCAGAATTAATATGATTGCCCAGGTAGTATTCCAATGATTCTATGCGGCTGTGCACACCAAAACCGGCCGTGATCGATTGATTTTCGCGAAACTGCCATTTCAGACTTGATCGGGGTTCATAAGACTCCTCACCGGTAAAACTGAACCTGAAGTAATGCAATCCATTCACAAGACTCAATTGTTCATTGATGCGGAATTTCCATGATAAAAACGCTTGCTGAGTACCTGAAGCCCCTTCATCATTGAAGGATACAAGGTCTACAAATGGCTCGGTTCTCTTAATGTCGTGATCCAATTCCGTAAAATTGTAATCCAACCGGCTGATCGTAACTCCTGCTTCTAACAGATGCTGTGAATTGAATTTTTTGTTAAATACCACCGCACCTCGGGTGTAGCTCTTTTTGAAGGATTCTTTATTAAAAAAATCTACCGTGTCCCGGTTGTTTTCAAATTTTACGAATTCATCATTTGACACTTCTGTTGCAGATACGGAAAACGTGGTCTTGATAAAGGTATTCTTATTGATCACATAATCATTCGAAATACCCACCACTCCCATGTTGTACTTTTCTTCATCATCCGCATTCCTAAAACCCTGGGTGTATTTGCTCAGTCCTCCCATACCAAATAGGGAGAAGGTTCCCAGCGATCGGGTAGGAAGGTTAACCTTTAGTGCTAAATCCTGAAAGGTGTTTTTTTCATTTTCTCCCAACTCTATTATTCCCAAATCACCCAACATGCCGAGAGTCGAATACCTGTAGTTGAACAAATATGAGCTCCCCATTTCTTTACTTATGGGTCCTTCAGAAGAAAAGTCCAGACCGAGCAAACCTGCTTGAATAGTGTGTTCAGCCTTTTCGTTGTTGCCTTTTCTTAAGTTGATATCAAACACTCCTGAGAGCGCATTTCCATATGCCGGTGCAAATGCTCCGGTATAAAAATCAGATCTGGAAATAACCTGCGTACTGAACATACTGATACCTCCGGAAGAAGCTCCTTCGCTTGAAAAGTGATTAGGGTTTGGGATTTCAACCCCTTCCATTCTCCACAAGATTCCTCTGGGTGTATTCCCGCGAATGATGATTTCATTAGAACCATCATCCGTGCCCATAACCCCCGCAAAAGAGGAGGCCAGTCTCATCGGGTCACCGATGCTGATGGGATAGCGCTTGGTTTCTTCTACCGTAAAAGAACGGCCACTGATTATGCCCATCTCATTGAGCGGTTGGGAACCAATACCTACAGCGCTCACTACGATTTCTTCCATTTTGATCACGGACTCCACAAGCTCTGCGTCTAGAATTAACTCCTTACCTGAACCAAGCAATGCATTAGGGATAATGCCTTCTTCATATCCTAAATAATTATAGCGAAGCGTCTTGCGTCCTACCTTCACGTTAGGAATCCGATATCTCCCCTGCTCATCTGTAGTCGCCCCTTGAAGAGGGAATGAACCTACCACTATAACTGTGGCTCCAAAAATGGGTTGCTGGCTATCTTTATCACGTATGGTTCCCCTAATCGTCTGGGTGAGTTCATTGTATTTCAATACAATATTGTTATTCACAATCTCATACGTGACCGGCATATATTTAAACACCTCGTCCAGCGCTGTCCAAAAAGAAATGTTTTGTTCTTTCAGTGTTACTTTTTCATCCAAGGGAATGGTATTAGAACTGTAGGAAAACGTGTAGTCCGATTGTTGTTCGAAATACTCCAGCACCTTGGCCAAAGACAGTTCATGAAAAAAAGTATTGATTTTGATCTCTTGCTTCTCTTGAGCTACCAGTCCTGTACCAGATAGTAGATACAGGAAAATCAGGCAATAAAACTTATTCATTGTTCTTTTGATTTGAGTTTTTTAAGATTTTGACTAATTGGCTGGAGAGCACCCCTCTCCTTGTATGGTATAGCTGTTGTTTTCTTTTGTAAAGGATACGCTCGCCGAAATTGAGATAACTTTCAAGACCTCGTTAAGACTGGGTTCTTTGAACTCTCCCGTAAATCGGCAGTTTTTTATTTTATCATTGGCCATGAAAATATCCACGTTAAAGTATTCCTGCAGGTCGGCAAATACCTTGTCCAAAGGAGCGTCATCAAATTTTAATGTTTTAGAATGCCATGCCAATGCGTTGTATTCATCAGTATCGAGTGCTAGCAAATTGCTCTCCTTAGTAAAGTTGGCTGCCATTCCCTTAGTCAGTATCAATTCTGCTTGTTCGGTCGAGAAAGAAACCTTGCCGCTTACTACGTATATTTCTACATGAGGCTCCTTTTCTATAGCCTTGATGTTGAAAGAAGTACCTAATACGCGAGTGGTAGCTTTATCAGTTTGAATGATGAATGGACGCGTTTCATCTCTGGCAATTTCAAAAAAGGCCTCTCCTTTGAGTTTCACATTTCTTTGTTCCTCATTAAAATCTCCATCTATCGTCAGCAGCGAGGATTCGTTTAGTCTGATTCGACTGCTATCAGCCAATACCACCCATTTCGTTTCTCCTTCAAAAGTGGCGTAATAGAAGGGCTCCGATTTCCCGAATTCTCTAAATAAGAAACCCAAACCAATGGTGAGAATAACCATAGCTGCAAGACGATAGGCAAAGTGAACCCAACGAACCGTCTTTGGTTCGTGATCAGATTTCAATTGTGAAAATTTCTCCCAGGCTGTCTGGGGATCATTCTCATATTTGAGTCTCAACTGGCCACTGACGTTCCAGTGTCTTTCCAGCTCTTGAAAAGCTTTGTTTTGATCAGGCTGATCAGCCAGGTAGTTGGTCAGTTCAAGTTCTTCTTCGGGCGTAATTGTACCCGATAACCGCTTCGCACTAAGGTCAAAAAATTTCTGATCGTTCATGTCTTTTTACTGTTGGATTCAGCTTAAAGACGTACGAATTATAAAAACACGTAGTAATTAGAAAATAAAATTTGACGGCTGGTCAATGAGGTAGTATCCGATCAATATTCCCCATCCCAAAAATTCGATGAAATAATGTCTAAGGTCGGTTCTGAATAATTTTAAGGCATTGGATATCTGTGTTTCTACAGTTCTGATAGATACATCCAGATGTTCGGCTATTTCAGGATTCGTAAGGCCTTCGAACCGGCTGAGTGAAAAAACCAAACGGCATTTTGGGCTGAGCTGAGCCACTGCACGCTCGATGGCCACTCGCATTTCTTCGCTTTGAGAACCGTTATCAGCGGCGTGATCAACAAATTCCAGGGGAATATATTCTTCTCCCAGATTGTCGTCTTTCTTAAGCGTGTCCAGTGCGCCATTTCGGGCCATTTGTGCTATGTAGGCCTTGGGGTTGTTGAGATCGCTTAGTTGGTTTCGTTTATCCCATAGTTTTAGAAACACATTTTGCGCCACGTCTTCTGCAGCATCCTGATTTTTTAGAATATAGATAGCCGTACGGTGAGCTACCGAGTAATATTCAAAATAGAGTCGTTTAAAATTTTCATCCGATATGTCCTGATCAGGATTGAGAGACATTGGTTTGCTAGATATTTAGGGCAAAAATCACGAAAAACAAATTCAACATCAACGCAGACACCAAATTTAATCGCATAGTATGTCTGAAGTCAGCCTGATAGATATCCTTCCTGACCTTTACAAACCAATAGCTGAAATACAGGCACACAGGAGACAAAAGTGCGACAAACAAGAGACCAATCTGAATGGAAAAGGTTTCCTTAAAGTATAGGAAAAATCCTACACTTGAAACTAAAAAAAATAGCCCGGTAAAATAAAAGGTACCCCTCACACCCAAGGTTAAACTCAGGGTGATATCTCCTCTTCTCATATCTTCGTCATGTTGATAAATTTGTGTCATCGGATAGCTTCCTAACAATAGTAATGAACTAAGTAAGGCAGGAGATTGCCAGCTCCACTCAAAAAGTGAAGCAATGGTAATGTCCAGCACTCCGTATACCGTCATCAAAAAAGTGAAATATCCCTGAAATACACCTACCGCAAGCCAACCCAGTATTGGGCGCCTTTTTAATCGAACGATCGGATGGCTATATGCCTTAGAGGCCAAGCCATAAATCAAAAGCATCGCGCTAAACTTCCAGTCGACCAATAAACCTAAAAGCAAGGCGGCACTATCAAGTATGAGCGCCCACCTATACAAATTCTTTGTGGTAGCAGGAGGGTGCTCCAATCCTCCGATACTCTCTTCGTCTTTGTCGAAATAAGAGTTATAACCATTGCTTGCCGGATATAACAAGAAATGCAAAACGAAAAAAACCAGGCCCAACCTCATCCAATTCTCGGGTTGCGCGACTGCAACTCCAAAAAGAAAAACAGGCAGGAGATAAAATGAAAACGGAAATCTGAGGTGGAGAAAAGTCGATTTTTTCATTGAAAAGGCATAATTCAACAATTTACCAAAAAAGGAAGGAATACAATTCTGATTCAAACATTTTATTAAATCGTTCGAATCGATAAAAATTTCTTATTTTCAGGTTCAGAAAATGGGAGCCTTCATTACAGCTATAGGAACAGCCAATCCGGCAAATCGATATGCGCAAAAAGATCTTGCGCAGTTTATGTGTGAGCATTTGGCACTAAGTCAACCCGAGCAAAAAAAACTCCAGGTCCTTTACCGAGCTACTGGTATCAACCATAGATATTCGGTTTTAGATGATTATAAAAAGAAACCGGGCTCATTTACCTTCTATCCAAACCAACCGGAAAATGAGTTCTTTCCAAGTACGCAAAAACGAATGCTCACTTATCGTGAGAAAGCCCTGCCGTTAGCTATTTCTGCTGTTACCGAATGTCTCGGAGGCAAGCATCAATTGTCAGAATTTACACATTTGATAACAGTCAGCTGTACAGGCATGTATGCCCCCGGACTGGATGTAGACCTGGTGAAAGCACTCAATCTTTCAGCTGACATTCGTCGCAACAGCCTCAACTTCATGGGGTGTTATGCCGCAATGAATGCCATCGGGATAAGTAAAGAAATTTGCAATAATCAACCTGAGGCTAAAGTGCTCATCGTTAGTGTCGAGTTGTGCAGCCTGCACCTTCAAAAAGAATTTACCGAAGATAATCTGCTTGCACATTCTTTATTTGCAGACGGTGCTGCAGCAGTTGTCATCTCAGGAGAAGAAAATGCCAGTCATCCCTCTCTGGAAATTGTATCTTCAGCCAGTCAGCTCCTAATGAATGGAAAAAATGACATGGCCTGGCAGATAGGAGACTTTGGCTTCCAAATGGCACTAACAGCCTATGTGCCAAAAATAATAGAAGGCGGTATTCAACAACTTGCTACGAAGTTGTTTCATAAGACTAACTTGAAAATAGCCGACATAGATGCTTTCGCCATTCACCCGGGTGGCAAAAAAATCCTGGAAGCCATAGAAAACGAATTAGGAATATCCAAAGAGCAAAACTGTGCAGCCTATGAAACTCTCAAAAACTATGGAAATATGTCTTCACCGACTGTTCTATTCGTTTTGAAAAAAGTTTGGTCTGAACTCAAAACTCAACCAAACAAAAAAATCCTGTCTTTTGCTTTTGGACCCGGGCTCACACTTGAAAGCTTATTATTTAAAACCACCTAATCTATGCTCAGTTTTCTCAATCAGCGTTCGCTAAAAGAAGAAATTATGGACGATTTCTTCTGTCAGGGCGAAGTGGTGGATCAAACCTTACATGAAATTCATCAAATTAACACCTATCTGGGCGGTGACCAACTCTCACTCAACGGAGTCAAAAAATTAATCGCAAAGGGCCCACAAGAAAAATATAGTCTTGTAGATCTGGGTTGCGGAGGAGGAGATACACTCAAATTATTTGCCAGATGGGGGAAAAAACACAAGCACAATCTGCAGCTGACAGGAATAGATGCCAATGAGTACATAATAGATTACGCTAAAAAAAACTGCAGAAAATACTCCAATGTCAATCTCATTTCTGATAACATACTGAGTGACACTTTTAGAAATCAAAAGTATGATATAGCACATGCCAGCCTATTTCTTCACCACCTGCAGGAAGAAGAAATCATAGAATTGCTTAGACAGTTGATCGGTCAGGTTGATGTAGGTATTGTCATCAACGACTTGCACAGACACTGGGTGTCTTATTTATTTACCAAGCACTTAATCACCCGTTGGTCCAAATCAGAAATGGTTAAATACGATTCTGTACTATCTGTCGAGCGGTCTTTTGTAAGAGAGGAACTCGAACGGTATTTGAATTTAGCCGGGATTGTAAATTATGCACTTAGCTGGCGATGGGCCTATCGCTGGGAGCTGATCATTTGGAAATAGATTATTTCTTAATCCAACGCACTTTTTTATCAATGGCTTTGCGTTTGCCTTTTGGCCATTTGCCCTGCTTGGGCATACCTATATATAAGAATCCCATCAATAAATCTTTTTCGCCAAGATCGAAAAAAGAATTTGCCTTCTTATCATATGTTACCCCACCGGTACTCCAATAACAACCCACACCATGGGCAGTTGCCGTCAAATGCATATTTTGTACCGCTGCCGCAACAGCCGCTATTTCCTCCATTTTGGGTATGGACTTATTTCTCTTCATCCCAATGGAGATGATATGTGAGCACATCAGAGGTTTGGACTTCAACTTTTTTATTTTTTCCTTATCAGGATTTTTACCCGCTGACTTCAAATAGCGCTCAGCCTGATAGTTGGCAAACACTTCAATGCCTTCATCACAGAATATGGTAAATCTCCATGGCTCCGTCATCTTATGCGTAGGGGCCCAATTAGCATTTTCAAGCATTTCAGTAATCACCTCATCTGCCACTCGTTCTCCGGAATAATTCTTCGGAAATACTGATCTACGATTTTTGATTAGTTCAGATATTTGTGCTACGTCGTAAGTCATTGGTTCAAAATTGGGATGTAACGCTGGCGTAAACTACGCTATCAACTTCCGGTTGCAGATAAATCTGATCCAACCTCTGCTGCCAAACCAACCTTATAGAATCGAAGGTGGCCATATGTGTTTCCAATATTGGCTCCGAAGGAGGAAGCTCAACCTTAAGCGCATCAACTTGTACTCCATTTTTCCAAAATCTGTAGCACAGATGAGGCCCATTAGCCAGGCCTGTCGAGCCCACAAAACCGATGGTTTGTCCTCTTTTCACCTTTCCACCATATTTTATACCACGAGCTATTTTCGACATATGAAGGTATTGAGTGGCTATATTTCCATTATGCTGTATTTTCACAAAATTACCATTGAATCGATGATACTTCGCAGCGATTATTTTTCCGTCAGCCACAGCGCGAATGGGTGTACCGCGAGGAGCTGCATAGTCCGTACCCAAATGGGCCTTGTACCTTTTTTGTACCGGATGATATCTACGGCCTGTGTATCTGGAGCTAATTCTGGTAAAACTTAACGGTGCCTTCAAAAACTCCCTTCTTAGACTCTGTCCCTTTTCATTGAAGTAGTCCCCTCCACTGCCCTGATCAAATCGAAAGCCATAAAAGGAATCACCCACGTGCTGAAAATAGGCCGCTTTAATTTCACCTATTCCGACCAGCTCCTCATCTACATATTGCTCCTCATAAATAAGTTTGTAATTATCACCTTTCTGAATTCCAAAGAAGTCCACTTGCCAGGCAAATACATCAACCAATTTATTTACCAAATCTGCGTGGCCTCCCGATTCAAGCATATCCACGTACAGCGAGGTATTAATTTCACCCGCCATTTCAGTCTCCTTCAGCACGATTTCCTTACTTGCCTGGTACATGTTTACGGAATCCTGAAAATCTATTACAACATAATCAATCGCATTGGGTCTGTAAATAAAATGCGTAGCTTCCTTCAGGCTATCACCTTTGTAAAGCATAGAATAGGGCTTGCCTGAAACGAATTTTCTTACATCAAAAACAGTCTTGGACTGTTTGGCGACCTGATGGATCTTTTCGTAGGGAACGTTGAATGGTTTAAGGATATCAGCCAGGTTTTGATTCCTTTTAATTTTCCCCTCCTCAATCTGAAGTGAGTCTACTATTATTCCGAAGTATTTCTTTGGAATATAAGCCTGAACAGTGTCCTGCTCAGGAGGTAATTCTACCAGCTCAGCCTTGGATATTGGCTGATATAAAAAAGCGAAATAAATCGATGCGGGTATAATACCTGCAAACAACACTATTCCCCAACCCCACTTCTTCAAAAACTGCATGCTATTTTGTTTTTCACTTTCTGTTCAAAAATTCTGCCTTGGCTTCATCTAAAAACGCGACAAAATTAGCAATTTTTAAGTCATATGCCTTAATCGGAGGAATAAGCTCTCCTTCCATGTCTAGAATTACATAGTAGGGCTGTGCATTATTATTGAATTTGGTAATTTGAAAATCAGCGTTTTGCTTACCAATCGATTTTTTAATTTTTTGATCGTAACTCGATTTGTACCATGCCGATTCAGGCAACTCAGTTTTATCGTCCACATAAAGTGCCACTACGACAAAATCCTCTTTCAATCTTTTAAGTACCTGCGGATCCGACCAAACCCTCGCTTCCATTTCTCTACAGTTCACACAACCATGACCTGTAAAATCAATAAACAGGGGCTTATTCTGTTCTTTGGCGCAAGCCAATGCCTGATCATAATCGAAATATCCTTGTATCCCATGTGGCAGGTGAAGAAAATCCGCATACTTGGGTGCCTCACAGATCGAATTATCTTCTTGAACGTACTGACCCTTCGCTGTCAAATCAAAATCTAAGGTTGTCTGCGGTGGCAAGTAGCCTGACAAGGCCTTAAGCGGTGCACCAAACATTCCCGGGATCAAATAGACCACGAACGAAAAAGTAAGAATCGCTAACATCAGTCCTCCAACCGTCGTTTTCTCTGATTGACTGTCATGCGGTAGATTGATTTTACCCAAAAGATAAAAGCCCATCAAAGTAAAAATCACAATCCATACGGCTAAGTAGATTTCTCTATCCAAAAGGTTCCAGTGATAGGCCTGGTCAGCAATACTCAAAAATTTGAACGCAAAGGCAAGCTCCAAAAAGCCTAATACCACTTTCACGCTATTCAGCCACCCACCAGATTTTGGAAGATTATTCATCAAGCTTGGGAATAGCGCAAATACCGTAAATGGTAACGCAAAGGCCAAAGAAAAGGCAAACATGCCTAGTACCGGCTTGAGAATTAGTCCACCAGCAGACTCAACCAGAATGGTACCCACCAATGGGCCCGTGCAAGAAAAAGATACCAGCACCAAAGTAAAGGCCATAAAGAAGACACCAACCAATCCACCTTTATCGGCTTGCTTGTCGATGTTGTTTACAAACTTGCTTGGAAGTGTTATTTCGAATAGCCCTAAAAAGGAAAGAGCGAATATGACAAAGACAGCAAAGAAAATCACGTTAGGAATCCAATTCGTTGCCAATTCATTCGCAGTTTCAGGCCCCATAAACGGTGCCAGGAGAGAGCCAATCAATGTATAAATGATAATGATAGACAAACCGTACAAGACACCCAACCCTTTTGATTTTTTGCCGGTAAAAAAACTTACCGTCATGGGAATCATGGGAAACACGCATGGAGTGAATATGGCAGCTAAGCCTGCAATAAAGGCTGCAATCATAAATGCCAATAAACTGTACGGATCATTAACTCCTCTTTGTTTGAGGATGCCGCCCTCGACAACTTCTGTCTTTGAATCACTTGTTGAATCTGATGATTTCTCTACTTTCTGCCCTCCTGAAGAAAGTAACTTCCCGAAATCAAACTCATCATCGAATGGAATGCACTTGCCATCAACATCGGTGCATACCTGATAAGCATAACTACCTTTGATCTCAGGATTCTGGCTCAGAATCTTAATTTTCTGTATGAATTTTGCCGTATGTCTAAAATAGGTATATTCTCCCTCCCAGAGCTCATCGTACTTCTTCTTTGCCCCGATTGGAGCAAGTGAATCTATAAGTTCGTAACTGGAATCCGGAATGAATTCAAACTCTGTGACCATTGGTCCCAGGTCAGGGTCGAAATCTGTTGAATACAAATACCAATCCTCATCTATCTTAACATTAAAGATGAGGTCAACTGTTTCCCCAACCTGGGCGGAAGGATTGGACACTTCTATAGACCATGTAGCAGGCTTTAATATCTGTGTCCAACCTTGGGTACCTACGAGAACAAGTACAATTGCAATTAATTTCTTCATTTCTTTAATTGTGTTATCAAATCATGTAATCGCAATTAGTACCAGAAAGGTTCAAATTACCCTACAATCCGAAGGATTGTTTTACCTGATCCACGTAATCTAACTTTTCCCAGGTGAAAGTTTCTACCTCTTGAGTAGTGTTGCCAGCCGGACTTGTAAAAGAAACTGATTTTACCTCAGGAGTACGACCCATGTGGCCGTAGGCAGCCGTTTCCGAATAAATCGGATTCATTAGTTTCAATCTTTTGATCAATGCCGCTGGACGCATGTCAAAGATCTCTGAGATTTTACTAGCGATTTCTCCGTCTATCATATCCACTTTTGCAGTTCCATAAGTATTTACAAAAATACCCATTGGCTCTGCTACTCCTATGGCATAAGAAACCTGCACTAAGATTTCGTCTGCAACACCAGCTGCTACAAGGTTCTTTGCAATATGTCTGGTCGCGTAGGCCGCAGACCTGTCAACCTTTGAAGGGTCTTTGCCTGAAAATGCTCCTCCTCCATGTGCACCTTTTCCACCGTAGGTATCCACAATGATTTTTCTTCCTGTCAAACCTGTGTCACCGTGTGGTCCGCCTATCACAAATTTACCAGTTGGATTGATATGATATTTTATGTCTTCGTTGAATAATGCCTGAATTTCCGGTTTCAGTTGAGCTACAACTCTAGGAACTAAAATTTTTACGATGTCTTCTTTGATTTTAGCTAGCATAGCTGATTCCTCGTCAAAATCATCATGTTGAGTTGAAACGACAATCGCGTCAATTCTCACTGGCTTGTTATCGTCATTATATTCGATAGTTACCTGTGACTTCGCATCTGGTCTCAAGTATTTGATTGCCTCATCTTCTTTCCTCAGTTTCGCAAGTTCTATCAACAACATATGCGAAAGCTGAAGCGCCAAGGGCATATAGTTTTCAGTTTCGTTAGTCGCATAGCCAAACATCATTCCCTGGTCACCGGCACCTTGCTCTTCTTCATTGGCCCTTTCTACTCCCTGATTGATATCCGGAGATTGTTCATGAATCGCAGATATCACGCCACATGAGTTTCCATCAAACTGATATTCTCCTTTGGTATAGCCAATTCGGTTAATTACCTCCCGTGCCACATTTTGAACATCCACATAGGAGTTTGTTTTTACCTCACCGCTCAATACTGTTAAACCAGTAGTAACTAAAGTTTCACAGGCTACTTTTGATTGATTATCAAATGCTAGAAAATGATCTAACAGCGCGTCAGAAATTTGATCAGCTACTTTATCTGGGTGTCCTTCGGATACAGATTCCGAGGTGAATAAATATGGCATATTGTATGTGTTTTCTAATTTTAAGTCGGCAAATTTAGGATAAATGATTTGTTTCCAAAAATAAGACTCTTTTGGTCACGCATAAAGAGAAAAAATAGTTGGTGTTTTGTGCAGGTTTATTTTTTCTTTTCTCCAATCAGCTATCATTTTAGTGGAAATAAACTCTTCATCTCCTGTAATGCCTTTGGCCACAGAAAGTAAAGTGTTGGGATGGCAAGCTTTTAGCAGATGTTCATATAATTTTTGATTGCGATAAGGTGTGTCCATAAAAATTTGTGTCTGGCGCAAACGAATGGCAGATTCTTCCATGACCTTAATCTTTCGCTCTCGATCCATTTTATCAATCGGCACATAACCATGAAAAACAAAAGATTGACCATTAAATCCCGAACCCATCAAGGCAAGAAAAATTGAAGACGGCCCACTTAGTGGCACCACCCTTATGCCCTGGCCATGGGCGACTGAAGCAGCCACTGCACCTGGGTCCGCTATTCCCGGACATCCCGATTCGGACAGAATTCCAATATTTTTTCCTTTCGCCTTATCGAAATACTCTTTCACTAGCTCAGGTTTGGTTTTTCTGTCAAGGATGTCAAATTCTAAATCTTCGATGACCAATCCCAATCTCAACTTACTAATGTATCGCCGCGCTGTACGAACATTTTCTACTAAGAAATAGTCTAATGATTTGATTACATGTTTGACCTGATCACTAATGACAGTTTGTTCTGTATTATCAGCAATGACCATTGGTACCATGTACAATTTTGTTTCACTCATACCAGAAAGTTAGTTACTAACTCATAAAAGCGCTGAGGATTCTCGGCATGAAGCCAATGCCCTGCATTTTCAACAGTCACCAAATTAGCATTCGAAAATATTTCTTCAATATCTTCCCAGTCTTCATCTGGAATATAACCAGAACTTCCGCCTCGGATAAACAAAGTTTCCGTCTCGATGGGCAAGTGGTAAATCAACGGTTTTCCCACTTCATTTATTTTTTTTGTCAAAACGGGTAAATTCATTTTCCAATCAAAACCATCAAATGTTCTCTTTAGGTTTTTCAAGAGAAAAACTCTTGTGCTCGCAAATTCAACATATTTCGACAATATTTCATCTGCATCCTGTCTCGAGTCAATTTTATCTATTGGTATTTCTTGTAATCCCCTTAGAATCTGATCGTGGTGAACTGGGTATGCTTTCGGACCGATGTCAGCAACGATTAATTTATCAATCTGCTGAGGATAAAATGCTGCATACTGCATTACCGTTTTTCCACCCATAGAGTGTCCTAACAAGATCGGGTCTTCTAATTTTAAATGATCTATTAACTGTTCCAAGTCGGCCACCATTACTTCGTAGCCGAACTCATTCGAGTGAAAAGATTTACCGTGATTTCGCTGATCTATTAATATAACGTCAAAGTTTTCTGAGAACTTTTTGGCAAGCGTTAGCCAATTGTCCAACGAACCGAGAAAGCCATGAAGAATGATTAAAGGTTGTCCCTCACCAAACCGTTTATAGTTCAGGGTTTCCATTTATTTCAATTGTCTTCTATACATCTGAATGGCATTTTCAAGGCCGAGATAAAGCGCATCACATACTAAAGCGTGACCGATTGACACTTCGTCCAAAAAAGGCAACTGGTCTTTTAGATATTTGAGATTATTAAGATCCAAATCGTGACCAGCATTGACTCCAAGACCTAAATCCTTGGCTAAAAGGCCCGTATTTGCATACGCCCTAACTGCCTCTTCCTTGCCCGTGAAATAGCCACTCGCAAATGCCTCAGTGTACAATTCTATCCGATCTGCTCCAACCTTCGCTGCTCCTTCTATTCTTTCTGGTAATGGGTCTATAAAAATAGAGACTCGAACTCCCGCGGCTTTGATTCTGTCGATTGTTTCCTTTAAAAATGCGTCGTGAGCAATTGTATCCCATCCTGCGTTAGAAGTTAATACCTCAGGTGAGTCCGGAACCAAAGTGGCTTGTGCTGGCTTCACTTCTTCTATAATTCTCAAATATCGCTCGTCGGGGTATCCTTCAATATTATATTCTGTGGTCACCACTTCCTTCAATTCATAAACATCCTGAGTAGTGATATGTCTTTCGTCTGGCCTGGGATGCACGGTGATCCCTTGGGCTCCAAATTTCTCACAATCTTTAGCCACCTGAATTAGGTCAGGATTGTTACCCCCTCGGGCGTTTCGGATGGTAGCGAATTTATTTACGTTTACGCTCAATTTTGTCATACGTCCTATTACGTGCCTTTTGTAACTTAGGCTATTCATTGGGTTAGAATTCTTTCTGATTAAATTTGCCGCAAAAATAATCAATTCACTGATTAAAGAAACGAAGAATATGAGCTTGAAAGACCAAATAAATGAGGACATCAAATCAGCCATGCTGGCCAAAGAAAAAGAAAAATTAACTGCCCTGAGAGCAATTAAATCCATGATTCTTCTAGCTGAGACTGAAAAAGGAGCTAGTGAGGATATTTCTGAAGATGCTGAAATGAAGCTTTTGATGAAGGCAGCCAAGCAACGAAAGGATTCCGTTGATTTATTTCGCGAACAAGGAAGAGATGATTTGGCTGATAAAGAACAAGGTGAATTGGAGGTAATTAGTCAATACTTACCGAAGCAGCTTTCTGAAGATGAACTGAAAGCCGAATTACAAAAAGTAATTGATCAGGTTGGGGCCTCCGGTCCGCAGGACATGGGAAAGGTGATGGGCATGGCTACAAAAGCCCTGGCAGGAAAAGCCGACGGTAAAACAATCTCTGCCATGGTCAAAACTTTGCTTACCTAAGGTGAATACCATTGATATCATCATTCTGATTTTCTTGTTAATTGGCGCCTATACCGGTTTCAAGAGAGGCATGCTAATGGAGGTAATTTCACTGCTTGCATTTTTTGTTGCCTTAATAGCTGGTATCAAGTTATTAGATTGGGGTATTTCGTTGTTATCGGATTACATTGAAGGTTATGATTCGTTACTTCCCATTATAGCCTTCAGCATTATATTTATTGGCATAATAATAGGCCTAAATTTGGTTGGCAAAGCCGTTAAGAAAATTTTGGACTTGACCCTATTAGGAAGTCTTGATGATGTAATTGGAAGTTTGATGGGTATTATAAAGTGGGCACTCTTTATTAGTATTTTTCTTTGGATATTTGAGTCGTTTGGAGGAAGTATTAGCCAAGATACTGTCAGTGATAGTATCTTGTATGAGCCAATTGCATCCTTTGCTCCAAAATTATTCGATGTCTTTTCCGGATTGTTCCCTTATTTTATGGACTTTTTCGAACAATCTAAAGAATTAGTAAATCAACAAGAACTTAAGGTTTGATTCGTTAGAATTTAATATATTATACCTAATATTAGTGAAACTATAATTACAGTATGTTGCAAGTACCCAATATCATAGAAGAAGGAGAATTCAAGTACATAGAAGAGGGCGAAGGAAAAGTCATGCTCTTGCTTCATGGCCTATTTGGTGCTTTGAGTAATTGGGAAGCCGTGGTGGACAAATTTTCGAATCAATTCAAAGTAGTAATTCCAATGCTACCTATTTATGATCTTCCAGTTCGAGAGACCGGATTGACAAAATTGACAGAGTTTTGCGAATCTTTTATTGACCACAAGGGTTATAATAATTTTGATATTATGGGTAATTCTCTTGGAGGTCATGTAGCTCTTATGTACGTTTTGAAACATCCGGAAAAAGTAGACAGAATGATATTAACAGGAAGTTCTGGCCTTTTTGAAAATTCAATGGGGGGATCCTATCCAAAACGGGGTAACTACTCGTACATAGAAGAGAAAGTACGGTACACTTTTTACGACCCAAATACAGCCACTAAGGAATATATAGATGAAATTTTTGAAACCACCAATGACATTCCAAAGTGCCTGAGAATAATAGCTATGGCAAAGTCGGCGCAGCGAAATAATCTTTCTGAGGAATTATCCAAAATTAAAAACGAGACCCTATTAATATGGGGGCTCAATGATACAATAACGCCGCCTAGGGTAGGCCATGACTTCAACCGGCTCATAAAAAATTCAACTTTGCGCTTCATTGATGAGTGCTGCCATGCACCTATGATGGAGCAGCCTGATAAGTTTAACGAAATTCTAGACGAATTTTTAAATCAAACAGTCGCAGTATGAGAGCAAAGGATTTAATCAATTATACGATACCACCTTTAAAACCTGACGATAGTATTGAAAAAGCACAGTCATGGATGGCTGAATTTCATGTGCATGAACTTCCAATCGTCCAAAAAGGTAAATTCTTAGGCTTTTTTAATGAGAATTTGCTTTTCGACCACTTTACTGGTGCACAAAAAATTGAGGACTACCAATTTATGGGCACAGGACTATATGTAGATCAAAACGAGCACTACTATGAGCTACTCAAAAAAGCTTATGAAGCAGGTTCAAATCTTGTAGCCGTTCTGGACGAAAATGAAAGTTATCTTGGGGCGGTTACAATTCAAGACGTCGTTGAAGCATTTTCTAAAATGTCCTCAATAAACAGCCCCGGTACTATTATTGTCCTTTCCATGCCTCAGACCGACTATTCTATGACAGAACTTAGCAGAATCATAGAATCTGAAGGTGGGAAGATATTAAGTAGCTTTATTGAAAATCACGAACAACAGCCTGGGAAAATTCGGGTTACAATCAAATTGAATCTTGAAAACGGATCAGCAATTATATCCGCATTAGAGCGATTTGGGTATACAATTAGTTCTATCTTTGGAAAGGGGGACGAGGAGCTAGTCGAAAAAGAAAGACTAGACACACTTCTCAGATATCTCAAAGTTTAAATCCAGGTAACACATGAGAATAGCGCTGCATGGAAGGAGGTTCTCGAAAGAGTCTTTCCCATATGTTCAAACCATTGCAAAAAAATTGCTCAATCTGGGCCATGAAATTTATATTACCGATGTATGTGCCAAAGAGAATCAATCAGAGACGAAAGATTTCTTAGCAGCTTATCCGCAGATAAGTATCCTCGAAAATCTAGACCCGATAGACTTCTTCTTTAGTCTTGGGGGAGATGGCACATTGCTAGAGACTGTGTCTTTAGTAGGCCCTTTGGAAATTCCTATTTTAGGGATTAACCTAGGGACGATGGGATTTTTAGCAACCACGGCCAAAAACGATATTGAAAGTGCATTAAACCTTTTTTTTGATAGCCAATATGAACTGGAAGAACGCTCATTACTTCATCTTAAAAGTAATACCCAGTTATTCAAAGATCAGAACTTTGCACTTAATGAAGTAGCAATACTCAAACGAGATACTTCATCAATGATTATTGTTAGATGCTACATCGACGGAGAATTCGTTAACACTTATTGGGCTGACGGCCTTATGGTATCTACTCCTACAGGCTCAACGGGATACTCACTTAGCTGCGGTGGACCTCTTGTGCTTTCACAGTCAGCCAGTTTTATTATTACACCAGTTAGCCCTCATAACCTTAATGTACGCCCTCTTGTGGTGTCGGACAACAGTGAAATATCTTTTGAAATTGAGGGCAAGGGTCGATCATTTTTAATCTCTCTTGATTCCCGTTCACACACTGTAAATAGCACCGTCAAAATATCTTTGACAAAGGCAAGTTTTTCGGCAAAACTTGTAAAGATTTCCGGTTCTAGTTTTTTCGATACACTTAGGAATAAGCTAAATTGGGGTCAAGACGTTAGGAATTAGAAGTTAAAAGCAATAATTTTAGCGTTCAAATAAATTGCGCCTAAGTATATTATAAAAGATTTTTGGTCGTTTGATTATTGGAAATGCGTAAATATTTACTGACTTCATTTATTCTGGTGCTGTTCTTTGCATGTGTAACTGACTCCTATGGCCAGAAGAGACGCTATGGGTACAATAAGAACCGTAATAAAAAGTATTCAAATTATAGTGGTGGAAGAACGAGCTACAAAGGTGTAGGAAATACGAAATATTGGACTGCAGGTTTTAGCCTCAATGCCATGAACTATTTTGGTGACCTTGCTCCGACGCCTAAAAAACTAAGTACAGATTTGAGTTTCACTCGTGCCGGTTTTGGCATCACTGGCTCACGGATGATTTATCCGGGCATATTCCTTCGGTTAGGTTATAACTTTGGTTCAATAAAGGGTGATGACTTTAGCGCAGCGGATGCTTCTTCTGATGACGCAAGTACTAGAGGCAGATACCTTCGTAATCTGCATTTTAAAAATAATATCCATGAGCTCTCTTTGGGTTTCGAAGCCGATCTTATACCTAATAATGGAGGTGCGCGAGGAAGATTCCCTATCAACCCGTACATGTTTGTTGGAGTTGCGGTTTTTAGTCATGCACCCAAGGCTAAAGCACCAGCCACAGACCAAGCTGGTAATGCACTTGAGCAAGCTGGGGAATGGGTTGACCTAAGATCTTTAGGAACAGAAGGTCAGCAATTGGATACCTTGGGACTCAAACCTTATTCAAAATTCAACCTTGCCATACCAATAGGAGCTGGAGTAAAAGTTCGACTTCCTGGCAATTTTGATTTAAATTTTGAGGTTGGCTTAAGAAAATTATTTACCGATTACATTGATGATGTAAGCAACGCTTACGTTGATTTTGATTTATTCACTGACCCTCTAGCACGCGCCATGTCCGAAAGGGGGGCCGAGGCTACGAGTGCTTCAACAGGTCAAGATAGAGGGCTAAATCTGACCAATGGTGGAGGTGATATTGCAATTACTGGACCATATACACACGGGTCTGGCTATGGTCCTGGGGTGGAAAACTCAAGAGGCGGGTCATCCGACAAGGATATGTATTTGGTCACCCAACTTAGGATTGTATATATATTTGATCAAAAAGGTGTGACCCGAGGCAAATTCAGATAAATCTTTCTATTTGAACAACTCACCACTACATATTGTATATAAAAAATTGCCGATTCTATCGGCTTTTCTTTTAATACAAACTTTGTGTTTAGGGCAAAAAACTGAATACGGAGTTGCAATTGGAGGTGTAAGCTATGCAGGCGATTTATACAGAGGTTATGAATTGTTTAATCAAAGCCTAGGTGTTCAAGGTCTCTATAGAATAAACTTTGAAAAAGATGTGAGTTTTAAATTGGCCTTACTCTATGGTAAAGTATCAGGAGACGATAGCAAACCATTCGATGCTCTTGGAGTAATTCGAAATGCTTCCTTTAGTAGATCTTTTGTGGAAGCCTCGGCCACTTTTGAATATCACTTTTTAGATTACAAAAACCAAAACTCCACAATCAAGTGGACCCCTTATTTCTTTGCAGGGTTTGGATTAACTAAATTTCTTAATCTTGATGAGCAAAATGACAATTTTAGTAGCATCCAGCCAGTGCTTCCTTTTGGCGGTGGCATTAAGCATTTAGTTGGCAAACAGTTCAGTGTCGCTGTCGAGTTTGGAGCTCGAAAGACTTTTTTTGACAAACTTGATGGGATATCAGATGGAGATGTATTCGACAAAACCAACACTCAGTTTGGTAATCCCAACGACAAAGATTGGTATCATTTTTTTGGGATTTCACTCTCCTACTTGATATATAAAATACCCTGCCAGTATAAGTATGTTCCTAACAATTCCCTGTACAAATAATTAAATCCAGCATAAATTCCTTTTGACTAAAAAAAAGCACAAATTTGCGGTTTGGTTTTGGCTAAAAGCCAGCAAGAGGGCATGAAAGAGAAGATTGATCCAGCAAAAATTCCAGCACATATAGCCGTAATAATGGACGGCAACGGGCGATGGGCAAAGAAACGAGGGGCAGCTAGGCTGTTCGGTCATAAGAACGCCATTAAGGCTGTCCGCGATGTAACGGAAGGTTGCGCTGAACTTGGGGTTAAGAATCTTACATTGTATGCTTTTTCAACAGAAAATTGGAATAGACCGAAGCTGGAAGTAGAAGGACTTATGTCACTTTTAGTTTCCACAATTAAAAAAGAAATTCCAACGTTGGTGAAAAACAATATTCGCTTGCAACCAATAGGTGATATTGAGCATTTACCAATTGACGCGCAAAAAAACCTTCA
Source organism: Reichenbachiella sp. (assembly GCF_039944555.1). Lineage (GTDB taxonomy): Bacteria > Bacteroidota > Bacteroidia > Cytophagales > Cyclobacteriaceae > Reichenbachiella. Next base: position 473,910 of record NZ_JBDUYN010000012.1, on the reverse strand, counting down.
GCTGGGTGTGAAGCAAACAGAACAAAATACAGGTATGATTCTGTCTCTTGCTCTCAATTATGGAGGTAAGTGGGAAATCAGCCATGCGGTTAAAAAGCTGATTAATGAAATAGAGGAAACTAAGGTTGAAGTTGATACAATAAGTATTGACTTCATAAACAAGTACATAGATGAGCACACCACACCCGAGGTAGAGTTAATGATCCGAACAAGTGGTGAGCATCGAATTAGTAATTTTTTATTGTGGCAAGCCGCATATGCGGAGCTGCATTTTACAGAAACGCTTTGGCCAGATTTCAGAAAAGAACATTTATACCATGCCATTTTAGACTTTCAAAACAGAGAAAGGCGACTTGGCATGACCAGTGAACAACTGATTCAAAAATAGACTAAGGCAATAGATACTACATCAGGAAAAAATGATGAAATCCAAAATACTTTTACTTTTTCTTTGCATCTCAACCGCTGCTGTTGGCCAGATTAGATTTGGGAATCAGAGCAAAACGTCTTCAAACAACGTTAATATCAGCTACTCCAATCCTCAAGAATTCACTATTGCGGACATAGAAGTCGAAGGAGCCGAATTTCTTGACAAAATTGCATTAATCTCCATTTCGGGATTAAAAGTGGGGGATAAAATTAAGATTCCTGGAGATGATATTACCGCAGCGATAAAAAAGCTCTGGAAGCAGGGACTCATAGGTGATATTCAAATTTATGCATCAAAAGTAGTAGGAGAAGACGTTTATCTTACCATTTCTCTTGCAGAAAGGCCTCGGTTAAGTCGATTTGAATTCACAGGAATCACTAAGAGCCAGGAATCAGATATAAGAGAGAAGATCAACCTCATCAGAGGAAGAGTAATGACCGATGCAATAAGAAAAAATGCAGAACTCACAATAAAAAAATACTTCTACGAAAAAGGTTATCTAAATACTGAAGTTGATATTAAATACAAGAAGGACACCACGATTCACAATAGCGTTCTCTTAGACGTACAGATTGACAAAAATCGAAAGGTGAAAATCAGAGATGTGAATTTTGTTGGTAACGAGCACTATTCTGTTACCAAATTAAAAAGCAAAATGAAAAACTCAGGCGAAAGACCACGGTTTAAACTCCTTGGTGCCGCGGTTGCAACAGCTTCTAGCGTCTTCGGACCAAAAGACGATCGAGTTCAACTTCTAGATGACAGTATTCGTCATAATGTGTCTAAATCTCTAATCGAAATCATTAATGAGAATGTAAAACTAAATGTTTTCAAATCTTCCAAATTCGTTAAGGAAAAGTACATTGAAGACAAAGAGACCCTTCTCCAATTTTATAATTCCAAGGGATATCGAGATGCTGAAATACTAAAGGATACAATCGTGTTTGCCGATCACAAATCGGTTGATATTAATATCAAGGTAAATCCAGGTAGACAATATTACTTCAGAAACATCAACTGGGTAGGTAATTTCATCCACTCTGACGAAACTCTGGATCAGATACTAGCCATTGAAAAGGGGGATATTTATAACCTTGAATTGGTTGATAAAAAATTGAACTTCAACCCCAATGGCCCAGACATAAGCTCTCTATATATGGATAATGGCTATTTATTCTTTAGCGTCACACCCGTAGAAGTGAAAATAGATGGTGACTCGGTAGATTTAGAGATGAGAATCTATGAAGGTGCTCAGGCAACCATCAGAAAAGTATATGTTACCGGGAATGATAGGACTAATGATCATGTAATTATGCGTGAGCTCCGCACTTTACCGGGCCAAAAATTTAGCAGAGCTGAACTCATTAGAACGCAAAGAGAACTTTCACAATTAGGATATTTTGACCCTGAGCAAGTCAATCCGAAACCATTACCCAATCCAATCGACGAAACAGTAGACATTGAGTGGGAACTGGTGGAGAGGCCAAGCGATCAAATTGAGCTCTCTGGGGGATGGGGAGGAACCTTTGGTTTCGTCGGCACCTTGGGTCTTACATTCAATAACTTCTCATTAAGAAATATTCCTCATTTTGATAAATGGCGACCCCTGCCTGTTGGAGATGGACAAAAACTTTCATTGAGGCTCCAGGCCAATGGAAAAAGATACCAGAGCTATTCTGTTAGCTTCTCTGAGCCTTGGCTTGGAGGCAAAAAGCCCAACTCTTTCGGAGTGAGTTTCAACTACTCAATCCAACGATTGATCAACTTCGCAACAGATGTAACAACAGGATCTTTACAGGTTCTCGGTGCAACGGTTAGTTTAGGAAGAAGGGTGAAGTGGCCTGATGATTATTTTACACTAAGTAATTCTATTTCCTATTTGAGGTATAATCTTTTCAACTATGGAAACACTTTAGGTTTCAGCACCGGAACAGCCAATAACTTTACATTTAATACAACTTTGGCCAGAAATAGTGTTGACAATCCAATGTATCCAAGATCCGGATCTTCAGTTTCTCTAAGTCTTGCCCTCACACCACCTTGGTCTTTGTGGAATGACGTTGATTATGAAACGGCTGAGAATAGTGAAAAATACGAATTTGTAGAGTACCACAAATGGATGTTTGATGCCAAGTACTACATGCAGTTGGCAGGAGATTTAGTCCTTGCTGCCCGAGCACATATGGGATTTATGGGATCCTATCAAGATAATGTAGGAGTTGGTCCTTTCGAAAGATTTCAACTAGGCGGTGATGGGTTAACAGGGACAAACTTTTTGCTTGGTAATGATGTAATCGGGCTGAGAGGATACGATAACAACTCAATTACACCATATGATCCTTTAACAAACATCACTGGAGGCAACATTTACAATAAGTTCGTGATGGAACTAAGATACCCTATATCCCTCAACCCATCTGCCACCATTTATTTACTTGGCTTCTCAGAAGCAGGCAACAACTGGAATGGCTTTGACAACTTCAACCCCAATAAATTGTATAAGTCGTCCGGATTTGGAGTAAGAATCTTCATGCCCGCATTTGGGTTGTTAGGTATAGATTGGGGTTATGGATATGACAAACTTCCTGGAGCGACATCGAACCCAGGTGGCCAAATTCATTTCTCTATTGGTCAACAATTGAGATAAAACAATAATATTGGACAAGATTATTCGAAATAATAAAGTGCATAGCCTAATTTTAGTGGTATGAATATTGTAGTTCGATACACATCAGTAACCTTGGTGCTTTTAGTTTTCATTTTAAATGATACATTTGCACAGAAATTTGGATATGTGGATACTGACTATATCCTCAGCCAAATGCCTGAATACAGCGAAGCAAAAGGTGAAATAGAAAAGATTTCAAAAGCCTGGGAACTTGAAATTCAGGAAATGTATAAGTCCATAGAAGAAATGGAGACCTCCTTAAAGGCAGAAGAGGTTTTGCTGACTAAAGAAATGAGGGATGATCGATTAAAAGAAATCGATCTAAAATGGGATGAAGTGAAGACTTACCAGAAAAAGGTATTTGGATTCGAAGGCCTATTTTTTTTAAAGAAGAAAGAATTGATCAAACCTGTGCAGGATCAAGTGTTTGATGCTGTGGAACGGGTAGCCAAAAACCATCGCTTGCAAATTGTATTTGATAAGTCTGGCGACTTGGTAATGATCTATACCGACCCGGTTCATGACTATACGGACTACGTGCTGGAGGAACTTGGACTCGGAGATAAAAATGATGTAATAAGTAACAACTAATTAGAACTGAATTATGAAAGTTAAATCGATAATTTTTGCAGTTGTATTGTCTGCATTTAGCCTGACTGCAAGTGCCCAGGGTGTAGTTATGAAAATAGGCTATACCAATGTAGAATACATTCTTAGCCAAATGCCAGAAGCCAAGCAAGTAGATTCTGAATTCAAAGCCTACGAAACACAGCTTCAAAACCAATTGCAATCGAAAGGCACAGAGCTACAAACCAAATTGCAAGAATACCAGCAGGGAGCTGCTACTATGACTGACTTGGTAAGAGCTGACAAGGAGGCTGAATTACAATCTTTGAATCAAAGATTCGAAGCATTTCAAAAAGAGGCACAAAACTCTTTACAAAAAAAGCAAGGTGAGTTGTTTGCTCCACTTTTCGAAAAAATTGGAAATGCTGTGAAGGCAGTTAGAACTGAAAATGGTTACGACATGATTTTCAGTACAGGTGTACCCGGTGTGGATATCCTATTGGATGCTGATGAGAAATATGACGTTTCTGATTTAGTTTTCAAAAAAATGGGAATCACTCCTCCTGCAAAACTTAACTAAGTCCCAGCTGAAAAAACTGAAAGCCTCAACTACCTTATAGTTGAGGCTTTTTTGTGTCCATCTGAACTATATTCTATTGCCCTATTGGTGCTTCATTTACCTGAATCACAGATAGTTATGAATGGAGTTTTAATTTTTCTGAACCTGCGTAATCTGAGTAACTCAAAACTTGGATAATCGAAACATAGTATTTACTAAACTATAAGAGAACGCCCAGAAGTAATCCAGTAAGAATCAAGAAAGGAGTTGGAATTTTCTTTAACATCATCAGTCCAAAAGTACCTATCATAATGAAGTAATTAAGGTAGTCACCCATCAAAGGCTGAGAAAGTAAAATCACGGCGGCGAGTATCATACCAGAGCTGGCCGCATTTACTCCGTCGAGAGAAGCCTTAACAATTCTAAATTTTTTTAACTCCTCCCAAAATCGGATGACAAAAAAGATAAGAAAAGTACCTGGTAAAAATATGCCAAGTGCGGCCATAAAACCACCCATTATTTGACCCATCATGCCATACTCTTTCATTGAAATTGAGCCCACATATGAAGCAAATGAAAAAACAGGACCAGGCACAGCCTGTACAAGAGCAAAACCAGATAAAAACTCCTCCGAAGTAAGGTATGCTTTGAATTCGACAAACTCTGTATACATAAATGGAACAAGCACCTGCCCACCACCAAAAATCAAACTTCCAATTCGATAGAAATTTTCAAAAATCCTAATCCCGAGCCAATTCACAGAAGCACCTATCAAAGCTGCTCCAATCAATACACCTCCCCATAAGATAAAGTTGGACCATTGAATATTTATCTTTTCTTTTTCTTCTCTTTCGTGACGTCTGTAATCGAATGCTGTAACACTGCCTCCAACTAATAAAATTACTGGAAATACAAAAGGCGTACGCACTAGATAACTCGCCACCGCAGCTACCAGCATGAGAACTACGGCAAGCTTGGTAGTAACTACCTTTTTAATTATCACATAAGCCGAATAGGCTACAATACCAACTGCCATGGGCTTAATAAACCGAGCAAACTCCATGGAAATATTATACTCTTCCAGGGTGGAAATAAAAATTCCAGCCAGGGTCATAATTAAAAAAGCTGGGGTTATCCAAATCAGTAAAGTGAGATAGGCCAAATTTGGCCCGCCTACTTTAAAACCAATAGCGGTTAAAGTTTGCGTGGAAGTAGGTCCCGGTAAAAATTGACATAGTGCTGTCAATTCAATTAGCTCTTTTTCATCCAGATATCCGCGCTTATGCACCAGCATATCAAGCATCATGGCAAAATGAGCCTGTGGGCCCCCAAAGGCAGATACGGTCAAGAGTATTACATCTTTTAAGAAAATGTAGTATCGAACCTTCCTGACCATTATTTTTTAAGCCCTATTTCTGCTAGTCGCTGATGTAAAAATTCTCCTGCCGTAATATCCTCAAATTGTTTAGGATGGTCAGCATCGATACAGCTTTCTAAACACGTCAAGTCCATGTCTGACCTTGGGTGCATAAAAAAAGGAATGGAAAACCTTGAGGTCTTCATCTGCTCCTTAGGTGGGTTGACCACACGATGGATGGTGGACTTTAACCTGTCGTTGGTATGCCTGGCCAACATGTCTCCTACATTGACTACAATTTGATTAGGTAATGCCGTAATGGGAATCCATTTACCATCTCTCCTTAATACTTGCAACCCATCTGCGCTAGCACCCATTAGCAGCGTTATCAAATTGATATCCCCATGTTCGGCTGCCCTAACAGCATCATCTGGCACTTCTTCAGGATTTTCAATTGGAAAGTAATGAATTGGCCTCAAAATGCTATTGCCATTGTGCACGCGGCTTTCAAAATAGTCCTCATCCAATTCGAGATATAATGCAATCGCTTTTAACATCTGCCTTCCTGCATTCTCGAGTGTCTGATAAGCTTCTAAGGCGATCTTATCAAAATCTGGAATTTCATCTGGCCAAATATTATCCGGGTACTCAGACTTTATCGAATCTTCATCTGTAACTTCTTGACCAACATGAAAAAATTCCTTCAAGTCTCCCGTAGCCCTACCCTTGGCATGTTCTTTACCTTTACCAATATACCCCCTTTGCCCAAAAAGTTCAGGGATTTCATATTTCTGTTTTATCTCATCTGGCAATGCGAAGAAATCCTGAATCGTCTTATAAAGCTTCTCACAAAGTTCATCAGACAACCCATGATTTTTCACTGCCACGAATCCTATGCTGTTATAGGCCGAACCAAGATCTGTTACAAAATTTCTTTTTCTTACCTCATCACCTGAGTTGAAATCTGCCAAATCAAGTGATGGAATTTCATTATACAATTTTTCACTCATATGAATAAGTTTAAGGCCTGCGGTTACTCTACTGTGACTGTGATCGAAGTCGCCATCTTTTTCCCGTATGAGGAGTGTACACCATCTGCAAATTGAAGAGATAAGGTATAGACCCCTGCTTTCAATTCCAATGTAGTATCTGTTTGACCTTTACCAAAATGTATTGTTGAATCTGACATTGGAATAACTGTACCTTCTGGCCAACTAGATTGATTGATTAAAATATGGTGATGGCCATACCCTTCTTTTACAACGCCTGCCGGTTCAATTTGCATTCCTGAAACACCCATTTCAATATATACGGGGCTTGGCACTGTGGCTCCATCGGCAGGATGTTTAAAAAAAACATAAGTAGAATCTGAAGTTGATTTTTCCACTACTGCCGTTTGATCTTCAACAGGTGCGGATTGTTCGGTTGATTTATTTGGCGAAGAACAACTGAGTACGATTAGGCTCATTAAGGCCAATGATAGATTTTTCATCTGCTTATAGTTTGTTTTTAAATTGGCATTGAACTCGCGATCCAAACTTCTCCTTGATCAAGAAATTTTTACTATTGGCTCGTTTCATAAATTGCGTGTAGAAAAAGTTTTAGATAAATTTAGAGATTCTTTTGTGAACATTAGATTGACTAACGAAATATTTGAGTGAGCACATCCAAAGATTTTAACTCCTTGAATCCAACAACATGAAGTCTGTAGTATTCAATTAGATAATTTAGTGTATCCCGCCTCAATCTACTTTTTAGGTTGAAATTTGCTAACAAATCACTTGAATTAAGATCGACGATGACTTGCCGTACTTCTTTGTAACTAATACTTAAATCATATAGCAATTCGTCATTTTCCAATTCCTGACCATCATTAATACCAAAACCAATAAAGTGGGTAAGTTGGACCATCAAAAAAAGATGCAAACACTCGTAACCCTCCTTTTTTTGATCTAAAGCAAGAATGAATTGATACAAAAACTCGAAGACTTGCCCCTGATCATCTTCCTCCTTGAGCACTTTGCTCAATAATTCTGTTACAAAAAGTGCCATGGCTGATTTCTTTACATCAAACGGTATGGATGAAAAACTATAAGCAGGTTTGTATTCAGAAATCCGTTGTAACCCGTCTGACTTTTCGCCTTTATAGTAAACAACCATGTCCAAAACAGTCAGGGGTTGCAGCAGTGCCAAGCCTTTTTTTGAACGCTGGCTTCTTACACTATTTATGATATATGACTGAATTCCAAAATTTTCTGTATAGACCCGTGCGATGATAGATGATTCCCGATATTTTATATAGCTCAATACTATTCCCCTTGTCTTGTAGAGCATCAGTCGATCACAGCTATTTTCCCAACGAACGTCTCGCTTCCATCTTGAGAGGCACTGAACACTAAGTATATACCCGCATTTACTCGACGCCCCGTGAAGTCCGTTAGGTCCCATGAAGCGCCACCTCCAGGAGCGTTAATTTCACGAATTAGCTGACCCGAAACAGTGGTAATCTTTATCCCCACATCATTTGCAAGGCCCGATAGTCCTACCCAGCCCTCGAAGTTGGGCAATACCGGATTTGGATATATTTTGACTTGTTGATGCTTGTTGGTTGCATCTGTTGCATCCGTGCGATAGGAAACCAGACCTTGTTCAGTAGCCACAAAAATCTCACCCGTTGCAGGATGTATGGCAAGATCATTCACCTTATTTGAAGGGAGTGGACTGTTGTCAACGGTAAAATGGTAAATCAATTTGCTAATATTTTCTCCGAACAACCACAACCCTTCATTTGTTCCTATCCAGATTCGGTTTCCTCCATCTATAGCTAAGGCAAAAACCTCTTTATCCTCAAATAAGAAACTTTCATTTAATATCGGCAACGTGACGTTTATAGATTGATCTTCGACCACGCCTATGGAAAAAGGAAAGTAGGCCACTCCTTTGTCGGTTGCAAACCATATTTCATCCTCCTTTCCGAAGACGATATCATATACATTGTTCGATGGCAAATCGGTCGACGTTGTGGTTATATACCTACTTAGTCCTGATCCGATGTCATAGGCCAAAACTCCTCTTCCACTCAAGTGTCCAAGAGTCATCCAAACCTGATCATTTGAGTCTATACAGATTGACGTTGGTTCGGCAGCTGCCGAAGTGCCAAAATCGAACTGTTGCCACAATTCTTCACCATCCCATTTCAACAAAGAGTAGGTACTAAAATTAGAAACCCATATGTTTTGTTCTCGATCCAATGCCATCCCAGTAACTAATGTGTTACCTGTGCCTGTTTCGTTTTCACCTAAGGGACTATTCGTATAATTTGTAATTTGACCGCTTCCCATATTCAGTATACCTTGCCCAAAGGAAGAAATGAACACCTGATCATTAGTTACAAGCGCATCCGTGACATTAGATATTCCTTGCAGATCACTCGGACTCATTGTTGCCCAAATTCCTTCTTTAAAAATTGAATAACCTAAGCCATTTGACAACGGACTCGAATAATCTGTGGCCACCGCCGGAAATGCGTAAACATTTCCACTTTCAATTTTTACTCTAGAAATATTATTGGAAGGTCCATCCAACACGAAGTGCTCTATATTTGAACCGTCAAGTTTGGACAGACCTTCCAACTGATCCGCATACCAGAATACGGCATCACTATCTTGTAATAGATCATTGATTTCTGCGCTAGCAGGCCGGTATATTTCAGAATAAACATCAGATGAACTAACTACAAAAGTCCTTTGATTGGTTTGTACCAATAGCCCATTTAAGCCGTCGCGGATTTTTGTTATAACTTCTCCTGAACCGAGGGTAAATGCCACTTCCAGCCAGGATGTTCCGGACAACTTAAACACTGAAGAAATGGAAGCTGCATACACGTTACCATTTGCAGATGCCACGGAAACAATATCTGTTGCATTTACTAAGCTCCCCGAAAAACGTTCCCAGTTGTTAAAATCTTGTAGGTTATCTCCTTCTGTTAATTGGCCAGCCAGCACTCCATCCTTAGTGGCCAAGTATATAACATCTCTAATTATGGTGGATGAGTGAACCTCAATTGTTTGTCCTGTCTCACCTAGATTTTGATAGGCCTCTTCAACCCTATTCTCTGAAGTTAGTACCAGTAGACCAAAATCTGTTGACAAATTGATTTTTCCATTGTAAAATGAGATGTGGTTAACGGTCTTGTTATCAGTAACATCGCTATTGAGTAGTATGGGTAAATTTTGAATGCCTTCCCCAGTAATAACGTCAACATTTCCATTTTTATAACCCAAGACCAAGTATTCTTCACTTGAGTCGTACGACATAGCGGTGATCTCAACATCACTAAGGCCATCTACTTTTGATAATTTATTGATACTTTGATCTTCTAAATCGTAGAAAATTAGCCCATGAGATGTCGCGGCAAATACCTTTGTGGCTGTCCTTTCTACAAGAGTTGTCGTTTCATAATTGAAATGTGAACGCCAGGCACCCATAGGAATTAGCTCTTGCGCTCGTGCTAATGAACTAAGAAGCAAAAGAATGATAAGGCAGTTAGCTCGTAAGGTCATCTTTGAAGTCTTCGTAAAAGCAATTTCTACAACGCGCCTCATAGGCATCATGCTCTCCCAACAACACTTTCTCGTCGGAAGTATTCAAGCGAAAAGAGTAAGAGGCCACACCTCCACATTTCATACAAATGGCATGAACCTTAGTCACAAACTCGGCTATGCCCATCAAGCCAGGCATTGGACCAAAAGGTTCTCCTTTAAAATCCATATCAAGCCCTGCCAAAATTACTCGTTTACCCTTATTAGCAAGTGTCCTGGCTACCATCACTAATTCCGGATCAAAAAACTGGGCCTCATCGATACCAACCACATCACAATCTCCCGCCAACAATAGTATGTCGTTGGCAAACTGTACAGGTGTGGAACGAATATACGAATCGTTATGCGAAACCACGTTAGTCTCATCGTAACGAGTGTCTAAAGCGGGTTTGAATATTTCAACGGCCTGTCTTGCTATGAGTGCACGGTTGAGTCTTCGAATAAGTTCTTCCGTTTTTCCGGAAAACATAGAACCACAGACCACTTCGATCCACCCAACACTCTTACCATCAGCTTTAAACTTATCAATTCGTGGTTCGACAAACATTCAACTTAATCTGAGTAATTGATGTGACTGAATTTATTTTCTGGTGCTACTTTTACCAAGACATCACCGTTAATATGACATTGACAGGCCAATCTTTCGTTCGCTAAAAGACGCTTCGCTTCTCTATATTTCAACTCCGCTGGAGTTTCAGGCGAGAAGCATTCCGAACCATCTAGAATTTGAACTTTACAGGTAGTGCATCTACCCTTACCTCCACAAGCATGCATCCAATCGACGTAATTTTCATGTATTACATCCAAAAGATTTGTATTTTCGTTTCTGATGAAAATCTCCTTGTTGTGAAGGTTTTGTATAACGATTTTCGGCATATTCTATAACTTTACAAAAGAAGCAAATATTATGCACGGTAGCAAATTAAATCAAGAGGCCACTAATACTTACAGTAGATCCTATTCAGCCAAAATCATTGAAGACTTTTTTAGCCGTAACAAGGAGATTTCTGGTCAACAAATTATCTCATTAACGCCGATTAAGCAAGTTAATTTTTTTGTATTAAAGGCACTGTTCGAGGAATGGCAGGAGGAGATAAAAAAATTCAGAAGTCCATATTTTGACTATAAAAATGATGATGTTAACCAGGCATTAAAATCCTTCATTAATACCTTGTCAAAGCATATTCTTATTCAAAAAGAGAACTTTCAGCCCTTACTTGAAAAAGCAGTTATTGCCACACTGGAATTGCTTAACGACCCTGCAAAATACTATACTCAAGAACTAAGTAGAACAAATGCAGCTGATAAAACACGTGAATTAAAAGGTATTAGCAAGTACATCAAGCTACATAAGGCCTTATTCGATGATTTGCTGATCAAATTAGATAAGGCTGACAATATTAACCTGGCAATACAACAGGCAGTTCAAGAGCACAGTCCATCAGATTCAGAGACAGAGCAAATTGTTGACCACTTTAATGGAACATTGACATTGGATGTTCTTGAGAAGCAACCTGAAATAGATGAAATTTTAATGCCAGAACCGTTGGATGAATTGGGTGAAGATTCGAGAGTTAATGAATCCTCTATGATTGAAGACATTAATGATGAATTCGACCCTGTTGATGAAAGCCAAGGTGAAGGAGCTTCTCATTCAAATGTCAACCAACAATATAAAGAAGACATCAAGACTCTGAATCAACGCTATGAGGAGAAGGAAAAGGTAAAAAACCTTGCGGCGGTTCATGAAACAAAGTCTATGTCCGATCTCAAGAATAATATTAATATTAACCAACGTTATATGTTCGTGAATGATCTCTTTGAGGGCAACGAAAAGGATTACGAACTGGCCATGGACGAAGTTGAAAGTTGTGATTCTTTTGATTCATCGGTAGAGTTGTTGGTGCAGAACTATGCCAAAAAATACGCATGGGACATGAATGCGGATGAAGTCAAAGAATTGCTGAAGGTAATATTCAAGAGATTTAGATAGAGTTACTAAGCGTTTGTTTACTATATTGTTTCAAATATATGCTCAATTCTAAACTTAAACTCCTTCTCTTTTTATCTCTTTATGGTTGCTCCCAAGGCAAGGATACCACCTCACTATATTCAATAATATCGAAAGCTAATTGCAAAGGACCGTCTGGCATGTATCATACTGAGTTACACGCGACCACTGACGGCTATACTAGATTTCATCAGAGTTTTTCAAACGGTGATCAAGACTATGATGCAGTAGCGTATAGTGATACTCTCGGTTTTGTTGTATCCAACGGCAGCGTAGAAAGGAAAACTGAGTCTGCTGAAATATCAGTCGGCAAAGGACATTCATTTCATATGATTGCTTTATCTCCGAGTATGATATTCAATCAAACGAACGGCGGGAGGTATCTAGATAACCAAGGCCGAGAAGTTGTCTTCAAATATGATTCTCTTTCGGACCGGATATTAAGTTTTAACCTCATCAATCCTTTTGACACACTAGAATCTATAGAGATTTATTATTCTCAATGGGAAAATGTAGAAGGACTTGAATTGCCTATGCAAGTCCAAATCATTCAGGGAGGTAAGGACAACTTCTTTTTTGAATTTTATGAAGTAAAAATTGATGACCCCACCTTTGCCAAAATAGACTTTTAATACGAGTTACCTCATGAGTATTTGCATTCGGTGAGAGTCCAATTTGATAAGAATGAACAAAAGGATGGTAAATGACCAAAGCGATGAGCCACCGTAGCTAAAAAAGGGTAATGGAATGCCAATCACTGGGAAAAAGCCTATGGTCATAGCAATATTCACGGCAAAATGAAAGAAGAAAATACTAAGCACACCGTATCCATAAATTCTTGCGAATTTTGATTTTTGTCTTTCGGCTATTAGCGATATTCTAAACAATAGGGTCACAAACAGAGCAATCAAAATCAGGCTGCCTAGCCAACCTTGTTCTTCTCCAATAGTACAAAAAATAAAATCTGTGCTTTGTTCAGGTACAAAATCGAACTTAGTCTGAGTCCCTTGCAAAAACCCTTTTCCAAAGAATCCTCCAGAACCAATTGCAATCTTAGATTGGGTAACATTCCATCCTGCTCCTAATGGGTCAGCGTCAGGATTGATCAGAGAAACTACCCGACTTCTTTGATGCGGCTTTAACACGTTAGTCATCAAGAAGTCTACACTAATTACGGTAGCAAAAACCAATGCCGTTAATACAAGTGTAGCTATGATTCTCTTGGGGTGTTTAAATGATACTCCTACAACAATGACGCATATTACGGTAGTTGCAATAAAGAGAACCGTTTTACTGACAAGAAGTGTTAGAATAAAAAGCAGAACGAACGCAAATCCTAAAACGAAATAAATAGGCGAAATCCCCTCTCTAAATAGTACGATCAAAAAAGAAGCAAAAACCATGGCTGAACCAGCATCTCCTTGCAATAAAATGAGAACCATAGGTGCACCCAAAATTGCCAATGCTAAAAGTTGGGTTTTTAAATTTTCAAATTTTACATGGACATCGCCCAGATATTTTGCTAATGCCAGGGCTGTAGCAAATTTGGCAAATTCTGCAGGTTGTAATCTGAAACTACCAATTTGAAACCAAGATTTTGACCCAGCGACAACTGTGCCAGTTGTTAAGACCGCAATCAAGAGAATGATAACCACTCCATAGATAATATAAGCTGAATAATCGTAGAATTTAAAATCCAAACTCATTACACCAATTATAATAATCACCGCCGATCCTATCCAAATCAGCTGCTTTCCGGGATTATAAACAAGGGAAAAAAGAGTTTCGGCATTTTCTTCGTCGAAAACAGCTGCATATATACTAGACCACCCAAGCAAAACCATGGCAAAATACAAACCAATGGTTGCCCAATCCACACGATCTAATATACTTTCTCCTCTCATTGTTGACCTTCTTCTTTTTTCTCTTCTTCTGACACTTCTAGAGTCGTTTCTGGTTGTACCTTTTTCTTTTTGTCCTTGAAGTCGCCAGCCAATACATAATTTTCCAACCAAGGTCTGGTATGTGCTCCTTTTAAATAACTCTCGATTAATAAACTGGCCGTAGAGGCGGCTGCTCTCCCTCCCCATCCTGCATTTTCGACAAATACTGAAATGGCAATTTTTGGATCTTCTTTAGGCGCAAAAGCCATAAATACTGAATGATCCTCTCCATGGGGGTTTTCTACAGTACCAGTCTTACCACAAATTTCTATGTCGGGAACGATAGCTCTTGGTGCAGTACCACTTAAGGCGTCGGCCATACCTTGAATTATAATAGGAAAATGTTCGTAGCCAATTCCTGTCTCTATCCGATCTTTGTATTCGGGCAATATATAATTTGATTCTCCGATTGACTTCACAATATGAGGTTTGAAGTAATACCCTTTGTTAGCCATAATTGCAGCAAGATTCGTCATTTGTATCGGGTTCATCAATATCTCCCCTTGGCCTATACTCAGTGAGGTGAGATTTGAAAATTTCCAACGACCGGTACCATACACCCTGTTATAATATTCAGGGCCTGGCATAAATCCAGATTTTTCATTAGGTAAATCAATACCCAAGGCTGTACCCAAACCAAATCTATTAACCTGTTTCTTCCAATTGGCCAATCCAATTGGTGCCTGTTCAAATTGACTCATTTCTGGGTTTTGATTGATTACCAACCTGAACACTTTAACAAAATAGTTATTGGAAGAAAGCATGATACCACGCCTCATATCGTACGCTCCAGGAGGAGCATGATCACCTATCAATGAACCGTCACAAAAAATCTTATCATATGGGCCGATCACCCCTTCTTCCAGTGCGATCAAACCCTGTACAATCTTGAAAATAGAACCAGGAGGATACATAGCCATCAATGGCCTGTTGAACAATGGCTTGAGGCTATCGGTTGTCAACGCTTTGAAATTTTTGCTAAAATTTCTTCCGGTCAATTCTGATGGATGGTAAGTGGGGGCAGATACAAATGCCAGAATTTCTCCGGTAGCGGGCTCAATAGCAACAACACTACCGATCTTGCCTTCCATCAATCTTTCGGCATAGTTTTGTAGTTCTATATCAATACTCAATGTGAGATTTTCACCGGGGACTGCCAACGTATCCAATTCGCCATTCTTAAAAGAACCTTTCTCTACACGACGCACATTCACCATCTTGTATTTTACACCTCTCTTACCTCGCAGGTATTTTTCATATGACGATTCCAGCCCGTTGATCCCCAGATAGTCTCCGCTCTTGTAGTAGTTTGTAGAGTCTTTGTCCAATTGTCGCTTGCTTACCTCTCCTATGTACCCAAAGACATTTGCCAGGCTATTGTATTCATATCCGCGAATTGTCCGGGCTTTCGGGTATATCCCTTCGTAGGCCACAAATTGATCCTGAATCTGCGCAAATACCTGATTCGGAACTTGTTTAACGATAGTTGTCGGCTGTATCGAAGAGTATCTTCTCGCCTTCTGAAGGTTTAAAACTAAATCCTCATTATCGATGCCAAGCATACTACTCAGCATCATGGTATCCCTTATATGGACTTCTTTAGGTACGACCTCCAAGTCAAAAATAGGTTCGTTGTGTACTAAGAGCCGGCCGTTTCTATCAAAAATCAAACCTCTGTAAGGGTACTCTGTGACAGCGTGAATGATGTTACTTTCTGCTGCAGCTTTATAATCGTCATCCAATACTTGGATAGAAAATAGTTTAATCAAGAAGACCAAAGCCACCAAAATGATTGCTATCCTGATTATATATTTCCTACTATCGTGCATTCTATTTCATCTTTTTATAAAATAAATACTGAATGATTAAGATTACTATCAATGTAAAAATAGAGCTGTAGAAAACTTTTGTCAAGGTCTGCCAAAACAAACTGAAACCTGCAGCTTCAATAAAAAACAATAATAAAACATGGGCAAAAATCAAGGGGTAGGAATACGTCAAAAACCATCCAAGCCCCTGAGTTCTAACGTTTATTTTAGGTCCCGAGTCATATCCCCC
The DNA here is from genome assembly GCF_039944555.1 of Reichenbachiella sp. Taxonomy (GTDB): domain Bacteria; phylum Bacteroidota; class Bacteroidia; order Cytophagales; family Cyclobacteriaceae; genus Reichenbachiella. The sequence continues at coordinate 457,716 of NZ_JBDUYN010000012.1, read as the reverse complement.
GCTGGGGGTCATTACCAGGGACCAATATATCCTGAAATACACCAAAAGCACACTGGCAGCTGCATGTATTCCAAGGGTATTGTAAAATGAATCTATAATTATTCCCACGACAAATCCCACCAAGAGTTGCACAATGGCGTTGGTATCCATGGGCAACATGAGAAAAATCAAAATATACCCAAAACAAAATGCACTGTCAAAAAGTACCAGATTTTTAAATAATAGCACCTGAGCCAATATCAAAAGAATCGCCCTGAATAGTCCTCCGAAAACGTTAAATCTATTCATATTGCTGTGTGAGTTCTATATTCAGCGAATCAATTTCTTCCTGACCGGACAATTCTAATAGATACACATGTGTGAGTGTATAAAAATTAGTGGATAGCTTAACTTTTACACTATAAAAGGTGGCATCTTCTTCGAGATAAACATCGCTTACAACTCCAATCATTTGATCTTCTGGATAAGTGGAATTGTACCCAGAGGTGCTTATTGAATCACCAGGAGCAATTGGTATGTGACGAGGCAAAAACTGCAGATCAGCGTACAAGGGATCTTCCCCCTTCCAAACAACTGAGCATAGCGTACGTGTGCGATTATGATGAGCGGAAATCATCGACTTGCTATGAAGAACAGAAATGACCGTTGAGTAATTCTTTGTAGTGTGAAGCACCTGGCCTACAATTCCTTCCGGCCCAACAACTCCCATTCCTGGCCGAACTCCGTGCCCTAATCCTTTGTTGAGTGTTAAATAATTATTTCTAAAAAAAAGTGAATTGTCTATAACCTTGGCCTTGATTCCCATTTGACTGGAGTCTAAGAGAAATTGAGCCATAAAAACCGAATCAGTAAGATTCAAAAGGCGTTGACGAAGTCTTGCGTTTTCTTCTGCCAGAAGTTCGTTTTGACTTGCCAGTCCAAAATAATCCCCCACCTGATCTGAGGCAGACGTTATGGAGGCAACAAGATGATTGGATGATGTAAAATATTTAGCTCCTTGGTAGCTATTGGATCTGACGATTATCCAAAAGCATATTCCTTCCAGCAAGATCAACAGGATGAATGTCCTATACTTATATAGAAACTGAAGGAGTCGTTGCATTTAACTTATTGCATTAAAACAGCACGATAACGATCCAGTTCTTTCAGAGCTTTTCCTGTTCCACGAACTACAGCTTTCAATGGGTCTTCTGCGATGTGAATGGGTAGTTTGGTCTTCATACCAAGTCTCTTATCCAATCCTCTGAGAAGAGCTCCTCCACCAGTCAAATATATACCGTTATCGTAGATATCGGCTGACAATTCGGGTGGAGCAATTTCAAGTGCTTTTAGTACAGCTTCTTCGATTTTAGAAACTGATTTATCAATGGCAAATGCTACCTCTGAATAAGATAATTTAATTACCTTGGGAATGCCTGTCATCAGATCTCTACCTCGGATATCAAAGTCCTCGGGGCCTTCATCTAATTCTGTAAGTGCCGAACCAACTTGAATTTTTACCTTCTCTGCCGTTCTTTCTCCAATCAGAAGGTTATGCTGTCTTCTCATATAATCGAGAATGTCTTTATTAAAGGCATCTCCAGCCACACGAATCGACTGGTCGCATACGATACCTGATAGGGCAATAACAGCTATCTCGGTAGTACCACCACCGATATCAACTATCATACTTCCGTCAGGTCGCTCTATATCAATTCCTATTCCTACCGCAGCAGCAATAGGCTCATGAATCATAAAAACTTCTTTGGCCCCGGCATGCTCTGCAGAATCTCGCACCGCTCTTTTTTCGACTTCGGTAATACCCGAAGGAATACAAATGATCATTCGATGGGAAGCCGGGAAAAGCCTCTTTTTATCTTTGTCGATCATTTTAATCATACCGCGTATCATGGATTCAGCTGCTTGAAAGTCGGCAATCACGCCATCTTTAAGCGGACGAATGGTTTTGATACTTTCATGGGTTTTCTCATGCATTTGCATAGCCTCACTCCCAATGGCCAGCACCTTATTTTTAGCCTTGTCAATGGCGATGATGGAAGGTTCATCTACTACAACTTCGCCTTTGCTAATGATTAAGGTATTTGCCGTACCCAAATCGATCGCAATATCACTCGAGAAAAAATCAAATATTCCCATAACTTAGTTTACTCAAATATTTTTGATGATCAAAAGATCACAAATTACGCACAAAATTTAAGGTAATCAACACTAATATCCACAGATATCCAGTTATTGATACTTAGTGTTTGAAATGACGAGTACCAGTCATGACCATCGCTATATCAGCCTCATCGCAATAATCAATAGACAACTGATCCTTAATAGACCCACCTGGTTGAATCACAGCAGATACTCCCACTTTGTTGGCTATTTCAACACAATCAGGAAAGGGAAAGAAAGCATCTGAAGCCATAACAGATCCTTTCAGGTCCATTCCAAAACTAACGGCCTTTTCAATCGCCTGATTCAAGGCATCTACCCTACTTGTCTGACCCGTTCCGCTGGATAGCATCATATCGTTGTTTGTAAATACAATCGTATTTGATTTAGTATGCTTACATATCTTAGATGCAAAAAGCAAGGCTTCAACCTGTTCGTCTGTAGGGACTTTTTTTGTAACGGTTGTTAAATCTTCCTTTGTATCCGTTTTCAGGTCAGAATCCTGCACAATCACACCATTCAATAAAGATTTAAATTGTATCGGGTTAGGAGACAGGCTCTTTATCTTAAGAATAATTCTATTCTTCTTTGATTTCAATAAAGCAAGTGCTTTTTCATCGTACTCCGGTGCAATAAGCACCTCGCAAAACAATTTGTTTATTTCTTCAGCAGCGGCCAAATCTACCTTATGATTAGTAATTAAGATACCTCCAAATGCCGATACGTTATCAGCTGACAGGGCTTTTAGATAAGCCTCTTTTACTGAGCCCCCTTTTGCTACACCGCAGGCATTGGTGTGCTTGATGATGGCAAAAGCTGTCTCGCCTTCAAATTCTCTGATAAGAGAAACTGCAGCATCAACGTCTACCAGATTATTATATGAAAGTTCCTTACCATTGAGTTGATCAAAAAGCTCTTGAAGATCCCCATAGAAACTTCCATTCTGATGTGGATTTTCTCCATACCTTAAAGACTGAGAATGTCTTGTACTCTGCTTAAATGAAGGTTCATCTTGCTCCTTGTTAAAATAATTGAAAATGGCAGTATCATAGTGAGAAGATATGTCAAAAGCCTTGCAAGCAAAGGACTTTCTTTGACCTAATGAAGTTTCACATTTTTGTGAGTCTAGCATACCTAGTACTTCCTCATATTGCTCCATCGATGACACAATAAGCACATCATCATAATTTTTGGCAGCTCCTCTTATCAATGATATTCCACCGATATCAATTTTTTCGATAATGTCGGCTTCTCCGGCTCCAGAAGCAACTGTGTCTTCAAACGGATATAAATCTACAATAACCAAATCAATATCCGGAATGCCGTGAGTTTCTTTTTCTTCCTGATCACTGGAATTATCTCTACGATTTAGAATGCCTCCAAAAATTTTTGGGTGAAGCGTCTTAACTCTTCCCGAAAATATAGAGGGATATGCTGTCAAATCCTCGACAGGAGTCACTGCTATACCCAAATCTTCAATGAATTTCTGCGTCCCGCCTGTTGAATAGATGGTCACATCATTAGCGGCTAGTACTTTTACGATATTGTCAAGATTGTCTTTATGAAAGACAGAAATAAGTGCTGAATTAATTTTTTTTGATCCCATTGTAACCTTCTGAAAAAATAAGGGGCAAAATTACTTATTTATTTAGCACAAGAGGAGGAATGCATCAAAGTTTTGCCTTAAAACTTCTAAATTTTGGTGAGATATTCTTCTATGGTCTCGGCGAAATACTTATACTCTAGTTTATGAATCTTTTCTGCCACAGTATCCGCTGTATCTGATAGTTGGACCTCACATTTTTCCTGGCGCAAAATTGCTCCGTTGTCATAAATTTCATCTACTAAATGTATGGTAATGCCTGTCTCAATTTCCTTATTTGCCACCACTGCCTGGTGCACATGTTGACCATACATACCTTTACCTCCATATTTGGGCAGTAGTGCCGGATGAATGTTGATGATTTTGTTAGGAAAGGCTGCAATAAGGTTTTTAGGTACCAACCAGAGAAATCCAGCCAGCACTATCAAATCTATATGTCTTTCATTCAATAAATTGATTATTGCATCCGAATCATAAAATGAAGCTCGATTGAACACATAGGATTCAACCCCAAGTTTTTCGGCTCTTTGCAGTACATACGCATTCGGCCTGTTGGTTAGGATTAGGTCAACGCATACTTGAAGGCTTCGATTATGAAAATGGTTGATGATTTGTTCAGCATTTGATCCACTGCCTGATGCAAATATTGCCAGTCTCTTCATTGAATACTTAAAATTTTAGAAACACCATACTCAATATACCTGCAATGATAAGCCATTTGCAGTAGCTGCTGAGATAAGCAAAGTGTTTTTTAGTATCTGCTCTTAATAATCTTATTAGAAAGTAAAAAAAGGGAATTGCCAAGGTTCCGAAATAATAAAGCAGATATTGATTTTGAACTTTCAAAAGGAAAATAACTAGGGAGGATATGATCAATGCAATAATTACAAATAAAATCACTTTAGTACGGCGTACGCCGAAGATTACGGGCAGGGTCTGACCACCATAGCTAGCGTCTCCTTCTACATCTTCAATATCTTTGATAATTTCTCGAATTAGAGTAATGCCAAAAGCAAAAAATGCATAGGTCACTACAAGCAAGTTCATCGAACGGTAAAATGCAAGCAATACCAAAAGTGTAGTCCCTGTAAGCAAAGCCACTACAAAATTCCCCACAAAAGGCCATCTCTTCAATTGATTTGAGTACCACCAGAGAAGAAAAGCGCATACCAGGTGAATAATTCCAATCCAGAGTGAAATCAGCGCTCCTAGCAAAATACCGATGGCATTGAGCGTGGTGTGAGCAATCATGACAGGGCGTCTTTTTATAGTATTACCCACTATCACTCGATCAGGCTTATTAATCAGGTCGATTTTAATGTCATAATAATCGTTGATGTAATAACCAGCGGCAGCTATTACGACAGTACTTACGACAAGAATAAAAAATCGCAAGTCCCCCAATACAAATATCAGTGGCTGGTCGGGATTGAAAAGAAATATTGCTCCTGCGTACTGGGTAAGAAAAATAATAATCAGGTTGTTGAACCTGCTTAGTTTAAGAGCATCAATGAGCAACTGAATGTGCGACCTTCTTTGCATATTGCAAAGCTACATATCCTCCCATTTTTTCCTAAGCATAGCTAAGTTATATGGAGGATCCATAAGAGCTGTAGTGTCCGTGCCAATCTCTACCGAATGAGCCTTCCAGGCATCATGAAATTTGGACAAAGTAATGCTTTGAAGTGTCAGGCCATTATCTATCAATTTGTATGCAATAAGCATCAAATCTTCTCTTTTAACTGAATCTCCATAAAAAATCGCATTTGATTCATAACCGTCGAAATCGCTCTCGGCAGGTCGCTCATGAATATAAAAGCCAAGGTCTCGCAGCTTATAGACTCGATCTTTATCTTTATTCTTTTTGTAATACCTAATCACTACATCTGCCCTTGATTCGAATTCATTTTCTGATACCCTTCGAGCATCATATGATTCTATTAAGTCTGTAAAAAATTCAGAATCACTCGGTATAATTGTATCGGCTATGGTATCCTTCACATTTGATTTTGAAGTGAGGGTATCTGCATTTTTCTTTTCCAATCCCTTATTTGGTGACTCCTTCTTACGCTTTGACTTTTTTTGAAAAGCTTTAGATTTGGTGCTTTCTATGGTTCTAATTTCCTCTTGATGATAATGTGCCGTGATTACTTCACTTATGTGTATCAAAATCAAACTTACCGTTACGGTTAGCAAATAAGCGAATGCTTTGTATGGAGAACCGTTTCCTTGTGTCATTGTTTTTGAATTTATTCTTAAAGTTAGGGCTTGTAATTTTAAAATAAATTATAACTTCCTCATTAGCAGATAATTCCATTTGGCGTGGATATTACCTAAATTTAATACAATGTTTAAGATTTGCAAAATGAGGTCGAATCATAGAAATTTTATATTTTTGGAAGGATGTACCCAATTTTTGTATTATTTTCAGTAATTAATAATGAATCCTCGATTAAACCTTAATAAATCGAACATGAAAAGAATATTTACTCTATTAATCATATTTTCACTTTCTTTCAGCGTTTTTGCCCAGGAAATGGGGTCTTTTACAGATCCCAGGGATGGAAAAACATATAAGACAACCAAATTAAAAATTGAGTTGGAAGGTGGTATTTTCATCGAAAGAGAATGGATGGCAGAAAACTTAAATTACGAAACTGAAGCTTCCGTATGCTACAAAAACTATCCGGCGTATTGCGGCAAGTTCGGAAGGCTATATAATTGGGTAGAAGCAAAATCTTCATGTCCGGATGGTTGGCACCTATCCACTCAACTTGAGTGGCAGGAAATAATGCTTAATTACGGAGGATATAAAACCGCAGCGAAAGAACTAAAAGAGGGAGGCGTAAGCAACCTCAACATACTTATGGCAGGGTTTTCTAACGTAGAGGGACAGTTTAGCGATATTGGCAAAACTGCTCACCTTTGGGATGCAGAGATCGGTGCCAAAAGATCTGCTGGATTAATCTCACTTTATGCCGATTATGATGAAGTAGCTCATGATGTTATCAGCGCCAGGAATATGAATAGTTGTCGCTGCGTAAAGGATTATTAATAGTATTCAGGAGTCAGATAATTAGGATAGATCTTTAAATGGTGATTTTTGACTTTTTCAAAAATCACTCTCCTGAACTCAGCGGTATTTGTTTTCTTCACTGCTGAAATAAATATGTTAGTCTTATTTTTTGAGGTAGTGTCAATGCCTGATACAAAATCAAATTTTTCTGCTTCATCCGGAGTGGTTAGTTGATCAATTTTGTTATAGACAACGATCATTTCTTTATCTGAAGCACCTAGTTCTTGCAATGTGTCGTTCACAACCTCCATTTGCTCTTCAAAAGAAGGGTGGGATATGTCCACCACGTGCAGCAAAATATCGGCTTCTCGTACCTCGTCCAAAGTTGACTTGAAAGATTCAATCAAGTTATGTGGCAGCTTTCTGATAAAGCCAACAGTATCCGAAAGAAGAAATGGAACTGTATTGATCACGACTTTTCTGACGGTAGAATCTACTGTCGCAAATAGTTCATCTTTGGCATAGATATCTCCCTTAGATAGCATATTCATAATGGTCGACTTGCCTACGTTGGTATATCCAACCAGTGAAACGCGTACTACATTCGACCTTGATTTTCTTCTCGTCTCCCCTTGCTTATCAATTTTTTCCAGTTTCTTTTTTAAGACTGAAATTTGATCACGAATCATCCTCCTATCCGTCTCAATTTCTTTTTCTCCTGCTCCACCTCGTGTCCCGGTTCCTCCTCTTTGTCGTTCCAAATGAGTCCACATTCTTGTAAGTCGTGGCATGAGGTATTGATACCGAGCTAATTCAACTTGTGTTTTGGCTTGTGAGGTTTGCGCCCGCTTCAGAAAAATATCAAGTATTAATAAACTTCGGTCGTAAGTTTTAACCTCTAGCTCCTTTTCTAAATTTCGAAGTTGAGAGGGGGACAAATCGTCATCGAATACGACAACATCAATTTGTTGATCTTTGACAAAGGTGATAATCTCTTCTAATTTTCCTTTGCCAACGAACGTTCTGATATCTGGTTTGTCAAGCTTTTGAATAAAAGATTTCATCGTCTCAATGCCCAAAGTTTCAGCCAAAAACTTGAGTTCATCCAAATACTCCTCAGTTTTTTCAGCAGCTTGTCTTTTAGGTGATAGTGCAACAAGTACTGCTTTTTCAATCTCCTTCTTAGTTTCGTAGTAATCTCCCATTCAATCAGATTTATGCAAAATTGTTCAATTATTAGGATTTCTATCAATGAAAATAGAATATTCGTCGATTGAAAGACTTTTGTAATAGTCAGGCTAAATATATTTGGACACAAATACGGTAAAAGACGAGCATGGGTTCATGAAGGTAGCAATTACAATTAACACATCCTGGAACGTATATAATTTTAGAATGGGGCTCATACGTGAGCTAATACTCGGTGGAAACGAAGTAATTGCAATTGCCCCAGAGGACAGATTCTCAGTAAAGTTGGAAGAAGCAGGCTGTACTTTTGTTCCTATTCAAGTAGAAAACACAGGTACTAATCCAATAAAAGATTTCTTACTATTCCTACAATTAAGGAAAATTTACCGCCAGTATCGACCCGACATTATATTCAACTTCACAGTAAAACCAAATATTTACGGCTCACTTGCTGCCCGATCTACCCGAATTCCTGTTATTAATAATGTAAGTGGGCTAGGTACTGTTTTTTTATCAAAAGGAATTTCTTCCACGATAGCCAAATGGCTTTACAGATGGTCCTTTTCGTATGCGCAACTCGTTTTCTTTCAAAATAATGATGATAGGCAAAAATTTCTATCAGAAATAAGCATACCGCAGCTTGAAACAGATCTTTTGCCGGGCTCAGGTATTAATTTGGACTCCTTTCAACCAACGGCTTATAAGCTTAATCAAGGGAAGACCTTTCTTATGATCTCAAGGCTTATTATCGAAAAAGGTGTGTTGGAATTTCTGGAGGCGGCGAAAATGACGCGTAACAAATTTCCAGACGCTAAATTTCAGTTGCTAGGTAAGCTGGACTCTTCGCACTCACGTGGAATATCGAAAGAAACCATAGACTCCGCTACAAATTCGAACATCATTGAATATTTAGGAGAGACAGATGACGTGAAGCCCTATATTGAAAACTCTGCTTGTGTAGTCTTACCGTCTTATGGTGAGGGTACTCCAAGAACTTTGTTGGAAGCTGCGGCTATGGCCAAACCAATAATCACCACCGATGTTCCAGGTTGTAGAGAGGTGGTTATTGATGGTGAAACAGGCCTTCTTTGTCAGGCACAAAACTCTGCTGATCTAGCACATAAAATGATGATAATATGGGAGATGCCAGATAATGAACTAGAGCTATGGGGAAGAAATGGAAGACACATGGTTGAAACTAAATTTGACGAGCAGATAGTGATAGATCGATATTTAAAACATGCATCAAATATTATGAATCAAATATCCTATGAATAAATTTGTTCTGTTTTATATTACCGTTTGAATGGAATTCTGCCGAAACTAGTCATAGTGAAAAGATTTAAATCTCTTATTTTTCCTATTGCAATAATAATCTTGCTAAGTAGCTGCAAAGCCTATAAGCAGGATATTATGTTCAAATTAGATGATAATTTTACTGAACAGGACTTGTCGATTGCGGTAAGCCAAGCTGAGAGAAATTACGTTATTCAAATTGATGACGTGCTATCTCTCGAAGTATTTACTAATGATGGGGAAAGAATAGTTGACCCAAACAGTGAGCTTCAACAGAATAGACAAGGCTTGCAAAACAGGCTTCAGTTTAATTATCTGGTGAAGACAGACGGAACGGCGAAATTTCCAATTATCGGACAGATTAAGCTAGACAGTCTTACCCTCGATCAGGCGGAGCTAATTCTTCAAGAGAAATACAATGAATTCTATAAGCAGTCATTTGTTAAACTGCAGTTTAACAATAAACGAGTAATTGTGCTGGGCGCAACAACAAACGGAGGGCAAATCATACCGCTAATAAATGAAAACGTATCCTTGGTGGAAGTGCTTGCTCTGGCAGGAGGATTGGATATGGGGTCAAAAACACAGAACATTAAAGTAATCAGAGGCAACCTCGCTAATCCCGAGATATACCAAATCAATTTATCTACCATAGCTGGGATGAAGCAATCGATGCTGGCTATTGAACCTGGAGATGTCATCTATATCGAACCCTGGAGAAGACCCTTCTTTGAAGCAACAAAGGACATTGCCCCAATCTTAAGTTTGATCAGTAGTTCTTTGGCTCTGGTGTTAGTGCTACAAAATTTATAGTCGTTGAATCCAAGAAACGTCCACATACCACAAGATTCTCCGCATCATCGCTTTGATGATTCAGATGATATATTAAATGACTTTGACTTCGAAAAATTAAGACAAGTATTTGTCTCAGGTTGGCCTTGGGTACTTGGCATTATACTAGCCACCATCAGCTCTGCATTTTTGTATATCAGGTATACCAAGCCTATATATAGTGCTCATTCCATATTGAAACTTGATATAAAAAATGAGGCAAACTTACTCGGACTTCAGAACCCTTTGGAGCAGGACATTAAGGGACTAGCCGGAGAAATTGAAATTCTCAGATCTCGCCTTTTCTTCAGCAAGGTTGTGGATGCGGTTGGGATGGATATCTCGTATTACCATCCGGGAAGAAGTCATTTGGTTGACGAACGATATGGTAATTCTCCTTTCAAAGTAGAATATGTCCTTAAGAACCCAAATTTGTTGGACAATAGATTCGACGTTGAAATACTCAACGATTCTGAGTTTTACTTATCCTGCCTGGCACTTGGCGGTAAGGTGGGTGATAAGCAGCAATTTGGAAGCACGATAGTAACCAACGATTTCACCTTCACCTTGGAAAAAACAAGTCATTTTGAAGATCAAAAAAGCCTGGTTGACTTTTACTTTATCCTCAACAGTAAAGCCTCACTTATTAACTATTTAGAATCTCATGTTACTGTTGAGCCAGTAAACTTTAATGCTAATACCATCAAGATTTCCCTGTCAGATTTTAACCAAATAAAAGCCAGAAACCTACTTGAAGCCATTGATACCATATATTTAGCTTTCACAAAAAATGCTAAAAATCAGGCTGTTGAGCAAAAAATCGATTTTCTCGAAACTCAAATGGCCAAAACCACCAAAGAATTGGTGGAATATGAAGAATATTTTGAAAAATTTACAATTCAAAATAGAACCACAGACCTTTCCGGAGATCTGACCAAAACCATTGCACTCCTCAATGAATTAGACTCCCAACGCTACAATATGCGAGATCACTTATCCGAGATTGACATGATTGGAGAAAACTTCAATAACGGCAAACCTGTAAGTGTTTTTAAAATACCTACCAGAATTGCAGAGCTTATAAATAATTATAATAAGCTAGTAAGTGATCGGAATCTCAAACTCAACTCTTATAATGAAAATACTCAGGTTATCAAGCAACTCGATCAACAAATCGAAATTGCAAAAAACTCGGCAACCTCAAGGCTAATTGCCTACAAAAATAATCTGATTCAAGACCTTGAAGAACTCAATAAGAAAAGAACAATACTTGAAGACAATTTCGTAGAGCTACCGTCTATGGGCACGTCCTACAACAAAAATAGAAGGCTGTATACACTCCAAGAAGAGTTTTACTTCTCTCTTATTCAAAGCAAAATAGAATTAGAAATCGCACGAGCTGGTACAGTTACAAATTTTGTCATCTTGTCTCCTGCTTCTGTTTCCAACATACCCATTCACCCTCGAAAAATATTGATTTATGGAATTGGGCTAGTAGCTGGACTGATGATCAGTGTCCTTTTTATGGCCATTCAATTTCTATTGCACGATAAAATCACAAGCCAAAAGGAGCTTGAAAAAATTATGCACGCCCCGATACTTGGCCTTATACCTCACTACAAACAGGAAAAGCTTTCCAATTCTAAGCTGATTGTCACAAACAACCCCAAATCATCTATTAGTGAATCGTTGAGGTCAATTCGTACCAACATGGAGTTCATTGCTGCAACGGGCAAAAATCAGCTCATCTCTGTCACTTCCACAGTGAGTGGTGAGGGCAAAACTTTTATTGCAGTTAATCTGGGTGCTGTCTTTGCCTATGCAGGCCAAAAAGTTGTAGTGGTGGATCTCGATATGAGAAAGCCAAAAGTTCATATTGCTTTTGAGTCTGAAAGGGTACAAAAAGGTATGAGCACCATATTGATTGGCAAAGAAAAAATAGAGGATTGCATCCAGGAATCAGAATTAGACAATTTGCACTTTATTTCCGCTGGACCGATGCCTCCTAACCCATCAGAGCTGCTTTTAAGTCCTAAGTTTGATGAATTCCTTGAAGTGTTGAGGAAGAAATATGATGTGGTCTTCCTTGATTCGCCACCGGTAGGATTAGTTACTGATGGAATATTGGTAATGAAAAAAGCTGATCTTCCTGTCTATGTAGTTCGTGCCGACTATTCCAAAAGATCATATCTCAAATCAGTACATAGCCTGATTTCAAACAATAAGTTCGAGCATTTGTCGGTGGTGTTGAATGGTGTGAAGACCGGAAAAGGGTCTTATGGGTATGGCTATGGGTATGGGTATTATGAGGATTGATGAAACTCTAAATATAATTTAACTTGAATCGTGTTTAATTGGCACAGACCGAAGACTAACTTCTTACAAACAGACCTGCATTCACATCTGATACCAGGGATAGATGATGGTGTGAACAGCTGGGAAGAAGCCATTGATATTCTCAGACAATTAAGTGAATTAGGCTATAAAAAAGTAGTTACTACTCCTCATATCATTCAATCCTACTACCCTAATACACCTAACCAAATTCGAGAAGGAGTAGTTAAACTTAATCAACTGATCAAAAATGAAAACCTCCCTATAACTATAGAAGGTGGAGCTGAGTATCTCGTGGATGAGCACTTCAGAAATAAACTTGGTCAAGATGAAGAATTACTGACATTTGGTGATAACTATATTTTGATTGAGACCCCGTTCATGAACAAACCCGCTTTTTTAGACGATGTTATCTTTTCTTTGCAATCCGATGGACTGAAACCTATTCTGGCACATCCCGAACGATATACCTATCTTCAAAATGATTTTGAGGAGGTAAAAAAACTCGTTGACAATGGTACACTGCTGCAAATTAATATCAGTTCGCTTATTGGATACTATTCGAAAGAAGCGAAAAGATTAGCCGGAGAGCTAATTAAATATAATCTAGTGAGCTTTTTGGGATCTGATATTCATAATCAAAAGCATCTCACACAGGTGCAAAAGAGTATTAATTCAAAACTATTTCAAAAGTGCAGGCAACTTGACCTACTCAATTCCTCATTATAAAGCAGATAGTGAAATAGCAAATTGAGATAATTGTACCTCACGGTTTTTAATTTGAAAATTAATCTATCTTTGCCAGTCAAAAAATTTGAATCCTGCTCGACGGAAATATGATGAAGAAAATTATTTTTGCCCTTTTTGCTAGCCTCCTGCTGAACACAGGTCTATTTGCACAAGCTCAACTAACGGAAGAAGTAAAGAAAAAAACACCTGAACTACCTGGTCAGATAATGGTCGATTTTGGATTCAATTCTGTTACTGACAATCCTTCCAATCTGCCTTATCACTGGTGGAGATCTAAATCACTCGGTGTGTATTTTATAAAGTCTTATGAGTTTTCAAAGAAGTTTGAGCTTCGGCCAGGTATCGGAATTAATTTTGAAAAATTTGGCCACTCTGACAACATGAAGGTATTTGCTTATGGTGAAGACGCCAGTGGAGCAGATACTTTAGGATTTGCAACAGTGCTTGGAGGAAGCCTAAAGAAAAACCAGTTGGCCGTGAATTATGTGGAGATTCCAGTAGAGGTTCGGTTTAACTTCAACGGCAATGAGAAAAAAGATGGTATTTTCATTGCAGTCGGCGGGTCGGCTGCCTTTCGATTGGAATCACACACAAAATTGAAATACACGGACGAATTTGGCAAAAAAATGAAAACCAAACAAAAGAATGATTTCGGTTTGAACAGAATAAGACTCGGTGCCCACGGCAAACTTGGTTACAGGAGTTTCAGCCTCTTCTACAAAACTTACTTCACCAATGTGTTTTCGGGAAGCGGTCCGATTGGTACTTCGGACATGCTGTACTCTACAATTGGTGTCTCTCTTACAGGTCTCTAAACAAACCAATACAGAGTAGCGAAGCAAATTCCAAGACCAGTCAGCATACCTACCAAAATTTCTTTTGGTGTATGGGCATTAAGCTGTAGACGTGCACTCATCACAAACCCTGCCGATATCAGCAAAATCAGTAGCGGATAAAGCGTCTGGCTCTCTGGGAATTTGATACCAAAAAAAAGAAAAAATCCAACTACTCCACTAATACTGGCAGCGTGAATACTGATTTTAAACCAAAGGGTAATAATGGTGAGTAAAATCACAAGAATACTTGTGGCTATCAAAAGTAAGGCTATGATGTCGTTTACCTGAATTTTGAATACAAAAAGGTATGTTGTCAAACCATAAAAGATAGAAACGAATGAAAAGGGCATGACCCGTTCTTCTCTATTTTCCAATCTGAAGCTAGAAATAGACCCTGAAAATTTCAACATGGATATGCTCAAGAGAGGTATTAAAAAAGTTGTAATAAACAAAAAAGGCAACGTAACTAAGGTCAAGGGCTTAATCAATTCTGGCAGAAGCCAATAGAGGATCAGAAAAGTCATTGACGGCATCAGCAGTGGATGAAAAACGTAAGAAATAACTGTATTTACCCTCTCTCTCACTACAATTCTTTTCTCAATCTGGCCACTGGTAAATTTAGCTGCTCGCGGTATTTAGCAACAGTTCTACGAGCTATATTGTAACCATCTGCCTTCAATAGTTTTTCCAATTTATCGTCAGATAGGGGCTTGGACTTGTCCTCTTCCTCGATATGTTTTTTTAGCTTTTGTTTTACCTCTCGACTACTTACGTCCTCTCCCGAATCTGTGGCAATTCCTTCTGAGAAAAAATACTTAAGGGGGTATATTCCGAATTCCGTTTGGATTGATTTACTGTTTGCAACTCTTGAAACTGTGGATATATCCATGCTAATCAGTTCTGCTATGTCTTTTAAAATCATCGGGCGAAGTTTACTTTCGTCCCCTTCCAAAAAGAAATCATACTGATACTTGATGATGGCATTCATAGTGTTAAGCAGGGTATTCTGTCGTTGTCGAATGGCATCAATAAACCATTTAGCAGAATCTAATTTTTGCTTTACAAAAGATACGGTCTCTTTGAGCTTCTTATCCTTTTTATCACTTTTATGATAGCTCTGAAACATGTCTGCATAAGACCTGCTTATTTTCAATTCAGGAGCATTTCTTGAGTTCAGAGTCAGCTCCAATTTGCCATCGTTGTTGGTAAGAATAAAATCAGGCATCAAATACTGAGTCTTTACCAATCCATCCGTAATCCCTCCTGGCTTTGGATTGAGTTTGGTGATTAGATGGACCGCACATTTAAGCTGCTCATCTGTGATATTAAGTCTCTTCAGTATTTTATCATAATGTTTCTTCGTGAACTCATCAAAACAGCTGGAAACAATTTTGTGCGCAAGTTCATTTTCCTCTGAGTGGTCTTCACGTTTTTCTAATTGAATGAGCAAACATTCTTTTAGATTTCTTGCTGCAATTCCAGGAGGATCAAAGGTTTGTATTTTATATAAAATCTCTTCAAGTTCGTCTTCCGTAGATTCAATATTCTGAGAAAAGGCCAAATCATTCATGATGGCTTCCAGGTTCCTGCGAATATATCCATCAGCTTCTATGCTACCAATAAGCTGTAATCCTATTACTGTTTGCCGCTCGTCCAACTTCTCAAATCCCAATTGCACAATTAGTTGCTCGTGTAAGGATGACCCTGATGAGATGGGCATTTCTCTCTCTTCTTCCTGCCCATTGCCGTCACCTTGCATTTTATACCCAGCGTAATCATCCTCATTCAGATAATCCTCAATGTCCAATTCGTCATTGGCTTCTTCCGTCGCCTCCTCCGCCTGCTCCTCTGCGGCTTCTTCCTTCCCTTCTTCTAATGCAGGGTTTACTTCCAGCTCCTCTTTGATCCGAGCTTCTAGTTCGGCCGTTGGCACCTGCAGCAGCTTGATAAACTGAATCTGCTGAGGAGAGAGCTTCTGACCTAGGGTCTGGATTAAACTTAGATTTTGCATCGACTATTGATTTGCACTAGATGTTTAAATTCAAATTTATTCTTTTTAGCAAAAAGAAACGCTTTCTTATTATTAATTTGATTAGCGGAATTTTATCAATCCGTTGTTTGTTGAGTTCATAATATAAATTCTATGCTGATGAAATATCTATTCTTTCTTTTTCTTTTGGCCATATCGGCTCTTACTAAAGCTCAACCGTCTCACAAGGATTTTGATCTCTTGCTAAAAAAACACGTGGATGACAAAGGCGGTGTTAATTACAAAGCCTTCAAAAACGATACCGACATACTAAACGACTATTTAGTTGAAATGATGCTCGAACCACCAAGTCGTGACTGGAACGACGATGAAAAACTCGCATATTGGATCAACGTGTATAATGCACTCACTATTCAGCTCGTTTTGAAGTATTATCCGATCAAAAGCATCAAGGACATTGGATCATCCATTCAAATTCCATTTGTGAATACACCATGGGATGTAAAATGCTTTGAAGTAAAAGATGGAGAAGAGCTTTCGCTAAACAACATAGAACATGGAATAATCAGAAAGGATTTTGAAGAGCCGCGAATACATTTTGCTTTGGTGTGTGCGGCAGTTTCGTGTCCTAAACTTCTGAATGAAGCCTACGACCCAGCCAGATTGAATGCACAGCTTACGACTCAAACGAAAGGCTTTTTGGCAAACACCAGTAAAAACAAGATAAGCATTGATCGATTAGAACTCTCCAAACTATTTAGCTGGTATGGTGGTGATTTTAGAAAGAATGGAACTCTCGTGGACTTTCTAAATCCTTACACTTCGGTGAAAATTGACTCTAAAGCCAAAACTTCCTTTTTGGATTATGATTGGAACCTAAATGAGCAATAATTGGTCATTTAATATGAACAGATCAAATACCTAATTCATTGTTGTGGATAAGAATAGATGGAATTCACCGGAAACACTAAAGAATACCTTAACCTCGCAACAGTTGAGAAAGAGAATTGCGAAATACTAACAGAATCGGTAGAAAGTAGCCTGTCCATATTATGGTTTGAATCTAATCATAACGAATTAGTGATCGACGGTCAGAAACGTAGTTTTTCAAGAAATCAGATTGTATTCCTTACCGAATTTCATCAGATTAAAATCAATCAGATTGGGCGCGTAAGATTTCTGAGGTTTAATAGACCTTTTTACTGCGTCCTGGATCATGATGCAGAGGTGGGGTGTAAAGGGATTTTATTTTTTGGCGCTTCGCAATTACCGATAATCGAAATACCTGAAGAAGAGGAAGAAAAACTGGAAATCTTGTGGAAGATGTTTACCATCGAAATGCAATCCAACGACCATCTGCAAATCGATATGCTCCAGATGATGCTCAAAAGATATCTCATTTTATGCACCAGGTTATATAAGCTTCAAGCACCATTCCCACAAATCAACGCAGATTCAGATGTTGTTCGTGAGTTTAATTTTTTGGTGGAAAGTCACTTTAAGACCAAGCATACAGTAACTGAATATGCAGAACTGATGAACAAATCCTCCAAGACAATTTCTAATATTTTCTCAAAGATCGGGTCTAAGACCCCGCTAAGGTTGATTCAGGAAAGAAAGATGCTCGAAGCTCGGCGGCTACTTTGCTACTCAGATAGGCAAATTCAGGAAATAGCTTATGAGATGGGCTATGAGGATATTCAAACATTTAGTAGGTTTTTCAAGAAACAGGAAGGTGTTTCGCCATCAGAGTTCAAAGAAAATTGTTGATCTGGGAAGAATTGTCAACTACTCGGGAATTGTTGTCTAACATAACCCTTGACACATCCCCAATCTTTGCCTTATCAAATTAATTAATACACTATTTAAATCTTAATGAAATGAAAAGGTTAATACTATTAACAACAATTTTAGTATCAGGTTGGTCAAGGGTATTGGCACAACTACCTGATCCGGGATTCACTGTAGACGCTACTACAGCCATCGTGATTACAGATCCACAGAATGACTTTCTAAGCCCAGATGGCGTGACCTGGGGTGTGGTAGGAGAAAGTGTAACGGCTAATAACACAGTGGATAATATTGAAACGCTGTTCAAAATTGCCAAGGAGAAAAACATGACCGTATTTGTTTCTCCTCACTATTATTATAAACATGACCACACCTGGCAATTTGAAGGTGCTTTAGAAGCACTTATGCATAAAATCAACATGTTTGAAAGAACCGGAGCACTAACTACAGAAGGATTCGAAGGTTCGGGTGCAGACTGGCTCGACCAGTACAAAAAGTACTTAGAAGGTGATAATGTCATTGTAAGCAGTCCGCACAAAGTATACGGACCAGAGTCGAACGATTTAGCGTTGCAGCTGAGAAAACATGGTTTTAATAAAGTAATATTAGCTGGCATGTCTGCCAATCTCTGTACAGAATCTCATATGAGGGATCTTGTTGAGAGCGGGTTCGAAGTGGCTGTGGTAAAAGATGCAACTGCAGCCGCCATAGTCCCAGGATACAACGGCTATGAAGCTGCTTTGACGAATTTTAGATTTATTGCGAGCCACGTTTTTACTACAGAAGAAGTAGTAAAAGAGATAAACAAGTAATCAACCCTATTCTAACATGATAAAAAATGCATGCCTCCGGCATGCATTTTTTATATAATCTTTACCTCAGTGCAGTGGATAAGATTTAATAATTACAACAATGTGCCGGTAAATCTAAATGATCTACCAGCAATCAGGCATTCACCACCCATCAAATAATCATTGATCTGAAGCAAAACTTTTTCTAGCTTGAATACATCTCAAACTAGAAAAACTCAACTACCATGGTCAGAAATTATTTTAAACTCGCAATAAGAAATCTATTCAAAAGTAAGTCTACTGCTTTCATCAATATCGGTGGGCTTTCGATCGGCTTCCTTTGTGCCCTTCTCATTTTTACATATATCAAAAAAGAACTGTCATTCGATAGGTTCCACACCAATATTAACAACATCTATCGAGTACTGACTATTGACGAAGCTTTAGGTGTGACGAGCAACTTGGTGGGTATTACGCTCCCTGCTTTAAGTGAGACCATGAAGGACCAGCTGACGTCTGTCGAAAACAGTGTGCGTATTAGCACTAATGGTCGAACTCTAGTGGAATACAATAAAATACCACTTTACGCTGAAAACCTTCTTTATGTAGAACCTAGTTTGTTCAAAGTTTTCGATTACGAATTGGTGGCCGGACACCGGCATACTGCACTTCAAGCGCCCAATACAGCTGTGCTTACTGAAACTATGGCGAAGAAGATTTTTTCAAAAAGCGATCCCATTGGGAAAACTATTCGAATCAACAATTCGGACGACCTCGAAGTGGTTGGAGTCATGAAAGACCCGCCACTATTTACTTCCATGGAATTTGATGTAATGGTGTCGATGGTGCCTGCCGAGAGCGACAGCAATACTGTAAACTACCTCAATAGTTGGAATAGCATTTCTATGGTTTCATATGTCTCGCTCAACCCTAGTGCAGATATAAACGAAGTAAAGTCCAAAATGGAAGATATTATTCGTCAGAACAATGTGGGGGACAATTTCAAAGTCACACTCCAACCGCTCAAGGAAGCACATTTGAGCTCCTCAGGGATTTTGTTTGATGTGTTCAATGCCAATAAAGGAGATGTCAATTACCTATACACATTGGCTATTGTAGGATTATTTGTTGTACTAATAGCAGCTTTCAATTTTATGAACTTGTCTACCGCTCGCTCTGCCAACAGGGCTAAAGAAGTAGGGATGCGTAAAGTAATGGGAGCCAATAAGCAACAACTGGCCGTTCAGTTTTTGTCGGAATCGATCGTGATATGTCTTTTTTCCTTCATTTTATCCCTTCTAGGGCTATTTTTAATGAACTCGTTTTTAAACTTTGGGATTAATCAAAACCTACTCGTGTATCTTACCGCAGACCTTGCAACTATAGTTTGGATGGTAGTGATAGTGCTCGGATTGGGAATTCTCGCTGGACTTTACCCGGCTTTTCTGTTATCTGGTTTTTCAATTCTTAAAGTTCTTAAAGGAAATTTCAAAACCGGAACTTCAGGTGTTTGGCTCAGAAAAGTCTTAGTGGTAATCCAGTTTACGGCGTCCATTGCCATGATTATTGGCACGATCACCGTTTACTATCAGCTGGATTATTTGAAGTCTTCCGACAAAGGATTCGATGATGAACAGATTCTTTCCATCAACTTAGGAGATCAAAGCCTTAGAGAAAGTGGAGAGCGGCTACGAAACCGATTAGGTCAAAATCCCAACATTGAAAAAATGGGTCTTTCGGGATCTATGCCTGGCCGAGGAGTAGGAAGAAGAGGCATGCTACCCGAAGGCGCTGATCAAGATGATGTATGGATAGTGAGTAGCATGGGCATAAATGACGAATACTTTGACCTGATGGGAATGGAAATAGTTAAGGGTAGAAATTATTCACGTGAGGTCAAGTCTGACTCAGCTTCAGCAATAGTAATGAATGAGGCAGCCTCAAAAGCCATAGGTTGGGATGACCCTATTGGTAAGAAAATCAGCCAAGGTCCAAATGAAAAAACAGTCATAGGCATCGTCAAAAATTTTCATTTTGCCAATATGAGACACCATATAGAACCCATGATTTTGCCTTATCAGCCTTCCTCATTAGGTAATGGAGTACTTTCTTTAAAAATTCGTCAGGAAAATCTAAAAGTGACACTTCAGGAAGTTGAGCAGGTATGGAGCGAAATCAACCCTAACCATCCCTTTGAATATTCCTTCTTCAATGAAGAGTTTGGGCGTCAATATGAAAATGATGAGAACTTCGCATCGCTCATTGTAAGTTTTACCTGGTTGGCCGTGTTTATTGCGTGTTTAGGACTGATTGGCTTGTCCATGTTCACTGCTGAGCAACGTATAAAAGAAATCGGTATTAGAAAGGTACTTGGTGCAAATATAAAAACCATCATTATGCTCCTGTCTACTGAGTTCACCAAGCCTGTACTGGCGGCTTGTTTAATCGCAATTCCGGTCGCTTACTACTTCCTGGATGAATGGTTGTCAGGATTTGCCTATCACGTAGAAATGCCCTGGGTTGCTTTTGTTTCAGCCTCTGTTCTAGCTTTGGTCATATCTCAATTGACTGTGAGTTTTCATGCCATTAAAGCTGCCACCTCTAACCCCGTGAATGCCTTGCGGAATGAATAACCTAATATCAGTGATGCTAAAATTTAGGTTGAGATTACTGGCTCTTGACCTGCGCATCAAGAATTCGTATACCTTCCTCAAAGGTATGAGGTTGATAGTTTAATACTTTTTTCGCTTTGTCCAGGATGAAGCCTGTTTTAGCCGGGCGCTTAGCGAGCTGGGAAAAGGTACTAGCATCCACTTTCGTAATTAATGATGCATCAAGATCGAAGTATGAAGCCGTTTTCATAGCCATATCATATGGAGTGAGCATCTCCTCTCCAGAGATGTTGAAAATTCCAGTTGCTCTATTTTTAGCTGCTAAATAACAACCCATAGCCAAATCTTCAGCCAGCGTGGGCGTTCGCCATTGGTCATCAACAATATTTAATGGCTTGCCATTCTCCAGATTTTCTTTTACCCAAAGTATAATATTTGAACGACTCATCCCAGGTGTGATACCATACACCAATACGGTCCGCAAAATTGCCCAGTGGCAGCTGGCAGCTTTCACCAATTGTTCAGCATCCAGTTTACTTTGACCATAAAAACTAATCGGGTTTGCTTTGTCATCCTCACTATACGGTCCTGCCTCACCGTCAAAAATAAAATCTGTGGAGAGATGAATAAGAAATGACTGTTGTACTTCACAAGCCTCTACCAGATTCTTCACGGCAGTTACATTCAGTAATCTGCATTCCTCTTGCTCTTTTTCACACTGATCTACATTGGTCATAGCCGCAGTATGAATCACCACATCAGGCGAATATTTCGCCATAACCTTATTGACCTCATCCTCTTCAGTAATGTCCATCTCACAATATTCGAATGGCATGGACAAATAGTTAATTCGATTTGCACCTCGACTCGTAGCCACAACTTCAACACCTTGGTCGAGCAGTAGTTTGACCAATTTTTGACCTAAAAGGCCATTTGACCCTGTAATTAATATTGTCATTTTGTTAAGTGTTAAAAATTTGTTGCTTTGATGTGAAGATGCAAACATAGAAAAAATAAATATTTTTTATCTTCGCCAGAGTATTCACAGAACGCATCATCATTTTTTGAAAAATTGTCAGATCTAATGGAAACCGAAGAAAACCAGAAATCATCAGCGTTTCAAACGCTCCTTCTCATTCTATCGATCTATGTGGTAATAGAGCTATACGTGGGTACTATTTTGACCTACCCGGACGATCTTAAGGAAATTCTAAGCTGGATAGATTTTGGCATCTGTATGCTCTTCTTATACGATTTTTTCAATGGGTTTTTTCGTGCAGATGACAAATGGAAATATTTCAAGGGAAACTGGATTGACCTGATCTCATCCATCCCGACCATCGAGGCACTACGCATGGGTCGGATAGTACGAGTTATCCGAATACTAAGAGTGCTGCGTTCTGCCAAATACATTTTTAATGCCTTTAGCAGAAAGAATTCTTTTAACACTTTTAGAAACCTAATGCTCATCAGCGGCATGATCATTTTGTTTTTTACGCTCAGTTTTTATCATCTCGAAAAAAACGCCAATCCTCACATAACTTCTATGTCAGATAGTTTATGGTGGACAACTGTAACAACAATTACCGTCGGGTTTCTGCAAGATATACCGCCGGTGACTGTAGAGGGAAAATTCTTAAGTGTTGCGTTGATCTTATTAGGTATGATTATGTTTTCTACTCTGACAGGTACGATTACTGATTATTTCATTGAGGATGAAGATATTCAGGCCAACATAGAAGAATTGAAAGGGAAAGTGGAATCTCTCGAAAGTAAAATTGACTTGATGGCTGAGAAAATCGATCAGCTAAATAAGTCGTAGCACCGTAAATCTGTATTTCGAATATGGCAGAATTTGATCTTTTTACAAATCAACCGAAACTGCCTAATATAGATTTAGATAGATATCTCTTGCGTCTTAAATGTCAAAGAGAACGAGTACCTTCTCTTAGGTACCTGAAATTGTTACACAGGTCACATTTGTTTCAAATTCCATTCGAAAATTTGGATATCCACATGGGAAATGAGATTATTCTGGATGTTCAAAAAATCTACAAAAAAATTGTCCTTCAAAAGAGAGGCGGGTTTTGCTACGAGCTAAACGGCCTGTTCTTCCATTTACTCTCTCAGCTTGGTTTTCATTGCCACTTGATTTCTGCACGAACTCATGAAAATGACCAATTGGGACCCGAATTTGATCACGCAGCCATATTGGTATATCTGGATGATCAGACCTACTTGGTAGACGTTGGATTTGGTGATCTATTTCTTGAACCCAAACTCATTCAGCCCGGCAAAGTTCAAATGGATTACAACAAGTATTTCCGATTGGACAAAAACATGGACGGAAAATATACGGTACTGGCTTCAGGAGACTCATTTGAGTACGTCGTCAAATATGTATTCACAAAAAAGGAGCGACAGTTTATCGAGTTTATAGATATGTGTCGCTATCATCAAGTGGATGAAAGGTCCCCATTTACAAAAAAGAAAATGATCACGAGAGCCACACCTCGTGGCAGAATTACTTTAACAGACACTAAGCTTGCAGCTACCATTTCTGGCAAAAAAGAGGAGATGACCATCTTAAATCATGACGAGTTTCGGGTGAAACTTTATCAGCACTTCGGCATCCGTTATGTACGAAATCACTAGACCAGGGCATCCCAAAGCACCTCTACCGGATGTTTGGCTATCTTTCCTGTCCCATCTTTGATTTGATGCCTACAACTCGTACCCGGAGCTGAAATAATCGTATCTGGCCTTGATTTTCTAACCTCGGGAAACAAAACTAGCTCTCCTACTTTCATGGATACTTCATAATGATTTTTTTCATAACCAAATGAACCGGCCATCCCACAGCAACCAGACTGAATAACTTCGACTTTGAAATTTTCTGGAATAGACAAGGCATCTTTCAGCGTATGCATCGACGACAAAGCCTTTTGATGGCAATGGCCATGCACTTTCACGTCCTGATGCTCGCGAGAGAATTTTTCCTTTTTGATATTTCCTCTTCTAAATTCTCGAGCTAAAAACTCTTCAATCGTCAGGGAGGCATCTACCAAAGACTTTGCCTTCTCTCTCCATTTATCATTTACCAAGTCCGGATACTCATCTCTTATGGTTAAAATAGTGGAGGGTTCCACACCCACGAGTGGTATTTCGTTGGAAACTAATTCAGCCAAAAGTTCGACGTTCTTGTCAGCTATGCTTTTGGCCTTTTTCACCATACCCTTTGAAATCAAAGCGCGCCCAGATTCTTCATGTTCAGGAATTATCACACAGTATCCCAATTTGTCCAGGAGTTTTATAGCGGTAATGCCAATCTCAGCATCCAAATAATTCGTGAATTCGTCACAGAGTATAAATACCTTTCTATCGGAATGTTGACTATACAGCCTTTTCTTCTCTTTTTTGAACCAGTCGTTCATGGTCTGCTTGCCCATCAGCGGCATTGATCGGTCTTGGTGTACACCCATAATCGCCTTGCCAATGGATCCGGTAAGTCTATTGCCAAACACAAAATTGTAAAGTGCCGGAATCTTAGAGGCCAATTTCATGTTGGTTGCATACTCACCCATCATCCTCGTCTGTAGGGGGATACCATTCTCGTCATAGTAGTTTTGCTGAAACTCTGCCTTCAGACGAGCCATGTCTACATTGGAAGGACATTCGGATTTACATCCCTTACACGACAAGCATAGGTCCAGTACTTCCTTTATCTCCTCACTGTCAAACTTGTTGACCTTATCGGAATGTGTCAGAATTTCGCGAAGGATATTCGCGCGAGCACGAGTAGTATCCTTTTCATTTTGTGTTGCCATGTAGCTTGGGCACATCGTACCGCCGCTTTCGGCAGACTTCCGGCAATCTCCAGAACCGTTGCATAGCTCTGCCGAGCGAAGTACACCCCTACTTTTGTCCCAATTGAAATATGTCTTGATCTCATCATCCTTCTGATCGACAGTGTATCTCAAATTGGTATCCATAGGTGGAGTCTCCGTAATTTTTCCAGGATTGAAGATTCCCTTTGGATCCCAGGTCTTTTTTATTTGCTTGAGTAATTCAAAGTTTTTCTCGCCGATTTGTTCTTGGATAAATTCGCCTCTTAACCGACCATCACCATGTTCGCCGCTGAGTGAACCTCTATATTTTTTTACAAGTCTGGATATTTCCTCAGCAACGACTCTGAACATCTTATGACCCTCCTCAGTCTTTAGGTTCAGTATAGGCCTGAGGTGCAATTCACCAGACCCGGCATGCGCATAGTGCACACAACTCATATCGTATTTCTTCAATGTTTCATTGAATTCTCTAATATACTCCGGCAAATCATTTACATCAACTGCAGTATCTTCAATTACGGGCTGAGCTTTGGCATCACCAGGAATATTGGCCAGTAGGCCTAATCCCGCTTTGCGCAAATTCCAGATTTTACCTACATCTCCGTCTTTGAGCACCGGATAGTGATAACCCAGTTTTTCTTTTTTTAGACCTGAGATAAGATCCAAACAAAGGCTGTCAAGATTTTGCTCATTTTCAGCAGCCAATTCAACTACAAGAATGGCCCCCGGATCACCTTCAATGAAGAAACGGTTTTTCTGTTGCTCTATATTTTCTTTCGTACACTCAAGAATATAATGGTCTATTAATTCACAGGCATGAGGCCCATATTTTAGGGCAATCAGATTGGCTAGTAGGGATTCATTCACGTCCTTGCAATGGATACACACTAAGGCCTTGTTTTTAGGAGGAATCGGAATGGTTTCGATTTTGATCTCTGTAATGAACATCAGTGTTCCTTCAGAGCCTGCTATTAGTTTACAAAAATTAAATTTCTCCCCTTCAAGATTAAAAGGCTGGTTGATCGCCAAAAGATCGATGGCATATCCTGTGTTTCTTCTTGGTATTGAGGGTTTCGGAAATTCCTTTTCTATTTCAACCCGATGCTCTTCGGTTGAAAGCATTTGTTGGGCATTTCTATATACCTCTCCCTCAAGTGTCTCCAATTGAAGTTTTTGCTCGAATTCATCTGCTGTAAGACTGGAAAAAGTTACTTCGCTACCATCTGCTAAAAATCCTGTGACTTCTAAAAGGTGGTCTCGTGTACTTCCGTATACAACTGAATTAGAGCCACATGAATTATTACCTACCATTCCCCCTATCATAGCTCGATTAGCAGTAGAGGTTTCAGGTCCAAAATATAGTCCGTAAGGCTTCAAGTGTCTATTGAGATCATCTCGAATCACACCGGGTTGTACATTCACCCAGTTATCTTTTTCATTAACTTCTAAAACATTTTTAAAGTGCTTTGAGACATCCACTACGATTCCGCCGCCCACCACTTGTCCGGCTAGCGAGGTGCCTGCGGTTCTTGGAATCAACGATGTGTTGTTGGTACTTGCAAATGTGATTAAGGCACGTAAGTCATTCTTGGACTTTGGGATCGCGACAGCCAAAGGCATCTCTCGGTAAGCGGACGCATCAGTTGCGTATAGCTTACGCAGCATGTCATCCCAATATAATTCTCCCTCGAGCTCTGTCTTCAATCCTTTTAGTGCACTTTCCATGACGGCAAAATTATGGATTTCATGGTATAATTCTGATGACCTGGCTGTCACATTTTCCAGAGTGCTATCATTTTTGAATTATTATAAATTTAGAACGAATATTTTATCAATATTTCACAGACATACCAAGGCTGACTCTTACCGAACTTATAAAACTGAAATTATTAATTTTAAGGCTCGGAGACAGAAGAGCCGCTTACTATTAATAGATTAAACATGGACAACGATATTTCTCATTTAAAAAAATGGCAACAAAAGATTCATGAGGTCATTTTTGGATATCATACAGTAGCTGGTAGACTATTCGATATCGCCCTATTGATTGCAATAGTTGTAAGTGTATTGGTCGTCATGTTAGAAAGTGTCAACGATGTTGAAGAACATTATGGCGTAGAGCTAAGAATGATTGAGTGGCTGTTCACTTTTCTCTTTTCAGTGGAATATCTGGCTCGTATTCTTTCCTCTCCAAGGCCAACTAAATATGTAACCAGCTTCATGGGGATCATTGATTTACTATCCTTAATCCCGACTTATCTCAGTTTCTTTATTGTTGGCACACATTCACTATCAGTCATTAGGTCATTTAGACTGATCAGGGTTTTTAGAATTTTGAAGCTTACACATTTTATGGGTGGAGCTCAACAGCTTGGCTCGGCCCTTTGGAGCAGCCGACATAAGATTGTGGTTTTCATGGGTACGGTAGTTTGCATAGTCGTAATAGCTGGAACAATGATGTACTTGATCGAAGGAGGGGAAAATGGATTTACCAGTATCCCAAAAAGTATCTACTGGGCGATTGTTACAATTACTACTGTGGGCTATGGGGATATTGCGCCTCAGACCGTTTTTGGACAGGCCACTGCATCAGCATTGATGATACTCGGTTACGCCATCATAGCAGTTCCTACTGGTATTGTAACCAGCCAAATGATGTCTGATGCCAAAAAAAGGGGAATTGTTACCTGCTCAAATTGCGGTGAGGAAGATCTACCTGACCATTCAAGGTTTTGCTTGAATTGTGGTGCTAGTTTGCATCTGCAGTAGCTAGTTCAATGATTCAATGGGTAAAGGAGATAATGATTCAATAAATCTTTGGCTCATTAAATCATTAGATCATTGCCTATCTAACTCCCTGTAGATGAACCTTCTGGCTATACCAAACCCTACGGTGTAGTTATTCTCAGCATCAAACAACAGGCCTCCGTTAATGTCAATTTGGGTTTCGGAATTGATGAGGTAAGTGATTCCTGACTGAATCTGTTTCCAATCCTGATGGTGCCAATATTCTCCTGCTACGGTAAATTTATTACTTATGCTATAAGCCAAAGTGAAATCACCAAAATAACCATCTGGAGCATAGCCGGTATTGACTATGGCCGTCAACCCATCGGTCAAGTATTTTTCTATGGCCATTCGATAGCCTAAGATTTTAAAATTTTCACCCGATTCTTCCTGGCTGCCTCCAGTTCCCATTGTTATTGAAAATCCAATTCCTGGCTTATGGCCATTGGGTTTTATCATCATCCATTTCATTTCGAGTAGTGCCAATCTATCCTCCAATGTAGGTATGAGAATTCTGACCTCAGCAAAATTTGACATGGAAATCCTCAAAAGGGCATCATAGGCCCATTCATCGCCATCAATATCCGAATACTGTGCGCCTTGCTCCCATTGGAAGCTGTGCTCAGGTAATACCATCGAACCAATGGAAAGTGTAGGTCTGGCGGTTGCGATTGATTCCTGAGCTTTCAGACCAAATGAAAAACAGATTATAACCATAATAGATAGGGTGAATCTGATTGTTAGTTTAAAATACGTCACGATGCGATGTTTTGAAGGTTTTATAATGAATTTAAAACTTCTCCGTCTATTATTAAACCCCGATGCAATTATTTCGTCCGCAATAATAAAAAGTTACTTATCTAAATAATTCTTATTTTTGAAGTGGTTTTGTCCATTAAATGGTTGCTCTTGGGCAATAATGAAACAAAGAATTCCTTTTCCGTATAGAATAGTATGAAATTGAAGAGCATGATAAAAAAAATATGGGTAGTTGCACTACTGATTCCAGTGTTGCTTTTAGGGCTTTTTTCATTTTCCAATGATGACAAGCACTTCGAAATGGCTAAAAATCTTGAGATTTTTGCTTCTCTATATTCCGAGGTGAATAAGTTTTATGTCGATGAAGTCAATCCAAATACTTTGCTGCGCACAGGAATAGATGCCATGCTGGAAAAGCTTGATCCATATACAGTCTATATACCTGAAGATGACATCGAAGATTTTCGCACCAATGCAACTGGAGAATACGGAGGACTTGGCATTCAATCAAACAAAATCAACGAAAGACATATAGTTCTCAACATATACGAAAACTCTCCTGCCATGAGTGCAGGTCTCAAAATAGGTGATGTCATAACTGAAGTTGATGGTGTACCCCTGGCCAATCTATCAGACGAACAAGCTGGAAAATTGATGAAAGGACAGTCAGGTTCAGATATTCAGGTGGAAGTACTTCGCAATGGAAAGGAAAAAATTAGAGTTACTACAACACGCGAAAAAATTGTAATCCCAAATATAAGTTACAGCACATTATTGGGTGGGTCTACTGGGTACTTGAGACTAAGTGAGTTCACAAAAGATGCAGCTGATGATGTGAAAAAAACGGTATTGGAACTTAAGGACAAAGGAGCAGAAAAACTCATTATTGATTTGCGCGAAAACCCAGGTGGATTGCTAAATGAGGCGGTAGATATTTGCAATCTTTTTGTACCGAAAGGATCTAAAATAGTTGATACCAAAGGGAAGATACAAGCGCAAAGCCATTCTTATGTAGCCAAATCAGAGCCCTTAGACTTAAATATTCCTATTGCCGTCATTATCAATAACGGTAGCGCTTCTGCCTCAGAAATTGTATCCGGTGT
This sequence comes from Reichenbachiella sp., assembly GCF_039944555.1. Lineage (GTDB taxonomy): Bacteria > Bacteroidota > Bacteroidia > Cytophagales > Cyclobacteriaceae > Reichenbachiella. The sequence continues at coordinate 428,021 of NZ_JBDUYN010000012.1, read as the reverse complement.
ACTACAAGATTATGATCGTGGAGTAGTTATCGGTCAGAAATCGTATGGCAAGGGGTTAGTTCAGGTGTCAAGAAAATTGACTTTCAATTCACAATTGAAGGTGACAACAGCAAAATACTACATTCCAAGTGGACGGTGTATTCAGGCTCTCGATTATGCCCAAAGGACAGCTGATGGCAGTGCTACAAAGATGGCAGATTCACTCAAAACAGAATTTCGAACAACAAATAACCGAGTGGTATATGATGGAGGCGGCATTGATCCAGATATTTATATAGCGGCTAAAACACATTCTTCTTATGCTAAAAACCTCTCTGAAAGTGGACTAATATTTGACTACGCGACTGAATTTTACTACAAACATGATAGCATCTCCCCCCCGCAGGAATTCAGACTATCAGACGAAGATTATGATGCGTTTGTGAAATGGATGAGCACTAAAAGCTTCGACAATCCTTCTCAGGTAGAAAGCACTTTAGAACTTCTCAAAGAAGCAGCAAACCAAGACGATGTATACACTAAGCTCGTAGATGAAATAGATAATATTACGGAATCGGTAGAGCAAATCAAATCTAATGGACTTGTTACTTTTCGATCAGAGATTAAAGATCTGTTGGAAAAACAAATCATTTTAAGATACTATTATACCTCGGGCCAAGTAGAAGCAGCTCTCAATAAAGATGAGGAGATTAAAACTGCTCGTAAGATCCTTTCTGAACCTGAGGAATATGCCGCTAAACTAAACGGCTAGATATTTTCTTTTCTTTCGAATATATTGCAAGATTACTAGCACTCTATGCAAGAAAACCTTGATCATGTTGTTCTTTCTTTCAACAAGGAATCGTTGATGTTGTTAAATGCATGTATAGCCTTCATTATGTTCGGTGTGGCTTTGGATTTGAAAATTGATCACTTCAAATATCTGCTTAAAAGACCCAAAGCAATTTTGATCGGCCTCGCATCCCAGTTAGTCCTTTTACCCATGCTCACCTTTGCACTGGTCCTACTACTAAAGCCATCGCCAAGTATTGCTTTAGGAATGATCTTGGTAGCCTCCTGTCCAGGAGGAAATGTCTCGAATTTCTATACCAGTTTATCGAATGGCAATGTTGCACTTTCGGTGAGCCTAACGGCAATTACTTCATCGTTGGCCTTTCTTGCCACACCACTGAATTTTACCTTCTGGGCCAATCAATATGCTCCTACAGCTACAGTACTGAAGGCTGTCCATCTCAATGTAGTGGACGTCATTGTTACGGTCATTTTTATTCTGGTTATCCCACTCATATTAGGCATGTGGGTAAACAAAAAATACCCTACAACCACCTTTAAAATTGCCAGACCAATTAAACGTTTATCAATTATAATCTTCGCTGGATTTGTAGTTGGCGCACTGTCTTCCAATTTTGATCATTTCATCAACTACATATTCAACTTTCTCTTTGTGGTCTTAATACATAATGCCCTGGCTTTGATCACAGGATTTTCTTTAGCCAAATCCCTGGGTTTAGGGAAGGCGGAAACACGCAGTATTACTATTGAAACAGGTATCCAAAACTCAGGACTGGCACTTGTTATCATTTTTGAATATTTCAACGGGCTTGGTGGAATGGCCATAATTGCAGCTTGGTGGGGAGTTTGGCACCTGATTTCAGGTGCAATTATATCCTGGCAGTGGTCTTCTCGACCAACTCTTGCCACTCCCTAATAGCCCCGTTTTTGCCCTTGAGCCATTTTTAATAGTTCCCCAATTTTTGTACTTTTGGAATAATCAATTTGCTAATTCCACTACTATTAGATGAAAACTGAATTTATTTGGTACAATCCTTCTGAAAGAGAATATCAGTTCGGCGATAAAGAACAGTACATCGATACGATCAAAAATAGTAACCAATCACACAACTTTGTCATTCTAGATAGGTTTCCCAATCTCAGTGCAGACTTTAGAACCAAGCTCATTTCAAAGCTAAAATTCCTCAATTCCTTAAGCAAATCAGGGATAATGGAGTTTATTTAGACTTCACAGAATATTTATCCCTAATATTCAAGCACTTATCGAAGATCAGAATCATCTGGTCGAATCAACGTGTTTTTCACAGCAGTAATCGAGTCAGCCCTATAGTCTGTCGAATATAAATTTTGCGTGTCAAATTGCTTGATATACTTGTATCAAGAAAGCGCAGTTTATGAGAATCCAGGTTCCGAAATAGAATCTGGGTTTTCTTTAAACAAAAGAAATTGCCGCAAGGTCCGAATTAATTAGCTATTGGAAAGATTCGGGATAGGTTAGTATGAACTGGAAATTTGTAACACTTCTTCATTCGAGGAAGTGTTTTTTTATTTCATCAATTGAGCAGCCTCTTTGGCAAAATAGCTGAGGATTACCTTAGCTCCTGCTCTTTTCATGCTCAGCAAAGATTCCATCATAGTCTGATCATTATCCAGCCATCCTTTCTGCGCAGCTGCCTTAATCATCGCATACTCCCCTGAGACGTTATATGCAGCTATGGGCAAGTCAAAATTGTCTCGAAGTAATTTTATTACATCCAAATAGGCCAGAGCCGGCTTTACCATTAAAAAGTCTGCTCCTTCCTCCTCATCTAGCTCGGCTTCAATGATAGCTTCTCGCAAATTAGCTGGATTCATTTGGTAAGTCTTTTTATCCCCAGATTTCGGTGCGGAGTCCAATGCATCCCTGAACGGGCCATAAAAAGCACTGGCGTATTTAGCAGTATACGACATTATTGATGTGTTCTCATAGCCATTGTCATCCAAAATGTCTCGAATATATTCTACCCGCCCATCCATCATGTCGGATGGCCCAATGATGTCTATCCCCGTTTCCGCCTGGGTCAAAGCCATAGCACCCAAGATTTCCAAAGATTCGTCATTCAAAATATTGCCATCTTCATCCACCACCCCGTCGTGGCCATCGGTGCTATATGGATCCATGGCAACATCGGTCATCACACAAGCTTCAGGAAATTCCCTTTTTATCTCCTCCAATGCCTTCAGGTAAAAGAAATTCGGATCATGGCTTCTACTAGCCAGTTTGTCTTTGTCTTTTTCATCAACAACCGGAAAAATATCAAATGCTTTAATTCCCAAATTCAAGCATGATTCGATCTCCTTGAGCATAAAGTCCAATGAAAGCCGATGAATGCCAGGCATCGATTCCACTTCAACAGATTTAGACTTCCCTTCTAGCAAAAACATAGGAAACATAAGATCTTGAGTAACAAGTCTGGTCTCTTCTACCAATCCTCTTATCGCTGCTGTTTTTCTATTTCTTCTGGGTCTTCTCAACATGGTTCAATTTTAGGCAAATGTAGAAAAGATGCAACGAACATGACATTTATAATCTTTAAAATGACTACAAGGACATCTGTCGGGCGTCGTGGGTGGAAGTGATTAGAAGCTCCATTTGACACTCAGGAAGGATAATAATTATTTGAATTATCTAAAAATACGAAAGATGGTTGCCGCTCACGTAAAATGTTGTTTGAAACCGACATCTATCACAATAATCTACCGCTCATATAGCAATTCCGGATTTTTTAGAGTAAATTATTACACCTTGTAAGGGAATCTTTTGTCCCCGATTGTTCAATAAATAGACCCTGAGGCGAGAGAACAATGAAACAACTGAAATCAAATTTGATAATACTAGTCCTACTGCTTTTAGCAAGGCAAGGTATGTCTCAGCAAATTGGTTTCGATTTTCCTCCCAACGTCCACAAAGTCGTCATTCCTTTTGAGCGCTACAATAATCTGATGGTGATTCCGGTTACCATTAATCATTCACTCACGCTCAAGTTTATCTTCGATACTGGTGTTCAATATCCAATTCTTACTGAAAAAATGTTCGGCGATTACCTTGGGCTGAATTATACCAGAAATATCACCATTCAGGGCCCTGGAAAAGCAGATTCTATTAAAGCTAAAGTAGCCCAGCGTGTGACGTTGAGCCTTCCCGGAGGAATTGAGTCCGGAGTCAATCAGGCGCTATTGGTGTTGGAAAAGGATTATCTAAAGCTTAGAAATAACCTGGGTACCGATGTATTCGGTGTGCTCGGCTACGACATTTTTAGCCGATTCATAGTAGAAATCAATTATGATGAAAACCATATTATACTGCACGAACCAAGAAAGTTCAGGGCGAAAAGATCTTATAAGAAAATTCCAATGAAGGTAGTAAATACTAAGCCCTATGTAGAACTCAAAATAATGAAGAATGAAAATGAAGGGCGCAAGATGCATTTAATGGTAGATACTGGTGCCAGCCATGCCGTACTTCTTGACAATCCTGAAGACGATTCTCTGATACCCGAACAGAACATTACTTCGGTAATCGGTCGAGGACTAGGGGGTAACATTCATGGATATTTAGGTAGAATGTCCTCAATAAAAATGGGGAAATTTGAATTTGACGGTCCAATCGCCTCTTTCCCAATAGAAGGTGACTATGGTGCGGCAATTAAAAGAGGAAGCAGAAATGGTACCATTGGAGGTGAGTTGTTATCAAGGTTTAATGTCGCATTCGACTATTTTGGTGGTTACCTGTATTTAAGAAAAAGCAAGTCCTTTCACAATGGTTTTGAACATGATATGAGTGGAATGAATATCGCGGCGGACGGCTCTGATCTTGAAAATCTTAAAGTAAACAATATAAGACAGGATTCTCCAGCTTATAATGCCGGCCTTCGAGAGGGAGACCTAATAGAATCGATCAACGGTTACTCTTTGGAAAGCCTAAACTTTTCAGATTTTACATCACTGCTAAGAAATAGACCTGGGAAAAAAATAATTGTTAAGTATATCAGGAATGGGGAAGTTCAAAAAACTTCATTCAAACTGGAACGATACATTTAAGCTCACCTATTCTTATTTTTAGCGAAAATCCTCAGCTCCAGCTTAGAAACATACGCACGCGGCTGCTAATAAATGCTTAATATGTAGCCATAGCCCAATTTTTATCGAGTAATCATTACTCCATAAAAACAGCGAAAAATAATTTATTCCTTAGCTTTGCGGTCTCTAAATTTCAAAGGTATGACCCAAAACAAAATCAACCCTTATCAGCCACAAAATCACATTCGAATAGTAACGGCTGCATCGCTCTTTGATGGCCATGACGCTGCCATCAACATTATGCGTCGGATCATACAGTCCACGGGTGTGGAAGTCATTCATTTGGGTCATAACCGGTCGGTTAATGAGATCGTAAATTGTGCCATTCAAGAAGATGCACAGGCGATCGCCATTACTTCATATCAAGGTGGACATGTTGAATACTTTAAGTACATGCATGACTTACTCAGAGAAAATGGAAGTGAGCATATTAAAATTTTTGGAGGAGGAGGAGGAACCATTCTTCCAACAGAAATAGACGAACTCCACCAATATGGAATTTCTCGAATTTATTCTCCGGACGATGGACGGGCTATGGGACTACAGGGCATGATCAACGACATGGTGAAATCCAGTGATTTTGCGATTGGTGAAAATTTGAATGGCGAATTGAAAGAGTTGGATAAAAAGGATGCAAAATCTATTGCCAGAATAATTTCAGCAGCCGAAAATTTCCCTGATCAATCGGCTGCTTTACTTAAAAATATTGATAAAAAATCTGAGACCTCAGCAACACCCGTTCTAGGAATTACAGGTACCGGGGGAGCTGGAAAATCTTCTTTGGTCGATGAATTAGTCAGAAGGTTTTTGATTGACTTTGAAGACAAGAGTATCGCTATTATATCTGTAGATCCATCGAAGCGAAAAACAGGTGGAGCCCTGCTTGGAGACCGGATTCGAATGAATGCCATCAACAATTCAAGGGTCTACATGCGCTCACTTGCCACGAGACAATCTAATCTCGCACTATCCAAATACGTCCAGGAGGCGGTAAACGTGGTAAAAACGGCTGGCTACGATTTAGTGATATTGGAAACCAGTGGCATTGGCCAATCAGATACCGAGATTATTGAGCATTCAGATCTCTCATTGTATGTGATGACTCCTGAATATGGTGCGGCGACTCAGCTCGAAAAAATCGACATGCTCGACTTCGCCGATATCATCGCTCTCAATAAGTTTGACAAGAGAGGCGCACTGGATGCGCTACGCGATGTGAAAAAGCAATACCAAAGAAACCATCAACTGTTCGATACCAATGTTGATGAACTTCCCGTCTTTGGTACCATAGCCTCGCAGTTTAATGATCCAGGCATGAACAGGCTCTACCGTGTAATCATGGACACCATTGCCGACAAGACCGGAGCTGACTTGAAATCTTCTTTTCAAGCGTCTGAAGAAATGTCAGAAAAGGTGTTCATCATTCCTCCTAAAAGAACAAGGTACTTATCTGAGATTTCGGACAGCATTCGTGAATACGATCAATGGGTTGAAAAACAGCGAGAAATTGCCCAGAATTTATACGGCATCGATAAGACGATGCGGTTGTCTCAAGATGAAACGTTAAACGAAAAATTAAAGGAGCTTTACAAGGAAACTTCCCTCGATTTTGATCCGAGAAATCAACAAATCCTGGACGAGTGGCAAACAAAGTGTGATAATTACAATTCCGATGAGTTTGTCTATCAGGTAAGAGGCAAGGATATAAAAGTCCAGACCAAATCTGAATCATTATCTCACACCAAAATCCCTAAGGTATCCCTACCCAAATATGAAGCCTGGGGAGATGTCTTGAAATGGAGTCTTCAGGAAAACGTACCTGGCGAATTTCCATATACAGCCGGTGTTTTCCCATTTAAAAGACAAGGAGAAGACCCAACCAGAATGTTTGCCGGAGAAGGAGGGCCAGAAAGAACGAATAGAAGATTTCATTATGTGTCTAAAGGCTTACCGGCAGCACGGCTTTCAACCGCCTTTGACTCGGTGACCCTATATGGAGAAGACCCAGATCATAGACCTGACATCTATGGTAAGATTGGAAATTCTGGTGTAAACATTTGCTGTTTGGATGATGCCAAAAAGTTGTACTCGGGGTTCAACCTATCTAATCCTACCACTTCGGTTTCGATGACCATTAATGGCCCCGCAGCTACCATTTGTGCATTTTTCATGAATGCAGCCATTGACCAGCAATGCGAACTATATATCAAAGAAAATGGCTTGGAAAAAGCTGTAGAAAAGAAAATTGCTAATATCTACAAAGGGCGTGAAAATGAGCGTCCAAGATATAATGGAGATTTACCGGAAGGTAATGACGGACTAGGACTTATGCTCTTGGGGGTAACCGGAGATCAGGTACTAGATGCTGAAATCTACCAAAAAATAAAAGTAGACACACTCTCCAAAGTTCGAGGCACAGTACAGGCAGATATTCTCAAAGAAGACCAGGCACAAAATACATGCATCTTTTCCACAGAATTTTCTCTTCGTGTGATGGGAGATGTGCAGCAGTATTTCATTGACAACAACGTACGGAATTTTTATTCCGTGTCGATATCGGGCTACCATATTGCTGAGGCCGGTGCCAACCCAATCACACAGCTGGCGCTAACGCTTTCGAATGGCTTCACCTTTGTGGAATACTATGTCTCTCGGGGCATGGACATCAACAAATTTGCGCCTAATCTGTCATTTTTCTTTTCTAACGGAATAGACCCGGAATATGCTGTAATTGGGCGTGTAGCCAGAAGAATTTGGGCTAAAGCCATGAAATTGAAGTATGGGGCAGATAGCCGATCTCAAATGTTGAAGTACCACATCCAAACCAGTGGTCGTTCTCTGCACGCACAAGAAATTGACTTCAACGACATCCGAACAACCTTGCAGGCGCTTTATGCCATTTATGACAACTGTAATTCATTGCACACCAATGCTTATGATGAAGCCATTACTACACCTACGGAGGAATCGGTAAGGCGAGCTATGGCAATCCAGCTGATCATCAATAGAGAATTGGGTTTGGCAAAAAATGAAAACCCTATTCAAGGTTCGTTCATTATTGAGGAACTAACCGATTTAGTGGAAGAAGCAGTACTTGAAGAATTCGACAGAATCACGGAAAGAGGTGGTGTATTGGGCGCCATGGAAACCATGTATCAACGAAGTAAGATACAGGAAGAAAGCCTCTATTATGAGACCTTGAAGCACACCGGAGAATTCCCAATTATTGGTGTAAATACTTTCTTGTCATCCAAAGGTTCCCCAACCGTGATTCCTCAAGAAGTCATTAGGGCAACGACCGAAGAGAAGGAATATCAAATAGAGATGTTGAATAATCTCAAAGAGTTTAATACTGATCACTCTCAAGAGGCGCTTAAAAAGTTGCAAGAAACAGCCATCCACAACGAGAATATTTTTGAGGCGCTGATCGAAACAGTGAAACATTGCTCACTGGGTCAAATCACCAATGCCCTCTTCGAAGTTGGCGGTCAGTATAGAAGGAACATGTGACCCAATCGGGTAAGTTTTTGTATTTTTCATGCTTGATAAAATAATTGAGCATGAAAAATCTTCCCTGGACAAATTATCTGATAGAATTTGTAACCGTTGTTCTAGGAATTTTATTGGCATTCGGTTTAAACACGTACTACAATAACCTGAAAGAAGAAGAGCGAGTCAGCCACTTTTTAGAGGGCGTGCATCTTGAGATCGAAGAGAATGCTGCGGAGGTAAATGAAAAACTCACTTACCATAAAGGAATTCTCAAAGAATTATCATCCAATCCTGAGAAAGTAATTCTCCGATTGAAGGCCCCGAGAGTAAAAAAATATGCCTGGCAAATTGCCCAGGACAACTCCATCAGTCAGCATATTCCATATGAACTTTACAAGCAATTGGCTGAAATCTACGCGGTCCAGCGTGTACTTGACCAAAACTCATCGGAAGCCAGTATAATGATGTCTCATCTGAATGTGCTAAGTCCGTTCTACATAGTTGGTGTAGACGTAGGTGAAGAAGAGGCCCATGAATTTGCCAAAAATGTAAAATCCGGATGGAAACCCATCTTTGAGGATTTCATTACCTCGGAAGAAGAGCTAATTGAACTATATAACGAGGTCTTGATTAAATTTTAGGGATAAAAAAGTTTGAACATTGAGTTTTGCCATCCGTTCATCTAATACTTACTTTTCCCTATGTCCCACAAGTCATTTTTCTTCATTCCCGATATCAGCGGGTTTACTTCTTTTGTAAAGCAGGTAGAGATAGAACATAGCCAACACATCATTTCAGAGTTGTTGGAATTAATCATTGATTCGAATGAATTGGATTTATCAGTGGCAGAAGTAGAAGGCGACGCCATCTTTTTTTATCATGCCAATCGGATACATGATAGCATTGAGATACTCAGTCAAGTAGAAAAAACTTACATTGCCTTTCATGAACATCTAAAACAATACGAAACACAGAGAATATGCCCATGTGGTGCATGTTCGTCCGCTGTGAACCTTTCACTAAAATTTATTGCTGACTCAGGTGAGTCACAAATGATAACAGTAAAAGGCAAAGAAAAGCCTTTCGGCGAATCTGTAATCCGGGTACACCGACTTTTGAAGAATAGTATTTCGCAGAAAGAGTATCTCCTCTTCACAGGAGATTTGGTTGGCTCTGAAAAAACTCCAATTGAACCTCGGCAGTGGCCAGGTAGGATTTGCGGAAAAGACGAATATCAAGATCTGGGTGAAATAACCTACAAGAGTATTCCGCTGTCATTCTTGCAAGAAAAAGTGACTTACCCTCCACAGCCCAAGGCTCAGCAATTGACGGCTAAACCACTAACTCATACCATAGAAATACAAGCCAACAAATATGAGGTCTTCGAATGGCTTACTAATATGGATAAGCGAGACTTATGGAATAAGGATGTGACCTATTTCAAATATCAAAAAGGAATAGTCAATCGATCAGGTTATCAACATGTATGCGTAATTGGCAACCAAACCATAGGATTTGAAACAGTAACGCATGATTTCGGTGAAGGCAAACTGGTCTATGGCGAGAAAACGACAGAAATACCTATTTTCAAAGAGGCAAGCTCATATTTTATTCTCGAGGAAGTTGATGAGGTGACAACAATCAAAGTTGAATTTCATTATCAGGAAAAACCAGTTTTGGGTTTCTTGTTCAAGAGAATCCTCTTTAAGAAAATCTTTACCGGGCTCAAAAAAAATTTAAAAAACCTGAAGTATCTTATTGAGATAGGATAAAAAAAACAGCAGCCAACACGTTTGTTGGCTGCCTATCTATACCAAACTAAGATAAACTTAATTAAGTCACGTTAATAGTCTTTTTACCTCCCAAAGGGATGGTAATTGTCTTGTTAGCAATCATGATTCCCAACAAAATCAGGCCTGCCCCGATGATTGCTTCTATGGTCAGGATTTCATCCAGGAATATCGCTCCCAGTGCTACGCCATAAATTGGCATCAAGTAAGTCACCAAAGACAAATAAGATGCGCTGGCACTCGCTAATATTCGGTAGTAGATGACAAAGGCTAAAGCCGTCCCAAAAGAGCCCAAAATAATCAGCGAACCAATGGCTTCCCAGGATAATGAAGTCCAGACCACAGGCCCTTCTACGATCAGCGCAAATGGGATGAGATATACCGCTGAAACCAGGAGCTGCGAACTAGGTGCATATAGAGGTTTCTCCTTCATTAGATGCAATCTCGAATAAACAATGGCTATACCATAAGACAAGGCGGCCACAGCTACAGCTACTATACCCCACACTGAGGCATTCATGCCAGACACAAGGTTCGGTGATACGAGAACAAAAAGACCGATGAATCCAATGATGGTTCCAAATACTTTCTCCGGAGTCATGCGTTCATCAGCAATGGCGTAATTAGCAATGAGTACAGTACATAGTGGGGTTAATCCATTAAGTATTGATGCGATGGAGCTGTCAATGTATTGCTCACCCCAGTTGATTAACGCAAATGGTACGGCGTGAGCAAAGAACCCCGCGATGGTCACGTGCTTCCAAAATTTCCATGATCTGTTGAATTCATATCCTTTGAAAAGAAGAAATACATGAAGCAAAGCAGCAGCCAACCCTATTCTAAGGGCAGCGAGCGTAATAGGAGCAATCTCCACCACCGCTATTTTGATAAAGAGAAAAGATGGGCCCCAAAGAGTTGCCAGTAGCAATAACGAGAGTAGATTTTTTAGTTTCATTGATGTTGGTTTAATAATAAAATGAAGGCCATCGCCAACAGGTCTTCATCCCGTTGGCGATAGCACCAACGAGATCTGTCGTTGGTTACTTAATAAAAGACATTAGTCCGATATGCGGTGTCTTCACCTCCTTGAGATATTCCACAAGGTCAAACTCACTCGATGCGACAGTTCTTCTTTGTAGCTTCTCAGGCTGCTCGATCTGAATGCACCCATGTCCATTCAGCTTGGCAATTTTCAAATGTAGTGCTGATGTTTCCATATCGATAGTTTTTAGTTTTGGCGGAAAAATTCCGCCATCAAAAAATAAATTATGAGGAATGAAACGCCCGGTCATAATTTTCGTTCTATGAATTGGATGAATTGATTTTGTCAATTCCATGAATAACACTAATACCTCAAAACAAACCGATGGAACTACGACACCTTAAATTGGTACGGGAAGTTGCTGACAAAGGCAGCTTGACCAAAGCCATGGAAAACCTCTACCTATCCCAATCGGCACTAAGCCATCAGCTTAAGGAAATAGAAACCCACCTTGGGGCCCAGCTATTCCACAGAGTCAACAAAAAGTTGATTTTAACCGGTGCTGGTCAAATTGTGCTTGATTCAGCCAAAAAAATCTTACGCGAAATCGATAGGACGGAGAGCTCTGTCCAAAAATATGTGAATGGTGATAAAGGGCTGGTTCGGCTCGCTACTCAGTGTTACACCTGTTACCATTGGTTGCCTACACTCATGATCGATTTCAACAAGGAATTTCCCAAGGTGGATATTGAGATTTTTCCTGGTGTGACAGAAAATCCGGATAAACTAATTCTGGATGGAGAACTAGATCTGGCCATCACCAGTGATCACAACGACCATCCGGCCTTGACTTATACCGAATTATTTCGGGATGAAATGATGGTGGTGGTACCCAAAGATCATCCCTGGACAAAAAGATTATATGTAGAAGCCGAAGACTTTCGTGAGCAGAATGTATTCATTCATTCCTATCCGATAGAATCTGTGACTTTGTTCAATCAGGTATTGATGCCTGAGGGGGTGAAACCAAAAAAGGTGATGCCTATTCAGGTCACTGATGCTGTACTCCAGATGATAAAGGCCGGACTTGGCGTACAGGTGATGGCGAGCTGGATGGTACGCCCATACCTGACAGACAATAATCTGGAGTTGGTGCCAGTTACTAAAAAAGGACTCTATCGTACCTGGTATGCCGCTCATCTAAATCAGCCGGAAGCACCTGCTTACATCAATAATTTCATAGAACATTTGAAGTGCAATGTAGGTGGAGTATGTGAATGTGATGATTAGGATTCTCATGAAGCGCAAGTGTATACACTTGCGCTTTTTGATTTTCCATTTAGTATAGAAAAATTCCAACCATCTTAAAATTATTACGTCTTCATACAGTTCACAACATTCTTGTATGATTCAACGATCACTTTTACTAAGCTGCTACTTTTTGATTTTTTTTAGCTCGTGCAGTTCTGACGACGACATAATTTCTGTGCCATCTGATGGAATTCTACGTATTCCAGTTGTAGTTCATGTCGTCAACTATTCACCCGACCCTTTTGAAATTAGCGACAGCAAAATCAAATCACAGTTCTTGGTCTTAAATGAAGATTTTAGAAAGAAAAATGCTGACACAATAAACATTCCCTCAGAGTTTAAACACTTAGCCGCTGATATTCGAATCGAATTTTATCTGGCAACGATAGACCCGAACGGAGAGCCCACCTCCGGTATTATCAGAAATTCAAGCGATGTAACAGGATGGCTTGGCAACGAAGAGCTAACTAAGGAGGATGCCAAGTTGTACTTTACAAGTCAAGGTGGGCAAGATGCCTGGCCCAACGACCAATATCTCAATATTTGGATTGCCGATTTATCGGACAGACATGGGGCTCTTGGTCTGGCTGGATTTGCAAATCTACCTGAAGTCGACCCTTGGAGAGATGGAGTAGTGATAGACCCTAGAGTCTTTGGAACAATGCCTCCGCTAGAAGTTCCTCACACTTTGGGACGAACAGCGACGCATGAAATTGGACACTGGCTTGGTTTGCGTCACATTTTTGGACAACACGATAACTGTGAAATCGGCGACGAAGTTGACGATACACCTGTAGCATATTCACAACATAGTGGTACACCGGCTCATCCGATGCCCTCTTGCGGTAGCAACGATATGTTCATGAATTTTATGGATTATGTTGATGACAAAGTCATGTGTTTATTTACCAATGGACAAAAAGAAAGAATCTATCGGCTATTTGAAAAAAACGGTGCCCGACGCGAATTGTACCTCAATTCAATCGGCCAATAAACTATTCCGACCTAAAGGAATTAAGCGCCTAATGTTCCTTTCTGACTTTCAGATGCAAAATGGATATGTATGAAAAAGAGAGCTGGTTTATCAATAAGTAGCATACATTTAATTCTTTGTACCCCTGTTTCACCATTGGCCCCAGTTTCATCCCACCCAGTAAGTGCATATGCAGATGAAAAACACTTTGCCCTGAGTCTTCATTGGTGTTGATACTGAGCCGATAGCCTGTTTCAACAATACCATTTTCAACAGCTAGTTGTTTGGCAATAAGGTGCATCTTACCAACAACCATTGCATCACTTTCTTCTAAATCATTGATTGCTGGAATTCGCTTTTTGGGTACAATCAGATAATGCACCGGTGCCTGCTTCCTAAGTGGTGCAAAAGCAATGACATCATCATCCTCATAGACAATACTAGCAGGTAATTCACGATTGATAACTTTAGTAAATGGTGAGTCTTTGGCTAATTTCTCAGTCTTTTTTTGTTGGTATTCAGGCGACTGCGCAAAAAGTGGCAGATCAATTATTACCATTAATAATACTAATAAGTACTTCATTTTGAATTGCTTTAAATACAACTAAAACCACTACTCTCGTCCATTCTATTAGGTGCTTTAGCGCATTATTTTATATTTGTGAAAATCAAACAACCCCGCTTATCATGAAATTTTACGCAGTTGCTCTGTTACTTATCCTTTGCTTTTCTGCTCGGGCTCAAAAACAAATCACCATCGAAGATATCTACGAGAAAAAAGTCTTCGAACAAGAAACGGTATCTAGCCTCAACTGGATGAACGATGGCCAGTATTATACAGCACTTGAAGAAAATAAAATCGTTCGCTATGATGTGACCACTGGTGTTATGGATTCTGTAATTATAGACGGCAAGGCTTTAAATCTAAAATTGGATGATTATAAATTCACTTCCGATGAATCTCGCTTGCTGCTACTTACAGACAAGAAGAAGATATTTAGACGGTCATTTACGGCCGAATACTATATCTACACTTTCAAAGGCAAGGAGTTGAAGAAGCTTTCTCCAAACGGCAGGCAATCTTACGCGACCGTTTCGCCGGACAACCAAAACGTGGCCTTTGTTCGTGACAACAACTTATTTTTTGTGAAGCTGGTAAATATGTCTGAGAATCAGGTGACAAAAGATGGGAAAAAGGGTAGCGTCATCAACGGCTCTACCGACTGGGTCTATGAAGAAGAACTTTATCTGACTAAAGCTTTCTTTTGGTCTCCCAACTCTGAAAAATTGGCCTATTATCGGTTTGACGAAAGTCAGGTAAAGGAGTATAACCTACAGTACTGGGACGAAGGTGCTCTCTATCCGAGAAACTATCGATATAAGTATCCAAAAGCTGGAGAGGCCAACTCTATTGTGAACATCAAGGTTTACAATCTAAAAGACAACACAACTCAGATAGTGGATCTCGGTAAGGATACGGATATCTACATCCCCAATATACAATGGACCACAGATTCTGACATTCTTGCCGTCAAAAGGCTAAACAGATTGCAGAATCAGCAAGATATTTTTCACTACAGCACCAAGTTTAAATCAGCAACGAATATCCTAACAGATAAAACGAAAACATACATTCACGCGACTTACACGAAGGAGTGGATTTATTTGGACAATGGCACACACTTTTTAATGTCTTCGGAACGAGAAGGATACAAGCACTTTTACATTCATCGTATGGATGGTCAGCTAGAATACAAAGCTACCTCAGGCGCTTTCAATGCAGAAAAATTGATAGGCCTGGATCAGCGCACAAAAACACCAGTGCTGTATTACACCTCTACCGAAGGTTCGTCTTTGGAGCGCCAAGTATACAAGGTCGACTACAAAGGCAATGGTAAAACCCAGCTCAGTACTAAACCCGGTATCAACAAAGCCGATATGAGCAAAGATTTCAAATATTACATTAATTTCAATCATTCGGCAACCAGCCCAATGGAGGTCTCCCTGATAATGACCAAAGGCAATAAGCTTGTGAAGGTCATTCAAGACAATGCGGCCTTAAAAGAAACAACAGCTGAGTATGGGTTAGTCGAAAAGATACTCTTCCAGATAGACGCTGCTGACAAAAAATTGCTCAATGCCTATATGGTGCAGCCCAGTAATATGGACAGCACAAAAAAACACCCAGTATTGATCTATCAGTACAGCGGGCCTGGATCGCAAGATGTAAAGAATGAATGGCAGGGTCGACACTTCATGTGGCATCAGCTACTGGCTCAAAAAGGGTACATCGTGGTAGCTGTGGACTGTCGTGGTACTGGAGGTAAAAGCGTTGATTTCAAGAAAATGACCTATATGAATATGGGCAAATTAGAAGCTGAAGACCAGGTAGCTGTTGCTAAATACCTGGGGACACTTCCCTTCGTCGATAAAGATCGAATAGGTATTTGGGGCTGGAGCTATGGTGGCTATATTTCGTCGTTGGCTTTGATGACCGGACCAGAAATATTTAAGGCAGGAATTGCCATCTCTCCATTTTTATGGAAATACTATGACACTATTTATTCTGAGAGATACTTGAGAAGACCGCAAGATAATCCTGAAGGATATGCCAAGCACTCAATCATCAATAATGCTGGAAAATTGAAATCAAAGTATCTTCTTGTTCACGGTACGGGGGACGACAATGTTCATTTTCAGAATGCAGTCACCCTTCAAAACGAACTGATCAGTCAAGGTAAGCAGTTCAGGTCATTCTATTACCCAGATGAAATTCACTCATCACCTTCTTGGAAGGAAAAGAACATTACTCATCTATTCACTATGATGACAGATTTCATTTTGGAGAATCTATAAAAACCGATTAAGATGTTGACATAACTAACTTTTCTGTCATTAACAGATAGAATCATTGGTTATTTCTGAACAAATAAACACTTACATTATGATCACAATTGGAATTTTTCTTGCCGTTATTGGCTTAATTATTTATCTGCTTCGCCCTCAGCTGGCCGAAGAAAATGTGTTTGAAGGCGAGCGGAAAGTTCGCTCAAAAGCCCCTCCATTTCTTCTCATGTTTAGTCAAAAAATTGCTGCGGCCATTATGATTATAGGGACATCCATGGCGCTGCTGCCCTATCTGTTTTTTTGGGCAGACGCAACAGAGCAATACTTTCTGGTTTTCCCAACAGGAAACACAAGTGTGGTGACCAATCAGGGAATTAAATTCAGAGGATTTGCAAAAATCACTCCCTGGCAAAAGTATATTGATGTAAAAGTCGTAGATGATAAAGGAAGTACGCATGGCATTGAAGGAGTCATGTCTCCTATCCCCATTCGCTTTATTGATCAGGTAACGGCCACGGTGTATATCTCCTGTAGATTTCAATTACCCCTTGACGAGGAGAGTTTTGAGACCTTGGCCATCAAATTTAGAAGCATGTCCAATTTGGTAAACAACACGTTAATTCCGACCGTGCGTGAGCAAACCAATAATACCGGATACATGTTTGCCGCACAGGATTATATCTCTGGGGAAGCACAGAGCTTTCGCCAAACACTGGACGAACAGCTCAAAGATGGTGCTTATGCTGTTGAAAAATTGGAGAATAGAGACACTGTTTATTCTGACATCCAGCAAGCCAACAATGTACGGAAAATCAAAGAAATACAAACTTCCTATTCGGTAAACAAGATATTGTTGGAAGGTGTACCGAAAAGGATATCTCATGAAATCACAGAAAACAATATCATTGTATCTCAGGTCATTGTAGATGATGTGGTGTTGGAAGGTGCTTTTAAAGAAAGGTTGGAAGCCCAACGTGATGAATCTGCCAAAAGGCAGCTTGAGCAGCAAAAAATAGAAACGGCTAAGTCATCACAACAAAGAATATTGGCTGAAGGTGAGAGAGATAAGGCTGCCGAAAGAGTAGCTCAAGAAACCGATCAGGTCAAGAAGTTGATTGCGATTGAAACCAAACTTAAGCAGGAGAAGACAAACAAAGAACTCGCTGCTATCGCTTTAGAAACTGAGCGACTCAAATCTCAACAGCGTAAGGTAGCTGCGGATGCGCAAGCCTATGAAAATGCTAAACTGGTATCTGCGGGTCTTACCCCTCAGGAAAAGGCAGAATGGCAATACAAAACAGCTGTAGGTGTAGCACAAGAAGTTTCTAAGATTCAATTCCCTCAAACCATGATCACTGGTGGAGGCCAGAAGGGAGGGACCCCATTAGAATCTCTGATTGGAGCGGCTATGGCCAAACAGTTGCTTGATTCAAAAAGTGGATTCACTCAATAAAAAAATAAAGCTCCCTGAACTAATTCAGGGAGCTTTCTATTACCAATCGCTGATTGCTACTAGTTTTTAATTAAAAAAGGTTTGGTCTGAGTCGCTTTATCCTTGTACGCGAATTTATAGAGATAGTACCCTGTAGACAGATTTTTCACATCCAGACGGATCGTATGATGGCCAGCCTCCTTTTGCAATTCGATCTTTCTTTCAGTCCGGCCCCATAAATCAACAATTTGAATGGCAACTAAACCGGCTTCAGGTAGATCAACTTCCAAATTAGAAAAGCCATTGACAACCGGATTAGGGTAGATATTCGACAATTTAAATTCCTGATTGTCCTTCAATTGATCTCCCAATCCCAAATCACGTGTTCTTGCCGATGGTGCTGTATATGCTACATACTCCCCCTGCTTTACGTATACCGCATAACCTCTCGCCGGTGCTTCCACCCATGCACGACCACTTCCATATACTTGTGTTGTCTGTGTATTGTCAAATGCATTTACGAGAACTGTGTTGTCCCAACTAGACCAACCTGACGGTGAAATATCGACCCAAAGCCCCTTTGTTGAAGAGCTATTGTTGATTACAACAATGGCTCCATCTTTAGTTCCATTACCCGCACGCCTCGCCACATACACATCGTGTGCGTCTCCTGATGGGTAAGGGTTACCTACATCGCTAAGCACTTCCAGTGTTCCTCCCAGATAGGTAGAGCGAACAAACATCAGCTTGTTGATATCTGACTGCAGACTTGCCGGAGCAGTAACAGTAAGATTCGAATCATGATTGTCTATCAATGTTACATTGTAGTAGTGAGGGTAGAATACGCATGGACGGCCTTCGTGAGTTAAAATATACGCATAGCCCATTTTCCAGTCTTGGGTCACCCATTTGTCGTGCTCCTTGCCTGTATCATGATTATCGAGCCATGTTACAACAGAAGTGCCGGGAAGGGAATGACCATTGCCGTTTCTCACCATACCAGCATTGTTTAGCCAGCGCATATCGTAACTACTATTACCATTGCACATATCTGTCAAAGAAGACTTGAGTGGGAAATCAAAGCCATCTGCGTCAGCACCGTCTGCTGCCAGATCATTCACCCAATCGTTGATTCTAGAATCAGAGCCCCAATACTCGCCCACTATGAATCTTTGACTACCATTTAGTAAAGGTAGACTGTTGACCCAATCCGCAGCATAGTCGGCTTGAAATCCTCTTACAAAATCCAGACGATAACCATCAAACCCTATTTCATCTGATAACCACTCTCCCCAATCTTGAAAACGGGTTTTGACTGTAGCGCTGTAGGTGTTAAAATCATTGCCAAACCCTTTCGTGTTGGGAATGATCTCATCTCCTCCCCAGTCACCCAGCCAGTCGTTGCCATCCACCGGATGGAAATGTGAGTAATTCCAACTGTGATTAGCTTCTCCTGTGCCCGTATGCGTCACATAATTTATTCCTGTATTGGTGCGGGCTTCAAGAGTGGTTGATGCCAAGTTGTTCCCATTGTACCAGATTTCGCTTGGGTATAGTCCATGGTTTTGGTCCCCCCAATTCCAGCCACTAGTATTGTCTATGGCCTTCAATTTGATTACTATATCATGAGCACTTCCTACAGTCACTTTATATTCATCAATATCAGAGGAAGAGCCGATGAAACCTCTCATGATCTGCCCCGATCCCGGGAATACGTCAAATGAGCCTCCACCTCCATTAGGCTCGCTCTCCCACGTATATGTAGTGAGATCACCAGAGCCCGTCCAATCTATGGTCACTTCATACCCTCTTTTATCATAGCTTCCCCAGTCCATTTCGAAACCTTTGATCTTGATGTAATAATCTCCGGTACCAGCATTAGGTATAGTCCATTTGATTTCATTGGCTGGATAAGGTACATGTTGTGAACCGTTGGTAAATGCCTCCGCAAACATGTATGCTTTAACAGCCGGATTGGCCTCTTCATCATCATCATTTGAGTAAACATGGTTCAAAACAATGTCCGCATACACCTCAATTTTCGGTTTGCCTCCACTGGTATCGTGCATGTCTGCAATCATCGCTTCCAACTCAGCCCGGCTACCAAATCTGGTTTCTGTAGATCCTTTTTGGTTGTAGTTACCAAGGTCATAATGGTCATAAATCCCATACCCCATATCTATTATACCCCAGTTACCTTTAGCAGGAGAGGGAAGCCAAAGTCCGGTAAATCCCGCGTTTTTTAGATAGGAAGATTTATTGGACAGGTTGTCCCACCAGTCTCCGTCCAGATTTGTTTCGTCTACCGGGAGATTCCAATAGAACGCTTGCATCATCACATCATCCTGAGCTTGACTATTCGAAGCATATAGGAGTGTGCACAAAATCATTAAAGTAAGTTTTTTGATCATGTCGATTTTAATTTGAAATGAACAGCATCTTTCAATAGCTGCCTGATTAACCATTAATCAAGTCTTCAAATGTGATCTTTAGGGTAGTTAAAAACGTCCTATTTTCTAAAATCAGTCAAGAAATAAAAGATAGGATGCGTTTTGTGATTTTGATAACACCTTGTGAATAAGTCATTTACATCACAAATGTCTTGAAATACTCTCTCGGGCTTCGATTGGTAATTTTTTTGAAGGCAAGATTGAAAGTAGACTTAGAATTGAATCCCACCTCATGTGCTAACCCTAAATAGGTAAGCTTTTCCAAGCTACCTGCATTTGCCAATTCTATAAATTCTGCCACTCGATAAGCATTCACAAAATCTCTGAAACTCTGTTCATAATGTTCGTTTAACAATTTTGACAATATGTGAGATTTTGTACCAATCCTTTCTGCTAAACGGCTCAAACTTAGCTCTGCTTCGCAATATATTTTATCTTTTTCCATCAATACATTAAGTTTTGAAAGCAATTCATCAGCTGAATCAATATGATAAGATTGAGACTTTTCTTTAAAGAAGTGTGTGTCTCTCCATAATACGTATACCTCAGCCCAAACCAAGATGGAGATGACGGCAAAAATAAATTTGAACTCTACCCACTCCACGCGGGAATTCCCAATGTATTCCACAAAAAGGCTTTGGAGGACGAAAACCGCGGCGGTAAGGTTTACCAAAATAAACAGTGTGGTAAAAAAAGATAAGTCTTGTCTTCTGATCTCCGTTGTTCTTCTTTGCTCTAAGGTCAATTTGAGTACATAGGTCAACACCAAAAACGCACCGGTACCGACCATTAATAATTTATTCAAAGGCAAGCTAGCTCCCACAAATGTGGTAAGAATCATCACTTTCTCTGGAAGTAAAATCATAAGCAGAGTAAGCAAAACAGCAGTTGCTATTGGAACTAAATGGAACCAACTTAATGTCACTTTATCCTTTGACTGTAGGGATTTAAGGAATAAGTACTGCACTGGTCCCCAAATAAAAAACAAAACCTGACCGACAATGATCAGATAGGTTTGCCAAATAGGGTTCACTACATAGTAAGTCACAATCCCTGTAAACAATATGATGATCAAGCCATTAAACGTTATAAACAAACGGCTCTTGCTTATATCCTTTTGGAATATTCTTCTACTAACCAGGACGAGAATCAGCGCCAGGAAAGCAACTGCGAAGTAATAGAAAATGAGATATTCAAAACTTCGTGCTCCTCCCAAGTCTTGCCAATTTTCGACCTTAACTACCACCGTCTGATTTTGATCTGTAGCCGCAATTACACGATTTGGAATATATTCATTCTTCTTGCCTGTTTCAACTTTTAACCAGTCTCCGCGGGTAAATTTATATTCTGCTATAAGCTCAGGTATGGTCAAAGTTATGGCCAGTTGACCGTTAGGTTGTTTCTCTAGCAAATAAGCCGGGTCACTGGTATTCCAACCATTGAAAGTTCCAGTAATAAATATTGAATCCGTAGCCGGGGTGGCCTCTGGTAAAGATTCGATAACAAACCTGACCTGAGCATACAAATGGCTGTATGCTATAAAACAAAAAATCAAAAGCCCGCAATACTTTTTCACCGTTGCTTAATTGAATTTGAAAAATTCTCTTAGTATATCATTTGATCCGTAAGGCACCTGGCTCACTGCAATCCAATGACATTCAAATCGAAATAATACGTGCTTTTTGAAGCTTCAATTTACACAGAAAATAAAGAATTACCATAACCGAAATGTGCTACCAGCTGCGAAAATTAGTTGCGTAGGGATTTTGATTAATTGAAGGAAAGGCTGAATTTAGAACATGGTCAGTTTTCAAAAGGAAATATCGCTAGACCCCCGACCCAGAGGTTTTCATTTGGTCACAGATGAGATATTGAATGCAATACCCGAATTGCAGAAAATTTCAATTGGAATCCTACAGGTTTTCATCAAACGCACGTCTGCCAGTCTTACTATCAACGAAAATGCAGACCCAACTGTACGAGAAGATTTTGAGAGTCACTTCAATACGTTCGTGCCTGAAAGTGCACCATATTATCGACACACCTACGAAGGATCTGATGATATGCCTGCTCACATTAAATCATCCCTATTAGGCTGTTCGGTATCCATTCCCGTAAGCCACGGAAAACTGAATTTAGGTACCTGGCAAGGAATATATCTTTGTGAACATAGAAATTACGGTGGGTCCAGAAAAGTTGTAATCACCATTCTGGGTAGCTAAAGATCAATAAAAAAAACAGCAGGATATCGAAAACCCTGCTGCTTCGTCATTATAAGGATAGTACTCTTTTCTGGCTACCGTGATTACACCATTGCTTTTACCATGTTCTCAGAACTCTTCAACCCTTTCAAGAGATCTGAAGAATTGTCCGACAACAGATGCTTTTCAAAAAATTCCGCCAATGGTTGAATATGGATAGGAAGTTCATCCCATCTATTTTCAAAGTCCTCAATGATATGGTGCTCTGCCACCTGTCTGCCTTTGTATATTTTTCGAATTATCGGATGTAAAAAAGCGCTCTTGTGTGCGTTTTTTATGTCATTTCGATGTACTCTACTAATGTTGAACGGGTTAGGCGACTTCTCAAATATTTCGTTGCCATATTCTAATGTAATGGTATAATATTCGTCCAAATTTGGCATGGCTTGCTTGTGCAGATAATCAACCGGAATAGACTTAAGATACTTGGCTTCGTTTCCATCTATTAGAATGGCATCACAAATGAATCCAAATTGTTGCCACAATGCTGAGGTCCTATTTACATTTTTAATAATCAAATCGGTCATTTCCTTGGACTCTGCCTTCAAGGTCGTAAATGGCCAGTCTTTTCCTTTTATTTTCTTATGTAAAATGTGAAAGAGGCATTCACAATTGTATCTAAATCCATGAACAAACCCAGAAGTGGATTTTTTAAAATCTCTCATTTGCGTAATCACTCCGGCAAAGAACATACCTTTCACGTTTACCGACTCCCATCTTTCGTTTTGATCCGGAAACCTGTCATCTATAGCCAACTGTGGTTTTGCTTGATCATCAAATATGGAGGTGTCGAATCTAAAACCGGTACACGCAATCACCGAATCATAAATCAATTGCTCAACCTCTCCGTCCGCATTACCATACTTTATTGTCACTGCAAATGTTCCGTCTTCTAATTTCTCGATCATATCAATATCTCCATCAATCAAAGCATTCTGAGATTTCAGTTGATAAGTGTCCAAGAAGTTATTATTAACAGCCCTCACATGACCAACAAAGTGAGTCTTCCAAGCCATTTTAACTGTATTTGGACTGCAGACGTGAATCTTTGATGCACTAGCTATTAAATGATCGGCCGTTTCTAATGCTGAGTTCCCTTTTCCCAAAATAAGAACTCTTTTGTTTTCAAAATCTTTTGTGTCAATTGAGCATTCAGTATATGGGACAGCAAACTCAATGCCTTTGATATCTGGTAAATAGGGAAGTGACGTACCAGTAGCGACTACTACATTTGGGGAGACATAAGAATGGCCATTACCTAAATCAACATGGAACTCTTCGTCAACCTTAGATATCTTCTTAACATTCGCATTGAATTCAACCTTCAGTTCATGTTTCGCTCTGAAATTATCCAGGTACTCGACGAATGCGTCTGCATCGGGAAAATATTCTTTAGTCAGATCTTTAAATAGCGGTTCATACTCATCGCTCAAAAGAGAGTTCCAATCAAACCGCATGTTAATTTCCTTATCCTCAAACCCGGTGTGTACCTTGTTGATGGAAATCAATTTACGATGGCGAGGGAATTTTTTGAAGAAAGCTCCTGCCTGCTGAGCCTTTTCAAGGATGACATAGTCTAATCCGTTTTTTTCTAGATAATAACCAAGCTGAAGCCCTGCAGGGCCAGCACCAATTACAACAACTTCTTTGTTTATTGAATTCATGTAGCATTATGTTTAAGTACCTGATTTATTAAAATAATTTTTCTCACATAATACTGCGCTGATTGCCTGCTGGGCGTTCTTACTCATTTACAGCGTAGATACCGACTATTTCAACAGCCAGTCCTCACAATCTTTTACAGTATTAAAATTCTCAATAGTCAGATTTCCCAGCTGCACTCTGCTGTTGATGTCATCCACACTTGACCTAGTATAGATATTCTTTGATACGAGAGCAGATACCTTTCTCAATCCCACTCGCTCAACAGCAGGGAACCATTCCTTTGTCAAATAGTCCTTAAGTTCTTCGGTCACTACTTTCAAATCAAGGTGATCGCTTAGATGAAGCTTCACTCCATTCTCCTTGATGTATTTTGTCATAAATTCACTGCCTTCCTTAGCCTGATCCAATTGGATAAATCCCGACCACTTGGTGTAAAGGATTCCATTTGATTCATCCATTTCAATTTTGCAATGCTTCTTGTCGAATACTAGATTTTTCTCCATTTCTAATAAATAGTTTGATTAATAAAATGTTTGTAACAATTAAACTATTGCGATTGATAACTCGATTCTTTGACTTTCGTCTGCTCCGCAATAGTATTTTTTAATGCATCTATCCGCTGATTATTTGCTTCTTGAATAAAATGCAGGATATCCGTAGAATAGCCACCACTACCTTTATCCTGCCCAGTTTCTTCCTGATGTTTGTATGATTCTTCCGCCAGTTTTTTATGTGGCATTCTGAAGCTTTTTTGCATATTGCAAAGTTTCAAGAGTGCCTGCGCCGATTCTATGACTTGATCATTCGGATTTTCGTTCAATTTGCGAATGGCTACATCAAGTAAGCTCTCGTTACCCGCATAGAAATCATAGATGTCGCGCATGAATGACAAATTGTAGGGCAAATATTTGGTTTTGAATTCAACATATTCTTCATCCAAAATCTGTGAACTCCAGAGTAAATGGTCGTAGACAAACATGGGTAGCTCTACAGCACCCGGGCCGATAAGCTCTTCATTATTGAAAATAATCGGGTCATAGTAAAACCGTAGTTCCCTGGCAAAGAATTCTGGAGATACCGTTCTATGAGCAAAGACTATGGCGTCAATTACGTGTTTAAAATTTGCCCCAGCCTTTTCACAGAGCTCTTTGTAATAGGGGGATTCCATGGGAGTATGATGCAATTTGATCAAGTGGTCAATAGCCCCTTCCATAGCAGGAAAGGATTCAACCACACTCTTCATCAAATCAATTTCATCTTTTACCGCAGTGTACCTTCTCTTGCGGTCGCCATCCGGATTCCATACTGTGTAGTGCAATAGGGTATCTCTTGGTGGGAGGTTTGTCTTTATACTGAGTTCATCCAGAATATATTCTAATTGTGGTATAGCCTCGATAGGTTCGACATCGTGCCTTTTGATTGACCCTAGGAAAATACCAATATCACGCATGCAGGCGAGAGAGGTATAAAAGTCATAGGCATCGAGTTGCTTAGGTGTAGGAAGCTTACTTTGAAGTAGTTTGACCAAACCCGGCACATTTCCTTCGGCGTTGTACTCAGTGATCAAACTCAAATGCGGATCTATTTTCAACGGATCCAATTTCTTTACCTCCTCATCTACCTTCAACATCTGAAAGGCAGATATTTTATTAACCAATTGTTGGTTTTCATCAATTGGTGAACGACTTACCTTGAGCCAATTCAAGCAGTCCTTCTCAAGTCCAAAGGTGAAAATTTCAAGACCTCCTTTTCCGAGGTAGCTATTGTTTACCTTGTCCATTGCTGCCTTTACATATGGGTCGAAAGAGACAAGCACTGCGATTCGTTCGAGTCCAATCTTTTCTACAGAAGGAAACCAATCCGAGACTAAATAATTCTGAACCTCCTTAGAAAGAACTTTGAGGTTCAATTGGTTACTATAGTGATGCTTGACCTGGTTTTCGAGAATAAAGTTGCTCATGAATTCGCAACTTTCTCTCACCTGCTCTACGTTGGGGAAACCCTGCCAGTTGGCACCTATGGCATTCAATTCAGAGTCGTACCATATATGGCACCACTTGCTTTTTATTTGGTTAGTTTGGCTCATGTCTAAAAGAATTAATGTGAATATCTCTAATCCTCCAATGCTGAGATTAATATAATTAGGAGGTATGCCTTTAACAAATACTTAAAGGAATATACCTATAATAACATGTAAAATAGGCTTATGTACCTAATTGCAGTCTAGGTATAAAAGCCTAGTAGACGCAGGCGAATCTATTAGATGGCTACTAATTTATAACCAAAAAAGCTTGATAACGGATCGAATTTTAAGCGGGGCAATTTACTTAAAATGATAGATGTGATATAATAGATCAAATTATGAATAAATCACACCACAACATAACTTCAAGAATTCGTTGCGACTCATGACGTATATGTGGTATGAAATAGGTCTGGCAAAACTTATCTAACCCGAACCCTTGCAATGAGTTTGATACTAATCCCTAAACAATTAATCTTTAATGCGCTTGTAACCAGTTTTCACCAATACCCATGCCTACCTCCATAGGTACATCCAGCGGAATCGCATGCTTCATCAGTTCTTCAACTTTCTTTTGGAGCATCGCCAATTCGTCTTGATGAGCATCAAAAACCAATTCATCATGCACTTGCATAATCATTTTGGATTGAAGGTTTTCCTTCTTCATCCATTCATGGATATTGATCATAGCCACTTTGATGATGTCTGCGGCACTACCCTGAATAGGAGCATTCACGGCATTTCTCTCTGCAAATCCACGCACAGTAGCGTTTCTGGAATTAATGTCACGTAGATATCTACGACGTCCCAAAATGGTCTCCACATATTCATGCTCCTTGGCAAAATTGACCTGATCATCCATGTACCTCTTAATATTAGGGAACTGGGTGAAGTAGGAATCAATGATTTCGGCCGCTTCAGTTCTGGATATTCCGATATTCTGAGACAAGCCAAAGGCCGATATACCATAAATCAATCCAAAGTTGACTTCTTTAGCCTTACGTCGAATGTCAGGAGTCATATCTGCCATGGGTACGTTGAACACTTTTGAAGCCGTAGTAGAGTGAATATCCTGGCCATTTTTGAAGGCCTCAATCATATGCTCATCTTTGGCGAAAGCCGCAATGATTCTCAACTCAATTTGTGAATAATCTGCAGCGAAAATCGTATAATTCTTGTCCCTCGGCACAAAGGCCTTACGAATCTCACGGCCTTTGGCCGTACGAATTGGGATATTTTGGAGATTTGGATTATTCGAACTAAGTCTTCCTGTGGCAGCTACGGCCTGACGATAATCCGTATGAATCAATCCGTCCTTTTTACTGATCAAAAGCGGTAGGGCATCCACATAGGTCGACTTCAGTTTTTGATATTCCCTGAATTCAAGAATTCGCTCCGCTATTTCATGTTCTGGCGCCAGTTTGGACAATATTTCCTCACCTGTTGCATACTGACCTGTTTTGGTTTTCTTTGGTTTGTCTACGAGCTGCATTTTCTCAAATAGAACCTCTCCCATTTGTTTTGGCGAGTTGATGTTGAATTCCTGGCCGGCCAATTCAAATATTTTATCCTGTGCAATTACACTTAGGTCATTCAACTCTTTGGACATCACACCCAGCACATCTGTATCTATTTTCACTCCGGCATACTCCACATCAGCCAAAACAATACTCAGCGGCTCCTCTACTTCATGAAGTAGCTTTCCTAAGTCACGCTCTTCGATTTCTTCAGCCAGTTTGTGTTTGAGCTGTAAAGTGATATCAGCATCTTCAGCAGCATATTCCACTACTTCACTTACAGCAATATCACGCATGTTTTTTTGCCCCTTACCCTTTCCAATCAGATCCTCAATTGGGATTGCTGTATAGTTCAAATAGTTTTCTGCCAGCACGTCCATTTTATGCCTTGATTCAGGATCTATGAGATAATGAGCCAGCATAGTATCAAACATCTTACCTTTCACCTCAACACCATAATTTTTCATCACCTGAATGTCATATTTCAGGTTCTGGCCGACTTTTCGAATATCTTCATTTTCTAATACGGCTCGAAATTCTTCCACGATGGTTTGTGCCTCCTTTTGATCCGAAGGAATCGGCACATAATAGGCCTCTCCTGCCACATAGGCAAAAGCTATTCCCACCAATTCGGCTTCTTCCGGATTTACACTGGTAGTCTCAGTATCAAAGCAATATTCCTCTTGTAGCGATAAGTACTTGACCAATGATTTTCTTAGCGCCGGTGTATCTACACAATGGTATTCGTGCTTGTGGTTCTTCGCATCTTTTTTTTCTTGAGTAATGACACTGGATTGTACTTCCACGGGTGCATCGCCAAATAAACCCAATTGCGAAGGAGCTACAGCCTTCTTTTTGACAGGTGCTTTTGATGTAGCAGCCGGCGCATCATCTACATCAAAAATTCTTTTCAGCATGGTACGGAACTCCAGTTCGCCAAAGATCTCTTTGACCTTGGCTTCATTGGGTTCTACATGAACTAATGCCTCCTCGTCAAACTCGAGCGGAACATCTATTTTGATGGTGGCCAGCTCTTTGGACAAAATTCCCTGCTGACCAAACTCCTCCACCTTTTCCTTCATTTTGCCTTTTAGATCAGCTGTGTTTTCAAGCAATCCTTCAACCGTTCCATAAGCCTGCAAGTATTTGATAGCCGTTTTCTTTCCTACGCCGGGAATTCCCGGGATATTATCCGCTGCATCTCCTTCCAAACCCAGTATGTCTCGCACCTGGTCCACTTTTTCTATTTCGAACTTAGCAAGGACCTCAGGTATGCCTAGCACATCTACGCCATTACCCATATAGGCTGGTTTATACAGATAAATATGCTCTTCCACCAGTTGTGCATAATCCTTGTCTGGCGTCATCATAAAAACTTCAAAGCCCTTTCGTGCCGCCGCTTTGGCGAAGGTACCTATGACATCGTCGGCCTCAAATCCGTCCAACTGGAGTATTGGAATATTGAATGCCTTCAATATGTCTTTGATGATTGGTGTGGCGGTTCGAATATCTTCAGGGGTCTCCTCCCGATGCGCCTTATATTCAGGAAACTGAATATGTCTGAATGTCGGTGCACTAGTATCAAATGCAACACCAATATGTGTTGGTTTTTCTTTTCGAAGGATTTCCAGAAGTGAGTTGACAAATCCAAAGACCGCACTTGTATTCATGCCTTTGGAGTTGATTCTTGGATTTTTGCTAAATGCAAAATGTGCACGATAAATCAATGCAAATGCATCTAGTAGGAATAGTTTCTTCTCAGGTTTACTCATGTGAATCAGCTGTATCTGGGCACGCCCATCAGGTATGAATTGGCTAAAATTTTATTTATTCGACGTAAACGTCAGGGTATTAAATCCCACTTAGTGGGTAAAGGTAAGAAAATGAATAAAAGATTGCCTTTATGGAATCAAATTACTGCCCATTAAGATTGAGGAATGGCAGTAAATGCCCTGCAAATTTCACGGCCCATGTCATGGGGTATCCCCAAAAAATACTGCTGATCCACATATACTTAATAATGTCCTTTCTCCGTCCGCCAAAGGCATTGACCAAAATTGCTCCACCAAGTGGTGACAATAGTACTGGCGTAAGAAACGACATGCCAGGCACTCCATACTTCAACCACAGCCGCACATACCTCCTGTTCTTTTTGGTAAATATCTTTTTATCTTTCGAAGTAAAAACTCGCTGGCTGAAATGTCTGATCCTGGTCCCGAAGAAGGTAAAGACATACACAGTAGTCATCATACCCAGGATAGTCAGTGTACCAGTAAAAAAAACGCTATAGCCAAATGAAGCACCGAATACAGGACCAAAAATAAATTTGACACCGCTGGAGCTGTAGATTAGCAAGTACTTCAAAATTTCCTGAATCATGTATTTGTAGAATTGAACTGTAAAATTAGTTGCACCTATTTGATTTAGACGAAAAACTGTGATTTTTGTGCTTCAATTTTCAAAAGAATATATGCAGCCTACGGATATTGAATTATTAAAAACCCTTTGTGGCATATTCGCGCCATCAGGAAATGAGTCTGCCTTAACTGAATTTCTGATTGACTATGTCAAAACCAATCAAAGCAAATGGAAGGTTAGGCCAGAACTTATCTACGGTGATGAATTCCAGGATTGCCTTATTCTTAAGTTTGGAAAACCAAGAGCCTCCATATTTGCACATATTGACACTATAGGTTTTTCCGTAAGGTATGAAAATCAACTCGTACCTATTGGAGGTCCTGAAGCAGAAACTGGTTATAAACTTGTAGGATATGATGCCATGGGTCCTATCGAATGTAAATTAAAGGAAGAAGAGGGGCATCTGTTTTATGATTTTGGACGGGGAATAGAATCAGGCACTGACCTGGTGTTCAAGTCTGATTTTAGGGAAAGTGATGAATTCGTTCAATCTTGCTACTTAGATAACCGCCTTGGCGTATTTAGCGCACTCAAAGTAGCAGAGACTCTAGAAGATGGACTGATTATCTTTTCTTGCTGGGAAGAGCATGGAGGAGGTACTGTTCCGTATTTATGTAAGTGGATGTATGAACATTACCAAGTCAAACAAGCCTTAGTTTCAGATATTACCTGGATTACAGAAGGAGTATCCCATGGCAATGGCGTGGTCGTGTCCTTGCGTGACTCTAGTGTTCCAAGACGAACTTTCGTAAACAAAATTCTCGCTTTGGCAGAAGAATCTGGCGTACCTTATCAGATAGAGGTGGAGAGAAGTGGCGGAAGCGACGGACGTGAAATCCAACTCTCTCCCTATCCTATTGATTGGTGCTTTGTGGGAGCACCAGAGGATCATGTCCATTCGCCAGATGAAAAAGTACATAAGGACGATATCAAAGCTATGGTGAGTCTCTATCAACACCTGATGAAAAAATTATGATTCAAATAAGAGATAAGCATTTTGAGGAGTTCCTGACAGAAAAAGATATTCAAGCCTATATCAAAACCCTTGCACAAAAAATTGACGAAGATTACAAAGACCAAGAACTATTAATTCTCGGCATTCTGAATGGCTCCTTTTTATTTGTTGCAGATCTGGCCAGATTTCTCACAATCGATCCGGAAATTAGTTTTCTGAAATTTGCTTCTTACGAAGGGACCTCCTCAAGTGGCAAGGTGAATGACCTTATCGGACTGAATGAGGACCTGACCGGAAAACATGTTTTGATAGTAGAAGATATTGTTGATAGCGGCACTACTCTCGCGCACATCATGAGCCTACTGAAAAATAAAGGTGTAGGGTCAGTAAAAGTGGCTACACTTTTTTTTAAGCCCGAAGCTTACAAGCAAAACATACCCCTAGACTATGTAGGAAAAGAAATACCTAAACTGTTTGTCGTGGGATATGGGATGGACTACCAGGGAAAGGGCAGAAATCTTACCGGATTGTATCAATTAAAGGCCTAATTGTACCCCGATTTATTTATTATATTTGCCCCCTTTTTGATTGAATACTAACAAACTCACTAATATATTAAATCATGCTAAACATCGTATTATTCGGTCCTCCCGGTGCTGGTAAGGGTACTCAGAGTGAAAAAATAATAGATCAATACCAACTGGTACACCTTTCGACAGGTGATTTGTTTCGAAAGCATTTGGGTGAAGGAACAGAGCTCGGCAAGATGGCTCAGAAATACATGGATGAAGGCAATCTTGTGCCTGATGAAGTAGTGATAGGAATGGTGAAAGACAAAATTGCCACAACAGTAGACCCTCAGGGTTTTATTTTTGATGGCTTTCCCAGGACCGTAGCACAAGCCATTGCACTAGAAGACATGCTCAATGAATTTGACACTTCTATTAGTGGAATGATTGGACTGGATGTACCCGACGCAGAATTAAAAACCAGATTACTCGAAAGAGGTAAGACATCTGGCCGATCTGACGACCAGGATGAGGCCAAAATAGATAACCGAATTCAGGTTTACAAAAATGAGACTCTACCAGTGGCAGAGTTTTATGATAAGCAAGGCAAATACAACAGGATACATGGCGTGGGCGCTATCGAAGAAATCTATCTCGCGATTCGTCGCGTGATGGACGGATTATAAAATTTAAACTTTTAAATCAATGACAAAATTCAAGAATGCAAGTGCACTTGGGTTTTGTCATTTCTTTTTTGAACTTTAGCTAAGTGGCATCTTCAAACTTTATAGATCACGTAAAATTCTGTTCTCGCTCGGGAAGTGGTGGACCTGGTTCCGTGCATTTCCGTAGGGAAAAACATGTACCAAAAGGCGGGCCTGATGGTGGCAATGGGGGAAGAGGTGGACATATCATTTTGCGTGGCAATCGTCAACTCTGGACACTCCTTCACCTTCGTTATAAAAAGCACGCCATTGCCGAAAATGGTAAACCAGGTGAAGGTGGTAACCGGAGCGGGTCTGAAGGTCAAGATATCATCCTGGAGGTGCCATTAGGTACAATAGCTAAAGATGCCGAAACCGGTGAAAAGAGAGTAGAAATTTTAGAGGAGGGCCAGGAAATTATTCTTACTGCTGGCGGTCGTGGTGGGCTAGGTAATGACAATTTCAAAACTGCCACCAATCAAACACCTCACTATGCACAACCAGGTGAACCTGGCATAGAAGAATGGATTGTTCTTGAACTTAAAGTCCTGGCTGATGTAGGACTAGTAGGATTTCCCAACGCTGGTAAATCCACCCTGCTTTCTGTACTTTCAGAGGCCAAACCTGAAATAGCCAATTACCCTTTTACTACGCTTGTGCCTAACCTTGGCGTAGTAGCCTACCGAGATCATAAGTCATTCGTCATGGCGGACATACCCGGAATCATAGAGGGGGCTGCTGAAGGCAAAGGACTTGGCATTCGATTTTTGAGGCACATTGAGCGCAACTCCATTCTGCTCTTTATGGTTCCAGCGGATTCAGATGATATTAAAAAGGAGTATGAAATACTTCTCAAGGAATTGACCAAATACAATCCCGAATTATTGGACAAGCAAAGAATGTTGGCCATTACCAAATCGGATATGCTTGATGAAGAATTATTAAACGAGATGAAACTGGAAGTACCGAATGAGCTTCCTTCCATATTTATTTCCAGCGTAGCCCAAAAAAATCTGGATCAATTGAAGGATATGATCTGGGAAAATATCAATGCCTAGCCTGACAACACATTAGATTAAACGAAAATATTAGGACAATCTGTCACAAAAAATCCATTGGCAAAGTAATTGTCAATCAAGTGGAGCATTTAATTGTGAATACAAATGGCAAAAAATAGTAAAAAAGCTGACAAGAAGTCGGAGGATACTGTAGTGGAAGAAAAGCAGGTGAAGAGCGAAGAGACAACTTCCGAAAAAGAAGAAAAGCAAGAAGAACCAAAAGTAGAGCTGAGCGCTGAAGAAAAACTTCAGGCTGAGGTAAATGAATCTAAGGATAAGTACCTCAGACTTTATTCTGAATTTGAAAACTTCAGGAGAAGAACCTCTAAAGAAAAGCTTGAACTAATAAATTCTGCAAACGAAAGTTTGATTCAGTCCCTTTTACCAGTATTAGATGATTTTGAAAGAGCAGATCAGTCTATGACAGAAGAAGCAGATATCAAATCTGTTAAAGAAGGGGTTGATCTTATATACAACAAATTCAAAGGCATCCTGGAGCAAAAAGGAGTCAAGAAAATCGAAGCAAACAAAGGTTCTGATTTTGATGTCGAATATCACGAAGCCATCACACAAATTCCTGCCCCAGAAGAGGAGCTCAAGGGAAAGATCGTTGATGTGGTAGAAAAGGGGTATCAGCTTAATGATAAGGTGATCAGATTTGCGAAAGTAGTAACCGGGGCATAGTTATGGCAAAAAGAGATTATTACGAAGTACTGGGAGTATCCAAATCTGCATCCGCAGATGAAATCAAGAAAGCCTATCGAAAGCTGGCTATTAAATATCATCCGGACAAAAATCCTGATGACAAGCAGGCCGAAGAAAACTTTAAAGAAGCTGCAGAGGCCTATGAAGTTTTAAGCGACTCTCAGAAAAAGCAACGTTACGACCAATTCGGTCATGCAGGCATGGGCGGTGCAGCCGGCGGTGGATTCGGTGGCGGCGGGATGTCTATGGACGATATCTTCTCCCAGTTTGGCGACATCTTCGGTGGCGGTGGAGGTAGTCCATTCGACAGTTTCTTTGGTGGCGGTGGTGGTCGTGGCAGAGCCAGAAAAGGCACCAATCTTCGTATTAAACTCAAACTAACGCTTGAAGACATTGCTCATGGCGTAGAAAAGAAAATAAAAGTCAATCGCTTGGTGGTTGCAGAAGGCGTCACGTTCAAAAATTGCCCCTCCTGTAATGGAAGTGGTCAGGTGAAAAAGGTTGTGAATACTATGCTGGGTCAAATGGTTTCCGCATCTACTTGCCCTACTTGTAATGGTGCGGGCCAAAGCATTGATAAAAAACCAAATGGAGTTGACAATTCCGGCTTGACTTATAAAGACGAGGTCATACCGGTGAAAATACCTGCTGGTGTAGTAGATGGCATGCAGCTGTCTATGTCTGGCAAAGGAAATGAAGCTCCAGGCGGAGGCATGCCTGGCGATTTACTTATTGTAATAGAAGAAGAAGAAGGTGATGAGCTCAAAAGAGAAGGCAACAACATTGTCTATGATCTTTATCTGAACTTTGTTGATGCAGTACTTGGAACTTCTGTGGAAGTCCCCACTATTGATGGAAAGGTTAAAATTAAAATTGACCAAGGCACTCAAAGTGGTAAGATATTAAGACTACGTGGTAAAGGAATCAAAGACATCAATGGATATGGAAAAGGAGACCAATTGATCCATGTAAATATCTGGACACCCAAAACTTTATCGAAGGATGAAAAAGAGAAGCTTGAAAGCATGAGAGACTCCGACAATTTCACTCCTAACCCTGGCAAAGGGGAAAAAGGCTTCTTCGAGAAGATTAAAGAATTCTTCTAGAATAAACATTTGAGCCTACAAAAAAGATCTCTTATTGCTGCATTGTAGTAAGAGATCTTTTTTTTCAACCAACATCTTTTGCAAATACATCCATTCTAAAATTTTTGATTTCCACCTATTCATTCTATTTTCGACGATTGAATGGTGGCTATCGTCGAACTAATCCAACCAGAATGATCAAAATTCCGTACGAAGGGACATGCTAAGGGTTTATCTTGTTGTAATAGTGATTTTGGGTTTTGGATTGAAGGGGCACTCCCAACTGAAGAAGTTTTATACTGTAAAGGCGGAAGACTCCTTTGATACGGTAGCTTTTTCTTTAAAAGCTACGTCAGGCACTTGTTTTATCAATCCATCAGACAACGAAAATCCACTCACGATCTACGGAAATCCGTCTTTTTCTGAAGTCAACCCAACCTTTCATTCAGAAATAAATAATAATACCAATTCCGTCAACCTTTTTCTTGAAGATTATAATCAAAAAGGACTCAGTCAGGCTATATCTTATAGCGTGTTCGGAAATGAGAAATCTGAGAAAAACTTCTGGAAGGTATTCTTGACCGAACAAAAAATATATAATCTCGATTTAAAATACGGAATCGGAGATGCGTTCGTAAATCTGTCTGACCTTTAT
Organism: Reichenbachiella sp.; assembly: GCF_039944555.1. Lineage (GTDB taxonomy): Bacteria > Bacteroidota > Bacteroidia > Cytophagales > Cyclobacteriaceae > Reichenbachiella. Next base: position 392,278 of record NZ_JBDUYN010000012.1, on the reverse strand, counting down.
GTGTCCAGATTCAAAATCGAATCTGGAAGTGCCAACGTAAAAGTAGTGTACGACGACAATTCGATTAATAAATGTCCAATGGACACATTTTATGTGAATGTAGATGTTGGAAATCTGATTACAAAAAATGTGAGTAAATCTAAAGCAAAAGTGGTAATCGCTGAAGTGGGATTTGGAACAGCAATTCTGGATTTTAGCGAAGGAGTCACTGAATATTGTCAGGTCAACGTGAGTGTGGGTGCAGGCAAATTAAAAATAATAATTCCTGAAGAAAACTATCCCGCAATTCTTTATTTTAAAAGTTCTCCTCTTTGTAATATTTCTCTCAACCAAGTCTTTGAGGAAGTAGATGATCATGTTTACGTAAATCGGAGCTATTCCGCACATGCTGAAAATCTCTTGGAATTCAACCTCGATGTTGCGCTTGGTAATGTCGTCTTTGAGTACGTCAAGTAATTAATCCACCACAATTGTAATATTTTCTTACCTTTAGCAACTCATGTTGCAATAATAAAATCAATCGACTTGGACATAATTAAAATTGATGGTATCTCTAAATCCTATGGAGATCATCTGGCACTGAACAATATAGGTTTCAGCATCCCTCAGAATAGTGTTTTCGGTCTATTAGGTCCTAATGGTGCAGGAAAGACCACACTTATTAGGATCATTACACAAATCATTATGCCTAATAGCGGCCAGGTTTTGTTTAGAGGTAGTCCCATGACCGCTGAAGACGTCAGAAAAATAGGCTATCTCCCGGAAGAGCGAGGTCTATACAAGAAGATGAAAGTCTCTGAGCAGCTCATTTTTCTGGCCCGTCTGAAGGGCATGAGCAGACCTGATGCCGTGAAGTCTATCAAACACTGGATGGAAAAGCTGGATATCATGACCTGGCACAATAAAAACGTGGAAGACCTTTCCAAAGGCATGCAACAAAAAATCCAATTCATCGCAACAGTGGTGCACAATCCAGCACTGATAATTTTGGATGAGCCCTTTTCTGGTTTTGATCCGGTGAATGCCAATTTGATTAAAGATGAAATTTTGGAATTAAAGGAAAAAGGGGCAACAATAATTTTTTCCACTCACAGAATGGAATCAGTGGAAGAACTTTGCGATCAGATTACGCTAATCCATCATTCAAAAATTCTGTTGCACGGTGCAAAAAAGGAAATTAAAAACCAATACAGAAACAACACTTTTATTGCTGAATACATCGGTCAGATTCCTATTTCCGACAATGGTTTTGAAGTACTGGAAACTGTCGCGCTGGAAGATGAAATAGTCCGTTCTGAAATTCGCATTTCCGACGATTATTCCGTGAATGATTTGGTAAATTTTATCACTTCGAAAACAAGAATTCTATCACTCAATGAAAAAATACCTTCTATCAACGACATTTTTATTTCAACAGTAAAACCTGCCAATCATGAATAAAATAGGCCTCATCATCGCTCGAGAATATGTCGCACGAGTAAAAAAGAAGTCATTCATTATCATGACTATTTTAGGACCCATCTTATTTGCCGGAATGATGGCATTGGTGTTTTGGTCAGCGACAAGAGAGGGAGATCAAAAACTGATACAAGTAATAGATGAGTCAGGTTTGTTCGAGAACAAGATCGAAAACACAGAAACCATTACCTATCAATTTATATTGGCGGATGTAGAACAAACTAAACAGGATCTCATCGAGAGCGACGCCATTTTCGGTTTATTGCACATCCCTAAAATCAATCTGGATAATCCGGAGGGAATTAAATTTTACTCCCTACAAAGCCCTGGTATCGCCATAGAAGGAGGAATTGAAAAAAGAATTCGAGGGATTATTGAGGATGAAAAACTTGTTAATTCTGGATTAGATCAAACTCTAATTGACAATCTAAGAGCCCATGTTGACATTCAAACCATCAATCTTTCAGATTCCGGGGATGAGAGCGAAAGCAACTCAGGTGTTGCCTTTGGTGTAGGTTATGTCTCTTCCTTTTTGCTATACATGTTCATATTCATTTATGGTATGCAGATCATGCGAGGAGTAACACAAGAAAAAACAAGCAGAATAATCGAGGTGATGATTGCGTCAGTCCGTCCTTTCCAACTCATGATGGGTAAAATCATTGGAATTGCCGCTGTGGGGCTAACCCAGTTTGTCCTTTGGGCAGTAATGACTACAGCACTGACCTCAGTGACTTCGTCCCTGATTCTTGATCAACCTAGTACTACGGAGCAATTGGCCATGCAAGCTGGAGGAGAGCTTGATGCAGAACAGATCGAGGAACAAAATAAAGCCTTTGATCTTATGAGCATTACGGACAAAATTGATATCCCAACGATACTCGGAAGCTTCCTGATTTACTTTCTGGGAGGATACCTACTATACGGTGCTTTGCTCGCGGCCATAGGGTCCGCTGTAGATAGTGAAGCTGATTCTCAACAATTTATGCTGCCCATTACACTACCTCTTATTTTTTCCATGATGATGATATCCATTGTGATTCAAGAACCTCATGGTTCTATGGCCTTCTGGTTGTCAATCATACCATTTACATCGCCAGTTATTATGATGATGAGATTGCCATTTGATGTACCGGCCTGGGAGCTGGCTCTTTCGATCGCACTGTTGGTAGCTGGATTTTGCGGAACCACATGGATGGCAGGAAGAATATATCGTATCGGCATATTTATGCACGGCACCAAGGTCAATTACAAAACGCTGGCAAAATGGTTTGTGATGAAAATTTAAGAAGATGCAGGGTTTAAGGGGTCAAAGAATACTGATAGAAGGAATTACTTGACCCCTTCTCGCTTCACCACCTCGTTTACAATCTGGGCCAGGTGTTCAGGGCTTACGATCGGTTTCATTACAAACTTTGCCGCACCGGCTTCAAGCAACTCTTTCTCATGCTCCCAATGCGAAGAAACCATAACAATTATGGGCTTGTGTTCCAGGGCATCAATAGTTGTAAAGCCATTGATTTCCGGCATATCCACATCCAAAAAAAGAATGTCAGGTTTAAGTTTGTCGATGGCCATTACACCTTCTATGGGATTGCTATAGGCGCCTAAAAACTCAAGAAAGTCCACATGTTTGATGTATTGTTCAAGAATTTCGTTGAACATCTTGTCGTCATCAATACAAACGCAACTATATTTCATATTGTACCTTTTCAATAGGCCTATAAAGATAAGCTGTATTGATCGAAAAAATAATACCCACAGTCTTCTTAATAGAAAAATAATAAACATTCTTATTGTCTTATAAATTGGTCAATTTTGTAAAAAAAGAAATCCATGATGAAGGTTTATTTAGACAACTCAGCTACCACACCGGTAGATCCGGAAGTATTTGAGGCTATGGCTCCATATTTTATGGAAAATTTTGGCAACCCTTCATCTATTCATTCTCATGGGCGGCAAGCAAGGTCAACCATTGAAAAATGCAGAAAGAATATAGCTGACATGTTGAACACCTCACCTGCTGAAATATTTTTCACGTCTGGTGGTACTGAGGCCGACAATACAGCCATTTGTAGTTCTATTGAAAGTCTGGGTATTAAAACAGCTATCACCTCCAGGTTAGAGCATCATGCAGTTCTCCATACTTTAGAGTATTTGGCCAAAGAAAGAGGCATTGCATTAAAATATGTTGATATCGATCAATCTGGTCGGATTAACTTGGTCCACCTAACTTCATTATTGGAAGAGTCCCCTTCATTTGTAAGCCTGATGCATGCTAACAATGAGATTGGAAATCTGAATGACATTCGGACCATAAGCGAACTTGTAAAATCAAACAGTGGTTTTTTCCATTCGGATACAGTGCAGGCCGTTGGAAAATACAAGCATAATCTTGCTAACATGAAAGCTGATTTTATCGTTGGAGCTGCCCACAAAATTCACGGACCAAAAGGTGCGGGCTTTCTCTATGTCAATCATGAAACGAAAATACAGCCTTTCATTCATGGAGGAGCGCAAGAACGAAACATGCGTGGAGGCACAGAAAATGTAGCTGGCATTGTTGGATTAGCAAAGGCACTTGAAATTTCCTATCGGGATATGGAGGAAAATCGTCAACACATTTCCGGCTTGAAGAAACAAATGCTGGAAGGACTTATGTCCCAAATATCTGATGTTTCATTCAACGGTCTATCCGGTGACATGGAGGAAAGCCTGTATTCGGTAATAAATGTGAGTCTACCGGCCACGGATGAAAATGATATGCTCCTCTTTAATATGGACATTAAGGGAGTATCTGCATCTGGTGGGAGTGCATGTGCCAGTGGTTCTGATATTGGATCACACGTACTAACTGCATTAGGTGTAGATCCCGCACGCGGGGCTGTTCGTTTCTCCTTTTCGAAATATACCAAACCAGAAGAGGTTGACTATGCAGTAGATGCCTTGACTGAATTGATCAATTAGCTCTTAACTAAATCACAAACACAATCAACCCAGGCCGGATGAACGTTGAGGCTTTCAACCAGGTCCCAGCGTTCGCCTCCTAATTCAATAAATTCTTCTTTATACGTCTCACCAACTTCAAGTGTAGTCTCCAGGCAATCCGCAACAAAGGCTGGAGAGAAAGCTAGCACATTCTTTTTCCCTTCACTAGCCAAGCTTTTGAGCTTATCTTCTGCATAGGGTTGTATCCATGGATCCTTACCCAGGCGTGACTGAAATACGGTGGTCACTTTATCCATAGATAGGCCCATTTCTTTTACCAAAAGCCTGGTAGTCTCAAAGCACTGTGCTCTATAGCAAAAATGATTATTGCTGTCACATACATTGCAGCAGTCGCCTAATTCACAAACTTCTATTTTCGCTTTCCGTATTTGTCTTTCAGGCAAACCATGGTAGCTGAATAAATAATGATCGTAATCGTGTTGAGATATCCACTTTTTTGCGTTATCAGCAATAGCTTCCAACATTTTTGGGTGATTGAAAAAGGGGCCTTCAAAAGACATCTTCGGAATGACCTGCCTGTCTTTAACTACATCCATAACTTTATCGACCACTGAACCGCTGGTAGCTGACGCATATTGTGGGAAGAGAGATATCACCTTGATTTCTTCAACATTGCTATTTAGCAGCTTTTCAATGGCTTGCTGAATCGATGGGTTCTGATAACGCATGCCTAGTTCTACCAAGTATTCATCCCCCAGTTTTTTCTGAACTGCCTTGCTCAAATCCTCTCCATAAAATTTAAGTGGGGATCCTCTGTCCTCCCATAGTTTTTGATATTCCTTGGCAGACTTTGGAGCCCGAAAAGTAGTGATAATTAGATTTACCAAAAGCCAGCGAGACAGAAAAGGAATATCAATCACCCTCTTATCCATAAGAAATTCTCTCAAATACTTTCGGACATCTTTGACTGACGGACTATCTGGGGTACCCAGATTGACGAGTAAAATTCCTTTCTTTGTCATGTTCCTTTTTTGATTGGCACAAAGAAAGATGAGAACTGGCATATCGCCAAATAATAAAAAAGCTCCAGATGGAGAACACCTGGAGCCAGCAGCATTTTGAGAAAAATTAATTATTATGTACTGGCTAAAGTAGCGTCCACTCATTTACAGATATTGCCAATTGTATTAAACATCCTGCCAAAGCATGACATGATTACAAAAAATTATGTTTTAAGCAAATTTTGGATAAATATCAGAGCGGCCTCAAGTCAACAATTCAGTGAAATGAATGAACCAATGCGGGCTGGTTTACATTTCGGAGTTGCGCCCAACCAACCTGACCTCTTTAAAAATGACTAAGACATCATTCAGGGATAGCTTGCAGTCTTCGTATTGAGGATTCAAACTTTGAGCAATTATTAAACCTGAATTTACATCATGGGTTGTTATTCGTTTAATCATCACTCCTTCCTCTCGATGCACAATTATTAAATTGTTGTTTACATTTAATCCAGTGGACCACTGTTGTTTCTGCAATTCCCGAGTAAGAATAATATCTCCTGTTACGCGGCTTTCAAAGGTACCGTTGGACATGCCATCCCCGCTCACTTCAAAGCACAGATAGTTACCCTTTGGCAACTGATCCACAAGCACAGGATATATGGGAAGACTTTTTAAGTATTCTTCGCTATTATAGGCTGACAAATAATCTGAATGCGCAAATTTATGGACAAGTGGTATCTCTCCTACATTTTTAGCTAAGCTGTAAGCAGGAGGCGGCTCACTAGAATGCAACAACTCCAGATTATTAGACTCACTATACAATCTAGCTATTGGAATATCCAGAATATCGGATAATGTCTTCAGGGTATCCGCAGGGATTGAAGTTTTGCCAGAAAGATAGTTGTAGAATGTGGAGCGCGTGATATTAGCCATCTCTGCTAGATCGTCAAGTTTAATGTTTTTACTAATCGCAACTATCTTGACTAACTTCAAGTCCATAATTATATATATTAGTACAATAAATTGTACTTATTTTTTGATCGTGTAATATATTATACTTAGGTTTGTGACCCTGTCGTAAATATAATAACGTGACCGAACAAACCATGAGGTTCCTCGTCCGGCGACTCAAGAATTGCCCGAGCCTTTAAGGCTCTGCAGCAATCAGCACGAGTTAGATTCACTTTGTTTAACGAATTATTATCAACACACAATGAATAAAAACGATAAAGCGAGTATCATTGATAATCTAAACAAACTTATTGCATCCAATAGTTTACTCGCGGAGGCCAATCATAAAGCGCTGAGTATTGTAGAAAGAAGCCTTAAGGAAAAAGATGAATTGGTATCCACATGTCGGGAAATTTACGAAGCTTTGGGTTACAAGCAACAGAGGAGTTTGGCAGAGGAAAGTTTTTTTCAGGGCCTTAATAAAATACTCCGGAAGTAAATTCACATTTTATATTCTTTCAATCTCTAATTCAATCAGTCTCACAAGCTTTGCGGCTTGTTGTTTGATCTGTTCGACCTTTTGTTTGTTGCTTCTAAATCTACCTTTTGCCAAATAGACCAGAAATTCGAATGCTTGGTGAGTACTGGATTCTTTGTCTTCGATCCATTTTATATGAGTGTCATTATTCTTCTTTCTTACAGCCAGCCAATAGTCATTGAGTGTTGGCTGATCCATATGAAATCTGATTCGCTCATGTCCATTTTCTATGTAGCTCTCATTACGATCCAGATTAGTATAGTACTGAGTAATGCTAGAGCTCAGACCAATATTTGATAACGTATAGAGTTTACCGCTATTTTTCATTTCTTCGAAAGCCGCGGTGGATGGATTAAGCGAAAAAAAACGAATAAAGTCATACCTAATTATTGTACTTCTTTGTGGGTCAGAATCTGAGAGTTCAAGCCGAGAAATTATAGAATCGCATCTTGCAGTATTTTTATGATATTCCGCATGCAAAAAAGAAAGCCGTGCCGAATCTTTTTTTAAGTCGCTAAGCAATCCTAACAAAGAAGCTTTTGTTGCCTGCCGGTCACTTCTCTCTTTGTTCCAGTTGTTTATACTTACTGCTATAAGTATACCTATCACTACAAGGAATATCTCACCTAATGCGTAGAGTGCTATTCTTCTAAAATTGCTGTTGACGATGGCACTTTTTCTTATTTTTTTGAAAAAACTGATCATTTCCTGTTTTATATTCTTTGAGCCAATTTTGCAGATTAAATATAAAACCAATTGAACTCATATTTGAATATGGAAGCTTAAATCAGGATGATACCATAGAGCAGAGTAGTATTGAAATATCAATCGAGTACTTCAATTTTCATTCAAATCCAGCTTCTCAGCCCATCTCAAACCATTCGGTAGCTCCGGATAATTGAATTCCAAGTGAATTACCCTTCGGTTCTTATTGTTGGTGGTGCTTTATGACTTGATGCCATTTCCGAGATTTTCGTTGGAAAATACAATCCGATTATTAAGGAAATAATTTCAGGAAGGAAAGTATCTTGCGATCAGTTTAAAGTTACTCAGAAGCTTCTTTGGATTCCATTGCTGGGACTTCTGGCTTGGCAAATTTTTGGAGATATCTTGACGATGCTGTAATTAAATTATACATGTAATAAACAAATAATTTCTCAGAATGGTAGATGCAATTATGGTTCTGGTTTTGCTGGGTGTGTTGTTTTATTTCATCTTGAAAAAGAAAACAAATACGCCCAAAACACTTATCAAAACACCAAAAAAATGGAAGCATATCCTTCTGGAAAAGGTTAATTTCTACAAAAACTTAAATAGCATTCAAAAACTTCAATTTGAAACCGACGTTCAACATTTTTTGAATGAAATCATCGTCACTGGTGTCCAACTCAATGTGACCTTGGAAGACAGACTATTGGTAGCCAGCAGCGCAGTTATTCCCCTGTTTGGATTTCCAGCATGGAGTTATAGCCATTTGGATGAAGTAATTCTTTATCCTGACTCATTCGATCGAGACTTTAACATAGGTAGCCAATCGGAAATCATAACAGGCATGGTGGGTAGCGGAACTATGGAAGGAAAAATGATCCTTTCCCTACCCTCACTTCATCATGGCTTCGACATATCCAATGATAAAAAGAATGTAGGGATTCATGAATTTGTACACTTATTTGACAAGGAGTCTGGAGCAGTAGATGGAATCCCTCCTGGATATTCTGATAAACCATATACACTCCCATGGTTGGATTTTGTAAATCAGAAGACTAATGAGATCATTGCGAATAGGTCAGACATTAATGACTATGGGGCTACAAACAAACAAGAATTTTTTGCGGTAGCTAGTGAATATTTTTTTGAAAGGCCTCATTTATTGAAGAAGAGGCATCCTGAATTATATAAGAGATTATCTGAAGTCTTTAATCAAAATATGACTGAGGTAATCGATCAGTCCTCATTCAAAAAACAAAAAGATATTGGAAGAAATGACCCTTGTCCATGTGGAAGTGGAGAAAAATACAAGAAGTGCTGTATGGTCTAGTGGGTATTTACATTCGGGTGTTGGCACAAAACTTGTCTTTTCGTGGAAAACAAGCTTTCTATGTACAAGTCCTGCTTTAAAACCTTCCCCTTGTTATTTGTTTTACTCTCTTTTAATGAATACTCGCTCTTGGCTCAATCTTGTGACAACGATAGCGGTATCATTGATTTATTATTCAGCATAGTTGATGATATTAATTTAGAAGAAGAGGGTCAAGAGGGTCCTTCAGAGCCAATGATCAGAACTGAAGATACGGAATTTAAATATGGGGTTAGTTTTATGTTTCCGAAACGGGAGATTGATTTTCGATCCATAGGCCTTGATCTAGCCATATATCAGCGAATTTCAGGATCAGAGAATACCTATATAGGTGCCGGTTTCTCAGTACATAACTATGGCACCAATACATATGACACTTTACTCAATGACTATGACCGTATTGAAACAAACCATACGGTTTATGGTGCCAATTTCCTCGCAAAATATAAGGTGGCTGATTTTAAATTCATTCAGGCCTACATCGGGATGCACGCAGGATTGTTATTTTTTGCCACAAAAAGTCATGCGATTGATGATCTGGATCCTTGTGAGGGAGGTGAAGAGTCCAGAAAATTACACGGACACACAACGATCAGTGGAAACGTTGGGGCCACTCTTGGGCTTCAAATCCCACTCAAATCTTACTTTGACAAAATTTCTATTGACATTGGGTATCAGATACCCGGGCTCACTACCTATGTGCGCAACGACGATGTTGATATCAGCCCCCATCGCATTGATTACAATTACTCTATCGACAATCTTAATATGCTGACCTTTCAAATCGGATTGAGTCACTATTTTTAGAGATCATTAATCAGCAGGCCTGTAAATCGGCTCAACTATCTTTTTATAGCCGTCTACTCTTTGCATTAGTACAGGCTCGCTATTATCTGTATCCAGATGAATTTTTTCTCCGTTGTCTAACCGAATGAAAGCCTTGTATACCTTGTTCCTGACATCAAATTTTGCTCCTGTTCTTGTGGTTGCCAGCGCCTTCTCCGTGACCTGATTTATATAGAATTTTTCTATGTAGTTGAATGATTCTGGCTTTCCTATCTTGAACCCCAGTAGTAAAGTATAAACCGTATATGTTTTATACTTTACATTGATTTTTAATCCATAGCGCATGGATATAATAACTATACCAAACCCTAAAAGTGCAAAAAAAGCTATCACTCTGACCAAAGAGAATACTTCAGCTGTACCAAGTGTAAGAAAGGCTCCAAAAATGAGAAGGCCACCAAAAAATTTGAAGTTTTGGGGAAAGTATGATTCCTGTTTGATATCAAGTTCGTGCATAAGGTCAAAGAAGTTTTATGTTTATGAATTAAAATTTTCAGAAGCTCATTCTTTCTGATCGAGACCAATAGACGTTGTCAGCCAGCGTACCAATCAATTTTTTATACTTTAATCCAGATCTTATTTCGACCGAAGATTTTAACTCGTATGTCGAGTATTTGATTTCATAATATCCAAAAATTTTATGCTCAAAGCCAGTCTTAATTGTACTCGCCTCAATTTCGATCTCTTCACCCAGTTTGGCTACTATAGCCAAGAACTCTAAGAATTCAACCTCATCCATTTCAAGATATCTGACAATTGATGAGGGCACTTGACTGGCTACCACATTGTTCATAGCATACACCCAATTTTCCTCATGAATAATTGATGTTTCCCGTTTGAGTATTAGAATGTGCTCATCTATGGTATCATCGTTTGGCTTTCTGAAATTCTGACTACCTCCATCAAATCTAGAAAAATGAATATCCGCAGGATTCATGGCCTCATGCACCAATGGGTGTTTTATTCTTATGTCATAATCTTTTGACCAGGGATAATATCTTATAGAAATCATCTTATTTCTTCGGGCATCAATTGTTTCAAAAAGTTGAGTTAAATGAGACATTTCTGTCTGGTACAATTCGCTGAACCCTTTGGCTTCAAATTGAATTTTTAGATATTTTTCAAAGTGCTCCTGAATAAAAAAAGTCCAAATTAGTGAGATCGCTAATACGCTCAGAACAGTCCGTTTCAGAATTTTATAAAAGCGGGTTTGATAAAAGGGTTTATAGCTGTGCTTTTCGTATGACACTGAACCAAGCGGTCTGGTGGTAGTCGCGGAATTTGGGCCTACCAGCTTTTGCCCATACATTTCCTTAAGTTTAGTAAAGACTTTTTTTGGCTTACGAGTGTAAACCTCCTTTCTCATTCCAAAACCCATGTATCCCATAACTCCCACTTTTTAGTAAATAATAGTTTGAGTAAGGGTCTCAGTTAGGCATGTAAAACTTTCAACTCTACTTGTTAGAAGACCCTTTAGGAGTTAATACCTGAAGTTCATCATCCGTCAACCAATTTGTCCTTTTTATACTTTTCTTTTTTTTCAAGTTTGCCCTCTACGGTATAGTACTTCCAGGTACCTTCTTTGAGATCATTTTTGTATTTGCCCCTGACTTTTAGTTCTCCAGTGGGGTGATACTCAAAGTAATTACCATGTTTGAGCCCATCTTTAATTTCAAGCTCATATTTAGGAGTTCCCTCCTCATAGGTTTCAGATTGCTTTTTGGCTGCCAGATCTTCTATTTCAATTTCTTCTATTATGATTTGCTCTCCGGGATCTAATTGAAAGAGACTGTCATAGTTGATGTTCAGGGAAGGAAAAGGGATGGCATTGTCGAATATATTTGCCGCATCCACTCTCTCGATGGATAAAAGTAATTTGGTCTCAAACATTTTACCGGAAGGGGATATATTGAATCCAAATTGTGGAAAGTGAGAAATCATATTGCTTTTAGACTGCAGAAAGCTGACAGTCTCAGGGTCAATCAATCCATCTTTACTCTTGCCCAATAATTCCAGCTGTATGTATAATAAGGCGCTGTGATCACTACCCAGGATTTCTGTGAAGTTCTGATAAGCCGGGAGGCTCGCCAAGGTGGATTCATTTCGCCATTCGTCAATCATTCTTCTCAATACCTCAGGACTGTCGGAGAAAATGACAAATTCATTAATTATGGTATAATAGGGCCTGTCGAATTTTGTGAAGAGTTTTCCGAGTATGAGGTTGAACAATCCCTTGACGGCCATATAGTTGATTTCGTAATCGCGATAACTTACCGTTTTAAATCTGACTGGCGTTTTTCGTTTGATTTGATGGCTCAAAAATGACATCTTTTCTTTAGCGAGATTAGCACTTTTTGCTTTGATGATCAGTGCTGTTTCTGACTCTTTTTTTGATTCGAATTGGATCAGCGCAATTTCATCATCTACCCATCCGGCTAAATCTTCTTCCAACTCTATTCCTAGAAATTTCTCGGTCTTGGCCACATACGATTTATAGGCTTCTCCTGATTCCGGGTCTTTTGACAATTGATCGACTAGTGAAATATAGAACTGCTTGAACGAATCAAATCCAAAGCTCATGTAGACAGATGTATTAGCTGGAACCACTTGAGCAATATCAGTTCCCCCTTTTCCAGCAGCCGGAAACAGATTTAAGTAGGTGAAAAGACTATCACTGTAATTCGAATAACCTTCTAGCAGAAGGTATTCTTGATCCACATCCAAATAGAAACCACTATACTTGAATGGAAGGCTCTCACTTAGGTCTTTGATTTCTTCAGTACTTATAATAGAGCTGAGGTGGGAATAGAGCGACTTGTAATTTACATAGATACGAACCAAACCTTCACCCAGTACTTTTTTCTTTATATCAATAAAATCGAATGAACGGGTCAGAGTAGCTTGATTCTTAGATAAAATCGATGCCTCGACCAGGGTGTGCGTATATGACGCAATCAAGTAATTATCTTCAAATGAAAAGTATAGGGTTTCTTTTGAATCAACCTCTAATTTTTCGTAGATGATATTTTCACCAAAGGTTCGTTTGGTTACATGATCGAGGCTGGTCATCCATGTTTGGATAACTCCCAGTCCTTCTAAATCAAAAACAAAAAGTAAATCGGACTCTTTGGATCGATAGGGATGTCCAGAGATGTAAATAGTTCTGTTAGTGAGGATATCCAACGCTTGATCAAAATCTGAAAGTGTGTTTTCCAATTCGCTCATCATATGACCATATTCCTCCCATTCTTCATCGTTTTGCAGTAATGCCCAAATGCTGGTTTGGCTTATTTCAGACCAGAGCTTATAGGGTCGATCAGTTTCTACAATGTAGAGCGCATTTTCTGGAACAAGACCTAGAGGATGTATTCTTGGTCCAGCTACATCCGGATTGATAAGCTTATAAACCTGCCAGGCACCTAAGATCAGGAGGACAATGAACAATAACCAAACCAGTCTGGTTTTTGTTTTCTTTCTCGCCGATGGCTGATTTAGTTCGTCTGTAGATCGTTGGTTTTCAGATGAAGCTTGCGAGTGACTTTTTTCTGAACCTTCAGAGAGTTGCTCATTGTCTTGATTCATCTGTTATCGAAGATTAGAATTGAAAAAGTAACTCAATGTCGGATATCATCTCCATACCCAACATTGAGTATTTATGAGGTTGCATTGCCCTCAAATGTTCTATTTATCAAATGGAATCGGTTGCTTGTTCTTCGATTGAAACTTCTTCTTCTACTTCTTCCGCCTCAGTGGGCATTGTAAGTTCAGAAAGGTGAGATTCCAACTCAGCAATGAATCTGGAACCAGCTAAATCACCGTTGTTGATAATTTCGGTTAATGCTGTTGCTCGCTCGGTCTCATCTTCGATGGCTAATGCTTCCAGTGCAAATTTGGCTCCAGCAATATCCACCGCATCAAAGGAAATGTTGCCGGATTTTACCCATCCTTCGTCCATCCATTTTGCTCCGGATCTTCTTCCTTTTATTTTCATCCAGTCTCCCTGTGCTTCAATGCTCGCAATGATATCCATCATTTTGAATATTTTGTCAGATTTGGTCAATAGGTCGGGACGAGAGTACAGACTGATATCAGAAAGTACAACAGCTGGTTTAGCATCATTAACAATAAAACTTTTCAAAGCCCAGCCTTCCTTACCATCATTGAGTAGCACATTTGCGTACGTTTTCTCCTCGATTGTGGAGTCCTTGCTCAAATAGGACAGAGATTCGCCTACACTCAAAGAAGTTACGTATTTTCCTTTGGCACCTGCAGTTTCACGGACCGAGATTTTATCCCAAATACAAACTGCCGGAACCTGAACCGGCTCAGCAACTTCAGCAATTACTTCAGCTTGTGAAGTTTCATCTGTATTTTCTTTATTTGATGAGCACGCGGAAATCAAAATGAAAGTTCCTGCGATCAGGCTAGTTAAAATATTTTTAGTCATGGTTCAAGTAATATGATGGTGTACAAGCCCCAAATATATATAGACTCTCTTATTATGCAATTATTGATGAAAAGGAGTTGAGTGTTTCGGTGTTTGTGGTGAGAATTAGTGAAGCAGTAGCACTTTTCTAACTCGATAGGATTTAGCGCAAAAGACATGTATTAATCAATTAAGAATCACAGAAAATTCCACCTGATCTTTGTTACCCTCATTATCGATTACGGTAAGCTGATGACGACCGCAACGACAAGCTCATGGTCATAATTAGAGCCTGGTCGCATGCATCAATTTATAATAACCCCCTTTTCTTGATTTCCAGATACTTATTGATAGAGTTGACTGTTAAGTCCTGAGGAGAAGTTAGAATGGTGTCTATACCATGTTTGTTCAATTCTTTCACAATCAACTGCTTTTCAAGTTGAAATTTCGTTGCAATCGTTTTGGTATAAATGTCTTCCAAATCTTCTGATTGATGATTCACCAAGCTATCGAGTTCTACATTTTTGAACAATACAACTATCAATCGCTGATACCTTGCCATGGTTTTGAGATGCTCTATTTCTCTTTCCAAACTGACAAGTCCTTCGAAGTTGGTATAAAGAAAAATCAGCGCTCGTTTTTTTATTTTCTTACGTACCCAATAAGTCAGCTTCGAATAATCGGCCTCTGAAAAATCCGTTTCCTGATTATACAATGTTTCAAGCACAGTCGTAATTTGTGTTTTCTTCTTAGACGCGGGCACCATGGCGGCCACCTCTTTGTTAAAAGTGATTAATCCGGGATGGTCATCTTTTGCGAATGCAGTATTGAGCATCACCAGCGATGAGTTGATGGCATAATCCAGCAGGGTCAAACCTTCAAAAGGCATCTGCATGACTCTGCCTTTGTTGATGATTGTATATACATCCTGAGACTTTTCATCTTGATATTGATTGACCATCAATTGAGAACTCCTCGCAGTGGCTTTCCAATTGATGGATCGCACATCGTCGCCGGTAACAAATTCACGGATTTGGTCAAATTCATAATTATGCCCAATCTTTCTTATTTTTTTGATCCCTGCATCTTGTAAATGATCTGAAATAGCTAAGAATGAATACTTTTTTACTTGTATAATAGATGGGTAGACCTTGACCATTTCTCCAGCTTCGGACTGATATCGGCGTTGTATCATATGAGTAAGTGTGGATATATAGATATTAATATTTCCAAAGCTGTACTCACCCCGGTCTACCGGCCTGATAATATACTGAATGGTTTTTTCGGTGCCTGAGCCTAATAGTCCGGAGAAGGTTTTGTCCCGGCTCTGAAACTGAACAGGTAGTTCATCAATAAGCTCAAACCTGCAATCGTACGGCAGATCACTTTTTAATAAAATATAGATGTGATTCTCATCGCCATTAGACAATCGAGCCGGTGCATTCCTTGCAGAAATGATTCCATCATTGACTCTGTACAATTGCACTGATTCTGCGATCACAATTAATACATAAAGTGCCATCAAAACGCGAGCTATTCCAAGCACAAAGGGAGACATACTTCCTAGCACAAAGGCAAGTATCAAAATCCCCAGCGCCCAAAAGAAGTTTTTTGACAGATATATTGACCCTATGATCTTCACGAAAGGCATATGATCAACTCGGAACTGCCACTTTATCAATAATAAACTTTAACGCAGTTTGATTGGTCATTCCCTCCATTTCTTTCTCGGGATTGAGTGCAATTCGATGATTGATGACCGGTATGATCATTTCTTTAACATCATCCGGAATTACAAAATCGCGACCCAGTGTGGCAGCCAATGTCTTGGCGCTTTGAAGCAAGCTAAGGCTTGCTCTCGGTGAAGCGCCTAAATATATGTTTGGATTATTTCTTGTTTCGTGGATAATACTGGAGATATAGCTTAATATCTCAGGCTTAACTTTCACCTTGCTAATGGTATCTTGAATTGACTTCAGCTTTTTATTGTCAATCACTTTTTGAATATCAACAAGATCCAGCCGATGACCAATGTTTTGATGCAATTCAAGGATTTTTTGTTCATTTTCAAGTGTCGGGTATTCAACATTAAGCTTAAACATAAATCGATCTAGCTGTGCTTCAGGAAGCCTGTAAGTGCCTTCATGGTCAACAGGGTTTTGAGTACCTATGACCATAAACGGAGAATCCAATGGATGGGAGATGCCATCTACGGTCACCTGACGCTCTTCCATACATTCAAACAGGGCCGCTTGCGTTTTGGCAGGTGATCGATTAATCTCATCTATGAGGACAACATTCGAAAAAATAGGCCCTGATTTGAAACTAAACTCACTGGATTTTGGATTATAGATCATAGTACCTACCACGTCACTCGGCATTAGATCCGGAGTAAATTGAATCCTACTAAATCCGGCATCTACTGTTTTGGCCAAACATTTGGCTGTAAGGGTTTTAGCTACTCCAGGGAGACCTTCAATCAAAACATGTCCTTCGCATAGCAGGGCTATGCACAATTGCTCTACAATTTTCTCCTGACCTAGTACAACTTTACTAATTTCTACCTGAATAGCTTCAAATGTGCTTTTGACTTCTGAAAGATCTACTCTCGACTCAAACAGTTCCTCATTTTCCATATGCTCTCTCTTTATTGTAAAAGTTTTCTATCAATTTATCTTGTTGGACAATTCGATCCTGTAAAACAACATCTACCGCTTTTATGACATTAAAATTTGTAATGAGCTGATTTATGTCCTCTATGGGTACACCGGACAACGAAGAAAGCTTCTGGACAAAGCCTTCATCTAGTGCAGCTGTATCGATTCTATGCCTCTCTCTGATATCGGCTAAAAAGTAGTTCACTCGCTTCAATCCAATATCCTTGTGATCACTTTCATTGTAATATAGCTGCCCCATAGTTTCCACAAATTCTACCGTAGCATTTGTTCTGGTGGACAGGACCGGTATGATACGTTGTCTCCTTTTGGAAGCGAATATCATATAAACAAAGGTTGCTAAAAGTATCAGGTACAGTGCCTGACGTAATCCATCGGTGGTTAGAACCTGCTGAAACGGACTAGCCTGTTTGACATATTGTTTTCTGGCTTTGTAGTATTCATCCCATATGGTGGTCTGATCAGGCAAGTACGACAAAACACTACTGATATACCTATCATTGTGACCAGTCAGGATAAACGCGTTTGTAAATGCGCTGGGTAAGACGTGAAGGAATAATTGCCCGCTTCCAAACTTCAGACCCACAAAATTTGGCAAACTGTCTGATCTGTAACCTAGTGGTTGTGCTGTCGAGAGGCTATCAAAATAGGCTCGAAATAAAATGTTGTAGGTTGGGCCATTAAACTTCGTGGTATCATTGAGCAAACCATAGCTAACCTCTGATTCTTGGCTAAAATCAAAATTGGTGCTTAGACCTAGCGTATCCAAGAGTAGGTCCGTGATCTGTCGACTGATGATCATGGCTTGATTTCCGTTGTTTACGAAATTCAAGAGCGCATCAACCTCGTTTTGTTCAGCTTCGAAAGAATTGTTGATTATGATCAGATTAGTGTTCGATAGAGTGTCATTGAGTGTAGCCTTCAAAGGCTCAAATGAAGGTTTAGGTGCTTCATTAAACAGATTTCCGAGTTGTTTGTACAAGATGTAATTTCCATATGGAACCTTATCAAATTTAGAATATGATTCCAGCCACAAGGTTTCCTTTGGCTTCATGGCTTCCAATGCTCCAAGGGCTGCCATAGCCAACCCTGACAAGATGAAATACTTGTATTTACTCCACATTGAGACTCGAGTTAAAAGAATTAAATTCGTCTTGCATTTGGTTGAAATGAGACTCATCTATTTGTACATCTCCAAACCATGAATATTGATAATATCTTGCCAGTGCGACGAAGCCCTGATTGTATTGAGCTGAAAGCTCACGTTGGTAATCCCTTATTGACTTCGATTTGTTCCATTCAATTTGATTGACTGAATTAAGTGATTGCAAAAGCTGAAGGAAATGTAGCCTGATCGCTACATTAAATTGCTGATTGGCTACGGCTTTGCCAATCAATTGCTGCCAATCGGTCTCTAACACTTGGTCTTCTAACTCGCTAAATGAAAGATCAAGTGCCTGCCTCTTTCGGCCTATCACTCCAAACACACCGTTTTTATATAAACTATAGGCCAGCAAGCCTATAGCAAGTATCATCAACGTCCACAATGCAATTTTGGTAACTATGTACAAGAGACCCCCTATTGCTACCGAATCCTTGTCCTCAAACCAATCGCTCAGGAAATTAACCAACCACTCATAAATTCCATCCCACCAATGTATGGTCTGACTTTCGTGGATATAAGAGAAATCCGGATTAGACCTGTATGCCTCCAGCTCAATTTGATCAAAGTTTCTATTCGACTCTACATAGATGGAGTCTATGGCTCCAAAAGAAGTCGTCATTGAACATGCAAGAAACAAAATGGTTAATACGGATTTCAACAGTACTAATTCGTTTGTCTAGATCTGGTCTATAAGTTCCTTTTCACCGGTACCGTCTTTTATCTCAACCAAAGAATAATATCTTAAGGAAGATACCACCGCAAACAACAGCATCATGACTAATGCGATCAAGTAATAAAAAGGCATAATGTACGACATGGTGGTTGACATCGTATTCATCATCTGAGCCGGATCATTTTCTTTAGCTGCTGAAAAGAGTTCCATGGCCATTATAGAATAGGTAGGAATATAAACCACAATCATGATTCCAATTGCGATCAAATAGGTGACAATGTACAACCCAAAAGAAGACCACCAATTATCCTTTATGAGGAAAAATGATCTCTTCCATGTAGCGCCAAATCCGCTTTCTTCTATTATTGAAATCACGAAGAAATGTGCAAATACAACGCCCAAATATATGCCTGGTATTAGACAAAGAAACATGCCTACATACATGAGGATCACAAGTGCAATCCAGGAAAAAGTAAGAGAAAGTGCTTTTGACTTTAGTATCGGGGTTAGATCACTCAATGTGATATCTTCCTGTCCCGCCGCGTAGAGCTTGATATATGCGATGAACATGATATAGGCTACGACATAGGCAATCATGATGAGAAAATAGGCAGGAACCATACCGGCCATATTTGAGTACATCTCCAGTGGGTCTGACATAGCCCCGATATCGCTGTACATAGTTTGCATGGCGGTTACCATAAAGAATGTACCTATCAGCATGGGAATAATGGCGACAATCAAAGTCGGCTTCATGATTTTCACGAAATTTTGCTTGATAAAAGTCGAAGCGTCTTGCAACGTCGCTCCCAGGTCACGTTCCTGTTTGAAGTTGATTCTGTTCATTGAGGTGAAGTTTATAAGGGTAGTATATGAAGTAAAAAAATAAAAATGCCAGTGAAAAAATAATAATAAAAATAGCTGGTACCGTAGACACATTGGAGTACCGCGTGACGAAACCCTCTAAGAAACCTGCTATTATGAATAAAGGAACCAACCCTGCGATGATTTTGACACTTTCTTTTGCAGCGGTCTGAAAACTGTACAGTCTGGAGTAAGTTCCAGGAAACATAATGCTATTGCCTAACGCCATGCCGGCTCCGCCGGCTATTACGATTGACGCAATCTCCAAGGTGCCATGCACCCAAATAGTGAGGGCAGAAATGTACAAGAGCTTCTTAGTATAGAAGAAATATTGAAAACAACCGAGCATCACCCCGTTTTTAAACAACAGGAATCCTGTCAGAACCGAAAAGAAAATACCTGCGGCGAATACCAAAAAAGATACTCGAACATTGTTGAAGGTGATATAAAAAAACATAGATACCGGATCCATACTTTCATACACCCCCATAGGATTACCGTTCTCAATGTTTTCTATGGTCATGTCTACATACTGGTCGCCCATTATCAGTCGGGGGAATTTCTCATCTATGTGGGTCGAAAAGGCGCCAATCAAACATGCCAGCATGAATACAGCTAACGAGGCAAACAAAGACTTCCGGTGTTTGTAAATGATCATCGGGAACTCGTTTTTGAAGAACAACAAGATCCTTGATTGAGAGCTTTTTTTATTTTTATAAATTCGTTGATGAACTCTAGTGGCAAGTAAGTTCAGATAAGATTCGGTTTTACTTCCCGGATAATTCGTTTGTACAAATGCCAAATCGTCCGTCACTCTTATGTAAAATTCAGAAAGCTCATCCGCAGAAATGGAAGCAGAAGCAGAAAGATTACGATCAATTTCTCCCCATTTCTTTTCATTTTTGTTGAAGAAGCTGATTTCTCGCATTTATTATCTTACGCTTTACAAATTTTACGAATGGCAATATACATCAACACCAATCAGAATGTCCAGATAAATTTTGAAATTTCAAGTATAGGCGATCGCCTATTGGCCTACCTGATCGACGCACTTGTAATTGGTGGAATCGCCATAGGAGTATTGTTTATTGGAGCGGCAACTGAATTTGCGCTGGGCATGTTCTTAATGTTTATACCTATCTTCTTCTATCACTTGATCTGCGAGCTTTTTATGAATGGCCAAAGTGTGGGCAAACGAAGTCGCGGCATTCGAGTCATGAAAAAGGATGGAAATCCAGCTTCATTCAGTTCATATTTTCTGCGATTTTTGCTTCGCCCGATTGATAGCTTTTATGGCTTGGGTCTTGCTGTAATTTTCTTCACCAATAACAACCAAAGGTTAGGGGACTTAGCTGCAGGAACAGTGGTTGTGAATATCAAATCTGAGGACGATCTAAAACAACAAATCAGGCAGGAAATGAACATCAATCCACATGAAGGAATTAAGTATCCTGAAGTGGCTCAACTCACAGAAAAGGATATTGAAATAATCAGAACAATACTTCACAATCGTGTAGAATCAAAAGAACACCACGTAGTACATGAATTGGCTAAAAAAATAGCTGAGAAAATCAATGTCGAATATGACAAAGATTGGGCTTATTACTTTCTGCAGCGCTTAGTTCAAGATTACTATAAAACTCACATGGAGGAATGATTGGTGTTCAGTCTTTTCTGTTCTTTTTTAAATTCGATCCAGTGTCGGATCATTAGCAAACCAAGCACCGGGAGTACCACAAAAATAAGAGCGTTGGCTTCATAGGCTTGATGAATTTCGAGCTTAACTAAGTGTGTGGCAGCTGTTGTCAGACCACATCCATAACAGCTATGTCCAGTGCAGTATTTTATTAGACAAGGCATGGTGAAATCGGTGCCGGTAATGCTCTTAAGCACAGTAGTACAGGCCAGGTAAGTAAAAAAAGCAACTGTTAACCAATAGGTTCTAAGGTAGCGCAAGATCATTCCAATGGTTATTAACAGTGAAGCGAGTGTATTACTATAACAATATTAATGAATATAGGATAAACCTTAAAGTGATGAAATGGAAATCACCCTGATCAAAATGTGTCACAATTTAATCCCCATTCCGAAACTTAATTGAGAATTAAACTGTGCTCGGATTTCAGGAGTTATGTTATCATGATAGTAATTAAATAGTGTGAACATGGATGTTTTTTTACTTATTTCAACATCTACTTTTAATTGTTCAAGAACGGTGAAGTCATCAAAACAAGTGTAAAGTGGCTGAAAATAAATAGTATTGATTATTTCTAATTTACTATTCGGTGTGGTCACAGATAAAGACAAATATGTACTATTCCTATGGTTCAGAAAGTGTTCATTAAGTGTATTGCTATTTTCAATTTCATACATGTAAGCATTCCCTATATGCATGCTTAAGTATTCTTTTGAGATCACCTTCAATCGCAAACCAGCGCCAAATAAATTTCTTGTTGTTACATCCAATAATTCATTGTACTGATTTTGAATAAAAAGTTCTGTTTGAAGTCTTTTTGAAATTTGATAGTTGTGGCGCAGATGAAAGAACCAGGTATTATTAAAATCTTGTTCTTCCGCTCGGATTATTCCATAGTTACCTATAAAAAAAAAGATTGACTTTTGATCTTTAGACCTGTATTGAGAAACCACATTACTTTTTATATTAATAATGTAGTTT
Organism: Reichenbachiella sp.; assembly: GCF_039944555.1. Classification (GTDB taxonomy): domain Bacteria; phylum Bacteroidota; class Bacteroidia; order Cytophagales; family Cyclobacteriaceae; genus Reichenbachiella. The sequence goes on along the minus strand of NZ_JBDUYN010000012.1, from coordinate 369,975 downwards.
CCATCATTGTTGACATAGCTAGTTGAAAGATCTCCTCTAAACTTAATCCTTGAAGAGTCCGTTTGCATTCGTTTTGACTCAACATTTACAATTTGAGCCAGTAGATTGTTACTCACAAGTAAGGCTATCACGACCAAAATTGAATTTTTCATGCTTATCTATATCAACAACAACTGCAAGATTGATGTACGAATATTAAGAATTTAACCTTTTGATCAAAGTCTATCTCAAGACTTGAAATGTGCTTAGGCGTCTGCATTTTGTATTTTTGGACATAATCACTAATAAGGGAAAATATACATATTATTGTAGAAGAATGTAATATGAATATTATTACCCGCCAGAGTTGAGTAATTATTGGTTCAACCTAATGTAGATACCAGTGGACTCCTCTTTATCAAAATTGGCATAGGTGGTCAAAATTGCGATATTGCGAGATTATAAATGATATGAAATGAAAAAAATTATTGTACAATTCAGCTATATATTCTTCCTCTTAGTCTCAATGAGCTATTTGGATATTAATGCGCAGAATATTAATTATCAAACGGTAAAACCTCTTTCGGAAACGGTCAGTCCAAATCTTAGGTCTATCAAGAGTTCCTCCACAATAAAACTCCCTTTGATAACCTGGGGGGGTGATGTAGCAACGGTATTGGCAGACATGGATGGCACTTTTAAGAACGAGGGGTTAAATGTGAGTTTGTTTCGTGAAGACGATTTTAAGAAGCAAGTTCAAATGTGTGTTTCTGGTGAAACACCCTATTTAAGAGGTACTATGGGCATGATCAATGCCGCTTCTGATGCTTTCAGAAATAGCGGAACTGAATTAGTTGTTATCTATCAACTCACCTGGTCAGTCGGTGGCGATGCAATGGTTGTCAGGTCTGGCAAGAATTTGAAAAATATAAAAACTGTTGGCTTGCAACTTTATGGACCTCACATGGATTATGCAGCCAATCTCTTTGCTAAATCTAACAGGCTGAATGCTGTCACATTTAAGTGGTTGCCACAGTTGACAATAACTGATTTGGAGGGCGGTAAGATTGTTGATCCTGTAACGGCATTTCAGGAAAGTTCATCACTAGATGCCGTTATGTCCATTATTCCCGATGCCCTTTTATTAACCTCTAATGGTACAGTTGGCACCGGTTCAGAAGGATCTGTAAAAGGATCTAAAATCTTGCTTTCTACAAAAACGGCTAGTAGAGTAATTGCGGATGTATATGCAGTAAGAAAGGATTATTTCGATGCCAACAAAAGAGAAGTTCAAAAACTGGTGAAATCATTAATGATATCTGAGGAGAACTTAAAAAATTTGATAAAGAATAAATCAAGTAACCAGTCAAAATACAGGCAGTTGATGAGCAAGTCGGCAGAGGTATTATTAGGGTCTTCTCAATTTACTTCAGATGCAGAAGCCTTATTAGGTGATTGTGAATTTGTCGGTTACAACGGTAATGTCTCTTTTTTTACCGGAGTCGGAACAAACCGTAATTTTAAATCACTGAACAGGGAGATTCAAAGATCTTTTAAAACTATTGGTTTGATGCCAGCGAGTACCACCATTCATTCAGCGAATTGGGATTACCCCGGATTGGCATCTGGATTAAAGTACGCAAAAAGCTCAACCAACGTGGTGAAACCGAAATTTGACCAGAAAAAAACGGCAAAAATCATCGAGAATCAAATTAAGGCTGAATCTACAAACTGGGAAGATGAAGGAACACTATTCGTAGTCGAAATCAATTTCGAACCCAATCAAAGTGATTTTACCGTATCACAATATGCTAAAGATTTTGCCCTGGCATTGGATATCGCAGAGACCAATGGGGGTGCGCTTGTAATTATCGAAGGCCATTCAGATCCTTTAGGAATTTTAAAGGCAGAAAAAGATGTGAGAGATGGTAAACCGGGTAGCAAATCCAAAGCTGAAATTGGACAAATGAAGCAACGGGTTAAGACTTTATCGCTTGAACGCTCGCAAACAGTTAGAAAGAATTTTTTAAAATATTGTAAAAATAAAGGAATAAACATTGATGAATCGCAGTTCTTGGCGGTTGGTATCGGTGTTCAAAACCCCAAATATAACCCACCGAGAACCAAAGCTGAGTGGGCGGCAAACCGCAGAGTGGTTTTTAGAATCAAGCAGGTAGAAGCTGAATTAGAAGAATTTGTTCCTCTTGATTAAATCATTATGAAAATTACGAATAGCACAATCATAGTTATCGCTACTATGTCTCTCTTTCAAGCTTGTGATTCAAACAGAAATAGCCAAGTTCAATATGTGACTTCAGACGTTGAGGAGTCTATGTATGAAGAGGAGGAAATTTTTTTCGATGAAGAAAAAGGAGAAGCCGCCCAAACAAGGAATTTTTATTTTTTATTCGATGGCAGCGGGAGCATGAATGAAGTATGTTCAGGTGAAAAAAAAATAAAGGGAGCCCAAAAAGCAGTATTAAAATTTATTGAAAAGGTCCCCAATGACGTAAATTTAGGTTTAGCCATATTTGGAGTAGAAAATTCGAAAGGTGTTGAAGAAGTGGTTGCCATAGGACCCGACAATCGTGAAGTATTCAATCAAGCCATTCTGGATACTCAACCGGGTGGTGGCACACCCTTAGGTACAGCAACCTCACTCGCTTTTGCTAAATTGTTGGACCAATATAAAAAACAACTTGGTTATGGAGAATTTCGCCTGATTATAGTAACTGACGGGCTTGCATCAAACCCAGATGTCTTTGAAAAAGCACTTGGCTTATCTTTCCGTTATCCTTTTATTTCAATTTATGGAATTGGACTATGCATGGATGGCGGCAATATCTTAAGAAGATATGCGCTGTCATATACCGATGCACATAACTATGAAGAGCTTGAAGGTGCACTTCAGGAGACAATAGCTGAGTTACCAGATTTTGATATCATTGATTTTAATCCCGACGACTATATTATTGAGCAATAAAAATATTGGCAATAAGTATTTAATCTACTGAAGTAATACCTTTTTTATGAGCAAACTGAAAGGACCATTTATTCTTTTTCTTGTCATTACTTTATTAGTGATAGCTGGCTATTATGGTAAAGAAATACTATTTAATCAGCAGATAGCTGATACGTCAGATGCCTCAGGATCCACTACCACATTTCGCTGGGCAGGTGATGGCTATCTGGGCTACTCCTTTCTCGAAACTCTTGAAATGAAAAAGCAGTTGGCCAGAAATGAAATGGCCCTCAAATTCACCGATGACGGAGGAGATTACAAATCGAGACTCGAGAAATTTGCCGACAAAGAATATGATTTTATTGTACTCCCTGTCAACTCCTATTTGGAGCATGGGGGGGAGCACAAGTATCCTGGCGTAATAGTAGCTGCAATTGCTGAATCTAAAGGTGCAGATGCCATCGTGGGTTTTGATGATGTGCTTCCATCTAATAAGATCAACGAACTAAATAATTCTGATTTAAGGATTTATTATACACCGGCATCACCCAGCTCTTTTTTACTGGATTTGACGATTACAGATTTCGCATTGGATGAATTAAGCAATGATCAGGCTTGGAGAAGAGAAGTAAACGGATCTGAAGAGGTCTTTGCAATGGCTGAAAAGGCTGTGAAAGATCGATCCAAAGGAGATGCATTTGTCATGTGGGAGCCAGAAGTAAGTAAAGCGATCAATGAGCTAGGATTGAAAAAGTTATGGGGCTCAGATCAGTTCAGCGGCTATATCATTGATGTTTTTGTATTTAGAAGAGAAGTTGTTTCGAAAAGTCCAGAGAAAATCAAGGCATTTCTGAAAACGTATTTCAGAGTTCTTAATTATTACAATTCCCGTGATGAAGAAATGGTCAAAGAATTTAGCCGAATCACCGGACTGAAAAAGAATGTTGTGAGCGGGATGATCGAAAATATCGATTGGTATAACCTCAATGAGAATTGTACCCAAATGTTTGATATACCGCTCGAACTTGGATTTCCGTCTCGCGATGGTATGATAAATTCAATCTATGCTTGCTCGGATATTATGATACAAACCGGTAGGATGCAAGAAGACATAGAAGACCCATATCAATTGATCAACACTAATTTTCTGGAAGATTTAAATAATTCTAATATAAAGAGCATCGGTGAGAATGGAAATTCAGATGATCAACAATTTGGAAGCCTAACTCCATCACAATGGGAGAATCTTCAGGAAATAGGAACCATGAGAGTAGAACCCATTACATTCCAGAGCGGTACAAGTCATTTAGATTATCAGGGGGAAGAAATTGTAGACAAGGTGGCCAACATGCTCGTAAATAACTACCCGGAGTATAGGATAGCAATTAGGGGTCATACTGGAAGAGGCGATCAAAAGGCCAATATGACATTGTCTCAAAAAAGGGCTGAAGTAGTTAGACAACGCCTAATAGCCGTGCACGGAATTGACGAAAATCGGATGAACCCTCAAGGACTCGGAGCTTCGAGCCCTCCCAAAAAGAAATCAGGAGAAAATTCAAGGGCCTACAGATTAAGATGGGCCAGGGTTGAATTTGCTTTGCTTAGTGACGATAATATATGAATGAAGATGCCGGCTATGCCAAATGAGAAAATCAGTCTTGATACACCACAAGTAAAAACTCCGGTTGCCAGGGATTTCTCAAAACCTGCTATCAGGAGTGCGCTGATGAGGCATGTCAACAACCATTGGACAGTGAGGTATGCCATTCCCATGTTTGCAGGTACGATTGTGGCAGGTGGAATATTTGGATTTAGCTATCCCATATATTTGTCCATGCTTGCAGTATCTGGAATGGGTATAACATCTTGGGTGTATAATTTTTTTGTGGATGGGCATCGTTTTGAAAAAAAGTATGTTGTCAAACTCAGAGAAATCATCGCACAAAAAACAGCACTTAAAAGAAAAGATCTAAGTGAGGACTTAGCCAAATTCGGAAGTACCAGGGGATTACAACAGTTAGAACTATTTCAAAAAAAATTTGATAATCTGATTGAGGTTTTGAATTCCAAGTTTGATGAGACACAGCTGACCTATAGCAGATATTATGGTATCGCACAGGAAGTGTTTCTTTCCGGAATAGATAATTTATCCGATTTGGTGACAGCTCTAAAGACCATTGACACTATGGACATTGACTACTTAAATGCACAATTGATGGAGTTGGAAAAAATTGAGAAATTGAGTCCGGCACGGAACAAGGAATTTGACGCCTTGAAAAGGCGGTTAAACTCATCTAGAGAACAAAAAAACAAAGTTCATGACCTACTAGCTGAAAACGAGGAAGCGCTTGCACAATTTGATGAAACCGCTATAGCCATTTCGGAAATTGAAAGGACCCGAAATAAGGAAGCAACCATCGGTATGGAAAAGGCCATGAGTGATTTACAAGAGTTGATTAGTAGGACAAAGTATTTTTCGCAATAGAATTAAACAGCAAATTATGACAACTGAAAAAGATGCATTGCAACCAAAGGTTGCCGAAATTGTTAAAGACGGAAATCTTGAATTTAATGAAAAGGAACCGAACCTAGAATTAAAAAGGATTCCTACGCAATCAGAATTGGAAAAGGAGTTGGGCCTTACGAAAACTGAGAAATCTGAACTTGATCCAGAAATTGACCAAAAAACAAATGATCTAATTGATGATTTATTAGGGGATAAAATTGATGACTTTACTAAAAAAAGGTACGTCAATGAAATGGGAATGAAATTCCAAAAGACTTTATCGAACCAAAGTAAAATATTGGACCAATCCATAAAGACATTAGGCAAAACCCAGGACGGAGGTGCTGTTGCTACCGGCCTTTTGGATCTGAGAAATCAAGTAGAGGAATTGAATCCCAGAAGATACAATTTGGATAGCACACCAGGTGTAATTGCCAAATTGTTTAGAAACATATTTGGAAGCAAAAATCCAATAAGCAGATACTTCGAGCGCTATGAATCTGCACAGCACGTAATTACTGCGATTATCGATAGCTTAGTTGTAGGCAAAGAGCATCTCATTGATGATAACAAAACACTAGAGTTTGATAAAAAGGCGCTAAGGGATTCATTGGATGGACTAAACAGAGCCATAATGATAGGGCAAGTGCTCTACAGCAAATTGGAAAACAAATTGAAAGAAGAGTCTGGTCTTGATCAGGATCGGGTCAGATTTATTCAAGAAGAGCTATTATTCCCGCTGAATCAAAGAGTAATCGACCTTCAAACGACTCTGGCCGTTAACCAGCAAGGAGTGATTTCCTATGATCTCTTGATTAGAAACAATAACGAGCTAATCACTGGAGTGAACAGGACTATTACAATTACAGCAAGTGCCTTAAGAATTGCCGTAACCACAAGATTGGCTTTGAATAAGCAAAGGCAAGTATTGGATGCGAAGAAGAAAGTAGATGAAACTACTGCCGATCTTATTCAAGGGAATGCTGAAGTACTTCAAACTCAAGGCGTAGAAATTCAAAAACAGGCCGCTGAGTCTACGATTAACGTAGAAAAATTGACGCTCGCGTTCGAATCTCTCAATCAGGCAATTGATGAACTATCTAATTTTAGAAGAGAAGCATTACCCGAAATGAAAGATACTGTCAATAAATTCAAATCCTTAACCGATCAGGCCTCGGAAACTATTTCTCGCATGGAAAAAGGTCAGGCCGCTCAAGAAGGTGTAATACTTGATATTACTTCAATAGATTAAAAAAATACACTTAAATCAACAAAGATGAAAACGATAAAAATTATAGCACTAGGTGCCTTGTTTTTACTAGCACTTAGTATTCCTTCACAAGCCCAGAAGAAAAATGAATTTAAAGTGGGCTGGTCTATTTATGCCGGATGGAACCCATGGGATTACGCAAAGCAATCGGGCATACTTAAAAAATGGGCAAATAAGTATGATATCAAAATCAATTTGGTGAAAATGGATTACATACCGTCTATTGAAGCCTATACCAGTGGTGAGTTAGATGCCTGCGTTATGACCAACATGGATGCACTTACCATCCCTGTAGCTTCGGGTATCGCCAGCACTGCAATTATTTTAGGGGACTTTTCTAATGGAAATGATGCCTTATTAGTCAGAAACAATCTGGATGTAAGTGGGCTAAAGGGCAAGAAAGTGAGCTTAGTAGAATACTCAGTCTCTCATTACTTACTATCAAGGGCACTGGACAAAAATAATCTTAAGGATTCAGATGTAAAGGTTATCAACGTTAGTGATAGTGATATTGCTCCAGCGTATGTTTCTAACTCGGATCAGGAAGCAGTAGTTACCTGGAATCCACTTGTAATGGAAATTATGAAAACACCAGGCGTATCTAACATCTTCGATTCTTCACAGATTCCAGGTGAAATACTGGATATGATGATGATGAATTCCAAAACGCTGGAAAGCAACCCCCAACTGGCCAAAGCCCTCAATGGAGCATGGTTTGAAGTAATGAGTGTAATGTCTACTCGTGGTGCAAAGGCCGATAATGCACTGAAAGCAATGGCCGAAGCCGGAGGTTCAAGTTTAACTGAATATAAAGCACAATTGAAGACTACAGCGATGTTTTACAAGCCAGTTGATGCGGTTGACTATATGTCCGGAGATGAAATTCAAACCAAAATGCGCAGAGTCAGAAATTTTTGTTTTAAATATGGACTGCTAGGTGATAGAGTGCAGAGTGCAGATGACTTAGGAATAGAATTTCCAAGCGGCGTGGTTATTGGAGATCAAAATAATGTCTACTTTAAATTTGATGCTTCTTATATGCAAATGGCTAGTGAAAATAAACTTTAGATATCAAATGAATATTGATCTAATTCAAAATTTACTATGAAATTGTTTGGATTAAGAACGAAGTTTTCCAGACCGGCTGCTCTTGCGCTAAGCACAATTCTTTTTGGCTTAACGCTGTGGATTTATGGCGACTATTCATCAGACAGGCATGCGGAAAACCCCAGGGATAAATTAATGCCAACAGCTGGACAAATGCTGACAAGTATGGGCAAGGCCATTTTCAGGCCTAACGTGATAAAAGAGTATGATGACGATGGTGAATTAATTCCTAGTAATGAACCAGAAACACTTCGTGAAGCCTATGAGCAAGGCAAGCTCTGGAACATGCTTAAAAATGGAGAGTGGCAACTTTGGGAGGATACCATGGCCACAGGATACAGAGTTTTCATCGCCATGATCTTCATTCTGTTCGGAATATTTGTTGGATTATATATGGGCTTGTTTCCTGTTTTTGATCATTTGCTATATAGGTTCGTCCTCTTTTTTGACAAAATACCAGCACTCGCCCTTCTTCCTATTTTGTTTATTGTTTTTGGTCTGGGAGAGACAGCAAAAATTGCTTTAATAGTAATTGGAGTAGCCCCTACAATTATTTTGGATACCTATCTTAGAGTCAAAGAAATTCCAAATGAACATCTAACAAAAGGTATGACATTGAGAGCCAACAGTCAGGAAATTGTTTACAAGATTGTCTTACCTCAAATTATGCCCAAGGTACTGGATACAATAAGGTTAAATTTCAAGGCTGTTATTCTTTTTCTCATAGCAGGTGAGGCTCTTGCGGCCGAAGCGGGGCTTGGTTATAGAATATTTGTTGTTAGAAGATATATGGATATGGCCACAATCATTCCGTATGTACTTTGGATAAGTCTTCTGGCATTTTTGATCGACTATTTCCTTAGAAAATGGATTCAAAAAAAGTATGTATGGCTTCACCAGTGATCAAATGAAAAACGAAGAAAAAAATTATATTTTAAGTCTTGAACGTGCATTCCAAAACTATGGTGAAAAAAACATACTCAATGGGATCAATTTGAAGATAAGACCAGGAGAGTTTGTGACCGTAGTAGGTCCTACAGGGTGTGGTAAATCTACAACACTCAGGCTCTTTCTAGGATCTGAATTTCCTACCTCAGGAAAGGCACTTTATGAAAATAGAGACATTACTAACTGTGATCGAAACAGAGGTGTAGTATTTCAAAAATATTCAATCTTTCCTCATAAGACAGTCCGTGAAAATGTAATGTTCGGATTGGAACTGGAGACTTTCGGACTTTTTGAGCCCATTTTGAATCCTTTTAATTTCAGAAGAAAAAGAAAGGAATTCGTAGAAGAGGCCGATCAATATTTGGAACGAGTCAGATTATTGGAACATGCTGATAAATATCCTAATCAGTTATCCGGCGGGCAAAGGCAACGGACGGCCATTGCCCAGGCGATGATAATGAAACCGAAGATATTACTCATGGATGAGCCCTTTGGAGCCCTTGATGAGGGAACAAGGGAAGAAATGCAGGTATTTACACTTGAGCAATGGGAAGAACACAGACAGACTGTAATATTTATTACGCACAGCCTTGAGGAAGCAATTTTTATGGGAAGCCGTTTAATTGTGGTCTCACAATTTTACAAAAAAGAAAATGGTGAGGAGGGTTCTAAAATTGTGAAAGATGTAAGCATTCCATGGATGCATCCTCGTTCAACCGAAATTAAAGGCACCAAAGAATTTGTGCAACTCACAGAAGAAATTAAATATGAAGGTCTTGATCCAAATTATCTTCAGGAAATTGGAGATTTTGACTTATCTCATAAAGATTCTGTGAAAAAGTTGAGCAAAATGTAAAATTCAAATGTTCCCTTTCAGATATTATTGTCGCTTAATAAAATGTTAGAAAATATACTTACTCTACTGATGCTAATCCTCTTACAGGCTGTACTGGGATTTGACAATTTACTGTACATCTCTATTGAATCAAAAAGAGCTCCGCTTGACAAGCAAAAAATGGTAAGAACAACAGGAATTGGTATTGCCATAGTGCTTAGAATAGTCCTACTTTTCGTTTTGGTCAATCTTATCAAATACTTTCAAGATCCAATCATGCATATTGATTTATGGTCTTGGATAAGCGGAACTTTCAATATTCATAGTCTTATTGTATTATTTGGAGGAGCATTCATTATGTATACCGCTGTGAAAGAGATTTGGCATTTGGTTTATTTAGAAGAGCATGGGATGGACGAAAAGGAAGTTGCTTCGACTTCAAAAGTCATCACGATGATTGTATTTATGAACTTGATTTTTTCTTTCGATTCCATCTTAAGTGCCATGGCCTTAAGTGATGTTTTTTGGGTAATGGCTACTGCCATAATCATCAGCGGTGTATTGATGATCTGGCTTTCTGATAAAGTTTCCGTTTTCCTGGCCAAGAATAGACTGTATGAGGTTTTAGGACTTTTTATTCTATTTCTGGTAGGAGTCATGTTATTGTCCGAAGGAGGCCACCTGGCCCACTTGGAATTATTTGGGAGCGAAATCACTCCTATGAGCAAAGCCACTTTCTATTTCATCATATTTATTTTGGTCATCATTGATATTGTCCAAGGTAAGTATCAAAAACAATTGATTAAGGCCAGAGAGCAAGCAAACAACAAATAGTGAAAACAAGACTAAAACCCGTTGAAGGTCTAAAACTATTTCTTCATGATCTGTTTGATCTACATGAAGATAAACAGCGCGAAAGCAAAACAATTGATGATATAAGTAAAGGTGTAGAGTTTAAAGGGACCAATCTGTGGATATTAATTTTCGCCATAATTATAGCATCAATAGGCCTTAATGTTAATTCTACAGCCATAATAATTGGTGCCATGTTGATTTCTCCACTAATGGGGCCCATCATGGGTATTGGTTTAGGTGCAGGAATAAATGATTTTGATCTCATTAAAAAAGCATTTTGGAACATAGGTGTTGCGGTGGTGATTAGCGTTTTGACCTCAGCCTTGTATTTTTGGATTACCCCACTTCATGAGGCACAGTCCGAATTGCTTGCGCGCACCAACCCAACCCTTTGGGATGTAATGATAGGATTCTTTGGAGGGCTGGCAGGTATTGTAGCCGGTTCAAGAAAAGAAAAATCAAACGCAATTCCCGGAGTGGCCATTGCTACTGCACTGATGCCACCGCTCTGCACTGCTGGATATGCGCTGGCAAATCTGAATTGGTACTTTTTTGTAGGAGCGTTTTATCTCTTTTTCATTAATAGCGTATTTATCTCGGTTGCTACTTTTTTGATCGTAAGATTTTTGCGATACCCTAAGAGAAAATTCGAAGATCCAAGTACTGAAACCCGTGTTAAAAGATCGATCGCCCTGTTCGTGATCATCACAATTATTCCTAGCATTTATTTGGCTTATCACTTGGTGCAACGCACCTTATTTGAGCAGAACGCCAAGCTCTTTGTTTCTTCAGAATTTGATTTTGAAGAAACAGAAGTAATCAATAAAGACTTTTATTATACGGCTGACAGTAGTAGTATTGAAGTTACCCTTTATGGCAAGCCATTGGACACTATTCAAGTAGAAAGTATCAGGAGACAACTCCCAATTTTTAAGCTCGATGAAACACATTTGATCCTGCATCAAGGGTACCGCGAAGATCCAAACTTTGATCAGGAGTTTGAGCTGATGAGCACAAAACTTAAAGTCGATATCATAGAGGATCTATATATAAAAAATGAAGCGTTGATTGAGACTAAGGAAGAACAAATTACTTTGCTCGAAACTGAGTTGCTCAAACAAAAACAGCATCAATATCCAGTAGAAGATATATCGGCAGAACTTCAAATTCACTACTCCCATTTACTTGAATTTGCCTTGAGTGATGTGGTAAAACAGAATATATCAAATCAGCAAATGGACACTACTTGCTTCGCTCTGGTTAAATTTTCAAGAACTCCCAAAAATTCCGAACTAAAGAAAATTAAACTTTGGTTGGAACAGCGATTAAAATTGGAAAAAGTGGAAGTTGTTTTGTTGTAGCAAGGACCTAAAAAACCAGAACCTCCGGCAATTATGATTTTTCTCTTACGCATTTTCAGAAACTGCTTTTATATGAGTCAATACTCTATTGTGAATAGAATGGATGATGTATTCTGACCAAATTTTCCAGTAGACTACCGGCTTTATTTTGTGATAATACCAAGTGGTCCCTTCTAGGAGCACTTCGTTTTTCCCTAATTCAGTAAGTCTGAATTGCCCCTTATTGGAGACGAAGTATTTGTACATATTTCCTGGCACATTTGTCTTTTCATGGATCATTCGCCTCAAAGGGATCGGCTGTTCTCTGACAGAAAATTGTAAAAGATTGGGCTCGTCCCAAATTTCAATAGGTTCGACAAAGCTTCCGGTGGTGAATTCACAATATCGGACTGCACCTTTACCCGATCCTATGATCTCCGAAGAAGTAGGGTAGGCAATACCAGTCTTAAATATCCACTCTGTGGGCGCTGGGATATCGGGAAACTTAACGACATTGTCCCATACGGTTTCTTTAGATGCATTGATTACAATCGAAGTTTTTACTTCTATTTCACCACCTTCACGTTCAAAGCATTCACTTTCGGCGACCATTAATATTGGGATGACTAACAGGTTAAAAGAAAAGAATTTAATGACCTGACCTTTATCTCGTTTCTGGACTTTGTAGCCAATCCATGTGCCCATAAACACAAATACAGCAGCGAAAGGAGCAGCCATAAGTACGCATACGATGCCTTCGATATTGAACAATATCAAAATACCACAGGCCAGCAGCAAAGTGTAAAAACTAATTCGAGCTGATTCCTTCAGACTGCGTGGCCTGAAGTACCCATAGATAGAAGTGCTCAGTACCCCAAGCGCTAACGGGACCAAAGTAAATAGCACTGCTCCATACTCCTGGAGTACATTCACCGAAAAGGCTATTAACGATACGATCGCGATGGAAGTGGTACCAATAGCCACCCCTATGGCTATCCATTTTTGGTTTGATTCTGATACTTGCATGGCCTAATTGTTAGTTATTGGTTTTTCACCGCTGACGAGATAGTACCCAAAGTCACGCTGAGCCAGGCCGACCACCATGGTGAGTAAGGGAGATTTTAAATTGTTCCATCGTTCTTCAGACATTTTCTTTTTGCCAAATAATAGTTCTTTGATCAGAAATGAAATGACGGTAAACGGAACATGAGCTACTGATGGGGCTACACGATACGAAATGTTTTGAACATCGATATGCTTAAAACCTATGGTTTTCAGGCTTGAGGAGACTTCTCCAATATCTCCAAGCTCATCCAGTGCCCAGGAGTGACACAATTGCCGATACGCTGAGGTAACCAATTTATTCAACGGTCGCTGATGTTTTCTAAATCCGTCTGCAATTACAAATTTTCCACCAGGTCTAAGCACTCGATAAATTTCCCTGAGCAGATTAGACTTGTTGGCACCATCCGCATAGCAGCTACTCTCGATGGCCCAGATTCCATCTACAGAATTATCCTCATATGGCGTTTGACTGTAATCGCCTTCGATGATATGAATGTTCTTTGAAACGCCTTCATTCCTATTGAGAAGCTCGGCTTGTTGGACCTGCCACGGTACCAGCGTAATTCCGGAATAGTTTAATTGTGGATATTGCTGATGTGCATAGCGTAATGTCGCACCAAGACCGCAACCAAAATCGGCTATTGTTCCATTTTGAAGTCGACCAAGATCAAGTTTGTCTAACATTTTCTGATTCATATTATTGAGCATGGATTCGCGGTTGAACGGATTGAGTGTCCAATTGTAGTATCCAAAATGCATATTGAAGCCAGGACTCCAGGCGGCATAATCAGGCCCGGCCTCTTCATAATATGCTCTCAATCTTTCATTTTTACTTCGCTCTTCTTGATCTTGCGCCAGAGACCGAATGGCTAGTGCATCGTATTGTATTTTCAATTCTTTCATATCTTTCAATTATTACTGAAACTTAAACCCATAAAAAAAATACTACAACTTGAGTAGCAATTTGTAAAACCAGTTCTGATCAGATTTGGTGAACTTATCGAGTACTCCATCTACCTTTAGGGAAAAGTCTTTAAGCTCACCAGTGACCTTCTTAAATTCTTTTATTTGATCATCTTCGCCACTGACCGATTGCACCTGATCAAGCACTTTGATGATCGGCTCAATTTCTCTTCTTCTTCGTTCTTTTGATACTTGCCTGGCCAATTCCCAGATATCCTTACCAGCCACAAAGAATTCCTTCCTCTCACCAATCTTGTATTCCTTTTGTACAATTCCCCAATCTATAAGGGCACGAAGATTCATATTGACATTACCTCTGGACATCTTAAGTTCTTCCATAATATCTTCTGTGGATAAGGCCTCTGTAGATATTAGAAGCAAAGCATGAATTTGGGCCATGGCTTTATTAATACCCCAACTCGAGCCCAACGTTCCCCAAGCCTGTATGTACTTATGTTTTGCTTCTGCGTAATCCATAGGAAACACAAACGTAAATAAACTTATCGAAGTTTCAAATATTATTGAAAATTAAATAAAATGAGGAGTCCTGCAATGAGAGCAGCCGCACTTATGAGCAGTACAGCGCCAGCGGCTATATCCTTGATTGCACCGATCTCTTTGTCGTATCCGGGTTCAATTTTGTCGGCTAATTTTTCCAATGCCGTATTGAAAGCTTCTGCCATCAATACCACACCGATCAAAACGATAAAAACAGTCCAGGCCAAGATGGGAATTTGATAGATTATTCCGATAGCTATAACCAGAAAAGCACAAATCAGTTGAATCCTGAAATTGTTTTCGAATCGGATCAGGTACCTTATGCCCTTTATGGCGAAACGGTAGCTTTGCAAATTTTTTTTAAATCTCATGTTATTTTCTTTCATGGTTCAGAGAGGAATGGATGACTAGATACACCAAAATTAGCATTGATGAATAAGCAAAGGTCATTTGTATAGCCATGGGGTTAGTTGACTGACTAATTGCGTCTCTAATCAACGACATAGGCTTAGTTATGATATCCCAGCTATTCCAACGCTGTACTCTTCCCAGATAGATTCCATAACCTGATATGAACATGGCCAGTGTCAGACAAAACCAGGTCAGAAAATGGGTGAAGTAAGAAGCCAGTTGTTGATGAACAACTCTAAGCGAGTAAAGCCCAAGGATCAGACCAGTAAAAGCATAAGTGAAAAGGATTAGCGGATCAATCCAACTTGTCACAAGTCTTTTGTTAAGATGAATCAGGTCGGTGATGATATAAGGGGCATTCGGAAAAAACAACAACCAGGCGAAAAAGAATAGGATTGAATACGATTTTAGAGGGTTAGTTGTAACCGAATATCTCACCCAAACTTTGACAATCATCAATGGTATCCAGGCAAGAAATAGATTCCAATTTAGAAATAGATAGACCATGTTGTCATGCTGAATAGAGCGAATGGCTGTAGCAAGTAGACAAAATGCAGAAAGCAATACCAATCGTCCAAGCGGATGCCTTATTATTTTTGAAATGTTGTTCATCGGTGAATAAATTAGGTTATGGACAGATTTAATTTTTCGGTTGACTTTTCATTGGATTGTTTTGTTTTAACTCTGGAAAGTATAGATTCCAGCAAGGGAAGCATTTGATTCAGTTGCCTGGATTTGATAATGAAGTTCCAAAGTGGCTCGAATTTTTTCCAGCCTCCTGCATACAAAAGGTGTTTAGCCACATGCTTGATCGATTCATGCTGAAAAGAGGCTTTTGCTATGTTTGCCCATGAGTAAAATTCCTTGTATGCCCAATGATATCCTTCTTCCAATTCACTAGCGGTAAGTTTTTTGGTTTTAAAAACAACATGCCTTGTGTCATATAGGTCCCAATTATGAGAGACAAGCCGGTTCTCCTGTTTCATGTTTTCATAAAGTTTTGTTCCGGGATATGGAGTTAGAATGTGGTAAGTGGAAGTGGTGATTCCATTTTTCACTCCCCAATCCACTGTTCTTTTAAAAACATCTGGGCCATCGTCATCCAGACCAAAGACAAAACTACCATTGATCATTATTCCCAAGCTGTGCAAACGACTCACCGCCTCTTCATAATTTTTTAGAAGATTTTGCTTCTTGTTGCTCTGCCGTAGGTTTTCAGGAGAGAAGGTTTCAAATCCCACAAAAATACTTCTGAGACCCGCTTTTGCTGCTTTTTCGATCAGGTTTCCTCGTAAAATTGAATCCACAGTTGCGGCTCCTTGAAATACACGATCCATACCTTCAAGGCCTGCAAATAATTCTGTGGCAAATTTGGCATTACCGAGTAAATGATCATCTAGAAAATATAAATGACTTCCCGGCAATCGGTCGATTTCCGCTAAGGCATCATCAACCAACTGCGTATAGAAGGACTTCCCTCCTTGGAAAAAGGCATCCTTGTAGCAGAAATCGCAGTGATGAGGGCAACCTCTAGTTACTACTATTGAATTGGGGACTAAATAGCGATTACGTTTTATGAGATCTCTCCGCACCGGAGGTATCTTTTCTAATGACCTTTTTGAAGAAAAATAAGTTCTTCTAGGGGTACCACCCCTAAAATCCTTAAGAAACTCTGGAAATGTTTCTTCTCCGGGGCCGAGAAAGATACTGTCTCCATGTGGTCTCGCCTCTTCAGGTAGGGAGGTCACATGCAATCCTCCCAAGACAACGTAAACGCCTTTTGATTTGTAATGATCTGCAATCTGATAGGCACGGTAAGCATTGGTGATGTAAACCTGTAGAACTACCAAATCAGGCTCATCACCTAATTGCAACTTCTCTACATGCTGATCTACAATTTCAACCTGATCCTCAGTATCTGTGTACGCTGCTAATGTAGCCAAACCCAATGGTGGAAAAAGAGAATACTTAATAGGTCTCCAGAAAGGGCTTTCAGCTTCTGTTAAAGCCGGAAGGATCATTTTTATTTTAAGATTACTTTTCATATAAAAGTACTTTGAATTACAAAGTTAACGAAGAATATGATTCCGGGTTACATTAACTATTTTGAAATTCAAGTGAACGGCAGGACACAAATGTCCTGCCTATTAATCAACTTGGTATACAGCCCTTTTTCTTATCCCCTACTTTCAATTCATTTTCTAGAAAATCAATATATGGTGAGTCATAACTTTCAGAAATGGCCTCATTTGAACATTTCAAGCTTGCCTATATTCTTTCATCAATTCATAAATCAACGCCTTTAATCTAAGTAGTTCAAAAGAGCTCAAACCTAGGTTTTCCACTATGGTTCAATTATCCTTTGTCCATTCTCACCATTTTAGGAGCAAATTTTCCAATGATGTCCACCAAATCTTTTTGACTCGCCATCACCTCGTTCAGGTCCTTATAGGCAATAGGTGCTTCATCTACCCCGCCTCCTATTAGAGTGACGCCTTGACTATTTAGTACTTTTTTCAAAGCACTGTTCGTATAATTATTTCTAGCCTGAGACCGAGACATTTTACGACCAGCACCATGCGCAGCACTGAATAAACCAGAGGATTCTCCTTTGCCTCTCACGATGTATCCATCTGTGGCCATTGATCCAGGGATAATTCCCAATTCACCTTTGGCCGCAGGTGTAGCCCCCTTTCTATGCACAATCAATTCTTCGCCAGCCAAACCCGTTTCTTTCCAAGCGAAATTGTGATGGTTCTCAATCTTGACCACAGACTCAATACCCAGATGCCTGCATAAGTTTGCATGAATTTGATCATGACATGCTTTTGCATAATCGCCAGCCAGATTCATTGAAAGCCAATATTCCTGACCCTCTTCAGAATTCATATCCAACCAGGCAAAATGTTGCGCCTGGCGTGGTAGCAAACATTGATTTTTGGCCACGTCCGTATAATGCCGAGCAATAGCTGCACCAAAACCTCTGGATCCTGAATGTGACAAAAGACCGAGATAATTGCCTTCCGGCATTCCCAGGTCATTTCCGCTATGCAACTCAACTTCACCGAATTCAACAAAATGATTGCCCGATCCAGAAGTACCCAACTGATGCACGGCCTTGCTATGCAATTGCCTGAGCAGAGAAGTTGCTTCAAACTCTTTGCGATCCAACACCTCGTGTTCCTGATTGATATTCAGCTTACCGCCCGATCCAAAATTGGTCTTCTCCTGAAGTGCCAATTTGAATTGATAGCCATTGCGCTTCAGATATTCCGGCTGAGTATCAAAAACACTTAAGCTCATTCTACAGCCAATATCAACACCGACTCCATAGGGAATAACCGCATTTTTGGTAGCTAATACACCTCCAATAGGAAGACCATAACCCATGTGCGCATCAGGCATCAAAGCGCCTCGTTCTACAATGGGTAGGCTCATGGCCAATTCCATTTGCTGATAAGCATTGCTGGAAATGTGTTTTCTGCCGAAGACCTTAAAGTCACCCAATTCTCTTAAAAGTTGAACCTCCTCTCTGACTTTCAACTGTTGTTTCTCAGAAAATTCGTCTGCCAGCACACCTAAAATTGGATCGTCCAGATACTCATCAGGGTTTTCCTTGACTGCCTTTAATATATTCAGTCTTTCCTTTTTAGAAATATGTTTATAGTGCATCGACATGATATCGATGGCTAGGCTTTTAGCCCTATTCGTTTTGTAATTAATGATTTTGAGGTCTTTGCCTCGTAACTTATGATTGCCCATTTTGCAATTGTTTTGTCCATATAGATGCCTAGGCAAATACATGATGGCGATAAACCCATTGTCCATTGCACATTAGGTTTATCTGTTTAGAAATATTGATTGAAGATTGGGATGTTGTTTATGCTCAAAAAATCTGGACATAAAAAAACCCGACCCTTTTTTAAATTTGGGACCGGGCAGAATATAAAGTCAGCTTCTGACTACTTGCGCCCGGGACTTGGTTCGATATGTATATTCTGCACCATCATAGTTTTCCTGTTCTTAGGATTCAATGTAGGCCAAAGGTATAGCAATTGTTTTAGCGTATGCAAATCGCAGTTGGAATTGGGGCTTATTTAGAATTATTCTTGAATGAATTTGCCGAGATCACCGTTGCGTAAATGAAAATAAAAAAGGCCGTTTCCTATCGAAAACGGCCTTTTAAATGCTCCTCTTGTTGGACTCGAACCAACGACCCTCTGATTAACAGTCAGATGCTCTAACCAACTGAGCTAAAGAGGAATTTTGTGAATTAGTTACTCACTTTCGAATAACTCCCTGATTTTGGGACTGCAATATTAGCGGCTTCTTTTTAATTCTACAATACACAGTTCAAAAAAAGTTTTTTATCAAATTATTGCTCAAGAGGAATTCAAAAACCTCATAACCAAATTGTATTCGGTTCTAAAAGAAATTAAGACATTATGTCATTATAATATTACAGTTTTCATACATTTCAGCCATTCTGTCATAGTTTTTTTGATTTATTCCCACTGGCACAGCATTCGCAATAGGCCTTTCAGATTATTTAATGTAGAACAAAAACTAAAATAAAATGTCATTGATTAAGTATAACCCCAGAAACCTTAGAACATTCACCACAAATAACTTGTTTGATGATTTGTTCAATGATCGCTTTTTTAACAGCGATGTGACTGTTGGTAAATCATTTACCCCACAGGTAGATATTTCTGAGACAGAAAAAGCATTCGAATTGAGCTTTGCTATTCCAGGTATCAAAAAAGAGGAGATCAAGATTGACTTGAATGAGGGTCACCTTGCTGTAAGCGGAGAACGAAAGTTTGAAGAAAAGAAAGAAGAGAAAAACTTCCACTCTGTAGAAACCAGATACGGCTCATTTAGCAGATCTTTCCAGTTGCCAGACAATATCAATACTGACAAGGTCGAAGCAAAATATGAAGACGGTCTTTTAAATATCGTTATTCCTAAGGATGAAAAAAAGATCCAGAAGAAGACTATAGCTATCAAATAACAAGTAGTAAGTTGAGGTTGGTTTTACCCTGACAAGCGACCTCCGGTTGTTTTGTCAGGGTTTTTTGTTAAATGTTGTTAACAACAATACCCATTAAATTTATATAACGTTAATTGGTTCGATGAAAGTTATAAAGACTTAAAGTATGGATAAGAAACAATTTTTTTTAGGGATGATATTCGCCTCGTTAATTGGTGGTGTAGTGGCCCTAGGTGGATATCAATTGATCAAAGAGGAACAACCTGCAAGCATTATTCAATCGTCAAATCAGCCGGTAAGATTTTCCAACTATGCCTTTGACTCTTCGGCCATGGTTGTCCCGGAAGGGTTGAATTTCGTATATGCAGCCAAAGCTGTAACCCCCGGTGTAGTTCATATTAGAAGTACATTCAGTGGCACAGCATCCAACTCTGGGGGATCAAGCCCTTTTGACCAGTATTTCAGAGAGTTTTTTGGGGACCCGAATCGAGGAGGACAGGGCCAACAGCGTCCGTCCATGGGATCTGGCAGTGGGGTGATTATTTCCGAGGATGGCTACATCGCAACAAACAATCACGTAATAGAAAACGCCACTGAAATCGAAGTACTCCTAAACGATAACAGAGCATATAAGGCCGAGATAGTAGGCACAGATCCCACAACTGATTTAGCCCTGCTAAAAGTGGATGCTAGCGGACTTCCTTTTATAAAGGTGGGTAATTCTGATCAAATACAAGTAGGAGAATGGGTACTTGCGGTAGGCAATCCATTTGAATTTAGATCAACCGTAACGGCAGGTATCATAAGTGCCAAAGGTAGAAATATTAACATCCTTCGAAATCGAAATAACCTGCAGATAGAATCCTTTCTACAAACGGACGCGGCAGTTAACCCGGGTAATTCCGGAGGTGCTTTGGTAAACCTCAGAGGAGAATTGGTGGGCATCAATACAGCCATTGCTACTCCAACTGGCACCTATGCTGGCTACTCTTTTGCCGTTCCGTCAAACCTTGCAGACAAGGTTTTGGCTGACCTCAAGGAGTTTGGCGTGGTACAAAGGGCACTACTAGGAATCAACATCAGAGATGTTAATTCCCAATTAGCCGAGGAAGAAAACCTCGGAGTCCTTGAAGGCGTCTACGTGATTAACGTAAATCCAAACAGCGGAGCAGATAAAGCCGGCATCCAAAATGGCGATGTAATTGTTGCTATCGGTGGAGAAAAAGTCACTAAAACTTCTGAATTGCAAGAAAAGGTAGCATTAAACAGGCCAGGTGATAAAGTGGAGGTGACGCTAATTAGAGATGGTAAGAAAAAAACGGTAACCGCAACTCTACAAAACACACTCGGGACTACGGCAACAGTAGCCTCCGCCAACAACATGACTATTCAGGGAGGTACCTTTACTGATCTCACAGATGAGGAGAAAGAAAAATTAAATTTAGAAGGCGGAGCCAAACTTTTAAAAGTGGAAGAAGGTAAATGGAGAGAAGCTGGAATCAAGGAAGGGTTCATCGTGACCCGAGTAGATAAGGGACAGATTCTTTCAGTAGAAGACCTGTCCAGAGCTTTGACCAGAACCAACGACGGATCCGGTCTTCTGATAGAAGGTATGTATGAGGATGGAGAAAAAGCTTATTATGGTATTGGCTGGTAATCTCAGGTCATTCTGATACGATTTTAACATAATCCCCGCTAGTTCGGGGATTTTTTATGTATCAATCCTATTAATCAGAAGGATAACTTATTTTTGCGCAAAAGTTAAATTAACACCAAAATGGCAGACAAATTCGGTATCGAACAAGCACTTAAGAACCTCGGCATCGAGGAACTAAACATGGGATCCAGCACAGGATCTAATTGGATCAAATCCAATGGTGCAGTAATTGAATCCTATTCTCCAGCTGATGGAAAGCTGATAGGAAAAGTGACTTCTGGCACAGAAGAAACTTATGAAGAAATCATTCAAACAGCCACAGAGGCATTCAAATCCTGGAGATTGGTCCCCGGACCAAAAAGAGGAGAAATTGTAAGGCAAGTAGGTGAAGCCCTGCGTGAAAAGAAAGAAGATCTGGGCAAGCTGGTCTCTTATGAGATGGGTAAGTCATATCAGGAAGGACTCGGCGAAGTACAAGAAATGATCGACATCTGTGATTTTGCAGTAGGGCTATCTCGTCAGATGTACGGTTTGACCATGCATTCTGAAAGACCAAGTCACAGAATGTACGAACAATATCACCCATTAGGTATTGTAGGGATTATTTCAGCCTTTAATTTCCCAGTAGCCGTATGGGCATGGAATAGTGCTTTAGCTTGGGTATGTGGTGACGTTTGTCTATGGAAACCAAGTGAAAAAACACCAATTACGGCTATTGCCTGCCAGCACATTACAGATACTGTCTTTAGAGCTAATGGAATCGCTGAAGGTGTAAACAACCTGATCATTGGTGATGCCAAAATTGGCCAGTTGATGTCGAATGACAAACGCGTGCCTCTAGTGTCTGCAACAGGCTCTACTCGCATGGGTAAGGCTGTAGGTGAGGCTGTCGGATCTCGTTTGGGAAGAGCTTTGCTGGAACTCGGAGGAAACAACGCCATCATCATTTCGAAGCACGCTGATTTGGATATGTCATTGATTGGTGCGGTGTTTGGCGCAGTGGGAACTGCCGGGCAAAGATGTACTTCAACAAGAAGGTTGATCATCCAGGAAGATATTTATGAAGATGTAAAAGCCAAATTGAAAAGCGCTTACAGCCAATTGAAAATTGGTAACCCACTCGACGAATCCAACCATGTCGGACCATTAATCGACAAGATGGCGGTGGACATGTATAGCCAAGCCATTGAGAAAGGGAAGGCAGAAGGATCGAAAACTGTTGTAGAAGGCGAGGTGCTTTCCGGAGAAGGATACGAGTCTGGGTGTTATGTGAAGCCAGCCATTTACGAAGTAGAGAATAGCTTCGAAATCGTGCAGCACGAAACTTTCGCTCCTATCTTGTACTTGATTAAGTATAAGAATATTGAAGACGCAATTGCCATTCAGAATGACGTACCACAAGGTTTGTCATCAGCAATCATGACGCAAGACATGAGAGAATCAGAAATGTTTTTGTCCCAAATGGGCTCTGATTGTGGAATCGCCAATGTGAATATAGGTACTTCGGGTGCCGAGATTGGTGGAGCCTTTGGTGGTGAAAAAGAAACCGGTGGTGGACGTGAATCTGGCTCAGATGCTTGGAAAGTATACATGAGACGACAGACTAATACCATCAATTATGGCAGAGATCTTCCATTAGCACAAGGAATTAAATTTGAATTCTAGTTATATACCATTCGGACTTTAAACTATTAAATAGGTCAGGGTTTAAGTCCTGACCTATTTTTTTTCGGACTGCAGAAAGGTAATTGTTCAGTATATTTAGTTTATGAAAAGACTGTCTATTCTCCTATCGTTTGCTGTTTTGATGGCTTGTGAGCCAATCAATCAAAAGCAAAAAACTGAAGTTATACCTGAGTTCACCCTGCCCACCACTCACAAACACAACAAGTGGAGCCGAACGATTGCTCCTGTTCTATCTGTACCTAGTGGAGCAATTGTGGAAGTTTTCACCGAGGAAGCCACAGATGCACAACTAACCATTGATTCAAATCTTGAAGATTTGGTCAATGTCTCCTTCGAGCCTATTCATCCACTCACTGGCCCCATCTATGTAGAAGAAGCTCAGCCCGGAGATGTATTGGCAGTCACCATGCACAAAATTGATGTTGGCAACTGGGGATGGTCTGCCATTTTCCCTGGTTTTGGCTTTCTGGCTGACACTTTTACTGAACCCTATCTAAGGACTTTTAAGATTGATAGTGTTGATAAGACTATTCACTTTTCGGATAAGATTAAAATACCAGCACGTCCGTTTGCCGGGGTAATGGGTGTAGCTCCTGATACCGACTCATTGTTATCAACCATTCCGCCCAGGGCCAATGGCGGCAACATGGACGACCCCAACATAATAGAAGGAACCACTGTGTATTTTCCGGTTTTTGTGGAAGGCGCATTATTCTCTATTGGAGATGCTCACTCTGTTCAAGGATTGGGAGAAGTATGTGGCACTGCTGTCGAATCCCCCATGCGATTTGTCTTCGAGCTTAAACTATTGAAGGGGCAAAAGTCATTCATCAAAGAGCCACAATACGAAACCGACGATTACTATGCGGTAACAGCTTTTGGTACAAGCATCGATCAGGCCACACGTAAAGCCATCGAATTCATGATAGAATACCTTGTGAGTGAACACGGGCTAACCAGAGAGGATGCTTACATGCTGTGCTCTCTAGCCGGAGATCTAAAAATTGCGGAAGTCGTAGACGTTCCGCATATGCTAGTGACCATGCATATGTCTAAAGAAGTGCTGGGAGTGAGGTAGCAAATTCCTTGAGACGTATAATTAGTTACCCGTTAATCGCCTCTACTTCTTGAACTTCTGGTACCATTCTCTTCAAAAGGTTTTCAATACCTGCTTTTAAGGTAAGTGTAGAAGAAGGGCAACCACTGCATGCACCTTGCAATACCACCTTTACTTTGCCATCTTCGAAAGAGTGGAAGTCAATGGCTCCACCATCCTGCTCTACAGCTGGACGAATATATTCATCGAGGATACCTTTTATGTTTTCATCCAGATCGGAAACGGGTGCTTTGGCCACTTCTGCTTTTTTCTCCTCTGCATAGGGCTGCGAAAGATTTACGGCCAACTTACCAGACTCTAAGTAAGCCTTGATGTGTTCTTTGATACCATCTCTTACTTCTTCCCAATCGGTAGCCTCGTCTTTCGATACGGTGATGAAGTTGCTCATCACGAAAACTCCTTTCACAAATGGAAAGGTGAATAGTTCCTGAGCCAGCTCTGAGTTAGTCGCTCTTTCAGGTGCGGGGTAGTCAAAATTGGTGCCTTCGGGTACCAACATGAAATTAACCACAAACTTGAGTGTATTGGGATTCGGGTTAGACTCGAAATATATATTTACCGGGGTGTTTGTTACTGCTTCAGCCATCTTCTTTTCTTCTTGTATCAAGTTACAAAGATACGAAACACTGGCATTCTTTGTTTAGTTCGAAATGAGAATAAAAGAGACGGGCAGAAAGCTCCCGTCTCTTCGAGGTCTGTTATTCTTTTATAATCCTTTCTGAGAATACCTTTTGATCAGCACGGTATCCAATCAAAAGATAAACCCCTTGCTGTAAATCATCCAGCTCTAGGGTCGTTTCCGTTTGATGACTAGGAATATTTGCAATCTCCGAAATTACCCTCCCGGACAAGTCGTGGATACTTATTTTGTCAACCGCGTAATTGTTCCCATGAGTAATAGATAAAGTTTTGCCAAAGGGGTTGGGATATATCATCAAGTTTCTTTCCTCCGGCAAATCATCCGCGTTAGAACTTTCTTTTGCTACCTCCCTTTGCCTGGTATATGTCGCGATATCCCAAACAGTCCCTTCAAAGTTTTGAACTATAGGCAAAGCATTAAAATAATGATTAGCACTTTCTGCACGAAAAGAAAACCCATTTTGCATCTTGACATATACGTCCTCGACGGTATAGGTAACTTCCGAGGTCAAGTCGGTATTCAAAATAGTGGTTGACCCTATAAACGGTGGGAACGAATACTTAGCTGAGGTTGACACATCATATTCAGCAGAGTTGCCTGACTTTGATCTTATGTCAAGACGGTAGGTCCAATTCGGAGATAACCCCGATGCGGTATGGCTATTTTGCTCTTTTGTGACAAAATCGTTGCCTAGCTTATGTTTTATAATAAACTTATCATTTGCCGATATGCCATCCCATGTGATCAAGACTTGGCCTACTCCTGTAGTAAATACCCGGATGTTTCTCGGCTTGTATGCATCAAGACCACCTGTTTGACCTCCCGAACTGGTCACATCAGTAATTAAAACCTCGCTTACTATCAATTCAGGAACGATAGCAGAGCCAAAAGAAATCGGGGTCGAATATATCCATAGAGATTGATAATTTTTGGTAGGCTCAAAGATTTTTGTGATGCGCTCAGGCTGTCCTATGTTTTCTGTGAATACAATGGACGGAGGCAAAATTTCGGCCTTGTCACTTACCGTAACGATAGCTCCTTCGCTACAGTCATTGACATTTGTTTTGGGCGACATTCCGTTGGCTGCATAGCTCCCAAGCTCGATACTTCCTACAAATGCAGACTGTTCCACCCTGGCATAGAAGACAATTTCATATTTGTGATTCGCTTCAAAGTTAAAGCCAATATAAAGTCCTTCACCTTTAGGGGTGGTTTCATATTTTGCTTTCAATACGACACCTTCCCGGTTTATTCCATAAATACCCGGCGATCCATGAGACACCTGCCAATTGGTTCTGATAGCGCCGGAATTTTGGCAAAAATTACTTCCCGAAGCAAATGGACTACACTTGCTTATATCATAGCTTGTACAATCGAATTTTAAGGAAACCGGAACCTGGGAATAGGAATTGCAAGTACAAAATCCTGTTATAAGTAGGAAAAGAAATATTTTTTTCATCGTTTGTTGGTTTCGAGGTTTTCGATTCTGTTTTTCATGTTTTTATTCTCTTCCTTCATCTCAATCAAATGCAGTGTCAACTCCTCAATTTTCTTGAGTAGCAGCATGTTAATTTCGCCAAGGTTTACTCCGTTGGCTTCAATTTCTGCTGCCGAAGGAATTTCCGGGAGGTGCTGATTTTCTTTGATAAATGAAGCAGTTTCTTCAAGAGTAGAAAGCTTATAATCATTTGCAAAAACATAGTCAGGCCAGGGAGAGGCTTCAACTTTGATCTCTTTAGAACGGATAGTTCCATTGACCTCAAGTTCGTGTGCCGGTGAAGTGGTACCTATACCCACATTACCATTTGACTGGATTCTCATTAATTCGTTGCCATTGGATACAAAAGCCAGTCCCATACCCGTTGCCCATCCGTTGGTTATAATGCCTCTAATTTCAGAGCTATAGTCCAGGGAGGTATTTCCGGCGTTGAAATTATTGAACTTAATTCTTCCTATTACTTGATTATTGTGCTGACCGCTACCTCCATAATAGCTTTCTGAGGACAGCCGGATAGTTGCGTCATTTTTCTTCAAATGCAAGAGTTCTTCAGGATCGTTTGTACCGATACCAACATTGCCATTATGCATAATCCTCATTCTTTCCACTTGACTTCCTCCGGAATTAGTGGTAAAACTTAGACCAACATATTCTGCCCAGCTTCCTGTCAGTATACCTCTTATTTCAGCCCTAAAATTATGATTGTCATCCCTATTACTGAATTTGATAGTCCCTAGAACTGAATTCCATGCATTACCCGAGCCTCCAAAATATGAATTGCTGGACAGCCTTATTGTTGCATTATCATTTCTAATATGAATGTCATCTTGTGGAGTCGTGCCTATTCCCAAGTTACCCGTATGGTCAATGATCACCTGGCTATCTCCATCTGCACAAAACAGATGCTTACCCGTTCCATTGATATTGTACCTGATGTTTCGATTAGATGAGGTATGGCCTATAAACCCTGATAGTGCATCATTGTTATATGGATTTACTCCCATGATAATCCCTGCTCCGGAACTTTCCGCAAATCGTGCTGAATATCCGCTGGCCCCAGAGAGTCTAACATCCAAATTATTAGCCGGAGCAGAGACTCCAATGCCAACGTTCCCTCCATTGTAATATATGCTACCAGAGCCCGACCATTGTCCATAGGAATAAGTAGTAATAAGGCTAAGAAATAAAATTGCAACTTTATTTTTCATGATTTGACAGACTTATTTATTTTCAAGTTTTTCTATTCTCTCTACTAGAGTTGTATTAATTTTTTGCTGCTGTTTGAATTGCTCATCCTTCTCAATCAGGTGTAAAGTCAACTCCTCAATTTTCTTGAGAAGCAGCATATTCATCTCACCCAGATTCACTCCATTGGCTTCAATTTCCGAGGCAGAGGGGATTTCAGGTAAATGGTGATTTTCTTTGATGTATGAAGCTGTTTCTTCTAAGGTTGCAAGGTTGTAGTCATCGGCGAAGACGTAATCAGGTGCTCCTGCTCCTATCTCCACTTTAACTTCGCGAGCATCCATAGTTCCCGCTACTGATAGTAATGATGTTGGAGTCTCTGTGCCAATACCGACCTGGCCAGCGGCCGAAATAACCAAACGGTCAATATCTGCATGCTTGTCCTTAATAAAAAATGCGGCCGATGTGCTAATACCCATCGTAAATCTCCTGGCTGTTACCTGGGAAGCCTGGAAAGTTAACGCGTCTCCAGCTGCTCCCGTATTCAGGTGAAGTTTAGTGCTCGGTGCCGTCGTGCCTATACCAAGATATCCGGTATTGCTAAGTGCCATATACTCGGTACCAGTAGAACTTCCTGCTTGAGCATTGGCTCGAAATGACAACCTATCAGCAGCTTTCAGAATAGAAAAACTGTTACTTAGTTCACCGAGATTTTGAAAAAACAAGCGGCCGCTGTGCCTGTTAGCTCCGTCACTTCCCTGACTGATCACAACTCCCGTAGCTGAGTTTCCTTCTGAAGTATGAATATCCAAATAGGAGGCGGGAAAATACGTCCCAATTCCTACCCGTCCATTATTTACAATAAAATCGCCACCAGATTTAAAATTATAATTGACAACGTTGTCCTGTCGAATCTTTAACCCATCACTTTCTAGTTGAAATTGGTACTCTTGATTTGGGCTATAGTGCGTATCTTTAAGAGTTATCAAAGAGCTCCTCCAAGTGTTGGTTTCAATGAGCAAATTGCCCGATTTTATTTCCGCATTTCCATTGACCGGAAAAGAATTCTGCCCCAATAACCGAGTGGAGGCTAAAATAATAACAATGCTCAAACTGAATTTTCTCATAGTCTTTTATTTATTTTCAATTTTATTTAGTCTCTGAACCACGTCATTCAGCTGCTTATCTTTCTCAATTAAATGCAAAGTCAACTCCTCGATCTTCTTGAGCAAGAGCATGTTCATCTCTCCCAGATTTACGCCATCAGCTTCAATTTGCGAAGCAGAAGGAATTTCTGGTAAATGATGATTTTCTTTGATGAATGTAGCCGTTTCTTCAAGAGTAGAAAGGTGGTAGTCGTCGGCGAAGACATAGTCTGGTGCACCTGCACCTATCTCTACTTTTACTTCTCGAGCGTCTATAGTTCCCGCCACCGATAGTAATGAAGTTGGCGTCGTGGTTCCAATACCTACCTTCTTTGCATGCTCATCAACATGAATAGTTGATTGAGGAAGAATTAATCCGTCTGGTGCACCAATTTCTTCAAGTTCAATCAGAGTGTCCTCATTCTCTAGTTCCTTGATCGTAAAACCTTGAACGCTGGTAGTAGAAAGGGGCACCGTTTTAATTGCCAAATATCTGGATGCACCCGAACCCACGTAGCCCCAAATGACATCCATTGTCATATGATCATAGTTGTATTCAGCTACTGTAGTGACCTCTGCTGTATTCCAAATCCCGGAAATTAAAAAGACCACAGATCTATGCTCAGCATATGAGCCTTTTGTAGTAATTGTACACAAGTGTTGTTTCCTTGTCTTGATTTTATACCATGTGTTACCCTTAGGGGCTGTGTTATAAATTTGCGCTTTCAAACAAATCGACATGGAGATCAACACTGTTAGCAAAAGAAATTTCTTCATCATTATTGGTTTTCAAGTTGGTCAATTCGTTTAGTCAAAACTTCTAATTGTTTACTTTGGTAAGCATTCAATTGTATTTCTTTGGACAACTGCTTCTCCTTATGGATCAGATACAAAGTCAGTTCCTCAATCTTCTTTAAGAGCAACATATTCATTTCGCCTAGATTCACTCCATTGACTTCTATTTCTTTGGCCGAGGGCATTTCAGGAAGATGTTGGTTTTCTTTGATGTAAGAGTCTGTTTCTTCAAGGGTTGGGAGTTCATAACCCTCAGCGAATACGTAATCTGGCCAGGGAGAAGCTTCTACTTTGATTTCTTTGGAGCGGATAGTGCCATTGACTTCGAGTTTGTGGGCAGGACTGGCTGTGCCTATACCAACATTACCTAACGAGTTAATTCTCATTTTTTCAGTTACTCCGGACAAATCCGTCCGTGTATGAAAAACCAAATCTCCTTTCCAGCTTCCGCCATTCATTTGAACATATCCTATTTTGGCCATAGCCTGGTGTCCATTTCCGTTTTCATTTCGGCCAAATTCTAGGGCTATTCCTGAATCATTATTGGAACTGAGGTTGTAATGAGAAAATATTGCAACTGATTGTAATGAATTATTTCCAGGATTTGAATCGTAAATATGGAGTTTAGCAAAAGGATTTGCTGTTCCCAGTCCCAAATTGCCAATCCTATCCAACCACATTTTGTCCAATAGCTCCTTGTCATATCTCTCCTTGGTTGCAAAAGCCATTGTGCCGTAGCTAGACTCATTATTAGCATCATAGACACTAATAGCTCCCAATGAAGAGCTGGTTCCTCCGGCGACATTTCCGTATTTATTTAGAGAGAAATTAATTCTTGCCCCGAAACCAGTTTGCCTTTGTCCACTTGTATTTGCCTGGATTCTTAGTACATCATGTACCTGACCATTGGCCAGACTTCTTTTGAAGATATGAAGAGCGTCTTGTGGTGTACTGACTCCGATTCCTACATTTCCAGTTACAGGATCTTCAGTTACCTGGCCATTGACAATACCCGTCAAACAGAGTAGGTTCAAAAATATTATTACCTTTTTCATACCTATTTAAATTTTAGATCGTCGATTTCTTCTTGTTGTTGTTCTAGCAACCGCATTACCTTTTTCATCTGGGAGTCCTTTTCAATCAAATGCAATGTCAACTCTTCGATTTTCTTTAGGAGCAGCATATTCATTTCTCCTAAATTCACCCCATCAGTTTCCATTTCTTTGGCAGAAGGGATTTCAGGAAGATGATGATATTCTTGGATATAAGAAGCTGTTTCTTCCAGAGTAGACAGTTTGTAGTTATCGGCGAAGACATAGTCTGGAACATCCATTACTTCTACTTTCACCTCTTCACATTCCACTCTTCCATCAACTATGGCATGACCCTGTGGTACCGTTATGTTTCCATTGTTTTCAACACGAAACAAATCCCGTTTACCACTGCTTGAGCCTCTAGCAAAAACATAGGACCCTCCCCAGTTTCGCACATACCAGTCTACAATTGGAGAACCTTCATTAGTATCAATGGTCAAGTCAACATCAGCGCCATTATTGTTGGTTGATTTATCAAATTTGATGTTTAAACCGGCATTATCCGCATCCGCGTTGTTGATGTATAAATTGCCGTCGCGAAACCTAAAGTAATCCTCTGTAATAGAAAACCTCGAGGCACCGTCAGAATTAAAAGTAATTTCATTATTGTTTGTACCTATGCTTATGGATTCTCCGTTTTTCCCTGCTACATTCCCTCCTGCCACATAAACATTTCCGGAATTATTAATTTCAAACAATTTGGTTTTTCCATTGCTTGATCCACGATTAAAGGTATAAGAACCACCCCAGTTGCGAACATACCAGTCAACTATTGGAGAACCCGAATTGGTGTTGATGATTAAGTCTACGTCCGCTCCATTGTTGTTGGTCGATTTGTCAAACAGTATTCTAAACCCAGCATTATCTACATCTGTGGCATTAAAATAAGCACTCCCATCGCCCACCTGCAAAAGTGCACTGGGATTCGTCACTCCTATGCCCACATTGGCACCACTGAGTACTATGGCTCCGCCTCCTTCTTTGGTAATTCGAAAATCGTCACCATTCGACAAGCCCATCCATGTTTTCCTTACTCCGCTTCTCTTGAATTGAAAATATTGCCAGGAATCGTCTGAATTGTTAAAAGATAGTACAGCATCACTGTTGGAGTCAACCGTGATTGGTTCTGTGAAATTTTGTGCTTGTATTAAGGAACAAGACAAGAATAGTGTGAGTAATAGGCCGTTAGTTTTCATTTGCTGATTGGTTTAAGTTAGTTGGAGGCTTGAGCAGGAATTATACCTTTGCTATATTTCTTTGCGTCTGTTTTCTGAATTTTCTATTTCCAGTAGTTTCATTCTGTTGTTCATTTCAATGATGTGTAGAGTCAATTCCTCAATTTTTTTAAGCAGCAGCATATTCATCTCTCCTAGGTTCACCCCATTAGCTTCAATTTCCTCGGCTGAGGGGATTTCCGAAAGGTGATGATTTTCTTTAATGTAGGAGGCAGTCTCTTCAAGGGTAGAGAGCTGATATTCATCCGTAAATACGTAGTCGGGCCATGGTGAAGCTTCGACTTTTATTTCCTGAGCTCGAATGGTGCCGTTAACTTCAAGCTTATTTGTGGGAGTAGTGGTACCAATACCGATGTTGCCATCACGATCTATTCTAAGTCTTTCAATCGATGGTCCCCAGCTATTGCCTGTAGCAACTGGAGATGTCCAGAATGAAATCCTTGAGCCTCCATTCCAAGAGTCAGACCATTCGTTGGCTCCAAGGTTCAGACTTCTTACATTATCTGAACCACTCAATTGATAGGCAATAAATCCACCTTGAAAAGCTGTAGAAATATCGGTGCTTCCATCTATTCTGCCAGCAATTGTTAGTGGGCCGCCGCTACTGACTTCAGTACCCAACTGAAGTTTGACATCTTTTTTGCTATAGGATTCAATATGTAAATTTGCACTAGGCGTAGAAGTTCCCACTCCCATAAGCCCAGGAGAAATTACCAAATTAGGAATTCCCAATGCTCCTCCTCCTTTTGTGCCGAATTCTAAAGTAGATGTTGGCGTATTGTAGTAAGATTGAGTTGTTTTAACTCGGATATAGGCTATTTGTCTGTGTGCATCAGACTGACCGTTGGGCTTGGTGAATGCTATACCTCCAAGAATACCATTTGAAATGTTGGAACCAGCGGAAATCCAACCCATATTACTTCCTCCCTGCACATCCAAAACCCGATCGTTAGAGTTGTAAATCTGATAAGAGGCATTTGAATTGTAACTACCCGCGTTGGACGTGCCTATACCTACATTCCCTCCGTTATAGTGAATTGCACCTGTTTCATTGCCACTTGGGTCTTGCCATTGAGCATAGGAAACTGTTGATATTATAGTAAGAAATAAGGTCGCAATATATCTCTTCATGATTGTGTATATGGTTTATTCATTCCTGCATATAGATTAATGTCTATTTATTGAAATAGTCAACACCAATTGATACCGAATATCAAAATGTGTTAAAAATTATACCTGAAATGACGTGATTGGTAGAGGGTCAGTTGGTTCATTATTGTATATCAAAATTACTAATCAAATGCTTTGAATGAGAACATAAAAAAATCCTCATTACTCATCTAGTAATTCTTCTCAAAATGCTGGAGCAAGTATAAACCAAAAGTTTGGAGTATTAAATAATGGACTCAATACTTGCTCAATTCACCTTCACTCTTTGCAATCAACGTAGAAACGGTAGCATCACCGGTGACATTCACCACCGTGCGACACATGTCAAGAATACGATCTACCGGGAAAATAATGGCCACCCAGGCTGGGTTGAGACCGACAGATTGCAAAACAATAATCATCATGACCAATCCAGCACTAGGCGTTGCTGCCGCTCCTATAGATGCTAAAGTGGCTGTAAGTACAATCACCAATTGCTGAGTGAAGGTAAGATCTACCATATGTAACTGAGCCAGGAAGACTACGGCTACGGCTTGGTACAGGCTAGTGCCATCCATGTTGACTGTAGCTCCTACCGGTAGCACAAAACTTGATATGTTTTTGGAAACACCCATGTTGTCTTCCACGCACTCCATCGTTACAGGTAGTGTCGCTGCACTGGAGCTCGTTGAGAATGCCAGAAACTGAGCAGGACTCATATTCTTAAAAAATTCCTTGTAGGTCAGTTTTGGTACGAAAATCTTTAATACCAAAGGATAGAATGCAAATACCAAAAAGAATAATCCCGCAACCAGCGTTAATGAATAGGACCCCAGCCCGAGGAAAATTTCAAACACTTCTGCTGGTGTATCGGCCATCTTGGCGATGACTCCAGCCAGTAAAGCAAACACAAAAAAAGGTGCTGCATTCATCACCATGTTTACCATCTTTAAGAAGACTTCGTTGATGCTTTGGATAAAATCTACCACAGGCTTCTTCTTTTCCTCAGGTACCATGACAAGGGTAATACCAAAAAAGATGGAAAAGAAAATGACTTGAAGCATCAGTCCGTTATTCGAGATAGAAAGCACTACATTCTCAGGCACCATGTCCACTATGAACTGGAGGGGGCTCACTTCTTTTTGCTTTTGGGCACTGGCCATTCGTTTGGCTACTTCTGCCTTGTCTTTTTCAGATAATTGATTGGCCTTTTGCGCATCTGTGATCAGATGTTGATATTGTGGGTCGCTCAGATAGGACTGGCCATCCTGTGGTAATCCCATGCCTTCGCCCTCCAACCAAAGTTCGAAGGATATTCTATTTTTTACACGCTGGTCTTTTTCTACAAAATCTCCAGGCTTCACCAGGTTTACTAGTAACAAGCCAAGACCCACAGCAGTCACTGTGGTGATAAGATAGGCTCCAAGAGTTTTGCCTCCCAATCTCCCCAGTTTGGATACATCACTCAACCCCGACACCCCACTGATGATTGAAAACAAAACCAGCGGTACGGCAATAAACTTCAGCAGTCTAATGAAAATTACTCCAAACGGATCAATCCATGTAATAGTAAATGTGTTCCAGCCTAGTGCACTGGATATAAAGGCCCAAACAATACCTAGAACAAGACCAATTACTATTTTGACATGTAGGGGTAAATTTTTCATTCTGCGACTAATTATTGTTTCATTAATCCGGCCAAGATACTAGGTTTTTTTCAGACCACCTTGTCATGGCAAAGTGGTCTGAAAAAAAGTCCGCTGGCACGAGTTCATAGTCCTAAAGTGAGGCTTGCACCAATTTACCTAGTTAAAAAGATGTTTTCTTTAAATTAACTTTTAAGTGTTGTGGATTGATTCAAAAGATAAAAATCAAGAATTGTCAAAGCGGCCATGGCTTCTACTATAGGCACGGCCCTTGGTACCACACATGGGTCGTGTCTACCTTTACCGGACACGGTAATTACGTTTCCGTCCTGATCTACGGATTCCTGATCGCGCATAATCGTAGCCACAGGTTTAAAAGCTACGTTGTAATAAATATCCTCTCCGTTTGATATGCCGCCCTGAATACCTCCTGATAAATTAGTACGTGTTTTTATGTCATCTCCCTTTTTCTCGAAGATGTCATTGTGCTCAGAACCTTTCATTTTGGCGCCATCAAACCCGCTTCCATATTCGAAACCTTTCACGGCATTGATGCCAAGCATAGCACCACCCAATCGGGCGTGTAGCTTGTCAAACACCGGTTCACCAAGTCCAACCGGAACACCTGTAATCACACCGGTGACAATTCCGCCAACCGTGTCCCCGTTTTTTCGAATGCCATCAATAAAAGCAATCATCTCTTCGGCTACAGCTTCATCCGGACAACGGACGATATTGTTTTCAGTTTTGGATAAATCCAATTGTCGATGATTCTTCTCTGTCTTCAAATCACCAACCTGTGAAACGTAAGCATAAACTTCAATGCCTAATTGGCGTAAAGCCAGCTTGGCCAAAGCACCGGCTGCTACTCTTGCAGCTGTCTCCCGTGCAGAACTTCTTCCCCCTCCACGATAGTCTCTTATTCCATATTTTTCTTGATAGGTAAAATCGGCATGCGAAGGTCGAAAGGACTTTGCTATATGAGCATAATCCTTGCTTTTCTGGTCTGTATTATGAATGACCATGGCCAATGGCGTGCCAGTAGTTTTACCTTCGAATACCCCTGAAAGAATTTCGAAACTGTCCGGCTCTTTTCGTTGCGTCGTAATCTTTGATTGGCCAGGCTTTCTCTTTTCCAACTCTGATTGGATAAATACTTCATCAACATCGATCCCTGCAGGGCAGCCATCTATAGTGACTCCGATGGCTTTGCCGTGTGATTCTCCAAAAGTAGTGATCTTGAACAAAGACCCGAATGAGTTACTCATCAAAAATGTGTTTGAATTTCAATACCGTAGAACGAGATCAAAATTAATTGAAAATACTTTGGGGAGTGTTGTTTTCTTGGCAGGAAGTCCTATTTTTTGAACATTACCAAGGTTACCATGCCAATCATTACAAATATTACAATGTTGGCAAGGCTTCTCATCCTGTCCTTGGCTGCTAAAGAAACCAATTGATTATCCTGGATATCAATCGCATCGTAGAAGGATCCCATATCGCTGGATAGAATATATTCATTTTTCTTGCTTTCTCCAGTTACATTCAAAATAATTTCAGACTTCAGCGTATCATATGTCTCCGTCTTCACATTGAAATATATGAACTGCAAGTAGTCTCCCATAGCATAAGCGCCAGGTTCGTTGGGGATACCATAATAGCCGAATGATTTAGTCCCACGCACCTTACCATGCCCCCGGCTTATGTCTTGACGAATATTAGGTGAATAGATATCGAAATTGTCATCTTTGTTGAGTCGTGGTTCTCCAATTGCAGAAATATTTCCCTCACCTGTAATATCAAAAGAATAATTGAAGCTTTCGCCGGTGCGGAGTGACTCGCTTGAGATTTTTTCTTTGAGCCTGTAATTACCAACAGTTACGCTCTCTTTGAGTGGGTGTGGAGGCAGATTTCTAATAGTTACTTTTTTAGGTTTTGTATGAAAAGTCACTATCTCTTCCTGCTTATTTCTTCCGAAAAAAGTCGGATTTTTGGCTACTTTGTACTTAATAAGGTCTAATCCCACTTTTGGAAAATTAATCGTCTCATCGTTGAGTGGATAATAGGCTGCCTGATAGATTTTGAATTGCGTATAGCTTTTCCCATTGATCTCTACAGGTTCTCCTGAAATATTTTCGATATTGAAATTCTCCTCCCAGCAGTTAGCAGGTTTGATCTTTTTGACGATATCTGGTATTTGCTTGCTTAGTTCATAGAATCTCATATCTGCCCGATTGTTACCTGCCACATAAAAAGCCAAAGTAAGCGTAAAACCTTCGCCCGGATAAACTGAAGATTTATCTGTAGTTAATGCCAAAAATGCATCAGCTTTTACATCTACAAATTCCTGAGGGGTATTTTGTCTCCCGAAGAAATCCTGAAACGGGTCGCTGCCAAATGGGTCATTTCTTTGTCTTCTTTGCGCTGGTGGGCCTACTTTAATTTTCTTGCCCTGCACACTATAGGTCTGACCGTTTACTTCCATTGTAAATGACTTTAGCAGGTATTCTCCTTCAGCGGTTGCAACATAATTCTGAATGATACTTTGAGATGAGCTGCGTCGACCATTGATAAAGTTGGTTGAAGAGGAGGAAGATGTCCCTCTTTTTACGAAACCGGGTATTTCAGGAAAGGGAGAGTAGTTTCCCAGCCTAGCATTATGAATGGTGAGGGTAATGGTAAATGCCTGGTTGCTGGCAATTTGATCTGGCCCCAGCTCGATATTAACCTGCTGTCCCAGTACATCCAGTCCAGCTAACATAAAAATACTGACAAATAAAAAACCTACTTTTCGCATGCTCGTAAGAGTAAATAAAATTGCAAATCTAACTGATATTTATTATTTTATGGTGCAATTTATATGGACGACAGAACGTGTCGTCAGGTTTAATGTTTAATATTTTTTAACAAACCACTTGTACATGCTGGAATATTCAAAGACAATTCTTTCAAAAGTAAGTTTTGACAAAAATTTGTTTGATAAAGAACTAGCAAAAGCAATCAGGCTAGTAGGAAAAGAGCTAGACGCTCTAAAAAAATGGTGTTACGACAAATTCGGCCATTTGTACCGCAGTATTCTAAATAAACATTTTAATTTGAGTTAATCAGAAAATATAAGCTCCGAAACCGGAGCTTTTTTGTTTACCCTTCTCACTAATTAATGATTTCACAAAATAATATAGCAGGCATGACATTCATGGCCTGCATGCTCCATTCTTTCTTATTGCAGGCACAGAATAATGCAGAACTCAAAAGAATCTTTTACACCAGTACGGCCGATCAATCTGAGAGAGAATTTTTGCTCTTTTTGCCAAAAGGCTATGGAGATGACCCAAAAAAGGAATGGCCAGTCTTACTCTTTCTTCACGGAAACGGCGAACGAGGTAATGGTACCACGGAGCTTGATTTTGTAATGGTGCATGGTCCTCTCTATGAAGCCTGGATTCAAAAGAGGAATTTACCATTTATTATTATTGGCCCTCAACTACATATGTTTGGCATGGACGCCCATGCTAAGTATATAGCCGATCGAACGCTGGATCAATTGCCTAAACAATTGAATGAAGGCACGCCCGAGAGGGAGGCTAAATGGAAATCAGACGTGCAAGTAAACGGAAGTATTTCAGACATCAATTATCCTTATAAGGCTTGGGGGCCACCAATGGGCTGGGAAAAAGTGGAAAGAGATCTTATCAACATCCTAGACAGCGTAAATGAAAACTATCAGGCAGATCCCTCAAGAACCTACCTGACCGGATTGAGTTATGGTGGATTTGGCACATGGTATATGGCCAGTAAGTATCCCGAAAAATTTGCTGCCATAAGTCCAGTTGTAGGCTGGGGGCATGTCGAATTGATGAAGCCGCTGGCCGAGAGCAAAATGCCAATTTGGTGCTTTGCCGGAGGTAGAGATCAGGTCATTGAGGTGAAATATTTCTATCCTGGACTAAATGAACTGGAACGACTCGGTCATGAGGTCCGGTTTACCATTCAATCTGATATGGGCCATGACACCTGGAAGCGTGTATATGCCGGAGAGGATATTTATAATTGGTTTTTGAGTTATAGCCGATAAATTTGCCACTCGAAAAAACGAAAACCATGCGATCCATAATCTTTTATGTATTGATTTTATCCTCCTTCAGCCTTCTTGGTCAATCGCAGGATACGCTATCAATTCGGTTGGAAACACCTTATCTGGCATTAAAAACATTTATTGTCAACACTTCAGCCGACAACTATAACCCCGAAAAGGCTTGTATCCTTTTTAATGGCCCGGGAATGTCCGTTGAGCAAAAAGTAGGATATGTAAAGCGCCTTGAGCGTGTATTTGAAGGAGCTGGTATTTTTATCTTCTTTGACAAGGTTCCTACAAATCCCAATTATTTCGACTCGTTGAGCAATGAACATCGCTACGTGATTAACAATCGGTATCCGGAAATTTATCTTCAAAAAATTCGCAAACGCTGGCAGTTTCAGCCTGAAGTGCTGACATCAATAGATCAGGTGCACAAAGAGCTATACAAATTCGACCCCAAAAGTTGGATTGGACTGGAGCTTGAGAAAACCGGACTCAATGCTAATTTTATTGGGCTCAAGCTTTGGCAATGGCTAGGCATTGTGATATTTCTAGGTGCTTGTTTTTTCATCCGATATATTTTTACATTGATATTTGGACGTCTACTCATTCAGTTATTAGATAACATAGATGACCGAAAAATAGGAAGTAGATATATACTGCCGGTAGCCCGTCCTGTGGGTATGTTGATGGTTTTCTTTTTCGTTGGCGCACTGTATCCAAGCTTAGAATTACCCCAACTGGTAGGGTTTTATGTGGTTTTGGCGCTGAAGGCTTTGATACCCTTGTTTGGGATGATTGCCCTGTATCAACTGACTAATATTGTTGACGTCTATCTCAATCGGTTTGTAGGAAGAACCGAAAGTACACTCGATGATCAGCTGGTCCCTCTTGTAAGAAAAGTTTTAAGAGTTGGCATAGTTGTGATTGGTGGCCTGGTCATTTTGGACAGTCTTGATGTGCCCATACTACCCTTGCTGACAGGTCTTTCAATTGGCGGTCTGGCGTTTGCCCTAGCTGCGCAGGACACAATCAAAAACTTCTTTGGCTCGCTGATGATTTTCATTGACAAACCTTTTCAGATTGGCGACTGGATCGTATCTGGTGAGATAGACGGCACTGTGGAAGAAGTAGGTTTTCGATCAACGCGTATTCGAACTTTTAGAAATTCTGTGGTCTATGTACCTAACGGTCAACTGGCAGATAGCACAATTGACAATAATGGCCTTCGTCAAATGAGGCGATTCAGAACAATTATACAAATCAAGTACGATACACCTCCTAATTTAATTGAAGCTTATGTGGAGGGTCTCAAAAAAGTGATGTTGCGGCACCCAAAAACCAATAAAGAAAAATACGAGATTCATTTCACAGAGCTGGGGGCTCATTCCCTTGATATCTTATTCTACATTTTTTTCGAAGCCCCAACTTGGTCTGATGAACTGAAATTCAGACAAGAAATATTGTTAGAAATATTACGACTGGCGGAATATTTCGGTGTTGAGTTTGCTTATCCTACACAGACACTTCATGTCGAAAATTTGCCCGGCCATGAGGCTCACGGCCCCAATTATGCAAGTAACAAAAAGGATTTGGAAAGCAAATTGGATCAATATTTTAGCGCCTAACGCTAAGTGTTTTATACAGGGCAAGGATGCCAATTGCACTCAACACAACAAACCATGGTAAGTAATCCTGGGTCTGCAACGCCCGGATAAGCTGAGAAGTTTGTGAACCTAGCCATATGAAAAATAAAGTGCGCGGTAGCATACCTACTAATCCTCCCAAAAAGAAAGGGAGCAACCTGACTCCGGAAACGGCTAGAACAACATTCATTAGGCCAAAGGGTAATGCTGGTGAGATTCTGGCCAAAAAGGTTGTTACCCATTGTTTTCTCTCTACATTGTGAAATATAGGGGCTGATTTTGGAAATTTTTGCCGAATCCAATCTAATGTATGATCGTCCATTTTTTGAGCCAGTGTGTATCCGATCAGCGATGCGAATTGATAGCATAATATAACCGGCAAAATGGCATGCCACCCCAAAAAATACCCACATATAAGAGAGATAAAAGTAGTCGGGGTAATTGCCAATCCCATACTGAGAATACTTGCCAGAAAAAAGAAAAGCCAGGAGTACGCTGAGAAGTCTTTGACCCAAAGCTCATTCTCTATAGCCAGATAAGTCACTACAGCTGTAGATACCCAGGGGACTACGGTCATCCAGCCCATTAAGAAGAATACCCCTTTGTGGTTATTGAAAAATGAAGAATATCTATTGTTATTCAAGTATTAAAATAGTCTAGAGGAAAAAACATGGCGAATATGCGATATTGATTACATTTGTCGCTCAAAATCACAGGAGAATTATTTAAATTAAACGGGCGCCCATCGAAAACTCATTTTTTTGACTAAACAGGTGTCTTCGTAAATAAAAATAAGAAAATATGAAATTTGGTACTAAGGCCATTCATGCGGGAGTAGAACCGGACCCAACCACAGGGGCTATCATGACCCCAATCTATCAAACCTCCACTTATGTCCAACCTTCACCTGGTCAACACAAAGGATATGAATACTCCAGAACTCAAAACCCGACAAGAGATGCATTGCAAGCCAATTTGGCTGCTCTTGAAAGTGCTAAGCACGGGTTGTGTTTTGCTTCCGGACTTGCGGCTACAGATGCTATATTGAAGTTACTTAAGCCTGGAGACGAGGTATTGGCTTCAAATGATCTGTATGGGGGGACGTACAGGATATTTACCAAGATATATCAGGACTTTGGAATCAAATTCAAGTTCATCGATATGCGTGATCTGAACAGGATTTCTGAGCATTTTTCAAATAAAATAAAGATGGTTTGGGCGGAGACTCCTTCCAATCCAATGATGAACATTATTGATATCAAAGGACTTTCCGGAGTGTGTAAGAAATTTGGTGCTATGTTTTGCGTCGACAACACATTTGCTACGCCGTACCTTCAAAACCCACTAGGCCTGGGAGCCGATGTAGTCATTCACTCTGTAACTAAATATTTGGCTGGACATTCTGATGTAGTCATGGGTTGTCTGATGACCAACAATGATGTATTGAAAGAAAAACTTGCTTTTATACAAAATTCGAGCGGTGCGGTGACCGGTCCTATGGATTGTTTTCTTGCCCTAAGAGGAATTAAAACTCTGCATATTAGAATGCAACGTCATTGTGAGAATGGCCGGAGGATCGCTCACTTTCTTAAGTCACATCCAAAGGTCGGAGAAGTTTATTGGCCTGGATTTGACGAACACAAAAATCACGACATCGCTAAGAAGCAAATGAAAGATTTCGGTGGTATGATTTCATTCGTACTAAAAAACGATAAAATTGATGACGCGATCAAAGTAATGGAAAAACTGAAACTTTTTGCTTTGGCGGAATCGTTGGGAGGGGTTGAATCTCTTTGCGGGCACCCTGCGAGTATGACTCATGCTGCTATACCGAGAGAAGAACGGCTTAATGCCGGATTGAAAGATTCCTTGATCCGACTTAGCGTAGGCATTGAGGACGTAGAAGACTTGATTGCAGATTTAGAAAAGGCCTTAGTGTAAAACGAATCCTAGAAAACAACAAAAGCCTGACGGAAGATATCCATCAGGCTTTTTCTATTTTGTGAACATACTTTTTTTATGTAAGTATCCATATTTCATTGCGGCGGGTGACTTTGACAAAGATCTTTGAAATGCCATTCGGTAATATTTGGAAGCCTTTTTCTTCTGGCCCAGGTACTCACATATCTCACCAAGAGTTCCGGGGATATCAGCAGAATTAGGGTATAGATCAACTCCATACTTAAGAAGTTCTATGGCTTCATCAGACTTTTCTTCCTGTATTAGTATTCCTGCCGATTCCATGAGAGCACCTTCTGGAATACGAGTATGAAAATTGTATCGTCCATTTATTGACTTATAATAGTTGATAATTGAGTCCGCTCCCTCTAGTACAATTGTGTCCGAAATGTAGAATTCTGCAAACACGAACCGAAGTCCTCTGTAAATACCATCCGCAATTACATTAACATGTGAGGAGGAGTCCATCAACTCAAATTTCCACACAAGGCCTTCGGGGCTAAGATCGTTTATCAAGTTTTGATATTTTTTTAGCCCAACTGGTCTGAGTCCAGTGCCTTCCGTATTGGCATATAAATACGCATTCTTATAACTGTTATTAACTAGATGCTTCGAAAGAAAATTAGCCGTTTTAGTGCCTATACCTGTGCCGGATTGAATGTGTGCATCAAAAAGATTCGGATTTTTGGCTAAAAATTGCATATTGATGTTGGAGGCAGAGGACCAACCATAGAGCATATCAAAGTTGTTGGTACAGTACATTTGGTTAACGAATTCCATTAATTCGGTCTCTATGAACTTCAAAAAATTTGTATAAGAGTCATTTGGATTGTGTGTAACATTCATATCCCTACCTCGATCAATGTTTGGCACACCTACAATTATTAATGGTGGCACATATCCAAAAGCATTAGACAAAAAATCTACCGCACCCTCTGCAAACCCAAAGGTGTATTCCGCATCTAGTACATATAATACTCCGTAATTGTTATTACCTAATTCATAGTCTTCAGGAAGACTTATGATGATTTGCCTATCTTCAGAAAGGGCATTAGAATATATTAGATGACTTTGCCTCGTTCGGCTTTGACTGTTCGCAAACAGTGAACTGAGCAGAAATAGAAAAATAAAAGGAAATCGATTCATTAGCCAGTTTGTCAGAAGACAAATATTCACATCGAAACTAATATTTGCTACTGAACCTAACAATGACCTCAGACCAGACTCCCTCTTCTTATGACTGGAAATCACACAGCTAGCCCTAAAGACTCAACTTGCATAGAGCTTGGTTACTAAAGTCTGGTCTGTAGATCCAGATTCATCGACTGTTAGAAAATATTGAAGCTGCCAATGTTGAGTCGCGCAAGCTTGCTTGCTTTTAGGCTCATCCCAGGATGGATACACCCGAATGCCTCGTTTGCCTTCTTTGGCTGTTGTTGAGAAAATACCTTTTTGACAAAGGACCGATTTAGGGAACACAAATTGGCCTAATTCATCACCCTTTTGCACATTGATTATG
This sequence comes from Reichenbachiella sp., assembly GCF_039944555.1. GTDB lineage: Bacteria > Bacteroidota > Bacteroidia > Cytophagales > Cyclobacteriaceae > Reichenbachiella. The sequence continues at coordinate 326,194 of NZ_JBDUYN010000012.1, read as the reverse complement.
ATTAAATCAATTGGGTCAGCATAATCAAAAGGAGCTATGGGGCCATCTTCCGTTCTTTTCCAAATAGTCACGAATTGCCCTATTTTGGTTGGAGTGATTTTAGCATTCCTGGAAACGACAATTAAACCGTTTATTTCAAATCTACAGGCGCCGTATTCCTGACTTTCCTCTTCAATAAGATAATTGGTTAGCTCAAACCCGTAGGGCTCATAAATCGCGGAATTGATTTTGGTATGTAGTTCGTTCATTTTACTTCTTCGGAAGCAAGAAACTTTTTGGAGATTCTGATAAACTCATCTTTGTTCTCTCCAGTATGGGCGTAATGTCCGGTGTCAGGAATAATCCACAAGGCCGAATGAGCAAGTTTTTCATGCAGATCCATAACAGATTGTATCGTAATTTGCTCTCGATCTCCAAGTATCAGCAAGGTCCTGGCTGTAATTTTCCGAAGCTCATCATCTGACATTTTGAAGTTGTAGTTCGCCAGCTGTTCAATAATTAATTTAATTTGCTCTTCTCCTCCGGAGTGGAAGTCCCTGATCCAGGCAAATTCTTCAATGTTATTATAGGTAAAAGTTTCGAGCATATCCGGATAATCCTGTGCATTCCAATTCGCATTTGAGCCTATAACCGCCATCGTTTCCACAGTTTCCGGACTGAGGCTGCTTAATTGCAGTAAGACATCTCCTCCAAAACTAAAGCCGATGCCCTTGATTTTTTCAAGTTTCAGTTCGGTAATCAATGCCAAAATATCCTTGGCGGCTGCCCGCACTGAGAATGGTTCATTGAATGGACTGGATTGACCATGTCCCCGTAAATCTATTAAGTAGACAGTGTAATCTTTAGAGTAGGCATCAACAAAATCTTTCCAGGCCAATGAAGACTGCGTATAGCCATGCAGTAAGAGCAGCGGTTCTCCCTTACCATAGGTTTCATAATGGAGGTCTACTCCATTGACATTTATCATTTCAGATTTTACTGGGGTTTGAGAAAAGGTGATTCGTGTGAGTCCAAAAAGGACAATGAAAGAGAAAATTGGTTTCATCAATAGCTAAAATACTTTGGGTTAATATGGTCCTGCGAATTAAATGAAATTATATGACTATTTCTCTAGAGAATCTAATCGTGGCTTAAAGGCTGAAAATTGGCTAATACAATTATTTCAATTGCTTAAATAGAATAGAGTTTTTGTCTGGGTCATAAATGCCAATACTCCAGGTATACTCATCTTCATTTTTTTCACCCATCGGACTGCCTCCATACTTCGAAGTTATTTTTATAACCTCTTCTAAATCCGTTACGACCACATCAAACTGGTGTCTGTTTTGGGTAGCGGTATTCCCGGCTAATTCAGCTGGGCAAAACAAAAGGTTCATACCACCCCATACCCCGGAGTATAGTCTAAAGTCTTCCATCTTTCGCTCTTTGAATCGAATGCCAAATGTATTCGAATAGAAATCCAGCATCTGCTCCATATTGGTAACGGCCATGGTCATCCCTTCTATTTGATAGTCGGGTTTTTCCATTTTTTGGCTAAATAGATTCGACATTGTAAATCCAAACAATAAGATCAACACGAATTGTTTCATTTCTCTTCGCCCTAGTTAGTCAAATAAAGTTAGTAAATACCGTTGACTAGTTCTATTTCGAGTTCGAAACAAAAATGGAACTAAATGTCCCTTTTTTCGAAATGAAAGACTTCAGTAGAAATCTTTCCGCCGCGATTTAGCTTGAGTCTTATTTCCATTTTATCCTTTTCGACCAATTCATAGCTAAGCCCTTTAAATTCTATTTTAGTCGAAGTAGCACTTACAAATGGGAATTTCACCATGTCATCTTTTTCTTCCCATCCGGTCAGGTCAGCATTAAAGTGCTTCAGTGTGAGGTTGAATTTCCCATCGCTTTTAGATATATGCAATATTTCATAGAATGTTACCTTATCCTCTTTGTAATGCTTATAAGTTCCGATCATACTCCCGGCGCTTGGCTCAGTCCAGGCTTCTTGTGAAACACCACCAAAACCATCTCCTACCCAGTTGCCAGCCAGCCAGCCAAAGTCCGAGATTTCAGGATTTTCAATTACCTGTCCAAATCCTGTATGACAGGATAGGAATAACAATATAAGTGCGGCATACTGACAAGTTGACTTTTTCATGAGATTCAATTTTATAAAGTTCGTTTGAATATAATTAATTTCTATCTGAAAGCTTTATCAACTCAACCCTCCCACCATACTTGATGTGAGGGGAGGACATGGCTATTTTTTCTGCCTCCTGCCTGTCTTCAACATCAATGATGAAGTACCCGGAGATTTTGTCTTTGCCGATATCAACAACCGCTTCACTTTCTGGGCTCAGCCAGGTCGTAGACTCCGGGGACAACTCTTTCCCGGTAATGCTCACTCCGTTCATCATCATTTTACCCATCCAGCTGGCATACTCTGTGAAAATCTCCATATCACTACCTTCTGGCGAAAACCTCTCGTCTTCATGCAACAACAAGATATAGCCTGACGATATTTCTGATGATCCGTCCGATCCTGTATTTCCCACGAAATAGCCCCCAATAAAAAACAAGATTGAGGCAGCTACTCCGGTCATCCAAAGTTTTGTTTTGTTCGTTTTCATAACGTTTTCATTTATCAATTTTTTCTTTTTCAATTCAGCAATAATTCTATCCTCTAAACTTGATGGAGGAAGTGTTTCTCTTGACAATGAGTCAAAGAGTGCCTGCTCTTCTTTCGTTAGTTTATCTTCCATCACTCATTGGGTTTTATAATTGTCAAACAATTGTTTTCTTAAAATACTCCTGGCCTGGAACAGCTGACTTTTACTTGTTCCCGATGATATATCCAGGAGTTCGCCAATTTCCTTATGCGTGTAGCCTTCTATGTCATGCAAGACCAAGATTTGTCTATAACCGGGTGATAGGGACTTAATGGCTTCTTCTAAATCCATCGTAACCAAACTGGTCGAAGTTTCTGACACCAGGTCTACGGCGGTCTCTTCTGCGGTTTTTTTTTGCTTTATTTCCTTTCTAACCTGCTCCTTAAGCAAATTGATCAGGATTCCTGTCAGCCAGGTTTTAAGTGTAGATCTTCTTCGGAAATGCTGAATCTTTTCGATGGCTACCACCCAGGTACGTTGTACAAGCTCCTCAGCATCTAATTGGTCTGAGGTCAGTCGAAGTGCCATCTGATATAAGGCCGGTGTCTTATTCCGATAAAGCTGCCGAAAGGCGCTTTCGCTTCTTTCCGACAAAAAGGTATCTATAAGAAAGTTGTCGTCTTGCATGTGTCCAATTTACTACTTAGTGTCATGAGGTAGCAAAAAGGTTGTATGGACAAAAATATTTTTGAAAATGCGGAGTGCGATTCAGCCAAGGTTAATCTTTTCGCTTTTTTGTTTTCTTCAGTGCCTTTTCAATAGCACTTTCTACCAATGGTTCCATAATAGCATATCCTAATGCGTTGGGATGCACACCATCATCTCCAAGTTCTTTTTTCAATCCCGGACGGCTATCTGCCATGGGAGTAAAATAATCCACATACACATGACCTTCGTTTTCAGCATAGGCTTTCAACCAGGCATTTAGAGCCACCACTTTTTCTGAAGGCTCAAGCCCTGGGCGCCATGGAAAGTCAAATGCAGGAAGCACAGAACAAAGCACTACTTTTATTTTGTTGGCCTTGGCCAGTTGGGCCATGGAGGCCATGTTATCTTGAATCATTTCGATACTCGAAGGGCCCGTGTTGCCAGCTATGTCATTGATTCCGGCTAAAATGACCACGACCGTAGCATTCAGATCCATGACGTCCTGCCTAAAGCGTAAAAGCATCTGAGGTGTCGTTTGTCCACCAATACCACGATTTATATACGGTTTATCAGAAAAAAATTCAGGTCGCATACCAATCCAACCTTCAGTAATAGAATTACCCATAAAAACAATTCTCGGTTGTTTAGCGTCGGACTCGACAAGCATAGCATTTTCCTTTTGATATCTTTTTAGATTGGCCCAATCTTGCGCGTTGGAAAAGTCTAACATGGTTAGTACTAATAAGGTGGTTAAAACAAATCGTAAGTTTTTCATGACTGTAATGTAATCTACAAGAACGATATTTTAAACAGTGCACAATGCTCTACCGCGCACGAACTAACTAAAAAAACCTCGATACCTAACCAACCGGTACCGAGGTTTTAATCCAACAAATGACTTCCAAATCCAGTTTGAAGTCCGTTCCAACTTCTATATGAGAAAACTACTTAGCATACTCTTTAGATTTATCATTTTTATACGGTTAGAAATTTGTTGATTGAATAAGCTGCTTTGCGACCTTCGCTGATGGCCCAAACCACCAGGGATTGCCCTCTTCGACAATCACCAGCTGCAAATACATTTTCTTTATTGGTGCGGTACATGTCGTCTTTGATGTTGCCGCGCTGATCTGTTTCGATTCCCAATTGCTCTAGCAACCCTTCTTTCTGCGGATGCATAAAGCCAATCGCCAAATAAGCTCTTTCGCAAGGCAACACTCTTTCCGTGCCTTCGATTTCTTCAAATTTGAAAGAAGCCTTATCAGTCCACTCTACGTCTACAACTCTCAATCCAGTTACCTCTCCCTTGTCATTGCCGATAAACTCCTTGGTCAAGACTGACCAATTTCGTTCACAACCTTCTTTTTGTGAAGTAGAGGTTCTAAGTACCATCGGCCATTCGGGCCAGGGGTTATCTTCGGTTCTTGATTCTGAGGGCTGATCCAGCAATTCGATCTGCGTAACGCTTTTTGCTCCCTGGCGGATAGAAGTACCCACGCAGTCAGAGCCAGTATCACCACCACCGATCACAATGACGTGCTTGTCTTTGGCATTCATTTCAGCTACGACTTCGGTGTCTTCACCAGAAACTACCTTATTTGAGTTTTTCAGAAACTTCATCGCAAGATGTATACCTTCTAATTCTCTACCGGGTATGGGAAGATCACGGGCAATAGTGCTGCCAGTACAAATAGCAATGGCATCAAACTTATCTTCTATTTCCTTAGTCGTAATGTCTTTGCCAATCTCCACACCGCACTCGAACGTTATCCCAGATTCCTTCATCAAGTTCACACGTCTTTCGACAACTGATTTTTCTAGTTTAAAATCAGGAATCCCAAATCTCAGTAGACCACCAGGTTGTGTGTCTCTTTCGAATACAGTTACCTCATGGCCTTGTTTGCAAAGTTGATCGGCCGCAGCCAAGCCTGCAGGACCTGATCCAATCACAGCGGCTGACTTACCTGATTTGATTTGCGCCGTGTGTGAAGTTTCCCATCCCTGCGCGAATGCTTCTTCTGCAATGGTCTTCTCAATGTGCTCTATGCTCACCGGATCATTGTTCAAGCCCAGGACACATGAGCCCTCACAGGGTGCCGGGCAAATTCTTCCGGTAAACTCAGGGAAGTTGTTAGTACTTTTAAGAATGCTCCAAGCCTCTTTGAATTCATTGCGGTAAACTGCATCGTTGAAATCTGGAATTTTATTACCCAACGGACAGCCACTATGACAAAAAGGAATGCCGCAATCCATACATCGAGCCGCTTGCTCATTTGTTTCTTCTGCTGAAACAGGCTTTGCAAACTCCTTGTAATGTTTCGTTCGCTCTTTCACTTCCTCGTATTTGAGGCTGTGTCTTTTATAAGTCAAAAATCCATCTACCTGTCCCATATTAAGCGATCTTTTCTTTTTCTAATTTTTGCTTTTCCAATATTTGCTTGTATTCGGTTGGTATCACCTTTACAAATTTATTTTTAGCACTCTCCCATTGGTCCAGGATATCGAATGCCTTATTGCTCTTGGTGTATCTAGAGTGCCTGTTGATCTGGTCAAGTAGGTAATCGAAATCTTCGCTACTTGGCGATTCAAGTTCTACCAGTTCCATGTTACACTTGGAGGCGAAATCAAAATTGTCTACGTAGATATAGGCAATACCTCCACTCATACCTGCAGCGAAGTTCTTACCCGTTTCGCCAAGTACAATGACACGGCCCCCTGTCATGTATTCGCAACCATGATCTCCCAGTCCTTCGGTCACTGCCTGCGCTCCTGAGTTCCTTACCGCAAATCTTTCACCGGCCTTCCCGTTCACATATAACTCGCCTGAGGTGGCACCATACAAGCAAACATTACCTACCAGTATATTTTCTTCCGGTACAATGTCTGAAGCTCTGTGTGGGTGACAAACAACTTTTCCTCCTGACAAGCCTTTTCCAACGTAATCATTGGCTTCGCCTTCTAAATTAAATGTGATACCATGAGCCAGAAAAGCGGCAAAACTTTGCCCGGCTGATCCGGTAAATTTCACTTTAACTGTATTTCTACTCAACCCCTCAGGCCCGTGCAACGCTGCCAATTCTCCTGAAAGCATAGCTCCGGTAGTTCTGTTCTGGCTATTTATGGATAAGTCTAGTCTTACCTTTTCCTTCTTTGTCAGTGCCGGTTGAGACTCTTCGATCAATGTTTGATCTAGCACCTTCTCCAATTCGTGGTCCTGATCTTCCAGCTTGCAGGACAAGTGGTCTTTTGGCTTAAAAGGATTTTGAAGTAAGGCCTCCAAATCGATATTTCCCGCATGCTCTTTTGCTTTCTTTCTATCGAATGTCAACAGGTCTGTTCGGCCAACCAACTCAGCTACAGTCCTTACACCTAACTCGGCCATAATCTCTCGAAGCTCTTCACCCAGGAAGTTGAAGAAATTCACGATGTGCTCCACCTTGCCAGAGAAAAGTTTTCTCAATTCCGGATTTTGTGTGGCCACTCCGACTGGACAAGTGTTCAAATGGCATTTCCTCATCATGATACAACCTTCTACTACCAGTACCGCAGTAGACACACCCCATTCTTCTGCACCCAATATAGCCGCTATGGCTAAATCTCTTCCTGTCCGCATCTGGCCATCAGCTTGAAGCTTTACCTTCTTACGCAAGTCATTTTTTTCCAGCGTTTGATGCGTTTCGGCCAATCCGATCTCCCAAGGAATACCGGCGTGGTGCACTGAGCTAATCGGCGATGCTCCTGTTCCCCCGTCGTGTCCGGCAATCAGAATGTTATCTGCCTTGGCTTTCGCAACACCCGCTGCGATAGTACCTACACCAGCTTCAGCCACCAACTTCACATTGATGTCTGCTTTCTGATTTGTATTTTTCAAATCATAGATCAACTGTGCCAAATCCTCGATAGAATAAATATCGTGGTGAGGAGGAGGTGAGATCAAAGACACGCCAGGTGTGGAGTGCCTGATTCTTCCGATGGTTTCATCCACCTTTTTTCCAGGCAATTGGCCTCCCTCTCCCGGCTTCGCTCCTTGCGCTATTTTTATTTGAATTTCATCTGCATTAACTAAGTAGTGTGCCGTTACTCCGAACCTTCCGGAAGCCACTTGTTTAATAGCTGACCTGGACAAAGTGCCATCCGGATTTGGCTTATATCTTATGGCATCTTCTCCGCCTTCTCCGCTGTTCGATTTTCCACCGATCAAATTCATTGCCTTGGCAATGGTCGTGTGGGCCTCTTCTGAAATAGACCCGAAGGACATCGCACCCGTTGCAAATCTCTTGACGATCTCCGACACTGGCTCTACTTCCTCCAAGGGAATTGATCCTTTGGAATTGAATTCGAACATGCTTCTAAGTGTAATGTTCTTTTCCGCCTGGTCATTGATAGCCTGGCTATAAGTTTTGAACAATTGATAGTTGCCACTTCTGGTTGATTTTTGCAAGGCATGAATCACCTCTGGGGTGAACAAATGTCTTACTCCATCTCTTTTCCATTGGTAAAGACCTCCCGTTTCTAGGCCAGCTTTTTCGTTAGCCGGTATGAAAGCAGCATGATGATTTTCTAAAATCTCTTTTTCAATTTGCTTGAAGTCTTTTCCGGAAATTCGGGAAGGTGTGCCTCTAAAGCAGAGGTCTGTTACTTCCAAATCCAGTCCGATGATTTCAAATATCTGAGCTGACTCATAGGACTGAATGGTAGAAATTCCCATTTTGGAAAGAATCTTTCGCAGTCCGTAGCCTATCGATTTTCTGTATTGTTCGAAAAGCTCATTGCCAGATTGGCTAAGGGAAGCACCCTGATGCAAAATAGTCTCAACGGTCAAATATGGATAAACAGCAGTTGCTCCAAATCCAACCAAAGTGGCAATGTGATGCGTCTCTACAATGTCTCCACCTTCAATGACCAAGCTTGTTTGAGCTCGGAGTTTTTTCTTTAATAAGTACTGATGTACGGCACCAGTTGCTAGCAAACTTGGAATTCTAGCCCTATCTGCAGTGATATCTTTATTCGAAAGAATCAAAATATTTGCCCCTGCCTCTACTGCGTCTGCTGCCTTTCTTGAAAGCTGCTTCAAAGACTCCTGAAGGCTCGTATTTTTGGAATCGTAGGTAGCATCAATCACCTCGGAAGTGAATCCGTTGAATTTCACATTTCTAATGAATTCAAATTCGTGATAAGATAGAAGTGGGTTCTCTATCCTTATTTTCTGAGCATGCTCGGCCTTGTGCATCAGGATGTTCTCGCTATTGCCAAGGTAATTAATCAAAGACATCACCGATCGCTCTCTGATTGGATCAATCGGAGGGTTGCTCACTTGTGCGAAAATCTGTTTCACATATTGAGAAAGGTGCGTTGGATTTTCTCTGAAAACTGCAAGTGCGGTATCGTTGCCCATCGAACCTAGTGGCTCAGTGCCATTTTTGATCATTGGCTCCAGAATAAACTTGATGTCCTCTTGGGTGAAACCATTTGCAATTTGTTTCTGCAGCAAATCATCAGCCTGCAACGATTGATCTAATGGTTTGTCTTTGATGAAATCCGAAAGGTGAATTAGATTTTTTTTGACCCATTCCTGATAGGGTTGATCATTTGCTAAGTTTTCTTTGATCTCCTGATTGAAGGAGATGTTGCCAGTTGTCAAATCTACCATGATCATTTGGCCAGGGCCCAATCTTTCATTTTTCTTGATCAGTTCAGGCGCAATATGTACAGCACCTACTTCAGAGCTCAATACCAAGCGATCGTCTTTGGTTGCGATGATCCTGGAAGGTCTCAATCCGTTTCGGTCTAAACTTGCACCGATTGTGTAGCCGTCAGTATAAACCAAAGAAGCAGGACCATCCCATGGCTCGAAAATGGTAGAGTGGAATTCGTAGAAAGCTCTTTTTTCGGGGCTAATTTCAGTCTCCTCTTGCCAAGCCTCCGGAACCAGCATGGCCATGGTGTGTTGCAAGCTTCTGCCTCCCATGATGAGCAGCTCCAGGATTCCGTCAAGGTTGGCAGAATCCGAGAATTGCGAATTGCAAATTGGTGTCAACACGTTAATTTCATCTTCTGTAAAATCCGTTGAAGTAAGCAAGGCCTCTCTGGATACCATCTTGTTGATATTACCTTTGATGGTGTTGATCTCTCCATTGTGTGCCAGAAAGCGGAAAGGTTGAGCCAGCCTCCATTCCGGAAAGGTGTTAGTAGAAAAACGAGAGTGTACCATAGCTGTTGCCGAAGTATATCGCTCATCGTTCAAATCCAGGTAGTACTGGTTTACTTGCCAGGTTCTTAGCTCACCTTTGTAAGTGATGGTCGAGCAAGAGAAAGAAGCAATATAAAAGTCGGAGACAGGATAGGTTTCTCTTACTTTATGTTCGATGTATTTTCTGAGCACATATAATTTTCTATTCAACTCCTTGCCTTCATATTCTCCCTTCTTCACAAACAGGTGATAAATTGAAGGTTCGGACTGCTTGGCTATTTTTCCAATTTTTTTGGAATCAACTGGCACTCTTCTTAGCCAAATGTTGTCAAATTGAAGTGTCTCTAATGCAGCCTCTACTATTTCTAAAATTCCCTTTTTATCGTGCCCTTTGGGTACAAAAAGTACTCCGACACCGTATTTACTTTTGGCTGGCAGGTTTATTTTACTTTCTTTGGCAACTGCCTTAAAGAAATCGTGAGGTAGTTGTGTGAGTACGCCGGCACCATCTCCCGTTTCACCATCTGCTGCCACACCTCCTCTATGCTCCATTTTCTGCAACATAGTGAGGCCATCCTGCACAATTTGATGAGAAGGCACATTTTTTATTTGGGCGATGAACCCTATTCCACACGAGTCCCTTTCGAAGTCCGGAGAGTATAATCCCGTGGTTTTCTGATAATTTTCCATATAGATCAAATGCTTACATGGATCACCTCTCTCATTTTGGGAATGTCGTTGCTTGGGTTGCTAACAAGAGGTTTTCCAATTTTGAAGGAGTAAAACTATATTTTTTATATATTGCAAAACCTAAGTATCCCGAAACGATATGAAGTCCAACATTAGCCCAATGATGTTTAATGAATTGATTATCAAACTTTTATGTACTTAGAATATACAATGGCCAAAACTTCAAACGCACAGCCACTTTTTCAGTTGATTCATGCTTTGACCAAGTCTGAAAAGCGAAGTTTCAAATTATACGCAGGAAAAGTAAGCGATCCTACAGAAGCCAAATTCGTCCAACTCTTCGATGTTTTAGAAGGAATGGAGCTCTATAATGAGGATCAAATCTTCAAAAAAATGCCGGATCTGAAAAGGTCACAGTTGGCGAATTTAAAGTCACATTTGTTCAAACAAGTCCTGATGGTACTGCGTCAGAGTCATATGAAGACTGACGTAGATATCATGTTGCGCGAAAACCTGGATTATGTGCGTTTGTTATTCAAAAAAGGGCTCTATGAGCAAAGCATGAAGATGCTGACTAAAACCAAGGTCACTGCCAATAGCTATAAAAAGAACATATTCAAGCTGGCCTTGCTCAACTACGAAAAGAATATTGAGAACCAGCAAATGCTTTCCTTAGACCAAACAACGTGTTTGAAATTGGATAAGGATACCAAAAGCCTGTTGCGTAAAATCAACGTAGCGCAGGCTTTTTTCTCCTTAGCGTTGAGAATGAAAGCTCACTTCCTGAGAAGTGGTATGGCCCGAAACGAGGACGAACTGGAAAAGATCAACAAGATATTTTATGCCAATCTGCCTGAACACGACAAGACTCATCTGTCTTTCAGCGAGCAGTACAACATGTGTCGAGCTTATTATTGGTTCTCTTACATCACTCAGGATTTCCAGTCATGTGTGAAGTACACAGAAATGTGGGTAAGTATTTTCAAAGAAAGCAATCTGACACATTTGCGTCATTCCGAATTTTTAAGAGGGCTCAATAGACTGTTGCAGTCTCTTTTTAGAATCAATGATGTGGACCGATTCAGTATTTACTATGAGGAGCTACTTGAGTTTGAAAAGCTATATGCCAAAGCCATAGACAGCAACAGTAAGCAGCTGATGGTTCGTTGTCTTACCGTGCAGACTTTGAACAAGTGCTTTCTGGAGGGTGACTTCAAAAATTATGGAGCGAAGCTTGAACGCTATCTGGCTAAGTTAGAAGAGTCGATCGAATACATAGACAACAACAACCAACTGGTGGTGTTCTACAAATCGGCTATTCTTTATTTCGGCTTGGGCAAGTATGAAAAAAGCCTGTTCTATCTGGACCGGGTGATCAACAACAAGAACGATCAGCTTCGTGAGGACCTCAAAAGTTTTGCTTACATCCTTTATCTCATTGTGCTCTACGATATGCGTGATCTGGATCAGCTCAAAACTATGCGAAACCGTGCTTTTGTTTACCTACGTCAGCGAAATATTTTGGGACAGTTTCACCATATTATCCTTCAGTTTTTGAAAAAGACTGAGGACATCATGCCGCTGGATTTGAAGGGTGAAATGATCACTTTAAGAACCAGCTTGCAGGGGCTGCTGGAAAACAAATTCGAGGCCAAGCCACTGCTCTATTTCGATATCATGAGCTGGCTGGAAAGTAAGATTACCAGCCGACCTTTCCATGAGGTAGTGAAGGAATTGGCGGAGAGTAAGCATTAAGGGATGATAAGAAAGTTGCGTTTATCCCATGAGAAATGGGATAGATGCTCTTTTTTATTTTAAATTGGAGAATACATCAGGTGTGCTGAATCATTCCTGTCTTTTGATCAATCCATCCACAAACTTTTCGTCATGAAAAAAATCCGATTGTCACAATTTGTCTCTTTTACGTTTATTGTTCTCATTTCAATCGGCTGTCAATCCAAGTCCAGGCTAACCCCCGGTGAAGGTTTTTTAGAAGTGACCGGCGGAAAGGTCTGGTACAGGATCGTTGGTGAAGGTGAAGGCACCCCACTTCTGCTGTTGCACGGTGGACCAGGTTTTACCAGTCATTATCTCAATCCCATGAGTGCACTGGGTAAAGACAGACCGGTCATATTTGTGGACCAGTTGGGTGCTGGAAGATCTGACCACGCGATCGATCAGTCTATGATGACCATCGCCAGTTTTGTGGACCAAATCAATGAGGTGAAGGTCGCACTCGGTTTGGATCAATACTATATTTACGGTCATTCTTGGGGCACTATGCTAGGGATGGATTACTATTCAGAACATCCTGAAGGCATCAAAGGTTTGATCTTGGCAAGTCCGCTACTTAGTACAAAAATGTGGTCCGATGATGCTGAAAAACTCATCAGTCTTTTACCTGATTCGATTCAGCGTGCCATCGATATCAACACAAAAAATGAAACTTTTGAATCTCCAGAATTTTTACAAGCCATGGATGTTTATTACCAAGCCTATGTAGCCAGAAAACTTCCATGGGATGCCAATATGGACAGTACATTTTCCCAGATGAATCCCGAGGTCTATAATCACATGTGGGGGCCCAGTGAATTCAGAGCCATGGGTAACCTTAAGAATTTTGACCGATTGGATACAGCTAAAAAAATCGCTGTTCCTACCTTGTTCCTATGCGGTGAATATGACGAAGCCCAACCCGCTACAGTTAAGTACTATCAGAGTCTAGTGCCAAATTCGAGGTTTACTATAATCGAAAATTCGGCACACGCCCTAACACATGATAATCCAGAAAAGCATAATGCGGTCGTTGGCCAATTCCTATTAGGATTGGATGAGAGACGGTAGTTAAAAGCATACTGATGTTGCCGACAGAAGGGTTGTAGAAGTATGGGCAAGTATTTTCCAGGGTTTAGGACTCCTTGATTAGCCAAAGGACGTTGCCGTCTTCAAATGCAATAACACCACGACCGATAGAAAAGTAATATTTCTTACCCAGATCATTTTTAGATTCATAAACCTTTGAAAAGGTTCTGTCTTCGAAACTTAATTCATCGTAATAATTTTGATAAACTTCATCATGCTCTTGAGCAGCCTCCGAATCTGGGATAAGAGCTAGTCTTCGGCTCCCACGTTCGTCCTCAACTCTATATAATGTCAAATTTTCATAGGGTTTGTGCCAATAATACCCATTTTCCCCAATATATTTTAAATCTACATTGAACTGATCACTAGTTGAAGTAAATGTGATTCTCATGATCTCGCTGTCATAATATTTTATGCTGGAATGATTTCCTGCCTTAGTACATATTAGCTGATTTCTCAAGACTAAGTTGCCTGAGTCAATATCAACACTAAACACCTGTTCAATACCATCAGCATTCATGTAAACTTTATCTTGCTCAATGTCCTCAGGAAGATAGCTCAAGAGTGTTGGGCTTAATTCCAATGACGCTATGAGTTGGTTAGGGCCACAGCCACCATTTTCTTCTAAAAGACCACAACTTAGGCATGTCAACATCAAATAATAAGAGAATGCACTTACCATATGATTTTTAAAAGCTATAATTTTCATCTTTAGGTTAATTTTAGATAAAGACAAAAAGACAACCTGTCTCCCCCAAAATCTCATATGAATTGGATTCTTGGCTCTAATAAAATGCGCTGTCAGAGGCAGTCAACAAAAAGTTTAAAAACTCTGCTCCCTCCCCGCCACATTCAATCGAATAGCGATCGAGCTAAAATTGGTAGTTGAAGTCAAAGCAGGATCAGCACTATCACGCTTGCGATAAACGTGTCGAAGATCAATGAACAAGTTGTGCTTTAGCATGTAGCTCGCAGTGAGATCGGCAAATAGCTGATCATTGGATATGCCTTGTCCCAGCGTATTGCCATACTCTTGTGTTCGGGTAGTATAATCCTTCAAGACATCTGCCCCAAGATTTTGGCCGATCGGGTCGGTACCGTATTGACTAGCAATGAATTTTCCAGTCAGGTATAATTTAGGTACGGGCTGATATCGGGCAATGAATACCGCCTCTTTGAAGTTGGCACCAAGCGGATGAGCCAACGGCTGACGATAGTGCGAGTAATTGGTAAATATGGACTCGTGTGAGTAGGTGAATGGCCTAGACAAATTGTATTCCACTTGCACGTCGAGGTTGCTAATGCCGAAGGCGTTATAGTACTTTCCTCCCAACTGTATAGAAAATTTGTTTCCCCACCAGCCATTACCCGCTTTGAGTTCGCTAATCACCATTTCGTCTAGCAATCCCTGACCATAGAATTGAACACCTTTTGTGAGGTTCCATTTCCAGTCAAAACCAAATAAGGCATTGTCTGGACTGCCGGTATATTGCTCAATCGAGCGGTAGAAGATAATCGGATTTAAATAATTCCACTCGAAAGCTGTGCCAGTACTATCTCCACGATTAAAAATAATAGCCTCGAAAATGCCTACATTAAAATTGTTCGTGACATTTACGCTCAGGTGATGTGCGGTCAAAAATTTCTTTGGAAACTCCGCTGTACCGTTCGAACCAAAAGAGGAAAATGGAGCATCAGCCACTAACTCCGTATAAAGGTTAGTGTATTGAATTCGCCAGACTTTGGTTTGAATCTTCAAGAACGTACTTGGCGCGCTGAAATCGGAAAGCAGCAGTGAGCGATAGCCATTGCCTACAAAGTTTTTGTCATAACCAAATTGTAGCGCAATATGCTTGCTGGCATTGAAAGTAAAATAACCTCGCGCGGTAAAGAAGTCCACACCATGATCTCCAAACTTTTTCCAAAAGGCCTCATTGGGTACTACACCTCCTTCAGTCGTATAGTCCTGAACATACTTAGGAAAAACTGCCTGTGACTCCTCGATAGAAGAATAGAAACCAATTTTTTCATCGATCGACCCCCGAATCTGTGCTCCTCTCGTGTTGATAAAAGGTGAAGAACCACTATTGCTATCTCGGCCGGCACTCAAATAAAGTATTGGGTTCACTCTGAGTTTAAATTCCTTGGTCTTGACATGCAAAAAGTCTGCTCTCGTCCTGTATAATTTTTTCAAAAATGGTTTTTTGCTAAAAACAGCATCTTCGCCAAAGTATTCCCAATGATCTGTTTTGATATAAGATTTGTTGAATTGATCTTGAGTAGAGTTTAGAAAACCTGCAGAATCTATCGTTGCTACTACATCTACCGCGCGGTACGGTTTATAGCTTGTATGTATGCTTTCGCTAAAATTCTTATTTAGCACGTCTGCGCGATCAATCAGATGATAATAGTCAGCATTGAGGGGAGCATAAATACTTTGGGCAGAGGCCCACGAGGCTATTAGGCTTAGCCCTAAGAGGAATATAATTTTGTTCATTGACACGCTTGCTTTCAATCCAAATTTGTGGAACATAAAATAAGAAGTGGCGCAATGGCTAAATTATTGTTTATCAAAGGGAAAAACATCTCTAAGCATTTTTTATTTACATCCTTCCCACGAGATAATACTATGGGTCATACTCAAATTCATGTATTTAATGAGCATATGCTAAGATTATAGCCTTTTCCCCAGGCAGACTTTATACAATAGTTTTGTGATTGTTCACAGTTTACGTACTTTTGCAGTCCTTTTCGTTAATAGGCGAAAGATTTAACAGAAAAGCACTATGGCAAAAACCATGGCGCACAAAAGATAAAAACATGAAAAAAGACATTCATCCAGAGTACAAGGAAGTAGTATTCTTCGATACGTCAAGTGATTTCAAATTCTTGACAAAGTCTACTATGGGTTCTGACGAGACAATCAAGTGGGAAGATGGAAATGAGTACCCTTTGATTAAAATTGAAGTGAGCTCTGCCTCACATCCTTTCTACACAGGTAAGAAACTTTTTGTGGATACTGCTGGTAGAGTTGAGAAATTCAACAAAAGGTACAAGAAAAAATAATCCTTCTTTTAGGATAAAAAGATTGAAGTCTTCAGGATATTTGTTCCTGAAGACTTTTTTATTTCTAACCCATGAAACCTAGGGGGTTTATTTAATTGAAAGGCCTAAGCTTTTCAATGATCTAAATTCTCAGAGGTGACATCTGGCTATTACACGAAATACATACAGATGAGAATTGCTCTTGCGGACCTATCTCAGCATAGGACTAAGTTATTTCCTTTTACGCTTACCAGACCTATCGGCGACTTACGTGTCGGTATACTTACCATCAAAGAAAAGTGGGAGAAATACCTGGATCAACCAGTTGAGTTTCTGACCGTGGCTGAGCTAACACCCAAATTTGCACCTCAGAATCAGACAATCGACCTCGTCATCAATGGTACCCTTTGTCCAAATAAAGATTTGGTTCTCGCGATCAATGAGCTTGATGAAAACCAAACGTTATATTATGGTGATGAGTTCTTAGCCGCACGAGGCGCTATCCATTCTTTAGATGCGGCCCATGAGGCCGCAACATTTGCAAGAGTCTCATTTGAAGGCCCTTGTACCAGCATCCAAAGGAGTTGGGATTTATTCACGCACAACAAAGAGCAACTACGTTCAGATTTTGAATTACTCACGGAAAACAGAATCTCTCAAAAAATTGAAGACCCACACACCATTGTTTATGGTGAAGAAAATGTGTTTATCGAAGAAGGTGTTGATATCAAAGCGGCCATTTTGAATGCGGAGGACGGGCCTATTTATCTGGCAAAGAACAGCGTGATTCAAGAAGGAGCTACGATACGCGGGCCATTTGCCCTGGGTGAAAACTCAAGAATCAACATGAATGCCAAGATTAGAGAAGGAGTCACCATCGGACCCAACTGTAAAATAGGAGGCGAGGTATCGAACTCCATTGTGTATGGCAATTCCAACAAAGCCCACGATGGATATCTTGGCATGTCTGTAGTAGGAGAATGGTGCAACCTGGGGGCGGACACCAATAACTCGAACCTTAAGAATAACTATGATACGGTAAAGGTTTGGGATTTTGAAACCGGTGATTTTATCAATACCGGGCTTCAGTTTTGTGGCCTATTTATGGGAGACCATTCTAAGACCGCAATCAACACCATGCTGAATACAGGTACCACAATTGGCGTCTGTTCCAGCGTTTTTGGCAGCGGCTTTCCCCCTACCTATATCCCCTCATTTTCCTGGGGAGGTGTAGGGCAGATGACCACACACAGAATTGATAAAGCGATAGAGACCGCACAGAAAGTATGGGCAAGAAAGAATATCAAGCAGACTGAGGTTGACGAAAAGATATTAAAAACTATCTTTGAGTGCTCGACCAAAAATCAGTCATGAGATTCTCCGAAATTCCCGGACTTAGTGAAACCAAAAGGCAATTGATCCATGCGATCAAAGGTAATCACGTAGCCCATGCCCAGCTTTTTTACGGTCAGGAAGGTTCGGCTAATCTCGCTTTGGCACTGGCCTATGCCACTTATATCAACTGCCAAAATCCGACCGATTCAGACTCTTGTGGCACTTGTGAATCATGTACGAAAATGGATCGGCTGATTCACCCGGATTTGCAATTTGTATTTCCAGTCAGCTCCACTAAAAGCATTGCCGGCAAGAATGTAGTCAGCTCTAGCTACCTTAATGAATGGCGCACCTTTTTGAACGGCAACAAATATGGAAGCTTAGAAGACTGGAGTGCACACTATGGTGCTGAAAACAAGCAAGCCAACATCTCGAAAGAAGAAAGTCGGAATATTATAAAATCATTGACTTTGAAATCTTTCGAGGCTGAATACAAAGTATTAATTATTTGGTTACCCGAATATATGAATGCCTTTGCAGCTAATGGCATCTTGAAAATACTTGAAGAGCCATCCGAGAAGACATTATTTTTGCTGGTAACCTGCAATTACGAAAGATTACTGACTACGATCCTTTCTCGTTGCCAGCTATTTAAAGTCCCCTCTTTTTCAGATGCTGAATTGGAGCAATACCTGATTGCCGACAAAGAATTAGCTCAGGAAAAGGCTCAAAAAATTGCTGTGCTTGCGGAAGGAAGTCTGAAGGCTGCAGTAGAGCATATTGATAGTACTGAAGATGATGCACACGTGATGTTCAGAGATTGGATGCGCCAATGTTGGGTCAAAGATTTTACCTCACTCAATAGCACGAATGAGCTTTTCAACAAGCTGAGTAAAACAGGACAAAAGCTCTTTCTTCAGTATGCTTTAAACATGATGCGTCAGGCATTGATCAGTGAATATCTATTGACCGAGAAAGAAAAACTCAATGAGCAAGAAAAGGATTTTGCAGTTAAGTTTGGTAAAGCCTTATCAACACAAAAGCTTGAAAAAATAAGCGAAGAGTTCAGCCGGGCACATTATCACCTTGAGCGCAATGCGAATGTTAGAATCTTATTTATGGACTTGTCAATTTCTGTTGGCAGAATAATGACGGCTGCATGACAATAAAAATTGGGACACGGGGCAGTCAATTGGCTCTTTGGCAAGCCTACCATGTGCAGGATTTGCTAAAGCAAAATGGGGCAGAAGCAGAAATTGTCACTATTGAAACCAAGGGTGACAAAATCCTTGATGTCACGATAGCAAAAATTGGGAGTAAAGGCGTATTCACAGAAGAGATAGAAGAACAACTCAAAGATGGGAGAATTGATATTGCAGTACATAGTGCCAAAGACATGCAATCCACATTACCTGAAGGCTTTGAGCTAATTGCTTTTGGCGAAAGAGAAAAATCTCATGACGTATTAGTCAGTCATAAAACCATAGGGCTCGACCAAAGGGATTTGGTGCTAGGAACCTCCTCTACCCGTCGTCTAGCCTTCCTTCAAAAGCACTATCCCCACGTTAAGACAGTTCCGGTTCGAGGTAATTTGCAAACTCGAATTAAGAAAATGAAAGATGGCGCTTGCGATGCGCTGTGGTTAGCTTATGCAGGTGCTCACCGAATGGCATTCGATGACATGATCGTCCACGAATTTGATCCAACACAATTTGTCCCCGCAGTAGGACAAGGAAGTATCGCTATTGAAGTCTATGAATCACTTGATCAGACCAAACGAAATTTGGTTCGGAAAGCGGTCAACCATGTCCAGACTGAAAAATGTCTAATTGCTGAGCGTTCCTTTCTTAAAAAAATGAATGGGGGATGCAGTATTCCAGTGTTTGGTCTAGCCACCATTGAAAACGACGTGCTCACACTCTCTGGAGGTATTATTAGCCTAGACGGCAAAACCACAATCGAAAAGTCCTGCTGTTCTACCACAAATGCCGCCCAAAAGGTGGGAGAAACCTTGGGTGAATATATATTGGAAAATGGCGGTCGCGAAATATTAGAAGAAATCAGAATACATCAATCAAATTGAAAATAGTCACTATGAAAAAACACTTTCTCTTAATTCTATCTACTTTGTTCGTACTCTCTTCATGCGCCAAAGACAAGAAAGACGTCGTAATCACTGTGAAAACTTCTTTTGGAGATATGAAAGTAATCCTATTCGAGGAGACACCGCTTCACAAAGCTAATTTCATCAAACTGGCAGAAGAGGGTCAATATGATAGTACAGTCTTTCATCGTATCATCAAGGAATTTATGGTTCAGGGCGGAAATGTGGATGAGAAGAATGGAACCAACTCGAACAATACCATTGCAGCGGAAATCGTAGATGGATTTTATCATCATAAAGGCGCCTTGGCTGCCGCCCGACAAGGTGATCGAGTGAATCCGGAAAAGGCATCCAGCTGGTGTCAATTTTACATTGTACACGGCAAAACGTTTACCGAGGCTGAGCTGACAGTAGACCAACGAAAGTTAAATCAAGCCATCAGCCAACTGATGCAATATGAGAGTCACGCAGAAATTCGCAATCAATTTATGGAATTACAAAACAAGCAAGACTACGAGGCAATGAATCAACTCGCACTGCAGTATGTGGATTTGGCAGAAAAAGAGCTTAATGTTACTCTCAAGAAGGAAATCGCTCCGGAAAGACTGAAACTATATACTGAAATAGGAGGGTCACCACATCTGGACGGAGCCTATACCGTCTTTGGCAAGGTGGTTGAAGGTCTGGACATAGTTGACAAAATAGCAGCAGTAGAAACTGGAAGAGCCGATAGACCAACTGAACCTATCCATTTGACCGTGACGGTTGAGCGACTATCTAAGAAGAAAATTACAAAACTATACGGATACGAGTATCCTGAGTAGGAGTTGATCAGCAAATACCAACTCCTTCGTTCTTTCAGCTATTAGGTGCAATTAACAGTCTTAAGAAGTAATATCTGATTCATTTGCCCTAAAATTAACTACTTTTAAGGGTTAAACCCATTAAAATGATTTGTTGTGCCCATCATTGGAGAACAGAAATTAGTTAAAAAACTAAGGAAAGGCTGTCATCAGTCATTCACTACATTATTTCATTTATACGGACAAAAGCTGTATAACTTCTCTTATAAATATACTGATTCTCATGCCGAAGCAGAGGAGATTGTGCAAGAGGTCTTTCTAAAAGTGTGGAAAAAAAGAGAGAGCATAAATTCAAAATTATCCTTCAATGCCTTTCTGATAACCATCGCAAAAAATCACATTTTTAATAGAATAAAAAAAGAAGCTAGTCGGAAGAAGTATAGAGGGCAAATTACAACTTCAGACCTTGTAACCAATGAGACAGAAAATAAGGTTATCTTTGCAGATTTGGCAGAAATTGCCAGAACTAAAGTAGATAATCTTCCACCTAAGCGTAAACAGATATTTTTGTTGCGAAGAGATTCAGGACTATCCGTAAAGGAAATTGCCAGCAAACTGGGAATTGCCGAAAGCACAGTTGAGAATCAGATGAACAAAGCTATCAAGACATTAAAATCTAACCTTTCGAATTTTTCATAATAATAAGAAGACTAGAGTAGGTGCTAATGACACCTTATCTGTATTAATACTGTAAACTATTAAGCGATTGGATTTTTATAATAGATATAAAGCTTTCAAAGCGGGCCAGCTATCTCAGGAGGAGATTGAGGAGTTTGTCTCATGGATGAGCTCTAAAGAGGGAGAGGAAGTCATACTGGAGGAGATTGAGGATGATTGGAATTTGTTGGAAGCTAAGCAAGCAACCGATGAAACGAGATTGGAATCTATATTCACTCAAATTGAAGCCCAGACGAGGGAAGACAATCCTATCAGTGCTCATGGAAATTATTTTTCTAAAATAGCCGCAGCAGTAGCTCTACTCGTTGTTTTCGCAGCACTTTCCTACTTGATTTTTCCAGAACTTCAGTCTCTGAACCAGCCTCAGCATATTGTGAAATCAAATCCCAGTGGTCAGAAGTCTACTCACTTCTTGCCTGATGGAAGCAAGGTTTATCTAAATGCCGAAAGTTCTGTGAGTTACATTGAGGATTTTGAGGGAGATCTGAGAGAGATTGAGTTGAATGGAGAAGCCTACTTTGAGGTGGCAAAAAACCCAGAGAAACCATTTGTTGTACGATCTCGCAATTTGTCTACAACTGCCTTGGGTACTGCCTTTAATGTACGCGCCTTCTCAAAAGAAAATGAATTAGAAATTGCCTTAACCTCGGGTAAAGTGCAGGTAGAATCACGAGACTTAATTGATAAAATCTACTTGGAACCAGGAGAAAGAGTAACCTACTCATCCAAGGACCGCACAGCGTCCAAATCTGCATTCGATTTAGATAAAGTAATTGGATGGAAAGACGGCTTGATCAAATTCCAAGACGCGAACTATGAAGAGGTCAAAAATCGCTTGGAAAGATGGTATGGTGTACGAATCAAGAGCAACAAAAACCCTTCGCACGACTGGACTTATTCTGGTTCTTTTGAAAATCAATCGCTTGAAATGATATTAGAGGGAATGAAGTTGACTAAAAATTTTGAATACAAATTGGAAAGAAAATCGGTGGAAATCATGTTCAAATAAGCGTTAGCCTATGCTAAATCCCTCTACCAGATTAACCTTGATTTTAATATTAATTGCTCATCAGGTACTCTCAAATAGCCTGATAAAAAAGAGTTATGACAATATAAAAAACACTAAGGTAAGCTTGCGTCTGGAGGAGGTATCTATTGAAGACACATTCAAAGAAATTGAAAAAAATACAAAATTCAGATTTGCATATGACAGGCGTGATATTGACGCAGAAGTTAGAATAAATCATTCTGGCGAGGTCGTCTTTCTCTCTGAGTTGCTATTACAAATTTCAAAAAAAACCAACCTGAAGTTCAAGCAAATCAATCACACGATTAACGTTTATAGAAGCGTGATCGCTAATAATCAGGCTAAAGAACCAAAAAGGCACTTCAAGATAGCTGGTCGAATCGTTAATGAAGAAGATGAATTGCCTTTGATAGGCGTATCGGTACGTGTAGGAAACTCAAATATTGGAATAATTTCAGACAACGATGGAAGATTCGAACTTACGATTCCCGGACAATCAGCCAGATTAATTATTTCTTATGTGGGCTTTGAAACTATCAAGGTTGATGTGGAGTCTTCGTTGAAAACCTTGAAAATAGGAATGAAGCAGGACCTCCGAAATCTGAATGATGTAGTGGTAGTGGGTAGCAGATTCAATCCACGTTCTGTACTAGATTCACCTGTGCCTATAGATAATATATCCAGCCAGGAACTGGAGGCGACGGGTCAGCTCACGCTAGATCAAATGATTAATTTCAAAATGCAGTCCTTCAACGCCTCTCAGCAAACAGTTTCAGACGCAACGGCTCATTTTAACCCCGCAGACCTCCGTGGATTAGGCCCAAGCAGAACACTGGTACTTATCAACGGGAAAAGAAAAAACCCAAGTGCTCTGGTATACATCAATGATACTCCGGGGAAAGGTGAGGTAGGAGTTGATATGCAAAGCATTCCAATAGGAGCTGTGGAACGAGTTGAAGTGCTAAGAGATGGGGCATCGGCTCAGTATGGATCCGATGCGATCGCCGGAGTAATAAATATAATCTTAAAAGAGGAAGCCGAAACCACAACCGTTAATTCATTCTCCGGGATTACAACAAAGGGAGATGGTTTCAATTATGGCTTCGGCGCAAATACAGGGTTTGAGCTTTTTGATACCGGTTTTTTAAACGTGACTACCTCATATAAGGAACAAGAATACACCAATCGTGCAGGGAATCCGGGCACTGATGAATTTTTGAATGCAGAGGGTTCAGAAGAATGGATCGCGGCTAATCCTGATTTAGGAATGATTGTTGGCCAGCCGGACATGACCACTTTTGATGTTTTCTATAATGCAGAAATACCCCTAAACAACCAATCGGAGTTCTACTCATTTGGTGGGATCACTCTCAGACAGGGTACGAGTTTTGCACTGTACAGAACGCCTTACTGGGTGCCAGATCCAAATAACGTCTTTCATAAAGATAATGAGATATATAACGGCTTTCACCCTACGTTCGAAACAGATATTAACGACCGAACACTTGGTCTCGGAATTAAGAGTCAGATCAGAGACTGGGCTGTTGACATCAGTGCTGTCTCTGGAACTAACACCGTAGCCTATCATATAGGTGAAACAATGAACCCCGATCTCGGAAGACAGAGTCCCACACGTTTCGACGCAGGAGGATACCGTTTTCAAAACTTCGTAAACAATATCGATATCTTCAAGAAAGTCGACAATTTTAGCATCGGTTTTGGATCAGAATTTAGGACAGAAAGATTTCAGGCATTTGCTGGTGAAGAAGCCTCATACCAAGGAAATGGCTCAATATCATTTCCGGGAATCAGACCAAACGATGAGGTGGATGAAAATCGAAATAATGTAGGCCTCTATACGGACATAGAATTCGACAATGATATCATATTAGTCGGAGGTGCAGCCCGGTTTGAAAATTACGATGATTTCGGAAAAAATTTCACCTGGAAGTTTAACACACGCTACAAACCGTTTGGCGAAATACTAGCATTTCGGGCCTCGGCAAGTACCGGTTTTAGAGCCCCATCACTTCACCAAATATATCTGAGTAACGTTCAGACGTTAGTGTCAGATGGCAGTATTTCCAACCAAGGCACTTTCAACAACCATAGCCCGGTCATAAGAGAACTTGAAGTTCCGGAATTAGCACAGGAAAATGCCATCAACTTCTCGGCGGGAATTACATTACAACTCTTCAGAAAATTAGAATTGACATTCGATTATTACAATATAAAAGTGAATGATAGAATTCTTTTTACAAATGAAATCGGCTCAGACGGAGATCCCAACACTGTAACGGCACTAGAGGATACGCTGAGAGCTTATAACGTAACGAGTCTGAAATTTTTTACTAATGCAGCGGATACCCGAACGAAAGGAGCTGATTTGGTGGCCACCTACAAGCAAATTTCGCTTGGAAGCGGTTTTCTTGATATAAGTTTTGCAGCCAATATGACATCCACAGCCATAGAAAGTGCTATTCGCACGCCCGCACCGATAGCCACAGCTGGCAATGAAATATTCAATCGGAAAGAACAAGCCCGGATCATTTCTGCCAGACCAGAAGATAAATATTTGATAGCATTCAACTATGGTTTGAACAAATTCACGGGTGGATTGAGTTTCACCAGATTTGGTGAAGTGACCTGGAAACACGCAACAGATCCGATTAAAGACCAAACCTTTTCAGCAAAAATTATCACCGATATAAACCTGGGCTACAAAATTAGTCCTACCGCCACCTTTGGGCTCACTGTTCAAAACCTGTTGGATATTTATCCCGACGAAGTAAATGCCAAGGGAGATCCCATTACAAATTTAGGTGGGCGGTTCAAATATGCTTGGGAGGTAAACCAATTTGGATATCTCGGCACAGTGATTTCAGCAAGAATCAGTCTTAAATTCTCCTAGAATTAGAACTTTATTTGGTTTTTTCTTTTAATGACCAGAGAAAATATCAAGTCCAATCACCCTTATTTTTATACTTTATTTTTTCCTTTTTTTTATACAAAAGGTAAGGTATCGACAATTCATATAGTTGATAATCATATAGTTAATGGCATGGTTTAGACTAATTGTTTCTAAATACTAACAGGCGTTAGTCTGTTAACAAACAATTTTTTACACTCTAAAACCAAACTTTATGAAAAAAGTTTACTCAGCATTGACCGTTATGCTAATGTTAACGGTCTCTGTAGCCTATGCCCAAAGGACTATATCGGGCATGGTCACAGATGGTTCATCCGGCGAAGCACTCGTCGGAGTGAATGTGATTGAAAAAGGGAGCGCCAATGGTGCTCTTACGGATCTTGATGGCAATTTCAAAATTGAAGTAGCCGATGGAGCCGTTCTACTATTTTCCTATATCGGATATAGCTCTTCTGAAGTAACCGTTGGTTCACAATCTCAGATTGACATATCCCTTAATGAAGATGTAACAAATCTTGAAGAAGTCGTCGTTACCGGGTTAGCTACATCAGTGAAGCGCTCCAATCTGGCGAATGCTGTTGCTTCAGTATCTGGAGAAGACCTTGCTGGTAAAACCAACATACAGACGCTGGATGGTGGTTTGCAAGGTAAAGTGGCCGGAGCCAATATTCTAAATAATTCTGGAGCTCCCGGAGGAGGAATATCCATGAAGTTAAGGGGTATTACTACCATCACAGGCTCTTCCGAACCACTTTATATCGTAGACGGTGTTTACATAGACAATTCGGCCATTTCTAATGGATCAAATACTGTGACAGCAGCTTCCACGAATGGAGCCATGACTACCAATCAGGATAATGCCGCAAACAGGATTGCTGATTTGGATCCTTCTGATATCGAAAGTATTGAAATATTGAAAGGAGCATCCGCCTCTGCCATCTATGGCTCTAGGGCCAATGCTGGAGTGGTCATCATTACTACCAAAAGAGGCAGTGAGGGTAAAACACAAATTACGTTTAAACAAGATGTAGGAATCACAAAAATTTTGAATCCATTGGGGACTCGTCCTTTTACTTCAGCATCTGTTTTAGCTGACTTCGGTTCAGCAGCCCAGGCACAATATGATGCAGCTGCAGCGTCCGGACAGCTTTACAATTATGAAGACGAGCTATATGGCGAGACAGGACTATTGACCAATTCGAAAATTACCTTTGCCGGTGGCAATGAAAAGACCAAATTCTATCTTTCTGCTGGCAGAAAAGACGAAGAAGGGATTATCAAAAACACTGGATTTGAGAGGAACTCGATTAGGGCCAATGTGGACCATAAAATCTCGAAATTCGTGGATGTCAATTTATCTACAAACTATATTCTTTCTAAAACGCAAAGAGGTTTAACAAACAACGACAATGCGGGTGTTTCTTACGGTGTGGCCCTTTCGGGTACTTTACCGTGGCATGACTTGTTTCCAAATGAAAATGGAATCTATCCTAATCACCCGGCAAACCCGTCTAATCCACTTGCTACAAGGGATAAGTCAACTGTCGCTGATGAGACTAACCGATTTGTTATCGGCTCAGGGATCAACTTCAACTTGTTGAGAAGAGAAAATTCATTCTTGCAGTTGAAATTGCAGGGTGGAATGGATTATTATAATAACGAGTCAACGTTGCATTTTCCTGAAGATCTACAGTTTACTATTGGTAATCAAAACGGAGTATATTCAAGAGGTAACAATGTGACGTTCAATACCAACTTGTCTGCCTTTTTGATTTACAACACTACCGTTGGTGACATTGATTTGACATCGTCTGCTGGAGTTAACAGACTGGATCAGTCTAAGGAACTGCTTACCGTTCAAGCACAACAGCTAACGGCAGGTCAGCAAAATTTACAGCAAGGAGGATCTTTGACTGCCTTTCACAGACAATTGGAATCGCAAGATTTAGGTTATGCTGTACAGCAGGAAGCCAATTGGGATGACAAGCTCATCGCTACCGCCAGTGTGAGACTTGATAAATCCACCCTGAATGGAGATGCAAATAAACTTTACGCTTATCCAAAAGTTTCCCTCGCGGCAAACCTGACAAATTTCGATTTTTGGAATGTTGGTCTTATTAGTCAATTGAAACTAAGAGGTGCTTACGGTGAAGCGGGAGGCGTTCCCAATCCAAATGCGGTGACATTCGTTCAGCCAAAGTTTACCGCTCTGGGACCATTGAATACAGGTGGTAATACAGGTGCAGTGGTAGGAACAGCATTTGGAGACCCAAATGTAGAGCCAGAAAGATCAAAAGAATTAGAACTGGGTATTGACCTTGGTCTTCTTGACGGCAGAATTGGATATTCCTTTACTTGGTACAACAAGAAAGTGGAAGATCTTATTTTGGTAGCTGCTATGCCACCATCTTCAGGCTTTCTAAATCAACAAACAAATTTGGGAGCACTTGAGAACAAGGGGATAGAAATGTCTTTGAATGCCTTGGTTGTTAATAACTCTGCAATCAAATGGAATACAACCGTTAATTGGTGGACCAACGAATCAGAGATGACAAGGTTGGATGTACCTGCATTTAATCCACCTGGAGGCGGATTCGGCGCAGGTCTAGGGACGATTAGACTTGAAGAAGGAAAATCTCTAACGCAAATTGTGGGAACTGCCGGATCGAGTGATGTGGTACAGTTAGGAGATGCTGCCCCAGATTTCCAATTGGGATGGAGCAACGATATCACCTTTCTGAAAAACTTCACTTTCTCCATGCTGTGGCATTGGAAAAAAGGAGGGCAAAATGTAAACCTAACCGGTTTGCTAACTGACTTTGGCGGTACTTCTTACAACTATGACGATGTACTCGATGATGGACAGAGATTAGGTGATGCAAGAGTTGCTGCATTTTTTAGCGGTGAAAACTCAACTCTTTTTGTGGAAGACGCTGATTACATCAAACTTAGAGAAGTGTCACTATACTATTCGATTCCCAAGTCAGTTTTGGGCAATGCCTTTAACGGTGTGGTGGATAGAGTCAGAGTCGGTATCTCAGGAAACAACCTGTTTATGGACACTCCATATTCCAGTTACGATCCAGAAGTATCAAACTTTGGAAGCGGTGGCGTATTGCAGGGTATAGAGGTAACTCCTTTCCCTTCTTCCAAAAGAATGTTTTTTCACCTAGAAGTTGGATTCTAAAAATCAATTGAATTATGAAAAAAGTAAATCAATATATAATTGCTTTAGTAGCAGTGTTCACATTTTCATGTGAATTGGATGAACCGGTTGATCTTAATAACCCCAGTTTCGGTGGTGTATTAACTGATGCGAACATCGGTCAGTTAAATGAACTAGTGACCGGAATTCTCGCAAGGGCGAGTACAGGCATGGGAGTTTACCATGATGTCGCTGGTGTAATAGGACGGGATATCTATCGCATCGATGTATCTGACCCAAGATGGGTAGGTGATGTTATGGGTACCGGTAGCCTTGATAATAGTGCATTCTACACAGGTACCAACTTCAACACCAGGTACAATGGTGTTAAGACAGCAAATACGTTGATAGGTGCTGCTGAAAATACCACTGTGTTAACCACAGAAGAGGCTCAAGGGTATTTAGCATTTGCGAAAACATTTAAAGCTCACGCTTTGTTGTTTGCTTTAAATCATCAATACAACAATGGAATCAGAATTGATGTAGAAGACCCAAATGCACTTGGCCCATATACCAGCAATGCCGCAGAGGGTTATGATGCCATAGCTGCTCTATTAGTAGAAGCAGCTACTCATGCAACAGCTGCAGGAAGTAGTTTTGCTTTTGGACTTACCACAGGGTTCACGGACTTTGATACACCGGCAACCTTTGGTACATTCATTAAAGCCTTGCAGGCCAGGGTGGCTCTTTATCAGGCAAATTATGCTAACGCGGCTACATTTGTAGATCAATCATTTCTTGATGAAACTGGCAATTTTGGAGTGGGTGTTTATAGGGTATTTGCTAATGCGTCTGGAGACAGAGTAAACCCACTTTTCTTTCCAAACAATACTAATGGAACGACCAGGTTGGCTCATAATGATTGGGTACCAGACGCTGAAGTGGGCGATTTGCGATTAGCGAAAGCCTCACTTCGAACCACTCCTCAGGATGTGATTTCAGGACAATTGGTTGCGACTTATGATGCTTGGGCGGTAACCAGTCAAACTCAGCCCATGGCGTTTATCAGAAATGAAGAATTAATTCTGATCAAAGCTGAGGCCTTAATTCAAGAGGGCTCTGCAGCATCTTTGGCTGCAGCCGTCACCTTAATTGACGTCATTCGAGTTCAATCAGGAGGTCTGCCAGCTTATTCAGGAGCTGTCACTCAAACTGCTTTGATCAACGAAATGCTACATCAAAGAAGATATTCCTTGTTTGATGAAGGGCACAGATGGATTGATATGAGGAGATATAATAAGCTGGATGAGCTTACGCTAGATCTTACCGGTCATTCTGTAATTATTCAAATACCAAGGCCATTCAATGAAGTTGGCGTGCAGGGTGGTTGATCACCTAGATAATTAGTAAAATAAAAAAATGCCATTCAGAATCTGAATGGCATTTTTTTATTGCGTCTGATGAGTCATTCTTCATCTAGCATATCAATATCCTGAATAAGAACCCTTTTCGAAATCGCCTGCCCTGTTTTGGTAGCTGCCAATCCACCCATCGCTGTTTCCTTATATCGAGTTTCCATACTTTGTCCTACTTCGCCCATAGCTTCAGCACACTCATCTACAGGAATTACGCTGTCAACATCTGATAGTGCAATTTGAGCGGAAGAGTTGGCAATGGCCGCTGCACTGGCATTTCTCACTACGCAGGGTACTTCAACCAGTCCGGCCACCGGATCGCACACCAAACCCAACATGCATTGCAAAGTAATTGCTGCTGCATTGAAGACCTGATCAATCGTACCTCCCAGGCAATAAACGATGCTCCCAGAGGCCATAGCCGCAGCACTACCGGTTTCGGCCTGACATCCGCCTACGGCACCCGCCAAGGAGGCCTTTTGCTCTAATATCAATGCAATACCAGCACTAACCAACAGTGCCTCATGAACTTTTCTATCATCAATCTTATGAATGGCCTGCATTGTAGTCAAAACTCCTGGTAAAATGCCAGAAGCACCGGCTGTAGGTGCAGCCACTACCCTTCCCATACATGAATTTACTTCTTTGGCGGATAGCGCACTGGACACAAGTATTTGGAATTCCTTAGATAAAACCACCGTTTTGTTCTGTGCTACTTTTTTGGCACCATTCTTTATCATGCCAGAGTGAGAAGACATGTCTTCGGTCAAACCAGTTTGAACGGCTTCTTTCATGACTTGGTAAGCTTTGGCCAAACCGGCCCAAATCGCCTGCTCAGTGGCTCCTTTTTGCTCAATTTCGTATTGTAGCACAGGCTCAAAAAGCTGGGTGCTTTCTTCTTCACAAAGGGCTTTCCAACCTTTGAAATCGTTAAATAGAAATGACATGATGTTTTGGATTAATTGTCTTTCAAAATTACTCAGATTCTTGGCCAATGCTGTATTGCATTAGGCAATAAGAGGTCATCCCTCTTAAAACTCCGCGTTACCTGGAGTCCTTGGAAAAGGAATTACATCTCTGATATTGGTCATTCCCGTTACAAAAAGGATCATTCGTTCAAACCCGAGACCATAGCCGCTATGCGGAGCCGAACCAAATTTTCGTGTATCCAAATACCACCATAACTCGTCTTTGGGTACGCCCATTTCATCCATACGCTGCTCTAGTTTATCCAGCCGCTCTTCGCGCTGGGAGCCTCCTATAATCTCCCCTATGCCAGGAAATAAAATATCCATGGCGGCTACCGTTTTTCCGTCATCATTCTGACGCATATAAAACGCCTTAATGTCCTTTGGGTAATCAGAAAGTATCACCGGCTTTTTGAAATGCTTCTCTACCAGATATCTTTCATGCTCGGACTGCAAGTCTGCTCCCCATTCCTCAATCAAATAATTAAACTTCTTCTTCTTGTTTGGTTTGGAGTTTCTTAAGATGTCTATGGCCTCTGTATAAGTCACTCTTTCAAATTTGTTGTCCACTACAAATTTGAGGCGATCCATCAGATACATATCAGGACGCTCGATTTCTTTCTTGTTTTTGTTTTCTTCCACCTCACGTTCGTGAAGAAATCTTAAGTCGTCTGCACAGTTTTCGAGTGCATACTGCACCAAATACTGCAGCATCTCCTCTGCAAGATCCGCATTGTCATCAGCATCGAAGAAGGCCATCTCAGGCTCTATCATCCAAAACTCTGCCAGATGGCGGGTGGTGTTTGAGTTTTCAGCCCTGAACGTGGGCCCGAAGGTATATATCTGACCAAGTGCCATCGCAGCCAACTCCCCCTCGAGCTGGCCTGAAACGGTAAGGTTTGTTTCTTTACCAAAGAAGTCTTGCTTGTAATCTATCTCTCCTTCTTCCGTTTTGGGAGGATTCTCCATGTCGAGAGCCGTTACCCTAAATGTTTCTCCAGCTCCTTCAGCATCTGATGCTGTTACAATTGGAGTATGAATATTTAAGAACCCCTTGTCATTGAAAAATTTGTGAACAGCATAGATCATGGCATGGCGAATTCTGTAGACCGCACCGAATGTATTAGTACGAGGCCTCAGATATGCAATCTCTCGAAGAAACTCCAATGAGTGCCTTTTGGGTTGCAATGGATACTTTTCGGGATCTGCCTCTCCAAGCACTTCCATTTCTTTCACGTGCATCTCAACAGACTGACCAGAGCCCTGAGATTCAACGATCTCACCTTTGGCCGCAATACACGCTCCAGTTGTTATTTTCTTGAGCAAATCTTCGGAAATCAAAGTAGGGTCTGCCACCAATTGTAGATTGTTAATCGTGGAGCCATCATTTAAGGCAATAAAGGCGACATTTTTGTTCTGTCGCTTTGTTCTAACCCAACCCTTTACGAGCAAGACGCTACCTACTTTTGCCGATTGTAAGACCTCTAATACTTTGATTCTTCGTTCCGTACTCACTTCTCTCTGATTTTAATTCAATAATTGCCTGATAATGAAGGCAGAGCGCAAAAAAAAAGTATTTTAAGTTCCTGTGCAATTAATTGAAATTTCATTCTCTTTGCGCCTAGCAAAAACCGATCTTTAATCAGGTCACTTAAAAATAAATAATCATGCCGGCTTGACCGGTGCTCATTAAGAATGCACAATTAGATTAGAATTTTGTGCAAAATCACCTTTCAGGATAAAAAATAAACAAATGGAAAAATACGATGTATATGGTATTGGCAACGCCTTGGTAGATTTGGTCTTTGAAGTAGACGAAAAGTTTCTTTCGGATCATCAGGTAGAAAAAGGATTGATGACTCTTGTGGAAGAAGATCGTCAAAATCAACTGATTAGTGCCATCGACATTCACGAGAACATGATGAAGGGTGGTGGTTCAGCGGCTAATACTGTGGTTGCCACAAATCAGTTCGGGGGTAAATGCTACTATTCTTGTAAGGTGTCCAATGATCAGTTTGGTCAATTTTACCTCAAAGATCTCGCTGAAAATGGTGTTGATACAAAATTGACAAATGCAAGCGCACCTGATGGAATAACTGGAAAATGCCTGGTGATGGTGACACCAGATGCTGAACGAACAATGAACACCTTTTTAGGGATCACTTCGGATTTTTCAGTGAAAGAAATAGATGAAGAGGCCATCAAAAATTCAACCTACATTTATTCAGAAGGGTATTTGGTGCCTTCTCCTTCCGGAAGAGAGGCAATGAAAAAAGGTATGGAAGTAGCCAGAGCCAATGAGGTGAAAGTTGCCATGTCGTTTTCAGACCCAAGCATGGTAAAGTTTTTCAAAAAAGAAATGGTGGAGGTTGTTGGAGAGGGTGTAGATCTCTTATTCTGTAACGAAGAGGAAGCCATGCTTTATACAGAAAAGGACAATCTTCTGGAGGCACGCGAAGCACTCAAGTATGTGGCAAAGCGTTTTGCTATTACTTTAGGAAAAAATGGAGCTACCATTTTTGATGGTGACACTTTCATAGATATTGAATCTTATAAGGTAGATGCCATAGATACCAACGGTGCCGGAGACATGTTCGCTGGCGCATTTATGTTTGGTATCACCAATGGCCATACCTACGCCGAGGCAGGCAAAATAGCTAGTTTGGCTTCATCTAAGGTAGTTTCTCAGTTTGGACCACGTTTGGATAAGAAGCAAGCACAGGAAATTCTCAATCACCTGCTTGAAAGCAACTGATCCTAATCATAAATCTGAACTTAATAGCCTTAGCAAGGGTTTCGTATTGACTATTGACGATACCTTTGTTTTGGTTAAAATTAATGAAGTACTTTGAGCATGACATCCACACTTATTTACAAAGCAGACAACGAATTCGAAGCTACGAATCAGGTCGGCAATGCTGTCGCTATCGACATGTATCCACAGGCTGATAAAAAAGACCAGTCTCCGATGGACTTGCTGCTTTCTGCAGTAGCTGCATGCGCGGCTGTAGATATCGTTTCGATGATCAAAAAGAAGCGGCGAACATTTGTGGATTTGAAGGCCGAAACCACTGGTGAAAGAGCCGAATCTCATCCTAAAAAGTTTACTAAAATCCACATCAAGTACATTATCACCTCACCGGATTTGACTGACAAGGAGGCGGAAAAAGTAATAGATTTGGCAGTAAACAATTATTGTAGCGTGGCGTCTTCTTTAGACCCTGATATTGAGCTCACCCATAGTGTCGAGATCATTCGATAGTAGAAGGCTCATTCGGTGATAACTACTTTGGACATTGAGTATCCTGCAAAAATACCCAAGCCATTTTCAACATTGCTATGAACAAATACTGGTTCAGAAAAAGTATCCCCGAAGATCAGTGCCTGTTCGTCCAATGTGACTTCATACAGGTATTGCGCTCTCGTAATGTGCTGTAGGACAACAAATAAGGTGTAATCATGATAACCCTTGCGATTTTCTTCATCAAAAATTGTAAGACCCGGCCTTAGGCTCTCCTCATGAAACTGCATATAGAAATCTAAAGTATGCAGCTCTCCATTAAAGAATTCATCGCTAAAAATAATTTTATCTTGAAATGTATAAGGATTCTCTTCAGTGACATTTTCGCCTCTCGATATTTTAGCTCTTATTCCTGTCGTAGATAAATTTGATCCCACATAACGCATACTATCCCCGTTATAGAAGTAGGATGTATAATCAAAATCTATCTTGCTAAGGCACTGTATTTTGTAATAATTCTCTGTATCAGGTGAGTCCTGAAAGGTAATTGAAAATGGAGCACCATTAAACGTGTGACTTCCACCCCATGGATCAAAATCAATATCGACTACTTCAGTCTTCCAACTGTATTGCACATCATGAATTGGAACACTTTTGGGGATTAAAGTACTCGCAACGGTCTCCTGATAACCCTCTGCGTTAATAACAATTTTGTATTCTATTCCTTCTTGAGCGCTGAAATTAGTCGTGCTTCGGTACCTGCTGTGGCCTGGTGAAAACCAGAATACATTCTCCAATTCTTCAGGTGTTGGAACTACAAACTCTAGTCGGTCTACCAACTCATCTTCTGCATAGACAATCACTTCTGCATTTTCTACGGCTATATCAACATTGACGCGATTGCTATCCAGAGGTAGGTTTCGAGTCAGGGTTACCTGCATGACACTATCGGCAAAGAAGATTCCCCCTACCACCAGCTTAGATCCACTGCTCGATACTTTTATTTCTTTGTCTTCGCACGAAAAGAACGTAATCGCGAAGAGCATAAATAAATAGGTCAATAGATTTATTAATAAACGCTTCATTTCTTAAAATTTAAATCTGTAGCTGATAGAAGGAATTATGGGGAACAGTTTTTTCTCCACAAGTTTCGTATGTTCGTCCACGGTGTGGTAAATCCCATCGCGATTCTCTAATTCTATGTGATGTTTTTCCTCAACGAAATATGGGTTTCTTCGACTATAGACATTGTATATGCCAATCACCCATTGTCTCTCACCCCATTTTTTTTCCTTGGTAAAACTCACACTCAAATCCAGCCGATGGTAAGGTCGCATGCGATAACCATTCCGGCTGGTATATTCGAATACCTGACCGGCGAAATAAGAGTCGTTTGTGTAATAGATAGACTCAGGCAATGTAATTGTAGTGCCAGATCCAAAAACCCAATTAGCGTTCAAAGTAATGTTGTCGCTGATTTTATGATTGAGTACTGCACTGATGTCATGGCGTCGGTCATACTTGAAGGGAAAGGTCTTTCCTTCATTGAGATTGGGAAAAAATCTATCCGAACGAGAAAGGGTGTACCCGATCCACCCATCTGTACGACCAAATGATTTTTTTACATAAAGCTCAATGCCATAACTGGAGCCTTCTCCAATTTCAACCTTGTTTTCCCAATGTTCGCTGAGATCAAGGAATCCTGCACCCTCTTTGTAAGCGATCATACCGTCCATTTGTTTGTAGTAGGCCTCGGCGCTAAATTCCAGATTTGTTGATGCATTGGAATGAAACCATCCCAATGAAAACTGATCAGCTCGTTGGGGTGGGATCTGTTCTGTGGCCGGCACCCAAAAATCAGTGGGCAGCCCTACACCCGCATTAGTCAGCATATGCAGGTACTGAGCCATATGTGTATAAGAAGCCTTGACGGAGTTGTTAGTGTTTAATAAATACCTGAGTGAAATCCTTGGTTGAATAGAATGATAAAATTTATCATTGACCTCATAGCCAGATACATGAACGCCTATGTTGCTTCTGATTTTTTCTGACCATTTGATATCATCTTCCAAATAAGCAAAATATTCTTTTGTCTCAATATTGTTCGTGTTGATGGTGACGTCCTTTTTTTTATCCTCATTGAGAGCCACCGTATTGGGTGAAAAAGTATGTTTTATGCCTGAAATACCAAACTTCATGTTGTGATTGGGATTGGGGAAGAAATCAAAATCAATCCTTGCCGTCCAGTCTTCTATACCTGAGGTGGTAGTAAAATTCTCATAAGTGGTGCGCCGATCGTCGCCAAAATTTAGCTCCAGAAAATTTTCATCTTCTGAAAAAAAGTCATACCTGCTATATGAAATACTGGTGTTAGCAAAAAGTTTGGGTGCAAACACGTGATTCCATCGAAACAGGCTAATCGTGCTGCCCCAATGCAATCCCTTAGCGTCGTCATTGAACCTATAATAGTCGGTTTGACTATTTTCTTCGGTGATCTTTTCTCCGCTCGACCCTTTATCCTTGCCATGATAAATACTGAAGAAAACTCTATCTCGATCAGAAAATTTGTGATTGATTTTGCCAGTGACGTCATAGAAATAATAGCCTACACTTGACCCGGTGGTAGTGGTATTTCCGGTTTGAGGATCTGTTGAGGATTTGTCCTTAAAAAATGGTTTCGCAAATACATCGAGATAGGTTCTACGCCCAGAAATGGCATAGGAGGTCTTTCCTTTTATGATTGGGCCTTCTAGCAAGAGTTTGGCGGCAATCAGTCCTACAGAACCCTCTCCATGAAACTCTTGATTGTTTCCTTCCTTCATGGAAATATCAACTACCGATGAAAGCCGTCCGCCATATCGAGCAGGGTATGCCCCTTTGATGAGATCGACTTTATTTATTGCATCGGCATTGAACACCGACATGAAGCCGAAGAGATGGTTTACATTATATATCGGAACACCATCCAACAATATGAGATTTTGATCTGGGCCTCCTCCACGAATATAAAGTCCTGATGACCCCTCGCTGCCTGATTGTACACCTGGCAATAGATGTAATGCCTTTACCACATCTACCTCGCCACCAATGGCTGGACGGCTTTTTATCTCTTTACTAGTGACCGTGAAAGTTCCCATAGCTGTAGTTTCCTGAATCGGAACTTCTTTATCCGCATTGATAATGATCTCATTGAGTGTAGCAATGGACAAATCAACACTGATAGTCGTATCCTTTTGGACATTAAGTTGTTTGACTTGCGCTTCGTAGCCAACGTAAGAATACTTCAAAGTAATTGGACCAGCTGGAAGGGTAAGACTGTAAAATCCGTAGTAATTAGAGATGGTTCCAGCCAGCGTCTCTAGATTCATGGCTGTTGACCCGATAAGAGCTTCACCAGAGTCCGCATCCCTTAGGTAACCCTTAATGGTTACCTTCTTTCCTTTTATCCCTTTGCCCGAACTTCCCTTTTTCACTTTAATAATGATGGCATTTTTTTGCTCCATAAACTGGACGGCTTGCTCCTTAAAGAGGAGGTTGAGCAGGTTTCTCACTGTCATTTTTCTTTCGGAAATTTTTACCTTCTGACTTACATCAACCTTTGAGTTGTCGTAATAAAACTCTGCATTTGCCTGTTTTTTAATGGTTTCAAGAAAATGAGAAATCGATCCGGAAGATTCATTCAACTGGATCACAATATCCATTTTGGATGATTGCGCCCAAGTCGTTTGAGCATAAAGAATTATGATAGCGAGTATTGTGAGTTTGAATCGCATGACCTTAGACTATTGAGTGATGTTGATTTTTTCTTCTGTAATTACCTCAATCAAGCTGAGGATATATTCAAGCGATTGATTGTCAAAGCTGGCTGTCAGGTGCGCCTCTGACTGCTTGTTTTCAATAGTAAGCGAGTTTTCAAAGTGCTTTTCTAAGTCTGCTATAACCTCTTGAATGGGAGTGTTTTCAAAGGAAAGTATCCCTGTTTTCCACGAAAAGGCATTGCGTATTCCCCCTACTTTCTCGTCCAGTCTTCTGGTATTAAAATCATAACTGACAGCCATTCCCTGTGTTAATAAAATGGACTGCTTGTCTTCGTAAACCTTAACTTTTCCTGACTCTACCGAAACTATGACCTTTTCTTTGGCCTGATCAATATTAAAAGCTGTTCCAACAACTTGTGTTTTTAGACTTCCCGTACTTATAATAAAGGGAGTATTGGCATCATGAGCCACCTCAAAAAAGGCCTCCCCTTCCAACTCAACCAATCGACGACCATCGTCTTGTTTGTAATTGATTTTGGTGTTTTTATTTAACCATACGACAGATCCATCCTGAAGCGTATAGGAGGTGACCTGATTTGCACTAGACTCATAAGTAGTCCCCTGCGACATCACGAACACAAAGCGAATGAGGACACCCATAAGGAGAAAGGAAGCTGCCAGACCCATCCATTTTATATAGTAACTTTTGGGTGATGCCTGTTGATATTGAAGGAACTGATTCCAATCCATGATTGGTTCTATCTCTACTTCGGGTCTCAGGTTGGCCGAGTTAAACCAAATGTGATGGTATTGGGCGTGTAGTTTTGCATTAAACTTATCCTTAGATTTCCAGCTTTCAATTGCCGCTAAGTCTTCACTAGAAGCTTCATTCCTTAGTTCCCTACCTATCAGTTCGTGAATATCCATTGGCATTTCTCATTAATCATCTACAAGACTGATAGCAGACAATAAATACCCAAGAGGAATTGTGATAAATTTGTAACGTTCTGATTTACAGAGACAAAAGTTTGACAAAATTAGCTGGAAAGCAAGAAAGCGAAATGTAGTCACTCAAATCTTCTCGTAATTTCTTTAGGGCTATTCCAATCTGATTGTCTACCGTCTTTTTACTCACCTGGAGATATTCTGCAATCTCTTTTCCAGACATTCCCTGAAACCTGCTCAGTGAAAAAATAAGTCGACATTGCTTTGGTAGACGCTCCAGCGCCAACTCCAATTTTATTTGCAATTCAGTGAGCCTCACCTGATTTTCAGTGTCGAGCGAATTTTGATCGTTTTGAGTAAAAGATTTGGACAACCTCATTTTTTTACTGGAAAGATGATCATAGCATGCATTTATGACCGATCTGGTCAGATATGACTTTAATTCTTTATCGATTTTTAGTTTGTCCTTTTTATTCCAGATTTTGATAAAGACGTCCTGAACACAGTCCTCAGCCTGAGAAATATCTCCTAAAACCTTGTAGGCCATATTGGTTAAAAACAAGTAGTATTCCTTGAAGGCTTTTTCAAGATGATTATGTTTCTGTTTTTCTTCCAAATGCTAGTTAATTATTTGACTGACGATTTCAATATTCTTATTGAGGATTATATGAACTAATGACTAAAAGCTCATATCCGTTGTGTCATCGAAATTGATGCCATCAAGAATTTTGCTCAGATGGTTTCTTCTTAGTGTTTTAAAGGCTCATTTAAGAGAATAGCAGATCACCAGTCAAATGAATTCATACATTTTTGGGCCAAAGTATTTCCCAATCAATACTGTAACGTGCCGTTTCCTTGTCATCGATTGGCTTCATATCTACAGTATAAGGACCTCCAGGTTGGTCTGGCACAATATAGGCTGTACCTAGCAAATCGTTAGGAGACAGCACATCGTGATCCCAAACTTCAATGGCTACTTGTTCGTTGGGCGTGAGGTCAGGGATTTCCACACTAAGGTCATGTTTGGTATTCACCCCAACATCTTCATGCTTTTTATCCTTAGGCCAAATTCTTTTCCCATTGAATTTTAGAAATATATCGTCAAATTTTTCTTCGTCATTTTGAAAACAATGCAGCGTTTTTAGATTGACGGTTAGTTTTTCGCTCATGCTAGAAGTAATTTAGTAGGTGATTGAATACTTTCTTGGTTGCTATACTAAAATAACAAATTCCAGACGGAAACAAATTGTCATTGAGACTATTATATATTCATCAGTATTTCAAAATTCCTTCCGAGGGAGGTAGTCTGAGGTCCTATTATCTGGCCAAAGAATTAGTTAAAATTGGTCATGAGGTGATAATGATCACAGCGCATAATCATACCCATCGCATCAGCAAAACCCTCGATGGCATTGAAGTAATATATCTTCCTGTTAGCTATTCTAATTATATGAGCCTCCCACGTCGAGGGTTGGCTTTTTTGAAGTTCATGATATTAGCGATGTTCGAGTCCATGCGCTATCGAAATATTGATTGCTGCTATGTCATGACGACACCGCTGTCTACGGGTGTAGTCGCCTTATTCAACAAGTACTTTTTGCGGAGGCCATATATTTTTGAGGTGGGAGATCTTTGGCCTAAGGTGCCAATTGACATGGGTCTAATAAGTTCAAGCTGGAAACAGAAATTGCTAGAATGGGCAGAGCGGGCTTTCTATAAAAAAGCTGGTGGATTAGTTGGGCTTTCCGAACCTATCACCCAACATCTAACCAAAGTGGCTCCAAATGTACCGGCCGAAACGATCTTTAATATTTCAGATTGTGAGCAATTCAAACCATCAAAAAAGAACGATTTGTGGGTTGAAAAATTCAAGGTCATAGATAAATTTGTAGTAAGCTATACTGGCACATTCGGCAGGGCTAACGATTTGGGTCGTGTGATTGCATGGGCCAACAGCGCAAAAGATCTGCCAATCCACTTCCTATTAGTAGGTGATGGCGTTGAAAAGAAAAAAGTTAACACTCAAATTGAAAATTGCGGATTGACAAACATCACTACCTATGGTTCAATGAGCAAAACCGAAATTAAACAAATCATCAATATATCAGATGCCATGCTAGTGTCCTTTGCTAATGTTGAATCATTGCATACTGGAAGCCCAAACAAGTTTTTCGATGCGTTGGCAGCTGGAAAATTGGTAATCACAAATTTCGGAGGATGGGCAGGAGATTTAATTAAAACAGAAAATTGCGGATTTGTAGCCGAAACTCCGCTTCATTTTAGGGAAAGAATAGCAGGGTTTCTCAATGACGAAACCTTGCTTAAAACCTATCAGGAAAATGCCAGAAAATTAGCAGAATATCGATTTGAGTTAATTGCTCAATCCAAAAAACAAGAAGATTTTATTTTAAAAACCCTCAGTTAGACTCGTTTCTCGGCTTGTAATTGGACCGTTGAAAAATTTTATGCGCATCCGTTTCGGCCATCAAATCTGTAAATGAAACTTCCGGGTTTTCATCCATGTATTTTCTCACTATTTGCCAGCCTATCCAGGCGCCAACTCTACCCGGACAGTTCTCGCTGATCTCGGCTACGTTAGGACGTTCACCGATAAATTTATTTTTAAGAAAATGACTGGTTTCATACAGCATCTCATTTTCAATAATATTGGCCCAAATGATTTCCTGATTCTCTATCACTGCCTTCACTTCTTCGGATGTGTATCCAATGATCAAAGAGTCAGCTTTACAGGGTAGTGCCTGCTCTACAAAATAATAGGACTTACCCAGGTTTATCATATCAGCCAACAAAGTACCATGAGACTGATCCGGTAGATTGAAATCATTGGAAACAAAGCTTAACACAATCGGAGCAAGGCTTTCCTTCATATATCTTTTTACTATATACCTGGGAATATCATTGGGATAGTATCTCCCATTTTCACCGGCAAAATAATCGAGTCCCAAGACTATGAGTGAGTCCGAAATGTACATGTCATTGTAAAATCCTGTAATTATGGTTTGAAATTTCGGTGGATCCACCTCAGGGTAATGGAGAAGAATAAATTGATAAGCTGAAGTCAATTCATTGATGTTCTGATCAAGGTTATTAAAATAGGCCTTTGTATCCCATACCAACGTGTCTATTGAAGGTTGTTGCAGAAGACGAAACAATCGCTTGGCAAGGATGGTATCATTCGGGTATTGATTAGCATCAAGAAAATAG
Source organism: Reichenbachiella sp. (assembly GCF_039944555.1). Classification (GTDB taxonomy): domain Bacteria; phylum Bacteroidota; class Bacteroidia; order Cytophagales; family Cyclobacteriaceae; genus Reichenbachiella. Next base: position 284,460 of record NZ_JBDUYN010000012.1, on the reverse strand, counting down.
TCGGCCATCGTGCGATGCTTAGCAAACAACTCCAACACCTGCTCTACAGTTTCGAGATTGGCAAGTTTATCTTCGAGCCTTTCTACTTTAAGGTTCACAGATATTTCGTCGTATCTCTTCTGTTCGCTGCAATTATTAGGTTCGCACGACGATAGTCCCAGAATTCCGATTAAGACCACACATTTTATAATAATTAATTGATAAATTGTTAGTTGCTTCAACAGTATGGACTTTAGATTTGTAACGGCTAGTACCTCCACTCGGAGGTCGTATTTAATGAATGACAAAACTATTTATTTATTTTAATTTCTCATGAAGAAAATTGTCCTTGCCTCCTTTCTTATTTTGGTTTCATTTTTTATCCACGCTCAGCCTCAGCTAGGTTTGGTGGTAGGGCCGAGTATATCGATGAACCGTGTAAAGTACAAAGCAGACCCAGCTGTGGATTTAACAAATGATGGATCAAAACTCAAGTTCAAATTTGGCCTGGAAGCAGATTTTATGTTGTCTGAGACTTACGCTTTTAGTACCGGACTAATCTTTGCCCCTAAAAGAGCCGGTTATACCATTCAGCCTACGGATGGGTCTGCCGAATCTACTGAGGACTACAAGGTGCATTATCTTCAAATACCTCTCACCCTGAAATTATTCACAACAGAAATTCAGCCGGATATAAAGGCCTTTTTTCAATTGGGCTTCAAAGGGGAAGTCAAATTATTCGATGAGCCCTTTGAGGAAGACTACGGGCTTATCGAAGAATTTCATGTATTAGACTGTTCTTTTACCGGTGGAGTAGGTGTAGAATACGGTGCCGGGGTAAACACTGTTTTTTATGGGGGGATTTTTTACGACCGAGGATTGGTGGATATCGTGAAATCCTCATCGGCTGATAATACCCTGACCACCAAAATGGACATGCTGGATTTAAAAATCGGACTTAAATTTTAAGCAAAAAAAAGATCGAACTTAAAGTTCGATCTCTTCTCCTAATCCGTTAAGGAAATTATATTGTGTAACTGGTATTGAGGAGTCCTCTACCAAATTGATCCATCTTCGATACTTGAAATACCATTTCCATTGTTTGGAAATAAAGCCTTTAGTGAAAAAAGCAAACAGGTACGGATGTACAGCAATAGTCAGCTTCTTCTCATTTTGCTTCAACAACAAGTGATCAATATCCTTTTCAACCTGATCTGCCACCAGTATTGAAGCGGTGATTTTACCCGTACCATTACAGGCCGGACAAACTTCCCTTGTTTTTATATCTACTTCAGGTCTGACTCGCTGCCTAGTGATTTGCATCAACCCAAACTTCGATAAAGGCAAAACGGTAAACTTCGAACGGTCATTCTTCATCTCGTCCTTCATTCTCTGAAAAAGCAGCTTCTTGTTCTCTGCTTTTCTCATGTCTATGAAGTCGATCACGATGATGCCTCCCATATCACGAAGTCTCAACTGTCGGGCTATTTCCTTCGCAGCATCAAGGTTTACCTTAAGCGCTGTGTTTTCCTGATTATCTTCAGCATTCGATTTGTTGCCACTATTCACATCAATGACATGTAGTGCCTCTGTGTGTTCGATGATCAAATAGCCTCCGCCATCTATACTTACAGATTGTCCAAACAGACCTTTTAGCTGTTTTTCAATACCGTAAGACTCAAACATTTTGACCCTACCGGTATATAGCTTTACAATTTTTTCCTTGTCGGGAGCGATGTCATGAATAAAGCTTTTTACATCCTTGTATAATGCTTTGTCATCTACAACAATACTGTCGAACGACTCATTCAATACATCTCGAAGAATAGAATTGGCGCGATTCATTTCGCCAATGACTTTTTCGTTTGGTTTAGCTTTCTTCAGTTTTTGCATGCCTGAAGACCACTTTTCCACCAATCCACTTAAGTCTCTGTCCAGCTCAGCTACGTCCTTACCAGAGGCAACCGTTCTGATTATTACGCCGAAATTCTCCGGCTTGATAGAGGTGATTAGTCGAAGCAACCGCTTCCTTTCATTACTGTCTCCAATTTTTTTGGAAACACTGACAGCATCGGAAAATGGTACGAGTACCAAGTATCTTCCGGCTATCGACAACTCACTGGATAATCTGGGCCCTTTTGTTGATATAGGTTCTTTTACTACCTGTACAAGAACACGTTGGTTTTTTGTTAAAACCTGGTTCATTTTCCCCAACTTATTGATATCGGGCAATCTCTTAAATCCATTCAGATTCTTTCCGGAAATCTTACCGGAAATCACCTGTTTGGTGCATTTCATCAATGATTGCAATTGGGGGCCGAGATCTAAATAATGTAGGAAGGCATCTTTTTCATATCCAATGTCTACAAAAGCGGCATTAAGCCCGGGAACAACCTTTTTCACTGATCCCAAGTATATGTCGCCTACATTAAATTGATGTCCATCATTGTCTTGATGAAACTCGGCTAATTTTTTATCTTTTAATAGGGCTATTCGACATCCGTTCTGAGTTGAATTTATGATTAATTCGTTACTCAAAATTGATACGTTTTATAGGTTCAAATATTAATTCAAACAACCCAAGAAAGCACAATTATTTTTTCTTGTGTCTGTTCTTTCTTAGCCTCTTTTTTCTTTTGTGGGTAGATATCTTATGTCTTTTTCTTTTCTTACCGCAAGGCATAATCTAAATTCTTTAAATGTTCTAAATTCCTTTAATTTTTTGTGCGTCAAGATCAAATTTTATTTGATCATCTCTGCCTATTTATATTTTCTAATCACCTTCTTTCAGTCGCCCTCATTAAGATGATCTTTCAATCGTTCCAATTCGCAATTCGGCTTTTGATAAAATATCAAATCTCGTTAATAGAGAATACCTCTTCAAATAGTCCGCAAAGATAGTACTTTTTTTAATCTTAAAAAGAATTAGTCCTATTTCGATAGAACCGCAAAGATCAAATCCCTATATATAAAGGTCTATGGCGTGTGAGCATCTGGATTTGGAAAGCAAAGACTATCCAATCTTCTTGCTACTTTTTATTTTTTCAATGAAAACCTTAGAGGGTTTAAAACTTGGAATATAGTGCTCATCAATAATGATAGCAGTATTTTTTGAAATGTTTCTAGCAATCTTTTTTGCTCTTTTCTTATTGATAAAACTTCCGAAGCCACGAACGTAGATGTTTTCGCCGTCAGCCATTGAATTTTTTACTACAGAAAAAAAAGCTTCTACTGATGCCTGAACGTCCAATCGGTCAATTCCTGTCTTTTCTGCTATCTCGTTGATCACATCTGCTTTTGTCACCTCTAATTTTTTAGATATAAATAATAGGATAAATAAATTACAAACTAATTTAGTTGCCTGAAATTCAACGATTTCAGAGGGCAAATAAACACAAAAAATCAATTATTGAGAAATATTAACACGGCTTTCAAAGCAGGTTTAGATGATACCAAGCTAGAATGGTTTTCAACACAACTTTTGGAATGGTATCAAATCAATAAACGGCACCTTCCATGGAGAGAAACCCGGGACCCCTTCAAGGTATGGTTATCGGAAGTCATTTTACAACAGACTCGAGTAAATCAAGGCTTGCCCTATTACCTAAAGTTTACTGAATCATTTAATACAGTCAATGACTTTGCGTCAGCCGATCTGGATGAGATCCTTAAGCTTTGGCAAGGGTTAGGCTATTATTCAAGAGCGAGAAACATGCATCAATGCGCTAAAACCATTGTAGAGCAGTATGCAGGAGAGTTCCCAAATAATTATGTGGAGCTGCAAAAACTCAAGGGAGTGGGTAAATACACTGCGGCGGCTTTAGCGTCGATTTGCTATAATGAGGCTGTACCTACTATTGATGGCAATGTATTCCGAGTGCTTTCCAGATTATTTGGCATATCGGATGATATTGCAAAAGCTAGCAGCTTTCAAATTTTTTTCGCAAAAGCATCTGAGCTAATTCCGGCTAAGAATCCTGGTGATTTTAATCAAGCTATGATGGAATTCGGGGCTACAGAATGTACACCTAAATCTCCAAATTGTGAAGGTTGCATGTTTTCTACTCATTGCTTTGCAAAGCAAAAAGACATGATTGGCATATTGCCCATTAAGTCGAAAAATATAAAAATAAAGCACCGATATTTCAACTATCAGATTTTCACTTTCAACCATCAGGTCCTAGTACAACAGAGAGAAGATGGAGACATATGGGCCGGTCTTTTCGAATTCGATTTACAAGAGACTAAAAAGAGCTTAAAAAGCAGTAACTTTGAAAACACAAAATTACAATATTCATCAGAAGAAATAGTTCATCAATTGACACATCAAAAACTACACATTAAATTTCATGTGTATGAAACGGTTGATAAACGAACATATGATAATATAGGTAAGGACAAAGAAATGCGATCTGTATCAATTAATCAGCTAAGCAATCATGCAGTACCTAAACCCATTGAATCGTTTTTGAATAACGTGTTTTGTCAGTAAATTAAACTTACGAATCAACCTTTTAAAAGTAAAAAATGGCAGGAGTAAATAAGGTAATTTTATTAGGGAATTTGGGTAAAGACCCAGAGGTAAGACATCTTGAAAATGGCCGCGCGGTAGCCAATTTTTCAATAGCCACCAGTGAAACTTACAAAAATAAGCAGGGTGAAAAAGTAACTAATACTGAATGGCACAATGTGGTTCTATGGACGCCGCTTGCCGAGATTGCCGAAAAATATTTAAATAAAGGGAATCAAGTCTATATAGAAGGTAAACTAACGTCGCGTTCCTACGAGGACAAAGATGGAGTCACCAAGTATATTACTGAAGTTGTAGGACGTGAAATGACATTATTGGGCGGGCCATCAAGACCCGAAGGAGCTGGAGCGCCAGCTACGAGTACGCAGTCTACCAGTAGCCCAGCGGCAGAAACTGCGCCTATAGAAGAATCGAACGAAATTGATGATCTGCCGTTTTAATCTGAAACTGTAACACACACCAATGGACGACCCACTCCCGGGAAATTTAATATTGACTGCACTTCTTACCAGTGGCCAAGTTTATCTACTGATTTTCAGTATTATTGGCGTTAGTCTCTTATTTCTGGGGTCTGCGCTAGTGTCAGGATCAGAAGTGGCCTATTTTTCTTTAACTCATGATCAACTGCTAGAAGCGGAGCAAACCAAAGGTAACGCAAGAAAGAAAATAGCAGCTTTATTGAAGCATCCGAAGCAACTTCTGGCTACTATATTGATATTAAACAATTTTATCAATATTTCAATAGTCATGCTTTCGACTTATGTCACAGCAGCCATCCTGGGAGATGTTTTGTCCGGAGGAGCGATCATTGTGGCCCTAACGATTGTCATCACTTTTCTCATGGTCTTCCTCGGAGAAATTGTACCTAAAGTTTACGCCAATCAAAACAACATGGCATTTGCCAAAAGGACAGCTACTCTATTATCCATTTCCTTTAAAGTGTTTCAACCTTTGGCCTGGTTACTCATAAAGGTCAGCAATGTTATCGAGCGAAGAATTGAAAGAAGGGGTTATGTAGTTTCAGTAGATGATCTCAACCAAGCGCTGGATCTGGCCGCCGAAGATGAAACTACCGAAGAGGAAAAAGGAATCTTAAAAGGAATCGTAAATTTTGGCACATTGTCAGTGAAACAGGTAATGAAGTCCAGAATGGATATTACTGCCATCGACCTGGAAACAGATTTTCATGAATTGATGAATCAAATAAATAAGACCGGCTACTCCAGAATCCCCGTTTACAAAGAAACTATAGATAAAATTGAAGGTATTTTATATATCAAAGATTTACTTCCGCATGTCAACGAAGAAGATAGCTTTAAATGGCAAGAGCTTCTAAGGCCAGGCTTTTTTGTACCAGAAACAAAAAAAATTGACACGCTCTTCAAAGACTTTCAGGAAAAGAGAATTCACATAGCCATAGTAGTAGATGAATATGGAGGTACATCAGGACTTATAACCATGGAAGACGTGATCGAAGAAATTGTTGGTGAAATCAACGATGAATTCGATGAAGATTCGGATGTGGCATATAGTAAGCTGGACAATAACACCTTCATTTTCGAAGGCAAAACCTCATTAATGGATTTTTGTAAGCTCGCTGGAGTGGATCACAAGACCTTTGATGCAGTAAAAGGAGAAAGCGAATCTTTAGGAGGGCTGTTACTTGAAATACATGCCATGTTGCCAAACGCAGGTGAAAAAATTGCCTTTGACAATTTCCTTTTCACGGCTGTGGCCGTCAATGACAAGAGAATTAAGAAAGTAAGAGTACATATTACAAGATGATGAGGAAGTGGTTTTGCATATTGGCGGTAGTAATAATGAGTTGTGGAGAAAAAAACTTCAACCCAAAACCAAAAGGCTTCAACAGAATAGACCTAACCCCAGCCAAATACCAAATGTTAGCCGACTCATTCCCGTTTCGTCTCGAGTATTCAACTCAAGCAACCATTCTCAAAGACAGCTCATGGATTGCTGAACGTTATTGGTTCGATCTCTACTATGAACAGCTAGGAGCAAACATACAAGTAACCTACAAGCCTGTCAACAACCGTCAGACACTTGAAGAATATCTTAGTGATTCTTATCGATTGACTTCCGAACATCGAGTGAAGGCATATGCCATTGATGAGAGCGTAATTTCATTGAACAATGGTATCAAGGCCACAGTTATGGAGCTTTCAGGTGAGGTGCCTACTCAGTTTCAATTTCATGTCACCGATTCTACCAAACACTTTCTTCGTTGCGCACTCTATTTTAAAACAGCCACACAAAATGACTCACTTCGCCCTGTGATCAACTACGTCAAAATGGATATGCTTCACATGCTCAACACTTTAAGTTGGGATCAATAAGCTTAGGGCATGTCGAGCTTCATGGATACAAAAATTGAGTTTCTGAAAGGTGTAGGTCCGGCCAAGGCCAAACTACTCAACGAAGAGCTCGGCATTCAAACTTATCTCGATCTCATTTATCATTTTCCCTTTCGATACGAGGATCGGTCACATTTTCAGACCATCAGCCAAATTATTCCTGAAATTGACAATGTCCAGATAAAAGGAGTAATTCGCAAAGTAGAAGTAGTAGGTGCAGCGAGAAAACAAAGGCTTACCGCATCATTTCAGGACAAAACAGGACAAATAGAACTGGTTTGGTTTAAAGGTGTCAATTGGATGAAAGGTAAACTGAAGCCTGGCGTTCCCTATATTGTTTATGGCAAACCCTCCTTATTCCAAACCAAGTATTCAATCAGTCATCCTGAAATCGAAGTCCTTACCCCTGCCAATGAAGCCGGTAAAAAAAGTTTGCTCCCCATATATGCCACAACAGAAAAGCTTAAAAAAAGATACTTAGATAGCAAGGCGATTGTTAAAATAATGCAAGAGCTTTTTAAGTCTCAAGGCTTTGCACTTACCGAAACAGTAGACCATGATGTGTTGAGCAAAATGCATTTAGTCGATCTAAAAACAGCACTCAAGCACACTCACTTTCCACCGGATGCGGAGGCAAAAAACCGAGCCCTAGAGCGATTGAAGTTTGATGAACTGTTTTTTATCCAGTTGAAAATATTCAGGGAAAAATCTGACAAGAAAGAAGTGCACAAAGGGATCGTTTTCCAAAAGAGCCATTTGGTTCACGACTTCTACACCAATCATAAACCCTTTGAGCTGACTGACTCTCAGAAGCAGGTGATCAAGGAAATCTATACAGACCTGCAGTCTGGTTATCAGATGAATCGATTGCTGCAGGGAGATGTGGGAAGCGGCAAGACCATTACAGCATTCGTCTGTATGTTGATTGCCATTGGGAGTGGTTTTCAAACGGCCATCATGGCGCCTACTGAAATTCTGGCCATTCAGCATTATCAAGGTCTAGCCGAATATTGCGAAAAGCTTGGACTTAAGATTCGTTTAATTACCGGCTCTACCAAAAAAAGTGCTCGTAAAAAGTACCTGGAAGAATTGGCTTCCGGTGAGATGAATATTCTGGTAGGCACTCATGCATTGATTGAAAACGATGTCCAATTCAATCGACTGGGTCTGGTTGTGATCGACGAGCAACATCGATTTGGAGTTGCGCAACGTGCGAAGCTCTGGCAAAAAAACAAGCACGTATATCCTCATGTACTTGTAATGACTGCAACTCCTATTCCGAGGACGCTGGCCATGACCCTCTATGGTGATTTGGAGATATCAACCATTCGAGAACTACCAAAGGGAAGAAAACCAATTAAAACTTCTCATTTGTATGACTCGTCGAGGTTGAAATTATTTGGTTTTATCAGGCGTGAGATAGACTTAGGTAGGCAAGTGTATATTGTCTACCCGCTGATAGAAGAGTCCAGCACACTTGACTACAAAGATTTGATGGATGGGTATGAAAGTATTTCACGAGCTTTTCCCAATACTCCATTGAGCATCCTGCACGGCAAGATGAAATCTAAGGACAAGGACTTCGAGATGGATCGTTTTGTTAGGGGCGAAACCAAGATCATGGTCGCTACCACAGTAATAGAAGTAGGGGTAAATGTGCCCAATGCTTCAGTAATGGTGATAGAAAATTCTGAGCGATTTGGTTTGTCGCAGTTGCACCAGTTGAGAGGTCGAGTAGGACGCGGGGCTGACCAGTCTTACTGTATCTTGATGACGGGCAGCAAAATCTCCAGGGAAGCACGTGAACGCATCGGCTGCATGGTGGCCACTACGGATGGTTTTGAGATCGCTGAAAAAGATCTGGAATTACGTGGCCCCGGTGACTTGATGGGTACGCAACAAAGTGGATTGCTGGACCTAAAAGTCGCTGATCTGACTACGGATGGAGAGTTGTTGAAAAAGGCCAGGTTATTGGCTGAGCAAATCATTGACGACGATCCGGAATTGACCTCACCATCTCATACTCGGATAGCCAAACATCTGAGTAAGGATCAAATCGCTTCGTTGAAGTGGAGTGCTATTTCTTAGAAAGAAAAAAACCACTCAGTTGAGTGGTTTTTGATTTCTTTACAACAAGGGTTTGTTAACCTGCCTCTGTTGGAGCCTTCAATTTAGCGATGGTAAAGGATTTTTTCTCTTTGTGACCACAGTAGCCACACGTAAAATATTTCACCAGCTCTCCATCCGCCTCTGCCGTGGCAGATTGAACAATTTCTTCTTTATTTACTTTTAGCGTCTGATAGTTGCATTCATTGCACTTCAATGCATGAAGTCTACCATTGTACTTTTCTATCTTAGTAAACCCTGATTCCTCGTCTATCCACACATCATAGTCAACTGAAAAAGCATCTTCTTCGGCCTGCATTCCTTCGTCCAAATAAACATCTTCTTCCTCCTCACTCAAAAGTTTCATGGGCCGTCCTTCGGGAGACATTCTAGGAGCGAATCGCAATAACTTCAGTCTCTTTTCAATGTAAAATGGATAGTAAAATTTGAGTATGTTCTGAACAATTACTCCTGCTATTATGGCAAACATCGTGCTCACAAATAGTCGGACGAAAAACCACATCATCCCTGACTCTGATACCAGAGTATTTGCATATACAGCCAAGGCAATGATAACCAACAAAGCACTATACCAGAGCAAGTTAATCTCATACATGTTGATGTAATCATATTTTGCCTTGTAGTCCTTAGTGATCATTAACTTGAATAGATGACCGAGAAGGATCAACACACCGACAGTCGCAATTATGTATGAAACATAGTTTCCATACAAATTCCAAGTATCCAGTAGGCTTTGATCAATTTTGTTCATAGCGTTAAGCTTAAGTAAAGTGGATTCTAATAATGTTTTGCTCCAAATCTCAACAAATGTTTCTATTCATGAGCTGGTGCAGCTTATTTCCAAATATAGATAAAATGAACTAGTGTATCTGATAAGCCGAATTAAATTTATAAAAAAAAATAGTCACTTCAAATCAAACCTGACGGGTTCTGATATGTTAGAATATTCTAACTTAGACTGTATAAAATGCAAAAAACCATTCCGACAATTTGGAATGGCTTTCTTATTAATATTATCTAACGGTTTTATCCGTTCATTGACACCAAAAATTCCTGGTTGTTTCTTGTGCCTTTCATCTTGCCAAGTAAGAATTCCATGGCCTCGTTTGAGTTCATGTCGTCCATGAATTTTCTCAATATCCAGATTCTTGCCAATTCTTCCTTATCGATCAACAAATCCTCTCTTCTCGTACCAGAAGCTGGAATATCGATAGCAGGGTAAACTCGTTTGTTGGATAGTTTTCTGTCCAACTGAAGTTCCATGTTACCTGTACCTTTGAATTCTTCAAAGATTACCTCATCCATCTTAGAGCCAGTCTCAATCAGTGCAGTTGCCAAGATTGTTAATGAACCTCCATTCTCTACATTTCTAGCTGCCCCAAAGAACCTTTTCGGTTTGTGCAATGCATTTGCATCTACACCACCAGAAAGAATCTTGCCGCTGGAGGGTACTACCGTGTTGTGCGCTCTAGCCAATCGTGTGATAGAATCCAAGAGTATCACGACATCGTGTCCACATTCTACCATTCTTTTTGCTTTTTCAAGCACGATGTTAGCCACTTTCACGTGTCTCTCTGCTTGCTCATCAAAGGTAGAAGCAATTACTTCTGCCTTTACACTTCTGGCCATATCGGTAACTTCCTCAGGCCTTTCATCAATCAACAAGATCATTAAGTATACCTCAGGATGGTTTTCTGCTATGGCATTAGCTACATTCTTAAGCAAGACCGTTTTACCCGTCTTAGGTTGTGCAACGATCATACCCCTTTGTCCTTTTCCAATTGGAGAGAACATATCCATTACTCTCGTTGAGTAATCACTTGGCTTATAGCTTAGGTTTAATTTTTCTTCCGGGAATAGTGGAGTAAGGTATTCGAACGGTACTCGGTCTCTTATTTCTTCAGTGGTCTTTCCGTTTACAGAACTTACTCTCAACAACGCAAAGTACTTCTCTCCGTCTTTTGGAGGACGAATCTGTCCTAAAACTGAATCTCCTGTTTTCAGACCAAATAACTTGATTTGAGACGGTGACACGTAAATATCATCCGGGCTGGCCAGATAGTTGTAGTCTCCTGATCTTAGGAAACCATAGCCATCCTGCATGATCTCCAGTACACCTCCGTTTTCAATAACCCCATCAAACTCCTTTATTTTTTCGTTGTATTCAGCCTTTTTGGATTTTTGATCTGGTCTTCTTTCTTTTTTCTCTCCACGATCATTACGGTCTCCACGATCTTTTCTTTCTTCCTTCTCGCGAGGAGTTCTGTCTCCTGATTCTGATTTTACCTCGTCCTTATTTTGTTCTTTGGTTTCTGCTGCCGGTTTTTCAGATTTTTCCTTAGAATCTCCATTCCTTGGCTTTGATTCTGCTTCTAAATTGAATGATCCTAATAAGTCATCTGCAGATTTTGATTTCTTATTGTCAGACTTTGCTTCTTTTTTGTTTTCAGTTTTTTCGCTTGTCTTCTCCTTCTTTTGCTCCTCCGCCTTTTTTTCAGCTGCAGGCTGTGGATTGATAGCTTGCTCGTCCAGAATTTTGTAGATCAAATCCTTTTTCGCTGCCTTTTTGTAGTTTTTGATGCCCAGACTATCCGCAATTTCCTTTAGCTCAGAAAGCAGTCTGTCATTCAATTCTTCAATTTTATACATGATAATTAATTAGTAGAAATTGTGCTTAATGATATAAGCGTCTTGAAATGAAATATTTTTGAAATATTATAGTAATGAAGATTGGCCTATTTTGATTGCCGGATAGCTATCTAAGCCCAAATGCATATAAGTGCCACAATTATATGACAACTAATATTATAACACAAATTTACTCAAAAATATTTGTAACGCCTCTATTCTGCTGAAATCTGATTATTTCTTACTTGATTCTTTGATCTTATATAGCGTACGTGTCGGATGATCATATAAATTTGCCTTTCAAAAATTAGAACCCTATGTTAATTGTTTCAGACATTAGAGAAAACAAAGCCGAATTCATTGCTGGATTAGAAAAAAGGGGTATTGCAAATGCCTCAGAAATACTTCAAGAAGTGTTGGTTTTGGACGAAAAGAGAAAAAGCACACAGACACGATTGGATGAAATACTTGCTGAATCCAACAAAATCTCGAAGTCAATCGGTTTACTAATGAAAGAAGGTAAGCAAGATGAAGCGAATGAAGCAAAAAACAAAACGTCAGAGCTAAAGGCACAAAGTAAGGAATTGGGTCAGGTGTTAGATGAAACCAAAACATCACTTGATGAAAAGCTTTATCAAATTCCAAACATTCCAAATGATGAAGTGCCTGCCGGAAATAGTGAAGATGACAATGAAGTAATGTTCACAGTAGATCAATTACCAGAAGTGGGTGATGATGCTCTTCCGCACTGGGAACTGATAAAGAAATATGACATTATAGATTTTGATCTCGGTATTAAAATCACAGGCGCAGGTTTCCCGGTTTACAAGGGTAAAGGGGCTAAACTCCAGCGTGCATTGGTCAATTTTTTTCTGGATGAGGCGGAGAAAGCTGGCTACAATGAAGTGCAACCACCAGTGGTGGTCAATGAGGCCTCCGGACGTGGAACTGGACAATTGCCAGATAAGGAAGGCCAGATGTATCATATTTCAGATTCTGACTTATATCTGATACCTACAGCCGAAGTCCCGATTACTAATTTATATCGTGATGTGATACTCGATGAAAAGGATTTGCCAATTAAAAATGTTGGGTTTACTCCTTGCTTTAGAAGAGAGGCCGGCTCTTGGGGAGCGCACGTAAGAGGGCTCAACAGATTACATCAATTTGACAAAGTGGAGATTGTACAGATTCAGCATCCGGACAAGTCTTTTGATACTCTAAAGGACATGGTATCTCATGTTGAAAGTCTTCTAAAGAAGTTAGAGTTACCTTACCGAATTCTGAAACTATGTGCCGGAGACCTCGGATTTACATCAAACATCACCTATGACTTCGAAGTATATTCTGCTGCACAGAATAGATGGTTGGAAGTAAGTTCTGTGAGTAATTTCAAGGCTTATCAGACGAACCGATTGAAGTTGCGATATAGAGATGAAAACAACGGCAAACATTTATTACACTCGCTGAACGGAAGTGCTCTGGCATTGCCAAGAATAATTGCCGCCATTCTAGAAAATGGCCAAACCTCTTCGGGCATCAATTTACCCGCTGTCTTGCATCCTTACACCAGATTCGAAACCATATCGTAGAAAATACGATCAATAGGCATGAATCTAAGAAAAGGAACTGAAGAAGACCTACCACGATTGCTTGAACTCATTAGAGAATTAGCAATTTATGAGAATGGGGAGCACAACGTATCAAACACTGTAGAACGAATGAAAATAGAGGGTTTCGGGCCTTCTGCTGTGTTTGGTTTTTTTGTAGTCGAACTGGATGGTGAGATAGTTGGAGCTGCGGTGTACTACTGGCGATATTCTACCTGGAAAGGAAAACGATTGTATCTGGAAGACTTGATCGTAACAGAAGCCCTTCGTGGAAAAGGCGCAGGAAAAATTCTATTCGATGAAATGATCCGATTTGGTAAAGAGAAGGGAGCCAGCGGTATGATGTGGCAGGTGCTCGACTGGAACGAGCCTGCTATCAACTTTTACAAAAAATACGAGACATCATTTGACGAAGAATGGCTCAATTGCCATATTGATTTTGAGTAGGTCTTAATAATAAAGGCCGTTTTTTTTTATTTGATTGATAGCCTTTATCTCGTGCTTCTTTAGTGAATCTAATTCGGACTGGGACAATTTACTGGTGGTTCCTACGTACATGAGATTGGGATGAATTAGAATCTCATCGAAAATTAATCGCGCCCTATCTAAATGATAATCAGATGTTATAACTGTAATGCTATCAAATTTAAGCTTTGATATGATTTCCTTTGTTTTGACAGCGTCTTGTACCGTATTCTGAGATAGCGCAAATTCCAAAATATCACTTCTTAGTACTCCCTTTGGAGACAAATATCTTTTGGCATATTCAGCATGAGGTTCTTTGGCTAGGTTAAAATGTTCACCCCAACCTCCCGTGCACAAAATGCTACACCTTTGTTCATGATACATTTTAGCACAACAATCCAGCCTCTCCATGGCAGTAGTGCTCAACTCGCCGATCGAAGAGTTTGGCGAACCCAATACAACGAGAAGCTTTTCATGATACATGGTTTAGAAAGTAAAAACTATTTCGACTAATCTATATGTTCTAACATGGTTCGAAAAGCTACAAATTTGTCCTTGAACTTCTCTGTATGTTCCGACTGCAAAGCCTCGGCATGCTTTTCCTGATATTGGTTGATATGATTGATACTATCAGCAAAATATTGAATGGCATAGGTGATCGCGCCTTCTTGCTCATGTGATAGCAACTTGAAAATTTTTCTTTCGACAAAAAAACCCGTGTCCATTACTCTAGGAATGTGGTCCGTTTTCATCCAAAGAAGCCAATCTGCTTCTATACTTTCATCGACGCTTACCGTAACATTATATAATATCATGAGGGCAAAATTAAAACAAACCTTCAATCGTACCATCGTCTGTGATGTCAATCTTTTCTGAAGCGGGGTGCTCAGGCAATCCAGGCATACGCATAATGGATCCTGTTATTGGAACTAAAAATCCTGCTCCTGCGGCAATCTCAATTTCGCGAACCGTTACGACGAAATCTTTTGGGCGACCAAGCAATGCCGGATTATCCGATAAAGATTTTTGCGTTTTTGCAATGCAAACCGGTAAGCCGGATAAGCCCAATCGATCTATTTTCTTAAGGTTTGCCTTAGCCTTAGCAGTGTAATCAATAGCTTTTGCACCGTAAATTTTCTTCGCCAGGATGTCAATCTTTTCTTCTACAGATTGAGACCAGTCGTACATAGGGGTGAATTTAACATTATTGGCCTCTACCGTGGCTACCACATCCTTGGCCAGTTCGATAGCTCCATTGCCTCCCTGACCCCAAACATCAGCTATCTCTACCTTCACACCAAGTTCCAGGCATCTGGTTCGGATAAGATCAATCTCTGCATCGGTATCGGAGGTAAACTTATTGATGGCAACTACCGGATGGATATTGAAAAGATCAATATTTTCTACATGTTTTTCCAGATTGGCCAGCCCTTTGTCCAATGCTTCCAAATTTTCTTTTTGTAAATCAGCAACAGCAACTCCGCCGTGGTACTTCAATGCCCGAACAGTTGCCACCAAGACGACAGCCTTCGGGGACAGACCAGCAGACACACACTTAATATCAAAGAACTTTTCAGCTCCAAGGTCGAAACCAAAGCCTGCCTCGGTAACTACGTATTCTGATAACGAAAGCCCTGTCTTGGTTGCAATTATTGAATTTGTTCCTTGCGCGATATTCGCAAATGGGCCTCCATGAATAATGGCAGGGTTGCCTTCCATGGTTTGCACCAAATTGGGCATGATTGCATCCTTGAGAAGAGCAGCCATGGCTCCATGTGCCTTCAAGTCACGAGCATAAATAGGCTCTTTGGTGTATGTGAAACCAATAAAGATATTTCCCAGTCTTTTCTTGAGATCAGAGAAGTTTTCGGCCATACATAAAATAGCCATAATTTCTGAGGCGGCGGTGATGTCAAAACCTGT
Organism: Reichenbachiella sp.; assembly: GCF_039944555.1. GTDB lineage: Bacteria > Bacteroidota > Bacteroidia > Cytophagales > Cyclobacteriaceae > Reichenbachiella. The sequence continues at coordinate 268,825 of NZ_JBDUYN010000012.1, read as the reverse complement.
TTCTCGCGGAACTCCGGAGGTCGTTCCTCCCAAACCGACGATAAGGTTCCGAAGTGACCGATCATTCATGTCCATAACTCTCTTCCAGGTAACCGTCCTCGGGTCGATGCCTAGTGAGTTTTTCTTGTTCTGTATGTTGTTATCGATCAGTGCAGCGAGTAGATTATTCGACTTTTCGATCGCAGAAAAATCTCCTGTAAAGTGTAGGTTGATATCCTCCATAGGCAATACCTGCGAATATCCGCCTCCTGTGGCTCCTCCTTTAATCCCAAAAACCGGGCCCAACGATGGTTCTCTGAGCACTACTGTCGTTTTCTTCCCAATTTTATTTAATGCCTCAGTCAGCCCTATCGACATGGTAGTTTTTCCCTCACCGGCAGGTGTAGGTGAAATCGCGGATACCAAAATCAGATTATTCTCGCTGTATTTTTCTTTGTCAATATACGAAAGGGGGATTTTGGCCTTGGTCTTTCCGTATGGAATCAAATCATCTTCAAGTATATCAAGCTTCTTACCTATTTCAGTTATGGGTAATAGCTTGGCTTCTTTAGAAATTTCTAAATCAGAATTCATGGGTTGATGTGTTTAATTGGGGGCAAAATAAGTCTAATTCGGAAGAAACAAAAAAGGCTTTGTCTTACCAATAATCCAAGTTATCATATTTTTCGGGAGGTTCATCGAACTTTTTTACAAATGGGTTTGGTGGTTCATACTTTTACTGAAGTAAATCTTAAATCCACCGCATTATGGCCGCACACAAAATCGAACGTATTGCTGAGGTCTGGAAAACTATTTCAGGTTTTGCCAACTACGAAGTATCCAACTTGGGAAAGATTAGAAGAAAAACGCGTAAAACATTTCACACCGGTTCCAATAAAGACATAACTCTGAAAGAGAAAGTGATGAAGCAGCGCTGGAACAAAACGTGCAAGTGCTTTTTTATGGACCTGCTTAACGATGAAGGTAAAAGAAAGACGGTTTACCCGCATAGAGAAGTTGCACATGCTTTTTGTATTAATGTGTTGCCTGACGAATACACCATGATCGTACACTTGGACAACAACTCAAAAAACAACAATAGCACCAATCTGGAGTGGGTGTCTCCATCAGAGCATATGGCATTCCAATTCGAAGTGGGCAACAAAAACAACTTCAAAGTTTGGCGCACGCGTAAGCAGAAATACAAAAATGGTTTCAAGGAAGGGACTATCTTCAAAGGCAGACCCAGGAAGTTAGCATAATCTCCTTATTTCCCAATTAGTACAAATGGTGACCAATAGTATGGATGCGCAAATTTGCCTCCTTTTTCAATCATGCTGACTTTTGCTTTTTTCAAAGCATAAGCGTAGCTAAGGCTTTCGTGCAAATCTGCTGGAACTTCATGTGGCAGAAAATTATCGTAGTAGTCAATCATTAACTGCTTGGTAGATTCATCTGAGACTTTCCAGAGTGAAACAGTAATATTCTTTGCTCCCGCATAGATCAGGGCACGAGTCAGTCCAATAATGCCTTCTCCATTGGAAATTTTACCGAGTCCTGTTTCACAAGCAGACAGTGAGACCAACTCCGCGTTGAGGTTGATATTATAGACCTCTCCGGAAAAAAGAATACCATCCTCAGCTTTGGTAAGTGTATCCCTGGTCATAAAAATTCCCGAAAACTCCGGTTCTTCCTGATTTACAAAACCGTGAGAGGCTATATGGATATACCTATATTGATCCATCGTACCAGACTTTGCTATTTCTTCCTGTGCATTGTAATACATGTATTTGTCCGCCACCTTTTGATTTTTTGAAAACAGGGTATCAATTTGTTGCACTTCCACTTCCGTTCCGGGTAAAGACTTCAGCTCTTCAGCCGAAATTGAAATTCCTTTTCGCAGATTCTTTGCTCTATCTGCCTTTTCATAAGAAAGTTTTTTGGCCTCTTTTAGAGCTTCTAGCGAATGGTCAAAATCAACGGGTGCAATGACCATTCCTTCTTTAGGGGCTTTTGGCCTGGCAATTTTGTCATTCATAAAAGTTTTATAAATCAGGTTGGCTGAGAATGTGTAGGAGATGTTGTAATCCTTAACCAAATAGGGCAGTGTCTCATAATCGACATTCCTGTAGTCAACATCCTCAGTCAATAGCACCTCAAAAGGTATAGTAGACATAATGCCATCCTGTACAACTATGATATTCTTAATTCGATCTGGTATTTCCATTGGAAATAATTGCTCGTGCAACATTCTGGCATAGCTGGTATAGATTTTATCACTCTTGTAGAGTACACCTTTTCTTACCGCCTTTACGGCTTTTTCATAATCCCTTTTCTTGTAGACTTTATCAATCTTCATTCCTGAATTATCAATCTGAGTCACATAGATACTATCGGAAGTCAGAAAATAGGACAACATCATGGTGGAGTCATTTAAGAATTCCTGAATGTCATCCAGTTTGGTGATATGTACATCATACTTGAGGTCATAGTACTTTGGATAGTCTGACTCAAACTTCTCAATCAATTGCTCATATTCTCTATTGGCTTTAAATAATTCTCGCTGGTAAAATTCCACCATTTCCGGATCAGGATTAGCGGCAAGCTCCTGTGTGTAGCTATTGATAATGGTCTTCAGCTCTTTTTCTCGACTCAACAATGTATCTGGTATGCCACCAAACGAAATAGCATTGGATTCTGCCAAAGAGGAGAAAAGTATAGCACCTTTATTTTTTTCAGTGAAAAAGAAAAAACGATCTTCGTATTCTCTTTTCTTACCTTCGTATGTAGCCTCTGCGCCAAGATATTTTACATTTTCTTCGTTGATCAGATTGATGAGTGAGTAGGCCGCATTGACAGAGGACTCGTAGATTCTGCCAGACATTTCACTCAATTCAATTTGATCTCTTCTATCTGTATATGACTGCCTGATTTGCTCCACCAAGCTATCACTCAAAACAAAACTGTGAAGTGAAATATCCAATCCTTTTACATTCTCACTCCTACGGAAACCTTCTTCGAGTAATTGGCCCTTGAATTGCAAATACCACAGCAAGTCTTTATTATCAAAGAAATTGACAAGAACCGGATTCATGAAAACGTTTTTGTCATCGAAGTCGATAATACTTGCATTGATCGCTTCCTGACAGTATTCAAGGGCTGTTCGTATTTCACCTTTTTCACCATATACTCTCGAAAGGTTATAGTAACCATTGGCCACATTTGGATGTTCGTGTCCATGAATGTTTTTATCGATGGCCAGCGCCTTCTTAAAATATCGTACCGCTAATTCAAAGTCTCCAAAGAAATAGTAAATACTACCCAGGTTGTTGTTTGCTGCTGATGAATTCACATGATTTTCACCAACCAGGTTGAAGTTGATATCCATCACTTTGTTGTAATAGTCAAGTGCATCTCTAAATTTCTCCTGGTACATATAGGTATTGCCCACGCCAAGGAAACTACGGACACTGTTTTGATGCTCCAATCCGATTGTCTGTTCAAAGAGGTCCAAAGCTTTTTGATAATACTCAAGCGCCTTGTCATAATTACCCTGGTTCTTATAGACATCAGCAAAGCCTAAATAGATTGCGCCAAATTTCGGATTCTTCTCATGAAGGAACTCCTGATAGATCACCAGAGCCTGGCGGTAATATTGCATGGCCAAATCATAGGCACTTTTGTTTTTGTAGATGTCTCCTATACCCACATAGGTGGTAGCAACATCAGGATGGTTTTCCCCAAAGACGGTGATATTGATTTGCAGCGCCTTGTCGTAATACTCGGTTGCCAGATTGTATGAGCCTTTGTTTCTATATAGGTTGCCTAAACTCAAATATGAATTAGCCACATAGGGGTGATTTTCACCCAGGATTTTGCGATTGGCTTCAAGCGCAGTCTTGAAATGCTTAAATGCCTCTTCATATTGATGCTTACCAAAATACACATTGCCAATGCCCAGACTTGTAGGCGCTGAAAACAAAACCTCTTCATGCACTTCATGATTGGCCAACTCCAAAGCCCTTTCATATTCTTCGAGTGCTAGCTCATGCTGGCCAGTGAGATAATGAATATTGCCAATGTTGTTCATGGCAGTGGCCTTCTCGATGTCCCACTCACCTAGTTTTTCATGCGCCATGTCATAGGCCTCTTTTGCAATTACCATGGCCCTCTTGAGTTCGAACGTACCACAAAGGTTTTCGGCAATCTTATTGTCACTGGCCACTACACCTCTCCAGTATTGGTCATTAAGGTATAATTCCTTGGCTTTCTCGAAGTGCATGATCGAACTATCATGCCGATTGAATAGCAAAAACGTATCTCCCTGATGGTAGTGAAGATCTCCAAGCTCTTTTTGAGCAATTGAAGGTTGAACTAGCAAATTCAGCAGGCAGGTTAGAACTATTACAATATTGAATTTCATTATTTGTATATTTCGATGAAATGGAGGTCTAATCTGCTATTTTAATAGAATTTATTTGATATTGCACGCGCAAAGTATTTAATTGACTTAGTTATTTAATAAAAATATTTTAATACCTGTTGCTATGAGAAAGGCGCTTTTCCTGCTAATTCTATGTCCACTTGCGGCCTATTCCCAACAAAAGCCAAATGTCCAACAAAAGTATTACATCAGTGAGGATGGAAAGCTTTATTGGCACGGTAAAAACCCGGTTTACTTATTCATATCAGAATCTCCTGATGGCAAGGATCTCCATCAGCTAAAAAGTGAGGTGCATAAAGATTATACAAATCCTATGTATTTGGATACTGAAGGGGTCAATTACATCAGATCGAATTGGGCGGCTGACTCTGCGTTGAAACAAATTCAACCTAAGTTTGAGCTTTTGTTTGAAGTATATCGAGATAGTGAGGCCCCTAAAACGACCGTTGCATTTGATGAGTCGCCAGAATATAAAAATGCCGATGGCAAGCAATATTATGGCAAGGGTCTAAAGTTTAAAAGTACGGCATCGGACAATCAGTCCGGCGTACAGAAAACATTCTATTCTATAGACAACAATAACTTCCTTGCCTTCTCTAAGGATCAGGATCTGAATCAAGATAAGGAGTACGATGTGAAAATATACTCCGCTGATAACACGGGTAATGTAGAGCCTATTCAGATGTATCAGTTCAGAGTTGACCTGACCAGTCCGGTTTCGGAGTATACAGTTCATAACGATCGTAGCGGAATGATCTTCGCGCCGCGAACCTATATCAAATTGCAATCCGTAGACGCAACATCAGGATTGAATCGAATTGGCTATCAAATAGATGATGGACCGGAAAAGATATTTACCGATCAGATCAACCTATCCGATTTGGAAGACGGGCCTCATACGATCAAATACTACGGGTATGACAATGTGAAGAATAAGGAAGATGATAAAATTATTGAGTTTTATCTGGACAGTACGGTACCTGTTGTCGAAGCGACTATAGTAGGTGATCAGTATCAAAATCGAGGCCGCGTGTTTGTTTCAACGCGTACCAAAGTAAAATTGACAGCAGAGGATAATAAAGCTGGCGTGAAAACCATCAAATATTCTATTGACGGTGCTGATCCAGAGACCTATTACGAACCTTTTATCATGGACAAAACCGGCGGAAATCATGTCATTACTTACTTTGCTACGGACAAAGTGAATAACCGATTTGACGGAAAGTTGGAAGAGGCCAATCTGAGCCGATCTTCTCTTGATATCGATATGGAAGCTCCTGAAATCAAATATGAGTTTACAGGCAATCAGTACCATTCCAGAGATACAGCCTTCGTTACCAGCAATTCTGAAATTGCCCTGGCGGCCATTGACGCAGAAAGTGGTGTGAAAGATTTAGGCTATAAGATTAATGGCGGGACTGGTCAGACTTACGATGGAGCCATCAAGCTCGAAGAAGAAGGTTTCTACACGATTGACTTCTATGGTACTGACCAAGTTAACAACAGAAATACCAAATCATTCTTCTTTGTGGTGGACAACACAGGACCCAAAGTGGAGCACATCCTGAGTATGGAGCCAGTGGGTAAGATCATATTGGATGAAAAAGATGGCCAACCCATTAATGTCTATTCTAAAGGCGTGAAACTCTTCCTTGCCGCTACAGACAAAACCGTTGACACTGATAAGGTCTATTACACCCTCAACGGTGAAGCAGAATTGGAGTACGCTAAACCGGTAAAAATAAATACCCGAGGTCTGGTGACCTATCAAGTGAGAGCCGTAGACAAGTTGGGTAACATAACCACTTCAGAAGAGATTGAAATCTTCGTTAAGTAGACCTAGTTACAACTGGAAGAAATTGAAACCGAAGGGCCATGCTCTTCGGTTTTTTTATACTTTAACTTCAACCCAGGAAGCCAGCTATGTCTAATGCAGTATAAATAAGTGCTAGTGAGAGCAACACATTGATGCCAAATTTGATCTTTTGGTTCCTCATATACTTTTGAATAAGAGCGCCAAAAAGTGCCCAGGTAGAAGTACACGCAAAACAAACCAAAGCCAGAAAAATCACCCACGATATCAAGACCAGATAATCACCATTGGTGCCTGCCAAAAAGGTAGTGAATATGGTCAGGCCATAGACCAATCCCTTTGGATTAACCACCTGTAGGGTGAGGCCACGTGTGTATGAAGCCAACTGCTGACCTGCGGCATCCGCGGCATAGCTGGCCGATAGTGTCTTCCAAGCCAACCAGATGATATAGCTGGCACCCACATATTTCAGATATTGTTGCGCTGAAGGTGCATAATGCAATAGAGAAGTCGATAACAATGAGCAGACCAACATCAACAGAAAGAAACCCGTGGAAATACCCAAAAGATAATTCAGCGTCTTTCGATAACCCAGCAACATTCCCATGGAAGCGCTGGATATATTGTTTGGCCCTGGGGTAATGGAGGTAATCATGATAAAGGACAGAAAAGAAATGCTTGCAAACTCCATAAGATCTACTTGAGCTAATGGTAGTAATTTACATAACCAAGCCATCAGCAGCCTTTGACAATTGCTGAATAGTTTTGATCAATTGGATGAATGGTATTCATGGGTGGATTTGTTCGCCATAGGGTCTCAGCTTTGTTCATGAATAATCTGCAGTCTATCTCCTAACTCTTTGAGGATGAAAACAGCTCTTTCCATTTCCTTTCTCGTGACGCTTCCCGAATCAACATAATGGAGCAGGCAAATAATCAAGTGCAAGTCGCTTTTCATGTCCAGCGCATTACCTGAATAAACGAGATTGATCAATTCTGCTATGGGTTTGAGGTCGTCTGAGCGTATTTCCATGAGATGGTCAATTATATCAGAAGCTGAAAGATAATACAGAATTACCAAATAGTGACACATTGGCTGTTGACTTATAAGTCACATAGCTGCTTATTTACTTCTGTGGATGATGTACTAAAACGTTTCGGGCAGCAGGTAAAAAAATTTAGAGATCAAAAGGGGTGGAGTCAGGAGGAGTTGGCTTTTAGGTCCGGATTTCACCGAACCTATATTGGCCGTGTTGAACGAGGCGAAAGAAATCTGTCCTTAAAAAATGTAGATCAAATAGCCAGTACATTGGATGTCAGTCTTTCTGATATTTTCAATGAAATATGAGTTCGGTAATCACTAATGTAACACCGCGCTTTGGGCGAATTCCCTTTTCATTAATTACTAGTTATCTTTAGTCAAAGTATTTACTATTTGACAGATACCAGAAAAACCGATCTTCTTCAAAAGTATACCATTCTCAATCTGGGTATTGGATTTCTTGTCCCTCCTGTTGTCCTCTTGATTAGTCAGTTCTATCCGAAGCTGTTTTACAACCAATTGGTGATATGGGTTTCGTTTGTCCTGGCAGTATTTGTGATCATCTGGATGCTGCTCAATATGGCAAAGGCTTCAAATAGCAAGTTCATCAGACTTCCCGGTCTGATTCTCTGGGGAATCGCCAGTCCACTCTGTAGTATTTTTCTGTTTGCCGCCGTATATTTTGGTTCTACCAGCCACCACAATTTGTCATTCATTCATGCACTAGAGTTCAGCTTCTCGGCCTTTATCAGGAAAACGAGCAACTACTCTGACATATGCGACTGCAAATTGTTTGAGATCACTCAAAACTACCTGGGCTATTTGTTATTTGCCTACGTAATTGCCGTCACGATTCAGGGTATTAATATCAGGTTGAAGGCAAACGAGGAGTAAATTATTTTCAACTCAACTAAGAGAATGGTAGTATTTTGACTCAATCGAGAATCATTCTTCAACTCTCACTTCTTGTACTCCTTCTATAATTTTCTCCGGAAAACAAAAAAGCCATTGCTGTTTGCAATGGCTTTCGTAGTTGTGGGCGCTGAGGGATTCGAACCCCCGACCCCCTCGGTGTAAACGAGGTGCTCTGAACCAGCTGAGCTAAGCGCCCTTGATTTGGGTGTGCAAAAATAGATTATGAATGTATATTTCCAAATCTTTTGACACAAATTTTTAACTAATTGCTTCTTTTAAATATTTGTTGAATTCATGCGCCTTTTTGTAGGTTGAAATCAGTGTTTCAAAAAAGCCATCAGCGGTCAGTTCTTTCTCACTGAATTCTTTGATCACATAGAAACTTTTAAGTCTCAACAGGTCGATATTGGGATGATCTTTGGGGTATCCTTTTGGTGCTGTTTTGAGTTTGTCACCTTTGATATCAACAAATGTCTCTTTAAAGTCTTTCGATTGAATCAATTTATTCAGGGTGCCAGGATTGTAATCAATCTCCTGCCGGATAGCTGCTAAAGTATCGGCCGGCGGCATATATATACCTCCTCCCGCAAAATTTTGTCCCTGAGCAAAATGAACGTAAAATCCTGTTCCCTCGGTTTTCTTTCCATTGGCTCCCATCAAGGCACCAAAATTGGTCTTATAGGGTGTCTTGTCCTTACTAAATCGAATGTCTCTATTGATTCGGAATACACATTTCTTTGGGTCTACATCAGTCAAATCAGGGTCGAACTTGGCGATTTCTCCAATAACAGAGGAGACTAAGGTCAAGAACTCCTTTCTGCAAGATTCATAAGTCTTTCTGTTCGTATCGAACCATTCTTTATTGTTATTAGCAGACAGTTCTTTAAGAAATTTTACGGTAGGTTTTAAGTCCATAAGTCTGAGCGTTCTGTGAGCTGTTCCATTCGCATGCTTCTCGAGCCTTTGATCAATACTGTAGCGGCTGAGAGCGGATGCTCCTGGAGTTGCATAATTAGTTCATTAATTCCTTTGAAAGCTGTTGAATTTGAATGGTCATGTGCTTTCACAAAATCATTCCCTACCAAATACACTTGATCAAGTCCTAAGGTTTCAGCATAGTCAATTATTTTTTTGTGCTCGTCGTAAGAATAGATGCCCAACTCTTTCATATCACCAAGAATTGCCACTTTCTGGTTACTCCTTATCACTGATAGGTTGTCCAGAGCCACACGGATTGAGTCTGGGTTTGCATTGTAAGCATCGAGGATTATGGTATTGGAACCGAGTTCGGTCATTTGCGATCGATTGTTGTCTGGCATATAGCCGTCAATTGCCTTGTAGGGCTCTTCTACACCAAAATGTTTGCCTATGGTCACGGCTGCGGAGATATTCAGAAAGTTATAGGCTCCAATCATCTCAGTTGTGTGAGACTCGGCGCGTTCGTCTTTATAGTGCACAAAAGGAGCAGCTGATTCCAGCATACAAAGTTCGTTGGGATAGGTGACTGCGTTAGAAAATCTTTTGGACATATTTTGCAATACGCGATCATCAACATTGATAAACGGAATCCCATTGTTTTTTCTTAAGTAGTCGAAAAGCTCACTTTTTGCTCTTATTATAGCGTCTTGTCCGCCAAACTCTCCAATATGTGCGGTACCGATATTAGTAATAAGCCCATGTGTGGGTTTAGCAATTTCGCATAGCTGGGCAATTTCGCCTATATGATTGGCACCCATTTCGATAATTGCAAATTCAGTATCCTTTGAAATATTCAGCAAAGTCAACGGTACTCCAATATGATTGTTCAGATTGCCTTTTGTGAATTGGACTTTTCGGTCGGATCTCATCACTCTCGCTGTAAGTTCCTTGGTCGAGGTCTTTCCATTTGATCCGGTGATCCCGAAAAATGGAATATCAAACTGGTCTCGGTGATGGCTTGCCAGCTCCTGAAGGCAGGTCAACACATCATTGACCAATAAGCATTTATCATTTATCTGGAATTCATTCTCGTCAACTACCACCATCAGTGCCCCTGCAGACAAGGCTTGAGACGTATAAGTATTCCCATTAAAGCTTTCGCCTTTGAGGGCAAAGAAGATTTGATTTTTTTGTAAGGATCGAGTGTCTGTACAAACGCCGTCGCTTGCTAAGAATTTTTCGTAAAGGAATGAAATGGTTTGGTCCAAGTTTGTTGTTATTTGTATGGCAACTCACAAATATATTTATCAGCACTCAATATTTTTGATTATTATAAGTTTGATTGTCCATGAGCCAGAAGGATCGTAATTAATGATGATTAGAATTACCCATGTTTTATTGTTCTTACTTTGTAGGACAGGCTCTCTTTTTGGGCAAGTGGAGTTGGAATTTATTCAACCTACAATTACCACCAATGAAACTGAGCTTATTCTTGCTTTTGCCGGAGGTATAAACAGTGCACAATTTCAAACTATTGATGTGGATGGTGATAATGACCTCGATTTGATTTTGTTCGATCGCTCATCGGATAAGATAAATTGCTTCGAGAATACAGGTGAGACTTATACTTACAAGCCTGAGTTTGAATATTTATTTCCTTATGGCATTCAGCACTGGCTTGTTCTTGCCGACTATGATTGCGATGGAAAAAAAGATCTCTTTACATATACCGGGCAAGGCATTAGAGTATTTAGAAATACTTCATCCGGAGCGGGTCTAACCTGGGATTTAGTGGTTGACCCTTTAAAGACTCAGGGTTCCAGTTCTCAAATTAATCTCTTGTTCAATCCAACAGATATTCCATCCATTTCCGACCTGGACAGCGATGGTGATCTGGACATTTTGGTTTTTGATTTTGCCTCAAGTAATCAGATTGAATTTCATCAAAATCACACCATTGAAAATACCGGTACTTGTGGTTTAGAATTCGTACGAGAGACCAGAACTTACGGCGAAATCAGGGATTGTGATTGTGATGATTTTACCGTTGACGAGCCCTGTAGTGCTTCGGGCCGAATACTTCACGCCGGAGGCAAGGCCATACTTTCTTTAGATTACAATATGGATGGATTGTTAGATATCGTGCTTAGCCAGGAGGCTTGCAACAATCTTAGTTTTGCGGAAAATAATGGCGCAACAGCCAATGCTTCATTTGATTCCTTTGACAATAATTTCCCTAACTTCAGTACTCCTATAAATTTCAGTTCATTTCCGGCTGCATTCTATGAGGATGTGACCTTTGATGGCAAGAAAGATCTGCTGATATCTAGTAATGAGCGATCAAATGACGATCAAAACATAGACTTCAAATCCTCAAGCCTCCTCTATGAGAACGTGGGCCAATTAAACACCAATTTGTTTAGCTCAGCTACACCTTTTCTGCAGGACAAAATGATTGATGTGGGTGAATTTGCCTACCCTGCCATAGCAGACGTTGACGGTGATGGCAACAATGATTTAATCATTGGCAATGCAGGAAATCCAACTGGTTCCGAATATGTGAGTTCTATGTCCTACTTCAAATCGACTACAACGGGAATGGTATGGCAGACTGACGATTTATTTGGATTATCCACTTTAGGCCTTACTTTTATTAAGCCTCAATTCATTGACCTGAATAATGACCAACTGGTTGATCTTGTTTTTTCAGCTCGTGATGCCGTCAATTCGACAGGTATACATTACCTAATTAATCAGGGAAATGCTCAGATGTTATTCGACCTGGCTCAATTAAAGACTATGAATGTAAACTTAACATCCTTAGACGATTTTCATTTGACTGCTATCAATGAAGATGGTCTACCCGATTTACTGTTGGGACTATCAAGTGGTAGACTAGAGTATCATACAAATACTGGTATTATCGGTGACCCTACCTTTACTCTTGAGAGTTCAGAGTTTCTGGGGATTATGGATTCAGGAGATAGGAGCAACATATCCATAACAACCGGCGATATTAATGGTGACGATGTTCCCGATTTGATCACCACCGACCGATCTGGTCAATTAGTCATTTATTCCAATTTTCGGTCGGCTAGTGTAGCTAAGCAAGAATCTTTCATCAGAACAGATGAGGGTTCAGCTCTCGTCCCCACTCGTTTTGGTAGAGTTTCAAAGCCAGCTGCGGGACAATTGTTCGGCCAGAGTACTTTGGCTATAGGAAGCATTCAAGGTGGTGTCAGGCTATTGGCCAATTCCGGAGAATCGGTAGAAAACGGTCTTACACTCCAAGCCTTCCCTGTCCCTTCATCCGAAGATCACATAGTTAACTTTTTGACCAACCAATCCAATACACGATTAGAAATTTACACCTTAACAGGTAGGAAAATCCTAGAGACCTTTCTTTCGGCCTATAACATATCAAGCCTAAATTTGAGCCATCTTGAAAGTGGTCTCTATTTGGCAAAAGCAACAAACGGGGGGCAAAGTTGTACTTCAAAAATTGTACTTAGTGAATGATGCTAAACTTCTATTGCAGAGAAGGAAGTGTAGAAATAATCTTCTCTACTCAAAGCCAAATAGCTTATTGAGAACAGGTCGTTCACAATTGATTATTGACAAATTTCTACTGTGAAATTACCATTCACAGACGATGTATTATCATGCCCATCCCGAACATCGATTCGTCCTTTCACTTCATTATCTGTAATACTCAATATTTCTATTGCTCCTTCCACAGCAATAATGTTTAGACCAAACTCCCCATCGTCAGGATCATAAAAAGTTGCTGTTTTTCCATCAAAGTTCTCCAGGTCGAAGAAAAGCTCAGTCAGCGCTACTTTGTTGTCCACGGTGAAAAATATTTTTAATCCTGCAAAACTGAATGCCTCACAAGGAACGGCGTCACTGTCGGCGGCTAAGTCAATACTTAGCTGTTCCTCAGATATAGATGCTCTGCCTGATACAAATGTCCAGCTTTGGCCATTTATGCTGCCTTGAGCCACTTGATCTTTAAAATCATATGATGGGCCGTCTGTGTCGTCATCTCCGCAACCAAAACTCAAAATGGCAATACACAGAAAAAGTGCTTTAGATGTCAATTTCATTGTTAGTTTGTTTGATTGAAAAAATTAGATATTAATAGTGAAGTCATCACTATCAGCTACAAAAGGATACTTAGTTCTAAACTCTTCTTGCGGTGACTTTTGAAGTTTTTGGATGATAATCTCTTCGTGATTATCTGCAAAACTGAGCTGCTCACCCAAGTAATCATAAGCAGCACTGTGGCCCACGTACTCATATCCATTGCCATCCTTTCCTACTCGATTGCAACCCAATGTATAAGCTTGATTTTCAATGGCACGTGCCTTTAGCAAGGTATCCCAGGCGCTTATCCTTGGCTTTGGCCAACTGGCCACATACATGAGCAGATCGTATTCGAACCTACCCGTTTTTTTATCCATTCGATTTTTCGTCCATGCCGGAAAGCGTAAGTCATAGCAAACTTGCGGACAGATTTTCCAGTCTTTATATTCTATGATAAGACGCTCTTTCCCACCATTGAAAAACTGTTCTTCTTTGGCCAAAGTAAAAAGATGGCGTTTGTCATAAGTTTGGAATGAGCCATCAGGAAAAGCCGCAAAGAATCGATTGAAGTAATTGGAGCCTTCTTTTAAGATGTAGCTTCCTCCCACCAAGGCGTCCCTCTGATTGGCCATCTGAAGCAACCATTTGTGAGTTTTAAGGCCAGAAACTTCTGCCAGGCGACCTGCTGCCATCGAAAAACCTGTGTTAAACATTTCCGGAAGAATGATAACATCAACGGGTTCTGTAATACTCCAAATCTTTTCTTCGAATGAGGCCAGATTGGCATCAATATTTTCCCAATGAAGGTCCGACTGTATAATTGCTACTGTTAAATCTGACATAATTTTTTTGCGGCTTGTCTCAGGGTTTCTTCTCCTTTGGCAAAACAAAGACGAATCTGTTTATTGTCCGAACCATCTGTATAAAATGGAGACAAAGGTATAGACGCCACACCATGAGTTTTGGTTATCCACTCTGCCATTTCTCGATCAGGCAGGTCACTGATTCCAGCATACGAATAAGTCTGAAAATAAGTGCCATGACACTTGATAGGCTCGAACCTGGATGGCTCCATAAAAGCTAGAAGCATATCTCTCTTCTTCTGAAAAAAATCCGGCAAATAGTTGTAATTATTTGGCTCCTTCAAGTAATCTGCCAACGCACATTGAGTTGCCGTATTGACACTGAAAACCATGAACTGGTGGATTTTTCGTATCTCATCGGTCAGAAATCCCGGTGCTACTGTATAGCCCATTTTCCAACCTGTCGCATGAAAGGTCTTACCAAAGGAATATATGGCTACACTCTTCTTCCTAAGCTCCTCATTTTTCAGCACAGAGCAGTGCTCAGCTCCATCATAAATGAGATGTTCGTAAACTTCATCGCTAATGACATAAATTTCCTTATCTCTCGTGAGTCGCGCCAATTCCTGGATATCATCAGCCGATAAAATGGCACCACTTGGATTATGCGGTGTATTGATAATGATTAGCTTAGTCCTATTGGTAATCTTTTGTTCTACCTCTTTCCAGGGAATGAAAAAGTCTTTCTTGTCCAAGTTAATATTAATAGGTATCCCCCCACAAAGTTGAATAGTAGGAAGATAGCTATCATACGCCGGATCAAAGAAAATAACCTCATCACCTGCATGCACAATAGCCGTAATTGCTGCAAATAACGCCTGAGTCGCTCCGGAGGTTATGGTTACTTCATCCGGCGATACATCTACATGGTATGTGCTGTCTATTTTCTTGGCAATTACTTCCCTCAAGGCAGGTACACCTGGCATGGGGGCATATTGATTCCACCCTTGCTGCATGTAATGATGAATACGATCAATCAGATCTGGAGCGACGTCGAAATCGGGAAATCCCTGTGCCAAATTAATCGCATTATTCTCATTTGCCATCTTCGACATTACAGCGAAGATGGAGGTTTGGGCATTGGGTAGTTTAGAGGTCATTCTATTTTTTTGATGGGACTTTAATTTTATAGTCGGCATCGCACTTCCCCTTGCTGATATTGTTCAACTTACCTTTTAATACACGTTTTTTGAAGGGTGTCAGGTAGTCTGTAAATAAGATGCCATCAATATGATCGTATTCATGTTGAATTATTCTGGCCTTCATTCCATCAAATTCTTCTTCGTGCTCCTCAAAATTTTCATCAAGGTAGTTGACGCGGATTTGAGCATGCCTTGATATCTCTTCACGAATGCCTGGGATACTTAAACAGCCTTCTTCAAAATTCCATTTGTCCCCTTTTTCCCAAACGATTTCCGGGTTGATAAAGACCTTTTTAAAATTTTCCATTCCTTCTTCGTCCAATGGACTTCCGTCAACTATGAACATACGAATGGACTTGCCTATTTGAGGTGCAGCAAGACCGATTCCACTGGCTTCGTACATCGTCTCAAACATGTCGTCTCTGAGCTTAATCACATCGATACTGCCTTCCTCTATCTCATCAGCCTCCCTTTTCAAAACAGGGTCGCCATATACTACAATGGGGTAAATCATAACCTTGATTCTAAATATGATTGTAAAATGATCGCCGCGCTCACCTTGTCCACATTTTCCTTTTTCTGTCGATCTTTCTTTTTCATTCCTCCTCTTATCATCGCATCCATAGCCAATTTGCTGGTGAATCTTTCGTCAATCGGATGGATGTCGTGATCCGGAAAGTTTTTCTTTAGCAAATTTATAAAAGACCTAACAGAAGCAGTACTGTCCGTGTCTTTATTCATCAAATCCTTCGGCATGCCTATGACAAATTCCTCAATGCCCTCTGTCTGATGATAGTTTTTTAGAAAATCTATGGCTTGAAAAGTTCGTACAGTTTCCAAAGGAGAGGCAATAATTTTGAGTGGATCAGTGACGGCCAGACCAGTTCTTTTTGTTCCAAAGTCAATGGCTAGAATTCTGCCCATTTAGTTTAGGCTGTAGGTATTACTTAGTTTTTCTTTTGCCTGTTTTTCCAAGTTTAAGGCTTTAGGAAATAATATGTAATTTTCGATATGCGCATGCTTGTTCAACTCATCATCAAAAGCTTGCAGCTCTTTAAAAATTACCTTCAACTGAATATCCTCAATATTCCGTGTATTATAGTGATTGGTAATACCTCGAATTCCTCTCATTTCATCGTCCGAATCCCCATGATGAAGAGCAAATTCCTGTATGGAAAAAGAGTCTATATTGGCAAGCATTTTGGAAGAGGCGCTCTTTCCTATTACAAAGCGCTCCAAGTCGCTGATATACGTAAAAAGTCTGTCTTCTTCTTCATAAATGTGATGAATGAAGTCATCCACAAACATGGGCAAGACCATTTTAAGATCACCTATAAGCTCCTGATCCAAGCTTGTATTCAATGCATTAATTTGTCTTAGAATGAATGGCAATCGATCCTTAATGAACAACTCATGTGTGTGTTTTAGATATCCAATAATTAGGCGAGCGGGATATCTTTTAAACTCCTGAGAATTGACACCTTTACGTTGCTGCGCACCTTCGAATACTTCAAGCAAATGATTGGGGTCAATCTTATGACTTTTACAAACCTCTTGGAGTGTCTGGTTTCTAGACTTGTAATATTCTACGCCGAAATAATCTAAAACCTTCGCATATACAAAGTTCTCATTAACTAATATTTCAATTGACTTCTCTTTCATCACTATAGGTACACAACCACAAATATAAAAAAATTGGCGGACAGGCGAGGTTCACGCAATGTCTTCAGGTTGAAATTATTTACAATAATTCAGCAATAATATGACTTAAGGATACGCCTTCAGCTTCAGCCTTGAAGTTTCGCACTATTCTGTGTCTGAGAATTGGCTCTGCTACGGCCTGTACGTCTTCTATATCGGGAGAATACTTGCCATTCAGGAGGGCATTGCATTTTGCTCCTTTAATAAGAAACTGTGAGGCCCTTGGCCCAGCCCCCCATTCTAGGTAAGACTTTGCATTCTCTGAGGCCCGATCTGAATTCGGTCTCGTTTTATGCACAAGATTCACTGCGTATTCTACAACATTGTCTGCTACTGGCACTTTGTCTACCAGAGCCTGAAATTCCAAAATCTGTTTGCCATCTAATACCCCTTTGATATCCTTGATTGCTGCTGCCGACTCATTTTTAACTATATCAATTTCTGATTCGTAGGATGGGTAGTCCAGATTGATCATAAACATGAATCTGTCTAGCTGAGCTTCAGGAAGAGGATAGGTCCCCTCTTGTTCGATCGGATTTTGCGTAGCTAATACAAAAAATGGCTCATCAAGTTTCATATGCTTTCCCGCCACCGTTACTGAATATTCTTGCATAGACTCCAATAGGGCAGCTTGAGTTTTCGGGGGGGTTCTATTGATTTCATCGGCCAGGATGATATTGGAAAAAATAGGTCCCTTAATGAACTGAAAATTTCTGTCCTTGTCCAAGGTCTCTGCTCCCAAAATATCTGAAGGCATCAGATCTGGAGTGAACTGTATTCTATTAAAATCTAAGTGCAATGCGGAAGAAATTGTGCGAATCAACAGTGTTTTTGCCAAGCCTGGAACTCCCACCAATAGCGCATGGCCTTGACAAAAAATAGACGTAATCAATAGTTTGACTACCTCATCCTGGCCCACAATTACTTTAGATATTTCTTTTTTTAATTTTGAATAAGCCTGATGCAAGGCATCTGCGGCTTCTACTTCGGTTGCATATTTGCTCATAGACGTTAATTTACCAAAATTCGGCAACTTTCAAATTCAGGGTCAATGTTGATGTAAACCTCTCCCTGCGCTTCCTTAAACCATTTTGACATAATTTGGTTGCGCTTACTCGCGACAGTTGCTGCTCTTATCTTTTGGTAATCCTGAAGTAAATTGGCCTGGTGTGGCGCTGTTTTTTCTTTGTACATGATGATGCGAACTGCATCTGTGCCATCTGCCATTCTAAATTCCATAGGTCTGGTAATACTGCCTACAGCCATTGTATCTATAGTAAAGAATAAAGTGGGGTCAATTTCTTCCACTGATACTTTCATCGCACCAGTAGCATCACTAAAGAACCCGCCATTACCGCTGGTTTGCTGATCATCCGAATGTTCCTTCGCGAGCACTTCGAAACGTAAGCTATCATCTATAACAGCACTTCTCAGACTATCCAGAAAGTCTTTTGCGTCCTGAACATCACCTTCTGTAGATTTAGGAATTGTCAGTATGTGCCTTGAGTTATAAGTATTTCCTCGTCGCTCTATGAGTTGTATCAGGTGAAAACCAAATTGAGACTCAACTGGTTTAGATATTTCGCCAGGCTTCATGCTTAATGCGGCGGCCTCATATTCGGGAGCTAGTTCTCCTCGCTTAAAAAAGCCAAGCTCACCCCCAGCCGATGCTGATCCCGGATCCATTGAGTACTTCCTTGCCAATTGGCCAAAATCCTCTCCATCTTCTATTCTCTTTTTATATTCGTACATCTGCTTCTTTATTTCAGCTTTACGATTTTCATTGACATCCGGAATCTTTACAATTTGTCCAATTGTAACTTCAGTAGAAAAGTATGGCAAACTATCTGCCGGAATTTTACCAAAGAATTTTTTAACTTCTGCTGGAGTGACTTCTACATCTTCACCAATCGTTCCTTGCATTTTTTGAACGATCATCTGTTCTTTGATCTGATCAAACAAGTCTTCTTTGAACTCTTCGATAGACTTATTATAGATTTCTTCCATCCGTTCTTCGGACCCAATTTGTTGAATGAAGTAGGACATTCTTCTATTTAAGTTGCTTTCAACTTCTACATCCAACACGTAAATGGAATCGATCTCTGCCTTTGCAACCATCATTTTATTAATGACCAGATTTTCCAATATCTGACATTTGGCATTTCCCTGGGACAACTCACCCCGCGATAAAAACTCCAAATAAGCTCGATCCAACTCTGATTTGAGTACAATATAGTCGTCTACTTTTGCAATGATTTTGTCTATCACTACTCCCTTGCCATCTGCGGATTGGGCCTGGGCATCACTGATAATCCCAATCAGAAGGGCAACTATTCCTAACTTAATAAATTTCAAATTCATTGTTTTCCTTGGCTACTTTATAAACCTCTTCTTCTAATTCTTTTCTTAACTCCACTTTTTTCTTATTAATCAAAATGCTTTCAATATCATCCTTGATATAAGCCAATGGTGCGATTTGATTCGATATTTTATAATCTAACACTCTTATGAAATAGTAATATTTTTCATCTGATGTCTCCACAAAACTGTTGTTCTTTAAAAAACCAGCCTTTTCCTGAACATTGACCAATGGTGTATTGCTGATGACCTCATCAAAGTTGATCCAAAGTTCGGTTTCCAAAGAGGACTTGGAGGCAAAACGATAGCAATAAGACTGAATCTCTTCAAGATTTGAGTCAGGATAGGTTCTAATAAGTTTCCTGAAGTTTTCTATTTGTGGGGCTTCGACGGGTACTTGGGCAAATAGACATCGCAATATATTTTGGCGAAGTACAAAGTTTTCAAACTTCTCATTGTAATATTTTTCTACCTCCTCATCAGATATTTCCTTGTCCAGATGTTGATTAATGTAGTGCATCTCAAATTCATGAACCATCAGCGCATATCTGTAATCTAAAATCTTACGTTCGATCTTCGCCTCATCAAAATCAAGCTCTGTTGATGCTCTTTCAATTGTAAGCTGTTTTTTGACCCATGAGTCGACATACTTAGACACGATCATGCCGCTGTCTGCTGATTGATTTCCCCTTGGCACTAAACTGCTAATATCTTCATCATATAGATAAATATCATTCACTCGAGCTATTTTGACTCTTTCATCAACCTCCTCTGCCGTATCTACATAATAGAGTTGCTCACAAGCAACTGCCGAGAGCATAATTAATATTGCTATATATGCTTTACTTCTCAAATTTTTCAATGTATGCTTTAAGCGCTGGTTTGTTTAGTTTCAGTGGATACTTTTTTCTCATCGCTTTCAACCATTGTTTTTCCAGTTCGTTTTGATAATCAGAGATTACCATTCCTTTAATCTCCTTTAAAGCTTTATACCCATCAGGTCGTATTTCTCGAATATTCCAAAGTACAAAATAGTTTTCTCCTTTTTGAATTGAAGTCCCAACCTCCCAACGGTCATCTAGCCATGGCTTCTTTCCTTGTTCGATTTTTTCATCAAAAGTCTGCAAAGTTAATGGTTCTTCCTTATTGAATAGACTATCCAATTCGGAATTTGATTTATCCAACTGAGATCCAACCTTTTGGAGTATCAGAGAGTCTTTTGAAACAAACCTTCGAACAACGGCGTGTTCGGCGAGTTTGTAATTTTTTTTCTTGTTTTTTTCATAAAATACCTGAAGCCCAACGCTATCTACAATGGCCTTATTCCAAACTTCTTCTTCCATTTGATTAAATAGAAGAATCCCACTTCGATATTCGTCCAGCACCATTTGGTAGTCATAATTATTGACTTCTATTAATTTTAGTTCTTCATCGAAAATGCTCTTTTCTTCGAATTGGTTGTATAGTTGATCTATATATAATTCAAGTGATGTCAATTTCCTCTCCTTTTGTTTTTCATGAGCAAATTTTAGGAAATCTTCAAGTGAATAATTGGTACCGCTAGTAGTAAACAATGTATTCGACAATTCTGGATTGGAAGGATCATAATTCCATTTGGCTTCTAGCAAGGTAGAATCAAATGAGTCAATTAAATTCTGCCAAACCTCATCATTCATTCTAAATTGCTGTGATGATTTGAGCTTTCTAAGGGTAGTCGATTTTTTATCCTTGGCTCTGCTGTCTCTAGATATTTTACTTTCCAGGTCGGCCTTCATTTCCTCAAAAGAAGCCATGCCTCTTTTATCAAGTAACTTTATTATGTGCCAACCAAAACGTGTTTGTACCGGTTCGGATATATCCCCGATTTTTTGCAGACTAAATGCAGCATTTTCAAATTCGGGAACCAGATTTCCTGTTCCAAACCATTGAAGTTCGCCACTATTTGACTTTGTTCTAATATCATCAGAATAAAGTTTGCATTGTTCTTTCCAATCGGCTCCATTTTTTATGTTACCATAAATAGACTGTGCCTTATTTTTCGAATTAGAAATTGAGATGGTGTCTGGCTTTGATCTTATCATAATATGTGCTGCCAAAACCTGACCTCTGGCTTGGCGCTTGTTGTTGATCTTAATGATATGATAACCAAATCGAGTTTTAACAGGCCCAACGATCTCACCAACTTCGTTCTTATAGACTGCATTCTCAAAAGGGTATACCATTTGAAGTGCAGAAAAGTATCCGAGATTTCCGCCGTTCTGTTTGGCACTAGGATCGTCTGACTCCTGAGCGGCTACTGCTTCAAAGTCCTCGCCTGAAGCGACTTTCTTTTTTATTTCGACAGCTTTCTGGTAAGCTCTCAAAGTATCTTCCGGATTAGTATCATTATCTGACTTTACTAAAATATGTGACGCCGATACTTCGAAGGTCATTCGATTATAGGCTTCTTGTACCATTTCTTCATTCACTTTGGTTTGCATCAAGTAAGGCTCAGCCAACTGCTTTTTGTATCCTTCAAATTCTTCCTTGAAATCCGGCAATTGATCTTTGCCTTGAGTCACGGCTTCTTTCACTTTAAGTCGAAAGTTTACGTACAGGTCGAGATATTCGTTAATTTTAATTTTCGCACTGTCCGCGGATGGCTCTTCCGAATTCTTAAGAAAGTAGTAGTTGAACTCTTTTAGTGAGTATGGCTCATCTCCGAGTTGGAACAATATGTCTTTATCATTGCTTAACTGAGCAATAGATAAAAGAGGAAATACAAAAAGTATGAAAAAGGGTAATAATCGGCTGGTTTGGATCATTTGGTTCTGGTAAACTTTTTAATCATTCTGCAAATATTCTTATTTTCTTCATTTTTGAACTCTACGGTGTCCATTATATTTTTTACCAACATGATTCCAAGGCCACCTTTTTTTCTTTTGCGAATAATCTCTTCCAGATTGGGTTCTTTGTAGTTGTTGTAATTGAATCCAATACCATAATCGATGATTTCAAAAAGCACGCCCTCAGCACCGTGATCCTCAATAAATAGTTCCAGGCATTCAGAAGGGTTACACTTATTGGAGTGAATGATTAGGTTAGCGCAGACCTCATCCACGGCCAGGATGACCTTATGAGCGTCAATTTCAGACAAACCAATATCCGCGAGTACTTCCGCCACAAAGTGTCGAATTTCCTTGAGTCTCTCTCGTTTACAATTGGTCTTGAACTGATGCATTTTATTTTATGGCCTCAAGTGCCTCTTCTTTGCCTTTTTTTATGGTAATCAATTGATTCAATCCTAATATTTCAAACACCTCGTAGACTTTGGGGGACATACCGTAGATAACAAATTTTATTGCCTGATTGTCCAATTCTTGAATAATCGACATAAAAACGCCCAGACCGGCTGATGATATATATTCCAGTTCAGTCAAATCCACAATGATTTTTTTACTTGCAGTCATAGCTTCTTTCAAACCTTCTTCAAGGTGAATAGACGATGAGGCATCTATCTCTCCGCCAACTGAAAGCTGATAGTATTCCGGGTCATCATTAATATGATTATCTATTTTTATCATTCTAATTAAATTTCACAATTAATAGGGTATAGTCATCATTCAATGACTCCTTCCCACAAAACTCATATAGATCGTCGATTATGCCTTGTTGAATAGTATCAGGTGATTGGTCGGCATGCTTGGTCAGAGCACTCTGTAGTCTCTCGAAGCCAAACTGCTCTTTTTTATTATTACAGGCTTCGGTAATTCCGTCGGTATACAATACCAGCACGTCCTTGGCCTGGTATTCAAACTCGTTGACTTGTACGTATTTATGGAAATTGAAGTTTCTCAATATTCCGAGACCAAGGCCTCTGTTCTTAAAATATTGGGTTTCTCTAGTCTTTGCGCTATAGTAAAGCGAAGGGCAATGTCCAGCGCGAGCAAAGTTCACTTTCCTCGATTTACTATCTATTACAAAAAATGATACGGTAATGAATGATGTGCTTTCAAGACATCTGCTCAAGGCATTATTTGCATGTACTAAAAATTCTTTGGGGTCCAAATCCAGCTGAACCAAACTCTGGAACACGCCTTTCATCTGCGCCATATGGAAGGCCGCTGAAGTTCCCTTACCGGAAACATCACCGATGATCAAAGCCGTTCGTTCTTCATCTAGATGATAGACATCGTAGTAGTCGCCACCGACTTCGTCCGCCGCCTTGGTAAATGCATGAATATCATAGGCCCCGCAGGGTTCTAATTTATCGGGAAGCAACTTATTCTGTACCCGATTGGCAATTTTCAGCTCTTCCTTATACCGCTCATTGGTTATGGCTTCATTGAGCAATCTGAAGTTCTCTACCGAAATGCTTGCCTGATTCACGAAAGTGTCGATGATATCTATCATTTCCCTATTGAACCCATCGTTTACCTCTTTGAGCAGTGCCAGAACACCTATTTTTTCTCCTTTTACCGTTACCGGAAACTGAAGGATGGAACGGAAGTTGACCTCCTTAAGATTAGCAGATATTTTAAGCGATTTAGGGTTTCTCTCAAAGTCAGAATTCAAAATCTTTTTGAAGCGACTATTGTTGACTGCCTTGGTGATTTTTGGAATCAGTTCCTTATCCAGGTTGTGGGTCAGGGTAACCTCCACTTTCTTATTGGGATCTGAAATCTGCAACCATGCAGCCTCAGAATAGACCGCGCTGACCGAGCTGTCAAGCAGGATTTCATATACCTTTTCTTCACTTTCTCCGGCAGGAATGGATTGGCTGAGCCGCTGAAAATTGACAGCCTCTTCCAGTTTTTTTTCAAATACCGATGTGGTAGGAAGGTTGAACAGAATCACAAGCAAAGCAATCGCACAGTAGATGACAATAAAAGTGATCAGAGCAAGGATAAAGACACTATCTAGTAAGTCCCGAACGAGGTGGACCTTTTCAGAGAAGTACATCAATGTTTTGAAGAAGTACCAGATGTAAATAATCACCAGCAGCACAAATAATATACTTCTCCACTTTTGCTTAAAATTTAGATAAGCAATCCATTTTAGATTGAACGATAGTGCCAGCCCAATAATGACCAATATGGAATAGACGGCAAGAAATGCCGGATCCTGATAATCGTGAGAGAACAAATCGAATATCAGTGTACCAAATAGTGCGTATTCGTAAAGCTGCCAGGCCGCTAAAAGTGATTTGGATTTTTGATATAAAATCAGTCTTTTCCAAACGATGAAGGTAGAGACCAGAAAGGCAATCACTAACCCTATATTGATGTGATATAAAAAATTGATGATCAGTGTGTTGCTGCCTACTTTGCTGGTAGCGAAGATGGTAAAGAAAAATTCTATACTTAGTGTCACCACTGTGGCTATCAAACCTGAAACAAAGACGCGCCACAGTAGGTCTACGAAATTGACGCTCTCTGCCTGCTCAATGTTGAATCGATAGAAGAGAATAAGAGCTATGATGAAAAAAGTCAATAAGGCATTTGAGATGAAAGCTGGGAAACCAAAAGCAATGTTGTTGAGCTCGCTAAATAGCGCCATCAGATCGACTATAGTAAATAGCGACCAGAAGATAATCCCAAGGATTACACTTAATCTAATTATGCCTTTTTGTGAGAGCATTCAGTTGATTCAATTAATCGTGGCAATTTAGCAAAAGTTGCGGAATGGGAGACATAAGATGTTTAGCCGTTGATACGGCAGACCCAAAGCATAGGCACTCAGTCTCCAAACTATAAAAACGAAAAAGCCATTGCGATTTGCAATGGCCTTTGAATACTCTTTTGCCAGCAAGCAAACACAGCTACCTACTATAGTTCGGTGCCTCCCTGGTAATCTGAATATCGTGCGGGTGAGACTCGGCCATTCCAGCTCCGGTAATTTTCACGAATTTTCCCTTTTTCAAATCTTCTACAGTGGCTGCGCCGCAGTATCCCATTCCGGCTTTCAACCCACCACTGAGTTGATACAGTACCTCTGATACTTTGCCTTTGTAAGGTACTCGGCCTACTATGCCCTCGGGTACCAATTTTTTTACATCATCTTCGGCATCCTGAAAATACCGGTCTTTAGAACCGTCTTCCATTGCTTCTACGGAACCCATGCCTCTGTAAGTCTTAAATTTTCTGCCCTCGTAGATAATAACCTCGCCAGGAGCTTCTTCTGTTCCTCCAAGTAACGAACCAATCATGATGCAGTTGGCCCCGGCCACAAGCGCTTTCACAAAATCACCGGAGAACCTGATTCCACCATCAGCGATAATCGGAATATTCCTTCCTTCTACAGCCTTTGCTGCTTCGTAGACGGCGGATAGCTGCGGAACACCAACACCTGCTATAATTCTCGTTGTACAAATACTTCCAGGCCCTACGCCAACTTTAATGGCATCTGCACCTGCATCTGCAAGTGCTACAGCCGCTTCAGCTGTGGCTATGTTTCCTACTATTACATCTAGATCCGGATATGCTTTTTTAATGGTTTTGCAAGTATCTATTACACCCTTGGAATGTCCATGAGCCGTGTCGATAGAGACAACATCCACTCCAGCTTCGATCAATTTTTGAATTCTGTCTTTAATATCAGGAGTGACGCCCACTGCAGCACCTACTCGCAATCTGCCAAATTCATCCTTACAAGCATTTGGTTTGTCCTTATTTTTTAGAATATCCTTATAAGTAATAAGTCCGGTCATTTTCCCAGCATCATTAACAATCGGGAGTTTTTCAATTTTATACTCTTGTAGGATTTCTTCGGCACCCTCAAGTCCAATTCCATCTTTGGCGGTGATCAGATTATCTTTTGTCATGATTTCGCTAATCAAAAGTTTCTTATTCTTTTGAAATCTAAGATCACGGTTGGTAATGATACCTACTAAGGTCTTATCCTTTTCTACCACAGGAATACCACCAATTTTAAATTCTTTCATCGCTGCCAAGGCATCTCCAACTGTAGCATTTCCAGGCAAAGTAACAGGATCAATAATCATCCCACTCTGAGATCTTTTGACCTTGCGAACCTGCGCAGCCTGCTGCTCAATAGTCATATTTTTATGAATAAAACCTATACCCCCTTCAAGCGCCATAGAAATCGCCAACTCGTATTCGGTCACGGTATCCATAGCGGCGGAAACCAGCGGAATATTTAGTTTAATGTTTTTTGTGAGATAAGTACTCGTATCCGTATCTCTTGGTAATACTTCTGAATAACCTGGGAGTAGAAGCACGTCATCGTAGGTGAGTGCCTCAAAAACCAATTTAGAACTGTCGAAATGCATGTGCAAATAAGTGTTTTTATTTGCCGCACAAAGCTAGGGTCAAAAAAGTTAGGAATAAGCATGAACGATTAGAATAATTTTCTAGCTTATTAAATTATTTATAATAATTCTAAATAAGGCAGCGTATGATCCATGTCATGTAAACTTTTCGTTTTTAAGTTAATTTTGCTCTTTTGGAAATAATAAGCCATGCATAATCAATTCAAAGCAGTAAGTTTATCCTATAAAAGTGCCCCGGTAGAGGTAAGGGAGATGGTGGCTTTCGATGAGACGCTGTGTAAGCGCTTACTCGAAATGATAGAGGACTACTCAGATATCTCCGAGGCGTTGATTATTTCTACCTGTAATCGCACTGAGGTCTACTATTCTTCTTCAGCTGACCACTATGACACTATTGTTAAGCTGATAGGAGTTGTAAAGGGACTGGATCACATTTCCAAATACAGAAAATATTTCTCAAACCTAAACGAGCACGGTCGGGCAGTAGAACACTTATTCAACGTTTCGATCGGGCTGGAAGCACAAGTGGTTGGAGATTTGCAGATCATCAATCAGGTAAAAACCTCCTATCAATGGGCAGCTGACCAAAATGTAGTTGGCCCCTTTTTACATAGACTGTTGCATACGATATTCTTCACTAACAAACGAGTGGTTCAGGAGACTGCCTTCAGAGATGGTGCAGCCTCAGTATCTTATGCTACTGTAGAATTGATTGACGAATTGACAATGGCCCATGAAAGGCCAAATATTCTGGTGTTGGGTTTAGGAGAAATAGGTGAGGATGTAGCTCGCAATCTGGAGCACATAGCAGATAAAGAAGTGTTTATTTGCAACCGAAGCATTGAAAAGGCTCAGGCACTTTCCGAAGAACTGGGTTATGCCGTGGTTCCGTTCGAAGATTATGAGCGTGCCATATTAGATGCGGATGTAGTAATTTCTTCCTTGCGGGTGGATAACCCACTGATTACCAAAGGAACCTTCTCCAACGATAAAATTTTAAGTCATAAATACTTGTTCGACCTTTCCATTCCAAGAAGTATTGCTCAGGATATAGAAGAAATCAATGGGCTTTTACTGTATAATGTCGATAGTATTCAGGCAAAAGCTACACAGGCTCTGGAGAACAGGCTGGCAGCCATTCCGGATGTAAAAGCTATTATCACAGAAGCCATTGAGGAATTTGGCAATTGGTCTAAGGAAATGGAAGTTTCACCGGTAATTAACAAGCTGAAAAATGCGCTTGAAGAGATTCGCCAAAACGAAATCGCCCGTTATTTAAAAAAGGCAAATGATAGTGAAACTGAGCTGCTTGACAAGGTGACTAAAAATATGATGCAAAAGATTATCAAGTTGCCCGTGTTACAACTCAAAGCTGCTTGTCAGCGAGGAGAAGCAGATTCATTGATAGAAGTGCTCAATGATCTATTCAATCTCGAGGAGCAATCTGAAAAAATCAAATCCAAGGAGTGAGAATTTTCGCTTACTCTTTCCATTTAAATACCTTCCTCCTCTTAGTTCTACTGCAATTTCAAACAGAAATTGGGCTAAGTCAGTCCTCAATTCAATTTTATAAGGAGAACGCAAAAGTTGGCCTAAAAGACCAAACAGGTGAAGTTATTGTTCCCGCGATTTATGATCAACTGGGTTGGAGCAAAGGGTTCAATTTACCTGTGGATGACGTAATAGGTTACTATGCTAAGGAATGGGGTCTTCTTTCCATAAAAAACAAAGTCATCACCAGTCCCAAGTATTACTCCCTCGAGGCGCATCATAAGAATCTTATTATTGCTTCAAAAAAAGGGAGATTTTCTAATGAGTTGTTTTATGGTGTTATCAACTCTAAAGGTAATCTGGTTGTTGATTTTAAATACCACTCATTAAAACCTGTCCATGATTTGATCATGGTATCAGAAAGAAGGGAGGGTAAATCATATTTTGGCCTGCTCAGTCAGAACGGCCAATCCTTATTGGCCACTCAGTTTTCAAATATATCCTATTTCAAGAATGATCTCTTTATTTTCACTACGGCTGACAGTAAAAAAGGAATTATACATAAAAATGGAAACGTTAAAATCAAAGCCACACTAGACAGTATTGCTCCGGCATCTGAAAGTCATTCATTGATATTCAAATCAGGCAAGGTTGGTGCCATCGATTCTTCCGGACTAATTATACACAATCCTGAGTTTAAACATATCAATTCTGCGAAAGCATCAGAGTACTTCATGCAATATCAAATATTCAATGCTTCACATAAGCGCATAAAAAGTTTTTATTGTGATTCTCTATTTGAGCTATCGACAGACTTGTTGGTTGTGGTTCGAAATGGATTTTATGAAGTTTTGACCAACAGTTTTGAATCAATATTCCGAGGCCAATCGCTCAGAGGATTATCTGCCTATCGAAAAAATTTAATCTTTAAAAAAGGTAATAAATTTCATATTATAAAATTCAATGGAGAGCCCGTCAATCAAACCGGGTTTGATTCACTACAATTTGATCAAAATTACATTTATGGCCTAAACAGCAATCAGTGGCAGGTGTTCAATAAATTTGGTACAAACATCTCAAAGCGAGCCTTTGATAGCCTAATTATAGGAAGTAATAATCTTATACCGGTAAAAAGAAACGGCTACTGGGGATATATCGATCACTCCGGAGGAATTGCCATTCCGATAAAATTTGATCAGGCCGGTGCGTTCATAGGTAATATGGCGGAGGTAAACTATTTAGGCTCTCGCCGTATAATTAATCAATTTGGCGAGTTTATTGGTCAGTCCGAATACGATCGGGTGACCATAGAAAAAGTTAATTCTGCCCTGGTGACCAAACATGGAAGAACTGACCTTATCAACTATAGAGGTAAAATTCTCTTCCAAACATTCAATACGCTCAAACCAAATTTCTTTGGATACATGGAATCTACAGTTGAAGGGAAATGTGGATTGGTATCGCATTTGGGAGAAGTAATTCTTCATCCGATATACGATAGCATTTCTTCACCAATAAATCGACGCTATGTGATCGTAAGGCAGGGTAATCAAACCGGTTTGGTCAATTTTAAGGGATTCTGGATCCTGCCTCTCTCTGAAGAAACGCAGGATATTTGCCATGTAAGTGATGGGTTAATCAGCATAAAGAAAAATGGTCAATACGGCTATGTCGACTTTGGAAGAAAGCTTCTCATAGCCAATAGGTACGAAAAAACAAAGCCATTTATTTCTGAATCCGCTGCGGTAAAACTCAACGACAAGTGGGGCTTTATAGACAAAAAAGAAAAGCTGATCATTCAACCCACTTATGATGATGTCACCCCTTTTCGAAATGGTATCTCACTGGTGTGGCGGAATGGTAAGGTTGGAGCTATAAGCCCTGATGGATCAGAAAAAATTAAGATAGAATATGACTTCATTTCTACCATAACGCACGATTTCTTATTGGCCAAAAAAAAGAACAAGTTCGGTCTATTTAATCAATTTGGAGATCCACTTCTTCAGCCGTTATACTCAGATATTCGGCCTACTATGGACAATCACTTTATTGTAGAAAGAAGGAGTCTCTATGGCCTAATAGACTCATCAGGAAGATATAGTATTCCTCTTAAGTATTCCGATATTAGAGAGATTTCAAATGGACGATATATTTGTCTCGATAGGGGATTGAGAGAATTAGAGTAGTATTCAAGCACATTCTTACACTTAAGAAAAATGTCAATTGAAAACTGAATATCTGAGTCAAAACGCGTGAACGAAGCTCAAAAAAATCCTCAAAACGAATCTACCAGCATGAATACCTTGATATCAGTGATTTAAACCAACGATTGTCTTGTAAGCCTCATCTAATTTAAAATACTTTTCAATTGCATACTTAACATCGTTTTCCTTAGTTGTCCTTAAGGCGCTAAAATATCTATCATAATAAGAGATGTCCAGCCCTGCCTCATGCGCCTTTTTAAACTTACCCATTAGCTGAAAAGGAGTATTTATAGAAGCCAAAAAAGACCCTGCCATGTAATTAGTTAGTACATCGATCTCTTCTACATCGATAGGGTCGTTCAATAACTTTTCGATTTCTTTCTCGATTTCTGAAAATGTATCCAAAGTATGCGATGCCACAACATCTGCTGCGATTAAGCCAAATGAACTGTGTTTAAGATGAACAGGATAGGCATGTATGCCATAAGTGTACCCCTTCTCTTCACGGATATTTTTCATCAGTCGTGATCCAAAATATCCTCCAAGCAAGCTATTAGCGATCTGATAGTCAAAATAATCTTTATGACTCTTATCTGGAATTAGCCATGCCATTCGAATTGAAGATTGGAGGCTATTTTCTCTTTCGACGTAAATACTTTTATCTACAGACTTGAATTCTATTTTTTTTCCAACTGAATCAACTGCTGATGGTAAGGACAAATGATCTTCAATTGAGCGAATCAGTGAATTGTCCAAATTCCCACACAAATAAATCTGAGGTTTGAAAAAAAGACGATCTTGATAATACTCCTTTACGTCATTCAGGCATACTGCTTCAATATCTTCAGGTGTCAGAGCCTGGCCGTAAGGGAAAACCGGGCCATATATCGCTTCTCTCAGTTTTTTGGAAGCGTATAGATTACTTTTGTTGTCATTGAGGTTGATTTGATCCTTTCGATTTGATTTAAGAATCTCAAATTCCTGCTCTGGAAAGGTAGATTCATTTACCATCTCATTTAACAAGCCTATTACTTGGTCGAAATTTCTTTTCAGACCATAGATTGAAACGGATACATCATCAAAGCCCGGGCTTATCTCAAGGAAAGCACCCAACTTCTCGAAACCCTCAGTAATTTGCTTGGCGGATTTACTTTTGGTGCCTTCAACCAGCATTTTTGCTGTCAGCCAGGAAATTGCTTTTTTTTGCTCATACCAGATGCCAGATTGAAAGACAATCTCAACTTTGACTACAGGTTGATCACCGGCGTTTAGCCAAAAAAGCGATGCACCTTGTTCAAGAATTTTCTCATTCACCTGGGGAAGACCTTCAAATGCAATTTCTCCTGCTGGTGGCGCTAAAGTTCTATCGAGCATTAATTAAGCGTGGTATCTTGTACTTCTGCCTTATCGAAGTTAAACAACAATGAAAATCTGATTGTTTCTGCCAATGGGTGATTGTTGTCTCCAGGCACCAAATATGAGAAGTCAACCCCAAATTTTTGATACCTAAACCCTAATCCTAGGGTGAGATATTGTCTTCCTCCTTTATCCTTGTTTTCATAGAAATAGCCCAGTCGAGCGGCAAACAGCTCCTTATACCAATATTCCACTCCTGTGGCGATCATGATTTCTTGCATCTCTTCAGAAAACCCGTTTGGCGCGTCCGAGAATGAACCGAACATACCTCCGATTAAGTTTCTGTTGGGATCTTTGCCTTTGAAAATAATCTGATCTCCATTATTGTCAACCGCAGGTTCTCCAGTATCCGGATCTTCTGCATAGATCGGTGGAGTAGGCACCATGAGCTTGTTCAAGTCCAATGCAAAAGTCAATGAGTTGTATGCATCCAGTCCTACTTTTAAGGCCGTTCCTACGCGAAGATTGATAGGAATAAAATCTGCCTCGCTTTCGCTACTATAGGTTACTTTCTGCCCAATATTAGTAATCGCTGCTCCAAAAGAAATCTCAGAGTCTTTACCGCTAATTACAATAGGATTGGTATAGTAGAAGCCTAAGTCTACCGCGAAACTTTTGCCGGGTTTGGCTGCACCTGTGACACTACCGATCAAGTTAGACCAGATATATCGTGCCGTTACGCCGATGCCAATCTTTTCCGTCAATTTTCTTGAATAGGTTCCGTCGAAGGCCATCTCGCGAGGATTCTCAATTCCTAAAGGATTGCCTCCATCATCTGTTAATTGAATTTCGCCCAAATCAAAATAGCGCATGGATAGTCCTACAGTCTGAATGCGATCTATTTTATAATATCCTGATAAATAAGACAGAGACATGTCGTCTACTATCTTTCCCAGCCATGGGGAATAAGAGAGTGAGGCTCCAAAATTATGATCTATGAAGGCGAGCTTACCATTGTTCCAATGAACACTGTTCGCATCCGGCGAGGTAGCCACTCCTACGTCTCCCATTCCAGATGCTCTGGAATCAGGGGCAAAACTTATAAATGGTACGGCGGTTGTGATCACACGAGACCCCTCTTGTCCTGCTAAATCGTCCAAGCTAATTTGTCCAAACACAACGAAGCCGGGTAGTGAAAGGATGATCACTAAAGTGATCCTTCTAATTGTTGTTGTTGTCATAGATTAAAAAATTAAGGCACAAAGATAGCTAATTCAGTATTACTACTCTTCTAAATGCATCCCCCGCAGAATTGTCTACCTTGCTTTGCACTTTGAGCCTATAAATATATATCCCTTTTCTTATTCTACCTGCACCAGAACTGGCCAAGTTCCATACTATTTGTAGCGTATTTTCAGAGACATTATCAAAACGGTAGGTTTCAGTTAATATTTTATTCCCTTGCATGTCTGTGATTGTAAGAAAGGCCTGCAAGTCCTCGCCCAATCTATCATGTTTAAATGAAATTGTAGTTTCATTAATACCTGGCATAATGGGGTTCGGATAGGACATGACTTCCGTCAGCTTAATGCTGTTTTCCTCGGTAATAAAAAATTCGACGGTTTGCTGAACGGAGTTGTTGAAAATGTCTGAGGCATCGATTGTCGCCTGGTAACGACCAGGTTCAAGATTATCCAAAGGATATGAGACCCAACCTTCCTGATAGGTGTCAAGTGAAGCTGAATAATAATTATTCAAAACTATTGGCTCGGTGTCATTTAGAGTAAGTATGAGTTCATTTCCAAATCCGGCATTTGATGTATTGATGCCACTCTCATCAGTAAGTCTAACAAGTAATATAGGAGATGGTCCAACAACCT
Organism: Reichenbachiella sp.; assembly: GCF_039944555.1. Taxonomy (GTDB): domain Bacteria; phylum Bacteroidota; class Bacteroidia; order Cytophagales; family Cyclobacteriaceae; genus Reichenbachiella. The sequence continues at coordinate 235,363 of NZ_JBDUYN010000012.1, read as the reverse complement.
GACCTGATATGAAAGTGGTATCATTAAGAAATATGTCTATATCAGGAGCTGATCGATCGGGATTAACCACTTTCTCCGACCCTCCAACAATAATTTCTGAAAATTCGCCATGTGCATCAACTGTCGTAGTATTATTTACAGCATAGAAATTGAGCTTCCCTTCTCCGAATGAATAGTCTATATTTTTGGGTACTACAAATTCAATATCAAACTTGCCCTCCGTAACTGTCGCCTGACCTTGGAACAACAGTACATCTCTTTGTTCATAGACTTCTTTGACACTTTCATCTCCTAAGGTTTGAAACTTTGACGGTTTGTCAAAAACGGTCATTGAAACAACGCCACTAAACTTCGAATCTAAATTATTCTCCGCTTGCACCTCTCCACTGACTTTATATTTACCAAATGTTTTTAGTGTATCCAATTGATCAAGAGGTTTTCCATTAATGGCTGTCAAAACTACTTCTTGTCTTGGAAAGGCAATTCTCAACATTGGATCCCCAAGTAGTGCGTAATTCCTGTTGCCGGCACCAGCCAGGCTGTTGTTTTTAGTCTCACGCATAATATCTCCAAGTCTCTTGTATTCGCCATTCTCTTTTTGCATTGCGGAAAAATAGAATGCTTCATTGAGCTGATAGTTGGTATTAGAGAAAACCGGTCGGGTTGCAGTAATTAGTGCAACTGCTCCCCCGTAGGGTAATAAAACCATCTGTTCACCTCCTGAAACTTGATTTGGATTGTCATAATTTCCGAATTGACAGGTTGCCGTGATAAATAGTGGCATTAGAATGTTGTTGTTCAAATCAGAGATCATGAGCTCATTAAAAATATCTTCATGTGTCAATTGACCTTCATTCCCGTGGCCTGTGAAGTTTACGATCAGGTTGCCTCTTGAGATGGCATCAAGAAAAGCACTTGATGCTTGTGGTGATTTGTTTTGATCCTGCTCATAAGCGTCTAAAAAAAGTTTATTCACGTTCAACTCTTTGCGAGTGGTGTCCACATAGGTCGCCATCATATTTGCATCCTGCTGATGAATATTGTTATCGCCATCATCGGCTATGAAAGTGATCTTATTTCTCCAGTTACCATACCCTAACCTATTTGTTTGATAGCGTATAATTTTATTGACGACTGCCTCTCCGTCTTCTTCGGTCTGAATAGGAATACGACCAATCCCAATTTCCATTGTATGATCTCCCGCTTGTGTTTCCGTCCAATCACCCTCTTCGGCGTCCATAAATCCAAAATAGTCATCGGACGAATAACTCCATAGTGGATGCAGTGAGTTTCTTGACTCATACACTGGAACGAAATTCGTTGATCGTAAGCTTCGGTCTTTATAGTCAAAGGAGCAATCGCCAAAAAACAACACATATTGGAGTTGACTGTATTTTTCATACTGCAGTTTGATAAAATCTCGAATGGCGGTCACGTCCTGAGCGCCACTTGAAAACTCATTGAAAATTTGATCCACTGTTACCACCTCAACCAGTAACCCATCATGAGCTGCTCGAAAGTCTGCCAAACGCTGAGCAGGGGCAAGGAAATTACCATGGGTAATAATTATTCCATCGGCGGCAGCTAATCCATGCAAATTTTGGTTGGCAATCTTTTTCACAAAAATGGGAATTGACTCTTGTCCTTCATTTAGGGCTACGTATTTGGTCGATTCCAATGTGGATCCAAAAAGCAGATCATTTCCCAAAGTTTCGGGCTGTATGCTTATTACAGACAAGGGATCAGATATATTCCAAATCCACGTTGTTTCAGCGCCCCCAGAAATTTTATAGGATTCTTCGCCGTCTCTCTTATACCAGATTAATTCACCATTGACTAAATCCAAGCTTTTCTCCGTAACTAGGTGTGCATAGTCCACATAACCATCGCTAAAACCGGATTCATTAAACTGAAAACTAAGCCTAAGCCCATTAGCCAAGTCAACCGTAGAACTATTCAAGTTGAAGGTATCCTTTTTTACATCTGCTTGTGTCACATAAGTACCGGATGAAATGGGATTCATGTTGATAGAACCCAAAGACAATCCATTGGCACTAATATCGAATGAAGAAGTGCCAGTTGACCTTGAGAGAACATTTAAATAAACTCTGATGTCTGAATTTTTTACTACTCCGGCTGTAGTATAAGTAATTTGGTGACTACGGTTGGTCGTAGTAAATCTTTCGCCATACCAGTGTCTTCCAGATCTGATAATGGCGTTATCTTCAAGTTCGTGTGCATCAAATGACTTATAGGTAGTGGTGAGTGTGGCGCTGGCAGGTTGAGCGACTGAGGTCATTCTTTTACCCCCGGTATCTTTTAAGGTTAAAAAATAGAATGCTGTGTCACTATAGACATTCCTTTCAAAAAGAAAATTATCTATTGCCGGATCATAGCTTAAGTGATCCAAAGATTTTCCATAGAATAAGAGATAATCGCCAACGTCAAAATTACCGTCCGATTCACCTGAGACGAATATCGCATTTTCTGCAAGATCGTCTGGTCTTTCAGCATCATTACGCTGGGTCAACATACCATTGTGAGCATTGCCATAAATAGCCAATTGGGTAGGGTTCAAACCGTCTATATCTAAACCTACTTCGGATAGAAAGGCATAGTCAATTTTGTGGACACCATCATTTAGTACAGCAATTTTATACCAATCTCCTTCGGACAATACAGATGTTGAGATTTGAGAATATCCATCCAAAACCAAAAGCCATATCAGACTAAAACCCCAAACGATATGTAATTTTCTACTCACTCTATTTTAAACCTGATTTACTAACGTGGCAATTCGGCTAATATTCGGGTTCCACTATAATTTGAGTGAAAACACGTAAGCCAAGACAGAACCTGTTATGTACAAGACGATTATCAATGGAACGGCCACAAGTTGAAGTGTTAACGCCATTATTATCGTTATAATCAAAAATATGTACTTCAGCTCATTTCCCTTCCAACCATATTGTTTGAATTTGAACGCCATCATAGGAATATCTATTACTAACAATATTGACGTGATCAAAGTAATACCAACAAGCACTTGCCAGTTATTAACCACCTCCCACAAGATACCATCAGTGGCCAAATGGGCCAATGAAATAATAAGAAAGGCATTAGCAGGCGTAGGCAAACCAAAAAAACGATCTGATTGACGCTCATCGTTATTGAATTTTGCCAGCCTCAATCCTGACATTACTACTATCAAAACCGCCAGATAAGGCCAATAAGTTCCTGGCGCACTAATTTGTAATAATTGATACATTACCAATGCAGGCACCACACCAAATGATACCATGTCTGCTAGAGAGTCCAAATCTTTACCAATGTTCGATGCAGACTTTAGCAATCGTGCTAAGAAACCGTCAAAAAAATCTACTATACCAGATAATACAGTGTAGTAGATAACATTTTCTAATCTTCCCTCAAAGATTTCTATTATAGCCAGACAACCGAAAACCAAATTGAAACTGGTAAAAGCATTTGGTATGACATTTCGTATGCTCATTTTGATAATGCGCAAAATGGGTTTGACACTTTTTCTTTACCCACAGTGGTGGTCCCGCCATGTCCCGGGTATACTACTACTTCATCACCAAGTGTAAATATTTTTTCATGAATGCTTTTAATCAAAGTATCAAAATCACCCCCAGGTAAGTCCGTCCTGCCAATACTTCCATCGAATAATACATCTCCACCTATGCAAATATTCTGTTCCTCATTTACAAGTACCACATGACCAGGTGCGTGACCAGGAGTAAAAAGAATATCCAAAACTGAGTTTCCAAATTTGACTTGATCGCCCTCTTCGTAAAATTCGTCCGCTTCTGTTTTCTCAAAACTCTGAAATCCATAAGCCGGCGCATAGACTTCCACTGAACGCAACGTAGCCTCGTCTTCTCTATGAATGACCAGGGAAACTCCATATTTCTTTTTAATGAATGAATTACCAAATACATGGTCGATATGACAATGTGTGTTTATTAGTCGAACTACCTTTAGCCCATTGCTTTCAATAAAGTCTGTCAACTCATCTTTTTCTGCCTGTTCATAACATCCTGGATCAAGTATTATGGCCTCCTTGCTTTCATCATAAAGCACATATGTGTTCTCCATGAAAGGATTGAAAACAAAATTCTGAATTTGGATCATAATTATTTATTGTAAGTCTGCAATTTTGTTGGATTATTGCTCATTCGCAAATATAAGCACAAGCATGTACGACTACTTAATTATAGGCCATGGATTAGCCGGAGCCATTATCTCACAACGGTTGCTTGAAAGAGGTCAGAAAATAATGGTTCTTGATCAGCCTGATTCCAACCATTCTTCAGTGGTCGCTGCAGGTCTTTTCAACCCAATCACTGGAAGAAAAATGTTTAAAACATGGAATGCGGACAGTCTGTTTCCTGAAGTAATCAAATTTTACCCTCGACTAGAGCAAATTTTGGGTGCAAAATTCTTCCATCCCATCGGCATCTATCGTCCCTATGCGGCCATAGAAGATCAAAATGATTGGGAAGCCAAAAGGTCTGACCCAAAATTCAATCCTTATATTGATAGAACTTCAACATCTCGTATTACTTCTCATAAACTCAACGACCCCTCTGGTGGCCTTTTTTTGAAACAGGCAGGTTATGTAAATATTGTGAAACTTTTGAATGCTAATAAAAAGCTACTTATTGATAAGGGTAGTTACCAGGAAATAATGTTTTATGAAAAGGATTTGATGTTCCATAAAGAACACCTTTCTTTCGGTGATCTGAAGTTCAAGAAAATTATATTTTGTAACGGTATTATGGCTCAAAAATCTCAATGGTTTAGTTGGCTTCCATTTCATCCCGTAAAGGGCGAGATTATGGACATCGAATTAGACAGACGCCCCGAGACTATTTACAATCGTGGCGTTTTCATATTGCCATTTGATGACCAGAGTGTAAGAGTAGGATCTACCTATCAAAAGAATTTCGAAAACTTGGAACCAACCGAAGCCGGTGAAAATGAATTAAAAGAAAAGCTAAGCGGATTATTGAACGAAGCGTATACGATAAAAGGAAGTAGGGCCGGAATACGACCAGCCACAAAAGATCGTCGTCCTTTCATTGGAAAACATCCAGATAATGAACATATTTATGTTTTTAATGGTTTTGGATCCAAAGGGGTATCGCTAATTCCTCAATGTTCGAAACTGTTGACTGCACATCTGTTGGACGGCGCGGCACTGGATACAGAAATTAGCATCAGTCGTTATTACTCAAATTATCCAACGGAGTTAAAAAAATGATCGCATGCATTTGAGAGTACAACTTATTAGTCTGCTTCTTTTCTCTGCTTTGACTTCTTTTGGCCAAGAGCATAGAAAGGTATTTGGACAAAATAGGGTTCAGTACAAAAGTTACGATTGGTACTACTACAGTACTGACGACTATGATGTTCATTATTACAATTTGGGAGAAGAATATGCAAAGCTTACACTTGATTATCTCGACGAGGAATACGATAAGTTAACAGACCTTTTGGGCTATGCCCCTTTCTCTAAAACCAAAATTTTTCTATACAACTCACCAGTAGATCTGAAACAAAGCAATATCGGCGTGGACGGAGCGACGTTCACCATTGCCGGACAGACGAAATTCGTTAAACTTCAGGTCGAGATTGCCTATCCCGGTAGTATTATAGAGTTCAAAAAGGAGCTTAAATTTAGATTAACCAAAATGCTACTGGACGATATGATGTTTGGAGGTAGTTTGGCTGAAATGTTTCAAAGTGCATATCTCCTTCATTTGCCCGAATGGTTTATCGGTGGAGCTGCTAATTATGCTGCGTATGGATGGAGTGTAGAAATGGACGACTACATGCGTGACTTCCTTATAAAGAAAAAAACCAAGAAGCTTTCGAGACTTGAAGATGTAAGAGCTCAGATGGTAGGGCAATCAGTTTGGAACTACATTGCAATCAAGTATGGTAAGAGCAATCTTTCTAACATACTTAACCTTACTCGTATAATCAGAAATCCTGAGCACAGTATCGCTAGTTCGTTGGGAATCTCATTCAAGCAATTCAAATATGAATGGGCCGAATATTATAGAAATGCCAATGCATCTTTGGATGCGGCATATGATTCTCCAGAAAAAGATAATAAACTTATCGGTAAAACCGGGAAAGTCGCCAAGCTTACCAAAGTTCGTGTAAGTCCTGATGGAAAACACCTTGCCTATGTAAATAACTACAGAGGAAAATACACTGTGAATGTACGGAATTTAGAAACTGGTAATGAAAAAACGGCGCTTCGAGGCGGCTATCATGTTATCAATCAGGAAGTGACTTTAGAGCTTCCAATCATCGAGTGGGTTTCTGAGTCCCAATTGGGTATTGTGCAAAACTGGTACGGAACTAATTACCTGGTGACTTATGATCTACCCACCAGATCGAAGCAACGCAAATCGTTACTTCGTTTCAATCAAATTCAAGGTATAGGCTTCAATGACAATGGAAAACTCGCCGTATTAAGTGCAGATATCCAAGGACAGAACGACCTCTATCTGATTAGTATGAGAAGAAACGCTGTAAAACGGCTGACCAAAGATAAATATGATGATCTCAATCCCAAGTTCATTCCAGGTACAGATGCAATAGTATTTAGCTCCAACCGACCCAGTGATACACTCAACTTAGCACTTGACAACATTAATGATGCCCCCAATGCCTTAAACCTTTTCGCATACGATTTAGATACAACAACTAATGTAGTCTTTCGAATGACCAATACACTAAGCAACGACTACTATCCTGTGCCTGTCGATCGCGAAAATGTATTCTATTTAAGCGATCAAAAAGGTATATACAATCTATACAAATACGATTTTTCTAACGGTATATATAATCAGGTCTCTAATTTCAGAACCAGTCTTCAGGAATACGACATAAATAAACAGACGCATGACTTGGCTTTTTTGATGCTAAACAAAGGAAAATCAAGAATTTACCTTCAGGAAAACTATAATCTGAATCAATCCACGTTTACGCCACCAACACTCAGAAACCAATTGGAACAAGTGGAATTTATTAGAAAAAGAAGGGTTGAAAACGCTGCCAGCGACCTTCCACAAGAAGAGTTTGAATTGGGCGAAGGATTATTCGACATTGAACAAGAAGGTGAAGGTCAAGAAATTGAGCAAGAAGAAGACAGAGATGATGTTTTTATAGATACAGATGACTACAAGTTTGAAGATGATGTAGAAGAAGAAGATTCTGAAGAAGAAGCGTTTTCTTTTCTTACTACCTATCAAAAAATGCAACGAGAGCCAAGCGTGACTGGTCCGCATGAATATGAGACTGCCTTTTCCTCAAATAACGTAATTACCACCTTCAAAATAGATCCTATAAGAGGGTTTGGAATATTGATGGAGTATGAAATGAATGACGTGTTGGAAAACCACAAGTTCTATGGTGGATTTCTCGCCATTACTGATTTAAAATCAGGTGACTTTTTTGCTGAATATAGATTTCTAAAATATACAATTGACCTAATGGCTCGATTTGATAGAAATGTATACTTGGAGGAGCGATTTGATTTCACCGGCGCAACCGATGAAATTATTCAGAAGTACAAGAAAAATACCTTTACACTAGGTGCTTCATTACCCTTAACCGTTGCGACCCGATTCGACATTCAACCCTTCATGACATTCACTCATTTTTACAATCTCAATCCTGATATTCTTGCCGGCAACTATTCATTGCAAAGTGATCCTGCAGTCGAGTCAAAAAACACTTTTGGAGGAATTAAAGCACACTGGGTTTATGATAATACACTAGCCAATGGTCTTAATCTATACGAGGGAAGCAGAGCTAAAATTTCGTTCGAACATTATCAAGGTTTAAATAACAGCGCACTAAGCTTTAGCAACTTCTCAGTAGATCTGAGGCGATACCAAAAAATTTCGAGAGAACTTATCATTGCTGTACGTGGGTATTTTGGCAGATCATTTGGCAAGCACCCAAAAACTTATATGTTGGGGGGGATGGATAACTGGGTCGCCAATCAAAGTGAAAATACTGATCAGGTTGATTCTCCTTTACACTTTAGCAATACCAAGGACAATACAGACATACTCTTCACTGAATTCGTAAACCTACGAGGATTTGATTACAATGAATTCAGCGGATCAAATGTTCTTACCTTCAACGCAGAGCTTCGCTTCCCTATTATCAAATATTTCTCTAGAGGATCTATCAAGTCAAATTTCCTTAGGAATTTGCAATTGATTAGTTTCTATGATGTTGGGTCGGCCTGGACTGGGAAATCGCCCTTCAATGATGATCATGAGGTAAACTCAAGACTCGTTAGAAGAGATGGCTCTCCGTTTGAGGCTGTCATTCGATCATCCAACAACCCTTGGTTAGCCAGTTATGGATTCGGCGTTCGTACGGTCATGCTTGGTTATTACGCTCGGTTTGATTTTGCCAAACCAATGGCGGATTATGAGATTGGTGACCTAAAATTCTACCTGAGCCTTGGGTATGACTTTTAAGTCGTAAACACTACAATTCTTTTTATACTTAGCATAATTGACGATTATTGCAAATGCTTAAATCTATGACCGGGTATGGTTATGCGGCATTCGAAAATGATCAATTGAGTATTGATGTGGAGATTAAATCCTTGAACTCTAAATTTTTGGATATCTCAACCAAATTACCCAAAGAAGTTTCCTTGTACGAAAATGAAATAAAAAAAATCCTTACTGAAAAAATTGTAAGGGGCAAGGTTAATTTTAGTATCGAGATTTCTTTGAAAAATGGAATTGGTAGCGCTGGCAAACTTAATCAAGCTCTTTTTGATCATTATAAAAAGGAATTGCGCACTGCCATAAAACAAGATGAAATGTCTGATGCTGAGATAGCAAAAGAAGTACTACGTTTACCTGATGTTTTTGAGTATTCTGAAACCTCAAATGATCAGATAACACGAGAACTGTTATTCGAGTTGATAGCCCGAGCGCTTGCAGAATGTGAAAAATTTCGAGCTCAAGAAGGAAATGCAGCAGAATCCGCACTTGGCACTTTCGCCAAGAACATCGACGAGAAACTTGCACTAATTAAGCAAAAAGACCCTGATCGAATTGAAGCTATCAAAGTGCGCATAAATGAAAGCCTCTTAGAACTGTCTTCGTCTGACAAAACAGACCCTAATCGCTTTGAACAAGAGCTCATATACTACATAGAGAAATTGGATATTGCTGAAGAAATCATTCGTTTGCAAAATCACATATCCTACTTTCATGAGACACTTGCCGAAAAAGAGTCACAGGGTAAAAAACTTGGATTTATTAGTCAGGAAATGGGCAGAGAGATCAACACAATTGGCTCTAAGGCCAATAATTCTGATATTCAAAAGCTCGTGGTCGATATGAAAGATGAATTGGAGAAGATTAAGGAGCAAGTACTAAATGTTGTATAGTTGCTTCCTGCTTAGAAGATTCGACCTATAAAAAAGAAATATTGAGAGCATAAAAAAAACCGATCAGATATCTGATCGGTTTTTTTATTTCTTTTCTTTCGATATTGCTTAACTCAACTTAAATGTGATAGGCAAAATCATTCTTACTTTCACAGGTCGTCCTCGCTGCTTACCAGGGGTCCACTTTGGAGCATTCTTCAATACTCTTACCGCTTCTTCATCGCATCCAGCTCCGATTCCTTTAATTGCTCTTACTTCAGTAAGATTTCCGGTTTTATCAACTACGAACTGAACGAACACTCTTCCCTCGATACCCATTCTTCTTGCTTGATTTGGGTATTTCATGGTTTTCCCCACATACTTATAGAATGCTGCCATTCCTCCCGGAGGTCCTGGCTGATCTTCTACGATATCAAAAATCTCATCAGCTACTTCCTCTTCAGGAGCCTCATCGAATACGATATCTTCAATTACTGTTTCTTCTGTGATCTCAACATCCAAGTCAACTTCTATCTCTTCTTCTATCTCCTCCTCATCTGGGATTTCGATAATTTTTGGAAGCTCGATCTTTGGTGGAGGTGGAGGTGGTTGCTCGGTTGGAGGAATCTCCATGATATCCTCAAAGTCATCATCCACTTGACCTAAATCAACTAATCCTCCATCATCATAAAATCTCCACTCAAAGGCAGTGATGACTAGTAATAAACTGATAGCAAGGCCGATGTTAAAAAACATCCCTGTTTTTCTCTCAAGAGATATTTTCGGGTCTTTTTTTAGCTCCATGCTTATTTAATTAAAATTTCTTTTCTAATAGCAACTTCAAATATACAAAAGTCCGCTTTATATCTACAGTTATTCATTTTTTTTAATGAAATAAATGCTCAACAGTCCGATAGCCGTCCCTGCGACATCTGCGAGTAAATCCAACCAGTCTGATTGCCGTCCAGGGACATAGGATTGAAGCATTTCGGTTGATCCGGCTAACGCCAACCCAAGCATCAATGGTATCAGAATCCAGCGTTTTGATGCAACAGAAGCAGATACTAAAAAAGAATGTACACAGAAAAGTCCAAAGTGCACTATTTTATCAAAGTGCGGAATTGGAATTTCAAACTGAGAAATCTCGTCTGAAGGGGATAGGGTAGCAAAAAGGATGGCTCCTGTCCACCCTATTGCTAATTTTTTGAATATGGATTTGGAAAGTACTATTTTCCGATCAATTCCTTATATGCGTCTGCCGACAATAAACCATCCTTTTCACTTTCGTCTGACATTTTTATCTTGATCATCCAACCGTCACCATAAGCATCGGAATTCACAATCTCAGGTTCAGACTCTAACTCTTCATTGAATTCTGCAACTTCTCCAGACATGGGCATGAACAAATCAGATACTGTCTTCACAGCTTCGATGGTTCCGAAGAGCTCACCTTTTGCAATGGTTTCACCTTCGGTTTCAATTTCTACATATACAATATCACCCAATTCGCCTTGAGCAAAATCAGTAATACCAACAGTGGCAATATCTCCTTCGATTTTCACCCACTCGTGGTCTTCTGTGTATAGTAAGTTTTCAGGAATATTCATCTTGAATCTCTTTTGTTTAATTTAAGTGAGCCAAAAATACGTCGATTTTCTTAATTCAATTCAGATTCTTATAAGATTATTATATCCGGATATATGCAAAATTTATTGTGCTAGACTGAAGCGCATCTGAATACCAAATGCCGAAGAAGAACGATTGAATTGGCTGGAGACTTTTGGCTGATTAATGTTCTTCTCAAAGTACATAGTGATGTTGAGTTTTTGATTGGCAACATAGCTCAATGTAGGGCGAATTTGGTAATTGATGTTGCCATTCGTCACAGTTTGTACATCGTCAATTTTTCGTTGAACGGTTTTAGTATCCCTTACCGTAAAGGTAAATCTGAATTGAATGTCGTTGTCTATTGTGACCGTCCGTCCTTTTATCTTAAATGGGATTTTCATTTTGCTCTTAGTAAGTCCAAAATCGAAGGCAACATCATTGCTTTTGATCTCGGTTATCTGAGAATTCGACAAATTTAATGAGAGACTTCGTTCCTTTTTGTATTCAATTTTCGACGTTAGCTTGCTTTTTGTTCTAATATTGATGCCGATCAAGGGAGAAAATCGTTCGGTTACATCCACTTGGTTGATTACATAGACGGGTGTCAATGAGCCATTTTCGCCTTCCTGCGAAGCCATTGGATAATCGAGTATGCTGTTGGTCAGTTCAAGCGCCGATTGGTCCGAATAAAGTAAGGAGTTGGTATAATTGGTAATACTGAAGGTGGAAACATAAGCATGAGTCAGGTTAATCGAGGAAAAGACCTCTTTGAGCGCAGGTATCTTGCCGAGTCCGGCGTAGTCGACTCTCCAGTTAGGTAATGGTGTTTTAGGAAAAGGCGTGAGTTTCACTGTCCCAGCATTCTGTCCTGTATAGGCAGCTATAAATGCCGGAATCAATACGTCTTGCGAATTGATGCCATATTCCCCATTTGAATTGATTAAATTCAAGCGACTTCGGATGATGTCTCGATTTGCGACAAATTTTTCGAAGGTCGATGAAATATTCTCTCCATTGTCTTTTGCAAATGCCGTTTTGATTGGCAAAAAAGTAACAGTGTAACTTCCTGATCTAGAGGGAGTAAGTGATCTAAATTCGTTGGCAATTGTATCATACCTGTATATTTCCTGATACGCACTCATTTCTGATCGTTTCGCATCCAACTGTATTTTGAGATCTTTGAAAGGTTCGACACTGGCCCGGACACTAAAATCATTAGAAAGGCTCTGAACGAATGGTGTCGTTAACCTTCCGTTTTCCACGAGCCATCCACTCTCCGCAGCCTTGAATCGAATGTTGGGATCCTGACTACCAAATAAAAAGGCCGCTCCTGGGGCATCAAAATCACTATCCATTCCAAAAAGATAGGGCACCGGAACAAATCCAGGTAGCTTCGTTGCCTCTCGCTGACCGAGTGTGATGTTAATGGACCGAAGTGACATTAACAAGCGCATAAAACCCTTGACCCCTTTCCCTCCACCAGATGACCGAGTTGTGTCCACCTTGGCAGGAGTTCTCGATCGAGTCGAGCTACTTCTGGAGCGCGAAGGTGTATTGATTGATTTTAAATATTTCGATTTGTTATACAATTTTACCAGGTCAAATTTCCCATTTAAATCTCTGGTTCGATTATTTTCAACCAAATTACCAAATTCCTCAACCTGACCAATATTACCTCCTGTCCAGCTGTAATTAACATTATAGCGATAATCTGCACTTACCCAGTCCGTAATAGGAATTTTATCAAGTGGTAGTCGATAATTAGCGCCAAGGCTCTGATCGAACCGTTTCATTCTACCCAGTTTTTTGATGTTGGTCCATATAGAATCTCTTTTAGCTTGGGTATCAATATCTCCTTCAGGTTCATCAATGATCGCATTAGCCGTAGCATTATAATTCAGACTCAAACTTTTAAATATGCTCCACCGCAGATTATACGTGCGGTTGAATGTAAAGTATTTTTCGTAGTTAGGATCAATTCCATCAGTAGTCAAATCAGCATTCCTTAATTGTCTTTTTCTAAAGACTCGATTCATAGAAGCGCGAACTGAAAAATTGTTCGGCAAAGGAGACAAGTTTATATCTTTAATCAGCTTCAGGTAAGGGCTGGACATTGACTCAACATTTTTGAACGGTTCAATCGATGGTGGCTGTGGGCTATAATTATACGAGACATTCCCATCGTATTCCTTTCTAAAATCCTTTTCAGTATTAACGTTACTTGACTTTTGTTCGGAATAGGCGTAGCTGAAAGAGAAGTTTTCTATGTCATAAATATGACTTTTAGCATCGGGTTTTACCTTCTCTTTATGTACGTCGATGAAATTGATGCTTTTATTGACCGTTTGTGAGATAACTTTCTCTTTGTATTCCTCGCGTTCACTCTGATCGTCAAATTTCAAAATAGAAGCTTCAAGCGGGATATCAGGATCAAGCGGGTCATACTTCGGTGTTTGTCTGGATTTAGAGTAGCTAACAAACATCGGAATTTTGATTCCAGTATTCCACGGTATCAACTTATCAATGTTCATGTTCATTGACAAGTCATAATCGATGGACTGCTCCCTGGTTCGTTGGGAGATATTATCCTGAATGCCACCGAATCCAACGCTAGTGTACCGTGTTGCTGCATTTATGGTGGCAAAATCGGCCAGTTTTAAGCTCACTCGTGCATTCGCAGCCCAACCCTTCTCATCATCATAATCTGTCACACGCATTTCATTGGCCCAAATACATAAAGAGTGTGGCTCCGCACTATCTTCTGATTTTGGATTCCTAATACCAATCATCATCGTAGTGATATTATTCAGTTTTGGATTTCCAACTATCGTCAACCCATACTTGCCATCTGATGACTGCCTTTTGAATTCATCCTCTACGTTGACATCACTGCCATTTCTTGCAGCCTTTACCCCATACAGTTCATTGAGTGCGATGTTTATTTCATTTGCCTCAGGCCAAATATCGGTATCTGAATAGGGTGCGGCATCGTTATAGGTTACCTCAAGTGGTACCTCTATTTCATAGTAGTTGGATGTTTGATCCAATCCCAATCTGATAAAACCGGTCATCTCACCGTGATCGACAAAATCGTCTCCATTCAGTTCAGCATGAAAAAACATTTTAATTCTACCATAATTGACCAGGTCTTGCGATACCTCTTTATATACTGCTCTTGCATCTCCATCTTCCAAATTTTCAACACAGATTTTGAGTGATTGTTCGTTCACTTGGCGGGAAATAGTTGTCGTATTGTCCCGATCCCGTGAGATACCGGGTGGCAGGACATACGGCGGTTTACCATCTGATGGCAAACTATTTTCTTCAATATTGACTACTGACACTTCGAAATCAGAAGTTCCAGTTTCAGGTAGTACATCAAACCCCTTGTCCTTGAGGTTTTCGACAGACTTTCTCCATTGACTAGCCACCAGTTGAAATTTGGCCATTCGAAGTACAACAGGCTGACGCCAGCCAGTCATATACATTCTGATAAAGCGATTTGATTCTTCTGAATAATCACCAACGGTTCTAGTGGGCTGATTGATTGGAATCCTAAAGAGGTACCAAGTCGCCTCTCCTGTGGCATCCACTACCTTGTCCACAATATTATGTTTTCCAACCTCCAAGTCATTGAAATTCAAATCAACTTCGAATTCTCGGTAAGCGTCGAGTGTGTTGATATAATTATCGTCGTTCAGATCTTCGTTTTCAGGAGTGTTAGTAGCCGATGCTGTAAAGTTTCCCGACCCCGCGCCAATTGGAGAATTCCCTTCTATTCCATTGAATTTCTTGTATCGCTCCAGAACTTTAGCATTGGCTTGGTCATAGTTATCGCTCAGGAAATACTCAAAATCGTCAGCAGCCACGTCGTCCCTGGTTCTTTGTTGTCCAGCTGCGTTCATACCGTCCAAGCCTATCATCGAACCAAATAGTTGTAGTTCTTCTTCGGATTTTATTCCGTCGAGCCCCACGTCCTGATTGGGTCTTGCAGAAGCCGAATTGTCAAAGAATTCGGTTAGATATTGATTGGTTGTCACTCGGCCGTAATTCGTCGGTTCTGTGTTTTCCAGACTGCCATCAGGTGGCAAGCCATTTTCAAACTCGTGCTTTCCTTCTTGTAAAAGGTTTTCAGATACATCGCCAAGGTTAAATATCAATTTACCTCCGGTAGTATTGTTGGTATTCTTAATTCCATCTTGCACCACACCTCTCTCCCCTTGAATAAATGGATCCATCATCCAGAATTCGATATACTCCATATTGTTTTGACGAAAATTGACCTCTCCACTAATCGGGCGAGTAATAGCGCCAAAATTATTTTGAGCCTGATCATTTGTAAACAAGCCGTCTTGCCCAATCGTTGGATTGTAGTTATAGGGCCCTCTTTCATTTGGGTAATAGGCTATATCAAATACTGGCAAATTGGTATTGACCACTTGTCGGTCTTGCTGTTTGTATATTTCCTGAGGTAAGACAGCACGCACATAGTGATTTTCCATGTCGTCATCGGTGATGTTATCAGGCTTATTACCTCCGCTTAGATAAAATGCGGAACGATCAACGATGTACCAGGCCATTCTGGCTCTTCTATAATTATCTCCAAGTAGACTGGAACCATCCAAAAAACTTGATGGTGTAGAACCCAATTTCCATGGCAGGTGACCACCTCCTATGTTGTATGGAGTTACCGCACTCTCAAAGTCGTCTATATATGAGGCACTTTCTCCATTTACTTTGTTAGACGTACCTGGAAGCAATTGAGCAAATTCTCCATTGAAAGTTACAGTTGATTTTTCTTTGGTACTAAGTAGTGGCAAGGCATCAACCATCTTAGTGAGAATGCGTGATTCATCCTGGAAGTTTACATCAAAACCATATTTAGTATTTTTTATTGGCTCGTTCCCTGCGGTATATCTACTCACTCCACCAGGTCTCTCGCTTAAATGAAATACGGTTGCTCCTACATTTATATTATCGGTGAAACGATAGTCAAATCGTGCTCCCGTCAGCCACCTGGACCGAAAGCTAAACAGGTCGTCTACTTCATAAGAAATATTGATTTGTTTGCCAGAGGCTATAATTCCTTGGTTGAGGATGGTTACCGTCCCACCGGTATTATAATTGACTTGATAATCTACTCCTTCTGCAAGCAACTGACTCCCGGCTGTTACTTTTACGGACCCCTTTGCAATATTGAAGGCATTCAAAGGATATACCCCTGCTGCGCTTGAAGAGTAGGTGCCATTGATAAAGAATTTGTTCTTAGCAATGTTCTGTTGTGCATCAATTTTGGAGACGTCATAGAGCTCCTGAAAAACATATTGATCCTTGAGGCGCTGCTCATTACTTTCAAACTTGGATTCGAGTGTAGTACCGAATGGCTCCAGTACAGGAAAAATAACGTACCCATTGTCGGTGTCGAAGGTAACCTCTGGGATAAAGTCGAACTTTCCATCTTTTTGGTTGTCCCCGTTCACATTCAATTGATCTAAGGCTAATAACTCAATCAAGGGGACATTGTTGGTATTTGCTCCTTCATTCAAGTTCGGTGAGTCATAGTTTTTAGTATCATCCCGATAGTTGATTCTTAGCTCAAAACCTTCTTCGTTAATCCTTGGTGAATTAAGAGAATAGACATTTTTCATCATCAAATCCCAAGTATTAATGTCAGTGTTGATGCGGCCTGGACGAAGCATTTTCAGCAAAATGAGGTCATCGTCGGGGCGACCTGAATAGGACTCTGATAATTCTCCAACCACAAAAGGTCCTTGGCCATTATAGGTATATTCATAAGCCACAGCGAGAACTTCATCGTTTTGCAACTTACGTTGCAAGCTGATATACCCTAGTTTTGGGTGCCATTTGAATTCTCTTGCATCGAGTTTTCTAGCCGTAGGACGCACTTCGAATTCTGCACCAATCTCGAGACCATATCCGGCCAGAACACTTTCAACCGTAGCTGTATTTCTTACAGCGTCATCGTTACTTATCGTATTCCACAAAAGGTTTGCATCATTGTCTGCTTCGTTACCTGCAATTTGATTGTCCCATGTAGAATTTTGAAGTACATCATTTTCTCCTAAATCAGTAAAAGCGACAAAGTTTCTGACGTTGGCAGTCTCATTATTGGTATTCACTACGTACACTTCAACACGGGTTATGTTAACACCTGAAGTAACCTGTGGTATATCTCTTAACCAGGTTTGGTAATTGTCTCTGAAAAAATGTCCAAGAAAAAAGTGCCTTCGTTCGTCATAGTCTGCCGCTCTCAGACTAAAGGGTTGTCCTTCTGCACCAAACTGGAACGATTTGCTCTGCGACTTGCCTTGTTGCCTCGAGGCCAGGGCTGTTACATAGAGTTTTCCGAATTGCAATTGAGTTTTAATCCCGAACAAACTTTGTCCTCCTGTCATCAATGAGTTGGACACATCCATACTGACGTTGCCAATTTCAATCTTCTTGATGATATCTTCTTCATATCCGGTGTATTCAACTTTCATGTTGTTTTGAAAGTCGAAGGAATTGTTGTTGTCAAAGTTCGCGGTGATGGCCAACTTTTCCCCAACCTTTCCCACCACATTCATAGAAATTTGCTGATTGTAGTTAAAGCCTCCATTACGCTGCTGATTGATTGGAATGGCTGGGTTTTCTATGCGTTGCCAGCGACCTCCAAAGTCTAGATTGACAAAACCATTGGGTTCAATGTCTACATAGCTTCCACCAAAAATCCGATCGAATACCGGGCTGATGTACAGCTTCGGAATCAATCGTCTCCCACTTACGGCACTTTCTCCATCCAATCCTGAAGATCTGCTCTGCCAGTATTCTTTTTTCATCTCAGCATCTTGGTACCGATTGAACTCTTCGAAAGTCATGGTTGATCGTGGACGATAATTGAGTGCACCAACTCTTTCATAAATGGTATAATTCATACCTGTGTCAATCTCCAAATCCAATTGCATAGAAGCAGGGTCTTCGAGTAAGAGGGGAGACGGGCTTTGGGTATTTGAAAATGGATCACCGAATCGATCCTGCTGTCTAAAAGTAGGGCGATAGGAAGGTTCATATTTTGGGATGATCACAGAATCAGCAGCTACGGTATCAACCGGCGTTTGAGCTTGTTGCAAGCGAAAGGACGCAAAAGCCTGCGGCATTCCCGTGAGGAGAATGAGAAGTAGGATAGGTGTTATGTGGAATTTGATCGCTGTCAAACTCTGTTGCTGCTGATTCAGGCCCTTTTGAGCGCTAATTTAATTAATTCCTCCAGACTCATTTGCTCCGCGGTTTCGTTCATAATTTTATCTATTGTTTTTTCTGCTGCTACTTTATTTATTCCCAATGTTGTTAGTGCGGATAACGCCTCTGACTTAAGTGTATTGCCTGAAGACAATGATATCACCGGCAGTTGTCCTTCGAGCTCTTCCTTACTCATTTTATCTTTGAGCTCAAGAATAATCCGCTGAGCCGTTTTCTGACCGATTCCCTTTACTCCGCTGATTGTTTTCACATCTCCATTGATGATAGCTGAATGAATTTCCTCTGGTGACAATGAGGATAAAATCATCAGGCCAGTTGAGGGGCCAACACCCGAGATCGATATCAGCTGCAAAAATCTTTTTCGCTCAGACTCCTCAAAAAAACCGTACAAGGTATGTGCATCTTCCTTCACATGAAGATGCGTATGAATTTTACATTCATTCAGATTTTTTATCTGAGAAAAAGTATTGAGGGTAATTTTTACATGGTAGCCAATTCCCCCCACGTCAACCAAGACATAAGTGGGGTCCTTTTCCGCTAGTTTTCCATCAAGGTATGCAATCATTTATTTCTTCTTATTGGCTGTGGCCTGTGCATCTACCACAGCAATAGCAGCCATATTGTAAATTTCTCTAACAGAACTCCCAGTTTGCAATACGTGCACAGGTTTTTTCATGCCCATTAGAATTGGACCAATTGCTTCGCTTGCTCCGATCTCCATTAATAACTTGTAGGCAATATTTCCGGACGACAAATTAGGGAAAATTAATGTGTTAACCTGATGACCTGCCAAATCACTGAACGGATAGTTTTTTTTCAACAACTTTTTGTTCATCGCGAAATTCGCTTGAATGTCACCGTCGATAATCATCTCTGGCCATTTTTCCTTTGCTATCTGAACGGCCTTGGCTGTTTTTGTGGGTACATCTCCTTTGGCAGAACCAAAGTTAGAATAGGAAAGCATAGCCATTTTTGGTTCGAACCCAAAAAACTTTACCGCCCTGTGGGTCAATTCAATAATGTTGACAAGTCCTTCAACATCAGGATTTACGTTTACGGTGGTATCGGCTAGGAAGAAGGTCCCTTTTTTGTTTCTGACTATGTACATACCGGCTACACGGTTCAACCCTTCTTCTACCCCTATGATTTGTAATGCTGGCCTAATCGTATTTGGGTAGTCACTGTTCAGACCGGAAATAAGAGCGTCCGCTTCACCGGTCTCTACCATCATTGCTCCATAGTAATTTCGATCGAGCATCTGATGACGGCCCTCTTGTACCGTGGCGCCTTTTCTTTTTCTCTTTTCAAAATGGATTTTGGCAAAAGACTCCACTTTTTCTGTTTGATAGAATGGGTCGATAATCTGGCAATCCAGGTCGAGTTCCAATTCTTCAATCAAACGATTGATTTTTTTCTCATTGCCCAATAGAATTGGGATTCCAACTCCTTCATCAGCAATAAGTTGAGCTGCCTTCAAAATCTTTTCCTCATCCGCTTCTGAGAAAACAATTCGTTTGGGGTTCTTTTTGGCTGCAGAAATGATTCTGGAAATGATACGCTTTTCGGCCCCTACTCTTTCTTCAAGCTCAATTTTGTACTCTTCCCAATTGTCTATACTAGCCTTGGCAACGCCGGAATCCATTGCGGCTTTTGCCACTGCAGATGAAACGTTCGCGATTAATCTTGGGTCTAACGGTTTTGGAATCAAATAATCCTTACCAAACTTAATTAACTTTTCACCATAAGCCTTGGATACAATCTCAGGAACAGGCTGCTTTGTCAGTTCTGCGAGAGCCTTAACAGCCGCCAATTTCATTTCTTCGTTGATAGATGTAGCCCTCACATCTAGTGCACCTCTGAAAATGTAAGGGAATCCCAGTACGTTATTCACTTGATTAGGATGATCAGAGCGACCTGTGGCCATTACAATATCGTCACGTGTGTCCATCGCCAGATCATAAGCAATCTCGGGGTCAGGATTGGCAAGCGCGAAAACAATCGGTTGATCAGCCATAGATAACAAATCTTTCGGCGTTAAGACATTTCCGGTAGAAAGGCCCAAAAACATATCTGCATCAGACACGGCTTCGGGCAAAGTTGAAATATCACGATCAGTAGCATACTGGGCCTTCATTGCATCAAGGTTTTCACGATCCTTTCGAATCACACCTTTGCTATCAAGCATTACAATATTTGCTCTTGTGGCACCCATTTTCACATAAAGATCCGTGCATGCAATAGCAGCTCCCCCAGCACCGTTGACTACGATTTTGAGTTCTTTTATTTTTTTCCCTACTACCTCGAGAGCATTGAGCAATGCTGCACTCGAAATAATAGCCGTACCATGCTGATCATCATGCATAACCGGAATGTTCATTTGCTCACGAAGTGCTCCCTCAACCTTGAAGCTTTCCGGAGCTTTAATGTCTTCCAGATTGATGCCACCGAAAGTGGGCTCCAGGGATTTGACAATTTTTATAAATTCATCAGGGTCTTCTTCTTCGATCTCAATGTCAAATACATCGATGCCGGCAAATTTTTTAAAGAGCACACCTTTACCCTCCATTACAGGTTTTGACGCTTCAGGTCCAATATTTCCCAAACCTAAAACAGCAGTGCCGTTTGAGATTACACCTACAAGGTTTCCTTTGGCAGTATATTTATAGACTTTCTCTTTGTCTTCAGCAATTTCAAGACAGGGTTCGGCAACTCCTGGAGAATAGGCGAGGGCTAAATCATGTTGAGTGGCCAATGGCTTGGTCGGAGTAACCTCAATTTTGCCGGGGGTTGGCTCTGAATGGAAATCTAGTGCGTCTTTTTTTCTTATTTTAAAACTCATATAGAATTTGTGGATTATTATGTTACTGGTTTTTGGGCATAGGGGGTATGCCGAAACGGCAAAAACCAAGTTTCAAAATTGGGCAAATTCTATGAGAAATTGGGTAGGAATAGGCAATACTTTGAATCCAATCTAAGCGGTTCAAGGTTTAGCCAAAGTAACTATTTAGCATTTAGCAAATCCTCCCCTGATCTGAAGGTATTTACGATGACCTCCATCTCCTGCATAAATTCTCGTTTGTCTTTTGAAGGAGCATATACATAACCCTCCAGGTAGTAGAGTCTCTTTTGAGATTCATCGACAAATACATAACTCACGAAAGGCCCACCACCAGAGATATCACTAAGTTTCCACAATCCCCTGGTCTCTTTGGCGTACCTACCTTTAAAGTTGACCTCCCTGATATTCCTATTTTCGTTTTGTAGCGTCATATAAATCTCAGGTTTTTGAATATCACGCATATAAGACGAAGTGACTTCTTCTCGGAATGCCATCACATCATCAAACGGCTCTCTTGAATTGAAAGGTCTGTAGTGTACGAAAATATTTTTTTCATATTCTGGGTCCAACAATCTAATCCAAATAAAGTCTCGCTGATTTTTTGCTAAATCATATCCATAGGGTACCTGAATATCGAAACCATGGGTTTCTCTTAAAGTTTTTTCTATCTGCTTTTCTCTAACCTTAAAGATCGCCTTGTTGATTCGCTGGTTTTCTATATTCAAAAAATAATTTCGCAATAAATCCTTGTCTCTTTTTAGGTGTGCGATGAGTTGCCTCTCTGTTTGGCCAAATAAATGTACAATTTCCTGACCCCGTGCAAATTGATTCTTCTGAGTCAATCTGTAAAGTGAAGTGTCTTTCTGTATTTTCTCTAATGAAGAGGTGGTGAAGTAATTCTGCATCGCTCTACTTTGTGCACCGTTGTTATCTATGGTACTTACAAAAATCATAGATTTTGCCGTTTTAAGTATGTTGTTCATCTTGAGGGGATTGATATTTCTAAGTTTGAAATACGGCTCATCTTGAGGCAATCCGGGAACATAATCTGAAAAAATATCTCGCAATGCTTCTCCTAGCGGACCATTCCATTGCGTTGTATCCATTACCGCCAGCACAGCATTAGCTTCACCTCGAGCAACTGGCAAATGTGACTTACTGCTATCGCCATTTTGTTCTGACCCGCAGCTTACTGCAATAGTTAAGGTCAATGCAAAGAGCAAACCCTTAAGGTTTTGTAATGTCCGTTTCATTTTAATTTTTTTATAAGAATCCAGGTTCTTGCTAAAGTCACATATTAATTAACAACTTTTGACCTGGTTTGATATTTGAAGATGTGAGGTTGTTTAGTTTTTTGATCTTTTCGATACTCAAGTCTTCGTAAAGTTTAGAGATACTCCAAAGTGACTCTCCAGATTTCACAAGATGATAGGTTCCTCCGGTAACTACTGGAACCGGCCTAGGTACGTTTTTTACCACATACCTTTCTTTAGTTTTTGATGAGTAATGTGGTAAAGTCCAAATATTGAGTCGCTGACCTACCCGAATCATATGGCTTCTTAAATTATTCCATCTTTTTAGATCGGATACTCGCACATGATATCTCTGTGCAATTGTCCCTAACACATCGCCGCTCCTTACCCGATAAACTTGTCTAGTGCGGCCATAGGTACTACCAGGCGAGTTTCTTGCTAGATATTCGAGCTCCTTTCGGCCTACCTTGCTAGCTGAATCCAAAATAGTACTTCGGTTTGATCTGACTTCCTCTGCAAGATCGGCTGGAATTCGTAGCGCAAAATTTGAAGTTCCATCGGGAGTTGCACCTCTTATCAAATGTGGGTTAAGTAAGATCAGATCGTCTACGCAAAGATTGACCTGAGAGGCAAATGTTTCCATATGCATGTAACCATTCACGTGAACCGTATCATGTTCAATCTGGTAATTCTGTTCAATCTCATCGAGGTTAAAATTGTGTTCGTCCAAATAATTGAGCGTATAGATCATGGCAACAAACTGCGGAACATAGGAGCGGGTTTCTCTTGGCAAGTACCTGTAAATTTCCCAGAAGGTCTTTTTGTAGCCAGATCGTCTGATTGCTTTTCGAACGTTTCCCGGACCGGTATTGTATGCTGCCAGGGCCAGCTCCCAATCTCCGAACATGTTGTATAGTGATTTCAAATAACGACAAGCCGCATCGGTGGCTTCCCAGGGATCCATTCGCTCATCTATATACCAAGATTGACTAAGGCCAAAAGACCGACCCGTCGCTGGCATAAATTGCCACAACCCAGCGGCTCCTACTCTGGACATCGCATTCGGCCGTAAACCCGACTCCACAATTGAGAGGTATTTTAACTCATCAGGCATCCCCCTTTTTGCTAAAGCTTTTTCGAAAATAGGAAAGAAGAGTTGCTGATTTGCAAGGACAGATTTAGTGTACTCGCGGTCTCGAATGGTAAAATAATCTATGAATGACTTGATTCTGGCATTAAACTCTAATGGTATATTTCCCTCAACACACTTGAGCCTATCCTCCATCAGCTCATAATGAACTTCCGGGAACTGATCCAAGGTATAATCCTTTTGCGCAATGGCCTGAAAAGTGGCAAGAAGCCCTAATAAGATGAAAAATCGCTTAACCATAAATTATTTAGCAAGTACCTGGTCGACCAAATACTTCGAAAAAGATAACAGTTTTTCTTCTTCAAAAGTATTAGCAATTACTTGAATTCCAATAGGCATACCATTTTTGTCCGTCCCGTTAGGTAAAGATATCGCCGGAAGTCCTGCTAGTGAGGCCTGTACGGTGAATATATCCTCAAGATACATTTCCAAAGGATCGCGGTTGTGGCTATTCAATTCAAACGCTGTAGTAGGTGCAGTCGGAAGAATAATAAAGTCATGATTCTCAAATATGCTATGAGTCTCTTCCTTTATGAGTCTTCTTACTTTTTGCGCTTTAGTGAAATAGGCATCGTAGAATCCTTCGCTTAAAACGTAAGTCCCAAGCAATATTCTCTTCTTGACCTCTATTCCAAAGCCTTCAGAGCGCGTTTTTTTATACATAGACTCAAGATCATGGGCGTTCTCGCTTCTATATCCGAAGCGCACACCATCATATCTCGATAGGTTGGTACTAGCTTCTGCGGTGGTTAAGATATAATAGGTGGGTAGTACGTAATCCAAGTATTCAAATCCAAGGTGGTCTAAGCTGTGACCTTGTTCTTGAAGGCTCTTATAGGTTTGTTCGGTAGCTGATCTTACTTCTTCATGTAGCCCTTCATGCTTCAAAATATTGTCGAAACAAACTACTTTCGCTTTGCCTTCCCAGCTTACATGATTTGAGTACACCGGTACTTTAGTCTGTGAAACAGTGGTATCATATTCGTCAGGGCCAGCCATAATTTCTAAGGTAATGGCTGTATCTTCTACGGACCGCGCTAAAATGCCAACGCTGTCAAACGAGCTTGCGTAGGCAGACAAACCATGCCTGGAAATTCTGCCATAATTTGGCTTCAGGCCAATTATACCACAATAAGCCGCAGGTTGGCGTACGGACCCGCCTGTATCGGAACCAATAGAAACCAGGCACATATTGGATTGAACAGCGACTGCAGATCCTCCAGAGGATCCTCCGGGTACTTTGTTTTCGCCAGCTGCATTGATCGCCGGGCCAAAAATCGAATTCTCATTGGATGAACCCATAGCAAACTCGTCGCAGTTATTTCTACCAATAAGGATAGCATCTTCGTCCAACAATCGCTGAACACAGGTGGCTGTAAACTGAGACTCGAATCCCTCCAGAATTTTACTTCCACACTGAAGTGCATGTCCTGTATGACAGTAGACATCTTTTATGGTAAAAACCATGCCTGCTAATCTGCCTGCTGTTCCATTATCTATTTTGGCTTGTACCTTTTTTGCCTTAGCCAAGGCGTCTCTCTCATAGACAGCGGTGAGCGCATTGAGATGCTTGTACTTGTGGATATTGGAAAGGTAGTAATTCACTAACCCAACACAATCTATAGCTCCCGAATCAATGTCTGATTGGATTCGAGACAGTGAATCGTATGTGCTCAAAATTATTCTTTGTCGTCCTTGATTCCTTCTTGGATCTCGTCTTTGATTTCCTTAGAAGCATCTTTGAATTCTCTTATTCCCTTACCCAATCCTTTTGCCAGCTCAGGTATTTTTTTTGCACCGAAAAGGAGTATGATAACCAAAACTATAATTACAAGTTCCCATCCGCCAGGCATCCCAAATGCTAATACTGTATTCGTCATTTTGTTTTGATCTAGTGTGTACTGTTATTAGTCGGCAAAGATAAGCCAATTTGAATCAACTATACGATCGTCATATTCAAATAGTTGTCGGTGAGTTCTTTATTAGGTAATTCTGAAAATGACCCCGCTCATTTTAAAAATATCAAAAAATTATTCAAAAACTTAAACCAAAATATGGAAGCTCCGTTATATTTGTAATTACAAATTTTGTATAGACATATAATTTACTAAACTATTATCAAACATGTTAAACGTATTATTATTAACTATTGGACTAACATTGGGTCCTGTTGAATCAAATTCAACTTATAAGGCCAATGTTGAGGAAAGTAGCGTAGTCTGGACTGCGACTAAAGTTGTGAGTGGAGGCCATAGCGGGACAGTCAATATTTCCGAAGGTACTTTGGAAATCGATGGTTCTAAATTAACCGGAGGGTCTTTCGTGATTGACATGACTTCTATCAACAACACAGATCAAGAAGGCGAGTGGAAAGGAAAATTGGAAGGCCATCTCAAATCTGACGATTTCTTTGCTGTGGAAACCTACAAAACTGCGACACTTACCATTACTGAGGTAAAAAGTACAGCCAAAGACAAGTACAGTGTAACAGGTGATTTAACTATCAAGGGCAAAACGGAGTCTATTACATTTCCTGCGGATGTCAACGTGAAAGGTGGTAAGGCAACCGCAACGGCCAAAATAACTGTGGACAGATCTAAGTTTGACGTTAGATACGGTTCAAATAGCTTTTTTGACAATTTGGGTGATAAAGCCATTTCAGATGAATTCACTCTTGATGTAAGCTTAGTAGCTTCTAAGTAAGAATTGATAATATCTTTTCTAAGATATTAAATTTTGGGAATGATGCTAAATAGCGAAGGCCATTGGTCTTCGCTATTTTTTTTATCTTGTCGGAAAAAAGTCATGAATAGTCGAGATAAACGTTCTGTACTTGGTGGTCTGTTCATATTGATAGGTATTCTTTTTTTACTCGACAATTTACGCATTCTTCCAGTTGAAATTCCTTACTACTTTTTTACCTGGCAAATGGTGCTTGTGCTAATCGGTATTTATCAATTGCTGTCAGGCGAGACTAATGGTGGGCTCTTCTTTATCGTCTTAGGATTAATTTTTTGGCTTCCTGAATACTTCAATATAAGGTTCAGGGACTACTGGCCTGTGGTTCTTATTGCAGTTGGCATCGGTTTTCTTCTCGATAAAAGACGGAACTAGAGTCTGTTGATAATTATCTTAATCGGTATCTTCAAACTCCACATTTCGGCATTCTGACGTCTTAAACTGTCCATACAATGTATATAGAATTTAGATCCTCTTCCAATTGGGTATGTATACAAAACGGTCTTGTTGTCCAATTTTTGAATTGAATGGGTAAGTACTAAATCGTTCTCAAGATTATACTGATACGCCTCTAGTAATTGAGACTCAAGCTCTTCCGAATTCTTATTTGTTTTTCCCATCAGGCGTATTTCAGTATTGTAAGTTGTTGCCAGCGAATCCATTTTAAGCGACTTACCGGTTTTACATGTTGTACTATCAGTTTCAATTATTTTTTCTATTAGTAATCTGATTTCATCCCCTAGAATTGTTCCTCCCTGCAATATTTCTGCCTCAGTTACTTTTTTGATTTCCCGCGATTTCACTAACTCGGCAGGAGAAATCTTGTTCTTGTTTTGTTCATGACAGGCCAAAAATGGCAGCATTAAGATTAACCAGAAGTATCGCATTAGGGTGTTTTATAGTGCTCTTCCAAAATTATTCAATTCATTTCACTTTTTATGAAATTCCTGATGGATGTAAATTATTCTTCTTTCAAATCTTATTGGATAATCTCCTTCCATTTCTCTAACTATCCTACATACCGAGTGTTTAGATTTAAAAACAGTTTTAATAGCAATTGACCACTACAAAATAAATTGAAGTAGTTTTTTTGTACTCGCAATTAGGAACTTACTCTGCTTATCATTAATTTTTGATTTCTATGTTGCAAAAGGTCGAAGAAGAAGAAATTAACCCCCATATACTCACAAGAGAACTTCCTGTACTCGTGACAGGTGGTGCTGGCTATATGGCTTCTTGGCTCGTTAAATTTTTGCTTGAAGATGGATATAAGGTACGTATCACTGTTCGAGATTTAAATAAGGAAGATAAATACAAACACCTTCAAAAAATAGCAGAGAATGCACGTGGCTCATTAGACATTCTGGAAGCTGATCTGATGGACCCAGATGGGTTTAAGGCTGCCATGTATGGGTGTAATATCGTTTTTCATACTGCTTCTCCCTATTTACTAAGTGGAATCAGCAATCCTCAAAAGCAATTGATTGACCCATCATTTGAAGGCACGAGAAATGTGCTGGAAATGGTAAACAAGTCGCACTCGGTCAAAAAAGTTATTTTCACAAGTGCGATATCAGCTATTTATGGCGATATATCTGACATCTCAATAACCAAAAACAAGGCTTTTACAGAAGAATATTGGAACAAGACAAGCAATCTCAAGCACCAACCACTTGCATTTTCAAAAACTGTGGCCGAACGAGAAGCTTGGAGAATTCATGACGAACAAGAGCGTTGGAAAATGGTGGCGCTAAATCCGGCTATTATATTAGGCCCTTCCCTAACTACAAATAGTCGCTCGGGGAGTTTCGACTTTATTAAAAAAATAGCCAACGGCACGTTTAAAGCAGGTGTACCCAACGTCCAGTACGGTTTTGTTGATGTAAGGGATGTAGCACAAGCTCATATTTTTGCAGCACAAGATCAATATGCAGAAGGAAGGTTTATGCTTGTGAGTGAGTCCAAGTCTATGTTGGAGATTGCCAATATTCTACACAAAAAATTCGGTGAATCTTTTCCTTTTCCGAGAAAGGTATTTCCAAGAAAGATGCTTTACTTCTTCGGGTTTACGAAGGGCTTTTCAAGGAAATTCGTTGTGGAAAATGTTGATCAAACACTCAAATTTGATAATACCAAAAGTCGTCATGAAATTGGCGTTTATTACAAGCCAATTGATGAGGCTGCTACCGAATTACTTCAGTTTATTTTAGATAATAATTTGCTGGACTAAACTAATGACTTACTGATGCAGCGTACTTACTCGCTCTCCTCGCAATGTCATATATTCTTTCATCAAATTGGCCGTGAGGCAAGAGTGAACTGGTAGTATTCCAAATAGATCCCCTACTTTTATCTTTTCTATCTGGCCCTTCGGGACCGTAATCTTTCCATGCTCCTGAGAAAGAGATACCACTACAAAGTCATCCAGGGGCTCGCTCCATGTTTTACCATTGAGGGATACCACTTTACCGAAATATGCCTGACTCTTATCATCTTTCAGATAGTCCTTGCTCAAATGAACAGCTCCTCCATGAACTATGATTTCTGATCGCTCAGGATAGACGGCCACAACAGGTACAGCCAGGCAGACAGCAATATCGCCATAGTGACAAGATTCAATTTCGGCCTGCATTACATCATAAAATATCAAATTTCCAGGTCGGATTTCATCTACGTCTTCAAAGGACTCTACTAAACTACAAGACGGTGTATCTCCAATGGAGATCATCATGTCAGTACCTAATTGATCTCTGAGCTGATTCAATGCACTTACCTCGGTCTTGTATATTGAAAGAATCTTGTTTATCTCTGTTTGCTGATAGGTATGTCCAAAGTGAGCCAACAATCCCATGAACTGATGATGTTTCGCAATTGTAGTGATCAATTCTTTAATTTCAACTGCATTCTCATGCCAAATCCCAGCTCTGTGGTAGCCAGTATCAATTTTAATATAAACATCCACAGGATCTGAAATGCCTTGATTGATGTGGCCCATAGCATCGGAAGATTCCACAACCAAGCCCAGTTTTACTTGTCTTGCCAAATGTTGTAAGACATCTATTTGCAATATATTGACCGGAAAGGCAATAGTAATATCGTTCCAGCCATGGCCAGCAAAATACACAGCCATGTCAATAGAAGAAACCGTTATACTTTTTACCCCTTCTTCACGATACCATTCTCCAATCTCTTTTGAGAAATGAGTTTTGAAGTGTGGACGATAATTAACTCCGGAATCCCTTGCCTTCTCTACCATTCGTTTGATGTTTTGAATGGCCTTTTTTTTATCTAATAATAAGGTGGGCTTGGTGACTTTATACATATCTGGTGACGTTAAGACGCCAACAGACGTCTATGATAGTTGATCTGACCCAGGTGGTACATGAGATGGCCTGATAAATGAATCAGAAAATAGGAAAAAGTCATGGGTTTGCCAAATACTTCTAAAGGATATCTTTCTTCCAGCTTGTCATCGGTTAGTTTATCTAACGCCTTTTCAATAGCTGCTTTTGTAGTTCTGATTTCAGTTAGTATTTCTGAAACTGTAACATTTTTTTTCGCGAATTCTTCCTCTCTTTTCCTGATATACCCATCCTGCCCAACAATTGCTCCAATAAAGTGCTGTAGGTTGCCACATATATGCAAAGCTAAATTTCCTGCTGAATTTTTAATCTCTCCCCGGACTAGCCAAATTTCTTCTTCATTTGCGTACCCTGCTATTTCCTTTTCAAGATTAGAAAGATCTCGCAACAATATTTCTTTTATCGAAGAGGTATTGGTCTTGTTCATATGCTCGCGGGTGTGTTGATATAATTAAGAAATTCTTTCTTGGTGTCCTCATTCGTGAATTTGCCACTGAAATGAGCTGTTCCTGTTTTGCTATTCGTGTCGCCAACTCCTCTAGAAGAAACACACATGTGATTGGCATCAATAACAACTCCAACATCTTCGGTTTTGAGCACTCTTTTTAATTCGTTAGCTATCTGAACTGTCATGCGCTCTTGCACTTGTGGCCGCTTCGCATAATACTGCACAATGCGATTGATCTTGGATAAGCCAATCACCTTACCACTGGAAATATAAGCTACATGGGCTTTCCCGTAAATAGGAACAAAATGATGCTCACAATGAGAGTAGAATGTGATCTCCTTCTCTACCAACATCTGGTCATAGCCAAACTTATTTTCGAAGAGACGTGCATGGGGTTTGTTCTTTGGATTGAGTCCACTAAAAACTTCTTGAACGTACATTTTAGCCACACGATTGGGTGTGCCCTGTAGGCTGTCGTCGGTCAGGTCCAATCCAAGCACCTGCATGATCTCCTTGAAATGCTTTGCAATCAATTCAATTTTGAGCTCATCATCCATTTCAAACGCATCTGCACGAAGTGGTGTGTCAAAAGAGGTAGCCACATGATCCAGCTCATCGATTACATCATTCGATTGGGAATTCGACATAGTTTCTTTCTGTTTCATATAGCTTTATTTTCAAATCGTATTTTTCGTCAATTTCGCTTCTTAGCAAGTTGTGAATTACTACAACTATATTTTCGGCAGTAGGGTTCAGGTCTTTAAATTCCTCAACATCCAAATTCAAATTTTTGTGATCAAAGCGATTCAAAATTTTCTCTTCAATCAGGTCACTTAGCAACTTCAAATCATAAACATATCCGGTTTTAGGATCAACCTCGCCCAATACACCAACTTCCAAATTATAATTGTGCCCGTGGTAATTGGGGTTGTTGCACTTTCCAAATACTGTTTGGTTCATCTCTTCGCTCCATTCAGGATTGTGCAAGCGATGTGCCGCATTGAAATGCTC
The DNA here is from genome assembly GCF_039944555.1 of Reichenbachiella sp. Classification (GTDB taxonomy): domain Bacteria; phylum Bacteroidota; class Bacteroidia; order Cytophagales; family Cyclobacteriaceae; genus Reichenbachiella. The sequence goes on along the minus strand of NZ_JBDUYN010000012.1, from coordinate 204,248 downwards.
TACTCTATAGACGGCTGCTCTCATAATGCAATGTTACGCCATTCTGTCTAAATGGTTATTTTATAAATATTTAAACTTCGGCCTATAAAAAATGTAAAGGTCGCAACCTTGATTCGTTGAAAGGTGTTAAGTATAAGCTTTAGAGTTCTGTTTATGGAATTCGATTATCTTCGCGTGTTCAATCTAAAATATCTATTTCGATGGATTTTGATGAAATAAAAAGTCACATTATTAAATATCAAGAGGACGGTAAAAAACTTTTTACCACTTCTTCGTTTCAAACCCACAGTATCGTACTGCTTCATTTACTTAGCCGTATTGATCAATCGATTCCTGTGTATTGTTTGAATACAGGCTTTTTGTTTCCCGAAACAATGGCATATAAGGACCAACTGGCAGATGAGTTTGGACTTAATATGATAGAGATTAAGCCTGATGTACCTAAGAGCCTTCAAAAAGATAGCGAAGGCAAATTGTTGTTTGCTTCGGATCCGGATAGATGTTGTTATTACAACAAAGTCCAGCCAATGGATCGATTGCTGTCAGATTACGACATCTGGATCAATGGTATTCGTCGAGACCAAAATGCCAATCGGGCGAAAATGAGAGTGGAAGAAAAATCAAAATTCGATACTGTTCGGTTTCACCCGATGCTGGAATGGACGAACAAGATGATCTTCGATTATATCAAAGAATATGAGTTGCCTAAGCATCCGCTAGATGCTGATGGGTATACTAGTATTGGTTGTGAACCATGTACTCGTAAACCAAGCCTTGAAATGATGGAACGTGAGGCTCGCTGGTATGGAATGAACAAAACTGAGTGTGGACTACACACCGAATTAGTAAGTAAATAACCACCTGTTTTTTTGTATAAGCAATGAAAGTATTAATTACCGGCGGGGCCGGATATATTGGCACCAGATTAGTAAAACACCTGAGCAGCAATAAGGCTGTAGAAAAAATTGTGATTTACGACAATTTGATGCGAGGCAATTACAACTTGTTTTTAGGTGACAAGTTTATCAATCCTTTTGCCCTAGAATTTATAAAAGGTGATTTACTTGATTCCAGAAGTTTGAAGAAAGCGATGGAAGGTATCGATGTGGTGGTTCACTTGGCTGCCAAGGTCACTTCTCCGTTTGCCAATGTCAATCTCCACTTCTATGAGCAGATAAACAATTGGGGTACGGCAGAGTTGACTTACGCTATCGAAGAAAGTGAGGTTAAAAAAGTGATCTATCTCAGCAGCATGGGCGTATATGGTTTCGATGATGAGCCCATCTCCGATGATCATGAAGTTAACCCGTCCTCATTCTATGCCATTTCCAAACAAAGAGGAGAGGAACATATTCAACGACTGGGAAAAGAAAGAAATCCAATTGTATTGCGATGTGGAAATGTGTACGGCTACAGCAGAAGTATGAGGTTTGATGCCGTTATCAACAAGTTTGTTTTCGAGTGCAATTTCAATGGCCGACTACAAATCAATGGCAATGGAAACCAAAAAAGGGCTTTCATACATGTGAATTCATTAGCCAATATCATACAAGACGTCATTCAGGAAAATGTGCCTGCCGGTGCTTACAACACATCAGAAAGAAACCTCTCGGTACTTGATATTGTAGATGTGTTGAAAGAGCTCAAACCGGAGTTAGAGTTTTTGTTTGTAAATCAAAATACAGAACTGCAACAACAAATGGCTGCTACGGATCAAAAACTCATGCAGTATGTCAGCTACGGCAAGGACCTGCCTGAATTCAAAGATGAGATGATAGAGTTCTTGAATAGTTTTAGTTACTAGCCTTACTTACTACAAATTTTCCTCCTCCATAGCAAAGCAGAAAGAAGGAGATTGTCAAAAGGTGTATGGCCGGAGCCGTATTGATGTAACTGTCACCGATATGCACCATCAATATAGCAATTACAAAATTCGCTACCATGACCAAAGCAGACTCACGAACCCAAACTCCAAGAACCCAACAAATCCCCGCGGCGAATTGTAAATAGACAGATGCAAATGCTGACGTGATAGGAAATGGAAAACCATTCGCTCCCAGAAAGTCAGCGAATTCCATCATGCGATCATAACTAATGATATTGTCGAGGGTACCCCAAATGAGACGAATACCAAAACCGATTCTCAAAAACAATAAGGACAGATCGGCGTATTTGGAGAAGATTTTTTGCAGGTTCATGCTTTCAATTTAATCGAAAACAATCATTCACTCAAATTCCTGTATAGAATACAATTTGATCATCTGACGATTGGTCATAGCAGGCGGTACCATTCGCATGAGAAAATTGCGAATTGATCTCCCATATTCGATGTGTGCCAATCTTCCAACGTTTCTTGAACCACTGACAATTTGGTTTACCTTCTTTTTTCTTGTTTTCTCAAAAATTTGAAAGGACCTAACTGGGTCTGATTCTCTCTTTATTATTTGGCCCAAATAATAAGCATCTTCAACTCCTTGTGCGCCTCCCTGACCCATGTTCGGTGTAGTAGCATGTCCAGCATCACCGATTAGCACCACTCGACGGTCACTCCAGGCATCAAGTGGTTTCAGATCTGATATATCGCTTCTTATGATCTTTTCTGAAGGTGTCGCTTCAAGTATTGATTGCACAGGCTCAGCAAAATCTTTGAACATTTGCTTCAGTTTACTCTTTAGATTCTTCTGATTGTCTTTACCCCCAGAGGCAGCCTCGGCGACGGCAAACCAATAAACTTCATTTTCTCCAATTACAGAAATGCCAAACCTCACCCGATTTCCCCAGGTTTCTACACACGACCGTGAAAGCTTTTCTGGGAGTTCAAGCTTAGCGATGCCTCGCCAACAAGTCTGCCCTGAATAGCGCAACACTGAATGGGGAAACAATTGATTTCTGACCACAGAATGGATTCCATCTGCCGCAATTAGAGCATTGGAAATAACAGTCGATCCATCCTTAAAGTTGGCTGTTACCTTTTCATCCTCCTGATCAATCGATTCCAGAGCCATCCCCAAATGAATCTTTTCAGCAGGCAGTTGATTAAAAAGAATTTTCTGAAGCCTTGCCCGATGGATAGATACGATTGAATAGCCCAGTGCATCCACGATTATCTGCTGGTCCGTAGTATTTATGGTCCTAAAGCTTTGATCAGCTACCTCTACATGTTCAAGACTCATACCTTGGCCTTGTACTTCATCTGCAATTCCGAGCCATCCAAAAACCTGCATAGCATTAGACGCCATCCAAATACCGGCACCTAATTCATTAAGAGCTGGGGCAGCTTCGTACAGTTCATATTCCACTCCCAGTTTTTCAAAAGCAAGCGCCGTGGTAAGACCAGAAATACCTCCTCCAACGATCGTAAATTTCATATCAACAAGATAATTTTGACTCAATTATTTTCATTAAGGACTCTAGATATTTTTGGTCCTCTCCGTTGAAATCAGACAATCGGTCGCTATCTACATCTAAAATTAATTTTACCTCGCCATCTATAAGAGCAGGCACAACAATCTCAGATTTGGAGGCACTGCTACAGGCAATATGCCCAGGAAATTGATCAACGTCTTCAACAATCACTGTTCGTTTTTCCTCCCAGGCCTTACCACAAACTCCTTTGCCCTTTTGAATGCGTGTACATGCAATCGGGCCTTGAAATGGGCCCAAGACCAATTCGCCCTCTTTGACCAAGTAAAAACCAACCCAAAAGAAATCTAACCCTGCTTTTAATGCTGCAGTAATGTTAGCCAAATTTGCCATCAGGTCAGATTCAGAGGAGATTAAAGCTTCTATCTGCGGCAGTAAAGCTTCATACTTTTCTGTTCTACTATCAGTCTCCGGAAGGAATAGGTTTTCTGCCATTGTAATGATGTTTAAAATGCAATTTTACGATCTATGGCCTTAATAGTTCATCATTTCTAAGGATATTTATCACATGTACGATGTCATAGTAGTCGGTGGTGGTATAGCCGGTTTAGTCAACTCTATTTTGCTGAGTCGCTCTGGACTTAAGGTAGCACTTTTTGAAAAAAAATCGTACCCTTTTCATCGTGTATGCGGAGAGTACATTTCTAATGAGGTAAAACCCTTTTTGGTGCGTAATGAGTTATTTCCGGAAGAGCTCAATCCAACTGAGATTGCTAATTTCAGACTTACTTCCATTAATGGCAAACAAGCTCAACTATCCCTGAAAATGGGCGGCTTTGGTATTAGTCGTTTTTCATTTGATCATTATCTCTTCCAACAAGCCGAAAGTGCCGGGGTCGAGGTTTACCAAAATTCGGTAGTCATTGATGTCCGCATGACAGATGATTTCTTTTATGTGGCAACAAAAAGTCAGGTTTATGAAACAAGACTTGTGATTGGAGCTCATGGCAAGCGGTCTGTCCTCGATAAAACCCGTAAATTCATGCAAAAGAAGTCTCCTTATCTTGGAGTAAAATATCACATAAAAACAACTTTCCCTGACGATGAGATTGCGCTCCACAATTTCCAGGATGGATATTGTGGCATCAGTCAGGTGGAGGGAGGAATTTCCAATTTGTGCTATTTGTCCCACCGAGACAACCTCCGAAAGCATAAAACCATCACTGAAATGGAGCAAGCTGTTCTTCATCAAAATCCATTTCTAAAAAGGATTTGGAATGACTCAGAATTTTTGTTCGATGAACCCTTGGTAATAAATGAAATATCGTTTGAAAAAAAAGAACTTGTTCACAATCATATTTTAATGTGTGGAGACACGGCTGGCATGATTACTCCATTATGCGGAAATGGCATGGCCATGGCTATTCGTTCGGCTAACTTGCTTTCCGAATTGATACTGGAATCATGGAAGAATGGCAGATTTGATCGCCAAAAGCTGGAAACCGCCTACATTAAAAAATGGAGCCAGACATTTGCTTTCAGATTATGGTCGGGAAGAGAAATTCAAAAATTATTTGGATCCAAATCGTCCTCTAATTTAGGGGTTAGTTTGGCTAACGTCAGACCTCTGGGTCAAGCCATAGTAGGACTAACACATGGGAAAGTTTTTTGACTTCAAAAATGCTTGTCCATTTTTCGGTTGAATCATATTTCATCTTCCTCTAATTTAGCAAACTAATACCTAATTTTATGACTATGCAACTTTCGATTTTGCCAGATATCGACATCATGTATGATGCCCTAGTTCGTAAGGACAGTTCTTTTGAAGGGGTCTTCTTTGCAGCGGTCAAAACCACAGGAATATTTTGTCGTCCTACTTGTCATGCACGTAAACCTAAGGCAGAAAATGTTGAGTACTTTGGCAACTCAAAAGAAGCTCTGGATCACGGCTATCGCCCGTGTAAAGTTTGTCATCCTATGGAAATGAAGGGCGTTAGTCCTATTTGGCTCAAGTCACTCTTGGACAACATTGAAACAACACCGAATATTAGAATAAATGATCAGAACCTAAGAGACAGAGGACTTGACCCGACTCGCGTACGACGCTGGTTCAAAAAAAATCACGGCATGACTTTCCAGGCTTATCTCCGATCGCTTCGCATAAACAACGCCTTCGGACAAATTAGGCAAGGAGATCGTGTTATTCAGTCTGCATATAGCAATGGCTTCGAATCGCTGAGTGGGTTTCTTGACAGTTTTAAAAACTCAACAGGGTTTAGTCCAAAAGAAAGCAAATACAAAAATGTAATTTCAGTGACTAGAGTCCCTACACCTTTGGGTCCAATGATAGCTGGTGCTACAGATAAAGGCATTTGCCTATTGGAATTTACAGATCGTCGAATGATCGAGACGCAAGTGGAACGCTTAAGAAAATACTTAAAGGCAGAACTCATTCCTGGACAAAACCCCTACTTTGAATTACTCACAAACGAACTCAATCAATATTTTGAAGGCTCATTAAAAAAATTCACCGTACCGTTGGAGATTCCTGGTACTGCCTTTCAGCAAAAAGTCTGGAAGGAACTGCAGGGAATACCTTATGGGAAAACCCGAAGCTATAAGGATCAGGCAGTAGCTATCAATAATCTGGGAGCCATCCGAGCCGTAGCCAAAACCAATGGTGACAACCGCATTGCCATCATTATTCCTTGTCATCGCGTCATAGGTTCTGACGGTTCGATGACGGGATATGGAGGAGGAGTATGGAGGAAACAATGGATGCTAGATTTGGAGGTTAAAAATAGTCTCACTAGCTAGTATCCTAATTATTGAATTATCTTCGCTCAAAAATGATCTGAAGTGAAACCTCCAAAGGCCTTTCCTGAAAACAGCAAATTCAAGAATCTCAAAAAATTTCAGGCCTCTCCCATTATTTACATGAAGGAGGCCACACAGAAATACGGTTCACCAGTTGACCTAAACTTACCAATTGGTAAATTTGCACTCATTTCAGATCCCAATCACGCACAGCATGTACTTGCCAATAACCATGAAAACTATACCAAAAGTAATGGTTACAAGCAGGTTGCCTTAGTTCTTGGTAATGGACTATTGACCGCTGAAGGAGACGACTGGCACAAGAATAGAAAAATTCTTCAGCCGTCTTTCCACAAAGCGGAGCTAAGAAAATTACTACCTGCAGTTTGGCAAACAGGAGCACAATATTTGGAGAATCTTCATGATAAAGAAAGTGTTAGAATCGATACCGAAATGAATGGGCTCACGCTTACCATTCTGTTGAATTCTCTTATTTATTCCTCCGATGAGGCAATTCTTGCTAAAATGTCTGAACACATTACCTTCGGGCAAGAATTTATTGTTAGCCGCATCCGCAATCCTATCAAATGGCCGCTTTGGATTCCTTCTAAAAAGAATCGACGTTATCACACGATGATGGAGGATTCGCACAACCTCATTCAGCGTACCATTGACGAACGAAGTAGTCCGAACGTAAATGAGGTTAAAGACCTACTGTCTGTTTTGCTTAAAAATTTTGACTCAAATAAGGAATTTGCACAAATCCGAGATGAGATACTCACTTTCCTCGTAGCGGGACACGAGACATCATCTTTAGGAATGACCTGGACATTACATCTCTTGGCTCATCATCCCGAAATCCAAGACAGGCTGCATCAAGAGGTTCAAAACTTGGATAAGTTGGAGAAACTTGACGTCATGAATTTTACTAATCTTAAATTTACAAGTCAGGTCGTCAAAGAGTCCATGCGCATGTATCCACCAGTTTGGAATATTGTGCGTAAATCAAGAGCCGAGGACAAAATCGGTAACTTTGAAATTGAAAAGGGCTATCAGCTGATGACTAGCATTTATGAGCTACACCATCATCCTTCGTACTGGGATCATCCAAATGTCTTCAACCCTGATAGGTTCGAAGGTTATAACCTAAAGCATAAGTTTCAGTACCTACCATTTGGTGGAGGGCCCAGATTTTGTATAGGCAATAATTTTGCTATGTTCGAAATGATTCTTTTACTCGTACAATTTGTAAAGAAGTTTGAGATTAAGCCACTATCACCAAGAACAATCGAATTCAACCCGTTGTTGACTCTTCGGCCAAATCAACCAATGAACGTTCGGCTCCTAAAGAGATAGTTCTTCTTTCGTTTATTCGAATTCTAAAATCGTATTATTTTCAACTCTAAATAATTTCATAGTATCAAACTTATCCTGCAACAAATTTCTCGTACGTTCCTCCCTTGCGTCAGTCACAAACACCTGTCCAAAGTTTTCTGAGCCTATGATGGTCATTAGTTCTCGGATTCTAGAGTCATCCAGTTTATCGAAGATGTCATCGAGTAGCAAAATAGGTGTAATCCCAAGGTGCGACTTTACAAACTCAAACTGTGCCAACTTCAAGCTAATAAGCAGCGACTTCTGTTGACCCTGGGAGCCAAATTTTTTAATTGGCATCCCATCAATTTCGAAAAGATATTCGTCTCTGTGTATTCCCAAATTTGTACGTTGAGTGATAATATCTTTTTGAATCCCTTTGTGATAATTTTCAGTAAAATTGGTATCCAGCACCTTAGTATTATAACCAATAAACACCATTTCTCTCTTCTCAGCTATTTTGTCATAATTCGATTGGAAATGAGGAAGAAACTCCTCAATAAAAACTTTTCTTTTTTTTGCAACCTTCTGACTTGCTTGTATAAGAGGTTTATTGTAAGTCTCTAGCATGACCTGGTCGACCTTTCCGGACTCCGCCATGGATTTGAGCAATGCATTGCGTTGTTTGAGGTATTGATTGTACCTTATTAAAGACTGTAAATAACCGGAGTCATACTGAGAAATAATACTATCAAAGAATTTTCTACGTGTTTCATTGCTTTCACGAATCAGCTCATCGTCATTTGGAGCTATTAAGACCAGCGGAAATTTGCCAATATGCTCACTAAGTTTTTCATATTCTAAATCATCTACCCTGAAGGTTTTTCTGCTGTTTTTCTTCAAACTGCAATGAACCCTACTTTCCTTATCAACTGATGAGAACTTTCCATTTATCACAAAATATTGACTACCATGAGTGATACTTTGAGAATCCAAAGCATGAAAGGCACTTTTGGTGGTCGATAAATAGTGGATGGCATCTAGAATATTAGTTTTTCCACTCCCGTTCATTCCAACCAGGCAATTGAAGTGCTCGCAAAATGAAACCTCAGCCTTTTCATAATTTTTAAAATATTGCAAGGAGAGTGATTGAAGGAACATAATGCTTTGCTGTGACTACTAATTTAACTAATTTCGCAGTTCGTAAAAACGAGCGAAACGACAATCCCAAAGTACTTAATTCAGTCAAACCGCTTAAATAACTTTTGAAATGGCAAGTGTAAAAGAAAAAAAGAAATCAAAAGCAACATCTAAAAACGAATTCTCAAAATCGACATACATTACATGGTATGAGACCATGTTGATGATGAGAAAATTTGAGGAGAAAGCGGGTCAACTTTATGGTCAACAAAAAATCAAGGGATTCTGTCACCTTTACATTGGTCAGGAAGCCTGTGTAGCTGGAGCAGTAAGTGCGCTTGAAGAAGGAGATAAGTACATTACCGCCTATAGAGATCACGCACATCCAATCGCTTTAGGTACTGATCCTAAACGAATTATGGCTGAACTTTTCGCAAAAGAAACTGGAATTTCAAAAGGGAAAGGCGGCTCTATGCACATTTTCGATAAAGAACATAACTTCTTTGGTGGGCATGGGATTGTCGGTGGCCAGGTACCTCTAGGAGCAGGAATCGCTTTCGCCGAAAAATATAATAACACTGGCAAACTTTGTATTTGCTACATGGGAGATGGTGCTGTAAGACAAGGTGCTTTTCACGAGGCATTAAATATCGCCATGACGATGAAAATACCTGTAATTTTTGTCATTGAGAACAATGGTTATGCCATGGGAACCTCAGTTCAAAGAACATCTAATGTAACAGGACTGGATCAATTGGGAGCTGCCTATGAAATGCCTTCGGAGTCAGTAGATGGTATGTCCGTTATCGACGTTCACCATGCTGTGGCTCGAGCGGCTGAAAGAGCAAGAAAAGGTGATGGCCCTACCTTGCTTGAATTCAGGACTTACAGATACAAAGGTCACTCCATGTCCGATCCTGCTAAATATAGGACGAAAGAAGAAGTTGAGACCTACAAAGCCAAAGACCCTGTAGAAATGGTGAGAAAAGAAATTCTCAGCAAGAAATTAGCAACAGAAAACGAATTAACAACAATAGACCAGAAAGTAAAGGAAGAAGTAAGCCTTTGCGTGAAATTCGCTGAGGAATCGGCATATCCAGCACCGGAAAATGCCTACACAGATGTGTATGCTGATCCAGCCTATCCATTCTTGGAAGACTAAAAACGGATATAAATGATGGCAATCACAGATGATTTTAAAATATTGCTACATTTGCGGTCAGAATTTTTGAAATAGAATGACAAAGAAGAAAAAAAGTACGGAAAGTCACGATCACGATTTGTTTGAGAATCCGGAAGCAATAGCAGAACAATTTTCAAGAACTGAGCAGTTTATTGAAAAAAATAAAACAGCCGTTTCAGTGGTGGCAGGAATCATACTTGTTGCAATACTAGGCTACATGTTCAGCAATTATTACATCAAGGGTCAGAATGACAATGCACAAAGAGACATGTTTCAGGCAGTCTATTACTTTGAAGCAGATAGTCTGGGCAAGGCTTTGAATGGGGATGGCAACAATTATGGTTTCTTAGAAATCATAAGTGAGTATGGTATGACTGATGCTGCCAACATGGCCAATTACTACTCAGGTGCAATTTATCTGAAGTTGGGGGATTTCGAAAATGCTGTCAGATATCTTAGTGCTTTTAGTGCGAACGACTATGTAATTCAGGCACGTGCTTATGCACTGATTGGAGATGCCAAAATGGAGCTGGGAGATTTTGCCGAAGCTGCCGGTCTATATGAAAAAGCAGCAGATTACAATTCGAACAAACAGTTCAGCCCTACATATCTTGTAAAGGCAGCCATTGCCAATGAGCAAGCAGGTAATTTAAATGCAGCTAAAGATAACTATCAAACAATCGTTGATGATTTCTATGGTGTCTTAGAATATCAAGAATCTGTGAAACATTTAGCTCGATTAGAAGGACTGGCTAACTAAGCTCATGCATAAAACATTTAAAAAGGGATGAGTTTTTTACTCCTCCCTTTTTTATTTTAACTCCAAGAATAGGACTTATGGCTAGCAATCTTAAAAATCTCAGTGAATACAGCGTCAAGAACGTATTAGACATTTCTAATAAAACCTTCGCCATTGTAGTTTCAGAGTGGAATGAAGAGGTTACAGAATCACTCTTCAACGGCGCCTTGGAAACACTTAAGCAGCATGGTGCTTTACCAAATAACATAGTAAGGGTTGATGTGCCTGGAAGTTTTGAATTAAGCCTCGGTGCTCAAAAACTTGCACAGCGAGATGATGTGGATGCCGTTATCTGCCTTGGGTGTGTTATTCAAGGGGAAACTCGCCACTTCGATTTCATATGCGATGCAGTTGCCCACGGTATAACCAATGTTTCTCTGAAATATGACAAACCGGTAATTTTTGGTGTCCTCACTCCTGAGACTCAGAAACAAGCAACAGATCGTGCAGGAGGCAAACATGGAAATAAAGGAGACGAGGCGGCTATTACGGCCATTAAAATGCTCTCGATCTAATCAACTTCTTCTTTACAAGATTCCCCAGTAGAAGAATATCAGCCATACAAGTACGAATAGAGGCAGCAGAATTGGGATGGAAAATCTAATGATGTAGCCAAAAAACGAAGGCATTTTTATACCCACTTGCTCAGCTATCGATTTAACCATAAAATTTGGCCCGTTTCCAATATATGTCATAGAACCGAAGAAGACGGCTGCTATTGATATAGCCTTCAGAGACAAAATAGAATTGACAAATTCTCCATCAGAGAACGCGACAACATCTGTTATTGAGTTGATTGAGCCTCCTTGCGAAGCAAGTGCAGCCGTAAGGAAATTTATATAAGTTGGTGCATTATCCAAAAAGCCAGATAGCACTCCAGTTCCCCAATACAATGTATTATGAGTGATCATTGCTGCACCAGCATCTGATTGGGCAAAATTGCCAACCAATTCCAGTGCAGGCATCATTGTTCCAAAAATCCCAATGAAAATAAAAGCTACTTCTCGAATCGGTTCGAAATTAAACTCGTTCCATTGGAGTGCTTCCTTATTGGCAAACTTATAAGAGAGAAATCCAGCTGTAAGCATGATTATTTCTCTTAAATAAGAAAATTTCTGGCCATCATAATGAATAGCTGGTACCCAATCCAAAACATTTGGGTCTAAAAATACCGCACCAACTATAACAGCCAACCATAGAAAATTCTTTGTGCCAACAAAAGTAACCGTGTTTGATGGAGTATGGGTGCTTTCTCCAAAACTGTAATCTGCTTTGTTCTTTTTATCGGTGAAATAGAATACCACAGCTAAAGCAAGACAAGCAAAAATCCAGGGAATGATATTGTATTTGAGCGTCCAAAAGAAAGGTACTCCTTTGAGAAAGCCCAAAAATAGAGGTGGGTCTCCAATTGGAGTAAGTGAGCCACCAATATTACTTACCATGAAAATGAAGAATATGATATGGTAAGGTTTTATTCTGTTTTTATTCAGTCTGATAAAGGGTCTGATCAAAAGCATGGAAGCTCCTGTAGTACCAATAACGTTTGAAATCAATGCACCAATCAAAAGAATGATCACGTTTGTAACTGGTTTGGCCTCCTTATCCACCTCAATCATAATACCTCCTGAGGCTATAAATAATCCACTTAACAAAGCGATAAATTGTACGTATTCTGCCAGTGCATGAACAGGTGCATGAACGTTGTGCAAGCCAAATAAATAGTACAAAACGACCATCGATGCTAATGCACAGGCTACTATTGGATAATTTTTGTGCCAAAAGTGCTCATAGAATAGAGGTCCGGTGGCAATCATTATCAGTAAGAGAGCAAATGGAATAACCGACCAACCTGGTGCATGATGGTGTTCATCTTCGTCAGGCTCCTCAGCAACACTGGTTTCAACAACCGTTTGCTTTGCAAACACCTCTTCATTGGCCTTTATATTGCCGGCATACCCTTTCAGGCCGATACTCAACAAAATAAAAAGAACCAAATATTTATACATACTGCTTAAGAATAAATGAGGGCAATTATATGAAATCTGAACCGATCATTTTAGTTTCCAGTTGGAATTTTTTTAATCTTCTCATAGCAGGTCTTGATTGATGTAATAAAGATATTATCTGTAGGGATAAAACCAAACGTGAGGTATTAATATTTTACAATTTTTGTGTGTATTAAGTTCTCCCATTAATTTCACAGTATAGAAAAAGTACAATAAACTCATCTCTAATCAGTGTCAAATATATCAATAAATATTGCTATCGACATGGGCAACTCCTCCTCTAAAATTGGCCTCTTCATTAACTCTGAGTTAAAAAGAGATTGGGTTTGCCAGTCTTTAGATGAAATTGTTTCCATTGTCAATCAAAGTCAGGCTAAACGAATAATCATTTGCTCGGTTGCCATAGATGGTCAAGACCTTGCCAAACATTTGAAGAAATTCAACATAAATATTTTAACTGCCAGCACACCTATTCCTTTTAAAAATCATTATAAAACAAAAAACACCTTGGGATTAGACAGAATTGCTGCTTTAGCTGGAGCTGAAAAAATCAATAGAGGGAAGAACAATTTGGTTATAGACATTGGATCGTGTATTACCTATGATTTTTTAGACAAGGACAACGTCTACCATGGGGGAAGTATTTCTCCAGGCATGGACATACGTTTTAAAGCCATGCATGACTATACAAAGAGGCTACCATTAATCACCGAATTTAAGAAAGCAAACCTTATCGGAGAATCAACAAAAGACGCAATGGTAAGTGGTGTAATCAATGGTATTGCAGCCGAGCTGGATGGCATAATTAGTCGCTATCAGCTGAAATGGCCTGATTTAGAAGTGATTATGTGTGGCAGAGGACTAAATAGTTTTGAATCTAAATTAAAAGCACACATCTTTGCATCCCCTAAATTGGTGTTGATCGGATTGAACAGGATATTGGAATACAATGAGTAGAGTTAAATGGATAATGATTCTTGCAGCTTTTTTGAGCTGCAAATTTGTTTTAGCGCAGCACACCTATTCACCTTATACGGTTATTGGTATTGGGGACTTGAATGGAATGGGTCTGGCAAATAATGCGGCTATGGGTAATGTAGGAATTGCTACGCCATCAGTTTGGAACATCAACAACATAAACCCTGCCCTCCTCACGTACAACACACTTACTGTATTTGAAATTGGCGTAGAGGGAGAGAATCGAAAAGTGTCCAACAATTTTAATTCTGTAAAAGTGGGCACCGGTGGCTTCAAGTATCTCACTTTCGCATTTCCAATAATCTCCAGCAAATGGACCTCCAATATCGGACTAATGCCTTATAGTACAGTGAACTATAATTTCTCTGCAACACAGGCTATATCAGGGACTAATGTAGATGCTGTCATAGACTTTGAGGGAAGCGGCGGTCTAAATCAAGTTTATTTTTCCAATGGTGTTCAAGTAGCTCGAGGCATTTCATTGGGACTAAGAGTCTCTTATATATTTGGCCTGATTGAAGAAATCACTTCCACCCGCCTTGAAGGAGGAGGTCTTACTCAACAATTTCCTACGGGATATTATGGAAAAACTAACTATTCTGGTTTTAACGCCGGCCTGGGGGCCTCACTAAGAAAGTCACTTAACGAAAGAGATGTTCTAAACTTTGGAATGACATTTGATCTAGGCAACAACATAAAGGGTACAAGGCTAGAACGTATTCAGTTTGAGACCGGAACAGGAAATACTGTACCTGGAGATACTTTAGTCAATGATCTGAAAAGCGGATACCAGCTTCCTGCAGACATTGGAATAGGATTTTCGTGGCAAAAGCTGAACAAGCTGACTCTTGGCTTAGATATTAAGCGATCGTTTTGGGATGAGCAAGCCGGTTTTGCCAATGATACTGAAGAATACCGAAGTGTCTGGATGATTGCTCTTGGGTTTGAGATTGTACCTAAGTACAATGATGTAAATAGCTACATAAAAAGGATTAGATACCGACTTGGGTTAGACTACAAACAGGCTCCATTTGTTATCAACGGAGAAACACTCAGTGATTTTGGCATCAATTTTGGCTGGTCACTTCCAGTAAAAGGCGTTTCTGCACTCAATATGTCCTTTAAATATGGACAGCGAGGCAAAGTATCTGGCACTCAGGTAAAAGAACAGTACTTCAAATTTGCGCTAGGTGCCACTATCAATGACCGCTGGTTTGTTAGAAGAAAATATAATTAATTATTATGTTGCGCTTTCTTTTGCAAAACATACGCTGTTTTGCCTCAGAAAATAAGAAAGCAAGAGACTATTAAAATATGAAAATATGAAAAAGCTAGTACTATTCGGATTATTTATTGCGATAAATACAATCTCAATTGCACAGCAGGGATGGAAGTGGCCTGAAGATGTCGAAATGGCCAAAGAAAAAAATGCCCTTTATGTGGATGCCGTGAAAAGCAAACAATTTGCAACAGCAGTTGAACCACATCAATGGTTACTAGATAACGCTCCCGACCTCAACGAGTCACTTTACATTAATGGAGCTAAAATATATGAAGGCCTGGTTGATGCTGAGTCTGATGCAGCTAAAAAAGTTACGCTTCAGGAGAAGGCACTAAAAATGTACGATGATAGAATCAAATACTTTGGTAAAGAGGGCAAAGTTTTGAACAGAAAAGCTTTTACAGCTTACAAATACTATAAAGGTAATAAGTCAAAATATCAGGAGTTGATGACACTCTTCGACAAAACTTTCGAATTAAACCAAGCAAAAACACTTGATAATAATCTTATGGCATATATGGATGTTGTCAGAAGATACAAGCTCAGCGGAGGTGAAATCACTGATGAAGAGGTTATCGACAGATATGGTATGATCTCCGATGTTATCGATGGAAAAATTGCGAGCAAAAGAAATGTACCTAGACTTGAGAAGATTCAGGCTAACGTGGATAAACTCTTGACAAGTACGGTTACTGTGGATTGTCCATTCGTTGAAGACAAGCTTGCTCCAAAGATGAGGGAAAGCCAAGATCCGAAGATGGCAAAGAAGGTCTTCCAGTTGATGTTGACTGCAAAATGTTCGGAAAGCCCAACTTTTGTAGAAGCAGCTGAAATCGTATATAAAAGTGAACCCGCTTTCGGTCTGGCAAAAGTAATCGCACTCAAGCATGCTTCTACTGGAGATTTGGGGAAAGCCAATGAGTATTATACAGAGTCACTAGAATTGACTGATGACAACCTTAAAAAATCAGAAATCTATTTAAGCATGGCTCAAATGTACGCATCTAGTGGAAACAAGTCTGCCGCAAGAACTAATGCAAGAAAGGCCTTGGCAAATGACCCTTCAGCAAAAAAAGCGTATTCTTTGATTGGAAATCTATATATGCAGAGCTACAATGACTGTAGAGCCGGGGAAAGTAAAGTAGATGATCGATTGGTTTTCATTGCTGCTTACAATCAATACAAGAGGGCGGGAGATCAAAGTGCTATGAGCAAGGCCAAGGAACAGTTCCCTTCCATAGAAGAAATTTTCGAATTGGGACTCACTGAAGGTCAGTCTATGACAGTTGGATGTTGGATTAATGAGACGGTTGTTTTGGAAAGAAGACCATAAGGTTTTCAAAAGAAAAGTATAACGGCACTCCGGGTAGTAACTCTCCCGGAGTGCTTTTTTATTTTTATATAAATGTTCACTTTTGATTAGATGAATAGAATCAGCATTCTTGTTTTTATGGTGACTTTTCTCTTTGCGTGCAAGGAGCAAAAAAATGTCGATCATGAACTTTATGATGGCCCAGAGGTTACGATGCGCAATATTGACATGCTTGTCTCTGATTCTACAATTGTTAAACTACGCCTGGTGGCGCGAACGCAACTAATATTATCCAACCAGGACCGAGATTTTCCAGATGGTATTTATCTACGGTTTTACAATCCATTTGGCCTAGTTACTTCTACATTGGTCGCAGATAAAGGCTATTACTTTTCTGAAGAAGATTATTACAAAGCTGAAGGTAATGTAATTATGCGAAGTCTTTTTACAGGTGACGAGCTCTCAACCGAACTACTAAACTGGAATCCAAAAGACGAACAGATTTATACTGACAATTTCGTAACTATAAAGACTGAAGATGAAGTGCTGACAGGAGAAGGACTTGAGGCTAGTCAAGATTTTGAAGAATATACTATACTTAAACCCAGTGGGACAATGTCCATCATGCCAGCAAATGAAGGCCAATAACCAGATATGAATAATTTAATACAAATAATAATTCTTACATTTTCTGCAGCACTTTTCCTAATTGGCTTACATCAAACCATGACCATGGGCTTTATGCATTCTTACTGGATTTTTATGTTAAGTATATCTCTTATACTTTTATACAAGCTAAAAAAGGACAAGCAATCGTAATATGGATCCAACCCTAATTGGTGTAATTATTATTTGTGTGATTTTTTCCGCCCTGTTTTCGGGTTTGGAAATTGCGTTTATTACCACCAATAAATTGCATATAGAACTTCAGGGCAAACAAGGAAGTAGACCCGCCAAAGTCCTCTCTAAATTTGCTCGTAAACCTTCCAGTTTTATTGCCACTACACTAATAGGTAATAACCTGACACTAGTAATTTATGGCATATTCATGGCCATGCTACTTGATCCTTGGCTTGTAGAAATATTGCCAGTACGATTCAACAATGATTTGATCATCCTACTCTTGCAAACAGTAATTTCAACTGTTATTGTTCTTTTTACAGCAGAATACATCCCTAAAAGTATTTTTTTGGTCAACCCATACAGACTCCTTTCTTTATTGGCCGTACCATTCTTAGCGATTTATTATATCCTAAGGCCAGCAGTTTTCCTCATTGTTTTTGCCAGCAAGTTCTTCATCATTAGGATTCTTGGTCTCAACTACTCGGATGAAATTCCGGTTTTTGGACTTACCGACCTCAACAATTACATTAAGAAAATTGCTGATGATGGGATTGATCAGAAAGATCAAGATGTTGATACTAAGTACTTCAACAACGCACTTGATTTTAAAATGATTAAAGTTCGAGAATGTATGATTCCAAGGACAGAGATTGTGGCAGTTGATGTTAACGCCACTATCGATGAACTCAACAATCAATTTATTGAAAGTGGTCATTCAAAAATCATCATATATGATGAGTCCATTGACGATGTCATTGGATATTGTCATTCGTTGGAACTATTCAAAAAACCTGTTGACATAAAAAGCATTCTTTCCAAGATTATTATTGTTCCCGAAACTATGGCAGCGAATGAACTATTGCTGCAGATGATTACCGATCATAAAACCCTTGCATTAGTGGTTGATGAATATGGTGGTACTTCGGGTATCGTGAGTATTGAAGATATTATTGAGGAGATTTTTGGAGAGATTCACGATGAACATGATGAGTCTGATCTACTTGAAGAAAAGCTTAACGACCAAGAATATATCCTTAGTGCCAGACAAGAAATTGACTATCTCAATGAAAATTACCAATGGACACTACCCAAAGGAGATTTTGACACTCTAGGAGGTCTCATTTTATCCGTAAATGAAAATCTTCCAAAAAAAGGCCAAATCATCGAAATTGAGGGTTTTTCCATTGAAATCTTACACATGGAGGAAGCAAGAATTGAAAAGGTTCGTCTCAAAATAAACTCTTCAAACTTAAGTCCGTGACAATCAATTTCCTAAGCATAGGAAAATTTTGATATTAACAACAGTCTTGCTTATTTTGCGCTTCGTTTTAAACAATTTTATACAATGGCAGCAATAAATACGCTAAGAGAAAAGGGGGGTAAGATTATTGTTTTCCTGATCGGTTTTTCAATTGTGGCTTTCGTAGGTGCAGACCTATTAGGCCCTAATTCTACTTTGCTTGGAAGTGGAAAAACTAATGTAGGAGAAATCGCAGGCTCTAAAATTTCCTATCAGGATTTTTTGGCCAAACAAGACGAAATAGAATACAATTGGTCTCAGTCTAATAGACGTACTCCAACATCAAATGACCTGGTAGGCATAAGAAATTTAACTTGGGACGCCCTTGTTGCCGAATATGCATTTAAAAATGAATTCAATGCGATAGGACTAGATGTCTCAGATGAAGAAATTGTAGACATGGTGCAGGGGGACAACATAAGTCCTGAAATAAGACAAGCCTTTACTGATCCCGAAACAGGTGAATTCAGTAAAGATAACGTGGTAGCCTTTCTTAAAAACTTAGGCGAGCAGACTCCCGATCAACGTGCCAACTGGTATAACTTTGAGAAAAATCTTGGACCAGGTCGTTTGAGATTAAAATTTGATAATCTAATTATCAAAACCAATTATGCTACTGAAGCAGAAGCTGAGTATAAGTACAAAAGCGAATCAAACACTTCAGACATAAACTATATCTACATTCCGTTTTTATCAATGGCAGACAGTGCTGTTGAAGTTACAGATAGTGAGCTAAGAGCTTATTTAGAAGATAACGAGAAGGAATATCAAAAAGAAGAGGCCAAAACCATCAAATATATATCCTTTGATGTCGTTCCATCGGCAGAAGACACGGCACTTGTGGTTGAAGAAATCGAAAGACTAAAAGCCGAACTTATTGAGTCAGACAACGATTCTACATTTGCAGTTGTAAATTCAGATGCTTCTGATGCTTTTAGAAATTATACACCTGGTCAACTTCCTACTGTTTTCCTAGGAGAAGACGTAGTCATGGGAGAAGGTGCTTTTGTAGGGCCGGTGGTAGAAAACGGCAACTATGCAATTTACAAAGTTACAAGTATGTCCCCTAGTGACACCTATTCGGCACGTGCCAGTCACATTCTTTTCAAATGGGCCAGTGACAGTGATACCGACAAGGCAAAAGCAAAGAAAGAGGCTAGAAATATTTTAAGACAAATCCGTAATGGCGCTGATTTCGCTGAAATGGCAAGATTGCATGGAACTGACGGTACAGCTTCTAAAGGTGGAGACCTTGGTTGGTTTTCAGATGGTGCTATGGTAGCACCCTTTCAGGAGGCAGTTTACGCTGCATCAAGAAAAGGTGTCCTTAAGGATGTGGTAGAGACGCAATTTGGTTATCACATCATTGATGTGACGGAGACAAAAACTAACGTTGTTTATAAGGTTGCTAAAGTATCTCTCGAAATCTTTGTTAGCGATGAGACAAGAAACAAATATTTCAGAGATGCAGAAGGCTTTGCTTTGAATGCCTCAAATATTGAGGAATTCGAAAATGCTGCTAAAGAAAATGGACTTGCTGTCAAAACAGCGGCCCGAGTTCGCAAAAATGACCGTAGAATTACTGGAATCTCTGAAGGAAGAAGCGTTGCTTACTGGGCGTACAACAATGCAAGCCTTGGTGATGTATCCGAAGTTTTCGAAATCGATAACCAATATGTTGTAGCCGTGATCACTGAGGAGCAAGAAGAGGGTGTTGCAGAACTTGAGTCAGTAAGGTTTGAGGTAACTAAGAAAGTAAGGGATCAAAAGAAGGCCAATATCATTATAGAAAAGCTTACAGGCTTAGCAGGCAGCTTAGATGAAATCGCTTCAGGTTATGGTGAGGGTGCCAAAGTTTATAACATGCCTGCCCTAAAGTTAAGCAGCAATTCTTTAACAAGTGTCGGGCTTGCACCCGAAGCTGTTGGAGTAGCTTTCTCAATGGAAAACGGAGAGACAACTTTACCTTTTGCTGTTGACAATGGTGTACTAATTATAGAAATGGTAAACAAGCTGGAAGCGCCGGAGATTTCTGATTACGAATCTTATCGTACCCAGGTACTTCAGCAACGACAAGGCAGAATCGCGTACAACGTTGACCAAACCGTCAAAGAATTAGCAGACATCAAAGACGAGAGATACAAGTTCTTTTAGTCAATAAAATCTTAAATTAGAGTCACGCCTTAAAGGTGTGACTTTTTTGTTTCTATGGATCCATCTACAGACTCATTCAAAGAAAAGCTTGACAATACACATAGTTTTCCAACATTGTATGTCTTTAAATTTATTGTTAAACCCGAACAGGTCGAGGAAATAGAAAAACTATTTCCAAAGCACGAGGTGCTATTAAAACCTTCTAGTGGGGGTAAGTATGTTAGCACAACCATTAAGATCATGGCCTCTTCGAGTCAGGAAATTATTGAACACTACAAGGAGGCCTCAAAAATCGAAGGTATAATTTCCCTCTAGCCAACTACCTTGTTTGCGTATCAGTTTATATCTTGTCGAATTAAACGATATATTCAAAGAATGAAATCCGTTTGTTTTCTGATACTTGCTTATTTGCTAATTAGCGTTGGTGCGTCTGATGCCTTGGCACAAAATCCATTAGAGGAAGACTTACCTACGCGAAAGGTTGATAAGAAAGTTAAGGAGAATAAACCAGGCAATTTTCCCAAACAAAAGAGGGTTCGATACATTTATGTAAAAGATGGCAAAAAGGTTCTATATGGAAATCCCTGCGCGCTCCAGGTCACACATAGAATGGGTTTCGAGTACGGGATAGAGCACAGGCCTGAACCAGGCTTCGTACCTTGGTGGAGACGCATTAAAACCAACACCACTACTAAAATTATTCTATTCTTTACGAAAGGCCCGTGGTGGAGATCTACTGTCAATAAAAAACTCAAAAGGTGCATCCAATCCAGTGGAGACCGCCGAGGCTAACTTAACGGATTGATACCTGTATAGTTAAACGGTGTAATGGCTTTTAATTGAGATTTCAGATCTTCAGAGATATCGAGTGTATCTACAAAATCCTTAATCGCTTGATGTGTAATTTCCTGATTCCCCCGAGTCAAAGCCTTTAATGCTTCATATGGCTCAGGATAAGCTTCTCTTCTTAAAATGGTCTGAATGGCTTCTGAAACAACTGCCCAGTTTTGATCAAGATCATATTCAATAGCATGTTGATTCAACTCTAGTTTACCAATCCCCTTTTCCAGCGATTTCAATGCAATGAAACTATGGCAAATCGGCACACCAACATTTCTTAGTACAGTTGAATCTGTCAGATCTCTTTGCAATCTCGAAATTGGCAACTTTCCGGCAAGAAAGTCATAATTAGCGTTGGCTATGCCCAAATTTCCTTCAGCATTCTCAAAATCAATTGGATTCACTTTATGAGGCATGGCCGAAGAGCCAACTTCACCTTTCACAATTTTTTGCTTGAAATAGCCCATTGAGATATACTGCCAAATGTCTCTGCCAAAATCAATCAGAATCGTGTTGATTCTTTTCAAATTATCGAATAGAGCAGCCATGTCATCATAGTGCTCAATTTGTGTTGTAGGATAGCTTCTGCGAAGGCCTAGTGTATTATCAACAAAGTTGTTGGCAAACTTAATCCAGTCGATTTCCGGATAGGCTATGTGATGAGCATTCATATTACCAGTAGCACCACCGAATTTTGCGCCATATCTAACACCATCAAGCATATTGATCTGCTGGGTCAGGCGCTCATGAAATACTAAAATTTCTTTGCCTAGCAAAGTAGGAGACGCTGGCTGTCCGTGAGTTTTTGCGAGCATTGGTATATCCTTCCATGTCTCCGCCAACTCCATTAAAGTACCAGTAATTTGATTTACAAGCGGGAGAAATTCATTTTCAACTGCATGCTTCAGTTGCAATGGAATCGCCGTGTTGTTAATATCTTGTGAAGTCAAACCAAAATGAATGAACTCTTTGAAATCAGCAATCCCTAAATCATCAAACTTGCCTTTGATAAAATACTCGACGGCCTTCACATCATGATTAGTTGTTTTCTCAATGTCTTTTATGGCTTGAGCATCAGCTTCAGAAAATTCTACCACCAGCTGTCTTAACTTTCCAAAAACTGAAGTTTCTACGTCTTTCAATTGCGGTAATGGGTGCTGACAAAGAGCAATGAAATACTCCACTTCGACGTGTACTCTGTATTTAATCAGGCCAAATTCCGAAAAATATTCTGCTAATTGAGCTGTGTGTCTTCTATATCTTCCATCTACTGGCGAGATCGCCGTTAGTGCATTCAATTCCATCTTTTGCTTACTTTTATGAAAGGCTTTGTGCCCGATCAATTGGATGGCAAAATTAGTCAAATCGCACAAGAAGAAGAACTGAATTAGTCCGTGATCAACTTTATAGTTTAGTTATATATTACAGTACTAAAGTTAACCGATGAAAAAATCCCTTAAAGACCCAGGCATTGGTCAAAAATTCGAACAAGCAACTAATCGTGCCATTAACAAGGACGGGTCGTTCAATATCAAAAGGATCAATTTTGGATATCACTTTAAGAACACGTATCAATGGCTCATTCGTACCAGTTGGCCCATATTTTTGATTATTGTTGTTCTTTTCATTGTTGACACTAATCTGATATTCGCAAGTATTTATTTTTTTATAGAGCCCAATGAGTTAGCAGGTCTGATTCAGGGTGATCAATACTCCCGGTTCCTTCAGTGTCTTTATTTTAGTTTTCAATCCTTTACCACTGTAGGATATGGAGCCATATCTCCGGTAGGACATACCACCGGTATTATCTCTTCTTTTGAATCTGTCTTTGGCCTCATCTCATTTGCCTTTATCACAGGCTTACTTTATGGTCGATTCTCTAGGCCAAATGCCCTATTTCAATACAGTAAAAATGCCCTGATTGCTCCTTTTCAGGATGGATGGAGTTTGCAGTTCAGGTTTGTAAATGGGCGAAGTAGTACAATTATTGAATTAGAGGCTAACGTCATGATCAGCTACACTAAAGTAGTGGAGGGTAATTTTGAACGTATGTTCTATAATTTGAAATTGGAAAGAAAAAATTTGCTGTTTCTCCCGCTGAATTGGACGCTCGTTCATAAAATAGACAAAAGCTCCCCACTCTTCGAAATGGGTCAAGACGATTTCAAAAACGGAACTGCCGAAATCATGATTCTCATTAAAGGCTTTGATGATACGTTTAGCCAAATTGTACATTCCAGATATTCATACACCTGGGACGAAATTGTTTGGGGAGCTCGATTCATCAAACCCTATTTTACAGATGAAAATGGTGATACTTATCTTGATGCAGAGCAGATAGATAAGTACGAACCTCTTCATTTTGAGGCATTTAATTCCTTCGACTCCAATAGCTGACGTTATTTTACGATCACTCTCTCAGATCTTGTTGCTGTTTTTATGAGATAAGTCCCAGGTTTTAGACTGCCTAGATAAATTTCTAAACTTCCGCTTGTTCGACTAGACTGAGGTGCCTCGATTTCATTTCCATTCAGGTCAAAAATATTGAACTGTTGGAGTTCATCTTCATTTAGTAATATTGTTACGAAATCATCTGTTGGATTTGGGTAAACATCTAATCCCGGATTGGAAGGAACGTTCGAATACAATCGCACAGGGTCAAACGTTTCGGACTCACCATCAAAGTCCGTCTGACTAAGACGATAGTACGAAATACCCATAATGGGTTCTTTATCAAAAGCTACATATTTCAATTTTTCATCGCTTGTTCCGGCACCTGCTATCGTCTGTATGGTATAGAAGTCTATTCCGTCTTCCGATCTTTCAAGTGAGAAATAGTCATTGTTGGATTCCCATGCGGTGACCCATTCAATATTGACACTTTTGTCGACTGAATAGGCTAAAAAGCTCAATAGCTTAACCGGCAAAGCACCATCCGTGGTAGTTTCGTCCATTGTCCCCTCAACGGTGATATCTCCGTCACTGCCATCCCAAGTTTCATTGGTGCCAATTGTAATTGTAATCTCGGGTCCCGTTGAGGTCCCAACAGTATTGGCTTCAATTTGCGCCCCTGATTCAACAACTATAGTGGAGTTGAGGCTTAAAGTCAATGAAGAGGTGTTCCCATTATTGGAGCCGAACCTAAGCGTTCCGCCGGATTCTATCGTAATCGTAAGATCGCAGGCTGACAAATCGATATCTGTATTCCTAATAATCATTGTGACGCCATTTGGAATAACGATATCAGTATGCGATCCACAAGCCGGCTGGCCATTGTCCCAATTCGTTCCGTCAGTCCAGAGATCAGCACCTGTGTCATTCTCCCCTATTGTCGTCTGAGCCATCACGTTGAAAGGAAACCCTAGCCCTATTAAAAACAGAATTTGCATTAAAGATAATTTCAACTTTATTCCTTGTTTGCTTTTTGTTTCATCTTTCATTAAAAGGTTTACTTGGTCTTCTTTATAAAACGAGCAAGTCTCAGTACACCCCACCTCTAAAGCATATTTATCCAAAAGGCAAATCTGATTTGGTGTGAGATCAGCCCATGACAAAAGTGACATATGACTTGTACCCACCTCTTACATTCCTACTATCTTGAATATTTCATTCATTCAAAATATGAGAACACTTTTACTGATTGTATTATTGGCTTCTACTTCATGTGATAGCCCGAAAAGCACCTGGGTCAATCTACTGGATAATGAACTTTCACAATGGGACACCTACTTGAGCTACAAGCATCAGGTGGGTTACAAAGGAGAAGAACCAAAAGACAAAGACGGAAACATAATTGAGCCCATTGGACTAAATCCTGACGGATATGATGTCTTTACAGTTATCGAAGACAATGGTGAGCCCGTTCTAAAAGTAAGCGGAGAAATCTACGGTTGTGTCTTTACCAAAAAAGATTACGCCAATTATCACCTTAGATTGAAAATGAAATGGGGTGAAAAGAAATGGTCGCCAAGAGAAGACCTCTTGAAAGATTCAGGCATTTTATATCATTCAATTGGCCCGCTGGGTGCCGAGCATTGGAGAACCTGGATGCTTTCACAGGAGTTTCAGATCATGGAAGGGCACATGGGAGACTACTGGAATCAAGCCGCGTCTGCTATTGATATTCGCGCCTTTATTCCCGAATACATTATGAACCCTGTGGCGGATCAGAGTCAGCCATTTTTGCCTTTAGGTATGGGAGAGGAAATACAAGGTTTTTGCCTGCGGAACGGTAATCACGAAGACCCTTCAGGAGAATGGAACACACTAGAATTGATCTGTTTTGAGGGTAAAAGTCTGCACATCGTCAATGGAGAAGTGGTGATGATTCTCAAAAACTCGAGGTATGTCATTGATGGTAAATCCATTCCATTGACCAAAGGAAAAATCCAATTGCAAAGCGAAGCGGCCGAAGTCTATTTCAAAGACATTGAGATACGCACATTGGACACTATGCCAAATGTTTATGATCAGTATTTTTAGAGGCTCTCTCGCTTGCGTCCTAATTATTGCCTAATATTATCCTATGGAGCAGTGGATGTCCTGGCCTTGGGTAGAAATGTTAGTCGCCTGTACTTTTTTGACTGGTATTGGTCTTTCATTTTTTTTGTTGCTCAACAAGTATCCGACTAGCAGATTTCTCGGGCAGTTGGTTTTAGCCTATTTGATATTTGTCTCGCTGTTGGCAATAGAAGTGACAAGATCATGGTCCGTCCTGGCTCTTGCATTTGTTGGGCTCTCGCTGAATTGGTATTCCTCCTCGTTTTTCACTCAAAATTCCAGAATTAAGAACAAACATATTTGGTTCGTCTTGCTCCTGCTGTTAGTTGTCATATCGGGATATTTCGTGCAACAATTATGGTTGATCAAAAGTATTTCGATTGGAGGTACTTTGGGACTTCTGGTTGAGTCCATTCAAGGAATCAAAAAGGAGACTAAAAGTCGTGGTGTCTTTTGGTTTCAAAACCCAGGCCCCAGGCTAATCTGGTTCAGAAATTATTTCACGCTGAATGTACTCATCATTCTTACGTTTGTCATTTTCGGCTCCTTCTTAAATCTATGGCATGTCGTGTTGATTGTACTGCTCAACGTCTCATTTGTCTATTATCAAATATTTCAGGAATCCGGATTTCTTTCCCCGATACCTGTAGCAAACAAATACAAGAAATCGACGCTGTCTGCAGCGCAAAAGTCTGCTATTCTTGAAAAACTAGATCAACTGATCATAGAATCCAAATTCTATTTGAGAGATGATGCATCTCTAAGTAATCTTGCCGAACAACTTCACACCACTACTCATCATCTCTCTCAAGTACTCAATGAATCGAAGGGCATCAGCTTTCAAGAGCTGATAAGCCAAAACAGAATAAGGGAGGCTCGCCATTTACTCAAGGATCCAAGCTTGAAACAAACCAAGGTAGAGAATATTGCTGCCATGGTGGGGTATAACTCTAAGTCGGCCTTCAACACTGCTTTTAAACGTCATACCGCTGTGACACCCTCCGAATATCGAGAGGCGAAAGACGTTCGATCTTATCGGGAAGAACGGCTACCCGATCGGAAAAGACCCTATTCAGGATCCGAGTCCTTTAGTTTGAGTCATCTTTTTACCAATAAACTCAAACGCACTATGGTAGCCAATTTTTTTAAAACATTCATCCGGGCACTTAATCGAAATAAGGTTTTTACACTGATAAACCTTTTCGGTTTGACAGTGGGTTTCGCGTGCAGCATATTGATTTATATGTTCATTCAAGACGAGTTGTCCTACGACCGTACACTTCCTGACTATAAAAATATCTATCGAATCAGCTGGCTTGGCGACCCTCCACAAACCCGAACGCCGCATCCCATGGCGCAAGCCATGAGGAGAGATTTTCCGGAAGTAACAGCCGCAGTAAGTCTATCGCCCTGGTATGGTACGGGTCTGACCAAACAAGAGATTACGGTAAAGAACATAGAAACCAATATCACGTTCGAAGAACCCGATTTCTTTTTCGCAGACTCTACTTTTTTCGATGTCTTTAAGTTGGAAATCTTAGCCGGCGATAAAAATGCGCTTAAAGTTCCTAACACACTGGTGATTACAGATGTGCTTGCTAAAAAATATTTTGGTGATGAAAACCCCATCGGAAAATCGCTGAACGTTAGTGATATGCCTATTGAGGTCTCCGCAGTCGTCCGTGGCATGCCCAAAAATTCACATTTTCATTTTAACGCCATCATCTCTTATGTAACCGTCAAAGAAATAGACCCGGAAAGTCACTGGATGACCTGGGAAGACTTTGGCCATTTTAATTATATCGTTCTAAACGATAAGACTTCGGCTAAAAATGTAGAGGCTAAAATTGCGGACTGGGCCCTTGGCTATCTGAATTGGGGAGAGGACGCAAAGGTGGCTTTCGACAATGGTAGTATGGCTTTTGAGCTACAGGCCATAGCCGACATACATCTACATTCTCACCTGAGATGGGAACTGGAGAACAATGGGAACATACTTTATGTTTATATTCTGATAGGCACCATGATTTTCATTTTGATCATTGCAGCCATCAACTACGTCAATCTCACCACAGCTAAATCTGTCGAAAGAGCGAAGGAAATAGGTGTAAGAAAAACCTTGGGAGCGGTCTCTGCCAACCTAACTTTCCAATTTTATCTGGAATCGATCTTCTTCTGTTTTTTTGCCATGATATTGGCCATAGGTCTTACGGCACTTTCGTTGGCTCCATTTAACGATTTAAGCTCAAAATCATTCGAAGTGGCAGATCTGATCAGTTTAGCCTTTATCGGAAGGGCCATGTTGCTTTGTCTCATTATAGGTTTGGTTGCTGGATTTTATCCAGCCTTGTTCTTGTCTTCATTTGCCCCTTCGGACGTTTTAAAAGGTAAATTAACAGCAAGTGGGGGTAGTAATAGATTAAGGAGTTTACTTGTTGTCTGTCAGTTTATTGTATCGGCCATTTTGATTGCGTCAAGTTTGATCATATTGAAACAAATTGACTACATGCGATCGAAGGAATTGGGCTTCGATCAGGAAGCAGTCATCTCCGTCCCCATTCCGTCGAGTGTTGAGCACGGTGGGATAAATTTATCTGAAGCTCGGGCCATTCAAAATGAATTGAGAGCCATTCCGGGCATCAAACAAGTTTCTGCGGCCTCCAATTTACCTGGGTCACAATTCAACAACCATCCGATAGCTACAAAGGATAACCCCTCACATAGAGTCGGTTCTTCTGAAATGTTTGTCGATTTCGAATTGGTTGAATTGTTAGGTTTTGAGGTGTCAGATGGTCGAACCTTTGATAAAAGTTATGCCGCTGATTCGGTAGGGACAAACGTATTAATTAATCTGGAGACTGTTAAATCATTAAATCTTGTCGAACCTATCGGTAAAAAACTAATTTGGGCCCTGGACGGATATAATCTTGAAGTCACCATAATAGGTGTGGTGAAGGATTTTCATTACAAGTCACTTCACCAGTCTATCAATCCGTTGGTTATTCAATTCCGACCACTTGACTTTAATCATACCATTATTAAACTTGAAGGAAATAGTTTTCACGAGTCAATCGCGGCAGTTGAGAGTGTTTATGCGGAATTTAATCCTGAACAAGCTTTTGAGTATCACTTTCTGGATGAGCAACTGGCTGACTTATATCAAAGTGAAATACGAACCCTCAGCATTTTTTCCATCTTCGCAGCCATCGCACTTTTTCTTGCCTGTCTTGGCCTGCTTGGAATAGCTCTGGCCATGTTGAGTCAAAAAGTAAAAGAGGTGGGAATTCGTAAAATTCTCGGTGCTCGACCGCTTCAAATTGTGCAAATGATCTTCTTGCAGTTCGCCAGGTTGATTGGCATTGCCCTCCTATTAGGATTACCGCTAGCCTATGTCATCATGCAAGAATGGTTGAATGAATTTCCGTATCAGGCCACATTGGGTTTTATGCCATTTGTGTGGTCGGCCATTCTGTTACTTTTAGTTGCCATCGGTAGTGTAAGCCTGGTAGTCACTAAAATTGCCTCTACGAATCCGGTAAGGGCTTTGAGGTACGAATAAGTTCAATGTTCTTTAGGGGAAAGTGGTTTAGGGCATGTCATAGCAGTAGCAGCCTAAACCCATTTCCCATGAAAAGTATCGCTTTAGTGCTTTGGTCTCTCATCGCTTGCCACTCAATATCTTCATGTACAAAAAAAACACCTTGTCCCGATTTTGAATCCTTCTTTTTGGATTATTACCCAAATGGAGAAGAAGAAGTAATTTTCAAAAACATAGCCAATTCGAATAAAATAAAGGTGATTATCGGCAAGATGCGAATCGACCATGTTTCGGCTATTAAACAAAATGTAATTAACGGCAAGAGTACTTGCTATTGTTGGAGCAAGGTCAGCATTGGCTTTAATCTTATAGATTCAAATCTGGAATATCATATAACCATGCCTAAGAGTGACGGAAGAACAGTTGACTATATGCAGATAGAGATCGAAGATTCTAATGGATTTACTCATGTCGATTATTCTTTAGCTGACCGTGCTGAAATTGAATCGGTCATTGAAACAGAGTCTTTGCCATTCGACAATTATCTTATTTTCTCCAATGAGGATGCTGGCCTTGTCTATGAAAAAGAAGTAGGTTTAGTATTGATCAAATTTGATAACGGGGACATTTGGACAAAAGACGAACTGCCTGACAAAAGGGCCTTTACATGGGGCAATGTCCATTTTGAAGACTTTGTAAACGGCTGTTGATGGCATATAGTTTAATTAGCCAAAATAAAAAAACCCGGACCTTCTGCCCGGGTTTTCTCAATCGAACTAAACTGCAATTTCTTATTCCTCTTTGGGCACTTGACTGATATCAAGCCTGTTGCCATTTCCTTCAACGGAGGACATGCAAAAGAAACCTACCACCAACTCATCTGAAGTTGTGTTTTCAATGTTCGTCGGAATGTTGCTCAATGGCGTATCGAACAGTGCGGCAAAACCACCAGGCCTATCTGTTTGAATCCGTAATTCGCTTAGGAAACTATGGGCGGCAGGCGTTATAGAATGTACCTCCACATATAGCGAGTCACCGTCGGCAAACGGGGAATAGAATTCTCCTTCCGTATCTTCCTTTTCATCGAATGGATTCACTGCATCACGAATAGGAGGAATAAATATCAACCCATCTATGGCACCTCCCTCAGAGAACCCTGCGTCCCAGGCAATGTTTATTTCAGAGGGTTTGCCCAGATACTCTTCATTCTTGAAGGACTTGATCCAGTAGGTATCTCCAAAGCCTTCCAAATCTCTAGACCAAAACTCACCCAGGTAGTATTCATCTTCCTGGCCAAAATCAATCTTGTTTTCAAACTTGAAAGTCACGCTGTCTACAGTAGGGACTCTGTTTTTAACCGATGTGGCCGTAAATGTTTCTCCACCCGTGTTCACTGTCAGCCTATATGAGTTGCCAGTGGTGCCGAATACTTCAGTTGTGTATGACCAGACGTAATCCCCACTTCCTGAATCTACAAAGTCAAATCTTGTACCTTCATTGTCAGTCAGGTATACCTCAGCTCCACTTACTCCATTGCTTTCCGAATTGTCAAAATAGGGCTGTGTACGAGTCAACCTTATCACCTGATCCTCAGGTTTGTCATTGACCCAAGCATCCACGACTAGGATTTCGGGCGCGTCATTCAATTCCGGATAGATTTGATCATCGCAAGATGATACTAGTATGATCGCGGTAAGAATATTTATATATTTTAAAACTTGCATGGTCATTAGAATTTGAAATTATAGGAAACGGCGGGTATCATATTACCAATGATGGAAACTTGTCTGGCCTGTGTATTGACCAAATCGCCTGGTGCTGGTCTGGTGTCTTCCTGAGTAAAGTAGATAGAAAATGGATTCTTTCTTCCATAGAGATTATATACAGAAAACACCCAATAGCTCTCGTTTTTTCTTCGCTCCCCATTCCGCTTGAACCGTTTGCCCTGCAACGTGGCCGAAAAGTCAAGTCTATGATAGACCGGTATTCTAAAGTTGTTTCTTCCATCTCCATAATTGTAAGGAACCACATAATCGCCTACCTGATACCTCGAGGTAGGGAAAGTGGTCGGTGTACCAGTCAAGAAAGTGAAATTCGTAGAAAAGCTCCATCTGTCATTCACATCATAGAAGGCTGCTAACTTTACATTGTGACGTTGATCATATCTGGTTGGATACCAGTTGCCATTATTAATGCCATCAGTTTTCAACTCAGTTTTTGCCAACGTATAGCTGACCCATCCTGTGAACCTTCCAGTATTTTTCTTGGCGTAAAGCTCCAATCCATAGGCTCGTCCTTCTCCAATCAAAAGATCTCCTTCAATTAATTCATTGATTAATAAATCCGCCCCATCGATATAGTCGATCTGATTCTCTGTTTTTCTATAATAGACTTCGGCCGAAAATTCGACATTGTTGTCTGGTCCAAAATTCCTGAACCAACCCAAGGCAACCTGATGTCCAATCTGCGGCTTGATATTGTTGCTACTCGGCGTCCAAACGTCCAGTGGGTTAGAGGCGGTAGTATTAGAGATCAAATGAAGGTATTGACTCGTTTTATTATAGCTGGCTTTGAATGAGTTGTACTTATTCAACTGATACTTCACAGAAATCCGAGGTTCAAAATTGTCGTAGCTTTTGATGGTCTCTCTGCTGTCATATTCTACTTGTCCTATTACAGGCTTTCTTATTCCTGGAATCGTATCGCCATACATGTAGGCCGTACCAGAACCTAGTAGACTAAAGTGAGAATACCTGATGCCATACTGTAGCTGAATGTCATTGCCAATCTTCTGATCGTTCGAAACATAAATGGCTGACTCTAGTGCATTTTTTGATGGCAAACTAATATCACGTGCTTCACCGTTGCTTACCCCTATGGCGTTCGCTGGTTCGAACTCGAGGAAAAGTAATTCACCTCCAAAGGAGAACTCGTTGTTGGGGTTAATGAAATAGGTGAACTCCGGTTTGAAATCATAATTTCTAATTCTGGAGTTCCAATCGAACTGATCCATTTCGTCTTCCCCAAAGGCAAGCACGTAATCATAGTCACTAAAAAAGGCCGTGAAATTGGCAAAAATTCTATCTGTGAAAATATGATTCCACCTCAAAGTGGCGGTCTTGTTTCCCCAATTGAATCCCTGATTGGCATCAAACTTGAAATTGTCTCTACCAAAATACCCTGATAAGAAAACTCTGTTTTTCTTGTTGATATTCCAGTTGGTCTTCATGGTGAGATCGTAGAAATTAAGCGCTGCTCCATCACTAAGTGCATCGGTAAATAGTTTGGCAAAAACATCAATGTATGATCTCCTTGCTGCAATAATGAAAGAGGCTTTGTCTTTTACAATCGGGGCTTCTACGGCCACTCGGCTAAAGATGGTACCAACACCTCCTTGAGCCGCAAATTCCTTGCTGTTGCCTTCCTTCATCCGGATGTCCAATACGGATGAGATTCTCCCTCCATATCTCGCAGGAATACCCCCTTTGATCAAATTGACATCTTTTACCGCATCTGGATTAAAAACCGAAAAGAATCCCAGCATATGAGAAGAATTATAAACTGGTGCCTCATCTAATAGGACCATGTTCTGACCTACACTTCCGCCTCGCACATTAAACCCCGAGGCTCCTTCACCTACCGTCGCAACACCGGGTACCATTTGGATACTTCGGAGCACATCGGCTTCTCCAAGAAAGGATGGTATCTTTGTGATGGTCTCAATATCCAACTTGTTGGTGGACATTTGAATACCCGATACATTTACATCCTCTGGCTCAGCTGAAATCACAATTTCTTCAAGCTGCTGGCTTTCCGAAGGTAGTTCCACATCGATCCTTTTGTTTTCTGTCAATTCAACCTTATGAACTACACTGAGAAAACCGATGTATCTGTATTCGATTTCATAAGTTTCCTCTGGTAGTGTGATTGAATAAAATCCATAAGCGTTTGTAATTACGCCCTGAGAAGTTCCTTTGATAAGTACAGTTGCACCGATCAGAGTCTCTCCGTTGCTTGCATCTTTTACGTAGCCACTAATCGTATTTTGTGCCTGAGAATAAAATGTCAGACAAACCAATAGTTTGGCCAATAGTAATTTGTTCATTGAGTTTAGAGTAATTTTTATTTATTAGCTGTTCTTAACTTTTGTGAAGACGAACCTCATTCTACAATCACTTAGAATATTCTTAAGTTTAGATTCAAAGTTTCCTCTTCACGTTTTGAGTTAGCGTATGTCAATATGCTGACTTACAGAAAGACAGCTTTTAGACGCAAATGGTTACCAACTCACTGGAAAAATTCAATTTCTAGAGTCAAGAAAACCAAACTTTAATCTACCCCTACAAAAATTTGAAAAAAGTCTAAACGGGATTATCTTATTTCTTTTTATGCCCTTTGGTGATTAGCACAAAAGTTTCCATGTCAATGGCTCCGATCGCCTTACCGATTACATCTAATGGAAGGTTTTCCAATTTCCGGAATCGGACGCAACTTTTTCCCATATCCATTTTCTTTCCACTGGCTCGATATTCATTTTCAAAATTCATTCTTAAAGTTTCATCACAATAAATCCCGCTTAGATATACCGCCATATGGTTTTTTTGTGACGCCAGTGCAGCAAACATCAGTGGCTTCTTATTGTAGGTATCCGGATAAACTTCGAGCGGCACTTCGTAGCTGATCATCCCGTAGTTCATAGTTTCTTCGATGCCCTTTGGGAGATTTTTGAGAATAACATCGCGAACTGAACTAATGGCCCGAGCGCGATCTTCCGGAAGTGTTTCAATATATTCTTGTACTGAAGTAGCTGAGCTTTGCATGGCTTTTTATTTGATAGCAGCTAAAATTAGCACATTCATAAGAGAACCACCAGAGATAAAATATGCTTTTAATGTATAAGGGTATGCTTTAAATGGCCTAAATCGAGGATTTAGACACAAAATAGTTCCCCTATCATCACCGTCTTCAAACCTCTTATCACGGAATTTGCCGTCTATCACAAAATCTCCTCCCCCATAAAGGATACACGTTTATCTACTTGTTAAAAATTCAAATACCATAACCATTTATATTATGAAGACAAAAACTAACATGCAAGCACTTTTTACAGCAGCGCTTGTCGCTTTGCTGTGTTGGGAGGTAAGTGCCCAAAACGTAACCACACCAAGGGCCGTTGTCCCTGCGAGTGAAATGACACAAACGATTGGCATCTCGACGGTGAAGGTCAATTATAGCAGACCTCGAGTCACGCTTAGAGGAACTGATCGTACAGGGCAGATTTGGGGTACATTGGTGCCTTATGGATTCGACGCTACAACGTTTGTAGACGGAAGCAATATTCCATGGAGAGCCGGTGCGAATGAAAATACCACTGTTACTTTCTCGGATGATGTAAAAATTGAAGGCAAAGATTTGAAAGCCGGAACTTATGGCTTGCATATGGCCATTTATGAGGATGGAAAAGCAACCGTAATTTTCTCAAACAATAGCTCTTCCTGGGGAAGTTTCTATTACAAAGAAGCAGAAGACGCACTTAGAGTAGACGTACAAACTATGGATATCGCTCATACGGAGGTTCTGACTTACGATGTAGTTGCTATGGATAATACGAGTGCAACAGTGGCATTAAAATGGGAGAAAAAAGCAATCCCATTCAAAGTTGAGTATGATGTACACGAAATCGTGCTAGCTAATTTTAGAGATGAGTTGAGATCTATTCCTGGATTCGGATGGCAAGGACCTAATCAAGCGGCACAATATTGTGCACAAAACAACATCAATCACGAAGAGGCCATTCAGTGGGTGGACCGATCCATTGCTAATACTAAAAATTTCAACAACCTAGCCACTAAGGCACAATTGCTAACTCAGCAAAATAAAACAGCAGAGGCTCAGAAGCTCAGAGACGAATCTGTAGCCTTAGCTAATGTAGGTCAACTGAACTTCTTAGGATATCAAATGCTGGGGCAGCAGAATTACGATAAGGCTATTGAGTATTTCACACTAAACGCGAAAAGAAACCCTAAAAATGCTAACTGCTGGGATAGTTTAGGTGAAGCCTATAAAACAAAAGGAGATAACAAGAATGCCATCAAGCATTTGAAGAAGTCTCTATCCCTCAACCCCGCAGCCAACGTAAAAGCTAACTCCATCAAACTTTTGAAAGAGATGGGCGTAGACACGAGCGCATACGGATCTTAAGATTTTTCCAATTTGGATAATGTTTGGGGCCAGCAAATTGCTGGCCCTTTTTTATTACTCAGATCTTAGAATCTCAGCCGGATTTACTTTGGTGACGTTTAGAATTTGACCTGTCACGGTCAGTCCAACTGTAATTGCCATTAGAGCGATGGACAGTATAAATGGAATCGCGGTGATCTGCAAAGGGTCTTGATACATCAGATTTAACAATTTGTCCATTAACAGGTATCCCAATGGAGCTCCAAGAAAGAAGGACACAACCATAACCCACAAGTATTCTTTGTTGGCTAGCTTAATTAAAGTTCCTCTCTCAGCGCCAAGTACTTTTCTAACTCCAAATTCCTTCATTCTTCGCTGAAGATTGAATGACAACAATCCAAATAGGCCCATACATCCAAGTATGATGGCAAAAAAGGAAACTACACCCATGAGCGCGATATTGGCGTCGTTGGATTGATAGAATCCATCAAAAGCAAACATCTGAAATTTTCTATTGAATGGGTCATTGGGAGCTATATCAAACCATGCTTCACGTACCTGGTCGTCGATATCAAACATTTGATCTTCGGGAACCTTGAATGTAAAGTATAAGAAATCTTTTGGGTCAGTGAGTGTGAAGAAGGCCGGTGTCTTTTCGGAATGAAAACCGTATAGATAAAAACTCTCTACCACCCCAATAACTGTAAAGGTACTGCTGTCATGGGTGAACGTTTGATTTAATGGCTCCAACCAGCCCATCTTTTTAACAAATACATCGTCAATTATTGCCAAGTTGGATGCTTCTGCGTTCTGTCTTTCATCAAAGTATTTACCTTCCATCAGCCTTAAGTTCATAGTCTGAGGATAGTTTGGTGCACATCGATAATGATTAGATTTGATTTCCACTCCGAGGTTTTCTACAGTAGTAAGTGGGTCATAAGAATTGATATGTGCATTAGAAGCAGTGAACATCTCAACTGCCGGAATCTGTTGAGCCAATTTTGACAGTTCATTATATTGATGCTCGTTTTGAATGACAACAGTAAAGAGACCGTTTGGATTATATCCCCAATCTTTAGCATTAAAATGCCTGCCATTTTCTGAGAAAACAAAACAGGCAACCACTGTCATAAATGCCAGTATTAATTGCATGGACAAAAGGACCTTGCTAAATAAATTCTTTCCACCTAGTTTTTGGTTTCCTTTAAAAATGCTCACCGGCTGAAATTTGGAAATATAAAAGGCAGGATATGAGCCTGAAGCCAGGCCAATAACCACCAATAGGCCTCCAAAAAAAAGTACACCTAACCTAAAGGAAGAAAATGTAAATGGCATGGCAAATGGAAGCATCATATTAAATCCAGGTACAAAAAGGTAGTAACTCAGGAGAGTTCCGAGGGCCATGGAAAATGCGCATAGTATGACGTTTTCGGTCATGAATTGATGCACTATATGCGTTCTGTTGCCTCCCATCACTTTGCGCAGTGCTATTTCTTTCAAACGTTTGGCTGCAGAAGCCACTGCAATATTCATATAATTGAAACAGGCTAATGCCAGCAATATGAATGAAATTATTCCTATGGTTAATCTTCCGGCTGGATGTCCTCCCATGGCAATGCTTCTACGGATTTCATAAGAACGTAACGCAAACTGGTCTAATGGAACAAATTCGAATTTCTCAATCTTCCAATCGGATGTAGCCTCATTGTGCAAAGTGATGTATTTGTCCATTTGAGCGTCTAATTCGGATGGAGAATGTCCTTCATTCAATTGGACAAAAGTGGCTGAAGTCAGCCAATCCCAAGAAACATTTTCATCTCTTAACTCTCTTATGTTGGACACAGGAACAAGAACGTCAAATCTAAAACTGGTATTGGCAGAATACTTTTCCAGTACGCCGGCGATGGCATAAGACTGGGTGCGATTTCCATTAAATTTGATGGAAATAACCTGCCCAATTGGGTCCTCCTCACCAAAGTATTTTTCAGCTATCAATGAGCTGATGACCATGTTCTGTTTTTCGCTAAGAGCATTTCTTGCTCCAGATGCTAGCTGGAAGTCAAACATATTAAATATGGAAGAGTCCACATAAGTAATTGTTTCCCTAAACACCTTGTTTTCATAGCGCATATTTCCATAATCGAACTTTGCTCGTACCACGTTCTCTACTATGGTGTGATTGTCCTTGAGGTCCGGCCCTAATAGGAAGGGATTTGTTGCCCAAAATTCCGTTCCGTTTTCGTCTGTCACATGATTGATTAGTGCATATATGCGATCTTTTTTCGAATGAAAGGAGTCCATATTGTGTTGCAAATCCACAAATATGAATACTGTGATTGCCGAGCCTACGGCCAGGGCAAGTCCGAAGATATTAATAATGGAAATCACCCAATTCTTGGAGAGATTTCGAAATCCGATTTTTAAATAACTGTTAAACATAATGAGTGAGTTTATTTTGAGTTTGTTTGACTTTTTCAGATTAGACCACCTAAAGAATCTGATTACATCCCAGATATATTTGCGTTTGGCCTTCTTTTCTCCTTCTTCTGCAGCCCGACGATAAAATAGTTCCTCCGTATCTCCTTGAATTTCTTCCAGAAGATCAGGGTGACAATACCATCGTAAAAACCGATCAGCCCATTTGGGAGGAATAAGGTTCACTATTGAGAAAAATTAAAAGTGAGTTTTGGTATGGCATTGTAGAGTTCATTGCGCAAGCCAATAGATTGATCCAAAGCAGTTTTTCCTTCGAATGTGAGTGTGAAATATCGCTTGCGTCTACCTCCTCTCTCGTTGGTGGCACCGCCCATTCTGGATTGTACGAATCCTTTCTTTTCCAATCTCTTGAGTACCTCATGAACGGCACTAATGTTCACACTTCTTCCGGTCCTAGAAGCAATCTCATCCATGACTGCCACTCCATAGGCCTCATCAAAAAGGGCTCCAACAGTGAGCAACGTCAATTCTTCAAATTCTCCTAAATGATTTCCTTTCGTATTTCCCATTCGATAATGATTTGTTATACAAACGTGAATTTAATGTATTAGTTTCAGTTTTGTATAATTTCAGTTGCCTAATTTTCAATACACCGATGATCCTATAAGATTGAAGAATTATTTAACTTGACGGAAACTTCCGAGCTATGAAATCTACCTTACCCCTCATCATGACCGCTCTCCTTTTGGCTTCCGCCCAATGCGAAGAGCCCAGTTCTTCACAACCATGTATCGATGAATCCAAAATCGACCCCGATGGTATCTGTACAATGGAATATAGTCCAGTTTGTGGCTGTGACAATAAGACCTATAGCAACGCATGTAATGCCTTAAATTCTGGTGTGACGCTTTGGGAAAGTGGCGAATGTGAATAGCAGGTTTATACAAGCATTACTATCTAAACCCATCCACCTTTGTAAGAAAAAATGAAGTTCAATCTAAAAATGCCCGTTGACCTAAAACCCTATTATGAAAAAGAAGTCGTGGACTATCGTAAAGCACTGACCAGAGACCATCAAGATCAAGTTTGGTATCACTTGGAGCGTGCTCATATTATCGCGCAGGCCTATCCCTGGCCACATACCAAAGTGCATTGGAAAATGCTTCGCCAGGGGGTTCGTGAAAAAAGTTTTCGAGAAATTTTTGGACAGGTGATTCGACTATCGTTGGGTGGCCCGTTTTCATTTATCAACCAAATACCCAAGGGGAACATCGGTAGCACAAAGGTTTCAATGACCAAACCTCAGCAAATACCTGCAGACATAATGAAGATGTTTTCAGAACTGGAAAATAATTGAAGTTCCTACATCCCCATGAAAGAAAACTTCGTTTCATTCATCAAACAGAATTGCACCTATGAATCTACAAACAGACTGGAGCAAAATCCGGAAGCATTTCAATCAAAGTTTTAAATCTAATCTTCACGTTTCGATAGCCTCAGTTGGTTCAGACGATAGGCCAACAGTCACACCTATTGGCTCTCTCTTTTTGAATGATAACCAGGCTGGTTTTTATTTTGAAATGTTTCCATCCAAACTCCCTGCACACGCAAGTATCAACAAGAACGTATGCGTGCTTGGTGTGAACAGTAGTCGATTATTTTGGATCAAGTCCTTGTTCAAAGGAAGGTTTGAACACTATCCGGCAGTAAAGCTTTATGGCCAACTCGGTGAGAAGAGAAAAGCGACGGACCGGGAAATCGCCAGACTCAAAAGACGAATGAGATCTACAAAAGGTCTGAAGGGTCATAAATACCTCTGGGGACAAATGGAGTCCGTACGTGAAATTTATTTTCAGCAGGCAGAAACTATTAATCTGGCCAAGATGACACAGGAACTTTAAAAGGGTAAATAGATATTCACCCTTTTACGTTTTCATTTCCTACTCACCCAGATGAAATAATAGGCTCACATTAATCACATTGTTGATGAGTTGTTTGTACGGTTCATCCAGTGGCAAATTTAGTGTAAGTCCAGGCTCGAAATTTCTGGTTAGATAGCTCAATCCCAGAGCAAACAAAAAAGAAGAACTGTCATCTTCTGCATATTTAGAATCATCACCAATGCCCGTTCTACCGCTGATACCGGCCAATATGCCTATTCCATTTTCTGTTCTTACCCCTATTTGTCCCGAATAGTCCAGGTATAATGCTGAAAGTTCAGCATCCGAATCACGGAGATAAACCAGGCCACCTCTAAACCTATAGTATGCTCCCGCATCATTTATGTTCTTTTCCGCTATCGCTCTGGCGGAAAGTCCCCAAACATTAATAAAGAATTTTTCTTCTCTGTTGGGTACAGAAAACGCACCAATGGAACTCGCAAACAATTTGTCGTCGGCAGTGGTCGGCAGATAAACTCCAAACTCTCCCCTAATTCTTTTAGACCGATCTCCTGTCCGAAGGCCTAGATACAGGTTTCCCACCGTTGTCTCGGATACAGATCCAAAGAAATCATCTGTTGCCTTAAAGTGTGCTATGGGCAAATCGACAATTAATTCACTTTTCTCCCCGATGGAAAAACCGCCGGACAAATCATAAGTACCTGTCAAAAATCCCAGGTCACTATCTCCTTTTAAACTGACTTTTGAAAATTCAAAAGCCACAAATCCTGGTTTATTATTATTGAGCCAAGGACTTTGCGCCAAGGAGTTGAACGAAAAAAGGAATATACCAATGAGGGTCGTGAGTTTAGTTTTTTGTAGTATCATGATTTTGTTGACATTATTTATTAAAAGTAATGTCTAAATAATGCAAAACGTCAACACTTCTCCGTGAATTTATCCGATGGCAACGGATTACTACCCTACCATTCCTTTTAACAAGGCTCTTACAGCCTCAAATCCATTGACGCTAAACTTAGCTGCCGAATTCGAGCTTCCTACTTTGATGGTGTAGGCGTCTTTCGGCATGGCTTTGAAGGTATCTTCGTCAGTCCAGTCATCGCCAACTGCCATAATGAAATCAGCTCCTTCGTAGCGCTTCATCCAATTTCGTGCGGCGCGGCCTTTATTGATCTCTGTACTTTTTATTTCCACTACCATATCACCTTCAAGTACCTGAAGATTCTGATTCGATGCCAGGTACTTTAGATGACTGGTCAGTTCTCGGGTTCTGAGCTCACCAAGCCCGGTTTCTACCTTTCGATAGTGCCAAACCAAAGAATAGTCCTTTTCCTCCACGAAGGAACCCGGTGTTCGTGCTACATAGCCTTCTAGTACTTCCCTGGTGCTTGCCTTCCACACATCGGTAAGGTTGGTAATCGTGTGCCATTCTTCTTTATGAGCCCTAAGCCAAACGCCGTGCTCTCCAATGAGGTCTACTTTCGATGACTTAAACCATTCTCCCAAGGTTTCCTTGTCTCTGCCACTTATGATCACCACATGGGCTCTTTTGGTTAGTCCGTTTACTATATCATACAACTCTGGATCTGGTCTGGCTGCCTGTGGGTCGCCGTAAAACCCTTTGAGGGTTCCATCATAATCAAGAAATATCAACGGCTTCTTAGACTTTTTATAAGTCGTGTTCAAGGCCTGGCTAGACTGGTCATCAAGCAATTTTGTGGTGAGAGAACGTTGGGCTTTTTTCACGATTTCAAGCCGATTCATAAAAAGATCAACCCAACT
Organism: Reichenbachiella sp.; assembly: GCF_039944555.1. Classification (GTDB taxonomy): domain Bacteria; phylum Bacteroidota; class Bacteroidia; order Cytophagales; family Cyclobacteriaceae; genus Reichenbachiella. The sequence goes on along the minus strand of NZ_JBDUYN010000012.1, from coordinate 162,580 downwards.
GTAGATGTTGTATCTTTTGATTGTGTTCTGCATGACCGTCATTCGCTGGACTTGTTCACTTTCTTCCATTTCAAGCGCTTCTCGAATGGCTTCAACCATTTGCTCACTATTATTGGGGTTGACCAATAAGGCATCTGACAATTCCTTAGAGGCACCTGCCATTTCACTTAGAACCAGCACGCCTTTTTTGTCGAGTTTACTGGCAATAAATTCTTTACAAACGAGGTTCATTCCATCTCGCATAGGACTGACTAGGCAGACATGCGCCATTCGGTAAAAAGCAGACAGGGCATGTAGCGGATATGATCGGTAGAAGTAATGAATAGGTGTCCAACTCAAACGAGAATACTGACCGTTGATCCGACCAACCAGTAGGTCAATCTCTTCCTTCAGCTCTTTGTATTTACCCACCTGATCACGCGAGGGGACAACCACCATTAGCATGGACACCTTTTCCAGGTACTCAGGATGACGGTCCAGCAACTTTTGAAAGGCCCTGAGCCGTTGAGGTATCCCTTTCGAATAATCCAATCTATCAATGGACAGAATTAGTTTCTCTGTCCCAATACTGGTTCGATAACGGACTTCTCTTTCTAGCGTCTCTGGTGCAGCGGCCGTTTCAGCATACTTGTCATAGTCGATCCCCATAGGCAAGGCATCGGCCATAATCTGGCGGTTGTTGTAGTTGATATTACCATGTTCATTACCAACCCCAGCCAATCGACTCACTGAAGAAAGGAAATGTCTGGTATCGTCATAGGTATGAAAGCCTAAGAAATCGGCTCCAAGCATTCCAACTAGCAATTCACGTCGCCAGGGTAACAATCGAAATGATTCATAAGAGGGAAAAGGGATGTGAAGAAAGAATCCAATTGAAATATCCGGCCGTTCTGCTCTGATCATCGCAGGCAACAATAGCAATTGATAATCATGTATCCAGATGATATCATTCGGATTGGCGTTTTTCAATATTTGGTCAGCAAATTTTTGATTTACTTTTTTATACGACTCCCAATATTCTTCCTTGAATTCTGAGAATTGGTTGAAGTAATGAAAATTGGGCCATAATGTTTCATTGGAAAACCCTTCGTAATAAAGCTCTATATCTTCATCTGTCAGAAAAACAGGCGCCATGTTCTGCTCCTTGAGTTCATTCTCCGTCTTGGTCTCTTCCTTTTTGTTTGACAGAACAGCGCCAGGCCAACCCAGCCAAATATTATCGCCTTGTTTGTATATAGAACCCAGACCAGTAGCCAGGCCTCCTTCACTGGGCATAAAGGTGAGTTTGTCTTCTTCTTTTACAATTCTTACCGGTAGTCGATTAGATACAATGATTGTTTTGGATTTTTGCAATGTAGCCATGATTTAATTTTGAAATTAAGATTACTTATCAAAATCGTAAAACGGGATCATTTCACGACATTGGTACAACGTTGTACTTAAAGAGTCAAGTACACCAATCAGTTCTGGGTCAACTGTAGTTTAAATGTAAGTATAAATATTGAGCTAAGATTGAGTAATAACACAATCTGCATGATTCTCTAATAATTTTTGATGCCTGATGTGTGATCATAGTATCATTTTAGATCAACATAGTATCTGATAAAATCCTGATTGGATTTGCTTCTCAAAAGACTGCACCTATTCTTTGCACAGATTGAATTAGTCGAAGATAATCAACTATCAGCATCCCATGACCAAAAGAAAAACGTTACTTTTTCACCTTATAATAACTACATTCTCCTTCATGACTCTTGCAATGCTAGCAAGTTGCAGTGAAGATGAAGAGAACTCGATAACTCTTCCTGAGCTTTTCGCGGAAGGCAATACACAAATTGAGGTAGATGTCAACGATACAATCTACCTGGAATTTTCAAATGTTTTCAGAGGGTTTGATTCGACTTACTATGTCACGTCAAACCAATCTTACTATCAGGCAAGGTTGATCTCTATTTCTTTAGGTGATCTGGCCTTCGACTCCTCAATTGTTGCTACAGACCGAATGGAGATCTGGAGTAAAGAATTGTTGCCATCAAGCTCAATGGTTGATTTAGTTATTGAGATTCAATGGCTGGATGAAAGTGGGGTATTGATAGAAACAACTACAAAACAATATGAAATCAGTACAACTTCGGTGTCTTTTCCAACCGAAGTAATCATAGGTACTTACCCTGTGAATAGACAATATTACTTTCTAAAGAGTGAATATGACAAGGCCTTTTTCTTTTTGGAAAGACTTCCAACAGATATTTCGAAGCTCTCGGTCTCCTGGCTGAATACAAGTGGCGAGGTTTTTCACGCTTCTGGCGTAACTAAAAACCAGGAAAAGAACAGACTAGACTTTGATCTGCCCACGCTAGAAAACGAAACCATTTATGCAGTTGAGCTATATGATAACAGCACTCTCCTCAAAAGGATTGATTTTCGAACCAGTAAATATGACAAGTTTGAGCAAAAAATAGAAAACCTTGCGCATGAGCAAAAAGCTAACATTTCATATAAATTCAGGACTGTGTATGGCCTCAATCAGACAGCTTCAATTATTGATGAGGGGTTCGATCTGGCAGAAGCGGGTTCTGGCCTGGCAAGTTTTATCGGGCAAGACTCTTATGTTCACCCTTATTGCACTGGTTTGGTTCAACTGGCATTTAACCCTGAAGGGAATGATTGGTTCAATCTGTATATTAAATCGCTAATTTATGCTCCCTTTTCTAATTTTGAATACGAATTTACCGGTCCCAAAGAACTTGGTGACTCGCTATTTTTAAATATGAATTTTGAATTTGAAGACGAGTTATCTGGTTTGACTGATACAGAGATACAAACTGGATTGGCAAACCCTATATCAACAACAACGTTCAAAATAGGCAACTACATTTCATTTTCAACTTGGTACGAATTTGGCAACCTTAGGTACGAAGTAATAAATAGCGATCTTCCTCCAACTCCCCGCATGGAGCTAATATCAGATCATCTTTTAAAACCTGTAAGCCCAGATGCCTATAAGTATGACATGAATTACCGCTTACCTGATGGAACTATAACATCAAGCCGCACCTATGAGATGCTGTATGAATAGGCTCTCATAAAAAAGAGCTTTGGACTAATACAGCAAAATTTCATCGCGCCAGTGTAGATAATCCGACATTCCAAGGTTTTCGAGTTTTTTTAGCTCCTCAATAGAGCCGTTCCTTTCCACCCATTTTCGAACTTGATCTGTACCATTCAAAATGTCGATGGGAAGTAGTTTTTCTTCATACTCATAAGGCGGCTGCTTCCACTGAAAATCATGATCTAGATGGTGATAAAATTCACGGCATAAAACCTGACCAACTGCCCATGGAGTAAACGCTTCAAAGTCTGTCACATGAACCTGATAACCATGGCACACTTTTCCGGCATGTTTTTGAAAGGTCGGTATATACGAAACCGGACGAAGGACAAATCCCTTCAAATCAGAGGCCGCAAATATGTTGTTTAGGTGTTCGAGCAATTTGTAATTTGCCATTGCCGGATGGCCAACCGTCTCAAGGCTTTTGGTGGTACCTCGTCCTTCCGAAATATTAGTTCCTTCAAACAATACTGTACCTACAAAAGAAAAGGCTGTTTCAGGATTAGGGAGGTTAGGGGATGGAAGTACCCAGGGCAATTGGGTGTCTCCGAAGAACATCTCGCGATTCCAGCCCTGCATTTCAATAACGGTAAGTTCACAGTCAATCCCCCAATGCTTTTTGGCCATTAAAGCGACCTCACCAATAGTCATTCCATGGCGCATGGGTAACTCGTGCCGTCCTACAAATGACTGGTAAGACAAATCCAGCATATTTCCTTCAACCTTTATTCCTCCAATCGGATTGGGGCGATCCAAAATAATCACCTCCACACCATTTTCGGCACAAGCCTCCATCATATAGGTCACCGTGTAGATATAGGTATAGACTCTGGTACCTACATCTTGTAGGTCTATAAGTACATGGTCGAGCCCCTGAAGCATTTCTGCTGTTGGTTTCCTTGTTTCTGAATAGAGGCTATAAACGGGTAAGTCGTAATGTTCATGGTGGAAATGACCGGACTCTACCATATTATCCTGTACATCTGCAAAAAGACCATGTTGAGGAGAAAAGAGTTTTTTAAGTCTAGAACCAAATACTGACTTAACCACATCAATGCCATGGACGTAGTTTGTATCTACAGAGGCCGCATGGCAGAGGTAGCCAATGTTGCCTTTTAGGTCTAATCCATTCTTTTTTAACGTTTCTAATCCTGTAATGACCATTAGTTGATTTTCTCCCGAAGATACTTTGCCGTGTGGTTATTTTCCAACTTGACCATCTCGTCCGGTGTACCGGCAAAACATAAACTCCCTCCGCCATCACCACCATCCGGGCCAAGATCAATGATCCAATCGGCTGATTTTATGATCTCCATATTATGCTCTATGATCACTACAGAGTTACCTTGATCAACTAAAGCATTGATACTGTCAAGAAGCTTTTCTATGTCTTTAAAATGAAGGCCAGTGGTTGGCTCATCAAATATGAAAAGGATTTTTTCTTTGTTCTGACCTTGTCCTTTACCAAGGAATGAAGCCAGCTTCACACGCTGTGCCTCTCCTCCGCTGAGCGAGTTTGAAGATTGGCCGAGCTTGACATATCCTAATCCCACATCGTCCAATGGCTGGAGCTTAGAGACAATTGATCTTTGATCTCTAAAGAAGTCCAGGCTTTCCTCAATGCTCATATCCAAAATATCAGCGATGTGCTTATCCTTATAGGTCACTTCCAGAATGTCGTCTTTGAAGCGCTTGCCTTTGCATTCATCACATGTAAGGTGCAAATCGGCCATAAACTGCATTTCTATTTTCACCTCTCCTTCTCCCTGGCAAGTTTCGCATCGTCCGCCATCCACATTAAAGGAAAAATGTGCTGGCTTCAAATTTCTTTGTTTTGCGGTGGGCTGATCTGAATAAAGTTGTCGGATGGCATCGTAGGCCTTCACATAGGTAACAGGATTTGATCTGGAGCTGCGCCCTAATGGATTCTGATCAATCATCTCCATGCGTTGGATCATTTTGTAGTCACCATCCAAGCCGCCAAACTTACCTGTTTCCTCACCGGTCACCCCCACAATTTTGCCCAAGGCCGGATAGAGTATTTTTCTGATTAAAGTCGACTTGCCCGATCCACTCACACCCGTCACCACAGTAAGCACGCCCAGGGGAATGGACACATCTATTCTTTTCAGGTTATTTTCTCTCGCCTCCAGAATATCAATGCTATGCTTCCAAGGTCTCCTTCTGGTCGGTGTTGGAATGAATTCAATCCCATTTAAAAAGCGAGCGGTAACGGACTCTTTTTCCTCGAGTATGGCATCCCAATCTCCCTGGAATACCAATTCTCCGCCATGAATTCCCGCAGCCGGACCGATATCAATAATTTGGTCGGCGCGCTTCATTACTTCTTCTTCGTGCTCAACTACGATCACTGTATTTCCCAAATTTCTTAGTGTGTTGAGTACGTTGCCCAAGCGAGCAGTGTCTCTGGGATGCAAACCGATACTTGGTTCATCCAGGATATACATGGAGCCGACCAGGGCGCTACCTAATGAAGTTGCTAATTTAATTCTCTGATATTCTCCTCCCGATAGGCTAGAGGTCAAACGATTGAGAGTGAGGTAACCAAGCCCCACTTCCTTCATATAACTCAGTCGATTTTGAATTTCCTTCAAAATTCTCTTTGCCACCTGCCTGTCAAAATCGCTTAGTTCTAAGCTTTCAAAAAAGTTTAGTGCCTGATCGATAGGCATCAGTACCAATTCAGAAATGGGCTTTCCACCTACTTTTACATAAAAGGAATCCTTGCGGAGTCGTGTGCCTTTACAATCCGGGCACGTAGTCTTGCCTCGGTATCGTGAGAGCATCACGCGATACTGAATCTTGTGTAATTGGGACTCAATAAAGGCGTAAAAGGCATGAAGTCCTTCAAAATTACCTTGACCTTCCCAGAGCAGGTTATACTCTTGCTCTGTCAAGTCCTTGACCGGTCGGTGCAAAGGAAAATCTATTTCATGTGCCATTTGCAGCAAGGGCTGCAACCATTTTTTCATGGTTTCGCTTCTCCAGGGAACTATGGCTCCTTCATATACCGAAAGGTTCTTGTCCGCTATTACCAAGTCCGGATCTATGCCCAGCACTTTACCAAACCCCTCACACTTACGGCAGGCACCGTAAGGGTTATTGAAACTAAACAGGTTTACAGAAGGTTCTTCAAACAGCATCCCATCCAGCTCGAATCTATCAGAGAACCTTCTAACCTCTCCATTTGTAAATTGAATATGACAATCGCCATGGCCTTCGAAAAAAGCCGTTTGGATAGAATCAGAAAGACGAAAGTTTGCATCCTCATCCTCGCGATTTACACTCAATCGATCAATCAAGATTTCAACGCTATTAGGATCCACTTGCTCGACATCCAAATCCTCAATTTGCTCCACTCCTCCATCAATCAGCACTCGAGTGAAACCTTTGCTCAGCAGAATATTAAACTCTATTTCTAAGGTTCGGCCTTCTGTCAGGGTCAGGGGAGCACTCACCATAAATTTGGATCCATTGTCAAATGTGTTGATGGTATTGACTACAGAAGATACGGTATCTCTTTTAACTGGCTGACCACTGATAGGCGAAATGGTTTGACCTATTCTTGCATAAAGCAATTTGATATAGTCATAAATCTCTGTGGTGGTACCCACTGTAGATCGAGGGTTTCTGGTGTTTACTTTTTGCTCAATAGCCACTGCAGGAGAAACACCTTTGATATAATCCACCTCTGGTTTTTCCATCCTTCCGAGAAACTGGCGGGCATAAGAGCTCAGGCTCTCTACATACTTTCTTTGTCCTTCGGCAAACAAGGTGTCAAAAGCCAGCGAAGACTTACCTGACCCTGATAACCCGGTCACCACCACTAACTTGTTCCTGGGAATGGCCACACTCAGATTTTTAAGGTTATTCACCCTGGCACCTTTGATGATGATATAGTCCCTGGGGTCTAATTGGTCAATGTTTTTAGCTACCTTATTTTCTAATGTTTCTGCCATCGAGAGAGAGAATTTAACAATCCGCAAAGATAGAGATACGAGAGTCAAAAAGCATAAGATCGAAAAATATTGATTTTTTTAGCGAACTTTGTCACAAATAAGGATTCATACTGTCCTTGTATATGCAAACAAACAATTGAAATGGAAATATTAATCTTTATGTTGGTGATGTGGTACGGAGGTTTGTTCTTTCAAACTTTCTTCTTGCATCGATATTCTGCTCATCAGAGTTTTACAATGTCCAGATTCGGGGAGAAGCTTTGTTACTTCCTTACCTGGGTTTTTCAAGGCTCAAACTACCTGAGTGCTTACGGCTATGGAATCATGCATCGTATGCATCATGCCTATGCGGATACAGAAAAAGATCCTCACTCACCGAAATACGATGATAACTTGTTTGCGATGATGTGGCGAACCAAGACCACGTACTCTGCGATTACAAGCAAAAAAATGGAAGTTGATAAGAGATTTACGGACAACGTACCCGAATGGACTGCATTCGACAAGTTTGCCAGATCTTGGGTCTCAAGGATTGCCTGGGGAGCAGCTTATAGCTTTTTCTTTTTAGCTTTTGCTACGGCCTGGTGGCAATGGTTGTTTTTACCTGCTGCCTTTCTAATGGCCCCAATTCATGGCGCAATTATCAACTGGTTTGCACATGTCTATGGTTATGTAAATTTCAAAGTAGGGGATACTTCTAAGAACTTGCTACCATTTGATTTTCTAATGATGGGCGAAAGCTATCACAACAATCACCACAAACATGGCAACAGAGCCAATTTTGGCGGTGTGCGTTGGCACGAAATTGACCCTACTTACTTAATTATGTGGGTGATGGATAAAATTGGAATCATTCATATCAATAAGCTGGAGGTTTCAGTAAAAAGAGAGAGCTTCAAAAAGGCAGCCTAAGGTAATTTGATTGCATCTCAAAAGATTTAAACCCTGATCGCTTGGTCAGGGTTTTTTTATGCCGTCACTTCGACCAGCGGCGGTTCGCCGACGCGAAGAAGTCCCCAACAGTACTGCAAGGGTAGGAGTTTCCGACTTCAGTTGTACAACGGGAGACTTCTTACCTCACTCCGTTTCGTATCGAAGTGACGTACTTACCGAAACTACTCCTTCTGCCTCAGGGTATTTTTCATCTCTTCTTTCTCCTTTCGGAAAAGGTCGAGCAGATAGATCATCTCATTTTGGCTTTTGATATGAGACAGGGCCAACTCCGGCGAGCGATAGCTGTAGATGCGATAAAGTTTTAAGGTGAGCAGGACTGCCAGAAAAATAAAAGCGACTGCACAACTCATGGTCCAGGCCAACCTCAGTCTATCCTCTTGTCTTTTGACTTTGTTGAAGTAGTTGGAAGTAATAAGCTGAACTTTATATTTTTCACCCGCCGCAATTAGGTCATGTTGACGCTTAAGAAAAGATTCATTTTCAGAAACATATTGATCTCTATATTTAAATGCTTCTTCCGGTTGAGAAGCTTGAAGACATTTTGACAAGATGTGATACAAATCATAATGTTCTGGAGTTCGCGGTACTTCGTCAAGAAGTGATTTTGCCTTTTCGGAATATATTTTACAAAGATCAATACTGTTCTCTAGAAGCGCCAATTCAGCCAAATCGCGGTATGCAAGAAAAAAATCTCGTGAATTGCCCAGACCTTCATAAGCCTCAATTGATCTTTCATAGTAAGCCCTGGCTTTGTTGTAATTCTTTTGTTCTTTGTAGGAAGATGCGATATTATGAAAGGCTCGTCCCCTATACAGAGAAGGTACATCAGAATCCAATTGAATCATTTTATCGAACCACCTTCTTGCCTGATCATATTCTTGAAGGTCATTATAAATTAACCCGAGTTGATTATAGGTCTTGTGTTTTGCCTCTATGTTAGACTCGGGAATAATATCAATCAACTCTACTAACAGCTTAGTTGATTCCGCCATTTTTCCAATTCTACGCAATGACATTGCTTTGTTTTGAATGAGCTTCACAATTGCTTCATTGTCATCTGCTCTTTGAGCTAAAGCAATCCCTTTATCATAAAACTCAATTGCAGCATCATGACTATGATGATACCAATAAATCTGACCCAGTGTGATACAAATATTGGCTTGATCTATAAGAGATTCTCGAGTATTAATTGGCAAATAAAGGTCAAGGGCATCTAAAAAGTGAGGTATGGATTTACCGAGGTAGCCTTGCTTATATGTAATATAAGCTATGGCGAATTCTCCCTTAGCTTGTCCCAGACTATAATTTGCTTCCTTCGACTTATTAAGTATCATTTGCGCAAGGAGTGCTGCGCTATCAAGATCAGTACTATAGTACGCTTTCATCTGCTCCTTAATTGCGATGATTTCTTGTACGGCCTTGTTCTTTGGACTGAAAAAAGAAGATACGACCACAGATATGACGACTAAAAGTTTCATAATTAAATTAGGTTTGGCGCTTTAAAGGTAACATATGGATGTTAGAAAGTATTGATAATTATTATAAATGGTGCGTTTTAGCTTTATTCAATTTGAGTAATAAAGGCAGACATCTTGCAATGCCTGCCTTCAGAAGCTAGGTTCCAAATAAAAAATTAACCCGGACCGTTTCCACTGTTGGGCTCATCATTATTGGGACGACTGGTATCTTCAATCTCATCAATCTGAATTTCGTCCACTTGATCTTCACAAGCAGAGAATCCGAACATTGAAACAAAAACTAGCGAGAAAATTACAATTACTCTTTTCATAATAATAAATTTTAGATGTTTGAAAAATTTTGAAAAAGAGTAAATATCGGAGATAAATTTGATGCATTCGGGAAGGGCATTTTACTAGGTCCCTTTAAGGTCGCTTCTACCGCTCACAGCCATTGTCCTCCGCTCGTTCATTTGTACCTTGGTGAATTGCTTTGGCATTGATTAGGTTGCATACAAATCCACTAAATCCAAAAAATGAGAAAAATACTAGGGTTATTATTGATTGCTCTGCCTTTGTTTACACAAGGCCAAACGGATGCTCGACCTGATGACTTGTTGAAAAGTGATTTCCATAAGCAAAAGCGTGCCGAGCTTCGTGCCAAAATGCCTGACAATTCTGTCGCCATCTTCTTTGCCAATGCCATTCGCAATCGGGCAAACGATGTTGATTTCCTTTATCACCAGGATCCCAATTTCTACTACCTAACAGGCCACAAAGAGCCTCACGCCGTTTTGTTGGTTTTTAAAGACAAGCAGGAAGTAAACAATGAGCGTTTCGATGAAGTCATATTTGTAAGAGGACACGATGCCCTCAGAGAGTTGTATGATGGTCCTAGATTGGGAAAAGACGGAGCTGAAAAGACACTAGACATCGAAGTCAATTTTGAAAACCCAAGTTTTAAAGGCTTCAATCTCGACTTTTCTAAATTCGATCAGGTGCTATTTTATGATTTTCAGAATGATGTGCGCAACACAGAAGAAGAGGGTGATTTGTTTGACCTCATTGAGCAATTCAAGCAAAAGGCCGGATACAAACAAGGTGATCTGGCGATCGAACCACAAAAAAATAACCTGGACGTGGTGAGCCTCGATACGCTGATGCGTGAATTGAGAGGAATAAAAACAAAAGAAGAGTTGGACTTGGTCAGGAAGGCGGTAGATATTTCTACCATTGGTCAGCGAGAAGTCATGAAAGCCATGCGACCAGGCATGTCGGAAGCTGAAATCCAGGGCATTCACGAATTTGTGTTCAAGAAATATGGAGCCGAATTTGAAGGCTATCCGAGCATAGTAGGAGCGGGGAATCACGGTTGTATTTTACACTATATTGACAACTACAAGCCCGCAATTGAAGATGGAGAACTAATCTTGATGGACCTCGGGGCAGAATATCATGGCTATACAGCGGACGTAACTCGAACTGTGCCCGTCAATGGAAAGTTCACCAAAGAACAAAAGTTGATTTACGATTTGGTATATGAAGCCCAGCAAGCTGCCGCTGATACTTGCAAGGCAGGCCTGCCCTTCCCTGTATTATATGAGACCACGGCAAAAATTGTAAATGAAGGACTTGTAGAATTAGGCCTTTATGAAAGTTTGAAAGACGAAGACATTATTAATCCCGAAACCGGAAGAAACCGATACTACCCACATGGGTGTTGTCATCACATCGGTTTGGATGTGCATGACAAAGGTCTGTACGGTACACTTGAGGAGAACATGACCATTACTATTGAACCTGGTATTTATATTTCAAATGGAAGCCCGGCTGATAAAAAGTGGTGGGACATTCCGGTCAGAATTGAAGACGACTATTTGATTACTAAGGATGGCTGTATTTTGTTGTCTGACAAGGCTCCACGTAAGTCGGACGAGATCGAAAAATTAATGAAAGAACCCAGCATTTTTAGCGATTACCGTTTACCAGAATTGAAGGCTGGAGAATAATTACAAGCAAATAAATAGCTGACCGCTTTCCCAATCGGTGCGAAATGTTCTTAACATTTTGCACCGATTTTCACATTCCTCTCCGGTCCCCAGATTAAACCGGTAGCTGTGCCACGGGCAAATAACTTCACCCGATGAATTAATCGTCCCTCTACTTAAATCTTCACCCAAATGAGGACACTTGTTTTCAAATGCGATGAAGCCTTGACCTGTGTTGGCAAGACATAATACCATTTGGTTTAACCTAATCTTTTTGATTTGGTTTAGTGGAATAACCTTCTCAGCCTGTTCTTTAGATTCAAAAACAAGATATTTATCCATCCAATTCGGCTTTATTCTCTAATATTAAACTTTCGACACAACAATACCTTATGAATTGTCAAAGAAAGAAATTCAATCTCAATAAAAAATTTGCCTACCTCAATTGTGCTTACATGGCGCCCTTATTGAAGAAAGTAGAGAAAGCGGGCGTGAGTGGAATCAAAGCCAAACGCCAACCCAACAAAGTTACTGCCGGGGATTTCTTCAAAGACGCAGACACCCTACGCCATTTGTATTCAGACCTGATCAACAATCCTGAACCCAATCGGATTGTAATGATCCCATCCGTTTCCTATGGGATTGGCAATGTGGTCAATAATATCTCCATAAAAAAGGGTGAAAACATTGTGTTGACAGAAGGTCAGTTTCCAAGTAATGTGTACCCATGGAAAAATCTTTGTGATAAATATGGCGCAGAAGTGATTTTAGTGGCAGCCCCTGATACGGAAGAACGAAGAGGTCAAAAATGGAATGAGGAAATTTTAGCGGCGATAACCGAAAAGACAAAAGCAGTAAGCTTAGGCCATGTGCATTGGGCAGATGGAACCGTATTCCAACTCAAAGAGATTCGCAAAAAATGTGACCAGGTAGGAGCAGCCTTAATCATTGATGGCACGCAGTCGATAGGAGCTTACTCTTTTGATATTCAGGAGATTAAACCCGATGCACTTATTGTTGCCGGATATAAATGGCTTCTTGGGCCATATACCAGTGGACTTGCTTACTATGGTCCGCGATTCGATCAAGGTGAGCCCATTGAACACAACTGGATTAATCGGCTGCACAGCGAAGACTTCGCTAACCTGGTCAACTACCAGGACGAATATGAAGAAGGCTCCATGCGGTTTGGGATGGGCCAGCAAAGTAATTTTATTGCCAATCCGATGCTGATCACCGCTATTAAACAAATTAGCTCCTGGGGAACCGAAAACATTCAAAATTACTGCTCATCACTGATTGAACCAATATTGAACGAAGTCAGGGATATGGGATTATATGTAGAAGATATTGATACCAGAGGGTCACACTTGTTTGGCATTAAGTTTCCCCAGGAAAAAATGGAGACACTAAACACGACACTCAAGGTCAATCGCGTCAGTGTTTCTACTCGTGGAGAATTTATCCGTGTCTCTCCTCATGTGTACAACGACGAACGTGATATGAAAAAATTAATGCGGGCGTTAAAAGAAGCTATATAAATGATATTGAAAAAAAACTTATTACTGCTAGTTGTTTGTCTTAGCGCCCTGTTTAGTGCCAGATCACAAGATCTTCTCAATTTGCCATCATCTATCAAGTGGCAACAAATCAAAAGTGAACATTTTAAGATCATTTATCCGAAAGGCTTAGATGAGGAGGCGCAGCGTACGACCAATATTTTAGAAAACATCTACGAGCCCGCGAGTAATTCCCTGGATACTCGCCCCAGAAAATTTCCGGTCATTTTACAAAATCAACATGCCGTTTCCAATGGTTTTGTTACTGTAGCTCCCTATCGATCCGAATTCTACATGTTCGAACCTCAAAATTACCGTCATCAAGGCAACGACAGGTGGCTCGAAAGGCTGGCTGTTCATGAGTACCGACACATAGTACAATTCGAAAAGGCCATTACTCCCTTTAATAAAGCCATGTACTTTTTGATGGGAGAATTCGGCCCATTCTTATCTGCTGCCATGGCAGCTCCACAGTGGTTTTACGAAGGAGATGCCGTAGGTATTGAAACGTCATTCGGAAGATCGGGTCGAGGAAGAATACCTTCATTTCTGATGGCGTTCAAGGCCAACCTAATTGACAAGGATGGATTCAATTACTATAAGCAGCATTTGAAATCTTTTAGGGACTTTGTTCCGAATCACTATGTGACCGGATATTTAATGACTACCCATCTCAAAAACAAAAGTGGTGTAGATGTATGGGGCAAAATCGTAGGGAGATCATTCCGTATCCCCTTTGTTCCTTTCACCTTCTCAAATTCCATGAAAAAGGAAACGGGAAAATATTTATTACCAACGTACGATGAGATGCTGGAGCAACAAAAAGAGCTCTATACTGAGCAGTTGAATCAAATCAAGCCAACCCAGTTCACCGCCATTGAACATGAACGAAATAAGAACTTCACGAATTATTATTTTCCAAGACGTGTTCTTGACGATCAGATTTTAGTTGTTAAAACAGGCTTTTCTCTAATACCGGCACTGGTACTCATCGATCCATCAGGAAATGAAAAGAAAATTCATGAGTTAGGTGCCTGGCAAAACCCTGACGGACTGAGTTCGAATAATTCTTCTGTGGTTTGGGCCGAGCTCGAACTAGACCCAAGGTGGCAAAGACGAACTTATTCCGTGATTAAAAAGCTTGATCTAAGAACTAAAGAATTAACCCGATTAGGTAAAAAAACAAAATACATGGCTCCTACCATCTCCAACAATGGAAAATGGGTAGCGGCCATTCATCAATCGGAAGATCACCGTTTTGAAATCCACTTGCTCGATGCGAATACGGGAGAACTGGTTCGAGCCTTTGAGAATAAAGAGAACTTCCAATACTCGGTTCCTCAATTTGATCAACAAGACGAAAACCTAATCCTATTGAAAAACAAAGATGACGGCAAGGAGATTATTCGAAAAAATGTAGCTACCGGACAAGAGGAAAGTCTCTATTGGTCCGATACTGAAAACCTTGGAAACCCGATTGTTAGGAATGGTTGGTTGTACTATGCTTCTGACAGAAACGGGATTGATAATATTTTCGCCATGAATATGGAAAGTCGGGTCAACTATCAAGTGACAAGTTCGAGATTTGGTGCTTTCAGCCCGCGAGTATCTTCAAAAGGAGAATTGCTTTACAACGACTATACGGCGGATGGGTTTGAAATAGCCTCCGCTACAGGTGATTCAAAAACGTGGGTTCCTTCAGAAAAAGCAAAATATGTTGGATTCAATTTTCAAAAACAGATGGTGGAAGAAGAAGGGTTTGAAGATGTTCTTTATAATTACCCAGACTCATCATACCAAACTTCCAGATACCCAAAAGTTGGACGAATACTGCGTCCGCACAGCTGGGGGTTAGATGCTATTCCCAATAAAAACAATTATTCTTTTGGCGTTTTCTCTAAAGACTTATTGCAAACGACTACACTATCCGCCAGTGGTATATACAATAACAATGAACGAAAATGGAGATTTGTCACACGAGGAAGTTATCAGGGTTTCTACCCAATCGTTGATGCAAGTTTTGGCTTTGGTGTCCGTACAGTCGATGTCATAGGCCCGCAGAGGACACAAACTTATGGTTGGGATGAAAATAACCTTAAGATTGGACTTCGTGTACCTCTTTATTTGACCAATTCGAAATACACAAGAAAAGCAGAAGCCAGGGTTAGTACGCAGTACATTGCCGTAGAAAAATATGATGTCCCAGTGGTCGAACTAACACATGTCCGAAACGGAGAATTGATTGCCATGGAGTATGAGGCCTCTTTTCAGCGGCTGCTTAAGAAAAGCTTTCTGGATTTAAACAGTCGATGGGGACAAACGCTGGAAGTGAACTATAAGCATACGCCTTTTGTAGGTGATTATAATGGGGAACAGTTTTCGGTTGAATCCAGCTTGTATTTCCCCGGAGTTTTCAAACACCATTCCGTTAGACTGAAAGGAGCCTATCAGTTCAATGAGAACTCAGAGTATGAATTTTCAAGCCCTATCACATTTACGCGAGGTTTCAGCTATATTTCATTTGATCAATTCACAAATCTTTCATTCAACTATAAACTACCGGTTCTATATACCGATTTGCATCTAGGTCCCATTTTCAATTTGCAGCGCATTTATGTCAATGGGTTCTATGACTATGGAATAGGAAAGAATGATAATGAGACCAGTGTGGACATCAAGTCCTTCGGCGCAGAGGTTTCTTTCAACTTTAACGTATTCAGGCTTTTACCACTTTTTGATATGGGAGTAAGATATAGTTATCGCCCGGACTTCGAAGATGAAGTAATCGAAGTCATATTCGGTGGAGTTACCTTCTGATAGCTGGTCAACCGGCAACAACTAACAACATCAAAAGTGTATACGATATCAGGCTAATTGCAATCCGGACATATTTTTTACCTGTCATATTTAAGCGGATTGCATGATATCAGAGATTGTTTCGTAGACTTCAAGCCAGGCAGCTTCTACCTCCTCGTTCCAATTCTCCTTAAGTTCTTCTTTGAGCGAGTATAAGAGGGCAGCGGCGGCCATGTGATAATGTTCTGATTTTACGCCATAGCTTATATGTCTCCTTCCCATGTTTCTGACCAATGGTGCGAGGACATCGAGTGTATTCAGTCCTCTCACCACCGTGGCCAGCATTTCGATCATTTTTCTCCCCTGATCTTTCATGTCACCTTTGAACAAAGGCCTTAGTTCCGGGCTTATTTCAAACAATTTGTTATAAAAACTTCTGGCTGCCTCATCAGCTTTGGGCTCTACCATCCAGAATGTAGCACGGACCAGTCGTTTGTGATAAGGGGTAATGGAAAGCGTATTAGTCATCGTTATAAAATTTTAGTGATGAAAATTCAGGGTATCGGCATCTCCGATACCCCGATGTAAGCATTTTCTCATATTAAAATTGTATGACAAATCTATTGGCCTCTTGATTCGATTACTATGACTGATGGCAACGGGACGTGTTTTTTATAGCAGAAACAAACCTGTCAATTGACAGATTTCAAGAAAGGAATCGGGTGCTCAAGTAAAGTTTAGACATAAAAAAAACCGGCTTTTGCCAGTTCAGCTGAGGCTTCTTGTTGATAAAACCCCTTTCGCGACGATCTACTTTTACTTGGTCATCCCCGCTGTGTCTTTGGTAGCTGCACGATTGCAACTATTTTCTAATACAAAGAACGCAACTTTTGTTATCAAGGTTATGATGAGAATGTTAAGTCTGAGTTAAATATTTAACCTCCTGATCATGAATCACGTAATATGGACTCTGCCAAACCAATACTCATGATTCCAATCAACATATTTACCACCGTGCTAATGGCCGGGTTCTTACACGGCATCATTCTTGTCATCGCCTTACAAAGGGTAAAGAAAGCCAATAAAAGAGCTAATAAATTTCTTAGTTTGATGATCGGGCTCATCTCCCTGGCACTCATATGTAGATTATCCTACGAACCCCAAATCTTACAAATTAGTATGAAACTCGGCATGCTGCCTGACTTCATTCTCTTTTTGTTTGGCCCACTACTGCTGCTATACATCAAAAACCTGCTAGCTAAGTCAGGTGAGCTTACAAAAATAAATTGGTGGCATTTTACCCCAGCTGCCATCCACTTTCTTTATATGCTTGGGATTCTATTGATGGACAGAGAGCGGCATCTGGAAATGATACTTTCCGGACAATTCTATCTACCCATTCATATTGTACTGATCCTGTCTCTGACCCATAATGTTATTTATTGGTTTGCCTGTCTGAAAGTACTGAACGCTTATCAAAAAGAAAGTAAAAATGATGTCTCCTATGAGCCACAGCTGAAGTATCTCTATACACTGTTGTCTCTAACCGGTCTTTGCCTGGTCGTTTGGTTGATAAGTGAATCGCTGACTATTGGTGGATTTGGGCGACCAGATTTCAAGACTTATGGATACGTCTGGATTTCTCTCACGTTTATCATTTATGCCCTAGGGTTCTTCGCCATGAATCAGCCCGAGCTTTTCAAAGTTTCCCTAAGTACGGAAAAATATCAAAATTCCAGATTGTCAGAATCAAAAATAAAAGATGAGGCAAATCGGCTCAATGATATCATGCTTGCCGAACAGCTATACAAAAATCCAAAACTCTCGCGCCAGGATCTTGAACAGGAAACTAATATGAATGCTGCTGATTTATCCCGGGTTATCAATCAGGGATTTGGCAAAAACTTCTTTGATTTTGTCAACAGCTACCGCATTGAGGAATTTACTCGTCTTGTGCACTCTGGAGAATATCAAAATTATACGCTTTTGGCTATAGCCAACGAGGCCGGCTTCAATTCAAAAACAACTTTCAATACGGCATTCAAAAAACTGACTGGAAAAACGCCAAAAAGTTTTCTCGAGGAAACTACCACAAAAGCGGTTGCCAACTAGGTTTTATCAGCAACTGCGTTCGGCTTCATAAAGTCGAACCTTATATCACCAACTTTTGTCATCCTTTCATTTCTCAGCGCGTTGAGGTGGTTTCTTAATTTATAACAAAACTTTAAATCATGAAACAGTTTAAAAACCTTGTACTCGCCGGAACCCTACTACTAGTCAGTATTTCCTGCTCAGCCAAAAACGGCGAAGATGACGGTTCAAAAGTCAGTGACTTTTCTACCAAGACAGCCGAAATCTGGAGAGCCCAAAAGGGCTACGCCCTGAGCCTTATTGATCAAATGCCAGAGAGTAAGCTAGGCTTTTCTCCTGCTGATTCCACACGTAGCTTTGCTCAGTTGTTTAAACACATCGGAACTTCATCGCTCATTTTGAAAACAGTATTCTCTCAGGAGCCATTACCGCCCATCTTTCCAAAACTTGGAGAAGCAGAAGCCATCCCGATGGATAAATCAGAACTGAAAGCATATGTAAGTTCAAAGTACGATGAGGCCATTGCTACTTTTGAAAATCTGACCGATAAGCAATTGGACCAAACTTATACTTTTGACTTCTTTCCTGGTCAACCACCGGTGAAAGACTTTAGAGAAGTAATCACCGCATTAGGTGCTCATATTGTCCACCATCGTGGCCAGGCAACCATCTATTTAAGAATGAATGGTATCAAACCTGTACAATACACACATTACTGGTAGAGTAGTGATTGTTAGTTTACAAAGGCATCCCTGTGGATGCCTTTTTTGTTTTTGTAAAATTCCCTATGGCATTGATCCAACTTTCCCAAACATTAGCTAAGAAAATCGGAAGGTATCAATAGAATTTATTTTTAGGTCGAGTGGGTGCTACCTGTCAGATAGCTGTATACCTAGATAAGCGCAGTCAAACT
This sequence comes from Reichenbachiella sp., assembly GCF_039944555.1. Lineage (GTDB taxonomy): Bacteria > Bacteroidota > Bacteroidia > Cytophagales > Cyclobacteriaceae > Reichenbachiella. The sequence goes on along the minus strand of NZ_JBDUYN010000012.1, from coordinate 143,730 downwards.
ACGCCTATATCTATATCAACTAAAATAAATTTAACATGAAAAAATCATTACAGATTTTAATGTTGCTGGTCATGCCATTTTTGGTTCATGCACAGCAAATCAGTGGAACCATTTCTGACAAGAATGGTCCGGTCATTGGAGCTACCGTAAGTATCTCCAGTAGCAATGGTACCATTACCAACGTGAATGGTAACTATGAGCTAAAAGTACCTGCCGGTACGCACGAAGTATCCGTCAGTTTCGTGGGTTATGTTACCAAAAAGGTTTCTACAACAGTGGCAGCAGGTGAAAAAAAATCACTCAATGTGACTATTGAAGAAAATGTGGAGCTTCTTAATGAATTAGTAGTAGTAGGAACAAGAAGTAGACCAAGATCCTCCATTGACACAGCGGTGCCAGTCGATATTCTGGACGCTAAAGACTTGACAAGTACAGGTCAAAATAGCTTTGACAAGGCATTGACCTATCGGGTACCTTCGTTCAACTCTGTTCAGACTCCGGTAAACGATGCGACAGCTCTTCTCGATCCATACGAAATCAGAAACATGGGACCTAGCCGTACCTTGATTTTGGTCAACGGTAAAAGAAAAAACCTGAGTGCCTTATTGTATACTCAAACTTCTCCGGGTAGAGGGGAAAGTGGAGCGGATATTTCAGCTATTCCTCAAGATGCAATCGAACGTGTAGAAATCTTAAGAGATGGTGCATCCGCTCAGTATGGGTCTGATGCGATCGCTGGTGTAATGAACATCATCCTAAAAGATGACGCAGACTATGGTTCTGTAACTATGAGAGCCGGTATCACAGGTGAAGGAGACGGTGAGTCAGTTGGGATTAGTCTAAACAATGGCAGTAGCCTTGGAGATGGTGGTTTCATCAACTATACAGTTGACTTCTCCAAAACAGAATTGGCCAATCGTCCTGGTACGGTGAGTGCCGTCGGCGAAGCGGGTGATTTCGGTGCTCCAATAGCTGAAGTAGAAGAATTCTTGTCCAGACATCCGGATGCCGGAAATATTAACGGATCGCCAGCAACTACCGCAGCCAAGTTCTTGGTGAATGGCGGGTTTAAAATCAATGGAAATACGGAAGGGTATTTCAATGGTGCCTATGTTTATAAAAACGTAAACAGTTATGCTAACTACAGAACGCCATACTGGAGAACAGTAGCAAGCATGCCTTACCTCGCTGATTTCTTCCCAGGCAACCACCCAACAAATGCAGGTGGCTATGATGGATATGTACCTACATTCGATGGGTTGCTCAACGACTACAATGGTACGCTTGGGTTTAAATCTGAAAAGAACGGCTGGTTATATGATGGAAGTTTTACAGTAGGAGGAAACACTCAGACCTATACGGTAAGAAATTCTCATAACAGAAACTTCGTTTACTCTCCATCTACCTGGCTTGATGCCAACACCAATGGAGCGGTAGATGCTGGAGAGCTTACAGAAGGTTCTTTATTATACAGAGAAAATAGCCCAATTAGTTTTGACCCGGGAGGAACAAGATTTTCTCACATCGTTGGTAACATAGACGTGTCGAAAGAAATTTCTTCCAATTTGGGAATGGCCTTTGGTGCGGAATTCAGAAATGAAACTTTTACTGTAATAGAAGGAGAGCTTGCTTCTTATGATGGTGGTGGAGCGGATTCATTCGCTGGAAACACACCTGAGAACTCAGGGAAATTCAACCGATACAATATTGGTGGATACTTTGATTTGGCTTGGGATGTAACTGATGATTTCTTAATCAACGGTACTGCTCGTTTAGAAAACTATAGTGACTTTGGCCAGGCATTTGTTTGGAAATTGAGTTCAAGGTATAAATTGATGGATGATAAAATGACGGTCAGAGCCTCAGCATCTACAGGATTCAGAGCACCTACCTTGCATCAAATTTATACCCAAAAAGCACAGTACAGCTTTATTCCAGGATCCGGAATCCAGGTGGGTGGACTAGTTAGTAATGTATCTCCTCAAGCGAAGTTTTTAGGAATTCCTCAATTAGACGCTGAAGAGTCATTCAACTTTACCATTGGCTTAGGTATGAGACCAAGTGAGAACTTTAATATCACGGTTGACTACTATGACATTGCTGTGAAAGACAGAATCATTTTGAGTAATGAAATTGGCGGTACTACTTCTGGAACTACTGCTTTGGATCAAGTACTTAGCGCTAATAACCTAAGTGATGTGAGTTTCTTCGTGAACGCATTGGATACCAAAACTGCAGGTATTGACTTTGTGGCCAACTACAAAGATTTAGGTGTAGGTAATGGTACTTTAGGCTTCTCTCTTTCTGGTAACTATACCATCAAAAATGAAAGAGATGGCAATGTGAAGAACCCGGCGTTAGTTGCTGGAGCTGGTCAGTCCGTTGTAGACGATACACAGGAATCATTGTTCTTTACTTCAAGACCTAAAACAAAGTGGATTTTGGGTGTAAACTATGAGATAGGCAAATTCAGATTGTCTCTGAACAATACTTACTTCGGAAAAACAGAGTTTACTCAGCAGGGCCTAGCCACACATACGGTTACAACACCGGATTTTTCTACGGCAGATCCTTATACCGTGCATGATATAGGTACCGAGTTCAAAGCTAAAATTGTAACTGATTTGGGAATCAATTTTGCCGCTTCTGACAAAGTGAATCTTTCATTCAATGTCAACAACCTATTCAACGTATTACCAGAGTGGGGTTTTGTGGCCTTGACTCCTGAGGGTGCAGCTATTCTAAGCGACCCTACTCAAGTTGAGTCTCAGTCAAACCTGATTACTTTCAACCAAAGATATTCTCAAATGACCTACGATGGCTATCACTTTAGTCAGCTGGGGTCATTGTATAATATGACTATAAACGTCAGATTTTAAGAACCGAGTAAAGTTGAGTAATTAGTTAGTAGAGCGAGGCCATGTATGTGGCCTCGCTTTTTTCCTAATCACATTCAACTTTTCTAAAGTTTAAGGCTTTAGAAAAGTTATTGATAAAACATTATCTCAATTTCCTTTCCCAGAAATTGGCCTCTCGATTGGCATCGATTCTGGATTTGTTCTTTTTGATTAGGTCACTGATCTCTCCTTGTGAAGTGAAATGGTATTGGCCACAATCTCTACACTCATATACATTGATCGGTCCGCTATTGTCATTATGATAGTGCCGAGTCCGGTGTTCAATCAAGGCCTCCTCTGCCAGCTCTTTGGTATCATAGCAGATTTTGTTTGTGACGCACTTCATCCGTTTATTTGACTTATAAAGTCTCCTCTAGCCAACGAAAAAACTCACGCTGCCATACAATTCCGTTTTGAGCAGACAATACCCAGTGGTTTTCATTGGGCAAGAAAACCAACCGGCTCTTAATGCCTTGCAGCTGTGCGGCCTGGTAAGCTTCTAGCCCCTGCCCGATCGGTACTCGATAATCTTTACCTCCCTGCACAATCATGATGGGAGTATCCCAGTTTTGTACGTAGTCTATTGGATTGAACTGCGAGTACGATTTTTGTGCCGCGACGTTTTCCTTATCCCAATAAGCTCCACCAATATCCCAATTGACGAAAAACATTTCTTCAGTAGTACCATACATACTTCGCCAATTGAAAATACCATCATGAGAGATAAAAGTCTTAAATCGTTTGTTGTGCATTCCTGCCAAATAGAAAACAGAATATCCGCCATAGCTGGCCCCAACAGCTCCAAGTCTAGTCTCATCTGCGAAGGGCTCTTTTGCCAATGCATCAATAGCAGATAAATAATCCTGCATGTTTTGCCCGCCATAATCCTTACTGATCTGAGCATTCCATTCTACACCATGGCCGGGCATGCCCCTACGATTTGGGGCCACCACGATATAACCCTGAGCAGCCATCACCTGAAAATTCCACCTATACGAATAAAATTGTGACAACGCCCCTTGTGGACCTCCCTGACAATAAAGTAGGGTTGGATATTTTTTGGTTGCGTCAAAGTTTGGAGGATAAATGACCCAGGTCACCATCTGCTTATTGTCGGTGGTGGTTATCATTCTTTTTTCAATTTTACTTAGATCTATCGACTGATAGATACTGTCATTCACATGTGTCAATTGAGACATGCTGCCATCCGACAGGTCAACCGTAAATAATTCAGCTGCATGATTCATGTCTGTCCTTGATACCACTAATGTTTTACCATTTTGACCTACGATACCGGTCACATCAAACGGGCCTTTGGTAACTTGTTTTACTATGGGCTCTTTCTTCGACTTACCCGGATAGTTCACAGCAAACAGGTGTTTCTCTCCTCCAGATGCTGCAATAAAGTAGATCTGCTTGCCATCTTCTGACCATTTAAATTCATCTACGGTTCCGTCCCAGTTTTCGGTCAGATTCTTTTTGCCGTAGCGATCCATGATAATTAAATCCTTCTTGTCCGCCTCGTATCCATCGGTCGACATACTGAGCCAGGCTAGAATTCCGTACCTTGAGTAGGCCGGGCTATTGTCATAGCCCATGATCCCCTTAGTCAAATTTGTAGTGGTCAGTGTATTGAGGTCGTAGGAGAAGATGTCGGTATTCGTGCTGGTAGCATATGCCGCGCCAGCCTTTGCTTTGGTTACATATAAAATCCTTTTTCCCTTTGGACTCCAGGTGTAATCTGTCTCATCACCGAATGGTTTGGTAGGACTGTGAAAGGTCTTGTTTTTCATAATGTCAATCTCCCCTGAGCCATCTACTTTGGTCATGAAAACATGGTTGAAGCTACCGTCTGACCAGGTGTCCCAATGCCTATACATCAGATCATTGTATATCTGGACTTCTGACTTGTCCATATCCGGATAATAGTCTTTTCCATAAGTACTATGAATCTTTACAGGCTTATGCGAAAGTTTGTACTCCCCATTCGGTGAAAGGCTCGGGTCCGCCACAATTTTATAGGGATCATCAATTTTCGTTGCCTTGCCTCCTTCCAGGGGAATAGAAAAGTATGAGGTGCTACTTTCATTAGATGCTGCATCATATTTGGTGACACCGTATACGACTGACTTGCCATCCATAGATACACCGACTCCAGCTACTCTTCCCAAACTCCAGAGTAATTCCGGGGTCATTACGTTTTGACTAAAAGCTGATTTTACAAAAAAGAAAAGGCAGATTACTGCTACAGTTTTTTTCATGATATTCCTTGGGTTTTGCCGGCAATTTACAAAATAGAATATCAATTGGGGGTGGGAGCTTTAAAATTTGTCATAAGATAGAATGTCGCTTCGCGGTATGTTTATTTGATGTTCGAAACGAATTAGTATGATGAAGTCCACTTTCTGGTTAGTAGCAATTTCCGTATCCTTTTCTCTGAGCTTTACCGACCCAAGCAAAATGGCCGTGGACCAGAAAGTAAAGCAAGTTTTCGAAGTTGCAAGAAACATTGAATCACTCAAGTATGAGTTGATCCGCTCAGAGCGTATCGATGGGGCATACGTGGAAAACCACTTTTCTATTAAAATGCACCGTCGACCTTACAAAATCTATCTCAAAGAGCTTTCTCCTAATACTGGAGTAGAAGTCTTATACCCACATCCAATGGATGAGAAAAAGGCCCTGGTAAATCCAAATGGTTTTCCCTGGGTCAATTTAAAACTCGATCCTAATGGAGAATTGATGCGAAAAGACCAGCATCACACAATTTTGGAAGGTGGTTATGATTATGTAGTCTCTGTAATGGAATACCTGTTTTACAAACATAAAGATGGAATTTCTGATCTTTTGCAGGATCATGGAAGAGGAAAACTAAACGGTGTATCGTGCGAGATTATATCTATGATCAATCCCGGTTTTGGCTATTCAAATCACATAGTAAAGAAAGGAGAGAGCATCTCCAGTATAGCACTAAAAAACAGGCTTAGTGAATACATGATCTATGAAAAAAATAGTGACCTTGGGATATTTGGTCAGATTAAAGAAGGAGATGTAATCAAACTTCCTTCAGACTACGCAGCCAAAATGGTACTGTATATAGATCAGGACAGACAAATTCCGTTAAAGCTCGAAATCTATGACGAGCTCGGTCTGTTCGAAAAATATGAGTTTAGAAATGTAGAGATTAATCCGGCGCTAGGCGAAGAAGAGTTTTCGCACGGATTTACAGCTTACGGTTTCTAGTTGAACTTAATGGGCTATCTCCCTAAAACTAAAAAACTTTCCAGTCTGCTATTTGCTGAATAAAGCTTCCAAGTACGCGAGGCTCCATTATCACACTAAATACCAAACCAAAAACCGCACCTATCAAATGAGCGTCGTGGTTGACATTGTCCGAAAGTTGTTTGCCCTTGGTATAAGAGTAGATCAAGTAAAGAGCTCCGAGAATAAAACCGGGAATCGGAATGGCTGCAAATAAATAAATATATTCGGTTGGGAAAAACAGGATGCTACAAAACACCACTGCTGCTACGCCCCCAGAGGCTCCCAACGAATTGTAATGCGGATGATCCTTATGTTTGATCAGCGAGGGTAAATCTGAAATGACAATGCCGAGGAGATAAAATGCTACAAAATAAATTCCTCCCAGGTCCCCTTTGAGTGCACCGAATATTTGCTCGACTAGTCGTCCGAAAAAATAAAAGGTAAACATATTGAATGCCAGATGCGACCAGTTGGAGTGAATAAAGCCTGAAGTAAGTACGCGATACCACTGTCGGCCTTGAAGAATTGCCACCGGATTCATGGTGAGTTTGTATTGCAGGCTGGGATTTTGAAAGCCCATATAACTCACAATTACATTGGCAATAATGATAACTACTGTCCAGGACATGTTTTACTTCGTTTCTGTTGCTAAGGTTTTTTTTGCAATATCTGCTAAATACTTTTATGATTTGAATTTAGGCCGATTTTCTGCCGGATAACCTCACTATTTGACAATATTTTATGAGGGATAGTGCACGTATTCTTGTCTTCTAGGAAACACAATACGATGACTAAATCTATAAAACTCTTAATGTTGGCAACCACATATTTACTATGTGGTAATGCCAAAGGACAAGACGAAACTCCTGCAAAAAGTGCCGTGGAGTTTGGTCTCCAGCACAGCATCAATTTTACCCATATGCTGGGTGATGGAGGGCCAATTGTTTACAGCAATCGGGTAGAAAATTATGAACTTTTAAGAAGTCGGCTAACCTTTGATTTGGGCATGTTCGCTATCATTCATATTTCGGACCACTTTGCTATTCAGCCGGAAGCCGTGTACACCTATATGGGTGGGCATTTCCAGAAAAGGACCACTTATCTGCACGACTTGGGTGCTTTTGAAGGCACGGAAAACGAATCTTTTGCTTCTGATTATTTGAAATTTGCCTTATCTACAAATATCAAGTTCAACGAAAGAATCTTTTTTCAATTCGGGGGCTACGGCTCTTCCCTGCTCTCTGCTGAGAAATTTTACCCTTGGTGGGAAGCAGATATAGACAGTGACAACACAAGAACCAGCCTGTCGGGAATCAGAAAATTTGATGCCGGCGTTTTGGGTGGGTTTGGTATGAGCACAAAAGTTGTAAACATTACTTTCAGATATAACTACGGATTGCTAGACGTATTTGAAAAAGGGGAACTGGGAGATCTGAATCTAAGCCATGGTGTATTCCAGTTTGTCCTGCAATGGAAATTATACTCAGACCTTAAATAAGACCTAATTATGAAAAACGCACTATATATATTCTTGGCCCTTTTTCTATTCTCTTGCGATGCTGGCGATTTTTTCAACATCCCAACAGAGGTAGGAAATGGCAGTTATGATTACGATTCGTCTTCCGTTTATTATGACGATCGGGGAGATCAATCTGAACGTGGTACCAACAGCGGCACATTCGATATACTTGATTTGGGTAGTGAATCGACCTTAACCATTTATCCCAGGCTAGGCTGGTCTTATCAACTTACCATAGACAACAAACAAGACCACACGCTTACCGATGGATCCATGGTAACTTCCTTTCGCATTCAGAGAAGTTCTCAATATATCTCGAATTCCTTTAGCTCTGGCGATGACGAATTCAGAGTTGATGGTACGACTAACATTTCGTTGGTGGACTCCGATGGCTCTGCTATTGGCACATTTGACGGGCTTATTCGGGACAATGGCGAAATAAATTTAGAATTCGAATCGGTCAATATTCGAAGTGGCGAATACGTAATCACCACATTGGATGGTTATCCGGAAAACTAATACTTAATGATCTCGGGCGATTAAGGCCTCTGTAAATTGTTTCAGCGGTTTCAAATTGTATGACCCTTCCTCAAGGGCTTTGAGTTGCTCAAAGCCTTTTTCGAAGTGGTCATTCATGGCCTTTTCGGCAATGGTTTCAATATTAAGATCCTTGTAAATCTCCTTCATTTTTCTGACTTTGACGTCCGGGTCAATAGCTTTATCAGCCATCAGATTGTGCAAATCCAGTTTCTGCTTGCCTTCGGCAAGCTCTATTGCTTTGATCAAGAGCAAGGTCTTTTTATTGGCGATAATGTCACCACCTACCTGCTTACCAAATTTCTGAGCATCTCCATACACATCCAGGAGATCATCTTTCAGCTGAAACCCGATGCCAATATTGACACCAAAATCCCGTACGTGTGCAGCCTCTTCTTTGCTCATTCCACCCAACAACCCTCCAAGTTCAAGGCTAAAGCCTAAGAGCACAGCTGTTTTCAACCGAATCATCTCCAGATAGTCCCCCTCACTTACTGAATATTTCTCTTCAAAATTCATGTCGAGTTGCTGGCCTTCACATACTTCTATGGCGCACCGATTGAAAAGTCTGAGTAAGTATTTGAAATCATCGTACTCGGCTTTCATCAGCAGGTCATACGCCATCACCATGAGTACATCGCCGGAAAGAATAGCGATATCCTTATTCCATTTCTTATAGACGGTGGGTTGGCCTCTTCTCAAGGGAGCCTCATCCATAATGTCATCATGGATGAGCGTAAAATTGTGAAACAGTTCGATGGCCAAAGCCGGTTCAATAATCTTTTCCCAATCCTTCGCGCAACACTGATAGGCCATAATAGCCAAAATAGGTCGCATCCTTTTGCCTCCAAGGCTGAGCGTGTAGTGAATGGGCTGGTATAGCTCCTTCGGCTCCTTTTCTAAATCTAATTCTAATAGTCTTTCTGTCAGTTTATCCTGAAAGACTTTAATTTCATCAGTCATTGTCTACGAATTCCAAATCTATCGTTCTGCGATCGATGTCTGTGTCCACCACCATCACCGTCACTTGATCACCCAAAGTAAACATCCTTTTGTTTCGTTTGCCAATCATGCAAAAGTTCTTTTCATCAAACTCATAAAAGTCATCCGTCATAGTCGAAGTTCGGATCATGCCTTCGCACTTGGTTTCTGTGATTTCTACGAAGATGCCCCATTCCGTCACGCCGGAAATAATACCCTCGAACGGCCGCTTTTCAGCCATCTGCATAAACTCAACTTGCTTGAATTTGATGGACGCTCTTTCGGCATCAGCAGCTCTTTTTTCACGCTCCGAAGAATGGCGACAAAGTTCATTGTAAGGATCTGCATCAGGTGACTTGGCGCCATCCAGATAATGCTGCAGTAATCGATGCACCATCACATCTGGATATCTTCTAATCGGAGAGGTGAAATGCGTATAATGTGGAAAAGCCAATCCAAAGTGACCTTTGGGTTCGGTGGTATACACGGCCTTCGACATAGTACGGATGGCTAATGATTCGAGCACGTTCTGCTCCGGCTTACCATGAATGTCATCCATGAGCGTATTGAGGGTATTAGAAATATTTTCTTGCCCTACTTTTAACCTATGACCGAATTTGGCCGCGAACTTGGCAAAAGTGTTCAGCTTCTCAGGATCAGGGTCATCGTGCGTCCTGTACACAAATGTGTCTGCCCCTTTGTGCTTGTTGAAAATGAATTCAGCGACTTTTTTATTGGCCAGTAGCATGAATTCCTCCACCAGCTTGTGTGCATCTTTTCTTTCTTTTGGAAAGAGCCCTATGGGTTTGCCGTCTTCATCCAGTTTAAACTTGACCTCCACGGTTTCAAAGCCAATCGCTCCTTTTTGGAAACGTACGGCTTTCAATTTTTGCGCCAAGTCATTCAGCAAATTGATTTCTTCCTGGAAATCGCCTGTTCCGTTTTCTATTCTTTCCTGCGCCTCCTCGTAGGTAAAACGTCTATCTGAAAAGGTAACTGTTCGGCCAAACCATTGGCTTTTGATTTCCGCCTTTGGCGTAATTTCGAACATCGCTGAGAATGTTAGTTTCTCTTCTTTTGGTCGCAGAGAACAAACCCCATTCGATAATTTCTCCGGCAGCATAGGGATGGTCCGGTCTACGAGGTAAACCGACGTTGCTCGACTGATGGCTTCATCATCCAGAATACTGTCTGATTGCACGTAGTGCGAAACATCGGCGATATGCACACCGATTTCATAGTTACCATTTTTCAGATATTCCACTGAGATGGCATCATCAAAATCTTTGGCGTCTTCCGGGTCAATCGTAAATGTGGTGACGTTTCTTAAATCCTTTCTTTTCTTGATCTCTTCTTTAGAAATCTCTGTTGGGATTTTTTGAGCCACTGATTCTACATTCTTTGGAAATCGAAATGGTAGGCCAAATTCTGCCATGATCGAATGAATCTCTGCTTCGTTTTCACCAGCTTGTCCCAGCACTTCGGTCACCTGTCCTATAGGACTTTTTGCTTTCCCTCCGTGCCATTCCTTTATTTTAACTAATACCTTATCATTGGTTTTGGCCTTGCCGATTTTTTCAGGGTAGACAAAAATGTCTACATACATTTTACGATTATCGGGCACAATGAATGCATACTTTGGGCCTATGTCAATTTTACCAACAAACTCTGTGCGGCCTCTGGAGATGATTTGAGTGACCATTCCTTCGGGACGGCTACCGTGTCTGCCTCCTTTTTTGATGCGGACAGCTACTCTGTCGCCATCAACCGCATTTTTTAAATCATCTGTTTTTACCCAGATGTCTTCTTCCTGCCCTTCGCAGACCACATACGCAAATCTACGATTGACATGATCAACCACGCCTTCAAGGCCTGAAGAGGTGGCTACTTTTCTTGATCTGAAGGAGCCATTTCGCATTTGCTCTATGCTGCCTTCTTGTTCTAAGTCAAGTACAAAATTGAGACCTTCTTTTTTGGCCAGTTTGTCTCTAAGACCAGCTTTGCTAAAAATTTGCTTGACGGTGAATGCTTCACCGGGACTTTCATCGAATAGGTCTGCTACTTGTCTGCGTACTGAATCTATATTAATTACTTTTTTGGTGCGGTTGATTTTCCGCCTGTTGTCTTTTTTCTTTTTCGCCATGTATGGGAATATAATAAGATGTGATTGGAGTCTGATGCAATCCTGACAAAGATACTTGAGAAGGGTGAAATTCTACTTGATCAGAAATTATCTTCTGATTACTTATTTCGTGAATGCTTTGATCGCGTTGCTTATAGACCAGGATTGGACTGACTCGATTTGAATAATAATTTTTACAAAGGTAGGCATTTAATTTTTAGTGCTACCAATTGCTGTAACGGGGTAAGGTAGTTTTGGGTTTTTTTGAAGGGGGTATAAGGTTCAGACTTAAGTCTTTGTCCAAACTGATTTAATATTTTTTGAATTATCGGTTCCAGTTCATCTGAGATTACTACGCAATGGCAATGCCATTCATCGCCCAGATATGCCACGTGCCTCCGGGCTTTATTAATGACTACAATCTAGCTGATTTGTACTGTACTTTCAAGCGACTATCTGGAGGCATGTACCATATCATTGATTGACGATAGTATTTTCCTTTTCTAAACCTGCTCTATTCTTTCTCTTATTTCCTTCAATCTCAGTGCATTCTGATAAAACAAAGGCAGGTTAATCACATTTTCCATATACTGGAATACATACATGATCAGCGAAAAAAGCACGCCATACTGTACTATTCCATCACTTCCGGAGATTATAATGGAAGCAATCAGAAATGAAACCAATACGATCCATGAGATGGAAAAATTTACAGCTTCCAGATCAGATAATTTGATGTTCCATTGCATCATCTTCTTCAGGTGAAGTGACAGCTCTTCGTTATTGTTTTTGGATATGACATCGACCTGTTTCTCAAATTCGTCATTTGATGATTTGTTTAATCGAATCGTTTTTTTACTGCTTATCCAATAAATCTGAAAAATGATTAGTACAACAAATAAGCTACTATAGAACACATTCAAATTGAGCATAGCTATGATAATGATTACACCAAACAGCCCGATGATGTTGCTTATTAATTCGGGCAAAGAATTCTCAAGGAATTCGACCAGTTCCCTGGTCATGCTTAGGCGAGCAGATTTTACTGAGGGACGATTATTTTCTATCATAGAAATAGCCGTCGAACCCATACTTTGAAAAAGTTTGGCATAGAATCTGGAATCAAAAACCCGCCTTCCAACCCCTATGATGAGAGCGGCCAGACCAAGAAGCCCTAATTGAATAGCACCATTATAACTTCCTTTGATGGCGCCATCAATGGCATAACCAATGAAAAGCGGAAATAAGAGGGCAAGAAATGCTTCTGTTATGATTAGAAACAGGGTGAAACCAAATTTCAGTTTGTGTTTTTTTATAAGAGTTTTGAACCCCATCCCTTATTCTAATTTTTTGGTGTCCAGCCTGGGTGCTTCACTAAATAATTCCAGGCTTCTTTCAAGTTTTTGGACTTGCGTAAATCCTTGAAAATATTCATATATTCAATCAAATGCACTTTGATTGGATTTATGGTTCGGATGGGCTTTGTCAATCCATAGGTTGGGGTATGCTTTTCTTCCTGAAAGGTGCCAAACATACGATCCCAAACAGAGAATAAAGCCCCAAAGTTTTTGTCGAGATACATCTTGTCCGATCCGTGATGTACACGATGTTGTGATGGCGTCATGAAAACCAATTCGAACCAACCCAGCTTGCCTATGATTTCTGTGTGGAGCCAGAACTGGTACATCAGCACCAAAAAGAAACAAAGCAACACGATATATGGATGAAAGCCAATGAGAATCAAAGGCAGATAGAACACCCATGTGATGAGGCTGTCTATAAATGAGACCCGCATGGCTGTGGTGTAATTGTAGATAGGTGAGCTGTGGTGAATGCTGTGATACGACCACAAGATCCTGGCCTTGTGCTCAATGACGTGCTCCCAATAGTAGATGAAATCTACAAGGACAAGGCAAAGCACGGTGGTCCAGGCGTTTAATGGGATTTGCCATGGAATGAACTCACCGACCAAGAGGAATGCACCTGCAAATATCAGAGTGCTGGTTTTCTCCATGAGTTGGGCAACGATAAAAACAGAAAAACTGGCCCACATCTCGCCTAACCTCCATTTGTTGATTTTCTTTTTGTACAATTCGTAAAAGAACTCCACAATGGCCAATACAACTGAGAATCCTATGATTATATAGATCATCAGTCCTATGTTTTCTTCTATGCTTATTACTACTTCACTCATGTTTGTTGCTTTATTTTAAGAAATAGATTAGACACCAATATTTTGAGGTCTGTAGCAAAACTAGAAGAGGGAGAAGTAGCTTATGTGTCCGTTTTGGACAATTTACTTTACCGGGATGTAGACTTCAGTGAGCAGCTCACTTTCAGGGAGTTTTTCATCAAAGTTGGGATAGAATTCCAGTAAGGACAAGTCTACAAGTTCTAAGCCAACATCCAGCATCCAAAACGCATAAATTTCTTGATAAAAATCTATGCAACTCTCATGGGAGCACTGGTGAGTAAACTTGGCATATTTCTGCCTTTTGTGTGAATTGATCCGAAACAAGCCTTCTGGTTCAATGCCCAATGGTTCCTCTAAAATGAGGGCCTGGTTGTAACGAGAATTAATGTGGTCACTGATTTCAGCATCATCGATAATCTCAGTCATGAAAATGGACTGGTTCGATAGCAGTTGCTGCTCTGTTGCATAGTTCACCAATTGTCCCCATGTATGGTCGATGGAAGCAAAATCTTTGTAATCTCCACGGTACTCAAGAAATATGAATTCGAAATCTGGCAGATATTCTATTTCAAATTGAAGCCTTTGTCTTTCTGTACCTTCCGCTGGAAGTAAAGATTGTTGAATCATTTCTCGCATGGCTTCACCGCTCTTGCGAAAAGAAGAGGGAGAACAGCCATACTTATTTTTGAATGCCTTGTTGAAGGCGGCTCTTTCCTCAAAACCAATCTCATAGGCGATTTCTGCAACCCCCATGTCGGAATACTTGAGATACTGTGCGGCTTTTTCTAAGCGGAGGCGTTTGATGTACTTGCCAATGGTTTGATGGTGAATCGCCTCAAATATTCTATTGATATTTCGGTAAGAATAATGACATACTTCTTCTACTTTCTGAATGTTGATGTCTTCTTTAAGATGGTTATCAATAAAGGAAAGCAACTTTTTATATCGTGCTATTTGAGGATTCTGCCGGGTCATTTTATTCTCACCGTATCACACTTGTTTTAGTTTAATTACTGTCAATGTTTAGTACATGGCATATCTGAACTATTTTAACATCTATTATCTAGCGGATCGGTTTTAAGTAATTACTTTAAGGCATACGCCAAATCGTTTGTTGCCAGTTTTATTTGATAAAGTTGACTTGTTTGATTTTCCCATTTGAAACTTCGTAAACTGCTACGGCATCTACAAAAGATTCATTGAAACGAACCTTTTCTTTATCAATCACTTTATTGTTAATCACAATGCGGTTTTCTATTTCGCAATAAAGATTTGTAACAGATTCAAACATGCCGGCATACTGTTTTCGCATCTGATCGAGCCCTTCCATAATCAGCTCTCCAGTCTCATTGTAAATCTTAATATCATCAGAATAGGCGTCAATAAAAGCATCTATGTTTCTGGCGTTGTATGCATTCACCTGTCGCTGAACTACTTGTTCCGGGGTTTCAATAAGGATAGATTCAGGTTTAAGTGGTTTCCCCGATTTTATGATTAGGGAAATAGCGTTGAGGTTTTCTATGTCCTCAATTGGGTTTTTGTCAAGTAAAATCACATCTGCACGCTTTCCAGTCTTTATGGATCCTATTTTATCGCTAATTCCAAAGCCCTTAGCGGGGTTCAGAGTGCTATATAAAAGGAGTTCCCAGTTGGATAACCCTGCTTTCTTCATAGCAAGTAGTTCTTTAAAATAGGATGAAGCATGCATGGTTCCAATGTTGCCAGCGTCTGTTCCGGTGGCAATGGTTACCTCCACTTCAGACAAGTTCGCGAGGTTCACAAGCATGATAGAGTCCATCTGATTAAAAATAGCTGGTCTATCTTTGCCATACATGCTTTTAAGTTGTGGAGGCCATAATGTTTTAGCAATCTTATTAGGATCCAAAAGTGTATTATACGCTAATGGGTTAGCCCAAGTCAGATCTTCTTTGGTATGTTGAATTTCCCCTGTAAAAGCCTTAATGTAGCCATCCATGACGGTCAGCGTGGGTATATATGTAATCTCCTCGTCTTTGAGTTCTTTGATGAATGATTCAGGAATGATCTCATCATCTATACTATGTACCAAAATATCTGCTCCTGCCTTAACCGCAAGCTGCGCTGTTTGCAGTTCGGTGGCATGAACAGCCAATTTTAAATTATTCTCCTTACACAGTTTTGCGAGATATTCAACGAGCGGAAACGTTTTTTCGGCAGGGTTCTCTTGAGTTACTACGTACCAAACTTTGATAAAATCAGGACGGTAAGGTAGTTGTTTATTGAATAAGTTGAGTACTTCTTGTTTTGTGCTGACTTCAATAATTGGAGGATCACCAATATCTAATTTTGGACGATCTACCATAGAAAAAAGTGGGCCAGTCACTAAAACATTCGGACCTGTGATACTTTGAGCAATTGAGTCTCTTACTTGGAAATTCCACATGGGACCACCAACATCAATCACCGTAGTAATCCCATTTCTTAAATATCTTTTTAAATAGTCCCTTACGTTTGTATTGGCAAATTCAACCTCCTCTTCATAGGAAACTATCTCTCTTAAGTCTAATGCATCTGGTCTGGTATACAAGCCACCAGATTGGAAAAAATGGATGTGAGCATCGATTAGGCCTGGAATCATGAAGCGTCCTTTTCCGTCAATTACGTTATCTTTTTCCGAAATTTTTATCTTTTTAAATTTTTCAATCTTGTCAATTACTCCATCTGAGATAACAATAGAAGTGTTCTTGATAATCCTTCTACGTTCTACATCCAGCACATTCACATCTTTGATGATAGTTGTTTGTCCCAAAAGTTGAAGTGGCAGGAGTAATAGCAGAAGTAAATACGTCTTCATTTTGTATAGATTATTGCAGGTAACTAGAATATAACGAGTATTAATGACCGTTATCTAGCCTTTAATTTACAAAAAGGAGCGTTTATCCAACCAATGGCAGTAAGATAAACGCTCCATTTGATAGCAGGCAAACAGGGAGCTTCAGCACCCAATTCCCAGATATTTTAAAAAAATCCGAAATTCCAGGTGATACTTACGTACAAAAAAGAACATCCTAATAAACGACAGAGCTTATGCTAGTACTTGAGGAATCAAAAACCCAGACCCGTGAGGCCACGATCGTAAAGTGGTATGCTGAGGTTTTTCCACAGGCCGCTGCACATATACAGCGAAGAGGCGGTGATCTGGAAGCGGCTAAAGAGGTTTTCCAGGAGGCCATTATCCTTTATTATGAAAAACTTATAAGCGAGAAGTTTCAGCCTGTCATAAGTGACAGGGCCTACTTGATGGGTATCGTGAAAAATAGATGGCTGAAGCATTGTGAGCAATTCGCTCGCAACGAAAGCCTGGAACATATTGAGATCATAGAAGAAAAAGAACAAAAGCCGCTGACACAAAAGTTGCTTAATTATTTGAAACAATCTGGCGAGCGGTGCATGGATTTGTTGCAGTCTTTTTACTACGAAAAACTGACGATGAAACAAGTGGCAAATCGGTATGGCTATGGCGGTGAGCGATCTGCTACGGTGCAGAAATATAAATGCCTGGAAAAAGTCCGGGAAGAAGTCAAACAAAAATCATTGAGCTATGAGGACTTCCTTGACTGAGGTTGCGCAAATAGAAAACTGGTTGTTGCGACGGGGAGATCTCTCCGATCGTCTGGTTACAGAAGCCCGGGTGCTGTCAAGTCCCGAGATGCAAGACAAGGCACAATGGCAATCAGTAACTTATGATCTGGCCCAACTCTATGGTCGGGAAAAGCTCAGAGAAGAAATCAAAGTGGTCGAACATCGGCTTTTTCATACCTCAAAATACAGGTCATTTCAAGACAGGATACGATCCATATTTAAACGATAAAAATGAATATCCAATCCAATTTGATCCCAATGGTCATCGACCAAAGTAGCCGGGGAGAGCGGTCCTATGACATTTTTAGTCTGCTTCTCAAGGAACGCATCATCTTCCTGGGGTCGGTCATAGATGATCAGGTCGCCAATCTAATCGTGGCACAGCTCCTTTATTTGAATAGTCAGAATCAGAAGCAACAGATCGACATGTATATTCAATCTCCTGGAGGGTCGGTGTATGCAGGCATGGCTATTTATGATACGATGCAGATGATCTCAGCTCCCGTTTCCACCGTGGCGGTGGGCTTTTCGGGTAGCATGGGTACAGCCTTGCTTTCTTCCGGGACAAAGGGCAAACGCTATGCCCTGGCACAGGCGACCATCCATCAGCATCCTACTGGCGGTGGAAGCAAAGGCTACACAGAAGATGTGCAAATTGCCACGCGTGAACAAGAACGACTACAAACTCAGCTGTTTCATATCATGGGTCAAAACAGTGGGCATACCTGGCAGGAGATTGAGGAGTTTTTTCGAAGGGATCGGTTTCTAAATGCACTGGAAGCAAAGGAATATGGATTTGTAGACGAAGTACTCGGTGATACGTCCAACCTGATCAAAATGGTGAACAAGGATGCCAACGTAAGTTTCTACAAGGACAAAAAGAAGAAATAAGGTTTTTTTGAAACGTAGTGAATGGGGATTATCCCAAAGGGATTCCTATCGGAAAAAGTATTACTTTTTCGTAACCGATAAACCACATTCAAGTAGCTTGTTGTGTGGCGCTTCAATTCTATATTGTTCGGGTTCTCATCTTAAGAACTTGACTTTTGGGAAATACCTCACTGACTTTTCATTATGAATTAATAGGGTATTGTACAGAATCATAAAAATATTTAGTGCGTACATCAACGCATAAAATATAAGGTTAGAAGTTATCAGGGTACGCCATGTGGTATTTTGTGACGTAAAACCGACTATGGTTACTATCAAGCCAAAAAACAGGATCAGATTCCAGGTAATTTGAAAATTGATAACATCCCTTCCTACCTCGTCGATGCCCTTTATCTTATTACCCTTCGACCCCCAAATCATATAGGGCACCAGGATACCAAGCAGTGGAAAAAATAAAAAGGTTAGCGTAGATAAGTTCAATACTTTTAAAAACGAACTATCCTCCTTGATCGTCCAATCGATCAGTTCATCCGGATTTGCATTCAATGCATCGGCAATTTTTTTAAGCGAATCTCCCAGTGGTTCGGTTTCTCCATTTTCTATTCGTTGTACAGTACGTAAACTCAATCCAGATTTTTCGGACAACTCCTCTTGGGAGAATCCTTTCCTTCGCCTTAGTGCTTTGATTCTTGTAGCCAATTCTTTGTTCTTCATATTATTTTAAGTTTAATCAGAACAAAAGTATAAATTCATTCCATGGTCTGCCACGACATGTTTATGACATCTTTACGTCAGGGGTGTCAAAGGGCTATTTTTCATCTATGCAACACAACGACCAGATATGGTATGTGTACATAGTTTGTTTTCCTCTTTTCAGATGATAAGCTCCATTGGATACTGAAGGATTGCTTTCATTAATTAGTTATTGTAACTTGGGCAAACAATTGATTATCGGTTGATATAAATCATACGCTTCGCTCTTTCGTAGTGAATAAAAGGTCTCTTTTCGTTTGCCTTTCTGATTATTGATACACTAGCCGTCAACTTAATGCCTGATGGCCAGCAAGTAACCTATTATTAAGAACCTTATTACAGAGCCTCACTCATTTCATTAGTGATGTTTGGCTTCAATCAAAAAGAGTATCCTATGGTATTATCGACAATGGGGGTTATCGGAACTTCCAAAAAAGAGGATGAAAGACGTGTCCCTATTCATCCTGAGCATTTAAAAAGACTTCCGGAAAACATTCGCAGAAAGCTCATTTTCGAAAAAGGATATGGCAAACCGTTCAATATTGGAGATGAAGAAATCGCCAACCAAACAGGGGGCATGGCAACACGGTCAGAAATATTGTCTGACATTGGATCGGTTATCATAGCCAAACCCGTATTATCAGATTTAGATGAATTGAAAGAAGGAGGCATCCTTTGGGGTTATCCCCACTGCGCCCAGCAAATGCAGATCACACAAACAGCTATTGACAGAAAGCTGACCCTGATTGCTTTTGAGGATATGTTTGTTTGGCATCCAAGTGGGCAGATTGGAAGACATACGTTCTATAAAAACAATGAAATGGCTGGCTATTGTGCGGTCATCCATGCCTTGCAGCTGAAGGGAATAGATGGACACTATGGCAACCAGCGAAAGGTCGTCATATTTAGTTTTGGTGCTGTCAGCAGAGGGGCCATTTATGCCTTAAAGGCACATGGGTTTAGAGATATCACCATTTGCATTCAACGACCGGATCATGAAGTCAGAGAAGAAGTATTAGATGTAAACTATGTGCGAATTAAAAATGGGGAGCACGATGAACCTCGTTTAAAAATCGTGGAACATGACGGAACGGAGCGACCGCTATTGGATTTAGTCAGTGAGTCGGAAATAATCATTAATGGCACCTATCAGGACGCCAATAATCCTCTGAATTTTGTCATTGAAGAGGAAAAAAACAGCCTAAAACCAGGGACTTTGATCATAGATGTGAGTTGCGACGAAGGCATGGGTTTTTATTTTGCCAAGCCTACCACTTTTAAAGAGCCAATACTTTCGGTAGATCATGTTGACTACTATGCAGTAGATCACACGCCCAGTTATTTTTGGGAAAGTGCTTCAAGATCCATTTCTGCGGCATTGATCGTGCACCTGCAATCTGTGATCGCCGGCCGGTCGAGTTGGAAGCAAAATGCGACCATCCAAAATGCCATAAATATAGATGAGGGAGTAGTGGTGAAAGAAGCTATTCTTAGATTTCAGAACCGCGAAGCTGACTATCCCCATTTAGTGAGTTAGAGCATGGAATAGGACTGTGTTTTGGCGGTAACTATTGGCTAAAAAACACTTATGTTTGCTATTTATCTGCAGCCGAGAGCCGGTTTCAATTTACGAAAAAAAGGTGCGTCTATCCAGTCTATGATGGTACTTAAGTAAACGCACCTACGTTAACCTATCAATTTGAAACACTCAACCGATCCAAGTACAGCGAGCCCTCCACATACTTTCTATGTCCTTGGTCTGTCAGCTCTTGCAATAGATCAAGGGAGGCGGTGTAGGTGACCAAACTTCCATTGGAAGAAAAGTAGTTGCCGTCTTTGGCTACGGACACTTTGGTATCATCCTGCACTTTCAATTGTGGAAATTCTTTTTGAAGCAAATCACCTCCGGTAATATAAGTCACCACTTTCTTATCGTCAATTAGCCCGGTTGCTCCCAGCGTGAATGCTCCCGCACAGTGACTGGCCACATAATCCAGGCCGTCATATTGCGATTGGATAAATGATATCAACTTTTTGTCGGTATACTGTTTTTCCGGTTCATAGGAACTGGCTACGATTAACACATTCAATTTTGGTGTTTCCTCAAAGGTGAAATCAGGCAGAATACGCAGGCCCTCCTCGGTTTTGTATGTTTTCTGTTCTCCCGAAAGAAATACCACGTTAAAAAGTTTTTCGCCCTCAGCCGTATGTTTTGAAAACACGTCAAGAGGTGCAAGAATTTCATTGGTGATTACACCCTCAAAAATGATAATTCCGATGGTGGGCAATTCAGGATTTAGATAAACCTGAGCTTCTTGAGGTTCCTCGAGTTGTACTTTTTGGTTTTCGCAGCTTATTAATGCGCATATGATCAAAAGGCCAAACATGTATTTTTTCATTGTATAAAGTTTTGTTTGCCCTTTTGAACGCAAGACGTAACCTGATTTTCTTAATCCAGATTAAGAAATATCTAATACATCGTATTTGGATTGGCCGAGGTCGCCGGTATTTGCTGAATCGAATCCCAATGTTCTACAATCTTGCCATTGTCGTCAAAGCGGAAAAAATCCATGGTGACATACTGATCATTCCCCGGCCAGGTCTGGTGCGTGTGAAGCGCAACTAAATCTCCCTCGGCCACCGCCTGAACAAATTCGATGTTTTTCTCCGGGTATTCGTTTTGCATTCTTTCGAAGTAATCCACAAAACCTTGGGTCCCATTAGCCACGTCCGGATTGTGCTGGATATAATCATCGCCCACATAAAGGTCAATTGCCTTAGTAGGGTTTCCTTCATATGCTATTTTGTAAAAGGCAATCGCGCTTGCTTTGTTCTGTTCTAAGTTCATTTATTGTCATACGTCATTGCGAGGATCCTGTTTTGCCAAAAAGCAAAATAGGAAACGTGGCAATCCCAATATGCCTTCTACTTCATAGATATGCACAGGGAAAAAATGCTTGAGATTGCCACGATGTGCATGCGACTATCGTCGAATTGCACACCTCGCAAAGACGGTTCAAATATTGTCTGTAAATCAATTCATCTAGACTGCTTTAAAAATCGAAATGGCGTTGTGTCCACCAAAACCAAAGGTATTGCTCATCGCAACTTTCAACTCTTTCTGTCTGGCTTCTTTGATGACTATTTCCAGGTCCCCTTCTATTTCCGGATCAACGGTTTCGGTATTGATCGTTGGAGGTACAATATTGTTATTGATCGCTTGGATGGACAAAATAGCCTCAGCCACACCAGCCGCTCCGAGCATGTGACCTGTCATTGACTTGGTTCCGCTGATGACAGATTTGTTTTCATGGCCTTTCATCAGTTTATTAATGGCTGCGGGTTCACTCAAATCTCCTACTGGTGTTGAAGTAGAATGCGTATTGATATAATCTAAATCCGAGGGTGTCAAATTAGCTTCTTTTAGTGCCCACTCCATGGCTCGCAAAGCACCCAATCCTTCAGGATGTGTCGCGGTCATGTGGTAAGCATCATTGGTCATGGCCGAACCTACAATTTCAGCATAGATCTTAGCTCCCCTGGCTTTGGCGTGATCATAGTCTTCCAGGATCAAGGCTCCTCCGCCTTCTCCCATCACGAAGCCATCACGATCCACATCGTACGGGCGAGAAGCGGTTTCCGGAGAATCGTTTCTTGTCGACAATGCTTTCATCGAACCGAACCCACCAATACTGGCCTCGGTGATTGGCGCTTCCGAACCACCTGTCACAAATATTTTTGCCTTGCCCAATTTGATATAATTGAACGCATCCATGATGGCCGTGTTGGTCGTGGCGCAGGCTGAGATGGTAGTAAATCCAATGCCCATAAATCCATACTTCAGGGCGATCATTCCTCCACACATGTTTGTGAGCATTTTTGGCACAAGGAAAGGATTGAATTTTGGCTCTTTCTCTTTCTCCATGAAATACTGCACTTCCTTTTCGAGGGTTTCCAATCCGCCCTGACCGGTTCCCCAAATCACACCGACATCAAATGGATCCATTTGGCTTACATCAAAACCAGAGTCTTCAATGGCTTGCGCAGCTGCATATAATCCATATTGGCTGTAAAGGTCCGTTCGTTTGATTTCATTTCGATCGAGATAAAGCTTAGGGTCAAAGTCTTTGACCTCGCAAGCGAATTGTGTTTTGAACTTCTCGGCATTAAAGTGGGTAATTGGTCCTGCACCGCTCACGCCTTTCACGGCATTTTCCCAAAATGTTTGTACATCATTGCCAAGTGGGGTGACCGCACCCATTCCTGTTACGACTACTCTTCTTTCAGTCATTTTATTAAATTATTTATGAGATTCTACAGATTGAACTATGGTTTTAACAATCGAGTTAAATATGTCTTCCTTCATTACTTTGTCAAGCAAAACCGATGAGAGCAGCGAAGATATAATCAGTTGTGCTTTTGCCCTGGGCTCTTCCGAAAAATTAAACTCGCCGTTTTGAAGGCCTTGTTTTAACGTAAGGGTCAATCGATCCAAAATATATTCCGCCATATCGCGGAGTTTTTCTTGCATGAGAGCAGGTAGCGCATCTGTGGATGAACTAAGTGCTCCCATTAAACAGGACCATCCTTTGTCTTTACTTTTTTGATAGATATCTATAAAATCAAGCAACTGTTCTTTCTTCGTTAGTTGATCCCATTGCTCTTCCTTGTTCTCAAAAAGATGAATACTCTCCTGAATAATAGCCACGCCTAAATCTTCCTTTGTCGGAAAATGATAATGTACGGCTGCATTTTTTATGTCTAGCTTTTGACTAATGTCTTTGTAGCTAAACGCGTGAAAGCCGCGAGTGCGAATGAACTCTTCACCTAATGCCAATATTTGGTTTCTTGTACCTGACATGAGGCAAATATACTTACTAGTAAGTAAGTTGCAAGGACGAATCGTTTCTTTCCGGTAAAATATTTGCGCCAAGTGGTACTGGTTTATCGCTTTTCCGCAAAACACATTTTAAGCCAACAGGAGGCTTTATATTTACTAATCCGCCTTTAATGATTTTAAGCAGCATTAAAGAAAAAGGTTATGTTATTCTGTCCCCAAGTCAATCGATTCTTCGATACGTCAACCCGTTGTCCTCTTTTAAGGTTACTTCGATTCGCATTTATCGTTTCTTTATTACTCGTGAGTTTTTCAGCCGAAAGCACCACATACACAAGCTCTGGCGTAGCAACCTGGGATGCCAATGGAGCTCCTCCTAACCCATTGCCTAGTGGTGACATCGTGAATGTCAATCACGCAGGAATGCTCTTTGACTGGCCAAATGCTGTTACCTGGCAATCTGGCTCAACAGTCAATATTAACACAGGCGGTAATATTTCAATTCAAAGTTTGACCATAGATGCAGGAGCCAACGTAAACGTAAATGCAGGCGGAACACTGACTACTCCCGGGCATATCATTAACAACAGCAACAATCTCGTCATTGATGGGGCGATCACCGACAGTGGTAACTTCACAAATAATGGAACTATAACGGGTTCTGGCGATTTGAATTTGGGAGCTGGAAGCGCATTGAACGGAACTGGCAGTATCAATGGTACTGACATGGGAGACATTACCTATTCTCCAGGTGATGACCTTGATTTGAGTCAGCCGTTACCCATTACACTTTTGTACTTTGACGCTTCAGTAATAAAAAATTGCATTTTGTTAGAATGGTCAACAAGTGCTGAAATCAACAATGACTTTTTTACCATAGAGCGTTCGCGGAATCAGCGGGATTGGGTTGTGGTCGGCGAAACAGCAGGATCCGGGAATTCGATTGTGACAATAACCTATACCTACAAGGATAAAGTGACCGCTCCGGGAAGGTGGTATTATAGATTGAAGCAAACTGACTACGACGGTCAGTTTGAGTATTTCGAAGCGGTCGAAATATCTCTGGACTCGCGTTTTGTCGAGAGTGTAGTCTATTACAAGGAGTCCATAGTTCACCTTCGTAATTGGTCCAACTCCTTTTGGAAAATTTACGATCTCAAGGGACAAGTCATGAATGAAGGAGTTACAGATTCTTTCGACACTCACCAAATATGGGTAGACAATTTGAACGCCGGAATGTATCTTTTTCAGATCAATCAAAGTGCCTATCGTATATGGATTAGATAGGGTAAATCCTTCTCTGACAAAACACATCTACCTTTGAAAGTTTAGTACAGATCCGGTTAATTCGTAGTGACTTCACTTGCCTTCTGACTGAGGTTTTCCAACCAGACCTGGTGTTGTTTGTACATTCGGTTGGGCCAAATCTTGTGACTTAATTTACAGGCCCATCCATATTGGGTTTCCTCTGTGGTGATTTTGCAACCATTGGGTGTCTTTTCAATCAACCAGGCATGATAGACATCAACCCCCAGCCCTTTGGCAGACCAGGCAATTCGCTCATTGGGAATAAATTCTGCTACCACTGATTTCAATCGGACACCAAAGGTGGTCCAATGAAATATGGAATCGGCATTCAAATCAGCATCTCCAGTCATTACCCTCTTTGCATTAGGGTACCACCTGGGCCAATGACGAGCTTTTATTAAGCTGACCCAAACTTGATCAGGGGTGGCGCTGGTATGTAATTCATTTTTGATATGAATCGGGGCAACATCGGGATGGAATCGCCGTGGCCAGTGAATTAGGTGTTGCATGGTTGAGTTTTTGATCCTTATTAAAGTTAAGGAATTCCAATTAATCTTTCCGATCGTTTTTTCGTGTGCCATCGGACGGCTGGCTTCGACGCTTCAACCGAGTCTTAAGTAAGTGCCTTCCGAAGACTACCTATTCATTACTTGATCTGCTATCTTTTCACATTTCTTTATTTCCGATATCGGCAGTCTTTTGGATGCAAAGGTCTTGTAGGCACCTGAGCTTTGCTTTTCAAACAAAACCCTATACATGATCAATGCCGTCAAATAACTTCCTATTTCAGATGGGTGGCTACCATCATATGCATACAATTCCAGATTGGGATATTCTTTCATTGCCAAATGCCAGGCATCAGCAACTGGTGCTATTTTAGCTCTGGTGGTAGCTACAAATTTCGAAAACGTATCGTCCAATTGAACTTGAGAATCCGGATTGTTTTTTCTTGACCAGGTTTGAAAAACCAAAACTTGACCACCAGCTTCTTCCGCCAGACCAGCTAGTTTTTTACCAAAGGTCAAAGTCTTGTTGGGCTGGCGGATCGGAGTCATACTTTGATCTTGTAAAATGACTACATCGAAAGCGCCTTCCTCAATCATTCTTTTGGATTTAAGATTAGAATTCTGTTCCCAATGGTCTTTCAAAGACACTCCTCCATTTACAGAGGTCGTGATTTCACAATCCTGCCCATTAGCTTCTGCCAGGCGTTTGACCATATCGGGCATTTCGTTGTAGTAGGTATAGCTATTGCCAACAAACAAAATTGAAGTTTGTGCATAGATGGCAGCATATAAGAAAAGTCCTAATAATAATACTAACGCTTGGGCTGCTTTAATACATTTCATTTTTCTTCAGGAAAAGCCTTCTCCAGATGTTCAAGGGTAAAACCAATTTGTTTTGATAAATATTTCTCCTGAGAATATAATTCCTGTATGCTACCGTAAAGGAGGATAAATGTTCGATCAAAGTCTTCAAGAATCATTACATCTGGATCAGAAATTGAATTGAGCAAAACCTTTTGCGTGCTTTTGAGGCCTTCTTCGATGTTGACATACACAGACGATATTTTATTTATCGTTTCATAATCCATAGAGGATATGGCATGCTTTCTTTTAGCCGCCTCATAAGAAATATCCGATAATTGCGGTAAGACCAGATTTCTTTTCTTTGGGGAGAAGGTCTGTAACAGGTGCATGAAACTCTTATATTCCTTCGGGTTCTCGCCTTCTTGTTGCCGCCTTATTGTATCCATCCGATAAAGCATATCTCGATGATAATAGGCGCAGGTATCTGCTTGCATTTTGTTGGATACCATTTCAAAACGGATATTCTTAATAGCGTCAGCCAGGTTTTGTTTTTCTTTTCTATAATCTCTGTACTCGTTGACCTGGTAGGCCAGAAATACGGCAAGGAAAACCGGAACCATATCCAGCAGTAGTTTTTTAAACGTCGAAAGTGTACTCATGCGATCTGTATTGGATTACAATTCATGTTAGTTCAAATATGACACTTTTATTATTTAAAATATAAACTGTGTGCTAACCAAATAGTACAGTACCTTTGCAGCCCATTTTAGAAAATTCATAATTTTTATGTTCGAGCTGATCAAGAATAAATCCAAAAACGCCAAAAATGATATTCTTTCAGGAATTACTGTAGCATTGGCCTTAGTGCCAGAAGCTGTAGCCTTTGCCTTTGTTGCAGGGATAGACCCTATCATTGGTCTTTATGGTGCTTTTATGGTTGGTTTGATCACAGCAGTGATTGGCGGAAGGCCTGGGATGATTTCCGGTGCAACTGGCGCACTCGCCGTGGTCATGGTCGCCTTGGTAAAAGAAGGTAATGCCTTGCTACCAAATGTAGAGGGTGCGGGAGTTCAGTATCTCTTTGCCACATTGGTAGTGATGGGCCTATTGCAAATGGCCGCTGGAGTATTCAAGTTGGGTAAGTTTGTTCGACTGATTCCTCATCCGGTTATGCTCGGATTCGTGAATGGCCTGGCGATCGTTATTTTCTTGTCTCAACTTGGCATGTTCAAAGTGGAAGGACAATGGCTGGCGGGAAATGATCTATGGGTGATGTTCGGGTTGGTATTGCTTACTATGGGTATCATGTTTGGGTTACCCAAAATCACTTCTAAGATTCCAGCGGGATTGGTGGCAATTGTAACTGTTTCACTAGTCGTTGTCTTCGGAGGAATAGATACGCAAACAGTGCTGTCCTTTGTGCAATCTAATGGCGGTTCTGGAATTGAGGGCGGACTCCCATCATTTATGATTCCACAAATTCCATTGACGCTGGACACACTTGTTTTTATTTTCCCCTATGCACTTATTCTTGCTGCCATTGGTTTAATCGAATCTTTGATGACCCTGACTTTGATCGATGAAATCACTGACACCAGAGGTAGTGGTAATAGAGAATGTGTAGCACAGGGAACCGCCAATATTGTCAATGGCTTCTTTGGTGGCATGGGCGGGTGCGCCATGATTGGCCAGTCCATGATCAATGTCAACTCAGGGGGAAGAGGTCGATTGTCGGGAATTGTTGCTGCCCTTATGTTACTTTCCTTTATCCTATTCTTTTCTCCCTATATTGAGCAAGTACCAATTGCAGCACTTGTTGGAGTGATGTTCATGGTGGTAATCGGAACGTTCGCCTGGTCTAGCTTTAGAATTATTCATAAAATACCAAAGGCCGATGCTTTTGTGCTCATTCTTGTTTCGGCGGTAACCGTATTTTTCGATTTGGCCATTGCGGTTGTTTGTGGAGTCATCGTCTCTTCACTTGTATTTGCCTGGGAAAACGCCACAAAAATTAGAGCCAGAAAAACTATGAGAGAAGACGGAACAAAAGTCTATGAAATCTGGGGTCCATTATTCTTCGGTTCTATTCAAGCATTTAATAGTAAGTTCACTCCAGTGGAAGATCCGGAGCAAATAGAAATTGATTTTATTGATTCAAAAGTTTCAGATCACTCAGGAGTAGAAGCGATTAGAATTATTGTTAATAAGTATGAGGCGCTTGGAAAAAAAGTTATGCTCAAGCATCTTAGCCCGGACTGTAAAAGAGTCCTCAACAAAGCCAATGTGAAGTTTGACGAGATCATTATCTCAGACATAGATGACCCAAGGTATTATGTAATGACCGAAGCAGTTGGAATAATAGAAAAATGAAACTAAGGAATCTCCTTTTTTTCAATTAGGATATTCTGCTCATCTGTGGTGAGTTTTAAGTTTTCAATGATTGTATTTAATGTAGGTCGTTTTATCGATAACAAAATGATTGACACGATATAACCTACTATAAAAAAAGCGTTAGCCGAAATATATAAGCCACACACACAAATCATACTGGCCAGAAAAAACGCGATGAATTTTTTAACTGATTCCCTTTTATAGCTATCGAGTTTTTCTCTCAGTCTCAACATCTCTTTATTAGCATTCAAAAAGGAATTAAACGACCTGTTTGCCTGAAAGATGATAGCCGCAGAGGCCAATAGCAAACTGATAACAACTAGACTATACATCGGACCAGAAATCTGATTGATGAGTTGTCCCGATTGGCGTTGCAATAGCAGATAACCAAAGGGTATCAGTGAAATAGCAATAAATAAATTGAATAGGAGATAAATTCTATTATAAAATTCCTCTCCATTTTTGTATTTGTTAACCAAGCCTAATCTACGTCTCCAGCTTCTCGTCTTCTATCCAGTTGCTCTAGCTCTTCACGGATTTGTACCACCCTGTCAGGGTAATCTGTAATAATTCCATCAACTCCCATGTTGAGCATTTTTAGCATATCAGACCTTTCATTAACTACATAAGTATAAACCTTATATCCACGAGCGTGAAATCTGAATATTCTTCTTTGAGACAAAGTGGTGAAGTGTGGGTTGAGCGTGCCGTAGAATTCATGCATGTTTCTGTGGTCTGTAAAGTTTTTGGCATTGATATAAAAGGCCAATAAATGTGTCTCATCTTCTCCCATCATGATTTTCTTCATTTCGATAGTAGAGTCAGCTTCATATGCATCTTCAAGATATTGTTCTTCATAAGCTTGAATAATGCACCAATCCATGGCACCCTTTTCGTCAATAATCTCTACAATTCTCTTTGAAAACCCGTCATAGTATTGATGACCTTTAGATTTAATATCTATGATCAGCTCCATCTTGCCATGAATTAGGTCTATGGTCTCGCCGAGTGTCGGCACTTTTTCTCCCTCAAATTTAGGTGAGAACCAGTATCCTGCGTCTAGTTCTTTGACCTCCGCTAAGGTTAGTTCATGAATTTTGCCAGTTCCGTTTGTAGTTCTGGATACTTCCTCATCATGAAATACCACTACCTCACCATCCTTTGTATAATGGACATCCACCTCAATCATATCTGCTCCCATATCCATGGCAATTTGAAACGACGAAAGTGTGTTCTCAGGCGCATAGCCGGCAGCTCCTTTGTGGCCAACTATCTTAAAGTCTCTTTTTTTAATCTTTTCCAATTTCTCACTGGCAATATATCTTTGATAGAACCAGGGTTCGTAGAGCCACATGAGTCCCAAAAAGATCATCATGGGAAGTGCATACCAGATAAAATTGCGACTGTTCATCGACATAGGAAGTATAAATCTGTTTGTGGCATTAAAAATACAACAAGTCGCTTAACATTAAAAACTTACGGAACGCATGTGATATCATTGTGGTTGAATATAGGTAAGAGATTGGCGCGTTTTAATTAATTTCCACGTTCAACTTAATATCATGCCGATGAAATTTTTAATATATGGAGCTTATGGTTATACCGGTCAGCTCATTTCAAAATTGGCAAAAGCCAAAGGCTATTCTCCTATTCTGGCAGGACGTGATGAAATCAAAACTCAATCGCTGGCCAACGAACTGGAATTAGAG
Organism: Reichenbachiella sp.; assembly: GCF_039944555.1. Classification (GTDB taxonomy): domain Bacteria; phylum Bacteroidota; class Bacteroidia; order Cytophagales; family Cyclobacteriaceae; genus Reichenbachiella. The sequence goes on along the minus strand of NZ_JBDUYN010000012.1, from coordinate 113,396 downwards.
TACACGTCTTTTGATTTGTCAGATTCAATCAAGCTAGAAGCGACATTGAATAAAGTGGATATTGTGCTTCATTGCGCCGGCCCTTTTTCGGCAACGGCTAAAGTGATGATGGAAGCGTGTATCCGAACAAAAACACACTATCTGGATATTACAGGTGAGATTGAAGTGTTTGAGCTCGGTGCATCGATGGATCAAGTGGCTAAAGATGCCGGGATTTTGATTATGCCGGGCGTTGGGTTTGATGTGGTCCCTAGTGATTGCCTTGCCGCTTATTTAAAATTAAAATTGCCGGATGCGAACCATTTAGAGCTAGCCTTCATGAGTGAATCTTCAACATCGCGCGGAACAGCATTGACGATGACGCAGGGAATTGGAAAAGGCGGTGCCATCAGAAAGGATGGAAAAATTATCCCCGTTCCACATGCGTATAGATCTCGTTCGTTAAATCTTGATGGAAAAGAAAAAAGTTTTGTGTCCATTCCATGGGGAGACGTATCGACAGCCTATTACAGCACAGGAATTCCAAACATCATGGTTTATACTGCCATGCACCCGGGGCAGATCAAAAAGATAAAAATGGTAGAGAAGTGGAGGTGGTTCTTCAATCTTAGCTTTGTTCAAAACTACTTACAAAACAAGGTTCGAAAAACGGTGACTGGACCTACTGAGCAAATGAGAGAAAATAGTCGTTGTTATCTCTGGGGGGAAGTAAAAAATGATAAAGGAGAAATTAAAAGTGCTAAGTTAACCACACTTGAGGGTTACAAATTGACGGCCATAACTTCATTAATGGTAATAGAAGAAATGATTAAAGAATTGCCCAACCCTGGCTATCAGACTCCGTCAAAAGCCTTTGGAGCTGATTTCATTATTAAAGTTGAAAACACAAATCGCGAAGATATTTGATGAGAAGACTCATATTTATTCTAATTCTTTTTTGGATTACGGCTTGTCATGAAAAAAAAGTGAAGAAGGAAGTTCCGCTGTTACCGACTTCGCCATCGTCCATTGGCACTAAGGAAAAACCAAATGCGCGGTTTGAATATGAAAAAACGCTTTTGGTAGATCCAAAAACAAATAATATTCCAAGAGATATTCATAAAAAGGAATTGGCCTTTTCAAAAACCATTCAAAGCAATCAATATTCAAAACTACGAACCAGATCTCTTGACTGGTCTTTAGCAGGACCAGCTAATGTTGGTGGACGGACCCGCGCACTCGCAATTGATGTGAGAGACGAACAAATTATTTTGGCAGGCGGAGTATCAGGTGGCATGTGGCGTTCTACAAACGGTGGCCTCAGTTGGTCCAGAACCACCCAAGCTTCAATCATCAATAATGTAAGTAGTCTGGTACAAGATACCCGAATAGGAAAAAGGGATATCTGGTATTTCGGAACAGGTGAGTTAAATGGAAATTCAGCCCGCGCACCTGGTGCACGCTATCGTGGAGACGGTATTTTTAAATCTACGGATGGCGGTGAATCATGGGACGTTTTGCCATCCACAAGCACGGGTCAACCCGCCTCATTCGATAGTCCATTTAACTATACATGGAATTTGGCCATTGACCCAACAACTGATTTTGCGACCGACGAAGTGTATGCCGCAACTTATGGAAACATTGTAAAGTCAACAGACGGGGGTAAAACATGGGAAAAAGTTCTGGGCGAACCCAACTTATTGGTAGATGGCTCCGGAGATCTTAACAATTCGAATGCCTCTTTTTACACCGATATCCTAATCACACCTAAGGGCAAGATGTTCGCTTATTTAAGTACATCAACCGGCGAAGGATTTAACGGAAACAATAAAGGGATCTTCATTTCTGAGGATGGTGAAAACTGGGACAACATAACGCCATCAGGTTTTACCAGTTTTTCTGAGCGCCTGGTTATGTCTTATGCTCCCTCGGATGAAAACATTCTGTATTTTTTGGTGGAGGGTTCAACAATTCAACTTTGGAAATATGCAAATGGCATCTGGTTTAATAGATCGACTCAAATACCTGATGAAAACTCAAGTTTTGAGGCATTTGATAGTCAAGATTCATACAACATGACGATAAAAGTACACCCTGACGATCCGGACATTGTTTTTATTGGTGGAACTAATCTTTATCGATCAACAGACGGATATGCCACTGAAGTCAATGTTTCCCAAATTGGCGGATATGCCGTTGAAAACGAAAATGAGTTATATGCGAATCATCATCCGGATCAGCATGAGCTCGTTTTTTTGGATAATTCCAATGAAATGTTATCAGCGAATGATGGTGGTGTTTTCAAGACATTTGACAACCAGTCATCTTCAGTGTCATGGGTTTCGCTCAATAACGGTTATGTGACTTCTCAGTTCTATACTATCGCGTTATCAAAGGACACGGGCGGTCATGAGATTGTAGGAGGACTGCAAGACAATGGAACGTACCTTAAATCACAAGTCGAGGGAAGTTCCAATTGGAATTCCGTATTAGGCGGAGACGGGGGATATTGTGCCACTACACCTAAGGGTCTCTATTGGTACATGTCATTTCAAGAGGCGGGTATTTTCAAAATATCTTACGATTCAGAAGGAAATATCGACTCTTGGGCAAAAGTCGACCCTACCGGGGTAGATCGGGACAATCACTTATTCATTGCACCATTCGTTCTTGATCCCAATAACTATAATCGGATGTACTTAGCCGGAGACAGTGCCATCTGGAGAAATGATAATCTAACACAAATTAGATTCTTTAAACAGACCACAACCTCTACAAATTGGCAAGTAATAGAGCCGATCAGTCAGCCTCAGGATATTACAGCACTTGACGTTTCAACTACTTCGGCTCATATTCTTTATTATGGGACGAGTTCGGGAAATATTTACAGGATTACAAATGCCAATCAACCCGTGCCTTTGACCGAACAAGTATTTGCTCATGAGGGTTATGTTTCTAGTATTTGTATTGATCCGAATAATGCTGAGAATGTACTTGTCAGTTATTCCAACTACAACATAGTCAGTCTATATTACTCCAATGACGGAGGTCAGAGTTTTATTGATGTTGGTGGAAACTTAGAAGAGAACATCGATGGATCAGGAAATGGGCCAAGTATCCGTTGGGCTGAAATCATTGCTCTGAATGATGGAGGCTACAAGTACTTTGTTGGTACCAGTATTGGGCTATACAGTGCTGACGAATTGATAGAGCAAAGCACCACTTGGCAGCAGGAGGGCATTGATGATATTGGTAATTCGGTTGTGACAATGATTGACTATCGATCATCGGATGGAAAAATTGTGATAGCCACTCATGGAAATGGTGTTTTCGAATCTTCATTAGGTAACACCAAAGAAATAATACCAAATAAACAGATTGGAAATAACTTAATCGTTAATTCAGGATTTCCCAATCCTTTTGTAAATGAGTTCCACATTCGTTTTACAATACCCCAGCTTAACCCCCTGGCAATTCATGTTACTGACGTTTCGGGCAAAATCATCAGAACCATTTTGAGCACTCAACAATTCGACGGAGATGTTACAGTATCATGGGATGGTAAAAACGATAGCGGAGGGCTTGTCCAAAATGGCCTTTATCACTATATGATCATATACCAAGGAAAAACTTATGGTGGAAAAATGCTTCTTAATCGATAAATACTAAAGCAGAGGTTTTAATGCCAGGTTCACTGATTTCTCCTCCCCATTCTGCGATATCAGTAATTTGACAGACTTACCGGATTGAACCAGCATTTTTTGAATATCAGGGAAATTGACATCAGTAAGGGCTTTTTTGCCGTCAATGCTTATTAGCTCTGAGTTTACCTTGATGCCTACACCTTCAGCAACGCTACCCTCAAATACCTGATGGATAAGAACTTTCTTCTTATCTTCAGACAGCTGAATATCAATGCCACTGCAATTGACCGTGAAGTGATCATCGAAATTTTTGTTCTTCTCCAGATAGAGTAGTTTGGCGGGCAGATCAAAAATTACATTATATCTACTGAGTACTTTGTTTCCTAAAATTCCCGAGACTTTTTCATGTGCCTGGGTTCCCGTCTTTGCCTGACTAATACCAATGGGCAGGTTCTCAAATTTTTGATTTCCGAATGTGAATGACTTGACAACACCCTCATAATGTTTGGTCTCTTCTTTGGAAATGCTTTTAACGAAGTACGAATAGTGTTCACCAGTTTTGTGAATCACATCATACTGTTCAGCGTATGGCGAATTGAAATCGAGGGTTGTCCCAGCTCCAGTCATAACAAAAAAGGTCCCCGGGTGCGGTTCGCCATTGTTTAACACAACATTTCCTTCTATTGTTGGTATAGCAGTATGTAGTTTGAATGAAATTGCCTCTCCTTTTTTAGGGTGTTGACCGTGTTCATAAATTTCAAACTTTTGATTGTCGTAGTCAATACGAACCGCATGATGGTACAGAAGATCATATCCAATAATACCGTCAAAGTCTCTACCCAGGCTGATTTCCAAATGGTCCAAGTCGGTAGAATATACTTTGATATTTTTCTCTAACAGATAATCTCCTATTTCTAATTTATTATGTTTGATCAACGATCCGGTCACCGTTCCTTCGTTCAAAATCACCTTATGCTTGACCAAATGAAGGCTTTCAGCAACATCTTCGTCTATTACGGTAATACCATCACCTGAATCAAAGATAAAATCCAATGGCTCCGAACCGTCAACATTCAATTGGATTATAATGTGGTCTCCGAATAGTTCAAAAGGAATACTTTTTACAGGGGTCTGTGCCAGGGCAATGGATGAGCTTAAAAAAACAAAACTAAAAACAAGGTTCTTCATGGTAGATGGTAATTGATTTTTAGTCATAATTTAAGGAGTCTTTGTTAGGAAAGAAAGTAATTGGTCAGATATAAACATACCGTGAACAAACTATTGGAATGAGAAGGGCTATTAACTATCTACTTTTATGTCCTCTTTAAGGCTTTTAATCAAGCCTTCAAATTCTCCTAAAGTAGCCTTTTTGAAGTTGCCAATAAGAGAGGAGAGCTTTTGAGGCTCTAAATTAAAGCGCTCCTTTTCTTGATTAAGTTTTTGCTGTGCACGGCTAAGTAGCTGCCGACAATTATCAGAAGTCTTTCCAACGATCCCAGGCAAATCGGCATATTCAAAATTGAAGACCTCTTTCAAGACAAATACAGCCCTTTCTGCGGGAGCCAGTTTTTTCAGCAATATTGCCAATGAACTGGCTATCTCATGCTTGATGTCTAAGTAAGAAATATCTGTATTAATACTAAAAGAAGGTAAATTAGGAGCAAGGTTCTCAAACAGCTCGTCTTTCTTTTTCTTTAAATGATTGAGGCTTAAGTTTCGAACAGACGAAATCAAATAGGCTTTTGCGTCTTTTACTTCTTGTCGCTCATTTTTGAACCAGTTCAAAAAAGTGTCTTGTACTAAATCTTCGGCAATTACAGAGCATCCGACTATCTTATAAGCGATAGTATGAAGTAAGGGGCGATATATTGCTGCTTCTGCCTGAGACATTATATGCAAATTTAATTAAAAAAATTGTGCCATCAGGCCGAATGAGGTCTGTTAATCGTAGTTAGCATTTTCTTAATTGAGTAAAAGGTGTGCAGATGAACAATAAATTAAATATTTTTGAATTCTATATGTAGATAAAAAGTGTTAACCTCCTACTAGAACTAGACGACAATGAAGGATGTGAGGGAATAAATTGTGATTATTTTCCCTATCGTCATTTTTCTCAGTTTGTTTTAAGAAAAATTGTCTTTATTTTAGGAGCTTGAATAAAATTTGAGTTTGTTATGAAAAAATTTGTTCCTTACTTAAACGCATCAGCAATTCTTGTTGGTCTCACAGTTGGTTTATCCTCTTGTGGTTCGCTGGGCGGCGGTGGTCATGCCACTAGTAGTGATCCAGGGGGGTATAGTACCGCCACTGGTCTAGCTTACAACGAAGAAGAAGGGGATTTTCAGGTTAATGACTTTAGAGGTCAACCTGAAGGACCGAACCTAAGGTTTATCGAAGGAGGTAGAACCATTCTTGGAAGTTTCGAAGAAGATGTAGCAAACACAAGTGACAATACGGAAAGAACCGTGACTGTTGCTTCTTTCTATATGGATGAAACAGAAGTTGCCAATATTCATTGGCTGGAGTACTTGCACTATGTAAGACTAGACTCTTCTAGAGAATTTTATGAGTCAGCTCTGCCAGACACAACTGTTTGGGCGAGAAACCTTGCATACAATGATCCTTACGTAGATCATTACTTAAGATATCCTGGATTTAGATTTTTCCCTGTAGTAGGTGTTACCTGGAAGCAAGCACAGGATTATTGCTTGTGGAGATCAATTGTTGTCAATCAGAAGCTGGCTGAAGAGGCTGGTTACTACGATGAGGCAATCGAAGCAGAAAGTGATCTACCTTCTGCTGGACGTATTCCTTTGGAATCCGGGTTTGTACTACCCAACTATCGCCTACCAACAGAAGCCGAATGGGAATATGCTGCTCAGGCTTTAATTGGTACACAATGGTTAGATGAAAATCAAACGCATAGAAGACTTTATCCTTGGGATGGCCATGCTTTGAGAAACCCGTATGGTAAGCAACTCGGTACATTCCTCGCCAACTTTAAAAGAGGTAGAGGTGACTATGCGGGTATTGCCGGTAAGTTGAATGATGGTGCCATGATTACCACATACATCTATGATTACCCTCCGAATGATTTCGGGTTATACAATATGGCTGGAAATGTAAATGAGTGGGTGCAAGATGTCTATCGTCCATTGTCTTTTCAGGACTTTGATGACCTGAACCCTGTAAGGCGCGATGGTTTCCTCGATGAAGAGGATGGATATGATTTCGCAAACTACAACTCGCTTATCAATGACAGAGTTAGGGTTTATAAAGGTGGTTCTTGGGCAGATGTAGCTTACTGGATGTCTCCGGGAACGAGAAGATATTTGGAAGAGGACTCGGCAACGTCTACTATTGGGTTCAGATGTGCCATGATTAGAGCAGGTACCAACTATTAAGAAATCAATAGATAAAAATATTAGGCCGGTTTTTTAACCGGCTTTTTTTGCTTTTATTTTCCTGATGCGATACAGCCAAAATAAACCTTATTGACTCCAGATTCCGCAAGTACTTCTAAAGCTGCACATATAGTGGCCCCAGTTGTAATTACATCATCCACCAGGAATACATTTTTCCCTTCAAGGCTATTATCATCTAATAATTTGTACATAGACTGCACACTTTGCCAACGATCAACTTTTCCTTTTTTTGTTTGAGTTGATGCCTTTCTGGTTCTTGTTAGTACTTCACTAATTGATATACCCAATGCATCATTCATTCCTTGAGCTATGATTTTACTCTGATTGAATCCTCTGATACGTTCTTTATGCTTATGCAGAGGTAAGGGAATAATATAATCGATCCCGGCATCATAAAGCTCGTTCTTAATGTGTCTGCCAAACCATTGGCCTAAGGAGAAGCCGATGGATGTATTCCCTTTGTACTTTAACTCGTGCAACAGTTTCTGCGCAACTCCCTGCTTATTGAATTTCATATAACAAAACGCTCCTGAAACCTTCGGGATTCCTGAAGTTATTAGCAAAAGCGGATTATGCTCTGACAAATGATGCAAGGTCAATGGGAAGTCCCTATAACATCGAAGACAAATTTTCTCTTCGCCGTCTACGAGTGGAACGTCACAATTGTAACAGGTATTTGGATAGATCAACGAAATGAAGTCATTCCAGTACTTTTTCAACATATTAGAAAAATTAAACCACCAGCAATTCAATTTCAAACTGAAGGTAGAATATCTTTGATAATTACACCTATTATAGGTCATCAAAATAAAACTAGGCGAACTGATGCTTAAAAAAGATTTGGATCTGGATAGAAAGTGGGTAAAGCTCAGGGAAAGGCTGCATAAGGTACTGGGCAAAAAACCGGCAGACCTTAATGGTGTGTTGTTTCTGATTGGTGTGCAAGAGTTGGGTAGAGGGCATGATAACTTTTCAAAAGAAGAAAAACAAGACCTTATTCATCTTGGGATCTGTAAATGTCTGAGTCTGGCTGGATTTTATGAATTGGATGGAGTTGATGCTGATGGGTGGCCCCACTGGAACCTAAAAAAGAAGCTTCCACACTTTGATTCGCTAGAACAAGAGAAACTTCTTAAGATGCAGGTAATAGAGTACTTTTCTAAGGAAGTAGGTATTATCAAACAATGAAACAGAAAAGACCACATTTTACTTTTTCTTGCCTTGTCCTTTTGGTTCAACTAAATTTTTCATGCGAAACAAAAGCCCCATATTTAGTTGAACCCTCTGTCAATAATGATGTGACACTCAACATAAATTTTCACGATAATGTTCTCACTACAAATCCATTACAGGCCAATAGCAGGTCTGAAAAATTTATTGCAGATTTAGTTTTTGATAAGTTTTATAATGACGACGGAACAAGTGAGTTGATCAGCTCATATTCATTTGATTCTTTGCTCAAAGAACATGTTTTTACTATTATTCCCGGTAAAACATTTCATGACGGGTCACCTGTTGACTCAAAAGCAATCAAAATGATATTCCAACATCTTATTGAACACCATTTCGATAGATATGCCGTGAATTCGTTATTTACTTCGATGTCTGGGTTTGGATCAATCAATTGGTATAGAATAAACCGAAATGTTATGGATTCAATACCATCGGGCTTCAAAATATCAAGTGAAGTCAAATTTAGCATTAAACTTCAAAAAGGGCATGATCAATTACTAACATGGCTGAATGCACCTGAGTTCATCCTATTCAGCCAGAAGGACGATTTGTTCATTGGAAGTGGGCCCTTCGAATTAGTCGCTCTCAATCAAGATATTTCTGCCAAATTAGTTAAAGTAAGAAATATTACAGGCGATGTTAAAATGATCAACATGGGCTTTATTAAAAATGATCAACTGGTTTTTTCTGAATTTGTAAATGGGTCTTTAGATCTCATAATGTACAACCCATACCTGTCTCCGGATTCATCAATCACTGAACTAATCTCGAAAATAATAAATAATAAATATTCGGCCTACGAGGCTCAACTGAGTGATCAATCCGTTGTTCGCTACGCACATATTCTTAACCTAAGCGACTCTGTGACACTCAAGAATATTTTAAACTCTTTAAATGTATCAAGAACTCAAGTTTATTTCCTCACCTCCAGTAATTCTGTTTCTGACACTTTTGTGCTCGATAGTCTAAGACTGACAGACGTGAAAGATTCTTCTATGTACCAAATACCTTTGGTCCATGATATTGAACAGAATGACAAAGTCTATTTTACCGACTCAAAATCCGTAAGCTTTATTCCGACTAATTCAGAAAATATAAATCCAACTTCTCCGCATATCGTTATAAAGGAAATAGCTACCTCTATTCCGAAAATGAATGATGAAAAATTATCAATTTTGAAACTTGCAGAGAAGCAAAAAAATGAAACGAACTCGACCATACTGGTTTTGGACCGATTCCCCGAGTATGTTATTTATAACAACAGATTAAAAGGAATTGAAGCGGGTAAAAGTTTAAGTTCAATGGTAAAAGATATCTCGAATTTAGTGCCGAAAACATACTAACTCCAATTTGAAAAACTCATCAGACATATTGAAAAAGAAGATAAATGCTTTCAAAAGAAAGTATTATGTAAATATTTTAATTCGGAACGTCATTTTCTTTCTAGCGCTTATGCTAAGCGTATATCTGGTAATTACGGGTTTAGAAAACTCATTCCTACTAAGTTCTTTTGGCCGAACAATTCTATTTTTTACTACAATTATATTGTTATTATTTGTTCTTTTTAAGCTCGTAATAGTGCCATATTTGAATCTATTTCGGACAAAGCATCAAATATCTGACGAAGAAGCCGCTCATATAATTGGTCAGTTTTTTCCTGAAATCAGAGATAAATTACTGAATACCATACAGTTAGGGTCTATAGCTTCTTCCGACAGCAGTTTAATACTTGCAAGTATTGAAAAGAGAACGTTAGAAATTTCGCCATTCGAATTTAGTTCAAGTATAGACTTAAAATCGAATAAAAAATACATCCGATATGTTGCTTACCCTGGAATAATTCTGCTTTTTCTACTATTGTTATTTCCACAATACCTTACTGAAAGCACGAGCCGTATTATAAATTATGATAAGGAGTTTGAACCCGCTCGATTGTTTATAGTTACACCATTAAATAATGAGTTTTCGGCCTTCAAAAATGAAGATTTCATTCTGGATGTTAAAGTCAGCGGTTCTGCGATTCCCGATCAAATATATGTGAACTCCAAAGGCAGAAGAGCGAAGATGAAACTGCAATCAAATGGTCGTTTTCAGTACATTTTTTCAAAAGTTCAAGACAATTTCAATTTCAGGATAGAAGCTGCAGACTATCGGTCAGTATCCTATGAAGTCAATATCCTACAACGCCCAGACATCAAAGCCTTCAATGTAGCTCTTAACTACCCAAATTATACAGGTAAAAAAAATGAGATTCTCGAGAACGTAGGCAATCTCTCAATTCCAGAGGGCACTGAGGTTACATGGACCATTCAGACTATAGAGACTGAGTCTCTAAAAATTGCGTTCGTAGAGGAAAAAGAAATTATAGACCTTAAGCCTACAGGAAATCAACTGTATGAATCTAAGAAAAGGATACGAAAAAGTGACTCATATAAGCTTCACCTCGTAAATCGACACAGCAAAAACAAAGATTCAATTGCTTACCAAATTGATGTAATAAAAGATGAATACCCAAAAATTTCTTTGAATTCATATCAGGACACGACATTGTTTGCGTTTATTGTATTCAACGGATTAATTGCAGATGATTATGGCCTTTCCAAATTAGAATTTGTATATGAAAAAGACCATGAGCAAGTATCTATTCCTGTTCCGTTCAACAAAAACCTTCAATCACAAAACTATTTCTATCAGTGGAATCTGGACTCTCTTGATATTGGTCAGGGAGAAGCTGTAACATATTTTGTTCGTGTATGGGATAATGACGCTGTAAATGGAAGAAAGTTTTCTCAAACATCAACTTATAACTTTAAAGTACCAGATAAAAAAGAAATTAAAGAAAAGCTCAACAAGCAATCTGAAGGAGCTAAAAAAGAATTGGACCAATCGCTTCAAGAAGCTGAAGATCTAAACGAGCAAATTAGAGAAATTCAGAATGATCTGAAAAGCAAGGAAAACCTTGACTGGCAGGAAAATAAAAAGATCAATGATCTTATTAAGCAAAAGGAGAAGCTTGAAGATGCACTAAAAAAAATAGCCCAACAAAATAAAGATTTAGCAAAAAAACAAGAACGCTTTAATCAACCCAACGAAAAACTCCAGCAGAAAGTAGATCAGTTGCAAAAGCTGATGGACGATATACTTGATGAGGAAACCAAAAAACTCTATGATGAGCTAAAAAAGCTCCTCGAAGAACAACAAGGATCCGAAGATATTGAAGAAATCATGGATCAGCTTGAGAACAAAGAAGAGAATCTTCAGAAGGAAATAGAGAGAGCAATAGAAATGTTTAAGCGTCTCCAATTTGATTACAAGATGGACGAGATAATCAATGACCTTGATGAACTGGCACAAGAGCAAGTAGAACATTCCGAAGAAACGCTAGACAAACAAAATAACACAGAGTCTCTAAAAAAGGAGCAAGAAGACCTGAATGAGTCCTTCAATCAAATAGAGGAGCAAATAGACAAGCTTGATGAGCTCAATGAACAAATGAAACAGCCAGAGGAACTAGGTAATTTTGACCAGGAAGAATCTGAAATCAAAGAAGAACAACAGCAAAGCAAAGAAGAACTTGATCAGAACAAAAGAAAGAAATCTTCGCAGTCCCAGAAAAAAGCCTCCGACAAGATGAAGGAAATGAAGCAAAAGATGGAGGAAATGCAAGCCGGAATGGAAATGACTATGATGCAAGAAAATCTGGATCATCTTAGAGACATCGTAGACAACCTGGTCAAAGTATCTTTTGACCAAGAGAAGATAATGACTGACTTCAAAGGCGTAAATCAGAGTGATTCACGTTACGTAAGTCTTTCACAAGAACAATTAAAGCTAAAAGATGATGCTAAAATTATTGAAGACAGTCTGCTATCACTGGCCAACCGTGTCTTTCAGATTCAAAGTTTTGTGACGCGTGAGGTCGATGCAATGAATGACGAAATACAAGCGAGCTTACAAGGCCTAAAGGACAGACGTAAGGCAGAAGCAACAGCACATCAGCAATATGCAATGACTTCAATAAACAACTTGGCGTTACTTTTAGATGATGTACTCCAACAAATGCAACAGCAAATGGCAGATGCTATGGGCAAACCTCAGAAAGGGGAGAAAGGGCAGAAGCAAAACCTTCCAGGGTTATCTGAATTGCAGCAACAACTCAATAAAAAGATTGACGACTTGAAGAAAAGCGGGAAATCAGGCCGCCCTTTGTCAAAGGAACTAGCAGAATTGGCAGCCGAACAAGAAATGCTTCGCAATGAGCTTCAGAGATTACAAGATCAACTTGGTGAAAATCAAGATGGAGTTGGTAATAACCTCCAGCAAGCCATTGAAAAAATGGAAAAGACCGAACTTGATTTAGTAAACAAAAGAATTTCTCAGGAAACAATAAATAGACAGAAGGACATTCTTACACGTATGTTAAAAGCTGAAAATGCGCTTCGAGAAAGAGAGTTAGATGATGAAAGAGATGCCGAGCAAGCAGATAATATTGACAGACTTTTACCTCCCGAATTTGAAGAGTACCTTAAAGCAAAAAAACAAGAGTTAGAACTTCTAAATACCGTTCCTCCAAAAATGAATCCTTATTATAAAGAAGAAGTAAATAAATACTTTAGAAGGTTGAACGAACAATAATATATTTGTGACAAAATTGATTAACAGAAATAATGGACGCCATTAAAATTCAGATTCCGTCGCTTTCAGAGAATATCCGTATTATAGAAAGCTTCATAGACAATGCTAAAGAGCAGTATAATTTTACAGACGACATCTATGGCAACATTATGATAGCAGTGACAGAATCGGTTAACAATGCCATAGTGCATGGAAATCAATCTGACAAGTCAAAAAATGTTCATCTTTCTTTAAGTCTGGACGACAATCAGGTCAAGTTCGTAATCGAAGACGAGGGCCTAGGTTTTGACTATGATAACCTTCCTGATCCAACAGCACCTGAAAATATCGAAAAGCCGGGTGGAAGAGGTATTTTTCTTATGAAAAACTTATGCGATGAAGTATCATTTACAGATAACGGGAAAAAAGTAGAGCTCCGTTTTTACCTACCCTAATGGATCAGATTAACTTTTTTTATGAAGACACTTCCTTTGAGCTCACTCAAAAAGAATCTATCTCTTCATGGATAATGCAGACGATTGCCACCGAAGGACATAAGTTTCAAGAACTGAACTACATCTTTTGTTCCGATGAATATCTTCATCAAATAAATGTTGAATATCTCCAGCATGACTATTACACAGACATCATCACCTTTGACAATTCGGAACAGGCAAAGACAATAGAAGGTGATATTTTCGTAAGCGTAGAAAGGGTACAGGACAATGCTCAGGATCAAGGCATTCCATTTGAACTTGAGCTTAGAAGAGTCATCATTCACGGCCTTCTTCACCTTGTCGGATACAATGATAAGACAGACGAACAGCAACGCGAGATGAGAGAAAAAGAGAATGCTTATTTATCTTTGTGAAAATTTAAATTTTAAGAGACTTTAAAAGTTCCACGTGGAACACCTAGTGATAATACATCACTGTTTCACGTGGAACATTAAGATATATTTCATGTTTCCACAGTATGATGTAATAGTAGTCGGAGCAGGCCACGCCGGATGTGAAGCAGCAGCTGCAGCAGCCAATATGGGCTCGCAGGTGATGCTTGTGACAATGAATATGAATACCATTGCCCAAATGTCTTGCAATCCTGCCATGGGTGGAGTGGCCAAGGGACAAATAGTTAGAGAAATAGATGCCTTGGGAGGATACTCAGGCATCATTTCAGACAAGTCCATGATTCAGTTTCGCATGCTCAACAAGTCTAAGGGTCCAGCCATGTGGAGCCCTAGAACACAGAATGATCGTATGAGGTTTGCTGAAGAATGGAGACTTGCACTAGAGCAAACACCCAATGTAGACTTTTGGCAAGAAATGGTTTCCGGACTTGTTGTCAAAGGAAATAGAGTAGTAGGAGTAAGGACCAGTATGGGTTTAGAAATCTTAGGAAAAGCTGTCATCCTGACTAATGGAACCTTCCTTAATGGCTTGATTCATATAGGCGAAAAAAGATTTGGTGGTGGCCGTACAGGAGAAAAAGCTGCTACAGGAATAACAGAACAATTAGTACAACTCGGGTTTGAGTCCGGTAGAATGAAGACAGGAACACCCCCTCGAGTAGATGGTAGGTCTCTCAATTGGAAGGTGATGGAAGAGCAACCAGGAGATGAAATACCCGGTAAGTTTTCTTTCTCAAACACGAAACCTCTCCAACATCAAAGATCCTGTCACATCACATATACAAATGCCGAAGTTCATAATATACTAAAAACAGGCTTTGAAAAATCTCCGATGTTTACAGGACGAATAAAAGGACTCGGTCCCCGTTATTGTCCTTCCATAGAAGATAAGATCAACCGTTTCGCAGAACGTGAAAGGCATCAAATATTCGTTGAACCAGAAGGATGGAACACCGTAGAAATATATGTGAACGGATTCTCAACGAGCCTGCCAGAAGATGTTCAATATAAAGCCATAACGAAAATCCCCGGTTTTGAAAACGTAAAAATGTTTAGACCTGGCTATGCCATAGAATATGATTACTTCCCACCAACACAGCTAAAGCCTACACTCGAAACAAAATTGCTAGACAATTTATACTTCGCGGGTCAAATTAATGGTACTACAGGATATGAAGAAGCGGCGAGTCAGGGGCTTATGGCAGGTATTAATGCACATAACAAAATACGTGAAAAAGAGCCTTTTGTATTGGGACGATCAGAAGCATACATCGGTGTATTGATCGATGACCTGATTAATAAGGGTACAGATGAGCCCTATCGTATGTTCACGTCAAGGGCAGAATTCAGAATTCTATTGAGACAAGACAATGCTGACATACGCCTTACCGGAATAGGGCATCGGCTAGGACTGGCCTCAGAGGAAAGGCTTGAACGAGTAAACCAAAAGATCTCGGATACTGATGAACTTGTAGAACAACTTAACAAAATCAAAGTCAAGCCTGAAGAAATCAATGGCAAATTAGATAAAATAAATTCGGCGAAGATCAAGGAAAAAACCCCACTGATCAATTTCTTAAGAAGACCTGAGCTCGGTATTCAAGAAGTAATATCGTTTCATCCAGATGCCATTAAGATCACAGAAAATGTTCATATAGATATTCTCGAACAGGCCTCCATATTGGTAAAATATGAAACCTACATAGAGAAAGAAAAGAACCTGGCAGATCAAATGGGTAATCTTGATAATAAAAAGATTCCCCAAGATTTTAACTATAGAAATATTCCTGCATTATCCTCTGAAGCAAAAGAAAAACTTTCTAATATTAAGCCAACAAACCTTGGACAAGCATCTAGAATTAGCGGTGTGAATCCAGCAGATATTTCAGTATTGATGGTCTACATGGCTAGATAATTTATGTACGAAAAAGTAGAATCCTGCCCTTCTTGTAATTCTAAAGATTTCACTAACCACATCATTTGTGATGACCATTCTGTTACAAAGGAAAGCTTCGCAATAATGAAGTGCACAAATTGTGGGTTGCTGGTTACTTCACCAAGACCTGACAAGAATTCTATCGGATCCTATTATAAATCTGAAGACTACATTTCGCATACCAATCAAGCAAATAGTTTTATAAACCAGATTTATAAAATAGCTCGCAATTATACACTTCGAGAAAAGTTCAAGTTGATCAATAACCTTGCCTCGAAACAATCAATCCTAGATTATGGTTGCGGTACTGGGCATCTACTCAACTATATTCAGAATAAAAAAAGGTGGAAGACAATAGGAGTGGAACCAGATGAAATGGCTAGAACTATCGCCATCAGCGACTACGATCTTAATGTCGTAGGATCACTTGAAGATCTTCCTGATAAGAAGTTTGGCATCATTACTCTTTGGCATGTTCTAGAACATATTCATGATATCAACGAAACTATCCAATCACTTATTAAACATTTATCTAAAAATGGTAGATTAATCGTAGCAGTTCCAAACTTTGAGTCTCTGGACCAACAAATTTATAAACAATATTGGGCTGCATACGACGTCCCCAGGCATCTATATCACTTCAATCAATTGACTATCAAAGAGTTGATGAAGTACAACAAGCTTACACTAGAAAAAGTAATTCCTATGAAATTAGATGCCTATTACGTATGTATGCTCAGCGAAAAGCACAAATTTGGAAAGATTAATTATTTCAAATCAATACTAAATGGCTGGAAATCAAATACTTGGGCCCGTAAAAACAACAAGAACTATTCAAGCCTGATCTATATATTCAATAAAGCATGAAATTTACATTTCCACTTTTTCTTCTTTTGATTTCAATTTATGTCTATTCCTGTGCTAATCAAGGAACTCCTACAGGTGGGCCCCGCGATACTATTCCACCAATGCTTGTGCAAAGTATACCTACAAACAAAAGTATCAACTATACTGGCAAAGAATTCAAATTTACATTTGATGAAAGAATCAATGCTGACAAGCTCAAAAATCAATTACTTATTACACCTCATACTGAAAACAAGTTCAATATTAAAGTCAGAAAAAATGAAGTGACCATTGCTTTTGATGACAACTTTAATGACAGTTCTACCTATACACTAAACTTCTCTGATGGACTCGTAGATGTTACTGAAAAAAATCCAGCGGTGAATTTAAGCTTTGCGTTTTCCACAGGTCCCTATATTGACTCCATTTATGTCAACGGAAAAATCACTGATCTATATACCAATGAACCCAAAGAAGAATTTATTGTAGGGTTATATCAAATTAGTGATTCACTTAATCTACTAGAAGATAAACCTCGATATTTTGCAAAGACCAACGAACAGGGACAATTCTTGATCGAAAACATCAAAAATTCTTACTACAAAATACTTTGCTTCAAAGATGAAAATAGAAACCTGATACTAAATCCCGAATCAGAGCCTCATGGCTTCTTAGCTGATTCAATTGACCTCATCACTTCTCAGGATTCCATAAGAATCGCGGCCCAACTGATCAACGCATCAAGGTTCAAATTTATTCGATCCAAAACAACCGGCCGATACTTCGATCTTCAATACAACAAACCATTTATCTCATATGAAATAACCAAGCTAGACTCTTCACAGGTATATCCTATTCCGCCAAATAATCGTGTGAAAAGTAATAAGGTTATGAGATTCTATCCAACCGAAACATTCACATATGACGCGGATAGTCTCGGCATTCTCGTATCAGCCACGGACAGTATGTTCAATATTTCAAAAGATACTGCATATGTCAAGTTCACTGAGTCATCCAGAAAACCAGAAGACTTCAGCTACAACCTTGAACCAAAAAATGGTGCGGCAATAGATCCTATTCTCACACACATGTATAAATTCAATAAACCTATTCGAACTTTCTACCAAGACAGCATCCAGATATCTTATGATACATTAAGGACTGAAAAGATAGCAGATAGTTCATTCGTATGGAATACTAACATGACGATCCTAACATTCAAAACATTCTTTGACAAAAACTATCTAAAAAAAGAAATTGACACGTTACTGATAATATACGGAGATACAACGTTGACCGACTCTCTATCTTTATCAAAACTGCAATACTATTCCCAAGTCAAAACAAACCAAGTCTCCCTTTCATTCCCAAAAGGCACTTTTATCAGTGTTGACAATGATAGCACTGAAGAGACAAAGTATAATTACAAATTCAAGTCTTTAGAAGAGATGGGCTCTGTTAGTGGAGTTATCAACACGTCATTTACATCCTACACATTACAATTAGTAAATACCAAATATTCCGTAATAGACGAAGTGAAAAACTCTACTACTTTCAGCTTTCCATTCGTCAAACCAGGAAAATACACCATACGAGTAATGATTGACAACGATGGAAACGGTCAATGGTCTTATGGAAACATACTCCAGAATAAAGCGCCTGAAACAGTATATTTCTATCCTGAAATATTCGATGTAAGAGCTAACTGGCAACTTGAAAACATTGAGATTTCCTTTTAATAAGCGTGTGGATAAAGTGTAAGTCCAGCCTGAATAACCAGTTAACTATTGAAGAAAACCTCATACTTATCTACTAAAGAACAATACCCAAAGGATAACTTTCCCGTTCTATATATATATCAACAATTTTTACCAACTAGCAAGATTGTAAATAAGTAATTCACATATCGAAAACATCTTGTTGATAAGTCAATACTTCACTAAAAATCAATAACTTAAGATGTTAATAAAATGTAGCCAGGTCAGAGTAATGCACCAATCAATAACATAACACTGAAGAAGAAAAACTTATACACATATCTACAGTCCTAATAAAGAATAGTAATTTCTTTAATCTATATTTTTATTTTAAGGATTGAACAGAAATGTGGACAACTGAAGAATGAAGAAATTTTTTTATCTACTTATAATAATAACTCCCACACTTGCGGCGGCACAAAGTTCTAATCAGGTTCAACTTGCCAACGAATACTATATCAATGGGGAATTAGACAAGGCTCGGGATATTTATGAAAAACTGTCGGGGAATCCTCAATACATTCAGCAAATCCATAATAACTACCTGAGTATTTTGCTGACAATCGCAGATTACAAAGCGGCAGAAAAGCATTTAAAAAAGGCGAGAAAATACTATCCCGCAAACGTATATTATCAAATAGACGAAGGACTCTTGTATCAAACAATTGGTGAAGAGGAGAAGGCCGAAAATGTTTATAACGAGACCATTGATAGAGCAAAAGAAAACAAATATCTCATTCGTACAGCTGCACAATACTTTGTCAGCAAACAACTCACCCCCTATGCGCTAAAATCATATTTAGTAGGTCGAAAAAGTGACAAGGACAAAACAAGTTATGCACTAGAACTGGCTAACACTTATCGCATACTTGATCAAAAAACACAAATGATTGAAGAGTATCTTTTGTTCGCCTCTATTCGCCCTAACAATCTTCGATATGTGAAAAACATATTGCAGAACATTCTCCAAAAGGAAGAGGACATTCAGAACTTTAGAGATATACTAATTGAAAAAATTCAAAAGCAGCCGAATGAAAAAATATATCCCGAACTTTTAATTTGGGTGAGCCTACAACAAAATGACTTTCATGGTGCTTATATTCAAGCAAGAGCTGTCGACAAAAAATATAAAACGAATGGAAACAGAGTGATGGACATTGGAAATATTGCACTTGAAAATAAGGCTTACAATGATGCTATTGAAATATTCACTTATGTGACCGACAACTATCCAAATACCGGAAATTACATAAGCGCACGAAGACAAATCATAAAATCACGTGAAGAAAAAGTAAAAAATGACTTTCCAATTGAAAAGCAAGCAATCCGGGAACTCACTTACGACTACAAGCAGTTGATTTTAGATATTGGCGTAAATACTCAAACTATTGAAGCACTAAGAAGTAAAGCCTTGTTACATGCCTTTTATCTTGATGAATTGGATTCCGCTATCAATATTTTGAATGAAATCATTCGCGCGCCCAGAATAAATCTCGCACTCAAGGCTAAAAGCAAATTAGATTTAGGGGACATTTATTTGCTAACTAACGATCCTTGGGAATCAACCTTACTTTACTCTCAAGTAGAGAAGAGTAATAAAGACAGTCCAATAGGATATTCAGCCAAATTAAAAAATGCAAAACTCAACTATTATCAAGGAAATTTCGAATTAGCCAAAAGCCACTTAGATATTTTAAAACTTGCAACTACAAGAGAAATTGCTAACGATGCCATGTCCTTAAGTCTTTTAATTCAAGACAACACGGTGTTAGATTCTTCTGACTTTGTAATGAAGGAATTTGCGTCCGTCGAACTCTTACTGTTTCAAAATAAAAAGGACAGTGCTCTGATAAAGTTCGAAAGCATGCTGAAAAAATATCCTGGACATTCGCTTACTGATGAGATATATTGGAAGATGGCAAAAATCAATCTAGAACTTGGAAATTTCGAGAATTCGCTTTTAGAGTTGCAAGCCATATTATCTAGCTATCCTTCTGATATATTAGGCGATGATGCAATGTTTCTTCTGGCCGAAATCTATGAAGAATATCTTTACGATGAAGAAAGGGCGATGGAATTGTATAAGGACTTTTTGATTACTTATCCTGGAAGCGTGTATGTTGCTGAGTCTAGAAAAAGATTTAGGAAGCTAAGAGGAGACAACATCAATTGATTATAATAAATTGCAACATGCAGAATAAACTTTTATTTCTCTTTTTACTTTCATTTGCAAATGCCTCATTTGCTCAGGAAGTATTTTCAGGAACTGTCACAAGTGTTTATAATGGAGATAGCTTTAGTATGAAATCTGAAGACGGGATTCTCATGAAAATAGTGGCTATGGGCATAGATGCGCCGGAACTTCCACAGGAATATGGACTAAGATCAAAGGAGTTTGCAAGTGGACTGCTTTTGAACAAGAAAGTGAAAGCCTATTTGATGCCAGGAGAGTTTTATGGTAGAAGAGAAGCTGTGGTAGTTACAGCCGATAATATTCATTTCAATTATGAAATGGTACTAACCGGAAATGCCTGGTGGGACTACAGATATTCTAAAGACAAATATTTAGAGATCGCCCATAAGACGGCAAGATCAAGAGAGATTGGACTCTGGAAAGATGGCGGTGCTCAGCCCCCGTGGGACTGGAGTAGAAGCAAAAAAAAGAGATAGATTATTTTTTGAAAAAGAAGAGATTGCCGTTGGATTTAAATCTTTCGAACTCTTCCTTACTGTTCGCCACCTAATTGGTCAGGAATAGCACAATTCCTATAATTAGTATGCATGCATAACAAATTTTATATATCTTTGACGACAGTCGAAAGGTAATCATTAAATTTCAAAGTGTATGCGCAAAGAAGAAACAGTCGATTATCACATTAAGGTAGTGTGGCATGCTATATCCAGAATGTATAATCAAGGAGGTTCGATAAAAGGAATTACGGCCTCTTCCGGTTTCGTACTTCTAAATATTGATCAAGAAGAGGGCACTCCGGCTACAAAAATTGCACCATTGCTTGGAATGGAATCTCGCAGCCTCACACGTATGCTCAAAAATATGGAGGAAACGGGATTGATCTATAGAGAAAGAGATACCGAAGACAAGAGATCTGTTCGAATTTATTTGACAGAAGCTGGAAAGAAAAAACGTGATTTTTCGAGAAAGGCAGTCATCTTTTTTAACGAAAAAGTGAGAGATGCCGTTCCGTCCAAAAAACTTGAAGCATTCTTTGAAGTAATGACTGCAATCGACAACGTTATCGAAGAAAATAAAAATCTTGACCAAAAAATTGAGTTAATCGAAAATGAATAGAGCCATCAGAAAAGTAGCAATCCTTGGGTCCGGTATTATGGGATCAAGAATTGCCTGTCATTTTGCAAACATTGGAGTTGAAGTACTTCTCCTGGATATTGTTCCGAACGAATTGGATGATGCAGAAAAGGCGAAAGGCCTGACCTTGGAAGACAAAATTGTTCGAAACAGAATTGTAAACCTTGCATTTCAAAATACATTGAAAGCTAAGCCAGCCGCACTTTATGACAAAAAAGACGCATCGCTAATTTCACTTGGAAATTTCGAAGACGACATGTCGAAAATTTCTGACTACGACTGGATCATGGAAGTGGTAGTTGAAAAATTAGAAATTAAAAAAATTGTTTTTGATCAAGTTGAAAAATATAGAACACCGGGTACGCTTGTAACTTCTAATACCTCTGGAATTCCGATCCACTTCATGGCGGAAGGCAGAAGTGACGATTTCAAAAAACATTTCTGCGGAACACACTTTTTCAATCCGCCCAGATATTTGAGACTGTTGGAAATAATTCCTACCAAGGAGACAGATTCGGAGATCATCAAATTTCTAATGAATTATGGAGATTTGTTTCTTGGAAAAGAAACCGTTTTGTGTAAAGACACTCCGGCCTTTATTGCCAATAGAATTGGCATCTATGCGATAATGTCCGGCATGCACGCTGTTGAAAAAATTGGCTTGACTGTTGGTGAAGTTGACAAACTCACTGGGCCTATAATTGGACGTGCAAAATCGGCAACCTTCCGAACTATGGATGTGGTAGGTCTCGACACGACTGTTAATGTTGCGAATGGATTATATCATGGTTTACCAAATGATGAATCACGTGAAGCCTTCAAACTCCCTAAAATTGTACAGGAATTGTATGATAAAAAATGGTGGGGGGATAAAACCAAGCAAGGCTATTTCAAAAAGACAGTAAATGAAACTGGCAAAAAAGAAATCCTTGAGCTAAACCTCAAAACTTTCGAATACGGTCCAAGAACCAAAGGTCATTTTGATGCTATTGGCCAGGTCAAAGACATTGAAAATGTAAAAGAGCGTATTCCTATTCTGGTAAATTCTGACGGAAAAGCTGGCGAATTTTATAGAACTACATTTTACGATATGTTCAAATATTGCTCCTTGCGAATTCCCGAAATTGCAGATGAGCTATATCGCATAGATCAAGCCGTAGCTGCAGGCTTTGCCTGGGAGATCGGGCCATTTGCCACTTGGGATGTTTTGGGTGTAAAAGAAACTGCTGCCAAAATGGAAGAAGCTGGTATGAAACCAGCTGATTGGGTGACAGAAATGATATCAGCTGGTCATGAGAGTTTTTACAAATTCGAAAATGGAAAGAAACTATATTATGACATTCCATCGAAGGCTTATAAAGTAATCCCGGGAACAGAAGGTCTAATCATCCTGGATGCTTTCAAAGAAAACAACATTGTCTATCAGAATCCCGGATGTACCCTTTACGATGTCGGTGATGGCATACTCAATCTGGAATATCATACCAAAATGAATGCCATGGGTGCCGAAATTATCGAAGGCATTAATGCTTCAATCTCGAAAGCTGAAGAGAGCTATCGTGGACTGGTTATTGGCAACGAAGGACAAAACTTTTCTGCAGGTGCAAACCTGGCAATGCTATTTATGTATGCAGGAGATCAGGACTTCGATGAGATCAACATGATGATTGGCCATTTTCAAAATACCATGATGAGAGCAAGATATTCTTCAATCCCTGTGGTGGTGGCTACCTCTGGTATGGCACTCGGTGGTGGTTGTGAATTATCCTTACATTCGGATCACATTCAGGCTCACACAGAGACCTATATGGGATTAGTGGAAGTTGGTGTTGGCCTCATTCCCGGTGGTGGCGGTACTAAAGAAATGACTTTAAGAACTTCAGATGCCTATAGGGCCGGAGACCCCGAACTTAATGTGCTTCAGGAAAACTTTATGACAATTGCCACAGCTAAGGTTGCGACTTCAGCTTATGAAGCTAGAGATTTAGGCTTCATTAGAAAGTCGGATGATTTTACTTTGAACCGGGCACGACTCTTAGCTGACGCAAAGCAAAAAGCAATAGAATTGGCAGAAGCAGGATATACGCAACCGGCGCAAAGAACAGATATTAAAGTTCAGGGAAAGTCGGGACTAGCCATGTTTGAAGCGGGTGTGGCAGGTATGCGTTATGGTAATTACATTTCCGACCATGACATGAAAATCGCCAAGAAAATTTCCTGGGTGATGAATGGTGGAGATTTGTCATCACCTACTTTGGTTTCAGAGCAATATCTTTTGGATCTGGAGCGAGAGGCCTTTTTAAGTTTGACCGGTGAACCAAAAACCCTAGAACGAATTCATAGTATTTTGTTCAAAGGCAAACCCTTGAGGAACTAATTGGGTCAATCTTGAATTTTAACTTTAGACACTACAAAAATGGAAGCATATATAGTAAACGGATTTAGAACAGCAGTTGGAAAATCGAAAAAAGGCGGATTCAGATTTACTCGTCCTGATGATTTGGCTGCCGATGTAATCAAACATTTGGTCGCAAGTGTTCCAGCGCTTGATCCAAAAAGAATTGATGATTTAATTGTAGGCAATGCCATACCAGAGGCCGAGCAGGGTATGCAAATGGGAAGAATGATATCTCTTCTTTCCTTACCGATAGAAGTTCCCGGAGTAACGGTAAACAGATATTGTGGTTCTGGTTTAGAAACAATTGCAACTGCTGCTGCGCGAATTAAAGCTGGAATGGCAGATTGTATTATTGCCGGTGGTACAGAGTCAATGTCATTGGTACCCATGCTTGGTTACAAAACAGCGCTTAACTGGAAAATTGCAGAAAACCACCCAGAGTATTATTTGGGCATGGGACTAACAGCTGAAGAAATAGCGGTTGACTATGATATCAGCAGAGAGCAGGCGGATGAGTTTTCCGTAAAATCTCATGACAAAGCTTTGGCCGCCTTGAAAGATAATAAGTTCAAAAATGAAATTGTCCCCATTACCGTCAAAGAAACTTATGTGAATGATGAAGGCAAAAAGGCCGAGCGTGAATTTGTCGTTGATACAGACGAGGGGCCAAGACTGGGAACTTCTATGGAAGGCTTGGCCAGGTTGAAACCTGCCTTTAAAATGGGAGGAGTCGTGACTGCCGGAAATTCATCCCAAACTTCTGACGGTGCCGCTTTCGTAATGGTCATGTCAGAAGCTATGGTGAAAGAACTAAATCTCGAGCCAGTCGCAAGAATGGTAACTTATACTGCTGCAGGAGTCAATCCAAGAATTATGGGAATCGGCCCGGTTGCTGCTATACCGAAGGCATTGAAACAAGCAGGTTTGAAACTCAATGATATTGATCAGTTCGAATTGAATGAGGCCTTTGCCACTCAGTCTCTGGCAGTGATTAAAGAAGCTGGACTGGATCCTGAAAAAATTAATCCTAACGGTGGAGCTATCGCTTTGGGTCACCCACTTGGTTGTTCGGGGGCTAAGCTGTCCGTTCAACTGATCAACGAAATGCGAAGGAGGAAACAGAAATACGGAATGGTTACTGCTTGTGTAGGAGGAGGCCAAGGTGTAGCCGGTATCTATGAGTTTCTGAAATAGACTTTTACTTTTTATGAGAAAAATGCTGATGCATTTTAAGCTCCACTTTGTGGGGCTTTTTTTATGTTTTGTCTACAAAGACAACCTTGGCCTTATCCCCTTTGACAATGGCACGATAAAAATTTCGAAAATCATTATATGATTCTTTTGGATACCGTCCTTTGTCCCAACCTATTTTTCGTACATAGGTCAATTTATGATCTTCATAAGTATAGGCCACACTAAAATTACCAAACTCATTTGATATGGAAATATTTTCTGGCAAATGCTCAATGCTAAATTTATCGGGAATAATATAAACCAGTGAATCACTATCAAAAAATGAGTTAGAGAGAACCACATCAGTTTGCCGATTCGAGACTTTGCGTGGCACTTTTTTCCACCTGTTCATAAGATTTGGTCTCAAAAATAAGCGCTTTTCATTGACAGAGGCTATTGTCCGAACTGTCAATTCTAAATGTTCATTGATGGATGGAATCTTATTATTGTTCAAATTGAATTCAAATTCATCAATTTGAAACTCGGGAATATCAGTGTTTTCATAAATCCACTTTTTTAGTTTCTCATCACCATCATCAACTAACCAGTTCAAGTCATTGTTTTCATATTGAGTACCGGTGTACAATATGTCAACCAATGCTTTGGCATTTCCCTCTTCGGATAGTTGAATTTCGCCTTTTGTAATTTGCCGATTTTCATTTTTGGTATAAATTGGTGTATGGACCACTATTCCTCCATCTTCCGTCACGATCAGTACATCTCTGTCACTTGTGAAATCACCTAAATACCCAAATGGATTCGTTTGGCTTGTGCATTCTAACCAAATGGTGTCCTGTTGGTTCGGAACACATAAAATTATATGGTTGGAGGAAATATAGGGAAAGTCCGGATACAAGTCTGGTGGATTGTCACCCGCGTAAACTTTTGTGTAATGAGAATTAATTCCTATAGCTTTTAGCAATGAATAGGTATAATTAGATAAAGCTTTACAATCACCATATCCTAATTCATCTACTTGTGATGCTTCGAATGGCTGCCAACCTCCAATGCCAAGTTGAATACTTACATATCGAGTTTTGTTCTGCACATATTCATATACGGACCGGATCTTGTCTTCTCTGGATTCAAACTGATCGGTAATTATTCTAATTTCACGAATGGTTTCATTATTTAGGCTATCCCGGTTTTTGTTCAATTGTAATTGCCAACGTCCATAGTTTTTCCAGCTATCCATATTTCCATAAAACCCATCATAGCCCATTATAGAAGGAGCCACTATCAGTCTTGGAATAGATTCGAAAAATGCTGGCCCGAATGGCTCTCTTCTCCTTGCCTTTTGATTTTCGACAAATAATGAGACATAGTCTACTCCTTTTTCATGCTTTTCTACCAGTTGGTGGTCAGAATTAAGCATTTTGAATCTTGGCTTAAGCTCAGGAGGGCATTCTAGTTTGTAGATCGAATGAATGACAGATACGTTTTGATCAGGCAATGCATACCAATTAGGAATATAAAAAAGAGATTCATACACTACTTCACTTTTAAATTCAATAGTATATGGATAGGTAGATTGTGACAAATCCAAATATTTAATTCTGCTGTCATCATAAATACTTCCCCCTGACACATTACTCTGGTCTTTAAAATCAAAACTGTCATAAGTTTCAAGAACTTGACCATTGACATCTATGAGTCTTGCACTTATTCTTTTGATTCTCGATTTCTTATCATATCCTTCGTAAAGCGTCGCGTATTTTTTTCCTCTGTCATTCAATATGGTGATGACTTGGTGTGTTTTCTCAATAGATTTATTTTTAGAAATTATTACGAATTCGGTTTTATTCAATTGGAAAACCGCATTAGCATTTTGCTTCAAAGAGTCCGGAATGAAATGAACGGCATACCCACCCTGACTCATTGCATTAAAGCCAAAAACAACAAATAATGAGACACCAAGTATTAACCTAGTTAAGTGCATACTATCAAGTTCTTTTTAATACAATTTGTTCATTTTGTTTTTTGATAATCTGAGCAAAGAACTCTTTGAGATAAGCATATTCTTGTGGCGAAAATTGAATTTTTTTAATTGACAATTTACTATATACCATTAATTTATTGCCTTGCTGTGTAACTTGAAATTTATAGTTACCACTTTTTGCAGGAAGGCTCAGCGCCAATGGCACAGGAGATTGATCAATCATATAACCTTCTGGGATGTCAATAGTAACATAGTACGTTTCTTCTATTGGAGCTCCAAAATCTACAGGATATTTGCGTTCTTCTAATTTGAATGGATTAGACCCCTGTTTTCCATCAAGCATAGGCGACAAGTAAATTATGGAAGCAGTGCTTACATCGTCTGATTCTATTTCAAAATCATAGTTTTCAACAAAACTTTGAGATAAGTTCTTTGCGTTTTCAAGTTGCAATGAATTGATTTCCCAAGGCGAGTTATCAATTTTGTCATCGATGTAGTTCTGTTCACCACTATTCAAGAATGTTTTTCTCAACGACCGTGCTTTATATCCTTCATACGCATACTTCAGATTTCCGGTAATAGTTCCGTCGTCACTTAAATTAAGAGAGCCAGAAATTTTTGTAGATTTTTTTTCTTTCGATGTTACGTTTACCCAACCTGGCTGGTCCTTTGAAACTACCCAGCCCTGGCCATTCAGGCACCTTTCCGGCAGCGTATTGATGGGAAGATAAGCATCAGTAGCGTCTAGCAATAAGTATTGGTCTCCAACATTCACTTTGCAAATCACATAGTTGAACTGATCCATCATTGGGAACTCTTGTTTTACTATGCCATGGTTACGAGTACTAATCAATACCGGATCAGCCTTCAGGCCCGCTTTCCTCATCAACGTAGTTAAGATTAGGTTGACCTCTGCTGAATTGCCTTTTCCTTCATTCAATGGATTTTTCAATGAGTAGTCAGCTGTTTTTTTAAGTGTACACCTGTTATTACCATTCCAAGAGATCTTGTTTTTCACAAAATTATAGACAACCGTTACTTTCTCTTCTTCAGATTTCCCTTCTAATGCTAATCCTTTGATTGGGTTGGTTATTTTCCACGCCCTGTTTAGATGCGCCCCAAAATACTCTGCTTCCAAAAACCTGCGATTGAATTTGTCCCAGGTACCCATATAATCTATTTGAGGAGAATTTGGCATTTTTTTGAAAGCTAATTCATAACTCACTTTTGAAATGTAATTGTTCGAAGAGGTCATGAAATCTTCAGATTCAAACTTTGGTGCATCCTTGACAATCCAAATTCTGTTTTCTTCCATATATTTAACTGTATTCACAGATGACTCACTTCTTTGACCAGGTGCTGTGGATCTACCCGCTACAGCAATTGTTTCTGTTTGTGGAAGCATTTCGTTGGTTGCAACGTCGAACGGAAGGTATCCCTGAGGGACAACTTGATAGATGTAGTATTCAGGAATTTTAGTACGAAACTCACTCCAGACTACTGGAATAGTGGACTGGAACTTCCAATCGTCAAAGTTGAAGAGAAAATCAGATACTATAGTATAAGAGTATTCAATGATTGAACCTTCTTTCACTTCCGGCATGGTGAATTTTTTGACGTCTTGGTTGGCATTGTATTTTTCTTCAAAAATGGAAGATTTTTCTAATTTGCTCTTTACAACTTTTTTGCCGTCAAGGTTGTATGTAAAGCCTTTAAGAAAATTCAGTTTTTCCTTGTCACCAAATTGATGCCATAAATAAACCTCTCCATCAGCCCATTTATAACCATCTTTATTAAATATTTTGATTCGTCGATGGACTTCGGTGATCAATTTCCACCCTTCTCCATGTGCCCATTTAATTTTTGAAACGCCATAATCGCAAAGAATGATTGCACTGGCACTAGAATCTTTTTCATAGTATTTCATCTCTAAGTTGGCGGGATCTATCTTGCCAAATTTCATTGGTGGAGCTTGGCCGTAGATACTAGCGGAAAGAAAGAAAAAGGTTATAAAAGAAAGAGCATATAGTAATTTCATGGCATTATATTTTTCAGAAAAAATTTTCGAAATCTAACTAATATTATTTTATCATAAGTGAATCTGACCAAATTAAATGGCGGTCGCAGTTATACTATAAGCTACTTGTTTTGAATGTTCCATAATAAATTTTATAATTTAGCCAAGAACAAAATATATCAAACAAATTCATAGAATATTTAGTATAAAATTCTGAACAGTCAAAAAAACAAACCTTGTATTTCTAACTTCTTTGGTTTATCACTATTTTTAATGTCCTAGTGGACTTTTTTATTAGACTACTTAGCATACTAATCCAACAAATGACTGGCAGATGATCACCAACGATCATCTGCTTTTTTGATAAATAGCTTAAACCATAGAATTGTCAACAACTAATTAGTATATATTTTTGGCGAACAATGAAAAGATGCAATTGAAAGTTGGAGATACCTACGAATCAGAATTTACCATATCCCAGGAACAGGTCAATGCCTTCGCTGAATTGTCCGGTGATAAAAACCCGCTGCATATAGATGCCGTGTACGCCGCTACTACCAACTTCAAATCACCCATCGTCCATGGTATTTTTACTTCTGCTGTAATATCCAAAATATTAGGTATGGAGTTTCCAGGGCCGGGGACGTTTTACCTTGGCCAGAAATTGGAATTTAAAAGAGCTATCTATCCTGGTAAAAAGTATGTTGTGAAGTTTGAAATCAAAGACATTAGAGTGGGTAAGCACATTGCGGTAATTAGTACTCAATACTTTGAAACAGAATCTGGAAGAAATAGAATTGTTCTTGACGGAGAAGCTGAGGTTAAAAACATCGAACGTATTCCCTAGTCATACTATTATATATTCTGATAATCATCAGTATTTCAATTCATATGAAAACAGCATCTTTTAGAATCAATTGTTCGTAATCTGATTTGTCGGTGCCAACGACCATTGAGCAAGTCTATCTCCTGATAGAAACAGTTCATAAAAATCACCGACAAAACTCAATCGTATATGGCAACTTGCGAGAGTTGCCATTTCACTCATTACCAAACCAACAAGATGATTAAAAGACAACTCGACGCGTACATACAATCCTATCAAGGCCTTTCAAGAGAAATATGGCTGCTTGCACTCATCACATTTATCAACAGAGCGGGCACCATGGTGGTGCCTTTTTTGTCTCTATACCTTACTGCCAGTTTAGGTTATTCCCTGTCCGAAGTCGGCTGGGTAATGACTTCTTTTGGAGCAGGCTCAATTGTTGGTGCATGGATTGGTGGCAAACTGACCGATAAGATCGGATACTATAAGGTGATGCTACTCAGCTTGATTGGCGCAGGTATCATTTTTATCGTCGTGCAGTACCTCAATGATTTTTGGTATTTAGCGTCGGGCATCTTTGTTCTTATGTTGGTGGCTGATATGTTTCGACCAGCGATGTACGTATCCATTCGTGCCTATAGTAAACCTGAAAATAACACAAGGTCAGTTACATTGATCCGTTTGGCGATTAACCTTGGTTTTTCTTTTGGCCCGGCTATAGGTGGAGCCATTATTGCGACTTTGTCTTATGGCACCTTGTTTTGGATTGATGGCATTACCTGTATGTCGGCAGCCATTTTACTTTACCTCTTGATAAGTGAAAAAGACGGAGCACCTGTTCAGGAAAAAAGTGGAGTTGCTACTAAGCAGCAATCGGCCTATACCGATATTTCCTATTTGGTATTTTTAGCAGTGGTTTTTATCACGGGTGTGGTTTTTCTTCAGATGTTCGCCACGGTTCCTCTGTATTACAAGACGGTCCATCATTTGACAGAAGCCCAGATCGGATGGTTAATCTCTCTCAATGGAATGATCATATTTTTATTGGAAATGCCATTGATCAATTGGCTGGAGAAAAGCAGGATATCGAAAGCATCAATTATTTGGATTGGAACACTCTTTCTTGGCTTGGGTTTTTGGGTTTTCAACTTTTCAACCTGGGGTGGTATTTTAATTATAAGTATGGTTTTCATTACGTTGGGAGAGATGCTGGTTTTTCCTTTCGGGAATTCGTTTGCCATGGAACGCTCACAAAAAGGAAAGGCCGGAGAATACATGGCTCTCTTTCCTATTGCTTTTTCAGCCGCACATATCATTGGGCCCAATGTGGGCATGCAACTGATTGAAAAATTTGGTTATACCTTTACCTGGAGCATGGTGTTTGTCGCCACAGCAGTAGGGCTTTTGTTGTGCTACTATTTGAGATATCGCTTGAAAGCTGAAGAAGCAGGATATGGAAATACAGATCAAAAAATTTCGTCAGCTCTCCCTTGATGAGTTGTATGAGATTCTCAAGTTACGGGTTGATGTGTTTGTGGTAGAGCAGAAATGTGCTTACCCGGAACTGGATAATAAAGATCAACATGCCAACCACCTGATTGTTTCAAATGGAAATCAGGTGGTTGGCTATCTAAGAATCTACTATCCGGATCCGACACGAGCGGCTATAGGCAGGGTGCTGACTTTGGAATCCTTTCGTGGTCAGGGTCTAAGTAGAAAAATGATGGAAGAAGCGCTGAGTTTTCTTCAGGACAAGAGCAAGATTGAAACCATCTATCTGCAAGCACAAGAACATCTTTCGAATTTCTATGCATCTTTTGGTTTTGAAAAAACGTCTGATGTTTACCTCGACGATGGCATTCCTCATGTCGATATGGAAAAGATTGTCAAAACTGAAGAATGAATAATTAGGTGGAGGACATATTAAATCATTATAAACTAACTCATTGACAGATGGCCTACAACGAAGAACTTGCAGCAAGACTCCGTCAACATTTGGCCCCTTATGGTGATCATATCACGAAAAAAAAAATGTTCGGTGGGTTGTGCTATTTGTACAAAGGCAAAATGAGCGTTGGAATCGTCAAAGACGATTTATGTGTTCGCGCCATTTCTCCAAAGGATCAAGAAGAGCTGAAAAAGGAACATGTACGTCCCATGGACTTTACTGGGAAACCCATGAAAGAATTTTTTTATGTTTCTCCCGATGGTTTTCAATCAGAAACAGACCTGGCATACTGGGTGAATCTGGGCATTGAACATGCGGAGTCTAAATTGTAATTGATCAGAATAAGCCGCCATCAGATTTGCCATATTGTTCCTTTGCCTCTCATTAGGAAGTGCCGCACTAAAAAGGCCTCCTTAAGAGCGGCTAGCTAAAAACGCTGGACATATATGATTAACTTGATTAACTTCGTGGTATACCGTAAAAATCTAAAAGTAGCTTTATGAAAGGCATATCACTCTCCCTTTTACTCATTTTTAGTGTTTCATTTATTGTCGCCCAACCTAATTATTCATTAAAAACATATAAGGTACAAAAAGGCAAAAAAACCAGGTTTTATGCAAGAGAAGCCAAAGGCCTAATGAAAAGGGGTGAGTACAACAATGCTGTTCTCAACGCAGCTATGGCGCTTAAAACCGCAGAGAAAAAGAGTCATTTTTCAAATGCGCAAGAAAGACTAAATGAGACTTACCAACCGAGCCTTGAGGGTAGCTTAACTCGTATAGAAAGGCTAAACCAATCCACAGCTACTTTTGCTGGCGATCAGACCGTAACCAACGTTGCAGAATTAATCAGGATTTATACTACCATTGGTGATATTCAGCAAATTCTTGCCAGTATACCTAGAAAATCTTTTAACCCTGCCAAAAAAAGAGATGCGGGCTTTAGCTATGAACCGGTAGATTATTCAAAAGAACTCGAGGCCACGCGAACTAAGTTTGAAGAGTCGAAAAAAGAAGCAGCTGTCATGCACTATGCCAAGGGCAGAGAACTTGAGAATAGTGAAGAGAAAGTTGAGCTAAAACAGGCAGCGAAACATTTTAGATGGGCCAACCAGTACGTGCCCGACTACCGCGATGCCATGGAAAGGTATAACGGAATCAAAATTGTAGCCACGACAAGAATGGGAGTGAACAAATTTGATATGTCGGTCTCTACTAGGTATGGTGATGTTGCAGCAAGACTGACCGACGAGCTTTTAAGTAGTCTAAGTACAAAGGCAAAAACATTGGAATTCTTTGAAGTAATAGACAGGGATCAGTTGGATAAAGTGATCAAGGAACAAAAACTCTCTCTGTCCGGGCTTATGGATGAATCTACTACAGCTGAAATTGGAGAACTGAAAGGAGTAGATGTGATTTTAGTAGGAAATGTGACGGAAAATATTGTCGACCGACAAGAGTCCGGACCGTCAGAAAAAAGTTATACCAAAAACGTGGTTCTTAGAAAGGAGAAATATACCGATGAGGATGGCAAAGAAAAAACACGTGAAATCAAAGGCGATGTAAAGGCTACCGCCAAAATATTTACTAAAAGTGCTGAAGCTACAGTGGGTTGTACCTTCAAAGTAATCGATGTACAAACGGGCCAGGTACTGGAGTCGGGGTCTACCACAGGAACAGACACTTGGACATTCAGATGGATTGGCAGCTTTACCGGGGACAAAAGAGCGCTACCCGTTATACCACGTGAAGAAAGAAAATATCCTGGTTTTAGTAAAATGACAAATAGCGCTTCAAAAGAAGCTTCTGCTAAGGTGTTTAAGAGTCTTACCTCCTACATATCCACAGTGGGCAATTAGTCTCCAAATTCAAGTTTGTAAGACAGGTCATTGGCAATCATCTTCTTAGCTTTTTCGTAGGCTTTAGCATCAGCAGTGTTGTAGTCGGCTCCTCCCCCCTTCACATTGGAAACGGAGTATTTATAAATTTCTTTTCCCGTTTTCAGATCTTGCATTGAAACGGTAGCATCCAAATAGCTAAATGACGCGATGTCGTTCCTTTGACCTTCTCTTGTGGCAGCTTCTATTTCAACCACATAATCAGCACCGGCTTTAGTATCAATGAACTGATAATCTAACTCGGCCAGTTCCTTCTTTACCGAAGGAGCTAAAATAGGAATTCTCCTTTCATTACCTAAACTAAACTCTGAAGACTTTACATAGACCGTTGGTGCTATCACCTGGATTTTATTTTCTATGCTGTAAGGAGGATGATCCAATACTACCTTTTGGTAAAAACCTGAAGAAGTAGGAATA
Organism: Reichenbachiella sp.; assembly: GCF_039944555.1. Classification (GTDB taxonomy): domain Bacteria; phylum Bacteroidota; class Bacteroidia; order Cytophagales; family Cyclobacteriaceae; genus Reichenbachiella. The sequence continues at coordinate 79,046 of NZ_JBDUYN010000012.1, read as the reverse complement.
TCCAGTAACGAAGCAACATCGATCATAGTAGTTAACACAAAATCACCGCTAAGTGGAAGTTGATCAGTATTTAACATTAATGATGCCTTACCGCTCTTGTCAGAAGACAGGGTAGTTTCAAATTCGACCCGCTCTTCTCGTTTAATAGTAAACGCAAGTGGAATGTCTGCTAACAGTTCTTCACCTTTAACTACGTCTACCTCAATCGGGTAATCAAAAAGGTCTACTTTCTTAATTACATAGTCTGACTTTGTATGGCTCGGTTTTATTGAGGATAGAACATCTATGTACTTAAAGTTTTTTGGCAAAAAATTCGTCGTTCCGAGATCTAATACATCCATAGGAACTTTTGTACTGATACCCATTTTGGCTGTACCGGTGGCATCTACCAGATTGACAGTTACAGTTGCTAGTTCATTGGATTCATCAAATGCGCCTTCGTAGGTCAATTGGCACTCTGATTCAGATAATTGTGCGATGCCAAGTTCTCCTAGCGTATTCAACGATTTGTTTCTTAATTCAATGGAGAAATCGCTCTCTTTACCTGAGTCTTGGAAGGTGATGGTGGCCTGACAAACATTTATGGGCTCTTCTCCCAATTGTAGCTGCAATTGATAGCTGAGATGATTTGCCAATTCACCGATCTTGAGCTTGCCGGTTGTCAAAGCTTTATCTGTTAGATCAGCCACAGAAGATCTCATTTCGCGGATCTTTGGAAAATCAATTCTATTCTCCTGAGATAATGCAAGTAAAACAATGGCGGCCTCATTAATCTGATTCAGTTTGACCTGCGACTCATACAGAAGTTCAATGACTCTGCCTTTTCTTCCTGAGGTCAGGGCCTCTTGAGACTTAACAATATTTTCATCAATTTCCGAAGTGCTGACCCGAATAATGTCCAGATTGTAATTAATCAATTCCTCAATACTCACATATGAAAATGAGAAGGCAAGTTTCTTCTTCTTGTTATAGTAATTTTCAAATTTCAAGCCTACAAGTTCTGCTTCAGAGGTAGACACTGATATTTGATCCAGTCTCTGTGTGGATTCAGTATTCACAATGGAAATATTCATTTCCGTTTCCGCCTTAACATCTACGCGGACAGATTCAATGATTTGATTTCTGGAGAGTTGATTGAGCTGACCATAGATATCTGCGAGACTTTGGTTTTTACCAACCAACTCAGAGCTTAGGCCCGTGAGGTAACTGTCAGCAGGATATTGATCCTGTCGTTGGTATGGGTCCAGCCAGCTCGGAGCGTCCTTCTGAGCATGTAGCTGCCCAATCATTAGAAATGTTAAAACAAGAGAGTAAAAGTACTTCATGTGTTTATTGATTTAAACTCGAATGATGATGAAGTTGTCTCAAAAGTAAATGTCAGCGTTATATTGAATGCAGAGAGATGTCTCCATCTGCATTGCAGCCCGGTGGGGGTTTCGGGTGTCACTTCACCGGGCAACGTTATTCCTTCGAATTGAAGGAATTCCTATTGAGACAGCCTCATCAAATAATAAATAATCCCCCTGGCAAGCGGACGGGGGAATTGGCTTATATCTTCGACCCAGAGGGGTTGAGGAATTTAATCCCATGGGCTATCGCCCAGCGATTAAAATTTCAATAGTTTCTCAAGTTTCTCATGCGCCAGACTGGTTTCTGACTCAAGTTTCTGACTCAAAGTTTTCCGAGCAACTTCCATTGCTTTTTTGGTATTGTAAGCCATTCTCACGGTTACCTCTACATTTTTATTTTTCAACGTTCTGTAAATTTCGAAAAGTGGCAAAGAACGACCCAACTCCTGAGCTATGATATTTTTTGATGCTGCTACGGTCTTAGTAACAGACGCCGCTTCTTCCGCATTTAATTGTTGGTTGGAAATGCTATTTTCAATTAGTGCAGCCACCTGTGTAGATATAGATCCGGCGAGTTCAAGTTTTGCCAGCTCGGTAGCTTGAAGCTTAGCGGCGGATTGCGTGTTGGCTACGGAATTTCCGGAAGCGACAATGTATAAAGGAAACCCTTCTTCATCCACTTCATACTGACGCATCCATGCTGTTTCTATTTGTTTCGCCATGGGTAACGCACCAGGAGCTGTAGTATATCCTTGTTTTGAGTATTTTTTAGCTTCTTTTCGAGCTTCTTTTACCGCTTTTTTCTTGATCTCCTTTTTTAGCGGTTTTTTGTTGACTTGAGCCTCTGCCGGCGTGTAAGCCATCATCGAGCAAACCAGTGCCAGCATTACAATTCTAATAGTTTTCATAATCGTCAGTTTAAATTTTTTGGATTGAGCCAAATTCGTATTATGGCTTAGTATACAAATATCAGGTGCGGAAATTACAATGATTGTGCCATAATTTAGCAAAGCGATAAGAGAAAGACAAAAGTGCGTGGCTTTAGTCAGTCCAACATTTTTAAAATCAGATCCCTTCTAGTGATTACTCTTAATCAAACCATTGAGGTTTCAAGACTATCGATACGTATCCTAATCCCTAATACATCCTTGTTAAGAACCGAGCTTGCAGAGTGGAAGTTGTCAAAACTTCCTACTTGTTGACCTTTTCAAAACTGTCATAATCAATATTATTACCCAGGGTTCCCATGAACCGTTTCCACCAGGACTCTCGATCTGTGATGGACACAAAATTTTGAACGTGTAGATCAGCGGTATCAATCTGAGGGTCTGGTAGTGTCATCTGCTCATGAATTAAATCAAAGTCGATGGGAATCAGTTTGACCTTTTTCTTGAGCTTCTTTCGAATGAATTTTTTCATCAGCTTAGACTGAAAAGGATCAGTGGCCAGCGCGATATTTTCAAACCCCAACTTTTTTGCCAGATGATAGGAGTAAAAAACATTTTCTGTGCTGTGCTCAGCGTTAGGTTCTAAGATGATTTTTTCTTCCGGAATGCCAAGTTCAACGGCATACCTTTTCATCACTTCTGCTTCTACATAGGGCGAATAAACGGAACTACCGGAATAAATAATATTTTTGGTGAGTCCGAGTTCAAAAAGGTGTACGGACCAATACACCCGCATTTTCATGACCTGATGCCAGGTCTCCCCTTCAAATGGAATTCCCGGAACGATAATCACGTCCAATGGATCACCGTTTAACACTTCCTGGTATTGGCTTTTAATATTTTTTTTAGTAATTGAGCAGGTAGTTACAATAAACCCAATCAACAGGACGGATAAACCTATCAGTATCTTTTTCCAACTAAAATAGGTTTTCACAGACATTGATTTATAGAATTTCTTTGTAGTAATATTTCTCGCTCATATCAGACCATGCACCAATTTGCTTTTTAAACGAAGAGTAATGCTCAAAGATTATTTTACTTTGTGCATCTGTTTCTACCAATTCTAATATGACCTCTTCAGCAATTTTTTTCAAGGGGTCCAAGACGTCTTTTGAAAAAGGTCGGATATCCACCTGTTCATCTTTCATTTTTTGCAAATAGATCGAATTCTTTTGCTCAAATTCGAGGAGCATCCATTGATTGAGTCTATAGATGGCAGAGTGAAGAATTTCCCGCAAGTCTTTGGGCAACTCGTTGAACTTAGATTTATTCATGATCATCTCCAGCACCGTACCTGGCTCATGCCACCCGGGATAGTAATAGTGCTTAGCCACCCTATGAAACCCCATGAGGTAATCATGATAGGGACCAATCCATTCGGTTGCGTCGATGACACCTCGCTCGAGGTTGGTAAATAATTCACCGCCAGCCACCAGCACCGCGGTACCACCGGCCCGGTTGATGATTTTACTACCCAGACCCGGCATGCGCATTTTCAATCCCTGATAATCTTCGATCGTATTGATTTCTTTGTTGTACCACCCACCGGCTTGCACACCTGTGTTTCCGCCGGGCAATGGGATGAGATTGAAAGGTTCATAAATTTCATCCCACAATTTGTTGGCCCCACCGTTGATGATCCAGGCATTCATCTGCTGAGCATTCATGCCAAATGGAACTGATGAGAAAAACTGAGCGGCCGGGATTTTCCCTGCCCAGTAGTAGCCCGAACCGCTGGCCATTTCTACTGCACCATGACTGACTGCATCGAAGCATTCCAAAGAAGGTATTAACTCTCCCCCACCGTAAACTTCTATTTTTAAACGTCCACCACTCATTTCGTCAACCCATTTGGCCAGCAACTTGCAGCCTTCACCGAGTACTGGAAAATTAGGTGGCCAGGTCGTCACCATCTTCCATTGAAAGTTTTTATTGAAGTTGATATTTGGAGTATCAATGGCAACAGTCTCTGGAGAAGAGCAAGAAGCGATGATTCCAGTAGCTCCGGCAGCAGCTACTGCACCAGCAGACTTAATGAATTTTCGACGGCCGTTTTCAGACATATTTGGTGGTTAAATAAAGTAATCCGAAAATAGAACAATAAAATCAAAACACCTAAGTGCCGTCCGGAGTTGGCACAGAACAGGATTTAATTTCGGACATAATGACTTGATAATGAGCGCTTAACACAAAAAATAGGACATAATGACCGAATTATGAGGGATTATTGAATTGGTTGGAATTTTGATCAGACCCTACCCGATGTCATTTCGACAAAAGAGGAATCTCCGGATATTTGGGCACGCCTTGTATTTGAGAACTGTTTTCTTTGGAATGATTTCAGGGCAAAAAATTTAAAATTATGAATTTCAATACATATACAGTTAAATCACAAGAGGTCATTAACAAAGCCGGGGAGTTGGTTTTGGCCAATGGCCAACAGGCCATAGAGCCAGCGCACATATTCCAGGCGATCCTGGAATCAGATGAAAACGTTATTGGTTTTGTTACTAAAAAACTGGGGATTAATAAAGAGCAATTAGCTGAGAAAATTGAAACTCAGGTGGAGACCTATGCTAAGGTGTCAGGTCAGCAGCCTTATTTGTCTAATGACTCAGCTGCTGCATTGACCAAAGCGGAATCCATTGCCAAAAAACAGGGCGATGAATTTGTGGCTATCGAACACATTATTTTGGGAATCCTTGTAGGAAAAGACAAGACGGCTAGTATTTTGAAAGAAGCAGGGTTCAATCGAAAAGATTTAGAATCTGCTATTAATGAATTAAGAGGAGGAAATAAAGTGAATAGTCAAAACGCAGAATCAAATTATCAGTCTTTGGAACGTTACTCCAAAAATTTGAATCAATTGGCCAAAGATGGTAAGATTGATCCGGTGATTGGGCGCGACGAAGAAATCAGACGAGTTTTACAAATTTTGTCCCGACGGACAAAAAACAACCCGATGCTGATCGGCGAACCCGGTGTGGGTAAGACAGCCATTATTGAAGGTATGGCCCAAAGAATCGTAGATGGTGACGTACCGGAAAACTTAAAAAGCAAAGTGCTCTACTCTTTGGATATGGGTATGCTGGTGGCGGGAGCTAAATACAAAGGGGAATTTGAAGAGCGCTTGAAGGCGGTCATCAAAGAGGTGACTGATTCTGCAGGAGAGATCATCCTATTTATTGATGAGATTCATACGCTGATAGGTGCTGGTGGCGGAGAAGGAGCAATGGATGCGGCTAACCTGCTAAAGCCTGCTTTGGCACGTGGTGAACTCCATGCGATCGGAGCGACTACGTTAAAAGAATACCAAAAATATATTGAGAAGGACAAGGCACTTGAAAGGCGATTCCAAACTGTATTAGTAGATGAACCTAGTGAAGTAGATGCAATTTCGATACTTCGAGGGATTAAAGAAAAGTACGAAGTGCACCATGGTGTTCGGGTAAAGGACGACGCAGTAATTGCTGCGGTAGAACTGTCGAGTAGATATATTTCTGATCGTCAATTGCCGGATAAGGCAATCGATTTGATGGACGAGGCTGCTGCTAAATTGAGAATTGAAATCGATTCTCTTCCAGAAGAGCTAGACGAGTTGCAGCGAAGGATCATGCAATTGGAAATCGAGCGGGAAGCTATCCGAAGAGAGAAAAACAAAAACCGTGAAAAGGTATTGTCGAAGGAAATATCCGAATTGTCAGAAAGACGTGACGAACTAAAAGCGAAATGGGAAAATGAAAAAGCCGTAATTACTGGCATTCAGACCGAAAAGGAGAATATTGAAAATTACAAGACCGAAGCCGAAAAGGCAGAGCGAGAAGGAGATTTTGGTAAAGTGGCTGAATTCAGATACGGCAAAATTCAGGAAAGTGAAAAGAAGCTTGAAGAGTTTAAAATTCAATTGACAGAGATGCAAGGTGAGAGCTCCTTACTAAAAGAAGAGGTGGACTCCGAGGATATTGCCGAGGTGGTAGCTAAATGGACTGGTATACCCGTTCAGAAAATGCTGCAGAGCGATCGAGAGAAATTGCTTCACCTGGAAGATGAGTTGGGCAAGCGGGTGGCAGGACAAGAAGAAGCGATTGAAAGTATTTCTGATGCGGTAAGAAGAAGTCGGGCTGGTTTGCAAGACCCTCATCGACCCATTGGCTCATTTATTTTTCTGGGAACAACAGGCGTTGGTAAGACCGAGTTGGCCAAGGCATTGGCAGATTATCTCTTTAATGACGAGAATGCCATGGTACGAATAGACATGTCTGAATACCAGGAAAGCCATGCCGTAAGCAGATTGATCGGCGCACCTCCAGGATATGTAGGATATGACGAAGGTGGTCAGCTCACTGAGGCCGTGAGACGAAAGCCTTATTCTGTTGTACTACTTGATGAAATAGAAAAAGCACATCCAGATGCTTTCAACGTATTGTTGCAAGTGCTTGATGATGGACGATTGACTGATAACAAAGGTCGTGTGGCCAATTTCAAGAACACGATTATCATCATGACTACTAACATTGGTTCACATTTGATTCAAGAAAATTTTGAAAGACTGGATCTACACAATAGTGAAGAGATTATTGAAAAGACCAAACGTGAGGTTTTTGAATTGATGAAACAATCTGTAAGACCCGAGTTTTTGAACCGGGTGGATGAGACAATCATGTTCAGACCTTTAACCAAGGAAAACATTCGCAAGATTGTCGGCATACAATTCAAGCACATTCAGAAGCGTTTAGCCGAAAATGGGATGAAGCTGGAAGGATCGAATCAGGTACTGGACCGGTTAGGTGAATTGGGATTTGATCCTCAGTTTGGCGCAAGACCGCTGAAGAGAGTGATGCAAAAAGTTATTCTCAATGAGTTATCTAAACAGATTTTATCGGGAGCCATCACCAACGATGCAGTAATCGGAATGACACTCAATGATCAAAATGAAATTGAGTTTATCAATCTGGATGATGTGAAAATCGAGGATTAATTAAAATGGATAGAAATAAATGGTTCCTGTTGGCATTTTAACATTTTTTAATACCGGTTGGTATTTTTTGGCACGGGAATTGAATATAAACATTTGAGTTTAGATTGATTAACAACTGATGGGCTGTCGGCCCACTCGGTTCTCAATCACAGATTGAGATTAGTTGATTGGTTATGTTTTGAGTTTTGTCCCGGGGGTGGTTCCCCGGGATTTTTTTTTGCCTTGAAAGGGTAAACCAATGGCCCAATCAATGATTGATGTACAGGAGAATCCTCCGAGAACCCAAAGGCACCAAAACTTTTTGGAATTTTCTTATCTGGTTGGTAATACGTTCCGCCTAGTAAATCTAAAAAAGGGAAAAGGTCTGCGAAATTTTTGTCCTTACCTTCGATCTGTGCTGAATGATGCCATTTGTGATAGTTTGGCGAGGACAGTATATATCTGAGTGGGAAGCCATAGTCAAAATTTACATTTGTATGAACCCACATGTTGTTAATAGTGCTAGAAATGAGAACCCATCTTAAAGCCTCCGAATCGAAACCGATTAGAAAAAGTAATAGAATAGAGAATACTCTGGCTACTATAAAGTCTACCGGGTGCACTCTAAAGTGCGTACTCGATCTGAGCTCAATCGCCGAATGATGAAATAAATGAAATGGCCAGAATATTTTTAAATGCATCATTCTGTGTCCAATGTATTGGACAAGGTCGAATAGAATTAAACCGAAAATCACCTGAATATAAATAGGCCAATTCAGATTTACCGTCAAATTAGGAAATAGACTACCTAGCCCTAAGAAGATTTGGAGTTTCAAAAGAGAAGCCAAGGGCCACAAAACGATTGCAACCATCAGGCCGCTTAAAAGTTCATGATATTGATGTTTTGAAAAAAGAGGTTGTTTTTTATTCGGATATGCGAATTCCATAAGGGTGAATAACACCCATGCTGCAAAATATGATTGAAAGAACAAGTAGAGCTGTTCCCAGACCCTGCTAATCAAATTTTGAAAATCCACTCAATCGGATTTTATGATTTCTTTGTATCGATTAATTTCTTAACTCCGAAAGCAGCTGCCAAGGCCAGCAAAACTGAGACCCCACCATCGATTGGTGTCGCTGGACCTATTTGAGCATAAATTGGAAAGGCCAACACAAAGAAGAAAACCGAAAACACAATTTTGTTTTTCATACTTGAAATCCTTTTGAAAAAGGAAAATACTATTCGCTCTGATTTTTTTTCGAATCGATGATTTTTTTTATACCAAAGGCAGCGCCAATCGCCAGCAAGATAGAAAGCCCACCATCAATAGGAGTAGTAGGAGAAGAGGCATAAGCCATAGGTGATAGAGTAATAAGACACCCGATAAGAATCAATTTATTTTTCATGGTCAATAAACATATGTTATTCTCAATTTAGTTAAATTCAAACCAAACTCCAATTTAAGCTAAAATCATTAAAGGTATGTCATTGATTGCTAACAAGTTAGCCATATCATTCATCATGAAAGCAGTAGTGATTTTCTTTATCTGGATGATATTGTATTATGGCTATATCCTACCTAATGGTTACTTCAATCCAATATTGACAAAGGCGCTTCTTGGAAGTACCGTGGGCGTGCTTAAGGCAATTGGCTATGACTCCTATAATGTCCAAAATGTGATCTATGTAGATGGAAAATCATCGGTCTTGGTCGCAGATGTTTGTAACGGTCTTGAATTGATGGTTCTATATGTAGCCTTCTTTATTTGTTTTCCTGGTCCGATAAAGCATAAGCTTATATTTATTCCTGTTGGCTTGATTGTTTTGTTTTTGATAAACGTCGTTCGTGAAGTTCTACTGGTATTGAATTACAACTACTTTCAAAAGACGTTCGAATTCAATCACAAATACACCTATGTGTTTTTTGTTTACGCTGCAGTATTTCTTATCTGGAGATATTGGTTAAACAACTATTCCATAATTGGTAAACAAATTAGTTCAAAAGGATGAAAATTTCTCAAAGAACGCTCTCTATGGCTGTTTTGGTTGCTATTCTGTGCTATGGGGTTTTGAGAATTTGGGTGCTACAATTTTATGCTGATTTCTTATCTAATTTATTGGAGGCCTTTAGTGTAGATATCAATGATTTTCGACATTTGTTTCAATCAGATGTGAACGCGTGGAAACCATATCAGTATGGTTGGGTCATATACTATCCAACATATTTCCTGTTGCATGTGCTTTTCATATTTTTTTTATTCAAAAAACAGAAAAAGGTTAGAAATTCCTTAATCATTGGTTTGACTCTACTTATTTTTATTCTGTTGGCATCAATCCTTCTGGGAAGGTTTTTAGATTTATTCTGGTTGTCCAATATGTCGTGGGTTTTGTTTAGAAAACTATTTGGCCTCCCATTCATATTGTTAGCTATTGAAGGAGGAAGAATTTTATACTCTGATTTGACAAAACGTCTGGCCGAAAAATAATTTTAACCATTTCTTATGCCCCAAATAGAACTCATAGATCTCCATTTTCAGAAGCTTGAACATGCCATAGCCTCTTATTTGCTTCCAACCTCCGACGGACCTATTTTGATTGAGACCGGCCCTCACTCCACTTTTCCACAGCTCAAAGCCGGAGTTGAGAATTTGGGCTATAAACTGGAAGACATCAAGCATGTGTTTTTAACTCACATACATTTGGATCATGCTGGAGCTGCCTGGGCTTTGGCAGAAGCAGGAGCGCATATTTACTTGCATCCTTTTGGGGCAAAAAACATGGAAGACCCGTCGCGTCTGATGGAATCCGCTAAGCGCATCTATCAGGATCGAATGGAAGAACTTTGGGGTGAAATGAAACCGATCCCAGCCAATCAATTGATACAAGTGGAAGATCAGCAGGTATTCAAAATTGGAGAACTTGCAATCAAAAGTTTGCATACGCCGGGACATGCCAAGCATCACATCGCCTGGCAGATAGAGGATATTATTTTCACAGGCGATGTAGCAGGAGTTAAAATAGATCAGGGACCTGTGGTACCTCCTTGTCCACCACCGGATATCAACCTTGAACAATGGAAAGATTCGATTGCGATTTTGCGCAAAGCGAAACCCTCGGCTCTGTATCTTACCCATTACAATAAAATTGAGTCTATTGACGATCACTTGAATGACTTGGACGACATATTAGAGGCCTGGGCAAACTGGATAAAAGAACATATGGCTAAGGGACTTACTAATAAGGAAATGGTTCCATTATTTATGAAGTATACAGCGGAACAGTTGCGCAAGGCCGGTCTAGATGAGCCCGCTATACAATTGTATGAAGCGGCTAATCCGTCCTGGATGAGCGTAGCCGGGCTGGTTCGCTATTGGACAAAAAAAGAAGCACAGTGATTTAAAAAAACTTTCTAGCAATGACTAATCTAAAAAACTTGGTTTTTCTTGATATCGAAACCGTATCAGGTCAACCCAATTTCGAATCGCTTGAACCTGGCATGCAAGCATTATGGGAAAAGAAAAGTAATTTTTTAAGGAGAGACGAAGAAATACCTCTGGACAAGTTATACTTTGATCGAGCAGCCATTTACTCAGAGTTCGGAAAGATCATTTGTATATCTGTGGGGATATTGCATTATGATAAAGAAGAACAGCTTAATATTAGAATTAAGTCAATCAAATCTGACAATGAGAGTGAATTGCTTAATGAGTTCGTAACACTACTTCACGAAAAAATGGATGAAAACAGCATTCAACTCTGTGGGCACAATGCCAAGGAGTTTGATTTTCCGTACATATGCCGACGAATGATTATCAACGGAATAGCACTGCCCCCCTACCTCCAAATAGCAGGAAAAAAACCCTGGGAAATTAAACATCTTGATACCATGGAAATGTGGAAGTTTGGTGATTACAAGAGCTATACCTCTTTGGCTCTACTCACTGAAGTATTTGAGATTCCCTCGCCTAAAGATGATATAGACGGCAGCGATGTCAACCGTGTATACTATCATGAAGAGGGTTTGGAGCGAATAGCCGAGTATTGCAATAGAGACGTATTGGCCACAGCACAGGTTTATTTAAAAATTCAAGGGCTGGAATTGATAACAGAAGATCATGTCATTTTTGTCAATTAGAAATGATTTCGTCTCTGCGGAATTTATTTTTGGCATATTGTGGATTCTGGTGAGGTTACGTTGGTAAACATGCTGTCTTCAGGTGGTAGTGCTTTCAGGTGTGGAGGCGATGCACCGCTCGATCGAGTACTCTCATGCGCACAAAATTGATGACCCAGACCGTTAGGCCTGGGTTTTTTTGTTCATTTGAATTTAGTTATTTCAGAACAACGGCCTAACTATTAAAATGTCTCGACAAATTCCGTTATTTTAAAGGTTGTGAAAAAGTAAACCAGCGTTTCTGTTATAGTTTAAGACATTCTTTACTTGGCACTCGCATTGATCTAAGCTTAATGGAAATAAAACCGAAACAAGGATTTGAAGGGCTAAAGGAGAATTGGCAGAGTGATTTGATTGCTGCTATCAGTGTCGCCTTAGTCGCCTTGCCGCTGGCTTTAGGCATAGCCCTGGCCTCCGGTGTGCCACCCGTGGCTGGATTGCTCTCCGCTATCATTGGAGGCGTGGTTACTACTTTTTTTAGAGGAAGCCATGTGGGGATCAATGGCCCTGCCGCTGCTTTGATTGTGGTGATGCTTGGCTCCATAAAGTTGTTGGACGATGGCAGCGGACAAGCCCTTAACTATGTATTTGCTGCTGTTGTGATTTCCGGTGCAATACAGACCGTCATGGGTGTGCTCAAGCTAGGGCGCTTCGCGGATATTTTCCACCCCTCCGTGATTCGAGGAATATTGGCCGCTATTGGGATCATCATAATCGCCAAACAGATCCACGTAGCCTTAGGTACCCAACTCACATCCGATGGCATTATCCAATCTTTGATAGATGCCTTCAAGCATCTGGAGCAAGCTAACCCCTTTGTTGCAGTCATAGCGGTATTAGGAATATTACTTTTAATGTACCATTCCAGGATCAGTTACAAATTTTTTCACCTACTACCAACACCTATGTGGGTACTGGTTTGTTCCATTCCTTTTGTGTATGCCTTCAACTTTTTTGAAGATCACTCGATTACATTTTTTGGTAATGAATATGCGCTTGGGCCTCATTTGTTGATCAGTGTTCCCGACAATTTGCTGGAAGCGATTGCCTTCCCCAATTTTAGTAAGATGGGCACCTTACCTTTCTGGACATCGGTGACCTCCATCACGCTGGTGGCAAGTATAGCCTCGTTGGCAAGCAGTAAGGCCGTGGATAAGTTGGACCCATACAAAAGAAAAACAAATTTGAATAAAGACCTTGTAGGCATAGGCGTAAGCACGATGGCCTGTGGATTGTTGGGCGGACTACCGATCACCACGGTCATTATTCGGAGTACCGTCAATGTACACAACAATGCCAAGACGAAATGGTCCAACTTATATCATGGCATTATTCTATTGGCTATTGTGCTCATTTTTGGTCCATTGATTCAATTGATACCTTTGAGCGCTTTAGCCACTATCTTGGTCTTTACCGGGTTTAAACTCGCATCGCCAAAAGTATTCAGCCAAGTGTATGAAAATGGAATTGAGCAGCTGATATATTTTACCGGAACCCTGCTAATCACCTTATTCACGGATATTTTAGTTGGGTTATTCGGAGGCTTATTGTTGGCTTGGGGCACGCACTTCTTATTGGTGAAAATGCCATTGACCTCATTCATAAAGATGAATTTTGATTCAAAATCTAACCTGGTTACAAAAAGTGATGGCTCGTATGTCTTGAAAGTTCGAGGAATTGCCAACTTTTTTACGATGGTTTCTATAGATAAACTCATAGCCAAAATCAAACCAGCTACGTCGGTGAAAATAGATTTTTCCAATACCAAGCTGGTAGACTATGCCATTCTGGAGAATGTTTATGATTTTCAGCGTACCCATACCTACACCGGAGGAGAAGTAACCATATCTGGATTGGATCGACACATTTCCTCGTCTACTAACAAATCGGCTCTAAAAATATTTACCAAGGCACCGAACCCACTCACCGGGCGACAAGTAAAACTGATGGAACTGGCGAAGTCGAATCAGCTTATCTTCGAGGGTAGTCACAACGATGACATTGGCTATTTTGAAACCTTCTATTATTTCAAAACACGTCCGGTCGAATACAAGTTTAATAGGATGTATACGCCAAAGGAAAATGTCTATTGGGAAATCGCTGATGTTACCTTTGAAGAGGGTGCCTATATGTCTTCTGAGGAGTTTGAAACAACATTAGGTTTGATCAAATTTCCTTTCAAAATCCCCAAATTTACCATTGAAAAGGTAAGCGTTTTTGGAAAGTACCTGGATATTTACGGGCATCGTGACATTGACTATCAATTGTACCATGAATTTTCTAATAAGTTTTTAGTGAAAGTGGAGGACGAGATTGAAATGGATCGATTCCTAAATATTGGTCTTAAAAAACTGATTGAAAATGGTAATATTAACCATATTGAAAGCAACGGAGAGGCGATTCTAATTTTTAGCGACCATCTTCGTTTGGCTCCAATGAGCGAATATTATAAAATGATTGACTTCATCGGAGAACTAAAGGCAACCGTTAAATAATTTGCGATATGGTATTTTTAGTATAGTTAGGTTCATGAAACCGCATTTTCCATGATTTAGCAGCTTCAGTGCTGATCGGCGAGGCGGATTGATTTCAACCGGGAACCCCTGATCACTAAAGAACAAATGATAAGCAGATGAAAAAACCACTTGACAGGTTTTCTATCCAGGCCGAAACCTACAAAAACCATCGACCTCATTATCCTCCCGATCTGTATGATGAAATCTTGCAGCACGTGAACCACAGACAAAAATGCTGGGACTGTGGTACAGGCAATGGACAAGTAGCCGCCGAGCTATCCAAACACTTCGAGCAGGTAGAAGCGACAGATATTAGCGAGAACCAAATGAAACAGGCTCCTCAAGGTGACAATATTAATTATTCACTACAAAGAGCTGAAAACACAAGTTTTGGTGAAAACCAGTTTGATTTGATCACAGTTGCGCAGGCCGTTCATTGGTTTGATTTTGACGCGTTCAACCAAGAAGTCAGAAGAGTCGGAAAAAACGGTGGAATTATAAGTATTTGGGGCTATGCGTTGCTCAAAGTAAATGATCAAATTGACGAATTGATCAATGAATTTGACTCAGACATTGTTGGCCCCTATTGGGATGTCGAGCGAAGACATATAGATTCCTGCTACGGCACAATCCCATTTAGTTTTGAACCTATTGTTAGCAAAAAATCATTTACCATAGAATCACACTGGAATATCGAACATCTAAGAGGTTATTTCAATTCATGGTCATGTGTTCAAAATTACATTGAGCAAAATGAAGGTGAGAGTCCGGTACCAGCTCTAATGGAAAGACTGAAAAGTGTGTGGCCTGACCATGAAACAAAAATAATCACCTTTCCAATATTTATGAAAATGGGGAGAATTGAGAAATAGTTGTGCTTTATAGGCACACATATTTAGTATTACTTTGTAGGAGTTAAGAATTGATTGATCAAAAGCGTGTCCGTTTTGACTCGGTTTAATTTCAATTCGCTCTGACGAAAAGAGTTCTTTTGTTGTTTTAATTTTTTTATGCTTCTTATTAGTCCTTTGGATGGGTTAGAAGAAAAGAGAGTTATGCCCTGAGGCTCTTTCATGTAATTTTTGAAATTGTCTAAACTGTTCATTTCAGGTACATAACCTTTCTTATATAATACGGTTGAAAAGGCTATATTATTTATCGCATTCACTTCTTCAACAGAATATTTCACCTCACGTTCGACAATTTCTCGCTTCAAGTCCTCCTCTGCTAAATAGTCGCGAATAATAATTTCTTGCATAAGGTTTTCCTTTGGTGATAAAAGGATAATCAGAGCCTGTTTACCTGAATCTGTGATCCGAACAGCATATCGGTCGAAATTTATATGTGAAAAAGTGATTGTATCACCCACTTGAAACGTAATGGAAAACAAACCGGACTGGTCCGAGACGACTTGCTCGCTTGACCCTATGACGTGGACAAAGCCAATTGGCGAATGACTTTGTTTGTCCTGTATTTGACCATATAATTTAAAGCCTGAATCTTGGGCAGTGGAATGAGTCCACTGAACAACGGCAGCGAATATGAGCAATAGTTTTTTGAGCATTTAGATGATCGGTTTTAATCATAAATGCCAAAATCACTACATCAGATGTATTTATGGAATAATGGAGGGTTTCAGTGAGTGCATCTCCAGGCCTTATCTACAGCTTTGAGCAACGTTGGGTAGACAATAAAATGTCTAAACGGTTTAATGATCAGCATATAAAGTTGCCC
The DNA here is from genome assembly GCF_039944555.1 of Reichenbachiella sp. GTDB lineage: Bacteria > Bacteroidota > Bacteroidia > Cytophagales > Cyclobacteriaceae > Reichenbachiella. Next base: position 63,368 of record NZ_JBDUYN010000012.1, on the reverse strand, counting down.
AAAATAGCCGTTAGGTTTGACATAAATAGTCATTTGCGCACTATAGTTATTTTCACTTTTCACCTTTCCGAAATGAACAGCCGCCTGTACAGTTTTGTTCTCTATTTCTAATAGCGATTCGGTGGGGAGCTGATAGACCAGATTAAAATGATCAAAACCACCTTTTGGTAAATTTTCTGGCGCAATTTTTTCCAGCTTCGCATAGCGGTTTTTGATTAAGCCAGGCTTCACCGTTTCTCTTGGAAGCGCTTCTTCTTCCCAATGAAAAACCCTACCCAACCAATTTCTTAGTTTGAAAAGCTGACCTGCTAAGCCTGTTTTCCCGATTTGTCCAATGGCTAACACAAAAGTGCTTAGTACATCATCGATGCTATCACTTTCTTTTATACTGATAGGCAGCTGCCAAGCATCCTCTATTCTAAAATCGTTGAGTAATTGATGTACTTTCCAGGGTTGGGTTGAGTGGGAGGATATAGAAATTCTCATGGTCGATTGTTTACTTATGTATCAACGACCATGAGATATCTAAGATTCGAAACAAACGCCTTATTTTTTAGAACTCGACCATATGTTGTCGAGTTGCTCCACGGCTTTGTCAATGGTTTCAATGTCAGCCATTACGAGCATAAGCTTGTCTTTTATCTCCTTTAGCTGATAGGTTTTAGGGTGTTGTTGTACGTAGCTAATGATATGGCCAAAAGCTTCAGATTGGTAGTACGCGTCATTGTCCTTAGGCGGAAAATAACACCGCATCCGACCATTTTTCAGCATTAGCTTTTCAAATCCAAGGTCGATGGATAGCCAGCGAAGTTTTACAGTTTTGAATAGATCAATGACCGACTCTGGTATTTTCCCAAAGCGGTCCAGCACAGATTGTTCAAAGATGTTGAGTTCAGCCTCTGACTTAATGTTGTCTATTTGGGTGTAAATGCTTAGTCTCTCAGTAATATTCTTCACATAATCTTCCGGTATCAGAATCTCCAAGTCTGTTTCGATGATGCAATCCGAAACCAAAGCTTTCGTATCAACGGCCTGATCTTCGAACAGATCTTTGAACTCATTTTCTTTTAGATCGTTGACTGCTTCGTCCAGAATTTTATGGTACATGTCAAATCCAATATCTGAAATAAAGCCACTTTGCTCTCCACCCAGGAGATTGCCTGCACCACGAATATCCAGATCCCTCATCGCCACTTTGAACCCATCGCCCAAATCAGAAAACTCTTCTAGGGCACTCAACCTTTTTCTGGAATCGGAAGACAAATGAGAAGTGGGCGGGGTAATTAAATAGCAGAAAGCTTTTTTGTTGGATCGGCCCACCCTACCACGCATCTGGTGCAGGTCAGATAAGCCAAAATTTTGGGCGTTGTTTATGATTATGGTATTGGCATTAGGAATGTCCAATCCACTTTCAATGATATTGGTTGAAACCAAAACGTCGTATTCGCCCTCGATGAATTTTAGCATGGTTTTTTCCAACTTGGGACCATCCATTTGGCCGTGTGCCACCCCTACACGCGCATCGGGAACCAGCTTGTGGATGATATTGGCAATGCTTTCGATATCACTGACTCTATTGTGTACGAAGAACACTTGTCCCCCCCTTCGTATTTCGTAGCTGATGGCGTCTCGGGTCATTGTTTCACTAAAAGCATGAATTTCTGTGGTGACCGGCTGACGATTGGGAGGAGGCGTGGAAATCACACTAAGGTCTCGTGCTCCCATAAGCGAAAAATGCAAAGTTCTTGGAATAGGAGTGGCCGTTAGTGTGAGCGCGTCCACGTTGACCTTCAATTCTTTAAGCTTGTCTTTGATTTTTACCCCAAACTTTTGCTCTTCGTCTATTATCAATAATCCCAGGTCTTTGAAGTCAACATCTTTGTTGACTATACGGTGTGTGCCAATCAGAATATCCACTTTGCCTTCTTTAACTCTACCCAAAATATCTTTGATTTCCTTTGTCGAGCGAAAACGATTGATATATTCTACGGTAACCGGAAAATTGGCCAAACGTTCCTTGAAGGTGTGGTAGTGCTGCATGGCCAATATGGTAGTAGGAACCAACACGGCAGCTTGTTTGCCATGTACTGCTGCTTTGAACGCAGCACGAATGGCCACTTCAGTTTTCCCGAAACCAACGTCACCACAAACGAGTCTATCCATGGGGTGAGGCTTTTGCATATCAATTTTCACATCCTCTGAAGCCTTACCCTGATCTGGTGTGTCTTCATAGATGAAGGAAGTTTCCAATTCCGCTTGCAGGTAGCTGTCTTCGCCAAAACGGAATCCTGGTGCAGCTTTCCTCTTTGCATACAATGCGATAAGCTCCTTTGCAATGTCCTTGACCTTGCGACTGACTTTTTTCTTCTTGTTTTCCCACTCGGGTGAACCCAACTTACTCACCTGTGGAGGGCCAGCTTCCTTGCCGCTATATTTTGAGATTTTGTGGAGTGAATGTATGCTAATGTATAGCAAATCATCATCGCGATACACTAATCGAACGGCCTCTTGTTTGTTGCCATTTACATCTACCATATCCAAGCCCGCGAATCTACCTATACCGTGGTCGATGTGAACTACATAGTCGCCCGGATTGAGCGTGCGTAATTCTTTTAAGGTGAGTGCTTTAGATTTTGAATGCTTTTTGCGCACCTTGTATCTGTGAAATCTTTCGAACAGCTGATGATCAGTAAAACAAGATAATTGCGTCTGGTTATCTATAAAACCTTCCCTAAGCCCCAAGATCAATGGGTCAAATTTTATAAATGGATTAATTTCTTCAAAAATAGAAGTCAACTGACCAATCGGCTTCTCTGATTCGGAGGATATCAATGTCGCATATTGCTTTTCCTGAAAAGATTCCAGGCTTTCAGCAATTAAATCAAAGTTCTTATTGAACGATGGCTGTGGATTTGTGTCGAAGGTATAAGCTTCGGTCTTATCGAGATAAAACCGATTTCCGAATTCGATCTTTACATAGTCATGAATGGCTTCCTGAAAAGAATCGCTGGTTTCGAACAACTCTTCGGGGTTCATGGCCAGACTGGCACCACCGCTAGCCTCCAAAATCGTGTCAAAGCTCTCCTTTGCTTTAGCAAATGACTTTTCCAACACGTCCATCGTGTTTTGATAGTCTTTTACCCAAATTTTCGAATTATTCGGGACGTAATCCAAAAAGGACTGCCGCGTTTCTTCAAGCAGTTTGGTTTGGATATTGGGTATAATATTGATGGTTTTCAGATTGTCTTTTGACAACTGACTTTCCGGATCAAATGTACGAATGCTATCAATTTCATCTCCGAAGAGTTCTATCCTGTAGGGCAATTCACCGGCATAGGAATAGATATCTACAATACCCCCTCTCACGGCGAACTGGCCGGGCTCATAAACAAAATCGTCCTGAACAAACCCATATGCCAAAAGGATGTCTCTCAAAAAATCACTGTCTACCTGCTCGCCTACTTTGGCGGTGAAGGTATTCTGAACCAGTGACTTTTTATTGATGACTTTTTCAGTCAGTGCTTCGGGATAGGTGACTATAAGCTCGCCTGACGATGACTTATTATTGATTCGGTTGAGAATCTCTGCGCGCATGAGAATGTTTGCATTTTCGGTTTCCTCAAATTCATAAGCGCGTTTGTAAGACGATGGAAAGAGCAGAACTTCTTTGTCGCCCAATAAATTTTGCAGGTCATTGTAGAAGTAGGCTGCCTCTTCTTTTTCGTGCAGGATGAAAATATGATTCTGATGATTGAGCTGATAGGCAGCAGCGGCCACGATGGCATCGAGACTCCCAACCAGACCCTTCAGTTGAATTACGCTATGCTGGTTGGGTTTGGTAGATTCAGCAAGCGCCTGAATATTCGCCTGGGATTTGTATAAGGATAGTAGCTCTCTTTGATTCACACTTTGAAAATAAGGCACAAAAGTAAATCAAAACCACGGGCAGGAAGAATAAAAAGAGCGTGCAAAAGAAATAAATATACCCTTTGTGAACTTTTTTATACCCAAATACATTTACATAAGCAGAGTATAAATCTATTCATGATCGCGCACTCGCGATTCATTGTTTAAGGTTAGGTTGGTGATTATGGCACGTCTCTCTTCGGGGCGTGCTATTTTTTTGTGTTTTTTTGAATTTTTTAAGACTTTAAAAGAGATCAATGGTGTGCTTGTTCTACTACCGTTGGTTGGATAAGAGCACCTTTTTTGTAAATTGAAAGCTAAATAACGAGTATCGTCGAGGCAATTCTCGTTATTCACTAGTTGGCTTTAATGGAGCAGAATTATGAAAAAATCAGAATCAGGTTCACCAATTCATAGATATAAATAAGGAGATGCAAATTCATTTGAAGGAGCGTCAGGAGATCACATTCTATTAATATCGATCAAAACACAATGAGTAAAATGACGTCCTTCCGTATTTACTACGACCCTCTTGAAGCTGAAGAGTTAATAGAAATTTTACAAAAACATCATATTCCTTTCGAGCGTAGCTTCGAAAAATCGGAGAATCTTGATAACTACATTGGTAGTCATCCGTTTGACACAAAAATTATGATCAAGATAAATGAAGGTGATTTTAACAAAGCTGAAGACATACTAAAGGAAGAATCCGATTAAATTCACCAACTAAGTTGAAAACATAGCTCAAATGAAAAAAGCACTCGCACTACTCTGTTTAACCATATTTACATATGGTACCGCCCTTTCCTGGGGAAAGACGGGTCATCGTGTCATTGGCCAAATCGCCTATAATCACCTGACAGCCAAAGCCAAGAAAAACATCCAGGCCGTTCTGGGCACTGAACATTTAGGTATGATTGGCAACTACATGGATTTTATCCGGGCCGATAGTACAAATGACTACATGACGCCATGGCATTATTGTACCATTCCTGATGGTATGACCTACGAGGAGGCGGGAATACCAGAAGAGAGCGACGCTGTTCAATCCATTAATCGAATAATGGAGGAATTGAAATCCAAAAGATTCACTTATGACGCTGAAATCGAAAACCTGAAATATTTGATCCATTTGGTTGCTGATATTCATCAGCCCTTGCACGTAGGAAACGGGGAAGATATGGGAGGAAATGATGTCAAAGTGAATTTCATGTGGCAGAACTCAAATTTGCACCGAGTTTGGGACAGTGGAATGATTGATCATCAACAACTGAGCTATACCGAATATGTAGCTTGGATAGACCACGCATCTGACGCTGACATAAAACAGTGGCAAAGTGAAGGCCTGATGGTTTGGATAGATGAAGCGCTAAGCTATAGAAAGTCAGTGTACAATATTCCTGAAAATGGAAAACTAAGATATGATTACAACTATGCTCACCTCGCTACATTAAACGAACGCCTGCTTAAAGCAGGAATCCGTTTGGCGGGTATTCTCAATGAGATTTATGGTTAGTTATTCGAAAGGCAAATTGTTCAACTGAACATTGCCTCCGGTCAGAATAACCCCTGTTTTTTTGCCGGCGAACTGCTCCTTATTGTTAAGCAACGCTGCAACTGCAACTGCGCTAGATGGCTCTATTATGATTTTCATACGTTCCCATATCAGGCGCATGGCATCAACAATTTCTTGCTCTTCTACCCGATAGACATCTTGTACGTGTTGCTTTATGATTTCAAAATTGAGCGCACCCACAGAGACCAACAGACCATCTGCGATAGATTCCGGATTCGTGACACCGGTTAGTTTTCCTGACTTAAAAGATCGATAAGTATCATCTACAGCTGACGGTTCGGCAAGTATCATTTTGGTAGCGGGGCTGATGTAGCTTAATGCCAAGGCCGATCCGGCTGCAAGACCTCCTCCTCCCACAGGTGAAATCATATAATCAAGGTCAGGATGCTCTTCAATAAATTCCTTGGCCGCAGTGGCCTGCCCTGCTATGATCCTGGGATCATGAAAAGGATGAACCTGTATGGCGTTTGTTTTGTCCATAATTTTGGCACAAGCTGCTACTCTTGCCTCTTCAGTGGGTTCGCAGAAGGTGATTTCGGCACCATACTCTTTAACCGCGTCTTTTTTAACCTGCGGTGCATTTTCAGGCATCACAATATAGGCCTTGGCGCCGGCAACCTTTGACGCTAATGCCACGGCCTGAGCATGGTTTCCAGATGAATGAGTTACAAATCCGTTGACCCTTTCTTCAGGTCGATAGGACATGATGATATTTGAAGCACCCCTCATTTTGAATGCACCGACTTTTTGAAAGTTTTCGCACTTAAAAAAAACCTCTCCTCCTATTCTATCATTGATAGTCTGAGAGGTCATGATTGGTGTTCGTACGATATATTTTGTGATTCGGGTATGTGCCCGCTTGATGTCGCTAAGACTTGGTATTTCCATAGTTATTTATATAAAATCGGTTTAGCAAATAGACTAAAACCTTGGACTTTGCTTCTTGAACAAATGAGGATGTTGAAAATCTCATAAATTCTATATAAACACGCCCAAAAAATTATGCAAGCTTCAAAGTTAATTCGAAATTAATTCTAATACGCGATTGGGATAGTCTGAAATAATCCCATCCACTCCCCATTCCAGCATTTTTTTAATGTCTTGCTTCTCATTGACTGTCCAGGGTATGACTTTCATACCTTGGTCTTGGAGCCAGGTGACTTTTTCCTTATCAAGGAGGAGGTAGTCACAGCTGTATACTTCCGGAGTGAACCCTAGTGTATCAAGGTTTTCTTGAATGGATTTGGTGTTTTCTACCAAAGCTGCCAATTTGATCTCGGGATACTTGTTGTTGAAATATTGCAGTATTCTAAAATCAAAGGATTGCACATTGAGTTTGGTAGTATCCATCTTGGTGGTAATGAAATCATAAACTAGTTGACAATACTCAGCAGGAGTCGGATGATAAATTGAATCTCCCTCCGGCGCACTCTTAACTTCAATATTGTAGTAAACCGGAGACAATTGATTTTCATCTAGATATTTGTTTACGGAATCAACGACTTCACTGAGTAGGGGCTTATGGATTTTGATTTTCCTTTGTTCAGGAAATCGCTCATTAAACTTGGTGCCAACATCATAGGTTTTGATTTGCTCATATGTCATTCGGTAAATATTGTGCTTCAGCTCGTCTGCCTCTGATATTTCTCTTCCGCTTGAATCGGTAGTCAAATGAGCTCCCATGTAGGGTTCGTGACTGACGAGGAGCTCGTCGTCTTTGGTCACGGCAAGATCAAGCTCTAACGTCGTGACGCCAAGTTCAATTGCTTTGATAAATGCCGGAACGGTATTTTCCGGAAGGAGCCCTCTCGCTCCCCTATGGCCCTGAACGTCAAGTCTGGATACATTCATAGAATCAGGTTTTGATTGACAAAAAGTAAGGGCCCATACCAGGCCGATGAGCCAACAGCTAGTTTTAATTCTCATTTTATTCAGGATTTGTATTTTGTTCCTTTACAGCAAGGACAATCAAAATAGCTACAAGCCCTAAACAAGGATAAATTGCTGGTATTATGTTTTGATTAAATATGGCTTCGTAGCCTAATGTTCCCAATACTCCGCCTAAAAACGGGCCAGCTACCGGAATCCAGCTATAGCTCCATCCGGATTTTCCTTTGCCAAAAATGGGCAGTATAAAATGAGCGATTCTCGGCCCCATATCTCTTGCTGGATTTATAGCAAAGCCGGTGGTGCCTCCCATGGCCAAGCCAATCATGCAAATAAGCAGACCAACGACCAGCGGATTGAGTCCTTCGGTAAAATCATTTAAACCAAGAAAAGATAGAGCAAATAGAAGCACAAAGGTACCAGAAACCTCGCTAAACAAATTTGCATATCTGGATGGTATGGCTGGGCTATTACAAAATACTCCGAGTTTGGTAGCTTGATCCTCAGTAGCCTTCCAATGTGGGAGATAATGCAACCAAACAAGAGTGGCTCCCATCATGGCACCTAGAAATTGTGCAAGAATATAACCAGGAACCAGTGACCATTCAAAAGATCCAACCATAGCAAACCCAAGCGTAACGGCCGGGTTAATATGGGCTCCTGAAATATCTCCTACTGCATAAATGGCCAGTGCCACAGCTAGTCCCCAACCCACACAAATAGCTAACCAACCTCCTTCATGGAAGTAATTCTTTTTGAGACTAACTCCAGCGTTTACGCCACCCCCTAGTAGTATGAGTATGGCCGTACCCACGAATTCTGCAAAGTATACGTTCATGTGTTTAACTAATTTATCTTGCAATGATTTTGTTTATCCACCTCGGTAGGCCGATCTACTTATACTCTCTTAATTTGCTCCGGCCATGCCGGTTTTCTCTTGACTGATTTTAATTTTGCTTGAAATCAACTGTTTGACCTCATTTGAGTGCTCAAGTTCTAATTTTTTTAGTGAAAGCGTCAACCAATTTTCCGGAGACTTTTTCGGGTATAGGAATACCAACTTATTCTCTATTCTATAAAACCCAAAGTCAGTCCAGCCAAGGGTTTTGCATTGTTCTGGAATCCTATGTTTAACCTCTACACCTTTCGAACTAATGATTAATTCAGGATTAGTCTCTCTCTTTTGCTTCCAAAGGTTTTTGACCTTCATTTTAAACATAAAGTTTCTCCCAACAAAAAGATACACAATGGTCAAAACCCCTGCGTAGGTCATTTTCTCGTCCATTGGTGTTGTCTTCATTCCTGTATAAAGCAACAAGCCTGCAACTATGGTCAAAACCATAGATATGGCTCGTTTTTTTGGATGGTCAGCTATTTTCTGACCTTCGTAAAAGGCGTCGTAGTCACTGTTGGCCGGAATATTAATTGTACTCATATTTTAGAGTGTCAGGCTAATTGGGCAATGATCAGATTCTTTATAGTCAGGATGAATGGCAGCGGACTTAATATTTGACTTGAGTGATTCGCTCGTCAGAAAATAATCAATACGCCAGCCTATGTTTTTCTCCCTTGCACCTGCTCGATAGCTCCACCAGCTGTAGGCTACTTCTTCCGGATACAAATGCCTAAATGTGTCTACAAAACCAGCGGCTAAGAAATTGGTCATACCGTCAATTTCTACTTGGGTATAACCGGCCGTTTTGTTGTAGTTAGCCTTCGGTCTGGCGATGTCGATGGGTTGGTGAGCCACATTGAAGTCTCCGCAGGCAACCACCGGCTTTTTGCTCTCCAGGCTCTTTAGGTATTCACGAAAGCAAACATCCCAACCCTCTCTGTAGTCTAATCTTCTGAGTTCGCGACTAGAATTGGGCACATATACGTTCACCAAATAGAAGTCTTCGAATTCGCTAGTCAGTACTCTGCCCTCCTGGTCGTGCTCTTCGATACCAATACCTTTGGTTACCGAAAGGGGTTCTGTTCTACTAATCGTGCAGGTACCACTATAGCCTTTTTTTACTGCACTATTGGTGGATACATGATGTGGAAAGTCAGCACCCAGTGCTTCGAGCACTTGATCATCTTGTGCTTTAGTTTCTTGTAAGCAGATGATGTCTGCTTGCATATCTTTGAACGAATCTAGAAGCCCTTTTTTGATGGCGGCTCTGACTCCATTTACATTGTAGGAGATTAATTTCATGTTTCGATTTAGCTAGAGATTTTTGACAAAAGTTTTCTTTTTCTTACACTGAACGTAATCATGATCACAGGATAAAGCCAATAGGTAAATCCACCAAGAGTAAAAAGCACATTTGGTTGCAATGGAAGGATGAGGCAAAATAGGCATGAAAGCATGGGAATACTCCCCATCAACAGGTTAGCATGCATGCTCGACCTGGTCATAAATTTTTCCACCTCTGTCATTTCCAACACGATCGTTCTGCGATAAGCAATGTAGTACATCAAAGCAAGCGTAAAAAAAATACACGCCGCTCCAAAGCCGTAGATAATCATTAATTCCGGCGTGTCCTCCATGTGAATCACGTCAGTAAAAAGATGATTCAAAACAGCTTGATTGTTTGTAAATATCCCACCAAACATATCATACAATAGTTGCATTAGAAATTTGAGTGGGTAGATGTAAAACAATATCAGAAATAGCAGTAAGGTATTCACCGCAACAATTTTTGCATCTTTAAATCCGTAACGAATGAAAAACACATAGTGCTGATACCAGATGAGCATAAGCAATGCCATGCACATAGCGAACGGTACCAGGTCTTTGAGAAAATGAAGTAATTCGGCATAGGTTTCCGGAATGGAAGAAGATATGACCAGAAGTGCGGTGGCGATGGCAAACACACCGTCAGACAAGGCCTCCACCCTGGTGTTATCTACACCACGAAACCGAAACTGAGGTTTCGAGTCACTGAGCATTTTTTCTTTGAGGGCATTTCGAACCAAAACGAAAAGGATATTTTATTTGAAAATTAGGCCATAATCAGGTGAATGCAAAAACTAATTGAGAAACGCCGCCCCAAATACACCGGCCGAATCTCCCAGTTTGGGTTTGACAATTTTTGTTGCGCATTCCGGATTAAATACAAACTTTTTGGCTTCTTCAATTCCTTTGGTATAAAGTAAGTCAATGTTGCCCACGCCGCCACCGAGTACGATGATGTCTGGGTCTATGGTGTTGATAATGGTCGAAACACCCAGACCGAAATAATGGATGAGTCTCGCAACTGTTTCTTTGGCGTAAGGATCGGCTTTAACATCTTTTACTATGTCTTTGAGCAACTTCAAATGGCCGGATATCTGCAAGTAATATTTTTCCAAAGCAGGCCCGGAAATTACAGTCTCGACGCATCCCATCTTTCCGCAATAGCAAGAACCACCTGAATCATCCAGGAAATTATGCCCCCATTCTCCGCCAATGCCGTTGGCTCCGTTGATAATTTGACCATTGACAACCAAGCCTCCACCGACTCCCGTTCCCATGATTACACCAAATACAACTTTTGCGTCAGGAAGTATATCCGGTACAATTCCCATTTGGGTCTCAGCCAGCGCAAAGCAGTTGGCATCATTGGCCATTGCGACAGGTACTTGAAGCAAATTTTGAAGATCGACAAGCAGAGGCTTGTCGTTGAGGTGCTGACTGTTGCAGTTTTTTAGGTGCCCTGTTGGAGGAAAGATAGAGCCTGGTGTACCTATTCCGATCTTCTGTGGCAGAAGGCCGCTTTCCTTGCTGAGTGCTGCAATGAGTTTTTTAATTTGGAGAAGTACATGATGATAACCACGGTCTCCTTCGGTAGGAATTCTTCTTCGCGCGATAACGGTATTGTTTTCTGCTGAATCAATAATGATCCCTTCAATTTTTGTCCCACCAAGATCAATTCCCCACTTCATCATCACATACTTGCATTAGGTTTTTTTATTTTTTGAAAACGAATCGTGTAATATAGATTCCTTTCCCATCAGATTTTCCAGAGTCACTTTCTACACCTCCAGTCACAAACATAAGTTCCCAGCCTTCTGCAGCTAGTTGATTGAGTTTGGATGAAATCAGCGCGTCATTCGAAGCTATGTTCTGGAAGTTAATACCAGTTACACTGTAGAAGTTCAATAATTTGGATTCTGAGAATTCGTCTACTTTGGCGTCGCCTCTTTTTATTTCTTTCTGATCACTTTTTTTGCCGTCGGTACGGGTAGTAGTAAAATCGTCGATGTTCAGATCTGTTTCATTTTCTATCATTCTTGAACGACCGAGACCAGCTGGAACAATTGATTCTACGACGGTAATGACTTTGTAGGTTGGTACAGTTTGCCCATTTGCTCCCAAGCTCAGAGTTACAATTATTGCAAGCGTCAGCATTAGATTTTTCATAAAGATTGTGTTTAAGTGATTGGAAATTATTAATTACTTGAAGGTTGTGGCCTTCTTTATTTCTTCTTTCATTTTAGATATCTCAACTTCCATTTGCTCAGTATCCCAATCGAGCCAATGTTTCATATCCGTCGCTACCAGGGTTAGATGATCTTTCACACTTTGTATATCAAAAAATAACCTGCCAGTTCTGTGAATGAAGAAATCTGTGAGGTGCATGACCATTTCTCTTTCTATGCAAAACCGAAGCTCTGCCTTGAGCAATTTGGTCTCCTGGTTTTTACCGGGCAATTGATCTGCGAAACTCAAAATAATCGCGGCCTGATCCCCATAGGTATCAACTAAATAACGCATCTGTTGTTTGGTAAAGGTGGGGTTATCCTTGAGAAGCTTCGCTTTGTAATTAGAGATGGCCTTTGCGTTTTTAAAACTGTTGCCGTTGAATTTTATTTTTTTTGTTTTTGACTTAGTTTTTTTGGTAATTCCCGAACGCGAGCTTTTCATTTCCAGGACTAAATCTACTGTGCGTTTGGCCATTTTCCGGTAGCCGGTCAATTTGCCCCCTGCAATAGAAATCAGGCCACGATCCGAAATAAATATTTCATCTTTTCTGGATATTTCGGACGCACTTTTTCCTTCGTCTTGTATTAGTGGTCTTACTCCGGCCCACGACGATAGAATATCGCCAATTTGTAATTCGATTGATGGAAAGGCATCATTGACTGCTTTGATGAGATAATCTACATCTTTTTTGTCTGTGGCTGCATCACTCGGATTGCCTTTGTAGTTGGTGTCGGTGGTACCCACATAGGTGATTTCATTTTTTGGAATGGCAAAAATCATTCGACCATCAGCCACATCAAAATACACGGATTGCTTCACAGGTAATTTATCAAAAGGCACAACAATATGAATTCCTTTGGTGAGGTGTAACTTGGTTTCTTTTACTTTCTTGTTGAGTTTTCTGACCTGGTCCACCCAAGGACCTGTGGCGTTGACTACATAATCACCGTAAATTTTGAAATCCTCTCCTGATTCTTCATCATGGCAAGCCACTCCGCAGACTTTGCCTCCTTTGGCCAACAAATCTGTGCACATGACATAGTTGAGCACTTGAGCACCGTAGTCTGCCGATGTTTTGATGAGCTCTGTAACCAGGCGAAAATCATCGGTTTGATATTCAGCATAGAGTCCTCCTCCTTCGATGATTCTCTTATCGAGCAAGGGTTCGGATTTCATGGTTTCCCCTACCGTGAGCATCTTCCTCTGATCCTCTTCCTCAACACCGGCCAGCACGTCGTAGACCATGAGTCCAACAGATGTAATGATTTTGCCGTAATTGCCATCTTTGATGAGTGGAAGAAGCATTTTTTCCGGACGAACGAGATGGGTAGCCAGTTCATGCAGAATCGATCTTTCCTTTCCAACCTCGCGCACTAAGCTAAATTCAAATTGCTTGAGGTATCTCAAACCACCATGAATCAGTTTGGTGGATTTGCTGCTTGTTCCTGACGCAAAGTCCTTTTTTTCCAATAGGGCTACCTTGAGGCCTCGGGTAGCAGCATCCAACGCAATCCCAGCTCCTGTAATACCTCCACCAATGATAATGACATCGTAATATTCATTCTTTAGGGTTTGAATAATAGCGGGTCTGGTTTGGTATGAGAAGGACGGTTGTGACATAAATTTTTTTGTGCAAAAGAAGACGAATTGTACTTTATTGCAATTCTTGTGTTGTTACCAAATGTTTATTCTTTTATCGAGCCCAGTTCATACACCGTTTGATGGCATTGTGCCAGCCTGTGTATAAATGATCTCTTGTGAAATCGTCCATTTTAGGTTTAAATGTCTTATCCACGGACTTTTTCTTTTTGATATCTGCCATACTCCATAGTCCGCTGGTAATTCCGGCGATGAAAGCCGTGCCCTGCGCAGTGGATTCCACATTTTTGGGTCGTTCTACTGGCACATTCAAAATATCCGACTGAAATTGCATGAGATAGTTGTTGGCAGAGGCACCTCCATCCACCTGAAGAGAATTCAGTTTTACCCCAGAGTCATTCGACATCGCAAATAATATATCTCGAGTCTGGTAGGCCAAAGACTCCAAAGTTGCCTTTATGATTTCTTCATTGGTGGTGTCTTGTGTGAGTCCGAATATACCACCTCTGGCATACATATCCCAATAGGGGGCGCCTAGTCCTGAGAATGCTGGAACCATGTACACACCATTGTTATTTTTGTTTCTTTCAGCTATTCTTTCTGTCTCATCGGCCGAATTGATGAGTTTCAAACCATCTCGGAGCCACTGGATCGCAGCTCCAGCCATAAAGATGCTGCCCTCGAGAGCATATTCTATTTTGCCATTGAGCCCCCATGCGATGGTTGTTAACAACCCATTCTTGGAGTACTGTATCTTTTCACCAGTGTTCATCAACAAGAAACAGCCGGTACCGTAGGTGTTTTTGGCTTGACCAGGTTCAAAACATCCTTGACCAAAAAGTGCAGCCTGTTGATCTCCGGCAACACCCATGATCGGAATGTCTCCGCCTTGAATCTGGGCCATCCCAAAGTGAAACCCAGAATGGGTAACGTCAGGAAGCATTTGTCTTGGAATTTCGAATCGCTCGAGAAGTTCATCATCCCATGTAAGTTCTGAAATATTGAATAACAGCGTGCGAGATGCATTTGAGAAGTCTGTCATATGCGATTCTCCGTTGGTAAGATTCCAGATCAACCAGGTATCGACTGTACCGAATATTAAATCTCCTGCTTCAGCCTTCTTTTTTGCTCCTTTTACATTATTGAGTATCCAATGAATCTTTGTAGCTGAGAAATAAGAGTCGATGACAAGGCCAGTAGTTTTTCTCACATAATCTTCGAAATCGTCGTCGTGCTTGAGTTGTTGACAAAAATCTGAAGTTCGGGTGTCTTGCCATACGATGGCATTGTAAACCGGGTTCCCCGTCTTTTTGTCCCATACGATGGCGGTCTCCCGTTGGTTGGTGATGCCAATACCCAATATCTGGGAGTTATTCACTTTACTTTTCTTGATGACCTCGTACATCACATCGAGCTGGGATTTGAGTAGGTCATAGGGATCGTGTTCCACCCATCCGTGCTTAGGAAAAATCTGCTTGAACTCTTTTTGGGCCATGGCGACCACCTTTCCTTTATGATCAAACAGAAGTGCTCTCGAACTTGTTGTTCCCTGGTCAAGCGCCAGAATGTATTGTTTCATCTGTTTATTATTTGTCTTTTATCCGTCAGCGATTCTTTGCTGGGATCGATACGCCAAAGCGGGGATCGCCTTAGCATAATAATCATTCCTTCGAAAGTGTGATCCATATACATGTTGGTTTCATGCGGGCAAATTTCCATTAATTTAACTACATTATTCAAATAAATAAACTCCAATCTTATTCAATATCAATAATTGTTCTTTGCCATACTATTATTATTGGAAAGGGCATTAAAAAAGCGGGCTAAACCCGCTTCTAATAACCTGAACTCTAGTCTTAAATTAATTATCGCGAATAGCGGAGGAAGGGTTTGCAACTGCCGACCTCAGCGAATGATATAGAACCGTGGCGAATGCGATGACCAAAGTAAATAGTGCTGAAAGTGCAAAGCTGGTCCATTTGAGTTCCATCGCATATGCAAAGTCCTGTAGCCATTGATCCATAAAATAGTAGGCTATCGGGAATGCGACGATCATAGATAAAATAATGAGTTTCAGAAAGTCCTTCGACATCATAATAATGATCGTCATCACATTCGCACCAACTACCTTTCTTATACCAATCTCCTTTCTTCGGGCCTCGGCCGTATAAGATGCCAATCCAAATAATCCCAGACAGGCAATTGCGATGGTCAACACAGAGAAAATGGCAAATACCTCTCCTCTCTTCTGGTCAGCCTCATAGTGCTGTTGGAAGCCTTGATCAAGAAAGGCATATTCAAAAGGTCGGTTGGTTACCACTGACTTAAATATGCCTTCGACTTCTGACATCGTATTAGATATACCATCGGACTTAAGTCTCACTATCATCTGGCCGTTGTTAATTCCATTATATACTACCAGTGGGCTTATGGGTTCTTGCAACGAAATCAAATGATAATCTCTTACCACTCCAACCACGGTAAAGGCTTTTGTCTCGAGGTCGTCATTGATAAATCGTTCAAATCTCTTTCCTATTGGATTTTCCCACCCCATTTCTCTTACCATCTCCTGGTTGACAATTACTGAAGATGCTGTGTCATTGCCGACTTGTGGCAAAAAGTTGCGGCCTTGTACTATTGGTATTTCCAGCGTTGGGAAATACTGATTGTCCACGGTAATATTCTGAAAGATTTTTTCTATCAAATGCCCGTCGGCGGATTCCACCTTGATCCCGCTCATGCTCATCGAATTTGTTCCGGGTACACCGAAGCCTGAGCCTACTGACTCAACACCCGGACTCTGTAATAGCTCTGCCGCCAGTACGTCCAATTTCGCTCTAACTTGCTCTCCTTCAAGAGCCACGGTCACTACTTGTTCATGATTGAAACCGAGTTCTTTATTTCGTAGAAAATCTAATTGATCAAATACAATCCAGGTGCTTACCACCATACCCAAGGATATAGCAAACTGAGCAACTACCAGAACCTTTCGAAGCGATTCGTTTCCTTTACTTTTTTTAGATCTACCTTTCAGTACCTCTGCCGCCTTAAAACGAGAAAGGTAGAAGGCTGGATAGCTGCCGCCTACGAGTCCAACAAATAATATCACTCCAACAAGAACGAGCACCATTTTTGGGTCGTTCATAAAATTTTGACTGATCTCAAGGTTGGCCAATTCGTTGAATGTAGGGATTACAAAAAAGGTCAGGATCAGACTAATTACCAATGCGATAAAAGCGATCACAATGGATTCAGTAACAAACTGACCCATCAGTTGTGTCTTATATGAGCCCATGGCCTTTCGAATTCCGACTTCTTTGGACCTTGCAACGGAGCGAGCGGTGGCCAGATTCATATAATTGATGCAAGCAATTAGAAGCATAAAGAATCCTATAGCGCTAAAAATATAGAGGTAGTTGATATTTCCAACAGTTCCCATCTCGAAGTCAAAATTGGAAAATAAGTGTATGTCTGTAAGCGGCTGCAATGAAAACTCTGCAGAAGCACCAAATTTCTCATAAATTGGAGCCATGTACTTGTCGTACATTTGAGACAGGACAGGGAGTACTTCCGATACGGTTGACCCTTGTTTCAAAACGATGAAAATCTGATCATTCATATTTCCCCAGGCGTTTTGCCCTTGGGTATTCGTTCCATATGAAAGGAGACCGTGAGCAGGAACACTGGTATTGATAACCGGATTCGCCATGATGCCTGTAATAATTTTCGTGTCCTCTCCATCGGTTTTTACCGTTTTGCCCATGGCTGATCCATTTGGAAACCATTTTTCTGCCAGACTTTTTGAAATGACCATAGTATTGGACTCTGTCAAGCAAGTTTTGCGGTCGCCCTCCAGAAGCTCAAAGTCGAAAATGTTAAAAAAGGATGAATCAGTCTGGTAAATCTCCGTTTCATAGAAGTATTCCTGGTCAACCGAAATGAGCATTTCAGATCCGCCGGAAAGCCTAACAAAATTGTCGATGGCATCATACTCGTTCATCAAAGTAGCGCCTGTTAATGATGGGGCAAGTGGAACGTTGAGTTCTGTATCCTGAACGGTAGCCTGAGTGGTCACCCGATAAATGTTGTCCTTGTTTATGTGAAACTTATCGTAGCTTCGTTCAAAATCCACATAAAGGAAAAGGAGGATACTACTTACAATTCCGATGGTAAGCCCCAGCACGTTGATCGTAGAATAGACAGGGCTATTCTGGATATTGCGTATGGCAACGGTTACGTAATTTCTAAGCATAGTCGTATAGTTCTGGAAATACTTGGACAAATGATGTGCCGAATTGTATAATAGATAGATTATCAGTGAGTTACACTATGATTAGCAAAATAATCTAATACGATAATGTCCAGTACTGGACAAAAAGTGTTCAGGGTAACTATATAAATCGCGCCAATCGATAGCTGCATTCAATTTTTTCATCACCTCGCCGGATCAAAAGGATCACTTTTTTACCTTCTCGGGTCAGAAAAAGATTAAGATATTGTCCATAATTATTGATGGTGAGCTTCTCCCCGTTGATGGACTCGATAATATCTCCCACTTGCAACCCGGATTTCTGTGCCGGAGAATCTTTGCGGATAGACTTTACGGTAAAAGAATATTCCTTTGCTTGCTTCACGGAAATGTTCATTCCGCTCATGTCATATTCAAAGGAGTCGCTGAAAGTACTATTCTTCTTGAGATAAACTTTGGAATGGTGAAAGTCGTAGATCACACTGAACCGCTGTAATACACCTTGGCCAATGGAACCATCTCCATATTTTTTTGTGCTTTCGTTTTGATCAACGTGTTCAGGCTTGGCAAAAGTAGCCAAGGGGCTTTCCAACGAATAATTACCAATATTTAAACTTCTCAGCCGACCAATGTGTCCAAGAACTTCTCCACCAAACGCCTGACCGATGGGTACTTCCAGATTTCGATAGGGTAAAAAATATTCAACGGAATCGTCTTCGAAGAAGACCGCATGACTCGCTCCTGTCTTTATCATGAAATTCATCTTTCGCTTTTCCCAGCTTTCAAATACAATCTCTGTGGTGATAAAAGGTTTTCTTTCTACAACCTGCATAGGAAATTCCTGATACCCTTTTGTCGGCTGGAATGATTCAGGTTTGTGTAATCGAATTACACTTTTCCCTTGGTCCACTTCGACTACAAAACTCTTAAAGATGTCATATCCGATGAGCCCGTGAACCTTTGATCCGGCCACTCCCGCCAAATTGAGATAATCAGTTTCTAACACCAAAATGGAAGACATTTCAGCTGTCTTTACACTGTCAGAAAGGGACATTTGGGCGTCTATGGCCACATGTCCATAAAAGATTTGGTCATCGCTTTGCCCAAGTTTTACCTTACGCGCGTACCTGAAATTGAGGAAGTCTCCTACCGCTTTTTCAGTGAGAATGGTATGTTCAATACTCGTATCGAGAATTAGATTTACGGTCACCTTATTTTTGAGCGTGACTTCCAGTACAATCAGGTTATTAAAATTTTGATAAGGAATCTCGACACTCTCTTCTCCTTGTGGAAGGGAAAAGCCGAATTGTGCCTGAAGTGAATTTGTCCCAAGGATGAGACAAAATAATAGTGCAAACAGTCTGTTGCCTCTTTGTGTGTTTTTCATTTTTCTCCTAGCTGAAACAGAACAAGAAGATAACAATTCTCTTTCGAATTCCCTTAATGAAAATTCAATATTGGATGAACGGCAAGAGAGTTTATTTCAATTTTAATCAGATTTTTTGTAGACCAGGTTTACAAATCCGGTCTTGAAAGATTCTGTATCTACCAGTTCAAATTTTGTTTCTCTAGGCGCATTTGGAAATAGTGATATCCCCTCACCCAAAATCACAGGTGTGATTGTAATCAACATCTCATCTATCAGATTCAGGTCTAGCATGGAAGAAATCAACACGCCTCCTCCTACAACCCAAATGTCTTTTCCTTTTTCCTGTCTTAACTCTCCTACCTTTTTCTCAAAAGGCCCGTCCATGAGGTAGGTATTTTCAGTTTTTATGTCGACAGCACGCTGGCTTACCACATAGGTTTTGCAATCAGGATAAGGCCAGTCTACACCAAAACTCAATACCTCTTCATAGGTCTTTCTTCCCATGAGAATGGTATCGATCGAATCGTAGAATTTATAGTAGCCATAGTCCAAATTATCCGGGTTTGGAATGGCATCGAGCCAATCGAGAGATCCATCTTTGCGGGCTATATAACCGTCGATGCTTGTGGCGATAAAGAGTCTGTTTTTTTTCATCTGTTTATAATTTATTTTTCAAAAGTCAGCGGTTTCCCGCTGGGATGGAACCGCCATGAGAAAAATCTTCTTCAGCCGACCGATGCCGTTGTGAGTATGACTGTTGCACATGTTGGTTTCATAGCATGATTGTTTAAAAGTTGTTCAATGGCTCAATGTAAACGAAGTGGTCAGGCCAACGGGAAAGTTCTTGGGCAGTCTTTCTACACCGAAAATGGCACGAGTATGTGTGCCTTTTTCACCCAGCACTTTCATAAACAGATCAGAAGCACCATTGACCACTTTAGGCCCCTCGTCCCAGATGTCGATGGCTTGATAGTAGGCATCAATATGGTTGAGTCCCTCCACCTTTTCAAAACCTATCTTGTGGTGAATTTGAGATAAGACATTCAACGCACATAGTTCCATGGCCTGATAGCCTTGCGCAGTAGTGATGGTGTCACCCAGTCGGCCCTGAAGCAGAAATTTCCCATTTAATATTGGAAATTGGATGGCAACATAGGCAACATGGCCTCTTACATTGACTGATACATAAGATCCACCGGGAGTAGATACTTCTGGTAGCGATAAATTGAGTGATGAAAGCGTTGATAGTAAGTTCATTCTTGTTTACGGTTTTGATTCAGGCCTTACGTCGATAGGACCGGGTCGGTTTTAATTTTGCGCAAAAGATTATCTAAATTTTCTTCTCCGGAGTGAGTAAATATGACTTCTCGAGAGCCTTGCCTTCTCCTTATCCAATCTTTTTCAAACATCGCACGCAGCAGTGCGGCTCCCAATGCACCAGCCAAATGGTGCCTACGTTCACTCCAATCGAGGCATTGAAGCGCAAAAGCACGTTTTGTTTTGGCAAGCTCGTTGGTGTCTATTCCTATTGAGGAAAACCAGGCTACTCCTTTTGAGGTGACCTCATATCTTTTGTCCTTGGTCAACAAAATTTCGGCGGATAATAGGGCTTCTGTGATTAAAACCCCCATCTTTCCAGCCAGGTGGTCATAGCAGGTTCTTGCATATTTTATCCCCCGTTTATCGGTTGCAATCTCTCGTTCTACCGACCTGTTTTTTTCAGGGATAAGGTTCGCCATGGATTCTATGGCATAAGCTATTTCCGGACGAGCAAGTTTGTAATATCTGTGTCGTCCTTGCTTCTCTATGGCCAACAAGTCCTTTTCAATCAGTTTATTTAAGTGATTGCTGGCAGACTGGGGAGATAAGTTGGCTACTATTGCCAATTCACCTGCGGTATAAGCCCTTCCATCTAGCAGACGCCACAATATCATGGCTCGATTCGGTTCCGCGATCAACGCAGTCACTTCGGCAAACTCTTCTGCATCATTCATGCTTTGTGGTGTTGATAAGACTTTAAAGATACGAAAGCCATATTTTTCATACTTCATTATAAAATGAAATGTCAATCGCAGTGATTGGTTTGCTTTGAAAAATCAAAGTCCAATCCACATGGAAAAAATGATTGCATTCTATCTTTTTGTACTACAGGGAATCTGTATTGCCCAACAGATAAAACCCAAACGAGAAGAGCATGGATTTCGGCGCATAAGTATTGAAAGTAGGATTTCCGGACTCAACCTCTCCCTCTTGCATTTACCGGCAGGCGACGAAAAAATGAATAAACTCCCTGTCTTGTTTGTACATGGAGCGTCATTCCCTTCAGCGTTGGCTTTTGGGTTTCGAATGGAGAATTATTCATGGATGGATCATCTATCCAATCAAGGCTACGAAGTATTTGCACTGGACCACCTGGGCTATGGCGAGTCCGATCGATACACCGAAATGTCAAACGCCGTTTATTCAGGAAAGCCTTTGGGCACTGGAAAAGAGGTGGCACTTGATATCGAAAGGGCGGTTGAATTCGTGTTGAAAACCACTGAAATGAAAAAACTGTATTTGGTTGGTCACTCGTGGGGAGCTACGGTTTCAGGCTACTATGCTGCACTGCACCCTGACCAAATTGAGAAATTAGTACTCTTTGCTCCCTTGGTAGCGCGTGAAGAGACAGTGAGTTGGAACAAGCCGGATTATGCCTACATAGAACTGACCCCAGAGAAAAGAGTGGAGCAATTCTCTGCACAATTGCCCAAGGGTCACGACATAGTGTTAGAGGACGAAGTGATTGAGCAGTGGGGCCAAAAGTGGTTAGCAAGTGACAAGGCCTCCAAAGTCGAAAATCGGAATTATGTGCGATATCCTGCGGGGTGGAAAAATGATCTTTACGATTGCTGGAATGGGAATTGCTTTTTTGAACCAGCAAGAGTCGAAGTCTCTACTTTGGTCATCCGGGGAGAATGGGACACTTCATTCAGTTGGGATGACGCACGATGGCTGTTTGAAAATCTTAGCGCAGCGGCATCTAAAAAATATGTCGTTATTGAAAAATCAACTCATGTCGTTCATTTAGAAAAATCGAGAAAACAACTGTACGATGAAGTGCAATTATTCTTATCCGAAAAATAATATGATAGCAGTAATATTCGAAGTAAACCCTAAAGCAGCACACAAACAGGAATACCTGGATATTGCGGCTGAGTTGAAATCAGAATTGGTCAAAATGGATGGATTTATATCTATTGAAAGGTTCACGAGTCTTCAGGATTCGACTAAAATTTTGTCTTTGTCCTTTTGGAAAGATGAGGAATCGGTGAGTCAATGGCGAAATTTAGAAAATCATAGGCAAGCACAACGCAAAGGACGCGCTATGATTTTTGAAGACTATAGACTGCGAGTGACGGGAGTAATCCGAGATTACGGAATGAATAGCAGAGTCGAGGCCCCCAATGACAGCCGACAAACTCATGATTAAGGTGTAACAAACAAGTGTACCTCAAACCTGGAAGTATACTTGGCTATTTGTACCGATAGACTTCGTGTGGACCAAAGTCCAATAATTCAATGGTTTTGTCAAGTTTGGCACCAAGACGAAGGGCAAGTTTTTTGGAAGGTTCGTTGGTTTCGTCTATGTAACTGACCAATGTTTTCAGCTTTAATGACTTCAAAGCAAACTCCTTCACGGCAATTCCAGCTTCTACACCAAAACCCTTGCCGTGTGCATGAGGCAGAAGCCAGTAACCTAGCTCAGGTTCTGGCCATGGCTCAGAATTCCACAGCCCTACGGTACCGATCAAGTTTCCCGTTTCTTTTTCATCAATAGCCAGATAGGAATAGCCATTGAGTTCGTAGTGGCCAATGTACGTAGCCATCAATCGCCAGGATTCTTCCGGGTTTTTGATTCCACCGACGAAACGTGCGTATTCTTCATGGCTATAAAAATCAGCGAATGATTGATAATCCGAATGTTGCCATTGTCTGAAGATTAATCTTTCAGTTTCCAGTCCTATCATGTACAGATTTTTATTCAAAACAAGATGTAAATGTCTATCAAAACTTAGAAACCAGCAAGGCAGCACTTGTTAACTTAGAACGGTGTGCCAATCATTTGCTTCTTTTCGCGAGCGGATTAAAATCAATAGCTTGTCTCACCCAAAAGGCTAGTTCGTCTTCACTATCCAGACCTGTGTCTTCGATAAAGATGAAATCTTTCATTGGACGCCCTGCTGGACTAAAAACATGACAATAAGGCTTCTGCAAGGCTTCTTGTACTTTCTCTTCTCCTATCCGGGCGATTATTCCTGGTTGGCCGGTCTTTTTGTTTTGGCTTATGCCGACACACATTTTGTCGTTCAAAACAAAACACAATCCACCCATTAGCCTTTTAGCCTCTGCGTTGACCCCGTTTGCACTCAAGGTCTGACGGACGCGATCTGCTAAGTATTCGTCGTACGCCATATCAAGGGTGAATGATCTGAGTTAAGAACCTGTTGATTGGACGCATTGCATGCCAATAGTCCATCATTTCAGTGAGTAGGTTCTCACTGGTTATCAGGGCGGTTTCGCGCTTCGCCACAAAATAAAATTGCTTTCTTGAGAGCAGAGGAATTTGCTTGACCTGCTCTTGAAATTCAATTGGCATGCGTTTGCTTTCGTCTCCTTTCAGCTCACCAAATTTCGATGCAAAAGGTTCAGTGCTCGCTAGCTTTTCAAGCTTTTTGGGATCTTGGGCGATGTGTGTACGCAAGGCCTGCAATTGATCTTTGTCCAGCACATAGGCTCCACCCATGATACCTACCTCCTCCGGTGTAAACCGGAGAAAGATACCGGGTACACTCTTGTCTTTTCTTCCGGCATTTGAAACTACAGCCGAGTAGTGCAGGTTGTAGGGTGTTTTGTCTTTTGAAAATCTGAGATCTCGGTTGATTCGAAGTACACAATCTTTGGGTTGAATTTCAAGACTGCTCTCTTCTTTTTGAATTTCATGAATCAAGTCTGTTAGAAAATGCTCGAAGGGTTTTTTCACACTGGATTCATACCTTTTCTTATTGGCATGAAACCATTCCTTCTGATTGTTTTGGGCAAGGTCTGTGAAGAACTGAATAAAATCTTGTGTAAAGTATGTCATACGAATCGTGCTTTGTGTTAACCATTTTTTGTTTAGACAAACGAGTGGATCGAAACGGACGGGATTTCAGCTAATTTATGGTTTTTCTTTTGAAAGAGCCATTTCTACCCATTTGGGGCTGTTTTCAAGAAAGTAGGTATGAAGATGCGCGCTAGGTGTATCCAGTGGATTGATGCTTTGAACTAACTCTACTCTCAGATCTAGCAGGCGTTCTTTTTCCGCTGATGCACCTTCTTTTACCATCTTGATTCGATTGGCCTCAGTCTGTGCGTCTTGCTTGGGATTCAAAATTCCCTTGAGCGAGGAGCACTGATGACAGGTGCCATTTTTACTCACAAAGGCACATTTGTCATCAAAGATTCTGATCAGATGTTTGCGACCATCCGCCAGGGCATGTTTTACTTTTCCTTCAGTCAACCCTGTGATCGTCATGATCTCATGTACTTTGAAATCATATACATTTTTTAGCCAAAGGCACATTTGCTGCTGAATTTCCAGTGTCTTCGACATGCAGTTGAAGCAGTAGGTGATATGTTCCTTGATTTCGAAATTTGCATCAGGTTTGCTATCGTAAACTGCCCGCATGTCGTTAAACATTTCCTCCGAATTGATATGCAATCGAGCATTGATCTGTTGGGCATCTTCCCTCCAGCGTTTTTGTTTAGCCAACTGATTTTTAGCAAGATTATGAGCTATGGCAAACACCCAGGTTTTGAATGTGGACTCTTGCCTGAAGGTGTCTAATTTATCAAAAGCTTTGATGTAGGTATCATGAATCAGATCTTCGGCTTGCGCCCGATTGGACACCAAACGGAAAACAAATGAGAGTAGCTCATCTTTGAAAGCTAGAAAGTCTGATTCGTAGGCCACTTTGTTCATAATTTAATGTTCCGAATTTGTCAATCGTGTTACTATTTTCGACGATTCAGTAATTTATTAAATGGCGTTAAGATTAGATGTACAATTAGAATGGCGAGCGTAGCTATCCACGTCTCGACGTAAAAACCAGCGCCAGCCAAACAACCAATTGCAGAGCTACACCAGACAGTGGCTGCTGTGGTAAGACCATACACATTTGCTCCTTCTTTGAATATAATGCCGGCGCCAAGAAAGCCAATTCCGGTAACTACCTGACCAATGATCCTGGTCACGTCGCCAATTTCTTCTGTTAATTGGATCGACAATAGGACATAAAGTGCAGCTCCCATGGCCACAAGCGTATTAGTTCTTAAACCTGCAGATTTATTTTGCCATTGCCTTTCAAAGCCAATTACCATTCCAGCCGCTGCTGCAACAGCCAGACTTATAATAAAATCAATGTATGCCATATGTCATTTGTCATTATCCTACCACTCCACCCTGAAGTTAGGACTAAATTTATTTATTTAAGCAGTATAAATGATAGCTTCAGATTTTATTTCATGGCTATATCCGGGATACTTCGTCAAGATGCTGCTGATGTCTTTTCAATACAACTCTTACAAATTGGGTCAAGAATAAACCGATGCTTTCAGGCTGACAACTTTCTCATTGCCCATTCCAAAGGCCCTATTTTGTAATATCGAGTCCAGGCCATCGCAAACGCGATACAGGATATGCTGAAAATTAGCGCATAGGTAAAAGAAAAATTTAGGGAGTAAGTCCCCAATTCTTCAACACCGAATATTTCAACTAGTCCAACGCCGATTACGACATGGGCGACATAAAAGGTCAGGGCTAGTTGCCCTGTTTTCATCAATGCATCTATGATTGGGTTGTCGCCAAATCTTCTCGAAATTAAGATGCATGTGGAGATAGCCGCTATAGCGATACTACTACCTGCTAACATATAGATAGGCAATGGAGGCATAGGACTTGTGCCTAAAACCTGGCTCAGTTCAACAGCCACTTCTTCATTACCTTCGGATAAGATTTGTATCAGTAATACCGAGATCAATTTGGTTGCCAGAAATAAAGTCAAGCTTATCACAATCGATTTTTTCACGAATCGGTCATCATTCAAATCTTGCCTACCAAACCAAAGACCAATCAGCATAAATGCTGACCAAGGTACTACAGGATGAAAACCGTTGTAAAACAGGTTTCTTATGAAGCCGTTCATTGACCAAAAGCCTTGGTACTCGAAAGTAGTAAAGTCCCAGCCCAAGTCGTAGTCGATGAGCATCATCAAAAGGGGATACAAAAAAATGATAGCCAAGGCGGACCATAGCATGTAGCGAGACCGAACTTTGATAAAGATCAGCGTCACCAGCATGTAGATACCATAGAAGTGAAGGATGTCTGCCGGCCAAATAACAATGTATGAAAGTCCGATGAAGAAAAGTAGAATTGCTCTCTTTAGAATTTTGGACCGTACCTTTTTCCAAATATCCTGATCATTACCAGAAACTGCAGAATTAGTCATAAAGGCCAATCCAACACCGGCCAATACGACGAATGTAGCGGCCGCTTTGCCATCAAAAATGCTGGAAAAGTCCCCGATCCAGCTCTCACCAGACTGACCAAAGATCATTTTGAAATTCACGATGATCATCCCAATCACTGCCAATGCCCTGGCTACATCAATACCTATAATTCGCTGATTCATGTGATTTCACTCAAATAAAAAGATAAGCCCAATAAATCAGAACCCCTTGAATGGGTAATCTAATCAGCGTGGCAATGACATGCTTTCCTTTTTTTCGGGCCTGTTGATAATGGTAAATATTGGCTGGAAAAACAGCCACCAGCAGCGCAATAATTCCCCATGCCGCATAAGCCCGAATATCTGCGAACAATAAGCCAATACCCAGCACGATTTCAATGCCCCCAACCAAAAAATTTACCTTCTTAGGAGAAGGCACCCACTTTGGTATAATCTTTAAAAAGAAATCCGGCTTGCGAAAATGGCTGATGCCAGCAAAGAGGTAAAAAGCTGACATGATGTATAGAGAAATGAGGAGGGTGGTGTTCATGACAGTGGTTTAATAGCTCTTGTAGCTATGAATGTAGGAAAAAAGTCATCCATTTTATTTTCATCATCCCAGTCGTCTTCAAATATATCCGTTATCATGAAGCCTGCATCAAGCTGTCCACCTATCTGATCAGTCAAACTGTGCCCAAACACTAATGGTTCTTTGCTCCTTTTTAATTCTTCTAATTTATCAGGTGGCAATGAAAGCACATCAGAAAACGGCTGTTTATAAATGAGTTTCAAGCTTTCTTGATCAAGTTGAAAAGCAATCGGATTCATCAAGCCGGTCATTAAGATTCCATTTGGCTTTAGTACCCTAAAACATTCCTTCCAAACCGGTAAAATGTTGTCAACGAAAACTATGGAGCAAGGATTAAAGATCAAGTCGAACGAATTATCGACAAAGACAGAAAGATCCTTCATATCCCCTTGCACGGTTTTTATACCAAGATCGAATTGGTCACTTAATTTTTTATCTTGGTTTAGCTGTTTTTCGGAGTTATCAAAAATGGTAACCTCAGCACCTAAGGTGGCTAGAATTGGCCCTTGTTGCCCACCTCCGCACGCGAGCCCCAATACATGCGACCCTTTTAAAGGAGGAAACCAATTTAAAGGAACGGCTTTGTTAGGGGTCAATACAACACTCCAATTCCCTGTTTTTGCTTCATCCAGTACTTTTTCTGAAACCGGAATCGTCCAACGGTCTTTTTTGTCAACATAATTGTCCCAGGCTGATTTATTGTGTTTTATGATGTCCATTGAATGCAATTTGAGCTGTATTTACCATCGGAGCTAAATGGAATTAGCCCAAGTTAGTAATAAACACCTTTTCTTACTTGAAAGACATTACAAAGATTACATGCAAGCAACAGCTTTGGGTCGAGAGATTTAAATATCCTATCTCCAGTAATTGTTGGCTCGTGCAATAGTGGCGAATTCGGCTGCTACGGCCGCTCCAATGGAGATAAGCATCGCAGCATCTTCTACATAGATGGGGCGAAGCTTTTCTCTAACCTCTGCGTCTGGCTGTGTGATCTTGATAGTTAGCCTGGCTATTTTAATGGCTAGTTGTCTTCCTTCTTCAGGACTAGCTGTGATCAATGTATTTCCCGGAATGAGTATTGTTTGTTCTGACATAACACAATTGTTTTATTGAATGTTTTATCAGACAAATTTGTATATCGATTAGATTAAAAACAGTGACAAATGTCACTCTACAAAATCTTTATTTTTCTACCCAACTGGATGGCCTCTTCGTTTGAGTTCAATTTTTTCATCAAGCGCGTAATTACCTCGCGAGAGGTTCCCAAATCAAGAGCGATGTCCAAATGAGAAATTTGAAGTAGGTCGGACTTTTCTATTTGGGCCTTTTGCCGGAGGTAGCCCAACAACCGTTCCTCAAGATTGTAACACACTATTTGTTTTGTAGTATGCAGTAGATCATTGTAATGTTTCTGATACGCTTTCAAAAGCAGGTCATTGAACCTTGGGTATTCGGCATACCACTTCTGAACTTTTGTTATTGGCAGAAGCAATAGCTCGCTATCTACCTCGGTGATGGCAGAAAAATTGACCGGTTCTTGGTCGAATATGTGCGCGAAGCTGAAAATACATGTCTCACCTGAGGAAATATAGTAGAGCAAAAAATTCATGGTGCCTTCATTACTGAAAACCTTGATGCTTCCTTCAATCACAATAGGTAAGAAACGTACGGTTTGTCCTTGCTTAACCACATAGTCTTGCGCAGAAAATTGTTTGACCTGAGAATACTTCTCAATTTCTTCAAGAAGCGGTTTTCCTAAATTCGCAAGGCATTCTTGTAAGATCATTGCTGTGTTTTTTGCTCTAAGATATTTGGCTGGTATTTAATATTAATAACAAAATCCTTTCCTGACTGCGAAGAGCTCAATAAATAAGCTTATTTCTTAATCTTTCTCAACTCCACCCACGTCATACCATCCAGTATCTGCTCAGGAATCTTGATGCCCTTGTATCTGGCAGAGTCGATTTTGATGGATTCGTGCAGCTCGGTGAAAAACACCTTTTCTACTGAGGCACCTACTACTTCGAGCCCGTAAGGAGCAAAGAGGCTATTCATATCCAGACCCAATTTGGAGCGCGATAGGAAGTTGGCGATGTCGCTATAGTCTGAAGTGGCCGTAGAGCCATAGCCGCCGAATTCATCCAGGTATTCGTTCGTAATGTCGATGGCGAGATCACCGGTCTGTACAAGCCGACCTACATAAACTCCACCAAGCGAGTCGAAGTTGTACTCTTTAGCAGCGGAAGGCAGTAGAGCGCGGAGTTGCTCCAATTGTTCCTGATAGGTAAGCAGAGGATAAAGACCTAACATCAGGCTTACCCTGCCTTCTTTCGATTCGGCAAAGGCAGGTACGTACAAAGAACTGTCGTCATCAACCATCAGAAAGTAGCCAGTAGCTCTTTTGCGATAAGCAGATCCTGCAAGCTCTTCGTTCAAGTCGATTTTCACAATCACTGTGTCAGGCTCCAGAATTTGTGGATCACTGCTCACTTTTTCTTTGGTCTGGCAGGCCAATAGGATCAGGAAGATGATGTAGACGGCTTTCACTTACAAAAAACTATTTGGAGATGGCTATCGAAGTTTTGGCCCATTCTATAAGCGTATCCTGATTTTTCATTACTTCTTCGGGGATGGACAGATAAGGCATTTTGCCATGAGGCTGTGCACCTGCCTGTTCGAATTCAGGTCTGTTTAAGTCGTCTACTTTCAGAAAGGCCTGTCCTTTGGAGTCTACAATCCCAAACATTTTTTCTTCATGGAAAATCCCATATCCTCCAAACATCTTTTTAGTAGTAATATCCTGAATAGACATGAGTTTTTCACGGAGATGTTCTGCGGTCAGAGCCGAGTCATTCGTGTGTTTATCACCTTTGGTACCCATAGGTTTGTAAATTGGTTTAGGTTCAAGTTAATAAAAAGGGCTTGCTTTAAAAGAGATAATCTAACAGAAAAGCAATGTAAAGAAGGCTTATTTTATATCAAATTCTTTTACTAGTGAACTAATTGGGACAGCCTTCACCTCGTCGCCTTTCAATAAGAATAGAATGTTTGCCGTCTTTCCAATTAATACACCTGAAATAATTTCATTATCGACTAATCGAATATTAATGGGTGCAGTTTTTCTAATTTTCTCACTACTGTCTACTGTATAAACATTGGCGGCAATGAAGAGATAGTAAACAAAAAGCCCAGAAAAAGCTGCAAATCTAAATTTTTCATACCAGTCTTTTTTATGCCAACCAAGGCTCATCACGGTATATGATTTTTCATGCTTTTCCCTCCAAAACAGATCCGCTTTAAACAAAAGGTAAGATACCAATAGTGACACCAACGTAAATAGTAAGATTTTTGGATCGGCAAACGGTACAATCAGAAAGTCAAATACATCGACATAGTCAAATATATTAATGCCAAACTCGGAGAACTTATGAAAATTAAATATCATCCCTACTGCCACTCCAAATACATAAGCAATTGTAATAACGGATTGAGTTTGCTGTGCGATGATTTCGAATGAATTTTTTGAATCCTCCTCTTTCATTTAATTCTTATTTGGAACCAATTTAACAAAAATCAATTGACAAGGCATAAAAAACGGGTCGCTGATACCTACGACCCGTCCAACTTATCCAATTCAAAAACATCAATTGTAAGTCTTGCTCAGCTTTTCCCAGTTAGAATCCGCTTTTTTCTTTAAGTCACTGTGATTGTTTTCATCCTCCCAAAGTTGCTTGGCATCTACTTCCAGATTGTTTAGATATAGAAAGTACTTCCCGTCTTTTACTATAAAATTGTTGGGGTCCACACGAAACTTGGCACCAGCATATACCCCGAAAGCGCAGTAGCCACCATATTGAGGCAAGTATTTCTTAGGGTTTTTCTTGAAGGTTGCCTTTTGATCTGCAGAGGTAAAATAATAGGTCACCCCTTCGTGGGTTGCTTTGTAGTCCTTTTTCCCTAGTTGTGCCTTGCCCAGGTCCAAGTAAGAAACAGGACTGTAGCCTTGCAGGCCCACACCACTGTTGTCTATGTTGTAAGCTTGTTTGTCTTGTGCCTGAATGCAGCTGGTTGCCCATACAGTCAGCACCATGAGTGATAATATTTTTATTGTCTTCATGATTTTATTAAGAATTAATGGTTAGAAATTAATTGGCGTTGAAGTATTCTTCAGCCACGACTAGTCCTTGATCATTCCAGATTCTTCTGATGATTTCGTGCCAGAGGATATGACTCCCGTCTTTCATTTGAAAATCAAAAGTGAATTCTGATGCACTGACCTGACCATCCACGAGGGTATGATGATGTTTGATGCCATTTACTTCGGCAATGGCTCCGGTAAATCCCTCCATCTTCTCGATCATTTGAGCCTTGTTTTGGGTTTTCACCTCGCTGTAGTCTGAGCTCGAAGCGGTCTCGGCAAAATAAGTTTTCACGGCATCTACGATGGCTCCTTGAGCCACGAGTGCGTCCATTTCTTGTACTTTGTTTTGAATGTCCATTTTTTTTGTTTTTAAAATTAGAAGCCAAAGATCGCCGGCTCTAATCAGGACATGGCTACAAAAAAAGGACTACTGCTTGTACTTTTGATTTTGAAATTCGGTGGGCGTCAGGCCCGTATAATGTTTAAAGAAAGCAGAGAAATGATTCGGTTCTTCAAAGCTCAGTTGCCTGGCGATTTGTTTAGGTGAGACCTGTAGGTCAAGTAAATTCTTTGCGGTATGGATCAACTCATTTCTTATCAATTGACCTAACGAGGTGTTCATCTTGGTCTTCACTTTTCGTGACAAGGCTTTCACGGACAGGTGCATTTTGTCGGCATAAAATTCCAGCGACCGGTTTTGGCTGTGATGGTTTCGAAGCAAATCATGAAGATCCTGGGCAAAGAGATCTCGGCCTTCGAAATCAAAGTCTACCCGAAAGTCCATGGGGTTTTTCCCGGTGGCCTTATTAAAAACACGATTGAAGTAGGCTGGATCCTTAAAGCCCAAATCATAGGCAATTTCTTTGATGCTTTTGTCTGAAAAGGACACCTGTTTTTGAGATTCGAGCAATCGTTTTTGCGACAGCAGGCCTCGTACGGTGAGCCCTATCTTGTCTTTGACTAAGCTCATGGCCTCATGCCCATTTTCTTGTAAAAGCGAGGTTAAATCCTCACTGGTGAGATGATTGGAGTACTCTCTGTCGATGACATCTTTTACGTCGAATATCAGATGATACTCATCTTTTTTAGCATTGAATGGGTTTTGCCAATACCACTGCTCAGAGGATACATCTATCAGTGAGCCGACATCTGGGGTAAAAACCGCTTGGTTTAGATATTTCTGGCAGTCCTCACACTCCGCAAAATTGATATATCCTAGAGACACAAGATGCTTAAACAAGACCCGAAACTCCGTGCTCTTAAAAACATCTTCGTCTGCGAAAGTGATTTTACGAATGCTAAAGTTGTCGGACGAGAATTTGATGTACTGGCCCTTGTTGAGGTAAATAATTTTGTCTTGCCAGTCGAAATAATTTTTGAAATCCACCTCTATGCTGCCACTACCTGAAAGCACATGATACAAGCTATATTCATTAATGAAATAGACTTTATTTATTTCCGGTGAAAACTTGGTAACCAATTAGCTTGTTTTACTGAACGATCTGTTTTTATGATAATCAAACGTTAGGGTGAATCCCAAAGGTTCCCTGCATGTAGTGAATCAGTCGCTTTTCCAATCTGAGCTTGCTAAGACCACTGATGTTTCTACTTGTCGGTCAGGTATTGACCAATAGGTTTTCAGTAACCTATTTTTCTCATCATTTGGTAATTGCCTGAATCCAAATTTTTTGTAAAAGCGAATTGCCCAAGAGGCATCAACCCAGGTTCCAATGAGAATCGGCGTTTCAGCCATTTCCGTTAGATGCCTCAGCAGTTTTTTCCCAATGCCTTTTTGTCTCTCAGTGGTACGGACGTACGCATGGCGTATGAGAGTTACATCTTCCTTAAATTGAATACCCATCACACCCAAAATTTCCTGACCGTCAAGGTAATTCCAAAATTCAACTCCTTCATTTATCTGCAGTTTCAACTCTTCTTTAGTCATGTACGGTTCTTTCCACCTGTCAGAAGGAATGATTCCTTTATAAGCTATTGAAGCATCGTTGATTATTTCATATACTGTATTGAAATCCTTTTTCGCATGACTTTTTGTTATCATCTCTTTTCTATTTTTTTTAGATTCATTTTTTGTGTTGAATTCAGATTATTTGAAACCCAATCTTGGGCGATGAAATATCTAAACGATAAAAAAATTACCACGGCCATTAAATTCTATTGAAAAGAGCTATTTATACTGTGGGTTCGTTCAGGTAAGGCCTTATTCGCTCTTTTGAAACCAATTCTTCATTTTTATGTGAATCTATTGTGATACTTTTATGTTGTCTTTGCACAAAAGGTTTGAAATTATGAATGCACTAAAAATTGTCATGCTGTCGTTGAGCTTGGTTTTTGTATCCGCCTGTACTACGCAAAGTCAGGATCGGGTAAGTTCACCAGTCAAACAGAAGGTCATCAAGACAGATACCGAGTGGAAGGAAATCCTAAGCCCGCTTCAATACCATGTCATTCGTGAAAAGGGAACCGAAAGACCCTGGACAGGAGAGTACAACAAATTCAAGGGCAAAGGGACTTTTCTTTGCGCGGCTTGCCAAAACCCTCTGTTTGAGTCCAAAACAAAATTTGATTCGGGTACCGGTTGGCCTAGTTTTTATACCTATGCAACTGATACCAGCTTACTTGATTTGGCTGACTACAAATATGGCATGGTCCGTACCGAAGTAGTATGTGCGAAGTGTGAGGGACATTTGGGTCACGTGTTTGAAGATGGCCCACAGCCTACCGGACTGCGCTATTGTATCAATTCGGCAAGTTTGGTTTTCAAAGAAGACTAGTGCTTAAACCGATACCTCGTCAACTTCATCAATTTCTCCGAAGTTACTTTTTTATAAGGTGCTTCCTCATTTGAAAAGGTTGGAGGTGCTATTCCAAGATTCTTTGCTGCCCTTTCATAAAAAGTCTGTCTGCTTTCGTCAGTAGGGGAACAAGCATTGAATACTTCCCCCCAGATGTTTTGTTCGATGATGGTTTGAATCACTCCCATACAATCATCCAAGTGAATTATGTTGACCGGACTATTGGCCCCAGCCAAATTTTTCTTCCCAGTCAAAAACCGACCAGGATGTCGATCAGGCCCGTACAGACCACCAAACCGGAT
Organism: Reichenbachiella sp.; assembly: GCF_039944555.1. Classification (GTDB taxonomy): domain Bacteria; phylum Bacteroidota; class Bacteroidia; order Cytophagales; family Cyclobacteriaceae; genus Reichenbachiella. The sequence goes on along the minus strand of NZ_JBDUYN010000012.1, from coordinate 28,955 downwards.
CACGGTAGTTTTAAAAGAGCGGTCTTCAACAAACAAGTTCTCCATTTCCAGCAACGGAATTCCTCCCCGCGTAAGGCAGGCTGATGAAGCCTGCAATTCGTTCACCTCATTGTTTTCTGCCGGGTAAACGGCCGTGGAGCTAATAAATATGATATGGCCTATTTTATCTTTTGCCTCTTTGCTGATCGCTTTCAGTTGGTCCTTATGAAAGTTAGCGATTCCGTCTCTGTTTCTCGGTGGTAGATTGATCAGCAGTATCTCAGCATCAAAAAAGTCTTTAGGATCACTCGTGAGTTCCGGAGTTAATTGTAAATGAAAAGGAGAGATGCCGGCCTCATGGAGCATGTCGAGCTTTGATAGATGGGTTGTACTTCCTTTGACTGTATAGCCAGCTGCTGCCAAATGTCTTCCTAATGGAAGCCCCAACCATCCACAGCCTAATATACTTATCGTATTCATTCGGCGAAGTTAGGCAGTTATGTCAAGTTTAATGTCGCGAACATGAGGCCTTCGTCCGTTCATCAAAGTTTTCTTTGGTCCAGGCCTGGACTAATATACCTTGCACAGTAAAAGTCAAAAACTCATTAACAATGAAAAAATTATTTACAACATCTTGGTTGATCGTGGGAGTGGTTTTACTCTCTTGTGGTCAAGAAGCAACGCTCAACTACAGTATCAATTTGAATGATCGCAGCGATGACGAATTCAAAGTAACGCTCGATGTAGAAGGGCTAAGCAATGAAAACGACATATACCAGTTTGCCGCAACGGCACCAGGCACTTACCAAACCATGAACGTAGGCCGGTTTGTAAGAACTTTCAAAGCTTACGACAAAAAGGGAAAGGAAATTGCAACGGAAAAAATGAGCGAAAATCAATGGAAACTCTCCGAGCCAAAAAAAATCAAGAAACTCGAATATACAATCGCGGAAACCTGGGATACACCCGAAAATGGCATGAAGTTTTATAAAATGTGCGGAACTTCTATGGAAGACGACCATGTGCTTTTTAATGCCCACTGCGTGATTGGCTACCCCAAAGGATTGCAGTCCGAACCGCTAACTCTGGCATTGGATTACCCTGAAAACTGGAATATTGGTACGGCACTTTCCAAAAATGATAAAGGTGCGTACTATGCTCAAAGTTTCGATCATGCCGTAGACTCCCCAATACTCATGGGCCGTCTTACCGAAGCTAGCGCAGATTTTAATGGAACGAAAGTGGAATTGTATACTTACAGCAAGACCGATAAAATTAAATCTGCCGATTTGCTCGAGAGCATGAGTGCCATGTTGGAGGCCGCCAACAAATTTGTTGTTGAATTTCCGGTAGACAGGTACACTTTCTTGTTTCACTTCGAAGATCACAATGCCGGTGCTTGGGAGCATTCCTATAGTTCGGAATATGTATACATAGAAGATGACTATGCCGTAGATGGGGGTGCGAAAATCACAAGTACTGCTGCGCATGAATTCTTCCATATCATTACACCACTCAATATTCACAGTGAAATCATCGAGCAGTTCAACTTTGTGACACCGACTCCATCTAATCATTTGTGGCTTTATGAGGCCACCACGGAGTGGGCCTCTGATATGATGCAAGTGAGAGGTGGTATCATGACCGTTGATGATCTTTTGGGTCAATTGAGGTATAAGCTGAGAGTAGATGCAGGATATTTCGATTCAAACTATAGTTTGGTGAAGCTGGCGGAAACCTCTTTTAGTCCCGAAGGCCAAAAACAATACTCCAATATTTACTACAAGGGTGCGGTTATTATCAACATGCTTGACATTCTGTTGCTGGAAAAATCTGATGGAAAACGTGGACTTCGGGAAGTCGTCAACGAATTGTCAAAAAAATATGGCCCGGAAAGAGCATTTCCTGAAGCGGACTTTTTTGACATTTTTGTGGAAATGACCTATCCGGAGGTAGCAGACTTTTTTGATAATTATATCAAACAGGCTAAGCCTTTACCATTAGAGGAATACTATGCCAAGGTAGGGGTCAAATACAGCGCAGAGAAAACCGTCGGAGACGGCGATGAGGCAGAAAAAAAACCGTTTGTTTTCGAAATAGATCCTGATGCCACAGAAAAGCAGCTTGCCTTGAGGAAGGCATGGACCACAAATTTTTAATTGAATTAAGGAAAAGCGTAAAATGGAAAATGGCGGTCAGGTTGAGGATTCGAAACCAGGCAGCCATTTTTTTTTGCCGCAGCAAAAAGGATTATTGATTTATCTTAGACCAAATTTAGACTACAACAATTAACCATGTACAAGCTATTAACGATTCTCATAAGCATTTGCTCATTGCTTTCGGCTCAAGCGCAAGAAAAGAAAAAAGAGGAATGGAAGGTTTCAGAACCTACCTTGCCCTTTCAGGAAACCAAGATCTCAACCGATGAAGGCACCTGGATGAGCGTGGATGTAAGTCCCGACGGTTCTCTGATCGTTTTTGACCTCCTTGGAGATATCTACACTTTGCCAATCGGTGGAGGAAAGGCAACAGCAATAAGGGAAGGCCATGCTTTTGAAGTACAGCCAAGGTTTAGTCCAGACGGGTCACAAATCAGTTTTACCAGCGATGCAGGTGGAGGAGACAACATCTGGGTGATGAACACGGATGGTTCGGACGTCAAACAAGTGACCAAAGAAGATTTTCGATTACTAAATAATGCCGTTTGGTCTGCAGATGGCAACTATCTCTATGCCAGGAAGCATTTCACATCCCAACGATCTGCAGGTGCCGGAGAAATTTGGATGTATCACAAATCAGGAGGAAAAGGCATTCAACTGGTTGAGAAGAAAAACGAGCAACAGGACATTGGCGAACCCTGGGCTTCGGTCGATGGCAAGTATGTCTACTATAGCGAAGATGTGTATCCCGGTGGTTTTTTTCAATACAACAAGGACCCCAATAGTCAGATCTACGCAATTAATAGATATAACCTGGAAAAAGGAAAAACAGAGCGAGTGACCGGAGGAGCTGGGGGGGCTATACGCCCGGTGGTATCGCATAAGGGAGACCAAATGGCCTTTGTCAGACGCGTCCGCGAAAAAACAGTCCTTTATTTGCACGACCTGAAGTCAGGCAAAGAATGGCCAATCTACGATGACCTGACCAAAGACCAACAAGAAGCCTGGGCTATCTTCGGACCCTTCACTGGGTTCAACTGGACACCGGATGACCGACACCTAGTGATTTGGGCGAAGGGTAAAATCAGAAAAATTGATGTTTCTTCACTTGAGGCAAGTACAATTCCCTTTCAGGCGGAAGCGACTCACAAGATTGTAAATGCGCTGAAATTCAAAAATGATGCAGCACCAGATGAATTCAATGCAAAAGCCATTCGCCAGACTGTCACTTCACCTGACGGAAGTACGCTGGTATTTAATGCTGCAGGTTACCTGTGGAAAAAGAGCCTGCCAGATGGTACCCCAACCAGGCTGACCAATGGAACCGACTTGGAGTTTGAACCGAGCTATTCCAGAGATGGAAGGTATCTGACCTATGTAACCTGGAATGACGACAACATGGGAGCCATCTTTAGATTGGATATGAGCTCATCAAAGAATAAGCCAGTGAAGCTGACAAGCGAAAAAGCCATTTACCGGGAACCCTCCTTTCACCCAGCGGATAGAAACACCCTCGTCTACAGAAAAGAAGGAGGCAATGGGCATCAAGGATATGTACATACCAAAGAGCCTGGACTGTATCTTCTAAAAGTCAGCTATTCCAAAAAATCAGGTTATCAGTCTAAGGCAGAGAAAGTGATTGACGAAGGAGCTTACCCTACTTTCAATCAAACAGGAGATCGGATTTATTATCAAACTGGCGGTTATCTTTTTGGTGCTTTAGAAAAGATGCTAAAATCAGTCAAGCTGGATGGCACAGACAAAAAAGAATTGGTGAAGTCCAAATATGCACAGCGGATCATACCCAGTCCGGATGAACAATGGGTCGCTTTTTCCAACCTGTACAAAGTGTACATCGCAGCCATGCCTTTGGCCGGCAAAATCCTGGAGCTGGATGGAAAATCGACAAACGTACCTGTGGCCCAGGTGGCCAAAGATGCCGGAATCAATTTGCACTGGTCGACTGATTCTAAGAAACTCAACTGGACTTTGGGGGAAGAATATTTTACTAACGCCATCAACGACAGATTTCTATTTCTGGAAGGAGCCCCGGACAGCATTCCTAAAATGGATTCAGTAGGGATAAAGATCAATTTGAAACTGGCTTCGGACAAACCCAAAGGAAAAATCGCTTTTACCAATGCCAGAATCATCACCATGAAAGGAGATGAGGTCATTGAAAAAGGAACCGTTGTGATAGAAGAAAATAAGATCATAGCTGTAGGCGCAAATGTATCTGTGCCAGCGGACGCCAAAGTAATTGATGCTGCAGGCCAAACGATTATGCCTGGATTGGTAGATGTGCATGCGCACCTGCGGGCCTTCAGATACGGACTGAGTCCTCAGCAGCACTGGCAATACCACGCGAACCTGGCTTATGGTGTCACCACCACGCATGATCCATCCTCTAATACAGAAATGGTTTTCTCACAATCAGAAATGGTGAAATCCGGTGCCATGGTCGGACCCAGAATTTTTTCTACCGGTGTGATTTTGTATGGCGCAGATGGAGATTTCAAAGCGGTAGTCAACAATCTGGAAGATGCCCGATCGGCGATTACCCGAACAAAAGCATTCGGTGCCTTTTCGGTGAAAAGCTACAACCAGCCCAGACGAGATCAGCGCCAGCAAGTCATTCAGGCTGCGCATGAGCAGCAAGTAGAGGTAGTACCGGAAGGAGGCTCCAACTTCTTTCATAATCTATCCATGATCCTGGATGGGCATACCGGAGTGGAGCACAATTTGCCTGTGGCGCCACTATACAATGATGTGGTTCAGCTTTGGTCTGCGAGCAAAACGGGCTATACGCCTACTTTGCTGGTTAGCTATGGTGCTGTCAGCGGGGAATACTACTGGTACCAAACCACCAATGTCTGGGAGGACAAAAAGTTATTGAATTTCACCCCAAGAGGAACGATTGATTCCCGCTCCAGACATCGTACCATGATCCCCATGAATGAATATGACAATGGACATATCCTGGCTTCGCAAAGTTGTAAAAAACTAACAGACGCCGGAGTAAAAGTTAACTTAGGCGCGCATGGTCAGCTTCAAGGATTAGGTGCCCACTGGGAACTTTGGGAATTGGCACAAGGAGGTATGACCAATTTGGAGGCTTTGCGGTCTGCCACCCTGAACGGGGCCAATTACATCGGAATGGATGACCAAATAGGTTCTATCGAAGTGGGAAAATTGGCGGATTTGATCGTGTTGGATAAGAATCCTTTGGATGACATTCAAAATTCCAATTCTTTGGTATACACGATGATCAATGGGCGTCTGTATGATTCAGAGACCATGAACGAAGTGGGCAACTACAATCAACCCAGAGGCAAGTTCTATTGGGAGCAGCACGGCTACGCACCTGCTTTCGACTGGCATGGAGCCAATGAAGTGGGTTGCTCTTGTAGGATTGGGCATTGATCATTTAACTTTTTGATAGGAGTGACTACTGCTTTGCAGATAGTCACTACTCTTTATGCACATGCACATCCATTTGTGGAAATGGAATGTTGAGGCCTTCTTTGGCAAAGGTCTTATAGATGTTTTCGTTCATATCAAAGTGCACGCCCCAGTAATCTTCTGCATTTACCCATGCCTTTACAGCAAAGTTTACCGAGCTATCCGCCAAAGCTGATACCGCAATAAAAACCTCAGGGTCTTTATGAATTCTTTCATCAGCATCTGCCAGACCTTTGATCACACTTTTGGCCTTGTCTACATCATCTCCATAGCCAATCCCAAAGGTCCAATCCACCCTTCTTTTAGGTTCAGTAGAGTAGTTGGTCATACTACTGGTAGAGAGCCCGCCGTTGGGGATGATGATGGTTTTGTTGTCTGGGGTTTTCAAAAAAGTATTGAATATCTGGATGGCATTTACAGTGCCACTATACCCTTGCGCATCAATATAGTCACCAACTTTGAAAGGTCGGAATATCAAGATCATTACTCCTCCTGCAAAATTTTGAAGCGTTCCAGACAGGGCCATACCCACGGCCAAGCCGGCGGCTCCAAGCACAGCTATCAACGACGTCATTTCGATGCCCATGGTGGTCAAAACAGAAATAACCAAAATAACCTTGAGAAGCATGGACACCAGACTGACCATAAAGGGCTTCAACGACGCATCTAAGTCTCGTGCATCCAGTAGTCTTTTAAAGCCTCCTGAAAGGGCTTTTACTATCCAGAATCCAACGATCAGTACCAAAATGGCACCGACTAATTTTGGTCCATAAGAAAAGATAAGTTCAAGAATTTGCGGCATTAATTCATCAAGAGTCATAAAACTGAGGTTTGTTCGGATGAAAGATAAGTCATTCTAATAATAGCAACAATGGCTTAAAGAGTTTTAGGGTAGCATGGAGTTCGTGGGTATTTTCCGAATCACCCAATTGTAAGGCAGTCCATAGGCCGATTTCTCACCACTAGCATAATAGAGGTACGCTCCATCTGCTGTTACATATGGGTTTCCTAAATTGTTCGTGTTAATCTTATCAGCTAGTCTTATGCATTCACCCCAGGCCCTATTTTCTCGATAGCTTATAAAAAGCTCTTCTTTATTCTCCACGATTTTAGCAAAAATCAGATAGGACTCATCAGGTGAAATAAAGGGGGTAAGGCAATTGTAATTGAAATCAGAAGGCAAATTTAGTCTTTGAGCCTCCAAAAATTGCTCGCCACTTTTGTCTGCAAAATAAATGGTGAGGTTGCTATAGTCAGTGTTGGCAACATGGAAATAGAGTCTTCCAGATTGGGTCGAAGATGGATGAGAAACCAGTTTCTGACTCAGGTGGGGAATATTTACAAACTCAGGCGTGCTCCAGCTGGCATCTATTCTTTCACAATGCCAAATATGCCAGGTATCGGGAATGGTGTCCGACCCGACAGGACGGGTAGAGCTAAAATAGAGTTCGCGCCCATCTGGCGTGAAATGAACACCATGCTCGTTGTACTCGGTGTTGAAAAAGGCAGTATCTGGTTTTGTCCATTGCTCATCTTTTTTGCTGGTGCTCATTATTGTGAATGTACCATATTCAATGTCTGAGAGCGTATAGTAATAGTCATTTTGATCGAATGAGAATACACCGGCATGTGCGATTTGGTTCTCAGGAATAAACTCAGATAAAAAGACTTCCGGTTCTACCGCATCTGATTGCGTTTGATGAGACTTATTCTGGCATGCAATTATGCCTAGGAGTAAAAAAAGGTAATATTGTTTTATCATTTCTTGTCAAAGGGGTGTGTAAATGTCACATAGCCGAAGGAAACAGCAAATATCCCACATATAGCAGTCATTGCCCATGTGATTCCATCTTCTTTAGATTTGAGATAAGCCATAGTAGTCACTAAAAAGTAGACAAAATTGGCCGTCATCAAAGGTTTGCCGTATATCCCTCCCAAAATATTGGACCGGGTCATCCAGTTCAATATTCCAAAAGCCAGTAGAGAAGCACCTAAAGTCTGCGATATCAAAACGCTCTTAGATACCGAATCTATTCGAAGAACCTCATTGATTTCGTGAGGCAAGAAGGTAAACAGCAAGCCAAGTACGAAAAAGTATAGCGCACTTGAGATCATTAGTATTTTAGTTTTCATGACACCAAATCAAATGATTAATCAAGTTTTCTCTGCTTTATTTTCACTCATGTGGATAGGACAGCTTGAAAAAGTCATGCCCTATTTATATAGCAATATTACGGTAATAGATATTTCACACCAATTTTAGTTAAGCGGATAGCTTGTAAGTCAACCCATTCTTTTTGTAAGCTCTAGTGCAAACAGGGTCAAAAAAATTTCAAATTCAGGGTATGATCTAAAAAACAGCCTTATGAAAAAACTACTAAACTTATTACTTTTTTACCTGATCATGAGCAGTACTCATGCCCAGCTCACCAGTATTCCCAGCTTCGGTTCTAATCCCGGGAATTTGTCCATGTACATTCATATACCAGGCAATATGCCTAGTAATGCCCCTCTTGTCTTAGTGATGCACGGATGTTTGCAATCAGCCAGTTCTTATTCCAATGAAAGCGATTGGAATACGCTGGCAGACACATACAAATTCTATGTGATTCATGCCCAGCAAAAAAATGCCAACAATTCATCAGAATGCTTCAATTGGTTTGAGACCGGGGACATTAGTCGGGGTTTTGGAGAAGCCGCCTCCTTAAAGAACATGACCGACTACATGAAAAACAGCTATTCTGTTGATAACAGCAAGGTTTTCGTCACCGGGTTTTCTGGCGGTGGAGCGATGGCTACTGTGATGTTGGCCACTTATCCAGATATATTCAGTGGAGGCGCGATCATGTCAGGCTTACCGTACAAAGTGGCGACCTCAAGCACTAGTGCATTCATGGCCATGTTCGGAAACGTAAATCAGTCTCCCGCTCAATTAGGTAACAGTGTACGTGGCGCATCAAACCATACAGGTCCATGGCCTAAAGTTGTCACCTTTCATGGTTCTTCAGACTACACGGTTTACTTCATGAACCAAAACGAGATCATGGAACAATGGACTAACTTTCATGGCATTGATCAGACCGCTGATGCAACGGATAATTCCTTTATGGGCAATTCTTCAGTTACCAAAAGTGAATTTCATGACGGGAACGGCGTGGCGCAAGTCGTGAATTATTCCGTTAATGGCATGGGGCATACCATTGCCATCGATCCCGGAACTGGCCCTACTCAGGGCGGAAATGACGGTTCTTACACCAATGACGTCGACTTCTTCTCTTCCTACTGGGCAGCAGACTTCTTCGGTATTACAGGGTCCAGCACACCGAGTCTCAATGCACCCACCAACTTGACGGCCACGACTTCTTCCTCTTCGCAAATAGACCTTACCTGGACAGACAATGAATCCACAGAAAATGCCTACTACGTGGAGCGATCATTGTCATCAGGGGGGGCTTTCACAACAGTGGCAACTTTAGCGGTTAATTCAACGAGTTACAGCGATGTGTCTTTAGCTGCGTCGACTACTTACTACTATCGAATAACAGTTGGAGACGCAAACTCAAATACCGCTACTAGCCAGGAAGTGAGTGCAACCACCCAATCTGGTGGTTCGGGGACCCCGCCTGCCCCGCCTACAGGTTTGAATGCCACATCTACGGGTTCATCCTCTGTACAAATCAATTGGCTAGACAACTCGAACAATGAAGATTCATTTATACTGGAACGTTCCCTGGATAATGAAACCAACTATGTAGTCATTGCCAATTTATCAGCAAATACCATAAATTATTCTGATACAGGACTGAACCATTCTTCTACTTATTATTACAGAGTTAAAGCCTCAAACAACGAAGGGCCGTCTGCTTATAGCAACTCTACCGGTGTGACCACCGATGGTGAGGCTACGATCGTGACCCTGGGCAGTACTTCTGGAAATGGCATACTCAGTTACTCGAACAGTAACGCTATGGGGCAATCTTTCACCGCTACTTCTGATGGTCAAGTATTAGCAATAGATGTCAAACTGGTCTTTGCAATATCAGGCTCTGTGCTTAAAGTATTTCAGGGAAATTCATCCTCGGGAACGCCTGTGTATGAGCAGACCGGCATTAGTACGGGAAGTGGATGGCAGACCATTACGCTCGACACACCTTTCGATGTCATTGATGGCCAGGTCTACACATTTATTATTACCAATTCATCGATTCGGTATGCGTATACCAATACCTACAATGGAGGAAATTATTGGTACAATACAATCCCTTATGGCGTTTTTGATGCCGCATTTACAATATCAATTAGCACCTCCTCCTCCTCTTCCAGACATATGGATTTCATTACTGATAACTTCTCACCTTCCAAAGAAATGAGTGTTTATCCAAATCCAAGCTCAGGGAGTTTTACGCTTCAACTAGCATCTGAGGTTAACTCCGGAAGGTTAGAATTGATATCGGCTACAGGACAAATTCTATTGAGGCAGGTAGTGAAAGGGCCACAAGCTATCATCAGCACTGAAAGGATAAAGGCCGGACTATATATTATGAGATTTAGAGCAAAGGATGTTTTGGTACAGAAACAAATAGTCATTCGGTAAGAAGCCTTCTTCACTTTTTAATCCACCCAAACAAAAAGGACCAATTATTTAATTGGTCCTTTTTTTATCAATCTTAACTATTCTTGGGCTTACTCCAGTTCCTCGTAATTCACATAGTCCCCACCTTTGAAAGTGCCACCGTCTTTCGACTGGCTCTTTTCTTTTGGATTGTAATCAATAATCACGTTACCATCTTTTGGCTGACGTTGTTGCGTCTGCTGGCCTTGTGAGTGATATGTCTGCTGACGTGTCTGGCTGGAAAAGCCAGAAAACAAAGTGCGCAGAATAAAACCACCGAGCTTGGAGATGATATAAATGAACAAAAATAGAAGGAGTAAAAACTTAAACATAGTTTCTTTTACTTATCGACTGAGATATAGGTTTCGTTCGGCATACAATTCCATGAAATAATCGTCCATTAGATCATCAATGAAATAGATAGATTCACCGGTAGATTTCATCTCTGGCCCTAGCTCCTTGTTCACATTTGGAAACTTATGAAAAGAGAATACCGGCTCTTTTATTGCGTAGCCATTTTTCTTAGGATTGAATTTGAAGTCTGTCACCTTCTTTTCTCCCAGCATCACCTTTGTGGCATAGTTGACGTAAGGTTCGTCGTATGCTTTACAAATGAAAGGTACGGTACGCGACGCTCTTGGATTAGCCTCAATGATGTAGACTTCGTCATTTTTCACAGCAAACTGAATGTTGATTAAACCTACGGTCTCAAGTGCTAAAGCAATCTTTTTAGTGTAGTCTTCAATTTTTCTAATCACCAAATCACCTAAATTGAAAGGAGGTAAAACTGCAAATGAATCGCCGGAGTGAATACCTGCCGGTTCGATATGCTGCATGATACCAATAATGTAAATATTTTCACCATCACAAATTGCATCAGCTTCGGCCTCCATAGCACCATCCAGGAAGTGGTCCAGCATTACACGGTTGCCCGGAATCTGTCTAAACAGTTCTACCACATGAGACTCCAATTCTTCTTCGTTGATCACGATTTTCATGCCCTGACCACCAAGCACATAGGATGGTCTTACCAGGAGAGGGAAACCTAAATCTTTTGAAAGCTCCAAGGCTTCATCGGCAGTTTCGATTACGCCAAATTTTGGATAAGGGATGTTTTGTTCTTTCAGGAGTGTTGAGAATGACCCTCTGTCCTCCGCTAGATCCAAAGCTTTGTAACTCGTACCAATAATTTTAATACCATAGCGCTCAAGCTTTTCAGCCAATTTCAACGCAGTTTGTCCACCTAATTGTACTATCACACCTTCCGGTTTTTCCAAAAGGATAATTTCATAAATGTGTTCCCAGAATACCGGCTCGAAGTACAGCTTGTCGGCAATGTCAAAGTCGGTAGACACCGTTTCAGGATTACAATTGATCATGATGGTCTCGTAGCCACATTCCTTGGCCGCGAGTACTCCATGAACACAAGAATAATCAAACTCGATGCCCTGACCGATTCGGTTTGGACCAGACCCTAATACTACTATTTTCTTGTTATTAGAAGGAGTTGATTCATTCTCATCTTCAAACGTCGAGTAGTAGTATGGTGTCTTGGCATCGAACTCTGCCGCACAGGTGTCGACTAGCTTGTAGGTTCGTTTGATATCAAATTCCTGTCTTTTCGCAAAAACTTCACTTTCCAGGCAATCAATCAAATGTGCGATTTGCCTATCCGCATAGCCTTTCTTTTTAGCTTCCAAAAGCAAGTTTTTCGGAAGGGTATCTAGCTTATAGACTTCTATTTTGTTCTCGAGTGCGATCAGCTCTTCGATCTGATTCAGAAACCAGGGGTCGATCCTAGTCAGGTTGTGAATGGTCTTGAAAGGAATTCCCAATTTGAATGAATCATACACATGGAAGAGTCTGTTCCAGCTTGGATTTTTCAAGCTATCAAGCAGTTCGTCATGACTCTTGAGCTCTCTCCCGTCGGCACCCAGACCGTTTCGTTTGATCTCAAGAGACTGACATGCTTTTTGCAAAGCCTCCTGAAAGTTTCTTCCGATACCCATGGCTTCGCCTACAGATTTCATTTGCAATCCCAGGTGACGGTCAGCGCCTTTGAATTTGTCAAAATTCCAACGAGGTACTTTTACGATTACGTAATCGATGGTAGGCTCGAAGAATGCAGAAGTCGTTTTTGTGATTTGATTGTTGAGCTCATCCAGGTTGTACCCAATGGCCAATTTCGCAGCAATTTTCGCAATAGGATAACCAGTGGCTTTCGAGGCCAAGGCCGAGGATCTCGATACTCTAGGGTTGATTTCAATACCAATGATTTCATCAGTTTCCGGATGTACTGAAAATTGGACATTGCACCCACCGGCAAACTCACCGATACCAGCAATCATTTTGATAGCCAGGTTTCGCATGTTTTGATAAACCGTATCTGGCAATGTCATGGCAGGAGCTACCGTGATAGAGTCTCCGGTATGTACACCCATTGGATCGAAGTTCTCTATCGAACAAATAACGATGAAGTTGCCGATGCTGTCACGCATGATTTCGAGCTCATACTCCTTCCAGCCCATGATGCTTTGCTCTATAAGCACTTCATGAATGGGGGAAGCATGCAAACCGTCATTTAAGGCCTTCTCAAAATCTTCTGGGGTTTCTACAAATCCACCGCCAGCACCGCCCAGTGTATATGACGATCTGATAATGAGCGGAAACCCAATTTCTTGTGCAATTTCTTTTCCCTCAAGGAAAGAAGTCGCCGTTCGCCCTTTACAAACACCAACGCCCAATTCCTCCATCAGGAGTCTGAATTTCTCGCGATCTTCGGTCGTCTCGATGGCGTCGAAATTAGAACCGATCACACGAATGTTGTGTTTTTCCCATATGCCTGCTTTGTCACAGTCCATGGCCAGGTTCAATGCGGTCTGACCACCCATAGTAGGTAGCACCGCATCAATGTCGTGCTTTTCGAGAATTTCCCGGATTGATTTTTTTGTAAGGGGTTTGAGGTAAATGTTGTCCGCTGTTACTTCATCAGTCATAATGGTAGCCGGATTCGAGTTGATCAATGTCACCTCTATTCCTTCTTCCCTAAGTGATCTTGCTGCTTGTGATCCGGCGTAATCGAATTCACAGGCCTGACCGATTACGATAGGGCCGCTTCCGATGATAAGTACTGATTTAATGCTATTATCCTTTGGCATTGCGGAGTGTTTTTTTAGTTAATAAGGGTACTCTAAAATTGCGCAAAGTTAGAAGCAATTGTGCGTAATAAAAAGGTTTAAACTCATTGTCTTAGATTTTTATTACACACTCAATGTTCATCTTCTTGCTGATTAAGAAAATATCGTACTATTTTTAGCCCAGAATTGAAAAAAGCTATGAAAAAGATACAACTAACCTTGTTGGTAAGCATACTTATTATGACAATGAATTCCTGCGATTCTGCGAAAGACAGAACCAGCGAAATGTCAAAAACTCTTGTTGGAGACTGGAACGTCCAGTGGGTAACCTATCCTGATAAAAATACACCGATTCAAGACAGTATCAATTACACCATGAATGGTGTGATGAATATAAAGGAAGGTGGTAAAATCACAATCAACGCGTATGGCTATAAGGGATGCATCTTCGGAACCGATACCTTGATTCACACGCTCAACTGGGAAGTAAAGTCAGATACGGTACTCAATCTCACCAATGATGGTGACAAATATGGAATTCCTTATACCATTAAAGAACTGACCGAGAGTAAAGTGAAGTTACAATTGGTGGAGGACGTGTTTTTGTTTTTGACCAAATAGTCAATATACGTTTAGTCAAAGCACCGTTAGTGGATTATTGGGGACCACGACGAGCTCGAGAAATCCAATTGATGGATCAAATAAACTAAAGTCACTTAAGCATACTTTTTAGTATATTTGAATTATGGAGAAGGTCGTAAAAATAGTTGACCGAAATGAATCAGGGGTTGATCATGAACATTGGGCAAAACAATCTTCTTATCAAAGAATCAGTGCTTTAGAAGAATTAAGAAACCAGTACCTGATCAAACATGGAATTAGACAAAGACTTCAGAGAGTTTGTAGAGTTATTGAACGCGAATGAAGTTGAATACCTCATTGTAGGAGGATACTCTGTTGCACATCACGGCTTTCCAAGATATACAGGCGATTTTGATGTATGGATAAATCCAACTGAAGCCAATAGTCAAAAGATGATGAAGGTATTAGAGCAATTTGGTTTTGGTTCTTTAGGTATTTCAAAGAAAGACTTTTTGCATCCAGATAAGATCGTGCAGTTCGGTGTCGAGCCTCTAAGAATTGACGTTATAACCGCCATTGACGGAATAGGTAAATTTTCCGATGCTTATCCAAACAGGGATAGGGCCAGGTACGATCAGCTAAAAATAAATTTCATCGGATATCAGGATTTGATACAAAATAAAAAAGCATCTGCCAGGCTGCAAGATCAACGAGATGTACAAGAACTTGAAAAAGTAAGGAAAGAACGAAATAAATAATCAGAGCTCTCCCGATTAAGTTCCAATAAACATAACAAATAGGAATATAAATTATTCATATCGAGACGAAGTAGTAGAATTTAAACTGCGATACTTCTTTTTCACTATGGCGAACATTCCAAAGCCAATTCCCTCATCACCTCAAACAAATAATCGATATCCTTATTGGTTCTTCTGTGATTGGTCAGACTGATTCTTAGGGAAACTTTGCCATTAATTTTTGTGCCGGCAAAGAAAATGCGACCGTCTGCCTCAATGGCATCCAGCAGTTTAGTATTCAGTTTGTCAAGTTGGTCTTCGGTATGTGTACCGTTTCCGATATGTCGAAAGCAGACAATAGATAACGGAACAGGAGCGAGTAATTCAAAGTCCTTACTTTCCTCAATCAGTTGGGCTGCGTACCTGGCATTTTCAATGTCATTTGTGATGGCGGCTTTGAGCTTATCGGCCCCAAAGGTTTTAATTGTCATCCACACCTTCAGTGCTTTGAAGTCTTTGGTCAGTTGCAAATTGAGGTCCATTAGGTCTTCCTTATCGGCAGATCCTGCAGTCAGGTAATCAGGTACCAATGAAAAAGTATTGCGTAGATGCTCCTTATTTTTGACGATGACACAAGCCACTTCGAAAGGAACATAAAACCACTTGTGCGGATTGATCAATATCGAATCAGCACGCTCTATTCCTTTGAATAAATCGCCTGCCAGGTCCGTCGAGGCTGCCGGTCCTCCATAGGCAGAATCCACTACATACCACAAATCATACTTCTCGGCCAAATCTGCTAAGGCACTCAGGTCGTCCACGGCGCCCGAATTCGTAGTACCTGCAATCCCTACTATACCAATGGGCAAGAAACCCTTATCAAGGTCTTCCTGAATCTGAGACTCCATGTTTGAAATGCTCACTTGAAAACTCTCATTTACGCCAATTTTCCTCAAGTGTTTTTTCCCCATGCCCAACATATCCATGCCTTTGTCAATACTGCTGTGTCCATGCTCGGAAGCATAGACTGTCATGATTGGCGCCTCTCGCATGCCTTCATTGGCAACATCAATCGGACATTTGACTTTCCTCATCACCGCCAGGTTGAGGAAGTTCGCAACAGACCCCCCACTAACTAACACACCACCGGCATCTTCAGGATATCCTATAAACTGACAAATCCATTTGATCACGATCTTCTCAATTTCAGAATTGGCGGGTGCATTATGCCACTTCAGGTTGTTTTGGTTGAGTGCGTTCTTTAGCACCTCCGCCAAAATGGCCGCTTGATTTCCACCACCTGTAATGTAGCCGTAATAGTTAGGGCTGGTATTCAGATTAGAATTTTGTACGACTTCCTGATCTATTTGATGTAGCAAGCCTGACACCTTCGATGAAGCCTTTGGTAGAGGTTCGTCGAATAATTGGCGTATTGATTCAGGTGTTGGGTTGTTATAAACCTTTCGAGTAGTCAAATGATCTTGCCAACTCATTACAATTTTAGTGGTTTGATTTAACAAGGACTCAAATTCCTCAGGTGTAAAGTCTAGGTTCATGTCATGCAATTTTGAAACACTTAACGAAAATATGATCACTTAGATAGATTACAGCTCAATAAATCTATAACTTAGATTGTACTTTATCAGAATCAATATTTTTCGCATTACAAGATACTTTTAAGATTTCCCCAATGAAAAAGCTAGCCAAAATATTCGGAATTATACTTGTTATTTTTCTTGCCATCATCATCGTTCTGCCCATAATCTTCAAAGATGACATCAAACAGGTCATTGATGAGGCCATTGCCGAAAATGTTAATGCTAAGGTATATTATGATCCGGATGGTTTCAGTCTCTCCTTAATACCCAACTTCCCAAACTTCACCTTTAGCATGAATGATTTTGGCATAGCCGGTATCAATGAATTTGAGGGAGACACGTTGCTGAATGTAGGATCTTTCGAATTTATAATAGATGTCATGTCTGTAATTAATGGTGAACAGATTGCTATCAATGCCATCATTCTAGACGAGCCGAATATCAATGTGATCGTGCTAAAAGATGGCAAGGCTAATTATGACATAGCCGTTCCTAGCGACGAGACAGAAGAACCTGTAGAAGAAGTAGAGGAATCAAATCAGGAATCTGAGCCTACGGCATTTAGCGTTAGCATCAAAAAATGGGAAATTGTGAATGGAAATCTGGTGTATGATGACAAATCAATGAATGTATATGCCAAAATCGGTGGCCTCTATCATACGGGTACGGGCGATTTTACTCAGGATATTTTTGACTTGAATACCAAAACGAAAGTAAGTGGGCTGACAACGAGCTTTGAGGGGGTAAGTTACCTCAGTAATAAAACCCTGGATATGAATATCACATTGAACATGGATTTGCCCAACGATAAGTACACGTTTAAGGAAAACTATATTAAGCTCAACAATTTTGGAATTGGTATAGATGGCTATGTAGCGATGCCCGGTGAAGATATTGACATGGATATTTCCTATGCCGGTAAAGACATTTCCATAGCCAGCATTTTATCGCTAATCCCTGGCATTTATCAGGAAGGCCTGGAGGGTCTGGATGTTGAAGGTGATATTAGTTTTAGTGGAAACGCAAAAGGCGTTTACAATGAAAATTCATTACCCACTGTAACGGCCAAACTGGATATAGCCAGCGGAAGCATTAAATATGACGAATACCCAATCCCGATCGAAGAAATCAACATGAACTCGTCTTTGAATGTCCCTGGAGATGATATGGATGCCATGACTTTTGACATGCCACTCTTTTCCCTTTTGCTGGATGGAGAACAAATGTCTGCCAATCTTCATTTTGAGAATTTGAATAATTACACCTGGGACTTTGGATTCGATGGCAACCTAGATATAGAAAAGCTTCTCAAAATAGTGCCTGTGGAAGGTATGGATTTAAGGGGAAAAGTCAACGCCAAACTTAAGACCTCGGGGAACATGCTACTGGTGGATGAAGAAAGGTATGAAGATATTCCTGCTGAAGGCAGTTTGAGCATGACTGACTTCTACTTTGAAAGCGCTGATTTGCCACAGGGTTTTGGGATTAAGGAAACACAACTCACATTTACGCCAAAGGAAGTGGCATTAAAAAGTTTTGATGCCACTTTGGGTAAAAGCGATATGCAAATGAACGGCTCATTATCCAACTTCATTGGTTTTGCGCTGAGCGAAGACCAGGTGCTCAAAGGCAATCTGGATTTCAATTCCAATCAATTTGATCTGAACGAATGGATGACAGAAGAAGATAGCGTAGCAGTCTCTGCTTCGGAGGAAACAACGGCAGATACTACTACACTCGAAGTAGTTCGTCTCCCAACCAATATTGACTTTATGCTTCGTTCTAAAATCCACAAAATTTTGTACGATAGTATGGAAATTGATGACCTGGATGGTTTGATTACAATTAAGAGTGGAACGGCGAGACTCAACAACGTTGATTTTCACATGCTGGATGGAGACTTTGTGATGAATGGAGGGTATAATTCGGTACCTGACCATCCGCTATATGATTTTGGATTTTCTATCGCGCATTTATCCATATCCAAATCAGCTGAAACCTTCAATACGATGGAAAAGATGGTGCCAATGGCAAAAAGTATGAGTGGAAAATTCTCCGCTGATTTTACATTGGCGGGCTCATTGGACGCTGGCATGATGCCCAATTATGATGACATGAATGGTAAGGGATTGGCAAAGTTGGAGGAGGCGTCTATTCAGGGAGAAAAAATCATGAAAGCAATAGCGCTGCTTACCAAATCAAAAAAGGATACCATTGACATAAGCAATACTGAAGTCACTTTCGAAATAAAAAACGGAAGGATTTATGTTGATCCATTTCCTGTGGACTATCAGGGTCAGGAAGCTATCATCGCGGGCTCTAATGGTTTCGATGGAAGCATCGACTACAACATCAGCACCCAGGTTCCTACAGGAGCTGCCGGTGATGCTGTGAACAGTGTGCTGGCTCAGTACACAGGTGGTAAATCAATTGTTGGCGATGCGATACCCGTAACGATCAATGTTGGTGGCACTTACGACGATCCTAAAGTTGGTCTTGGCAAGTCATCCGGTGCAGGCGAAGGAGGCCAGACAGCTAAAGATGCAGCAGCTGCAGCGGCCAGAGCCGAACTTGAAAAACAGAAAAAGATGGCCGAAGAAAAAGCAAGAGCTGAATTAGCAAAACAAAAACAACGAGCGCAAGAAGAATTGGATAATCAGAAAAGAATAGCTGAAGAGAAGGCGAAGGCTGAACTGGAGAAGCAGAAACAAGAATTGGCCAAGAAAAAAGCAGAGGCTGAAGCCAAGGCCAAAGCGGAGCTGGAGAAGCAGAAAAAGATAGCAGAGGAGAAAGCAAAAAAGGAGGCTGAAGAAAAGGCGAAGAAGGCAGTGAACAGCCTATTCAAAAAATAGTTAAATTACTATACTATCAATTAGTTTCTGAATATGGTAAAGGAACAACTCAAGGCGTTGGCTCAACTGGCAAATAGTGACGGAGATATAGACGAGCGTGAGCTAAAGTTGATTCTTAGAATCGGCGAAGCACATGGCATGAGCCAAGACGAAGTTCAGCAGATTGTGGATAATCCAGGTCAGTTAGGCGATTTGAAATCTCTGGATGAGGACGACAAATTTGAATTTCTTTATACCATTATCCAATTGATGAAAATTGATGATGAGATTTACAACGAAGAAGTCCTTTTCTGTCAGTCCATAGCCCAAAAACTAGGATATGGTTTGGGAGCAGTGATGGAAATGTATCCATTGGTTCATAAAAATGTAGTGATCAGGTCTGAAAAACTTCAACTCAAACGCAAAGTTCAGCAGTTTCTGAAATAGCATATCTCGTAACTTCAGGGCAATTCGACATTTATCATTTTTTGGTATAAATTGGGAAGAAGCAAACTCCAATGCTCAATGAATCCATCTGAAAAACCCCCGTTTCATAGTACCTATACGCCCAACATTCCAGAAATCTTGTGGAAGAATCAACTGACCCTGGTGATAACCACATACCAGGCAGGAAAGGTAATATTTATTAGTGCGAGTAGTGAAAACGGCTTGATTCAACTTCCACGCGACTTTCAGAAGGCCATGGGGATGGCCTATCATCAGGGCAAAATGGCGGTGGCGACCAGAGAGGAAGTCGTAGTCTTAAAAAGCACTTCAGCGCTAGCCAAGGGCTATCCAAAAATGCCCAATACGTACGACGGTTTATTCATGCCAAGATCTCTCTATTTTACCGGAGAGGTAGACATACATGATATGGCATGGGGCAATGAAGGTCTTTGGGCGGTCAACACCAGATTCTCTTGCCTATCACTTATTAATGATAATTATAGCTTCGAACCCAAATGGAAACCTAAGTTTGTCTCTGATTTGGTACCTGAAGATCGTTGTCACCTGAATGGTATGGCCATGAAAGAAGGTCGCCCGGAATATGTAACAGCACTGGGTACGACCAACAAAGAATTTGGCTGGAGAGAAAACAAAACCAAGGGAGGCGTGCTAGTTCATGTGCCAAGTGGAGAGATTCTCACCAGTGGACTCGCCATGCCTCATTCCCCTAGGCTAGAAGGCAACAAGTTATTCGTTTTGTTATCAGCCACGGGCGAACTCATTTCTGTAGATCAGCAATCCGGGCAGTATGAAGTGATGACGAAAATTCCAGGATTTGTCCGAGGCATGTCGCGTTATGGCAATTTGCTGTTCATTGGACTTTCCAAAATGAGAAAATCAAGTGCCACCTTTAAAGATCTACCCATAGCGCAAGAGTCGGTTTTCCCCGGGGTAGTAGTAGTTGACGCAAATACGGGAAATATTGTAGGACATATCAAGTATGAGACGAGCCTCGAAGAAATTTATGACATTAAGATTATCGCTGGGATGCAAAGACCTGGAATACTTGGAGTAAATACTGACGATCATCGAGCGGGGCTCTCATTACCCAACCAAGGTTTTTGGGCTTTTCCACGAGAGAAGGACGAAACCGGTATGGCCGGAGCAAATTAGAACCAGTTAAGCGGATTGCTCCACAAAACAGATTGGGCATTTTCGCAAAAAATAGTTATTGTAAAACAGACAAATACAACGGAATTGTGATTTCAGCTAAGGCGTATTATGATCAATTGTTTCAAGACGCCACCACTGCGCATCAGTCTGGCGAGCTTACAAAGGCCATTGCCCTCTACAAACAACTGGTCAGAGATATTAGCGGGCAACCTGAACCTTACCATAGGCTGGCACTTATTTATGCTCAGAAAGGACAATATGAAGAAGCCGTTTCATGGTTCGAAAAAGCAATCAATTTAAGTGCTGACAATCCTGTATATAATAACAATTTCGCCGAGACACTTCAGAGACTTAACGAAAACGAAAGAGCCGTCGACTTGCTCCGAAAAGTCATGATCGTTGAGCCCGGCTTTTATGAAGCCAAACAAAAACTGGCGGTAATATTGAAGAAGACAGGACAATACGAAGAGTCAAGCCAATTGTTCAATGAATTGATAGTAGAGCAACCAAGATATTATCCCGCATTCTTTCAGCTGGGGACTTTAATGCTGGAAACAGGGAACTTTAAGTCTGCAAAAAAATACCTAAAGACAGCTGTAGAACTAAACCCCAAGGCAACCAAGGCACTCAACAATTTGGCAATTGCTCATCAGGAATGGGAAGAATATGATGAGGCCATTGAGTATTACAAACTATCATTGGAAATAGATGCTAACTACTTAGATGGGATAAGAAATCTCGCGTTGATCTGCGAGAAGGTTGGCCAAACAGAACAGTCCAAAATGTATTGGGAAAGATTAGCCCGTCTCAATGAAAATGATCCACTCATCCAATGGAAAGCAAATCTATTAGAGCCCATAGTATACCATTCAAAAAGTGAGATAGATGATTTTCGCGAGACGGTGAAAAGAGAGCTTAGGACGATTAAAACAAAAAAAATTAATATTGATACGGATCAACTCACCAAACTCGACATCTATCCGCCAGCAGGACTGATTTATCATGGTCAAAATGATTTGGAGATCAAAAAAAAATATGGTCAACTCTTCAACGGTATACCGAAAGTCAAACTTCAGCCAAAAACAAGTGCTAAACCTCGCATCGGATTCGTAGTAACCGGCGGGCATGAGGGTGTATTTGTAAAATGCATGCGAGGCATATTGAATAATCTATCTACAGACAAATTCGATATTACTGTAGTCTGCAGTTTTCCTAATGGAGAAAAAATAGTTAGGCGAGGAATGGAGAATCCAGTAATTAAATTCGTGAACTTACCCAAGTCTCTTGGCCAGAGCGTACAGCTTTTGCTTTCGCTAAACTTTGACCTATTACATTATTGGGAAGTAGGTACAGACGCTTATAACTATTTCATCCCCTATTTTAAACCAGCTCGAATTCAATGTACCAGCTGGGGCTGGCCGATTACTTCGGGAATTCCTACCATGGATTATTTTATTTCTAGTGTGGGTCTGGATCAGCAATCGAGTCAAAACGACTATACTGAGAAATTGGTGTTATTTGATAAGCTTCCCGCCTATTATTATCCTCCGGAAATTCCAACGCTGGACAGGACTAGAACAGATTTTGGAATAGAAGAAAGTAGTCACTTGTATTTATGCGTCCAGAACGTTAAAAAAGTACATCCGGATATGGATGGAATGATCAGGGCAATTTTGGAAAAAGACCCAAAAGCAGTCGTGGTGTTTTTAGGAGATAAGCATGCAGTAGTGACTACCTCCCTCGAAAAGCGTATCAAATCTAACTGCCGCAATCACGCCGATCGAGTGATGATTTTGGATCGACAGGAAAAGGAAGGGTATTTCAATATTTTGAATTTGGCAGACCTGGTTATTGACACCCTCTACTACAATGGCGGGGCCAATACCAACGGAGACTCATTCGCTCTGAATAAACCAGTGGTGACCATGCCGGTTGACTTCCATCGTGGGCGTTACACAGCCGCGGCCTATAGGCAAATGGGAGTCGAAGATTTGATTGCCGTATCAAAAGAAGAATATGTTGATTTAGCAGTTCGTTTAGCATTGGATAGAGAGTTCAATGCAGAGGTATGCAAAAAAATTGCTGAGCAAAAGCACAATTTTTTTGAAGATAAGGAAGCGGTAATTGAGCTGGAAAATTTTCTAAGCACCGTAATAAATGGGCTTAAATCAGACCTTTTGGAAACACAAGAGTCTGTACTGGCGAGTGTTCGACAGCACAATGAAAGCGACAGGTTCAACGAGTCCCTGGCGATCGTAGATTCATTTCTTAAGCAACAACCTGATTCAGCTTTGGTGTGGTTAGAAAAAGGACTCATTCACAGAGAGCTTCATCAACTCAAACCTGCCTTTGATGCACTCAATCGAGCCCGACAATTAGACACTACCAGTCCGGTAATACTAAAACGATTTGCAGAGCTCTTGTCAGACATTGGTAAAAATGAAGATGCCTTTATCGCATACAAAAAGGCACTTGAATTATCTCCCGACGACGCCGAAATACTCAATAATTTTGGGGGATTGCTTTTAGAGAATCGTCAGTTTGAGGAAGCCATTCCTCTTCTAAAAAGATCCGGAGAAATAGACCCCAAGCAACAATCGGCATTTGTCAATTTGGGTATGGCCTACGAAAATCGCGGAGAAGCAACAAAGGCGATGAAAGTATATAGGGAAATCATTTCTCGCTTGCCCGAAAA
This sequence comes from Reichenbachiella sp., assembly GCF_039944555.1. Lineage (GTDB taxonomy): Bacteria > Bacteroidota > Bacteroidia > Cytophagales > Cyclobacteriaceae > Reichenbachiella. The sequence goes on along the minus strand of NZ_JBDUYN010000012.1, from coordinate 5,543 downwards.
TGATTTGTTCAAACTGCATATTGAAACGCTCTGTCCCAATGTGGCACATAGCAACGAACAAATTGATAATTATAGAACTGTCGTGAAAGAAGCTTTACTTCGATTCGATCAGCTCGTCCCTTTGCATTTATCGGTTGAGAAGTTAGATCACTCATATGCATTTCCCTCCTTTAGTTTTACCTATCAGGGAAAAAATGTAAAGGAAATCAAAGCACTTTGGGGAGAGTTTTATGCCAAACGAATTGAGCCTGTTGTATTAGGACCTAAGAACACCAAACCTAAATTTGGTTTTTTGGTGACCCAGTCTCATGAAGGTGTTTTTATGAAAGATGCCGGAGGGTTTCTTAAAAATTTGTCCGCCGAAAAGCTCGATATATTAGTGTTGGCCAATGGTCCCGAATCAATTCAAAACTTAAAGACCTTTGTTGATAGAGACGATGTGTCGTTTGTCTCCTTTTCAAGAAACTTGCAGTCAGCCATACATGAGATATCAATCCTGAATTTGGATTTTTTATACTATTGGGAAATAGGCTCCGACGGGCTCAACTACTTCTTGCCCTATTTTCAATTAGCCAGAATTCAGATTTCCAGCTGGGGTAGTGCTTTTACCTCAGGAAATCCACGAGTGCAATACTACTGGTCTAGCAAGTGGTTAGAAAATGAGAACCATCTGGATCACTACACTGAAGAGGTGGTTCTTTTTGAAAACCTTCCTACTTATTACTACCGCACTGGTGAATCCGGTCAACCCAAATCGAGGTCGGACTTTGATTTGCCAGAGCAATCAAGAGTCTATTTGTGTGTGCAAAGCATGAATAAAATTCACCCCGATTTTGACGTCCTGATCAAGGGGATTTTGGAAGCAGATTCGAAGGCTTTAATTTGTTTCACCACACCCAAAAAAGAGGCGCTTGTAAACCAGCTACTTGAGCGATTTCAACGAACCCTGGGTCAGCAAATGGACAGAATCAAAGTCATAAGAAAGTTAGAGCATCAAGACTATTTGCGGCTAATCAAAGTAGCAGATGTTTGTTTAGATCCTCCTCACTATAGTGGTGCAAATACTACTTATGAAACCTTACAAATGGGAGTTCCTGTCATAACCCTTCCCGGCCAATTCCAAAGAGGGAAATATTCTGAGGCCATTTATCGCATTCTGGGATTAGAAGATTACATTCCGAATAGTGAGGCCCAGTATGTTGAACTCGCGCTTAAATTGGCTAAATCCTCCGAAGCTAAAGATGAGTTTTTCAAACACTATGCACAACATAGTCACATGTTGTTTGAGCAAGTAGGAATTATCGAAGAAATCGAAGCATTTCTTTTGTCTCAATTTGACCAATTGTATTAAAATTAGATATAGTTGGATTATGCATACTAAAATTTGTATATTTATTGGTCGGCTTCGGTCGTCATTGCTATAGGGAAAGAGGAAAGAATATTGAGAAACGCAGTTTTACTCAACCTTGAAGCATATGGACTACCAAAACTACCTCTATCTGGAGTACCGGAGAGCTATTCGGAAATTCAGGAAACTTCAAACTCGCTTTGAAAAAAGGATAGCAAAGAACACCTTTCAAGAGTTAACTGCTCGAAGAAGACACAAACTCATCTCTCAGCTTAACAAACTCAAGCAGAAGATAGAACAACTTGCGGGCAGATTAAAACTTGCAGCAGCCGGTGGATCTCTTGCCTTCACTATGGCCATTGCACTAGATGGCAACGAAGCTCAGGCGCAGGGTGTCCCAGGGGTTCCAAAAATACTCAGTATCGACAGGACGCAAGCCAACGATCTTACTACCGGTTTTCAGCAAGACCCCGCTATAGCCTTTAATAACGAGGGTAAATTTGCAATCGTGTGGGAAGGAGATGACGGAGATCTAAGAGGTAAGGGGTATGGCGGTGACGTAGATGAGAGTCTCAACTTTAATATTCCCGCCGGAACTGGCAATAATTCGGACCCGGCTATTGCTATCAACAACGAAGATGAATTTGTTGTGGCCTGGCAAGAAAGTGCCTTTGCCATCAAGTACATGAGATATGAGGTTGAGGACGGAGTACTTACTTCAGATGGTCCGTATACAGCAACACCAGGTGCAGAAACTGTTCATGACCCTGACGTAGCTCTAGATGACAACGGAAATTTCGTTATAAGCTGGGATCAAAATAATGGCGAAGATTCAGGGATTAAAGCCCGCTACTACACTGCCGAAAATGTGTCCAGTGGTGTTCTGGACGTGACCGACAATACCAACTATGATCAGGACACACCTTCAGTGGATATGGACAATGAGGGCAATTTCATAGTCGTTTGGAAAGATCAGGAAGAGCCTGACCCCATCGTAGATTTAATACGCGCCCAAAAATATAACAAGGATACTCCAGTCGGCGGTATCGTAGAAATTGTCCAGGAAAATGAAAATCAGCTTTACACTCCAGACGTCGATCTCAACGGCGACGGAAGCTTTGTAGTGGCCTGGGAAAACGCCGCTAATCCCGGTACGACCGAATATGTTAGGGCCAGGATGTTTGATTCGGCAGGCACTTCAAGCACCTCTGAAATAAGTGTAGGAAATCGCGCTTACGTAAGTAATCCGGTTGTTGCGGCAGACAAAGATGGAGGCTTCGTGGTAGCTTACTCCAGCTATTTCGACTCGTATGACAACAGCATATTAGGTTCTAGGTACAATAGATTCGGTGATGTCATAGAAAGTTTCCAATTTCATGATCATAATGAGATGTATACTTCATCTTATTCAGAAGAGCCTGCGATTGCAATGAACGATCGCGGTGATTTTATGGTGGCCTGGACTGATGATGCCGCCGCGATGGGGCTTGAAAGTGGTGATGACGAAGACACAGGAGTCTACTTCCAACAATACAAAGGAAAAGAAAACGAGCCCTATTGCCTAAAGGAAGAAAATCAGGTAAACAGTTATAGCACGAGCAACCAGTTTAGCCCATCAATTGATGTGGATGCCAGCGGCAACTATGTAGTGGTTTGGGAAGGAGACTGGTTTACGTCTTATGAAAGCGCGAGGGGAATAATCGCTCAACGCTATAACTCAGATGGAACAAAGAATGGATCGGAGTTTCAGGTCAATACTACCACTGATGGCAATCAACAACAGCCCGATGTGGCCATGGATAGCGATGGTGACTTTATTGTGGTTTGGAGAAGTTACGATTCAGGTGGCCAAATGGGATTTGATCTTCTTGCACAGATGTTTGATGCCGATGGAAACAAAAACGGAGTAGAATTCGAAATTGACCAGACAGAACCCGTGTATGGAGGGCCGTCAGAACCTTCTGTCGATATCAATGATGATGGCGATGCAGTCGTAGTCTGGCAGAGCTATGGTCCACAAAATATATATGCAAGAGTGATCACCGGTCCTGATGAATTCTTGTCGAATGAATTTCGGGTAGACGCTAGTACAGTGGCTGGCGATCGTCGTTATCCTGACGTTGCGATGAATGACGATCGTAGTTTTGTCGTAACCTGGGGAGCGCCAGTATCCGGGGGAGAAGAGCAGACATTTATTCGACGTTATGATAGCAATGCATCGGCGTTAGACGCAAACGATGTAAGAATCTCCTCAAATTACAATACACAAGTACGTAAGCAGTCTATTGCCATGGACCGGACGAATGGCGATTTTACAGTAGCTTTTTCCGAGTACTTCAACTCTAGCAATAGGATCTTGGCCAGTAAGTACAATGGCGGTGGGACCTCGGTTTTTGAAGAAAAAGTAATCACAGAAAGTGCTTACACACTCCACAATCCTCATATAGCATCTAATTCCAACGGAGATTTTGCCATTTCTTGGGACAGCTACGATGGAAGTAAAGGTGTGGCATTTACAGTTTTTGATTCCGACGATGAAGAAATCTATGGCTGGGATCAAATCCAAAATAATGCGACCAGCGATCAACATAGTGGTCCGACAATTGCGCTAGATGATGATTCAAATGCAATTGTACTTTATGGCAATAATTCCGGCGGGTACAACATTTTCTCTAAAACCATCGCCAAACCACTCAAGGGAAATATTGATTCAGGTATAGAGTTCATCGTAAATAGCAAAACCACTAAAGACCAAACCAATCCGGATATAGCACAGAATGCTGACGGGGATTTTGTTGTGGTTTGGTTGGATTCTTATGCAGCCTCCTTTGCTGAATATGAAATAAAAGCACAGCGGTACAACAACAAAGGTATCCGCCAAGGAGCCGAAATGATCATTAATAATGAAACAGGCCAAACAGCAGAGAATCCATCTGTAGCATTGACAGATGACGGTGATTTTATGGTAGTGTGGAGTGCATATGGCTCTACTGGTGGAGAAAGCTATGATATCTTAGGAAGTGTCTTTGATTGGGCAGGTAATGAAATCAAAGATGATTTTATCCTTAATGACGTGACCACTTCTAGTCAACGGTATCCCGATGTTGCAGTCAATCCTGATGGCGATTTTCAAGTGATATGGTCAGACCGCAGTACGTACACCGAAAATTCAATCTTAGGTCAATTGGTTTCAGCAGATGGAATTCCAGATGCAGGAGGCAATCAGGTATTGGCCGGAATCACAGAATCTTATGAATCCATGCAGCCTTCCATCGCTATCAACAACGACGGAGATATGGCCATACCCTACATCTATGATTACGATGGAGTAACCAATGGTTTCTTTGTGCTGAATAGTTCGTTACAAACATTGGCTGATAACCTTGCATTTGGCGAGAGCTCTTATGTCGACAGTCATCGGCCTTCAGTTACGAGCAATGAAGATGGAGACTTTGTTTTAGCATGGTCAGAATTTGATTTGGGCACTAGCATTTACGAATTGAAGGTTAGAAAATATGTTTCGGGAGGAGAATTCGATGCAGGCCCTGTTACAATAGATGTTTTGAACGGTGAGACAGACCCATCAATTGCAGCGGTCGATGACGGAGATTTCATTATTAGCTATACCGACAATCCCGATGAGGCAGAATTTAATGTTTATCTAAGCCGAATCAATAGTGATTTTGAAGCTTATGATCCTCCAATTCAGATCAACGAGATAAATGCTAGTAATTCAGTAAATAATTCAATCGCATCCAGTCCAAGTGGGCATTACACAGTGGTTTGGCAAAGTAGCTATGCAGATGGTAGTGATGAGGCCATTGTGGCAAGGCAGTTTGTATCCCATAAGCCACTGATAGACAATCAGGGACTAACCGCAGACGAAGGAAGCGAGTCTAATATTACCTCGGCGGAATTATCTTTTAGCAATCCTTCGGACAACAACAATTCAGCGATCCTTACTGTCAACCAGCTACCATCACAAGGCACGCTCAAATTGGATGGGAACAATGTGGCCCTGTTTCAAGAACTGGATGAAGACGACATGTTCTTTCTCAGTTATGAGCACGATGGCAGTGAAACAACTTCGGATCTCTTTACTTTCTCAGTGGCTAACGCAGATTTTGAAACAAACAATTACACCTTTTCCATAACAGTAAATCCTGTCAATGACGAGCCAGACCTCACGGCCAAC
>NZ_JBDUYN010000011.1:0-63196 GCF_039944555.1 Reichenbachiella sp. | reverse complement strand
CAACATATTTGCAGCCGGACTCCTCGAATTGGACAATGGCCGATTAGGCGAATGGGCCTTTTCTATAGATACCGTACAGATCGATATTGTATCCAACTCGCTGGTAGATGGTTCACTATTGGGCCAGATCCATGTACCTATTATGGATGAAGAAAATTCGCTAAACTACTCCGCGCTAATGTCTAAAACGGACGAAGGAGTAGACCTACTGTTTACCATCAACACCGAAGAAGATGTGAGTGTGAGCATGTGGGCAGCGGAGATGTCTTTGGCTTCGAACTCGGTCATTGCCATAGAAAAGACAACTGATGGTTTTACGCCATATACGGAATTATACGGTGATTTAACCTTGAACCTGGAGATCCAGCAAGGCAACGCTTTTGAGGTAGAAGCCATGGCCTTTGAAGGGCTAAAGATCAATCATCCTGACGAAAACCAAAGAATTGCAGTAGATGCTTTCTCCCTTTTTGGTGGAGGAAGTGGCCTCGACGATGAAGATTCATCTGAAGAGGACGAAGAAGATGAACAGGAGACCCTATCAGATTTTCCAGTGTCGATAAATAACGTAGCCTTCGAAGAAGGCGACGGGGATCAGGCTGGAATCAGCTTTGATCTCAATATCAATCTGACAGGTGATGATTTAGGTGTCGCCGGGATTGCAAGCATCATCGTAACTGGAGCCTACGATGCTTCCGGCGCACCTTTCAACGCCTGGGAATTTGATGGTGTGGAATTGAGCGCTATCGAAGTAGAGGCCGAATTGGCGGCAGGCTCCATTGAAGGTAGCCTTCAGATCTATGACGGTGATGAGACCTATGGAGAGGGCTTTAAAGGGCTGTTGAGTGCGCAATTTACAGGTGTAGGTCAAATGGATGCGTTGGCGCAGTTTGGCAAAGTGGATGGTTTCCGCTACTTCTTTGTTGATGCTCAGGTACTCAGTCAGAGTCCATTTATTGATATTTTGGGTGTTGGACTGTATGGCTTTGGTGGTGGTATGTATTATCACATGTCCAGGGACGACACAGATCCAGGCTTGAACCTTGAGAATGATGCTTTATATGCCGAGCCGGATGAGTTAGGTGCCAGTCTTTCGGGCATTGTGTATGTACCTAATGAAGAAACTCTCATCGGAATGAAGGCCTCCATGATTATGGGTATTGCCCCAGGAACAGGCTTTAGTGCTGATGCGACCTTTGAAATGTCCTTTGGGTTATCAAACAGCGTACCTTCTGTGGAGAGTATAGCATTAAGCGGTGCTGCTTACATGATGTCTCCTGGTACGATTCTCGACCGCGAGGAGTCAGCGGCCATCGGGCGATTTGATGCCAACCTGGATTTATCAGAACCGGATGACCCCATCTTCACAGCTACTGCACAGATGACCATCAATACCGAAGCCGTAAGCGGTTCAGGTTCGGCGGCAATGAAATTGTCCAATGACGAATACTATCTCTGGATCGGTACACCGAATAACCCCGTATCGATTCGCGTAGCTGACATGGCTTCATTTACGGCCTATATGGACATTGGCACTGAAGTACCGGACATGCCAAGTATTTCGGAAATCTTACCGGACTATAACGGCTCTGCCTCGAACCAACGACCTTCCGATCGAGGTGGCTCTAAAATCATCTTTGGCGGTGGGTTTGCTATCAACAAGCAAAGCTATGAGTTTGGGTCCTTTTACGCTTCAGCGGAATTTGCTATGGGATTTGATGCTTACCTGAGACAGGTTACAGCCAATAGCTGTGGTGCCGCAAGAGGGACTATTGGTTTAGATTCCTGGTACTTGTCAGGACAAGCTTATGCTTATGGAGAAGGAAATGTAGGTATAGAAGTAGATACCTGGTTTTATGATGGTAAGGTGAGTATTTTGGACCTGGCTGCTTCTATGGTGATACAGGCAGAAGTTCCAAACCCTACCTGGCTCTATGGTGAAGTTAGTATTAAATATAGGATCTTAGAAGGAGCGATCAAAGGGAACGTGGATTATGAATTTGAGATCGGTGAAAGATGTAGTTTCTCAGAAAATCCACTGGCCGGAATTGTAGAGATTTCGGATATTTCTCCGGAGAACGGAGAACAGGACGTGTCCGTATTGTCTGCTCCTACCATTGCAGTCAATCTACCGTTGGATGAGAGTTTTAGTCTCGATGCCATGGACAGTGACGGAGAGATTACGACTTATTATTACAAACCTGTCATACAGTCTTTTACGCTGACCGGAGGCACGAGCCAAACTACAATAGAAGTAGCGGATGACGGCATGACAGCAGAACTGTATCTGGACCACATCATGGATGAATACACCGAGTATACAGCAACCGCTCAGACCAAGTGGAAAGTGAGTACCAATAACTCCAGCTGGAGCTGGGTGAGCAACTCCACCGAATCAAAGACCACGACATTCACCACAGGTGCATTACCAGAATATTTACCAGAGGAAGCGGTAGAGATCACCTTCCCAATTACCGATCAACACAATTTATATGATAGGGGGTCCAGCGATCCATTTATGGTGTACATCGGGTCAGATGGCTGGGATTACCTTTTTGAAAATACGGGAGATTTTGATTACAAATTGATCATAGAAGACCTGACGGACGGGGCAACCAAGAGTAAATCGCTCACCTATTCAGAAGATCAGGAATCGGTTTTGGTGTGGAATATCAATTGGATCGGTGACTTGATTTTCTACTACACACCTGAGTGGAAAACACGGACCATGACCATTCTGTCCGGCGGAAGAGATAACTGGAACACCTGGCTCAATAGTCGCAACGGTCATATTTTCAAATGTTCTATCAAGGGTGTCTACAAGGCTGCAGAAGATGAAGAACTAACTGTAGAAACCTCGAGCGAAGAAATTTCAGAAGGTGTAGAAGTAGTCAGCAATGAAATAACATCAACCTCAGTGGCCAATGTTGATGATGTCGAAATTTATGAGTGGTATTTCAGAATGTCTGATTATGATACACCTTCGGATAAGCTGGATGATTATGTGTCGGCCGGTCAAATGAGTACATATGCAGCCCCTTCCTCTTTTACTTCACCGGATGGTATAGCAGCAACAAACCAGTTCGACGCTACGGGTAAAAGGTACTACCAAATGGGATATTTTGGAAGCCAAACTCAAAATGAAGGACTGGACCTGATTGAGTCTTTTGGTTACGAATTTGATTATCTCGGAGATACTTACACCTATGCCCCGACATTCGAAGTGGAAAAAGTGGCCTGGACGAGTCAATCCGAATTGATCAATGACCTCAAGGAGTGGGGCAATGATCTTTCGAAAGACTGGAGCCAAGAAGATTTGCAATATGGCAATGATTTTAATGAGTATTACTTCGAAAGGATAGCGCCGAACATTTCTAAGTACGACTATCCCAAATACCAGGGCAATAACTTCATGATTACCTATACGCCGATCTTGCTCTCGGCCAGTGAAAAGAACTCAGGAGTTACAGTATATGGACAAAGTATGCTCAATTATGCCTGGTTTATGACAGATGCTCATTTATGGCTGTCTTATCTTAAATCGGCCTGGTCTTTTATTGGAGACGAATATGTGCCACGTCCCTGGCAATATCCCTATAATTACAGGACCAGTTCAGGGACATATGAAACTAGGACTGCGACGATGTATGAAAACAATGAAGAATTCTACGAATTCATAGACAGTGAATTTTCTACGACAGGTACATTAGAGAAATCGAAGTGGAATATCACTATCAATAATACGGATGGTACGCAAACCACCAAACAGCTAACGTTACCAGAAAACTGATATGAAAGAGATGAACAAATCATATATTAAGTTTTTTTTCGTTGGCATAGGTTTATGGGTCAACCAGTCCCTCTATGCCCAGAATCAGATGCCGGCTTTATTGGATACGGTCATTACCGTGCCACCACGGCCGGAAGAAACTTCTGAAAAAGATAGCCTGGCTTCTGCACTCTTTGAGAAGTTAAGAGCGACAAAACTGTCTAAAAGCAAACCGGACACGCTCGGGAAAGAAAGAACGAGGTCAAAGGAAGTAGTAGATGATTACATTGCGCTACACCATAAGCAATATGAAGACTCCATCGTTGTACGATGGGCACCTTCCAACCGTGCCCTATGGCTCAAGGCCAATGAATTGGGATATGTGTTGATTAGGAGGACTTTGCCGTCTGGAAATACTGAGAAAAACCCAATCACGTTGGACCAGGATGTGAGTCAGATGAGTGAGGAACAGATCCGGGAGTTGATCAGGGCCAAACTGGCCGAAATGCATGCACCCGTTAATCTATCCAATCTTGAAGACCCCATTCGTCCTTATGATTCAGCACAGTGGGTTTCCTACTTTCCTAATGAAGACAAATATGCTTTGATTGCAGCAGGTGCAACCACCGGTTCGCTTTCTATTTCGGAAGAGGAGGGGTTCGCGGTCAAAGGGTCACAGGACGAATCCATGTTCGGCTTTGTGATGGTGGCTGCAGATTTATCTAGCTTAGCCGCGGATGGTCTGGGCTTACGATATGTAGACCGGAATGTCAAACCCGGCGACAGATATACTTATGAAGTCCTGTTGGCCGAGCCATGGGCAGAGACACCGGTGGACCAACTGACCGAACAACAGAAACAACAACTGGTCAAAAACAAAATGAACCAACGGGGTTTGGTGGAATTTTCGGGACAAGGTACGATCCTGGAAGTGAAAGATTTTGAAGCAGTTTCGAAAGAAAAAAGTGTTCAACTCAGATGGCCTGTAGTAGAAAACAGACCTTTTACGGCCTATATCATTGAGCGCAGTAGTGACAATGGTGCGACCTACGACAGTCTCACACTAAACCCATACTTTTCTGAGACCGTCGGCATTTTGGATAGTGTTTCCATGGATACTGTCCGATACTATGTGTACAATAACGATGTAGAAGCAAACTACATCCAATACAAGTACAGGATTACCGGGCTCGATGGATTTGGTGATAAGAGTATTCAGGCCACAGTCCAGGGTATGGGAAGTGACATTACTGCGCCGAAAAATCCAGTACTCAAATCAGGAGAGTACCTCGACGAGACAGGTGAGATACGCTTAAGCTGGCGCTTGCCGGAAATACCGGATGACTTTGAAGATCTGCATATTGAATTCGCTTATCATACAGATTCGACCTTTGTGAGATTGGAGGCCGAATCCATCAACCCCAGAGATACGGTCTATCATTATACACCGTTGCCAGATGAGTATTCACATTATTTCAGGATGGCCATGTTAGATACAGCCGGTAATTCCAGTTATTCATTTCCGATTTTTGTAAATATTCCAGATACCATTCCTCCACCGGTACCGACTGAGGTACATGCTGTGGTGGATTCTACCGGTGAGGTAGAAATCAAATGGACTGACGAGCATGTGGATGAATTGGGGTTTTTAGGCTATCGGCTGTACTACAGCAATAGCCCTGATCATGAGTTTTCGCAGCTGACGACTAAACCGATTATCGCTAATTTTTACATCTATCACATTCCGTTGAATACCCTAACGGAGAAAATTTACTATAAAGTACAAGCGGTAGATAAAAGCTATAATCACTCAGAATTTTCTGAAATTGCGGAAGCCATTAAGCCAGATATCTTACGCCCTTCGACACCGGCTTTTAAGGATATAAGGGCCACAGAGCACTCCATCGACCTTTTCTGGGCACCTAGTAGCAGCCAGGATGTGGTAAAGCAGCTTTTATTTAGAACCCATAAAGAAGAAACCGTTGAAATTGAGATCGACAACCCGACGCTAACTACTTATAGTGATACAACTGTCGAAAAAGGGATCATTTATCAATACAGGTTACAGGCAATCGATGATGGTGGATTGAAATCTGAGCTTTCCTTTCCGCTCCGCGGTAAAATGATTGACAAGAAGAAAATGGACCAGGTATCGGGCCTTTCTGCTGACTTCGATAAAAACGACCGCAAGGTATCCCTGGATTGGGATTATGCGGAAACAGAAGGGGATTACCGGTTTATTATCTATAGAAACAAAGACAATGAAAAAGTCAAGAGTTATAAAACTGTAACTCAGAACTCAACCGAATTTTCGGAAGTACTCAAGCAACCAGGCACGTATTTCTACGCCGTGAAAGTAATTCACAAAAACGGATCGAAAAGCCAGCTAAGTGAGCCGGTTAAGATAAAGATCAAGTGATCCAATTGTTCATCCATGCGCGGCGAATGGGTATAAGCAATCAATCAACCTATCGCTGATCAAAAAGCCTCTAGCCTTTTAAATGACTATTTGTGCTTTTTTAAAGTGGAATATTGATGTCCACTACATGTCTACAAGGAAATAATTTTCGCCTTGTTTAATCCAATAATATTGTATTGCGCTTCAGTTACAACTATGATTTTAGACATAAAGAAAATATCCTTTGTGCTACTGTTGATCAGTAGCCTTGTAGTGACCCTGGTTTCAGGTCAGGATGTAAGCCTGGATAAACTGGGGGAACAAAAAGCGATTAAAGTTTCTGGGGGTATCTCCGCTCAGAATAGATTCTATATGGCCAATGGTATCGAAGGTCGGCAGGATCCGTATATATGGACTTTGAGCGGTCGTTTGAATTTCAGCATATTTGGTATAGCTGTTCCGCTCTCAGGTACATTGACCTCTCAGAATACCTCTTTTGCACAACCCTATAACCGCCTTTCGATCAAACCTTCTTACAAATGGGCTAAGGCACATATAGGCTACTCGAATATGACCTACTCAACTTATACGCTGGCAGGACATACTTTTCTCGGTGGAGGGCTTGAACTGAATCCTGGTAAAATAAGAGTAGCTGCTACGTACGGTAGGTTTGCTTCTGCAGTTCCTATAGATATAGCCACAAATCAAGCCTTTGTGCCCAGTTTTAATAGAATTGGATATGGTGGAAAAGTCGGATATGGCGATGATAGCAATTATGTCGACTTCATGTTTTTCAGTGCTCGGGACGACGAAGACTCCTGGGATGTGATTCCTGATTCGACTACCGTTTTTCCTGGAGAAAATAAAGTACTCGGCGTAGCCTGGAAGTTTTCCAAAGTCAAGAATCTTTCGTTGTCTGGAGAATTTGCCAGGTCAGCCTATACCACTGATATCCGTGATGAAAGCGTAGGAAATGATGCGCTATTTTCGGCTTTTGGCCTTGATAAAAAAGTTTCTACGGTGATCAGGAATGCCTTTAAGTTCTCTACGTCCTATAGTCTGTCCGGTCACACTCTGTCAGGTACCTATGAACGAATTGATCCTGATTATCAAACCATGGGTGCATATTTCTTCAACAATGATATGGAAAACATCACAGCGGCCTATGCTACCTCGATATTTAAGAAGAAACTGGCCCTCTCTGTCAATGGGGGATTACAACGAAACAATTTGTTTGGCACGGAGCAATCGGAATCCAGCAGAACAATTGCAGCCGGCAATATTGTTTATGCGCAAAACCCCTTTTCTATTGGCATGAGTTTTTCGAACTACTCAGCGCAGGTAAGATATGTGCTTAATTCCGCTTTGGATAGTTTGAATGCAGTGGTAGTGACCAAGGCTACTTCAGTTTACGGTACTTACATGCTTGGTGGTAAATCCAAGGATAGTCATGTCTTTAGTGTGAACCTGAGCCGCCAGTCTGTATCTGATGATTTTGCATCTGCAGACAGAAGTTCGAATAACCTGGTTATGACAGGTACTTTTAACTATACCGTCAAACTAAGCAGTATCAATACGGATATGAGCGTTAGGTTCAATTACAACAAAAATGATCTGGGCGGCATAGTTACTACACGTTTAGGACCCGGTGTTTCTGCCAAGAGAAACTTCTTCAACGACAAACTGACCACACAAACCAGCTTAAACTATTTCAGCTCGGAGGGTAATAAGACGTTTAATGCCCTGCTTACCGGATCTATGCAGCTCAAGTCGAGTCACACGATCTCTGCCAATATTAGTTTTATCCAACGTACGATTGTCACCAGCTCGACCGAAGAAACGTCCAGTTCGACTTCTTACGGAGAAACCATTGCGACAATTAATTACGCATATCGCTTTTAAGTTATGATCAATCTAATTTTAAAATCATTGGGTCTTGTTTTGTTGTGTTTGCTTTTGCTAACAAAGCAAGGTTATGCTCAACTTAGTGGTACCTATACAATAGGAGCAACAGGCGACTATGCTTCATTTGGTGCAGCCATCACAGACATGGAAACCAATGGTATTGACAGTGATGTGACTTTCAATGTACAGTCGGGGAACTACAAAGAACAGTTGGCTTTGGATGGTTCAAATATCACAGGAAGTAATGACCATGTGATCTCGTTTGTTGGTTTGGGTACCAGAGAGGACGTTCTTTTGTATTATGATGTAAACTCAGAAAATCGGGACTATACTTTGAGCATCAATGGTACCCAGGGTCTTTTGTTTAGAAACATGACGTTTCAAAATAGCAGCTCTGGTAATTACGCGAGTGTTGTGACGGTCGGTAATGATGCCACGGTATCCGGAATTACATTCGATAATTGTTATTTCCTTGGTCAAACCGGATTGGGCTTTTCTTCTTTTCCCACATTGCTGTTTTTTAGTAGCGGTGGAGCCCATGATATTACTGTCAGTGATTGTTTATTTAGAAATGCTTACTATGGACTGAGCTCATTTGGAACCACTGAGGTGACCATTGAAAACAATGAGTTCTACAATCAGAGTATACAGTCTTTATCACTTAGTGTTTCTCATGCATTAGTACAGGGCAACCATGTGGAAAATGAGGAAAGTGCCATTGCTTATTCCATTGGACTGGAACTCTGGAGCTCATCTGATTTTGTGGTTAACCAAAATACCGTCAAACTCAATAATGGAGCCAAAGGCATGCAATTTCAAAGCTCTTCAATATCGGACAGCACGATCAACATGGTAAGCAACAATTACCTGCAACTATCCAATACCACCAACAGTATGGTCGGTGTTAATTTTGATTTGGCGACTAAACTTGATTTCGTACATAATTCTGTCCGTATGTCCTCGTTGTTGAGTGTGGCCGCATTTACTGGGGGATCTGATGTCTCTTTGTACAACAATATTCTGATGAACTATGGTGAGGGCTCGGTCTATTCTGCCATATTGAGTGTGTTTCACGATGCGGACTACAATGTCATCTATTCCGAAGGTATCCTATCTACATTGGGAGCAACCCTGGCAGTGCATCAATCTAGCGGTTTGGATCAGAATTCTACCAATTTTAATCTGGAATTTCCTCAGGACGGTCTGCCAAACATCTGTCACTACAGTGTAAGCAATACGGGTAAAGCACTTGATCATCCGGTTTTCACGGATTACAACAATATAGACCGCACTCCTGCCACACCAGATATAGGAGCTTATGAATTTGATTTGCCTACTACTGCCATCTTTACACCTGATACGCTTTTTATATGCCTGGGGGATATAATATCTGTTACACCCGAAAATACTTTTGTTTCGTACCTGTGGCTGAATGATAGTAGCGTGGAAGACAGTCGGGATGCCTTTGAAGATGATCAATTCTTTATACAGGTCGTCGATGAGGAAGCTTGCACGCTACTCGATAGTCTGGCAGTAGAGGTGCAATCTGTAGAAATAGATCTTGGTGAGGATCAGGTGATTTGTCAGGGAGCTCCGGTTACTTTAGTTGCCGAAGAGGGACTGGCCACTTATTCCTGGTCTACGGGAGCAAGTGCTGAAAGTATCCTGGTAGAAGAAGCCGGTACTTATTCGATAGAAGTAAGCAATGAATTAGGTTGTACGGCCTCTGATGAGGTGATCGTCACACTTTCGGATGACGTCATCCAGCCCAATTTTTTGGTAAGTGGTATTGGTTGTACCTCGGATACGGTCCAGTTTATTGAAGTTTCTGACCTTGAGCCTGATGCAGTGCTATGGAGTTTTGGTGATGGTAATACCAGCGACGAGCAGCATCCTGCGCATTTGTTTGGTGCCGTAGGGGATTATATGGTCAATATGACTGCTACGTTGGGAGAGTGCTCGATGGATGTCGAAAAAGAAATAGTGATCACAAGCACCTGTTCGGATTACCTGGTGGCTTATTACCCACTGGACACGGCGGCCAATGACATTAGCGATAACCTTTTTGAAGGTACTATAGCAGGTGGGGTGAGCTTTGTTGATGATGACGAACGGGGTGAAGTGGCCTTTTTTGATGGAACGAGTGGTTATATCACGCTTACCACGAGCCAGGCTTTAGATTTGGTCAATGAAAGTTTTACTGTAAGTACATGGGTCAAGTTTACTGATGCCAGTACTACTTTGCCCATTATTGGAACCAGCGTAGAAGATGATAATCAAGGTTTAAATCTTGGTATTGAGGCGGGTAGCGCTCATATGAGTTTCTTCAACAATGACCTGGAGGGCGTGCAATCCATTGCTTCAGATGAATGGCATTTTGTTTCGTATGTCTATGACGCAGATGCAGCCACCATGACCATCTATGTAGATGGAGAACGTGATGCGACGATCTCAGATAAAGGTGCCTTCGAAGGTTTGGATGAAGTAACCATTGGGTTAGCCCAAAGTGAGTATTTTACAGGTTATCTGGATGACTTCCGAATTTGGAAAGAAGCACTTACTGAGGATGAGGTTTTCGAGAACTACAGCGGACATTCTGCAGAATTGATGGCCTACTACCCGCTGACAGCTACCACATTTGATACCAGCGGAAATGGTTTTCATGGTACCGCCGAAGGTGATGTTACATTTGTTGAAGATACAGAACGAGGGTTTGTCTCGAGTTTTGATGGTAGTGGGGACTACATTCAGCTCGCACAGGCAGATGACATGGGTATGTCAGACAACAGTTTCACGGTGAGTGCTTGGGTAAAACTCCCATCGATTGATTCTGATAATTCAATCTTAGGCACCTATGTGTCGAATGGACTGCTACTTTTTGTAAGATCTAATGCGAAGGTGAGATTTAAGTTTGACGGAATTCAAAAGACCACTTCACAAACCCTGGAGGCTCAAGAATGGTATCACCTGAGATTCACCTATTTGAAAGAAGATGGCACCAGAGAGATTTACATCAACGGACAACTGGCAGCTTTGGAATCAGGAATTGCGGCCTGGATATCAGAGGATTTGGTCGACATAGGCAGGTCAAATAATCAGGCTAGCAAAGACATGGAAGGCTTTATTTCAGACCTGAAAATCCGAAAAATAAATGATGAATCGACTGAAGGACGAATAGAAGTCAAAGAGGAAGAGAGTGAGATAGTCAGCGAAATGTCACTTTTTCCTAATCCTACAGAAGGTTTGGTGAATTTGGTTTTGACTAACGAGGGAGATTTTGAGGGAAAATTGGCTGTTTTTGATATATATGGACACCAGGTATGGAACGAGCAAATAAATGGGATTTCCGGCCGCCAAGCTCAAATTGACCTGACGGGGTTGGAAAGCGGTTTGTACATTTTCAGGTTTGTAACTCATGAACATCAATACGTCAAACGCCTGATCCTTAAATAGCGGGTTATGTTTCAGCAGCTTATCCATTTTCTGGCTTACGGAGCAGTGCTTTTTTCGGTGGTAGAGGTCTATTTGACTTTGAACAAGCTTTGGTCAAGAAAGCACATCAAAGAAGTAGCAGATAGCATTTCGATTTCTGCACGAGCAACGGGTATGATACCGGGATCCATTTTCACGTTGAACTTTTTCTTCGAACAACAATGGCAGGGATTTGTGGATGGAGCGATTTGGTTGGGAGCTTCGGTAGTGCAGATTTTGGTGGCTGGCGGTATTTGGGTCGCGGGAAACAAAAGACATCATTGGTTGAGCCTGATCGGGAGATCCATTGGTCATGAAACAAAAGAAGTATTTAATCTGGCCAAATATATTTTTCAGGTAGAATCAAGGAACAAAGTCATTGACTTACTAGCGGCAACCGCTTTGACTGATAAGATACTGAAGGAAAACGAAAAGAATTTTGTAGAAACATTGGCTGACGATTGGGAGATTGATATATCTTGGGATAAGCTTATGAGTAGGTTTAAAAGGGCGGATGTTTCCGCCCTCTTTAATTTTTCCATTGAAATGAGAAAGTACCTGGAGCTCAACCCGGGGAAGAAAGAAGTCAAGCTATTACTTGAATTGATACAGGAACTTTCCGACCAGAGTGGGCATAGCCGACCTGAAAATCAATACATCATTGATGAAGTCGGGGAAGCTTTCAGACATTATCCATCAACGAATTATGATGACTACTTCCAGGTGCAGATTGTACCCCAGGAAAAAGAACAGCACGAGCGCTTGCAGGCTTCGGGAGCAGAGATGAGAAGCGAATATATTGGCTCAGGTTTTACCTACGTTTTAGAACCTTTTTTTACCAGAAATTTTGCTGACCATGTTGTTTCTGAATTTGAGGCTCTTGGATATTTTGCCGCTGTAAGGACCATTGATGGGACTGCAGGCTACGAATTAGAAAAATGTGGGTAACGCAACACAATCTGGTAAGAAAAATATGGGGGCTGAAAGTCAACTTTGCAATTGGCTTGATGTTATTCTGCCAGAGTTTAAGCTGGTCTCAAGTGTATAGCGAGAAAAAACTGGCACTGGTGATGGGCAACGCTTCCTATCAATACCTGGACGACCTGCCCAATGCAAAAAATGACCTATTGCACATGACTGCCACACTCGAAACAATGGGTTTTGATGTGCTGTCGTTTTTGGACAAAACTAAGGAGGAAACAAAGATGTCAATCAAGACCTTCAGCCAGCGTGTGCAGGACTATGATCTGATCTTGTTTTACTATGCCGGGCATGGCATCGAAATGCTTGGAAAAAATTATTTGGTTCCGGTGGATGCTTATGCCAATTCCATCACAGATATTCGAAAGAATTGTGTACCTGCAAGTGCAATTTTGAATTCGCTGAAACTTGCCAAAACTAAAATTAATGTAATCATTCTAGATGCCTGTCGGAAAAATCCCTTCTCTCAAGGAGAAGCAAGCCAGCTTCATGAAGGACTGGCGCTTATGGATGCCCCCGAAGGAACCATTATCTCTTTTGCGACCAGTCCGGGCAAAGTAGCTTCTGATGGTGAAGGGCAGAATGGAATGTTCACTGAAGCACTACTCAAATATCTGCCACAATATGATCTTGAGATCAAGGACATGTTTGAACAGGTAAGAAGTTATGTGCTTGAAAACTCGTCCAGAAGACAAATACCATGGGAATCCACGTCTCTTACTGAACCTTATATATTAAGAAGACGCCCGGAAAGCGAGATCGAAATATCAATTTTGGAAGGAGATTCAGTATTGTTTGAAAAAGAAGGTTATTTGCATGCCAAATCTAATTTGAAGGATGTGTCTTTCGTGTGGTATTTCAATGGTCGGCAGATCGGTAATTCCTCCAATATTTTGATTAACAAAACTGGCCGTTATCAAGTCAAAGGTATCAGCTATCAAGGCCAAATACTCATTTCCAAGCCGATTCATGTCTCCGTCAAATCCTTTGTAAAACTCCAGGTTTACATTGAAGAAGGGGAGTCTATAAGCTTTAAAAAATCTGGAACACTGCACGCTAAGTCAAATGTGAAAGGAATATTTACCTGGTTAAGGAACAGCAAAAAGATAGGAGAAGGAAAGGCCCTTTCCGTAGAATCTCCGGGCCTCTATAATCTCTCTGTGCAAACTGTCGATGGTCGGACAGCAACCACCTCATCTACCAAAGTTTATCTTATCGAGCAATGAAGGGGTTAATTGGGACAATATTATTGATTGTGTTAACTAATGGCGTGCTTTTGGCTCAATATGGTTTCATTACGGGAACCGTCACGGACAGATTCGGACCACTTTCTGATGTAAATGTAAATATCCTGAATACGGCCTATGGCACTTACACCAATGCCGATGGATACTTTGCATTCGAGTTGGACACAGGGCTGTATGAGATCAATGTATCGCTTAGTGGTTATGAACCTGTGGTAAAAATCATAGCCGTTCATAATTTGCAGCAAATTGAAGTTGATTTCCAGCTAAGAAGCAACCTGATGGATGCAGATGTATCTCTGGGAAGCAAGTCTCATATTTCTCAAAATCAACTGGAATCTCCAGTACCCATTGATGTGGTTTATGCCAAAGATCTGCTCAACACTGGTAGGCCCACATTGGCAGAGGCCCTTCATCAACTATTGCCCAACTTTTTTTCGGTGCGACAAAGCACAGCAGAAGGAACTGATTTTGTAGCTCCT
Organism: Reichenbachiella sp.; assembly: GCF_039944555.1. Taxonomy (GTDB): domain Bacteria; phylum Bacteroidota; class Bacteroidia; order Cytophagales; family Cyclobacteriaceae; genus Reichenbachiella. The sequence goes on along the minus strand of NZ_JBDUYN010000011.1, from coordinate 48,949 downwards.
ATTTCTTTGCGGGGACTTGAGCCTGATCATGTTTTGGTTTTGGTCAATGGGAAAAGAAGGCATAAAAGTGCCTTTCTACATTTCAATGATGTTTTTGGAAAAGGGGCAAGTGGCACGGATCTCAATGCGATCCCGATCATGGCCGTTGATAAAATTGAAGTTTTGAGAGATGGTGCATCCTCACAGTATGGTTCTGATGCTATCGCCGGTGTGATCAATATCATGCTAAAAGAAAAAGTGGGTGCGCAACTGGCCTTACAGGCCGGATCTTCTTCCAGGAGCGATGGTCAACTACGGATGCTCTCAGTCAATCATGGATTTCCTATCAGACAACGAGGTTATCTGAATATGACGGGATCTTTTTTTGACCAGCAAATGGTCAATCGTTCTGGTAACTATACCGGAATAATCACCGATGATAGTCTGGATCATAGTGAGGATTATAGAAATGAATTCTTTAGTCAAACGCCATTCGATCAGGAAAGAGTGGCAGCTATCGGAACACCTTCGAATCGAAATTCAACTTTGATGTACAACGGTGCATTCGAATTGACAGATCATATTGATCTCTATTCATTTGGAAGCATCAATTACAGAAATGAGAAAATACACGCCATGTACCGCTTTCCGTACGAGGAGGCTTTGGTGTTGGACTTGCTTTATCCTTATGGTTTCTCACCGGAGTTACATGCCGATATTTTTGATAAATCACTAGCTGCCGGTTTGCGAGGAGAGATTAACGACTGGTCTCTTGACTTTGGCTATAACCATGGCCATAATACCATTCAAGTTTCAGTTTTCAATTCTAACAATGCATCCCTGGGCATCAGATCTCCAATTTCTGCTTTTGCAGGTAGTTACTTCTATAGACATAATGTGCTTAATTTTGACGCCACCAGGTCCTTCAGATGGCCCAGATCTCATTTCGAAGTATCATTTGGCTCGGAATTTCGACTGGAGGCTTATGGAACTGAGAAAGGGGAAATATCTTCATATGTAGATGGAGAAACTACTACCGAGTCCGGTGCGACGAGGCAGGCTGGCATCCAAGGGTATTATGGTGTCTCCGAAGAGGATCAGCTAGAAGAGTTGAGATCAAATGCTTCGGCCTATGTAGAACTTGATTTTGGATGGCAAGATAAATTGCTGCTAGAGGCAGCTGCACGACAGGAGTCTTACAGTGACTTTGGCGGACATTCTAATTTTAAGTTGGCCGGAAGGTATAAGTTTTCAAAACAGTTTGTTATTCGGGCCTCTTTTAGCACTGGGTTCAAAGCACCCAGTCTTCAACAACTTTTTTATCGGAGACGGTCAGTACAACTGGTGGATGGAGAATTGCTCAATGTGATCAACTTCAACTCCGAAAGCGCACTATACAAAGCGTTTAATCTGAAAAAGCTGAATCCGGAATTGTCTGAAAACTTTGGGTTTGGTTTCACCTCTGCCATCAATAGAAATTTATCACTCAGTGTAGATGCCTTTCAAATTGATCTTGAAGACAGGATTCTGTTGTCTGGTCGGGTCGATCCGGCCAACTTTCCCCAAGTGGCAGCCTTCGTAGAACCTTTAGGAAATTATCAGGCGGAGTTTTTTTTCAACGGCTTTGATTCACGTACGCGAGGAATGGATGCCTTGATGGCACTAAAGTTCAATTTGTTAGGTAGTGAGGTTCATTTGAGATCCATGTTTAGTGTGTTCAAAACCAGATTACAGGGAGATATACGTCTACCTGTAGCTTTAGCTGATAAGCAAGAATTTATTTTTGGAAGAGAAGACGTCGCACTGATAGAAACTTTTATTCCACAAAACCAATGGAATTCCAGACTTACCGTGACATTTGATCGATGGGAAGTCTTTGTGAACATGAACAGGCTGGGAGAAGTCAAATATCTTCATCCGGATGATGGTCATTCGGATAATTGGGTATTGAATGAGTTTACCGAAGAAATTGAGCCCAGAGATCAGACCTTTGGTGCGATCTGCCTGGTCGACCTAAACACAACCGTTAGACTTACTGAAAATATAAAACTTAACCTCGGTGCGTCAAATGTATTTAACGTTCTGCCGGATAAGCAAAATCATTCAGCAGAGGTTGCTGATGGCATTTATCCCTATCATGTCAAAGCCAGACAGTCCAATCTAACTGGTCGCTATTGGTTCGGCAAATTATTATTCAAACTATAATTCCTTGAAATGCTCGATTCACTCAAATGAGAGACTGAAGTATTCCGTTTTGCCTCAATCCAATGTCTACTATTTGTCATCTCATAGCCCATCGAAGGAATAAGCTTCTGATCTACTTTTGATTTATTGATTCGAAATGAGTGCCAGGCGATAAGGAAACTGATCATAAAAATATCGCGCTGACCACCATCAGACGGATGGTGTGATCTTAATGACGCTACCTCTGTCATTGCGCAGAGGTAGTTTTTCTAGAAAATTTTGGTCTTGACAGGAGGCTGGTTAAATCTTTAAATAAACTTAATATGAACAGAGTAATTTTTAATTGTATGCTATTCTTAGTTGTCATCCTTTCTGCATGTGATGAGGATTCAGCATCTGAGATCTTTGATGCAAGCATTTCCATTACTAGTGACAAAACGACTTATAATGAAGGAGACGGTACTATATTGATAACTGCAAGTTCAAGTCTGACTAATACTTCAGGAAGTGATATCACGGTGAATTACACAGTGTCCGGTACAGCAACATCCGCAGAGGATTTCGAAGAATTATCAGGAAGTCTTGTGATTCTAGAAGGAGCTTCAGAGGCTTCGTTGAATATAACACTAATCGATGACTCAGCAGACGAAGAGGACGAGACCATCATCCTGACTTTGTCCGATGTAGATGGCGATGTAACAGCCTCTGGAGCCGTTACACTGACCATAAATGACAACGATTCCGGTACTACGACAACCGATGATTGCACCACACAATTGGAAGTAGACCAGACACGAGGAGAATGCGGTGAAGATCATACAAGCGCATCATTGGATGCACCAACTTTCACCAATGTGCTCGACGAAGCAAATGATATCAGAACTATTACAACCAACTCGATACCCGATCATAAATTTGGATTGTTTGGGAAGGATCAGGGTGCGCTAAACCCCAATGCGATTACGGTGCAGTCACAAACATTTGAATTGGATGCGACGCCTGAATTGGCAGGTGAAACTACAGAATTATTATCAATGACTTCGGGCCCAGCCTATTCTTTTGGTATCGTATTCTCAGGTATTGAGTTAGACCCTTTGCCTGCTGAACCATGGCCTCACACGGTTCCATTTACAGACCCAAGTGTAAACTGGGAGTGGAATATGGAAGCCGTCAATCTTGATTTGGGTTTCGATTGTAATAATGCACATGTTCAGCCGCAAGGCAAATATCACTACCATGGATTCCCGAGCTTGTATATCGAAACATTGAGTTTGGATGAAGAAAATCCGGTAATGACCTTAGTGGGTTATGCTGCCGATGGATTTCCAATCTATTATAAGTATGGCTACAGCACGGCAGACAATAGCTCTTCTGATGTGAAATCCCTGACCTCAGGCTTTACGCTAAGATCAGGAGAGCGAGAGGGTGATGGCGTAACAGCCCCTTGCGGAGATTACAACGGCACCTATTCCAATGATTACGAGTACATAGAAGGACAGGGAGACCTGGATGAGTGTAATGGTAGAACGGGTGTTACTCCCGAATACCCTGATGGTACCTATTACTATGTGCTCACCGAAACTTTTCCAGTCATACCTAGATGTTTTAAAGGAACGCCATCTAACGAATTTGCAATTAACTAATATTAATCATTACCAAGTTTTGGTTATGATTGGGACAACACTTAAAATCAAATAGATAGCATCACTAAATTGATCTTTTCGATAACTGCGAGAAAAGCCCGTATGAATCAAAGGAATTCATCGGGCTTTTTACAAAAAATAAGCTGTTGCTAGGTGCCAGGTCTCTGCCATACAAATAAATTTGATATCTCGGATAACCTACTATGGGCTATTTGAAATAAACATTAATTGAAACCCCGTCGGATTCCGACGGGGTTTTTTTTGTTCAATGTACATCAAAATACCTACTAATACGGATGTTTTCAGCTTACAACTTTATCTACCTTACTTCAAAAGTAGTTCATAGATTATTGTGAAAATCAAAGAGTAAAGTCGCTTTGCATAAATTATAAAAGAATTGATGATTGACAAGTCACAAACCGAATCCGGCAGGGCCTCAGAACCAATAAAAATGCATAAAAAAATTATAAAGGAAACCATCTAAAAACAGAAGCCATGAAACGACAATTTGCTATCGCAACGATTTTAATCGGTGGAGTCATCACTCCGCTATTTTCTCAGGTAGAAATGGGAAAGACAAAGAATACCATAATGGGTAAAAACAAACTCCTTTTGGTAGAAACAAATAAAATGGTGCTTGACAACTTTTCAATCAACCTGATTCTATATGGATTTGGTGAAGACCAGGGTGGTGGTGGTGCACAGGTTGGCATTCGGGCTGATTTGACGCAAATTGATGAGCCGCTGGCACAGGAAATTGTCAATGAGGCCTATGCCTATTTTAAGGAGCAATGGAAAAAACGAGGAGTAGATGTGGCGTCTCCCACCAAAGCTGTAATAGAAGCCTCAAAAAAATACAGTAAGGCAGCGAAAAAAGGAAAGTCTACACTTCGAATCGGAGGTACAGAAAACAATCACACAAAAAAGAATCATAACCTAATGGCCTGGCCAGAAGGAGAGAATATTCCATATTCAGGTTCCGGGCCACTCGCTCTTGCAGGAAACTGTGCACACGGACTGTGTTATGATGCTAAATTTAGTGGGTTCAACACCGGATTCTCGTCTACTATTAACTTTATTACTTTCAAATCAGCTGCTCTGGGAAGTACGGCTTCAGTTAAGACATTTCCACAATTGACGGCTGCTAATGTAATGACTGCCACCACCTGGCAAAAAGGTAAAGTGGGAGGCTATATTGGAAGTAATAACGCCAAGGGGGTCGAAGACTTTTATTCAGACGTCGAGCAAAAGGAAATTGATGTACTCAATTCGAGTGCTAATATGTGGAACTATATCGGTGACAAGGAAAAATATAAGACTAACGTGTTAGAAATGATTAAAAAGGGCATGGATGATATGTTTGCCGATCTGGAGACCGTAAAGGAAAAGGCCATGTAAAAAACGCGCTGATGGATTGGCAAAAGCGATCCATTTTTAGAAAGCCATTTGCTTAGTTGCGAGTGGCTTTTTGTTATTTATGGTCTGCAATTCATAAACCAAAATAGGTCGTTGGTTAATTATAGCTAACTTTCAATAACCGATTTAGTTTATGTTATTTCGAAATGATCAGACTGCTACTATATGTAACTCTACTTAATGGCTTTCAAGGTCCAAGTGAGACAAATCTAACCAATCATCCTTCCAATGATCGTTATGCCAGTTATTCTCCGGATGGCAGCCAGATTCTCTTTGAATCGAATAGAAGCGGAGATTGGGATCTGTACGTGATGAATACCGATGGTACTATGGTTCGGCAAATTACCAGAGACTCATCTGAAGATAGAAGACCCAGCTGGCATCCCAATGGAGATGAGATTCTTTTTGAGTCCAATCGATCTGGTAAATTTCAGCTGTACACGGCAAATCTATTTAATGATAAGGTAAAAGCGATTCAAATACCTGTAGCCAAGACTGAACCCATTTTTGCGCATTATTCTCCTGATGGATTTTCAATTGCATACTCAGAGAAATTTCAAGGAGATTCGTCCAGACTGGTTATTATAGATTTACTTGGAAAGGTCAAGGTAGAGTTGGCAGACTACGGCTTCAGATCCTTTTATCCAAGGTGGTCGCCAGACAGTAAAAAAATCCTTTTTTTCTCCCGTCATGAAACTGGGAATCAAGACGATGAAATTTATACAATCTATATTGATGGAACGGGCAAAAAGCGATTGACTAATTGGCCTAAACATAACTTTTGCCCGTCCTGGTCTCCCAACGGAATGCAGATTGCTTATGCACAATCCATGGAAGGCAGTAGACCGGAAATCCACATCATGCAAGCAGATGGCTCAAACGCTAAAAGAATAACATTTAACGATGATGGTGATACCTTACCAAACTGGTCTCCTGATGGAACTAAACTCTTGGTGACGGCCTATCGAAATGGGAATTATGAAATTGTTGAAATGTTAATTCCGTCAAGGTAACATTGCGAGTGTCTGGTAGTTTTTTTAACTTTCTCCGATGCTGGTCTGTAAGACTATTGCATTTTTCCTTTTCGACTTTCAAACCTAACGTTGTGCAAACCTTAAGAAAGACCTTTGGTCATTGTTTTCCAAAATTCGTTCAAATGATATTTGTCGGTCTGTTGCTGTCATGCAGTCAGCACTATTTTGACAGACCACAGCCAATAGATTCAAAAAATATTTATGCTTTTCCAGAAGCTTTTCGTGGCGTATGGACAGACGGGAGCGACTCGCTGATTGTTGGTAAATTTTATTTTGCCAATATAGAGTATAAGAAAATATCGATTCCATATTCGACCAGAGATACTACGCAGTATGCTATTTTTAACGACAACAAGGCTTACCCTTATGATTCAATTCAGCAACGAATAATCGGAATAGGGTATCCATATGAAATAAGGAATGATTCTATTTATTATACCACCCGTGAAATACTTGAGGCACAATTGGGACGAAAAGCAGTTTTGCGATCTGTAGGAGAACAGTTTGTACTGAATGTAAAAAATGACAATCAATGGTGGGAACTTTTTTTAATGGGGGTAACCAATCAAGAAAAAATTCTTATAAGATATCCTAATAACGAGCAATTAGCGGAGTTAGGAATTACGCCAATCTTCACAAACGATGAAGAGGACTTCTATGAAGTGAAATGGAGAGCAAAGGAGATGGACCAACTGATTGGTAAAAATATCTTCGCCGATACCCTATTGTTTCTTGACCAACAAAATCTTAAATAAACCAAAATACTAACCTCATGGCAAAAACAACATTTGTTCAGCATTATGATAAAGATCATGATGCTATTCCAATTGCACGGAAACACATCATCTTGCTGGATGGCACCTGGAATGATGAGACAGGGGAGAAGGGTGATGGATTGGTGACCAATATTGTTCACCTCTTTAGGATCTTTAAGAATGATTTGAATAAGCAGGTTGTTCGATATCATAGAGGTGTGGGTAATGACAACGATAATGGCTGGATTGGTAATAAATGGAAGGGTGCAGACGGAAAAGGGGTTGGTAGCATTGTAGAGCGAGCTTACGCTCGCCTGGTGCAGGACTGGCAAAACGGAGACAGAATATACATTTTCGGATTTAGCAGAGGAGCTGCTGCGGCCCGTATTCTTGCAACCAAAATCAAAAATGATGGGATACCGTCAAGTATTGAGATTACACTTGAACCTAAGGAGAACAAGGAGACGAAAGTGATTGAGCAACGTATCGCTGGAGTAGTCTTTGGTGCTGGTAAACCTAAAGCAGTAGACATTGAATTTTTAGGAGTGTGGGATACCGTAAGTGCCTTGGGGCTTTTCAATAACATTCTTAGTACGTTTGGACTAAGGAAAAAAGACCTATTCACAGATCAACATATTGCATCCAACATTAGACGTGCAGTACATCTTGTAGGTATAGATGAAACCAGAAAGGCCTTCAAACCTTCTTTGATGAATCACAAAGCAGGTATTACTCATGAAGTATGGTTTCCCGGCGTGCATTCGGATTTGGGAGGAAGCTACAGGGAAGGCGAAATAGCTCAGATGACTCTTCACTATATGGTAGATCAGTTAAGCTTGTGGAATAGGGAACAAGGATTAGAGGATTTTTTAATTGATCAAGAAGCGTATGCAAAGTATGCGAGAAGTGATGTGGAACGAGCCCATTTTCATTTTCATGGAAAGGGATTCGGTAAGGATCTTCGAGAGGTAATCGTACAGGTCGATGGGATAAAATCTGGAAGTCTAAAACCTCAGATCCACCAACTGTATCACGACATATGTTCCAAAAGGAATTCATATTCTGTGGTAGAGCTTAAAAAAAGGTTCGGACCCAATAAAGTTCAAATTACTAACTTCCAATACATGCCCTTTAATGTAAAGGTGTTGGATGGGCAGTATGAAATAGTCTCATAATTGGTGTTGCTAATGGTCTGAGACCTCAGCAAACGTTGTCGTTTGATTTATCTAGGTGGCAACTCAGGATAAGGAATCAGGGATTCAATCACTAATGCGACACCATCTTTAGTCAAAAGAATAAGAGTGATGATTATGGCTCCTGAAATGATTGCCACACCTATGTTGTTGTTTTTCATTTCAACAAATTCATCTATCGGAGTTAGTTTTGAATAAATAATTATACCGACCAAACTGATGGCTAGCCCGGCACTATAGGCTATGATAATATAGAGGCCACCTCGAAGCAAAAATGTCAAGATGAGGACGGAAGTACTTCTTTCGGTATTTGAAAGTAATCGAAAGGATGACACTATAGGTTCGATGGTACCGCTGACCATCAGTCCCATGCCAAATAATACGCTGGCGATAAATATACTATAGGCTACATTGTTATGGCCGATATCAAATCTCCACTTGCCATACCATTTTAGGATTTTGTAGGTGGTTGATAATATAATCAGACCCATACTGACGGCCGATAGTATCTCGATGATACCTAGAAGAAAGATGCTAGAGTTCATGTTTTAGTGCGATATTCCAATATTCTTTATTGTCCATTCCAGGAGGAATAATGCCGGGTTCCCAACCGGTACTGGTAGTCTCCCAAAAGTAATATTTTTTTCCCTTGATTTTAAGGTATTCGCCAGTAGCAGGAATATCTAGTGCCAACATGGAGTGTCGATACTCTTTACTGATTAAGATCACCGGATCGTAATTATATTGACTTAGAATGGTATAGAGCAGTACGGTCCTCGAATCGCAGTCCCCCCTTAGCGTATAGAGAAATTCCACTGGCGTTGTAATGCCATACCGCTGATTTCCAAAACAAGGATAATCAGAATAATCACTTGTGCATTTATTCGATATAATGTACTGGTAGGGAATGTCCTGGACTAATTTGACTACAGCATGAGCGAATTCAACGTAATCAAGTTCTTCTGCTTGTGCTATTTGATCTAAAGAATCCACCAATACCTTTATTTGATCCTGGTCTGCCGCAGCAAGCATTCCATAAAGTTTACCCCAAAATTCAGGATATGATTCTGCCTTTGGGTTAGATATTTGATTTTTATAATCTCTCGCTTGTTCTAACGTGCCGCTTTCCATTTTATAGGATAGACAAAAATCTGACACATTTTTAGTGTCTGTCCAGTCTCTCTGATGATGGACGGTGTAGATTGTCCGCTGGCTGAACTCGGGGCAGTCCTCAACTGATTGCATAGAAGGTAGATTGAACCATGAGATAATTAAAGATTTACTCATTAGCAATAACACTACTACCCAAAAAATTACCTTAAGTCCTTTCACGAACCCAATGATAATACGAATAGATCAAAAACAAACAAGGAGAAAGATTGAAATGTAACAGAGCCAGTCGATAGCCGTGAATGACGAAAGTAGTAGTGAACAGAGTAGCCCAGGTCATATTAAAACCTGGGCTGTACTAACTTCACTTTTTGGCTTTGGGATCAACTGCTTGTTAATTTGAAAGAGATTGGCATAATCATTCGAACTGAAACTGGCTTCCCATCTACTAGACCGGGGGTCCATCTAGCAGCACTTTTCATAACTCTAACGGCTTCAGCATCGCATCCGGCTCCAATGCCTTTGATGGATTTTACTGCTGTAATCTCGCCGGCTTTATCTACGATGAATTGGACAAAAACACGCCCCTCTACACCGGCTTTTCTTGCCTGTGTCGGGTATTTCATGTTCTCCGCCACCCACTGATAAAATACCGTCATTCCACCTTCAGGGCCAGGTTGTTTTTCGACCATGTCATAAACGCCTTTCATGCCTTCTACTTCCTTGACAGCTGATGTTTGTACTTTGGTAATGGCGGCGATCGTTTCCTGATCATTCATGCTGCTAAGTTGTTCTGTTGCATCTTCACATCCAAAAACCATGACTATTGCCAGTCCCAGAGCAAAAGGGGTTATCTGTTTGATTTTCATAATTTGATTGTTTTGTTGATTTATCATTTTAATTCTTTTTAATGTAGACGAATTGTAAAATTGATGAGCAAGAGCAAATCCCTGTCTCTTTATGGTGTGTACAGCTAGGGTACGGACATAACTGTCCTTGTTATATTGATTTACGGCATGGGCATCAGCCAGATATTCGTGATTGACCCGAGCAAGTTTCTTGATCATGAGATAAATAGGATTGATCCAAAAAATGGCACACACAATCTCGAAAAATAGTATATCGTAGGAGTGCTTTTCTCTGGCATGAACATGCTCATGTGATAGAATGATTTCTTTTTCTTCAGACGAAATTTGATCACCCACGTAGACTGAATTCAGGAAGGTGAATGCCTCATTGCTGTTAGTGAGTTCTTTAGACTGAGAATGGTTAGAATTGTTAGACGTGTGCGCCAATCTTGTCAAAGCAGTTACTTTATAAATGATTCGGGCCAAAAGGAGTAGTGCGAAGACTGAATAGCACCCTATCCAAAATTCAAAGGAAAATAAGAACTGATCATTAGCCTCCATACCAGCTAATTCGACTGTATCTAGCAAAATTGTTCCTGCCACGAGATTTGGCGGAATATTTCCTAGATCGAAATGAAGGAGCGGAATAATGAGAGAAAGCAACACACTACCGAGCAGGTAAAACCGGTTGAACAAGAAGGACTTCTCTTTATTCAGAACCAACAAAAAGAATATGGCGGCCACCGAAATGGTGATGCCTGATTCGAAGAAATAGTTAAATATGCTATTCATGATTTTTATCGTTTGAGTCTTTTTTGGCTATTTCAATCAGTTCATTCAGTTCGTTGACGTTCAGATCGTTTTCTTCAGCGAAGAAGGACACCAGATTTTTAAACGAACCTCCGAAATAGCCATCCATGAAATTGGACAAATAGAACTTTGAATACGCTTTTTTGGCAACAATAGGGAAGTATTCATAGGTCTTGCCATAGGCTTTGTGATCTATGAATTTTTTGGTTTCTAATATCCGTACGATGGTCGATACAGTGTTGTAGGCTGGTTTTGGTTCAGGCAATTTAGCAATGATGTCGTGGACGACACCGCGCTCTATTTGCCATAGTACCTTCATTACTTGTTCCTCAGCCTTAGTTAATTCCTTCATCTGCTATGATTTACTTTTAGCGATCAGCAGTTCTCCGCCAGGATTGGTCCGACTGGCTGGTCAGCACCGAAGCGGAAACTTCCATGATTTAATCTTCACTTGCCAGTGAGATTATTTTACATGTCAGTTTATGTGATCATAATTTCCAATTCAAATGTATAACTAAATATTTAGTTATAAAACTAAATTATTTAACTAAAAATTTCATTCATTGGTAGGTAAATGGAAGTTTGTTTAATGAGAATAATTATAAATATGGATTGATAATGAGTGTAGGTCGTCTATTTCATGTCTTATGATCATGAAAGTAATTTGCTATCGATGTGGAGGAGGGGAGAACCCTGAGAACACTATTTTGGGTATTGAACATTGCCTGCGTGTGAACCCTGAATGGCCTATTGAAATGGACTTACAGTTAACCAAAGATGGTGAGGTGGTGCTTTTTCATGATGCAAATACAAAGCGCATCACAGGAGAAGATTTTAAAATAGCAGATCTTACCCTTTCTGAATTAAGAACTTTAAACGTGGGTCATACCTTTAGGTTAGATGATGAATACCTCTTCAGAGACTCTCCGTTGCGGGCACCTACCTTGATAGAAGTAGTGAAAAAATTCCCAAAAGCGGAATTTGTATTCGACATACATAGTCCCAATCCCCTTATCATTAGTAAAGTCATTTCAATTATTGAGGCTAGTCCGATAGATCAACCTCCTACAATAGTCAGTGCAAATGATAAGATCATCTCCGAATTCAAAATCAGAAAACCTGGATGGAAATACAGTGCAGCATCCAAGGAGGCCAAAAAACTCATTTACAGCAGTTTTGTATTTCTGGATTTTCTTTTTCCTCTCCAATCAGACTATTTGATGATTCCTCAGACTTATGGAAGTATCAGAGTACTTACATCTCGAGTAGTGAACCACGTGCTAAAAAGAAAACGAGCCATTTGGGCATGGATACATGAAGGAGAAAAAGTGAAAACCGTTGAAACTTTAGAGCAAGCACTCAGCCTTTATAATCAAGGAGTGGAGGCCGTATTTACAGATTATCCAAAGAAGCTTTTTGAGGAGTTAAAGTAGTGAGAACTTTTCTACTTATTTTATGCAATAAAGTTGCAAAATGGCTACTTTTGCACTTATGGAAACGAAAGGCCGAAAGGAAATACTAAAAAGACATGGCATGAGAATTACTGATTGCCGTCTGGATGTACTGGATTTGTTTATCAATGAGCAGCGTGCTTTATCTCAAAAGGATTTGGAAGAAGAGCTTTCCGCATATGACCGTGTGACGTTATACCGCACCCTACATAGCTTTATTGATAGTGGGGTGCTACATAAGATTCCTAATGATAACGGCATTGCGTGTTATGGCCTTTGTTTTGACACTTGCAGCCCCAGTGAGCATCAACATGACCATGTGCATTTCAAATGCACTTCTTGTGGCCAATTGGAGTGTATTGAGGAATCTCTTGAATTACCTGTCGTCCAACTACCTAATAGATACCAAATGGAAGCTATTGATGTCATCGTCAATGGAATTTGCGGAACCTGTAACGTCGAGGCTTAAATAATGAAAGGACTTTTTGGTTTGATGGTAGGTATGCTGATAAGCTTATCTGCTGTTGCACAATCACAACTTTTTGGCTTTGTACATGATGCGGAGACGAACGAGCCTCTTCCGGGAGCCGTTGTAAGCATACATGAGTTGAATCGAAGCCAACTGACTGATTTGGAGGGAAAATTTCGTTTTGAAAATATTAGACCTGCGACCTATCACATGCACATCAGCTCCCTGGGGTACAAGGCTCAGACATTGATAAAAATTACCGGTCCTGACACGAAAAAATTAGAAGTCAGACTTGAACCAACTATACTTGAATTAAGCGAAATAGTAGTTGAATCGAACCATTACAAGGTAGGTCCAAAAGAACAGACGCTTCCCATGGAAATACTTGACGCTGAATACTTGGCAAAGAACAGGAAGGGGACATTTGTCAATTCGATCGAAAATATACCTGGAGTAAGTGCAATTAATACTGGTGTTGGTATATCCAAGCCAGTAATTCGTGGTATGAGTTTTAATCGTGTAATTGTAAATGACAAAGGAATCAAGCAAGAAGGGCAGCAGTGGGGTACAGATCACGGGTTGGAGATGGATATGTTTGAGCCCGGTAGAGTGGAAGTGATAAAAGGCCCCGGATCTCTTATGTATGGCTCAGATGGTTTGGGCGGGATCATTAATGTTTTCCCTCCAAGCGTTCCGCAGAACCAAATGATTGAAGGGAATGTTCAGGGCATTTATAAGTCAAATAATAATTTGATAGGTACTTCTACGGTAGTTCAGGGCAAAGTAAAAGACTGGGTATATAGAGGAAGATTTAGCACGCAAGACTTTGAGGATTACGAAGTCCCTGCTTCTGACTTTACCTACAATGGATATCTTCTTCCTATTTATAATGATCGGTTGAAAAATACGGCAGGCAATGAAAGAAATTTCTCGTTGATGACCGGTATAAAAAAGAATTGGGGTTATTCGACAATTACTGTGAGTAATTTTCATCAGAAAGCAGGATTGTTCGTTGGAGCCGTAGGAATTCCTAGATCTTTTCAACTGACACATGACGGGTCTTATGGAAATATCGATATCCCGCGACAGGAAACCAAACATTTAAAGATCATTTCTAACTCCAATATACTAGTGGGTCAAAGATGGGTTGAGGTTGATCTGGGTTATCAGCGAAACAAAAGAGAAGAACATTCTGACCCAACAGCACATGGTCGTCAGATAGGGCCTGATGGTTCACTCGAACATGGTTTAGATTTACAGACATTGACGGCAAATGCTAGGTACTTTTGGCATTCTTCGGAAGATCATATGAGAGTCATAGGTTTTCAGAGTCAGTATCAATGGCACAACTGGGATGGGTTTGCTTTTCTCTTACCTGAGTTTAGCAGTGCCAATTTGGGTTTGTTTGTTTATGAAGAATATAGCTGGGCCAATAAATTCACAGCTACCGGAGGGCTAAGGTTTGATTTGGCTAATAGAGACATAAGTGCTTATAGCGAATCTGATGAAGAGAATTTTTTTCAGTATAACGGAAATATTGATCGTAACTATTACAATTTTTCAGGCGCATTGGGACTGTCATACTACCCGAATGAAAATTTGAACGCAAAGATTAATCTGGGAACAAGCTATCGCGTACCGACTGCCAATGAATTGTCCATCAACGGACTTCACCATGGAACTTTTCGCTATGAGTTAGGAAATAGTACACTTACTACTGAAAGAGGGTTGCAAATGGACTTTGTCTTCAACTATCAACGTAAGGATTTTAGTTTTGTAATTACACCCTTTGCTTCCTACTTCAAAAATTTTATTTATCTGTCTTCAACCAGTGAATTTTCCTCAGGCTTTAATCCCTTTGTACCGGCGGAAAGCGGTCAGATTTACCAGTATTTGCAACATGATGCCATCTTTTCCGGTACTGAGATTGCCATAGAGTACCATCCATTGGAAAAATTGCATTGGCGTGCGGCATATGAATATGTATATAATTACAACCTAGATACCAAACTGCCCCTCCCTTTCACACCGCCAGGATCTCTCTATACTGAGCTAGAGTATGGGTTTGATATTGAAAAAGGTTGGATTGAAGGCGTTCATCTGGGTGCAAATGTAAAACGGGTTTTTGATCAGAATCGAGTCGATCGCAATGAGAGAACCACACCGGGATATTGGTTATTAGGGGTAAATACGGGATTTGATTTCAGTATAGGCAGCAATACAACGATTCAAGCTACATTTTCTGCACAAAACCTTTTGAATAGCAATTACTTCAACCATCTCAGCCGCTACAGACTGCTGAATCTGCCGGAGCAGGGAAGGAATTTTGTGATTTCTTTACGAATTCCTTTTGCAATTCAGTAACATTAGTTTTATAATTGCAACATTATTGCATTAAATAAAAACTAAAATGAAAAAGACAAAAGTTTGGATCATGGCTGCTCTGGCCTTACCATTTGTATATTCCTGTGATGATGATGACTCTGTAGACACGACCGCCCCAACCATCACACTTGAGGATCCCGTAGCAGGCGAATCCTTTGCTGCAGGAGGAACACTCGATGTGCATTGCGATCTTACCGATGATATCAATTTGGCAACATATAGTATCACCGTTCATGACAACTTCGATAGTCATTCTCATGGCAGAACACTAGCAAACTTCAACTACGATCAGAGTTTTACCGTGGAAGGTACATCGGCTCACGTCACGCAGGAAATATCTGTTGATGCCACAAGTACAGCAGGGCCCTATCATTTCATTATGCAGGCGATTGATGCTGCAGGAAACGCTACTTCTTTTGAAGATGCTTCCAGTGTGGAAATTGAGATCTGGTTGACTAATCAAACCATGGCACATGTTGATTTTACCGATCAAGGGGGGACGAAAATTTCTGAACTGGAAGGTGTGGTTGATCAAAGTCTAAGTATCTATGGAAAAGTGGAAGACGAATCAGGCACTCTTGATCATGTATTGGTTGTGGTCGGTCATTTGGAAGCAGAATCAGGCGATGGGCATAGCCATGGCAGAACAAGAGAAGAAGAAATTTTTGAAAAGGAATTCGAGGTTGAAGGTCAGGCATCAGTGTCTCTTGCTGAACTCCTTGCCAATGAATCTATAGTGGTTAGTCAAGCCGAACTGGATGAATTAGAAACCGGAGAACATCTTTATTTGATTGTTACGGCTACGGATGCAGACGGAAATATCAGTCGTGGTACGATAGAAATTCATTTTGATTAGTTAGTTGAATCAAATGGTTAGGTAAAAGAGGGTATTAAGCAATTGATATCCTCTTTTTTTTTGCAATGATTTACGCTAAATACCTTTTGGTTAACAAGCTTCTCTTGCAGTTTGATATGAGTCGTAGTGTAAACAAACAAAAATTCTTGTCTGTGTTTTCGATCCAGTTTATGATAAAGTTTGATCGGTAGTATTTTAATCAAACATTCCTTTGATTAAAAATAACCCATTAGTCGACCAAAATTTCCACATGGCTGGTGCATGCACAAATTACTTTTGCTAAAAGTAATTAAAATTTTAGGCATGAGGAGAGATTTTGTAATAAGTAACGGCAGACTAGGTACACTTTTTTTGTTGCTGGCGATGACGGCTTGTTCGTCAGATGAAATGGAAGAGGTAGCAGAGGAAGAAATGAATGAAGAGATAGTTTTCAATTATACCTCAGAGGCAAAATATAATTTAAACATTATCTATTTTATCCCTACAGATCAAAAAGACCATAAGGATTCTCACAAAAGATTGAGTGAAATTTTTCTTCATGGTCAAAATTTTTATAAGGAAAATATGAGAGCTAATGGTTTTGGCGACAAGACCTTTAACATGCAGGTAGATGAAGCCCATCAAAGGGTGAAAATAACTTATTTGAATGCTAAGAACCCTACAAGTAGCTACCCATATAACGGTGGTGGAGCAACAGCACAAACTGAAATTGAAGAGTACTTTGCTGCAAATCCGGGAGAAAGTGAAAGCGACCATTACATTGTAATTATTCCGGTAAGCAACCAGGACAATGCTCAGGTTGTTCCTTTTTATGGCCTGGGCAAATGGTGCTTTGCTTTGGACTTTCCGGATATGGATATTCAATACTTTGGAGAATCCTCCAAAAAAGGTACAGATGCAAGTAAATGGATAGGAGGACTGATGCATGAGCTGGGGCACGGGCTCAATCTTCCTCACAACAAAGAAAGGAGCTCGGACTTGGGTAATGTGAACAAAGGAACGGCACTGATGGGAGCTGGTAATACAACTTATGGGAGTTCACCTACTTTTATTACTGAGGCCAGTTGTGCAATTCTGAATAACAATCAGGTCTTTAATACTAGCACCGATGTTTTTTACACAGGAGCCTCCGTTGAAATAAAAACTTTCAAGGCATTCTTTGAAAATGGAGAGATCAAGGCGTCCGGAACCTTTCAAACTGAAGCAAAAGTTAATTACATTGGCTTTTACAATGATGCCTCGGATGACGGTACTGGTGCCAACACCAATTATGACGCAGTAACCTGGGCTGTACCAGTTACAGGCAATGAGTTTAGTATATCTATGCCAATAAGCGAGTTGTTTAAAAGAGGAGATGTGCCATATATCCTAAGGCTATTGTTTAACCATGAGAATGGGGAAAGGACAACAAAAACTTTCAGCTACGAATTTTCAAATGGAGTGCCAATCATAGATATCAATATAAATAACGAAGATAGAGTAAATCTTGAAGTAGGTAATTGGAGTATTGTTTCTTTCAGCTCTCAGGAGGAGTCCAACTCAAGTCTTGCCAATAATGTAATTGATGATGATCCTTCCACTTTCTGGCATTCACGCTGGACAGTTGATGCCACTGAATATCCACATGAATTGGTAGTTGATATGAATGAGGAACTAGTAATTAATGGATTTTCCTTTTTACAACGGGACGGTTCAAGAAAGATCAAGGATGTTGAAATTCAGACAAGCATAGATAATATGGCCTGGCAAAGCCAGGGCGATTATGTGCTTCAGGAAATTAATACCTATCAACATATTGAACTAGTCGAACCCAATACTTTTAGATACTTCAAAGTCATTGCAAAGTCGGCTTTTGACGGATTGCAATTCGCTGCTTTAGCTGAAGTGAAATGTTTTTAATTAATGAGATCGCTTAATTAACGATGCTATAAAACGCCATAATTTTCAAGGTCAGTTTTCATTTGCTCTGACGAAACGAAATGTATGGTTTTCATAGACAGCTTGTGAGCAGTGTCTATGTTCTTCTTCGTATCATCAATGAAAATACAACTTTCAGGATCAAGACTGTATCGGGACAAAAGCGTAAAGTAAATACCTTCGTCAGGTTTGGTTTGTCTTTCATGTGCAGAAACCACAATACCGTCAAACAGATTGAAAAAATCATAAGTTTCCCGAATCACAGCAAATGACTGAGCAGACCAATTGGTTAACGCGTAGAGTTGGTGGTTTTTGGCTTTCAGGTTTTCTAAAATATCTACAGATTCTGAAATTTCACCCGTGACCATTTCTGGCCACCTGTCATAGTATGCACGAATTTGCCTTTCCCATTCAGGAAATTTGTGAAGCAACTCATCGGTCGCTTCTTCATGTGTTCGACCTGCGTCCTGCTTTCTATTCCATTCAGGTGTACACACGTTTTGAAAAAACCAATTTTGCTGATCTTTACTATCAAACATATGGTCATACACTATCTTGGGATTCCAACCGATAAGTACACCTCCGATATCAAAAATTATTTTGTCCTTAGTCTTCATGCTGTCAATTCAATGCAGTTGCCTTCTGGGTCCAGAATCACACTTTCATAATATCCGTCACCAGTTGTTCTAGGTTTGGTTATTACTTTAAGCCCACTGATTCTACACTTTTCGGTTAATGCCTCGACCTGTTTTGTAGATCCCACGGAAAGCGCCAGATGGGTCAGTCCGTATGTAGGGTCTTTGCTATTTTGATTTTTTCCTATCTCCGGATTATGCATGAGTTCTATCCTTGTGTCCGAATTTTTAAAAGAAAGAAAATATGAACTAAACCTCTTTGATGGGTTAGTGTACAATGAGCCTTTAGTGGCACTAAAGTGAGAGGCGTAGAAATCTGCCATGTGCTCAAGGTTTTTTACCCAAAAGGCTACATGTTCGATTCTCGTATTTACTTTTCCAGGACGGTACTGAATTTTCAAATAGAGTAGAGTGATTTGAAGAATCACAATAATCGTATTGGTCAAGATGATCGGTACATCTTGAATGAGTATGCCATAGGTCAGCCAGCAACTGGACGAACAGACAAAAATGATCAATGTCCAAATGGACAAATCCCTAACGGAACGTGTTCGAATAGAACGCCAAACCTGAGGAACAAAACTGGATATTGTTAAGCCTACAGCTAAATATCCAAACCATAATTCGAGCGATTGCATTTTCTTACTGTTTAAAATTAAATGTTGAAGCAAATCTGATCTAAAAAACCAGCTTGAACCACTATTGGATTTTTAAAAACTGACACTATATTAGCTTTTGTTTTAAATATTATAATAATATGTTGGAAGCTGGGGTATTTGAAAAAGTAATACCGGATAGTGGCAGCTCATTTAAGTTGCTCACCTTTTCTGAAAATGAACTCTGTAGTAATCCTCATTGGCATTTTCATCCAGAGTATGAAATCGCATATATTTCCAATGGAGTTGGGAGAAGGCAGGTTGGAAATCATGCTTCAGTATTCAGTGATGGAGATTTGATCGCCATAGGACCATTTGTGCCGCATTATAGATTTGGCACAGGAGGTAGTGAACCCTATACTACCGTTGCCGTGCAGATTAGTCAATCGTTTATGAATCAGGATATCTTCAATATACCTGAGTTAAGGGCTATTCATAAATTCAAAAAGATCTCACCTTATGGAGTTTCCTATTCCAATGAAATAAAAGAGGAGGTAGGGCAGATTTTATTAAAAATGACAAAATCTGTCGGTTTCCAAAGGTTCCAAATGCTTTTGACTGTTTTGAGTATTCTGTCAAACACTGACTCCTACCAACTGCTCAACACTACTGCTGCAAGTTGCACCGTAGGTGATAGAGAAAGCCAGCGAATAAAAAAGGTATATCAGACGATAGAAACAAACTACCGCAATCAAATATCCATCGAACAAGTGGCGGAAGAGCTATCATTGTCGGTCACTTACACCTGTCGGTTTTTGAAAGAAAAATTATTTAAAACCTTTTCTGAAATTTTGAATGAGTATAGAGTGTCGGTCGCTTCAGAATTGCTTTTAGAAACCAATAAGAATGTAATTGAAATTTGCTACGAAGTCGGTTACAATAACATCTCTCATTTCAATAGAAGGTTTAAATCCATCACTGGAGTAAGCCCAAAGGAGTATCGCAAATTGTATATAAATACGAAAGTCGTGGCCCCATTACTGGATTAGATCAAATGTATATGCTAATATTTATGCTGTTCAAAACTGATTTCCCTGTCTAATTACCTATTTTCGATTCCATGGACAGAAGAAGTTTTGTAAAGAAATCTGCTGTAGTATCGGCAACTACCATGCTTACTATGAACGCAGCTGGTGCACACAATACCGCGGAGGCAGATATTATTAAGCCAAAGGCACTCAGAAAAGGGGATACCATTGGATTAATTACGCCAGGCAGCGCAGTTTCGAGACAGGCCTTTGAAAAAGCAGTAAATAATCTGGAATCCATGGGTTTTAAGGTAAGGTTTACTGAGAACATGAGCGTTCGTAAAGGATTTCTTGCCGGTACTGATAAGCAGCGCCTAGAGGATTTGCACGAGATGTTTGAAGACGAAACCATCAATGGAATTGTATGCGCAAGGGGTGGATATGGTTCCGGGCGTTTGTTGCCAGATATCAATTATGATTTGATCAAAAGTAATCCGAAAGTCCTAGTGGGTTATAGCGATATCACAGCCTTACTATACGGCATTCATAAAAAAACGGGATTGGTCTGTTTCCACGGTCCAGTCGGAGCTTCTGAATATTCTGAGTTTACAACTAAAGGATTTGAACAAGTTTTGGTGAAAGGACGCGCAGGAATGAAGTTTGAAGTTCCAAAAGATTGGAGAGAGAAAGAAGATCTTGCATACCAAACCTTACCATTGGTAGGCGGCCAGGCAGAGGGGGCCTTAGTTGGTGGTAATCTAAGTTTGATGTGTTCCCTTATGGGGACGCCGTATGATATTGATTTTACCGATAAGATTGTCTTCATAGAAGATGTAGGTGAGTCTCCTTATCGTGTTGATCGGATGCTTACGCAACTGCTTAATTCCAGAAAACTGGATAAGGCCAAGGGGATTGCGATGGGAGTGTTTAATGGTTGCGAGACTAAACCGGAAGACCCGGATTTTGCGCTATCTACCAGTTTAGAAAATGTTTTGAGAGATCGTTTTGGAGAGTTGGAAATGCCTGTATTATATGGACTACCCATTGGTCATATCGATGACAATGCCACCTTGCCCATTGGTGTCAGGGCTCAGCTGGATGTGGAAAGAGCAACATTGAAGTTGTTGGAGAGCGGGGTGAAATAAAAAGGTGCAAGTAACAAACTTGTGTCCGGAAGGACTTAGACCAGCATAGGTTTTTAAAAATTACATGGATTCTGTTACACAAATTGTTTTAGGTGCGGCTGTTGGTGAAGCTGTTTTAGGAAAAAAAGTAGGAAATAAGGCTATGTTCTATGGTGCCGTTGCAGGCACGATTCCGGATTTAGACGTGCTGGCTTCTCACTTTACAGATACAGTAACAGCACTTGCTTTTCATCGAGGATTTACCCATTCTATTATTTTTTCGATACTGTTTGCTCCCATTTTTGGGTGGCTGGTTTCTCGCTTTGAAACTTTAAAGGACTTCAAAAGTTGGTCTTGGCTGTTTTTCTGGGCTTTTGTTACACATCCCGTCCTGGACGCGCATACGACTTGGGGCACTCAGTTGTTTTGGCCTTTAGATCTGCGGCTAGCATTTAAGACCATATTTGTCATTGATCCGCTATATACCTTGCCTTTTTTAGTGTTTTTAATCCTAGCGATGCGGCAAAAACGGACGACTGTGAAGCGTCAATTTTATAACCGAATGGGTTTGTATGTGAGCTCCTCTTATTTGTTACTCACCTTTTTTTTAAAATGGACTGCCTTTGCGCAATTTGAATCCACGTTGAAAACGCAAAATATTGACTATACACAATTAGATACCCGTCCTTCACCCATGAATACTATACTTTGGAGTGCCAATGTGGAAACTGAAAATGCTTATTTATTAGGCCACTATTCTTTTTTTGATTCAAATCCCATCACTTTTGAGTCCTACCCTAAAAATCATGACCTGTTGGGTGACTTCAAGGAAAGCGAACAAGTGCAGCGAATGATTTCCATAACTGAAGGATGGTACACCATAAGCACTGAGGATGGACAGCTGTATTTTAACGATTTACGATTTGGGCTATTAAGCCTGGAGCCAAACGCTCAGGGTTTTGTGTTTAAGTACAAGATTGAAGTAGATGATTCAAACCATGCGACATTCATAGAAGTGCCAAAAAATAAGCGCGACGGAAAAAAAATGCTATCCAGATTGTGGATGCGCCTAAAAGGCAATTAGTTAGTGACCTATTGTTTCCCATCGTTTAAATAAATATTACCTCGCCTTTCGATACTCAGACAAAATTGGTAATTATGTAGTTTAAGATTTTTTGGTACTTGCCTTTTCCTTCTCAATCAGCTCCCAAACTGCTTTATTGTACTTTTTCTTTGTAATACCAGTCAGTCTTTCCAGCGATTGATGATAATTATCATTGCCCTTCTGGTATGGCCCACAATTCAAAAACTCCCATACGCCATCGAAACCCTTTTCCTTTTCAATTTTCTGTACGATCAGTGCATTGACTACATAGTCGGCCATGAGATGCGTAGCACGATTTTCTCCAAAATTCAAGGGGTTTTCTTTAATCTCGGTCCAATCGGTTTTTTTATTGCTTGCCACTTTTTCTAAAAATATATTGAATATTTCATGCCAACTTAATCCCCAACTGCCACCATATAAATATGCGCAGGCCTCATCGACGGGTTTGTTGACTTTTCGCCTGGAAATGACCAGACTCAGCCGATCATGCCATAAGTCGTGTGGGTCCAGATTATCGAAGGCAGCATTGTCGTTGCCCAGGACAATGAGCTTTTTCCCTTCGTAGGTGGTACTGAAATTCGCTTGAGTCCGCCCGTTGTAGTCCGATCTGTACTGTACACCAATCAAATTCAACAGAGCCGGTAGGTTCTCTGTACAGTAGAATTCAGATATCTGGTTATCTACTTTTAATTTCTTATCAAAAGTATCAGCCAGTGCACTAAAGGTCTCGACATTGTCCATATTGATACTTTTTTCATAACGAAAGATATTGTTACCAATCTGGGCCTTTTGCCAATGTTCAGTATTTCTCAAGAGGGGCGATGAAAATCGAAAGGAGTCATTTACCTGGTGTGCAATCAACTCAAAGCTGGCCCTCAAATGACTCTCGCTATTGTCTACGCCGATATATGACAGTTGAATCAGGTATTGGTTGTTTTTCAGTTCAATGACATTGTTCAGGTATGGTTTGTAGAAGGTGTCGTCACTGAATTCCCTGCTTTTTTTAATGTCTTTAAATTCATCTAATAATATATAGGTTTCAATTATTTGCGTTTCAAGTATCCAGGAGTTCTCTTCATTCGGTTCGGATGCAGCATCGAGGAATTCATTGAGTGCGGTAATCAGCTTTTGACTTTCCACGCTGTCCTGCGGAAGCCTGATTTGGGAGTGAATTCTTAGGGCGTTGCTTTGTGCATTTGAGAAATAACCAGCAATAGTTAAAAGTAAAATAAATTTGAATTTCATTGGTTTAGTGATTGTTATGAATTCAAATAAAGGCACGACCAGGCACTTATTTTGTTAATAAAATCTTATCAATTGTTAATGAAAAGTTAAGGTCGCCCCAAAGTCATTTTTTGAATGGCCGTCGAACCTTAAGAGATGGGTGCCGTAATTGGAGGAGAGTTAAATAAACCTTATGAGCACCTACGAAAGGAAAATACCACTTAAATGCGACTGCCCGCTGGAGCGGACGTTGAATGCCATTTCAGGCAAATGGAAACCTGCGCTAATCAGTGAATTGTTGCGGGGAACTGTAAGATTGAGAGACCTGGAAAAAATGAATGACGAAGCTTCGAAAAGAACCCTGGCTCAGCAGCTGGGAGAATTGGTGGAAGACGGTCTTGTGGAGCGCAAAGATTACCATGAGTACCCCAAACGTGTTGAGTATTCAATGACGCTATTGGGTAAAGAGTTGGCGGAAGTGGTAAATATTTTGAGTGATTTCGGAGAAAAATTGGAAAATGTATAGAGGCAAATTTGCCCCTTATTGCCAGACTTAGTTCTTCATTTTAGCTTTGAATTTTTAATATAAAAGTTATGAATCGAAGCCTTGTTGGTAATTTTCTAATCCTTACTTTTCTTGTTTTGGCCGCTTCGGGAGCGGTGATGTATTTCTTTTCATTCGAAAAGAGCATGGCAGCTACACACACCCTATTTGCACTTTTGTTTGTTTTGAGTATAGCCTTACATATTGTCAACAACAAAGTGCCACTAAAAAACTACCTGTTGGGTAAGCGCAGTAAACACCTGGCTAAATATCAAAGCCTGATTTTGATCGTTCTACTTTCATTTATTGGCTTAGGAGCTTATCTGGATATGCCAGTAATCAATGAGCTGTACAATTGGGGTAATGAATTAAGGAATGCCAAAGCTGGCAAGACCGAAGCTACTTTTGAATATCAAATGATACAACTGAATAGTGACATACCAGGTGCTGGTGGGCTTGAAATTGAGGTAAAGAAAGGGGAAGCTTTCCAATATCCGTTATTCGCGATATGGGTGGAAGACTCGAAAGGTCAATATCTTGAAACATTGTACGTATCGCGAGTGATAGCTTCAGGGGTTTACGACTATGGCGTCGAAATAGATGGTGTTTGGACGCCATCATCCAAGCGGAGGCCCGAAGCATTGCCGTATTGGTCACACAAACGTAACATTCGCGCCTTGGACGGCTTCTATATTCCACTAGAAAAAGCATTGGATTTGGATGGCGTGTCTGGCGCCACACCAACGGACAACTTTATTGTGAAGTCGAGAGCGAAATCAGAGCATATGGGTAGCTTCAGGATAATGATGGAGGTGAATCAGTCCTATGATTGGAATGAATACTACAATCGAAATCAATTTCCAGACGACAAAATCTATTCAGGATCGGGCCAGGTAGGTCAGCCGGCATTGATTTATCAGTCGGAGTTATTCCACTTCAGTGGATCTTACGACACTTATTCTTTGATGAAACTTATCGGACATGGTCACCATTCGGGACAAGATGGCAAACTGTATTCGAATCTAAGTCAAATCACAACAGCAAAAGATATTGTAGATCGAGTGATAGTGAAGCGGCATTAAAAAATATTATTCGTGCAAATGAGGAACCTCATCACTCATGTCGTAAGCCAAACCATAATAGTGATTCTCGTTGTATTCAAACTCGTCAACGATCTCCCATCCAAGTTTTAAATGAGCTTTAGTCGAAATGGGATTAGCCTGGTTGATGAAAGTGGCGGCTAATGGGTACTTGCTTACGAAATCAATGCGCATGGCTTCGAAAAGGTGATTGATGATTTTCTTACCGCGATGGTTAGCATCGATGCAAACCGGACCATACTGAAAACTATTCTCGGTAGTGATTTCCCAACCTTTGAATTGCCAAGACAGGAACCTGGCAGTCATATATGGGAAAATAGGCCATTTGTCATAAAAGGGCCAGGGGCCACCGAAAAGGTAGGCCACAACTTGATTTTCTATTTCAGTAACGAACGCCCAGCCTAAGCCAATAATTTCTTCCAGTAATTCCTCAGTAAATGGAGTAGTCACAAAGCCGTTGTTTGCTTTTTGTTCGTCACTAAGTTCGCTCACTAGATTTTGTGCTTGAAGAGCAAGGATCCCCTCGATATCTGCTGGAGTTGATTTTCTTGAAATTATCACATCAAAAACCCTAAAGCTAAATACATCAAAAGGGTAACTCCACCTGCAGTCAGCGCATAAGGCAGTTGTGTATTGACATGGTCAACGTGATCACTGGCAGAGGCCATGGATGAAATAATGGTAGTGTCAGAAATTGGGGAACAGTGATCTCCAAATACGCCACCGCCGATCGCTGCCGCAATCGCCAAATGAGGATCAGTGCCCATCGATTGAGCCATTGGAACCGCTATGGAAATCATAATGGCAAATGTGCCCCAAGAGGTTCCGGTACTAAAGGCAATAAAACAACTCACCAAAAATACAATGGCAGGTACCAGGTTAGGCGAAAGCCAGGCCTTAGATATTTCGGCCACGTAAAGTCCGGTTTTCAACTCCTTACACAGACTTCCCAAGGCAAAAGCAAAAACCATTAAAATGGCCAATGAAACCATGCCAGACATGCCCTTTAATGATAAATCCACCATTTCTTTAATGCCCAAAAGGCCCTGAACTTTGTACAAGCCAATAGCCACCACCAGGGCAGTGGCCACAGAGGTCAACACGGAGGTAGAGCCCGAACCTTGTCCCATGGCTTGAAACGCCAGATCAATAAAACTGCCATCGGTAGTATCCAAACTACTCCAACCCGTATAGACAAGCATCATCGGCATCATGATGATCATAGTAACGATCGGTAGAATCATATTGATGCTGCGATGAGCAATACCTGGTTTGGCTTCTAGCATGGATACCTCATCAGAAATCATAGGAATAGCGCCATCTGCGATCAGCTTCCCTTCTTCAACGGCTCGTTGCTCAGCCTTTTTCATAGGCCCAAAATCTTTGCCGGTATATATGATGTATGCCACAATTCCGAGTGCCAGAAAGGGATAAAAATTGTAGGGCAGCGCACTCATCATGGTCGCAAAAGGTTTATCAAAACCTTGCATAACTAAAAGCCCCATGATATAAGCTCCCCAGGCATTGAAGGGAAATATGATACAAGAAGGAGCAGAGCTTGAGTCTGCCAGGTAAGCCAGCTTCTCGCGTGATATTTTCAGATTATCAAATATGGGTCTGTAAAGTGTCCCCACCGTAAGTATTGAGATATTGGACTCCACAAAAATTACGATTCCGGTAAGCGAAGCAAACAGTTGGACCAGTCTGCGATTGTTCC
Organism: Reichenbachiella sp.; assembly: GCF_039944555.1. Classification (GTDB taxonomy): domain Bacteria; phylum Bacteroidota; class Bacteroidia; order Cytophagales; family Cyclobacteriaceae; genus Reichenbachiella. The sequence goes on along the minus strand of NZ_JBDUYN010000011.1, from coordinate 21,826 downwards.
GATTTTTGTTATTTGCCTCCTGACTTTCCAATTTAGTCTTCACCAAAGAAATAAACCCGGCTACTCCGCCTGACCTCTGAATTAGTGCAATTAATGCACCAATAAACAAAGTGAATATGACCGTCCTGGTATTGCCGGCATCTTCGAATACCGCCACAAAAGCATTGAGCGTATCAAATGAACCTGATAGGATATTGCCTCCGTTGATGATGACCCAGCCGATCCAGATTCCGAGAGTCAGTGAAAGGAAAACCTGCTTCGTTCTTAACGCCAATCCAATGGCAGCCAAGGGGGGCAATAGAGACCAAAATCCGTACTCGCTCATATTATTCTACTTCTCTTAAGCTGGTAAGCATATCTTCGCTGTCCCACTTTACTGCACCCGCAATTTTGCGAACGCGCTTACCACTCGTGTCGTAAATGACAGTAGTTGGAAGTGACTGAATATTCAGGTCCTGAATATTCCCATTGAGTTTAGCAAAAGTCAAATTAAAACCTTTTTCGGTTTCGAATTTTTTGATTTTGTCCATGTCTTGATCTGACACAAGGAAGAATACATAGTTCTCTTCCTTAAGGATTTCTGCAGCGGCTTGTATGTCTGGCATTTCTGCAATGCAAGGCTTGCACCAGGTGGCCCAATAATTGATAAAGACTCGTTTGCCGACTAAATCCTCCAATAGATAATAACTCCCATCAGTGGCTTGTATGAAGTGATCTGGTTGAGGAGTGACGGTTTCCTTAGTTTCATTGCTCGACTCTTCATTGGTTTTTGGAGTAGAACAACCCAGTAAAATGAGTGCAAAAAGGTGAATATAGCGCGTGGCCTTCATATCTGTAAGGGTGTTTATCAAATTCCAAACATAGCATATTTTTCATAGGTTATGATTTTAAAAATGATTATATTAAGTCAAACAAACATTAACCAACATGAGAAGAGCCTTTCTATTACTATTATCGATTTTCATAGTCTATTCCGTCCAGTCTCAAACTCGTTGGAAAGCTGATCCGGCGCATTCTTCGATTCAGTTTGAGGTGTCACATCTGGCGATATCGACAGTGACCGGAAAATTCACGGAATTTAGCTGTGAACTCGAGTCTAAAAAGAACTCTTTTGAAGGTGCGAAGGTTGACGCAAAGGTTGAAGTAGGAAGTGTTTCGACAGAAAATCTAACTAGAGATAAACACTTGAAAGAAGACGATTTTTTCAATGCTAATCAATTTCCTCAAATGACTTTTGTGAGCGAATCCTTTAAGAAAACAGCTGATGATCAATATGAGGTTACCGGAACATTGACCATTAGAGATGTAAGTAAGAAAATAACTTTTCCTGCCACCTATAGTGGTATGATCAGTATGGGTGACAAAACTATCAGTGGATTCAAGGCCAACTTCACTATCAATCGCTTTGACTTCAAATTAAAATGGGACGATACCCTGGATACGGGAAGTCTTGTGGTAGGAGAGGACGTAGATGTGAGATTGAATTTAGAGCTCGTAAAAATTTGACGAGTAAATTAATTATATGAATTGGTAGAGGCCTTCGTATGAAGGCCTCTTTTTTTGATACTATTTTTACCAATACCCCGCAGATATAACTATTCTTTTTTTCTGTCCATTTTTTACATAATATTGGCGATCGTAACAAAACTGATCGGACAGAAATCGCATCGTTTTGTGAAAACAACAACCAAATATGAGTCAAACAGATCAGTTTAGTAATCGCTGGGGTATAGTCTTAGCCTCTCTGGGCATGGCCATAGGCGCTGGTAATCTTTGGCGCTTTCCCAGATTAGCCGGGCAGTATGGAGGTACCTTTATCCTTCTCTGGATAGTTTTCTTATTCATCTGGTCTATTCCACTACTTCTGGCAGAGTTTTCCATTGGTAAAAAATTTAAGAGAGGAGTAATTGGTTCCTATGCTCAACTTGCTGGCGAAAAGTATACCTGGATGGGTTTTTTTGTCACGATTTGCACATTGGGTATCGCCTTTTATTACTCTATTGTTACAGCTTGGGCCCTCCGCTACTTTGGGTTTTCATTGGGCAACCTATTCTCTACTCAGACACTAGGAGAAACACTTTCTGAGAATCCGGAATATCTCAATCAGTTCTGGATGTCTATTTCCAATGGCAATTGGACAACTATTGGATTATACATATTTAACGTACTTCTTGGTGTATTTGTACTTTCAAAAGGCATACAAAAAGGCCTGGAAAAAGCGAATCGTATATTGATACCCAGTCTGTTTATACTACTACTGATCATAGCAAGCATCGCCTTAAATATGGAAAATGGTGTCCTTGGCCTGGAGTATATGTTTTCCGTCAATTGGGAAGACTTCTCCAATTCGAGAATATGGATAGAAGCTTTGACACAATCGGCTTGGTCCACAGGAGCCGGCTGGGGACTGATGATGACACTTTCTTCTTACTCGAGAAAAAATGAAGAGGTCACGCTAAATACTTTTATCAGTGCCTTTGGAAATAACACGGCCTCATTGTTGGCAGGTATGGCCATATTACCGGCAGTATTTGCCTTGGCACCGTCTTCTGAAGGTGCAGTAGCTTACTTGCAGACAGGTAATCAAGCACTGACATTTACAATTATTCCTAAATTGTTTTCCACTTTTCAGGGAGGAGGTATTTTATCATTGATTTTTTTCGCGGCCCTCTTCTTAGCGGCTTTTAGCTCGCTTTTGGCTATGATTGAATTATTTACCAGAAACCTGAATGACCTTGGGTTTAATCGAAAGAGTGCCATGATTCGAGTAATTATATTCTTTATCATTTTTGGCTTTCCTTCGGCTTATTCTCTTGATTTCTTTAGTAATCAGGATTGGGTTTGGGGCGTGGGACTGATTGTTACAGGCCTATTTATTTTGTTCGCCGTAGTCAAGTCCGGGGCAAAGAAATTCAAGGAAGAGATGGTTGATGAAGATTCGGATTTCAAAGTGTCAACCAATTATTTCGTCATATGCATGAGCGGAAATATTGTTTTGGCGTTGTTCCTCATCTATTGGTGGCTTTCACAGGGCTACAGTGAATATCCGTGGTTCGATGCCAATGGCAATTGGAATTTCTTTGATGTCTACAGTAATGCATCTATACTCACACAATGGGTCGGAGTTATGCTCATAGGATTTTTTATGAATAAATTTTTGTACAACAAATTCGCAGCTAAAAAATGAGTACTTCAGCAATAGTAGGAATGGTATTGATTCTGGGCATAGTCGTTGGTGGATTTGTATATTTTCTGTCATTGGCCATTCGCAACGAATCCAGGAAGAAGGAGGAGCAATGAGACAATGAGTGAATGATACAATGAGCTAATGAATTAATGAGGCATTAAACCATTAGATCATTAAATCCTTGCTTAACTGAGGCATTGAATCATTAAATCCTTAATTCATTGTATCATTGTGCAGCTTGAACCAAGATAGTTACGCTCGCGCTTGGGATTTAAAGTTCGAATGAAGAATTTCGAGCTTTCGTTTTTCAAATCAATAATTAGTCCCATGGAGAAAATAGATTCGCTCAATCAGGTAGCCGCCTTTCACAATACATTTAAGCATCCGGTGGTAGATGCGCCCGCCATTCCTGATGCCAAAAGATGTGCTTTAAGAGTGGAGTTGATCTCTGAAGAGTTGAAAGAGCTGCAAGAAGCCATTGATCAAAATGATTTGGTAGAAGTAGCGGATGCGTTATGTGATATTCAGTATGTACTGTCAGGAGCAGTTTTGGAATTTGGTTTGGGGAATAAATTCGTAGAGCTTTTCAATGAAGTGCAGCGATCCAACATGAGCAAAGCTTGCAAGACTATGGAAGAGGCAGAAGCCACAGTCAAGCACTACAAAGAAAACAAAGGAACCGATAGCTATATTAAGAAAGCTGACGGACTCTTTTTGGTTTACAGGACGGAAGACAACAAGACCTTGAAATCAATTAATTATTCTCCTGCTGATTTGAAAGGGATATTAGAAAAATAGACTAGTTCGCTCGGCGAAATGAAACAATGATTTAGTGTTACAATGATTCAATGTTATAATTGGATAATGAAGTAATGAATCATCAAACCATTAAAACCTTAAATCATTAGACCATTGACTCATTGATCCCGTTACCGCGCCATCACCTCATCATACACCTCAAAAACCTGATTGGTAATATGTTCCCACTCATAGGTTTTAGCTTCGGCAATACCCCATTCGGACATTTCTTTTCGGATATCTTCGTTTAGATAGAGCTTCTCGATTTTATCGGTGAGTGCTTGTAAATCTCTGGGAGTTGGGAAGTACTCATCCCAGGGAGACTTAATCACGTTGAGATATCCTTCATTGCCAAACCCGGCAACCGATGTACCACAGGCCATGGCCTCAAGCAATACAATACCGAAGCTTTCTCCATAAATGGCAGTCGCCAAAAGAATATCAGCCGTCCGAATGAGATTAGCTTTGATCTCTTCATCGATGAACCCTAGAAATATGACATCGTCAAGCTTGTTTTCGGCTACAAAATCCAACGCCTCTTGTTTTTGTTCGCCATCTCCAGCAATGAGCAGTCTGATTTCCGGATATTTAGCTTTAAGTGTTCTATATGCTTTAAGTGCATAAAACAAGCCCTTGCGTTCTTCGAACCTCCCAAGAAATAACAGGTTGAATTTACCATCCTGATATTCTTCGATGGGTTCAAATGACGTATTGAATTGTTCAGGGTTGATACCGTTAGGAATGATGGTTGGATTCTTAGATAAGAAGGATTTAACATACCTGGCCTGAGATTCCGACACCGATATCATATGATCCGCCACTTTCCAAACCAGACTTGCTGCCAAAGGCATCAGAATTGGGCCAACAAATTTTTGTGCAAGGAAGTTATCTGCTGGCGTGTCATGAAAGGTGCCTACATGTTTGGCTTTGGAATAATATCTAACCTGATAGGTCATGAACGGAGTCCAGCCATTGTGAAAGTGCAGCAGGTCGAAGGCTTCTTCATTGAGGTAGCGCTTGAGCTCTTCTACTTCCTCTCCTTTAGCGATGTTGATGTCGATCTCAGTTCCACCCCAAAGATTGGTGCTTCTTCCTTTGCCAATGAGTTTCACATTGGAGTCGCTTATGGATTCTGCATTTACATTGGGCGCAATTATCTTCACCTCATGCCCCATCTTTCGAAGGTAAATAGCCAGGTTTTCAATGTGTGCTTTTACACCTCCAGGTCGAGACCAGTCATACGGACATACTTGAGCTATCTTCATAGAAAAATGGGATACTTAATTGAAGACGCAAAAAAACAATATTTTGAAGAGTCTCAAGCATTAGTTATCATTTTTTGGCAATTGTACATTGCAAGTCAGGAGGAATTGAGCTTTTAAGCTAATTTTGCCACTTTCAAATTTGAAACACAAATAGAAGAATGACCGGACAGGTATTGGTAGATTCAGATGCTTTCAAAGAGCGATTTGAAGTATTAGCTGCTCAGGCACAAAAGAGTATTTACATTCAGGCCATGTCATTTGAGGGCGATTCTGTAGGCGAATGGCTGATTGATACATTGATGGCTTCGCCAGCCAAAGACATTCAGTTGTGTCTGGATTCATATTCTAAGTTTGTGATCAATGACCAATTCATTTATAGTGGGGCATATTTTAGGGACGAGGCTTTCAGAGAGGAGGTTAAAAACACTGCTGCCATTATCGAAAAAGCCAAAGCGCATGGTATCAAAGTAAAGTATACCAATCCGTTAGGCTTCTTGTTTTTGAAATACCCGCATCGGAATCATAAGAAAATGGTTGTGATAGACGAAAAAGTCTCCTTCATAGGAGGTCTCAATTTTTGCGAACACAATTTTGAGTGGCATGATATGATGATCGAGATGAATAGTGAAGAGATGGTACAATCGCTTTCCAATGACTTTCACAGATCTGTCACAGAAGATGATCAATCTACCGTCAATGAATTAGGCGATACCAAAATGTATTATCTGGATGGCTATCGCAGCAGGGACATTTACAAGGACATTTTCAAAAATATAGACGAAGCTAAAGAGTCAATACAAATCTTTTCTCCTTATGTGTCTGATCCACTACTCAGTTATACTAGAAATCATAAAGGTGATGACGTACGATTAGATATCGTCTCTCCGGGGATCAATAATAAGAATATATTCAAAGCCATTCTGACCAATGAACTGATGAAGGGTTATTTTAATTTCTATGAATACCAGGGAAGGATGTCACACCTGAAGGCTATCCTTATAGATGGGAAAAAGCTGATCTGTGGTAGCAGCAACTTTGATTTTATCAGCTATTACTTTGAAGAAGAAGTAGTAATGATTACTGAAAATCAAGAAATAGTCCAAGATTTTATTGGGAAAATATTACAACCAGATATTGCGAATAGTTTTTTGAAAAAAAGTTTGGGGGGTAAACGCAGTTACCTTGTCCCACTACTGTTCGCTGGTATCAGCAAGCTTTGTCATGTAGTGGCGTCGGTAATAAATATGAAATATCTTTTTCAAAAGTCCGACGTATAGAGGTAGAGCTAAAAGTTGCAGATTTTGTCTAAATTTGCAGCCGCAAAGGAAGTCAGCGTTCAATTGACCGAATTGACAACACTAATACGCATTAAATGTTACGTAGCATAAGGAGCCACTTCAAGAATCACAACGCAGAAGTTCAATCCACTATTAAGCTTATTGATATCGAAGAGCGATTTGATCTCGCGTTTAGTCGGTTTTTTGGTTTATACTTTGCCAAGTTGGGTAAGTTCCTTAATATGACTCCTACCCAGGTATCTATCATCAGTCTGATTGTTGGCGTGGCCGGTGGATATATGCTATTCTACCAAGACAGTTGGGTAATTACGGTTTGGGCCTCAATATTGATAACTATAGCTGGAGTACTGGATAGTGCGGATGGTCAACTTGCAAGAATGACAGGGCAATCTACGGAGCTGGGACGATTTATAGACGGCTTTATTGATAGTGCTATTTTTATTACCTGTTACCTGGCCGCATGTGCTTATTATGTGCAAGGAGAGATGGGTTGGTCGATATTTCTTTTAGCCATCCCGGCGGGTGTGGTGTCTCATATCTTCACTTCTCAAATCTATGACTTTTACAAAAGCGAATTTTTGTACTATGTAGCTGGATCCAAAAGCTCTAAAGTGAAGAAAGTAGGAGAGCTTCCTCAAGTCGCTGATGAAACTGGATTTTGGAACAAATTCTTCCGCTCTTTAGAAATCGATTATACAAAAAGACAATGGATGCTGGTTACTCGGACTGAGGAAATGAGAGACATTTATGAAGATGCGGCTTTCAATAATGGTAACCGAGAGAGATTTATAGAAAAATACAGATCAACATTTAATCCAATTATGTTTTGGTGGGCACTCGTGGGTGGAACCAATACGCACCGCACTTTAATTATGCTGTTTAGCATCATGGGGCGTTTTGATCTGTACCTTATCGTTTGTCTGATTAAATTGGTACCAATCGCAATTGTGATGCTGGCGCAAAAATTCATGGACGAAGACTTTGTGAAGCAATTAGAATTCCAATTTGCCACTCAGGAATCAGCCTAATTTCATCACAAATTCCATAATTAATCGTTCATAATTCGCTAACATTGCGCATTCCTATCAACTGATTACAATCACTATATGGTTTGTGTAATACTCGCTGCTGGCAAAAACTTACGTTTGAATTATGGGCAACCCAAATCCGCGTTGACCGTTGGTGGTCAAAGCCTTATGGAACGCCACATAGACCAGTTTCAGAAGATAGGCGTCACAGATTTTGCCGTAATTACTGGATTTCACAGACCAGCCTTGGAGGAGATATGTGATGAGATTCGTCAGAAGTATGATGCGAATATCACGACCATCTATAATGAAAAGTTTGAACTTGAGAATGGTTATTCACTTTATGCTGCCAAAGATTGGGTGCATGAGCTCGGAGATGAAGAATTTTTCTTTACCATGGCCGATCATTATTATGAAGAGGCATTTCTCAATGACCTGAAAACCAAACTCATATTTGATAAAGGTGCATTCCTGAAGCTTGCAGTTGATATCCCTGGTAAGCACAATGAGCACATAGATTTGGAAGATGTAACCAAAGTTGATGCTGATGACTATATCAATAGAATTGGTAAAGAAATTGAAGGCTATAATTATTATGATACAGGCCTTTTTTACGTAAAAAAGGATGTGTTTGACGTGCTCGATCACATCGCCACCAATCAGAAACTATCAATATCTAACTTGGTTACTCATTTAGCTGCAGAGAAAAAGGCACGTGTCATTGAAGTGGTGGGCTACTATTGGAACGACATTGATACACCAGAAGATTTTGAGAGCTCACAAGCTCATTTGGCTCAAAAAACCTCAAAGTAAGTTAAGCTTGGATCAAAATTCAAGTGTAAGTTGTAGGCCCTGAGTTTCATTTTCCTCACTATTTAGATTGGACAGCCCCAGACCCAACAGTCGAATGGGTTTTTCAACCAATTGTTTGTCTCGTATGATTTCTTTCCAAAGAGGTTCTATTTCAGAACTTTTGCCTAACCATTGCGTGGAGGTTTTACTACGAGTTACTTGTTCGAAGTCTGAGTATTTTATTTTGATATTGACCGTCTTGCCCTGGATGGTATTGTTTAATAAGCGTTTTTCCAATCCTTCCGCCAGAGTCTGTAGCTCCGTTTCTACCTCGATCACGTCTGTTAGATCATTGTCGAATGTGTTTTCAATACTCACTGACTTTCTGATTCGGTTAGGGTTGACCGGTCTATCATCTATGCCTCTGCAAATGTTGAAATAGTAGGAGCCGCTTTTACCGAAATTTTTACTGAGAAACCCAAGTGACTTACTTTTTAGATCTGCTCCTGTATGAATTCCCATTCTCCTCATTTTGTCAGCCGTAACTTTACCGACGCCAAAAAAATCCTTAACCTTCAATTTTTCAATAAAATCAACCGCCTCTTCTGGTTTGATGAGCTTCATGCCATCCGGTTTATTGATATCTGAGGCGGTTTTGGCTAGAAATTTATTAATTGAGATTCCAGCAGAACATGTCAGTTGAGTAGATTCGAATATTTTCTTTCGAATCTCCTGGGCGATAAGTGTTGCAGACGGAAGGCCGATTTTATTATTAGTTACATCCAAATAGGCTTCATCTAAGGACAGGGGCTCTACTAGGTCGGTATATTCAAAGAAAATACCTCTAATGACTTGCGAAACTTCCTTATAAACATCAAACCGAGGTTTGACGAAGACAATATCAGGACATTTGCGATAAGCGGTGACCGAAGGCATGGCCGAACGAACGCCAAATTTTCTAGCCTCGTAGGAAGCCGCGGCTACCACACCTCTCGACTTACTGCCTCCTACGGCAACAGGTTTGCCTTTTAAATCAGGATTATCTCTTTGTTCTACGGAAGCATAAAAGGCATCCATATCTATATGAATAATTTTCCGTATGGCTAAATTGTCCGACAATCTGAGATTCCCTTTATATTATCATTTATTAATGTGAAATTTGCTCCACTCTGTACAATCGGCTATACGAAATATAGAAGTCAATGAATAAGTCTAAAAGGATATTTTTTGTGGCAGCATTATTGTTTTTAGTTATTCTGTTATGGATTGTGGTTGATTTTGCCAAACGCACTAAATTCCGCGGTTCTACAAATATGATTAATATTATCCAGGTACTTTGAATTACTCATTCATCTATATGTTTTATTCCGCATGAAAAAACTCGATAAACTTATTCTGAAATCTTTTATCGGGCCATTCATAGTCACGTTTCTCGTTGCGGTCTTTATACTTCTTTTAGTCTATATGATGAAGTATTTTGATGATTTCATAGGAAAGAACCTGGGTTTTATGGTGTTGGCCGAACTGATGGGGTATTTTAGTATCAACCAGATGCCCATGGCTTTACCGCTGGCGGTACTGATATCATCATTGATGACTTATGGCAAACTTGGTGAACACTTTGAACTTACTGCTATCAAAGGTTCGGGGATCTCTTTGCTGCGCATCATACTACCCGCTTTCGTTTTCTGTGTCATGCTGGCCATTGGTGCCTTTGTATTGAGTGATCAGGTGGTCCCAACAGCCAATTTGCGTGCGTTTAGCTTACTTTATGATATCAAACAAACCAAACCGTCATTAGATCTCAGAGAGGGACAGTTTTATAATGGTATACCTAAATACAGTATAAAAATCAGTAAAAAATACCCGGATGGGGTATCTATCAAAGATATAATTATATACGATCATACGGCTGGGGATGGAAACAAAAGAGTGATTATTGCTGATTCATGCAGAATGTATTCCTTTATGGGCGACCGATATCTTAAAATGGACCTATATAATGGGAACCATTATATAGAAGAAGAAAAGAAAAAATCAGGGAGAAGGGGCAAAGATGAAATCAGTCAATTTGTGCGCACCAAATTTGCCAATATGGATCTGGTATTCAGTTTGGCTTCTTTTGACTTGAACGATACCGACGAGAGTTTATTTGCAGACAACCGATACATGAAAGGAATCAAGGCACTGACTCAGAGTATAGATTCCATGAGTAGTTCCATACTCGATTCTAAATTCAAGGTATATGCTACTATTGCAAGTTCCTATAAATTACACTTAGGTGGTTACATAGAGCCGCCAATTGAGCTGGTTGAAAAAAAGGAATATCTTGATTCACTCAAAGAGCTGAGAAAACAATTGAAGCTGGATACAATACCGGCTATACTCGGCGAGTCTAAGCCTTCTGAGCTGGCAAATGCCAAACAGGATACTTCTTCCGAGTTGAAAGTATCGAAAAAGTCGAATGTTAAGAAGGGGAAAGTTGCTGCATTAGTCGCTGCGAATTTGAAACCAAAGAATAGCCAGACTGAAAGAAAGAAGAAAAAGAAACTGCGAGTTGATAATCTGCTGATTACCAATGACTCTTTGATAGCGGTGGTCAAATTCAAAATGGATAGTATATATAAGAAATTGGGAGTAAGAGACCAGGTGCTTTCCAGAGCTGTGGGCAATGCCAGGAATGTGAAATCCACACTAAATAGTACAGTTCTCAGAATGAAGGGCTTGAAAACTTCATTGGATTCTCATGTAGTGGAAAAATATAAAAAGTATGCGCAGGCCTTTTCATGTATAGCTATGTTCTTGATAGGAGCCCCTTTAGGCGCGATAATCAAACGAGGAGGGCTAGGGTTTCCAGTTATTATTTCGATCTTCTTTTTCATCATATTCTATGTGCTTACAAGTGTAGGTGATAAATGGGCAAAAAGTGGGGTTGTTGATGGACTCTATGCCGCATGGATGGCTAATGTTATATTATTTCCGGTTGGCATATTTTTTCTCAAACAAGCGCGCAAGGACGCCAAGATTTTTGATGCGGACTTTTATAGTGTTTGGATTGAAAATATAAGGGGCTGGTGGCAGTCAAGAAGAAATGACAAATCATAAATCTTCAAAACTTTGTTTTAAAGTATTGAATGCCTAATTTTGCCGTTCGAAAAAAAATAATTAATTAAACTTTTTACTAAGCATGTATTTAGCAACAGATAAGAAAGAAGAGGTTTTCGCGAATCATGGTCGGTTGAAGTCTAAGAAGGATACAGGTTCTGCGGAATCTCAAATCGCTCTCTTTACTTACCGAATCAATCACTTGACAGATCATTTGAAGTCACACAAAAAAGACCACTCTACTAGGTTGGGACTTTTGAAGCTTGTAGGAAAGAGGAGAAGTCTTCTCGATTATCTTTACAAAAGTGATATCGAAAGATATAGAGCGATTATCGCTGAATTAGGATTAAGAAAATAAAAATATGCGCAAAAGGAAGTCAATCACAGGCTTCCTTTTTTGTTCTTTCTCACTCGTTAATTTCAAATTTTGACACTCACTCACACTCAATTTTTAGTCAAAATTTAAAAAATTATTTATGTCATTAAACGTAGTAACTAAGACCGTCAAATTAAAAGACGGCAGAGAGATTACTATAGAGACCGGAAAATTAGCCAAGCAGGCTAATGGTTCTGTAGTAGTGAAAATGGGTAAAACCATGTTATTAGCCACAGTAGTGTCCAATAAAGAAGCTAGAGAAGGAGTTGATTTCCTTCCAATGTCAGTTGATTATCAGGAAAAATTTGCTGCAGCGGGAAAAATCCCGGGGGGCTTTTTGAAAAGAGAAGGGAGACTGTCCGACAACGAAGTTTTGGTTTGTCGGTTAGTTGACAGAGCTTTGAGACCTTTGTTTCCAAGCGATTACCATGCTGAAACACAGGTAGCTATTTCATTGATATCGGTTGATGAGAATGATCTACCAGATGCTTTAGCTGCATTTGCTGCTTCATCTGCATTGGCAGTATCAGATATTCCTTTTGGAGGCCCTATTTCGGAAGTAAGAGTAACTCAGAAGGATGGTGAATTTATCATCAACCCAACGAAAACTCAATTGGAGGGGGCCGCACTAGATATGATTATCGCTGGTACTAAGGATGATATCATGATGGTGGAAGGTGAGTTGCTCGAAGTGTCTGAAGAGACTATGATTGAAGCTATCAAAGCGGGTCATGAAGCGATCATTGACCAATGTAAACTTCAGATCGAGTTGACCGAAGCAGTTGGAAAGACTGAGAAAAGAGAATATGATCACGAAGAGGCTCCTGATGAAGAATTGAGAGCTGATATCAAAGCGAAGACTTTTGATGCTGTATATGCAGTAGCTAAAGAAGGTAATCCTAACAAAGAAATCCGAAAGGAGAAATTTGCTACGATTATTGATGCCTACAAAGAAGCACTTCCGGAATTGCCAGAAGGCGAATCTTACAACGAAGGATTGATTGCGACCTACTACCACGATGTAGAAAAGGAAGCGATCAGACAGTGTGTCCTCGATACTAGATTGAGACTTGATGGCCGTAAATTGGACGAAATCAGACCGATCTGGTCAGAAGTAGACTACTTGCCATCAGCACATGGGTCTGCAGTATTCACCAGAGGTGAAACTCAATCATTGACAAGTGTAACCTTAGGTACCAAGCTTGATGAGCAAATGGTGGATGGAGCAGTTCATTCAGGATATAACAAGTTCTTCTTGCACTACAACTTCCCGGCATTCTCTACGGGAGAAGCAAGACCTAACAGAGGTCCTGGAAGAAGAGAAATAGGTCATGGTAACCTGGCCTGGAGAGCCATCAAACCGATGCTTCCACAGGCTGAAGACAATCCTTATACCATTCGTGTGGTTTCTGATATTTTGGAATCAAACGGTTCGTCTTCTATGGCTACAGTATGTGCTGGTTCATTGGCTTTGATGGATGCAGGTATTCCTTTGAAATCGCCTGTATCTGGTATTGCCATGGGCATGATCTCTGATCCTGAAACTGGAAAATATGCGATCCTATCTGATATTTTGGGTGATGAAGATCACTTGGGAGATATGGATTTTAAAGTAACGGGTAACGACAATGGTATCACTGCTTGCCAAATGGATATCAAAGTAGATGGTTTGTCATACGAAGTATTGACAGAAGCGTTGATGCAAGCGAAGGCGGGTAGAGCTCATATCCTTGGAGAAATGAGAAAGACCATGACCAAGTCAAGAGAGGATATGAAACCTCATGCACCAAGATCTAAGACCATCAAAATCGAGAAAGAAATGATCGGTCCATTAATCGGTCCGGGTGGTAAAATCATTCAGGAGATTCAAAAAGAATCTGGTGCTACCGTGATTGTGAGCGAAGACGATAAAAACGGAATCGTGAACGTATTCGCTGTTGACGGTGGTGCCATGGAAGAGGCTTTGAGAAGAATCAACAACATTGTGGCTACGCCAGATGTAGGAGAGACTTATGAAGGCAAAGTGAAATCGATCATGCCATTTGGTGCGTTTATCGAATTCATGCCAGGCAAAGACGGTTTGTTGCATATCTCTGAAATCAAATGGGAGAGAGTAGAAAACATGGAAGGCGTACTGGAAGTGGGCGAAGAAATAAAAGTGAAGCTGATAGAAATTGACAAGAAGACAGGTAAGTTCAGATTGTCTAGAAAAGCACTTTTGCCAAAACCTGAGAAAAGCGAAGGCTAATTAACAGCCTCTTAAAATTATAGATAAAAACCACGCTGAAAGGCGTGGTTTTTTGTTTAACCTAAGCCTATGACGATATAGATAAATATTATCTATCTGTGTAAACTTTTTTTGGTATCAAATGTTTTATAGTCGATTAGCTTCATGCTAAATTGCAAAATCATTTTTAAATAGAAGTATTGAAATAATGACTCAAGAGAATGTAAAAGTATTGATTATCGGTTCAGGGCCAGCGGGTTATACCGCAGCTATATATGCAGCAAGAGCCGGATTAAAGCCTGTATTGTACACAGGAGGGGAGCCAGGCGGACAGCTAACAACTACTAATGATGTAGAAAACTTTCCGGGTTATCCTGATGGAGTAAATGGACCTCAAATGATGACTGACTTGCAAAAACAAGCGGAAAGATTTGAAACTGAAATCCGTTTTGGCTTGGCAACTTCCGTTGACTTCTCGGGCTATCCTCACAAAGTCATCGTAGATGAGAAACACGAGATCACAGCTGAGGCTGTAATTATTTCAACAGGAGCGAGTGCAAAGTATTTAGGACTAGAGTCTGAGAAAAGACTATTGAACGTCGGTGTGTCCGCATGTGCTGTATGCGATGGATTCTTTTATAAGGGCAAAGAAGTAGCCGTAGTTGGTGGTGGTGACACCGCAGCTGAAGAAGCTACCTATTTGGCTAATATTTGTCCAAAGGTTTACTTGTTGGTCAGAAGAGACGAAATGCGTGCCTCTAAAATCATGCAGCAGCGTGTACTGAATACGCCAAACATTGAAGTGCTTTGGAATACTTCCACCGATGAGGTATTAGGAAAAGATGAAGTTGAGGCGATGCGAGTGGTCGATACGGTAACAGGTGAAAAGAGAGAAATTCCTATTAGTGGATTTTTTGTGGCCATTGGCCATACACCGAATACTGCCATTTTCAAGGATTATTTAGAAATGGATGATGCGGGGTATCTGATCGTGGAACCTGGTACATCAAAAACCAAAGTAGAAGGCGTATTTGTGACCGGTGATGCAGCAGATCGCGTTTATCGCCAGGCAGTAACTGCCGCAGGTACCGGATGTATGGGTGCCTTGGATGCTGAAAGATTTTTGGCAGCCAAAGAATTTGAAAGTGTAGAACAATAATATTTCATGCTAAGATTAATTCTTATCATTTTGACGATGTCATTGAGCATGGTCACAGAATCCTTCAGCCAGAAAAAAAAGCTGAAGGATTTTTTTAAGTTTAAAAACAAAGAAATAGTTGCAATCAATCCTGAGGACACCACTGTCCAAATCGATGAGGATATCTTTGTTATTGAAGATACCTATTGGGATAGCCTGGCTATGGAAGAGGAAATATCTCTTCAGCGAGAGCTAAGCCTTGCACATGAGGACACAGCTGAAGTTGTACTGGCCTATGACGTGCCCGTGCAGGTGACAGAGCAGCTGATGGTAGATTCTGTATGGGTCACCCTGCGTGAATACTACAGCGTTTGGAGTACGACAAAGGTGAATCCCTATGAAATTGATGGAGAAAAGTTTGCAGACACTCTTGCCCTTTCACTTACATTTGACAACCCTTCTCTGGATTGGTCTTTACCAATTCCAAAAACCGAGGTAACTTCTCCTTTTGGCCTACGAAGGTGGAGATGGCACTATGGCGATGATTTACGCTTAAAGATAGGGGACTCTGTACGTACGGCCTTTGATGGAATTGTCCGTCTCGCTCGATATGATCGATATGGCTACGGACATTACATCCTGATAAGGCATTACAACGGACTGGAAACACTTTACGGTCACTTGAGCAAACGATTGCTTAAACCCGGAGATATGGTAAAGGCGGGAGACGTGATTGGCTTGGGAGGAAACACAGGAAGAAGTACTGGAGCTCATCTGCATTTTGAACTACGCTACCAGGGCAACGCCTTCAACCCAAAAGAAGTTTTTGATTTTGACAATAATACGATTCGAACTACAACGCTTATCGTAACACCGGAGACTTTTTCTTATCTGACTGAAGCCAGAAAGATTCGATATCACCGCGTGAGAAGTGGGGATACCCTGAGTCATATTAGTTATCGATATGGTGTATCTATTAATAAAATTTGCCGTTTGAATGGGATTAGAAGAAGTACTATCTTGAGGGTAGGTCGACGCCTTCGTATTACTTAATTAGAATTGGATTTCTTGAGAGTTCTACCTGACTGATAGAAACAAATTATAAACAGATGAAATTAGACGTTCTTGTTTTTGCCGCACACCCTGACGACGCAGAACTGTCCTGTGGAGGAACCATACTATCATTGATTGCCAGTGGTAAAAAAGTAGGAATAATAGATTTTACCAGAGGAGAAATGGGTACCCGCGGTACCCCGGAGATTAGAGATACAGAGTCAGCGGCTGCAGGTGAGATACTGGGATTAATTATTCGTGAGAATCTAAGATATCAGGATGTATTTTTCAGAAATGATGATGAACACGTGTTGGGAGTGGTACAGAAGATACGGCAATATCAACCGGACACGATTCTGGCAAATGCATTGGCCGACCGTCACCCTGATCATGGTAAAGCTGCTCAGGTGGTCAAACGCGCAACATTTTTGGCTGGGCTCAAAAATGTAAAAACCGAATTGGATGGAGCGCAGCAGCAAAATTGGTATATCAAGAACCTATACCACTACATTCAAACAGACTTTCATAAACCTGATTTTGTGGTAGATGTTTCGGCCTTTTGGGAAACCAGAATGGAGGCCGTAAGAGCATTCAAATCTCAGTTTTTTGACCCCAATGGAGATTCCTCTAATACCTTGATTTCAACACCTGAATTTATGGAATTAATTGAGGCCAGGGGGCGTGAATTTGGTATGTCTATTCGGGTGAAATATGGCGAAGGATTTATATCTGACAGAATACTTGGCGTTTCGGACTTGACCTCGTTGCTGTGAAACTCAATTACTTCAAATGGTTTTGGGCTGAAAGAAATAACAAATATCCCCAGAGAGACCCATCCCAATATTTTTCTTTTTAGATCTAAGGGCTGATCGATCATTACCGGTGGATGGTAAATACCAAGTGCCCGACCCAATAAAAAAGCAAACAATAACCATCCCGAATAACCTTCTAGCATTGGGTAAAAGAAATTCAGTGCCATCTGTGCTGAAAATAACCCCAAGGCATAGGTGAACCGGTCCTTGTTTTGCGGAGTAAATTTGGTGAAGCAAAGGAATAAAAAACCCAAATAGATGATTTCGTGGACAAGCCCGTCGGATAAGCGATGTGGGTTGGCGAGGCCGAGCCCGGCATAGAACAGGAAGCCAATAAATATGACTTGTGAGACCAATTTGTGTTGCTTGTAACCAATTAAACCATACAGAATATGCCCTCCGTCCAGCTGTCCAATGGGAAGTAAATTGAGTGAAGTAAAAAAGAGCGCTAAAAACCCAGCAAAAAGCCAAGGGTAGTGGCCTAATTCAAAGGCATTTGGGACTTTGGATTCATCAGACACCAGAAGGTATTCGAGGAAAATGAACAATAAATTATTGCCCAAGGCTGAACTGTAGTATACGGGGAGGGGCTCAAAATCTGGATAACCCCAGTTATAGGTCGATCCGTATGTCTGAATGTGTGCCAGCGAATCTTTTACTCGATCCTCGAGATAGAAATCACGATGACGGCTCAGATGATGTTCGTACGTATAAACGTGCTCCGCATAATCCAGGCCGTAGGCTTCATAGTCAGGATGAATCTCATAGATAGATTCCCTTTCCGGTAAATTCAAAAAAGCATAAAACAATACCAACAGTGCTACCACAAAACCAGCCAAGGGCCCTGCAATTCCAATATCAAAGTACTTCTTGCGACTATCTATGATATCCTGAATTTTGATAAAAGCACCCATAGAACCCAGAGATGGAAAACCTGGCAAAAAGCCTAGCCATAAGGGTATGTAGAAAGGTAACGTCACTTTCACCTTGTGGTATTGGGCCATGAAATAATGGCCAAATTCATGAACTGTAAGAATGAAAAGAAAGGGTATGGAAAACTGCAAGCCGTTGAGCAATTCGTTTTTTGTGATTGTGTTTTCACCATAGAACAATGACTTACCTGTCATCCATTCAGCCCCGGCGAAGGTGGTTACAATCAATGTGACCACAAACAAACCGATCTGAATAACCTTTACTTTCTCTGCTTTATCCTTAAACATGCGCTGTTAAGTTAAAAATATGATTTGGTTGGGTAATGAGTAGGGTTTGGATGCCGAGCTGTGCCGCACCATCCAGGTTGGCTTGAGTGTCATCCAGAAACAGTGCTTGTTCGGCCGAAATTCCGGATAGCTTCAATACTTCCTCATAGATTTCCAAATCCGGTTTTCTCATATGGAGTTCATGTGAAAAGTATACTTCATCCGCAAAAGCTTCCAGAGAGTCTTTATCAGAAACCCTTTGGATGGTTTGGTTAAACGAATCTACGTGAATCGCGTTGGTATTGCTAAGCACGATGACTTTGTAGTCTTTACGGAATTGATTCATAAAATCTAACCTGGCTTTTGGCACACTGCCGAGCATGGCGCACCAAGCTTCATCAATTTGCTGGTCTGTCAGATTTGTACCAAACAAACTGTTGATACCCGATCTTAATTCCTGATCGGAGATCAGTCCTTTTTCGTAATCCTGAAAGAGGCCAGGTTCAAAATAAAGCGGAATAATGTCTTCGGTTTTCCAACTAGTGAGTCGACTGAATGCCTCAGGAGTCTTATTGAAGTCCAAATCAATAATAACACCACCGAGATCAAAAATTATTGTTTTGATATTCACCTGTTTGTTTGTGTAATTTTGGGCAAATATGTAACATTGCACCTCCAAATTCAAGGCAGTCGAACAGACTATTTTGAAGGGCCTATAACTCAGTTGGTTAGAGTATCTGACTCATAATCAGAAAGTCCCTGGTTCGAGCCCAGGTGGGCCCACGGTCAAACCTCCAATACGCAAGTGTTGGAGGTTTTTTTATTCCTAAAACGATAATGCCATCAACTCATATTCAGAAAGTCCTGGAGATAATTCTATCCATGCTGATTTAAGAAGTATTGGTTTTTTTGTAATCACGATATCGAATAGCTAGGAAGCATATGAGAGAAACCAATGCCAACCAACACGTACAGGCACAAATATTTACCTGTGCCAATAGATAAGGACGGGAATCTCGCTGTCGCAAGACAAGCCATCAGGAATTAAATGTTAAATGTGATTGATTAGTGAGCCTGATGCTTTAGTCTACTCGTTTGTTGGCCAAATAAATTTGGCATACACAGCATGCTCGAACTGAGGGGACACTTTGGTCAAATAATAACAGTGCACACCTCTTTTGAGGCATGCACTTAGTTATTAATCTCAAATTCGTTACCGAATAAGAACATTCATTGTTGTTATGGTTGCATTATTTGATATTTTCAAGATGTAGCTGCCGGCCGGTATACCTTTTACATTCATTTCAAGTATATGATGTTGCTTAGACTTTGTGAATTGACTGTGGTAGACCTCTTTTCCTGAGAGGTTGATGAGAGAGATCTGATAGGCGCCCTTCAGATCATGATTGAGTTTAATTTTCAGAAAGTCGTTGGCGGGGTTTGGATAAGCCAAATAGTCTCCAACCAGAACCGGGGTATCAATCGCCAGAACTTCATCAGCAGTATTCAGTCCAAAATCATCAGCAAGGATATAGTTGCACGGGTAAGTGGCAGTGACCTGAATGGCCATAGAAACTTCCGTGGTTGGCATACCAGACAATTGTCTCGTGTCAGAATTAAAACTCAGCCAGTCGGGGAGACTTGTGCCATCTTCTAAAGTTGCTGACCACACAACTACATTTGTGTCAGTTTGCGTAAACGTGTTGACTGGTATTTCCGATTGATAGGCCTCGTCCATCGGGATAACTTGATCGGCTAACGGGTTGGACACGGTAGGAGCATTAGAAAGGCCTACTGTCAGACTGCAAGTACTTTGATTGCCGCTGGCGTCTGTGGCCGTCAATGTGACCACCATGCCATCCGTAAACGGACTACCTGCGATAGGGGTCTGAGATATATCTGGGTTTTCATCTTTATTATCACTGGCTTCAGCCAGTGCTGTATAATCGGGAAGCGTCTGGTGGCATTCCAATTGCTGGTTTTCAGGACAATTAATTAAAGGCGCCTCAGTGTCCGCGCCAACAACAAGAGATATATCGTTTCTTTCCAACGTGAGCCCGGTTACGATTGTACTGGTAATCTGAACCATATATTCTGCCGCATCTTCTGTGTTAAAACTTTCTAGTGCCAAGCTTGAAGATATGGCTCCCGGGATAAGATTTCCATTTTTATACCATTGGTACTCATTGGCTGAGCCAGAAGCCATGGTTGTTAGGGTTACGCTCTCTCCAGGGGCTTTTTCCACGGTCTCGACGTCATCCACTTTGGCCTGAGGACTATAAGTAAATACAACAAATGAGGATGCATAGGCCGCAAATTGATTTTCGAAGTCTCCAAACTGAAAAGCATTATTCTGAATGAGAAACTGCTGATTAAAATTGGGAAGACTTGTCAAATCAGGAATGGTTCCAGAAAGATTATTGTCTGATAGGTTGAGAGTTGTGAGCTCTTTAAGATCTTCCAATTGTATTGGAATGGTACCCGACAGACTATTGCCAGAAAGGTTTATTTCGGTGACATGTCCGCCGTACGTAGTAATTCCTGTCCAGGTGGACACAGGCTCATCGGTCAGCCAATGGGTATTGTCAGTCCAGTCTTTTCCTCCCGCACTTGTATATAAAGAAATAAGTGCATCTCTTTCAGTTTCAGGTACATCTTTAGTTCGAATGTTATCGACCAGATGGATTTCACCCTGGAGTGCTACTTCATCTTCAAAAAACAGATAGAGTTTGTAAGTAGTGCCCGCATCAAGACCAGTCAACACCTTGGTGATTTCCGTATGAGCAGTAGCTGCCTCAAAATTTCCATGACTGACGGATTCTTCTCCGCTTAAAATTCGCGCATGATCTACTACTGTGGCATAATCGCTGGTAAAAAGTGCATAGTGTACAGTGCCTTTTTCCTGGGTGCTGACTATTATATCAAACCCCTGATCGGTAATATTTTCTGCTTTTGGGTATCCATCATTTAACGGCATCAGAAAATAGTCCCCTCCAAAAATGGCGTACACATTTCCAGGGGCTGACCAATGATCGGTAAAAAAATCAACCTTCCCGTCATTATTCAGATCTCCGGCATCCATGGGTCGCCCAATGTTTGCGTTGTTCAGTCCCGTGAGTTGAAATCCATCTATGCCATCTAATGTTGAGGGATCCAGCAATGAAGGGAAGCCTTCTTTGGTTCCGAATATGATGTAGTTGGCTTGAGAGCCTGATAAATACAAATCATCGATACCATCCTCGTTGACATCTCCGGCGGGAGCCGCACAGAGTACATAATTTTCAATGACAAATCCATTGTCTCCATCCAAATCACTTTGAAGGAGAAAACTTGAAAAAGGGTCTTCGGACCCAAAAATGATATTGTTTTCAGAATAGCAATCGTCAATGCCGTCACCGTTGATGTCGCCGATGGTACCGACAAAGGTTAAAAAACCGTTGCCACTATTGTCGATCTTAAATCCGTCACTGCCGTCTACAGCTTCGATGTCCACCACTTCATCAAAGGCAGTTCCTTTACCGAAAAGCACGTAACTGATTTCGTCCGGC
>NZ_JBDUYN010000010.1:0-4263 GCF_039944555.1 Reichenbachiella sp. | reverse complement strand
CTATCCAACCCTATTTACGATCAGGTAGCATTGACCAACACCGCTACCAGCAATGCTGCTACCGCAGCTAACCTGCCTGCAGGTACTTATACCGCACTGGTTACTGATGAAACTACCAATTGTACCGAAAGCCTTGAATTTGATATCGTAGAGAATTTCTCTACGCCAGTAATCGATAATACTCAGCCAGCAGATGTGACAATTACTGAGGTTCAAAGATGTGAGGGCAATGTTGCTTTCCCAGATGGTATTATTGAATTGAGCGACGTAACAAGTACCGGCTATACCGATCCATTCAATCATTACAATTACACCTGGTACATCGGGACATCCAATGCTGGAACAGTTATTACAAATGGTACTGACATTATCACTCAAAAAGGAGAAACTCCGGCCGCAACAGTCAATGTATCAGGAGCAACAACCAATAGAATTGTTGGGTTGAATGCTGGATTCTATACTGTTGAAGCTACTAATAAAGTGACTGGATGTATCTCCGCTGAACTTACATTACAGGTAACAGAAAATCTTACGGTCATCACCATGGGGGAAACTCCGGTCTCTAACCAAATCAACTGTACTGGTGATCCAAATGGAGAAACCATAATAACAGCAACCGGAAGTGGGCATACTTTCGCCTACGAGTTCTTTGTTGGAAGTAACACAAATTTGGTCAACAAACTGGGCATTGCCCCTTTGAATGCAGATCCAACATACGATCAGGTAACCATAACCAATGCAACTACGAGTAATGCAGCTACGATTGCAGACTTACCAGCAGGTACCTATACTGCATTAGCCACTGACGATTTAACAAGCTGTACTGAAAGCCTTGAATTTACCATCACTGAAAATCTTACCGATATTCCGGTCATCGATATTACCAATGACCCGGCGGACGTAGACGTCACCGAAGTGAGTGCTTGTCTGGGAAGTACGGCCTATGCCAATGGTGCAATTGAATTGAAAAACGTGACTACCGGTATTGATACCGATGCAGTCAACGACTTTAACTATGTTTGGTATATCGGTAACTCAAATACAGGAACCGTCATCGCCAATGGCTCTGATATCGGTACTCAAAAAGGTGCTACCGCAACTGCCATCAACGTATCAGGGGCTACTACCAACCACATTGTAGGGCTCGATACCGGTGATTACACCGTGGAAGCAACCAACATTGCTACCGGATGTCTGTCTGCAGCCGTAGTGGTGACTGTGACAGAAAGCCTGGAGGTCATCACCATGGGTGAAACGCCGGTCTCTGATCAAATCAACTGTTCTGGTGATCCATCAGGTAGTTCTACCATTACTGCCTCTGATCCGGGAGGACATACTTTCACCTATGAGTTCTTCGTCGGACAAAATACCAATGCGGCCAACAAACTAGGAGTTGCTCCGATGACAGCTAACCCTACTTACGATCAGGTAACCTTATCTACACTCACTGGTGTAAATGCAGCGACTGCTAGTAAACTACCAGCTGGTACCTACACTGCACTTGTCACCGATGAAACTACGAGTTGTACACAATCTCGGGAATTTACAATTACCGAAACATTAACTCTTCCGAACGTCGATGGAACACTTGGAACAACAATCGGTACAGAAGTAGTTGTCACTGAAAATACCAGCTGCTCTGGAGCAACCACATATCCAAATGGAGCCATAAGACTAGGTTTAATCGATGGAGCCAATAATTATACAAACTACTCTTATGCTTGGTACTTCGGAAGTTCTGTCAATGTGAGTAATTTGATCAGTGCAGGAACCAATATTCTAGCTCAAAAAGGAGGTTCAGCTGGTACAGGAACCGTCGCTATTAACAATACGGTCGGAAGTATAAGTAATCTTGATGCGGGTGATTATACTGTAGTAGTGACCAACAATACAACAGGTTGTGCATCGACTGAATTAACAATATCTGTGAGTGACAATCTACCTGCAATAACTCCTACCGCCTCTGTAACCCAAGACGATTTTGCTTGTGACGCATCCAACCCAACGGGTCAAGTCACAGGAAACATATTGAATTATGATGGAGCAGGAGTAGCTGCAAATGTAGGGTTTACCATTGAGTGGTTTAAGGGGTCTAATACGCTTGCCACCAACTTGCTTCCTGCTGCTATCACAGGTGCTACGGCAACTCAAGATGCCCAAGGAAATGATCACATTATCAGTAACCTTCCTGATGGTACGTATACTGTAAAGATTACGAACAATACCACGAACTGTTTTGGTACTGACGAGGTAATCATAAGACGAGCCACTCCGGTAGTAACGCTAACACCAAGTGATACGGATCAAACGAATTGTACTCCTAACGGCCAAGCGGCAGTTGCACTCAATGCCTTAACCTATTCTGATGGAGGCGGCATACCTATTGGCTTCACTCCTGCCTACAGTTACTCTTGGCACGAAGGTCAGGATAATTCAGCTGCTGCACTTGGAGAAACAACGGGAACATTGAGTAATCAGATAGCTGGATACTATACTGTAGTGGTTACCGAAACTAGCTCAGGATGTGCCAGTCCGTTGACAACCATTCAAATTGTGGATGAGGTTTCCAACAAACAGCCAACTGCAGACATAAGAGCATTTGGCACACAACCGATATCTGGAATTATTGGTAATGTTCCTGGTTCATGTAATGCCAATGATGGGATAATAATTGCGAACATTACAACTAACCCCAACGGTAATAACCTGGCCTTATCATGGTATGCCGGTTCTGATGATTATACTGACGGCTCAGGAACTGAATTGACGACTAATGCTGCTTCAGTCAATGGAACAGCAACGAGCGCTTACGCTTCGCTCGGTGTTGCAGGATCTGGTAATGGCTACCCATCCGGGCTTTATTCTTTATTAATGGAGGATTTAACCACAGGATGTATATATCAACAAGTGTTCGACCTTCCTTTCAATGGTCAACAGGCCACGACTACCTTATCCATCGAGCATGTAGAAGAATGTCCTGATAATGGTGTGGCGAGAGTAGGAATGGGTGATAATATTACGATTACTTACAACACATTGACCGGCACATTCGACGATGGTGAGATCGTGACAGGAGCTCCAAGTACTGCTACCGGTGTAGTTGGTTTTGACAACGGAACAACTACTATGCAAATCTCAACTGCAACTGGCACATTTGCGGTTGGAGACGTAATTACAGGAGGGTCCACGGGAGCATTTGCTACAATCGCCAGTATTACTGGTGATGATACTACACCTGGAAGTAGAGATGGCTTAGTAGATGACATTAGACTTTATGATATTTACCTCTTCACAGGAGCTGGCGTTCCTCCAGGATATACTGGGGCTACCATTATCTCTGGCACCACAGTTACCAATGCAGATGACCTCGTTGAATTTACCGGGCTTCCAGCCGGTACATATACAGCTGTTGCAAGAGAAAGAGCTGGTCAACTCGGTGGTGGACAATGTTATTCTGCGGCGTCAACTGATGTCATTGAGCAGCGTGCTTATACGCCTATTATTGACAATTTTACCATAACCGATAACACGATCTGTGATTTTGCCAATTTCCCGATTGGCTTACCTAGCGGTAACGGCAGTATTACAGTCAATGGCAAGAAAAATGCTGATGACCTTATTCAACTTAACAATTTTGAATTCAGATGGTATGTATCTGGTGCTCAAACCTTTGGTGCCGATGAAATACAGATCAACACCAACGTATTGTCTTCAACAATAAATAGCCTGGATCCGGGAGATTATGTATTAGACATTTATAGATTGGGCTTAGCCGGACCGGCATCTAATGGATGTGTAGAATCAGTAACCTATACAGTCAATCATGTGCCTGAATTACATGCCATCACAGGCGGTACAATTACACACATCACCAACTGTAATGCCACGACGGCGGGACAAATTGTGATCGCTGATGCCGAAATTACCGATAACGTTGCTGATTATATTTTCACCTGGTACCAGTCTGATGCCACTACCGTAATTGGAGGGTTCCTTGGTGCTTCCCTCTCTGGAAGAACCGCAGGTACTTATTATGCTAAAGGAATTAGACAATCTAATGGTTGTGAGACTCCTTTGTTTGAGTATGAAATTCTGGACAATACCTCAGATCCGACCATCACCCTATCGCTCAATACTATCGATACCAGTTGTGATGCTACGGTAAATCAAGGAAACGGTATCATCAACTGGGCTCTCGATGCCAATGATGGAGCCAACTACTCCTTCCAGTGGTATGCAGGTACAACCGTAGCCGGTGGTACC
>NZ_JBDUYN010000009.1:0-263688 GCF_039944555.1 Reichenbachiella sp. | reverse complement strand
CAGCTATAGTCCCACGGTGAGTAGTACCACCACGTACTACGCAGCCAGCCACAGCACTACCACAGGCTGCACCGATACCGACAGAGTAGCGGTAACTGCCACTGTGGATGCCGTTCCTAACTTATATTCAGTCACAGGAGGAGTCCATTGCAACACGAGTGGCACCCTGACCGTCGGACTCAATGGTTCACAGTCAGGAATGGAGTACCAACTCTACTTCAATGCTGCACCCGTGTTGGTAGAAGGTACCTCGACCATAGTCAAAGTCTTTGGTACCGGTAGTGCCGTTGATTTTACCTACGATGCCGACCAGTTAGGTACATATACTGTGTATGCAGTCAGTGGCAGTTGTACAACCCTTATGACAGGAGATGCAAAAATTGTGACGGCACCATTGCCGGTTACCGTTTCAGGAGGTGGTAGCTTCTGTCCAGGCCTTGCGGGCGTACCAGTCAATCTGAGTAGTGCCGAATCGGGCGTAACCTATGAGTTATTTAGAAACGGTACCACTACCGGACAAACAACAACGACTGCTGGTTTTGGTAATCAAATCCTCTCAGGAAATTATACTGTCAAAGCCTCTAAGGATGGTTGTACTATAGAGTTGGCAGAGACAATTGTGGTTACAACCATAACACCTCCGGCAATACCGGTAGATTCGGTCAGTACCAATACTTGTGGAGATAAGATCATCTATGCGGTAGATCCCCCACATGCTTCAACCAATGTATTCTGGAAGTGGCAAGGGAATAATTCTAATGGTATGTCAGATGATGCTTTTACCTCTGCCGGAAGAGCAGTAGATTCTACAGCTACTTATTATGTCCGTGCCAAGGATGAAGGTACCGGCTGCTGGAGTGCCTCTAATGCTATAGCTGTGACGGTAAATCCATTACCAGCGACTCCGGTGACTTCCATCACCGAAGTCAATCTCTGTGACACCACCCGATTGACCTGGGATGGAACTGCAGCTTCAGGCTATACCTGGTACTGGCAGACGGATGCCGGCAATACCGATACGGACCCTGTTCATGCCGCTGCTACTTATGAGCGAACATTCGGCACTACCATGTTTTTAAAATCTCAAAACGGTGTAACCGGCTGCTGGTCTAATAATGCACTGACCGTCAATTACACCATCAGAGCAGTACCTGATACGCCGTTTGCACCAACCACACACGATTACTACTGTGATAGTGCGATTATTGAATACGATTCCATGGTGATTCGGAACAAAAATTGGTATTGGGAAGTCAATGCAACCGACACCGCGCATTCTGCCACCGAATTCGTGATGAACATGCGTGAAAGAAAGCTCTATACCGAGACGAATACGCATGTAAGGGCCTACGATGAGGCCTCTCAGTGTTGGAGCCCGGCACTTACTTTGCAGGGCATACTCGGGCCATACCCGCTAAGGCAATATGGATCAAAAGACATCGCCTATTGCGCTGGCGAGGTTGTAGATTTGGAGTTTTCTATCTATCGCTCAGAATCAGATGTCACCTATGAGGTGTTCAAAGATGATGTACATGTGCCAGCCATGGATAGACTGGGTGACGCTCAGGGCGATAGCCTGATGTGGATCAACCTGGATTTGGGTACCTACAAAATAGTGGGCGACCGAAATGGTTGTAGAAAGGATATGTTCGATGTGATCACCATCACTGAAAACCCTGTACCCACCGCCAATGGCGGGTCCGACATTACCGTGTTCAACAGCGATATTACCATGCTTCCTTTCTCGGAAATCAATGGCTCGGCCTGGACCTCGTCCGAGGCCACCATTGCCAATAACCTGTACAATGCCCGACTGGACGGACAAGGTACATACAACTTGACTTATACCTTCACCAACACGGCCGGCTGCAGCGACGATGACGACGTGCTTATGACTGTGGTAGCAGATCCTGATCGCATTGAACTGACCGCTGGCTCACGTTTTATCAATACCGATCCGCAAGCTTCCATATTGGCTCCAACCTTGACCGCTCCAGCAGGATATACCTATCAGTGGTACAAAGACGGAGCCGCTATGGCAGGTAAAACAGCAAATACACTTCAGCCAGATACGGTAGGGGTCTATGATGTGGACATCATGACCGTCAGTGGACTTGGGGTGCGCTCCAATGCCGTTACGATTGTGCCACTAAGAGCCACCGACAATGTCAATCATATCACTACCCGCCAACTCAGAGAAGCATGGACCGATGAAAATAATTTGCCGATCGCAACAGACAGTGTGTCCAATAAATTGGACTTTATGGACGACCTGGGTAGACCCATGCAGACCGTCATCGAGAATCAATCCGTGAGCGGCCTGGACATGGTACAGCCCATGGCTTATGATGAATTTGGCCGGAGCCCGAAAGCCTATTTGCCTTATACCAGTAGTGTATCCGTTTTATTTAAGAATGACGCAGTGGACGAGCAGGGCACCTTCTATGCGACCACCAGTGGCATCGCGCAGGACGATTTTCCTTATAGCGAAAACACCTTTGAAGCATCACCGCTCAATCGGGTGTTGAAGACAAATGCCCCTGGTTTGGCTTGGGCCAAAACAGATACTTCTGCGGGTAAGCCTGTCGTATTTGATTTTAGTGCCAATGCCACGGGAGAGGTGTTGAAATGGGAGATCAACTCAAACGCGCTGACCAGAAATGGCAGTTACGCAGCCGGTGTGTTGAGTAAAACCATCACCACCGACGAAAACGACAAACAGGTGCAGGAGTTTAAAAACCTGCAAGGCCAGGTGATATTGAAGAAGGTCCAGATTTCGGAATTAGCACCAGTCAATGACGACGACTGGTATCAGACCTACTATGTCTATGATGATTTCAACAACCTGCGCTATGTATTGCCACCGATGGCCGTGCAACGCTACGAAAGCGAAGGGCAAAGTGCAGATAATGGAGATCAGCTGGTGACTGCGACTTCCAATTATGAGGATTTAACGACCTCGTCAAGCGCCAAAATTGCCTTTACCTCACCGGCGCTGATTCATGTCAATAAAGGCACGACCCTGGAGAAGGGAGCAGTGATATACCGTGTCACCGCGGCCAACGCCACCATTACCCTGAACGGTGACTTTCTGTCCAAATGGGCTTTCCAATACCGGTACGACGAGCGCCAGCGCATGATCATGAAACAAGTGCCCGGAGCCGATTCTGTGCTGATGGTCTATGATGAAAGAGACCGCCTGGTGATGACCCAGGATGGCAATCAACGAGCCAATGACCAATGGTCCTTTACCAAGTACGATGAATTGAATCGTCCGGTGCTGACCGGGATCGTTGTGAAAACAGGAAGTAATCGCACCACTGTTCAGGCGGAAGTTGATTCACTAACAGGAACAGGCTTCTACGAAACCTATACAGGTACGGGTGCGCTCCTGGGCTACGATGGTTCGGGTTACCCAACGACCGCCACAGCTAACGATCTGTTGACAGTCACCTACTACGACAACTATGGTTTTACCGATGACAGCCATTGGACACTCGGCAATTTCTCCGCAGCACCCGAGGCCAGAACCCTGGTGACAGGCAGCAAGGTGAAAGTACCCGGACAAACCGACTGGAATGAGATGATTACGCTGTACGACGATTTCTTCAGAGTCGTAAGTACCGTATCGCTGGATTACCAGAATAATCGAGACTCGCTGGTCAATGTATATTACAGTGATGTATTACCTTTGGTCACCAAAACCACGCACATTCACGTGAGCGCCCTGACCAACGATACCACCACTCTCGTCAAAGACTTTGTCTACGATCATGCCGATCGCTTGTTAAGCGTGACCCACAAAATCAACGATGAAGCCGCTGTGGTTATCCTGGAAAATGAATACAACGAACTCGGTGAGCTCACGACCAAGAAACTCAACAGAGAAGGGGCAGGCCAATACAGCCAGGAAGTCGACTACCAATACAACATCCGTGGCTGGCTCACTAAAATCAACGATCCAGGGGTCAGTGACCCAGGCGATTATTTTGCTATGCAGCTCAAGTATGATGAAGCCGGCCAGTACAATGGCAACATTGGCGCCACCAGTTGGAAGAATCCATTTGAGGTAGCGACCAACAGCTATGCCTACGGCTACGATCCGGTCAACCGGATCAAGAGCGCAGGCTACAGTACAACGGCCTCACACGGCATGGACTTTGATGTGGCAGGCATCACCTACGACGCCAATGGCAACATCCTGACCCTGCAAAGGACAGGCAACCACGACAGCCAGGCCGCCCAGCTCTTCGATGATCTGGACTACGACTATGTGGGTAATCAATTGACCAAGGTCACCGATGCCTCAGGCAAAGACACCGGCTTTAAAGATGGTGCCAATGCCACCAACGAGTATGTCTACGATGCCAACGGCAACATGATCTCAGACGCCAACAAAGGCATCGACAGCATCGCCTACAACCATCTGAATCTACCCACAAGGGTAGAAATGAATGCCGACGGCTCCAACCGCATCGAATACATCTACGACGCGGCAGGCGTGAAAATGGCTCAACTGGTCTATGGAGCAGATACATTAACCAAGCGAACAGACTATCAGGGAGCCTTCATCTATGAAGACAGCGTCCTGCAATTTATCCAGCATGAGGAGGGCCGAGTGGTACCCGTCATTGCGAGCGGTAGCGAAGCAATCTCAAGCTACGACTACCAATACCACTTGAAGGACCACCTCGGCAATGTCAGAGCGACGTTCAAGACTGAAATCGATGTAGATATTTATCTGACCACTTTAGAAAGCGACTCAGCAAGCGTAGAAGAGTTGTATTTCTACAACCTGGATTCAGTACGAGTCACTTACGCATCAGCGAATAAAACGGCTTTAGGGGATGAAGCAGCGAGAGTAGGGCAAGACAGTTTGCATTCAGTAGGTCCGGCCATTGCTTTGAGTGTAGTGCCTGGAGATACGATAGACATGGAAGTGTGGGCGTACTACGAAGGAGGTACAGGCTATGCCAATACGATTGCAAAAGAGACTTTTATTGCTACACTTGCAGGAGCCTTTGGAGGTAGTAGTGGAGCAGGAGGAGAGTCAGGTACGATCTTCGAAGGTGTGAATGAAGCCATCAATGGAGGAGCAGGCGGATTAGGAAGCAATACAGATACTAATGTACCAGGCGCTTATCTGTCTTACATCCTGTTTGATCAGAACTACAACGAAATACAAAGTGGTTATCATGAGATCAGCGATGCTGCATCTTTTGCACATGAGAAACTGTTTTTAAATGATATCACAATCAGTCAGGCTGGGTATCTATATATTTATACCAGCATGCAAAGCAAAGGCACGCAGCCTGTGTACTTTGATGATATGAAGGTGACCCATACACATTCTCCGATTGCGAGCAAGGATGACTATTATCCCTTTGGCCTGACGTTCGCTAGCTATTCCAGACCGGCGAGTGTGGGGCAGAACTTTAAGTATAATGGGAAGGAAAAGATTAGTGAGCATGGACTGAATTGGACTGACTATGGCGCTAGGATGTATGATGCTGCTTTGGGTAGGTGGAACGGTATTGATGCTGCATCCGATCTAACTAGTAGAATTTCTCCGTATGCATATGCATTCAACAATCCAATAAGATATATAGATCCAGATGGCTTTAGCCCTGAGGATATTGTAAATATGGCTAAATATTACTTAGGAACCTGGTATGAATTTGGTGGTAAAAACCCATATTATATTGGAGGAGAAAACGTTTCAGGTAGTTTTGGATCTGGTTTAAGAATGGTTTCGAATAGCATTCGAACATCTCAAAGTTTACATAATGCTGTTGGTACAATGTATACTAGTCCAATGATTCCAACCAGGGCGATTTATGATTACCATGGTATGAATGTACCCCAAAATTATAGTTTCGGAATTGATTGTTCGGGACTGGCGAGACAAGCATTTAATGCGGATAGAGATAAATTAATGGATAACATTCCTCATGGTGCCTATAATCAATTAAGAGCATTTGAAAGTGCAGAAAAAGAAGGTAAAGGATATCTTCATTCTGATTTTAACGATTTGAAAAAGGGAGATCTTGTTTTTAGGACAGATAGTAAAGGAAATGCATATCATGTAATGATTGCAACTGGCAAGGTTATTGAAGATTCCAATGGTAATGTGAAGGAATTCGAAGTGATTCACGCTCCATATACCGGTAAACAGGTTGAAACTACAACCCTTTCAGTTGAAGATGAAAAGGAAAAAAATGCTAAAATTGGTCATTCTTTCCAAGACTATAAATCATCAGCAACACCTAATCCATTGCATAGAAAAAAAACAGACAGTATGTACAGCGATTCATTCTTAAGATGGTGGAATAATGCTGGAACAAAAAAATCTAAGAAAAAGGACGATAAAAAAAGTAAGTAGACTAGTGATATGAAGAACTTATTATTAATACTATTCGTTTCAACGGCATTCTTTCAGAGTGGATTTCGTGAATTGTTAATTTCATTTGAAACCATGGAGAATGAGAAGGTAGATTATAGATCCACCGAAATTTCAAAGGACGTTTCAAATTTATATTTTAAAGATTTGATGAATAATGATGCTGTTCTTTATGCAGTAGGAAAAAGGAAATTAGACAGTAAGGTAATTTTGGTAATAGAACGTGCACTAGGAATGGGAGGAGGGTTTTCAGAGCACTTAGTTTTTTTAATGAATGAGGATGGTGAAAGGCATGATAAGAAGTATATGTTTGGTCAATCATTTGGCCCCGATAATTTGTATGACTTTAAATTTAAATTGGTAAATGATTCAATTCTTGAAGTTCAAAAAACTAATCAGGAGGTAACAACTTTTAAATATTTCTATGTTTCTGATAATGTCATTGTAGAGTTTTCAAGTAATCTTTCAGCGGATAGTAGAGAATTTGTTCAATGTTCAAACAAACTATTGGATAAAGTGGAACTGACCAAATTTAATAAGGATGAGCTAGATGTCATGCGAAATGAAATATTCGCTTATCATGGTTACAAATTCAAAACACCAAAATGGCAAGAGTACTTTTCGAAGCAAACTTGGTATAATCCGAGATATGATGACGTAAATGAAATGCTTTCAGTTATCGAGAAGTTAAATGTTCAAACCATACTAGCTGTAAGTCAAAGCAAGTAATAATTATTTATGGTCTCAGTTGCAAAGGAGAAATGATATCAAAGCCTGACCTTGTGGTTGGGCTTTGGTGGTTTATGAAATTATAAATGCATGGATTCTTATAACTTATTATTGGGGCTTCTTTTCGTCATCATTTCTGCAATATTGTTTCTTCTTGCTCGGAGAATGCCAAGTTCAAAAGATGATGAATTCTTATCGAAGCCCAAAGTGTATTTTGGAGCTATAATAATGCTGATTGCAGGAATCATTTATTTTTTCAGGAGTTTTTAAATTAACTTCAATAGCCCAAAATGAAACTCTATAATTGCTTGTTCAGTAGCATTTTCTTTTTTTTGAAGTCGATTGAAAGGGGGTATAAAACGCAGACTGAAGGTGCTCGAGTCTTTGCGTCCGCACTGATTTTGTCAGCATTATTACTGCTAAACTTAATGTCAATTTGGCCTGATTATTTTGTTGCTAAGGTTAATACCTTTGTTTTTCTTGTCTTAGTTTCACTGATTAAGTTAATTTATTGAAGTGAAGATAGTGAGCTAACCTCAAAAAGCCAATCTGAATGTCATCTATGAGGGGGAGTGTCAGTCTGGTAATGAAGATTCCAAAATCTGGCAAGACCATGCGCTCCTATCTCATTTTACTTGCTGTTTCGATTTCGTTCAGTTTAGGTTGAATCCACCATATACCAATTGGCCAAAAAATGATCAGAAGAAAATAGCTAAAATATTGGCCAATTGTTGCTTCGCTTTTTAGTTCAATAGTTCTAAGGGCCTTGCTTGGGTAGAACATAAACTGGAACATGGCATACATCATATAAGCGACCCAGAGGAATCCGACAAAACCATTGCTGGAAAAGTGTCCATCAAAGGCAATCACAATAATGATTATTGAAAAAACGAGAACAAAGGCGTTCACTATGAAAAGTGTTCGAGATAGTTCAACTCTCGGAGGCAGGTGTTCAGTCAGTTCTAGACCTACTACAAAATACCAAAAGAAGTATAAAATTAGTCCGAAGGTATTCAGAGCCAAGTTAAACAGATCGTGGTTCTCCCACGTAAAGTTGGATGTTAGAGATGCCAGAAGGAGAATCAGAAATACCTGCCAATGTCTAAGTTTTAGTATAAAATTCATGCGGCTAATTGCTGTTGTTAGCGTTTTTTCTAATACCTACATACAACTCATGCATGCCTTCATAGGTGCTTTGGAATTCATTAAGGCTAATTTCAAATTCATAAAGTTGATCTGCGACCTTAGAAGGTTTACTAAGATTTTCCAGTAATTCGGTTGAATCAATTATCATGTTCGATAAAGTTTGCATGCAAGATTCTAGGTTTTCTACGATTGATTTTCTTTCATCATTTAGCTTAGAAATTGGAGTGTCAATATTTTCTAGCTTATCTATTAAAGTTTCGAAATTACTCCTAAGGTTGATGTAGTTACCAGTTAAGGCGCTAATACGTGCTTTTACCGAATGTTTGAGTTCATGCTTATCCTTCCTCCAAGTACTGAAAGACGTCCAGCCTGAGATTATCAAGGCTAAAATTGATATTATGATAGCAACTATTTCCATTGAGTACTTATGGCAGTTAATGTCAAGCTAAAACCATAGGCTCTGCCTTTTCTAATTTCATTAAAATTATCAGAATGAAATACTTTTTGCAAATAGCTCATTAGTCTATGGATTTTTAGCATTTGTCACCTACAGTTATTTTTTGGTATAATGATTCGCTAATTCTTCGAAGATCTTTAGGCTATAGTAGTCCTTGCCCATTCCAGCTGTTGAGTTCGGGTCTAAAAACCGCTTTCGGTGAAGGTTTGGATTTCCTTTGATTCCAGACATTATTTTATTGAATTTAGCATTTTGTTTGAAGTCTGAATATAACTGTCTTGATTGGTTAGTTACATCGTAAAAACTGAGAGTATATATTGTTTTAAAAAGTGTCTCTTCCTCTATCTTAACCTTTTTGGCATCCTCATCATCTGATATTTGCACCACTTCATGTACGGTTGATACCTTCAAAGCTGATTCGTCAGGGTTTTTTGTAATCGCCGTAATAATGTCTGCATTTTTTACTCTTTTTTCGTTAATAACACTCATGTTGTACACAGTGAAAATCGAATCTTCAATTCCTTCAGAATTCAGTTTCTCCGTAGATGTAAGGATGCTTTTAACAAAGGATTCAATAGCAGTTGAACTCTCCTTAACATCGGAATTCGCTGATAAAAAATCAATCGGCCCACTAAATGGCTTAAAACCTATCGGTAGTAAAACAAGGTTAGTTTCTTCCGCTAAGTCAATGTTGAAAAATTTCTTTAGAAATTCGTTGTAAAAAATTACGTTTTTGTGGAGAAGAGAATAAATAATTGTTCCAACGTGGTCTTTATAGAAATGAATAATGTTGCACCTGAATTCATAGAGATTGGATAGATTTTCTTGTTGTACTCTAAAATCTTTACCCAATTTGCTTGTAACAATTTCAAGACATTCTTCAAAAGGCTTTGTTGTTCCATCTTTTCTTAGAAGTTTAACTTCCGGCATATTGACATTTATGAATGCCTTTAGAATTAGCTCCCAAGAGTTGATTGCAAGTATTACGCAGATTTCATATCGGTATGGAAAAACGGGCTTGTTGTGCAATTCAACACAGGCAATCATTGCTGATTTGGAATTTTCAACCAAGGATTCAGATAAAGCATTCATTGGTTAGGTTTTAAGTGGCATTAATTGAGAGTAACTATTGTACAATACACATTAATGTTTGTTATCCCACTAATTTGGGGAATAACAAACACTATCCAAAAACAGCAGACATATTCCGAGCGATTTATGATTGGATTTCTAACTGGGTAATATTGGGAATGAACACCTTATTACTACTTGCGAAATAATAAAACGCTTTATACAGCTCAGAATTGCGCATTTTGACCATGTCCTTTCCTGTCCTATAATTATTTAAGTACTTAGTCTTCTTTTGTTCAGTAAACTTTAAATAATTGATTATGAATAATATTGAAACTTACAAGCAGAGTACATTAATAGAAATGTTCCTGAGAACTCAACTGAAAGTCAAACATGGTTCAAGAGATGAACAGACCTTAAAAGGATTTTATGAAAGCCTAGTTCAATATGAGAACGGTCACACCTACATGTGTAGCCCAAATCAGCATAAGCTACGAGTGAAACGATTGTTGAAATACTTTGAAAAGGCTATCAGCAAACTGTCGAAAAAACACCCGGATGTTAACCACCTAAGATTAAGGCTTGATTACATAGACTCCGCAGATGGTGTTTTGAACCTTTATAATGAACTAAAAGAGATAGTCAAGGGAGGCTAAAATATCTATCTTAGCATCGAGGCAGACGGCCTATGAAAACTTGACTTGATGCAAAGTAAAGGCACACAACCGGTTTACTTTGATGATATGAAGGTGACGCATACGCATAGTCCGATCGTGAGTAAGGATGATTATTATCCCTTTGGGTTGACGTTTGGTTCTTATGCTAGGGCTGCGAGTGTGGGGCAGAACTTTAAGTTTGGGGGAAAAGAGGAACAGCAAGACTGGCAGGTGTTTGACTTTGAAGCTAGAATGTATGATGCTGTCTTGGG
This sequence comes from Reichenbachiella sp., assembly GCF_039944555.1. Classification (GTDB taxonomy): domain Bacteria; phylum Bacteroidota; class Bacteroidia; order Cytophagales; family Cyclobacteriaceae; genus Reichenbachiella. The sequence goes on along the minus strand of NZ_JBDUYN010000009.1, from coordinate 252,957 downwards.
TAGGTTTAATTCAGTTGATCCACATGGGGATTTCTATGAAATGGTTACTCCATATAATTACGCCTTCAATAATCCTTTGTTATTTACCGATCCCACTGGGATGGATAATACCATATACCTAATCGCTGCAGGCGACATGGATACAAAAGAGGCACAGGCAGCTGCGGATATAGCTAATAAAATCTTTGAGGAACTAGGTTTGGAAACGACAGTTACTGTATATGATTCTGAAGCTAATGGTGAATTTGATGCAGATAACCTTGATGAAACAGACAATTGGGCTGTAATAGGAGAAGACCGAAAAGATATAGTTGATACAGCAAGTAAAATTGATTCAGAATGGACTGATCACCTAGAGGATGGTACAAGACCTTGGAGTTCAAGGGATAATCCTGAAACTTCAAATAAGGGAAAAAGTGGAGATAAGAAAGGAATACTTATTGACCACAAAAACAACTTGAATAAGGATGTTAATGGTATTACAGCAACTGAAGGCTCAGGTTGGTCATTGATACATGGAGCTGGACACAGCGCCAAGAAAATCTATGATCAAATGTCGAATAGTGGCGAATATGGACATACCAATTCTGGAATTATGCAGGGAGGAAATGATATGGCAGCAGATGTTGATAGGAACGGAAAACAAAGCATCACAAATCCAGGCAACAATCAAATATATATAGAAGCAATTCAGCAGCGTTATGGTACTAATAAGTCAACAGATAATTATCAAAAAAATAAAAATGGAAAGTAAGAGTAGATTCTTTGGACATGTTTGGCTTGCAATTACATTTTTCTTCTTGAATTGTTCTGGCAACTCTTTGGGATTAAGTGAAATCCCTGCCTTGGAAAATGATCCCCTTATCGAGTCATATAAAGGCAAGGGTATTAGAATGCAATTGTCATATAATGAACTGTCTCCTAATCTTAGAGATACGCTATTGTTTGACCTTAAAGGAAGAATTGAGATTGCATCTGATAATTTCTCAACTAAAGAGTATAAGTACGATAGTATCGGAAATCTGACAAGAATGATGTTAAATCATGATACACCTTCAAATTACTACCTTGAATATTACAAAGAAGGAAACTCTGTTATTCAAAATTGGAATTGGATTAAACATATGAGATGGGAGTTTACAACAGAAGATTTAGATTCTGCTGATAGGGTTATCAAATTTCTATTTGATGATAATGGAAAAATACAAGAAGAAACTAACCTAAACAATGGAGCAGTGACAAAGTATAAGTATGAAAATGAAAAAATCATTGCTAAGCAAGCTTTTGATAAAGGTGCTGATGTTCCTAAGCAACGATGGAATTTCGAGTATAGCAAAAATGGAACTTTAATCAAGGCTAAATATTTCAGCAGAGAAGAATTGATTGTTGAAGATTTTTTAGGCGATGATGGCTTGTTGGATTCGACCAGAAGAAACAACTATACATTGAAATATGAATATGAGTTTTATAAATGATAGTATCAATTAACGGTATATTCATTCCCTATCAAAGCCTGACCTTGTGGTTGGGCTTTGGTGGGTTTGAGTTTGTTCACACCGAAATATTCCAAAATGGCAATTAAAATTACCACAAGTACATTGATCAAAATTGTATTAATTTTTATAGTTTCAATTGTATTTGGGAGTTGGCAGATTGACAATAAACAAGAGGAGTATGAAGCAAGTTTACAAAAAATGAACTATGAGGAATATATTGCTGATTATGAAAACTATAAATCCGATGTCAAGCCTAAACCACATTCACCAGAATTGCGATTCTTCTCAACAGTTTTGGTTTTCTATGGAATTTTTGGAGCGTACGAATTATGCACATTTATCATTTTCCTAATTTCGGCAAGATTCTTAGATCGTTCTCCTAAGTCGTCCAGTGGGACTTCCCACTGGTTGTAGGTTAAGCGCAGCGGTCCTACGACCTATTATGGTCAAGAGCGTCCGCTCTATCTATCCAATTAACTATCTTCACTTAATGGGAAGAAAGTATGCTATTCGAGACCAGCAGGGTCTTTATTTCGTGACCTTCACGGTTGTCAATTGGATCGATTTATTCATCAGAGATGAATACAAAGAAACCATTGTTGAGAGCCTCAACTACTGTAAAATCCATAAGGGGCTTAGACTGTATGCCTATTGCATAATGACAAGTCACATCCATCTAATTGTTAGTTCAGAAGAGGGTAGTAATTTGTCGGATACAATTAGAGATTTCAAGAGTTATACATCGAGTCAGTTAAAAAATAAGATCAAAGAAAATGGTAAAGAAAGTAGGAGGGAGTGGTTAATTTGGATGTTTGAAAGAGCTGGTAAGAAGAATAAGAGAAACAATAGTTTTCAACTGTGGCAACAGAACAATCATCCAATAGAACTCAGTTCAAATGAAATGATGGACCAACGTTTAGACTATATTCATAATAATCCGGTAGAAGCTGGTTTTGTGGATGATCCAAACTCTTGGATTTGGAGTAGTTGCTCGTCCTATCAAAAGAATGCGCAAGGAAAAATTGATGTATACTTTATTGAATAGGTCTTAGCGGACGCTACGACCAGAGGAGACACACTGATTTTTTATTTCTGCACAACATTGGTGGAAGGCAGGGATATAACCGTAAAATATTACATACAATGAAAAATATTACAGCAATCATAATTTTCCTTGCGTCTCATAACGTATTTAGTCAAGACACTACTTATTTAAGTATGAAGTGGGAACAAACGATACGTAGCAACGCTGAATATTATAGACTACAAAGAAAACAAGACACATTATGGGATAGAAGAGATTACTACTTCTCTAACAATCAACTACAAATGTCTGGGACATTTTCATCACTTACTATACCTGCAGTCAAGGAAGGGTATTTTGAATGGTATCATAAGAATGGACAACTAAAACACAAAGGAACATACAAGAGCGGTAAAGAAGTTGGAGAACACCTTTGGTTCTTTGACAATGGAAATATTGAAGCAAAAGAAACTTATGAAGGAGGTCAATTGAATGGAGTTTGGGAAGAATATCACTCCAATGGAAATAAATCAATATTGACCAGCTTCAAAGATGGGTTTCAGCATGGATTTACTCAATACTTTAGGAAAGATGGAACTAAGCACAGTGAAGGACACTTTGTTACAGGTGAAAGAGAAGGAGAATGGAAATATTATAACAGTTTTGGAGAGTTACCTAAAACAATTAATTACAAGACCATTTTTGAATTTCAAGAAGCGAATCTACGATTACGTTTGCCTAATAATGAATGGAAACTGTCTGAACAATCAGCTCAAAGTAAAGATGAATATATATTCAATCGGTCTAGTGTTTTAGACCCAGAAGGAAGAGCAATTTCTCCAGCGATTATGCTATACATCGACGATGCAACAGCATACAATGGTGATGTCACTCTGTACTCTTTGAATAAGAGACATACATTTTTAGAAAGAGGGATTAAAATAAATGAAACCTACATTCAATCAGACAAACAATATCCCTTAGAACTTAAGAATGGCTGCTTTATAAATGCTTCATATACATCGGGAGGACTTGAGCATGTACTATTCATGGTTCATCTAATAACCGATACAAATAAAGGTATTCAGCTTTATATGGACATGACAAAAAACATTGCAGACAAATACGAGGAAGAATTTTGGACAACTTTAACATCTATTAAAGAATTATAGAATCCGATCATTTAGACATTTAAATCATTCCCTATCAAAGCCTGACCTTGTGGTTGGGCTTTGGTGTTATAGGACTAAAAGGTCACAATGCAGCCTCCCCGAAAAACTGGTCTAAGAATAAACTAAGAAAAACTGAATCAATCTTGCAAGAGTGAATGGATAGGCTTACAAAGCTGTTTCAAGCAAAATCGCGACGGTGAGATTGGCCCTTTCTACCAGTATCAGAGGAAAGGAAGGCGCTGGAAGATGTGAAGTCCTACCTGGAATGATATAAATATTGGTTATCTTGGGGTAGGCTCATAGCCGGAAACATGCCATCTACATTGCTAAAAATATCACCCAATTTAAGGATCAAGGTATTAATACTATTGGTTTTCCTTACCGGAGTTTCTTGTAGCAACAAGGATGAGCCACCAATAGACGATGGCAACGTGGTCGAGCCGCTTGAGTATGTCGAATTACCTGTGCGATCTGATGCCATTCCCGAAACGACGACAGGGATACCTCACCAGCAGATTGATGTCGATCTTGTGCCAGAGGTCAACGACGAAATGTTTCGAAGAGTATACTCCTTACCAGGGGTAGAGAATCGAGCGTCTGTAGTTGCGCCCTGGCAGGCTTTATGGCTAACGGAAGACCTGAATATAGGTGTACCAGATGCAATTATTGGCGACCGGGAATTTGCTCATATTCATACCGATGGTAGCTTGCATATCTTCTTAGAACCTGACAGAGCGCTTGCAGCCATAGAGGCCGGCTGGGCAGTTTTACATCCATTTGCCGTGCAACGCCTGGACGGATACGATGGTTTTGTCATGCTGTATACTCCGCAGTCTATCGACGAATTGAATGTCACGTTCCAACTCATAGTGGATGGATACAACTATGTTACTGTACAAAGGATTTTAGCCACGGACTACTATAATTAATAAACCGCCGCATTTGTTCTCATACCTTCAGATCATGTGAGAAGCAACCATTCCTATTCTAAACAGAGAAATGGCCTCACAGCATCATCAGAGAGGATAACTATAGGTTATTACCCTATTGTCTTATCTAAGACAAATGCCTAGATTGGATTTGGGCAATAGTACCTATTGCGGTTAGGAGCGTCGGTATCTAGATTTGTTAAGACAAGTCAGAAGCAGTCTTTCTCAAAATGCTGCAATTCGTTTAAATCACAATTCAACTGCATGCTGACTTGGCCACCTCATCTCTGATAAAGATAGGTATGTAGCTGTCGGGAAGCTGATATCAACCTAACTAATTCCGACGGCATAAGTCCCTCACCTCACGTGGTGAGGGATTTTTTTTTCATCGCCAATCAGATCCAAGTAAAAGGTAATCGTCGGGTTAAGAATTAATCGGCTGGATAACTGAGGTCAGTCCGTAAAGTTGGGGATAGAGTAATTGATTTTCTTTGCCAGAAAAATCTGAAAAAAAGAACATTTATCCAGAGCAGTTTAAAGGTGATAAATTGACATCAAAGAGCTTTCTTTTATGATGTAAAAACTTATACCTGAAATTTCCAATCCGTGAGAAAGACAGAGTGAGCCAGAAAATTGAACAATAAAAAAAACCATCACACTTTCGTACAATGGTTTTGGAGTGATTCGTCTGGGGCTCGAACCCAGGACCCACGCCTTAAAAGGGCGTTGCTCTACCAGCTGAGCTAACGAATCTGCTGGAATATGGACAATAAAAAAACCTCGGCGATTACCGAGATTTTCTCTTGTTGTGATTCGTCTGGGGCTCGAACCCAGGACCCACGCCTTAAAAGGGCGTTGCTCTACCAGCTGAGCTAACGAATCATTCTTTTTTCGCATTGGAAAGTTTCTTTTTTCTAGAACCTTCCCTTATTTTGCGGTTGCAAATGTAGGCACGAGATGAGTAAAAAACAAAACAATATCTTCAAAATTATTACAATACTTTTGGTTGTCCAGATGACCTCTTCTTTTTTGCCTTTAATGGCCAAAACCAATGATGGATTACTGAAGGCCGATTCATTATTTAAGCTGCAAAAATATACGGAGTCTTTCGAAATATACGAGAAGATTTTGGAGGAGCGAAACGAAGCATCGCCGCAAATGTTGATGAAAATGGCTTACATCAAAGAGGGGTTAGGAGACTACAGTCAGGCGTTGATTTATTTAAATAAATATTACCAACAAACCTCTGACAAACGTGCGCAAAACAAGATGCAAGAGTTGGCAGAGGAGCATAGTCTAAATGGTTTTTCGCTGTCAGATGCTGTTTTTTTTAAAGGTCTGATCAATAAGTATTATGTAGAGTTCAATGCCTTGTTGTTCCTAATAGCACTATTTCTAGCTGGAATAGCGGTCTATAGAAAGCTGAAATCCGGTTCTAATGCAATGCCGTACGCGTCTTCTGCAGTAGTCGTGTTGCTGGTTTTCTTTTGGGTGATCAACTTTGAATTGAAAGAGCCTCTGGGCATCATTACCGAAAATCATGCCTATCTTATGACTGGCCCCTCGGCAGGAGCTGATTTGATAGAAGTGGTTACAAAAGGCCATCGTCTAAAGATCCTTGACGACGAGGGTATTTGGATAAAGGTAAATTGGAATGGTCGCGAGGCCTATATCCGTTCTTCAATGATCAAACGGGTTAGTTAGATTTTAATGGGGAATCGGCCTCTTTTGCCAATACATTATAAACTATTTTGTCCATCAGACGAGGGACGAAATGATTGAGGAAATTGAGCCACCAGCATAGCGGGGTAAGGATAAATCCACGGGTCTTCTTTTGGTGCCCTTTGTAAATACGCAAAGCCACCTCTTCTGCAGTCATCATTTTCGTTTCGTCCTTAGGTGATTCTCCCTGTATTTTACCATCGGCCGTGAGTGCGGCATTTCTGATATTGGTTCCTGTATAGCCTGGACTCGCCACCAATACATGAACCCCGCGATACAGAAGTTCGGTTCGTAGGGCCTCAAAAAATCCTTCCATGGCGAACTTGGATGAAGAATAGGCCGTTCGCGCGGGCGTTCCACGGTGCCCATTGATTGACGAGATGCCAATTATCGTACCCTTGGACGCTAAAAGGTGGGGTAGGGCATATTTTACGTAGTTGACAGTACCCATAAAGTTGATATCCATGACCTCCTTGAAAACCTTCAAATCGAGATCTTCAAACATTGCTCTCATGGATACCCCCGCATTACAAATCAGTACGTCCAAACCTCCAAAAACTTCGATTGTTTGTTCGACCACCTTTTGTGCTCCCATTTCACTAGCTGCATCGGCCTGAATGCCAAGCGCTTGGTGGCCGGAATTTTTTAGAGATTGTACTTCCGTATCCAGGCGCTCCTTATTGCGTCCTGTAATTACGATATTGTAACTTTTAGAGGCGTAGAGCTCCGCACAGGCTTTACCAATTCCTGATGTTCCTCCTGTAATGATAACTGTTTGGTTTTTGGGCATGGGTAATGATAATTCAGCTCGAATTTAATAAGTCTTGAGGTAATACTCATTTTTGTGATAAATTGTTTCCGGCATAAAATTCTTTATTAATTTGGTCTTGAATTCCAGTATTGGAGGATTACCTACATGCACCTGTCCCTGAAAATTGTCATACTTACTTTTGCGATCAGCGGTTCCTTTTACCAGGGAGTTGCTTCTGAGCTTTTCGGTACCGTGACGGATCAGTCAGGGGAGCCCCTTCCTTATGCTACTTTGTATATTCTCAACACCACCAAGGGTACCACTACCAATATAGAAGGCCGGTATAGTATCGATTTGCCTCCGGGCAATTACGAAGTGGTATATCAATATGTGGGCTACAAAAAACAACAGGTCTCATTGAAAGTTGATCATAGAAGAATCCTACTCAATGTGGTATTAGAGCCCGAAGTGCTTCAACTGCAGGAGATCGTAGTCAAGGCGGATGGCCCGGACCCTGCCTATGAGGTGATAAAGGCAGCAATAGATAAACGAAAATATCATTCGGAAGAGGTAAACGCCTACCGTTGCAAAGTATACATCAAAGGCATGCAGACGCTCGACGAAAAACCAGATCAAATTCTGGGTATGAATATTCCTCTCGATACCGGCATTGTTTATTTATCTGAATCTGTTTCCGATTTGAGTGTGGCACGACCAGACAAGATTAAGGAAGTTATGATTTCCTCTAAAGTGAGTGGAAGTAATTCAGCGTTTAGTTACAACCAGGGTTCGCAAATGTTGATTTCATTTTATGACAATCTTCTTACTTTCACCGGCCTCTCCGAACGTGGTTTTGTTTCACCTATCGCCAACAATGCTTTGATGTTCTACGACTACAAGCTTGAAGGAACCATGTTGGAGGCAGGCTTATTGGTGAACAAAATCCGAGTGATCCCCAAGCGTAAAAGTGACCCGGTATTTGAAGGTTTTATTTATATACTGGAGGACTCATGGCGCATCCATAGTGTAGATCTTAAATTGACCAAGGCGCACCAGGTAGAATTTATTGACGAACTAAATATCAATCAGGTGTACGCACCGGTGAAAGACAATATCTGGATGGTACTTTCACAGCGCTTTGCCTATTATCTGAATGTATTTGGGTTCAGAGGAAACGGCAACTTCATAGGGATTCATTCTGACTATCAAATAGAGCCTAATTATGAGTTGGTGAAAACCAAAAAGTCAGCACGAATCCAATTATTCCCGGAAGGGTACTTTTCTAATGAAGTGCTAAAAATAGAGAAGGAAGCAAACAAAAGAGATGTAGACTATTGGGAGCTCATTCGTCCGATTCCACTAACTAAAATTGAATCGGTTGACTACCAGGCCAAAGACAGTCTGGAAGAGATCATGCAGTCCAGACCGTATAAAGACTCTATTGATAAGGTGGTGAATAAATTTAACATCGAAAATCTTTTTGTGGGAGGGTATTTTTTTCAGAAGTCTTTTAGGGAAAGATATTTTCGTTTCCAACCGATTTATGACGTATTGCAATACAATACGATCGAAGGAATAACGGTAAACCTGAAGTCAATTTATACCCAGGAGAAAGAAGGAATCTGGAAATACCAGATCATACCCACGGTTCGCTATGGATTTTCCAGTGAGGATTTTTACGCCAAAGCAAAATTCTCCTACCAGTTCAATCCTATCAAACGGACCCGTGCATTTATAGAAGGGGGCAAGTTCGTGTCTCAATTCAATCAGGACGTCTCAATTACGCCACTAATCAATTCGTTTGAAACGCTGGTCAACAGAAGAAACTATATAAAGATGTATGAGAAGTCTTTTGTCAAACTCTACTACTCCAGTGAAATAGTCAATGGCGTAACCTGGAAATCCACCCTTGAATATGCCCGGAGAAACGAACTCTTCAATACTTCTGACTACTCTTTCTTTTATGAAAATGACCGGGTATTCACCCCCAATGCACCAGCCAACATGGAATTGGCAAATACTTCTTTTGGATCGAGTGACGCACTGGTTTTCACTACGAGTTTCAACATCAAGTTTGGCCAGAAGTATATCTCCAGACCGGATATGAAATTTAACCTGGAAAGCCAATATCCGGCCTTGTTTGTGCATTACCGTAAAGGGATCAAGGGATTGGGCTCTCAGGTGGATTTCGATGAGATCGTGATGAGGATTTATAAAGACATGCAATATGGTCTCTTTGGAGGTGGAAATTATACGATTTGGGCAGGTACTTATTTAAATGACAGACGATTGACTTTTGCCGACTTCAAACACCATACGGGCAATCAGTCTGTATTTGCCAATTTTGACAATGACAATTATCAATTACTCGATTATTATCAGTTTAGTACCACTGACTCCTGGTTTGGTATTCATGTAGATCATCATTTCAATGGCTTTATTCTGAACAAATTTCCTTTCATCAGAAAGTCGAAAGCGCAGATTGTCGCATCAGCCAACTATTTAAATACAGATGGTTCCATTCACTATTTTGAATATGGGTTGGGGGTGGAGCATATGTTTAAAGTACTGCGCGTAGATTTCTATGGTGCCTTGCTGGATGGTGCCAATTATGGCAATGGACTTCGGGTAGGGATTGGTTTTTGATCCTAGCGAACTAGTGTGATCGTGCCTTTGTAATCGGTATTGAGGTAGTCGATCTGAAAGTAGTAGGTGCCTGCATCTGCGCCATTTCCTGTCCAAACAAATTCTCTGCTGCTCGATTGAAAAATCTTACTTCCGGTTCGATCGAAAATGATGATAGACTGAAACTGGTCTGCACAATTGTCAGGCGGAAGGTTGTAAATCTGATCGGTAAGATTGGAAAGGGTGTACGTATCGTTGTGTCCATCGCCATTGGGTGTAAATGCGTTGGGTGGCACAAATTGCCCGTAGTCTACTGCGAGTTCGGAAACCTCGAAGGTTACGCTAATGGATTGAGATTCAATGTTAGGGCAGTTGTCGTCAAATACTAAGAAATCTACCGTGTAAGACTCTGTTGCATAGTTCTCTCCTAACAAGGCACACTCGGGTGTCCATGTCAAAGTAGAAGAGACCCGACCGCTTCCTGTACTTCTTTCAAAAGAGAACCCTTCTGAAGGAGGGGCAGAGTTTACAGATAAGAGATCAAGGGTAAGTAGGTCGGAGTTGTCACCATCGTTTGCAATCACATCGAGAACAAATTCTTCATTTATATTCAAACTATAAAAATCATCAATTTCGAATTCCGGTTTGTTATTGGCAGGAACTACCACATTCACGACCACCTCTAAGGTGTCAGCATTGGTTTCTTCACAAAAATCCTGATCCTCCGTTACGAAAAAGATGGAATAGGAGGTGGTTTGGGTAATATTGAGATTGGCACAGGAAAGCTCCCAGGCAAAGGGTGATTCTATGACTCCGTTCTCGAGCCCACCCACAAAAGATATACCTACATTGGATAGGTTGAAGCCGTTTCCAAAAGCACTCAGGGTAATTGGGTCATTGTCAGCATCGGTAGTGCTGACATCAAAGTTCAAACTGCTTTTAATCTGTCGATTGTATAGGGCTTCAGGACCGTCGAGTTGTGGAGAAGTGTTAGGAGGCAGTACTACTTCCAGTTCGTAGAATAAAGTGTCGCCGCTATCGAAAGAACAAGTGTCGTAATCTTCGAGAACAATGCCCAGATCGAACGTATTTCTATCTCCGAAAGGAAAGTTCTGACAGCTCGTATTCCAATTGAAGTTCACCCTTTTTTCACCTTTAGTATCCAGGACCGTATCAAGAGAGATACCATAGGCCACCGGGTCGTAGTCCTCAGCATAAAAGAAAAATCTTAGTGAGTCCAGATCATTGTCTTTTCCAATAAGGAGTTCGTCCAGCGCTACACTTACGCCTTCTGGCTGTGATCTCACCAAGGTAGTTGCGCTCGAGGGGCTGTCATAAAAAGGCTTGGTATTGGGCGGTGCCTCCACATTGAAAATCATACGGACGGTATCCCGTTGTGGGAGCGGACAGGCATTGTCAGAGGCGATCAAGTCAATGATGTATGGTTCACTTGCAAGATACGGGCAATCTGAGATGCACACCTCTACACGAAGCGTATCTCCTGACGCATTGATCGGACCGGAGCTAAACTCAAAAATGTCAGAAACCTCTTCATCAAAGTTCACACCTTCTGCCTTTAATGTCACATTTTCACCGGCATTGTCCACCACTAGGTATTCAAAACATTTCTCCTCGGCCGCAGAATAATTGATGATATCAATCTCGTTGTAGAATTCAGTTTCACCTGGCAGTCGAACTTCGGCATTGGGTGGAGTGGGAGGGTCGCAACCGTCCAATACCAGCATTTGGAAATCGCGCCTTAGCTCACCGATTTTTTCTTTGTTTCTAAACTCTTCTACCAGAACAGAAAAAACATAAAGTCCGGTAAATGTGGGGTTTACAGTGAGAAAACCACTGGAGGTAATACCCAACGCGGGGTTGCCGGGAATAATATTGTTGATATCAGTTCCGTTTGCATAAATCAGTTCCAAAAATGGTTTGGGCTGTGGTATTGGGAGAGCCACTTGAGAAGAACTGTTGTACGGCAACTGGAGTGAGTAAGCGATAGAATCACCGTCTGCGTCTGTTCCGGCAAAATCAGTATAATAGGTTTGGTTGACACAGGCGTAATCACTCAATGGAGGAAAAAGCTGTGGAGAAGAGTTGATAAACTGCTTGCCGTCTTTGAAAACAGGAGGAAATTCTAAGGTATAGGTCATTCCTTGACCACCCGGATTTACAATATTCGAAATGGAGGTATTTCTGCAGCATCTTTCCCACGATATGTAGTAACCTTCAGGCTCATTGAAAATTTCTGGTTCAAGTGTAATTTCTGCGCTATAAAAGACTCTTGAGGTTGCAAGAGAGCCAATCGCACATTCCGGATTGGTATAGAGTACGGCCTCCTCGGTAGTAAGCGTCAGTGTCTCAGTTCGAATCAGCGTATTGTCACTGTTGCGGAAAATATAGACCAATACAGAAAAATCTGGTCCCGGATTCGAGGTCTGTGCGCGATCAAAATATTGGATCAGGTTTAGGTTGTATCTGTAGCCATCGATATGCACCAACTCCATCTCGCCTCCTACGATGTGGAAGGAAAGGGCGTGGAGGTTGGAAATGATCACAGCCAGCAATATTAGTAATGGTCTTTTCATCCGTATGGACAAGATAGTGACATAGTGGGAAATAATTTTAAGAATAGTCCCAGTTTTAATTGATTCTGTCGGTAAGTGTCTTTTGAAATGTGAAATTTGAAAATTCAAAATTGTTTATTCAAGCTTTGAATTATCTAGTTTTGCGGCCAATGGCAAGAAAGAAAAAGAACATAGTGATAGAAAACCTGACCATAGAGGCTGTGGCGGCAGAAGGCAAAAGTCTGGCCCGTCAGGACGGTCAGGTGATATTTATAGAAAAGACAGTTCCTGGAGATGTAGTCGATGTACAGATCAGAAAGAAACGGAAGGCTTATTCGGAAGGATATCCTTTGAAATTTCACAAGTATTCTGATCTAAGAATTGATCCGATTTGCGAGCATTTTGGTGTCTGCGGTGGTTGCAAATGGCAAAACCTGGCCTATGATTCTCAGTTGGCCTTCAAGCAGCAACAGGTAGAGGATCACCTGACCAGAATAGGGAAGGTGGAATTGCCAGAGTTATCACCGATCATTGGATCAGCCAAGACAGAGCGCTATCGCAATAAATTGGAATTCACCTTTTCCAACAAAAAGTGGTTGACCAAGGAGCAAATAGACTCCGAGGAAGTAATTGAAAGAAATGCATTAGGTTTTCATGTACCTCGTTTGTTTGACAAGATCGTAGACATAGAAACTTGTCACTTGATGGCTGATCCAGCCAATGCCATTAAAAATGAAATTCGCTCCTTTGCTCTGGCCAATGACTACTCCTTTTTTGATATCAGAGAACAGCATGGTCTGTTGCGCATACTTATGATCAGGTATACCGATGCCGGAGAATTGATGGTACTGGTTCAATTTTTTGAAGAGGAACAGGAGAGAATCGATCTACTCATGAATCATATCAAAGACAAATTTCCTGAGATCACTTCTTTGCTATATGTCATCAACCAAAAGAAAAATGACACCATCTATGATCAGGATATTATCACCTTTTCCGGCAAGGATCACATCATCGAAAAGATGGGAGACTTGCAATTCAAGATAGGACCGAAGTCCTTTTATCAGACCAATTCGCAACAAGCCAAAATATTATATGACAAGACCATAGCGTTTGCAGACTTTAAAGGTGACGAGTTGGTTTATGATCTCTATACCGGGACGGGTACTATCGCGAATTATTGTGCAGGTCAAGTTAAAAAAGTGGTAGGCATAGAATATGTGGAAGAGGCCATTCAGGATGCGTTTGTCAATGCAGAAGTGAACGGAATCACAAATACTGACTTTTTTGCGGGCGACATGAAGGATCTACTCAATGATGCTTTCATATCCGAGCATGGTCAGCCGGATGTGATCATTACAGATCCACCAAGAGCCGGTATGCACGAAAATGTAGTGAACATGATCCTGAAGGTAGCCCCGAAGAAAGTGGTATATGTGAGTTGTAATCCAGCGACTCAGGCTAGAGATATCTCACTAATGGATGAGCAATATAGTGTGACCAAAGTTCAGCCGGTGGACATGTTTCCGCATACACATCATGTGGAATGTGTGATTTTGTTAGAACTGAGAGGTTAGTGAGAAATTTCTCTGCGTATTTTTGTCCGATTTTGGTCCGCGAACAAAAGCAAATAAATCAACTAACACCCGTTCAAGAATATAGATTTTAGATATAGAGGGTTTCTAATATAAAGCATTAGAAAAGAGTACAATATTTAGTGGTGCAGATTGGTTAACTATTTTCCTGATATCGCTATGAGTTTAAAACTGCGTTTGCTATTTCTATTTATAGGATAATGCTTATTTCTTAAGCATGAAGGCCACACTTTGAGTAGATAACTCTATTATTGAAAAACTGCTAATGATGCCTTAAAATTCCTTAATCTGATTATTTAACTTCTCACTTCCGAATTAACCTGAAAAACCTCTCCTCTCCATCCAGATTTAAGAAGTGCATAATGTAGTGACCGCCAGGAAGAGCCGATAAATCAACCATGTCGATGGGTTGAGTTCCATCCAGTTGATAAACTACCCTGCCATGACCATCAATTAAGGACAGACTGCCCTGTACAGGTTTACTGAAACTGATAGCATTCTGAGTAGGGTTTGGATAGACCGTAAGTGCATCAGCTTGGTTATCATCAATGCCAGTTATCGGTGTGGATACTACCGTGATAAGGAAAAGCTGGCTAGCAGATACTCCGAAGCTATCATTTACAGTTACAGTAACTTCATGAATTCCCACATCATTGTTATTAGGAGTCCAACTCAATGTTCCGGTCAGTTGATTAATCAATACACCTGCTTCTATGGACGAGGCATCTAGAGAAAAACTCAGTGTCTGCTTTGGAAGATCAGGATCGGAAGCAGTAATCGTGAATAATAACTGCTCAGATACTATGACCTCCTGATCATCTATATCTTTAATTTGTGGTGCTTGGTTCACCTCATTGACGGTTATGACAACTACTATTTCGTCGGTCAAGATCCCATCAGTGACCGTAAAGGTCACCGTATGCTCTCCATCCTGATCTTCCTCGGGGGTCCATGTGAAATCACCAGTTTCGCCATCCATCTCCATACCTTTGTCGGAAGAAGTATCATCTATGCTAAAGGAAAATGTTGTCTCCGGATCTGAATGAACAGCTGTTGCCGTAAACACAATTTCCTGCAACTCGTCAACGGTCTTATTTTCAACGTTATCTAGATTTAGCGTGTGAGTATTATTAACAGTTCCGGTGAGAATAGAGGGGCTCGAAACCGTCCCTAGTACCTTATCACTTTGAAAACTCACTGGATCAAGCAGGTCAATAACTTTATCCTGATCGGGATTATACAATGAGAAAGTGATCTCTGCGCCGCTGCTCGTATTGCTGAAGACTGTTAAGAAAAACAGGTGATCGCTGATAGATTCGACAAGGATCGGGTTGGATACGCCTCTTACCTGTCCATTTTCAAACGCAGCCAATATCACTTGAGTATTGGTGACCTGAACATCATTTAGCATCACGATACCTGTAATGGTCATAGAATGTTCGAAACTACTTGCATCCACAAACCAGTTAGGGGTCTGAGCTTTTGCAGCGTAAGTCAATACCAAACAACCAAGAAGTAAGAGAATATTTTTCATCTTTTCTAAAAATCTTTTCATCTCACAGTTGTGCTTACTCCTTGACGATTAATCGTTCTTCTCGGTAATCTCCCGAGACAACAGACAATACATATGTCCCTGAGGATAACTCTAACAATGATAATTCAGTCTTTAAACTCCCGTAACCATCTGTATTTAAGGTTTTGGTCTCAATGGTAGTACCAACCAAAGAGTGGATCTTAATGGTTACTTCCCGATCAGGAACCTCTAAAGCTAATTTAACCCGTAGGAGGTCGGTTATGGGATTAGGATATAGGGTGAGCTGCTCATCAAGCTCATCTTCAATTCCTGCCACTAAGGCCGTTCTTCCATTCAAACTTATTGGCGCTTTGGGCGATCCTAAAATCGCGTCAGCCTTGAAGGTGATCTCCTCAACAATCTCTACCTCCTGTCCGGTTGTCTCATTGTAAAGCTTGAAGGTCAAATTGATATCATCTTGTTCGCCCATCGTAGTAAGGAAATATACTTTATCGCCGTTAGGCATTTTGGTTGGGGAGATATAGCCGCGGCTTTCATTTCCTGAAAAAGCTAGCAGTACCTCACTTCCAGTCAGGCTAAGATCGGAAGCATTTTCGATATGAGCTATAACGGACATATTATTGGCAAAATGTGCCGGTTCTATGAGCCATTCTTCGGGAATATCATAGTTTTTGTTAATCATTGATCTTCCGGAGGCCAGGCTACTTTGTCGGGGATAGATAATGTTTCCTGATGTCGAAGTAAAGAGCATATAGCCTTCTGTAGGCCTCAATGTTTGCAAAGAGCCAATCCAACCCAACGCTCCACTGTAGATGGCGAATAAATTGATGTTCTTAACAAGATCACCATCTTGAGGATTCATTGTGGCCAAGGCTTCCTCCACAGTCATATTCTCTTCGGGAATAAAGCCCAGATAATTCCAACCTTCAACAAAGCTTATAGGAGCATCACCTGGATTGATTGGCGTTCCTTTAATAGTTAGTTCAGCAGCTTCAGTCAGTTTTACTTTGTAAAGTGACTCTGGCTGAATGCCTCCATTGGCTGTAATCGTGCCTACCCAACCCGTGACATCATCGTATTGATCGAAAAAGGTCTGGCTCTTGATAATATCTCCGGTAGCACCTATTCCATTCAAAGTGGCATCAACTGAGTTCAAGTTGTCCGATTGCAGATTCATTGAAACCCAAGTCCATCCGGCTTTCAAATTTAAGGTGGTGCTGATTTGGTCATCAGCAACAATATCCTGAGGGTTGAGAGCGTTTCCAACAATACCATTAGGCTCAAAAGCAAGTTGCGGTGTTACCTTCACATGCACTTTTCCGGTACTTGCATCCCATATTTGAAATTCGATTGTTTCACCCGAAACCTCGTTGCTGTAAACATTGAGGAAAATCTGGTAATCATCTAGTTCTTCAATGTACTGGACGTTAGCTACACCTCTGATCTCACCATTAACGAAGGCCGCAACCCTATCGAATTCATCCGTAGAAGATACATTTTCTATGATCGGATTTCCGAAAATGTTCATGGTCAACTGAAAGTCTTCAGGGTTGATTGTCCACTCGGGAGCTGCTTCCATTACCCTGATGTTTACATTCAATCTTTCATCAAAGTCAAGAGCTGTACTTAGATTGATACCTTGTTGGTAGCTGCCGACATTTAGACCCTCATTTACTTCAAAAACGATTTCTAGTATGCTGTTGGGTTGTATGACACCAAACTCCTGGGAAGTACTTAACCACGCGGGCAGGTTCTCAAGGTTGTACTCATAGGGGATACCACCAAGATTAGCGACGCCAACTGTAAAACTCAATGCCTCTCCAGTCAGTTTGATCAATTCGATATTCGATTCCTGCCATACCACCTCATTTTGCTCTATAAAGGCTATCCAACTGGCTGGCGAACTCATTTTGTTTCCAAACAGATCCTGGATATCTTGAATCGTAATTTCGATCACCTGGCCTTCAATGCGGTTGGCATCAACAATTGGTGTAATGAGAATTTCTTCGTCACTTACCGTAAAAGTGAAAGGAATGCCCTGAACAGATCTGACATCTTTGATAGCAGCTGCTTCACCAGGTTGGGAATAAGTCTCTCCTGCATTAGCAGTTGCCAAACTACCTGTAATAAGGAGATCAGAGATCAATTGGTCTTCCAAAGACTCTTGCATAATAATGGCACCCAGAACATCCACGTATTCCTCAAAAGGGTAGTAGGCTACTAAACCAACTTCATCGCCAGCCAATTTGGTATTCGCATAGAGGTCAATATGATCCTGCTTTCTGGCAGTATTCCAAATACGGAATTCATCCATTCTACCCTGGAAGTACTGATCAAAATCGGTAGTAATGGGATCAGTCAGTTTTGCCCTTGTCCCAAGCCACATGTTTGTTCCTGCCAGCTGACTAAAATTGAAGCTGGCACTTTGTCGTTGCAACACTCCATCTACGTATGACTTAGCATTAGACCGCCGATCTATGGTGAAAGCAAAATGATGCCATTCATCGTCAAAGTAGTTTTCCTCCGTAGCGGTAAAATCAAATCCATTATTTAACACGTGAATTTGGCCTGCTGATGTACCATAAATATTCATGGCCAACTTAGGATCGGAGAAAACCTCAACACCATCTCCAAGTCCGTTTGAGAATAAGCTGACATTAGCTGAAGGAAGCGCCGCTTTAAACCAAAACTCAATCGTGAGGTCGGTCTGGTCATCTATGATCACATTTTGGCCATTGAAGGCGAGGTGCTGGCTGGTGCCATCGAAATCGAATGCTACACCTCCCGGGCGAAGTACCCAGGTACCGTAGGCATTCATGTTACGTCCGGAGGCTTTATCCAAAGCCAGATTTCCGGTCCCCTCATCAAGCGGCCAATAACCATAAAGGCCTAGTTCTTTCCCGGAGAGGGTCACAGACATATTAGCGATTATTTCACCAAATGATCGTACATCTTCCCAAATTCTGAATTCATGAATAGAACCTGCAAGGAAGTTAGTGCCTGATACATTTTGCCCAAGAAAGGCAGTTTCAATATCGGCGGAGACAAAGGCTACTGATGACTGCTCAAAAATGAGACCGTCATTGAGGTACACTTTTAGCGCATGGGATTCTCTGTTATAGCTCATGGCCCAGTGCTGCCACGCATCTTCCGGGAAGACAACTGTATAAAATGAACTTGGATCGATTAGGTAGTTGTTCCCACCGAAAGCCAAATTGATATTGCCTCCGGCATCAAACGACCAGCCAATTTGAGCATCATCAACACCTTTAGAAAAGACCGTACCAGTAGCACCGATTTCACGCTGCAACCAATATTCAATAGTAAATGACTTGTTGTTGAGGGATATGCCATTTACAGAAGCATAATCATCAACTCCGTCAAATCCAATACTGGTATTGTGGGAGACATCGGCTCCATTGAGAACTCCTGTCACGGACATGTTGAAGCCCTTTACCAGGCCTGTTTCGATGGACTCATTGAATCTCATAGAGATATCTTCACCCGGCCCTAAAATACCATCACTGGGCTCCGGTGTTCCAAAGGGAACTGGCGTTACCCGGTCAATCGTTCCTGTAATAAAGTCAGTTTCGAATATAGATCCATCAGAACATTGAGCAGTAGCTCTTAGTTGATATTGGCGATCGATCAAACTAGATACATCCCAGTCAAAAACTAAACTGCTTCCCTCTATTGGTCCCTTAGGTCCGGAGAACTGATCGTACTCAAGACTGGCGATGTCAGCAAAAAAGGCCGCCGCATTGATTGGACTTCCACCGATTGATTGATAGTGGAAATTTATCCTTTCCAAAGAAGAAAGATTAGGGTCAAAATCTTCCAGTGAAATCTGAGCACTGTTGTTGTCGGCATGGTTGATTACCCAGTTATCAGCCAAATTCCCGATGGAGACTGATGAGCATTCCGGCTGAAAGGATACTGAAACGTAGACCGTATCGGCAATGACTTCAAGGTCACTGGTAGGATCAAATTGACAGGTAGAGCTCAAGATCAACCCTATATCATTATACTCGAATACATCTGGCTGCCCCTTGGCGATGGTCAGGGTTTTTTGTAAAGTTTCTCCAAATGGGACTAAAAAGGATTGCTCGGGATCTGTGCCATCAATCAATAGGATAGCGCCATCAGGATTAGTAGACTCATCGATTCGGAAATCGTACCACATTGGTGAAGAAGACCCACTTAAATTCTGAAGTTTTAAAGTGAAGATTGCTTCTTCATCCTCCGGAACGTCAGTCAAGATTGATGGTTCCACATTTATTTCTGGTACTTCTCGTTGAATGGTTGCTGTATGGAGCTCATAAGTGGCCTGAGTATTTGGATTAATATAGAAATCGGTCTCTTCGCCATCTTCATAAGGGCACCGTGTTGAACCACCACGAGTGGTAAAAATGGGGCTGGAGATACCAAATCGCGAGATGTCGAAAGCACCGTTGTCGTTCATTTTATTACTCACCGTCTCTCTAAAGTTGTACAAACCAACGGCATCATAAATCTGTAGGCCAACATCTATTGCAAAGAAGGCAGCTGAAACATAGGCATTATTCCTGGCAGTGGCCTTGGAGGTGATTTTTCCAATTTTCTTTTTGATAGCCGCCTTTGCTACCCTCTTGACACCAGTTTTAGAGGATGTGAAAACATAGTTATTCATCCAGTCGTCTCTATCAGCTACCCATTCTGAGAACTCATCAATCCCATAGAAACCAGAACCATCCGCAGCCTTGACATCTATGCTATATGAATCCCCTTCGTCACTCTCGTCGATGACATAACCAAAAGTGACCGAGTTGGTAATAGTACCTCCAGTTTCCGATTCGAAAGTAGCACCGAAATCAGATCTGGAATTGAGTCTGAAACCTTTTCCACTTTGGATGAATCCGGCGTTAGAATTCCCATAAACATTGAAAGTGTTAACCCTATTCTGAGTGTATTCGGAGGTAATGTCCTGGCTTATCGTATTTTCAATTGATCCGGTAGAGCCATCAATAGATATATTACGGACCAATTGGGCATTAACTTTATCGGCCTCATTTAGCGCTAAAACGCCTAGCCAGACCCCTATTTGCTGGTTGAGGAACCCCACGGAATCCTGAATGTCATATGTTTCAACACCGGTTAAATCGATGGTGTAGGAGGCGAAATTGGCTGTGTCAATTCCTACCGCATGTAAGGAATCATTGAGATGATCTATATCAAGATCGTCATTGCTCATACCCCAGTAGCGATTATCCAAGGGGAAATTGGAAGTGTAATTTGGCGAATTGATCAATACGTCATCCCGGAGGGCAATCAGATCAGGAATTATCTCATTGATCAACTGCCGTTGGGAATAAATGAAATAGGTTTCTAACCCGCTATCATCTATGACAATCCCATCTACGAAAGCCATGACGATGTCATCATCTGTTGAAGGGATGTCGGCGTAATCAATAAAGTCGAGTCCATTGTCTACTGCGAAACTCTTGGTCACCGGCTTGAGATTGGTGGATTGAGAGATGAAGGCATTATAGGCCTTGCCGATGTAAAGGTCTGCATTTGAGCCGACATCCTCAGGGTCTCTGCTGGTTTCAATACGTTCATTAAAAGTGAAAGTCTCGCTGAATCGCCCACTTTGGCTCACTGCTCTTTTGATTTCCAGTCCTTTTTCGGAGTCATTCACAAAGTCAAATTCCTGGAAAGGCCCAGCCAACCCACCACCAAACGCGATGCTAAAACCTTTGTATAAAGTAAGGTCCAATGACGATTCCTTATTGTCCGACGAACTCCACGCTTCTTCCTTGGTATAACTTGAACCTTGCTCGATATAAGCGTAACTGTTGCTCCCCGGTGGATCATGCAAAATAATTTCAGGCACTTCAGGGCCATAGGTAATGAAGTCAGTGCCATCCAGAGGCTGTGCACCTAATAGGTAACCGCGATAAACATCTCCTTCATTCCAGGTAATATTATCGGATGAGGTAGAGGCAAGTATCTCCAGCGTTTTTGTATAAGAGTTTGCGCCATCCATCGAAAGACTGGGTGGGCCGCCTACAAACTCAAATAAGTATTTTCCCTCGCTGTTTGTTTGTCCTGTGATAGACCCGGGCGTTACACTTAGGTTGTTTATCACCGTGATGTCCGCTTCTTCAACAGGGACATGATCTGTTAGCAAACCAAATTCCGGGTGAGCCGGATTGATATACTGTTCTACCAATTGTACCTCCACTTCGTAATCATTCCCCAGTTGATAGACATCAAATCTGAACGGGTTGTTCTCCCCAAGTTCAAGTGTGTCTGCTTCTCCTGTTGATTGGTTGATAAAATAGACCACACTATCACCCCTTAACTCTTCTCCGGTTGAAGCGTCTGACACTTCAATAATTGGCGTGGTACGTATGGTAAAAGACAGGTTATGCTGATAAGTGAAAGTATCGATGGCTTCGACCACGCCTTCACTGTTAAAAGTAGTATCAACCAAAATGGTTTCGTTGAGACTATTACGAAGATCCAAAACAGACAGCTCAGTAGATGGGATAATGTAACCTCCCGCCGTCAAAATGTCACTTAAAATGAACTGCTCAGGGATCAATTCTATTTCATACTCCCCGGAGGTTGGATCGGTATCAACAGAGGCCGTTGGGAAGTTATAAGCCTCATTCTGCAAGTCAAGCGTGATAGTAGTAACACCCACATTGTTTACTGACTTTCCGAAGCCGATTACTTTCTCCGCTTCTACAAGTCCACCCACTACTCTGCCAGCTACTTTTACTTTGGTACTGTCGGTAAAATTCACCGTGAGGTCTTCAATGAACTCATGGAAAACAATACTCCCAAAGTCATCTAACGGTGGAAAGAATCCTTTGGAAAACACATGTCCTTCCTTCTCAACCGAAAGGTAATGATTGCCAATCGGCACATTGATTTCGTAATTCCCTTCGTTATCTGTTCTTACAATCTTGTTGTCTATTCCAATGGCCTCCAAACCATCAATTAGGATACTAGCACCCTCTACAGGCACATTGGTATCCTTATAGGTCACTTTTCCATTGACAGTGAAAAATGAAATATCGGTGAAGTCCACTTCATTTTGAACCTGAGCCCCATCCCCCAAATAGATCGATCTGGAGGAAGGCTCAAATTCATGCTGGCCAAATGCCGGTGTCACTCTAAAGATATTTCCAGAACCACTATAAGGGATATAACCTACTGTAAAATCACCAAAAGCATCAGCAGTACCCTTCACTCCCAGTTGTACAGATGCAGGGATGATACTGGAAAAACCTGCGCCCTCAGCAAAAGTACCGTCATGTTTATTGAAAAATTCTCCATCTTTAGAAGTATCATAGATTTGACTTCCTATTCCTTCATCGCATCGATAGTATGCAAGCAGGCCTGAAACATTGTTGTTGATGTACCTGTTGTAATTTCCAGCAATTTCCTCAGCTGTCCGAGCGGTAGACCAAATCCTTAATTCGTCAAGATTTCCATCGAAAAACAAATCAGGGCCATGTGTTCCATTAAATACATCTGCTGCTGACTCAGCACCTATAAATCCAAATCGGGTTGTTCCGGTACCCATGGTAGTACCCAGCGTAGAGGTGGCATCAAGTTGACCATCAATATAAATAGTAGCTACACCATTGTTGTAAACTGCAGCTATATGGTGCCATGCTCCATCATCTATTCTTGTTACACCGCCTAAATCCAATGGCCCTGTATTTGTTTGGACTGACCAACCAACTTTGCCTTCATCAGCTGCATCTCCATTAATCTCCAATTGCCAATAGTTGTTGCGATCAAATGAAATTATAGGCTGATCACCGCTGTTCAACGTTTTTATCCATGCTTCTACTGTGATCTCTGTATAGCTACTTCTTTCGTAAGTGAGTCCATCGATAGCCACATGATCATTTACGCCATCGAAACGCAAACTCTTTCCTGAGTTGACACCGTCCTGTCTTTCAAAAATGATGTTGACACCTTCCACAGCATTACCTCCTGCATATTCCACATGTCCATTGGCTATTCCAAAAGGTTGTCTGAACCCTACGTCATTTACTTCATTTGTATAGACAAGTTCATCATTGCAAGTAGATTCCCCGGTAACCCGGTAGTTATATAAAGTTGATGCGGATGCTGTTTCATCATCAAACAATAGATCATTGTCGATTACTTTGATCAGCTGATAATTGTCCTCACCGGCTATGGTTCGTTCTATTCTGAAACGATCCACAGCTGACAGGCTACCATTAATTTCCCATTCAATTCTTACAGAATTACTGAAATAACCTTTGGAGGCTTCTACAAAAGCAATCACATTACTCAAATCTTTGCCCAGCAACGCTGTTTGGGTCGTATTAGAAAAAACCCCTGAGGCTGAGCATTCATTGGTCGCAGCAATCTTATAGCGGTAAGTCTGACAAATAACTACCTGATCATCTGTATAGGTAGTGATACCTGCACCTAAAGGAATATCTACAACACCAGAGCCATCTTCGTTTTCTCTTCTAAGAACAAATCCGTCTGCATTATTACCACCTGGGTTTGTCCAGGAAATGTCAAACTGATTATTTACCTGATCCACGAAAACTGATAAATCATTGGGTGAGACAGGTGGTTGGGAAGTAAAACCATTGATCACGCCGGAAGGCGCTCCAATCACAGGACATCCATTTCCGCCATTTCCACTGGCCGCTATGCGATAATAGTAATTGGTTTCAATATTTACACTGTTATCAGTATAAACTCCGATGTTGCCATTGATGGAGGCTACAGTAACTGCATTGGCCATGTTACTATTTATAGATCTTTCAATTTTCCACTTTGGCGGTTGATTACCAGACCAACTCCAGGATAAATCGATAGTAGCATCGCACTTATTTGTACTTACCTGAAATGAATTGACAGCACTATACTCCTCAGGAATGGTTCCGGCATTACTCACCAGCTTTTCGTCTGATATCTTCTTGATACCATCAACGAACCAGTATGTTTCCAAATTATAAATATGACTATCTCCGGCGGAAACATCGTTATCTGTATAAGACCTGTTCGGACCTTCATAAAGCACCTGGTTGCCTCGTGTCAATCGGTAGTTTACGAAGTTATTGACCCCATAATCAGGATTACTATTGTAGCGATAAAACGTTGAACTGTTGTTAAGATCAGTCCAATTCAAATCGACAGAATTCTGACACTCACTGGCGTTCAAAGAAATTGCAATTCGCCCATCTCCCATAGCCGGAGGCTTCAACGGTGGTGTTAGTGAACTTGTGACAGTGATTGCAGCTCTACTTGGTCTTGCATCAAATTCCCCCGCAGCAGCACGATCCTCAAATCGTTGCTCCAGTCCACTTCCAGTAGATTCATTACCATGATAATATCTGCGCAAGTATTGCGTACTGGGGTGCGTAACATTAACCTCCTCATCATAGTACTTTTGTACTGTTGCCTGACTCAATTCAACGCTCCAAAGACGGAATTCACTCACATAAAACCTTCCCTTTGTGCCATTGAGCCTTCCCAGACCGCCAAGCTCTGAATTCCCAGGGCCATTATTTGGCAAGAAGCCCGAGGCAATTCCATCTACCTGCTGGCTGATTGCCAATTCACCATCAATATATAAGCGAAGACGCCCGGTTTCTCCGAAAGTGATGGCCACATGCCTCCAATTATCTTTAAATAGAGGAGCATTGTAGTTGTTGTCATAGGAGTATTGTCTATTCAAACCAACTGCTCCGGTCGACTCAAATGACCAGTTGTTAGGAAGGTTGTTCACTACTCGGCCATCACCATAATAGGCCACGGAAAACTCATTGTTTCCACTACGGAATTTAAAAAAGTTGAAGTCATCACCGCCATTCCCTCTCATATGCACCCAGGCCTCCACCGTGAAAGAGCCACTTTCAATACCCATAACCTGATCATCGGCCCGGCTTATCTGTAAGAAGGGTAGTAGATTTTCATCCAAATCGAGACTGATAGCACCATGGCGGTTGGGAGTCTGAGCGATACTGCTCATAGAGAAAAGTATTGTGACTATAATAGAAATTACGAGTGACTTTTTCATGAGATTTGATTTTTTTGGTTTGATTCCAGGCTTAAAAAAAATATTCCATTGATAGCAAAGGCCGAATTGCGAACACTATAAGGTCCCGAAACCAGTGTGTAAGTAAATATGACTGAGGACTGAGCCAGTTATATTGACAGTTGGTACCTTTCATTGGGCCTCGTAAATAGTTTTATAAATCGAATTCTTGTACAGCGGATAAAAATGATAGTCCAACTGAACACTCCATAAATAATGACTCTAAACATTTTCCAGGTTAAGATTTGGTCTTATGCATCATTTCTACCAATCTTAAAGCTATTTCCTTTTCCACATTAATAGGATGGTGTGCATGTGCAAGTCCATTGTTGTGATTGTGGCCATGTCTTTGAGCCAGTAATTGACGCTCAATTTCATGATGAGGCGCTGTTTCAAAATGACGCTGAATATCCAATGTCGGAAGTATAGAAGCAAATGGGCCAAAATCATCAGTTGGAGATCTGATAATAAAATGGTCATGATGCGTATCTGCCGGATCGCTAAATTCCGATATGTCAAATTCAATAAACAAGGCTGGATTGTAAATTCTATAATAATAGCGATCGGCTGTTGTAATGTCCAAATTATTCACATTTGTATCATCGGTGGAGCCTTTCCATACAAATTGGGTGGAAGACAGCCCTGACTCAATCTCCGTCAACAAACCAGCAGTAAAATCACTGTTATAATTAGCTACGTAGTATTGTATCAGCTCATGCAATTTAACCTGTTGGTTAGCATCTAAATCATTATAGGCAATACCCTCTGTTTTCTCACCTTCATCATAGGCATAATCTCCAAAACGATCCTCATTACTTCCTTTATTTGCCGCATATCCAGAGTTCTCTGGAGCGAGATCAGCGGTTTTAGCAATAGCTAGCTGACTTGTAGTCAGTGAGTTCACAAAAGCAAGCCCCAGGCTTTCCTCATCAGCAAAAATATTCGTTCCTTCATGGACTCTAGGTCTTCCACCAAAGAATGTAGGGGTAAAAAGTATATTGTCTTCATTGACGACAAAAGTCATGGCTAAATGGTGGCCTTCCAACTGCACAGCCCAAGAACCATCAACTTCGGGATCATTGAACATGGTTACCGTGAAATACCCTGAGCCATAGTTGGTGCTACCTTGCTGTGATTCCACAAATACCTCCAGTGTATTAATAATCCAATCTACTTTGTCATATCCCTGAGAGCTTAAGAAAGTTTCCATCATAATTTCAAATAGGCCCAGTGAAGATGCACTTACTTCTCCCAATCTCAGTCCCTCGCGATCCACTTCTCCTTCAGGAAGGAAAGCCCAGAGGGCAAGTTCACTATCGTTCAGACAATATTGCATGATGGCTAAGTTGTCGTCAGACAGGGAAGCTTTAAATGCAGTTGCTTTAGCTGCCAGATCAACTACACTGGCCAATGAAGATTTTGTTCCAAGGTCGGTAACAGTCGTACAATCCGCAACCGACATGTCATCATCATCATTTGAGCAGGCCGAAGTCACCATTAGAATGGTGATGAGTAATAAGTTGAATGTATTTTTCATGAATTGTCTTTGAGCTGTTTAACTAATTATTTCTTCCAATTTCTGTTTATAGCATTAATACTCCCCGACTAAATACCCGTTGAAATCAGAGTTATCCTGAAACGTCCATATGTCTAACACACTTGCATAGGTATATACTGAAACATAGTCGCCAGCTGACAGTTTCAAAACACAACTGGATTGAAAAGCAAGTGCTATCGGAGAAGTCTTCGTAATAGTAGGTCCGTTATTAATAGCGTAAATATCTGTTTCTCCATTTAATGACAATAACATGCGTCCATACCCACCAGCATCACCTCCAGTGACATGTATTTGAGCTGAGAAAAAGTAAAATCCATCTCGTGGTGCTGTAAATCTTCCGGTAGTAGGATTAAAATTACTTCCATTGTTGTGTTGTGCCCCTTGCCAATTTTTCAATTCAAGCCATCCTGTGCTGTTTCTAATTGGATGATCCGCCAACTTTGCGGAAAACGAAGGAAAGCTTGTTATTTTAACTGAGGTGGCTGTTATTGTTCCATCGACTGTCAAGTCTTTCGTTTTGGCTGTTCCATTCACTTCAAAATCACCAATTGGTGTACTTGTTCCAATTCCCACATCACCATCAGCTTCAACATACAGACCTTCATTTCCACCGTCATTGGTCAACCAATTTCCATTCATTTGAACGTTCTGTGATGCTAAGTGAGAACCTAAATTATCCCCAGAAGTACTCGCCCAACTTATTGTACCACTTCCATCCGTTGACATAACCTGTCCAGATGTACCATCTGAAGTAGGGAAAGAAAAAGCATTGTTGACATTGAGTGTGCCATTTATTCGAAGCAGGTTATTGTCAAATTCGCCATAGATCAGGGGTGTTGTAGAATTTGAGTTTTCTACATATAATTTATTACTTCCGGTTTCATTTTGTCCTGCAAAGGCACCTAAAAAAATATTATTTTCGCCATTTGTATTTTCCTGGCCTGCAAAAGAACCAATGATGACATTATTATTCCCTCCTGTTTTGTTAGAACCTGCCTGAAAACCGATGGCTATATTGATGTTACCAGAAGTAGCTTGTCTAAGGACATCTGTACCCAGGCCAATATTTCCAGCCCCTGTTTCCATGTTTCTGAGTGCACTCGACCCTAGCCCTGTATTATTAACTGCAGTGTTTTTTGACAACACGTTGCTTCCAATTGCAGTATTTGAGCTGGAGGCAGAATTTATCTGGAGCGTATTTTTTCCAAGACTGACATTCTCAATGCCAGTCGTTATGGCACTTTGAGAATTATTTCCGATTGCAATGTTATCAATACCCTTGCTTAAATCAAGTGTTCCTTTTAATACAGCCCCTTGATCAGATATGGTCATTATTTCATTGCCTGCTATATCTAATCTTACAATATCCTCATCAGCACTTTCCTCTACCTGTATTTTCGTATCCTGATCCGCATCTTCAAGTAACAGGTTGCTGTTATCCAAATAGGGACTCAAGTCAATTTCAGTGGGTGTACCGTTCAACGTAATGCTCAAAGTGTTACCTACCAATTGAAGGTCTTGTATCTCGTTGGATACATCTCCGTCTACTTCTGCAGTTAAGTACCCGTTGTCATCAGCAAAGGCATCTACTTCCGCTTCGGTAAGTTGAGTGTCTGTATCTGTGTCTATTACGGAAAGGTCAATCGAGCTGCCGTCCGAAATGGATAAGGTAGACCCACTCAATGAGATGTCTTGTATTTCGTTAATAATGGAACCGTCTACTTCTGCGGTCAGGTACCCGTTATCATCAGCAAAGGCATCTACTTCCGCTTCTGTCAACTGGGTGTCTGTATCTGTGTCTATTACAGAAAGATCGATTGAAGCGCCGTCCGAAATGGATATGGTTGATCCGCTCAAAGAGATGTCTTGTATTTCGTTGGTGGCATCGCTATCTCCATCCACAACGCTTTCAGGGAGTGAAATAGTGTTGCCATTGCTCAGTGTCAATTCTCTTCCCGAAATAGAAAGTTCTTGAATTTCGTTGGTTGCGTCGGCGTCACCATCTCCTCCCGAGCTTTTGGCATAAAAGGCATAAGGAACTGAAAGTAACTTTGCTGTACCCACATCATTAAAATTGCTACCAGCATCCGGGTCTATAGCAATTTGTATGAAGCTATTGGTAGCTCCCCAATCAATGGTACTGAAATCACCACTAATGATTGACCCACTTCCCACCGGTAAGGCAAAGATCCCAAGGTCATTTGTGAACACGGCATGTGTTTCTTCGTAAATCACTGCCGATTCAGCCGTGCCTTGGATAATTCCGATTTTAACAGTTATGTCCTGGTTGCTGACCAAATCACCGGCAGCATCCCAAGCCTGTGCCTGATACGAAAATTCGTTTGGAGATTGAGCGGACAAGCCCAAAGGAACTATAAGTAGGAGTATTGTATATAGGAAATTTTTCATAATTCAATGATCAGTTTTTAATCAATTTTAAAGTAGTGACCTGCTCTAGCTTGTCATCAAAAATGCGGATATAATATAAGCCGGAAGAGAGGTAGGTCAGATCAATTTCATCTTTGTAATTCATGTGTTGGATTTCTGTCCCTTTGGTATCCAAAATATGAATTTCGCTTAGGGTATAGCTGTCTGTTTTTATTCGAATTGAAGAGACGAATGGATTGGGATATACTGATATTTCTCCTTGCGGAAATTCATAGGCCAATTGGGTTATTGTTTCCTTTTGCCCGGTTGACAAAATAGGCACAAGTCTGATTTCTGAATTGCCCATTAATGTCAAGGAAGGACTTCCTATAGCTTGGTTGACACTTATTTTTTCACCTTGTAGTGTTTGATAATTGGCATTGACAAAATGCAATTCCAGGGACTGACTATGTACCCAGGTGGTTAGTGTCCAGCAAATTAGAACCAGTATTACTTTCATTTTGACCATAGCTATATGTATAGAATCAATTCGAGTGATTCTTTGGTTTAATTCTTCTAAAAAATTGTTATTAAGCGGAAGTGCTGCAGGTGGTAGCGCATTAGTCAACCTATACCTCTTTGATGGTATTGCTGAAAATTGGGCTGTTGCTTTCTTTCCTTAATATGTGAGTGGCCGCTCTATTTATATATACTTTACAAATATTTTGGTTTTCTCAAACTCTGCCAACAGAACAGGGGAGACATACGGGAGACTATATGGGGAGACATTTGGGAGACATTTGGCCAAGTATCTCAAACTTTGTATACCGCATCATTGATAAAATTTCTTAGGCTTTTATCAGGGGCCAGGCGTAGTTTGGTTTTTAGCCTTTGAATAGATTTTTTAACGGTGGAAAGTGTGACGTGAGACAGATAGGCAATTTCGTTATTGTTGAATCCCATCTTTAAAAAGGCTGCCAGCTTCAAATTGTTGGTGGTGAGCGATTTGTTTACAGCGAGCAAACTTTCGAAGAACAAAGGGTGAACTTCTTCGAAATGAACTTTAAACAATTCGAGTTGATACTCATTATTTAAGTGAGCACTTGCTTCCTTGCTTATAGCATTCAATTCTTTCTTTAGTAGGGAAGAATTCAGTATCTCTTTCTCGCCTAAGTCATCCGCTTTGCTACGAATACTTTCAATACAGTGATTTTTAGAGTCGAGAATCAAATAGTTGGTACTTAATCTTCTGTTGAGGCTGCTTATCTCGTCGTTTTTGTCGCAAATACGATTAAAACTTTTAGAAGCAGAAATACATGCTAGTAATAATTGGTTCAGTTGTTTTTTTTGAATGCACGTGTAAATTCCCTGGTTTAGAAATGTCTGTTGGGCTTGCACATTTAATCGCTCTTCAGTCAATAGCAACATAGGTATTTCGGCTATTGAAATATTGGTATGCAATCTTTGAAATTCAAACGCCCAATCATCTAATGCAGTTGCATCCATGACGATTACTGACAACAGTGATAAGGAAGGCTCCTCCAGGACATAAGAAGCACTTTTGTATACATAAGGTTCCAGATAGATATCGGCGAATAAATCGACAATGACATCCTCTATTCCTTTGCTGCTTAAATAAGCGATTTTAAATCTTTGATATTCCTTAGTGCTATTCATCAGCAATCAGGTATTCCATGGCAGATTCGTAATTGGTAAAAAATTTCATTTTACTTCCAGTATATGAAATGTAAATTTGTATCAGTATGGTGACAAGACCAGTGTTACCTATAATGGCTGATCTTATAAATTTAGGTTGTGTAGTTAACCCGATCTTTTTAATGATTCGCATGGCTGATGGTGTGATAGTAGCCCCTTTGATATGAATCAAAGCGATTACAGATTTATCAGGCCTTTTGATCGTTTCCTTGCCGCCTTCAACACAGCGCTGAATAATTGCCTCATCACCGACCAGGCCCTCAAAACCTAAATGCATAAACTCTCTGCCTTTGTAGTATCTCCAAAACTGATAATCTGATTTTGACATTCAATTTTAAAAATAACGTTTTGCACTCACTTTACGAAGCTGGTGAGAAACAAAAAGATATTGCCTTATGATGGTTGGTCCGGAGGTAGGGTATTCACGATAAACAAAGGACCTTGTTCAAGGTATTATAGAAAAATGCTGCCTGCCATTTTGGAAATGAGCTCTGATGGGTAAATAGGGCGAAAAATTCAGTAGTTTGATTATCAATCACTTATAAATGTTAATCGATTGTTCTTGTCCCTCTGTGCTGCGAAAGCGATGCATTAAACCTGCATCGAAGATGCTCCTTTTGGGTATCCTAAAAAATTCAATTTCAGTAAGGGCTGTTTCATCAAATAGTTTGATTGGTATCAAATTATTTACTTCAGTTCTTAAATATGCTGGTTTTGTGATATGCCTGTAGTTGCGACATAGTGAAAGCTGCTTTTAAAAAACAGCAAAGATTAACCGAATAAAATTTTTCCCATCCATTTCCTTTCTTTTCAAGGACTAGGAAGGATTTCTCATCTTTTTCCTATTTATAATGAGAAAAAGATGAGAAACGAACATGTTTTTGTCCGAACCTTGTCCGAGTAAAGACTTGATCCTTGAAAAGGTAGCCTTAACAGCTTGAGAAGGCTTTTTTTAACCCAAACAAACACACCATGTGGAAAATATCGTGTTACTTGAGCTGAGAAAGTAGATGGGAAACTGGATAGGAAATTTTCCAATCTGGATGAGAAAAAAGCTCCTAATTAACTGTTTAAGGGCTTTTTTGTTTCCTATCGTTTCCTATTACTTCTCATTTTTTCTCATCCAAAATCGTAATTTCTCAGCATATTTTTGTCCGAATAAATAGCTGGATACCCGGAAAATATAACAATTGATTAACCTCACATATTACAATAGGAGAGGGATTCAATTGATATCTGATTTTTAATGTGAACGAAGTAGTACCTGACTAGCAGATCGCGTTAGATCTTAGGGTTATGAGACCGGGGCTTGAACAGTTTGCCGGTTTTTCTTACAATATGCATCGGAAGCCTAATTACTTAATATATTTATTATATTAGTATTAGTTTGTAAATAAAATCAGATAATATCTTGGGTATTTTAAAAAACAATAAAAAAAAAGAAAGTGATCGGCATAGTTCATCTAAGAGCTCAGTACTAAAATATCTAGCCAAGTCAATCGAATCGCCGACTATTCCAGAAATAGCAGAGTATCTCAATATCAGCGTGCCGACGGGAACTAAAGTAGTTATGGATTTGGTCAACGATGGCTACATTGTCAAAGATGGCAAACGTGTTGTTGAAAATGGGAGAAAACCAACGCAGTATCGTATCAATCAAGAAAAATTTTATGTAGTAGGCGTTGAAGTACTTTCAAAATGGATTCACGTCAGTATTCGAAAACCGAACCTCGAAAGTGTTCATGAACAATTGAGTCGGGAATTTGTACTGGAAGATAGCCCTGCCTGTCTTGATTTTATTGAAACTTTCATCTCGAAAACAATAGAAGACTCAAAGATTTCTAAAGAAAACATCATAGGAGTAGGTGTAGGGATGATAGGTGATATTGATGTACATGTCAATCAACCCTCAAATTATTATTCAGAATTAAGCGATGCGCTCACTCAACATCTAAAATCCAGGTTGGATTTACCCGTTGTTATTGACAATGATACCCGGGCAATAGCAATTGCTGAGCAGACAATTGGTGCCGCAAAAGATTTTGAAGATGCATTGATAGTAAAAGTAAGTAGAAGCCTTGGGATCGCTATGATTGTGGGAGGTACGCTGGTATCAGGTACAAAAGGATTTGCAGGAAATTTGGCTCATATGCAATTCAATGAATCTAAAAATCGTCTTTGTGTTTGTGGCAAAACAGGGTGTCTGGGAACTGAAATAGGGGGCACTGCACTCAAAAATGAACTGGAAGAGTCGCTAAAGGAAAACAAAACGTCTATCAAGTTTGACTTAGAGACAAGCAATAGCTCGACCTATCATCAAATCCTGGAAGCGGCTCAGAAAGGTGATGGCTTGTCGGTCAAACTTATACAAGATCAAGGTGAAAAGTTAGGAGCAGCACTTGGAAATATTCTTAACCTGCTAAATCCGGAACTAGTGGTCATAGGGGGAGAATTCGTGATGGTAATGGATATATTCATGGATGCAGTCAAAATGGGTATTCGGAAGTCAGCGCTACTAGATAGTTTGAATAATTGTGAAATTAGATCAACGACTCTTGGTAGATATCTAAGTTCGAAAGCCGGGGCCTGCCTTATGCTCAAATCAGCCGAAATGATTGACTACTGATGGGTCATAATACCATGCGGTAATAATAGATGGATTTCGTTTACGGAGTTCAAGTTCTTATTGAATAGTTAATAAAATATTTTATTAAATACTTGGTTGTTAATAATAAATTTTATTATTTAGTGTTTGTAAAACAGACCAAAACACATGTACCATGAAACAAAAAGTACTAACAATTATTTTATCTCTTGTGATTGTTTTTGGCGCTTTCGCCCAGAATACTGTTACAGGAGTAGTAAGTGACGCCGATTCGGGCGAGGCATTAATTGGGGCTAGTATATTAATATCTGGCACGAGCAAAGGCACGATTACAGATATAGATGGTAAATTCTCCTTGAATGTGCCATCAGATGCAACCACGCTTACCATATCCTTCATTGGATACGAGGAGCAGGCAGTTTCTGTCGTTGGCGTCTCACAATTAAGCGTTTCTTTAAGTCCAGGGCAGGCACTCGAGGAAGTTGTTGTTACAGCGCTGGGTATTGAAGAGAAGAAGTCCTCACTTTCTTACGCTACACAGCGCATTGAAGCAAAAGGGCTCAATGCTTCAAGAATTGGTGATGTCTCCCAGCAATTGTCCGGCAAAATTCCTGGACTGTCTATTAATACAGGAAATGGATCAGGAGTTTCATCATCAAGGATTATTTTAAGAGGAGAATCTTCACTTAACTTTGATAAAAATCAACCACTTATTATAGTTGACGGCGTGGTAGTATCCAACAATTTGGATGGTATCCAGGGAACCGCGAATGGAAGCTGGTCCAATCTACCAGTAGACTACGGGAACGGATTGACTGATTTTAATACTGATGACATCGAAGATGTAACCGTTCTAAAAGGGCCTAAAGCTGCCGCCCTCTATGGTGCAAGAGCATCAAATGGTGCTTTGGTCATAAGAACCAAATCGGGTATAAAAAAGGAAGGTATTGGAGTTGCGCTTAACTTTGGATTTGCGGTAGATAAAGTGACTAGATTTTGGGACGAGCAGACACAATATGGAGGCGGTTTCGATAATGTGTTTAGAGCCAATTGGGGTGGTAATTATGGAGCTCCTACCGACGGTGCTTTAATATCTCAAACAACAGGAAGAGAAGCTGGTTTGGGTATTACGCCCGATCCCACACCAAACTTGTACAGATTAGACAGAAAAGGCTTTTTCGATACAGGAGTGTCTTTCAACAACAACCTGGCTTTATCATTTGGCAATGACAATACCTGGGGTAGAATCTCTATAGCAAAATTGACTAAAACGGGTATTGTCCCAAATACAGAATACGACAGAGATAATGTTGGTTTGAGATTAGGAACTGAACTTACCGATAAACTAACCCTTGATATTTCAGCCAACTACGTGGTGAGTCAGTCAGGTAACTTACCTGTTATCGGAACAGGAGGAGAAGGCCTTATTAACAATATGTATTGGGCGATGGGTAACTATAGTTATGATGATTTTAGGGATTATTGGTTGCCAGGACAGGAGGGTGTGCAGCAAAACCACTTCTTAACGTGGGGAACCAATCCATATCTAATTGTCAACGAAAACCTAAACGCCTTCAAGCGTAACCGACTTTTTGGTAATATTAAACTCAACTACGAGATCAATGATGACCTGTCCCTTTTCGTAAGAGCGGGTACAGATTATTATAATGATTCTAGAAATTCCAGACGCCCTTCAGGACAACCAAATTTCCCAAATGGCATGTATAGAGAGCAAGATATTGGTTACAATGAGACCAATATTGATATGCTACTGACTTATAGAAAATCATTGTCAGAAAAGATTGGCCTGGAAGTTTCCGCAGGAGGCAATAACCTGAACATAACTTCAAACACTAAATTCTTTGAAACCAGGAGCTTAGGTGTTCTAGGAGTATACAATCAAGGAAATGCAGGAGATACCCCATTTACCAGCAACTTCAACGCAGAAAAGAGGATCAATAGTTTATATGGCACTGCTAAATTTAACTATGACGAATCTATCTATTTAGATGTCACGGCCAGAAACGACTGGTCCTCTGCATTGCCAAGTGACAATAACTCATTCTTTTATCCCTCAGTTGGAGTAAGTGCTGTGCTTTCCAATTTAATGGAACTTCCAGATGTTATAAGTTTTGCTCAGGTGCGAGCCAGCTGGGCAGAAGTGGGTAATGACACAGATCCCTTCTTAACGCAAAGAACACTGTCATTTGGTACGTTACCGAGCTCAGTGATTAACCCTTCATTGCTGCCTAATACAAATTTAAAGCCAGAAGAAACAAGCGCATTTGAGATAGGAACAGAAATAAAATTGCTCTCGAATAGAGTAGGAATTGATTTCAATTATTATAAAAACATATCCCGAAATCAAATCTTGCAGACACCTATCAGCCAAGCATCTGGAGCTGTAAGTAGCTTAATTAATGCAGGCGAAATTGAGAATCAGGGACTGGAACTGTTTCTAAAGGCCACCCCAATAACCACAAGCCAATTTACCTGGAATGTTTCCGTTGCCTGGTCTAGAAATAGAGGGAAAGTCGTTAAACTGACAGAAGGAGTTGAAACCTTCATAATTGCTCAGGGAGCTACAGGTGGTACTGTGGAAGCAAAACCTGGAGGTCGCATGGGAGATATATACGGCCGTGGATTCGCACGTTCTCCGGAAGGAGACATTATCCTGGACGTTGTCAATACTGGTAGCAGGGACGTGGTGCGCCCAAGGCTTGAAACCGATATTCAGAATTTGGGAAATTATAACCCTGATTGGACGGCGGGAGTTACAAATACAATTAGGTACAAGAACTTTGATTTAGGCGTATTTTTTGACTATCGAAAAGGTGGGATAATTGTATCTAATACAAGTGCCTTACTTTATCGATCAGGTATCATTACCGAGAGTTTACCGCATAGGACAGAAGACTTTGTTCCGGAGGGCGTAATTGAGAATTCGGATGGCACTTTTTCTGCTAACACCACGGGCACAACAGGGCAGGATTGGTACAGAGCCAACTTCCAGACCGCGAATATAGAAGCCAACACTTATGATGCTACATTTTTCAAACTTAGGGAAATTTCCATTGGAATTGACTTGAAACCATGGTTGAAAAACCTTCCATTGGAAAAAGTGCATCTGTCCTTCTTTGGCAGAAACCTTTGGATAAAAACTAAAGATAGATTCTTAAGACATTTCGACCCAGAAGCGCTTTCTCAAAGCGGTGGAACAATAGTGCCAGGGTTCGAGGTAGGTCAATTACCCAATCCGATAACATTGGGAGCGAATCTTAAAGTACAATTTTAAAATTTAGAACTATGAAAAAGATATATATGCTCGTTCTCATTTGTAGCATCACCTTATGCTTAGGTGCCTGTACTTCTGAGTTTGACGAAATAAACACAAATAACAATGTGCCAACGGAAAACAACCCGGCGACATTGCTGCCTAGCGTGATTTTTGAACCTATCAATGCTCACATGACCCTGCAAACCTGGTTGACAGATCAAATCATGCACTATTATGTCAGGAGAAATGATAACCAATTGGATGCGTATGATTTTGCTACAGGCGAAGCATTCTTTAACGAAATTTGGCAGAAAAACTATGCTGCCATTTGGAATGCGAATGATATGATGGCCGGAGCTGATGCAGAAGGACTCAGTGCCTATGTCGCAGCCGGTAAGATTATGAAATCCTATTATTTGGCAACCAATGCAGAATTATGGATAAATGCGCCGGCTTCAGCGGCGGGGCTAGGAGGAGAAAATATCGCTCCATCTTACGATTCTCAACAAGTCATCTACGCAAGTGTACTTCAGGAATTAGAAGAAGCAAATACCTTACTAGACGCCAACGCAGAATTTGTAAACGGAGGGGATGTGCTGTTTAATGGGGACGTTTCACGATGGAAAAAACTGGCAAACTCACTTAGGCTTAGATACTTATTGCGTTTGTCAAATAAAAGTGAAATAAATGCAGCCGCAGAGATAGATCAGATGGTAAGTGATCCGGGTACATACCCCATCATCACGAGTAATGCCGATGCCGGATTTTATCAATTTTCTGGTATAAGCCCTGATGTTTCGTCTTTTGCTCTTCAGGCCATCACAACCTTTTCAGGCATGAGTATGTCCAAAAGAATGCAGGACGTATATGAAGTTTATGATGATCCCAGAATGGATTACTTTTTCAGATTGCCTGAAAACGCTACTGGTTACCCCAATCACGAAGGCGTTCAAAATGGTCTGACAAGAGAAGCTGCCCAATCATGGAACGGCAATGGAGATGCGAATACTTCTTTATTGACAACCAGATTTGTAGAAGATCCGGATTTGCTGAATTATACAATCATTAGCCATGCAGAAGTACAGTTTATCTTGGCTGAGGCAGCATTAAATGGTTGGATATCAACCGGTACGGCTACACAGTACTACAATGCAGGTATTACTGCAAACTTTGACCAATGGGGTATTACGATGCCGGCGGGATTTTTAGCCCTACCTGAGGTTGCTTTCGATGCTACCATGGAAAGACTTATGGATCAGAAATGGCTTTCGTATTTATTCAATAACACGGTAGAGTCCTGGGGAGAACATAAACGTACAGGCCTGCCAAATCTAACATTAGGACCATTGGCATCGACCGTAACAAGCGGAGAATTCGCGACACGGGTTTTCTACCCGACTTTGGAACAATCCATCAATTCTGCAAATTACGAGTCTGCTGTAAATAGCATTGGAGCAGACAACATCGTCGCCAAGCACTGGTATCAGAATTAGACTGAATTATTTTGAACATTAAAGGAGGTAAATCCTTCTTTGATGTTCAATTTGAAGTGATATGCACAAACTAGTCATGATTCCGGGTACACTTTGCAATGAGTCACTTTTTAGACATCAAGTCGAATATTTTAAACACACATTCGAACTGCATGTAGTAGACAGTAGTAGTCGTGATACCCTGCATGACCAGGCAAAAGCAATCCTTGAACAGGTGCCGGGAAAGTTTATTCTGATGGGATTATCTTATGGCGCGATCATCGCATTTGAGATCATCAGACAAGCTTCAAATAGACTAGAAAAATTGATCATATTGAATAGTAACTATAAAATACCATCAGATCAAACAAGAGCAAATTTTGCAAGGTTTGAAGAAATGACCAGGAAGGGAAGGTTTCAAGATATTACGTCTGATTATCTGCTCCCATTAATGCTTTATCCATCCCATTCAAAAATAGAATCTCTGTCTAATGAAGTGATAAAAATGGCAGATTCAGTGGGTGTTGAAGGGTTTAGAAATCAAATGAAAGCACAACTCAGCAGACCTGATTCTTCTCAAACCCTTAAAGAGGTTGTTTGTCCGACGCTGATCATTGCTGGGGCACAAGATAAGGTGTGCCCGGTAGCGTGGCATCAGGAAATGCATGAGATGATACCAGGGTCAAAGTTGGAAATAATTGAACAATGTGGGCATTTGAGTACGATGGAACGACCAGAAAAAATAAATCAAACAATCACAAACTGGATCTGATCAAACAATGAAGAATGAAGTGAAAGATCGATTAAAAGAAGGGAGGCCTATCGCCAATGGTTGGCTTCATATTCCGTCAGGCTGGACTGCTGAAGTAATGGCTACAGCAAAATGGGATGCGCTTACGGTCGATCTACAACATGGGATGATTGGATTTGATACCGCTTTGCAGATGTTACAGGCAATTTCTACAAGTAACCTTGTACCAATGGCAAGGGTAGGATGGAACCGCCCTGAACAAATTATGAAACTACTGGACGCAGGAGCCATGGGCATTATTTGCCCGATGGTTAACAGTAGGGAAGAATGCGAATCGTTTGTGCAAGCTTGTAAATACCCGCCATCGGGAATTCGAAGTATGGGACCTACGCGGGCCAAATTACTGCATGGAGATGAGTACCTGGAAAAGGCCAACGAGCAGGTTCTCACACTGGCGATGATAGAAACCACTGAGGCGGTGAGAAATTTGAAAGAAATTTTGAACGTGGATGGACTCGACGGAATATTTGTGGGCACCGGAGACCTGAAGCAATCGATCAAGGCTGAAAACCCTAATGGCAACATACAGAAACTACTTGATTCGGCCTTGAACATGATCGTGGAACAAACACAAAAGAAGCAGCGAATTCCAGGTATTTGGAGTCCCTCATTAGAAGTTGCTAAGGTCATGATGAACAAGGGCTATCAACTCATTTCATTTATGTCGGATAGCATGATATTAACTCAATATTCAAGGCAGTTAGTAGCTGACTTGAAATCAAGTTTTGAAGAAAAACAATGATATATACTGAAACAAAAGAATATCGACTGAACGGAGAAAATCAGGAACTGCCTGGGTTCGACCAGAAATACTCAAATATTGTGGACTACATCCTGAAAATCACTGAAGAGATTTGGGAACAGCGAGCCATTTGGGTAATCTACGACACCTACGCCAAAGACCTTGTCGTTCATGCTGGAGGACTGGATATTCAGGGAGTGGAAGAAGTAGTCAAGAGTACTTTGCTTACACTTTCATCATTTCCCGATAGGAAAATGCTTGGTGAGGCGGTGATCTGGTCTGAAGAATTTGGTGATGCATTCTATAGTTCACACCGTATATTGTCTCATGCCACCAATACAGGAAAAACAGCACATGGCACTGCCACAGGTAAAAGAGTCGAATTCAGGACAATTGCCGACTGTGTCATCAAATCCAATATGATCATTGAAGAATGGTTGGTAAGGGATAACCTTCACCTCATAGAGCAGCTGGGATTTGACCCTGTTGAAGAAGCCAAAAAAGATAACCGCTATGAGGCAATCAAGCCAGTGGACGTCTCTCCATCGAAATTGGGAGACCTCGATTCGGAAAGTCCCGCTAATCTTATCCAACAACTCTTTCAACGTGTCTATTCAGATAGAACGATCTCAGACATTGGAGCATTTTATCATACCGACGCAGTCATCCATGGCATAAGAAACAAAGATTACAACGCATCAAATTTTGAAAGACATTTATTTGAAATACTCAGCTGTTTTACAAAAGAGAAAGTGATTTTGGAACGGATTACCGTCAACAAAAAGAACGGAGAACATGAGCTGGCTGCTCGCTGGGTGCTGAAAGCCCAACACGCTAGAGGCGGGTTTTTTGGGATACCATCAGGCAAGCAAATCATTTTAAGAGGCATAAATCACTACATCGTGAAAGATAGCAGGATCATTGAAGAGTGGATGTTATTTGATGGCTACGATGTGCTTTGCCAGATAAACAACGAGAGGAGTTAGGTATGTCGACCGCGAGTACTTGATGAACACGCTTTATCAATGCCTGCAACTTGCGGATCTCAGCATACTAAGAATGTATCAAAAGAAATAGAGAATAATAAATGATCAATACCAATAAAAAATACGTAGCTGATTTTTTAAATGAGCTGTCTCAGGCCAAAATAGACGAACAAATAATGTCTATTTTGAAGACCTATCTGGATGGGAATATTGAATTAAAAGCAAGCTCCCCTTTTAAACCCATGCAAGGTTGTGAGGAATGGATCTCCGGACTTTGGGGACCTCTGCTCAAGTCCTTCCCCGACTTGCAGATTCAGCCATATATTTTGATGGGCGGCGAATACAAAGAGACTTCATGTGTTTCTACTACAGGTAATATAATTGGGACATTCAGCCAAGACTGGCTCGAAATTCCTAAAACAGATCAACCTATGTGGATTAGATATGCAGCCCACTTTGTCATAGAAAATGGTAAAATATCCAAGGCCTGGTTCTTTTTTGATATGCTAGACGTACTCAGACAAGCAGGATTCAATTTTTTTCCCAACCGAGCTATAGAATGTGTGCCCCCTGGTCCAATGACAGGAGACGGAGTGTCATTGCAAGATTCTGATCCCAAGGAGAGTAAAAAATCACTGGAGTTGACAGCAAACATGCTCGATGGTCTGGGCAGCTATGATGGTAAATCACTCGAATCCATGGGGCAGGAGAGATTTTGGCATGAGGAAAAAATGATGTGGTATGGGCCCTCAGGGATAGGGACTACCAGGGGACTTAAAGGATTTCAAAAATACCATCAAGTCCCTTTCATTACAGCGTTTCCCGATAGAGGAATTACCGAAAAAACCGATGCCACTCAATTCGCCCAATTCGCTGATGGTAACTACTCTTGCGACTTTGGGTTCCCTGCCATGTATGGCACACACCTGGGAGATGGCTGGTTAGGGCTGAAAGCTTCTGGTATCAAATGTTACCCAAGAGTGGTAGACTTTTGGAGACGTGAAGGAAATAAACTCGTCGAAAACTGGGTATTTATCGATATGATCGATATGCTCGGCCAATTGGGGATAGATGTTTTTGAAAAATTAAAAAACCACAGAAATGGGTAATGGGAAGTCCATAAATAGACGTGGATTTATTCAATTGTCGGCATTGGCATCCGCAGGTATTGCGGTTGGTTGTCAAAATGTTCAATATGATAAAGTCAATTTCTCCTCGACTAGTTATAGCTCAAAAAATAAAGGATGGAGTCCAAGATCTCCGAAAAGAAAACCTAATGTATTGATGGTTGTCTTAGATGATGTCGGCTTTGGTGACTTAGGATGCTATGGTGCCGAGCATAAGACTAAATGTATCGATGGCCTGGCCGCAGAAGGAACAAGGTTCAATAATTTTCACGTGACCGCTTTGTGTGCCCCTACCAGAGCATGCCTTCTTACCGGAAGAAATGCACATGCAGTAGGCGTTGGTAACATTGCAGAATGGGGACGAGATCATGAAAGCTACCGAGGTTGGATCAGACAAGATGCTGCCACATTATCTGAGGTGCTCAAAGCAGATGATTACGCCACATATGCCATTGGTAAATGGCACTTATCCCCGCTAGATGAACAAAATGCGTCAGGTCCATTCAATCAATGGCCAACGGGTAGAGGGTTTGACAAGTGGTATGGATTTCATGGAAATGCCATGGATCATTGGCATCCGGAAATGTTTGAGAATACTCAGGCGGCATATCCTGACAAATCGAACAACTATCATTTAAGTGAAGATCTAGCTACCAAGTCGATTGACTATATAAAAGATCATGTGGCCTCTGATGCCGAAAAACCATTTTTTATGTATCTGGCTTTTGGTGCTTGTCATTTTCCATTGCATGCTCCTTCGGATAACATTCGGCGTAAAAAAGGGCAATATGATGAAGGTTATGAATCCGTAAGAAGTAAGCGATTTGAGAAACAAAAAGAAATAGGGATAATCCCTGCTGAAACAGAACTGTCACCCCTGAATAAAGCAGTGAAACCTTGGCAAGAATTGAGCAAAGACGAAAAAAAACTAGCCGCCAGAGGTCAGGAAATATATGCCGCTTTTCTTGAACATACCGATCATCAAATACAACGTGTAATAGATTTTCTGAAAGAAGAAAATATGTTTGATGACACGATTGTTATGGTGGTTTCTGACAATGGAGCCGCCCCTGGAAGTGAGATCGTGCCCAGCATAGACACGCGTCGAGCCGCTTATATGGGGCCGGAATCCATGGAGGAAAAAATGAAATACTTGGACAAATTGGGCTCAGATGAATCATACGGAGGTTCTTCCACAGGATGGTCTCAAGTAAGCAATACGCCACTCAAGTGGTATAAAGCCGATACTTATGGAGGAGGGACAAGGTCTCCACTCGTGGTAAGTTGGCCCAACGGAAATCTGCTGCAAAATCAAATATGTAAGCAATACACCCATGCAATAGATGTAGTCCCTACTTTATTGGACATGCTAGACATAGATTTCCCATCCGAAATCAGCCACCAGGTAATGCTACCCATACAAGGTTTGAGCTTCGCATATGCCTTCGATAATCCTGAGCAGAAAACAAGAAAACAGGTTCAGTATTTTGAAACACTGGGAGACAGGGCAATTTGGGCAGGTGGTTGGAAAGCAGTAACCAAACACCAAAAAGGAGATTCTTTTGAAAAAGATGTATGGGAGCTATATCACATAGAGAATGATTTCTCCGAAATCAATAACCTCGCAGATCAGCAGCCTGAAAAACTCAAAGAACTGATTAACCTTTGGTTCCAAGAGGCGGAAAAGTACAATATTCTTCCAATGGCTGATGATGCCATGGGGTTATATATAAAGACTGTGCCTCAGCCAAAGGCCAGGTACCTATTCTTTCGGGGATCAACCAGATTAGACAGATTAAGCGCCCCCGATATTTATAATTTCAACTCAAAACTGCGGGCAGAGGTAGAGGTAGGAACAAATGCCAATGGTGTTATCCTCGCTTCCGGAGACAGTGGGGCAGGATATGAATTATACATTCGAGATAGCCATCTGTGCTTTACTTATGTCTACACAAGGACCCAGGTTGCCAGAGTCCAATCAAAAATAAAAATACCTGCCGGAAAGCACCTTCTAGGTTTTGATATTAATAAAGGGAGAGATGGGGAGAAAACATTGGACTTAATGTTGAATGATAAAGAAACAGGATCCTTAAAACTCTCTGATATGTGGGAAATATATGTGCCGAATTCAGGATTACGCTGTGGCGAGAATAGGCATGCCCCAATATCCAGAGACTATAAACCACCATTCGTGCTAGATGGACTTAAAAAGGTTGTGGTGGATTTAAACATTTCAGAATTATAAAATGACTATTCAATTAACAAATTATGCTTCAAGAAAGACTCATACGCTATAAAGATTTAATGCCCTGCAAAGCAGCATTTATTGATGCCAAAACTCCAGGCAGCGACCTCAAAGATAATTTTAGCATTATTGGTGGTGGTGTGTCAGAGAGCACCCATCAAAAGGTAAACCTGTCGCTCAACCATGGGTATTGCATTGGCGCTGCAGGTCAGCCCCCGAGAATAAAAAACTCTCCACATTCACACTTTACAGCCGAGGTATTTATGGTGTATAGCGGTAGATGGAAGTTTTATTGGAACAACGACTGCCAGTCGGAGGCTATCCTGGAGCCTGGCGATATCATCTCACTGCCCACTAATATGTTCAGGGGCTT
This sequence comes from Reichenbachiella sp., assembly GCF_039944555.1. Taxonomy (GTDB): domain Bacteria; phylum Bacteroidota; class Bacteroidia; order Cytophagales; family Cyclobacteriaceae; genus Reichenbachiella. The sequence goes on along the minus strand of NZ_JBDUYN010000009.1, from coordinate 208,173 downwards.
TGAAAATATAGGTGACGAATACGGAATGATCTTTTCAATTCTTGGGCATGATGATGCAGGTGGCGGTGTCGTTTGGTTGCCTAGAGTGATTGATGAAGCCAAAGGCCATGGGCTGGTGTTACTTGAAAATGGGAAACTGGTGGATACCACAATCGGTGAAAAAATCCCAGAAGGCCTAAAACCTATGCCGCCGTTGACTGAAAGTCAATTGGATGGCTTTGACCAATACTCTCCTGATCAAATGAGCGCATATGTAGGCAAGCAAGGTACATATGTACCATCATCCTACAAGGGTTTTCCAAATGAGACACCAGAGAAACTCACCTATTATGATATTATCGGCCCTCAGGACAGTGTAGACCATAATTTTCAGGTTAAGCCAGGAGATAGCAATGGGGATCAATTCAATGTGTACGGCATTCAGTCAGCTGGAGCAGGGTCAACAGGGAAATATAGCCGAGAAGAGACGGAAGTAATGCTGGTACATCGAGGGGAATTCGAAGTAACCTGCGAACATGATGGAGAAGAAATCAATGAGATACTCAAGGATGGCGACATCGTGTCTTTTCCCTCAGGATCGGTCCGGAGCGTCAATCCCAAAGGTGGAGGGTTTGCCTATCTCGTAGTGGGGGGTGATTACCCAAAACGACCAACTGTAGATTAATGAACAGGAAGAAGGTAAAATATAAAAATTACAAATTAGCTCGCCTGCTTATGGCTGGGGTGATTTTTGTTAGTTTGGTTTCATCTTGTCAGCAAAAGAAAGCAACCGTTTTAGGCCATGAAGAACTTGCCCCTATTTCAATTGAAGCACTCAGAAAAAGAGATTTTACGACTTCTTTAAAGTTTGAAAAGGAGCTAGTGTCCGGGGAAGGTTTTAATGCCGAATTGTTGTCATTTTACTCTGACAGCCTGAGAATTTATGCCTTACTAAGCAAACCTAAAACAGAAAAACCTGAAGGAGGCTATCCTCTAATTATTTTCGGACATGGGTTTCATCCGGAGCCAAAAAAATATGGAATTAGTAAGGCTTCAGGAAAAAGCTGGAGGCCAGGTGATTATTACAGAGGGATTCCTGAATCGTACGCACGACGGGGCTTTGTAGTTCTTACGCCAGATTATCGAGGGCACAATGTGTCAGACGGCTTTGAGTTTACTCAAATGGGGTTTCTGGCGCACAACTTCTATACCATTGACTTGCTTCATTTGGTAGCAGCCCTACCGTCGCTGGAAAACGTCAATCTTGATCGTGTGTATTACATGGGACACTCCATGGGAGGAGATGTAGGGCTAAGGCTGTTGTTGACAACAAATAAGATAAGTGCCGCAAGTCTATGGTCTCCGGTAGCCGCAAGTACATGGCAGCAGGTTTTGTATTACGGTAAATATGAAGAAGAAGGAAAGGTGATAAATACGGAGAAGATTGACGAGTACATGGCCACTCTTCAAGATAATCTCAATGGTTTGAGCTATGAATATTCAGTAGAGCAGGGAGACCCAATAAATTTTATTCGAGAGTTAAATGTACCGGTGATCATTCATCATGCGACCGGAGATCAATCAGTGCCATATATGTGGTCAGAAAGTTTGGTCGCCAGGTTATTTGCCCACAAGAAACGCTTTGAATTTTATACTTATCAATCAGGCAATCATTTATTAATAGATGAAAACAGGATGCTGGCCTTTGACCGTGATATTAGCTTTTTTAATAAATATGGTAATCTGAATTAGTAGGAAGAGTCTATTCAGATAGACGATCCAAAAAAAAAATAAAACGAACGATTTTAAAATTAGTAAACATGTCAATCAAGTACATAAAACAAGGAATGCAAGCTGAGGAGTCGGCTGAAAACCAAGCTAAAACCAGACAAATAGTTGAAGGGATATTAAGCGATGTTCAAAAAAATGGTGATGATGAGATTAGAAAATTATCACAGAAATTTGACAATTGGAACCCCGAGTCATTTCGGCTAAGCGATCAGGAAATACAGCGTATTATTGCGCAGATTCCTGAAAAAACAGTTGAGGATATTAAGTGGGCACAAGCACAAGTAAGGAGGTTTGCCCAAATTCAGAGATCGACCTTGCAGGATGTAGAAATAGAAACTATTCCAGGAGTGGTGCTTGGTCATAAAAATATTCCTGTCAATTGTGCAGGTTGCTATGTGCCGGGAGGTAGATACCCCATGGTGGCATCGGCTCATATGAGTGTGTTGACGGCCAAGGTCGCAGGAGTGAAGAAAGTTATTGCTTGCACCCCTCCAGACCCCAAAAGTGGAATGCCACCAGCAGAAACTGTTGCTGCCATGCATTTTGGAGGTGCAGATGAGATATACATCCTTGGAGGAATCCAGGCCATGGCCGCCATGGCCTATGGATGCATTGGCATGGATCAGGTGGACATGATCGTAGGGCCGGGTAATCATTTTGTGGCAGAGGCGAAGCGACAGCTATTTGGACAGGTGGGAATTGATTTATTGGCTGGACCTACTGAAACATTGATCATTGCCGATGAGACTACCGATGCAGAGATGGTCGTGACTGATTTGCTAGGGCAGGCCGAACATGGTCCCAATTCACCGGCAGTGCTGTTGACAAATAGTGAGGAACTGGCCAACCAAATAGAAGATGAGGTAGTGAAACAGTTGGCGGTTTTGCCTACAGCTGATCTTGCCAGTGTTTCGTGGAGGGATTATGGTGAAATTATCCTGGTAGATACAATTGAGGAAATGGTAGCAGTAGCAGACGACATCGCTAGTGAACATGTTCAGGTGAATACTGCAGATCCAGATTATTTTCTTAAAAACATGACCAATTACGGAGCGTTGTTCCTAGGGAACAGGACGAATGTAGCTTACGGTGATAAAGCGATTGGTACTAATCATACTTTGCCTACAAAAAAGGCAGCCCGGTTTACAGGAGGACTTTGGGTAGGCAAATTTATCAAGACCTGCACCTATCAACGTGTCTTGACGGATGAGGCTAGTGTCCTGGTGGGGAGCTATTGTTCACGTCTTTGCGAAATTGAAGGTTTCAAAGGGCATCAAGCTCAAGCTGACTTAAGAGTGAGAAGATATGGAAGTGTCGAGGAATTGGCCTGAATTTGATAAGTTAAAGCATAGAAAATGGAAGTAGGGAAACATATTAAAAGCTGGGTATGGTAGAATTTGGTGTATTAAATTGGACTATTCTTGTCGGATACATAGCAATCAATTTGTTACTTGGCTATGTCCTGAGTAAAAAGGTAGATTCTGCGGAGGATTTTTATGTAGGTAGGAAAACCACCCCTTGGTGGGCCATCGGTATCTCAGTAGTGGCTACTTATGTAAGTGCGATGACCTTTTTAGGTGCACCTGCCTGGGCATACAAAGAAGGCCTGTCTGTAATAGCCATACATTTGAATTATCCAATCGTAATTTTCATAGTTATTACCTACTTCCTGCCCTTTTTTTACAACAGTAAAGTAGTCTCCATATATGACTATCAGGAAAAACGCTTTGGAAAGACTTCCAGGTCTGTCATATCCATCATATTTATGGTTACACAAGCCTTGTCTTCAGCAGCTGTACTTTATGGTACATCTTTGGTGATTGGTTTCATTACTGGTATTGGAGTGATAGAGTGCATCCTGATCGTTGCGGCAATTGCCTTGGTTTATACGGCCCTAGGAGGGATAACAGCCGTAATATGGACGGATGTTGTTCAGTCGGCCATCTTGATTCTAGGAGGAGTTGTGATCATGTACGCCCTGCTAAGTGATATGTCCCTCTCATTTGCTGAGACATTGGCTGAATTGAAATCGTCTGGAAAAATCAATCCGGTAAACTGGTCATTTGACTGGACACAAACAACTACTGTTTGGGCCGGCGTGATCGCCATGACCCTTTATCACACTACGGTATATGGAGCCAACCAAATGATGGTTCAGCGAACGCTGGCAGCCAAAAATATAGGTGATGCAAAAAAATCCTTTTTGATGATGGGCTTTGCTGCATTTTTCATCTACTTCTTTTTCATTCTCCTGGGTGCACTTTTTTATCACTACTATGAGGGCAAACCCTTCGAGAATGAAAACATGATCATCCTTGAATTTGCTGCAAGCTATGGTTTGCCAGGTTTGATGGGCATACTCACCGCAGCAGTTGTGGCAGCCAGCATGTCCAGTCTCGATTCGGCACTCAACTCCCTGTCTACCATTACGACAGTGGATTTTTATGAAAAATATTTCAAACCAAATCAGTCTACAGAACATTACCTGAAAACATCCCGCTGGTTTACTGTAGCTTGGGCCGTACTGATCGTACTTCCCGCAATAGGCTACACACTAACTGAGGGCTCAATTCTGGAATTGTTAAGTAAAGTGGGATCTTACTTTGTAGGTGCCAAACTAAGCATGTATGCACTAGGATTCTACTCAAAGCATACTACTGAAAAAGGCTTGCTCATTGGTGTAGCAGCCGGTATGATCGGTGTTTGGATCATAGCCGTTACCACTAGCATAGCCTGGCCATGGTATTGTCTTATTGGAGCAGTAATCAATATTGGTGTTACAATTCCTGCCAGTATCATTTTGGATGGTTTTCAAAAGGAATGGTCACCATATACTATCAGAGCACAGAAAGCCATGTTTAAAGAAAAGGGTTTGCAAGAGAAAGATAACGGTTGGTACATTGTTCCGGGCAAAATAGACAGTGCAAGCTATTATTTGCTTGGTTTTTTTGTAATAAGCTTACTGTTTTTGGTGGCAATTCAATACTTTATATAGCATGAACCCTGAACTTGTATTGCATGTCAATGATTCCATTTTGGGCGAAGGGCCCGTTTGGGATCATCGGGTCAATCAACTTTGGTGGGTAGATATTCCTCGTGGATTGGTATACTGCTATGACCCTGAAAATGAAGAGAATAAAACGTACTCCGTCGGCCAAATGGTAGGGGCAGCTATTCCCTGTGAGGAAGGAGGGTTGATATTGGCTTTGGAAAACGGATTTGCCTTTTTTGACCCCAAAAACCACCAAATGAAGCCCATATTCGACCCTGAGTCAAACATACCCACCAACCGATTCAATGATGCCAAATGCGACCCCAAAGGCAGACTTTGGGCCGGAACAATGCGTACTGACCCGCCTCGAGATGCTGTAGGTAGCTTGTATTGCCTTGATTCAGATCTGAAAACCACCAAGAAATTGTCTGGAATAAAAGTTTCCAACGGATTGGCCTGGACATCCAAAGCAGATAAGATGTTTTATATAGATACCAGAAACAATGTCATCATGTCCTTTGACTATGAGATAGAAACAGGCAATATCTATGATAGGAGTGATTTTCTGACATTCGATACGTTGTTGCCCGATGGTATGTGCATTGACGAAAATGATAACTTGTGGGTAGCCTTTTATTCAGGAGCAAGCGTTTGTTGTTTTGACACTCGGAATGGGAATAAACTAGAGCAAATAGATATGCCCGTAGCCAATCCTACCTCATGCGCCTTTGGAGGCAAAGTGTTGGACACACTTTACATTACGACGGCAGCTAATGATGGAAAGGATGATGGAGGGGCATTGTTCGCTGTAAAGCCTGGAGTAAAGGGGTGTAAAACTAATTTTTTTAAATATGACTAGAGACAGAGTAGCATTAGTAACAGGCGGTAGTGGAGGGATAGGTTCGGAAATTTGCCGTCACCTTGCTGCTGCAGGCTTTAAGGTCGTTGTGAACTACAACTCAAATCTTGAAAAAGCGCAATCCACGCTTTCCAGTTTGGAAGGAGACGGCCATCAGATCTGCCAGGCTTCCAATACCGAAAAGGAGCAGTTGTCAGATATGGCTGGTTTTGTAGAAAAAGAATATGGAAGACTCGACGTTTTGGTCAATAACTCAGGAGTCACCAAGCCGGTACCACACGAGGATATGGATGCTTTGGACGATGATTGGATTGATAAGATCATGCAGGTAAATTTTCGTGGAGCCTTTGCTTGTATTCGGGCATTCAAAGACCTATTGCAAAAAGGAAGCAACGCAATAGTTGTTAACATATCAAGTATAGCAGGACAAACAGGAATTGGGAGCAATGTGGCCTACTGTGCTTCCAAAGCAGCAGTTGATTCTATGACTCGTTCTCTCGGTAGAGCTTTGGCTCCTGATATTCGGGTTGTATCACTTTCCCCAGGTTGGGTAATGGGAGAATACGCTTCGACTTTTTCTCCGGAGTACATACAGGAGCAAAAAGACAAAACTCCCTTAGCGCGAATTGCCAATCCCGAAGATGTTGCCAAAGCAGTTGTCACAATTTCAGAATCTTTCACGTTTTCCACTGGATGCATTTTTCCTGTGGATGGCGGAAGGCCATTGTTGTAAATAGAATATGCAAAACTTTCAGAAATCTAAAGAAGTAGTTAGAAACTACATAGCCGCATTTGACACGGCAAGTCAAGATCAAATGGAAAGCGTACTAGCTGAGCATACTGCTTCCGACTATTATTGGAGAGGGATGCACCCTTTTTATGAGCAAATAGGAGCAGAGGCAGTGGTCGACACATTTTGGCGACCTTTTCGGAATGCTTTCGCTCCTGTACAACGACGTGAGGATATTTTCTTTGCAGGCGCAAATGAGTGTGATAATGGGGATACTCAATGGGTTGTGAGTACTGGTAACTTTCTTGGATTGTTCGACAAAAACTGGTTGGGAATACCATCTACAGGCAAAATGGCCTTTTTGAGATATGTCGAATTTCATAGAGTCAATCAGGATGGTAAAATTGCCGAGACAGCACTTTTTTGTGATATTTTAAGCCTCATGGATCAAGCTGGGCAATATCCTTTGCCACCAATGACAGGTGCTTCATTTTTATATCCAGGCCCAAGAACACACGATGGGTTGCTTTTTGGTGAACAAGAGCCTGAAGAGGCTGCAGACACCATGAAAGTCTTGAACCAAATGATTGCCGACCTGGATGAGCTGAATAAATCAGGTAACGATCACTGTTCACCAGAGTTACTTTCAAGGACATGGGCAGAGGATATGATTTGGTATGGCCCGACAGGGATTGGAGCCAGTTATACCATAGAAAGATACCAAGACCAGCATCAATTTCCATTTCGCGAAAATCTGGAAGACAAAGTATTTAATGGCCATATAGCACGATTAGCAGAAGGGAACTATTGTGGTTTTTTTGGCTGGCCAAACCTGAACAACAAAAATAAGGGAGGTTTTTTAGGCCTGCCCAAAAGTGAAGTGCATGCACCTATGAGAGTGGTGGATATATATAGAAGGGATGGGGATAAGCTTGCCGAAAACTGGGTGTATATCGATATGCTTCATTACCTGTTTGAACAAGGTTTGGATGTATTGGGTCGTATGAAAAAAATAAACAGGACTTATTGATCAAAGAAATTTGGCCAAACTAAATGAGCAAATATGAAGACAAGCAATGCTAGAATACTTACCACCCATGTGGGGAGTTTGCCAAGGTCAAAAGCTGTTACAGATTTGGTTTTTGCTAAGGAGCATCAAAAACCGGTGAACGAAGAAGAATTTCATTCTACGGTACAAAAAGCTGTCGATGAGGTAGTTCGAAGGCAGGTTGAGTCTGGCGTAGACATTGTCAGTGACGGAGAGATGAGTAAAATCAGTTACGCTACTTACATAAAAGATAGGATTACGGGATTTGAAGGGGATAGCCCAAGGAATCCCCCGAGCGATTTGGAGGAGTTTCCCGGTTTTTTACAAAGAGCGGTGAAAGGAGGAGGTACACCTACGTATTCCAGGCCATGCTGCGTTTCAGACATTGAGGTTAAGAGCACCATGCCACTGGAAAAAGATATTGAACACTTTCGGTCGGCTATTGAAAAGCACAATCCCACAGATTCTTTTATGAATGCGGCTTCTCCAGGTGTAATAGCCCTTTTTCTGCCAGATAAGCACTATAATACTCAGGATGAATACCTGGAGGCACTTGCTGAAGCGATGCGGCAAGAATACGAAGCTATTGTCGCGGCAGGTTTCAATTTGCAATTGGATTCCCCAGATATAGGGCTAGGTCGCCACATGATGTTCAAAGGAGAACCAGAGGAAAACTATGTGCGATTGGCCAATCAGCACATAGAAGTAATGAATCATTCCCTGCGCAACATTCCATCAGAACAGATTCGCATGCACGTCTGTTTTGGCAATTATGAAGGTCCGCATCATCACGATGCTCCAATGGAGGTAGTACTTCCGATTGCTCTCAAAGCCAAGCCCCAAGCTCTTCTGTTTGAAAACTCAAACCCCAGACATGCACATGAGTGGGAAGTTTTTAAAGATGCTCAAGTCCCTGAAGATAAAATCCTTGTGCCAGGCGTGTTGGATTCTACAACAAACTTTATCGAACATCCCAGATTAGTGGCTCAGAGGATTGTGCAGTTCGCTCATATAGTTGGTAGAGAAAGGGTTATAGCTGGAACTGACTGCGGGTTTTCTACTTTCGCAGGATTTGGAGCTGTTGATGAAGATATCGTATACGCCAAGCTAAAGGCTATGGCTGAAGGGGCCGAGCTGGCAAGTAAGAGCTTGTGGAAGTGATGTAGTGGTAGATCAGATTTGTTTTTTTTTGTCAGCAGTGTACTGGTAGCCAACAACTAAAAGTTTGATTTGAAACATTATTGGGAGGGGTCACTACTGAGAGGTAAGGTGTCCCCCGGTAGGTAATAAATCGTGAAGACCCGCAGAATAGTTAGAGGTTTAAAACCTTTATTTGTTGTACTTGTGTCGTAGTTATAGCATCAGAAAGGCAGTATCGTTTTGGGTAACTTATTGATTAGCAGTAAATTGATGGCAGGCCTCGGTTGCAGAGACCAACTGCCTGTGGTCATTGGGTTATGAGTCTTCGGACATTTATAATATGAGGATACATACCTTTGCCAAGGCTAACATTGCTGGGAATTTCCGATTCATTTCCCATCTTTTCAACAAATGGGAAGCATTTCCCATCAATTTCTCATTGAGAATAAGAAAATACTGAGAAATCAACACGTTTTTGTCCGTTTTTTGTCCGCGAAGGTAAGGGAGTCTCAAAATACAGCCTATACGTTTAATAGAGAGTGACTTTTGGCCCCGCACACATGTCACGTGGAAAATATCGTTTTGTTGGAAAGGAGAGGGTAGGGCGAATCCAACTGAAAATTCGTTTTAATACTCGTCTAGGGCAATGAAAAAAGGCTGCCTCAATTCGTCGAGACAGCCTTTTGTACGTCACTTTCAATGAAAGATCTTGTTGAGAGTATTTCATAGAATCGATCAAAGAAGATTCTACTTCGATCTTTATGTTCTTCAATTGGTGAGTATCAATGACGAAAGTCATGGCATAAAGAGTAAAACGAAAGTGATCAAAATCTTAATTCGAAATCAATTAACTGATTTAATATTTACTTTAATAATAAAATTGATGAAATGACCTATTGGGGTGAAGTTCAGGCCAATTGAGGTGACGACTTAAAATCAATGGTTCATATTTTCCGATTGCTGACAAATCATAGCGAATCAGCTCCGGTTTGCCAGAATTTGGATGGTATCCGGTGGTCTTTCGCTACTGATCATATATTTTTGAACATTAAGGAAAAGCGTGAGAAAATATCCAGTGACCACAATTCATCTTAGTAAAGGAGTTCTTCTGAGTAGCCTTGTAATGCTCCTGACTTTTGCCGGTATTATTCCAGTTGTTGGGCAAAATGCACCTGAACTAAAATTTAAACATTATGGTCTTGAGCATGGGCTGTCGCAAGTCACTGCAAACTGTCTATTGGAAGATGAGCAGGGATATATTTGGGTGGGCACACAAGATGGCCTCAACCGCTTTAATGGATACAATTTCAAGACATTTAGGAGTGATCCGGAAAACCCCAAGAGCATAAGCAACGGTCATATCAAGTGCATGATTGAGGATAGCTATGGTCGGCTCATGATTGGTACAACAGGTGGGTTGAATGTATTCGATAGGAAAAAGGAAATGTTTGAGGTTGTTCTGAGTGATCCGCAGCAATCCGTTACATTATCCCATAACCATGTAACGGCCCTATTAGAAGACAGTAGACATAGAATTTGGGTAGGAACGGAAAATGGCCTTAACCTCATGGACCCGACCACCTTGACCTTTGAGTCTTATAATCGAAACCCGTCGTCGACAACATCACTGGCTAATAATTATATCACTACACTTTGGGAAGATGCCCATGGTGGTCTCTGGATAGGGACAAAGTACGGGCTATATCTAATGGATGTAGCAAACAGCACCTTTGTTTCCTTTCGTCACGATCCGTCCAACGATTTTACATTGACCTCTGATGAGATCACGAAAATATTTCAAGATAGTAAAGAACAGATTTGGGTGGGTACCCGCAATGGGTTGAATCAATTGGACCCGACAAAAATGAATTCAGAAGGTTTCGTCATAGTCCGTTTGATGCAACTTCAATCAGCGACGGTCACATATTGAGCATATATGAGGACTCCGATGAAAAACTATGGATTGGTACTGCGATTGGCGGTTTGAACTTATGGGATGCTACCAATGAAAGGTTTGTTCGTTACCAACATCATGAGAACGACCCTGAATCGATTAGCAATAACACGGCCAGAGGCATAGTGGAGGACCGTTCAGGTAACTTATGGGTGGGTGTATCGAACAAAGGGCTAAATTTTCATGATCCCAGAACCCGGAATCTGACACACTATCGTAGCAGCCCAGGTAGTATCATTTCTCTACAAGACAATGCAGTGCGAAGTATTTTATTGGATGATCAGGACCGGATATGGGTTGGGTCCTTTACTGGATTGACAGTCATTGATAGGAAAAACAATAACAGTCGCAGATACAGACATATTCCCGGTGACTCCTATTCTTTAAGTGCCGATTATGTCATAAGTATTTCTCAAGATCATGACGATCGAATTTGGCTTGGAACGAGAGATGGATTGAACATCTATCAACCGGAAGGCGATCGTTTTATTCGCTATGAGGGGAATGACGAAGTGTCCTTAAAAGGCATCGAGATTGAATCTATCCTGCAAGATCATAAGCATCGAATGTGGGTAGGAACTCAAAAAGAAGGCTTGTTTCGAATAGATTTTGATAGTGAGGAAATTAAAAGATATGCCGTAAGAAGCGACAAGGCTACTTTTAGTCAATCTACAGCCGCGTGCATTGCGCAAGATTCGGAAAAAAGAATTTGGGTGGGATCGGCGGCCGGATTGTTTCTGTTCGATCCAAATAAAGAAATTTTTGAGCATGTTGAGAGTCAAGTTATTGAAGGCAATGACGTCAGAAATATTACTGAGGGAGACAATGGAAAAATTTGGGTAGGAACGAATAGTGGCCTTCATCTTTTTGACCCAAAAACGAATGTCTTCAAAACTTATCATGAAAAAGACGGACTATCTAATGCCGTCATCTATGGAGCATTGGCTGATGATCATGGCAACCTGTGGTTAAGCACAAATAAAGGAATCAACAAATTCAATCCTGAAAAGGAAACATTTGTCGTTTACGACCAGGCGGACGGTTTACAAAGCGATGAGTTTAATGGTAAGGCCTATTATAAAGATAAAATTGGTTTTTTGTATTTCGGAGGTGTAAATGGCTTGAGTATTTTTCACCCCGACAGCCTAAAAGAGAACACTGATTTGCCTCCTGTGATACTCACCGATTTTCTTCTGTTCAACCGGTCCGTTAGTGTTGGTGATACTACCGTATTGAAACGCTCATTGGACCATGAAGAAGAAATTGTGCTCAAGTATGATCAAGACATGTTTGCTTTTGAATTTGCTGCACTAAACTATAAGCAACCCGAAAAAAATCAGTTTGCATATAAATTGGAGCCTTTCAATGAGGATTGGATTTACACTGATTATAGGGACCGAAAAGCTGTTTTTACCAGAATTCCGGCAGGATCCTATACTTTCTCAGTTAAAGCTTCTAATGATGATGGCTACTGGAATGAGATGGGGCGAAGCATCAAGCTTACTATTCTGCCTCCCTGGTGGAAGACCTGGTGGGCCATTGCGCTGTATGTGATGCTGTCACTTGTGGTAGTTTTCTTCATTGCCCGTTTTCAATGGAGAAAGATACAACTCAAAAACAGGCTTAACCTTGAACGAAAAGAAGCCGAACAGTACAGAGCTCTGGATCGATTGAAAACTCAGTTCTTTTCGAACATTACGCATGAATTCCGAACCCCGCTTACATTGATCATTGGGCCCTCCGAGCAAATATTGAGACAAAACGAGCTGGACGAAGGCTTTACCAGAAATCAAGTGGAGCTGATCAGGAGAAACAGTCAAAAATTCCTGCAATTGATCAATCAACTATTGGACCTGAGCAAGCTGGAGGACCAACAAATGTCGGTGGACCTTTACAGAGGGGATTTGAACGAATTTGTCAAAGGCATTGTAGAAAATTTTCAGAGTGCTGCGTACCAAAAGCATATTCGGCTGAATCTGAATTCTCAACTGCCTGTTTCCGACTATTTATTCGATCGCGACAAATTGGATAAGGTGATCTATAACCTGTTGTCCAATGCCCTGAAATTCACACCTGAAAATGGCACCATCGAAGTGACCATTGGTCCTTCAGACGAAGATGCGAATAAGATTATATTTGGCGTTCAGGATAGTGGAATAGGCATAGCCGCAGATAAACTTCCACATGTTTTCGATCGATTTTATCAGGTGGAGGGTGCCTCTACCAGAAAATATGAAGGTACCGGTATTGGATTGGCGCTTACAAAAGAGCTTATCGAATTGCAAGGGGGTACTATACAGGTGACTAGTGAAGAGGGGCATGGGACCCGGTTCGTTATTGAGATGTCCATAGTGCAGGCGCAAGCAGCAGATGCATCCGAACCTGCGCGCTCTGAATGGAATGCTACGCATCAAACCTTTGCGATCGAAGACCTGCCGGAAATCGAAAACGGAGTAATTGATCCGGAATCCGAAAAACAAATTGTGCTCATCGTAGAAGACAACAATGACTTAAGGATGTTTATACAATCCGTACTACGTGAAAAGTATCAAATATTGACGGCAAGAGATGGCGCTGAGGGAATAGCTCTGGCGTTGAAGCACGTTCCCGACCTAATCGTCTCTGATGTGATGATGCCGGAAAAAGACGGGTATGAGTTGACCGAAGCACTCAAAAACCACTCACTTACCAGCCACGTGCCTATCATCCTATTGACGGCTAAGTCTAACCTGAAAAGCCGAGTGGAGGGCCTAACCCAAGGGGCCGATGCTTACCTCAACAAGCCTTTTAATGTAGATGAATTAATGCTCATAGTAAATCATCAAATCGAAACAAGACAACTGTTACAAAGTAAATATTCGGGCAAAACGAACAATGGGAACCAGGAGCCGGCAGACTTTAGTACAATGGATCAGGAACTCATCGATCAGCTGCATGCCTTCATTGAAGCCCACCTTAGCAACGAGGAACTTGCTATCGATGAGCTGATCAAAGAAGTCGCCATGAGTCATAGTCAGCTGTACCGGAAGATTAAGGCCCTTACTAATTTATCCATTGCAGGATTCGTGAGAAACTACCGGTTGGGCAGAGCCTTTGAGCTTTTAAAAACAGGCACATACAATGTAACCGAAGTCGCCGATATGACCGGATTTGGCAATAGACGGTATTTTCATAAGGTATTCGTTGATAAATACAATTTCCCTCCCAGTCAAGTGTTGAAATCCGACCGCGAGTCTCCTTAATCTCTGATTTAAATATCATGCTATCAGCTACTTATCACTTATGATGACGAATAAGGTGACCTTTTGTCTAATAAGTGGACAATTAAGGAAAATAATGAGACCCGTTCTTTTCCGTTCTTCCTCAATTTTGATTACAGCTAAAAAGTATTCTATGAGGAAGAGGGAAAACCATGGCCATTCATTGAATGAATTGTTTCAGGAAATTGGCATTGATCAGCACCAGGAAGATGTGCTGGATTCTAAAGAAGTCGTTGATACGAATAATCTGGCAGCGGCTAAACTGAACATTCTGCTGAGTGGTGAAGATGCTGGGATACAGTTGGCCAACCGGCTAGCCGATCAATTAAACATACCATTTGTTCTTATTAATTCAAATGGAATGAGTCATTCCACCGCTGAAGCATCAATCACCATCCCGGAGAATTATTTGAATGGATCAAGCCAGCAAATGCTTGAAGCACTGTCAAAATCACTGGCGAATGAGACCACACAGGCTATTGAGAAAACTGAAAAGAAATCGCCACATCAGCTGACGGATTCAATTTTCATAAAAGACAATTTCAATTATTTAAAAGTCACTTTCGATGAGATTGACTATGTGAAATCTGATGGAAATTACATTGAGATACATTGGGCCAACCGGGTCAGCGTACTCAAAAAAACTATGAAGAGCTTTGAAGAAAAGGCATCCCATCATGCCTTTCTCCAGGTGCATCGTTCGTACCTGATCAACTTAAATAAGATTACCCGTATAGGTTCTGCACACGTTTACCTGGATGGGCATAAAATTCCGCTTTCAAAAGGCAAAAAAGAACTGCTCTTAGAGATGTTAGATACTTTTTAATAGAATTCACCCCTTAAGTTGTTTCAAAAAGTACGCCTCGATTTTTCCCATTTCCTGTCTTTTCAATAAATGGGAAATCAACATGTTTTTGTCTGCGTACAAAGTATAATCATTCAAAAACGCCATTGACGTGCAACAGAAGCCGGTTTTAGGTCAAACAAACCTATCATGCGGAGATTGTGGTTTTGTTGGGAAGGAGAGGGTAGAGGGGAATTCTTCTTACTTAATCTTACATCATTCAATGCTTCACCAGTTTGTCATCTTTAGTATCAAACATATGAGAATATCTTTACATGGTACATAAAAATAATTAATCACCTGGTGGCGTGAACTTGTAGAAGTTTAATCCTATATCTAAACCTAAACCCATATATCCATTCCCATTAATCACCATGACTGTACCAGCGCTGAATCTTGCTGGCCTAAACGGGAAATTTGATAGTTTATCCCACGAATCATCAACCTCATTGTATCGCCAAAAATTAGTGTCCCATTCAATACCTGCTCCACCATAAGTAATACCCAGAAATATTTCATTATTGATGTAAAATGCTGTGGGGAATCGATTAGTTTGATTCTCTGCAGGAAAGTCACTTAGTTGTTTCCAGGAATTGGTTTCCAAAGTATACTCCCAGATATCTTTCCTTCCGGACCCAAGTCCCAAATAACCTTTTCCGTTTGCTGACAAGCTGAAAGCTTGTTGAGCCCATTTACCTGGAAAAGTAGTTTTCAAAATCCACATATCATTTAGAGGGTCATACATCCAAAATTCACGATCTTCCTCTCCAACTTCCCCTCTGCCTACATAGGCTTTTCCATCTATCACAAACCAATAGACTTCTCCTGTGTCTGTACCTGGGAAATCGGCTACTCTTAGCCAGAGATCATCTTGTGCATCATATTGCCAAAATTCATTCGAAGTAAATCCTACACCTGCATAGCCTACACCATCAATCGCGAAAGAGGCACCAAATCCAGGTTCTATCTTATCTCTTAATTGCGTCCAGCTGTCACTACTTTGATCGTATTTCCAAAAATCGTTGAAACTCTGAACATCACCATTTAAGACGTTCGCTCCAAAACCTACATAACCAACGCTTCCAATCGCAAAACTTATTGCATTATTACGACTTACTCCGGGGAAATCAGTAACTCTTTCCCACTTACTATAGATAGGAAGAAATTCTACATCAGATGGGTATTCTGTGCTGCCAAGAACCACAACTAAATTAACCGGCTCTATACCCAGGCCTTTTGGTACCAGTACTTTGGCAGACGTATTATCCAATGCTATAATCTCCGCTTCTCCAATACCAATCCGTATTTTCATGCCTTCTACGAATCCTGCTCCTGAGATAATTACCTCTTCTCCGGCAGAACCCTGTTCGGGTGCTACTCCGGATATTTGTGGTGTAGTTGACTCGAAGGTTATAACGTTTCCAAGATGCTCTGCTTCGCTGTCGCTGGCATAGGATTGGTAATGATAGGTTGTTCCCGCAATCAGTTCTTCAACAATAATTGAAAAACCTCCAATAGCTGACTTCTGACCTAAAGTCAGCTTAGTCGCATTTGCTAAGTCTGAAAACTCAGAAATGAAAAAACCATGATCTGTTATTGGTGAACTTCCCAATTGAGTAATGGTTCCACTCAACTCAGCAGATACAGGAGTGATATCTGTTGCGACCTCTGTGGTAACTTCCAAAACCAAAATTGGTTCTTCATCTTTTGAACAACTCAAGAGTATTGAGGCTCCTATTAAACTTAGTATGATTTTTTTCATTATTCTGACTGGTAAAATATTTTGTTTGTTGTTGTTGTACTATTGATGCATCACACGCATTGCGCTGAAAAAGCTAAATGGGCCGGTTGGGTATTCTTCATTTATCGGATTAAAAATCCTATGATATACATTCGACATTCCAAATGTCGAATAGTGGGGATCGCTAGCACTAAACCTAGGGTACTGCTTTTTAATTAATATCATATTTTCCTGTATCCCAATTGAACTGCATTTTCCCGCCATTTTTTCTAATTTCACTATTCAACCGCATCAGATTACCTCCCGAAATGCCTTTTAAATCAAGTGAGTTATTTCCTTTTTTAAGCATATTGTTAAAGGTATCCGAATCGCCACTTATAATACTGTGAACCATCACTGCAGATGTGCTGATTTCTACTGCTTGACTAGTATCACCTGTTCTATCATTGATGGTTTTTGAATCAAAAAGTTCATGTTCTTCAATTGATATACCCTCATGAGCATAGGCATCTTGTAAAGCATGCACCCCTTGACCAAATTGTTGTATACCAACGCTATTTTTTTTAAGCTCACTTAGTTTACCTCTACTTGCTGATTCAAAAACTTTATTCCAGCCAGCCCTCATACCCCTTGTCATCGCACCTTGAGCAGATATACCTCCTTTTCGTGCATTGTATTGTTTCTTCTCCCAAGGTGACCTCATTGAGTGCCATACATTATAGTTATATCCTTTACCTCTCCAAGCCGTTACCTGAGAATTTGCAGTTTCAGAATAGAGATATCCCTCATTGTCCTTATAACTCAACTGATTAAGAGGGTGAACCATATTGTTAATTTGCAAATGTTTTCCTGGATTGTCAGCGTAGACTGAAGTATAATGAGCTATCATTTCTGCTTGTTTCCCGCCAATTCCTGCAAGAGATAGTGCATTTAAAGTCATATTGTGATGTCTTGTTACAGTCCATTCACCATTTATGTCTGTATTAGCAATAGGATTGCCAAGTACATAATTATATGGACTAAATGACGCATAAGCATCAACTTTCTTGTCAACGCTATTCCACCTTCCAATCTCAGGCATATACATCCGTGCTCCATAATCCATCCACCCTAAATCCAATTCATCTTGTAACTCCTTCCCATTATACAAGAAACCATTTTTCTTACCAGCCGCTCGTTTATACCCGTTATTAAAAGTCAGCCCAAAAGGATAATAATCATCCTTCTGCACAATTGGTGTGTGATGCTGCACCACGCTAAAATCGTCAAAGAACACATCGTATGAGGCGGTTGCATCCTGTTCATTGGATAAATACACATAGATATATCCCGCTTGTTGAATAGTGATCGAATGACTCAAGTGCTCATGATCTACATCAGAGCCGTTTTCTTTCGCCGCTGATGATATCTGCTTAAAGCCTGATTGATCGGCTATCAGTTTGAAATTGTTATCAAAAACCATATAATTCAGGTAGGCTTTGGGAGCTCCAGTTGGGTTGTCTTTGCCAGTCCAGTCTGCAAATGGAAACGCTGCTTCGCCTATGCCTCCTGCATCAGGAGTGACCACTCCGGTGGCATTGGCCAAAATCGAGTTGACCACGGCTGTATTCACTACATTGGTCCAGCCTGATACATCGGCAGGATCATAGTACTTGGCATAGACTTCCATATCTATTTGATCTCCTGGCTTCACCATCAGCGACTTGCCCAAACCTTCTCTTTCTGTGGCTGAACCATTTAGTCGTATGCTGGTATTTCCCCCAGGCGTATTGTTGAACAGATCGGCGGTAATCTTTCGCATGCCATCATAACCTGAGAAGTAACTCGTTTCATTGGCTGCCACTGCCGATTCAAAGGTGGCTTCTGAGGACTCTACATCACTTTCTGTCTTAAATGTAGCTCTCACATTGCCCAAGTGATCTTTCAGATGGTATTGGTAATCAAAAGTTTGAGTTCCAGATCCCAGTCCCTGAACAGGTTCGGGAGGTCCGGGAACTTCTGGAACAGCCACAATCCTTCCTTCTTCATGTTGAATGATCTGAAGGGTATCGTTCTCATAGATAAACTCTCCTGTATAATTGGTTACCTTCGTAGGATCAGGGCTGGTGCCATCATAGACTTCTTGTGTGAGTTTGATCCCCGCTGCATCATAGATATACTTGATGTATTGACCATCCTCTTTAGTCACCTTACTCGGTAGGTTCAAGTGATTGTATTCGATATTAGCAATGCCCTTGTTGGCGTCGCTGATCATATTGCCATTGGCATCATAGCGGTATTCTTCATTGGTATTGGCTCCGTCTTTAAATCCCATGTCAAGGCCTGAGACATCGGTGACTTTGGTCAGTTGATTCCCGCTATACTCGTAGCTTAGGTCATCTATAACCTGTGCCGGAATATTAGCCCCAGCGGTCACGATCTGATCACCTGTTCTTTCCAGGGCCAAAATGTTACCATTGGCATCATAGTCTATGTTGGATACATCATAGTCCATGCCATTCGTTTCTCCATGGGTATAGGCAGCAGATTTCAGCCTGTTCAGTGGATCATAGGTGTAGTCATAACGATTGGAATTTCCTTCGAATGGGTTTTTCCAACGGGTAGCTCCTATGTTTCCATTATACTGTGGGTTAGCTGCATCTGTATAATTGAGTGCCATGGCAAAGTATTTGGTGGCATCAGCTACCGCCGGATCGTTGATATGGGTCAGCCAGCCTCGGATATTGTATTGATAGTTGATTTCCTGACTGAATTCATCATTGCCCTCTTTGTTGAGCTTCTTGGTGATGAGTTCGCCCAATTCGTTGTATTCGTTGGCCAGTATAGTCACTGCTGGGTCGCTGTTAATTTGGTGAGCAACACTCAACAATCGACCAGCGTGGTCATAGTCAAACGTTCTAAGGATATCATAAGTCTGGGTACCATTATCGTGTACTGTTTTGGATTGCAACACTTTGCCCACAAAGTCATACAAATTACTCGCTCGGTCAAAGCCTCCTTTTTGGTCGGCCGTGATCGTTTGAGTAACTCTATAACGATCGTCGTAGTAGCTCACGCTGTTCAGCCAGGTGTTGTCATCTAAGTTCTTCACTTTGCTGCCTGTCACTTGGCCTTTGACTCTCAGGGATTCGGTATTTTCAAAGCAGTAGGTGTCATTGGTAGTTTGGCAGGTGAGTTGAGTGAAATCATAGTTGTAGACGGCTGGCCAATTGTTTTTAAAGTCGTAGTTGTCGTAGTAGGTGACGGTCAGGTAGTTTGATTCGTTGGTTGCGCTCGGAAATGAAGCATTATTGTATCCGTGAATATTCCCACTTGATTCATACCATAAAGCGTTTCCTGTGGCCAACTCATTGTTGACATAAGCCTGCATTTGCACCTGATCCACTGATGAGGTGTGAATATAGATTCCTGTCATCACCGGACGATTCAGTACATCGTACTTGGTGAAGATCCATTCTCGCCCTGAGCCTGTCGAAGGTTCTCGCTGGTTAGCATCTTGGGTCAGTACCAATCGGTCTCTGTTGTCATAGACCATGTATACTACTCCAGCTCCTGGCACTTGTTTTTCAGTCATGCGCTGACGCTGATCGTATTTGTATTGGAAGGTCCATTGGTTTAAGAAAACTTGTTTGGGATTGATCGTAATAATTTTCATTTCGTTTGAAACCTTTGTCTGATTTACAACACCATTGGTAATGGTATAGCGGTAGATTACTGATTCGGTAGCTGTGATCACTTTCACATATTTATCCCCAGTCACATGTTCGTTTTGAGCCGTTATATCTGTCCATGTCGTACCGCTGGCATTGCGTTTTTCCCACAAGTAGGTATTGTTGGTGCTGGCATCATGGGTGTCGATCACCAATTGAGTGCCTTCTAACAGGTCTTCTTGGGGATAGGTAGGGTTGTTGTTTGATTGGTTTGAATAAGTAAAGGTTTTGAAATTATGTGTGTTTGTTCCTGTCAGATTGTTTTCTATATCTGCATAGGGGATGTTGTTGTTCTCTATTTTAAAGTTCAGGTTAGCCGCATTGGTATGTGTACTCAAATTGGGGATGGAAGAGAACTTATTGTCATATAAGTACATAGAAACCAATGAAGGCATCATATTGAAATCAACCCCTATATCTTCAGTTAGGTTATTTCCATAAGCATGAAAGTTCTTCAAAGAGGTCAAATTACTCAATGAGGTAGGAAGGGCACCTGTCAATTGATTATTTTGCACGTATAGATATTGTAATTTCGAAGCATTACCTAAGGAAGTAGGGATATTTCCAGTAAGCTGATTATCGGATAAATAGAGGTTTACAAGATTTGTTAAATTTCCTATATTTTCCGGGATTTTTCCGGTCAATTGATTTTTATGTAAATAGAGATATCGTAAATCTGATAAATTGGTTAAAGATTCTGGGATGGAGCCTATCATAGAGTTGTTTCCCAAATGAATGGTAACCATTCCACTTAAGTTTCCCAACCAATCGGGGACATTGCCTGTCACACCAGGATTACTGAATAGATAAAGGTGTTGTAGTTTGTTAAGGTTCTGCCAGTGATCAGGAATACTACCAACTACATTGGTTTGGCCAATGTAGATGTAATACAGTTCGGACAAGTCTCCTAAAAAGGCGGGTAACTCTCCTCCAATATCACAATTAGCAATAAACAACAATCTCAATGCTGTTAAATTAGTAAAACTGGAAGGGATAATTCCAGAGATGGTTCCACCGCGGATATATAAAAGTTGAAGATTGGATAAGTTGCCTAGGGTGGTAGGAAGCGTTCCACTAAATAAATTATCATGAAGGTATAAACTCTTCAATGACTCCAAATCACCCAATTCATCCGGTAGTTGGTCATCAAGGCTATTTCCATTTAGAATTAAATATAAGAGTGCCTTTAGATTCCCTATGCTGGCTGGTATTGATCCTGCAATGGCGTTATCATTCATATAGATATACTGTAACTTTTTCAAATCGCCTATAGCCGTTGGTAATGTACCTGTTAGATTGTTGCCGGGTAAATCTATTCCGGTGATATCTTCTGCTACTACTGAGACTCCTTTCCAACCAGTTGTTTGATTCACATTGGTGATGGTATTCCATTCAGCTTCACTAGTCGGCCAGCCAGACTTATCAGTCCAATCGGTAGCTCCGTTAGTACTTTCGTAAAGGTCTTTGAGGGCCGAGATTTCTAAATAATCTGGTGTGTCACCATTCTGGTTATCAATGCATAAAGAAAATGTACCTCGATCACTCCCGCTCGAATAATTACTAGCAACAGCCAAATAGTATACCGCACCTATAGATAGATTTGTAGAAACTATTGATAGATTCCCAGCTTCCTTACAAGCAATCTCGCTGCCCTGAACATCTTGCAAAACTAGTTTGGCATTGCCTAATGTGCCCGGGGTCATGCTGATGTCCACATCTGTTGATTGAGCAGTGAACTTAAACCAAACATCATTGTACATACTCGCATCACAACTTGCGCTTAATGTCCCTGTAGCATTTTCTGTACTGTACTCGTTTGTGCCGCTACACCAATTGTTCAAACTTGTAAGTTCAACTGCTCCGACCTTATAATCAAATGGTGCCTGGTCATTGACGCAGAGTGTGAAAGTACCGTTGTAGATAGTGGCTGATGACCGGTCTCCAACTGATATATAATACCATTCACCAATAATTAAGGATTCTTCCACTATTGATATTGTAATCCCGCTACTATAATTACTGGATGCACAACCAACCTCATTGCCCTGACTGTCTTGTAAAACAAGTCTGGAATAATCTATCGTGCCTTGTGTTAAATCGATTGCTATAAACTCGGTCTGGGCTTGAAACTTGAACCAAACATCGTCATAATTGCTGCCATCACAACTAATAATAGAGCTACCTGTGGCTCCTACATTGGTGTATGCGTTGGTATCACTGCACCAATTGTTCAAATTTGTTAACTCAATTGCTCCTGCCTTATAATCAAATGGTATCTGGTCATTGACACAGAGGGTGAAAGTACCATTATAGATAGAGGCTGATGACCGGTCTCCAACTGAAATATAATACCATTCACCAATCACCAAGGATTCTTCTACTATTGATATGGTTGTCCCATAACCATAGTTACTTGATGCACAACCGATCTCATTGCCCTGACTATCTTGTAAAGCAAGTCTGGAATAATCTATCGTGCCTTGTGTTAAATCGATAGCTATAAACTCGGTCTGGGCTTGGAACTTGAACCAGACATCATCGTAATTACTGCCATCACAACTCATGGTAGAGCTACCTGTGGCTCCAACTGTAGTATATTCATTGGTCGTACTACACCAGCTGTTCAAATTTGTTAACTCAACTGCTCCAACCTTATAATCAAATGGTGCCTGGTCATTGACACAGAGGGTGAAAGTACCATTATATGAGTTGCTAGAACGTCCGCTACCTATAGAAACATAGTACCAATCACCTACGGTCAATGCTTCACCAATATATTCAACTATTCCACTACTCGAGCCGGCTTTACATCCTACCTCAACACCACCAGCGTCCTGTAAAACTATGGTACCGTAACGCAAACCTACCATGGTCAAACCTATATCGATAAATGGAGTCTGGGCCTGGAATTTAAACCATACATCCTTATAGATACTGCCATCGCAGGTGCCACTTAGACTACCAGTGGCAGCTGTGGTCGTATAAGCACCCGAAGCACTGCACCAGTTGTTTTTTTGAGTTAGCTCTTGAGCATTGATTTTCTCGTCATTAGATGGTGATTGGGCCTTAGAATTTTTGCCAATTGCCAATAAACTAACAACTAGTGATAATATGTATAAGTTTCTCATCTGTATATGTTCTTTATAGACTGGCTTATTAATTATTGTATTGATCAAGATTATTGATCGCTTCTGGTGGCAATACAAATCGCAGGTTGCCAAAGTCATCGTACACGTAGTAAGTGTCTGCCCATTCTTTGGTGACCGCATGGTTGTCTGTATCAGGAGCTTCCACGCGTTTAAGGACTGTTCTTCCGAGCTTATCTGTAAACTCGATCACTTGATGAGTTTCTTCGTCTGTAGTCACATTTTTGTAAAGTTCACCCGCCTCATAATTGGCGGTTGTTACTGGCATATTTGCAGTAAGTACCCACAGTTTTACGCTATCAGTAATATTGTTGACTTCATATGTGTAACTGATCGGCCTATCTATTCCTGCCTTTTTCCAGTCTTCACCAGGGCCATATTGTTTATCTATTCTATTCAGTGGAGAGGCTTCATATACCGTTTCGCTGAAAGGACGATTGTCAGTGGCAACGTTTATTTCATTTTGATAAAACAGCTGATGTAGGCTTCCTGTATATTGTTGAGCAGGTGTGTCTACTACATTATCAATAAATGTCCCGGTCCGTTCGTCTTTTACATAGGGTAGATAATTCTTTGTTTGTCTGCCGTATTGATCGTATACGACAGGTTGAACGACATCTTTTCCATTTGGTGAGCTTCCCAGGGATACAGATTGTATGGTTCTTCCTAAACCATCAAAGTAGGCGGTGGTTACCTGCAAGTCTTCAGCATTCAAGTCAAAGAGTTGGTCTTGATGGGCGATCTCAGGTTTATATATATCAATAGTAGTGATATAATTTCTGTTTTGATTGACAATCGCTTCGGTCACCGTAACCTCTTCGGTGGTATAGGTGATTCCTCCATTGGTAGCTTCTACTCTTAATTTGTAAGAAGCGGGAATTCTGACCACTAGATCAGTCGTTGTTTTGCCTGAGAGATCGACTCCGTCTTTGATCCATTGATAAGAATAATACCCTGAATTTGTACTCAGTATCACACTGTCTCCGAAGTGTATTTCTGTATCTCCTGTGATGTTTATGGTTGGTATGTCATAAATGGTAACAGTGGCTATCCCTGATTCCAGTTCGGAGCAGTCACCATTTTTCACAATGGCTCTGTATTCAGTGGTAGTCGTTACATTGGCATAGGTTAGGGTAGTAGTCGTATTGGAAACGGTTTGCCAGTTTCCTCCAGCTTCTTTCTTTTCCCATCTCATAACAGCTCCGGTTTCTCCTTCTAAGTTGAGTGTTCCACTTTTTTCGCCAAAAGCTTCATCTCCACCTGAAAGTGTTCCCGGAACGGTCAGGGCATCTACATTTACTGTATGTACTGCTGTTTCTGCTTCTGAGCAAACCCCGCCGGAGATCACTTTGTACAGTGTTGTATTCGTTAAATTCCCCGTTGGATAACTACCTGCGATATGGTTTATCTGTGACCAGGTCGATCCTCCACTGGTTGATTTTTCCCAACGAACTATAGGGGTTACTGCGGTTGTTAAGTTTGTCGAAGTGTTATAACATATATTGGATTCTCCACCAATGTTTCCGTTTACTTTGAGGCCAATATTTACATTTAGGTTTGCTGAACCATTGCCGTTATCATAAGATACATGAAGGCTTCCAGAAGTAGCATGGGTCCAAACTACTGATATTTGACTTCCTCCTGATGGGCCATCAATATAACCTCCCGAAACCGTCCAAATATAGGGGCCGGTGGCTGACATGGCTGCATAATTATACGTACTAAGTTGGCACACACTGTCTTGTCCAAAAATATCGTTCCCCGGAATTACATTGATGACAACCGATTGTTCATTTGAATAGATCGTTCCACAGCTATTAGTATAACCTCTTCTATAGTGCGTTGTAATCGTAACATTTCCAGGATTGTAATTTGCTGCGGTTGCCCCGAGAATATTGGTAAAGCCACCTTCTCCTTCCTCCTTTTTCTGCCATTGATAGGTTGATGTTCCATGACCGCCGCTCGCACTTGTATGATTGCCTAATGTGCTGGCTGACGTATTGTAATTAATCGTTTGAGTTCCATTGATTATTCCTGGTGCAAGAACATTGCTCACAGTTATCGTTTTTACTCCTGTTTCTCTTTCCGCACAACTACCGGAGTTATAGATCACCCTGTATTTTGTTGTTGTAGTTAAATTTCCTGTAGGGTAACTGCCAGTGGTATTATTTATCGCAGACCAGGTAGATCCTCCATTGGTTGATTTTTCCCAGCGGACTATTGATCCTACTGTTGTAGTTAATGTAGTCCCCGTATCGTAACATAGGGTTGAAGTACCGCTGATGCCTCCTGATACTTTACTCGTAATATTCACACTCATATTGGCTGAACCATTGCCATTATCATAAGACAGGTGAAGGCTTCCTGTTGTGCCATTGGTCCAGATTACTGAGATTCCACTACCGCTCGATGAACCATTGATATGACCTCCTGAAATTGTCCATAGGTAAGGCCCGGTATCAGACATTGCTGCGTAGTTATAAGCAGTAGATTGGCAAACTGCTTCTCTACCAAAGATGCCATTACCACCAAATCCTGGAATTACATTGACGGTAATCGTTTGTGTGTTTGAATAAATTGTTCCGCAACTATTTGAATACCCCCTTCTATAGTTCGTTGTAATCGTAACATTACCGGGTCCATAGGTAGAAGAGGTAGCTCCTGATATGTTGCTGAAACCTGATTGTCCAACCTCTTGTTTTTGCCATTGATAGGTTGATGTTCCATGACCTCCGCTACCACTTTGCGAATTGCCCATGGTTCCTCCGGAAGTATTATAGCTAATACTTTTACTACCAGAAATTGAGCCCGGAGTCATAGGATTATCAATCGCTATTGTTTTTATTCCTGTTTCTCTTTCCGCACAACTACCGGAGTTATAGATCACTCTGTATTTTGTTGTTGCTGTTAAATTTCCTGTAGGGTAACTACCAGTGGTATTATTTATCGCAGACCAAGTGGATCCTCCGTTCGTAGATTTTTCCCAGCGGACTATAGATCCTACTGTTGTAGTTAATGTAGTCCCCGTATTGTAACATAGGGTTGAAGTTCCATTGATACCTCCTGATACTTTACTCGTAATATTTACATTCATATTAGCTGAACCATTGCCGTTATCATAAGACAGGTGAAGGCTTCCAGAAGTAGGATGGGTCCAGGTTACTGAGATTCCACTGCCACTCGATGAGCCATTGATATGGCCTCCTGAAACTGTCCATATGTAAGGACCGCTATTAGACATTGCCGCATAATTGTATGCGGAGGACTGACAAACTGCTTCTCTACCAAAGATGCCATTACCTCCAAACCCCGGAACTACGTTCACCGAGATCGTTTGCGTATTAGAATATACTGTACCGCAGCTACCAGAGTACGCTCTTCTGTAACTCGTTGTAATGGTGACATGGCCTGGGTTATAAGTAGATCCGGTTGCACCTGAGATGTTACTAAAGCCAGCTTGTCCGGATTCTTGTTTTTGCCATTGATAGGTAGATCCTCCACTGCCACTGGCCGTATTGCCTAATGTCCCTCCGGGCGAATCATAATTGATACTTTTTCCTCCCGAAATTGAGCCTGCTACTAAAGCACTACTTACAGATACCGTTTTTGGAGATGTTTCTCTCTCTGCACAACCTCCTGAACTGTAGATTACCTTGTATTGTGTTGTGGTTATTAGATTTCCTGTATTGTAACTAGCTGCTGTATGACTTATTGTGGACCATGTAGACCCTCCATTCGTAGATTTTTCCCAGCGTACGATTGAGCTGACTCCAGTCGTTAAGGTAGTGGATGTGTTATAACATATTGATGAGGTACCACTAACGCCTCCTGAGACTTTACCGGTAATGACTACATTTAAATTAGCAGAACCACTACCATGAGAGACATTTATGCTTCCTGAAGTAGTATTGGTCCATACTACTGATATTCCACTACCATTCGAAGGACCATCAATATATCCTCCATCAACAGTCCAGATATATGGTCCATTGTTTGACGTAGAGGCGTAATTGTAAGCCGTGGACTGACAAACTGCTGTATGTCCAAATATGCTACCTCCACTTCCGCCACCCGATGGAGGCGGAAGCTGTCCAAATGAAACACCACAGATAAATATTAGTAAGACTAATAAATAGTTTTTTTTGTTTAATCGATTCATTTTATTGATTGATATAGTGGTATTTATTTGCTTTAATAAGGTTGCCCTTTTGATCGAATACATTTTTCAGACGATTGAATTTGTCGTATTCATAGGTTGTTGTCCGGTCATTGGGGTCAGTGACTGATGTCATGCCGACGCCATGTTTATAGGTATAAGTTGTTAGCTGAGCAGCGGGTAGGTTACTGTCTACAATTGCTCTCAAAGTGGTCAGCTTTGTGTCAATCACAGATTGTTGGTTGTCAGCGGCTAAATCCGCTATGAATACTGCTCCAACTGCCGTCTCCACCTCGCTATACGTCGCGTTTAGGATTTTTGCTATTGGATAAGACTTGCCATAGCTCCAGAGGTACACCGTATTGATACCATTTGACTCCTGAACAAAAGATGGTTTCAATCCATTGAAATTCGAGAAAACCACTTCTTTGGTGAGTTCATTGGAAGCATTGAAAACCTGAGAGTTGGTCAACTTGAAATTCGAATTGTAAATGCTCTTATTCAAATAAAGCAGTTGATCGTTTTCATTAAACACACGTTTTTCTGTCACCGGACTAATCACATGATTGATCCTATCATTAAGGTAGGTGGTGGTTTCTTTGTAATCCAATGCGCTGCCGAGTTCATATTCCATTGATGTGGGTAGAATAAGTGCAATGTCAGGTTCATAACCATAGTGAGTCTTCTTAATCAAGTCTTTTGTATGGTCAGCGTAAGTTTCTACCGTGCTGTCCAACCGGGCCCAACCTGACACTTGTCTATTGAATGCATATCTATATTTACTCCATTTCACAATCCCCGGAAGCGTATGAGGTTCGAAAACAAACGATAGAGAAGTATCCTTTTTAATGTATGAGTAATGATTCTCAATCTGTTGAATGACATTCCCTGATTCATCGAATGATTTTTCCTTTAGCAAAAGGCCCCTTTTCCAAAAAGAAGAGACACTTTCGGCGCTCGAAGGACTGTATAAGTTAAATGGTGTGAGTTCGTCAGTTTGTGCGCTGAAAACAGTTCTTTTATATCCGTTGCCACTCTCTTTTTCCACAACTTCCTTATATATAATATGGGAACCGTTGAGATGTCCTAGTAACCCGCTGGGGCTGGCAGAATGTTGTATAATACGTTGACCTCCAACGGTACCGTTTATGAATTTTTCATAGGTAGAATAATAACTGGGTTCTTTAGACAGCTTAATACCACTTGATTGGAGTGTATTTGATTCTAAATTGTACTCGTAATTGATTTTTCTATATCTTCCATCGCCTGAGTAATGTCCTATTTTAGCAATCCTAATACCGCCTGTATATACTGAAGGGTAAACTGTTGCTATCGAAGTGTCGTCATACCACGCGGTTATTCTTCCACGAATTCGTGTGCCGAGCACATCGGTCTTTGTTTCTATTCTATAAACTCCTCCATTTATCAAAAGATCATTTATAGAAAAATCGCTTAGGTATTCGTGACTAAATACTAACGTCTCTGTTGCACCTTCGACCAGGTATATTTTTACATAAAAGTCTTGTGCTCCAGGAGTGATAGCTGGCGCATTATTCGGATCATACCCAACGGTAACTTCTACCTTATTAGCTCTCGCATTGCTTGGAATGGTGATGGTATCTGACTGAACTTCTTCACAATGAAACCCTTCTAACCCATTAACTCCTACATAATACAATAAGCCATTTACATCACATTTTTCAGCACTCACGTCTCTTACCCGAGTGGCCAGTTGATTAAAGGGAATACTTGATGAACCAGTAGTGTATTCATGTGCTTCATACTCGAATTCCGAAGAGCCTCCGGTAGGGTAGATGATTCTTTTGAGCATGCCTACTTTTGAAGTGGCATTTCCGGGTTCTCGATTTGCGAGGTTCACCGTCACATTGTTGATATTCTCAAAAGATGGGACCAAGGTGAAATTATTGACTTGTGCATTGTAGTACCCAAAATGATCCATCGCCTTGGAAGTTCTGGAAGGTACACCATCAATGTATTCAAACGAATGTGGAGGTTTGTTCGTCTCTCCATCTACTGATCGTTCGGTTACACTGATCAATTTCAAATGTTTATCAGCAGCTTCTGATCCAATTGAGAAATAGTCATACTCGAAAACAAAGAACTTGATCACATGGTCATTGACGTCAAGTACTTTGACTGAATCGAGTCGTTGTCCGCCTATTGGAAAATCTTCTCTATTAGAACTCTTATAAAAAATAATCTTACCGCCTTCCCAAACAATATTGTCTACGTACTTTGCTAAAGTCACTGGTAATGATGTGCTACTTTGGGGGTCAACTGAATGATCCGATCCAGTCATGCTTATGCTCTCCACATAAGAATCTGAAGTCACCACATCATCCACCAAGCTAATGCCTCCCGAATATCCAAAATAGACAGTCTTTCCGCTACGCTTTGAAAACATGGATGTCAAGTACCAGCTTGAATGATATGTATCTTTAGGAATACCAGTATTTGAAATGGGGTAATTCACCGTTGTCACTTCTTCCTCACCAAAACTGTATTGTATTCCGTTCATATCTGAGATAGCAAAACCTCCGATCTCACCGGTGGTGACATTTTGGGAAAAAGCTACACCTGTAGGTACTATTTTGAGATCTTGATAAGGAAATTGCGTGATGGACTCGTCATGGTTGAACATGAACTTGCCTGCCCCACCTGGAAAGTTGTAATAAAAAATGTCTGCCTGAACGTCAAAACTTTGAGCATAGTAGCTAAACATCTTATGCTTCAAATCAATTACTGCAGGATCATTTCCTGTATGATCAAGCCAGACCCAAGGCATTAGACCATCGTCCTCCCAGCTTTTTATATTTGACATATTATAAAAAAAGCCGCTTTCATCTGGTCTACCTCTCATAGACCGAGTCACTACTCCACCTGCATTCAGACTCCATCCGAGTCCAACCCAACTGGCACGACTGCCTACTTTGTGACCTGAAGCATGGAAGGATATCGAAATGGGAACACTGATATCATCTACTTGTATGTTGTATAACGGTATGGATATATTGGGTGTCCCGCTGGATTTATCAACAGGGATATTACCATATTCTCCCAAAGATGCCGAATTGGGTGAAGGTGGTATTACCTCAGGCATCCCTTGTCCCAATAGATTAAGGTTCCCAATGGAGATAAATAAAAGTATAAGTTGGTATTGTTTTTTCATTCTTCCTAATTTCAAATACAGGTGTTTGTTGCATGAAAATTGTCGAGGTCATCATCATTATCATTTTTTTTTTACTTTTGATGACTTCTGCGATTTAAAATCAACCAATAAACAAACCGACTCTTGCCAATACCTGATGAGACACTGTTAAGTAAAATCCGCTCAAATGACTATAAGAAGAGAAATAAGGCTTTAGAATATCTTTATGATACCTGTTTTAAATCTATAAAAAGCTTTGTGCTAAATAATTCCGGCTCGGAGGAAGACGCACAAGATGTTTTTCAAGATGGAATAGCCATTGTGTTTCAGAATGTATTACAAAATAAATTTAAGAAGGAGGCTTCTTTAAATACTTATACCTACTCCATATGCAAGAACCTATGGCTGATGAAAATCAGAAAGAATAGTAAGATTACTGAAGTCGATATCTTAGGCGAAGTAGAAGTAGAGGATGTAAAAAATGAATATGTCAGTTTACAAAGATTGGAGAAAATCATCAACGAATTAAATCCGGATTGTCAAAGAGTTTTAAAGGCATTTTATTTTGAATCCAAAAGTATGGAGGAAATACAAAGACTCTTTGGGCTTGGGAGTATTCAAGCAACTAAAAACAAGAAGTTGAGATGCATGAAACATTTAATGCAACTAATAAGCAAAAAAAAATTGGCCATTAAAGATTTCGTAGAATGAAAATTAATCAGGAACTCATCGAAAAATTTGATGGATATATCAACAATGATATTTCCGAGGAGAGTCAAATGGAATTTGAAAAAATGTTAGCTACGGAGCCAGAACTCCAAAGTCAGTTTGACCTCTATAAAGAGAGTGTTAATGCTTTGAAAGTAGTTGCTATTAAAAACGAAATGAGTGCCATTTTTGATAAAAAAAATAAGGCGACCAAAATAATAAAATTATCATCATGGAGATGGGCTGGAATAGCCGCATCTATTACGATTATAATAAGTACGGTATATCTACTTACTCCAGGTAAAAGCCTATTTGATCAATACTTTGAGCCTTACACAAACTTCATATCACACAGATCAGCATCTGACGGATCAATGGCAATGTTCCATTACAGTAATGCTGAATATGAAAAAGCGTTTACCGAATTTGAAAATATGAATTTGCTAAACAACAAAGAAAAAATTTATCTCGGGATATCCTATTTAGCCGCCAATAGACAGGAAAAATCAGAAAGCATTTTTAAAGAGTTGCTTCAAACAGATCAGAAGCCCTACGCGCAATGGTATCTTTCTCTTTGCTATCTAAAAATGAATAGTAACGAGCAAGCAGTTCAGATATTAAGGGAAATTGAAATTGGCGAGTATAAGTATCAAGAGGCATCGCAATTGCTTGATGAAATAGCTAACTAATTCCCTAGTCGCTGCCATCATTTGTACTACCCCATTCGCTTTTGTAAAATTGAATTGAGCTATCGTTGATGGGGTTGGGGCTAAATGATCTTTTAAGCATAATTGGGTTACATGTTTTCAAATCCAGCATTGCAGCGGCTTATCAAAAACTAGCTGAATTGATTGTTTCGAAACTTTTGTACTGCAAACCCCACTAATATCACGATAAAGGACCCAGCCAATGAAAAGATAACACCGTTTATTCTAGCTTCTGTCTCAATAAGCGTATTATCCCCGACAAGTACAAAAACTCCCCAGTAATACGGATGTGGATGTTTGTTTTTAATTTTTTGTTGGGCTACTCTAAAAGCTTTGAGTTTATCTCCATTTTTTAGCCATTCTTTATAAAATTGGGTCATCAATTCTTGAGTGATCTCATCATTTACTTTCCACAAACTCATCATTACACTATTGGCTCCTGCTACCTTTAGTCCTCTCTGAAGTCCATAAACTCCTTCTCCGTGACTTAACTCACCTAAGCCCGTGTCGCAAGCGGAAAGCACAACCAGTTCTGTACTATCCAAATTCAATGTTGTGCTCTCATAAGCGGTAAGAATTCCATCTTCTATTAGAGGTTTTTCCTCAGACTCATAATAATTGGTAACCCCTGCTAATATCAATCCTGAGTTTAGCATTGAAGACTCGTCCGAATTTCCCTTAATTTCTACTCCATTTTTATTCTCCACTGATTTGAAATAACCATGAGTGGCTATATGCAACAACGTTGGGCTATTCAATTCTTTCACACGCTCCTCCAGGGCCTCAGTTCCCAGGTAGGTTGTCGTTTTCCAATCATTAGTTCTTAGTAGTTGATGAATATTATTAATTTCTTGTTCAGTTCTAGCCAGAGGGATAAATTCTCCAAGGGGTAATGTTTCATCAAAGCTTTCAATGCCGCGTGTTCTAGAGGTGTTTTTATTAACATCCATCACTTGTTGGTACTGGTCGTATGCGAGGTTGTAAGAAGGATTTCCAAATAAGTGAGCAGTTAAGCTACTCTTTGGGACAGCAGATGGGGACGATGCGAATTCAACAATATCCTTGGTAGTTGTGACTAATTGTATGTCTATTTCGTCAAGCACATAAGTATTCAGTTGGGGCTTCAAAAGTGTATTTAAATTGATAAGATTGTAAACACCATCTGCAGAAAAATAGACTTTCTTTATTCCTTCAAGTTTATCTTGAATAGGTTGCCAATAATGAATGTATGATTGTTCATCCACAGATAATTTCTTGAGCGAGTTTCTGTAGTAGTTTAAACAATTATTTTCCAGTTCATTTCCATTTTCTAGTAAGACCATTTCTGGTTGATCCGCGATTTCAGGAGTAACAATCAAAGCAGCATAATAAACAGTGTCCGTCCAATTTTTATTATACCACCTGAATCGTACGATTTCAATTGCTGCTTCTTTGGGTTTAAGCTGTCGTTGGACTTCCTTCCAGGTAAAGCGTTTATTCGCGTTTGCAAAAGCCTTTGATTTTAAAGATAATTTCTTTTCCAGGTTATTGATTGATTGCTGGATTTCTGGAATATTAATGTTTTGTTGTTCCCTTTGTTTTATGGATAATGAATACGCTCTACTTAAGTTGTCTCTTTTAGTTTTCCATTCATTATACAAGTTGATCAGAGCAGTATCTTCACTGTGCGTAACTGCCTTTTTTATTTTGGAAATTTCATTGAGTAGAATTCCTTTTATGGCCAACTGGTTGTTGTACATCTGACCTGTTAGATTCTTTACGTGCTCATTCTCAATTGTTTCTGCCACAAAAGAATTGAAAAGTTGAAAATCATTGGTTATAGTTTTCCAAAATTGTCTTTTTTCTTTCTCACTCATCGATGGGAAATTCAAATCCATTTGGTTCAGTCTATTGTCAATGGCTTCCAGAAACAAAGGTTCCGCTTTAGACAAATCTCCAATGCCTTGATACAACATCACCAAATTAACCTGAGCTGTGGTATGCCTTGAATGTTTTTTACCCAATTGATCCTTAAATATTTTAATACTCTCTTTGTATAAAACCTCTGCCTCAGTATATCGCCCCGTTTCTCTATAAAGTAGGGCTAAATTGTTTTGAGAAACCGCATACAAATTATGATTTGTGCCCAGGCTCTTCTTTCGTATTTCTAAACCTTGTTTGAGCATTTTCTCGGCTTTCTCGTAATGCCCCATTAATTGATACAAGTACCCTAAATTAATAATGGAGAAAGCATAGCTGAGGTCATCTTCACTTAATATGTTTTTTTTTATTTCTATGCTTTTCAGATGCAACCCCTCTGACTCTTTATATCGTTTCATTTTGAGATATAACGTAGCCAAACTATTAAGCGATTTCGCATAGCCAAGGTGATTTTTTCCTAATAGTTTTATTCGTATTTCACTACTCTTTTTATACAAAGTTTCTGCCTCAATATAACGACCCATTTCCTGGTATAATATGGCTAAGCCATTAACGGAGACAGCGTAATTCAGGTGGTTTTCGCCTAGTCTTTCTTTTATTATTTGAATACTTTCCTGATAAAGAGATTCGGCGTCTGCATAGTGACCCAATAACCTATTAAATAGAGCCAAATTACGGACAGCTATAGGGTAATCTTCGTGTTCTTTTCCAAATTCTTTTTCCACTTGCGCTACACTCTTTTCGCCATAATACAAAGCATTTTCATAGTCTCCTTTGGAATAAGATTCCATGACCTTTTCGCTTAACTCATCCAAGGTTTGCCCGAAAGTAGTATGTGATAAAACTATGGTTATAATCAGAGTGGATAGGGTTGATTTCATTGATTTGAAAGATTTGATAACAAAAGTTAAGATCATATTGGACATTCTGCTGATTTATTGAATTACAATTAAGGACTATAATGATTATCAAATTATGAGCATAAGATAGAAAACCGTCTAACTGTGTCTTTTGTATTGTAAAGTATGAATAATTGATAGAACTATCAGGGCTGAAATTTAGTTTGACTGCGAAAGGTAATTTATTATGGTACTCTTCAGGCGCCAGAAATGTAATAACATGTCAGTTTCTCACTTTCAATTTACTTCTAAAAGGTTCGCTGGGTTACTCTATTCAGTGGGTTATATATTGCACAAAAGCGTATCGAACTATTTCGTCATCAGAATTTACGGCTAAGCCACGGTTGTTTTTCTCATTCCTTTCCACTTTTTTAAAAGTGGGGAGGGTTTCCTGTTTTTTTCCTATCTAAAATGAGAAAATGATGAGAATCGACATGCTTTTGTCAGTTCTTTGTCCGCTTAGAAAGGGGAGTCCTTAAAAACAATTTATGCGTTCATTAAGGAGTTATTATTGGCCTCGCATACGTGTCATGTGGAATAGGTTTAGCCATTTGGAAGATCAATATAGTTTTGAATTTTATTCATCTCTTAAACACTTCACTGGATTGATTCTGGCAGCATTATAGGTTTGGAAACCTACAGTCAGCCAGGCAATAAGAAGTGCGGACAAACCTGCAAAAGCAAAATACCACCATTCCAGGGCGATGCGATAGGCAAAACTGTCCAACCATTCTTTGGCCACTAGATAACTGATCGGCAAAGCAATGGTAATTGAAAAGATCACCATTTTAGTAAAATCTTCAGACAGTAGCCTTACTATGCCAAATACACTTGAACCCAATGTTTTTCGAACGCCAATTTCTTTCATCCTTCTTTCGGCACTAAAGGCAGCAAGACCGAATAATCCCAGACAAGAAATCATAATGGCTATAGCAGCAAAATATTTGGATAATGTCGCAACACGCTGTTCCGAGGCATACAGTGTCGCATAATCTTCATTTAAAAATTGATACTCAAAGGGAAATCCCGGATTAAAGTTTTCATAGAAAGCCCGTATTTTTTCAATGGCTTCACGCTCCCTTCCAGCCTCAATCCTAACCATTACTTTTTTAACTGCTTCAGGCATCATAACTAAAAACAATGGCTCAACAGTTTCGTGCAGTGATTTAAAGTGAAAGTCCTTAACTGTTCCGATGATTTTTTTCTCCCCCATAAACCTTATGGTCTTACCAATGGGATCGGAAAGACCCATAGCTTTTATAGCTGTTTCATTAAAAATAATGCCTTTGCTATCAGACCCAAAGTCTTTACTAAAACTATGTCCTGTGGTTATTTCCATTTCCAGGGTTTCTATCAAGTCATAGTCTACTCCAACAACTTGAAATGAGATCGGCTTGTCTGAATCCCTTCCTTCCCAATCTATACCAACCGACCAGTTATGGCCTACCATATCATGGGTAGTACTCGAAGCATTGACTATACCTGGTATCTTTTTCAATTCAAATACAAAAGATTCCAACTGTTTTTTGATTGTTCCTTCTACCTTAAAATGCACAATGTTGTCCTTGTCGTAACCAAGATTTCGATTTTGCACAAACCCAATCTGCTTATAAACTACCAACACGGATAGAATCAATATGATAGAAAGTGTAAATTGAATGATAACTAATCCTTTCCGAGTCCAGAGCTCCCCAATAGAACTACTTAGCTTTCCTTTCAATGCATTGATGATATTAAAACTGGATAGGTAAAGTGCAGGATAGCTCCCGGCCATGAGTCCTGTACACAAAACGATTGCGAAAGCTCTAAAAACAAGGTTTGCATTTAATTCCAGCGCCAATTGCTTTCCTATAACCTCATTGAACTGTGGAAGTAAAAGAATGACTAACAAAAGAGCAACTACCAAGGCTAAGCCGGTTATAAAAATCGACTCGGTGAGAAATTGAAAAACGAACGCCATACGATTGGCCCCCATGGCTTTCTTTACTCCGATTTCTTTTACTCTTCGGGAAGCCCTGGCCGTAGACAGATTCATAAAATTTATACAAGCTATAGACAAAATGAACAGGGCAACAATAGAGAATAATCTCACATATTCGATTCTACCCCCGATCTGAATTCCATATTCATAGGTACCGCGAAGATAATCCTGAGAATAGGGTATTAAGCTTGGGGTTCGCGTAGACTCTTTATACATGTTTTTAATAATCATGCCTACTTTCTTATTTAGATTGTCAATAAGAGTTCCTTTTTTTAACACCGCGTAAACCTGAGGTCCTAAATTGCCCCAACTATCTACGCCCAAAGGTTTATCCTTTAACAATTCAAAGGACAAGACAAAATCGAATTGAGCCGTTGAATTGGAAGGAATGTTTTCAAAAATGCCAGAAACTTGAAATTGCCGTTCTTGTTCAAACTCCACTGTTTTACCAATAACATTCTCAGTAGTGTTGAACAGGGTCAGAGCCAATTTTTCAGACAGGACGATTGAATTTATATCGGATAGTACCTGGTCCTTATTCCCTGATATCAGTTCATAGGAGAAAATATTGAAAAAATCCTTCTCAACATAATAGGCATTCGCCTTAATGTCATGTTCTCCAACAGAAAGTGAAGTCTTTCCAAACCAGGAACCAGGAATAACGGCGACAGCAAATTCAACCTCAGGCATTTCTTCTCTCAACGCTTTAGCCATTGGGCCAGAAGTTTCTTTCCAGGTCGTAACACCAGAACCATCGAATTTCACATGTTCAATGACCTTATACAGTTG
This sequence comes from Reichenbachiella sp., assembly GCF_039944555.1. Lineage (GTDB taxonomy): Bacteria > Bacteroidota > Bacteroidia > Cytophagales > Cyclobacteriaceae > Reichenbachiella. The sequence goes on along the minus strand of NZ_JBDUYN010000009.1, from coordinate 170,650 downwards.
TCCTTCATGCTCATGAAATTTGTCAACACTTAGTTCATCATTCACCCATAGATAAATGAATAAAGTACAGGCCAGCCCACAGGAAAGTCCAATCAGGTTAATCAAAAAGGAACTCTTGTAACGTTTGAAATTTCTAAATGATAAAAGAAGTGAATGTCTTAACATAGTTAGTGAATTTGAGCTGTGTGACTTTGATTTTTTGATTGCAAAAGGCCGCAAGAACTTTATAGCATGGAATACATAAAGCCTGTTTGCCTTTTTCGACCCATATTTTTCGACCCATAGCTGATAATATTCCAAAAGGTCTCCCTCGATCTCCTCGAGAAGTTCGGGTTTACAAACTTTGGTGAGTAAGGAGTTTATCCATTTTGGGGGAAGGGATGATCGCTTCATGTTGCCAAAATGTTTGGTGGAACCTGACTCCAGAGCAGACTTCTGGCGTCCTGGATTTCATTCAGTACACGGCTTCCCGCCGTAGTTACTTTGAAATACCTTTTTCTTCTTCCGCCACGTTCGGAAGTTGCACCTCCCATACTGGAATTGACATATCCTTTTTCCGAAAGGCGATGCAAAGTAGCATGTACCGCACTGATGCTAAGTTTACGTTCTAACTGCGTGTCTATGTATTGAGTAATGGCCACTCCATATGCCCCTTCCTGTAGTATGGCGACTGTAAGTAGAACAACTTCTTCTAGCTCTCCAATGTATGTTTTTCTCACAATTATCTATTTATTCAAATTCTGTAGAACAAATAGTTTGCCAAATGAAAAAACGTCCAAAAAATGAAGCAAAGGCCTTCTAGTCACACTTCTATTGTTCAAGTCTGAACAAAATCTGTTCAGACTTGAACAATGACTAAAATGAGAAATTGGGGTTTTCAACAAGGCGGCTTCAGAGTCAAGCTGACCCGCTTTGCGTCTGCATTTTTGACAATTCTTAAAGTAAGCTCAATTCTCAGCATATTCTTGCCCGAACAAGACGAATCAGCAATGATTTCCATAGGTTTAGGATTGATACATCTAACCACTGCAGAGATCACAGCATGAGCGGCAAATCCTATTGAGATAGTTCCAATACCTCTTTTTCATATACTTAAGGTTATAAACTCAGACAGTAAGACATCTCTAATTCGTCCAATAAAGGCAATAAGGTCCAGCTTGGAAGGTACGGTTACCTTCCATCGTTCCTTCGTCATGACAGAACTGAATGAGAATATTAATATAGCGACTCTTTAATGTTTTTTAGATACCAAACCTCACCGTTGGTCGATTTTATTTTTAAGGCTGTACAAGAAAAAACAAATTACGGAATTGAGCTCTGATAGCCGGATGGGTCATCAACTCTAAACCAAACCTATACCTAACCATGCTATTAAGTTTACGACTCAAGGGACGGCCTTTGTCCTCGGAGCTCCCGCCTAAGTACGGGCATTCCATAATCTTTTCCTTATTACTATCAATTTCTGCGTTTGCCAATTTTTTAAGGCAAAGCATTCCACTTATAAAAACCTTTAACTAAACCATTCTAACTGAAATTTTTAACATCATGAAAAAAACTTTTAAACTTCTCGGATTTTTATTTCTATTGAGTACGGCTCAATCCGTATTCTCGCATGGTACTGTTATTTACCCTGCAAGTAGGATTTATAATTGTTATACCAACCCATCTGACGCTGGCTGCGGTTCTTGCGGTGAGGCCATCTATAATTGGATGGGGGTATTACAGCCTGATACCCAGTTTGGAAATCATCAGGCTTTCGTTCCAGGTGGTCAAATCGCCAGTGGAGGTAACGGTAGCGCGATAGATTTTACCTGTTTGGATGCGCTAACAACTGCTTGGTCAACAACAACTGTTAACCATGGATACATTGATGTACTCTGGCAGAATACTGCTCCTCACAAAACGGAATATTACAAAGTGTATATCACTCCATTAAATTGGGACCCCACAAAACCATTGCTATGGAATGAGCTCATAGAGATTGGCAGTGTGGGCAAAGGGCCTGCAGCACCATTCACCACGATTCAGTCATTTATTCCTGATTCTTATGATGGTAAAAGAGCAGCAATAGTAAGTGTATGGCAAAGAGATTATAACGATAGCCATGAGGCATTTTATTCGGTAAGCGATGTATTGGTCTCTGGCGGTGTTGGGTGTACTACTGGTGATCCGGCAAACGTTACTTTTACCAACAATACGAATTGTACCCTGGAGTATTTTCAAAATAATAGTTTGCAGGGATCTGCCAATTCAGGAAGCTCTTATGTTGCTAATACCACGGTAGGGAGTCTGTGGGAAGCCCGTGAAACTTCGGGAGAGCAAGTAGATAGCTTTACAATTGCTTGTGGGCAATCCATCTATGCCTCTGAAGGAGCGTGCAACGGAAGCACATGCGCTGCCGGCGATCCGGTAAGCGTTACTTTTCAAAATAATACCGATTGTATCTTAGAATATTATCAGGGAGGTTCCTTGCAGGGATCTGCTGTTGCAGGTAGCACATATATAGCAAATACTACGGTAGACAGTCACTGGAATGCCCTTGAAACTTCAGGCGAACAAAAAAGTCACTTTCATATTGTTTGTGATTTGACCACATACACCTCTACAGGTAACTGTATTGGAGATACAGGTGGATGTGCTCCAGCTTACGGCCCTTATCCAAATGTTTACATGACTGGAGATGTGGTTAGCTACAATGGCAATAACTATGAGTGTCTTGCTGATAACCTATTCAATGTTACACCTGGCACGGTAGCCCATTGGTGGAAGGATCTTGGTCCTTGTTCCAATGGTGGATGTAATACTGGAGATGCAGTGAATGTTACATTTACCAATAATACAGATTGTACTTTAGAGTATTACCAGAATAATTCTTTACAAGGATCTGCTAGTGTAGGAGGTACTTATTTGGCAAGTACTACGGTAGGGAGTCAATGGGATGCCCACGAACCGTCTGGAGAACAGGTAAGTAACTTTACCATAGTTTGTAATCAGGCAACCTACAATTCTACAGGAAGTTGCAATGGCAATACAGGCGGATGTGCTACAGCTTACGGTCCTTATCCAAATGTTTATATGACTGGAGATGTGGTTAGCTACAATGGCAACAACTATGAGTGCCTTGCTGATAATCTCTTCAATGTTACTCCGGGCACGGCAGCCCATTGGTGGAAAGATCTTGGCCCTTGTTCTGCAAATTCAAATGCTCGCTTCATGAACAAAAAAGATGCTGGTGCCATGAACAAAGAAGAGCTATTTGGAGAGTTGGATTTTGTAGTATTTCCCAACCCTGCAAAAGATTTTATTAATCTGGAAATCGTTAACCTTCAATCGTCATCTTATACCATTGCTATTAATGGAATGGATGGAAGAACTATAGAAACTATAATTCAAAAGGTGCCTAAAAGTTCAATTAGAGTAAATAAAAGCATAAAAATAAATAAACTATCGCCGGGTATTTATTTTGTAAATATTATTGCTGGTGATAAAACACGGGTCCAAAAGTTTATTATTGAATAATCTAAAAATGATATTTCATTTTTAATCCCATACATGGGAAGGGCTGTCTATAAATATCTAGGCAGCCCTTTTTATTGATATGCTTTAACCCATGCGCGTTTTCATCTGAACAAAATGGAGTCTTCTCTAGTCCGTGACGAGGGTCGGACTATGAATATTAAGAAAACAAAAATGCATCTCATTTTTTGTAACTGACTAATTTTCAGAGTATAGTTTGTGTGTCGATTATCGAATCTATCAAGTGTCTACCAGAGGTCATAAACAAAAACAAGTTGATTTATGATTTTAATTTATTCGCGCTAAATCTTTTGTAATTCTTTTTTTAAATTGATCATTCGAATTTCAAGACGTATAATCATGACTACCGCTAAATCTTCCCTGGTGTTTTTAATGGTTTGCCTTTTTACCTTACCATGTTTCGCGCAACTGACCATTTCAGAAAAGGTAGCTTCACTTCATCATTCTGAAAAAAGCAAAATCAGAAAACCGCTATACGAATTCCTAAATACCTGGAATGCTACAGCTCCTAGATTAAAGCCTGCCGCTAAAGCATTGGAAATCAGAAAGAAGGAAAATAGGCAAAATGGTAAAGATCCATTGGCAGGAACCAAGAGATTACAGGAGAAATATGATGAGTTAGTTTTTCTTGATGGTACTGAACGTTCATTTATTGCAGAATCTTTTGCCCTTCCCATGCAAAGGGAACTTGAGACAAAAGGTGCCTCCTTGGACGCCGAAGATATCTATGCAGTTCAGTACATCACCAAATTCGTTCTCGGTGTTCCGAGATTCAATCATGGAGAACTCGACATCTACGATCTAATTCAGATAGACAATGAGCTCGCCGCGTTAATCCAGACTTACCCAGATAATGATGCCCATAATCAGGAAGTAGATGGACATGTTATTGATATTTTCAGAGAGGAGGCCCAAGCCTATTGGAATGCGTTCGTCGCCGAAAACAAGGCTCAATATCGTAAGGGAAAGGGTAAAGGATCCAATGGTAACCAACTGACAAGTATGAATTGTGGAGAAAAGTATAAACTCCTAAAGGAAAAGGGAATTATGCATTAGAACTATTCTACTTTGCCCTGATACAATACCGTATGTATATTTCTGGAAAAATCTTATTGCTCTTGAGTTTTCAAAAAAATAGGAAGCATTTCTTGGCTTGTTCTCAACCTATCTGCGGGAAAACGGAGAGGTTAATACGCTGTACTCGCACGCTGTGGAGAATATTGTACTGTTGGAACTGAGGAATTAAAATAGGGAATAAAAAAGACTGCCAGATGGCAGTCTTAAGTCAAGGCGGATTAAAAGAATGCCTTTACCTATAAGAAATTGAACAAAGTGTTGTTGAGGTCAATTATTGGATAGATGCGGCTCACGTCGATCTTCAATTGATTTCAGTGCTGGTTTTGATAACCTTTTGAATGTTTGTCGCCCCTTGATACTCCATGAGCAGCAGATAGGTTCCTGTCGACAACCCTTCCAGGTCTAACTCAATATGACTACCAGTCTTCGTACCTAACACCATTCTACCAAATATATCGGTTAGATATACCATCACGGGTTCCAGAGTCTTGATATGCAAGATGCGATTCACAGGATTTGGGTAAATGTCCCAATCTTTTTCTTTGTTTATGGCCAATACATTTTGGTCTACAGTTACCTCCACGGTCCAATCTTGCACAGTTACTCCATCTTCGGCAGTTACGGTATATGTCACAGGATTAGTGAAGTCTGCCGTCTGTCCGTTTGCAGGAGTGCTTGTAGCACCATCAGAGAGGGAGAGGGTAGGGTTCAAAGCGCTAATGTCTGTTCCGGCGGCTAAGTTGACACTTACAGTATGAGCTTCATCATCAATTTCTGTGTTGCCGACTTGTTGTGTCAGCTCAAAAGTTAAGATATCGGTAGCGGAAGATGCCGTTTGTCCGATCGAAATCGAATGGGTATAGTTAGAACTACCTGTGGCGTTGAATGCTGCCACTCTGTAGGTATGTAATTCACTAGCTGCTGCATTCTGATCACGGTATTTCTGAATGTTGACCGCTACCCTTGCCACTTCTGCGAAATCTGTATCAGATTCTGATTGTCTTTCTATGATGAACCCGTCTTCAACTTCACTATTGTCAGACCAGGATAGATCAATGGTGGTACTATTCTCTCTGATTCCAGCCAATGTAGAAGGTGCCTCTGGTATATCCACATCGGATTTTGATACACTGAAATCAGTATCGTTGACATTAAAGAAAATGTTATCAACAGCTTTGACCATGATTCGGGCTTCTGAGGTAGGCAAATTCGGTAACCTGATCGTCTCCGAGCCGTCGTTATCGGTGCTTTCCAAAAGCGTGATATCAAAATTTTCTCCACCATCTGTGGAAAAAAGAACAGCTACTTTCTGGCAGTTGACGGGTGCTAAATTAGTGTTAGCCACGTCCCAATTGAGCGTGATATTACTTAGACCATTATAAGAAGGATTGGAGAATTCCGTTGTGACTTGAAACGGCCCCGCTTCCGTGGTGGAAGTAAATGAAATCAAATCGTTATTTGTACCGCCTACACCGTCACTGACACTGATCGCAAAGTTTAGTGCTCTGGAGGTAAAAGGCATCACTTCAGTGCTAGAGGTGTTTCCGGCTAAGACAAGTTCGAGCCCGGGAAAATATCTTTTGTTGTTGGCAGTAGGTTTGAAGTTTTTAAAGAGAGGGCCGTCTCCTCTAAACGCATACTCAAAATCTACCAAATAAGCTTGGTACGCTAAATCAATGAGTTCGTCAGCAAGATTAGGATCTACAAAACCTGCTGCAATAAATTCCTCTCTGGAAAGAGGTTCCCCGCCTTCAGTCGTCCCCTGCATGTTTTCTTCTGCAGTCGCCTGGTCAAATTGTTGCCAGTTGTAAGTCAGATCATCTAAATCTTCATCACTTCCCTCAGCCTCTAAAACGAACGGAGTATTAACAGGTATTACAAAACCACTTTCCCGAATGCTGACTACCGGAGGTGTATTATCCTGATCTACAGGAACCCCACAACCCTTTCCATCACCTGTTGTCGTGTAAGCTAATACTTGCTGTGTAGATATGGCATGGTAATAATCATCACTGAGGGACTGAAGGTTATTGTCTCCGCAAACACCAGCATATGACATAAGCGTATTTCCACTGCCTATTTCATAGGCTCCGTTAATCTGGAATTCACCATTACACCCAGCATCTACTGAAGAATAGGTGTGAAGTGCACCAAATTGATGGCCTATTTCATGAACAAAAGTCCGAATCAAAATTACCTCTATGTCCACTCCCAAAGGAAATGTTGTCATACCGCCGGCCTTCAGGTTATCTTGGCATACACGACCAATAGAAGCAATACCCCCTTGATGCCCTGCTGCTATGACATGTCCTATGTCATAGTTGTCTGCGCCTAGGTTATTGTCATCGTTTAGATAGTTAATAGCCAGGATACGATCATTGTCATTTCCTGTTAATCTATTGATTGAAAGTACGTATGGTCCAGGATTGCTATCGGAAAAAACGGTTTCTGTGCCTGTCACCAACTCAAAAGTGATACCTAGTTGAGATTCATAAATACCCGTCAGGCGGTCTACGATACTCAAAACCTTGTTAAACGCAGTGTTCACATTGCCGCCCCCTCTTTCGTTGGTAAAATTCGACTTGACAACAAGGGCTAAGCGATACTTTTTGAACTGATCTCCAACCTGACCTTTTTGAAATGTAGTATTTAGAAGCCTACCGTTATGGTCGATTTGATTATCTTCAGAAAGAATATCATTGCTACCACAAGCAGGTTGATATCCGTCTTTGTGAGCACTTCTATAATCTGCTTCAAAATAGGATACATACTCATCTCTCTCATGACTCATTGGATCGAGATAGATCGTGCCATCTTTTGAAAAGATCATGGCGTGCAAACCATCTGTGGTCCAATTCATCCGAACCAACTCTCCGCTTTTGTTGAACCCTTTAAATGTTTGAATTTCAGGATGCCGATTCTGGACTTCCCTTGACAAAAGATTTGATGGCTGGATGTCAAACTGCGTTTCTGCACCGGAAGGATGAGGAATACTGATTGTGGAACTGCCATTCCTATCAATATCGCTTAAAACATGGACAAGCATGTCACGATTGAGTTTTTTTCTATTCACAGGTATTCCCTGCCATTGCTCTGAGATTCTTGAGTGTGAATCCATTGCCTCCCACAGTGCTTTCTGAGGCTGCGCCGGAAGTATAGATGGAACCAACCAGATAAAAAACAGGATAAACTTTGCTCTATAATGAATCATGAAAGCTTTATTTTAATTTTTTTAGGAGCAAAACTATGGTTAGCCTGATGTATGATGTTGTACTATTCCGGCAAATGATATAACTTTTCCGACAGTTGCTAGTATGGTTCAATTGTTCAACTCTACCGGTTCCAAATGCATCTGCCCCAACTTGAGTTATTATGTGTTATCAGAAGGTAGGGCAGTCAAATATTTAACAACCGCAAAATGATGAGCTCTAATACAGGCTCTTCAAAAATTAATGAACCCAGATTCAATTTTTCGATTTGAAAAAAATGGAAATTGAGATGCATTTGTTCGTTCTTTGCACGAGCAGAGATAATTATTACACAAACGATCAAGACTAAAAAGGAGAGTATTAAATCTTTTGACGGCCTGGATGGATTTATTCTGTCATTAGATGTGTTACCAAAAAATTAACATAAGAGCATTACAATTTTATGAATAACGATCCGGAACTAAGCGGCAAATACCTGGGTACAATTACTCAGGATTTTATCAAGGTATCAGACAATCTGAAAGAGGCTTCTTATCAGATCAGAAGTCGTGGTTTTTCTGACTACCCCATTTTCGCAATAGCGAAAACAGAAGTAGGCGTAGGTCAGATTTTGATCAAACAAAAAGAACTGGATGCTGAGTGGAATTATTCAGCGTCTTTTTTGGATGAGTTTGTACAGAGAGACCTGGTCAAAGAAAAGAACATCGATATCTTCAAAGAGGCCTACAAGAATCCTGATGAGTTTTGTTGCTTGTTCGTAGTTGACGAAGAGTTCACTAATTTCATATTCATTCCTTATCCAGAGGATTGATGGCTAAATCTCAGATCGTAGATGTTATCATTCCCGTTCTCAATGAGCAAAATGCCGTCGGCTTGGTCATTGATGAAATACCAAAAGAGCGAGTACGAAATATCATCGTAGTAGACAATGGTTCTACGGATGACTCTATTGAGGTAGCAAAAAAACGTGGGGCTATAGTCCTCGAAGAATCGGCCAGGGGCTATGGTTATGCCTGCCTGATGGGAATGGCATATATCGCAGACCAAACTGACCCCAAACCTGATGCGGTTGTTTTTCTGGATGGAGATCACTCGGACTACCCTGAGCATATGCACGCCTTACTTGAACCCATCAGAACCGGAAATGCAGATTTGGTAATTGGCTCACGTGCACTTGGTCGGAAAGAATCCGGCGCCATGACTCCGCAACAGATTTTTGGCAACTGGCTCGCCACTTTTTTGCTCAGAAAATTATATAAAGTGCGCTATACCGACCTTGGTCCTTTTAGAGCAATCAACTACCAGAGTTTGCTTCAAATGCAGATGCAGGACAAAACCTATGGCTGGACGGTGGAGATGCAACTCAAAGCAGCCAAGCAAAAAATGAAAATAGCTGAAGTGCCAGTGAACTATCGCAACCGAATTGGTGTATCTAAGATATCAGGAACGGTCAAAGGAACAATCCTTGCCGGATACAAAATCATTCAAACTATATTTAGATATTTGTAAATGGAGTGGATCGTAGTAGTTGTATACTGTACAGCCTTGTTTGCCATCTTTTTATTCAGCTTGAGTCAGCTGCATCTCACTTGGATATATACCAGACCCAAATCAACGGATACTTCCAATTTTGATTCGGACTATGAACCTATTGTAACGGTTCAGCTGCCGGTTTTTAATGAGAAATATGTTGCCGAACGTCTCATTGACAGCATTACTAAACTGGATTATCCCAAACACAAGTTGGAAATTCAGGTGCTCGATGATTCTACTGACGAAACGGTGGAAATTATTGCCAGAAAAGTGGCACAGTATCAAGCCGAAGGGTTTGATATACTTCAAATCAGACGTACAGATAGAAAAGGTTTTAAGGCAGGAGCCTTGGCCCACGGTACTGAGATTTGCAGAGGGGAGTTTATGGCCATATTTGACTCCGATTTTCTTCCAGGTAGCGATTTTATAAAAAGAACTGTTGGCTATTTCGGCAACGAAAAAATTGGTATGGTTCAAACCCGCTGGGGGCATGTCAACAAGGATTATTCTATGCTAACCGAGATGCAGGCATTTGGTCTGGACGCTCATTTCACCGTAGAGCAGGGTGGACGTAATCGTTCGGGAAGCTTTATGAATTTTAATGGCACCGCTGGAATTTGGCGCAAATCCTGTGTGTTGGATGCCGGTGGTTGGTCTGCAGATACACTGACAGAAGATCTTGATCTTAGTTACCGGGCACAGCTTAAAGGGTGGAAGTTTCAGTTTGACGAAACCGTGGAGTCTCCTGCCGAGCTTCCCGTGATTATGTCGGCCATTAAGTCCCAACAGTATCGATGGAATAAGGGCGCCGCTGAGACGGCAAAGAAAAATCTATTTAATGTTTTTCGTTCTGACATGTCCTTCATGATCAAACTTCACGCTGCCATGCACTTACTCAATAGCAGTGTTTTTGTGCTATTACTGACCGCATCAGTATTGAGCATACCCATGCTTTATATCAAAGATGCCAATGCTGGATTGGAATGGTTGTTCAACCTGGGCAGTTTCTTCCTATTAGGATTCTTTTCCATTGCCACCTTTTATTATGTAGGCCTGAAGCAGATCGAGAAAGTGCGAACCCGAGTCATTTTTCTAAAGAAATTCCCGCTTTTTTTATCATTTTCTATGGGCTTGGCCCTGCATAACGCAATGGCTGTCATGGAAGGCTTTCTGGGTTTCAAGACACCGTTCATCCGAACCCCTAAGTTTAACATTACCACGAAAAACGAGAGCTGGGTGAGCAATCAATATATCAAGACCAAATTGACCTGGGGTACGCTGTTAGAGGGAGTGCTTTGTCTGTATTTTGTAATGGGCATTGTATCCGCTTGGTGGTTGCATGATTTCGGATTGATTATCTTTCATATCATGTTGGCGACAGGTTTCGGTATTATATTTTTTCATTCTTTAAAAAATGTCAAACATGCCTAAATGGGGTTTCGGCGTTAAAACCGTAATACTCTTCTTAGGATTGTTATTACCCATTTTGACTATACATTATGGGACTGAAAGAAGCAGTAACTGGCTGATAGTTTCTTATCTCGTTGCATTCATTTCTTATCTGGTATTTTACAAAAAAGTAGACCTTAACTTTAATCAACTACTGCTTCTTGCGATTGTCATGCGCGTGCTCCTTTTTTTTGGATCACCAAGATTGTCAGATGACTACTATCGTTTTATCTGGGATGGTCAGATTTGGGTAGAGGGTATCAACCCTTATTCATCTACTCCTGCTGATTTGATGAATGAACTACCTGCGGGTTATGACGAACTATACCAGCGTTTGAATTCACCGGAATATCATTCGACCTATCCGCCTCTTAGTCAATACATTTTTTCAATCCCTGCCTGGTTCGGAATTAAAGATGTATTTCTTTCCATGACTTTGATTAGAATCGTCTTGCTTTTGTTTGAGGTAGCTGCAATTTACTTACTCTTTCAATTGACTTCCGACAGTTCCAAAGTGATGATCTATGCCCTCAATCCGCTTGTGATTTTAGAACTCATAGGTAACCTTCACTTTGAAGGGCTTGTGGTTTTTTTCGTATTGTTAGCTGGTTGGCTTTATCAAAAGGAGCAGTGGAGAAAGGCAGCTGTTGCTCTTTCGTTGGGCATCCTGGCCAAATTAACGCCACTCATGTTTCTGCCAGTCTTACTCAAAAAAACGGGATTTCAGCGGGCTGCTATAGGTTATATAATCATTGGTAGTATTTTGGTGGGGCTTTCTTTTCCTATTCTCGACTTCGAAATATTAAAAGGTATGTTCAGTGGATTGGATTTGTTCTTTAGGAAATTTGAGTTCAATGCCGGCCTATTTTTTCTGATCCGAGAAACTGGTTTTTGGGTGATGGGATATGATATTGTCCAAACAGCCGGTCCGAGGATGTCTTACGCAGCTTTTGCAATAATTATGGTTTACAGTTTTGTTGTGGTCAATAGAAATACAGATTGGTTCAAGGCGTTGACCCTCGTTCTTTTTGTACAACTAATATTGGCGACAACTGTACATCCCTGGTATGTGATTCCGCTGATTGCCTTTAGTTGTATGACCGGATATGCCTTTCCAATAGTTTGGTCTTTCTTGGCTGTCCTTTCTTATATTGGTTATTCATCAGCAGGCTATACACATCCCATGCTTTGGATTGCTTTAGAATATTCGGTCATCATGGGTGTTGGATTTTACGAAATCATAAAACGAAAACCTCTGTTGCCATATGTCTGATCACGCACTTATCATTTTTGTGAAAAACCCGGAATTGGGTAAAGTAAAGACGCGTTTGGCAAAGAACGTGGGTGATGATGAGGCCTTACGGATCTACAAAAAGTTGCTGGACTTTACTCAAAAAGAGTCGTCCAAAGCTAACGCTGACAGCAAGGTCTACTATTCATCGGAAATCACAAAGAAAGACATTTGGGTCAACGCCCAAAAGAAGAAACAGCATTCCGGGGACCTGGGGGCTAAAATGGCCGCAGCCTTTCAGGAAGAACTTGTTGCCTACAGAAAGGTATGTATTATAGGTACAGATTGTGCAGAGCTTACTTCCGAAGTGATTGATCAGGCTTTTAATGCCCTGGATTCAAAGGATTTTGTCCTGGGTCCGGCCAATGATGGAGGATACTATTTGTTAGGGATGAAAGACCATCATCCACAGCTGTTCGAGGATGTCGAATGGAGCACTTCTGCCGTTTTGAACCAAACCATTGAAAAAATAAAATTAATGAACGCAGACTATGTACTGTTGCCAGAGTTAATAGATGTCGACACACTTAAAGATTGGGAACTGGTAATGGAAAATTTTAAATAATCATTTTACATTTGAACATTTGAATCAAAATCTTTAAAAAATGAAAAACAGTCTTTCTATTTTTTTGGTAATGGTTGTGCTAAGCGCTTGTAGTTCTGGGAGCGGAGTTGTCTCTAGTGGAGGCCAGGAGCATCTGGACAAACTGCCTGACTACGCAGAAAAGTCGGAGTTTGATTATATGCCAGGCCTTGTCAAAGCAACCGTATTATTCAGTGACAAAATTGAGCAGGAAGGTGACTATTTAAATGGCTTTAGAAATGGGACATGGACAACCTATCACCCGAATGAATTAGTGAAGTCAATATCTACCTATGTGAGTGGGACTCAGCATGGTACGCATTTGGAGATGGATGATAAAGGCAATCTTACGCTAAAGGCCCATTATGTCAACGGAACTGAGGACGGAGAATTTATCTATTACGGTAATGGTAAAATTGTAGAACGGAAAAATTATTATCAGGGACAACTAGAAGGGAAAAAATCGAAATACTACGACAATGGTAAAATCATGGAAGAGAGTACCTGGCAAAATGGCAAAATGCATGGTGAAGCCAAGTGGTATGATCAGGAAGGGAATGTTACGCTGGAGTACCAATACGAGAATGGAGTTCTGCTCAAGTAATGCCATGGGGAGATAGTTTTTCTTTATGCCTTCATCGTTAAAATCAATCTGTAGGCATCAACATTTTCTACTATATTTGCGTCTTTGGATGCAACAAGAATATTAAAATAATTATAGACATGAACAAAGCAGTAGAAATTACAGACAGCAACTTCGACGAGGTATTATCAACAGATCAGCCGGTATTAGTAGATTTTTGGGCAGAATGGTGTGGACCTTGTAAGATGATTGGACCTGTAGTGGAGGAGCTTGCAGGAGATTACGAAGGCAAAGCAGTAATAGGGAAAGTAGATGTAGATTCTAATCCTGAAGTGTCTGCAAAATTTGGAGTAAGAAGCATTCCAACTTTGCTTGTATTCAAAAACGGCGAAGTAGTAGATAAGCAAGTAGGAGCAGTACCTAAGGGCGTCCTTGCGGGCAAACTAGATGCGCAACTGGCTTAAGCAAGACATATAAGTTTTGAAAAAATTGAATCCCGCACGATAGTGCGGGATTTTTTTATGTCAATCCCAGTAGCTTATTGCTCAGCAATCGAAACACTGACTAGCGTTTTATCCCACATCATGTTCATTTGTGTTCCAATGGAGTCATTGGCAAACTGAATAGTGAATTGCTCTAATTCCCCAGCAGCACTTTGTACCGGTACATTAGCTTTCAGCACATCTAAGCTATAATCGGGTTCAAAATAGCCAAATTCACCTAATTGGCTGTTTAGAGATACTTCCCATGAATCTACGTTTGGTACTGCATACATGCGATAACTACCGGCTGCCACAGGATTTCCTGCGAAATTGATGTCTTTGCTGAATGTAATCTCAGTTGCTTCGTTTGCGCCAAGCCTCCAGTACTTTCCATATGGCACCAACGCCTCATCAGCCTCATCTCCAAATATCAAACGTCCTTTTTTATACGGCTGGCAATAGACCACTTTGACTGACAAGTCTCCAATACTGGTTTCAGCAGTATCCAGGGGACTATGCGATCGTGTCGTTAGTACGCCGTACGCGAAGTATGCGACAATGGCCAGCACTACTCCAATAATAATTTTCTTCATCATAGTTTAGTTTTTTGGTTGTTGAAATGTAGTAAATAAATCGTAAATGAGCTTAGCGGCTTTGCATATTCAAAGACTTGAGGGACCTTCCAAAACGGTGTTCACGTATTAACCTCTTCGACAAATTTGCCGATAAGTACAATATGAGCATTTTTTTTCATCATCAGTCTGACTGAATGGAACCTCCGGGTTGAATATATCCGTAAGTAGGTGCAGCATCACTTCCTTAAATTCTTCTTCGAAATCAGTATAGTTCAATACCTGCCTTTTCTTTCTTTCCACCGTTTGAGTCAGTAATGTATCGAACTGATTATCAAATAAATCCTTACTATTGAACAACCCGGGCTGAATGTTCCGATTCGAATCCTGATGATTTTCCTTATACAATAAGCAGTAATAAAACAGCTGAAAAACAGCCTTGTTTCTCTTGTTAGAATTACCATCTATCAAATCGAACATCGATCCAAAATTGCGGTCGTCTCTTCCTGATTTATAGTCGAGTACACGGATGCTTTCGCCATATTCGTCTATTCGATCGATGATTCCTTTTAATCCAACTTTAGCACTTCCTCCATGCAGTTCAATGGGAAAATCTACAAGGTAATCCGTGGCTTCCAGGCCCAATATACGAAAGGGGGCATTTCTTTTGTCGAAGGACAAAATACGCTGCATATACTCCTTAATCACTTCAAAAGCGATTAATTGCCGACCGGTTTGCTCATTTTCTCCACCAAGTTTTTGATCTGCAAAAGATTGTCTAATAGCCTCATCTAATTGCATATATATGGCCTCGATGTCTTCGGGGGGCCAAAAGTTCTTTCCCTTATACAACTGCTCCATGGCACCATGTAATAAATTACCAAATAGGGAAGGGTCCATGTCTTCGAGTAATTCATCAGGCTCTCGTATTTTTTCGATATGTTGAAAATAGAACTTGAGTTTACAATCGATGTAAGTATTGAGTGCCGACGGAGAGAGTCTTTTGAATGGTTCATCCTTTTTTACCAGAAAATCATTCAGTAGTTCCGTAACGTTTCTATTTTTCTCGATGGTAATAGTCGGTTCCGGTTCTGCTGTAATTGGACTGACCAAATTTAACTCCTTGAACACAAGATTAGATTCGTATTGTAACTGTCGAATGTATCTACTAGGTTCTCCATTGTGATTGAACTCGGAAATGTTGTTATATGAAACCCACAAATTTTCTGCGCTATGCAGCAATCGATAGAATAAATAGGATTGCATGGCATCCTGATGTTCTATAGTTGGGAGATCGAACGCCTTCCTGATATTATAAGGGATAAAAGAAGTGTTGGAACTGTCCTTGGGCCATTGACCTTCGTTCATGCCCAGGATCAGCACATGCTTGAATGACAAGTTTCTTGTCTCTAATATACCCATCACCTGTATCCCTTGTTTTGGATCTCCGGATAACGAAAGCTTTAAAGTTGATCCCAGCTTTATGAAAAGTTTATAGAACGAATTGAAGTTCAGCTGTACGGCATGTTGATTAATGGCAGCCTCTATTCTCTTTAAAGTTCCATGAATCAGTACCAACACAGATTGGTCGATATCTCCAAGTAATTGTGAATCCAGTTGGGCCGCAAAGGATATCAAGTGATTGATGAGTCCACTGGCATCTTTTGCAGTTTCCAGGATAATGGCCAACGTTGGAAACTTTGTTTTTACATCACTTATCGAATGATATACAGTGTTGTTTTCAATGGCATAGGTATTGAATGCGATTACATCTTGTGATGCTATTCCCAGAAGATCCTTATATTCAAGTAAGTCAATAACTTCATTGTGATGAATCTTGGAAAGTTGACTATTCTGATATTTATCGTGTAGCGCTATTATTTTGATCAGAAAAATGTAAATTCTGGATTGAGATGCCGACCACCCCATGGTTACATTGGTTTGTTCAAATTGTTCCGGCAATGCATGCAGGACACCTTGGAGCAAGGATTCGTCTGTTAAAATAATGAGAAGTTGAGCCTGTTCCGCTTGAGTGATTTCCAGATTTTCCAGCTTTTGAGAGGCACCCTTTATTTGTCCCATGCTGAATGGAGCAGATAAAACTTCAATGTTGACGTTGGAAAGATCGGAAGCAGGTCTTAAATCACGCAGGATTGAATCTTTGAATGCTGGATATTGTGCATATTCCCTGAAAAATGTGCCTGACTCTTGATTCTCATCTTCGAAATAGTATGCATTTACGTCCCAAAAGATGTCCGCATTCCCATGTTCCAAATGAACCTTAATGATTTTTTCCTCGGCCTTGGTCAGTGCATTGAATCCTGCAAACCAAAGTGTTTTGGTATTTTCAAGGGGTGCGATCTGGTCGACATATTCACGAAACATACGCCCTTTATAGATGAGTCCGCTTTCTGATAGCAACTGATTGAACCTTTCATATAGCTTAGTCAAAATGGACCAGGTCGCAATAAATTCGTTCTGCTTTTTATTAGGAGTTGGAAGGAAACCCTTCCAAAAACTTTGAATAGTTTGTTGATCTCTCTCTGACAGATGCTGAAAGGCTTCGTCCAGTTCCTTTTGAGATTTTACCACTCGAAAAATGTGCGCTACGTCCACCAGGTAATTGTCGATATCGTTGTAGTCCTTCAATATCATCTCACCCCAGGGGAAAAAAGCATCAAAATTTTCCGGTTTTTTTACAATCTGCTTATAAGCTTTGTATAGAAGAAAAATCATCTGTAAGTCATCAGCGAAGTTCTTAGACTGTTGACCTTCAACAAATTCTTCAAAACTCATGATAGAAGGAGACCAGATGGGTTGATCATACAATTGTGCCAAATAATCGAGAAAATAAACTCCAGCTCTTTTGTTTGGAAAAATTACCGTCAGTTGTTCACATTGATGGCCAAATTGATTTTGACACCTTTGTGCCAGAGATTGGAGGAAGTGGGGCTCTTTTTTCAACTGTTTGGTTTTAATTAATGCAAGCGTAAATTAAGAGGAAATATAGTGATTTTACATGGTCATCCGTATCGCTGGTTTTGAAGCAAGCAAAGGCATTTTTGAGGCTAGAAGTCGAATCTATTATATGTGATAGATTTCACATAATTGTGACAAGCCACAAGTCAACAAAGGTGCACTATTGAATAATATCCCTTTATATAAATGTCATCGCGTAGTTTTCTGGAGAATCTTGTCAGCAGATGGTTCAAGAGGCTCTTTGAAAAGTGATGCGGTATTCATATGAAGAAAACTCCCAAGTTTTAGGTCGATTCTTTACGTCAACAATTGTGTAATTGTTCGAACCCAAACCAATTCTGACTTTTTTTTGTTTACTTAGTATGTGTTCTGAATTGCGTATTAAGACTCTTTCTATAGATTATTCGTTATTTGGATAGATGAATGCATGCTTGCGTAATTATTAGATTGTTTATTAGGACCTGGCAAAATTTTATTTTTAAAACAAGGGTCTTTGCCTTTTAAGTTGATATATTTAAAAGCTTCAAAAACTTCAACCAAAACAAAATCAAATGAAGCGTTTATTCATTGTATTAAGGGAGTTTTGATGTATTACAATTAATGAATAAAATGTTCCATTTGGGACCGTACAAAAAAAACGACATATGAAAAATTTTTTACACGCCACATTATTTGCCCTCTCATTAATTTTTGTTGCTTCTTGTAGTAGTGATGATCCGGAACCTACACACGAGATGGGAACCTGGACATTGGAAAACTTTGTAGTAACCGACCTTCCGTCTACCTATTCAAATGCAGAAGGTATTGTACGAACAATTGGTTATTATGGGTTTGAGAGTTATAGTATTGTTCTTAATCAGGATAAAACATTTCTTACCAGTATTAAGAGACCCAATTCGCCAACTGGAACGATAGAAGGCACTTGGGAGCTGACAGAAGATAAACTGATTTTTACTACAAATGCGGGCACGGAAGATGAAACTTCTACCGAATTTGGATTAATAAGAAATCAGTCTAATCAATTGTGGTATAGTGAAGGTATTGACCCTAATGGTGGAGTTGATTTTTTTATGTCTGATGCTACCAGAGAACAATTAATTACGGATCATGGAGATGTTGATGGTGCAAATGCTCACCTGAACGCCTTAGCAAACTCTACAGACCAAGCTGATATTGATCTCTTAAATAGCTATTTTGACACGCCAACATTCAATTTGGTTTATACTTTTATAAAGTCAGAGTAAACGAAGAGTTTCATTTATTCCTTTAATTAACTGTTGCATTGATGGCTACAAGGAGATATTTTGTCCACATTTTTAGTTTGATTTTTCTGTTCTTCTTGAATGGTCAGATGCTTGCCCAAACACTTGATATTTCTGGGCAGGTCGTGGATGCTAAGGGTGAGGCAATGATAGGAGTTTCCGTGGTCATTGAGAATACGACTACTGGCTCTATTACAGATCTGGATGGGAACTTCCGATTGAAAGCCAATGAAGGTGATGTGCTCATTGTTAGAATGCTGGGCATGCAGGAGCAGCGCTTGAAAGTGACTCAAAAAAATCAGCCATTTAAGGTTAAACTTCTTGAAGAATCGGTGGCACTACAGGAAGTGGTGGTCAATGGATTTCAGGAAGTAGATCGCAAACTATTTACAGGAGCTTCGGAAAACCTTAGAATGGCTGACATTAATGCCGAGGGTATTGTTGACGTTAGTCGAGTGCTTGAAGGCCGTGTGGCAGGTGTAAATGTTGACAACGTATCAGGAACTTTCGGCTCTTCTCCTAAAATAAGAATACGTGGTAATGCTTCCATAAACGGAAACAACCAACCTCTGTTTGTGGTAGATGGAGTTATCCTTGAAGATTTGGCAAATGTAAATACGGATGACTTTATTTCAGGAAATGCGAATACTCTGATTAGCTCATCTATTGCTAACATCAATCCGGACGATATCGAATCATTTCAGATTCTGAAGGATGCTTCAGCCACTGCCATTTATGGTGCTCGGGCTGCCAATGGAGTAATCGTAGTAACTACCAAAAGAGGAAAGAGTGGAGCTTTACGAATAAATTATTCAGGTAATTATTCAGTTAAGTTACGACCTACATACAGCCAATTTAGCCTGCTCAACTCGGCGGAAGAAATGTCTGTTTACCGTGAGATGCATCGCAAGGGATTGATTGATATTACTACCTCTGTACGTGCTCAAAACTTTGGAGCTATTGGGAAAATGTATACCAAAATTGCAAATCATGAAATTCCTTGGGGAGCAGGTGGAGGGCTGAATGAATCATATCTCAATCAATATGAAAATGCAAACACGGATTGGTTCGATGTTTTGTTTAGAGATTATGGATTGCAGCAACAGCACTCGTTGAGTTTCACATCTGGAACGGATAAATCGAATAGTTACTATTCTATCAGTTATTTGAATGATCAGGGACAGACGATTGCTGATAAAGTACAGCGCCTGACAGCGAGTTCAAGGAATACTTACTTCTTATCGGAAAAATTCACTTTTGGGTTGAAGTTATCGGCCAGCTATAGAGATCAAACAGTACCAGGTACCAGAAACAGGGAATTCGACCCTATTACAGGGAAATATAGCCGTAGTTTTGATATCAATCCATTGAGTTATGCACTGAATACGAGTCGATCTATCAGACCCTTTGATTCTAACGGTGATCCCGAGTATTTCAGAAGAAATTACGCAGACTTCAATATACTGGACGAGTTGAATTACAACTTCATCGATATTACGGTCTCAGACATTTCTGCACAAACTGATTTTGAATTGAACCCAGTCAAGAATCTTTCATTCAAGGGAGTTATGCAGTTGAGGTATGCTTCTACTCAACGGGATCATACGGTTCATGAAAAATCGAATCAAGCAGAAGCTTATAGAGCTAATGGAACACAATTTATACAAGATGCCAATAATCTTTTGTACAGAGACCCAGACAATCCGGGTTTGAACCCGGTAGTTGTTCTACCAATTGGTGGATTCAACTATTTGGATAGAAGCGATTTACTTAATTTCTTTAGTAGAGTTAGCGCAGAATGGTCGAAGTCCTTCAATGAAATTCATCAGGTAAACGTATTGGCAGGACAGGAAATTCGATTTACTAATCGAAGCGAACAGAATACCACAGGACTAGGCGTACTTTACGAAAGTGGGGGAATTGCCGTGACCGACCCTAATATCATTGAATTTTTCAATTCTCAGAACATCGACATCTTCGCACAAAATCAGCTGAGAGATCGTTTTGTTGGCGTGTTTTTGAATGGTGGCTATTCATATAAGGGTAAGTACATTGCCAATTTCACAGTGAGATATGATGGCTCAAATCAACTTGGAGAAAGCCAAAGTGCGAGATACTTACCTACTTGGAATGTGAGTGGTGCCTGGAATGTAGATAGCGAGAACTTTATGAAGAGCATAAGTCTAATCGATCAGTTGAAGCTTAGAGCAACCTACGGTATTTCTGGAAATCTTCCTCCAAATGCAAGTGCATTGCTCAATCTCCAGGCGGATGTAACCGTACGCCCGACAGATCAGGAGCCTTTATTGTTTGTTCAGGATTTGACTAACACTGAATTGACCTGGGAGAAACTTAAGGAGTTAAATATAGGGGCTGATGTTAGCTTGCTTGAAAATAGAGTAAATGTATCTGTTGATTGGTATAGCAGGAAATCTTTTGATTTGATTGGTGATGTGCTCACCAGTGGTGTAGGAGGACAAAGCGTAAAGACCGGAAACTTCGCTGATATGGAATCACAAGGCTTCGAATTTACTCTGAATACGATAAATCTTACAAGAGGTGATTTTTCATGGACGACAAATTTCAATGTGGGCTATACCAAGGATAAAATCACAAGGCTGGATTTTGGCCCCCGACTGGTAGACGCCCTTGGGCAAAATGGTGCAGCTGTGGTAGGAGGACCCAGGAGAGGGTTGTACTCCTCCAAATTCGCTGGGCTGAACGGCAATGGTCTTCCAACATTCTACAATGAAAATGATGAAGTAGTGTTTCAATATGATTTGCAAAGAAGGGAGAATTTATCTGAGACATTGAAATTCGAAGGATCGACCGAACCACGCGGTGGTGGTGGCTTAACGAATACAGTGACTTGGAAAGGCTTGTCCTTTAGTTTCTTGCTGTCATATAAATTTGATTACAAAATAAGGCTAAATGATGTTGTACAGGCACGATATACTGATTTCGATGCCTTACCGGCAGAATTAGCGAACCGATGGGTAGTTCCAGGTGATGAAAATATCACTAATGTACCAGCCATACTGGATAGAAACTTAGTGGACGCGGGGGGCACGGATTTGGATAGCTACTCATTGTATAATCTTAGTGATATCAGAGTGGCTAATGGAGACTATATCAGATTGAAAAATGTGAGATTGTCTTATCAATTGCCTGCACCATTCGTGCAAAGAATTGGCTTGAGCAATGTAAACCTGAGTGTAGAAGGACAAAATCTTTGGTTAATCTATTCAGATGATGCTTTAAATGGTCAGGACCCTGAGTTTTTTAGCTCAGGAGGTGTTTCACTGCCACAGCCTAGATTGGTAACATTTTCTTTAAATATTGGCATTTAATCCTATGAAGAAATTGATACAAATATTGAGGACTTTCAAGCTGAGCTTAATGAATTTGACAACGCTCTCATCTCAATTCAGAAGGGTAAGCCTGGTGCTTATGTTGGCCTTTACATCATGTGACTCGTTTCTCGAGGAAGTGCCAGATGACAGAGTGTCATTAGACGATTTGGATAAAGCAGCACAGTTGTTGACGAATGCCTATTCGGATGCAAGCTTTGCCTTTACAGATTGGATGACAGATGACTTCACTTATACCGTTGGAACTACTTTGAGACCGTCACATCAGCAAATGTACACATGGGGTGATCCAACCTCAGACCCCACCGAGCAAGATACTCCTGGTTTTTTCTGGTATCAGACTTATACCGCGATTTCTCATGCCAATGAAGTCTTACAGATTCTCGATGATCTTGAAATTGACGACTCAGAAAAAGCAAGACGAGATGCAATTAAATCTGAAGCATTGCTGACAAGGGCATATGGACACTTTATGCTGGTTAATTTATTTAGCGAAGAGTTCAATTTTGTGAATAGGGGTTCTGGATTGGGTGTGCCGTATATCGAAACCCCTGAAACAGAATTTTTAGTAGAATATGAACGACCAACGGTTAAGAAAGTGTATGACGAGATAGAAGATGACATGAGGCTTGGATTGGATTTGTTGGATGATACCTATTTTACAAATAGTGGTAAGTATCATTTTAATAGAAACGCAGCGTTGGCTTTTGCTGCGAGATTCTATCTTTACAAGGCAGACTTCATCCGAAGTTTGGAATACAGCGATCAACTATTAGGAAGTAACCCCGAGGCATTTGTACGTGATCTGACTTCCACAGAGTTTAAAGCAGCAGAGTCATCGATTACGGGTTTTCCTCAGCTATATGCTTCACCGGACTTATCCAGCAATTTGATGTTGATGAGGAAAATTTCACTGGTACAGCGTACTGATTTCGCTTATGGTATTGATAGAAATGATTATGGGAGTTTGTTTGCGACGCACCCATTTGATGAAGCCACAGATGAAAGGGAAAACCCGGCATTTGTCAAAGGTCAGAATGCACTGTTTCCGGTAAGGTATGAAAGTTTATTTGAGAGAAATAGTATCAATTCAAACGTGGGTACTCCTTATCACATTGCACCGGTTTTTAGGGGAGAAGAAGTTTTGCTAAATAGGGCAGAAGCGAATTTATATGGCAATAATCTGGATGAAGCATTGGCGGACCTTCAGGTACTTACAGATAGGAGGTACTCTGGTGCCGATGTTACTCTTTCTCTTGCAGGTTTAAGAACATTTTTTGGGCGAGATAGTGATCCCGACTTTTCGAATCAGGATATTTTGCTCAATTACCTTCTATTGGAACGTCGTAAAGAATTTTTGGGACAAGGGATGCGTTGGTTTGATATTAAGAGATATAGCATATCATTTGATCATCTGGGTCCGAGTGGTTCGGTAATAGGTACGTTGCAAAGCGATGATAAGAGAAAAGTATTGCAGATTCCTACTTCAGCTATAGAAGTGGGAGGGTTAGAACCTAACGCGAGATAATATGAGCAGAAAGATTAATCATGGTAAAGTAAGGAGGTATTTAACAGGTATCAGTTCACTCCTATTTTTAGGTTTGCTATTTCTGACCGTTTCCTGCTTTGAAGAAGATAAGCTGGATACTCCGGTAAACGCTGTAGATGAGCCTGTTTCTGATCTTGACAAGTACATTGATGAAAATTTTGTTCAGAAATATGGAATAGCTATCCGTTATAAGTTTGTAGATAATTTTGTTGATCCAGGCCAGCGAGTAGCTCCTCCAAAACTTGAATTGGTGAGACCGATGCTTGATTTTGTTGATGAATTTTGGGTTGGCGTGTTTGCTGACGCTCCGGGAGGGGAAGAATTTTTCAGAAGTTATGTTCCAGCTGAATTGGTGTTTTTGGGCGGCCCGATATTTAACGGCGATGGTACACAGACGCTTGGTACTGCAGATGCCGGGGCTCGAATTACATTTACGGATGTAAATTCTTTTGATTTGACTGATGAAGAGTGGTTAACCAGGCAATTAAATATTGTTTATCATGAATTTTCTCATACAGTTCACCAGCAGTTCAAATTACCTACAGCTTTTGAGGAAATTACTTCATCAGGATATAGCAGTGCGGGATCCTGGTTTAATGTGACCGAAGAGCAGGCTTTGCAAAGGGGATATGTTACTCCATATGCAACAAGTAGCCCTAATGAAGATTTTGCAGAAACAGTAGCCTTCTACATGTTTGATAAAGATTTCTTTGATACCTATATCACATTGGAAGAAAACTGCACCACAGCAGCTTGTGAAGATCGAAATGAAGGAAGAAAATTTGTTTTGGAGAAATTGAATTCAATCAAGGACCACTACCTAAAAGTAACTGGTGTTGATTTGGATGATTTGAGAGCTGCTGTTCAATCTAGATTATAAATCATGAAAGGGATTAAAGTCATACATATAGCTGCTTTTTTGTTTGTTACTTCTTGTAGTAATGATTTAGAGAAATTGACACCACCTGCTGAGAGAACTGCAGCGGCCATTAACGATCTTGAAAATGACCTTATTGCTCCGGCAAATGGTTGGACATTGAACTATCAACCCACTGAAGAGTCGGGTGTATATTATATGCTTCTCAATTTCAACGATGATGGAAGTGTGCGCATCCAATCTGATGTACCAGGAGACAATGATTACTTTTTTGATCAAACTGTTGCATACAGAATTGATTCTCGCCTGAATCTGGAACTCATATTTGAGACTTATGGCGTGTTTCACTATTTGTTCGAACAGAATTCTTCCACTTTCGGTGCTGAGTTCGAGTTTTATTATCTTGATTGGGAAAACGAAAACCTTCGTTTCTTAAGTAAGTCTGACAACTTAAGTGATCAAACTATTATTTCATTAGTTCCGGCAGGAGCAAGTGCGGCAAATGTTTTCTCCAGGGAGCTGTCCGAAAATTTATTAGCCTATGATACCATCAGCTCACTGTTTGCGGGATCCACTCAGCAGATTGCATTGACAGATCAAAACATTTCCATTTTTTGGAGTATAGACGTTGCTCAGCGTAATTTGACAATCCGTGGAGTAGCAGAAGGACTCACTACGATGGAAGTGATTACTAATGACAATATGCAGGAGCTGGATCACACTACTGGTTATGGCTTCTTCAATGGTAAATTGGTGTTAAGCGAACCAATAAGCTTTAGTCATGCAGGGTCAAATTATACCTTTTCAGAAATCACATTAAGTAATTTTACAGAAACGGGCGAAGTGTTCTGTACTGGAGGAACTACCAACTCTCCCATATATACTGGATCTTCGGCAGGTTTAGGTAATGCGACTTTGTATAAGACCTTATTCGACGTGAAGGGGACTGAATTCGTGCCCCAATCGGAGTCTCCGTATAGCGTTAATGTTTTCTTTGTAGCAGATGCAAATGGCCTCTCTATGTCAGAGTCCGAAAATGGTTCTATCAACAAGTACTTTCCTGAGGCAACAGGATTTGGGTTTAACTATGGATACGTAGATACAGACGCAGATCCACAACCACAAAATGCTGTTGGTCTTTATTACGAAGATGATGCGGGAAATCAAAAAATCGCATTAAGAAAGTTTGATGTGGTTGCAACAACGGGTAATAAACTTGAGATTCAATTTACTACTAGCGCCGATCCTGTTGATGATTATTATCCTTCAACTTTGACGGCTGAAGAACGAACTAATCTAGGGTCTATTACGGATGAAATTTTTGGAGTAGGAGGAGGGGAAATATTTGCCTTGTACTACCCCATTCCTACACAACCGGACCTTGTAGTTTATGCATTGTACAATGCTTGCAACAACTATGAGTTTTTATTGGTTAAGTAATTATTCTGTTTAGTTACGGGAAGTCAAGCTAATGAAAATTGGACGATGAACTTGGTGCCTTTACCAAATTGACTTTCGTACCAAATTTTTCCTTTCATTTGCTCTACATACTTTTTGACAATTGATAACCCAAGACCGGTGGAAACTTCATTTCCAGTTGGTTTTGCACTCAGTGTTTGAAATTTTTTGAATATTTTTTCTCTATCGTCTTCAGTCAGTCCTGGTCCTTCATCCTGAATTGAAATTTGAACCAGCTTTCCAGTGGTTTTTAGATCAATTGTTATTTTAGTTTCGGCCTTAGAGAATTTAAGAGCATTGGAAACGAGATTTTCTAACACCTGATGCAAGTGAACCTTGTCTCCAAGTATCATCAATTCCTGTCTAGGATAAGAACCTTCTATCTTGATCTGCTTTGATTTGGCCGTTGTGCTAAAACTCACAATGGTGTCATCCAGCACTTTAGTAATATTTACCTTTTCATTCTTATCTCTTTTCGATTCTACATTCAACGCTTCCACGTTCAGTATTTTACTAATCATTGACAAGATTCTATCAGATTCACTCTTAATTAGATTCAGCGTTCGGTTTTCTGATTCTGAAAAGTCTTCTTTATGATCAGTTTGATGAATTTCAGTTAGTCCCTTGATATTATTAATTGGTGCGCGCAAATCATGAGAAAGAATTCGTATCAGGTTATTTTTTTCATTGTTGATATCAATCAAGTCATTATTATGTTTGAAGGCCTGTTCCTTTTGCTCTTCTATTTTAGCATTCAACTTCTTTCGTTCGTTACTAGACCAAAAAGCCACTAAAGCTACCGTGAGAAATAATAAACTAGCAATTACAGTTAGTATAATAATGGCTCGTTGGCGTTTTATTATAACTCCGTTCAAACGAGACTGCTCTCGAAGATGAAGGGTTTCGACCTCGGCCTTTTCGGTCTGATACTGATCATGCAAGGACTCGATCTTTCTGGTGTTCTCTTCGTTGAAAATAGAATCTTTGGTTGCGACATACTTCTTGAAATAAGATAAAGCCTGGTTATAATTTTTCGATTCTTCTAGTATTTCTGACAATAACTGCAACGCTTGTGTTTCGTTGTTCTTTAACCCATGAATTCTATTGATCTCCATGCTTCTTTCTACATACTTTTTGGCAAGGGCCAAGTCTTTTTTCATCAAATAGGTACGTGCAATATTGATGTAACTGTAACTCAAAGTGCTTTTATGGTCCATCAATTTTACATTGACCAAATTCTCTTTAAGAAGTTTTTGGGCTTTGTCTGGAAGGTTTTGCTTGATATACAATTCGGCCATATCGACATTGGATATTACTATTCCTTCGAGGTCATTCATTTTGACCCTTATTTCCTGTGCTTTTTTGTAGTTCTCCTCAGCTTTTTGATACTGTTTAAGACCTACTAAAGATCTACCGATGTTTAAATAACAATAAGCAATGATATTATCGTTGTTTATCATTTTGGCATTTTCAAGTGCACGTTGAAAATAATCAATGGCTCCATCATAATTGGTCTGGAAGATATAGATGTTACCTATATTGATTAGCGTGTAGCTTATTTCCTCAAGATCCTTTGAATATTCGGAAGATTTGAGTGCCTCAAAGAAGAGTTCCAAGGCCTTGGAATAGTTGCTTCTGTTCCTATAGGCAATTCCGAGATAGTTGAGACTATGGTTGATCCCGTTGAGATAATTAATTTGTATCGACAACTCGTTTGCGAGTTGAGCAAAGTGTATGGAAGAATCTATATTAACATTTCTGTAATTCCAGCTGATCTGATTGTATACATCTGCCAGAACACTGTCCGTTGAGGTACTTAAGACTAGCTTTAAACTATCAATTTGAGATATGGGCTGGAGTGATGTGGTTGCGACTGACTTTATACTAATCCCCAAGAAGAACGACAGAAAAATTAAAAATCTCATTTTTGAGTTTTATGGTGAATATGAGCGACCAAAGGGATATTAAGATGGGACAAAATAAACAAATTTTGCTCAGAAGGCCAGTGTCAATTTTTATTCTATTGACTAAGGTCTTGAATTAATTTGTTCATTCAACGAGATGTGTAAATTTGCAACCCAAACAACAGTGATCCAATGAATTTCGATGAGATAAGAAAAAATATCGTCGGCCTTAGCCAATCTTTCGATACACCTTTCGGGAGTTTTAAAATGTTATATGCCGACTGGGTGGCTAGCGGACGACTTTATAAACCAATTGAAGACGCCATTTCCAATAAATTCGGACCCTGGGTTGCAAATACTCACTCTTACTCGAATAAGACTGGAAGTCTGATGACCATGGCCTATAACCAAGCCAAGCAGATTATCAAAGATCATGTAAATGCCTCTGAAAACGACATGCTTGTTTTAACCGGTTCAGGAATGACAGGAGGGGTGATTAGGCTGCAGCAAATTTTGGGTCTTTGTGTTCAAAATAACAGTGTGAAAGTACCAGCAAGTGAACGCCCAATTGTGTTTATCACACATATGGAACATCATTCTCATCACGTTTCTTGGATGGAAACTATCGCGGATGTTGTCATTGTTCCACCTGGAAAGGATCTGACAATTGATCTTAATTTACTTCAACAAGAGATTGATAAATATAAGGATAGAAAACTTAAAATCGGGGCCTTTACGGCAGGGTCGAATGTAACAGGGACAATTACACCTATTCATGAAATGGCAGAAGTAATGCACACCAATGGTGGCTATTGTTTTGTAGATTATGCCGCCACAGCACCCTATGTACCAATAGATATGCATCCTGAGAATGAATTGCAAAGGTTAGATGCAATTTACTTTTCTCCACACAAGTTTTTGGGTGGTCCGGGCGCATGTGGTGTCATGCTTTTCGATAAAAAAATGTATAATGGGAAATCCTGTGTGCCCGGTGGAGGCAATGTGACCTGGACAAACCCTTGGGGGGAGTATGGGTTTACTTCAAGTGAAGAAGCAAAAGAGGACGGCGGTACTCCAGGCTTTTTGCAAGCGATAAGAGCAGCTTTGGCTATTCGACTAAAAGAAAAAATGGGTACCGATCATATTGAGGATAGAGAGGAGGAATTAGTAAAGATGGCATTTGATAGGCTGAATAAAATAGAAGGGGTGAGGATCGTAGGAGAGCAACAATCCAAACGCATCGGAGTCGTGTCGTTCAATATTGATGACATTCATTACAATGCCGTTGTAAGAATAATGAATGATAGATTTGGCATTCAGATCAGAGGAGGTTGGGCTTGTGCAAGTACCTATTGCCATTACTTATTTGAGTTGGATGCTTCACAATCTAAGCGACTAACTGATGGAATCGACAAGCAGAACCTTACCGGTAAACCGGGGTGGGCCAGAATATCCTTGCATCCGACAATGACCGATCAGGAACTTGATTATGCATTGGATGCAATTGAGTTTATTGCTAAGAACAAAGAAGACTTAAAGAACGATTACGTCTATGACGTCAAAACGAATGATTTTACTCTCCAGAAGCAAGCGATAGAGGACGATGAAGAACAGGTTGCTAAGATGTTTGTTCTATGACAATAAAAAAGGGACGCTTGCTTAAGGCGTCCCCAGACTATACTTGAAATTAATCTTACGACTTGCCATCATCGTGGACTTTTATTTGCTGAATGGCGTTTCCTTCGTTGATTTTGCCAGACTCAAGGTCCAATAAGGTTTGGTTTTTCACCAAAACGTTGATTTCTCTGGGTATGTCACAGCTGTTGCACTCGTTCATTCTAATCTGAAACAAAATGGATTCATCAGCCTCGAGACTTTTGATTGTTTTTCCGTAGTCAACTATGTTTTGCTTGAGTTCGCTTATAAACTGAGGATATAGTTCATTTACTTTTCTGTCACGCTCGTCCCGACTTAAATTACTATACTTTTGAGTAGCTATTCGATAATTGTCCCTTCCCATAGGAGTAAAGGAATTGAGCCTCATTTTGTAGATGACCCCAAAGTTTTTCAATCTTTCGTAGGAAATCGGAGTTGAGGTATAGTAAGTGGTCGCTAGGTCAGTTTTGTATAATCGTTGAAAGATGCTCGAGAAAAGTTCAAGATCGGCTGCCTTCTTTTCGGATCCCTTGCTCTCTACAAAGTTGATCCGATCTTCAAAAGCTGTTCTTGAGATTCGTCCTGCTTTGAAGTCAGCTACATTCTTTCTACTTGATGCTCCGCTGAATTTACCTCCCTCATCTGGTGTTAGAAAGTGAATTTGGCCATAAGATTGAGGTCCGCCTTTAGCCACAAGCATGATTTGTTCATGATCCTGAAGTTGGCCAATTAAGTCTGCATAGTCGGCTAAAAAAGTCGTGATTACCCCCATATAAAGAGGCTTTAAATCTTCAAAGTCTTTTTGGTAGCCCCGTCTTTCATACTCTTTGTCGTATTCTCTTTCATAATTTTTGTCTGAACTTCGGTCATCGTCATCGGATTTACTATATGAATACCTATAGGTGTATTCGTCATCACTATTTTGGCTCTCAGTGACATATCTATCTACTTCTCTTCTTTTGATCTCCATTCTGTCCCTTTCACGATCTAGTCTATCCCTTTCTTTTTCGCGCTCGCGTTCTACTCGCTCCATTTCTCGTTCCAATTCTCTTTCCTTTTCTTCGAGTGCTCGTTGATGTTCTCGGGCAATTCTTTCGTTTTCTCTTGCCACTATTTCAGAATGACGTTCGATTTCTTCAGCCTGTTTTTGCAGCATCTCTGCCTGCATTTCCAGTTCTACCATTTCATCGATATCTATTCTGAAATTTTCATCATTTATGTTGAAATTTAAATTGAAGGAGTCACCAAAGCCAGGGGAATAGAATCTACCTGCCGCACTGATATCTATAATGACTCCAAAGCTTGGGATATAGGTGGCTTTTGGATTGGCAGCAAAGAATCTTCCATCATTGGACTCATTCTTTATTAGTGAGGATACAATATCTTCGGCTATTTTCAGATCACGATCCATTTTGGCCTGATCTATTTCCTGCGCCCACAGAATTGTGTGCTGGAAAGAAAAAATGGCTGCAATTAATAAATACTTAATTTTCATACTGCTTTCTTATTTACTCTGAGTTTTGACCATATCATACAAGCTGGCAAGTAGCTGGTCCTGTTCCAACTGCTTTACATCCTGATTGTTTTGTATTTTACTTAGGCTGGTCTCTATCAATCTCAGGTCATAGTTTCTCTGATTTTGATAAAACTCGTTGAAATCTGCCATGACGGTTTTGACATATTTCTTTTGCTTCTCTGAAGAAACGGTGAAAAAGTTTTGAATAATTTCCTTGTTTTCGTCATTGAGCTGAGCGACATATTGCTGCATGAGTTGACCCGTACCAGCTGCATGTTTTTTCATCATGCCAGCCATCAGAGTCATGTTCTTCTGATCTTGACTTTCCATTTCAGCACTTAATTGTGTTTGTACTGCCGCGATTTTTTCATCAGTCGAAGATTCGTAATCCTTCATGACCTCAGACATCCATGCCTTCACATTTTCTTTATTTAATTCTTCATCTTGCAATGGGGCCAATTCTCCAAATCCAATTTGCAGGCCTTGAGTTGTGTTCGAAACATTGAAATTCAAAAGAGCTGCTGACAGGAGTAGTAAGGTCAAACCGGCAGCTATTGAGCCTACCCATTTGAAGGCGTCAGATTGGAAGAAAGAAATGGAATTCGCCCTTTGATCAAAAACGAAAGTGGGGGCAATCATCTCTTTATCCTCCAGCTTCCCCAGCACGTCGCGAGTGGCCTGCATGCCTTCAATCTCAGCTTTGAGTTCTGGATTGCCTTTCAGTGCTTTTTCTATTTCCTTTGATTCTTCCTTAGGCAATTCACCATACAAGTAGTCGATGATTTTTGCCTCATCAATTTTATTTTCCATCATGGTATGATTCATTAAATGCTCTACTTTTTTCTAATATTTTTTTCAAATGGTTCAACCCGTAATACAATCTGGATTTTACCGTATTTTCGGAAACGCTCAATATTTCTGCAATTTCTCTGAACTTAAGCCCCTCATATTCCTTCATAATGAGAACAGCCTTTTGTTCTTCTCCTAGTTCGTTTATGGCCTGTGTCACAATGTCGCTCATTTCGGTTCTGACGTAATCTGACTCAGGACTTGTAGTATGTTCCTGTTTGTATTTGACTTCACTTACCTCGTCTGAAGAAACAAACATTTTAGACAAACGACCAAACTTCCGGTCCTCTTCTCTACATTGATTTAATGCAATCACATAGATCCAAGACTTGAATTTTTCAATCTCTTTCAATTGCCCCAGGTGGTCAAATACCTTTATGAAGGTTTTTTGTGTTGCTTCGATTGCCAGATCGTGATCATTGAAATACTTCAGAGAAAAATTATAAATCCTTTTGTGCCAAAGACTCACCAACTTGTTAAATGCGCCTTTATCTCCAAGTTTGGCTCGGTCAATGATGTTCTCTGAATGATTCATCGCAATGTCTAGCAATGTCGCCATACCCATAAATACTTCTTCGGTTAATTGTGCGTTTCGGTATTAAGATGAAGGTGACAGTAGAATAGTTTTAATTGTTTATAAAAAGATACAGATTTAATTCAAGAACCTTCAGAATGAGCTGGTTACTCTTGCAGGTATTCTTGTAGGATGGTGTTGATATCAAGGGTTTTAAAGGTGGGTGAGGACCTGGTATTTATTCCCTCTTCTTATTCGGTCTGAGGTTCGCCCAGTTCCTCCCAAATTAAGGTTGTACATTCACCGACGGCAACTTCACTAAGGTAAACGAGTTTGTCATTATTCAATGCTCTCAACTTTAGTTCCAGTCCGCGTAGATCTGAATAGTTGATCAATAAGGCCTCTTTTGTGTTAGTATCTTCCCACTGCCAACTGCCGCCTAGTTCCGGATCACCATTTAATCCCTCTTTTATAAAAAATTGATTGGAAGAGTAAAAACCATAATAGATATCAGATAAGCTAATATCCTTAGTTTCTTCACTACATGTGCCATTGTATCTGAATTGTCCGTTTTGGTGCTTCCACCACTTTTGACCTACGGCAAACCGACCACCTGAAGAACCGGAGCCTGATAGTGCAGTATCGCGCAGGTCTAATTCTACAATCTCACCGGTTGGTATTCCTTCATAAGGATCATTATTATCATCACTACCACAGCCGAAACCAGCAAATAGAGAGAGGGCGAGAATAAATAAAAAGGATAAGTATTTCATGAGCATCTGTGGTGTTTAAGAAGTTAGCTAATTTACCATTTTTGCGGCAATTTCTGAAACGGAAAAATAGTAGGTTAAGATGCTAGAGAGAGTTGTAAAAGGCAGTTATTCTCACGATATCTCTCATCTCGTCCGTCTTTAGCTTATTGCTCTTTACATACTCTTTAACCTTACCGGAATTCTTGTATAAGATTTCAAAGAGATGATTCTTTTTACCATTGTACATCACCATTTTTCCTTTAGTATCTACAAAGTAATAAGTAAAAGAAAGACGTTCCTGTGTGGCTGCAGGGCCGTTGAAATAGGCCTGACTGTAGGGGTCGGTAGTCATTACTATTTTTTCTCTCACGAGTAGGGAAGTCTCACCTTCATACAACACTTCAAACAGGATTGGAACTTTATAATTTGACTCTACCTGATAGGGAATAGCATAAAATTGACGATAACTTTTCAATATGCCATCGTAGATTTCAAAATAGATAATTTTTTTACTGCTATAAGTATTGACCTTTTCTTTACCAATGATCACCTGTACAACATTCGTTTCCATATCGTATTTCACATCTCCCCGGACAGTATCCTGATTGTCAGTGACTAGCCAGCCCTTGTGAAATGTACGTCCGGAAAACTCCTGGGCAAACCCATACGGCAGCCCAAGTGTACAGAGTAAACAAAATGTGAATACTTTTTTAACCATTCTTTAAAATACTATGTCCCATTTTATCTCGTTTCGTTTCCAAATATTTTTTATTGTGAATATTGGGGTCTACTTCAATGGGAATATTCTCCACAATTTCCAGGCCATAACCCATTAATCCTACTCTTTTTGTAGGATTGTTTGTAATTAGTTTGATTTTTTCAACACCAAGATCGTGAAGAATTTGAGCACCTACGCCGTAATCTCTGTGATCTCCCTGAAAGCCCAATTTTTCATTTGCTTCCACTGTGTCTAGTCCTTCTTCTTGCAGTTTGTAGGCCTTTAATTTATTCAGCAATCCTATTCCACGACCTTCCTGGTTCATATAGACGATTACACCTTTACCTTCTTTTTCAACCATTTTCATCGCATTGTGCAATTGCTCTCCACAGTCGCATCTGCAAGAACCGAAGATGTCCCCGGTCAGACAAGACGAATGCACTCTAACCATAACGGGCTCATTTTTCTCCCAATTACCCTTTACCAAGGCAAGATGGTGTTCTCCTGTACTAATTTGCTTATAAGCCGTCATTTTGAAATTACCCCATTCTGTAGGCATATCGACCTTGATTTCCTTTTCTATCAAAGATTCTTTTTCCATTCGATAGGCAATCAAATCTTTGATGGAGATGAGTTTCAACTTGAATTTATCAGCAACAACTTTAAGCTCAGGGAGCCTGGCCATTGTGCCATCCTCATTCATAATCTCTACCAATACACCGGCTGGGTACATACCTGCCAGACGAGCCAAATCTATTGCTGCTTCTGTGTGTCCAGCTCTTCGAAGAACTCCCCCTTTTTTTGCTTTTAAAGGAAAAATGTGACCTGGTCTTCCAAGTTCTTCCGGTTTTATATTCTGGTCAACTAGTGCTTTTATGGTCTTAGCTCTATCGCTTGCGGAAATACCGGTAGTGCAACCATACCCAATAAGGTCAACAGAGACGGTGAATGGCGTTTCATGTGTGGCGGTATTTTTTCCCACCATTAATTCGAGGTTCAGCTCATCACATCGCTCTTCGATCAATGGGGTACAGATTAAGCCTCTTCCATGCGTGGCCATGAAATTCACAATTTCCGGAGTGATGCTTTCAGCTGCACAGATGAAATCTCCTTCATTCTCTCTATCTTCATCATCAACCACAATGATTACTTCTCCATTCTTTATTGCCTCTATGGCTTCTGATACACTATCTAGCATGTCTTTTGGGTTTACTTCGCAGTTACATTTCCTAGGGTTTTGGCGATAGTCATCTCCATATTTTTTAAATCACCCTGGATACTTAAAAATTTATTTACTTGCTCTTCTTCGATTGCTGATTTAATGTTTTCCATATTCTCAGCTATCATCTTTTGAATGATACGGAATTTGAGTCTTAAAATATTGGTATATGTTGAATTTTTTAATGTGTGTGACTCATGTGCCACATTGATTTGAAATTTCTCAGACCAATTGGTGCTTATCTCGTAACGCTCGGTGGATAAATCAACTGCAGCTTGCTTGATCTCTTTGTCCTCGTGATCAAGAAAATGCTTGATCGTAGTGATTTGCCCGTTTTCCAAATTCGATCGAAATATCTCAAGAATTTGATTATAAACGGGCGTTTCAAAACTGATGTCCTCAGATTCAGCCATAAAATAATCTGCCAGATGCATTTCACCACCTTCCAGCCCTTCAATAACCTCCGAGCCATAATTAATCAACATCCGGATACTTTCGCGCTCCTGAACCTGAATAATTTCATCAGCACTAATTTTAGTTTCCGACTCCTGAGGTTCATAAGCTTCGGCAGGTACATCGGGTAGAGGTGCTTCCCACTTGTCCTTACTACTTTTAAGTAAAAGCTTATTGGTCTCACTTATAAGGGTTCCCTCATCTACATGTAAAAGTTTGCTACATTCCTGTATATAGACGGTTCTTTTGATAGGATCAGGTATGAGAGAAATACTCTCAACAATTTCTCTAATGCTTTCAGCTTTTTTAATCGGATCGTCTCCTCCTTCTTTAAGGAATACTCCAGTTTTGAAGGCTATAAAGTCTTGGGCATTTTCATCCAGGTACTCTTTGAATGCGGCTGCGCCTAATTGTTTCGAATAACTATCTGGATCCTCACCTTCTGGGAATGGTACTGCTTTTACGTTCAGACCACCAGTCAGCATCATGTCAATTCCTCGCATAGAGGCCTTGATGCCGGCTTTGTCGCCATCAAAAAGAACTGTTACGTTTTTAGAGTACCTCTGAATCAGCTTGATCTGATCCTCCGTAAGTGAAGTACCTGATGAGGCAACCACATTGGTGACTCCGGCCTGGCTCAATGAAACGACATCTGTATATCCCTCGACCAGATAGCAGTTTTCCTGATTTCTTATTTCATTTTTCGCTTGAAATATTCCATAAAGAATTTTACTTTTTGTATAAAGCTCCGTCTCTGGGCTATTGATGTATTTTGGGCCCTTTTCATTGCTTTTGAGCGTTCTGGCACCAAAGGCGATCACTTTGCCGGTAATGTTGTGAATCGGAAAAACCACTCGCCCCCGAAATCTATCGTATGCTTTGTCTTCCTTGACAATCTTCAGTCCGGTTTGTTCAAGAAATTCGTCCTTGTGACCTGCAGCTTGGGCTGCATCCATTAGGCCTTGCCACTGATCCAGCGCATAACCTAAATCAAATCTTTTTATGGTATCTTCACTGAACCCTCGTTCTTTGAAGTAGGAGAGGCCGATGCTTTTGCCCTCATCTGAGGCCCATAAATTCTCAATGAAATGATCCTTGGCAAAATTGAGTGTAATAAAAAGGCTTTCACGTATACTTTGTTCAGCAAGATAGTTTGGGTCAGCCTCATCTTCCTCAATTGTAATTGCGTACTTCTGAGCGAGATATTTCAGAGCTTCTAGATAACTAAGCCCATCAACTTCCATCAAAAATGAAATGGCGTCACCTCCTTTTCCCGTGCTGAAGCATTTGAATATGCCCTTTGCCGGAGATACCATGAAGGATGGCGTTTTCTCATTCGTAAATGGACTAAGCGCTTTATAGCTGGATCCTGATTTTTTTAAGGCAACGAAGTCACTGACAACTTCATAGATATCCATCCGGCTTTTGATTTCTTCTATGGTCTGACTTTTGATCAAGTAACTGTATGGATTATTTTTTTTCCCGTATGGGAGTGCAAATCTAAAACGAAATTGCCTGATTATGTGATACAAAAACAGGGATATCACTTAACTTGCAAAAAAATTGTATAACGAGCCATTTTTAATCTTGAAAATCACAGAAAAGGAAGTATTGCAGGCGTTGACTAAGGTTCAGGACCCGGATCTGAAGAAGGATTTAGTTACACTGGGTATGATTGAAAATATTCAAATTTCAGAAAAGGAATTAAATTTTTCAGTGGTACTCACGACCCCGGCCTGCCCTCTGAAGGAACTCATTAAAAATGATTGTTTAAAAGCTCTAGAGCCGATCACTGGCGATTTAAAGATCAACATTGAAATGACTTCGAATGTGACAAGTGTGAGAAGTAAGTCAATGATTTTGCCAAATGTCAAAAATATAATTGCTGTAGCTTCAGGTAAAGGGGGAGTAGGTAAGTCAACAGTGACAGCAAATCTGGCAGTAGCTTTGGCCAAAACGGGTGCTAGTGTAGGAGTGATTGACGCGGATATTTTTGGGCCATCCATGCCTACAATGTTTGATTGCGAGCATGAACAACCAAATATGGTTGAAGAGAATGGAAAGAATATGCTGATTCCAATTGAAAAATATGGAGTAAAGTTGCTTTCCATTGGATTTTTGACTCCAAAGGATAATGCGATCATCTGGAGAGGCCCTATGGCAAGTTCGGCACTTAAGCAATTCATTAGTGATGTGAAATGGGGAGAATTAGATTATTTGCTGATCGACCTTCCTCCTGGAACTAGTGACATCCACTTGACGTTGGTACAATCAGTACCGGTGACAGGAGCTGTGATAGTTACGACTCCACAAAAAGTAGCGATTGCTGATGCACAGAAAGGGTTGGCAATGTTTAAGCAACCTCAAATCAATGTGCCATTATTGGGTGTTGTTGAAAACATGGCTTATTTCACACCAGAAGAATTACCTGACAATAAGTATTATTTGTTCGGACAGGGTGGAGGAAGAACATTGGCTGAGAAATACGAAATTCCCTTCTTAGGGGAAATTCCTTTAGTGCAATCAATCCGTGAAAGCGGAGATAGCGGTTATCCCGCGGTGATGAAAGATGGAGTGACTGAAGAGGCCTTCAGTGAGCTGGCACAAGGAGTGGCTAGGAGAGTGGCCATTAGAAATGCCTCGAAAGAGAAGACAAAGATCGTTCAAATGAACTAAATTTACCTTAACAAGTCATTGACACAGATGGATGCAAATACAAAACAAGAGCTATTAGCGAAGATTGATCAGGCGATCAATAATATCAGGCCTTATCTTGAGGCTGATGGCGGTGACGTGAAATTGCTTGATATTGATGATGAATTTGTGGTTCAGGTAGAACTTTTGGGAGCCTGCGAAGCGTGCCCTATGTCACCAATGACCATGAAAGCGGGAATAGAAGAAGCAGTCAAGAGAGTAGCTCCTGAAGTAAAGTCCATTAACGCTGTCAATATTGCGCCTGTTAGCTAAGAGAAGTTTCAACGCGCCTATCCAATTATTTGAGAAGATGAACGTTTTCTCAAGACAATTATTAAGAAACGTTCTTGACTTGAAATACTTAATATTCTTAATTTTATTTGTAATTCCAGCATTATCTTATTCCCAAGATAGATGTGGTACCATGCAATTCAATAAGGCGCCAGCTGGACTAAGCTCTGAATTTTCCAAAATACAATTCGAGGATTGGTTAAAAACCAAAATGAACCAAAAACAAGTTCAGGGCCGCTATTTGGACCTTCAAAGTGAAACTGTATATCAAATACCAATTGTTGTTCATGTCATTCACAATGGAGAATCAATAGGAGTTGCATCTAATATTCCGGATGAGCAAATATTCAATCAAATTGATTCCTTAAATAATGACTTTAGACGTTTGAACGTAGATCAGTCCAATACACCGTCCGGTTTCTTAACTGATGCCGCGGATGTCAAGATAGAATTCGTTTTAGCAAAGAGAGATCCTGAAGGTCTTCCAACTAATGGCATTATACGCGTACAAGGCAATCAATCTAATTTTACTATAAATGAAGCTGTGGCATTAGCAGCTAATAGCTATTGGCCTGCTGAAGAATATTTTAATATTTGGGTTGCGAATCTAAGTAACGGACTGTTGGGTTTTGCAAAATTTCCAATTTCCAATGAGCCTGGAATGGATGAAGACCCAAACCTCAACCGAAAGATTGATGGTGTATACCTAGACTTTGAATATTTTGGGACAGGTCATAATGCTGATGAATTTTCAAAGGGAAGAACGTTGACTCATGAAATAGGTCATTGGATGGGGTTACGCCATATCTGGGGAGATGGAGGTTGCAGTGTAGATGATTTTTGCAATGATACGCCTACACAAGGGAGTAGCTCATCTGGTTGCCCTTCGATAAGTCAAAGTTCTTGTGGCTCTGTGGATATGTTTCAAAACTACATGGACTATACTGATGATGAGTGCATGAATTTGTTTACTAATTGCCAAGGAGATCGTATGCGAACTGTACTTGAAAATAGTCCTAGAAGAAAGGAATTATTGAGTAGTCAGGGAGCGGCGACAGTCGTCCAGGTCGCAAATGACTTAGGAATTAAATCCATTCAGTCACCCGCATTTGGAAATTGCAGTGTAACCATTGTTCCAGAGATAGAGGTTAGAAACTATGGCTCAAATACGATTAACAGTTTTAGCCTGGATTTACTCGTAGATGAAGAAGTAATTCAAACGCAACTATTTGAAGAGCCTTTAACCTCGTTGCAAACACTCTTCGTAAGCTTTTCCTCGGTTAATGTTTCGTCTGAAGCTCAACAAGTATCATTTAAAGTAAACCAAGTAAACGGAGGAGGTGATGGCAATTCGGATAATGACTGTCAATGGATAAACACTTTTTTTCCATCAACTCAGACAGTGCCGTTTGTAGACGAATTTACGGGGACCAGTAGCTCAGCCAGCGTTCTTTGGAAGTTAAAGAATAGTAAAAACAATCCTTCTGCCTGGAGCTATGGTATGGCTCCAAACATCACGGCAAACAATGAAGCAGCCATCTTGAGCTACTATGGAGCACCTGCTGGATCATTTGGAGAACTTGATTATTTAATAAGTCCGGTTTTAGACTTGTCTGGTCTTGCCACGGCAGACTTAAAATTCAAATATGCCTATTCAGGTTTTCCGAATAATTACAGCGATGCACTTACGGTTGTGGTATCTACTGACTGCGGTGCAACGTTTCCTGAAGAAAATATTCTGTTTCAGAAAATTGGTGCTTCGTTGGCTACTACAAGTTCGACCAGTTCGTTGTTTGTACCTAGCGACCCCAGCGACTGGTTGGAAGTCGAAAAGAATTTTGGGGAATTTGCAGATTACTCTGAAGTGGTACTTGCTTTTATTGGAAACAATGGAGGCGGAAATAAGTTGTACTTAGATGACATAGAGATATTTTCAAGCGCCGCAAACGAATATGATGTTGGTATTGTGAAAGTCGATGATATACCTGTCGTTACCTGTTTGGAAGATATGACCATGCAGGTTTATGTGAAAAATTATGGTAAAAAAACCGTTAATAATTTTAGCGTTAGTTATGCATTTGATATTCGTCAGCTAGAAACACCAATTACTAATTTGACTTTGGATCCTGGTAAAACTGAAGTTGTTGAGATAGAATCTTTTAATATTATGGATGGCAGTTATCAAATTTCTATTGAATCAAGCAAGCCTAATGGAGTGGCCGATGAAGATACGACTAATGATAAGGTGGTAACATTTTTTGCTATTAACAATGGTATAGAGACCATTCCTATACGCGAACGATTCTCCAAAACACTTGAGTCATCCGATTGGCATTTTATTCGAACAGACGCACTGAGTGATTGGGAGATTTCAGAATTTCGAGAAGGAAATACAAGCGATTATGCCTTAGTATTCAAAGGTCATGATGTGCTGGAATTGGGAGTAGAAAATTGGTTTGTGAGTCCATTACTGGATTTGTCTGAGACAGACGTTGCGTCCATGACTTTCGATGTGTCCTAT
The DNA here is from genome assembly GCF_039944555.1 of Reichenbachiella sp. Classification (GTDB taxonomy): domain Bacteria; phylum Bacteroidota; class Bacteroidia; order Cytophagales; family Cyclobacteriaceae; genus Reichenbachiella. The sequence continues at coordinate 129,751 of NZ_JBDUYN010000009.1, read as the reverse complement.
GCCAACAGAACAGGTAGAAACGATCAGTTGAGGGTATTGGCTTCTACGAATTGTGGTAAGTCGTATGATGTAGAAGTATATAATAAGAAAGGAGGGGAGCTAGCAGTCGCACAAAGTGAAACGACATGGCTTCCTGAAGCCGACACGGATTGGCGTAGAGAATTTATCAACTTAAATGAATTTGTCGGTGACTCGGATATTCGACTTGCATTTGTGGTGACCAATCAAAATGGAAATAATCTTTATCTGGATAATGTCGAACTTTATGTTTCGGATGATGAAAACCCTGTAGAGATCACCGAATCATTAAGGAGTTTCCCAAATCCAGCTTCAGATCATTTAGAGGTTAAATTCAATTTCAATATTAAAGAAGAGGTATTGATTCGTGTTGTTGGTCTTGATGGAGAGATTATGGCAGAACAATCATTTCCGAACACACTTAATCAAGTTTATCGAATAGACAATTTGAACGTAGCAAATAGTGGTATTTACGTGCTGCAGGTACTAGGTAATTTCACAAACCTGTCTAGCAAAGTCATGATTATGCACTAAACTAAACCGAGCTTCTGATTTGTTTTTCCTTTTCAAATCTGGAGATGGCCAATTGCAGCAATTCATCTATTAAATCAGAATAAGCTAGGCCTGAAGCCTCCCAGAGTTTTGGATACATACTAATTTGGGTGAAGCCGGGAATTGTATTTATCTCATTCACCAGTATTTTTCCATCTTTTGTAAGAAATACGTCTACTCTTGCAAATCCTTCACATTCAAGTATTTGAAAAGTTTGAATGGCAATTTTCTGAACTGCCATGATTTGCTCTTCAGTAATGTTGGCCGGGATATCTATCTTATACCCTTGATCATCAAGGTACTTAGCTTCATACGAATAGAAACTGTGAGTGAACGATATTTCTCCTGGAATTGAAGCTTTAGGGTTTTCATTTCCCAGTATTGCGCATTCTATTTCTCGTCCATCTATGAATTCTTCAATAATTATTTTATGATCAAATGAAAATGCCTCATCTAAGGCGTTGATATATTGTTCCTGATTATCTACTCTATTAATACCCACAGACGAGCCTAAATTAGCCGGTTTCACAAAGCACGGTACTCCAAGTTCCTTGGCCACGTCTTCGAAAGTAGGGCGCTGCTGGTGTGAGCGTAAGGCTAGATATTTCCCAATAGGAAGTCCGGCATCTCTGAGCAATCTTTTCATCACGTCTTTATCCATTCCAACAGCTGAACCTAACACCCCCGCTCCAACGAAAGGAATATTGGCTAATTTGAGCAGGCCTTGAATGGTGCCATCTTCACCGAGAGGTCCGTGAAGAATTGGGAACACCACGTCTACTTTTTCACCAGCGCCGGATAATTGACCTTCGCTTTGAGGAATAAGGGCCACGTTTTCACTTTCCTGATTTAGACTTATTTTTTCAATGTTGTCTGCATGGAGAATCAGAGAAGTCTGTTCGTTATAAAGCCACTTTCCGTTTTTGTCTATCCCAATAAGCACCGGTTCATACTTATCCTTGTCAAGTGCCTCAATGACATTTTTGGCAGACCTGAGCGAGATTTCATGTTCGGCTGACTTTCCACCGAATAAGATTCCTACTTTTATTTTGTTCTCCATCATTGCGGCAAATGTAAATAAGAAGAATTTTAATTTTCATATACAATCAGATAATGCTTTTCAAAAATGACATAACAAGGGACCAGTTCAAAGAGAGTAATTTTGGCTGTGCGGTTAGCCTGCCTGTTATGTAGAGGCGTGATACTTGGCTCATGTTTTATTTTGAAATCGTGAGGTGTTTGTTTTTATGAATACCTTTTATTTATTTTTTTCAAGGATTCCGTGTAATTTGCCGCGTCACCTAGTTGAAAGAAAAAAATGAGTAAATCCGAACCTGGAAAGAAGGAGCTGTTAATGCATATAGGGATAGCAGGATTAGCTTCAATTGGCATTTTGCTATTTGTTTTTTACATTTATTTACCAATTACAACCAATCATGGTGAAAGCATGACGGTTCCGAATCTGGAAGGCATATTGCTAGACGATTTAGGGGAGTTTCTAGAAGAAAGAGATTTGAGGTATGAGGTAGAGCCAGACTCTGGATACTCACCAAAATTCCCACCCTTAGCTGTTTTAAAGCAATTCCCATTGGCCGAAGCCAAAGTGAAGGAAGGTAGAAAAATATATATCACGCTTAATGCATCTAAGCCACCAGTAGTAAAGATGCCATCCTTGATTCAACGCTCATTGAAAAATGCGCAGTTAGAATTGAGAAGTTTGGGGTTGCTGCTTGGTGAAATAAGATATAAACCGGATTTTGCACTCAATACGATTTTAGGCCAATATTATAAGGGCAAAAAGCTTAAGGCCGGAGAAGAAATTCCGAAGGGTTCTAAAATTGACTTTGAAGTTGGGGATGGTTTGGGCAACCAGACTTTTCAGATGATGAACCTCACAGATATGGATTTAGATGAGGCTGTATTTGTTATGAGGGGTTATGGCTTGAAACTTGGAGATGTCTTTTATGAAAAAGAGGGCAAAATCATTAAGGAAAAGGAAGCCTCGAATGGGGAGGCCGTGATTGAATCAATAGAAGCCGAACCAGGTCGAGTATTCAAGCATACTCCTAACACAAAAAACAAAGCAAGAATCGGACAAGAAATAGATTTGTGGATAGTTGAGGTAGACTCTACTAAGATTGAAGAAATACCGACATTGGATTTGGTGTCAGATTGATCTTTTTAATTACAAAATAAAAATCTGATTCATCGTTTTAGAGAAGTATGAAAATGTTTAAATCTCGTATTGGTTTAATTGTTTGCCTGACAATCTGTACGGTGACCAGTTATGCACAACTTCTGGTTCAGCCAATCAAAAGGATTCAAAATGAGTTATCACATACAATTCAATCTCGTGTCCTGGCAACAAAGGACACAATTTCATTACCTTTTTGGGATGACTTTTCTTTTTCATCAATTACTCCAGATAGTACCCTCTGGGAGCTGAATACTGGAGTTTTGGTCAATGGTACTTTAGGAAAAATTGCTCCAACAATTAATGTGGCATCATTTGATGGCAATGATTTGAATGGCAATCCTCACCTGTCTGGAGAAGGAACAAGCATAGTAATAGATCAATTGACTTCTCAGCCCATAGATTTGTCACTGGTATCTGCGGCTAAACGAGCATCGGTCTATTTGTCTTTTTATTGGCAAATGGGAGGATTAGGTGAAGTTCCGGAAAATAAAGATTCGTTAAGACTTGAATTCAAAGATGCTACAGGAGAATGGGTCAAAGTCTTCGACTTAGCTGGTGTTCCTGAAAATCGGCATGAAGGATTTACAAAACATGCTATTCAGATTGAACTTGATGAATATTTCCATTCAGGATTTCAGTTTCAATTCACGGCCGTGGGAAACAGTGGTGGACCCTATGATACCTGGCATATAGACTATGTTTATCTCAATCAGGATCGTACTATAGATAGCGAGTCCATAATTGATCGAGCCATTGCCAGTTTACCAAGCTCAATGTTTAGCCAATATACGATGATACCCTACGATGTTCTATTTGATTTCCCTGACAGCATTTATAAGAGCATTGATGTTGAAATTTCTACTTTGCAAAATAACATACACCCAGTATCCTATCAGTATTCGCTCAGAGATACCTTACTCAATAGCATTTTGTATAATATTCCAGCAACAACTGGTCCTCCATTGGCAAATTTAGGCCGTAATACAATAAATGTCGCAGCGGCAAATTCTGCTAACTTACAGGCTGCTGCAACTGATTCTTTGTTCCTTGAATCAGAGCTAATATTAAGAACGAGTGATGATTTTTTTATTACTGAAATCAACGGAAGTGATACAGTTTATTTGGTTGACCCGTTTTACAACTACAGACTTAATGACACAGTCAGAAGGTATCACGAAATTCATCAAACGTTAGCCTATGACGATGGTCAAGCTGAATATGCAGCAGGCCTAAACAAAAATGAAGCTCAAATTGCTGTTTATTTCAATATTCCGAGTCAGGACACCCTGACTCACGTGGATATCTATTTCCCTCAGATAAACCCTTCAGCTTCAGGCGAACGTATCATTTTATCTATTCTAAGTGATACTACAGGTGCAGCGAGGGATGTGATGCGATTGCAGGAGTTTGTAATAACGGGAGGTGCAGGGCTCAACGTATTCGATCGTTTCACTTTTGATATTCCGGTTATAGTTTCCGGAGAATTTTATGTTGCTCTCCAGCAATTCACTAATGATTATATAGGCATAGGTTTGGACAACAATAATCTGATTGGGACCCAGAAAATAGTAGTGAACACAGAGGGGAGATGGACTCGAAATGCAAAAGTGGAAGGAATTATTATGTTGCGACCAGTTTTTGCAGACTCTGATTTTGTAGTTGCAGGAACAAATGACCTGATGAGTGCTGAGCTAAATGTTTACCCCAATCCAACTGATAATATATTGAACATTGAAGGTGAATTTGATCACTATGAGTTGTTTAATCTTTCGGGCAGAATGATTACCTCCGGAATTACAAACCACCTATCTGTGCAAGCACTTTTAGATGGAATATACCTTCTTAAGGTAAGTACTGGACAGACAATCGAAACACATAAAATCATAGTTCGACATTGATAATAAATGCAGATTAGGACAATCTGTTTTTATAATCCTCATAATTAAAGGTTTTGACCAGTTCGAGCTTACCGCTTTTCTTTCTGATTACAATAGCCGGATGTTGTACACCGTTGAATGTTGTGGTTTTCACCATAGTATAGTGTATCATGTCCAAAAATTCAATTTCATCACCAATAGTAAGTGGTCTATCAAATGAATAATCTTCAAGGAAATCCCCAGCCAAACAACTTACTCCACCCAGCCGATATTTGAATTCCCCTCTATCTGCATCAGAATAGCCATAGGCAAGATTGGGTCTATATGGCATTTCCAGACAGTCAGGCATATGGCAAGTGAAAGAGGCATCAATGATGGCCGTTTTTACACTCCCATGATCAACTATATCGAGAACAGTTGTTTTTAATGTCCCTGTTTCCCAGGCAAAGGCACTACCGGGCTCCAAAATCAGATTCAAGCCGTGCTTGGCCTTAAATGCCCTCAATATTTCGACCAAATGCTTTGTGTCATAATTTTTTCGAGTCATCAGATGCCCCCCACCCATGTTGAGCCATTTAATTTGTGGCAACAAGTGGCCAAATTTTTCTTCAACTGCCGCTAAGGTCTGCTCTAGTGCATAAGAGTCAGATTCGCATAGTACGTGAAAGTGGAGGCCTTCGACAAAGTTCGGAATTCCATTTTTTAAACTATCAGATTTCACACCCAATCTGGATGTAGGGGATGAAGGATTATACAAGTCGGTTTTTACGTCAGAGAATTCAGGATTGATCCGTAGTCCTACCGATACACCTTGTTTTTTTGCTCTTTCACCGAACTGTTGTAACTGATTCAGAGAATTGAAAGAAATGTGACTAGTGCCATCTAGAATTTGACCTATCTCACTTTCTTTATAGGCAACCGCATAGGTATGGGATTTGGTATGCATAAACTCATTGCAAAGCATCATCTCATGCAGCGAACTTGCTGTAGCACCGGACACATATTTGAGTACAGTAGGAAAAGCACTCCACATAGCAAACCCCTTGAATGCCAGAATAATTTCAATCTCGGCCTGATCAGCAATACGCTTGATCAACCTTAGATTGTTTTCCAAAGCCTGTTCGTCAAGGACAAAGCTGGGGGAGGGAATCATGATTTGCATGTACTATTTTACTTCCAAATCTATATCGTGCAGCTCATGCCAAGGAAGACCTTGGATATTTAGTTTCTCCATGAATGGATCAGGATTGAACTCTTCAACATTAAATACTCCTGAGCCAGTCCATTCGTTCGTCAACACCATCATGGCCCCGATCATAGCTGGTACTCCGGTAGTATATGACACCCCTTGTGCACCTGTCTCGTTGAAAGCATCCTGATGTTTACAATTGTTATAGACATAATATGTCTTCTCTTTACCATCTTTCATGCCCTTGATTCTACAGCCTATTGAGGTTTCGCCTTCATAGTTTTCCCCCAAACTTACCGGATCGGGCAATACAGCTTTCAAAAACTGCAAAGGAACAATCTCTTTTCCTTCATAATTGACTGGTTCTATACCGGCCATCCCAATGTTTTGAATTACTCTCAAATGCGTCAGGTATTCATCACCAAAGGTCATCCAAAATCTTGCTCTTTTTAATGAAGGGAAGTTTTTGACCAGTGATTCCAACTCTTCATGATAGATTACATAAGAAGAACGTTCACCAATGTTTGGATAAGAGAGTTCTTGTCGGATTTCATGAGGCTCTGTTTCTATCCATTCGCCATTATCATAATACCTGCCTTTTTGAGTCACCTCGCGAATATTAATCTCTGGATTGAAATTGGTTGCGAATGCTTTACCATGGTCACCCCCGTTGCAGTCCACAATATCAAGGTAGTGAATTTCATCAAAATGATGCTTAGCGGCATAAGCCGTATAAATGCTTGTAACACCAGGGTCAAAACCACAACCTAGTATTGCAGCAAGTCCGGCCTGTTTGAATTTGTCCTGATAAGCCCATTGCCATTTGTATTCAAATTTTGCCTCATCTTTGGGCTCGTAATTAGCTGTGTCGAGATAATGGACACCAGTTTCAAGACAGGCATCCATAATAGTTAAATCCTGATAGGGAAGGGCAACATTGATAATTAGTTTTGGCTTAATTTCATTAATGAGTTCAACTAATTCAGGAACATTATCTGCATCGACCCGGGCAGTATGAATTTCGACTTTTAGTTCTGAAAATACATCACCGGCTATTTGTTCGCATTTGGATTTCGTTCGACTGGCCATCCAAATATCAGAAAAGACATCTGAGTTTTGTGCGCATTTGTAGGCAACAACTCTACCTACACCTCCAGCGCCAATAATTAATATTCTTGACATCACTATAGGGTTTTGAAAATTCAAATTTATATAACGTTGTCGTCTATTTTACAAGAACTGAATTTATTAATTCAATTCACTGTTAATAATTACGAATAGATAAATTTTAGTTAAATTGTAGGGTTCAATCATTATAGCAATGGGATTGTTACTTCAATTGTAAATCAAAAAAACCAATGATACGAGCATATTCAACATCACTCAAAAATTATTCTCTATTTGCTGTCATCATTCTATTGGGCAGTTGTCTTTCACAAAAAGACTTCATAACCGATTCGGATTACAGTTATGGAGGTAAATTCAAAAAATACAGGACATACAATTTTATGTCTAGTCCGGAAAATGATACACTTTATCATCGTGAGATATTAGAAAAGACTATTGCCTCCAGGATGGGAGCGCAGGGGTATTTCAAGCAAGCAAAAAAGCCCGATTTGCTGGTGATGTATAAAATATTTTATGACAACTTCTCCTTAAGGGGATATAATCAGCCTCACTTTGAAAGTTGGGTTAACAATGAAATTGTTGCAGAGGGGGAGGACAAAAAACAGAATCCTTCTAAGGATTTCTTTGAAGATGAAGAAGTTGCAGGAGAAGAATACCGGGTGAGTAATTATGAAATGAACGATGGAACTCTGCTTGTAGTTTTCTTTGACAGAAAAAAGAAGCAAACAGTTTGGCAGGGTTATGCTTCTGGAGTTTTTTCAAGAGATAACAAGGATTCACGGAAAAACATTAAAGTAGCTACATCTAAAATATTTAATGAATTTAGATTGATTGCTGATGGCTATGTCATTAAGGGCGGCTGATTTTCAAAATCTTTAATTATTGTTAAAGACCCGATGAAAATTGGGTCTTTTTTTTCGTTTATTTTGCACGCAACAAATTTAAAGACCACATTAAAAGACGATCAAATGTCCAAACCTCTAATTTTGATTTCAAACGACGACGGCGTTACCTCATCTGGTATTAGAAAACTCGTTGAACTAATGTGTCAAATTGGCGAGGTCGTAGTAGTAGCGCCCGATGGACCACAATCAGGTATGGGGCATGCAATCACAGTTGGGGACACACTCCGCTTGTCTAAAACTGATATTTTTGGGGGTATCCAGGCCTACAAATGTTCAGGTACTCCTGCAGATTGTATTAAGCTTGCCAAACATGAGGTGCTTAAAGGCAGAAAAGTGGACTTGGTTGTTAGCGGGATCAATCATGGTGCTAATACGAGTATCAGCGTGTTGTATTCCGGGACGATGTCCGCAGCTATCGAAGGGGCCATTGAAGGAACACCGGCAATTGGATTTTCGCTCTGTGATTTTAGTTGGCATGCGGACTTTTCGCATGTTGATGACCATATTTTGAAGATTGCTTCTGAGGCTTTAGCGCATGGCCTCCCTGAAGGAATTGCATTAAACGTAAATATTCCTCCTAAGCAGAATGAGAAAATAAAAGGAATCAAAGTGACCAGACAAGCAAATGCGCGATGGGAAGAGGAATTTGACAAGCGAAGGGATCCACATGGTAGGGATTATTACTGGATGGTCGGAAACTTTGTAAATCATGATAAAGGTGAAGATAATGATGAGTGGGCGATAGCCAACAACTACATATCTATTGTGCCTTGTCAATTTGACTTGACAGGACATCATGCCTTCAGTCATTTGAATGAAAAATGGGACTTATAACCTTCAAAAGATGGTGGTCTTGTTGGTGATTATCACAATACTTCCTACTTTTGCACCTCAAAATTTTTTAAACTAAATATTTCATAATGAAAAATTACGAGACGGTATTCATTTTAACTCCCGTTTTGTCTGACGATCAGATGAAGGATGCTGTCGGAAAGTTTAAGAAGGTACTAGAAGATGGAGGTGCGAAAATCATCAACGAAGAAAACTGGGGCCTTAAGAAATTAGCTTATCCGATTCAGCACAAAAAAACAGGGTTTTATCAATTGTTCGAGTTTGAAGCAGAACCTACATTAGTAGATATGCTTGAGACTGAGTATAGAAGAGATGAAAAAATCTTAAGGTTCTTGACTACTGCGTTGGACAAGCATGCACTGGCTTACAATGTAAAAAGAAAGAGTGGTGCATTTAACAAAAAGAAAGAGGAGGTAAAATCATGACACTAGTAAACGAGCCAATTAACAGAGCCGATCAGAAGAAAAAATACTGTAGGTTCAAAAAGAATGGTATCAAGTATATTGATTACAAGGATGCCAACTTTCTATTGAAGTTTGTAAACGAACAAGGTAAGATTTTGCCTAGAAGATTGACTGGAACAAGTCAGAAATTTCAAGGTAAAGTTTCTCAAGCTATTAAAAGAGCCAGACATATTGCTTTGTTACCTTATGTTACTGATTCACTTAAATAAAACAAGGACATGGAAATTATATTGAAAGAAGATATCAAAGGCCTTGGATATAAAAATGATACGGTAGACGTAAAGCCAGGGTACGGTAGAAACTACCTGATCCCGCAAGGGTTCGCTATGATAGCAAATGTTTCTAATCGTAAGATGATTGCTGAAAATATCAGACAAGCAGCTCATAAGGCTGAGAAGCTAAGACAAGATGCTCAGGATCTTGCCAATTCAATTGGAGAAGTTGTATTAGAAATCAAAACTAAAGCTGGCGAAAGCGGTAAGATTTTTGGTGCTATTACTGCACTACAAGTTTCTGATGCCTTAGCTGCTAAAGGGTTTGAAATAGACAGAAAAAAAATAAGCTTTGAGGGTCAGGTAAAGAACGTAGGTGAATATAAAGTGTCTTTGGATTTACACAAGGAAGTTCAACACAATGTAACAATCAACGTCGTAGCTGAATAGAAATATATAAAGCTAGAAAATAAAAAAAAACGACTTCAATTTGAGGTCGTTTTTTTTATTTTCTCATTATTGATACATTGCCATAAATTGAGGATCAAGCCAATTTTCGCTTAAATATCTGCTATAATCGATATGAAGTATCTTGATTGGAAATTGCTGAATTTGGCAACAAAGTCTTAACCACTTCTTAGAAGCAAAACTTTTGCGATCGAATAAACATTTTTTGAGTTATTCACATTTGGGCGTTCAAGGTTTAGTTTGTTTTTAACAATTGCTGCTATGCCCTTTGCTAGCTGATTCTTTAGTTTTGAAGTATCGATCGAATTGTACCTAGAGGTGTCTATGCATAGGGGGTAATCATGTTCTAACAATAAATTGAACATTGCATCCCGCAAGTTTGTATATTCATACCCTTTATGAAATCCTAATTTATGCTGTTTAGATTTTGCCTCTCTAAGAAAGGAGAGTATCTGAATCGTAAAAAATATTTTCGATTTGCTTCCCATCGGTTTTCATTGTTTTTTCTCATAGTGTGCTCTCCATGAGCCTATCTAACTTTAAATGGAATAAATTCAGTACCAAAATAAGGCTCGATAAATGGGCCTTTCAATATTTCATTTATAGCACCTCACTTCGTTAAGCCGTACCATCCAATTCTAAATTCAAACAATTCCGATTCGGATACAATTTGCCTATTTTGCCAATATTGATTAAAATAAGAAGGTGCCCCGAATTCGTATCTTAACTAATCACATAAAAATTATTGGTCAGGGACATTTTTTCTTGTGAGAAAATAGGCTACGTCAATTATTTCCGGTCGACCTCTTCTAACTTTTCTATAATAGCTCCTTATTATCCTTAGAATAGCTGTCATTAATTATTTAGTTAATATTTTTCAATCTAAAATCGGTTTCTATTTAGGTTAATATTCAATTCATTGTTCTGATTCAGATCAGGAACTTTAAGTTGATGTGGATTACGGTTTTGGCAAGTCGCAATTAGATAAATAGCCAATAAGAGTTCAATAGGCGATGTCAGGTCTATAACCAGCTGGGCCATACAGTGCTTCAGTTTGAAATCATTTAAACAAGTCGTCATGATGGTTTTATTTTAATAGTTAATCATTTTGGGAGGTACGGCTCCATCGTACGTCGGACATATTTTTTGCGTACATGATGAAGCGATTGAGAGAAACAGACAGATTATAACCGTGGGTGAAATCTTAAAGAATGTGGTCATGTATTAAATTTTTAATAAGAAAAAATTAGATGCTGGTTTATGGTTTCGAAACGATGAATAGGGCGCTATCCACTTTCTGTATCAGATGTTCTTGATAACTTAGAATCACTTCGGATTCTTTTTTTATACTATTTGTGCGATAGCATTGAATAAGGAATAACTTCTCAGAAATGATAGATGAAAGATCAGTGCTTTTCTTATTAAGCCTTCTGCTTTGATTATTAAGCCCCGCAGTCAACAATAAAACGGCGCAAAACGCATAGCAAACACTTCTGAACTTCTCTTTCATCTTTTAATAATATTTTAACCACAAAATGGTTTGTATTACTTTATATCAGATAATAAATAGTGCAGGTTAAAGCGGTTGATTCATTTGAATGATAAATGCATTGAGAAGGATAAATTCTACCTACCTAAAGGAAAAATGTATTCTTGGAATTACTAAAAAGGAATTTTTTGAAGTGAATATTGAATGGCAAGTGCAATAAATAATTCGAATGCGGGCCTTCGTTGAAAAATACGAAGCACCTCTTCCGACAAACATCCTACATTTTTTTTAACAATGGAATATATCTGCAATTCCGCGATGACTTGTCCCCATTGAGCTAAATAATTCTAAAACGGATAAATGATTGGCTAGCTTCTAAATTGGTAAGCGCATACCAGGTAAATTAATTATTCATTTATACCAAACTAACTATGAAACACTCATATAAAACTATGAGCTGGAAGAGGTGCGTCCATCGTAAACTGCACCAATTATCTCTCTATTTACTATTTCAAGTATTGCTTGTACCTATGACCTTCGCACAGGTTGATACAGGCGGAAATGCAACTACGGCTAATCATTCGAAGCAGATTATTGGGTATATCACACAATGGGATGCATGGAAAGCGGCGAATGCCGGTCTGCCATCGGCAGGTGCTCTTACGCACATGAATATTGATTACTCCAAATACACAATTCTAAACTATTCATTTTTTGGAGTAGCACAAGATGGTTCTTTACATAGTGGTGATCACAGGAATAAGAATATCTATCAATCTGGAGCCGTTCAGGCGCCAGCTGATATTCTGTTCACTGACATTTATAGCAGCTGGGATTTCCACATTCTATTTGGTGAACTCGATCCCATTCAACATGTCAATGAGGCGGCGAAGCTAAGGGCTGAATCGCATGGATATGTGGTAGAACTGGGTGGAAATACCTGGAGTCATCCCGCTTGGGGTTTGAGCGGTGCCCTACCTATTCCGGTACCAAAAGAGGGAGGAGCTCCAGGGATTCTTGAGATGGCTCATCAGAATGGCGTGAAAGTTATGGCATCAATTGGTGGATGGAGTATGTGTAAGCATTTTCCTGAAATGGCTGCTGATCCGGTAAAGAGGGCCACTTTTATCGCAGATTGCCAAAAGCTTATCAATATGGGATTTGATGGGATTGATTTGGATTGGGAGTATCCGGGACCATACAGTGGTATGAATTTTACAGGAACGACTGCTGACTACAATAATTTCAAAATTTTGGTAGAGGAAATTCGGGTAGCCATAGGTCCGGATAAACTAATAACTGCCGCTTTCTCTGCAGCTGTTCCTAAGCTGCAAGGATTTGATTGGGCCGGATTGGCAAACACCATGGACTACTTCAATATGATGTCCTATGATTACAACGGAGGCTGGTCGAATAAGGCCGGACATAATTCGCCACTTTATACCTATGACAATGCAGAGGCCCCTCAGGCCAACTGGCATGATACGTTTAATGGATTGGTCGCAATGGGTGTTCCTGCAGCCAAGATCAACATGGGGTCTGCTTTTTATGGTCGAGGAGTGATTACAAATGGCTCTGCTTCATTGAACGCTGCTACGGTAAAGCGTAACGAAAATGTGCAACCGGATGGTCCTATTAGTACGTGTGCTGATTTTACAAATTGGCCGAAGGATGTCTATGATGGCACACCAAACTATTTCTTCATCAAGCAACAAGCACTTGGGGCAAGTAGTGGATGGACTGAGCATTGGGATGATCAGGCCAAGGTACCTTATTTGACTAAGGACAACTTCTTTCTGAGTTATGACAATGAGCAATCTATCGGACTTAAAGCACAGTATGTGAAAGACAATAATCTGGCAGGTACGATTGTATGGACAGTTTATGGCGATCTTGAGTTCAGTGGTACAGCTCAATCATTTGGAACCAAATTGAAGCGCTGGTCCAATGTCAACTCTGAATTAGTCAATAAAATCAATGAAGTATTCGCAGATGGAGGCACACCCCTAAACCAACCACCTACCGCAACCTTAACTGCTCCACTAGACGGAACTTCTTTTCAAGTAGGAGAATCAATCACTTTGGAGGCTGGTGCTTCTGATACAGATGGAACAGTGACCAAAGTTGAATTCTTCGCAGGAACTACGAAGCTGGGCGAAGATACTTCGTCTCCATATAGTTTTACATGGAACAATGCTGCCGTTGGTAACTATGCTCTGACTGCAAAGGCAATTGATAATGAGGCTGCTTCCGGAACCTCATCTGCGATTGCGATAAGTGTTTCTGATGGTACAGGAATAGACCCACAGGTATCTATTTCAAGTCCATCAGCGGGAGAAGAACTGACGACAGGTGCGTCAGCTATCTTGACAGCTAATGCGTCTGACAGTGATGGTACAATAGCCAGTGTTGTTTTTACCGTAGATGGGCAGAGCTATGCGGCTACTTTGAGTGGAGGTAATTACACAGCTAACTGGACTCCAAGTGCCGATGGTTCTCATACCATCTTGGCTACTGCCACGGATAATGATGGTTTGACTGAAACGGATCAAGTAACTGTGACCTCTTCTACTCCAAGTACCTGTTCGGCTCCCGCCTGGGACGCGAGTACTGTTTATAACGGAGGAGATCAGGTTTCTCATAATGGCATATTGTATCAAGCGAATTATTGGACGCAAAACAATGACCCATCTACGCATAATGGACAATATGCACATTGGCTAGACTTGGGCCCCTGTGGAGACCCTCAAAATCAGGCTCCAACGGTTTCAATTACAAGTCCAGTCAATAACTCCTCTTTTAATGAAGGAAATGTTGTAATAGATGCTAGTGCCAGTGATTCAGATGGCACAGTCACGCTTGTAGAGTTCTTTGTAGATGGAACCAAAGTAGGAGATGATAATTCAGCACCATACAGCTTTTCTCAATCTTTTTTAGCCGGAAGTTATGCTTTATCTGTAGTAGCTACTGATGATCTTGGGGCAACAGCTACCTCGTCAACTGTGAATGTTACGGTGACAGCAATTGGTAGTAATGTGCCACCTACTGTCGGTATTACTGCACCTGCTGATGGAGCTAGTTATACGGTAGGAGACATAGTATCGATCGCAGCAACGGCTGGAGATTCTGATGGTACAGTTTCTAAAGTTGAATTTTTCGTTGGGGCGACTAAGGTTGGCGAAGATTTGTCATCTCCTTATAGCTTAGATTGGACCAGTACGGAAGGAAACTTTGCCTTAACTGCTGTCGCAACAGATAACGAAAGCGCATCTACTACCTCTTCGCCAGTAAATATCACAGTGGTTGCTGATGGTGGTGGCGATTGCACGGCACCTCAGTATCTGGAAAATGGAGGTTATTCAGCAGGTAGTGAAGTTCAAAACGATGGGAAGAAGTATCAATGTAAAGATTATCCATTTAGTGGGTGGTGTAATGGGTCCGCATGGGCTTACGAACCTGGCGTAGGGGCACATTGGCAGGATGCCTGGAACGATCTAGGTGACTGTGGTGGAACGAACCCTCCTGGAAATCAATTACCCGTTGTCTCAATCTCGGCACCCGTGAGTGGAACGAATTATGCAACTGGAGCAACTGTCAATATCTCTGCATCAGCTTCAGATGTTGATGGCTCAGTTTCTAAGGTAGAGTTCTTTGTAAATGGCATCAAAATAGGAGAGGACCTGTCTTCACCATACTCTATTACCTGGGCCTCAACCGATGGTAATCATCAACTTCTTGCCAAGGCCACAGATAACGAAAATGCGTCAGTTGATTCCGCGCCTGTAAACATCACAGTAGGCACGGTTACACCACCTACAGGGGACTTACCTGATCGAGTATTGGTAGGTTATTGGCATAATTTTATTAACGGAGCCGGAGCATTAAAATTGAGTGAAATTTCTGACAAGTGGGATGTGATTAATATTTCCTTTGCAGAACCATCGACTCAACTGGGCTCAACGATGGCTTTTGTGCCAGATAATGCCATTTATCCAACCGTTCAGGAATTTAAAAATGACGTGGCTGTACTGCAAAGCCAGGGTAAGAAGGTGCTGATTTCACTTGGTGGTGCCAACGGCGCTATTCATTTGACTACAGCAGCAGATGCACAAGCCTACAGCAGTTCTATGATCAACATCATTACAGAATATGGATTTGATGGCCTGGATATTGATTTGGAAGGAAGCTCATTGTCTTTGGATGCTGGAGATACTGATTTCAGAAATCCAACCAGTCCTAAGATTGTAAACTTTATCAACGGAACCCAGACCATACTGAATCATTTTGGTGCAGGTTTTATTTTAACAACTGCTCCGGAGACACTTTATGTGCAAGGTGCGTTGAATAGTTATGGAGGGGGAGCAGGTGCGTACTTGCCTGTTATTTATGCTTTTAAAGACCGTCTGAATTATATCCATGTACAGCATTACAATACCGGATGTATGTTAGGACTAGGTCAGAATAGCCCATGTTATCAGCAAGGAACGGCTGATTTTCAAGTGGCCATGGCTGAGATGTTGTTGCAAGGATTTCCAGTGCCAGGTCATGCTACAGGATTTCCAGCTTTGAGACAAGATCAGGTGGCCATTGGTTTACCAGCCTCACCGCAAGCTGCGGGTGGTGGGTACACTACACCAGCTACGGTGCATCAGGCCTTGGATTATTTGGTAAAGGGTATTTCCTATGGCGGAAACTATACTCTGGTTAACTCGGGAGGATATCCAAATTTTAGAGGGTTGATGACCTGGTCAATCAATTGGGATGAGTTCTACAACTTTGAATTTTCTAACAATCATAGAACTTATTTGGATGGTTTGGGTGCAGCTAGCGCTAGAAATTTGGATCACGCCAATCAGTTAACTGATGAACTACCTGAAGAGAATATGGATGCGGTTCTATTTTACCCTAATCCTTTTAATAACGAGGTGAGCCTTACTTTTACGCTAAGAGAAGAGCAGAAAGTGAGCTTATCTGTCTATAATCAGATGGGGGCTAAAGTCGTTGATTTAGTTCAAGACAATTCATTGAGTTTAGGTAGTCATAAGATTACATGGAATTCAGAGCAGATGCCCAGTGGACTGTATCTTTTCAGATTAGGAATTGGAAATGAGGCTACAACTTATAGAATCGTTAAACAATAGATTTTTTAGTAAATAAAATAGTTCCTTACGGAATAAGCGTTTAAACCAGAAATGCCTCAGACAGGTGTTTCTGGTTTTTTATTGCTTTATATATAATTTGTAATAGCTCCAACTTCATCTGACAATCAAGAGTGCTAGTTTGAGTTTTCTTGCCTGAAGGAGATCAGAGCTTTTTCAAGTTGTGAGCAATAATCAACAACTACCTTGACCAATTCCTGAATCGCAAATGTGTCGTTAAGGTCTATCGATTGATACCGGTTTATCACTTCACACATTTCTTCTAGATTTAAAAACCTCAGTGTTGCGATTAGCTCATGCACAATTGACTTAATGCCATCAGTATTTTTACTTAACGCATATTCTTTGTAGTCATTTTTAAACTCATCCAATTTAGCAATAACCATATCACAAAAGGTAACTGCAAAACCTGGTTCGAAATGTTCCGCTTTTAATATTTCCAGGTTGATTTCCATTTTACTTTCTACTTCCATCTCATTATTAGATTTGTATTTTTCATTTTAATTTCTCAAACTTTTGAATTGTCAACAGCAATTGTTCTTCTTTAAATGGCTTAGGTAAAAAGCCAGACATTCCTGCTGCGATAAACTTCTCTTCAGCATGCTCATTGACTTCGGCAGTTAAGGCAATAATTGGGGTTGGACAATCTGGAAATCGTTCCAGAAGCTTGCGTGTTACTTCATAACCATCCATATCTGGCAACCTTATATCCATAAATATCAGGTCAAACTGATCTGGGTCAAACTTTTCTAAAGCTTCCGACCCATTATTGGCATATTCAACAATTATCTTCCATTTGTTAAAATATTGTGAAAGTACCAGTTGATTGATCTTGTTGTCTTCCACACAAAGAACCCGCATTTTTATTAAGGTTTTCCTTGCGTTGATCTCAGTGCTCAGCTCATTATCTTTCTCTTTTTCTTTCTCTTTGGCAATTTTTAAGGGTAATACGAAGAAGAATTCTGAGCCTTTCCCTGTCTCGCTCTTCACTTGTAGTTCACCACCCATCAGATTCACTAATTCTTTGGATATGGTAAGTCCCAGGCCTGAACCTCCGTATTTCCGGGCGGTAGAAATGTTTTCCTGTTCAAAACCTTCAAATATTTTATGCAACTTATCTTGATGAATGCCAACACCTGTATCTTTTATATGAAAGCCTACATAGACTGTATCCGGAGTTTTACGGTCTAATTTCATTTCGAGAGTAATTGATCCGGTGGTAGTAAATTTTATTCCATTTCCGATCAAATTCATCAATACCTGTGTAATCCTCAGTTGGTCACCCATAAGATATTGTGGCAACTCTAAACTAATGGCTTCTTCCAGCTGCAACCCTTTTTCTGACGCCTGATTTGACATTGATTTTATAAGTCCTTTGGTCAAATTGATGATGTCGAATACCTCGATATTCAATTTCAATTTTCTTGCTCGGATCCTACTAAAATCCAACATGTCATTGACTAAGGAAAGGAGGTGTTTACTTGAAAACTCGATTGCTTTTAAGTTTTCAAGCTGACCATCCAAATATTTCTGTGAAAGTAAATGATCGGCTAATCCAATAATGGCATTTAATGGAGTTCTTATTTCATGGCTCATTGATGCCATAAAATGTTCTTTAGCCTTTGATGTGCTTTCTAGCTCTTTCAGGGCATTGATTAATTTTAGTTCGTTTTCGGTTTGTTCGGTAACATTTTGTAGTGAGACGGAAATACTTTCTTTTTTGCCGGAGGTCGTAAAATCCAGTTGAGAATTCATATCTATGTACAGCGTCCCATTATCATCAGTCTTTCCTTTAAACCTGATGTGGATAGGTTCTTGTGCGGCCAACATTTTTTTCCAATTCAATAAGACCCTTGACCTATCTTCATTATCTATGAGTTCATTCGGAATATACTCGTCAGAACTATTCTGAATTGCTTTTTTTCTTTTTGTATCAGATATTCTTAATGTTTTAAAGAAGTTGTCTGAATAGGAAAATGTTTTTTTCTTATAATCATATACCATGTTAGTTACTTTTGCCATTTCCTGAGCCTCCAAAAGTTGTTCCTTGGTTTTCTCAATTACAATTTTTTGCTTCTTAAACCTTCTGTTAACCCAATGCGACATTAGTAGCATTAAGATTAATGCCAATAGTATCCAAGTGAACGTTTTTATATTTTCCTTATTCATTCGGTCAAGGGCATCTTTTGCTTCTTGAATATCTTTAATCTCCCGATCCTTATCCTCGAGGATAGTTCTTAGTTTCAGTATCAACTCGCTGCTCGCATTTTTTGTAGTTTTGAAGGCTTCTTCACTTAGAACAATAGATTTGTTCAATTCTTCTAACTGAATCAAAAGATGCTTGTGGTCAAGGTGTGAAATATGCGTGAGACGTGAAACACTGTCCTTTAAGCTGTTGATGAAATCACCTTGTTTCTTCAATTCACCCTCCTGATTATTGAAAAAATATTTGCTACTATCTAACCCCTGACTCACGGCTAATTCGGCCTGTATAGCCATGGAGTCTTGCTCTGGGTTTTGAGCCAATTGAATCAAAGTGTCTGCTACAATGCTATCACTTGCCAAAACTGTCTTTTGTGATTGACTCATAGGAGTGCTTTTATTGATCGTTAAAACGATTTGATTGGATTTCAAGAGTGTGTCTATTGCTAGAACTTTGTAACCTTGAATATGAATATTACTCAACTTCGAATTTGCCGGTATGAGCAATGATCCATTGTTATCGGATTTATAATATTCTCCGTTAATAATTACTGATATTTCCTCTGTTGGAGTTCCTCTTACGCTCTGAAGGTTTACCGTGATTACTTTTTGAGGCATTGACATCTCATGAGCAACCAGCTTGAGATGAATGGTAGCACTTTCAATATCGTCATTAACAATGCTCATCTGGAGTCTATGACCATCAATGTTGAAGCGATTGGGAGAAATGTCATTGTCCTCAATTGGGATTTCAAATGAAAATTCACCTTTATTTCCTGTCATTGTAGATTGCACCTGACGTCCAAAGAATTCAATCTCAACCGCTGATAAACCAGTGCCGTCAGATAATAACACCTGACCATTCAGATGTCTTATGGTTGTCTCTCTCATTTCAATGAGCAATTCACTATTGTTATACACCCAAGAAGCCAGTTCGAATCCCATTTTTTTTGCGATTAATTTTTCAGGCCTTTTTCCGAAATCAAAAGATTCGAAAATGATATATCCTGTGGAATCTGAAAATGAATGAATTGTGTCATTAATGATCACCTGTACACCGTCTATTTTTTCGCCCGTGCTTTGATTCGTGACTATACCAGGTAAGTCGTTATTATTTGGTATATCGCTTTTGTTGGTTGCACTAACAAAAAATAGGATTGCCAATATCAAGCTATAGCTCATTTTTCTGCTCATATTGGTGAAATGTTATTTCAACGCGTCTATTTTCTGAATGACTTGCCTCGTTATCCCCTTTCATTATAGGTTTTTTTGCTCCTACACCCTTTACCAAAAAATTATTAATCAAAATCTTCTTGTCTAGTATGTATTCATAAACTGCATTTGCCCTCTGCCAAGACAATTGCTGGTTGTAACGAGAGCCTCCTCTTGAGTCTGTATGACCTAGTATGTGAACACTTGATACATTGTTGTATACAAGTGAACTTTCACATAAGGAGTCCAATAATTTTTGATTGGAATTGCTCAATTCATACTGATCATAGTCAAAGTATAAAACCTTGACTATTGAGTTCATCTCATGAGATTTGTTTTGGCTATAACTAGATTTTTCATAAACCAAATTAAGGCTATCAACCCAATAGCTTTCACGCGTATTGGGTACTACTGCTATGAAGGGATTCTCTTCAAAGTCATTTTTAATATCAATGTTGATTTCTTTGACCTTGGGATGGGTATTCAAGTTTGCAATCGCTTTTGGCTCTGAGTCATTAGCGCCAATGAAAAAGTTGAATTCATTGTTGTTTTGATCTTTAAAAGAAACATTAACAATGTAATCGTCTTCATGGATGTCTAATGAGTCTTTGATGAAGGTTACATGCATTTCCTTATTGATCGGCATGTATAGAGAGTAGTTGCCATTGATGTCTGTGTAACTCCGAATAAATAAAGAATCATATTCTAAATCTATTTCAACATTTGCGAGTGGAATTTGGCCATTTTTACTAGCTACATGACCTTCTATTTTGACTTTATTAAACAGAAAAAGACGGTATAAATCCAAAGATCCATATCCTCCCAGTCGCGACGAGGTTAGGTATCCGACTTTTCCATGAACGGAATAGTATGTGTCTTCTCCTACAGAATTTATAGGATACCCAAGATTGATCGGTTTTGACCAGCTGCCATTTTCTTCGTTAAAGGAGGATCTGAATATGTCATAACCGCCTATAGAGTTGTGTCCACGGCTGCTAAAATAAAAAGTACCATCATCTGCCAAAAAAGGCGAATCTTCGTCATAATCTGTATTCAGTTCTGAAAGTGGTTCTGGTTCGGACCATTTGCCATCCTCAAGCATGTGCGACATGTATAAATCCAGATCCATTCTAGTGGATTGGAAATCAGAAGCAAAGTATATTGTTTTTTCATCCGTAGTGATAAAACAGTGTGTATCACTCGCCAATTGATTATGAAAATTAAACTCACTTTCAATTTGCCAAACATTATCTTTCAAAAAAGAACTGTATAATTTGCCATCATGATATGAGATCATCTTCTTTCCATTAGAGAATATCTGCACAGTGGCGTCATGCCTTTTGTCCTTGACCAAGTCAGTAGCTAATGCTTTTGGTAAGGTCCAATTGTTGTTAGAATCAATAGTAGTTTTATAAATGGTTTCAAATGATAAACCGTCAATGTCGGATTTTTTGGTACTGTCCTTTCTTGATGTAAATAATAAAGTATTATAATGATTGAATATTACCGAGCTGTACTCCCTATGTGTGCTGTTTACTTTTGATCCAAAGTTTTGAACAATATATCCCTTCTTATTATCATAGTGTTCCATGGTATTGCCTATTTTGTTTTTTAGATTTCGAAATGCAGGATCATCTAAATGATGGGATTGATTGACAAGATTCATGGCGCTAGAGAAATCCTCTAATTGATAATTTGCCCGAATTAGATTGTAGGTGTTTGCTTCATCCATTTGCGATAACTTTTCAATGAGCTCTTTGGCTTTCTGAGGTTGGTGCAATTCCAAATAAGATTGTGACATGTAATGAACTAATTCGTTGCTCATAACAATAGAGTCACTGTTCGATTCGAAGTGGGCTAGCGCCGTAGCGTAGTTTCCTCTTTCGAAATACTTAATCCCTCTATTGATTAATCTTTCTTGTGAATATGCGTTTTTATGATAAAAAAGCATTGCTGAGAATATAAACCACCCAAAAAGAGACCTGCCACTTGCCATTATTTTCATTATTAAGTTCTCAAATATCAGCTAGAATAATCCCCTTAAACTGACATCGATTTTGTGTGTAGCTAAGCACTTGTCCGGATCTCCCGATTCCAATCGAGTTTACTGAAATATTGGGTATAGTTATTTTTTAACTTCAAGTACAATTGCTCCGTTAGAGGTTTCTTAATAAAAAAAGGTATTTCCTGATTGTTAAATGTTTCAATGTCTGCTTGCTTTTCCGAACTCGATAGAATGCAAACCATTACTGGACGTTTTTGTGAACGGATTAGATCCTTGACGCTATTGTAAAACTCCCAACCGTTCATTTCGGGCATCTCAATATCCACTAAAATGATATTAGGCAGTTTTCCTCCAGGAGCCTTAAGAAGTTTAATCGCTGCGATTGCGTTGTTGCTATATATTATGTTTAGCTCGGGATCTATTGACTCAATTACCGATTCGCATAACATAATATCTAACTCGTTGTTGTCGATTACCATAATTTCACTAATCCTACTTTTCATTATCCTTATTAGATATTTGCACATTTAAAAGAAACTCATGGACTCTCATGTTTTTTTCCAGTATGCGCCATTGAAAACCAGGAGGATGTTACTCTCATGGTCTCAGGTCGCGTTATTATTCCTAATTTCTTGGTTGGGATTGGCTTGTTACTTACTTAAATGCAATTGGAGACTGTTATTCCTCCTTGTGCGAGATGATTTATGGAAAAGAAATGAGTTCCAACCTAGTATTTGAGCATTCATGGGAGATTTTATTGGTATTTTATTCTTATTAATACCTTAACTTTTTAGCTATTTTCTCGATTCTTGTTCAAGACTTTACCCTCACATTCTAAAACCATTTTTGTTTTTGAATCAGATGTTCTAAATGCTATTAGGTCTGAACTTTAACAATTTAGTTGTAACTGGCAGAAGACATATTTGGTGTTTATAACTAGAGAAAATCAGTTGGAGTGGTGACTGATCCAATGAGGTGGTTAAGAGAATGTTGGTGCAATTAAATATATGATAAATTGAAATAATTCAAGGCGTAGAAATGAACGGCTAAGTTCTGGTTTTTTTATTGCCTTATCTTTGATCTATGGTTATCATGAATTCAAATAACTTTCGCACAGAATATCATCCCAAGTCCTCTTCAATGCAGATCAGGCATGAGTCTAATCTGCTTACCGTAGGTTCATGTTTTTCTGATAATGTTGGTCAGAAGTTACTTGATAGCAAGTTTTCCGTACAATTGAATCCATTTGGAACGGTCTATAACCCCATTTCAATATTTGATCTTTTATTATCCAGGGAGGTAGATGCCGAAAAGTTTGTCGAAGTAGGGGGTCAGTACTTTCATCTGGATTACCATTCTCAATTTACGTCTCGTGACAAAGGTACCTTGAAAACGGTGCTAGAGCTCAAAAAAAAGGAAATCACAGCGTACCTATCCACCGCAGATTTTGTTTTCATTACCTTAGGTACTGCTTTTGTTTATGAACGCAAAAGTACTGCAGAGGTAGTAGCCAATTGTCACAAGTTACCTCAAAAGAACTTCACTAAACGACTGTTAACAATAGAAGAAATGATCAGTTCATTTCAGCAGCTTAAGTCTTATTTGAATACCGTCAACCCTTCATTACAATTCATTTTTACTGTTAGTCCGGTGCGTCATATTAAGGATGGAATCGTTGAGAATCAGTTAAGCAAATCTTTGCTCCGAGTGCTCTGTCATGAGCTGACACGTGATGAAAAGATAGAATATTTCCCAGCTTACGAGATGATGATGGACGATTTACGTGATTATCGCTTTTATAAGAATGATATGATACATCCAACCGAAATGGCAGAGGACTATATTTGGAATAAATTTCAGCAGACCTACTTTTCTGATCAGACGCAGAAAATAGTCAAAGAGTGGGATAAGGTCAGGGTCGCTTTAGCGCATAGACCCTTCAATCCTGATTCCGAAAGCCATCAGAAATTTATTAGTGATCAACTCAAAAAACTCGATGTATTCTCTGAATATTTTTCAATAACTGAGGAGAAGCGAGTATTTGAGAACCAGTTGCGCTGATTGTTCTGTTGCAATTAATTTAAAATTGATAGTATAATTTTGAATGATCTCTAATAATTCAATGATTCTTTAAAAATCAGAGTAAAAGCTTGCAGGTTAATCAATCCTTTGCTTTTCTTTGCATTGTTCAGATGAAAAACAAGCAACTACATATCGCATTCATCGCTGCTACTCCTGCACCAAGGAGGAACAACAGGCCCGTAGGGGTCTGCTAATGATAGGTTGCCTATGCGGTAACCTCAATTCCAACATTGATTTCAAAATATTTTAGTTAAACCATTAAAGTTCATTGGTTATGAACGTGGATGTGCAATATGCAACCATAGAGCATTTAAAATTTGCTCAGGAAATTTGTGATTTGATAGAGTCAGCAGCCAAAGCGCGTGGAACGGGAATTGCAAAAAGAGAGCCGGAATATATTCGATCAAAGATTGAATCAGAGCAGGCAGTAATAGCTACTTATGCTGGGGAGTTGGCAGGATTTTGTTACATAGAAACGTGGCAGAACAAGGAGTACGTAGCTAATTCGGGGTTGGTCGTAAGTCCAAAATATCGAAATATTGGATTGGCGAAGAAAATCAAAAAGAAAATATTAGAGCTTTCACAGGAGAAATTCCCAAAGACAAGACTATTCGGTATAACTACCAGTCTGGCTGTACTCAAGATCAACTATGAGTTGGGTTATCGCCCAGTCACATTTTCTGAATTGACCACTGATGATGCCTTCTGGAATGGCTGTAAAAGCTGCCCCAATCATGATATACTGGAAAGAAATAATCGAGCTAATTGCCTGTGTACGGGTATGTTGTTCGATGAAAAATCACAAGTGAAACCTGAAAAACCAAAAGGAGCCATTGCCAAGCGGTTTCAGCGTTTGACCAGTTTTAAGAATAAGCGAAAATTGAATAAGAAGAAATGAGTGATAAGAAAGTAGTATTGGCATTTAGCGGTGGATTAGATACCACATACTGTGCGTTTTATTTGAAAGATCAGGGATTGGACGTACATACAGTCATCGTTAATACCGGTGGCTTCTCAAAAGAGGAATTAGAGGAAACCGAGAAAAGAGCCTTTTCTTATGGCGTGTCTTCTCATCATTGTCTCGAAGAAACATCCAATTTCTATGAGAAGTGTTTGAAGTATCTGATTTACGGGAATGTCCTGAAAAACAACACTTATCCATTATCAGTAAGTGCAGAGCGTGTATTCCAGGCCCTGGCGATCGCTAATCATGCAAAATCTATCGGAGCCAAATACATCGCTCATGGAAGCACAGGTGCCGGAAATGATCAAGTGCGATTCGATTTGATCTTTCAAATCATTTGCCCTGAAATTGAAATCATTACACCTATTCGGGACAACAAATTGTCACGCCAGGAAGAGATTGATTATCTGGCAACCAAAGGAGTGAATATCTCCTGGGAAAAAGCCAAGTACTCTATCAACAAAGGCTTGTGGGGGACATCTGTAGGTGGAGATGAAACATTGACATCTCATTTATCACTTCCCGAAAGCGCATTTCCAAGCCAGGTAGAAAAGGACGGAAGTGAAGAAGTGGAGCTTCAGTTTGAAAAGGGCGAGTTGGTTGGGTTAAATAACAATGCGCTTGACTCAGTAGAGGCTATTTTCAAACTAAACGATATAGCCTCTAAATATGGCATTGGCCGTGATGTGCATGTGGGAGATACCATTATCGGAATCAAAGGCCGAGTTGGATTTGAAGCAGCGGCACCAGTAATCATACTCAAAGCACATCACACACTAGAGAAACATGTACTTACTAAGTGGCAACAGCATTGGAAAGAGCAGTTGGCCAACTGGTATGGTATGCTTCTGCATGAAGGACAATTCTTAGACCCAGTAATGCGCGACATAGAGGTGTTTTTGGAGAGCACACAGAAGAATGTGACAGGAGTAGTTAAAGTGAAATTGGCACCCTATCGATTTGAGGTGATTGGTATCACTTCTGACAAAGATTTGATGAGTTCTAAATTTGGTCAATACGGTGAAATGAATAATGGTTGGTCTGGAGAAGATGTGAAAGGCTTCACTAAGATTCTGGCCAATCAATCTAAAATTTTTAATGCTATCAACTCATGATAAAGGTAGGAGTAGTAGGAGGTGCGGGCTATACAGCAGGTGAGTTGTTGAGGATATTGGCCAATCATTCGCAGGTCGAGTTATCATTTGTTCAAAGTTCGAGCAATGCTGGCCGTCCAATTCATGCAGTCCATAAAGATTTAATAGGAGACGTAGAAGGCGATTTTTCGGCCGAGTTGGACTTGGAGGTGGACGTTATTTTTATTTGCTCGGGTCATGGCAAGACGCAGGAGTTTTTATCTTCTAATGACCTACCGTCATCAGTAAAAATTATTGATTTGAGTAATGATTTCAGACTAAAAGCTGAAGGCAACGATTTTGTCTATGGTTTGCCCGAATTGAATTTGGAAGCTATTAAAGCAGCCAAGCATTTAGCGAACCCGGGTTGTTTCGCTACTGCCATACAACTCGGAATATTACCTCTGGCGTCACATGGGGTATTGACCGAAGATGTTCACGTTAATGCAGTAACGGGCTCTACAGGAGCAGGGCAGCAGCCTGGACGAACAACTCATTATAGCTTGCGAAATAACAATGTCTCGATCTATAAGGCCTTCAATCACCAACATTTGGGTGAGATCAACCAGTCTGTTAAGCAGCTGCAGAGCGACTTCGAACATGATATTAAGTTTTTGCCTGTGCGTGGAAATTTCGCTAAAGGGATATTCGCCAGCTTGTATACTACTGTGTCTGCTACCGAAGAAGAAATTGTGAATTGGTACAAGGAATTTTATAAGGATGCCGCATTTGTATATGTATTGGATGAAGCTCCCGACATGAAGCAGGTAATCAATACAAATAAATGCTTAATCCATGTCGAAAAACATGGTGATACGGTCTTGGTAACGTCAGTGATCGACAATTTGATCAAAGGCGCTTCAGGACAAGCGGTTCAGAATATGAATCTGATGTTTGGGCTGGATCAGAAAGAAGGGCTTCGATTAAAAAGTAGCGGCTTCTGATGTCGCACGCTAAAGTTTAGACTTTGAATTAAGAATTATGAAAATAGCATTAATAGGCGTCGGCAATTTAGGGTACTCTATAGCCCAGGGTATAGCTAAGCAAACAGGATTTCATGTAGATCAACTAACGTTGACAAAAAGAAATGTAACCGGTTTGGCTGAGAAATTTGATAGTAACAAGGTCAAGGTGATTTCAAGTAACATTGAAGCAGTTCAGCAATCAGATATTATTATCCTCTGTATCCAACCTGGTCAAATCAATAGCGTGCTTAATGAAATCAAGGGCGTATTACTTGAGGGGCGACATGTATTGATTTCTACCGTAACGGGCAGAGCCATCTCGGACATTGAAAATGTGCTTAAAAAGGATATTGCGGTCATTAGAAGCATGCCCAACACGGCTATTTCAGTGGGTCAGTCAATGACTTGCTTAAGCGCCAACGAACAGGGCAAGGAACAAATGAAGATTGCACAGCAGATTTTTGATGCATTGGGTCAGTCTTTGGTCATAGAAGAAAACATGATGCAAGCGGCTACGGTTATCTGCGCGAGTGGCATTGCATTCTGGATGCGCCTCATTCGCGCGACTACTCAAGGAGCTATTCAGCTGGGCTTTGATGCGCCAGAGGCGAAAAATATGGCTACTCAAGCTTGTATGGGAGCGGCCAGTCTGCTACTCAATTCCAATAGCCATCCTGAAGAAGAAATTGATAAGGTAACCACGCCCAGAGGATGTACAATTTCAGGTTTGAATGAAATGGAGCACGAAGGTATGAGTTCTGCCTTAATCAAGGGTTTAATGAAGTCTTACGATAAGATTTCGGATATCATCTCAGAGAAGTAATCATGCAAAACTATAAGGTATATCCTGTTTTCAACATCAACATAGTAAAGGCTAAAGGAGCTTATGTCTGGGATGACAAAGGCACTAAATATCTTGATATGTATGGAGGGCACGCCGTGATTTCTATAGGTCATTCACACCCAAAGTATGTTTCCAACATATCGAAGCAGGTCAATGAAATAGGGTTTTATTCCAATTCAATAAAAATTCCGATTCAGGAAGAACTGGCACATGAATTAGGTGAACTGTCAGGATTTCCTGACTACAATCTATTTCTATGCAATTCAGGTGCTGAAGCCAACGAGAATGCATTGAAGCTGGCTTCTTTTCAGACCGGAAGAAAAAAGGTACTGGCCTTCAAAAATGGATTTCACGGTCGCACTTCTCTAGCTGTTGCAGTTACTGACAATCCTAAAATTCAGGCACCCGTCAATCCAACAGACCACATTGATTTGCTTGAGCTAAATGATGAGAAGGGCGTGAGAACAGCTTTAGCTTCTAATGAATATGCAGCTGTTTTAATTGAAGGCATTCAAGGTATTGGTGGGATATATGAACCAGATCCAGTGTTCATGGAATCTCTTAAAAAGGCCTGTAAAGATACTGGAACCCTCTTGATACTTGACGAAATTCAATCAGGGTATGGACGTACAGGAAGGTTCTTTGCATTCCAATACACCAACATCAAGCCCGACTTGATAACCGTTGCCAAAGGAATGGGGAACGGGTTTCCGATTGGGGGGGTACTTATCGCACCAAAATTTGAAGCTACGTACGGACAGCTGGGTACTACTTTTGGTGGCAACCATCTGGCTTGCGCTGCCGGTCAAGCCGTGCTGGAA
Organism: Reichenbachiella sp.; assembly: GCF_039944555.1. Lineage (GTDB taxonomy): Bacteria > Bacteroidota > Bacteroidia > Cytophagales > Cyclobacteriaceae > Reichenbachiella. The sequence goes on along the minus strand of NZ_JBDUYN010000009.1, from coordinate 101,013 downwards.
GTGATCAAAGAAGAGGGATTGATTCGAAACTGCGGAGAAATTGGATCCTACATCAAGACGGAACTGGGCGATATAAAGGAGATTAAAGAAATAAGAGGTAAAGGCTTGCTGTTAGGGTTTGAATTTGACGAGCCAGTCAAAGAAATACGCTCCAGGCTAATTACTGAATATAAAATTTTTACGGGAGCGGCTACTAATCCGAATGTGCTTCGATTGTTGCCGCCCATGACTATAGGAAAACAGGAGGCAGACACCTTTGTGAAAGCCTTGAAAGAAATATTGTCATGAAACCGACATGTACCTTGATCATACCCACAAAGGAATGATTAATTCATGGAGGTTCCATCTGACTAATAAAAACAAAATTTAAACAGATGAAACCAATAGATCAAACAGTGGATTTGCAAGGTGGTGAAAGTGAATTGTTGGCTTCACCCAGCCTCAAAAAGATAAACAATAGTCAAATGAATTTTTGCTCGATCAATGATGTAGATGACCCCAAGGTATGGGTGGAAGAGGCATTAGAATTAAAAAAAGAAATTGAGACCTACGGTCCAAAGGTATATACCGGCAAGTCTATTTGCCTACTGTTTTTTAATCCAAGTTTAAGGACGCGATTGAGCATGCAAAAGGCAGCTTTTAACCTGGGTATTCAGTCCTTTATTTTCAATTTGAATCAGGAAGGCTGGCAATTGGAATTTGAGGATGGCACCGTCATGAATGGCTATACCAGCGAGCATATCAAGGAAGCAGCCGGTGTATTGAGTAGTTACTTCGATGCCATAGGGGTACGATCTTTTGCTTCATTGAGCAATAGAGAAGATGATTACAATGAAAAGGTTTTTAATCAATTTGTAAAGCACTGTACCATTCCGGTAATCAACATGGAGTCCGCCACGCTTCATCCATTACAATCGCTGGCAGATATGATTACAATTAAGGAATTTGCCAAAGTAGACAGACCCAAAGTAGTACTGTCCTGGGCGCCGCATCCCAAAGCTTTGCCGCAGGCGGTGGCCAATTCATTTGCGCAATGGACGAGCCAGATGGATTTTGATTTTGTGGTGACGCATCCTGAAGGGTATGAATTGGCACCTGAATTTATGCAGGGAGTTAAGTTAGAATATGATCAACAAAAAGCTTTTGAAAACGCTGATTTCATCTATGCTAAAAACTGGTCTTCTTATATGGATTATGGGCAGATATTGTCGCAAGACAAGAAGTGGATGATTGACCAGCAGAAAATGAAACTGACGAATCAGGCAAAATTCATGCACTGTCTGCCAGTGCGAAGAAATGTGATCGTATCAGACGAAGTCATTGACAGTCAGCATTCGATCGTAATGGAGCAAGCTGCACATCGAGTGACTTCGGCCAATTTGGTATTAAGAAAATTGATTGGTTAATCATATAAACGAACGGGTAAATGGAAAAATTGACTATTGTAAAAATTGGTGGAAAAGTTATCAATGAAGAACAGGCACTTGATGCCTTTCTGAAAAAATTTGCCAATATAGAAGGCAGAAAAATGCTTGTACATGGGGGTGGAAACATTGCTTCAGAATGGCAAAGAAAGTTGGGTATTGAGCCTAAAATGATTGAGGGTCGACGCCTAACAGATAAGGATACAATTGATATTGTTTCCATGATATTTTCTGGGCTGAACAAAAAGATTGTTGCCAAGCTCCAAGGTCTTGATATTCAGGCACTGGGATTGTCTGGGGCCGATTTGAACCTGATCAAATCCTATAAGCGAATGAATCTTGTAATTGATTACGGTTATGTGGGTGATATTGAGAGTGTTAATGATCAGGTATTTAACTCTTTGATGAATTTAGGTATCACTCCAGTGATATGTGCTTTAACTCACGATAACAGTGGTCAACTACTTAATACCAATGCTGATACGATTGCTTCGGCGCTGGCCAAATCTCTTAGTGAAACCCACAAGGTGAACTTGGTCTACTGCTTTGAACAGCCTGGCGTATTAAGTGATTTCGAGAAGAAAACTGTAATTCCTTTGATCTTGAAAAAGGATTATGAAGGCCTGAAGAAAAATGGTACGATTAACGACGGAATGATCCCCAAAATAGATAATGCTTTCAGTGCGATCGATGCAGGGGTGTCACAAGTGAAAATTTGTCATTTTGACTCGATTGATACTATAGAATCTGACGATTATGCAGGAACGGTACTATGTCAAAAACGATAGACACATACCACATTAAAACGCAAGAATCTATAGATCTTTTATCAGGAATGATCGAGATCCAATCTTTCAGTCGAGAGGAAGAATTGGTGTCAGATTACTTGACTTCCTTTTTTAAAAGCAAGGGACTGAATCCCTTACGTTCCGGTAATAACATTTGGCTGAAGTCTTCGCATTGGGATGAAGGCAAACCAACGATTCTACTCAATTCACACATGGACACCGTGAAACCGGCAACCACTTATTCACTTGACCCATTCAAAGCACAGGTGAAGGACGGAAAGTTGTTTGGACTAGGAAGTAATGACGCAGGTGGCCCTTTGGTTTGTTTGATTCAGGCCTTTCTGCACTATCAAGGCCAGGAAGATTTGCCATATAATCTCATAATGGCGGCAACGGCAGAAGAAGAAATATCAGGAGCCAATGGCATTGCCTCCCTTATTCCCCAATTAGGCAAAATCGAATTAGGAATCGTAGGAGAGCCAACCCTAATGCAAATGGCTGTTGCTGAAAAAGGGCTTGCAGTATTGGACTGTGTGGCTAGTGGAGTGAGCGGGCATGCAGCGCGCGAGGAGGGAGAAAATGCGATCTATAAAGCTTTGACTGAAATTGAAAAACTGAAATCTTTTGAGTTTGAAAAAGAGTCAGCTTTCCTCGGGCCAATTAAAAAAACGGTGACACTTATAGAAGCGGGAACACAGCACAATGTAGTACCTGATAGCTGCAAGTTTGTGGTAGATGTTCGGACTACTGACGTTTATTCAAATAAAGAAACCGTAGAAATAATAAATGATTTGCTTGATGTAGAAGTAACTCCACGATCTCTAAGGCTAAACCCATCAGGACTTGCGATGGATCACCCAGTCGTCAAACGTGGGGAATCTCTGGGCATGGAAAAATATGGTTCACCTACTTTGTCGGATCAGGCACTCATGCCATTCAATACCATTAAAATCGGACCGGGAGATTCGGCACGCTCACATACAGCCGATGAGTATATTGGAATTGAAGAGATAGAAGGTGGAATAAGCGGTTATATCAATTTGCTTGATAATCTTAATTTATAAACCAGTTTATGGTCAAAGTCGACAATCTACCGTTGACTATTGACTGTGACTATTGATAGATAAAACATGAAACTCTGGGATAAAGGAACAAACGAAGTATCAAAGGAAATAGAGACCTATACTGTGGGTCGTGATCGTGAGCTGGATTTGCTGCTTGCATCTTTCGATGTTTATGGTTCTATGGCGCATACGGCCATGCTGGAAAGCATTGATCTGCTGACAAAAGAAGAACATGCTCAACTGCAGACCGAACTAAAAAATATTCTCGGAGTCATTGAAGCAGGCCAATTCATAATAGAGGACGATATCGAAGATGTGCATTCACAGGTGGAATTACTTCTTACGCGAAAACTAGGAGATGCGGGCAAGAAGATACATAGCGGACGCTCTCGCAATGATCAGGTTTTGGTGGATTTGCGTCTCTTTATTCGTCATGAAATTCAAACGATGACAGAGTTGGTTGAAGAACTATTCACCACTCTCAATGACCTAAGCAGAAAACACAAGGAAGTATTGATGCCTGGATACACGCACTTGCAAGTCGCCATGCCGTCATCTTTTGGCCTGTGGTTTGGAGCCTATGCTGAGAGTTTGACAGACGATCTGCAATTGCTCTTGGCAGCTTATAGGATTGTCAACCAAAACCCACTAGGCTCAGGAGCGGGTTATGGATCTTCCTTTCCCTTGGACCGAAAGATGACGACCGAATTGCTAGGCTTTGAGGATCTAAGTTATAATGTAGTTTATGCGCAGATGAGTAGGGGTAAGGTGGAAAAATCTGTTTCGTTTGCCATGAGTAGCATTGCTGCCACCTTATCTCGTATGAGTATGGATATATGCTTGTATAATTCTCAGAATTTTGGATTTCTGAAGTTGCCAACAGAAATGACCACGGGTTCCAGTATCATGCCACATAAGAAGAATCCGGATGTTTTTGAGCTCATTCGTGCCAAGATGAACAAGCTGCAGTCCCTGTCGAATGAAGTAACGTTAATCACAACCAACTTGCCTTCAGGTTACCACCGTGATATGCAAACCATAAAAGAGACTTTCTTACCTGCTTTCACAGAACTGAAATCTACGCTGGAAGTGTGCACCTTCGCGATGAAGAACATTGAAGTGAAAACGGATATCATTGATGATCCGAAATACAACGATCTGTTCAGTGTAGAAGAAGTCAACCGCCTGGTTAATCAGGGAGTGCCGTTTCGTGACGCGTACATTCAGGTAGGAAAGGCCATCGAAGCAGGAGGGAGTACACTTAGCAAAGAAGTGAACCATACCCACCTGGGTAGCATTGGCAACCCGGCCAATGATGAGATTGCGGATAAATTAGAAAATGTGTTAAAAGGGTTTGAATTTGTTAAGGCGAACTCGGCAATTGCCAAGTTGATTGGCAGGTAGCTTTGCTCATTTTGCATGTTCGAGCGTTAAACCCTGTCAGCTCTACAATAACCTCTGTCGATTATGCATATGCCTCTGAAGGTCGTGCATGGTACAACTTTAGGCTAATTGCATGTCCTTTTTCGACTTTCTGTAAAGGAAAGAGTTGAAGATGTTTCTCCTGGCAAATCGGAATTGCTTTTCGGCATTCACAAATTTACCATACAGATTTCGGTTCACGCCAAAATATTCGTAAGTAGTGCCGTCTGTGAATGAAACTTCCAATAACAGTCCTTTGTGTTTGAAGTCTGCGATACTTGACTCAGTTGTGGTGACAGTATATTCTTCCAAATTGGCAGCTTTGGTCTCGGGTGCAATGCTGACAAGAAAGTGATAAGCATCAATAATCTGTTGACTTTTGATTTCGGCAGCTGCTTTTTTGTCGTCGTCCTGAAACTTATCGGGATGCCATTCTTTCACAAGGTTTCTGTAAGTAGTCTTCAACTGCTTCAGATCAGTATCTGCTTCTACAGTAAATAGTTTTTTGTATTCGTTGATGCGCTTCATGGACTGTCTTATCTATTTCGAGGCGCAAAGGTAGGTATTAATTATGCCAAAATGATGATATATTTAGTTCTCATAGGGAAGTGCCTCATAGTAAACTTCAATGACCAGACCATTATTTGCGTTCAATTCTCCAGCAGCATTTTTATAGTTCATAGGGATGGAGTATTGTCTGTCAAAATTGCTCCTTCCGATGAATTGTGAAGTGTGTAGATGAGGACCTGCAGATCCACCAGAATTTCCGCTCAGGCCAATTAACTCACCCTGTTCAACCTTTTGACCAACTGATACCAAAGAACCATCTTTCATGAGATGTACGTAATGAACGACCGTTCCGTCAATATGCTGTATAAAGATAAAGTTCTCGTTGCCTGAAACATTGGTGCCATCTTCAAACTCGTCCCTTTCAAAAATAACAGTACCCGCTCTTGAGGCAAGTATTTCCGTACCCATCGGCATATCGAAGTCGTAAGAGAACCAATTTTTATGAGACCACTGAGGGTGACAATAACTTTGCCACATTCTATAGCTTTCTCCTATATTGTATGGAAGTGCATATTCGGACTCTGAGGGGTTACCAAAAGGAGAATCACAGATAATTTCCCCGAGCGCCACAATAAGCGTGTATGAGATATTCAGGGTCTTATCTCCCTGCGTAGCTTGAAGTTCAACCGAAAACGTACGATCAAGATTTGACCATCCTGCTGTACCGGATAAAGTATTGCTGTCTGCATCTAGCGATAGCCAATTAGGAATTTGTATGGTTTGAATACTCAAACCATTGTTGTCAGCATCGGCTTCCGCTTTTATCTCGTAGGTATAAGGCCTGTTATGAACAGCAGTTATCGGCGGATCACCAATCAAGACTATGCTTGGTCCTTCGTCTTGATTGCAGCAAGATAGTCCAAGCAAGAGAGCGAAAAGTATAATTCTGAAAAGATGAAAGGACGAATAGGTCATTGTTTGCTTTTTTTAAGGTATCAACAATGACAGAAAAATAGAATTTAAAACAGATTCTTTAGAGAAAATTACCTGAAGGTTTTCTGAATATTTAGCCATATAGGCCCAGAAAGATTTGTTTTTTTAATTCTGAATAGAGATGAAGTTTCCTTTAAGAAAGCAGTCTTTATTTCTCAAACAGCTGAATTCTGTTGTCATCAGGATCTTTAAATATGACCATGCGTTTGCCAGACAGTTCATCGATTACCACGCGGCCATGAAAGTTGACTTTGGATTGCTCCAGATGTTGGATCCATTTATCAAAATTCTCAACTCTGAACCCAATCTTGAACAGGCCGATTAATTTGGATTTAGAGTTGAAATCAGAAATTGCCTCTGCAGGAGATATGGCGCTCCCCAGTTCGATTAATTCAATGGCGGAATCTCCCCGTTTTAGGTTTGCCTGTTTGAAGTTCATCTCAGGGAAGTTCTTATTATTTAGAATTTCATAACCTAGTACTTCAGAATACCAGTCCAGCGAAGTATTCAAATCCTTCACAATTATTGCTGAGAAATAAGGTTCAGGGTCACTCAGTGAGTTGGATTGGCAAAACCCACTTTGGGTTAAAAACATCAGTGCCGATAGGAAAAACAATCTTTTCATAAGAATTAGGAGCCTAGTGTCATGTTAGGTATTATAACGGTGAATTTTGTTCCTTTACCTAAAGTTGATTCGACTTCGATGCTGCCATTAAGCTTTTCAAGCGTTTCTTGAACAATGTACAAACCCAGGCCGGAACCTTTAGCCTCAGGGGAGGCTCGATAAAACATATCGAAAATGTTTTTCAGATATTGTTCTGCTATTCCAACACCATTGTCTTCGATTTCCACACGAAGCTCAGTATGACTAATTTCAGCTTCTATATTGACAAAACTGTCTTCAATATCAGATTTTTGATATTTTATCGCATTAGAAATCAAGTTATTAAAGATGATGGATAGCCGACGATCATCGCTGTACAGCGTAGCATGATTGTCTATGTTGATCAATTTGAGCAGAGTAGAGCACCCTGGCATATAATTCAGGTGCTTAAAACTATCATCTATCAGAGAAGAAAAGTCCACTTCCACACAATTGATTTCAAGCCTTGTATTTCTTGAATAGTCTATAATATCACTAATGAATCGGTCCAATTTAACAGTACTATCCCTTAGTAGTTTAAGATAGCCTTTGATGTCATACTGGGTATTTTCATTTTCTATAATATTGAGTAGGCCCAAAATGGAAAGTAAGGGTGCTCGTAAATCATGAGAGGTGCTGTACACAAAACGGTCCATCTCCTCGTTGAGTTTTTTGAGTTCCAAATTAGAATCCATTAATTCATCAGAACTCAAATCCATTACCCGCTCTACTAGCTTTTGATCTCTTTCGAAATTGTCGTAGAACAGACTAATACTTTTGAATAAAGGTTCAAGGTTCTCCGGTATTCCATCACCATTGGAGTACTTCCTTATCTGACGAGTTAGAATTTTGTTGTAGTCAGATTTCATAGTTCTTTAAACGTAGTAATTGTCATGGTATGGTTGTGTAGCGCACTTTTTTTATTGGGCCCTTGGGGAGCTATTTCGCCATAGGAATAAAAGCCAGCCAATGGTACTTGGCCTTCAAAGACCTCGTTTACATTTTGAATTTCTTCGCTGACCCAATCTTGTAATACAAACTGACGACCAACACAACTTACGCAAAGTGCCAGGTCAGGTTCTTTGATGTCGAACGGTAATGTGCACGAATGAGCAGCATCTCCTGCAGCATCTATCAACGAACTAATATTTGATTTCATCATTCTTACTCTCGCACCTTCAGGCATATCTCCGGCAAAAAGGGCACCCCCTTTTTCTTTATTGTAACCTAAAAAAGCTCTTAAAAGTCGTTCCTCTCCGTTTTCTGTTTTTATCCCGAGCGGGTAAATTCTAATAGCTTCAACCATGTCATCAAAAAGCCCCTCTAAATATTTCTGATAGAAGTCTAAAACAGGCTCCTCGTTCAATTCAAAAAGAATATTGTTAGTTGACTTAGTGATAAATCTTTCCGGACCAAAGGGTGTCCAGCCAGCTTTAGAAGAATGTCCGATTTTTAGATCATTGCCATAAAAACCAATGCCAATGACGCTGCCCTTCACACCAATTCCATTCAAACCGGTATAAGTCGAGGAAAACGGATCGTAGCTACCCGCCAGTCCACCCGTTATTGGGACAGTTTCGGAAAGATTGAATTGAAGTCCAGTCAGCAAGTGCGAGCCGTTGATTTGATCTCCATTTGAAAATATCATCAGGTTAGATAAATCGTCCTTGTTGATGTGCGCCGAGATATGAGCACCTACATCAAAACTGTCTTTTACGTCATCAAGTTTAATTTCTAAAGTCTCGATTTTCGTTTTCTTAAAATGGATAGCTGTCACACATAGCGTATGTGTACTCGTTTCACCCGCCATGATTTCTCCAGAACCTGAGCTCACAACAATCTCGGCTTTTGGGTATATGCTCCTGACCTCATCGAATTTGGACTGATCCTGAACCAAGTCAGTAGAGCCAAATACGAAAACAAGATTAGCCTTATTGCCTAGTTTAAAGTCCGACAATATTTCCCAACCCTTGTTCTTATTCCATTTTCTTTGCTCTACTTGCATTCAATAACCTTTGCTTCATGAATTAAAGATTTATAGTTATAGCTGATTCGAAAGGCAGTTGCGAGACTAAATATATTGTAAGATATTTAAACAAAGGCAGATTGCTCAGAATAACATTGAATTTCACTGATGAGAATCACTATAATTCAACAATTTCTAACTGCTTGTATTAATATTTGAGTATTAGTTACAATTTCTTCTTCATTCATTGATGCAAACCCAAGCCTGCACGCATTCTCTTTTTTTTCATACACATCTATTTTGAGTGAGAGTTTTATTTTCTCTGCTTCTCTAATGAGGTCTTCAATCTTGATGTTTCTGAAGGTAATCCACACTGCCATGCCCCCATCAGGTATAGCAAAATCAACAGCCGATCCAAGACCGGCCTTCAGTGTTGAGCAAAATAGATCTCTTCTGATTTTGTACCTATTGACAGCTTTTTTCAGAAACCTATCTATTTCATTGGCGCGTAGCATTTCGGCCAGTGCTCTTTCGAGTATGGGGTCACCCAATTTGTCAATAATCATTCGCAATTCTCCGCAGGCGCGAATAATAGGCTCGCTTGCAAACATATATCCAATGCGAACCGATGGTACGATAATCTTACTAAATGATCCGATATAAATAATTCTATTATTCCTATCGATACTCGCTAGTGGTAGTATGGGAGAGCGTTCATAGTGATAGTCGTAATCGTAGTCATCTTCGACGATGTGAAAATCGTATTGTTCTGCCAGGTTCAGAAGTTTCATTCGATTTTCAACTGGCATTGTAACAGTCGTCGGATACTGATGGTGTGGGGTTACATATAACGCCTTTATTTTATTTTGCTGTGCTTCCTTCTCAATGGCTTTGATATCCAGACCCTCATGGTTGACTGGTACCTTAACCAGTTGACCACCAGACGTTCGAATGGCCCGGTCTGCCGAGTGATAATTCAATTCTCCAACGATGACCCTGTCGCCTTTTTTTAGAAGAGTAGCAAATGATAAATATATGGCCATCTGGCTCCCACGTGTTATTAAGATGTTATTGGCTGACCCATTGATCGCCCGGGTGGAGGAGAGGTAATTCGTCAGACCATTTCTAAGAGTTTTCTCACCGAAAAAGTGATTGCCTTGTATCACGGCTTTGCCAATACTTCCTTTTGAAACTGAACGTGCGGTTTTCAGGAGCAGATCAATTGGAGCCAATCGATAGTCGGGCGTACCATCATCTATCACATGTGCGCCTCTTGGAACTTCGTATTTAGAAAAATCTTCATTGGACGCATTTATGATTTCGATACTTGAGGTCTCTACCAAAGGCTGCTGCTTGATCTCCGGCAAAGACTCTTTGATAAAGGTGCCTTTTGTAGGAATAATTTCCATCCAGCCTTGTGCCATGAGCTCATCGTAGGCCTGCAGAATTGTTTTTCGATTGACAATCAACAGCTGAGCTAAAGTTCTGCTTCCTGGCATTTTCATTCCTTTCTTGATTCTGCCTTGCATGATTTCAGAAATTATGCTGTCAGAAATTTGTAAATAGACCGGACGATGGTCAGTTCTATCGACGACTATGATGGATTTCCATGGTAACATATCTGGACCAGTTTATTTGTCAAAAATGGATTACAATGATAATCCAGTTAACTCATATTTTTGAGTGACGATTTAAATTTATTAAGATGGAACAATTCGAAAAAACAGCTAAAAACAAAGTGGTACGGGGAGCCAAAAGAGCAACCTATGATAAACAGCAGGTTTTTGATATTCTTGATGCAGGATGTATTTGTCACATCAGTTTTGTTGTCAATGGCGAACCTTTTATGATTCCTACAGCATACGGCCGTGATGGAGAGACTATATATGTTCACGGTTCGGTGAAAAGTCGAACGATGAAAGCTGTAAAAGAAGGGGTACCGGTATGTATGGCTGTTACTCATCTCGATGGACTGGTACTCGCCAGATCTGCTTTTCATCACTCAGCGAATTATAGGTCAGTTATTTTGTTCGGAAAGGCGGAAGAGTTGGAGACCAATGAAGATAAAAATCACGGGTTGTTCGTGATCACTGAAAATATCCTAAAAGGCCGCTGGGACGAATGTCGTGTGCCAAGTCAAAAAGAATTGGACATTACATCGGTCTTGAAGTTTGAAATTGATGCAGCTTCCGCTAAAATCCGGACTGGAGACCCTGTCGATGAGGCATCGGACTATGATCTGGATGTTTGGGCAGGTGTTTTGCCCATAAGCAATAAATACGAGGAGCCTATTGCCGATCAGAAACTGCGGGATGGATTAGCGGTGAGCGATTCAGCCATACTTGCATGGCAAAATTCAAACGGATAGATTTGTTGTAAACAAATCTTGACAATGAGTTTGATTAGAAAACTGAATGGCATTGAGCCAAAATATGGTATGGAATGTTGGTTTGCAGAGACTGCTGCCATTATTGGAGATGTGACGATGGGGGATCATTGTACAGTATGGTACAATGCGGTTGTAAGAGGTGATGTCAACTCAATTACGATCGGCGATTACACCAATATACAAGATGGCGCCGTTATTCATTGTACCTATCAAAAAGCTGCGACGGTGATTGGCAATAGAGTGTCTATTGGGCACAATGCCATTGTTCATGGCTGTACGCTGGAAGATAATGTGCTTATTGGTATGGGAGCCATCGTGATGGACCATGTGGTGGTTCAAAGCGGATCAATTATAGGAGCCGGTGCAATCGTATTAGAAAACACTATTATAGAGCCTAACTCCATTTATGTTGGTAATCCGGCTCGAAAGGTGAAGGAGATAGGGGAAAAAGGACAGGGAATGATTGAGCGTACAGCGGACAATTATGTAAAATACGCAGGTTGGTTTAAAGAGTAGTGGATGAAACATCGGGTAATTCTTTTTTTATTATTGATGATTGCGGGCTTCTCTCCAGAGGCCCAGAGTTTGGAAGAAGAGGTAACGATTTACCTTGAATCATTCTTAGAGGATAACAAAAGTTTTGTTACTTCAAATGACCTGGTTGAGACTCACTGGATGACCAAAGACCTAATGGGAAGCAAAACCTTAAATTTTGATTCGAAGGGAAGGTTCAAAAGTAAAAGTTATGGCTTTCAGGCTTCTTCGACTAGCTTGAAAGGAAAATGGTATATCAACAACGAGTTCATTGTACTCAAAGTAAAGAAAGAAAAAAAACCGATTTATGTGTTGAAAAATGATGAGCAGCTGATACTTGTGGATGATGATCAAATTGACGTGTTAAAGCAGTTGTTGACAGAGGCTTCATATAAGGATGGAGAACTAAAGCCATATACCTATTCAGAGATTTATACATTTCTAAACGGATTTACAATTCAACGATAAACAAGATGCAGATTTCAAAACCAGAAGAAAATGAATATCACAAGTTTTATGCTGGCTATGTAAATGGAGTTGATTCCTCAGATGTACTTCAATGCATTAGGGATCAAAAGGAGGAGTTTATTAGCTTCATTCATGCGATTCCAGATGATAGGTACAATTATGCTTATGCAGAGGGCAAATGGACTATTAAGCAATTGCTCCGTCACATGATAGATGCTGAGCGAATGTTTGCCTTTCGTGCCATGTCAATTGCGCGTGGCGAGCATGGTATGTTACCAGGCTTTGACGAACAAGGCTTTGTTGAAAGGGCCGACGACTCACAAAACTCCATCAATGAGTTGCTTCAGGAATTTGAGAGCTTGCGTACTTCAAACATTCATATGATTTCTAATTTTACAAGTCAGGCTACAGAGCGCATCGGTAATGCCAATGGTGCAAAAGTTTCGGTTAGAGCAATTATATTTATAATTGCAGGGCACCTGGCCCATCATAAACGAATCATTACCGAAAGATATCTAGAGCATGTTTGAATTTGACCCTTCGAAGAAGTATCAAAAAACCACTAAATCAAGAGTTGTTATCCGTTTTCAGGATTGTGATCCCTTGAAACACCTAAACAATGCCAAATACTTTGACTATTTCTTCAATGCTCGTGAAGATAAGGTGCCTAAACTTTATGGGTTGCAAATGTCTGAAATCTACCAGGCGTTTAATGCCATTTGGGTAGTCTACAATCATCAGATAGCCTATATCAAATCCGCAGGCATGGGAGAGTGGGTGAAAATATTCTCTCGGATCATTTGGCACAATCATAATTCAATGGTGGTAGAATATTTCATGACTGACGACGAAGAGACAGAATTGAAAACCATCTTGTGGACGAAGCTCAGGTATATCAATGAAAAAGGGCACTCTACTACGCACCCCTCTAAGTTGGTTGAGTTTTTATCTTCCGTAGCGTATGATGATATTGATTATGAGGACATCGATTTCGATATTCGAGTCCGGCAAGTTAAGAATGAGGTAGCCAACGCTGCCATTAAGATATTTTAGAGTAAAGCGCCACAGGCGCTTTATTTATTTTAAGCTCTTTCATATTGTTTCTCATCTTGCATAAATGTAACATCATCTCTCTCTCATGTTACATATTTACTGCATTCACCTAGCGTGACAAATGACCATTTCTTTTGGGCAATGATACTCCTATTCCAGGTCATTAATTAGACCAAATTGCCAGTCAATGAATACAAAAATGAAATTGACTAGTAAACAAGGTGCACCAAAAATCACGAAGACCGATTCACTTGAAAACGAAGTGGTAGAGAAGAAAAAGAAATACTTCTATGCCCTGGAATTTCTGGTAGGTTCGACCATCGTGGGTCTTTTTTATTTCATCCTAAAACTAATTTTTTAAAATGAATTTCATGATATGAAAAAACAACGACTAAGATTAAGATTAACCGGTTGGTTAAGTTGTATGTCATTGTTGCTTCTCTTGCTAATGATGCCGTCCATGGTTTTTGCACAGCAGAAAATTACGGGTAAGGTAATAGACAGATCGGGAGAACCTTTGATAGGAGTAAGTGTCATAGTCAAAGGCACCACCATTGGTGGAGTAACTGACATTGATGGAGAATATGCAGTAGAGGTTCAGTCAAGTGATGATGTACTTGTGATGAGCTATGTCGGCTATGAGAGCGCAGAATTTCCTGTTGGTTCAAGATCAGTAATTGACGTGACCATGAACGAGGATATTTTGCAAATGCAAGAGATTGTGGTAGTGGGATATGGCTCTATAAAGAAAAGCGACATTACCGGAGCAGTTTCCAGTGTAAGACCTGAAGATTTGTCTCAAACAGGTACCATAGATGTAGCAGAAGGCTTACAAGGTCGTATTGCCGGCGTCAATGTTGTTCCTAATTCCGGTGATCCGGTTTCAGGTGTGACGGTCACAATAAGAGGGGCTGGTAATTTTGGCAACAGTCAGCCATTGTATGTGATAGATGGATACCAGACAGACGATATCAGCTTTATCAATCCAAGCGATGTTCAAAGCATGGAAGTATTGAAAGATGCATCTGCTACTGCGATCTATGGAGCGAGGGGCGCCAATGGTGTTATTTTGGTTACGACCAAAAGAGGAAAAAGTGGAGCTCCGCAAATTCAATTCAATTCCTTTGTAGGTGTATCGCAGCCATGGCAAAAATTGGACATGGCGAATGCTGCTCAGTATAGTGAACTGTTTCAAGAATCATATACCAACGACGGTGTAGCAATTCCTGCAGATGTACAGGATCGATTAGATTTTGTGGATGCTAACGGGTCAGCAGGAACAGATTGGCAAAGACAAGTATTCAGAGAGGAGGCAATTTCACAGGATTACAACATTTCTGTGCTTGGCGGTAATGACACAAATAAATACAGTTTCAGTGCAGCTTACAGAAACCAGGAGGGATTGATTAAGAATAATGATGTAAACAAGTTCTTTCTAAAATTGAACAATGACTTGCAAATCAACAAATGGCTGAGTGCCGGATTAGGATTCAATTACCTCCGGGATGAATGGACCAGATCTGCAACCGATCAGTATGCCGGAGTTTTGCCAGCAGCACTCAAAGCGGATCCGTTGGCTCCAGCCTATGACGAACACCTGGGTGCCTATGGCGATACTGATTTATCTCAAGGAAACAATCCATTTAGAATTGTCGAAGAAATGGCAGGAGATCGCGTGAAGAGAGATAAGATTGTTTCTAGCGTCTATGTTCAGGCAAGAATCATCGAAGGCCTGACGTTTAGATCGAGCTATACCTTAGATATCAGTAATAGATCTCAGAAAACTTATCGCCCGACATTTTATGTCGCACCCGATGAGCAACGTGAGGTGTCTTCTTTATATCAGGATAATGCCAAGTCAATCAATTGGATATCTACTAATCGGTTGAATTATGAAAAGAACCTGGGTGATCATAACATCAATGCTATGGCAGGGGTAGAAGTGCAAGGTCATACCTTCGATAAAATTACAGCGGATGCTTTTGACGTGCCTGATTATGATGCGTTACGGCATTTGTCGGCTTCTCGTTTGGTAGAGGGTCAAAAAGTATCTAGTGAGCAAAATGAAACCTATTTGTTGTCCTATTTTGCTCGTGTCAATTATTCATTTGCAGACAAGTATGTGGCTACTGCCACGGTCAGAATGGATGGCTCTTCAAAACTGCATCCCGATAAGAGATGGACCAATCCATATCCTTCATTTGCTTTGGGCTGGAATGTTCATAACGAGGGCTTTCTTTCTGCCAGTTCACTGATTTCTTTGATGAAAGTGAGAGCAGGCTGGGGCAAGGTTGGAAACGAAAGGAATGCTGATAACCATGGGTATATCACACTGGTAGACGGGGATCAGGTTTACTCTTTCAACGGAATTCCTGTGCAAGGAAGAATTCCTACCTCCTTGAGTAATCCCGATTTAGTATGGGAGACCGTAGAAACGATAAACATAGGTGTAGATGCAGGCTTTTTTGACGGTAGGTTGACAGCCACAGCTGACTATTTTATCAAGGATACTAAAGACCTAATTGCCAACGAGCCCGTCCCCGAGTTTATAGGAGCCTATGCTGCAGGTGTCAATGCCGCTTCCATTAAAAACACAGGTGTAGAAGTAAGCCTTGGCTTCAAAGGTGTTGTAGGCGATTTTAAGTACAACATTGTCGCGAATGCCACTATGATTTCAAATGAGGTGACTGACCTTGGAAACGGTGTAGAGTTCATTGAGGGAGGAAATGTGAATAAAGTGGGCAATACCACGAGAACCACAGTAGGCGAAGATTTAGGTTACTTCTACGGCTTGAGAACTGACGGAATTTTCAATGATCAAGATGAGCTCGATGCGCATGTAGATAGTGAAGGTAACGCCATACAACCACTGGCTGTTCCAGGTGATGTAAAGTTTGTCGACCATGACGGCAACGGTGTGATTGATGCTGAGGATAGAGTGAAACTCGGTAGTAGGTTTGCTGACTTTACCTGGGGATTCAATTCTAATTTCTCGTACAAGAACCTTGACCTTCAGCTCTTTTTAACCGGCAGTCAGGGAAATGAAATTGTAAACTCATTGGTAGTCTGGACAGAGTCTTCACAGGGTTTTAACAATTCACTCACCTCTAGAATGGATAGGTGGAATGCTGACAATACTGCTTCCAACGAACCTAGAATGACCCTTAACGATGCAAACGAGAATGCAAGATTTTCTGATCGATATGTTCAAGATGGCAGTTATATCAGATTGAAGAACATTCAATTGGGTTACACACTTCCAGCTGCCTTAATGAGCAAAATAGGAGTTCAAAAGCTTAGAATCTATGTGGCGGCAGACAATTTGCTGACCATCACAGACTATGAAGGCTTCGATCCTGAATTGGGTGCTTGGAACGACAATCCATTCGCAGTAGGCGTGGATGTAGCTACCATTCCACAGGCTAGAACATTCAGAGGAGGTTTAAATATTACATTCTAATGGAAGAAACGATGAAGAATTATAAAGTAAAAATAGTTTCGTTGATGATGGCCTTTATGGCTATATCGACAGCTTGTGATGATATCTTAGATACAGAACCATTAGGTCAGGAGACCGGTCAAAACTATCTAAATGATCCGATAAATGCAGAGCAAGCCGTAAATGCAGTGTATGACGTATTGCACTGGGACGAAGGAGGAAAAAATTCAGGACATACCTATGAATGGATGTTTGGCGATGTGCTTTCTGACGACGCTGATAAGGGAAGTAAACCTGGAGATTTTCTGGAAATTCAGGAGATGTCAGAATGGAGAACAAATTCATCACACGGTATCACGGCTAGTACCTGGAATAATAATTTTCACGGTATTTATCGGGCAAACTTTATCATAGAAAATATGCCCAACGCAACCATAGATGAGGATCTGAAATCGAGATTGATAGGAGAGGCGTATTTTTTAAGAGGGTATTACTATTTATACCTCACTCAAAAATTTGGTGGGCTGCCATTGTTTGATAGACCTGTGGAACCAGGCGATTACAGAAACATAGGAACCATTCAGAGGGCAACCCTGGCAGAGACGCTGGCTTTTATAGTAGAAAGTTTTGATTTGGCCTCTCCATTGTTACCCGAGATACATGCAGATGATGATTTAGGAAGGGCTACCAGTGGTGCTTCTCGCGCCTACAAGGCCAGAACCATGATCTATGAAATGGGGGTTACCAATTCGGCAGGGTTTACCTGGCAGCAAGTACTTGATGCCACTGATAGTGTGATTGGATCAGGCGTATACAGCATTTCCGGAGTCAATTTTGCTCAAATGATTGAGGATGAAGGCGAAAACGGCATAAACTCTGTCTTTGAAGTTCAAAATGTCTCTAACAACGAAGGATGGGGGCCAATAAAGGCTGGTACCACCAATAACATCATTCAAGCCAACAGAAGTGACTGGGGCTGGGGATTTAATAATCCTACCCAAGCCTTGATTGACAGCTATGAAACGGGAGATCCCCGAATCGCATGTACTGTTTATGCAGATGGTGACGTAGTCCATGGAGAGGTTCAGACTATTCCGTTTCCGGATGAAAATTCAACAGGATACCTGAATAGAAAAGCTGCTGTTGAGCCTGGTATCAGATCAACTACGGATGGTAAGGATAGTCCGCAGAATGTTCGTAAAATGAGATATGCCGATGTGCTGTTGATGAATGCTGAGGCGGCCTACCATACCGGAGATGCTACAAAAGCGAATAATAGAGTCAATCAGGTCCGACAGCGTGCCAAGAGCTCTACGAGACCAAAAGGCTCGCAAGAAGGCTCGTTGGGTTATGTAGCCTATTCGGCAGCAGAATTGACTGGCGTTTTGAACGATATCAGTTTGTCCGGAACCCCATTGTTAGACGCTATTCATGCAGAACGCAGATGCGAGTTTGCCATGGAAGGACAGCGTTTTTATGAGATGGTAAGGACGGGTATCTATATGACTTATATCGCAACCCTTGGATCTGAAATCGAAGCCAATTGTACTTCTCATCTCATTACCGATGGGGTTGTGAATCCGGTTCCGGTATTGGCTATTCCTTTGAATGAAGTGCAGTCCTGGGGCTTGGCTCAAAATCCAGGCTACTAATCACATTAAATTATCAAAACGATGAATACATTTAGATTAAAAATAAATTCGTTGGGAGTGCTTCTTACAATGGCAACAGGGATTATTCTGTTTGCCTGCAAGGATGACTTTACCGACGAAGCATATGATATCAATTGGCCGGTACCAGTTATTTCTACCATGACTGAAACTGGAGAAATTGAAGATAACATTACCATAACTGGTACTGACTTGGATAAAGTAAACAAAGTTCTTGTAGGAACGGCAGAATGTGCCGTGGTATCTGCAGATGCTATAAGTGTGGTGTTTGCACTTCCAAGAAGAGTATCTACAGGAGAAATCACTTTGCACACTTCCTACAAGAGGGTCGTGACCACAGAGTCTAAACTGGAAGTCACCTATCCAGCTACAGAGGTGACCGTGTGGCCAGACAAGATCGTTCGAGGACAGGCATTTACTATCGAAGGGGTCAATGTAGACTTGATTACATCAGTTTCATTGGGCACAACTACACTAAAGGTGGATGGCTTTTCTTTAGGCGATCAAAATATCATATCAGTTCCTTTAGAGGCAAGCCTGGAGCTGACTGAGACAGTAGTGCTTAGTGTAGGTGCCTTTGGTGAGTCTACCTCTCAGTCTACGAGTATTCCGGTAGAGGACCCGAGTAGTGCGCCTACGGTTCCCATGTATCAGGATTTGCATACGATGATCTGGGATTTTGAAGATGGTTTAAATCCATTTCAGGTAGATGGAGAAGCGTCTACGAATGGAATTAATGCCATTGCCGTAAATAAGGGTCGTGGGCAGAATTATCTATCCGTACACGTAGCATCTACTGGTGGATGGACCAATTTTGGTAAAATTCAGGCCAGTGCGGCGGTAGATCTTGCTGACTATGAAGATCCACATCTGACCATGCTCATCAATACCAACGGTAAGAAAGGATATTTCCAGGTGGAAGATGGAAATGGAAACTGGAAGCACTTTACAGGCACTGAGAATGAAAATGATGATTATGCTTTTGCAACCACAGGATGGGAGTGGAGAAGTGTAAGCCTAAGTGACGATTGGGATGGCGGTGCCGTAGATTTAACCACTTTTACCCCTGCACTATTTTTCAAATCTGGTAATGTAGGAAACGGTGGTGCCAATGAAGAATTCGAAATTCATGTAGATCAGGTCATGATTACCAATGGTCGTCAGGATTTTGTAGCTGTGGCTTTTGATTTTGAAGATGGCGTTGATCCGGCATGGGATAACAATACGGGCGCGGATGTACACACGATTAATGGTGGCGCCGTGGCATCTATCAGTGGAGAGAATTATTACACTGTTCAAAAGGCCGGAGTCGGGTCCTGGGATTGGACCGGTGCTATTGCATACAATACACCAGTCGATCTTTCGGGTATTGATGATCCGTATATCACCTTTTGGGCCAACACCGGTTCTCTTAAGGGATTCTTTCAAATAGAAACTTTCCAGCAGAGCACCAAATTTGGAGCCGGTATTTCTGGAGACAATCTTATCGAGACCAGCGGCGAGTGGGTAAGATACTCTTTAAGACTGGCTGATGTCGGATTTGGGAGTTGGGGAGGCACGGACGAGTTTGATGCCAATGGAGTATATGACTATATCAAATTAGGATTTACCTCAGGCAATATTGATGGAGAAAATTATGAAATCAATGTAGACGACGTGGTCATCTCCGACGGTGCATATTATTAATCTCACAACATAAGTTTTAATGTAGATCACAAGCCTCCAAAACCATGGAGGCTTGTTTTTAAAATACCGATTCATATTATGAAAATCATTTTTTTCATTGTTGCAATGTTCCCAATAGCCGCCAACGCACAGCTGGTGCTGACAGACCACAAGGCGACCAGCAAGACCAAAAAATTGTATAACAACTTGAATACTCAGGCTACCCGTGGGATCATGTTTGGTCATGAAGATGACCTGGCATATGGTGTAGAGTGGTGGAACGAGAAAGGTCGATCAGATGTAAAGGAAGTAGTAGGGTCTTACCCAGCTGTTTATGGATGGGATATTGGTAAAATAGGAGAGGAGAACAACATTGATAGCGTATCATTCAAGGATATGAAGAAGTGGATGAAGGAGGCTTATAAAAGAGGAGGCGTAAATACCATTTCCTGGCATCTCGATAATCTTACCTCCGGCGGCAGTTCCTGGGACAAGACCAGAACAGTTGAGCATATTTTACCAGGTGGCAAAGATCACTCATCCTATCTGTCCAAGTTAGATTTGGCGGCCAAATACCTGAAAAGTATCAAATCCGGATTTACAAAAATCCCCATTATTTTCAGACCCTTTCACGAGCACAATGGCAACTGGTTCTGGTGGGGAAAAGAGCATTGTACTGAGGAAGAATATGAGAAACTTTGGAGGTTTACAGTCGAATATCTTCGTGATGAAAAGAAGCTGCATCATTTGATATATGCCTATTCTCCGGATGCAAGTAGGTTAGATATGAGTGATGCAAATGCTGCCTATCAATACGGTTATCCCGGTGACCAATACGTCGATGTCATTGGCCTGGATGACTACTGGAATGTAGGAAGGCCAAACAATCCGGCTACACCCGAACAGCAGGAATTAAACTTTATCAGCAATCTGGAAATGATTGATCAAATGGCGAAAAATAAAGGAAAAATCGCAGCGCTTACTGAAACCGGTCAGTCTGGTCTTACCAATCCCAAATGGTTTTCTGAAGAAATTCTTAACCCCATCCTCAAGTGCCAGGACATCAATATTAGCTATGTTTTAGTTTGGAGGAATGCAAACGCCAAACACTGTTTTGTTCCTTATGCAGGGCATCAGGCAGCAGGTGATTTTAAGAAATTTCAAGCCAGTGACAGAGTTTTCTTTGAGGAAGATCTCGAGAATATTTATAAATGAAGCATGTACTGAACCGAGCTTTTTTGGGCAACTATGATTTTGGAATGATTGCATCTTTACTCGGCCTGGTAGGTTTGTTAGTTGGGTGTGGTTCCAATACTGATTTCTCAATGCCCAATGTCTTACTCATTGTTGCAGATGACCAGGGTTATGGCGATGTCGGTTTTCATGACAATGAAATCATAGATACACCAGTTCTGGATCGGCTGGCCTCCGAGTCAGTTGAGTTTACGAGATTTTATGTCTCTCCTGTGTGTGCGCCTACCAGAGCATCGCTTTTGACGGGTCGTTATCATTTGGCTACAGGTACGCGCTGGGTCACGCATCGCGAGGAAGTTATGCGCGAAGAAGAGGTTACGCTTGCTGAGCTTTTTGGCGCATACGGCTACCGAACGGGATTGTTTGGCAAGTGGCACAACGGCAAACAGTTTCCCCATGATCCAAATGGCCAAGGTTTTCAGGAATTCTTCGGTTTTACCGAAGGCCATCTCAATAATTATTTTGATGCAAAGCAAATTCATAATCAGGTTGTTGAACCTACAAAAGGATATTTGCCTGATGTCCTGACAGATAAGGCTCTGGGCTTTATGAATAAAGAAGAACCATTTTTCGCCATGGTTTCCTTCAATACACCACATAGCCCTTTTCAAGTCCCTGACACCTACTTTGATAAATACAAGGACAAAGGACTTAACGATAAAAACGCCAGTGTCTATGGTATGGTTGAAAACATAGATGACAACGTGGGGAGATTATTGAAGGCACTGCAAAAGACGGGCAAAGACAAGAATACCATCGTCATTTTTATGTCTGACAACGGTCCCAATGGGATCAGGTATAATGCCAATTTGAAGGGCATTAAATCTCATGTAGATGAAGGTGGTGTGCGTTCGCCGTTCTTGGTCAGATACCCAAATAAAGGCTGGGTATCCAAAACCATAGATGACCCCATCGCTCATATTGATTTATTACCAACCTTGGCAGAGGTAATTGGACTCACTGTTCCCGATTCCATCCGGATACACGGACGAAGTGTCGTGCCGCTCGTCCAGGGAGAGCCCTTAGAAGAACGTTTTTTATTCACGCATCAGGTGGTAAGAAAATTCGATACCATACCGGCAGCGGTGAGAAAGGGAAATTGGCTGCTGACAATCAAACCTCGTGACACCGCTTTATTCAATTTAGAAGTAGACCCATATCAAAAAAACAACCTGTTTGAAAATAAATTAGAAAAAGCTTCACAATTCCTCAATGCCTACCGAATCTGGTTTGCTCAAGTGAATGCAGACTACAATGGAAAAACCAAAATTCAAATAGGTCATCCGGGAATTCCCAAGGTCGAATTTCCTACCCAGGAAGCTGTCTCATATCTACAAACGACCTTTCGTGGTAAACAAGGTTGGGCCAACGACTTTTTTACACAATGGTCAGATTCTTCCCGTGCCAGTTGGGATTTTGATTCGAAAGGAATCGAGAGCTATGAAGTCTATGTGGAAATGAGCGGCCAGGTAAAAGATGCCGGAGTTGTGAACCTGCGAATGGTAAATCAAAGCCTACAAGGCTCAATAACCGCAATCTTAACCAAATCTAAAATAGAAAGTCCCGACCGGGTGCCACGAGGTGAAGTCTATGCTTATGACTGGCCAAGAATATATGTCGGTGACTTTAGATCTACCCAAGGAGAAAACATGATTTCATTGAGTACCACTGGCTTAATGAATGCAGAAATAAAATCAATACAATTCATATTAAAAGAGGAGAAGAAATGAGTGTTGAAAAAATCAAACAATTGATCGCAGATCATGAGGCATTTTTGTCAATAAAAAATGAACCGAAAAAGGAATCAAATGGTATCGTCCAACGATATAAAAATACGATTATCACAGAAAAGCATACACCTGTCTTCTGGCGTTATGATCTGAACCCTGAAACCAATCCGTTGATGATGGAGCGACTTGGAATGAATGTAGCATTCAATTCAGGGGCTATCAAATTCAAAGATAAATTTTGCCTGGTGGTGAGAGCAGAAGGGGACGATCGAAAGTCATTTTTTGCTGTAGCAGAAAGTGATAACGGCATCGATAATTTTAGGTTTTGGGATCACCCCATCACTTTGCCAGAGACGCATGAGCCTGATACCAATGTATATGACATGAGGTTGACCTCGCATGAAGATGGCTGGATTTACGGCCTGTTTTGTACAGAGCGAAGGGACCCTTCAGCATCGGATTCAGATCAATCATCTGCAGATGCTAAATGCGGTATAGCCCGCACCAAGGATTTAGTAACCTGGGCACGATTAGCAGATTTGGATTCGGGCAAAAACCAACAACGCAACGTGGTCCTGCATCCTGAGTTTATTGATGGCAAATATGCCTTGTATACTCGGCCGCAAGATGGATTTATAGAAGCCGGAAAAGGAGGAGGAATTGGCTGGTCTCTCCTTGATAGCATGGAAAATGCTGTCGTAGGTTCTGAAAAAATCATAGATCCCAAGGTCTATCATACGATTAAAGAAGTGAAAAATGGCCAGGGGCCACCGCCAATCAAAACCGATGAAGGTTGGCTGCATTTGGCGCATGGCGTTCGGAATACCGCTGCTGGTCTTAGATACGTGTTGTACATGTTTATGACTTCTTTGGAAGACCCGTCGGAGGTCATTCACAGGCCAGGCGGACACTTTATGGCACCCATTGATGAAGAGAGAGTGGGAGACGTGTCTAACGTCCTTTTCGCCAACGGATGGATTGAAGAGCAAGGGAAAGTATATATCTATTACGCCTCTTCAGACACGAGAATGCATGTGGCCACTTCCAGTATTGCACAACTCATAGACTACTGCAAGCATACACCCGAAGATGGTTTGAGAAGTTATGCGAGTGTCCAAACAAGAAATGAATTGATCAACAAAAACCTGGCTTACTTAAAAGCTGTAGGTTTAAAATAATCAGGAATGAGTAAGTCTAATGTGAAGTTGGGTCTGAGAGAAAAAATGTCCTATGGGCTAGGCGATTTTGCATCATCTATGTTTTGGAAGCTGTTTTCTATGTTTCTTTTATACTTCTACACGGATATTTTTGGAATATCTGCTGCGGCTGTTGGTACGATGTTTTTGGTGACCCGCGTTTGGGATGCCGCCAATGACCCCATCATGGGTATGATTACTGATCGCACCACTACAAAGTGGGGCAAATTCAGGCCTTACTTACTTTTCGTAGCCATCCCGTTTGGTATCATTGGGGTTTTGACTTTTACCACTCCAGACCTGGACAGCACATCAAAATTGATATATGCCTATATCACTTACACAATGATGATGATGGTTTATACCGCGGTCAACGTACCCTATGGCTCGTTGTTGGCAGTCATGACCAGCGACAGCAACGAGCGTACTTCTTTGGCTTCGTGGCGTTTTATTGGAGCTTATGCTGGGGGCATGCTGGTTACCTCTACAGCCAGTATTTTGGTTGATTATTTTAGTCAGGGAGCTGGAGAAGAGACTGGTTATCAATATACAGTCGCTTCGTATGCAATAGTAGCTGCAGCACTTTTCATACTTACATTTTTAGGAACAAAGGAGCGATTGCAGCCATCGGTAGAAAGTCAGGGAGATTTAAAAAGTGATTTGAAAGACTTACTACATAACAGGCCCTGGTTTATCATGTTGGCCGCGAACATTTCAATTTTGATTTTCATGTCCCTGAGGGATGGCTCGATACTATTTTATTTCAAATATGTCGTGGGAGATCAGGTACTTAATCTTTTCGGCAGCACCTGGCAATTGTCGGTGGCTATCTTGTCGTCCGCTTATATGTCATTGTGGTTGGGGGCAAACATCATTGGCGTTGTTCTCGCCAAACCCATATCAGCGATTCTCGGCAAAAAGAACAGTTTTGGCTATGCTGCATTGCTTTCAGCCATATTGAGTATTTTGTTTTTCTTCATTCCTGCAGATCGAATTGTCCTGATCTTTCTATTAAACCTTTTGATTGGGATAAGCTCGGGAATTGTGATGCCATTAGGGTGGTCTATGTATGCCGACATTGCCGATTACTCGGAATGGAAAACAGGTAGAAGGGCCACGGGATTGGTGTTTTCATCTTCTTCCATGTCGCAAAAG
Organism: Reichenbachiella sp.; assembly: GCF_039944555.1. Classification (GTDB taxonomy): domain Bacteria; phylum Bacteroidota; class Bacteroidia; order Cytophagales; family Cyclobacteriaceae; genus Reichenbachiella. The sequence goes on along the minus strand of NZ_JBDUYN010000009.1, from coordinate 75,650 downwards.
TTTGGCTGGACCCTGGGAGGTGCATTATCAGGCTGGGTGCTGGCTGCCTACGGATTTGAGGCGAATGTGGCACAAGGAGTAGGAGCGCTATTAGGTATTAAATTAATGTTCAGTGTTTTTGCAGGTGTCGGTGCTTTTCTCTCCTTTCTGGCTATTCAATTTTACAAATTGGATGAAGGGTTTATGAAAAAGGTCAATATCGAACTTCAAAAGCAAGAATAAAGGCTGTTTTGATCAATCCTGAAGCATAAAACATACTCCGTAGAGTTTTTAGGACCGATCTGGAATCTGAACCGATACTCCGTGGAGTTTTTGAATGTGTTCTGCATCTGGATTGATGCTCCGTAGAGTTTTTAGATCGGTTTGGAATCCGAATCGATGCTCCGTCAGGTTTTTGAATGTGTTCAGATTCCGAATCGATGCTCCGTCAGATTTTTAGATCAATTGTGATTCGCAACAGATGCTCCGTGGAATTTTTATATGTATTCGTTATCTGAATCGATACTCAGTAGGATTTTTGGATGTGTTCCGTTGTTTTTTCCTGATGATTCAAGGGACAAGGTGCTCCAATATTTGCCTTATCAAACGGGAGCTCAGTTTAACGGCCTTTTCTTAGCGGCCAAATGTAACACCAGACTTTGCGCATAACCGTTACACTTCACCCATATAATTGGGCATTATGGCCCTCATTTTCCTTTGATTAATTGGTAATATTGGTTATTGATCAATTCTGTTAATGCCTGTTTTTCGGGCTTATGAATAAAGAATGGGTACAGTGCTAGCCGTACTCCTTTATCCAAATTCGATGGGTCTACTAGTGATCCCATCGAAATTTCATCTCGTCAGTAGATGGGATGACCAAGCAGTTAGTAATTGCCACTGACTTCAACATGAACAATAACCAAACTAAAACTTATCATGAAAAAAATATTGACTTACTCAGTACTTTTCCTAACCTCCTATGCGACGATGGCACAGTGGGAGGCCAACCCGGTAGATGCGAATGCCACAGATAAAACTGTGGCACTATACAGAAACCTCAAAGACATCGCCTTTACAGAAGACCAGTTTCTTTTCGGCCAGGAATTTGCCAATAGCTACAATACCTCAGGATTGAGTGGCAATCCCTGGCAGAGCGAATGCGAAGATGTAGTAGGCGACCACCCTGCAGTTTTAGGCTCTGATTTTTTTTATTATCTCAAAGACAACGGAGCTGAAAAATCTACACATCTCACCGCAGTGCAAAAAGCTTACAATGACTTCGGAGAAGGGGCTATCATTACCTTCGACTGGCACATGCCGGGGCCCGGAGGCAATACCAATCATGGCGGAACCAACACGTCATTTGCCTACGACGTGGTACACAATACCAGCAATGGCTACTATAATAATGATAGCGACGGTGATGCCAATAAAATTCATGGCAAGACGCCAAGAGATTGGTTCTACGATCGGTTGAAAGAAGTCAGAGACATTATCAACGACGACCTTTGGCAATATAAGGATGGGTCTTGGCATCATATTCCCATTGTATTCCGGTTGTTTCACGAAATGAATGGCTCCTGGTTTTGGTGGGGAAAGGATGACCTGTCTGCAGCAGATTATATCAGTCTTTATCAAATGACGGCCGGTTTTCTAAAGTCAGAATGTAGCACCGTGCTCTTCTGCTGGTCGCCTGATATGTTTTATACCAAGGCGTCCTGGGGGAGGTCAAAAGGCATGGACTATTATCCCGGAGACGATTATGTGGATATTCTTGGACTCGATGCTTACAACATTGGTGATGCGGTCTATCCGATATCAGAATTCAGAGATCAGATGCGTGCCATGTCAGATAACGCTTGGAATAAGCAAAAAATAGCAGTTTTGGCTGAAACCGGCTATAAACTGGAAGGTTGGGCAGATTTTGACGGAAGTCAACCCTGGCACAAACCCTGGACAGGTGGTAATTACTGGCAAGATCGGGTACTTGATGCCCTGGTCAATGATCCTCAACAAAGAGCTTCGAAGATCGCGTGGGTACTCACCTGGATCAATAGCCCCTGGGCCAGCCAGCCATACGTCAGTATACCTAGTCACCCCAACTGGGCAAAGATAAAGCTCAACGATTTTGAGGACGAGACAAGTACCTTATTCGCCAGCAATGTGCCAAACATGTATGCTTATACTTCCGGAGCGTGGTCACGACAACTGGGTGACGTAGCGGATGGTGAAAATCAAGAGACAGACGTCTGGAGTATCGAATTGAGCGTTTACCCCAATCCAACTCGTGGCATGGTCAATTTTACATTTTCAGATCATTTTGCAGAGGAAGTAGCCATTCGACTTTACAATGGGTCGGGCCAGTTGGTACTTACAGAAACCGCCAACTTCAGTGAGAATAAAACAAAACAACTTAACCTTAGTCGACTGACGACCGGTCATTATTATTATGAAGTACATGGAAGTAAAATACTGCGAGGCAAATTGATGGTCAGATAATTTATCATCCTTACAAGAAAGTTGATAGCACGATTTAGGCTATTAAGCCTAAATCGTGCTCATAAATAGTCTAAAGATCCACCAATGTTTCCACCTGAAAATAGATGCTACATGTTGCATTATTGTGACAAATGATGCTGTTACATCAGTCACTAGTTTTTGAGCAATTTGACAGTCATGTTTCGGTCCCCGGATGGCTAAAATTGAGCTTTGAATGAGAAAGATTAAGGTGAAAATGATTGTAGATCAATCCATAGCAGTGTTTGAAAAAGAAGCTTTTGAAAAAGAGCTGAAACAGGGCATATTAAGTTTTTGGACTGATCATATGGTAGACCAAACCCATGGTGGCTACTATGGGAGAATAGGTTATGACAATCGGCTGCACGAAAACGCCGATAAAGGATTGATCCTGAATGCGAGGATTCTTTGGACTTATGCCACTGCGTATGATCTCTATAAAGAGACCGAATATTTTCATCAGTCAAAAATGGCCTTTAATGCCCTTCGTGATTTCCGTGATGCCAAACACAAAGGAGTTTACTGGATGATTTCTGCAGAGGGTAAACCAGTTAAGACCAAAAAACAGATTTATGCTCAAGCTTTTGCGATTTATGGCTTAGCGGCATATTACAAAATATCTCATAACCCTTTAGCACTCAGTTGGGCCATTGAACTTTTCGAACTGATAGAAAAACACAGTTTTGATAAGGATCGAAATGGTTATTTCGAGGCCTTTGATCGCGAGTGGCACCTGCTTGACGATTTACGCCTAAGCGACAAGGACAATAATGAAGTCAAGACGATGAACACCCACTTGCACATCCTGGAGGCATATACCGGTCTATACAAGGTTTGGGAAGATGAGAGACTCGGTGAGCGCTTACGAAACTTAACAGAGTTGTTTTTTGATCGGTTTCTGGGAGAAGACAATCATTTTAAGTTGTTCTTCGATGAGCATTGGAACCTGAAATCGGACGAAATATCTTATGGCCATGATATTGAGGCAGGTTGGCTACTTCATGAAGCAGCCCTGGCTTTGCAGGATGGGGCTCTTATTCATATCGCCGAACGACACGCAGTTTATGTGACTCAGGCGACTTTGCCATACTTTGATCAGGATGGTGGCCTTTTCAATACCGGCGTGCCTGGAGAAATTACAGACAAAGAAAAACATTGGTGGCCGCAGGCCGAGGCACTGGTTGGGCTAATCAATGCATACAAAATCTCAAAACTGCCAAAACTCAAAATGGCCGCAGAAAAATGCTGGCTATTCATTCAGGATCAAATCATTGACCGCGAGCATGGGGAATGGATCTGGGGAATTGATGCCAAGGGAAACAGAATGAAGGAAGACAAGGCAGGGCCTTGGAAATGTCCATATCACAATGGACGTGCAATGATGGAATTAATTAAACGGTTATGAAAAGAGTACTTTTTTTGATAGGCTTGTCATTTTCAATTGGCAATACCGCCATAGGACAAACCAATATTTTACCGGCTGCAAATGCCGGTGAAGATCAGGTATTAATGGACGGTAACGGAGATGGAGAAGAGGTATTCTCACTGGACGGTACAGCAAGCATGGATTCGGATGGAACCATCGCTTCATATGAATGGTCCGATCCTGATGGTAATGTACTGGGAACTGCGTCCACTTTGAATAGAACCGTCAGTGTTGGTTCGGAGGAAATCAAATTGACTGTGACCGATGATGAAGGAGGAGTGGGCGTAGACTATGTGCAACTTTTTGTTGGCCATGCTACCAATTATGGAAACAATAGAATCTCAATTCGGGGCGGCGACAATCAGATTTTTGTAAATGGAATCAATCTGGCCTGGAACAATTTCAGCCTTGACGTGGTCGAATTTGATGAGGAATACTTTACCAGTGTATTCGAAAAATTATCCGCCTATGGAGCCAATGGCCTGAGATGGTGGTTGCATACCAATGGCCGACACAGCCCGCAGTTTGACGATGCTGGGATGGTGAAAAAAATTGCCCCCAACGACATACGAAACATGCGAAGGGCATTAGACATGGCCCATAGTTATGGCGTGGTGGTAAGCATGTGCTTATTTTCATTTGATCTGCTGCAAAGCCAGGGACAGGATAAAGATCAAATGAGAAAGCTACTTGAAGATGAAGCCGTCAGGCAATCATACATTGATAATGCGTTGATACCCATCTTGACGGAAATAGGAGACCACCCCGCTGTGATGACCTGGGAAATTTTCAACGAGCCAGAAGGTATGACCAACGAGTTTGGCTGGTCTGCTGAAAAAACGACAATGGCCTATGTACAACAGTTTGTCAACAAGACAGCTGCGGCCATTCATGATCACACAATCGAGGCACTGGTTTCCAATGGTTCATGGTCAGTGAAAGCCACGACAGACGTGGAAAACTACTTTAACTACTATCGGGATGACAGGTTGATAGCTGCTGGAGGTGAATCCAACGGAATACTCGATTTTTATCAGTTTCATTACTATCCCCAACACTTCGGAAATGCCTATTCGCCATTTCACAGACCCGCTTCCTTTTGGGGTGTCGACAAACCGATTGTGATCGGAGAGTTTCCGGTTGCAGGGGTTGAAGACAAGGCAAGTCCTCATTTGACCACTACCGAGTGTTATCAGCGGGCCATGGAGTACGGCTATGCAGGGGTGATGGCCTGGGACTATTCAGGCTTCGGAGGTGGTGATATCGAAACTGCTAAAGAAGGATTGGAGTATTTGTCAATCAATTATTCCTCAGATGTTTTGATCGGTGACGATCCTGATTTCAATGAGGCACCCGTCGTAGAAGGTAAGATCCCCGCACTCAGGGCATTTTCCGGAGATAATATGGAATTTGCCAATCACTTCGATTTGAGTACAATTTTCACCGATCCCGAAGGGAAAATACTTACTTATGATTTATATGACATCACCAATTTGGACTTTACGGAAATAGAATTTGATGGCAGTATGATGTCTGTTTATCCCTATGACAATGTGAAGGGTACGGAAACTGTGGTGCTTAAGGGAACAGATCCTAATGGTGCAAGTGAATGGGTGACGTTTAATATCAGCTTAGGGGAGGATACAGGAAACCTGGCCAAATTCAAAAACATCATGGCATCAAGCTCAGAATCAGGAAACGAAGACCGATCACCTGAATTGGCCAACGATGGAGATCTCACCACACGCTGGTCGTCCGTATATGAAGATCAGCACTGGATAGAAGTAGACCTGGGTACTTCAATGGACTTCAATGAGATCAAGATGCTCTGGGAGGATGCCTATGCCAAGTCATATCAGATTGAGGTAAGTGAAGATCAAAATTCATGGACTGAAATATATGCTGAATCAAACGGCAATGGCAACTGGGATGATATTCAAATAGAGCGAACCACAGGACGTTATCTGAGGTTGAATTTTGATGAAAGAGCTACGGAATGGGGTTTTTCCCTTTGGGAATTAGAAGTATATAACAATGTCACCACAGCGGTCAATGAGTTGCCACAAATTCGGGTTTACCCTAATCCCTCACGAGATCAGATTCAGATCGATTCATATGACCAAATTTTGTCAATAAAACTTACAGATCTCAATGGTAGACAATTCTCAGGATTGAATCTAAACGCTCAAGGTCAATTGGATACCTACCTTATAAAAACTGGAATCTACCTTCTAACCGTTAATACAAAAAATGACACCAGAACATTCAGAATAGTTAAGCAGAATTAACTAATTTATATTGCTGAAGTGAATAATGAACGGTATGATAAAAGGGTTATATGTATTTGCATGTGTCTTCCTCTTATATAGAGGACTTATAGCTCAGCCTTCGTCATTGCCAAACAGAAATATTCGCTTTGAGCAGTTGCCCCAGGAACTGGGTTTGTCCCAAAGAAGTATCAATTGCATGATTCAGGACCGACAGGGATACCTATGGATGGGTACATGGTCGGGCTTGCTGAGGTACGATGGATACGAAACCGTACTTTTCAATGCAAATAACAATGATGAAAATGCACTGAAAAGCAATAAGATCACCTCTCTTTTTGAAGCCAGTGACTCGTCGATCTGGGTAGGAACTATGGTGGGAGGGCTATTTCGTTTGGATCCCAATTCCATGGCCTTTAAACAGTACATACACAGCGATGATACCTTAAGTATCAGTGACAACAATATCTGGGATATCGCAGAGGATGCCTCAGGCAGTCTATGGATAGCCACCCAAAATGGACTGAACAAGTTCAATGTTCAGACTGAGCAATTCCAACACTGGTTTAATGATCCTGATAACCCGAATTCGTTGTCGTATAATTTTATCACTGACTTACACTTAAAAGACCATAATCTTTGGATAGCCACAGAACAAGGAGTGAACAAGGTGTCTGTCTCCTCTACCGAATTGCTTTTTGATAATTTTTACTACGCCAGCGAAAGTGGTGATGAAGACTTGGAAAACTATGTTTATGACATTAAGACTATCGATTACGAAGGAAAGGAGTTGACTTTTTGGGCAACCAAAAAAGGGCTAAAAGTATACGACGGAAAGTCACTCAGATCTTACGAAGTCAATGACAAGTCTTCGTCCTTTAGTTTTTTTCGATGCTTGCAAATTATTGACACTGATCAGCCATTTGTAGTGGTGGGTTCGGAAATTGGCCTGAGTTTGTTTGATATTTCTCGCATGGAGTTTACCAGTTTTTTTGGAGATTTTAATGAAGATGTAAACCTGAGTCAGAATACCATCATGTCGCTTTTTATAGACAATGGCGGTGTATTATGGGCAGGCAGTAAGAAGGGCATTAATAAGTTTGACACTTACAATAACAATTTTTCGCTTTACGAAACCAAATCATTCGATCCGACCAATAGTATTCTTACCGGTATTATCCGAGATAAATCAGGTACCCCCTGGATTAGTTCACTTGGAGGAGGATTGTTCAAAATGACCACAGACTCCAGGAAGAAAACAAGAATTGAGAAGTACTTTATAGTAGATGATCAAAATGCAGACCTGACTAATTTTATTCAAAAGTTAGAAGTCGATCCGAAAGGGCAGTTTTGGGTAGGAACAGCCGGAGCGGGAGTTTACGTTTTTGATCCCCTAAAGGCTACAAACTCTACTATTCGCAATTACAAAAGATTTGGTGCCAATGGCGAAGGTAGTATTTCGGATAACTATGTGATGTCGATGGAAAATGCATTGGACGGAGGTATGTGGATTGGCACATGGAGTCAGGGGCTAAACAAAATTCAAGCATCTGGTGAAGTGATTAATTATAGCGAACCATGGCTAGAACAATCTCCATTGGTCACTATGTTTCAGCAGAATGAAGAAATCCTGTGGATAGGCACAAGAGGGCAGGGATTGCTGAAGGTAAGGCTCAATGGGGCCGATATCCTTTCACATGAGATATATCGATTCGATCGGGATAGTCTCAGCCTTTCAAATGATTTTGTAAATACCATATTTATGGATTCAAAAGGGCAGGTCTGGATTGGAACTGAGGACGGTTTGAACCTTTATGATAAATTGACTGATTCATTTAAGCGCTACAAGCAAAAACAAGGATTGTCTAATGCGGAGGTAGCAAGCATACTGGAGGACGAGCGTGGTTGGCTTTGGATTACACATTTTGATGGTATCACCGTCATCGACCCTGCGAAAACAGGAGACGTATTGGTGAATAATTTCGATACCAAGGATCGTGTTCAAGGTGGCTTTTTCTATAATGAAGTGGCAATGAAAACAGAGAACCAACTCTTTTTTGGCGGATCCAATGGATTCAATGTCATAGATGCCAAGGATATATTTGAGAACCCTAATTTGCCAAAGGTGGTTATTCAGAACTTGTCTGTTTTCAACGAAAGGATTGTGTCAGGAGCAATGCTCAATGGTCGGGTGCTCTTGGATAAGCCTATACAGCAAACCAAACAAATCGAACTTGAACATGATGAAAATTCCATTTCATTCGAATTTGCAGCCCTTCATTTTGCTATACCAGCCAAGAATCGGTTTGCATACATGCTTGAGGGCTTTAATAATCAATGGCAATATACTGACGCCAGCAGACGGTTTGCTACTTACACTAACCTAAAAGAAGGGACGTATGTTTTCAAAGTAAAGGCATCGAATGATGATGCCGTTTGGAATGAAGTGCCTAGAGAAATTAACGTTGTTGTGCAGCCACCTTGGTGGCGGACTAATGAGGCCTTTGCAGGATATGTGTTAATCGCGGCATTGCTACTGGTTCTGTTTAGAAAGCTAATATTGATTCGAATACAGTATGAAAATGATATCAAGCTGGAAAGAATCAAACGTGAAAATACGGAGCATTTAAATCGAGCCAAGCTCCAATTTTTCACCAATATTTCTCACGAATTTAGAACGCCTCTTACCTTAATTTTAGGACCCATTGAAAAACTGGTAAATAGTGGTGATGGTGGGAATGTGATACAGCAACAGCTAAGAGTGGTGGCCAACAATGCAAGCAGATTACAGCGGCTCATCAATCAATTATTGGATTTTAGAAAGGCGGACGCCGGAAACTTAGATCTTCGAATTGCCGAAGGAAACTTTTATAAATTTCTTAAAGAAATCAAACTATCCTTTGATGCGTTAGCAGCGGACAAGAACATAAAATTTACTCTAAATGCTTCTTCAAATGTGATCGATCTTTATTTCGATCGTGACCAAATGGAGAAAGTCGTTTTTAACCTGCTATCTAATGCTTTTAAACATGTTTCACCCGAAGGAGAGGTAGCGGTTCAGCTTTTAGAACACGAAACTTTCGTGCAGCTGGTTGTTTTGGACAATGGTGTAGGGATACCTGCTGCAGAAATTGATAAGGTTTTTGAGAGATTTTTTACTGGGGAGAACAAATCTGCAACAGATAGTGGTATTGGTCTGGCTCTTTGCAAAAGCCTGGTAGAATTGCATCATGGAACGATTCGGGTAGAAAGTCAAGAACAAGTGGCAACCAGGTTTATTGTAGATATTCCTAAAGGGAAAGATCATTTTGATGACAATCAAATTATTGAGGACTTCAAGGACAGCGAGGATGTAAGCAAGTATGTTGAATATGCCTTTGACCGTACAAATGTAGAGCAGGAAACAAATAGGCAGTATCGTAAAGATATATCAGAGTTGAGTAGAATTTTAGTTGTTGAGGACAACGATCAGGTCAGATCCTTTATCAAATCTATCTTTCAATACGACTATGTTGTGCTGGAGGCAGAAAATGGAGACGAAGGATTCGCAGTCGCTTTGGAAGAGAACCCTGACTTGATTTTGAGTGACGTCATGATGCCGATAGTTGATGGGTTTACGCTATGCAGCAGGTTGAAGCAAGATTTAAACACTTCCCATATCCCAATAATATTATTGACAGCCAGGACCTCCTACATCTATCAAGTAGAAGGACTGGAAAAAGGTGCCGACGACTACATCACCAAACCATTCAGCCCGGAAATTTTAAAACTCAAGGTCAAAAATCTTCTCCAATCTCGTGAACAGTCCAGGCAGTTAGCGCAATCTAATAGCAGCTTGACCATTGAGCCCAAGAAAATCACCGTTACCTCAGCGGATGAGATATTTATGAATCAAGCTATTGAGCTGGTCGAAAATAACATTTCAAACTCGGAGTACACTGTGGTAGAATTCGGAAAGGACATTGGGCTAAGTCGTATGCAACTCTATAGAAAACTAAAAGCTATCGCAGGACTTTCTCCAAATGAATTTGTTCGGATGATGCGTGTCAAACGTTCAGCCCAGTTGCTCGAACAAGGAGATTATAATGTGAGCGAAGTGACCTATCAGGTCGGTTTTACAGATCCTACGTATTTACGGAAGTGTTTTAAACAGCAATTTGGGATGACACCATCGGAGTACGCTAAATCCCATAAAAAGAGTGTATAAAATAGGAGTTGGGATATTTAGCCATTTTGTAAGTGCGATTTGTACTTGTAATTGTTTTTTCATACGCCTTACTATTGCTCATCAATTTCAAGCATTAAATAAATGAATAAGCAATATTTAACATATCTCATCTTCTGGATATCGTGTCAGGCCTTGTTTGCTCAGACTTCATCGGACTTTGTAACAGTAAAGGACAAGAATTTCGAACTTCGAGGGAAACCATACAAATACATTGGAACCAATTTGTGGTATGGTATGAATTTGGGTGCAAGCGGCACCTCTGGTAATAGAGAACGATTGGTTCAGGAGTTGAATCAATTGCAACAATTGGGATTGACCAATTTGAGAATTATGGCTTCCAGTGAGGGTGTGGACGGTTCTTATCAGAATACTTTGGCCCTGCAAACTGCTCCAGGCCAGTACAACGATGAGATGCTAGCCGGTCTGGATTTTTTATTGAGTGAGATGGGCAAAAGGAATATGAAGGCTGTGGTTTGTCTGGGAAATTTCTGGATGTGGAGTGGGGGATTTGCTCAATACGTATCTTGGGTTGACGGCACCAAAACTCCTTACCCCGAGATCGAAGATGGAGGTACATGGGACCCATTCATACAATATGCACAGAGCTTTTATACTAACCCTAAAGCCATGCAAATGTATTACGACCATATTGAATTCATAATCAATCGCACCAATACGATTACAGGCAAAAAATATAAAGAGGATCCTGTCATCATGGCCTGGCAACTGAGTAATGAACCAAGGGGATACGACTCCGTCAAAGAATACCGTAAATGGGTTAAGAAATCAGCCAGATTTATTAAGTCTATGGATAAAAATCATCTCGTAAGCATCGGTAGTGAAGGCAATGCCTCTAATCCGAGAGCAGGTATTGATCTGTACAGAGATAATAAGTCCAGGCACATCGATTATTGCACCACACATATTTGGATTCAAAACTGGAGCTGGTATCAGCCTGAAAAGGCTGAGACTTTTGATCAAGCAGTAAAGAAAACTTTTAAGTACATAGAAGATCAAAAAGCGAAAGCACAAAAACTGAATAAACCTATGGTGATAGAAGAGTTTGGCGTGTCCAGGGATGAGGGAATTTTTGAGCCATCTGCATCTATTAATTTCAGAGATCGCTATTTTGAAATTCTCTTCAAGAAGGTGGTTGACGAAATAGATGCCAATAGTGCGATTCAAGGATGTAACTTTTGGTCTTGGGGTGGAAATGAAAAGCCCAACAGTCCCGGAGGTTTTTGGCAGAAAGGAGATCCGCTCATTGGTGACCCAGCGCATGAGCGTCAGGGCTGGTATTCAATTTATAATACCGATAAATCTACGTTGAAGATTATTGAAGAATACACCGCAAAACTTCAATCAAAACTGCTTCAATAGTAGTTCCTAATCTGAATGTAGATGATGAATCAGTGTAAAAAAGTAATCTTAGTGCTATGTTTTATCCATGCACTGGTTTGTCCATGCTTGGCACAGCAAATCCTTGCAGAAGGGGTTGTTACGTCCTCAATAAATGATCAAAAAAGTCAACAACTGGCACTTGGAGGAGTAGGCGTCTCAAATGGGAAGGACGTGGTAATAACCGATGCCAACGGGCAATTCAAAATAAGCCTGTCAAGAAACGAGTTTTTGTTTGTGATTTTACCCTCGGGATATAATGTGCCGGTAGATCAATTCAATATTCCAAAGTTCTACTTTACGTATAAAGAACTGTCCTCCGGGACAAAGGCTCATTTTATGCTCCAGCCATCCAATCAGGGTACAACCTTCAAAGTGGCCATGCTTGGTGATCTCCAGATGAGAATTCAAGAAGAAATCAACTATGCGAACAGACTACTGACACCCGAACTCTTCATAAGAAATGATATTGATCTAGCAATTATGCTCGGTGATATTGCCGATGATAGTTTAAACATACTTGCCGGAACACGGCAGATTACAAAACATTTCCCAATGCCTGCATATGGTGTTTTTGGTAACCATGATAGAGATTTGGGTAAGAATTTCACCCAAAGTTATAAAGCCGTGTTTGGGCCGGACTATTATGCCTTCAATCGAGGCAAGGTTCATTTTATAGTAGTCAACAATATACTACCGACAGAAGATGGCGATTACGAGGGGGTGATTTCGAAGCGGCAACTGGCATTTATCAAGAATGATTTAGAGCACACGCCTGAAGACTACCTCATTGTATTCTGTCAGCACATTCCTATACACACGCTGGAAAACAGGGAAGAACTATTCGAACTCTTGGAGAATAGAAGGAGGGTGTTGGCTGTATCTGGACATCGTCACATTCTAGAACAGGAATTTGTTCCTTTTGGCACCTCTCAAGAATTGCATGAGGTAGTTGCCGGCGCCGTCTGCGGTCTTTGGTGGGATGGCGAACGTGACTGGAAAGGAATTCCTGTTTCCGTCATGGGTTTTGGAGCACCAAAAGGTTATTATGTTTTTACTTTTGAAGACGACCAGTACAGCATGAGGTACAAGGCCCTTGAACTGCCGGTTGACAAACAAATTAATATATGGACCTGGTACCCGGACCGCGGCGATATTGCAAACCAAAAGCCCAAGGGGTTTCAGGGAAATGAGATTCTGGCTAATGTTTTTGCAGGATCAGAACGCACGCAGGTTTCTATGAGTATTGATGGAGGTGAGTGGGTAGCTATGAAAAAGACGGCAATACCGGATCCTTATGTAGCACGAATCATCGAATCAGAAAAGCTTGGTATTTACCCGACCCAAAACCAAATTCGTTCAGGACTCAAAACCGAAAATTCAAAACACATCTGGCTGGGTTATTATCCTAATGATTTGAAGGAAGGCTCACATCGCGTAGAAGTTGTGGCACAAGATGAATATGGTCTTGATGCCTATGAGGTCAGTTTTTTTATGATTGGTAACTAGAATTACCGATTTGATTAATCAAATTCACGGTATGCACAGCAGTTATTCCAGCCGTCTCTGTCCGGAGGACATTTGAGCCCAGGCTTACAAGCTCAAAGTTAGATGATTTGAGTATGTCAATTTCCTCAGGTGAGAAGTCACCCTCCGGGCCGATAAGAATAAGAATTTGTTCGTTTGGAATTATCTTCCTTTGAAGCAAGCTTTCCTCGCCGGTTTCTACATAAGCAGCAAACTTATGGTCAGCATGTTCATACTTTACCACAAAGTCCTTAAATCTGCAAATATCATGTATCTGGCATTTCCACAAGTTTTTAGACTGCTTCATGGCATTGATCGCCTTCTTTTCCAGCCTATCAAGGTTTACCTTTTTTCTTTCTGTCCTTTGGGTAAGTATGATTGAAATTTCGCTGACACCCAATTCACAGGCTTTTTCTACAAACCATTCCAGTCTATCTGTACTTTTTGTAGGAGCAATGGCAATATGCACACCAAATGACTTACGTGAAAGAGTTGATTTGCTAATTATTTCAAAGCCACATTTCCTGCTGTTCGGGTCGGTGATCTTTGCTTGATAACTATTTCCCAGGCCATCCATAATGGCAATATTGTCTCCAACTTTTCCACGAAGCACCTTTACTACGTGACTGGATTCTTCGGCGCTAAGCACAGGATTTTCTTCGGGGTTGGGATGAAAATAGAAGTTCAAGCTTTTGTTTTTGCTAAAATAATGAATTGCTAAAAATCTAGCGAAATTGTTTTAGGCCCATGATTGCAATTTTTGCATTTTTAATCCAGAAATATGAAAAAAGTAACGATTTAGGGGTAAAAATTAACTGTTTGGATAAAAAAATACGAAATATGAGACCTGTATAGTTAAAACTACAACGGAATATTTATTTTTGTGCTAATCAATTTGAAATATAAACTACAACTAAAGCATGGCACATTTAAGATTCAACGCGCTGGATAAGGTTCAATCCAGAAAGAATATTGAATTCAAATTGCCGGAGGGAAAGATATCCGACTATTTCGGAGAATTGGCCTTTGGTACAGAGCAGATGAAAGCGGCTCTTTCATCGGAAATCTTCAAAAAGGTGGACAAAGCCATCAGAAGAGGTAAAAAAATTGATACTGAAACTGCAGAAGCAGTGGCATCAGCCGTAAAGACTTGGGCAATGAGCAAAGGCGTAACTCACTATACGCATTGGTTTCAGCCATTGACCGGAGCCACAGCCGAAAAACATGATTCATTTTTCGATCCATCAAAAGGAATGGAGCAATTCAAAGGAAGTGCGCTCGTACAGCAAGAGCCTGACGCTTCCTCATTCCCTAATGGTGGTATCAGGAGTACATTTGAAGCTCGCGGATATACTGCCTGGGATCCTAGTTCCCCTATATTTATCATAGATACAACGCTTTGTATCCCCACAATTTTTGTGGCTTATACTGGCGAAGCGCTTGATTATAAAGCACCGCTACTGAAATCGATGGAGGCAGTAGACAAAGCCGCCACCAGGGTTTGTAAATTATTTGATCGAAATGTGACACAGGTTACCGCCTCATTAGGTTGGGAACAAGAATATTTTGTTGTGGACAAAGCACTTTACGCGGCACGACCTGATTTGGTGATGGCTGGAAGAACTGTCTTTGGTCACAATCCTGCAAGAGGTCAACAATTGGATGACCACTATTTCGGTACTATTACTCCAAGAGTATTCGAATTTATGAAGGAATTCGAATACGAATGTCAGAGATTGGGCATTCCGGTCATGACTCGTCACAACGAGGTAGCACCCGCTCAGTTTGAGTGCGCACCTATGTATGAGGAGGTCAACAAAGGAACAGACCACAATCAACTTTTGAAAGATGTAATGGACAAGGTAGCGTTGAAGCACGACCTTAAAGTACTTTTCCATGAGAAGCCGTTCGCCGGACTGAACGGAAGTGGCAAGCACAACAACTGGTCACTGCTTACGGATACTGGAGTGAATCTATTCCAACCTAGTAGCAGTGCACGAGAAAATCTACAGTTTTTGGTATATCTCGTTTGTACCTTAAAAGCTGTCCATGAACATGCTGATCTTTTGCGAGCAAGCATTGCTTCAGCTGGCAATGATCATAGACTTGGGGCGAATGAGGCTCCTCCAGCAATTGTTTCGGCTTTTATTGGAGAACAGTTGACAAATGTGTTGAATGAATTAGAAAGCAATAGAGATGTTCAGGTAGACAAAGGAGACAATGTCTATATGAAATTGGGTATCGATAAGATTCCTGAAATTATCCTGGACAACACCGATAGAAACAGGACTTCACCATTTGCGTTTACAGGAAACAAGTTTGAATTCAGAGCGGTAGGCTCCGACGCAAATGTAGCGAACCCAATGACGGTTTTGAATACGATTGTCGCGGAAAGATTGAATCAGTTCTACGCAGAAGTATCCACTCGAATTGATAAGGAAGGTGTGGATAAGAAGCTGGCTATCATAGGAAAACTGAGAGAATATGTAGAAGAATCAAAGGTCGTAAGGTTTGAAGGTGATGGGTATTCAGACGAATGGGTGGCAGAAGCCGAAAAAAGAGGACTTTCCAATGTGAAAGACACTGCCAGAGCACTGGATTTTTATGTGACTAAAGAGGCGCGTGAAGTATTTAAGAAAAACAATATCATGACAGATATTGAAATTGATGCTCGTCATGAAATTATGTTGGAAAACTACATCATGAAGCTTCAAATTGAATCAAGGGTCATGGGAGATTTAGCACTCAACCATATACTTCCAACCGCCATTGCTTATCAAAATAAATTGATCCAAAATGCCAAGGGCTTGAAAGAACTTGGAATAGACAATACTGAGGTAATCGCGACCATTGAGAAAATTTCCGAGTATGCATCGGGTGTAAAATCTAACACACTTGCCATGATTGAAGCCCGTAAGAAGGCTAATGATATCGAAGGTAGCCGGGATCGTGCAATTGCCTATTGTGATAATGTAAAAGGTGAATTTTTTGATAAAATTAGATATGCTGTTGACAAATTGGAGTTGTTTGTCGATGACGAAGACTGGCCTTTGGTTAAGTATAGAGAATTATTGTTTATTAGATAATTCATCAAATAAACAGGACTAAATAAAAGCTTCGAATTTATTCGAAGCTTTTTTTGTTTACTTTCCCTATTGATATCAACTTGATTAGTTCTAGTATGGTTAATTCGCCATTTCTTAAAAAGCGATATCTTCTATCGTCATTATTAATCTTCTTTATCATTTGGTTCTCAAAAAGTTGCCAATTCAGAATGAGTGATGAAGAAGTGGCCTCCTATTTTGGAAACAATGAGGCACCAGTTGTTGATTATATAGATGTAGGCGAGAAGAGAGTGAGGTATTTGTGGCAGGACAATAGGCATGCAACTACAGCCATTTTCGTACATGGAGCACCAGGATCCTCATCTGCTTTTATTGATTATTTCTATGATCAAGAATTGAAAAGTAAAGTTAATCTGGTCAGCATTGACAGACCGGGATATGGCTATTCAGGTTTTGGCAATGCGGAACCTTCATTACTAGAGCAGGCAAAAGTAGTAAATGCACTTGTTGCTCATTTGAAACTCAACCAGGTAATTCTGGTAGGTCATTCTTTAGGTGCCCCAATTATTGTGAAGGCTTTTTTTGAGCAGCCTGAAAGATATGCTGGCCTGGTTTTGGTCGCAGGCTCTGTAGACCCTGAGCAAGAAGCTCAAGAATGGTATCGCCCCTGGCTGCGAAACCGACTGGCCAAATTATTACTACCGGCCTCGCTGTTTGTGACTAACGAAGAAATATTTTTTCTAAAGGATCAACTTATCGAAATGGAGTCATCCTGGGGCAAGATAACCGTTCCAATCATCATGATTCAAGGTGATTCAGACCGATTGGTACCCAAAGAAAACGTTGTATTTGTAAAAGAAAAAGTGAATGACACCTTTCTTGAAGTTTGGCTTGAGTCCGAGGTCAATCATTTTATTCCATGGAACAGACCTGATTTGATAGTGAATGCCATATTAAAGTTGGAAGGGAAGTTATAGCTTTGCTGAAGTAATATCCAATTCAACTTCATGCGTATTCAGATATTTCCAATAGTGATTTTTTGCATTTTTATGCTTGACTCATGTAGTCCTATCAATAAAAAAAACAGAATTAAAAAGACCTTCGAGTTAGGCACTCAAAAGCTTGGAGATGCCTATTACGAGGATGCCATTGTATTGTTTTCCAAAGCCATAGAGATGGACCATGAATTGGTTGACGCCTATCTGAACCGAGGGGTGGCTTATTACGAAACAGGACATTATGCACTTGCTTTAGCTGATTACAATCATGTGCGTCAAGCACTTCCAGATTTTAATGATGTACTATTCAATAGGGCCTATACCTATTTGGCGATGCAGCGTTATGAAATGGCTATGGAAGACTTACAAACTCTAAAAAAACTGTATCCGGATACGGCTTTGGTTTATAATGTTGAGGGCTATTTGTATGGCCAACAGAAAAATTATGGTGAAGCTAAGAAGAGTTTTAAGCTGGCAATCGAAAAGGAAGCTGATCACTTTGACTCCTGGACAAACCTAGGTGTCATGAATTACCATCTCAAGTCGTATCAGGAGGCGGAGAATTGTTTCGATCAAGCGCTTCAAATTCGTTCCAACTCTCCTGAAGTATTGAATCCATTATCTCTCGTTTACCTGGAAAAGGGCTTGCTTGGCAAGGCCGATTCTACGATTGACGTAGCTATAGCTTTAGTGCCGGATCAGGCCTATTTTCTAAATAATAAAGGTTTGATTCAGATACGCTTGGGCAACTATCGTTTGGCTGACTCATTAATAAACAGAAGTCTACAACTGGATGCGAAGAACGTTTCAGCCATAGAGAACCTAGCCTTATTAAAAACGCTGCAATAAACTAGTTAGAAGGTTTCCTTTTCCGTAGTGACATCCACATCCCCATATTTTACACAATGATTGCCTGAAGTTTTGTGACCAAAACCATGGTGATCATGGTTGTAATGCGTGATAATTAATTTGCCTGTTTCAGTGCCATTGGGTTTGTAATTGAATTTCCTGGTAATTTTTTCCGTTGGAAATCTGTCGATGATCTTTTGGATTCTTAAACCACCGAAAATAAAAGGGTTCATGTGATGGCTGAAGTTTGAGTTTTTCATGTTGGCTGTGAAATGTCCGGATATTTCCTCATCTACGGTCTCAAATTCCTGATGATCATATTGATACTCTACAGTCTTTCCATTGTTGTAGTTGATGCTTGTTAGTATTCCGCTTTTGATGTAGTCGAGAGAGTAATGTTTGGTTTTGCTATCTTCCTGAAGCAGTTTTTCTGGCTGACTGTAGTTGTAGAAATCCGACGGAGTGATATTGTGAATGTCTTCTTCACCGTTGTAGTGGCCCCATAAATCTCTTGCATGGCTCTCCTTGGATGGTAATGCAATATTTTCCTCATAATTAAACTTGTAGATATTTTCTACTTCTTCATTTTTCGTTGTTAGACGATCAAGTTTTAGCCTAAGGTACAAAGCAGTATTCCCATCCTTCACATCACCATTGAAATATGAATAGAAAAAGGTGTTTGTACCAATTGATTTGCCATTTTTAAATATCTGGATTTTATCTAGTTTTTGAGGTCCCAGAGGTCTAAAGGTATCCGGACGGTATTTTCGCCTGGCTTCATCCGAATTATTGTCTTTAGAGTAGAACATGTTTTCCTGTACAGACTTATTGAAAGTGGCGGTATAATCCCCACAAATAATTGAAGAGAGATAGATGTCATTGTGTTGGTTCTCCGATACGATTTGTAAATTTTCGATGTCATCAGGAAAACAATAGGAGCTATAGTGCAAATCCCATACGTCGGCATCGTTGATATTCATTCTATGATAGGCACTGTTGCTGGTAAATCCGCTTCTACCGTCCGGGTCAGTGTCGTAATAGAATTTGGCCGTAGCACCTTTAGGCGATTTCACTTCGCTTAGATACCATGAGGTAGTGGCCTTATTGAAATGGCTTAGAAAGTGAAGCTTGTGCGAGTCGAACTTGTAGTCAAAGTAGTTGTCAAACGTTTCAGTAATTTCTCTCACTTTAAAAGTGTATTCAAACCCATTTTCCTCTGTGGCTGTCCAGTAATTCTTTTTAATGAAAAACTTGATGGTCATTTTTTTTGGGCTCACAATATTGATTGATATAAACTCTTTTTTGGGGTCATGGTCCGGGGTGAGAAGAAATTTTCCTTTGGCACCAAGTATGTTAAAGAAGAAAATATCAGGATCAGAATCGATCTCTCCTGCACATACTTTCTGGTGAAATTCCGCATTTTCATTTTCATCGCAATCATCGAAGCAAGGTTTGATATGCTCAAAAGGGTATCCTTTGGCCAATTCATTCTCATCTCCCTCATCATTTTCACTTACACCAAAATCATTTTCGCCTCTTATTATTCTTGTAATTAAACCGCCGGCGTTAAGATACCAGCCGAGCCCAGTCCATGTAGACTCTTCCTCAACTTTTACACCAATAGAATGATAGCTTAGTACTATCGGAATCTCAATGTCATCATTGATCAAGGTGTTGATAGGAAAATTTATTTCTGGTATTCCGTAATTAGTCCCAGTTGGATGATCACAGTATTTGATAAGTGCAGCAGCATTGAAAGAAGGAGGGATGACCTTGTCCACTCTTAACTGGGAATGGCTCACGAAATGAGATGAAATAATTATAACAAGGGTGGTACTTATATTCCTGATATATAAAGGCATGTTGTGCATAAATATTAACATTTTGGTATAGGTTATCTTCTCTTAAATATAATAGAAGATTTTAATCAAATGAGATAGATTTAGGAAAAACCCTTCGACTTATGGCTATTAGTCTTTTTTATATAACTCTTCTAATAGAAAAAAATCACGAATATCCTTTTCCAATTTAGTCTTATAATTATCGGTTACTATAACTCGTCAGACAAGATCAACGCCTTAGCCTGTGCTTAATAATCCTTTACGCAGCGTACGCTGTTTCTATGTGTATCGTTGATCTGATCAGAACTCAGATACTCTTCTCCTGTATGAAATGTGATCAGACCGGGTATTTGCGATTTGATTTCCGGAGTATTCCAATAATAGCCGTTTACACCTATGTCGATATATGAGCCATCACTTTCTCCAAATCCCGCCATCAGGATATCTAAACCACTGTCACCACCTTCCTTTATTTCTGCTGCAGCCACACGTACACCACCATAAGATTTTGTAAGCATATCCCATTCGTCTTGTGTGGAGAGGTGCCATCCGCCAGGGCAAGCATCCATAGCGGCTGTCCAATTGTATAGCCTACCATAGGTGTTACAGTATTCCTGATAGTTTTTGTAACAAAATGAGCCCTCCTTTTCAAAATTGAGATTGGCGGTAAACCATTCGCGACTTATTGTAATATCATTAGATTCATACTCTAGGATCACTGTTTCATACTCCTGACCATCTCTTGGGTCATAAAAAACACCAGTCAAATCCTGGGCGAATGTAGCATTCAGATGGAATGAGAGAAGTGCGCACATGATCAATGATTTCATATTCACTTATGTTTGATTAACTAAAATTTCTTACCTCTGAAAAGTTTACCTGTCTTAATTCTTACCTTACTGTATTTCACACCGTGATTACCAGAAGTCTTGTGGCCGTAGCCATGATGATCGTGACTATAGTGTGCAATAATAAGCCTACCCGTCTCTTTACCGTCAGGTTTGTAATTATAGTCTTTGTAAATTTTTTCAGTCGGGTAGGAATCTATAATTTCCTTCACTCTTAAGCCTCCGAAAAGGAAAGGATTGAGATGCTTACTGAAATTTGAGTTTCGCATATTGTCGGAAAAGTGACTGGAAATCTCTTCATCTATTTCTTCAAACTCCTGATGATCATACGCAAACTCAATGGTGCGTCCCTCACCATAATCTATTTTTTTGAGAATTCCTGCTTGAATATATTCTAGCGAATAGTGCTTAGACTTACCTTCTTCTTGCAGTAGCTTTTCAGGTTGACTATAGTTGTAAAAATCAGAAGGCGTAATATTGTAGAGATCTTCTTCACCATTATAAAATCCCCATAAATCCCTGGCATGACTTTCCTTCGAAGGCAAGGGAATTTCTTCCTCATAGTCGAATTTATAACCCTTCTGTTTGCCCTCATTTAGAATAGCAATACTGTCTAGTTTGAGCCTCTTGTACAGATAGGCTGCGTTGCCATAGAGTTCTTCATTAAAATAGGAGTAAGAGAATTTAGTTTTAGTAATGGTCTTACCTCCTTTAGTGACTATGATTTCATTTAATTGCTGGAGGCCAAACCCTTCCGGAATGGACGATAGATATTTGCCATCTGCCTGACTCGATTTCTTAACCTGTAAAGGGGTTTGGTTCTCTCTCTCAGACTTGTTGAAACTGACGATGTAATCACCACTGATTATAGATTTCAAGTAAACATCTCTATGTTGGTTTTCAGAAACAATTTGAACATTTTCAATTTCTGAAGGAAAGCAATAGGAGGAATAGTGAAGGTCCCAAACATCACCATCATTAATGTTCATTTTGTGTCCTGTGCTATTGCTTGCGTACGGACTGTTGCCATTTTCGGTGATATCGTAAATAAATTCTGCAATTGCTCCTTGTGGAGATTCAACTTTTGTTAAATACCATGAGGTAGTGGCCTGATTAAAATGCTCGAGAAAATGAAGCTTGTGTGATTCAAGTTTATAATCATAATAGTTGTCGAATGAGTTGGTGATTTCCCTTGCTTTGAATGTAAACTTGAATCCACGACTATCTTGCGCTGTCCAATAGTTGTCCTGAATGTAAAATCTAACTTGCATTTTTCTTGGTCTGAGCATATTTATTTCTATGAATTCTTTCGTTGGGTCATGATCCGGAGTCATTAGAAATTTACCTTTTGAACCAAGGATATCGAAGAAGAAGATATCAGGGTCTGAGTCTATCTCACCAGCACAGACCTTTTGATGAAACTCATCGTTCTCATTTTCCTCGCAGTCGTCAAAGCAGGGTTTAATATGTTCAAATGGGTAACCCAATGCTTCTTGAGTATCCAAATGTTCTGCCACTCCAAAATCATTTTCACCCCGAATCATTCTGGTAATTATTCCACCTGAATTTAATCGCCAACCGAGCCCAACCCACGTGGCTTCCTCTTCCACTTTGATACCGATAGAATGATAGCTCAGAGAAATAGGGATGTAAAGATCCTTATTAACCAAAGTTTTAATAGGGTACTTAATCTTGGGTATTCCATATTTTGAACCAACCGGATGATCACAATATTTGATCAGTGCACTAGCATTAAATGAAGGTGGTGTGACCTTGTCGATGCGCAATTGGCTCAAAGCCGTCGAGTTGGACGCTAAGCAAAAGAAGAATAAAAGTACTGATCCCAGAAACGTGGATGTCGATGAAAGAATTTGTGCTTTTGCCAAGTATGAGTTGATTGTTTGGAGGGGTAAATATAATACAAACGATCAAAGCCCTGTCCATAGATAGGTGTAATAAAAAAAGCCATCCTGCAGTGCAGAATGGCTTTTAGTACAGTAATTAATTGCCCAATTATTTAAGAGAGGCAATTAGATCGTCATTTCTCTTGATATATCCAAAGTCACCATCAGGATACGCCTTAGCAGCAGCTTTAGATTCGTTCGCGACTTTGATAGCTTCTTTTTTGTTGCCCATCTTGGCAAGAATTTGAGCCTTAGCGTGAACATTCCAGAATTGCTTACTATTCTCACCAGTTGCCAAATAGGTATTTACCCATTCCAACGCCTGATTTAAGTCCTTACCTGCAGATAAATAATATCTCGCAGCTGTCATCAAGTTTCTAGGGTTTACTACAGTGTTTTCGGCAATTGCCTTCATTACCGTCTCGTCGAATGATACCTGGACTGGGATATTAACAACGGTGTTTTCCCATGCCAATTGAATATTGGCGTTTTCGCTATTCTCACCGATATCTGCGACGTTATAAGTCAAGGTAGATACCGCTTCAGTCAACTTGCCGGATTTTACTTTTGCCTTCAATGCAGCTTTAGAGTCATCATAGGCTGCCATGTTTCCACCTAGCGCAACATCAGAATAGAACACAACTTCCCACTCAGATGCTCCAGGGGTTGCCAGGAATAAATATTCGCCAGCAGCCAAATCGTTTCCTGCAATTTTAACGGCATCGCTAAATTTGATAGTCGTACCCGCATTGGCACCAGCTCTCCATAGCTGACCATTTGGCACTAAAAAAGAATCGCCGTCTCCAAAGATTTTTCTACCTTTCATCTGTGGTCTGGAATAGTTGATTTCTATTTCAGTCAGACCGACGGTAGCGGATACTGAACCAGCAGGACTAGGTGCCGGCGTATTAATTTGGGCAGTTCCGTTAAAAGCTAAAGCAAAAAAAGCTGCCACGAAACTGAGTTTAAACAGTTTGGTTTTGTACATAATAGAGTTCATTTTGATTGTTAAAATTTACGGGGTGTTATACGTTTATCCTGACTTCAGGTTGGTCAATGAAGAAAGATAGTTTAAATATTTTGCCGAACGGCTTTTATCGCAGGTCTAACGTGTTAGAAATTGCAAAGGAACTCCTTGGGAAAGTACTTTGCACGGAGTTGCAGGGACAAGTTTGTAAGGGGAAAATTGTAGAGGTAGAGGCCTACAGCGGACGTAATGATAAAGCCTGTCATGCAAACAATGGCAAACACACAAAACGCACGCAAGTCATGTACAGCGCTGGTGGATGCGCATATGTCTATTTGTGCTATGGAATTCATCATTTGTTTAATGTAGTGACAAATGTTGAAGGCATTGCTGATGCCATACTTGTGCGAGCACTTGAGCCTATTGAAGGAATGGACGTTATGCGCGTGCGACTTAATTCTTCTAATACAAAGCTCACGAATGGACCAGGTATTTTAGCTAAATCTATGGCGATTACAACTGATCTAACAGAAACAGCACTAATGGGACCTTCCGTTTGGATTGAAAATGACGCTGCTCTTGCGGAAAAACAAATTGTAACTACAACAAGAGTTGGAGTGGAATATGCAGAAGAAGATGCCTCCTTACCTTGGAGGTTTTACATAAAAGATAATGCATGGGTGAGTAGAAAATGATGCGGTATATTTAAGTTTTTAACACTCACATATGTACAATAAACTACTGATATTAGAATTGCTTTTAGTTTCCATTGTGTGGCACACGAGCGCACAGACTAGTATATTTTCAAAACCACCTGAGGAAATAGAAGATATAGCGGATGATATTAGAACGAACTATGGAGAAGATTCTGTAGGTAATTTTTATACCGCCTATATGGATCACCTTAGATTCAATCGAGCCAAGCAAAGGCTGGAGGCTTATCGCAATTCAACAAGTCTGGTCTCTTTGAAGGTGCTGAATTTGGCTAATTGTCATTTGACGGAAATCCCGAGTTTTGTTTACAATTGTGTAAACATCACCTCTCTTGATCTAAGTGGTAATTATATTCAGGTGCTTCCTGAAGACCTAAATAGTTTACTTAAACTTAGAAAGATTAGGTTAGACAATAACGTATTGACGGTAAGAAAGCTTAAGGTTAAACGACTATCCAATATTGAAGAGGTCACGCTCAAGGGTAATCGACTCCGACAAATACCCAGACAACTAAAAAGGCTGAAAAATCTAAAATCCTTAGACGTTTCTTATAATGACTTCAATCGAATTCCAAATCGTCTCAAGCGTTTCAGAAACCTCAATGCACTATCTATTTCAGGCAATGAAGAGTTAGGAGCTAACTTTTCCATTTCAAGGAAATTATATAAACTGGAAGCATTGAATGCTTCAAATATGCAATGGAAGCAAATCCCAAATGATATTTTTCAGCTGACCAACCTAAAAAAGTTAATACTGCGGGAAAATAAAATCATGAGTGTTTCACCGGACATTGAGAAGCTGAATCAACTTACAGAGCTTTCCTTCTATAAAAATCAGCTAAACGCACTTCCCGTCGAACTGTTTAACCTAACACAATTGAGGGAGCTTGATTTGTTCTATAATCGATTGACCAAGGTGCCAGAAGAAATTTCTAATTTAAGACTGATGGAGAGTTTATTTCTAGCCTTTAACGAAATTAGCTATTTACCCGAATCAGCTGGGAAAATGAATCTAAAACAAATGTTTGTCCATCACAATAATTTGTCGAGTCTTCCTAACTCTGTAAGTGATTTGGATGCATTGCATACTATCCGCTTTAATCACAATCTGATGACTGAGTTTCCCCAGTCGTTGCTGAAATTGAAACGTTTAACTTTCATAGATATGAGTAATAATGATATCAAAGAAATTCCTTCAGCATTGAAATTGATGGCTCATTTGGAAATCTTAAGTATTGATAAAAATAATAATACCATAGAGCATAAAATGTACGCTGAGAAAAACGAAGAGGTATTGGCGGCGCTTCACAGAAGAGGTGTGAATATCAATTATGGAGATAAAGAATAGTGGATTTTTACATGACCGGTAAAGAATCAATAGGAGGAGTTGATAGATTGATTGTTAGATTGGAAACAAATTTCAATTATGAAAATCAATATTTTTAATTGTCTTGCGATAATAATTTCGGTTTTTTCCTGCCAGTTAGATGAGAAAACAGATGCAAGCGTGCTTCTAGACGTCGACCGCAAATTCTCCGAGTTGTCCGCTGCCAAAGGTATGAACGAGGCGTTTGCCACCTATGTAGCTAATGATGGTGTAATTCTTAGAAACAATTCCTATCCCATCGTGGGAAGGGATCAGGTAATTGCTAGACTAAATAAGCGAACGGATACTACTTTTCGACTGACCTGGGAACCTATGTTCGCAGATTTGGCGCAATCAGGAGAATTGGGTTATACCTATGGTACCTATTTGGTTTCATCTCCAGCCGGTGATTCTTTAGGAGTGGGTACGTATGTGAGTATTTGGAAAAAGAAGGCCGACGGTCTGTGGAAATTTGTCTTCGATGCTGGAAATGAAGGATTGTAATTAACTTCCCGTCTCGATTGATTATCTATCGCATCACTGAACAAATGAAAAGGAAAAATTTCCATCTCGACCGACAGTTTATAATTGTCAACACTTCTGCTTGGTTGTTGGTTTTTGCGCTGACGGTTTCAGAAAGTCTTTTCTTTTATCAAATAAACGGAAAACCCGCCCCTTATCGGAATATTATCGTCAATGATCTGTACATTTTATGTTGGATTATCATTACGCCATTTCTTTTTATGATTACCAGATTCTGGTATCATCACAGAACAAAGTGGTTGAGTTTTGTATTCAAAATATTGGCAGTTGGGGCCTTAGCTATGGCCGTCATCATTGGTCTTGAAACTACAGTTCATTTTTTTGATAGATTAAATACAGAGCAGGAAAGAGCCTGGACGAACATGTATATCCAATTGATATCTTTTAGATTTCAAATTAACCTTCTCTTATATTTAGGTTATTCAGCAATTTCAGTGGCTGCTTTGGCCTATTTCGAAATTAAAAAATCAGAAGAAAAACGCAGAGAACTGAATAGAAGTCTCATTGAGGCTCAGTTAGGTGTTTTGAAGGCACAGATGAAACCTCACTTCCTATTCAATTCGCTTCATGCGATATCAGGCTTGATTCTAAAAAAGCAGAATGAGTTGGCTATTACTGTGATTACCAAGTTGAGCGATTTGCTGAGGGACAGCTTAAATATGGACGAAAAAAAATGGATTACATTGAATGAAGAGATCGATTTCATTAACCGGTATTTAGAAATATATGTACTTAGGTTTGGTAAACAATTAACCTATTCATTCGAGGTGAAAGAAGGCACTGAATTGGCGTTAGTACCACCGGCATTGCTTCAACCGATCGTAGAAAACTCACTTGTTCACGGTATTGTACCAAACGACAATCAGGGGCATATTAATATCAATGCTCGGATAAAAGAAAATTATCTGGAAATAGAAGTATGCAACAATTTGCAAGTCAATAAAATCTCTCAAGAACAACAAAAAGAAGGTATTGGCCTCAGTAATACCAGAAAAAGACTTAGCTCACTTTATGCTGATGATTTTGAATTTTCCTTTGAGCTAAGCGAATCAAAAGGAGCCTCAACAATCATAGTTTTGCCCTTATCCAACAATGAAATATGAAGGTGAAGGTACTCATAGCGGATGATGAACCTCTGGCAAGAGAAATAATTCTTTCCTACTTGGAAGATTTCAGCGAAGTAGTATCCATCGTCGAAGTTGCTAATGGACTTGAGGCAGTAAAAAAAATCAACCAGTTATCACCAGATTTAGTGTTTCTGGATATTGAAATGCCGAAAATGGATGGGATTTCGGTATTAGACAGTAATGCACTCAAAAATCAGCCGTTGGTAATATTTACAACAGCTTACAATCAATATGCTATCAAGGCATTTGAGTTAAATGCCATAGACTATCTCATGAAGCCCTTTGACAGAGACAGGTTTCACAAAACAATGAAAAAGGCGCTGGATAAACTTAAAATGATAGAGCTAAAAGACTTTCAAATAGAACTATCCAGATTTAGGCTCGATTACGAAAACGCTATTTTAGAGAAGTCATCTTCAGAATTCCCTTCGAAACTTGTCGTCAAGGATTCTAAGCGAATAAAACATATCCAGGTCGAAGATATTACTATGATAAGAGCAGCAGGAGACTACGTAGAAATAAATGAAAGAGATGGAAAGTTTTTGCTATACAAGACGATCACCGAAATCCAATCCAAACTCAATCCCAACATATTCAGACGAATCCACAAATCAGTAATTATCAATAGTGAAAAAATTACTGAAATTCGCCCCCACGTCAATTCTGAGTTTTATTTCCACATGCTAGACGGACAAATCGTGAAGTCCGGACGGACCTATAAGGATCAAATTACCGACCTCACCAGCGGTAATATCTAACAGTACACCGAGCATTTATAACAGTTTAACGAGTATAGCCATAATGACTAAGGTCATCTCTAAAAGTCTATGTTTCATTGTCAAACCAAAAGCTTTAAGACATGAAATTATACCTACTCGTCAGCCTGATTTTTATCACCACATGCCTTTCGGCTCAGTCATTTGAGAAAATTGACAATGAAGTTACTCAAGCCGTAAACAGCTCCAGGGCCACAACATTTATTGATGTTGACAAGGACGGTTGGCTCGATATATTTATAACTAACGGCAAGGAAACCGGAGAAAACAATGTCTTGTACATGAACGACGGTACGGGCAATTTTGAAGAGAACACCGAAAGTGTAATTGTAAAAGACAACAGCCCATCAGATGGTGCCACATGGGGTGATATAGATAATGATGGTTTTGAAGATTTATTTGTAGTTACCTGGTATGGCAAGGATAACTACCTATATAAAAATCTTGGAGAGACCTTTACCACCAACGCTGCCATTGAAGCAAATGGTTTTTCAGAAACTGCCAGTTGGGCAGATTACGACAAAGACGGTTACCTTGATTTATATATTACCAATAGCTCACTAGGAAGTGGAAGCAGTAATCAGTTTTATATAAATAATGGAGATGGAACATTTAGCAGAAATTCAGGAAGTGTGACGACAGAAGCGAGACTGAATTCAAGAAGTGTAAATTGGATCGACTATGATAATGATAATGACCTGGATTTGTTTGTATCCAATGAGGGTGCTATCAATGAATTATACATTAACAATGATGGAACTTTGAGCAAATTAGCCTCTGGGGAGCTGGTCTCATCAGTATCAAACTCGACAGGTAGTAGCTGGGCTGATTACGACAATGATGGAGATTTGGATCTTTATGTTGCCAACTTTGGACAGGCCAATGAATTCTTCGAAAACCTTGGTGATGGTAATTTTTCAAAGATCACCGGACAGAACCTGGTACAACGTTCTGATAATTCGTTTGGCACTGCCTGGGGTGACATAGACAATGATGGTGACTTGGATTTATATATTGCCAATGGGTTTAAATCAGGCGAGAGTTTGAGTAACAGACTTTATATAAATAATGCAGACGGTACCTTCACTGAAGATACCGAACATACTATCGTGTCAGACGTTGGATGGTCTTTTGGTGCTGCTTTTGGAGATTATGACAATGATGGTCAATTGGATTTGCTAGTGGCAAATACATTCGAAGAAAGCCAAAAAAATGGTCTCTATCATAACCTGGGTAATAGCAACAACTGGCTGATTGTAGATTTGGAAGGAACGTCTTCAAATCGATCCGCCATCGGAGCCAAGGTGAAGGTTACAGCTACGATAGGGGACAACGAGGTAGTTCAGATGCGTGAAATATCGAGTCAATCGTGCTACAATGGCCAGAATAGCATTCGAGCACATTTTGGAGTAGGGACGGCCACTATAATAACAAAAATTGAAATTGTCTGGCCCAATGGTAACTCGGAAGCTTTTCTTAATAAAGAAGTCAACCAAATTTTAAAAATAAAAGAAACTGTACCTGACGCATTCCTGAGAGCAGATTTTGCTTTACGCGATGCAGTTTATTTGAGTAATAGTACCATCGAAATCATTGATCTTTCTGTTTATCCTGAAGGCGAGTCGGTTACCTATGAATGGGACTTTGACAATGATGGTCAGGTGGATTCTACCGAACCTAGTCCAACGGCTAGTTTTACGGAATTAGGTGACTACAGTATTCACCTGGTGGTAAAATCAGGTTCGAAAACCTCAGAAAAGCTCAAAGCGGATTATCTCAGGGTGCGTGCGACATTGCTGGGTGCAAGCGATAGCAGGGTTGATAAAGGTTTAATGGTATTTCCAAATCCAGTCGTAGACCGACTCACATTTAAATCTGATTTTAAGGTGACTGCAGTTGAGATTGTTGCTATGGATGGCAGTAAAGTTCTTGGCTATTCATTTTATGGTGGCGGAACCAATGATCTAAAAATCGAGCAATTGAACCTTAAAGAAGGAATATACACATTGGTTCTAACAGGTCACCAAAACAAGGAATACATAAAATTTTTAATTAAAAAGTAAACGGATGTCTACCACAACAACGACAAGAATGCAGATTGACAATGATTCTTCGGTAGAATGGTTAAAGCTAGGGCCGGTGATGCTGGCCCTGCTTTTTTTACAACTTCCAATTTTTGCGCAATCTCCTGAATTATTAATGCCCGGAAAGATTTCTACCCAATATAAGGAGAGAGATATGACCATAACTGTGGATGGAAATCATCTGCTCTACTCCGTGCACAGTTATGACAATGCCCATCGTATGATTGTAGAAATGAAAAAGAATGGATCCATCTGGAGTGATGCAGAAGTATCCTCTTTCTCAGGTAAATACAAAGACCTGGAACCTATGTTTGCCCCAAGTGGTAAACGACTGTATTTTGCATCAGATAGGCCTCTTTTTGAAACTGACGATACAAATGATTACAATATTTGGTATGTTGATAAGGTTAAGGAGGGGTGGAGTGAGCCCATTCCATTGGATTCACTGATCAATACAGACGGAGATGAGTTTTATCCGTCAGTTTCGAATAAAGGCACTCTATACTTTACTGCGACAAGAGAAGGAGGAAAAGGTAAGGAGGATATATTCTTTAGTTTATACCAAAATGGTAGATTTCAAAGACCATTGAGTATGGATTCGGCTATCAATACCCCAACTTATGAATTCAACTCTTTTATAGACCCGGATGAAAACTATATTCTCTTTAGCTCCTATGGCAGGTCCGATGGGCTAGGAGGCGGTGATATATACATTTCTCATAAAATCAATGATCAGTGGCAGCCAGCTATTAATTTGGGCGATCAAATCAATTCCGAAAAATTAGATTACTGCCCATTTGTATCTGCTGACGCTCAAGTCTTTTATTTCACAAGCAATAGAAAGGATAAAAGTGAAGCAGGTAGTGTCTCTGAATTACGTCGTTTGATGAATAATACTCAAAATGGATTTGATAATATTTATCACCTTCCTATCAAGAATGTGATCATAAATACACGATCAACAAAATAAAATTTCTTTTCATTAAAACTTTTTTAAAACCTTGGTCATCTTAGTTGTGAAAGAAAAAACTCATTATGACTATGAAAATAATAAATACACTGGCGCTGGCTATACTCATGTGTTCCACAAGCCTGGCACAGTCCATCTCTCTTGGAGATGTTTATCCAAAAGAAGTAAAGATTCAAGGCTTTAGTGTTGCACAAAGCGGAGATGTAGAGGTTAGCGGGACAGGGGCAGTGTTCGAGGATGATTGGAAGTTACTGATCTATTACGGTTGGATCTTGGACGCAGAATCTCGTGAAGTAGTTTGGCATCTTTTTGATTTCATGAAAGGAGAGGATGTTGATGACATAGATGGTCCATTTGAATTCAGAACCAAAGTCAATCTTCAAAAAGGAAACTACGAACTCTATTTTGCTGGTATGTATGACAGTCGCAGTTGGAACAAAAACAGAAGGTACGATGGAGATTGGTCATTTAGCGACCTGGGAGGTACTATGGATTGGCTTTTTGGTTCAAGAGATAGAGAAAGTTATAGAAGAAGTGCTCAGGATGACTTGTTTATCAAACTGACTGGAAGCGGTCTAACGAAGGCAGATGCCGGTAGTTTTGTTGATATAAAGACCGATGATGCCATTGTATCCTTTGTGAAAACAAGGGACGATGAGCGGTTTAGTGAAGGGTTTACCCTGACTGCTGAAACAGACTTGCAGGTTTATGCATTGGGTGAAGGGCAGGACGGAGAGATGTTTGATTATGCCTGGATTATGGATGCCAATTCTAGAAAACGGGTGTTCGAGATGGACTACAGAGATTCCAGATTCGCTGGTGGCGCCAAGAAAAATTTAAAGGTCAATGAAAGAATTACTTTACCCGCAGGTAGTTACCTGGTAAATTATACTTCTGATGATTCACACTCATTCGAAAGATGGAATGCCTTGCCCCCTGATGATATTCAATTTTGGGGAATATCTGTTTGGGCGGATGCCAAGGACAAAAAAAATGTAGTGGCATATCAGGAGCCAAAGACAACAAAGCCTTTGGTGTCACTTACCAGAGCCAGAGATGATGAAATGCTGGCTAAAGGCATTACCGTAAAGAAAGCAATGGATGTGAGAATCTATTGCTTGGGAGAGGAGAGTCATGGTGACGATATGGCGGATTTTGGCTGGATCGTTGATGCTAGCACGAGGGAACGCGTATGGAGAATGAAACAATATAAAACCAGACATGGAGGAGGTGCTGATAAAAATAGATATGTAGAAGAAGTTATCACTTTGGATCCAGGTGATTATATTGTGTATTACGCAACGGATGATTCTCACGCATATGGAGATTGGAACTCAAGCCAACCTTACGAACCAGAAATGTGGGGGATTACCATCTGGGCGACCAATGAATCTGATCTCAAAAATGTAACACCATTTCACCCGGAGGAATATAAGAATAAAAATGAACTGGCGGTGATAGCTATGGTAGGTGATAGAGCACTAGTTAAAAAGACATTCTCAATTGATAGTGATTCAAAAGTGAGAGTTATAGGCCTCGGCGAAGGAAGCGGCGGAGACATGTATGACTATGGTTTTATCAAGAATCTGGACACTGGCAAGATAGTTTGGGAAATGGATTACAGAAATTCTGAACATGGTGGTGGTGCTCGGAAAAATCGTGAATTCAATGAATCCTTTATGCTTGAGAAAGGAACTTATCGTGTGTATTTCGAGACAGACGGTTCGCACTCTTATAGAAGATGGAATGATGACCCACCAAACAATCAGGAGTTGTGGGGTATTACAGTACTAAAAGAATAAAATCATCACCAAGCTGTGCTATAGCGCACAATAAAAAGGGTCTCAAATTTGAGACCCTTTTTTTATCTTCTGTCCAACATTATTCACTGGGAGCATGTGGATTACCAACCATGTATCGCGGATCATTTGGGTTTTTGCGTTTGTCTTGATAGTATTTCTTTCGTTTGTCACCTACAGATAATGGATTGTATACTCCGTATATAATCCTTCTGGTTTTGTCTGAAAGATTTGGTTCCGATCTATGAGGCAACCTTTCGGTGAAAATCAAGGCATCGCCAGGTTGAGTGGGTAGCTTTTTCCATGTCAACCGGTCTTCCAGACTTTGTTTGATTTTCATATAGTCAGGTCTGTCGGGATATGGAGCTTCCATAGGTAGTATTTCCAGATTGTCTATTGGCCAGTCAGGCACTACCTGAAGACAACCGTTTTCTTCGGTAGCTTCATCAATACTTATCAAAATGGAAAGATAAGGATTGATGTTTGGGTCGAAAGCAGCATTTTCGCCTTGTTCATAAGCAACACCATCCTGATGAGCAGCATGAGGTCCTCCACCTGGAGATTTGAAGTTAATACGTTCTTTATACAGAACGGCTTGCTCATTCATCAACTCTGATATCAGGCTTACAATCGTATCACCTGTAAATATTTCTTTCATTCCGGCATGATAGGGAATGAAATTTTCAATCCTTGACAGTTGCTCCGGATTATCCATTTCGTAATAGCACATCCATTGATCCATACTTGGTTTCCAGGTGGATATTTCATCTATCCAGCCAGACATCTGATCAACTCGATCTTTAAAAAGCCCAGGGATATGGACATAGGAGTTTTCTTTCCAAAATTTCAATTGGCTGTCTGCAAGCTTTGTGGTTATAGTTTGTGTCATTAATAAGAAATTATGCCCAATTAAAAGGCGTTATAAAAAAGAGCTGACAGATTAGTTTTGATATTAATACGACATTTTAAAAGATAAAGACACGTATTTTTTGAAAAAGTTTAAATATTTAGGAATTAAAATATCCTGTCATTTCTTCCATCACGCGATACATATCTTCCGGATACAAATCACCAATAATTGCGACTCTAAAGGTGGCCTTCTCAGGCATCACACCTGGATAGATAGTAATATTCCTTTCATAGAGATAATCATGAAAATGGTCAAAATCAAAGCCTTCCTTGCCATCTAGTCTTAGTGCTAACAAAATTTTAGACTCCTGATCTAATGGAAGAAGTGGTTTGAACCCCAAGTCCAACAAGCCGTCATAAAGAATTTGCCAGTTTGCCTTGTATCTTTCCCATCGCTTTTCGACCCCTTCTTCCAATGTTTCCTCGATGGCTGCCATAAACGAATAGCAGATTTGTACAGGAGGGGTAAACCTGAGTTGGCTCTTCATTTGAAGGTTTTCCCATTGCTTATAGACATCGAAGTAATAACTTCTTCCATTCGCCTTCAATTCTTCTTTTCTGTTATTGTGAAACAATACAAAAGAAAGACCCGCCATTCCATGGATACACTTATTCGAAGAGCTAAAAATGTAATCAACACCCAATTCTGTCAAATTGTATGGGTAGGCTCCGAAGGTACTCATTGCGTCTACAATAGAAACCACTTGAAGCTCTCTACATAAGGCCACTAATTCTTCTACGGGATCCATCATTCCTGTAGAAGTTTCATGGTGAATAAATGCCAGATGTGTGTATGAATTGGAAGTAAGGGCTTCTTTTACCTTTAAGGGTTCTGTATAATCGCCGTATTCGAAAAGTGTACCATAGTTGATGCCATAATTTTTACAGATTTGAGTCATTCTGATGCCATAGGCACCATTGGTCAAAATAAGGACCTTATCCTCTTTGCCGATGGCTGAAGTCAAGGTGGCTTCCATAGCCCCTGTGCCACTGGCCCCAAAAAGGGCAACATTATAGTCTTTTCGACCTTGGCCGATTTCAAGTAAGCCATCAGAAATTTCATGCATCAGGTTGCCGAATTCTGTTTCTCTTGGGCAAATGTCTTCAACGACTAAAGCGTCCTTTACATTTTGTGTGGTAGTAGCTGGTCCAGGATTAAGAAGGATTTTTCTGGTCATGACTTTTCATTATTAGTTGTATAAAAATAAAGTCACTCTGACCATGGTCAGAACGACTTTAAGCATATTAATAATTTGAGGCAATTTTACTTAGTTGCCAAGGTTTTTCATAAACGCAATCTTATTGTCGGCAGGCTTAACCGTAGGTCTGCCCAGGTCTTTTCTAGAACCCTTTTTTACGTTGATTTCCAACATTGAAGGCCCTGCGCTGGTCAGGAATTTTGGCATGACATCCTGTAATTCCTCTTCTGAAGACGCTGTGAAAGTAGAATTGAAATTACAGGCTTCAGCAATTTTTTTGAAGTCAGTTGTAAATCCTACCGTCGGTTGTCCTCCTACAGATTCATGTGCGCCATTGTTTACCAAAATGTACCTTAGGTTGTCTGGTTCTTGTCCTCCAACTATTGCGGCTGATCCCATG
This sequence comes from Reichenbachiella sp., assembly GCF_039944555.1. Lineage (GTDB taxonomy): Bacteria > Bacteroidota > Bacteroidia > Cytophagales > Cyclobacteriaceae > Reichenbachiella. Next base: position 39,947 of record NZ_JBDUYN010000009.1, on the reverse strand, counting down.
TGCATTAGAAAGGAGCCATCACCATCCAGACAAATTACGCGCTTTTCAGGTTTGCCTAACGCAATACCTAACGCAATCTGAGAGGTGTGACCCATATTGCCTACACAAAGGAAATCTCTAAAATGAGGTTCGTTTCTAGCTTCTCTTACTTCGAATACTTCACGTGAAGTCTTACCAGTAGTAGACACCATCACATCGTCATCATTTAACCCCTCTAGCAATATCTCAATGGCGCGCTCCCTTGACATAGGATAGGTATCAGGCTTAGCACTCTGCAATTTATAAGGCTCAAAAGTTTCCTTTTCTATTAATAGAATGTAAGGCGCCTTTTCTTTTTGCATAAATTCAAAAGCAATATCGATCTGTTTTTGAGCTTCTTTCATATCCTTTGAAAGGATGCAGTACGGAATTTCCAAAGATTGGATCATGGCCTCATTGATTCTGCCCATTTTCACATGCTGTGGCTCGTCCTTTACACCGGGACGGCCTCTCCAACCTACCATTAATAGCATGGGAATAGAGTACACTTCCGGATCGGTCAAGGACGTCAATGGATTGATTGTATTCCCAAATCCGGAATTCTGCATGTAGACAAGAGGAATCTTTCCTGTGGCCAGATAATAGCCAGCGGCAATTCCGATGCAGGCGCCTTCATTGGCAGCAATGATATCATTGCTGTTGTCAGCGACGTAAGCACAAAAATCCTTTAGGAGGGAATCAGGTACACCTGTAGAAAAATCCACGCCCTTCGCCGTGACGAAATCAAAAAAATCTGCGGTATTCAGCATGTGAAATTAATTAGGTAGAATGGTCAAAATTTCCTTGATAGACATGCAGTATTCATCTACTTCTTTAGATCGCTTATGAGTCAAAATAGATTCAGCAGTTTTCTTCATAGCAGGAAATGCGGTTCTTAATAAGTGATTCGCATAGATAACAATATTGAATCCTGCAGCTTTCAATTCATCCTCAGTGAACTGATTGTATGATGAAGGCACAGAGATCACAGGTACTTTAACCTCGAACTTCTGATATTCTTTCATGAACTCCATAATCTCCTTACCGTCCTTGTGACGTGAGTGAATCATAATACCATCTGTTCCGGCTTCTATATAGGCTTTAGCTCTGGTAAGTGCATCTTCCATTCCTTTGTCTGCAATTAGGCTTTCGAGCCGCGAAAAGATCATGAATTCGTCTGTAACCTGTGCTTTTTTACCAGCTTGAATTTTTTCGCAGAATCCTTCGATCGTATCGAGTGTTTGCTCAACTTCCGTACCGAAAAGTGAGTTTCTTTTCAGTCCTACTTTGTCTTCAATTACTACGGCTGATAGCCCCAATCTCTCGATGTTTCTTACTAACATAGCAAAGTGCTCCGCTACACCACCTGTATCTCCATCCAGGATCATAGGCTTGGTGGTCACATCGAGGATATCGTTAATAGTACCAAATCTGGAAGTTCTATCTACGTATTCAGTATCAGGCTTACCCTTAGCAGTGGAGTCGGTTAGACTACTTAACCACATAGCATCAAATTCTCTTACCTCTCCATCTAATTCGACCTTAGTGTCTTCTACTATCAGACCGGAAATACCGTTGTGTGTTTCCATCACTTTTACTAGGTGACCATTATCCAGCATTCTTCGAAGCATTCTTCTTCTGATGTCCGGTGTATTGCCAATTTCCTTCATGGCTTGTCTTAAGCCTGTGGAAGAAATGCCTGAAGTATATTCCGGTTCAACTAATTCGCCGCCCCATTCTTTGAGAACTGTGATCACTTTCTCGCGGATATGTCTTTGAGGTCCCACTTTCCAATCGTCACCATGAACAACAAAATCTGGTTTTACTGCTCTTAGGTTGGTCTCATAATCAAGTTCTTCCTGGCGAATGACCTCTGTTACGCCCTTAATATTTTCTAGAATTTGTTTTCTTTCGTCGAAGGAAAGAAATGGCGTACGGGCGAATTTGGATACCGCTTCATCGGACAATAATCCAATGGTTACATCTCCTAATTCACGCGCTTTTTCAATGATGTTGATGTGGCCGTGGTGCACCAAATCAGTACCCATGCCGACATACACTTTTTTCATGCTAAACTTGATTTTAAGTCTTTATTTATTTTGAAACTCAATTTTGGGTCGGGCTGCAAAAGTAAAATATATATTTTGCAATCATTTACTATGACTCATAAAATTGCCTTTACCCCCAAAGCAAATTTTATCTATCTTCGCCACTGATTTTATTAGGAAAATACAAAGCATAGAATGAGTAATCAAAATATCAAAACGGCTGTCATATTAGCAGCTGGACGCGGCACAAGACTTGGAGACAGAACTAAAGAAATGCCGAAAGGATTTTTAGAAGTAGGAGGTGAGACGTTAATTGAGCGTTCTTTTCGATTACTCAAAGAAAACGGGATTGAGAATATTGTTATTGGGGTAGGACACAAAGGGACTACTTATGAGGATATTCAGGATCAGTATGATTTGACTATATTTTATAATGACGAATATTCAACTACGGAAAGCATGTACACGCTGGTTTGCGCCGCGCCGCATGTGGATGGAGACTTTCTTTTACTAGAGTCAGATCTGCTATACGATGTCTCTGCACTAGAGACCATTTTGAATTCTAATGAACCGAATGTCATTTTAGGGAGTGGGTTTACAGACTCAGGAGATGAAGTTTATCTTCATGCTTTTGAGAATGGAGACTTTAGATATTTGTCACAAGATGGCAATGACAAGATCAATTCTTATGCTGAATTGGTTGGAATATGCAAGTTAAGTCAGGACTTTTATCAAAAAATGATTGCTCTACCATCAATAAAGGAGATGAAATATGAGTACGGATTCAACGTGTTGTCGCCTACTGAGCCAATCCATGTAGAAAAACAGAGCAATCTAGTATGGTGTGAAATTGACGACGAAGATCACCTCAATCGTGCGCTAACATTGGTTTTACCTAAACTGAGCAGTTAGCAGAAGCATTCAACAAATTGTACTTAGAACCTTAGCTTAAAACTAAGTGTTGACTCTCCTCAATGGACAATTGACCATGAACTTTCAATTACTTCTCGTACCAATAGCCAGTCTTTGTGTCTCTTCGGCCATTACTACCTAAATAATTGTATATGTGCTCCAGGTATTTTTGTGGCTCTGCAGGAACGAAGGTTGATTGATCCAGAAATTCTGCTGGTTTTGCTGGCATAGCAAGTTCCTTGGGGTACGGTGTTCGTTCATTGGGATAGTGGCTGTTCTCATATGATGTAAGCGTGCCATCTTTATCCTCATAGAAATAAACATCTGCATCGAATCCTTTATAGTTGAAATACAGTTTTGGGCCACGATGCCTAAATGAAGTGTCATACAACTTGAATCCCTTTGGAAGGTCATTTCTTTTGCTCCAAATCTTATCGAATTCTTCCTCATGAGCACCAAAATCTACATCGATGTCGTGCGGAAGAATAGCACCTTCTCTATGATAGCCCAATAAGGTACCGAAGTCTATCCAGTATATCGCGCCGGTTTTTTTCATGTACTCGTTTGTGACTTCGAATATTTTAGCCAAAATCTCCAATTTCTTATCTGTGTAATTGCCAGGCGTCGTGGTAAAGTACACATTTATAATGCGTTGAAGTTTTTGTATGATGGATGAAAGATTCATAGTTTTGCGCTCAATTTTAATCGTGCAAATCAAACAAAATTTGAGCAATTCGAATCAGTCTATTGACATTGTTTACACCTGGGTGAATGGTGATGATCCTGTTTACATCAAAAAATGTCAAAAATTTGCTGAAAATCTTGATGATGTCAATCCCGAAAGGTTCAGAGATGTCTACGATATGCTCAAATTTAGCTTACGCTCGATTGAGCAATTTGTACCCTGGGCAGGTAACATTTATATCCTAACCCAAAAGCCGCAAGTCCCTGAATGGTTGAATATCGATCACCCAAAGGTAAAGGTGGTTCATCATGAAGATATTTTTGATGAAGAGTATCTTCCTACCTACAGTTCGAGTGTGATTGAGACCTATCTGGATAAAATCCCCGGATTGTCAGATCATTTCTTGTATATGAATGATGATTTCCTATTTGGAAATGAAACCAGTTTGGACACCTTTATTTCAGAAAGCGGCAGAATCAACATCTTTGGGACCTTGTTTGGTGAAAACCCAAGCTGGAGAATTTATGAGGCGAAGAATGACATTATAGGGTTAGGATTGGTTGAGCATTGCCCCATTCTTGTGAAAAAGGAATATTGGGATGCGATGTACAAGCTGTGGCCTGAAAAGACGCATGAGAAACGTCTCCATCGCTTTCGTCAGGACGATGATTTCATGGCTTACAAGTTTTATAAGTATTATATGCTGAAGTATCAGCGCCAAACTTGCAGGCCAGTCAAAATATTTGAACTAAAGAAATGGCAAATATTTCATAAGATTACCAACAATTTTAAAAGACAGCAAAAAGCTTTTGATCGAATCACTAGGGTGCGTCCCAATTTTTATTGTCTAAACGATGATCAAAAGGATAACCCGAATCCAAAGGTTGTCGAATTGGCTCAAGAATTTTTAAAAAACTACTATCCCAAGAAGTCTTCTTTCGAAAGATAGGTCAACAACCAAAATTAAATTGAATTATTGAAATGAGGATAATTAGACTTCTACTCAAATCGTCAAAGCTACTGTTCACAATTGCAAGTGTGTCCAGTGTATTAACAGGCTTTTGTTCGACCATGGTAATCAAACAGGTTCATCAAGCCATTGGTGTGACTGATTTCAATCAAACCGAATTCGTTACCACTTTTTTAATCTTTTGGATTGGCTATGGTGTATTGGCGGTTGTTTCTACTTATACCGTATCATTGCTTACTCAATCCATCATTCATAAATTGAGAGTAGATATTTCAGAGAAAATATTGACTTCCAATTTTGTCGCCATCGAAAGAAATCAAGGAAAGTTATTACCGATCCTTACAGAAGATATTAAGACTATTGCTACTTCGATAGATCGCATGCCTAGTGTTACAACAGGACTGGCCACAGTGATTGGTATTTTGGGCTATATGTTGTGGTTTTCTCCAATACTGACGCTAAGCACAGTTGTTTTATTTGCAGTCGTTCTGGTAATCACTAAAATTTCCTTGCCTATGGTGAGGAAATATGCGGAACAGGCACGCGAGTTGTGGAATGACGTCTATGAGCATTTTGAGGGATTAATTTATGGTATTAAAGAATTGACTCTCAACAATGATTATAAAAAAGTTTATGTTCACGATTTGATAGTTCCAACTAGTAAGGAACAAAATGCTTACAATGTAAAAGAGAACCTGGCTACTTCAATTGCCTCTAAGTCGACTGATCTGGTACTGTTATTTGGCTTCGGCACACTTATACTATTGATATTCAACACACAGTTCGTTACGGCGGATGTTTTTGGTCAGTACCTTATACTGGTCATGATGACGATAGCTCCATTGTCATCTGCTACAGGGTTTATGGCCAATTTGAAGCGAATCGAAGTAGCTCTTGATAAAATTAATGAGGTGGGACTGGTATTGGAGCTGCCTAAAAATAAAAAAGACCTAAAACTAGAAAAGAACACTAGCTTAGGAGACAAGCTTATAGAGTTTAAAGGGGTACAGCACGAGTATTATAATCCCGACGAAGATGAGCATTTCGAGTTAGGACCTATTGACCTCACAATAAATAAGGGTGAACTGACCTTTTTGTTAGGCGGCAATGGCAGTGGTAAAACTACCTTGGCCAAGATCATTCTAGGTTTGTACCCGGCAAAAGGAGGTAGTATTGAATATGCAGGCCAGCAGATCGACATCAATCATATAGATGATTATAGGGACCAGTTTTCAGCCACTTTTGTTGACTCCTATCTTTTTGATAAGCTCCTTCATATTGACAGTGATAACCTGGAGAAGAATGGAAATTCATTAATTAAGACACTTGAGCTAACCAAGAAGGTTACTATAAAAAACAAACGGTTTAGTACCAGCAGGCTATCAGAGGGTCAGAAAAAGAGATTGGGATTGATGGTATCTATTCTTGAAGATAAGGACATCTATTTGTTTGATGAATGGGCGGCCAATCAAGATCCGCACTTCAAAAAAATATTCTACGAAATCATTCTACAAGATCTCAAGAAAGCAGGTAAAACTGTAATCGTAATTTCGCACGATGAGCAGTATTTTGATCATGGAGACAGAGTAATCAAGCTCATGGAAGGTAAATTAGTATAAAGTGGCAGTATCAAATACCATATTAACTGCGGCCGACGAATTCTATTTCAGAACATTTTGTCAGTTTGTCTATACTTTCAATGCTCAAAAGGAATATCAGAACAGCGAGTTGATTTGCTATGATCTGGGCTTCAATACTGAACAAAAAGCGCACCTTGATGTACTGATCAGCAAGGTGCCCAATCTTTCAGTTCGCAATTTTGATTTTTCTAAATATCCAGAATTTGTACAACTCGAATACAAAACTTATTCTTTTAAGCCTATTATGGTTAAAGAGGTATTTGAGGAAAAGAAGGGAAACTTGTTATGGTTAGACAGCGCAACCATTTTGATTAAGCCTTTGCACTATGTTTGGGAACAAATGAACGAACATGGCCTTTATGCTCCCATTGGTGGTTCTGGAACACTCAAGGAATGGACTGTGCAGGAGACACTCGACTATATGAAGGTGCCTGAATCTCATTATTTAAACCGAAATATTTGCGGCTGTATGTGTGGTTTCGGATATCAAAATCCAAATGTTAGGGAATTGGTATCAGAATGGGAGAGATATTCATTAATTCATGAGTGCATTAAGCCTGTAGGAGCCAACAGGGAAAACCACAGGGATGACCAATCTGTATTGACCATTCTACTTTATCAATTTCAGGAAAACAATTGTCTATACCTTACTAAGGATGAGGTCAACATCAGTTCTCAGCACCCTGTAGATTATCTCAGTGTGAGAAATAAGCTGAAACCAACGTTTCCTTATAGTCTTAGCTGGTTGTCTGTTTTTTATTTCAATTTTCACAGAAAGATTGACATCTTAGTCAATCGCATCAAATCATGACGGTACTTCAATACACACTTATCGGCCTAGTCGTTTTCTTGTTTTTACTTAATCAGGTCTATAATTACTTGTCCGGTAAGAAGTTTGTTAGAGACTATTTGCATTATTTTCTAACCACTAAAAAGTCACTAAAATATTGGGACAACTACTGCGCCAATAACCCAAACCAATCAGATATCATTGTCTCGTTCTCGACGATACCGAGTCGTATTTCTGAAATAGTACCAACCGTAAAAAGTTTACTTTCACAAAGGCTCGCACCAAAGAAAATCCACTTGTATGTGCCTCAGATGTCCATGAGAGAAAAGGTGGGGTATGTGATTCCGGAAGAGATAAAAGACCTTAAGTGCCTGGAGGTTAAACGCGTAGATAAAGACTGGGGGCCAAGTACCAAGTTTATTCCTGCGGTAGAATCACTGAATGCAGATCAAAAGATTTTGGTAGTGGATGATGATAACATGTATCCGCGTACAATGCTTACCGCTTTTGATAAAGCCTCTGATGAAAAGCCGGAATGGATCGTGGCGGCGAGCGGTTGGAGAGTGCCAGACGATTTGGTGGATAGAAGTACGACTCTCTGGACCAATATCACCAAGCAAGCCCCAGTGCCAGTACCTACTACGAGAGTAAATGATTATTACCCAATAGATATCGTACAGGGATATTCTGGTTTTTTAATAAGACCGAAATTTTTCAATTTCAAAGAGTTGACTGATTATCCCGAAGAACCAAGAGCAGTTCGATTTGTGGACGACGTTTGGGTCAGTGCGCATGCCTTGGTTCCTAAGTATGTATTTCCTTCAGGCAGGTTTTGTTACATCCCATTTTGGACAGAGGGTTTTTTCAAAGCGAATAGCCTGGCTTCCATCAATAATCATGGCAAGGAAAGGGATGAGGATAGGAATAATTCAATTGCCTTGAGATATTTTGAAGATAAGTGGCATAAAGACTAAGTATGGTTTCTGTCAATCGGAAGCTTCAACATGAAAAATATGACTTCTAACCGACTAGAGATTAACCTTATTCTGTTTTTCAAGATACTGCTGGGAATTACGGTTTTGACTGTTTTTCACCTGGCTTTGTTTAGAGATTTTGATCGCGATGAATTCGAAGCAGTACATTCCGCATGGAAGATTTTAAGCGGTGAACGAATTTATCTAGACTTCTTTCAGCACCATCATCCATTTTTTTACTACTTCATTGGTCCTGTCATAAGTTTGGTAGGAGAGAGTAGCTCCACTTTGCATGTGCTGCGCATGTTTATGTTTGGTTTTTTTATTGGTATGCTCTGGTGTACTTTTCAAATTTCTGATCTTGTGTTTGGAAATCGAAAAATCACCTGGCTAGCAGTGTTGTTTTTGAGCGCGATGACCATGTTTAGTCAAAAGGCGATCGAAATAAGACCAGACGTTCCTCAGGTATTTTTGGGTCTGTTAGCAATAGTTTTTTTATGGAAGCATGTGCTAAAGCCAAACCAGATAATACTCTATTTAAGTGCCATTTGCATGGCGATTTCCTTTTTATTTTTGCAGAAAACCCTATTCATTATCGCTGGAGTAGGATTACTACAATTGTATTGGATATTCGAGAAGAAAATGAATATTCTTCAATTGATCACTTATTGGATGGTATTTATGTTTTCAATAAGCCCATACTACCTGTATTTGTGGACTCAAGGGCAATTTGAGGCATATCTCTTTTGGAACTGGATTTTGAATATGCATTTTGAAGGAGGTTTTTCTCCTTTTAAGGCGATAATTGATTCATTATACTACAATCATTTCATTTGGATATTCTTTGTGTTAGGCGTTGTGAGGTGCTTCAAAAAAGGAATCAAAGATTTGCCTTTGCTCTGTTTGATATTGTTAGGAACGGTATTTCTGGTTCAGGCGCCCTATCGACAATACTTTATGCCTTTTCTACCACTCATGTGTGGAATTTCAGCTTATGGGATTTTGAGTTTACTTAGACCAAAACAGGCCTCTATTGTGGTTTTAATTGCATTCGTGGTTCCAATGATTTTCTTTATCAGAACTATGATCGTATACCCAAATCAACCCCAATTGGACAAAGTAAGCTGGGTAATGGAAAATACGGAATCTGCAGATCGAGTATACGATGGTGACGCTCGATTTAATCTTTTCAGAAAAGACATAGACTTCTTTTGGTACAGCACAGAGCCAGGAAAGGGTGGGCTAGGAACATATAAGAAATTGAAACCCTATACCTACGACGTCTATTCGGCAATTCAGAAATATAAGCCTAAGATTATTTCTAGCTTGTTTATTAATGATCTTTTGGAATCAACTGAGCTTGGTAATTATTATCCTTCGGAAGTGTACCCAGACCTTTACATAAAGCAGAAATGAGTATTATCGGTCAATGAAGTATGAAAGAGACAGACTGAAGAATAAATTTCTATCATCAGTGTCTTCGAATAGGAAATTATTTCGGTAGATCCATAAGAGTTTAGGATTGATACTGAAATTGTCGAACACCCTTACCCAATCGGCTCCTACAGAAATCTCGTAATCAGTAGGATCATCTTCGGTGTCAGCGAAGGCGTTTACTGAATAGTCATCATTGAATCTTATTCGCTGAAAAGTATACCCAAACTTTCCTTTTGGATTATAAATATTTACCCAGAAAATGTCGGAATTTGATCCGGGCCCTATTCCAGCTCCCAGAATTTGGCCATTGTGGGTATACCCATTATCAACCACGCTATGTACATAATATGTGGCTGAGGTACCGGGAGACACTATTTGAATTTGATTACTACTCAGCGTTGTGTTTTCCCAATTTATTTCTAATAGTTTTCCGCTATTCAAATCAAATGTTTTTGTCAGTCCAATGGTTCTAGCTCTCGTTCTATCAATGTGTTCTGCAAGATCAAGTATGCTGCCAAAAAAGTCATTTCGGGCATATTCCATATAAATATGAAAACCGACCTGCGGAAACTTGTATTCGAATACGAGCGAAAACATTTGATCGTACTCATCATTTTTTTCTAGCCCCTTATGTGTGTTTCTTGCGAAAGCATTGAAAAAGTCTACAGCTTTTAAATCACCATCGGCCCATCGAGTATACATAATCCTGTTTAGACCTAGGGTCAACCCCTTAATGAAACTGGGTTGATAACCTAAGGTAAAACCTGTAATATATCTTCTATCATTTACAGAATTTTCATCAAAATAATCTGATTCATTCAGTGCTCCCCAGTACCACTTGAATTCCATGCTGCCAATTTTTGTTTGAATGGGTCGTGCAGTCCCAAAATCCATGTGAGGAAACCCAGAAGCATTTTTACTCATTATGATGGGATTGTATCTAGATGGTCCCCATGAAAAATTGGCAGTAGAGAAGCCAATGGTAGCGTTTTTATAGATAATCCTAATCTCGGATTGTCCCCAATCCAATTGATGGTAGGAGTCGTCTCCATAGCGCATCACCCAGTCAATTTTACCCTCAACCGGGTAAGAAAACTCGCTCTTGTTTAATCCAATTGATGGAATGTTGAAATGTCGATTTTGGGCGTACCAGATTACTGGGGCTAAGGTGTAATGAATGATGCCAATATTTCCCGCAATACCCGCTGTGAATGAAGCATTAGAACCTTTACCACTCCACACAGGGCCATCATTGTATCCTCTCGGGTATTCCAAATTGTAAACGTAAGAAAATCTGGGATCAAGAATGTGGAAGTTGTTTTTGCTTTCACCCTGAAAGCTAATTCCAAAGTTGTCTTCCCAGATATTCCAATTTAGTGTGCTGTCCGAACCATAAGTATTGATCACCGATGGATTGATGATTAGAGGTTGTGGCTGAAGATTAGGATTCTTGAATGCGATCATACGATAGTAATCTTCTGTGTAGTCACCGGGATATAAGACCTGACCGTGTGATGTGGAACCTATAAATATGAGTAAGGCTAAAAGATTAAATTTTTTCATCAGCGCTTTTTCTATTGGCATTTTAATGAGCAAATGTAAAATGGATAGGGAAGTATTTGCTCTTAGTAAGCTTTTAATTTGACCGCAATAGTTTCACCTTACCGGAGTAAGAGGAGCAGCTTGACTAGCCTTTTCAGGTTATTTAATCAGTGAACCAGTGAATCATTGAACCAGTGAATCATTGAATAAGCACATCCTTAATATCTCCCTCTTCCTGATACTCGTCATCGGTATTGATTTCCCAAAGGTTCGTGTATTCTCCGCCAGTGATATTTTCTGCAGCCAATAGCCCCATTAATATGGAATGATCCTGATTGTTATATTTGAATGAACCATATCTACCAATTGGAATGAGTTTGTCAATTTTATCTACGAAATTTTCAAGGGTTTTCAAAGGTGCTTGATAGCCCGTCTCATATACTGGATAGCATCTAGGGATTCTGATCACTTTTGAATTTAGGATATCCATTGATTTAGGAACCAAATTCAATTTGCCAATTTCTTTTTTGGCAATGTTGGATAACTTTTCGTCATCCATTGTCCAAATTTCATCCTTTTCAAAGGCCCAAAATTCCAGACAAATGATAGAAGTTTTTTTGTCCCCATAGAGAGTTGGACACCAGTTTCTGAAATTTGTTATTCTTCCATGTTTTACGTCCGGAGAATGTACATAAATCCAATTGTCTTCAAACAAACCGGTACCATTTACCTCTAAATACACAAGAATGGTGTTTCTGAAGTAAAGTTGATCAGCTGCATCCTGGACAGGTTGAGGAACGTTGTCAATACCTTTGATCATGGTGGTAAATGGCATGGTTGAGATGACATAATCTGCCTCAACCGTTGTTCCATCTACTAATTCAATTCCTTTAGCCTGATTTGATCCATCCACAATTACCTTTTTTACAGCGCTACTTAGGTGAATTTTCCCACCGTTCTCTTTGATCTGTTCTGCACATTTTTCATAGAGCAATCCAGTACCATGTTTTGGATAGGCAAATTCATCAACAAGGGTCTTATGCTTATTTCCAGCATTGCCTCTTATGGCCGAGATTACAGCACCTATTAACGATAAGGTTTTGATTCTTTGTGCCGCCCATTCAGCATCAATTTTGGAGCAAGGGATACCCCAAAGCTTTTCTGAATAACTTTTGAAAAATATTTCATATAGCTTTTTGCCGAACCGATTGGTTACCCAGGACTCAAAAGTGGTTGGATTTTTTATCGGATTAATTCGTTGGATCAAATAATCCCATAGTATCCTAACAATGGTAAAAGGGTTAAGATTAAATAGTACGTTGGTGAATTTTAGAGGGTATTGAAAGAATCTCTTTTTGTAGTAAATACGAGTCAATCGATTAATCATGGTAAACTCACCCTGTAGCACCTCTGCAAAAAACTGATTAATTTTCTTTTCTTTAGAAAAAAATCTGTGGGGGCCTAGATCTACTCTTTGACCCCAAAGGTCGAAACTCCTGGACATTCCCCCTACGAACTCACTTGCTTCATAAAGCTGAACGTCAACACCTTTCTTGGCCAATTCATGAGCACAACTTAACCCTGCGGGGCCGGCACCTATTACTAATACTTTCATATTTTCGTTAATTATTAAATGGTTGAAAGGCGATTCTGACAACAAATAAAGTGCGAAGTTACCGAAGCGTCAATTCATACACAAACCCAAAGTGCAAGCTGATGGTATTGATGGCTAAAGACTTTCTATGCTTGAGAATCAAGTTTAGAGAATAGCCATTTATTTAAAGAATCAATTTATAAAAAAAGCACTTACAAATTAATGTAAGTGCTTGATTCCCAGCGGAACGGACGGGATTCGAACCCGCGACCTCCTGCGTGACAGGCAGGCATTCTAACCAGCTGAACTACCGCTCCTGGCTGCAATTTCAGTACTTATGTCCCTTAATTGCGATGCAAAAGTAGAGGCAATAAATCTATTATGCAACAACTGATTCAGAATATTTTAAATTATTTTCTTTGTCAATTTTGTTCCCTTTTAGGACTTATTTTTAGAAGGTCGTAAGCGGTTCAATATCAGGTGTTTTCGATATTTGTGATATGAATGTTTTAGTAATAATTTGAATATCACAAGCCATTAAGTTATCTTCATTCTCAATTGTGTAGAATAAAAAATACCTGAAAATCATGTCTGAATATTACTCCCGACGAAACCTGGATTTTATGCTTAAAGAAGTTTTTGACCTTGAGTCATTGCTAAAGCTTGATATTTATAAAAAGCATGATTTGGATAGTGTCAAGATGGTTTTGGATGCAGCAGGCCAATTGGCTGACAAAGAAATGCGGCCCTATAATGAAGAAATGGATCGGCTGGAACCTGAATATGAGAAAGGGAGAGTAAAGGTTCATGCACAAGTACGAAAGTTACTCAAGAAATTCGGTGAAGGGGGTTGGATTTCTGCCAACGCCTCTGAAGAAGTAGGAGGACAACAATTACCGATTTTGGTTTCTTCATGCGCTCAATTCATTTTTGGAGCTGCTAATTATTCGGCCAGTGTATTTCCATTTTTAACAGCCGGAGCGGCTAGATTAATTGAGGAGCATGGTTCGGAGCAATTGAGGAGCACTTATGTGTCCAAACTGTATAGTGGTGTCTGGCAAGGGACTATGGCTATGACCGAGCCAGACGCAGGCAGTTCACTGTCGGATGTGAAGACTAGTGCTGAAGCGCTTGACGATAAGGGGACTGTATATAGCATAAGTGGACAAAAGATATTTATATCTGCAGGAGACCATGATGCAGTAGGTAATGTAGTTCATTTGATGCTAGCCAGAATTAAAGGTGCACCAGAAGGAACAAAAGGCTTATCCTTGTTTGTAGTTCCGCAAAAGAGATTTACTGAAGATGATCAGGTGGTGATGAACGACGTGGTGACAACTGGTATGTATCACAAAATGGGATATAAGGGAGCACCTATTGTCCACTTAAGCTTTGGCGAAAAGAAAAGATGCTTTGGTTATCTGATAGGTAAGCCAAATGAAGGTTTGTCCTACATGTTTCAAATGATGAATGAAGCAAGAATTGGAGTTGGATTAAGTGCAGCTTCAATTGGTTCGGCAGCCTACTATGCTTCGTTGAAATATGCGAAGGAAAGACCTCAAGGAAGAAGGCCGGATGAAAAGGATCCTGGTTCACCTCAAATTAATATTATCGAGCATGCTGATGTTCGAAGAATGTTATTCTTTCAGAAGTCAATTGTAGAAGGTTCCCTGTCGTTGTTGCTCCAATGTGCTCATTACGCCGATATGGCCAAAGGAGGTAAGGAGGAAATTAAAGAAATTTACCGCCTGACACTAGATCTGCTAACACCTGTAGCTAAGAGTTTTCCAAGTGAGATGGGAATTTTGTCTACATCAGCTGCTATTCAAATTTTAGGCGGTGCTGGTTATTGCAAAGATTTTCCATTAGAGCAGTATTTTAGAGAAATGCGGATTCATACCATCCATGAAGGAACTACGGGCATACATGGTATTGACTTGTTGGGTAGAAAAATAATAATGGGGGGAGGTATTGCTTTCAGAGCATTTACCGAAGAAGTTTCTAAAACGATTAAGAAGGTCAAACTCGAGGTAATAGAGTTGTCCAAATATGGAGAAAAACTCAACGATGCCTTATTTAGGCTTCAAAATATTACGATGAAGCTTTCTACTGTTGCGATGAAAGAAAAGAAGGAAGTATTCTTAATGGATGCCACCTTATATCTTGAATTATTTGGAGTAGTGGCAATTGGTTGGCAATGGCTGCTTCAGGCGATTCCTTGCCAGATTGCTCTGAATGAGAATAGGGGAGACGAGTTTTATAATAGTAAACTTCATACCATGCGCTATTACTTTGAATATGAACTACCTAAGGCGGAGGCTATTATTGCAAGGCTTAATAGTTCTGATAAACTGCTGCTTGAAATTGATAGCAAAGATATACTTTGATGATTGGGGTTTGAAGACTAGTGGAGCCTGTAGGTTACCTTCTTAGTCCTTTTTTTATTCTTGTGCCATCGGGGATGGTAGGCGAATATTCTTTTTTTCGGTTTTACAACGGTAATCTTTGCTGTGCTTTTGCTTCCACTACAGCCGACTAATCCTGTACCTGCAATTGTCCAGATAGCCAATACTACGATAAATGTTCTTTTATTCAAGCAGCTAATTTGTGTGATAAGTTATAAAAAAAGCTTCAAATCTGAAGCTCTATTATATTGTAAATGGATTAGACAACTCCTTTTGTCATTGTCAAGTGATTTTCTCGAGTACCTCTTTTGGAAAAGTGATTTTATAAACTGTGTCAAGTGAAGATGTGAAAAGTTGGAATTCTTCATCACCAAAGGCAAGATCGGGCGCAGGATCTTCGAGTTGATTAAGCTCAAAACCTCTATCTCTCATCTCGGGAAGAATTTTAATAATAATTCTTTGCCATGCTAAAGGCGTTATGCTCTTATTGCACCAATTCTTCAATGTCAAAACCTTAATCTTCATACTGAGCCGCTTTTATTTTGCAAATATTGTCAAATTAAATCTTAATTCCCATTACCAGGATGTCATCTGTCTGTTTTTCTTCGCCCATCCATTCCGTCAAAACATCATCAAGCATGTCCCTTTGTTTATCCAGTGGTTTAGCCAGTCCCTTTTCAATACTTTCGGTCAGACGCGCAACTGTATATTTTTTATTATCTGGTCCTCCGAATTGATCCTGAAAACCATCCGAGAACATATAGAATGAGGTTTCACCTTTTGTATATGAGACCTTGTGAGTAGTGTAGTTTCTTTCCTGATCTAAATAGCCACCAAGTGAGATTCGGTCTCCTTTGACGGTTTTTATTTTTTCTTTGTCTGAATATAGAAGGTTTTGTTGCGCCCCAGCAAAATATACATCACTATTGTTTTCATCAATGATCATAATACTAGCATCCATTCCGTGATGCATATTATTCTCCGATTGATTAAGAATATCTTGAATACCAATGTTGAGATTATCTAAAATCTCTCCAGCATCAGTAATCTCATGTTCATATACTATTTGGTTAAGCAATGACTCACCAATCATACTCATCAAGGCACCTGCCACACCATGGCCGGTACAGTCGACCGATGCAATGAACTTATAATTAACATCTTCTGATTCGAAATCTGCAAACCAATAGAAGTCGCCACTTACAACGTCAAGAGGTTTGAATAACAAGAAGAAATCTGTAAATGCTTCTTTTATAGTTTCAGGCGACATAAGCATTGCATTCTGTATGGTCATTGCATACTTAATACTATCCATCAATCGCTTGTTGACCTCGGCTAATTCCTTAGTCCTGAGTTCTACTTTTTCCTCAAGGCCGCTATTCGCCTTTTCCAGCTGGCGAATGAGTTTCATTTTATCACTTTTGAGCTCATAAGCTTCAAGTGCTTTGTCAATGGTCAGTTTCATTTCACCCTTGTCCCAAGGCTTGGTTATGTACTTGTAGATGCCGCATTTATTTACCGCTTTCACAATCGCTTCGATATCTGCAAATCCAGTAAGAATCATCCTTATTACATCAGGAAATTCAGGAAGAACCTTTTCAAGCAGCTCTGTGCCTGTCATTTCAGGCATCTTTTGATCTGTAATAAGACATTGAATGTCATGCTCACGGAGCATTTCTATTGCCTCATTTCCACCAGGAGCTGTGAGTACATTATATTCCCTCTTGAAAGCCATTCTAAAGATTCGTAAGTTGCTTTCTTCATCATCCACATATAGAATGGTGTACTTCTTTTTATTCTTGACAGCTACGTCCTCAACAGGAGTTTGAACTTCTTCCATGTGTTAGTTTACTTCTAAAAATTATGCCTTTTGAGATTCGGAAACTTTCTCCTCTTCTGAGGATTTGTCCATGTGCTTAGGAATCAAAATTGAAAATTCAGTTCCTTTTCCTTCTTCACTATTGCAATAAATGTTTCCGCCATGTTTTTCTACTATACCAAACGTAATTGACATTCCTAATCCCGTTCCGATCCCCACTGGTTTAGTGGTAAAGAATGGCTCAAATATTCTTCGCTTTACTTGTTCTGACATTCCTGCACCGTTATCCTTGATTTTAATCATGACATGCTGATCTTGATTTTCAGTGTAGAGCTGAACTTCACCATCCTTTCTGTCATCTGGAATGGCCTGAATTCCGTTATTGAGAATGTTCATGAATACTTGATTCAGCTGACCAGGGTAGCAGTTGATGTCAGAAATTGAATCATCGTAGAATTTCTTGACATTGATTTTGTTCTTAGTCTTGTTACGGAGCAAGACTAACGTGGCATCAAGTGCGTCGTTCACGTTGGCTGGCTTCATCTCTTCTTCATCTAGTCTAGAGAATACCCTCAGTCCTTTTACAATTTCTATTGTTCTTACAGCTCCCTTCTTAATATCAGAAACCAATTCTTTTAAATCACTGAGAAGATCATCATAAGCGTATTCGTCCTTCATCTCTTGAATTTCAGCCAGTGCAGCCTTATAATCTTTGCTTTCTTCTACCGTGTCGTACTTTTCAACAATAGATATTAAATCATCCAGTGATACTTTTAATGTGTCAATACCATTGTATACAAAGTTGATCGGGTTGTTGATCTCATGAGCAATACCTGCTGTCAACTGTCCAAGTGATGCCATTTTCTCAGATTGAACCAGTTGAGATTGTGTACTTTTTAGATTTTCCAGTGTCTGAGTCAATTCCTCTTTACTGTCCTGCTCAACTGTCAGTGCTGACTTAAGTTTATTCTCCGCAATCATAAGTCGCTCGGTCGCTTCTAGCTGCTCTTCTGCAATATTTCTCATTCGCTCTTCAGAGTATTTTACTCTGTCATAGGCTTTTCTTAATTCTTCCTGAACACGAATCAGTTTTTCGTTTACCTCGATCTGCTTTCTGGAACTTTTCAGTATTTCTTGCTCGGAAAGCTTCAGTTTTCTGTTTCGCTGCTCCAGTGCACGCTGGGAGAGAATGAGTTTTTCATTAACCTCTAACTGTTTCTCAGCACTGCTTCTTAATTCTTCCTCTGACCTCTGTAATTTCACAAACGCCTCATTCGCTGTCAGGAAGTTTTTATAGGCCAGGTTGACCGCTGGTCGAAAAATGAATGAAGCCTGTATAAGCAGTATGGCAATAATTGCTGCAGTGATTACATACTCAAATTTGGAAAAACCACTTTTGTTGGTTCTGGCTTCGGTTTGATATAGAGAAGCTAATTCAGATGCTTTGACTGTAAAGCTTTTTTGTGAAAGGATATTGGTCAATGCTCTACTGAGAATGAGGTTTTTGTCATTCTCAGGATCATCAAAGCTCACTCCCAAAACTTCATTTCCGGCATCTCGGATCTCTCTAAATGACAAGTCCATGTTTTTGAGCATGGTAGTAGCCTGTTCCGAGTTTTCTGTTCCATTGAGCCCGTAGTTCGCATCACCTTTGGTTAACGCCCTTTGGATTTTCGCAAATTCTTCAACTGCTGGCTTTAGCCTTCTTCTTACGAGATTGTAGTTGGTTTCATTATTCTTGATTCGATCTAGGTTAATCAAGGCAGCGCTTTTGGTGATTTCCTCACTCAGTGTTGCTTGTTTTTGTGCCAGCTTTACTAGAACCGCATCATCTTTATTGACTCTGATGGCATTCTGTACAATAAACTGACCAATAAAAAGACCAAGGATAGCAAGTATCAATGTCAAAATATATGAACGTATCAGGTTATCCTTTTTCATAGCTATTATGCTTTTGTTTAAATAATTTAAGCTGCCCCTTTACTTTTCAGAAAAGAGAGCTGACTTTTTTCCCCTGCGCTTGTTGCTGCAACATTTGATCGATCAGCATTTAAAATCTTATTTTTTCGCTGCATCGTGAAATAATTTTCAAGTTTAGACTCAAAGAATTTAAGTGAAATGGCAATGATTAGCATGACCCCAATGCCTACATAGTTACTGCCTTTTGCCCAATCATCTATTAAGGGTTCTAGAAACAGCTGCTCGGAGATGAATAAAACAACAAAAACGCCAAATAGTATTCTTGTGGCTTTTTTGCCCATTGTCATTTTATCGAGTTGATCAATTGTTATTTCCAATTCCCCGTTTTTCTTCTGAATTTCACTATTCTGAGTCTTAATCTTTTGGTTGGCGTGGTCTAGTTTCTTCTGCAGCCGATCACTAATCCGGGTAATGACTTTACTCTGATCCAGCAAATCTTTATAGTGCATAGCAATTCCTACTGCATCTTCAAGGTTTACATCCTTCTTTTTTACCTTTCCTACATACTCCGAAAGTATCTTTTGCTCTTCGTGATAAAGTTCTTTCATTTCAGCTCAACGTTACTACATGCCCCCTCACTTACTTCTTCTCCCAAGTCTGACGTATGTAATGAATGATAATTTGTAATATGTTTTCTCAATTTGCTCATATAACTCAAAGCTATGAAGCCTCTGCAAGTTTTTTTTCTATTTCCCGAGGAACCCTTATCTGAAAAGTGAAATAAGAATATTCATCGTTCACTTTATGGAACTCATAAGATAATTTTTGCCCTGTCTTTCTGGCAATTTCCACGAACCCCAATCCTGCAGTTCCTTTATCTGAAAACTCTCCATTGTAGAGAATCTCTTTATATAATTTCTTAAGACCATCTTTATCCAACGCGTTGATATTATCAAGTTTGGACTGTATGGTATTTATTTTTGTATTTGGAATGAAATTTCCAGTCATGATGTTATAGAACTTTTTCCTGGCAGTAACTAATAACAATCCTGATTTGGAATCGTAGGTGTCGATTTGATTGGTTTCATCCGCCACCTCGTCCATGTGATGATAGAGGTTTTGTATGCATTCTGTAGCGGCACCATAAAATTTCTTTTTAATCAATCTATCTGATTCGAGTTCCGTTATTCTTCCATCAAGTGTTTCAATAATTGAGGTAACCAGATCAAAGGTGACTTCACCCTTATACATCAGAATGATGTTGGTGTCGTAGATGTTTTTATATCTCTTTAATAAATCCATTTAGTCCAAATTGTCCTTCAAATCACATTTTCGAAACAAGTTTACTACCAGTAAATCTGCATTTCAAAAAAGTAAAGATACCTGATCAATTACTAATCTCAATAATTTACTAACATAAATTGGATTATTCAAAGAAAATAACTGCTATTTGTGTGTCGCAAATTAATTGCAATTGCATTTTGACATCAAGCAAATTTTGAAATGAATTTCAATTCCCTTCTCATAACTAGCCAACCTGTAAATTGATCAAAAATCAATCTTGAATTTTACCAAGATTTGTGGAGATAACCAAATTTTAGGTTTGAATTGTCGTTTTTTTAAGAGTTTTGGTCATGTCGCTTAGGAGTATTACCTAAAGGATTTTTTTTAAGTTGAGAAAGCACTTAAAAGGAGTGGAAAAAATGTTTTTTTTGTGACTTCGAACATTACTGAGTTCTCGTGCGCCGAATATTTAAATTCCGTTACTTGAAGGCAATTGATATTTTGAATTTAACCAATATTGTATGATCCCCAGAGCGAATCAAAATTGCAGGATACTCATCTCGGTGTTCCTGATCATATTTGGTGCTTTACAAAGCTGTGAGCAAAGATTTGGCGCATTGCCTATTTATAATAGTTTAGAGCATGAGGCTCGGCGTTCGCAGGAACCGATTATATTGACAGAGGTCGATTTAAGCGAATTCGATTTCAATGATTTGATTCAATACTTAAAGCTTCATGAACAGATCAATTGGTCAGGCATAACGGAAAGCGAGTGGAATGATTGGTTAGATAGGTTTAAGGAAAGAGCGGAGGTGTTAGAACTGGCTTCAGATTTTTACTTAAGTCGAGGTAATCTTGATAAGGCACTTTTTTATAATACTCAGGCTGAGAAAAAAGGTGCCAACAGCACGGAGTTCTTTAAGAAAAGAGCGAAAATCTATATGTCCCTTGATGCGCACGAATTGGCCATAGACTATATCAATAAGGCTGTGATGATCAATGGAAATGATCCCGATATTTATCTGTCAAAGGGGGATGTGTATATGAGATTAGGCGATTCTGCCTCAGCTCTACAATACAAAGAGCAGGCATATATGAGGGATTCGAACAGGTTAGATATTGCGTTTGATTTGGCCCATCTGTATGTTTCTGCGGGCGTCGACAATAAGGCGCAGGCATTTACTCAGATGCTAATTGATAAGGATTATCGGAAGAACGAAGTTGTTTACCTAAACGTGGGGTTGTATAGACGGTCAGGTGAGAATGAGAGGGCTAATGCACTTCTGAAGTCCTTACTGGATTCTAACGATGTCGAAGCTGGTTTGTCTCTTGTTGATCACTTCAGCCAGCAGAATTGGTACGATTCGATAGTTCATTATGCAACTCTGGTGCTAAAGTTGGATAGTGTGAACGTGTCGGCTATGGAGGCTAAAGCGATGTCGTTTGAGCAGAAAGGCTATTTTACGAGTGCACTGATCTATTACCAACAAATGTTGGACATTGATTCTTTGAATAAAGAAGCCTTGGAAGGAATAAGGAAAGTCAATGGAAAAATCGCATATTTGCGCAAATTAAGGGAGCAAAGGGAAGCTATTCCTACTTTTGACTTTGCCTCCCCAATAAAAGAAACAAATTAATTGATGAGTGACGCTAAAATTAACATTACCCTTCCCGATGGTAGTGTAAAATCAATGGACAAAGGAGCGACCGGTATGGATGTTGCCTTGAGTATCAGTGAAGGCCTGGCAAGAAATGTTTTGGCCGCTGAAGTAAATGGTGAAATATGGGATGCTTCTCGGCCAATTACTGAAGATGCGAGTGTGAGCCTACTCACCTGGCAGAACGAAGGGGGCAGGTCTACATTCTGGCATTCGTCTGCTCACCTGATGGCGGAGGCTTTGGAAGCGTTATACCCGGGAATCAAGTTGGGAATCGGACCACCTATTGAAAATGGCTTCTACTATGACATAGACTTTGGCGATCTAGTATTTGATTCAGAGAATCTGGAAGTTCTAGAGAATAAAATGCTCGAGTTGGCACGCGAGAAAAATGAGTATATCCGAAAGGATATCTCCAAAGCTGATGCAGTTGCTTATTTCAAGGAGAAGGGAGATGAATACAAGTTGGACTTGCTTGATGGTCTTGATGATGGAACGATCACATTCTATGAGCAAGGTAATTTTACGGACCTGTGTCGGGGTCCGCATATTCCTCATACTGGATTTATTAAAGCAGTTAAGATACTAAACGTAGCCGGTGCCTATTGGCGCGGTGACGAAAAGAACAAACAACTAACCAGATTGTATGCTGTTTCATTTCCTAAGCAAAAAGAGCTTAAGGAACACATGGAATTGCTTGAGGAAGCTAAGAAGCGAGATCACAGAAAACTAGGAAGAGAATTGGAACTGTTTACTTTTTCTGAAAAAGTAGGTCAGGGCCTGCCACTTTGGTTGCCAAAAGGCACCATGCTCCGTGAGCGGCTCGAGCAGTTCATGAGAAAGGCACAGATAAAAGCTGGCTATAAACCAGTAATTACGCCGCATATAGGAAATAAGGAATTGTATGTGACGTCCGGGCACTATGAGAAGTATGGAGAGGATTCATTCCAACCCATTGCTACTCCACACGAAGGGGAGGAGTTTTTTCTGAAACCAATGAATTGTCCGCATCACTGTGAGATTTATAAATCCAAACCGCATTCTTATAAGGACTTGCCGATTCGTTATGCAGAATTTGGCACTGTTTACAGGTATGAGCAAAGCGGCGAATTGCATGGATTGACAAGGGTACGTGGATTTACTCAGGATGATGCTCATATTTTCTGTACGCCAGATCAGGTCAAAGAGGAGTTTACTAAGGTGATTGACCTGGTTCTTTACACGTTCAAGGCATTGGGATTTGATGATTATACAGCTCAAATCTCGCTGAGAGACCCTGAGAACAAAGCCAAATATATTGGCAGTGACGAGAATTGGGAAAAAGCAGAACGAGCCATCGTAGAGGCTGCTGAGGAAAAAGGCCTGAACACTGTGACCGAATACGGAGAGGCCGCCTTTTATGGTCCGAAGCTGGATTTTATGGTTAAAGATGCGTTGCGTAGAAGTTGGCAACTGGGAACAATTCAGGTGGATTACAACTTACCGGAGCGATTTGAACTGGAGTACATAGGAGCAGACAATGCGCGTCATCGTCCCGTGATGTTGCATAGAGCACCTTTCGGTTCACTCGAAAGATTTGTGGCCGTCTTGACGGAGCATTGTGGCGGAAATTATCCGCTTTGGTTGACGCCTGATCAAATTGCGGTATTGCCGATTTCTGAGAAATATGCGGATTATGCGCAAAAGGTATTTTCATTGATGGAGGAAAATGACATACGCGGATTTATCGACCACAGAGATGAAAAGATTGGTAGAAAGATTAGAGATGCAGAAACCAAGAAAATTCCTTTCATGCTGATTGTAGGAGAGAAGGAGCAGGAAGAAGGAAAGGTAAGTGCCCGTCGTCATGGAGAAGGTGATTTAGGAAGTTTCACTCAAGAGGAGTTTATTGACTTATTCAGAAAGTCTGCATCTATTGACTGAAAAAGACTGGATTAGATACTTCAGAAATAATAGAAACAAGCAAGCCCGAATAGCCATTGTGCTGTTCGGGCCTTTTTATTCAACACCTGTTTATTTTCTGCTAGTTCAGTTCTATTAGTTCAACTTCATAAACGACAATTTTATATGAGTCCACCAGGCTGCCGATGTACCCCTCTTCCCAGAGCTCCTGCCGGATGGTGCCAGGTATTACCTTAACGCTTGCCCCAAATCCAATATCAGCTGGCATGATCAATAGCGCTTTTTCGCCTTCCCTCATTTTTAAAACACCTTCTTTAAAGCCTTTGACCAGTTGATCCGTGTCCAGTCGCACAGTAAGTGGTTTGTCTTCTTCCGTTTGCTGTATAAGCGTACCGTCCAGATAAGTTCTTTTATAATGAATTTTAGCCGTGTGGTTAGTAGCGGCCTCTGCTCCGTCACCCGGCTCCAACGATTGAAAGAAAAGGCCCGAATCAGTAGAAGTGATTTCTTCGGAAATATTGGCAGTGATATGATCTCTGATCTGATCCAGCTGTCGCGCGTAGATTTGCGCTTCGGTTGAAATATCTACAAGTTCCAGATCTACAATAAAGTTGGTATTGGGAACGAACTGATCTGCATTGCCATAAGCGTGATAGGCCAGGTATGAGGGCAAATAGAGTCTGATTTTTTCCCCCTTCTTAATTGTATCAAAACCATAGTTTAATCCATTAGGAAGGATATAATTCCACCCAAATCTTAATAACGTGCTGTCTTCATTTTTTGATTCTAACAATTTACCATCTAATGTCTTGATCTCATATTTGATGGCTAGTACCTCTCCAACTTTTGGTATTTGACCTGTCTGGTTTTTTGTAAGCATCTCATAATAGAGCCCATGATCAGATTGGATGGCGTTGATACCATTTTCGCTGAGGTAGGTTTCAATCCGAATATCACTGGCTTGCTGTAGCTTTTCAAATTCAGATTCTGGAGTACATCTTACCAGAAATAAGGTGCTGGTCGCTGCGATCAGCAGCAGAATCTTTTTGTTTAAATATTCAAAGGAATAGTTATTCATGCTTTTTTATTATTCGTATGTTCCACATCAACTACAAGACACTGTTGGGATGTGTATGGTTGGAATGAAAGAATGAGTTTTAACCAAATTTGATGAGCTAATTTGAGTGTGTGAGTTTCACAAGAGAGCAGGGTGGTTATCTTTGCAGCTATGCAAATGAATGATACCATTGTGGCTTTGGCAACTGCTCCCGGGGTGGGGGCTATTGCGGTGATTAGATTGTCGGGGGAGAGTTGTGTGTCTGTGGTTTCAGAACTTTTTTCCGGAAAGGATCTGACTAGACAAAAGTCACATACAATTCATTTTGGTAATTTGATGGACGGCGAAGCTATTGTCGACGAAGTGCTGATCTCTTTGTTTATTGCTCCTCATTCATTTACAAAAGAAAACAGCGTGGAGATCTCTTGTCACGGGTCTTCTTATGTAGTCAATAGAATCATTCAACTATTGGTCAGATCCGGAGTACGTTTGGCAGAACCCGGGGAATTTACACAGAGGGCTTATCTCAATGGCCGTTTTGACCTGGCTCAGGCAGAGGCTGTGGCTGATTTGATCGCTTCCGAAAATGAAGCCGCTCATGCGACGGCACTGAATCAGATGCGAGGCGGTATTTCTAATGAGATAAAGACCTTACGAGAAAAGCTTGTACATTTTGCTTCCATGATCGAACTCGAACTTGATTTCTCGGAAGAGGATGTCGAGTTTGCTAGCCGCAAGGAGCTGAAGACGTTGATAGAGAAAATAGATGTGGTACTTGTGCAACTGATTGATAGTTTTCAGTTGGGCAATGTGATCAAAAATGGCGTACCGGTAGTGATTGTAGGCAAGCCCAATGCCGGAAAGTCCACTTTACTCAACGCACTGCTGGAAGAGGAAAAAGCGATTGTGTCGGATATCGCAGGGACTACCAGAGACATCATAGAGGATGAATTGAATATCAACGGCGTGAAATTCAGGTTCATTGATACTGCCGGCCTAAGAGAAACCAAGGACCAGATCGAGGCGATAGGCGTGGAGCGAGCCGAGCAAAAGATGCAAGAGGCCTCATTAATCATGTATTTGTTTGATTTGTCCACTGAATCTCTTGAGGTCATTTCCGATACGGAACAAATGCTTGTGGAGAAAAACAAACCTTACATTCTGGTGGGTAACAAGCTGGATAAAGTTGAAAAGGAGGAGGCTTCACTGAGTAACAACGAGCATTACGTATCGATTTCGGCCAAATCCAAAAGTGGCGTAGATCGGTTGAAAGAGCTGATCTGGTCCAAGAGCCAAATGGACAACTTCCAGCCTGGCAACGTGGTCGTCACCAACGCCCGCCACTACCAAAGCCTGGTGAACACCCAAAACTCTTTACACGACGTCCTCCGTGGCATCGACAATCAAATCACCAATGATTTCCTGGCCCAGGACATCCGTCATGCTTTGCACTTCCTTGGAGAGATCACTGGAGAGATTACGACGGACGACCTGTTAGCCAATATCTTTTCGAAATTTTGTATCGGGAAGTGACGTAGTAAAGTTAATTTTGAATTTCCTTATAAGAAAATTGCTTGAATCAATTTCGTAAGAAATATATTTTAATCCAGTAATACAACTATGAAAACAACCAGCTTGGCTCAAAATGCCATAGCGTGTGCGCTCTTGCTTTTTATGTTTCAGATTAGCTCTTGCGATGATGAGAAAGAGGAGATGGAAACAGTAGAGCCGACCGTGGTTATACCGAAGATCAAATTTGATAATCTTTCAGAGAGATTCTTTTTTATAGGCGATGTGCTAGCCATATCTGGAGAAAACTTCCTTCATGAAAATTATGAGACCGAACTATATGTCAATGGCCAATTAATCAATTTTTCACCAGATTCGAATCAACTAATTGAAATTCCAATTACCGATGAAATGGCCAGTGGGAATAATACCTTTCACGTGAAAATTGATAATGTTCAAAGTGATAAAATGAGCTTCTTTCTTATGTCAAGTGGATGGCAAAAAATTAATGCCTTTGAGTCGAACGATATCGTAAAATCATATGTGTTTGAGAGCTCAAACAAAATATTTTCCCTTGTAGATATAGCATCAGGCCCAAATTCTTATTACGCAATTGTGAAAGCTCTTCACGCGGATTCATTAGGGTATGAAGAGGCTTCTGTCGATTCACCTGGTGCTAACTTAAGTGATTTGAAAATGTATGACGACCAAGTGGGTGTGGCCGCTGGTGGAATGATAGGGTATTTTACAACCAATTCATTTCAATC
Organism: Reichenbachiella sp.; assembly: GCF_039944555.1. Taxonomy (GTDB): domain Bacteria; phylum Bacteroidota; class Bacteroidia; order Cytophagales; family Cyclobacteriaceae; genus Reichenbachiella. Next base: position 13,016 of record NZ_JBDUYN010000009.1, on the reverse strand, counting down.
TTCAACTACGTTTGGTGATTTAGAATCATATGCATTCGAAACTCAAGTTTCTTTCATATCAACAAACTCTTGCATCATTGCGGATGCGTTTGGTGGTCATGTATTTACTGAAGATATGGGGAGTACCTCTTTCGTCACCCAGCCATTTAATTATCTGAGGAAGGCCCGTGAGAACGGTGCCTCTTACTATGGTACTATTAAGTCTCGTGGTCAGTCCACAAGTGGTGATTACTATGCATTGGGGTACTTTTATAGAAACCAACCTCATCGAAATTTGGTGATAAAATCGTCGAATGGGTATGATGCATGGGAGATGGTCGATTCCACTACACTCCATACCAATATGTCTAGTGCTAAGTTTATTGACGAAGACTTAATTCTGTCCAAAACTGCCGAAGATGTTTTGGTGTCAAGTGAAGATTTAGGTGTGACCTGGAGTGATATGAAAACGGAGGTTGAATCATTTTTTATCAAAAGTAAATCTGAGTGGTATATTGTTTCGAATGACAATTTACTATTCACTAATGATTCAGGTAGTACCTGGTCTGTGGAATTAGAATTACCTAAGGATTCTGAAGTAAATCACATCCACTTTTCCGAAAGTAAAACCATTTTATCAGGCAATGCAGGATTGTTGTATATAAAGCATGATTGAATAGCATTCGTTTTGGCGTTGCTACCAGTGATCTGTTGGCCAATATCTTCAGTTGTTTTGTATCGAGCTATAAGGCAAAAGGGAAACAGTATCTATTTCGGTTGTTGTTGAGTGACACAATGAATCGCACCACCGTCTTTCCATAATTCGAGGACATTGATACCAACTACTTTTCTGTTAGGATATAATTTCTGAATAATTTCGTTGGCTTCTGCATCCGTTGATTCATCGTAGTTAGGTACAACCACTGTTCTATTGCCTACATAGTAGTTCATATAGCTACCTTCTGCTTTTATGGCAATTGGTAATTCTACCCTTTTGTATAATTCTCCCTTTGCATTTTGGGCAGATGATAAAACTTCATGCTCCCCTGGGGAAAGCATATATTCTCTGGCATGAGTAAGGAGTACATTACCTTGTGCAAATCTGGCAAAGCCATCAATATGATAATCTGTAATATCCTGCCCCGCTATACCATCTAGCCATACAAAGTTGGTAACGCCGAGGTAATGTTTGAAAAAGGCTTCTGCTTGTTCCTGAGTTAGGCCAGGATTTCTGTTGGTATTCAAAATAGAGCTTCTGGTAGCCATCAACGTCCCATAACCATCCACTTCAATGGCTCCTCCCTCAAGCACCATTTCAATATCTACTTTTGAAACACCAATTGCATTGCTGACATGAAATGGAATTTGATTGTCAAACTGGTAATCAGCCCTATTTCCCCATCCATTAAATTTCCAATTGGAAATTATCAAGTTGTCATTTTTATCACGAACAAAAATAGGTCCGTTGTCTCTTGACCAAACATCATCCGTTTTAGCTATTAAAAAGTCTATTTTGGCCATTTCTACATTAGCGTCTCTCAATAGTTGAGTTATTCTATTTTTCTCCGTTTCATCATAGGCTACAATATGCACGATTTCTCCTTCATGCAAGGCTTTGGTCATAGCAACCCATATTGGGTCGTACCTTTTTGGTACTTGCTGACCATAAGTGTATTTATGTGGCCATTGCAGCCACGTTCCTTCATGTTCTTCTTCTTCACCTGGCATTTTATAGGTGACAACATTCTCAGGAATTGTTATGTTGGGCGCGATCATATCTTTATTACAACCTGATATGGATGTTGCAAAAAGGGTGAAGGCGATAACTGTTGAAACCATTTGCGTTTTCATAATATCTTTTTTTGTTGAAATATGAGGTAAATGTATTACCGCCGATTAAACCTCAAAAAAATATTCCACCAAAGCGATTATTTTAGGCATACAATGCCCAATAGATGGAATTAGAAAAAAACGACCTTTCATGCCCTAAATGGATACATCAATGCTTCGGTGATATTAAAGAAATAGAATCTCCTAATCCCAAAACAGCGCCTGCATGCCTCAACCTGTGATTTCGCGGGCTGAACGAGAATTTTTTGAGTTTGAACGAACAAATTCACTTCCTAAATTGGATGCAATTAATTTCGATTCAGAAATAAAGCAGAGAAAATGAAATTAGTAAATAGTATCACCCATAAGGGATTATCAATCATATATTCGAATTTGTCTAATCTTGACCATGATATAGCTAAGTCAACGATGCAAAGTACTGTGGGCGTTATCACAGAGATGCCATTAAAATCTGTCTATTCTTTAATTAACATGGAAGGACTGGTGTTGTCACGTGACCTTATTGCTGAAATTAAATCAGTAGGAACGGCAAACGCTCCATTCGTAAAAGCAACCGCCATTTGTGGATTGAGCCCCATGGCTAGTTTTTTGGCCAATTCGGTAATTAAAGTGACAAAAAGAAATGCCAGACTTTTTAAGACCCCGGAAGAAGGAAAAGACTGGCTCTACCAGGAAAGCTTGAAACCCAATCCAGGCGAACAACTACCCAATAGACAATTGGTTGTAGTCTAAGTAGTGGTTGCCAGCACTTTTTGATCAATTCCTTTTTACGTAGAGTAAGGTTGTTTGAACTAAGTCATGTTTTTCAAGTGCATCTAGTGTGGGTGAGATGGCCACAATAATTTATTGGCGAATATCTTTAGTATGTCTTGTGTCGGCAGGTGATTCTTTATCAGCTAATTCTTTAGAATAATTCTAAATGGATGATAAATACTAAAAATTTAACCTAATATTTGTTTGTAATAAAAAATTTTATGAACATTGCATCTCTAAAGAAACAGAAATGAATATTTACACATTACATACGAACAGTCAAGCGCTGAAGTCCGAATTCGGAATAACAGATGTGTATATGAGATGGCCTGGTAAAAGTTAACTTTTCTAGAAAGAAATTGGAACCCAGGCCCTTAAAGGTCTGGGTTTTTTGTTTTTAATGGATTTTATATGAGAAATACATATTTGAAATACATATGGAGCTTACGTCATGATGATCAAAAGAACCTCACTTTTGAAACAGGAGAGGTATGTGAAAAAACAATAGTCGATAGTAATTATACTTGATAAATTATCATTTTAATAACTAATTAAACCCGACTATTTAAAATGGTCGGGTTTTTTGTTTTTAAGGCAGCGATACAAATCGAAATGGCCTATGGCTCAACGGTTGGTGTGCATGCCTTATACGCATGTGATCCCGGGCGGTACTCAGTTGCGGTCGAATCCAGGACTCACGCAATAATGAGATGCTAGACATCAACGATTTTTTTTAACTAAAACGCTAGAGCAATGACTATGCAAATTTTGGAGCAGTACATGTTGGAAGCTGATAGGGCATTCGAGCAGCAACTGTATCTCGAAGGCAAGAGATATCTTGAAGATGCTCTTGCCGAAGAACCTACTTATGGTAAAGCGCACAACCACATGGGTTGGTTGTATTTGTATCACCTTGACGAAAGTGAAAAGGCAGAACTACACTTGAAGCTGGCATTGAAATATGCGGCTAACTATAGTGCGCCGTACATTCACATGTCTCACCTGTTGTTCGAGACTGGTCGATTCGAGGAATTGCAAATCCTTTTGGACACCGCGGCTGATGTGCCTGGAGTACCGCAATCATTCCTTGCCAATGAGTTTGGAAGATTGAATGAAATCCAGGGTAGATATACGGCAGCCATCAAGTGCTACAAAGAGGCCGTAAAGTGGAGTTTGAATGAGCAGGAAATAGCCATTGTAAAAGACAACATCAATAGATGTAAGAATAAAAGATGGTTCTTTCTATTCTGACAAACCCACAGGATCAGTGGAATCATATATTCCACTGATCTTAAAAATTATTGAACAACGTAAATAAAATTAACCATGCAACGAATAACTATACAAGAAGGAACGATAGGTCTGGTGTTTAGAAACGGGGAGTTCTCCAGAACCATCAGCGAAGGAACGTACTGGATCTTTCCGTTTGAGACGGTGGTTCAGTTTGAGAAGGACAATCGTGTCGGTGCACATCCGGTATCAGATGCCTGGGTACAGAAACGAATTCAGGCAGTCCATCAATCGCTCTTATCGAAATAAGCGAGTGTAAAGAAGTGATTTAAACAAACCATAAATAATATAATCATGAAAAAGCTACAGCAAAGTCGTTGTGATCGACCGCTGATTTGTGTGATCCTATCAGAAACCTGAAGGTACGCTTGAAGGTCCTTTTCAGATTAGTGCGAATCAGTTGCTCTGTTAATTGATTTCAAACTTTAAATCTGAATTGGTCATGACACCTTTAGAAATTGAGTACATCACAAAAGTGGTGGGTTCAAATCAAAAACAATTTTATTACTTCAAGGATAAATATGCCCTGCAAATGTTGCGATACCATGTAAAAGAGCATGTTCATATTAATGAACTTCGGAATTCAAAATTTCGAAATCTTCTGGATAAGGAGCCTGTAAGAGAAATGATGGGAGTCGCTGGGTCTGGTAGTATCAGATCAGGAGCTTTGGATAATTATTTACCAGCGGAAGGTAGAGTTTTCAACTACACGCTTTCTAAATGGGGAGAATATGTCCAACACCGAAATGATGATTGGTATCAAACTACTCGGCCTGGCCTCAGTTTGGTGCTCCAATTAAATTTTGATTCGCGGCATAATTATAAATATCATCAATGGATCAGAAAATGTGATGAAGACAATCCATTCGAGTTTGATTGTCATCCGATTGCAGAAACCAGAAATTACACCATGTCCTGGTGTAGGGTTGATATTAACTTGGATTCTGGAGAAGCACTCATTGAAGAGATTCAAAATGATTGGTTGAGAGAAGTTCAAGGTTTGAAATGCATGTTGGCCAAACACCTGGAAAAGCCTGAAAAGAAGAGACTGGGACATTGGTTTTTCTCCCGGTATAATTTGACTGATTTTCAAAAGTATTGTACCTACATAGAATACTATCAGCGGATTTGGCCGGAGGCTACTTTGAGCTTGGCTATTCATTTCCTGAAACAGGAAATGGGTCTTGATACCATCTATTACCATGACTTTGACAGTGGAAATCATTTAAAAAAAATAATGCATATCAAACCACCGAAATCATTGTATACGAAGCTTCCTAAGAAATTTGGCTTTGACGTAACTACTGAAGCACCAAATTTTTTGAAAAAGGAAAAATATCTGAAGAAGAAACTCAGGAACAAGGATTTGAGATGGTGGATATTAAAATTATAATTTCAAAAATATAGCAACTTTAAAAGCAAAGCTGTACTCAGCCTATCTGTAAAAATGGTAATGTGGTGATTTCAGGACATTCAGAATGTTTGATAATCAGACTTCTTTCTGTTCCGAGACACCAATTACCTTTTTTACAAAATGAAGAAGCCTATAAAGCCAATTTTGATTCCTATCAGGCCAGCTTTTTTGCTTACTGAAAGTTGCAGTTTTCGATCGATTTATGTTCGTTTGATTGGATTCCAAACTTTAACTTTTGTTTCGTAATATTTTTCGTATTTTGGAGTCAAAATCATCTTAACTACTCATGAAAAAAGTACTTAGCCTAATTGGTTTTGTAGGTGCGTTCCACTGGGCGAGCCTTGCCATGCCAATTACAACCGTTGCAGATACTTCTCTTTGGCAACAAAGGTTCGAACAGGCGATGGAATTAGATAAAAATGGTAAATATGACAGCGCAATTCTAATATTTACCGAATTGAGCCAATTATATGAAAATGAAGGGCTTTGGGAAAAGTCAATTATTTCGCTCAATAATGGTTCTATAGCTTACCGAAGAAAAAAAGATCTCAAAGAGGCTGAAGAACTAGCGTTGAGATCATCTGAAAACTGTGATCGATACCTTGGCAAAGAACATTTTGAAAAAATAAGGGCACTTGATAACCTGGCAATCATCTGTTTTCATAAAAACGAGTATGATCGTGCATTGGACTATAAAAAGGAAGCTATAAGAATAGCAGAAAAAATATTGGACGATGATGATAAGTATAAGTCTGGTTTGTATGAAACGCTGGCCAGTATTTATGCTCAGACTGGTAACAAAAAGGCAGCCTTGAAATGGTTTCTCAAACGTTTGGATTGGCAATTGACTAACGATCCAGGTGATTCAATAAAATTGGCTACCACATATTCAAATCTTGGCGTGGTCTACATGCAAATGGCATACGAAGATTCTGGGAAATATTATATCACGCGAGGATTAGAAATTAGAAAAGCCGCACTGGGGAATTATCATCCCAGACTTGCTCATGATTATATGAATCTTGCCTTTGTTTTTGTGAAGGATGGTAATCTAAAAAAGGCACTGAATTATGCACAGTCTTCACTGGACATACTTAAAAACTCCAATGGAATTCAATCCTATGGAGTGGGAAGGGCCTATAACCTTTTGGGTATTGTTTATAAAGAAATGAAGTTATATGATAAGGCGCTCGAATATTATGATAAATCTGCGAAAATCTTGTTATCCAAGTTAGGGGAAAGTCATTCTGAGATAGCAGTCTTATATAATGGTATGGGTATGCTGTATGCAGGAATCGGTGACGATGAAAGGGCGTTGGAATATTTAGAGAAAAGTAAAAGTATTAGAGCAGCAATTTATGGTGATAATTCGATGCCTGTTGGACTTTCATTGGATGCCATCGCTGTATACTACTTCAATAGTAATGACTTCAAAACAGCCAGGACCAATTTTATCAAATCACGAGATATATTCATGCAATCCGAGGGTGAAGTAAACCTGAAAGTATCGAATGCCAATTATTTCATTGCCGAAACGTATCGCAAATCTGGGTTGTATCATGAAGCTCTGCCTTATTATCAAAAGGCACTGACATCAAATCATTTTTCCTTCCGGGATAGCTCTATTTATGAACTGCCATCGCTCGAAGGCTTTGTTGATCGAAATGTATTATTGAAGACACTAACTGGCAAAGCCATGACGTTTGCTAAGACTGATGAATTGAATCACTCGCTTTTGAATTTTCAGTTGACCGATACTTTAGTCGACCGAATGAGAAGAAGTAATCTGTCGTGGGATGATAAAATTAGCCTTTCGGAAACTGCAGAAGAAATATACAAAAATGCAGTCTCAGTAAGCATGCAATTATATGATCAAACAAAAGACCAGTCCCACTTGCATCAGGCTTTTTATTTTACTGAAAAAAGTAAGGCTGCTATCCTGGATGAGTCTTATTCAACCATGTCAGTAATCGAAAATAGGCTTATTCCCGAGGATCTGTCGGCTCTGGAAAAGTCTATTCTTCTTGATCTCGATTATTTTCGATCAAAATTGAGAGGGCTGCAGGTACAGGACGATTCGGTCAAGAGCACCGAAGTGGTGCAATATCAGCATGAGATATTTTTAATAGGTAGAAAAAAAGACTCCTTAGAACAAATTCTCAGAACACAATACCCTAAGTACTACCAGCTAAAATACCAAACGACAGCCGTAGGAGTAGATGAACTGCAAAAGCAAATTCCGGATAAAACATTGATCATCGAATACATAATAAGTGATAGTATTTTGTACACCTTTTTGATTGATAAAAACAATTTTGACGTTCTAACATCTGAAATCACGGACAAGACCTTTAAACAACTAAATTCCTTTTTGAAGAACATGTCTGAGGGACCGGAAATATCCCAATTTCAGAGTCAATACGATGAATATGTATCTCAATCTCGATACCTATACAAAACCTTTCTACAAAGGCAACTCGCAACCGTGAATGAGAATGAGGTGGAAAGTTTGGTCATCGTCCCATCAGGTCCATTATCGTATTTGCCTTTCGAGATTTTACTCGGAAGTTATAATGAAGGGACAGATTACAATTCGCTAGACTATTTGATAAAGAGCTATAGCATAAGTTATGCATATTCTGCTCAATCATTAGTTCATCAGTCTCAAAGTCAAACCACCAATGAGATGGAATATCTTGGTTATGCTCCCTCGTATCAGGAACTGGAACCAGCTCAAAAAAATGAACTTAAAAAGTTTAGAAATTCACTGGTCAATCTTGAATGGAATCAACATGAAGTTGAGTCTGTTGGGAAGAGTTTGGCAGGTACATATTATCTGGCAGATCAGGCAACAGAAACTAATTTTAAAGAGCAAGTATCTAAATCCAATATAGTGCATTTGGCCATGCATGCACTAATTGACGACCAGGAACCTATGCGGTCTAAATTGGTTTTTAATTCACATATGGACTCCCTCAATGATGGATTCCTTCATACCTATGAGTTGTTTGACTTAAAGATCAACCCCGAACTGATCGTGCTAAGCGCTTGCAGTACCGGGGCTGGAGAATTGGAACAAGGTGAAGGAATTATTAGCCTGGCCTATGGATTTGCCTATGCAGGCTGCCCCAGCATTGTATCTAGCCTTTGGCCGGTGGATGATAAATCGACAAGCGATCTAATGATAAATTTCTATCAGTATTTGGACGAAGGAATGACTAAAAGTGAGGCGCTAAGGCAGTCCAAGCTTTCTATGATAAACGGAAATGTACACAGCGCCAATCCATATTACTGGGGAGCATTTGTGTTAATAGGTAACTCCGGATCTCTACATCAATCGAATCAATTGATTTGGTATTTGATCCTTGGAGGATTGGTTGTTGTCGTTTTGATTGGCTTTAGAAAAAGGATATTCTAACCAAAGTAGCTAAAAGGTGACCACTTGACCAGTTACAAGGTATCAGCAGTAGCGTAGATATTTAAACAACTCATGCGTCTACTCTCCAACTTGACTTTTACATGTTCACCACTTTTGTTTTGTTTGATTTGTTTATTTCCGAACGGCTTTCTGCGACCATGGATAGATCGCATTTCACAAAATTGGTAAATCAGAAAAGGCGCAAACTATGCGCTCATCCCATCATTAACATGATCCATATCAGTTGCGAGCAACTATAAAAAGGAAAATTTTGCGAAATAAAATTTTGTTTGTAACATAGTATCAGCATTCCGAGAAGGATTAATTGCTTACTACAATCGTCGACCTAACCTAAGAATGATTTGGTTGTAGGAAACAAGTAATTGGTCAAACATACTTTTTCAATGAGGTCCATGACAGCCATGGCGCCAATGACTGAATGCTGTCTCCCCATCCATGTAGTGTATTTCACTTTAGCAAAGAGCATATGAAAAAGTATACTTGTGTCTTGATGTGCCTATTGATAGGCGCGACCTTTTCTCCGATTTATAGCCAAAGTGTCAGCACAGGCTACAGCGATTTCTTACCTCCCTCGCCCAGTGCGGGCGCCTCGGGTGCCTCTGGTGGTGGATTGGCCCAGGGTATGAGCGGTGTTTCCATCCCATTGGCCAATTTCGCGACCAATCAGTTGTCAGTGCCGGTATCCCTGAGCTATTACTCCACGGGTACCAAAGTAGACCAACTCGCTTCCAATGTTGGCCTGGGCTGGTCGCTCCAGGCAGGAGGAGTCATCACTCGTACCGTTAGGGACGACAGGGATGAGGTTAGCACTTCGGCATATCCCACGGATATCTATACGCTCACTACCGAAACCCTGGACTTTTTGGAAAATGCCACCGACCCGGATCAGGACTTCGATACCGAACCAGACTTGTTTTCTTTCAACTTCATGGGTTACTCCGGTTCTTTCGTTATTGATAGCCATGATACGATCAGGGTCATGCCCTATCAAAATCTACGCATTGAAAAAAATGACAGTCTGGACTATATACATATCACAACTCCTGATGGCATCCGGTACGAGTTTGGCGGTACAGGTGCTACAGAAACCTCCAAGTCCTGGTATTCTGGTACCTACTGCCAGTCCAGTTCGAGTGGTTATGCAGATTCGGTAAAAACGGCCTGGCACCTTAAAACCATTATTCATCCGGTGGAAGGACAAATTGATCTTGAGTATGATACGGCCTCTTTTTCTTATATCGCCGGAAAGACACAAACCTACTATGATACACTTTCCAGTGGAAGACCGGCAGGACAACCCTTCCCCATCTATCCGGCCGACAATTGCGATGTCAACATCAAGACAGACGAACTGATCATAAAAAAAATCTCAGCTACCCACTTTGGAAGTATCGAATTTGCATCAAGTGAAAGGCCCGGAATAGGAAATACCAAACTGGATTCGGTATTTGTAAAAAGTGCCAGTGGTGATACTCTTCGAAAGGTTCTGTTGAAGTATGAATTTACAGCCAATGATCGAATGTTTCTTACTCAGGTCACTGATATTGATGCCGATTCTACACAGGAAGGGCTGCATGTATTTGACTATTACGACATTGAAAAACTCCCGGAGCGGTTAAAGTTTGCACAGGATCACTGGGGATACTACAACGGCAAACTAAGTTCAACCTTTTTGCTGCCCACCTACGATACGATTGCTGATGCAGGCGATGCCTCAAAGGCCGCTGTTTTTTCTTCTTTTACCAAAGCGGACCGGTCTGCGGATGCCGACTATGCAAAATATGGGATGCTCAGGAGTATCGTATACCCCTCAAGTATGTTCACCACCTTCGAGTATGAGGCCAACATCCTGAGCGATGCAAGCATCACGGGTGGGCTTCGATTGAAAGGCGTGGTCAATCACGATCCTGTGACAGGGCAAAAAGACAGCACACGATACTACTATGGACAAGCGACCAGCCTGACCACTTCAAGCGGGCAGCAATCTGAACGCCCTGATTTTTGGTCCTATTATTCGGAGTTTACCAATCGCCTGGAAAACACCAATGATAGCTGCAACTACTATGGATGTACTTATGCCTCCTTGCAGTCCAATTCGCTCAATTCGCTGTATAACACCCGGGGGTACCATCTGTCTTATGAATATGTCACGGTAGTCAAAGGGGACAGTCTGGACAATGGAGGAATCACCTACCAGTTTTTGCAAGCAGCAGATACTTCAGGAACTGTGGTATATGGAGAGTTGATCAGCGGCACCCCACTGAGCAACCGAGGTTGGAACGATGGCCTGCTTAAGAAAAGTGAGGTTTTCAAACTTGATGGAAGCGGCAACCCGGTTGTTCTCCGAAAGACCGAACACACCTATCAAATGGATTCGGCCAACTATACCGAAATACCGGCGGCTGCGATAAGGAAAACGTTCGAGACCGATTGTGAACAAACCACACTGGTACCCTGCACTGATGAAAACAACGATATAGAATACCTGATCTTTTGCCGTACACAACACACACACAACTACACCGGCCCCATAGGGGAGTGTATAGCAGCAGATAATGACAACAGCATCAAAGTGATCGCAGTGCCACCTTGTGTGGGTTACGATCCGGGAGATACGGTGGTGGTATCCAGTATTTTGAACAATGTGGATGTCGTAGAGTATAAAAATTACTCCTTCTGGCAATACTTGAAATCCACCACCACCAGCCAGTACGATGAAGACGGCAACAACCCGGTCACCACTACGGTGACCTACCACTATGATAGTGCCTCCCACGCCCAGCTCACCTCAGTAGATAGCGATGCCAGCATAGAAGGGACCATCACCACCAGCTACACCTATCCGCAGGACTACGGAGGTAGTGGAGGGGCGGTGATTGACAGCATGGTCAGCCGGCACCTGGTAGGTATCCCGGTAGAAACGATTAAAAAAGTAGGAAGCAACGTAGTGTCCGCCGGGGCAACGAAATTTAGCTACGACAGTACCAATGACTGGGTCGTTCCCGAAGTGTTTTATGCCTGGGAAGACACCGGTGGTACCTTTACAGCATCCTCCAATGGAACTACCTTCAGCAGCTACACCAAAAAAGGAGAAGTGTTGGCCCGTGACAACAAAGGACAGGTAATTAGCCAGCGGGCAGAGAATAATATCATTAGTTCGGTGATTAGAGGTTACAACCAAACACTCGTAGTAGCCAGCATCACCAATGCAGACACTGCCCAGGTCAAGGCCGCCTTGCCTGCCTTGGGTAATGATTTGAGTGCCGGCACAGGTGCCCTGAGCGGTTCAGATATAACCACGCTCAAAACTGCCCTGCCACAGGCCTTGATCACGACCTATACCTATAAAATAGGCTATGGCGTGGAGACCATGACCGATCCCAACGGTCGCACGACCACCTATGTCTACGACGACTACGGACGGGTCGAATATGTGAAAGACCACGACGGCAACATTCGAAGTGCCAGCGAATATCATAACAAGAGTCAGAAGTCTAACCAATAATCCAAAGAACGATGAATAGCAATAGAATCATAGAATCGATAAATAAAGGGTTATTGGTTATTGGCATCCTATTGATGCTTAGTGCGCTGGCCTTGGCCGGAAATAATGAAGAGGACAACAAAACTGTATCGGGAGTTGTTGCCAACGCTACCTCAGAAAACCCTAAAACTTCACCGACTCCTCCGGGAGCACCCGCTGATCCTACCGGGTCAATTACAGAATCAGGTACTTGTGGAAATAAAACCCTAACACGTACCCATTCTCCACCACCGGGAGATGTTTGGTACTGGCAAACCTCTTACAATGGAACGAGTGTAACTTATGACGCCTCAACCTATTCAGCGCCATCTACAGGTACCTACTATATCAAAGCCTATAAGCCCTCCAGTCAGCAATGGAGTAATGGATACCTATCAAAATCCGTGACTATAAACAGTCTTCCGTCCACACCAGCTACACCTAGCGTCAGCAATGGCTGCACAGGGTCGACCCTTACGCGAAGCAGCTCCGGAAGCAATACCTGGTATTGGCAGACCAGCAGTGGCGGAACCAGTACTTCCAATAGCTCCACGACCTACAATACGACCGGCTCAGGTACGATGTACCTACGGGCCAGAAGCAGTGCAGGCTGCTGGTCTACAAACTCAGCAAGTCGTACCTATGCAGAGTTGGCCAAGCCTGCCACACCGGGGAGTATCAGTGAAACCAACAATTGTGGCAATACCGTACTGACCAGACCTACGCCGCCGCCTACTCAGACCTATTATTGGCAAACTAGTAATGGT
>NZ_JBDUYN010000008.1:0-640110 GCF_039944555.1 Reichenbachiella sp. | reverse complement strand
GCGCGTAGTTCCTAAATGTAACGGTGCATGGTCTCAATGGCCGTCTGCCTGGGCGGGAAGTTTCACCACACCTGATGCAGCAAGCTGCATAGTATCAGGTCATACCGCAACTCCTTTCGTTGACCAGGCTACGGGAACCGTTTCAGCTAATTTGAACTGGGATGATTTAAGCATTGGAGGAGAATTTCAAGTTCAATATTCAACACCGGGACAATCAGCTTTGATCGTAAATGGGGTCACTTCTCCCCCAGTCTTGATAGAAAATTTGCAACCAAATGCTACGTATAGTTGGCGGGTTCTACCAAAATGTAATGAGATGTGGTCGCAGTGGCCATCTGCCTGGGCAGGTAGTTTTACCACGCCTGAAGAAGCAAGTTGTGTAGCCGGTGGACATACTGCAAACGTTTTTATAGATGCATCTACCAATTCAGTTATGGCTGACGTGAGCTGGGATGAAGTGCCCGAGGCTCAGTCTTATTTGGTTAACTACTGGCACCCTGGTAACGATTTGAGTATTTCACTATTGTCTCAGACGACCACATCTGCTCGATTGGTGAATTTAGTTCCTGACGCTACCTATAGCTGGAGAGTCAGAGTCAATTGCACAGGTACTTGGGAAGACTTACCGGCTTGGCAGAGTACTTTTGATACTCCTGCAGGAGCTACCAGCTGTGAAATGACCGGTTACACGGCTAACGCTTTTGCAGATCCTGATAATGGAGGTGATATTTCTGTAGATTTTAGCTGGGATGCCTTGGCTATGGCAGAATCTTATCGGATACAATATAATACAGCTGAGGGTACAGTTACACTTGATGCCAGTCCCGAATTTACTGTACAGGTTCAAAAATTACCAACAAATGAACTCATTAGATGGAAGGGTATAGTTAAGTGTAATGGGCAATGGTCTCAATGGCCCAATGACTATCAAGATAGTTTTACCACCCCGGAAGCCGGTCCTGCAAATTTGGTGCCGGATGATCAGGAATTCTTAGCGCTAAAAGAATTTTTCGAAAGTACGGGAGGTGATAAATGGGCTGATAATAAGGGTTGGCCATATTCAAGATGGCCAGATGCCAAAGAAGTGACAAGTGAAGATTTTGCAACCTGGGAAGGTGTCCATGTAACAGATGGCGATGTGGACATGCTCGGGTTCAAAGAAAATAACCTGATCGGTACGATCCCAAAATCGGTCAGTAATCTTACCCAGCTTACTCATTTTTCTGTCCCTATCAATCAGCTGACAGGAGAATTGCCGGCAGAACTGGCTCGGCTGCCCAGGTTAAGAAATGTCGACATTCGAGAAAACGGCTTCACAGGCATTCCTAACCTTTCAAAACTTCTAGGAGAAAGTCTTTCGGTAAACGTCAGCGAAAACCAATTGCAATTTGGAGACCTGGAGCCTTTGCTAGAAGGGAAATATTTTTACCTGGCCTATGACAACCAGAATACTGTGTTAGGCAAGGTGGAAACTCATGCAATGGAAGAAGGGATTCAGTATGAGATCGATCTGAGCAAGGAAATTACAGGTACTGAAAATGCATTCCAATGGCAAAAATGGGATGCCGGAGCAAAGGCGTTTGTGGACCTTTCAGACAATGACCCTAAGGGTGAATTAACTGGATATGAAGGAACAAAATCTGCTACCCTCACGATTGAAGCACAGAATGGACACACAGGAGATTATCGTTTGAAAGTTACCAACTCGCTTTTCAAGGAAATGGAAATGTATAGTTACATCCAGACCGTTGAGGTCGAAGTGGCTAACGGTAACCTACCTACCTCAGCCATAGAATTTCCACATGAGTTTGGATGGAATGTAGATCAATCTACTTATTCAATGGATGACTTTACTTTTGATGGACCCTCTACTTGCGACCCTGCAAATAATGGTGGTAGAGCATACAAAAATATGTGGTTTAAGTTTGTAGCGACAGATCCACTCATCGAGCTCACTTTTGATGCAGCACTTGAAGCAAATACTGTAAGTATTGATCTATTAGAAAACCTGGAGACTACATTGGTGAGTTGTGAAATAATAACCACTGGAAATTCGTCCTTTGATTACGGTGAACTGGAGATCGGTAAAACTTATTACGTCGCAGTCAATATTGATTATCAAAACAGTGGAACTTTTGGCTTTACCGTTAAAAATACTCCGAATGGCAATACACCAGAAACAGCCATAGAAATCTCTCATCAGGATGGATGGAGTGTAGATAAATACACGTATACTCCTGAAACTTTCAATTTTGACGATCGAGCAACTTGTAGCCCATTGATTGATGGTGGCCCGGCTCGTAAGAATATGTGGTTTAAGTTCACAGCAACGGATCCTAATATAATATTGACCTTTGACCCTTCACTCGAAGATCCCTGGATGAACATCGATTTGTTTCAGGAACTTAGTACTCCCCTTGTGAGCTGTAAAAGTATTCTGTCGACTGCATCTCCATTTGTTTATAGCGAACTAGAGGTAGGAAAAACCTATTTTGTAGCAGTCAACATGTGGTATGGGAGTAGTGGCAGCTTTGGACTTAAAGTCAAAACGAATCCAAACGGTAATTTTTGGGAAGAAGCCTTAGAGATTCCCTTTGTCAATGGGTGGACAAGCGAGTTGTACGATATGCAAGATGTAACTACGACATTTCCGACTAAAACGAGTTGCGATTTATACGGAGCCAATCGCTGGCACAAATTTACGCCAACCGCCTCCAACATCAAGATAACCGCCAACGTGAACAATGCAGATATGGCTCTCACACTTTGGTCTTTTGATGAAGCAATCTGGACGGAATTGAGCGATCAAAGGTCTTGGCCTGAATTGGTTGAGGGAGAACATTGGTCTGAAATTAATTGCCTTAAAAACGCTCAGAACCCTGGAGAAATAGTGCTGTCAAATAGTGAATTAATTGCTGGACAGACTTATTATATTTCTATGAGGACCAATGAATCCGGTGTTAATGGTACTTATGATATATCGATTGAAACTTTTGACAGCAATCACCCGGAAGGTGCGCTTGAGATACCCTATATTGACGGCTGGACGAGCCTGGAAGATGAATACCATATGGCGAACCTGACCGGAGTTGAACCATCCTCATCATGTCGTGCAGGAGTGAATCGTTGGCACAAATTCACAGCGGGAGGCAGCTATGCCAAAGTAAGTGCGAATATATTCCGCCAAGGCAGCTTGACACTTTATTCCTACGATGGCAACACTTTTACCCAAATGCAATGCGTGAGCAGTGGCAATTCGGAAGGCACCGTGGTAGTAACCAGCGGAGAGCTAATCGATGGACAAGATTATTATGTGTCCGTGACATCGAATGCTGCTACAGGGGCCAATGTGTATGACCTGAAAATGGAGATAGACATCACCGTAGACAGCAATCACCCGGAAGGGGCGCTTGAGATACCTTATATTGACGGTTGGACAAGCCTGGAAGATGAATACCATATGGCAAGCCTAACTGGCATCGAGCCAGCTTCATCTTGTCGTGCCGGAGTGAATCGTTGGCACAAGTTTACAGCGGGAGGCAGCTATGCCAAAGTAAGCGCGAATATATTCCGCCAAGGCAGTTTGACACTTTATTCCTACGATGGCAACACTTTTACCCAAATGCAATGTGTGAGCAGTGGCAATTCAGAAGGCACCGTGGTAGTGACCAGCGGAGAGCTGATTGACGGGCAAGACTATTACGTTTCGGTAACATCAAATACAGCGACGGGGGGCAACTTGTATGATTTATTTATTGAAACGGCGAGAAAATATTCTGTGGTATGGAAGTCTCCAGTCAACATCGACATTGAGTCGGACAATCATCTGATCAAAAGTACAACTACAGCGGCCTGGGACGCAGGTGCCACCTCTTACAACATACTGGCTGGCAATGAGGATGGATACATAGAATTTGCAGTTGGCGAAGCGGGCAATGTTTACATGATTGGTTTGTCGAGCCAGGAGCGAAATGTGAACTTCAACACGATCAACCATGCCATTTACCTGGATGCTGCCGGCATAGCTCGTATCTATGAAAACGGAGGCCAGCGACTGGTTCACGGACTGACCAACCCTGGAGATATATTCCGAATAGGTCGAGTAGGAGATCAGGTGAAGTACTACAAAAACGGCGAAGAGATTTACAGCACAGCCAACCCGATAGCCGAGCAGTTGGTCATGGACGTCTCCCTGAACAAAGGAGAGCTACCACTCGTGGTGAGTTCTTTCGATTCGAAGCTGGAAGTGATCCCAACGATAGTAGCTGCGAGTGCCTCTACTCCGGGCAGCATCAGCTTGGCCGTTTACGGTGGCGATGGCAACTACAGCTATACCTGGAGCAGTGGCGAGACCACCTCAAGCATCAGTCAGTCAGAAGGCAGCTACAGCGTGACCATCGCAGATGGCAAAGGCCGCACAGCGATGGCCAGCTACTATTTGGGAGAACCGATCGATTGGAAGGATCTGGTGGATGTCAGCGTAGAATCTGACAATCACCTACAGAAAAGTACGACATCCACGGCCTGGGACGCGGGAGCTACCTCACATAATCTATTAGCTGAAGAAGTTGACGGTTTTATCGAGTTTGTCATTACTCAGATTGGTAGCGTTTACATGATTGGTTTGTCGAGCCAGGAGCGAAATGTGAACTTCAACACGATCAACCATGCCATTTACCTGGATGCGACCGGCATTGTTCGTATCTATGAGAACGGAGGCCAGCGACTGGTTCACGGACTGACCAACCCTGGAGATATATTCCGAATAGGTCGAGTAGGAGATCAGGTGAAGTACTACAAAAACGGCGAAGAGATTTACAGCACGGCCAACCCGATAGCCGAGCAGTTGGTCATGGACGTCTCCCTGAACAAAGGTGAACTACCTATTGTAGTAGCTTCCTTTGAAGAAAGTGAAATTATTAACGGGACTTTTTGGGCGATTGCTGATGGTAGCTGGAATGATAATAACGTTTGGTCCAACGAAGAAGGAGGTGCTCCTGCAGCACGTTTTCCACTTGCCGGAGATGTGATATATATTAAAAACCACATTATTCAGGTAGACCATGCTGCAACCAGTGCGGATATTACCATCGACGCAACTGATCAATTGACAGAATTAGTTGTAAATGGAGATCTTAAAGTTCGTGGAAAAGTGAAAGTTCAACAGTCGAGCGGTGTACTTGGTCAGGTTCGAATCGAGGGAGAAGGGAAGCTTAGCTTCTTGGAGTAAGAATAACTGAATATGCGTCAGGGAACTGACTATTTGTGAATAGGACGATTCGATGCATGTTGATAATAAATATGAGTCAACTATTTATGAGAGTGCTAAATTTCACAAGAAGGCAGCAATTAGTATAATTGTAGTATGATGAGAATATTAATATTTGGATGTATTGGTCTGGGAGTTCTTTCAATGCTTAATACTTCGTGTAAACCTAAGCAAGTCGCTCCCAAAGAGGATTTTACTTTCAAACATTATCAATCAATCAGCTTGGATTTGGGCGATTCACTGGTGCAATTTAACCTTTCAGAAAACCCCGAAAAGATTGAAACGGATTTATCGAAAGATTATTATTGGTTCAAGATTGACAAGATTACCCGGACTCAGGGCCAATATGGAGGAAAGCTTCTGGATGGTGAGTACAAAGTAGTCAATCAAAAGGATAAATCAGTGATGTCCAAAGGTGCCTTTGACGAAGGGCTGATGTCTGGGCGCTGGGTTTCGTGGTATCCTAACGGGAAAATAAAGGAAGTTTATACGTACAAAAAAGGGGTGAAGGATGGAGAATACTTGTTGCAAAACAGTTTGGGTCAAATCCTTGAAAAAGGCAGCTTTACCAAGGGCCGGCTGGAAGGGCTACGAGAGTATTATGGTGAAGATACCGTATTGATGACTATTAAATATAAGAAAGGAATACCTGTCGATACAATACCATGAGATATAGTCTCAAGGCTGGTGTATTATCTTTTACCATCTATGTATCCATCGTAGTTGCGATGTTGTTGTTGATGCTGATTCTGTACGCCTATTACTCCAATCTTGAGAAAGCAAATAATCGAATCTCTATCAGACTGTTGGGTAATTTGTCGTCCGCAGAACAGTGGGTTTTGTCTCAGGGAGATCAGCTACCTTATGGTGAGGAATATATGTTTGATTTGTTTGGCAATGGTACAGACAGTGTGTCGGTTACACGTCAACCTTGGGGTTTGTACGACCAATACCAGGTCTATTCATTTTTCAGACATCAAAAGAAGATAAGCAAATTCATGATGGGTAGTCAGCTAGCAGCCAAAGGAAGATCAGTCATCTATCTGCAAGATCAATCACAAGGATTGCAACTGGTCGGTGACACACACATTCAAGGAGATGTTTATTTACCGGATGGAAAAGTAAGATCGGCGTATATCAATAGAATAGGGTACACACGAAATCAACTTGTTTATGGGACCATCAGCAAAAGTGAAAAAAAAATGCCAACCTTGGTTGCTGTTGATAGATTTAAAGAATTTGAGAGATATGCAGCTTCATTGCCACACGCAGCATTGTATTCTGAAAAGGATAAGGTCTCTCATTCTTTTTGGTCAGATAGCTTAATGGTCATGGAGGTAGGTGATTATAGGTTCGAGGATACCATGGAGGGTTATATTTTTATCAATAGTTCAGGCACAGTTATTCTGGATAGGTCGGCACATTGTAGGGATATCATTGTGAGCGCCAATCAGATTCATTTTGAAGAGGGGTTTACAGGGCAAGGTCAGTTTTTTGCTTCAGATACGATTATTGTTGAGAAAGGCGTAGAACTATCTTATCCATCTGTATTATTCGTAGAAAACAGCGAAAAACCAGCTACAATTGAGATCAGAGAGGCTGCACAAGTGAGTGGTACTATCATTATGGCAGGCGCCGAGGATAATTTTACAGACCGTCTAATTTCAGTAGAAGACCAAGCTGAAATCAATGGCACCATTTATTGCAATGGCTATCTGACTACCTTTGGGGAGCACAACGGACATGTGCTTACGAGAAAATTTTTGATTAATAGTTTTTCCGGAATCTTTGAGAATTATGTCATGAATGCGGCGTTTAGAAATGATTTGGATTCAGGATTTCTGGTGCCCAACAGTTGGTTTATGAAGGACAAAAAAGGGATATTGCAATGGCTTTATTAAAGAAAATACGAGCCTTTACCCTAATCGAAAGCCTGGTATCAGGAATTATGATTAGTGCCTTATCAGGGATTGCTATGGTGGTCTATTTAAATGTAGCTGCCTCATTAAGTAGCACTCGGGATATTTTGATGAGAACGAAGGCACGTAATCAGATGGATTCCTTGGCGAGCATACCTGGAATCTTTGAACTATCTTATGAATTTGGTCAAGAGCAGCAGGTTTTTTTTGAAAAATCCATTTATAAGACTGATTCGAATTTGCTTCTGGTTTCTTATGAAATTGTTGATACTTTGAACCTATCTCAAGTGAGACTAAATCGACTGCAGTATGAGTAGAAGTGTTGGCGCATATACAATCGTAGAGCTTTTGGTAGTGTTGATTCTTGCATCGATACTGCTTTCTGCCGCTATGCTTCTATATACCAATGTATCGGCTTATCAGCGAAGATTACAAAACCGAGTAGAAACGCTGAAAGCCTTTGATCGATTAGAATATATCTTGCTCAACGATGTTGGAAGCAGTAGAGAGATGACTGTATCGGGACGTAGAATTAACTTAGCCCCTTCGGGTATTGAATATCGATTTTATGGTAAGTCAATTGAAAGAATCGATCAGCTCAATAGGCAGATATTTAATCTACCGGGAACAGTTATTCGATACAAGGATTATTGGGATGTCAAAATTGACTTATTTGAACAACAGGCTACAGTTAGACTAAAAGTCAAATCAGCCTATAGAGAAATGTGGTTAACCTCAATTAAATAAATTGTCTTGAAAATATCCACTCTAAAGCAACAGACAAGACAGGCACAGCCGACTAACCCGAAAAGTGAAACTTCTTTTTGGAACAAGGATATATCGTTCAAATCAAAGTTTGCCAACAAGGAGAAGGCCGCTTTTTATCAACAGCTGCATGTGTTAATTGAGGCTGGTGTAGATATTGATTCTGCATTAGGCCATTTGATTGCTCAAACTCCCCTGAAACAGACAAAAGAACTAATTGTTGAGCTACGTACTTCACTGCAGAAAGGGAGCTCTATTCATGAGGCAATGGATAAGACTAAAAAGTTCTCTAATTATGAAATTTATAGTATAAAGATAGGAGAGGGGTCAGGTCGCCTTCTTGAGGTGCTTGAGAATTTGGCTGAGTACTTTGAGGAAAAAATTGCCCAAAGAAGAGATGTGATCTCAGCTATTTCTTATCCAATTCTCATTATTAATGCGGCCATCGGCGCAGTGTTTTTTATGATTTTTTTTATTATTCCGGTGTTTGAAGGTGTGTTCTCAAGATTCGGCGGTGAGTTGCCCTTTCTCACCAGAAAAGTGATTGATATTTCACTTTTCTTCAGAGAGAACATATCAATTTTATTTGTGATTTTACTGCCTTTAATTTTTGCTTTGAAGCGATTATTAAAAGGGGATAAGTTTTATGGTCTTTCTGAAGGCGTATGGTTAAAAATTCCGATCATAGGCACTTTTGCCTATCAGTCTGTAATGGCAAAATTTGCCAATAGCATGTCATTATTATTGGGAGCCAAAGTACCATTAGCAAGTGCTCTAGAGATGAACATTTCTATGTTTCGAAGCCCTGTTTTGAAATCGACCATACAAAAATCGATAGGGGATTTGATTAAAGGTAGAACCTACAGCGAGTCGATAGAAAAAAGTAGTTTCTTTGATAACAATTTTAAGACCTTTATTAAGATTGGTGAAGAGAGTAGCCGAATGGAGTTTTTCTTCAAGAAGTTGTCCAAAGATTATAGAACGGCAATGAAGCACCAAACTGCAATATTAAACACAGTCCTGGAACCCATACTCATAATTGTCTTGGGCGCAATTGTCGGTGTGATATTGATTTCCATGTATTTACCTATGTTTGAGATTTCAACCCAGATGTCTTTTCCGGAATAATCTTACATATATAATACATGGTTATTTGTGATAAATTATTAGCCTAGGCTATCAACTTAAATTTTCTTTTAAATCATGAGAAAAAACAGTGACTTTGATCTTAAAATGGTGTGTTTCCATTATTTGCTAACCAATTTAAATAGGTATAAATTTGGCGTCCGGTCAGATTTTACATCGAAAAATGAGAGATAGATTGAACAAACAAATCGCAGCATTTACCTTGTCTGAATTGCTTGTGGTTCTTGTCATTATAGGAATATTGATATTGCTTGCTTTACCTTCTTTGATGCCGCTTATTTCGAAGACAAGAAGTTTGGAAGCTAAGCAAGCACTGAAACATGTTCATACTCTTCAGAAATCATACTACTATGAGTATGCCCGTTTTGGTGCATTGCTAGATGATATTGGCTTTGAGGGTGAAAGGCTTAGCACTGATTCGGAAAATCCGGGTAATGCTAATTATTTAATTGAGATTGTGGATTCTTCCCCGACTACTTATTTAGCACGCGCTACCGCTGTGATTGACTTCGATGGTGATGGTGTGTTCAACGTATGGGAAATAAATCAAGAGGGGAATATTAATGAAATTGTAAAAGATTGATTTTCCAACTGGGAATTTCATTCGTGGCTATCTTCTTGGCCATTCAAGATTTTAAATACAGAAAAGTAAATTTGTTTCTTCTGGTCCTTTTTGGGCTTTTGTGCTTAATTAAATTTTCGAACTCTTCTCTTTTCTGGTTAGAAATGATTCTTAATATGACTTACTTAACCATCCTGTTATCCGTATCTTTTTTATTAATTAAATGCAAGGCAAAGGTTGAGATTAAAAATGCGATTGGTGCTGGAGATGTAATTTTTTTATACTTCACAGGACTGTTATTTTATTTTGATCATTTTTTGATTTGGGTTGTCATTGCATTAATCACCTCATTAGGCCTGCACATCCTTATCGTGAATATTCTAAAACCCAAGGAAAAAAGTATTCCATTATTGGGCTATATGACATTGACTTTGATCCCCGCTCTTTTGCTACAATAAATTGAAAAAATTCGACATAAATAGCGACCAAAAGATGGATGCCGACCTGCGTCAGGTAATTCCAAAGAACATAGCCTTGGAGTATAAAATTGTGCCTCACTTTTTGGAAGAGCGATCATTGGTATTGTATGGAGAGAATGAGAATGAAGAGACAAAAAGGTACCTAACCGTATTTCTAGGCAAAGAGATAAGCTTTGTTTTAATCGACAAGGATAGATTGGAGGTTGCCCTCTCAAAGTATTATGGTAGCGCAAAAGATCAAAGTGAAAACTTTTCTCACAAAATAGATAAGAATAATTTCTTAGAACAACTCATAATTGAGGCGAAAGATTTGGCGGCTAGTGATATTCATGTAGAAAAGTTTGAAACTCGAGCCAGAGTAAGATTCCGGGTCAACGGACATCTTGTAGAACGATACAATCTGAATTTGGATAGTTACCCTGAATTGGTCAATAAGGTGAAGATATCTGCAAATCTTGATATTGCAGAAAAGAGACTTCCTCAGGATGGACGAATCAATTTCAAAAAAGGTGAAGTTGACGTTGATTTACGGGTTTCTGTCTTACCCACATTATATGGAGAAAAAGTAGTTCTAAGAATTCTGGAAAAAAACTCCTCAGCCATTCACATTAGCGACCTGGGAATGAGTGCTGAAGAAGTTGAAATTTTTAGAAGTATAATATCAAAACCCAACGGCCTGGTTCTGATAAGTGGACCAACTGGATCAGGGAAAACGACAACCTTATATGCCACATTGAAGGAGCTAAATAAGGAAGACGTAAATATAGTAACTATTGAAGACCCTGTAGAATATACACTTTTAGGTATCAACCAGGTTCAGCTCAATGAGAAAATAGGACTAGGCTTCCCACAGGCGTTGCGTACATTTCTTCGGCAGGATCCGGACATAGTGATGGTAGGTGAGATCAGAGATGTAGAAACAGCCCAAATGGCGACACGAGCTGCCCTTACCGGACACTTGGTTTTTAGTACGGTTCATACCAACTCAGCCCTTGGAATTTTCAACAGACTTGTGGAGATGGGGATTTCTGAGTATTTACTTAGTGATACGCTTAATGCTGGTATTGCACAGCGATTGCTAAGAACACTTTGTGAAAAATGTAAAGTGAAAGTAAATAATCCAACTTATCCGCCGCAATTAGTTGGTAGTGAGCTGACGCATGTTTACGAGCCCAAAGGTTGTGTTGCCTGTTTAGGAACAGGTTATTCAAGCAGAAAGGCTATCTATGAAATAATTCCGAACACACCCGATTTGATGAACAGCTATAGGGATCCCAAATTCGATCTTAATCTATACCTGAACAAGTTTGGACTAGATACCCTGCAGGGTAATGCAATAAAATTGTTGAACGAAGGCAAGACCTCCTTGGAAGAGGTGCTGCCACTACTCTTATAAGCTGAATGAAATATTTTATTATTCCGGTCTTGCTTGTATTTCAGTTAAATCTGCATGCACAATCTTATCAACAAGTTGATTCTCTAAGGGGGTATATCAATTCATTTAGTGATTCAATTCCATCACTCAAGCACGGTGTCGATATATCAGTTTCAAATACGTCGTTAAAGGAGTTTTTGCGCGCAATAGCAGAGACACATAAACTGAATTTAAGTTTGGATGGTATCCCTCAGTATACCATTACTAATAATTTTGAAGGCGTTAATGTAGCAGAGCTCCTGGCCTTTGTATGCTCAACTTATAACTTAGATATCAAATTTCTCAATAACATCATCATTATCCATTCGAAAGCCCAAGACAACAGTGTCATATTTAAATATGACCAGGTTAATGATAAACTTTCCTTTCATCTGGATTCAGATACGCTGAAACATTTCTCAAAAGAACTAACGGATCATACACACTACAACATTGTACTGAGTAGAGAAGCCAGGGACATTGTGGTGCATGGCTTTATAGAAGAACTGCCATTTTCTGAGGCCATGAGACAGTTTGCCGCCTCTAACGATTTGCACGTAGAACTGGGGGAAAATAATGTTTATTACTTATCCACTTTCGACTCAGAGGACATAGAAAGTACTCCAAAGGCAAAAACAGCAACAAAACCAACGTCAAGTTATCAAAGACGAGGGACCCAACGGAGGTCATCTACTAGTAGTGGATCTAGAAATCAAGCAAATGCTGATTTTGTATTCAGTAAAAGCACCAAGTCAGCTGGCTTGATGAGTATCGACGCGACAGGAGCAGATCTGTATGAGTCCGTTAAAACGATAAGCAAAGAATATGGAAAAAGTTATTTTTTCCTTGAAATGCCAAAGGGACAATTGGAGTGCCACCTAATGGACGTAAGCTATGAGGATTTTTTGTCTGTAGCTTTATCTTCATCGTCGCCGGCTTTTAGTTTCTCAGTAAATAGTGGGACCTATATGATCGGGGATCCGAAAAATTTAAATATTTATGAGTCTCAGGTTTTTACATTTAAGAATCGTAGTGTAGAAAGTGTGGTTGAGTCTATTCCTGTGTCTCTTTTAGCTGAATTGGAGGTGAGTGAGTATTCTGATTTGAATTCATTGATCATAACAGGAAGTGAGCAACGTATTGACAAATTGATTGGATTTCTTGATCAAATCGATAAGCCAGTAGCAAACGTCCTTATTGAAGTTATGGTTGTTGTTATCAATCGAGGGTCTTCGATTGAAACTGGAATTTCAGCGGGGCTGTCCGACTCAATTCCGTCTACCTCGGGATCAATTTTGCCCGGTGCAGACTTGACCCTAAGCTCTACATCTATCAACAAGTTTTTGAATGATATTGACCGACGGGGTGTGATTAACTTAGGTAGAGTTACTCCACAGTTTTACGCTACCATAAAGGCCTTAGAGCAGGACAATTTTTTGGACCTTCAATCTACGCCTAAGTTATCAACTGTAAATGGTCATGAAGCAAATTTAATAATAGGTAATTCTGTTTATTATTTAGTCGAAACTCAAAATGTGACGGGAGGCGTCAATCCCATAATCACAACAACTCCACGGTATGAAAAGGTGGAAGCAAATCTGGAATTGAATATTAAGCCATTTGTTTCGTACAATGAGGATGTAACATTGGATATCTCCTTTGAATCATCAGACTTTATCGACCCTACCATCTCAGGCGCTCCTCCTGGGAATTCAACTCGCAAGTTCGATTCAAAAATTAGAATTAAGAATGAAGAAATGATTGTTGTAGGTGGACTGGAGCAGGAATCTGTTTCTGAAAATTCGAGCGGACTTCCAGGTATTGCTAAGATACCAATCATAAAATGGTTCTTTTCCAAGAAAAGTAAATCTAATAGCACAAATAAGCTATTGGTTTTCATCAAGCCAACAATAGTATACTAATGGAACGGTTGTATGATTTTCTATATCTGGCATTAAAAAAGAAAAAGGTACTTATTGTCGGGCTTTTCAATGATACTACAACAGATATTTGTGTCTTACAAGTTGAAGAATTAAAGGGTGAGATTCTCAAGGAATCCGTTATCAAATTTGAGTCAGTTGATTTGTTTACAGACTGGTATATGAAACAAAAAGAAGCTCTGCCAATAGTTCTTACTATAGCTTCTCAATCTGTACCCGTTCAATCCGGTCAGGCGGATACAAACTTATTCAGTCCCGAGGAATTTTTGATAGAATCAGATCCTGAAACCCACCTATTTGCCTTCGCCAGAAGAGATCAATTAGAGCAGCATTTGATTGAACTGGATCAACTGAAACATAACATTATCTCTATTTTTTTAGGACCTGTAAAGGCCTATGGCTGGGCGAGCAAGGTAAGCGAACAAAATGTTCAGATAATAGGAAATTATGAGATTACTCGTCTGGATGAGGGTGTACAGATAAAAGAGGTATCCCATGAGAGTGCAGAATGGAACGACAGGACCTTTGGCCCAGATGAATTACTTCTTTATTTAACCTCTTTCGAGTATTTCCTTTCAGATATCAACAGAGGCATGAGTAGTATCTATGAGGCTGCCATTGAGTTTACGTTTAGACTTCTTTTCAGAAAACTCTTCGTTTATGGCAGTGTAGTTTTACTTGCCGTGTTTTTAGGCAGTGCCATATTATTCCTATATTTTGACAGTACTAAGACTGAGTTAGAGGGACGTCATCAGAGCAATAAGATCCTGGCTGATGCGGCGCTCAAATATGAAGAGGACATAGAAAGCCTTGAGTCCGTGCTTAATATTACCAATCGTAGGCCTATTATTTCTAAATATGCCGTCGAATTAGGAAGAGAACTACCACAATCTATTTTGTTGATCGGTATGAAGGTCTTTCCGATCGAAGTTTCCTCCTCAAATCGACAAAACTCATTAATCAAAAGAAATTGGATTGTGATCAATGGTGAAACTAGAAGTGTAGCCGATATTTCTAAATGGGTAGGTGATCTGAAAAAGTATCCATGGGTACTCAAAATACTGAAGCAAGAGATTGAAAAAAAAGAAGGCAAGTACATTTTTAATCTAAGACTGGAGGTACCAGATGTTGAATAAATTATCCTATCAACATAAAACATACCTTCTGCTAGTTGGATTCATCTCGATTGCAATACTTGGGTACAACACCTCTCTTAAAAAAACCTTCGAAGCGTATGAGGCAGTGCAGTCGTATAAAGAAGGAAGGGTCCATAGAGCCGATGTTAATCTTCATAAGCTAAAAAGCAGGCATACCACGTTGGATTCAACCTATAAGACTATTCAAAAACTGGAATATGATCGTCTGATGATTCTTGAAATTGGTAGAATGATACGAAAGTATAGTGTGGATTTGAATAAGCTCGAAAGCGAGCGGTTTTCAGGATCTGAACTGAATATACTCACAATAAGTGGCAATTTTAATAACCTTTGCAGGGTTCTCAATGATTTGGAAATGAACTTCTATGCCGGACGAATCATGTCCTCTGAATTCTTAGTCATATTGGATAAAAAAACCAAAATAAAGACTTTGCACCTAAAGATTTTTTTACAAAAATTAGGAACTCATGAATAAAAAAAATGGGATTTTTATAGTACTACTAATTATGTTTTCCTGTGGAATTGTTGTCGAAAAGGACATTAGCCTTGATGAACTGCAGGTCATCGCTCCCTCTGATTCCGTTGTTGTTCCAACGGGAGAATTGACGTTCCGATGGGAGTTGCTAGAGGGTGCTACAAATTATGAGTTATTTGTTGTAAGTCCTGGGTTTAGTAAAATTCAAAGTGTTGCCCTGGATACCGTTTTTGGTGAGGTCAACGGACATAATGTTGTGTTTGAGCCTGGTGATTATGAATGGTCAATAAGAGCGTCGAATTCGGCCTATTTCACATCATCCATAATACGGAGTTTCAGCGTGCCTGATTCTTCACAAATTTTAGACCTTACCGAAGAAGTAGTTACCTTATTTTCACCTACGAGCAACCAAGTTTGGAGTAGTGGGAAGGTGATTTTTACATGGTCAGAGGTAGAAAAGGCAACAGCATATCACCTGCTTGTGGCAACTCCGTCCCTAAGGGAACCACTGGAAATTGTATTTGATAGCGAAATATCTGATAACAAACATCAATTGGATCTGGAGAATGGAACATACGAATGGGAGGTGACTGCAACCAATAAATATTCGGAGTCCGACGGCTCCTCGAACGCGTTTGTAGTTGCTAACCCTTAAAGATAGTAAGAAGGGCAGTATCCATAAAGGTCGTCCTGGTATGCCTTCAAACTTATGTTGACCAGGGCTAGTATTGTAATTCTCCAGTTCATATTGAAGTAGACCTATGAAAATAGTAAACAATAAAAAATACCTTCCTTTACTAATTGCTGCGGTAATTGCACTTTGGGCTATGATCGGATATCGTATATATGATCAGGTAGCGCATGACGTAGAAATTGAACCAATTAAAATTGCCACAAAAGCTCAACTCATTGAAGCGGAGGAAGCCATCTGGTCTCCCACCTTTGACTTCAGAGATCCATTTCTGAAAAATCAAACCCTGGCTAAGAACACAATAAAAAAGGAAGTTTTGTCGGGGAAAAAGAACCTTGAAAAAAAGCCTCCTCCCGTTATTTCTCAAAAGTTACCTGTTGAGGTTAGTTATCAAGGATTTGTGATGAAGGCAACTACAAAAAAGAAGATGGCGATCGTCGAAATTGGAGACGTTGTTCATTTTCTAATGGAAGGAGAAGTAAAGGAAAATATTTCATTAACAAAAGTTTTTACGGATAGCATTATGGTGAGTTATAATGGGGCCAATTTCGTCATCAAACTAAAGCCCTAAAATATTTGACTACCTGTCTGCATAGGATTAGCCTGTAGGGAATGACTACAGAGAAGTCATGAATATCTGTTACTGTTCAAGAATTGTACAAATTCTAATTTAATCTCTTCAAAATCTTCATTTAGGACAGTCTGAACATTTAGCTTTGAGATATGATTGAGCAAGAACGACAGCAATTGATTGCAGATTTAAAGCACGTAGTATGTAGTGCTGCCTTAATGACCAAAGAATTTGTGGGAACAGGAGAAAAAGAAGCCGGTGACCAGGCAGCTGTGGATGCCATGCGTTCCGCTTTTGAAGAGGCTGTAATGGATGCGATCGTTCGAGTTGGTGAAGGTGAGAAGGACGAAGCTCCTATGCTTTTTGTAGGAGAAGAACTGGGTAACGGGAGTGGACTTAAGTTGGACATTGCGGTTGATCCTGTAGAGGGGACTTCGTTGATGGCTTCAGGAATGCCAAATGCAATTGCGGTTGTAGCAGCGACGGATAGAGGTGGCTTTTGGGATGCAGGAAGTGCCTATTATATGAATAAAATTGTGGTTGGGCCTCAAGCCAAAGGTGTGATAGACATCAGCAGGACTACTTCGGAAAATTTACAAGCTATTGCCAGGGCCTGTGGTAAGAAAACTGAAGAATTGGTGGTCTACGTGCTTGACAAACCACGCCACGTGGAACTAAGAAAAGAAATTGAAGCCTGTGGTGCCAAAGTTGATTTGCATCCCGAAGGAGATGTAATTGGATCTATCTTGGCCCTCATGCCGAATACTGGAGTGGATGCCTTGATGGGTATTGGTGGGGCACCAGAAGCCGTTATTTCTGCGGCAGCTGTACTTGCATTAGGCGGAGACATGCAGGGCCAACTTGCTCCTCAGAAGGAAGATGAGAGATTGACTTTGATAAAAGAAAAAAAAGACATCGATCAGGTTCTTTACCTTAAAGATTTGGTCAAAGCAGATTGGGCTGTATTTGCGGCAGCGGGAGTTACGTCAGGGGTGTTACTGAAGGAACCCGAAACAACTATGAATAGCCAATTCCTCATAGACCATTTGATAATTGGGCCTGAAGCTGGTCACATAGAAAAAAACCTGTATACATTATTCACCAATTAGGACAAAAGGTGCCCAGTAGTATGGCCTGCTGTATTGGTCGCCATTGATCAATGCCAATTTGGCTTTACGCAGTGCTCCACTGAAGGTGTTGTAAGTAGACGAATAAAGGTGATTGTTGTAAAAGTCAATCATTAGTTTAGAAGTGGATTCATCTGCCACGGTCCATAAGGAAACCACCAGGTTTTTCGCGCCAGCGTATAACAATGCCCTTGATAAACCTATAATTCCCTCACCTTTAGAAATTTTACCAAGCCCGGTTTCGCATGCGCTAAGACAGACCAGGTCAGCGTTAATATTGATATTGTAGATGTCTCCGGAATACAAACTGCCATCTTGCAGAAATATTCTTGACAGATTTGGCTCTGATTCATTTACCATACCATGTGTGGCAAAATGAATGTACTTATACTGTTTGATTTCTTCATTGGCAATATTGGCCTTGGTGGCATTAGCTTCTGTCAACAAATCAGCCTCTCTTTCATTGGCCTTGAATAGATATTTGATTTCATCAATTTCTACTTTAGATCCCGGCAAGTCATTTAATTTTCCTCGAAGACCTTGATATTGGGTCTCACTAAAGTTTATTGGAGCGATAAGTAAAATGTCTTCGGTAGCACCCTGGTAGGCTTCTATTTCTTTTTTGCGTTGAACGAATAATGTAGCCGAGTTGTCATAGCTCACATTATATTTTCTAATTAAGTATGGTAGCTCTTTATAGCTCAAATCTTCCTCGATATTTGAATCGGTAATCAGCGCTTCAAAAGGAATGGTGGAAAGGCTTCCTTCCGGGATAATAATTAATTGATTGACATTGCTCTTTATTTTCATCGGAAACAGCTCATCGTAAAGACGTTGAGCCGTACCTAGAAATGATTTTTTGACATCATACTTCATGGAGTTTCTAAGTCCTAGAATTTGCTTATCAAAATCTTCGGCCTTAGGTTCGTTGTGCACTTCATAGTCATCTGATGTGATGAAAAAAGTATAAACCCTGTTTTCAGTAATAAAATGAGTGATTAACGCAGTATTGACATTTAGGGCACTTTGAAGCGCTTGTAACTCCACATGCTTTACATTGAATTTTAAATTATAATAGTTGGGGTAATTAGCTTCTAATTGTCTGACAAATTCATTGTATTTATTGTTAAGTGTAAGAAGTGTCTGTTTCAATTCTGCTTCTTGACTTGGGTCTTGATTAGTGGCGAGCAATTGTTCATGTAGTACTATGTCGGCTTTAATTTCGCTTTCTTGAGTAATCAATTCTGAAGGAATTCCTGAAAATTGTTTTGCGTTGGTATCTTGAATTGCAGAAAGCAAAACTGCTGATTTACTTTTCTCTGCAAAGTAAAAGGCTTGTTCTAAATAGGGCCTGGGTTTGAATACCACCTGACTCATTTGATAAGACAGAGATACACCAGATTCATATATTTCTGAAGCTCGGGCACTCAACGAGATTTTATCTTTCTCACTTAATCTAATTTGTCTTATATGGCTGACCAACTTGTCAGCTACCTCGAGTGTCTCCAGGGCGGCTTTTAGGTCCCGAAATTTTAATGTCTTATTATAATGAAAACTCTCAAATGCATCTGATTTTTGTTTCAGTGAGCTAAGCAGGATGTCAGCGTTGTAGTAGCTTTCTAGCTTTGGGTTTTGGTATATATCTGTGAGTTTCTGATCTGATAAATTGGCATAGATCGCCCTTTGAAAGGTTTCGATAGATGCTCTATACTCTCCTTGTTTGAGAAAAATATCTCCCTTTAGATTGTAAATATTGGCAATTTCAGGGTGCTTGCTGCCGTAAAGTCGGGTGTACATTTCAAGCGCCAGATCTTGATATGTGAGAGCCTTGTCGTATTCTTTTTGATGATAATATACATTTCCGATACTAAAAGCTGCAAACGCCTTACTTGGATGATCGTCCTTGTACAAATTTTCCCAAATATCTGAAACCTGTTGAAGATTGTCCAAAGCCTGCGTATAGTCTTCTTGTGTATCATACTGCAGGGCGAGATTATTTAGCACTAGGGCGATTTTTGGATGGTTATTGTTATAAATCGATCGATAAATTTTCAATGCATTGTTAAAATAAATTACGGAAGCGAAGCTGTTGACATCAGCATTGACCAGTCCAATGTTATTATATGAGTCTGCGACTTCAGGGTGGTTTTGCCCGTAAAGTTGTTTTCTGATATTAAGAGCATTCTGAAGATATTGGAGAGACAAATCCGTATTCCCGTTGTTCCAATAAGCAATACCTAAATCGTTGTAGCAATTGGCTTGCTCCTTGGAAGCCGTCACGCCTGCGGTTTGAAAAAGATTTTGAGCTTTTAAAAGATCCTCGATCGCTTCACCATTCCTACCAAGATTGAGATAAGCATCTCCTTTTACACTATAATTTTCTGCCAGCAGCAGCGATTGATTTTTTAGATTGCCTTCTATGGTATTACATATTTCTAAACCAGCTTTAGCGTTCCCTAGTCGTACATTGGTTTCAGCTATTTTTATTTGGCATTGGGCAGATCCCTTGTGATCATTTTGGCTCTGGCAAGCTTCAAAAACAGATTGATAGTTGTCTAGAGCCATTTTGAACTCTCCCTGCTCAAAATGAGCTTCAGCCTTTTGGTAGGTTTGATTTTCGGTTACTTCCTGAGCCCAGGAAAGGCAATAAGCAAACTGGATAGAAATGGTTAGAATTAATATTTTCTTTCTCATAGAATTAAAATCTAAAGCCATATGCTACAATAAATACCTGATCTCTTGTGAGTCCATCAGGGTTTACATCTCGATCTGTTAACTTTTTACCATACGACAGTTTAACATTATTGCTTACATCGAAATAGTAAGTGAAGCTAGTAAGGGCGGTTAATGCGAGACCTGTAGTCCCCTCCAACTTTTTGTACTCTCCAGTCGTACGGTCTGCTATCCGATCTTTGGTAATTCTATAGATAGGGAGTAACCCAATATTGAAGCTATAGTTGGAGAATCTAAAATTACGTTCGACGCGAATCATGATATCTGTACCCCGTTTCAGTTTTGTGGCATTGTCGTATGTACTTACATATTCTGAACTAGGATAGACGGGAGGTTGCCATTCTCCTCTCCAGAATTCGTTGCTGTTGGCAGTAAGTGCCATCTGGATACCTGCGGCAACGAGCCACTCAGAGCTTATTAGTGATCCGCCGGCTACAAAATCGTAACTACCCAAACTCGTTTGATAGTACATAGGGAGTGGCAGGCCCTTAGATGATGGACGTTTGGACCCACTGTCTTTCAGGTTTGCGTCATTACTGGGAATTTTCATACCAACAGTCGCATTGATATCATATTTTTCGCTGCTGGACAATCGCTGGGTTACGCTAAGTGAAATGTCTCCCATTCCTGAGGTATTATCAAAATTTCCCGTTACCCATTGATACGGTAACTTAATTTGAAATCCAAGGTTGTTAGTAATTGAAAAGGAGGCATCTAAATTGGCAACGTTAATAATAGGGGATGAAGTTGATTCACCATAGTAGTAACTCACTTCGATAGATCGTAATTTGAGTTCGACCTTTTTATTGAAGGCCTGATCAGGCTTCATGGCACCCATGGTACAGAATCCAGCATCGCTGCATCCTTGTGCATTTACCCTCTCAGCCCCTAAGAAGATCAATAGCATCACCAGAACTTCCCATTTATGGATTCTTCTTTTCATAGCTCGAATTTATTTAAATATTGTATACTAGTACTAACACTTTTCCGACACCGTCCCCATTTTTTTTCGATTAGCATTGCTCAATTGTCGGCAGAATCTTCAGTTGCATGGTCTAATGAATAATCGCTAGCTACATCTCCTTTTTCTGACAAGGCAATGGCAATAAACTTTAAACTTGGAATTTCCTCGCATACAATGATCATCATTACTGTAATTGGGACACTGAGAATCATTCCCATTACTCCCCATATAGCACCCCAGATGGTAAGCGAAAGAATCACCACCAACGGACTCATATTCAGAGAATTACCCATGAGTTTAGGTTCTATTATATTTCCAACGATGACCTGAATGGTGCCAACAGAAACTAAGATATAAACAAATGGAGTGAGCTCACCATACTGTAACACTGCAAAAACCGCAGGAAAGAGTGTAGCAATCAGGGAACCAACAGTAGGTATGTAATTCAATACAAAAATCAACATGGCCCAAAATATGGGAGCTTCGATTCCAAATGCCAATAAAGCCACGTAACTCAATATACCTGTAATAAAACTCACAAATGTTTTGAGTAAAAGATACTGACCAATATTCCTGTCCATTTTATTCAACAGACTAAATTTCTTTTTTCTTACATCCTCAGATGGATAAAAAGCCTCCATTTTCTTATCAAATATGGTTTCTTCTATAAGAAGAAAAATGATATAGATCAATATGAGGAAAGCATCTCCAAATAAGGTGGTCGCCGTATCAATCATAGATGAAATAATATCGGTAAAATCAGTTTTTTCGGTATAGTCATTCACTTGAGAAGCCACATCCATGCCTGTCACATCACTAAGTTCGTGCATGGCCACAACAAAATTGTTTTCGTAGTTGTCGATATTCTCAGTAAGCTGAGACACGTTAATATAAAGCATGTCCAATATGATAAATCCGATTACATTGATAAACAGAAATGCGATCACGCTCTGTACCCACACCGGAAACTTGTCCCGAACCAATGGAATCCTTACCAGATATTCGCGTGCTTCGTGAATGATAAACCAAACCAGCATGGCTATGATGAAAGGAATGACATATTCTTCTGTGTAAACCAGGATTACGACTACTGCAATCAGGCTAATAAGGAGATAGGTAATTTTGACGAGATCGGGACCTTGTTTATCAGATTTTTGTGACATGTTATAAGCAGTTTTAGTGTTACGATTGAACTGGTTGCTGGGGCATTCAATTTCTAAAGATATTGTAAAATTTTTACCCTACCTCATCAAAAAATCGTTGTCATTGCAAAGTTTATTTTTAGGTCGCTTTCGTGGAACCTAATGATTTACGTTAAATTTGTCTTATCAAGTAATTAAGGAGCTTTTTCTTACTCCCTTTTCGAGAAAGAAGAGCAATTATTAGCATGGAGGAACTGGAACTACAGCCAAAAACCAAAACAGAGTATCTGGACGAAATAGTCAGACTAAAAAAGGAAAAGAATGCAGTTTTACTCGCGCATTATTATCAAGAACCCGATATTCAGGATATCGCTGATTTTGTGGGGGATAGTTTGGGATTGTCGCGTAAGGCAGCTGAAACAAACGCAGACATAATTGTTTTTGCTGGCGTTCATTTTATGGCCGAAACAGCCAAAATTATCAATCCAACCAAGAAGGTTATCCTTCCAGATGTAAATGCCGGATGCTCTTTGGCGGAATCGGCTCCTGCGGGACCTTTTAAGAAATTTATCGATGCGCACCCCGATCATATCGTGGTGACCTACATCAACTGCACGGCAGAAATCAAGGCCATGAGTGATATTATTTGTACCTCTTCCAATGCGGTTGATATCATCAATTCTATACCAAAAGACCAAAAGATAATCTGTGCCCCGGATAGAAATCTTGGTGAATATCTTATCCAGCAAACCGGACGGGATATGGTGCTGTGGGACGGAGCCTGCATGGTTCATGAGGCTTTTGCTATGGACAAGATACTGGACTTGCATAAAGAGAATCCTCAGGCCAAGTTTATTGCTCATCCGGAATCACAACAGCAAGTTTTGAGGGTGGCGTCATTCGTGGGCTCTACCGAAAAGCTGCTTAACTTTGTGCAAACAGATGAATCAGAAGAGTTTATCGTCGCTACAGAAGCTGGTATTTTGCACGAAATGCAAAAAAGAGTACCCAATAAAAAACTGATCCCTGCTCCTGCAAAGGAAGACAATACCTGCTCATGCAGTGAATGTCATTTCATGAAAATGAATACTTTGGAGAAATTGTACTCCTGCTTGAAAAATGAAACCCCGGAAATCGATGTGCCAGAAGAAATAAGAAAAAAAGCGCTCGTACCCTTAGAGCGCATGTTTGAACTCTCGAAATAATTCATGATCAAACACGATTTTCTTATTATTGGATCGGGTCTCGCAGGACTTACTTACGCACTCAAGGTAGGAAAGCACTTTCCTGAGAAACAAATTGCCGTGGTTACAAAGGCAGCGGCCAGCGAATCCAATACCAAATACGCCCAGGGCGGTATGGCTGTGGTCATGGATACAGTAACGGACTCATACGAACAACATATTCAAGA
The DNA here is from genome assembly GCF_039944555.1 of Reichenbachiella sp. GTDB lineage: Bacteria > Bacteroidota > Bacteroidia > Cytophagales > Cyclobacteriaceae > Reichenbachiella. The sequence continues at coordinate 616,345 of NZ_JBDUYN010000008.1, read as the reverse complement.
CACGCTTATAGCAGGAGATGGACTTTGCGATAAGGACATCGTGGAAATGGTAGTGCGGGAAGCTCCGGAACGCCTTAAAGAACTATTGAACTGGGGAGCCGATTTCGATAAGAATAAGTTGGGAGATTTTGACCTGGGTCGTGAAGGAGGTCATTCCCAAAACCGTATTCTACATCATAAAGACATCACTGGTTTCGAATTGGAAGAAACGTTATTGTCTCAGGTGGACAAGTGCAAAAACATCAGCCTGTTCAGTCATCATTTTGCGGTAGATTTAATTACCAATCACCATGTTCAGGCCTGGAAGGGAAGAGAAAATAACAAGTGTTTTGGCGCATATGTTTTGGACGAAAAGACAGGCAAGATTGAAACCTATCGTTCAAAGATCACTTTGCTGGCCAGTGGAGGGATAGGGCAGGTATATCAGAATACCACTAATCCTGAAGTGGCAACCGGCGATGGAGTAGCCATGGCTTATCGGGCAAAAGCAAGAATCCAAAACATGGAATTCGTTCAGTTTCACCCAACGGCATTATTTGATACCAAACCGGGACAAACCTTTTTGATATCTGAAGCCGTGAGGGGTTTTGGGGCCTTATTGAGAAATCGGCAAGGCGAGCTTTTCATGGAAAAATATGATGAGCGTAAGGAATTGGCCTCACGAGATATTGTGTCTCGTGCCATTGACAGTGAACTTAAGAAAAGTGGTGATGATCACGTTTATTTGGATTGCAGGCATTTGGAGCCAAAATCTTTTGAAAACCACTTTCCTAATATTATACAAAAGTGCAAGGAACTGGGTGTTGATTGGCGCCAGGACATGATTCCTGTCGTACCTGCCGCGCATTATTTGTGCGGAGGCGTGGTTACTAATGAATTTGGGCAAACACAAATTGCGAATCTATATGCCTGTGGAGAATGCGCATATACAGGATTGCACGGAGCCAATAGACTAGCTTCCAATTCTTTACTCGAAGCGCTCATTTTCGCTCACCGTTGTTATGAAAAATCTGTAGAGGAGATAGACTACCATCCAGAGGAAGCCAATGTGCCTGATTGGAGTGAGGAGGGTACCACAAATCCCAAGGAGCTTATTTTGATTACGCACAATAGGAAAGAGGTCCAGGCCATTATGAGCAACTACGTGGGGATTGTAAGGTCTGATGAGCGTCTGAATAGAGCATCCAACCGGTTAAAAGTGCTTTATGAAGAGACTGAGGACTTGTATAGGAAGACCAAGATATCACCTCAATTGTCCGAGCTCAGAAATTTAATCACAATTGCTTATTTGATTGTAAAGCAATCACAAGCCCGCACCGAGAACAGAGGTGGTTTTTATAAGGAAGTCTAGCTTGAATAAGGGTAATGAATATTAATGTCGTTTATTTATTGAATTAACCCTCTTTTGATATGAAGGCAAAACTAAGATTACTGGCGCTTTTGGCCATTTGGTTTATCTCCGCGTGCGACGACAGCGTGGATCCACAAATTGTGTTGCCGGACGACATTGATTTAGCCGAATCTTTCTTTGTACATGTTGATTTGAACAACAGGTCTGGGGATACTTTTAAAGTTGAAATGTTTTTGAATGGGCTGTCTTCAGACCATGATGTTATTCAGTTTGCAGCGACCGTGCCAGGTACGTATGAGATTTCAGATGTAGGTAGATTTGTAAAGAATTTCAGGGTATTTGACGAGGCCGGCAATAGTTTGGTTAGTGAGCCATTAACTACGAACCAGTGGAGAATTTCAGATCCTGGCCTTGCTTACAGGGTTACATATGAGATGCAGGAAACATTTGATACTTCCGTTTCCGAACATCCGATATTTGCAATGGCGGGCACTTCTATTGAAGACGATCATGTTTTGCTGAACACGCCGATGGTCATTGGTTATCCACAAGGGTTGAAGGATAGAGACTATTTTGTATCGTTGAGCTATCCTGAGCATTGGACATTAGGTACTGCTCTGGAGCCGTACAGCAACAACATTTATAGAGCTACCGATTTTGATCATTTGGCCGATTCACCAATTCTTCTTGGAGAATTGACCAGCACAAGTACACAAGTAGGAGATGCAGATATCAACATACATGTGTACTCAGAAGCAGGCGGAATTACATCCAGCGGCATCTTGAATGATGTGGAGCAAATATTGTTGGATGCGCAGGCGTTTTTGAAAGTTTTACCCACGGATCAATACGATTTCCTTTATCATTTTGGGGATGTAAATGCCGGAGCACTTGAGCACTCAAAAAGCTCTGTATATGTATTGCGCGATGGGCCGTACACCGCTAATTATGGTGCAGTAATAAAAAGTATATCTGCACACGAGTTTTTTCATGTAGTTACACCATTGAATATACACAGCGAGATCATAGCGGACTTCAATTTTGCCGTCCCAACGCCTTCTCAGCACCTATGGCTTTATGAAGGAGTAACGGAATGGGCATCAGATTTTATGCAGTTTAGAAATGGATCGATGTCACTGGACGAACTCTTGTCTCAGATGGGTAGAAAAGTAGAAGTTGACAGTTTTTTTGACCCTGAATTTAGCCTGGTAGAAATCAGTACTGAATCCTATACAACCGAAGGCGGGGAGCAATTTGTAAATATTTACAATAGAGGCGCTTTTATTATCAGCCTGCTTGATATAAGACTCTTGGAACTATCAAACGGAGAGAAAGGTATGCGGGAGGTGGTACTCGAACTGGTAGATACTTATGGTCCTGATAAGGCATTTTCAGAGGTTGATTTTTTCAGCACGGTAGTGTCGATGACCTATCCCGAAATTGAAGATTTTATAAATCTATACATCAAGGATTCACAGGCATTACCTATCCAGTCGTATTATTCAAAAGTTGGGATCGATTACGACGAAGAGACTTTCTCTTTTACGCCAATGAGTAGTTTGACTGAAGCTCAAACTCAACTGTTTGAGGCTTGGTCTAAGAATTTATAAAAGCTACCACCCCATCCTGCATTCTTCATAACCTCTTTTTTTTCCGGCTTCATACCCTGACTGGTAGCCTGTTTTTTTACCTTTGGTGAATCCAGCTGTATATCCTGATTCATGACCTTTGGCATGCCCTTCCTCGTGCCCTTGTTCATGTCCTTCTTGACTTCCTTGCAGTTGGCCGGCCTCAAATCCACTTTCGAAGCCCTCTTCTCTGCCTAAGCTAAGCCCTTCGGCTTTTCCTTGTTCGATTCCGTCTTGCAACCCCTGGTCGTAAGAACCACAGGAAGATAAGGTAAGGACAATTAAAACGATTCCATATGCTGTGTTGTGATTCATGAGCAAACTTATTTTGAAAATATAAATTTAACATGAATAAAATGTAATTATATTAAGAATGGGAAATACCTATCGACAGAAGCGATCTCTCAACAAACGAGATAAACGCCTTAGCCTATGAGTTGGTAGGCACTGAACAAAAGAATACTTTCTTGAAGTGCGTCTTTTAGTTCGTTAAACTCCTGGAAGTCAAGATTGATCTGGATATCCTGGTGTGGGGATTTGATGATAATTCGAGTGGACTCATCAGGGAAAAAGAAGGCATGTCTATCAAAATCTATCCTCACGAAGTTTTTTACAAAATGAGAAAACTCTTGATGAGAATAGCTGATCATCAGATTTTTGTAGCATAAACTTATACGCTTACAACGAGCGCAGTTAGTGATATTGAAGTACAAGCCTTGCGCTAATATGTGTGGTTGACATTTTTTCATAAAAAATGGGCACCCGCGGGCACCCATTTGAATTATTACTTCAGTGAAGTAAACATTTGATCGCTCTTTAGGTGCTTAAGAATCACCTTTTTTATTTTGGACTGCGCAATATCAGAACTGTAGGGTTGTGCATCAATCATTTCTTTTTCAAGAGCGAATAACCTTTGAAACATGATTTTGTCCTCTACCTTCATATTGATGGCAATGGTTTCTTTTTGTGCAAATAGCTCACCCCAAACCAATCGTACGTCGGCCCAGTAGACTTGATTTTTATTCCACCATTTTTTGGCCACGTCACATTTATGGTCTCCTGTTTTGGTGTAGCTATTCCAGCCTTTTTCCTGGGCAAGTAGGACATCCTCGACTTCCGTCCTGATTACCTTATCATTGTCTTGTTCGTGGACCCACCCGAAATCTGTGATTTCGTGACGATTGACCCTTGTCATCACGTTGTAATCCTTACGCGTACTGAATTCTCTTCTTGGCAGCGGAGCGTCTGTTTTACTTTCCCAGTAATGTCTGCCGTCTACATGAACCCATGTGGCCGTGCCTTCATATCGTGGGCTATCATCTACCTGATAGACCTTTTGTGTCCATTGCCCTTTTACATCCGCAGCAGACTTAGACTCAAACTTCCATGTGCTTTCTTTATCAAACGAATAGAAGTCCGTGTTTTCGTAAATCCAGTCTTGCCGCCAATGCTTGATAATCATGGTATCTCCAATGACCAAAAGGTGCTGCAAAACGATCTTATCCTTGGATTCTGTAATAGGGAATACATACTCCAACGCACCTGAAGCATAATTTTCGTGAAACTCGTAGTCCTTATCCGGAGCGAAAGTCTCTGCAAAATTGAAACGGATGTCATAACAGCCGCACATGGCTTTGATAGCGGCGATATCTTGTTTTTTTTGCTTTTGCCCATAGGCTGAAACCGATGAAATGAACAAAAGGAAAATGAGTAAATTTTTCATGTGTATATAATTTGGTTTTAGTGGTCACATGGAACCTCCATGACATAATCATCTCTCTGCGAGATAAATATTGATGCTGTCGGTTTCATGAGTTGTAAATCTTACTTAGTTAAAAATGCAGTTTTCAGTTTGGGGTAATCGTAAAACAAAAGGCCAAGATTGATTATCAGATACAGACCGGTTAAGACTAATTCACCCATTTCATGTGGTTCCAAGTATAGGTGAAATAGAAAAATGTTGAGCGAAAGCGGAACCAACATCATCGCTCCCAGCAGTGCATAAAGCTGGCTGAGAAGTAACACGCCACAGAGTATTTCTGCGAAGCCCAGAAGAGGCCAGAAGTACCCAGTACCTTTTAGTCCTCCGATCATCGACTTTATTTTAACCACATGATCAGGTATCTCCACATTTTGTTCAACCACTGGCCTTGGTGGTTTAGGGATAAATTTTTGTATGCCGGCGTAAACGAATAGCCCACCCAGGGCTATCCGTGTTACTAAAATCAGAATCTTTATTTTGCTCATTATCAAAGTAGTTCGTATTGAATTTCTGTGTATCCTCGTTCACCGTTTTCAGCACTTAACATGCTATTAAACTTCAGTTTGTAAGTGTTTCCTTCAGAATCAAGGATTAGGTAGAAGCGATCAGCTTTAAGTGAGGGTGCAGTACCCGGACCTCCACCATTTCTCCAGTTGGATCCGATGGTGTGTTGAGCAGTTTCAAAAGTCAGCCCAGAGACATCAGATTCATTAATCCCTTCATAGGTCAAAGTTTCATCTATTATGATTTCTATCACTTGGGTGTTGTTTCGATTGATGATGATGAAATCATTGTAGGCGTAAGGCAGATAGTATCCGAAATTGATCACATTGGTGAATGACCCATACATGATGTCCCAGCTGTCTTTTGCGGGCTCGTTCTGTGTTGTGCCATTGTCCAGATCGAAGAGAGAGAAATTGAAGGTTTCATCTTTAGTGATGTCAAAAGATTCGAAGGTAGAAGAACTGATGTCAGCGTATTGTAGCGTATAGCCACTGCTATTCTGAAGCACTCTTATTTTTTTCCAGTTTCGTCCCTCTCCTTCACGGCTTACGATAAACACCTTGTTTTCGGACGCAGTGGGTGAGACTATGCCTAAGGCCAAGGAATCAAGATCGCCATCGGGCGCATCTACCCAGTCTACAGCGTCACCATTAAATGCGCTGAAACTTTGTGACGCCGCGAAGCCTACGGTGTCCTGAGCGGTGACTGCAGTCAAGTCATTTTTATCAATTTGTTGTGCCATCATCTTGGCTGAATTGTTGATGATCACACGGAAAGTTTCACCAGAATAGAAGCCCAAATCCCAAGACAATTTATCTACTCTGGTTTGTTTGATTTTACTCAGATCGAAGAAGGCTTGATGGGTAAATTCTGCACCTCCGGCGTCAAGTACTGTTGTTCCCGAGGGAGCAACGAAATTCTCAGAGAAAATCACCGTAAATATGGATTGATCACCAGTATCGAGCAATTTAGTCTCATCGGATACGGTCAGGGTTAGCGATTCATCTTGTTCTATGTTGAGCGCGCTCCCTGCCGAAACGGTCAATGAAACTGACTCATCGCCAATGGCATAAGGTAATGAAATGACATTTTCGGTTGCCTCTGGGACGGTGTAAAAATCGGCGGCTTCACCATAAGTGAGACCCACATTGTCGATGTTGATTGTAAGTGTCCCTGCGGATTCAGCCGGGCGCGAAAATGAAATCTCCAGTATGGCAGAAAGATTGCTTTTCGATATTCCTGCCTCTGTATTCGCGAAACTCACCTTGACAGGTGAAGCTTCATCCTCCTTGCAGGAAGAGTTACTCAGAAGTAGAAATCCTGCAAGAATGACCGTAGTTACTCGTATTTTATTCATTGTTTATTTATTTGGAAAAATTGTAGTTGAATTTGATAAAGTAGGAGCGTCCATAAGCTATGGAAGATTGTCCTGTATTTGATCCGGTATGTGACCCTCCAATATTGGTATTGTTTGATAAAGCCGTGACGTTCAATAGATTTTTGGCCCCGACACTAATTCTTAAACTTTTGACCAAGCCGCCAGATAAAGTCAGATCCCATAAGTGGTAACCATCGAGTTGGCGCAATTCTGGAATAGAGGAGCCATTCTCATCAGTAGCTGCTACATATTGTTTTATTGATCCAGTGAATTTGTAAAAACTCGCAAGTGCAATACCGGTATTGAAAAGGTCGTATTGAAGGTTAGCGATATATTCCGGCGAGTATAAGAATTGAGGAATATCAAGTCCGGTCGTATTTTCACTAAAGTTGTGATAGCGACCGATATAAGACAATCCGGTTTTTAGTTGAATGCGACCTTTTTCAAATGTGACATGGCCGGTAGTCCCTAGTGTCTTGTATTTTAAAATGTTTATGTAAGTGGTTGTTTGGTTGCTTCCATCGGGAGTGAAATAGGAAATTCTGTTGTGGATTGCGTTGTAAAATCCTTTTATTGAGAGTCTCCATGTTTGGTTTTTAAATTGATGTGTGAAATCGCCCGTTACATTGTCTGAGTATTCTGGTTTCAGATTAGGATTACCCAATATGTTGTGATTGCTGTCAATAAATTCATGATAGAGTTCACGTAGTGAAGGTGCTCTGAAGCCACGACCATAGCTCATGCGAATCTGAGACCGGTCGCTCAGGTTGTACTTCATGTTGATTGAAGCTGAGGGCTTAGTGCTGAAGGCATCATTATAGCTAAGCCGAACACCTGGTCTTAACTTTAATCTGTTTCCTAATAGAATCTCAGTAGAGGCGAAAAAGCCTAAATTTGTCATCTGCTTATCCCCCTCACTCAGCGTCGTACCTTTCGCGTTTTCGAAATCGCCATCTATTCCGATTTGTGTATGCCAATCAGTCGAGCCCACGGACCATTGTAGGATATCATTCAAAGTATTTCGAAAGAAAAATGTTCGAAAAGCGATTGTATCCTGCCCGGTAGTAGTGGTAAGATCAGGGACGCCGGGGAGTAAATAGGATTTGAATCGATGCGTAATTCGATCGTAATCCGTAAATGAAAGTACAGTATTCAACGATCCATGAGACAAGCCATATTCCGCTTGAATTTGGTGCATCCACCGTTGGGTTAAGTATTCCTTGTCGAAAGCATAAGGATCATCCTCGTCACCGACATACTCTGGTGTTCCCTGATTTTCGATCGTCTCATTCAGATAATCGAATCTGTAATAGATATTGAAATCATTTTTTTCATATCTCAATTCACCGGATTGGAAGAATTGACTTTTGGGGTACCAAAGTTTGTCTCTACCTGTGCCAGACCATCCGCCAAATTTTTGATATCGTGTCTCTGATTGAATGGACCAATTTGGATGAAAACTGTATGAAGAGGATAAAGACGCGTTGTGAATACCTTCATCAAAAAGTTTGTATTCCTTTCCAACGGTCTCCTCCTGAAGGGAAACATCAACCGACCATTTATGCGCATTTGGCTTTTTAGTTATGATGTTGATAACGCCAGCAAGAGCGTCAGCGCCAAAATTCACCGCCATAGGCCCTTCAATCACTTCAACTTTTTCAATTGAGTTGAGATTGATTTGATTTAGGTCGATTTCATTGCTCACTCCACCTCGTCCAACTATTGGCACCCCGTCCAGCAGTATTTTTATATACTGACCGGAAATACCCTGCAAACTGGCTGTTGAGCTGCCGACCGCATTGTCTCTTTGAAATCTAAAATTTAGCTCACTGCCAAGCACTTCAGTCAGGGATCGCGCACCTTGAGAAGCTAATCGCGCTTGATCAATTATGTGGACGCTGTAAACAGAGTTCTGAACTGATTGAGGAAGAAACTGCCCCGTAATGACTACTTCATCTAATGTCTGTTCCTTTTTTACAAGCTCAATTTTATGAGTGCCGCTTTTACGAACAGTATCTTTTAGTGTATGAAAATTCAAGTGGTTTATTGTGACTTGAAAGGGTGAGGGTTGACTTATGCGGACCTTTCCATGGTTATCTGATATATAGAATGTCTCGCCGCCTTTGTCCAAGTCAAGTACTTTGACAGATGCGTTGACGATAGGTCCTTTATCGTCCAATACAAGTAGGGTCTGGCTGCTGGCTTGGTGGATAGTCAGCAGGCAGACAAAAAATAAAAGGTATCGTTCTATCATTTCACACATTATTTAGAATGATTCTAAACAATGCAAAATTTGTCTAAATCAGCTGGGTCTGCAATCGCCAACGATGGGGAAATTAGTATAGCTAGCTCTAGGGAGTGTTTCTGCGTTTTAGCTACAAGTAGTGATTATGGTTTTCGTGTTTCGGGTACGGTTGATAGTTAATATTTTGTTTTTAATATCATTAGGCTTACTTTTGCAATCGATAGTATTACTATCGTTATTAAAATTAATACTAGTATCGATGTCAACAATTAGTATAGTTCTTGGAGAAAATTTTTTTAAAAAGGATCCACAGTCTTCTGACCTAGGAAGGAAAATTGTAAGCAAAGGCATAATTGTCTTGGATGAATTGGGTTTTGAAGAGTTTACTTTTAAAAAGCTAGCAGAAAGCATTGAGTCGACAGAGGCGTCGGTCTATAGGTATTTTAAAAACAAGCATAAGTTCTTGGTCTATTTGTCCACCTATTATTGGTCTTGGTTGGAATATGTAATAGCGTTTGAAACGCATCATTTCAGTGATGCCAAGGTGAAACTGGAAAATATCATTAGAATAGTTTGTCATGCGCAAGATTTTCCGGATGCTCTGGATTTGCCAGAGGTCGACATTTCTAAATTACGAAGTGTCATCGACAAAGAGTCTGACAAAACCTACCTGAATCGTAACGTGGATGAAATTAATAGCAAGGGACTGTTTACAGGTTATAAGAGCCTTTGTTCTAAGATTGCCGAAGTTGTGGCACAAATTGATCCCAAGTACCCGTACCCCAGGGCATTGGTGAGCATGATTATGGAGGCTTCACATCAGCAGGTCTTTTTTGCGCAGCACCTACCGTCGCTAACGGAGGTTTCTAAGGGCAAACCTAAGCGTTTGGAAGAGCAGGCGGCTGATTTTCTAAATCATACCGTAATGCATTCACTGAAGTAAATTTTTTTACCCTAATCCGATAGTAATACTATTAATATGGAAAGTAATAATATTAAAGAAGATAAAAAACTATCACCGCTGCGAAGACTGCTGAGTATGCTTTCTCTGGACAAGCGAGAGATATTTATCGTATATGCTTACGCCATATTCCATGGTTTAATTAATCTCTCTCTACCTCTGGGTGTACAGGCTATTGTTGCCTTTGTGATTAGTGCAGAGTTTTCTGCTTCCTGGGGGTTGTTGATCTTCATAGTCGTGGTTGGAGTGGCAGCATCAGGTGTTATCCAGATTTTGCAACTCACGCTTACTGAGGTTTTGCAAAGAAGAATATTCACGAGAGCTTCATTCGAATTTGCCTATCGTATTCCCAGATTTAAGATGGAATCTGTGACTGATTTTTATCCGCCAGAATTGATGAACCGCTTTTTTGACATACTCAATGTGCAAAAAGGGCTTCCTAAAATTCTAATCGACTTTTCGAGTTCTACTCTTCAGATTCTTTTTGGGATGATACTCTTGTCTTTGTACCATCCTTTTTTCGTGTTTTTTGGCTTTCTATTGGTTGGGCTGATGGTCTTAATATTTTATATCAGCGGACCAAAAGGTCTAAAAACCAGTATTTTAGAATCCAAGTACAAGTATCAGGTGGCGCATTGGCTGGAAGAATTGGCCAGAGTGATGGGCACGTTTAAATTGGCAGGAGAAACGAACCTGCCGATAGAGAAAACAAATGAGTATGTTTCTAACTATCTCAAGTATAGAAAGCAGCATTTTAAAGTGCTCATTTTCCAATTCTCCAATATTGTCGCCTTCAAAACTGTTGTTACTGCCGGTTTATTGATTTTGGGTAGCATATTGGTGATCAACCAAGAGATAAACCTTGGCCAATTTGTAGCCTCCGAAATTATTATTCTGCTGGTCTTAAGCTCAGCTGAGAAACTGATCCTGACTATGGAGACAGTTTATGATGTGCTCACGGGATTGGAGAAACTGGGTCAAATCACCGATGTGCCACTCGAAGATGAGGGTGGTATCTCGTTAGTCGAAGTGTGTAAAGAAGGTGGAATTCCGGTAGAGTTTGCCAATCTTTCGTATCGATTCGAAGGTGCCTACGGCAATGCCTTGCATGACATCAATTTGGATGTAAAAGCGGGTGAAAAAATTGGAATTACTGGTACTAATCAGTCTGGCAAATCTACTCTGCTCTCTGTGGTATCCGGCCTCTTTCACAACTATGAGGGATCAGTGCTCTTCAATGGAATTCCGTTTTCAGACATCAACATAAGCAGCTTCAGGTCGGTAGTAGGAGACAATTTGAACCTTCAGGATTTATTTCATGGAACACTTGCCCAAAATATATCAGTGGGGAAGGATGATGTAGCTATAGAAGATATTCTGAGATCTATAGAACTAGTGGGTCTGAATGGTTTTCTGAAGAATTTACCAAATGGCCTGGCCACCATGATAAGCCCGGAAGGCCAGGGACTATCTGATAGTGTTAGGCAAAAGATCATTTTGGCACGAACCCTCGCGGAAAAACCAAAAATAGTCGTCATGGATAATGCACTAAACGGGCTTGACTTTGAAGACAGAAAGCGGATAAGCAATATCCTTACCGATTCATCTCAGGAGTGGACGCTCCTGGCCGTCACCAGTGATCCTCTATTGCTCAACAACTGTGATCGTGTAGTGACTCTTGAACGCGGCAGAATTGTGGATGTGAGTAAAACAATAATGAAACCGAAAAAAGCAAAGTAGTTATGTTGAATATATCTAATCATCCGACAAACCGGGACGAAATCCTGAAGGATCTTTCGTCCTATCAGGAAGTTATGGGCTCGCATGCTACTCGAAAATTTGTATTTCTTCTTTCGGGAATATTCCTGATGTTGTTCATTGGACTTTTTCTACCCTGGACGCAAAACATTCGAGCTCGTGGTACACTGACTACTCTCAGACCAGAAAACAGAGAACAGTCTATTAATTCAGTTATATCCGGACGCATCGAAAAATGGTACATTCGTGAAGGTCAATTGTTGTCAAGAGGAGATACCATTCTACATATTTCAGAAATGAAAACAGAGTATTTAGACCCAAGGCTGGTGGATAAAACAAAAAATCAGGCGGTGGCAAAAAGGGCTTCTGTAGACGCCTATTCAAACAAGGGAATTGCACTTGATCAACAAATGGCCGCGCTTGAAAGAAATAAAAAGCTAAAGCTGATGCAGGCAAAAAACTACATCAGACAGGCTGTACTCAAGCGACAGTCAGATAGTATTGATTATTCCACCACCTTGATCAACTTGGAAATAGCGGAAAGGCAGTTTACCCGTCAGGAAACACTTTACAATCAAGGGCTGAAATCACTTACTGAACTGGAAAGTCGACGACAAAAGCTCCAGGCTGCGTTGAACAAGAAAATATCGGCAGAAAACAAGTGGCTGGCCAGTCAAAACGAATACATCAATGCACAACTTAGTCTAGGTGCGGTAGAAAATGAGTTCAACCAAAAGATTGCCAAAGTGCGCTCCGATAAAATGTCAGCTCTATCTGGAGAAATGGATGCTGAAAGCCAGTTCAACAAACTTTCTATACAGCAGGAGAGCTACTCAAAACGTTCTAATTTTTACTTTATCACTGCGCCGCAAGATGGTTATGTAACGAAAGCCATAAGCGGTGGAATTGGTGAGATAGTGAAGGAAGGGCAGGAAATTTTTACGTTTGTTCCTTCCAATTATAATATGGCAGTTGAGCTGAATGTTCGTCCTCTTGATTTGCCTCTCATTCAAGAAGGTAGCAAGGTAAGGCTTCAATTCGATGGATGGCCTGCTTTGGTGTTTAATGGATGGCCGGATATGTCTTTTGGTACCTTCGGTGGTAAGATTGTCGCTTATGATAAAGTAGCACGGAATGGAACTTTTAGAGTACTGATTGTCCCTGATGAAGATGAGGTACCCTGGCCTTCATTGTTGAGGTTGGGCAGCGGTGTTTACGGTATAGCTCTGCTTAACAATGTACCGGTCTGGTACGAACTGTGGAGACAACTGAACGGTTTTCCACCTGATTTTTATGCTAAAGATGATAAAGAAACTAAAGTTAAAAAGTAGGTTAGCTATGAGTAAGACTTTAATATTCTTATTGGCTTGTGTTATTTCCAGGGCTGCAATAAGCCAGCCAGAAGGAAATATCTTAGGACTGGATCAGTTCTATCTGCTTGTGAAGGATCATCACCCGCTGGCCAAGCAAGCCAAACTTATTGTTCAACGTGGTCAAGTGGTTGTCCAAGAAGCACGCGGTGCATTCGATCCCAAATTGGTATCCAACTATGATACCAAGCAATTTGAGGGGAAGAACTATTATGAGGTTTGGGACACTTATGTGAAAATCCCAACTGTTCTGAATGTTGACCTCAAGGCCGGGTACGAAAGAAATGATGGACAATTCCTGAATCCGGAAAATACGGTTCCATCAAGTGGGTTGTACTATGCAGGGATCAGTGTCCCGGTCGGGAGAGGACTGGTTCACAATAGTCGCAATATTGGTCTCAAGAAGGGTATGGTGGAGCAACGGACATTACAGAACCAGGCATACTCGGTTTACAATAATCTTTTTCTGGACGCAAACTATATCTATTGGACCTGGTTTGGAACTTATCAGAAATTGAAAGTAGCAACCTCTAATTTGGAATTGATGACCGAAAGATTTTTAGGTATTCGAGAAGGAGCGTTGAATGGCGAGAATGCTACAATTGATTCTGTAGAAGCCCTGATTCAGGTGCAGACCTGGATGAATAATTTGGAGAAGACTAAAATAGACTATCAGAATGCAACACTGCAAATGCAGAACTTTATATGGGATCCTGATACCAACATGGATGAGATACAGCCAGACACTGTTTGGAGTAGGGGGGTGGTATTTGCAGTCGACAACTATGTAGACTTTGCTATGAGAAATCACCCCGATTTGAATACTCTGGAAGCTCGACTAAACGGCCTTGAGCTGGATAGAAGATTGGCTGCAGAAAATATAAAACCCATTTTGAATCTCAACTATAACTTTATTACTGGTGGTGATAGGTCAGATGAAAATCTTACAGGAGTAACAAATAACTACAAAGGGGGTGTAGAATTTAGTTTTCCCTTGTTCATCAGAAAAGAAAGAGCAAAACTAAAACAGACTAAAATTAAGATTGAAGAAGGAGACCTAAAGCTTGGTCATAAAACGCGAGAGGTGACCAACAAGGTCTTTCAATCCTATGGTAAGATGACGGTCCTGCAGAACATGATCGTTCAGCAAAGGCAAATAATCGATAATTATGAAATACTCCTTAATGGAGAAAAAACGAAGTTTGATAATGGGGAGAGCTCAATTTTTTTAATCAACACTAGAGAGAATAAGAAAATAGCCGCAGAGTTGAAACTTGTTGAGCTTGAGGCTGATTATGGCCGGGCACTTGGGTTTATCAACTGGTCCAGTAGCTTCTATATAGATGGACTGATCAATCAGGTACAATAATTTTCTTTGGCAGAAATAAGATTCTTAATCCAGTTCTACCAGTCCCTTTTTGACCGCATAAACAATCAGTTCTACTGGAGATGCCAGCTCCAGTTTTTTGAGCATGTTTTTACGATGCGAATTAATGGTATGTGTACTCACGTTGAGCTGATCGGCAATTTGATTTGTTGTTAAACCTTTGGCAACCCACTTGAGTACCTCGATTTCTCTAGTAGACAACAAGTCGTCACTTTTGGTGGGCTGCACTGGTGCGAGTGGTTGCATCAGTACGTCAAGGATATCACCGCAATAAAATCGCTTTCCCAGGCGGATGCTCTCAAGCGCTGTTTTGATCTCCTGAGCATCACAGTGGGTAGTAAGAATACCACGGATACCAATTTCTTTGAGCTCTTGAATCAGTACTTTGTTTTGAAGATCAACCACCAACAGTAAATCAATATTAGTTCGACCCATTAGATCGGATAGTTGTGGGAGCACCTGTTCTTTAGCTTGAGACAAATCGGCGAGGAGAAGTGTTTGAGATGAATCTGGCGACCACTCGTTCATGGACGCTGCGCTGCCCACTATTTGAAAAAAGGGCGAATCGCTAATGATTTGCTTCCAGCCCATTAAGGAGACATAGTTTGGGTTGATAAGGAAGGTGCGAGTCGCTGGCAATTTTTTCTATTTAGAATAATTCTAAACAAAACTAGATGCCATCACTCGATTTTCCAAATTGTTTGGAATGATTCTAAATAAATTATTAAACCTCTGTCCCGTTAGAGACAGAGGTTGCAATCAATTTTCATAAACTATTCGTACGCGGTAGATACTGTTGTTGATTGGTAGGCTGTCGTGAGTGAATCCTTCAAATAGTATATAGTATAAATTGTCGGCTGTATTGACCTGCCTATTGACAGAGATCGTCAGACTCTGCTTGGTTCCTATTTTTGCTGCTTCTGTACCCAGGCTTTGCGCTCCTCCGCCGGAAACATCAAAAGGTAATTCCATAAAGTGCACTTTCACACCCTGGCCTCTGTCGTCGTCAGTCACTGCATCTATTTGTTTTACATTGACTTTATCGGGTAGATTTATTTGTGCTATCAAACGGCCAGCTTGGTCTTTTCCTCCGACAAGGTAGGCTCTGCCGCTTTGCAATCCACCAATGTTATCATATTGTACGGTGTAATTGATTTCGACAGAATTGTCATAAACCTCAAAGTCTTGTGCTGTTAGGTAAAAAAATTGAGTGCCCGCATTAGCGTCTTGGCCTGCTGGTCCTCTTGGTCCCTGAATGCCTTGAATACCTTGGAGTCCTCTGGGTCCAACAGCTCCATCTGCGCCGTCATTACCTGGAGTACCTTGTATGCCCTGTAGTCCTTGGTCACCAGTGTCTCCTTTCACTCCTTGTATACCCTGAGCGCCGTCAGCTCCATTATTTCCGGGTATACCCTGTATACCCTGCGGCCCTTGATCACCGGTATCTCCCTTGTCACCTTTATCACCTTTCACTCCTTGAATACCTTGTATTCCCTGAGCACCGTCAGCTCCATCATTTCCAGGTAAACCTTGAATGCCCTGCGGCCCCTGGTCACCAGTGTCACCAGTGTCTCCCTTGTCGCCTTTAGGCCCGGCAGGTCCTTGCAATCCCTGCGCGCCATCTGCTCCATCGTTTCCGGGTATACCCTGTATGCCTTGTGGTCCCTGGTCGCCAGTATCTCCTTTATCACCTTTCACTCCTTGAATACCTTGTATTCCCTGAGCACCGTCAGCTCCATCATTTCCAGGTAAACCTTGTATGCCTTGCAACCCTTGGTCACCTGTGTCTCCCTTGTCGCCTTTAGGCCCGGCAGCTCCTTGCAAACCCTGTGGGCCATCAGCTCCATCGTTTCCGGGTATACCCTGTATGCCTTGCAGTCCTTGGTCTCCAGTATCCCCCTTGTCCCCTTTATCACCTTTTACTCCCTGAATACCTTGTATTCCCTGAGCTCCGTCTGCACCGTCATTGCCAGGTAAACCTTGTATGCCTTGCAACCCTTGGTCGCCAGTATCTCCTTTGTCACCCTGAATACCCTGGGCACCATTACTCCCCGCAGATCCTTGAGGGCCTTCTGCACCGGTTTCACCCTTATCTCCTTTAGGTCCGGTATCCCCTGTGTCTCCTTTAGGCCCAGCCGGTCCAGTTGCACCTGTAGCACCGGTTTCACCCTTGGGACCTGGTACAGAGCTACCCGAAGACTCCGCATACAGGGCATAAGGCACGCTGAGCATTTGGGTCGTTCCCAGCACCTGGAAGCTTGAGCCTCCATTGGTATCAACTTCAACATGAATAAAGTATGGGCCTGAGGCCCAATCTATCGTGTTGAATGTGCCACCAGATACGCTTCCTTCTCCAATGGTCATATTTACCAATCCGTACCCGTTAGTAGTCACCAAATGAGTTTCAGTGTACACAGATGCTCCATTAGTTGCGCCTTGGAGGAGCTGAATTTGAAAATTTATGGTTTGATTGACCAGCGGATTGCCTGAGTCATCTCTTGCTATGGCTTGATATTTAAAAGCTGCTGGCGCTTGTGCCATACATAGGCTAGTCCACACTAGCATGATGAGGCTAAAGGATATAATCTTTCTCATGATTATCTGTTTTTGGAGAGTTTAAATTTTTTGATTGGCCTTAAATCTTGATCAAACACTTGAAGTATATAGGCTCCAATACTTAAATAACTGATGTCGAGGAGTTGAGCATTGGTATAAGCTATGTCTCCTAAATAAACCTGACGTCCTGTGAGATCCGAAATAACAACCTGAAAATTGCCCATTTCTTCAAATTGAAGGGTCAGCTGATCTTTGACAGGGTTAGGGTAAATCTGAATGGCCATGTCGGATTCATTCATACCTAGAACAAACGGGGTTGCTTCTTCAGATTGTACTCCTGAGGACAGGATGATGTCGTCGGTTTCATATGAATCTAAAACGCTACCGCCGAGTGTCCAGCTTAATTGAATTTGGTCATTGGTGAATGAGCCTCCGGCAGTGCTAATGATCGAAGGCGCAAGTTGCTGGCTTGAAGCGCACAGAGAGATAAATAGTTGTAGACAGGTAAATAGATGTTTCATGGCTGAATCTATAGCATTGAACTTTACTGAAATCACCGCAAAGCAGTGTTCAACCATTTTCTACAATTACCAAAAATAGTGAAAAAAAATCATATTAAAACACAATTTTTGACCAAATCACTTTAATCAGGTACGCATATTCTCTATTAGTATTTATGCTGACTTGTTAATGTATCAGCTTAATTTGAGGCCTGGGAGCCTAGATAATTCCTGAATTTCGAGTATGTCGAACAATCTAATGATTATATTTAGTTGCATTTTGTAATAGGCTAAATACAAATTACTATGACATCAATATTGGTTGTTGACGATTCTAAATTCCAGAGAGAGACTATCAAAAACATATTGGAAGAGGCAGGGTATGAAGTCATCGGAGAAGCTGCAAATGGTGAGGACGCCATTAAGCTGGCACTGATCCTTAATCCCGAGATAATCACCTTGGACAACGTCTTGCCTGACATGTTTGGGCTGGATGTGATGGATGAGCTCAACGATGTGGATTTTAAGGCAAAGGTGATTATGATTAGTGCCGTCGGACAGGACATCGCCCAGCGAGAGGCTAAAGAAATTGGCATACTGGATTATCTGGTAAAGCCTTTCACCAAAGAGGCCTTACTGGAGAAAGTACTTAAGCTAGCTACTATGTAGGAGGTTTTTTCCTCTCATCCTAATAAAAAAGCCTATTGAAATAAATATATCAATAGGCTTTCGTAAGTAATCAATGATTTTCTCAACGAAGAATTATATGGCTTGAGCAACCTGGAGTCACTTTATCTAAATTGATTAAACCAAGCCACAATATGATCGATTTTACCAATCAATTGACTTGGTCGCCTGGCAATGAAATGATACGCACCCGGCATTTCTACCAATGCAGTTTCAATTTTCCTGATCTTCAACGCGTGATATAGTTGTTTGGCTTCTGACAGGGGTGTTCTTAGGTCGCTAGTACCTACCATAACCAGAGTGGGGGTTTCTATATTTCCCACGAGTGAAATGGGGGAGAACTTCATATAGGTTTCAGGATTTTCCCACGGGTAGCCCGGATATCGGTAATTAAAATATCCATTCCAATTGTCTGCTACCAGTGTCTTGGAGTACCAGTTCATCACCGGCTTGATTACGGCCGCTGCTCTGAAGCGTTTGGATTTCCCGATAATCCAGGCAGTCATAATACCACCGGCACTGCCTCCAGTCACAAACAGACTGTCCTGATGCACATATCCTTCAGCGAGTACAGCATCTACACCTGACATGACATCGTCATAATCCTGTCCGGGATAATTGTGATATAGCAAATTGCCGAATTCTTCTCCATAACTGGTGCTTCCCCTGGGATTTGGATAAAACACGACATAGCCAGCTGAGGCATAAAGTTGCATTTCAGGAGAAAATCGATCTCCATAATTGGCAATAGGCCCACCATGATTCTCCACAATCATAGGGTACTGTTTGCCAGGGTCAAATTGGGGAGGTTTTACAATCCAACCCTGGATTTTTCGATTGTCAAACGAAGAGTTGTACCAAATTTCTTCCACTTTCCCTAGTTCTCGGTAAGCCAGTAGATCTTCGTTTAGGCGGGTGATCCTTCTAATCGAAGAGTCGCCCTTTTTGCCTGAGGCAAGATCGGCAGGAAAGTAGGGTGTCGTCATGTTGTAAACGAGCAGATCATTGTTAGATATCGAGAACGATCCTCCTCCATAAGGCCTGGCTACTCCTGTGCCGCCTACGTCGTCTTTAACTTTTTCAAACTTTCCGTCGAGTGACACAAACCCAATTTTGGTATTTCCTTCAGAGTCGTAAAGGAAATAAAGTCCAGTACCTTTTTGATTCCAAGTCAGATTTGACATCCGGCGATCTAGCTTTAGGTCTATCATTCTTTTACCGCTTCCGTTTAGGTTCATCACATATAATTCAGGAAGTTGATAAGTTTGTATTTTGTCTTCATAACCCAGATAGGCAATATTATTCCCATTTGGAGAAACTACCGGATCGTAGTCCGGGCCATTTCTTTCAGTTAATTCCTGGATACTGCCATCAGATAATGAAACGCTGTAGATTTCAGAGTTTCGGTAGTTATATTCCCAATCCTCGCGCCGATTGGCAGAGAAGATCAATGATTTACCATCTTTTGTCCACTGGGGCTCATTTTTATGCTGATATCTTCCGCTGGTTATTTGTCGGGCAGTCCCGCCATCGGCTGGAATTATAAAATAGTGATAGTAACCCGGTTCGATAAAGCCTGATCCATCTGCTTCATGTCTTACTCTAGTGGTAACCCGTGGCTCGTCTGCCCATTGTGCGCCCTTAGGTTTACTTGGAGAATTAACCATATAAGGCGGTTTTTCTGGCACCAGCATTGAAAACGTCAGCCATTTGCCATCTGGCGACCAGCTAATATTGCTAGGTGACCGGTCCAATTGGGTCAGACGGGCATGTTGACCCGACTCCATCCAATAAACGAATATTTCTGAGCCCTCGTCGGTCGAAGAGGTGTAGGCAATACGAGTACCATTGGGAGACCATCTGGGTGAAGATTCGCTGTGGTCGTTTGGAGTAAGCTTTCTATGATTGTTACCTGCATGATCAACTATCCATATCCGGCGCTCACGTTTATCTTGTAGCTTATTCATTCTATTTCTCAGGTAGACATTCCATTTTCCATCAGGAGAAACCTGCGGGTCCGAGGCCCACTCCAACTCAAATACGTCCATCTGTTGAAAAGGGATTTTCGATTGTCCGGTGGCTTCAATTGCCAAAAAGAGAAGAATAATTGCAAATTGTTTATATGGCTTCATAATGTTAAAAGTAAAGTAAAATGTGTGCATTTTTTACTATGGCGTTGCTGATTGTTTTCATGTTTTTGAGTCTTTTGGTTGCCTTACTTCAGTAGCAGCCTGTACAAAATATAAAAAGAGCTGTCAATTACCTGACAGCTCTTTTTCAACTCATTTATCAAACTAAATGATCAATTTGATTATGGATTTTGAACCATGAGTGGATTGGCATTGAGTTCATCGGTAGGAATCATCCATTGCCATCTGTTGTCGCCGGCAGGCACATCAGAGACTAAAACCAGATTAAAATCATGATTAGATCCATTTCTATTCAATGCCTTGTTTTGGCGCTTCAAATCATAAAACCTGAAGCCCTCTCCCCAAAGTTCCCAACGTCTCTGAAGGTCGATTTCATCTATGAGCGCTTGTCCTGTGTTAGTGGACAGGGTATAGCTTGCGTCCCTGGCGCTGGCAAGTGTAAATAATGCAACTGCTGCGCCAGCATCATCGGTACCACTTCTAGCCAATGCCTCTGCCTCAATTAAGTACATTTCTGATGCTCTCATCAGGGGAATGTCTCCTCGGCTATCTCCTGTAGAAACAGCAAGAAATTTCTGATGAGTATATGGAAATCTCTTATGTCTGGAAATGAGACTTATACCTTCCGGTAAATTGTCGTGATCACCAGTCGGATCAAAAATGGCAGATCGAACATCCGTGCCTGGAATTGTGGCATAAAGCGCCTGGCTTATGGATTTAGGATTACCTCTGATTTGATTTGACGAGAAATTTCTTGACATAATTCCCCCAAAATTTGTGAAATTAGATCCCTGCTCCTCATTGTAATGCAATCCCCACATCCACTCGTCAATATTATAGTCATTGAACCCGGAAGTGTAGGTTGAACTGTCCATCAGCGTGAGGCCTGCCCTGGCTAATCTTGCCATATTTACAGCCTCCGTGAAATTACTTTGAACCAGCGCTACTCTTGCCTTCAACCCTTGCGCAACAGCCTGATTGGCATGGGAAGGATTGAACCTGCTATATCCATCCAACAGTGTAATGGCCTGGGTTAAATCTTCATTGATTTGTGTATAGACTGCTTCTACTGTGGCCCTGGCCTGAGGTTCGATAATAGGCTCAAGGACAATGGGTATGCCCAATTGATCATTTCCCCCTCCGGCAACATAGCGCTTGCCATATAGCTGTACCAAATGAAAATGAGCAAAAGCCCTTAAAAAATAGGCCTGACCTAAAGCTGCATTTTTATCTTCCTCGGGCCCAACGGCCTCATCTCCTCCAGCGATAACAATATTGGCGTTAACTATGGCTCTATACATGACCCTCCAGTTATGCAACTGACGATCGTCATCAGGATCAAATGGCTTGATCCATCTGGCAAAATCGATCATTGACGAATTTGCTTGCGCATTTTGGACTACATCTTCCCCCATAAAAGAATTCTGAATCATCATCGAACCGATTCCACCTTTTCTATTGTTGCCACTTCCATTTTTATTATCTAATCTGGTATAAAACAATCGGTAAATCCCGTTGATGACCAGATTCATGTTTTCAGTGGTGGCTGTAGCGTTGGTAGCAGACACATCTTCAGTAGACGATGTTTCCAAAAAGTCGTCAGTACACGATGCGAAAGGCATCATCACGACTAAAATTAAAAGACATTTTGTTATAGTATTTTTCATCTTCTTAATCTTTAAAAGGTTACGTTAAGGCCCAATGTGACAATTTTTGCTGTCGTAAATCTATTTTGGGTAGTTCCACTGAAATTTTGATTTACATCCAATCCATCTCGTGAAGTATTTGACCAGAGGTTTTCACCGTTGACATATACCCGAACCGTTTCCAGACCTGCTTTGCTTATGAATTTTTGAGGTAAGTCATAAGAGAAATTGATTTGTCGTAGTGCCAGGTAGGATGAACTGATAAGCCATCGGCTCGATCCTGCATCAGCAGCTGTCTCCGTTGAGATGTCCATTCTGGGCACATTAGTGATATCTCCGGGATTTTGCCATCTGTCCAGAATGTCCTTGTGCTTGGCTTCTCCGTACCCACCAGTTGACATGAGTGAAGCATAATTGGTGTCATATGTTTTACCACCAATCTGATACGTCATTAAAAAACCTAATTTGAAATTTCTGTAGGTAAATGTATTAGTGAAGCTCCCGAATAGATCAGGAAGAGCAGTTCCCACGAATGCCATTTGGGCATCATTTTGATTTGTTGTGACCAGGGTGCCATTCACTGTCCTAAGATCAGCGTCGGTTTCATCTACTTTAGAGTCAGCCACATATAGTGCAGATCCATCTGCCGGATCTACTCCGTACCACTGACGTCTCCAGTAGTCATAGATAGAACCACCTTTCACATATTGTTTAGTTCCATTCACGATACTATCCTGAGGAAGCTTTGTAATTTCGTTTTTGATCGTAGACATATTCACGTCCAGTCTCCAGGCAAAATTAGAAGTCCTAATTATGTCTCCGGCGAGTCCTACCTCGAGTCCGCTGTTGACCATGTCACCTATATTTCTTTTCGCCGCATCCAGGCCGCTGGACACAGGAAGAGGCACATCAAACAGGAGTCCCTCGGTCTTTCTCGAAAAATATTCGACACTACCCGACAATCTGTAATCCAGAGCGGAAAATTCAAGTGCTATGTCGGATTGAACGTTTGTTTCCCATTCTAATGAGGGAGCAGCCAGCTGATTCAGTGCTACACCTGGTTCGGTATCATTGTTCCACCCTAGAGAGAACAACGCCTGACTGGCATAGTAGCTAAAACCACCAACATCGATATCATGTCTTAGGCCTCCGTCATTACCTACTTCTCCATAGGAAGCTCGTAGCTTCAATTGATCAAAAAGGTTGTTGCCTTGCAAAAAGGCTTCTCTATCGATTCTCCAGGCTCCACCCACAGACCAAAAATTACCCCATCTGGAATTTTTGTCAAATCGTGAAGAGCCGTCTGCTCTGAAAGAAGCAGATACGAAGTACTTGTCATCATAATCGTATTCAGCCCGAGCGAAATAGCCCTCCTGCTTGAGCTGTCTGCTATAGCCCTCCAGATTAGTGATGTTTGCAAAGTTGATCAACTGAATATTTCCTTCAGCCACCTGACCATTTCTATTACCGGCTAAGTAGGTAGTTTCGTAGTTCATGGACTCATGACCAAGTAAGATACCAACTGAATGATTTCCGAAATCCTTGTTGTAGCTAAGCAATTGATTGTAATTGACCGACATTCTGGTTGAAGAGACCCTGCCTGCGCGTCCTAAAGGCGCTCCATCACCGACAAGATTGCTGTCGTAGTCTTTGGTATTAAAAAACCGACTATCTATACTCGCGTTTAACGTAAATTTAAAATCATTCAAAAAATAGAAATCCACAAATGCTCTTCCTGATGCTGAGAAAATATCGTCCTGATCTTTTTGAAGTTCGTTCTCCATAATCACATGTCGGCCTACCATCACGCCAACTCGATCGGCTCCCTGGTCATATATTTGATTGCCTGCCGCATCTAAAACATAGGCTCCTGTGGAGTCATGTTCATGTACCGGATAGATCGGTGCTACTCTTCTGGTACCGTTGAATGGATTTACAGAGTTGCCACTTGTTCCGTCATTGGATTGATTGGAGGAGGAAGATGAAGCAGCCAGATTAAAACCGGTCTTAACCCATTTTTTTGGCTGAGTGCTCATATTTACCCGGCCGGAGACCCTTTTGAAATCTGAATTGATTGCCCATCCAGTATCGTCAAGATAGGACAAGGAGAAAAAGTAACTGGATTTTTCATTTCCGCCCTGGTAGCTCATATCCATGGAGGTACGTTTACCCGTTCTTTCCAATGGACTTTGCCAATTCAAATCTTCGGCATAAAGCAACTCGGCAGCTGGATTCAAATTTCCATCTGTTCCAACGATCTGATCGTTGGGCACATTGAAAGGGTTCGTTTTGAGCTGATCAAAAATATCATCGCTGGCATCTTGATTTGCGGTGGCCAGATCAGCATCTGTTGCCGTTCCGGGTATGGCGTTCGAATTCCTCAGGGCTTCCCACATCAACGGGTAATATTCCTGGGCAGAAACGCGATTGTATTCTTTGATACCTCTCGTTGAAACACCCCTGCTCACGTTTACATTAAACTGAGACTGACCGTTCTTTCCGCTCTTGGTAGTCAATATTACCACTCCATTTGATGCCCTGGAGCCATAGAGAGCTGTGGAAGCTGCATCTTTGAGTATCGAAATGCTTTCGATATCCTGTGGATTGATGCTGGCTAAAGTACCGGTGAAAACAAAACCATCAACTACGTAAAGCGGGTCGTTCGAATTGTTGATACTAGAGAATCCCCGTATTCTGATATCTGAAGATTCACCCGGCTGACCACCGCCCGGTGAAAACTGGACACCTGCGGCTCCTTCAATGGCGGATGTAATGTTTGTTAAAGCCCTTCCTTCCAATGCCTCAGAATTTATTTGGGTAGCAGATCCGGTAAATGCACCTTTTTTGGCTACGCCGTAGGCTACTACTACTAACTCCTCTAGCTGCTGTGAATCTGCCTCAAGATCAATCTCAATAATCGAACGTCCTGCGATTTGGACTTCTTGAGATTTAAATCCTACGAAACTAAAGACCAACGTGGCGGTTTCATCGACCTCAAGTCGATAGTTGCCATCAATATCAGTTGTGGTACCACGCGTGGTTCCTTTTATCACAATAGAAACTCCTGGTAATGATTCGCCGTCGCTACCACGAACCTTTCCGGAAACAGTGATATCGTCCTTGATGATTTCAATAACTCCCGCTTGATCCAGCACTGATTTGCGCTGATTGATCACGATGTTGTTATTGATTCTGGTAAAATTCAATCCAGATTTTTTCGATATACCAGCCAATACTTTGTATAGGGACTGTCTTCTTTTCTTTATACTTAGTTTGTCATCATTTTTCAAGACATCATCGTCATAAGAAAAATGAAATCCCGTAGATTTTTCTATAGTTGCAAGGGCCTGTTCAAGATTTGCATCATTGAGATTTATCTCTAGATAGACTTCTTTGATGCTAGAGTATTGTGCAATTCCATTCTCTGCCAATACCACACTATAGAAAATCACCTGTATCAGAAATGCTTTAAGTACATTTTTTGAGACCATTTTCAGTAAATAAAGTAATTTATTCTTCATAGATTTAAAGGTTTATTTTAAACAATCATTTATTGTCCGGGTTTTGAAAGTTTGCGAGACGGCCATGCCCGGATAAGATCAAGTCCTATCCCTTCTGAAGGGGTAGGACTTACTTTTAGGAACTGTTTTGAAGTATTTGCATATCACTTATTTCTTATAAATGTCTACTTGTTTGTTCTGAATTTTGTATCGGAAGCCCATCGCAATGCTGATGTTATCCAAAATGTTGGTTAGGGTCTCATTATAAAATTTTCCGGTAAATCCGAATTCAGTTGAAATTTCTTTGTCTGCGTAAATAGTTACACCGAACCATCGTTCCAGTTCTTTCTGAATCTCTGGAAATGAGGCATTTTTGAATACAATGGCATTATTCTTCCAGGCCATGATGTCTGACAAGTCAAATTCATCAACACTATGGCTTCTGTTTGTTTTATTATAAACCAGCATTTCCAAAGGATCGAGAATTTCCTCATAGGCCATTTCCCTATCGTTTATTCCTTTTATCTGAATTTTTCCCTCCTCCAGAGCAACAAATTGAAGATTTTCACCAGAATAGGCGCGGACATTGAATGAGGTTCCAAGCACTTTGGTTTGGATAGTTCCGGTCTTGACGATAAATGGTTTCTTAGCATTGTGGGTTACCTGAAAGTAGGCTTCTCCTTCCAGTTCAACTGTTCTGGCTGTCTCGTTAAAACGGTTGGAGTAGAACAGCTTACTTCCGGAGTTCAATTTCACAATGGTACCATCGCTGAGCCTGATGGTGGATTTAACACCATTGGCTGTTTCTTTTACTACAAAAAGTTCTTCAGTTACTGGTACCGAGGGCTTATTAGAATCGATGATGAAAAAGGATATGCCGGATACAAGAATCACCATGGCTGCGATTTTGAAATATTGAAACAGGTGGTTTGCGCTTTTCAGTTTTCTATGATCAGAAATCGTGATCTGATTATCGATTTTTCTCCATACATCCAGTGTCTCGTCAGCCGAAGGTTCATATTCTTTAAATTCAACTGTTTTTAACAATTCAATTGCCTGACTAACTTCGAGTGCCTTGGACGGGTTATCGGTCACCCATTGATTCCAGAAAATATTTGATTCTAAATTCGGATGTTTTACCCACCTCACGAATTCATCGTCTATGGCAAAGTCGGTGGAGGTATATTCTATGTATTTCTTTTGTTCCATTTTAGTTGATATTAACTAGGCAGTAAAAGGAAGTTGATTGCATTATTACCTACATTATTTTAAGGTTTTTTTTAATTAATTAGGTCGGCATCTGAGTTGGTTATACTAAGATTGGTTGATGTCGTCAATGAATATATAAGTATGCTGACGTTATAAGTGCAGAAACAATTCTTGAAATATTGCTTCTGAATACAGCTCGGGTTTGCTTTCTAAGAACTTCCAAAGAATCAAAAACTAAATTGTAGACTGTCTTGATTTTAATAGACAGTACATCAGCTATTTCGTTGTTGTCGAGTCCGCTATAATACTTCAAGAATAATACCTCTCTTTTTCGCTTCGAAAGTATTTTGAATCCCTCTTCAAGAAACACTTTGTTTTCCTGATCGATGTCAGCATTTATCAGATCGCTTTCATGCGGGGATAGGAGTTCAAATCCGGTATTGCAGTTAAAATCCAATGACAAATGCCTTGAATGGTAATTTATTTTTTTGGCAAGTTTTCTTCTGAAGGACCTCATCAAATAAAATTTGATGGAATCGGTAGGACCAAGGTTGAATTTTGAATCCCATAGGTCCACAAAAAGCTCCTGAATGCTATCATTCACTAAGTCCGAGTCGGTAGTGAACTGTCGGCCATAATTATAGAGCAATTTAAAATTACTTACATAGATCTTCTCAAAAGCTGCTTTTTCTCCTGATCTGAAGTTGTTCCACAGTTTGTCTTCCATTATTTCAATTGACATAACTACTATTTCAGATTTGTTTCAATATAGTTCATTAGCACTGTTTTGCCCAAATTGTCATCAGGCAGATTGTGATACGCTTAAATATTGAATTACCTGTTTAGGTAGAAAGAAAGGCTCAAAGGGAATTACCTACGAATTTTTAATTTTTATTATATAGTGGTTTTTATTTGTCAAAAAATGGCTGAAAAGGTAAGGCGCCTCTGGCATATCTTGCACCTTTTTCTTTTGGCACAAGTTACAAATTATCGCCAGTGGGGGGTACCTCAGAGGTACCCCCCCACCTATATAAGTACCCCTCCCCACTTAGGTAAGTACCCCTCCCCACCTCTGAGCTCCCTGCAGGTACCTCCGAACTCCCTGCTCGAGTCTTTTTACTCCGAGCTCACACCTTTTTGCTTGCTGTTCGAATCTTTTAACTGCCTGCAGGCACCTTTTTACTCCCCGTTCGCACCTTTTTACTGCCTCCAGGTATCATTTTTCTTCGAGTTCGAGTCTTTTTGCTGACTGTTTGAATCTTTTTACTCCGGGTACGCGCCCTTGAGGTGCCCCCATCCACTCGCGCGGATGTTACATTCATGCCTGATGAGGCGTCCTGAAAAAAGTTGACACAGACAGTGTCAAATATGCAAGAAGATAACAAAGAGAGTACCTTGGTAAGGTACAAGAATGGCCAGCAGTATAGAACAGCCTATAAGATTGGTGAGATATTAGAATTGGTTTCAGGCCTGGAGCCGGATGCCTTTGGTGCAACTACACCTTCTTGCTTTTAATGAATATGATGGGCGTGGTAACAAACTATGCCCCGAGTGGACAGGACATGGTCCAGCGAGAGGCTAAAGAAATTGGGATAGCTGGATTATCTGATAAAGTCTTAGATCAATGAAACTCTTCCTGAAGAGGTATTGAAGCTTGCTAAGACGTAGTCGTTCTCTTATTGTAGTTTAGATCATAGTCAAAGAGGTCTTCCAAAACACTGATGAGTTAGTCCTTTATCACCTTAAAGAGAGACAGTCGATTTGAGTTAATTACTTTGATGAAATAGATGGCTGGAGGCAGCTCTGAAATTCTTAATCTCCCCACCTCTGCATTTTCAAATCCGGCTTGCTGTAGTGTTTTTCCTCGAATATCAACCAGTGAAATCATGAACTTGCTTTGCAGCTGGCCAAAACTGACCGTCAAAAATTCGCTGTTTGTCAGTGGGTTTGGATAAACGCGGAGGCTAATATTGTTTTTTGGAGAATTCAATACAAATACATCTACATTGGTACACTCAGAAGTAATGCTACAGTCTCCCTCCGTTATTTGCACCGAATAATTCCCTGATTTGGAAGGCGTATAAGTTTGACTGGTTGCGCCAGATATTTGCGCATTGTTGTCATCACAATCCAACCATTGATACGTCAGTCCTTCGGAGTTGGCTTTCAATTCTAATCCTGTTTTTGTAACAGTTGCATCTGGTGTATTCAGAGTCAATGTGACTGTCACTGTTGAGTCACAGCTTGCGACAGACTGAAATACTTCTATGTAGTCTCCCGCTGTAGAAAGAGTTTGAGTTCCGAACGAATAGCTGTCACCATCGCATATTGAGACATTGGCCATTTCTTCGTAGGTGGTATTGACTGTAAGTGTAAGTGTTACGGTAGAATCGCAATCTGCTACAGATTGAAATACTTCCATATAGTCTCCAGCAATAGAAAGCGTCTGCGTTCCAAATGAATAGGTATCCCCTGAACAGATCGCAGCATTGGCTGTTTCGTCGTATGTAGTGCAAGGCTCAGAAACGGTAGTAGAGACCGCAGCAAATTGGTGGCGGTTTGTATCGTCATTCACGTTCAGAAACGTCCCGCCCATATAAATTTTGTCTCCCAGGGATCCCACGGCTGTGACTGAATGAGAAACGTCCGGGTTCCATGCGGTAAGCGTAGCATCAGTATTTATTGCCGCCACGTGTGCTCTTACTTCCCCTCCTGAAGTAGCAAAGCTTCCCCCTGCATAGAGTATGTTGTCATTTAGGACCAGAGAATAGATTTTGGAATTGTTAACAAAATCCAGACCCCAGTCGTTTACCGCTCCTGTGGCACGATCTATCTGTGCGATATTGTCTATGCTTTGACCTCCGATGCTTGAAAAATCTCCGCCCACATACATGTCGTCTCCATCAATGATTATCGAATAGATGGCGCTGGTGCCGCCTACGTTTGGGTCCCATGTAGATACTGCAGCCGTGCTGCCATCTATGGCCGCCAGTCTATTTCGAGGCAAACTATTCATGACAGTAAAATTGCCACCGGCGTAAATAGTACCACCATCAAGTAAAAGAGCCTGTACGAAGTCGTCTGCCTCGGGAGCCCAACTGAGCAAGTTGCCAGTGGATGTACTCACTGCGGCAATATAGTTTCGAGCGGTGGCATTCACTGTTGTAAATTCACCCCCTATATAAAGAGTTTCCTCATCGGTGGATAGTACCATGGTATGAATTCTCGCATTGGTGCCGCCGGGATTCCAGGCATTCACAGCACCGGATGTACGGTCGATAGCGGCAAGGTTTGTCCGTGTCTGGCCGCCCACACTTGTAAAAAGTCCACCGATGTAGAGTGTAGATTCGGTTGATGCGATGGCGTTTACGGTAGTACCTGCAACGACTGGATTCCAGTCTGTAGGGATTCCGGTAGTTGGATCTATTTCAGCAAGTGCTCCCAGGGTTCTTCCACCTGCATTTGATTTAAATCCGCAGACTAAGAGATCTGTATCAGAAATGGCAAGCCTTTCGATTTGCTTTCCTAAGACTCCATCGGCTATGAACGATGTTGCAATTCCGGAAGTTTTGTTTATTGCTGCCACTCCGACTCTTTCAATACTCCCTATTTTTGAAAAGAGACCAGCAACGTAAACTATATTATTTGAGATTTTTATGTCTTTGATGCGTATAGTGCCGGAGATAAAGCTTCCATGTGCCACTACGGGATCCCAACTAGTGGTATTGCCAGTGGTAGCATCTATAGCGCCGAGATACTGTCTGTTGTCAGATCCAATAGAAGTAAAGTCACCGCCTATATAGACAATACCGTTATCAATAGCGATGGTATAGACACTCGTGTTCGGCGAGGGATTCCAAGTAGTAGCAAGGCCTGTTGATGCGTCCAATTCGGCTAGACGACTTCGAGACTGGCCACCAATGGTAATAAAATCGCCACCAGCATAGATCATGTCACCAGATTTGGCAAGTGCCTTTACATTTTGATTGGCATCTGGGTTCCAGGATGTGGCTAGTCCAGTGGTAGTACTAATGGCAGCAATATTGCTTCTGTCCTCTCCTCCTATATTGTCGAACTCACCACCTACGTAGATCAATGATCCATCTAGTAGCAGAGTTTCAACGATCGGCGATATGGCACCGCTTGCATTTGGATTCCAGGCGGTGGCCAATCCAGTGGTGATGTCTATAGCTCCTATGAGGTTTCGGTCATCTTCGCCAATTTTGTTGAAAACACCACCTATGTAGAGCGTATTTCCTGATAGTATCATGGTATAAACAGCACCGTCAACATTTGGATTCCAAGTCAAATCCAGGGTATTATCGCTGTTGATGTGTGCCAGCCTATTGATGCCGGTACCCTCAATGTTGGTGAAAAAACCACCAATGTACCAGCCTCCATTATTGTCTGAGACAGCGACGTTTACAGTGCTAACGACTGCAGGGAAACTGGAGTCCGCGATACCAGTTGTCCTATCTACTAGTCCAACGCTACTGGTATGAGGGTAGATGTGATTGAAAGTTCCTCCTATATAAATTGTATTGTCTGTTTGATCCGTGTGAATTGCGTTAACCGTACCATTGGTTCCCCAGAGATTGGTATCCAGCGTCTGCGCAGATAGCTGTGACGAAAATGCAGTTGTGAAAAATAGGAGCAGGGTTTTGGGTACTAACTTGAGGAGGTTCATAATTAGGGATTATTTATTGTGGCTTCATGAAAATATAAATATAACAATAAATAATAGTTATATTTCCATATATCCAGGATTGCAATGCCAGATTAGACCTCAATTTTACACTTCTAAAATCTGTTTTTCTTGATCAATCAAGTCTGCAATATGCTCGGCTGAGCTCCAAATGTTGATCATTTTGCTTCAAATTCGTGTTTTTTTGCTGGCCGCGATTACTTTTTTGCTAGCAGCGGTTAGCCATCCGAATCATCTGTCTTGCTTTAGTGAGGAGATTTAGAAATGAACAATCCATCACCCAATCACTCGCGCGGATGTAACATCCGTGCCTGACCCGACCCTTTTGTTGTCTTCGGCGAATTATCCTCAAATGAACAAACCATCTCACATTCGTGTTTGGTTGATAATGTTTAAATTCAGAGAGAAGTAATTCTTGTTCGAAATGTCGGATGAAGTATAAACCAGAAAATGGTGTTTTGCTATGCTGAAAATTAAACACCATTTTGCAAACCACTAAACTCACATTACCTATGGCAGATACGCTGATTCAATTAGTCAAAATCGACAGCTTAGAAGAGAAAATACCGGCCTACGCACTGGCCGAAAATACTGATCTGGTACTTATCAAATATGGCAATGAAGTTTCCGTACTGTATGGCAGGTGCCAGCACCGCGGGGCTTTGATGTCAGATGCTACGATTATAGGCGATGACATCGTTTGCGGACTGCACAACTGGGATTATCGATATGATACCGGCGTCAGCGCTTACAACAATAGCGAAAAGCTGCACAAGTTTAATGCAACACTCAAGGACGGCTATGTCTGTGTTGATAGAACTGAGGTACTCGAATTTGAAAAAGCAAACCCTCAGCCATTTCAGAGAGAAGAGTATCAGGGCACCTATGCAGATACACATCCCGAAAGCACCGAACCTTATACCAGGGAAATTGGTGAATTGGCTAAAAATGGGTTGAAGAACTTAGGCCACCATGGATTTACGGAGGCCATGGGTGTAGACAGAAATACCTTGCCTAAGTGGGAAAACCTTCAATTTCTACCCGCTCAGATGGCTAAAAGGCCTTTGTTGGACGAAGCCGAAGTATCCACCAAAGTAGTCATTGGGCCTAGAGCTAAGAAACCGTTGGAGTTGGATATGCCTTTGTTCGTTTCGGACATGAGCTTTGGTGCGCTGTCTCGAGAAGCGAAGATTGCACTGTCCAAAGGGGCAGAAAAAGCCGGAACAGGCATCTGCTCCGGAGAGGGTGGAATGTTGCCAGATGAGCAAGCAAACAATTCAAGATACTTCTACGAATTGGCATCCGCTCAATTTGGTTTTTCCTGGGACAAAATCGAGAAAG
The DNA here is from genome assembly GCF_039944555.1 of Reichenbachiella sp. Classification (GTDB taxonomy): domain Bacteria; phylum Bacteroidota; class Bacteroidia; order Cytophagales; family Cyclobacteriaceae; genus Reichenbachiella. The sequence goes on along the minus strand of NZ_JBDUYN010000008.1, from coordinate 583,707 downwards.
TACAAGCTTTTCATTTCAAAGGTGGACAGGGAGCAAAGACAGGTACCGGAGGACACCTGCCCGGTAATAAAGTCCAAGGCGAAATTGCCAAAGTACGTGGATTGGAGCCTGGCCAATCGGCCATCAGCCCAGCTACTTTCCCCGACTTTAAAGGAATGGAAGATTTTAAGGAATTTGCCGCCAAGGTGAGGGAAGTTTCAGGAGGCATTCCCGTAGGATACAAACTGGCCGCTAGTCACATCGAAAAAGACATTGCCTTTGCGCTGGAAGCAGGAGCTGACTACATCATCCTGGATGGCCGCGGAGGAGGTACCGGTGCTGCACCCACAGTTTTGAGAAATAACATCAATGTACCTACGATCCCCGCTCTAGCCAGGGCCAGAAAGTTTTTGGATGAGCAAGGCGTGCAGGATGTTTCACTGGTAATCACAGGAGGACTAAGGATCGCCGAAGACTTTGCCAAAGCGCTGATGCTAGGGGCAGATGCCATAGCAGTTTCCAATTCGGCACTACAGGCCATCGGGTGTTTGGGCATGCGTGCCTGTCATACCAATAATTGTCCGGTGGGTATAGCCACACAAAAAGAGAACTTAAGGTCAAGGCTCATTATTGAAAATTCGGCCGAAAGACTGAACAACTTTTTCCGGGCCAGTAATGATCTGATCCGAGTAGTGGCTCGATCCTGTGGATACGACGACATCAGTCAATTCAACCCAGATGATTTGTCCACCTTCGATTGGGACATGCATCAATTGACGGGAGTTAATTACGCAGGAGTCAATTGATCATGTTCGAGGTATTCACTCTTATTGTAGCGGTATCCGCTTTGCTTTCTTATGTCAATTACAAATACTTAAAGTTGCCACAGACCATTGGGGTCCTAATACTTTCTATTGGGGTCTCTGTAATTTTAGGAAGCATCAAGGTGATCAACCTGGATTGGTTTCATGTAGCCTGTAGCGTAGTGACCACGATCGACTTCAGGTCGATCCTATTTGATTTCCTTTTAAGTTTTCTCCTGTTTGCCGGAGCCATTCATGTCAATCTCAACAATCTGCTCGAAGAAAAACTGCCGGTGGTATTGTTTGCGACAGTCGGCGTCGTCATTTCTACTTTCATTGCGGGTTCATTGATCTACTTCATGGCCGATACCATGGGTCTGGGGATTACCTATTTGCAGTCTTTGGTTTTTGGGGCACTGATTTCGCCAACAGACCCCGTGGCCGTGTTGAGTTTGTTGCAAAAAGCGAATGTTGATAAGAAACTCGAGATAAAAATCATTGGAGAATCCTTATTCAATGATGGTATAGGCATCGTAGTTTTTCTGTCTCTATTGGCGCTGGCCGGAGGAATGTCCGAACATGGTGGAGAAGTGACAGCAGGTTCGATCGCGGAATCATTACTGGTGGAGGCCGGTGGAGGATTGTTCCTCGGATTTCTATTGGGAATTATTGGCATATACTTTCTAAAGGCCATCAAAGATGAACCTGTTATCGAAGTGCACATCACCTTAGGAATAGTAATGGCTGGATACGCTCTGGCCGCATTGATTGGTGTTTCCGGTGCCCTGGCGATGGTCGTGGCAGGTATTATGATAGGCAACCGACTTGCCAGACCTGACATGCCCGACTCATTGAAAAGCAACATGAATACTTTCTGGCACATTCTTGACGAAGTATTAAATGCGGTCTTATTTGTTTTGATCGGTTTGGAGATTCTTGTGTTAGGCTTTGATGTCAACTATCTGATGCTTGGCATTGCTGCCATCCCTATTGTGCTTTTGGCTAGATATTTCTCCGTTTTCCTTACGAATTTGACATTGCCCGGAGCGCATAAATCTTCCGGAAAAGAATTGATGATTCTTTCGTGGGCGGGGTTGAGAGGTGGTATATCGATTGCCCTCGCACTTACACTCACAGAAGGATTGAACCGGGAGCCGATTTTGTATATGACCTATGTGGTGGTTTTGTTTTCCATTATCATACAGGGATTATCCATTGAAAAATTAGTGAAGAGTTTAAACAAGTAACGTGAATTAGAGCTTGCGAGAGAAATTAAAACATATCAAAAAAATTAAATGTAATCAGTTAACGTCAAAATAATGGAGTGGTATTTACCTTTTACTGTAATTCCGGGAGTTGGCCTGATCATTCTGTCAACATCTAATATCATGTTGAACTTAAACGACGAAATTTTTCGGATTAAGAACCAAGCAAACGTTGCAAAAGAAGATATCATAGAGTTGAAGCTATCTCAGCTCAAAATACTGAGCCATGCCATAGTTCTGCAGTACATCGGGTTGTTCCTGTTTCTGGTTTCCGGTATGGTCAACGCATTGTTTGGCAATCCAGCAGGCTCGTCGAAATGGAGTTTATTGATAGGCGTTGGTTTTATTGGTATATCCATCATATTGCTCATCACCTACTCGTACAGAGCCATTGCTGTACGACAAAAACATCTACAATTATGAACAAGAAAACAGTATGGCACAAAGTACTAGATGACAAAACAGAACTTCCTGAAGGTAGGGTGATGACGGTGACAGCAGGTCACAAGGGCATTTGCCTGACCCACTTCGAAGGGAAGTATTCGGCACTGGACAATCAATGCCCACACCAAAAAGGCCCGTTGGGAGAAGGCTCCATCGAAGATGGTGTATTGAGATGCCCCTGGCACGGATGGGATTTCCATCCCTGTACGGGAAAAGCACCCGGGTTCGACGATGGAGGAGTCCCTACTTATCAATTGAAAGAAGAAGGAAGTGCTATCTATGTAGGACTGGAAGAAGAGGATGATCATGAACAGACGATTTCGGATCTGATGGTAGAAACCATGGTCAATTGGGGGGTGACGAAGGTGTTTGGCATGGTAGGTCATTCCAATCTTGGTTTTGCGGATGCCATGAGAAGGCAGGAAGAAAAAGGAAATCTCAATTTTTATGGCATCCGACACGAAGGAGCTGCAGCATTTGCTTGCTCAGCGTATGGAAAGCTGACAGGGAAACCAGCTGCCTGTTTTACGATTGCCGGACCCGGAGCTACCAACTTGTACACCGGGCTATGGGACGCCAAAGTAGATCGAGCACCGGTTTTGGCCCTGACAGGACAAGTAGCCACGCAGGTAGTAGGTACAGGCAACTTTCAGGAAGTGGATCTGGTTCGGGCTTTTGATACCGTGGCCGAATTCAACCAACGCGTACAGACCAATTCAAAACACGCCGAACTCATGGGTTTGGCAGTCAAGCATGCGATACTCAAGCGCGACGTGTCTCATCTCACATTCCCGGATGAGGTGCAGGAAACTGCAGCACCAGCCAATGCTGCACCGTCTACCTCAGAAGGAAGAATGGCACCACAACAAATCCTACCGCCCGAGGAATCTATTGATGCTGCCGTGGCTTTATTGAAAAAGGCCAAAAGACCGGTGATCATCGTGGGCCATGGAGCGAGGTTCCATATGGACCAGGTGATCGAATTTGCTGAAAGCTGTCATGCACCAGTCCTTACTACCTTCAAAGGAAAAGGGTTGATTGGCGACCATCATGAATTAGGTTGCGGTGTTTTGGGCCGAAGCGGCACACCTATCGCTTCATGGTTTATGAATGAATGTGATGCATTGTTAGTATTAGGAGCTTCTTTTTCTAATCACACAGGGATTACGGATCACAAACCAACGATACAGGTCGATTTTGATGCATTGGCCCTGAGTAAGTTTCACAAGATCGATGTACCTGTCTGGGGAGAAATCTCAGCTACGCTGAAAATTCTGAAAAAGGAATTAGCAGGAAAAATGAACACGCTTGATCAGAGAGATGAAATAGCAGAGCGATGGAAGATCTGGAAAGCCGAGAAAGCCAAGCGTCTAAAAGAAGATCATGGCCATGGATTGAGCTCCGTAGCAGTGTTTGAAGCCATGAACAAACTGGCTCCTAAAGATGCCGTGATGTGTGTAGATGTGGGTAACAATGCCTATTCGTTTGGCCGATATTTTGAAACCGAAAAACATGACTTTTTGATGTCCGGATACCTTGGTTCGATCGGATTTGCGGTTCCGGCTTCGATGGGGGCCTTTGCCGCAGTGGGTGATAGCAGACCTATTGTCGCTGTGGCGGGTGACGGAGGTTTTTGTCAATACCTGGCGGAGATCACCACACTAGTGAAATATAACATGCCGGTAAAAGTGATTATCTTGAATAATCACGAGCTGGGCAAGATCTCAAAAGAGCAAAGAGCAGGGGAGTTTGACGTGTGGCAGACCAATCTGAGCAACCCAAATTTCTCAGAATACACCAAATCCTGTGGTGCCTGGTCAAAAAGAGTGACCAACAAAGAGGAATTGGAAAGTAGCATGACAGAGTTGTTCCAGCAAAGTGGTCCCGGCCTGCTAGAAATAATGACTGATGTAAATCTGATCTAATGCTAAAAGTTAAAATTCTATTTTCGATTTGTGCGCTATTAGCCACGTCATTGGTTTCAGCGCAGACCTGGAGTTTAGGTGGTGCGGCCATTTATGGAGATGACATCGGAGAACCTGGAATCCATGCCCGGGGCTATTTCAATTCGAAAAATGGGAAAACTTGTTTTGGACCTGAATTTTCACGTTTTATTAAATCAACGGAGACGATTAACGGGCATGAGGTCTCCAAACAATTGAGTGAAGTGAATTTTAATCTTCACTACATCATTGAGCTCAAGGAGGAGTGGGGGTTTTATCCGCTCATTGGGCTAAATATGAGTTTCGAAAAAGAAGAAATCAAAGACGATTTGGGTGAGGTTGAGGTGGAAAGTAAAGATGTCTTTGGAGCCAACCTGGGAGCGGGAATACATAGAATGGGTGAAAAGTGGATTTTTTTCGCAGAGTATGACCACTTGTTCAGCGATCTAAGTCAAAACTCGTACCTTATCGGAGCTTTCTACACTTTTGGTAAAACCACCGAACATGAATAACAATATGACCATTTGGAAAATATGAATGAAGTAAAAAAAGAGGAGCTCGTTCCGGTACGGAAAAGCCTACATCAGGCCATTCAATTGGTAAGTGCGGTGCCAAGAAATATCCTGCCGAAGGATCCGACCGACGGTATGTCCAGCCTGGAGTGGAACGCTCAACTGGAATCTCTGGAGTCTTTGCCAGTTACCAACGACCACGGAGAAATTCGGGTAGGCCTTAAATTTGAGACTTTTGCTCTGTACATCACAGTAGATCATGACAGCAAAGTAGCCCTTGAATTGTCAGGGAGATCAGTCGATCAGGGATTGACTTGGTTAAAGGCAGAATTGGCCAAATATGATATTTCATCAGAGTCGATCAACCTGGATTTGCCTTATGAAATAGAGAATTACGATTACTCTAAAATACTTCAGGTCAACAATGAAGCACTTACAGTATTCGGGCAATTGTATCAAATGACGGCTGAGGTGCTAGCTGATATCACAAGGAAATGGGAAGAGGCATTCGATATCAGATGTTGGCCGCATCACTTTGACCTGGCCACCTTGATACCTTTGGAGACAGATCAAGAGAATGAAATTACGAAGAGCATAGGAATCGGTCTGTCTCCGGGTGATGATGGGATTAATGAGCCCTATGTGTATGTAAACATCTGGCCCCAAGTGGAGGTTGTGACACTGCAGCAGCATAAACTTGCCCAAGGTGATTGGAATACAGAAGGCTGGTCTGGTGCTGTATTGCCCTATTCACAGATGAGTGAAACAGACCATCTCGGAAAGGCCTTCGAGCAATTTACAAGTGCTGTGATAGACATTCTGCTGCAAGAAACAAAATGATACCCGCATGCGATTGATGAAATACTGGTTTTTGGAAGACTCGTTTAACATGATGAAGCGGATGGGCATGCGAGACATGATGAACCTGTGCGAATTATTAGTGATGAAGACTTTCAAAAAAGGAAGCGAAATCCATCAGCAGTTTGAAGAAGATCATTTAATCTATTTTATCAAAAAAGGGCATGTCAAGATTGGTAAGAAGGAGGGCGATGAATTTACCATGAAGTATGTTTTAGGCAAGGGTAATATTTTTGGCGAATCCAAAATCACTTCTGGCGAAGATGATGAGCCCTATTCCGCCATAGCGATGTCAGAATGTATCATCTGCTTTATCGAGGTAGATAGGATGGAGGAGCTGATGTTGCAGTATCCTAAACTTCACAATTCGATATTGAAATTGGCGGGGTTTAAATTCAAGAAAATTGAGCGGAGGCTGGATGATATCATTTACAAAGACGCAGATACCAGAATAAAAGATTTTCTGTTTGACTTTGTCAAAGAAAATGGAACTTCCGACAACGAATGGAGAGCTGCAAAAAACATATTCTCCCATAGTGATATTGCCAAGCTCACCTCAACCAGTCGACAAACGGTAAATAATGTGATTAGCTCATTGAGGAAAGACGGAGAAATCACCTATGACAGAAAAGAGATACGCGTATTTGCTGAACTGCTGAAAGATGGGGACTAAGAAAGCCACCATACGGATTACCCACAAACCATCCGGGGAACTGCTCGCCGAAGGAGTTGAGGGTTGGGGCATGTTCGCCTTTGAAGGAAACTACTACATTGCCAATAAAAATCTAAAAACCGACGGCTTCAATTTTTCCGGAATTCCCGGACTCTGCCCTTATAAATTCATCTACTTCTGGTATCACTTTGCATCCTCAACCGGAGAAAAAACTCCAATGCTAGGTTGGAAGTATTGGCTGCCTAATCCATTGTTTCCTTTTATTGCTTTTAGAATAGCTGTACCCACCAGACATCCGGATTTAATTGTAGAAAGACTGAACTAACCTTGCTTTTATTTAATTTAATCCCCTTTATCAAAAAATAACATGATCATGATGCCTGGAATAATTAAAAAATCAATCTTGACTTTCCTGCTCATTGGAACACTTTCGAATGCATCTATATATGCTCAAGAAGGAATAGCACAAAAAGACTATCGAGACAAGGACAACATTGCTACATTTTCGATCGTAGCCCGGGATTCTGTGACTGGCGAACTTGGAGTCGCCGTGGCCTCACGATTTTTTGCTGTGGGCAATGTCGTGCCGTGGGCGAAGGCTGGTGTCGGAGCTGTAGCTACCCAGGCTTTTGCCAATACCAGCTTTGGATGGCGAGGGCTGGAGCTATTAGAAAAAGGTGTTACGCCCGAGGAGGCTGCAACTGTGCTTTTAAGAACTGACGATAACCCGAATCAAAGACAGTTTGGTATGGTTTCAATCGATGGAAAATCTATTTCCTATACAGGTGAGGGTTGCAATGCATGGGCAGGTGGGCGAAATGGTCCGAACTATGCAGTTCAGGGTAATATACTGGCCGGGGAAGCTGTGGTGGTGGCTATGGAGAAAGCTTTTCTTGAAACCAGCGGAACGTTGGCGGATAGAATGTATGCAGCGCTAGTCGCTGGCGAAGAAAATGGAGGGGATTCCCGTGGTAAGCAGTCTGCAGCCCTTTTGGTGGTAAAAGAAAACGCTGGCTATGGAGGCTATACCGACCGCGCCATCGACATCAGGGTAGATGATCATACCGAACCCTTCAAGGAGTTGGGCAGATTGCTGGATTATGCCCAAATGAATTATGCCTGGAATGAAGGGTGGACACTTTTCACTCAAAAGCAATTTCAGGAGGCTTTACCACATATGGAGCGAACAGCAAGACTGGGGCCTGAGATTCCGGAAGTCTGGTTCGACCTGGCCATCATTCGACTTGCTGCCGGAAAAAAAGATGAATCGTTGACGGCACTAGAAAAGGCTATTCAGCTCAATCCAAAATTGAAGGAGCAGGCCAAAGTTGATGATGATTTAAAGAGCCTTTCAGCCGACAAGAAATTTCAAAAGCTGATCAAATAATTTTCCCAAGTGTTACAGTCTACAAAGGTGTTATTGTCTTCAATTGATTTGATATAAGGACAACACGTCGAAAAGTTATATTCAGAAAACATTCAGGTTTATCCTGTCATTTTATTCCTCTAATATTTCAAATTTTGTTCATCATCGTTGACAAAATGGTGAACCAATGACTTTCAAACCTTGAATGCATAGTCAATTGGGGTATCCATAAGTAGTCAAACTTTCTAAACATTTGATTTAAAATTATGATCAAATCTCAGATAAGAACAATACTCGCGCCTACATTTATTCTGTCGTTGCTTTTCTTGGTGTCATGTGAGTCTGATGAATCAGAAGAGTCATTAGTATACGTCGGCCCCTGGATTCCGGGATGGCCTCAATTAGGGCATGATGGTGAACCGTATGAGTCTGATAGATTTATCGTCTACAGCAACTTTTCATCATTTGAAACCAAAGTAGAAACTTCTGAATATGCGGAGTCAATTATAGATGAGGTACTGGAAGTCTTTGAAGTGACCTGGGACGATTATCGTTTTGTGGCTAGTCAAAGCAATAAAAAAATAGTCATATTTTCTGACCATGATCAGAGATTAGAAAGTGGAGGGTTGGCCTATCGGGATGGGATCATTATTAGAGCTCTTCACTCTCCTCTCTATGAGCAGAACTATACACTTCATAGATGGAAAAGAACCCTGAAGCATGAATTGACGCATGTCAATGAATTTTTGCTAATCGGTGATAACAACTATCGATTGGCTAACACTGTTTGGTTCAGGGAGGGTATAGCGAATTACATTTCAGAAAATCAATCGGTAAGCGAGCTTAGCCATCTTGAAGTCTGGCAAGAAAAGATGAAAGATGTAAGTGGTGGTGGCAATCCTATTGGCATAAAGGTTTGGGGGGATTTTCCTCAATCGCAGATAAATGCTAATGCAGAATGGGAATATTATGCGTTTTTCGAATTAGGAATTCGCTATCTTCTTGATTCAAAAGGCAATGGCTCAACAATATCCGATGTGAAGTCATTTTATGAAGAGCTCGGTAACGGGATAAGCGTTGCTATCGCATTTGAAAACAATTTTGGATTGAGCTTGAATACTTTTGAAGCACAATATTGGGATTTAATGACTGATTATTTGAGTAATTAAAAGCGAGTAATCAATCAACTTCTTATGTTTGATATTACCGATTACGAATCACTTTTTTGAATCATTTGGCTTGCTGCCGGAAAAAAGAAGAATCGTTAACGCACTAGAAAAGACCATCCAGCTCAATCCAAAATTGAAGGAGCAAGCAAAAGCTAATCGAATAACACTTTCCTAATTATTTGCCAGGTATCTATTTCCTTCAATTACGGCCGCAGATATTTCGTCATATTTAAGTCCTTTGGACAAAATCTCTTTGCCATTCGACGGAAAATATTTTTTTATAGACGAGGAATAAGTCATTTTGTATATCACTCTGGTTTCGTCTTCGCTTTTAAAAATGGGACGCTCATGTAAAGATTTGCCAAACGACTTATTGGTTTTCCCATTTTCATAGATGCTATTTCCTGAATAGTAGTATTGGTATAAGTTTACCTCACCCTCCTGGATTAGTTTGGCTAAAATCATGTGCGATATGATTACCTCTTCATTAAAGAATTCTTCTCCCTGTTCTTTGAGTGTAAGCACATGGAAAGAATTACCATTGAGCTCAACTGATGAAATCTGATCCAGCGATAAGCTTAAATGATCCTGATCAATCTTATACTGAAGCGCTTTGATATTGCCTATTAAGACACTAGGTTCATAAACATCTATCAAACACTCAATGGTATCCCCATTGGTTTTGTAGATCACACCGTTTTCGTAATCAGCCAATAGGTGATTACTTATGGCAAGTAAAAAAATTGTGAGTGTTAACTTCATTGTATTATTTGTTGCTGCTTGTTATAACAAATAAACAATTCAGGTATTAATTGAATATTGGTGTCCGGTTATACTTGTGTTAAAGTTTTGACGACCTGTTAAACGAATGTTAAGTTGTTCAAAAAACCAATAGTCAAATCGAACGGCAATTGGATTGGAGGAGTCTTTGATGGCCTAATTTTTGTATTTATTAGTCTCTACTTCTGATCATTCGGGTGACCTCGTCTGCAGATATTATACCCACAGGTCCATCATAAATTCCGCCATCGATTCCGATGTCTCTGACTTTCACTGCAATCACGTTTTCTTCTTCCGTACTCAGTAAACCAGTGGGTATTTTGTACACCCGGATGTTTCGATAAGACTGGCTTTGACCAAGTGGCTCGTGATCATTGGTTTCACCAACAAACTCACCGTTGAGGTAGGTAACATCAAAATCATCGATACGACCTAACAACAGGTAGTAATCCTCAGCTGGATTGGGTTTGAAACTAAGTTTGAATTTTTTACGATACCAGGCAGTTCCATCATAAGATCGATAGCCTTGATTGTCCCAATAGGCGGGGACAAGCAGGACGTCCCAATGATTGTCGTCGTAGTCCATTTCACTATAAGCTTTGCTGTTATGTCTTGTGAATCTCCAGGGACCATAGAGGTTTTGAAGTAAATTTTCACTGCCCTCCGAAACATAGATGCCAGGCTTCCCTTTCACTATGCCACCATTCTTATATTCGTCATATACCTTCACTGCGATCACATTGTCTCCTTCAAAATTGATCAGCTCATTGCTCAGAAAATATTTCCTGTTGGAATTGTAAGCGGTTCTAAATCGGGGAGGGAATCTGCCGGTCCTACCGACCAGGCGACCGTTCAGGAAGGTCTCATCTACATCGTCAATAAATCCAAGAATCGCATAGTGAGCCTCGTTGCGTTTGAGTAGTCTGCCATCGAAATGAATGCGATACCAGGCATAACCATCATAGCCATTGAACCCTTCATTTTCCCAATCTTCGGGTACATAAATGTTCTCCCAGGATTCATCATCGCACTCGATAAATGACCATTTTTCATTATCTCCAATCTGAAATTTCCAATTCCGTTCGAAATCAATAACACGATAGACACCTTTTTCAGAATTGGTTTTAGAAGAAAGTCCATGTGACTCACCTTCAAAAACAATGTGAAAAATGGACTTCCAAAAACCAATTTCTTCATCATCAGATTTAACATTCTCGTCCTGAGCAAATGAGTTGTTGGAAGCCATAAAGCCAATTAATAGTAAAAGAAGCTGTATTTTCTTGGTGAGATTCATTTTTTAGTTGCTGCGGTTAAAGGTGGTGGTAACTACAAGAGATTCCTGATCATATTCTCTTTTTCTATCTTTTTTCTTACGTTTTACTTCTATACTAGCCGTACCGCTACGCATATCAATGACAAATCCATAAGTACTCATCATACGAGTACCGATAATACCTGCTATTCTCTTTCCCGTTCTTCGCTGAATCGATTTGGCTACGGCAGAGAGATCAAAGGCAAATACCGGACCCCTCAACCTCACCTCACCAAATTCCAATTTGACATGAGAGGCTGGAGCCAATTGGTTGCCAGTCGATCCGAAGCCAGGTACTTTCAAGCTGGCATCGTTACTGCTTAATATATGAAATTCATATTTGTCTTTCACCTTAGTATCCAATACGGTGAAATCTGACCCGGTGTCTAATAGTACCCATGTTTTCTGACCATTGAGCATCATTTGAATAATTGGTTTACCTCTGTATTTTGCTTCTACCACATCAAGCTCCTGGGCTTGCGTGAAGTTATGAATTAATCCGACGATCATAAATGTTACAATTTTGCTTTTCATGTTTTTGAGTTTTTGTGAATAATGAAATTCAAACTAACTCACATCCATGTTACCGCGTGTCACAGCTGGGTAAAGGGATGTCACAAGTTGTAACAGACCTTGAATCATACCATTTTATAGCCCATGCCATGTACTGTAAGGATTATTTTAGGGTCGTTGGGATTATGCTCAATTTTTTGTCGCAGGCGCAAAATGAAATTGTCGATGGTCCTGGTGGTAGGAAATTCATCGTAGCGCCAGATGTTTTTCAAAAGATCATCACGCCCTACAATCTCTTGTTGATGTTCTTTTAGAAAATGCAGTACCTCAAATTCACGATGCGACAATTTGACTTCCTCATTGTTCTTTATGGCAACGAAATTCTTAAAGTCCACTTCCAACAGTCCAATTTTTTCGAAATGTTGGTTGCCGGTAGAGTCACTTGATTGTGATCTTCGTAAGATGGCTTTTACCCTAGCCAGAAGCTCTCTGAGGCTGAATGGTTTTGTGATATAATCATCAGCACCCAGTTCAAGGCCTAGTACCCGGTCAATTTCTTCGCCTTTGGCAGTCAATAGAATGACTGGCACATCATTACCTTCTCTTCTCAGCGCTTTGCATACATCGAATCCTGACATTTCAGGCATCATGACATCCAGAATTACTAAGTCATATTTTTTTTCCTTCAAATTTTGCAAGGCCATTTTGCCGTTTTCGGCCAGATCAGCCTCATAGCCTTCGAACTGAAGATTGTCTGCCAGTCCTTCGCGCATAGCAGGTTCATCATCTACTACAAGAATTTTTATCATATTATGAATGGGTTAAAGGAAACTTAAGCGTAAAAGTACTACCATGACCAGGCTTTGAGTCGACAGTGACTTCCCCCTGATGCGATTCCATCACATGCTTGACCAAACTGAGCCCAAGACCGGTACCTTTTGTTTTTTGGGTCAATGCACCTTCGACACGATAGAATTTATCGAAGATATGTTTTTGAGCTGTTTTTGAAATTCCCCCACCATGATCTTTTACACTACAGCAGGCGAACTCACCTTCCAGGTAAGTAAGTACCTCGATAGCATCATTGCCATTACTATACTTAATGGCATTTTCTATCAAATTTGAAAGCGCTTCTTCAAAAGCCTGGGGATCTACCGAGATCGGTATAGGGTTAGGCGAAAGATTCAATTCGCAATTATTTTTATTTTCTTCGAAGTAATGCGAAAAGTTCGTATGGATGGTTTCTACCAATTCATTCAATTCTTTGTTTTCGAATTGATAAGTTTTTCTGTTCGCTTCTATTCTGGAGAAATCAAGAATATTGTTGACCAAATAGGTAAGGCGTCCGGATTCGTGGTGAATTATCTGATAATAGTGCTTTTTCTTTTCTTCTGATGAAAGCCTGCCAAGCATCAGCGTTTCTGCATACATTCTGATTAGCGCCAGCGGGGTTCTTATTTCGTGCGATACATTGGAGACAAAATCAGATTTCAACTGTGCAATTTTCAAAGTGCTTCTAATACTTCTAATCACTAGTAGAGTACCGACCAGCACGGTCACTAGAGTGAATAGGAGAAAGTACAAATTATTCCTGCTTCTCGATTTGATGATGTCAGTATAGCTCTCTCCTTTGGGTTGAATGGCTAAATAAGTATCCGGCAAGATCCAAAGTGGCTTTCTTACGGAGCTCCTGGCTATATTGAACGAATCAGTCTGGTATAAGAATACGGGTGGCCGGACATCTTCATCCTGTTTGTATACAACTAATCGAAATTCATCCTGATCGATTTCCTGCATTTTGGACCCTAAAATTTGCTCCACCCAATAGGTAGGTTCAAGAATGAATAAGGCGTTGTACAATACGGAATCCTTATCATAGACCATTGCCGTTATTCCAGTTTGGTCTGTTTTGAGCCCATCAATGGGAAGCCATTCTTCCGCAGGTTGTATTTTTTGAAATCCTGCCGCCAAATAGGCAGTCAACCGACGAAGAGTGGAATCTTTTTCGTCATACCAGGCATTGATCACCTGTTGTGCATTTTCACCCTTTATCACATAATCATTTACACATATGCTATCGTTTTTAGTAGCCATTTCTCTTAGCACTAGCATCTGAATGGACTCGTTGCCCAGGGTAAGATCAAAGGCATTCTTCGAAATGGGGGCTTGCGCATTAGAAAGCCTTCTTACCCATTGACTCATCATGTCGTCTGCATATTGATTCAATGAGAAGAGCACGGTTTCCATTTGCTTTTCATATACTGCATTGGCCATTTCTTCATCCTCTTCCAATGACTGGATTTGCAGAAATGCATAGATCAGGAATGGAACTACAATGAGAAAAAGTATCAGAAATACGGGCTGAACCGGTTTATTCATTTTTTGCAAAAGAATTGGCTGGCTAAAAATAATCGTTTTTAATGGAGTTCGCGAATTGCAATATAGGCCCTGCTACTCATTCCGAAGTGTATCGGCCGGATTGGCCCTTGCTCCTCTGTAAATAGTAACACTGGTGGTTACTATACCAATAATAAAAATGGCTAAAGAGCTAAAAAGGATTGGCACAAACTGGACGGAGATGTGAAAGGCATAAATCAAATCCAAAATCCAGTTTGTACCGAAATACCCTCCGATACTTCCTAGCAACCCTGCGAGTACCAGGATAATGATAAACTCCTTGTTCAACAGATATAAAATGTTTTGTGTGGTAGCCCCCAATGCTTTTCTTATGCCAAGTTCTTTGGTTCTCCTCGCTATATTTAGTGAAGCGAGTGAGTAAATGCCTGACGCTGAAAGCAAACCGCCAAGAATCGTAAGAAAAAGGAATATTTTTTTCAGATTGCCATTTGTTTGTCTGGTTCCGGCAAGGAGCAGATCTTCCTGATAATTGCTTACATATGGCTTGGTCGGGTACATCTCCTTCCAGTTTTTTTCCAGGTAATCGTTCACAGTTGCTAAATCCTCTGATTGCGCTCTGACTATCATGTTTCTCCAACGTTCTCCGTACGTAGCATAGAAGATATACGGCTCCGGGTCTTTTGATCTGAACACGTTATCTACGAAGTCTTCGATCACGCCAATTATTTTCTTCTTCTGTTCGCGTACCGTTACATACTGTCCTATGGGATCTCCCTGAATATTCAGACTTTTGAGGAACTGTCTGCTGACTACGGCAGCATCCTTAAAGTCATTGGTCTTGTGATAGTCTATGGCTTTTCCCTGAATAAATTCAAAGTCCATGGTTTCGAAGTAATTTTCGCCAAACTCCAGGTGCTGCACTTCAAATTCCTGACCTTCAAAAGAAATAGGATTTGGATAGGTACTGTATCCGATTTGATGCTCAGTAGACCCTACTTCCTCAATTTTTGGATTCAGTCGGGCTTTGGCTGCCAAAGCGTGATATTCATGCTCACTTTTAATATCAATGAGCATCAGTTTCTCCTTATGATAACCAAAATCAATGTTTTCCTGAAATTCAGTATTTTGAATAAAAACAACTCCTCCTATGAGTACTATCACTGAGATGGCAAATTGAACAGTCACCAATGACCTGGTCAGAAAATTAGTGCCCTTTACCTTTACATTTCCTTTGAGCAAATTGATAGTATCCAAATTTGCGCTGAACAGGGATGGATAAATACCAGCCAGTATGGATGCCATAGATACTAACAGCAATAACGTGACAATCAGGTTGACACCACTCAAATCGGACATACCATAAGGCAATTCCCACATGGCCGTAAATTCCGGAACGATGATCGCAGACATGGCATATCCAGCCAATAAGGCCAGAATTGTGACTATCGCCGTCTCCAACATGAACTGAGTCACAACTTGCTTTTTATTCGCACCCATCGATTTTCTAACTCCTATTTCCTTGAGCCTGTTGGCCACCATGGCTATTGAAGTATTGGTTAAATTAAAACAGGCAATGAGCATAATCATGACCGCCAGGACAATGAAAATAAGCAATGGTTCGGTAGGTATGGGTGCATTCATATATGACCAGGTTAGGTCATTTTGATTCAGTTTGGTTTTGAAGGGTACCAGGCTCACTCTTTCTACCACTTGCTCTTTGAAAGCCTCGTTTCGTCTGGGTAGGTAGCGATCAAAGAAACCTGCAATTTCTTCGGCCTTCTCAGGGTCTTCCAACTCGAATAAGGTGGCAGGCACATTCCAATCCCCCCAAACTCCCTGATCCAGCGCCCTCATTTCTTCGAAATGTTCAAACCGCATGAGCATCGGCATAAAAAAGGAGTTGTTGACTGGTATTTTGGCCAGCACACCACCTACAATTACTTTTTTCTCAACACCCCGTGGGAAGTTCAGCGTCAATACCTTTCCAATAGGGTCATCATCTCCAAAATATTTGATCGCAATATCCTGGTTGATAAAAATACTGTGTAGGTCCTTAAAAGCTTCGTGACTGCCGGCGGTCAAAGGCAGGTCGAACATCTCGAATAAGGTACTGTCGGCATAGCTAATGTACTCTCCAAAAGTATTGTTGATATTAGTTTCTTTGTTGATATAACTCACACTCGCACCCCCACCTTGACTGCCCGCAATCCTAACAAATCTTTTGATCCCGGCGATATCCTGTGTGGCCATTGGGCCTACGGGAGATGGAGTACTCACCGCTTCTTTAAAGTCAGACCCATTGATCACAACATGCGAATGCACGCGGAATATGCTTTCCACTTTTTCATCTTCGTGAAAATCATCAAACTCAATATTGAAGGCGATGAGTATATAAGCCGTCAGGCAACAAGCCATGGCAATGCCCAAGCCAAAGGTATTGATGATGACATAGTTTTTGTTTTTGAGTAGGTTTCTAAGGGCTATGAGTAGATAGTTCTTGATCATGGTTTATAGACGTTTGACCAAAGATGCCATGGATTCCATCACAATCCATAGATTTCATTTCACACGTTGTCATCGAATTGTCATAGTTTGTCACAATCCACCACATTTATTGGTTTTAGTGCACTGAGAAGCGTTGTGTGTTTTGAGCGGTCTTACGATCGTCTATCATTTCTACCAATTCCTTGTACGATTTTTCATTTCCCTGCTGAACGGCATTTTTAAGTGTCTGTTTCCAAGGGGAATGAATGTCTTTTGCATCTAATTCGGCCAGGATGGTATTGACTTCGCCTACTTGATAAACTTCCAGTTGAGTTAATCTGGCCGCTATCGTAACTAGCTTTTTTCGTTCACTTTCAAGAATTAAGTCATGCTTTTCTCCTTTGAAAGATACTCTTGATGGCATTGGTAATGCTGGACTAGAGCGAACTGATGATTTAATCGGAAGTAAAACATCAAATTTGGTCCCTTTTCCAATGGTAGACTGAACTTGTATTTCTCCTCCTTGTGATTCCACCGCCAGCTTACAAAAAGTTAATCCAAGCCCTGTAGAAGCAGTTTGTTCGGGTGTTTTGGGGGAATCTATCCAGAACCTATCGAAAATTCTGGAAAGTTTTTTTTCATCAATACCTTCACCCTGATCTTCTATGCTTATTATGCAATAGTGCTCCCCATTTTTTTGAGTATACGAAACGTTGAGAGTAACAACTTTTCCAGGGACTGAGAATTTAGCCGCATTGTTTAGAAGATTAACTAATACTCTAATTATGATTTCCCAATCTACATTTACCTCAATGCCTCTTGGTATATTGATAATCAATCTCAAAGAGTTAGTTTGAAATAATGAGGCTACTTGCAATCTAGCTTCCTCTATGAGTTCCATCAACTTGAAATGTTCGATTTGAAGGGGGATTTTAGTTTCCTCAATCCGCTGTATATCGAGCATATTAGTTATCAAATTCAGTATGGTATTCCCTGATTGCATAATGCGCTTCATCCTTGGATCAAGAGATTCGTTTACCGAAAAACACAGTATCGTATTGAGGGAGTTTTTGATGTCATGGGCAATCATCTCAGTCAATCTTTCTTTAAACTCGTGATTTCTTTTCAGTTGTCTGTTTTGTCTGATTATGAGTTTATAAGATTTCAGAAGATTTCTGAACAGCACATATGAGGTGATCAAAATGACCAGAAGCAATAGGAATGAAACAACAACAGCCACATGCTGAAAATCTAAATATGGTTTTTCAATTATATCTTCGATTGTTGACTTCTCAATGACTCCAGTTGCCCCAGGTACTTTCAAGATGGCAATACTTGCGAGAGTTGATTCGGTATCAGCAATCATATGTCTATTCAGAGAAATGCAAGGTTGAATGAGCAATAAAGTGATAAATAAAAGACCCCATCGCCGGATTGTTCCTTTAGATAATAAAGTATAACTAAATGCACTAGTCATATTGGTAGACAGTTAAATTGAATGAACATACTTTTTGACATTGTCATGAAAAACGACTTTAGAAAAGGCTGCTTGGTATGTCGAAAGAAATAGCGCAAAGAGAAAAAGTGGTTCTCTCATGTGTCACCCAGTCGCCAAATTCCAAAGAACTGATGGTTTATTATTCATTTTGAAATAAGCAGGTGGCTTGATCAAATCCACAGTTAAGCAACTTTTTTAATCCAGTGTTGGATTCGAAAGTGATTAACTTAAGCAGAAAATCTATTACGATCTAATAATGCCATGGTGTGATTATTTTACCCCAATCAAAGTCAAAAAATTGGGTAGGATAAATTAATATGTTCAGTTAGATACAGCTATCGGGATGCAGTCAATAGTAGAATCATAAAAGTATCTTGTCAATAAGTCAGAATTCTATCGTGCTCTTGGTTTAGGAAAAATTGTAGTTTTGCCTAAAACCTTAGGCACATTTGTAAACCTATATGGAAGATTCTTTACTACATCATCAGATACGGCCCAGGTTTCGAATAGAGACCTCACTCACGCCTGCTGAAATCGAGACTAAGTTGTCAAAATCTGTTTCAGAAGATCAGGAGTCGGTTGGAGGTAAGGTCATACCAGGTCATGCAACTCTTACCTTGCCAGAACGAGATCAACACTATTGGTCACCGCAGTTGACCTTGAGTTTTGAGGAAGCAGAAGGCCAATGTCTGCTCAGAGGCATGTACAGTCCAAGGCCTGCAGTATGGACCATGTTTGTACTTTTCTATTCCGTCGTTGCATTTGCTTCGCTGGTTATTTCTATTGTTGGATACTCTAAATGGTCTTTAGGGCAATCAGCCGGTATTCTTTGGCTTGTCCCGGTGCTGATGGTTATTTTTCTGTCACTCTATTTGGTTTCGTATACGGGTCAAAAGGTGGGTAGAAAGCAAATGATTACACTTCACAATTTTGTTGAGGAAACCCTGGGCATTAATATTAGAGAGGAATAACATGATGCTAAGGGTTATACCACATTTGGCTGTTCCTTATTTTATTTACACAACTACAATATGAAGGGGTCAGTGAGTTGGACTAGGGAAATTTATCAATCAATGACATTTGTGTTATTGATAATTTTAAGTTTGGGGTGTGCAGATGAAGAGGAGCCAGATGAGGGTAGTAACTTCACACTTGAAATCGGGAAACCCATAGAATTCAAGTATGACCCAACTGTAGAAAACTCATTTGAAGATACGTACTATGGAATGGATTTAGCTTTTTATATCCCACCGGGAATAGAAGAGCTGAAAAATAGACCGCTTTTGTTTACCCTGTCTACACGGCGTAATAGAAGCGTATCGGGGAGCCTTTTGCCCATCATCCAAAAACATGGAATGATAGCAGTGAGCCCAATGAATGGTAATTCGGCACAATTTGAAGCTTTTTTTGAAGCCTTGATTGAGACAGAATATATTGATTCTTCAGAAACTTACATGTCAGGTTTCTCTAATGGAGGTAGGGACATCTATCAGCTCGCCTGGAGTCAGCAAGACAAGGTAAAAGGTGTCATTCTACTAGATCCCTCTGACTTTTTTTCAGGGGAACCATTAGAAAATTCGAAATTATCAATCTGCATTGTCTGCCAGGACGACAGAATTGGACAATACGAACCGGATATAACCAGTCTTAATGAGTTAGGAATAAAATCTAAAATGATAGCAGTCGAAGGCCTAGATCATTTTGGAATCCTGTCGTCGCTTACTATAAAAGAGAAAACAGATTGTTTTGAATTTGTGAGCGAGGGCAATTAGGCTTTCTTCTTTTAAATACTCCATTTTACAGCTCGCTATCTTATTCGAATTCCAATAATCTTCGAACCATCTTAATTTGACTGATAATCCCGTTAGTTGAATCCATTTTTTGAATAAACTGATATGTGTCAGTAAATCAACTGTGGTCAATCATTTGATCTCGAAAGGAGTCTATATACTTTTTCGCAATCAACGTTCGCGATTATGAAAAAAATATTGGTATTCACAGATTTTTCGAAATGCGCTCATCTGGCATCAAGTGTTTCAATAGAAATAGCAAGCAAGTTTGGGTGTGAAATACTTTTTGTTCATTACATGAACAATGTGCCTGATGGATGGGAAATAGGGTCGCTGGCATTTAGAAAAGGTTACGCTAACACCTACAGTGACTATTTAAAAAATTCATGTCAATTGGCAGAACTTGAACGTTCTGCAAGCGATGAAAAGGTGATTGCCAAAAGTAAGTTGATTTATAATTTTTCAGCGTCAAAACTAAGTCCCTTTATTGAGGAAAATAAAATTGACTACGTTATCATGGGTTCTCATGGCAGAAGCAGTTTTGAAGAATTTATGATGGGTAGCAATGCTCAGGAAATGGTAAGACATTCGCCAGTACCTATTATGGTGATAAAACGGAAGTTTAGCATTTCGAAAGCCCACTTGATTTTTATTTCGGATTTTAGTGCTGAAGCAGATGGCGCATTCAATAAGTTGGTTGATTTTTCGAATTTAATAGAAGCACCCGTAAGTCTATTGTATGTTAATAGTACCAAGAAAAATGCCGCAAGAAAAAAAGAAGACAGAGAGCGGGCGGAAATGCGAATGTCAGCTTTCAAATCAAGAGGAGGTACAAGCATACAAGAGGCGGAGATAGTCGATGAAAAATCCTTGGAAGCCGGTATTGAGAAATATTGCTCCTCTAAGACAAATCCTGTTATCTCTATGGGTACTCATGGCCGTCAAGGGGTTGAAAGATTGTTTTTAGGAAGTCAGACGGAAAAAGTTGTCAATCGCTTGGTGCATCCGGTAATAGGTCTGCCGATTTAGGTTGACTTTAAAGAAGGACGAACATCCTGGTCTAACTATTTTCCATCAATTCTAAGAATCAAGATTGTTTTATTCTGATTATTTTGAGATAAATTAGACTAATCAGTTCAATCTTCCAGTGGACGAATACAATCACAATTCAAAATCAACATTAGAATACAAACTTTTTAAGAGGACACTCTATTTTATGTTCATTACGGTAATCGTAGTATTAATAAATAATGTTTTTTATACTACTGTTTACGCGTTGATCATACTTGAATTGATTGCTTTGGTTGCGGCCTCTATTTTCTATTGGTTGTTGATAAAAGGGCATAGTGTAAGAAGGCTATCTTCAATGCTGGTCATTTTTTTATTTGTATTGATCGATATAGGTACACTTACCGGATCAGGACTTCTGGTTGGCAATGTTGTAATCTATTTGTTGATAGTTATTGTGATGAATTATTTAATTCCACTCAGGAAAAAAAACCTGTTTGGAATGTTGGCCTTTCTGAATCTTGTATTTCTTGCCATTCTTGAATATCGATTACGACCGGAAATCACATTTGATAGCTATGACAGCTATATGATCGATAAAAATATTTTGGTTTTTTTGGGCTTTGGAATCTGTTATTATCTCACGGGCCATATGAGGGAAAAATATGAAGAAGAGCGTACACTCAGCCTCAAACAAAACGAAGAATTATTAGAAAAAAACCGAAAAATAGAAACACAAAATATTGAGCAAAGAAACCTTACCGCCATCATCGCCCATGACCTTAGGTCACCATTGAACAATATAATTGGCTTATCAAGCATTCTTAAAGAATCAAATACGCTATCTCAAAAGGAGGAAGAACTTGTCGATAGAATGACGTCAATTGCAGATACAGGTAGAGAATTGATTTCTGAAATCGTTGACATGTCAAATTTTGAAGAAGCTGATTATCCGCTCAAATTGGAGCCAGTCAAAATCAATCAGTTTGTAGAAAATCAGGTGAATGCTTACGAGGGCCAACTCAAGGAGAAGAACTTGGAGATTGATTTAAAGTTTGGACCCAAAGATTCCGTAGTGTCTACGGATGTTCATTTGCTGGAAAGAATTCTGGATAACTTGTTGTCCAATGCCATCAAATTTAGTCCTGAGCATAAAAAAATTCAAATAAAAATAGAAGTCACAAGTGAGCGATTCATTGTCTCAGTCAAAGATGAAGGTCCCGGCTTTACCGATGTCGACAAGACCTTGCTTTACAGAAAATTTCAAAAACTCTCCGCCCGCCCGACAGGAGATGAAGCTTCAACAGGTCTCGGTCTGGCAATTGTAAAAGCGCTCATGGAACTACTTAGCGGTAAAATTAAATTGATTAGTGAGAAGGGTAAGGGAGCGGAGTTTGTGCTTGAGTTTCCGCTTGCACAGACAATCAAAATTTCGAACCAAAGTTAAGGTTCAATATGAGTATCATTTGAAATTTCCATCAACCAATGCAACCATCTGAGAATGCCTGTATCCTTAGATAGAATCTAAGGTGGGGGGTGTATTTAAAAAAAGCTCTAGCAATGCCGAGCTTTTTAGTAGTCCGTAGAGGAGGTGTTTGGATGTCCATCGATGTCCCCTTCTTTCCTTCTCTTTAATAAGAAATATTAGGGTTCTCCTTGTGCTGTCCACCTCTTTCTTTATAGGACACTCGAATCAGAATAACACCTATTGCCAAATTGATTATGGCGTGGTGGTCATGCTTCCCTCCTCGCCAATCCATGTCTTCATTTGGAAACCCCACATGTGGGTATAGTAAGTAGTCACTCGGTTATATACAATTATCAAGATACATTCCTTTTCCTTCCGTCTCATTGAACCCGGATTTAATATAGACTTTTAAGAATTTCATAATGTGTTCCACTACTTTCTATATCGATCGAACAAAAATGATACCTCGCTTGATCTAATCAAGCACTAGATGTTGAAAGCACAATTACTGTTGAGACCGTTCCTGTTCATTAAAAAGAACGGAAAATGTTAAACACTTTGGTGCGATACTGTTTCGATACCGGAATTTTTCTATTATCTACAAAGAGGGTATTACCTTCAAAACCATCGACTGCGTCGATATTGATAACGAAGCTACGGTGTACTCTCATAAATCGCTCGTCCGGAAGTTTTTCTTCCATCTTTTTCAGGACTGTAGAGTATATGAAGGAGTTAGATTTCGTATAAACGGTAGTATAGTTATTGTCTGCCTCCAGCAGCGAAATTTCATCGAGTTTCACGCGTTGAAATGAAGAATCTTTTTTGAGAAATAGGCTGTCTCGGATATTCATCACTTGATTTTCGGTCTGTTTAAAGTCCACATGGATCTGCCCATCTTCTTGGGTCAACTGATTGGTATAGTTTGAGAGCGCCAATTCGATGGCAATGAATATCTCCCGTTCATTAAAGGGTTTGAGAATGTAGGCATGTGGGCGTACTTTCTTGGCACGTTCTACAAGAGAGAGGTCTGCATGTGAGGTGAGAAAAATAAAAGGTATTTGAAACCTTTCATTTATAATTTCAGCCAGGTCGATGCCATCCTGCTTGCCCTTGAGTACGATGTCCAGCATGACGACGTCAGGTTTGTCCTGTGCTTCTAAATATTTCATCGCTGCTACCACACTATCCGCTATGCCCTTGATTTCATAATGTTTGGACAATCGAATGGCAATATCCTGAGCTAACAAGGTCTCATCTTCGACAATTAAAATACTGACTTTATTCATCCTTTAAAGTTTATAATTTCACCATTTTAGGCATACAAATTTCCCAGGAAGTCCCAGCTGCTGCATGGTTCGAAATGTCTCCATCTAACTGTCCGACTAGTGAATACACCAGGCTCATGCCAAAGGACGAAGAGTTATAGTTAGCATGAAATCCTATTCCATTGTCTTGGATCATTAAAACCAGATCCTTACCGATCTCCTTGAAACCAATGTTTAGCTCAGGATCACGGATGCCCTCATAGGCGTGTTTCAGGGCATTCGTGACCAGTTCGTTAACTATCAGAGCGAGGGGCACAGCCTGATCTATGCCAATGTTTATTTGAGCCAAATCAAACTGAGGCTTATCGACCTTTCCATAGCTGTAGCACAAATTCATGACTAATTCTTCAATATAGTCGCATACGTCTATTTCTGTATGATGGTCTTCGCTGTAGAGCTTGCGATGGATCAGCGAGAGTGCTTCGACCCGGTACTTGCCAGAAGCGATAGCTGCTTCTGCCGGATGCCCCTGTAGTTGGTTTTCTTGCAGGTTAAGCAGGCTGGCTACCATTTGGAGGTTGTTTTTCACGCGGTGGTTCAGCTCCTTGAGAAGGAGTGCTTTTTCCTGTTCTCTTTTGGAGACGACTTCTTTCTGATGAATCAGTGCCGTATTGGTACGCTCTACTCTTTTGCGACTACGATAGATCAGTATAGAAAAAATGGAAATCAACGCGAGCCCCACAAACAACCCGATGGCCAGATAACGTTGTTGGCGGTTGAGTTCACTCAATAGTGATATTTCTGATTCCCGTTTGTCGATCTCATAGCCCGCCTTGAGCCGCTCGATTTCCTGCACGTTCTTTTTATTGACCAGGCTGTCCTGGTAGACTTGAAACAACTGCTGGTATTGCAGGGCATGCTTAAAATCACCTTGCCCTTGATAAAGCTCAACCAGCATCTCACTAAAATCCCTGATTTGCTCTTTGAGTCCATGGTCTCGGGCTGTGGCCAATGCTTCAAGCATTTCGGCTTCGGCAATTTCATAGTGACCTTGCCTGGCATACAACTGACCGAGGTCGGCTTGATATACAGAGGAGGAATAGGGATCGCCCAGTTGGCGAGTCAGAGCAATGGCCGATTCCAGATAGGACTTAGCTGTGTCCAATTGGCCAAGTGAGTTGTAGACCATGCCCAGGTTACCGGTGGAGTAGGCAATCAATATATCACGTTCTGGTTGTTCTACTTTTTCTTTGAGTTTTAGCGCCCTAAGGAAATAATGAGTGGCGCTGTCATAACGCTCATTTAGTCGGTAGGCTTCTCCAAGGTTAAGAAATGATAACGAGACGTGTTTATGACTACTAAACTCAGTATAAACTGAAATAGCAGATTTCAAATATTTAATTGCTTCTGGGAATTCCTCATTAGAGATCGCATTTGACCCTAGCTGAACGAGGGTTGCAGCGGCAGATTCTGAGTCTCCTAGTTTTTGGAATATTTCTAATGCACCTAACGACGCTTCAGTAGATTCTATGGTGTTACCGAGATTCCAGTGATTAATGCTGAGTTCTTCAAGTGCTACAGCTATGAGCTGTGGGTTGCCAATTTTTTTCGCCAACTCCACTGCTTGCATTGAGTAATTAAGTGCAATTTGATATTTGGGATGATCATGAGCAATTTGGCGAACAATATTAAATCTTTGTTCATTGCTAATGATGGGTGATTTTAGTAAAAATATTAAGCTGTCTGCTGTTCTTTGACTTTGACCAGAAATTGGTGCAATGGGTAAAAAGAATACTACAGACAACGACCAAGCAGCAATAAGCTTGTTCAATTCTAACTTTTTGATGTGACTCTTGCCAAAGGATCAATCCTTCCATGCAGCTTTTTTGTCTTGTTATTACCCTTAGCGGTAAAGTTGAACACAACTCCATAGGACACGATGGTGCTGGTAGCTTTGGTAGATTTTTTAACCTCCGGCATTTGAATTGCACATGCTCCCGAATGATCACAAATAGCTTCGATGTACAAGTGTCCGTTTTGAGCCGCATTGCAGGTGTTTTTTGTCGTGCTGAAGTCAAATATTTCCGCCCAACAGCCTACGGCCTCGTCCAGGTCATTGGTGCTCAGGTTGCGCAATTCCATATAGTGCAGCCGCAGCGGGATGTTCTCTTTTCCTACTGCGATGGTGAGCACAGCCTTACTGGTGTCGGAAATCACGGGTAGGACTGGTGTGCTTCCCGAATCTTGCCCGGTGTCGATAGAGGATAAGAAGCGATCCAGTCTGATCGGGTCATAAGGAGAACCGGAGTTTTCCAGATACATTTCATCATTCAGGATATCATCAAGAATATGATCGTGAATGACGGCATTGAGTATCGTCTGCCCACTGGCTTCGTCGGTTAGGTTAAGTTGCATGATAATTTTTCACTAAATAGTTATAGGTGGTAAAACTAATCAACGCGAGGTTAATTTGATGACTATTGGTATATCGAACGCTTACAATTAGTGGAAAAGTCAATTTCATTCCCGCGATAGTACAAGTCATACACTTGTTATGCTTTTGAATGACCCTATCTGCGCAACCCCTTGTCAGTCTGAGCCTGTCTAAGGCCCTGTAAGTTTTAAGCGTTTCTTATAATAAATCTTACATCATTATGTGCTGGTACTTATTTTCGCCAAAGGATCCCACCAATATTGTTGTCCATTGATTTCGAAAAGCACGGAATATTTGATTACTGAGCCAATGGCAGCATCTGGTGCTACGTCTGTGGTCCATGAGCCGTCCGGCTGCACTACGGGAGCAGAAAAGAAATCATCCCCTTCCAGCACTTGAAAGTCAAACCCTACGATCTTCAGCCCTTCATGTTGTTCCAGGATCCAATTGACCTGCTGGCCGGGGACAAGCTCGGTGACCAGATTGGCTGCGCCATGGGTACGTGCCTGATAATCGGCTTCGCCATTGTACATGCTTATAAAATCGGGAACCTCATCACCGGGTTGGGCATAGGCGAGTACGCCCTCACTGTCTATGGTGATGTAGATATCGGCTGGTGAGGGTGTCTCGCCAGCGTCCTGATCATGGCCACATGTGGTAAAGAGCGTAAGTATTGCGATAAGCCAAAGTGGTGATTGAATAAAGGTTGGTTTCATAATTTTTTGTATTTAAATAAGTGGCGCAAGTATAATAAGAAACAGCGATATGGATATGGCAGCACAAAATGAATTAACGCGGGCCTAAAAAACATATTATCAACACCATCTGTCCTTTCGAATAGAGCGCAGCGGAATGAAAATCTATTTACACTTTTCAGGTGGGTTTTTCGTATGATTCGGAGACCACCTATAAAGTTGAAAGAGCAAGCATGTCTACCCTTCGAGTACCTCAGGGTGACATGCAATCTCTTGTCAGTCTGAGCATGTCGAAGACCAGGCAAGTGAATAGCATTTCCCCCAAACTATCATTTGCTTCCTTACCGAATCCAACCATTCACTCATGATACCTGTTCATTCACACATTTAATTTCAATTCGGTTTGTGTCGGTTCTATCATCGCTTCGCAATTGACGGACTGAAACCTTAAATCCACCTTTCATCGGTCATGAGCCGGCGGATACCGAAAAGCCGATGATTAAACAGAGTAGGTAACCAATAAAATCAATATAACTATGTCAACTGTGACACAAACAAAAACTTCTACAGGCACTACAGCAGCGCCTGGTAATTCATTGGCCAACACCAATGGCAACAATTTCTTATTGTTCAACAGCGACTGGCTAAAACTTCAGTCATTTATCACCTCGTGTATGCAAATGCCGATCACACAAGGTGATTTCACAACCAAGTATGGCACATTTTCCGATGAAACGTTGATTGAAAATTGCGTAAACGCGATGAAACAGGTGCAAGCACTGGGTACCATAATGGGCGATCCATCATCTTTACAGAAGAAAATCAGCAGTGATCCCAACTACGTTTCGGGAAAAACCGCACCTGGCGAGATCTATGCGCATTGCATTTGGCTGGCAGGTCAGTTGAATGAAACGGCAAGCACTTTCAATATGACCTGGTCGAGCTTGAGTGAAATGTATACAGGCTCTGCAAGCCAAAACGCAAGTACACTTAAGGAGATATTGACAGGAGAAGGTGGTTTGCAATCGAGCGCACAAACTATGCTTACCTACACGCAAGCATTGCAAAAGAAGCTGGCAGATTTTCAAACAAATTTTGATACCGCTGAGAAGGTGATTTTGACCTATTGTGACAAAGATTCGAAGGTATTGGCTGATGCTCAAAAGGATGTAACTGTAGACACCAGCTCCATTTCATCGCTACAGAGTCAGGCCTCTGAAGCGCATAGTGAATGGGAAAAATATACTATCGCGGCTACAACCGCTTCCATTGGCATTGCGGTGATCTCTATGGGTATCCTTTGGCCTGTAGCTGCCGGCGTTGGTGGAGGTCTTGGAGCTGCTGCAGCCAATGAAATGGCACTTTACAACAAATTGACAGGAGAAATTCGTTCTGATCAGGTAGATCTTCAAAAGAAAACCAGGTTGGTAACTGATTTGACTTCTTTCAATTTATCTATGGCCAAAGTATCTGGGTTGCTTACCAGCTTCGCCAGTGCATTGGCAACAATCGAAGGTGTATGGTTGGATCAAAACCAAAAGCTGACGCACATCGCCGGATTGGATGACGATACACTTGGTGACTTGCCTACTGTCATGCAGAAACTTGACATCCTGAACGCGCAAAAAGCGTGGGGTGTGATTGCCACAAACACAAGCAAGTTTACTACCAACAGTTTGGTCAACTACTTGAGCAATATCAAGTATCCTGCGCCAATTCCTGCTCAAAACTAATTTTTTTAAATGAGTCCATAGTCCATCTTGATTTTCATTGAGTTGGCTATGGACCACCTAAACGCTAATAACATGGAAACTTTAGTAAAAGCGCAAAATAAATTTGATCAGACCATGGTCACCAGGAATGCAGCTGGGGCCGAGGTAACGGATATCGTATTTTCAGGATATGAAGTGACCCTTTCTGATTTGGTAAATAAATTTCCCGGAAGCGGTGGCAATACACTGGCGATCTATGCAGATAAACTGACGGTAGATGTGCCCAATTTCAACGCCCTGGGTACAGTAGTTGTTGCAAGGCAAATTTACATATCCAGTCTTGATGGAGCGTCCTGGCCTGTAAGTGTGCCTGATGGTACCACACCTACTGTTGTAGAGGGGTTGATTATGGGATCGATCAGTAAGGGAAAACCAGTACCGCTTAGTTTTATCACAAGCAAGACCACTGGTTCAAATCCGGCACCTTTGTACCAATTGCCAGTCAATGGTAGTTCATTATGTCCCGGGACATTTATGGTTCATTCAGACGGGACGACTCAGGGAGTAGATGGCAAGGCCAGCGACTTTTTGGATTTGGTTGGCAGACCATGGGCATTGAATTCATTGTATGCCAGTTTTGAATCTGCCACTTCGCTGATCAATGTTGGCGATCAGGCCAGTTTGAGTGACGCCAGAGATATTCTCCACTGGATATGCGATGCCATATTGGGATGTGGTACCGTACCGGATACGCATTCAGAATTGCTTGCACAGGCATCCTCTCTGCTTGTATCAATCAATATTCCTGATAACTATCATGCGGTGGGACCACTCTCAGCGACTTACTATAGTGAGCAGATCAATGGATTGATCTCTGCCATTAGCGAATACAATGACCACTTGGATGAGCTGGAGTCAAAAGCCAGCAGTGAGCAACTTATTGAAAAAGTTAGTTCGGCCGTTGTCAAGACCTCTGCTACAGAATCTACACCTGTAACTACACAGTATAATCAGGTGACCAGTATGCTTAGTAATTTGTTTGATGAGCTGCTTGATCTTATGGGTAGGTTCAATCGACAGATCACTGATGCGGACACCAAATGCAAGCTCTTGTATGCAGCCATCGCTGACCAGCAGGTCAAAACATTTTTGAAGGAAAGTGTAGAAACTGCCATAGATGCGATGGATGCGGCCATGTCTATTGCCGAGTCCGTAGAAAAAGGGGGCGAAGGAGCTCTTGGTGCTGCAAAGGATGTCGTCAGTACATTGGATGAGGGCTACGACACGATCAAGGGTATCGCTAAGAGCTATGATCAGGATTCATTGGTCAACAATGCCAAAGTCTTACTTATAACCACGAAGCAATTGTTGAGCAACGTATTCAATAGTCAGCAGCTTTGGTTTCAGGTAAATAACCCTACTAGTGACACAAAGGGTACGACGTTTAATCCTGTGCCAGTGACCATCGACCCTGATCTGTCATGGAACAACTATATGGCCAATGTGCAACATGTATTGTCCAACCTTTCTGATGAACTCAAGGATGATAAATTGGAAGGTGCACAACCATCGAGCAATGCCTACCTGGAAAGCTTAAACAAGGTAGCCAATTTCGGTAAGGCCATCAATACCAAGGTCATCGCATACTCCAAGGTACTTTGCAAAGCTGTGGTGCTCAAGGCAAAATTGACGGCGATACAAAATACCGCCAATATTTGGGGGGATCTTAAGGCCAGGGCAGCGTCAGAAGAAGAGCAAATCAATTCGTTGAAAGGCATGATCAATAACCGGATCGATTCTACGATGAGATCGGTATTTGTAGCTTGGACTGCGTATCGAAACGCTTACTATTACAATAGCCTGACTGAGCCTGTCGAAACCATTACATTGGAAACATCTGTTGCTGATTTGCAGGCTGCTTTTACGACTATCAGTGGTTGGGTGTCTGGTCTGAAATCGGGGACTACGGTATTGCCGAGCAAGGGGGCCAACTTGAAGTTGACCATACCTGTAGCCCAGCCCAACGGTCAGGCGGCTTCCACAAGTACAAGCAAATTGACGGCCTATCTGGATGCGAGTGGTCAGTCAATCAGTTTTGATATACCCAAGGCACTTAATCCGATTTTGTCTCAACTAGGTGCCAATGATGTGGCTATTTGGATCACTGAGGCTGAGTTTTACCTCAAGGGTGTAAAAGCCAATGACTCTGGGTATGTACCGCTCAAGGTTTCTACTTCGGGCCATTATGTCAATGGTGATTCTGACGATTTAGTCAATTTCCTGTCCAACTCATTGTCGGGTCATTTTTCTTATGAGCCATCAGGCAACGGTGAAGCAGGAAATATCAACGTGCCATTTAACATTGATACCGCTAATTATATGTTGCCGACGCCATTTACACTATGGACAATAGAGGCAAGTGGAGGCGCGGATCTCTCTGAGGTCACAGAGGTAGGACTTGCTATGAAAGTCAATCTGAAATATAATTCTTAACCAACTTCATGGGGAGTACCGGGCAGTAAAAGGAACCGGCATAACGCTGCAAGCTTGAGTTTGACAGCACATGACGATTCTATTTTGTACCGGGCACCTCATGAGGTTAATCAAATAAATTCAATAACCGAAATGTGATGCATTCAGGTAGCGCATTTCACAAACAAATAATAAAATGAAAATAATAATATCTATTCTATTTGTACTGGCTTCGATGACTGCAAGCACTGTACAGAGTCAAGATTTGAACACTGCCAAGAGCGCGGTTTCAACTTTAGAAAGTTTGTCCAATTCGATCCCTGGGTTGACCAAGGTGATTGACGGGTTCAATTATGGGCCATTTAAGATAGTTACGCAATGTACCATTTGCGTCGAGCATGTTATATGGTGCGTAGAAACGAAGACTTATACCTATACCTGGAAGTTTCCGGCTTATACCGACTACATGGGCAATTTCAAGTCGGGCAACCTTCAGCTACTATCGGATATCCATGCATTCAACCAATATTATACGCCGTTGCGACAGTGGTTTGTGTCTACCTTGCCTCAGGTGACTCAATCAATGGAAACGTTGAAAAATTCAACGTCGGGCAACATACAGGCTAATTTGAAAGCAGCCATTTCGGAGGTTTCTAGTGCCAAGAGCAGCTTCACGGCTTCTATGAATGCGATTGGTCAATGGAATACTACGATCATCAATGATTTTAACCACATCAATACCAATAAGGCCAATTTGCAAGCTACTATGAATGCTGATGAAGCACACATCAAAAAGTACATGAGCACGATGGCATGCGGTAGTCAGAACCTGCTAGATCAGTGGAAGAGCATGGCCGCGAGTACCAACAATCAGGTAAGCAGCTTCGCGAATACGTTAGTCCAGTCAGGCATATCAACTCCTGCTATCAATCAGGATTTGGCAGCAATTCAGGGACCGCTCGTGACAATCTTAGACAAGCTCAATGGTCTATCCAGCGAACTTCAAAAGGGGGCGACTACACCCAACCAGGCCATGAAAAAGCTTGATTCGATTATCGCGGTTGGCTTTTGGAACAGTTTGACACAATATGTCCAAAAGAAGTTTGGCAATTCTTAAACCCTTTTTTCAACTAATAAACGTGAATAACAATGAGCAATATCACTTTATCACTCGATAAGATACAGGTTTTGAAAAACAGGAAGCATTGGAACCTGTACTTGATAATGGTAATCAATCATCCGACAAACGACAGCAAAAAACTGGTTCGCATCATTCCGGACGGGCACTTTATCAATTTCAAAAAGCAGACCGATGACAGCTATTCATTCGTACCGAATGGAGGCTCGACTGGTGATGGATTGGAAATGATATCCATGGATGAGCCTCAGAGCAACACACTGGACGTGCAAGTTTATGTAAAAAACCATGAAGGCATCAAGAAGTTCATGTCCGTGCTGGAATCTATCAAAGGAGACCTGAAAAGTCAGACGCCAAAGAATCTTCCAGGAATTGCCGGGAAGGTGGCTACCAGTTCTTGGTTGAGTGTCTCAGGCAAGGCACTAGATGCTGTGGGTGGTGTCATCAATGACATTCCTGACAGAAATATGGGGATGCTGAGCATGGGATTGGATTTGACTAAATCTCCACCTAAATCAGGTTTACAAACTTTTTCCAACAAAACAACTACCGGAGAGGTGGAATTGACCTGGTCATGGTTACTTGATTCATAGTATCAGGCCTATGTATTTTTTAACAAGTTGATTCACCAGACATTTACAGGTCTGGTGAATCGACCTTTAATATCAAAATCATGAAAACATCTAATACACAAATAAAACCGCATAAAGCGGATGCTATCAATGAAGACCTATTGAGTCAATGCCAAGCCATGTTGAAATATGCTATTAGACAAGGTAAACAGCTGAACACCAATAATATTCAGAGCTTAGACCATATTATTGACTTGACTGAAGTATCGTCGGGTCAAAAAAACACTGATCAATTGGTGGCGCTATACAATTACCTGATTACTGTGGTTAATCCTGCAAAACCCAGCACTATTGCTTTGCTGGAGTCTAGTTCGGGCAAGGATCATTTTTTGAGTTTTTTGGGACCTATTCCTATTTTCCGACAGTTTATGGTCGTTACCGTTTTATCCATTTTGCTATTGATTGGCCTCAGTTTGTTGCCTGAGCTCAATGCACGTACCATACAGATAAGTATTTTACAAGGTTCGGGAACTACTCAATTGGTCCTGTTGACATTTTTGGTGGCCTCTGCAAGTTTGGGTACCTGTTTCAATACCTTATTCAAAATGAATGGCTACCTCACTAAGGGAACATTTGATTCCTCTTACAATTTTACTTACTGGAGTCGCTTTTGCCTTGGTATTGTGGCCGGATTGCTGCTTTCAGAGTTTTTTGTCAATCTCGTAGATTCTACTGCAAGCAACGGCAGTGCATCAACTGGTGATCCACTTGCTTCACTTTCCTATTTGCTGAAGCCTGTGCTTGCCATGGTTGGAGGATTTTCTGCCAACCTCGTTTATCAGATTTTGAATCAGTTGGTCAATGCCTTGGAAGGAGTTTTTAAGTTGAATACGAAAGAGCTCATCAAGCAAAAGGCCTATGAATTTCAATTAAAATCTGAGCAACAGGCCAATAACCTTAGAAATGAATCAGCAAAAAATCTGCTTGAACTTAAACAAAAGTTAGCAGGTCAAAACTTATCAGGTGATGTGATGGATCATTTGGATAGCGTACTTTCCAATGCCATCTCAGGAAATACGATCTTATCCAGCAAGGGTGCCAAGAAAGACTCGCCCAAATCTGTTGTGGCAGATTCCATTACATAATATTCCACAAAACCTTAAGAATTTCTTAGGGGATTTTAAAAAGGACCATACGAGCAGTGTATTACAAATAAAAAAGCCCTTCCTGATATCAGGAAGGGCTTTCTAACTCAAAAGTTTGTAGTCCGTAGGGGAATCGAACCCCTGTTACCAGGATGAAAACCTGGCGTCCTAACCCCTAGACGAACGGACCATTACTTATCATAAAAAAAGGAACGACGACTCGTCCCTGATCTAGTAGTCCGTAGGGGAATCGAACCCCTGTTACCAGGATGAAAACCTGGCGTCCTAACCCCTAGACGAACGGACCATTTTGTAATGGTCTGCAAAAGTAAACTGCTTTTTATCTTTTCCAAAGGCTTCATATTAAAATGTGTATTTTTTTTCAGATCGAGCAATACTTTTTTTCTTGTAAGAGTAAAAATTGCCAAAAGAAAAAGGTGTGATTAAGTTTAGGGCATGGAACTGATAGAGGTAAAGAGCAAAGGAGAGCAGCAAGACTTTGTAGAGATGGCAGTGGATTTGTATCGCGGTGAAAAAAACTGGATCCGGCCGTTGGACAAGGACGTTTATGCAGTATTTGACACAGAGAAAAATAAGACTTTCAAATTTGGAAGATGTACTCGATGGTTGCTGAAAAAGGACAATAAAGTCATTGGGAGAATTGCCGCTTTTGTCAATGATAAAACCAAAAACAAGGATAATGATCAGCCCACTGGAGGAACAGGCTTCTTTGAGTGTATCAATGATCAACAGGCTGCTAACCTACTTTTTGATACAGCAAAGGAGTGGTTGAAGGCCGAAGGTATGGAAGCCATGGATGGACCCATCAACTTTGGAGACAGAGATAAGTGGTGGGGGCTCCTCGTTGATGGTTTTGAGATCGAGCCCAACTATCAATGCAATTATCATTTTCCCTACTACCAGAATCTTTTTGAGGCCTATGGCTTTCAAGTCTATTTCAAGCAATTCACCTTTATTAGAAATACTTTTGATCCATTCCATCCCCGGATCATGGAAAAATCTGACGTACTCAATAAGAACCCAGATTACTCTTTTGAGCATATGAAACTTAAAAATCTGGCAAAGTACACTGAAGACTTCAGGCAAGTTTATAATGTAGCCTGGGCCAATCATGACGGCGTGGCTGAGATGTCGAAGGAACAATCTCAGGCCATCATGAAGCAAATGAAACCGATCATCGACGAGAAAATAATTTGGTTTGCCTATTATAAAGGGGAGCCGGTGGCATTCTACCTGAACCTGCCTGAGGTCAATCAAATATTCAAGTACGTAAATGGTAAACTGGACTTAATCGGTAAGCTCAAATTTGTGTGGCACAAATGGAGAAAGACCAATAAGAAAATGTTGGGATTGGTATTCGGAGTGGCACCTGCTCACCAGGGCAAAGGTTTAGATGGTGCGCTTGTGATGGCTACTGCTCAAATGGTACAACGGGATTATAAGAGATATCCGATACTGGAGATGAATTGGATTGGCGATTTTAACAGAAAAATGATCCTTGTTGTGAAGCAGGTTGGCGGTGAGGTTGGAAAAACGCACCATACGTATCGTTACCTTTTCGATCGGAATAAGCCATTTGAGCGAATGCCAATTAAATAAGTATGAAATTGTAATAAAAACAGAAGTTTGCCAACCTATCCATTTGAAATCAGCCGTTTATGAAGTCAGACTTTCAGGGATTTTTGGATAATAACCATCGTATCATAGCGAAGGTCTGTCGGATATATACCGATTCGACGGATGATTTCAATGATTACTATCAGGAGTGCATCGTTCAGCTCTGGCGTTCGTTTGATTCGTTCCGAGGTGCTTCGAAGCTAAGTACCTGGACTTATAGAGTTTGCCTGAATGTTTGTTTATCTCAATTACGCAGTAAGAAGCGTACTGTACCTACCGAAAACCGAGAAATTCCCGATGTGGTGGATGAAGATAGTGCGGTTCAGGAAGAACGAGTGCAAGAATTGTACAAGGCAATTAAGTTGTTAAGGGAATCGGATCGAGCGATAATTCTCTTGTATCTGGAGGAAAAAAGCTACAAAGAAATGGCGGAGATATTGGGTATCACAGTGACCAATGTCGGAGCCAAAGTAAATAGAGTAAAGGCACAGCTAAAAAAAATCATCGATGAAAGATTTGGACATTAAGGACATTTGGAGAGATGGTGACGCAGCGGATGCAAAAGCCTATGCCAAACCACAAATTGACAAAATGATCAGCAAGGGGTCGCATAGCTTGGTACATCGCTTTATACGTACTTTGCTTTGGGAGCAATGGATTAATTTAATCATCCTTACGTCAATTGTGGTAGAATTTTTTTGGGCTAGAGAGTGGATTATTGGATCCATTACCACTGCCGTCAATCTGATTTTTTTCGTTTATTACCAGAGGTTAAAAAGCAATCTCAAACAAGAATCTATTGATAGTGATGTATTGGCATATCTTTACCGTGTACAGGATATTATTCGTAGATTTATTATCCATCTGAAGACAGCGTCTGTGGTTGTCTTGATTATGGCTGTGTTAGCAGCATACTTTCTTAATAGAAATGGTTTCTATGATGAGGTAATGGATACAAAATCGTTGTTTATTAGCCTATTGGCAAGTATGCTGATTGCCTGTCCAATAGCGTTTTATCTTATTCACTTGATGTACGGCAAGAAGGCCAGGAAGCTGAAGCTTATGATTGAATCTCTTGAAAGAGAGGAAGAATGAGTGTCAGTCATTCGCCTAGAATTTGCTGACGAAACTCGTGATTTGAATTTATCAATGTTTGAATCTCGCTAATCGAAAATTTAGGAGTTATATGTTGGGGACAATTCCAGTCAAAAGCCTTAACGTGAAAAATCATAAGCCTTTCAATATTTGCCTTATAGTCGGGAAGCATAAGTTGATCTCTAAGGTCCGGGTGATCTTCCGGACCAAGTATTTCCGACTCGGCCCAAACTTTTAACCGGGTGCGCGAAGGATAATCCAAAAAAATCATTGCTGTTTTATTGTTAGCCGAAATGTTTCCCGTACTTATGTACTGTCTGTTTCCTCTGAAATCTACGAACCCTATGGTTTCTGCATCGATCACCTTTACAAATCCTTTAGGTCCTCCTCTGAATTGAACATAAGGCCATCCATTTTCACCAACTGTCGAAAGATAGAAGCCATCCATTTGCTCGATATGGGCAGTCTCTCGATGAAACAATTGATATTGATCCGGTCCGTTATTGTCCATTTTTGAATACAGTTCACGAGAACCATATTTTTCCTGGGCCTTTTTTACACTCTCTGTAAATGCATAGTTTGTGAAATTCTGTCTCATGGTATTTGGTTTAAAATTGTCGTTGGATAAAAAGAATTGGGCAAAAGGAATTATTTCTCCCTTTGCTCAAGATCTATTTGAGTACTTTAAAATCGTACTGAATAAACAAGATAAGTGGCAACGCATAGGCCAAATGTCGAATCAATGTGATTGCGGGTACTGCGGGTGACATATCTAATCCCGCAATTCCTCCACCCAAAAGAGGAAGCATGAATAGCCATACCAATGCAATGGTTTCGCCGGTCACGAATAGCAGCGGCCTGAACCATTTGGGTCCCCAAAGAGAAGGCGCAATTCCGGCAAAAAGGATAGCCAATAATATGCCATTTGAATAGTGGCCAATGACGCCATAGGTCAGTCCAAGGCCAGTCTTGGCCCCGAGTAGTGAGGGGATATCCCACCAGTTTCCTGTAATGAGAAGACCCACCAGATCAAAAATTAATGTTCCCATCGCTCCAGCAATGATTGCATTATTCCAATTGATAGTTTTCATTATGCTATTGATTTATTTGTGTGTTAAGAAATTTTCGAATTTTGTCGGCAATTAGTTTTCCGTCTTCCTCAAGGGCAAAATGTCCTGTATTGAGTAAGTGAAATTCGAGATTTTTCAAATCTTGCTTATAAGGATGTGCACCCTCGGCCGGAAAGATGTAGTCGTTCTGACCCCAAACAATAAGTGTCGGTGGCTGATAGGTCCTGAAGTAGTTCTGCCAGCTGGGATAGAGAGGTACATTCGTTCTATAGTCGTAAAACATAGCCAGCTGAATTTCATTGTTTTCATCTCTTTGCAAATGTTGAAGGTCTACATTCCAATTGTCAGGACTGATACTTTCTACATTTCTAACCCCGTGTGTGTATTGCCATTTCAATCCATCAAGTGAGTGAAAACCTTCAAGGGCTTTCCCGTTTTCAATGGTGTAATCATTCCAGTATTTTTTTATTGGAATCCAAAAATCACGAAGCCCTTCCTCATAGGCATTACCATTTTGAATAATCAGTGATTCGACTCGATCTGGATATTTAGCTGCGATTCTGAATCCGATAGGTGCACCATAGTCCATAAGATAAATGCTGTACTTGCTAACATTCAACTTTGATAAAAAGTCTTCAACGATGAGCGACACATTGTCAAAAGTGTAGTCAAAGGTTTCCATTGAAGGTTGCTCACTATTACCAAACCCAGGATAGTCAGGTGCGAGAAGGTGATAACTGTCTGACAGATCCGTCATCAAATTCCTGAACATATGTGAAGAGGTGGGGTAGCCATGAAGTAGGAGTATGGTTGGATTATCTGGCGAGCCAGCTTCTCTATAGAATATTTCCAATCCATTGATTTCAATGGTCTTGTGCTGAACGGCAACACGCTGTGCTCTTAGCTCAATGTCTGCCGAAAAGATAAGTGCCAAACCAAAAAGTAGTTTGATGCTTATTGATTTAAGAATTTTGATTTTCATAATTGTGTCTATTTATTTTTGTTTTTCCTTTCATGTTCCCTGATGGGCAGTTCGTTGGCAATTATGCCTTTGACCTGCATAGCCATCTGGGCAGTTTCTAGTACCTGTTGTGATGGCAATTTTATCCGTTGATATAATCCCGAACGTTCGGTCGGTGATGGGTTAAAAAAATTTACTCTTGGTGGAGGAAAGAATTTTCAATCTCTTTCAGTGTATTTTTAAATAGTGAAGTGTTTTCTACTGCATTTGATATAATCAGACTCCCTTGGATTTTGACTAGAACACCTTCAGCGATTTTTTTACACTCTGCTTCAGCGAATCCAAAATCTGCGGCCAACTTTGAAAAGCCTAACACAAAATCATCAAATATTTGGCTTATCAGTCCAGAGAACAATCCAAGTCCAGTCTCCATTGACAACGTTCTGAGTACGCAGGCATTCTTTCCATTGGCGTATAATTCGTTAATATTTTTAATGGCAGTCTTCAATCTCTGTTTTTTATCTGAGCCATTCAAGAGCACTTGCGTGACGTTAGTCCGCATAAGGTTTCCGATATATGCCAAAACTTCTTTGGCCATCTGTTGTTTCCCTTCCGGAAATCGATGATACAGACTTGACTTTTTTAGTCCGGAGGCTTTAGCGAGTGCATTTAGACTTGCTCCCTGATATCCAGCCTTTCTGAAGATCTCAAGAAAACCGAGCATTAATTCTTCTTGACCAACTTTTACTTCTGCCATACTATTTATTTTTTAATACAGAACGTTCGGTCGGTATTAAGGTTGTATTTTTTACGATAAAAAAATGTTATTCGTAAAATCATTGATTTAAACTGCCG
This sequence comes from Reichenbachiella sp., assembly GCF_039944555.1. Taxonomy (GTDB): domain Bacteria; phylum Bacteroidota; class Bacteroidia; order Cytophagales; family Cyclobacteriaceae; genus Reichenbachiella. The sequence goes on along the minus strand of NZ_JBDUYN010000008.1, from coordinate 544,432 downwards.
TCAGACTTTCAAATACTCTTTTGATCTCATGGTAGGAAATACCCATATGAGAGTTGTCATAGATACATTTTCCGTCAGAAATAATTAGAATCTGAGGAGATTCATGTGGTACCTCAAATACATGAGCTATATAGTTTGAAATTTCTCTAAACTGGATCAAATCCAAATAGAATAAGTCCATGGATGGAATTTCTTCCTTAACCCATGATCTTTCCAATCTATTTTCTGCCATGGCACTGATGCTACAACGAGTACTGTGTTTGAAGATTAGGACGGGTTTGTTGGATGAGGATATTTTGATTTGATCGATTTGATCCTTTGCTGTTAAATGATTCCAGTTCATGCTTAATTATTCCAAATTTCTATCTCGTCCTTGTCGAACTTAGCTTTTTTGCTTTTTTTCTTAACAGCATTGGGTTGAATTTTGTTCCCATGCATTCGTACCCACACCACATTAAACTTCCTTTTTACATCACGGATCGTCCTACTCTTGTAATATTTGGCAGACAAATAGTTGGCACTGGGGTACATGTCTCGCCCTTTTCTCATTTTTTTAGTTTTAATTTCATAGTTGGCCATTTTGGCATTTGGAGAAAAGAAAAGAGGTCGACTTGTAAATTTTTTATAACTCTTTATGTTTTGATTGTGATCTCCCACATGGAAGGGTCTTTGAACCTTTCGCTTCATTGCGCCCGCATATTCTGAATTAGGTCCGGGCTTATATTTAGGTGGTTTTCTATAAAGATTCAAAGTTGGAAGGAAACCCTTCTTTCGATTGCCTGGCGGTTTAGTTCTGCTATAGCTGGGCGGTGTAGAGAACCTTGGGTTCACAACTACTACCTTTCCTGCCTGTTTCCATTGTGAGTAGCGCGGATTGATATTTCTACCTCCGACTTCGCCAGCATTAGTTTTTGTATACCGTGGATTTACATTTCGATCAGCACCTTCGCCAGCATTATGTTTCGTATATCTGGGATTGATTTTTCTTCCTTTCACTTGCCCTGCTGTGATTACCGAAAATTTTGGATTCACATTTCTGCTCGACCCTTCTCTAGATGGCGGTTTCGAATATTTGGGAGTGCCAGCAGCAATTGTCTTGTGTTTGCCACTCGGACCCTTGATTTTAGCTTTCTTCTTAAATTGAAGAAATCCGGTCGCTCTTCTGGCTGTTTTTAACTTGTTTCTATCCTCAAGAAGTTGTGCATAGGAAGTTCGGCTGGAGACCATGATCATACCTGCAAACACCAAAAAAATAAACAACCACTTGTTTAACATAAATCCTCTCTACGCTATATAAACGGGAAGTTAACAAATATATTGAACTCAATACCAGATGCAACAAAGTACGGTTATTGTGAATAAAAAAGCGTTCAAATATTTTCCAAACTTTTAAATTTCTAGAAAAATTATAGTGGCTAGTATTCCATTAAGTTTTTAAGCTTAACCCTAAATCGCTCTTTTGGAAGAAAGTTCTGTTCTAATGAAGGCGCAAATGGCACAGGCGTGTCCAGGCTAGCCTCTCGCATCACAGGAGCGTCCAGGTCCTGGAAATGATGCTCGCTGATCCAGGCGGCCAATTCAGCTCCAACGCCTCCGGTCAGACAATCTTCATGAAGAATGATGATTTTATTGGTTTTCTTCACCGTAGCTGAAACAGCTTCTTTGTCCCATGGTAGCAGCGTACGCAAATCCAAAATATCTGCCTGGATACCTTCCTGCTCTATTATCTTCTCAGCCCAATGAACACCCATCCCATAAGTAATGATGGATAGATCATTGCCTTCTGTGACTAATTTCGCTTTTCCTACCTCAATCGTGTAATAATCATCTGGAATCTCCTGTGAAATAGCCCGATAAAGTGCTTTATGTTCGAAAAACAAATAAGGATTAGGGTCTTCAATGGCTGCATTCAGCAGACCCTTGGCGTCGTATGGATTGGATGGGTAAACAATTTTTAAACCGGGAGTATGAAAGAACCAGGCTTCATTAGATTGAGAATGGAAGGGGCCTGCTGCTACTCCGGCACCGGTAGGCATTCGTACCACCACATCGGCATTCTGTCCCCATCTCCAATGGATTTTAGCGAGGTTGTTTATGATTTGATTAAATCCACAGGTTACGAAATCTGCGAATTGCATTTCTACCATAGATTTTATGCCTTGTATAGATAGGCCCAGTGCGCTACCAACAATCGCCGACTCACAAAGTGGAGTATTTCTGACACGTTCTTCTCCGAATTGATCTACAAAACCTTCTGTAATTTTGAATACACCGCCATATTTCCCTATGTCTTGGCCCATAAGAACCATCTCGGGATATTTTTCCATACTTTGACGCAAACCATCTGAAATAGCATCGATAAACCTTTTTTCAGCAGTTTTTTTTCTTTTTGGGTTAGTCAATTTTTGATCGAATGGTGCAAAAAGATCGCTCAATTCTTTCTCAGTAGACACTGCAATGCTTTGTTCTGCTGTGGCCAACTTTAGACCGTTTTCAATCTCTGATTTTATGGCTGTTTGAATATCTTCCTTGATTAATTTGGTAAGAATCTTTTCTTTGACAAGGTATTTTTCAAAATTGTCAACAGGATCTTGCTTGGCCCAAGTGTCTTGTAATCCATCCGGATAATACTTCGTTCCACTGGCTTCCTCATGACCTCGCATTCTAAATGTCATACATTCTATGAGATAGGGCTCATTGTTCTTTTTGATTGCCTTGGATACTTCTGATATCGCGTGATAGACCTCTAACAAATTGTTTCCATCTACTTGTTTTGTTTTTATGCCGTAACCGGGGCCTTTTTGTGTAAAGGATTCAAAGTTGAATTGCTGGGCACTTGGTGTGGACAGTCCCCAGCAATTGTTTTCTACCACAAAGATGACCGGTAGTTGCCATACTGAGGCAACATTTAGTGCTTCATGAAAATCTCCTTCACTGGCACCGCCGTCTCCGGAAAACACCAAAGTGGTTTTTTTCTTCTTCCGTAACTTGTGAGCCAAAGCTATCCCGTCGGCTATTCCTAATTGAGGGCCAAGGTGGGAAATCATACCAACCAGATTGTGTTCTTTAGATCCAAAGTGAAAGGACCTGTCCCGGCCATTGGTAAATCCACTTTCTTTACCCTGAAACTGAGCAAATAATCTGTGCAACGGAATCTCACGAGTTGTAAAAATGCCTAAGTTTCTATGCATAGGAAGGATGTATTCATCGCTCTCCATCGCAAGGGTAGTTCCCACTGATATTGCCTCTTGGCCCATGCCTGAAAACCACTTGCTAATCTTACCTTGACGGAGCAGGATGAGCATTTTTTCTTCAATCAGTCTTGGAAGTAAAAGGTTTTTGTAAAAGGAAAGAAGTTCTTGGTTGGTTAGTTTCTTTCGGTCGAATTTCATTGAGTAAGAATTGGGTTGCTTAACAATTGTTTTTTTGGGTGTGCGGTCACAAATCTAACAGTTTACCCCAGTTGGACGATGCATGATAGAGAAATTTTATCTAATCTATCAATATAGTATAGATTGAAAGTATTGCACCCTATTTTTACCGTCATAATATATCATGATACAATACGATAAATTTACCTTAGACAACGGATTGCAGGTAGTGGTGCATGAAGATCATTCCACGAAAGTGGCTATACTCAATGTACTGTACAATGTGGGTTCAAAAGATGAAGATGAGCACAAAACAGGGTTTGCTCATTTGTTTGAGCATCTGATGTTCGGCGGCTCTGCTAATATCCCTTCTTATGATGAACCGCTTCAGAAAGTAGGTGGCGAAAACAACGCTTTCACCACGCCTGACTATACCAACTATTATATATCTGTTCCCTCCAATAATTTAGAGACCGCGTTCTGGTTAGAGTCGGATAGGATGCTAAGTTTGGCGTTTGATACTCAGTCCTTGGAAGTTCAGAGAAAGGTGGTTATCGAAGAATTTAAACAGCGTTATTTGGATCAGCCCTATGGAGATGCATGGTTGCACATGAAGCCTATGGCGTACAAAACACATCCTTACCGGTGGAATACCATCGGCAAAGAAATTTCGCATATTGAAGATGCCACGATGGAAGATGTAAAGGCATTCTTCAAGAAATTTTATATTCCGAACAACGCCATTCTCGTGGTCGCTGGAGATGTGAAATTGGAAGATATAAAAGTCTTGGCCGAAAAATGGTTTGGTAGCATTCCGCGAGGATCAGACTATCACCGAAACATCTCTCAGGAAGAACCTCAGACGGAAGCCAGATCTAAAACAACAGAAAGTCAGGTGCCAATGGATGCCTTTTATAAGGGCTATCACATGCCAGATCGATTAGACCCTAAATATTTTACAATTGATCTGCTGAGCGACGTTTTAGGAAGAGGTAAGTCCTCAAGGCTATATCAGTCCTTGGTAAAGAAAACAAAATTACTCCACTCGGTAAGTGCAAGCATTACTGGTTCCGTGGATGCAGGTCTCCTGGTAATCTCAGGCAAGCTAAAGGAAGGAGTGACATTCGACCAGGTTGATGAAGAAATAGATCATGAAATCAAAACTTTGTTAACGAATGGATTGAAAACAGGCGAATTGGACAAAGTTAAAATGCAAGCAGAATCTTCACATGTTTTTTCGGAAGTAGAGTTGCTCAATCGAGCGATGAGCCTTGCGTATTTTACCTTATTAGGAAATACTGCATTGATCAACCATGAAGTGGAGGCAATCAATGCGGTGACCGAAAAGGAGATGATCATCGAGGCAAAAAAAATGTTGAACAAGACTAATTGCTCAACATTATATTATCATAAAAAGTAATTGTTTACGCTTCTTTCCATTTGATGGTGCATCCAATAGCTTTAGTAAACGTTGTTTTCACAGGCTTACCCTCTAGCAAATTGTCAACAGCATCTTCTACATATTTTTTAGAAACTGCATTGGCGTCCTTGTGGTTGTCATCTATGGCACCAATGTACGACACAACCAATTCGGCTGATTTCTTGCTAACCACGTAAACATGCGGAGTTCTAGTTGCCCCATAGGCAGTGACCACGGATTGACTTTCATCATAAAGGTATGGGAATGAATAATTTTTGTCTTTTGCCCGTTTAATCATTTCTTCATAGGAATCGCCGGGCTGCTTGCTTTTGTCGTTGGAGTTTATAGCCAGAACTGGAAATCCTTTTGGTTCGTACTTTTGATTAAGCTGATCTATTCTTTTTTCGTACATTTTAGAAAACGGACAGGTATTGCAGGTAAATACTATGATAAACCCCTTTGCACTTTCGTAGTTTGACATGGAAATCTTTTTCCCATCTACATTTATTAGATTGAAGTCAGAAGCCTTATCTCCGACACCAAACCCATCCGTTGAGCTAACTATCACCTCTTTGTTACCACTGGCGAAAAGGACTGCTGCCACAGCAACAAGCCCAAAAGCTAAGAGTAAATTCTTTTTCATCATTTTAGTGTTATTTAATAAAGTTCAAATAAACCTTTTCTAGTTCGTTTTCAGAAAATTCTTTTTCAACAAATTTTCGTTTGGAGTTACCCTTTGCAATCATCAAAGTGGCTGGAATCGCACCACTCCACGAGGGATCCACTTTGTCGATGAAAGAATTATAGTCCGTCTCATCCAAAAGATAGACTTTAGCTTCAATTTTTTTTCTTTCTACAAATGGTTTTAGCTTAGTTTCAAGGTCCTCGGCAAAGTCAAAACTTACCAAAGTCAATTCAAGATTTTCAGTATTGTACTTTTCGTATAAAGATAGAAATTGAGGTAACTCTTTCACACATGGACGACACCAAGTGGCCCAGAAGTTAATTACTTTGTTTTGATCAGATTCTGAAGAAATTATCTGAGCAAGATCTTTGTATTTAATTATTTCAATGCTTTGAGCCCGAGAGGTGCTAACGAATAAACACAGGGCAAACAAACTTACCAGACTGTAAAAAAAGGCTTGCTTCATGAATCAGCTTCAACTTTGATTAATTGTAAAGATAGCTTAACGTACTCTAAAATAGATAGTTGCAATTCTTGTTGTTGGGCTTGGAAAATTTCATATAATAGTACTATTTTAAGAATATAGAATACTTATCCACAAAATCGAAAGTTATCCACAACATTTAATTGAAGCTATATAACTAAAAGATTTACAGTAGGTTATGTGATTTACATATTTGGCCATTTGTGGAAAAATCTGATTAGGAGCATTTGTTGAGCTCTTGAAATCAGTGAATAGTGCAATGAATAAAAAAATAATCTTCTATTCTTTATCTTGATTAATTAGTTTATTTCTGTAGGCGTTAAAGATTCTGGATTTGGATAAAAAGCCGATATACTGCCCTTCGTCAATCACAGGAAGGTTCCAGGCTTGTGTAACCTCGAATTTATTCATTACAGTTTGCATTGAGTCGTCTGGATGAACCTCAGCAGGTGGTAGCTGCATCACCTCCTTTACTACAATATTTTTTCTAGCCTCTTCATCAAACATCTTTTCTCGAATGTCATCAAGTGTAATGATTCCTTCCAGCCCGCCAACATAGTTTAATACAGGAAATATGTTTCGTTTAGACTTTTTGATCAGCTGGATCATATCATCTAGTTTAGCGTCATACATAATGGTAAGCAGGTCGGACTCTATGATTTTGTCCAGCTTCATTAAGCTCAGCACCTGACGATCTTTGTCGTGTTGAATCAGGTCTCCTTTTTCAATAAGACTTTTGGTATAAAGTGAATGTTTTTCAAAATAGTTGATTGTGATAAAGGAAATGGCACTCACCAACATTAATGGGACAAAGAGCTCGTATCCCCCTGTTATTTCAGCAATTAAAAATATAGCTGTAAGAGGAGCATGAAGAACCCCGCTCATTACACCGCACATCGCCACGAGAGTAAAATTACTTGTGCTTATCGTGACTGGTAAAACGAAGTTAACAGTCTTCGCAAATAAGTATCCTGCAATGCCTCCCATAAAAAGTGATGGTGCAAAGATTCCACCACTGCCTCCAGACCCAATAGTCAACGCCGAGGCGACTGGTTTCACGACCAAAATAGCAAACAACAAAATGATAATGATTAGTGTTTTGTCCGTGCCTTCGTAGATTAAACTATTGTTAAAAATAATATCGTCATTCCCATTCAGTAGCTGCTTAATAGTATCATAGCCCTCTCCATAGATCGGAGGGAAGGTTAGTACGATCAAGGCCACACCAATTCCCCCAACAAGCGCTCTACTCCAATCACTGGTTACTTTTTTGATAAGTCTTTCGATTACATAAGTTAATCTAGTAAAGTGCACGGAAACAATCCCGCAGGCAATCCCAAGGAATATAAAGTAGTGCACATGTTCTGCCAGGAATGGGTCTTTTAGTTTGAACGAAAACAACAAGTCATCTCCCAATAATGCAAGAGATACAAGAGACCCTGTAACCGAAGAAAGTAGGATAGGAATGAATTTGTTTATCGTTACATCAGTAAGGATAACTTCGATGGCAAATATTACGCCAGCGATTGGGGAGTTAAATATAGCGGAAATGGCACCTGAGGCTCCACAGGCAATTAGTAAAGTTCTTTTTTTGTAATTCAGATGAGTAAGCTGTCCTAGATTGGACCCTATAGCAGACCCTGTAACTACAATAGGGGCCTCAAGTCCTACCGAACCACCAAATCCAACGGTAATTGCACTTGTAATCATCCTTGAGTACATCATGGCTCGTTTTACAATGCTAGATCGCTTGGAAATTACAAATAAGATCTGGGTAATGCCATGACCCAGTTTTTCTTTCAGAATATATTTGGCTACTATCATGGTCAGCACTATTCCTGCCAATGGATAGAATAGGTAGAGGAAATCGAATCCGGAAGTATAAATGTAATTATTAAGAATGGCTTGAATCAGATGAACAGATTCTTTAAGCGTTACCGCCGCAAGCCCTGCGACCAGTCCAACAATTCCGCTAAGTATGAGCGTGAAGTTATTGTTGCTGATATGTTTCATTCTCCATACCAGGAATTTGACCAGCAACGCGTTTGGTTTCATTTTAAGGAAGAGCTATTAATTGCACCACATGGATAAGCATGGGCAAATGTAAGTTTTTAGACCCTCAGCCAAAATTTATTTTCAATTATTTCCTAGCCAAAGCGACAAATTTTCTCGTTGAGTGTCAGAGGCTTCTTTCATTAATAGAATTTCATAAGAATCGTAGTAAGTTTGATCGCCTCTAGGTACCATTACGTCAAGCGTACGTGGTCCTCGTTTAATCTGGAACTTGTTATTTTCCACCAATGAAATTTCTGCATCTGAGAATATTTCATTATTAATTTTTAAAATCTCATCTCCTACCGAGAGATAGTCTTCGGTATGGCTCTTAGGAGCAATTTCTACTATCACAATACCATTTAATTTTATTCCGAGCTTACTATTGATGATATCTGGGTGTGTTTTGGGCTTCAACTCACATCCAACATAAGATAATGCCTCACTCAAATAGGAGTCAAGTTCTTCTGTAGTTTTGTAAAGAGATGATATAAGTGCGCTAATGTCAGGACCACCAATTTCAATTATGATCTCCTCCACCTGTTTCTTGGTGTATCCGCCTTTTTCATAAGTATGATTTTGATATAATTTTTTCACCACATCAATTAGGGCACATTCGTTACTCGTATTTTTTCTGATTTTAAGATCTAGTATTAATGCACATAGTGCGCCTTTGACATAAATGGATACTTTTTTTGATGGGAACAGATTTTTGTATCCATCAACCCATAGATTCTCGCTGGATTGAACCAATGAGCTTTCGTGACGGCCGAAATTTTCAAAGTGTCTATTAAAAAGTGTATTTAACTCCTTGAAATAGTCTTGCTGATCGAAAACACCGGACTGTTTTAAGAACAAATCTCCGTAGTATGTTGTGAACCCTTCTGTTACAAATCCAGTTGCCGTCATGGTCTCTTTCTCAAATCGATAAGGAGACATCTCTTTGGGTCTGATACGAGTGACATTCCAGGTATGAAATAGTTCATGAGAGGCCACTCCCATTAGTTTTTCATAATATGCCCCGCGATTGGGTTTATCATTAGGACCAAGAACCAAAACCGTCGAATTTTGATGTTCTACACCATGGTAGTGAGGATAATCAAGGGAGTGAATTAAGAAATCGTATTGATTGGTGGGAAAACCTCCCATTGCGGCAATTTGGCTTTCACTAAACTTTTTGAAATCAGTGATTAATTCATTTTCCGTCAGGGGACAATTGCCAAGAAGAGCAATTGCGAAATAATAGTCATCTACAGAATAGCTCAATAGTTTTAAATCAGGGCTTGCAAGTATTGGTGAGTCAACTAGCTGCTGATGATTATTGGCGAGGTAGTCTCCAGAATCGGTTTTAGTAAGACTACACGATGATCGATAATTTATAGGAATATCTACTTTTAGATTGATTGAATCATTCTGATGCTTCTTCGTAAAAAATACACAATTGATAAAATTGATGTAAATCATCTGATCATTTAGAACAGAGTTACCGGCATCCATTCTATTTGCATAATACTGATAGCGCACGACTAATTCTTGCGTATTTTCAGTTTGCACTGTCCAGATGTTTGGTTTGATTTTTCTCCACTTTAATGAGTTGCTTTTCGAATCCAAGACTGTGAACCCTTGAATATTTTCAACAAAGGGAGCTAATTCATACCTTCCGGGCCTCCAAGCTGGTAAAATCAGGTCTAAGGAGGATTGGTTATTGATATGAAAGCGAAGCTCAATGTGCAATAGATGGGTAAGCGGTTTCGGAAATGAAATTTTGCAATCAATCATGTATTGGGAGTTAACTTTGTACAAATATTGAAGATTTGAATCTGATATATCAAGAACACTAAGCATTATTATGCTTTCAACCCCAAACTATCTGATTTAGACTTTGTTATTGTCAAAAAGCTCTCTATTTTTGCACTCCATTTTTTCAAGCTGCATCAAGAGAGTAGTTAGAGACATTTGGAAATCTAGAGATAAAAAATACGATTTAAGGTGTAACCTACATGTTAAGTAATCTACCCGAAAGGACTGATTAGAATCATGACGGTTCCGTCTGACAGATACAAAGACAAATCATAAACAGATGAAAAGAACATTTCAACCTTCTCAGCGAAAAAGAAGAAATAAGCACGGGTTTAAAGCCAGAATGGAAGATGCAGCAGGAAGAGCTGTTTTGAAAAGAAGAAGAGCAAAGGGCAGAAAAAAACTGACCGTATCTGACGAAAGAAAGCATAAGAAGTAAGATTCTTGTTTAGCTTTATTCCTTCTTATTAATTTAATGGAAGGAAATAATCCCACATATAGAAAATACTCCTTTCCTAAGAGGGAAAGATTGAGTAGTAAAAAATTAATTGATGCTCTTTTTACTAAAGGAGCATCTTTTTATTTTTATCCCTTTTCAATACGATTTCTTCCCGCTGACGAGCGAGCAAACTGCCACCAGTTCATGGTGAGTGTTTCCAAAAGAAATTTTAAGAAAGCAGTTGATCGGAACCGTATAAAACGATTACTTCGTGAATCATACAGACTGCAGAAGCATCTATTAGAGGAGAATTTGCCGGCCAATAAATTTTTTATGATTGCTTATATTTACACTGGAAAGGAAATTCACTCGTTCGAATTTATTGAATCCAAACTTGCAGACTCCTTTAAGCGTTTTAAAAAGCAAGTTGAAAAAGTATCGTAAAGAAGAAAGTAGATAGATTGATATGAAGAGAATATTAGTTGGCGTTGTTGGAGTAATGCTATTGGCAGGACTATTTTCGTTTACCTGGATGGGAGGTGATAATAGTTTCGAAATTTCCCGAAATCTTAACATTTTCACTACACTCTATCGTGAACTGAATACACATTATGTGGACGAATTGTCCAGTCAAAAGTTAGTTGGAGATGGTATTGACGCGATGCTCAAATCCCTTGATCCATATGCCGCATATATTTCTGAAAACGACATAGAAGACTACCGTACGGCCACAACCGGCGAATACGGCGGCATTGGAGCGATTGTAGGCAAGCGAAATAATGTTAATACAGTAATTATGCCCTACGTCGGTTTTCCTGCTCATCAGGCCGGCTTACAGATCGGTGATCAAATCATACAAATCGATTATCAGGATTTGGAAGGCAAATCTTCCAACGAAATTAGTGAGATGCTAAAGGGTCAGCCCGGATCAGATATTGTATTGACTGTAAAACGGTATGGCAAAGAAAAACCCTTTGAAGTTAAATTGATCCGATCCAAAATCACCATTAACAATGTGATGTACTATGGCATGTATGATGAATCAACGGGATTTATAAAATTGAGTGATTTTACAACTGATGCAGGGAGTGAAGTTAAGAATGCATTGGACAGTCTTAAAAGTTTAGGTGCTACAAGAATTATTCTCGACTTGAGAGATAATCCGGGTGGATTATTAGATGAAGCAGTGAAAGTAGCCAATGTATTTATCGAACAAGGTAAAGAGGTGGTGAGTACCAAAGGCAAAATGGCCTCATGGAATAAAACTTACACAACCTCATACGGGACCGCTGATAAAGAGATCCGTTTGGCTGTCCTTACAAGTCGGGCTACAGCATCTGCGGCCGAAATTGTTTCTGGTGTAGTTCAAGATTACGACCGTGGTGTTTTAGTCGGAACCAGAACATTTGGAAAAGGCTTGGTACAGGCCACAAGGCCATTGCCTTACAATGCACAGTTAAAGATTACAACAGCTAAGTACTATATTCCTAGTGGCAGGTGTATTCAAGCTATTGACTATTCACACAGAAATAAGGATGGAAGTGTAGGTAAGATTCCTGATTCACTGAAAGTTTCTTTCAAAACCAGCAAAGGAAGAATTGTCTATGATGGAGGAGGAATTGAGCCCGATATAAGCGTCAAGCCGAGGAAATTTTCAAATCTACTATATAATATGGTGAGTCAGAATCTAATATTTGATTACGCTACCGAATATGCTTTTAAGCATAAGCAAATTGCTTCACCAAGACAATATGAAATGTCGGATGAGGAATATGCAGATTTTGTGGCATGGGTGAAGGGTAAAGATTTCAATCTATCCTCACAAATGGACGAGGCAATTACAGCATTAGAAGAAATGGCTAAAAAAGAAAAGTATTATGATGGGATGGAGGCCACTATCGACAAGCTAAAAGCTAAAGTTGCCACTTTGAAAAAGGACTACCTCAATGCATTTAAGACTGATATCAAATTTATGCTTGAAGAAGAAATTGTGAGCAGGTATTATTTCCATTCTGGTATGATGGAAGCCAGATTGGATCAGGACGAGACGGTAGTTGAGGCTGCTAAGATCTTGGCAGATTCTAAGGCTTATGCAAAGATTTTGAACAAGTAAACTCCAATCAGTGTCTCTTATACTCGGTATTGATACTTCTACCAGCAGTGGATCCGTAGCGCTGCTGAAAGAAGGCCAACTTATTGGTTCGCAACTATATTCCATCGAGAAGTCTCATTCTTCGCTATTGCATGTCTTGATCAGGCAAATGATGGACAATGCTAGTTGCACGATGGATCAGCTGTCAGGAGTGGCAGTTGCAGAAGGACCCGGCTCGTATACCGGATTGAGGATTGGGGTTTCGGCTGCTAAAGGTTTATGTTTTGCATTGGATATTCCGCTTATTGCAATTAACACCTTGGAGGCAATGGCATACCAACTCTTTAGAAGGTCTGTAGATATTAAATTTTACTGCCCTATGCTAGATGCACGTCGTATGGAGGTGTATGCCGCCCTCTTTGATGATAGGTTTGAAAATGTAAGACCGACTTCTCCAGTTATTTTGGAAGAATACGCTTTCGAAGATGTATTAGCTGACAATAAAATATTGTTCTTTGGAGATGGGTCTAATAAATCAGAGCAAATAATCACGCATCGAAATGCACATTTTGTGAAGAATATTGTGCCCTCCGCTGAAGAGGTGGCACTATTGGCATTGGATAAATTCAAGAATCAGAAATTTGAAAACGTTGTGAGCTTTGAACCGTTCTACTTAAAAGAATTCAGAACAGCATCATCATTTAAATAATGGAAGAAGAGATCATAAATAGAGTAGCACAAAGTTCACTGATCAATTTTGATCTAGAGCAGTACTATGATCAGTCAGAACGAATTTTAGTAGATATTAAAGATCAACTGTTCAACGAACTTGTACTGAAAGAAAAGGACTTTAGGTTGTACGTGAAAACTCATGATTGGAAAGGCTACAAGGATAAGAACGTTGCTGTTTATTGTAGTGCGGACGCAATAGTACCAACATGGGCCTACATGCTCCTGGCATCAGCATTGGAACCCTATGCAAAAAACTTTGTTTTTGGAGAGTTGTCCCATTTAGAAAATCATTTATTTCAAAAGGCACTGTCTAATATTGATCTGAACGATTATAAGGATCAGAAAGTAATTATAAAAGGATGCGGCAAATTTCCTGTACCTGAATATGCTTATGTAGAAATAACGCGACTTCTGAATCCAGTAGTTTCAAGTCTTATGTATGGCGAGGCATGCAGTGCAGTGCCCATTTATAAAAAGACAAAATCAAAATAAGCACTTGCTTTTTCAAATCAAGTAATCGTGATACCTTTGAAACAGATATCTAAGTATACCGATTGAAATTTGAAGTAAAGTTACCGCTATTCGAAGGTCCTTTTGATCTTCTCCTCTTTTTCATACAAAGAGACGAGCTGGATATTTACGACATTCCAATTTCTCAGATTACTGATGATTTTTTAGACTACATCAAACATTTGGAAAAAATGAATGTCGAGGTAGCAAGTGAGTTTATTCTTGTCGCGTCTACTTTGATGAGAATTAAAGCTAAGATGTTGTTGCCAAGGCCTGTGCTTGACGAGGAAGGAAATGAAATCGACCCTCGTGAGGAACTCGTCAGACACCTTTTAGAATACAAAAGATACAAGTCCGTTATAGCAGAGTTGGTTCAACTTGAGTCTAACCGACTTGACCGTGAAAAAAGAGGCAATCTGGCAAAAGAAATCCGGGCCTTGTCTGAGGTGAGCAATGTAGAAGCAGAGCTTCAAAATCTGGACTTGTTTAGAATCCTGAAGGTCTATAAGAAAGTGCTACAACGTTATGAAGCCGAGCAAAATAAGGTTGAACATAAGGTTGTTCAATATCCATATACCATTTCTGGTCAGAAAACGCATATTCTTGACGCATTAGACAAGACTCCAAAAATGGCCTTCACAGAAGTAATGGCTGAAAGACCGGAAAAAATAGCTGTTATTTTCAATTTTCTAGCCATATTAGAATTGTTGCAGATGCAATTGGTACAAATTACCATTGGAGAGGGTTTTAATAATTTTTGGATTGAAAAAACGCAGACAGTCGCAGCCGATTAATGGAGATTAGCAAAAAGAGTGCTTTTAAAGTTCTTAATCCCAAAAATATATGGGTGCCCATCATAGTCGGACTCGGTATTGTATTTTTATTATTCTATTTCGATGAAAACATAACAGCCAATAATCTCAAGTTAATCTTTGATGCTAAGTGGTCATCGGTTTTTGTTGCCATTTTGGTTTTGCTGGCCAGGGATATTGGATATGCCTATCGGATTCGAACACTTACCAATCAAGAACTAAGTTGGACAAGAAGTATTATTGTAATCATACTATGGGAGTTTGCATCAGCAGTTACTCCATCCGTAGTAGGCGGAACCGCTGTTGCCGTATTTATCCTTACATATGAAGGTATAAATTTTGGTAAATCACTAGCATACGTGATGCTCACCGCCATTCTGGATAACCTGTTCTTTGTAGTTGCTGCACCAGTTGTTATGTTGTTGACTGATGGTGTAATATTCCCCAAAGTGGCCACTTTTGATCTTCAGATTGGCAGTAGTTTGCAGTTTTTCTTTTTCCTAAGTTATGCTCTGATTGCCATTTATACCTTGGTGATGTCATATGGTTTGTTTGCGAAACCACGCGCATTTAAGTGGTTCTTGTTAAAAATCACTGCCCTTAGGGTTTTTAGAAAGTGGCGTATCAAAGCCAATCAGTACGGAGATGAAATCATGATCGCTTCAAGCGAAATCAAAGGAAAAATGGCGTCCTATTGGTTGAAAATCTCACTAGCGACTATCTTTATTTGGAGTGCTCGTTATTTGATGCTCAATAGTTTAGTCTCTGCATATACCGAAATCACCGTTTCTGAACACATGGTAATATTTAGTAGGCAAATCATCATGTGGATCGTGATGCTTATTTCTCCTACACCTGGAAGTTCAGGGACTGCTGAATTCTTTTTTAACCAATTCTTTAATGAATATTTAGGCAGCTACACTTTTGTGTCAAGCATCTTTTGGCGCCTAATGTCATATTATCCGTACTTGCTATTAGGAGCCATATTTTTACCACGTTGGATTAGAAGCAAGTTTTTTAAGAAATAAAAAAATCCCGCTTTTGGGCGGGATTCATTTTTTATTGCTCAAATCAGTTTAGATCTTTTCCAACTCTGAGAAAAAGAATGAACCTTCAATAGCAGCATTTTCATCAGAATCAGATCCATGAACGGCATTTGCCTCGATAGACTTAGCAAATATTTTTCTGATAGTACCATCGGCTGCTTCAGCTGGGTTTGTTGCACCTATCAATTTTCTAAAATCTTCAACTGCATTGTCTTTTTCCAGAATCATAGCAATGATTGCTCCAGAAGACATATATGAACAAAGATCATTGTAGAATGGTCTTTCGCTGTGCACTGCGTAGAACTTACCGGCAGTTTCAGCTGTCAGTTTCGTCAACTTCATGGCCTTTATCGAAAAGCCTGCTTCTTCTATCATTTTTGTGATTGCCCCTGCATGGCCAGCGCTGAAAGCGTCCGGCTTGATCATGGTGAATGTTTTGTTATTAGCCATTTAAATATTAAGTCTTATTTGTTCTAAAAATCCCGCAAAATTAGGGTTAATTTTTAACGATCAAAAGAATTCATTACTTATCCTAATTTCTAGTTCCTCACTGCTTTTGCATTTCAAATAAATTTCACCACTTTTGCACCTTCTTTTTACATCATCGATGCAAAACTTAGCAGCATTTAAAGAATTACTGGAGCTTCCTAAGCGGATAGTAATCACCACCCACATAAAACCAGATGCAGATGCATTGGGGTCTTCCTTGGGACTTGCAGGATATTTATTGAAGCAGGGACATCAGGTTTGCGTCATTACACCTACCGACTATCCGAAATTTTTGGAATGGATGGAAGGAAATGATGATGTCTTGATATTCGAGGGTAATGAGGAAAAGTCAAAATATCTGGTCGAAAATGCGGATTTAATTTTTTGCCTCGATTTTTCAAGTTTGAACAGAATTGGAGAATTGGGAACAATGGTGGCAGAGTCAGATGCCGAAAAAGTATTGATTGACCACCATCTCAATCCTGAAACATTTGCCAAATACGTATTGTGGAGCACCGAGGCAGCAGCAACTGCTGAACTAGTCTATGATCTTATTGATATGCTTGGAGATTCCGAAAAGCTAACAAAAGGCATGGCCGAAGCTTTGTATGCTGGTTTGATGACCGACACAGGGAACTTCAGACATCCATCTACAACCCCTCATGTTCACAATATAGTGGCAAATCTCATGGAATTGGGAGCTGATATCTCTAAGGTCAGTCATAAAATATACGATAACAATTCACTGGACAGGATGAGATTGTTAGGCTTTGTGCTTAACGAAAGATTGGAAATAATAGAAGGGACCAATGTGGCTTATTTCTATTTGACATTGGAAGACAAAAAGAGATTTAAATATCAAACCGGGGATACTGAAGGGCTGGTTAACTACGGTCTTAGTATAGAAGGAATAAATGTTTCTGCAATATTTATTGAAGATCCGGACAAAGTGAAGATTTCATTTAGGTCCTTTGGGGACATCCCAGTGAATGAATTGTCAAGAAAGTATTTTAATGGTGGCGGACATAAAAACGCAGCAGGAGGAGCTACCTCTGATGACTTACAAACAACCATCAACAAGTTTAGAGAATTAGTATTAAAACAGACGAAGGAATTAAATTATGAAGTATAACACTCTATTGGCTGTGCTGGCCATTTCCGTTCTATCGATTGCATGCAGTGAAGAGCGAACCACAGAATCAGGTATCAAGGTAAAAATTGTGGAGAAAGGCGACGGAACTTCTTTAAAAGACAGTACCATCATCCAACTTAATATGAGATACGAAAATAGCAATGGCAATGAGCAATGGAGTTCTGCTAAAGCAGGTGGTCCCGTAGCTATTCAGTATAATAAGGCGGTTTGGGAATCAGGTGGAACCATGTATGAAGCTTTGGAAATCATGAATGTAGGTGATAGCGCAACATTCGAGGTATCTGCGCAGGATTTGTACGAAAATACATTTAAGACGGGCGTTCCAGATAGTTTAGACTCTGGTAGCAACGTGACTTTTTATGCCAGGCTAGTGTCAATGATGACAACTGAAGAATTTCAGGCCTATCAAAAGGCAGAGTATGAAAAGGCACAGGAGAAGGCTCGTGAAGAGAGAGCTGCTGCCCAAGCTAAAATGTTGGAGGAAGCTGCTGAGACCATCAAGAAAGATGGAGAAGTAATAGATCAATATCTCACGGACAATGGTATAACAGCACAGACTTCTGAGTCTGGATTAAGATACGTCATTACACAATCAGGTGAAGGTAATAATGCAAAAGCTGGTGACAACGTATCGGTACACTATCATGGCACTTTGATGGATGGTACCAAATTTGATTCTTCTTATGATAGGGGGACACCTTTTGGATTTGTTTTAGGACAAGGAAGAGTGATTTTGGGATGGGACGAAGGAATTGCGTTGTTGAACAAAGGAGCTAAGGCAACCCTTTATATCCCAAGTTCATTAGCTTATGGAGAAAGAGCGACTGGCAGTATCGCTGCTAACTCTATCCTTAAGTTTGATGTAGAATTGGTAGATATTCAATAAGAATGTATGTAACGTCCGTTCTTAAATAATTATTAAACCGAATCGGCTCACCGACACAAGGAATAAAATTATTTAAGAACGGAAAGTTTCATCCAATACTTAAATAAAAATATAAACAGATGAAGTTTTCGGCAATTGCATTGCTAGCACTTTTTACGCTGGGATTAATGTCTTGCGATGGAGACACTGATCCTTCTTTTCCAACTCTAGAGGAATACCTGGAACGAAACAATATTACCGACTACAATGAGACGGCATCAGGTTTAATTTACGTAGTGGACAACGAGGGAAGTGGTGATCTGCCTAAAACTGGCCAGACCGTATCGGTACATTATACTGGTTATCATCTGGATGACACAAAGTTTGATTCATCTTATGATAGGAATGAGGCTTTTCCTGTCTTGCTAGGAGAAGGTAGAGTAATTGACGGCTGGGAAGAAGGACTTCGATTTTTCCGCAAAGGTGGATCCGGAACCCTTTATATTCCGCATGAATTGGCATACGGGACATCCGGTTCGGGAGGGGTAATTGGACCTAAAGAAGATTTAAAATTTGATATTAACTTGATTGCTATAGACTAGGAATGATGAGAATGAATTTTGTGAGGAGTATTTTTCTAGCCGTTGTGCTAGCTGGTTCAGGACTGATTAGTTGCGTTGATCATGCTGCTGATAACGAAGCCGAAATAGAACAGGCCAGACTAGATTCGATCGTGCAGGCAGATACTGACAACGACTTGATCGACGCCTACATTGCAGATGCGGCTAATGGAATAGATGAAAGCCAGGTGGTCATTGGCGATAATGGAGTTCGTTACATCGTATGGAATCCAGCGACGACGGCGCGAGTTCCTGATTTTAAGGAAATAGTTTCGGTTCATTATGTGGGTAAGTTTCTATCAAATGAAATTTTTGATACAACGAATGCTTCAAGAGCTAAAGACTCTGATAGTTTAAATTATGTGTCAGAAGGAATTGTATTCGATAATTTGCTTGCTGCTTCTGAAAAATCTTACGAAGAGCTTCTTGATTCACTCAATGCGTCTACTGGAGCTATTAGTGACCCAGTCTTTTCTTTAACTAGAACGTATATTCCTATGGTATTCAATCATACAAGAGATGGGTCCGGTATTAATTTTCAATTTATTTCTGGCTTCAAGACGGGATTGAGAGATGTGATGCTAAAAATGGAACTGAATTCAACGGCTTTAATTATGATTCCGTCCGCTGTGGCGTATGGCACAATAGGGACCGTGAATAGTGATGGGACGGAATCTATACCTCCAAATACTCCATTGCTATTTGAATTTTCTTTGGTAAATATACGACCTTGATGCAAGGTGAAAATCTGCTTTGCTACCCATAACGAGAACAAACTCAGAGAGATCAATCAAATTCTCACTGATTATGATGTTGTGGGACTGACAGAAATCGGTTGCCATGATGAGATTCCGGAAACCGGAGCCACACTTGAAGAAAATTCTAAAATCAAAGCTGAATTTGTAGCGACTAAGTATTCGATCCCATGCTTTGCCGATGATACTGGGCTTGAAGTCGAAGCTTTAGATGGAGAACCCGGTGTATTTTCAGCTCGATATGCAGGAGAAGAAAGAGACAATTTGGCCAACATAAATTTGCTTTTAGGGAACTTAAAGACGCATACAAATAAATCAGCAAGATTCAGAACGGTCATTACGCTAATCATTGACAAACGCATTCACCAATTTGAAGGAATCGTGACTGGAAGAATTACGGAGGGGTCTAGAGGAACAAATGGTTTTGGCTATGATCCCATTTTCATCCCTGAAGGCTATGAAAGCACCTTTGCTGAGATGCCGGCTCAAACTAAAAATTCAATTTCTCACCGAGGAAGAGCAGTTGCCAGACTTACTGACTTCTTAGAAAAGAGAGCATAAAAAAACCGTACACTGAGGTACGGTTTTGGAATTCTAGATATTCTTAAATTTTCTATTTCTCTTCCATAAAAGGGTATCTGTAATCTTTTGGAGGATTGAATGTTTCTTTAATAGTTCTTGGGGATACCCATCTCAATAAGTTGAGCATTGAGCCTGCTTTGTCGTTGGTACCAGAAGCTCTGGATCCTCCAAATGGCTGTTGCCCAACGACCGCACCAGTAGGCTTATCGTTGATGTAGAAGTTGCCTGCAGCATTCACGAGCTTTTTAGTTGCTAATTCAATCGCATATCTGTCTTGAGAAAAGATCGCGCCAGTCAAAGCATAAGGCGAGGTACTATCGACTAGTTCCAAGGCTTCTTCGAATCGCTCTGCCTGATATACATAAAGAGTGATAACCGGGCCGAATATTTCCTCACACATAGTGGTGAACATTGGATCTTTCGCTACTATGATAGTAGGCTGAATGAAATACCCTTCAGACTTATCATAATTTCCTCCAGCTATGATTTCGGCCATATTGCTTTCTTTCGCAGCATCAATATATTTGGAAATTTTATCGAAGGCTTTTTCGTCAATCACCGCATTGAAGAAGTTAGTGAAATCTTCAGGACTTCCCATCTTGATGGTTTTATGATCTTCTAACAGGTACCCTTTCACCTCTTCCCACATATTGTCAGGAATATAGGCTCTGGAAGCAGCACTACATTTCTGTCCCTGAAATTCAAATGCGCCTCTAATAATAGCTGTTGCCAATGCCTTGGCATCTGCAGACTTATGGGCAACAATAAAGTCTTTACCACCTGTTTCGCCAACGATTCTTGGATATGACTTGTACTTGCTTATATTCTCACCTATTGTCTTCCATAGGAGTTGGAAAACACCGGTGCTACCAGTAAAGTGCAATCCGCCGAAGTCACTGTGATTGAAGATGACCTCACCAGCAGTTGGACCGTCGACATAGACCATATTGATCACACCATCCGGAACGCCAGCTTCTCTAAAGATTTCCATCAAGATTTGGGCAGAGTATACCTGAGACTCGGCAGGCTTCCATACCACAGTGTTTCCCATTAAAGCAGGAGCAGCAGGCAGGTTCCCTGCAATAGAAGTAAAATTGAAGGGGGTCAAGGCAAACACAAAGCCTTCAAGCGGTCTGTGCTCAAGTCTGTTCCACATGCCAGGTGCAGATTCAGGTTGTTCTGCATAGATCTGCGTCATGAAGTCAACATTAAATTTCAAGAAGTCAATATATTCACAAGCTGCATCTATTTCTGCCTGAAATGGGCTTTTAGATTGGGCAAGCATGGTTGAGGCGTTGATCTTTGCTCTATATGGTCCCGCTACCAATTCGGCAGCCTTCAAAAAGATGCTTGCTCTATGCTCCCAAGATAACTCAGCCCAGGCTTGCTTGGCTCCCATAGCAGCATTAATGGCTTGTTCTACATGTGAAGCATCCCCATAATTGTAATAACCCAATGTATGTTTGTGATCATGTGGAGGAGCCATTCTAACTTTTTTGTCTGTAGTCACCAGCTCACTTCCAATGTACATGGGTACATCGATCTCTTTGTCTCTCATGGCTTTCAATTCCGCTTTGAGTGCAGCTTTTTCAGGACTGCCGGGAGCGTAAGAAAGTACCGGTTCGTTTTCAGGAACGGGCACAGCGTATATTCCTTTGGGCATATTGTTTATTCTTTAGTAGTCAATCAATTTTTTGCAAATGTAAGAAAGACAACTATAATGAGGATTGGATAAATACATATTATTTTAGCCAAAAATAGCATCATTTGGCAGGTGATGTTAAAATAATATGGCATGAAAGAATGGAAAGAATTTTATACGAAGTACAAGAATTATTTCAGAACAGATTTACTCTTTTACGTATTTATGCTCTTGTTTCTTCTTTTTCTCTTCGTCGTAATAGGTCCTGACTAATTAATGAATGTAACTAGCCGCATTCATGTCAATTGTACTACCGGTGGCGTGGTCTGCCATACCACTTGCCAAGAAAGTAACCATGGGAGCGATGTCTTTGGGTTCAGTCATTCTTTCTAATGAAATATCGGCGGTAGCATGCTCTGTTCCGTACTTTTCCATGGCTTCCTTAGCCATATCTGTTCTAACAAATCCAGGCGCGATGTTGAATGCCTTTATTCCATCTTTTCCATAAGCGCGTGCGATAGTTTGTGTTAGTGAAACCAAACCCGCTTTCGATGCTGCATAAGCCATGTATTCAGCGGTGTCTCCTCTATAAGCCGCTCTGGAAGTAATGTTGATAATTCGACCTGCACTATTTCTTTTTAGGAAATGTTCGATCACTTTCTTACAAAGAATACCGGCTGAAGTAAGATTCACCTGAACGGTTTCATTCCAGGCCTTAATCCAATCAGATTCTTTCCCGTCAATGTCTACCGCCTTGGCTACTCCGGCATTATTTACCAGAATTTCAATACTTCCCATCTCTAGAATGACCCGATCAAATA
Source organism: Reichenbachiella sp. (assembly GCF_039944555.1). Classification (GTDB taxonomy): domain Bacteria; phylum Bacteroidota; class Bacteroidia; order Cytophagales; family Cyclobacteriaceae; genus Reichenbachiella. The sequence goes on along the minus strand of NZ_JBDUYN010000008.1, from coordinate 522,062 downwards.
GATTCGCAGCTTCATCTTTTTTTGAGAGGTCGGCTTGAAAAGCTCGTGATTCATTACCAAGTACGTGGGCCAAATTTTCGGCTTCACGCATGTTTTTGTTATAATGAACTGCTACGGTTGCTCCAGCTTCTGCCAATTTGGAGGCAATGGATTTGCCAATGCCTTTACTGGCGCCCGTTACTAGAATGTTTAAGCCTGATAGGTTGATGTACATCTTTTTCTCTAATTCGAAGGGTTAAATTAATACGCAACGAATTAAATAAAAATTCAGATGGAAAATATATTACTATTCGACCTAACAGTTTTTTTATTGTTCACCATAAATATCTACAGTTGTATAAAAAGAAGTCCATGGAAACCAGTACCCCATGATGCCCATGGTTGGCGTGAGTTGATCTCCTTCATTGGGCCCAGTTACAGCATATCCGAACGCATTCCAGTTATTACCAAATTGATCAGTCAAGATAACGGATGAGGTAAAATTTCCGTTCGTGTAAAGATCGTCGGAAGGTAAGGAAAAGGTCAAAACCTCATCATTGATTTGCTTTTCAAAGAATGAAACTATAAAATTTTGAGTTTGACTACCAATCACCACAACGTTTTGACCTTCCACGTTATCCAAAATAATTCCAGCGGCAGTTTCTGGAAAATTACTGAATCGATACGCCTTGACATAATCACCTGAGATAATGCTATGAACACGCTCTTTTGGATGCAGTCTGTCATCACTATCCTTCACCTGAAAGATTAGTCCCTCTGACGTTCTATAGCTCCCATATGGGTACACGCCATAACTTCGGTCAAAACCTGTTTCAGTAGAAAGAACTTCCGTATCTGGGAAAAAAGTCTTCCAGGTAGACCACGAAGTTTCTAATAGATTAACCATTTCTGGTCTGGTTCCAATCAACTCGCCGTTTACGCATTCAAGCGTTAGTTGACTCCAATTGCTGTCAGTATTTCTGTCGTACGGGATTACATTGGCGTTGTACAAGAGTCCGGAAACGCCGAAAGTTGTAACCTGATTGTTCAATTTTCTATGCCATCCAGTAGCTGTACCAGTCAGTGGGCAGTAGATAACAGCAACTGGTTCCTGGCCAAACCAGTCATTGGCAATTTCATGCCAGTTCATTACCAAATGAGAATAGGCTTTTGACTCCTGTGCACTAGAATGACCAATAACAAGTTCATCATCGTCCAAATAAGTGGCTTCTTGAGGTGAAACAAAAATTGGTTCATCCAATGCAGGAATGCCATCTTTGCCGGGACCGCCATCAAGTATCCTGTTCAATGGGATGGACCATTCTCCCTGTGCAGCTAGACCTGGATTACCTATAATCGGATCTTTCTCCTTTGCGCATGAAATGAATACGAATGCTGCAATAAATAAAGTTAAGAAATTGTTCATCATCGTAGTTTTAAGTTGAATAAGAGAGCAGTATTCCATCTAAAAGTAGGTGTGACCTGTGTGCCTTCCAGATTGGCATACAATGGAAGGTCTAGCGTGGTGACTAAATTGATCGTTGGAGTAATGAGATAGGATAGTCCTGGTTTTATGAATAGCCAGCTACCACCCGTACTCGGTACATCAAAGCCATCATTAATGTCAGCTGATACATTCCTGTATTTAAAACTTAAGGAAGGGCCTATCAGTTGATTAAAAATCAAAAATTGATCTGCTACTCCAACTTGGACCTGGGCCTCATTACCGAATTCATAAACTTGATCAATCAAATAGCTATTGTTTTTACCAGTGAATCTATAGGTCCAGGTACTATACACTGAAAGCGAATTCCTGCTTTTTAGCTGATGTTCACTGGTAAAAAAGGCGATTCCGTCCCACGCTCCACTTCCAGGTTGCATGTCTGCGTTGAGCAAAATACCTCGTGATGTAGTCTCATCGGATGAACCAGTTGGGAATTTCACGCCTAAGCCCGCTTGAAAGTGATTTAGGAATCTATACTTAGATAGGAAAACGATATCTCCGATTCCATTCGTGATTTCAACCGTTGAGCCAAGTCCCAGGGGAGAAACTTCTCTTTCTTGCTGTACATAAGGCAAGAGAATTTCAAAACTCCAGTGCTTGTCTATATTGTAACCAGCTTGAAACAGCGCCGTGTGAGTAGTTCTTGTGCGTGTGTTATCATCGAGCGTCTCCGTACCGCTCTTCAGCGTATTGAGTTTATTCAAGTCATAGGAGATGGAGAATTGTACTTGTCTTCCATCTACCATCGGTAGGCCTAGGTTTCCGCTAAGTGGTGCACCTCCAGAGCAACAAGATTGCCCTAGGACAGACCCTGCCGTTAGAGTTAGAATTAGAATTGTATACAACATTTTCATATAGCAGCTAAACCAATAAAAAGTGAATAAAATTCCATCTCAATGGACTGCCAGACGACAATTACATATTTTGGGAACAAAACATACCGACAAGTGGTTAAATAGGACTATAAATCCGCAGGTATGAAAAAGTTAGCATTTACGTTTATCATCATCAATCTAGCCTCCTTTAGTATAGCAGGCTTTACCAATAATGATTCTTTCGAAGTGAATTGGAATAATTTGGAGTATGCTCAAAAATTAGCAAAGGAAACTCCAAGGCCACTTTTTATTGAATTTACAGCCAAGTGGTGTGGGTGGTGCAAGAAGATGGACAAAACGACTTTTTCAAACTCAGGGGTAATAAAAATGTTGAACGAGGACTATTATGCTGTGAAGGTGGACTTCGATAGTCCGGCACCCATAGACTATCAAGGCATTAAGTACACGGGGAAGGAGCTCGCGAAAAAATTCGGTATTGAAGGTCTACCTACCATGATATATGTTCCTTCAAGTCTTGAGGGCAGCAAGAAAATTGTTGGTTACAAGACTTCAAAACAGCTGATCAAGCAATTAAATCGAATGAATGATCCCTGACATGTAACTAATGATGTCTAGATGTAGTCAAATGGGTACAACTCAAAACAACCATTATGTTCTACAACTATTTCAAAATTTCGATTCGAAACATCCGGAAGCATAAGCTGTTTTCATTCATCAATGTTTTCGGTCTTTCTTTTAGTCTTTCTATTTGCTTGATTATAATTATGCTGTTGGCTGATCAATTTAGCTATGATCGGTTCAATACAGATGCGGATCATATCTATCGAATCAACCATTCAAGAAGTGACGATCCCGGTATCATCGAAGGAATGGCCACTTCCCCTTTGCCACTTGGTGAAGAACTAACAAGTAAGTATATGGGCGTTTCAAGCTATACGAGACTCACCAGAGGATTTGGTAATGGCTGGGTCAAGTTGATGCAGGACGTCAATATCCCAATTTCTGGATTTTTCGCGGATCCATCTTTCGTGGAAATGTTTCAGTATGAGTTTGAATATGGTGACCCTCGTACAGCTCTTCTCGAACCATACACTGTTGTACTTTCGAAGGAAACTGCCGAAAAACTATTCAATAAGGAAAATCCAATTGACGAGATTATAAAAGTGGGCGATCTGGGAAGTTATAAGGTCACTGGTGTCCTAAAAAGAATCGCAGGTAAGTCTCATATCAAATTTGATGGGTTGGCATCTATGTCTACGTTGGAGTCACTGATAAAGAAGGAAGTCATGCCTAAGTCTTTGGAAACCTGGACTAATCGATCTTGGACCTGGACTTATGTTAAATTAGAAGAAGGGACCATTCCCGAAAATGTAGAGAAGAACCTGGCGGTCATCAGCGAAGAGCAATATGGAGAAATGGAAGATATGGATGCAGAATTTTATTTGCAGAATATTAGAGCTATTAGCCCTGGTCCACTTGTGGGTAATCAAATTGGTCCTGGGATACCTATGATTTTTGTCTATTTCCTGGCTGGTATGGCTTTGGTCATAATTATTTCATCTTGTTTTAACTATACAAACCTATCTATTGCCCGATCGCTGAATAGAGCCAAAGAAGTTGGAATAAGAAAGGTGTTTGGTGCAGTACGCCATCAGATTTTGACTCAATTCCTTACTGAATCGGTCATTATCTCTCTGATGGCTTTTATTTTCTCAATTGGAATAGTACAGTTCATGGAGCCCATCTTTCTGGAATTAAACTTTAGTCAACTTTTGGATTGGGATTTGCAACAATCGACCGAAGTGTACCTGCTTTGCCTGGCATTTTCAATAGCTGTAGGTTTTTTTGCCGGTATTGTGCCAGCCTTGTTTCATTCATCAGTAAAGGCACTACAGGCTTTGAAAAACTTGTCAGGCGTGAAAGTATTCTCCAAGCTGGGATTGCGAAATGCATTAATTGTTGGGCAGTTTGGCTTGTCACTATTCTTGGTTATTACAGTGAAATTGATTTATGATCAAATGAATTTCATGGTAGAGTCCGATTATGGATTCGAAGCAGAAAATATTGTCATTGTCTCACTCAATAATTCTGATCATCAACAGCTTAAAAATGAACTTTTATCATACCCTGATATTCAAAGTGTATCAGCCGCTGGTTTTGCTCCTGCAGCAGGTACGAGTAGTACAATCGAGATTGTTGTCGATCAGATTGAGAAAGATGTAAACTTTTTTGAGGTGGATGAGGACTATGTAGAAAACATGGGTCTCACTTTGGTGGCGGGGTCCTCTTTTACAACCGAGATTAACGAGAATAAATTGGTAATAAATGAGAAGGCATCAGCCAACTTCGGATATCCCCACCCACTTGATGCAATAGGCCAAATTGTGGTGATCAATGACTCTGTCAATTATGAAGTTATCGGAGTCCTGGAAAACTACAATCACGAAACAATGGTTTCTGAAATAAAACCTTTGGCGCTAATTTATAGTCCCGAAGAATTTGGAATACTTCAGATCAGGGTCAATTCTGATAATTATGAAAATGCCATTGAGAGTATCGAGGCAGCCTGGACAACAGTCAACCCCGATTTGAAAATTGAACACAAATTGATGAGTGATGAAATAGCTTTTTTTGCTGATCTCATGTTTGGTGACCTGACCAAAATCATTTCATTTATATCATTTTTGGCCATTATCATCGCCTGCTTAGGCCTTATGGGTATGGTGGTATTTAGTACTCAAAGCAGACTAAAGGAAGTGTCTATCCGTAAGGTACTCGGTGCGAGCAATCAGGCGCTCGTTTATATTCTTTCGAAAGGTTTTGCCAAACTGCTATTGCTAGCGGTATTGATAAGTGTGCCAGTTACCTGGTTCATTAATAATCTTTGGATGGATTTCATTGCTTTCAGGGTTGATATTGGTGCAGGGGTTATTGTCTTTGGAGTAGCTATAGTTGCTGTTTTAGGCTTGTTGGTTGTAGGGTCTCAAACGTGGCAGGCCGCGAATACAAGTCCATCGAAAGTGCTGAGGGATGAATGATATTTGCAATATGGAATCTACTGTATTACATAATTGTAGAATAATGCTGAACGTAAGACTCGATAAGGACACTGAGAAAACGCTAAAGGATTACAGCGAACAAAACAACATGTCTAAAACGGATGTTGTTAAAGAAGCTTTGGCTATGTATTTCACAAAAGAAATAGCGGGTAAGTTGCCTTATAGTCTTGGAGAGGATCTTTTCGGAGCTGATGCAAGTGGCCAGTCTGATCGCTCTACAACCTACAAATCCAAACTTAAAGAAAAGTTGCATGTCAAGCACTCTCATTGATGCAGGTCCATTAATCGCACTCTTTGACCGGTCAGATAAATATCATATGAGAGCCTTGAACTTTATCAAAAACTATCAGGGTTACCTTTGGTCAACCTGGCCTGTGGTGACAGAAGTTTGTCATATGTTGGATTTTAGTACCAAAGCTCAATGTGCTTTTTTGGAATGGATAAAAAGAGGAGGGTTAAGGCTTTTCGAATTGGATGAAAGTCATCTGGACAGAATATTGGAGTTGACAAAAAAAATTGATGACGTGCCGATGGACTTAGCTGACGCCTCACTGATAGTCGCTGCCGAAGAAAAAAAGCAACAGGAAATAGCCTCTATTGACTCGGACTTTTACATCTATCGTGATATTCGGAATCAGTATCTTAGAAATATTTTTGTATAAAAGGAAAAAGAGCAGTATCCATCGATATTGCTCTTTTTTTCTGACCTGGCATGTATGTTAACTATTTCAACCAAGCCTTGTACATCCAAAGTGTCTTTTCCTGCTCTTCTACTAGGGCAGACATTTGATCCTCGGTACCTCCGTCGTTTGCTTCTCCAGCCAACTCTTTGAGTGCTTTCTCTTGTTCCACAATTTGTTCCAAATTGGCTACCACGGTCTTGACTGACGTTATTCCGTCATGCACATTTTTTACAGGCTTAATCTGAGCTGTTGCCAAATAGTCTTCAAAACTGTGCAATGGTGTGCCGCCAACTGTGAGGATGCGTTCTGCAATTTCATCTACTTTCATGGCAGCATCTGTATATAACTCTTCAAATTTCACATGCAATTCAAAAAATTCCTTACCCTGAATATTCCAATGGAAGCCTCTAAGGTTTTGATAGTATATCTGGAAGTCAGCAAGGAGCTCGTTCAATTTTTCAATAACTACTTTGTTCTCTTTCATATCATTCAATTTTAAAGATATCGTTTGATACAAATAACGATAAAGGCACCAGGAGCGGACAAAATATGAAATCAGTTATTACAATGCGACGATAAAGAATATCGATGTTAATTCTAGACAGGAATATATTTTTTGAAAAGGCTTTTCATTTTCATTTGAATCACGCCAAAGACGGCCTCCTTGAATATCCCCCGCGACATTTTTGACTGGCCTTTGGTTCGGTCAGTAAATATGATTGGAACTTCTTTGATTTTAAACCCATACTTCCAGGCCAGGAACTTCATTTCGATTTGGAAGGCATAGCCTACGAAGTGAACATTGTCTGGATGAATTGTTTCAAGAACTTTTCTCGTATAGCATTTAAATCCCGCAGTGGTATCTTTTATAGGAATACCTGTGATAAACTGTACATACATGCTAGCACAATATGACATCAAAACTCTATCCATTGGCCAGTTAACAACATTTACGCCAGAAATATATCTAGACCCTATCGCCACGTCATACCCCTGATTTTTACAAGCATCTCGCAAATGTATAAGGTCACTAGGGTTATGAGAGAAGTCGGCATCCATCTCAAAGATGTATTCATACCCAGCGTCAAGCGCAAAATGAAATCCGGCAATATATGCAGTGCCTAATCCCGCTTTTCCGGCTCTTTCTAAAAGGTGGAGGCAATCAAACTCGGCTTGAAGTTTTTTTACAATATCAGCAGTTCCATCAGGCGAGTTGTCATCCACTACCAAAACATCAAATTCAGATTGAAGATCAAAGACAACTCTTATGATATCTTCAATGTTTTCTTTTTCATTGAACGTAGGTATGATGACAAGACTCTTATTCAAGCGTGTAGTTTATTTTTTACGAATCTATTCTAAAATTAGAAATTTTGAACACCCCCTTACTTTAAATGTCCTCAAAAAGTAAAGCCAGGACAACATTTAATGATATCCTAATATTTTCATCATTTGTTCACTGGACTGTTCTTCAGCAAATACGCGAGTTACTACCTTTCCGTTGTCATCGCGTTCTACTAAAATGTGTTTGGGAGCAGGTATTAGGCAATGTTGTATTCCACCGTAACCACCTAAGGACTCTTGATAGGCCCCAGTATGAAAGAAACCGAAATACATCGTCTGATTCTTTTCTATGATCGGTAAAAAAACTTCAGATACATGTGCCTCAGAATCATAGTAGTCCATGCTATCGCAAGTCAATCCTCCAATATTCACTCGATGAAAGTGATTATCCCATAGATTGACTGGAAGCATGATGAATTTTGAATTCAGCCCCCATACATCCGGCATATGGGTAATGAACGAGCCATCCATCATGTACCATTTTTCTTTATCATTTTGAAGCTTCTGGTCTAGGACTGAATAAATTGTCGCCCCACTTTCTGCTACAGTATAACTGCCAAACTCCGTGAAAATGTCTGGATCTTCTATGCTGTTCTTTTTGCAAATCCATTGAATGTTTTCGACGATCTGCTCAGCCATGTATGCATAGTCATATTCGAAATGTAATGAGTTTTTGACAGGAAAACCACCTCCTATATCCACAGCTGTTAAATCAGGGCAAATCTTCTTAAGCTCACAGTATTTGTACATGAAACGGCTCAATTCACTCCAATAGTAAGCCGAATCCTTGATGCCGGTATTGATGAAATAATGAAGCATTTTTAGCTTTCCTTTCGACTTCCCGGTAATCCTATTCTGATAATAATCTAATACATCACTGTAGCGAATACCGAGTCGTGAAGTATAAAACTCAAAATTGGGTTCCTCATCGGCTGCTAACCTCATACCCATATTGAAAGGTTTCTCAACATGCTGATCATAGTAATCCAACTCCATTAGATTGTCCAAGATGGGAAGACAGTTTTTGAAGCCAGCATTTAAAAGTTCAGTTATTTTCTTGAGGTAGTGTGGGCGCTTATAACCGTTGCAAATAATATAAGTATCTTTTGTAATAAGCCCCTTTTCGTATAAAGTCTCGACAATTGAAATGTCGTATGCCGAAGAAGTTTCTATGTGAATATCATTTTTTAAAGCTTCTTCGAGAACAAATGAGAAATGGTTTGATTTAGTACAATAACAATAGGTATAAGAGCCATTGTATTTTTTCTTTTTGATGGCCTTGTCAAAAAAACTTTTAGCGGCCTGGATTTTCTCAGAAATCTTAGGTAGGTAGGTGAGTTTGAGAGGTGTTCCATGTTCTTCAATGATGTTCATCAGATTGACACCATTGAAATTTAAATGATTACTTTTCACCTCAAACTCAGCATTTGGAAAATCAAAAGTTTGATCAATTAAATCATAGTACTTTTTCATTGAATTGACAGAATAAATTAATGGCCAACGGAAACCGGCAAATATCCGCAAATTTATGTTGAATATGCATCATCGTAATTGGTAAAATTCCTATTAAATTTGCGCTCCCAAAAACCCGAATTTGATGATTGATATTTTAATAAAAGATGAAACCGCTCCACTCAAGTCTGTGGTACTTGGTACAGGAGAAAGCTTTGGAGGCGTGCCGGACATTGAAGAGGCTTATGATCCTAAGTCAAGGGAGCACATTCTGGATGGTACATTTCCAGTTGAAGAAGATATTGTTAAAGAAATGGCAGCTGTAGAAAAAGCTCTGACCAAACATAACGTGAAGGTTTACAGGCCCAGTGTCCTGCAAGATACCAATCAGGTTTTTGCTCGAGATATTGGGTTCGTGGTAGGGGATAAATTTGTCGTGCCTAATATCATTGATGATCGTTCCTCCGAAAAGGAAGGTATCAATTACTTGCTTGATCAAATTAATCCGGAGCAAATACTTCAAATGCCTGAAGGCGCTTATGCGGAGGGGGGAGATGTTATGCCTTGGAAAGAAAAATTGTATATCGGATATTCTGAGGATGAAGATTACAATAAGTATAAAGTTAGTCGTACCAATCGTGCCGGTGTGGAATTCCTTCGAGAGCAATTTCCTAACTGCGAATTCTATGCATTTGAGCTCAAGAAATCAGACACCAAACCTAAAGAAAATGCCTTGCATCTAGATTGTTGTTTTCAGCCCATAGGAAATGATCAGTGCATTATCTATAAAGGGGGATTCAAAAACGAAAAAGATTACGACCTTTTAGTAAGTCATTTTGGTAAGGAAAACTGCATTGAAATCACAAAGGATGAAATGTATGATATGAATTCAAACGTGTTTTCAATTTCGCCAAAGGTGGTTATAAGTGAGCAAGGCTTCGTTCGATTGAATGATGAATTGGAGAGAAGAGGATTTACTGTAGAAAGAGTTCCTTATGGTGAAACTGCCAAGATGGAAGGTTTATTGAGATGTTCCACCTTACCACTCGAAAGAGCCTACTAATATGGGAATCAATACAACATCTACCATTATGATGGTACGGCCAGTACAGTTCAGGCTTAATGAGCAAACTGCTGTAAATAATTATTATCAAAAAGCATTGGAAGGAATCACTCCAGAAAATGTGCAAGCTCGGGCGCTGTCAGAATTTGATGACTTTGTAGAAAAACTTCGTTCAAATGGCATAGATGTCATTGTAATCAATGATACACTTGAACCCAGTACACCAGATTCGATATTTCCAAACAATTGGATTTCCTTTCACGATGATGGGGTTGTAGGACTTTACCCAATGTATGCGAAAAACAGACGACTGGAGAGAAGGCCTGATATCATTGATCAATTTTCCGAAGATGGTTATAAAATCACCAATATCATAGACCTATCCGGAGCTGAAGGATCCAGTAAGTTTTTGGAAGGTACCGGAAGCCTTATTCTGGATCGTGGAAACCGTATTGCCTATGCAGCCATTTCTGAAAGAACCCATCCGGATGTAATAAAGGATTTCGAGAGTGCCTTCGGTTTTGAAGTTGTATCCTTTACGGCTAATCAAACCGTGGATGGAAAAAGACTTCCTATCTACCACACCAATGTGATGATGGCACTTGGACATGAGTTTGCAGTGATTTGTCTGGATACCATCGATGATCAAGCAGAACGTAAAATGGTGGTAGATTCGCTAGAGAACTCCGGAAAAGAAGTAATTGAGATCTCTGAAAGTCAAAAAGCTCACTTTGCAGGCAACATGTTGCAAGTAGAGAATAAATCAGGAGATCGGTTTATGGTCATGTCAGCAGCTGCTTACATATCATTAGAAGAGGATCAGAAAAACAAAATTTTAAGATATAACAAAGACATCATTTCCAGTTCGCTCGATACCATCGAGGCCTTGGGAGGCGGAAGCGCCAGATGTATGATGGCAGAGGTATTTCTGCCCAAGAATTAAGAAAGAATGAACATCGTATCACAACTACAGCAAGGCATAGCGGAAGGACTCAAATCCCTCTATAATCACCAGGTGAATGATTCAGAATTGGGACTTCAACCGACCAGGAAGGAATTCGAGGGTACATACACTTTTGTGACCTTCCCTTATGGGAAAATCTCAAAGAAAAATCCGATGGAGACGGGTGAGGAGTTAGGTGCTTTTCTAAAAGAAAGTTGTCAAGTAGTTTCAGGATATAATGTAGTCAAAGGCTTTCTCAACATTGAATTGTCCTCATCAGTTTGGACAGACTTATTCAACCAAATTGCTCAAACACCTGACTATGGTACGCACGACCGTAAGGGTAAAAAGGTAATGGTAGAATACGCTTCTCCAAATACCAATAAGCCGTTGCACCTTGGTCATCTCAGGAATATCTTTTTAGGATACTCAGTTTCAAAAATTTATGATGCCTTTGGTTATGATGTGGTCAAAGTTCAGATTATTAATGACCGCGGCATTCACATTTGCAAATCAATGGTGGCCTGGCAGAAATTCGGCAATGAAGAGACACCTGCGTCCTCAGGCCTCAAAGGAGATAAGCTGGTAGGTAAATACTATGTAGCGTTTGATAAGGCGTATAAAACTGAAATTAAGGAGCTTGTAGCTTCGGGAAAAACACAAGAGGAAGCTGAGAAGCAAGCCCCCATCTTGTTGGAAGCTCAGCAAGAGCTAATAAAGTGGGAGGCAAAAGAGCCGGAGACCTACGCACTTTGGGAAAAAATGAACGGTTGGGTTTATAAGGGGTTCGACGCTACCTATGAACAAATGGGAGTCACTTTTGATAAGCTGTACTACGAATCCAATACTTACTTGCTAGGTAAGGAACAAGTTGCCGAAGGCTTGAAAAATGGTCATTTCTTCAAAAAAGATGATGGCTCCGTTTGGGTAGACCTTACAGACGAAGGGCTGGATCAGAAAATTGTTCAACGTTCGGATGGAACGGCAGTCTATATGACACAGGATATAGGAACCGCGATTCAGCGATTCAAAGAATATCCCGGATTGATCAAGCAAGTGTACACGGTCGGCAATGAGCAGGATTATCATTTCAAAGTCTTGTTTCTAATACTGAAGAAGCTCGGTTACAAGTGGGCGGAGGAGTGCTACCATCTATCCTACGGCATGGTGGACCTGCCTTCCGGCAAAATGAAATCTCGGGAAGGAACAGTGGTAGATGCTGATGATCTAATGAATGAAATGGTGAGTACCGCAGCTCATCACACCAAAGAATTGGGTAAGATCGACGGCTTCACAAAGGAACAAGCAGAAGAATTATATGACACCATTGGTTTGGGGGCGCTCAAATATTTCCTACTCAAAGTAGATCCTAAAAAGCGCATGCTATTTGACCCCCAAGAATCAATAGAGTTTCATGGCAACACAGGGCCTTTTATTCAATATACGCACGCAAGAATATCAGCAATTTTGAGACGAGCTGATGAACTTGGTCTGAAAAAAGATGATCTTACTATTAGTCCTGATATTGAATTAAGTAAGGCAGAATGTGAATTGATTTATTTGATTTCGGAATTGCCAAATCGAGTCAAACTAGCGGCAGAAGACTATTTACCCTCGGTCATAGCTCAATATGTATATGACCTGGCTAAAGAGTATAATAAGTTCTATGCCGAATTAGCCATTTTCGGTGAACAGGCACAAGAAGTTACGGTATCGAGAGTAGCATTATCGGCACAAGTGGCTATAAATATAAAATTCGGCATGTCTTTGCTGGGAATTCATGTACCGGACAGAATGTAATCTATGAGCGATTCGAAGATCAAACATTGGTTAGAAGCTTTCAGATTGCGTACGTTGCCTTTGGCGCTCTCGAGCATTTTTATGGGAAACTTTCTGGCCAAGTGGGAAGGTAAGTTCAGTTGGTCTATACTGACACTTTCAGTATGCACTACAATTTTCCTTCAGATACTTTCTAACCTGGCCAACGACTATGGTGATTCCATTCATGGAGCCGATAGTGCAGAAAGAGAAGGGCCCTCGCGAGCTGTCCAGACCGGAGTCATTACCAAAAAGCAGATGAAGACTGCTATGTTTCTGTTTGCAGGACTGTCCTTGATTTCCGGTTTACTCTTGTTGGGAGTAGCTTTTGCAGATCGTTGGCCTTTGATTTTAGTTTTTTTGACACTTGGCTTAGTTGCTATTTATGCCGCCATTACCTACACAGCAGGAAAAAATCCCTATGGCTATAGGGGTTTGGGTGATATATCTGTTTTGATTTTTTTTGGAATAGTAGGCGTATTTGGTTCATACTTCCTACAAACCAGACAACTGGACTGGCCGATCATATGGCCAGCGTTGAGTTGTGGATTTCTCGCTACTGGAGTCCTCAACGTGAACAACATTCGTGACATAGAATCAGATCAAAAAGCGGGCAAAATTTCGATTCCGGTTCGCTTAGGTAGAGATAAGGCAGTCATTTACCATTTTTGCCTACTGAGTTTAGCTATGTTGTCAGGAATGATCTTTATCGGATTAATAGATGGTAGCTGGTCCTCTTTTCTGTTCATACTTACGTTCCCTTTGATTGTTAAAAACGGATTGGCTGTAAAAAACAAAAAGAAACCGGCAGAACTAGACCCCTACCTCAAACAACTAGCGGTGACCACGTTATTATTCGTTATTCTTTTTGGAATTGGCTTGGTCTGGTAATACCTCAGGAGAGTGAAAAGCATCATTTTAGTCCGTATCTGCACATATACTGTCCGATACTTTGACAAATATTATTTGGTGATTTATTCAAAGCATTTATGCTCAGGGAGTTAACGAACTGGCACGTCATTGGCACTTGGCGGAATGTCAAAAACTTAAAATTTAAATGTTATGAATAAAAGTAAAAGAGTTTTAGCGCTCGGTATGGCGCTATGCGTGTTATTACAAACCTCATTAATTGCTGGTAGTACAGATAATAAGTCAGTAGTGAAAGCCAAGGCAGCAGTGGAAAATGGTGCACCAGATGATTGGCGGTTGCTGGCCAAACAAGCAAAAGTATTATTGAGAAAGAAAAAAGACCTTGGGACAGCCAAGGAATGGATTGAGAAATCAATAGCCATCAAAAAGGATGTGAGTAATCTGGAATTGATGGGGGACTACTATGCACTCAATGATTTACCAACCCAAGCTATGGACTACTATTCGCAGTGCTCCAAACTATTGGTCAATGCAAACCCTCAGGCAGATATCTCACTCTACCAAAAGAAGATATGGGCACTTAAATATTAATTAAGGCCAAAGAATTACGTTTATATCGCGAGGCTGTTTCAGAAGGAAACAGCCTCTTTTTTTGATAGAAGGACAAGTATTACTTTCTTTGTAGAAATTTATTATCATGTCAAAAAAGGGTAATTTCAAAAATAGAATTGGGGTTGTTTATTCGACAGATGACAATTTCGATTATACAGAAAGTCAGGAATTTGAAGAAGATACATTGGCACCGCAAGATCAAAAATTAAGAGTAGAACTCGATAAGAAGAATCGGAAGGGCAAGCAGGTAACATTAGTTACTGGCTTTACCGGTATGACCGGCGATATCAAAGAGCTCGGTAAAATGCTCAAAACGAAATGTGGTGTAGGGGGAAATGTGAAGGATAGGGAAATTATCATTCAGGGTGATTTGCGGGACAAAGTGGTCGAAATTCTTCAAAAGGAGGGGTACCAGGCGAGGAAAATTTAAATATTCAAAATTTGAGATTTAGAATTAGCCTTCTACAAGTTTCCGGAATGGAAGTGAATATCTGGCTCCTAGTTTTTGAATTTCAAATTTTCGATTTCAAATCTTAAATTTATTTTCCGTCGTGCTTTCGCAAATGCTAAAGTTTTATCTATATTTGCACTCCGATTTTTTAAGGATCGCATAAAAGACTAAGGAAATGTCGAAAGTTTGTCAAATAACAGGTAAGAGACCACAAGTAGGGAACAATGTTTCTCACGCAAATAATAAAACCAAGAGAAGGTTTTATCCAAATCTATTCAAGAAGAGATTTTATATCCCTGAGGAAGATAGATGGATTACTTTGAAAGTATCATCTACAGCTTTGAAAACCATCAATAAGAATGGATTGGCAGCTGTATTGAGAAAAGCTAAAGCAAAGGGAACCCTTTCATTATAATAATTTAGGACAATGGCTAAGAAAGGCAATAGAGTTCAGGTAATATTAGAATGCACCGAGCATAAGACAACAGGTCAGCCAGGCACTTCTAGATACATTACGACAAAAAACAGGAAAAATACTCCTGATAGAATGGAATTGAAAAAATTCAATCCAATTCTTAAGAAATATACTGTTCACAAAGAAATTAAATAACCATGGCTAAGAAGGTAGTTGCAACCCTGAAGAAAAAGGATGGTGTAAAATATGCTAAGGTGATTAAGGCAATCAAAACCAAAACAGGAGCATATTCATTCAGAGAAGAAATTGTCACTGAAGATAGAGTGAAAGAAGTTCTAGCTGCTAAATAATTCAGCGACTTAAAATATATTTGAAAGTCTCCTGATCGTATCGGGAGACTTTTTCTATTTTTACCCCTTTCCACGTAATTGATTATGGGATTATTCAATATTTTTTCTAAGGAAAAGAAAGAAAGCCTTGACAAGGGGCTGGAGAAGTCTAAGGAAAATTTCTTTTCGAAACTTGGTAAGGCTGTGGCTGGTAAGTCTACAGTTGACGACGAATTGCTTGATGAACTGGAGGAAGTGTTAATCACTTCAGATGTAGGTGTTGACACTACTGTTAGAATCATTGACCGAATCGAAGAACGAGTAGCAAAAGATAAATATTTGAATACAGCAGAGCTCAATGTTATACTTCGTGAGGAAATTGCCGCTCTGTTGGAAGAAAGCAATTCTGGGGATTTGACCGATTTTGAGCTTCCTGAAGATAAGAAACCTTATGTGTTGATGGTAGTTGGTGTAAATGGCGTTGGCAAAACCACCACTATTGGCAAATTGGCTGCACAATTTCAAAAAAGAGGAAAATCCGTTGTTCTTGGCGCGGCAGATACATTTAGAGCTGCAGCAGTAGATCAGCTGAAGCTTTGGGGAGAGCGTGTAGGCGTACCGGTTATCGCCCATGGAATGAATACAGACCCATCTGCAGTTGCGTTTGACGCAGTAAAACATGCCGTAGAACAAAAAGCTGATATTGTAATTATCGATACAGCAGGTCGACTACATACCAAAGTCAATTTGATGAACGAATTGACAAAAATAAAAAGAGTCATTCAGAAGTTTGTGGATGACGCTCCTCATGAAATCATGCTCGTTTTGGATGGTAGCACAGGCCAGAATGCATTTATTCAGGCCCAGGAATTTACCAAAGCTACTGATGTGACCTCATTGGCCATTACTAAATTGGATGGTACGGCCAAAGGCGGAGTGGTGATTGGCATCTCCGATCAGTTCAAAATTCCGGTTAAATACATAGGTGTTGGAGAGGCTGTTGGAGACCTTCAGGTCTTTAATAAGCACGAGTTTGTTGATTCGTTTTTCAATTGAGATTGTAACTCTACCAATTTCTCAATAGATACATTGATAACCATGTAATAATTTCTCATTTCTGAGGTACGGCGTAATTTATGTGCTCCAGGCTGTCTATATTAGGTAGGTTATTCAGTAAAGACAACCGTACAAGTTATGCCAAAGACCAAAGATATTCAGCTTATCATAGATGACCCGTGGTTGGCTCCATACCAATCCGATATAGCACAGCGCATTTCCTATTTTGAGCAGCGATTGGAAGATATGGCTTCTTCGGTTGGTTCGCTATACGACTTTGCCGGCGGACATTTCTATTTGGGTTTCAATTATGATAAAAAGTTAAAAGGGTGGTGGTATCGTGAATGGGCTCCAGCTGCAGACGCCCTTTCATTAATAGGTGAATTCAACGGATGGAATGCCGAACATCATCCTTTGACTCAGGATGAACATGGGGTCTGGGGGATTTTTGTTTCTGATGACAGTGAATTTCCATTGACCGTTCCAGGTCTGGTCAAGGTGAAAGTGCAAAATGGATTGAATGATCGGGATCGCCTGCCGGCTTATATAGAGTCTGCTATTCAGGATCCGGTTTCCTATGATTTTAGCGGGCAAGTAACTGCCCGAAGTAAGTATAAATGGAAGGACGATAAATTTAAGTTGGAATCAGCTTCATCACCGGTGATCTATGAGTGTCATGTCGGCATGGCACAGGAAAAGGAAGGTGTTGGCACGTTTCGTGAATTTGCCGATCAGGTATTGCCAAGAGTAGCACGCCAAGGATATAATTGCATTCAGGTCATGGCCATTCAGGAGCACCCATACTATGGTTCTTTCGGTTATCACGTATCCAATTTTTTTGCACCTTCATCACGTTTTGGTACTGCTGATGACCTCAGATATATGATTGACAAGGCTCATCAATTCGATATTGCTGTAGTAATGGATGCTGTTTATTCTCACGCTGTAAAAAATATTGCTGAGGGGCTAAATGATTTTGACGGTTCTGATAATCAGTATTTCCATAAAGGGAGTAGAGGTTATCACACCGGCTGGGATTCTAAGCTATTTGACTATGGTAGAACCGAAGTACTCCAGTTTTTACTTTCAAACATCAGATATTGGATGGAAGAGTTTCATGTTGATGGCTTTCGGTTTGATGGTGTTACTTCCATGCTTTATCACCACCATGGCGAAGGTGTAGCCTTTGATCATTATGATAAATATTTCAAGGAGGGCGTTGATTGGGATGCCATTTGTTTTTTGCAGTTGGCAAATCACTTGATTCATGAAATTAAACCTGATGCCATGACTATAGCAGAAGATATGAGTGGAATGCCGGGTATGTGTCGGCCTGTAAAGGAAGGTGGTATCGGTTTTGATTACAGATTGGGTATGGGAATACCCGATTACTGGATTAAGCTTTTGAAACATACTTCGGATGAAAACTGGCCAGTACATGCGCTTTGGGATGTTATGGCCAATCGGCGGTTCAAGGAGAAGACCATTGCATATGCTGAGTCACATGATCAGGCTTTGGTGGGGGATAAAACTCTGTCTTTTTGGCTAATGGACAAAGAAATGTATTGGCATATGAAAAAGGACGACGACAATTTAATTGTTGATCGAGGTATTGCCTTACATAAAATGATCAGATTGTTCACTGCTACACTAGGAGGTGAAGGTTATCTCAATTTTATTGGAAATGAATTTGGGCATCCCGAATGGGTAGATTTCCCACGGGAGGGAAATGAGTGGAGTTACAAGCATGCCCGCAGGCAATGGTCATTGGTAGACAATGAAGACTTGAAATATCAATGGTTGAATGATTTTGATCGAGCCATGATAGGGCTATTGAAAGAGTATAATGTTTTGGCTGCCATTCCTGCCGGCCAACTCAATATGGATGATGAAAACAAAGTGGTGATATTTGAGCGAAATAATTTGATCTTCATCTTTAATTTCCATCCTGACAGATCAATTTCGGATTATAAATTTCACACGCCTGTAGCTGGTCGATATAAGGTCATATTGAGCAGCGATGACCTTAAGTTTGGTGGGTACGACAGGTTAGACTACTCCTTGATGTATGAGTCTTTGTCAGAAGAAGGCGGCAATCAGCAGCTATCCATATATATACCGTGCCGAACGGCATTGGTATTACAGCCTGTCTAGAGTGTTAATCGAAAGTCGCTAAGTATATTGATCAGTATCTGATAGGTGTCGTAGCATGCGTTATGATCGCCACTATTCAGGTCAGGGTTCAATTTTTTAAGGTGTGAAGTTGATGACAAGCTGGACCATGTTTTTTGGATTGATTCTGATTTTTTCTCAATAGATGGAGCTAAGTCATACAACTGCTTCAACCAACCTGCTTGCAAAGGATGTTCATGGAGTTGTTTTAGCTCAATGCTATGATATTTTCCTGAAATGGGCTGTCTTACATTATAAATCTCTTCTCCTTGATCTTTAGCCGTCTGACTATCTAGAGTAACAATTGAGGCTTTGTTACTTGTTTTCCTTACAAGTTCATTCCAACCTCCTGCTGAAATCAATTGTGTGCTGTCAAATTGCACGAAATGGTTTTCGACAGCATTATCCTGGAATAAGGAATTACCTTGGTTCGGTGAAATCAGCAATACCTTAAAGTCTTTTTCCGGTCCGGAAGAAAATATCCTTCGGGACTTTTCGGGTCCCAGGTACCAATCAATTGCACCTGTGAAAACTGAGGAATAGCCAAGAGATTTGAGTTGAATTGCTAAATCATTATAATAAATATTCTCGGTATTGAAAAAACAGCTGGTCCTTGTCCCAAAAGTCTTTTTTATGAGTTTCTGATGCCAACCAACCTCAAGATCAAAATGGAAACCACTGTATAAGGACGACAAGGTATGATGGTAGGTGCCTCCCAATAACTCTATATGACCTTTTTTCACCGCTGACTTCAAAGATTTTACCATTTCCTCATCGCATATGACAAGTAACTCAAGAAATGATCCGGTAAAATAAACTGATGTGGGGTGTTCACTCCTTACCATTTGAGTCAATTGTTCATGGGCCTCTGACTTATACCATTTCTCGAAGAAAGCTATTTCATTTTCATCGTAATACGACTTGCCGGAGCCTATATCTAAAAAGGAAAACTCGGAAAGCGTTCTCTCCCAGTCGAATACAATCGTAAGCGATAGCAGTTTGGTCATATTATGGATTCTATGACAGACAAAATTTTGGAGGCAGATCGTTTCCATGTCAGGTTCTTGATTATCTCCTTATGAGCTTCGGTCCGCGCTTTACTTTTTTTAGGATCTTGCAATATAGCTACAATCTCCTCTGCAAACTGAATCACATTTCCAGGGTCAGCCAGGGCTGCCTCAGGCAGCAGTTCGGCAGCTCCACATTTGTCTGATAGTACTAAAGGTAAACCTGCATCAGCCGCTTCCAGGGCAGTGAGCCCAAAGGGCTCAGAGAAAGAAGGCATGCAATAAACATCGGCCAGACCATAAAGTTTTTGGAGATCATCATGTCCCAAATAACCAGTGATATGGAATCGGTCTGCTATATGACTAGCCGCACCAGCTTCAATCAGTTTTTTGTATAAATCTCCATCTCCTGACATCACAAACCTTGTGTTGGGGTACTTTTCATGTACCTTTTCTGCGATATCCAAAAATTGCATCGGACCCTTTTGTCCAGACAGTCTTCCAACGAAGAGTACTATTTTTTCAGTAAATGGGCTTTTAGACACCAAATGTTTTGCGTGGGTGTGACCATGATAAACCACATGAATTTTTTCCTCTGGAATACCATATTCTGTGCTCATAATTTTTTTAGAATATTGACTTACGGCAATAACTGCATCAGCTTCCATCATGGCTTTTTTTTCCAAATCGAAAATCCAGGAAGTACTTTGTCCGAAGTTGCGATCAAAATCTAAAGAGTGGACATGTAATAAAAGAGGCTTTCCAAACTTTTGCTTCAACTCAAGTGCAGCCTTGAAAGTAATCCAGTCATGAGCGTAAATGACCTCGAAATCAGTTTTTTTACCGGCAAGCACCAACTCTTCTGAAAAAGTTGTCAACTGCTTGTATAGCCTTTGACTTTCAACTTTTTCCATTGTATTGGCGGAAGTCACTTCTTGATAGTGATAAGCAGATAGCTGAGATTCGATACTTACGGTCGCCAACTCCTTGAGAATACTGAAGTCAGAAAACGATAGGGTTTCATGATCGACCTTTTTAGTCGCTAGTGTCTCAACTTGCTTTGGCTCGATCAGAGTCAAGTCAACATGCTTTGCTAGCTCATCTGTAAGATGCTTAGCGGCTTTCCCGAGGCCACTTGTTTGGCGGTCTGGGGCTCCGGGCCCGAAGATCAAAAGTTTCAAATTCATGGTTTTAGGTTTTTTGGTTTTATTCCTTTGTAGGTTAGCTATTATTTAGGTTCACATACCTTGTTTTAGTTTTAGTCAAAGCGAGATCAAGCAGTTTTGTTCACCTGATATCAGGTTGTCCACAAACCCATCTGCATCATTGTCATTGATCCATTGCTTTCCATCTAATAGATATCTGAATTGGTACTGATTGTCCTTAGGCAATTCAGTAACATACTTGAATGAGCCGTTTTTTAAAGCAGTAAATTCAGATTCAACTTCGCTCCAGTGGTTAAAATCACCCGCCAAAAAGATTTTTTTGGCAGCACCTGCTGTAGCTTTATTGATCGTCCAGGTAACTCTAAAGGCATTTTTTGATTTCAAAAATTGTTTCTTAATACTCATGATTGTTGAAATTATATGATGATTACTTTTTTGAATGATTTGGGTAATTCTACAATCAGCACTCCATTTTCAAAGACTGATTGATCTAGCAGATCAATGTTGTCAACTTCTAATTTTGTCGGTTTTGACTCCAGTCCATGCAGTCGCAATTGATAAAGCTGATAAGAAGAGTCATATAAGCCTTCTAATTGTTGTGTAATTACCCACTCGTCATTCTGAATTGTTGATTTGAAAGATTTGATTACGTATCCTTCTGACCTCAGATAGTCATACCCGTCGCCGCTATCCTCGTACACCGAAGATTTGGTTGTTGCTATCGGTTTGTAGCAATCAAGTGCGAGTTGATCGAACACAAATTCATCAACAAACTGCATTTTTGGTTGTTTTGGAATGATTGCTCCCTGCTTGATAAATATTGGAATTTGATTCAGAGGAGTGTCCACTGTAATTTCAACTCCACCCTGAACCAGTTCATCGGTCCAGTAGTTATACCATTGCCCCGATGTCAAATACATTCTTCTTGATTTGAGTTCAGGCTCTGATACAGGACATATCATGATATGATCCCCTAAAAAGAATTCCTCTTCTCTGTAAAAAGTTTCCGGATCTATGTGCCCTTCCAAATGTAAAGACCTGACCATAGGTGTTCCGGTTAGGCTGTGGTTATGAAATACTGAGTAGATATAAGGCAGCAGTTCATATCTCATTTCTATAAATTGTCTGACGATATCCACATATTTTTTGTCAAACTTCCAGGGTTCTTTGTCACCATGATCTCCGGAGGAGTGCGTTCTGAAAAATGGATGAAAGACTGCCATTTGTATCCATCTGGTATAAAGCTCTCCATCTGGAGAACCAATGAACCCACCAACATCCGAACCGGCAAATGATACGCCGGATGCGGCCAACCTTTGGCACTGGATGTTGGCCAATTTTAGATGCTCCCAGGTAGCCATGTTGTCGCCAGTCCAAACGGATGCATATCGCTGAACTCCGGCATAAGCAGATCTAGAAATGGTAAACGGCCTCTTGTCTTTCATGAATTTCTTTTGCCCCTCACAAGTGGCCTGTGCCATTAGTGAGCCATAGACATTGTGCCCTTTTCGGTGGCTTCCCGAATGTCCGTCGAAGTCGTGTCTTACGTCGTTGGGAAAAGTACCTTCCTCAAAAGTGGCAGGTTCGTTCATGTCATTCCACACGCCATCCACTCCGTCCGCCACGAGACCTTTAAATAAGGTAGCCCACCATTCACGAGTGGTTTTTTTTGTAAAATCCGGAAAGTGACATAATCCAGGCCAAACACTGGCCTTAAGCAGTGCCCCGTCCATTCTTTGACAAAAATGATCCCCCTTCATGCCCTGCTGATACACCTCGTAGTCTTTGTCTATTTTGATTCCCGGGTCAATAATTACTACTGTTCTAAATCCTTGTTCTTTTAGATCCTCAATCATTCGTGCGGGATTTGGGAATTTATCCTTGTCCCAAGTAAAGCACCTAAACCCGTCCATATAATCGATGTCCAAATGAATGACATCACATGGTATTTTCCTGCTTCTAAATTCTTCACCTAGTTTTCTTACCACGGACTCTGGGTAATAGCTCCATTTACTTTGATGATATCCTAAAGCCCACTTCGGGGGCAGTTGGGGTCTGCCGGTGAGTAGGGCATATTTCCTGGCAACATCTATCAGCTTTGGGCCATGAATGTAGTAGTATCTCATTTCTCCACCTTGGTTCCAAAAACTGCAGACCGAACTTCTTTCCTTGCCAAAATCGAAAAAACTACGGAACGTATTGTCCATGAAAATACCATAGCCTATATGGCTATGCTGACCCATATAAAATGGAATATTTTTATAAACCGGGTCAGTGTCATTGCCATATCCGTAGCAATCTGTGCCCCAAAGCTCTCGCTTAGTTCCTATCAAGTTTAAACGACCGGTTTTATCGCCGAGACCATAAAACTTCTCTCCCTCATGAAGGACCTTAGTGCAAATATTGATCGTGCCTCCATAGTACTTATGATCTTGCCAATGATAGCCTTTTTCATCTTCTAAGACTGGTGTGCCATCTAAGGTGGAGATCCTTGTGGAAAGATTTGATTTGGTGATATAGCATTTCAACAGCTCTGTTTTAATCACAAAGGTGTTTTTCAAATCTTCGAATTTATATCTTGGCTTTTCGGGTTTGAAGCTTGGATCTATGGCATAAGAAAAATCATCATCAAAGTTGCCGTCATTTCCATGGCGGAATTTTAAAATGTCTGCCGATACGACCGTAATTTGAAGCGTGGCTCTTTCGCCATGAAAAAGAAAAGAGTCCTGCTGTTTTTCCCACGACAATAAATTACCTGAAAAGAACTCTTCGGCATTATTGTCTTGAAATTTTTCTATGTAGTTGCCAGAAAAATCTTCGTTTTCTTCTTTTTTTATTTCTTCCTTAAGATTATCCATTTTTGATCATTCATGAATGAATTTAGCAATAATTGAAGTTGGCAGAAAGTACAACTGTCAGATATAATGCATTCATAACATACTTGCATTCAAGTGCGGCGAATAGTTGATGACTTGAAATCGACTGCAATTTAGGTAGGATTTTCAATTAATGACTACGATAGTTATATGTTTTTTAACATATTGCTATATTTGCGATAATTAATTCAATAAATTATTCATTTTTTTGAATAAATCGTAATTTAAGGTATGAAAATAAAGCCGTGATTTTGTAGAGCAGAATTACCGGCGGATTATCTTTCCCGAATCAATAGCAATAATAATATGACACAACGGGCCAAAGCTAAAAAATCGATAAAAGGCAAGACTAGTCTGGTAGAAATTGCCTGGGAAGTCTGTAATCAAGTCGGTGGAATATACACCGTGATTCGTTCTAAGGTGCCTACTATGGTCAAGGACTGGGGAGATGATTACCTGCTTTTGGGACCTAATGTACATCCAAATGTAAATTCCGATTTTGAAGTTGATAGTAGTTCAAATTCACCCATTGCCAAAATCGTTGGGGAATTGAATGAAATGGGATGGGGTGTTCAATCTGGTTCATGGCTTGTGTCAGGTAGGCCAAGTACAGTTTTATTCAATCCTCAGAGTGTGATGGACAAACTGGCAGATATCAAATACTTTTATTGGCAAAATCATCACATTTCATTTAATCAGCATGATCCATTGATGGATCAGGTGCTGGCCTTTGGTTTTATGGTTAAAGAGTTTTTGTCCAGGTATGCCAGACTTTGTTTGGAAGAAGATAAGGACCTCATAGCCCATTGTCATGAATGGATGGCAGGTACAGCAATTCCCGATTTGCGAAAAGAGCAAATCCCCGTTCAAACGATCTTTACGACTCACGCAACTTTGTTAGGAAGGTATTTGGCAATGAACGACCCATTTTTTTACGATCATTTGCCTTTTTTAGATTGGGAATCCGAAGCTAAAAAGTTCAATATAGAACCAACCGCCAAACTCGAAAGAGCATGCGCCCATGGTGCCAACGTGTTTACCACAGTCAGTGAAGTGACGGCCAAAGAATGTGTGCATTTGCTTGGTAGAAGCCCTGATGCTATTTTACCAAATGGTCTCAATATTGAGAGATTTTCAGTGCTGCATGAAGTGCAAAATCTTCATCATACCTACAAAGAACGAATAGAACACTTTGTGATGGGACACTTCTTTCAGTCCTATACTTTCGATTTGAAAAACACTTTGTATTTCTTCACATCCGGAAGATTTGAATACAAAAACAAAGGTTATGACTTGACCCTGGAGGCACTTGCTCGCCTAAACCACATGATGAAAGAGCAGGGAATTGATAAAACGGTGGTGATGTTTTTTGTAACCAAGCAACCTTATACCAGCATCAACCAGGATGTACTGACTTCGCGTGCAGTATTGGAAGAGATCGATCACAACTGCGACGCTATAATGAAGCAGGTGAAGGAGCGATTGTTTCAGGCGGCCGCAACAAATACTGACCACCGCTTGCCCGGACTGAATGAGATGGTGGATGACTATTGGAGATTGAGATATCGCCGGACCATCCAATCATGGAAATCAGACCGTTTACCTAGTGTTGTCACACATAATTTATCACATGATAGTGAAGATCCGGTACTCAATTTTTTACGCAACGCCAACCTGCTTAACCATGAAGGCGACAAGGTAAAGGTGGTTTATCATCCGGATTTTATTGCGTCTACCAGTCCGCTTTTCGGAATGGATTATGGCCAGTTTGTTAGAGGTTGTCATCTAGGAATTTTCCCGAGCTATTACGAACCATGGGGTTACACTCCCGTCGAATGTTTGGCCCGTGGTGTTTCGGCCGTAACATCTGATCTATCCGGATTTGGCAACTATGTTAAAAACATTAAAAAAGGCAATGAGGCGCACGGTATGTATCTTATAGAGAGAGAGAATCATGATTTTCACTCTTCAGCAGAACAGTTGGCCAACAAGCTTTTACAATTCGTAACAACTACATCAAAAAACAGGATTCAGAGTCGAAATAAAGCAGAAGATTTGTCCGAAGAGTTCGATTGGAAGAACTTGGTTAGACATTACAATGAAGCTTACGAAAAAGCACTGAATTATCATCCGGCCAAGAAATAATTACTACTTAGACTATAGAATTAATGTTTACAAGTGATCAAAAAAATTTCATCCAATCCAGAGGGAGTAACCTCCACAAAGTGGAACAACAAATTGCTGATTTCCAGACGGGATTTCCATTTTTGAATATTATCCGTCCGGCTACCATTGGAGACGGTATCATTCAGTTATCAGATCATCAAGTTCAGTCGTATCTTGAGCAATATGAATCACAGATATTGGGTAAGGATTTGCTGAAATTTGTACCGGCATCAGGTGCCGCAACCAGAATGTTCAAGGATCTGTTTGAATTCTTGGCCACAGGAGAGTTGAATAGTGCGACTGAAAATTTCATTAAAGAAATTAAGAAATTTGCTTTCTATCAGGAGTTGTCCGAGTGCTTAACAAAACAAGGTCAATCCATGGAAGAACTTTTAGAATCGGAGAACTATAAGCCAATCGTGAATGCCTTACTGGAATCAGAAGGTTTGAATTATGGTAGTCTGCCTAAAGGTCTTCTTTCGTTTCATTCCACTGCCGACGGAGCAAGGACACCAATGGAAGAGCATTTGGTAGAAGGGGCCAAATATGCAGTACAAAGTGATGGGAAAATAAGACTTCACTTTACAGTTTCACCTGAACATCAGGAGAGATTTCAAGAAAAATTGGCGAAAAAAGTAAGCGATTACCAGATGGCGTTCGGTGTTGAATATCAAGTATCTTTTTCGCAGCAGAAAAAGTCGACCGATACCATCGCTGTTGATTTATCCAACAAACCTTTTTTTGAAAACGGAGAGTTGCTATTTAGACCGGCTGGTCATGGGGCCCTTTTGGAAAACCTGAATGATCTTAGTGCCGATGTCATCTTTATTAAAAACATTGATAATGTAGTACCCGATCACCTTAAGGCCGATACTATTACTTACAAGAAAGCTTTGGCGAGTTTGCTAATCGATTTTCAAAATGATTCTTTTAATTGGCAACAAAGAATCGAACAGGGTAAAGATTGTCTGTCGGAGGCTTTGAATAAATTAAAATCAAAGTATGCGATCACACCGGATGTCCCAAATCTGGACACACTGAGCCAGTTTCTCAATCGACCTGTTCGCGTTTGCGGTATGGTAGAAAATACCGGTGAACCCGGGGGAGGTCCATTTTGGGTCAAAGACGAGGAAGAGATTTCGTTACAAATTGCAGAGACAGCGCAGATAGATCTAGCAGACTCTGAGCAGGAGCGCATTCTTAAACTGTCATCCCATTTCAATCCGGTCGACCTCGTATGCGGCGTGAGAGATTACAAAGGGAACAAATTTGAACTGCTCAAGTTCAGAAATGACAAAACAGGGTTTATCACCCATAAGTCAAGAAGTGGGAAAGAACTGAAAGCCATGGAGCTTCCCGGGTTATGGAATGGCGCTATGGCAGACTGGATTACATTATTTGTAGAGGTTCCTATTTCGACTTTCAATCCAGTGAAAACGGTAAATGATCTACTCAAACCAAGCCATCAATAAGACTTAACAATTTTTAACAGCAACATCCGACCGTTAAACCTTTTCTGGTTTTAAAACTTACCCAACTTGGATTAGTTTTGTTCGATTAGCATAGAACTATTATCGAAAATGGAAGCAACAGCAAGCATAGACAGCAAAAAGGAGCATCAGGAAAAAATTAAGCAGATATATACTGAAGTAAATAAGGTGGTAGTCGGGCAGGAGTACATGATCAATCGGTTGATGGTAGGTCTTTTCACTCAAGGTCATATTCTTTTGGAGGGAGTACCGGGGCTGGCAAAGACCTTAACAGTAAATACGTTGGCAAATGTGTTGCATCTGGATTTTAAGAGAATACAGTTCACCCCGGACTTGCTACCTGCGGATTTGTTGGGTACTATGATATACAATCAGAAAGCTTCTAATTTCGAGGTGAAAAAAGGACCCATATTTGCCAATTTAATTTTGGCTGATGAAGTCAACCGATCTCCGGCTAAGGTGCAATCAGCATTGCTTGAATCCATGCAAGAGAGGCAAGTGACCATTGGTGAAACAACATTCCAATTGGATCGGCCATTTCTGGTTTTAGCCACTCAAAACCCTGTCGATCAGGAAGGAACCTATCCCTTGCCGGAAGCACAGGTGGATAGATTTATGATGAAGGTACATGTGAGCTACCCATCTAAAGAGGACGAATTAGAAATCATGCGGCGCATGTCAAACATGACGTTCGATAGCAAGGTAGATACGATTCTTACGAAAGAAGATATTTTCGCGATTCGCAGCGAAATCAATAGTGTAAATCTTTCGGAATCGCTTGAGAAATATATCATTGAGTTGGTTTTCGCTACAAGGGATCCTGAGGCATACGGAATGAAAGAAGAAGCACACTACATCCAATTTGGAGCATCCCCAAGAGCATCGATCAATCTGAATCTGGCAGCAAAAGCCATAGCCTTTTTGGAAGGTCGTGATTTTGTGCTCCCGGAAGATATCAAAGAAGTAGCTCCGGATGTTCTCAACCATCGAATTATTCTCAACTATGAGGCTGAAGCTGATGGCATCACAACTCATGACATTATCAACACAATTTTAAATAAGGTAAATATCAGTATGGCGAAGTAGTCCCTAAGATAAAAATCTCAAAAAGAGCAACCTCAGCAATGTGGTTGCTCTTTTTAGTTTACGGCCTTCACATTTCCTTAACATTGATAAAATACAAATAACACATTACCGTATTCTTTTAACAGAAAGGTAACTACCGCTTGCTGCCTTGGTAATATGACTTTTACAGTTTTGCAATATCAAATTTTGAAAAAAACGAATATCAGAATATTTAAAAGCAAAAAAATGAAAAAGTTATTAGCACTACTATTTGTGTTTACTACCATGGGATTATTGATATCATGTGATGATGATGACCCAACTCCTGACCCAGACCCAACAGTAAATACAGATTTGAGCGGAGTCATTGAGGAGAATATGACCCTTACTGCTGATGAAATCTGGACAATTACAGGTAGAGTAATCGTTTCAGACGGAATTACCCTTACAATTGAGCCGGGAACTATTATTAAAGGAGCTCAGGGAGAAGGAACCAACGCATCTGTACTTATGATTGCAAGAGGCGGAAAAATTGATGCTCAGGGAACTGCAGACAAGCCGATCATTATGACTACTGCATTAGATGATATTGCTATTGGTCAGCTTCAGGGTACTACTTTGGGAGCTCCCGGAGACAAAGGTAAATGGGGTGGTCTTGTAGTCCTTGGAAAGGCACCGATCTCAGTAGATGGAGCTACTGAAGCCCAGATTGAAGGAGTGCCTGCTACTGAAACATTGGGATTGTATGGTGGAACTGATGCAACTGATAATTCAGGTACCATTCGTTATGTTTCAATCAGATATGGTGGAGCTGTAATTGATGCCGCAGAAGGGAAAGAAATAAATGGGCTAACTCTTGGTGGTGTAGGATCTGGAACCACCATCAGTCATGTCGAAGTTTTTGCCAATGTTGATGATGGTGTTGAGTTCTTCGGAGGATCTGTGAATGTATCTAATGTATTGGTTGCCTATCAGGGAGATGACGCAATAGATGTGGACCAAGCTTACTCTGGTACAGTGGATAACTTCATGCTCTTGCAAGATGAAGATTCTGACGAAGGATTGGAAATTGATGGCCCGGAAGGATCCGAAAATGCTGAAGGTGTCTTTGTTATCAAAAATGGAACAGTAAAGTATGTTGGAGCTGTTGCAAGCGAAACTGTCAGTGAGTCTAGTGCTGCGGACTTCAAGTCTAAGGCTCAGGGTACGATAACTAATGTACTGTTTAGCGGTTACTCTTCTGCTACTCTTAAATTCAGAGCTAGTTATACAGATGCCTGCACCATCGCTAAAACGGATGCATTTACTCATCTGACTGGTAACCCTGCAACCCTAACTTTCGCAACAACACAGTTTGATGCAGTAAAGGTGTATACCAAGTCCGTCGAGAACGAAGACGTTGCCGAGCCGGTAGGCTGCACAGTTTCTGCGAACGATCAATCGGCTGCTGAAGCTGCAGTAACTTCTGCTACCGCTACCGGAGCAGCAGATGCTAGTGCTTGGAGCACCTGGACGCTTAGTTCATTAAGAGAAGATATTTAAGATTCATTTTCTGAATATAAGGGCTCTGGCGGAAACGTCGGGGCCTTTTTTGTTATTACCATTTGCATCGTATAAAAGGCATTCAAATATATGAGATGCCAAAGGTCTACCAGGTATGTTATGTCAGTGTTACCAAAGACTTTTAATAGCTTGTTTTTTTAAACATTTCTTAAAACTACCACCATCATAAAGGAATACTGGGCATCTATTTTTGCACCAGAATTTATTATTTCAGAAGATGAAAAAGATATTAATTATTACAATATTGATTAGCGCATTTAGCGCTGTACAAGCTCAAGAAGGATTCCTAAGAGGAATTGTAATTGACGGTGAAACAGGTGAAGGACTATTGGGAGCTACCATTTCTCAGCAAGGAACAAGTAATGGAGTCCCGGCTGATTTCAGTGGAGGTTATTCACTAACACTCCCAGTTGGTGTTCATACCATCGAATATCGTTTTTTTTCCTACCAAACCAAGGTAGTAAGCGATATCGAAATCAAAGAGGGTGAGGTTACTTTACTTGACGTCACTTTAGGAGCTTCAACCACTGAATTGGCAGAAGTAGTAGTTACGGCAAAGACCATCAGAGACAACGAAGTGGCTTTACTGGCTGTTCAGAAAAAGTCTGCCAACACCATGGATGGTATTTCTGCACAGTCTTTCAAGAAAATAGGAGATGGTAACTTAGCTGGTGCCATGAAAAGAGTGACTGGAGTGGCCGTACAAGAGGGTAAGTATGTTTATGTAAGAGGTCTTGGGGATCGATACACCAAAACTACTTTAAATGGCATGAGCTTACCTGGTTTAGACCCCGATAGAAACGATGTGCAAATAGATATTTTTCCTACGTCGATTCTTGAAAATGTAATGGTGTTTAAAACTTTTACCCCTGACTTGGCGGGTGATTTTACCGGAGGAGTAGTTAATGTGGAGACCAAAGGTTTTCCAGAAGAAAAAACCACAAAAATTACACTTGGAGTAGGGTATAACCCTGATATGCACTTCAAAAGTGACTTTGTGACTTACGATGGAGGAAACACTGACTTCTTAGGCTTCGATGACGGTACAAGAAAGTTACCTTTCGATCCACAGACTGAAATCCCGGACGTTTCGCTTAGGGATCCGGAATTGGAGAATTTGACTAAGAGTTTCAATGGGCAAATGGCAGCAAAAAATAAGACCAGCTTTATGAATACAAAGTTTGCTATTAGTCATGGCAATCAAGTCAATAAGGGCAAATATGATATCGGTTATGGTGCAATCTTTAATTACCAAAACAATATAGAGTACTATCAGGATGCAGCCTTTGGTATTTATACTAAAGACCCAGACAAAGATGAAAATAGGCTATTTACACAAAAGACTCGGCAGGGACAATTAGGGACTAATAATGTTATGTGGAGTGCACTTTTGAATGGTGCAATCAAATTTGACAATCACGAGTTATTTGCTAGCTTTTTGAGAACTCAGAATGGTATTTCTCAGGCCTCTAAAAGACTAACTCGAGATGTAGAACAGACCAGTCAGGATTTGAACGATGATATCCTTACTTATACGCAGCGATCAGTTTCCAATATCATGATTGGCGGTAAACACAGTTTTGATAAGTTAAGTGTAAAGTGGAGTAATGCGCTTACGTTTGCAAGAACCTATGATCCGGACTTTAGAGTGACAAACATCGCTATCGTGCCTACTTCAATAGGTGGAGAAGGACATGTGAGATATTCGATTTCATCAGGAGATGGAGGTGGTATCAGGAGGTTTTATAGAGATCTCAACGAATGGAATGAAAACATCAAGGCTGATTTGACCTACGATCTTTCTGAAAAAAATAAGCTAAAAGGAGGATTTGAAGTGCTCTACAAGAGCAGGGTCTTTGACCTTCACAGTTACTTCATCAGAAGGGGGAGCGAAAACAATGTGGAAAATGATCCTAACTGGTTCTTACAAGATGATAATATTTGGTCGGCCACAAATCCTGATGGAACATATGTTTCAGGTGGATATGAAGCGGCTAATAACTATGAGGCTAAATCAAGTGTAATTGCTGCATATGCCATGTCTGATATGAAAGTGACAGAAAAATTGAGAGCCATCTATGGTGTGAGAGTAGAAAAGGCAGACATGTACTATACAGGCCATGATGTGGCTCGCGGGATTGAATATAATGATGAGCATACACTAAACGAAATCAATGTTCTACCTTCTTTAAATCTGGTTTATAGTGTTTCTGAAAATATGAACATTAGAACTGCTTACGGCAGAACCCTTGCCCGTCCATCTTTTAAAGAAAAATCCATTGCACAAATTTTAGATCCTATCAGTGGAATTTTCTTCAACGGTAATTTGGATTTGGAACAGACCAATATCAACAACTATGATTTGAGAGTAGAGAACTTTTTTGGAGCTGGTGATATGTTTTCTATCTCTGGTTTCTACAAATCTTTTGACGGTCACATCGAAATGGTAACCTATGATGTAGAGCGATCGAATGTTACACCTAGAAACTTAGGTTCAAGTTCCGTATTCGGCGTCGAGCTGGAGCTTAGGAAAAAGCTTATTAACGGATTTTCTGCAGGTACGAATCTGTCTTTTGCAAAGTCAAAGGTGGACACCAGGACAGTTATCGTAAATGACAATCTGGGTACTACCGAGTACGACTCACGTGTTAACAATGCAAGAAATGGGGAAACCATAGACACAGATCGGGCCATGGCCGGTCAGGCACCTTACTTGATCAATGCCTTTGTTAACTACGCCGATCAAGAGGGTAGAACAAATATAAGTTTGGCATACAATGTTCAGGGCGAGAATATTTCAATTGTGGGTATCGGAGCTACACCGGATGTTATTGTGAAACCATTCAATAGTTTAAACTTTAATGCCTACAGAGACTTTGGACCAAACGGGTCCTCCAGAGTAACTTTTGGAGTGAATAACATTTTAGCTGCAGAGAAGAAGTTTGTTTACCAAAATAATGGTACTGAGGCCACCTATTCTACTTTTAAACCTGGCAGAACCTTCTCATTAAAATATGCTTACACTTTTTAAGGTAAGATTAATCAAGAGAATAAAGGCAGCCAGACGGCTGCCTTTTTCATTTTATGAGCGTGAGTTCTTTTTTTAGTTTCACGAGCTGAGCTTGTTCATGATTTAGTTGGTTTTGTAACTTTTCAATTTTGCGGGTGTTAGTGGCCAACTTTTCAATAAACTTGTCTTTATCCTCTGGTTTTTTATCAATCCACTGCTGCAACTTACTGTTGCTAAGCAAGTATTTGTCCATTTCAATACTGATCTTTTGAGAAGTAGTTTCTTGCACTTCTATTTTATTTTGGATCAATCTTGTGAAATACCCGACCTTAAAATCCAATATCAAATGCCGAACCTTTGACTTAAGTTCATCAATCTGATTATCTGGGATTCCGTCAGTCGCAAGTGCTACACGAAGTGTTGATGACTTACTTTCTTTATTTTCTTTAAGTTGGGAGACAAATTTAAGAGGAGTATTCGAATTTCTCTTTTGAGCTGGGACCGTGAGTTCGAGGTGCGTCTTTTTGTTAAAAATAATGGTCCGTGAATTGACATAGCGCCACCATTCTTTTTTTACCTCCTTATAAGATTGATCGAACAGAGTAGAATAGCCTTGAAAACTTTCACCCCCAAGATTAAAATTGGCAGAACTTATTTTCAGGGAATAGCGCTGAGCACTAGATTTAGCAGGGAGCCATATAATTATGACTAAAACAAGACAACAGTGGAGAAGGCCTTTCATTTTGCAAATTGCGATTGGACTATTGATATTTTCGACTTTGCCACGAAGATAAAAACATTTGTACCAATCAATATTTCACCAAGTATGGAAATGACTGCCAAGAATAAGATATATAATCCACATTAAACCGTTGTTTTTCCATTATTGGATTATTTTTGCCCAGATACGCCGAAAAATTTTATCTTACAGAGATTAATAGTTTTCGGCCGCTATTCCATTAATAAGATTTATATTTAGTTACTACCTGAATAAATGAATAATAGCTCTTCTCTAATTGCTAAGGCCAAATACCAGTTTGATAATTATGTATCGAAGGGTACAATGACTCTTATCGGGGGACTGGGTCTTTTGTCCCTAATTCTTGTAATTATTCTGGCCATAATATTGGTTTCTACAGGTTTTGAAGTTGAAGTAGGCGAGAGTATAGGATATCCTGAGTCCTTGTGGCAGAACATGATTCATATGCTAGACCCTGGAACCTTGGGAAATACCACCGGTGGATGGCCTTTACGAGTGTATTTATTGGCTGTTACCTTAGTTGGTGTAGTTGTGCTCTCTACACTTATTGGTTTGGTATCCAATGGTATCCTGACCAAACTAGAAGACCTAAGAAAGGGTAGATCATTTGTAATTGAAAGAAATCATACGCTCATTCTCGGCTGGTCTTCCAAAATATTTACGATCATCTCAGAGCTGGTAGAAGCCAATGAGAACCTTAAAGAAGGTGTAATTGTAATCCTTGCTGAAAAGGATAAGGTTGAGATGGAAGACGAAATTCGATTGAAGGTAGGAAGTACCGCCAATACAAGAGTGATCTGCAGGACGGGTAGCCCTATTGATATAGATGACATATACATTGCCAATCCATTCAATTCTAAGTCTATTATTGTCCTTGATAAGGATAATGAGAATTCAGATTCTCAAATTATCAAGACTATTGTAGCCATAGTGACTAATCCCAATAGACGAGAGGAGCCTTATCACATTACGGCTGAGATTCAGGATAGTAAAAACTACGAGGTGGCCAAGATGGTTGGTCAGGATGAAGTGGAACTAATCTTGTCCGATGATTTTATTTCAAGAATCATGGTGCAAACCAGCCGTCAGTCCGGCCTGAGTGTGGTCTACATAGAGCTGATGGATTATGATGGAGATGAGATCTACTTTATAGAAGAACCGACATTAGTAGGTAAGACTTTCCGCGATATTATATTCGCCTATGAAGATTCGGCTATCATGGGCCTTCAGTTTGCCGATGGCACGGTGGCCATAAACCCTCCAATGGATACCGTTTTCAACCCAGGAGACCAGGTGATTGGAATTACTGAAGACGACGATACATTAGTACCATCGGGCCTCGCGAACTATGAGATAGAAGAATCCAGGTTGACTGTACGAAATGAAGAGGAGACCCATGAGGAGCAAATTCTTATCATTGGATGGAATGACCGTGCAAAGAATATCATCCGAGAATTGGATCATTATGCCCCCTTTGGTTCTACCGTAAAGGTGGTGTCTAAGTTTGAAGATCCGGTGACAGTCATTCAACGAATAAAACCGTCGTTGAAGAATCTAACAGTTGAATTTAAACGTGCTGAAACTACAGACAGAGAGACGCTCGAAAAACTGGATATTCCGAGTTACGACTATATTATTCTACTCTGTTACGAACAACACTTTCCTGTCCAAGAAGCGGATGCTCAAACACTAATCACATTGCTACATATAAGAAGCATTGCAGAGCGTACAGAGAAACATCTGAATCTGGTCAGTGAGATGATCGATATGAAAAATAGATTATTGGCTGATATCACGAGCGCAGATGACTTTATAGTAAGTGATAAACTCCTAAGTCTGCTTATGACTCAGGTATCAGAAAATAAGTTTTTGATGAGAGTTTTCGAAGATCTTTTTGATGCTGACGGATCTGAGATTTACATCAAACCTGCCACTGAATATGTGTCTATAGGTCAACCAGTTAATTTTTATACAGTTTTGGAGTCCGCCGCTCGCAAAAATGAAGTGGCGTTAGGTTACCGTATTCTTGCCAAGAGCAAGGATCCTAATGAGGCCTATGGAGTAGTTGTAAATCCGAAAAAATCGGAAATGATCAACCTTACCGTCCAAGATGAGATAATCGTATTATCAGAAGACTAAAATGTAGATTGCTTTTTTAGAGCAGAACGAATCTCACTTATAGCCCTCTTTCTATAAGATTCTTTATTTTGTTCATTAAGTGAAGACATTTGCTTCACGTAGTCCATTACATTGTTTTTCTGATCTGTGTCCAAAGACTTCACGCTCTGCATGATTTCTAAGACTGTTGCTAATTGATCCATTGCTGTAATATTTAGTGACCTATATTATAGAAATACTTAAATCAAATGTAGAGCCAATTTTTGTCGAAGTAAATACGGCTTTTACCTAAAATGAAAATTAGGTGAGATGCGAACTCTTCAGGCTCCTATTTACTTAAACGTCTACATGGACGTAGGAGTTCAAAGCTGATTTGATCTGTTGCAAAGCAGTCATTCGATATTCTTTGTTTGACTTATTAGGAATAGAGTATCTATTTTTAATGTATATGATCAAGTCTACCTGATCTTCCTTGTTCAGCGATCGCCAGGAATTCAGCAGGTCTGGTGTTGTTGGGTGCGTGTTCATATTTTTCTGTTTTTTGGTGTTTAATCAAAGGAACGAATTCACAGGTCAACAGTCGATTTATACAGATTATCATTATTTTAATAAATGATTACCATAGCATACAGCCGATATTGGTCTATTAGAATTTTAGTAGGCCGATAAAATATCAAAGTGGATGGTCAAAATATACTCGGGAATTAGCTAATATTGGCCTTGATTTTTAACCCAAAAGAATAATACCCATGTCAGAGAACATGACGAAGCATATAGATGCCTTTATGCAGAGCATAGAAGCACGAAATCCTGGAGAAAATGAATTTATCCAGGCAGTGAGAGAGGTTGCTGAAGTGATTATACCATTCAACGAAGAGCATCCAAAATACAAAGAGGCTAATATATTCGAACGAATGTGTGAGCCAGAGCGTGCCATTATTTTTCGTGTGCCATGGGTGGATGATCAAGGAATTAATAGAATAAATAGGGGTTTTAGAGTGCAAATGAACTCTGCGATTGGTCCATACAAGGGTGGACTTAGGTTTCATCCAACCGTGAATCTGAGCATTCTTAAGTTTTTGGCATTCGAACAGGTATTCAAAAATAGTCTGACCACTCTGCCATTGGGAGGAGGAAAAGGAGGTAGTGACTTTGATCCCAAAGGCAAATCGGATGCAGAAGTCATGCGTTTTTGCCAAAGCTTTATGACAGAATTGTCAAAACATATTGGTGGATTCACCGACGTACCGGCTGGAGATATCGGCGTTGGGGGAAGAGAGATTGGATTTATGCTTGGCCAGTATAAAAGGCTGAGAAATGAGTTTGCAGGAGTACTTACTGGCAAGGGACTTGAATATGGTGGAAGTCTGATCCGGACTGAAGCGACCGGATACGGCACCGTTTATTTTGCAGATGAAGTACTGAAGGCTCACGGTCATTCTATGAAAGATAAGATTTGTGCAGTTTCCGGAAGTGGCAACGTTGCGCAATACACGATTGAGAAGCTGTTGCACCTTGGAGCAAAGGCCGTAACTGTATCAGACTCTCAGGGGTATGTTTATGACCCTGAAGGTATCGATGAGGATAAATTGGCCTTTATTAAGGAATTGAAAAATAAAAAGAGAGGCCGTATCAAAGAGTACGTTGAGAAATATAAGAGCGCATCATTTCACAAGGACCTGACGCCTTGGAACGCTAAAGTGGATTTGGCCTTTCCATCTGCCACTCAGAATGAACTACCCGACCATGACATGCAGACCTTGATTGACAATGGTTGCATAGGTGTGTTTGAAGGAGCAAATATGCCAACTACAGAAGGTGCCTTATCCTTGATCAAAGCGCATAAAATAATGTTCAGTCCGGGTAAAGCGTCGAATGCCGGAGGTGTGGCTACATCTGGTTTGGAAATGACACAGAATA
Organism: Reichenbachiella sp.; assembly: GCF_039944555.1. Lineage (GTDB taxonomy): Bacteria > Bacteroidota > Bacteroidia > Cytophagales > Cyclobacteriaceae > Reichenbachiella. Next base: position 484,335 of record NZ_JBDUYN010000008.1, on the reverse strand, counting down.
GCATTAGAATCAATTGGACACGCGAGGAGGTAGACACAAAGCTCAAAGAAATCATGAAGTCCATTCACGAAAACTGTGAAAAGTACGGGCGAATAGATGAAAACTTTGTGGACTATGTGAAAGGGGCGAATATCGCAGGTTACGTAAAGGTCGCTGACGCAATGCTGGCTCAGGGTCACGTATAATTTTGGACAATAATATTGATCCTGTTTGTTGTATGGGAAGAACCATTTATCTTTGACTCTCAATTTTAAATAGCGTTCGATATGTCTATGATAATTTTAATTGCTGTTTTATTTGTTGGTGCGGCTATTTGTCCATTTGTACTGCCAAATGAAAAAGTAAGCGATCACGAAAAAGACTGGGATACCTGGTAGGCCAGTCTTTTTTTGTATACCCATACTCATTTCCCCGGATTCTGTTTTGTGAATAATGACCCATTTTGAGTATCTTAATGATACGTTCCTCGTAAAAGGAATACTACGTTTATTTTAAGGTCTATGAAAATTCAAAATACCAAAGCACAAATCAGGCTACCACTTTTTCTATCCATCGCCATTGCGGCAGGCATATTCATCGGAGCAAATATGACCAGTTCCACAAAAAGTGGTTCCGACTTGGCTCAGTCACTTATTAAATTTCGGGAAATACTCAACTATGTTGACCGGAACTATGTCGATGAGGTAAAGACTGAAGATCTGGTAGAAAAGGCCATTACTGATATGCTTGAAGAGCTTGATCCGCATACGGCATATATACCGGTAGAGGAGCAGGAGTATAGCCGCTCTCAACTTGAAGGGAATTTTGATGGTATTGGTATTGAGTACAACATTTTCAGAGACACCATTTATGTAGTTTCGCCACTTAGTGGTGGCCCGTCAGAACGCGTAGGACTCCTCACGGGTGATAAAATTATCAAAGTGAATGAAGAGAACGTCGCAGGAATAGGGATCAAGACTCGGGGAGTTTTGGACAGATTGCGAGGGCCTAAAGGTACCCATGTTACTGTTTCTATTCTTAGAAAAAGCAGTGTGGATCTTCTGGATTTCGATATAGTAAGGGACAAAATCCCTCAATTTTCTGTAGATGCCTCCTACATGATTGATAATGAAATCGGATATATTAAGGTCAACAGATTTACAGCTACCACTTTTGAAGAGTTCAAACAGGCATTGGCCAAATTGGATGGTCAAGGGCTCCAAAAGCTGGTACTTGACTTAACGGGCAATCCCGGAGGGTATATGAATATGGCCATTCAGATGGCTGATGAATTTCTTCCTGGGGACCCGATGATCGTATTTACCAAGGGAAAAGAATTCAGATACAATCAAGAACACAAAGCGGGAAGAACCGGTATATTCGAAGATCGACCTCTGATCGTATTAATTGATGAAGGCAGTGCCTCTGCTTCAGAAATTGTATCTGGCGCCATTCAAGACAATGATCGAGGTTTGGTGGTTGGAAGAAGGTCCTTTGGCAAAGGCCTTGTACAAATGCCAATTGATCTTTCTGATGGTTCAGAACTAAGATTGACTATATCAAGATATTACACTCCGAGTGGCAGATCCATTCAGCGCTCTTATGAAGGCGGAAAAGAGGACTATTACAGCGATATTTATAATCGCTACAACTCTGGAGAAATGTACAATGCTGACAGTATTCACCAAAATGATTCTTTAAAATACGCAACAGCTAAAGGTAGAACCGTATATGGAGGAGGTGGAATCATGCCAGATTATTTCATTCCGGTGGACACTACTGGCAATTCGGTTTACCTCAATCGCCTTTTCACCACTAACGCCATCAGGGAGTACTCATTAACTTATTCTGACTCTAATAGAGATAAGCTGGAAGGCAATGGTTTTGAGACGTACTTTGCTGATTTTGAAGTGAACGATAAAATGCTCAAAGAGCTAATAGCTGTAGCCAAAGAAAGTGGGTTGCCATTTAACAAAGCGCAGTTCAATCATTCTAAAGACTTGATTAAACTCTACCTTAAAGCCCAGATAGCTAGAGGAATTTGGAACAACGACGGCTTTTATCCTATCTACAACCAATCGAATGAAATCTATATGCAGGCCATCCAACTTTTTGATCAAGCAGAGGCAATAGTTACAAGAAGTAACTAAAAAAGTCAAATTCTATAGATGAGAGCCATTATTTTATCAAGGGCATAAAATATCAAAGCCAGAAAGAAAACATTCAGGTGAATGCCAAAAATAAAAAATATGAGCAACGACAATAGTGTGAGTAAAATTAGATAACTCATAAATCCGGCCAGATAGTTGGCAATCCTGACAGCACCGAAATGTTTGGTTAATTGATTTTCCATATAATCTCCATCAACAAATACCATGTAACTAAGGTAGAGGTAAGTGGCAAAAACAAGAATAAAAAACCAAAGATTGACATAAGTATCACCAGCCTGAATCGTTAGATAGGCATTGAGTAGGATGAGTGGGCCTGAAGTGATTTCGAATAGGGTTTCATGCATGTCAGCTTCAAAAAAATCGCCAATAACTACAATTTTTCCTGCCACGAATTCCTGTATGTCAGCCTCCTCCAGATACATCAATTCACCCAAATTGACAGGGTTGAATCCAGCTTCCATGTTTTCAATGTCTTTTTGCAATAGCCTGTAGTTCATAATGAAATTATTCGGCGTCCAATAGTCTCCAATTTTCACAAAAGGGCCATAAGTATTTGAGAGTTTACCAGACAGATCGTCATGGATGATGAGTGGAGTGAGTTTGAGCGAATCATTGTAAATCAATTGATATTTATAAACACCGTCGAAAACACTACCAACTACATAATCTGATAGTCCTTTGTTGATATGATTGAATATGGGGTTTTCTGCCTCATCTGAGGCATTCAAATGGTAGGAGATAATGAGGTTATCAAATTGAGACAAGGCAACACCTAGTTCAAAATCAAAAGCAGTAGAATCCAGGAAATGAATATCACAGATGATATACTTTGGAGGCCGTTCTGATTGGCTTATTATATTCAGAATTGTTCCTAACTTCTGACGATCAGTAATGGCTCGTTGGCCAACGGGGAAACCGAAATCATCCAGTCGGTCAATCAGTTGCAGGTCGTAGGATGTGTTGATAAGGGCAAAATCTTCCGAAGCAGGCATTTCACGATTGCTAAACTTCAGTGCAGAGGTTCCCCAAATTAGGAGTTTCTCATCTCCCGCTAACCAGGGAAGGCTCATAAAGTAGAAGGTGAGAATTATCATTGCGATAGCATTGAGAACAATGCCAGTCCATAACAAAATCCGTTTTTTCGGCATCAGTTCAAAGTTTGAAGGGCAATCTGGATTTGCTTGGCATCACACTTGCCGTACATGCTGGTCAATATATCCTGAATGGCAGCGATTTGTTCTTCCTCGCTCATCTCACCTAGCAATTTTTTTATTGCGCCGAGATTCTCGCTGCTAACCAACACAAGATCTAACGTCGTAATTTCTGTGGACTCTTGCTTGTCGCTATTATAATAGAACAATTTGGTTTCTGAGGTTTCTGATGGGTCTATCGGAATATCATCTACGGCATAGAAAGATTTGGCATCAATAACCAATTGACCATTTATGACATCCAACTTTTTATTGATGCTTTCCTGGTTGAACAGATAGCTGGCATAAAAAAAGTGCACTGCATCAGTAGGATAGGAATTAGGTGAAATAGCTACTTCATAAGTGCCATTGATTATCGCCACTGGCCCTTCTCCAAACTTCTTTACAAAATCCATTTGGTTATTTATTCCTCCGGAGCGGGTACTCATCTTCCCTCTTGCCGGAGCCAATACTGAAGCCAGAGTATAGGCGAAGTCTCCACTTTGGTTTTGAGAGTCTTGTTGTTGAATAACGTAGCGCCCACGGGACGAACTCAGCGCCGCAGCCCTGGCATTTGGTGTTTCAAATTTAAGCTTTGAGCTCTCGGCTAGCTTCGCTCCTGGCCGGAGATAGGTGTTGGTACTACTGTCATGGATTTTCCCAATAACATGAATGATGGTATAAGTTTGAGCTTTTGCTCCCTGAAATGATAGTAGTAATAAAAGTAGGAATGTACGCATGGCGGTCTGTTAGTAGATTCTAAAGTCATTTTTAATATTTTCCTCACGCGAAGTAGGCACTTGGTTGCCCTTGCTTTTTTTGATGACCTGTTCGCTTACCCATGCCCTCATTTCTGAGATGGTGTAGCTTCGATCTCTATCTCTATCAGCTCTTCTTGTGGTAATTCCTTCGATGAAACTGCCAGTAAACAGTCCGTTAGCCGAGTTTATTCCTTCAGCAGCGAACTCAGTACCACCGGCGGCTGAAATAACGGTAGCTCCAGTGCCTTTCTTTAAATCCCCAAAAAGTGATTTGGATAGTTCTAACGTATTTTGCAGTCCAAAGCTATTATCCTTTAGCTTTACGATGTTTCCAGCTGACCTGAAGGCCACTGCGCCACTTTTTTTGGAGGAAGCTGTAACGGTCTCCACATCGTCCTCATCCAGCTCACCAGAATGGCAAGTGTCCATGAGCAGAATTTTATTCCTGCAAGGAATTCCATCAATGAGCGACTCGATTTGATCATAGGACAACCCACCGTCTCCCGGATTGTTGAAATCCATATTCGTAGTGGCAAAAAAGTAGTTATAGTCCTTGTCCAGAACTCCGTGGCCAGCGATAAAAATGGCAACTACATCATCCACTTTGGCCTGGGCAAGAAAGGGTTCCAAGGACAATATGTTGCTATCTGTGGATTCCGTGTTCACGATCAGTTTGCTATGAACTTGCTTATAGGCACTGGATTTCTTCAAAGTATTGGACAAGTCTTCGGCGTCTTTAGCAGCAAAGGCCAGATTGTAGTCTGACTGTTGGTAGTTTGAGACACCGATGGCGACCAGATACAGGTCAGGCTTGTCATATGGAGCTGTGTACTGAATTTCGAATTTTTCAGGTAATGATTCCTGACCTCTTGTATTTGTTGCAGTTACTTTAATTTCATTGAGACCGGTACCAAGGTCAAAGGATAAGGTTTGATTAATATTCATGCCGGTAGAAACAGCGTATCCCTTTGAGCCGTAAACGGGAACATCATTGACGTAGACCTGAATTTTTTTGATAGGATGATTTTTGTCCCGGGCTTTAATTTGAAGCTCTAGTGTCCTTTGATCAGTTTCTAGTGGAATATTGCTGAAATCAACAGTGACTTCGGGTAGTTTAAAACTACTGCTCAATTCGTTTTCTGAAAAGCCAAGACGTTTGAGCCTGCGTTCATATGCGGCCTTGTATGAAGCCACTAGTTTTTTTGGAGCGTAGCCCAAACGGTCGACGACGATATCAGGGCGATTGTATTTCAGTTCAAGTTGTTCGAATGGAAGTATTTGATTGTTTGCTTTAAAGGCAATGGCCCTGGCAGCAGCTTTCGATGATGTGTAGTAGTAATCAGGGGTATAGGTGATAAAGTTATTATTGTCAATCAATGCCATACTCACAGTCCGTTTTTGACTGGGCAGATGATATACTACAATTTCGCCGTTTTCATTTGTCGTAATTAGCAATTGATTATCCTGACTAAAGACGGCGTCTGTGATACGACCACTTTGAGTATCACTCATATAATTGGTATTACTTTTTTGCACGGTCAGATCATAGTCAGACCAGCTAACACTATATCCTTGATACTGATATTTGTCTTCCAGCGAGGTGTAATCACCTTTGATTTTCTTTTTAGCTTTGGATTCGCTGATAGACCAGATTTTTGCTTCTCCATTGGCCGTTGCTGCAAAAACCTGGTCATCATTATCCGGATCATATTTTACCCAGGTGGTTTGTTTTTTTGATTCTAAAAATGAGCGAAGTTGACGACCGGTACCGAAATTCCACATCTTGAAAAACTCGGTGTTGACGGCAGCCGTAAGGAAGGTTTTTCCATCGTCAGAAATGTCAATGCTGCAAACATCTGATGAACGTTCAAATGTTCGGATCAACTGCCCTGTAGTTATATCCCAAAGTGTCAGATCCCGATCTTGAGACCCGACCAAGATATGTTTGCCATTGGGCATGATGTCCACTGCAAGTGCGGGTTGGACGTAGCCTTCGAGGTCACGGATTTTTCTTCCACTTTTATAGTCAAATAGCTTCAGTTTTCTTTGGTCGTCAGCTGTTACTATGGTGTGATAATCTGGCGACAGCTCCATCCAGCTTGTGTTTTTGGTTAAATTAGGGATTTCTTTGACCACCGGAGGAATGTACTGTGTCGCTTCTTTATAACCTGCCTCTGGGAAGTTGGCATAGTCATATACCTTTAATGCATACTTTTCATTGACAATGACTTTCGTTTGATCCTGGTTGAACATAGCTACGGCGCGAGCATTGTTGACCGTCCACCGGATTGGCTTGGATACTTCGCCAAACTGGTTTCGATCTTCTGTCAGTTCTATGATGGATACGCTGGCACTTCCATTTTCTTTTTCATCTCCTTTGGCTTGAGTAAAAGGAACATACATGTTTTGCGAGAGTAAAATCCTTTCACCATCATCTGAAAATTCGATATTGCTGTATGTCATGACGAATATGGTTGTCATTCCCTTTCCGATGTTTCCTTTCGCAATGTTTTCGGCAACGGCAAAACCGGTCATGATTGCTTTTGTATAAGCCAATGCAGCACCGGATCCTTTCACATGATTCAGAGCGTCGTCTATAATTTTTCCCTTTTCCAGGTCGATGAGTAGCACTTCTACGCCGTTGCTTTTATTACCTCCACTTACAATTCTCTTGCTATCCGGGGAAATACCGAAATTTGTAATGGGCGCACTAAACCCTGATATGGTTTTGATCGTGTCTCCCTCCAAACTCCATACTTTTAGTATTTTATCTTCTCCTCCCGAAACTATAGTCTGGCCGTCGTCGGTTAATTTGGCTACATTAATTGGCCCTTGATGTGCATTGATTTCTTTGATTACGCTACCATCGCTGGCATCCCATATAATCAGCTTTCCCTCTTGATCTCCTGAGATGAGGTGCTTGCCATTTTTAGAAAGTTCTATACAGTTAATGCCCGAAGTATGAGCGTTGAAAGTATTGATGTCTATTCCTGTACGAACATCCCACATTTTGATTGATTTGTCACTACTGGCAGAATAGATGTACTTTCCGTCCCTGGAGTATTTCACCATGGATATGGCATCCGTATGACCTTGTCTTATGATCAGTTTTGTGTCTTGAGCAGAGATTTGGAAATAGAAGATGCATATAACCAAGGGAAGTAATCGACGCATAACGAAGGGGTTTGAAATCAAGACTGTCCCGAACATTGCCGGAGACAGTCTTTGATCAAGAATTGAACTTTATAGGCTGAAGCTTATGATCTGTTTTTTGTCGGCTTTGAAAAAAACTTGACCAGAAAGAGGATCAAAGTCATAAATAGGCTCCTTGTCTCCTAATAAAAGGGTACCTAGTTCTTCGCCTGTAGTTTTATCTACTTTGACCAAACCAGAACTTTTAGCTTGTCCCCCAGCGCCTACTCTGGAAAGAATCATTTTTATGTCACCTTTGGACTTGGAAGCTGTAAAAAGCTTTTTCGCCTCGTCACCTAGCATGCCTGCACCTTTGGCAAGATCTTGAGCTTGCTGCGCATACATTTTACTGTAGTAGGTGTCACCACCATATGGACTTTTGTGTCTGGCTGATTCCATTGAGGCACTTGCTGCCATGGCCACCATAGCTACTTGTCCTACGCGTAAGGCGATTTTTGCGGCCATACTCATACCGGGCGCAGCCCAGTACTTTTTCCATCTAAGTGACCCATCAGTTTCGAACATAAATAGATTCTGACTCGAACTGATCAGGTAGCCACCATCCACCAATTCGATATTTCCTGGCTCCTCGTCTCCCTGAAACTGTTTGTCCAAATTGCCTACAAGTACACTATAATCTCCGGAGAAGAGGTCTACTTCATACAAATCACCATCAATATACATCAACTCTCTACCCAACGCTGCTTGATACCGTACACTCGGTACGTCTAACATACCTTTTTTGTCCCATATCTTTTTTCCGTCGTATTGAATTACTCCTAACCTTCCTTTAGCATCTGAATACATGATACCGTTTCCAACAATACGGTCTATGTTAATACCTGAAATCTTCTCATCCCATTTGGCATTTCCAGTTTCAGGGTCTAGCAGTACTAGCCTTTTTGCTTTTTGAGTAACAGCAATGCCCTTATCTCCCAAGTCGATTACTGTGCCATCTACTTTTTTGATTTTCCATTTTTCGGCACCTGACTTAAGGTCGTACAGTCTTAGGTTAGTGTCATCTTTTGTTACTACACCATAGCTCATGGCGGTAAGAGAGGGTACATTTTTAAGTTTCAGTTCTTGCTCCCAAAACTTCTTGCCCGAGGCCATGTCTACGGCTGAAAGCGTACCGCTATTCTTTTTCTTTTCAAAGAAATAGCCAGTAGTTAAATCCAGGCTTAGGTCAAATTTCTCGAATGTTTGATTTTTCAATGAAGTATTGTACTCCCATTTGATTTTTCCGGTCCTTGCTTCCAATCTGGCGATTTTAAACTTACCTGGCAGGATGATGTCTTCTCCTACTACAAAAGGAAAGTTTTCACTAGAAATTGCGTCACTCTCCCAAATAACCTTAGCGCTTGGCAATTCTACCATTTTTGTCATTTGGTACCACGGTGTGCCCTTTGCGGTAATATCTTGCCAAACTGCTGAAATGATAACCATTCTCAATTCTGGAATGTAGCCGGTCCCATTGTAATTGAATGTAGTGATTTGCTTTCCCAAAAATTTTGTTATCGGCATTTCAGCTTTTCGAGGACTCATTACCTCTTCACCGGTTTGGATATTGATAACCGCATAATTTTTGAGGGTGATGTTGTCCGTATATTTGACTTCTATAAAATCACCCATTTCCGGATATTCGGCATCTTCAATGATATTTACGAATTGTTCAAACAGCGCTTGAGGCTCTTGTTTTTTGCCATCTGCACCTTTTACAGCCTTGGCTGATTTTAAAATGTCGTTACTCCATATTTTATTGCCGTCTCTCGAATCGATGCCATGGAGTCCCATGTCATTGGTACCGATCAGAAGTATACCAGATTCTGTAATCTGATTCCAGGCAATTTCTTTTTCAAAATCCAGCTGCCAAAGAGCATCTTGCCCTTGAGAGGTGCCTGATATGGCTAACGTGCAGAGTAGTAAAATTCCATATTTTAGACTGTACATTTTCATAGTAGTTCCAATTTTAGATTGTTTTAAAAAATAAAATTAGAGCCAGAAATGAACGGTATCAATCCGTATTGCTAGGTATATTCAAAACTCAGATGGGAATTATTAAAGAATAAATTCTACTTGAGCTTCCTTTTGTCCAACATGTGCATAGGTGTGCTCGATGAACTGGGTCTTTTGCTGATTTTTTAGTAGTACCGTAGAGCACCGGGTCCCATAAGTTTCTGTGGATATGTACATGGCGGAGAGGGCACGTTCCCATTCTAGGGGGACACCTGTTTGAGGCAGCATTTCATCAGGGGCTAGGGTTGTATTTTGGATGAGCCGTAGAAGCTCTTTTGCATTGGGTTCTGGATGATCTAGCGAACCCCGCAAATCTGATTTTCCTTTGACAACCTTTGGCCAGGGGTCGTTCAAAAGTGCATTGCTTAGACCGTAAACTCCAGGGGCCAATGATTCAATCTTGTGATTCACGCTGTTGTAATACCAAAGTGACCGCTCATCTCCAACCAATAGATTAAATCCATTATAAGGTATTTTTTTTGACCGAAGACCTGTTAAGTAATTTTGCGGATCAATAGTTGAGGTTAAATAGTCCTTCGTCAGCTGTCCTCTTGATGGTGCTTTCGGATCTATGTTGGCAGGATCTCTGTAATTCGTAAGTGCCGCAAATCTTGCCGATTTTGTCACACCAAGCCAGGTTCCTCCGGCGGTAAGATCCTTACCAGCAATGAGTTCTGGTTGTTCTTGCCAAATTTGCGCAGGTGCGGTTGGGCGGTTGAAGAACTCATCCCGGTTCGCCACTAATATCAAATCATGTTTTGGGTGAACTTTCCAAGCGAATAAAATCAGACACATGAACTTTGTTTTTTTACTCAAACATAAAAAAGGCTCCAAAAATTCAGAGCCTCCATCTTTCATTTCGTCTTCTCTATCTGAAATCGATCACCTCGGCATTGGGGTATTTGCTTTGGTCATATGTGAAAATATTTTCGGAGATGCTGCTGTCTTCATTGAACTTCAGTACTTTGTACAAATAACGACTACCAGATTTGTCAAATACTTTGAAACTTTTCAGCTCCTTATTGCTTGAAGCGATCTCCATCCTAATCTTAAAATAATCCTTTTCACGATCCTCGGGAACTAAATCTATCACATCGATTGAACCATTATTTTTGGACTCTGTGTAGACATACTTATATCCAGATTTATATATGTCGAAGATATTGGAAAGTGAAATCTCTTCTTCTTCAGGGTCATAAGTAGAGATAGTCATTTCATTTTCTTCTTTCAGGAATGTGTATATGTCAACCCCATCAAAAATTACTTCTTGCTCATCCATGATAAGCTTATATTTTTCACCTCGGACTAAGATAGTTCCCTTGAATCCCTCGTCTATTTCATCACCATCATCTTCCATGGTATAGGAAAACTCTGCTCTGAAAGCCGGAATATTTTGATACTTCGTGCTCATGGCATCAAGAACGGCCTTAGCAGCAGGGTCTTTTTGTGCAATGGCCTGGGTAAGTAGTGCAATGCTGAGTATAAATAGGAATTGAATCGACTTCATAAGCGTATTGTTTTTGATTACGGTTGAGAAATGATGGACAAATTGCACATTTCATGCCAAATATAAAAGTTAATTAATTTCATTAAAGGCCATTCAACTCATTAAGTAGTTGCTCCAACGAGTGTTCGTCGCTGATCAATACTTCACGGGCCTTGCTGCCTTCAAATGGACCAACAATACCTGCTGCTTCCAACTGATCAATTAGTCGCCCAGCTCGATTATAACCGAGCTTTAGTTTTCGCTGAACGAGAGAAGTGCTTCCTTGCTGATGCATGACTATGAGTCGTGCAGCATCTTCAAAGAGCACGTCCCTATCTTTTAAGTCAACATCTCCGAGACTACTGTCGCTTTCTTCACCAACGAATTCTGGCAACAAATATGCTGAATCATAGCCTTGTTGGTCACCAACAAATTCACAAATCCGATCTACCTCTGGTGTATCTACGAATCCACATTGTAAACGAATAATGTCTGAACCAAGTGATAGGAGCATGTCTCCCATACCCACTAATTGTTCTGCACCACCGGCATCAAGAATGGTTCTGGAATCTATTTTCGAAGTTACTCGAAAAGATAACCTGGCCGGGAAGTTAGCCTTGATTACACCTGTGATCACATTGACAGATGGGCGCTGTGTGGCAACGACCAAATGAATACCTATGGCTCTGGCTAATTGTGCCAGTCGGGCGATTGGAGTTTCTACTTCCTTACCTGCTGTCATCATTAAATCGGCTAACTCATCGATCACAAGAACTATGTAAGGCAAGAACTTGTGACCTTTATTTGGATTGAGCTTTCGCTCAACAAATTTCTGGTTGTACTCTTTAAGGTTTCGACAAGCCGCATTTTTGAGCAGATCATAGCGGTTGTCCATTTCGATACACAAAGAGTTCAAAGTATAAATTACTTTCTTCGTATCTGTAATGATTGCCTCATCAGTACCTGGCAGCATCGCCAGAAAGTGCTTTTCAATTTTGTTGAACAATGTCAATTCTACCTTCTTTGGATCCACCAGGACAAACTTCAATTGAGAAGGATGTTTTTTGTAGATCAATGAAGTCAACAGAATATTCAAACCAACAGATTTACCCTGACCAGTGGCTCCGGCCATAAGTAAGTGAGGCATTTTGGCTAAATCAGTCACATAGACCTCATTTGAAATCGTTTTACCCAGCACTATAGGAAGCTCATAGGTACTTTTCATGAACTTTTCGGTGGTCAGAATTGACTTTACATCCACCATTTCACGATTCTTGTTAGGTACTTCAATACCTATGGTGCCTTTGCCAGGAATTGGCGCAATGATCCTGATGCCAAGTGCTGCCAGGCTCAAGGCAATGTCATCTTCAAGGTTCTTTATTTTTGAGATTTTTACACCGGCCTCCGGAACAATTTCATAGAGTGTCACGGTAGGTCCGATTGTAGCCTTGATACTTGAGATGCCGATCTTAAAGTTGATCAATGTCTCTACAATTTTATCCTTGTTTTGTTCCAGTTCTTCTTTAGAAACCTGCACATTTTTTTCCGGGTAGTCAATAAGTAAATCCGGTGTTGGATATACATACTTGGCTAAATCCAGAGTAGGATCGTAGTTCTCTAGTTGGTCGGTTACTTGTTCTTTGACTTCAGGTTTTTCTACTTCGAGCGCCAGGTCGTCTTCCTTTTCTATTACGGGCGGTGTTGGTTTATTCCGTGATGCAGGTTTATCGGTGGGCTCATCCACGTCCAGAACCAAATCTGGTTTGTCTTGTTTTTTAGCAGCTGGCTTTTTAGTTTCTACTTTCCATTCTTCAGCTTCCTCCGGCTCCTGAGTTAAGGCTTCGGCTTCTTCTTTTTCCACTTCTTCCTTGATGGCTTCCACTACCGCTGCGATGGTATCTGAATCGTTGGCATCAGATAGATCTCCCTCTCCTGAACCTTCTACTTCCATGTCCTCTTCAGCTATTTGGTCCAGTCTGCTATCAAGTGTGGGTATACTTCCAAGTCCAACCATTCTGGTGATATTGAAAAAATAAATAGAGAATACCGCTAAGGCAAATAATAGAAACAAGAGGGTACCCCAGCCCATCAAACTGTCGAATAAAATCGCCAATTCGAACCCGGTACCACCACCAAGGAAACCCCAGATGTTGATCCGTTCGGAATTGATCATGAAGTAACCAATAAATATGCTTACCCATAGCAGGAAGAATATGGTGAACCAAAATGATTTTGAGATGGGAAGAATTTCTCTGTCAAAAACAATCTTATATCCAATCAAAAACAGAAATGGAGGAATCAAAAAAGAAGCAATGCCGAAGAACTGATAGATAAAATAATGAGCGGTGTAGGCACCGAAGAGTCCCAACCAGTTTTCAGCCTCCAAACCTGAAGCTTTAAGGCCAGTCTCTGCAATATTTCCCATTAGACTTTGGTCCGCCTTGCCTGTAAACAGGTAGGAGATAAATGCAGTGAGTAAGAACAAACTAGAAATAAGCGTCAAAAACCCTAACGACAAGTGAAATCTTCTGTCATTCAAAAAGCCTATGGATAGAGAGGGTAGCTTAAACTGTCTTTTCTCCTTCGTTTGGTTCTTAAAAGTATTCTTGGCCATTTATGTGGATTTGGAAATGTAAATTAATCAAAATGGGCACAAATGTTAACCCCGAGATTCGATCATTTAGTGGCTGATTCGGAAAGGGTTTTGTTGATGGCTGAGATCAAGGCTGGCCCCTCATAAATGAACCCGCTATAGACTTGCACCAAGCTCGCACCGGACGCTATTTTTTCTAACGCAGATACACCTGAGTTTATTCCCCCTACACCAATAATAGGAAATGATCCATTTGATCTTTCATGTAAAAATCGAATGACTTCGGTAGACTTGGATTGTACAGGCTTTCCACTCAACCCACCCGCTCCAATGGATGTTACTGTCGTTTCTGAAGTCAACAAGCCTGATCGGTCTATAGTGGTATTAGTAGCGATTACTCCGTCAATTCTGGTCTCATTTACAATATCAATAATATCTAGTAATTGCTCCTCTGTAAGATCCGGGGCTATTTTTAGCAAGATAGGTTTGGTGGTTGGCCTCTTATTGTTTTCCTTCATCAAGGTATTCAAAATGTTGGATAACGGTTTTTTCTCTTGTAATTCACGCAGGCCGGGCGTGTTAGGAGAGCTAACATTGACCACAAAATAGTCCACTACATCGAACAGCTCATTGAAGCAGATGATATAGTCGTTTACGGCTTCTTCGTTTGGTGTGATTTTGTTTTTCCCAATATTGCCACCAACGAGAATATTGGATTTTCTTTTTTGAAGTCTTTTTTTAATGACTTCAACACCATCATTATTAAAGCCCATGCGATTGATGAGGGCCTCATCTTTCCTTAGTCTGAATAGCCTTGGTTTTGGATTACCGGGTTGTGGTTTGGGTGTAATGGTACCTATTTCTACAAAACCAAATCCCATAGCTGCGAACATATCAATAGCCTCTGCATTTTTATCCAAACCTGCCGCCAATCCCACCTTATTGGGAAAATCCAATCCAAATAGTTGTGTCGACTTGGTGTCTTTTTTTTGGCTATATACCAAAGAAAAAAGACCGCGCCCAAAAGGAATGACATTGATCAACTTGAGCAAGAAGAAGGTGAGGTGATGTGCCTTTTCCGGTTGGAATAGAAATAAAAAGGGGCGGAGTAAAGTCTTATACATAGTCTGTAATTCTTGCGACGCAAAGCTAAATTTTTATCTGCTATTCTTAATTGGAAGTTGGAGATTTAGTTCAGCTCCTTGGATGAAACTCTTTGATCGTTTGTTTGAGATAATCCCTATCCAGATGAGTATAAATCTCGGTGGTGGTAATAGACTCATGGCCCAGCATTTCCTGGACGGCCCGTAGATCAGCGCCACCTTCGATCAGGTGTGTCGCAAATGAGTGTCTGAAAGTATGCGGGCTGATGGTCTTATTTAATCCAATCTTTATTGTCAGATTTTTGATAATCGTATAAATCATCACTCGAGTGAGCTGAGCACCTCGCCTGTTCAAAAAAACGAAATGTTCATGGCCTTTTTTGATGTTCACATGACAACGTACCTGCTCGATATAAATGTTAATGTGTTTCAGCGCTTCACGCCCAATGGGAACAAGTCGTTCTTTATTTCCTTTGCCAATTACACGCAGAAAACCTATATCATCCAGTACACAATTCATTTGAAGGTTGACTAACTCCGATACTCGAAGTCCAGAGCTATAGAGTGTTTCGAGCATGGCTCTATTCCTGGGGCCTTCAGGAGTGGACAAGTCAATGGCAGCGAATAAGGAATCAATTTCCTGAATGTTGAGTGTGTCTGGTAGTTTGCGCCCCAATTTGGGAGCTTCAATTAGCTCTGACGGGTCCTTATCCAGATCGCCTTCAAATACTAAATATTTGAAGAATGACTTGATCCCTGAGACAATGCGAGCCTGCGAATAGGCAGACATGCCCAACTCATGGATGTATTCCAACAAATCCCTAATATCAGAGTCTTTGACGGCAAGCGGTCCGGCATCAGAGCCATGAAGGGATAGAAACTGCTCCAATTTCACAATATCCTGCACATAAGCCTCCACAGAGTTTGGTGCCAGAGAGCGTTCCAGCTGCAGATAGGATTTGAATTGACTGATATAAAATTTCCAGGACATTGGCGAGTTGAATATGAGAGTAAAAATGAGTGAATTTCCGAAACTCTCCAATTTTGTCATAATTATATCCTCCGGAAGTTTATTTTTGAACCTTAGACTTTGAATCATTAAATTTTAATATGCAAATACTCATTCTCAACGGACCGAATCTAAACCTGCTTGGGAAGCGTGAGCCGGAGATTTACGGACATGAGACTTTCGAAGATTATTTTGAGCATCTGAAAATCAAATTTCCTGATGTAGCATTGGAATATTTACAAACCAATCACGAAGGCGTCATGATAGACAAAATCCATGAAGTGGGGTTTGAATTTGACGGTATAGTATTAAACGCGGGAGGATATACCCATACCTCTGTAGCTCTGGCCGATGCTGTAAAAGGAGTCACTACTCCAGTAGTAGAAGTGCATATTTCCAATGTCATGGAGCGTGAGGCATTTAGGCACCATAGTTATCTTACTCCAGTATGTGCGGCACACTACATCGGTTTAGGATTGGATGGATATAAAGAAGGAATTAAATTTTTAGTAGACAACAAGTGATGCAATTGAGTTTTACAGAAATATTATCCGTGTCCTTGATCCTGTTTTCAATCATAGACATCATGGGGAATATCCCAATCGTCATAGATTTAAGAAAAAAGACGGGAAAGATACACAGCGGCAAGGCCACGATTGTAGCTGGCATTATTATGATTATTTTTCTCTTTCTTGGAGAGAAAATATTGGGCTTGTTGGGGATAGATGTGGGCTCATTTGCTATAGCCGGTGCTTTGATTATGTTTTTGATCGGCATGGAAATGGTATTGGGAATAGAATTGTTTAAAACAGATCCTGATGCTCCAGCTTCATCTTCGATTGTGCCAATCGCCTTTCCGCTCATCGCTGGCCCCGGTACCATGACCTCATTGATTTCACTGAGGGCAGAATATGAGCTGACCAATGTGTTGGTGGGTATCATCATAAATCTGGTTTTGATTTACGTAGTTCTAAAATCTTCATCATGGTTGGAAAAAAAGATTGGTCATGCAGGTTTCAATGTGATCAGAAAAGTCTTTGGCATTATTCTCCTGGCCATTTCAATTAAACTCTTTAAGAATGGCCTGGCCATTTGGTAATTACCTCCTTTTATGACTAGTCCTCGCATTGTAATTTATACTGATGGTTCATCCCGTGGTAATCCGGGCCCTGGGGGCTACGGAACCGTTCTTTTAGCCAAAGGTCACCGAAAGGAGCTATCAGAAGGCTTTCGCAAAACCACCAACAATCGCATGGAGCTCCTGGCAGTAATCAAAGGCCTGGAAGCGCTTAAAGTGATCAATGCAGAGATCTTGATCTACTCAGACTCCAAATATGTAGTGGATGCAGTAGAAAAGGGCTGGCTCTGGGGCTGGGTTAAAAAAGGCTTCAAAGACAAGAAAAACCGAGACCTCTGGGAGCGGTTCATTCCCGCCTACAAGCGAAACAAAGTCACCTTCAAATGGGTGAAAGGTCATGCCGGTATTCCGGAAAATGAACGTTGTGATGAGTTGGCGGTCGAAGCGGCCTCAGCACCTAATCTTCCTGCCGACCAGGCTTTTGAGAATGGGGTGAATGATTTTTGAAATTCGCTTGTAGCGGCAGACAAAATTTAATCTCCAAACCCAAGTCACCATCATTTCCGTTCACAGTATTTGTGAAAATGGGTTTACATTTTTGAGGAGGTATGAAAAAGCTGATCACGTATCAAATAGACGCCTTTACCAAGGAGAAATTCAAAGGCAACCCAGCAGGGGTTGTTGTGAATGCCGATGGATTGAATGAGATCCAAATGCAGCGAATAGCAAGAGAGCTAAACAATTCGGAGACGGCCTTTCTTTTTTCTCCAGATAGTAGCGATTGTGACGGAGTCATCAGATACTTCACGCCAAGTACGGAAGTACCCATCTGTGGACATGCCACCATAGCAGCCATGTATGCACTTGCTATCGAAAGAGAATTTGAATCCTGTATCTTAAATTTTAAAACTCAGGTAGGTATTCTTCCATTCGAGATCATTAAGAATAACGAAGACTACCAGGTGATCATGACTCAGGGCAAAGTTGAATACAGTCCTGCCTTGAATGATTTGGTGACCAAGAAACTGATAACGGCATTGGGTTTAAACCCATCTGATTTGGACGTAAAATGCCCAATTCAGATCGCATCCACCGGACATTCGAAGGTGATGATTGGGATTAAAAGTAGGGCAAGGCTCAATCAACTTACTCCGGATTTTTCGACCTTGTCTGAACTCAGTGAACGGATAAATTGCAATGGGTATTTTGTCTTTACGTTTGATTCAGACGATGGGGACATTCTTACTCACGGGAGGATGTTTGCCCCGGCCATCGGTATCAATGAAGACCCTGTAACAGGTAATGCCAACGGACCATTAGGTGCTTACTTGATTCAAAATAGAATTGTTGATTTTCAAGATGGTTTATTTGAGTTTAATGGAGGTCAGGGAGAACAAATGGGTAGGCAAGGATTTGTAAAAGTAAGCGTCAGTATTGAAAATAAAATACCAACCTTGGTTCAAATAAAGGGAGATGCAGTTGTTGTGTTTAGGACTGAGTTAACCCTGGAATAATTAAAAAAACAAATGATTACAGCAATTAGAGAAATGCTACCTGCTGATGTTGAAAGAGTGGTTGACTACTTTGTTCAGGCGACCCAAGACTTTCTAAGGGGCATGGGTGCAGATAAAAGCAAATTGCCAGAGAGAGCCAATTGGATTGAAAGAATCAAGCATGA
This sequence comes from Reichenbachiella sp., assembly GCF_039944555.1. Lineage (GTDB taxonomy): Bacteria > Bacteroidota > Bacteroidia > Cytophagales > Cyclobacteriaceae > Reichenbachiella. The sequence continues at coordinate 466,079 of NZ_JBDUYN010000008.1, read as the reverse complement.
GTTAGATATACCTTTTGATCAAAAGGAAATCTATTACGTGATCTGGCAAGTAGACGGTAGAGCCATTGGACATTCCAATGTCAATCAAATCGAATTCGGTAAGCATGCTTCCATGCACTTGCATATTTGGGAAAGCAAAGACAGACAAGGAGGGAACGGGCTTGATCTGGTCAGGCAAACGATACCGATTTACTTTGATAAATTTAGGTTGGAAAAACTAATTTGCGAACCTTATGCACTCAACCCTGCCCCAAATAGGGCTTTGGAGAAGGTCGGATTTGAATTTATCAGGAGCTACGAAACCATTCCAGGTATCATATGTTTTCACCAGTTGGTGAATAGATATGAAATGTCTAGAATTAGATTTGACGAAGTGAATTAGATTTGATAAAAAATATCAATAGCATCAACGAGAAAAAAACTGTACAAAGCAAGGAAAATCAGCTAACCGAACATTTTTTCAGAAATGAATATGGGAAAATGGTAGCTGTAGTTGCCAAATACCTGGGAGCAGAACATGTTGAAAGCGCTGAAGATATTGTGCAAGATTCTCTTTTGGTTGCAGTCGAATATTGGCAACATCATGGTATTCCCGAAAATCCCAGCGGGTGGCTCTATACAACGGCCAAAAACAAGACCTTCAACTATCTAAAACACCAGAAGCACAAAAGAAAATTTGAAAAGGAGAGTGATACAGACGAAGCAGTTCATTTCAATTTTTCTGACGAACAGATCGCAGACGAGCAATTGCGAATGATGTTTGCTTGCTGCAATCCTTCTATTTCGGAAGAAGTGCAAATCACATTGATTTTGAAAATCCTTTGTGGATTTAGCATTTCCGAAATCTCAGCTGCTTTTTTCACGAATACAGATACCATCAATAAACGTCTGGTTCGTGGAAGAAAAAAGTTGAGGTCAGTTGATTTATCAATAGTTTCCGAAGAAAGGATCAGCAAAAATTGCGACGTGGTTTTAGAAGCTATTTACCTCCTGTTCAATGAAGGGTATTTACCCAACCGAAAAAACCAGTCTATCCGTACCGACCTTTGCCTCGAGGCGATCAGACTTACGCATATACTCGCTTCTCACCCAATAATTACCCAAAAAGTGCATTGCCATGCATTTTTAGCCCTCATGTATTTGAATGCTTCTCGTTTTGAGGCTAGGGTTAATGAAAATGAAGGGACCCTTGAAATGGAAAAGGTGGATAGGTCTTTATGGAATAAAACGCTAATCGACAAAGGACTTTATCATCTGGAAGAGGCGCAGCAGCAGGGAATTGTATCAAACTACTTACTTATGGCGAGCATTTCTGCCAATCACTGCATAGCACCAAGTTTCGAGGAAACCAATTGGAAGGAAATACTAGCCCTATATGACGCGTGGTTGACAATGGAGGATACGGCAATCATTAGATTGAATAGGTCGGTGGCTCTTTCGAAAGTGCACGGTGATGATTCGGCTATTGCAGAGTTGAAACTATTGGAAACTCGGATTGATTTGAAAGATAACTATTTACTTCATTCAACGCTTGGTGAACTCCATAGAAATGCTAATCACAATGAAAAAGCAATTTCACACTTTGAAAGAGCAATTAAACTGGCAGATAATGAACGAGACAAGACTTTTTTAAAGAAAAAACTGAAGGGGGTTGTCCCTCTTTAGTAGTCTCAGTTGTAATGAGGGTATAAACTTTTAAAAAAAATAGATTATGAAAGAATTCATGGTATTTATTAGAAACGAAGGCAACCCTATTACCGACCTTTCGCCAGAGCAACAGCAAGCGCATGTACAAAAAGTAGGAGCATATATCAAACGTTTGGCAGAAGCTGGAAAAATGAAAGCCGCTCAGCCGTTGGAAATGGAAGGCGTTTTGGTCGCTCAAAAAAATGGAGGATTTGTTGATGGTCCTTTTAATGAAACAAAGGAGGTAATTTCAGGTTACTATCACTTGGTGGCCGATTCATTGAAAGAAGCAATCCAAATGGCTAAAGAAGATCCGAGATTTGAAGATGGCGAATGGAGACTGGAAGTCAGGCCCATTATGAAGGTTGATGGAATTAATTAAAGCTTCGAGCTAAAATCCAAAGGGTATTTGAGAGCTCTTTGGGTTTTTTTGATCAAATCAATCTTTCCAAAATCTTATCTCTGCTTAAAAATTCCTAATATTTGACTTAAAAAAATCAGTGGCTAACACCTACTTCCAATTCAAACAATTCACTGTACATCAAGACCAATGTGCAATGAAAGTAAGCACAGAAGCTTGTATTCTCGGTGCATGGGTGCCAGACTTGAGGCCCACTCGCATACTTGATATTGGGACAGGTACTGGACTTCTATCTCTCATGCTGGCACAGCGGATGGATGCCCCGATAGATGCTGTGGAGTTGGATGGCCATGCGTCAGAGCAGGCTCAGCAAAATGTGTCCGAATCACTGTGGGCGAACCGTATCAAAGTCATAAATGAGAATATTTTTAACCATGCTAAAACTATTGATCAAACATATGATCTCATCATTTCCAATCCTCCTTTCTTTACCAATAGTCTGAAATCAGGAATTGATAATAAAAACCTCGCCAAACATGATACTTCAGACTTCGATAAAACTAATTTGGCGTTGGTACTTAAAGATTTACTTTCTGAAGAAGGAAGAGCCTTCATTCTATATCCTGAGTTGGAGACGAAACAATTTAAGCTTGAGGCAGAGAAGGCCGGGTTGTTTTGTTTACCCGCTTTGATTATTCGAAACCAACCCAATGGACCCGTTTTTCGTGTGATTTCGAGAATAACAAAATATCAAGAGGCAATTGAGGCTGACGAATTGAATATTAGAGAGGGACGGATATATTCGATGGCTTTCAACAAGTTGATGCGTACTTATTACCTGAAGTACTAGCCAAATGATCTTTGAAAAATGATGATCAGTACAATGACTGCAGTCGTGAAAATCATAAATGATATAAACGCTGACCCATACACGACTAGAGCCTTTAGTATAGATTTGAACGTAATACTTTCAGTATAGAACAAACTGATGCAAACCGTATAATAGATGATGGCCACTGCATTAACAATGCTAAGACTTTTGTAACCGCTTAACGCAAAAAAAAGGAATCCGATAATGTTAAAAATAATTGCTTGACCAAGAATGAAAAATGCAAAAACTGTGCTTTCGAGCACGTTAAATTTTGATTTTTTGAACCAGATACTTCCCCAAATCCCTAAAAAAGGAACCATCAGAACCGCTATGTATTGAAGGTTGCTATAGATTTTACTTTTGATTATTCTACCGAGTGCTTTTGCTTCTGAATTTTTCGTGGTTCCGGTTTCGTCGATGATTGAATCTGAAATTTCTTCTGTTTTGGGAAAATAATCAGCCACCTCATAACCAGAGATTTCGATCAACAGAAGTAGTATTGCAAATATCAAAAAATAGTAGCCCACTGGCCCGACATATTTTCCGCGAATACCTTTGATGTATTCTTGAGCAACAAGAGCAGGGTTTTTTGTAAGACCAATAACTGTTCTAGGAAATGCTCCATCCAGTCCATACACACGACTAAAGAAATCGCTAAAGAACGAACTTAGTGTAAGTCTCTGAATATTTTGTTTCTGGCCACATTTCGAACAGTAATTATCGGAAGTGGGTTCACCACATTGGATGCAAGATTTCATAGGCACTGTCTGCATTGCACTTCAATTATAAAGAATCTGAGGCACAAAAAAAGCGAGAGATTGATATCCCTCGCTTTTCTATTCTTTTAAAGTCGTTCTTACTCTTCGATTTCTAATTGAGAAACTTCTTTGTCAAGTACAACTTCTTCTTCGACTTCTTCAGTACTGTTTTTTGAAGTACAACAAGCTTTAGTGCATCCAGCTGCACAAGTTTTTTTGTCATCCATTTTAGCATGACATGCTGCAGTACAAGCACCTTCGTGCTTGCATCCCATCATTTCAATTTTAGCTTCAGCCGCGTGGCCACCGGTGCCGTAGACTTCACCCAAAATAGGAGCAATTACCAGTCCTACCAAACATGTCAATTTGATCAGGATGTTCATAGATGGCCCTGAAGTATCTTTAAAAGGATCACCAACTGTATCACCAGTAACGGCCGCCTTGTGCGCATCAGACCCTTTATAAGTCATCTCGCCATTGATCATGACACCCGCTTCGAAAGACTTCTTAGCGTTGTCCCACGCACCACCTGCGTTGTTTTGGAAGATGGCCCACATCACGCCGGATACGGCAACACCTGCCATATATGAACCTAATGCTTCAGGTCCCATGGCAAATCCAATGATGATTGGAGTAACGATAGTTAAAGCACCAGGAAGCATCATTTCCTTCAAGGCAGCCTGAGTTGAAATCTCAACACATCTGGCGTGATCTGGCTTGCCGGTTCCTTCTAATATGCCCGGAATTTCTTTGAACTGACGTCTGACTTCCATTACCATTTCCATGGCAGCTTTACCCACAGATTTCATAGCCAATGCTGAGAAAACCACTGGAATCATACCACCAATGAATAATGCAGCTAATACATCAGCCTTGAAAATGTTGATACCATCGATACCCGTAAAAGTTACGTAAGCGGCGAAAAGTGCTAGTGCAGTCAAGGCTGCAGAAGCGATCGCGAATCCTTTTCCAACCGCTGCAGTTGTGTTTCCAACGGCATCAAGGATGTCGGTTCTTTCTCTCACTTCTTTTGGCAATTCGCTCATTTCAGCAACTCCGCCAGCGTTGTCTGCGATAGGTCCGAATGCATCAATAGCCAACTGCATGGCCGTTGTCGCCATCATGGCTGAAGCTGCAATTGCTACTCCGTAGAATCCAGCTAAGGCATAAGAACCCCAAATTGCTACAGCGAAAAGAATTACAGAAGAGAAAGTAGAAATCATACCAACAGATAGGCCGGCAATAATGTTAGTCGCAGCACCTGTTGATGAGTTTTGTACAATATCCATAACTGGCTTTTTTCCAAGCGCAGTGTAATATTCTGTGAAAAGTGAAATTAAGTATCCAACTGACAGGCCTACCAAAGTAGCGTAGAATACGTGCCTGCTAGGGATGTCTTTTACTCCTTCACCAAAGAAAGCCATGCCTGTGATAGTTTCAGGAAGCAACCAGTCAACCAAAAACCAACCTGCTACGGCGGAAATTAAAATTGCCGCAATGTTTCCAGTATTTAGAGCCTTTTGCACTTGAGCTTCTTTCGCTTCATTATCTTTTACACCGATAAGGAAAGTTCCTATGATCGATGCAACAATGCCAACACCGGCAATCATGATAGGCAATAGGATAGGGCCCATGCCATAAAAAGTATCTAACACTACCCCTGCATCGGCCATGTCTTTGATAATATAGTTACCCAATACCATGGAAGCTAAAACAGTGGCCACATAAGAACCGAAAAGGTCAGCACCCATGCCGGCTACGTCTCCTACGTTATCTCCAACGTTATCCGCAATCGTTGCAGGATTTCTAGGATCATCTTCTGGAATACCAGCTTCTACTTTTCCTACAAGATCAGCGCCTACATCTGCAGCTTTAGTATAAATACCTCCACCTACTCGAGCGAAAAGTGCTATAGACTCGGCTCCTAATGAGAAACCGGCAAGGGCTTCCAATACCATAGTCATGTCGCCGTAGAAAGTGCCATTGCCCATGAACATGTTGACAAAGACAAGGAAGAATAAACTTAAACCAAGTACAGCCAATCCGGCTACACCAAGTCCCATGACAGTACCACCGCCGAAAGAAACTTTCAAAGCGTTAGGTAAGCTTGTTCTGGCAGCTTCTGTAGTTCTGGCGTTAGCTTCTGTGGCTATTCGCATGCCAATGTTGCCAGCTGCCGCAGAAAATACTGCACCTACAACAAATGCCGGAACAATCATCCAGCTGGTTGACTCTACTATAGTAGAGATTCCGAATAGTGCTAATGAAGCTGCCACTACGAAGATGGCCAGCAATCTGTATTCGGCACTCAAGAAAGCCAAAGCTCCTTCTTTGATGTTTTTTGAGATTTCTTGCATCTTCTCATTTCCAGGACTTTGTTTTTTTACCCATGCCATTTTTATAAGCATGAATACAAGTCCCAGACAGGCCAATGCTATTGGCACATAAATCAAATTACTCATATCTTTTCCTAGAATTTTTTAAACTCTTATTTAAAATTAAAAGAGGGCGAAAAAGCCCTCTTTTTTAAACCAGCGCAAAGATAAGAGATCGGCCTAGAATAAAAAATATTGTCGCTAAGGGAATAGGGACGAACTGTGGTTGGCTGTATTTTACATTTTAATGCACTATTTCAACACTCGTCGAATTTCAGTCTTGAAATAGGATTGAATAGAAAATAGTTTCAGGATTATTGCGTACTTTACGATCTAAAATCGATTAATAAAGTACCAAGTAAGCAAATTTCATGGAAGTGAAAACAACAGCAATTCCAAGTATGCTAGTGATCATTGTCTCTATAGGTATACTGCATCTAGTAAATATGATTCATGATGAATTAACTATCGAGCGGGCCATGGAACCTGTAAGACACTTGTCAGATGCTCGCCATTTGATTGTAAATGGGGACTATAATGGAGCAATAAAAGAGCTTGATGATGCGATGATGGAAATGAGGGTGATTGAACAGTATACTGATAGTTCTTCAGCTGCGCATATGGAACGCGCAGTGGAGGATTTGGAAATTGTTGAGAGAGAAATCAGAAGTGATTCACTTGTAGTTACTGATCTGAATAAAGCCTTTTTCAACGCTTTGAATTCTATCGCTCATGCCTGTATGACTATTTCTGAACATAATCTTGACCAGGGAGACAGATATAAAGCCATGCGTTTCATGAATGCTACGTTTGCCGAGATGATTGCTTCTTTGAAATTTGTGAATTCAGATGAGCTGAAACATAGAGAAGAAAAGGTGATTGCGCACGTAAGAGAGATTTTGGACAACATGGAAGCTTCAGAATACACCTATCGATTTGATTATGATCATATCAATCATGAACTTGAAGAATTGATAGAAAAATAAAGTAACACTTCTCAACTTCATTGCTAGGGTTATATTTGCGCATTAATTCCTAATGCCTTGAAGAAAATCATCAGTTTTGTCGTTCGCCATATTCCGCGAAAGTACCTCCAGCTTTTTAGCCATGTGGCGCTCAAAGTCGTTGCTCTTTTTTACAGGGGCAACAAAGTGACGTGTCCGGTTTGTGAAAGTCATTTTTCTAAGTTTGTGCCCTATGGGCGAATAGCTAGGGCAAATGCGCTTTGTCCAAATTGCCTGGCTCTTGAACGTCATAGGCTTATGTGGTTGTATCTGAAGCAAAAAACTAGCTTTTTTGAGGCAGGACAGGAAGTGTTGCACGTTGCACCTGAATTGTGCTTTATCAAGAGGTTTGAAGAAATTCATGGTGATCACTATATCACAGCTGATTTGGAATCGCCTTTGGCCAAAGTCAAAATGGATATTCACAAAATGCCATTTGAAGATGATAGATTTGATGTAGCCTTTTGCAATCATGTGATGGAGCATGTAGACAACGATATCGAATCAATGAAGGAAATTTATAGAGTTCTGAAGCCTGGAGGTTGGGCTATTATTCAAATTCCAATTTTTCATCCTGTACCCGACGTAACTCTGGAAGACGCAACTGTGACCAATCCAAAAGAACGTGAAAGACTGTTTGGTCAAGATGATCATGTCAGATTATATGGCAATGATTATCCAGATCGCTTACGCAAAGCTGGATTTACGGTTGTGGAGGATGATTTTGTAAATACTTTGTCAGCGGAAGATCAGGAAAAATACGCCTTACCGGAAAATGAAATTATTCACCTCTGCAAAAAAGATTAATCTTTCAGCCCAATCTTCTTGCTCACCAGATAATCATTCTTCCTCGTCGAAGATTGAGTCATCATTTCACCGATAAAACCTGCTAGAAAAAGCTGAACACCAATAATGACAGCGACCAGAGCCAGAAAGAAAAGCGGTTGATCAACAACATCTCGAGCAGGAAGGCCCATTTGAATTTCATAGAATTTTCGTCCGATCACCCAAAGCGTGATGACTGTTCCAAAGAAAAAGGAGAGCGTACCAAAAGACCCAAAAAAATGCATAGGTCTCTTCTTAAATTTTGATACAAAAGAGATAGACAATAGATCCAGGAACCCGAAAACAAACCGTTCTAATCCGAATTTCGTTTCGCCGTACTTCCTGGCCTGATGCTGGACCACACGTTCACCAATTTTAACAAATCCCTGGCCTTTCGCAAGGAATGGTATATAACGGTGCATTTCTCCATAGACATCGATGGACTTCACCACATCTTGCTTATATGCTTTCAGCCCACAGTTGAAATCGTGCAACTTAATTCCCGAAAACTTACGTGCTACAAAATTGAAAAATTTTGAAGGGATAGTTTTCATAATAGGATCGTAGCGCTTTTTTTTCCAGCCCGACACCAGATCAAATCCATCATTAGTGATTTGGTCGTACAGTCCGGGGATTTCATCAGGACTGTCCTGCAGGTCTGCGTCCATGGTGATGACGACCTCACCATTTGCATTTTTGAATCCTGTATTTAGTGCGGCAGACTTGCCATAATTACGGTTGAACTTGATGCCCTTTACATGGGTATTTTCCTTTGCCAGTTGACTGATAATTTCCCAGGAATTATCAGTGCTACCGTCATCAACAAAAAGGATTTCGTAGCGAAATCCTTTTTGCACCATCACGCGCACTATCCAGGAGTGAAGTTCAGGCAGTGATTCTTCTTCATTGAGAAGAGGTATGATTATGGATATATCTGGAGATTCACTCATTAAGTTACTCGAATTCCGGTCTGGATTTTTTGATAATAGCTCCAGCTATAAGCGCATAAACCACACTGAGTATCAGCCATATATAGCTTCCAGACAAGATGCCTTTAACCGTGAATTGGCCCTCCATACTTTTCTCTGTTTCCTCCAAGGCCTTATCAATATCTTCGGCAGGAGTGCCAAATGATTCTAGTAACTCTTCGGTATTTTGTAATGTACCTTCAATAAGAATTTCAGGAAGTTCTGGGTCTATTACGGTGTAAAGCAGGATTTGAAATACCCCGGATAAAATCATTGAGACTAACGAGGCGATAAATACAAATTTAAAGGCTGGTCCAAATTCTAAATATCCTTCCAATTCGTTGTCACGATACTTCTTTCCAAAAATGACAAGTAAAACGACAGATACAACCATCATACTTAACCCAAAGAAGAGGTTGGTAAGAAGTGAGATGTCTATCACATAAACCAGCATCATGATAATGATACCGATCAGGCCTAATATTAGTCCACTTTTTATAGGGGCTGAGCTTGAATTTGATTCCATTTTGGTAATAGTTTAAGGTTAAATAAAGTAAAGCCTGACTAATTAACAGCAGCTTCGTTTAATTATTTTTTGGGTTGCTTTCTCAAAACGGTCGAAAGAAGGCTCGTAAGCAAAAAGCCGATGAGTAAGGTTCTAATTATAATGTCCTTAATTGGGACGTAAATAGAGCTGTTTTGATTTTCCCGGTAGCTTTCTTCAAATTCTTTCTGACCAAACTGACTCCTACTTTCTTCCAATTTTTGCAGATTAGTAGCAATATATTCTTCCATTATTACAGATGTGTCAATAATATTTAACGCCCCTGCCAAAAATGCTCCATAAAGTAAACCTATGAGAAGGTAAATAATGAGCCCAATAGTCATTCCTTCACTAAAACTTAGAATGCCTTGATTAAAAGTATCTCTAAATTCTTTTATTCCAAAGAAAATAAAAACAGGAAGAATAATGAGGTTGAAAACTTGCATTTCCAGTAGCGGATTTGCATCTGTCCAGAGCAAAACAAAAAACATAAGAATTTTGATACCTGCTCCGATTAGTCCAAACTTCAGCGGAACTTGAAAAAGGGGTTTCATATAGGATTATTCGAAAATTTGAAATTGCTCACCGTTGATTACTGCTTTTACCTTACCCGTCAATTCTCGATCGAAAAATGGCGAATTTCTTGACTTAGACTGATTGGTTTGATCATCAAGTATCCATTTTGCTTTTGGGTCGAATACGGTCAAGTTGGCTGTTTTCTTTTCTTCAATTGAAACTGCTGGCAATTTAAGAATGGCCCGAGGTCTTGATGTTAACTTTTCTATCCAGGTCATCATGTCAAGTTCACCTTGAATTTGCAACAAGGATGGAAGTAACGTCTGCAGCCCGGAAATTCCAAACTCCGCCCGATCAAATTCCAGTTTCTTACTCTCCTCATCCTGTGGAGAATGAGATGAGGTAATGGTATCAACCACTCCTTCGTACAAGCCCTTTATTAAGGCTCTTCTGTCCTTTTCAGTTCTAAGTGGAGGGTTGATTTTGTAATTAGAGTTGTAGCCTGACAAATCTTCATCAGTATGTATAAGATGATGAATACTTACATCACAGGTTACCTTATAGCCTTTTTTCTTCGCCTTTTTTATCAGATTTACACTCTCTTTTGATGAAATATTGGAAAAGTGAATTTTGCCGCCAGCGTATTTTAATAAGTCCAGATCTCTTTTTATCGACAGATGCTCAGCTAAGCTCGGTATACCTTTCAATCCCAACATAGTACTTACGGTGCCTTCATTCATGGATCCAAACCTGGTGAGCATTTGATCCTCAGGTTGATTGATTAGAAGACCATCTACTTTTTGTAGATAAATCAATGATTTTAGCATGATATCTGTATGCCAAAGAGTTTTTTCGCCATCAGTGAAGGCAATAGCCCCCGCCGCATGTAAGTCCAACATCTCGGTCAGGTCTTCCCCATTGGTATCCAGTGTTAACGCGGCCATTGGATATATATCTGTCAAGTAAGATTTAGTTTTAGACAGGATGTATTCTACATTGCTTTTGGTTTGAATAACAGGGTTGGTGTTGGGTAATATGGCAACCCCTGTAAATCCACCTTGTGCAGCTGCAGAAGCACCACTCTTTAAATCTTCCTTATGCTCGTTGCCCGGATCATTAAAGTTGGCTCGCAAATCAAACCAGCCTGGTGAAACAAATAATCCTTTTCCCTCTATTCGTGTATCACTTTTATGTTCTTTTTTGTCAATGGCTACAATTTGCCCATCCTTGATATGAATATTAACTACTTTATTGTGATGAGGAGAGTGGGGGTCGAGGACTTTGACTTCTCTGATGAGTATATTCATTATAAAAATCTTAATAGCACACTTTCAGCAAACAGAAATATCAAGGACAAAACTAAAGCATATTTCCATAATTCTCGCTGGTGATATTTTTCTTTCATGATTTTAGAAAATGCCCTTGCATCTTGAGATTGATAGATTTGAAGATGTTGGATTCCTGATAGTTGAGCTTCAATTTCTTCGATTGGCCAGGTCTTCAGTTCTGATTCTTTCTTTGAATGGTTAAAGGCCAGTGCAGAGATTCTTTGGCCGCCAAGCATCAGATCATAATATCCGGGAGAGAGTAAATACTTAGGCATGTCTAGTAAGAGTTCATTGGCTTTTATACGTTGAGATGGAATGAGCTCACCGTCTTCTTTCATCAATTTATACAACTGACCACTTGGGATACTATCTACGGTTAAGGAAATGTTTGTTTCGTCTACACTATAAGCAAGTGGTTGATTGTTTGATCCACTAAGTTCAGCTATTCTGTGCATGACTGGAACAAATAGCGCGTGCTGATGAAAATTGGTATAAATTGAAGTTAGTGGAGAGGCTAATAAATATAAATTGCCCGTATGAGAGATTCGACTCAAATATGAATGACCAGTTTTGGTTCGTAATAAGGTTATGTCTCTGTTTGGCCAATTATAAATGGAAGATACGAGTGGCATCTGAGTATCACTACTTAGAGACTCAAAGATATTTTCATAGAACGGATTCGCAACATCCGGTACGTTGAGCGGAGTCTTGACTCCCACCGAATCCTTAATAATTCTAAGCCCGGCAAATTCATACTCGGCAAATTCACCACCTTTTGGTATAAAGAGTACCGATTTTCCAAGTTCTAACTGTTTTTCGATTTGGGCTTTCAATCCATTTTCCAAAGTTGGGAGTCCATTTATGATAATGAGATCCGCACTTTCAAGTACAGGATAGGAGATATTTTCTAAATGAAATGATGTAAAGTTGAATAAGTCATTGTTTTTATAGACTTGACTTATAGGATTATTGAATGTGTCAAAAATTTCGACAATATTGATTTTACCTGCCTGATTGAGTGCAAAGTAGTAGTCGTTATCGAAAGAAATAGGAAAATCTTCAAAGCTGATTTGACATCTATTTAACTTAGTTAATCCTCCTGTAAGCTCGAAAACAATTTCTTTGCTGTCATTCGCTCCTATATCAATACTTGAGGTTCCGCTTTGTCTGCCATTGATTAAAAATTTAACATGAAGATCATTAATTTCTGACCCTTGATTTTTAATTCTAACTCGAACACTATTTTTTTGATTGGGTACTAAAAATGGATTGGTAAGAAATACCGTATCCACAGAAATATTTTTTGATTTAAGTAGATCTGTAGCTACCAAGTGATAGAAATTGATAGAATCTTTAAATAAACTTAAATCACCAAACGTAGATTGTTGAAAGTCTGTAAGGACGAAAACATCCTTGATTTCGTTTGGATCACCTGCTCGTAGCTTGCTAAAAATCTCTTTGCCGTTTCGAGACAAATTAGAGTATTCAATTTCCGTAAGTTTTTCGGACGTTTTATTCTTGGACCGACCAATATGGCTGCCTGGGAGGAAGTCATTCGTGATCAGACTAAACTTCGTTTCAGATGAGTATAAAAGAGTTATTTCCTGTGCAACGCTTAATATTTCGTTGAATCCACTCACATCATTAACAGTCAGGTTCGATAGGCTGTTGGAATTGTCAAGGTAGATAGCCACCGATTTGCTTCGAAGTCCATCTTCCTTGCTTGGAATGACAGGTTGCGCAAATGTTAGGATCAGAAAAAAAATAAAAAGCAATCGACAGAGTAGAATTAGTAAGTGTCTGATTCTCAAGTTCGAAGAACTTTTCTTCTTGACACTCTCTAAAAATCTGACATTTGAGAAACTTATTTTTTTCGCTTTCCTAAAATTGAAAAGGTGGACAATGATCGGAATGGCTAGTGCGGTGAGTCCCCACAAAAAAATTGGATAAATAAAACTCATTGGAGACAAATCTATACTAAAAATCCTTGGTCAAGAGAAATAATTTTCATCAAATATCAATTCAGCGACATACACGTTTTTGCTTGGCGAAAGTTTAAATAAAAAATTTGAATTTGGTGGTAAAAAAAGCGATATGACATTGGAAGGCGTATTTATTAGTGAATCCAGGCAAATAAATGAATTACTTAACCCAGTATTTTTATTTCAAGAATAGAGTATTTATATTCGTGTTGTTGTTGTGGATTAAGATTTGATTAGTCCTTTTTATTTTGAGTTTTTGACCTTGGGGTTCAGGAGGAGTCTTGAACCCTTTTTTTATGTCCAACAACTAACTGACATTTCCAAACTCATTCTCTTCCAAGAAATCTTCCTTTTGCCCGTCGCAATAATTAAAAGTGGTCAAAATCGAACACCTGTTGTTTCATACCTGAACAAGTTTGGTCATTTGCCCGACAAGAGATAATATGTAAGTAATTGATATTCAATTAAATAAGAATATGGCATCCTTCTTGGCATAACCTGACCGAACTTGAAATTAAAAAGACTAATGGATAAAAAGATTAAAAAGAAAAAATGGACGGTGGGGAAAATTTCATCCATTTCATTTGGTGCACTGTTTGTCTCTTTTGTACTATACAACTTCATTTTTGCTGATAAGGGCTCAAAACTCAATGTGTCCGCTGAGAAAATCAACATATCTGACGTAGTGAAAGGGCAATTCCGTGAATTTATCCCGGTAGATGGAAATGTAATGCCAATAAAGACCATTCGTTTAGATGCCATAGAAGGCGGAAATGTAGAGATCAAATACAGAGAAGGTGGTGAGATGGTCAATAAAGGAGATACTATCCTGAAATTAGCCAACAACAATCTGGTTCAGAATTTTGTTAGAGAGGAGACCCAAACCTTTAGACTGGTTAACGAATTGGCCAATACACAACTCTCTTTGGAGCGAAACAAATTTGAGCTGAAAAGAAGATTAACAACATTGGACTATGATATCGACGCAGCAAAAGACGCTTACGAAAGAGGAGCAAAGCTGCGTGAAGAGAATGTGATTTCTGAGCAGGAGTATTTGAATCTAAAACGGGCCTATGATCGCCTGGTGTCTAATAGAATAATCGAGATTGAGTCTCAAAAGTTTGATACTAAGTCAACTGAGGCACAAATTCGTCAGACAAAAGAAACACTGAATAGAACCCGAGCAAATTTGGTGATGATTAAATCTAATCTGGATAATTTGTATATCAAGGCACCAATTGGAGGAAGTTTATCTTCTGTCAATGTTGAGATAGGTGAGTCTATTAATGCGGGGCAAAACATTGGGCAGATCGATGATTTAGCTGCCTTTAAAGTAAGAGCAACTATCGATGAACATTACATAGCTAGAATTTACGAAGGACTGGATGGTACATTTGATTTTGCGGGATCTACCCACCAATTAAATATTTATAAAATTTACCCTGAGGTCATTAATGGTTTATTCTCTGTGGACCTGAAATTTGAAAACGCACTTCCCGATGGTATCAGAAGAGGGCAAACACTTCAAATCAAATTGCAGTTAAGCGAGAACATAGAAGCAGTACAAATCCCACGAGGTAGTTTCTATCAAACTACTGGTGGAAACTGGATTTTTGTAGTGGACGAATCTGGTTCATTTGCAACCAGAAGAAATATAAGACTAGGACGTCAGAACCCAAGATTCTATGAAGTAATAGAAGGCTTGCAACCTGGCGAAAAAGTTGTTGTCTCTTCATACGATGGTTATGAAGACAAGGACCGACTGGTATTTAAATAAGCATCAAACTAAGAACTAAAACATACTAAACAATATTCAAATGGAAAACGCGAATACGCTACTCAAAACCGACGGATTAAAAAAATTCTACTATACAGATGAGATCGAAACGACTGCATTGGCAGGTGTAAATCTCAATGTGAAAGAAGGTGAATTCGTTGCAATCATGGGCCCATCAGGCTGTGGTAAATCTACCTTACTAAACATTGTTGGATTACTCGATAATCCCTCAGAAGGAGAATTTTATTTTAGAGACGAAGAGATTTCTGAATATAGCGAACGACAAAGAGCAGACCTCAGAAAAGCAAACATCGGATTTGTATTCCAGAGCTTTAACCTCATTGATGAATTGACAGTATTCGAAAACATTGAATTGCCATTGATTTACTTGAAGTACTCTGCTTCTGAAAGGAAGAAAAGAGTGGAAGAAGTGATGGAGCATATGAAAATCATGCACAGAAGAAATCACTTTCCTCAGCAGTTATCCGGTGGACAGCAACAAAGAGTGGCCATCTCAAGAGCGGTGGTGGCTAAGCCAAAACTAATTCTTGCGGATGAGCCAACTGGTAACTTGGATTCGGCCAACGGACAGGAAGTAATGACTCTGTTGAGTGACTTGAATGAGCAAGGAACCACCGTCGTAATGGTAACTCACTCCCCAGTAGATGCAGAATATGCTGATAGAGTTATTCACCTATTCGATGGTCAGATTGTATCTGAAAATGTGAATGCCAAGGACAAGGCATTAGTATAAAATCAATTACCAATAATAACTGCTCTATGAGATAGTCGGTATCACACTAAAGGTGATACCGGCTGGCTCAGTGCGATTCGACCTCAGGGACAAAACTCAAACTCAACCACCCCAAGGTATACTCAAAGACTTGAAAACTTGAAATCTTTTTGATCAGCAGCCCAGAAATTGGCTAGAAGATGATAAGAGGTTCCATCTGACATAAAATTGTCAGCAAAACAGATGAAAAAATGATGAAAGGAATGGTGAAAAGGATGGCTTTTAGTTTGATAGTAATGACCGTATTCGGTCTGCAGGCTATTGGACAGGTGCAGGTCTCTACTGCAGGCAACCAGGCAAAGGAGGCAAAAGTATTGACACTGGACGAGTGTCTCAAAATTGCGATGGATAACAATATTCAGCTGAAGCAGGTAAGAAACAATACTCGTATTGCAAAGGCCAATGATTTTCAGGCAATTATGAACTACCTGCCGGCAATAAGCGGGTTCGGGAATTATACATGGAACAACGGTACCGGATTTGACAATAGCTCAGGTCAGTTTTTTACAGGAGGAAGAGAAAGTAGCTTTTTAAGTGTGAATGCGGATCTCACACTCTTTAGCGGATTAACCAATCATTACAACAAAAAAGCAACGGCCAAAACTCTAGAAGCTAATATTAATCAGATAAAAGCCTCAGAGCAAGCCGTTAATGCAACAGTTTTAGGTGCTTACCTTAATGTAATTCTTGATAGAAAAAGAGTAGAAATTTCTGAAGATAGAATAGCTCTGTTAAAGGCTCAATTAGAGCGTGAGAAGAAAAGAAATGAAGTGGGTGTTGGGGATGTGGCTCAAGTCTACAATTTTCAATCACAACTGGCTAATGAAAATTTGAACAATGTAAATCTTCAAAATCAATATAGAAGAGATCGACTAAGTCTATTGCAAGCACTGCAGTTGGATTTATCCAAAGAATATTCCATAGCTCCAATAACTTTGGAGGAAGAATCTTCTGTATTAGAGAATGAAAAATTCGCAGATGTGCTTACCCAAAGCGTACTTTATTCTCCTGGCTTGAAGAGTGCAAAGGCAAATGTAGAAGCTGCTCACTTTGGCCATAGGGCCTCTCAAGGTGCTTATCTTCCAACTGTGAGCTTAAGAGGAAGCTATTCTACACAATACTCTTCACTCAACAAAGATAACTCTTCAGGTACCCCAGTAGACCTTTCTATTGGTGACCAGTATAGTAATTTGACTAATAAGAGCTTAGAGCTCAGGATGACAGTCCCAATCTTCAATCGATATAGCATCCGAACTAATGCTCAAATTGCGAGGATAAATAAGGAAAATGCAGAGCTAGACTTCGAATCGGCTGATATCACTCTCACTAACAATGTCCAACAAGTCTATTTAGATCTTGTAGCGGCGCAGGAAACTTATAAAGCGGCGCAAGACAATCTTGTTGCTCTCAATCAATCCTACGAATTCGCGAAGACAAGATACGAAAATGGCAATACAGACTTTTTTACCTATCTCGAAAGCTTAAACAACAAAAACAGGGCTGAGGTGGAATTGGTTAATGCTCGGTACAGCATTGTATTCAGAAAGAAAATACTCGATGTATATCGAGGATTGCTATAAAGGTTAAAACTCAAAACTCCAAATTCAAAAACCGCTGCCAATAGGTAGCGGTTTTTTGAATTTAAGGGAAATAGCCAATAATAGACCTTGGTCGAGCAACTATGGTCTTCAGTTGAGTACTGTTAATTTTCAATGATTTTGCCTATTTTGGAGGTGAATAAGGTATTACGTATATAATGATTTAAGCATTTTTGCGTTCATATCTTACGAATGGTAAAGTTGGTCCTTAAAATTTCGACTAGTTTTATCAGATTATTGTCAGCCAGTTTTAATTAATAAGTATAAAGTATCAGCAATGAGAATACACTTTATTTTATTATTTCTGGCGGTACACATATGCCTATCAATCTCTGCACAAGACTCCAGTTTAGATAATTATACCGGCGATTGGACCACAGATGCCTCCTGGAATTCGGGCACTGCACCTCCATTTGACAACGTTATTGAAGACCTCACCATTTATGGCTATATCACCCTACCCGCTGGGAATAGGATAGACTTGACCAATGGAGGAGGGGATGTTTTGACAATAGAAGATACATTGGTCATTGAAGACCTAACATTAACTTCACGATTCTTTTCTGGAAACACAGTTATTGTCAATGGATTATTGATTGTGATGGGAAATCTGAATTACAACTCGGGAACCACTTTCACGGTCAATAGTGGAGGTGTAGTAGCAGTCGGAGGCAATTTTGGAGCCTTTGGTGGAGGAGACCCTACTTTTGGAGCCGGTACTATCTATGTTGAAGGAACGAGTGGGTACACAGACGTGTCTCCTGCTGATGACCTGGAAGGAGATGGTTTGGGTAATGTGGGCGATTTTCTTGATGGTACATCGACGGAACTTCCTGTTGAAATGAAGTATTTTTCTGCAGAAGCTTTTGAAGGCCGAGTGGTACTCAATTGGGCAACAGCTTCAGAACTTAACAATGAAGGATTTGAAGTCGAAAAGAGTGAAAATGGAATTGATTATCAAAAGATTGGTTTTGTTGGCGGCCATGGAACTGTAAATGAAGAAAAAATATACGCTTTTACTGATTTCTTCTTTGATGGTCATTCCTATTACAAGTTGAAACAAATTGATTTTGACGGAGCCTTCGAGTACACCGATGTCATTGAGGCCAGAGGCCAGTTGCAAGGAGATAGTGAACTATCAATTTCTCCCAATCCCGTCTTGGGTAGGAGCAGCTTGAGCTTGGTTCTGAACCAGGATACTTTTGCGAGATCGAGCATAAAGTTAATTTCGACTTCCGGAAGATTGATCTATTCTGCCATTCAGGTATCCAACAATTACGATTTTTCTTACCAGATCGACTTGGAAAATGAAAGAATCAGCAGAGGACACTATATTCTTCACGTTGAGACCACTTCTAGTAAGTATACCACGCAAGTAATAGTCAAATGATTAAAGGTAAAGTCAGTTTGAGTCAATTGAACTGATCAAAAGAAATCCTTATTTCTCTCTTCAATCACCTTACTTCCTCTAATTTTGCAGCTCAATAAAATCCAAAGGCATTGAAGACAAAAGGAAGGAAAAAGGAAAAGGTGAATATTGTGACACTCGGCTGTGCAAAAAACCTTGTGGATTCTGAGGTAATACTTACCCAACTCAAGGGGAATGACATTGATGCAGTACATGAGTCAAAGAAGAATGATGCCACCACCGTCATCGTGAACACTTGTGGATTTATTGAAAATGCCAAGCAAGAGTCTATCGACACGATCCTCAAATTTGTAGATGCCAAACAAGAAGGGCATATTGAAAAGTTGTATGTGACAGGTTGTCTTTCACATCGATATAAAGATGATTTGGCTAAAGAAATTCCTGATGTAGATGAATATTTTGGTACGACAGACCTAAAGGCCATTTTGGCAAGGTTTAAGGCAGACTATAAGCATGAGCTGATTGGAGAAAGAGAAACCTCGACGGACTCACATTATGCCTATTTAAAGATCTCTGAAGGATGTGATCGTCCCTGTTCTTTCTGTGCTATTCCATTGATGAGAGGCAAGCATGTTTCTCGTCCGATCGAAGAGTTGGTTACTGAGGCCAAGAATCTGGTAAAAAATGGAGTAAAAGAGATATTAATAATTGCTCAGGATTCTACTTACTATGGGTTAGATATTTATAAAAAAAGAAACCTGGCCGAGTTACTAGAGAAACTTTCAGAAGTAGAAGGCCTGGACTGGATAAGACTTCATTATGCCTTTCCAACAGGATTTCCTGAAGATATTCTTAAAGTCATGTCGGAGAAGAAAAATATCTGCAGTTATCTCGACATCCCTCTGCAGCATGGGTCTTCCAAAGTGCTTAAGCTCATGCGTAGAGGTACTGACCGTCTAAAAACGACAGCTTTGCTCAATAAAATTCGCGAGCAGGTACCTGGCATTACTATTCGAACTACAATGATTGTGGGTCATCCTGGTGAAACGGAAGAAGACTTTCAGGAGCTCATGGATTTTGTTGAAGAAAGCCGGTTTGATCGGTTGGGAGTTTTTGCCTACTCACATGAAGAAGATACTCATGCTGGCACTATGGATGATAATATATCCGAAGAAGTTAAAAATGAACGCGTTGATATGCTAATGGAACTTCAAGAAGGCATTTCGCTAGAGATCAACGAAGCCAAAGTTGGGAATATTTACAGGACACTCATTGATAGAAAGGATGGTGAGTATTTTGTGGGTCGAACAGAGTTCGACTCACCTGAGGTTGATAATGAAGTACTGATAAGTGCCAAAGATCATTACCTGCGAGTAGGGGACTTTGCCGAAATCAAAATTACAGCTGCTGAGCCGTTCGACCTTTACGGAGAACCGGTCATTTAATAATTGAATGGTTTTCAACCAAATCAGCATCTTATTTTAGGCTGCTGCGTAAACCCATGCATCTTTTTTATATTTAGCGAAATTTCGACAAAGCATGCAAGTAGAAAAAATTGATCTACGCGATACTCACTCCTTCTCAAACTTCTTTTTGGACTATTTGGACAATAAAGATGAACTGAAACCATTTTATGGACTTCGCCCAGAAGTGGAGTGTTTCGAAGAACAAATCAGCAAAAAAAAGTACGCTGATGAAAACAGAAAAGTGCTTTGTCAGGTGTTGAAAGACCAATATAAGTCACTCGATAAATCATCAGCTGTCAACATGAATTTTGAGCAGCTGGAAAATTCCAATACCTATACCATTACTACCGGTCATCAACTCAATATCTTTACTGGCCCGCTTTATTTCATCTATAAAATAGCGACGGTCGTCAATGCCTGTAAAATCTTAAAGGAGAAATATACATCTTTCAACTTCGTGCCTGTCTATTGGATGGCTTCCGAAGACCATGATTTCGATGAAATTTCTTATTTCAATCTCTTTGGAAAAAAATTCGAATGGAAGACGGATCAGAAAGGAGCTGTCGGCCGATTCAAAACAGAAGAATTGAGGGAGCTCATCAATGAGATGCCGGAAAGTGTTGAGATTTTTGAAAGAGCGTATTTGGAAAATGATAATTTGGCTGACGCAGTTCGTTGTTACGTAAATGAGCTGTTTGGTGAGGAAGGAGTTATTGTCGTGGATGCAGATCATGCACAACTCAAGTCTCTATTTATTCCGATAATCAAGGATGAGTTGCTTGCCAGTTCGGCTAATAAATTAGTGGAATCAACCAATACCGAACTGGAAGCGATTGGCTATAAGCCGCAGATTCATTCTAGGGAAATCAATTTCTTCTATCTGAAAGATGACAGCAGAGAGCGTATCCTTAAAGAAGGAAATAATTATTTAGTCAATAATACCAGGTTGAAGTTCTCTGAGGCTGAGATTCTTGAAGAAGTTGAGAGGCACCCAGAACGGTTTAGCCCAAACGTGGTTATGCGTCCGTTGTATCAGGAGGTTATTTTGCCCAATTTGGCTTACGTGGGAGGACCTGCTGAGATGATCTATTGGTTACAATTGCCTAAGATATTTGATAAATATAAGGTAGCATTTCCAATCCTTTTGCCAAGGAATTTTGCGCTCTATGTTAATTCTGCATCTATCAAAAAGATGGGGAAGTTTGACTTATCAACAGTCGACATTTTCAAGGATGTAGAAAATCTTAGGAGTGGCTACCTGGCACAACACGGCGAAAAGGCAATGAGTTTGAATGGAGAAGTAGATGATCTTCGGAAGGTCTATGATATTTTGGCTGAGAAGGCAGCTACAGTGGACTCATCCCTCAAGGGATTTATTGCTGCAGAACATGCCAAAGCTGCTAAGGGACTAGATAATATTGCTAAGCGCTTAAAAAAATCTGAAGAGCAGAAGCACGAAACGGCCTTGAATCAACTCGGTGCAATAAAGGATAAACTCTTCCCTCGTGGAGGTTTGCAAGAAAGGCATGATAACTTTCTGAATTTTTATATTAACAATCCTGAGTTTGTTAAAGAAGTTTTAGCATCCCTGGATGCATTTGATTTAAGAATGCATATTCTCAAAGAAGCATAAAAAAAGCAGCTTTAATGAAGCTGCTTTTCAGTTTTATCTTGCAATGACCTACCTTCTAAGCTCTGAAGTCAATCTTTCTCATTCGAACCGAAAGTGGCGTCACTTCCACATACTCATCTTTATTGATGTATTCCAAAGCCTCTTCCAATGAGAATTTTTTGGGAGGAGCAATCTTCATACTCGCATCAGTACCTGATTTTCTCATGTTGGTCAATTGCTTGCCTTTTTGAATGTTCACGGCCAGATCGTTGGAACGAGAATGCTCACCAATAACTTGCCCTACATACAACTCATCTCCGGGAGCAACGAAGAAAATACCTCTGTCTTGAAGTTTGTCGATAGAGTAAGAAGTGCCAGGGCCGGTTTCCATAGAAACTAAAGACCCATTCAATCTCTCTGGAATATCACCTTTATATGGTTCGTAGCCATTGAATCTATGAGTCATTACAGCTTCTCCAGCAGTAGCTGTCAATACTTGATTTCTTAAGCCAATCAAACCTCTTGCCGGAATATTGAATTCCAAGTGCTGCACATCCCCTTTAGGCTCCATAATGGTCAGTTCACCCTTTCTTTTAGTGACTAACTCAATGGCCTTTCCAGATACATCTTCTGGAACATCGATTACCAAATGCTCAATAGGTTCATGTTTTTGGCCCTCAATGTCTTTATAGATCACTTGTGGCTGACCTACCTGTAGTTCATACCCCTCTCTTCTCATGGTTTCAATCAGCACAGATAAGTGAAGTACACCACGTCCATAAACCAAGAATTTATCTTCGCTATCAGTAGTTTCTACTCGGAGTGCAAGATTCTTTTCGATCTCTTTCATCAATCGATCTCTCAAGTGTCTTGAGGTCACAAATTTTCCTTCTTTACCAAAGAAAGGCGAGTTGTTGATTGTGAAAAGCATGTTCATAGTTGGCTCATCGACACCCACTCTATCTAGTGGTTCTGGATTGTCGAAATCGGTAATGGTATCACCGATTTCGAAATTATCGATACCAGTAACTGCACAGATGTCTCCGCATTCGACCTTGTCAACACTTCTCTTGCCCAAACCTTCGAATACATGTAATTCTTTGATTCTAACACGTTTAACAGTGTCATCTTTCTTAGTCAATCCAAGACTTTGTCCAACCGCAATTGATCCCTGATGAATTCTGCCAATCGCAATTCTTCCCGTAAATGAAGAGAAATCCAAAGACGTAATCTTCATTCTCAGTACACCTTCGTTTTGCTCTGGAGCAGGTATAGTCTCAAGTATTGTATCAAGTAACGGTTCTAAGTTGTCAGTTTCGTTTTTCCAATCATGACTCATCCATCCATTCTTAGATGAACCGTACAAGGTTGGAAAGTCCAATTGGTCTTCAGTAGCCTCTAGGTTAAACATTAAGTCAAACACTTCCTCATGTACTTCGTCCGGACGACAGTTTTCTTTATCAACTTTGTTAACTACTACGATAGGCTTCAGGCCAAGACCAAGAGCCTTGCTCAGCACAAATCTGGTTTGCGGCATAGCACCTTCAAATGCATCTACTAGTAGAATTACACCATCAGCCATACTCAAGACCCGTTCTACTTCACCACCAAAATCGGCGTGACCAGGAGTATCAATAATGTTGATTTTTGTACCCTTGTAGTTTACAGATACATTTTTCGAAAGAATGGTGATACCACGCTCTCTTTCAAGATCATTTGAATCGAGGATCAACTCGTTATTGTCCTGTGTGCGCTTTGCGTCATTTGCCTGAGCAGCATAAATGATCTTGTCGACCAGGGTAGTTTTGCCATGGTCAACGTGTGCTATGATAGCAACGTTTCTGATTTCTGTCATCCTTCTAAAAATTAAAGCGCAAAATTACGTCTAATAAATGAGAAGAACAGGACTTGAGTCATTAATTCACATTTAATAAATTAAAGCCTAAAGTTCTTCTAAATCACTATCTAGCGTATTGGTAAGAATTGGGGCAATAATTCTATTCTTAGGGAGTACGTTTTCAGAATCATTTTCTTGAGTTGTCACTTCTGATGACGTCTTTGGGGTAGCATCATCGCTTTTCTCTTGTACGATCGCAGCTTGGGCGGCCTTAGACAATTCATCAGGATTACCTACTGTTACATTCCAATACGGATCGAGCAGATCGTAGTATTTATTATTGTATTGGGTGAGCATGATCTTGACTGCGTAGTTCAATCTGTTGAGGGCATCTGTTTGGTAGTCTTTGCGATTCATCGGATGAAAAATAAAAAACTTAATCACTGGAAATGCTTTTTTTCGAAGATCACCCAATATCGAAGTAATACGAATTTCGCCAGCATCATTTTCGGCTTTGATACGATCCAAAGCTTCCTTACAGAAGGAAGCCAACCCATTCAATAAGTCAAAATAGGGCCAAACATCCCCATTTTGCTCTTTTTTCATTTCTTCTACATAGTCCTCACAAAAAACTTTGAGGATGTTGAGTTGAGGAATGCATAATGCAGGTTGCGTGTAAACGTTGGGTTGCCAGAGTATTTCACGGAAAGTAAAGATAGATGGAAGGAGCTCCGTATCGTAGTTTTCTTCTTTCTTCAGATTTAGAATATCTTCAGATTTTAGGTGTGAAATGGTAATTTTTCCAGCCATTAATTCATAGATCCATTGTTCGCCCTCTTTGGCAGTCTTTGGCTTGGGAGCCAACTCCATAAATTCCCAAATTTCGTTTAGATCAATTTTCATAAATTCAGTTTATCACTACCACTGTGCCAAACAAATATATCCTAAAGCAGGTAAAATCCTTCTTTAATATACGATTTTGAGCGATTTGGGACGAATAGGTAATTGTATCTTTTTGTTGACTATGATTGATTTGCCGTCAATAGGCACTTTCAGATTATCAGGGCTGATCTTAAAGGTTTTGAAAGCGGTGGCCTACGATATTTAGGTTAATTAGATGTTTTTTTTGAATTTAGTGTATTTGACCAGAATACAAATTAGGCTTGATCAAGGTTTTCTTGAATCAGACTTTCTCGGTTGATTGATGTGTCATTTCCAGAAATTGGATTAATAGATAACTGAAACCCGCTATTTGTTCATGTGATAGGAAGGCGTAAATTTATGATGCTATGAGTTCAGCTTTTTATACTTAAAGTAAAAAAAGAGCGAAGTCAACTAACGAAATATAACAATTATTAATTTGTAATTACAATATATGTAACAACATATAAATATTTACGTTAGGATAGAATTATGAGTGTAGAGATAGTCAGTAAGCATCATCAAGCTCAAGGAGCATTTGATTTTGGCAGAATTAGAGAAAATAAGCCGATTGGATTTCCTCATGAAAATGGCGGAATGAATTCGATGTCGAACATTTTTTATTGGGCGCATGCTTGGTCAGATGTAGGAGGATTAATTGATACTCATCCTCATCAAGGGTTTGAGATCATGTCTTATGTGTTGGATGGTCAGCTTTCGCATTATGATACAAAATATGATAGATGGCTAGGGTTAGATACAGGTGATGCTCAGGTCATCAGAGCAGGTAACGGTATTTCACACGCAGAGAAGGTATTGCCAGGAGGTAATTTTTTCCAAATCTGGTTTGATCCGGATTTAAGTAAATCATTAAAAAAAGAAGCTTCATACACTGATATCAAACAAAAAGATTTTCCGATTGAAAAACTTGAATACGGTACAGTCAAGACTATAGTTGGTGCAGAGTCACCACTTCAACTTGATACAGAAGGGATCTGCGTTAGAGACCTGACCGATATTAGGAAAGGTAACTGGTCTATGCCGTTAAGCAAGGAATCGGTATACAGCGTGTACGTGTTGGAAGGAGGTGGACAGACGGATTACGGCACACTGACCAAGGATGATTTTTTGGTGGTCAAGAATGAAGACCTCTTGAGTATAAATTTTGGATCTGACTCGAGGTTATTCATTATTGAATCTCCAGCGAAAGTGTCATATCTTACTTATGCAGAAGGACAAGGCATAATGGCCTAAAAAGAGGAGCTGATACTTGAATCAGCTCCTCTTTTTAAGGTTATCTAAATTATCCTCTTGATCCTCCAAAGGTAAAGGCAAGGCCTAGACCAATGATATTTTTAAATTGCCACTTATCGGTAGAACTTATTACGTCTCCATTGGCATCCAACTCTTCAAACTTAATATCATAATCATAGATGATCTGATTATAGATGTTCGCAGAAAGCACGTTGTTGATTTTCATCACCAACACATTTTCCCAGTTCACATCTATTTTCTCAGGGTTGTCCATGTAATTTGAGAACAACAGCAGGTTTGAAGTGAACGTACCATTGGTGAAAATTTCTTTATTGAATGTAGCTTTCAAACTACCGCCAAGTTCTGTTCTGGTTTTGCTATTTGGGTCTACCCCAAAAGCACCGGCTGCAGAAAGTTCATCATCATTTACAAATGTAAACTTACCGGTAACTGGGCTTATCGCAACACTAAAATATTTGCTCGGCCTCCAGTCTATACCCAGAGAAGCCATCAGGTATCCGGGAGCCATGAATTTCGAAATCGGATTTTCATTGTTCACATCGTCAGCGCTAAAACCCTTGGCAAATTGAGTTCTGAAATCGAGCGTTGCATTGAAATACCATTTATCGGAGGAAAAAATTTTCTTCCCATAGCTTGATATTAAAACTAATCTGTCGTCAGATTTTCTTTGTTTGGATTCGGCTTCTTTGATCCAACCCATGCCCATGTCAATTGTATTTTGCCATAGCACATCTTCTTTCTGATAGTCAAATATGTACTTAAAATTCACTGCACCAGCTATGGAACTCGAACCACCGGCGGACCAGTTAGTTAATGAGGCCTGAGTAAAGGTGGCACCAAAGGTGCCTCCCTTATTCCAGTAAGTGGTGTCTGTTTGTGAATAGGATATGGCAGGTAATATAAGAAGGACTGCTAGCAGGAGCTTTTTCATTACTTGGTTTTTAGGGGTCATTGATTTAAAGCACGCAAAATTATAACAATTCTATAGATTGCAGGGTATTTATATTTACTCGTAATTGTTTGTTTTTGCGTCCTGTTCTTTCAACACCCTTCGCAATATTTTTCCAACATTGGATTTAGGTAGTTCATCCACAAACTCTACGTGCTTCGGACATTTGTATCCAGTTAGTATTTCATGTGCATGATTCTTTAATTCTTCAACAGTTAGCGAATCGTCTTTTTTTACTACAAAAATTTTAACCGCTTCTGTAGATTTTTTATCCGGCACTCCAATGGCTCCAACTTCCAGGACCTTCTCATGCCTGGCAATGGCATCTTCTACTTCATTCGGATAGACATTAAATCCGGAAACCAAGATCATTTCTTTTTTTCTGTCCACGATCTTAATGAAACCATCATCGTCGATAACGGCAATATCCCCGGTTTTGAACCATTCTCCATTCATTACTTGGGTGGTGTCGTCAGGCCTTTGCCAATAGCCTTTCATTACCTGTGGGCCTTTTGCGCAAAGTTCTCCAGGCTCACCATGCTTCATCTCATTGCCATCGTCGTCGAGCATTTTTATTTCCGTGCTTGGAATAGGTAATCCTATTGTCCCGGTTCTGTCAGTACCATCCAATGGATTAATTGTTAGTACAGGTGAAGTTTCCGTCAGTCCGTAACCTTCTGCCAAAGAGGCTCCAGTTACCTTTAGCCATTTTTCGGCAACCACTTTTTGTACTGCCATACCACCTCCGAAGGCCACTTTGAGTTTTGAGAAGTCTAGCTTTTCAAAATTGGGTTGATTAAGAAGGCCATTAAAAAGGGTATTAACACCAGTGATTACCGAAAATTTGTGCTTACTCAATTCTTTGACGAATCCCGGCATATCTCTTGGGTTTGTAATTAAAATGTTCTTTGCTCCAAGTTTGAACATCACCAAGCAATTACAGGTAAGAGCGAATACATGATAGAGAGGTAATGCCGTTATAACCTCTTCTTTACCTTCTTTGAGCATGATACTCATCCAGGCACACACCTGTTCCAAATTGGAAACTAGGTTCCTATGTGTCAGCATCGCACCTTTCGATACGCCAGTAGTTCCACCTGTATATTGTAGGAAGGCTATGTCGTCTCCGCTCAATTCGACCTTTTTAAAAACTGCTTGACTCCCAAGTTTTAAGGCCTGATTAAACTTGATGGCTTTTGGTAAAGAAAAGGGAGGTACCATTTTCTTGATCCGCTTTACCACAAAGTTGGTTATTACTTTTTTGGCTCCTCCGAGTAAATCGCCAATTTCTGTAGTTACTACTGTTTCAATGGTGGTTTCGGATATTATTCGTTCCAAATTGCAGGCAAAATTTTCCAGTATAACGATGGCCTTTGCACCTGAATCATTGAATTGGTGCTTCATTTCACCGGAGGTGTATAATGGATTGGTGTTTACCACAACAAACCCACATTTAAGGGCAGCGAACATAGCGATTGGATATTGAATTAGATTCGGCATTTGAATAGCTATGCGATCGCCTTTTTCCAATTTGGTATGTGTTTGTAGGTAGCAGGCAAACTGATTTACTTGCTCTTGAAATTCTGAATAACTCAGGCACTTACCCATGTTTTCGATGGCAGGAAGGTGGGCGTATTTTTCAAACCCAATCTCAAAAAGATCAGCCAGAGATGAGTACTGTTCGGGATTGATGGTTTGAGGAATTCCTTTAGGGTAATGTTGAAACCAGGTATGCGTAGCCATGTTGTATTGTTAATTCACAAAGTTAACTTTCATTTTGCACCAAATGAAGATTTAAAAATCTTCTAAAGATGCTCAATGAGATGGGAATTATCAAAAATGTAGGGGCTCCTTTTAATAAAAAACGTTATAAATGAAAAAAGTCTGGAAAACCAGACTCTTTCATTAAACAACATTAACCCAAAAATGATAGCTGTAGGAGAAGGATTCGAACCTTCACGGAGTGGTTAGTCTCAATTGCTCAAGATTTGTCCCAGTTCCCCACCCCCGAGAGAGGAGGGCATGGCTGCCTGTTTCATCACCCTACAGTATAAAACAAAAGAACGTTTTTTTGTTTGTTTTGATAGTTCAAAGGTAGTAAATCGAACCTGATATTGAAAATTTTTCATTAAAACAGTTAAAAAAATACATTATTATCACTATTTTGCTATTTGAATTAATAATATCATAATTTTAAGTGTTAAATATTGGGCTTTATTGCGAAAAATGCATTGGAATAAAGAAATAGGGGTAAAAAACATTGATTCCGGCATTATAGAGGTGTAAATGAAAAAAGTCTGGAAAACCAGACTCTTTCATTAAACAACATTAACCCAAAAATGATAGCTGTAGGAGAAGGATTCGAACCTTCACGGAGTAGTTAGTCGCAAGGAGCGATTTATCCAAAATCTCCACCCCCGAGATAGGAGGGCATGGCTGCCTGTTTCATCACCCTACAGTATAAAACAAAGGATCTTTTTTCGTTTGTTTTGATAATGTAAAATTAAGAAAAGGACTGATATATTAAAAATATCACATAAAAAAGACAAAAAATTTACATATTATTTAATAAATTATTAATATTGTTGAATAATTACTAAAATCAGTATAGAATCATGCCAAAAAATTATGAAATTGATGAAGTGGATTTGAAAATCCTTTCCCATTTGATGCTGGATGCTAAAACACCTTATACTGAAATTGCTAAAAAGGTCTATGTATCTGGAGGCACAGTCCATGTAAGAATGAAAAAAATGGAAGAGCTTGGAGTTGTAAAAGGTACGACACTCCAGCTGGATTATTCAAAGTTGGGTTTTGATGTGACTTGCTTTTTAGGAATATATCTTCAAAAGAGCTCTTTATATGATATCGTTGTAGAGAAGTTGAAGGACATTCCTGAGATTGTGAAAATTCATTACACGACTGGTAACTATAACATCTTCATTAAGATTCATTGCCGTGATACGAATCACTTGCGAGAAGTATTGCATGATAAAATTCAAAAAGTCGACGGAATTGATCGTACAGAAACATTCATTTCGCTCGATGAGAGCATGAGCCGTCCTATTCAATTGGGATAATAATCATCCTTTATCTATTGTGATTTGAGTTAAGGCTGTTAATTTTGGCTCAAACAGCCCAATGATGAAAAAAGCCCAAATCGGAAATAATACGTACGACATCGAACGCCATCAGGATGAATTATTAATTGATGGACAACCCTTTAAGTTTGATCTTGCTCAGATCGGGAATGGAGATTTTCATTTTTTGGTCAATAATAAATCATATCAGGCGAAGGTTCTCTCGGCCAATAAAGAAGAAAAGACAGTAGATGTCAAGGTGAATAACACTCCATATACGATTAGTGTAAAAGACAACCTTGATTTGCTTCTTGCGAAGCTGGGAATGGAATCCTCTAGTCAAACAGGAACAAAAGATATCAAGGCACCCATGCCGGGTTTAATATTGGAGGTACTTGTTCAATCGGGTCAGGAGGTAAAAAAAGGCGACCACTTAATGATTCTTGAAGCGATGAAGATGGAAAATGTAATCAAATGCCCTGCTGATGGAGTAGTTAGTGAACTCTGTGCTGGTAAAGGCGAAAGTGTGGAGAAAGGAAAAATTTTACTTTCATTATAAATTCCACGTGTCAAATTCCCTCTTATCTTTGTGAAATTTTTGTTTAACATGCAAATCACAAACCATCGATGAAGTATAAAAGAATATTGTTGAAGCTAAGTGGGGAGGCTCTTATGGGAGACAACCAATATGGCATTGATGCTTCCAGACTTGAGCAATATGTAAATGAGATTAAGGAAGTCAAAGAGCTTGGTGTAGAAATAGCTATCGTAATCGGTGGTGGTAACATTTTTAGAGGTGTTCAAGCTGAAAGTTCCGGAATAGACAGGGTGCAAGGTGATTACATGGGAATGCTGGCTACGGTTATCAATGCGATGGCATTACAGTCTGCATTGGAAAAAACAGGGTTATATACTCGACTCATGTCGGGTATTAAAATTGAAGAAGTTTGTGAGCCATTTATAAAGAGGAGAGCGGTGCGTCATCTTGAAAAGGGGAGAATTGTAATTTTTGGCGCAGGAATTGGCAACCCGTACTTTACAACAGACTCAACTGCCAGTTTGCGAGCTATAGAAATGGAGGCGGGTGTAGTACTCAAGGGTACCCGTGTAGATGGAGTCTACTCTGCAGATCCTGAAAAGGATCCAAAAGCTACCAGATTTCCAAAGATTAGTTTTCAGGAAGTATATGAAAAAGGATTGAATGTGATGGATATGACAGCATTTACCCTATGTCAAGAGAACAATCTCCCCATCATTGTCTTTGACATGAACAAAAAAGGAAACTTAAAATCTATTGTTACAGGTGAAGAGGTTGGAACACTAATCTCCTAACTTGATTTTTATGATAATCATTATATTTGAAAGAATCGTTTGAATAAATATTAACAGTCATGGAAGAAATTGAAATGTATTTGGAAGAGGCCAAAGAATTGATGGACAATTCTGTAAAACATTTTCAGCAGGAACTCTTAAAAATTAGGGCAGGAAAAGCGATGCCTAACATGTTAGACGGCCTGATGGTAGAATATTATGGTGCCATGACTCCAATTAATCAGGTTGCATCAGTTAGTACACCTGATGCTCGGACGCTTTCAATTAAGCCCTTTGAAAAAAGTATTATTGGCGAAATAGAGAAGGCCATAATTAATAGCGATTTGGGTCTCAATCCACAAAACGACGGAGAGCAAATTCGAATCAATATTCCACCATTGACAGAAGAGCGAAGGATCAACCTAATGAAACAGGTAAAGGCCGAGGCAGAAAACGGGAAAATTAGTGTTCGTAATGTGAGAAAGGAAACGAATGACTCCTTAAAGGCGCTAATTAAAGAGGGTGTATCAGAGGATGCTGTGAAGGGAGCAGAAGGTGATGTTCAAAAGCTTACGGACCAACATGTGGTAAAAATCGATGAGTTGGTGCTGGCTAAAGAGAAGGAAATAATGACAATTTAAGTTATAGGAAGAATTTTTTTCTTTCAATAAATTCTTCTACTTCTGTGGGTACTAGATATTTGATCGAGTACCCATTTTTTATTTTGGAGCGGATGAAGGTTGCTGAAATGTTGAGTAATGGAGCCTCAATAAAATGAATCCTGTCTGATAACTCTATTTGAGGGTCACTGCTGTTTGGGCGAGGATATACAAGTAATTCATGGTGATCAAGAATAGTCTGAAAGTTTCTCCATTTATGAAACGACGAGAGATTATCTCCTCCTATAATTAGCGCAAATTCTTTGTCTTTATGTTTCTCGCTCAGAACAGCTAAAGTGTGAGCTGTATAATTAGGTTTGGGAAGATTAAACTCAATGTCTGAGGCTCTAAATTTAGGATTATCAGCAATGGCGGCACTCACCATATCCAGACGATCAAACTCGTGGAGTAGATTGTTGTTTTTTTTGAACGGATTTTGGGGGCTCACAACAAACCACAATTCATCAATGAATCCACTATCCAGCATAGTCTGAGCAATGATCATGTGGCCGATATGAATAGGGTTGAATGAACCGAAAAAAAGTCCGACTTTCATAAATCTAATGTAGCACTTATTTCAAAAAGTCAGTAATCAGTTTTTCAGCATTCACAAATGATTCATCGAGTCTATCGTTTATCAAAGTGACATCAAATTTGTTTTCGAACGACATTTCGAATTTTGCTTTATAAAGTCTCCTAGAAAGGCTAGCCTCATCCTCCGTTCCCCGATCCTTGAGGCGCTCGGCTAATATTTCCATGTCCTTGACTTTCACGAAAATTGAAAGAGCATCTTCTCCGAAATATTGTTTTAGACTTATTCCGCCCTTAACATCTACATCAAATATTACGTGCCGTCCTTCAGACCAGATTCTTTCTATTTCTGACTTTAGCGTTCCATAAAAATTTCCTTCATAGACTTCTTCCCATTCGACAAATTCATCTTGATCTATCTTTTTCTTGAATTCTTCAGGGCTTAGAAAGTGATAGTCTTTACCGTTAGTTTCTGCTCGGCCTCTTTTGTCTCTTGTAGAGGCTGAGATTGAAAATTCGATATTCGGAAATTTAGAGAGAATGTGCTTTACAATGGTGGTTTTTCCAGATCCAGAGGGAGCTGAAAATATAATTGCCTTGCCTTTTTGCATGTACTAAGCGGATTTTGCGATTTTAGATCTGATAGATTCAGCAAGTCCAATAGGTACTTCTTTGCTTGCCAATTTCAATTGCAAAACTTTTTTTAGTTCTTGATCCAGATTGTATTTCTCAAGACATTTAAGGCATATGTTCAAGTGTCTCTTTAAATAAACTTCTTGGGACCGCTGGGCTTCTCCGTCTATTACCAACTGAATCAAATCAATATACTCCGTACATTTAGCCATGCCCGTTCGGAGTTTTATTTCGCGTACCAATTTTTTTAAGCTCACAATCGCCGCAAATTTAATTATTAATATCCCATGCTTTGCGCATAGGCCTGTAATTTTTCTTTCAACAAGTTTCTGGCCCGGTGAAGCCTGGATCTTACTGTCCCTATCGGGATATCTAATATTTTGGCCATCTCCTCATAGGTAAATCCTTCAAGATCACAAAGTATAATTACGGTTCTGAAATCAACATCCAAAGATGCCAATGCTGTAGATATCTCATCACCAATGAGATTTTTTACAGTGTCAATTCGTAAATCGGTAGTGATTGATTTCTGAGTTCCCTCAGAGTTATAGTACCCCTCTACTTCCTGATAATCAACTTTCGATGGCTGTTTACTTTTCTTTCGAAAATCATTAATGAAACTGTTTTTCATGATTCTGAACAACCACGCTTTTGCATTAGTTCCCTGGTGAAAGGAATTAATAAAGCGATAGGACTTCATGAAAGTGTCCTGTACAAGATCTTTAGCATCATCTTCATCATAGGTGAGCCGATGCGCAAAATTGTACATCGCATGAATGTTGGGCATAAATTCTTCATTGAAGATTTTATCCTTCACACTCGAGGAATAGTTATTCTTGGTTGAAGATTCTTCCATTGGTTTTGATTGAAGTTCAAATATATGTATGAACACACAATCCTACGTTCTTAAATTTATACGGTTTTGCTGAGTTAATAAATTATTTGGGCGACTTAACTCAAATTAAAAATAAAAAAGGCCACTTGATATCGCAAACTGCGAGGTAAAGTGGCCTTTCAGGATGATTTCCATTTAGTGGAAATTTAGTATCTGTAATATTCCGGTTTATAGGGGCCTTCTACTGTTACGCCAATATATTCAGCCTGCTCTTCACTTAGTTCATCCAGCTCAACACCAATTTTAGATAAATGTAATCGAGCTACCTTTTCATCTAAGTGCTTAGGAAGCATGTATACTTTGTTCTCGTAAGCGTCAGTGTTTGTCCATAGCTCTAGTTGAGCTAAAGTTTGGTTTGTAAAGGAGTTAGACATGACAAACGATGGATGGCCTGTCGCACAGCCTAAGTTCACTAACCTTCCTTCAGCCAGTAAAATGATTTCTTTACCGTTTAAATCATAAAGGTCAACCTGTGGCTTGATCTCAGTCTTCTTGGCATTAGAGTTTAGCCATGCCACATCAATTTCATTGTCAAAATGACCAATGTTACAAACAATGGTTTTGTCCTTCATTTTACTAAAATGACGACCCACGATAATGTCCTTATTTCCAGTTGTGGTAACTACAATGTCAGCTTCATCAACCGCGTTGTCCATTTTTTTCACCTCAAAACCATCCATAGCGGCCTGTAATGCGCATATTGGATCAATTTCGGTAACTATTACACGGGCACCAGCTCCTCTCAATGAGGCAGCAGACCCTTTTCCTACGTCACCATATCCTGCAACTAAGGCAACTTTTCCAGCCATCATCACGTCAGTAGCACGTCTGATTGCATCTACTAGTGACTCTTTACAACCATACTTGTTGTCAAATTTGGACTTTGTCACAGAGTCATTAACATTAATTGCCGGCATTGGTAATGTCCCGTTCTCTTCTCTTTCCTGAAGTCTATGAACACCGGTCGTTGTTTCTTCTGATAACCCTTTAATATCTTTTACTAATTCAGGATATTTGTCAAGAACCATATTGGTCAAGTCACCTCCGTCATCTAAGATCATGTTCAAAGGTTTGCCACCCTCAAATGCGAACAGTGTTTGTTCGATACACCAATCAAACTCCTGATCGTTCATTCCTTTCCATGCGTATACAGGTATGTCAGCTTTAGCTATAGCAGCAGCAGCATGATCTTGCGTTGAAAAGATATTACATGATGACCACGTAACCTCAGCTCCTAGCTTAATTAAAGTTTCTATAAGCACTGCAGTTTGGATGGTCATATGCAGGCATCCTGCTATTCTTGCACCGGCTAGCGGTTTGCTATCTCCATATTCTTCTCTTAGAGACATTAATCCTGGCATTTCTGCTTCTGCCAATCGGATTTCTTTTCGGCCCCAGTCAGCCAGGTCTATATTTTTAACCTTGAATTTTGATGCTGTGTCTATCATTTTACTTTTTTTGCAATTTGCGTCCGCAAAGTTAATGGAATTAATGATGACGTAAAAATATTAGAGGAGGTTCATCTATTTGTAGGTAACTTCTTTGAACGCAAATTCATGAATCATTTCATCTTCTTTAATCTTCAGAAGACCATTTTGGTTGACTCCAACTATGCTGCCTCTAAAGATTCGGCCTGAGGTTTCGTAGATACTTTCAACTTTGAATCTATAGAGTCTAGCTAAATATTGAGATTCAAGTAATTTCACCTTACCTTTTTTTAATTCCAAGTACTTTTTTTCAAGGTTGACTAAAATCTTTTCTATTATTTC
Organism: Reichenbachiella sp.; assembly: GCF_039944555.1. Classification (GTDB taxonomy): domain Bacteria; phylum Bacteroidota; class Bacteroidia; order Cytophagales; family Cyclobacteriaceae; genus Reichenbachiella. The sequence goes on along the minus strand of NZ_JBDUYN010000008.1, from coordinate 430,386 downwards.
ATCAATCTCGGTTTTTTGACCCGATATGTCCAGAATAGACGTTGCCTTGTTATTAATAAAATGAGTTTGGTTCACATTCAGGCCGATACCAACGACTGATGATTCAATATTTTGTCCTTTTAATACGTTTTCTATAAGTATGCCTCCAAGTTTACTTTCGCCATAAAAAATGTCATTGGGCCATTTAATCTTTAATTTTTTACCTAAAACGGGAAATAGAGTTGCATAAATGGCTAGTGTGCTAATAATATGAAGCTGAAATTGCTGGATTGCAGGTACAATTGTTGGATGAAGAATGATCGAGAAAGTGGCATTCTTTCCTGGCTCCGATTCCCAGCTATTACCACGCTGACCTCTGCCGTGTGTTTGATGAGAGGTGATGATAGTAGTTCCCTCCAGTTGAGGTTTTTTTTTCAGAATAGAGACGGCGGTATCATTTGTTGAATGACATTCTGGCAGAAAAACTACCTTTTTTCCAAGGAATTGAGTTTTGGCAAAGATTTTATGCAACTTATATTAGTTAATTTTGTGGTAAATTTAGATACAAAGCATGACAGAAGTAAAGGGAGCTCAAAATTCCAAAACATTGAGCGAGGCGGTGATGAGGGGAATGAGAGAAAAGAAGGCTTCGGATGTTGTGCTGATGGATTTGAGAAACATTGGCAATGCTGTTGCTGATTATTTTGTAATTTGCTCAGGTAATTCAGATACACAAATTGATGCCATTTCTGACTCTATCGAAGTTGAAGTCCAAAAGGCCACGTCAAGTGATCCATGGAGAAAGGAAGGAAAAGAAAATAAAGAGTGGGTTTTGATGGATTATGCCGACGTGGTAGTGCATATTTTCAGAAAAGATCGTAGAGAATTTTATTCCCTTGAAAAGCTGTGGGGGGACGCAATCATCACTTCTATTGAAGAATAAAACTAAATCAGCAGCAAGGCGTTAAACACAATTTCATAAATATTTTATAATGGCAGATAAACCGAGAAAGAACAGTATGAACCCACCCAATAAACCCAATTATCAAATTTGGGTGATTTTGGGATTAATGGCATTCATTTTTGGCATATCGTACTTTTCAAACAGCAATTCTGCAGTAGAAATTTCATTCAAAAGATTTGAGCAAATGGTGCTCAGCAACGATGTGAAGCAGGTCGTACTAATAGGTAATCAGAAAATTGTAGAAGTTACACTGAAGGACGAGGCACTACAGAATAGTAAATATAAGATTCAACTGGAGCAACAAAATCGTTTTGGTGTTCAGTCTACTGGTCCTCAGTATTTCTTCAAAATTGAGAGCATAGATATTTTTGCAAACAAAAAGAAGGAGCTGGATGCTCAGCTTAAATCAGGTAATGATTATGAATATTTGGTTGACGATCGATCAGATTATACCCATATATTCCTTAATTCTGGTTTTTTTATCATCATCATACTAGGATTTTGGTTGTTGATGAGAAGGATGACCGGTGGTGGAGGTCCTGGAGGACAGATATTTAATATTGGAAAATCAAGAGCTGCATTATTTGATGCGGAAAATAAAGTCAAAATTACTTTTGATAATGTGGCGGGCTTGGATGAGGCTAAGGAAGAAGTAAAAGAAATTGTCGATTTCTTGAAAAACCCATCAAAATTCACCAAGCTAGGTGGGAAAATTCCAAAGGGCGCGCTATTAGTAGGCCCTCCTGGTACTGGAAAAACTTTGCTAGCGAAAGCAGTGGCAGGTGAGGCCGCAGTTCCGTTCTTTACACTTTCAGGTTCCGACTTTGTGGAAATGTTTGTTGGTGTTGGGGCCGCTAGAGTAAGAGATTTATTTAAGCAGGCTAAAGAGAAGGCCCCTTGTATTGTCTTTATAGATGAAATTGACGCCATTGGTAGATCACGAGGAAAAGGTCAGATGCCGGGATCAAATGATGAGAGAGAGAATACTCTGAATTCATTACTTGTTGAAATGGATGGGTTTTCTACCGACTCAGGCGTAATCATTTTGGCGGCGACCAACCGTCCGGATGTGCTTGATTCTGCTCTACTTAGACCTGGACGATTTGATAGACAAATTGGAATTGATAAACCTGACATTGTAGGTAGGGATGCCATTTTTAAAGTACACTTGGGCCCAATAAAAAGTGATAAGGATGTTGATTCAAGAAAATTAGCTGCACAGACTCCGGGATTTGCCGGAGCAGAGATTGCCAACGTCTGCAATGAAGCAGCTTTGATTGCGGCGAGAAAAGATAAGAAGGCTGTAGATCTGAAAGATTTTCAAGATGCTATTGATCGCGTGATTGGTGGATTGGAAAAAAGAAGTAAGATAATTTCTCCTGAGGAGAAAAAAATTGTAGCTTATCATGAAGCAGGCCATGCTGTAGCGGGATGGTTTTTAGAGCATGCAGATCCTTTGGTTAAAGTAAGCATTGTACCAAGGGGCTACGCTGCATTAGGGTATGCACAATATTTACCTAGAGAGCAACATCTACATCAAACCGAGCAATTACTGGACGAAATGTGTATGGCACTGGGGGGTAGAGCAGCGGAAGAAATTGTATTTGGTAAGATCTCCACCGGGGCATTGAGTGATCTGGAAAGAATTACTAAAATGGCCTATAGTATCGTGACAGTGTATGGAATGAATGAAGCCATTGGAAATATTTCATTCTATGATTCAAAGCAGTCCGAATACAATTTCAATAAACCATACTCTGAGGCCACAGCAGAACTTATTGATAAGGAAGTGAAGAAAATTGTCGATATGGCATACAAGAGAAGTGTTGCACTACTTACTGAAAAAAGGCCTGAGCTCGAAAAAATTGCATTAGAACTGTTAGAGAAAGAAATCATTTTTCAGGCTGACTTGGAGCAGTTAATCGGTAAACGTCCTTTTGAGAAAGATACCAATTACCAAGCCTTCACGAATGGTGCATTGGGGCCTAAAGGAGTAGAGGAGGAAAAAAATGAAAAAGCGATAGAAGAGCTGAAATCAGAAATAAAATCCGAAGTGGAAAGTGAAGAAAAGGAAGAACCTGAGTCTTCGGAGAATGTAGAAGAAACAGCAAAAGATTCTAAATAATAGAATAAATTGGGGCTATGATTCATAGCCCCAAATACTTTTCAGATGAATAATTCCCTGTCTGAATTAGCAAATAATAAGAAAATTTACTTTGCCAGTGATTTCCATCTAGGAGTCCCTGATCATCAGCAATCGATTGTTAGAGAAAAACGCATTGTCCAGTGGTTGGAGCAAATATCATACGATGCGCAGGCAATTTTTCTGTTAGGAGATATTTTTGATTTTTGGTTCGAATACGAACATGTCGTTCCGAAGGGTTTTGTAAGGCTCTTGGGTAAGCTAGCTCAGCTAGCAGACCAAGGAATCAAAATAGTTATATTTTCTGGTAATCATGATTTGTGGCTAAAAGGCTACTTGGTGAAAGAAATTGGAGCTGTGCTGCATCACCGACCTGGGTCTTTTGAAATTGGGTCTCACTCGTTTTACGTTGCACATGGAGATGGGCTTGGGCCTGGAGACACCAAGTTTAAGTATTACAAAAAAATATTTACCAATCGAACCTGTCAGTGGCTATTCAAATGGCTCCACCCTGATATAGGAATTATGTTGGCTAGATCGTGGTCAAGAGGTAGCCGCCTTGCTCAGGTGGATGATCCATTGACTTTTCATGGTGATAAAGAATGGCTCATTATCCACAGCAACCAGGTTGAAAAAAAGAGCCATCATGACTACTACATCTATGGGCATCGCCATATACCAACGAAAAGCCCTCTGACTCAAGATGCTACCTATGTTAATCTGGGTGAGTGGGTAATCGGTAGTTCGTATGCTGTATATGATGGTGAACAATTGGAACTTAGAGAATTTCTAAATGAAGATTAGTTTTATTCTCATGCTGCTCGTATGTATGCCATGCATCTTAGATGCTCAATCTTGGCAACGGATAAAACATGTAGATCGTAAGAATATTGACACCTTCACATTGGATCATGTCGGTAATATTTATGTAACTGATGGACAAGGATCAGTAGCTAAATATGACGAAAGCGGCGAGTTAATATTGGAATATGCCTCAGTGCAATTGGCAGAGATTCATGAAATAGTCGCCACCTCTCAGTTAAAAGTGACCTTATTTTATAAGGATTTACAAGAATTTGTAATTCTAAATAGATATTTAGCTTCTCCTGTTCTGTATCGATTTTCTGATTTTGATCTGGGGTATGTCGAAGGTGTTACTCAAAATTACCAGCAAGCACTTTGGGTTGTCGACCTATCTAGTTTTTCTTTAAAAATGATCGATGTAAGGGAAAAGAGATTGCTTGAAGAGAAATCTTTGGCTTTGATATTCAACCAAAAGAAGGTAGAGATAATGTCTTTCCAGGCTCATCAGAATCGAATGTACCTCATAGACATTTACTCAGGCGTTCAGGTTTTTGATAATATTGGAAACTTCCTGTTTCGATTGATGGAGCATGGACCTGAGGAAGCAGGGTTTGATAAGGACTACCTATATTATCAGGAAGATGGTTTTTTGAACTTGATTCACCTCTATTCAGGACCTGATAAGAGGTTAAAACTGCCACCGGGCGAGTTCTCAAAAATCCGCTATTCTGATGACAGGCTTGTGGCTGTTACGGCTCAGGGATTCGATATATATAAGTATCTTAGCAGCAAATAAGTTGGTAAGGAAAAATATATTTGTTGGAATAAACATGCGTGAAATTGTCATTGTTTGCCTGGGACTAGGGTTGCTATGGGCTTGTGGTGAGGAGCCAGATTGTGATTTAGGTGTACCTCAGAATAACATCGAGATTCAGTTTTATAGCAGTGAGGACTCCACTGCACAATTTATGAAATTTGTTGGTGTTACTGAAAGGAGTACAGACAGCGTGTTTTATACCTCAAAGGATTCGTTATCAAATTTTACACTCAACTTGAATCCTAATACTAGTCAATTGACTTATGTATTTCAAACGGCTACTGCGATTGATACTCTTACAATTAGTTACAACAAACAATTGGAGTGGCTGTCCGAAGAATGCGGACCTACTTTTTTTTATAGCGAATTGGAAGTATTAGGCTCTTCATTTACCTATGATTTGACCTCAAAGTTTATAGACGTCTCCATTGATGAGAATATTAAAATATACAACTAGTCTAATTGCTCTTTTTGTTAGCTGGGGTGGCTTGGCCCAGGAAGCGAAGAAGGATTTTAAACCGTCTGAAGTGATTTTTGCTGCGGATGTAATTGATTTGGGTAAGAGCCTATTTACTGATGAAACTTCGTTGGAGTTTCATGCAAAAATTGATTTTCATCATTTTTATTTAGCCGGAGAATTCGGTATTGATAAAATTAATCCAATTGGGACTGGATTCAATTATTCTTCCGAAGGAACTTTCTTTCGGGTGGGGCCACAGGTGAACCTCATGCCTTACAACAGACATCGTAGTAGTATTTTCTTTGGGTTGATGTATGCCAGAAGTTCATTTAAAGATCAGATTAGTTATTCACAACCAGATGTAGGCTGGGGGGACGAAGTGATTGCCCACACCAATGAAAACTTGAAGGCACGCTGGTTTGAGGCAAATATGGGAATTAATGTAAAAGTATTGGAACCTTTATACTTGGGTTATACAATGAGATTTAAATTTTCTCAAACACTTTCTGGAAATGGAGAACTTCAACCTTTTGAAATTCCGGGGTTTGGAGAGGCAGATAAGAGTAGCCAGTTTGGGTTTAATTACTATATCATCTATAAACTAAGATTTAGAGATAAACCCATTCCAAAAAAGCCCATTCGAAAGATAGAAGAAGTTGAAGAAAAGAGAACGCGCTAACTAAAAGTTGATGTTTCTTTTAGAACAATATAAAATATTTAGAAAATTTATCATCAGTCTATTGTTGCTGATTACTTCTTTGGTAGTCGGTACACTGGGCTTTTTGACCATTGAGAATTTTAGCTGGATAGAGTCTTTCTATATGGCGGTTATTACATTTTCTACAGTTGGCTTTAACGAAGTATATCCTTTGTCTGATGAGGGCAGGTTATTTACCAGTATATATATCATTATTAACTTAATGATATTTGCATATGTAGTGTCAGTTTTTTCTACCTATCTCTTTGAAGGAGAGCTGAATAGATTGTACAGAAAGTTCGTTTTTGGAAAAGAAGTAAAAAAAATGAAAGATCATATTATTGTTTGTGGATTCGGAAGAAATGGGAGTAAGGCATGCGAAGAGCTACAGAGCCAAAATGTTGAATTCGTGGTGGTTGATAGAAATGAGCACTTGATAGATCTGATCCAAAATGTAAAAAAGTATAAATTTATACTAGGAGATTTAACACAGGAGGAGGTTTTGCAGGAGGCTGGTATATACAAGGCCAGGGCACTTATTACAACATTGCCAAGTGACGCCGAAAATGTTTTTTTGACACTTACCGTAAAAGCACTAAACCCAGAGATACAGGTAATCTCTAGAGCTTCCGAAGAAAGTACGATTAAGAAGTTGAAGCAGGCAGGGGCACAGCACGTTATTATGCCAGATGCCATAGGAGGCCTGCATATGGCCCAGCACATTACAAAGCCATTTGTAATTGAGTACTTAGATCAATTGTCTGGGACTAATGAGAATGGCTTATGCCTGGAAGAAATAAAATATGAAGATCTGAAGTCGGACTATCAGGGGCAAACCATTGAATTCATGGATATAAGAAACCGTTCTGGGGTTACTGTTGTAGGCCTAAATGACAAGGGGGGGAAGTTTGTTTTCAATCCCTCTTCCAAAGTGTTGATCGAATCTGAAGTTGTATTGGTAATTGTCGGTAAGCAGCCAGATGTTGATACTTTTAAATCGTATTACCTGAAATAAAAAATCCTTACCGAATGCTCGGTAAGGACTAAAGTTTTTCTTAGAATCTGACCTTTATCAATCGTAATAGTCAAGTCCAAGGTTCGTAATCAGGTCTTCTCCTGCTAAATGCCTCAAAGTATTTTTCAACTTCATCAATTGCACAAAAATATCATGCTGTGGTTTCAAGCCTTTCGCTGCCTGTGGAGATTTTAGATAAAAAGATAACCACTCTTGAATACCACCTTTCATTTTTGCTCTCGACGCCAGGTCAAGGAACAAAGCCAGGTCGAGTACTAAAGGAGCCGCCAAAATGGAATCCTTACAAAGGAAATCCACTTTTATTTGCATTTTGTAACCTAACCAACCTTTAATATCGATATTGTCCCAACCTTCTTTGTCATCACCTCTTGGAGGATAATAGTTGATTCTTACTTTATGATAAAGATTGCCGTATAGTTTAGGGTGTAACTCTGGTTCAAGTACTTCTTCTAATACACCGAGTTTTGACACCTCTTTAGTTTTGAAGTTGTCCGGATCGTCCAATACTTCGCCATCTCTGTTACCCAGGATATTCGTAGAGAACCAGCCATCGATACCCAACGACCTGGCTTTCAAGCCAGGAGCCAAAATGGTTTTCATCAACGTCTGACCAGTTTTAAAATCTTTACCTGCAATTGGTGCACCTGTTTGCTTAGCTAATTCGACTATAGCATCGACATCGCAAGACAAGTTAGGTGCTCCATTCGCATAAGGAATTCCCATTTTCACCGCAGCGTAAGCATAAATCATGCTTGGTGCAATATCAGGGTGATTATTTCTCATGCCTTCTTCGAGCTTCTCAATGGTGGAGTGTACCTCTCCCTCTTCGATGTATATCTCAGTTGATCCACACCAAACCATAGCCAAACGGTCACAACCATTTTCTTCTTTGAACTTGCGCATGTCTTCCATCAAGGCTTCAGCCAGTTCCATTTTGTTGGCATACCCAGTCTTGATGTGGGTGCCTTCAAGTCTCTTGACATAGTTCTTGTCAAAAACGGCCTTCATGGGTTTGATTTGCTCTAATTCGCTTTTTAGTTCATTGAGAAGGTCTTTGTCTAACACTTGAGCGTGCATGGCAGCTTCGTACGCATTGTCTTCGAAAACATCCCATCCACCAAGTACTACATTTTCCAATGGTGCCAATGGAATGAAATCTTTGATTAATGGGTTTCTTTTTTCGGTTCTTTTTCCCAATCGAATAGTACCCATTTGAGTAAGAGATCCTATTGGGTCTGATAATCCTTTTCTGATACTCAGTACACCTGCCATGAAAGTGGTAGATACCGCTCCCATTCCTGGGGTTAGAATGCCTAGCTTTCCTTTAGGCTCCTGAATTGTAATTTTGTCTGACATCTATATTCTATTTTAACGCTATTTTAACCAATGCTCACTTCTATACCAGTCGATGGTCTCTTGAATCCCTTCATAAAGGGTATACTTCGGCTCAATGGCCAAATCTTTATAAAAATCACGAGAGTCACACATCCAGTTCGAACATTTGAGTTCCTTTATTTTTTCAATGTTGAGTTGCGACAAATTCCCTGTAATTCTGGTATAAATTTCAGAGAAAAAAGCCACAATATAAACCACAAACAGTGGTAGCTTAATTTTTAATGTTTTCTTGTTTAAATACTGCTTGATCAGCAAATTGAACTTTACGTTGTCATATTGTCCATTGTCCGATAGAAAATATTTTTTATTTACCAATGGTGAAATAGTCGCTTTTATAATGCCACGAGCTAAATCTTTGACATATATGAACGACAATAATTGAAGTTTACCCCCTATGTATAATTCAAGATTTTTGTTTACTAAATCAAAAACAGGAAACATATCCTTGTCACCTGGTCCGAAAACCGGTGGCGGGCGCAAAATTACATAAGGTAATGTACATTTCTCCTCAATATAGGTCTCTGCTTTTTTCTTGCTCCAACCATAGGCTGAAACAGGGCTGCCATCAGCGTCGATTTTGATCATTTCACTGCTATTTCCGGGGGCAGAAGCTGCCAAACTGCTGATTAATGTGAATTTGGTAATTGGCTGATCAGTACTTTCTAGCGCCTTGATTAGATTGATGGTATAGCTGCAGTTTACCAGATCATATTCAGAATTATCAGTCGACTTGGTAATGCCAGCATTGTGAATCACATAATCAATGGAGCCATTCTCTTCAATAAATTCTGATAATTGAATTTTCAGTACTTCCTTTGATGATAAGTCTAGTTCTACAAATCCGATGTTTTTATTTTTAAGGCTTGATCGATTGCTAGACTTTCGGACGGCGGCAAATACATTGAGCTTTTCGTTCAAGGCATAGTCTACCAAAAACTTACCAATAAATCCAGTAGCCCCTGTGATCAGTATGTTCATTGGTATATTAAAATGGGAAAAAGCCAGTCTTGATCATTTGAAAAAATAAAGCCTGAACAACTCAGGCTTTTATATTTATGCTTTGTTGGATAATAGCGCCGGCTCCGCAAGAACCTCTTCCGGCTCTCCGAACCCAATTATTTTTCTGGCCTTAATAAATTTATCCATTGCGATATCAATTTGCTCATGCGAATGCGTCGCCATCAATGAGAACCTCAATAGTGAAGAATTACTTGGTACAGCCGGTGAAATAACAGGATTTACGAATACTCCTTCATTAAATAGCATCTGAGTCACCTGAAAAGTTTTGGTGTTGTCTCTAACGTATATTGGAACAATCGGAGATTCTGCATCTCCAATGTCAAATTCATTCTGCTTTAGGCACTTTATGGTGTAATTCGTGTTATCCCAAAGTTTTTCAATTCTTTCTGGTTCAGTTTTGATGATTTCCAAGGCAGCTAACGCACTTGCCGCAGACGCAGGAGGAATACTGGCACTAAACATTAATGCCCGCGCGTGATGCTTCATGTATTCAATGGAAGTATGATCTGCAGCTACGAACCCACCTAGTGAAGCCAGCGACTTGCTGAAAGTTCCAACGATAAAATCTACATCGTCCTCCAGACCAAAATGTGAAGCAGTTCCAGATCCTTGCTTACCAATTACACCTACTGAGTGAGCGTCATCTACTATAATCGTCCCACCATATTTTTTTGAGAGCTCCACAATTTTGGGAAGCTTAACGATGTCGCCCTCCATGCTAAATATACCATCAACTACAATCATTTTGACCGCATCGTCTGGTAACCTACTCAATTGCTTTTCCAGGGACTCCATGTCGTTGTGCTTGAATTTAAGCACTTTGGAGAATGATAGTCTGGTGCCATCTATAATTGAGGCGTGATCCAGCTCGTCGATAAGGATATAATCATTACGCCCTGTAAGGCACGATATGGTTCCCAGATTTGATTGAAAACCGGTACTAAATACCAAAGCAGCATCTTTTTTGAAGTATTCGGCGAGTTTTTCTTCGAGCTGCACGTGAAGATCTAAGGTTCCGTTCAAAAACCTAGATCCGGCGCAACCGGTGCCATATTTGTCTACTGCTAGTTTAGCCGCTTCTTTCACCTTTGGGTGATTCGTCAATCCCAAATAGCTGTTGGAACCAAACATCAGTACCCTATTGTCATTGATAATAACTTCCGTGTCCTGATTGGAGCCTATTTCTCTAAAATACGGATATAGACCCTGAGCTCTTGCCTCCTTAGCTACTGTGTACCTCGCCAAACGTTCTCGTAAAATACTCATCAATTATCGGTTTTGTAAAGAATATATTGGTGCTTTATACCGTCCCTATAGCTGATGTTTCAAGAATTATCTTCCCAAAACTAGCAAATTACCAATTTATATTCTTTAGAATTCAATTAGTCCCTTATTTATTTCGTCAGATTGCTTTTTTAAACAGTCTGTGTTTTTTATATACTTCACCATTGATATTCTCAATGGCTTTGTTCATCAGTTCATTATTTTCTAATATCCATGACGCCTCGCCATATAGCATGCCCTTGCGTTTTGCTTCTTCAAATGCCTTCATATAAAAGTATGCGTCAATTCCCAACTTCCTATATCCTTCGACCAGTCCAAGTGTAACAACACGTACCCGGTTGATTTTTCTTTTATAATAAAGCAACTTGAATAGTCCAAATGGAAGCAGTCTTCCTTTCTTTAGTTTTTTTAATGGAACATTCATATCCGGAATACTCAAAGAAAATCCAATTGGCCTTCCCTCGTGTTCTGCGATTAAGACAAAATCAGGATCAACAATTTGCTTCATGTCCTTTGCGGCATGCTTGAACTCCTCATCAGTCATGGGTACAAATCCCCAATTTTTCTCCCAGGCAGAATTGTATATTTGAATGATTTTGTCGATTTCTTCAGAGAATTTACTCAGATTGATCTTTCTGATCGTAATCCCTTTGCCGTTTAGTCTTTCAAGAATTTTAGAAGACAGGCGAATCAATTTGTCAGGAACATCTTTAGTGTAAATAATATAAGACAACAAATCCATGTCCTTTTCAAAACCATATTTTTCAAGATATTCTTTATAATATGGTTTGTTATATGGCATCATAATAGTTGGAGAAGAGTCAAACCCTTCAATCAACGTACCGCAAGTTTCATTGGTTGAATAATTTTCCGGACCGGCTAGTTTGGCCAAGCCCCGCTCTTTTTGCCAATCAGTTACAGTGTTTAACAAGGCTTCAGCCACTGCGTAATTTTCAACCACATCGAAAAAACCAAACTTCCCGGTTTTCTCTCCAGTGAAATTCAGATAATTATTATTCTTGATAGCAGCAACTCTACCTACAACTTTTGAATCCTGATAGGCAAGGAAAAAGTCAGCTTCGGAATGTTTGAAGAATGGATGATTCTTTTTGTCCAAAAGATCCTTTTGCGCAAGGTATAATTCAGGCACGTAATTTGCATCATGCTCATATAGGGCATGAGGAAAATCAATAAACCTCTTTAATTCCTTTTTGTCCTGAACCTTTACTACTTCAATCATTAACCTAATTTGGGTTGCTGCGCACCATCAAAAAATAATGCGCAAAGATATATCTATTGGCTTTCTATTCATATTTAATTTGAAATATTGTGCCCTTTTTTGATGAAACCTAGGAGCTAAATAATACGACCAAATTAAATTTTGATTGGAAGGATTCGCCATATTAATTGGACTCTTAGAATTATTAATAGAATTATTCAGAGAGTCAAATAAAAAACCCCTACCTACATTTATATTACGACAATCAAAATCGTGGTACCACCCAAGCAACCTTTAATTTTTTTTCAGTCTTTGTAATATTATTTGAGTATTGTCAACTTACCTGGAGGAATTGACAAGTGAATAAAGGATAACTTAATATCAAATAATGAAAAGACTCGGCTGGATAGTATTTGGTTTTTTTTCTGTTGTGATTGGTATATACCCGGTGCTTTACGGTTTGGTTGATATGAGTCAGGGGTTTTTAGGTGGCAAATCTGAAGGGATATTGGAAAGTAGCGTTTGGAACTGGCTTTTTTATCAACACATTGGGTTTGGAGCCATCAGCATGCTTACAGGATGGACACAGTTTAGTAAAAATCTAAGAGCTAGAAGGATAAACGTTCATCGCATGCTAGGAAAAATCTATGTACTAGCAGTACTCTTTAGTGGAAGTGCAGGGCTGTACCTATCTTTTTTTGCTACAGGAGGGGCGGTGGCTGGCTTCGGGTTTGGCACGATGGCTGTTTTATGGTTGAGCACAACGGTAATGGCATTTGTGACCGTGAAAAATGGGGATATAAAAGCCCATCAAAATTGGATGATAAGAAGTTATGCACTTTGCTGGGCAGCAGTGACGCTAAGAATATGGTTACCGATGCTTCAGGGAGCAGTAGGTGTGGACTTTATTACTGCCTATTTGATTGTATCATGGTTGTGTTGGGTTCCGAATTTGGCAGCAGCCGAGATTATTGTTAGAAAAAGCACTTAGAATAGGATAAAAAAGAGACCAAGATATGGACTCTTTTTTTATTACGGCCTAGACCTTTTTCTTGTGGAGGGCAGGATTATTCGACAATAATCTCATCTACGAATAACCAGGCTTTGTCTCCAGCGCCTGGATGCCAGGATGGGCAAAGTCCCATGTTGGAGGCTTCAAGTTTCAGGTATCTGACCTTGGTATTTGCAAAATCCAATTGGTAATTTTTTAATGAGGCTTGCCTGGATTCTCTGGCAGGTGTTATTTTTTTGGTTACAAGTTTTGTGTAGGTAGTACCATCATTGGAATAGGAAATCGTGATGCTGGTTGGAAAAAATATGTAAGAAGAAATATCTTCAAAACAGCCTAAAGTGACTTTTTTCATATCGATAGTCTTGCCCATGTCCAGTTGAGCTACCAGATCAACCTCATGGAATCCGAGCCACTGGTCGTCTCTAAAATCATCGCTTCCTCTTCTGCTGTCAATTAGACTTAGTGGCCCGTTGGCACGATATTGTTCGCTGGGCTGGTTTTGTAATTGTGCCGTTTGTATTAGGAATTTCACCTTAGTCAAATCCACCACAGAGGCCTTACTGGGTCTCCATCCTTCTTTAGAAACAATGGCTTTTATGGTGCAAGATGAGGTGATTGTAATCGGGCTAACATATAATTTTGAAGAGCCGTCGGGTTCCGAGCCATCAAGTGTATAATAGATTTTTACGTTTTCGATGCCAAGCGATAGTTTCACCTGAGTGGTGTCTTTAAAAATTGGTCTCTCGGTTTCAATGAATGGCTTGGCGAGACGGACAGTGTCAAGCTGTGCGATATCAATACCTTTTTCTATCACCAGTTCAGGCCTTTTTTTCGCCAGAGCGAGCGTGGCTTCGTCGCTCACTTGAGTTTTCCAGAGGTAGAGATGCTTGAGAAGCTTCAATTCCGTCAGGTGAGCAATTCCCTGATCGGTCACTTGCGTTCCGTAAAGGTTGAGATACTCCAAATGGGTCAATTTTTTTAAATGTTTCAGTCCATTATCAGTAATATTCGTGTTTTGTAAATAGAGTTTAATCAGATTTCCGAAGTCTCGTATCTCTTTGAGGGATGCGTCTGAACTCTGCGTTTTGCTCAAATCGAGCGATACCATTTGTTCTGCAATGGGTTCTAGAAGGTCATCAAGGTTTGAGGCCTCGCTGTCGATTCTCACATGAACGAAAGGTGATTCAGATGAGAGCGGAGTAATAGTCACCTGGTTTTCCATCATTTCCATCAGATCGTCTTCATCTGCAAAATCAATCTCTTTGGCAAACACCGGATTGATTTTTTTTGTCATTTTTTCCTCCAGCTTCTTCAGAATACCTTCAATGTCAGGCGATTTTTCTAAGGTAGCCACGGTGGACTTTGTATCCGCTCCGCTGGCTACCCACCATTTCATGAGTGCAATTTCATCAGTATCCAGTTGTGGTTTACCTTTTGGTGGCATATGTTCTTCTTGATCCAAAGGTAAACTCACGTGTTTGATCATTAGGCTCTGACCGGTATCCGCAGGTACAAATGCAGGTCCGGATTCGCCTCCGGCCAGTAGTGCTTCCAAAGAGTGCATTTTCAACCCTCCTTTAGACTTACTGGTATTGTGACAGGAGACACATTTGTCTTCGAGTACGGGCTGAATGATATTGGCAAACACAATGGCTTCGTCTATCGATTGGACATTGGCTAATATTCCTTTGTTCTGCGGGGCTATACCTAATAGTCCTTTGAGGCCGGTTGGCATGTCTTTGGTGAGGTAATTCTCTCCGTGAGTGAGTGATCCACCATAGTGGCCAGTTGCAGATAAAAGTACTAGTGACAAAGTCAATACCGGGTAATATATTTTTGCATTCATTTTTTTCGCTTTCAGAAATATTAAAATAAAAGAACAGATTGTAAGTAGAATGCCAAGCCACATGTGCGTATTCAGCAGATCATCTCCATATCCGCCATCCAGAGATAGCATATAGCCAAATAGTGCAGCAACCAGACTGCTTCCGGCCGACAGGTACAAGGCAAATGAAATGGCTGGTTCGAATACTTTCTGCTTCTTGATAAACATGAAGGCCTCCATCATTCCTGCCAATAGCAGAAAACCTATGGGTAAGTGTACAATCAGGGCATGAAAATGTCCAAAAAAACTGAACCATTGGCTGATGTCATCGCCGTCGCCCTGACCAAATGCCGGCTGAGACGATGTAACATAAAACCCTGCTGATAACATTACACCAATCACTCTTTTCAATGCGTATTTTTTTGAACTCCATGGGAATCGAATCATATTCTTTCCAGTTTAATAGGGTACGTTTGGCCACTGTTCCATTGGGGCACATAAATATTCTTATCTTGATCTACACAGACATCGTGTGGATGAGTAAACAGCATGATGGTCTGATGCATTTTCTGGAGTTCTCCCTGATCATATATAGGTATGCTGCCTCCAGGATTAGATATTACCTTGTTGTCTTTGTCCAAAATACAGACAAAACCACTAGGCATGGACCACCTTCCGTGAGAGACGATGACTGCAAAATAGACATTGTCCTCATCAATGACTGGTCTGCAAATTGAGGCACCAGGTAACGCGATGGTATCCATGTATTCCCCGGTTAGGGTATATCGTTTTACCGCATTTTGCTGTCTGGCTGTTATTAATAATATCGGATTGGCTTTGTCTCGATCATCATAGCAAATGCCGTGGGCATTGTCGAAATATTCCGGGCCTTCTCCACGACCTCCAAAAATGTTCAACAATTCACCTTTGTGGTTGTAATGCATGATGTGTTGCTCACCGTATCCATCGGCCACATAAAAATCCCCGTTTGGTGTCACAGTTACTTCCGTGGGTTTATATTGGTCGGGTGATTGATAATGGTCTGTTCCTTGGGGGAAGTCAAGTGTCATCAGCACTTCTCCATCCAGGTCAGTTTTGAATACCTGGTGTCGTTCTTGATCTGTAATAAACAGAAAATCCTCTTCATTTTCCTTAGCGAGAGTGAGTCCGTGTGCCCCAGGGTACTCAGTACCCCAGGTTTTCAATACCTTGCCCGATCTGTCGTAGATAATTACATTGTTTTTTGTCTCATTGGTAAGTAAGACCAGGCGGCCTCGACTATCCTGAATCATTTCATGACAATCCTTTACCGGTATTTTGGAGACATCCTGGACTCCCCAATCGTAAACCACCCGATATTTATGACTACCATGCCCTAAAATGCCCGTTTGCGGTCTGGTTTTGCCTGCAATAATGATATTGGGTAGGGTGATCATGCCTGCAGTAGCCAGGGCCGTTTTTTTTATAAAAGATCGCTTATCCATATGATCAGGCGATGAGGTCTTTTATGACTTTTCCCGAAACGTCCGTGAGCCTGTATCTTCTGCCTTGATGCTTAAAGATCAATCTTTCATGGTCGACGCCAAGTAAATGGAGCATGGTTGCTTGAAAATCATGCACATGTACCGGGTCTTTAATGATGTTGTAACCGAACTCATCGGTTTCGCCATAAGTGATTCCTTTTTTCAGACCACCACCGGCCATCCACATGGAAAAGCATCTGGGGTGATGATCACGCCCATAATTAGTCTCCGTCAGCATACCTTGAGAATAATTGGTACGACCAAATTCTCCGCCCCAGACTACCAATGTGTCTTCCAGTAATCCACGTTGTTTCAGATCCATGATGAGAGCTGCAGAAGCCTGGTCTACATCCTGGGCTTGTCGTTGGATTTGATTTGGTAGATTTTCGTGTTGGTCCCACCCCATGTGATACAATTGAACAAATTTCACATCTTGTTCTATGAGTCTTCTTGCAAGCAGACAATTGGCTGCAAATGTTCCTGGTTTGGACGCGTTAGGCCCATACATTTTATGTACCCACTCCGGTTCTTTAGAGACGTCCATGACTTCTGGTACCGAGGTTTGCATCCGATAGGCCATCTCATACTGGGCGATTCTGCTGACAATCTCAGGATCACCTACGTCTTTCATGTGCATCATATTCATCTTGGCCAATTGATCCAATACTTCTCTTCTTTTTGACCGAGATACCCCATCTGGATTGTTGAGAAACAGGACTGGATCCTTGCCTGATCTAAATTGGACTCCTTGATGCAGAGAATTCAAAAATCCATTACCCCACAACCTTGAATACAGCGGTTGTCCCTGGGGTCTGCCTGTACCTTTTGACAGCAAAACACAAAATGACGGAAGGTTGTTGTTGTCGCTGCCAAGCCCATAGCTCAACCAGGAACCTATACTGGGTCTACCCGCTTGCTGATGCCCTGTCTGAAAAAAAGTAATGGCCGGGTCATGATTGATGGCTTCGGTATGCATGGACTTTACCATGCATATTTCGTCAGCAATTTTCGAGGTATAAGGCAGTAGATCACTGAACCACATTCCACTTTGACCATGTTGAGAAAACTTAAACTGTGAGTTGGCGAGTGGGAAGGACTTCTGTTCCGAAGTCATGGTTGTTAGTCTTTGTCCTGCCCGAATGGACTCGGGAAGGTCTTGTCCGCGTCGTTTATCAAGCAGCGGTTTGTAATCGAATAATTCCAATTGTGAAGGGCCACCGCTTTGGAATAAATAGATAACACGTTTAGCCTTAGGCATAAAGTGACCTCCATTTAGAATACCGTTACCTGAATTTATATTGGCTAATCCATTGATTTTATTGGCGAAAGCCTTTGCAGGATCTAGGAGCGATGAGAGTGCAACGGCGCCAAGACCCATGCTGGCCTTGCTCAGGAAATGTCTTCGATTTTGATTGTACTGGTAATTGAGAATTTCTTTGTCTGTCATAATCTTTATGGTCTATTACCCCCTGGTAATCGTTTCAGTTAAATTTAGGATTGTGTTGGTGATCACGGTCATAGAAGCCAATTCGACTGGATTGATTGTTTGATCCGGCTTTCTTCGACCAATACTCAGTAACTGTCCAGCCTCCTCCGGGTGCAGCTCGAAACCAGCCTGTTGTTGTTCGTACATTTCTTTGAGTATTTCCAATTCTTCTTTTTCGGCTCGCCTTGAGGTGGCCAGCTTGAAGGCCATCTGAACTCTGTTTTCAAAACCTTCTCCTCCTTCAAGAATTATTCGCTCGGCCAGTACCCTGGATGCTTCTACAAATTGAGGGTCATTCAACAAAACCAATGCCTGTAGAGGTGTGCTGGTGGATTGTCTTTTGACCGTACAATCGTTTCTTTCCGAGGCATCAAAAATCATCATGGATGGCGGAGGCACGGTTCGCTTCCAGTAAGTGTACAGACTTCTTCTATATAAATCATTCCCCATGCCTTCTATATAGCTGGCCAGACCTCTTCCTGAGGTGACTTCCGCCCATAGTCCGGCAGGCTGATAAGGTTTGACAGAAGGGCCGCCAATTTGATTGACTAATAATCCACTAATGGCCAGGGCATGATCTCTAAGCATTTCGGAAGAGAGTCTAAATCTACTTCCGCGGGCAAGCCATAGATTTTCAGGATCAATTTCAAGTTTTTCAGGAGTAATGTCTGAGGCTTGCTGATAGGTGGCAGACATGACTATTTGTTTCATGGCCTTTTTGAGATCCCAGCCAGACTCCATGAAATCAACGGCCAGCCAGTCGAGTAATTCCGGATGAGTTGGTAACTCTCCCTGACTGCCAAAGTCATTGGGTGTTGGGACAATACCCATACCAAAGAGTAATTGCCAATACCTGTTTATTGCAACTCTAGCTGTGAGCGGATTGTTTTCAGAAACCAACCACTGTGCGAGTCCAAGTCTATTTTTTGGTAGATGGTCGGGGAATTCAAGTACGGATTGGATGGTGCCCGGAGACACCGGCTCACCGTGATTTTCGTATCCCCCTCTTTCCAAAATATAGGCTTGTCTAGGTTCCTTCATTTCCTCCATGACCATGACTTCATTGGCTGTCGGGTCATTCAAAAATTCTTTTCTTTGCTCGCCTAAATACTTGTTCATTGTATGCTTTTTGTATGAAGCATCTTGCTTATATAGATAGTGATAGAAAAGTTTTTGGTCATCTTGCTCGCTTCTTGGTGTGGATGCCAGCGTGCGCTGAATAGGATTATATTGGTGTACTTGTACAACTTCCGTATCATTGAGTACACTTTCATATATACTGAGCTCATCAATTTTACATTTACCCAGCGCATGATTGCCACCTCGAGATCCTATTTTCATGCTGTTGCCACTCAATATAGATCCGCTGAGATTATCTGTTTCAACCGTTGTGCTTTGCAATTCACCGTCCAAATAGATTTTGATACCTTCGGCTTTGCCTTTTCCATTGTAAGAAACCATCACGTGGGTCCATTTCATTGGGTGGATGGGTTGTTTGGTGACTACACTAATTGCATTAAATGGCCAGTTGTTTACCAGGTGCACGGCCAGTTTGTTCTTGTCTAGAAACAGATCAAATCCTTTCATTCCATTCCCTTTATTGATTTTGTCCATTTTGGCCAAAATGGCACCGTCGCCGGTTAGCGTTGAAGTTTGAAGCCAGAAACCAATACTAAAAGGTTGATTGTATTCTGGTGAGAAGGTATTGTCTAGTTCAAAGTAACTGGAGCCGTCTAATTCTAGTGCTCGGCTATATATCCCTTCATTGAAATATGATTCCTCACTTCCCGGGCGTTTCGGATCAACTGTTAGCCGTTTGACCTCCGATTGAATGCCATCTAAACCAAAATAGGTAAGCATATTTACCGGAAGCTCGTTAGGGTTGCTATTCTGGTTGGCGGTCCAACTGGCCTCTAGCTGCCTCCAGTCCTTTTTGACTTCTTTCTCCCGCTGGTATATTTTCTTGCTTTCTTCTGCGATGAGTTTATTCAGATAAGTTTTGACTTCCTGAATTTTGCTTTCAGGTACTTTGAGTAGTGGCTTTACTGGTTCATCATATTCAATTCTTCCTTTTTCTGGTACATTGTTGAAAAAAGCAAACATTTGATAGTACTCTTTGGTCGAGATTGGATCGTACTTATGATCATGACATCGTGCACAACTCACCGTCAGACCCATGAAAGCGGTACCTGTGGTGTTGGTTCTGTCTGCAACATATTCCACTCTGAATTCTTCGTCTATAATACCTCCTTCTTGATTGACCCGGTGATTCCGGTTGAAGCCGGTGGCTAATATTTGCTCATAGGTGGCATTTTCAAATAGATCTCCTGCGATCTGCCATTGGATAAAATTGTCATAGGGCATGTTGTCGTTAAATGCCTTGATTACCCAATCTCTCCAGGGCCACATATTTCTTTTCAAATCATCCTGATAGCCGTGAGTGTCTGCATATCTGGCAACATCGAGCCACTCATTCGCCATTCGTTCGCCATAGGCGGATGAAGACAGCAGCCGGTCTACTACTTTTTCAAATGCGTTAGGTGATTGGTCACTCATGAATTCGTCAATTTCTTCCAAGGATGGTGGGAGTCCTGTCAGATCAAAGGTTACACGCCTGAGCAATTGTTCTTTTGAGGCAGGGGCTTCGGGTTCAAGGCCGACTTCTTCCAACTTGCGAAGTACAAAGGCGTCAATAGGAGTTTTTAGCCAGTTTTTACTTTTTACCTGAGGTTCGTTATTCTTTACAGGTGGGATAAATGCCCAGTGTTTTTTCCATTGGGCTCCTTGCTCTATCCATTTAGTAATCAGTTTTTTCTCATAATTGGATAAAGTAAGATTAGACTCTGGTGGAGGCATGACCTCCTTAGGATCCGGATGATGTATTCTCTTTACGACTTCGCTGCTGTCAGGATGATTCGGTACTATGGCATATCTGTCCTTATCCTCTCCAATAGCTTCGAAAGCTCCTTCTGGCGTGTCCAAACGCAAGCCACTCAATCGGGAACCCTTATCTGGCCCATGACAAGCGAAGCATCGGTCTGATAAAATGGGCTTGATGTGAAAATTGAAATCAACTACATCTGGTAATTCATTATTGCCTGATATGGCTATAGAAGGAGGTGTTGTAGAGCATGAATGTAGCCCTATACTTATGGCCACCAGACCGCTGATTACCCATGTTTTTTTAATCCTTTTTATCATAGTGCGAAATCAATAATATGATTTAAATCACTATTTTATCGGGAAGGGGCTTATGAGAAGGGTTACAAAATGGGTTACAGCTTGATTTCTTTTAAAAAATTAATGAATAAGGTCATGAAAAGACTTAGGGTATGCCTCATCGAACACCTTTTTGTATTTCTCTTGAAATCTGTCAAATTCAGTTTTTGCTAAGCCGTGTTTTCCCAGGTTTGTCAATGCTGATAACTTTAAGGCTAATCCCTGGTCATTCAAATCGTCGAATAGCAGTACTACTTGTGAAATCTCAAGCAATAGTTCGGCATCCTGTTTTGCGTCCAGGTATTCAGTTTGACCCAAAAGGGTATCCAGGACATCATTGATGAATTCGGCCTTTTTTGTATCGAGCCATTCCATTTGCATGTTGGGCAGGATTGTTCCTCTTTTGAGTAAAGCTATCATTTGCTGAAGAGCGGCCATGGGAAATTGTTCGCCATATCTATATTTCAAAGTGTAATAGTCCAGCACATCACAATATACTTCTTCGCGAAAATTCAAACTCCATTTGTCATTGCTGAATCTCAGCTCCATGCCTCCGATCTTTTCAAGGACTTGACGCAAACGTTGGATGGTTACTCCCCTCGAATTTTTGGCTTTCGCCGGATCCATGAGGGGCCACAAGACATGGGTCAATGTTTTTGTACCTATACCTCTAAGCTCGCCTGTGTTGGTAAGGAGAAGAAGTATCATTAATTCTCTCAATTTTGGACTAAATAATTTACTCAAATCCTTACCCCTATGGATGATAGTGAATCCGCCGAGCAAATAAATCTGGGTATTAGTAGCGGGGGTTGAGCTGCCCTTAGTGGGTTGATACTTTATTGGCTGATTACTTTTTACTTGCAACACTTTTTTGATGACAAAGAAGCTTAGTAGAGCGAATAGTACAAACAGCGTCCAACTCAGCTGTTTCGAGTGTTTCGCAAAAAAACTGGTAGCGTTTTTAGGCTCACCTTCGTCCAGGTGATAGGGTGGAAACAATAAAGAGTAGATTTTAGTCTCTGATTGCTTTCTATCATCAGACATTTTAACCGCCGCAAAAAGCTCTTTTGTAGGTTTATTGAGGCTTAGCAGTACATCAGAATAATCCATTCTTGTGGCGGAATATGGAATACTATCTGAGACCACCTCATAGGTAGGTTTGTGAAGTGAAAACCGTATTAAGGCCAGACTGCCATCGGTATCAAAATTTCGATAAGATAAACCATAAAAACTACTATCTGAAGGGTTGACTACTAAATTATTAGTCGGAAGAAAATGATTGTCAGGAGGATCAAGCTCCCAAATTTTGGAAACAGTACTATCCGTTAGATCGATTTGAAAGAGATCATAGAAATTCTGTTGGCCAAGCTCCTGTTTGCCGGACTCATTACCGATTCCTCCAAAGATATAAAACTGACCGGGCTTCAATCCTTTTCCAACACTGACGTGATAACGGGGCCAGATTTTGTCTCCGCTTAGTGGCACTTGTTTCCAATTTTGGTCAGTTCTGTCAAATTTCCATAAATCATTTTTCATAGTAAAGAAACCATATCCACCAAAGACATATAGACTACTGTCCAGCGGATTGATGAAAGCCGAATGCTTCCATATTTGCTGTTTGACTTCTTTTTTATCATTCAATGGGATCCAGGATGATTCAGTATCCTGATAAATGTGCATTCCGGTAGGCTGCAGGTCGTATAGTAGAAGTTCATGAGTGAGGTAATTATATATACCCTTTTTAGCAGGATCAGTGACTGTCAGCGATGCATTGTAAGATATGACATCCTGAAAACTGTGCGGAATGAAGTAGCGTTCGATGCGGTCATTGCTGATGATATTGATGCTTTGGTTGTCAGCATTATAGACCAGTCCAGGCATCATATCACCATTGAGTGTGGCCTTTTCTTCCCAGTTAAAGTATTTTGAACGAATCCAGCTTGGGTTGCTAATTTGTATGTGCCAGTTCCCAATTTCATCATGAGCAGTTTGCTCCGCTTTTTCATTGAGCAGCCACTGATGCAATACTTTTTCGTCCGCTGTGTAGATAATATTTTTTAACGCAAATGGAGGGATCTCGAAAGTTTGATTGCTTGTATTTTTATTTAGACCGAAGGTCAGAGATTGGAATCGATAAGGTTGTCGATGGAAAATCGTAGTATCATTCAACTTCAGCTGTATTCCTTCTTCAAAATTTAATTGAATTGAATGCCATTGATTCCTTGCCATTTTCTCTGCTGGTACGGATAAAGAAATCAATTCTTGACTTTCGTTAAATACTAATTTTAAAGTTGGGCCCTCCGCTTCATGCGGTAGATAAATAAGGTCTAGTTTGTTATTGTCTTGGCTCAGGCTACGAAAAATATATCCGAATTTGTCTGCCTGCCACATCGAAAGCTCGAATTCAAGCTTTTGCTTTTTATGGACATTAAAAGAATGATTCAAACTAAGATCAAGGGAAGTTCTTTCATTCTGCGGATAAGCATAGGATTTGAATAACAAGCCGTAATAGTCTTCATTGGCTATAGAGGGATGAGAAAATAGTGTGAGTGTGGTTATTAATTTTAATAAAAAACCACAACACATATAAAGAGAATATCTCACAGCTGTATTTCTAATTTCTCTGTTGACATCGTGTACAATTTCAATACCCAGCCATACAAAAAGCCACGTTTTCAAAAATAAACAATATTGCCATGCTCTATGAAAAGGAAATGAGTATTTCGAAGGCAACAGCAGAAATAAAATTTGAGTGAAAACCTAATTGCCTGAATGGTCTGCCTCCTGTCATAGTATTTCTTCTTACGTATTCTCGTTGTACCTTTAACCGAACTTTCAAAATCCCTATATATTGAAAAATACAGTCTTCCTCTTTGCTCTGCTGTCTTGTATCCGCGTTCAAGTGTTTGCTCAGGAATATCCATTGGAAACCGTCATCCAGCGCGGTCATCGTGCGGCAGTTAGAGCAGTTGCGTATAGCCCGGACGGTAAGTTTCTGGCAACCGGCAGTCGGGACAATAGCATCAAACTCTGGCAAGTATCAACTGGCAGAGAGATACGCACATTTCTTGGTCATCTCAATCCGGTAAATACGCTGACATTCGACCCAACCGGTCAGTGGTTGGCCAGTGGTTCGTCCGACAACTCAATAATGATTTGGGAAGTAGCTACAGGAAAAGTAAGAACTAAAATTACCGGCCATAAGAAGCGTGTGTCCTCCTTAGATTTTAGTGCAGATGGCGCGCTGCTGGCATCCGGCGGATGGGACAGACTGGTATATGTATGGAATGCAGCCTCCGGAGAAAAGGTAGGTGAGTACAAAGGGAATCCAGCAACAGGCATTGGTGTTGGTGTTCAAGTGTTGTTTTCTAAAGACAGTAAAAAACTGATTACGGGCAATGATGACGGCAAGATTATTATTTATGATTTGGAATCTGGTATGGCTGGAGACACCTTAAGAAACATTAGTCCCAGTTCTTGCGGTGGATGTCCTAGTTTTATTCAACTCAGTGAAAATGGGTCAGAGTTGATTTCGGCAAGCCGGAGTGGTCCTGTCACGCTATGGAATTTGAAGTCAGGCAAAAAAATCAAAGAATATGGCGCAGAAGCAAAAGAGTACACTGCTGTCGGCATGAAAGGAAACACAGTATTCGTGTCTGATGAAGATACGGTGAAGTTGTGGAATAGAGCTGGGCAATTGGTTAAAAAAATTCTCTTAGCAGACACTGAAATCAATTCCGCAACTCTTACTCCGGATGGTAAATATGTGGCAGCTGCCACCAATGACAGAATCACCAGAATCTGGAATGCTCAAAGTGGTAAAATACAAAAATCGTTGAAAGGCTTTTTGAATGAAGCTGTTGACAATGGGCTAGGATTAGATCCTGAGTCTTACTGGCAATACAACATCAGCCGATATGTGAGTTATCGAGAGACGATTAAAGTTTCACCAGACGAGAAGTACGTAATCAAGGCCGTGGGCACTGTTGCTCAACTTTGGGACTTGACAAAAGGGAGAGTGATTAGATCGTTTGAAGGACATGAGAGCGGGGTAACATGCTTCGAGTTTTCCCTTGACGGAAAACATATCTTCACAGGCAGCGGTGACAAGACCATCAAAATGTGGGAAATAGCAACCGGCAAGGAAGTAAAGACTTTCAAAGGGCACAGAGAACTTATTTTTGAATTGGCCCAGAGCCAAAATGGAAAATTTTTGGTCTCTGGCAGCTGGGATGCTACGGCCAGGCTTTGGGATATCAGTTCAGGAGAGGAAATTAAAGCCTATCGGATGGATCAGAATTCACCTTACTCGTTGTCTTTCGCCCAAAATGATTTGTATTTCGTGGTTGGAAGTTTGGGCAAAGATCTGAAGCTGATAGAAATAGACACCGGCGAGCCGGCACGGATTTTTGTAGGACATACAGAAATAGTGTCTGATCTTCAGGTACGTGATGGTCAGGTGCTAACGAGCAGTTGGGACGGAAAGGCCAAACTCTGGGAGTTAGCTTCCGGGCTCAGTATTCAGAAATATGTTGGGCACACAGGGCAAATCTACACTGCTTCTTTTGACGAAGGGGGTAAATGGATTGTCACAGCAGGCTCTGACCGCATTGTGCGAATTTGGAATATTGATTCTGGAGAGATCGTCAAGACATTCGAAGGACATACTGATGCCATTACGGCGGCGCAATTTATCCATCAGGACAAACACTTAATCACACACAGCCTTGATGGTACTACACGGATTTGGGACATAGCCACGGGAAAAGAGATCATTTCACATATTTTATTAAACGACAAGGATTGGCTCGTTACCAATAGAAACGGATATTTTGATGCAACGGAAAAAGCCAAGCAAAACATATTTTTCGTTCGGGGTCTCAAAAGTTATTCACTTGATCAATTCTTTGAAGACTTTTATAAACCTGGCATTTTGGGAGAGTCATTAAAACAAGGCGGGTTACTCAATGACAATATCGATATCAAATCCAAACTGAAGAACTCACCACCTCCTAGTGTTGAGATTATATCACCATCTTCCGGTGAGCACCTGACTAAAAGTGAAATAGATGTGATGGTCAAAATAACTGATGAAGGAGGAGGATTGGACGAGGTGAAGCTTCTTCACAATGGCAAGCGTCTTCCAGGGCACGATCGTATGGCTAGTACAAAACCAAAACCTGGTAAATCGGTTTTTCACCATTATCCTGTTCAGCTGGTGCCGGGCAAAAATGTGATTTCGATTTCCGCTTTTAGCGAAGAGCGTATTGAGTCCGAATTGACCCTGCGAGAGTTGTTTGTTGATGGCATTCATGAAGATATCACATGCCACGTGATGGCGATAGGGATCAACAAGTATAAAAACCCGAGCCTAGATCTAAACTATGCGCTGGAGGATGCAGAGGCGTTTTTGAAATTGGTGAAAACCAAAGGAAAAAAACTATTCAACAAAACTCAGGTCTATTCACTTTTCAATGAAGAGGCCACAAAGGAAAACATGCTGGCCATGCTCGATGATATAGCCGCCAATGCCAGGCCTCAGGATGTATTTTTCTTTTATTATGCCGGTCATGGTAGTATGGTAGAAGGCAACTTCTATTTTATCCCAACAGAAAACATCAGGCTTTATGATTTTGACTTGCTGACGAATGAGGCCGTAAATGCCGCTACACTACAACAAAAATTTGCCAACATCAGCGCCCTCAAGCAACTGGTGGTACTAGATGCTTGTCAGTCCGGTGGGTCCACCGAACTACTAGCCGTACGGGGTGCGAGTGAAGAAAAAGCCATGGCACAGCTATCACGAAGTTCAGGAGTGCATGTGCTGGCGGCCTCAGGCAGTGAGCAGTTTGCCACTGAGTTTGCTGAATTAGGACATGGCCTGTTCACTTATGTGCTATTAGAAGCCTTAAGTGGTGCTGCAGACGGAGCTCCCAAAGATGGAAGGGTTACCATCTACGAACTCAAAGCCTATATTGACTCGCAGGTGCCAGAGTACTCCAGTCAATACAAGGGCAAACCTCAATATCCGGTGACTTATTCACGAGGACAGGACTTTCCGGTGGTGATAGAATAGTCAGTTTGAATTTGCACGGCGGAATTTATAGTTTCACTTTCCATGTTTAGGCTTGGACAAGATATCTTCGGCCATCTCGATCGAATAAAAAGTAGTTGAGCATGAGGTAATCTGGATGCCAACGGCATTTTTTTTTTTAATACAATAGTTATTAGGTTATCAATATGATTAAATATCTCTGGCTTATTCTCGCATTACTTCTCATTTCGAATTTGGGCTTTGGTCAGCCGTCAATCCCAACAATTTGGGCAACTCAGGCAACATATGAAACCATCACTGCCGAGGATGAACTGCATCCAGCATTGATACTCAGCGACAAGCGCTATGTTGAGTTTGTAGAGGAGGACTTTCAAATTTTTCGCAGACTGACCAACTACAAGAAAATTCATCTTAATAATGATCTGGCAACATCAGAGTATCGATACGTGTATGTTCCGTTGAATATTAGTAGAAACCTACTCGATTTAAAAATCAGGACAGTCCAGTCAGACGGGCGCGTCATCTCTACTAAATATGAAGGAAACAGATCGATAGGTGCTTGTCCTTGGGGAGGAACATGTGAAATGTTTGAAGCCAAAGGGGCAATCCCGGGAGCACAGATAGAATACATGTATGTGTACCTTGATCAATATTGGTCCTACGGGCGTGAGGTTTTTCAGCAAGAACTACCTGTAAAATCTATGGATTTTCGCATTTTTCATCCAGACAATATGTCTTTCATGACTAAAGCTTACAATTCGCCTAAATCAGGGAATGATCCCTCAATCCAAACCTTTCAAATTGATCCTTATATTCCTGAGCACTATGCTGTGCCTCAGGCCGATAGATTTCGCATCGATTATAAAATCATCAATAGAAACATGGGAGCTACCAATAACTGGATTCCCATAGTTGGAGAGATTGTAGACAATCTCATAGACACTACCACTTCTGTATATTTCGATCAATTCGTCCTTGGAATAAATAGGTATGCACAAGAGGAGGATCAGATTAAGGCCATTGAAACGGTTATCAAAAATAGTTTTACCATCGTGAATGAACCCGATTTGAGATTGATTGAAGTGGATAGCGTGTTGAAATATCGTCGAACTAACGCTCTAGGCATCTCTAGGTTAATGCTAAAATCACTTAAACACTTTGGGATCAATCCTGAGATAGTGGCAACATGCGATCGAAACCTGGCGCAATTTGATCCTGATTTTCCGACCTACTTGAACGTAAAGGAGATTCTATTTTATTTTAATAAGTGGGAAAAATTCATTTCTCCCTATTCAATGGAATATAAACTTGGATTTGCTCCGCCTCAATTGGCGCATAATCAAGGTTTGTATATTTATTATGATGAGAAGCAAAATGAATTGAGATCCAGAATGGATCAAATTCCGATCGCCTCTGCAGACGATAATCGGTTAGGCGTTACTACTCGATTCCATATAAATGAAGACTGGAATGTACTCAATCTTCATAAGGTTAATTGGTATCAAGGATATCGGGCGTACAATTTGAGAGGGGCAATAAGGCAACAGGGTAAGCATATCCTCTCGGATTTAGTCCGAGCTGAAATAGATGAAACAAAAGTGGATAGCATTTGGGTCGTAAACGATGACCTGGAGAGCAATTATGAAAACGAGGTATTAGAAATACATGCCAAATTGCAAAGTAATAGCCTCTTTGAAAAGAATGGGGAAGCCTATAGCTTATCTATTGGTAAAGTTTTGGGCCCTCAGACTGAACTGACCGACCCTGGTTTTCGCAGTAACCCAATCGAGCTTGAATCTCCTTTGTCTTATCAGCACACCTTTTTGGTAGATGTGCCAAAAGGTTATAAGGCCGTAAATCTGGATGCCTTTGTTATCGACAGAATACTCGATGTGGAAGGGGATGTAATTGCTTCGTTTCATTCTGAATTTGAGGTTTCTGATCAGAAGATCACGATTAGGGTTTCAGAAAACTATCACGAGGTCTCAATCAACAAAAAACATTACAGGGAATTCAAAGAAGTGGTGAATGCGGCAGCGCAGTTTTATCAACTAAAGTTAAATTTTAAAAAAGGATAAATCTATCATTGTAATCTTGACTCATCCAAATTAGCAAGGTCGATTTTTACTTTTTAACAGTTCATAGTTCAGTGGGAGAACTGGCTTTGACCAGGACGATTTCTACAGTTCCAGCTTTTTCAATTAATGCAATTATAAATAGTGTGTTCACGCTACGTTTCGTTGGTGGCTCCATTGGTAGATATATTCAGACATGAAATTTTGAATGAAAATAGAATGAATCCAATTCTACGATGTAATTTAGTATTGATCAACACTACACTTTATGCTAAAATTTCAAAGGGTGCTTTGTATCCTTTTATTCATTGTCACCCATCAAATATTTTCTCAAACCCATTCGATCGATAGTCTTCAGCTCACTTTGAGGACATCAACCGGCCATGATAGGATAGACATTTTGAATAGTCTAATGGCACTCTATAAGTGCGATAACGACAGTGTTGCATTGACATATTATCAATCAATAACAAAATCACCCGCCTTTGAGAGCTATCCTCGTGGACTGGCAAAGGCCCTAGAGAACTATGGTGATATCAAACATTGCTTAGGAGAATTGGATAGTACAATTCATTACTATAAAAAAGCGGTCAAAATCGGGCAAGACCATGAGTTAGAGAAGGACCTGGGACAACTGCTCAGCAGTTTGGGTTATTTCTATCAATCTGCCGGCAACTTTGATTCAAGTACTTATTATTTGAGAAGAGGGAAGGACTTTGCAAAAAAAGTAGGAGACAGTCTTTCTATTGGTTCCACCAGCGTTGGTTTAGGAATTATGTATCAGCACAGAGGACAAATTGATTCTGCCATGAATAACTATATATATGCACTAAGAATTGCTGAACAAATAGACGAAAAGCCTCTTGCCATTACGGCAAAACTCAATATCGCCACCTTATATTATGACCACCAACCACATAAACTGAGAACATCTGATTTTTTGGAAATGCTTCAAATTACTCGTGATATTGGGGATGTGGCAAGGGAAATTAGCGTGCTCGAATGGCTCGGTTATCTCAAAACGGATAGCGGAGAATTTGATCTGGCTCTCAAGTATTTCGAAGAAGGTTTGGAAGTAAATCAGAAGGAAAAGAATAAGAATAGTGAGGTGCAATTATTGCAGGGCATTTCCTACGCTCATAATATGTCAGGTAATTATCAGCAAGCTATACTGTCTAATAATCAAGTGATTGAAATTGCCCATTCCTTAGGTTACGATCAATATTTGCCGTCAGCTTATGCCAATAATGTCACAAATTATATTGCATTGAAAGCATACAAAAAAGCAATTGATGAGGGGCTAAGGGCAATTGAAGTCGGGGAAAAATCAAGACAAAAGGAACTGTATTATAAAGTGTATAAGGATTTGGCAGTTGCTTATAGAGAACTTGGCGATTTCAAAGGAGCCTATAAGGCTCAATTTGAATACACCAAGCTCAGCAATGAAATACTTGATGCAACAAAGTCAAAACAATTGACAGAATTAGAAACCAAATATGAGACGGAAAAGAAGGAAGCCGAAATTGCTGCGTTGTCACAACAATCAACGATTCAAGCCTTAGAAATTAAGCAAAAAAATATAGCCATTTTAGTCGGAGTGATTTTGCTCGTTTTAATAGCAAGCGGAGTGTATATGGTGTTGAGGCAGCGAACCTTGAAGAGCAAGCAGGCACAAATGGAGCTGGAGCAGCGCTTTCTTCGCTCCCAACTCAATCCCCATTTTATTTCCAATGCCCTGCTGGCAGTGCAAAATTTCATGCTAAAGAAGCAACCTGAAGAGGCTGCAATTTATCTTTCTAAGTTTTCAAAACTGATGAGAGAAACACTGGAAAACTCACGACAGGAATTCATTCTTTTGGAAGACGAATTGCAGATGTTGACCAATTTCATGGATATCCACAAAATGCGAATGGATGACGCCTTTGATTATCAAATTCATATAGGCGACAACATCGATCCTGAAACAGATACCATACCCCCTATGTTTGTTCAGCCCTTTGTGGAAAATGCAATCGAGCACGGAATCTCGCAGGCCAAAGGCAAAGGGCAAATAAATCTTCATTTCGAAAAAGAAGGAGAATACATATCGATTGTTGTCAAAGACAATGGAGGAGGGTTCGAACAAAGCCGTCCGGGCGCTGGTGATCATACTTCCTTGTCTTCTACCATTATCCAGGAAAGAATGGATATCTTCAATAAAACACTGAAAAAAAAGATTCAGCTGATACTAGGAAATATAGAGGGAGAAGGAGGCGAAATACAGGGAACTAAGGTTGAATTGAAAGTGCCTTTCAGCTACATTTGAGTCTGATCTGATCAACATGCGTATAGTTCTAATTGATGATGATGCCATGGTTCGTGAGAACCTCAAAATTTTGCTTTCTCTCTATGCGAGTGAGTCACAAGTGGTAGGGGAGGCCAGTGGTGTGCAGGAGGGGTTAACTTGCATTCGCAATCACAAACCGGATATGGTCTTGCTCGATGTGGAAATGAAGGACGGAACCGGATTCGACTTGTTGTCCATTTATGGGCCTCTTGATTTTAAGTTGATATTCGTGACCGGGCACGACGCCTATGCTATCAAGGCCTTTAAGTATAGTGCTATTGACTATGTACTGAAGCCGGTAGATCCGGACGACTTAAAATCAGCCCTGGAAAAAGCCGCTCAAACTCACGATTCTGATGTTCAAAACCTGAAAGTAGCTAATCTGGTTCAAAACAAAAGCACTCCGTCATTCGACCAAAAAATCATTCTCAAGGATGCCGAAACGGTATATTTGGTATCGGTAAAAGATATTATCAGATGTGAATCTGAAGCTAATTACACGAAATTTTTTCTCTTAGATGGCCGCATGGTGATGGTGTCTAAAACCATGAAAGAGTTTGACAAACTTTTTGAGGGCCAATCTTTTTTTAGAGCCCACCAATCGCACTTGATCAACCTGCTTCATTTTGATAGGTATGAAAAAAAAGAGGGAGGAATCGTCCATATGAAAGATGGAAGTACACTTCCAGTAGCTATTCGTAAAAAGGACGCACTGATGTCTGCATTAGAAGAGCTATAGACCTATGATGGCCTACAATCTTTCAAATACTAAATATACCTGAACGAATAATCGACGCACGGCATCGGATAATCATCTGTCAGATAATCACATTCGGCCACAAATATTTTTGTATACTTTTAATTAACAAGGTGTTTGTTATTAGAAAAAAAGAAAAATCATGAAGACCAAATTATTTTCGACTCTCCTTATTTATGTGGCATTTTTACTGACCGCCCATGCACAATCAGGTGTGGCTACTACTGCCATCAATGGAGACTATCAGCTGCTGGAAGCTGAGCGTTCAGCTCAGGGTCCGACCAAGATAAA
This sequence comes from Reichenbachiella sp., assembly GCF_039944555.1. GTDB lineage: Bacteria > Bacteroidota > Bacteroidia > Cytophagales > Cyclobacteriaceae > Reichenbachiella. The sequence goes on along the minus strand of NZ_JBDUYN010000008.1, from coordinate 397,999 downwards.
AAAGATGGAGTACGGAGAAGTAAACGGGCAAAAAATGCTGGCCGCACTTGGTTGTGAAAAAGGATGCATTCCGGCCGTATATTCTTATCAGGAAGAAGCGAGTAAACAGTTAGGTATTCCTGTTTTTTTCAATAGTTACGGTCTTTATATGATCACCTATGACGAAGATAGCTTTGTGAGTTGTGCGCCAGGGACTCCTCTGGGCAAAGCTGTTTGGGACAAATTCAGCTATGTCAACTTCTATAGTAAAGACGATAAAAAAGTAGCTGACATGACAAAGCAGAAAGCTACTGAGTACGCCATTGCAATTTCTAAAAGGATGGCAGAAAAGTAAGATAACCATAGGCTGCAAGAAAATGGCCCAAAGGCCTATTGGCTTCATCATATCCAGTAGAGCGGGTTCTCTCAGCCTACAGACAGGTACACTCTCTAGATAGTAGCCTGTTCTTTTGAATCCGATATTAATTCCCATCGAATTACCTTTCTGCTTCGGTTCTTTTGCTTTTCAGGGGAATCTATCCGAATCAACAGCAGTTAATCTCCGTGCCGTTTCTTCCTACCTATTCTTTTCAGTTAGTCAAGTGGACAAACACTTTGCCTCCACCAAAACAAATAATAGATCATTCTCAACGAATAATCGAGAACACCATACGAATAATCATCTCGGCAAATCTGGTTGATTACCCCTCATATATTTGGTTTGGATTGATCACAAACCAGAGAAATCACATCTGGTTTTTTATTAATGAACGGATATAAAAGATCATGAAAAAAGTGAAAGAAAATAAAAGAAAGATGAAAAATGTATTAAATGGAATTTTTATGATGCTCGTGTTGGCGTCGTGTAGTGAAGACGATCTAATTCCAACTGTGGAACTGACCGTAGAAGACTTTTCAGCCTCAATAAATAACAACCCCAGTGCCGGGGATGTCATAGGTAACCTAAAGGCTGAAACCAACTTAGGAAGCCTTGCATTCTCACTAGAATCTGAGAGCGTATCGGGCGCCTTTCAATTGGACCAATCTTCCGGGGAACTGACTGTAGGAGATGCTTCTGTGTTCGACTATACCGTAAATGAGCAACTTACCGGCATGGCCAAAGTAGTCAACGGTGACGTAAGCAAAACGGTCAATATTAGTGTAGACGTCTCCGGCGTTGTCTCAGAAAACTTTACCAAAACAATAGCCGAGAACCCAGAAAATGAAGAGCATATAGGGAGTATATCCGCTACTACAAATGCTGGAGACTTTGTCTTTTCGATCATTGCCGAAGAGCCGGCTGGAGCGCTTACTGTTGATGCGAGTACGGGTGGACTAACAGTAAAAAATAAGCTCTTGTTTGATTACGAGGTCAGAACAGAGCTGACTGCAACCGTAAAAGTCTCTGCTGGGGATGTTTCTACGGAAGTAGGTGTCACCATTACGCTGACTGATGTTTTGCCAAGCTGGAATGTAATTGGCGAAGCGGCATTTTCAGCAGGAAAAGCCCATAATCAGAGCTTGGCCATATATGATGGAGTGCCCTATGTAGCCTACAGAGATGAAGAAAATGGAAACAAGACTACCGTTATGAAATTTGTGAATGACGAGTGGCAGGTTGTAGGTGCTGCAGGCTTTTCTGATGGATATGCCACTCACCAGAGCTTAACTTTTAATAATGGAATTCCATATGTAGCTTATAGAGACGATGTGAATGGAAGAAAAACGACCGTAATGAAGTTTGAAAATGACAGTTGGCAGTTGGTCGGGTCAAAAGGATTTGCTAAGAGATCTTACGCCGTATCCTTTACTTCGGAGTATCAAAGCCTGGTATTCAACAACGATGTGCCTTATGTCGCATATAAGGATTGGAGTAGGAGTGCAAAACTGACTGTAATGAAATATGATGGTAGTGACTGGGTGCTCGTAGGTACACCAGGTTTCTCAACTGGAGCAGCAAGCTATATAACGCTCAGATTCAACAACGACATTCCCTACGTAGCTTATCAAGATGATGGTAATGGCTCAGGAGTGACAGTGGCGAAATTTGAAACCAGTGATTGGTCTGTGGTAGGGACGGCCGGATTTAGTTCGGGCGAGGCGAGTCATGTACACATGATGTTCGACGGTGCCATTCCCCTTGTGGCTTTTTCTGATAACGACGAGGCCGGAAAGGTGACAGTAATGAAATACTCTGAAGGAGCATGGTCATTACTTGGTACGGCAGGATTTTCGCTGAGCAGCGGACAGTATATCAAAATGGGAATCATGGACAACAAATTTCATGTAGCCTTCCGCGATAGCTTCAATGGTGGAAAGGCGACTGTGATGAATTTCGATGGAAGTAACTGGTCGCCACTAGGTGACGCAGGTTTTTCTACAGGAAATGTCAATCACCTGGATATGATTGTTGACAATGATATTGCCTATGTGGTCTATCGCGATGACGCAGACAACATATCGAAGACCACGATGATGAGATACGACGATAAATAATAAGTAACGCGCTGAATAATGTAAAAGGCAGCCAAGTTGGCTGCCTTTTTTATGGACTCATATCCACCTGATGTATGTAAAAAAGGGCTATTTCAGGGTGCCAGATCCAGCTACGGATAATTTGTTTTGAACTGTGGGTGTGTTGGTTATCACATGATTGTGTGCAGGTATCTGCGTCAGTTGCAAGGTCATAGTTTGGAGCCCTCCCGGTTGACCCAAGTCCTGCGCCACTACCAGCGCCAATCAGTCTTCGACCTCTAAATTCTGGCAGACCGAAGGTGGTGGTGTCATTGTTCGCCACGAAGGCACCAACCTGTATTTCACTCAACTGGTGATCGTCATCACGAGCGAGCGGAAAAACTATTTCCATCATAAAAGCAATGACCAGGTATTTAACTATTTCAGAGTCAGGAGTAAGTCTAATACCGGTCTTGATGAGTTGTCGGAAAGAGAAAAAGAGTACATTAAGTGCCTGGCCGGTGGACTTAATGGTAAGACCATCTCCAATACATTATTCATCAGTGAGCATACAGTGAAGACTCATCGAAGAAATATTATGCACAAGCTACAAGTCAAAACCTCGGTGGAATTGATTCGCTTAGCTATGGAAAGCAAATTATATAGGTAATCCAATCAAGATTTAGACCCTAATTGGATTGATCACAGATTCTTGATTATTGACAAAAACTCTCCCTGCGCAGTTTTGGACTTATCTTTAGCATACCAGGTATGACTAAGCAGCGAAAAGTATTCGTAAGAAAAATCCCCTTTTGCTTTCATTTCATAGAGCATTTCCTGAACAGGTGCAGGTCTTGGGCCCCAGGTGCCTAATTCTTGTTTAGTCTCTGCATCGAGTACAATAAGTTTAGGTATGGATCTTCCACCATTCGTCAAATGACAATCCATGAGATCAAGATTTTCATCTCTCAATAGCAATCTCAGCGTGATATTGTCATTGGATTCAGCAATCTTATTAATCAGCGGTAAATTTTGTGCAGCATCACCGCACCAGCCCTCAGTTAAGACGATCCATTCTTGTTTGCTATCAATTTGACCTATAGCAAGCTTTAGGTCTTCTGATAATTGAATGATTTTATCCCATTTTTTCATCCTTTGAAGATTCAGCTGGGAAAAATTAATGAGAGATTCCGAGTGGTCTTCTCCTGTAGTTTTACCCACTTTAAGGCGCTCTTCTACTAGCATTCGATAAGATTTATAATCGACACTTTTGGCCAGGAGTTCTGGTGTTATGATTTCTCTGCATGCATCCATGATACTAACGGTTTCTTCTAAATTCCAATATCTAACCAATGAGAATAAGAAAAGGTTCAAAAAACCATGCTTACAACTTTATACGTTTGATTATCAGAAAATTAGGCTATACTGAATCTAACAGATTGTCCTCGTTTTAGAGCTTCGCTAGAATAAGCTAATAGAGCTTTGGAAGATAATTTAGATGAAATATAAACCTGATAGTGCATGCCCATAAAAGTGGTCGACTCAATTTGACCTTCGTACAATCCGGAAGATACAATTCTGATATCTTCGGGTCGTATGAGTTCATTCTTTTTATTGACTGATAGTTCATTGACCGGCCCTAAAAATTTCGCAGCATAAAAGGAAATAGGATTTCGATATACTTCTTCCGGAGTACCCATTTGTTCGAGTTTTCCATCTCGTAATAAGATGATACTGTTGGCTACAGCCAGGGCCTCTGCCGGATCATGACTGATTAGCATAACTGTTATTCCCAATGCCCTGAGCATACTAATTATCTCTTTTCTCACCTCTGACTTCATAGGTAAGTCGAGATTGCTAAAAGGCTCATCGAGAAGAACTACATCAGGTTCATCAGCGATAGCAGCAACTATTGCTATTCTTTGCTGCTGTCCTCCGGATAGTTCCTTAGGGAATCTATCGGCATGCGATTCCAGTTTGCATAGAGCAAGCAGCTCCCTGATTCTTTCCTCTTTATCCACTTTTGAATAATGTGAGATTTTCTTCCCAATGTTATCGCGCACGGTCCAGAACTGCTGAAGTTTGAAATCCTGTGCTACATGAGCAATCGAGTCATAACCAGGTGCGAGATTCTGCGAAGGCCCGGTAATTATTTCGTTGCCGACTGAGACCGACCCATGATCTGAGTCTTCCAATCCTGCAATTATCTTGAGCAAGGTACTTTTTCCAGATCCACTTTCGCCAAGCACATAGACCACTCCACCTTCCATAATTTCAAAAGTTATTTCTGACAAGGCAGTTACCTTATTTGTGTAAGTTTTGGAAATTTTAGAAAGTGTAATCACAGAAGCTGTTTTGGTCTGAGCAAAATGATTTTTTTTGGCTACTTCATCAATCAGGTTTTGACCATTTAATGGGTAACTTAAAAAGGAGTAATATGTCGGTTAATTTAAATAGATGGTAAAAATGCTGCCTTTGCCAAGCTTGCTTTTAACGTCAATATGACCATGGTGATGATCAATAATGGTTTTGATGAGGTAGAGACCGAGGCCATTTCCACCTTTCGATGAGTCTAATTGCTTGAAAGGTTCCAAAATTTCCAGGCCATTAATGTTAGAGTCGAACCCTACACCATTGTCTCGGACTTCCAAGACAGTATGACCACTTTCAACATAAGATTCCATCTCTATTTCAAGTAATCGATTTGGGCTGCAGTATTTTATGGCGTTGGTGATTAGGTGAAGGAAAATACTTTTTAGTTGTTCTGATGGGTATTTCACCGTTGGGCACTTGGCAAACCACTTGGTGATAATTACATTAGAATTTTCCATTTCATATTCAATACTTTTTTCTACCTCGCTGAGGATGTTTTCAAAATTTAAGACTTCCGTCTTTGATTTAAGTGTTTCTCGCAGGGCATTGACCTCATTTAAGGCTTGCACGATAGATTGAACTTGTAAAGCTGAAGCTCTGGCATTTTCAAGAATTTGGCTATAGTCTTCAGGTTTGTCTTCTAGTTTGTCCAAGAGGTGGTTTAAATCAGTGATGGGTGCAGTCAAGTCTCGAGCTGTTCTATTGGAAAAGTGCATATGACGCTCAATTTCCTCTTGCGCATCCTGCAGTTTTATGACCATTTCATTAAATGTAGTAGTTAGCTCCGAGGTTAGGCCCGAAGGAGGTGTATTCACTTGTACTGATTTTTCACCCTGTGCTACGCGCCTTACCCCCTCTGTTAATTGATTGATTGGAATGCTGGTTTTATTGCTGGACATAAATGAAATGATAATGGAAGCCATTACGAAAAAGCAAGTGAATAGGACTACCAATCGAAGAGTTGTTCTTTCCTCGATCTCAATTGCTTTAACCACCTGTTCGGTGTATTTTTCCAATTGAATCAGCACATGCTCGACTTCTTTATTGAACTTTTCTTCTTCAGCCTCCACATCGACTACTCTTTCCATCGCCTCTGAAATTTTGTTAGAAATGAGCAGGTCAATTACGGCCAGGGCATCTCGTTCGTAGGTGAGGTGTTCCTTCTCCATTTTCTTTAGTGAGTTAAGCAACTCCTTCATTATAATGCGCTGATTATCAGAAATAGCATCTCTTATCCCGGTTTTTACCTGTTCCTCTGCTAGAAGTAATTCTTCATCTACAAGTAGAGCAAGACTCCTGAACAGACTGTCTGCAACTTTGAAGTTTCTACGGGCATTGTCGTATTTGCCAATTTCCTCTGCGAAGCGTACCGCTCTTTCGAAATTAATAGATTGCTCAAGCTGATGAGTTTCAATATTAGTCATGGCTTCTATCAAGGGGACATCAATACGAGCAACTTCATCAATAGAGTTGTGGCTGTTGTACACCCTCATCATGCTAAAAATCCCAATCGCAATCAACAGCACTATTAGGAATAAGCTAGCTCCCGAAATGTGCTTTGATAAGTTTTTTTTCACTTGTCAATCAACTTTGCGTTAATAAATCCTTGTAAAAATATCGCCGAAACAGTCGGACAATACCCGGGTCTTAAGTGTGGATTTTAAATGTACAATTTTTTGGGGACTCTTGAAGAAGAAAACGGGTAAATAATAATTTGCTAAAAGGCGGCGCAAATGAGAATTGGAAAAGAAAAGGCGGGAACTTGCCCGCCGTAATCCTTTAAATTTAACTAATTAGTTTTTTGTAATACTTAGAAGGCTTGCTCTTCAAGTACCTCTTTGCTGTTTGAAATGTACTCCTCAAGAGTAGTATCATCTGAATAAATAGATTCAGCTCGATCTCTCAAATTGTAATTAGAACTTAGTACCTGCCCATAAGCTCCAGCAGATCTTATCATCAAAAAGTCTCCACGAGACGTTTTCGGCAAGTCTGTTTTGCCAAAGGTATCTGAGCTTTCACAAATTGGTCCTACCACATGGTAGCTTTCGTTATTTCCATCCTTTGTTAAATTTTCAATCTTATGAAAAGCATTATACAGTGCCGGACGCATCAAATCTGTCATGCCTGCATCAATGATGGCGAAATTAGAATTGGCACCTTTTTTAACGTACAGTACTTTCGAAATTAGAGAGCCAGCCTGGCCAACAATAGAACGCCCCAATTCGAAATGCACGGTTTGTCCTTTTTCTAGCCTTAGAAATTTCTCAAATACTTTGAAGTATTCTATGAAGTTAGGAATGAGCTGAGCATCTGGATCGGTATAGTTGATTCCTAGACCCCCACCTACATTGATATGCTCTAAAAAAATACCTCGCGCCTTAAGGTTATCGATTACATTATTCGCTTGTTGGCAAAGATTGGCAAAGGGGTTAAGACTTAAAATTTGAGAGCCAATGTGAAAATGTATTCCTTTCAGCGCAAGGTTTTTGTGTTGAAGAATTTCGTCGACTGCTGCGTCCAATTCTGTGATCGGAATACCGAATTTATTTTCATTTAATCCAGTGGTGATCTTGTGATGCGTCTGGGCGTCAACATTGGGATTGATTCGAAATGCAATGTTCGCAATGGCATTATGTCTCTCGGCGATTTCATTGATCACCTCAAGTTCCTCAATTGACTCGCAATTAATACTATGAATTCCATGGGAAATAGCTAAATCCAACTCTTCGTCAGATTTTCCAATTCCCGCTAAGACAATATCTTGCGGTTCGAAACCAATTTCTAACGCTTTCTTAATTTCATTACCACTCACACAATCTGCGCCAAGTCCATGATCTTTTATAGTCTGAAGAATTCGATCTTCTGCATTGGCCTTTATTGCATAATGTACTTTAAAATTGGGATTAGTAACTGCTTCAGTCATGGACTGCAGGGTGTTTTCGAGAAGTGCTAAATCATAGTAATAAAAAGGAGTTCTTACTGACATTTTGAGTTTCAATTTTAAATTCTGAGTCAAAAATATTTTTAAAGCACTGTGGTGTGAAATAAATGTTGTAATTATTCATAATATTTGCACTTTGTTAAATATTTAACGGCATGAAAAAAATATCAGATATTGTAGAGGAAGGCATAAGAAAAATGCCCTTTATAGAGGAAGCAATGACGGCCAACTTGATTAACTACTCCTCATTGGCACGCTTGCTTCAACCTTACGTGTCGAAAGTATTAATGAAGGATGCCACCGAAGCTTCTATCCTTATGGCCCTCAAGCGTCGCTCAACCATGGGCGCTAATGCCTTGAATTTAAATCCAAAGAATTTTCGCGAACATATTGGAGATATATTTGTGCGCTCAGGACTTTCCACTTTTACCTATGCGAATTCTCCAACCTTGACTGAAAATCAAACTCGTTTATTGCATGAGGTTCAAAATCTGCCAGATACATATTGTTCTTTTACCCAAGGTATGTATGAACGCACGCTGATAGTAAGTGAAAATATTGTGGATCGTGTCAAACGAATATTTGAAAAGGAAACTTACGTCACTGGTAACAGCCAACTTAGTTCCGCGACTGTCATGCTAAAAGCGTCGAATATTCGAGCTTATGGTCTGTACTATTATATTTTCAAAATGATTGCCTGGTATGGAATCACCGTCATTGAGGTTATCTCCACCTCTAACGAATTCTCAATTGTAGTAGAACAAAAAAATATCAACGATGCGTTTTCAGTCTTGATGAAGATTAAGATGGATGAAGGAGGAATATAAAATTTGTTTTAACGAATCCAATCTTAAAATTTTGTTTTCTCCATTGAATACAAAGCCCCAAACAAGTTTTTGATATGAGATGCTATAGCTTTCGGTGAGTTTCTGTCGGAGAGAAAGCGACCAAGAAATGCTTGACGTTGAGGGTTTGAGTGCCTGGGTATGAAATCTTCGCTGAAGTGAGGAATCTTGAAGTCCTGATGCAAGCTAATAAATGCCCCAGCTAGCGCAGATGGCAAAATCATATGCGACCCATGTACGCCGAAAATCAAATGTGATTCTGAGTATAATCTGTATCTTTCATCCTCGTGCATTCTGTACTCCTGATAGGGCTCCCTCAGGTCTTGAACGTATCGATTCATACCGCCGGGGCTGCCAATTCCAATCGCTGTGATTTGTAGATCGGGATATTGTTTAACTAGCAGTTTTGCGAGTTTCCGAAAGTTTCGATTTTGAAGAATAATGAAGTAGAATTTGATCAACGACAGCTGACCGAGTTTTCTGGCAACCAGATATAAAAAATGATTGACCTTGTTTGTCAACCAAAACCTATCCTCTCTCAATATAAATGTAATCCTGGCAGGATACTCATAAAGTTTGTCAAATCGTAGTGGATTATGCTTAACGAATAAAGGAATACGTAGTAAACTATAGTCCAGGTTCATGTCTGCCCGACTTAAGTATGCTTCTTTACTTTCCAGGACTCGTGTTTTCACTAGTTGATCAAAACCCTTGATCCTATGTTCGAAAGTTTTAAAGGGTGTATCTAATTCCCAAATTTCTGACACTCCTTCTGGTACTAAGTTCCGCATAGAGGACTGAATAATAACAACTAAACCCAAATGAGCATGATGATCGAGATGACGTTGAATATTAAAGAGTTTGTCGAGGGCATGGCCGTAACATGAATCAAGGCAATTTAATATGATTATTTTGTCGTGTTCTTTCTTTCTTTCCACAGTGACATTCACCTCTTCTTCGTGGTCCGAAGTCAAAGCATGGATCAGCGGTTCAGCCAACCAAATTTTTGATACTTCACTATATGTGGGATGGCTTCCGTTACAACTCACCTCTACCGGAAACATATTCGTATGCTCTATCGGTAAAGTATGATAGAAGGAAGTGGAATGACTTGCCTTGGTACCACGAACTACCGTACGCATGCCTAAGAAAAGTAAGGACTCAGGCGTGAAGTCCTCAAACAAGCCAGAATCGACGCATAACTCATTATTTTTTGTAATTAACTTGATCATGCTTTAGTTGTACCCAAACTTGATAAAATCTTCTTTATAGCCTTCCATTATAAGTGATTTGATTTCACCGTGGTTAATTATGGTTGGAGTTCTGGTCCTTTTATTCAGCGTCATATTCTTAACTATAACCTCATAGGATTCTAAGAATGCGGTAAGTTCCTCGTCAAACTCTTCATATTTGAAAATACGGAGTTCAATGTCTTGAGGAATACACTTAACCTGTTTCCTAAAATGGATCTCTTTTAGCTCATCTGGTATATTCATGACCCTCTTTACAAACTGATAAAAGGAAATATCTTTAGGAAAGATTCCGAAATAAAGACGGCTAAAATATGAAAGTTCAGCACGATCCAATACCTGATCAAAATAACATGACTTAAGCCTGTCAATAGGATGTCTTACCACCGTAAAACTATTATATCCCTCTTCAATATATGGTTTCATACTGGCCTGCGCAAGTAGATTGATTTCATCAACAGACCAAGTGGTAATATCCAAGTGTGGAAATTGAGCCTTCATGATAGACGCCAGAATAGTAGTGCTGGCATTTTTAGATATCCGTACGAAGGCCAGTTTCTTCTCAGGCCAATGGTATACAAATATGGGCCATCGGCGTTGGTCCCTGTACAGGCTAGTTAGGGATACAATTTGCCCAATAACAGGAAACTTTAGTAAAAACTTTTTCCATCTTGATAGATTGACTTCTACATTTGCAAATTGATTATCCGAAATATGGTACTGATGTATCTGGCGCTTGTAAGCTTCATTGTCGAAAGTTATCCTGAAAAGATTGCCCTTTTTGAGAATCAAATACAGAAAATTAAGCCAGTGCCGAACGTTGTCTATGTTAGTCAAGTCGAGATCAATTCGATGGATCAAACATACATCTAAGATTACTAAATGCCAATACTACTTCGAGTCAATGATGGCCTTTTCAATCTTCAATTAGATCAAAGATGAGGGAGTAGAGATTACATCCGAACTTCAGTTAGCTTTTTGATAAAGTACTTTTTCCTGTATATGTTCTTCTTGTGCTAAGAAATAGTTTTTAGGATCAACATACTCTCCATCCTTGATCACTTCGTAGTGCAAATGCGGCGCAGTAGACCATCCGGTATTACCAGATAATCCGATTACTTGTCCGAGAGTCACCATTTCTCCTTCTTTTACTTTGATCTCAGATAAGTGGGCGTACTTAGTGACGAAACCATCGCCATGTTGGATTTCCAGATGAAGACCATACCCTCCAGGGCTGTTGGTTGTTGATTTCACGGTTCCAGAAGCAGTGGATTGAACGGGTGTGCCCACCTCAGCAGAAAAGTCAATTCCTCTATGGAAATCTTGTTTCTTCTTAAGTGGATTGTATCTTTCTCCGAAGTTGGAAGTTATTCTTTTGTAGTGATCAAGCGGTGAAATTGTTGGAGGCTCTTGTGCATCCACTCCAAGGACCATCATAAAAATTGACGCAGCCACTCCCGAGGTTAATATTTGACTGATGAAAGTTCGCCGCTGTTTCTTCACAATCGGAGAAGTTTGCTTCAGCTCCTCAAATCCAACATCTCCAAAGGTTTTCAAAGCTTGTGAATAAGATTCAGCGAAAGTTTTATTTTCCGAAAGTTGTTCTTCTACCATGCAGCAAATATGATCTAGTAATTCCGTTCTAAAGCCCTTAGATAGTCCTTTCGCTTTAAGGTCATTGGTTATATAGAGGTATTGCGTTTTTGTCAATGTTTTCATGTTCTTCCAAGTTATTAAGATTACTTACTTATTTGTGGGTTGAGCAGCAATAGCATTGTTTGAACAAATTCCGTGAATTCGTTTGATCTGGAGGTAGCTTCGTTGCTGCCCAAATCAGTTACCTGATAGTACTTTCTTTTACGTCCGCCTATATTTTCTACACGAGTAGTCACCATTCCATCTGCTTCCAATTTGTGCAATGTGGGATAAAGTGCACCTTCAGTCAATTGAATCTTTTCGTTGGTCAGTATCTTGACTTTTTGCGTGATTTCATAGCCATACATCTGCCCATTGGTTGATAACAATTTGAGCACGATCGTTTTCAGCGTGCCCTTGAGTAGTTCTTTTGAATACATAAGGCAAATATACATAAGAATATTATGTATAAAAATTTAATGAGTGGAAATCTCAATTTTATCGCTTAAGTAGTGAAAATTATACTATATAAATAAATGTGAGGGCGAAACAGGAAAGAGGAAAATTAGTTATTTATATCAATTCTAAATAGTATTTTTTTGCCCTAAATTTTCTCATGTAATGACTTGATATACAGTGAGATAATGTGCTAATCGTGGGGGGTATTTCGTCGAGCTACGTAGAAGGCATTATTATGTTTTTGAAATACAACTACCCGATGTTACATTTGCACCACTTTACAAAAAAGGAAAGCTAAAACTGATGTCAAAAAAATATAGTTTACACTCCGGAACGCGTTTTTTAAGCTCTAAAACCGTCCTTTTCCTCTCCTTGATTTTTTCAGTTTTGTTCACTCAAAATGTGACTGTTGCGCAGGACGCAGACGGTATTCCAACAGATGAGGCGGCCATTTCAACTGGAGAGAAATTATTTAAGGCTAACTGTACAGTTTGCCATGCTGTAAACGATAAGGTGATCGGGCCTGCGTTAAGAGATATTCACAAGAGAAGAAATCTTGACTGGATCAAAGCATTTGTCAAAAACTCTCAGAAAGTAATCAAGAGTGGTGATGAATACGCCGTGAATCTCTATAACGAATACAATAAAACGGAAATGACAGCCTTCGATTTCGAAGATGCGGAAATAGCCGCTATTGTCGGATACCTTAAGGTAGAGTCAGCTAAAGAAATTGTAGTTGCAGTAGAAGAGACTACAGCATCAACCGGAGGAGATGCTACTGCTCAAGAACCATCCCAGTTTGTGAATACAGTAATGATTGTGCTGTTGGTGGTTTTGGTTTTAATCCTTGCAGTATTGGCGATGATTATTACCATGCTGAAAAAATACTTGTCTCAGAAGGATGATTTGTCTGAGGATGACAGAGAGATAGCAGAGCAAACTTTCGACTTAGGGGCTTTGGTAAAAAGCAATGCGTTCCTTGGTTTGGCAGCCTTCATCTTTACAGCAATTATCATGAAGTCAGCTATCGACGGCATATTTACTATTGGTGTACAGCAAGGCTATCAACCAGATCAGCCAATAGCGTTTTCCCATAAGATTCATGCAGGAGACTACAAGATAGATTGTAACTATTGCCACACTGGTGTAAGAAAGAGTAAGAATGCAAATATTCCATCACCGAATATTTGTATGAATTGTCACTCATCGATCAAGACTGAATCTCCTGAGATTCAAAAGATCTATGCAGCGATTGAAAACAACGAACCAATTGAGTGGGTTAGAATACATAACTTACCCGACTTAGCTTATTTCAATCACTCGCAGCACGTCGAAGTTGGTAAAGTAGAATGTCAGACATGCCATGGACCGATTGAAGAAATGGAAAAAGTTTCACAATATGCGCCACTGACTATGGGCTGGTGTATCAACTGTCACAGAGAGACAGATGTGAATACTAAAGGAAACGATTATTATAATAAGTTGGTAGATATGCACAATTCGCATAGCAAAGAACCAATGAAAGTAGAGGACATTGGAGGACTTGAGTGCTCTAAATGCCACTATTAATTATATAAAGAATATTAAGACACCATTAATGAAGCGGTAAACGCCTCATGCGACTAATAAAGTCAAGTAAGAACACATGAAAGAGACCAAAAAGCAATATTGGAAAGGGTTAGAGGAATTGACCAAAAACCCGGAATTCGAAAAGCATGCTGACAAAGAGTTTCCAGAATATTTGCCAATAAGTGGCGAGTCGGAAGGAGCTGGAGCCAGTAGAAGGGACTTCTTGAAATTGATGGGATTTGGAGTAGCTGCCGCATCTTTAGCTGCTTGCGAAACCCCGGTCAGAAAAGCGATTCCTTATTTGAACAAGCCTGTGGACGTAGATCCCGGAGTTCCAAACTATTATGCTTCGTCTTATGTGAACGGCAATGAGTATTGCAGTGTCGTTGTTAAAACCAGAGAAGGTCGTCCAATCAAAATAGACGGAAACAAATTATCCACTGTAAGTGGGGGAGGTACTTCTTCTCAAGCGCAAGCTTCAGTATTGTCATTATATGATAAAGAAAGATTGCAAGGACCTGAGTTCGGAGGTAAATCTGTAACCTGGGATGAATTGGACAAAGAGGTTGCTAACCAGTTGGCTGAATCAAAAAGAATTGCTTTAGTAAGTTCTTCAGTATTTAGTCCATCAACACTGGCCACTATAGACGCTTTGAAGGCTAAGTATGCTGGAATTGAGCACATCCAATACGATCAGGCTTCATTTAGTGGAGCTTTAGCAGCAAATGAAAAATCTTTTGGTAAAAGAGCCATTCCTTCTTATGACTTCAGTCAGGCAGATACAATTGTTTCTTTTGATGCTGATTTCTTAGGCAATTGGTTAAACCCCACACTTCACAGTAAGCAATTTGCTCAAACGAGAAGACTGAACGATAAAAAGAAAACCATGTCGAGGTTATACTCTTTCGAGTCTAACCTTTCATTGACTGGCTCAAACGCAGATTATAGAAATGCAATTAAGCCATCTCAGCAAGGGACTTACGTAGCGAACTTATATAACATGCTTGCCGCAAAGGCTGGTGCTCCTTCGGTATCAGCTCCAAAAGTTGGAGATACTGCCGTACTTACAAAGGCGGCCAATGACCTTTGGTCGAGTAAAGCAAAATCTTTGGTTGTATCAGGATCTAATGACGAAAATATTCAGGTCCTGATCAACGCGATCAACAGCTTATTAGGTTGCTATTCAACAACCATCAATATGGCAGCCGCAGTCAATACCAGAAAAGGAGACGACAAAGCCATGGTAAACTTCATCAAAGACCTGAATGCAGGGAATATTGATGGAGTTTTGTTTTTTAATAGCAATCCTGTTTATGATCACGCTATGGGAGCGCAGATTGCTACAGGTTTGAAAAAAGCTAAGTTCTCACTTTCTACATCGGATAGAAAGGATGAAACCGCAAGCTTGACGAGTGCAATTGCTCCAGACAATCACTTCCTGGAATCATGGAATGATTTTGAGCCAGTAACAGGTAAATTAAGTTTGTCTCAGCCTACCATTTCTAACTTATTCAATACACGCCAGGTAGGACAATCTTTCTTGGTATGGTCGGGTAGTTCGGAATCTTATTTTGATTTTGTAAAATCAAGATGGACCGCAAATGCCACAGGAGATGAGCAAACTTATTGGGATACCACTGTACAGGCAGGTGTATTGGAAAATACTATTGCAGTTGAGACGGTTACTTTTGGTGGAGATGTAGCCGCCGCAGCTTCTACAATTAAATCAACAGCATCGGGCGTTGAGCTTGTGATGTATGAGAAGGCAGCCATCGGCAATGGGTCTCAGGCTAACAACCCTTGGTTACAAGAAATGCCTGATCCAATCACTAAGGCCGTATGGGACAATTACTTGACCATTTCACCGAAAATGGCAGAAGAAATTGGGTTAACACTGGGCGACATGACTACGCAATTGGTTACGTTGACAGTAGGCAATCAAACGGTTAAAGTACCAGCCATGGTACAGCCGGGTCAGGCTAACGGAACGGTTGGGTTGGCAGTAGGTTACGGTAGAACAAAAGCTGGAAAAGTAGCAAAAGACGTTGGAGTCAATGCCTATCCGCTGATTGACTACAAAGCTGGATTCCAAAACAGAGCGGTGACTACCGGAGTATCAGTAGCATTGAGCGGAGAAGAATATAAAGTTGCACAGACTCAAACTCATCATACCTATATGGGTAGAGAGAACGTGATTCAAGAGTCTATTCTTTCAAAATATCAAAAGGACCCAAGTGCAGGCCGAGATTTCCCTATGATTACTACCTATAGTGGAAAGACTAAACCTGGAAATGTATCGCTATGGTCCGGGCACGAGTACCCAAACCATCATTGGGGGATGACTATCGACTTGAACTCATGTACCGGATGTGGTGCATGTACAGTTTCTTGTCAGGCAGAAAATAACGTACCTGTAGTAGGAAAAGAAGAAGTACTCAATAGAAGGGAAATGTCCTGGTTGAGGATTGATAGATACTATAGCAGTGATGCACCAGAAGGTGATTTGAGAGCAATGGAAGTTGCTGCTGAGCAACCAGAAGTGACTTTCCAGCCGATGATGTGTCAGCAGTGTAACAATGCACCATGCGAGACAGTATGTCCGGTAGCTGCTACGAACCATTCTACGGAAGGGTTGAACCAAATGGCTTATAACAGATGTATCGGTACAAGATATTGTGCCAACAACTGTCCTTATAAAGTGAGAAGATTCAACTGGTTTAAATACCATGACAACGATCAGTTCCCTGAAAACACTTCAATGAACAATGATTTGGGTAAAATGGTATTGAATCCTGACGTTACCGTTCGGTCAAGAGGGGTAATGGAAAAATGCTCTTTCTGTGTTCAGAGAATCCAGCATGGTAAGTTGGAAGCTAAGAAAGATGGAAGAAGACCGGTGGATGGAGAAATTAACTCTGCCTGTGCCTCTGCCTGTCCTTCAGAAGCTATTGTATTTGGAGATTTGAAAGATCCAAATTCCAGAATTTCAAAAATGTTGAAATTGGAAAATGGTGAAAACGGACCAGAAGTAAAAGAAGAAAGAGCATATCATGTGTTGGAAGAGCTTGCAGTGAAGCCTAATGTGTGGTATTTCACAAAGATTAGAAATAAAGAAGAAAACGAAGCGAACGCTTAATTTATAAATTAGAAACAATATGCACGCAGAAGCAGTAGTTCGTAAACCTCTCGTAACAGGAGGTAAAACGGTACACGACGTAACTGAGGATATTTGTATTAGAGTAGAGCAAGCGCCTGCCAAATCTTGGTATGCGGCAATGGCCGTATCATTGGCACTCTTGGGCTATGGCGCATACGCTGTCTTCACTCTTGTATGGGAAGGTATCGGAAGCTGGGGTCTTAATAAAACCGTAGGTTGGGCTTGGGATATTACCAACTTTGTATGGTGGGTGGGTATCGGTCACGCTGGTACATTGATCTCGGCCATCTTATTGCTTTTCAGACAGCGCTGGAGAATGTCGATTAACCGTGCTGCAGAGGCGATGACCATTTTTGCGGTTATATGTGCTTTACAATTTCCTTTGCTTCATATGGGGAGGCCATGGATTGGGGCAATATGGGCTTTGCCACTGCCTAACACTTACGGTTCACTTTGGGTAAACTTCAACTCTCCGTTGCTCTGGGACGTTTTCGCGATTTCAACTTATTTCTCTGTGTCATTGGTTTTCTGGTACATTGGTCTTGTACCTGATTTTGCAACCATAAGAGATAGAGCTACTGGCATCAGCAAAAATATTTATGGAGCGCTTGCCCTTGGATGGGATGGAGCTGCGAGGACATGGTCTCGCTATGAGACGGTAGCCTTGGTTTTAGCCGGGCTGGCTACACCATTGGTACTTTCTGTACACACAATTGTATCCTTTGACTTTGCGACTTCAGTTATACCAGGTTGGCATACCACAATTTTCCCTCCTTATTTTGTAGCTGGAGCGATCTTTTCCGGTTTTGCCATGGTACTGACATTGATGATTGTGACCAGACACGTTTACAAACTACAAGACTATATCACTATTGAACACATCTCGTTGATGAACATCATTATTATGGTGACAGGTTCTATCGTGGGTATCGCTTACATCACCGAGCTTTTCATTGCCTGGTATTCCGGAGTAGAAGGTGAGCAATACGCATTCTTCAACAGAGCACTGGGGCCCTACTGGTGGGCTTATGCATCAATGATGACTTGTAATGTGATATCCCCTCAAT
The DNA here is from genome assembly GCF_039944555.1 of Reichenbachiella sp. Taxonomy (GTDB): domain Bacteria; phylum Bacteroidota; class Bacteroidia; order Cytophagales; family Cyclobacteriaceae; genus Reichenbachiella. Next base: position 380,270 of record NZ_JBDUYN010000008.1, on the reverse strand, counting down.
TATTCTGGTTTAAAAAAATTAGAACAAGTATCGCCGCTACTTTCGTGATCTCAATTATTGTGAACATTGGTATGTGGTTCGAGCGATTTGTAATCATAGTAACCTCCTTGCATAGAGACTTCTTGCCTTCAAGTTGGGCGATGTTCTACCCTACCTGGGTGGATGTAGGGACTTATATCTTTACATTTGGTCTGTTCTTCACGTGTTTCTTCGCATTTGCGAAATTCTTCCCTGTGATCAACATGGCAGAGGTTAAAAGTATTATTAAGGCAACCGGAGAAAAAAAGAAATAAAATGAGCGACGGTAAAAACTTTGTATTAGGCGTATTTGATGACGAAGATGTATTGCTTAAGGCAATTACTCAGGTTCGTCAAGGTGGTGTAAAGATTCACGAAGTGTATTCTCCATTTCCAGTGCATGGTATCGATGATGTACTTGGCTACAGAAGATCACGTTTGTCTATTGCAGCATTTATCTTTGGACTCTGTGGTACCGTCCTGGCATTGACTATGCAGATTGGTATGATGACGGTAGATTGGCCAATGATCGTAGGAGGTAAAGACTTTCTACCTTTCCCTACTTTCATTCCCGTGACGTTCGAATTGACAGTACTACTTGGTGCATTTGGTATGGTAGGCACTTTCTTCGTGGTGAGTGACTTGAAGCCGTGGGCTAAACCAAGAATTTTTGACTTGCGAATTACTGATGACAAGCACATCGTAGCAGTCGACTTAGATAAGAATAACATGAGTGAAGCTGACATTAAAAAGTCTTTGTCTGATGCTGGTGCTCAAGAAGTGAATAACAAACAGTTCGACTAAATCTTAGGATTCTAATTAGGAAAAAATATTAAAATGAATTTTAATAAATACATCAACGGGATCGTCATACTTGCAACAGGATTTGTTGTAGCATCTTGCGCTTCCAGAGGCAATGATACTGGAGTAGAATATGCTCCGCAGATGTATCACTCAGTACCTTACGAAGGACTTTCTCAAATCAAGGACAAAGAAGCCGGTCGATGGTTGACTTCTCAAGAAGGCGTAGAAGCTGAATTCTATACTTCCAATCCCAATAACCCGAATGAAATGAACATGCGGGAGGCCGTACCTAATACCGTTCGAAGAGGAGAGGCCTTGCCTTATCGAATACCTAAAGATTCATTAGCACTTGCTGCAAGAACCTTGAAAAACCCCATGGATTCTACTGCCGATGTAGTGGCTGAAGGCAAGGTTCTTTTTGGCAGGTATTGTTTGCACTGTCACGGAGACCAAGGTTTAGGAGATGGATTAGTTGGAAAAGTATTTAAAGGAGTAACTCCTTATAATTCAAGAGCGGTAAAAGATAAGCCAGAGGGCCACCTCTTTCATGTTATTACGATGGGTAAAGGAAGAATGGGAGCTCATGCTTCGCAAGTGAGTGTAAATGACCGATGGAAAATTGTTCGATTTGTTCAAACCCTTCAAAACCTATAATTCTTAAGGAGATCATATTATGAGCGACGAAAAATATATATTCTCAGCAGGAGCCAAAAAAAACATTCTAATCACATTCGTGGCGGGTCTTGTGCTTGCGGCCATCGGTGTGGTAATGATGAATATGGGCGGACATGATGCACATGGTACCGAAGCTGCTGCAGACGCAGGTCATCACGGATTTCATTGGACACAACGTCTATACGCCAACCTTTGGATCAATAATTTATTCTTTACTGGATTGGCTGCGATTGGCATCTTCTTTATAGCCATCCAATATGTGGCACAAGCAGGCTGGTCAGTAGGATTGAAAAGAATCCCTATGGCAATGGCAAGCTGGTTGCCCATCGGTGCAGTATTGATGATTTTGGTTTTCTTGTTTGGTAGTCACGATTTGTTCCACTGGACGCATGAAAGCGTATATGCTGAAGAGGGAGGAGATGAAATTTTAATTGGAAAGGCAGGATATTTCTTTGCACCTTTTGAGAATGGAGGATTTCCGTTTTTCTATTTTTTAAGAATGGTTGTCTTTTTCGGCGTTTGGTATTTGTTATTCACTCAAATTAGAAAGCAAATGCTGGCCGAAGACATTGATGGTGGTGTAACGAGCTGGAAAAAGAATGTAACCCTATCAGCCATCTTTTTGGTATTCTTTGGCTACTCTTCAAGTATAGCCGCTTGGGATTGGGTCATGTCAATTGATCCTCATTGGTTCAGTACGATGTTCGGTTGGTATGTATTTGCCAGTTGGTGGGTATCAGGGTTGGCTTTGATTGCCTTTATAGCAGTCCTGTTGAAAGACAAAGGCTACTTGAAAATTGTGAACGCTAACCATCTGCACGATATTGGGAAATTCATTTGGGGCTTTAGCATATTCTGGACGTACATCTGGTTCTCTCAGTTCCTTTTGATATACTATGCAAACATTCCTGAAGAGACAATCTACTTCGTAGAAAGGTGGAGAAGTGACCAATATTCAGTTTACTTCTTCCTGAATTTAATCTTGAACTTCTTCTTACCATTCTTATTGCTACTGCCAAGAGATGCGAAGAGACACTCAAGGTTCTTGAAAGTGGTTCCTCCGATCATATTGTTCGGACATTGGATAGATTTCTATCTCATGGTAACTCCGGGTACTTTGAAAGAAAATGGTGGATTTGGATTACTAGAAGTAGGATTGATTATGGTATATGCATCGGCTTTCGTTTACACGGTATTGCATTCATTGGCTAAGCATCCGCTAGTGGCTAAGAATCACCCTATGATGGAGGAAACATTGCATCATCATATTTAAGAAATTAATTACAAAATAGACATTTAAGGACATGATGAATATTGTAATCTTGTTAGCCGCGGTATTGATAGTAGCCATTCTGGTTACCATCTTCAGAGCACATACCCTGGTGCAAGTCGTTAGAGGGAAAGAAGGTGATCCAATGGGTACCAGCAATAAAGTGAATGGGGCCTTGTTCATGATCTTTTTGATCTTGGGAACCGCATGGTTCTTTGGATATTCTTACACAGAGTTTGATAGATATACCGTGCCGGTTGCTTCCGAGCATGGAAAAATCACATTTAATTTATTTTGGATCACCACAGCCATAACGACAGCAGTATTTATTCTTACCAATGCCGCTCTGTTTTACTTCGCATGGAAATACAGATATAAAGAAGGTCAGAAGGCTCATTTCTATCCTCACAACAATACGTTGGAGATGATCTGGACTTTTATACCTGCGGTTGTCTTGGCCCTGTTGATCTTTTCCGGATGGAAAGCGTGGGTGAAGATTACAGACACTGCTCCGGCCAATGCCGAAATAGTTGAAATATTTGGCTATCAGTATGCATGGGCTTCCAGATACCCGGGACCCGACGGTAAATTGGGGCCATCCGACTATAAATTAATCGATGAAGACAATAGACTAGGTGTTGATTTCTCTAATCAAAACGCAAAAGATGACTTTATTCCTAGAGAAATTCACATTCCTAAAGGTGAACCTGTATTATTGAAAATTAGAGCAAGGGATGTAATTCATTCCGTGTATATGCCACATTTCAGATTGCAAATGAATGCTGTACCTGGCATGCCTACCCAATTTTGGTTTGTTCCAACTAAATCTACAGCCGATATGGCTGCTGAAACTGGCAATCCTGATTTTCAATATGAATTGGTTTGTAACAAAATATGTGGAAAGGCACACTTCTCTATGAGAGCGATTGTGATAGTTGATGAAAAAGAAGACTACGAGAAGTGGAAGGCAGAGCAAAAGTCATGGTTGTCTAAGAACCCTGATTACCTAGCTAATATCAACGGATCCAGCCCTGTTCAAGTGGCTGTAGAAGAAAATGTAAGTGGTGAGGAAGTGAATACTTCATTATAATAAAAGAAATCATGGCAGTTACTGAAGTACAATTAGACGAACATATTGCAGGGCACGATGATCACGATCATGAGCATCATGGCAATTTTGTAACAAATTATATTTTCTCGCAAGACCACAAAGTGATTGGAAAGCAATTTCTAATTACTGGTATCTTTTGGGCGATCATTGGAGGTGGACTTTCTATCATCTTCAGATTACAACTTGGATTTCCTGGAATCGAATTGGAATGGTTAAGACCGTTACTAGGAAACTGGATCACTGAGGCGGGTCAATTGGACACTGAATTCTATTTGGCTCTGGTCACGATGCACGGTACCATCATGGTATTCTTTGTATTGACGGCAGGTCTAAGTGGTACCTTTAGTAATTTTTTAATCCCGCTCCAAATTGGTGCAAGAGACATGGCCTCTGGTTTTATGAACATGCTGTCTTACTGGTTCTTCTTTTTATCCAGTGTGATCATGTTTATCTCTTTGTTTATTGAAACAGGACCTGCTGGTGGCGGGTGGACGATTTATCCTCCACTGAGTGCATTGCCGCAGGCCATTTCCGGATCGGGCTTAGGAATGACACTTTGGTTGGTATCCATGGTATTCTTTATCGCATCTACATTGTTGGGTGGTATCAACTATATCACGACCATTATCAACTTGAGAACCCAGGGGATGTCATTTACCAGATTACCTTTGACCATCTGGGCATTCTTCTTAACTGCAATTTTAGGCTTGTTATCGTTTCCCGTATTGGTAGCAGCAGCTTTGCTATTAGTGTTTGATAGATCATTTGGAACAAGTTTCTACTTGTCTGATATATATATAGGAGGTGAGGCATTACCTAATACCGGTGGTAGCCCAATCTTATTCCAGCATTTGTTCTGGTTTTTAGGCCATCCAGAAGTTTACATTATTATTCTTCCGGCACTGGGTATCACTTCGGAAATTATTTCAACCAACTCTCGCAAGCCAATATTTGGTTATAGAGCCATGATTGGCTCAATGATGGGAATTGGAATCTTGTCGTTTGTAGTATGGGCACACCATATGTTTGTAACCGGTATGAGCCCATTTCTGGGATCTATCTTTATGATTTTGACACTGGTTATCGCCGTACCTTCTGCAATCAAAGCATTTAACTATATCACCACCCTTTGGAAAGGCAACATTAGGTTTACAACAGCCATGATGTTCTCAATTGGGTTGGTATCCCTATTTATCTCTGGTGGAGTTACAGGTATTTTCCTTGGAAACTCTGCATTGGATATTTTCTTGCATGATACCTATTTCGTAGTTGCTCACTTTCATTTGGTAATGGGTAGCTCAGCATTCTTTGGAATGGTTGCAGGGATTTATCATTGGTACCCAAAGATGTTTGGAAGGATGCTTGATGAGAAATTGGGTTATGTGCATTTCTGGTTGACCTTTGTAGGTGTTTACCTTGTATTTTTCCCAATGCATTATATCGGTATTGCTGGATTCCCTAGGAGATACTATTCATTCACCAACTTTGATGCTTTCAGCTCATTTGGTGATTTGAACATGTTCGTAACTATTGCAGCAATAGTTACATTTGGCGGCCAGTTCATATTTGTGTTCAACTTCTTCTACTCTATGTGGAGAGGAAAGAAAGCTCCTGCGAACCCTTGGGGCTCTAATACGCTGGAGTGGACGACACCAAGAGAACCTGGGCATGGCAACTGGCCTGGAGAAATTCCTGCAGTCTATAGATGGCCTTATGATTACAGTAAGCCATTATCTGATGATGCAATGGCAAAGATGAGTGCGGAAGAAATAGCTGCATATCCTGATTTCATTCCTCAGACAGTGCCGTTGTCTGAAACACCCGAATCGAATTTGCCTCACGAAGCTGAAGAAGCAAAAGAGGAGAAAGCAAATTAAGAAATGAGTAAAAAACCTAAAGAGGGTTTATTTATAAAATTTAATAGCATTACGATCATTGCCGTTTACTTTTTAATCTTAGTAGGCGGCATTGTTCGTAGTACAGGGTCGGGCATGGGATGCCCGGATTGGCCCAAATGTTTTGGTTCGTATATCCCACCAACCACTGCCGATGAGTTACCGGAAGATTATCGTCAGCTTTATGCTGATAAAAGGATTCAGAAAAACGAACGTTTGGCTAGGTTATTGAAAAACCTGGGTTTTTCAGAACTGGCGGAAGATATCAGAAAAGGCAAAAATGTAGAAGAAGCTCATGCTTTCAATTTTGCCAGAACTTGGACAGAATACATCAATCGCCTGGTGGGCGTAACTGTAGGATTATTAATAATTATTTGCACAGTATTGTCATATAGCTACATACATACTAAAAAAAGCATTTTTGTCCTATCTCTAACTGCCTTGTTACTGGTTATTTTTCAGGGATGGGTTGGCTCATTGGTCGTCTCCACCAACCTGCTACCAGGGATGATTACCTTTCATATGATTTTGGCCATTGGTTTGATCGCTTTATTGCTTAATGTTAGATTCAAAGCAACAAAATCTAAGATAGAGGGGCTCTTGGCATACAAGCCGTATAAAGTCAGAAGGTTGTTGGTGGTTTGCATGCTACTTTTTTTCGCCCAGATATTGATGGGTACTCAGGTTAGAGAGGCCATTGATTCGTTGGCAGTTACTTTAGGAGAAGATCAGAGGTTTAGCTGGATCGAGAATCTTGGCATTATATTTTATATGCATCGATCGTATTCTTTGATTTTATTGGTATTGCATGCTTATCTGATTTATCGGTTGACAAAGAGCATTAAAGATTTTAAGACGTCAAAATATTTGGTTTGGGGCCTGTTGGGATTGGTAATTCTAGAAATACTAACAGGTGCAGTCTTAGCGAATTTCGCACTGCCTTATGTAATACAGCCTGTACATTTATTAATGGCTTTGATGATTTTCGGTATTCAGTATTTCTTATACTTGATTATAAAAGAGAAAGAAGATTCGATAAATGAAGTGACAAATGGGTGAGGTAAAAAATCATATAATTAGTACAAGTACTTTGGGTGCAGGAGCCAAAGTAGGCGCATATATAGAATTACTGAAACCGAGGTTGTCATTTCTAGTGGCATTCTCATCTGGATTTGGCTATATATTGGCGACAAGTGGCCAATTGAATTGGATAAATCTGCTACTGCTTTCTCTTGGAGGAATGTTAGTATCAGGGGCTTCTGTGTCCATCAACCAAATTATTGAAAAAGAATACGACGCTCTGATGAAGCGTACGAAAAATAGACCGCTGCCCACAGGCAGAATTACAGAAAAGGAGGCTGTGGTCTTCAGCTTTTTGGTTGCCGTACTAGGACTCTACATTTTATACCTATCCACAAATCCGTTGACGGTCTTGCTTTCGTTTGTTTCTATGATACTTTATAGCTTTGTATACACACCAATGAAAAGAGTGGGGCCAATTGCTGTGTTTATAGGAGCGATTCCTGGTGCCCTTCCCCCATTATTGGGATGGGTGGCGGCTACAGGAGTGATCTCATTTGAAGCACTGATCATTTTTGGTATTCAATTTATATGGCAGTTTCCACACTTCTGGGCGATTGCATGGGTTGGTGACGAGGATTATAGAAAAGCGGGATTTAAGCTTCTTCCTAATAATGGGCGAAAAGATCTCAAAACAGCGATCAACATTATGATCTATACCCTGTTTTTACTACCACTAGGATTGTTGCCAACTTATTTTGGTGTAACGGGTCTAAACTCTGCTGTAATAGTCACGATCTGTGGCTGCGGATTTTTGGCGCAGACTTTCAGTTTGATGAGAGATAATTCTGATAAGGCAGCTTTGAAAATTATGTTTGGTTCCTTTCTGTATTTACCTGTGGTACAGATTGCTTATATGTTAGACAAACTTTGATATGAATGCAGCAATGATACTTAAGAAAGATAAAGGTACCCAGTTCAAAATGCACCCGAAGAAATTTGCACTTTGGCTATTCATGGTATCCGTAGTTATGTTGTTTGCAGCGCTGACAAGCGCATACGTAGTAAAACAATCCGACGGAGTCTGGTTGGACTTTGAATTACCATTCATTTTTGACATGACCAGTATCATCATCATTGCAAGTAGTGCAGTCATGCAATTGGCCTATTATTTCGCAAAAAAGGATGAAATTATTAAGATGAGAATCATGCTTCTCTTGACTGCTGCTACTGGAATTGGATTCCTGATAGGGCAGTATATAGGGTGGCAGGCACTTGTCGAGCAAGGTGTTTATTTCGTGGGAAATCCTGCTGGTTCTTTCCTATATGTACTTACAGGTGTACACGGGTTTCATCTAATCAGTGCCCTGATATTTATTGCTGTAGTGGCGGTGGCCGCTTTTAAATATAAAGTGCATTCCAAAAGTTTAGATCAACTTGAAATGTGTGCCACATATTGGCATTTTTTGGGTGGACTTTGGTTGTATTTATACCTATTTTTGACACTTAATCATTAAAATTAAAATTTCAGATCATGGCTGGTTCAGCAGTTGTAGTAGAAGAAAATAACGAGAAATTATGGCAAGGAGGAACACCTCCGATGAAAGCCAGTTATGGGAAACTGATGATGTGGTTTTTCCTTCTTTCCGATGCGTTTACGTTCTCCTCTTTATTAGTGGCGTATGGATTGATTAGATATAGTCATCCTGCTTTTGAAGGAGATGTAGCAAACTTCACATTTTCACAAGAATATTGGCCTATTCCAGATATGGTTTTCAACGGCATGCCGCTGTTGCATGGGATGCACCTACCGTTAGTGTTTGTGGGTATTATGACCTTCATTCTTATTATGAGTAGTGTAACCATGGTACTGGCAGTAGAAGCTGGTCAGAGAAATGATAGAAATGCTGTTGAAAAATGGATGTTATGGACAATCCTCGGAGGGCTGACTTTCCTTGGGTGTCAAGCCTGGGAATGGACTCACTTTATTGTAGGTACGGATGATGGTGGAAGTTTGCTGGACGGGTCTATATTTTATGGAGCGAACCTATCAATGAATCAATATGGGCCTCCAAATTTTGCAGCACTGTTTTTCTTCATTACTGGGTTTCATGGATTTCACGTATTCAGTGGAGTGGTAATCAACTTCATTATTTTCTACCAGACGGTAGTAGGTAAGTTGGAAAAAAGAGGGCACTATGAAATGGTAGAAAAGGTAGGCCTGTATTGGCACTTTGTTGACTTGGTATGGGTATTTGTATTTACCTTCTTCTACTTAATCTAAGATAAAAAGACATTATAAAATGGAACAAGAAAATAAACAACAGGTAGTAATTCCGGCAGATAAAGCAAAAATCAGACATATCTGGACAGTTACTTTGTATCTGTTCTTGATCACCGCTGCTGAATTCGTGATTGCATTTAATTTGGATGCCAGCATCATCAAAACAATAATTTTTATTGTAATGACGATTGTAAAAGCCTACTATATTATGTCTGAATTCATGCACTTGGGGCATGAAACCAAGGGGTTGAAGCTGAGCATACTTTTACCACTAATATTTGTGGTGTGGTTGATAGGAGCATTGTTGATTCAAGGCGATGCGATTTACACGGCCGTTTTTGGTGGTTGATAAACAAAAATACTGAATTGAAATGCCGTTGGAAAACGGCATTTTTTTTTGTTCGTGATGAATAAAACCAAGGCCATATTATTATTTCTGATACTAGTACTACCGGTACTGATTTATCTCTTTCTTCAGGGTTTCGGTAAAAACCAGTTTGCAATTCCTGTCTATTATGAAAGTGGTTTACAGAATTCTCAGGACGACTGCGGAAATGATGCTAAAAATGGTCCCTATCGATTAGCGCATGCTTCGATAAGAGAACTACTAGGTACCAACGAATTCGAAGAATCTATCAATGTTTACGAAATTGGCAACCGAGATTCACATCAGTTGAGAAACAACCTATACACCTTTTTGGAAAAGTATAAAGATAGGAAAGGAGTGAATTTAATTTCTATTAGGGAGGAAAAGGATACCGTGTTTTCTCCGTCCCGATATGGTGCATGGTACCGATTTAATCTATCTGACAGTAATTTGTTGAGCCTTGGAAGATGTATATTACGTTTGGATATTGGTTCTGATATGAAAGCAGATAGCGGTCTGGTCTTAGTAGATAAAAAATTGCAAATTCGTGGGTATTACGATCCACTCAAACTAAAAGAAATTGATCGGTTAAATACCGAGATATATATCCTGCTTAGTGAATAGAAAACTAGGCTTACTTTATAACAAACTAAAAATGAAAGATAGCAAAGTAGCATTGTTGGTAATTATCCTGCTTTCGATTGGTGTACCAGGGTTGATTGGTGTATTTCTATTCTCATCATATAAAATTTCTGCCGATTATGTTTGGCTAAAGGACATACCGGAATTCAACGCTCTGGTTAATTCTTTAACAGCGATATTCCTTTTGATGGGGAAAAGATATGCACGACAGGGTGAAATTCTATGGCATAAATTCTTTATGTCATTTGCTTTGACATTGGGTATAATTTTCGTGTTGGCGTATTCACTTTACCACTCAACAAGCCCATCCGCTGTTTTCGGCGACACGAATCTCAATGGGATATTGGAGCATGGTGAGGAGATTCGAATTGGAAACCTAAGGTATTTCTATCTTACTGTGCTGCTTAGCCATATTGGAATGTCATTTGTTGTTGTTCCTTTAGTTCTTTTTGCTTTCTACTTTGCAATGGCAGACCAAATTGAGAAGCATAGAAATACTGTTAAATATACTTGGCCTATCTGGATGTTTGTGTCAATTACCGGAGTTTTGGTTTATTTCCTTGCTAGTCCATACTATCCGCAATAATTTCCGTAAGTAGAATTGTGAAGTAATCAAGTCAAATGAAAAAGGGCATATTGATATTTTTTAGCATATTTCTATCCCATTTTGGAGCTTTGGCGCAATGCGCTATGTGCAAAACCACAATAGTCAACAATGTAAGCCATGGTGAGTTGAGCCTGGCAGAGGGATTGAATTTTGGCATTATGTATCTGTTTGTTACTCCTTACCTTGCCATTTTGATTATTGGAATTTTGTGGTATAAAAAAAGTAGAAACCATGCAAAAAGGAAGTTCGAGTGAAGCCCTCTTGGCATGCAAATGCCCACGTTGTAGAGAAGGCAAGATGTTTAAATACACGTTGAAGGAGAAATGGTTTAGCATGGAGATGTATGACCGTTGCCCAAAATGTGAGCAAACCTACGAACCCGAACCAGGGTTCTATTATGGTGCCATGTTTGTAAGCTATGCTTTTTCAGCAGCCATTACACTTGCAACTGGTTTTGTGCTCTACAATTTTTTTGACAATCCAGATACCTGGGTCTATATGACTGTCGTAATGAGTTTTGTTGCTCTACTTTGGCCAGTGATGTTCAAATATTCAAGAGCCATTTTCTTGCATCTATTCGGAGGGATTAGATTCAATCCTAAATACTCCAGTTAGTGTAATTTTGTGTATTTTGATCGACTGATTATAATACCAAAACTATCAACACAAAAAAATACATATACTTTGGACTGGGCCTATCAGCAATAGCGCTAGCTGTTTTGGTCTACCTTATGGCTTTTTCTAAAATTGATGTTGAGAAAGAGGCCAGGGCTATTGAAGAAACAATTGCAAAGCAATATGAAAAATTTGACGAGGCATACGAGCTTATAGAGCATAGAATTCCCTTCTTGAAATCCACACTAGAAGTGGATTTTTTGGTCTATAATCAGAAGGGAAAACTCATTAGCTGGACGAATAACCTGCTCATTCCCCCTCTGGAACAGTTTATTATCGCTCCTTCAGATCCATTGCTATCGGGTCAGCAAGGCGAATATCTGTTCAAGACCTACGACAAGCACGAAGGTCTGGAGGTATATAAAGTAATAGCTATTGTGCCGATCAGAAGAGTTTTTGATTCCACGGTTAGATCTTTTCCCGATGAATATAATCGAGATATTATCCCTAATAATTTGGAAATAGGATATGGAAACCAGTCGATTCCCATTTTTTTTAATGGAAAAGAACTTTTCAGTGTACAATGGACGGAACGATCTAATTATACACCTGAAGCCAGTAATCTCATACTTCTAATCATAGTTTTACTTTTTGCTGGATTGTTTTTAGCCCTATATTATGGGGCAGTAAGGATCAAATTCGATTACGGTTTTGCTTATGCAGCGTTCTTTCTATTAGGGGCTTTGTGTACGGTTAGAGGAATTATGATCGTGTCTCAATTTCCCAGTGCTTACTTTCGATTAGGTGTATTTGCAAGCTCTACTTTTAAGTTTGAGTGGTTTTATTCGAGCTTAGGAGATGCTTTACTTAACGTATTAGCGCTGAATATATTTCTGGTGTTTGTATTGTCTCGAACAAATAGCATTGGAAAATGGACCAATAGTAGGTCAGCTCAGTTGTTTACCTATGTATCCATTCTATTCAGTTATTTTACTTTTTATCTGTTTTGTGATAGCATACAGATTGTATTAGATCATTCCCAACTTTCACTAGATATTTCGGACTCACTTCAATTTCCCATAGAACGAGTCGCAGCTTATCTTTTAGTATCATTGTTTGGAACATTGTATTTCTTAGTCACCTATTTTGGATTTGAAATTTTCCGAAAAGATGGGGGCACCAGTCGTAAGTTTTTGAGAATTCACGCCGTATGTCTGATACTATCAACCGCAACTCTAATTACCTATGATAATTTGTGGTTGGTACTTACCGGTAATTTGTTGTATCAAGTAGTTGTTTACCAATTCAGTTTACCTGACAACTTAAGGAAACTTAGGTTTAATAGTCTTAATTATTTGATGCTATCTGCAATTTTATTGGCCATGGCAGGTTCGATTTTGATTTACAAATCGTTCGAAAAAAAAGAGACCAACCGCATTCGCAAGTTTGCCACTTATCTTCAGCTAGATAGGGACATAGATGGAGAATACCTCCTCTCGAGTATGATGGATAAGATTAAGAATGATCTGGTGATTAATGGTAAAATGATCAACCCTCAAAGTCAGCAGGCCAGTATTATTCAGCGTATCCAACGAACATACTTCAATACCTATTTTAATAATTACGAAATTGAAATCGCTCTTTTCGATGAACAAGGCAAAGGGATATCTAGTAAGTATCAAGGGGAAACCATTCATGAATTAAGAAAAAGATATGAAACACCAAAGTTCGCTACCGGCTTCGATGGCATTTACTATGATGGACAAATGGATATCAGAAAACGAAAAAAATTCGTATGCTTTGTAGAGTTAGAACGTTATCAGAACGTGACAGGATATTTGGAAATAGAGTTACGTCTTAAAAAATTTTCTGGGAAAAGAGTGCTTCCGCAATTGCTCGTTGACAGAACACAGCGCTCCGCGAACGAATATGATTACGCCATTTATGTATCAGATAATCTAATCTACAAATCTGGAGATTTTGATTATGAGGCCATCGTGAGTGATGAACTGCTTAGCAGAGCAGCACTCTATGAAAAAGGTCTTGAAAAAGAAGGGTTTTATCATTTGGGAGCAAAATCAGGTAATAAAACAATCCTTATTTCTAGCCCAATTTACCCTACTGAATATATCGTCTCGAATTTCTCATTTTTGTTTGCCTTGTTTCTGGGAGTGGCAAGTGTTGTACTTATATTCAATTATCTATTAGTGCCAAACCAGACCATTCAGCTCAATTTCTCTACCAAAATTCTCTTGTATTCTGGCGCATCGTTTATTATCCCTTTAGTACTGGTAGGTATGGCAGTGATGACAAGTACAGACGTCTCTAATAGAAAAGAAATAGATAAGTCTAACTTGAAGAAGACATTGGTTATGACCGAAGATGTCAATGACCATCTGGGTTCTTTTTACAGCAGAAATAGCAATAAGGAAGAATTAGGAAATGCTATTTCAGAGTTGGCTAATCATTCCGGTATGGACCTGAATGTTTATAGCAAAGAGGGACGTTTATTGGCTTCAAGCACTCCGATGATATTCGAATCCAATATTGTTTCAGAGTATCTGGTATCAGAAGCCATGGAACAGCTGATCAGAAAAGGAAAGGAGAGTTTAATTTTAGACGAGTCCATCGGTGATTTCCTTTACAAAACTTCTTATGTCTCGATTTTGTCTCCTGAATCTGGTGAACTACTAGGCGTATTGGGGTCTCCGTATTTCGCTTCAAAGAATCATCTGAAAAGACAACAATTGCAAGTTTTTGGAAACATTATCAATATTTTCACTTTTGTATTTATCCTTTCTATTCTTATCGCCTATTTCATCATCTCTAAACTGACAAAGCCGATTGTGGCCATAGCCAATCGACTGCATCAGACAGGATTTGTACAAGTCAATGAACCCATAGAATGGGAAACGGACGACGAAATTGGTACGCTTGTAAACGAATATAATAACATGTTGAGCAAGCTCGAAAGTACTAAAATAGAGCTCGCCCGTAACGAAAAAGAAGCAGCTTGGCGTGAAATGGCAAAGCAGGTGGCTCACGAAATAAAGAACCCCTTGACGCCGATGAAACTTACCATCCAGCATTTGCAGCGAATATTGGATGGAAAGGAAGGTGATAAAAAGTCCTTGGAAATATTATTGAGCCAAATTGATACACTGGACGAAATTGTAACTTCATTTAGTCATTTTGCCAAAATGCCCACCCCAGAAAGAGAACCTTTTGATATCAGGCAGATACTTGAAAAATCTATTGACTTGCATGTTGATAAAAATATTTCCAAAGATCTCAAAGAAGGCGTTTTCACTGTTATGGGTGACAAAAAATTGTTTGGCAGAATTTTCAACAATTTGATATTGAATGCCTTTCAAGCTATGAAAGGGCTCCAATCCCCAAGTTTGGACGTGAGGCTTTATCTGGAAGAGACTCGTGTGAAAATCGAATTTCAAGATCACGGTGAGGGTATTCCAAAAGATATTAATGACAAAGTGTTTACACCAAATTTTAGCACCAAGGAAACGGGCTCAGGGATTGGTTTGGCTGTGGCCAAACGAGGTATTGAACATGCCGGTGGAAGTATTTGGTTTGAAACTGAGGAAAACAAGGGCACATCTTTTTTTATTGAACTTCCTCTTTTTGAGGCTTAGTAATGGCTGCTATGTCATTTTCACGGAGGGTTATAGGAGGTATTTGGCTAATGGGCTCACTCGTATTATCGTTGACGGCTAATGCACAATCTTCTTTGAGATGCTTGTCTGTTGAGAAAGGAGTCTCATCAATAGTTTTGAAGGACAGCTTGGTTATCGATCCTGAGTCAATAGCACTGATTCCGGAACAGTTTTTTAAATATGATGCCGATACTGGAAAGGTGATTTTTAGCGATGTTATTTCCGAACCAATGAAACTGTGCTATCGAGTAATTCCTATTTCTCGACACAAGACTTATGCGCACAAGTCCAAAACCCTTTACGATTCTACCGCTTCATTTAGCCGACGACCTACCATCAACAATTATGTTTATCAAAAGGAAGAACTTTTTTCAACCCCTGAGATTTATAAGACCGGCAGCTTATCGCGTGGTGTAACCTTTGGAAATTCGCAAAACCTCAATGTTAATTCAGTTTTTAATTTTCAAATGGAAGGCAAACTATCAGATAACCTCAATATCCGTGCGGATATTACAGATCAAAATGTTCCTTTTCAACCTGACGGTAATACGCTGCAGCTCAGAGAATTTGATAATATCCTCTTTGAAATTTATAATGAAAACCTGTCGCTCAAAGCTGGAGATGTTGTGCTCACCAACGGCCATTCGAACTTTATGAGGTATTATAAAAATGTACAAGGAGGTCAGCTCGATTTTACTTACAACATGAGCGCCAAAATCAAGGCAAGGTCTTCGTTGGCAGTCGCAGCTGCAAAAGGTCAGTTCGCTGATATAACTGTTACGGCCATCGAAGGATTGCAGGGGCCTTATCAGTTGTCTGGCCCTGGCGGACAACGATTTGTGGTAGTCCTGGCCAACTCCGAGAAGATATATTTGGATGGGAGAGTGCTAACGAGGGGTTACAACAATGATTACATCATTGACTACAATCTTGGAGAAATTACATTTTCCCCCACTATTCAAATCACTCAATTTACAAGAATCAGGGTGACCTATGAGTACTCTGACCAGAACTATAGCCGATCAGTGATCAACGCAAGACAAGAAATAACTACTGAAAAAAGTATTTTCCATATTGAGTATTACAGAGAAAAGGACAACGAAAACAAACCATTGGCTTTTTCACTCACCGATGACGATAAAACACAAATGAGCCTGTCAGGAGATGATCGGTTACCAGCACCAATCTCAGGAGAAAGTGCCGCGGACTTCAATCCAAACACCGTGTTGTATGAGAAAAGAGATACAGTCGATTTAGACGGAAATACGAGTGCTGTCTTTGTTTATTCAAGAGATTCTACACAGCAGCTCTATCGTGTGGCATTTTCAGACGTGGGCGCTGGAAATGGAGCGTACCAGTTGCTGATCAATGATGTGAATGGCAGAATCTACGAATGGGTTTCGCCTAGTGCAGGAATTAATCAGGGGTCATTTGAGTCCATCAGGTTTGTTCCAGCTCCTAATGTCCGACAATTAGTGGTTGTCGGAGCCGAAATTAAATTATCTGATCACATCTCGGCATTTGGAGAATTGGCCTTTTCAGATCACGACCTCAACCTCTTTTCACCAATTGGTAATGATGACAACAAGGATATGGCGTATAAGGTGGGTTTGAAGGCTGAAAAGATCCCACTTGAACTCATGCCTGAGTCTGAGTTTTCAGCTATGCTAGATTTTGAACACGATGGTGCAGATTTCAAACCTATAGATAGATATCGCACCATTGAGTATGACAGAGACTGGAGTTATTTCCCTCAATCCGACACTTTCAGGACCGCGGACAATATATTTAACAGTTCTGCCTTGCTGTATCGGGACTTTAGGAATATGGCCTCTACCAGGTTCTCCATGCGTAAGAAGCGCAATGCTATTGACGGCTTTCAGCATGACTTTGAATTAAGAAAAAGTTTTGGCGCAGTAAAACTATCTGGTGGTCATTTCTTTTTAAAAAATGAGAACCTCATTGAAAAGTCTAAATGGAGGAGATGGTTTAGCGAAATCTTCATGGATAAGTTCTTTATAGTACCTGGATATAAAATTCAACAAGATCAAAATGAAGTGCGTTTGGCCGCCAATGATTCGCTATATCGGACTGCCATGAATTTTACTTCTCACAAGTTTTACCTAAGGAATAATGATTCACTAAAAGTTAACTACCAATTGGACTATATTTTGAGAGAGGATAAGAATGTAAGGAGTGGCTCAATTCTTCCCTATTCAAACTCGAAAACGTTTGCCTCCAATGCCTCCGGTTATCTAAACAAAGCCAATCGTATTGATCTTACATTTACGTATCGACAGATAAGCTATCAGGAGGCATTTAGCGAGTTGGACGATGAAAGCTCAATTCTTGGCAGGCTTAATTGGCAAGGTGGTTTGCTGGATCAGCACATCAGAACGGATCTTTCCTACGCCACTTTGAGTAGTCGTGAAATTCTTAGAGAATACATCTATGTAGAAGTAGCTGGAGGAGAAGGCACTCATACCTGGAGAGACCTTAACCAAGATGGTGTGCAAGACCTCACCGAGTTTTTTGAAGCGGTTAATTTCGATGAGCGCAATTATATTAGAGTATTTGTACCGACCACAGATTTCGTAAATGCTTTCAATACCGTTTTTACATTCACTATCAATTCTCAAATGCCTAGAAAGTGGAAAAATTCTGGTAGAGTAGGCCGAGCATTGACTAAAGTTTCGAACCGAACGAACATCAATATCAATAAGAAAAATACGAACGACAGTTTTGGCTCCAGATTCAACCCATTTGATCTTGATATTGCCAATGCTGACTTGATTTTTGTACGTGATGCACTTCGAACGGTATTCTTCTATAATAGATCAGGCCGAGGTTTTGGTGGGGATATTGGTTATCAGGTCAATCATTCAAAGCAGCTGATCTCAAGAGGTATTGAATCTAGAGCTAATCGTAAATATACATTGAACGTTCGGTTTCACCTTACCCAGGAACTTACCCTGACAAGTGGTTATAATCGTGCTGAAAAAGAAAATGCCTCCCAGTTTCAAGAAGATAGAAACTATCTTATAAATGAAACAGAATTTATGCCAGGCCTTATTTGGCAACCTACCAGTAACGTGCGATTTAGCTCTACCTATAGACTTGCGTCAAAAAACAACGTGCAAGTGGCCGATGGGACAGAAAAATCAAAAATACATGAAGTTTTGTTTGAGTCGCGCTGGTCGAATGGTATTAAAAATGCATTGAATGCCAACTTTCGAGTTGCCGACATTTCATTTGAAGGAGACTTAAACACCGCCGCAGCATATGAACTTCTTGAGGCCCTACAACCTGGAACTAACTATTCCTGGCGGTTCAATTATAGTCAGAAATTGATCTCAGGTCTTCAAATTAACCTTGGCTATGAGGGTAGGAAGTCTACTGACAGACCTGTCATTCATATGGGCAGAATGCAAGTAACGGCTTTATTTTAAAGGATTTATCAGAACTGTTAACCGTGTAATAAGCTCAATCCATCGAGATTATCTCGTACTTGGTATAAATAATTTTTATCTAATCAATATTTTTTTGTACTTCGAGTAACATTAAAATCTACCTGTTATGATGTTACTTGGTTATCTTGTTAAAAAAGGGGACGAGTTTTATTGGAAGATCTTAAAACTCATTGCCGCAGTGATCAGTTATTCAGCAACCTTATTGTTACTTTGGTTCAACACCTAATCAACTACGCTGACGCTTTACATTTCGCATTAAATTGTTTGCAAATATGAAATCCTGAAGTTCTTTTACTTCACAGTCGAAAATGGATTCATTATTGCCCTCCCAAAGTTTTTGGCCTTGATGGATAAAGCTCACTTTATTGCCAATTTCCATGACGGAATTCATATCATGGGTGACTACCACAGTAGTAATGTTGAGTTCTTCGGTGATTTCTTTGATTAGGTTGTCTATCGTAATCGAGGTTTGTGGATCGAGTCCTGAATTGGGTTCATCGCAGAACAAATACTTGGAATGATTCACAATAGCTCTGGCAATTCCAACACGCTTTTTCATTCCACCGCTTAACTCTGAAGGCATTTTTGTATTGACATTCGTCAATTCAACTCTTTCAAGACAATGATTTACACGATCCAATTTTTCTTCCTTTTCCATGGTAGTCAGGACATTCAAAGGAAACATGACATTTTCTTCAACCGTCATTGAGTCGAAAAGTGCACCTCCCTGAAACAGCATGCCGATCTCTCTTCGAATTTGAGTTTTTAGATTTTTTCCGGCATTTGTGAAATCGCGGCCATCAAAAAGAACATGACCTTGATCAGGCTGTATCAATCCGACAATGCATTTTAGTAGTACACTTTTCCCGGTACCACTGGCCCCAATGATCAAATTGGTTTTACCCTGATCAAATGTTATGCTGATATCTTTGATAACCTCTTTACCGTCAAAGGCTTTGCTGATATTTTGCGCTTCTATCATCCTTAGATCAATAATTTAGTTAGCAGAAAATCAGCGGTTAGAATACCAATGCAACTGTTGGTTACAGCAGCAGTACTCGCTTGTCCGACCTCAAGGGCGCCTCCACTGGTGAAATAGCCCTTATAAGCGGAAATAGAGGCCACCACGAGTGCAAAGGTGAATGATTTAATGAGCGCAAATGTCACATTCCATTCAACAAATTCATACCTGATGCCATATACATACTCGTACCCTGTGAGCGTACCTGTAAGCGTACCAGCAAGATAGCCGCCAGTGATGCACAAGAATGCTGAAAGCACCACAAGCATCGGATACATGAAAAATGAAGCAATGATCTTGGGTAATACAAGATAGGAGGCGGAGTTGATTCCCATGACCTCGAGTGCATCAATCTGCTCAGAAATTCGCATAGTACCCAATTCGCCGGCAATATTGGAGCCTACCTTACCTGCGTATACAATAGCCATTACGGTAGGGGCAAGTTCCAAAATAGTCATGTCTCGGACCACTAGCGAAATCACATAGTTGGGGATAAATGGGCTGACCAGGTTGTAGGCTGTTTGAAGAGTCGTGACTGCTCCAATAAAGATAGAAACTATGGACACGATGAAAATGGAGTTGATTCCGATTTTAATGCCTTCGTTTACCGTCAGTCGAACGTAGGTAAGAAAGCTCTCCCTTCTCACAAACATAGATCCAACAAATAATATAAAACGTCCTAGGCTAGCCATTCAGATTTTTAATTTCGCCACCAAAATAACAATTTTCGACTACCTCTCAGAATTTAAAATCACTTTACCAACAATTATTTTCTTAAACACTTAATTTGCTTACAAGATTAAATACGACAGCATGAACAAGACCATCGTAGTATCAGGAGGAACCAAAGGAATTGGCCGGGCTATTATTAATAAATTTGCCTCAGAAGGCTTTGATATTATTGCCTGTGCAAGAAATGCTCAGGATCTGAATGCATTGAAAGAAACATTGTCCAATGATCATCAAAACATCAAGGTTCTGACGTGTAAGGCAGATCTGTCTAAAATCGAAGAAGCCAAAAATTTTGTTGATTTTGTACAATCGTCCGTTACCTCCGTGGATGTGCTGGTCAACAATACTGGAACTTTCGTGCCGGGAGAAATTCATGCTGAGGAAGAGGGCGCTCTTGAACATATGATTAATACCAATCTGTATAGTGCATATCATCTTTCCCGTGGTATTATACCAATGATGATAAAGGAGAGGTCAGGAGACATTTTTAATATTTGTTCGGTAGCCGGCCTCAAAGCTTATCCGAATGGCGGGTCGTACAGCATCTCCAAATTTGCCTTGCATGGACTGTCGCTTGGGCTCAGAGAAGAATTAAAGTCGCATGGTATCCGTGTGACTGCTGTACACCCTGGAGCCACCTATACAGCCAGTTGGGAAGGAGTTGACTTACCTGAAGAACGTTTCATACGAGCCTCAGATGTGGCGGAATCGATTTGGTCCGCACATCAGATGTCGAAAAGTACGGTCATCGAAGAACTGGTCATCCGCCCTCAGCTAGGGGATATTTAGTTATTGACTTAATCTTTTCCAAAGTTTAGAACTTCGGAAAAGGTCTTCATCACTATTTTTGCAACATGTCCGAATCTCATAAATACTGTCCATCACTCACAGCATATCAGAGAATAAAAACCATTGAAGTTAATATCGGTGGTGTGCCGCTGGGAGGTAACAACCCTATTAGAGTACAGTCGATGACAACGATAGATACTATGGACACAGAGGGATCTATTGCACAATCCATTAGAATGGTGGAGTCCGGCAGTGAATATGTAAGAATTACCGCTCCCAGTATCAAGGAAGCTCAAAACCTGGAGGAGATTAAAAAAGGACTAAGAGCGAAAGGCTATCAGGTTCCATTGGTTGCCGATATTCATTTCACACCCAATGCAGCCGAACTAGCTGCAAAGATCGTAGAGAAGGTTCGGGTGAACCCTGGCAACTATGCGGACAAAAAGAAATTCGAAGAGCTGGAATATACGGACGAAACCTACCAAAAAGAACTGGAGCGAATTAGAGAAAAATTTGAACCACTTGTAAAAATTTGTAAGGAAAAAGGTACCGCCATGCGCATAGGCACTAATCATGGTTCGCTCTCTGATCGAATCATGGGACGATTTGGAGATACACCATTGGGCATGGTTGAATCGGCGTTGGAATTTCTTCGAATCTGTGAGGACCTGGAATTCTATGACATAGTTATTTCTATGAAAGCCAGCAACACAAGAGTAATGGTTCAGGCCTATCGCTTATTGGTGCATAAGCTGGAAGAAGAGGGATTGAGGCCCTATCCACTTCATTTGGGTGTGACGGAAGCCGGAGACGGAGAAGATGGCAGAATCAAGTCTGCTGTAGGTATTGGTGCACTGCTTGAAGATGGATTAGGTGATACTGTCAGAGTATCGTTGACCGAGGAGCCAGAGTTCGAATCTCCTGTGGCCCAGGCCTTGATTGACCGATATGCAGATCGAGTGGGGCATTCAGAAATAGCACCATTGGCTAAGAGTCCGGTAGACCCATTTGTTTATGAAAGAAGGATAACAAAAGAGCTGCTGAACTTTGGGGATCACAATGTACCTAGAGTAATTGCCGACTTTAGTAAGAAGGCTGAGATTGGAATAAAAGACCTTCGAGATATCGGACACTTCTATTTGCCTGAGCCAGACAAATGGCGAATGAATGACAACGGAGCAGACTATATTTACACAGGTAGTCAGCCGATTGATTTTATGCTTCCAAATGGCCTACAGGAAATCATGGACTATGAAGTTTGGGCCGGCGTGGAAGATCAACAAAATAAATACCCGCTTTTAAAGGTAGGGCAGCTAGATAAAGTTGCAAAAAACCAACTCGCATTCGTGTCCTTGGAGGCTGATGATTTAAAGGCTATTGAGGATCTCATGGAGGTTGACAATGTCATCCTTCTGTTGCACACTAACAACAAACATGCGATGGCGTCTTTACGTCGATTCATTTTTGAGTTGATTATCAAAGAAATCAAACTACCGGTGGTGATCAACTGGCATCAGGAGATCAAAGATGTAGAAGATTTTCAATTGGCATCTGCTACAGATATCGGAGGGTTGTTGATTGATGGTTTGGGAGACGGCGTCATGTTAGCTGGCAATGGCAGCAAAAAAGTGGAAAATGAAACGGCCTTCGGAATACTCCAGGCTGCCAGAACCCGGATGACTAAAACCGAGTACATCTCATGCCCGTCTTGTGGGCGTACACTGTTCGACCTGCAGGAAACCACAGCGATGATCAGGAAACGGACAGATCACCTAAAAGGGGTTAAAATTGGTATTATGGGATGTATCGTGAACGGACCAGGGGAAATGGCCGATGCCGATTATGGTTATGTAGGCTCCGGAAAAGACAAAATCACCCTGTATCGTGGACAAGAAGTAGTGAAGCGATCTGTACATTCGGATTATGCCGTAGACGAACTAATTCAGATCATTAAAGATGACGGCAACTGGGTAGAGCCAGAACAAATAGAAGCAATCCTACACTGATGGAAGAAGAACAAGAAAAGAGTAAACTGAAAGAGTTTTTTTCGCTTGGCGAAGTATTTGGTTACTTCTTTAGAAAGAAAGAACCAGACACTAAAAAAGACTTGAATCTGCGGATGATGCACGGGATAAACAAATTTGCCATAATTGCGTTTTTGCTGGGGATGATCTATTTCATCAGCAAAAAAATATTCTTCCAATAATGATCAACGTTGAATCTTACCGAAATTACTGCCTGGCCAAGCCTGGAGTATCTGAAGGATTTCCTTTCAGTGAGTCCGCTTTGGTTTTCAAAGTCATGAACAAAATATTTGCTATATGCGATATTGATACTTTCGAATTCATCAATCTCAAATGTGATCCCGAACGTGCCATTGAGCTTCGCGACAAGCATCCGGCCATTCGCCCGGGCTATCATATGAACAAGCAGCAATGGAACTCAGTTTATGTCGATGGTACTCTTCCTGACCAGTTGATCTTCGAGTTGATTGATCACTCTTATGAATTGATAGTTGCTGGTTTGCCAAAGAAACTAAAAGAAGAATTGCGAGCACTAGAAGACTGATACGCTTTCTGACATCTCACAGCTAAGTGACTTAGACCTCTGCTGGAAGAAGGAATATTCGGATAAAATTCGAGGGACTGGCAAAGAACAGGATTACCCCGATTACCAATTAAAAGTTTAGCCAATAATTGATCTTAATTGATATAAAGCGATTTTTCCTTTCAAACGTATCAGAAAAATAGTTGTCGGTGTATACCACAAACAGATCACTTAATGGAGCGAATCGCCATTGAAAACGGCTGTTGATGTTGAAATTGGTGCTTTGGGTATTAAATTGAAGAAATGTGGTCCAGAATACATTGTTAGAAAATGACACTTCACTACGCAGACCGACCAAATGAATGTCTTCATTTCCAAACTCTTCGAGTTCAATCTGGTTATAGTTGTGGTCCAATCTAAGTCGCAACCAGGGCTGAAAACGGTATTGTAGATACGACCGAAGTCCGGTTCTTTTACCATTGAAAAAAGTACCGGAGGTGAAGACAGTTCCATAGGCGAACAGCTTTCGAGGGTCAGAATCCCAATCGAAGACCAAATCATAATAACTATAAGTTCTGGCCGGCAATGGGCTATCAGCATCAAGAAAATTAGTAGGAAAGAGAAGGTTGATTGTGTAGCTGTTGATAGAGAAGTCGAACTGACTTTGATCAGCAAAATCTATTTCATAACCTATATAGGAATAACGCTCATTGAATTGATTCCCATCATTGGTGTAAATGATGCTTTGAATACGAGGGCCATGAAATACGATTGGCCCACTCGCAGGTCTGTAATCTCGAGTACCAAAAAAGTTGTATCGCTGATAGTTGACCCTGACTGTAGTGTCGCGTAGTGCATCATAATTGAACAATCTTGGCGTAAACCCGACATCGGCCAGGTAGTTGTCGCCAACGTGGTCAAATTGTGTGTACACTCTATAACCGCGAGAATTGAGAAACATAGACCCACTGACAAAGTCGTTGGATCCCTTTATACCATCTGAGAAAGATTTATAGTATTTGATATCACCTGATACAAATCCATTTTCGGTTGAATAATTGAATTCGGTTCCTACCACCCTGTTATAGTCATTTTCGTCCGTATTGACTTGTTGGCGATTTACAAATATTCCGCTGACGGATGACCTTTTCAGAATCCTTTGTTTGAGTGTCAACAGTCCATAGTTTTGGGCCTTCGTTTCAGATACCCTTTCGGTCTGGGCGTTCAGCATGCCAATCCTAAGTTTTTCAGTGAGATTTCCTGTCAATCTTGCTCCGAATTTTATAGGAATATTTTTACCCGAACTCAGACCAATGCGCCGCGAAAAGAATGGGCTTATCTGAGACCTGCCAAGGCCTGTAAATAGATCACTGTTTTCCAGGAAAAAAGTCCGCCTCTCAGGAAAAAACAAACTAAACCGACTCAAATTGGTTACTTGACGATCAACCTCGATCTGACTAAAATCTGGGTTTATGGTCAAATCAAGATTTAGCGATGAAGTAACTGCTATTTTGGCGTCTAATGAAGGAGTGAAATCCCATTCGGTGGACTTTTCTTGCTCAAAGTCCTTTCCAGTGGTGGTTGTCATACTAGGAACCATAGCGATTTTCTTTTTCACTTCAGGAATATCATCTTCCCAGCTCAACGAACCCGTATAGCCGAGGTCCAAATCATTGAAGTTGGCAGGAAAAGAAGTCCAGGTAGAAAACATGTTATTGCCCAAATCGTTGCGTAGAAAATTGATTCCCCAAGCAGTGTTCTTGGCATTGTACCTCAATGTGAAAAACGGAATTGCCATTTCTACAATCCAATAGGTATCGTGGTGCGTGACGCGCGAATACCACTTGGCATCCCAATTCCAATCTGTGCCTCCGGACGAAGTGATCAGACTTTCGGCCTGCGAACCCCGACTGTTAATTCCGAAAAAGAAACCATTCGTTTGTTTGTTTATCGGGTCCATGAGTACGCCAAACCCGTCACTGCTGAAGTAGTCATCACGTTTAAGGTTTTGGATGATGTGCTCTTGGTGCGAATGGTAGGCTTTAGCTAAAATATAGATGAATTGATCGTTGTAGAGCATTTTCACTTCTGTCTGAGATTTGGCCAAGCCAACATCTGATGGTCTATGATTAACAAAATCAGTAGTGGCATGAGTTATAGACCAGATGGAATCCACTTTGCCATCGATCTGTATCGAAGTGTTGATTTTTTTAATTTCAATTTGCCTTTGATTTTGGTTATTAATTTGAGCTTTACAATCCCAATAAGGTGTCAATAAAATGAAGAGTAGGAGGTATGATTTGTACATGTAAAAATATTTACATTTAATGATAAATTTTTTTTATAGTTTTAGTTCGTCCAATGCCCAAACCACCATCTCCCGGACTTGAATCGAGGGGTCCTGTAATAGAGGTATCAGGACGGGTGCAGCTTTTTTGTCCTTTATCCCTCCCAATCCCTTTACGGCTTGCATTCGAACGGTTGGACTTTGATCTTGTAGTGCTTTGATTAGATAAGGATAGGTTGAAGTTGCTCGCATTTGGACGAGAGCCTGAGTCGCCGATACTCTCAATTGCTCATCTTCACTATCGATCAAATTGGCAATTGCAGGAATGGAGCTTTGAAATTTTCTCTCACTGAGCACTTTCAAGGCCATTTTATTGACCATCAGTGCCTGATCGGATAGGCCCTGACCGACTAACGTCAGTGACTCTTTGGTCCGGATTTCGCCCAAGGCCCATATGGCGGAAGTCCTGACTCCAATGTCATCATCGACCAATAAGCTTTTTAAGGTACCAATGGCAGCCGGGTTTTCTAGTTCTCCTATAGACTTGGCGGCCATTTCCCTCACTAAAGCAACAGGGTCCTCGGCAGAAGCCAATAATGGATATAGTGTTTTGCCAACTTTCAATTCTCCCAACGCCCAGACAATCATGGTTCGAACTTCAGGGTTCGGATGACTTAGCTGCTGCAGAAGCTTGTCAGTAGCTAGCCCGGTCTCGGCAGTGCCTAAGGCCCATGCCGCATATTTTTGTTCTTCGTGTGTTCCGTTTTCGAGCTGATGCAGGTATTGAGTGATGTCGACTGTCGACTGTTTCTTTGGAGGTATTTCTTCAACGACACGGAGGGTGGCCAGACCAATAAGCGCTACCAGACCAATTACGGTTACCGAAACCAAGGTGTGTCTTCCAAGCCTTTTACGGTCAATTTGGTCATCGAGTAGTGCTGTCATTCTGGATTTGAGCTCATTTTTATGAGCTAATGCCAGGCGGCTCTGAACGCGTAACGGACGCAGGCTTGACATTTCAAGAATGTCGAGCATCATTCCGGCATAATCATATTTATGATGAGTGGTTCGAACAACTCTATCATCACATGCCTTTTCCATATCCAATTTGCTGGCTTTCGCAGCTAACCAAACCAACGGATTGTACCAACACACTGCACAGGCCAATTGGGTGAGTAAAGTACTGAGCCCATCGAGTCTTTCGATGTGAGCCAATTCGTGCAGCAAAATGAGTCTTTGCTTCTGTTTTTCGGATTGCCCGATACGAGTTGGAATAAAGATCACGGAGTTGGACCATCCTGTAGTAAAAGGCATGTCAATATGATCGCTGAGCACAATTTTGGTTTGCCGTTTCGAGGGTTTGATCCCGCTTAGTTCATCAAGTAGCTCATGCAATTGCCTATTTCCGTTTTTAGATCTTTTATACAGAAAATGTAGAAAAATACTTTCTGTAACCAGGCGTATCAAATAGACCGCAATCCCAAAAATCCATGCCGCATTTATCCAAAATTTCAAGTTTGTTTTTGCAAGCCAATTGGAATTGGCTTCTGCTTCATTGTGCGCAATATTGGCAGTGCCTGGATGTCCTTTGAACTGTTCAGTTAAACCGGTGCTGGTTTGAGCAATAGCTCTCGAGAAAATGATATTTCCATCCACTGGGATTTGAATACCAGACGCTGTGTGATTGACAAAAAAAGAGAGTAGTGGCAAGGACAGTACGCCGACAAAGCCGACAACCCATATCATATGACGAAAAGCAGCAGATTTCCTTCTTAAGAACAACCATTGGAATAGGAAGACAATCGCTAAAAAAAACGACGATTTAAATATCCAGAAGTTCGATAAGAATAGATATTCGATCATGATTGATTGTTTTCTTGCTTTTTCTTTTTTTCAATGAGCGCTTCTAATTCTTTCAATTCCTGCTTTGACAAGTTCTTGGAACCACTGCCCATCAGAGAGTTAACCAACTTAGGTATTGAACCCTCAAAGAAGGTTACCAGGATATGGTCCAATGCAGAATTTCCCGCTTCGGTCTTCGCTTTTTTGGCTTTAAATATATATTTAGCACCCTCTCTACGATGGATCAGAAAGCCTTTGTTTTCTAGCAAATACATGGTCACTCTAATGGCGTTGTAGCTGGGCGCATCCGCGATTCTATCCACTACTTCCTGCACACTGGCTTCGTGTAGTTGGTAGATGATGTCTAATATTTGTCGTTCTCTTTTGTTGAGTTCCTGGGCGTTCATAAGGTCTAATTAATGTAATTATTTTTACATAAAGAAATAATATGTAATTTTTTTTACACATCCATTGGGATATGAATGATAGATAATCAGCGATTTTTGGTGGCTAGATGGGGTTGCAAGCGGAGGATTTGCAACGCGTTAGAGTTGAATCCATTTTTGAGTGGAAAAGATCGGCGTGTCTAATTTTGTCCTTGCTACTTGATGAAAAGTAATCATTAAGTTATTAATTTCATGATCGATGGAGGAACAACACAAAAAACCAGGTATTCTTTGCATGTTCTCCGGGGGACTGGATTCTACAGCCGTATTGCATAAACTGATCACCGAAGAAAAATATCATGAGTATGAGCTGATCATTCATCACATACACATGATCAATCGAGAAAAGCGGGCGCGGGCTGAAATGATTGCCGTCAAAAACATCCTCAATTATTACAGCCAAAATCATAAAGTGCCCTTTGTATATTCTCAGTGTGTATTTAATGCCAATGGATTTGATGCATTCAATACCAGCCGGTTTCCATTTGACGTGGATGTCTGTTCGTTTGTGGCTGGAAATGTATGTACTTCGCATGGCAATATCAAAATAGTAACCCGGGGTAGAACAAAAACCGATTTAGAAAATCGAACAGATTCCGATGAAGAGCAGCACCTCAAAACTTACGGTATCCTGGAGTTAGTATTGCAACTCGCCAAAATGGAAAAACCGGAATACCTCTATCCTGTCATTGATATGGACAAAGAAGAAATCTGGAATTTCCTACCGGATGAGGTTAGAAAAATGGCATGGTGGTGCCGTCGACCGATATACAAGGATGAAAATAGCCCTCAAATCTGCGGTAAATGCAAGCCATGTCTGGACATGGCCAAGATTGGTTCGATATAACAGATTGCTTTATTTGAGGTCTGTACCGTGTAGCAGTGATTCCTAAATCTGCCTGACAAAGTCTTTACACTCCAGTGCAAACGCATTTAAAGTACCTATAAATCCTGTCAGGGTTGTGTTTAGATAAGCATGGACTGTCTCGAGACCTCAATTGTTCGATTAGGAGTAACCCAGGCAGAGATCTGATTTTAAATGCAATTGCCTGCTTTACTCCTCTCAGGTTTTTCAACTGAAAAAATATTGATTAAATTATAGCTTTAAACCAGCGAAAGGAAAATATATGAACACTACTGTACTTTACGTGGATGACGAGGACATCCCTCGTTTGATTTTCGAAAAAAGTTTTGAGTCCAAATATTCGATTCTGGTAGCTGGCTCCGGTCAGGAAGCTCTGGATAAAATAGCGGAACTTGAGGATGAATTCATCGTTGTCATCAGTGACATGCGAATGCCAGAAATGAACGGTCTTGAGTTTATCATTGAAGCTCGAGACCAATACAAAAATATGGCTTGCTTTATTCTCACCTCGCTAGATCAGGATGATGAATTGGAACAGGCCATCAATGACAATTTGATAGAGAAAGTGTTTAATAAGCCCTTAAATGTTGCAGAAATTGATGAGGCCATCAAGGAAGTGACCACTGGAGTGGCTTAAGAATACGCCGTAAATTCGTTACTTTCGTTTCTTTAAGAGAGTTATGTTATTACGCCAGCCGCTTGCCCCTTTTTTGTTCATTCTCCTTATAGGTAGCTCTTGTAGCAAGAAGACAGCGAACCTCTTCGAGAAACGCCAAATGATAAATGCGGAAATTGACTCGTCATTGCTCAAAACAACAGACTTTGATATTTCCTTTTCGTCCAATCCTCGGGGTCAAATCTTTTTGCGCTATCTCGGTTGTGGTGGTTACTATATAGGTAATGATGAGGACGCCCTGTTGATTGATCCTTTTTTTTCACACCATAGTTTTCCGCCAGGAAAAGTTGCTACCAAAACTAAGGATGTTGCGTATGCATTAGACCCTATAAAAAATGATCTTAGGAATAAGGTAGTGGGAGTCTTTGCCGCCCATTCTCATTATGATCACCTCATGGATGTTCCATATGTTTATAATCAGTATTTAGATCCAGATGCCAAGATATATGGCTCAGCCTCCGCAGATTCTTTAATTGGGAATGTGATTGGCCGGGCCAATATGGTGAATATCGAACCTAATCAGGCAGATACCAGACAAGAAGGGAAGTGGATACCACTTCCAAACACCAATATCCGGGTGCTTCCCATTGCTACTTCTCATGCCCCTCATTTTAGATTATTGTCAGTACCATTTAGATTCTACAGGGGTAAGGCAAAACCCATTAAGGGCTTTTCGTCAGATACTGACAAAACGAAAGCAGGGAAATGGAGAGTAGGGAAGACTTTCGCATTTTTGATTGATTTCATGGAAGACAAAAAAGTTTTGTTCAGGATCTATGTGCAGTCCTCAGCAGCTCCTTCGCCTAACGGATTTGTGCATGATCAAGTGTTGAATGAAAAGGACATTGATCTGGCTATTCTGGGTGCAGCGTCTTTTAATTATGTGAAAGGGAAGGACTATCCTGAAAAATTGATTGCTAATCTGAAGCCTAAAAGAATAATCATCGGACATTGGGAGGATTTCTTCAGAGCCTATCAGGACGACCCCAAACGAACGGTAAGATTCACCAATATGAAAAAATTCATCCTTAAGTTCAATGAGGAATTCGAATGGAAGCAGAATGGAATGGAGATGTTTTATATGCCGGAGCCAGGTTTGGAAATAGGGTTGAAATATTAGCTTCCCGAGTGTAGCGACTTGGTCAACGTACTTAATTTATTTTTCCCCTGTCCCAAACAACAATTTGTCCGGCCCTCTAAACCCACACAGGTAAATGTCATCGATGCCATCGCCGTTAAAATCTGCTATCTGAAAGTCGAACACATACATGTTGGTGGAGGGAAAATAGGAGGTGGTCTGATCTTCAAAATTTAGATTGCCGTTGTTGATCAAGACCAATTTTTCATCACCATTAAACCGGTTTCCGGAAAGGATATCTAAAAACCCATCACCGTTCAAATCAGCGAAATCTATATCTACCGTGCGTAAGGCACTTTTGGGTAAACCAGGTGATTCGGTGAAGAACCCCTGACCATCGTTTAAAAGCAATCTGTTTTGTGGATCACCAATACCGCCAAAATCTACATTGGCGAATGCGATGTCCAGATCACCATCATTGTCGATGTCTCCCAGGTCTACTTCCCGGGTTTGGTCATTGATTGCCGGAAGGCGATTGGAATCGTAACTGAATACGCCATTTCCATCATTGATCAGTATCGCGTTTGTGGTTTCATTGGCCTCTATGATATCCAGATCGCCATCGTTATCAATATCTGACAGCTCAATGTCCTGTGCAGTCGCTGACAACGAAGGTAAACGTGCCTCGCTCTCATCTATGAATCCACCGCTACCATCATTGATCAAGAGATAATTAGCACCGGCATTTCCAATCACCAAATCATAGAATCCATCCCCATTGAGATCAGCGGTTTCTACGGCATTTGAGGTGCCCTGAACTGGGATTTTGTCACCTATATCCACGAAGAAACCATTCCCATCGTTTTGATAGTATTCATTGACCTGATCATCTTCGCTCACAAATATGATATCCGGATCCCCGTCATTGTCAAAATCAGCGATGGCGATATCCTCGGAATCGCGTCGGATGCGTGGAAACCGGCTCGTACTTTCATTTGCAAATGAACCCTTGCCGTCATTGATCAGGATTATGTTCTCCACATACTCCATGGCAAGAATCACATCTAGGTCTCCATCCTTATCAATATCAGCTACCGCAGCGTCCATGGTGTTGTTGCCTAACCCGGCTACATTTAAATGGGTAGTAGTGACATCAATAAAAGGCATGGTCGAATCATTTTGAGCGCATGCCTGCGTACAAAAGAGCGTAGGAAGAAGTACCAGGAAGAGCGAGTATTTTGACACCATAGCAGATATTTTAAGTTTCATGCCTATTCCAACGGCTTCAAATCAGCGAGAGTTGTAGGGATGAGTTCAGATACCGTAGGATGTATATGTACCGCTCGCTGAATCACCTTATACGGTGCATCTGCGTACATGATATCCAGTAAGGAATGAATGATCTCGTCCCCTTCGATCCCCAATATCGTGGCACCCAATATTTTATGGGTCTCAGCATCGATCAATATTTTCATAAAACCATGGGTCTCTCCTTTTTCTTTTGCACGAGCTATACGTTTCATGGTACGTGTGCCGATCAAGGCCTTTTTTCCGGATTTTCGGACTTCATTTTCTGTCATGCCGATTCGGCCCAGGGCAGGATCAATGAAAAGGCCATAGCAGGTGATTCTATCTGAAACTTTGCGCGGATCATGATCAAACAGATTGGCAGCCACGATTTCAAAATCATTGTAAGCCGTATGCGTAAAGGCACCTCTGCCGTTGCAATCCCCCAGGGCCCACACACCGTCGACATTGGTGCGTAAATGATAATCGACAGTAATAAACCCTCTTTCATTTGCTGCGATGCCAGCTTTTTCCAATCCGAGGTCGTCTGTATTGGGTTGCCTGCCCGTAGCAACAAGTAGGTGACTTCCCAGTATTTCGTTGTCACCGCTTTTACAGTCCACATTAACTTTGACCTGATCACCGTCCATCGCGGCACCCAGACATGTGGCATTGAATCGAAACTTGATGCCTTCTTCCTCAAGGATTTTTCTGATTTCATCAGATACATCTTCATCCTCTTTTCCGACCAGTCGTGGTCCTTTTTCAATAATTGTGACCTGGCTGCCAAACCTCCTGTACATCTGGCCAAATTCCAGCCCGATATAACTGCCCCCTATAATAATCAGATGATCCGGAACAAAGTCCACATCCATGATACTGCTGTTGTCAAGATAATCTACACCTTCAAACCCTTCAGGGACATAGGCCCTTCCTCCAACATTAATGAAGATTTTGTCAGCCTTCAACAGCTCTTCTCCTACGCTCACCGTATGGGCACCCTCGAATCGGGCATGACCTTCAAAAACGGTCATATTTTCTGTATTCTTCAGCCAATTCTCAACCCCGGTCGTGGATTGATTCACAATTTTATCCTTACGGGCTTTCACCGCTTTCATGTCAACCGTAATTTCACCCTCGATGTTTACGCCATAATCAGAACTTCTTCGGGCCATAAATGCAGATCTGGCACTGGCGACCAGCGCTTTCGTTGGGGTACAGCCATTGTTTACACAAGTACCACCAAAACGTTTTCTTTCTACAATCGCTGTCTTCAATCCTTCAGCAGCACATCGCGCCGCTATCGAAGGTCCGGCCTGGCCTGTGCCAATAATAATCGCATCAAATTCTTTCATGGGTTTATGTTTAGTTAGGTATGTTCAGCTTTTTACTTCATCCAACCTTTAAGTTATCACTGATATTAGTAAGTCAAACAACTGTGACTGCCTTTTTGTTCGGTCTAGGGTTTTTGATGGCTTATTTCACAATTGAGCTCAATTGGGTTTAACGGAAGTGAGTGGCTAAGTACTTTTATATTTTTATACTTTGTAATTCTATGTATATAGATTATAATTGTACATAGAAAAAGTAAATTCCAACAAGAGATGATTACAAAAAACTTATCTGCTGCTTCGACCAAACCGATTATCCTCGGTGTACTCAGACAGGGTAGGAGCTATGGCTACCTGATTATTAAAAAAGTCAAAGAACTTTCCGGTGGCCAATTGGAATGGTCGGATGGCATGCTATATCCAGTGCTGCATCGTCTCGAAAAGGAAGGGCTGGTGCAGTCCAACTGGACGCTAAGTGATGATTCAAGACCCAGGAAGTATTATGAAATCACCGCTGCAGGAAAGGAAGAACTGATCGCAGAGCAACAGCAATGGCTTGAGGTCAATGCCGTCCTGGATAAAATATGGAATCCCAAACCTACTAAGGCTTAGACCATGTTTGACCTGGAAAGCTCTATCCAACTCTGGCTCCGGCTGTTTAGAAAGCATCAGGCCTTCAATCACGGTTCGGTGCGTGAGATGGAGCTTCATCTCCGTGATCACATCGATGATCTGATCGCTCAAGGTCATGAACCTCACGAGGCTTTTGAAAAGGCTGTTGAATCGTTTGGAGAGATACAAATCGTGGCCAAAGAAGAACTTTGGAATCAAAAAAAGAAAACTCAATACACAATACTCAATATCATCATGCTCAACAACTACTTTCAAATTGCCCTCAGAAATATGCGGAAACATAAGTTTTACGCGATGATCAATATCATCGGCCTGACCGTGGGTTTGTCCATTGTCATGTTGATTGGCCTTTTCGTAAGCGACGAATTAAGTTTTGACCAGTTTCATATTAAAAAAGACCAGCTATATCGGGTGGTGGAAAATCAATATTATGCTGGTCAGGAAGTATTTCCTGTAGCTGTCACTCCCACCGCCCTGGGACCATCTCTTCTCGATGAATACCCTGAAGTGGTCAATTTTACCCGGTTGTCCAATGAGAATTTTCGTTTCGAACTTGGAGAAAAGAAGATCAGAGAAACTGGTGGAATCATGGTAGATGATCGTTTTTTCGAGATGTTTTCCTTTCCTCTAGTCAGTGGCAGCCTGTCATCTTTTAAAGAACAACTCAATAGTCTGCTGCTTAGCGAAGAGCTTGCCGACAAGTATTTTCCGGACCAAGACCCGGTGGGGAAATCCATCACCTTGAGTGATGAAGAATTTCAAGTGCTTGGCGTTTTTCGGGATGTGCCGAATAATTCGCACCTCGATTTTAAGTATGTTATAAATTTTGAAAATTATATTACCAAAAACCCGGACAGAGCCAACAGTTATGGGTCCAATTGGCTCTACACCTACGTAGAACTCGACCCTCAGGCCAACTTGCAAGAAGTCAATGAGAAAGTCATTGGACAGATAAAAAAGTACTCCGAAGGATCTGTAACTGATATTTACCTGCAGCCGCTCACGGATATTTATTTGGGTGAAGTCGATTTTGTGGTGGAGGTAGACCGCAAGGGAGAAATGATGTACGTCCGCATATTCGCTATTGTAGCTATTTTTATTTTGTTGATATCATGTATCAATTTCATGAATCTGTCCACAGCTCGCTCTGCCAAACGTGCTAAGGAAGTGGGCTTACGAAAAACGATTGGAGCCAGTCGCAAGCAATTGATTTTGCAGTTCTTGAGTGAATCTGTACTGCTGTCCTTCTCGGCATTAGTTATTGCTTCAGGTCTTGTTGCCTTGGTTCTTCCCGCTTTCAATCAATTGACCGACAAGTCCATTGATCTGCTGGTTTTGCTGGATGGTGGCAATGGTTTCGCACTGGCGTTCGGGTTGTTGGTGGTATCGATACTTACCGGCCTTCTGGCTGGTAGCTATCCTGCCATTTATCTAAGTTCCATCCGGCCCATTCATGCCCTCCAGGCCCATGCGGTTCGGTCTAAACGCCAGCGATTTGGACTGAGACGAGTTTTGGTTGTGCTACAGTTTGTGATTTCGGTCATACTGATCATTGGTACCCTGGTGGTTTACCAACAGTTGGACTATATTCAAAATATAGACCTGGGATACAATCGCAACCATATCCTATACACCTATTTGCCCAAAGGCAGGTCCGAAGTTTTTGCGGCAGAAGTAAGAAAGCAGCGAGGCGTCCTGAGTGCTGGCCGAACCAATCGCCACCCAAGCTATGTGCTGAGTAGTTCTTCAGGATTTGGCTGGCCTGGCAAAGATCCAAACGAAACCATACTGCTACATAATATGGGAATGGATGAACACTATTCGGCTACGATGGAAATGAAAATGGTAGAAGGTCGTTCATTTGTGCATACGGATTCGGCAGCAGTAATTATCAATGAAAAAGCAAGGGAAGTTATGGGCCTGAAAGACCCCGTCGGACAGAGCATCGATGCGGGAGGAGATTGGAAAATTGTAGGCGTGGTAAAAAATTTCAATTTCAAATCCATTCATACCCCAATCGAACCACTGCTTATTTTCAACGAAACCAATTTGAATCGGGTCTTTATCAGATTCGAACCCGGTGAAGAAGGAAACATTGTATCGACGGTGTCGCAGGTGTGGGATCAATTTTTCCCGGATCGTGAATTTGATTTCTATTTCCTGGATGAAGATTTCGATCGTTTGTACGCCGCAGAGGCTCGGACCAGCAAACTCGCTACCTATTTTGCTGTGCTGGCTGTATTGATTTCCTGTCTGGGACTGTTTGGATTGGTATCTTATGCCACCGAGCAGCGAACCAAAGAAATCGGCATCCGCAAGGCGCTTGGTGCTTCGGTTCAAAATCTATTCTTGTTGCTCACCTATGATTTTACCCGACTCGTACTCTTCTCACTGGTCATTTCCATCCCGCTCGGCTGGTATGTCATGAGCCAGTGGCTGGAAAACTATGCCTATCGTATTGACTTGTCCATTTGGGTGTTTGCCATTTCAGCGACTCTGGCCATGTTCATTGCCCTGGTCACTGTCAGCTATCAGTCTATCCGTGCTTCGGTGAGCAATCCGGTGCAGGCCTTGAGGGATGAGTAGGGTGGATGTTAAAGGTGGGAGAAAAGCTGAGTTGTAGTAGATGCTGATACAGTGTACTACTCAATAACCAATCTACC
This sequence comes from Reichenbachiella sp., assembly GCF_039944555.1. Lineage (GTDB taxonomy): Bacteria > Bacteroidota > Bacteroidia > Cytophagales > Cyclobacteriaceae > Reichenbachiella. The sequence goes on along the minus strand of NZ_JBDUYN010000008.1, from coordinate 343,624 downwards.
AATCGTCATACTATGATAGGATGTTGAGGTTTTAACAAAGTAGACTCCCGGATTCAAATCGGCTAGATTAAGAGTAGCTTCAAACTTCTCAGAATATTTCACCATTTTTTCATAAAACAACGTTTGGCCCGCTGTACTTATAACGCTCACTATTATTTCACCATGGTAAGCTCCTGATAAGGCTATATTGAAGACGCCATTTGCGGGGTTTGGATACAAGGCTGCTGAAATCTGATTTTCAATACCAAGTACATTGTCGATGGTAAGGACAGCCACCGTACTTGCCTGAGCGCTGCAATTATTGGACACAGTGCAGGAATAGTTGCCCGCGTCGGTCGACTCGAGCGATAAAATCGTTAACGTCTTTGTCATTTCTCCTGAAATATCAATGTCGTTTTTTTGCCATTGGAAAGTGAGGTTGTCTCCAGCTGCATCTACAGAAAATGTGACTTTTTCGCCTAATTCTGCGTTTTGGCTAGACGGTTGAGAAGATAATGAGACCTTCTCGATCACTACTAAACCAACCGCTGCGGAAGTTTTGTCAGCGGCATGATCTCCTGAGACGATGCATTGGTACTGGAAGCCGTTCATACTCAAACTAACATTTGAGATGGACAACGTTGAAGTGTTTGTACCTGAAAATTGGTTGTCATCTGAAATATCCATAAATCCCGTGCCCCCACTCTCTTGCCATTGATATGAGATATTGGTGGTGCCCGTTGCAGAGACTGTAAAGGATGCCGCCGCTTCCTCACAGACCTCTCCATCTAGCCAGTTCTCAGTAACATTGAGCAGAGCAGAATTCAACGACAATGTCACTGCAGTACTTTCTACCGTAGCGCAAGAATTAGAAACCTCGCAGGTATAGTCTCCTACATCTCCTGAATCGAAATTTGTGAGATCTAAAGAGGATGCAGTTTCGCCATCAATTGCGGTACCATCCTTTTTCCATTGATAGGAAATGTTTTCGCCTGCTGCAACGAGTGTGAGGGTAACGTCTTCACCCGGATCATTACTTTGACTGGCGGGCTGTGTCGTGATTGCTGCGGGTTCTACGATGGTGGCTACCACTAATACCCTGCTGCTTTCGCAAGATCCATTGTCAATTGCAACATAATAGTTTGTATTGACATTGAGCGATGGAGTTGTAAAACTACTGTTCACTTCCCCGACTAATGCCGTACCACCCGAGGCGACATCATACCAGCGGTAATCTCCATCCGACGCACCCGATGCTGTTAACACAACTGTGGAAGGTGAGCAGCCAATTGCTCCAACTACAGAAGGCACAGCAGGGAGGGTGTTGATGGTTAGGTTTGAAGGTGTCGAACTTTCGCTCCCACAGGCATTGCTCACGGTGCAAACATAGGTGCCGGCGTCAGCACTTTCAAGATTTGCAAAGAACAAGAAAGACGAAGTGGCTCCGATAACGTCAACTCCATCCTTTTTCCATTGATAACTCAAGGAAGCGTCTCCACTGGCAGTGATCGCTAACGAAACACCCTCACCTTCACAGCGAGAAATGTTTGAAGCAGGAGTGCCATCTATCTGGGCAGGAACACAAGGTGGCGGTGCTGAGGAATTGAGCAAAATGTTGAGCCCATCGAGCGGTGAGCCATTCCAGAGCGTGGCAATATCATCATAACCGTCATCATTGAAATCAGAAATGGCCAATCTGAAGCCACCAGCTCCAGATAACCCCCAAGACCAATTGGTATGGAAATTTCCAGTTCCATCACCATTATACATGCTCATCGTGCCATCTCTGCTGGCTAGCAAATCTTTGAAACCATCGCCATCAAAGTCAGCTACAGCCGTTACTTCGTTTACATTTGTGTTGACCGAAGACACTGTAAAGGCAAATGTGCCATCGCCAAGAAGGATGTCCGCGTCTGACCCGGTGGCGACGACCAAATCCATGTTGCCGTCGTCATTGACATCAGCCTTCGTAAGTGTGACCGCACCTCCGATCATATCAATGTTGGTACCGGCAGCCGTGAATCCACCCAAGCCATCGCCTTGGAAAAATCGCACTTGATCTGACCCTGAACTGGGGTCTACAATCACCGCCAGATCTGGTTCGGTATCTCCGTTGAAGTCTGCCACGATTGCATCTTCAACCTCCTCGGTTGCATCAAGGTCGATCAACAGGGTAAATGTATCATCACCATTACTTTTATGGATCTCAACATTGTTGAGACTGCCTCCCACCAAAATCAGATCAGCCAGGCCGTCTTTGTTCACATCACTAGAGGACATCGAAAATTCAGCTGCTATTGAAAAATTTCCTGCGGCTGCCAGTGAACCCGTCCCATCTCCTGTGAATAGTTTTATCTGATTGTTCCACGAATCTAAAATGGCAATGTCCATGTGTGTATCTCCGTTGATATCCAGGGTTTCAATGTCCCACGGAAATCCAGCATCTAACGTGTCAACCGGAATCATCCCACCACCGGCTTGTCCTTCATAAATAAAAAGGTTGTCTGTCAAATGTGCGATCGTGGTGGCTGCGCACACCGCAATATCTTCCAGTCCGTCTTCATTGAAATCTCCCAAGGCCAATCCATGGGTGTCATAAGGAGTCTGGTATCCATTTGGTGTTTTAAAAAATCCATTCCCTTTCCCATAGACCACATTCACAACAGGACCTCCTGCTGTGGCTAGATCCAAATTTCCGTCGTTGTCCCAATCTGCAGCTGCTATTCCTCGACCGGTACCCGTTTGGTTTCTTCTTGAAATGGTGAAGTCTCGTGTTCCTTCTCCTTCGTAGTAGTTCATCATGTAGCGACTTGAGGCAACGTCAACCATACCGTCTTTGTTAAAATCTGCACCTACGGCTGCATTTCCACCTTCCGGAAAGAATCGAATATCACTGAATGTCCCGTCCCCGTTGCCAAAAGCACGATAGAGGAAGGTGGTTTCGGCTGCAAGAATGTCCAGGTTGCCATCGTCATCAAAGTCTGCAGAGGACATGTGTACGAAATCAAAAAAACCAGTTGAGGGTACAGGTGAAGAAAAATTGCCGGCTCCGTCGCCTGCGTGAAACTCAACTGATGTACTGCCGCCGGTTAAAAGATCAAGGTCTCCATCATTGTCAAAATCTGCTGTTGTCATTTTGTATGCCGTTGACTCAATCGGAATGATCTGAGGTGTGCCTAGCCCGCCTTGCCCATCGCCGTAGTAGACATACATGTCGTCGCTGAATCGATGTAGAACTGCTACGTCAGGATGCGTGTCTTTATCAAAATCACCTGTGACTATATCAAGGGGATCTTCCCCTGCTCCAAATGCTGTCGAAGCGAACGTGCCATCTCCATTCCCCAGAAACAGCGTGATTAAATCATTGGAATTACTCGCCACGACAAAGTCCAGATTTCCATCCAAATTAAAATCTGCTGTATCGAGATCAATATTGCTTGAGACGGTGCCTATATCTGTTATCTGAAATCCATAAAATGAATGCCCGATCAGGATATTGACTGATTCGGGAGCAGAAGTAAAGTTCGCTGTGACCATATCCATCAAACCGTCATTGTTGAAGTCTCCGGCTTTCAGGCCATATAGTGAGCCTCCGGTGTGGTAGGAGTCACTTTTTTCAAACGTAGGCTGGGCTATTCCCAGGCTTGTGATGAGACAGAAGGCTACAGGTAGAAATGATGTTTTCATAGTGGAGATATTAGATCTCCAAGTTCCTATGCATAGGAAAAAAAGGCTTTAATCAGTGTAACAGTTTCTTGAACTGACGTAACGTGAAGAAATATCAGGCTACAATCCCAGCATACTCGCTCGGTGCTACGCCATATACTTCTTTGAAAGCTCGCGTAAAATAGGAGGGACTTGAAAAACCAACGGCATACGCTACCTGAGTCGCGGTCTCTCCGGCAAGAAGGAGTCTGGTGGCCTGGTTGAGTCTATGATTTCGGACAAATGTACTGGCGGATTGGCCGGTCAACGCAGTTAGTTTACGATGCAACTGCATGCGACTCATGGCCACTTCTGAGCTTAGCTGCTCCACACTAAATGCTGAATCACTGAGGTGATCACCGATCACTTCCATGAGTTTCTTTAGGAATTGCTCTTCTCGGTTGCTCACCTCTATGTTCGCAACATCTAAACGCAACAGTCCTACATATTTTTCTTTTAATTTACTTCTTTGGCTCAACAGATTGCTCACCCGAGCGGCGAGTTCTTTAGGATCAAACGGTTTCAAAAGATAATCGTCGGCACCTCGCTCTAGTCCTTTAAGTTTGCTTTCCCGGTCTGCCAAGGCAGTAAGCAAAATGATTGGAATGTGATCCGTTTCATGAGCTTCTTTAAGTTCATTGCACACCTCAATACCATCTTTTTTGGGCATCATTACATCACTAATGATTAAGTCAGGGACGAGCTCCTTTGCTTTCTCAACGCCTTCCATTCCATTACTACTCATATGAACTGTGTAGTTTTCTCTGAGCAACTCCTTGAGGTATCTACTCAAGTCTTCATTGTCTTCGATGACTAATACAACGGGTCCGCGATTTTCATCTGACAAGGTTACCACATCATCTTTTTCCCTGTCAATCTTCACATTCTTAATCCTCTCCGCGATCTGCTGGTTTTCAACTGGGTCTACTTTTTTCAAAGGTATTTGAACACCAAATGTCGTCCCCTTCTCGTCGGATCGCAGGAGCGTAATATCCCCGTTGTGAATGTTCACCAGCTGTTTGGTAAGAGCCAAGCCAATACCGGTTCCCATGTGACCTGTGTTGGAGGACTGAAAGAACCGATCAAAGACCTTTTCCTGGTCTTCTGCCAGGATTCCGATACCTGTGTCACTCACGGTAATCTTCAGCGTATGGCTTTCAACCTCTACTTTAAACATAATCTCACCTTTTTCAGGAGTGAATTTGAACGCATTGGACAACAGGTTGTAGCATACTTTTTGAACCACGTCGGGATCGAGTTCCATCCAGCATTCACCCTCAGGAATCTGACTTTTAAAATGGATTCCGCTATGCTCAGCCAATGAGGTGAACGAGGCACTTAGCACCCGAAAAAACCCGAATGCCTCTGTCGGAACCAGATTCATGGCCAATTGACCATGCTCCAATTTCGATAGGTCAAGCAGCTGGTTGATCAGGTGATACAGATCCTCTGCATTCCTGTGCATTCGGTCAAATACCGCTTTTTCCTTAGGATCTGTTGTGCTCCTTATTTTGTCTTTCAGCGGAGCGATAATGAGACTTAGTGGTGTGCGAAATTCATGTGAGATGTTGGCTAGAAATTCTGACTTGAGCTGATCAAGTTCCTTGAGTTTTGCATTCGACTTCTGCTTTCCGCGATATTGGTTGTAAATCAAACCTATCAAAAGAAGGGCGATCATTACGAAAGCGAGCAGGTAATTGCGCTCTCGCATTCTACTCTGAATTTGCAGCTGCTGAACCTTATTTTCGGATTCGAGGACTGCAATTTCTTTCGCTTTTTGTTCATTTTGGTATTTGGCTTCCAGGTCATTTGTTGTGGCTACAATTTGCTCATTGTACAAACTGTCAGATAGTTTGTTATGAAGTTTGGCATTTGTGTAGGCCTTATTTACATCTCCAATTTTTTCGTAGCTGTCCGCCAATATTGCGTAAAGCTCGACTTGCAGCTCCAGGTCGTTTGATACCACTGGGCTTGTCAACACTTCCCTGGAAAGCCCGATACTCAAATGGTAATTGCCCGTATTGAAATGATTTTCGGCGAGGCCGAACAGGACAATGTTTTTCAACCCTGAATCATTTACCTCGGATGCTACTGTGAGTGCTTCCTGATAGAAGTTTTCTGCCTTTTCGTAGTTTTTAAGGGTAGCGTGAAGTTTAGCCAGGTTCTCTAAACCTCTGCCAAGTCCTAATTTATCACCTGTCTCACGTTTTATCGCTATGGACTCTTCAAGGTAAGAGATGGATTTTTCATACTCCTCAGTGATCCGAAACATGGTGCTCAAATTCATCAGGCATGCGGATATTCCAGGCTTAAAATCCAGCGTTGTGACCAGATCAAGGGCTTGTTCATAGTATTCGATGGCTTTTTGAGGTTGCTTTTGAGACCTGTAGAGACTTCCGAGATAGTTAAGCACACGTGCTTCTGTATTTTTATTGTCTGTCTCCTTTAGCAATGGAAGGGCTTCCAGGTAGATTCTAATAGCGGTCTCGATATTGGATCTTCGTTGTTGTATTCTGGCTTGCTCAATCTTTACAAGAGCAAGGCCTGTTCCATCCTGTAATCGATCAAAGATGATCTGGGCTTCTTTCAATACTGTTTCAGCCTGATCCAGTGAATCCATCATAATTAGGACCGTGCCCTGACGAAATTTAGCATAGGCCAACGCATCTTCTAGCTCAGCCTGGGTTGCTATCGTTTCTGCTTGTGTCGCGTAAGATAGCGCCAACGCAGCATCCACACGATGGTATTTGTAGCAAAGTTTGATGTATGCCTCTACACGAGTACGCTCATTTGTGGTGGTTTCTGCCAGGTGTTTCAGACTGTCGATTTCTGATTGGGCTTCGACGATGGAGCTCAGATGTAGCAGGACCAATATGGTTATAAGGGTTTTAATAGCATTAAGTTAGAGAATTTGGCAGCTTATTGGTTTATCAGATCTAGGTTTTCTGTGCAGATCAGTCCTTTTAGGCGTTTGAATGGCTGGGAATGGGGTAGAGGTTTCTACATTTTTAAAACAAAGCAGTAGTTTGATGAAACGAGGTTCTGTAAAACGACAAAATAAAACCTGGCTAGATTTGACTTGATTATTAGCAATAAATAACACTTCTGTTTGTTTACTAAGGTGTTGCTGCATATAAAAATCATCGGCATATGTTAATCAAAAATCTAACCTTTTTGACTTTATCAACTTTAATAATTGTTTCTTTAGGCTGCGATGATCAAAAAAGAAGTTCGGATGCTAAAGTGGTAACATTGCCAGGTCAAAATGAGCTAAAAATAGCAGAAAGGGATAAATCTGGTTTTGTAATGATTGATGTGAAAGGGGGTGATTTCATAATGGGAGGAAATGACAATGTAGATGATGGGGGTTCGCCTGAATTACGTATTGCAGACGAATGCCCACATGAGGTCACGATTAAAGATTTTTCTATTGGTAAATATGAAGTAATGGGGGCTGATTGGGTGGCAATTATGGGCACAAATCCTAGCAAACATAATGACTGTGAAGATTGTCCTGTAGAGCAGGTCTCATGGGACGATATCCAAGAATTTATCAGGAAATTGAATTTGAAGTATGACGAAAGTTATAGACTACCAACAGAGGAAGAATGGGAATTTGCAGCTAAGGGTGGTACAAAAAGCAAGAATCATGTGTATGCAGGAAGCAATAATGCAGCAGAAGTGGCATGGTTCGAGAGGAATTCAGAGAATGTTTCTCATCCTGTTGGATTGCTGAGATCGAATGAATTGGGAATTTTTGACATGAGCGGCAATATTTGGGAATGGTGCAGCAACGCAAAAAAGCCTTATCCATGTGACGAAATTGGAAAAACATTTGAGTCTAAAGTTTTGCGAGGTGGGTCTTTTGGCCATCGGATCCAAAGCGTTAGAATCATAGATAGAAACGGAAGAGGTTCTTCTTTGCGACTACCAACACTTGGGTTTAGATTGGCAAAGTAAACCAATAGCAGTACCTTAAAACGAACTTGATAAAAAATTGGTAACAATAATGACTCTCCTACACAGAGTTGGAAGATTTAGTTTCAAATTGATATAAAGGAAATGAAAGAGAACAACGAGGAAGATGATTACAGGAATAGTACAACATGGGGACTCATCTTCATTGGAATGTTTTTCTTGTTAATTCTTGTGGCAATTTGGGCGGTGATGACAGGTAATTATAACACGCCATAACCTGCAACTTTCCAAACTTTTAGTCTCACAAAACGAACCTTGAAATGATTCTTAGTTAGTCCTTAAAAAAGTAGAAAACAAACTTCAGATAAATTGTAATTTAGTTACATAAAATGTAACTTTGGTGCATTAATGAGAGTAGTAAGCCGTAAGAAACTAGTTGACTACTACAGTAAGCATTCAACTAGTAAAGTAGCATTAGAAGATTGGTATAAAAAGGTTAACAAGGCAAAATGGATTAATCTCAACCAGCTTAAGAATGATTTCCTGAGTGCTGACTACGTGGGGAACAATAGAGTTGTTTTTAACATTAAGGGAAATGATTATAGATTGATAGCTATTATTATTTACGTCTCTCAGAAGGTATATGTTAGATGGATTGGTACTCACGCTGAGTACGACAAGATAAATGCAAAGGAACTTTAAAAATGGCGACAATTAATACAATAAGCGAGTATCAAGAAGCTCTAAAGAAAATTGATCAACTTATCGTAAAAGTAGGTTACAATCTTTCTTATGATAATCCTGAGTTTGTTATGCTGGATCGTCTTTCTGATCTAGTCGCAGACTATGAGGATGAAAATATCAAAATAGAAATACCTACCCTTATTGATGTTGTGAAGTTAAGAATGTATGAAATGGGATTAAAGCAAACTGATCTTGCAAATACTCTTCAGGTTCCAAAGGCAAGAGTAAGTGAGTATCTAAGAGGGAAAAGAGATATCACTTTAGAAGTTGCTAGAAAACTTCATCATGAACTTAAAATTGATGGAGACATTATACTACAATAGTCCCACTAAACGAAACCAAAGAGAAATAACTGATAGAAGAAAGGCAAATTGAGTTCTTCAACCGTCTTTATGCGAATGTTGAAAGAATTTGGGAGCAAGGCTTCCAAATAACTATCGGAGGACTAATTTGTAATAGGGGTAGGCTGAGAAATTTCTTGCTTGGCTTGCCAAGTACTGATTACTCCGGGAAATTTCTTTTTTGCTCTTCCATCTGTATGGGAAACCAGAAAATTTCTTTTTTAGTCTTCCAGACACCTGGGAAGCCAGGAAATTTCTTTTTTGAGCTCCCAAGTGCTGATTCTTACGAGAAATTTCTTTTTTTGGCGTCCCAAGCGCTGTTTACTTAAAAAAATTTATTTTTTGGCTTCCCAAACCTGGATTGCTCCGAAAAATTTATTTTCTGGTACGCCAAGCACTGAGTAGGCCAAAATCTTCATTTTTCTCCTATTTCAGGTCGCTGCGGCGGCTGAGCGCCTCTTCACCGTGTATTTGCAGTACATCATCGATGAGCACGATGCTCTGCCCTTCGACTTCTAAGATAAAGCCGTCGATTTTTGGTTCCTCATCGAATTCTTTAACACCGCAGAAAAGGAGCTGAAGGGCTGAGAGGCAGGCACATCATCACTCGATATGAACGGATCGTCCATATCAATGACCCTTTACTCCATTCTGCCCACCTGTCTGGCAAATAGTTTTGTAATTACAATCGGCATATGCCTGGTTGTTATAAAACTTTTGACTATGATTCAAATAACTGCATCAAATAATTGAAATCATGAAAAATATATTTTACTTAATGATCGTAAGCTTTTTTATCAATGCTTGTAATGATCAAAAGATCGTAGAACAACAGACGGTAAATCAGGAGGAAGAAAGCAAAAAACTAATGAAAGTAAGTCGCCAGTGGGCAAATTCTGCATCGCCAGGGGAATTCTTAAGTTATTGGAATAATGAATCCCTTTTCATGGAGCCAGGAAAATCTATTGTTAAAGGACAAGCAAATATTGCAAAAGTGCTGGAAGTAATTACGGCAATCCCCGGATTTGGTATTACATGGGAGCCGCAAGAAGCGTTTGTCTCGGCCAGTGGAGACCTTGGTTACGTCATTAGCAAAATTCTAGTCACCTACAACGACGAAAACAACGAGCAAATAAAGCTATTCGAAAAAGGGGTGGAAATTTGGAAAAGGCAAGCTGATGGTAGCTGGAAAAATGTAGTAGATATCTGGAATGTTGACCCTTCGCTAACTTCCATTCATAAGTAACAATTAGGGGCACGTACATAACTGTATTGGGCTCTGAAACGCACGGAACAAAATAATGATTTTAGATCGACAAACTTTTGAATACCAAAACGAAGTACTCATCGAGAAAGTGACGATCAAAACTCCTTTAAAGTATGAGGGTACTTTTCAAAACAGAGGATGTTTTATCTACTTTAAAGACAGAGCTCCGAGACTACTTTCTTCTGAGAATAATGTTCAAATGAAAAACCAGGAAGCGGTACTCCTAAAATGCGGTACCCATTTTCTGGATTTGCTTAAGCAAAAGGATGATGAAACGGTTGAAGTCATTATCGTTCATCTGTTTCCCGAGATACTAAAAAAACTTTATGTAGGAGAATTGCCAGCACTGATTGAGAAGCGCAACTACACTCAACAGAGTCAGGTTGTAAGATCTAGCGATATTATAGCAAAGTTTATTGAGTCCCTGGAATTTTACTTTAAAAACCCTTTGTTGGTTAATAATGACCTTATCGAACTAAAAATCAAGGAGTTGATTCTCTTACTGGTGCAGACCAAAAATGTAGGTTCAATCCTGGACTTAGTCACGGATTTATATTCCACCAGGTCCATCCATTTAAAGAACATGATCGAATTGCACTTATTTTCAAATCTAAGTGTAGAGGAACTTGCGAAGTTGAGCAACCTCAGTTTGTCCTCATTCAAAAGAGAGTTCAAAGCAGAGTTCAATGATACGCCCAACAACTACATAAACTTGAAAAAAGTAGAAAAGGCTAAGGAGCTCCTTCGCATGACTCAAATGCAAATAAGTGAAATCGCCTATGAGGTAGGATTCAATGACTCTTTATACTTTACCAGGCTATTCAAAAAGAAAACAGGTACTTCTCCAACTGCCTTCCGCGCCGATCAGGCAAGTTGAACGGATAATCCATATCTACGGTCCTTTACTCCATTCCATCATTCCTTTGGGAAGATAGCTTTGTACTCAGAATAGAATTAGCACAGTATGCTATGTAATCTATTCTGACAATAGTTATCAATAAAAAAAACAGTAATGAAAATGGAAACAAAAGAAAATGAAGTTCAAAGCTTCAACGAGTATCAGGAAGTAGTCAAGGCCCTTCAACCCTATATTGAAAGTGCCCGAACAGGTAATGGTGACTTAAGCCGGCCTGCGTTCTATGATCATGCTCATATCGTAGGTTCTATAGGAGGTGAATTTGAAAATAATACTGCAGATGAATTTGCAGAAGCGATTACCTCTTTAGGTGAGTCACCAAATGTTCAGCACCACATTGCCTGGATTGATATCTCAGGTCCAGCTGCTGCGGCAAAAGTAGAATTTCAGGATTGGAAGGGATTCCGATTCACAGACTTCTTTGTCTTGTACAAGAATGGTAAGGAGTGGAGAATTAGTGGAAAAGTGTACGATTCGCATAGCCAGAATTAAATACCAAATCTCAAAAATCAAAATCATGAAAATTATTCAAACTGCATTAATTATGATGCTAACGGTTAGCGGAATCGCACAGCCCATCAAAGTTGAAACAGAGACTAAGGAGGATGAAATTCGAAGCTTCAACGAGTATGTGGAAGTGGAAAAAGCCTTGAGTCCCTATATAGAAAGTGCAAAAACTGGAGATGGAATACTGAGTCGATCGGCGTTTTACGATCACGCTTATATTGTTGGATCAGTGGGCGGAGAATTTTCAGCAGTTAGTGCCGATGAGTTTGCCAAGGTGATTAGTTCAACCGGACCGTCAAAAAACATTAAGCATCATATTGCTTGGATTGACATCTCAGGTCCAGCAGCAGCAGCGAAAGTAGAATTTATCGACTGGGCGGGGCTTAGGTTTACAGACTTCTTCGTGCTTTACAAAAAAAATGGACAATGGAAGATCAGCGGGAAGACGTACGATTCACACTCAGCTAATTAGTCAATAAGGTAGAAAAAAGACAGGAATCCAGAAGCCATAGCTTTTAGATGGATTAACAATTTAAAAAAGAACGAAATATGAAAAAGAACAGAGTTTTATTAGCCCTGATATTAAGCACTATAGTATTTAGTATCAATGCCCAGATTCCACCGGTGGATGATGATGGGTTAGCTATTGGAGGTTATGATGTAGTAGCTTATTTTTCAAACAACGCAGTTAAAGGCGATGAGGGTATTACAGCGAAATATAAGAATGCAACGTACCAATTTTCCTCAAAGGCAAATCGAGATCTCTTTCAAAAGAGCCCAACCAAATACTTACCGCAGTTTGACGGATACTGCGCTTGGGGAATCGCGACTAAAGAGGCTAAATATCCTATCAACCCTGAAACATTTGATATTGTTGATGGCAAACTATACTTGTTTTTTAATGGCCCATTCAATGGTGGTAATTTCAATTCTATGGAGCCTTGGAATGCGGAGACGACTATACTAATAGCTGCAGCCCATAAAAAGTGGTCTGGTGTTAAATAAAAACAGAAAGCGATTAGGAGGGCGTCAGACAATTTGTAGGGCGTCCTTTTGTGCCTATTCTCACATTGCATCTTTGCTAAAAATCAAAACACTGAAAACCCCAAAGGACTATTTGTTGGCCTGATTGTCTCCTCCTTTGCCCTCACAGACAATCATGGCTTTTGTCTCCATTTTTTCTTCTCTCCATGTTGTTTTTTGGCCTTGATGCGCTTGTTTATGGACGATTTGGATGGCTTGGTCTTTTTCCTGGTTTTTGGAATGAAAAAGGCTTTGGCCAACAGGCGATCCAGTTTTTTGAAGGCGATCTCCTTGTTTTTAAGTTGCGATTTTTGACTCTCGGCTGCGATGATCAAGGCACCGTCTTTGGTGAGCTGACTCCCCAGTTTTTCACGAATAATCTCTTTTTCATCATCAGTAAGGCACGTGGACTCCAGTACATTAAATCGTAGCATGACTTTCGTCTCTACCTTATTCACATGCTGACCGCCCGGGCCACCACTACGAGCAGTAGTTAGCTTGATTTCTGATTTTATACGCGAGATGGCAATACGATGGCTCATAGACTTATTTATTCCGAAGATAAAGGATTTCATTTTTTCCGCTGGGTCGCAAGCTTCATGCGACTGAAATATTAATTCGAATTTGATGTGCTAGAAAAGAAATAGGAGAGTCTAATTAAACAAAGAGTTTAGGAGGCGTAGTAAGCCAATATTTACTCAAGCGTTCTCACCAGCAATTCCCGAATGTCCGTACCTAAACAACTTCTAACCTCTACTTAACAGTAAGACAATAGGTCGCTTGGGTACAGAAAAAAGTAATGGGATGATACTGTGCATCTTCCAACACAAGATTCTCCCCATGGAAAAGTGCTTTCCATTCAAGGTCGTTTAGATTGTTATGCGGGTGATTCAAAAACTCAAAATTGACCAGTGAATCGAAAAAATAGATCAGGTACTTCTGAAAAGTATTGTAGTAGATGTCTTCTATGATGATGATCTTATTCGAAACTCTTCTGGCCTCCCTGATGGTAGCCCTGAAGTCCTTCACATGATGCAAGACCGTCAATAGTAGTACCACATCATATGCCTTCTCTTTGAATGGTAAATTTCTCCCATCATAGATAAGCGGAGAGATGGTTGTTATGGAAGATAGGTTTTGCACGTCAACTGGCGTTACCTCAAAACCTTTATCTATGAGCAAGGAACTCAAAAAGCAAGGGCCGCTGCCTAGGTCCAGAATTTTATGCTGTGGATGCAAATATTTAATGATCCAGGACAACTTCCTCAGGGCATCCTGCTTCCACAGTCGCATAGATAGTTTTTTGAGTTTCATGGTAGGAAATACATCTGGTATTCAAACTAACAAGATATCGATCAACACTTAACAATTTTATAACTAAACTTGGCTATGGATAATTCAAAAAAGACAAAACATCGGGTGTATGCCATGAGCTTTGCCGGTGTTTATCCGCATTACATTACAAAGGCAGAGAAAAAGGGGCGTACTAAGGCGGAAGTTGACGAAATCATTCGTTGGCTGACAGGTTATGGTCAGAAAGAACTGCAAGCGGTATTAGATAACAAAATTGACTTTGAGGCCTTCTTCGAAGAAGCACCAGCGCTAAACCCCTCCAGAACTTTGATCAAAGGGGTGGTTTGTGGTATCCGGGTGGAAGATATTGAGGAGCCACTGATGAAGGAAATTCGCTATTTGGATAAGTTGATCGATGAGTTGGCGAGAGGCAAGTCGATGGAGAAAATCTTGAGAAAGGAATAAGTTTTCAGATATAAGGCACGGCAGCTTCCCAAATCCTGATTATATCTATCCAAATGCCCAGGTTCGTGTCTCCATGAGCCAGGACTCTGTGTAGTGCTAAAAACTTACACTAACTCACATCCACCCCTCACTTACCAAAAGTCCCTCTTCCCTAAATGCACATTTACATTGGTCGTAGAAGTGTCGTATTTGGCTATATCAATAACGATGTAAACCAAACACTCATTCCTATGAAGACTAAAGTAAAAATGTTGATCGCAGGGCTGGCGGGATGCCTACTCTTGGCGCTGACTCCGGGTTTTAAACCTTCCGGAAAGAACCCACTGGATCACAATCACGTGAAAATATGCGGAACCAAAGGATGTACCTTCAAAACCATTTTTGGCGAAGAATCATCAGAAGGGCACAGCCATTTCAAAAATGTCGAAAAAGTCGAACATGCCGTAGGTACAGGATTGACTTACCTGGCATCCGTCCAACAAAAAAATGGAGGGTGGGGAGCTGGCAGTCACAGCTATCAGCACATCCGAGATGCCAATGCAGTAAGTACCGATCCCGCTACCACAGCTATGGTTGGTATGGCCATGCTTCGGACCAAGAGTACCCTGATACAAGGAGAATATTCAGCAGCATTGGCCAAAGCCACAGAATACCTGCTCAATGCGGTAGAAACTACCCCCAAAGACAGACTGAAAATCACTGATCTGCAGGGCACCCAAATCCAGGTGAAACTGGGGGACAACATAGATGCCGTATTGGCTGCGCAGTTTTTCAATAACCTTTTGGAACTGGAAGATCTGCCAGCCAAAACCCAGGATCGAATCAGATCAGCGTTGGCCGATTGTGTATCCAGAATTCAGACCAACCAAAACCAGGATGGCAGTCTGAAAGGTGACGGCTGGGCCGGTGTGCTCCAATCATCTTATGCCAACCAGGCGGTAGAGGCGGCCGAAGCTAATGGTATTGATGTAGATGAAGATGCTCTGGTTCGGTCCAGGGAATTTCAAAAAGGCAACTACGATGTCAGTTCTGGCAAAGTGAACACAGAAAAAGGCGCAGGAGTGATGCTCTATGCCGTATCCGGTTCACTTCGGGCAAGTGCCAAGGAGGCCAAAAAGGCTAAAGATATGATCGAAGAAGCCAAACGAAGAGGAGAAATTGCGGATGATGCAGAGATTTCTGAGGAGTTGCTCGAAGAAATTGGTTTAAGCAAAGAAGAGTCTTCGAGGTTGAATACGAGCTTCAATGTTTTCAAATCTGCCAAAGACAAAGCACAGGAAGATGAAGTACTTGATGGGTTTGGAAACAATGGTGGAGAAGAATTTCTCAGTTTTTTGCAAACCGGGGAATCCATGGTCATAGCAGGTGGAGATGAATGGGCCAAATGGTTTGATGATACTGCCGGGCGCATCGTGCATATCCAAAATACGGATGGTAGCTGGAGTGGTCATCACTGTATTACCAGCCCGGTATTTTGTACGGCCACGTGCTTGTTGATCCTTTCGATAGACCAGGACATAGAAAGACTTCAGAAAATGGGAGATTCCTGATATCTCCACAGATTAGTTGGTGAACGGACAGGTTGAATAGGGTTCCGACAGTTGGTGTGGTCATTGGCCACACCTTTTTTTGGCTACGTCCTAAGCCAAAGAAAGACCTTTACCGGAAGGTTTTTCTAATAAAGTGTCACACTTTTCTCAAATCTCCTACTTCATTGTTATCGGGCCTTAAAGGCCCATAATTATTAGTTAAACATTAAACCAAACTACAATGAATTCATTGAAAACAATGCTTTTATCAGGCGTTTTGGCGACGCTATTCGTTTTCTCCTGTCAGGAAAATTTCGAAATGCCAAAGGATCCCGCCATAGACGATCAGCGCAGTGGTGCCCATCAAGGTGGTGAATTACCAGACGATGAAGGAGGCGGGAAGCCTAAAAAAATCACTCCTCCCGATGATGGTGATGGCGGCGGTCCGGGAACAACGCTTAATTATACCGCTCCAAGAAATTCTGATGTACCGACAAAGATCATTACGAAGGCACGTTCCTCAAACCTTATCATCACCTACGAACCCAGCATGCCTACTGCCTGGGTAAATGCGCTGAAAGAGGCAGTAAGGCGATGGAATACAATACGAGACATTTCGGTGTTCTTCAATGACCCCAGCCCATCTTCTAACCCTGCACCCTACACCACACATTTTTTCTCAGCCGATGTCATTGAAAATGGTGATACTCCGATACCGAGTACAGCTGTAGCAGCGACAAGTCGAACCTATTATATGGGTGAAGTTGGTACTGAAGTGATGCCTGCTAACGAATTAGTAGTCGTGTCAGCCGAATTATACAACACCTCTTATTCTGCTGAACGTAAAGCACAAATCATGGCCCATGAACTGGTTCACGTTTTAGGGTTTTCACATAATAATTCATCTGTTAGATGGACTGACGCGAATGATAACCCGCATGGAAGGGCAGGAAATCTATTTAAAAAATACTTTCTGGAGGGTAATTCCGGAACGAGTGACCCTGCATGGAACGATTGGTTTGGTTTCGCCGACCAGGCACTGCTCAAGGACACAGACACTTTTGGAGAAACAGGAAATGAAGAAATACGAATCAACCATGTAGTTTCAAGTCCAACTAGTGTTCATGTTTCGCTGGATGCGATAAAGTTGGGAGTAGAACATGACCACAACTATCAATGGGCCTACAAAGCCTTAAATGGCAATTGGATAAATGCTGGCAGCAACTCAGCACATTTTGAAGGTTATATTACCCAGGTTCAAAATTTCCAAATCAGGGTAACTATTACCGGTGCCGAACCAGACACACACGAGATAGAGATACCCGTAGCCAGTGTCCCATCCACCCCATGGTCTTTGAATTCGAGTGTGAATGGCAACTCCGTCTACCTGACCTGGTATCCTATAATAAATGCGTCTTCCTATGTGGTACAATTGGATGGGGTAACAAAGCCTGCAGTCACCTATCCGAATGCTTCTTATTCAAATCTGAGCTCGGGTACACACAGTTGGCGTGTAAAAGGAGTCAATCAACATGGCTCAGGCAGTTATTCGCCATCATTCACTTTTTATGTTGATCCTCCGGCATCCACCAAGCCTCCTACTCCATCAAATTTTCGTTTGACCGCCGTTTCTGCACATCAGGTTACACTCTTTTGGGATAAAGTCACCAGTGCAAATTATCAGATCCAAATTGAGACTACCCCGGACCCCTTTCCGGGAAATCAGCTTTATAACTCAATAAAGACGATTAGTAATAGCAACACGACATCCTACCCAACAGCCCTGACTCATTATAGTAATGGCGTAAGAACGGGGAGATGGCGGATTAGATCAACTAATGCCAACGGCACATCAGCCTGGTCTGCCTGGCTAACAACCACAGGAAATACAGAACTGGATGGGGGTTGATTTCCTACTTATTGAGTGAAGCCATTTTATTGGCTTCACTCATTTTTTTTAGGGTCTACTCTGGATTTGAAAGCTGCCTCTCCTCTCGTATTTCACCAATGTGATAATACGCTACAATCTCTTCGATCAGATTATTTTTTATATAATACCATTCACTCACGTCCAGTGCAAAACCTTCTCCTTGTTTTGCGGTATAACGCACACATGCCTGGCGTGCCTTATAAATCCCATCATGTATTTCGAATGTATAGCCCAGGAATTTGTCCTTGTTTTGCTGCACCAAATTGAGGTAGGCATGCTTTCCATCGATGGTGCCAAACGGACTAGTATGTTTGAAATTATCAGCAATGGGTAAGTGAAGGAAGTCTCCTTCATCCCATTTCTCAAACCAGGTTTTGACTAAATGTTCTGCTTCCATGAATTAATGTTTTTAACATTTACAAAGGTCATTTGCTTACCGAAGCGCGCTTCAAAATCATGGCGCTGATCAGACTGATGATCAGGCCAATCAAAAATACACTCAGAAACAAGATGAAACCCTGAAACCATGCGGTAAAAACAAAGTCAGGTGTTTGTGCGATTTGTATTTCCAATTCTTCCAGTTCAGCAGTCGAAAGCCCTCGCTTGTTCCACTCGTCGAAACTATCACCAGCGAAAACAAAGAAGAGCATACTGTACAAAAAAGTAATTAAGGACGCGATCAGTGTGATGCCTAGCCCAACGCTCATGCTTTTATTAAAAGACACAAGACCTCCGTTGATTTGATCTCTGAAATATCTGATGCCCACTGGGACACACAAGAGCCCAACGGCGATAGAAAGATAGCCCAGCGTCTGGGAAAGTGTAGGTCCATAAATTTGAGCTACAGTAAACCAGTTGAACAGGCCTAGGCCAATGTTGACCACACCTGCGATAAGCCCATATCTCAGTACATAATTTTTCATATTTGTTGCCATTTGATGTCCAACAATGATAGGTGAACCGGCCTGCAAAAAACTCAGTCTAAAGTAGGATTTTGAGATTTCAGCCACAATTCCTACTAAAGTACCAGTTTAAATAATATCCAGGTCACGGCCGATTTTGACTGCTTCTGTTCTTCTTTTAGCGCGAAGTTTGGATAAAATATTAGATACATGGGTTTTGACTGTACTTTCCGAAATGTATAGTTGTTCTGCGATATCCAGGTTGGACAGACCGTCGTTCATCAGAAGTAATATTTTATATTCTTGTTTGGTCAGGCTTGATTTCTTTAACCCACGGAATTTTGGATTTTCGGGTTTACCGAGCATGAATCGACTGATCAGCACACCAATAAGAATAAAGAGGACACCAGAGCAAATAATAAACAGATCTGATGAATCCTCCAGACCCCAAAGTGATAACTTATTCAGTTCGAACAGAATAAAGATAGCTGCCGCTAAACTCCCAAAAATTAGAATGGTTTGTTTCATTGTATCGAAGGTCTGTTCTAAAATAAATATTTATTGACTTATCTGACTACATTCACTTTAGCATCTTAAATTGTATTTCATATTTTATTAAATAAAACCGAGCCATGACAAATCTCGATGGAAAACAAATGAATGTCGTGAAAACCGCCGGTAACGGTGTGGTCAATCAGGATACTATTTTCACCTTCACACAGAAAGCTGAAGTGGTATCTGCTCGATATGAGGGAGGTCAGGTGATCAGAGGCTATTTGGCAGGCAGACTCATTCAAAATCAGCTACATTTCAAATATGCTCAGGAGCACATGGATGGAAATATTGCGGGTGGCGAGTCAGCTTGTGATGTTAAAAACCTACCCGACGGGAGATTGCAGCTTATTGAAAATTTCAGTTGGGATCAAGGTACCGGTCAAAATGTATTTCAGGAAATAGATCCATCAGATTGTTAAGAACGTAAGAGCTATTTATGAAATGGATCACCCGCGAAAAACCCAAAATTGACCGACTGGCATGCCCCTGGCTGATCAGCAGATTTATCGATGATGAGCCAGAATTTCTTTTTGTGCCTGTAGATGAAGTGATACCAAAAGCAGAAGAAACCGGAGCCATACCCTACGATGTGGCTTACGTAGAATTCACCCACTATTCAGACCAATGCACCTTTGACTACTTTGTGAAAAAGTATGAAATTGAAGACCCGGCTGTACATGAGATAGCCAAAATAGTGAGAGCTGCTGACACTGATCGATACGACCTGGCCAGTCAGGCTGCCGGCCTCTGGGCCATTACTGCTGGATTGTCACACAACTATAGCAATGATCATGAACTACTGGACATTGGCATGGTCATCTATGACGCACTCTATTCCTGGGCCAAATACCATAAGGATGAAAAGCATGCACAAAACCCCACCGAGGGTATGCTTTTAGCGGTTTATCGCAAATTTCTTTCTGAAAAAAGCACAAAGAAAATTCCGCCATGGGTAGAAGAGCTCAAAGAGATGATCCAAGATAAAATCGATACGGATCTCACATTAAGTTTAAAGGAAGTTTCATCGAGTCTGGAGGTGCACCCGGCTTATCTTTCTCGTGAATTTTCTAAGTATTTTGATGATCTTAATTTCGGTGAGTATTTACGAAAACTAAGAATCGAGCGGGCAGTCAAGCTCCTGGAAGAGACCAATTATTCATTGACAGAAATTGCCTACCTAACCGGCTTTTCAGATCAGAGCCACTTCACCAGAATATTTAAGAAGCAGATGGGCACACCTCCCAGCGACTTTAGAAAATCCATGCTTAAGTCCAAAAAGTAAAATCTGTTCTAATCGGTAAAAAGGATTCTATTTCTTGCGGCCTGCATGGAATATTCTTGCTAAAAGCGATAGTTATGATTAAGCTGATAGCAAGACTTGTAGTTAGAAATTTGATTAAGCAGAGGCTCTATACCCTGCTAAATATTGCAGGACTTACATTAGGACTGCTTGTGTTTTTCACTATTCTTATCTATGTCCGTCATCAATACAGTTTCGACCAATTCAATGAACAATCGGATCGAATTTATCGATTGACCTCTGCGACAAAGGAGCGCATAGCCGCGATTGTACCCTACACCTGGGGCCACCAGATGAGAAACGAAATAGCTGAAATTGCGAACGTCGCTTCTTTTCAAAATATTACCATTGCTCTGACGGTAAAGCAAGGAGATGACGTATTTGCCCAACATGGTTTTCTGGGTGTTGATTCCACTTTTCTGGACCTGTTCGATTTTCCCACTGTTAGCGGTAATAAAGAAGGCTTTTTAAAAAGCCCAAATAAGATGCTTATCACACCTCAAACAGCAGAGAAATATTTTGGGAGTGACAATCCCATTGGAAAAACCCTGCAGGTCAATCTGTGGGGCACGTTTGTCACCTATGAGATAGAAGGTGTGGTCGACTGTCCTTCAAATTCACACATTCAATTCCAATTTCTGATTCCCATTCAATGGGTAAGAAGACATTTTTTTGCTCCAACCGCATTTGCCTCATGGACCTCTCATTTTTGCCATACCTACTTTGTGATGAGCAAAGATTTTGATCCGGTCAAACTGCGGGTAGACATGAAGAATTTCCTAGAACGCCACGGAGGCGAATCTTTGAGAGATAAATACACACCTGATGTACAAGCATTGGAAGACATATACTTGAAGTCAGACCTCCGGTTTGATTTTCAACCTCGTGGAAACCATCAGCATGTATTGATCCTTCTCGCGGTAGCCTTTGGTATCATGGCCATGGCAGTAATCAACTTTGTCAACATCAGCTCGGCTAAATCATTGAAGGCTGTCAAAGAAACCAGCCTCAGAAAAATTCTGGGATCAAGTAAACGCCAGATTTTTTTGCAGTTTGTGATGGAGTCCATCCTGCTCACGCTCATATCTACCTTTCTGGCCATTGTCGGATTAGTTCTCATCCTTCCCGATTTCAATTTGATTGCAGGTACAGAATTTTTCTGGCTAGAGTTATTGACTGTTTCTAACCTCTTACTGGCTTTGGGTATGGCCATTTTAATAGGCGTCTTCAGTGCGATCTATCCGGCTCTGATTCTATCGTCATTCAAGCCCGTATCCATATTAAGTTCCAGATCGGGTGATCAGCTAAAAAGCGGATGGTCAAGAAAGATTTTGGTTATTATTCAATTCACTTTAGCCGTGCTACTACTGATTGCTACCGGTGTAATTTACCATCAGGTCAGTTTTATGACCACAAAAAACCTGGGTTTCGACAAGGATCAGATACTTGTATTGAATGGGGCTCGAGTAGTAGCGGCTGATGCCGGTAAAATGGAATTGTTTAGAAGCGCTGTCACGAAATACGAGGGAATCCAATCTGTAACTGCCAACTCTTCATTTCCTGGAGATATTGAAAGCCACTGGTCTGCAAGATATCTTCCCGAAGGATGGCCTGCGGACGAAAACATGGCGCTCTGGACTATTTACACAGACCATGAATTTGTGAAAACATTCGATTTGGAACTGATGAAGGGACGAGATTTTAATCGTGACATTGGCTCTGACACTTTAGGTCTATTAGTCAATGAGGCGGCTATCCGTCATCTATCGGGCATGGACCCAACGTGGTTGGAAGCCCCTTTGGGTAAACGTCTGGTGCATAGTGGAGGAACAAAAAGTAAAGTTATTGGCGTCCTCCGGGATTTCCATTTTGAAACACTCAAGGAGCAATTGAATCCGTTGGTCATTCAAATCGGCCTGCAAAATGCTTTTTCTATTCAGGTAAAAGTTCGGGCGGAAAATATTAGCGACCAGGTGGCGGCCATTGGGGCGATTTGGAAAGAACTGTTTCCGGAGATACCCTTTGACTATACTTTCCTGGATCAGCGATTGGCTCAGCATTTCGATGCGGATAAGAAGCTAGGTCAACTGCTTCAAATCGTTACAGCCCTCTCAATCATCATTGCAGCGCTTGGACTTTTCGGGTTAGCGACCTTTATGGTTTATCAAAAATCAAAGGAAATGAGTATCCGCAAAGTCATCGGCGCTTCCGAAAAACAATTGATCGGACTTTTAGCCTGGGACTTTTTAAAACTCATTCTAATTGCCAATTTGATTGCTATTCCTGTTGGGTATATGGTCATGGATCAGTGGCTGGATGGATTTGCATTCAGAACCCATATGCCTCTACTGGTATTTCTTCTGGCAGTTGGTTTCAGCTTATTCATAGCCTCAGTCTCCGTAGGGCAGCAAGCGTTTAAAACTGCCACACAAAACCCCGTCGATGTGCTTGCTGAACAGTGATCACAAGGAGAGCTGATCAGGACAAACGCATTTAAAATTTAAACTGCCTACAAACCCTACCAGGGTTGTGTTTGGATAAGCATGGACTGTATTGAAATCTCAGTTGTACGATTAAGTGTAACCCTGGCAGGGATCTGATTTTAAATGCGTTTGTCCTGGGGAGCTGGCTACTTATTTTTTGTTGCATAATTTCTTTTCGATAAAGGCAAGGAGCTTTATTTTCGAAGACATATGAACAAAAGATTAATCTCCCTATTTGCAGTCCTGATTCTAGTGTGTTCTAGCTGCAGCGAAAAAAAAGAAAGTGCCGTTATTTATTCGTCAGATCAACTGAAGATTCACTCCATTGATGAAGGCGTCTATGTTCATGAAGCCTACTTACAAACAGAAAGTTGGGGAAAAGTAGGATGCAATGGTCTGATATATGTCAACCAAAATGAGGCAGTCATATTTGATACTCCTCCGGATACCGTTGCGACCAAAGAGCTGATCGCCTACGTAACAGATCAGCTAAATGCTAAAGTGATTGCATTTGTGCCCACTCACTTCCATGATGACTGCCTGGGCGGACTGAGTGTAGTTCATCCATTGGGCATCGTATCAATCGCCAATCAGCTGACGGTGGAGTTAGCATCAGAAAATGAAGAAACAGCACCCCTGATGGGTTTCGATACAGAATTTTCGCTACCTGTAGGTGATCAGGAAGTGCTAATGAAATATGTAGGCGAAGGCCATACCAGGGATAATATAATTGGTTATGTACCATCCAAGCAGGTAATGTTTGGAGGTTGCTTGATTAAGAAGATGAATGCCTCAAAGGGATATACCGGAGACGCTAATCTTGAGGAATGGTCGAATACCATAGAAAAAATAAAATCAGAATTTCCCGAGGCTAAAATAATCGTACCAGGACATGGCTCTTGGGGCGGCCGGGAGTTGCTGGATTATACCAGTGAGTTGTTTGAAAAAGCAACTGCGGCAGATCAGTGAAACTAACTTTAGTTATCAATTTCTACCACTTCTTTCTCCAGGCTTAAGGCAAGAGAAACCTGTGAAGGATAGAAATAAATCCTGGCCAGTCACAAACGAATTCTAAAAATCGAGCGGCTGACGCAAAGCAGTATTTATTTGTTTCATCATTGTAAATGAAATAGTTAATCCATACATTTACCTATGTTTCATATTTGTAAATGTTATGGAAAGAGTACAGTTGGGTGAATTTGAGGAAACAGTCCTGCTCATTACTGCCATACTCCATGAAGAGGCCTATGGGGTCAATGTGATGGACGAAATCGCCAGTCAGTTGGGTAGAAAGGTAAACATTAGTGCCGTTCATACGGCGCTGGATCGATTGGAGAAAAAAGGTTTTTTGTCTTCATACGTAGGGGGAGCACAGGCAAAAAGAGGAGGTAGAAGAAAGCGATTCTTCAAAGTAACCAACCTTGGGATTCAAGCCATTGAAATTAATCGACAAGTAAGAAACAATCTCTACGCACAAATACCCGCAGTATCACTCAAGTTGGGACAATGAAAGATGTAAAAACCAAGCCACCAAAGTGGCCTCTCAAACTGTTGAGCTGGTTTTGCAAGCCCTATTATAAGGAAACGGTTGAAGGCGACTTGATCGAAATATATGAGAGACAGGTTGCTGCTCATGTCAAATATGTAAAACTCAGATTCTTATGGAACGTCATTCGCTTTTTTCGGATCCGGTACATTAAAAATTTAGAAGATATAAGACCCAAAACTTCATACGGTATGTTCAAAAATTATTTTAAAGTGTCGCTGAGAAGCATGAGAAAAAACAGTACCTACACGCTCCTGAATATCCTTGGATTGTCGATAGGAATAGCCTCATGTCTTTTACTGATTTCACATATCTCTCATCAATTGTCATTTGACAAATATGTCCAGGACGGACATCGAATTTATCGGTTAGTTAATGATCGTGGTTCGACTAACTACAGTCCTTTCACACCAACTCCTGCTGTACAGCAGATGCTTCTTGAATTTCCGGAGATAGAGTCAGGCACCAGAATTTATGGTTTATATGATGTAGTGCTTAAAATGGATAATCAATTTATTAAGCAAAATGACATACTGAGCGCAGATTCCACATTCTTCGATATTTTTCCTACAAAATTTCTTAATGGTAAAGTGGAGTATGCTCTTAATTCTCCAAATTCAATCGTTTTAACTCAGTCCGTTGCTGATCAGTTGTTCGAAGACCAGAATCCTATGGGCAAGACAGTCGTCTATGACGAAGACGCGTATCAGGTCACGGCCGTAGTGGCAGATCAACCGAAAAACTCAACCATTCCATATCGTGCGATATTTTCTTTTCCCCATGACAAATGGTTGACTGATGGCAACTGGTCAGGCAATAATGTGTATTCCTACTTGAAATTAAAGGCTGGCGCAGATCCAGAAAGATTGAGGGAGAAATTCCTGGAATTTACCGAAAAACACCTTTCGGAAGAGTTGATTGCCTTTATGTCTGAGTATGACTCCTGGAGTGATTTTCTGGCTGCAGGTAACCATCGTTCTTTTGAAATTGTACCACTGATGGATATTCACTTAAATCATCAAAGGCTAACATTGAATAATCCAGGTAACCGGAATAATACGCTCACTTTTTCCATTATTGCTGCTTTTATACTGCTCATTGCTTGTATAAACTACATCAACATGTCAACAGCCAAGTCTTCTTTGCGTCTCAAGGAGGTTGGACTAAGAAAAGTGCTGGGGTCGGTGAGAAAGCATCTTGTACAACAATTTTTGCTGGAGTCGGTGCTTATTACGTTGGTTTCAGTCCTTCTGGGAGTGATTCTGGCTATTCTGGTGTTGCCCTATTTTAATATCATGACAGATGCGGATTATGGTTGGCGAAATATTATCAACTTGAATATGCTAGGGTGGGTCGTTGCGTTTGTTATTGTTGTGGGCTTAGTGGCAGGCAGCTATCCGGCGCTGTACCTTTCTTCATTCAAACCCATCGATTCTTTGCGCAAAGAGGCCGTCAAAGGCAGAAGTAGTCGACTAAGGACGGTATTGGTGATCTTTCAATTCACGGTTTCTGTTTTTCTAATTACTGCTACATTCATCGTATTCCATCAGGTACAACACGTTTCCAGTAGAGATTTAGGAATGAATGCTGATCAAATTTTTGTGGTTAGAAATGATGATAGGCTGGGAAACAACTATCAGGCTTTTGTAAATGACTTGATGTCCTCAGTCCATATAGAACAGTTAGGCGCATTGAGTCACTATCCTTCCGGACGAATATATGATTGGAGCTACCTGACCATGGGCGAAAATGCAGTTACATTGAATCCTGACAACATATTCGCTGATTCGTCTGCTTTGCAAACCTTGGGCTTGCAGTTGGTAGCAGGGAGTTTTTTTCAAGGAATGGCCACAGATTCTACAGCGGTTGTTGTCAATGAGTCCTTCGCAAGAAAAGCGGGGTGGACGGAACCAGTCGGTCAATTGCTTAATCGTGGGAGGTCTACACGCTTCAGGGTGATTGGAGTGGTCAAAGATTTTATTTTGAGAAATGGTCAATACAACACACGAGAAGTAATATTTAGATACGCCTCATCTAACCCAGAGTACTTTGCACGTTACATTCACATCAGGACTTCTAGTGACTTTGTAGAAGCCCTTTCCGTGATTGAAACTGCTTGGAATAAGTATGTTCCGGGTTATCCATTCGAAGGTTTTTTTCTGGACGAATCTTTCGATAGATTATATGCTGAAGAGAGAAGGTTTGGTCATGTATTTACTTCTTTTTCAGGACTGGCTATAATCATTGCTTCGATTGGATTGTTCTCTTTAGCTGCTTTTTCACTCGAACGAAGAACGAAGGAAATTGCAATCAGAAAGGTGCTTGGAGCAACAGCGAGAAGAATTATGTATCATCTTGTTTTTGGTTTTTTAAAGCTTATCCTGGTCGGTGCTATTCTTGCGTTTCCAGCTATTTACTATTTGGGCAACGAATGGCTTAATGGATTCGACTATCGCATTGTTATAGATGCACCAATGATTGTTTTACCGATACTGCTGCTTGGTGCCATATCCATAAGCATCATCGGGCTAAAGACTTACAAGGCAGCCATGGACAATCCAGTGAATGCTTTGAAGGCGGAGTAGTTAAAAATTCGTTGAACCTCTAATTATTTTTTGCTTGGTAGGCTTCTTTTAGATTGTCCTACCATTTGATATTCCCTTATTATTTGAGGCGTTTACTATTAGCAATTCATGCGCAGAGCACGCCATTGTTTCATAAACAATTTAAGTTATGAAGGGTGACGTAGATGCAAGTGATTGCAGGAAAGCTTATGAACGTTTTATTTCCGAATCAAAAAATCTCTCAAATCTACTTCCGGTGATAATTCCATCTTCTTCTTCATCCGATTGATGCTCTTTTTCACCGCTGCTGTAGTAATGTTAGAAACCTGAGCGATTTCTTTGTTGTCCATACCCACCTTGATGTAGGCGCAAAGTCGCAGATCATGCTGGGTAATGGATGGATATTCTTCTTTTAGCTCATTGAAGAATTTTGGATGCACTTTTTCGAACTGGTACATAAACATGGACCAGCTTTCCTCATTCAGATTTGCTTTAATGGTCCGTTTGATTTCCTTCAGGTCGGGCAGAATCTTTTGGTCTACTTTATTCGCAAGTGACCCAATTTGTTCTCCAAGTTGTTGAAGAAGCGAATTTTTTTCGTGAGAGAGCATGGTTACTGTGGCCAACTCCCGTTCCTTCAAAGCCAGCGTTTCTTCAGCCAATTCTTTTTCGTTCGTTCTTAACGTCACAATTTGATCATTTCGATAGATGAGTTCCTTATTTTTCAAATCAATGATCTCATTTTTATTAGCCAATTCTTTGTTCTTGTCCCGTTTGATCAAATAGAAACGGTAGATGATCAGGGCGATTATGGTGACAAACAAAGCGGCGGTAAAGGCCACGAGCTTCAGCCATTCCTGCCGCTCGATTTCTTTTTCAAAGGCTAGCTCGGCTTTGTGTTGTTCCAAGGCGATAGAGTCTTTTTCTTTTTGAAATTCATAATTGGCTTCAAGTCGAGTTAGATTTTTGGTTTGTTCAGTATTTAAAATACTGTCAGCTGCTGCTTTGTAATTTTTCCGTGCTTCCAAGGCGGCTTTATAATTCCCTAAATTTTCCTCAATTACGGCTAGGTACTTCCAGCCATCACGAATGTTGACCATATGCCTCAATTCGCTGGCCAGTTTGAGCCCTTTTTTGAAATACTTCTTAGCTGTCTGCCATTCCTTAATCATCATGTGAGACCTTCCCAAACCTATAAGTGTGTAGGATATAAAATACTGTCCTCCGATCTTGTCGTAGATGTCCAATGCGTAATTGTAGTGTTCGATCGATTTTGGGACATCTCCCTTCTTCAGACAGACGTCGGCTAGGTTTTTATAGGTATAGGCAATACCGTTCTGATCCTGGATCTCATTATAAAATTTTATCGATCGATTGAAAGATTCTTGCGCCTTGTCCAATTGATTTTGCTTCATGTAGACTTCGCCGATGTTACTATTAACCAATGCCACGCCATATGTGTCTTGCAAATCATTATGGATTTGAAGTGATTTGGTCAAGTATTTTATAGCATCCGTATATTCTTCCTGACTCGAAAAAACCAGACCAATGTTGTTGGTTCTACTGGCAATGGCTCTCTGATCTCCTTCTTCTTCGCTGATCCTTAAGGACTGAAAAAGGTATTCGAGTGCTTTTGAATAATCCCCTTGAAAATCTCTGGTAGCACCCAGACCATTCAATCCGTTGGCTTCTCCTCTTTTATAACCAATCGCTTTGGATAGGGTTACAATTCGGTGGAATTCTTTGGCTGCCACAGCAATGTGTCCCATCGACATGGCTACATGGACACGTGCATAGTAGGCATCAATTTCGCCTGTTTTGTATTGAATCTTTTTAGCAAGATCGATCGCTTGGTTGGCATAAGATACTGTTTTTGTTGAATCTGAAGCGCCGTAAAATTCTGATATTTTGATGTATGTGTCTACTCTTTGTCTGTCTGAAATTTCCATTTCTAATACGGCTATCAAAGAATCCAAAGTGGAGACGGGTTGTCCAATCAACTCTGTTTCGAAAAGTATAAGGGTGCAGGTAAATAGGAACGTAGTTATAGCGTTTCGAATCCACTTCATATCAGAAAAGAGTTATTCGTTGGTAATTTTTTGTTTGTCAAAGATAACTTTTTGTCCCTTCAAATTGTCTGAAAGTATATTTTGTAAACTCTTGATTATCAGTGCATTAAATTCATGTCACCCATTTGTCCCCACCCATTGTTATGTGATTGATGGTCGGCCTCCTAATATTACATTGATTATAACCGGCAGGCAGCATGAAGAGAGAAATAGTTATTTTGGTTTTTGGTCTAGGGATATTTTTTAATTCTTTGTGCAGCTACTCACAAGAAATTATCGATGTGGGGGAAGAAGTAATTGAAAACCCCATTGGACAGCGAACGACCCATTTTTATGACTCGTCGAGAGGAATGGGGTATCAGGAAATCAAAGGTAAAACCTTTATTGCTCTGGATGCACGAGTACCCAATTTCGGTTACAATACTGGCGCGGATTGGTTGAAGTTTACACTCTTCAATTCTAGCGAACAGGTGGTCGAGAAAATCCTCAGAATTGACAAACCCATTATAGACAGCCTGGAATTGTACTATGAATCCAACGGGGTGATGAAAAGGCAGATCACAGGAGCCATGGTCCTCAAATCACAGAAATATGAACATAGTAAATCCAATTATTTTCAGATAGCTCTTTCAGCCAGAGACACGATCACCTATTTTCTAAGAGTTACTGGTATGCACAGCAAGCAGGTATCCATTCATGTCAACAATGATTATGAATATAGTACGTACGAGCAGGGAGTGACGCTGACCATAGGGTTCTATTTTGGAGCCCTGCTGATCATTACTTTATATAATTTGTTTTTAGGTCTTACGGTTAAAGATCCATTGTATCTGTTTTATGCACTGTCAAATTTAGGTGCACTATTAGCTACGTTGGCACTCAAAGGTTTTTTCACCGGCTATATTTTTCCTAACAACCCTGAGGCCATATTGATCGTCGTACCGGTCTGCATTATTAGTTTTACTTTGTTTTCTTCCTGTTTCTGTATCCGGATGGTCAGCATCAGGAAATACAGTGCATTGACCTACTATTTGTTTATTGGAGTGATTGTATTTGGAGTGATTGCTGTGGTGTATCCCTATTCGATGACTCAAATGGGTTTTCATTCCACCTACATGCCTTTGTCCATTGGTACTTTTGTTTTCACCATTATCGCTTGGGTTTCTGGAGTGATTGCAGTGCGCAACGGAAACAAAAATGCTAAATATTATTTGGCGGGATGGACCATTGGCCTGATCGGTGCTTTGCAATATGCGCTACTATTAAATGGATTTCTTCCGCTCAATTTCTTCACCGAAAACCTGTACCTCATCGGTTCAGTAATAGAAGTGCTCACGCTGTCATTTGGTCTTGCAGGTCGATACAATGCCATTCAACTCGAACGAAACGAATTGAAGCGAAATCTCAGACATCGTGAGGGAGATTTGGAGATGGTGATAAGCGACAACCGGTATCGTCACCAGTTTAAAAAGAATATGCTGGAAAAAGTGCAGGAAATAAACCATGCCAGCATGGAAAGGATGCCAAGTAAGCTAAACAGCTTTGTCACGTCACTTAAGATGCAACTTGAGACCGAAGATAAACTCAACTATTTTCAGGATAAAATCGAGCGAATCAATGCCGAGTTTGAGGCCAAGCTAAAGGAGCGTTGTCCAGAACTTACTCCAGGAGAAATTGAGATCTGTTACCTCATAAAAGTGAATCTATCCAATAAAGAAATCGCTGGTTTGAGAAAAACTTCGGAAGGTGCCATTAAAGTGGCGCGGCACCGAATTAAGAAGAAAATGAATGTCTCGTCCTTAGAAGAAGTGGAAATAACACTTCAGAACACGGAAGCATAAAAAAGACCGATCACAATTGTGTGAATTAACTAGCTTTGGGATTTAACTTATTGAGTTCCATTCTATTTAAATGAAGTACAGGTCAGGTCATGCTTTTGTGCATATCTTCGTATTGTTGATCCTTCTACCCGTTTGCTCTTTTTGTCAAAAGAAGGAACACGTGAGTGAAGTAGACCCTTCTACTCTGGAGATCCGTCAAATCGGAATTTATAAGGACCCCTCTCGAACAGCAACGATTGATGAAATACACAAGACCAATTTTCAGCCAAGTGAGACAGGTGTACTTGACTTTGGGTTTACGAATGACGCGTGTTGGCTTGCACTTGAAGTAGTTAACACTACGAACGCTGTACAAAATCGATTATTGAAAGTCGGTAAATTACTCGTAGATAGCGTTCAGTTATTTTTTAAGCAGGGAGATCACTGGCGCTCAGTGATGACAGGTGTCAATATACCAAACTCACAAAAACTGATTAAGGGTAGAAGTTCTTATTTCCCAATTGAAATTGAAGGTCAGGATACTGCGACTCTGTATCTACGAGCGGTCAGTACATATGGGATTCAATTTTCTATTTCAATACTGGATGAACAAGAACTTCAATCCAGAGATACGAATGAATCTTTGATACAGGGGTTTTATTTGGGAGCGCTGTTGATTATTACTCTCTACAATCTGTTCCTTGGGTTCTCAATTAAGGACAACGTCTATTTTCACTACGCAATGGCTAATTTGGCAGCCATCATGCTTGCCCTTTCTGTGAGAGGATTTTTCTCCTACTATTTTCCTGATGATTATGCGGGTTGGACGCCACATTTAATAACAGGAGTTACCGCATTATATATCGCTTTGTCTTCTAATTTCAATATTAGAATACTCAATCTTCGAAAATACAGCAGGCATGCTTATTACATGATGCTCTTGGTTGCCGCTATTTCCTTGTTGCTTGCAGTGGGACTTAGTGTGGTGAGGCTTTTTGGATATACTATACACAATTTGTCGCTGGCACATGCCAATATATTATTTACTATCACTGCTATCTATGCGGGCATAATGGCATATAGAAATGGTAGCCACTATGCGAAATATTATTTGATGGGTTGGACCCTACTGTTGTTGAGTGTATTGCTCTATACGCTGATGATTGTTGGTTATATTGAGCGAAATTACTTTACGGCCAATTTCTATTTGATAGGTTCGGTACTGGAGGTTTTGCTATTATCATTTGCGCTCGCAGATCGGTACAATTACCTGCAGACCGAAAGTAATACCCTAAGACGAAATTTGAGAAACAAAGAGGGAGATTTGGCCATGGTGATTAGCGATAATAAAATGAGGTACCAATTCAGGAAGATTATTCTTGAAAAAGTAGAGGAAATCAATAATTCCGAAACAGAAAATATAAAATCTCAACTGAACAGCTTCGTTACAGACCTTAAACTCCAATTAGAGACCGAAGAGAAATTCAATTACATAGAAGGAAACATTGAAAAAATCAACACCCAGTTTGAATCCAAACTCAAAGCCAAATATCCTGACTTAAGCTCATCGGAGATAGAAATTTGTCACTATATCAGGCTCAATTTATCTACCAAAGAAATAGCAAGATTACGCGGAACTTCTGTCGGAGCTATTAAGGTCATGCGGCATAGAATTAAAAAGAAATTGAGCTTGACGGATCAAACGATTGATACCTTAATACGAGAACTTTAGATCCAATTTTAATTGAACAAATTTTTTCATTGAATCGAGAAGTCACCCGCTTATAAAAATGCCTTTACAGCAAGCATAGGACCTTTGTAACCTTTTGTACAGCACATGTAACCTTTGGTAACCTGAGAGAATACAGCTATTCTCTCTCCCCTAAGTACCATTGCACTGTTGGTTGAATCATCAACGAATTGTCTACAAAATTATAAGCTATGAAAAGAAGAAGAAGGGGTGCCTTATCTCTAGGTATGGTGTTATTGACAACTGCGTTATTTTCTCAAGTACCAATTATCACTTCATTCAATCCCACGAGTGGGCCGATTGGTACAGAAGTCACCATTAACGGGGAAGACTTCAGTCCTTCACAGGCCAATACAATTTATTTTGGCGGAGTCAAAGCAGAGATGCTCTTTGCTTCCAGAGCGGAAATCATAGTGAAAGTACCTGCAGGGGCTTCCAACGATCTGATATCAGTACATGCCCATGATTGGGTCGCTTATTCTCCAAACCCTTTCCAAGTCACTTTTGAAAGTGATGGGTCACTTACTTCAACAGGATTCAATAGTGCGATAAGTTGGACACCCGGTGATAGCCCTAGTTTTAATGTACAAACCGACTTGGACGGGGATGGCTTGCTCGACATCATCGTATCCAATCAGTCTTCAGATATGAGCCTGTCTGTTTTTCACAATACTTCTTCGGGACCCGGCGATCTAAGCTTCACTGCAGACACTGATTTTGATTTGGTTTCTTTTGAACCAGACCATGTGATCGTGGCTGACTTTGACGGGGATGAAAAAATGGACATTGCCACGGCGAATTCGAATGGAAATGCATTACTTAGAAATTTGACAGTACTGACCAACAACAGTACTCCAGGAGATATTAGTATGACGAATGATTTTAATGTCTTGCTGGATTTTTCTACTCCTGCTATAGCTGCAGCAGACCTGAATGCTGATGGTAAAGTAGACATGGTTGTTCTGGACCCGGTAGATGATAAGGTTATTTATCTGGAAAATACCTCATCACCCTCAAGCGTCAACTTTAGTTCAGAATTAAGCCTGACTACTGGAGCCAAGCCTGTTTCTGTAGCAATTGCAGACATTGATGGAGATGGTTTGTCTGATATCATTACAGCGAATGCTGATGATAGGTCTGTTTCGATACTTAGGAACACGACATCAGGTGGGGTATTGAGTTTCGAAACCAAGGTGGATGTTTCGGTGAACTCCACTAGCTCGACCCATGTAGTTTTGATAGGAGACATAGACGGAGATGGACTTCCTGATGTGGTCACTAAGAATGCCAGGTACCTTACCGTTCTCAGAAATACCAGTTCAATTTCAAATCTAAGCTTCGTGACGGATCAGGATATCATATTCAATACTAGTCAGGGTTTTCCTGGACTGGGTGATCTAAATGGAGACGGTATGCTTGATGCCATGGTGGATGATGGAGCCGATAATTTAAAAATACTCACCAATACGAGTACCATCGGAAGTATAAGTTTTGCTAGTTCAGTCGCAGTCAATGTTGGTATTCCATTGGATTATGCCTTGTCTAATGTATCTGCAAACGACATGGACGGTGATGGAGAACCTGAGATTGTAACTGTGGGAGGGGTTGGAGGATTCTTTGGTTCACCTACCCCAATAATGTACGTAGCCAGAAACCTGGGGTCAGGAACCGATATGCTCACTTTTAGTATGGCAGAGCAAACTGGAGTCGCTGCAATTGACTTTGACGCGCATACGATTGACCTGGAGGTAAGTGATGTCCCTGATTTAACCAACCTTGTTGCCACGTTTACTACTTCACACCGAGCGTTGCCTGCCGTAGGTGGCCTCAATCCGGATTCTGGAATTTCCGCACTTGACTATACCAATCCAATGACATTCACGGTATATGCAGAAGATGGATCAGGGGTTCAGGATTGGACCGTCACAATTACACTGGGATGCGTTGCTGATGAAGTCAACGAAATCGTAGAAGCCTGCGGGAGTTACGAATTCGATGGTCAAATGCTGACCAACTCAGGAACCTATACAGGGAAGTTCCTGAACGAGGCTGACTGTGATAGTACGGTCACCTTAGACTTAACCGTTCTTCCGACGCACTTTTATGAAAATGTGTATGCGACTGAGGGCTATGATGTTGATGGTAACGGTGTGGCAAATACATCGGGTCAATACGCTTTTGGACCTTATACAGCATCTACCGGCTGCGATAGTACGCTTGTGATTAATCTTATTATCGAACCAGACACCTATGATCCACAAGATTTCACACTGTTTAAAGAAGATGCTGATGCACCAGTAAATGATTTGTGGTTGGGTTCATCGCATTTGGCGGATCTCGACCAAGATGGAGATCTTGACCTTGTGATCACCGGATCAGATAATGAAAGTGCGAGCCTGTCTGTGTACCATACAAATATATACTTTAATCAAGGAGATGGAACCATGATTGAAGATACGGATCACGGGATAATTGGTACTACTGCCTGGCCAGAAGGCTCAATTCTGGTTGATGTGGATAGAGATACCGATTTGGACCTAGTCGTTACTGGCCCAGATGGTCCAAGTCCATTCAATGCGATTGGTAAATTATACATAAATGATGGGACAGGTAGTTTTACGGAAAAAACGGACGCTAACATTCCCGCAGAATACCAAACAGCCATTGATGCAGCCGATGTCGACGGAGATGGTGACCAGGATCTTATGCTCAATGGGGAATCGGAGGTAACCAGACTATTACTCAACAATGGTTCCGGTGGATTTACTGAAAAACCAGGTACTCCTTTTACCGGTACAACGTTAGGTACAGTAGACTTTGGCGACGTAGATGGTGATGGCGATCAGGACGTGTTTGTTACGGGTGATCCTTCAAGTGGAGGCATGATTGCAGAGCTTTACATCAATGATGGATTAGGAAATTTTGAAGAAAAGACTAATCAACCCTTTGATGGAATGTACCTATCTACCGTGGAATTTGCAGATATTGACAACGATGATGACCTGGATTTGTTTGTTGCAGGATGGAAGTCTAATAGTGCTGGGTTTCAGTTCTCTCAATTTTATATCAACGATGGTAACGGTAATTTTTCTACTGATGTATCTTCTGATATTGTAAAGATTGCCAACGGAGATGCGGAGTTCGCTGATTTAGATATGGATGGCGATAAGGATCTCATTATTAGCGGCAAAACACTAGACAGCGGAACCCACACCAGCATATACATCAACAATGGTTACGGTCATTTTACAGAGTCAACTTCCTGTTTTCCAGGGTTAAGACATGCTTCTATTACATCAGGAGATGTCGATGGTGATACTCGCCCGGATATATTTATCAGTGGATTGAATAGGTCGGATCCTTTCTCCGGACTTTACATTAATACAATTGTATCGAATGACTTGACGATTAGTGCATGTGACAGTTATGCATTCGACGGAACGACACTTACAGAATCGGGCAGTTATCAAGGTAGCTATATTGATGAATATGGTTGTTCCTATCCGGTTAATTTGGGCTTGACCATTTTGGAGCCGGAAGAAGTAGAAACATTCGTAGATGAATGTGGAGACTATGAGTTTGGCACTCAACTTTTGACCGAGTCTGGTATTTATACCGAAACATTCACCAACCTGGCAGGATGCGATTCAACTGTGGTGCTCACATTTGGCCAATTGCCAGAACCAAGTGGAGAGATTGAGGTGCATGGAGTGGTACTATTTGCAGCAGACCAGACCGCTTCGTCATACCAGTGGATCAGCTGCGATACCGGTGAGGCTATCGAAGGACAAGATAAACGTCAGCTAACACCACCTGGAACAGGCAACTATGCCGTAGAGGTCGGCAATGGACTTTGTACAGCCACCTCAGATTGTACCTTTTTTGATTGGGTGATGTCGGCTCAAGCAGCACAGGGGAACCAAATAAAGGTGCACCCCACCATTACAAGCGATGTTTTCACACTAGATCTTAATCAATCAGCAATTGATGTAAATGTCAGGATTCTCTACATGGATGGCAGTGTGATGTTTAGTGACTATTACACGTCCTTCTCAAAATCAGATTTCACTCTTAAAGGTCCATCTGGAATGTACCTTGTACAGGTAAGTGCACAGGGTGAAATCATAGATACACAACGAGTACTCAAAAAATAATTAGCTATGAAGAAACCAATAATAATACCGTTCATAATTACGCTTTGTACTGGCATCACACTGTTCTCAGGTTGTGAGCCGGAGGAAGTATTAGATACATCGAGTAAAGATGCTTTCATCACGAGTATAGCAAATACCTGGGCCATTGATGAAAATAGCCAGGTGGAGATCAATGATCAGGATATAACTGAAGTTTTGATGGGCTTTGAGATGACGATAAATGAAGACTTGACTTTCACTACCAACAGTGACCAGTTGACCATAGAAGAATTCCCATGGCCAACTTCGGGCTCCTTTGCACTCAATGACGAACTGACCGTGCTCACACGTGACGATGGATTAGTCATCAACCTTGATTTATCTGAAGATGAGAGTGAATTACTCATTGTATTTGAAGCCGACGAAAATACAGGCGGCAGAACACTTGGTATTCGAGGTGGCTGGAGGTGTCATTTGAGCAGGAGATAAATACGTTCGCCTGCAATGGAGTGCCTCTTCAAAAGATCAAAAAATTGTAATTGGTGGTTGAGGGAGGTTGGGAAGCCTCCCTTTTTAATCAAACGTAGCAGCTATTCATATGGAAAGACTTAATTCAATACTACTGATCGACGATGATGAAATCCTTTTGGAACTTAATGCGAGAACTATTAAGGAGTTCAATCTGGTGTCAGAAATCATAACCATGAACTCAGCTCATAAAGCACTGGTTTATTTAGCCGAAAGACGAAAGAAATGGCCTGAAATCATTATCTGTGATATTGAAATGCCGCACATGAATGGTTGGCAATTTATGGACGTCTATTCGACCATACTTGACCCATTTGATGAAGACCCCATTATCTGTATTCATTCCAGTTCGACACATGAAAGTGATTTGAACGAAATAGAAAGAAGGGCAAATGTCAATATGTACATGACCAAGCCTCTTAATCAGGAAAAGGTCACGCAGCTTTTTAGTTATTGCTTTGAAAGTAAAAACACTCAGGTCAAACGAAACTTAGGAACAGTCTATGTTACCTCTTAGAAAATATGATGTTCAATATGAAAAGCAGAATGGTAGATGGTAGGGATTTTCAGTTACTGGCCTTTGTACTACTAACTAAGCAACAAGAAGACATGACAGTATTTAACTAATGATCATAAGTAATTCAAAGGGGACAAATATTTTTAAATCAATTGGGAGTGATACTTTTTCCAGCGTCACAGGATTGTTTCAGATCGTTGTATTCAGTACTGACTTAGCCATAAGAGCAGAAGGCTCGCATTCATTGAATAATTGTTTTTCTAATCATATGCTATGAAGATATCAGCTAAGGTTTGGCTCCTTTTGGGAGTAATATTTTTCAATTGGACCATTTGTTCAGCACAGTACTCCATCACGGGAGATGCCACACAAACAATCAACTTCACGTCTTATACAGGAACAGGATTTAGTCCAGGTGCCGCCACAACCGGGTCTCTCGATTCAAATACCTGGGGTGTTGACCTGGATGATAATGGAACCATGGATTCGGACTTTGGTGATACCAATACAGCTGGAATCTACGCTAATAATGCTTCTGCCAGTGCATACAATGCAGGGAATTGGCCACCGGGTAGTTTCCAGGCGTACACCTACAATGGTGTGAATCGATTGGGTGTAAGAAACGGATTTACCGGTCACCAGGGAGATATTGGTGCTATTCTCCGGTTACAAAATAACACGGGTGGGGACATTACCAGCTGGGATATTGAATATGACCTCCAAGGTTATGTCGGTAGTGGCACCGCCGCCGAAATTGAATTCTACTACAGTGCGGACAATAGCAGTTATACACAGGTTGCGGGGCTTGGTACCTCCTATTCAAATCCAAGCAATATGACAGCTGCGGCAATCACGCTGACTGGAACTGCTAATACTACAATAAGCGATGGTGCGTACTATTATCTCAAATGGGTTTGGAGAGAACATGATGCAAATGCTGCCGCTATTGCCATCATAGATATTGATATTACCGCAACTATAGCCGCTGGTTCGGGAGAAGGAACCATCACTGCAGGAACAACAAACTTCGGAGATTTCTCTTCCACTTCTACTACCGATCCGGGAGAGGACATTTTAGATTTCACCATCACAGATGATGCTTCCACCGGTGCGGACGCCTTTCCTATACAATTCACCGATGTGGTTTTCAACAAAGCGACAGGTGATGGGACCGACAACTGGAGCGATGTGATCGCCGGGGCACGCCTTGAGGACAGTGGAGGAAATGCGATCAATGCCACCGCTGTTACCAGCAATACCATAGTGTTTTCGAGTATTGGTATCACATCGTCAGATGTTGGGTACGTTCCGGACGATGGCAGTGAAACATTTACACTGAGTGTATGGCTCAATACTTCCATCTCTGAAGAGATAGATCGAGATCTGCTTCAAGTTAGTGTTGCCGGATCAGACTTCACCTTCAGTGGGGCCACCAGCACTATCACTTTGACCGAATCCGCATCCTCCAATGCTTTATACAACACTATCGAAGTAGTAGGAACCAACTGGGGATTCGAAGAACCTCCAACCACAGTGGGGCTCCTGGAGGATTTTGGACTGACCATTATATCTACTGACGCATCAGGAAACATTGACCTGGATGACAACAGCTCTACTTTTATCCTCAGTCGGGGAAGCACTGGCGCCAACACACTCACGGAATCCGGAGCCAGCTATGCTGCTCTTACTGCCAAGACTCTCACCGCAGGAAGGTACAGTTATTCCGACCTGAGGTATGACGTTTCAGAAAACTTCAACATTGATGTGGATGATTCAGGAGGTAGTTTTTTGACTTCAATCACTTCCTCCGACATCACGGCAGCTATTTCTTATCAGACCGCTGGTTCTGGAAACTGGACAGCGGACTTTGCCACAATCTGGGAATTTTGGGATGGCACGGGATGGCAAACGGCCATCACGTACCCAAGCGCTACCACTGGAACCATTTACATACGATCCGGACATGACATTTCTGTAGATGCAGATATCACAGCAGATCAAGTCGTCATCGAAAGTGGGGGCACTATCAGCATGGATCAAAATGGTGATGTTCTTACCCTTGCAGATGGCCCTGGAGTTGATTTATCGGTAGAGAGTGGTGGCATATGGGATTTATCTGATGGAAATGCCATACCGGTTTTAACCGGCACGGCTCAGATTCAAAGTGGTGGAATGTTCTCTTGCTCCAATACAAATGCACTTGATGATATCGCTGAGTCCACCCAGATCGAGTGGCAGACAGATGCCGTCCTGTACTACACGGCGACTGGTGATTTTCCTTACAATACCGACTTTTTTCCTGCCACAGCCACAGGAATTTATCCAATTCTTGAGGTAGATGGGGCCACCGGCGACCCAGGCTTGTGGTCGCTGAACGGTATCCTCAAAGTAAGCTCGGGTACCTTCACCATTGATGGGGGAAATGGCGTCACGATCAGGGATGGGTTTCTGGGCGATGGAAACATCATACTGGATAATGGTGCCAATTTTACTTATACCGGAGGCACCTTATTTTTAGGAGGAAGTGGCTCTTTAGATCTGGACACTCGATCACTTTCCTTCTCGTCAACCATCATTGAATTGCAATCAGATAAAGAGGTATTCAATGGTACCTTCTCTATCGATGGAACGAGTACCGTCAATGGGTATACCTTTTCATTAAACGACGGAACCAACAACAACCTGAATCTCACGATCGCTGACGGTGCTATCATCAATTCAAATGCGACTACCGGCCTGGCCGCTACGCTTGCAGCAGAGGGCACCCTCACCATTGGCAATGAGGTGGAGTACAACTTTGAGGGTGCAAGCGGGCAAACCCTAAACTTCGGAACGATTGGTGTGACTGAGGCGGGCAGGGTCACCGTAAACAACAGCTCCGGGGTAATCCTGAATTCTAACCTCACGATCAACGAACGGCTAACCCTAACCAGTGG
Source organism: Reichenbachiella sp. (assembly GCF_039944555.1). GTDB lineage: Bacteria > Bacteroidota > Bacteroidia > Cytophagales > Cyclobacteriaceae > Reichenbachiella. The sequence continues at coordinate 302,904 of NZ_JBDUYN010000008.1, read as the reverse complement.
GGTGTTCTCTACTTCTTCCTCCTCTGAAGTAATTACAATCACTAGTTCGGCAATTATAGTTGGGGCTTCCAGCACCAATTATTTCGATGGCCCGTTGGAAGTTCAGGGGATATCCAGTAGCTACACTTTCCATGTAGGAGACGGGGCAGTATACAGACCCGTCATTATCTCTCCTGTCTCCAGCTCCAATGTCGCAATAGAATTTTTCAACAGCAACCCTCCGGACAATACTTCGGTAGGGACCGGGCTTGCATCCGAAATGGCCTCTCTCTATTGGGAAATTCAGCGTGGGTCAGGAACTGGTGATGTGGCAGTGGAGCTCTTTTACAAAGAATCCACCAGCAGCTCTACGCCAGACAATGACCAAATTCTAGATGGTACGCACTTGAAGCTGATCCAGTATAACAATGGCACGAGCACCTGGGAAGATCTGGGGCTGGACGCCAATAATTCAGATCTGGCAAATTTGAGTTCAATCACAGGTACCATCTCCTCATTTATTGGTGCAAGTGACTATCACACCATTGGCACAGAAGAAGGGAATACGCTACTTCCTGTAGAATTAATAAGCCTTACCGGGACAAATAATGTCGGCGTGACACTCATTGAATGGGCTACCGCTTCGGAATTAAACAATGATCGCTTTGAAATAGAAAGGTCAGGCGATGGTCAGAATTTTCAAAAAATCGGTATGGTGAATGGCCATGGTACCGTGAACACCTTGAAAACCTATTCTTTTTCCGATACTCGACCATTGAGAGGTTACAGTTATTACCGACTGAAGCAGGTAGATTATGATGGCAGTTCGGCACTCAGCCAGGTCATTTCAGTTTTAGCTGATGATAGCTTCACAACTAATTATTTGGTATATCCCAATCCAGTTCAACACAACCTGCTTAACGTAAAGACAGGGACAGTAGCGGAGGGTCAAAGCATCTATTACAAAATCACCAACCTGGAAGGAAAAGATGTGATGAGCGTGGAAGGTTTCCCAGAATTTTCTGAGACGAAAACATTGTTTTTACCAGAGCTCGAAAGTGGGCAGTATATACTGATAATATCGAGTGGAAGCCAGAATGTGAGTGTCCCATTCATTAAGAACTGACTAGTACAAGTTTGAAGGTAATACACCTTTTCAAGTAGACTAAAAGGAAGCCGAGACGCGGCTTCCTTTTTTTTGGACAATGCTCCGGTTAAATAAAATTGAAAACTGTTGAATTCAGAATTGATTAAGGGGTAGAGGAAGGTATTATTCATATTTTTATGCTACCAAATTTGTAGTACGAATTGGAGCATTGAATTAAGTAAATGTAAATTTCAAAATAATCTAACTTGACTAGATTTAAATATGGTAAAAAGATACAAGACAACCTCGTTTTTGTTCGGTGTTCTTAGCATTCTCCTCACATCAATGATTATCAGCGTGCATGCGCAAGATGCCCCAGTAGTTATCAAAACCTCAATCTACCATGATGCTACTAAAAAACTCGCTTTACCTGAGATACAGCGATTGGACAGTATCGGGCTCTTCAAAACTGTCAGTCCTGTAAAAAACCTGGGACTTTCCAGTGATGTGACCTGGGTAAAAATAACTGTACAGAATCTGGGAGACGAGACCCTTGGCATGTTCTTGCGTTGGAAGGAAGGACTAACACACTATGTTCATTTCTATGAAATTGGAGAGGATGGTGTACGTGAAAGTATATCCGGACACTCTATTGATGACGCTGAAAAAGAGATGGTTTTGAATGCAATAAGCTTTCCTGTGACACTCTATGCAAACTCTGTAAGTATCTTTTTTTTGCAAATCAATACCCCATACAATAAAGAAATGAATATTTCGCTGGTCAATAGAAAACAACTGGACGAAGATGAGCAGGTCTTTAATTTATTTGCCGGAGCAATTTTTTGCTCCCTGCTTGTGATCAGTTTGTACAACTTGTGTTTAGGTTTTTCCTTAGGTGATAGACTATACTTTCACTTTGCTGCCGCCAATTTTATAGAGACGATAGCCTCTACGACCATGTTAGGACTAATGCCAGTTGTTTTTCCTTTCATACCCTATAATACCTCTCCGTTTGTAACGACTTTGAGCGTTGGTCTATTTGGAATCTTTTCTGCAAATTTTATTATTCAATTCTTGAAATTGAGGCAGCAAGATAAATTTTGGTATTGGGCCATGTTAGGTCTTATCATGGCTGAATTTCTGGCTATAGTGCATGGTACCATTTACTACTATTTGTTTGATGGAACGTACCTTCTAATACCAGTGGTAAATTTAATTTTTATCAACCTCGCGTTCGTTACTGTTGTTGTCTCCTACTCAAAAGGTAATCGTGATGCGCGCTTTTTATTGGTGGGCTGGCTGGTTCTTTGGTTTGGCTTGATGATTAAATTGTTGACCATTGTTGGAGTGATTTCTAGTTCCTGGTTTAGTGAATACTTTGTGTATACCTCAGGTGTGATTGAATCAATTCTATTGTCTTTTGCTCTGGCTGATCGATATAACCGCCTCCAAAATGAGAAGCTTCAACTGGAAGTCGATTTGCAAACTAAAGAAAAGGACCTTAGTACGTTGGCTGTTAACAACAAGATCCGATACACCGAACGTAAAAATTTCTTGTCCGATCTAAATAAGGTTGTGAGACATGAGTCGGATGATTTACAAAACAAACTTAAATCACTTATACTGAATCTCAGACAAGGGCTGAATAGTGAAGAAAAATTTATTTATCAATCGGATAATATAAAAGTACTTAATGCGGGTTTTGAGAAGAAACTGAAATCGGCATTTCCTCAGCTGACTAAGACTGAAATCGAGATGTGTCAATACATTAAAACAAGCCTGTCTCTGAAAGAGATAGCAGATATCCGGCGTACATCAGAAGGAGCGATTAAAATGGCCAGATATCGCCTGAAATCAAAACTTCGACTAGAAAACCAGAATCTTGATGACTTCATTCGATCAGAATTCTGAGACCTGGTTTCGCACGAGAGTTAATGAATTAAGGCTGCTTTATCCCGAATTTAAACCTTTGTAACCCCTACCAATTTCATTTTTTGACATCTGTTACCTTTTGTACTACTATATTCTTGGAAAGAAAATAGGACCACTCTACTATTACCGAAAAAAAGTAATGCTCAGGTTGGCACTTGTTATTTATATGGTCTTACAATGTGCAATAGAACTTGCTGCGCAAAGTATACTAGATATAGTTAGACCGGTAGAAACTCCTATTGGGTTGCACTTCTCGCATTTTTACGATCCTTTGAATGAACTGGATTATGGGGAAGTTCAAAACCGAGAATTCGAAGTTTGCGAAAGCGAAATTTTGAATTTTGGCTACAATATCGGAGCGGACTGGCTCGCTTTTACTTTTGCCAATTCAAGCAATAAGGATGTCAGTCGAATACTTAGGATCAATAAGCCTATTCTTGACACTTTAGTGCTGTATCACTCATCGGAAGGGGTGGTTGAAAAAGAAATGACCGGAGCACTGGTGGCTAGAGAACAAGAATTCAAACATAGTACCTCCAATTATTTCAGAATACAGGTTGCCGCTCAAGACACGGTTAAATATTATTTAAAAATTGTCAGCATGCACAGTAAGCAACTTGCCATATACGTGACGTCTGATTACGAACATGCTGAGTATGAACAGGCTTCTACCATTACTATTGGTTTTTATCTGGGTGCGTTAATCATCATCACTGCTTACAGTCTGTTTTTAGGCTTCGGTATTAATGACCCGCTTTATCTACTATATGCCCTTTCAAATTTTGGTTCGTTAATCGCAACGTTAACGTTGAAAGGCTTCTTTACAGGCTATGTATTCAATAATCAACCTGAACTGTCCTTGTTTTTTGTGCCGGTGAATATTGCGAGTTTTTCAATACTAAGCTCCTTTTTCTGCATCCGCTTTATCAATATTCGAGAATACAGCAAGTTGGCCTATTATATGTTTTATGCCGTGGTAGGGTATGGGTTATTCGCAATTCTGTTTCCCTATGTTCTCCATACAGTGGGTTACCCGTCGACCTTCAAAATGCTTTCTTATGCCACCCTGCTGTTCACAATTACTGCTGTGGTCTCGGGTATTGTAGCCATACGCCACGGTGATCGCAATGCCATATATTACTTGGTGGCGTGGTTCATCGGTTGGATTGGAGTAGTGATGTACGTGCTATTGTTGGTAGGTGTATTGCCCATCAATTTCATCACCGAGAACCTATATATGGTGGGTTCTGTAATAGAAGTGTCTGCCCTTTCATTTGCCTTGGCTAAAAGGTATAACAATGTTTTGATTGACAAAAACCAACTCGAACGTGACCTACTATTCAGAGAGAGCGACTTAACCATGGTAATTTCTGATAATAAAATGCGTTATCAATTTAAGAATGCACTTCTGGAAGATTTGGAACAACTCAAAAGAGCGAAACCCTCCGATTTAATTAAGAAGATGAACAGTTTGATTCTAGACCTCCGAATGCAGGTAGACAAGGAAAAGAAGTTTGACTTTTTTGAAGACCAATTAGATCATGTAAACGCCGAGTTTGAATCACGTCTAAAAGAACACTATCCCGATTTTACAAAGACAGAAATTGAAATCATATATCTTATCCGCCTCAATTTAAGTAATAAAGACATTGCTCATTTCAGAAATACTACAGAAGGCGCTATCAAATCTGCACGCCACAGGATTAGAAAAAAACTAGGTGGGGCGGTAGATTTGAATGAATTGATAAAAAACATCTAGTCCTTGAAAACAGCCATCAACGGCAATAGAAGTCATTTTTAAAATAAACGTAACCTGTTGTAACCTTCATTGTAACCTTTTGTATTCTTAGCGTGACCTTTAGTGACCTGTCATGTTGATCCTATTCAGTATTCAAAATATACTATTGTGCATGGAATTTTGAATTGTCTCATTCATCCTGCGCTTTGACGATTTAAAAATCAATAAAAGCGAATTGGCCATTCTTATTAAATGGTCAAAATTTTAATCTTAAAATAATAAGCTATGAAGAAGAGAAAATTAATAGGCCTCCTTGGAGTGCTATGTTTAACTATATGTGAGGTAGTAGCTCAAGTGCCAACTATTACTACCTTTACCCCTACCAGTGGGCCAGTTGGTTCTGGCATAATATTGAACGGTACCAATTTCGACCCCACACCAGCGAATAATGAAGTATTTTTCGGGACAGCACAAGCCACCGTTACTTCGGCCACTTCTACTCACCTGACTATAATTGTTCCGCCGGGAGCATCTTATGAACGGATTTCGGTTTTAGTAAACGGATCAATTGCTATGTCTACAAAACCCTTTGAAGTTACATTCGAAAGTGATGGAAATATTGCAGAGGAGTCATTTGATACATCTGAATTATTTGAAACAGGAATGGGTCCCTGGGAAAGTGTCACAGTTGATTTGGACGAAGATGGACTGTTGGACATACTAGTAAGCAATTCGATGGATGATGATATATCATTGTTGAGAAATTCAAGCACTGGCATTGGAGATATCAATTTTGAGGACAGGGTAGACTATCAGGTCGGTTCTAGTCCAAGTGAATTGGTAACCGCAGATTTTGATGCTGATGGTAAGCTAGATGTGGCAGTAGTAAATGGGGGATCTGGAAATATCTCTATTTTGCGAAATACCAGTAGTGGAAGTATTAGTTTCGATGCAAAGGTAGATTTTGCTGCAGGTTCCAGTCCGACCTCATTGGCTGTGAGTGATGTGGATGGTGATGGGAAAGTGGATATTGCTGTTGTAGATTGGGACAATGATGTGGTATCAATTCTTAGAAATACAAGTTCCGGTGTTGGAGTTATTAGCTTTGCGACCAAGGTAGATTTTGCAACAGGTGATCAACCTTCCCGTGTGGCCATTGCAGATATAGATTTAGATTTAAAACCAGATTTACTTGTAGCGAATGCCTCAGGATCATTGTCTATTCTGCTCAATACTAGTTCTGTTGGAACCTCAAGTTTTTCTACCAAACAAGATTATAGTTTAAGCGGAGAACCGAAACACATTGTCACTAGTGACTTTGATGAGGATGGGTCAATTGATATTGCAGTTTCATCTATCGCTACTCCTATGATTTCCGGTTCCCAAAACAAAATTGAATTGTTTAGAAATACCAGCTCACCTGGTTCTTTAAGTTTTGTGCGCACCGATTTAAGTGAAAAAGCTAGTTGGATGTCCCTTTCAGACATCAATGGTGATGGCAAATTGGACATGTTCTTTTCAGACTTATTCAATGGATTTAGCATCTTAGAAAATGAAAGTACGGTAGGCAGTATAAGTTTTGGTGATGAGGTCTATATTGGTACAAATATATTTACCCTCTCTATCACTAGTGATAATTTGGATAATGATGGGGAACCTGATATTATTTTGACAGGGGCCAACCTTACTGATGGAAGTGTCCTAGAGATCTATCGGAATTTGGGTTCAGGAGCAAGTTTTGGAGATTTTGACGTACCTAGTGATGCGCTAAGTACTATTGCAAATCCGAATATGATATTGAAAAGTGCCGGATTTGAGAGTGCTTCGGTAATAGAATTGTTGGCACCGGCCATAATTGATCCTGTGAACCATACCATTGACGTGACTGTAGCAGATTGCACAGACCCTACTGCCCTTATTTTTTCATTCGAGCTTTCCCCCGGAGCTACAGCTGAAGTTCTAGGGATGAGTGGTTCTATTCCACAAATAAGTGGAGTTACCGCCAATGATTTTAGTATTCCTGTCACATACTTGATTTCTGCAGAAGATGGATCAAACAGCCAGTACTGGACGGTTACCGTACATGCAGATAAATTTGCTGACAACGTCAATCAAGACGTACAAGTTTGCGATGATTATACTTTCGATGGAGCAGTATTAACTGCTTCGGGCCAGTATCAAGGTATGTTCACGAATCAGGTGGGTTGCGATAGTTTGGTGACGCTAAACTTGACCATACTGTCGGATAATGTTGTGGAAAATATTGATTCCTGCGAGAGTTATGAATTTGATGGAATGACGCTGACTACTACTGGTCAGTATCAGGGTATATTCACCAATCGTCATCTATGCGACAGCCTGGTGACTTTGAATTTGACCATACATTCGGATGATGTTGTGGTAGAGAATATTGACGCCTGCGATAGTTATGAATTTGATGGAATGACGCTTACAAGCTCCGGTCAATACCAGGGAATGCTGACAAATACTCATGGATGCGACAGTCTTGTGACACTAAATCTTGTGATCCATGATCCAGATATTTTGATTGAAAATGTAGTGTCTTGTGATAGTTATGAATTTGATGGAAATACATTGATGTCCACCGGTCAATATCAAGGAATGTTCATGAACCAGTTTGGGTGTGATAGCCTTGTCACACTCAATCTAACAATTAATGAATCAGATCATGTGATTGAAGACGTCGGTGTTTGCGACAGCTATCTGTTCGATGGTTCGACATTGACTGCCTCTGGTCAGTATCAGGGATTCTTTACAAATGAAGTGGGATGTGATAGTCTGGTGACCTTGAATCTTACAATTCAATCAAATAATGTAGTAGAAAACGCATCAGCCTGTGACAGTTACCTTTTTGACGGGAATGTGTTGACTGCCACAGGACAATACCAAGGTATGTTTACTAACCTACAAAACTGCGATAGTCTGGTTACCTTGAATCTGACGATTAACAAATCAGAAGAAGTTGAGACGGTCATAGATGCCTGTGGAGACTACCAATTTGGTACACAACTGCTCACTGAATCCGGTGAATACAATGAAGTATTTACTAATCAGGGCGGGTGTGACTCGCTTGTTGCACTCACGTTTGTTCAATTTACAGAGCCTTTAGCAGAGGTAGAAGTGAATGGAGTAGTACTGATTGCCACTGAAGAAATCGGAGGAGCCTATCAATGGTATGATTGCGATACTGAGGAAGTTATAGAAGGAGAAGATCAACGACAAATGACCCCACCGGCTACTGGCAATTACTATGTCGAAATCAGCAATGGGGCATGTACATCTACCTCCGAATGCGTGTTTTTTGATTGGGTACTTTCCACAACTCAACCCATTGTGAATCAGGTTAGGGTGTATCCAACACTTACTAATGGAGAGTTAACCGTGGATTTGCAATATCCTACAAACGATGTAGATATAAGGGTGCTTTCAATGGACGGAACCATGCTTTACAATAAGTCATACGGGTCCTTTACATCAGGAACTTTTCAAGTTCAGCAGCCTACCGGGATATACTTCCTTCAGGTACGTGCCGCTGGCACAATTATCAATACCCAACGAATCATTAAAAAATAGAAATCATGCATAAGCCTATAATTATACCCTTTTTACTAACAGTTTTTGTCAGCCTCAGCCTAACGACGGGATGCGGACCAGAAGCAACGCTTGATACCTCCAGCAAAGAGGCATTTATCAATAATATTTCCCAAACCTGGACAGTAGATGAGGACAGCTATGTCCTCATCGAAGACCAGGATATCACGCATCTGTTGACCGGTTTTGAGATTGCAATAGATGGAGATCTGAATTTTGTAACCAACAGTGACCAACTGACCCTCGAAGAGTTTCCATGGCCTACTTCGGGTTCTTTTGACCTGAATGATGAATTCACTGAATTGACTCGGGATGACGGACTGGTGGTTACTTTAGTAATCGGTGATGACGGTGAAAGTCTCGAATTTGATTTCGAAGCCGATGAAAACACTACCAGTAGAACCTTGGGCATCAGAGGAGGGTGGAAAGTAGGGCTGAATAAGAAACCGTGATGACGATTAAAATTGTCAGAGATATTAAACTGTGGATTATAGTTCTTTTGTTACTTCAGGGAAGTATTTCTTCCCTGAAGGCACAGTCTCAAGATCCTTCTTTTGAGGTAATGAATCCATCCAATGCGGCAGATATAAACGCTGATCTTGAGTTAGGGCAGAACGGATTTGTTGTCTTCTATGACATGGACAATGATGGTGACAAGGACATCCTTCAATACAGCGACACAAACTCTGGCGTAAGTGAAGCAAACGTATATAGAAATGATGGTGATGGTCATTTTGAAAAAACGGATACAAGTTACGATCTGGACAAAATTCATGCGCTTGGTCTAAACTATCCGGTTTCTGCTCAGGGTGACCTCAATGGTGATGGTATAAATGATTTGGTCGTTGGAGGACCACATTACCGATACTATAAAAACTCTAACCCACTTGTCCTTACTCATATTTATTGGGGAACCCAGGATGCAGGACTGATTGAAAACACTGCGCAAGTACTGCCATCGGCGACCAAGGGAGATATTAGCGTAGTAGATATCAATCAAGATACATATCTTGATATTTTTATTACTGGAAGTGATCCGACAAATCGGGGTGCTTTTTTATATCTGAATGATGGAAATGGAGTGTTTACCGAGGATCAATCCATTTCATTGGATTTCTCTTTCGCAGGCGCACATGCCATTTCTCCAGCTTATGATGGAGGCAAGCGAGATATTATAATCAGCGGATACAATGGCAGTTTTGCTGAGGTAACTGCGCTTTACCAATATGATGGGGCGGGTAATTTTAATCTTGTTTCGGATTCATTCTTTCCCGCGTTTTACTATGGACACCATCAATTTGCAGATGCAGACGCAGATGGTGATAAAGACCTTTTATTGGAAGGAACTATACAGTCTGATACCATATATTATCATCAATTATATATCAATGAAGGCAATGGTGTCTACAGCTTATCAACCGTAAATCTGGATACAATGGTTGTGTCAAATAGATTGGGAAGCATTTTCACTGACCTTGATGGAGATGGAGCTGCGGAAATTATCATGTTCCAACTAGGCACCCTTATAGGCAATTCATCTTTTATGTTCGTCTTGAAAAATAACGGCTCAGGAGAGTACGTAGATCGCGATTCATACGAAGGTTTGCGCTTTGGTCAAATTCTATCGGTGGGGGATCTCAATGGTGATGGGTACAAGGATATTTTCCATAATGGTTATACGAGTGGTCTGGAGTCGGTAAGAAACTGGTACTTCATAAACGATCAAACAAATGGTTTTGTGAAGCAAGAATTTAACCTCACTGAAGAGTTAAGTGAATCCGATCTGAAATTTTCAGACATAGATAGGGATGGAGACCTGGACTTGATGATGGCTGGGTGGAATATAGATGAGGACAGGATAACAAGTGTTTATACCAACGATGGCTTGGGAAATTATGAATTGGATGAGAATGCACTATTTCCGGGTGTTCGATACGCCAGCTTAGATTTTGCAGATGTGGATGACAATGGGTTTGAGGATGTGTTACTGACCGGCCTCTCAGATTCTGATGTTCCAATCGCCAATCTGTATCTGAATAATAATGGATTGTTCACACTTGATACAGGTACACCATTCATAGGAATTGGCAAAGGTCAGGCTAAATTCTTTGATGCGGATGGAGATGATGATCAGGATGTACTCCTCGTTGGTCTGGATGCCTCAGACTCAAAAGTTGCTCAACTCTATATCAATGACGGTACTGGAAATTTCACTACTTCAGTCTCTGGAATAGATGGAGTTAGCATGACAGCTGTTGCCATTGGAGATGTGGATGGCAATATGACATTAGATGTCCTACTGAGTGGACTCGATGATTCTGACTTGGCTTCAACAAAACTGTACATCAATGACGGAATAGGGAACTTTACAGAAGATGTCACAAATAGTTTTATTGATGTTAGCGATGGTCATGTTGCATTGCAGGATCTGGACGATGATGATGATCTGGACTTACTCATCGGTGGGAGTGGGGATCAGGTGATATACAAAAATGATGGGTCAGGTACTTTTAACTTTTTTCAGCAACTTGATGGGCTGCACTCCAGTGCTGCATCATTTGCAGATGTTGATCTCGACGGGGATCTGGATTTTGTTGTGTCGGGTTCCATTTCTCAATCGGACACATCTTATGCTGGTGCCACTACTATTCTCTACTTAAATGATGGTGAGGGCAGTTTTTCTAAATCTGAAAGCACCCAATTCCATGGTATCAGACGAGGAGGTGTTGCTTTTGCTGATATAGACGGTGATTTTGATGACGACTTAATAATAACCGGAAATTCTCACCTACAGGAAGGTAATGTTGCAAGATTCTACCGCAACACGATATGCATATCCGAAGCAATAGAATTGCAGCAGTTAGCCAGCTGTGAAGTATATGATTTTTATGGCACTCAATTATCCGCTACCGGAACTTATCAACACAACTTTCTAACAGAAGATGGGTGTAACCGTTTGGTCAGTCTTGATTTCACTTTCCAGGGAGATAACAAAATCTTGAATGTAGAGGCCTGTGAAAGCTATGAATTTGATGGATCTGTACTGACCACATCAGGACAATACATCAGCGTATTCACCAATCAATCTTCTTGCGACAGTTTGGTGACGTTGAATCTAAAGATTAGCGAACCAGATGAAGTTGAGGCGGTCATAGATGGCTGTGGAGACTACCAATTTGGTACAAAGTTACTGACCGAATCAGGGGTATATGATGAGTTATTCACTAATCAATCCGGGTGCGATTCACTGGTCACCCTAACCTTTGGGAAAGTTCCAGAACCCATAGCCGAAATAGAAGTAAATGGTGTAGTGTTGTTTGCGGAAGAACAATCCGGAGCGACCTACCGATGGTACGATTGTGATACAGAGGAGCCAATAGGCGTAGAGGATCAGCCCCAATTGACCCCACCAACCACCGGTAACTACTATGTAGAAGTAAGCAATGGAGTCTGTACCGCTACTTCCGAGTGTGTGTTTTTTGATTGGGTTCTATCTGCACAAGAAAATAAAGCCGAAGCGAGGGTTTTCCCTACGTTGACTCCCGGCTCTTTCACTATTGATCTTGGGGAGTCTCTAAAGCAGGTGGAAGTTCGGATACTTTCTCTAGGAGGAGATGTTCTTTTTAATGAACACTTTAATTCATTCCGGAGGCAGACACTTCAGATCAATGGAGAAAGAGGTCTGTACTTTGTCCAGGTTGCAGCCTATGGAGAATTAATCCATTCCCAAAGAATCATTAAAAAATAGGAATCATGCTTAAGCCTATAATTATACCGTTTTTAACTACTCTATGTATTGGTTTGGGCCGGTCTCCGGTGGCTGAGTCCTGAGAATTAGAGATCGATGGAAATGCAAATTCAGAAAAAACAATAGTCTTTACCCCAACAACCTTTTCAAGTAGACTAAAAGGAAGCCGAGACGCGGCTTCCTTTTTTTTCTAAATCTTAGGTACGATCAAGCAAACGTTTATTTTGTATGAGTTCCACTCCTTTCCTTCTCAGAGCGCTTATTCCCCAGATAAATATTATGCTCAGCCCAAAAAGAGGCAAAAGCATACCGATTAATATAATGAGTGCATACCACCCAGGAGCAGCCGGGATGGAAGCTGTCTGTGGCACACTCCAGTCTTCGCTATTTTTTCTTAAGAAATAAGACGAAACCGCTGCTCCGCTCAAAACAAGTAAGCCAATCGCAGTTACTAATACCAGCATCCAGTTCCAGATTCCGAGTTGTCCCTGATGAAAGGCCATCGCCCACATTCTTCCTCGCATGAGTATACCTACATCTTTCCACTCCAGGTAAGCCAGTGGTTTGCCTGAGTATGGGTCCACATGGACCGCGACTTGTTGAGATTGATCACGGTAGAAGATGTTGTGCACACTGAAAACGCCCGAAGGTGATTTTGGGAAGGTGATGGAAACTTCACCCGGTAATGCCAAGGATTCGGCATAATCAACGACCTGATCCAACGCTATCCTTTCGCCACTATTTATAGAATTGATTCCTACTCCGTTCCAAGCTATTGGATACCCGGTACCCGTTTGCTTTTGGATCCATTTGAAACCATCACCCCATACATCGGTCCAGGGCATGCCGCCCGACAGGATCAAAAGAAGGACAATGGAAAACCAAAACCCACCTACCTGATGCAAGTCTCTGAAAAGAACTGGCCTGGAAGCTGTCAAACGAATCCTAAAAAGCTTAATCCAATCTTTCTTCCTTCTGGGAAAAAATAGGAACAAGCCACTCATGATGAGCACAATCAACCAGCTTCCGATTAGTTCCACTATTTTGGTGCCAAAACTCCCCATTAATAACTCTCCGTGCAGTTTTCGCACCTTAAACATATCAGTTTCCCGAGTGGCTAGCGTTCCTGTTACCTTACCGGAATAGGGGTCCACAAAGAGGCTCGATTTTCCCGAGAAGCGGCCGGAGATAAATTCAGTGGCTTGATTTTTCTTTAAAGGCAGGACGATGCTGCTGATCGGTTCATTTGAGTGATCTTGAGCAATTAGCCATTGCTCATCATAGGACAATCGGTCGACACCTATTTCTACTTCTCTGATGGAAGCGTACCTTGGCTTTTCATATTGATCTTTAAACAGGTAGATAATGCCTGTTATTGCCAATACAAAGATTATCGGAAATGAAACCAGACCACTGATAAAATGCCATTTCCATATCCAGTTGTAAGAAGACTTTTTCATATCTGAAAGAATAGAGAGGCCTGCCGAAAGACGACTGGCCTGCATGATCTTATTTTCCTCCAAAGTTGTAAGCCAAACCGAACTGGTAGGTTCTCGGAATACCTAAAGTATAGGTCGTACCAAATCGCGAAGCATTCGCTCGCGGAGACCAGAGTTCATCTGACAGATTCAGCACCGCAAAAGTGAGGTCGAATCCTTTGATGCGGTATCCGGTCCGAATATTGAATAAGCTAAATCCGCCATATTCTTTGGTATTATCACTATTCATCCAGTAAGGTCCGAGAAATTGGTTTTCAAGTGAAACCCTGAATCCTTGAATAAACGATGGCCGGTAGGTGACCTCCCAATTGTATTGGATATGAGCTCCCTGTGGCATTTCATTGCCATTGTATACGTTGCCGTTTTCTACAAATTCTATGAATTCATGTCTGGCAAATGACCCGCTCCAGCGGAATTGCAGCTGTTTAGTGAAACTTAGCCTAAGCATATATTCCATTCCAATGGATTTGGTTTCGCCGGCATTTTGATTTTCCCTGGTTCCATCTTCCAATTGCACCGATATGACCTGGTTGGTTGCTTTGACTTGATAAATGGCCAGATTGGTGTAACCCTTGATTTGATCTGACAGCTGAAAGGAAAACCAGCCACCAACTTCATAGTTGTTATAAACAGAAGGTTCTAAGGTTGGAACCTCCACGCCACGATACAAATCACCAACCTGTGGAGGAACAAAGCCTTGTGCAAAGTTCATGTATGCTCCTTGGTTGTTGCCAAAGTCATAGGTAGCACCCAACTTCGGCGTCACGGCATCAAAGGTGCTTTCGGCATTTGGTGAACCTGAGAATGCAGAAGGAGTCAGAAAATTTCGATGATTGTAATTAAACCGATCGTAACGGAGCGATGCTGACAGTTTTAAATTTTCAATAGGTGAAATTTGAAACGTGAAATAGGTACCCAAATTCGTCAAATCGATCTCATTTTTTGTTAAAGCAGAATCGAGTGCGGTATAGCCCACATTAATACCCTGATTGTTTTGTTCCACCAGGATATAGTCCTCGAAAAACTCGGTAGGGCTGTAGTCCAGGGACAATCCACCGATGAGTTTGGCACGTAGGTTTGGTATTTCCAACGCATGTTGAACAATACCACCAAAACTCCGGAAACTCTGCTCGTTGATAGTGCCAGAAACAATTCCGGAATTTCTATCTGTACGAATGCGGTAGGATGGAATTTGACCGACCGAATTATTACGGAAGAATAACCTGGTGGTAGTGCTGGATGTTTCGTTCCAGTCATGGTTGAGGGTAGATTGCACCCTTAGGGCTTTGACAGTGCGCTCAGTAAAAGTTTGGGTACTGGTCACATCTCCGCCAAAAAAAGAGGCACTGTCCAAACTTCCGGTCATAGCTGTTTCATGATCAGTATAGGTCAATGAAAAATTCAAATCCGTCTTTGGTGAAAGCACCTGTGTGATTTTCAGAGTCCCTGAGTATTTGTCCATATCGCTATGCTCAAAAAAACCATCCCTTCTTCGCGAGTAATATCCGCCAACAAAAAAACCAGTCTCTCCAAAAGTGTTGCTTGCTTTGAAATCGCTTCTGGTAAGCCCGTTGCTGTTGTTTCTCACAGCAACACGCCCTGTAGGTGTTACAGAAGGAGCGTGCGTAATAATATTAACAGCTCCACCGATTGCTTCTGCACCATAGGTCGAAGAGACAGGTCCACGAATGACTTCGATGCTTCTGATGGCACCTTGATTGAGTTCGTTCATGGCATTGTGATTAAACACACCAGTTGGCCGAGTTGGCAGTCCATCTTCCAGGAAAAGGAATAGCCCTTTTGTAGAAATGGGTTGCCTAATACTGGTCATGTGTTGTTCATTGGCCAGGTCAGCTACGAATACGCCAGGAATTTTGTTTAAGACCTGATCTAGCGTATTTGGAGCAGTTTCTTCTATGACCTTGGGCGATATTGTTGCTATGGCAGCCGGAACCTCCGAGCGTAGCTCTTTTTCCCTGTTGGCCGATACTACAACTTGCTCGAGTGAATTCACGGATTCTTCCAAAGCCACATGCATGCCTTGAGTAAAGTCTGTGATTTGTAGCGTTTCATAGCCGATATAGTGAACCTCCAGAATTTTTACCGCTTCCTTGGTTTCAAGAGTGAATTGGCCAATGGAATTAGTTAAGGTTCCCATTGAAGTTCCCGGAATGAGGATCTCCGCGCCAATAAGTGGTTCACCGGTTTGTTTATCCGTGATTACTCCGTTCAAAATCTGTTGTGCTTCTGCACCAATGGCCATACAAAGCAGGCCGATAAGAAATATTAATTGACTCTTGGTCTTCATGTTTATAGATGATTTAAAGGCGTGTCGGCCACGAGTTTTTGGTTATGAAAATCATGAGCATAACGCCTTCATTCAATACAATTTTTGTATTGAATTCTTTATAAGATAATTTAAAATAAAGAGGATCAGAAGGATCTGATCAAGAAGAATAAACTATGAAAGACGGGGAGGTTTGAATATTTCACCAATAAACGTGCTGGAGAATTCCATGGAGGTTAATCCGGAAAAGTCAGTTTCGACGGCTGGAAACAACAGGCCGAATGCCATCTGACCGATCTCCTGATTGAAGAAATTGAACTCAATTTCTTGCATGACAGATTCGGCTTCATGACTTTGTCTTTGCGCTGTTCTTTCCAATTGATCTTTAAGAAAACATTTTCCTCCGCATACAGTCATGGGCTTGTCGCGATTGATACACAACACGTTAGCAATGTAGTTTCGTCTTAACTCAAAATCGAGGTGAATCAAAGGAACCATCCAAACGCTCCCTATCATTTGGAGAGTGAGTAGACCGATGGCTATGTTTTTTAGAAATCTCAAGACGCGCAAATATCTATAGGAATGTCAAGAAACCAAATCTACTTTCGGCTCTAATTCTTAAAATTTATCAATGGCATTGTTGGATGAACACAAAGGTCTTACGTTCATCTCAGGTATTTACCATGTCCGAGTGCTTTCACAAATAATTACCCAATTGTAACCCTTTCATCATTTTTTCAGTTTACTAGGCAAAGGTGAAACAAATAATATTATGAGAACAAGTATTGGAGAGTTTGAGGAGCTCGTACTTCTCACCGTCGGGATCCTATACCAGGATGCTTACGGACTGGCTATCACAGATGAGCTGGAACGGCAAACCAAACGTAAGGCAACAATTAGTTCCGTGCATAAAGCCTTAGTGAGATTGGAGGAGAAAGGCTTTCTAAAATCCTTCATGGGCGGAGCTACGGACGCCAGAGGAGGGCGGAATAAGCGCCTATACGAATTGACAACTTCAGGCAAGAAATGTCTTCAGCAGTCAAAAGAACTCAGAAACTCGATGTGGAACGCAATACCCGAAATGATATGGCAGACGAAGTAAAAAACAATATTAGACCACCGAAATGGGCTCTAAAGTTTTTGAGATGGTTCTGTAGAGAAGATCTTTCGGATGCCGTGGAAGGTGACCTGATAGAGCTATTTGATAGAAGAGTGGAGGCTTATGGTCCGACAAAAGCTCGAATCCTGTTTGTTTTCAACGTAATGATGTTTTTCAGGCCTTTTGCCATAAAAAGAAGGTCAAACAAAAAAGGGCTCAGTGCATTTGAAATGCAAATGCTCAATTTCCGGTATGCCGCTAGAAATCTTGCGAACTCCCGCCTGTATAGTTTAATCAATGTAATCAGCCTATCCATTGGTTTGGCCGCCTGTGGTTTGCTTGTCTCTTTTATTTCCGAAGAACTGAGCTATGATAAATTTCACAAACATGGCGAGCGCACTTTTAGATTCGGCTATCAGCTAGAGAATGAAAACCAACCGACACGACGATTGGCCTGGGTATCAGCATTGGTCGGGCCAGCCGTTGCGGAAACGTATCCAGAAGTGGAATCGATGGTTAGAATACGAAATTGTCAAGGCACGATGATTTCTGCTAAGAATGAGGTGTTTCTCGAAGACGGAGGCTTTTTTGCTGGCGAGGAATTCTTTGACATTTTTAGTTTTGAGTCCTTGCATGGAGACTTGTCAACAGCTCTCGATGAACCCTACGAAGCAGTACTTACCCAGGAGATGGCAATCAAGTATTTCGGGGATGAAAATCCTATAGGGAGAACTCTACAACTACGAATGAGGGATACGCTCAATCTAAAGATAACTGCGGTAATTGCCAATGTCCCAAATGAATCTCATTTCACCTTCGACTATCTGATTTCTCATAAAACCCGTGAGCAACTCTATCCACATATTCAAGGTTGGTTTGCACTTGGGACCCACACTTATTTTCGACTAAGGGAACATGTTGATCCCATTGCTTTTGAGCAAAAGGTTGAAAATATCGTCATGGATAATTACGGAGAGGAAGCTGAGAAAATTGGATTTAACATAAAGGTCTTTACACAGCCATTGTGGGATATCCACTTGAAGTCTGATTTAGGTAGTGAAATTTCGTCAAACGGTAATATCCAATACGTACGAATAGCTGGTGGGATCTCGGGTATCATCTTTTTGATTAGTGTTTTCAACTTTATCAATTTATGTTTTGCACGATCGGCCAAGTTTGTGAAACAAGTTGGAGTGAGGCAGGTATTAGGAGCTAGTAGAATTCAGTTGATTCATCAATTTATGACTGAGACCGTATGGCTGGTCTGCCTTAGTTTCATGTTGTCCTCTCTGTTGGTTTATCCTTTACTGCCCTATTTTGAAATCCTGGTTTCAAGAAGCCTTACCACGCAGTGGACAGGTTGGTTTTCGATGACCACTATAGGTGTACTTGTACTCATAGTAGGCCTGACAGCTGGACTTCTTCCTGCTGTACGAATCCTGTCACTTAAGACAATAAGTAACCTGAAAGGAAAATTCAATATGGGGAGTAGTAAAAAATTGGCCAATCAAAGCATGATTGTGATGCAATTTGCAATGGCTACTCTATTGATATGCGGGGTTTTGATCATTGATGGACAACTTAATTTTATGCTAAAGTCTGCGTTGGGTTTTGATCGTGAGCAAGTTGCTGTTATAGATTTGTGGAACAATAGACAGGCACGAGAGAACACTTCTATTCTTAAAGAGGAGCTGTTGAAATCTCCGAACATCAGATTGGTTACGGCATCGAACAGCATTCCGGGAGAACAGTTACTCAATAGAGTAGGCTATCCCAATGGAGATGAATCTCAAAGTAAGGTCATGTTTTCTTTATTGACACAAGATGATTTTTTGAGACTTTATGGACTCGAGATAGTAGCTGGAAGAGATATTTCCAGCGATATGATCACAGATCAAACCAACGCTTTTATGATAAATGAAACAGGAGCCAGAGAGTTTGGTTGGACCAATGATGAGGCCGTCGGACAAGATTTTCAGTGGGGAAGTAGAGGGGGTAAGATTATAGGAGTTGTAAAAGATTTTCATTATTACTCTCTACATGAGCAAGTGCCTCCCATGATTATCCTTCCAACCGAGAGAGGTGTTGGGTTTATGTCAATCAAGATTAATGGAGACGTAAGGGAGGCTGTAGAGTTTGTTTCAGATACCTGGGCCAAGCTATACCCTGACCAAGTCTTCACTCTGAATTTTCTCGACGAGCGATTCAATGAGCAGTATCAGTTGGAAAATCAGCTCAGTAAAATTATGACCTTATTTAGCGCCATTGCCATTCTGATAGCCTGCTCAGGATTATTCAGCCTGTCAGCTTTTCATGTTGAGCAGAGGGTCAAGGAGATAGGCATTCGCAAGTTACTTGGCGCCTCTGTTTCAGATGTTTTGTATCTTGTTTCAGCTTTTTTTCTCCGTTTGGTAGGCATATCTATCGTGCTGGCCTTGCCGGTCACTTATTTTCTAACCAGACGCTGGCTAGATGATTTTGCCTTCAGGATAGAATTGAGTCCACTGTTTTTTATTGTCGCAACATTTATCTCTTTGTCAATTGCGGTGCTGACGGTCAGCATACAATCTCTGCGAGCGGCGCGGTTAAATCCCGTGGACAACTTAAGGTATGAATGATTCGATAGCGGTTGTATTTGATTAGATCCGGTTTTTGCATAAATTCATGGTTGCCAGAATGGCGAACATTAAAAAAGAACAATGAAAAAAGCCGTAGCCTACCTTCTAATCATTCTTGGTGTTGTCATGATTTATCTCTCAGTAAAAGCCAATATTCTGCCTCCGGGCATTACCGGAGTCGGGTTCATTGCCATTGCGCTGGTTTTCTTAGGAAAAAAATTGTAACTGTTTCCAATTGGTTAGTTTATGATAGTCATATTGACTGCTCCTCTCTTGTTATACGAATTATAGTATTTCGCTCTCGCACTTTCTTTATTACCCCTTGCTCTGTGCTGGTAAAACAATTAATATCGACATTATTAATTTGAAATATAATTTTGACAATTATTCAAAATATCTCAATACGAGCCTGATTAATATTTATACCAGGTTACGCCTATTTCTTAATTTAATAGGTATTTCAGGGCTTTTCGTATAGGTATCAGTACCTATTGCGATATTATCAGAACATGGCTAGCTTCATATTACCATTTCAATACGCAGCAGTATTTTAGAGAAATAGTTGTAATATTTTAAATAAAAAAATAAACTAACTATGCTCAGAAACCACCTTCAGGCTATCGATGCCTACAAGCTCAGAAGCTATATGATAGAGGAAACATCAACCACTCCATTTGCAGGCATATCTGTTATTGACAATTCTTTATTGATCCAGGGACAAATTTATCTTTCTTTAAAAATGTCTGCCTTTCGTACAAAAGTTTTGGAACTTCTTGATTCGTACTACAACCACGGAAACCGGCTTAAAAAAATTAGAATTGACCTTGATATAATGGAAACAGGCTCTTTGGGGTGGATCTATCAGGTACTCACCAAGGTTTGGAGCGAGCGCAGCGCTCTGGAAGAGGTAGAAATCATTTGGTATTACGATAGAGAGCACTTAGGCGGTCTGCGCGAAGGCCAAAAAATAAGCTCTAGATCAGGCATACCTATGACTTTTATTTCAAAAAGTTAATTGGCCATTTGAACAACAAAATTTTACTGCGCTCTTGATATCCTCATTTTGTACTCTATCTGCAATTGCTTTTATTTGATGCACAGCATTCGAAAATGAAAAGCGCATAAAATGGCATATAAATACCTGGCACTAGGTGATTCATATACAATTGGTGAAGCAGTCGCAGCAGATGAAAGGTGGCCCCATGTTTTACAGGGGAGATTGGTAGGTGATGGAATCAAAATGGAATTACCTGAAATTATTGCCACCACCGGCTGGACCACAGATGAATTGCAAGCTGCCATCGATAAGGAAAAACCTTCGAATAACTACGATCTCGTCTCATTGCTTATCGGGGTAAACAATCAATACCGAGGTTACCCGATCGAGCAATACAAAACTGAATTTGAATTATTACTCAAACAAGCTATTGCGTTTGCCGGTGGGAGAGGAGACCGTACCTTTGTTGTGTCCATACCAGACTATGGTGTTACGCCTTTTGCTTCCGATAAAAATCCTTCAAAAATTGCCAGAGAACTCGACGAATATAACAGCATAGCCAAGACGATTTGCGACAGTTATCAAGTGGTTTTTGTTGATATCACACCAGGAAGTAGACGAGCTGCTGAAGACCGTTCACTTGTCGCAGAGGATGGGCTGCATCCTTCAGGAAAAATGTATAAGGAATGGGTTGATGCTGCATATCACAAGGTCTACGCCATGCTAAAGTAGTTAACTAGGATTATTTAAAGATTATATGTTCATATTTGATTTATACGGCCAATTCAATGTTGAGAATTGAATCAAATAATTATATTAATCAGGAAATATTATCCATTTTTGAGGGTTAGTGATTGTATCCACCTAATCTCTAATTTGATAAAATTTGTGAGTTTGTGAGGAGAACTAGTTTTCCTATATTATTTGTGTTATGCCTTGTGATTTACTCTTGTAAAGACAACGTGGTATGCCCGGCTTTTCAGAGTACATATATTCTGGATGATTCTATGCGTCTGGCCAAATACTCCTATTTTGCCAATGACAGTACCCCCAAATTTGCCATGGCTGGCCGAAGAACTAAGTATGGAGTGAACAAACATACAAGCCTATTCAGAAAGAATTACGAGTTGATGACCGCCCCTAAGAAAAATGTTCTGGCACCAATCCCGGTGGACACCACTTCCGAGATGATAATTGATCAGGGTGATTTCATTGCCGAGGATTTTGTTGATACCGATACATTGGGTGTAGACTCGCTTTCTACCGCACCACTGCTGGCACAAGTGGAGGAAGAGGAACCGGAAGGGCCCAAATACAAATATCGTTATGCGCTTGATAATGGGTACAATCAGGAACAAGTGTATTACAACAAGTATTATGGAGAGCTATTTATAGACAATCGTCCCCCTCCATCGCCCGAAAAACTGGAAGAAGAACAATTGCAGGAGTCTGATACAACGGAAGTGAAAAAGAAGGGTCTGGGAGGACTGTTCAAGAAGAAGAATGACGAGGTTCAGGACCAACCCGAAGAAGCCGTTGAAGAGCCGGTCGATGGGGTACCTGCTTCGGAAGAGATTGCTCCTGAAGAAAACCTTGAAACTCCGGATGAGCCTGAAGACGAAAATTGATCTTCTTTTCTCATTTCAGCACAGCGGATCTGTTTACGAAACATGCTAAAATCTAGCAGTATGCCCATCAAGCGAACGAACTTGTATACATTCCATGCGGATTATCTCATGGATTCCATGTAATTTTCCATTCTTTTTTCTTCATTTTTCGTAGCGTATATTATGCTTGACAATCCCATTCCTCTAGCGGAAAAACTGAGACCACAAACATTGGATGAACTGGTCGGTCAGGATCATCTGAAGAACATTCTTAAACGTGCTATTAATTCGGGTGCCGTACCGTCTATGATTCTTTGGGGACCTCCGGGAGTTGGCAAAACTACGATTGCCAACATCATTGCCAATTCGGCTAAAATGCCTTTTTTCACACTTAGTGCAATAAGCGCCGGCGTGAAAGACATTCGTGATGTGATTCAAAAATCAAGATTAGGGAGCAAGTCCATACTCTTTATAGATGAGATTCATCGCTTCAATAAAGGACAGCAGGATGCGCTCCTTGGCGCGGTAGAAAAAGGCCAGGTGTCATTAATTGGAGCTACTACAGAAAACCCAAGTTTCGAAGTAAATGCCGCCCTGCTATCCAGATGTCAAGTCTATACACTCAATGCCCTGGCTAAAGAAAACCTCAATGATCTCATAGACAAGGCCATTAATCACCCTGATATTTTTAAGGACAAGAAAATTGAAATTAAAGAAGATCAAGCCTTGATGAGATTGTCTGGTGGCGATGGTCGTAAGCTTTTAAACCTGCTGGAATTGGTGGTAGATTCGTTAGGTAAAAAAGCTATCGTTACCAACGACGTGGTCACAGAGATCGCACAGAAAAAAGCAGCCATTTATGACAAAAGTGGAGAGATGCACTATGACATCATCTCCGCCTTTATCAAGTCAATTCGCGGCAGCGACCCCAATGCGGCAGTTTATTATCTCGCACGTATGATTGAAGGAGGGGAGGATGTGAAGTTCATTGCCAGACGATTGTTGATATTAGCCTCTGAGGATATTGGAAATGCCAACCCTACTGCCTTGGTGATAGCGAATAATGCCTTTCAAGCTGTGAACGTGATCGGTTATCCGGAATCTAGAATTATACTCAGTCAGTGCGTGACTTATCTGGCTTGTTCTGCCAAGAGCAACGCATCCTATGTGGCTATCAAGGACGCACAGCGATTGGTACAAGAGACTGGAGATCTTTCGATACCGCTTGGTATTCGAAATGCACCGACCAAACTCATGAAAGAAATAGGCTACGGACAGGGCTATCAATATGCACATGATCATTCCGGAAATTTTGTGGACTATGAATTTATGCCTGAAGAGCTAAAAGGTAAGGTACTTTTTAAACCCGGTAAGAATCCCCGTGAGGAAGAAATGCGAAAAAAACTGAAAGCGCAGTGGAAGGACAAGTACGGGTATTGAATTTGTCCTCCCTAAAAATAATTGCGCGAATTTCCTTCCTTAATTCTTAAAGAAATCTTGAAAAGTGTCTCCATTCTCAAATACATTCCAAAATTGGAGTTCATACAAGAGCTTGGTCATTGCTGGAGATAGTTCGACAAGCCTGTCTTTCATGTAAGGAAACATGGTACTATAATGAGGGAAATTGGGGAACATGCCATTTTCCCCTTTACTCAACTCGTTTCTGATCGTTGAATTAAGTTGATCCTCCCACTTTGGCACGCTATAGTTGTAGATCCATAAGATTTCTACTTCCTGACCAGCTGGAATTCCCCACCAATCATTTGTAATGGTCTTCGTCTTTACCCTTGCCAATACCGTTGTGCTGTCACGGATACATTTCTTGAATTGATTGAAGACATTTACAAAGTCCTCCTTGGAAAAAGTCTGATTTGCGGTAAAGTCTTCGTACTTATAATCTGCGAAGAGGGTATAAAAATCATAGTCGATTGTTTTGGCAGTAGGTGCAGACTGACCAGCGACGAAAGTGGTGTCTATCGGGCTACTTGTATTGATGAAGACCACTATTTTTTTTACTTTTCGCTGGATCAAAGAAATAATGCCATAGTTTTCGAGATTGCCACCGTCTGCAAATCGATAGGGCTTTGCTGGTATTTGAGGTCTTTCAACTGACCAGTACGGTTCTTCTGGTATGATAGATCCTCTGGCGAGCACTTCGGAGAGGATTTCGGCTGGAATACTTTGAGCCAAGGTTGAGGCAAAAGCTGCACTACTCGTTCCGACAGCGTCCGCCAGTCTGAATTTGTGCATTGTCGGCAATTCAATGGTAGCACAATGATTGACATTCCCACATGGAGCAGTGGCACCGATTGGCGCTGAACCACCCATAGCATATGGTTCAATGAAACCACCGCCTACAGGATAATTGATTATTCCTTCTATTTCTTTATTTACCGAGATCTCTTGAAATTTTGCTAACCCTACACCTAACGGTGAATAATTGAATCCCGTCATTGAGTCCGGCTTGGGTAATGGTAGGAGTTCAGCAGGTGCTAGTACAGCAGAATTGATGATCAGATAAGGGCGCTTGACATCCTCGGCTTGCCGATGTACCACGTAGAAATCGGCAACTGAAAGCTTGAGCTTGGGAGATCGCCTTACGATGCTCTTGGCGGTCGAGTCATTGAGCGTAAAGTATTTTTTCTCTCCTCCGTATAACCCAAAGGGTTGTAAGTAAGTAGCACCGACGGCGTCAATCCAGATATCTTGTGGTTTTTCAAGTAAACCACGGCTCAGATCTCCTTTGAGTAGGTATTCAAGGAGTTTACCTGTAAGGTTTTTTGTCATCACATGAGTCATGCGTTTGACCGAAATAGGGGCTTCTAACTCAGCAATTGTCAATTGTTTTGCCCCCAGAGGTGTTCCTAGCAATTCACTGTCATTTTTTGGGCCGTTGGGCGTAGGCTGGTAATACGTGAAAATAGAAGATGCCCAACTACCCCCCGAAACAGATGAAATGTACCCCACCTTACTCCATAGGTTGAGACTGTCCAGAGCCTTCATTTGGCCAATGGCGGAGGTCATGGCTCTGGTCCCACCACCTGAAAAACAGATACCTGTAGAGGGGAGGTTTAGTTCCTTTTCCGGGAAGTTGAAATTATTTTCCTGACTCTTGTAGACATAGATGTGGGCTTTGCGGTTGCACGAGGTAATTGTTATGGAAAGCACAAGTGCAATCAGCAATGAAGGGGTTAGGCTTCTAATCGTCATAATTGGTAAAGATGTTAGGTTGATTGATCTGTAATATAGGCCAAAAAAACCTTGTTGAAACCAAGAGGAGCAGATATGGTTTTAAGCAACAGGTCTAATGATGTTTCCTGGGTTAGCCGTCTGTGGCCCGTCGCTCTAGCAATACCGTATCTCTCCAAATACCATGTTGTTGAGCAATCTTTTCCCTTCTGCCCACTAATCGGAAACCGAGACTTTGATGTAATTTGACACTCGCCTCGTTTTCCGGAAAGGTAACGGCCTGCAACATCCAAACCTCAGCGGTTTCGGACTGAATAATCAATTCTTCTAATAACCTTTTTCCAATTCCCTTCCCTCTATGATTGGTGGCTATATAGACACTTACTTCAGCTACACCACTATAGACCTTGCGCTTGGAAACAGGGGATAGGGCTGCCCAACCCTGAACTTTATTACTATTATCTAGCATGACCAATCTGGGTGTATCAAAATGACCTTTATCCCAGACCTCCCAAGAGGGAGTAGTAGTTTCGAAAGTCGCTTGCCCAGTGTCAATACCGTCCTGATAGATTTTCTCTACTGCCGGCCAATGATTCGGTAGCAAAGGGACTATAGTCATAGTCCCCGATCTTCAACAAATTTTTTAGCAAAGTCCTTAATCATACCTTGTGTTGACCTGAAACTATCCAAAATTTGGTCTTCTGTTCCTGTGGCCTTGGCAGGGTCAGGGAAGTTGTAGTGAACACGTTCTCCACTACCCGGGATGTACGGACAGTTTTCTTGTGCGTGGTCGCATACGGTAATGATATAATCGAAGTTGACATCAAGATATTCTGTGATATTGTTCGAAGTGTTGGCCGAAATATCAATACCATCTTCAGCCATAACTTTAATAGCTCTGGGATTTACACCATGAGTTTCAATACCTGCACTGTAAACTTTCAATTCATCATTGGCAAAATGTTTGAAATAGCCATCTGCAATTTGGCTTCTACAGCTATTACCAGTACAAAGAATAATAAGGTTTTTCATTTGATTGTTTTAGAGATAAGCGGGTTGCTGTCAATGAAATAGTGGTTCGTGAAGATACGAACCACAGTATTGTTAAAGTTTCGTTCTGAACGACTCATGTCGTCAGCAGCACTGTTTGGCACCGGGAGTCAAACTTGGCTTACAAACTGTAGGTTTAGCGAATAGCTCAAGTCTAATATTTCCGTCAGCAAAAAGTATGTCTTCAACGCTAAAGTTGGAGGTACGGATTTCAAGATCACCATATTCGAAAAATATTTCGGCTTCATGATCCATAGGCTTCAAGGCCTCTACTTTGTTGAAAATGTCCAGTGCTTTTTGAGCCGACCATGGCCTTCTCATTTCCTCAAGGGGATTGACCATGAGCTGAACAATGGTCTGTTTGTAACTATCAGGGTTACCACCGCAGTCTACCGATTCAATGGAGACATTCTTTACCTCGGTGATGTGGAAGGTCGGCTTTACGAACTTTCCACTTTCGATTTCAAATTCCAATCCCAAATCGGGATTTTCTTTGAGGATGCTTAAAAATTCTGATGTTTTCATATTGATTGTAAAATTACGATTAATTTTTAACTAAACCTATTATCGTAAAATTACGATTAATGTTTCATTTTATTTTCAGTAAACACAAAAAAGGCTCTGAAATTCAATTCAGAGCCTTTTTTTACAAGAAAAAATATTTTACTTAATGCTGAATTCCACTTTAGTTTTGTCCCAGCTTAAGGCAACCGTTCCCGAGTCGTTCGCATCGATAGTAAAACTTTCGACAGTATCACTCAGTGTAGATGGTGAAGTTGTAAATCTTCCTATGTCTTTCGATTGATCATATTTAAAAGCTCCCCACTGCTTAGCATCTGCATTGATAATTACCGTCCA
Organism: Reichenbachiella sp.; assembly: GCF_039944555.1. Lineage (GTDB taxonomy): Bacteria > Bacteroidota > Bacteroidia > Cytophagales > Cyclobacteriaceae > Reichenbachiella. Next base: position 275,604 of record NZ_JBDUYN010000008.1, on the reverse strand, counting down.
TTCTTTTTCACCTGGAATGGTGAACAAGGCATACTTGCCTGCTTTCACAGCCACGCCACCTACAGTAGCGTCTTTTGAGAGTTCAATAGTAGTAGCCTCATTTGCTCCTGTTCGCCATACCTTACCATAAGGTTCTAATGCTCCAAAAATATCTCTGCCTTTTTTCGATGGGCTGCTGTACTTAATTGTAATATTGTTGCCATTTACGGTGGCTTCGGAAACTTTGGCCGGGCTGGCTCTTTGCTGCGCGTTTATGTTGAAAGTTGTCATGAGACATACGATCAAAAGGGTAGTGGTCGAAATTGTTAAGTTCTTTTTCATTAGTTCAAGTTTTTTGTTTGGTTTGGAAACGGAAATGCCCACAGATAGGTTCTTGTTTATTTTTATATGGATGAGGGTCAATGGCTGATTTATTTCCTTATTCTCATATTTTTAAATTAAATTGACGGTCTTATTGTCCACCACCTCTAATAAGTATAATGGCAAAACAAATTAAGGTTCTAATAATTGATGATGACGAAATAAATAATCTGATTTGCACTAAGGTCATCAAAGATTATAATCCTGAAATGTCAGTAGAATCTCTCACCAGTTCCACAAAGGGGCTTACCCATTTGGAGGATTTAGTTAAGAACAATTCTGAGGAATTACCAGATGTAATCTTACTGGATATTAATATGCCTACCATAAGCGGATGGGATTTCATTCGAGAGTATCGGAAAATGATGACCTCGGTAGAGAGTGAGAAGATTAAGCTCTTTGTTTTAACTTCTTCTCAATACTATCAGGATGCAGAATTAGCTGATCAATATCGGGAGGTACAGAAGCTTTTCACTAAGCCATTGACTTCTGATATTCTGAAAGAGATAGACACTTATCTCTAATTACCTTATTTTTAATTCACTAAGCGATTTTTTGAAGTTGGACAGTATACCATCTAATTTCTGATGCCTCCCGTCCTTTACTTTCCATTCACCATCGACTAGTGTTCCGTATACGTTGGTTCTATCTCCACTATAGACCAAGGTAGACAGTATGTTTTTTGCTTCGCAAGTTGCGATCAATGGGCTCTTAGAATCAATAACGACTGCATCCATCGGTTGTCCTATCTTGAAATAAGTTTCGTTGGAATTACCCATGGCCTTTCTTCCTGAAGTGAGTGCCATGTCCACTGCAAACAGGCCCGAATCTCCATTGGTCGGGGAGATGAATTGATTTCGACGATGAGTCGTCAAGCGTTGCCCATAGTCCAGTATTCGAAGTTCTTCCAGAGGATTTAGGCCTATGTGACTGTCAGTGCCAATCGACCAATTGCCACTTTGCTCTTGAAAGGAATGAAGTGGAAAAATTCCGTCACCAAGATTGCCTTCCGTAGATGGACACAGCACTACATGAGCGCCCGACCTAGCGATTCCCGCAACTTCATTTTCACTAAGATGGGTGGCGTGGACTAAATGAAATTTTTTGTTGACGTTGAAATTGTCCAGCAACCATTCTACGGGTCGCTGATTGTAAAAGGCCAAACTATCTTCTACTTCTTTGAGTTGCTCGGCTATATGAATATGTATAGGTGAATGTTTGCTCTCTTGAAATGCCTCACCAATCGAATGCTGATCCACAGCCCTTAGGGAATGAATACCCAGTCCTATATTGGCTTTGCTGTAGTTATTTGTTGCTTTGTCTGAGGCAGACAGTAGTTCGAGGTAATCTGCCGATGTTTTAGAAATGAATCTTCTCTGTTTTTCAACGGCCTTCTTTCCAAATCCTCCTTTTTGGTAAAAAATTGGAACCAGCGTAATTCCTATCCCCGCCGTTTTTGCAGCTGAGACTAACCGCTCTCCCATTTCTGCAAGATTGGAATAGGGTCTTCCGTCTTTGTTGTGATGTACATAATGGAACTCTGCCACATGTGTGTAGCCATGAGACAGCATTTCAGCATAAAGCATGGCCGCAATATGCTCAAACTGATCAGGGTTCATAGAGAGAGCGATACTGTACATGGTTTCTCTCCAGCTCCAAAAATCATCCTGAGAGGCCGGGTCTGGGTGAATCTCTGCCAGACCAGACATGGCATATTGAAAGGAGTGGGAGTGAGAATTCTGAAAGCCTGGAATGACAAACCCTTCAACCGACTCCAAATGTCCAGTATCGTTTGGTCTGATTTGAGAAATTTCTTCAATATGACCCTTTGAATCAGTTTTGACGTAGCACGGCGTGAGCCATCCTTCCTCCTGTAGTAGGCCGTCGAATTTCCAAACTTTACTCATTTGTTCATTTCGTTTAAAGTGGCGATCAGTTCTTCGAACATTCTGCGTAGATATTTTCTGATTTTTTCTGCTCTTATTTGGTCATACTTTGTTTCACTATCATCCATGTACACTGTTTTAGCCATCTCCAGCTGCAAGGCATGGATGTGCTTTTCGGGTTGCCCAAAAGTTCGTGTCAAATTACCTCCTTTGAATGGGTGGTTGTGGTTGAACGAAAAGCCTGACGCTCCAAGTATCTCAGTCGCAGCTCGAATGATATCAGAATCGGCAGATTTTTCATCTACATCTCCAAGAATTAGATCAGGAAATTTTTCGGTTCGAATTCCAGGTACGAATTGCCGGATGGAATGTGCATCGAAGAACAAAACATGTTTGTATTGTCTTTGCAACTTTGTAAGCTCAAGGCGAACCTGGTCATAATATGGGTAATAGTAGCTACTTATTCGTTGATTGATTTCTTCCTGATCAGGTCCTTTGCTCAGATAAATCGGCTTGCTATTGAAGTTGGTGGTTGGGCATAGTGCGGTAATTACCCGACCGTCATCATACAGTGGCTTGCTATCGGCAGTTCTATTAAGATCAATTACCCACCGGCTGTATTTGGCTTTGACCATTTTGATTCCCAAATCACTGACAAAATCGTACAATTGATCAACAAACCAGTCGGTATCGTCAATGGCTTGAATCATTTCCGGATCGTACTGGCTCCGAATCGAGTCTGGAATCTCCGTACCGCAGTGTGGTACACTCACCAGAATGGGGACTTGATTTAATTTGGGTTCTATGATTTCAAAAGACATATGCGAATTTAGAATTTTTGAGGCGCATATATTACTTGTCAATTCCAGTTTACTTATCGCTTAATACTTTTTGATCTTTTAACTTTGTCTTGTAAATAAGTAAATATGATCATTCTCGACAATGCTGTATTATCCGACGACATCAAAGAAAGGCACTTTGTGTGTGATCTCAACAAGTGCCATGGAGCCTGTTGTGTAGAAGGAGATCTAGGTGCGCCATTGGAAATAAACGAGCTACCTGAAATAGAGGAGGTGCTGGAAGCAGTGAAGCCCTATTTATCAGATGAAGGATTGGCTGCAATTGAAAAGGAAGGTACTTATATCCTCGATGAGGAAGGTGATTATTCTACCACTACTATCAATGGAAAGGAATGCGCTTTTGCTATTTATGATGAGAAAAACATCCTCAAATGCGCCATCGAGCAAGCCTATCTGGATGGAAAGACAAAATGGAAAAAACCGATTTCCTGCCACCTATACCCCATTAGAATCACCAAGTACGATCATTATGATGCATTGAATTATGATCAGTGGGATATTTGCGATCCTGCTTGCCAGTTGGGTGACGAACTGAAAGTACCAATCTATAAATTTTTAAAAGAGCCACTTATCAGGAAGTACGGAGAGCAGTGGTATGAAGACCTGGTGAAAGAAATCGAAGGATAGTGCAGCAAAGCGACCTTCAGTACTTCATTTCTTCTCTTTAAGTATTTCGGATTCCAATATTTGGTTCATTTCGATAATGACTGCATCCAATTCTTCAGAAGATATTTTCAACTTTTCAATCAGATCCATCTTGACCTGGTTATCCTTTTCCCGCATGATGATAGACATCAGGCCTTGCATACGACTAAGAGGTGCTCGGACTTCATGAGAGTTGTGATGAGCATATTTAAGTAATTGATCGAACTGATCATGAACCTTTTGTGTACGTTCTTTCACCAGTTGGTCAAGATTTTCATTCATTATTTTTAGCTCAGCGTTAGCGTCCGCCAACGCCTTGGTCTTGTCATTGATGGTAACAACCAAGTTCTTTTCATGCTCCTGAAGCGATTGTCTGGTCTTCAGTTGTACCAAAAAAATGCTTGTAATTAAAATAGTGCTAAGTGTTTCAAACCTTATAGAGAAAATCACGCTCCAGTAATTATTTAAAAAATCCATTCCTTGTGTCAATTCAAATAGCTCATTGATCAACATCATGATGGGAATTATCAGAAGATAATAGTAAGCAGTTGTGAATAAAATCCAGAGTAATGTTAGCTTCCAATGTGTAGTTGTTCTATTACTGAGTACTTGATTGTAAAAGAATAGACCCAGCCAAAGAGGAAAAAAATGCATCGCAAAAGAACCGATATAAGATGCGTCAGGTGGGATGTTAGCTGTGGTAATGATGCACTCTATGGCAATGAAAATGGGGTGCTTCAGGTAAAATAGGCTGATCAAAAGGGGTACTTCTCTAAAGTCGCTCGATACGCCTTCAACACCAGGCACGCTGAATTGCACAAAGCCTAAGAGCATAGAGCTTACACCAAATAGAATTGCATATCCTGTTTGATTGATGTTTCTATTCTGAAAGTCGAATAACTTTTGAGGCATATTGAGTGGCTCGATTTGGGCCAATTTCAAGATACCAAATATGTATGTTTTTTACCAATACAAGAAATAAGTTACTGCGCGATGACAGTAGCACCATTTGCAATAAATAGATCTATTATTTATTTTGGCGTTTAAGTTCAGTTGGGAAAGATTAATTATTATGATGAACCAAATGTGCATAGCCCATCTGAAAGGCACAAGATCTTGGTTCAACCTGCTTAATTTCACCTGTAATTCAGAAGATGGGCTGAAGAGTAATTGATTCGAAGAAACAATCACTCTTTCAGCTTATTTTTATTCCCGTTTACATTCAATTTTCCAGAAAGGAAAGACAATGGTGTTACCCACATCAACCCATTCTCCGATCCATTTATATCCATTTTCTGAAAAGTCGTAGAAGGTTAATCTTGAAAATCCATCATAACCTTGTGGAGATTTTTGAGGTTTGTAAAGTACAATTTTACCATCTTCTCTATTGCCCGTCCAATTGGATAGAGGACCAACACCCGTAGAAAGAGAACTATAATAATGCACGTTCCATGTGGCACTATCTATGTCATATTGCCGTATGCTGCCGCCATGAGACCCATCAGATTTCAACGTAAAATCCTGAACTCCCTTTCCATTCATAATATATTGGAAAGTCCAAACCATATCTACAGGTTCACCCCAGTTGCCATCTGACCCCTTTCGAAAAGATTTGCATTGGCATTGTCCGATCATAGGTTCATAATCCATGATTTGTTTTGGAGCATCGGGGTGAGGTCTGCCATATGGGTAATCTTTGCTGGGTGCATAATCGTATTGAGCAAAGCAGTTGAAGCAAAATAGTGCGAGTAGCACACATATCATTTGAGTTTTCATAATTTTTGTTTTTTGAGACAATATCAATGCAGAAATTGAATTACCCTAAGTTCATGCAGGGAGCGTAGCAAGTTTTGCAGTAAGCAAGCAGTCTGATCAGCGGGAAAGAGAGATCGGCTAATCTACCAGGTCATTTCAGATTGTTGAAAAGGTCGATTATGCTAATGATATAAGGAGCTATTCCCGTACTGTGATTTGCTCCTTCGAGAGAAACAAATGATACTTTGTCAGCAGACGCACCAGCACTTATGAGCTTGTCATAGGCGGACTGGGAATTTTCAAACGGAACGGTGATATCGGCGGTACCATGGTACATATACATCGGATGGATAGGTTGCCAGTCAATTGGGCTGTTATTTAGCAACTCCTCATTAAGCTGTTCATATTTTGAGTCGCTATTAGAATTAAGCCGAAAGTCTTCAGTAAGCAAGGCCGATACATCTGTAGTCAGGGCAGCGTTTATTTGGCTACCGCTATTGTTTCCATCAAATAGTGCTGGAATAGCCGAAGCATACGGTTCATTGAAAAGATCAGAAACAAGTGTTGTCCAATTATTGATGCCTGCGTAAACTACTGTGACAAATGCCAGATAAAATGGCTGAGCGTAAGTATCCTGAGACACCATATAATCTTTCATGGCCACTAGATCATATCCGCCCGAAGCTGGGGCAGAGGCAATCAAATCAAATTCACTTTCATACTTTTCCTCAATCGCTTTATGGGTGACCATGGTAGCATAACCGCCCTCTGAGTATCCTGCCAGTAAAAGCCTATTATCAGAATTTATGTCATTTTCCGCAATGAACTCTTTCGCAGCCCTAATCATATCAATAATGGAGCTGGCCATCAGGTCTTCATTATAATAAGGATGCAAGATCTCTGAAGAACTGCCAAAACCAATAAAGTCAGGAATAAGCGAGATGTATCCAAGTGATGCAAAAGAGGCATAAAATACACCTTCAGCGCTTTCGGTTGGTGCATCACTGTTGGCCGCTATCGTGCCATGCTGAAAACTTAAAATGGGAACTTCTTCATTCGTGTTGGGAACTCCAATCAAGCCTGATGCGATAATTTCTGACCCCAAGTAGTTCGTCTTATACTCAATTTCATATATCGCGATGTCGTATTTGAGCTGACTTGCCACGGATGACAATCCCTGTTGGCTTGCCCCAAATTGCAAAAGAACGGCACCATAGTCGGCGACTTTAGTATAGGATTCTAGGTATTGATTTTCAGCAGGTGTCGGATCGTTATCTGAGCTACACGCATTGAGAAGAAGAATGATAAAAACAACTACTATGAGAGGAGGAAATCGTAAGTCGTGAGTGTATTTAGTGTAGCTGATCATGTTTTAAATATCGATTTTATGGACAAACATCAATTATCCAAAAAAGGTTTTAATGTTTTTTATTCTGCTTTGAGCAATATCAATTTTGGTCTGATCTTCAAGCGTTAAAAATGAGGATGAATTATAAGTAACTTCCAATACCTTATTCATATTAACAATCGCCTTTCGATGAACCCGTAGAAATTGATGCTCAAGCAACCTCTTTTCCAAAGCTTTCAGTGAATTACGCATGGCGTAAGCATGTTGATAGATGGTATGAATTTTCACGCAGTAATCGTATGCTTCTATCCAAACGATATCACTAAGGGGAATGATCTTATTGCGCGTACCTATTTTAATAGAAAGAGCCTGCGGAGTCTCCGACGTGGTTAATTCTTTTTGATTTTTCAGGTCAAGAATTTCAACGACCAGGTTCTGATTGGAGTTCACCAAGTGAAACAGACCCAGCATGGCTCCATGTGCCAAAGTATAAATGGGAGTTTTTTGAAAAAAATAAAACACACAATTATCCCACAGGTTGTCCAGACTAATAGCTTGGTCATTCAAAAAGAACCGAAGAATGGAAGCAATAAGTACATTGATGCCAATTAATATCATCAAATGAAAGGCACTCGGCCATGGTCTTGTAATTTTGAAAAGCTTGTCAGACTGGCCACTATAGATGGTAGTTCCAAAATAGGCCAAGGTTATAGCCAACCACATTAACCAACGATAGGTCTGTCCGATTATCAATTCTGAAAACGTAAAACTCGATGGTGGTACCAGGTTGAATTGTAGAATGTAATAGTATTGCTGAAATGACTCAAATACGATCAATATTATGACCATGAGCAGAGTGAACAGGACGAACTCTCTGTACTTGGCATTCATAAAATGAATGAAATTCAGAAGTTTATTTCGCGGTCTACTTTCAGTCACAGTTACAACAACATATCGAGTTTGCCCTTGGTTTTTTGAGCCATCTTTTCGAACAGCTCTTCTTTGAACGATTCAAAATTTTCCTTTTGGATGCTGATTTTGATCATTCCTGCTTCAAGATAGTGAATCTCATCGCATAAATCTATCAATGAATCCAAGATATGAGAAGTTATGAGTATGGTTTTTTGCTTTGATTTTAAGTTTGAAAGAATCGAGTGTAACGTTCTTCCAGTCTCCAGATCCAAACCATTGAAAGGCTCATCCAGAATCAATATTGGCTTATCCTCTTTGAGTACACCCAGTATGGCGAGTTTCTTTTTCATTCCTGTAGAATAACCGTCAATCAGCTGGTCTAGAGGAAGGTGAAACAGTTCATTCCAGTCTTCAATTTGAAAGTCAGTATTTGGAAATAGGTTTAAATATTCTCTTCCGGTAATGCTTGGGTAGAAGTAATTTTCGGTTGGCAAGAAACTGATATCTTTCTTGTTCAAGGGTCTTTCTTGGTATTTCATACTACCAGATGTAGGCCGGAGTAATCCATGTAGCGCATCGAGTAAGCTTGTTTTTCCAGCTCCGTTCAATCCCACAAGACCATGAATTTGTCCGGAAGAAAGTGACAGATGAAGGTTATTAATGACCATTTTCTCACTACCGTAGCTAACGGTAAGATTATTAATTGTAATCATTTAAATAGAAACTTAGTTTTTTTATGGATTTAAAATATAATCGAACTGTAAGGACCCAGATAGCTGGTAAAATAAATGGAAGTACAAACACTAGGGCACCTAGGGAAAGCAGTACCGTGTTTTTGCTCGATTTGGTGTTAGGTTCGTAGAAGGCATACTTTATGGTCAAAGCATAAAACTGATAAGACAAAACAACAAGTGCTATTATTGATGGAATAAACCAGTGGACGGGATGGAAAACAAAGAATAGCAAGAGCAAAGGCAAATACATCAGGGATGATGCGAATAACAGACCTTTAATTCTGGTCCAAAGAAAGGCTCTTTGTCCCAGTCGCGAAGCACTCAGTATGCTCAGTGGCTCACAATTATCGTAAAATCCAAGTGAAATCAAGCCTAAAAGAAAGATAGAGATAATACTTACTCCCATTTGAAAGGAGAACAACATACCCAATAGCCAGATGGTTAGCATAGGGTAAAAATATTTTCTTAATCCGCTTTTCCATTCGAAGAACGAGTTGGGAATGAATGATAACGATTTCGTCTTTCCTGACGTTCGTCTAAATGGCTTAATCAAGTAAGTCAGGCTAAGTAGAAAGGCTAAATAACAAAGAGCTAAGTAGCTGTTGGGCGACATCAGAACTGCAATTAGGAACGGAATAGACAAAACGGTATATTCTGCAAAACATAGCCAACGATACTCGATAAAGTATGTTCTTAGAAACTGATAATCTGGTCTGAACCAATGAAAAGATCCTATGATCCCAGCAAACGCGAATGACAGCATTATGCTGCCTTGAGGCTGACTCGCTTTAATCACTGTCCCTGTAATTGCCAAAATCAAGAGTGCCACAAGAAATAACTGATATGGCCAGCTAACGCTTGAAATGGTTCTTCGCGCCTGTAGAATTCTTAAATGTAATAAAACAATGGTCATAGCATCTGCTTTCCTGTGGCCATTAGTTTCCGAAATATAAATTTCTTACATTTTTTGGATGAAAATCATTCGCCATATGCATTCTAAAAATAAGAGCGTGTTTAAGGCTCTGGTTTTTATTTAGGGGTTGCAGAGGGAGCAACCCCTTTTTCATTTTGGTATGGTGGAGAAAATAATATAAAGGCGGGAGTATTGATTTTAAGATTAGTGCTATATGTACTTGTAATGATGTTTGTTTTCTCTTGTTCAGATTTCGTCTGAAAACAATGAATATCATTGCTAGTCGTGATATGGCTCATCTTGTAAAAACCAATGAATACTAAGGGTAGTTTGTTAAAATCAATATTTGCTAAGAGGGCACTAGAGTTGATTTTGCGCTTCAAATGTTGACGTAAGTAATCTGTAATTGAAGCTCTTAAATTTATATGGGTTGAATTTATCCTCAGCTAGAAAATTATTTCAATTTCATAATTTCTTGCAAAACAAAAAGGCCTTGCTATGAGTAAACAAGGCCTTTGGTAATCAATCAGCTATTTAAACTCAACCGTAAGGTTCTTAATGTCTAGCGGTTTATATGGCGTCAAATCCTGAATTCTCAAGACCAGCGGGTCATAATCAGCGCTGGGAGAGGTGCCTCCTTGCACAAAGCCATTCTTCGCAAAAAATCCTGGAGCTTCAGTATTGGTCAGGTATTGGTCAATTAGATTTTGATCCAGGTTAGGCCATACAGTAGATATCTGATCAGAAAATACTGTTTTGATCGCATAATCTTCAAGAATTACAGTTCTGTCGGTTTCGTCCAGATTATTAGGAGGTAATCCCACTTCCGCAACTCCAATATCTTCACTGTCGATGCCTGAAGCAACGAATGACCAGGTAAATCCAGCGTCACTGGTGAAAAAGGACGCATTAGGATGATTAGAGTTTCCATAAACGTCGACAACATCTCCAGTCTTACCAACAAACATTTTCAGGTTGTCGATTGAATATGGGTCATCTAATGGATTGGCTAATGGAAGATTGCTGATTGACACAATCATATGCGCTTCGTATCCATCAGTTTCCACTTCGCTGTAGTCTATTCTGTAGATTGCATCTCCAGCGTCGATATCCTTTACCCGGTCAATGTTATAGGGCTTAAGAATTGCTATACCTTCTATAGGGTCCAGGTTCCAAAAGACTTGCATGGCTTTACCTCCGTCGTCATTACTTTCTGAATCTGCATCAGTTACTGTCAACTGATATTGGTAGGTTTTTCCTTCAAAATCCGAATTTTCAGTAACGGTCAGATTTTTTACTCTGCCATCGTCATCGCTTTCATAAGCAATAAATATGACGCCATGAATACCAATATTACCGATACTCGTCATAATTGCTTCTATAATTTCTGCGGAGGCCTCACCAATCTTAATGTATGCGCTCAAGGCTTCATAAATTTCGTTGCCGTTGAGCTCATCTTTAGATAATCCGTTTTTTGTCCTGCCATTGGCGGGAGAGGTAGTCAGTGTTTCAGGTACGTCCACTTTGAATTTAGCAGGTACGATATTTTCACCCGACGAAGTTTGTTCCAGAGCATCATCACATGCCATAGTCAGCAAGAGGAAGGACGATGCGATCAACAGTGTATTTAGATTTAAAGTTTTCATGTGTATGTGATTTTAATTTTTTTAGATCTTTACTTTGTTATTGATTTCGATACTATCACACGCCAACCCTTGTTTACCCTTTGTGAAAATCTATTTTTTATTAAAAAGTTACTTAACTAATTGATAATCAGAGTGAAAAAATTGTTTTCACTCTACTTGAGACACATCTGTACTTACCATAGAGACAGCAAAGTAACCTACGGCGCCCTCACTCAAATTGGTATTTACATTTCCCGGAGCGACATCAAACAGGCCACCTCGCCAGTCTGTCTCTGACAGAAGCGATCTAAGAAAATCTTGATGATTTTGCGTAAGGGAGTACTTTTTTCGAGTCACTTGCGCTCCTTTCGGAAATATTATTTTCTCCTTGTCCGGAGCAAAAACTTTGTTGATGTCGATTACATTCAAGGTATAGTAATATGCCCTGATATCCGGGTCAGAAGATTCATCAAGGTCTGTCCATCTGATTTCCACTTCTGTCATGGACGGGGAGCTACTTTCCTGGTAGACGTATTCCAATTGACCATCCTCAGTTTCTGAGGTGATGAGCGGTTCAAGAGGTGCTCCAAACGATGAGGTGGCCAGCGCGAAATATTCCTTTTGGTTATAGACGATGAATAGCGTATAAAATTTACCGAAAAGGGCTCGAATAGAATCTGTCAAATATACGCCCGGCTGATTGGGGTCTTTGGCAAGTAGCGTGGAGGTATCTCCATCATGGATAAAGACAAAAGCATTATCGACATACTCGGGCATTTGAGCCAGATCATCTCTGGTCAGACTAAGTTTCACTTGATGCCTTTTTTTCTCGTTGGTGAGAAGGGCTTCTACGACCAAAAGTGGTTCTTCCAGACCTTCAGTTTTCCAATCGAAGCTTTCTTCACAGCAAAGTATGAACCAAGGACATAAGAGCAATACTATGTATCTAAGACTCCTCATAATTTGAATGAATAGCTAATAGATGGTACAATATTGTAAACAAACACCTGAGACGAAACCACGGGATTGGCTCCCAAAGTATTAGATGGAACCACATGCTTATCTCCTTCTTCTATTTTGTTAAAATTGAGCAGGATGCTATTTTTCTGTGCATACAGATTGAATAGTGAGAATGACAGATAATGGTTGAATTTTCTGTCGGTCTTATTTAGGCGAAAATTGATAGACATGTCGTAGCGATGGTACACCGGAAGTCTGTCGTTGTTTTTATTACCATAAATTGGAATTGTACGCCCTGAATATTCATAAAAGGATGTGGGTGTAGTAATCGGTCCTCCGGAGCTAATATAGAGTGTGGCGGAGAGTGTCATTCTTTTTGAACGTAACCAATTGCCATTAATAGCAAATTGATGTGGTTTGTCCCAAAGTGATACATATTCCTTTCCATCGTTGATACCAGATATTTTTCTGACAGACTTGGAATAAGTATAAGATATGGTTCCTGTCCATTTGCCGGTTCTTTTGGTCAGTGAGGTTTCTAATCCGTACGCCTTGCCATCTCCGGACCTCAATTCCGCTTCCAAATAAGGATTGAGAAGAATATTTGCTTGATTTACATAATCCAGCTGGTTTTGCATGAATTTATAATAGCCTTCTACACTCAGTTGCCATTTTTCTGATGTCCTAAACCAACCCAGGGAGAATTGATCAGCTATTTGTGGTTTGATATTAACGCTGGCGGGCAGCCATACTTCGAGGTTGTTGAACGGACTTATGGAGTTGCTGATTAAATTAATGTATTGTGCTGACCTCGAATAATTGAGCTTGGCTATATTTTTGGAATTAACAATATAAGTCAGGCTAAGACGTGGTTCCAAATTGCCGTAGTCATTGTAGGAATCTCTGGTATCATAGACGGTAGAATCGACCACTGTGTAATCCTCATCAATTTCATATTCAATCGTCTTACCGATGTTGGTCCAGCTACTCAATCTAAGTCCGTAGGTAATGAGCCAGTGATCGCCGATTTTTTGATCATGACTTAGGTAAAGGGCAAGCTCCGTTGCATTTTTCTTAGGCACAAAAGGTTGACCAGTAGGGATATTGCCGGTTTGATCTTCAACATTACCAGGATTGAAATTATGACCGCTCAACTTGAATCCGAACTTCAGCGTATTGGAGAGACTTAGATAATTAGTGAAATCCATTTTTAAGCTCACGTTGGAAATGTGATTTTTCCAGATGAATTCAGGCGATTGGATCAAAGTATATTCATACTTGCTTGAATAGAAAGTGGTATTAGAAAATAACCGACTATTGTAAATGTGATTCCAGCGTATAGTCCCGGCTTTGTTCCCCCATTCGATACCACCGTCTGTACTGAACTCGTCTCTTCCGAGATAGGTGGATAGAAACAAACGATTTTTCTGATTGATCCACACATTAGTCTTGGCGGTGAAATCTGAGAAATAGATTTTGTTTAGATCAGAATCTGCAGATTTCAATACGCTCTGGATATACGAACGACGACCGGAAATAAAGAATGAACTCTTTTCCTTTTTGATGGGGCCTTCTACAGCCAGGCGGGCTGAAATGAGGCCAAGACTCCCGTTTACGCTAAATTTCCTCAGATTACCGTCCCGCGTCTTTATATCTAAGACGGATGACAACCGTCCTCCAAAACTGGCCGGCAGATCTCCTCGATACATTTTCATGTCCTTGATTGATTCCGGAATTATAGAACTGAAAAGACCCATAAAATGCGCAGGGTTATAGATTGGGGCTTCGTCTACCAGAATTTGATTTTGATCACGATCGCCTCCTCTTACATTGAAGAAAGTAGAACCGTCACGAAAAAGCTGTATGCCAGGGATTATATCCAATGATTTAATGACGTCAGATTCACCCATCGCAGCGGTTTTCAAAAGAACGGTCTCATGGTCTATAGCATAGGAGTTTGTATGTATGTTTTCAATAATTGTAGTGGAATCATCCGGAGACACTATTATCTCGTCCAGTTGGGCCGTATTCAGTGCCAGCTTCATATCAACCTGTTGGTTAGCTCGTAGTTCGATGTTCTGAACAACATCTTTGTAGCCTACAAATGAATATTTGAGCTTGTAAGAGCCTGCTGGCAATGTGATTGAATAGAATCCATAAGTGTTGGAGATGGAGCCCTGCGCCAGGTCGGTAACCAGAACCGTTGCGCCAATCAGCGTCTCACCGTCATCGGCATCCTGGATATGACCACTGACGGTATATTTGACTTTTGTAAGATCTGCTTTTGATTGCTTTAAGATAATTTTGCCTTCTATGACCAGATATTCAATGTTTTGATATTGAAACAAACGATCTAGAATTTCTTGTAATGGACGATCCGTGACTTTGAGTGAGACTTTTTCGGATGAAGATATTTGCTTGCTACTATATGAAAAGGTAACTCGGGCGGAGACTTCAATTTTTTTTAGCGCTTCATGCAAGGAAATATTCTCACAATCAATCGAGGTTCTTCTTTGCAAAATTTCCTCCTGACACCGAGCGTCATTGGCCATCAAAAATATGACAGCCGATAGGCAGAACTTTAGAACTAATTGAACATTTGACATGGGCCTCAAAGTGTACAGCTAAGTTACCTGTTATTCACAACCATCTCCATCAATGATGAATCCTTTGCTCGACTTTTCTACGGTAAGATCTAAAGTATTAGCTAATACTTTGACAATCGAATCTAAAGATTGACCTTCGAAGGAAACAGTGACTGGACAATTGGAGGCTCTGTTAGTTTTCAAATAAATGGATTCTCCGTATACATCATTGAGCAAGGTTACCACTTCAGAAAGTGGCAAGTCGGAGAATATAAAGTTTTTCGTCTTCCATGACTGGAAATTCGGATCATCATTCTGGATTTTGAAAAGTTTTCCAGTCTTTTTATTCACCACAGCCTTTTCTCCCGGCAGGAGAGTCACGCGATTTGAAAGATGTGAAACTTGTACCTTTCCGGTGACAACTACGACTTCTGTGACTGCACTTTTCTTTTCGGCCTTTACGTTGAAGGAGGTGCCCAATACTTGTATATCTGTATTATGAACATGAATAATGAAAGGCTTCTCGGTATCACGTGCTATTTCGAAAAAGGCCTCTCCGCTAAGGATAACTTCTCTTTTTTCTTTATTGAAATTTTTGGAATAGCTCAGTTGGGTGTTCATATCCAGTGTAATTTGCGACCCATCCTCTAACTGCGTTTCTATGAGCTGGTCAGCAATGATTTCGACATCACCGGTATTGAATAAAAGTTGAAAGGCGAGGAATGAACTAACTAAAATAACGGTGATTGCAGCTGCAATTTTCATTAAGGAGAATGAGGATTTTTTAAGCGGTAATTCATCAATGGCCTGATCCAGACGATTCCATTCTTCTTCTATTTCCTGATTTGAAATCCCTTTGGCTTTCGCTGTAAGTTCCCAGGTGCGAACTTGCTCGTCGTATATAGACTGATTTGCAGGGTCATCTGCAAGTAAAACGGCCAAACGATCGAGGTCAGCTTGCGACGCTTCATTGGCCATTTTTTTAATGGTCAAATCAATCAATTCCGTATGTTTAGTATCCTCTTTCATTAGTTATATATTCTTTACACACATAAGTGCATCAAGACCCTATGGTAATCGTCAACAAAATCAGCAAATCAAGCAAATAGGCACCCAGTTTTTCTCTTAGGATCTTCAATGCTCTAGACATTTGGCCTTCTACTGTTTTTACAGATATGCCTAGTTGTTCGGCTATTTCCTTATATTTTTTCTCTTCAAACCTGCTCAATATGAAGACCTGGCGACAAGAATCAGGCAAGTCATCTATGCTCACTTTTATTTTTAATTCTAATTCGGATTGCTCCAAATAATCTGTCGATTCGATATAATCGGCCAGGGGTAGACTCTCCATACTCAAGTCATGATGGACTATTTTCTTCCGATCACGGATGTAGTTCAGGCATCGGTTGTGAACGGATTTAAAAAGGTATGATTTTAATGAAGTATCTGAATGCAGATCAGCTTGCTTTTGCCAGAGATTCAGAAATACGTTATGCACAATATCCTTGCAGTCGTCTATGTCGGCGACATATTTTTTTGCAAACGAGCACAAGTACGGATAGTACTCTTTGAAAAGATCCTCAAAAGCCTTTTTATCTTTCATCGTGGATTCCTGCAGTCAAGCTGTCCTGGTAAGTAATTGCAAAAGGATTTATTGTATAACTTTCTTATAGTTTAATTATAGTATCTAGATCTTTGTCAGATAAATTCAATAAGTCAGATGCCGGCAATCGTTTAGTAAGTTCTCTCCAATTTTCATCTTTGCCGAACACCTCTTTGAAAATGACTAACGCCTCGTCCAGTCTGTCATTATTGGCCAATGTGACTGCTCTCCAATATTTCATTTCCAGGTTGTCTGGGAGCATTTTAGCCGCAGCCTCGTATTGTTCCAGCCCTTTTGCCATATCACCGGTCTCAATCGCAGCATCCCCTTCATTCATATAAACAAAGGCTTGATGCACGGTGAGAAGCCTCTGAAGCTCCTTCAATGGCTCGGCATGATCATCCACTCTTAAATCTATGGTTTTGTCCAACCATGGTTTTTCTGTCTTTTTTGATCCCATCACAATCAGTGCCGCCGATTGTTTACCTCTGATATCGCCACCAGCATCTTGGGCAGCTAGCAAGGCCTGGACAACTCGTTCTGCAATTGGAAGATTGATACTCTGCTCGAGAGATTTAGCCATGGCTGGTACCACCAGGTCGTTGAGCATCATATTAGCTTGAACAGAATAGTTATCGCCAATTTGATGACCGGCCGATTTGATACATTTCTTACCAGTATGTGCAGCTACATTTCCGTTGGCATCTATCACAGCTACCTGTCTGAAATCAATTCCTTCATCTCCTTTGGTTATTATTTCCAGCACTTCAGTTGCACTTTTCCCTTGAGATAATAATTTCAAACCATCAGGGCCATAGGCAGGATTTGTAAAAGATTGTGTTGCAATGGCACCAACTCCGGACTTCCCCCATGATACACGTGTACCTACTGCAAACCAATGACTTTGGACGCCAACCGCCAACTCTCCAGTGTTTTTATCTCTGAGCACGACCGAATAGGTATGTGCAAGGTCCTTTTTGAACTGAGCTTGCGAGAAAAGTTCAGTGGCAATGGTAGTTAGCACAATGAGAAGGAGGTAAGATTTAGAATTGCTCGCCATAATTGAGTTTTTGGTCGTAAGATTCTAAATTAGTCATTTCCGCTCAATTTCAGTACTTCTCTCAATCCTTGCAGTAGTCATA
Source organism: Reichenbachiella sp. (assembly GCF_039944555.1). Lineage (GTDB taxonomy): Bacteria > Bacteroidota > Bacteroidia > Cytophagales > Cyclobacteriaceae > Reichenbachiella. Next base: position 258,276 of record NZ_JBDUYN010000008.1, on the reverse strand, counting down.
TCTATTAAATGGAATTAATATTAGATGGGCAAGGAATATTTAGGAGAATTTGAAGAGCTTGTCATGCTGATGGTAGCTCTACTATAGTTTATGTCCTCACAAATCACTTCCGTTTGCGGAAACGGATCGAGGCTTTTATTCGCTTAGTAACCTTATCTAAACGGAATTGGCCCTCGATTACTTCGTAAACCTTGCGAAGGATACATGTCCTCCGGTTGTCAATCGAACAACATACATTCCACTAAACAAAGAAGACGTATCCAGACGAATCAAATGATCGTTTTCTTGAATGCTCGATACTTGAACGGGACTACCATTGAGTGTAAATACTTCCAGGCGATAATCAGCATCAAATAATGAAGTGCTTAGTTCAATATTTAGATGGTTTTTGACTGGATTGGGATAGTAGCTGATTCCGAAAGGTTCTGTATGTGATTGACGTTCAATCATTACGATTTCGGAATAACTGAAAGTTCCGTCAAAATCCGTTTGTTTTAATCGATAATAGGACTGACCGGAAAAAGGAGAATAATCTACGCTTTCATAGACGATAGTTTCATTACTGTTACCAGCTCCATATATCTCTTCTATCGTTTCAAAATGCTTGCCATCTCTGCTTCTTTCTATAGTAAAATAGTCGTTGTTGATTTCTGATGCCGTGGCCCAGCTGAGATTGACACCTTCCGATTCTACCTCTGCTGTGAAATAAAGCAGGTCTACAGGCAGAGAAGAGTTTGAGTCCTCAGAGTCAGTACCTGGGAGAAATTCGGAAAAACTTCCTACACTGACTTCTATTGTATAACCTGACGAGCCATAGGCAGCAATGGTAGGGGCAAATACCTGACTTGAACCAGCACTTGTAAGTGGATCTAAATCGGAACCTTCCTGCTTGGTTATCCTTAGAAAATCCTGCAGATATTCTGCAACATCATTTCCTGAGGACTTTCCATCGGTTGTTAATCGATTTCTGATGTCATCGATTTCATCACTTAGTACATAAAACCTTATGGAAACATTTGATGAAGGCTGTGTGGTTGGCGTAATATAAAAATTGCGGTCCAGGTAATAATCCTCATTGTTCACCAGGTCATCACTAGAGCTACCACTGGCACGGATTCTAACACCCCAACATGTAGCGCCTAAATCGTTGCCATTTGGATTGATAGAATAAACTAGTCTATTGTTACTATCTCGTACATCAATGTAGCTGTTCCCGCTAAGTACAGGGCAACTGGAAGTCACCTCGTAATCTCCTACCGAACTTGCAATTTCCACAAGATTACTGCTTACGCTAGTGGCCAGACTAAACACAGCTCCGTCAGAAAGGTCAATGCTATTGAACGTAACTATGTTAGCACTGAAGTCATCTGCGGTAAATAGTATCTCATCGCCGTCGTTGAATGTTGCATCTCCATCTACGATCAAAGAAAAATCGTTGGCTGTTGTACCTGTTACCGTAAGGCCTGTCAAGTCAAATTGAATTTGAACACCCTTCACATCACCTGTTTCGGTGGTAGACCACTTACGAGTCAACATTTGATTGACTCCTGAAGGAAGGCCAGAGGTGGTTTCAGTAGTGGCGCCGTCGTCATTTCCCCAGATTAGATATTCGGCGTCATCGAGTTCCGCTGCGTTACTTATGGTGATTATAGCATCTGAATTTTCACTTTTCGACTGAGTTTGGGCCAGTAGTTCATCATCTTCACGTCCAATTCCGGCAATATCGTTGGCATAACCATTGGATACATTATAAATAGGACTGCCGCTGGTGGCCAGGTAATTACTGGATAGTGTAATGCCATATTTAATGGCCAGATAGGTTTCAATTTTTTGTCTGTCAGTATCATCTTCACTGGTTGCGAAAGCAATTACCTCAGCAATGTTCCCGACCCACCCATTAGAGCCGTTTGCGTCATTTTCTCCACCTATCACTATTTTAGTGTCATCCGTAACACCATTACCTGTATTATAGTTGGTCACCGTCACTCCATTTATATAAAGCGTGCCACCGCCAGTCGTATTATTGCTCGTTCTTTTGATGACATAGATGTTGGGATTGTCAATATTGATTGATCCGGGGCTAACATTATTGTTGGCGCTTCCGGATTCTCTGATATGTACTCTTGGGTTGGTGTGAAGTCCTTGGCGGAATTGGTCGCTGCCGTTACTGAAAAAGACATTTCTGGCAGATGGGTTCGCCGCAGTGTGTTGGGCTACTATGTAAAACGTATGTTGTCCGGTCAAGGCTCCACCCGAGAGAAGATTCTCCGTATCATAGGTCCCTGAGTTATAGACATTGTCGTTCCCGTCAAAGGCTACTGCGCTATTGGAATTGATGGCCGCTGCACTCATTGTAGGATCACCATTTTGGCTATTCAGGTCAAGACCTGTTGGAGATTGATCGACCCAACTGGTTACATTTGATCCGGACGTGGATACTCCTGCCCCTGCTTTAAACCACAGGGAAAGTCCTGAGGAAACGTTGCCTGGCGAGGCACTAACGGCTGTACCTAGTACAAAGTAATCGCCAGTCGAAAAGTCTACATTTTCGAACGTGATTACATTGGACGAAACGGATGACGGCTTGAGAATATTCGTGGGGCTACTCATATTTTCATTGTCATCGATAATCAATGAATAACTTGCAAGTTCTCGATCAGCTACTGAGCTAATACTGCTCAAATCAAGAGAAATAGTGACTGTTCCGACATCTCCTGTTTCTGCTACTTTCCACTTTCTTCCAAGAATCATATCCACTCCAGAAATGGAAGGCAACGGTGCCGACTCGGTAAGAGAGGCCAGGGCGGTTTCGTTGTTGCTACCCCATATCAGGTACTCACCGTCTTCCATACCTGAGGCATTGCCTATGTTTACTATTCCTGTGTTGTTGATGCTCTGGGATTGAACTTGATTCAGGACTTGTGCGTCATCTCCATTTTCAGCCGCCGCTTTTCCGATACCCGCTATGTTAAAGGCATAGCTGCTGAATGCTGTTCGGTCAAGAATAGAGCTTCCCGAACCATCTACATAATCTTGAGATGTAATGTCTAACGTAATACCATATTTAATGGCAAGATAGGATTCTACTTTTCTGCGATTGGTGCTGTTCAATGCCACTTCATAGAAAATGACCTCAGCGACCTCACCTGTAAAATCCGAAAATAGGTTGTAGTTAGTAGAAGATGGAATGGTTATGTTTCCAGTCACGGCATCTTCTACTATTCCGTTTATATATAGATTCTCAGTTGTGGCATCTTGCTCAAAACCAACAATATGCCAGTCGCCGGTATTGCTGGTGGAAACAAAACCACCATTACCATTGCCTCGATACACACCGTTTTCTACTTCCAATCTTGGATTGGAATTATCATCACGTTCAAAAATATCACTACCATTAGTGGAAGTCCTAAGGACTGAAAGAAATTCGAATTCTTCTGAAGAAGAAGCTAGCGCAACCTGACCCGCATTATCTGCTGTGAAGTTGATGTAGGCATTTGAATTGAGGGTACTACTAGTTTCTATTTCTGGCCGATTGAATGGATTAGGTTCTGCATGATTAGAGTTTCCACTTTGATCCGACCACAGATCTAAAGTGATACCATCAATATCTGTCGTATACAGATCACCTTTCAGCCACAGCATAAGATTACTGGCCACGCCTCCGGGACTTCCAACTGGAGACACGGCAAGTGTCACATAGTCATTGTCTTGAATTTCGACGTTGGTGAATGTAAGTATGTTATCTACAATCGTAGCGCCGCTGGTATGAATAGAAGCAGAAGAAAAAGTAGCACTTGCGTTATTGGTCAAGAGTGCGAAATCGTTGGGGTCTGTGGTAGTCCCACCTATTTTTGTCAAATCAAATTTGATGCTTATGGTTCCTACATCTCCTGTCTCGGCGAAGTACCAAACTTTATTTAGTCGCTGATCAAAACCAACTGGTAGATCACTAGTAGTAGTTCCGGATGTTCCATCGTTTCCCCAGACCAGGTATTCAGAATCATCCAAATCCGATGCTGAAGTAACCGTAACAATTGAGTTGTCATTGATACTTCTTGATTTGGTTTGGTTCAAAGATTCAGCATCTTCCTGAGCAATTCCGGCTACATCATTTCCATAACCACCATCTACATCATATACTGCAGTAGAGGCTGCGTTAGTGCCATCGTAATTTATATTGTAGTAGTCGTGGGTTAGTGTAATTCCATATTTGATGGCGAGATAAGTGTCAATTCTCAATCGTTCGTCTGCATTGATCTCACGGTTGAATACGATCTGCTCTGCAATGTCTCCAAACCAGAAATACTGGCCTGAGGTAGTTTCAGTACTACCTGCACCAACTCTGTATGGCCGAGCTGTATTGGGAGTGTATAGTTCACCTGAACCACTTGATTCTAAGTTGCCGTCAAGATAGAAATTTTTGTCCCCCGGGCTATTGTTCAACGTGACATTGAGCACCTGAACATCCGCTCCTGGTAAAATGGCTTGAGTAAAAGCGTCCCATCCTGAGTCAGAGCCGGTCCATAGATCATATTGATCCGTATCCTGTCTTACGTAAATAATATACCCTCGCTGTGGATAATCATCTCTACTAGTAAAGGGAGACCTCCATGTATTGTCATCGGCATTGAGTCTGTGCACCGAAAAGACTGTTACATTAGAGCCGTTCAGATTGGCATTGTATGGAACGTCCAGCATATCGTCGGTACCATCGAAGGTGATTGCCGGATTAAAATTAAAAGCATCAGTTGTAAGTGATGGTCTTTTAGAAGACGTGGATTGTTCAGCATTATTTCCCTGTCCACTTTGATCTGCCCATGCTGATACCGAAGAGGTACCTGTTACTCCAGCATTCGCTTTCAGCCAAAGATTGAGATTAGTACTGACATTTCCTGGAGATTGGCCGAAGGTGATGAATGCACTTTTGAGCAAAATACAAATAAGTATTGTCCTAATTGACTTCATCCTTTTTAATTCCCTTTTCATCATAGATTATCCTATACTTCACAAAACTACCTTCAGGGTTTAATTATATAAATATTATTAGTTGACTGACTAGTTTTGTTCGATGAATGAAGTAAAAATAGGATTATTAACATATTTGTATAGGGGATACTCTGATGAATTAGGAGATTCTCCTATGAAAAATGGACCATTATTTTGAGCTGCTTTTTAAGCAGGAACTCCTTCATATAGTACAAAATTGAGATATCCTTGTATTTAATTATTAGGTTTTTTTTGAAGATATCTTCCTTCTCGCGGTGAAATCTATTTACTGTTTTTAGATCGGATATCTTAGCGGGAAAGACCCTAATCAATCATTATATCTATAAAATAGAACAAATAAGAATTTAATTCCGTACATTAGATCTATTAAATAGAACTAATATAAAATGGGCAAGGAATATTTAGGAGAATTTGAAGAGCTCGTCATGCTGATGGTAGCCATGATGAAGGATGAGGCCTATGGATTGGCCATTTGTGATGAAATCGAAAGCCAAACCGGCCGACCAGCGAGTATAGGCGCTGTGCATGCTACTGTGGCCAGACTAGAGAAGAAAGGCTTTGTTGAGACTTTTATGAGCGACCCAACTAATGAACGCGGGGGTAGAAGGAAAAGACTTATCCGAATGACAAATTCGGGTAAAAGTACACTAATCAAAAGCCGAGATGCTAAGGTGAAGCTCTGGACGCAAATTCCAGATTTGGCTCTTAACAAAATATAAGTGGCCACTAATAAGGATATACCGCCACGTCTAGCAGACAAATTTCTTAATTGGTTCTGTAAGTCAGAACTGATAGAAGGAATTCAAGGAGACTTGCATGAATCCTACGAGAGATTAGAAGTCAAGAACTGGAAAACCAAGTTCAATTATTGGATGCAAGTATTCAAACTCATTCGACCATTTGCTCTAAAAAACACCAAGCCCCTAAACACAGCGCATATGTTCCAAAATCATCTCAAAACCTCCTATAAAAACCTATTGAGAAATAAGATGTATACTTCTATCAATCTTTTGGGGCTGGTGCTTGCGGTATTGGTTTGCTTAAATGTTGGCCTTTATGTAAGCGATGAATTGAGTTATGATCAATTTCACCCTGACCATAAAAACCTTTATAGGCTAACGGTCTCCATTAAATCGGGCGGAGTAGTTTATAATGAGGCAGGCACGCAGTTTCCAATGGCCTCGGCCATCAATGAAGATTTTTCTGGGGTAGAGGAGGTGGTAAGAATATTCAAGCCACTCAGTACTCCACTAATTATCCGGGAGGATCTGAAGTATACAGAGGGCAAATTCTTTTTTGCCGACGAGGCATTTTTCAGCGTATTTGGATATCCCCTTATAGCCGGAGACCCTGAAAAAGTGCTGCAAAAACCTAATAGTGTCGTGATCTCAGAGCGCATAGCACAAAAGTATTTTGGCGAAGGAAACCCAGTGGGACAGGTCTTGGAATATAACGGTCAACAGCTTTTGGAGATTACCGGAATAGTGGACAATTCAGACCTTAATTCCCATTTCGATTTTGATTTTATTTCACCATTACAATTACAGCTCAATAATTGGCATCAGAAAACAGGTGCTGAAGGGCGCGAAAATAAATGGTATTGGACGGGTGCCTGGACGTATGTAAAATTTGTTGACAATGAAAAGAAGGAGTATGTAGCCTCACAGCTGCCGGCTTTTGTTCAGGCTCATTTTCCACAAAAGTGGAAAGATGATAGCTCAATAGATTTGCAAAGAATCGACGACATTCATCTGACCTCTAATCTGCTTTTCGAAATCAAACCCAACGGAAGTTTGAGCAATCTCAAAATTTTCTCATTGATTGCAATCATCTTATTCTTACTTGCAGTTATCAATTTTGTCAACCTGATGATGGCAGACGGAATGACCAGGGCTTTTCAAATTGGAATTAGAAAAACGTTAGGCGCTTCCGTATCAGTTCTGATCAGCCAAATGCTTATTGAAACTGTCCTTTTATGTCTTTCGTCTGGAATAATTGCATTGGTGCTCACACAGTGGACTGTGCCGTATCTCAACTATTTGACAGATCGGTCAATTTCACTTGCAAATTATTTTACCTTCTCTAACCTGTTTTTGTATTTCTGCCTTATCACTTTGATCGGTATGATGGCTGGAATATATCCGGCGGTACATTTAGCTCGATTCAAGTCCTTTAATATTTCGAAAAAAGAATCTGCTCTTTCCAAATCTGCCACTAAAACTGCCCTGGTAATTTTTCAATTTTTCGCTTCCGTGGTTCTTATCATTTCAGTCATCATAGTCAATGAGCAAAGAGAGTTTTTACTCACGAAGGACTTGGGTTTTGATAAAACCAATATGCTGGTCATCAAGGCCAGAAATGAATACAACAAGAATTTCATAGCCTTCAGAAATGAAATAATAAAATTACCTGAGGTATCGGATTTGTGTGGCATCACTGACGTACCAGGTACAGGGATGAACAGCTCAAGATTTGTTCCTGAAGAGGGTAACAGATCACAACCTGTTCTACTTCCGGTCACATGGACAGGTTATGATTTCTCAGAAACGGCCAATATAGAAATGAAATACGGGCGTTTTTTTAGCAGGGAGCACCCATCGGATCAAGACAAGGCCTTTGTTTTGAACGAGGAAGCTGTGAAAGTCTTGGGTTGGACAGATAATCCAATTGGCAAAAAACTAGAACTGTTTGGAGCTGGGACAGAGCAAATAGTGAAGGAGGGAAAAGTGGTAGGCGTCATTAAAAATTACCACTATGAGTCTATGCATCATCCGGTTGGGCCGGCAGTTTTTGATTTGACTACAAGTTTTGATCATTACCTTTTGAAATTTCAAACGGATGACTATCCGGCACTAATTGAGAAATTGGAATCAGTGTGGCTCGCTTTTGGTCAGAAATGGCCGTTGGAGTACAAACTGCTAGACCGACAGCTTGAAACGCTCTATACTCGTGAAAAAAAGTTATCGGATCTTGTCAATCTTGCCGTGATAGTGGCTCTGATAATTGCTGGTATTGGCATCTTCGGACTGAGCTCCTTTATGGTTTCGAAAAGAACCAAAGAAGTAAGTATTAGAAGAGTTTTGGGAATCCGGATCAGTCACGTCATTCTTTTGCTCGCCAGACCTTTTATTTATATGGTGGCGATAGCCAACCTCATCGCCTGGCCCGTATCCTATTTCCTGATGGAGCAATGGCTGTCTAATTTTGAATATGTTGTTGATATTAATTGGTTGATATTCATAATAGCTGGTTTTGTCACTTTGGTAATTACCGTAAGTGTCACCGGCTATCATGCTGTTGCTGTCACTCGATTGAATCCGGTTGATTCATTGAGAAGTGAGTAGCAGACCGAATCTGTAACTATTCATCTTTGATTACATCCGCCGGATTTTTGTGAGCTGCTTTTACAGTCTGCCAACTCATAGTTGCCATGGCAATAAGCCCCGTGAGAAATATTGCGGTCAAGAATATACCAGGGCCGATTTTCATACGATAGGCGAACCCTTCAAGCCATTGATTCATACCAAGCCAGGAAGTTGGAATTGCCATTATCATGGCAAGGAGTATAAGAATTAGAAATTCTTTGCTTACCAATTTCATGATACTTGCCGCTGAGGCACCTAATACTTTTCTGATACCGATTTCCTTGGTGCGCTGTTCGGTGATATAGACGGTTAGGCCAAATAATCCCAAACAAGCAACAAATATGGCTACCGAAGTAAATGTGCCAAAGATATACCCAAATCGGACTTCTGTCTGATAGTGTGCATTAAAGGATTGATCAAGATATGTGAAATTAAACGGGCGCTCCGGAACCAGTTTATTCCAAATTTCTTCCATCTCTGCAAGGCTGCGGTGCATGTTATTAGATTGTATCCGTAAGGATAATTTTCTTAAGTCCAGCGCTTGTCCATACCTTACCGCCAGAGGTTCCACGTTGTTGTGAAGTGATTTGTAGTTGAAATTTTTGATGACCCCAACTACTTTTCCTTGTCTACCCCACTGCTCGAACCTTTTCCCTATAATATCTTCAGCCTTGGAGTAGCCATATAGACCAAGCGCAGCTTCATTAATCATTAGTGATTGTGCTGAATCTTTCAAAAAGTCGCGTGAGAATGACCTACCTGCAGCCATTTCCATACCAAAACTAGAGATAAAGTCAGCATCCACTTCATAGATGGCCGGGCCGTGATAGAGTAAGTCTCCATTTGAGTCTTCGATACCGGTATGGGCATTTGGAAAGAAATCTCCCGGAACGGCCCTTGATGCAGAGGCCGAAACCACTTCGGGGTGAGCCAGATATTCGTTCTTAAGTGTTTGGATTTTGTTTTGGACAATGCTATCCCAGCCGAAGTCAATCACCAACATTTGATCTTCCGTAAATCCCCGGTCCTGATTTTTTAAATATTGAAGTTGATTATAAACTACTGTCGTGGCGATGATCAATAAGGTGGCAAGGCTGAATTGGAATACAACTAGAATACGACGCAAATTGGAACCTGAGCGAGAAGATTTGAACTTGCCCTTCAGAACCTCGGTGGGTCTGAATTTGGTCAATATCCAGGAAGGATAAAGCCCTGCAATAATTCCAATAAATAGGGTTAAGCCAATGAGTAATAAGCCAGATTGCCAGGTCAATAAAACGTCATACGCAATAGGCTTACCTACCAGTTGAGAAAGGTAGTATGATAAAAATGCAACTGCTGTGATGGCCAGGATGACAGAAAATAGTGTAATCAGAACGGACTCGGCCAAAAATTGAAAGGCCAAATCTCTTCTCCTTGCACCAAGGGTTTTTCTTACACCTACTTCTTTGGCCCGTTCTACGGATCGGGCTGTGGTGAGATTGATGAAGTTGACACAGGCAATGACCAATATAAAAATTCCTATACAAGAGATCATGTAAATGTCAGTCAGGTTGCCTGTAGGGCCTGGTTGCCTGGATGCCACCGAATTCAAATAAGAGCCTTCCATCGGTTCATAATCAAGACGGGCCGCTCCTACATTTTCTGGTATCCGATGACCATACAAAGTCTTTGTTTTTTCTTTTAAGGCTTGAACAGCAGATGGTTGACTCAATTGTACGTAGGTATAAAAATCAACATATCCCCAATAACCAAATATGTTCGGGCGCATACGATGGAAGGTAACCATAGATACCAATGCGTCAAAAGTCAGTTGAGATTGTGAGGGTAGGTCTTCCATGACTCCGGTAACTGTTACTAAGTCCTTGTGATCTACCGTGATAACTTGGCCCAAAGCACTTTCGTTACCGAAATATTTTTTGGCCATCGATTGGGTAAGTACTATGGCATTTGGTTCTTTTAGGGCCGTGGCCGGGTTACCTTCCAGCAGATTCCAACTGAATATTTCAAAAGCCGTAGAATCGGCAAATAGGATGTTGTTTTCCTGAAATCTGTTTTCGCCATGCTCTAGCAGCATGATATTTGGACTCGTAAACCGGCAAAAGCTTTCTACTTCAGGAAATTCTTCAAGAAGAGCCGGGCCTACCGGTGCCCCACCCCAAACCTGATAGCCTTCGGGAGCAATAGGTTCTTCTTTGCCGTATGCGTGAAGCACCCGAAAGATACGATCCAGCTTGGTATGGTAGGTATCATAGGATAGCTCGTTGTGAACATAAAGAAATACAAGTAGGCAAGAAGTAAAACCTACACTAAGGCCAATGATATTGAGAACAGAGAATTGCTTTTGACGGGCAATATTTCTCCATCCGAGTTTAATGTAGTTTCTGATCATAGTGAGTTGATTAAAATGAGAGGTTTGCCGCCTGGACTTAATGATGTCTGGACGAAGGAGTTTGATGACATCGAATAGAAAAAGCCATTTAGCACGTAAAACTCCTTTGGTTTTGACGTTTTCTTCAAATAATTCCAAAAGGTCACCTTCGATCGATGGGTGTAGGTTTTGATTACAAAACCACCGGAAAAATTTGATTGAAAATCGGAAAGGAGCGGGTTTCATATTAGGAAAACCTTACGTCTAGTGCAATCTCAGGAATAGCACTGTAGAGCTGGTTTCTCATATCCCTGGTCTGTTGGATCGCCTGTTTACCAAGCGCAGTGATAGTAAAATATCTTTTAGGCCTTCCTCCGCGTGCACTAGTGTTTCCCCCTTCTTTCGAAATAAGGAAATTTTTGTTTTCCAGCCTGACCAAAGCCGATTGCAGTGCGCCTACACTGACCTTACGCTCAAGCCTGGACTCGATTTCTTTTTTAATAGAGACACCATAAGCATCTCCGTAAAGGACGCCTACGGTGAGCATTACGATTTCTTCAAATTCACCTAATTGGTTCTTACCCATGGTTAATTCCTAATTGTAGTATTGCAAGGATAAAGAAATCCTGAGTAATTTCCTAATTGTAGTATTGAAAAGTGTCTAAACTTACTTAAGAGTAGGGGTTATTCATCCTTAATTACATCTACAGGATTGGCCAAGGCAGCCTTGACCGAATGAAAAGCAGATATAGCCAGTGTAAGTCCCAGGATTGAAAGCCCGGAAATCACAAAAGTCCATGGGGAGATATTAATTCTGTATTCAAAATCATTGAGCCACTTTTGCATCATATATAAGGTAGCTGGTACGCTCAACACAATGGAAACTAAGATCAGTTTCGCATGCTGCTTAGACAATAATATGGCCAACTGCCAGACACTGGCTCCCACAATTTTGCGGATGCCAATCTCTTTCGTTCGCTGTTCTATCGCATAAATAATAATACCTAACAGACCCAAGCTGGCAATGAGTATAGCAAGACTGGAGAAAAGCGAAAGTACTTTAAAGAAGTTTTGTTCCTCTACAAAGTCAGCCGCAAAGACCTCGTCCACGAATTGGTATTCAAACGGACGATCTATGACGAACTGTTGCCACTTGGATTCAATTTGTGACAGCAATTCTGTTGTTTGATCCAACGAACTAGTCTGCATAGACGTGACAAGATAGTGTCGACCACTTTCAAATAATCCTGACCCCAAATGAAATAAGGCGAAAGACTCCATAGTTCCTCTCAGTCCGCGATAGTGGAAATTTTTAATGACGCCTATAATTTTGAATTTTTTTCTACCATTGTCATAATTTATTTTCTTTCCCAAGACAGATTCGTCCAGAGTCCAGCCGATATTTCTTACTGCCTCTTCGCTTACAATCACCGAGTTGACATCATCAGGAAATTCCTTTGAAAAATTTCTGCCAAGCAACAATGGAACCTGGAAAGTTTCTAAATAATTTTCATTTACCAATGTGTAATCGATGGGCGTAGTTTTGACCGAGGCATTGACAGGCTCAAATTGATCGCCGGCCCAATGATTTGGAGGTACTGATGTGCAAATGGCACCGTATTTTATACCTGAAATTTGAGCCAGCTCATTTTGGAAGGTTTGCCTGGCTGAGGGCTCCATCCATTCCATATTGTGGATGGTTACCAGATTGTCTTTGTTAAACCCAACATCCTTCTCGTTCGTGAATCTGAGCTGCTTGAAGGCAATAAGCGTGCAGGAAATCAGTATGACAGATACGGCAAACTGAACGATCACCAATCCATTTCTGAGTGGAGCACTTTCTTTGCCACTTTTTATCTTGCCTTTCATGGCATCAATGGGCTTGAAAGCACTTAGAAATAAAGCAGGATAACCTCCAGCTACCAGAGTCATGCCCAATATCAAAGCGACCAACAGGCCAATAACCTCCAACTGGAAAATGTCACTATAGGATAGATGTGTCTGAGTTAGATTTCCGAAGAATGGTAAGACATACCACAGAACTATGACGCCAATAACTGCCGACATCACACAGTAAATCAGGGATTCTGTCATATATCCTAAGCTCAATTGCCATCTGGAAGAACCAAGCAATTTCTTAATTCCAGAATATTTAGCGCGTTTCAAATGTTGAGTGGTGGTCAGGTTTGTGAAATTGATGCAGGACAGGAGTATGATAAATCCAGCAGCTAATCCATAAGCATAAACAATTTGGATATTTACGGGCTGATTGATGCGATTGATCACGTTGGTATTAAGATGGATATCAGACAGCGGCTGCAAGAAAATATCCCATTGCTTTCCTTCTTTGAGATAATCATCGTACGACATGTCCATCACCCGCTGTAGTGTTTGTTCTGCATGCTTACGCGGAATGTCTTTAAGTTTCTCCCTGACCAGGGCAAGATTGGCCTGAGGGTTTAGTTCCACGAAAGTGACAAACCCAGTCCAAACCCATGACCAGTTCTGCCTTTTTACTCTAGAAATACTGTTCATTGGTAGGAGCATATCAAAAATGATATGTGAATTAGAAGGGACATCAGCTAAGATTCCGGCCACCTTGTAAGTGTAGATTTTGCCTGCGGATTCAAGTTCCAGCAATTGGTTGATGGGATCTTTTTTCCCGAAATACTTATGGCTTGTGGTTTCGGTTAAGAGAATATTTTTAGGATCAGTAAGTAGATCGCTTCGATCACCTCGTAGTAGCTCAAAAGAAAATAGGTCGAGGAAGTTAGAATCAGCGGCAATTACACGTGGCTCTTTGAAAGAAACCTTTTGGCCACTTTCGTTCTCATAAGAAACCAAATATTCATTGAGCTGCAGTAGCCTAGTTCCGTGCTTTACCTCTGGCAGATCTTCTGACACAGCGAATACCACCGCTGGACCAGTAGAGCCAAACTGCTCATCTACCTGGTCGCTCCATATAAAGGTCTGATTGACTCTGTAAAGATGATCTCCATTTTTATGGAAATTATCAAAACTGGTTTGATAGTCCACATATAGGTAAATGAGTAAAGACGTACAGATTCCAGCAGACAGGCCTAGAATGTTAATTAGCGAGAATAACCTGTTGCGCATCAGGTTTCTGAAGAACTGAGCAAAGTAGTGTTTTAGCATAATTTCAAGTATAAGTCATGGGCTATTGGACTAATACTATGCCATAATCGTAAGTATCAGGTTACAAGTAAGTTACGAAAATGTTGTTGTGAAGAAAATGTACATATTCGGACGAAATGGAATAATCATACAGTTTGCGTTACTACCAAACTAAAGATGGACCCTTCTTTATCAGGGATTCTACTACAATGATAATTGTACCGGCCTTTATGCAAAGGCGGAGAATATTACCTCACATTTCGATGACAAAAAACAGAAAGAATATGCAGAATAAGGGGGAAAAAAATTAACTTCTAGCATAGTAAGAATTGAGGACGTCAGTTTCGGAGCAAATTTTCATTTCTGGTAGCCTTATGCAGTGACCTACCTAACCAGTTTTACCTTGAAATAAGTTTCATAGCATGAAAATGGATATCAAATTTTTGATAGGCCTGGTTATTATTCCCGCCGTAGTGATGATGAGTGGTTTTGTCGCAAATTTCGGTGGGCACCTCGTCGCCATGCCATTAGCTCTCACCTCCTATAATGCTATAACCAAAACCGGTTCAATTAGTAGTCTGGCATATGACAATTCCCGCAGTGAAGATACACTTCCATTGGATACCTTGTTCGTACAATTGCAAACGTCTGCCATGACAGGTGATGAAACTGCTTTTCGAAACAAATTGAGAATCTTCATTTCTGAATATTGGAGAACGGTAAGCGAGGATTCTCTGAAAAAAATCAGATATACAAAAAATTTGAAAGCATTGATGGCGATTAGACCGGACTTCTCAGTTAGTCGTGAGCAAGACTATTACACAACTCTTCTTCGACTGTTTTTATCAGGATGGAAGTCAAAAAATCATAAGAAACTACAGGAATATATTGATCGTCTGGATGAAGCATTTAATTCTGATCAAGACCTTCACAACAATGCTCCTTTTATCAGACGATTGGGTCGTGTTTTTGAGGATCATAAACCGAGAGAATATGCTAAGCAGTTTTATTTGATATCTCTTGATTATTTCGAAAAGGATCAAATGGAATTAAAGTCGCTTACCTTAAGCGATCTTGGACACATTTACTACTATCAATCGGAATACCTAACATCAGCCGAATACTTTGGATTGGCTGCTAGTTTGGCCGGAGAGATTGGACACAAATCTCAAGAAGCCGCAAATCTCAATAATTACGGACAGATTCAAAAAAAACTTGGCAATTATACCGAAGCTATTACGAGTCGACTTAAGGCACTGGAAATTTATCATGCAATGGATGATACAGTAGGGCAATCTATCACAATTAATTCACTGGGTATTATTTACGCTTCCAGAGGGTTGTTTGAGGAGGGGCTTGACTATTTTTTACAATCTCTCAGTTTGGCCAGAAGCATAGAGGATTCGTCCAGAATTTCATTTGCCTTAAGCAATATCGGTAGCATCCATTTTGATATGAAAAATTATGAAAAGGCATTAGCTTATTATAATGAGTGTTTGGAGATCAGAAGGCTGCAGGACAATGCGAGAAATCTAGCCGCAACTATAGAAAAGTTAGGTAATTGCTATTCTGGTCTGGGTAATTATGATCTGGCAGAAAATTATTTACTGGAATCCTTAGATATAAAAAGAGCAGAAAAAAATCAGGCGGAAATGATCTCAGGTCTTGTGGGAATCGGAGAGTTGTATTTGGCCAAAGAAGACCCGGATAAGGCAGAAAGTTTTCTTCGAGAGGCCTATGCTATAGCGGGTAGGTTGGAATTTCCCGCAGGTCTGACAGATGCAACATTTGAATTGGGAAATCTGGAATCTTACAAGGGAAATATTCGCACAGCCATCAAATACTGGCAAGAGGCCTACACCATGGCTAATCTGTTAGAGCGGGACAGGCAGCTACTGGAAATTACCGCCAATCTTTCACGAGAATATGCAAAACTAGGACAGTTCGAAGTTGCCTTTCGATATGAAAAAGAAAACAGAAAAATTCATGAGAGAATATTTAATTTGGAAACGGCCAGGAAAATTGACAGTCGGGACACCAAACTAAAATTACAACAAAAAGAAGCAGAAAAAGAACTTTTAAGTAAGGCGATAGACAACGCCACACTAAATAATCAGCTGGCAAGGCAAAGATGGACAATGATCGTAACTTTTTCTCTAGTTCTTTTTGTTGTTGCGCTTATTGCCTTCTGGCGGGCAAGAGTGGAGATTGCCCGCAAAAACCTTTTTATTCAGAAAAAACAAGAACTTGAAAACATGAAAACAAGGTTTTTTGTTAATGTCTCACACGAGTTAAGGACTCCAATATCGCTGATAAAGGGACCACTGACGGATTTAGATGCAAATCACGACCTGGATGATAAATCATACGAAAAACTAAAGACTGCGCTTAAGTATTCTGATAAACTGGAAAAGCTGAATAATGAAATATTGGAGCTGTCCAAACTCGAATCTGATGCCGTACAAGTGAAGCCGGAACCAGTGATGATTGAGCATGAGATCCGTAGGATTTTGGGGGCTTTTGAGTCCGCAGCAAAGGCCAAATCAATTGATTATGAATTATCTATCTCTTTCCCTCCCAATTTATGTTTAGAAATAGATCCGGTCATGTTGGAAAAGATATTGAATAATCTGATCGGAAACGCGCTAAAGTATACGGACCAGGGAGGTCATGTAAAGGCTGTATGTACTGACCAAGCCGATCAGAAGGTGGTTAAATTTATGGTCCAGGATGATGGGAGAGGGATTCGACAGGAAGATATAGACTATATATTTGATCGATATTATCAGGTAAGTAGCCAGGATACGCCTATAGAAGGAGGGCTTGGTATCGGTTTGGCGATGGTCAGAGAGCTGGTAGATCTGCTCAAAGGCAGCATAGAAGTAAAAAGCGAAATGGGGATAGGAAGTTCATTCACAGTAATCCTGCCTAGGAAAATTGCCACGCCGGAGGAACCATATCAGCAAGCAAAACCAGCTGACTATTGGATAGAAGAAGGATATTCGGAAGCTGATGCTAAATTGTCAAAAGAGTCTGTTTGCGTTTTGATCGTAGAAGATAATCCGGACATGCGTAAATACATTGAGAACATCGTTTTGCCTTACTACAGGTTTATTAGTGTGGAAAATGGGGAGAAGGCGTGGGTTGCCTTACAAGATGAAAATAGTAAGATAGATCTTGTCATTACCGATATTATGATGCCAAAGATGGATGGTTTTACTTTATTAGAGATGGTCAAAGCTGATGCGGACCTGTCTGACATGCCCATCATTGTTCTTACTGCACGGGCACAATTTGATGATAAAATCCGGGCACTGACTATCGGGGTAGATGATTATATGAGTAAGCCATTTGATTCTTCAGAATTATTGGCAAGATGTCGTAACCTACTTAAATTCAAATTGAACAGGCTGAAGAGTAGAGAGGCTAATAATGACGTAATGGACTCACCGGAAGAGCAGATGACAGCAAACCAGCGATTTATGAATCAAATCGATAATCTTCTGCGAAGCGAACTCGGTAATTCCGGATATTTGATGGAGAACCTGGCCGAAGAAATGAAGATAAGCTATCGCACACTTCACCGCCGAATAAAGAATATTAGCGGCCTAAACCCTAATGGCTACTTTAGAGAATTAAGGCTGGTAGAGGCACATGACATGCTGATTTCCGGTAAATACAGATCCGTATCCGAAGTCAGTTTTGCGGTAGGGTTTGACAATCCAGGATACTTCACCAAAATCTATTATCAAAGATTTGGGAAAAAGCCATCCCAGTACCTGTACGAATCTGTCGACTAATAGACCTCTACAGAAAGTTGACATCAACCTACTAAGCATAAAACCAGGGGTTTTTAATTGTCATAACTCTGGTATTAATAAGTCTGACGTTGGTATTTTATTTTTTAACAACTCTTGCCTCCAGGATCCTCTTCACAAAACATTAGGGTATTTCTGCCATATTTGAAACAAAACTGCCATAGATGTTTTTACCTGCAGATATTCATACATATAGCATTTATCTTTAGAATAAGGGTCTGCAGCATATAATTAGCAGAGACCAGAGCAATTGGCCTTGAGTAAATTCAGAATGGGCTAGTCCTGATTTTTGAATGGATCAATTCCAGTTGGATAGGCTAAGTAAACTATGGAAGGTTTAAATCAATTAAACGATAGTGTCGAGCAAAGGCTTTTGAATGCAAAAGTTATGGTGCCATCTTCTCTGAAGTTTGTTGATTTCAAGATGGAAAAATCATTCTGTTTAGCCTTGAAAAAAAAGGAGATACATTTTCTGAGGTATTTTCTGGTACTGTTATTTGCGGTGAACCTGTTTTTTGCAGTCAAAGATATCCTGATTAATCCTGATCGGGCGATGATTTCTATACATGTTCAACTCTACCTGGTACTTCCGTTCTATATGCTGTCATGGATTTTACTGACCTATGGCAACCTATCTTATAATAGGTATTACGCTTTAACCTTTTTTATTTTTCTCTTCACATTTACCACTCAGTTGGCCATGATTATGCTCAATGGTTATGGTGAAGAAAAGGTGGTAGGCATTATGCCATTAATTATTTTTGGAATTTATGGTTTTTCAGGTGTTCGCTATTTTCATGCGCTTCAAATGAGTCCTATCCTTGTTGCCATGTTAGCTGCCTTCTTTTTTCAGGATCATGGTTTTGACAGGAGCTTTGTCATATTCGCCATACTGATTCTGTCGATCAGCTTTGTGGGCATTGGGTTGCTCAAATACAGAACAGAGTATCTGCAGCGTCAAAGTTTTCATAAGAACAATTTGCTTAAGCAAAACGAGTCTGATTTGATAGCAAAAAATCGGCAAGTGATGCAAATGAACGCATTGAAGCAAAGTTTTATTGCACTGCTTGTGCATGACGTCAGATCTCCCTTGAATAATATTAACATGACACTAAACCTTGTGAATCAGCAATCTCTATATGAAGATGTCTCCACTGCCATTTTGAGTAAGTTAGGCAAACAAGTAAATGGTGTAACCGCAATGATAAGTGATATTCTCATGTGGGTGAAAAGTCAATCCGGGGATACTAAATTGGAATCAACGGACTTGGACTTAAAGGATGCCATAGAAGAATTGGAGATATTCTTTACAGAACAATTAGCAGAAAAAAACCTAACACTAAATTTGAATTTGAATGTAGTTCATCTCCCCTGCTATTCTGAAATCGTAAAAGCTGTGCTGAGAAATTTATTAAATAATGCGATAAAGTTTTCAAAAGAAGGAGGAAAGATAACGGTATCATCCACAATTAAAAATAACGGGATATATCTGGAGGTTAAAGATAGTGGTTTAGGTATGCCCGAACAGCAAGTGAACAAGATTGGCAGAGTCATCGAACCTGCCAGCGGAACCTTCAATGAAAAGGGAGTTGGATTGGGCCTTAGAATCTGTCAGGAATTGTTACATGTTCATGAATCCTGTTTGCTCGTTCAAAGTGAGCTTGGTAAAGGGTCGGCTTTTGGATTTTTAATAAATTGTCAGAAGGCTGAGAATAGTGTGCAACATGTCGATATAAGGGAAACTTTTTTGCCATTGCTATTATGAAACGACCTATCCTGTTATAAAAAGGAGATATATGGTCGAACTGCGATGTGCCTGATTTATGTATAAATCACTCAATGATAAAACGGACCAACCGATCTCAGGAGTAAACGATCAACATGATGCCCGACGAAAAAAAAGCTTAAGGGCACCTACCTAACCTACAATACTTGTGCGACTTAACCTACACGGCTTCTTCAGGAATGCTGAAAGAAAACCGGATAATAGCGGAGTAGTGGCTAAAATTTAGATCTAATGAGACGCATATGAGAAAGATTAATATTACCAACAACTTAATGGTCACTGTGATCTTATTGCCTGTTCTCCTTTTGATTGGAGCGTGGCAAAATAGCGCCATTGAGGTGGCCCAATTTGATAAGAAACCAGAAATTGATCTTTATCAAAGAATCCAACAACATCAAGCGAATGACACCGTGAGGCTGGAACTCCTCGTAGATTACCTGGATCTAATACAGCTTCATAAAGACTCTTCAGAGGTAGCTTCTACTTTGATCAGTGAAGCACTTGAATTATCTCATCAATTGCCCTATTCTCCGCCAGTCAATTCAAACTTGAGAAGATTGGGTAGCATCCTCGTACAGGGCTCAAAGTATCAATTGGCCCTCAGATGCTTCAATACGCTGTACATAATAAATCAATTAGGCGACAATAAGGAAGAAATGGCTTTTGCTTTGAATCGTATAGGACGTGTATATAGAGTTCTGGGGGTTTTTGAAATCGGGCTCAAGTATCATCTGGAGTGTTTGAACATAAGCCAGGAAATTGGAGATTCATCCTTGATCGCAGATTCTTTTTTACGAATTGGCTGGTGTTTTATGGATGTCAAAAACTATGACAACGCACATAAGTACTTTACTTTGGCACAAGAACTGAGTATGAAGCTCAATGACAAAAAGCGACTTTCCGACATTTATAATGCCTTTGGGGCCTATTATAGACAAACGGGAGATTATGACAAAGCCATCAGCTTTCATAAAAAAAATTTCGCTCAAAGACAATCCGAGAAGGAAATTCCATTTGCAATAACTATGCATAATCTGGCAAGAGTATATTTCGACCGTGGTCAATTTCAAGAGGCCCTTGACTTGGTCAATCGTTCGATTGCACTAAAAAAGGAATTAGGTAGTAAGTCAAGGGTGGGGATTTCGCTAAATCTACTGAGTGAAATTTATAGCGCAAAAGGAGAAAGTAACCTAGCTATTGAAGAGGCAAATAATGCATTTGTGATTGCAGATGAAATTGGGTCCAATGAACTCAAAATAACAGTGGCCAAAACCCTTAGTAAAATTTATAATAATCTGCAAAATCAAAATCAATCCAGGCATTTTGAGTTGATCCATTTGAGATTGAAAGATTCCTTAATAAATCAGGTCAACACATGGGAGCTTTCGAAAATTGAAAGCCAAAACGAAATCCAAAGAAAGGATCTGGAAATATCCATGCTGAAAGAACGTCGGACTGCCGAGGCCAGGCAAAAACTTTTATTGACCTGGGCTGTAGTGCTTGCTGTCTTACTCGGTCTGGTCATGCTTTTTTATTTCAGAGCCCGATTGAGGTTTAGCCAAAAAAATCTCTTGCTGAATAAAGAACTTCTGCTAATCAAATCCAGATTTTTTGCAAACATCTCTCATGAGCAACGTACACCTCTGGCAGTCTTACAGGGAACCTTATCGCAGGTTATTTCACAGGATGACGTAAGCAAAGAGAATCGACAGAGAATTGGATTAGCCATTCAGCAAGCCGATGAATTAAAAATGATGACCGACCAAATATTGGATCTGTCCAAGTTCACAGAAAAAAAGATAGATTTGGATTTAGCTCCGGTAGATATATCTTCTTTGATCCATGCTTGCTTTGAAAGATTTGAATCCAGAGCCGAATCAAAGCAAATTGATTATCAACTCAATTATTTACTGGATACAAATATCTGGATCGAGACTGATGTTGATAAATTGAATGTGATCGTTCGCAACCTTATAGACAATGCCATAAAATACACCCCGTCCGGCGGTAAAATAATAGTAAGTGTAGATCAAACCCTGGAAACCCACCAGTTAAAAATCGTGGTAAAGGATACCGGCATCGGCATCGGCATGGAAGACAAAGTGTATATATTCGATCGCTATTATCAGGCCAAATCTGGATTGGCTACCGGCGCCGGCGGAGTAGGTATAGGCTTGGCCTACGTGGAGGAACTCACCAAGTTATTTGGGGGAAAAATAAAAGTGAGTAGTCGTTTGGGTGAGGGTAGCACGTTCACACTTCTCCTTCCTATGAAGATAGTGCAGAAGGTGGAGGATCAATCATTGGTAAGTCATGGGCCCGATAAAGCATACAATGACTTTCTCGGAATTTCCCAAAATATGGACACCATACTAAATCAAGATAAACTGACTGTACTTTTGACGGAAGATCATCCCGGTATGAGGAGCTGTTTACAGGACATTCTGAGTCCACATTACAATCTTATCGTTGCCGAAAACGGCAAAAAATCAATGGACCTTCTGCATTCATCAACTTATGATATTGATCTGCTGATCACAGATGCAGTGATGCCGGAAGTAGATGGGTTTACATTGGTTGAGCGAATAAGGAGTGACGAAAAGTTCGATGAGCTCGTTTTAATCATGTTGACAGGCAAGACAGGCCAGGAAGACAAAACCCGTGCCCTGCGACTCGGTGTAGATGATTATATCACCAAACCTTTTTCGGCTGAGGAATTGCTTGTACGTTGTCAAAATCTACTCAGAAGGAAGCAAGAGCGGCTTAACTTTGATCTACATGCAGAAGAATTCGAGCATCAAAATGAAGAAGAACCAGGCATGGAATTTTTTGCTTCTCCCGTGTCATTGTTAAAAAAGGCAGAAGAAATCCTGAGGCGTGAATTGGCTAATCCTCAGTTTAGCATTCATGACCTGGCAGAAGAGCTGGGTATCAGCGAAAGGACTATTCTGCGCAAGATCAAAAAGGCTACCGGTTTGAGTACCAATCACTTTTTTAGGGAAATACGGCTGATGAAGGCCAGGGAGTTGCTTCTGGCTGGTAATGAACGTTCTGTTGCAGAAGTAAGCTACGCAGTAGGTATAGAGAGCCCGAGCTACTTTACCAAAATATATTATGAAAGGTTTGGGAAAAGGCCTTCTGACTTTATCTATGAAGCACTTGATTAGCCTAAGTCAGGCATCCTTAATATCTGACATTTACGACCAGAACCGATGAGCATAGTGCGACATTCATAACCTGGGTGGTTCTCCAAAACTTATCTTGATTCCTCACTTTGTAGATCAGTCTAGCTTGGGCAAGCTGAATTCATTTTATATCAAACATTCCTGCTTTTTAGCCATGTCCTTTGCCTGTTTATGGAACCTGTGGATTGTATCACAAGATGCATCTGTTCGCTCGGGACATGATAATCAACTAAATAGCATGGAATTTCAGTTTAACCTCCGGATAGTCTATACCTACGGTCCATCCGGGCCAAGCGTACAAGACCGGTGGTTTATTATTTTAAGAGGGCATTTCAAATCACAGATTTGAATGTAAGGCTCCTGCCTATCCTGGATAAGGCTCAAAATAAGATTAACACAGTTTCTGTTGTAGATAAGAGGTATACTCTTGTCCGATTTGTACTGTCCGTTTCATAAGGTCTCAAAATTAGTTTAATTACATTTCGGACTATATCATCACAAATCAGACACTGTCCGATTTGTTTGGGTCAAATACCCATACTTCTTGCTTCTTTTGAACAAGCGCTGAGTAGGGCTTGGGCGCTGAATTGAACATCGAGGATCCGCCCTTATTTAAAGAAAAAAGAAGCATTATGAAAAACTTAACTAACGCAAAAAGAACCACGATATTCGATGATGAGGTATGTGTTTTTCACATAAGCGATGTACTGGCAATCTGTCAGAGGGTGCGATTACCGCTCAGGTTTTGGCTGGGGTTTTCTATTATACTAATGTCAGCAATGCTTATCACACAATCAGGGTATGCTCAAGGTGGAACTGTCTATGAGTATTACAGCCTGGATGATGATGAGAGTACAGATAATCCCTCTGCATACAACAACGGAAAAGGTTTTATTATTCCGGATGATCAAAATTCATGGCTGATCAGAAGTAAAGGAGATGTCTCTCCGAACAGTTTGGAATTTCTCCATTCGGACAGTTGGATACACAAAGATGAAGGACCGAATTCCGGTTATACAAATGTTTTTTCATTGATGAGTGACAAGGCGGAATTCAATGCCCGTGTGAATATTAATGATCAGGTGAATATTGACGGAGCTCACCGTAATCTCCTGGATCTTCAGAGCACTAATAGTACATATGCCAGTTTTACCCAATGGCGTGACGGCAGTGATAACGTTAGAATGAGGGTAGGAGCTGATGGAACGGACAGCGGCGGGTTTGGCGGCTTGCAGATTGGTGCGTTAGGTACCTGGACCGATCATGGCCTTGGATTATTCACCAACACCGAAGAACGAATCCGTGTCAAGTCAGACGGCAAAGTAGGTATTAATACTACAAATCCGACCCAACAACTTGAGGTAAATGGTAACATCTTTGCCAAGGGTATTGTGTATGCGGGATCCACATCATTTAACGACCGAACGGAAATAGGACATGGTGGTTCTCATGGTTTTGTGCACAAAAAAGGTGTAGGCAATCTGGATTTCAGGCTTAACGGCCCCACATACATGACTCTGACTGACGCCGGTGATTTAGGAATAGGAACGACGGCACCCGAAGAAAAACTCCATGTTATCGGGGATTTGCTGCTTCAGCAAACCGCCAATAGTAGCTCTACTCACATGAAATTTATAAGTGGGTTTACCGCACATCACCAAGCGCTAAGAAGTACCCTTTCTTTTGGATATCAGGATGGAAATAATAGGCACAATCAGGCTAAAATAAGGGTATATTCTAATGGATACAAGAACGGAGGGAGAATGGATTTTATGGTAGGCGATAATGGACAGGAGGGTGAAGATAACCTTAACCCATTACTTCAACTTTTAGGTAGAAGCTCTGGTCAACAAGACGACTTTACACAAGCCAATAGAGATGGTTCTCTTTTGATCGTAAATGCTGATCGTATGGGCATTGGTACAGATAACCCCGAAGCTAAGCTGGAGGTAAACGGAGACGCCACTATTTCTGGTACGGTCACGTTAAACGGTTCGTTGACCGGCGACATAGAAGCTTCCGGATTAAGCATAAGTGGTACAACCAAAATGGAATACCTGTTCGTTAAAAACCAGCAGGTCAATCCGACGCTGGCCTTCCCGGACTATGTGTTCGCCAATTCCTATAGACTAAGGACTTTAAAAGAGGTGGAATCATTTATAGACCAAAACCATCATCTTCCGGAGGTGCCATCCGCTAAGCATATAAGCGATCATGGCTATGACGTGGCCGAAATGGATGCTACACTACTCAAAAAGATCGAGGAACTTACGCTGTACATGATAGAGATGAAAAAAGAAAATGAGGCTTTGAAAGCTCAACTTGATCATCTGCTAGACTAGTGAGCCAGCTCTTCAAGCCTGACCTGAGCTTGCTTTTGTATTATCCCCTGTCTTGAAATAATGAAGTTTCGGATCTGAACATTTACAGATCCCAAGGTCATCATTCAAGACTTAGTATCCCAGGGTAGGGTGGATGAATGTGACAATCAACCACGCCACGCATGTGAAAAATGCTGGCCTGAAATGTCGATTTCCACGAACTGCCTGATCACACTATAAAAGAAATCAGAAATGAGAAGAATATACATAATTATCGGATGGATACTGATTGGTCTATCCGGTCGACAGGTGGCCCTTGGCCAGGACTGGAATCATCGTGTCATTCAGAATGAAACTATGTGGTTTCATACGGCAGCCATGACACAAGAAGATGGTCAGATGCCCTACTACATTAACGGAACTTCCACTTTTGAGGACTGTCCTGGTGCCGATATGGATCTTGGCGCACTGATTCCGTCAGGGAAGCAGGTGATGGTCTATATGCCTGGCAATACCATAGGCGACCTTTGTGGTGATTTCGAACATACCAATTCAATTGGTTTTGGTCATTATTTGCCGGAACAGGCAGCACTCTTGGGTGCCTCAAATGAAATTTATAACACAAGGATTGAGGTAAGCTGGGACCTTTTTTTCAACGAAGGTATTGCTGCAGATGGATACATGTTGTTTCGTAGTGAATCTGACGACAACTGGACAGATGCGGAATTGGACTACGCCGTAGCGACCACCTGGGGAGACGTGACAACCTTCGAGGATAATAATCTCAAGTTTGGAACAGAATACTACTACAAAGTGGTGGCCTTCAATGTTTCGCTCGAAGCCGGTTGGATCACCGAATATAGCTCTAGTGTAAAGGGCACCACTTCAGGTATAAATTACAACGTAGCTGCAATGAATGAATATGAACTGCGACATGAGATTACGGTCAGTTATGATGTTTTTACAGGTTTTGAAAATAATTCGCTTTTCTTTCGTATTACGGATCAGTCTTTAAGAGAAGAAATAGCCGGGAGTGAAAACGGCTTGATCGATCATATCAGCGAACAGGTAGGTAGCTTTTGGGACCTGTCTCTTGAAGCTAAAGGAAGCGACGCACAGGGTGTTTATGGTACTTTGCCTTCCTCGTTCACTGATCTTTCAGGAGACTGGACTTTAGAAATGATTTTGAAGGTCGATTCACTCGGTACCTTTGACGTTTCAGCGCTTGTCAGCAACGACAATACCTCCCTGGTAGTCATAGATAATCAGGAAGGAAAGATTCGATTCAAGAACGAATCGATCAGTGAAAACTTACCAATGTCCTCCTGGTTCAATTTATCGCTGGTCAACAAGGCCGGACAACTCCGGATGTATATCAATGGTACTCCTGCATTAGAGCCCGTAGCGTCCTCAGAACGACCCAAATTCATCAACGGAAACAGAAATCATGAAAACTTTGTCCAAAATATGGACGTGGGCATGGTACGGGCCTGGGAGGGTGCTCGCACACAGGATCAGTTGCTTGAAGATCACCTAGACCTCTACAGAATACAGGGTTCGGCCCCATCGAGTATGATCAACGAGTGGGTCATGGACGATCCGGTATTCGCAGATGTGTTTGGGTTCAACAATGGACTTGACGGAAAATCAGATGGAGGTACATTGGCTTTTACCACAACTGATGTGGAATCTTTCGAGCTCGAATGGGTAGAGAGTTTTGTATTGAGCAATATCGATATCACAATTCCCTATACCCAATATGTAGAACCCGACATCACCCATGATTTTCTGATGGAAATATTTGAAGTGGGCAGTGGAATTAGACATACTTATGCATCCGCATCGGCTACTTCATACTCTTCACCTGCAGCTACTCTAAATACCACTAATGTCCACAAGGACACCGTTGAGCTTCACTTCGTAAGTGCCAGTGTGGCCGAAAAATTTGAAGTCTGGCGTACCACCGGCGGAGATCCCGATACAAGAATCAAGATCGATGAACTAGAGATTGAGGAAGACGATCGCGGCCAGGTCGACATGATTCTCAAAGATTTTTATGCGTTTGACAGTGATCAATCCATACGAGGAGGTACAAATTATTCCTATGAGGTGATCCCTTACTACGAACAGACCTCCTTTTTAGATGATGAAATCGGAAAGGTCTCCGATAGTCAACAGGCACTGGATATGGGTCTGGTGTCCACCCCCGGAGTGGATGATATTACACTGAGCTGGGACCAGACTACCATAGCCACTTATTTTACCGACACCGTAATGATCACCAGGGACGGGGAGGTTATTGCCCGCCTGGTGGGAGCTGATACCTATGTCGATCAGGAGATGACTTATGGCAAGACACATACTTATGGGATTCATCCGGTGAGAAACGCTCAGATTGTGTTTGGGCAATATACGGAGCAGCAGACCGGTACCAATGGTACGATCAGTGGATACCTGATCGACAAAAGAAACGATCTGGCTTTGGCTAATACGTCGATTGAGGCCAGTGCGAGTATCGAAGGTGCCGAAGAAACAATTACGCTTGATGCAAATCAGGCAGACGGTAGTTTTATCAGATCAGGTATCTACTATGGTGATCATGCCACTTACCGCTTAAAGGATCTGTTGGGTGCCACTTTCGAATTGAGCAAAGACTATCCTCAAAAAGAGGTTTTTCTGAAGACCGATTCCCTTGCACCGGCCAGTGAGGACAAAAATCTGATTCATAACTTAAGTTGGTTAGGTGATAATCACTCGGATATCGAAAATACTTTTTCTTTCAGATGGTATACTGAATACAAAGATGGGGTCGTGGATCTACACGACCCTGATTTCCATCTCTACACCAATGTGTATCGCAATGATGAATTGATCGGTATTGTTCGTGGTGGAAACAATGGACATGAAACTACACAACTAACGACTCTGGAATATAAATGTCGCCCCAATGATGGGAATGGTTCATGGGTGTTAGAAACAAACCCGCAGATCATTGAAGCATATCCCTGCTCTCATAACAAGAATCTTTATCGAAGAGAGAGATTAGAAGAGGGTGAGGGTGCTTACATCGAACAGTCTTTTTCAGATCCTACTGGGATTTCAGGAGAAGAATATGCCTATAAATTTCTCACTTACTACTATGATGCGGTTGAAGAGCAATTTCATTACAAGGACACCTTGATATCAGGAGTTTATCCTGGGATGACGGCTGTATCCGATTTGGTAGCACAGGTTTCCGGAGCAGGCGACGCCATAGCACTCAGCTTTAGCTATACTTCGGCAGATCAGACTCTGGTAGATGCGTTTGATATCTATCGTTCGTACGCCGATGGAGATTCTACACTGATCGGTGCATTATCGATCAATAATCAATCAACATCTTATGCCTTTACTGACCACACCGGTATCCCTGGTACGGATTATACTTATCAAATCATAGTCAGAACAGGCGCAAACGAATCTGCCTCGTCAAACCAAGTCATGATCACCTATCCGGCCGTGACCGATTATTTGCAAGTTGGCCTGGCAAGTGTAGTACCATTAACGAATGTTCCCGGGCACAAAATCGAGTTGACAATAGACGGGTTGGATGCAGCATATGCCGACAATCACTATCCTGTGGATGGCGTGGTACTCTATGCCGATGGCCAGGCCATAGATACCCGCAGTATTGATCAGCTACTCAGGGATGGAACCTCCACCAGGTATTATCAATTTGAAAATCGTAATGGATCGGCAGGTGACGTGATGGCCTATAAATATGGATTTTACAAAACCAATGAGGACCTCACAGCGATAGTTCATAAGACAGCTTTCTCTAATGAACCTGCCTTTGCAGATGGCGGTGATCTATCGAACAAAACCATCGCAATAACCGAAGGAGAAGGTTATGCCAAAGTAACCTGGACAATGGACCAGTCCGATCAGGACAAATTATCATTGACCACCGCACGTACCCGATTGGTATCTGACGGTGGTATTAATTATGACTTGGATCCAACTGTTCGCAGTTTTATATTTAGTTGGCATAGTGTACTCTTGTCCTGGTCGCTCAATGAATATGATGAAGCGAATAATCTGCTTCAAACTCAAGATATCGAACTTAGCGGTGAATTGAGTAGTGGAAGTGCCGTGTTCCCGGAAATTCAAAACCTGCAGGCCAGTACAGACCTTTCAGATGAAGTATTTCTGACCTGGGAGCATGAAGAATTTTCCCACGCACAGTTCGAAGTTTATAGAAACAATATCTTGCTGGCTACAGTCACGGATCATCATTTTATTGATCCCTGGGACGCATCTATAGCTGTCAACGAATATCATGCCTACCAGGTCAGAGCCATTTACGATGAGGATGAGGACGGTCAGATTGACTATCACTCTTCTCGTGCTACGGCAGCGGGGATGATCAGGGTACCCTTCACTATTGAAGGCCACGTGTATGATGCCAATGGATACGGTGTGCCATACATCAAGGTCAATGTAGCCAACTCAGTTGTACTTACGGACAGCACGGGGTATTATCAATTGAATAAGCTTTATTATCCTGACCAGGAGTCTGTAATGTTGCGGGCAACTTGGTTGGAAAACGCGCTTGATCTGACCAAAGACAACTACCAGATGATGGTGGATGACGTAGCCATAACTTTTGATCAAACCCGGCCTGTCACCATACACAACTTCCGGATCACTGACGATTATGAAGTGGTACCGTCTGGCAGCACTCAAGTGGCAGATGCTTTTGCGCTCCATGCTTATCCTGATGCCGATGGCTTTTCGATGGATCTGAAGCTTCAAGCGTCCAATGGAGATTATGATGGAGTAGAGGTCTATCGTGGTGGAAGGTTGATCACTGAGATAGATAATCTCTCTGACCTTTCTTGGACCGACCATAGCGGAGAAAGTGGCCTTGATTATAGCTATCTGGCCATACCATATGTGTATGATAATCAGGGAGAAAGGGTATATGGAATGGAAAAAACCTCCATCACCGAGTATTATCCGGCACTGGATGCACCGAAATACCTCGTAGCCGAAATCCGGAACGGAGAAATTGAATTGATCTGGCGCGATGCTGTGGCAAATAATGGATACCAGATCCTGCGAAATGAGGAGGAAATAGCGGTATTGACTAACGGTGAAAATACCTTCATTGATGAGACCGGTAAGGCAGGAGATGTCTACCGATACAAAGTACACACCTTGCGACCACAGGAAGACTACATTGCCAGAAGTAGTGGCTATGAAGAAGTAACCGTAACATACCCGTATCCAATGGAGGTAATATCGATCACCTCGTTGGCTGATGTGGAAACCAACACGACAACACTGAGCTGGGATTATGAAAGTAGTGCGGACATCACCCGGGTCACCGTAGAACGCAACGGAAAAGTATTGTCTTTGAGTGAAGAACTACCTACCTCGATTGAAGATACTACCGGTATTCCGGGTATTGTGAATACCTACAGGGTCACGACCTATCGATCAAACGACGAAGATGCAGTCCCGTCGGTAGGCCAGGAGGTGCAGATCCTCTATCCTGAATTACCGGCTATTGATACCCATCAGGCACAGCCATATCCGGAGACCATGACACTTACCCTTTCCTGGGATTATGCAGTCAAGACCCTGGATGGTTTTCAAGTAACGGTGAACAAGGCAGGAACATCGGACCTGGTGCTTATCCGTCAATTGGAAGCTGTACCTGGACAAACAACTCACTCATTCACTTTTGACCGGGGAATATCCGGAAAGGCTTATGACTTTAGCATCATCCCCATGACGACACGCAACGATGTTTTGTATCAGGGGCCTGACTATAGCGCAACTGAGACTTTTCCGGTATTACCGGCGCCTGTATTGACAGTAGCTGAGCAGGGCACCGAATACGCCCTGATCACCTGGGATTACGAGGATTTTGATTTGGATCACTGGTCCGTAACCTCGCCATCAACACAAACACTGGAGGCCGGGGAGCGATCGCTTCTTATCAAGGGCTCAGGAAGCCAAACTGTTGCTATAAAAGCAGAAAAGACGGGCGGAACCTCATCGTCAGCGGGAACTATGTCCGTTTCGTTGGCCGGTGGAGCTACAGCAACGATGGGGGCCACCCCTCAGGCCTATGCGGTTGACCTGTCCATCACTTCAAGCGTAGCCACTGAAATCAAACTGTACAAAGACGGTGTATTGCTGCAGACCTGGGCTTCGGGATTAGATCAGGTATATGTAGATGAAGAGGTGAACCCAGGTGAACGGTACCTATACAAAGTAGAACAAGGAAGTAAGTCTGATGCTGTACTGGCAGGTCCTTTGGCTGATCCGGATGGTCAGGTGTCTGGTTCGGTGACCTCCTTTACCGGGATAGGCATTGGAGGTGTGACCATGCGTTTGTCAGGTATGTTTGATGGCCGGATGATTTCCAAAGAGGTCACTACACGCAGTGATGGTAAATATTTCTTTACCGGTATTCCGTATGGTGAAGATCCGCAGGAACCTGCTGTTTATGCCGTGACGCCTATGTCTGTGGATCGTGTGATCATGCCTGAAAATCAAGAGGTATATCTTTCTTCAGCCGAGACCACACAAGCGGTAAATGCATTCCGGGATGAGAGTAGCTTTACAGTATCAGGTATTCTCGACTATGGATGGAAAGGATCTAAAGTCCCTGATGTCATGGTCAAGCTTCTTGGTTATACCTCCTTGAACGGAGTTGCAGAAGAGCTGGACCAACAAGAATCCGAAGACGGGGCTTATAGTTTTAGTAGGCCTGTCGACCCAACTTACGTGGCTTACCAGGTGCAGTTGGATCCGGAATATCACAATTCTCAGGTGGAAGATAGTGACCAGGAAGGCCCTACAGTAGCAGATGAGTATTACTATACATACTTCGGGCAAGACAATGGGCAGGTGCGTTCTCAATTGCTTGATGCCACGACGCTGAGGTCCGGGGACGAATTGCGTGCCTCTTTTGAAGACACACTCAGAGTGTCCACTCGTTTTGCTGTCAGGACTGTAGCCGGTCCTATGAATGATTATAGATGGACATTACGCTTTAGAGACACGAGCGGAGAGGTGGATACTACTTTGACCACCAACCCGGCCGGAGTACTCCTTGCTCAGCTTCCTCCGCTCAACTATGAGGTCAATTTGATCAGCGTGGATCGTCAGACTGCGCTGGCCGAGGCAGTGATCGCTTACTTCCGTCCGGTAACCATCCAGCTGGCCCATCAGGACAGCCTCAAAAGTTTTACAGATGGTATAGTGACTAAGGCTGAGGTATACGAAAAACAGGATGAACTGTTTGTCACCGACGTAGACCTGGTGTTTCACAAGGTCCCCAATATCAGGGTAAGCGGACTGGAAAGGTCTGATTGTGATGTGTCTACCGATGTGAAGGACCTGCCGGTGATTGCAGGGATCAGCGCCGACAGCCCTACTTCAGTTACTCTGGGTTTTGATGTTGAAGAGGATTTCGACGGGAATCTCGGTACGGTGACCGAAGGGTATCTGTTAGTGGTCAACAATATGTTGCCTTCGGATCCAATAGATACCCTACGGTATGACGATAGCTTACCGGCCTGGAGAAAATGGAATCCAGTCAGCCAGGGATGGGATGGTGCCTATACCTTTACGGCCGCTGACCTGAATGTGGTGGCGCCTTATACCATGCTCATTGAGGTACATTATTTCGATGCCCATGACAAGTACCTGGCCACCCAATTGCAGGAGGTGATCGTGACCGGTATGAAAAACATCGGGGATTCGGATTTTGTGACCGATCCGGAGGAGACTGAATTTCCGCTTTTCGTCTTGCGCGACCCACCTGGTGATGCCAGTAAAGCTTCCATCGAAAAAGGCACCAGCCTCAAATACAATTATGCGTCTAAAATGGTGTTTTCAGGGAGTCAAAAATGGGATAAAGATTTTAAATACAGTTTTTTCGGTCTTGGAGGTAAAATTAACCTAAAAATTGGGTTAGATGAATCCAGTACACATAGCAACAGCTATTCTTTCAGCCTGGATTTCAAAGAAAGTTTGTCTACTCCGGGCAGCGCTACTTTTGATCCGGATCGAAAGAAGTACCAGATGGGCAGAGAGTCCGATATTATTGTGGGTATGGGAGCCAACCTGCTCTATGGTGTAGCTCGCAGGGTATCAAATGCGGATGACGCATGTGATATTACTGAAGAGAAGATAATCACTGTGGATCTGGCTGATATTTCGACTACCTGGAGCTATACCATTTCTGAGATCGAACGTAATATTGACTATTATGACAAGCTGCTTAATGACCCCGAGGTATCTTTTGAAGGTGAAGATGACGAAGCAGGTCTGAGAGACAAATGGGGAGGAATCAGAGACAACTGGGAATCTATCCTGGAGTGGCATGACTATCGAAACAGGGCCCCTGCCAATATGTGTCGCATGGTCCAAGGGATTCGTAACCTTTTAGACGATAAAGTAGGGAGTAAACCTCATAAAGATGAAGACGGAGAGTTTTATGGAGATTATTACATCGAACGCGAAAGGTTTATTGTTGGAGATAAGGATAGAGAAACAGAATTTGAAGACCTTGAAGATTTCTGTGATTCGAATCTTTTCAAGTATGTTGAAGAAGGTATATACGTTAATCTCGTGGGCGGTGATGAAGCAAGCTATGGCAGACGGTGGACGGATCAAGACTTTGATGACTACAAAGATCATTCCGAATACTTCCAGCAGGTATGGGCAAGATATAACGTTTGGGAAGTGGTCAGGCAGGCCAGTACCCTTGATTATAATGGTGCATTTGTCAATCAAAACGACCTGGATCGATTTTACACTGATTACGCCCAGAATGAAAGTTTTGGAGATCTGGTAGAAAACCGGTCGTTTTCGTCAGGGGCAGGTTATACACAAACCATTACTTCTTCTACCTCCATTGTCCAATCGCTGGCGGAAAATTTAAAAGCTTCTTTGGGAATAGATATTACAAAATCGTCTAAGGTTTCATCAGAAAACGTCATCTATGGTACTTTCGCTGGTGTTGGTGCCGGTACAATAACTAAGGTAGAAGGTACTAAGGTTGTAACTAACTTCAAAGTTGGCTTATCAGGTACCGCTACTTTTGATTTCAGCCAGGGATGGACGACGGGTGAGTCGCTGAAGATCAGCTATACCCTCGATGACAATGATCCGGGTGATCACTTCAACACGTGGGTACTGCATGATCCGACAGGATACAACTATGCTGCTACACCTGATTTTATCCTGGCGGCGGGCAAGAGTAGCTGTCCTTATGAAGAGGGTACGATCCCCAGGGATATGCCACAGCTTAAAGCCATGGATGAAGACGGGGTGCAGTACCCGACTAATTATTATGATCTGAGACCATTCCAGGGTTCTTACCCGATACCTTTACAGGTTACGAACCTGGCACCCTTCTACGAAACCCGTAAATGGGGCATCATGCAAGGGGCGCATGGCAACGTGCAGGGGTTAAAGATGGTCTATGGTCAGGAGATTATGGGGGAATCTACCTCAAAACTGTTGTATGTACACGGTGATGAGCCTACCTATGGTCAGCTGGGCTTTGGGTCCTATGGTGCCGGTCTGGGTTATGACTTTGAGGATGTCCATGTGATTGTAGGTCCGCAGTGTGAGATCGCCAATGGCTGGGTGCATCCTGAGACCACGGACACCCTTACTTTGAATATCCATTTCAGAAGGCCATTGCCACCGGTAGGTTTTGAGCAGGAAGACAACTGGTTCATCACGCAAAATGTACCGTCGTGGACCTTTGGGATCCAGAATTACCGGTTGGATATCAGACAGGCAGACTTCAAAGAGCTTTGGTTGGAATACCGAAGAACTGATGGAGACAACTACAGCTGGACCAAGATGACGGACGAGGATGAAGAAACGGTGCTGAGCAAGGAATTTTTGCAGTCATATTATGATCAATTCCGTCATATCTACCCTTACGAATACTATCCGTTTGCCTGGACGCCGGATGCCGGTATCCTGGACGGTAACTATATGATCCGGGCAGCCATCGTCCATCCTGATGGAGAGATCGGTTATTCACCGACCTTCCCGCTGGGTACGATAGACCGCCGAGCGCCAAGAGTGGTCAATCTGCCACAGCCGACAGACAAAATTTTGTCCAGAGGCGATGTGATCGGTGTCAGTATGGATGAGATGCTTAACTGTGACTATTTCTATGCCCACCCTGAACTGACAGATTTGACAGTTTATGAGCTGGACGGTACGGAATATCGTACGTTGACCTTCCATAGCGATCCGGAGATATCGGAGTACGAATTGAGGTGCAGTGGATCGGGTATCGATATCATCATTGATGAGGAGATATTGGGAGAAGTAGACGGCAAGGATGTGGAGTTTACCATCTCCGGGCTTAAGGACCTGGTAGGCAATGTGGCGGATGATGTGGTGTGGAAGTTTAGATCGGACAACTTCAAGTTTCCGGTATCACCGATCAAATTGTATGATCCATCCGTAGTACTGGTCAATAAGTCTTCCGGTAGCGAAATACCCTTTGTGATGGCGGCCATGGAGTTGTATGAGAATTATAGTGTCTTAGACTCTGTGGAACTGCAATATAGAAAGGTAGGTACTGATACCTATTTGACCTATGACGCACTGACCATCGATGAGATGCGGGAGAGTTATGAATTGTACAGCCCGGACCATACCAAAAAGCCACAGGATACGATCATGCTAGTCACAGCACATATTCCGGACGGAGAGTACAACTTCAGGCTGGTGGCCTGGGGAGAAGGTCGATTGCGTACTTCCAACGGTATCAACGGTACATTCGATCGGATCAATCCATTTGTGATGAATGTAGCACCGGACAGTAGGGTGGTAGATTGGGGAGACCAGATCAGGGTCACTTACAGTGAGAAAATGTATGACCGGGATGGCTTAAGTTTTAGTGCAGCAATTGTTCATGATGACGGGTCATCTACGGATTTTACAGATCGCATGCAAGGGTTTATCAACTCCAACTGGACCGGGTTTACCCTCAATGATATTGATGATGTACTGCTACATTCAGCGTTCGGTGATACACTAAAAATCGAGTTGTTGGGAGTCACCGATTATTATGGGAATCTCCTCGAAGAAAATCTCATCACGTTTGCCATTGGCAATTTTGCTGAAAATGTTTCTCCAGTGAATATCAATACCCCTAAAACATGGGTAATGAATGCAAATACGCAGTCGGTGGATTTCTTTGTAGATGATTATGACTTGCACGGTACCAAGGGTAAGGATTTGGACAGTCTGAAGCTGGTATACCGCAAGACCAATGGCAATCAGTTTAATGAAATTGCGAGCTATACGATAGCTGACCTTAGGGCCATATATAAATCAGGTACATCGGCTTATTCAGAGCCAATGGTAGAAATTACCTGGGACATTAGCAATACGGCCCTGTCTGATGGTAGTTATGCAGTACAGGCTGTGGCTTACGGAGACAATGGCAAGCCTTTGTATTCCAATTCATCCAATGGTGTCATAGACACCAAGGCTCCATGGTATACAGGAGTTTTTGGACCGTCGGATGGAGTCTTGAATGACACAGATTACTACTTTAGTTTCGATTATTCCGAAGCTTTGGACGAAAATGTGTCAGGTACGGTTAGCGTTAGTCAGATAGTCAATGGAGTACCTGTAGCCATAAATGCGTCTTTGTATCAGGTTGTTGCCGAAGGAAGTGTGTTGAAAATCTTTCCCACAGAAAACTTCAAAGTGATTTATTCTAACGAAGAGATAGAAGTATACCTGTCGGGCTTGGAGGACAAGTACGGAAACGCTCAACAGGAGGATCAATGGATACGATTTACCCTTCAGGATTTTGGCTATCTCAATACCGGTTCGAGGCAAGCAACAGATTTGGCGGCCGACAGAAAACAAACCGGCGAAATTGAGGTGAGTTGGACCTCCTACGATCTCTATGATGAGACCATGATCGAACGATCGAGAGATGGGGTCAACTTCGTGGAAATCGCCAGGTACAATGGCAACATTGAGAATCATATGGATGAGATCAACTTCAGTAACATCGTATTCTATCGTTTGAAACAGATGATTGACACGGTAGACTACTATTCCAAAGTAGTGGCAGTCGAGACAGACAATCTGATTCCTCTGTTGGTGTCACATGTGTACCCGATGCCATTTGATGGCAAGGCGTTTAGGTTGGCTGTGATGACCAATAATTTGGAAGATGATCTTGAAATTCAGATCATGAGCACAACCGGAATGGTAGTAGCCCAGCATTATATCAATGCCGAAGTATTGAACAATCTGAATGTGAAGATCAGGTTTGATGAACCGCTCAAGCCGGGTATTTATCACATGCAGATGGTACAAGGTGGAAAGAGGAGTTATCAGAAATTGCTCGTGGCAAAATAATGAAGGGATGGGTAATAACAGGTGGGTTACTTTTCGGTACCACACCTGATTAGGAAACATAAAATAGTAAGCAAGTAGAAAGGTAAGTTTCTGAATTATAGCAACTAATTTTTATTGAAATTTACCATAACAGGTGGACAGACGGTCTGCCTGTCTTTCTCCTTGTCATAGCGAAACCGAATTCAATAGCAGCATATTTGGGTGAAGATCGGTTGAAAAGGTTAGAGAAGTATTCCAGTCAATTGGTTATGACAACTTTTTTAGTACTGGAATATGTAGGCTGACAGATATATAATCAGTTGGGTCGCTCTTACCTTGATTCCGTTGTATACCGAATAAGATAATAACCAAAATGATAGTGATGAATATCAGAAGTAGCATAAGGAAAGTCCTTAGAAAGAAAAAGGCCGATCCTATAAGAGTAGCCAGGGCAAATTTAGAAACACAGCAGTACAAACTTTTTGAAGCCTTGGAAGAATATATCTGGCAGGTAAAAATGCATGGGTCAGATGAGGTAAATCAACAGTTAGATCAAATTATGGAAAAGTATCATTTTTTCTCGCAAAAAACGGATTGGAGTTTTGATACTACGAATCCGCCGGAATAAAAAAGCCTAAAAAGGGTAATCAGAAAGGCTACCTGAACTGCCTGTTTAAACTAAGGTCGTGGTTTGTCATGTCAACGCACACACAGGTGCCTATGTAAACAATCATGGTTAGGTAATTTGTATGTGATAATACGGGCACTAACGATTATAGCATGACAAAGTAGGATTAATTGATGATACCCTCCTGGGAAACTCTTTTGTTCAGCTTAATCTTTTGCCTTCCTTTTCTGATTTTAATATTCAGCATCTCGACCACTAACGAAAAGAATACAGCAAAATAAATGTATCCTTTCGGCACATGATGTCCCATGGATTCAACCATCAGCATAAAACCAATCAAAATAAGAAATGATAATGCAAGCACCTCTAGTGACGGATTTTTAGCAATAAAAGAACTGATTTTTCCTGCAAAGGACATCATAATGAACATGGCAATAATCACTGCGATAATCATAATCATCAAATGACTCGTAAGACCTACGGCGGTAAGTATGGAATCAAAAGAGAAAATAATATCCAGCATGATGATCTGAACAATAACTCCTCCAATGGTTGCGGTAGTCTTGCTGGCGGCCTCTTTGTGCTCCAGCACCTCCATCTTATGATTGATCTCAACCGTACTTTTGGCCATAAGAAAGAGCCCTCCTCCGGCCAGGATTAAATCGCGCCCGCTGAAAGCATGGCCGAACACAGAAAACAAAGGCTCTGAGAAACTAATAATCCAGGTGATACCAAATAGAAGGCCTATTCTAAAAACAAGCGCACATAGTAAGCCAATGTTTCTAGCTTTTGCCTGCTGCTCATGCGGTAGTTTATTGGATACTATCGATATGAAGATAATATTGTCTACACCAAGTACAATTTCGAGAAAAGTAAGGGTAAGTAAGGCAATAAGCCCCTCGGGAGTCATCAATGCGTCCATAGTAAAAAAGAGGTTGTATGTAATTCAATATTAATCATCAGCGATTAATATCTGCTATTGTGAAGGAATATTTTCTATTAATGAAAAAAATCAATAATATTTGTAACTACAAATAACGTAACTCCGTTAATAGTCGCAATATGAAATTCGAAGAAGAGATCAAGCAGTCAGCATTCAAAGACCCAAGGGAAAAGGCCATTATTAATATTTCCTACACAGGCAATTGGTTGCGAGATAGATTTGAATCAATATTGAAGCCCATTGGAATCAACGAACAACACTTTAATATTCTTCGGATTTTGAGAGGTCGTCATCCTCACACGATTTGTCCGGGAGAGATCAAAGAAGTATTGATAAACAAACGGGGAGACTTAACCAGACTGCTAGACAAACTGGTAGCTATGGAATTGGTAGAACGAGATATCAATCCTGACAATAGAAGGATGATCAACCTCAAAGTGACAGACAAGGGCTTGGAACTGCTCAGTGATCTGGACCCCAAGGTGGAGATGCAAAATTCTGAGAATAACGCGTTGACTAAAGAAGAATCCGAGCAGCTAAGTGATCTGCTGGACAAGCTTCGGGGATAATTTTTTTACCTAAACAATTGTAAATACAACAAACGTAAAAACAAATAAAATGAGCAAGATAATAGCATTTGCAGGAAGCAACAGTTCTACATCTATTAATGTACAATTAGTAAAGTATGCTGCGTCATTGGTGAAAGGTGCGACTGTTGAAGTCATTGATCTGCGAGACTACGATGCACCAATATATAGTTCGGATTTAGAAAAGGCGGGCATTCCAGAGTCAATTCAGGCTCTGGTCAGCAAACTGGCTGAGGCCGATGCTTATATAATAGGTGCTCCAGAGCACAATGGTAGTTTGTCAGCGTTTTTCAAAAATATCTTAGACTGGGCATCAAGGCTGGAAGGCAAGTTCTTTGGAGGTAAGCCCGCGCTTTTGTTGAGTACCTCAGGTGGTCCGCGAGGTGCGGCAGGTAGCCTGGCCGATCTAAATACTAAGATGAAGTACTTTGCCGGAGAGGTGGCAGCTACTTTTAGTCTGGGTTCTTTCTACGATACGTTCGATCAAGGAGCGGGTGTGGTCACCGAGGAGACAGCATCTGGTAGTTTGAGGGAAGCAGTGATTCAGTTTGAAAAGGCACTATAAAATATTAATCACTAAGAATAAAAATAAATGAACACGTTAGTACAACTACTAAAAGGAGAAAACGCTGAAGACCAGGGAAAATTTCTAATGAGATTTATTTTGGGATTTGCCATGCTGATACACGGATACGGCAAGATCATGGGTGGCGCAGGTTACATAGCTGGTATGCTACAGGAGATGGGAATACCTGGCTTTATAGGATATGGAGTAATACTTGGTGAAGTGGTAGCTCCCTTGTTGATTTTAATCGGATACAAATCTCGACTGGGTGGATTGGTGATGTCTTTCACAATGTTGTTCGCTATAGTTATTGCTCATTCAGGAGATATTTTTAGCGTGGATGATTATGGTGGCTGGATGATTGAATTGCCTTTGCTCTATTTGGTGGGAGGACTTGCAATAGCATTTTTGGGTGCTGGTAAGTACAGTGTGTCTAAAGGGCAAGGAGATTGGGATTGAGCGGAACCCATTTAAAGATCATATAGTTCAAGTTGATTGAGGTTGGTTTTGGAGCCCTGATATTTATCAGGGCTTTTTTATCTTCGAAGAAATGATAATTAGAAAATTAAACAAAGCCCATGTGGCGGAGGCTAGTCAGCTCATAGAACAGGTTAGCAATAAATATACGCTCGATGATTTTACGGAAAGGGGTTATCAAAATTTTAAATCTAAGGTTTTGAACGAAGGCATGGTAAAGAACCTTGAAGATGGATTTATGTACTGGGGAGCATTCGAGGAGGAGGTAATGGTTGGGCTAATTGCCATCAAACTACCTGCACACCTATATAATCTGTTCGTCCATACCGATTATCAAAAAAAAGGAATAGCGACCAGACTATGGCAACATATGCTTTCGCATCTAAATCCAGAGTCATTAACACTTTTCTCATCA
Organism: Reichenbachiella sp.; assembly: GCF_039944555.1. Classification (GTDB taxonomy): domain Bacteria; phylum Bacteroidota; class Bacteroidia; order Cytophagales; family Cyclobacteriaceae; genus Reichenbachiella. Next base: position 217,277 of record NZ_JBDUYN010000008.1, on the reverse strand, counting down.
AGCCATGCGATAGGTCTGTATCAGAAGCTTGGGTTCGAGCAGTCTGGTGAAAAAATCGACAATGATGAGATCATATGTTACCCCATGTTATGGAAAATGAGCAAGGACTCTCGGAATAAATAGTGTCTAAAAAAGCCTGATTTTGAAGGATTTTCTTACATCCTAGGTAATTTGCTTAGCTTTTTTTGCACTTTAAAGCGGAGTAATCGCCCTTTAAGAGAAGTATGAGCACTTCTAATTTTTTTCTCTCTTTTTATCAAAATTTAGTTTCCTCTTTGCTTAAAAAACTATTTACGGATATCCTGTATTTTATTAATGCAATAAGCTCTTCATCTTTGAACCATAGAATTAGAATGCAAACAACTAAAATGTTGAATTGGATTAAAATTTTTTAAACTATGCAAGGATATTTTATCAGATCATCAAGAGTTACACCATCAGTTTACTTCAATCCTAAGAAGGAGCTTTTGGATCTACGAGGGAAGTCGAGTCCGGAAAACCCGTTAAGTTTTTATGGTTCCCTTCTTTTGAATATGGATCGTTACGCAAAAAGTAGTACGGGAAATATTACGGTGAATCTGGCGTTTGAATATTTTAATACCAGCTCATCTAAGTGCATATTTAATTTGCTCAGAAAACTGGAAAACTTTGATCAGCAAGGAAAGCGAGTGATCGTAAACTGGTACTATGAGGATGAAGACGACGACATGTTGGAAGCGGGAGAGGATTTCAGTTCGTTTTTTGGATATGAATTCAACTTTGTATCAGTACCAGTAATTAATTCTCTCGGAGAAGAAACAGAAGAAGAACCGCAACTCAACGCGGCTTAAAATATTTAGTAGGACAGAAAACAACAAAGTTATGAAACCGAAATTCAAATCAGCAGAAAGAGTAGTGAGACAGGTAGTGTTGGGTACGATATTAACCTTTGGGTTTGTACTGGCGTGCACGATGCTGAGTGTAATGATATAGTTACAGAAGAGCCAGCAGGAGAAGGATTAGAGGCAACATTAGCAATTAATTACCTGCTTGTTGCATGACAGACGGGGTTCGGTATTTACCAGCTATGGGAATTAAGGTATTTAGCGAAGGCTCTAAAGTAATTTATTAAGGTGGTAAAGGTTACGCGCAAGCGTAGCCTTTTTTTGTATCCAGCCAATTACGGTACGTATTTAATAGATCAAGCAATAAACTCCAGAGTTTGATCTTCTTTAATTCTAAATCTAAACGTACACTCTTGTACTTTGCGGACTGGTACATTTTTAGTCTCCTCAATCAGACACTTTGGGACTATTGCCGAAATGTGGTTCCAATTCCTCCGTTATTTTGATTAAATTTAATAAGAGAGGAAGGTTATGGCTCAAAGTAAGCTGACCGACCTCAAGCTATTAAGTTTTGGACAAAGGCCACCAAATATGCCGAGGACACAAATCAGGGAAGAAAAGTATTTGGACATCATCAATCAATTTGCTGTTGGGTTGTTGAGTCAAAGTACAATCCAGGAAACACTCTGGAGTGTGATTGACAATGTGGTATCGAAACTCGACTTTTACGATTGCGCCATCTACTTGCTGGATGATGACAAACAAAACCTCATACAAGTAGCCTCTCAAGCTTATAAGAACAAAGAAACGAAAGTTACCAATGCCGCCCTAATCAAAATGGGGACAGGTATTGTTGGTAAGGTTGCTATTGAAAAGAAGGCAAGAATTACCAGCGATACAAGCAGCAGCGAAGACTATATTCCAGATGATCAATGGCGTTTTTCGGAAATCACCATTCCTATTATTCATGAAAATGAACTAATAGGTATAATAGATTCCGAACACCCTGATAAGGATTTTTTTCAACCTATTCATCTTAATATCCTTACTACTATAGCCTCAATGGTGGCAATCAAAATTGTGCAAGCACGCCACTTAGAGAACCTGGCTGCTAGAGAAAAAAGCTTTGATCTAATTTATAGTAGCACAAATGACCTGATTTTCTTGATTGCAGTTGAACCGAATGACGAATTTAGATGCGTTTCTGCCAACCGTGCATATTTGGAACTGACCAAGAAAAAGAAGAATGAAGTAGTTGATAAAACCATACATGAAATATGGGATGAGGAAAGGGCCAATACAATTCTCGGATACTTTCGACAGGCTATAAAAACTAAAAAACCTATTACCTATCAAATAACCTTTGGTTCAGGGAAGAGTCAAACGATAGTTGAGACAAAACTGACCCCGGTGTTTGATCAGCGAGGGAAATGCACCAATTTGTCTGGAATTTCAAGGGATATTACCGCCGCGGAAACGACAAGAAATGAGCTAAATCAAGAAAGAGAAAAGTATCAAATGCTATTTTCTCAGGCCAACGATGCCATATTCATATTGAAGGATGATATCATTATAGAATGTAATGATCGCACCCTGGAGGTATTTGGAAGAGAAAGGAAGGATTTGATCGGTTTTAGACCTTGTGAACTTTCACCAGAGATTCAACCGGATGGACAATTGTCTGATCGTGAAATGGAAACAGATAATTTTCAATGGCTGCATACAAAAGGAGATGGCTCTTTTTTTACCGTTGATGTGACTTTGTCAGAATTTAGTTTTGGCGATGGGCAGTATGTTCAGGCTATCATGAGAGACATCACCGATCGAATTGAAGCAGAAAATGTGCTTCGGGCAAGTGAAGAAAGATATCGCAGCATATTCGAAAACTCATTGGACGGCATTTATAAAAGTACGCCTGAGGGAAAGTTTGTTGAGGTGAGCCCGGCATTGGTGAAAATGCTCGGTTATGATTCTGAAGAGGAATTGCTTGCCATTGACATTAAGAAGGAACTATACTTTAGCGAACAGGATCGGTTTAAGCACTCCAACCAATATAGGTTAAGAAAAAAAGATGGTAACGAAATCTGGGTCGAAGATCATGGATTCTATCAATATGATAAATCAGGAAATAAAATTTTCCACCATGGTATATTGAGGGATGTGACGACACAAAATCAGAAGCAGGAGGAGCTACAAAATTTGCTGAGCATGACTAGTGATCAAAACAAGCGACTGCAGAATTTTGCGCATATCGTATCTCACAATATTCGCTCTCATAGTGCCAATTTGACTTCGCTGGTTTCATTTATGGAAACTACCCAAATTGAAGCAGAAAAGGAGAAGATGTTTCAGATGCTCAAGAGTAGTACCGGTCAGTTGGAAGAGACAATAATGAATTTGAATGAAATCATTACAGTCAATCAAAACCTCAACAAACCTGTTGAAAAAAGAAACCTTCTCATTGAGACTGAAAAAACGATTCAAGTTTTGGCAGGAGAAATACATGAAAATCAAGTAGATATCATCCTTGATATTCCTTCCGATCTTGAGGTTAGCATCATCCCGGCTTATTTGGATAGCATACTTTTGAATTTAATTAGTAATGCTATCAAATACAGGAGGCCAAATATCCTTCCCGAAGTGAAAATAAATGCTACTACGAGTGATGGTTTGGTGAAAATCATCATCTCAGATAATGGATTAGGTATAGATATGGACATTCATAGGAATAAAATATTTGGAATGTATAAGACATTTCATGCCAACGAGGATGCGAGAGGATTTGGGTTGTATATTACCAAAAATCAAATTGAAGCCATGAAAGGTAGAATAGAAGTCGATAGTGAAGTAGAACATGGTACCACATTTACTATATTTTTCGATGAAGAGCGTTAAATCAATTTTTGTGGTCGAAGATGATCCTATTTCTTCGTTTGTTATCAAACTTGCACTTGACCAACATCCTTCATTTCTGGAAAGTATGGAATTCAAAAATGGTAAAGACGCCGCAGAATTTCTTGCTGATAACTCACAAGTTCATGATCTTCCTGAACTTATTCTTCTAGATATTAACATGCCAGTATTGGACGGCTGGGGGTTTTTGGAGAATTTTTCTACAATGTCCGTCAGTAAAAATATTCCGGTAATTATGCTCACCTCTTCAGTGAACCCTGAAGATATTGAAAAAGCCAAGTCGCACGATTTAGTGAGGGGTTTCTTGTCTAAGCCTTTGAATAAAGAAAAACTTGATGAAATTCTATCTTTGATCTAAAGGATTTAAAAGAACCCGACTGGAAACCAGACGGGTTCAATTACTTTAGGCTTTCGGAAATGAATCACTCTTGATGATCTCAACGATTTGTTTCATGTGCCGCTGTGTATGTCCGCTCATAAACAAAACGACTTGGTAGGCGTCTACCTTGCCAAATGGAAAATCAAAATATCGGTTTCTCAGGTCTTCCTTGGTTTTCTTGACAAAAACCATATTCGATTTTCTCTGTGCCTTGAATGCATCTAATGATCCTGTGTACGATCCGAAACTATTGGTCGGCTCGAATTCTGGCCTTGTTTTTACTTTCTGGTCACGACTTGTGATCAATGCCAAGACTTGTTCGTCAGACATCATCACCTCACTTCTCTTGGATGGATCCGGATCAGCTTTCAATGTCATTTCCACAATTCCGAAAATGTTCTTTTCAGCAATCGCAATATGTTCCATGGTCTCAGCAATCGACCAAACTTCTTCGCTTGATTTATAGTTGAGCTGTGCTTCAGTCAGATCTTTGACAGCTACCAGTAGTTCGTTTTGAGATTGTTTCAGATGATTGATAGCAGTGTTTTTTTCTTCTTTAGTCAAGGAATTCTGAGCGAAGACGGTCAGTCCGCAAAGAATCAGGGCCTGAGTAAATAGTAGAGTTTTAAAATTTTTCATAGTTCTTAAATTGTTTTGGTACAATGACGATTGGTCTTAATTATTTTGGACAAAAAAATTAAGATTTGCTTGTCAACATGAAGATAGCCATAACCAATTGATTGTTTTGCATCATACTTTATACTCTTTTGTTGGCTGGAAAACAAAACGTGCAATATCCCGTATCTTCGATCAAAACTTACCTAAATGAGCAAATCCAAGGCGTCCCTAACCTTCATCTTTATTACACTATTAATTGACGTAACAGGGCTTGGTATCATCATTCCTGTCATTCCCGATTTAATCAAAGAGTTAATAGGAGGTTCCTTGAGTGAGGCTTCTGTTTATGGAGGTTGGCTCATGTTCGCCTATGCTTTTATGCAATTCTTCTTTTCTCCAATCATGGGAGGTTTGGGTGATCAGTTTGGCAGAAGGCCGGTTTTACTGGCTTCTTTATTTGGCTTTGGGATTGACTATTTGCTATTAGCCTGGGCCCCAACCATTGGATGGTTGTTTGTGGGAAGAATACTGGCAGGGATTACTGGGGCAAGCATGACCACGGCATCGGCATATATAGCTGACATTAGTAAGCCAGAGGATAGAGCCAAAAACTTTGGAATGATAGGAGCAGCATTTGGTTTGGGATTTATCATAGGACCTGTTATTGGTGGACTACTGGGAGTCTATGGATCTCGCGTGCCGTTTATAGCTGCTGCTGCATTGACTTTGCTCAATTGGCTATACGGCTATTTCATACTTCCCGAATCACTGGACAAAGAGAAGAGGAGGCCATTCAGTTTGAAGAGGGCCAATCCTCTGGGTTCTCTCATGCAACTCAAGAAATTTCCCGTTACGGTCAGTCTTATGGTATCCATGTTCTTTGTCTACCTGGCCTCTCATGCTACACAAAGTACCTGGGCTTATTATACCATGGAAAAATTTGGTTGGGATGTGAAAATGGTGGGTTATTCGTTGGGTTTTGTCGGGTTGATGGTTGCCATAGTTCAAGGAGGATTGATTCGGGTAGTTATTCCCAAAATAGGCGATAGGAATGGGGTTTACCTCGGACTAACACTATATTTCATAGGCTTTGTACTTTTCGCTTTTGCATCCGAAGGCTGGATGATGTTTGTTTTTATGATACCCTATGCATTAAGTGGATTTGCCGGGCCTGCGTTGCAAAGTATCATGACCGGACAGATTCCTGCTGATCAGCAAGGAGAATTACAAGGGGCAATTACCAGTATGATCAGTCTTACGGCCATTGTAGGCCCACCACTGATGACAGATCTATTTGCAAGGTTTACTAATGATTCTCTGGGAGTCTATTTTCCTGGAGCTCCATACCTGATGGGCGCAGTATTCACTTTTATGAGTATCGGTTTTGCTCTTCGCACGCTTAGAAAATATTCAAGCTCATTTGTTTAATTTGTATCTAACAAGCAACCCAAGTTGTAACTTCTGCATCATGGATGTAGACTAATAAAAAACTCATAGTAAAATCTACTCATGCCTAATTGTATTACTCTTAAAAGAAGTGTTCTCTTCTTTTTATTGCTTGCATCCTCATTCACAACATACTCACAGGGAATTAAAGGAACCATTAAATCATCTAGTGGAGAACCTCTACCCTTTGCGACCATATATGTTCGAAACATAGAAACCGGAACGACCTCTAACGACAACGGATATTTCGAATACCCCTTGCCAGCCGGCAAATACGATCTGGTATTTCAATATTTGGGATACAAATCGGTGGTCAAATTTATAGAGGTTTCCAAAGGTTTCAGCGAAGTCAATATCCAATTGCAGCCACAGACTATCGTCCTCAGGGATGTGGAGATTAGGGCAGGTAAGGAAGATCCCGCCTACACCATAATGAGAAAGGCGATAGCCAAGGCCAAATTCCATCAACAGCAATTGGATAGCTATGAAGCTGAGGTATATATCAAGGGATCGGGAAGACTCATAGACTCTCCCTTCTTTTTGCGCAAAACCATAGCCAAAGAGGGAGTGGATTCTACTACAGCTTTTGTTACGGAATCCATTACGAAGGTAAAATACTCCAGACCCAATGTATATGAGGAAGAGGTGATTTCCATTCGAAGCAATGGCGAAGACAACAATACCAGCCCTATGGAATATCTCAAGGGCAGTTTTTATGAATCAAAGTTAGGCAATGCCATTTCGCCCCTCTCCCCTAAGGCATTCGGGTATTATCGATTTGAATATCTGGGTACCTACAAAGACCAGGACTATGAATTCAGCAAGATTAGGGTCATTCCCAGGTCAAAAGGTGACGACGTGTTCGAAGGAGAAATCTCAATTGTTGAAGAGTATTGGAGTATTCATAGTCTCAATTTAAAGACCAGCTATTTGGGCATAGAGTTTAACATCAATCAAATCTATAACCCAATCCAAAACAAAGTCTGGTTACCCATCAGCCATCAGTTTGATGTAGAAGGAACCTTCTTTGGATTTGAATTTGAGTATGACTATCTGGCCACAGTTAGCAACTATCAAATAGAATTGAATAAAGATCTTGATGTGGAGCTGGTAGTAATCGATGAAAAGGTAGACAAAGAATTGGCCGCTAAGTTGGAAGCTCAAAACAAGAATGTTCAAAACGAGACATTGGCGAAAATGACCAGTGGGAAAGAGATGACACGTAAAGAGATGAGAAAGCTCATGCGCGAATACGAAAAAATGGAAATGGAGGAAGATACCATTCCTGATGTACAGTATATCAATAATGTGATCATAGACTCCCTGGCCTATAAAAAAGACTCTTCTTTTTGGCAATCAGTCCGACCGGTACCACTTTCCGACTATGAGATCAAGGGCTATCACAAAATGGACAGTATGGCTCTCGTTGATAAGCGTGAAGCCGAAGGAGATACAATCAAAACTAAGCAAGGCAAAGAGGGATTTAAAATCTATGATTTAGCACTGGGCAACACCTATAAAATAGGAGAGAGAGCCCATTTGGAAATAGTATCACCCTTGCAGTCGCTCAATTTTAATACAGTGGAGGGATATAATTTTAACTATGAGCTGAGCTTCACAAAAACGTTCGAAAACAAGCATTGGCTAGAGATTGCTCCATTGGTTCGATACGGATTTTCTATTGAGCAATTCCAGAGTAAACTCAAGACTACCTATAAGTTCAATGATAAAAGTATATCACTGGAGGGTGGAAGACATGTGTATCAGATCAATCCCGATCAACCTATTTATCCAATTGTCAATTCGTTGGTCACACTTATGCTAGAAGACAATTACATGAAAATTTATCAAAAAGAGTTTTTGTCTTTGAAATATAATCACAAGATATCTGATAAGTATCGTGTGAATGTCATTGCAGAATATGCTAATAGATTACCAATGACGAATCGTACCAGTCACACCTGGTTTAACAAAAAGGATCACGAGTATACTCCCAATACACCAGCAAATGTTGAGCTTCCAAATACATCTTTTATGGCACATCATGCTTTTTTGACCACAGTAAAAGTGAGTATGAAACCATGGCAGAAGTACTACATTAAAAACAAGGAGCGACGAGCTATCACTCATTCTTCACCAGAGGTGACACTGTCATACGATAATGCCTTACCAGTAGCTGATGCAGAAATTTCGTTTCACAGATGGACGGCTGACATTCGGCATTCTCTCGATGTCGGAATCAGGGGGCGATTGAGTTTTCGTGTAGGTGGTGGAGGCTTCCTGGCCAAGGATAGCGTGACCTTCTTAGATTACAACCATTTTATGGGTAACAGAACCCCTGTTCAGGATATCGATGTAGTGAAGAGTTATCGCTTGTTGCCCTATTACAATTTCAGTACAGACGATGCCTATTTTACTTTGCTTACGCATTATCAATTCAGAAAGCTCTTCTTCTCAAGATTCAAATTTGCTAGAAAACGTGGAGTTCGAGAAAGTGTATTTGTCAACTACCTGGGAACGAATTCAGCGCTCAACTATACCGAAGCGGGCTACAGTATCGACAACATCTTTCGTCTTTTCAGGCTGGAAGGGGTGGCCGCATTTCAGGATGGCGAATACGTAGATTGGGGTATTAGATTTGGAGTGGCTGCCTTCCTAGAAGAGATGTTTAATTTTGATTAGGAATTAGGTTAAGCGTATGAGATAGGGAATTCTTTTCGACGAATGAATCGTGCGGAATATACTTAGATTTGGAATTATGGATTAAATTGAATTATTGTATTAAATAATCCTCAACTACAAACTCTGGATATGACCTCATTTTGGAAGCACTCCCTTACGCTGGCTATGGTATGCCTTATTGGTCAGGCTTTAGCCCAACAATCACCGAGAAAAAAAGAAGACCGCCAAGGCCGACTTGAGCATGAGTACAACATGTACAAAAACCCTTTGACCAAAAAAGTACCTGGAAACATCAGGCAAAAAGAACTACAATTCGTTCAGTCTCAACGAGCCGGCCTCGACGCCCGACTCAGACCCCAATCGAATGGACGGACGGAAGAAACACAAACATGGACCCAGCGAGGGCCTTTCAACCAGGGTGGTAGAACAAAGGCCATTGGCATTGATGCCAGAAATGAAAGTATCATCTTGGCTGGAGGAACATCCGGTGGTATGTATCGGACAACAGATAGCGGAGCGTCCTGGTCTCTCGTATCTAATTCACAAGCCAATCCTGCAATTGTCGGTGTGGCACAAGATCCCCTGAACGAGGATACTTGGTATTATATCACCGGTGAGGTAAAGGAAAGTGTCAACACCAACCAGGCAACGCAAAGTTATTTGGGCGCGGGCGTGTTCAAATCTGCTGACAATGGTGTCACATGGACGCAATTAGCTAGTACGGCACCGGAGAATACGGCACTCCTCGGTCAGGGGGCCAGAGCTGATTGGCAGCTCTGTAATGACATCGCAATTGACCCAATAGATGGAGCGGTGCTCGTAAGTAATATCGGAGGTATCTACCGATCTGCCGACGGAGGAACGAGCTGGACCGAAGTGCTTGACGCCGCAGGCGATACCCGCTTTGGAGATGTGGTTCACCTGGATGTCGCTAAAGTGGATGCCAGTAACAGAGTCTATTATGCCGGTGCACACAGTACAGGAACTAATTTTGGTTTTTTGAGGTCAACAGATGGCGTGACCTGGAGCTCCATTAATGCGCCTTCTGGGTTTAGCGGTACCTGGGAAAGAATACGTGTTTCAATTGCACCAAGTAATACTGATATAGTTTGGTTTTTGGCACACGGAGATGCCCTGTCTCCTGCCAGTGACATGCTGATCAAGTATCAACACAGCAATACCACCTGGACTGATAGATCCTCTCAAATACCCACTCTGGGCGGAGATGTAGGAGATTTCGATACCCAAGGTTCGTACAATATGGTGATGCGTGTAAAACCGGATGATGAAAATACGGTATTCATTGGAGACACCAAATTATGGAGGTCTACCGATGGGTTTGCCACTTCAGCTACTTCAGCAAATGACCCAAATACTGACAATACCACCTGGATTGGAGGCTACTCTCCGGACAATGATGTAAGTAGTTATCCCAATCATCATCCGGATGTTCATGAATTAGTCTTTTTTCCCAGTGACCCCAAAAAGGTACTTTGTGGCCACGATGGTGGATTGAGCATGACCACTGATATTATAGCTAGTAACGGGGTGCCTTCTGGCTTTTCTAAACCGCATCCTGTGACTTGGACGATATTGAATAATGGACTCTACACCACACAGGCTTACGCCATATCTATTGATCCAACTACAGAAGACAGCCCCGACATTGTAGCTGGCTTTCAAGACAATGGAAATTTTCGCACAACTAATATCTCAGGCACCTCCAACTGGAATCAAGAACCCTATGGCGGCGATGGTGCCTGGAACGCAGTGGCCCCGGGTGGAGATATATGGTACATTTCTCAGCAAAATGGACTCATAGAAAGAAATTCAACAACTGTTCCCAATGGACCGGGAGTAAACCCAAGTGGCTATGGATCAAGCAGTACCAATACCTTTATTTCTCCTTTTATTTTGGACAGAAATGACGCGAATATCATGTACTATACGGCAAAAAAAGAATTATGGCGTAATAACACTATATCCACTGTAAATGTAGGTGGAGCGGCTTTTAATGGAACCAGCGAAGGATGGACTAATTTGACTTTTAGTGCAACTTTGCAAGGCAATATCACTGCTCTGGAAACTTCTGTGACGCCTGCCAATGTCTTGTATGTAGGCACCTCCCTAGGTAAACTTTATAAAATTGCGGATGCACATACTGGTTCCTCCGTTACTCTGACTGATGTATCTTCGGGCCTATCCACGGGCTTTATTAGTTCTATCGATGTTGATCCGGACAATGCAGATCATGTTTATGTCACATTCTCCAATTATGAAATCATCTCCATTTTCAGAAGTACTGATGCCGGAGCCACCTGGACCAATATCAGTGGTAATCTTGAAGAAAATGTTGACGGGTCTGGTGCAGGACCAGCAATTAGATGGATTCATGTATTTAAAAAGAAGGACTTTACTAATGTTTATCTGGTCGGAGCTACCACTGGTTTGTACTCTACATCTACCCTTGATGGAACTAGCACCGTATGGACGCAAGAAGGCCCTTCCACAATTGGAAATGTACCTGTATCAATGATTAGATCACGTAAGGTAGATGGATATGTGGCAATAGGGACTCATGGGAAAGGAATGTTTAGCGCTAACATATTTTCTACGACGGATGTTACACCTCCGACGATTGTCTCTACAACACCAGCTGATGATGCAGTAGACATAAATCTTACTGCCAATTTGACGATTACTTTCAGTGAAACAGTAGCAGATGGAGGAGGATCAGTAATTATTAAAAAGACAGCTGATGACGCCATTGTGGAATCAATTTTAGTATCATCGGCATTGGTTTCGATAGTAGATGAGGTGGTTACAATAAATCCTACCGCTAATTTGGAAACAGCTACAGGTTATTACATAGAGATCGAGTCCAATGCATTCGAAGATATAGGAAGAAACGATTTTGCCGGTATTAGTGATAAGACAACCTGGAACTTCACGGCTAACACAGCGGCTCCAGTCATTGTATCTAGTATACCGACCGATGACGCAGTTAACGTAGGCCTGGCCGATGATTTGACGATTACATTTAGTGAGAATGTGGTCGATGCAGGAGGATCAGTCATTATCAAAAAAGAAGCGGACGATTCCGTTGAAGAATCCATGCTTGTGTCATCAGCCAATATCTCAATTGCGGATGCGGTGGTAACAATCAATCCTACAGAAATTTTAGAGGTTGCTACGGCTTATTACGTTGAAATAGAGCCAACAGCATTTATGGATGAAGGTGGAAGTAATTTCGCTGGAATCGCTGATAAAACTACCTGGAATTTCACAACTACAACTGTTGCAGGTGTGGAAGATCAATTGACGGAGAATAAAATGAAGGTCACTGTATTTGATCGTGGAATCAACTTAGAGTTTTTGGATCAGACCATCAAGTACGCAGAAATAAACGTGTATGGAATGGATGGTAAAATGGCCACATACACCGCTCGAAGCTCCTTCAAGAACAACAATGTGAATGTCAAGGCACAGCTAACGCCTGGTATTTACATAGTGAAAGCCTCTACAGCTAAAGGCTTATACACACAAAAATTTTTAGTCTCAGAATAAAGAAAAATGATGAATACCTTATTGACCTCCGTCCTGGTTAGCACCATGTGCATTTTTGGGACCAAACTTAAAATAATGGATTCGAGCTTCAAAGAAATTGCTCCGGGCGTGTCCACCGGCTATGTGGTCACCAAGTATGAAGTTCAGATTAGCAGTAATAACAATAAAAAGGTCTCGATCCAGGACGTGTGGCTCAAGAATAGAAAAGCGAGTTGGGAGCTATTCGATGCGAATAACAAGAAGGTGGCGTCCATCAATGATAAGGAGATGTATACGCTAAGAGGTCAAATCGAGGCAAAGATGGATGGAGTACCGGTAAAGAGCAATTCCGATGAGGGTAAAGAAACCACGGGCTCCTATGAAGAAGATTTTGTTTTACGATACACCGTAGGCAACGGAACCGAGAAGTGTATAAAAATTGATAAAATCGAAAATCTCGAATTGGTGAAGACTCAATAAGTACTAATCGATTGCGATATTCTTTTGAAAGGCCGTCTCAAAAGATATAGTCGTATCTGTACCTTCTACTCCTGCTAACGGATGGATACGGCTGTAGAGTACATCTCGCAAGTGGCTGTTATCCTTGGCAAAGATTTTAATAATCAAAGCGTATTTGCCCGTGATGTTTGAGCACTCCACAATTTCAGGAATTTCTTTGAGTGAGGCGATTAGTCCGTTCACATATTTGGCATTGGTTACCTCTATTCGGGTCATGGCTTCGGTGGTGTATCCTAGCACCTTCGGATCAAATACGAAGGTCGCATTTTTTATCACTCCACTTTGCCTGAGTTTGTTCACACGCTGATGAACCATAGTATTAGAGATACCCAGTTCCTTTGCTAAAGTGGAGTAGGGAACACGCGCATTTTCACTGAGCCTGTGTAATATTTTTTTATCTGTCGAGTCAAATTGACCAATCATAGGTATAATAAATAGTTGATATTGTTAAATTACTTATTATGCATGTGATTTAAGATAATTTGACATGAAATCATTTAATAATTAGATAATTATTTCCTTAAATCATTGAATAAGATAAATATAACTTCACTTTGCATTCAAATATTTAAGCTATGCAATACGAAGAAATTATTAACATCTTTTGGAAGGAATATGTAAAAACTACTCCTTCGGCAGGTAAAATTCATGACTTACTTGAGGCAAAGGGAGAGCGAATCAGTAATGATCACATTGCCTTCCGTACATTCAATCATCCAAGCATCAATGTAGAGCAATTGGCCAAACCATTTCTGGCTTGTGGATATGAGGAAAAGGACAGCTATGTTTTTGAAGCGAAGAAATTGAGAGCCAAACACTATCAGCATGCTGACCCTAAAGCTCCAAAAATATTCATTAGTGAATTGTTGCTGGAAGAATTTTCAGAAGAACTACAGTATTTGGTTTTGAAGAAAATCAGTGAAATCCCTATGGGATTGATTGAGACAAACTCAACCATTTTTGCAGGGAGACCTTGGGGTACGATTTCACACGAAACCTATTTGAAGTTGAGAGAAGAATCGGAATATGCAGCCTGGATGTATGTATATGGATTCTGCGCGAACCATTTCACGATTAATGTGAATCATCTGACCGCGATCGAATCATTGGAAGAAATGAACACCTTCCTAAAAGACAATGGATTTCCAATGAACGTTTCGGGTGGAGAGATCAAAGGCTCACCGGAAGCACTTTTAGAGCAGTCTAGCATTCTTGCTGACAAGAAAGCTATTGAATTTGCCGAAGGTTCATTCGAAGTACCGTCTTGCTATTACGAATTTGCCAGAAGGTATGAAGATACCGATGGACAGCTCTTTCAAGGCTTTATAGCCAAATCAGCAGACAAAATTTTCGAGAGTACTAACGCAGCACAATAAACTCAGAAGATTTCCGGCTTCATAATTAAAATCTTGTCGAGGAGAATTAAAGGGCTGATTTGAAGCTGTTTAACTCTGCAGAAGATTTTCTTTCGTATTAAGACGGTTTAACCCAAAGTGATAAGTCAGTCAGATTCCATCGGAATTATGGCTGACTTTTTTTATATTAAGAACACATTCATAGCAGCCTATGAGATTTGTGTTTGTTTTTTGCATGTTTTTTCAGGTCTTCGAACTTTTTGGTCAGAACCGCTCCAACCACATCCTTAAACTTGAAAGTCTCGATTTCTTCGATGGTAAGACCATTCCAATTACCGATTATTTTATTCTCAGAGATAAATCGGAAGATTCATTGCGTGCAGTCTTCAGCGAGCATTTCCTTGACAATGAAGACAAATTCCAGAGCTCCATCGCTGCGCTAAAGCTACTTGGTGGTAGTCACCATCAGAAAGTAATGATCACTTTCAATGTCCGGATCGAACGGTTATTAGCTATTAAATTCTCAGAGAAAGCGGAGCCATTGTTTCTTCGAACGGGATCCACAGTAGCCCCTGATCATGCAGCTTATCGAATGTCATTTGTAAACGCCCTGCCAATAGAAATTGCCGCCAGAGAAGAGGTGGTTCTACTAATGAAATTTCCGGAAAGTGCGGAAAAAGAATTGGGGGCGGAAATCAAGGACTTCGAACAGGTAGATCAAAAAATTAACAAGCGCCTGATCGTTTCCTACATCTTCACAGCCATACTTTTCACGTTTGCCATTTATAATCTTCTACTGGCCTTTTTGGTGAAAAGGAAGGTATACTACTATTACAGCTATTATATCTTTTCATTTGGTTTATATGCCAGTTTGATCACGCTCACGCTCGTATTTTCAAGAGCTATAGTGGCCCCTTTATCAATTATCTCTGCGTCAACTATGATATCCGTGGGCGCTTTATTTTCCGGAGAGTTTCTAAGAATAGAAAAGCACTTGAGCGGTGCCGCTTTCTACTATAAGTTCTTGCTCTACTTTGTTGTAGGTGTTGGCGCACTTCTTATTTCAAATTTTCTATTTTGGAACAACACTTCTCTCAATAACGGGCTGGCAATTGGTGCAGCATTGGTAGGTCTAAGTACCATTCCCTTTTGGCTCTGGGTAGGTTATCGCATTCACCGAAAAGGAAGTCCCAGGGGACGCTTGTTTCTGCTTACAAATATTCCGTTATTGGTTGGTTGTTGTGCCTTTATTGCTTTTTGGCTTTCGAATCATCTTGGACTCATAGCTGCTACAGCACATTTGGCCTGGGTTGCGAACCTGGTACTCTTTGGCAGTGTGCTCTTTCAACTTTTTCTATTCTCTTATGTGATTGGTTATAGTATCAATAAACTTCAGTCTGAGAAACTTCATATTCAGCAAGACATCAATCAGCAGCTAGAAAAACAGGTGCAACAACGTACGGCCTCACTTTCTTCGGCTAATGAATCCATAGAAGATCAAAGACTTGAATTGGAAGAGTTAAATAGAGTAAAAGACAACCTTTTTTCGATCGTCTCGCATGATCTTCGAAATCCGCTCAATTCGGTAAAGAGCGTGCTAGAGCTAATGAAGCGGGAGTCCTTGCAGGGCGATGAACTTCGGCTATTTGCAAAAAAGTTGGAGGGGTCATTAGACGGTACTTTGAATTTGTTGGATAACCTACTTTACTGGGCTAAGTCTCAGATGGATGGTATTCAGGCAAAACCAAACCTGATCCAACCAAAAATTATAATTGAAAACAACCTTCGATTGGCTTTGACGCTATTCAAAGAGAAAGCTATTAGCGTAACTACAGAATTGAATGATGAGTACGCCTTTGCGGACGAGGACATGATAGATCTCGTGGTTAGAAACCTGTTGTCGAATGCCATCAAATTCACTCCGGCTAATGGTGAGATTACCTTAAAAATGAGCTCAAGGAATGGTTTTTTAAAATTTTCGCTAGAAGATACAGGTATTGGAATGAGCCCTAAGGCGTTGAACGAACTCTTCTCCAATGACAAGAATCATACCTCCTACGGTACGAACAACGAGAAGGGTTATGGAATTGGTCTCACGCTTTGCAAGGATTTTATTGAAATAAACGGAGGTAGACTTACGATAAAGAGTGTAGAAAATGAAGGCTCAGTATTTACGGTCTCATTGCCTTCTAACTAGCGTTTCACTTGCCTTTCTTGTTGATTTTGAGTATCTTATGTACTCCCAAAAATCGTAATATCATGAATCTCATCACAAAAATTGACCAATGGATGGATGCACGATTCGCACCAGCCTGGCTAGACATTATTAGAGTTGTCCTTGGAATTTTCCTTTTCGTCAAAGGTTTAATATTCACCGCAAATTTTCAAGTCCTTGCGGACAATGTGCAATCAATGGGTCTGGTTTACATCGCTGTAATCGCAGCGCATTATATTTATTTGGCGCATGCCGCAGGAGGTCTGATGATTGCGTTAGGTGCTTATACCCGCGTGATGTGCGCATTGAATGTTCCCATACTGTTTGGTGCAGTCATTTTCAATGCTACTCATTTCCTTACCATGGATAGCCTCATGGAACTTGAAATGTCGGCTTTGGTGCTCGTAGGACTGATCGTCTACCTTCTCTTCGGCGGAGGCCGGTTTTCTGTGGACGAATTACGTAGGCGAGATGCCAAGAGAAAAGCAGAATTGGCTGGTTCTTGAAACTCTTATTAGCATTTACAAAATTTTAAACTTTGGAAATGCTTGTTATTGCAATGCACCTTTCAAGTTCAGCAAACTTTGATCAGCCATAAGTTCGCCAAATCATTGATTCGTATATCTTTGCGGCTATGGCGAAAAATGAAGATCAAAATCTGTTGAAAAAAATCATTGCTCACTCTAAAGAGTATGGTTATGTATTCCCTTCCAGCGAAATATATGATGGCTTAAGTGCCACCTACGACTATGGCCAATATGGGGTGGAATTGAAGCAAAACATCCGCAACTATTGGTGGAAAGCCATGGTGCAAATGAATGAAAATATTGTGGGTATTGATGCTTCTATCTTCATGCATCCCACCACCTGGAAAGCATCCGGACACGTAGATGCCTTCAATGACCCCATGATCGACAATAAAGATTCTAAAAAGAGATACAGAGCAGATGTATTGATAGAGGAGTTTGTGGCTAAGATCGAAGCCAAAATTGATAAAGAGGTAACAAAAGCCGCTAAACGTTTTGGTGACTCTTTCAACAAAGATGAGTTTCTGTCCACCAATGGACGAGTGCTTCAGAATCAGGAAAAAATAGATACCATCAACGCCAGATTCAAAAAGGATATTGAGGAAGAAAACTTTGAAGATCTCAAATTATTAATTGAAGAATTGGGAATAGCCGACCCGGTAAGTGGATCAAAGAACTGGACGGAAGTGAAGCAATTCAACCTCATGTTTTCTACCGAGTTAGGAGCCGTTACTGAAGGAGCCAGTAAGATTTACCTACGACCTGAAACCGCACAAGGTATTTTCGTCAACTACCTAAACGTACAAAAGACAGGTCGAATGAAACTGCCTTTTGGAATTGCTCAAACGGGTAAGGCCTTTAGAAATGAAATCATTGCACGCCAGTTCATCTTCAGAATGCGGGAATTCGAGCAAATGGAAATGCAGTTTTTCATTAAGCCGGGTACAGAGATGGAGTGGTACGAAAACTGGAAAGAAAAAAGAATTAATTGGCACAAGTCACTCGACCTCGGTGAGGAGAACTACCGATTCCACGATCATCTCAACCTGGCTCACTATGCCAATGCTGCCTGCGATATTGAATTCAATTTCCCGATGGGCTTCAAAGAACTAGAAGGCATTCATTCAAGAACTGACTTTGACCTGAAGGCGCATGAAGAGCATAGTGGCAAGAAATTGCAATTCTTTGACTCGGAAGAAGAGAAATCGTATGTTCCATATGTAGTTGAAACCTCTATTGGATTGGATCGAATGTTTTTAGCCGTACTTTCAAGTGCCTATACGGAAGAGACTTTAGAAGACGGCAGTAGTAGAGTTGTACTACGGATTCCTCCAGTATTGGCTCCAATAAAAGCTGCAGTATTGCCTTTGGTCAATAAGGATGGATTACCTGAAAAAGCCCGTGAAATCATGAACGAGCTCAAGTTCTCAGTAAATGTTCAGATGGACGTGAAAGATGCTATCGGCAGAAGATATAGAAGACAAGATGCAATTGGTACACCATATTGTATCACAGTGGATCACCAAACCCTGGAGGATGGGATGGTCACCATCCGCGAGCGAGATTCTATGGAGCAGCGCAGAGTGTCTGTAGACGAAGTGGTTTCTGAAATCGAGAATGCAGTTGATTTGAAGAAGCTGTTGAAGACCTTGTAAAAGGAGCGGGAATATGCGAGATGGCAATCGGAAATTGTCTTCGATTTGAGTCTTCTTACGTATGACTTCCTGCTTTCCTCATTCTTCCCTATCTTTTCTAGATGGATATCATATTCCTGATTTTGATAGCAGTGGGACTATTTGGACTGGCGCTCATGAGCGCTTCTTTATGGTCTGTTGTATCGGCTTGGCGTAAGGCTGCAAGTCGAGGACTCTCAATTACATTTTTAGAGGCAAGAGCCTTAACCAAGTTCTTTGAGCTTCAAGATGAGTTTTTGGATGCCTGTGTTCAATTCAAAAATATTGATCCAACTGTTTCAGTAAAAGATATCGTAAGACATCATATGGCAGATGGGGACACACAAGCCTTACTGTCACATTGGAAGCAACTTCAGGAAGCTGAAGTTCATATTACCTTCAAGTCATTGGTATTGTATGATCTGGCAGGAAAGAATATGGATCAGCTCATTGAAAACCTGAATCGCGAATATGAACTTATCATTCCGGAAATTGGTGAGCAGGAGCTTACCGCCTATTATTACTGCAAATTCAAAATCGCCGGCGATAGTTCAGGATGGATTACACCTGATCTGGAGGAATTCAAAAAAACCATTGAGGAAAAGATTACCTTAGCTCTATTGACAGGTGACTTGTCAGATTTTGAAGCACTGGCGAATTTTATTAAAGAGAAATATCTGAACGATAAATTTTGGAAGAGTCTTTGTCATGGACAAGTGTTAGATCAGCAAATCCGTATTTCTAAATGACGCAAGCCTTTTTTGCTCTCCTACTTCAGGCAGACCCTCCACCGGCCAACTTTGTTGATGTCGTCGTTCTGGCTTTGTTGAGCATAGCAGTGATTGTACTTTCGGCCCTATCTGGCCGCGTCAACATGGGATTTCGAGTGCCGGGCTTTCCAAATCCATTGCCAAGCAAAAGGAAGGAGATATTGAGGAAAAGATTCCCTTTTTATAATGGCCTTTCAGATAATAAAAAGCGCAGGTTTGAGCAAAAGGTCCAGTATTTTATTCATGTTAAAGAGTTTATTCCCAGGCAAATACCATCGGTAACAGAAGAAATGAAGGTGCTAATTTCTGCTTGTGCAGTGCAGTTGACCTTTGGTTATCCCAAAATTTTTCTAAGCCATTTTAAGCGAATTCTGATTTATCCGGACAATTATTATTCTACCATCAACAAAGCCTATCATAAAGGAGAAGTAAATCCCAGGCTTCGAGCAATTGTGCTCGCATGGAAAGCATTTGTAGAAGGGTACATTAGTGAATCCGATGGTAAGAATTTGGGATTGCACGAGATGGCACATGCCTTAAGATTAGAAAACTTAATTCTAAACGCTGAGTACAACTTTTTGGATGAAGAAGTATTGGAACGCTGGCAGGTACTTGCAGATTCGGAGATGAAGAGCATCGCAAATGGCAACAGCAGAATGTTTAGAGACTATGCAGGAACAAATCCTGATGAATTTTTCTCAGTGGCCGTAGAGAATTTTTTTGAACGGCCTGAAAAATTTAAAAGCCTGATGCCCAACCTCTATGGGATCTTAGTGCTACTTTTGAAGCAAGATCCATTAAACCCTCTCTAGGTATGGCAAAAAGGAAACCACACGCTGCTAGTATAAGGAATGAAGGCACCGCTACTGTTAAGGATGTGATCAATGCAATGTTGAAATCCTATAATCTGAGCAAGAAATTTGATCAGACAACGCTGGTTTCGACCTGGAATAAAATCATGGGTCAGGCCATTGCCAATCGTACCACCAAGATTGAAGTACGAAACAATATTCTGATAGTGACGCTCAATTCAGCCCCGCTCAAGCATGAGCTTAATAATTCAAGATTCAAGGTCATTCAATTGCTCGAAAAAGAGTTTGGAAAACCCGTTGTGAAAGATGTCTTGTTTATTTAAGGAAACTATCAAAATGACTATCTTGGATGTAGTAATTGAATAGAACTTACTTGTGAGCAAGCCTACGATTTTATGCATGTTTTCAGGTGGAGTAGACTCCGCTGGTGTATTGCATGAGCTACTTACCAATGAAAAATATAGCACTTTCGACCTTATAGTTCATCACATCCATCTCTGGAATCGAGAGAACCGTGCTCTTGTAGAGTTAGAGGCAGTTAAGAACATCCTCAACTATTATAGGAATGAAGGAAAATCCTCATTTGTTTTTACGCAAAACACCTTCGATACCAGGGGATTTGCACCTTTAAAATCCAATAGATTTCCTATGGATATGGACGTTTGTGCATTTACCGCAGCACAACTCCATGCAGCACAACCAGCCATAAAACATGTTGCCATGGGTAGAACCAGAAGCGATGTGGAAGGTGGTGGAAAAGGATTTGCCCTAAGAATGAGAAGAGCTCAGGCCATTTTTAAATCATCTTTGACAATTGAAAGTGCTGAGCCCGCTGAATATATCTTTCCTGTTGTCGATTTCACAAAAAGAGAAATTTGGGATTTTCTTCCTGAAAAAGTTCGCGAAAGCTCTTGGTGGTGTCGGCGACCGGTATACAAAAATGGAAGCGATCCACAAACCTGTGGAGCGTGTATATCATGTAAGGATATGGCTCCGATAATTGGAAATCAATCATGAAGCCGGCGATCCTTTGTTTATTATCCGGAGGTGTTGATTCTACCGGGGCCTTGCATCAACTGATTACTAATGACCAATACCAGGGCTTCGATTTGATCGTGCATCATATCAATATTGTGAATAGAGAACGCCGTGCCCTGGCAGAATCGCAGGCCGTAAAAAACATTTTAAACTATTACGTAGACCATCTTCAGGCCCAGTTTATATATACTGAGAGTACTTCGGACACTACTGGATTTGCACCGCTGCAATCCAAAAGATTTCCCTTCGATATGGATATTTGTACCTTTATGGCTGCCAATCTGGTGGCTGCCTACCCGGCCATTTCGAAGATAGTGAGAGGAAGAACAAAAACAGATTTGGAAGGTGCAGACACCAGCTATGTCAAGCGAACTGCACGTACCAAGTCCATTCTTGAATCCGTCATTATGTTCGATGCCATCGAAACGCCAGAATATCTGTTTCCAGTTATTGATTTCACCAAAGAGGAAATATGGAACTTTCTTCCCGAACCTGTCAAACAGCATACCTGGTGGTGTAGACATCCACAGTATGATGAGAATAAAAATGCTAAACCTTGTGGAGTCTGTCCTA
Organism: Reichenbachiella sp.; assembly: GCF_039944555.1. Lineage (GTDB taxonomy): Bacteria > Bacteroidota > Bacteroidia > Cytophagales > Cyclobacteriaceae > Reichenbachiella. Next base: position 195,387 of record NZ_JBDUYN010000008.1, on the reverse strand, counting down.
CGTGTAAGCAGATGGCACAAATCACTACCATAAAATGATCGAAAGGCTTTTTGCGCATATCAGAAAATTTACCAAAGTTGAAGAACCTGATCTGGAATTACTTGAAGGCGCCATTTCAAAAAGACATTTTACCAAAAAGGAACATGTTCTCACTGAAGGACACCGATGTCATTTTAAACATTTTATAACTTCAGGCTTAATGCGTTCCTACTTTGTGAATAATAAGGGAGTAGAACAAATCGTCAACTTCGGGATAGAAGATTGGTGGATGGCTGACTACGACAGCTTCGTCAACGAGAGCATCTCACAGCTCAATATCCAGGCGCTGGAAGATTGTGAAGTAGTTAGTCTAAGCAAGACCGATTTTGACGAATTGATAACAAAATCACCTGCCATCAATAATTATTTCCGTGTGATTCTAGAAAAGCGGCATATTTCAGATCAAAGGCGTATTCAGTATATGTTCAACCTGACTGGCGAGGAGATGTACGATACATTTAATGATCACAATCCTGATTTTGTCCAACGAGTACCACAGTATATGTTGGCTTCCTACCTAGGCTTCACTCCGGAGTTCCTAAGTAAGATCAGAAAAAAGAAAGTCGACAGTCGTTCTTGAACTACATTAAGAAATAAATACCATCTTCGATAGAGCTTTGAGTGAACAAATAATTAATCACTTAAAAACACATAGAGATGGAACGAATTAGTTTTCAAACGACACCGGAAGGCTTATACAATGGCCTCTATCAAATGGGTAATTATGTAGAAAATGCGGGGCTCGACAGAAAGCTGCTGATGCTAGTGGATTATCGAATATCTCAAATCAACGGTTGTGCTTTTTGTTTGGACATGCATTTCAAAGAAGCAATTGAGGTAGGAGAATCTGCTGTCAGATTGAGCATGGTATCAGCATGGAAGGAAACAGATGTTTTTAGCGAAATGGAGCAAGCAGCTCTCCGATATGCAGAGCAATTGACACTCTTGTCTCAATATGATATCGATGATGAAATTTATCAATCACTTAGAAAGTTTTACAGTGAAAATCAAATCGCTGCCTTGACTTTGGCCATTGTAAAAATCAACGGATGGAACAGATTTATGAAAGCTTTTAAAACAAAAGCAGGAGCATACCAAGTAGGGCAATTTGCCTGAATATTTGGCCGGTGGCCTCTTGATTCTACCGGCTATCTCAAACTTCTTTTTGCCTATCAATATTAAAATTATAATAGAATATTGACCTCTTTAAGTATTTAGGGCGTTTTCATCTTAGAAATTGCTTAACTTATGGTAAGAATAAGTTGAGTAATGAAGCAAAAAGACTTACTCGCGCAACTCGAACATACTAATGATCGGTTGTGGTCCTATGATCTTGATCTTAATTGCACTTTTGTTAACAAGAACATGAGTGATGATTATCTTCAGGCGTTTGGTATAAGATTGGCCCCTGGCATCAATGTTCTACAAAACGTCCCGGAACCGATATGTTCTGTTTGGAGAGAGAGGTATCATCGTGCGCTGACCGGCGAAAAATTTACGTTGGTAGATCGCTTTGAGATTGTAGGTGTGCCAGAATATGTAGAAGTGGCATTTAATCCTGTGTTTGAAAATGGTAGAGTGACAGGAGTTGCCTGTAGCTCAAAAGACATTACCACTACCAAGCGGGCTGAGATTCAGCTAAAGCAGAGTGAGGCCAACTTGTATGCTCAAATTGAAAATACATCGGACAGCATCTGGTCCGTCAATCACAAATACGAAATGGTCACCATGAATTCTGTTTTTCAAAAAGAATTCAGTCAGGGCTTTCGCTGCAACTTGAAAATAGGAGATCGGGTCATCAACTATTTGCCCAAATCTTTGAAGGCGGTTTGGAAAGAACGTTATGATCGGGCATTGGCCGGAGAGCGCTTTGAGGTAGTAGATTCATTTGAATTTGATAATTCCCCCAGATACATTGAGGTGTCTTACAATCCGGTGCAAATTGAGAAGAAAATTGTTGGAGTAGCCTGCTTTACCAGGGACATTACGGCACTTAAGTGTTCAGAACTAGAACTCAAAAGTGCCCTCGATACAAGGGATAAGCTCTTTTCGATTATCGCCCATGATCTGAGAGGTCCTATTGCCAATATTCATCAACTCTCTAAGGTACTAAAGTCAAGCCAAGGCGATATAAACGCCCATAAACAAGCTTTGGAAATGCTGACCAATTCCTCGGGAAGCGTTCATAAACTGCTTGAAAACCTATTGAACTGGGCGCTCTCTCATCAAGGGATCATTGAATTGAAAAAGCAGCCACTTAACCTTAAGGAATTGGTCGAAGAAAGTATTGCACCCTATAGACTAAGTGCTGAACTGAAAAAATTGGAAATCGATTTGCAGGTGGACCCTGATTTAGTTGTAGAGGCAGATAGGCCTACGGCTTCAAGCATCATTGCCAACCTCTTTAACAACGCCACCAAATTCACAAAAGAACGTGGCTTCATTCGTATTTCTGCTACTCGAAATACCAGGCAAGTGCTGGTCGAAGTAATAGATAACGGAGTGGGAATGTCAAAAGAAAAAGCTGATTGCATATTAGAAGAACGAGCGGTTGAATCTACACCCGGAACTCAGTCCGAGAAGGGGACTGGACTGGGGCTTACGCTGTGCAAGGAGTTTACCCGTATGAATGGAGGGAAACTAACCATCGTAAGCAAAAAGGGTCAGGGTAGCACGTTTGGGTTCACTTTGCCAATGAACTAAAATTCCTGTTGTTTCTGTAATATCCAGGGCTGAATACCTATTGTTTGTCACCTTGATGTGGACATTGCGTAAGGCCCATAAACAATCAATGAGCAAGAAATTAAAATAGAAAATAACAGAACCTGCGGGAAACAAAGCTTTCTGAAATTAAAAACAAGACTCTTTTCTAGTAAGTAGACCGTTATGCGTTACAATATCTGAAAGATGCGTTTGATAGAAATGTTTATCCTACGGAAGAGGCACTTAGAGAACTGTCAAGATTTGAAGAGTATATGCCAGTGAAGTACGGTGAGGCCTAGGAGGTACTGAATCAACTGAACTCACTTGGGTCTCCTGCTACCGTTTCTCAAATTGGGGAAAGATACTTTGGTTTTGTAAATGCCGACGCTGTACCTGTTGGTCTGGCCGCAAAAAGCCTGGCTACTTTTTGGGATCAGAACTCAGCCATGCAAGTCATGTCTCCGATAACCTCCAGGTCGGAAACTGTGGTGTAGAAATGGTTAATTGAATGGTTTGGCCTGCCAGAAGAAACGGTAACCGGATTCGTGAGTGGCACCTCTATTGCAAATTTTACGGACTGGCTGCAGCCAGGTTTAGAGCATCAAAAAACTTCTAATTCCATCAAATCAGCCCCTGCCTTTGTCCACCTCACACTATTTTCCTAAATTCATCGCTGCCAGGACGAACCTAGCCACTTACCGTTTGCCAGCGCTTCAACACAATCCAACAGTTCAGTATTTGAGAAAAATTATTCCATACAAAAAGCACTTGGTCGAATTAGCTAAAAAACTCAGAGCCAACATGACGCTAAGCGAAATTCTCCTTTGGCAGGAACTCAAAGGCCGACAATTAGGAGTTCGATTTAGCAGGCAAATCCCCATAGATAACTACATAGTAGACTTTTATTACTAAGTTCTCATGCTCGCCATTGAAATAGATGGGGATAACCACTATCATGACGATGCACCAGAAAAAGATGCTTTAAGACAGGAGCGTTTGGAATCGTTGGGTGTGAAGTTCCTCCGGTTCGATGATTTGGATGTCAAGAAAAACATGAATTGGGTAGTAAACGAGATTTATCATTGGATCGAGAACAATAAGGAAGATGGTGGATAACCCTAACGAGCCCACCCCAGCCCCTCCTGGAAGGGGCTGGGGTGGGCTATTCCTAAACAAATAAAACCGACCCAGTCCTAAGACCAGGCCGGCTTATCAGTTATATCAATCTTTTTCTATTACGAATTTTTTGGAGATTAATTGCTGATCTACAGTTTGTAAATGTAGCACGTACATACCCTTGTCCAGATTGCCAATGTTGAGTTGCGAAACAGATTTACTCCTCAGATCTATTTGCAATACTCGTTGACCCGAAAGATCATAAATACTTGCGTTCAATAAATTCCCACCAGGATCTGAGATGTTTAAGATATCCCTGGCCGGGTTTGGATAGATGGTGATTGGCCCGGAAGGTTCCAATTCCTCATCAAAGTTGCCATCCTCTTTAGTCAGCATTCTGGCTGAAATATTGCCATCAATCACATTTACCGCCATGGTGGTAAACTCGCTGAAAGAAGGAGTAGCTCCACTGTTGGCAGCCATGTACGCTTCCACCTGATCTTCCATCTCCTGGTAGTAGTCTACATGTGTGAAGTACAAGTCCTGCTTTTCGTTGTCGTCGTTGATCACCCAAAAGCCGTTGCCCGTGCCGTCTGTCCATTTCTCCTCATTATCATACATCTGCCAAACGAGTGCAAAAGGAACACCCCATTCGAGAGCCACTTTCATCACATTTTTGCTGTACTCGTCTTGTTGCTGCTGGTTGACAGGATCTTTGTAGCCTTTGTTTTCGAAGTCGTTTCTACCATTTGGATAGCCATATTCTCCTAAGAAAACCCGTTTGTTGAAAGGCAATCCCGCTTTTGCCGGAAGGTAAGATTCGATCAAATCCAAAGCTGCAGTCAAATTCGTGTTGACATCCGCGTAGGTGTTGTGATATGATGTGGCATCGTAACAGGAATAGGATACCAAATCTATGTCCACGTTGGGCAATACCTCAGTAATCAACGCTTCATAGCCATCGAATACCTTGGTCACCAAATTACACTCCGTGTAATGATAGACCTGCACATCACTGGTCGGGTTCGCCGCTTTGGCTGCGTCAATGGCGTCCTGTCTGGTGTTGAGCCAGGTGATCATACCCGTAACCGCTTGCAGGACCAATGGCCCCCAAGGGTCGTCATAGCTATCCTGATATAAATGCCAATCTCCTTCCCAGTGACCGAGATAGAATGATTTACCGGTGCCGTTGTATTGTGTTAGCAGGTATTCTGTCAAGTCATAAGCCTCGTTGTAGGCCTGAGTGGTCTCTGCTGGTGTCAGTCCATCGGCAAACCAGCCATTACCATATACCCAAAGGAAGTAATGACTGAAGTCCATGTTCAATACCGTCTGGTAAGATGAGTTGAGTTCTACCGTTTCCTTTACAGAATTGTAACTTCCATTCACACCATCGTATGAGTTGACGTCCGTCGATATTTTCAGAATATTAGACCCCATCTCACGAATGGCTGTAGCAGTTTCAATGAGCTCGTTGCTTGTGAAAGCGTAGGATGGCCCAATAATCTGAGTGCCTAACCTGAGGTTATAGTCAGCCGGTATGACGTGTGCATTAGCTGATGTAGTATTCACTTGTATCGAACTACTTTTAGCCGAAGTATTACCGGCTGCATCTTGAGCCTGAATTTCTACAGCATAAGAATTTCCTCCAGTCAAACCATCCAGTGTTTCTTTGGTTCCCGTGGTAGATTTTACCAGTACGTTGTCCACATAGATATTGTATTTGTCCATTTTCCAATCGTCGATAGATTCATCCCAGGAAATAATCGCTGAGGTTTCGTAAGCATCAATGGCTGCAAGATTGGCAGGAACATCGGGAGCATAATTATCAGCGGTAGCTACACAGCTGGCACTAATTTGCTCTACATCATCCACATACCATAGATTACCCACCTGGGTATAAAACAAGTCAAAGAAGATGACCATTTTCACATAGCCATTGTTGGCGTCCCCGGTGAAATCAAATTCCAACGTTTCCCATTCTCCCTGCTTGTCAGGAACCAGGCTTCTTGAAGTACTGGCAGAATTATCCGAATTCTCAAACTTCATCACCACGGTGCCATGATGTGGAGCCAACACTTTGATCCGAAATACAGGATTGGCTGCGAGATCTATCTCTTGTCCAAATGTTGTATTGATGTTGTCGTACTGGCCAATGGAGGAAGTAAATAGACCAGAAGTACTGGAAGTATTTACTCCGGATTGATCCGGGTTAGCCACCGTTTGCATTTGGCCATTGTCTGCCCAGGTGACTGTAGTGCCATTCCAATTGTCAATAGTGGTTTGACATGTCTTTGGACTTCCCTGACTTACCGCTGTTTGTACGATCAAAGCAGAACTGAGTGCTGAAATATTACCGGCAGCATCTTTGGCCTCTACAGTGACTGCATAGTTGGTATTAGCCGTTAACCCAGAAAAAGAAGCGGAAGTACTGCTTGGCGAAGAGTGAGGAGACCCGTCCAGATAAACATTATAACCTGTCACGCCCACATTATCTGTAGAGGCTGTCCATGACACATCGAACGAGCTACTTGTGATATTGCTGGAAGAAAGACCAGATGGAGTGGAAGGAGCTTCTGTGTCTCCTCCGCCACCAGTTCCTACCTTGATCAAGTCGTCCACATACCAGTTGTTTCCGGCTGTAGTATTGGTCCTGTCTAATGCGATGATTAATCTGCTGAAAGTATCGCTTGTCTCTCCGGTAAAATCAAAAGTATACTCTTCCCATTGTCCTACAACTGATGGTGAGCCTGTTCGAGACACCCAATTGCCACCTGTTCCTGCTTCAAATTTGAATAGTATTTCACCACCTGTATAGTCTGCTCTTACTTTGAGTTTGTAAACAGGAAAGGCTGTAAAATCTGTAGTGCCGGATAGATCCAATCTGAGATAGTCCCACTGCGAAGCAGTAGAAACAAAAAGCCCGCTGTTGGCTGAGGAGTTGATACCGCCCTGGCTAGGATTGGTTGCCGTGCTGTAGGAAGCTCCGTTGCTGACTGTAAAAGAAGCAGTCGTGCCGTCCCAATCTGAAATGACAACATTATTGCTTGGTGTGGCCGTCGTCACATTCAATACATTACTCCATGCCGAAGTATTTCCCGCAGCATCGTAAGCTTCGATATGGACGGTATATGGCGTGTCAGCTGTTAAACTACTCAAAGGTGTAGAAGTCGTGCCTGTGGAACCTATGTAAGCAGAGTTGAGATAAATATTGTAGCCGATCACTCCAACATTATCAGTAGAAGCGTTCCAGGAAACATCAAACGAAGTCTCGGTGATGTTGGAAGCCGAAAGCCCACCCGGTATTGTTGGAGCTTCTGTATCACCGCCAGATGTTGTCCCTCCCGAGATGACGACATCATCAATGTAAACCCAATCATTGTTGGCCGTGGCATCGCAGCGAAAACGGATTTGTGTCGCAGCCGTAAAACTACCGGCAATTTCAACTGATGGGTTCAGCCTTTGATTATTAGAAAAATCTGTACCGGTGATCCAGTCTTCCACTGTAGTAAAACTGGAGCCTCCATTGGTTGAATACTGAAGCCAGAAGTCCTCATTCACTTCCATGTTACTGGCAATAAAGGAGAATTCAATTTTGGCTGATGTATAACTGCTCAAATCGAGGTTGTCAGTGGTCATCACAGAGGTGTTGGTATTGTCTCTTAGGCGTACGCAATAAGAACCGCTATTGGCTTTTGAGGCGTCATTGATGCTTCTGCGACAATCTGAGCCCCCATCATTCCAGGTGCCCCAGTTGGATTCAAAATCATCGTTGGCCACTTCGGTCCACGTAGTTTGGGCGGTAGCGGTAGTTACAAAGAACAGAATGGCCGGAATAAGGCACATCAAGCTCCTATGAAAAATGTTTGTAGTTGTTTTGTTCATACAAAAAAGATTTAGTGAAAGATTTAAAAAAATCCTAAAGTGCCAGGGCACCGATTGAGCAAACCAAACCTTTTGGGTGAATCCATAAAGATCTCCTTTTGATGAAAGAAAAATAAATACAATTAAGTGTAGCTATGGTATGATAATGAGCCAAGCTCTATAAAGAGAAAGCCCAGCCTATTAAAGGGCCGGGCTTTCGAAGGTATAGATTTGCTCAATCTATTTCTTCATGATCTTGATCGTCGAAATGGTGTTTTCAATTGTAGTTGCTTTCAAAAGATAAATACCTTTTTTGAGTGCGGAGACATCCAATCTAATGACACCTTGGTTGAACTTAGACGCTGTCAGTATTTTATTACCGGACAAATCGAAAAGATGAACAGAGCTGATGCTAAGTGAGTGGTTAGAAATAAAAAATTGATCCGTGACGGGGTTTGGATAAACTCTTAGACTCAAATTTGGCTTTTCTTCTGCCAGTACTTTACGCTCCTCTTCGAAATTTCTTGAAGACGTATTGGAAGCGCCATTCAAGGCATTTAGAGCAATCGTTCTGAACTGCGCTTCACTTGGCAAGCTATTGCTGTTGGCGTTCATGAAGTCTGCGACTCCTTGTTTTGCTGCAGCATAATAGTTCTTGTAAGTATGATAGATCTTCTGTTTACGATTGATGTTATCAATCATCCAATACCCATTTTGTGTATTCCAATCTATGCCATCGACAGTCTTATGCTCATTACCATAGAACGTCCAGTATAAGGCGAAAGGCGACCCCCATTCAATGGCCGCTTTCATGGCGTACCTCGACCATAAGTCTTGATCCTCCTGGCTTTGAGGTTCGGCATAAGTGTTGTACTTGTCCTCACGTCCGTTTGGAAATCCAAACTCTCCAACGAACACGCGTTTCTCAAATGGAAGCCCGGCTTTGGCTGGCAATGCATTTTGAAGGGTATCCATCACAGTCATCAGATTTTGCCTGATGGTAGTTTCATCACTGTAGTTTCTGATGGCATCATAACACGAATAAGACACAAAATCTACATTTACATGTGGAAGTACATGGGAAAGCATACTCGCTAATCCCTGATCTAAAGATCTTGCTTTTGGCAAATTCACTTCTGTGTAATTATAAACCTGAACCCCACTAAAACCGCCTTCTCCTTTTGCTCGGTCCACAGCCGCTTGTCTGGCATTGATCTGGGCAATCATACCGTCTATTCTGTGCTGATCGACGGTCGGTTTGTTTTGATTCCAATCTTCAATACCGGAGACATCGTTTACCAATTCCCAGTCTGCTTCCCACTGACCGATGTAGAAGGTTTTGTCTGTGCCGTTGTATTGCTGTAGCAAATATTTGGTCAAGGCATAAACAGTATTGTCTTCGTTAGCTAATTCGTCAGATCTCATACCGTCATCTCTCACCCAAACATTTGGAGAATAAACCCACAAGAAAATATGCTTGAATTGCGGCATATCCATCGCTTCTCTTAAGAAAGGATAGTTGTTGATCGCATCCATAGGTGCAAGGTAGCCAGGATCAGGCTCAATATAATTGCCAGGCTGAAGCGTCATCTTTAAAATGTTCGATCCCATAGCAATCATGCCGTTGGCTGTTTCCGTAAGACCATTGGCATCGGTAAATTGATAGTTGGGTTTGAAAGTCTGAGTACCCAAAATGTAATTGAAATCATCAGGTACTATGGAATTTGGATTTGCAATGGTTGATGCAGTCAATCCGCCACTCAGGGCAGATTTGTTTCCTGCCATATCTACCGCGCTTACTTGTATGCTATAAGCCGTGTTGGGCAACAGGTCATAGACTAATACAGAATTGTCTTTGCTTGTAGTAAACAGGCTACCATCTACATGCACTTCATAACTTGCTACCTGAGAATTGTCAGCAGACTTGTCCCATTCCACGGTTATAAAATTTTGCCCCTGGTGGTTGGCGGACAACCCTGAGGGAACTGATGGTACTTGTGTATCTCCGCTTACACCAAATCTTTCGATTTCGTCAATGTACCAGTTATCTCCATTGGTACCATTATAATCACCTAAATCAATAAGAATCACCATTCTGGTAAATACACCTGATTGCGCACCGCTCATATCGAAAATCAATTCTTCCCATCCGGTCTCCCCTTTGCCATGTGCAAAAGCTGTTTTATAATAGGATTGAGAATTATCAGGATTTTCAAATTTCAACATAATCAATCCTCTGTCACTGGCACCATTGATTTTCATTCTGAAATAAGGTTTGGTGCTGAAATCATAAGTTCCTCCCGGTTCTAATTTCAACAGGGGGTAAGAACCTCCATTGGTTACCAGCTTACCGCAGCTTGCACTATTGTTGTCACTTGTGGATTCCGGATTTGACACAGTACTATATGCTCCATCACTTTCTACCCAGGCAGGAGTCACATCTTCCCAATTACTAATGACCTCATGCATGATCTGATTAACTGGTGGTGGAGGCGTTCCGCTAAGCAGGTTGTGGGTTTGAACCAAACTTACCAGTGCGTTGGCCATGACCTGAGCACGCGCTTGATTAGGGTGTCCTTGAAAGCTAGCATCATGCGGAAATATGAGGGAGTAGGTGTTGGCACCCAAATTGGTCGCTGCATTTTGTATGTAGTTCACATAATTTGGATTTGCAGTAGCGTCCATATCTCCTAATGATAAGACCACCGGAAGTTGGTTGTCACCATAGGCAGTCCTAAGTGTATTCGCAAAACTTTCATAGTTGCTGGTGATGTCTCCGTTGGCGGCTCCATTCCAATGATCGTTCTGTCCAAGATTGATAACGATCAAATCAGGCTTCCATTTGGAGAAATCATAGGCACCTGCATCAGCGTGTAAGGTGCGATTGTATACCGAAGGCATAATTGGCGTACCATATGGATCGGATTTGATAGCAATACCCGTTCTGGCAATGGTATGATATTCAGCTTCAAGGGTTCTTGAAGCTACTCCTCCGTAAGTCATGTAATTGTTTTTGTATTGAGCGTCTCCGCTATCGCCATCGGCTCTGTTAGGATCATCCATGGCATAACCCACCGTTTGAGAGTCACCGTAAAACTCGATCTTGTATGGAGGGCGCGTATAATCCTCTAATGATTTGCCAGCCTCCAATTCGAATTGCTCAAAACCGATATAACCATCTGAAGCATCGGTCAATTTGTAAACTTCAGCAGTATGTGATTGATTGGCGTCTAGCCCGGAAGCCAAAGTGTATTCTACTCCTCCAGCTGATAGCTGGAGCCTTGTCGGAGTAGATCCATCAATAACTACCATGACATAGTCAGAGTTACCGCTTGGCACGCTGTTGATCTTAGCTTTTAGTGACGATCCCTGAAATTTCAGCCTCACGCCAGTGCCTGGCCAATCCATTTTGACGAATTGATTGTTCGTGGAGTCAAGTCGTCCTACATAGGCTAATTTTGGGTGAGTTGGAGCTATGATTACCGGAGACCCGACGCCTTGAGTTACTATGTTTTCGGTATTGCTCAGTACTGACTGATTACCGGCTGCGTCATAGGCTCGAACGGTGAAGGCGTAAGCAGTGGATGAAGTCAAGCCGCTCACCGTTTTGTTGGTAGAGGCTAAGTCGTCGATTTCAGTTCCGTTCTGGTATACTTTATATCCTGTAACTCCTATATTATCAGTTGCTCCGCTCCAGGAAAGATCAACTGAGTTTTGGGTAACATTAGAGGAGGCGAGTGTGGGCGCCGTTGGTGCTTGAGTATCCGAGCCTCCGCCACCAATTGTGTAATTGAATGTGGCTTGAAATGGCTGCCAGGAAGGGTTGTACGCGATAACTAAATAATCATGATTAACTCCGGGACTGATACTGGTATGTGCGTTGGCATCAATAGTATATGAAGTGGTGCCTGTATTGATCCAGGTAATCCAGGTTTGATCCGAGTCCAGATAGATGTTGTATCCAGCCGCAGTATAGTTGGTTGGAGCCGTCCAGTTGAGCGTAAAGCTGGTCGCTGTTTCGTTTGTTGCATGAAGGTTTGTCGGCACGTCACTCGAAGATGAAGCAGTGGTAGTTACCGGTAGTGCTGCACTTTGCGCAGACTCGTTGCTGGCTGCGTCTAAGGCCGAAATAGTTACGCTGTAATTTGTAGAAGTACTTAGCCCACTTACAGAAGCGCCGGTGTTACTCACAGATTGGTTCAGCACGCCGTCCAGATAGACTTTATAACCGGTGACAGCTACATTGTCTGATGATGTGTTCCAGCTCAATGCAAAACTGCTCGATGTTTCATTCGACGCTGATAGTCCATTGGGTACTGATGGCGCCTGAGTATCCGAGGCGGCACTGGTTGTCACATTTTCTGTATTACTGAGTACGGATTGATTTCCAGCGGCATCATAAGCTAGCACTGTAAAAGCGTAGGAAGTGGATGCAGTTAAGCCTGTTGCCTGATAACTGGAAGTCGCCAAATTAGCAATCTCGGAAGCATCCTGGTAAACTTTATATCCAGTTACCCCGACGTTGTCGGTAGCACCATTCCAGGATAGTGTCACTGAGTTTTCTGTCACATTCGATGAAGCAAGTGTTGGGGCCGTTGGCGCCTGAGTATCTGAACCTCCTCCGAGGGTGAAATTGAATACCGCACTGGCGTGTTCATTGAATGAGCCATCTATGGCCTTGACCACATAGTCGTGGCTGACTCCCTGGCTGATTCCGTTCAATTGATAGGAAATGGCAGCCCCATTGGCCCAGCCCACATAGCTGTTGTCTTTGTAAATATTGTAGCCCTGGATGGTATAGCCGGTAGGTGCTGTCCAGTTCAAAATGAAAGAACTTGAAGTTTCATTAGTAGCGCTAAGGCTCGTCGGCACATCGGTTTGTGCCCATGCAGATTGGGTTAGGATTATTATAAAATGGATAATACAAAAGGCAGGTTTTGTGATACTTTTAATAATAACGTTTCTCATCGTGCATTTTTTAGATTTTTGATAACCTCAAAGGTTTTCATAATTAAAAGTGCACTCTAGTACCCAGCCGCAGATATCTGACATTATCATGAAAGAAAGAGGGAATTCGCTATGGGGATACATAAACGCAACTGTCATTTAACATGTATTTAGCCTGTATTTTGGGTTGAATACAGGCCAATTCTACATCCATTGGCTAATCGTTGATACTATTATGAAAGAATTCTTCTCCAGATTTTTAGCTTCATTATCTTGGAATAATTAATTAACAGCAGCTATGAAGATTGGAGGAGATATTCCCGAGAAATGGGAGAATTTGGAGGAGTGGATTGAAAGGGTAAAGGCGTACAACTACTCAACTGCTATTTGCCCTTTAGGGTCAGATGCAAGCGAGGCTGACATTCATTTTTTGAGTAGGTTAATCACTCAAAATAATCTAACGATAGCAGAGGTAGGGATTTGGAACAATACGATTTCACCCAATGACGAAGAAAGGCAATTGGCCACCTCGGAAGCGAAAAAGCGTCTCTATTTGGCAGATAGGATCGGTGCGTGTTGCAGTGTAAATATTGCGGGTTCTCGCTCTAAGGTTTGGGACGGACCTCATCGCACCAATTTCTCCTCAGAGACTTTTGATATGATTGTTGAAAAAGTCAGAGAGATTATAGATGAAGTTCAGCCTCGGCGAACTTTTTATACCTTGGAAACTATGCCTTGGATATTTCCGGAATCTGCAGATTCTTACCTCAAATTAATAAGAGCGATAGATCGGTCAGCCTTTGCAGTACATTTTGATCCTGTCAATTTGCTTTACTCACCGAAAAGGTATTTCAATCATAGGGAAATAATAGATGATTTTGTTTCGAGACTTGGGGCGTATATCAAAAGTTGTCATGTCAAGGACGTTGTTTTGGATCATCAATTTCCAGCTTGTATCCGTGAGGTGCGTCCGGGTAAGGGCACGTTAGATTTAGGAATGTTGCTTATCTGCCTTTCCAGATTGCATGGTGATCTACCCATTATCATGGAACATCTCCAGAGCAAAGAAGAATATCTTTTAGCAGGAGCGCACATCAGGGCTACGGCCAAAACAAATAGGGTAAGCATCGTCTAGCGAGGGGAGCCTTTGTCAGGGCCTGCCCGACATTACTGATGACTAAAAATCAATGCTACAAATGACAGAATAATAACTAAGATGAGATAAGCTTGATTTTTCCGCCTCATTCAAAATAGTACCAGGAGTAAGCGCCTGATTTCTCAATTTTGTTGATGCTCATAAGACTTACTTTTCATAAAAGTACAATTTATAATTCCAGACATAATATTTATAAAATAATACTTTTTTGCTCTGAAAACGCCAATAATGATTAAGTATTAGTACTAATAGGAACTAACCTATGATCGAAAGATATGGCCACAAATCATACAGCCATGGCCTCTTTCTTCCTCGAAGACAAGTTGAATTCATAATAGTGTCAGTTATTGACTTGATACTAATAGTCTCCAAAATCGCACCATTCTACTTTTGAGTATCATTTGACAGGATGATTATAATTTTTTTTTTACAACAACTAGAATTAATGAAGTAAACCAAAACGAGAGAGTTGAATCACAGTTATTCTAAAGACTATTTCGTTTTGGTGCATTTCAAATCTGAACAGCAGATATTCTTCAATTAGACAGGACTTATGAAATTAAAAAAGAACTCAGAAAATCCGATTTTATCACCAAATCCAAACAACAGTTGGGAGAACCTGGCGGTTTGTAATCCAGGCGCCTGGTATGAAGACGGGAAATTCTATTTATTATACCGTGCAGCAGGGGACGACGAAGATCATTTGATTCATTTTGGATTAGCAGTGAGCGATGATGGCTTTACCTTCAAAAGAATGTCAGACCAGCCGGTGTTTTCACCCAGTAGCGACGGACCTGATGCTGGCTGCGTAGAAGACGCTCGAATCGTGAAATTCGACGACTATTACTATGTCACCTATGCCTATCGACCATTTCCTCCAGGGCAATACTGGACTATGGCACCGGATCAGGTAAATGTTGCCAATCACGGGCAAAATGCGCCGGCAGTGGTAAACAAAAACATCGCAAATACGGGCTTAGCCATTACGAAAGATTTTAAATCATTTAAGAGATTAGGCAGAATGACAGAAACGGTTCTGGACGACCGTGATGTAATTCTTTTTCCAGAAAAAATTAACGGAAAGTATGCTTTGCTCAATAGACCAAAAGAATGGATAGGGCCTGATTATGGTTGTAAATATCCGGCCATATGGTTGACTCTGTCCGACGACATGATGAATTGGGATTACAGCACGAGTGTCATGGTGATTCAGGGAGAAGAAGCCTGGGAAGAGAAAATAGGTGGATCTACGCCACCATTGTATACAGAAGACGGATGGTTGACACTCTATCACGGTGTGGATAACAAAGGGATTTATCGTGTGGGTGCCATGTTGTTAGATTTGGAAAACCCGGCAAAGGTTTTGGCGAAGACCAAAGACTTTATCATGGAGCCGGAGTTTGACTATGAAAATGAAGGATTGTACAATGGTTGTGTATTTCCCACAGGAAATGTAATCGTAGATAACACCCTGTATGTATACTATGGTGCTGCCGATCAATATTGTGGTGTAGCTACCTGTAAGGTTGATGAATTAGTAGGGTTTATCAAGTCTAACTCAAGGGAAAGAGCTAACCAAGAAGTAGTAAATGCATAAATTGTTTAAAGATTTTGGTGAATAATTGAGTTATGAAAACAGGTTGGATGTTAGTGATGTTTGCAATGAGCTTGATGCTAAGTTGCAATTCAGCGAATAAGGATCAAGAAGGGAGTGTCATTAACATTTATCCTGATCAAGTCATTGGAGAGAATTTTATAGGAAATGGCGTGCAGTGGTCTGCCTATCCTCATGCCGATGCTTCAACTGCCGAATGGGGTAATATAATGACGGATGCTAAGTGGGATACCTTGTACAGTCGATTGGACTACATGAAGCCACAGTTCATTAGAATATTTGATATGGCCGAATGGAGATACTTCAGAGGTCTGGATGAAAATGGTACCCCAATTAACGATTTCGACAGCGAAGAAGTCCAGTCACTTTTCAAAATATTAGACTATTGTCAAAAAAACAACATCACAGTTTTGTTTGGAGAAATTGGTTCTGCCATCGATCCGAAAAGTGATGCCAATGATCTCAAATGGATACAGATGATTGTTGATTATCTGAATTTTCTGATCATCGACAAGGGATATACCTGTATCAAAATATATGATCTGGTAAACGAACCCAATGGGTACTGGTCGTCGGCAGACGGCAACTGGGAAGAGTGGAAGTCCGGAATCAAAAGGCTGGATTCTGCTTTCAAGTCCAATAAATTGGACCGATACATTGCCGCATCTGGTCCCGGTAGCGTCCCCCAATTTGACAATGAAAAGTCGGAAGTAAAAGGCAGTGAATGGCTGCCCAAATCGGTTGATGAATTAAATGATCAAATAGGTTACTACGATGTTCATGCCTATGTGGACCAAGCTGCCATCAGGAATGGAACATACCTGGACTATCTAAGTGTGACCGGTGTCATGGACAAGGTTAATGCCACTGGGAAGCCATTTTTCCTGGGTGAATTAGGGCTGAAGGAATGGGGAGGTGAGACCAAGGCTCGAAATGACCAACGGATCAAAGATGATCCCCATGCCAGTGACGACTCCAATATGCGCGTCTATGATTTTGATTATGGCGTGGATTTGGTGGATGCCACCATCCAGGGTATGAATGCAGGTGTTGATGGAGTAGTAGTCTGGGATTTGGATGATGCCATGCATACGCTGGGCGACACTGGAGATACTACAAAACTGAAAAGATGGGGTTTTTGGAATATTTTGGGAACTGAAATATGTGGTAATCCAAAAGATGAAGAAATCAGACCAGGCTACTATCCGTGGTCGTGGATGTGCAAGTATTTTCCAAACGGGTCCACGATTTTGAGGTCAGACACCACAGGTTTTGATAAGGTCAGATTAACCGCCGCCAGATATGGCGATGATTATTCGGTGGCTCTGGTCAACAATTCGAATAGGAATCAAGCTATTTCAGTAAACCTCAATTATGATTCTCAAATGGATTTAAACTCATACGGTTACTATCCGGATCAATTCAATCAGCAAGAAAACCAACTGACTATAGTATCAGAAGTGCGGACGTCGGTGGCCTTGAACGAGCCCATGTCAGTACACCTCCCAGCCGGTAGCGTGGTCGTGCTTACTACCATTAATTATTAATTTTCAATTAGTTAAATTCAGAAATAATGGATCAGATATCCTTAAGTACAATTGATCTAACCATCATTGGTGTCTACATAGTGGCTATTGTTTGGTGGGCACTTCGTCACGCCTCCAATAAAAGCTCAGAAGCCTATTTCCTGGCCGGTCGGGATATGAAATGGCCGGCCGTAGGTTTGTCATTGTTTGCTGCTGGTGTGTCAAGTTCTTCCTTGCTGGGATGGTCGGGAGAAGCCTATGATACCGGCTTGGCCGTCTTCAATTTTCAATGGATATCTGTATTGGTGATGATCTTTTTTGCCTGGTTTTTTCTACCCTTTTATATCAAGTCCGGCGTGTACACCATGCCAGAGTTTTTGGAAAGAAGATTCGATAAGAGGTCCAAGTATTACTTTTCAGTGATTACTATCGTTGGAAATGTTTTCGTGGACGCAGCAGTTACTCTTTACGCCGGGGCAGTACTTATTCAGTTGGTATTTCCTGGGGTCGATATGCAAATCATAATTTTCTGCATAGCCTTTGTCGTGGCTTCATACACGATTCCCGGCGGACTTTCGTCTGCAATCAATGCTGAATTGGTGCAGGCTGTGATCCTGCTTATAGGCGCAATCATTCTTTCTGTTTTTACTTACAACGCCATCGACAGCTGGGAGGCTTTTATGGCTCAGTTTGAAAATACGTTGACACTCCATATCGTACGCCCCATGGACGACCCCATTGTTCCCTGGCTGGGAATGATCGTAGGAGTACCCGTGCTGGCATTCTTCTTTTGGGGCAACAATCAAATTTTGGTGCAACGTGTATTGAGTGCCAAATCTGTTGATGACGGAAGAAAAGGGCTATTTTTAGCTGGCGCTTTGATGGTGCTCACCTTATACATTTTCATCTTCCCTGGCGTATGGGCAAGTTATCTGTTTCCCGGGTTGGACAATCCGGACAGAGTTTACCCAACATTGATCAAAGAATTATTACCTATCGGCCTGATAGGAGTGATTATAGCGTCACTTGTAGCAGCGTTGGCCTCATCACTCAGTGCCGTGCTCAATTCCGCCTCTACGGTTTTTACGATGGATTTTTATTCCAAGATGAATCCCGGGACTGACTCTAAAAAATTGGTAAGAGTCGGGCAATTGGCCTCCGTGGTTATCATCATAATAGCCGCCATCTGGGCACCTCATGTAGAGAAATTTGGTACTTTGGTGAAATACTACCAGACCATGATTTCTTACATCGCACCTCCAATTGTAGGTGTTTTCTTACTCGGGCTGTTTTGGAAACGAGCCAGCGCAACAGGTGCATTTGCCGGATTGATTGGCGGTTTGGTGGTGGCAGTTTTTCTGATGCTCTACAAAGACCTTACTCCACTGGTCGATCTTCACTTTTTATTGATGGTGCCATTTATTCTAATTGCCTCATTACTTGTTGCAATTACAGTGAGTTTAATGACAGAAAAACCAACTGAAGAATCACTGAAAGGTATGATCTGGTCCGCAGAAGTATTTAAAGAAGATAGTAAGGAACTGGAAGGTGTGGTATGGTACAAGAATTATAGAGTGCTGTCTTTCTTATTGATTGCCTTCTGCTTCTTATTTGCCATCCTGTATTGGTGATATTCAGTTGTTAGCCTAAATGACTTCAAAAAACTAATTTGATAATAGGAAAAGAAGAATATTGGAAATTTTATCTAGACTTTTCCAACCATTTGAATTCTTAGAAGTGTCCTGTAATAAACGAATTTATTATGAGACGACTAAACAGATCAAAAAGACTAGCGCTAGTAGCCATTGTATTATTGTTATACAGCTGTTCGCAAAATGTTGAACCTCAAAAAAAAGTAGCGAGCGGAAAGACCAGTTTATTCGGGGAAGTCATCGAGCCTGAGCCGAACCTAGATAACATCTACGAAGGTGGAGAATATACAGATTCGGCCACTGAATCATTTGCACTTGGAGAAGGAGGTTCAACAAGCAGCTCGGGAGATTGGGGAAGCGGAAATCCAGACAGACAATTCGAACCGGGAGTATTAACAGCTGGTGAATGGAACGATCTTGATAACTGGGATTTCTGGAATACTTTGTTAAGTAATCAGGAGTACTATGATGATGTAAACAAATGGAACCTGAAAGAAATAAAAAGGTACAGTTTTTTGGTTGTAGATGAAAAGGAATCATTTGTGGCGAATGCCGAAATCAGCCTCATTTTTAATGAAGTAGAAGTATGGAAAACCAAAACAGACCACAAAGGAAAAGCTACACTATGGTCAGATTTAGAACTTGATGGACCAACTGCTTTAATTGAGGTTGAAGGTGTTGAAGAAATTGTAGTCGACGTAAAAGAGTACACTCAAGGTATCAACGAAGTACAGTTGGAAAGAGTAATAGCAAGTAAGGAAATCATAGATATATACTTTGCCGTAGACGCAACTGGATCAATGGGGGATGAAATTGATTACTTAAAAGCGGAGTTAAACAATGTCATTGAACAGGTAAAAGCCAACAATCCTTTGTTAGAAACGCGATTTGGATCGGTTTTTTATAGAGATGAAGGAGATGAGTATATCACTCGCAATTTTGATTTTACAAATGATGAAACAAGCCTGATTTCCTTTATAACAGACCAATCTGCCGATGGAGGAGGAGATTTTCCGGAAGCCGTGCATTCTGCTATGGATATTGCGATAACTCAAAACTCCTGGAATGAAAATGCCTCTACCCGCATCATGTTTCTGCTATTAGACGCACCACCACACTACACGCAAGAGGTTATTTCAAGTATTGAAAGAAACTTAATTCAAGCTGCAGAAGAGGGAATTAAAATAATACCAATTACAGCTTCTGGTATCGATAAGTCAACGGAATATCTAATGCGCTCTTTTGCCATATTGACGAATGGAACCTACGTTTTCATTACAGATGATAGTGGTATTGGCAATGATCATCTTGAACCTACTATTGGAGAATTTAAGGTTGAAAAACTGAACGATTTATTAGTAAGATTGGTAGGTGAACATATTCCGTAAGGTATAATGAGGCTAAAGATGCACCGACTCCACTGAATTCAAATTTCCTAGCCCACAGCCTCTTCCTCCACGCTAAATTGGGTTTTTACAGCAGCTGTAAGATTGTGATGATCGAGCATAGAGCCCTTGTTAAATAGCTTTCGATAATCTTTTGGTGTGAGACTTCGATTTTTCTTAAAAAGCCTGTTGAAATTAGATACATTGTTGAATCCACAAGCGTAGCAAATCTGCCCTACACTGTCCTGAGTTTCAAGCAACAGCTTGGAGGCATATCCAATGCGCAAATCCACAACGAACTGCGTAAAGCTCTTATTAGTACATTTTTTGAAAAAATGGCTAAAAGCGGAATCACTCATGCTCACAATTTTGGCTACGTCAGTCAGATTTAGGTCTACGTCAGTAAATTTCTCAAGGATATAGTCATAAACAACATTGATCCTCTTGTAAGTCGTTTTTTCTGGCATAGATGAAAACCCAACGCTTGCCAGGTAGGTTTTGTCTTTTGAAACAGCCAGCGTGTGTAGAATGTCAAGAAACTCCAGTGTGGCCTTGAAACCTTTCATATGACTCAGTTTTTTCATTCTTACCATGATGTCATCCCTGGTATCTCCGTCAAATGAAATTCCTCTTATTGAAAATTCTAACAATTCTTTGATCGGTCGGAGAGTATCCCGAGATAAGAATTTTTCATCAAACAAATTCTCATCAAACTGAATAGTAATGACCTGTGCACTTGTACCACTGGTCTTCTCTTTGTCATTATCCCAGCAATGATAAATTTTTGGTCCTATCAACACTAGATCAATCGGGCCGTATTCTAATACCGAATCACCCACAATCCTGTTTCCTAAACTATTGATCACGAGATTGAGCTCGTATTCCGGGTGCGTATGAATAGGATAGTCAAAATCAGCATCTTTATGATTCAGGATCACGAAAACATCGTCGTCTTTTACAGGTGTGATTTCCGGATATACTTTCATATTGTTATTTGTTGAATCTTAGGTAATTTTAATGAAAGTATAACAAATCAAAGAGATTATACAGAAATTGTGGGTCTGTATTCATAAAAGTATCATTTATAACCACGAACATATTGGTTTGACTTTCAGCAACCGCCTAATTTGCCAAAATATATTAAGTTAATACTCTCCTGTCAGATGAGTGATTGATTTAATCATGCGGTAGTGATTAAATAGTTTGATACAATTATTTAAAGCTTATGAAAAAATTATTTACAGGTTTGATAATGGGGATATGCATTTTAGCATCTCAACAGATGTATGCACAGTCTACCATTGTAAAGGGTAAAGTGACTGACAATCAGGATGGGTCAGGACTACCTGGAGTGAGCGTGTTGGTAAAGGGAACCGCAAATGGTACCGTTACTGATTTCGATGGCAATTATTCTATCGAAGTAGAAGACGGCACCACTTTAGTGTTTTCTTATATCGGATTTATTTCGGCCGAAAATGCGGTCAGTGGAAGATCCACCATCGATGTAGCAATGAGCCCTGACCTAACTCAGCTCGATGAAGTAGTAGTGATAGGTTATGGTACCGTAAAGAAGCAAAATCTGACTGGGTCTATTTCAAAGGTGGCAGGTAGTGATCTTCCTCAGATACCCACTGCTCATGTAGAGGCTATGCTACAAGGAAAGGTTCCTGGCCTGCAAGTCACAAGTAGTAGCGGTGAGCCTGGTTCCAATGCAATTGTGCAGTTAAGAGGAGGTAGCTCCTTTGGTGGAAACAATGCGCCAATGATCATTGTTGATGGATTTCCGATAGGAGGAGCTGGCGAACTAAAGCAAATTTCTCCTCAGGACATAGAATCTGTTGAAGTATTGAAAGATGCGGCAACCACAGCCATCTATGGTACTCGGGCGGCTAACGGTCTGATTGTAATTACTACCAAAAAAGGAAAAAGAGGTAGAAATTCAGTAGATATCACTGCGCAATCAGGGGTGACTAATGTACTGGTAGACAAGTTGGATCTGATCAAAGATCCCGTGACTTACGCTACACTGGCTAATGAAGTAGCCGCCAATGATTCTCGGGTATTTGAATTACCCTATGATGGAGGTATTAGATCAGGAACCTATTACCCTTCGGTGGCGGAATTAGAAAGCAACGCATGGCCATATCAAACCAATTGGATTGATTTTGTGTATAGACCGGCCGTAACAAACAATGTGAATGTGGCTTTTTCAGGAGGTAATGATAAAACTCAGTTTAGACTGAGTGGCACTTATTTTGACCAGGAAGGAACAGTCATAGGAAATGACTACAACAAAATATCGGCTGCCATAAACCTTCAGCAGCAAGTGCTGGACAACCTTAAAATAACAGGTGATTTGAAGATGAGTTTTATCAAGGATAACAACTCAAGCGCACTTAATAGCGTCGGTAGATCACCAATTTTCCCTGTTTATAATGAAGATGGCACCTTGTTTTTTATAGGACAGGATAATTCCCACCCAGTGGTGCTCTCGGAGCAACTGACAGATAAAAGCAAAGGTTATGATGTCATCGCACAGGCTGGATTGGAATGGGATATCTTGGAATACCTAAAATTAAGCTCAAACATTGGAATGAAATTGGGTAATAGTATCGCAGATAGATACTTTCCGATTACTACACTTCAGGGACGAGCCACGAATGGCCGGGGAGAGCTTAGTAACTACGACGACTCTCGAATTTTGAGTGAGACCTATCTGACCTTCAACAAAGAGGTAGCCGATGGACATGAACTCAATGTAGTTGCCGGGGTAACTTATCAGAACACCAATGTACGCGAATCCAAATTGATAGCAGAGCAGTTTGTAAATGACGCTTTGGCTAATCAGGATTTGTCCACAGGCGAATTGCAAAATCTTGAAAATTCTCAGCGAGAAGACTTACTCATTTCACAGTTTGGAAGGATCAATTATGTCCTATACAATCGATATGTAGTAAGTTTTACAGGCAGAAGAGACGGATACAATCACTTTAGTGAAAACAACAAATGGGGCTTTTTTCCATCTGCGGCGGTAGCCTGGAAATTGCATGAAGAGTCTTTTATGTCTGATCTGAGCGTAATCAACCAGTTCAAACTACGGGCCAGCTATGGTTCTACAGGAAATATTGGGGCCTTATCGCCATATAGTTCTTTAAATCTTTATGCTGCGCAGAAGTACCCAAACGGAACACAGAACCCTGGACTGGCAACTGGCTTCGGACCAGATCACAATATTTTTGGCAACCCCGATTTGAAATGGGAAACCACTACTACATTTGATGTGGGTGTGGACATCAGCCTTTTCAATAACTCGGTTGGCTTGACGCTGGACTACTATATCAAAAATACTTCTGACCTGTTACGAGAGGAGTTTTTGCCTTATTCTTCATTGTATGACAAAATTCTGATCAACGATGGGGAAATCGAGAATAAAGGTTGGGAAGTTGAATTGTCGGCGGCAGTTTTTTCTAAAGGAGCCTTTAAGTGGGACGTAAGTGCCAATGCTTTCTTTAACAAAAACACGCTCAAAAGCATCAATCAGTCCGATAGAGATGGCATCGAAACCGGCCCATATTTGGAAACATTCAGAGACAATCCCACAAGGTTGCAGGTGGGACAACCTACCCATGTGATTTGGGGATTTCGAACGGAGGGCATTATTCAAGACGGTGAGACATACGATGTCACTGGTTTGGACACAGAAGAATACCTGCCAGGAGAATTCAAATATGTGGACCTCAACGACGATGGTGTGATCGATGAAAACGATAAAACCATCGTGGGCAATACGCATCCTGACGTCAGCTTCGGTATCACCAACAATTTTGAATACAAAGGTTTCTATGCCAGTATTTTAATGACTGGCGCCATGGGAGCTGACATATTCAACGTTGGGAAATTCTCAGGATCTAACCAGATCAATAGATGGACAGCTGATAACCCCACTCAGGATTACCCAAGTTTGAGAGGCGGTAGAGAGAGTGCTATATCGGATTGGTGGGTGGAAGATGGTTCTTACCTAAGAGTTTCTAATGTCACGCTTGGCTACAATGTCAATACTGCCAATATCAATGGAATTGGGACTTTGAGTGTTTATGTCAATGCCGACAACCTGGCCGTGATCACTGGCTACTCAGGATATGATCCGGAAATAGCGAACGGAGATGTGCCTAACATCGATTATGGTTCTTATCCAAAATCAAGAACATTCTCGCTGGGGCTAAAAGTGTCATTTGAATAAAAAATAGAGACATGAAAAATTTTAAAATATATATAACAATGCTCTCCACCGTGGCCATGATATTTCAATCATGTTCACTGGATGAAGAGGTCTTCGGCAAATTGAACGAAGAGAATTTTTATAAGACGGCAGCCGATGCAGAAGCAGGCTTAGTCTACGCATATTCAGTATTGCCTACGATGGGCTATTACTCCAGACATTTTTTCTACTCCTTGCATCAGACTACCGAAGAGTTTACACAAAAAAGTGATGCCAGTCAGGATCAAAAAGATCTCGATGGATTAGCACAAAGTGAAACGAATGGAGATACAAAGCAGGCTTTTAGACATGCCTATATTGGCATCAATCGAGCGATAGCCATTATAGAAAATGTTCCAAATATCACCATGGATACGGATTTGAGAAATCAGTACGTGGGTGAAGGATATTTTCTAAGAGCACTGAACTATTACAATCTAGTGAGATTGTTTGGCGCAGTTCCTTTGAGGCTAACAAGTTTGCAAGGCCTGGATGATGCACATCTTCCGTTGGCTTCTATCGAAGAGATTTATGCTTCAATTATTTCAGATTTGCGAAAAGCGGAATCGATGATGGACTATACCCGAAGAAGAGGTCGGGCCAATAAAGTGGCCGCTCAAGGTCTTTTGGCTAATGCGTATTTGTTTATGGCCTCAGCAGGCCAAAATACGGACAAGCTGGATGGGTATCAATTTGCTACAGCCAACACGGCTACTTATTATGATTCTGCGGCCTATTTTGCCGGAAACGTAATCAACGATCAGTCTACCTATTCATTCAACAGTGATTTGGTATCGATGTATAATTCGGAAGTAGTCGATGAGCCAGAAAGTATTTTCGAGGTGATTGCCAGTAGAACTGAAATCGGCGAATCTGCTACAGATCTGGCAGGTACGCTCACCACCCCATATTTTGATCAACAGTCAGCCACACTGAGCGCAGAGCAAGGCGGATATGAGATTGGATTTGGGTGGCAGCACGTGTTTGTAGAAGTGCCGTTTTACGACACTTTTGATAATGCGGACGTCAGGAAGAACATACTCTTTGCTACCAGTGCGATTGCTGAAGATGGTCAGGAATGGTCCGTTGCCAACGGAAAGTTGGATAGGCCATTCACCCTGAAGTACTTAGATGCAGGACGATCTAGTGGAGTAGAAATATCCGGTAACAAATATCACGTAGTGAGGTTTTCCGAAGTGCTGCTGACTTACGCAGAAGCTGTTGGCCCTACCGCCGAAGGCTACGCCGCCGTCAATCAGGTAAGATCGAGAGCAGGATTGCCCAATCTCGCGGGTGGCATGGATGTGAATACTTTCAGAGAAGCCATTTATCAGGAAAGAACCTGGGAGCTGGCCTATGAGTTTCAGCACCTCTTTGACTTGAGAAGACTAGGTAAGATGGAAACAGTGCTAGAAGGACAATACGCTAAGACCATCGTGAGAAACGCCTACTATTATGCGCTCCCGGATGTCGAATTGGATCAAAATGATTTGTTGGGAACCAACTAATCGGGATTTAGAACTTAAAGAATTAGAAAAATGAAAAATTATAAAAAATATCATTTGCTCTTCTTTTTTGCTGTCCTGATGTTTGGGGCATGCGAAGATGAAGAAGGTATAATCAATGACACCGGATACCAGGCCGAAATTGTATCCGTATCCATGGATGAAATGCTTGGCGAAGCAATTGTTGATGATCACATTGTAAGAGCGTTTGTTAAAGTAACTGTAGGCGAATCGGTAGACCTTACAGCTTTAGCACCCGTGATTGAAACTACGGAAGGTACTTCTGTTGTTCCTGCTTCCGGGTCGGCGCAGGATTTCACTGAACCTGTAGTGTATACCATTACAGCGGCTAATGGCAGAACCAAGGAATGGGAAATTACAGCCGTGAACTATGTGCCACCTGTAGATGGACCAAGACGTACACAATTGGCCAGTTTCGATGATGGCACGAATGATTTTGGAGTGAGCTGGCTTGGAGGAGCTGCGGCCATCATAGATAATCCTGATGCAACAGACGCTAACAATAGTAGCAAGGTGCTTCAATTGACGAAAGTGGACGCCTATTCTTATGGCTACAACCAATCGTTGGCGCTGATAGGCATTAGCCTGGAAGATGGTAAGCTTCCCGATTTTGATTTTGCGAATGGACAATATTTCAGATTATTGGTTTATAACCCCAATGCTGATGGAAATGCCAAAATCACCATGAAACTAGAAGGTATTACTGGCGATCCGAAAGCGAGCGTGACTACCAGTAAAACCAATGAATGGCAAGAGATTTTCTTTGACTTCACAGGGACAGACATCTCTCAAGGTGAGTTGAAAAAGATCACCTGGCATTTCGACGAAGGCAATGGCGATACAGCCAGAAAGTTCTATTGGGACGGTTTAGAGCAGTTGGACAAACTACCAGAGGAGGACATCACCTTTTTGGCAGATTTTGAGGACGGAACCAATGACTTTGGCGTAAGCTGGTTGGGTGGGGCAGCGGCAATCGCTGACAATCCTGATGCCACGGATGCCAATAATAGCACCAAAGTGCTTCAATTGACGAAAGTGGATGCCTATTCCTATGGTTACAATCAGTCGCTTGCACTGATCGGCATTAGCATCGAAGACGGTAAGCTCCCTAATTTTGATTTTGCGAATGGGCAAGTCTTTAAGGTGCACGTTTACAATCCGAATGCAGATGGAAATGCTAAAATCACCATGAAACTGGAAGGTATAACCGGTGATCCTAAGGCAACTGTTGAGACCACAAAGGCCAATGAATGGGAAGCCATATATTTTGATTTCTCAGGAACAGATGTCTCACAGGGTGAGTTGAAAAAGATCACCTGGCATTTTGACGAAGGCAATGGCGACACGGCCAGAAAGTTTTACTGGGACAATCTTGGACAGGTAAAAGAATAGTCTAAATTTTTAGTAGGGAATTCGGTTAATCAATATCGAATTCCCTTTTTTCTAAGACGAAATTGAGCATTTTGAAAATATTAAAGACATTCATATTAGCGTGGGCCATTACGTCAATGGCGGTAGCCCAGGAAAGGACTGTTGGGATTATGCTCAACGGTGAAGAAACGTTCAACGGATATACGCTATTTTCTCCCCATGGCAACACCAGCATCTACCTGATCAACAATTGTGGAGAAAAGGTACACGAATGGTACAGCACGTATTTTCCCGGTGTTTCGGTTTACTTAACTGAAGATGGGAGCCTGTATCGAGCCGGTAAGACATCCGGCACGGACCTCACAGCAGGTGGGGCAGGAGGAATTGTTGAGAAATTTGATTGGGATGGCAATCTGGTTTGGCAATATGAATACTCAACCAGCCAATACAGACAGCATCATGACTTTCAGGTCTTGCCTAATGGCAACGTACTTCTTTTAGCCTGGGAGCTGAAAACCTCAGAAGAGGCATTAGCAGCCGGGAGAAACCCGTCGCTCATCACAGAAGATGCAGTATGGCCAGAGCATGTCGTCGAAATAAAACCCACCGGCTCAGATGGAGGTGAGATGGTATGGGAATGGCACGTTTGGGACCACCTGGTTCAGGATTTTGATGAAACCAAGGCCAACTACGGATCCGTGAGTGAAAATATCAACAAGATAGATCTCAACTTTACGAATGGTGGTGAAGGAAAAGCTGATTGGATTCATGCCAACGCTTTGAACTACAATCCCGATCTGAACCAGATCATGATCAGCACAAGGGTATTTGATGAGCTTTGGGTGATCGATCATAATACCACAACGGAAGAAGCCAAAGGTGCCGCGGGTGATTTAATCTACCGTTGGGGCAACCCAATGGCCTACAAAATGGGGACAGAAGAGGATAGAAAACTTTTTGGTCAACACAATACACATTGGATACCAGCCGGACTTCCCGATGCTGGCAAAATAATGGTATTCAATAATGGTATTAACAGACTTGATGGAAAGTATACAAGCATTGTCAAAATTGATCCGGCAGTGAGCAATGAAGGTAGATACAACTCAGATCAGGGCAGATTCTTGCCGACAGACTACGATTGGGAGTATGTGGCGCCTACTCCAACAGATTTCTATTCATGGTTTATTTCCGGAGCCCAGCAATTGCCGAATGGCAACATATTGATAGACGACGGCGCGCACGGTACATTCTTCGAAATCAATGCAGCAGGAGAGATGGTTTGGAAATACATCAATCCGATCACCATCAGAGGAGCACTTTCGCAAGGAGATGATATTATCCCGGAAGGAGGAACAAATCCTGATAATTTTGTCTTTCGAGCCATAAGATACCCCCACAACTATGTTGGCTTTTCAGGTAAAGACTTGAGTTCGCAAGGACAGCTTGAGCAAAATCCGACCGCATTCGATTGCCAGCTGGTAACTTCAGTGGTTGAGGAGCAACTGAGCTATCAGATATATCCAAACCCAGTTTCAGATTACTTGAACTTGGATATGAAAAACTACGAAAGGAAAACGGTTGAATTAGTCAATTTTAGCGGCCAGGTCTTGGTAGCATCCACCGTGATTGGACAAGGACAGTTGGATGTTGTAAGTATTAAAAGCGGTGTGTATGTATTGAAAGTGGAAGGAGAGAGACCTACCAAAATTGTCATTCAACACTAAATTATTAAGGAATTACAAAAAGGGATGGCTCATTTGTTTTGGGTATAGGGCCATTCCCATTTTAAAAACAAAGCAGAAGATGAAACCAACAGGCATACAAGGCTTCCCACGATGGGATAATCATGCCATGGCGGTTCATATGACCGATAAAAAAATTAAACAGATGAAAAAAGGAGGAGTATTGGTAGTGATGATTTGGTTGATATTGGTTCAGTGGGCCATGGGTCAGCAGATAGATATTATTTCAGATTGGGATAGTAAAACAGCCAGC
Organism: Reichenbachiella sp.; assembly: GCF_039944555.1. Classification (GTDB taxonomy): domain Bacteria; phylum Bacteroidota; class Bacteroidia; order Cytophagales; family Cyclobacteriaceae; genus Reichenbachiella. The sequence goes on along the minus strand of NZ_JBDUYN010000008.1, from coordinate 166,231 downwards.
TGGCAAAATAATAACTCGCTGGAGAAGACGGCTAACCCCATACCGGCCAGTCTGATTAATTCAACCGCAAATTGTGGTAAGATCAAAAGCACGACCAATCAATATGATCTGATACTTTTCAACGAGGCATCAGCCTTCGATTTTGCCATGTTTTCTACTTTTAGATTTAAAGTACTACCACCGGCATCCGGCGGGAAGGTGCTTTTGAAATTCGAAAACGCAGACAATAGTCAGTCATTTTCAGAAGAGGTCACACCCACGCCAAGTGAGTGGAACGCGTATGAATTCGACTTTAGCAGTAAAGGCTCAGGCGTGTATACCAAAATGGTAATATTTTTTGACCTGAATGGGGCCACCGCCGGAAATGAATGGTTTATTGACGAAGTAGAGCGAGAGGGTGTTGGTGATACCGAGGCACCCAGCATACCGGCGAATCTTACCAGCTCAGAAATTACCGACTCGTCTGTAAGGTTGACCTGGGATGAGTCTGAAGACAACGTGGCCGTAAAGAATTATCTGATCTACCAGGGTGCCGAGCAGATAAAAACTACATCATTGACTTACCATTACGTATCCGGACTGACTGCTTCTACTACTTACTCGTGGTCGGTAAAGGCCGAAGATATTTTCGGAAACATCTCCGAACTAAGCAGCTCTATTGAAGCAACAACACTATCGGGGAGTGGCATTTTGACTGAAGTGTCCTCCCGATTTAATTTTCGATTGGGTACGCAGTCTATTGGGCCTGCCTATCAGTTTACTTCAAAAGATAAATTGATCGAATCTGCTGAAGTCACAAGGGCTATGGGTTCTAATGTGCTGAAGGTGTCTTTTGGCGATAGCTACGGTTTGACGGATTTGACTGGCACACTAAAAAACAAAGCTGAACATCGGTCTTTTAAGCAAGTGTTTGGTATGGATTTTAGCTATTACCACTTATGGGCCTACGGACCTTCTTTTTTCTATGATGGACAAACTGAAGCAGAGGAACAAGAGGAATATGATGCCATATATGAACTGACCGAGCATTTTTTAACCAATTACTCAGGAACAGGAAAAACGTTCTATCTGGGCAACTGGGAAGGAGATTGGCACCTGGTTGACGACTATAATACACCGGACACGGAATGGGATGTCAACAAAAGTATTTTGGCCCCGGAGACAGTTCAGGGTATGATTGATTGGTTGAATATCAGACAAAAGGCAGTTGATGATGCCAAAGCAGCTACGTCTCATGAAAATGTTGAGGTCTATCTCTACGTCGAAGCCAATTTGGTCAGAAAGACGATTGAAAAACAATTGCCAAGTTTGGTTAGCAAAGTACTTCCATTTGTAAATGTGGATTATGTCTCTTATTCCTGCTATGATGCGACCTCATGGGATAATACTTACGAAGGAGTAAGTACAAAACTCAAAGAGGCTCTGGACCTCATAGAAGAGAAGTTAAAAGATAAAGACGGATTACCGGAAGGCAAACGCGTTTGGATTGGCGAATATGGTTACCCGAATGGGCGGAACGATTTTGAAAACATCGGCTACCTGGACCCCACCAATGAAACAGAACAAGATGCCCAAAGCCGTCATGTGATGCGCGCTGCCCTGGAATGGGGAGCCCCATTTGTTTTGTATTGGGAATTGTACAACAATGAAGTAATAGACGGTAAGCAGAATGGTTTTTGGTTGATCAACGACAAAAATGAAAAGCAGAAAATCTATTACACACACGAAAATTATTATGCGAATGCAGAAGAGGATGTAGAGACCTTCATAGCCGAGAATGGACGTGAACCGAATGAAACAGAACTTCGATCCATACTGGTAGCTGCACTGGCACGAAGCGGAAATGACTCATCGGATACCATAGTTCTGGATGTAGAGGAAAACAACGTTGAAGTGGCAATTTATCCTAATCCGATAGCATACACGCTTTCGATCAAGGGCTTTGCAGGACCACTTCGAGTGGTAGATTTAGCCGGAAACGAACTAAAAAGAGTTGTTTGGCAGCGGGATACTGATACTTTAGACTTCAGTCAATTCGAAACAGGATTGTATTACCTTATTTTAGAGGGCAATGTGAACCGTACATTCAAATTAATCAAAAAGTAGATTTGATGATGGGTATCAAACCGCTCTGCATGGGTCTGGTTTTCTTATGCGTGACTATCCAATGCACAGAAAGGAAAAAAACGATTGATTCTAATCAAGAGTATCAACTTATAAGTCCGGATCATAAAGGCCTTGTCTACTCAGGAAGAATCGATTTTTCGAATCCAAAAGAACCTATACTTTATTGGGCAGGAACTTCGGTAGCGGCCACATTTCAAGGCACAACGATTCGAGTAAAGCTAGAGGACAATGGTGAAAACTATTACAAAGCTATTATTGATGGAGATGCTGCAGGTGCAATAGAAATTGATTGCCATGCTGGTGCAAATACCTACACGGTAGCTGATCACCTGGAAGACAGACCACATACCATTGAGTTGGTCAGAAGAACGGATAGTACCAGTCCTGCAACTAAGTTTCTCGGTTTTTTGATTGAAAGGAATGGACACCTACTAGAATCTCCGACCAACGACCGCTTAAAAATTGAGTTTTATGGCAATTCCATCACTTCAGGCCATGGGGTTTTGGACGAGTCAGGAGAAAACAACGACAATAGAACCACCTGGGACAACTATTACGCTTATGGCGCTATCACCTCAAGAGCTTTAAACGCCGATTATAGATGTATTTCCATGAGCGGCATTGGAATCATCAAAAGCTGGTATCCACTCACCATGCCCGAAATGTATAATAGGCTCAACCCAAATGACAAGAACAGTCGATGGGATTTCGCACTCTGGACTCCGGACGTCGTTGTGATTAACTTGTTTCAGAATGACTCCTGGTTGATAGAGCAAATGGACCCTGTGCCTAAAGAAAAAGAAATCATTGATGTCTACAAAAACTTTGTATCAATCATCAGAGGTCATTACCCAGAGGCAAGTGTTTTTTGCGTTTTGGGAAATATGAGTGCAGCGGAAGAAGGTTCTCCATGGCCGGGATATGTTGAATCAGCCGTTGGTCAACTCAGAGATCTTGGTGAAAAGAATTTATTCCCCTTAATATTTCCTTATCGGAAAACAAAGGCACATCCCACCGTTGTTGAGCAAAAAGAAATGGCCGATATGCTCGCCAGTTATATTAAAACTACCTTGAAAATTTGATCAATTCGGTGGGTTAGAAAGTTAGAATTGGACTTCAAAGGCCTGCAATGAGCCATTATTGGCAGATACGAGTAGGAGCCTTGACTTATTGTCTTTCCAATTGATCAAAACCATGTCCCTGACATCCCCTCTTACATCAAAGCCGGATTGCGTGACAGTTATGTTTTCAAAAGAGCCATCACCGTTTCCTTTCAAAACCGCGCCATAACTTGCATCATATCGCGGAGTTTCCACTTCAGAATCATACAAATTACCTACTGTAATCAAATCCTGATTATCATCCTTATCAATATCCAGATTTAGAACTTTGCGCAAAGCGGAGAATTGAGCCATTTTCGGCAAGGTAATTTTTCTAAAATCAAGATTTCCTTGATTTACCAACGCCGCACTTTCGAATGTGCTGGCAGATAGCTGAACCGACTGATTGAGTTCTTCTATTCCATAAATCTCATTCAGGTCAGCTTCGGCAAATGATCTGAATGTTGGGAATTTATCGTTGATGAAAGGCATTTGTTCTGACGAACATTGTTTGCCTCTGACCGGGACTTCTTTGCCTTGGGACTGATGACTTAGCACGATATCCATGGTGCCGTTGTCATCAAAATCGTTGTAGAATAGGTTTAGTGGTTCTGCTGTAGATGGATGAAATTTATTATTCTGCCCTAAATTTCCAGCAATCAAATCCTGGATTCCGTCGTTGTTCAAATTCACAGCGCTAAGAGAAAACCACCACCCACGGTCTTCTATCACATTTGACGACTGTTTTTTGAATCGCCCGTTTTCATTTAAAAAAAATGTAGGAGCCATCCATTCACCAACGATGGCCAGATCAATATCGCTGTCGCCGTCTACATCTAGCCATTGGGCGTCTGTTACCATTCCGATTCGTTCCAGTTCTGGCGCTAATTCATTGGTTTTGTCCAGCAGAATCCCTTGCTCATTGATAAGAATCACCGAAGAAGCTGGACTTGGATAGGCGTCTGGCACTAAGCGACCACCAACAAATAAGTCAGCATAACCGTCATTATTAATGTCGGCGGTGCGTACTGTTTGCCCGCTGGTGGCAATATGCGGCAAGTTGCGGGACCTTGAAAATTGGCCTTTACCATTATTTATGTATAGTCGATCCAATACGCCAGAATCGCCTTTAAGGTCCTTGCTTCCACCACTGACCACATAAAGATCCAGGTCTCCGTCATTTTCCAGATCGAAAAAAACAGAACCCATGTCTTCAAATGCCCTGTCGCTATGCCATAAGTTATTATTGGATGAATTGAAAAGGCCCACTTCATTTTGGATATAAAGTGCGGCTGCGGCTCCTTTGGCATTACCAATAAAAACATCTTCATATCCATCGTTGTTCACATCACCGGTAGATATGAAGGGCCCGAGGGTGGATAGCTTATGTGGCAATAAAAGCGCTTTGGAAAAATCATCATACTGATCCTCTTGATGTGTAAAATCAAGACCGAGTTCAATTGGGTTTAGTTTTGAAAACAGGGTCCTGGTCTGAGCGTTAGCCTCTGCTTCAATAACCGCCTGAGAATAATCCAGTTCCATTAATTGATTCGAATCCACGTTTTCTTTGATAGTTGCTCTACCGTCAGCCCAGCTTACTTTGATTTGAACTATTTCTGATGCCTGACCTAAGCCAAAGTGAATTACATGATCAACCGATGATAAGTAGCCTCGAGTAGGATAATACCTTTTGAGTTGAGTGCTATTATTAGTAGCCACTTCAACGGTTGAGCCTATCGCATGCAAACCAGTCAATTTGATTTGAATGTAGTTGTTCGAGTCCGCCATATTCTCATAAATTCCGGCCAGTTCATCGATATTATTGACCACCAGGTCCAAATCACCATCCTGGTCTAAATCGGCATAAGCAGCACCGTTGGAGTTGGTAGCCTCATCAAGTCCCCATCTTTTACCCGACTTAGAAAAGGTAAGATTCCTATTATTTTCAAAGGCATAGTTCTTTATTCTAGCTTCCGGAAGCAGGTTAAGCAATTTTTGAATCTCCACTTTTTCGAATTGGACTTTGGCCTGAATAGCTCTCCGGGAGTCATTATCAGTGACATCTTTTTTGATGCCGTTAGTAATAAACAAATCCACATCCCCATCGTTGTCGTAGTCAGCCAACAAGGGCGCCCAGCTCCAATCCGTTTTGTCTATGCCGGCCAGTTGAGCGATCTCACTATAGGTTCCATTACCATTGTTCAACTGCAAAGTATTGAGCATATATTGATAGTGATTCCCAAAATCTACCAGAACATTGAAAGCCTCAGTGCTCATGTTATTCATCAGCATTTTGGATCGAACATGATCGGCAGGTACCATGTCTAGCACGATCAAATCCTCAAAACCATCATTATTGATATCAGCCAGATCGCTGCCCATGCCGAAATATGAGGTATGATTCACAAAATGTTTTAAACTATCTTTAAAAGTACCATCCTGATTGTTGATGTAGAGATAGTCTCCTTGTACAAAGTCATTGGCAACATAGATGTCAGGCCAGCTGTCATTGTTATAATCGCCAATAGCAGCACTTAGTCCCCAGGCCTTGTTCAGCACACCGGCCGGGTAAGTCACATCTTCAAAAGTGCCATCTCCCTGGTTCCGATAGAGCTTATCTGTTGATTCACGTTCATAGGCAGATTCAATATTTCTGGATAAATAAGAATTGTTCTCGAAATCTATTCTGTGATTGACCAGGTAGAGGTCAAGCCAACCATCTTTGTCGTAATCAAAAAAATAGGATTGCGTACTGAACGCATTGTCATTTAAACCGAATTGGGCCGCTGATTCTGTAAATGTTAAATCACCATTGTTGATATAGAGTTTGTTTTCTCTGAGTTTGGCATCCCGAATGGGGCCAGACTTACAAACATATAGGTCTAACCTCCCATCACCGTTGATATCAATCATATTGACACCAGTAGTCCATCCGGATTGGTCCGCAACTCCCGCTTTGTCGGTAATGTCCTTAAATGAAAAATCACCTTGGTTTAAATAGAGTTTGTTCGCTCCCTGATTAGAACCAAAATAGAGATCAGGCAAATCGTCACCATTGATGTCGCCTATGGCCACTCCACTGCCATTGTAGAAGTAGTCGTAAGTGAGAAAATTGAATCGTTCTGATTCAGTTAAGTTGTTTTGAAAATGAATGTTGGATTGTGTGGAGCTGATTTTATGGAATAGTGTGCCTTTTCCTTTTTCTAGCTCATTGCACCCAAAGAATATTGACAATATAAGTAAGCCCGATACAATCTGATTAAACCCTCTCATCGCATATTCTTATCTATTCTAAGTTTAAAGATAAGAGCTGCAAAAAGGCAATTAAACGCTATTAGTCAATAATTTGACTGTTTTTCAGGATTGCATCAAAATGAAGCAGTTAAGTGTCAGGCCATCGTATGAAAGACATTCTGTACGTCATCATCTTCCTCGAGTTTTTCGAGTAGCTTATTTACGTCTTCTTGTTGTTCTTCGGATAGTTCTTTAGTTGTAGTTGGGATTCTTTCAAACCCTGAAGAAAGGATTTCGATGTTGTTTTCTTCAAAGTACTTCTGAAGTGTGCCATAGTCTGCAAAACCACCATAGACCATCATGCCATCTTCATCCTCGAAAACCTCTTCGGCTCCAAAGTCGATCAACTCCAACTCCAGTTCTTCAGCATCCAATCCATCTTTGCTCAGTCTAAAGTTGCAAGTATGCTCAAACATAAACTCTACCGAACCTGAAGTACCCAAGTTGCCATCGCATTTCGTAAAGTAGCTTCTTACATTAGCTACCGTTCTGTTGTTGTTGTCTGTAGCGGTCTCCACCAATACCGCAATGCCATGCGGTGCATAGCCTTCAAACAAAGTTTCCTTAAAATCTCCCTGCGCTTTGTCTGATGCACGCTTGATTGCCCTTTCGATGTTGTCTTTGGGCATATTGGCAGCCTTGGCATTTTGCATGACTGCTCGCAACCTTGAATTGGTGTTAGGGTCAGGGCCACCAGCCTTTACGGCAATAACAATGTCTTTTCCAATTCTGGTAAAAGTCCGGGACATGGCGCCCCATCTTTTTAGTTTTCGTGCTTTTCTGAATTCAAATGCTCTTCCCATTTCGATCTAAATTTTGAGGCTACAAATATAAAAAGTCAGTGTTGGAATACAATTCCAATGAGATCTATCAATAAGAGCGATTAGAACTTTTTGCCTCAGTTGAACATCTTAATGACAACGTTGAATCTCTCACTCAAAAATTCAGATTATGCTCATTCATATTAAAGCAGGTTTGAGACGGTTTGTCAAGAACCGAACGATCAGCCTCATCAGCATATCCGGACTGACCCTTGGCTTGTCCATTGTTATAATTTTAGCATCATATATTCACTATCAGTCCAGTTTTGATCATTTTCATTCTAATTCTGACCGAACGTATAAGGTTATTTCGAAATTTTATGATCCCAAGGGAAAGCTAAGTAGCTATGGGATTTCATTTGGCACACTAGCCGATGAATATCTGGCCAATTTTGAACAGGTAGAGACTGCCACACGCTATTACAGACAAGTCGGAGAATTGGAAGTTGGCTTGGAAAGATTCAATCAGGTTCAGATTGGCTATTCAGATTATTCATTTTTTGATGTGTTTGATTTTGGTTATAGCCAAAAAAGACAGTTCGCGAGACCAGATCAAGCCATTCTCAGTAAGAAATTTGCAAAAATATTATTTGGGGACGAGTCAGCCATTGGGCGAGAGGTGCGATTCAAGGATGTTACCTATCTGGTGAGCGACGTAATAAATGTGCCGCTCAACTCTCAATTTCAGTTTGACATTGTGATTCCTCTCGCATCTATGCCAGACTATCGCTCACTTGTCCATCAATCTGGGTTAGAATTTCATACCTACGTGCTGCTAGAACGAAATGCTGACCATCAGCAAACCCTGGATTTGCTTGCAAACCATTATAACGAATCACTTGATTCAAGATGGCAAGGTTATGCGGGAGACTCTTTTTTGATTTCCCTCAAAGAACTGCATATGAAATCAGGAGATATTACAAACAGCCTGAGTGCAGGGAATTTGCAAGCACTGAAAGTGATTGGTGTCTTGGGGTTGTTTATTTTGATCCTGGCCGCAATCAATTATGTCAACTTTCAGATAGCCGGTGCCCAAAGCAGAGAAAAAGAAATAGGTCTGAGGAAAGTAGTGGGCGCCTCCAGAAATCAACTGGCTTTGCAAATAGTCATTGAATCTATAGTTGTTGTGGCCTTGGCTGGTGGGCTGGCCCTAGGGTTGTTGGAAGTGATTGCTCAAATGATCGATCCCGAATTGATCGCTCCGGAGCTATTCAGTTTAGAGCACTGGACGCTTTCATATTTTCTCCTATTTGGTCTTCTGGTAGTAACCACAGGGTTTTTAGCTGGCATTTATCCTGCCATTTATTTATCCAGATCTATTACGCTCCACAAGTCTCTAAGTAAGACCAAACATCGTATGCATCCGGCCATACTTTCACTGGTAGTAGCTCAGTTTTTGATATCTTCTCTTCTCATGGTTTCTATTGTGATCATGCATGTACAGCTTCAGTTTATGAAAGATATGCCCAAAGGGTTTGATCAGGAGCGTGTATTGCTCGTTAATAATTTTGACCTGGTGAAAAATTACGATGTGATTAAATATGAACTCGGAAAACTCGCTGGGATAGAACAGATTTGTCTGGCACAGGCCGCACCGGGCGGAGGCACGAGTGGCCAGTTTTTTAAGGTGAAAAGCGCTCCTGATCATGAACAGATAACAGTTAACCACGTACGTGTAATCGACAATTACATCAATACATTTGATTTGAAGTTGGTTTCAGGTCGTGACTATGATTACGACTTGCAATCGGATCGAAAAAATTTTATTCTAAACGAGTCTGCCTATAAGAAAATTGGAAGCCCGGATTTGGGAACCCAGGTTTACATGGGTGGTAGAGTAGGAGAGATTATTGGAGTCATGAAAGACTACAATTTTGAGTCTCTACACCATGGAGTAAGTCCGCTGGTTCTCACATTTGAAAACCTTCATGGAAAGGTTCTGGCGCTGAAACTCAAAGAAGATAATCTTAAGCAGACCATCGGCACTATTGAGTCCGTCATACAAAACTATGATCCCGCTTATGTGATTGACTACCAGTTTATGGATGATCAATTTACTAGTACTTATAAAAATGAACTGAGAGCAGAGAAAATTACCACATATGCCGCTTTTGTTACCATTTTACTCTCCGTTCTTGGTGTGCTGGCATTGAGTGTGTTTTTAATTAATACCCGAAGCAAGGAAGTAGCGATTCGAAAAGTAGTAGGAGCTTCCTTTACCGATCTATTTTTGGTATTGGGTTCTAAAATAATACTTTGGATACTGTTTGGAAGTGTCGTCGCCATTCCATTAGCCGGGTACGCTATGAGCAATTGGTTGTCGAGCTTTCACTACAGAATTGAACTATGGGACCACCTGCTCTGGATAGCCCCTGCCGTACTTACCGCTATTGTCACTTTTTCCTTACTTTCAATAATCAACAAATTGATCAGGGCGTGCATCATCAATCCGGTTGAGTTTTTGAAAGAGGAGTAACGTTACTTACCCAAATCAACTGGTGATCTCACATTCCTTAAATGTGATTCCGTGCGATTCCAATGCGTTAAGTACAGGCATATAAACACTCTTTTCCGTAGGAATGTGAACACCTTTAGGGCTCATTTTTCCTTGAAGAATTAGCTGTGCAGATACCGCCAATGGCAACCCGACCGTTTTGGACATCGCCGTATTAATCGAATCTTCGCCTTCCACAGCCATGTAGGATTGAATTTGCTTCAATGCCGCATCTTGGTAATACTCGAATTTGTGCCACATCACAATCATATCCTTTTCATCTGGCTCAATCGTCCACTTTTTCTTTAGGATGTGTTCCAGGATTTGAGCTGGTGTACCTTTTTCCAGACCTACAAGTTCATCATCGAATAAACCTAGCCACTTCATCTTGAACATTTCGTCTGATTCAAGATCCAGATTCAGATAGTGCGCCAATTTCAGCTCAATGGAGTCGTCGGGATTATAAGATAAAAAAGAATTGATAAACTGCCGGTGTGTCATGGTAGATACGTCGTGCAGCTCATAGGTATCGTCAGTCGCTCCCAGCTGCACAAATACGTCCCAGGCCTTGGAATAGCCGACCCGTCTAAGTGTACCACGATATAAAGTTTTTATGCCACGGAGTTTGTAGGCATCCAGATATTTTAAAGAATCTCTATTGGCGTATCCTTCGAAGTATCCATATTCAGGAATGTGAATGACTTCTGTTCTTCTAAAAAGTTTTTGATAGGGGATGTACTTGTATCGGCCTTCTTGAATAAACTTCACAAAGCCCTGACCGGCCAATACGACATTTCTTGGATTCCAGGTGAATTTATACTCCCATGGATTGTCATCGTCACTCGGTGCCAGGAGTCCACCCGTGAAAGTTTCGAAAGCGCGTAGCTCATGCCCTGCTTCCCGAATTCTGTCCAACACTTTCATGGCCGACATGTGATCAACGCCCGGATCCAATCCCATTTCCATGATTAGACCGGCACCATTTTTCTCAAATTCACTACTCAATGATTTGATTTCATCAGTCAGGTAGGAGGCAGTCAACATGTTAATACCATGCTTTGCACAAATTTTAGCGACATGGATGTGAAAGGAGGCCGGCATCATTGAAATGACCAGTTCAAAACCATCAGTCAATTTCTGCTGATGAGCTTCATTGAAAATATCAAAGCGCACCGCTTCCCCTCTTGAACTGCCGTTTATTTTTTCCTTAGCCAAGTTTTCATCCAGATCTCCTACGACCACATGCCAGTCATTTTCTTCAGCATGATTTAGCAAAAATCCGATCAATGTGGAGGAAGATCTTCCCGCGCCAAGTACAAGTACTTTTTTCATTATAGATGTATTATGTTTTGGGTTAACATGTTGTATTTTTCAGTTGCTGGTTGGCCCAAAAAAGAAGCAAATATTTCATTTTCAAGGTCACAAGCAAAACATTTAGTTAAAAAAATAAGTATTAAATTGTCCATATTCGTTTAGTGCATTTAAACATAGATTTCCAACCATGGCCAAGAAAGTAATACAGCAGGTGGAAGCCGAAATATTAGATTATTCCGAGCTAAGTTCTTCAGAACGGTGCCTTGTAGATGATGCCAAATCAGCGGTCGCAGGTGCCTATGCTCCCTACTCTGATTTTCATGTCGGCTCAGCGGTTTTGTTGGCTGATGGCATTGTGGTAAAAGGAAGTAATCAGGAAAATGCAGCGTATCCCTCTGGTCTCTGTGCTGAGCGAGTAGCGATCTTCAGTGCGGGAGCTAATCATCCCAATGTCAAAATTGAAAAACTGGCTATTGCTGCAAAACCCGCTGAGGCAAAGGACTTCGTGGCCGCCTCATCTTGTGGCAACTGCCGCCAGGCAATGATGGAGTATCAAAGCAGACAAGAAGAGACCATTGAACTTTTGTTCATACGGCCTGGCAATCAAATATTGAAGACCACAGTGAGAGACCTTCTCCCTTTTGGTTTTGATTCTAATAGCCTTAACAAGTAGAAGGTTAAGCCGCTGGGCACTCTACTTGGTAATGTCAATAATCACGGCAGAGGTAGCGTTTTGATAGACAGAATGTATGCCATGATCTCTGGCTGATGAAGTGGTATACATTTGACTGTTGCCAATTACTTGTCCATTAGTAGCCATGAGTACGAAATAATTTTTCCCATCCTTGGATTTCTTCTTGGCGAAATTTCCCTCGTCTTTGCTGTTAGTGCTTACAGAATGGACACCTTTTTGACAATTGGCCTTGGTCGTATAGCCCTGGCTGGCCAGGATAACCTCGCCGTTGCCAGCTTTTAGATGAAAATAGAAATGGTCGTTAGAGCCTTTAAAAATCTCAAATTTGGACTGTCCCATAATGAAGTGGTTTATGAAGTGAAAAAAGGACAAATAAGTTAATAAAAACGGAGGAGAATTTCTTGGTTTTGAGGGGCAAATCTACTTGTGTAAATACTTGTAGCAAGTGGGATTAGTTTCGTATGTCTTAATAATAATACGGGAGTTTTTTGATCTTTGCTCAATCCAAGGAACGCTTTGTATCAAGATTGGGTTTAGGTTACTTGACGGCCCATAAAAATATAGCTTGCGCAAACATTAAAAAAAGACCATGCAAAGAACTACACTTTTTCTATTAGGACTATTGCTCGCTTGTAGCGGTCCTAAACAATCCTCAATAGAGGAGACCGAGAATAGCATATATCCACCTGCATTAGAGAAAATACTTACTAAACATGGATCCCTCGATACATGGAAAAAAATGAAGTCCCTTTCTTATGAAATAGTTGGTGAGGAAATGAATGAAAAGCAAATGATCCATTTGCACGATAGGAGGGAGCGCATTGAAGCTGCCAATTTCGTGACCGGTTATGATGGGGAGAATATTTGGTTGGAAACCGATACGACCTATAGCGGCGATCCTGTATTCTATCACAACCTAATGTTTTATTTCTATGCCATGCCTTTTGTTTTGGCGGATGAAGGTATTATCTACTCTGAGGCTGATGAACTATCCTTTGAAGATAAATCTTATCCGGGAATCAAAATAAGCTACAATGCAGGTGTGGGCATGAGTGCACAGGATGAATATTTCCTTCACTATGATCCGGAAACTTATCAAATGGAATGGCTTGGCTATACGGTTACTTATTTTTCAAAAGAAAAAAGTCCGGACATTAGATGGATTAGGTATAATGATTGGCAGACACTCGAAGAGTTGATATTGCCGAAGTCAATGACCTGGTATAAGTCTGAAGAAGGAGTGATCACCGAACCGAAAGGTGCGGCCGAGTTTGAAAAGGTACTAATTTCTGAATCAACTTTTGATGACTCGCTTTTTAAAAAAACTAAAGGGGCGGTTGTGGTAGAACAGTAAATCTAATGTTGGTGTAACGACTACTTGAAAAATTTGCTCTAGCTTTTTTAAAGCTTACTTGACAGGTATTAATATAGTTTGATAGAGAAATTTATTGTAACATATTAAGTTATATTTAAGGCATGCAAGCCAGTGCCAATTTCACGAAAGCCATTCATATTTGTATCTACATCAATCTGAAAGGAAAACTCATACCCTCCAGTCAGTTGGCAGAAAGCCTCAAGACCAATCCGGTAGTGGTCAGGCGACTTATTGCTTTACTAAGAAAACACAACATCATTGGAAGTGTCTCAGGTTCTCAAGGTGGATTCCATCTGCTGAGGCCAGCCAAAGAAATATCTCTGTGGAACATTTTTGAGGCAACAAAAGAAGAAGAGTTTTTTCACAGGCCCAAGGTAAACCACGAGTGTGTGGTGAGCAGCAATCTCTCAGGACTCTTGTTCGACGCTTTCCAGGAGGCCGAACGGTCCATGAAACCCAAGCTGAAAAAGGTATCGATCGCTTTCCTTACAAACAAACTGAAAAAAATTATAGGAGAAAAAGAAGTGTCAGAAGCTATAAAGGGGGTTTTCTAAATTTTTTTATCTCAATATGGAACTTTTAAAGTTACATATTGATTGTGTATTTGTAATTAATCAACAACTAAATTTTTTCCAAATGAGTAATCTGAAAGTTTTGTCGAGAGAGGAAGTAAATCTTCCAACACAGCAGGTCTTTGATAAGTTGAAACGCAAAATTGGCTTGGTGCCAAACTTATATGCGGCAGTAGCCAATTCGCCCCAAGCCCTGAATTCGATGCTATCCCTCGGGGATAATTTAACCGGAGGCGAATATTCCGGAAAAGAGGTAGAAGCCATTGCGCTTGCCGTAGGTCAGGCCAACAGCTGCAGTTATTGCCTGTCTGCACATACAGAAATTGCTAAAATGAACGGGTTGACTGAAGCAGAGACCATTCAGATCAGGACTGGAGATATTGATGACCCAAGGCTCAGTGCACTTGTAAGGTTGGCCACTAGTTTGGTAATCACAAGAGGAAAACCGTCACAAACACTAATCGGAAAATTTTTTAACGCCGGATATAATGAAGCGGCTCTTGCAGAATTAATTGGTCATGTGGCACTAAATACATTCACCAATTACATCAATCACGTCGCGGACACGCCGATAGATTTTCCTTTGGCTGCCGAACTTCAACAAGAATTAAATTAATCATATAAAACAAATTAAAATCAGATGAAAAAATTATTCTTAATCCTTACTGTAATGATGGCAGTGATCATCTCAAGCAACGAGGCGTTTGCTCAAAAGAAAGCCAAGAAAGTTAAATTAAGCCAGGTCGAGGGCGAGTTTACCACCAAGGAACTGACGTTAAAACCCGGAACCTATGTTTTTGAAGTTAGCAATCAGAGTGTAGACAAAGAAGTAGGTTTTGTAATCGCTCCGGTTACATCAGAAGGCAAGGCGGGAGAGCATATCCAGGCGGGTTATTTGGCAAAGACGATCAACAAAGGTGAAACTTCATCTTCCAAAGAAGTAAACCTAACCAAGGGTACGTACAAATACTTTTGTCCAATGAACCCCACCCCAGAGTATACATTGGTGGTGAAATAATAAATGACATAAAAAACTTAACAGGAGAGTTAGTTAGAGGTTGTTGAGTAAGTTAGAGAGGCTTCTTGAATGATATTCGAGAGCCTCTTTTTTGTTTTATTGCCGACTATCTCACCAGAGTATATTCAAAAGAAATAAATCTTTAATTCCAGTTTGAAACTGCTTTATTAGAAAAAGACATACTATTTCAGTAATCTATCGTATAAATTTATCTAGCAAGTCCGACAAAACAAGAGGGTTATGATTTATAATGGAAAAGAAGTGCCATTCCCTGCAGTGATGCAGATTAGTTTCTTCAAAGCGATTGAAGCTTTGGAATTGATGGCCAAGGATACGGATCAAGGTGTTGTCAACTATGCGCTGCAGCTTTTAAAAGAAGTGGAAAAGTATCCGGAATTGAAAGACGGTATTGGGAGTATTGATCAATTAAAAAAGTATAAGAAATCAATTCAAAAAATAGGTAGAATCCTTTTTCCGGACGCTCTTTTGACTAACGAAATCAAAGCACTTACCCCTCCTTTTTATTTCGAACCCATATATACCTCTACCAGGTTCGACAATATCGTTAAAGCATCTGGTAAGGAGTTTTCATACGAAATGAAGGATATTGACGAGGATACCTTCTACCTGTATTGCTGCTATTTCATATTGGGCAGTTATTATGGATACCCTGCACCAGGCGGAGGAGCCATGAAACTGGAAATCTTTAACAAAGATCAGGGATTGATGCGCACTTACAAGATGCTGATCAATGCCGACATGTGTGAATTTATTCCGACAAAGAAGGCGATTGATATATCCCGTGAAGATTTTGAAGAACTCGTGGACAACTTCGGGGACATCAAAATCTGGAAGAAAAAATTTCCCCCCAACAGCTGGATTATGAAGGGTGTCAATATCATCAATTTGGTCGATATTTCTCTGGATCAATCCATGTCTTCAATTACCTCTAATCTCCTGGTGAAATCCACTGACACGTTTGAAAAGATTCAGAACAGTATCAGGAGCTTACTCAACCACCCGAAATTGGAAATGGGTGTCATCACATTGGACCAGAATAAACTGGTGCCCTTGAATAAAGAACAAGTTAGAAGTATTGTCCTGAGTAAAGATGAGGCCTTGGACTGTAAAACTGATCTGTGTGATTACGCATATGGTCAATTGCTGAACAAGAAGGAACCTTTGGTTATTTCAGATGTCGATTATTTTCATAAAAGATCTGAAAGCGGCTTGTCTGAGAAATTGGCAACGTCCGACTTCAAAAGTTACCTAGTGGCACCATTAATTCATGAGGAAGAGCTCCTTGGGTTTATGGAGTTGGCAGCCCCGGGTAGATATGAACTAAATCCCGGAACAATGGCCAGACTGGACGAAGTACTGCCCGTACTGGCAATGGCTCATAAGCGCTTTATGACTGAAGACCAGAATCGTATCGAAGCCATCATTCAGCAGGAATGTACTACCATTCATCATTCAGTGAAGTGGAGGTTTGAGCAGGAAGCTGAAAAATTCATGAACCAGCAGTTCAAGAACGAACAACCAGTATTCAAAGACATCAAATTCAATAATCTATACCCGCTGTACGGGCAAATGGATATTAAGGGCTCTTCTGCGCGACGAAATGAAGCTGTCAGCAAAGATCTTCTCAAGCAGATCAATGCGATAAAAAAAGTCCTGAAGTATGCCTTTGAGCATACTAAAATGCCAGCTTACGATGAATTGTCCTTTCGCCTGGATAATCACAAAAACGAACTAAAGAGAGGGCTGTCAGCAGGTAGCGAACATAAAATACTAAGCTTCCTCAAATCAGAAATATATCCCATCTTCGATCATTTACAAAGAAAGGACGACTACCTGAAAAAATTGGTAGATCATTATAACACCTTACTGGATCCCGATCTGAAAACAGTGTATGAGGAGCGTAAGAAATACGATACCAGCGTAAATCAGATCAATCAAAGATTGGCCTCGTATCTTGACGAAAAACAGATTGTCGCACAAGAAATGTTTCCGCATTACTTCGAACGGTACAAAACTGATGGTGTGGAGTACAACATGTATATCGGTCAGTCCATTTCCAGGGATCGGAAATTTGATAAAATATTCCTTAGAAATCTCAGGATATGGCAATTGGTTGTGATGTGCGAGATGGAAAATGAATTCAGGGCAATGCAAAAAGACTTGCCCATGCCTATTGAAATCGCGTCGCTTATTTTGGTTTACAACACCTCCTTGTCCGTGCATTTCAGAATGGATGAAAAGCGTTTTGATGTAGAAGGTGCCTACAATGCACGGTATGAAATTGTCAAAAAACGTGTAGACAAAGCACATATTAAGGGAACAAGTGAAAGAATTACACAACCCGGTCGTCTGGCCATTATTTATTCCCAAGAGCAGGACGCTCGCGAATACCGAAAGTACCTGCAGTTCCTGGCTGCTAAAGGATATGTGAAAAAAGGATTTGAGGACTTGGAACTGGAGGATCTTCAAGGGGTAACAGGTTTGCGGGCACTGCGAGTAGAAGTTGCCTATGCAGAGAACCTTACAGTGGACGAGCTTATCGAAGCCATGGAAGGCAGTTCCTCAAATTAGAGAACTTATCAAGGCAATTTTGAATTTATAAGCCCATTACATTCATTTGTATAATGAATCAAGAAAAGAATAAGCCGGGGAATCTCGTTCAAATACCCAAACTCTTTTATGCCGACATCACTGGAGCCCCAATGGATAAATGTATTTCTTGCGAATGCAATTTATTAGATGGAAATGTGCCCTACATGATTGAAAAGGCATTAAAACCATACGACGGATTGCGGTCTTATTCAACGATTTTTGAATATGCCATGTGTATGGATTGCATGACTGGCTATCAGAGCAAAATTTCGAGTCAATCGATGCAAAGCATCAATGAGTATTTTGCTTCGCATATAGATATTGAAGGACGTAAGAAATTGATTACTAACGAATCGTATACCGATTTAGCCCCGTGGGTTAATCGCTGTGTAGTTAAAAATCTCGAGGCGGAAGATCTTGCGGAGTGCCAAATTTATGGGCAATGCGTCGGTGATCAGCTGGTCATGGGTGACTACCCTTATATGCTAAGCGGCGTTGCCATGGACGAGGTAGTTGAATTATTATCACCAGAGACCTTGGACGAATTCGGTCGCTTGCAGGAAGAATTGATTGGGCCATCAGAATTTCAAGACCTACTAAAAGGCGGTCCGAAAGTATTTATCTGATACCAACGGATTAGGTCATCAACAGTACTTTGCTTTTTCTTTAAGCTTGGCCTCTATCGCCTTACCGGTTGGTGTAGCGGCTAGACCACCTAGACCCGTACAAGTCAACTCATGGGCCATCATATCGCCAACTTCTTTCATGCTTTGAACGACTTCATCATAGGGAATCAAGTGTTCATAATTGGCAAGAGCCATATTGGCACATGATAAGGCATTCGAAGCGGCCATTACATTTTTTCCGAGACAAGGTGCCTCGACACGGTTGCCTATAGGATCACAGACAATGCCCAGCGAATTTTGGAGTGCCAGTGATGCCGCAGCAACGCATTGCTCCAAGGTACCATTCATAAGCGTCACCAAACCAGCAGCAGCCATAGATCCACCAGCTCCTGTTTCAGCCTGACACCCCGCAACTTCTGCAGCGAATGTTGAATGTTCTGATATAAATACCCCCATGATACCAGCAGCCAGCAGTGCACGTACAATCTCCTGATCTGAACTTCCTAACTTTTCCGCAGCACCAAAAATGGCTCCAGGCAATGCACCACAAGATCCCGCTGTAGGCGCAGCCACGAATACACCCATAGAGCTTTTTACCTCCATCATGGCTGTGGTATTCAAGACAATCGTGTTGAGCATTCCTCCATCCAGAAGCTGCTTCCCATCCATTTTATCCTTGAATCCCAAGGATTGAACAGGTAGGATACGGTCCTCGTAGTAAGTGCCTTTTAGTCCTTCTTCGATTCCGCTTCGCATGACTTGGACAATAGCCATCATTTTGGATAAAACCTCTTGCTCGGTAATTCCCCCTCGCTGACTTTCGTATAAAGCAGCAAGTTGCCACAAATCCAGTTGCTGCGACTGACCCAATTTCATCATGTCCTTGCAGGTCAGAAAGGGAACCTCAAGATCTTTTCTGGAGAGAATCGGTAGTACTGGATGCAGATAGCAAACATTGTTTACACCCGGTATGCCTTCAATTTTTTCGATGAGAGATTCTTCAAACGGATCCGCACTTTTGAGTTCTATAAAACTTTTATGGACCAGTTTAAAATCACAAGCCAGCGCAGGAAGAAGCTTGTCAATCAATTCAAGTTCAGCACCATAAATAAGCAGCTCATGATAATCGCCATTGATGCAAACCTCAGATGCATCTATTTCTTGTACCTCCATCATACCACCACCTGTACTGATGGCCGACAATGTGTGTGCAATGGTGTCATTGCCTATTCTTATGCGGTAGTTGTTCGGGTGTTTTGCATCATAACTTAAGTAATTGACCGTGATGTTGATGCCCGACTCGTCGATGTGCTTTTTATAATCCATCATGCGATGGTCATCTGCTTGCCAGCCCAGGAGACCTCCATAGAGACCCATATCCGTACCTTGACTTTCATGTGTAGTCACCAATGAGCCATTGGGATCGTAATCAATCGACATGTGCGAGATATCGCCTTTCATCAGATCGCGAAGAAGTAGCCCTATTCGACAAGCGGCCGCACTATGAGAACTTGAAGGTCCACGCATAACGGGTCCAATCACATCATTGAAAATACTCGAAGTAGCCATATCTTTCGGGTTTAGTCTTATTAAAGTTAATATTTTAATAGCTGATGATGGCAAGTATTGGCCTCTTTACTAGTCGTCGAAAACCCGCCGCCAATACCTGGCCATTGTTTCCCTCAAATGTAGAGAGGTGTTTTCTCCTTCGTTCAAGCTATGTGTTCGCATGGGGTAAGACATCATTTCGAAAGGTTTATTATGCTTAATCAGTTCATTGACAAGCCGTTCAAAACTCTGGTAATGCACATTGTCATCGCCCGTGCCATGTATGATCATGAGATTGCCCTTGAGGTTTTTTGCGTAAGTGATGGGAGAACCGGCGATGTAGTTGGATTCATTATCTTGAAGTAGTCCCATGAATCGCTCCTGGTAGATATTGTCATAAAGCCTTTGATCCGAGACAAACGAGAGTGCCAATCCGGATTTATAAATCTCAGGGTATCTAAACAGACAATTCATAGTCATTTGGCCTCCACCACTCCAGCCCCACATGCCTACTTTTTCAGTATTAATGAAGTCGTAGCTTTTAAACAATACTTTAGCCGCAGCAGCTTGATCGTGTGTGGCCAGTATCCCTATTTGTCCATAGATGGATTTTCTCCAATCCCTTCCCCTTGGTGCTCTGGTGCCTCTGTTGTCTATGCTGACTACCACATACCCTTGCTGAGATAAATACTGATGCCATAGGTCTTCACGCTGCCAGGCATCTTGTACCGTCGAATTAGCGGGTTCACCATAGATGAAGAAGACTATTGGATACTTTTTAGAAATATCGAAATTAATTGGTTTGATCATCCAGGCATCAAATACGACCTCACCAATATCTATTTTGATGAACTCTTTTGGCTTGAGATTCAAGGCTTCTACTTTTTCTTTCAGTGCATTATTGTCTTCCAGAGTCCGAATGGATTTGTGCTTTTGAAGGTCGATCAGTGATATTTTGTTCGGTGTAGTCGAATTTTGAAAGGTGTGAATAGCAAAAGCGGCATCTCCCGAAATTTGATAGGCATGTTGCCCGGGTTGATTTTTTGGACTTACACGCTCAGGCTTGGAGCTCCCATCGATTTTGCTTCTATATAAATATCTCTGCGTGTAGTTTTCAGGAGAAGCCGTATAGTAGACAAAGCCTCCTTTTGGATCTATGCAGTCAATTTTCACGACATCAATATCACCGTTGGTAATGGTGCTAAAATTCTTGCCGTCCCTTGAAACCTTGTAGAGATGCATCCATCCGTCTTTCTCACTCGTCCAGGTGAAACTCTGTCCATTGTCCAGCCACATGATATTGTCGTGAACGTCTAGGAATGCCTCGTCCTTATCGGTGAAAATATTGGTGAGTTTCATGGATTGGGTATTGCCTACCCACACCGTATTCGTATTTTGTTTTCTATTGAGTTGTTGAATTAGCACTTCAGTAGAATTGGGAATAAAGTCCATCCGTGCCAAATAATTATTCCTGGGATCTCCGGGTACATCTAACCATTTGGATTCACCACCGGAAGCACTGACTACACCCACCTTTACGGCTGAATTGTCTGTACCCACTTTAGGATAAGGAAAAGGTATGGGCTTGGAATAAATCGAATCGACGTTGTTAATCAGATAAAAGGTGCCCATGCCTTTGGTATCCGACTGCCAATAGGCAATTTGAGAGCCATCAGGACTCCAGCGAAAACCGTCTCTACAATCCAATTCTTCTTCATACACCCAGTCAAAAGTGCCATTAATTATCGATTCACCGCCATCGAAAGTCAGTTGAGTAATTTTACCATTGGAGATATCCTCGACATAAATGTTGTTTTTGCTCACATAGCCTACGCGAGTGCCATCAGGCGAGAACTTGGCAAACATCATAGTGGTTCGCACTACGCTTTGACCCAATTGTGTGAGTTTGCCTGAATTCATGTCAAGCACCCAATAATCTCCTCGGGTATGATAGCGCCATACCTTTCGCGTATTTGTAAAGACAAGAAGTTTTGAATTGTCAGATGACCATTCATAGTTGGCAATGGACAATGGTTTATTTCCAGAGGCTGGTATCAGTTTTTGGGCAGAAACAAGGACCGTTCTTTCACCAGTTTGTGCTTTGTACTTGACTATGTCATCACCATCAACTTGTTCATTTTTTTCGAGCGTAGAATACCCCAAGTTATCCTTCATCCATCGAACTGGTCCAAAGCGTTCCGCTTTATAGGTGTCATTCTTATAAATGTCTTCCAATGTCAATTGAGCCTGTGACCAGGAAGGCAAAGTGCTCAACAACATCAGGCCAATCAAGAAGCTTCGTTTCATGTTTGCAGTATAGTTGTTTAGAGTAATTTAATGGATTTTCGGGTGAGCCGGTTTGACTGATGTTGAAATGGTCAATGTTTTGAACATATTGATCAATTTTGTATCAAAAGGATAGGAAAGAATCATAATACCAGATAACCGAATGATAATCTTCTCAAAAGTCCAAAACAAAAAAAGCCTCGCATTATTGCAAGGCTTTATCTGGGTGAAAGACCGGACTCGAACCGGCGACCTCCTGGACCACAACCAGGCGTTCTAACCAACTGAACTACAATCACCATATTTAATCAACCCGTTGGTTGATCCCTTAAAAAGGAGTGCAAATTTAGAAATTACTAGACCTAATTTCCAAAATTAATTTAGCATTTATTTTCTGTCGAAAAGCATTCTTTCACCAACCGTGCCTTCGTTAAATTTTCCCTGCTCATAAGCCAGGTGGCCGGATACAAAAGTGTGCAAGATTTTGCTTCTGAAAGTTTGCCCTTCAAATGGGCTCCAGCCGCATTTTGAAAGTACATTGTCCTTTTGCACTACCCAGGAATCTTTGGTGTCTACAAGTACCAGATCGGCATAATACCCTTCACGGATGTATCCTCTTTCTTTCACTTCAAAAAGAATGGCAGGATTGTGGCACATTTTCTCAACTACGCGTTCTATCGAAATTTTGCCGTTAAGGTGATGCTCCAGCATAGCAGGTAAGGCATGTTGCACCAAAGGCCCTCCGGAAGGGCAGTTAAGATAATCTCCACTTTTTTCATCTAAGGTATGAGGTGCATGGTCGGTGGCTATCACATCAATCTTGTCATCCAACATGGCCTGAAAGATGGTGTCCCTATCAAATGCTGTCTTTACCGCAGGGTTCCATTTGATCAATCCACCTTTGGTGAGATAATCCTCATCAGAGAACCACATGTGATGAATACAAGCCTCAGCGGTAACTAATTTGTCTTTGAGCGGAATAGTGTTATCAAATAGCTCGGTTTCTTTACCTGTTGAAATATGCAGCACGTGAAACTTGGTATTATTGGCTTTGGCCAACCCGACAGCTTTCGAAGAAGACAAATAACAAGCTTCTTCACTTCTGATAAGCGGATGGGCAGTCATAGGTATTTTCCCATCATACCTTTCCTTAAATAACTCAGTATTTCTTTTAACGGTAGTCTCGTCTTCACAATGAGCGGCTACAATCAGCTCCGCTCTGGAAAACAACTCGGTAAGGGTCTTTTCGTCATCCACCAGCATATTGCCGGTTGATGAACCCATAAATACTTTGATACCGCAGACGTTTTGGCGACTGGTTTTCATTACTTCATCTATGTTGTCGTTTGAGGCGCCCATAAAAAAAGAATAGTTGGCCAGGGATGATTGAGAAGCTATGTCGTATTTGTCTTGCAATAATTCCTGAGTCAGGGCATTAGGAACTGTATTCGGCATCTCCATAAAAGATGTAATACCTCCTGCCACCGCGGCACGACTCTCAGTGTAAATGTTAGCCTTATGCGTTAGACCTGGCTCTCTGAAATGTACCTGATCATCGATTAGACCAGGAATTAAAAACTTGCCATCAGCATCCAAGACCTCAGCTGAGTCATGAGAAAGGTCAAAACCCACCTTTTCTATGCGCTGATCTTTGATAAGTACATCATGTGCTAGTATTTCGCCTTCGTTTACAATTTTAGCATTTTTAATGAGCGTGTATTTGGCCATTCTTTTGTTCGGTTTTGTTCAAGGATTCTTAAGGTATTTGGACTTTAGTTCTTGCCAGTATCAATTCCAGCGATTTGCGTAATTGACTTAAGGATTCCATGTTATTTCATAACTTGCATGCAAAATTAACTGGCTCTGGCATCTAATTGCTATCGATGGCGAATAACATAGAAAATTTCTCAGATTTTAAGCTCAATAAACAAATTCTCAATGCTGTAGAGGAGGCTGGTTATGAAACACCAACGCCTATTCAGCAGAAAGCGATACC
This sequence comes from Reichenbachiella sp., assembly GCF_039944555.1. Classification (GTDB taxonomy): domain Bacteria; phylum Bacteroidota; class Bacteroidia; order Cytophagales; family Cyclobacteriaceae; genus Reichenbachiella. Next base: position 142,353 of record NZ_JBDUYN010000008.1, on the reverse strand, counting down.
CTTGGTTTTGGCTGGTCATGACATCATGGGCATTGCGCAGACCGGTACCGGTAAGACGGCCGCCTTTGTTCTACCCCTTCTAATGAAATTGAAATATGCTCAGACCAATGACCCCAGAGCGTTGATCTTGGCACCAACCCGGGAACTGGCAATACAGATCAATGAAAACATCAATAAGTACTGTACATATGTAGATTTGAGATTTACGGCCGTGTATGGTGGTACAGGTATGAAAGTGCAGGAGGAGAAGTTGGCTGAAGGCATAGATATTTTGGTGGCGACACCCGGTAGATTTATGGACTTGTATAGAAAAAGAGCTTTCCATACCAAACAAATTAAGACCCTTGTGATCGACGAAGCGGATAAGATGATGGATATGGGGTTCATGCCACAGATCAGGCAGATTTTGGAGGTCATTCCAGTCAAACGTCAAAATCTTCTTTTTTCGGCCACCATGTCTGCTATAGTTGAAAACCTATCAGCTGAGTTTTTAGAGTTTCCTGAGAAAGTAGAGGTGACACCGCAGTCTTCAACCGTCGATACCATTACTCAGCACTTATATCTGGTACCAAATTTCAAATCCAAGATTAACATGCTGGACTACCTTCTGGATCAGGAGGAGTTCGTCAGAGTAATTATTTTCGTGAAGACCAAAACGAATGCGGACAACATATTCAAGTTCATAGAACGAAAAGTAACCAAGTCTGTAAAAGTAATTCATGGAAATAAGGCACAAAACACCAGACTTAATTCAATTGACGCCTTTAAGAAAGGAGAAATTAAAATTCTTGTTGCTACTGATGTAGCTGCTCGGGGATTAGATGTGAGCATGGTTTCTCACGTGATAAATTTTGATGTCCCGCTGATCTATGAAGACTATGTTCACAGAATTGGAAGGACTGGAAGAGCGATGAATGTGGGTGTGGCTATTACCTTTGCCAATCAAGCCGAAGAGTTTCATGTACAGCAGATTGAAAAGTTGATTGATAAGAAAATAGATGTTCAATCTATTCCAGCCAAAATTGTCGTGGAGAAGACACCTTTTGTTGAGCAACAAGAACAACTTAGGGAAATTGATTACCGCAAAAAGAAACTAGATCCTACTTACCAAGGTGCATTTCATGACAAGAAAAGTCAGAAATCAAAAAATACCAAAAAGAGGAAGCGATGATCTCGTTTCATTCGTCTAAGAAATTGACTGATTCGTCGAAAAAATATTTCGATTCATAGAATTTAATTTACCAGAATAAAGAAAGAGGTTATAATTGCTACAGAAAGATGGATTAAAAAGTCTTTCTTTCCATAGCTGGTTGAAAAGATCTTGTGGGGAATAGGTACATCGGTACCTAATCCCACAAGTATCGATCTCACCTCACTTCAACCTTCATCAATATCATATCATTTTTGTAAGCCAATTAAGTATCATTTTAAGCTAATTAGTTCGTCTTTTTTTGCCTAATTCAGATTAGATTTGCGCAAATTTTCGAAGTAAAATTTGTTTGTTTGACTAGATGTAAACTCCAAATCCAAAATGATAGCAAATCTTAACGAGCGCACCCACTTTCAGCAAAGGCACAACGGCCCATCCAGAGATGATATTTCGCAAATGTTAGACACCATTGGTGTTGATTCCGTGGATGAATTAATCGATCAGACGGTTCCAGAGAATATCAGAAAAAGAGCTGCCCTAAATATTCCGGAGGCATTGGACGAATTCAGTTATGTTCGTTCTGTCAAAGAAATGGCCTCCAAAAATAAAGTGTTTAAGTCCTTTATTGGGCTGGGCTATTATAACTGTGTGACTCCTGCAGTTATCCAGAGAAACATACTTGAAAATCCTGGATGGTATACCGCCTATACGCCATATCAGGCAGAGATTGCGCAGGGAAGGTTGGAAGCATTAGTGAACTTTCAGACGATGGTGTCAGACCTTACCGGAATGGAGATTGCCAATGCGTCTCTGCTGGATGAAGCGACCGCAGCCGCCGAAGCGATGTCAATGCAGTTTTCGCTAAGAAAAAAAGAAAAGAAAGCAGCTACCAAGTACTTTGTAGATGAGAGAATATTTCCTCAGACATTGGATGTACTAAAAACTCGCGCATTGCCATTGGGCATAGAGTTGGTCGTTGATAAATATGAAAATATTGACATTGCTGCATCAGAATATTTTGGTTTGATTGTTCAATACCCAAATGCTGAAGGTAGTGTTGAAAATTATCGTCAATTATTTGCGACAGCCCAGGAAAATCAGGTATTTATTACTGCTGCGGCAGACTTAATGAGCCTTGTTCTTTTGACTCCTCCCGGAGAAATGGGTGCAGATGTGGTGATTGGAACTACTCAAAGATTTGGTGTCCCAATGGGATTTGGAGGACCACACGCCGGATTTTTTGCTACGCGCGAAGACTACAAAAGACAAATACCAGGAAGAATAATAGGTGTCTCACAGGATAGCCACGGCAACAAAGCCTACAGAATGGCTCTTCAAACTCGCGAGCAGCATATTAGAAGAGAGAAAGCGACCTCTAACATTTGTACGGCTCAGGTGTTGTTGGGTGTGATAGCCGGGGCTTATGCTGTCTATCATGGGCCAAAAGGATTGAAAAGAATTGCCTCTAGAATCCATGGTCTGGCTCAATTGGCAAGCAAGTATTTGTCTGAGATGGGATTTGAGCAATCAAACAAAGTCTATTTTGACACACTAAAGATTAAAGCTGACGATTCACTTAAAGAAAAGATTAAAAAGGAGGCTGAGGCTTTCGGAATAAATTTCAATTACTACAACGCTGGGTCTATTGGTATTGCTTTCGATGAAACCCATACCGTAGCAGAGCTGGTAGAATTAGTTTCGATCTTTAGCAAACTTGGAAATAAGGTAATAGACAAATCGGAGGTACTTGAAGCTGCCAATCAGGTAGAGATTAAATTCAATAGTGAATTCGAAAGAACCTCAAAATTTCTCGAACACCCGGTTTATCAGAAATATCAATCAGAGCATGAAATGCTGAGGTACCTGAAAAGACTGGAAAATAAGGATTTGTCCCTGGCACACTCTATGATTTCATTAGGGTCGTGTACGATGAAGCTGAATGCGACCTCTGAAATGATTCCAATCACGTGGCCAGAATTTGCCTTGATGCATCCATTTGCGCCTGTAGATCAGACCGCAGGATATAGAGAACTGATTACAAATCTTACAGAATGGCTGTCGGAGATTACAGGTTTTTATACTACATCTTTACAACCCAACTCTGGGGCACAGGGAGAATATGCTGGTCTTTTAGTTATTAAAGCTTATCAAGAGGACAAAGGAGAGGGTCATAGAGATGTTACTCTAATCCCGTCATCAGCCCATGGAACCAATCCGGCAAGTGCTGTAATGGCTGGTAATAAAGTGGTGATTGTAAAGTGTGACGAAAGAGGAAATATTGATATTGCTGATTTGAGAGCAAAAGCGGAAGAATATAAGGATACCTTATCCTCGCTTATGATCACTTACCCATCTACACATGGTGTATTCGAGGAAAGTGTTATCGAAATTTGTGATGTCATTCATCAAAACGGAGGACAGGTGTACATGGATGGCGCCAACATGAATGCACAGGTAGGCTTGACCAGCCCTGGCCATATTGGAGCTGATGTTTGTCATTTGAACCTGCATAAGACGTTTGCTATTCCACATGGTGGTGGAGGACCAGGCATCGGACCTATCGGTGTGGCAGAGCATTTGGCTCCTTACCTTCCGGGTAGTCCTTTAATCGATATTGATAACGGAAAGGCTATTTCATCGATTTCGGCTGCTCCATTTGGTAGCGCAGGTGTCTTGCCAATATCTTATGGATATGTGGCTATGATGGGAGCAGATGGTCTGTTGAATGCTACGAGAATGGCTATTTTAAATGCCAATTATATTAAGGCCAGATTAGAAACCAGATTCCCAATTCTTTATACAGGGACAAATGGACGTTGTGCACATGAAATGATCGTTGATTGTCGAGCGTTTAAATCATTCGGTGTTGAAGTAGAAGATATCGCTAAAAGGTTGATGGATTATGGGTTCCATGCACCTACCGTTTCCTTTCCTGTGGCCGGTACTCTAATGATTGAGCCAACAGAAAGTGAGACGAAAGAAGAACTTGACAGATTCTGTGATGCGTTGTTGCAAATAAGAGAAGAGATAGAAGCAGTAGAGAGCGGTGCTATGGATGCTAATGACAATGTGCTGAAGAATGCTCCGCATACTGCGGACTCAGTTTTAGCAGATGAGTGGAATCATGGATACTCAAGATCTGAGGCAGCCTATCCACTGGATTACTTACGAAGGAATAAATTCTGGCCTTCTGTTGGTCGCGTAGACAATGCTTATGGAGACAGACATCTTTTCTGTAGCTGTATACCTGTGGAGGAATTTGAAGAAGTTGTAGAAGCTTAGTAAGCCTCAGACAACCGAACTTTAAAATTTATCATTAATAGATCAGGTTAAAGCCTAGCTTGGCAAGGTTTTGGCTTGATTTTTTTGTAAAATTCGACCAATGAACAAACCTTTACTTCTCTTTGCTCTAATAGTGCTGATCTGTTCTTCGCTGCTTATTGGCCAGGAAGCAGTTGTTGCTAATGAAGAGAAGTCGGCTTTGACTTTTTCACGTCCACCAGAAAGCACCCTTAATTACAATAACAAGTTGGTCACTAAACCTCTGGAATATGAGCTATCTCCTGTTGGGGAAAATGCTTTCAAGGTTAAATTTATCAATCAACCTTCGGATTATCTTGACATTAAAATTTATGATGTCATTGGCAATTTAATATTGAAAGAAAGTGTCAAACAAGCTAAAGAATCTGAATTAGAGTATCAATTCGACGAAATCAAGTCCAAGATTTTTGTAATCAAAGTAAAATCAGGTAAACAAAACCTGACAAAAAAAATAAATCTGTAAGCATTTATCGATTCGACTCCACATCGAGTGCAACAAGCATCCAATGCCGTCATTTTTTTCATTATATTGTGTCCGATATTGATACAGTTTTTTGTTCAATATGGAGCGTTTCCTGATTTGCCTTTAATGTAAAAAGGGCTTTAATAGAAAGAATCATACATTTTCATATTTGGCACATATTCTGAGTAACAAGATTTTAATAAATAAAAAACCGTGGATAAAGAACTAGGAAACATACTGATTATTGATGATGATGAAGATGTACTATTTGCAGCCAAGATGCTGTTAAAGAAACATGCCAAAAATGTGATCATCGAAAAGAATCCCAAGAAGATTCCCTTCTTGATGAACAACGACACGTATGACGTCATTTTGCTTGATATGAATTTCAGCAAAGATATCACCAGTGGCAAAGAAGGTTTCTATTGGCTTGAGCAGATACTAGAACGTGATCCTAAGGCTGTCGTAATTCTCATTACAGCTTTTGGAGATGTTGAGATGGCAGTTCGGGCTCTCAAAGAAGGGGCTACTGATTTTGTACTGAAGCCTTGGCAAAACGAGAAGCTTTTGGCCACACTCAATACGGCTGTTAAATTGAAAAAATCCTACAAGGAAGTTGATCAATTAAAAAGCGCAAAAAAACAGCTCGAAGAAGAGATTAACCAACCTTTCAAAGAAATTATAGGCGAAAGCCAAGTCATCAAGGATGTATTCAAGATCATAGAGAAGGTAGCCGAAACCGATGCCAACGTACTGATCCTAGGGGAGAATGGTACTGGAAAGGAGCTGATTTCTCGAGCCATTCATACACAATCTCTTCGCAAGGACAATGTATTTGTAGGAGTAGATATGGGTGCCATCACTGAAACTCTTTTTGAAAGTGAACTATTTGGTCACAAAAAGGGCTCATTTACTGATGCTAAAGAAGATAGAACGGGAAGATTTGAAGTGGCTAATAAAGGGACTTTATTTTTGGACGAGATTGGCAACCTTAGTATGCCGCTACAGTCCAAGCTGCTCACTGTAATCCAGAACAGACAGGTTACAAAAATTGGGGCGAATAAGCCAGTCAATATAGATATTCGCCTAATCTGTGCTACTAATATGCCGATTTACGATATGGTGGAGGAAAGTACCTTCAGGCAAGATTTATTGTATAGAATAAACACGGTAGAAATACATTTGCCTGCACTAAGAGAAAGATTGGATGATATTCCACTTTTAGCAGAGCATTTTGTGAAAATTTATAGCTCTAAATACAGAAAAAGTGGAAAGAAGATTGGAGCAACTACACTAAAGAAGTTGCAAAAATATCACTGGCCGGGAAATATTAGAGAATTGCAACATGCTATAGAGCGTGCGGTAATAATGAGTGACGAATCTACATTATCTCCCGAAGATTTTTTCTTTCTGAATCATAAACCCGAAGGGCAATCGGACAGCGAAACCGATACCTTCAATTTGGATGAAGTAGAGAGAAATGTCATTAAAAAGGCTATCGATCGTCACGATGGTAACATATCAAAAGCTGCAAAGGAATTGGGACTGACCAGAGCATCACTTTACCGTCGACTGGAAAAGCATGGCCTATAACAATAATTTCAAGATCAATCTGATTGTACGAGTCATTCTTATTTTTTGTACTTGTATGCTGTTGATTGATCTCTTTTACGGTGAATCCTATTCGTTGACTAAGGTGCTGGTAGCAGGATTACTGGTCTATGAAATCTATGTATTGATTAAGTATTTGGATAAAACCAACAAGGAGCTGGCTGGTTTTCTCAATTCTATAAAATACGATGATTTTACGCACACCTACACAACTAAAAAAACGGGCACTTCAATGGATGCTCTATATCATCAGTTTAATAACGTAATCAAGAAATTTCGTGAAATTAGAGCTGAAAAAGAAGCTCAGCATCAATACTTAAGGACAATCGTACAGCATGTTGGTATTGGTATCATAACCTTTGATAAAACTGGTGAAATTCAAATCATTAATTCAACAGCCAAGTCACTTTTGGGGGTAGATCTAATCAAGAATGTCAAACAGTTGAAAAGCGTTAGTAAAGAGCTGGTGGATAGTCTAATGGAGCTTAAAACCGGAGGGCGGGATTTGATGAAGATCGAAAAGAAAGGGGAGGATGTTCAATTGGCCATTTATGCCATCGAACTGATGCGAAGAGATGAGGAATTCAAGCTCATTTCAATTCAAAACATCAAAAGTGAATTGGAAGAGAAAGAAATGGACGCTTGGCAAAATCTGATTCGGGTATTGACCCATGAAATTATGAATTCTGTGACACCGATTTCTTCATTGGCGGCAACAGTAGAGTCAGAATTGGAAAGTCAAATTAACTCAAAGGATTTCAAGATTGAGAATATTTCCAAAGACGACCTTGAAGATTTTCACATGGCTCTTCATACCATTCATAAGCGCAGCGAAGGATTGATAAAATTTGTAAGCGACTTCAGAAATTTGACAAGAATTCCCATTCCCAATCACGAAGATTTACTGATTTGTGATTTGATCAGGCCAATTTTGAGTTTACTTCGATTTGATATTGAACAGAATGAAATCAATGTGAATTTGAATATTGAGCCCGAACATCTAATGATTCGAGCCGATAAGGAACAGGTTGAGCAGGTGCTGATTAATTTGATCAAAAACGCGATCCAGGCAATGGGAGAAAATGAAGAATTGGACAAACCCAAAGAAATTAGCATTTGCACCGTAGTCGAAAGTGACGAAAGAATTTTAGTAAAAATTAAAGATAACGGTACAGGAATAGATGAAGAAGCACTTAAAAAGGTATTTATTCCATTTTTTACGACTAAAAAATCTGGTTCCGGGATTGGATTAAGTCTTTCAAAGCAGATCATGCGGAAGCACAATGGCAACATATCAGTTCAATCGGTAGTCAATGAGGGTACCGAATTTACACTCACATTTCCGCGGTAAAATATTTCGATCTTATCAGCAAGTAAGCATTTACCCTAATTATATTAGTGGTAAGAATACCTTCTAATGGCCATAATAAGCAAGAAAAAGATTCCGTTTAAAATTAGCCAACAGCTAAGATCGTACTTGCATAAGTACAAGAGGACAATTGCTGTGCCTATAGAGTATGAATCGCTGCTGAGGTATGACAATTCTATTCCTCTGTACGATAATAAAGGAGTGGATACCCTCTGGGAAACTGTCTTTTACCCTCAGTCCGACATGGCTATGATCCATCATGACCTCAAGCAAATCTATTCTGAAATCAAAGCAGATGGTGATGTGAGTGTAATGGATCATCTCATGGTAGAACGGGTAGACATTTGTCAGTATGGGAATACTAAACCCTTTAGGGTAAGAATTGTGAATCTAATCAATGATAATTTTGATTACTTCTATATCAAAAACGCGGATGCTTCAAGGATATATGGATTGGAGCTTGAGCACTTATTGTCGCCGAATCGGATTAACTATGTGGTGCACAAAAATACCTTGATAGAGGAACACATTGCAGGAATACCGGGAGACCAGTTCATTAAGGAATATCTGAAAGACAAGAATCTCAATGAAATTAGATTGGCTAAGGAGTTTGTAAAATTCAACGAACGATGTTTTGTTGTACTGCTCGGAGATATGCATTCAAGTAACTTTGTAGTGAATATTATTCCGGATTTTGAGCAAATCTCTTATAGATTGAAAGCGATAGACTTTGATCAACAGTCTTATGAAGGCCGGAAAAATATATACCTTCCACAATATTTTAAACAAAATAATGCACTGATCAATATGGGTCTTAAGCATATGACTCCCGAGACAGTACGGCAGTATCAAAAAGAAGAAAGATCATTGATCGCCAATCGGTTGAGAGTGGCGAGATATCGGGTGGTAGATTTGATGCGTGCCATGATCGCTGATACAATATCATTCCCTAAAAATGTACTGTCACTTAAAAAAGACCTAGCTGATTTTTATCATGAACCTAAGTTTATGGATTGTAAGAATATGGGAGAGATAGTTAAAATGAGCTTGTGGATGGTGTTCAAAAAAACAGACCTATACAATTTTTAATTCACTATGGAAAAGTTCCCGCTTCGATGGGCCGATCCCAGCAGAGAATCGCTGACACTAAACATAAACTATAAACAAATGAAAAATATACTGATAGCCCTATTAGGCTTGGTTTTGGTATCTTGTCAATCAAAAAAAAGTGATACGGAAGATGACGAAACAGTTGTTGAGATCACAGATGTAAATCTTCCAATGGATGGATTTAACTATCAAGAGTCGGATCCCGAAGCAGTAGTAATTGCGGATAAGGTAATGACGGCTATGGGTGGCAGAAAAGCTTGGGATGAGACCAGGTATATTGGCTGGACCTTTTTTGGAAGGCGTCAGCTGCTCTGGGATAAGTTTACCGGTGACGTCCGAATTGAGTATTTGGATAGAGACGAAAAACTGTTGGTGAACATTCACAGTTTAAACGGCCGAGCTCTGGTAGGTACTCAGGAAATCAGCAATACTGATTCTTTGGCAAGCTATTTGAAGAAAGCAAAAAGTATTTGGATAAATGATTCGTATTGGCTGGTGATGCCATACAAATTAAAGGATTCGGGCGTTTCTTTATTTTATGTGGGGAATGACACCACCCAGACTGGGCAGGGGTCATTTGTCCTTCAGTTGACGTTCGAAAATGTAGGAGATACACCAGACAATGTTTATCAGGTTTGGGTAGATGAAGAGAGTAATTTAGTAACCCAATGGGCCTTTTATGAGTCTTCTGAAAACCCACACCCAGATTTTATTACGCCGTGGGACGACTATCAGAAATATGGTAACATTCTGCTGTCAGGTAATCGAGGAAAGGGACAATTATCCGAAATAAAAGTATTTAATGAAGTGCCAAAAGAAGCATTTACTTCGTTTGAATCAGTGAATTACAACGACTAAAAAATTATTAAAATGATTGCATCGAAAAAATTACTCCTAGTTGGAATGACCTTCTTTTTATGTTTTTCAGCATGGGCAGGGGATGGAATATTTATTCTATCAAAAACCAAAACGTTAGAGAATGGAAGTATTTCCACTTCTGAAATCTATCTAACTTCCAGCCGGATGTTAGTGAAAAATTCAGGGGCTGACAATAGTTCAATCATCTTCGACGCGAACACGGAGATATTTACCTTTATTGACAATAAAAAAAAGGAATACTATCAGTTTGATAAGCCTACATTGCTGCAGCTCAAAGAGCAAATCAAAATGATGGCCAAAATGATGCAGCAATTTGCTGCTCAAATGCCGGCTGATCAAAAACAGAGGTTTGATAAAATTTTGAACCCCGGAGGTGATATGATGACTTACAAAACAAACGGCAAAAACGATAAAATTGGCTCCTGGAAAACGACCGGTTATGATGGACTTAGTGAGGATAACAAACTGTTTCAAATGAATATAGCTTCTTATCAAACACTCGGTGTCGATCAGGATAAATTTGAGGTAATGAAAAAAATGATGAATTACTTCAAAGAAAACTTACAAGAAGTGGTGGCGCTCTTGCCAACAGGTGGCTCTTTTTCTCAACTAAGTTTTGATGAAAATAGTCCAATATTAAAAGACGGAATACCAGTTAAAACCATTTCTTATAAGGAAGGTAGAGCTGCAAATGAAAATATTGTAGAATCACTAACCGAACAATCTATTTCTGACGACGAATTTACAATACCTGACGGATACAAGCAGCAACAGATCAACATGCAGGCGATGGGTAGATAAATTAAAATATTTATTAGCAAAAGAGCAGTTCAGGTTTACTTTGAATGCATTTTCATGCCCCTTGTGATGGAATAGGTGTATATTATGAATCTATCATTTAGACATAATTGCTGATTTCTGAAATGAATATCATTACTGTCCAAAAAAAGTTCCTTTAGGAATGTTTTCATTGTGACATTTCTGTTTTTTGTATTAGGTGATTCTCAAAGGAATAAAATGATTGTATGTGTTCCTTGGTTAGTGATATTAAAATTGTTCAGAGTATGAATAAATATCGAAAACAAATGCTTTTAGTTTCTATCGGACTTTTAGGAATTGGGATATTTCTGATTTTTAATATGGAGCTATTAGATGGTATCGTATTACGTAATGGGGTACTGGGAGCATTTATTATAGGTTTATTGAGCGGAGTAGGAATACTCTTGCTTATCTTTTCACTCTTTCCCGATAAGATGAAAAATGGCTTAAATCAGGATGTTTGAAGTCTTATAAGCAAATCAGTTTAAATGCCACTTTAGAACGAAATCGGCACGTGAATTTGAAACTGAATAGACAATATGTTGTCATTGCCATTTTTATTGCCCCAAACTCCTAGATTATCAAGGTGATCTGTGATAGGGTTCACAAATCCAACCTGAATACCTACTCCAAAATCATTTGAGAGGTAATATTTGGCACCTATCTGAGCGGGTAATTGAATAGTCAGGTTTCGGTATGTTTCCCCTAATGGTCGCGTATCAGTTTGATCAACCAAGCTTTGTCCGGATTGATCCTGTGGTTCGAAACGAAAGAACCCAATACCTTGAGAGAGGTAAACTTTTATTTTGTCTTTATCAATCAGATTATATTGAACTTCGTAATTGAGACCAAAAAAAGTGCTTTTAAAAAATGTATTTGGTGTGGCAACGGCTCCACTGTTGTCGGTAGTTGTGTAATCTAGTTCCTGGCCAGTAACCCTACCTATCGATACTTTGATATTTCCGTTAAGTTTCTTTTCCTTGTTTAATTTCAGACCAAAATTCACCATTAGAGAACTGCTGGAATAAGCATTACCTAAATCACCACTATATGATGCCGGTCCAAGTCCAAAGTGAATTTCTTTTTTCTTTCGTTGCAATGAATCCTGAGCCAAGCATTCGACCTCTGGCAAGACAAGAGCTACAACTATAAAAAGGAAGTTTGTGTATCGCATATTAAAAAAATAACCACGCCATGAGAATAGCGTGGTTACTAAAGTAAATATTGTATTTCGAATTAAATAATTACAAATCAGTCAGATCAAAAGTTTCCATGAAAGCCGTGGTAAATTGGCCTGATTTGAAATTTTCGTCATCCATCAGTTTTATATGGAAAGGAATGGTTGTTTTTACGCCTTCAATGACAAATTCACTCAAAGCCCTCTTCATTCTAACCAACGCTTCTTCTCTTGTCTGAGCAGAGACGATCAATTTTGCAATCATTGAGTCATAGTTAGGTGGAATCGTATAGCCCGCATAAACATGGCTATCCACACGTACACCATGCCCGCCCGGCATGTGCAAATGCGTGATTTTACCAGGAGACGGACGAAAATCCTTTGCTGGGTCTTCCGCATTTATCCTACATTCAATAGCGTGTAGTTGAGGGAAGTAATTCTTTCCTGAAATTTTTATACCGGCTGCAACTTTGATTTGTTCTTTGATTAAGTCAAAATCAGTCACTTCTTCCGTAATTGGATGCTCAACCTGAATTCTGGTGTTCATTTCCATGAAATAGAAATCACCGTGCTTGTCCAACAAGAACTCTACTGTGCCGGCACCTTCGTATTTGATAGCCTCAGCACCTTTGATAGCTGCCTCACCCATTTTATTACGAAGCTTATCATTCATGACCGTGGCTGGACATGGTGTCTCTTCGGTCAGTTTTTGATGTCTTCTCTGGATAGAACAATCTCTCTCTGACAGATGACAAGCCTTGCCTCTATTGTCTCCTACGATCTGAATTTCAACGTGGCGAGGGTCTTCTATGTACTTCTCCAAATACATGCCATCGTTTCCAAAAGCAGCTTTAGATTCTTGTCGAGCGTCATCCCAGGCTTTTTGAAATTGACTTTCCTCTTTTACAATCCTCATTCCACGACCACCTCCACCGGCGGTAGCCTTCAGTATTACTGGATATTTTATCTTTTTGGCAATCTTTTTTCCTTCTGCAACAGAATCGAGAAGTCCGTCTGAACCAGGAATGGTCGGAACTCCCGCTTTTTTCATGGTGTCCTTGGCACTGGCCTTGTCTCCCATTTTGTTGATCATCTCTTCGCTGGCACCAATAAATTTGATGTTGTATTCTTCGCAGATTTTCGAGAACTCAGCATTTTCTGAGAGGAAACCAAATCCAGGATGTATTGCATCGGCATTGGTAATCTCCGCAGCGGAGATAATTGCCTTCATATTAAGGTAGGAGTCTTTACTCGGTGCGGGACCGATGCAGACAGCCTCATCAGCAAATTTCACATGCAAACTTTCCTTATCAGCTGAGGAATAGACTGCTACTGTACTTATACCCATCTCACGGCAAGTACGGATGATTCTAAGAGCGATCTCGCCTCTATTAGCAATTAATATTTTCTTAAACACGTGGTTAGTCTTTAACTTATAAAAATCAATTAAGACGGATCAACCAAGAATAATGGTTGGTCGTATTCAACTGGTTGAGAATCATCTATCAATACTTTTACTATTGTACCTGATACTTCAGATTCAATTTCGTTGAAAAGTTTCATGGCCTCTACAATACATACCGTAGATCCTGCTGATATCTTGTCTCCAACGTTTACAAATGCCGGTGATTCAGGATTAGCCGACCTGTAGAACGTTCCAATCATTGGTGATTTGATTTCTACGTAGTTGCCAGCAGGAGCGCTGTCGGTAGCGATTTCAGCTGGAGTTGCTGCTGGCGCAGGTGCAGCGGCCGGAGCTGCTGCTACAGGTGCAGCTTGTGGTGCAGGTGCAGCTGCTACCATTCTTTCAACTACCTGAGCCTCGTTGCTCCTTTTGATTTTTATCTTAAATTCGTCAGTTTCTATATTTACTTCTTCAAGTCCTGAACTTGATAAGAAGTCTATCAAATCTCTGATTTCTTTTACCTTCATCTGCTAAGTGTTTATTCGTTGTTAAGCTAGTCTGAAAAATGCGAACATTTTGCAAACGTGATTAATTAGTTAGTGATGTTTAAAAGGATTGGCATCCTCTAGTTTATTTCAATGTTCAAAATTAAAGAGAATCACTTGATATAAAAACTTGGTGATCTCTATAAAAAAGAGTAAGGATTACTTCTTTACTCTTTCTACATAATTTCCTGTTTTGCTATCAACTTTCACGATGTCTCCTTCGTTGACAAAAAGCGGAACTTGAATCGTGGCTCCTGTTTCTGTGGTTGCTGGTTTCGAAGCATTGGTAGCGGTGTCACCTTTTAACCCCGGCTCCGTATAGGTGATTTCCATAATAACATGATTGGGTAGTTCGCAGCCCAAGATCATTTCTTCCTCGGCGTGAAAGATAACCTCCACCTCTTGTCCATCTTTCAGGAATTGGGGTGCATCTATGAGTTCTTCTTGGATGCTGATTTGCTCATAGGTGCTGCTATCCATGAAGTTGTAGCCCATATCGTCTTTATAAAGAAACTGATAATTTCTTCTCTCAATACGAGCGGTGTTGACCTTATGTCCTGAGGTAAAAGTGTTGTCTATCACCTTTCCTGTTTTGACGTTTTTAAGTTTTGTTCTGACAAAGGCAGGACCTTTACCTGGTTTTACGTGCTGAAATTCGATGATGAAATACAATCCATGATTATATTCAATGCACATCCCATTTTTAAAGTCAGCGGTTGAAGCCATTTTGTTGCTTTTTTATGTTGTTATTTAGAATCGTATGCCCATTTCAAATAGATGGAGCCCCAAGTGAACCCACCTCCGAAGGCGGCAAGAATTACATTATCACCTTTTTTTAGTTGTTTCTCATAGTCCCAAAGACAAAGCGGGAGTGTTCCACTTGTCGTATTGCCATATTTTTCAATATTGAGCATGACCTTGTCTTCTTCAACTCCCATTCTGCGAGCAGTAGCATCTATAATTCTCTTGTTGGCTTGATGCGGAACAAGCCATGATATATCATCACCAGACAAGCTGTTTTTTTCCATGATCTCAGCAGCTACGTCAGCCATGTTAGTTACCGCAAACTTGAATACTGCCGATCCTTCTTGCATGGCGTAGTGTTTATTGGCCTCTACCGATTCAACCGTAGCTGGCATACGACTACCTCCGCCTGGCATTTGCAAGTATTGAGCTCCTGATCCATCTGATCTTAGAATAGAATCCATTACGCCAACCTCTTCTTCCGTAGGTTCGAGTAGTACGGAACCACCGCCATCCCCAAAAATGATGCAAGTAGTTCTATCTTTATAATTGATGATGGAGGACATTTTATCTGCTCCAATCACCAGCACTTTTTTGTATTTACCAGTTTCGATAAACTGAGATCCGGTGGTTAGGGCATATAAGAAACCCGAGCAAGCAGCAGACATATCATAACTGAAAGAATTGATTGCGCCGATTTCGTCTGCGATGAGATTGGCCGTAGCAGGAAATGGCATGTCCGGAGTGACTGTTGCACAAATGATAAGGTCGATGTCCTTAGGATCAGTATTGGTCTTTTCCAATAGTGCCTTAGAAGATTCGATGCCAATAACTGAGGTACCTTGACCATCACCCTTTAGAATTCTTCTTTCTTTGATGCCGGTACGTGATGTAATCCAGTCGTCACTGGTTTCTACCATGGTTTCTAATTCCTTATTAGTTAATACATAATCAGGGACATAACCATGAACACCCGTTATTGCTGCTCTTATTTTAGTCATTTGAAGTATTTATACTTTTGAACTGGTCTTGCTATTCGACGAGTCGCCAAAAAACGTTGGCAATTTAATGAATTAATTGACTTTTGATAGCTTGTTTTGGCGATCAAAATAGTATGCGTGCATAACTGATATAAAACACAGAAAGTCTGCTTGAAAAGCAGACTTCGTTTATTTTATAGAAATTCAAAAGAAATATTAAGCTAATACTTCTTTTTCAATCACCACTTTACCTTTATAGTAAAGCTTGCCTTCGTGCCAGTAGGCTCTGTGTGGTAAATGGGCTTCACCAGTAGTAGGGCAAACTACATAAGTTTTTGCTTCACACTTGTAGTGTGTTCTTCTTTTATCCCTTCTCTGCTTTGATATTTTCCGCTTAGGATGTGCCATCTTTCTTTTATTTTTATTTCTTTAAATCTTTAATATTCTTTAGTGCGGCCCATCTTGGGTCCACTACATCATTGTCTTCTTCGTTGTCAGTCTCTTCATCTTGTGATGAATAAACTAATGCTATTTGCTCTTCCTCATCTTCCTCCTCATCCTGAAAATCAGGGTGAACCTTTTTCATTGGTACCGCAAGTGTTAGATACTCGTAAATATTTGATTCTACATTTATACTCTCCTGAGTATTAGGTATAATCAAAAGATCATCTCTACTATCATCGAACTCCTCACCGTATTTCACGATCAAGTTATCTTTAATCTCTATTGGATAATCGAATGACTCCAGACTTCTGTCGCAAATCAATTCAATCACCCCAATGATTTTAAAATCGATTGAAATCAGTGTTTCTTTTTTGTCCAGTACAATGGTGCATTGCCCATGACCTGACTCAATCACACTATCTTCAACATTTTCAAAGAGCTTTTTGTCAAACACAAAATCAAATTCATGAACCCCTAATTTGAGTCCGTAAATGTCGATTTTGTATTGTCTGTTTTCTTTCATTTTTCCTTGTATAGGAAATGAGTGCGCAAATTTAGATATATATTGTTAATAATTAAAATCTTAGCTAGAATTTTGAAAGGATTTATGGCGCTCTGAATATTTTATATCGGAAACATTAAATATTTTGGATTGAATGGGCCGAATCAACATTAAATTTCTTTAAATGGCCAATTGAGGTTACATGGTTTGCAGTTCGAAAAACTTACCTTTGTCCCCAATTAACCCTCAAAATGTAAATGGAGAAAGTGTTTCCTTTTATCAATTCTCTGAAGTCATACACGGGAGTAAAGTTTAGACAGGACCTTGCCGCCGGACTTGTAGTTGGAGTTATGCTAATACCTCAGGGCATGGCTTATGCCATGATTGCAGGCCTCCCGCCTGTATATGGTTTGTACACCGCCATCTTTCCTTCAATCCTTTATACTTTTTTTGGCTCTTCAAGGCATGTATCTGTTGGGCCTGTTGCTATGGACTCTTTGATACTGTTTGCTGGAGTTAGCACAATAGCCAATGTTGGAACTGAACAATATATTATAGTTGTAGTGTCACTTACTTTGGTAGTAGGGGCTATTCAATTGGCTATGGGTTTTCTTCGATTGGGATTTATTGCAAATTTCTTATCTAAGCCAGTAATTCTTGGATTCACCTTTGCCGCGGCTGTAATTATTTCGATTAAACAGATTAAATATCTTCTTAAGATAGATCCTGTATCAGCGACCGGTGTTTTTACTGAATTTGCATTTTATATTTCAAATCTGAATGCTGTTCATGGGTCTACTTTGCTATTGGCATTAAGCGCTTTACTCATTCTAATTGCAGGGAAAAAATGGGTTCCAAAAGCACCAACGAGCCTTCTAGTGGTGATTGCCGGTGTTTTGCTATCATACATTTTTCATTTTGATCAGATTGGGATTGATTTGGTTGGTGCTATGCCAAGTGGATTTCCTGTTTTTGCGATTCCTGAATTCAACGCATTACCCATTAAAGAAATACTACCGTTGGCATTTACTCTAGCCTTAATGGGGTTCGTTGAGATTTATTCAATTGGCCAGCGTCTCCAATCAAAGCACAAGACTGAATATGAAATTGATCCAAATCGCGAATTGATAGGGATAGGTCTGGGAAATGTGGTTGGTTCTTTTTTTAGGTCATTTCCGGCAACGGCAGGATTTAGTCGCTCTGCAGTAAACGAAGGTGCGGGAGCACAGACAGGAGTAGCTGCTTTGATATCTGTTATGATTGTCATAGTCACTTTACTTTTTCTTATGCCTGTTTTTCATTACTTGCCTGAGGCACTACTTGGGGCCATTATTTTTGTGGCTGTATTAGGACTTATCGATTTTCGAATCGCACAAAATCTCTGGAATAACGATAAATATGATTTTGCTATGCTGTTATCCTCTTTTTTAGGGACGCTTGTATTAGGCATCGAATGGGGTATTGGTGTTGGAATATTGCTTTCCTTGCTCGTTCTGGTTTATAAAACATCTACACCACACATGGCGGTTCTGGGTAGAGTGGAAGGAACCATATATTTCAGAAACCTGGACCGTTTTGATTCCGCGATTGATGATGCTAAGGTTAGCATTCTCAGATTTGATGCCAGACTGTTTTTTGCAAATATTGGCTCATTGAAATCTAAAATTGAAGACCTGGTAAAAAGAAAGCCGGCAATGAAGAAATTGATCCTGGATGCGCAAAGTATTAGTGATGTGGATTCCAGTGGGCTCGATGGTCTGGAGGATATTGTTAGAACCTTGAGTGATCGTGAGATCCAATTTCATATGGTCAACATTATAGGGCCGGTAAGAGACAAATTGTTCAAATCTGGTCTGTCGCACAAGATCGGGCTGGAACGTATCCATGATTGCATTGATGATGCTATCATGGATCGTTCAGACAAGAAGAAATTGGCTTATCAGACTAACGCCAAGTAGCTAGGTCTATTCATTAATTTTTTCTATGGTCAATCTGATTTGTTCACGTAATGGGTGTAGGTATTCCGGAAGATACGTCAAACTCATATCCAAAAGCCAGTAGCGTCCGTCTGACAATTGAAGGTAAATTCCACCTCCGTCTGCTGCATCGGGTGCCCCGATTATAATTTCAGTTTCGTCAAACAATCGATCTGGTATTACAAAATCCAGACTTTTCAATTTGTTAAATTTAGATTGATCGAGTTGGATAAATTCGGCGTCATAAACATTGTCGCTATTGGGATAGAAATCATTAGTGTCTTCGAACAACGCATCATTGGTCACTTTGAAAATTTCAATGCACTCTTCTCCTCCACAGAATCCGTAGAAATGACCGAAGATAATGTACTCGCTATTTGAAGAGTCTTGATTTAATTCGCTTGGCACAGGACTTTGACTGCCGCAAGAGGATAAAACGACCGCAGACAAGACAAGGTAAGTTATTATTTTCATCTGTTTGTAATTTGTTTTTTATATGTCATATGGAACCGCTATAACTATAATCAGACACTCATAAGTCTAATTCTTACATACGTTGGTCTCATGACTTGTACATTAAAGGTTTATACCAAGACACAGCGAGTTTAGTTATGGTTGGATCGATGTGATCTTTTAGGCGAACTCGATGATAAGTGCGGTTGTAAGGTGATTTTGTCACATGTTAATAGCAAATTGTACTATTCTAATATGTCTAAAATTCCCATCGAAAATTCCGAGTCATTCATCGATACGATTATCAATAGATAGTGAAAATGTACTGTTTTGAATCAGGAAGCCAGCTAAATACATTTTGAGATTTGAACAAGGCAACCAAAACTATCTTAAATAATGAAACGCTTAATCACTTTTTTATCTCTGAGTCTGATTTTGGCACTGAGCGCGAATGCTCAGTTTTATTCAGGTAAGTTCAGAAGTGAACCTGAGTTAGAGGATTTTGATCATTTTATTGTGATCCAGCATCCTCATCACCACAAATATGGTGGCACGCTAAGCGTTAAGGCATTTGTGAAGTCTGGTGAACTATGGCATAGCAAAGCCAATGTAGTAGATGAGGAGACCGCCAAGAAATTTATTGAGAAGTTTGGTAATGACTTAGATATTCTCTCGGTGTACGAGCTTGATATAGAATTGGACGGAGAGGTTTGGGAGTTTTTTATGCTGGGTTATGAAAATGAGCATAATCAAGCAAGCTTCGTGGTAGTAGAAGAAATTTTTGACAATATATATGACAGTGAGCCTGTCGAGGTAAATACTTTTACCTGGGACTTGATTACTGCAAAGAGATAGCTGATTTTGGAATTTAGTGGATTCGTGCTTCGTGTTTAATCTCAAAATTACATGAGTTGGCAATGAAGCACATCTGATTGGCCTTGTGGTGTAACTGCAAGGCCAATTCCTTTTTGGAGGAATCAGTGATTCTAACTGAGGGGCGTAGGACTACTTCAATAAACTTACCGCTGCCATCATTTTCTTCTGCCATAGTTCCTATAGCCTCATCGTTGTAGTCGGTCACAACAATATCATGCACTGAACAAAGATGAAGATACCAGAGCATGTGACAGCTGCTGATTGAAAAGAGAAAGAGCTCTTCCGGGTTATACTTTGAGGGGTCTCCTCTAAAAGCAGGATCGGACGTGCCGGCAATTACAGGCTTGCCGTCACTATGCAGATCAAAAGACCTGTCATATGATTGATAATCGCTTGTTCCATTCCCCAAGTTGCCGGTCCAAACAAGTTTACTATTATAGTTATGTGTTTTGCTCATGCGGTAATTTATGGTAAGTAAAAAGCCCTGCGAATTTCACAGGGCTTTCTACTAATAAGTTATTGCGGTGTTTTTTCGTCAGGGTATTCCTTTTTGAAGTTTACCCAGAATTCATCAAGTGTGGTTTTCATGTCCTTTCTTAGATATAGCAGGCCAAACAGGTTAGGCAATGTCATGACAGCTATTGTAATAGCAGACAATGTCCAGATTATGGTAGTATCCGTGAAAGCAGCAAAAAAGAATGCTACAACATAAACCATCCTATAATATTTGACGGAACTACTACCTAATAAAAATGTCATAGCTCTGTCTCCATAGTAGGACCATGAGATGGCGGTACTGAAGGCAAATAATAGCAAGCCGATGGACACAATATACTGTCCCCAGTCACCAAAGAAGCCTTTTGTGAAGGCGATAGTAGTTAACGGCGCACTATGCACTAAAGACTTACCTGTGAATGTTACATTCAGATCACTCGGTTTACCATCGGCAATATTGACTAGGCCGTTGAATGGTTGTCCGTCTTTGGTAATGGTCACGTTCTCTGCCAAAGATCTTGCATGGAGAACTGTTACGTCATTTTTTATAAGACCGTTTTGGATGTCGAGATCTCCTGAGAATACGGAAAGTGGTTTTTCTCCAGAGATATGTCCGTAGAGTTGAGCGATGCCATCGTCAGTTGAATCAGAATATCCGCTACCTACTACAATACTCATGTCAGAAACCTGAAAGTCATTTACATGCTTTTGATTCCAAACACCAGAAGATAGAAGTACCAGCCCGGTCACCGTACAGATAACGATGGTGTCTATGAATGGCTCTAATATGGCAACCATGCCCTCCGATACCGGCTCATGGCCTTTTGCTGATGCGTGAGCAATAGGTGCACTACCTTGCCCGGCTTCGTTTGAAAATAAACCTCTATTTACGCCACGATTAAATGCATAAGCGATGGATGCTCCAATAAACCCGCCGGATGCGGCTGAACCAGTGAATAAGTCTGCGAAGATTGAAACTATGGATGGACCAATGTTGTCGAGGTTATATAATATGACTGCAAAGGCGCCGATGAAATATATAATGGCCATTCCAGGCACTAACTTTTCCGTAACGGCCGCGATTCTTTTGATTCCTCCTATGGTAACAAAGGCCAACAAAACTGCCAAAACAGCCCCAGTTACGATGTGGTCAATACCAAATGTTGCATTAAGGGAATTAGAAATACTGTTTACTTGTGGCAAGCTACCTGTACCAAAAGAGGATAGAACTGTAGCTATTGCAAAAGCAACTGCCAGCCATTTCATATTCATTTTGTTTTTCATAAAGTACATTGGGCCACCCGCCATAGTACCATCTGCAGCTTTTTCCCTGTACTTGTGAGAAAGCGTGACTTCCACAAATTTGGTACACATACCTACGGCTGCAGTCATAAGCATCCAAAAAAGTGCCGGAGGACCTCCAATGTGGATAGCAAAGGCGACGCCGGCTATGTTTCCTGTTCCTACTGTACCTGACAATGCCGTAGCAAGGGCTTGAAAATGCGAGGTATCCCCTTCGTCATCTGATTTATCGAATTTGCCCTTTACTATTTTGATAGCAAAACCAAAAAACCTGATTTGAGGAAATTTCAAATAGATGGTAAAAAATAGCCCGGTGCCGAGTAAAGCATAAGGAAACCAAATGGCGCTTCCAATAAAACTATCAATAAGGAGCAAAAAATCGTTGAGTTGCTGCATAAGCCAGGGTTAAATATTTTTATTTAGTTGTAACCGACAAAAATATAAAAACTGACAAGGAATAAAACTGAGCAGGAGTTTATTATGTCAATGGTATGTTCCTATCTGTTCGTGCTTGGAGAATGGGCGAAATAGGGTTAATGTCTTGATTTGTCAATTCATCAATAAAATTGATCCTGCAGTAGTGGTTTTGACCATTCCAGTCCTTTTGATAGAAATTACCGATTTTATGTCCTTTGAAGATTACATGTACCTCATACTAATAGCGTCTGTTTGCCAGGGGCTTATTATGGTTTTCGCGCGCTTGGTTCAATCCGACAAAAAAGCAGATCAATAGGGGCTACATAAAAAGACCTCCTAACTGACGCAATTAGGAGGTTCTCACTAGCTTCACCTGTAACGAATGAGCCGCAAAATCAGTTAAAACCTCACTTTATCTGACAAATGTCAAATGAACAATGTAATGGTGAGGATATACAGAAGGATTGAAAATACTAGTTTTACGATTTTCATACCTCATTAAAATTTGATTAAGTAATAATAGGTATTAACTCAAATCGAGGGAATACCTACTATTAGGTATTTTGTGTCTACTTCTTGCCAGAATATAGAAACCCATCTACCATTCCTTCGCGTATGGCATATTTTGTCAATCCGATAAGTGACTTTGTTTTGAGTTTTTTGGCTATGTTTTTTCGATGTGTATCTACCGTTCTAATGCTAATCTTTAATTCATGGGCAATGTCCAAAGAAGAACGTTCTCTAACAATCAGTTTTAGTATCTCTTTTTCTCGTTGGGATAAATCCATAGCCTGGGTTTGTGTCGAATCCTCCAAATAAAGTCGTATAAGTGGCCAAATTCAATCCGTATTGGTAGGGATATTTAAAGAAATCAGAATCGAAATGACTATCATTTCAAATCGATTTACTTTTACTGAAGTATGGATGCACTTACACATTTAAGAAATAAAGTCAATAGCCTTTCGAAATTGACCGACCAAGAATGGGAAGACTTTTCATCTCGTTGGGATACAAGAGTTATTGAAAAGGGCCAACATATTATACAGGTCGGGCAGACTGAAAAATATTTTTATTTCGTCCACGATGGTGTAATGAGGGCTTACGTGCTCAATAAAGGAGTGGATGTGAGTGTGGGATTTTCTTACAATGGTGATTTTTCTGGTGCATATGACTCTTTTCTGGACCAAAAGCCTACAGACTGGAATATCCAAACTATATCACAGGTCGAACTACTGAGAATAGGTTTTGCAGACCTAATGGAAATGTTTGATCGATATAAGTCATTGGAACGCTGGGGAAGAATATTTAATGCACAGGCACTGATTGGTATGGGCAGGCGACAGGTTGAGGTTAGAAGTTTTTCGGCTGAAGAGCGTTTTGATCGATTATTCAATCAAAGCCCACATATTTTTCAGCTGGTTCCTCAAAAGTACCTTGCTTCCTATGTGGGCATGACACCGGAGACCTTCAGTAGAATGCGAAGGCAAAGAATCGGGAAGGAATAGCTCCATTACCTTTCTTGATATAGATCAATTTTTTGTATTTCGACAATCTCTACTTTTACAAAAAAAAAGGAACTCACAATGGATAAATTAGATCTACTCAACTCGCTCATCAGGGATACCCAACAAGTAAAGGATGAGGCTAAAGCTTTTGAATCACTGAGCAAAGAAGAATTGAATTATAAACCTACTCAAGAACAATGGAGTGTATTAGAGTGCATCGAGCATCTCAATATTGCGGATGCTCATTATATAGGCCAGTTCGATAAAAAATTGGAGGACGCTATTACCAGTGATAACCCAAAGTTCAAGCCAGGTTGGATCGGTAACTATTTTGTCAAAATGATCAAACCGAGGGAAGATGGTACTATTCCATCACCTATGAAAACGATGAGAAAGTTTATTCCTGAGGTCAATGTGCAATATGATACACTAGCTAAATTCATTGAAGATCAGGAAAAGCTCATTGATGCATTGGAAAAAAGTAAAGCATTGGATCTGAACAAGATTAAAATAACATCGGCTATTGGTCCGATTGTTACTTTTAAACTGGGGGACGCTTTTAGGTTTTTGATTGGTCACAATCAGCGCCACATCATCCAGGCTCAGCGTGTGTTGCAACAACTAGAAGTAGTGTCCTAAGCTAAGGTCACTAGCTCGTTTCTGAAGGCAAATTTAATGAGACCAACGATAGTTTTCGAGGCGGTCTTCTTTAAAATATGTTTGCGATGGGTGTCTACAGTACGCCTACTGATAAATAGCTGGTTAGCAATTTCTTCGCTGGAAAACTCCTGAACAATGAGCTGAAGAATTTCCAATTCCCTATCTGTGAGGTGCTTTGTCTCTTCACTGATTCTCCTTTCTTTTTGGACTTTTTCCAGCATGATTGACATTACCTCTTTGCTGTAAAACGTACTGCCTTCTGTGATGCGGTCCAAAGCTATTACTAGTTCTTTTTTTCCTGTATTTTTCAAGATGTAGCCCTCGGCTTCAGACATTAAAATTTCACTAACCGTCTCCCTGTTGTTGTGCATGGACAGTACAAGCACCTTGATTTCGTGGTATTTCTCTTTTACAATCTTCACAAGTTCTGACCCTGGCATTTCAGGCATGCTCAAGTCTGAAATAACAATGTCAATATTATGCGCATCATTTTTTAGTATTTCGAGTGCATCGTTGCCATTGTTGGCTTCATGGCTAATGCCGTATTTGTCCTGTCCGATTAACAATGACTGAATGCCATCAATGAACATCTGATGATCGTCGACTATTAAAATATTGTACTTTTCTTTTTGATCCATTAGATAGCAAGTTTCAAAGAAATTTCAGATCCTTTACCCAATTCCGTCTGAATGTCTAGTTTTCCATTGAGAATTTCCATTCTTGACTCAATATTTCTCCATCCAATACCGCTTGTTTTACTTAACAGATTTTTATCGAAGCCCTTCCCATCGTCTTTTATATAAACTTGAATTTGGTCCTTGCTTTTGATTTTTAGCCAAATATTTTCTGCCTCAGCATATTTCAACGCGTTGTTGAGCACTTCCTGAATGACGCGGTAGAGTGCGATGGCCTCGCTTTCAGGCAGATTGATTTTTTCAGCAGGCATTTCAGCGTGTACCCGAACTTTTCCCGCGTCGTTAATAATGTGAATTTGTTCCTTAATAGCGGCTTCGAGTCCAATTGAAATCAAAGCATTAGGCATCATGTTATGAGAAATGTGTCTTACCTCAGTTACGGCCTGGTCGATCAGTTTGACCGAATTCTCCCATTGTTTTACGACTAGTGACTCGACATGGTCTTCTATGGCTGAAATATTGAGTCTGGCTGTGGATAATAATTGTCCAAGGCCATCGTGCAATTCCTGCGCAATTCGTTTTCGCTCCTTTTCCTCACCTTCGATCAAGGATTTAAAACCAAGTTTCTGGCTATGTGATCTTTCCTCAGCCAAAAGTGCGCGCTGCTGGTGCTGATATCTATTGAATAATAGGAATACACTCAATACAATCAGGCCAATTCCTCCGAGAGAAGCGTAGAATCTATTATTGGCATTTTTGACTTCTGCAATTTTCAGTTGATTCTCAACAGAGAGTAATTCTATTTCTTGTTCCTTTTTCTCTGTTTCATACTGAATGGTTAGCCTTTCTACATTTTTTACATTTTGCTCAGTGGAGAGGCTGTCTTTGATGGCTGTATAATTGATATGTGAGTCGAGTGCCAATTGGTAGTTTCCTTGTTTTCGATAAACCCCAGTTAGTTTTTCATAGCAATATTGAGCGGCATAGGGCTGACTTATTTCATTCTCCTTATCTAGTGCTTTTTGAAAGTATGAAATTGAGGTTCGTAGTTCATTTTTATATTGATAGAGTTCAGCCAAATTAATATAGTTGCCAAGTAGACCTTGTTGATCATTTAGAGCCACTCTGTATTTGAGCGCCTTTTTTAGATTTGACTCCGCTCGATTGTATTCATTATTTAGTAGCTGAATCAGCGCTATGTTCTCCAGACTGTAAGGTATACCCAGGGAGTCATCGAGGTGTTCTTTCAATTCTAGACTAGACCGATAATAGTACAGCGCACTATCCATTTTGTGCTTCATTTCGAAGAGTACGCCGTAATTGTTATAAGTATTAGCAAGACCAATAGTGTCATTGATTTCTTCAAGCATATTTACTCCTAGGCGCATATACTTGAACCCTTTTTCCAGATTAATTCTCTTGTATTGATACCCTAGCTCTGCATATTCACGGCCTGCCAGTGATAATTCGTTCATTGCTTCAAATTGCTTTATACCTTCAATCCGATAATAAAAACTTGAATCAATCTCGCCTTGGTAGTAAAATAGCCTGGCGAGTTCTGTGTTTATCACTGGTAGCAATTTGCTATGTTCAATTGATTTCGCCTTCTTAAGTGCAACTTTTAGCAGTTTCTTACTCAGCGTTATTTCATTTAGGTAAGCTTGTAAATCCAAAGTCCTCAAGGTATCCAGACATGTTTTGGTCTCACAGGTTTCAATGTACTGGGTTAGACTTTCAAGACTTTGCCCGTAGTGTCGGAATGAAGTGAGGAGAAGACAGACGAGTATTACAAGACATCTCAATCTACTCGGATGAGATGGCCTAGTCAATGATGGAGCAAACATGGCCTTGGTACTTTTCAAGTTTGGCAATAATTCGGACTTTGCTGGTTGATCCGTTATTATTTTAAATTAACCAATTGCTCTAAATATTGGTAGTCAATGTGATATTCTTTTTTTAAAGCTGCTATCTTTTCTGACGCTTGCTCATGATCAATTTTGGATGACTTGGATCCTACAAGCATGATGTTTTTTCGTGTGTGCTCGTTGGATACGAACTCGAAAACTTTGGATTGGTATCCGTGTTGTTCAAGAATTAGGGCTCGAATTGTGTCAGTTACCATTTCAAAATGGCGCTCTTGAAAGATGCCATATTTTAATAACGGATTTTCCTGAGATTTACCTTTTACCTGCTGACGTACTTGTTTGTGACAGCAAGGGGCGCAGACTATCAAATGAGCTTTAGCCATTATAGCTTTAGCCAGGGCATCATCTGTCGCCGTATCACAGGCATGAAGGGCAATCAAGATATCAATATCATTGTTGTCATATTCTTCGATTCTCTGGTTAATGAATTGCAATTTTTCAAATCCGCATTTCATGGCTTTCTCATTGCAAAAATCAACCAGCTCCTGCCTCAACTCAATACCAGTAATTCTTACCGAAAGTCCTTTGATGCGCCACAAGAAGTCATACAACGCGAATGTCAGGTAACCTTTGCCCGACCCCATGTCGACCAAATTTAACTCTGGTTTTTGAATGCCTGAGGTAATAAGGTTGTCCATGATCTCCAGGTATTTGTTGATCTGACGGTACTTATCTGCCATCTTGGGAATGAGTTCGCCATCAGAATTGGTAATGCCGAGTTCATGAAGATAGAGAGCGGCCAGTGGGGCTCGCTTATTTTTCTCTTTGTCATGATTAATCGAACTTGTCACCTGAGTTGATTCTGATGCTGTGATCGTTACCTTACCTTTCTTATTTTGAAGAAGTTGATAGGTGATTTGATTGGTAATTAGAGTCGCATTTTTGAATTTTTCAGTAAGTAAGGATTCAATTTCAATCAGACCGTCTGTCCGATCATAGTTTTTGGTTATATCCTTGGTTTTGTATCTGTTATTGAAAGAAAGTTTTTCGTCACCTTTTATCTCGACAAGTCGGATAAATATTTTTTGAAGTCCATTTGATTTATAAACTGGTTTACTCAATGTGAGTTTTACCAATTGTTGTGTTTTCAACGCCTCATTTATCTTTTCTGAAAACTCTCTGATACTATTCATGCTACAAAAGTAACAGGTTCTCCTTTTTTTGCCTTTTTTTGAACGAGCAATCCAGATTCATGACTAAATTATCCGTTATCATTCCAACTTACAATCGCCCCGAACAGTTGAAGGAGGCTGTGAACTCAGTATTGGATCAGAGACTGGAAGATTTAGAAATTATTATTATTGACGATGCTTCAGATCCTGAAAGCCAAAACCAAATTGATGCTATATCCAGCCTTAGTTCTCGGGTTCACTTAAAAAGGAATATGTCCAATTCGGGCGTTCCTACTTGTCGGAATATTGGTCTGGAAAATGCTAAAGGGGATTATATCTTGTTTTTGGACGACGACGACGTACTATTGCCAAATATGTTGAAGCAGTCGATTGAGGTGATCGAAAAAGAAGAAATAGATTTGGTTTCTTGTAGAGTTGAGGTAGTAGGTGCTCATCTACCGGACAATAAGATAAATACTTACAACCATCAGCAAAATGACTCTATTGACCACCTCTATCAAATGGAAGATCGGCCTGCAGAACATATCTTTCTATATCATCCCCAGGTACATTCATTTTTGATCAGATGTGAGGCCATAGGAGGTACGAGGTTTTTGTCTGAATATGACTATGGAGAGGATATGCTCTTTTGGCTGGCACTGGCTCAAAAAGGTTTGAAATTTAAAAAGGTGAATTTCATAGGGAGCAGATATCATCTTCATGAAAGAAGTGCTTCGTTGCAGGCTTCATTTGCTTCTAAAATAAAATTTTATCATTCAGTATACAGGAATTATTCAACGAGTAAGTCAATGAAAAGCCTCTGCTGGCTCAAAATGGCAATGGTGGCATTAAAAAGTGGCGACTATCGGTTCGTAATTTGGTTGCTTAGAAGTTGTCAGGTGAGCCCCAAACTTTTCTTTAGACATGCAAAGCATTATGCCAGGCTTTTTTTTAAAAGTCCTTAGGTCTTTCAAATTTTAAAATGGCCGGGGCTTTGGCTTTTAATCGATAGGCCTGCTGGGCATAGTCTGATACATCCAACCCGTTGTTGTCAATACCTATCCAAATCTCATTTTCAGTAAGAAGCAGTGCCTCTGCCATGCCATATTTTTCAGGTTCGTACAGCTTGCCCTTAGGGTGACTGGCAATATGTCTGTAGTGATACTTGGCAAGTACTTTTTTAGTCTTTGGATTTATCTTGGTGACATAGTTGCCGTTTCGTTCTAATAGGTAGAGGTGTCCTTTATGAAACTTGGCGTCTGAGAAGTCATTGCTTTCAGTTTGCGGAATGTCAAACTGCTCTTTGATAGTCCAGGTCGCCATGTCTACAGCAATGATGAACCTCGGCTGGCGTTCTTTGGTCAAATACATGGTTTTTTTTGTAGCATCTATAGCTAGTCCTTCCCATCCGGCATTTTTCCACGTACCTGGGGCCAATCCATGAGCATCGAAATTGATTGGTATTGGCTGAATTTCTGTAGCTCCAGGAACAAGAAGATTCACCGAACCTGTATATTCATTTGCTAGGTAGAAATTACCATCGGAGAAATCAATGGCTTCCAGATCAAATTTTTCCGTACTGGTAATGGCCCTCTGAGCATCAACAAACCATCCGTCTTGATTAAAAGCAATTGAATAAATATAGGTATTCCATGGTTTGTCTGCCACTACAAAAATGGAATCATCCTTTTGCACAATACCACTGAAGTCGAAATTGAGCGTATCGGTCATGATGAGTTGATGTACCGATTTCAATTTGAGCGAAGGATAGGAGGTATCGCCCTTTTGGGTATCGACCAAATGACAGCTTAGTAAGAGTACCAGGCTTAGAATTAATGTTCTCATGTTATGCTACTGAAGATTTAATTATCTAAACCCTTTCAATCATAGCCCCAATAGCATTCAACCGCTGGTCAATATTTTGGTATCCCCTATCGATTTGCTCCACATTGTGAATCAAACTTTCTCCTTCCGCAGACATGGCTGCTATAAGAAGAGAAACACCAGCTCTAATATCGGGAGAAGTCATCTGAATTCCTCGTAATGGTGTCGATTTATTCAATCCGATCACAGTCGCCCGGTGAGGGTCGCAAAGAATAATTTGTGCACCCATATCGATCAATTTATCGACAAAGAAAAGCCTGCTTTCAAACATTTTCTGATGGACAAGCACGGTGCCTTTTGCTTGAGTAGCAGTAACTAGCACAACACTCAACAGATCTGGAGTAAAACCAGGCCAAATAGCATCAGCCACTGTCATGATAGAACCATCGATGAACGTCTCTATTTCGTAGTGATCCTGAGCCGGTATGTGTATATCATCTCCCTGGAAATCCATTTTTATTCCTAACCTTCTAAAAATATCGGGAATAATACCCAGGTGTTCGATACCGGCATTTTTGATTGTTAGATCAGACTGGGTCATAGCAGCTAGTCCGATAAAACTACCTATTTCGATCATGTCCGGAAGCATGGTGTGTTCTGTACCACCCAATTCTTCAACTCCTTCGATTTTCAAAAGATTAGAGCCAATGCCGCTGATCTTGGCACCCATTCTATTGAGCATTTTACAAAGCTGCTGTATATATGGTTCGCAGGCGGCATTATAAATAGTGGTAGTGCCGCTCGCGAGTGATGCGGCCATCAAAATGTTAGCAGTACCTGTCACCGAGGCTTCATCAAGGAGCATATAAGCGCCTTTTAGATGCGAGGCATCGATGTTATAGTAGTTGGTCTTCTTTTCGTATTTGAATTTAGCTCCCAGCTTCTGAAAGCCGTCGAAATGAGTGTCCAATCTACGTCGGCCTATCTTGTCTCCTCCAGGTTGTGGGATTTTACCTTTTTTGAACCTGGCTAGCATGGGGCCGAGGATCATTATTGATCCCCGCAGTGAGCTGGCCATTTGCTTATACTTCTCAGTTTCAAGAAAATGCGTATCCACATCATCGGCTTGAAACGAGTAGGACTCTTCTCCAAGCTTTGTGACTTTCACACCCATTTCTTCAAGCAGCTCGATTAGCTTATTGACATCCCTGATATTAGGAATCTTATGAATAGTAACTACTTCTTTGGTGAGGAGTATTGCGGATAAGATTTGAAGCGATTCGTTTTTGGCGCCTTGAGGGGTAATTTCGCCTTTCAGAGGATGCCCTCCAACGACCCGGAATGAAGCCATTTATCTTCTTCTTTTGTGATTGCTGTTTCGTTTATTTCTATTTCTATTTCGATCGTTTCTTTCGCTTCGATCTCCGCTGTTATCACGATCACTACGTCTTTCCTTTCGAATAGGTTCAAACAGATTACCTGCTTTCACTTTCTCCATATCTATGTCCAGTTTGTTTTTAGACAGCTTGCGGATATTTAGATAAACAACATCATCTTCAATATTGTCTCTATTGTATGAATAGATAAATGTTTTCATCAGTTTGCCAACATGAATGATGGCTGCTTCCTGCTCTTCGGGATCCTCTAGTGTGATCGCCTTGTCTACCAAAAGCTCGATATTTCTGCCAAAGTGCCTAAAAGTAATCTCATTGGTGAGATAGCTCATTTTTTCAGGCTTTTTTTCCAATATTTCTATACTCGGTGTAGGAAAAGGGCCGTCAATTTCTACAGTGAATTTGGATATAATGTGAAGGTCGTCCCAAAGCTTTTGCTCTACTTCAGGCGTATTCTGCATGGCTGGGTTGATTTGTTTCATCAATTCGACCAAAGTAGCGGCCTTTTTTGATCTTTCTTCCTTGTCTTCTATTGTGGCCAGATGGGCAACCAGGTCTTGTACGTTTCTTCCGTATTCTTTCAGCGTGACGCGCTCTCTAATTGTATTGTATTCTATCATGAGATGTGATTTGCTCTTTTTGCAAGGTTCAAAATTAACCCTTTAATTAATATAATATAGGCATTGGTTTTATTTTTCAATCTATATACGGTCTAATAGTCAATTGAACCACATATTTATCATCTTTCGAAACTCCGGGTCGACATTTAGAGTACTATTCCTATCTATTCCTTAATTAAACGAACTAATGATAAAAAAAATACTCTGGGTAGTAGGAGCAGCTGTGATCATATTTGCGGCAATAGTCATATACCAAATTGCTACTACAAAGAAGCATAGCCCTGCCGCAACTGCTGAATTGAAAACTGAAAATTATAATATCAAGGTAGATTACTGTAGACCCTATAAGAAAGGTCGGGAGATATTTGGAGAATTGTTGCCATACGACACCTATTGGCGTACCGGAGCAAATGAACCTACAATAATTACATTTTCCAACGACTTTACATTTGGGGCTAACATTATCAGGGCCGGGAGCTATAGGATTTACACAATTCCTCGAGAAAGCGAATGGGACGTTGTGCTAAATTCAGAGACAGAAAAATGGGGGTATTGGGAGCCGGATTATACCCTTGACATTGCGAAGGTTACCGTACCCGTACAGAAGGCTGATTCATGTACCGAGCAATTTCTTATCGAGCTGACGTCAAATGATTCTGGAGTCGAGTTAGCCATGGTCTGGGACTTTACAAAAGTGGTGGTTCCGATAAAAATTTAAAATTTACGCCGTTGTTGTGCAACTTTTTGACCTTAGGGTGCATCTTATCTGTATACTCATAATATAATGAGGTCAGAGGAGACGCCTCTGAACCCCAATGGTCAAAAACAGTTAAAAATGAAACAGGTTTCGCATCAGCGAGGCCTGTTTTGTTTTCATCCTCTCTGCGCCAAGATAATATAATAATTATTTAGCTTGTGCACTTAATAAATTTGGACACGCCGGATTTCCCAAACGATATAACAAATACTCATGACAAAGACTGGCTTCTCAATTCTCATTCTTCTGTGCACTATATGTAGCTCTTTTTTTATGATGGGTGACAACCCATCAGGCTATGAAATTGCCAGAGAAATGTTTGGCAGAACAGCAGACATCCAAACGCTCACTTATACGATTACCAAACAAGAGAGAATAAAAGGTAAGATTATTAAGCAGGTTTCCTTTACCAAAATGCAGAAGAGTCCCTATGCCGTCTATTTAAGACAGACCTATCCAAATGACGGTATGGAAGTTCTCTATGTACAAGGATTGAATAACGATAAGGCACTAATCAATCCAAACGGATTTCCCTGGCTCAATCTTAAATTGAACCCTCACGATGGAATCATGAGGAACGACCAGCACCATACTATTTTTCAGTCCGGATTTGATCATGTGGTATCTATTCTTGAATTCCTTTGCATTAAATACAAAGACCGGATCGATGAGATGGTGGTCTATAATGGTGAAGTGATGCAAGACGGCAGAATGAGCCACTCGATTACATTTGTAAATCCCTACTTCGAATTAATTGAATACCAGATTGAAGAAGGAGAGACGATTGAGCATATTGCCGACAAATATAAACTCAGCGCCTACATGATCCTTGAAAAGAATCCTAAAATAAAGAATTACGAAGATGTGATTCCAGGCCAAACAATTCTGATCCCAAATGATTATTCTCCGAAATTGAATCTCATCATTGACGCCACGGAGTTTGTCCCACTAAAAATGGAAGTATTTGATGACAAAGGGTTATACGAATTGTACGAATATTCAAAAGTGGTTGTCAACCCCGAAATAGCCGCTGAGGAATTTTCAGAAGGGTTTAAGTACTATGATTTTTAAAGAGCGATAATTGGCTTTCGCCGAGTGTTTGGATAGCCTAGGCGAATTTTTTTTTTGTTATTCAGTTATAGGTATAGTATTGCTCCATGCCTGACCTCATACTAAAAAAAAAAAATAGAAATCTATGGAAGTCAGGGGGTCAATCCTAAAAGGTATTGTTGATTTTGTAAAAATTAAGCATTCCTCAAATTACGCTAAGTGGGAGAGTCGACTTCCAAGTGAGACCAAGGTTTTGATGGCAAGCTCATCTGTGTCAAGTTGGTGTTCAATCCAGGACGGAATGATACAACCTTCTCTGGTAGTTTGTGAATTAATATTTTCAGACGAAAAAATTGGCGCATGGGAAATGGGCAGATTCGCTGCAGAGCAAGGGCTTACAGGTATTTACAAGGTTTTTGCGATGATCGCGACACCAACGTATATTCTTAAGAAAGCACCACGTATCATGTCCACATTTTACCGCCCCAGCGAGTTGAAGGTGGTTGAAAGCTCAAATCGAAGCGTAAAGATTCGCTGTACTAAACTGCCGGTTAATAACAGTTTGTTAGAATTTAGGATTGCCGGATGGATAGAAAGGGCAGCAGAAATCTGCAATTGTAAAAACGTGAAGGTCGAGATATTGAGTGCCTTGTCCAAGGGCGAGGAAACGTTTGATTTGCACGTTTCGTGGAATTGAAAAGGGAGTCAATCACTTTGAGGATAATTCCAAAGTGATTGACCTAATCTGGTTATTTAAATGCCGGAATACCTGTGATTTCATTTCCCAAGATCAACAAGTGAATGTCATGAGTACCTTCGTACGTTACCACAGATTCTAAATTCATCATGTGTCTCATCATGGGATACTCGCCTGTGATGCCCATGCCTCCGTGAATCTGACGCGCCTCTCGTGCTATATCCAAAGCAGTGGCAACAGCATTGCGCTTAGCCATCGATATCATGGGTGTTGTTGCTTTCCCTTCCTCGAACATTTTGCCAAGTTTCCAATTGAGCAATTGCGCTTTTGTGATTTCAGTTAGCATTTCTGATAGTTTCTTTTGAATCAACTGGAATGAGCCGATCGGCTTGTCGAATTGGATTCTTTCCAATGAATATCTCCTTGCTGAGTCGTAGCAATCCATTGCAGCACCAATGGCACCCCATGCAATGCCGTATCGTGCGGAGTCCAAACACATCATAGGAGCTCCAAGGCCACTCTTGTTGGGTAGCAGATTTTCTTTGGGCACTTTCACATTATCAAAGACCAACTCACCAGTGCAGCTGGCACGAAGTGACCATTTGCCATGGGTTTCCGGCGTGGTAAATCCTTCCATGCCTCTTTCTACTACAAGACCATGAATCCTGCCTTCTTCATTTTTTGCCCATACCACTGCTACATCTGCTTTAGGAGCATTTGAAATCCACATTTTGGCACCGTTGAGCAAATAGTGGTCGCCCATGTCTTTGAAGTTGGTGACCATACCGCTTGGATTGGAACCATGATCAGGTTCTGTTAGGCCAAAGCATCCTAACCACTCACCTGAAGCAAGTTTAGGTAAATACTTTTTTCGTTGTTCTTCAGAACCAAACTTGTAGATCGGGTACATCACCAGGGATCCCTGGACTGATGCCGTAGACCGCATCCCAGAGTCTCCCCTTTCAATCTCTTGCATGATCAAACCGTATGAGATATAGTCCATACCACCGCCGCCATATTCAGTAGGAATGGTAGGACCGAAGGCCCCAATGTCTCCGAATTTCTTGACCATTGGGTACTCGAAGTGGTTTCTTTCAGCCCAATCTTCGATAAATGGGGTTATTTCTTTTTTTACAAAATCGCGTATTGAACCTCGGATCATCCGATGTTCTTCGGTCAATAAATCATCAATTTGGTAAAAGTCAGGAGATTCGAATTCGTCAGAAAAATTAGATTTCATAAGAAGGGCTGTTGTTTAAAATTGTTAACTCATTCATTCTGGGCTCAAAATATTACCGTTTTGGGTAATAATGAAATTTTGCCTGTGCAATCTTAAATAACCTTGCGAACAGGTTAAAATCGTACCATCGGCACTCCTGAAATTTGAAATATGGTCTGGAAAGCCATGTGCATGATTATTTTTTTATGATAATCATCAGATTCAGTATACTTTGTCTAATAATTACTTTTGTTGTTAGTAGGTTATTCAAATTTAGGCGCAAATTTACAATATTAAATGACAACAATACCCTCATGACTAATTCGAACTTTGATACAAAAATACTAGAACAACTACGGCAGCTAGAAGAAAAATATGAAGCCATGGGACAGGATTTATCTTCTTATTTGGATGGATTGCTGCATGCTGATTATCTGACCTATTGGGATTATATTCATTTGGATACTTTGCTAAGTCTACAGAATCCAAAGACTCAATTTCCAGATGAAAAAATATTTATCATTTATCACCAAATCACAGAACTTTATTTCAAATTGATATTGAATGAAATAGAGCAGTTGTCTTTTGAGGATGAGGTAGAACCAGACCGTTTTCTGTTGAGAGTGAACAGGATCAATCGTTACTTATTGCATCTTGTCGACTCTTTCGATGTGATGATAGATGGTATGGATCAGAAACAATTTCTGGACTTTCGCATGTCTCTTCTTCCTGCTAGTGGATTTCAGTCTGCTCAGATACGAATGTTCGAAATCTCATGCACTGACCTGCTCAATCTTGTAGAAGAGAATAAGAGGACAGAAATGGACACTGAAAATGTGCAACAGATGTACGATCACCTTTACTGGAAAAGAGGAGCTACCGAGTTGGCCACAGGCAAGAAAACATTGACTTTGAAGCAGTTTGAAAGTAAGTACGCAGGAGATTTTTTAAAACTATCAGATAAGTACAGAAGCACCAATGTGTGGCAGAAATACAATAGCAATTATAAATCTTCTGATAAGAGTGAGACAATAGTAAAGGCCCTAAGAAAATTGGATCAGCTTTCAAATGTGCAGTGGCGACTTGCACATTATAAATCTGCCGTTAGGTATTTGCAGAGAGATCCAGAAGTAATAGCAGCAACTGGAGGTACAAACTGGCAAAAGTATCTGCCACCAAGATTTCAAAGAGTGATATTCTTTCCTGAATTATGGAGCAAGGAAGAAAAGGACAATTGGGGTAAGAACTGGGTGGAAGAAACCGTTTTTAATAAATAGAACAGAATTAATTGAAGAAATTTCTTGCCATAGGTTTATTGTTGATCAGCACCTCCCTATTGGGACAGGGGGTAGTGTTGCGTACCTATTATGATCAAGAAAAAACAGTTGTAAAGGAGGTATTTGCAGTAGATGATACAATTTCAAATCAACTTAATGGACCATATACGTCCTACTATCTTTCAGGAATAAAAAAGTCGGAGGGCTATTATACTAACAATAAGGCATCGGGTCAATGGACTTATTATTTCGAAAATGGAAGAGTCAGGCAGTCGGGGTCCTTTCTTTATGGTCGTACGGTTGGAATCTGGTCTGATTATTTCGAAAATGGGAAACTGAGATCGGAGGGGATACTGTCTAATGGAAAAAAGGGAGGAGAATGGTCATATTATTATGAGGTAGGTAGCTTGAAAAGTAGGGGACAATATGATGATGAAATCAGGACTGGCACATGGGAATATTATTATGAAGGCGGAGGTATGAAGGCTCAGACGATGTTCAGAAATGGTAGTGGTACGTACAAAGAATATTATGTTTCTGGTCAGTTAAAGACAGAAGGTCTCAATAAATCAGGTAAGAGCGACAGTCTTTGGGTGCATTACTTCGAATCAGGAGAAAAAATGGCCGAAGGCTATTATAAGCAAGGATTAAAAACCGGACCCTGGAAATACTTTTACAAAAATGGAAAATTATCAGCTGAAGGAGGCTATGAAAATGGACAGACATTGGGAAACTGGATTTACTATTATTCCAACGGAGCAAAAAGTGCTGAAGGTCTTCAAAAGAACGGGTCTAAGGATGGTTATTGGAAGATGTTCTATGACAGTGGAGTGATCAAAGGTGTAGGGGAATTCGACGAAGGAACGGGAGAATATAAGGAGTACTACATCAGTGGAAATTTAAAAGTTACGGGCAATTTTAGAGGAGACCTAAATTATGGTCAGTGGACTTATTATGACGAAGAAGGTAATGTAGAAGGGCAGGCTCAATTCGATGAAGACGGCATAGGAAAATACGAAGGTTACTATCTGAATGGGAATGTGAAAATGATGGGGAATTTGTCTCAAGGCCGGAGAGTTGGTGAATGGACCCTTTATAAAAAGAACGGCGAAGTTGCAGGTACCTATCTTCCCGTTTATGGGGAGAATAATCCCGTGTTTATGAAAAGTGAAGCGTTTGTCGAACAAGCGAACAAAGAGGATTATGACAAGCCCGAATATAAATTCAAAAACAGAAAATCTCGCTACTTCACTTCAAGAGTAAATGAGTACAAAGGAGTGATTTTCGGATCAAACCCATTGTACCCGATATTGGGATTTATGCCCTTGGCAGTGGAATACTACCTGCAGGAACGACAGGGGTTTGAATTAATTTATACCTACCATAGAAAGCCATTTTTCGAAAATCATAATCGCATTTCAACTGGAGATTTATATGCTACAGGTTCCAGTGTGGTTTTGAGGCATAAATTTTATAGCAAGGATGAACCAATGGGAATGCTGTACTTTGGACATCTAATTGGCGCTGATTTTATCAAGCATGCTGCGCATATCAGCGAGGGGGGAACTTTAGCCACTCATGAGGTTCGAGCGAAAGAGA
Organism: Reichenbachiella sp.; assembly: GCF_039944555.1. Lineage (GTDB taxonomy): Bacteria > Bacteroidota > Bacteroidia > Cytophagales > Cyclobacteriaceae > Reichenbachiella. Next base: position 104,041 of record NZ_JBDUYN010000008.1, on the reverse strand, counting down.
ATAGATATTACTATGGAGTTTTTGTCGGAGACAGATTGCTGAAAGACCCTGCAAATGCCGGTTTGACAATTGATCTTTACATTGGTGTGGGCATAGGTAAAAGAGACTATGCTCCGCTCTACAGTGGCACTACTTACGATCAATACTTCACGGATGTGAATCAATCCAGTCTGTATATCCCAATCTTCTTTGGAATAAATATTGGCTACCTGGGATTTAAAAAGACTAAGAATCCGATACCTTCGCCACGATAAACCCGCGGCAAATGAATAAAATTCTGAAATATAGGCTCAAGCCAGAAATCGCTTTGGATGAAAAGAACCTGCATTCTTTTGTATCTCCTAAAATAAAGGATGGCGCGAGCTGGAAGTTGCTGAAAAGATCAATAGATGCCAGGGGACGAAAGGTAAGCGTGGATGTGGAAATTGGATTGTTTCAAGACACACAGGACCCTTGGTCAATCACCTATCAAAAACCAGAACGAGACGTCTCTAATGCCAGAAAAGTTCTCATTGTTGGTGCGGGTCCCGCCGGCTTGTTCGCTGCCCTGCGCTGCCTGGAACTTGGAGCTCGGCCCATCTTGTTTGAACGCGGAAAAGATGTTCAGGAACGCCGGAGAGATTTGGCCAGAATTAATAAAGAACATGTTGTAAATCCTGACTCCAATTATTGTTTTGGTGAAGGCGGCGCCGGGACTTATTCTGACGGCAAACTTTATACCCGATCCAAAAAGCGGGGCGACGTTCGTAGAATACTGGAAATGTTGGTGGCACATGGAGCAAGCGAAGATATTCTGATTGATACCCATCCACATATTGGTACCAACAAGTTGCCCAAAGTCATCGCTGATATCCGTGACACCATTGAATCACGAGGAGGACTAATTCATTTTAATAGCCGAGTAGAGGACTTCATTCTAAAAAATGGCGAAATCAAGGGGATAGCACTTGCAAATGGAGAAAAACATGAAGGCGACGGAGTGATTCTTGCGACTGGCCACTCAGCAAGAGATATTTTTGAGCTCTTGGAAAAGAAAAAAATTAAAATCGAGTCGAAACCCTTTGCTCTTGGTGTTCGGGTCGAGCATCCTCAGAAGCTGATTGACAGCATTCAATACCATTGCGACAACCGTGGTGATTATCTCCCCGCTGCTCCCTATGCCCTGACCACTCAAACCCGGTTGAATGATGTGCAGCGAGGGGTATTTTCTTTCTGCATGTGTCCTGGAGGATTTATGGTTCCTTCCGCCACAGCACCGGGCGAAGTGGTGGTAAACGGCATGAGCCCATCGAAAAGAGATTCCAAGTTTGCCAATTCGGGAATAGTTGTGGCCATTGAGAATAGTGACTTGAAGGAGTATCACAAGTACGGAAATTTTAGCGCGTTGACCTTTCAATCTGAAATAGAAAAAAGGGCATGTGAGATTACAGGAGGCCAACAAAAAGCACCTGCACAGCGCCTGACCGATTTTCTTGGCGATCAACTCTCTCAAAACCTACCAGATTGTTCCTACCAGCCAGGACTACAGGCTACCAGGCTCTCCGAGGTCCTACCGGAGCCGATTTATCGTAGGTTGCAATTGGGGTTTAAGGATTTTGGTAAAAAATCGAGAGGGTACGTTACCAGCGAAGCCGTAGTAGTAGGAGTCGAAAGCCGGACTTCTTCACCTGTGCATATTCCAAGAAATAAGGAAACCTGGGAACATATTCAACTCAAAAGGTTGTTTCCTTGTGGAGAAGGCGCTGGATACGCGGGCGGGATCATGTCTGCAGCTATTGATGGAGAAAAATGTGCCGAAAAACTAATTGAGCAATATATTAATGTCTGACGATAAGAATTTAACCGTGGTATTGGGAGCTTCTCCAAATCCATCCAGATATGCCTATTTGGCAGCAGAGCGCCTGCAAAACCATGATAAACCTTTCAAATTGGTTAGTATCAAGAAAGGAGAATTGTTCGGAGAGTCTTTTTTGGATTTGAGAGACAGGCCTGCTATTGAAAATGTACATACAGTTACTTTATACATAGGGGCTCCTCGCCTTACCGAATGGCTCGATTATATCTTGAGTCTCACTCCCGTTAGAATCATTTTCAATCCCGGAACAGAAAATATGGCGTTGGCCAAAGCCGCTGAATCACAGGGTATTGAGGTTGTTTTTGGTTGTACTTTGGTCATGCTTGGCACCGGACAGTACTAACAATTATTAGATTTTGGAGGTTTCTATAGCCCAAACAATTCAGGGAGAAATAGAGAAAGCTTTGGGAAGTAAGTAATCAGCATCAAAACGATAATCATCGTAACCAAGAATGGAATGAGAGGTCTGATGACATCTGAAACATTTACTTTGGCAATACCGCTTCCCACAAACAGTAAGGTACCTACCGGTGGAGTACAAATCCCAATGCACAGGTTCAATACAATCACAATTCCAAAATGAACGGGATCCATGCCGAGAGAAGTCACAACCGGTAAAAAGATGGGCGTAAATATCAATACAGCCGGAGAGATATCCATGAACGTTCCAATGATTAATAGAATAATGTTGATAATAAGAAAAATAGCAATAGGGTGGCTAAATGTATCTAAAAGAAATGAGGTGATAGCTTGTGGAATGCCTTGAAAGGAAAATAACCAGGACATAGCCATGGAAGTACTGATGACGGCCATGACCATGGCAGTGGTTTTCCCACTTTTTAGCAGAATACCTGATAAATCCTTGATCCGAATGGTGTTATAAATAAAAGCTAAAATGGTGGCATACAATACCGCAATAGCCGCGGCTTCGGTAGCTGTAAAAACACCGACTACAATTCCTCCCACAACCACAACGAGAAGCATAAGACTCCAAAAAGCTTCTCGGAAATATTTTAGTACAGTATTTAAAGGAACACGCACCCGACGCGGCAGTTTATGCTTCATCGTAATATAGCTGGCTGTGATCATAAGGCCCAGACCAGTCAAAAAGCCGGGAAGATAGCCGGCCACGAATAGTGCTGCCACAGATGCGGTACCACCACTGGCCAGTGCATAGACAATCAAAATATTGCTCGGTGGAATCAACAGTCCCGTCGTAGAAGCTGTTATGTTGATGGAGGCGCTGAGCGTTCTGGGGTATCCTTCATTCTCCATTCGATCAGTCATAATGCTACCTATAGCGGAAGCGGCGGCCACCGCTGATCCGGAAACTGCTCCAAACAACATGGCTGACAGTATATTGACATAAGCAAGACCACCCGGCATTCTTCCTATGATGGCGCGAGCCAGATTGATCAGCCGATCAGCAATTCCCCCTTGTTTCATGAGCTCTCCCGCCAAGACGAAGAACGGTATGGCTAGAAGTGTAAAACTGTCGATCCCTGTTGTCATTCGCTGACAAATCGTGGTTACCGCAGGAATCATGTCGATATGGAACAATAGCGCGACGGTACTGGAAATACCTATGCAATACACCACGGGCAGTCCCATACAAAGCAATGCGAAGAATGTAGCAAACAAGGTAATCGCCGCTATGATTTCAAGCTCTGTCACTTTTCGTTTTCGTTTTTGTTTCCTGTTAGAATATTGTAGATGGCGTAGTAGATTATAAGCAGGCCACTTAGTGGCACAATAGAATAGATCATGCCTAGTGGCAAATGTAGCGCTGGAGATACCTGATCTAAAGTCCAAGTGATCATCACCAGATTTCCACCTCCGATGACCATCACCATTGCCGCAAATAAGATGATCATCAGCTCGATCGAAATGAAAACCCTGATTCGTGATGCTATGGTTAATTTTCTATATAGAAAATTCATAGTCAGGTGTTCTCGCTTACCGCTCAAATAGGCCATGCCCAAAATACTCAACCAAATGAGTGCATAGCGGGCCAACTCTTCGGTGAAAGAAGGTGAATTCGAAAACAGATGCCTGGCAAAGACCTGTGCCAGTACATCTATCACCAGAATGGCAAAAATGCTCACCATCAGATACTCTATGCTCAGATTTATGAAATTGTACACCTTTTTCATTTTTGTTTATAGGATTGGATTTTTTGAATGATTGAGCTCATTTCTGGCTCCTTTGCCAACTGAGTCAGAAGCGGTGCAGACTTAGTACGAAAGAGAGATTTGTTCGGACGGATGATCTCGACATCGTTTTCTTCCAATATTTTCATGCACTTTTCTACTGACGCCTTCCAGTATTCCTTTTGCGTTTGGGCGGATATCTTTGCCGCCTTTTTTACCCAGCCCTGTTGTTGAGATCTTAATGAATTCCAAGATTTTGTACTGATCACCAAAATATCAGGAGCGGAACTGTGCTCATCCAGCGTATAGTATTTGCATACTTCAAAGTGATTGGATGACACAAAGGAGGGGGGATTGTTTTCAGCACCATCTACTACGCCTTGCTGTAGCGCGGTATATAATTCGCCAAATGACATGGGTGTGGCAGATCCACCTAATTCTTGGACTAGATCGATAGATAATTGGTGGTTCATAACTCTTATTTTTAGCCCTTGCAAGTCTTTCGGTGTTCGGACGGGTCGATCTTTTGTGTAAAAACTTCGACTACCAGCGTCGTAGTAGCACAACCCTTTTAGCAGAAAATTGCTGCTACTCTCAAGGATTTCTTCGCCAATTTCACTTTCTAACACCTCAAAAAAGTGTGTCTTGCCTTTGAATAAATAGGGCGCACTTAGAATGCCATATTTGGGAGCAAAATTGGCCATGGTATTGGTGCTCACCTTGGTAATGGCGATGCTGCCAATCTGCAATAATTCAAGCACTTCTCTTTCGGATCCCAATTGCCCATTGGGAAAGACTTTCACTTTCAGGTTACCACCAGATATTTTTTCTAGTTCTTTCTTAAAGTCGAGTATGCCCTGGTGTACCGGATGCGTCTCGGGTAAGGAGTGGGCCAGAAAGAGAGTTTTGGACGAATTGTTCTCACTACATGATAAACATGTAAAGCATATGATAGCGACAACAATTACTGTCGTATGTTTCCACCTGTTTTTTATGAGGAAAATGTGAGCGATCCATATGTTTTCAATTGCTTTAGTCATATACATCAAAGTACTGTCGAGCATTGCGATAACAGATATTTTCGATCATTTGGCCCAGCCAGGTAATATCATTGGGTAGCTCACCATTTTCAATATCGTTACCAATCAGATTGCAGAGAATCCTTCTGAAATACTCGTGCCTGGTCATGGATAATAGGCTTCTACTGTCGGTGACCATGCCAAGAAATCTACTCAATAAACCTGCATTTGATAGTGCATTCAGATGATTTTCTATGCCAGTCTTTTGGTCTGCAAACCACCAGGCAGGTCCCCATTGCACCTTGCCGGGTATACTTCCGTCGTTGAAGTTTCCAGCCATGGTGGAAAAAACCTCATTCAGTGAAGGGTTCAGATTATAGAGTATGGTTCTGGGTAGCTGATCGGTCTTATCCAGTGCGTCCAGGTATGCAGCCAGGTTGGTGGATTGACGATAGTCTCCTATAGAATCACAGCCCATATCCGAGCCAAGTTGAGCGTATATTCTGCTGCTGTTGTTTCGCTGGGGTCCTAGATGGAGCTGTTGTGTCCAGCCCATTTTATGATAGATAAGTCCTAAGTGGTATAACACGTACGAAACGTAAATATCTTCCTCTTCTTCGGTGATAGTATGGCCAGTCATTCTTTTGGAAAATATTTGATTGGCAGCTTGTTCGGTAAAATTCATAGAAGGGGCATGGGACAAGCCGTGGTCAGAAATAAAACATCCCAAGTCATTAAAGTATTTAGCCCTTTCCGCCAAGGCTTCGATTAGATCAGACGCATTTCTTATTTCCTTTTCCATCAAAGTCGATAGATCAGTTATATAATTTCCGAAACTGTGCTTGCTAATATGCAGACTTTGATCAGGTCTGAAGGTGGGTCTCACCTGTATCCCAATTCCTTGTTCCCTTATCATCTGATGAAATTCTAAATTAGAGGAAGGATCATCTGTTGTACAAAGGACTTTTACTTTTGATCTACGCAAAAGACTTCTGGGTGTAAACTCAGGTTGGGATAGTGCATGGTTGCATTGGTCGAAAATGACCCGCCAGTTATCCCGGGTTAGAAGCTCATCTATTCCAAAATATCGCTTAAGCTCTAGCTGAGTCCAATGATATAAGGGATTGCGTATGGTATAAGGCATTGTTGTCGCCCACTGACAGAATTTCTCTTCGTCCGAACGATCACCAGTAATGAATGCTTCATCGATGCCGTTGGCCCGCATCGCTCTCCATTTGTAGTGGTCATGTTTTAGCCAGATTTCTGTAATACTTGGGAAAGATGTGTTTTCCGCTATTTCTTGTGGGCTGAGGTGGTTGTGATAATCGATGATGGGCTGTTTCTCAGCAAAATCAAAATAGAGCTTCTGAGCAGGTTTAGAATGAAGTAAGAAATTTTCGGTGATGAAAGACATGTGATCGGCTTCTAGATTTGGTAAAAATTATCATCCCATGTTTCAATCGTCTGCTTTTGCATGGCACGGTTAGCCATAAATACGCCATAAGCAGCAAGAGCTCCTGTTTTTACATCGGAAATTACCTTTTGCCCGTCTCTTATGCTATCCCTAAAGTCTATGAGGGCTTGTCTTGAAGGGTCTTTATGTGGTACGTTTATCTTGACGTAGTTTCGATGTCCGGATCGTTTAACAGTTGCTCCCGATACACCATCTATATCATCAAATTCTTTCTTTTCAGTGTCTGCTTCTGAGTACAGCCAGGCGTTTGCATAGTCCACCACAATGGTTCCTTTCTTACCAAATAACTTGATTTTGTAATCATCAAAGCCATTGGTGGTTAGACATGTGAATTTTCCTTTAAGCCCATTTTTATACTCCATCATTACGTGAATATTGTCGTAGGTTTCACGTCCGTCCTTCCAATAATCAATACCTCCCATGCCCATTACTGTCTGCGGACGGCTTCCGGTGATCCAATTGATAAAATCTATTTGATGTGAACACAGTTCGGCCATCATTCCTCCGGAATATTCCCTGTACATTCTCCAGTTGATCATTCTTTCCCATTTAGGATCCTCTACAGGTCTTCGCCAGTCACCATTTCTATTCCATTGGCATTGAAACGAGGAGAGGGGCCCTATTTTGTCATCTGAAACCATTTGGGCAATAGCCTGATATAATCTGGAGTTGTGATACTGGTGGCCGGTTTGGAAAACTTTAGAAGACGCGTGAACAGCTTTTACTACTTTTCGAATGCTCTCAGCTCCTTTGGCCATGGTCTTTTCACAGTAAACGTGTTTTCCTGCATCCAATGCCTCAATCGCCATTTGGGCGTGCATGGAAAAAGGTGTGGCAATGAAGACCGCATCTACATTTTGGTCATCCAGTAGCTTTCGGTAATCCTGGTAACTCTCGGATCGTCCGTTGGTCCTTTGTACCGCCTCGCTTAAACGAGAGGGTATAATATCAGCACAGGCTACTACCACCAGGTCTGCAATCGAACTCATTTCAGTTATCATTCCAAGACCTCTGCTACCGGTACCTATGACACCAATCCTTACTTTGTTACTTCCCTTCAGCGAATTCGAAAGTACGTTAGGGCCACCCAATGCAGTGGCAGAAACGGTCAGGCCACTCAACTTAACAAAATCTCTTCTTTTCATCATCAAATTATGATTTAGGTTCCCAGCCCTTTTCGTAAGAACGAGACCAGCTTTTCATAGCCTCCTCATCATTGAGAATTTTACCGTTGCTGGTATCAATGTTTAAACTTCTGCCCACCTTTTGCGAAATATTTCCCAAGTGACAAAGTACGTTGGTCTTATGGGCATCCTGAATCGGTGCGTTGAGTGGTGCTCCTGATCGAATGGATTCAAGGAAGTTATTGATATGAAAATCATCTAATCCCCCAGCACCTACAGTATCTGTAGTAGCACTTATTTCATCTTCGGCCATCTTCTTGATAATGTTATTGTCCATATCGTAGGCGATGTATTCATTTCTGTCTAGGAGTATTGTTCCTGCAGTTCCATGAATAGTTACGCCACGGCCCCTGCCATGATGCTTGAATGGTGCGCAGCTTCGTCCTTCCCAGGAAATCATTTTGCCACCCTCAAATTCAAAATTCGCCATCTGGGAGTCATAGAACTCCCAGTCGTCCTGAAAATGATAGCGGCCACCAGAAGAGGTAACCCGAGCTGGGTAATCTACGCCCAAGGCCCATCTGCAAATATCTATTTCGTGGGTGCCGTTGTTGTGTATTTCTCCGGTACCCCAGCGTTCAAACCAGTGCCAGTTATAATGTACAATATTGTCTTTATAGGCAGTGCGCGGCGCCGGTCCTTGCCAGAGTTCCCAATTGAGCCAATTTGGTATAGATGCTAGCTTACCTATACCAATTGACCCTCTTTTGTTCGAATACCAGGCCTTGCCCATGTAAGCCTTGCCAATAATGCCGTCACGGATGTCTTTGACTGCCTGAAATGAAGTGGGAGCCGATCGTTGCTGTGTACCTATTTGTAATGTCTTTCCAGTAGACTGCTGAACTTGAACGAGCATTTCTCCCTCCCTGGGATTATGACTTGATGGTTTTTCCAGGTATACGTGCTTTCCGGCTTGCATGCCCATGATTCCCATGGGAGCATGCCAATGTTCAGGAGTAGCTACCATAATCGCATCGAGATCTTTTTTCTCTAGAAGCTCTCTGAAGTCTTCAATAGGGTTAGCCTTTTTTCCGGTGAGTTCAAGGGTCATTTTGTTTGCTCTTTCAAGCACTCTGCTGTCCACATCACACAGATATCTGATGGCCGTGTTTTTGGCTTTCGCTGCCATGTTGATATGTTGGATACCACGACCATTCATACCTACCACTCCAAAATTGATTCGATCGTTAGCACCTAAAATCTTAGCATAACTGTAGGCGGGCATTTGAAGGCTTCCAAGGGCTAGTGCACCGCTTCCTGCCAATGCTGTTTTTTTAATGAATTTTCTTCTTGATACTTTATTTTCCATAATCAAATTCTATTTTGAAGAGTTATCAATTTTTTCCAGTTCCAGTAGTTTGATGTTTTTAAAAGAGACAGCATCGCCATGATCTTGTAATAAGATATGCCCGTTTACTGCTTCACCAAATGCAGGCCAGTTTTTATATTTACTATAGGCCACAAGGGCTTTCCAAATTTGAGTGCTTCGAGTATATTCGATCACCTTAGACCCGTTAAGATGATGTGTGACCCTTTGACCACGAACCTCGATTCTTGCGCGATTCCAGGTACCTATGCCCTTGAATCTTTTTTTGTTGAGGTGGGGATTGAAAAGCTTACCGTTGGAAGGAATGAGGTCATAAAGCGAGCCTAAGGTGCGATTTCCATTTACTCCTTTCTGAGCATCAGGATGCACTTTGTCATCCAGAATCTGAAATTCACACCCAATGGCAGATCCCGCTCCTTGATTCAAACTGGGATCTACAAAATACTTGATGCCACTATTGGCTCCCTTGGTGATGTTGAAGTCAATTTCGAGGATAAAATCCTTGTATTGTTTCTCCGTGATGATGTCTCCGCCATTTGTAGATTCTCCACCATTACTTTTTTCAACCGACAAGATACCGTCGCTTATTTTCCATCCGTTTTCAGGGAATTTTTCCGATTTAGCAGACTTCCAGCCCTTAGAGGTTGCACCATCCCAGAGCAATTTCCAACCTTCCTCTTTCTCTTTTTCGGATAGTACATTATTTAAGTAGTTCACTTGCCTGATTGTAGTTTCGGGGCGCATATTATCTTCCACATGGTCGGTGAGAATGCGAATGTTTTTCCACCTGATCTGTTTTCCCTCGTTTTCAAGTTGGCCGTTGATAGAATGTACTTGAAGACCGATAAACCCCATTGAACTGTAGTCGGCTAGTAAATCTGCAACCGGCTGATCATTAAGAAAAGTACGAATACGATTTCCGAAGGCCTCTACTCTAAATTGATTCCATTCTCCTTTTTTCAAAGCCTTCTTAGCCTCAGGATTGTATTCCAAAGAATATAGCCATCCGTTTCGACTTTCGTCATAGATACCTGCCGCCCACCCACGGTTTGTATCGTCGTATTCTACCTGATAACCGTGCACAGCGCCATTCATATAATCAGGGAGGCTTTGACTCCTGATTTGAACACCCGAGTTGAGTCCTATGTCCACTTTCATTTCATATTCCAGAATGAAGTCGGCGTAGTTTTTTTGAGTAACTAAAAAAGTATTAGGTGTATTGTCGACGGCTGTACCTACGATTGTCCCCTGATCAACTTCGAATTGGGCCGTACCATTTACAATTCTCCAATGCCTTAGATTCTTCCCGTTGAATAGTTGTTCCCAGTTTCCTTGTTGTGCCAGTGTTAGATGACAAATGATTGATAGGTTGAAAAAGAGGAGTAAAAATTTGGTCATATCTATTTATTTAAAGCTTCATTACTTCGTTGTATTCCCAGTTCCAATCCGCAAAGCTCTGCCAGGCCTTTGAGCCTACCAATGGCGGAGTATCCGGGAAAAGGGATTGTTTTATCTAAATCGTCAAGCATCTGATGGCCATGATCCGGTCTCATGGGGATTTCATAATCGTCTCTACCTGCAGCCTTTCTTTTATTCATTTCTACGGTTAATGCTTTTATCACTCCATACATATCTACACTGCCTCCCAGATGATGAGCTTCATAGAAGCTGCCGTCCACTTCCCGCTGGACATTGCGTAAATGAATGAAGTGAAACTTGTGTCCGAGTCTCTTAATGATTCCGCTTAAATCGTTAGACGCGTCAGGTCCCAGAGAGCCTGTACAGAAAGTGATACCATTGCTTGGGCTATCGATGCATTGTGTCAGGTATTCAAGGTCTGATTCATTGGATATCACGCGTGGAAGGCCAAAAATCGGGTAGGGCGGATCATCGGGGTGACAGCACATTTTGATACCCAGTTTTTCGGCCTCCGGAATTACCTTTTGGAGAAAGTGGGCGAGATTGTTTTTGAGGGCAGCGGCATCAATATTTTTATACCCATCTAAAAATACTTTGAACTCATCCAAAGACATGGTGCTTCCACTGCCAGGCACACCTGCTAATATGTTGCGCTGAAGTAGATCTTTTTCTTGCGGAGTCAGGGAGAGAAAAAGGTCTCTTGCCTTCGATTTCATTGTTTCATCGTATTCCTCTTTGGCCTCAGATCGCTCCAGAATATAGAGATCAAATGCAGCCAGACGTGTAGTATCGTAGCGAAGTGCTTTTCCACCTCCTGCTATTTCAAAATCGAGGTCTGTACGTGTCCAGTCGAGCACGGGCATGAAATTGTAGCAAACCGTCTTTATACCCTCATTTGCAAGATTTTTGAGTGTTAGTATGTAGTTATTAATGTAAATATCCCGCTCCGGAAGTCCCTTTTTAATGGACTCATGTATATTTACGCTTTCTACAACAGACCAGACCAAATTTCTGGGACGGTTTTGTGCTTCATCCCATTCAATATTTTTTTTCCGTTTTTGAATTTCTTCTACGCTCCAAACTTCTCCGACTAGTATGTGGTGCAAGGCCGTAACGATCCCGCTCACACCTGTTTGCTGTATATCATCCAATGAAACAATATCATTGGGTCCGTACCATCGCCAAGTTTTGAATAAGCTCATTTTTCCTTGATTTAAACCCCGCTAAAAGCACTAAATCCGCCATCTATAGGAATGACTATGCCTGTAACAAATTTGGAAGCACTCGTTGATAAAAACTCCACAGCTCCATTAATTTCATCCGCCTCACCAAACCGCCCCATAGGGGTATTGCGAATAATGGTTTGACCTCTATCTGTTGGAGTCCCGTCTTCATTGAGAAGCAGGTCTCTGTTCTGATCTCCTATGAAAAACCCTGGAGCTATGGCATTTACACGAATACTTTCACCAAACTTCATAGCGACCTCAACGGCCATCCATCGGGTAAAATTTTCCATGGCTGCTTTGGATGCAGAATATCCAGCGACTCGCGTAAGTACACGATTAACTGCCATTGACGAAAAGTTGATTATGGCACCCGCGCCTTGTGATTTCATAACCGCTCCAAATACCAATGAAGGCAATACGGTTCCGTTTAAATTTAGAGCGGTTACCTGATTAAAATGGTCTATCGAAAGGTCAAATATGGTTTGATCTGGGCCTATGGTAGCCCCAGGTTTGTTGCCGCCGGCAGCATTGATCAAGATGTCGATGCTCCCCCATTTTGCAAGAATTTTATCTCGGGTTTGTTCTAAATCTGTTTGAGATAAGACGTCAGCTACCAACCCCAGAGCCAGTCCGCCACTATCATTGATTTGATCTTCCTTTTCTTTTATGGATTTTTCCGTGCGCCCAATGATTACTACTCTGGCTCCTTTTTGAGCCATAAAGGAGGCTACCGCTCCCCCAAGTGCACCACCGCCACCGCTAATAAGGACTACTTTATTTTTGAGTTCAGTTGGATTTTTCATTGGTATGGAATAATTGATCAAAGTGGACAGATAAGTGCTCTCTCATCTCCAGGCGGAAATCCTCAGCAGTACCTGATTTTAGTACATCCAGTAATCTTTGGTGTGAAACCTGCCCGTACGACATAGGGTCTATGTCGAACTGATGCTTAATCACGTGTTCGATTGTAGGCAGAAAAACTTCTTGCAATGACTGCAGGATAGTATTTCCAGTGATCTCGTATAGATAGGCGTGAAAGTTGGTATCGATGGCAATCAATTTTTTCATGACAACATTGGTCTTCTCTTGTTCCATCAGTGCTTGTTCGCCCTTAATGATTTGGGCCAGTGCTTTGAGATCTTCATTTGAGACTCTATCAAACAAAGCATCGGCAATGCCTACTTCAAGCATCAATCTGAGCTCAAAAACTTCACGTCTGGTTTTTTGTTCCAAGAGTTTGGGGAGTAGAACCTTACCCAGTGCCGGTACCATTTTTGGCTCGGAAAGTATCATTCCCCTTTTTTTTCTAGACTCAATTAAGCCGAGTAGTTTGAGATGACTGAGAGCCTCCCTTACAATAGTTCTGCTGACACCCAGACTAGCGGCTAGTTCAGTTTCCTTCGGAACAGATGAACCGGGTCGCACGTCAGAATTTTGAAGGTAATCCATGATTCGATCTACCACCAATTCTGTTTTGTTTGGTGTTGGAATTGGATTGCTTAGTAGTGATTGGCTGTTCATTAAATAATAATGTAGTACATATTAATTTAACAATATTACGAATTACAAATCAAAATATGGTCTGTAAATAGATTTTTTTTGCTGTGCAGGAAATTGATATGTTGATGCTAAAACAATTTGTTTTGACCCGGTTCAAATGTTGGGAGGATGAAATTTTAGGAAATATTCGGTTGTGGTTGTATTTTAGTCAAAGATGAACGTTGTCCATATTCAAAACAAAAACTTGTTAAAATGTATCATGCATCTTATGATGCTGTTGATGCCCTTTCTTCTAGAAGCCCAGCAAAAAGAATACAAGCGATTTGAGACGCGTCCAATCAATGAAAGATATATCATAGACTATTCAGACCAACTGTCTGTTAAAATCTATGGCATAATAAAATCGAACACAATCGCCCATGTAAATCATCAGACAGAGGCAAAGATTGAATATAAACCTAATGAAAACTTCAACATTGGATTTGGCTTGGGGTACAAGTGGTTTGGAGTCGATTTGGCGTTTAATTTTTCTGGGGTTAACGATGATGATGAGACCTTCGGAAACACCAAAAGATTCGATATTCAATCCAATATATATGCAAGAAAGTTCGCCATAGATGTTAACCTATTAAAATACAAGGGGTATTATGGTGCCAATCCGGAAGACTACAGAACGAGCTACGACCCTGACAATCCCTATCCCATCCGGTCGGATATTCGAACTGTTAATTTTAGGATCAGTGCACTTTATATTTTCAAACATGATAAGTTTTCTTATCGAAGCGCATTCACCTACAATGAGCGACAAATAAAAGGAGCAGGTTCCTTTCTTGCTGGGCCATTTTTTAGCTATTACAAAATGGATGCAGATTCCACTTTGATCCCAATGGAAGCTGTGGCAAATTTTAATGCAGAGGTTGATTTTAGAGGCAGTGAATATATCCGGTATGGCCTCTCTGGTGGTTATGCGCACAATTTCGTTATTGGGAAACGGGTTTTCTTTTCTCTGACTTTCGCTATTGGTTTAGGACCTGAAATCAAGAAAACACCTGCTTTAAATGGGAGAGAAGCAGATGTTGAGGCGAAATTCACAGGACAGTTGGCTTTGCGGACTGCTCTTGGTTACAACTCTGAAAAGTTTTATGCTGGACTCGCTGCTGTTGGAGTCTTTTCCGGTGAACGAGAAAAGGAAGATTATCTTGAGCGGGGAGTTAGTAATTTAAAAATATTTATTGGAAAAAGGTTGAACCCTCCGAAATTTTTGAGATAGTAATAATGGTGACTCGAATACCATTAAAATGCAGTTACCGCCTAGCTAATCTTGTTGAGAATTTCAAGTGCCTGTTTATAATATAACTGTTTCTCAGTTGTGATTTTCTTTAAAAGGCCCTGCGCCTTATTCACCTTATTTTCCTTTAGATAAGCCAAGGCTAAATACCATTCAGCAGTTTGATTAACAATTAGATGACTGGAGCCCAGGGCTTCATTAAGGTGTTCAATGGCCTTATTAACTTGATCTGTTTTTAGATAGCACATGGCCTGATAAACAGGTGTCATTTCACTTTGTGGACCCGACTTGAAAGTTTCAATAGCTTGAAGGTATTCACCTTTCCGATAGTGATCAAAATCAGATAGGTTGGCCCCAACCTCATTGCCTCGTGTAATCGGTGGGGCAGGATAGATCTCAAAATATGCCTGATAGATAGTCTCATGATTGACTACTTCAGGCGAAAATAAATAATACACAATACCACATAGCACGAGAAATGACAGTGATGCTGCAAGCATCAGTGTTCTTCTGGCGTCATCTATTTTGCGTTGCTGTTTGGATTCTTCAAGATACGGTCTGAATTCTTTTCTGAGTACTTCGTTGTTTGACTGAACCAAAGACTCAATGACCATATTTTGGGTTTGGAATTCATGTTCAAAATCTTTGGAATCTTTGAGCTTTTGAGCAAATAAATCTTGCTCCTGGTCAGTCATTGATCCATCAATTTTGGCTTCAATCAGCCTGTAATCGCTCTCAGACAAATCATTCATCAACTTAAATATACTTTATTTTGAGCTAATTGTTTCTTGGCTTCTTCCATGAGTTTTTTGTAACAGCGAGCTTTTATAGTCTTGGCTACGCCCGCACTTGCAAAGCCCATCTCCTCTGCAATCTCTGTCATAGTCAATTTGTTGAGGTAGAACAACCTGATTATGGTTTGGCACTTATCGCCTAAGGTAGAAATGGCATTATTTGCTAGAGTATAGAGTTCCTCCTTATCTAGATCTGAGGTGTTGGCCGAATCCTTGTAGAAGCTTCTGATGTCCTCAGCATGAGATTCATGTTGTTTAGATTTTCGATACTTTACCAACCACATGTTGTAACAGGTTGAAAATAAATAAGCTCTAATGTTCGTCAGATATTCAATTTTATCACACAGCAAGCGCTCTCTGAAATTGATAATAGCATCGATAAATATGTCATCAGCATCTTCTACTGAGCAATTTGTTTTTTTGATCAGATTTTTTGTACAATAGTTACCATGCTCCAAAAAGATTGTTTTTAGGCAGGTATTGTCATTCCTTTTTAAATGCTGAACCAGTTCTTTTAGGTCAAGATTCATCTTTTATTTTCCATTCACCGGACTGCAAAAGTAACGTTACTTTGTTAAAAATTTGGATCAATGTGACATATGTGTTGAGAGCTGTTAAGGTTTGCCTAAAACGCCTCAGTAAGTTCTATTCTATGGATGCTGCAATTCTCCGTCTATAGATGCTAACAGAGATAATGATCAGGATAAGCACAATGCCAACGATTGCATACAACAGTAATTTATGATCATTATGTAAATCTATCACAGCGCTATCGCCTAAGAGAACAAAAGATCCCCAATAAAGCGGAGCAGATAGAGGTTCGCTAGATTTGGTTAAGTATTCAAGTTTTGCCTGCTGCAACGCAACATCTTTAGGCTTTCCGTTTTTCAATTCTTGGTAAAAAGCTTTCATGATCTGGGGAGTTGTTTCATCTGGTACAGCCCATTGTGTAAGTACAATACTTTTGCATCCGGCATAAGTAAAAGCTCTGCCCATGCTCATAATACCCTCTCCTTTAGCTATCCGTCCCGCACCTGTGTTGCAAGCACTCAGTACAGCTAATTCTGCATTGAGTGACATGTTGTATAACTCGTAAGCATACAACGCCCCATTGTCAATCGAGTCCTTGTTCGAAGTGAACTGCAGTTTTGAATTCATCGGATAATCCTCATTCAATGTTCCATGCAAAGCCAGGTGCAGGATGGAGTAGTCTTTGGCATTTTTTTTGAAATTGACTTTGTCTGCCAGATTGCCATAGTAGTATTCTCCATCTACCAGTGACGAAATGGCTTTGATTTCTGCTCTGCTGCCAGGTAAGTCATCTGCAATACCTCTCAAGGTTCTCAAGGGTATAGAATCGCCTTCAGCTCCTTTCTCATCCTTATTGAATGAAAAGGCCAACAGGCCCTTGTTTGATGTTTGTAAGTATAGTTTTTGAGACTCATGAACCATAAGGTCTGCTGAGTAGCCATAGCTAATTACATAATCCTTAATCAGATAGTCTAGATTTTTATAAGTTTCCTTTTGATCTGAAGTGAGTAGCATATCAAAATTAACATGCCATAATTCGCCATCTGGTATTATTTTAAGCCGATTGCCTGCTATTTTGTCTTTCACTGGTTCGATCAATAGTTGATAGAGAGTAGATGCATTTTTAATATAGCTTTCATAATCACTATCAACGATTGCGGTTTGAAGGGATTCTATCATTTCGTCCAGATTTTCTATTGCTCTCTGCTGATGCACGTACAAGCTGTCTCTGTCAATAACGAAAGTATAAATGGCACTGTCTCCTACAAAATATTCAATTAGTGTTGAGTGCTCGTCGAGCATATTTTGAACTTCTTGCAGGGAAGCCAGCTGGCTATTAATTTTTAGATTAAAATAATCCGGGTAATTAGTTTTCAGAGTATTTACAAGTTGTTCATGTGATCTGCTCAATTCAAATATTTTGCTTTTATACGTTTTGATTTTCACTGAGTCCAATGACTGATACCCGAGTTTCGCTTTGTCCAATCGGGACTGCAAGTGTCTAATATCAGCTTTTATCAACTTTTCTTTTTCTATAAGGCTATTCGCAAGCCCTGAGTAATCGATATCAAGAGAAGAATGAACAACGTTTTTTAATTGATTGCTCTTAGTTTTTTCTGCATAGGAGAACATGGTCTTTTTATAGGACTCGGCACCAGTACTATTGTACTTAAGAAAATTGGCTTTTATACCATATTCGTAAGCCTCTGCAGCTCTTTTGGAGAAAGATATTTTATCAAGTTCGTTATAATGTGAGGACCTGAGGATAATAATCAGAGAATCAGTTAACTGACCATGCTTAATGGCTTGTTCTAGTAATTCATCTTCACCATTGGATAGATAGTATTCAGTCAAACAATCAGTTTTATGAGCTAGACCTGCGAGGTGGACAATAGGGTCAAGAATTGAACTTAATGTTTTGTTGATCTTGGAGTCATCTGAAAGTAACTCGGAATTAGCATAAAGAGCAGAGTCATAGTGCGCAATAGCCATATCATATTGTCCTAATTTTTGATAAGCGATGCCAATATTTTCATCTTGATAGGCTGTTTGACTATGCGAAACACCATAGAGGTTTCTAAAGATAGATTTTACCTTTTTAGCCACTTCTATGGCCTCCCTATAATCGCCCTGGTTTAGTATTGCAAATGCTAGTGCACCATAGCTTATGGCCCCCACTTCATTGCTGTCTTCACCATTATCCTCAGACAGTGAAATGGCAATTTGAGCATGTTGGATAGCCTTTTCATAATTTTCTAGAAAGGTATAATTTTTTGATAGACCTGCATGGATATTAGACAGCCCAACTATGTCAGGATGGTTTTTTGTCTGACTTAGATTTAGGGCTTTATTCAAAAAGACCTGTGCATCATCGTATTTCTCTTGTTTTCGGTAGGATTCGGAAATGTTTATATATAGCATACCTACATATGGATGATCGGATCCGAAAGTATTCAAAACTAACTGGAGGGCCTTCTGGCTATAAAACAGTGACTTTTCGTAATTTCCTAGCCAAATATCCAGACTAGCAATGTTGGCGTATGGGGAAATTAAGGAACTGTGGTTCTCTCCATATCTTTTTAATCTTATACTAATCGCTTTCTCATAATATATTCTCGCACGTATAAATTCCTTTCTGGCCCTGAAGTAAATGTTTGCGAGATTGTTGTAGCAAACGGCGGTATTTAAATCTTCCTCACCATACTCTGCTACCGATATTTCTAACCCGGTACTAAGGGCAGCTAAGCTTTCGTCAATCTCACCTTGCATATAGTATTCTTTACCCAGTTCCTGATAGACATTAAATAAAAAAGGGTGCTGATCTTCTTTCTGCTTGATTGCACGGATGGCTTTTTCGTAGTGAATAAGCGCTTTGCTCGATTCTCTTTTACGTGTAGCTACTCCTCCCAAACGATAATAGGCCTTTCCCTGGTGCAGGCCTGGCTCATCTATCTTGGGCGCACATTCATAAAGAATTTTATTCGCATATTCCTCAGCAAGGTCCAACTGGAATTTTTTCAAATACGTACTAGATAATCCGAAGAAGCAATCAGCCAATCTTCGCCAGTACTTTAGTTGCTCGAAATTTGAAGCTGCCTTTTGAAATAGTACAATGGCATCTTCATAATTACCAGCTGCGTACAGTGAGTCGGCAAGGGCGTAGTGCTGGCTTGCTGCAAGTGTATCTGCTTGCACATTTATTATTCCAGGATCCGCATCTGAAAGGTAACTCAGGGAAATAAGGAAAATGAATGAGACAAGGCTTTTTCTACCGGGAAAACTCATATTCAAGACGTGTATTGTTTGGCCAAAACTACAAGGATGTTTTGAATATCCGCCCTTCCAAATTAATATTCAGACATGATTAAAGCATCTTGGGTTCCAAATCCGCTTCTTGAGGAAGAATATAATTTATATAATATTCCTACTTCAAACGTTCACCCTCCTCAAGCACATTGATAGAATCATAAATCAAGACCTTACTCCAAAGATGCTTACAGTCAGTTAGAAATTTTTTATGGACAGGTTCTACTTGATATTTATCCTGTGCTTCTTTTGATCCGAAGGTTACAATTAAACAATATGTATAAGAGTTGTCTACCACTTCTCTATCTGTCAATGCAGGCACACCAAGATGAGCAGACCTTACGTAATCAGAGTTTTCGATAAGTAATTTCAGCCCCGCTTCCAGTTTTGCCTTATCAGATTCGCTATCAGGATTGTTTAACCATATCAAAACAGTGTGAGCAAACTGACCGCTTATGATATCCTTGGTCTTGACGGGTTCGCAGGCCATCAATCCCGAAAGAACAAGTAAGAAAAAAGTATATTTTTTCATTTCAGTATAGTGATTGGTTGTGATCTATTTTAATTCGAATATTTCTCAATGATTGAGGCCACATCTTCATACTTCTTCCAGGATAATGGGCGCTCAAAGTCTTGCCCTGAAGTAAGCACCTTGGCATCAGGGTATTTTTGTTTTACCTGTTCCCAGGTGACATCCTCCCAATATTGTTTATCCATTTCCAGTAAAGGTACTCCTTCCAGTGGTCCGGAGACAGCCTTGCCTACAAGTGGCCACCAAAGACTTTCGGTTTCTCTATCCCAAAAAACAAATCCATCCAAACCATCCCAAACCTTAGGATCGTAGTAGGTATATCCACTTAGCCCGAAGGTGAAGGCCTTTCCATCATATGTACGCTCATAAATAGCTCCTAAATCAGCCAGAATGCAATAAGCTGCCATTACAGGTTTTCCGCCGAGGCTGTCATTTACGATTTCATGTCTTGTCAGGTCGGGAACTGAATAAGCCTTGGTCTCGCCATTCAGCGAACCTACTAGAAATCTCGTACTATCGGCCCAGATGGTATCAGCGGCTTCCAGTGAAATGAATTCAGGAGCGAGTAGGGCAGGAAATGCTTCTCTGCCAATGCCATAGTGAAATTGACCCTCGTTTAGGGTGAGATTAGAAATGTTGAAATGCTGGGTGCTGTCTTTGCCGCCATACATCATCCGAGTATCACTTAAATTGAAAAATTTACCATTGTCGGCTGAGACAGGACGCTTCTTTTTGACAGGCGTAGTGGCTTGCTCTGGAGTCCTATTTTTCATTTGGCCATCGCATCCGAAACAAATGAAGACAATAAACAGGTAAGGAATGGATTTCATTTTTTTTGAAAGACAAGATACAGTAATTCGAGAAAAAAAAACTACGCCTTTTTTTGAACCTTTTAGAATCATATTCGACTATAGATTTGAACAATATGTTTTAAATTCAATTCATGATCAAATTAACTCAGATACTTGTTCTAGTATGCCTTACTTCCCTTTCGGCATTTGCGCAGAATTCAACAGAAATCATTCAGAAATCACTTGATAAGCTCAACGGAAAAAGTAGCCAGGGCGAAATGGAAATGACCATCGTCCGACCAAGATATACACGATCCATGACTATGAAATCATGGAGTTTAGGGAATGAATATTTTTTGATTTATATAACCGGTCCGGCCAGAGACAAGGGTCAGGTGTTTTTGAAGAGGCAAACGGACATGTGGAACTGGATTCCGAATATTAGCCGAATGATAAAATTGCCTCCATCCATGATGGGACAAAATTGGATGGGATCGGATTTCACCAACGACGATTTAGTGAAAATGAATAGCCTGGTAGAAGATTATACTCATAAACTGATTGGAGAAGATCAGATAGATGGTCTTGATTGTTACAAAATTGAACTTATCCCAAAGCCGAACTCATCGGTGGTGTGGGGAAAAATTAACATGTGGGTTTCTAAGGAAGAA
Organism: Reichenbachiella sp.; assembly: GCF_039944555.1. Classification (GTDB taxonomy): domain Bacteria; phylum Bacteroidota; class Bacteroidia; order Cytophagales; family Cyclobacteriaceae; genus Reichenbachiella. The sequence continues at coordinate 82,974 of NZ_JBDUYN010000008.1, read as the reverse complement.
TATTACCAGATGAAGGGCGAGTATTTTGATGAAGATTTTGAATTAATCAATACTATGGAGGCTTCTGAGATTACGCAGTTTGATGATCGAAAACTGCCTGCTAAGTTGGTCATGACACCACTGAATAAGCCAGGTAACCAAACGATCATGTTAAATAAGAATTTGAAATTTAGTACCAATCTTCAGCAAGGTTTCTTTTCTCAACAAAACATGAAACGAGTACGATGAAACCATCATGTAGAAGGATCATACTTATAAGTGGATTATGTCATGGCGGTTCCATGTGACCTATAAAAATCAAATGATAAACACGTGAAAAGAAAAATCATCTTGGCCTGGCGGAATCTCTGGCGAAATAAAAAGCGAACTTACATCACGTTGGCCTCCGTGACATTTGCGGTGGTTATTGCCACAATGATGCGTGGATTACAGCTGGGTACTTATGATAAGATGCTTGATGATGCTATCACATCAACCACGGGCCATGTGGCACTGATGGACAAACTCTATTGGGATGATAAGACACTTTTGAACAGCATGGAGTTCCCGCCAAACCTGGAAGAGGTGCTCAGGGCTGACCCTAATCTGGACTTTTGGGTACCCCAACTGTTCAGCGGAGCACTGGTTTCTTCGGGCCAGCATACCCGAGGCGTTTTGGTGCAGGGAGTTGACCCGCAAGTGCAGGATCGTCAGATTAACCTATCGGAAAAAATTATTGAGGGTTCATATTTGAGTGATGAAGATGAAGCAGTCCTAATAGGAAAGGAACTGTCGCTATTTCTCAGAATTGGCGTGGGAGACACGATTGTGTTGCTTGGTCAAGGCTATATGGGAGTCACTGCGGCGGCCAAATATCCGATAAAGGGTATTTATGATCATCCCATGGCTGAATTTAATAAACGACTGGTCTTTTTGCCCTTGGCCACCGCACAGTATTTGTTTTTTATGGAAGGTAGGCTTACCAATGTGAACTTAGTACTCAAGGATAACGAAGAAGTATCTAATACGCAGACTTACTACCAATCGAAAATGGATACGACATTGCTCGAAGCCAGAGGCTGGAGAACCATGAACAAGGAGATTTTGTCTGGTATAGAGTCCGACAATTTTTTCGGAAAAATCATGATCGGTATCTTATACATGGTGATCGGATTTGGGCTTTTCGGAACCATTCTCATGATGACCATGGAGAGGAAGAAAGAGTTTTCTATCATGATTGCTATCGGTATGCGTAGAACCAAGCTATTGACTCAGGTTATTCTTGAGTCTATTATGATTGCAGGAATAGGGGCTCTGGCCGGACTAATCATTAGTTTCCCTGCGGTGTATTTTTATTATCTGAACCCTATTCCGGTACCTGAGGAGAGTGCGGATATGTATCGTCAAATGAACATGGAGCCAATTTTGCAAATATCTATTAAACCCGGATATATGGTGTTGCAATTTGCTGTAGTTCTTTGCGTGAGTATTGTTGCTTCAGTCATTCCGCTCAACAACATCATGAAATTTAATATTGTGGATATAATTCGTGGAAGACAATGATCGCATCACTCGCATGGCGTAATGTATGGAGAAATAAGACCCGGAGCTTTGCTGTGATTTTAGCACTGACCATGGGGCTTTTTGGTGCTTTGCTCATTGCGAGCATGTCGAATGGCATGGTCGACAAGTGGATTAAAAACGCGATCGAAAACGAAATTTCAGAGGTTCAGATTCATCAGGCACAATATCTGATCATGGAAGAACTAGGATTAACCATGGGAGAGAAGGAGCTAGCTTCCGTACTAAAAAAGAATACGAATGTGCGGTCGTACACATCGAGAATAAGAACAGAGGCGATGGCAATGACAGCCAATAATAGCACTCAGGTGAGCTTGATAGGGATAGACCCTGAGGAGGAAAAAAAGGTAACTGAAGTGCATCAATTCATGATTGATGGGCAATACCTAGAAACCAAGTCCAAATTCAAACCCGTCATAATTTCAGAGCGGTTAGCGGAAAAACTCAAAGTAAGGTTGAAATCTAAAATCATCTTTACGCTTGCAGATAAGACGGGAAATATGGCCTATGAGAATTTCAAGGTGAATGGAATTTTTGATACTAACAGTACCATGTTCGATGATCGCAATGTGTTTGTCAGGAAATCTGATTTACAAAAAATATTAAAACTGGAAGATGGCCAAGTGCATGAGGTAGCACTTCGGGTGACCAGCCCGGAAATCCTGGAAAGCACAGTCAATGTTTTACAGCATACTTTCCCTGATTTCAAAATACGGGACTGGAAAGTAATTAACCCTACCTTGAGCATGAGTGGCTCAATGATGACCTTGTTCAATTACATACTTGTTGGAATAGTCCTCATTGCTCTGATCTTTGGTATTATCAATACCATGTTGATGGTGATACTGGAACGAACTAAAGAAATAGGTATGCTCAGATCACTAGGCATGAGTAAGCGAAAGATTGCCAAAATGATTACCCTTGAAACTATCTTCTTGTGTCTGGTAGGAGGTGTCATGGGTAACCTATTGGCACTTGGAGCTATAGAATATTTCGGAAGTGCAGGTATGCATTTCGAGAGCTTCAAAGAAGGCATGGAACAGTTTGGTATGTCCGCTCATATTTATCCAAAACTGGACTACAGTTTTTATGCGATTATCACATTAATGGTTGTATTTACAGCCGTGCTATCTTCTATATTCCCAATTATCAGAGCATTTAAGTTGAACCCTGCATTAGCTATAAGAGATTAATCATGAGTGTTATACAAACAGCAAACGTCAGTAAAGTATATAACCCGGACACGGTGCCAGTGCATGCGGTCAATGACATCACTCTCTCTTTTGAGAAAGGGGAATTTTCCGCCATTGTGGGACCTTCTGGCTGCGGAAAGACCACGTATTTGAATCTATTAGGCGGATTAGAAACACCAACAACGGGTTCAGTAAGTGTAGAGGGAGAAGACATCTCCAAACTGACAGGCACCGAGCTAACGGACTTTAGATTACATAATATTGGCTTTGTATTTCAGGCGTATAACCTCATACCGGTAATGAGCGCTTACGAAAATGTGGCTTTTATTATGGAGTTACAGGAGTTTCCGCAGAAAACCGTCGAAGAGCGAGTGATGGAATTGCTAGAAGCCATGGAGATAGCTGACAAAGCACATCAGCGACCTAATCAACTATCGGGAGGTCAGCAGCAGCGAGTGGCGGTAGCAAGAGCACTGGCTTCGAGACCAAAATTCATTTTAGCGGATGAACCCACGGCCAATTTGGACAGCAAGGCTACCAATAACCTACTGGATCTCATGTTGAAAATGAATGAAAAAGAAGAGACTACATTTATTTTTTCCACTCATGATGATCGGGTGATGAGCCGCGCTAAGAGATTGATCAAATTGGATGATGGTAAAGTACTCGCCGATGAAACCAAGTAAGCTCTTGCTGGTCTGTGTGCTGGTCTCAATAGCGCAGCATATTCAATCGCAGGATGGGAAAAGCAACATGACGCTCAACGGCTATCTGAAGTATATGCATACGACAATCGTACCGGCATATGACAGCACCATGATCACAGACAATTTTCTTCACAATCGTTTGAACTATACCTGGTATCTGAGTGAAAATCTTACTTTTAAAACTTCTATGAGAAATCGCTTCTTTTGGGGAGAGTTGGTAAGAGACATTCCATTTATCTACTCTAACCTGGGCGATGACACCGGATACTTTGATTTAAGCATACTCTGGTCAAATGGCACCAGTACAGCATTACATTCTGTTTTTGATCGGATGAATCTGACTTATCAAAATGACAAACTAGAAATTATAGCCGGGCGACAACGTGTCAATTGGGGGACAGCATTGATTTGGAACCCGAATGATATCTTCAATTCCTATTCATTTTTCGACTTTGATTATGAAGAGCGTCCAGGTACGGATGCTGTTCAGTTCAATTATTATACGGGATCCACATCGTCGGTGAGTATGGTCTATGCGCTGGCAGATGATTTAGAACAAAGTACGCTAGCGGCCAAATACAAATTCAACAAGAACACTTATGACATTCAATTCATCGGAGGTTATCAACGCGAATTTTTTGTGGTTGGTGGAGGCTGGGCTGGTGATATAAAAGGTGCCGGCTTCAAGGGAGAAGGGACTTATTTTATACCAAAAGAAGACAAAGTTGAAGAAACACAATTTGTAGGCACGGTTGAGTTTGACTATACGATGTCGAACGGTATCTATCTACAAACAGCCTACCTTTTTAATTCCAGAGGACTAAACGTTGAAAATGGTAATTATTCAGCTTTTTATTTGGATCGAAGTTTAAGTGTGCAAACACTGAGTCCGGCTATGCATAATTTGTTTTTCCAGGTTTCGGGAGCATTATCACCTATTCTCAGTGCCGCTTTGGCATCTATGATAAATCCAAAAGACGGTTCATTGTTTATTGGCCCAAACGTGAGCTGGTCTGTGGTAGAAAATTTTGATTTTTTGATCGCAGCTCAGCTGTTTCGCGGCGATCGAATGACGCTTTACGGAGACGGCGGATCGCTGATCTTTGGCCGATTCAAATACAGCTTCTAAGTAATCGACTCCGTTGATATGATTGGGTGAGTCTTTAAGATATGACAGATTCTGATCCGTGGGTCCATTTTAATGATGGAAAGAGCCGCGTGAAAATCTTTGACTTCTATCTGATAAAATGAATCGGTATTAGCGTTTTTAGCTTTTACAAAAACAGAAATTCCAACGATGGACTAATTACCTTCTAGATAGTTCTTTAAACTATCCTTAATAAAATGATCCCAACCTGAATGACAGACATCGTAGCAAATGAAAGACGGAACCAGCCCCTCGTGCAAAAGACTAACCCTGGTTTGCCCGTTGGCCATGTCTTCTATAGTCCAAAAGAGCTTTGTGCCCACCCATTCCTTTTCGATTCCTTCGAGTCCCTCATGGATTTGATTACAGTCGATGCAATCCCAAACAATTTTTTCATTTGGTTTTAACTGAGTCACCTCAAACTGGTAGTAGGGTTCTCCCCATGACACTTTGAAAGTATCTCCCACTTTTTGGGCTGAGAGATAGGTGTCCCCCCACCATTTGGAAATTTCATTTGTGAGAGCTTCAAACGCTTTCTGAGGAGCAGTATTCAGCAAGACTGACCGCTGATAAGATTTTTCTAAAATAGTTTCGTTTCTCATGACAAGGGGGTAAATCAGTAAAATTAACCAGTTGTATAATACAACTGGTTTCAAATGTAATAAACTAGTTTTATATTGCAAGTGGTAATTGAACATTTCTTATGCCCGAACAAAAAAAATACAAATCGCATTGCCCTCAATACCTGGCTCTCGATGTGTTTGGCGACAAGTGGACGCTACTTATTATTCGTGATATGATGATCGAGGGAAAGAAACATTTCAGAGAATTTCTTCAGTCGAAAGAGAAAATTGCAACCAATATTTTAACGAGCCGACTTCAGTCTTTGGAAGAGGAGGGTATCATTCACAGGAAGAACGATCCTAATCACAAGCAAAAAATTATTTACTTACTTACGGACAAGGGTATAGACCTATTTCCCGTACTGATGGAAAACGTCAGGTGGAGTTTGAAATATAAGCCTGTGGATGCCGAAGATGCTGCCAAAGCGAAACGGATTTTAGACGGTGGAGAACAAGCAATTCAAGCCATCATGCAGCAATTAAGAGTTGAACATCTTTAGGTATAAAACTGAAAAGATTGTGTTCAAGATCATCAATTGATACATTAGAACCCGCACCTCATATCCATTCCGATAGGTGAACCTGCTGGTATTTCAGGAGCTTTGTTGGTTTCGAAATCATCTGGATCATTTTGAAACAATTCGATCAACCTAACGGCATATTGGCGATTGGCCAGTGTGTTGCTATTAGGCGAAGCTGGTAGTTTGCCAGCTAAACGACCCTTTAGCTTCAAAAGAGTTTGATAGGCCAATGCATTGGCTTGTGGATTTGCTGATTCGTCTGCTGCCAGTCTTATCAAATGATTCAGTAAGTTGAGATTGACCACATGTTGGATTTCTCCCAAATAGCCTTTTTCAGGTTTTTGGTACCAGGTAGCAGCAATCATTTTGTTGATTAATAGTTCAAGGCCGGGCTGATTTGTGTTGCGGCTGCTGTACTCAATCATTCGTGAAGCACGTTGTGGATTGAGCATAAGTGAAAATACCAGATCACTAGCAGTTGCTGCAGCTGATAGCGCGTCAAAATTGGGTGAAGTTCGTAATTCTACTAATTCACTAGTTCGAGCGACATGCAATGGGCGAGGTGGTATCATGGCAAGCAAATCTTCAGGTAAAACCAGATTATGAGGTTCTACTGTTTTAAGTAAGGCATCGATGGCCATTATCTGCAAGTCTCCGGGTACTTCCTCAGTGATTAATTGACCATCACCTTTGTGTGCATAGCGATAATTTCTACCACCTACAAGTTTGACTGCCGCCTCTACCTGATAACGATGCAGATAATAAATAGGTACTAGTATCTCTTCCAATTTTGCATAAGTGGTTCCCTTCGGTATTGAATTTTTACCCAGATTTCTAAGAGCAATTTTTCGTACCTCCATCAAGTGACGGAGTTCAGCAACGGCATCCTTTCCATTGTCCCAAAGGTGTGCGTAAGGATGTGAACCGCCTTGAGGCCTTGCATCCTGATCAGAAAGGAAAGTGAGACCATTTTTCAGTGACTTTGAGATGATTTCGCTGAGCGCCTCATCTTCATCGGTATCTTCAGTAAACTGTGTGTAACCGTAGGCAATAGCTACTTTATCCCAGTTACCAATTTTGTCATCATAAGCATGCGCTAAAGATATATTTCCATCAATCAAATCAATTTTGGGATGCGGATAATCCATGACCGAAGCACGTCCTTCCGAACTGGATGCGTAACTATGTGCTAAACCTAGTGTGTGACCCACTTCGTGGGCCGAAAGCTGGCGTAATCTGGCTAACGCCATTTTCTCCATTTCGGGAGAAACGGTTGAATCATTGACATAAGGAGAAAGAAGACCTTCAGCAATTAAATAATCCTGACGGACTCGAAGAGAGCCTAAGGTGACATGACCCTTTATGATTTCACCGGTACGTGGGTCGGAAACGCCCGTACCATACGACCAACCACGTGTAGAACGGTGAACCCACTGTATGATATTGTACCTGGCATCCATTGGGTCTGCACCTTCTGGCAATAGTTTTACCTGAAAGGCATCGATAAAACCGGCTGCCTCAAAAGCTTGATTCCACCAGGAGGCTCCTTCCATTAGTGCACTTCGGATGGGCTCGGGTGCTCCTCTATCAAGGTAATAGACAATGGGCTCTACTGCTTCTGATTTAGCGGCCGACGGATTTTTCTTGACAAGCCTGTGTCGATTGACAAATTTTTTATTTAAAGGCTCCCCTATAGGAGTAGCGAAGTCGTAGTATTCAATACCATATAGGCCAGCACGAGGATCAAATTTGCGAGGTTGATAGTTAGAATCTGGCAGCGCCACAAATGAGTGATGGACAGCTACTGTGACGGCCTCTGGCGAAGGTGTAACTGAATTAATCCAGTCACCTTTGGGTTCGCCGACGAAAGTAAGAAATGCATCAAACTCTGAATTTTTCGGAAAGTTTTTAATGCGGGAATAATTGAGTGCTGATCGGGTCAAATCTAGATTATAATTGCCCTGCTTTGTTTGGGACAATGTTTGGCTTATGCTGGCTGCATCACGAACAAAAAAGGAAGTAGCATCGACCGTATAAACTCCATTGATTTCTTCTTCTATATAGAATCCCCAAATGACAGATTGAGCAAACGCCTCACGAACGGCACGTGTCTCATCCGGATTGTCACTTATCGCTCGAAAACTATAGTTGGATTGAATCAGTAGCAGCTTATTTCCGAATTTGACAAATCTTACGACCTGTTCTTCATTTAATTTCCCCCGATCAAGGCCGATGTCGTTTGAACCAACACCTGAAGATAGAGAACTCAGATAAAGAAATTCTTCTTCCAGCCGGGAAACGTGTAGAAGGATTCGGTCTTGACTTTCATCCAAAGAATAGTCGATAAAACCCGAAACACGACTGCTATTGTTTGCAGAAACGGCTTCTTGAGATGGCTTATTTTTTTTCTTTTTTTGAGCGCTTGCCAGCGTACATAGCATGGCCAGAGGAATGAGTAAATAATTGAGCTTCATTTTTGAGTTAAAGGTTAAAGGTGATGTTTAATATTTATTGAATTTATTGGTAATAAACGTAATGCATTTACGAAGAGTATCGTAATACAAAGTCATATAGAAGAACATGGTCATCAACCAAATAACAATAATATTGAAGTAAAAAGTATCTATGTGTAGGGATCCAAAAACTTTAACTGGAGAATAGAAATGTGCGTTTCCAAAATGAGAATCTGGTGTCTTAAATATGGGATCTTTCTTCTGTATCAGTTCGTCGTCCGCTTCGAAGATTTTTTCGATCTCATCGCGATTAGTGACCAGGTTTTCAAGAGTCTTATTGTGACTGCTGTTTTTTAATTTCAACAGACCATCTTTTCCCATTTCTTCGACCAATTCGAAGTAATGGGCCTCCCTTTCTTTTACTGCCTCATCCTTTAGGTTTTTATACCTCTTTTTGAGCAGATTTAATTGAGAAAGCAACTGCTGATGGGATGTTGAATCATACTTGTCTTTCGTGAGAAACCTTAGTCGATAAAATGGGTTATTATCATCCTTCTCCTGCATTTTTTCTAACTCCCTACGACATAAATCTATTTCACGTTCCAGTGCCGTGGAGAGGTTGCCGATTTCAATATTGTGATAGACTACGTTCAACTTATTTTGAATTCTTGGTATGAGGTAAGCATAGTTGAAACTAGCATCACTCATTCTCTTATCAAATTCAAAAAAGTGTTGTTCATAGTCATTGTTGCTGAATAACTCAACTGCCAGAGATTCATAAGCCCATCTGGAAACCATGGTATCTCCAATCAGCGGTACATGTTTTTTATCTCCAATCTTATGATGCAATTCGTCAAACTTGATCATAGCTCCACCAAGCAATAGTTGCGGCACCAGTATCAGTGGAATCAAAATGTATATGGTAACGATCGAGTTCAAGCCGGAAGAAATGTTGAGTCCTACAATATTGGCAAAGCATGCGGTAGAAAATAGAATCAGCCAGAAATTGAAATTCAAATTTTTGATCTCAAGCAGATAGTTGCCAAACCAAACAAATATGAACATTTGCAAAGCAGACAATCCGAAAAGGTATATAATTTTGGAATTTATGTAGCTAAATCTGCTGAGGTTAAGAAATGATTCTCGCTCAAGCACTTTTCTATCTTTGAATATCTCCTCGGCACTGACGGATAATCCCAGGAAGAGCGCAACCACGACAGTCATAAAAAGATAGACGGGAATGTTTTTATTTTCACTAAAAATATATTCGTTTCCTACCGAATATTTAGAAAGAATCCCTAATATCAATGCGAGCAGTGGAGGCTCAAACAAGTTGAGCAGTATGTACTGAAGATTGGTTTTTTTGGAGAGCAGTATTCGCTGGAGAAAGATATTGGACTGCTGAGCCAAGTTTGGAATCAAGAAGTTGGAGGGAGGAAGCGCCGTCTGATATTTAATCTTTTTGAGTTTTGGGGCCAGATTCTCCTTGTACTTTTCATACCATTGACTTGGAGAAATTTTCCGCTGTTTGGTAGCTTCTCCATTTTCGTTGATTTCCTTGGCCTCGATGATGTGGAGAATTTGTTCCGGAATCACATTGCCGCAAACACGACACTCGCTTTCAGCGGCATTCACCTGGGTGTTCATCGTTTTGAAATAAACCACTGCATCGACGGGGTTGCCATTATAGATTGGGTATCCACCTTTGTCTAGCAGCCAAAGCTTATCAAATAGTTTAAAAATATCTGAAGATGGTTGATGAATAATGGCTATAACCAATTTTCCCTTCCTGCTTTGCTCTTTTAATAAATTCATTACTGCCTCAGAATCCGTAGAAGATAACCCTGAGGTAGGTTCGTCCACGAAAAGGACTGAGGGTTCACGCAAAAGTTCAAGGGCAATATTGAGCCTCTTTCTTTGTCCGCCACTGATGAATTTATTGAGCGGACTGCCAACTTCGAGGTCCCGGATTTCATCGATATCAAGGTCTTCCAATACCTTGTTGATCGCCAAATCCAGTCTCTTTTTAGAGAAGTCACTAAATGAAAGCTTAGCATTGAAATACAAGTTTTGATATACTGTGAGCTCCTCAAATAAAAGGTCGTCTTGTGGCACATATCCGATTACTCCAGAATGGACACAACGTGGAATGCTATGGCCATTGATCTTAATTTTTCCTGCAGAAGGCTCCAACTTGCCATTGAGTAGGTTTATCAGCGTAGACTTACCAGTTCCACTGCCTCCCATGATCCCAATGAGCTGACCAGATTCCTCAAAAAAACTAAAGGGCTGGATGCCATTGAAACTATTTTTGAATCGGAACTGCATGTCTTCGCCATGTAAGACCAGATTGATTTTTTTAAGATCGAGGAGAAAGCGCTTGCTTATCTCAGACTCATAGATTGGTTCTATGGTACTGCCTTTGATAATCGCACCCGACTTGAGAATGTAAGTTTTATTTTTTGAAACTTTGTTCCCCTCGAGATATAGGTTGAGGGGCCCTTCGTATTGAATTACAAAGGTACTGATGCTCTGAACAAACAGTACTTTAATCTGTCCAAAGAGGTTTTCTACATGAATATGTCGAAACTCAGTAATGCCCGGCTGATTTTTCTTTTTCATCATCCAGGCGATTTCTTCAGGCCATTCGGTCACTTTATTGTCGATCAACATGCCATTTGCCTTGGAAAGTTTCTTTATGTCCGGATCTAAGATGAAAGACGTAATGTCATTGATCTCCTGCTTTGGAAGGTTGAAATTTAGTGCTACCAGCTGCATAAAGTCGTTTTCCTTGTCGGAAACCTTATTGTCAGTATTGATCAGTTCTACAAGCTGGATAAAAACGATTACGCGCTCATGCTGTAGTAATTCTTTATTGAGTTGTTGGCAGATTTTGGTAACCTGGATGATGTTTTTAGTCTCGTTTTCGAGTTCTTCTTCAGATGATGAAGCCTCACGTCTATAAAACTCTACATAGTCCTGATACAGATTCAGGTATTGCTGTGCGAGATCGTGGTTGAGCTGTCTTTCGAGATAAGGTTTTACGATTATATCGCCAGAATCGACCACTTCGTCCTTCACACTTTCAATAATGGCAAACAAACGCATTAATGCGTTGATAATCGATTCACTCATACAGGTAAGTTCTTTATTAAGGCTTCAGGAAATAAATATATAAAAAAAGGCATCACGCTACTGCGAGATGCCTTCTATTTAATTCTATTTTTATTTGTTCGGCTATCCGATAATCTCGTTTCTTGTGCTTTCTACATTGCTGAAGATGTCGTCAAGTTGTCCCTTTGTAATACCCGTAGCAGGGTCTATTCCTTCATAAATGATCTTCATGAATTCTAGAAGCGGTCTTACAGCCTCAATATCCGGATCATCTGCATATTGAGTAGCAAACTCAGCTAGTTTGTTAGCCGATTTTTTCTGCTCTGCAACAATGTTCAACATTCGAGGATCGTATTCGCTTGAGATAGCCAATTGACAAGTAATGTAAATGCCCTCTATCCAGCTACCTGCTACTACAAGAAAAGACATTTTGTCCTGACCTGCTTTGTTCAATTCGGAATAAGTGTTGTAGAACGACTTTGTCACAATAAGAATTAGTGAATCTTTGTTGCCCAAGTTATTCTCTACTCTTGCCACCATCTCGTCATCAAATACGCTGGGGATTTCTAAACCATCTATAAGCGTCTTAGAAGCTTTAAGCATTTCCATGGTCTCCTCTTGGCTATTGTATGTACATGCATAACTCAGGTCGGCCCCATATACACCGAGGTTTAGGGCTTTATCGCGTTGTGTTTCATATTTATCCACATTGGTAGATGGATTGGTAATGTTCCATACAAATGCTGCTCCGGCATCCTGAAGTAGTTCGGTCACCTCGAAAGAGGTAGGAATAGGATATTCAAATTCTTTTTCTACTTTTTCTTTTACATTTTCCAACGTGGCCTTGTCAGCTTCTTCAGATTTTTTACCAGAACTACAAGCTACAACCGAGGCAACTAGCAATCCGATACAAAGGATGTTCAGAATATTTTTCATAGTATTGATTTAATGATCGACTCTCTTTACAAAGGAGGCAATTTAAAAGAATTGAATTAGAAAAGTGAAGTCAAATTAGAAATTTGATTTTGTAAGTAAAGGATTGCTTGATTCACGAGCTTTTAAAGAAAAGAGCGGTGCCCGGCACTTGAGTCATATCATAAGGTGACCCTTTTTTTATGGTTAGTTATTTATTTACACTTTCGTAAATAGCATTGAGCAATCCATTTTGTTTTTTGTCATTGCGTAATTCCCAAAACATAATCCCTCCAAGCTTCTTTTCTTTAACGTATTGCACTTTGGCTGCCAATGATCTGGGATCATCATATGTTGCAAATTGTTCTAAAGATTCACTATAGGCATACGGAGCCATAGAAGTAGAGTCCCAAAAGGTTGTAAAATCATTGCTCGTAGATAGTATGTCATCAAGTTCGGGATAGCTTATAGCTTTGAGAAACTTTCCGGATTGATACAAGCCGTTGTTCTCGTTAGCTACATTTTCCCACATTCTTGCATAGAACGCTCCTCCAATTACTATTTTTTCCATAGGAACGCCAATCGAATCGAGAAACTGTATGGCATCATTTGCAGACGATTGTTGATCCGGATTGGAATATAGAGGAGTATGGTGGCCGGTCGATCCACTGAAGCCACCGACCAAATCATAAGACATTAAATTTACCCGATCAAACATGGGCATGACCTTATCCCATTCTACTGAGTTTATGAGAAATCTGTCAGACCCTCCGGCAGCAAAACTTAACTCATAATCGTTGCCCATGGCTGACCTCAATTCCTGCACCAAAGCCGTAAAATTTTGTTTGTCTTCTGGTTTGTAGGAGTGGCCCGGATAGCCGCTGATCGCAGGATATTCCCAATCGAGATCGAGTCCATCAACATTGTATTTTTTTAAAAGGCTAATAACAGATAAGGCGAATGTTTTTCTGTTTTCCTCAGTTGAGAAAATCTCGGAACAGGTTTCGCAACCTCCCCAACCTCCCAGTGCAACTAGTACTTTTAAGCCAGGGTATTCTTTTTTTAGTGCTGCGATTTGCAATAGTGACAGACTGTCTTCTGCATTATCAACGGCCAACTCATTACCTTTTAAATGTAGAAAACTATAGATGATTTGATCCAGCTTCTCTATAGGATAGTTGCCGATATCAGCCCCGCTTCCGCTGTAATAAGCTATGATGTCTAATGAGTTTTCAATAAAAGCTTTTTGAGGTTCTTCTGATTGGCTTTTCTCGGTTCCACAAGCGGCTAAACCAAGAGCAAATCCAACCATCAATAACAATTTGTTTGCCATCTTCATATGGGAATCTTTCAGGTGATTAGAATCATCATTCTTTTAACATGAAATTAAACTGATTTCTCTTTTTTTAGAAAGGTATTCGCCGAATGGAGTCATTGAGCCTCCCAATGCAGAGATAAGATAAATCTACTTGGTTTCAAGAGTGGTTTGAGCAATCCTTTTCAGACTGCTATCTTCCTTCTTCATTACTCTTCATCCCAAAGGTTAGCAACTGTATAGTCTGAGCCAGGTAAAGCAAAAAAAGCACCTGTCACATACCGATAATGTTTATCTAGCTGATCAATTTGAGACATTTCTTCAAGGGAAAGTTTGATATCTGCAGCCTCAAAGTTTTGTCTTAGCCGAGCCTCATTGGTAGACTTGGGTATTACTACTGTATCACGGTTGATGGCCCAGGCAATGAGTACTTGAGCAGGAGAACAATTGTGTTCTTTTCCAATATCTACGATTTCAGGGATTTTGAATAGATCCGGTTCATCATCAGCTTTCATCTGTGCTATTCGATCACGTGAACCAAGTGGGGAATACGCTGTGACAATAATATTCTCTTCATTGCAATACTCTAACAACTCCTTTTGCTGAAGCAAAGGATGTAACTCAACCTGGTTAACTTCAATTTTGTGTTTTGCTGTCTGATTTACCCTATCGATTTTCTTCGTGCTAAAATTGGACACTCCAATGTGCCTGGTAAGTTTCTCGGAAAGCACTTCTTCCATGCCTCTCCAGGTTTCTTCAAGAGTGATTTCACTCAAACTAATCAATCCACTTCCGTCCTCAGGAAAGATGACATCCTTTTGCTGTGCCACTGGCCAATGTATCAGATAGAGATCAAGGTATTCAAGCTGTAAGGCTTTCAAGGTGATTTGCAAACATTCTCGTACATCTGATAGCCCATGATGCGTATTCCAAAGCTTGGAAGTAATCCAAAGTTCCTCGCGATTCACCTCACCAGTCATGATCGCATCGTGTAGTGCAGCTCCTATTTCTTGTTCATTTTGATAAATGTAGGCACAATCAAAGTGGCGGTAGCCTACGGACAACGCTGAGCGGACGGCTTTATATACGTCTCCGGGTTCAGACTTCCAGGTGCCAAGTCCAAGTGCAGGCATTTGATCGCCATTGCTCATTGCATATGATTTCATAGTCGAAGATGTTTTTTTTAAAAATACAGGTTTTAATCTGAGGCAGAAAAGTATAGTCACAAAAAAACCTCTCAAGCTAGGCTCAAGAGGTTTTTGAATATTGTTTTATTTCTTATTTATTGATAATCATAAGTGAATAACCATCCTCCTGAGACAACTTTTGTTCTGCCCCCTGGCTCTGGAATTGTGAATTCGGTTTCTAGCTGCGTTCCAACTCTAATTGTTACAACTACGCCGTCATCTCTGGTCACCTTTGTTCCGGTCGCATCAGTGAAAACCCACGTGCCAGAAGCAGGCCAGACTGTTGCATCAGCCGAATTGGTCGTAGCGTATGTTCCACCATCCACTGTTCCTGAAAACTGAATAGTCATAGCAGACCAATCTAAATCTGTAGCTCCGGTAGGTTTAACTACGGAATTAAAATTAGCTTGACCTTTGATCAATCCTGCTAAAGCATCTGCAAGAGTAGTGTCTTCTCCTGGTCCTGGATCATCACTTCCTCCGCAGCTCGCCATTGCTACTACGAGTGATAGGAATAGCGCGCTTTTAAAAATGTTTGAAAAATGTTTCATTGTTGTTGTGTGTTTTAAATTAATAAAATCCTAATCTCTCAAAAATATATCTTTTTGAATATTATACCTAATAACCCATCCATAATTCGATGAAATTACTCCTTACCAAATTTGTTGTGAATCCATGCCGATCCGTTGGAAAGGTACTTATTATCTCAGTATGGAGCTGCAATTTTGGATTTATCATTTTTTTCTAAAAATCTCGCTCCACGAATTTGGAATAAAGTAAAGTCGAAACATAGAATAATAAATGAGATAGTTTTCACCTCTTGCGAGAGATATTGAGGGTAGATTTAACTATCTTTTCTAACGATAGTAGCAGTCATTTCTCCTTGGCAAACCACTTTTCCAGCTACAGTCGCAGTCCCCTTCATTTTGGCTATACCTCTTCGTATAGGCTCAAGCAGCTCACACTTAATTTCGAGTGTATCGCCAGGCAAAACCATTTTTCTGAATTTAAATTTTTCAACACCCATGAAATAGGCCCAGTAATTTTCGGGATCAGGTACTGAAGTCAATACCAGAATTCCACCAATCTGTGCCATAGCTTCGATCTGCAGAACACCAGGCATTACTGGGTTGTCAGGAAAATGTCCCTGAAAAAAAGGTTCGTTAAAAGTCACATTTTTTATACCAGCCACAGTGGTTTCATCCTTATAAAAAATCCTGTCAATAAGAAGGAATGGGTAGCGATGTGGTAAAATTTTTGTGATTTGATTGATGTCAAAAGCCGCTGGCATACTTGGATCATATGCCGGAACTACTGATTCGGTTTTTTCCATGCTGAATTTATTAACAATTGTTTGATTTGATTTGAAGTCGGCAATTTAGCGGAATTTTATTCAAGATGAGATGCTAATACCTAAAATTCCGCAACATAATAGCCTTCTGCGAAGGCCGAACATAATTATTCTCAAATGAAAGTTATCCTAAGCTCAATCTACCTCAGGCCAACAAAAAAAATGTTTAGTTACAATTTTACTCATAGCTTTTACATTAGGTAGATCTGTCGCTTTTACAATATCGACCGTTGATCCTTTTTTAGTTAAAATCTTGATTTTTTGACCACTTGATATATAGGCTGAATTGCTAATTTGACCCGACCCCGTATAGTAGTCGATTTCATCTGAATTGAGTTGATATTTGTCCTGTACTTTAGATTTGAGAGCATCTACCCATTCTGAGAGGGGTTTTTCATTTGCAAGGATAATCTTGAAAATTCGCCGCTCAAGTAGCTTAGTGCTTAGGCCTGAAAGAATGATGTCTTCGTGTTCTCTCCAAAATTTCATTGAGCCCCAAATGTCACTGTCATCAAGCAAAGCAAAAAGGTCAAGTATTTCAGAATCTTCCTCAAAATGTTTGAGGGCTATATTTCGTTCCAGAAGTATTTTAAGTGCCGGGGTTGCAGGCACATTCACTCCGTTTTGGGTTAAATACTTTGCTCTCTGGATGAGTTTGATGAGCATTTCCTCAGCACTTACGGCCGTTTTGTGTAGATAGACCTGCCAATACATCAGGCGCCGAGCACTAAGGAAATTTTCAATACTATAAATTCCTTTTTCTTCAACCACGATTTCGTCGTTCTTTACATTCAGCATGTTAATGATTCGTTCCGAACCTATATGACCTTCTGACACTCCAGTGAAGTAACTATCACGTTTCAGGTAGTCAAGTCTGTCGATATCGAGCTGGCTAGAAACCAACTGATAAAAGAAATTTCTAGGGTATTGATTGGTGAAAATTTTTAACGCCGTATCGAGGGCTCCACCAAATACTGTATTGAGGCGCTCTACGAAAAGTACAGAAATCTTTTCATGAGTTATATCATTGAGCAAATTGAATTCTAAAGTATGAGAGAATGGTCCATGACCGATGTCATGTAGTAAAATGGCAATTAGGCAGCCCTCAAACTCTTTGTCTGAAATTTCTATGCCTTTTGAGCGTAGACTATGCAACGCTTGCTGCATTAGATACATTGAACCTAATGCGTGATGGAAGCGGGTATGTAATGCGCCCGGATAAATTAAACTGGTCAAACCAAGCTGTTTGATCTGGCGAAGGCGCTGAAAAAAGGGATGTTGTATAATTTCAAATATCAGATCATTGGGTATGGTGATGAAGCCATATACCGGGTCATTGATAATTTTGTTTTTGTTAGTAGTCAAATTGAGATGCGATTAGTAGGTAGTTGTATCCGGTTTCCCTTATTTTGAACCTTCTTGCAAAAGAGCATTCAAATTATTCAAAGAAATATACAATATGCGAAATTATGAAATATTATGGGCCGATGATGAAATTGATCTCTTAAAACCCCATATACTTTTTTTGAATAACAAAGGCTACAATGTCACACCGGTAAATAGTGGCTCAGATGCTTTGGATGTAATGAAGAGCAATGTTTTCGATGTAGTGTTTTTGGATGAAAATATGCCCGGACTTACAGGGCTGGAAACTTTGGCCGAAATAAAAACAAGCCATCCCAATGTCCCTGTTGTGATGATCACTAAGAGTGAAGAAGAACATATCATGGAGGAGGCCATTGGGGCAAAGATTGCCGATTATTTGATCAAGCCTCTGAATCCTAATCAAATACTACTGTCCGTTAAGAAAATCTTAGATAATAAAAGGCTGGTAACTGAGAAAACCAATATGAATTATCAGCAGGATTTCAGGAATATTAGTTCTGCCGTAAATGAAAACCTCGATTTTCAGGAGTGGATAGATGTGTACAAAAAGATGGTCTATTGGGAACTGGAAATAGATGACACTCAAGAAAGGGCAATGGCTGAAGTACTCAATATGCAAAAAGATGAGGCTAATTCTGAATTTTGTCAGTTTATAATGGATAATTATCCGGATTGGCTCAACGACCCCAATATAGATAAGCCGTTGCTTTCGTATCGTTTAATGAAAGAGGAAGTATTTCCTTTACTAGAAGAAAAAAGACCGGTTTTTTTCTTTTTGATTGATAATCTGAGGTATGATCAATGGGAAATACTAGAACCCATTATTTCAGAATATTATAACATAGAAAAGGAAGTACCATTTTATGCCACGTTGCCCACAACAACTGCATATTCAAGAAATTCAATCTTTAGTGGCATGTTGCCTGACGAGATGGCCAAAAAACATAGTGATATCTGGATATCTGAAGATGGTGAGGAGGGTAAAAATATGCAGGAAGAGGAGTTTCTGAGAAGAAACCTGAAACGAAATAATTTTGATATTAGCTTCTCTTATCATAAGATTTTGCAAAAACAGCATGGTCGCCAATTAGTGGCTAATGTGAATAACTTGCTCAACAATGATTTGAATGCTATAGTTTATAATTTTATTGATGTGCTTTCTCATGCCAGAACGGACATGAAAATGATTCGTGAATTGGCGCCGGATGAACCAGCGTATAGATCATTGACATTATCGTGGTTTAAGCATTCAACATTACTTGAATTACTTCAAATACTGGCTCAAAAAGATGTGAAAGTAATTATCACGACAGATCATGGAACGATTCGCGTGAAAAAGCCTTACAAAATAGTAGGTGACAAAAAGACAAATACCAACCTGCGCTACAAAGTGGGGAAAAACCTCAATGTTGATGATACGGAAGGTGTTATGATTTGCCGAAACCCGGAAGAGTTACATCTACCAAAGGAAAATGTATCCAGTTCTTATATTTTTGGTTTGAAGGATGATTTTTTTGTCTACCCAAATAATTATAATCACTTCGTAAACTATTATAAAGACACTTTCCAACATGGAGGGATATCCATGGAGGAAATGATTGTACCGCTGATCCATTTGATCCCAAAGAGTTAAAATTGTGCAATTAGATCTATCTTACTTAAAAGACATTGACAGCGTAGCCAATGAGATCATTAAATATGCTGAAGGAGAAACCATCTGGTTATTTGAAGGAGAGATGGGAGCAGGTAAGACAACTCTCATAAAAGCAATCTGCAGACAGTTGGGTATAGTTGACGAAACAAGTTCGCCAACTTTTGCTCTGGTGAACGTCTACGAAAATCAGTCTGGTGATGAATTCTATCATTTTGATTTCTATAGAATAGAAAATGAAATCGAGGCTGTCGATATAGGCGCCGATGAATATTTCTATTCAGGCCGACTATGCTTTATCGAATGGTGGGAAAGGATACCTTCTCTAATCCCAGCTAAAAACCTAAAAATTAGTATTAACTTAGATAACGAAAGGAATCGAATTGTCAGCCTAAGTAAGCATGAATAAGCATTTGATGGGCAGCGTATCGGCGCTGGTAGAAGAATCTAAATTGTATCCACAAGAGAAATTGGCGTCTGTACGTACAACCAATCAATCTTTGAACATTGGTATTCCAAAAGAAAACTCGACCTACGAAAATCGTGTGCCTCTTACTCCAAAGGCGGTAGGAGCCCTCACCAGTCATGGTCACAAAATACTCATCGAGTCAGGGACAGGCAATGCTGCCAACTTTTTTGATAAGGAGTACACAGAGGCCGGTGCCAATATCACAAAGAGTGCAAGCGAAATATTCAAATCGGACTTGATCCTTAAGGTAGAATTTCCAACAAAAAAGGAAATTGAAATGATGAGTTTGGGAAAAACGATTATTTCAACTATACATGCTGACAAAGATTTAGGACAGCGACTATCTCTCTTGAATCAGAAAAAGGCGACCGCCATTGGGTATGAATTCATTGAAGATCAAATCGGAGGACTCCCGATAGTCAGAGCTATGAGTGAAATTGTAGGGGCGGTAGTAATACCTGTTGCCGCAGATTACTTGAGCACAAATCAGGGTGGTGTTGGGATCATACTTGGTGGAATAACAGGCGTGCCGCCAACTAATGTAGTGATACTTGGTGCTGGGACAGTGGCTGAATACGCAGCCAGAACGGCTTTGGGCCTTGGAGCTTCAGTAAAGGTATTTGATCGACATCTCTACAAGCTTCATAGACTGAAACACATTCTGTCTTCACCTGTGTTTACTTCTACAATCGATCAAGTAGCATTGAAAAAAGCGTTAATGGAAGCAGACGTGGTGATTGGAGCCGTCCGGGCTGATAAGGGAATTCTCAAGAAAATCGTAAGTGAGGATATGGTGAAAGCAATGAAAAGCAGTGCTGTAGTAGTAGACGTAAGTATCGACGAAGGCGGATGTTTCGAAACGTCACGCCCCACTAATTTGAAAAATCCGGTATTCGAAAAATTTGGAGTAAAACATTACTGCGTTCCTAATATAGCGTCAAAAGTTCCTAGAACTTCTACCAAGGTACTTAGTAACATTTTTACTCCCATCCTGAACAGTATTGCCAACAACGGTGGGGTTGATCAAATGATTTTTGAAAACAAATGGTTTATGAAAGGGGTCTATACCTATAAAGGATATATGACCAACTATCACCTATCAGAGAAGTTCAAATTACGATTCAAAGATTTAAATCTGCTTATGGCGGCACGTTTTTAGGAATTACTTTGTTCCGTTGCACTCAGCTAAGGCTTTTTCTGCCTCATCAGCTCTTCTTTTCGCTGTTGTGGCCTGCTCCTTCGAAAAATCTGAACGTTTTGTTTGCTCCTTAAGCTGGGCCTGAGTTTCTGCTAAATCTTTTTTGAGTTGGGCATTTTCCGCTTCAAGTTCGCCTGTGCATGATGATAAAGCACAAACAAAAAAAAGAGCACATGCAAGAACTGTATTTTTAATTGTCATTCTGTTATTGGATTGATTTTTATATTTCTTCAAAGTAGTTATAAATAAGAATACTTCCAATCAAAACATGTGCTTTTGGCTTTAAATTATAATTGTGCTTCTAATATTGCAATTTTTGCTTCGGCGTCAGCTTTTTTCTTTCTTTCCATTTCAATTACTTTTTCCGGCGCATTATTCACAAATCTATCATTGCTAAGTTTTTTGTCAATTCCCGTAATGAAGCCTTTCAGTCTACCAATCTCTTTAATCGCATCTTCCTTCTGATCTTCGGCACTGGCATGTTCTCCTAATGGAACGAAGAATTCATTTCTTCTTATAATGAAGCTTGAAGAGTTTTCAATTTTTTCTA
Organism: Reichenbachiella sp.; assembly: GCF_039944555.1. Classification (GTDB taxonomy): domain Bacteria; phylum Bacteroidota; class Bacteroidia; order Cytophagales; family Cyclobacteriaceae; genus Reichenbachiella. The sequence continues at coordinate 61,637 of NZ_JBDUYN010000008.1, read as the reverse complement.
ATGTTGTAGCAATTGAGTCAATGTTGGCCAATTTTTTAATAACTACCTCATAATGCTCAAAAGGAAGTGACTCATTTGATTTTACAAATAGCTGCAATGCTGTTTTCGGTGATATCCCCGACGAGTTTCTCACGTTTCTAATGTTGGAAATAATTTCAAAAACTTCATTAGTCAATTGAAGCTCCTTCTTATTGAATGAATTCACAACAGGCCATTCTGATACGATCAAATAATCATTTTCCCCACGCGATTTGATATTTTTCCAAATCTCTTCTGTAATAAAAGGCATAAATGGGTGTAGCACACGCATTAATTGCTCAATAAAGCCAATTGCCTGGTCTACCGTAGTCTGATCGGTTGGCTGCTGATAACCAGGTTTGATCATTTCCAGATACCAAGAACAGAAGTCATCCCATACCAGTTTGTACGTGGCCATTAAAGCCTCAGACAGCCTGAATTTTGAAAATAGATCATTGATTTCCTCAAGAGTTTCATTGAATCGATTTTCAAACCAGGAAGCTGCTACTGCTGCTGCTGGATCCTGTTCTATATTAGTCACTTCCCATGATTTAATGAGTCTAAACGCGTTCCATATTTTGTTGGAGAAATTTCGACCTTGCTCGCAAAGCTTCTCATCAAAAAGGAGGTCGTTTCCTGCTGCTGAACTTAGGAGCATGCCAACTCTTACTCCATCTGCTCCATACTGATCCAAAAGACCAAGTGCATCTGGAGAATTGCCTAACTGCTTAGACATCTTTCTCCTTTGCAAATCCCTGACCATACCTGTGAAATATACTTTCTCGAAGGGCTTATCCATTCCGAACTCGTAGCCAGAAATGATCATTCTGGCTACCCAGAAGAAAATTATATCCCAACCGGTTACTAATACCTGAGTGGGATAATAGTATTTGTATTCTTCATTATTTGGATTTCTAAATCCATCGAAAACTGAAATCGGTAACAACGCACTACTAAACCAGGTGTCTACGACATCCTCGTCTTGTTTTAGATCATTAAGGGATAAATTTTCATCGCCTGAGTCTTTTCTAGCCATATCTAGGGCCTCTTCCTTTGTTTTACCAACGGCAACTCCAGTTTCTCCGTAGTAGTAGGCTGGTATTTGTTGTCCCCACCATAGCTGCCTCGATATAGGCCAGTCTTTGATATTCTCTAACCAATGCTTGTAGGTGTTTTTAAACTTGTCAGGAAAGAACTGAATATTATCATTCATCACATTTTCAAGCGCTGGTGTGACCAATTTTTGCATGTCTACAAACCATTGCAAGGATAGTTTAGGCTCTATGGCTGTGTCGGGATTCCTTTCGGAAAAACCTACTTTATGTCTCAGGTTTTCGGTTTTGATAAGGCTACCCAGTTCCTTAAGCTGTTTTGATATCAGTTTTCGGGCACTTTCCCGACTCTCACCTATATAGAATTGTGCGGCCTCATTGAGTGTGCCATCATCGTTGAGAATGTCGATAGTTTCTAGGTCATGTTTCTGGCCCAGATCATAGTCATTGGTGTCATGGGCGGGAGTCACCTTCAAGCAGCCCGTACCAAATTCAATATCTACATAGTCATCTTCAATAATTGGGATGATTCTATTTACAAGTGGGACAATAGCTTGTTTACCCTTCAAATGAGTATAGCGCTCATCATTTGGGTTGATACATATGGCTGTATCCCCAAGAATGGTTTCCGGACGTGTTGTGGCAATTGTTACAAATTCATCAGAACCTTTGATGGCATATTTTACATAATAAAGAGCAGCATCTGTATCACGATAAATCACTTCTTCATTAGAAATGTTAGTTTGAGCGGTTGGATCCCAGTTTACCATTTTATAATCCCTATATACCAACCCTTTTTTAAAGTAGCTGATAAACACATCTTCAACGGCATCTGAATTTTTCTCATCCAAAGTGAAAAATGTTCTATCCCAATCGCAAGATGCCCCGAGGCGTTGAAGTTGATTGAGAATAATCCCTCCATATTTTTCTTTCCACTTCCATGCATGCGACAAAAATTCCTCTCTGGTAAGATCTGATTTCTTAATGCCTTGTTCACGCAGCATACCTACAACTTTGGCTTCTGTGGCAATAGACGCATGATCAGTTCCTGGTATCCAACAAGCCTCCTTACCTTCCATACGAGCTTTACGTATTAAGATGTCTTGAATGGTATTGTTGAGCATATGCCCCATGTGCAACAATCCGGTGACATTAGGAGGAGGAATAAGAATGGTATAGGGTTCTTTATCAGGATTCGGAGTTGAATGAAAAAAACCTTTTTCTAGCCATTCTTGGTAGATTTTTCCTTCAACTTCCGCGGGATCATATTTTGTAGAAATGGACATTGCTCGTCATTAAAAAATTGAACGGCAAAATTATAAAAATTCAGCGCTTAGACCCTTTTTTTAAGAGCTAATGTCGAGCACTGCTGCCAGAAAAGGACAAAAAAAAGGAATGCTGGGTTAGCATTCCTTTTTTGTAAGGTTAATTATTTAGGCTTCCGTATTTACGGGTTCATCAACTTCTTCGACGCCGTTTATTTTATTTCGTATACCGAGTTCCATTTCATCCATCAGTTCTGGGTTATCAAGGAGTAAAGTTTTGACAGAATCACGGCCTTGACCTAATTTATTTCCTTTGTACGAGAACCAGGAACCGGCCTTATTGATAATGCTGAGTTCTACACCCAGGTCAATGATTTCGCCTACTTTGGATATCCCCTCTCCATACATGATGTCAAATTCCACGACTTTAAAGGGTGGAGCCACTTTGTTTTTTACTACTTTGACGCGGGTTCTATTACCTAAAACGTTATCAGCACTCTCTTTAATTTGACCAATTCTTCTGATATCTAACCGGACAGAAGAGTAAAATTTAAGCGCGTTTCCACCCGTTGTGGTTTCAGGGTTTCCAAACATAACACCGATTTTTTCTCGCAGTTGATTAATGAATATACAAGTACAGCCTGTTTTATTTATGGCTCCTGTCAGTTTCCTCAGGGCCTGGCTCATCAGTCTGGCTTGGAGTCCCATTTTACTATCCCCCATTTCTCCCTCGAGTTCTGCTTTTGGAACCAGGGCTGCTACTGAGTCAATCACTATAATGTCAATGGCTCCTGAGCGGATCAAGTGTTCGGCTATTTCCAGGGCTTGTTCTCCATTGTCAGGCTGTGAGATCAATAGATTTTCCGTATCTATTCCAAGTTTTTCAGCATATCCTCTGTCGAAAGCATGCTCGGCATCTATAAAAGCTGCCATTCCACCTTGCTTTTGTGCTTCAGCAATGCAGTGCAGAGTCAATGTAGTTTTACCTGAAGATTCTGGGCCATATATTTCTACAATTCGACCCCTGGGAATACCTCCAATACCAAGGGCAACATCGAGACTTACAGAGCCTGTTGGGATGGATGGGATGTCTATTACACTTTCATCGGACAATTTCATTACGGCTCCTTTACCGTATGACTTTTCGAGTTTGTCTATGGTCAGTTGAAGTGCTTTTAATTTTTCAGCATTTTCGCTCATTGTAAGATTTTTTCAGATTCTAATAAAGACGCAATTTATTTCAATTCCACGACTATTAGCGCATCTAATTGCCGTATTTGCATAAAAATTTTAGTAAATGTATAACTATAAAATCAATATTCTATCTAAAATACTAAAAAATTTAGTATTAGCCCTTTTAAATATAGCCGGTTATAAAGGTTGATTGAGACATCACTCTTGTTATTTTTGGCTATTGAATTTTTATAATGAAACAATTTTTAAAGAAGACTTTTGCTGCAGGCCTTATCGTACTTTTATTCATAGGACTGATAAAGCATGACCTGATTAGTTATCTTCTTATGCAAGCAAGAGGACAATTAAATGTACTGTGGAATGCAAGAACTATTGATGCGGTACTAACAGACGAAACGGTCGATGCCGAGCTGAAGACCAAAATTGAGTTTGTGAGGGAAGTCAAATTGTTTGCCGAAAAGGAATTGGGTTTAAAGTCTGACGGTCTCTACACCACCATCTATGACCAAAATGGGAAAGATATTTTGTGGAATTTATCGGCAAGCAAGCCATATGTACTGGAATCCGTAGAGTGGTATTTCCCAATTGTCGGAAGTGTTTCCTATAAAGGTTTTTTTGATCTAGAAAGGGCGAAGTCTGAAGAACAATTGTTAAAGAAAGAAGGATATGACACAAGGATAAGGCCTGTCAATGCATGGTCAACTTTGGGTTGGTTTTCCGATCCAATTCTATCCAAGAATTTAGAACGAAGTAAAGGGAGTATTGCAGAGTTATTTATTCATGAAATTACTCATGCAAATATTTTTATTAAAGATTCATTAACGTTCAATGAAAACCTGGCATCTTTTATTGGAGAGCAGGGAGCAAAACTTTTTATGGCCAATAAACATGGGATTGAAAATATGGTCTATAGTAAATACATTGAGAGTGAATTTGATGTCCAAAAATTCATAAAACATTGTCTATTAGGAGTAAAGGAGCTAGATAGTTTATATTCAGGCTTTAGTTCAGAGATGTTGAATACGGAGAAGAACCAAGCCAAAAAAACATATCTTAAGGACTGGGTTCAAAGGTTAGATTCAATATCCTTTTCAGATGATAGCATTTACCATGGGCGATTCCAAAAGAAGCTCCCCAATAATGCCTTTTTTATGACTTTTGAGCGTTATGATTCAAAAAAAGAAGACTTTAAATTTCAGCTGGAGAGTCAGTTCCGTGGGGACCTCAAGAAATTTATAGAATTCTATAAAATGGAAGACTGACGGGCATTTATTATATTTCCCAAGTATTAAATAATTGTTATGTCTTTTCTATCAGACAGGTTAAGTAATTAATATTTGGGAATTTGCATGTAGAAATTGTTAATCTAAATTTTACATTAATAAGTTAATCACTTTCTAAATATGTCAGGGAATAAAAAAATCCTAGTGGTCGATGATGAAATAGATATTCTGGACCTTTTGAAATATAATCTGGAAAAGGAAGGGTATCAGGTAGAAGTAGCAAATAATGGGATAAAGGGAGTTGAAGTTGCACAAACTTTTGTTCCTGATTTAATCCTGCTTGATATCATGATGCCTGGTCAGGATGGAGTTGAGACTTGTAGACAACTTCGTGAATTAAAATCACTTTCTAATACATTCATTCTCTTTTTAACCGCAAGAGTAGAAGAATATTCTGAAATTGCTGCATTCGACAGTGGTGCAGATGATTACTTAACAAAGCCAATTAAACCAAGGGCTTTGATGAGCAGAATAAACGCTATTTTTAGGCGATCCAAAAAAGAAGTAGATGTAGATGAGAAAATAACAGCTGGAGATTTAGTTATAGACAGACAGAGCTACGTGGTCACGCAAAATGATCGCGAATTTACTCTTCCCAAAAAAGAATTCGAACTATTATTCTTTCTGGCTCAACATCCCGGAAAAGTATTTAGTAGGGACGATTTATTGATTAATATCTGGGGAACTGATGTATTTGTACTTGCCAGAACCGTCGATGTTCATATCAGAAAAGTAAGAGAAAAAATAGGTGATGGTTATATATCTACCATCAAAGGTGTTGGTTATAAGTTTGAACTCGACTAACAAATAGTAAATGTTATTAAATTCTAAGGGTTTAGCACTTATTCTTGCTGCGAGTATCGCTGTCATAATAGGAGCAAGTCTCTTGCTAATTCCTGAGCTACCGGCATTTGTATTTTGGTTGGTTCCTGTTATTTGTTTTGGAGCCAGCTATATTCTGATTAATGTGGTTTTGGAATTTTTGTTTTTCAAAGAATTGCGAAACATCTATGAGATGTTCGAAAAAATAAGAAAAAATGATCTGTCCACCATCAAGCCAAAAAGAACATATGGCCACAGTTCATTAAACCAGATTCAGCAGGAAATTTATTCTTATGCCCATGTCAAACAATCTGAAATTGAAGAGCTCAAACAAATGGCAAAATTCAGGAGGCAGTTTCTTGCTGATGTATCCCATGAACTCAAAACACCAATTTTTGCCGCACAAGGCTTCGTACATACCTTATTAGATGGTGCGATAGATGATATGGCGATTCGTATGAAGTTTTTAAAAAAAGCGGCCAAGAATCTTGATGGACTAGATGCGCTGGTTCAAGATTTACTCACGGTATCTCACATGGAGGCGGGCGATATCACAATGCAGTTTGAACCGACCGATATTTGCGAGGTAATCTATGAGATTTTTGATCAATTAGAGGAGCGAGCCGCAAAAAAGGGGATTGACCTTAAGCTGGAGACGCAAGAACCAAGCAAAATCTTAGTTTTAGCTGATAGTCAGAGAATCCATCAAGTATTCGTTAATTTGATTTCTAACGCTATTAAATATTCTGACGAAAACGGCCAAGTTGTTATTTCACTCGCAATCAATAAATTAAAACTCGATGTTACAGTGAAGGACAATGGCATTGGAATACCTCCAGAACATCTTAATCGGATATTTGAGCGCTTCTATCGAGTGGACAAAAGTCGCTCAAAGGCGCAAGGAGGAACAGGTCTGGGGCTCTCAATTGTAAAGCACATTGTTGAGGCGCATGGCAGTGAGGTAAAAGTAGTAAGCAATGTTACTGAAGGTTCTTCCTTTAGCTTTGAGCTTGACTTATTCCATTCAGAATAGAATTCTTCGCTTTCTTAAATATTAGTCGTTTTCGTGATTACTTTGCCTTTATGAAAAAAAACGCCTGGAATGCAAGGGAAATGATTGTGTATGATGATGACAACTACACTATAATAAATAAACCTGCTTCATTGTCTACTTTGGAGGATCGAAATGACAGCACCAACGTTTTAAGTCTTTTTAGAGAGTTGAATGCAAGTTATCAAGTATGCCATAGACTAGACAAAGAAACGAGCGGTGCATTGATTTTGTCAAAAAATGACGAAGCGTTTCGGTCAGCGGCGATGCAGTTTCAGGAAAGAACGGTGGAAAAGGTCTATCACGCATTGGTCAAAGGAAGGTTTATGAACGAAGTTATAAAGGTAGATGTCCCATTACGCACATCTGGATCAGGAAAGGCTGTAAACGACAGGAGGAATGGCAAGGAAGCTACTACCTTATTTAGACCAAAGCAGTTTTTCAAGGACTATACGCTTGTTGAGGCTAAGCCGCTAACAGGTCGAATGCACCAGATCAGGGCGCATTTGGCATATTTGGAATTCCCGATAGCTGGAGACGTCCTGTATGGTGGAGTGCCGATATATCTCTCAGCGGTCAAAAAAGATTTCAAATGGAAGAAAGATGTGGACGAACGGCCGCTATTTAACCGTGTAGGTCTTCACGCGCAGGCAATTAAACTAACAAATGTTAATAAAAATTTTATTTCGATATCTTGCGATTATCCAAAGGATATGAGTCTAATTCTTAAAAAACTTAATAAGTTCAATTAAAATTCAATGAATATTGGAATTTTATATTATAAATCAATTGTTTGTAAATGTCGCCAATTACACCAAGACTTTAAATATTGTCAATAAAGTTTCATAAATGTTGTCAAAATAGTAATATTGCTGTTACTACAGTTGTCTGTATTGAGATATTAGCAATTTTCAAGCAGATGATTGAAATTTTTGAAATAAAGAATTAAACCAACTTCAAGCAGTGAACTGCTGGAAGATTTTTTATTTTATTTTTAACTAAACCATATTTTATTATGAGAAAACTATTACTGATTTTCTTGTTCGTGTCAGGTTTGATAGCACAAGCCTCCGCACAGGACAGGACAGTTTCTGGTAAAGTTACGTCTGCAGAAGACGATTCAACATTACCAGGCGTGACGGTTGTACTAAAAGGTACAACTACAGGTACAACTACCGATTTGGATGGGAACTATAAGTTATCTGTCCCTTCTGAAGGAGGTACTCTAGTTTATTCTTTTGTTGGTCTTTCTACACAAGAACTTGAAATCGGCTCTAGAAGCGTGATTGATCTTGTTATGCAGCCAGACGCTCAGCAATTGACTGAAGTAGTTGTTACCGCAATGGGTGTATCTAGAGAAAAGGCTTCTTTAGGATATGCTCAGCAAACATTGGGTACTGAGGATGTAAACAGAGTTAAGTCTGATAACATCATCGGTTCACTTTCTGGTAAAGCTGCTGGAGTTCAGGTGAGACAAACTACTGCAATGGGTGGTTCTGCTGTAATTAACATCAGAGGTAACTCTTCTTTTACGAACAACAACCCATTATTTGTTATTGATGGTGTTCCTGTAAGTAACAGAACTTCTAACACAGCTGTTCAGGCGCAAGGACGTAGAGGTTATGATTATGGTAACCCTGCTTCTGATATCAATCCTGAAGATGTTGAGTCTATGTCTATCCTTAAGGGTGCGGCAGCGACTGCACTTTACGGATCTAGGGGCCAAAATGGTGTAATCTTGATTACAACCAAAAAAGGAACGTCTAGAAAAGGTATTGGCGTTGAATTATCTACAGGTGTTACTATAGGTAAAATTGACAAGTCTACATTCGCTAAATATCAAAACGAATATGGAGCTGGATATGGACCATACTATGGTAGCCATACGCCAAACGGTGCGATTTATGCAATTGACGTTAACGGAGATGGTAATGATGACAATGTAGTTCCAACTACTGAAGATGCTTCTTATGGAGATGCTTTAGATGGGTCTATTAGTGCTTATCAGTGGGATTCATTTGTTCCTGGTGAAGCTAATTTCGGTCAGTCTTATCCTTATGTAGCTGGTTCAACTACTCCGGTAGACTTCTTCGAAACTCAGGTGATCAAGAGAAATAGCATTGCCTTAACAGGTGGAGGAGAATTAGCGACATTCAGATTTGGATATACCAACCATGATCAGGATGATATTTTGCCTAATAGTTCTTTGAAAAAGCATACTTTCAATTTCAATGCTACTACAAAAATGAGCGAAAAATTGTCTGCTGATGTGATGATGCAGTACAATAAGCAAAACGCTGTTGGTAGATTCTCTACTGGATATAGCGATAACTTAATGTCTCAGTTCCGTCAGTGGTGGCAGGTTAACGTTGATGTTAAGCAATTGGAAAGAGTTTATAATAGAACTGGATTGAACTATACTTGGAATGGTGCGAGCCATGACACTCCTTTAGTTCCAATTTACTGGGATAACCCATACTGGACCAGATATGAGAACTTCAACTCTGATACTAGAGATAGATTCTTGACTAAATTCGGATTCCAGTACAAACTGACCGATTGGTTGTCTGTAAATGGTAGAGTATCTCTGGATAACTACACAGAAACAAGAGAAGAAAGAAGAGCTGTAGGTAGTATCGCTGCTGAATTTGGCGTGAACTTGACTGATGAGCCTTCTGGATATGCTAGAACTGACATAGAAAACCACGAGTGGAATTACAACGCTATGTTGAACTTCAACAAGCAGTTGAACGATGATTTGAACCTAGCAGGTTTGGTTGGATTCAACCTTCAAAAAGAGAGATATTCAAATACATTCGGATCTACTAGTGGTGGATTGGCTGTTCCGGGCTTATATGCTTTGAGTAACTCTGTTGGAACTAACCCTTTCCCTGTTGAAACTCTATGGGAGAAAGAGATTTATAGCTACTTCGCTAACGTAAACCTTGGATATAAAGACTTCTTATACCTAGATGCTAACTACAGAACTGATATTTCTTCAGCTCTTCCAGTAGCTAACAATCAGTATGATTACTTCGGTGTGGGTGTTGGATTTGTATTCTCTGAGTTGGTTGACGTAAGCTGGATGGACTTCGGTAAAGTTCGCGCAAGTATTGGTCAGGTGGGTAATGATACCCGTGCTTTGAGAGTAAATGATACTTATGCTCGTGTAGACAACTTCGGGAGCACAGTTATGACTACTGTGAGAAGTAACAAAAACAATTCAAACCTTAAGCCTGAGATTACTACAGAAACTGAGGTTGGATTTGAAGGTTCTTTCTTAGATAGAAGAGTGAATGTTGATTTTGCTTGGTATAGCAGAGAAACAACGGATCAATTGATGCCTGTTGAAATTTCAAGAGCTACTGGTTACTCTAGTACTTTTGTTAATGTTGGTACTATCGAGAACAAAGGTATTGAGATGGTATTGAGTGGTGATATTGTTAGAACTGATGCACTTAAGTACAATCTTGCTATAAACTTCACCAGAAACAGAAACAAAGTTTTGGATTTGAATGATGCTGATGGCAACTCAACGGATAATTATACGATCCAAAGTTACCAAGGAAATATTTCTTCAAACGCTACAGTAGGTGAGCCTTTAGGTGTATTGAAAGGTACTGGATACCAGTATTTGGATGGTAGAAGAGTGGTAGACTCACAAGGTCGTTACCTATCTGAAGCTGATCAAATCATAGGCGATCCAAACCCTGATTATTTATTAGGATTCAATAATACAGTTTCTTTCAAAGGAATAACTCTTGGATTCTTAATTGATGTTTCACAAGGCGGTGATGTTTATTCTTTGGATATGCACTACGGACAAGGAACTGGTGTATTGGAGCATACTGCTGGACTTAACGATTTGGGCAATCCAATCAGAAACCCAGTTACTACTGATGCTACAAGTGGTGGTGTGTTGAACGAAGGTGTAATGGCCGACGGTTCTGAGAATACAACCAGAGCTCCTGCAGATTACTTCGGAGGTGCATTCTACTGGGGTAACGCTACAAGAAACCCTGGCGAAATGACAGTGTATGATGCGTCATTTGTTAAATTGAGAGAAATGAGATTAACCTATAGCTTGCCATCAAGTTTGGTAGGATCATGGTCTCAAGGAGTTGATATCTCTGTTGTAGGTAGAAACTTGTGGATTATTAACAAAAATGTACCATATGCAGATCCTGAATCAGGTCTTGGAGGTCAATTCTCTCAAGGTTATTTGTCTGGATCTTATCCTACGGTTAGATCTGTTGGATTTGACATTAAAATTACATTGTAATAATTGATCAGAAGAAATATGAAAAACTTATTATATATAGTCCTTCTTACAGTAATATTTGTAGGGTGTGACGACAGATTAGAAGAATTAAATACTGACCAGAAGAATCCTGCTTCAGTGGCTGCGGAGTCCTTGTTCGCAAGAGCTACCAGAGAGGCAGTGGATAACATTGTTAGTATGAGCGTAAACGATAATCCTTTCAGATTATATTCACAAATGTGGGCGCAAACTACGTATCCTGATGAAAGTCAATATACAATCACCGCTCGTGAAATATCTCTGGGTATCTGGACGAACCAGTACAGAGATGTATTGATTGATTTGAAAGATGCCAGACAAATCATAGCTACTGAGTTAGCTGAAGGGACTTCTGGTAATAGCGATGCAAACCTTGGAAACAGAATGGCAATTATTGACATTTTGATGGGTTACACATACATAACTATGGTTGACATTTTTGGTGACATTCCTTATACTGAGGCTTTGGATCCTACGAATCTTAATCCGGTTTATGATGATGCTGCAACTATTTATACTTCAGTTGCTGGTAACTTGACTACAGCTAGTACTACACTTTTGGCTAACACTGCTGAAGGAGGATTCGGTTCTTCTGATTTAGTGTACGGAGGAGACGCTGCTGCTTGGGCGAGATTTGCTAATTCAATTAAGTTGAGAATGGCTATGAAGTTGGCAAGTACTAATTCTGCTACTTCTGTAACCTGGGCTAACGAAGCTATGACTGCCGGTGTAATTACCACGAATGCGCAGAATTTTGCAATGACGTATCAAACTAGTTCGCCTAATACAAGTCCAGTTCATGAGGATTTGGTTTTGAGTGGAAGAGCGGATTTTATTGCGGCCAATACTGTTGTTGATATGATGAATACTTATAATGATCCAAGAAGATCTGTTTATTTCAGAGAAAATCTTGGAGCTGGAGTATTTGATGGAGGTATCTATGGTGATGCCAACGCATATGCAAACTTCACTCAAATTGGTGACATTCTGCATCAGCCAACTACTCCTGGAGTATTGTACAATGCTGCTGAAACTCACTTTTTGATGGCTGAAATGGTAGAAAGAGGTGGTTACAGTGTAACTGGTACTGCTGAAACTCACTATAACGCTGGTATTACAGCTTCATTTGATCAGTGGGGAGCTACCATTGGTACTTACCTTACTGAGCCAACTGTAGCTTATACTACTGCTACTGGTACTTGGCAGCAGAAGATCGGTACTCAGCTTTGGTTGGCATTGTACAACCAAGGTTTGGAAGGATGGTCTACTTGGAGAAGAATGGGCTACCCTGCCTTTAATGCTCCTCCAACAATGACTGTAGCAGACATTCCTGTTCGTATGACTTATCCTTTGAGAGAGCTTACGTTGAACGGCACTAACTATAGTGCTGCAGCTTCCAAAATTGGTGGAGATGCAGTGACCACTCGAGTATTCTGGAATCAATAAGCATTGATTAAAACTAATAATAAAAACCATCACACATTTGTGTGATGGTTTTTTGCTTTAAAGGAATTATTGAGGTCAATAAAATGTTTTATTGATGGGAAATCAAAACTGACTTCATGATTAGATATCTAACCATTTTTTGTTTTATACTTAGTACTTCTTACGCTGAAGCAGGAGGCGGCTGGACCCAAGGCAAAAAGGAACTTTACTTGAAATTTGGGCAACAGTGGGTCATTTTTAATCAATTTTATGACAAGGATGGAGCAACTATTACAGATCGAAGCAGAAGCTTTGGGACTACCTCTCTTTATGCAGAGTATGGCATTTCCGATAGGTTGACGGGCATCGTTTATTTTCCGTTTTATAGCAAATCAACTCTGTTTGAGCAAAAAAACTCTGCGAACGGAATGGTGCTGCATGATGGCGAAACATTTTCCTCCATAGGAGATACCAACATTGCTATCAAGTATGGACTTCTGACTCAAAGCCGCATTGTGGTAAGTGCTTCTCTTACATTAGGCCTGCCAGTTGGTGAAGTGAATAAGGGTACAGATGGATCATTGCAAACTGGAGATGGTGAGTTTAATCAGATGATAAGCCTCGATTTCAGCTCGTCAATCAAGGTTGCAGGTGCGTATCCATATGTTTCTTTAAATACAGGATTCAATAATCGGACAGAAGGTTTTTCTGATGAGTTTAGATACGGATTTGAAACTGGAATAGGAGCTGGTAAATGGAATATTATTTTTAAAGTCTTTGGAGTAAAAAGCTTCTATAACGGATCAGTAGATGATAATTTGTTTTTCGAAGGTCTCCTGTCCAATAATACTGAGTATACTATTGTCTCCCCAGAATTGGCATTCAAAATGTCTGATAAATGGGGCGTGTCCGCGAGTATGGCCAAGGCAATTTCAGGTCAATTAATGTACGTTCAGCCTAGTTATACCATGGGAGTTTTTTTTGACCTTGATATTTGAACTATGGAAACACATAATTTGTTAAAAGGTTGATGAAAGTTAATTTATTATATCTTACAGGCATTCTTCTTTTTATAGGAAGCTGTGAAGGTATAGACGAAATTTATATTCCACCGGAGCCGGAAGACTTATCTGCATGTAGCAATAGGGTGATAGAATCTGGCTTATATTATGAGGTGGATGACCAGACTTTTCTATGGGGAGGACAAGATACCGCCACTCATTTTGAGATAACAGACTGGACCCTGAATTCCTGCAATCTAAAAAAGGGTTTAGGTAGAGAAGCATTTTATGCTCTTACGGATCCTGATTACGAACTACTTAGCGAGACATCGGTTAACTATCCTGATACTTCAAGAGCTGTTATTGTTAGTTTTGAAAATACGGTTAAAGTTTACCCTTATCAAATTCTTCGACGCCATGAGACTGTCAATGAAGTTGTAGATGGTGAGCCCATTGCAGTTGTCTATTGTTTTTTGGCTGATTTAGCTTCAGTATATACGCGTGAATACTGTGGACGGACTTTGACTTTTGCCGTTAGTGGTTTTACGTATCAAGATCCTAATGCATATGACGCAAAAGAAAGTTTCATCCTTTGGGATAGAAATTCAGAAAGTTTGTGGTGGCCCATAAGTGATAAGGCAGTCTCCGGGGCTTATAAAGATGAAAGTATGGTTAAGTACAACAGAGGAAGGTGGGGCGTGTCAACTTTTAAAGACATTCGCAATCGGTACCCAGACGCATTAGTGTTGGAATTTATACAGCAACAGAAGGATTTAGGGCCTATTGAGCCAACAAGTGGCTGTAATCAGAATTAAATTGCCATATCCATTAGCCGTCACTTCTAATTTTCATCATTCCTTTGCATTTCAAAAATTAAACTTCTATTTTTGTGTCCCTTTTTGAGGGGAGTAGGATTTTGACTAGAAAAAATCGATAAAAACAGTGGATTCAATAAGTTATAAAACAGCGATGACCAACAAGGCAACTGCCAGTAAAAACTGGGTAGTTGTGGATGCTGATGGAAAAGTATTGGGAAGATTGGCTAGTGAAGTGGCCAAGATGATAAGAGGAAAGCACAAGCCGGGCTATACACCTAATACGGACTGTGGAGATAACGTAGTGGTTATCAACTCTGACAAAGTAAAAATGACTGGTAAAAAATGGACTGATAAGAAGTACATTTCTCATACTGGTTATCCAGGAGGTCAGAGAGAGCAAACGCCAAATGAAGTGTTGGCTAAATCATCCACTATTCTTGTTGAAAGAGCTGTAAGAGGTATGCTTCCTAAGAACAGACTTGGAAGAGCTTTGTTCGGTAATTTGTACGTATATGAAGGCGCAGAGCATAAGCATGAAGCTCAAAGTCCTAAAGAGATAAAACTATAATCTAGATGGAAGTAACAAACACCATTGGAAGAAGAAAAACATCTGTAGCCAGATTGTTCATGACACCTGGAAAAGGTGAGGTAAAAATCAACAACAGGGAGTTGAAAGAGTATTTCCCATTTGAGATCTATCAAACTATCGTGAAGCAGCCATTAGTATTGGTTGAAGAGGATGGCAACTTTGATTTTAAAGTGAATGTTGGAGGCGGAGGCTACAAAGGTCAGGCCGAAGCGATACGATTAGCTATATCAAGAGCATTGGTAGAAGTTAATCCTGAGCATAGACCAGCATTGAAGAAAGAGGGATTCATGACTAGAGATCCTAGAATGGTAGAACGTAAGAAGCCAGGTAGAAGAAAGGCGAGAAGAGCGTTCCAGTTCAGTAAGCGTTAATCATATTAAATTTTATATATAAGTAAACTTAATGGCCAAATTAGAGCATAAAGACTTACTTGATGCTGGTGTTCATTTTGGACACTTGACGAGAAAGTGGGATCCGCGTATGGCACCATATATCTTCATGGAGAAGAATGGTATCCATATTATCGATCTACATAAATCGCTTGAATGCCTCGAAGAAGCATCAAATGCACTCAAGCAGATCGTGAAATCAGGACGAAAAGTAATGTTCGTTGCTACCAAAAAGCAAGCACGTGAAATCGTAACTGAAGAAGCAAAGAGATTAAGAATGCCTTACGTGACCGATAGATGGTTGGGTGGTATGCTTACCAACTTTGCAACAATTAGAAAATCTCTTAAGAAGATGTCTTCTATGGATAAGATGTTGAAAGACGACGCTTTCAAGAATCTTGCGAAAAGAGAAAAGTTGATGATCAGCAGAGAAAAAGTGAAATTAGAAAGAGTCCTTGGTGGAATCGCTGATTTGACAAGATTGCCTGCTGCACTTTTCGTAGTAGATATCAAAAGAGAGCACATTGCCATTAAAGAAGCACAGAAATTGAACATTCCTGTATTCGCAATGGTAGACACAAACTCTGATCCAAATCAGGTAGATTTCCCTATTCCTGCTAATGATGATGCATTCAAATCAATCCAATTGATTATCAATCACATCGGCAAAGAAATGGAAGAAGCTCTGGCTGAGAGAAAGAAAGATAGAGACGAGAAGAAGGATCAGGAAGAAGCAGCAGCGAAAGCGGCAGTTGATGAAAAAGCAGAAGCAGCAGAATAATTACTAAGTAAATATTCGCTTACAATATAAGAAAATTGAACATTGATCACTCGGTGTTCAATTTTTGTTTAAATCGATTTAAAGACAAAAAATACATTAATAATGGCAATTACTGCACAAGAAGTAAACAAGCTGCGTCAGATGACCGGAGCTGGTATGATGGACTGTAAAAAGGCTTTGGTAGAAGCTGAAGGTGATTTCGAAAAAGCGATCGAAATTCTTAGAAAAAAAGGACAAAAGGTTTCTGCTTCAAGAGCGGACAGAGAGACTAACGAAGGAATTGTTATTGTAAAGACGAATGAAGACAATACAGTAGGTGTGTTGGTGGCATTCTCTTGTGAGACTGACTTTGTAGCTAAAAATGATGAATTTGTAGCGTTAGGTGAAGAGCTAGCAACTGCTGCTTTTACTCATAAACCTGCCAATGCAGACGCTTTGAAGGCCTTAACCTCCGGGGATATTACCTTGGGCGACAAAATTGTTGAGCTTGTTGGTAAAATTGGCGAGAAATTGGACATCGTAGCCTACGAAGTAATGGAGGGAGAAGCAGTTGTTCCCTACATCCACGCTGGAAGTAAATTAGGCGTTTTAGTTTCTTTGAAAAACACGAATGGTACTGATGTACTGGAAGCAGGAAAAGATGTAGGCATGCAGATCGCAGCGATGAGCCCAATCGCAGTGGATAAAGACGGAGTTGATGCTTCGGTAGTGGAGAAAGAGATCGAGATCGGAAAAGATCAAGCAAGACAAGAGGGCAAGCCTGAAGCCATGCTTGAGAAGATAGCACTTGGTAAATTGAACAAGTTCTACAAAGAAAATACTTTGTTGAGCCAGGCATTTGTGAAAGACAATAGTATGAACATTGCTCAATATTTGGATAGTGTAAATAAGGGAATGACTGTTGCTGAGTTCAAAAGAATTACAATCGGATAATTTCTAACCATCTGATTAAAATAAAAACCCATTTCTATTAAGAAATGGGTTTTTTTGTGTCCTTATCCTTCTTGGGAAAATAGAGCATGATCTATTTTTTGCTGAAAAGTTTTCTTAAACCTGATTTCTTTTCGACAACTGGCTCAACAACTATGCCGGCCAACCAATTGCTAGCGGGTTGTACATAATCAAAAGTTTTTGATTCGATAGACGGGTTTACTTTTTTGATTGCATCGGCGAGTACGTTGGACGATAAAGTAGCCATTGGAGACTCAGATTCGAGCACGGCGATTTTATCAATCTTAACGAGCATTTCTTTCCCGTCCTTCTGAACGAAATCATTCTTAATCCAAATTCGACATTCAGGAGAATATCCTTCTAGTGCTCTACGATCGACCAGCCAATGAACATTTTTAAAATCACTGGCTATTTCCGTTGCCATGCGCATGATTTTCTGCATAGAGACCAGGCCTACTGTACCTTTCCAGCCAAACTGAAATGTGGTATTGTCTTCATCAAATTGAAAGATAGCATCTTCTGCTTCAAAAAGAGTTTTCATAAAATATTTGTTATCCAAGTACTTAGACAGGAGGAGCGCAAAAATAGGTTAAATCAAAAAAATAAACTAGTGAGATAGAAACGAAAAAATAGCGAATACATGATTGGAAAAGCAATTGATTGATAAATTTGCCACCTGTTTAAACAAATCAAATTCAATGACATCAGATCAGTTGAAAGAAGCAAAGGCCCGAGTGAGTGATCTCCGGGGGTATCTTTGACTACGATATCAAAGTAAAAGAAGTAGAAGAAGAAGAATCAATAACTACCCAAGCAGACTTTTGGAATGACCCCAAGCAAGCAGAAGCTATGCTGAAACAAATCAAGGCCAAAAAAATCTGGACTGACGGATTCGCTAAAGTAAATGGAATGTATGAAGACCTGGAGACGCTTTATGAGTTCTACGAAGCGGATGAGGTTGATATGTCAGAAGTTGATACTGAATATAAAAAATTCATAAAGGTACTTGAGGAGCTGGAATTCAAACGCATGTTAAGCGGAGAAGAGGACCAACTAGGTGCTGTAATGGAAATCAATCCAGGCGCGGGGGGAACTGAGAGCATGGACTGGGCTTCTATGCTCATGAGGATGTACATCATGTGGGGTGAGAAGAATGGCTATTCTGTAAAGCAGCTCAACTACCAAGCAGGGGAAACTGCAGGTGTCAAATCAGCCACTTTGGAATTTGATGGTCAATTTGGCTATGGCTATCTAAAGTCAGAAATTGGAGTTCACCGGCTAGTAAGGATTTCTCCATTCGATTCCGGAGGACGAAGACATACCTCTTTTGTGTCGGTTTATGTCTATCCTATAGTTGACGATTCTATCGAAATTGAGGTCAATCAAGGAGATATTGAGTGGCAAACTTCGCGATCAGGTGGTGCAGGTGGCCAGAATGTAAACAAGGTGGAGACTAAAGTACAGCTGACTCATAAACCCTCCGGAATTGTGATTGTTTGCTCCATAGAGCGTTCTCAACTTGCTAATAAGGAGCATGCCATGAAAATGTTGAAGTCCAGGCTTTATCAAATCGAAGTAGACAAGAGAAATGAAAAGAGAGACGAGATCGAAAGCAATAAGATGAAAATTGATTTCGGAAGTCAGATAAGAAATTACGTATTACACCCCTATAAGTTAATCAAGGATGCTCGCACTGGAGTAGAGCGTACTGATGTGCAGAATGTGTTGGATGGCGATTTAGATGATTACATCAAAGCATTTTTAATGGGTCAGGGGCTAGAAACCGACTAATGATATTAGCTGCAATCGATATTGGTTCAAACGCCGTCAGGCTTCAAATTAGCCGCCCAATAACCTATGATGGGATAACCATTTTTAAAAAACTTCAGTACATCAGATTTCCACTCAGGTTAGGTACTGATGTATTCGAGAATAGGCAAATTGGGGATCAAAAATTTAGAGAATTCATTACACTCATGCATGCTTTCAAGGCTATGATTGATTTGTATCAGGTTGACGAATATTACGCCTGTGCCACGTCAGCCATGCGTGAGGCTGAAAATGGTAATGCACTTCTGCAAGCAGTAAAGGCATCCTGTGGCCTTGATATCAATATTATTAGCGGAGACTTGGAAGCAGAACTGATCAATCGAGTAATTGCCTTCAATCTGCAGCAAGATGAACAATATCTCCACATTGATGTAGGTGGAGGTAGTACTGAGTTGACTCTGTATCATGGAGGTCAAAAAGTAGTTTCGAACTCTTTTCCAATTGGAACGGTTCGTCTCTTAAAAAAATCTGAACATGCAGGTACTTGGGATGAAATGTTGCAATGGATTATGAACCATAAAGGAAAGGAAGCCCCGTTGACCGCCATAGGAACTGGAGGCAACATTCGGAAATTGTATGAGTTGACAAATAAGGAAAAAGGCAAGTATATAGGTCTGAAAAAACTTGAAGAAGAGCTCGAGATCCTTAAAAATATGAACTACGATCAACGAGTAGTCAATCTTCAACTTAATGAAGATCGTGCAGATGTAATTATCCCGGCATCGGAAATTTATATAACAATCATGAAAAAAGCTGGGGCCAAGAAAATTATGGTACCTGATGTAGGTCTAAAAGACGGGATCATAAGTTTTCTTTATGATAAGAATACGTTAGAATAATAGCTGGATTGTAGTATCTTCAAGTTTACATGAGTATTCTAGCAAAGACCAAAGAAGCTTCTGAATTTATCAAAACTGAAATTTGGAAAACAACCGAAACCGAGGGTTGGAAAGGATTACGTCTGCGGATTCTGAAGATATTAATCATTACTGCTAAGGAGTTCAAAAAGGACAAAATTGTTTTGCAGTCCTCTGCACTAACCTATTTGACCATCCTATCTATTGTACCGCTTGTTGCAATGATATTTGGTATTTCTAAGGGCTTTGGAATTGAAAACCTGATCCGTACCGAACTTGATAAAATGTTTTTGGGTCAAGAAGTGGTGAAAGATACCATCTTTGAATTTGCTCAAAATATGCTAAGTAATACAAAGGGTGGTCTTATAATAGGAGTGTCGATTGTGGTACTCTTCTTTACCGTGATGAAGCTGCTCAACAATATCGAAGACGTGTTTAACAACATATGGGGCAAGCAAAAAGGAAGAAATATCATTCGAAAGTTTACAGATTATCTGGCACTGATTGTGATCTCACCAATTTTAATCATCTTATCTAGTGGTGTCACCATTTTCGTCGAGCAGCAACTTAGGAAAATTGGACAGACAGGAGAAATTGAGGCCTATGTAACCCCAGTTGCTGCATTTTTTGTTCAACTATCTCCGTTTGTACTGATCTGGTTATTATTCACTATGATCTATGTCATCATGCCCAACACTAAGGTAAAGTTCATTTATGGACTGATCGCGGGTGTCATAGCTGGAACACTCTTCCAGATCGTCCAACAGGGATTTATCACTTTTTCTTTTTTAATGGGTAACTATGGTGCTGTCTATGGCGGACTTGCAGTGCTTCCATTATTCTTTATTTTTTGCCAGTTGAGTTGGACAATAGTTTGTATTGGAGGAGAACTATCTTTCGCCATCCAAAAGGCAGATGAGTATATACCGGATGAAAAAGATGTGAAATTTAGCATGGCAGAGAAAAATAAAATTGCATTGTTGATTGTTCATGCCATAGTAAAAGCCTTTAAAAACAACGAAAAGCCGTGGACAAAACGTGGATTAGCCATAGACCTTCAAATTCCCCATAGGTTTGTTAGCAATGCGATCAATAGACTGGTAACCTCAGGTGTACTAGCAAGAAGTTTGAGTGATGAAGGTGCCAATTATGTTTACCTGCCAGCACTCGACATTAATCAAATTGATATCAATTTTGTCCTAAAAAAATTAGAAGAGGATGGAGATAGAAAGCTTCACGAGACTGAAGTTAAAAATCTTTTGACCATTGAAAAATCACTTGATTTACTTCAGGTCGATCTTTGTAAGTCGAAAGGCAACAAGCTTCTAAAAGACATATAGCTCTTGTGATATACTATATTTAGGGTTCAAACATTTATCAAGCCAACAACATTCCACGTGTTGTTAGAAAGTGAATCTGATACCCAATATAGGTTGGACTTAAACATCCCTGGAGAAGATGGGTGTACATTTGGTGTGAGGGCTGAAGTTCAACCAACTAATAACGATTTTGAAAACCTACTTTTTAAAGAGGATATTAAAAAGTTAACTACTCAGGTTCGCCTTCAGCAAATATTCATAGTTACGGTTTCCGGTCCTGCTGCATTTTAAGTTTACAGGACCCTACTGAATCTTAGGCCAACGAATTGATTGATTTGGATATTTTAATCAATAATTTCAATGTTGCCGATGTAGAATTCAATGAAAATGAAGAAGCTTTCAACTACTTTGAGGATGTCTTTAATGACCTGCCTGGTTTGACTGAAGATTATGCAGGAGAACTTTTTTACCGAATTGGTATAATGTGAAGGTGAATTAACGGGCTGTCTGACAGATGACTATGCTTTGTCCATACGTTGTTTGAACGACCAGGTAAAATGAAAAACGGCGACCACAGTACCATCCGTGGTAATTCCTTCAGTACGCAACTTTACCGTTTCTGACTCTCCGGAGACCATACACCTTTCTACGGCTTCAAATACTCGACCAGCTTCCGAACAAGTAAATTTCACTCTTTTAGTAGCCCTTTTTCTAAAATCACCTTCCATGCCTACAATGATGCTAGCAACACTAGGCTTAATTCCTTCGATAGCCATTAGAGCTATGGCTCCTGTGGACAGTTCAGCAGCCATTGCCATTACTGCGAAGTACATGGATCTAAAAGGGTTTTGATTGAGCCAGCGAAAAGCGACAGTTGTAGTCGCAAAATCATGATTCAGTTCTAAAACCTTCATGCCTGACGCCCACCCTAAAGGGATTTTAAAGAAAAGAAAGGTTCTGAACAACCATGCATTGAGCATTCTTTTTCTAAAACGATCTTGTTCGGGTGATAATGTCATAATTGAGGTATATAGAATTAAACGCAATCGTGAATGTAATCATTTCAATACTCTTGACCAATTTCATTCAAAACAATGATGGGCGTCATATTTTTTTGAAAATACTAGGCTAGATTTGCGTCATGCCAATACGGTTACTCTCCATATTGCTTATTTCAGTTATGATGTACAAGCCTATTTTGTGCACATGGACTGTTGTGGACTTCGCTATGAATAGAGACTATATAGCCGCATACCTTTGTGAGAATCAGGGTCGGCCTGAACTGGAATGTCAGGGGAAATGTTTTTTGATGACGAAGCTTAAAAAGCAAATCAATGACAGCGAAAGTCACAAAGCGAAGCAATTAACCCAGTTGAGCAAAATAGAGTTGATGAATATTCATGCTTTTACAAAATTTCACTTTTCAAACTCTGATTTCATACTGATTGAAAGCGGAGAAGATGAACCAGTACAGACAGGATACCTGAACGGTATCTTTCAACCACCCATCGCTTAAGGTCATCTATCTTGGATGACCCTTCTTATTTGATTTGGGATTGTTAATTAAATAGGGAATCCCTCTTTCTTCTCTTTGTATAGAGGAAGTACATTCAAATTTTTCAATAAACGTAATGCTGGCGTTAAATCAAGGTCAGAATACAAACCAAGTTAAGCGATGAAAAAATTACATAAAGTATTATTTATAGCCATATTGGCGTTGACGCAAGCCTGTTCGGATGATGATAACGAAGGAACGAACCCCGCTTCGGGGATGACCGAAGTAGCATCAGTCGCCATACCCGACTCTGATTTCAAAGTAGTCATGTATATAGAGGAGGCTCGTTCTTTAGAAGTTGGATACAACCACTTTTCTCTAGGCCTCTACAGCGCTGATGGAGAGTGGATGAGTAATTCACATCTCAGCATTACACCCATGATGGAAATGTTCGAAATGGATATGATGCATAGCGCACCATTTGAGGCAACAGTACACGACGCCAGCATGGATATGTTGCAGTCATTTGCCACCGTATTTGTGATGCCTTCTACCGCAGGAGACTGGACACTGAACGTGAGCGTGATGGAGATGGACTCTGAGTTCGAAGGTACAGTTTCGCTGCCGGTCACTGTGACGGCACCAGAATTAACCAGACTCAAATCTGTCACGAGTAATGAGAAAAGTTATTTTATCTCCATGTTGAATACTCAGGATTTTAAAGTTGGAAGCAATGATTTAGAGCTTACCGTGCATATGCGAGAATCCATGATGAGCTGGCCAGCTGTTGAAGACCTTACTATCGAGATTGAACCGGAAATGCCGGCTATGGGTCATGGTTCCCCTAATAATGTGAATCCTGTGCACGATGCACTTGGACATTACAAAGGCACTGTCAACTTTACTATGACCGGTGAATGGTTAATCAACGTCACTATCAAGGATGGTGACACTGTACTCGCCGAAGAAGCTTTTGAAGTTGAATTATAGTTAGAAATGGTTGTTTCAAGGTTGTTTGATTAAGTCAAATGACCTTGAAACAGCTCTTTTGATATGAAAAAAAGCATTATCTATATCATCATTGCAGGGCTCCTAATCGCAAAAGCTGGAAAGGCACAGGTCTCTTATGATACCTGGTTAGATTCTATACAAAGCGAATCTTATATGGGTACAGAAGTATTGCTCGATGAATTGGAACTGACTGGTAAGCGCAATTCGGGTGAAGCTGTAGCTTTTGGTTTTTACAAGAACAATCCACTGAATAGTACTGAAGAGGTTTTGTCTCGTTTGGCTGGCATCAATATGATTCGACGAGGTAATTATGCTTGGGAGCCTACAATAAACGGCCTAAGTAGTGGTCAAATCAATGTTGCGATTGATGGCATGCGTATGTTTGGTGCCTGCACCGACAAGATGGATCCGGTGTCTTCCTACGTAGAACCTAATAATTTAGAAAGTATCGTGATAGAAAAAGGTGGAGGAGGAAGTGCTCATGGTAGTACAGTCGGAGGAGCCGTTGATTTCAAACTCAAACGCCCTAAGTTTAATTCAGCTCTAAATGGAAGCATCAATTCACGATTCGAGTCAGTGTCCAATGGCTTTAGTCAATCGGCTAATGTGAATTACGGTACAGATAGATTGGCTATTCGTATGAATGGCGGCTATCGCAATTATCAGGATTATACCAATGGCAGTGGCCAAAAAGTCTATCACTCCGGATACAAAAAACTAAACTATTCGCTAGGTGTGGCCTACCGAACTCTGGGAAACAATCTGGTGAATTTCGACATTTTGCTGGACGATGCCAGGGATATTGGTTATCCTGGATTGCCCATGGATGTGGCATATGCCAAAGCGAAAATAGGAGCGGTCAGTTATACTATTTTTGAACCTTTGACCTGGATAAAGGAGATTGAATTTAAAGGGTATGCGAATGCAGTCAATCACTTGATGGATGACTCTAAAAGAATGGACGTCCCTGTACGTATGGATATGCCTGGTCAAACCAAAACCTATGGCGGTTATGTTCAAACAAGTGCTATCAAAGGGAAGCATGCCTTTCAGGCCAAGCTAGATGGCTATGCTACTAATGCCTATGCCGAGATGACCATGTTCATTCCCAACGAGCTAGACATGTTTATGCTCACCTGGCCAGACGTGGACCGTCAGGATATTGGCTTGTTTTTTTCTGATCAATGGAAACCTTTGGACCGTTTGACAGCAACTGCCAACTTACGTGTAGAGCAGGCCTTTACTCAAATGAAAAGTGAGATGGGTCAGCAACAATTCTCTGTTTTCGGTCATGATAGCGGAGATTTCAAAGTCAATCAAATGGTGATGAATGCTGGAACCTCGATCGATTACCAATGGTCAGAAAGTTTCTCAACCCAGCTTGGAGCGAGTTATGGTGAACGTTTGCCATCAGTCTCAGAAATGTATGGATTCTATCTCTACAATAATTTTGATGGCTATGATTATGTTGGCAACCCAAACATCAAAAAAGAAAAATCTTATCAGTTGACAGGGTCATTTCGATACAAACCCGTGGATAACTTCGAAATAAATGTGAGTGGATTTCACTACTGGTTTAATGACTACATCATTGGTTACGTTGATGAAAACTTAGATGCCATGACCATAGGTGCCAATGGCACAAAAGTATATGAAAACATCGATGGGGTGACTTTTAGAGGGTTTGATGCTCAGGCTATTTACAGCCCGGCGCAATTCCTACAAGTGTTGTACGCTATGAAGGCTACTTATGCCTCAGATGACGATGGTAAACCTTTGCCATTGATTCCTCCACTAAAAAATAATTTAACATTTGTAGGAGAGCTAAAAGGGTTCAAAATTCAAGTAGAGGGCGAATGGTCAATAGCCCAAAATCGAGTAAGCGAAAATACCGGTGAGCAGGCTACATCGGCTTACCAGCTGGTTCACATTCGAGGTAGTAAGGACTGGAGTTGGAACAAAAATAACTTTGATCTATCAGCCGGAATAGAAAACCTGTTCAACCAAAATTATCGTGAGCATCTGGACTGGGGAGGCGTACTTAGACCTGGTAGGAATGTTTATGCCTCGCTCAAGATTGGGTTTTAATTGACCAAGTTAATTTAAAAGAACAGGTTAGCACCAGGACAAACCGGGCTATCGCAAGCCTCTTCAAAGTTTTAAAATTTGAAGAGATTCTTTTATTCATTACTTCCTGTTTTGGTTATATTGGATATTGCTTAAAACAAGTCGAAAAACTCAAACTCATGCTCCAAATCAGATCCAACTGCGAAAATTGTAATAAATCGCTAGCACCTAATAGTACGAAAGCTATGATTTGCAGCTATGAATGTACCTTTTGCGCGGACTGCGTAAATGAGGTTCTGCACAATGTCTGCCCCAACTGCGGTGGAGGGTTTGAAAAAAGGCCCATTCGGCCAAAAGGCGGAATAGCGAAGCACCCACCAAGCGGCAAACTAGTATTTAATCCAGTGGATATGGAGACCTTTCTACCGCTCATGGAGAAAAACGAGAATATCCCTCCTGATCAAAGGTAATTTTGTGGATTGGTGGTAAATTGTTGTTTGTCTATGATATAGCTAGTCAGTATATCCATTGGACATGTTCAAAGTATCATTAAACATCGCCAAAATGAAATTCTTGTATTGTCTACCGCTAATAACAATAGTATTAGCCTGTCAGCCAACTGCCGAATCACCCGAAAATCTCATCTCGAATCCGTTTCTCATTCCACTCAACGAACCCATTGACTACGCAAAAACCACAGCTGAAGATCTCGAAGAGTATACGCTTCTAACACTCAGCGAAGCCGCAAAAGACATTGAATCAATCAAAGCAGTGGAGTCCCCATCTTTCGACAATGTGTTTGCTGCCATGGATGCCGCAAATAATAAAATGACCAAGGCTTCCAATAACTGCTTTATGCTCTACTGGGTGTCGCCCGACTCGCTGACCAGGGTTACAGGTTTGTCGGGATATAAAAAGATAGACTCTCTGTTCACGGTTATTTATTCCGACAAGGGTCTATTCAATCAAATGCTCAGTTTCAGTAATTCTATAGATTATGAAAATCTGGAGGATTACAAGAAGAACCTTGTAGATGACATAATTGATGGACTCAGGAGATCAGGTGTGAACCTGGACGAAGATCAGTTGATTGAATATAAAAGACTTACACAAAAAATTAATGACCTGACCTCAAGGTATTCCAACAACATGAATACCTCGAATGAATTATTAGAGCTGGATGAGGCTGGTGCAGAAGGTCTTCCTGAAAATTTCAAAGAGACCTATTCATTTGGAGAAGGCAAATACCAGGTACCTGTCATAAATGCGACGAATGGACCCGTCATGAAAAATGCATCTCTAGAAGCCACCAGAAAGGCTTACTATGTCAAATTCAATAATAGAGCTGCAGACAAGAATTTGGATATTTTGGATACTCTTGTCCAAAAAAGATACGAATTGGCTCAATTGATGGGTCATGATACTTATGCTGAGTATAACCTTACACCTAAAATGGCGAAGAATCCTGAGACGGTCTGGGAGTTTATCAATGATCTGGTGGAGAAAACTACGGAGAAAGCAAAGATGGATTTGGCGCTATTGGATAAGGCCAGAGCCAAAGATGTCAGTCAACCCAACGCAGTATTGGATCCATGGGACGTATCCTATTATAAAAATGAACTGCTAAAAACTGAGTATAACGTTGATTCAGAAAAAATCCGCGAATACTTGAGTATGGATGATTGTCTGGAAGGAATGTTCACTCTTTACCAAAACCTCTTAGGCTTAGAATTCCGAAAGGTTGAAAATGGATCGGTATGGTATGAAGAAGTTGAGATGTATGAGGTTTTTGAGGAGGGTAATTTGAAAGGCAGATTCTATTTAGACCTTTTTCCCAGACCGAACAAAGAGTCCTGGTTCTACGGCGTACCCTTGGTTGATGGCAGGTTGATGAAAGATGGCTATGAAGTACCGATATCCATGTTGCTAGGGAATTTTACAAGACCTACAGAAACTCTACCTTCACTTTTGAGTCACGGGGAATTAAGCACCTTATTTCATGAGTTTGGACACATTGTTGACGGTATGTCGTACGGAGGAGATTTTGCCATTCAAGCAAATTCAAAATCAGACTTTTCGGAGGCGATGTCACAAATTTTTGAAAATTGGATATGGGATTATGAGACCTTGAGTACGTTTGCCATGCACTATAAGACAGGAGAGGTTTTACCCAAAGAGTTGTTTGACAATATGGTTAGGGCTAAAAATATCACTTCTGGATTGTCGGCGATTAATTCACTTCGCCGTTGTATATACGACTTAAATCTGTATGACCTTTATGACCCAAATAGCAAGATACCTACAGACGACATCTGGAAGAAAATTGACAAAGAGTTGGGTCTTATGGATGCTTTCGTAGATGGTACCCATCCCCAGTCCAGCTGGATTCATATCAATACACATCCGGTCTATATGTATGGTTATCTATGGTCCGATGTGTATGCTCAGGATATGTTCAGCGTATTTGAGGAAAATGGATTGCAGGATCAGGCGACAGGTATGCGTTATCGGAAGTTAATTCTGGCCAATGGTACCCAGAGAGACGTGGTAGAAGCCGTGGAGGAATTTCTTGGTCGACCTTCAAATAACGAAGCTTATATGAGAGGATTGGGTTTGGAATAATAGAATAATATTCCTACTGATCATCAAATTGACTATCAATATCCTGCTCTTTAACGATGGCAGGACGATAGATTTCAAATTCTACACGGCGATTTAGCTTACGGTCCTCTTCACTTACTTCATCTACTATGGGCTGGGCACTGCCGAAACCGTCATGTTCGACCCGATTAGAACCTACACCACCAAAGATTACGATGTAATCCCGAATCGTCTGCGCACGGTCTTTGGATAGTTGTAAGTTCAACAGATCTGATCCATATTTATCTGTGTGTCCGGATATACGCAAATAGAAATCTGGATTGTCGTACATGAAATTTATGATTTTGTTCAAATCACCATACATTTCTACTTTCAAATTGGCCTGACCTGCATCGAATTCAATAGATTCGAATTTCACTTTGCTGGCTATTGGTTCAGTAACTTCGTGAAACTGGACTGGGCCATCCAGGTAAAACATTTCTTCAATTCTGAAAAATTCATCCCCTTGAATAATTAACAAGTAGTTTCTGTGGTTGATCAAATCGAACTCAAAACTACCATCCGGTCGGAGGTATTTAGGAGCCACGGCCGTGCCTTCGTCTAAATCGATTACCGATACAATACCTGTAAATGGCTTGCCAGTCAAAGAATCAGTGAGTGAGCCCGCTATGGTAGTCAGGGCTTCTGGCTGTGCTTCCATTGGCAATGGAAATGAGTATAAGTCGAGCATGTTTAAGTCTCTTGTCGCAGACCTGGAATAGAATAGATCCTTAGATTCAGAATCAATTGAAAAATAGAACTCACTGCCTCTTCCATTTACGAGTGGACCTATATTGATGGGTTCACTCCATTGGTCATTATTATGATAGGTTTTGTAAATATCAAACTCTCCAAACTTGAACAGCTGGCCGTTTGAGCTAAAAAATAGGACTTCATAATTGGGGTGATAAAATGGACTCACCTCATTTTTTCGAGTATTGACTACCGGTCCCAAATTCTGTGCGGGCATCCATTCCTCTTTGTCATTTTTGTAAGTAAAATAAATGTCAGATAAGCCGAATCCTCCTATCCTGTCAGAAGCAAAATATAGCGTATCTTCAGTATGAGATAGGCTTGGATGAGAATCCCAACTGACACTATTAATTGAAAATCCGATGTTTTCAATATCAGTCCAAACACTATCCTCATTTAATTTAGCCACAAATATGTCGCAGTTGCCCATTGACTCGGGTGATTCACATCTCGAAAAATACAGTGTTCTTCCATTTTTGGAAATGCAAGCCGATCCTTCATTGTACTGCGTGTTGATTTCCCTCATATCAGTGCTTAAATCCCAATAGCCATCAGACTTGAGTGAGATAAACAGATCTTCGTTTTTTCGATAACTCAAACCTTGTAGCTGTTCATTTCTTTTGGATGTGAATATCATGACCTGATTATTCATACCAAGAGTCGGTGCATAGTCTGCCTGACGAGAATTAATCTTTCGTCCCATATTTAACAGTACTCCTCTTGGCGGTCGAATAGTATCTATTGCCTTCCGATGTTCTACCAACTTGTAGTAGTAGTCTAAAGGCACAAAGTTGTCTATTTCTTGAGTATTGAGAGAGTCGTAGTAGAGTTCTATTTCACGGACATCGATCTTCTGATGGTGATGCCTCAAAGCCAGTTTGTAAAGTGAACGGGCCTCTTCTTCCGTGCCATAAATCTCTGTCAATTTGGCCAGTCGCCAAATCCAATAGGTGTCCACATAAAAATTACGAATTCCAAATTGCATTACATAATCCTGGAGAGCAGGATAGAGCTGAGCCCATTTCTTATCAGCCTCCAACTTTTGAATATGCTGCATTTTTCCTTTGTTATAATATTCATTAATGACGTTGATGTTTTTAAAATTATAAATACTGAATTGTCCTTCAGTACCCAGTGTATCAACTTGTAAAAGTGCACTTGATTCCTTCTTCTTACCCAATAACTGTGCATTTGACGAAGAGTATGCCAAGATCAGGGTGAAAAGAAATAAGAAGATATTTTTGAATGAAAAGTTAATCAATGAAAATTCCTTTTTTCGTTACAAGTACATCAGCTATCTTAAGAATTTATAAGACCACACAGCGTTTTTCAAATTTAGTGCAGACAACTTTGATAACGAATGAAAGCTGTGATTAAATATAGTTACTTTGGCATGCCGATTGTAATTTATGTTGTTCTAAAAAATAGACCGGCTGTCTTCGGGTAATTGTGCCAATATGACAGCATTGGATGAATAGTTTATGGAGTTGAATAATTTTTATAATTCTTACCTTTTTTCGGAACTAGCAGATGAGGATTCAGAGGAGCTTATCCCTCTTGACCTTACGGGAGAGGATGATGAATTGGATCCGAAGGATCTACCTGATGACCTGCCCATTTTACCATTAAAGAATGCAGTTCTTTTTCCAGGCGTAGTCATACCAATTACCGTGGGGAGACAGAAGTCTATCCGGTTAGTAAAGAAGGCCTATCGGACCAACAAGATCATTGGCGTGGCTGCGCAAATGAATTCGGAAGCAGAAGATCCGGGAGAAAAAGAAATATATAAGGTAGGCACTGTAGCGAAAATATTGAAGATGTTGGTTTTGCCTGATGGCAATACAACTATTATTATTCAGGGCAAGAGTAGAATGGAGATTCAGCAGGTTGTGCAGGAAAACCCTTATCTCACAGCTAAAGTCAATCTGCTACATGAAAACTTTGTGGAAGATGAGAACAAAGAAACTGTAGCGATCATATACTCTTTGAAGGACGCGGCCAAAAAGATATTGAAGCTAAACCCTGAAATCCCTAAAGAAGCACAGGCAGCTCTAGAGAACATCAACAGCTATAAATTTTTAACACACTTCTTGTGTTCCAATATCAACACGGAGGTGAAGGACAAGCAGAAACTGCTTGAAATTAATGATGGGAATAAGCGCGCTGAGGCACTTCTTAAGTACATGTTGAAAGACATTCAGGTACTTGAACTCAAGCACGAGATACACAACAAGGTAAATACTGATATAGATCAGCAGCAACGTGATTACTATTTGCGTCAGCAAATGAAAGTGCTCCAGGATGAACTAGGACATGGTGGTGCTGAGCAAGAGCTAGACGAGCTCCGTTCCAAAGGATTGAAGAAAAACTGGCCTGACGAGGTAGCAGAGCATTTTGAAAAAGAACTGGGTAAAATCGAAAGAATGAACCCAATGGCGGCAGAATATCCGGTGGCGATGAATTATGCCGAACTATTGATTGAACTGCCTTGGGATGATATTTCAGAAGATAATTTTGATCTCAAACGTGCTAAAAAGATTTTGGATCAAGACCATTTTGGGCTCGAAAAAGTCAAGGACAGAATCATAGAATATCTTGCGGTACGAAAACTAAAAAATGACCTCAAAGGACCTATTTTATGCTTATTCGGACCTCCTGGTGTAGGTAAAACTTCTTTGGGTAAGTCTATAGCCAAGGCATTGAACAGAGAATACGTGCGTATGTCATTGGGCGGAGTGCACGACGAGGCTGAGATTCGCGGACATAGAAAAACATACATTGGCGCAATGCCAGGTAAGATCATTCAAAACATTAATAAGGCAAAAACTTCAAATCCTGTTTTTGTCTTAGATGAGATTGATAAGGTTTCTTCTGACTTTAGAGGGGATCCTTCATCGGCGCTGTTGGAAGTACTGGATCCTGAGCAAAACGAAACATTTAAAGATAATTTTCTTGAAGTAGAATATGATCTGTCAAAAGTTCTGTTTATCGCCACCGCAAACTCTCTAGATACTATTCAGCCTGCGCTTCGTGATAGAATGGAGATCATCCAAATTACAGGCTATACACTCGAAGAAAAAATCCAAATTGCAAAGAAGCACCTTTTACCAAAGCAACTGGAAGAGCATGGTATGAAGTCGAGTCAATTGTCTATGGATCAAAAGGCCTTCGCCAAACTGGTGGATGACTACACACGTGAATCCGGGGTAAGAAACCTTGAGCGCAAGGTAGGAGCTGTGGTACGTGATGCCGCTAAGTCTATTGCGATGGAGGAAGAATATGCCAAAAAAGTTACACCAGAAGAGATTCGTAGAATTTTGGGTGCAGAGGTTTTTGATAAAGAGCTCTATCAAGATAATACCCACGCAGGAGTGGTAACAGGTTTGGCCTGGACATCGGTTGGAGGTGAAATTTTATTCATCGAGTCTAGTTTGAGCAGAGGCAAGGGCAAACTGACCCTATCCGGCCAATTGGGGGACGTGATGAAAGAGTCAGCAATGACAGCACTCTCTTATCTTAAGTCTAATGCCGAAAATCTCAAGCTGGACTATAGAGTTTTTGATAATTACGACCTCCATATCCATGTGCCAGCAGGAGCTGTACCTAAAGATGGTCCATCTGCTGGTATAACTATGCTGACCTCACTGGCTTCAGTTTTTACACAACGTAAGGTGAAACAAAAATTGGCCATGACAGGAGAGATTACCCTTCGCGGGAAGGTCTTACCTGTGGGTGGGATTAAGGAGAAAATACTGGCTGCCAAACGTGCCGGTATCAAGGAGATAATTCTTTGTGAGAAAAACAAGAGGGACATAGATGAGATTGATGAGAGATATCTGAAAGGTTTGAAATTTCACTTTGCCGAGACGGTGGAGGAAGTGCTGGCAGTAGCTCTTCTTCCTCAGAAAGTTCAAAACGCAATGGAATTGGTGAGCACAGTCAAAAATTAAGGGTAAAATCATCTTATCTTTGATAGCTAAAATAAAATCAACATGAAGAAACCTGCCTATGTCATTCTTTTTTGGATACAGGCAGGTTTTTTATTTGCCCAATCAGACAATTCATTCCAGTTCCTGAACCTTCCCGTTGGGGCTAGAGTGGCCGGATTAGGTGGTGTTATTGCATCTGCGACAGACAATGACGTAAATCTATTTTTGTCCAATCCAGCCTTATTGGACTCAACAAACGATAATCATGTCTCTTTTAGCCACCTGGGTTTTTACGCGGATGTGAAATACAATTCTCTGGCTTATGCTAAAAAATTTGAAAAAGCTGGGACTTTTGGTATTGGGATTCAGCATTTGGGCTATGGATCTATCGATAGCTACGATGCATCCGGCAACTCCATTGGAACATTCAATGCTAACGAAACCGCAGTCACTGTTTCTCACAGCCACCAGCTTAGCATTTTTAAGTTGGGTGCTAATTTGAAGTATGTGCATTCAGGAATATACACATATAGCTCTTCCGCACTTGCGCTAGATATAGGTGGTATGTTCATCCATCCAAACAAGGAGTTGGTAATATCTATATTATTCAAAAATTTGGGAGTCGTATTATCAGATTATTCCAATACTTCCGATTCTTCTTTACCAACTGATTTACAAATAGGGATTACTTTCAAGCCTGAGCACATGCCATTCCGATTTTCGTTTACAGGACACAACCTGTTTCACCCAAATCAAAATTACTTCGACGAAAGGTTGGATGCCGGGAATAGCGAACCTGGTATAGGGGATAAAATATTCCGACATGTAAATATTGGAACAGAAATTTTATTCAGCCGTAATTTTAACATAAGGTTGGGTTACAATCATCGGATTAGAAAGGAATTGAGCCTTGCAGAAAAATCAGGTCTTTCGGGCATTTCTATTGGCCTGATGGCCAAAGTAAGGTCCTTTGAACTAGCGTATACCTTTACCACGTACCATGTAGATAGTGGTCGAAGCTATTTCACCATTACGAGTAATTTGAATAGAGTATTTAAGAAAAAGTCAATCATATAAGATGTTATCAAAAGATCAATACCTCACTCCCAAGCAGATTGTTGCTGAGCTGGATAAATACATTATAGGGCAGAAAGATGCCAAGCGGAATGTGGCCATTGCACTTCGAAACCGATGGAGAAGGATGAATGTAAAAACAGAAATCCAAGGTGAAATCGTACCCAACAACATTCTTATGATAGGTGCAACTGGAGTAGGAAAAACAGAAATCGCGAGGCGATTGGCCAAAGTGGCAGATGCTCCTTTTGTAAAAGTGGAAGCTTCAAAATTTACGGAAGTGGGCTATGTAGGTCGCGATGTTGAAAGCATGGTTAGAGACTTAGTGGAACAGGCAGTAAGCCTGGTAAAACATGCACAAAAGGACAAAGTCAAAGAAAAGGCAGAAGAAATTGTAGAAAACATTATTCTCGACGCCCTCATTCCGCCGATAAAAAAATCAACCCCGAGCTTGAGTGGTAACTCTGATGGATTTGAGACTATTCCGATGGACGACACCGAATTGAATGAAAAAACTCGCGAACGGTTCAGAGAGAAAATAAGAAACGGTGAACTGGAAGATCGTAAGATAGATATTAGCGTGAATCAAAATTCTTCAGGTGGCATTGGCATGATTGGTGGCGGGGCTATGGACGAAACCTCCATGATGAATATTCAGGAGATGATTGGGCAGATGATGCCTAAAAAATCGAAGAAAAGAAAAGTTACCATAGCGGATGCCAGAAAGTTATTAATGGAAGAAGAGTCCTCTCGACTGATCGACATGGATGAGGTGAAGGAAGAAGCCATAGAAAAAGCCGAGAATACAGGTATTATTTTTATTGATGAGGTGGATAAAATCGCTGTTGGAGCATCGAAAAAGGGAGGGCCTGACGTGAGTAGAGAAGGCGTACAGCGTGACCTATTACCCATAGTAGAAGGCAGTGCCGTGAATACCAAATATGGAGTGATTAATACAGATCATATCCTTTTCATTGCAGCAGGTGCATTTCATTTCGCAAAGCCGTCAGATTTGATCCCGGAATTGCAAGGACGATTTCCTATTAGGGTAGAATTAGAAAATCTTACCAAAGAAGACTTCGTAAGAATATTGAGCGAGCCTAAAAATGCATTGACAAAACAATATACTGCGCTAATAGGCTCGGAAGATGTAGATATTTCATTCAATGATGAAGCCATTGATGAAATTGCTTCAATTGCTTTCAATATCAATGCAGAGATTGAAAATATAGGGGCGAGGAGACTTCATACCGTAATGAGCAGATTGCTGAACGACATTCTTTTTGATATTCCAGATGTCATAGGCCCGAATGCTAAAATAGTAATTGATAAATCTAAAGTGCAGGAAAAGCTAGACGGA
This sequence comes from Reichenbachiella sp., assembly GCF_039944555.1. GTDB lineage: Bacteria > Bacteroidota > Bacteroidia > Cytophagales > Cyclobacteriaceae > Reichenbachiella. The sequence goes on along the minus strand of NZ_JBDUYN010000008.1, from coordinate 26,363 downwards.
ATGGTTGAAAACAAGGATTTGAGTCAGTTTATTTTGTAAGTTGATTTGTCAAGGTCCAATCCATCAGAATTGGGTAAAACAAAACACTGTTTATGTCAAATACTGCCAGGTTATGTCCTATTTGATATTCTTATTTTCAAATCTGAAGTTCAGTGGATTTTTATTGAGGAAGAATTTCTTTAACTTATTGAATAACTGAATTAGGCTGGAATGTGCTTAAACACACACTTTAAATTCAAAGATTTAAAAAACACCATTAAGTACTCCCAAATTCTTCGCTTTAGCAAAATGATCATTGTCATTTTAGCTACTTTTTCTATTGGAATATTGGGCTGTAAAAAGGTTGAGTCTCGCAACGAAGATGTTGGCGAACAGAAGAAGTACGGCATTCTGGAACCAAACCTAATTGTAAACCTGTCTTCGACGTCCGATACACTTATTGGCCACCTAAAGCCAACAAAGGCAGTCGGAACCAAAGTGAAGGCGAAGGCCCCGATGAAACGCAAAATTTCGTCATTTAACATTAAAAGTAAAGAACCTCAGATTATCCCAATTAACAGGAGAAATCTGGAAATTGTTCAAGTCGAGGCCAAAGAGGATAGAATCACAACAATTGGTGATATTCAGCCTCAATTGATTTCACAACCAGTTCCAATTAAAGCCTTACCCATGCGATTTAAGGATGCTGCACAATTCAATATTCAGTATCTGGATGTGGAACAAGGAATCTCTTCGTCATTCGTATACTCTATCTATGAGGACAAAAAAGGAAATCTTTGGTTTGGAACTTATGGAGGTGGGCTTTGCAGATACGATGGTAAAAATATTCACAATTATACGGATATAGAAGGCCTTTCGAATAACAGGATTCGAGTGATATTGGAAGATCAGTCTGGCAATATTTGGATTGGAACCAATGGAGGTGGAGTGATTAAATACAACGGGCAGAATTTTATAAATTATTCAACCGACAACGGTCTCGCAGATAACCGAGTATATGGCATACATGAAGATAGAGCAGGCAAGCTGTGGTTTGGGTTTGCTAATGGTAAAGTAAGTCGTTTCGACGGGGACTCATTTTTCACTTTAGATGAATCGGATGGTCTGAGCGGAGAAAGAGTATACGCCATTATGGAGGATCTGGCGGGCAATATGTGGTTTGGGACTGATGGAGGAGGAATATCAATATATGACGGAGAGCAAACGATTCGATTGCAAGTCAAAGATGGATTGCCTAACGATCAAATTCGTGAGATTATTGAGGATGAATTTGGTGACATTTGGATTGCAACCAACGGAGGCGGACTCTGCAAATACGATGAAAAAACATTAAGCCTCTATGGAGAAAAACAAGGTCTGCCGAATGGCAAAATTCTTTCAATGATTCAAGACGAAGAAGGCAATTTTTGGCTTGGTACATATGGCGGAGGAGCTATCAAATTTGATAGGCATCAATTCAGTCATTACACAGAAACGGACGGGCTTTCAGACAATACTGTGCTGAGTATTCTCGAAGATCGGAGCAACAACATATGGTTTGGGACCAACGGTGGTGGGGTCAGCAAGCTGAAAGAGAATTCATTCAATAGTTATTTAGGCAAAGACATTCTTGAAAACAACACCGTAAGGTCTATAATCGAAGATCGGAGAGGCAACATATGGTTTTGTACGGATGGTGAAGGTATGACCAAATTTGATGGCAGTGTCTATGAGACCTATTCGAAGGCTACCGGACTTCCTAATGGTGATATTTATTGCATGTTGGAAGATAGGAATGGTACTTTTTGGTTTGGTACACGTGGAGGAGGAGTCTTTTCATTCGATGGAGAATATTTTGTGAGCTATACAGAAGAAGATGGTCTGGCCCACAACAATGTGCGAAGTATGCACGAGGATATTAATGGCAACCTTTGGTTCGGCACCTATGGAGGTGGGGTTAGTCGATTTGATGGAACATCTTTTTCAACAATAAGTGAACAGGACGGGTTAGGAAGAAATATTGTCAGATGTATAGCCGAAGATAAGAAAGGAAACTTATGGTTTGGTACTGATGGTGGTGGTGTTTCCAGATATGATGGAACCAGATTGATGAATCTGAGCGAGCAGTCCGGCCTACCTAGTAATATTATAATGACCATATATGAGGACAAAAAAGGCAACATGTGGTTTGGAACTTGGGGAGGTGGTTTATGCAAATTTGACGGTAATAAGTTTGAGCATTTCACGAAAGAAAGTGGGTTGACTCATGATTTGGTTTTGTCCATAATTGAGGACAGAAATGATAACATTTGGGTGGGCACTGAAGCAGGAATAAGTGTACTTCAATCGTCTCAGTCTAACGAGAATTTTACTTGTACCAATATGACCAAGTGGGACGGTCTGAAACGATTGGACCTCGCACTAAACGCTGTTTGTCTGGATCGAAATAATCAAGTGTGGTGGGGGCATGGTAAGGGCATCACAAAATTGGATTTGAATTCGTTTACAGTAAGTGGTAAGCAGCCAGAAGTACAGTTGAATTATGTGGAAATCAATCAGGAGTTCGTGGACTTTAGAAGACTTAGCGAAAGCGAGTGCTCAGATTGTGGTATTAGTGGTCAACTTACCGATGTAGATAGTCCAGTAATCCCTTTTTATAACTACCCGGAAAATCTCAGATTACCACATCATCTTAATCATCTGACTTTTCATTTTTCAGCTATAGATTGGGCGGCTCCTCATAAATTGCAATACCAGTACAAATTAGAAGGATTTGATGAAGCTTGGAGCTCACTCCAGCCCGATGGTGTGGCCGAATACAGAAACATCCCATATGGGTCTTATGTATTTGATTTTCGAGCTATAGGGGAGTCTAATGTCTACAGCAAAACATTAAGCTATCCGATTCAGATTGTGGCACCATGGTACGAAAATACCTGGGCGCGCGTACTTGGAGTCCTGCTGTTTATTGCAGTGTTGTATGGACTATTCAGGTGGAGGATAAGCCAGCTTAGTCAAAACCAAAAAGTGCTTATGCAGGTTGTAAATGAGAGGACAAAGGAGATAAAACTGGCCAACGAAAAACTAACTGAAAAAAACAAACAGATTTCTACCCAATCTGAAAAGTTAAATATGGCTAATGAGGCATTGAATTCGGTCAACGCTAATTTGGAAAAAATGGTCAAGGACAGAACCCAGGAATTGACAAACAAGAACAAGACACTTTCAGATTATGCCTTTATGAATGCCCACAATCTAAGAGTGCCTGTGGCCAATATTAAAGGCATAATCCAATTATTTGATTTCAAGCTTACGATTGAAGAAAAGGAAGAACTCATCGAAAAGCTGAAAGGGCAGTCAGACGACCTTGATCAGGCGCTAATCGATATTACGCTTAGACTTGAAAAGGACGAGCCCTAAGACTCGGGCTCAGGTTATTAGTCAACCAGCTCACGTTCCTCATCTGCCTCAAATTCTTCTTGTGATTCACTTAAAGGAGTCAAATTGTCAGGAATTTCATCATCCATTTGAGGAAACACTTCTACGATATTTGTTTTGGCAATGCTCGATATTTCAAATGGAACCAGCATATTGTCCAGGCTTTGCTCCACTCTTTCATAGGCCTGTTTTACGTTTTCGGCGCTGGTGAGTATATATGTCGTGATTTTTACTTCCTTCTCGGAATCTCCATCCACCGTGCTGTATTGTACTTTGCATTTATACCAGTAGTCAGCATCCTCAAAATTAATGACCTCTCCAATGTTCGTCTTCGCAATGGTCATTATCTGAAATTCACCACTTACGGTTCGCTCCATGGCTCCATAGATACGAGATTCCGCATCTGTGTAGGATACCGCATCTACAAGGTGCAATTCGGATGTCTGCTTGAGCATCCCTTCATCGTTTTCTTTTGCATATTTTGCCTTGCACTGATACCAGATTTTCATGTTGAATACTTTTTTGGTTTGTTAAAATACTTAAAAATGAGGGTCGCAAAAATAGAACTAATTGGGCATGCTTTCCAACCTATTTGATTCATAAAATATGCAGTGAAAATTTTCAAAGCTATTGAAAGGACGGGGAAAGGCTGAATGATTTCCTTTAAGGAATTATTCCTATTTTTATTTTTTTGAAAGTGGCAGATTAACCTAAATACTTCATGATAACCAATCAATCTTTTTTATTCAGATGGCTCTTCATCTATTTTTTTCTTTATCAGTTCCCTTCTTTTTTAGCATATATTGAACCCTTAGAGTTTGTGGATGACGGGTTAACGTCTTTTTATCAGATCATCATTCCCTGGTTGGGTAAAAACATATTGTCTTTGGAAAAAGATATTACTGTTTTTAGTAACGGTAGCGGAGATACCACATATGATTATGTGCTGGTATTGTTTTGGGCGGTAGTCTCGCTAATTGGTGCCTCGGTTTGGGCGGTGTTTGATAGGCAAAAACGAAATTTTGAAAAACTGAATTATTGGCTAATAGTATGGCTTCGTTTTTCAGTTGGGTTTATTTTATTACACTATGGTCTAATCAAAATTGTAAAATTACAATTCTCTGACCCTTCGTTTGGAAGGCTAATTCAATCGGTTGGAGATATGTCTCCAATGGGGCTGGCCTGGACGTTTATGGGCTACTCGAAAGGCTACAATTTGTTTATTGGTCTTGGTGAAGCTTTTGGAGGTGTTTTATTGCTACACCGCAGAACATCCTTGCTTGGCAGCCTGGTCTGTAATGTTGTTTTAGTCAATATCGTCGCAATCAATTTCTTTTTCGATGTACCTGTCAAGCTCTTTTCATCCCATTTACTCGTCATGTCTATGATAATAATGGCCCCAGATATGAATCGGTTGTTCAGAGTTCTTTTCAATCAGGCCGTAGATACTACTCAAAAATATCACCTGACTTTTGCCAAAGGGAAGCATCTTCGAATGGCCCAAGGAGGAAAAATTTTGATGATGGGACTAATCCTTTACCCGATGTTGGCAGGAATTAGTTCAAGCTATGAATCCTACGGCAGCGGAGCAGTAAAACCACCGCTATATGGATTGTATGAAATTGACTGGTTTGTTAAAAACGGAGATACTATTCCGGCGAATATTAATAATACCGATCGATGGAATAAAATCGCTGTAGACTACAAGACATTCATGAGCGTCGAAAAAATGGACAAATCCAGGTCTTATCACAAAATTGACTGGGACTCATTGTCGCAAGAATTGATAGTAATTGATCGCCAAGATACTACCAACCGATACCGCTTGGCTTGCGAATTATCAGACTCTTCCCTGTACATGCATGGCGTCTTATTTTCGGATTCAATTGGGCTTCAAGCTAAACGCAAAAAAAAGGATGAATTCCTTTTAATGAATCGCGGGTTTCACTGGATCAATGAATATCCTTTCAATAGGTAGTGGTCAGTTAATACAACAATGGCAGGGCAGATGTCATTTTCACCATCAGTGGTGATATTTGAACCATTCTCATAATTAACTTGCAATTCTCTGCCGTTATGGCCTAATTGTGCGATTATTAATTAACCCAAGTAGACTATGAGAAAATCGATATTTTACATGATGGTTTCTGTGCTGTTTTTTGCTGCATGCCAGCCTAAAGAAGTCAAAAAAAGCCTCAATGACCTCGCCATAGCATATGTGCGTCTGGGACTTGAAATTGGAGCATATGATCCGGTATTTGTAGATGCATACTACGGACCTGATTCGCTAAAGTTCAGGGGTCAGGTAGCAGATACATTTCCTCACGAAGCGCTCAGGGCAAGAGTATCCGAATTGAAAGCTAATCTGGATGCCATAGCCAGCGAATCAACGTCTCCCGAGGAAGCTGTCATGCGTGCCAACTGGATTTCTTCGCAGTTAACTGCTTTCGATAGGCGAATCAGAATTGTAGCGGAGGATTACGGGACATTTGACGAAGAGGCGGAGGATCTCTTTGGTGTGAAGATCCCAAGTTATGACTCTGCACATTTCATTGCTCTTATCGATGATCTTGACAAAACACTGCCGGGAGAAGGCTCTTTGCAAGAGAGAGAAAAAGCGCTGACTGCTAGATTTGCCATTCCAAAAGAGCGAATGGATACCGTATTTCAGGTGGCCATCGAAGCAGCCAGAAAAATAACCCAGGAAAGATTTGACCTTCCGCCAGAAGAAACTTTTACCTTGGAGTATGTACAGGACAAGACCTGGAGTGGATACAATTGGTATCAGGGAGGATATAAAAGTTTAATTCAAATCAATACCGATCACCCAATTCTTGTGGATCGAGTGATTGACCTGGCTTGTCACGAGGGATATCCGGGGCATCACGTGTATAATATGATGTTGGAGAAGAATTTATACGTAGATAAAGGATGGGTGGAAATTTCATTGTATCCACTATTTAGTCCACAGTCGTTGATCGCAGAAGGCAGTGCAAATTTTGGCATCGATATGGCTTTTCCAGGAGAAAAGTTCGATGAATTTGCTAAAGAAGTTCTTATTCCTTTGGCTGGATTGGATACTGCAGGTTCGGGCGCTTACTTCAAGTATATCACAATCAAAGAAAAACTGAATTATGCACGTAATGAAGCAGCCAGGGGAATAGTCAACGGATCTATGAGCCAGGAAGAGATCAATCACTGGCTGGAGGACTATGCTTTGATAACGACATCTGTCCCTTTCATCAAGAAATACAGGACCTATGTGGTCAACTATAATTATGGCAAGGACTTGGTTAAGGACTATATCGAATCACAGTCGGAGACGACTGATGATCGCTGGGTGCCTCTGGGTCAGCTACTCAGCAACCCAGTGATTCCCAAAGATATGTTGCCTAAAAAGGAATAATTATCGATTATTAATATATTACGAGTCAGGCAATTGATGGGGCCTGACTTTTTGTTTATTAATTCAATTTACAATGAAAATAATAATAGTAGGTGGACATGGTGCCATCGGGCGCCGAGTGGTGGATGTACTAGCCAAAAAACATGATATCGTTACAGCCAGTCGATCCAAAGGAAATGTAAACGTAGATTTGGTTGATATTGAGTCCATTAGAGAATTATATGAGACCGTAGAGGAATTTGATGCTGTGATTAGTATTGCCGGAGAAGCTAAATGGGCTGCTATGAAGGATATGAAAGAAGGTGACTACTATGTAGGCATAAGAAGCAAATTAATGGGGCAAGTCAACCTGGTAAGGATTGGAATGGAGTATATCAAACCCAATGGCTCGTTCACCCTTACAACTGGAATATTGGCTGACCATCCTGTTGATCTCACTACCAGTGCCGCGATGGTGAATGGAGGCATCCATAGCTTTGTGAAGGCTGCAGCTCTTGAAATGACCAATGGAGTCCGGATCAATGCAGTTTCTTCTGGTTTGGTAGAAGACGCAGTAGAAAAGTATCAAGACTTTTTTCCAGGCCACAATGCAATTCCAATGAGAAAGGTGGTCAATGGCTATATCAGAAGCCTGGAAGGAAAAGGGAACGGCGAGATTATCCGCATGTATGATAGTTTTTAGTCCAAGGATATTGTAAGGACCTTTCGTAAATGTCCAAAGCACTGACATATGTTTCAGTTAAGTATTCTAATACCTAGTTTTGCACATTGGTACGGTATTTGAAATGAGTGCCGTATTCGACGCTTAATTAAAATTTAGAATTATGAAAACTGTTTTTTGTAAAACCCTGGCCTTCTCATTGGTGCTTATGGCGCTGGTACACTTGTCATATGCAGAAGCACCTAAAAGAAACTCACTTCTTTTCCTGGAAATTGATGACTGGGTAGAAGTTTATGTTGATGGAAAAAAGGTTTTTACAAAGGCTGCCTCTGGTGGGGACCTGAATGAAGAAGTCGAGTTTGACCTTAATCCTCACATTGCAGGAAAAGTTGATCCTATAGTCGAAATAAAATTGATTAACGCAAAATGTCATACTTGCGAATCTGGTAACGGCTGGAAGGTTGAATTTGAAGTTTTTCAGGAAGACGAATCAGTTGACTACATCATTGAGGAAGGAGACAGCATGGGAGGAAACGTAGTGTTTACCATTGAGTATGAGTGGGGCTACATTTAGTCACTGACGTGGAACATAAACGACTTTCTTTGTGTCAAAGAAATCTTCATCAAAATAGGAAGGGAGCTCAAACAATTTAAATCTCAGTTTGGACTCTTTGAGTTCCTCTGACAAATCTCCTCCCTTTAGATACAAAATACCATTTTGGAGTTCATGACTGGACTCCTTTTTTATTTTTCCCTTGGTCCATGAGTAGAATGGTTTCATCCGAGTAACAGCTCTGCTAACAATAAAGTCGAATTGGCCTTTTATTTCTTCCACCCGAGTGTGTATGCCTTTCACATTATTTAGCTCAAGGGCGTTTGCTACCTCATTTACCACTCGAACTTTTTTGCCTATGCTATCTACCAGAACAAATTCTGTTTCTGGAAAAAGAATGGCAAGTGGTATGCCGGGAAATCCCCCACCTGTGCCTATATCAAGTATATGAGAGCCTGGTAGAAATGACTGTACCTTGGCTATACCCAACGAATGCAGCACATGACGCAAGTACAGTTCATCAATATCTTTTCGGGAAACTACGTTAATTTTGGAATTCCAATCTGCATACAGGGGCATGAGCCGAGCGAACTGCTCAGTTTGGTTTGAGTCTAAGTCAGGAAAGTATTTGAATACAATATCTTCGTTCATGTTTGCCATCAGGCAAAACTACTCACATCGTTTTTTCTAATTGGGCTAGATGTGCTTCTTTTTGTCTTTTACCAAATCGTACATCAACTCGCGAGCCCTATGCAATTGAGCTTTGACCGTCCCTAAAGGAGCATCAAGCGTTTTTGCGATTTCGTCATAAGACAATTCATCAAAATACCTGAGTCTTACCAGTCGCTGATATTTGGGAGGCAGTTTCGATACAAACATTCTCACCAATTCAATTTTTTGCCCCTTGATGGTTTCCTCCTGCGGGTTCAGATTTTTGTCTTCAACATCAATAGTTACAGATTCGCCACCGTCATCAGTAAAAGAAGTATTCAGGCTGAACGTGTTCAGTTTTTTCTTTCTGATAAAGTCGATAGTATTATTGGTAGCTATTCGAAAAAGCCAGGTACTAAACGTGTAGTCTTTCTTGAACTTGTGGAGATTCTTAAATGCTTTGGCAAAAGCCTCGATGGTCAAATCCTCCGCATCATCAGTATTTCTGATCATCTTAAGAATCATGTGATATACGGGTCTTTTATATCGCTCCATGAGCTCGGCAAAAGCCTGTTCGTCCCCTTCATTCACCGCATGATCTATGAGTTTAAAATCCTTAAGTGCTTTATCTGAGAATTGTTTTTTTATTTCTTCCATCTAACCTTCTTAGTCAATAACGCAATTATGCCAAATATAGATGCATATCCTGCGTACAAAATGTCCATCAGGGGTACAAGCCAAATGTTCATACGATAACCGAACTTTTTGGATGTCAAATTGACCAAAATGGTAACAAATACCATTCTAAAAATTAACATCCCGGCTGGAATGAGATAGTTATTGGTTTGTACGGCTAAAATAGTCAAAGCCAACCAAAAAACTAGGTTTGCGAAATTTTGTAGGCCAAGTAGAAACTTATCTTTGATTCGGTAGTATTTGCTTACTGACCAATGACGGATTTTTTGTCGAATGTATTCGCTCCAGGTTGCTTTTGGGATAGAGTAAGTAAGGGAATCGGATCCGATAACCACCCTGGTGTTATTTTTATTTGCCCTTTCATTGATTAATAGATCATCGTCACCACCTACGATGTGTTGTATTGTGCTAAAACCCTTGTGCTCCAAAAATGAAGACTTTCGATAAGCCAGATTTCGCCCCACACCCATATAAGGGTTGCCTGCTAGTGCAAAGCCTACATAGTTCATTGCGGTCCATTGCGTTTCGAACTGAATAAAATGACCTAATAAGCCAGAGCTTTTGCTATAAGGTGATAGACCTAATACGTACTCTGTTTTTTTAACAAAATTTCCGGTCATTTCAGAGATCCACTGAACAGAGGCCGGTACGCAGTCAGCGTCTGTCAACAAAACAATATCATTGACGGCTGCTTTTATTCCTAAAGTCAAAGCGAACTTTTTTGCATTGATGTGATCGTGCACACGATCTACTCTAACAAATTTGAGTTGCTCTGATTGAGCTTCCAGTAAGTAATCATAAGTACCATCATCAGATCTGTCATCCACAATGATTACTTCAAAGTTCGAATGCTCCTGTTCTAAAAGTAATGGTATGAGTTTCTTTAGATTAGTGAGTTCGTTATGTGCGCATACAATAACAGAAACGGGATGATTCTTTTTTGGCTTTGTCCTGTAACTCAGGATCTTGATCAACAAGACTGTCCAATAAATAATTAATATCCCGAGGGAAACTGACACTACCAATACTACTGAATACTCCATTAAAACTGATTGTTAAAAAAGGGATGCAAAGATATGAGTCTCGGTGAAAAGATTATTTTATAAATCAACCTATTTTTGCCGACAAGATGAATTTTCAATTACTTCAAACGGATTCAAAGTCCAAAGCCAGGGCAGGCAAGGTCATTACCGATCATGGCGAAATCGAAACCCCAATATTTATGCCCGTAGGTACTGCCGGTACCGTCAAGGCCCTTCACCAGAGAGAACTCAAGGAAGATGTCAAGGCTGAAATAATATTGGGCAATACATACCATTTGTACCTACGTCCGGGATTGGAGGTTATAGAGTCAGCTGGTGGTCTGCACAAATTCAATGGATGGGATAGCCCCATGCTTACCGATAGTGGAGGATATCAGGTGTATTCATTGAAGGACAGAAGAAAAATTACAGAAGAAGGGGTGAAATTTCAGTCCCACATTGATGGCTCACGCCATCATTTCACCCCTGAAAATGTCATGGACATCCAACGTGTCATTGGAGCTGACATTATCATGGCGTTCGATGAATGTACGCCATATCCGTGTGATAAGCCATATGCAAAGAATTCCATGGAGATGACGCACAGATGGCTCAAGCGTTGCTGTGATCGGTTTGATGAGACTGAGCCAAAGTACGGTTATAGTCAGACACTTTTCCCAATCGTACAAGGCAGCACTTATCACGACCTGAGAACTCAATCGGCCGAAACCATCGCTTCTTTTGAAAGAGAAGGGAATGCAATAGGGGGGTTGTCGGTAGGAGAACCAGCAGAAATGATGTATGAATCTACCGATCTGGTCTGCAATATATTGCCCAAGGATAAGCCGAGATATCTGATGGGAGTAGGGACGCCAAGCAATATTATTGAGTGTATTGCTTTAGGCGTAGATATGTTTGACTGTGTACTGCCTACTCGAAACGCTCGACATGGGATGCTATATACATCAGAGGGGATAATAAATATCAAGAATGAGAAGTGGGAGAAGGACTTTTCCCCCATAGACTCTAATTTGGCAGGTTATGTGGATATGAACTATTCAAAGGCTTACCTAAGGCATCTTATTCGAACAGGCGAAATGCTTGGAGCTCAAATTGCAAGTATTCACAACTTGTCATTTTATTTATGGCTGGTAAAAGAGGCAAGGGCACATATTTTGCAAGGTGATTTTGCTGCATGGAAAAATGCTATATTGCCCAAACTTTCTACCCGACTTTAAGCAATAATTGGTGAAACTGCTCGATAAGTACATACTGTCAAAATTTCTCAAAACCTATGTTTTCGTAGTTGGCCTATTGGTCATTGTTATCATGGTGATAGACTTTACGGAGAAAAATGAGAAGTACATAAAAAATGAGGTGCCAGCGGATGCGATTATCCAATATTATCTCGCTTTTGCACCTTGGATAGCCAATTTAATTTCTCCAATTACTGTTTTCATTACAACGGTATTGGTGACATCAGGAATGGCTGTCAAAACAGAAATTGTTGCTATACTGTCTGGCGGTGTGAGTTTTAGAAGAATGCTGGTGCCCTATCTGATGGGCGCATGTTTGATTGCATCTGTGAGCTTCTATGTGAATGGCTGGTTAATTCCCAATTCAAATAAATTTAGAATTGCATTCGAAATTGAGCATCTGAAGAAACCATTCTATTTCAATGAAAGAGATATTCATCTGAAAATAGCAGATGATGACTATATATATATTCAGCGCTATAACAATCGTACCGAAACGGCCTATAGGGTAACCATGGAAAGAATTGTCGACAACAGGTTAGAGGCCAAACTATTTGCTAAAAAAATGACCTGGGATGATTCGCTGAAAACCTGGCATTTTAGACATTGGGAATTGCGGGAGATTAAGAACTTTGCTGAAAGATTTACACGAGGAGAAGATTTGGATTCAGCAGTAAATATCTCTCCTGACGATTTTGACACCAAGTATCAACTTAACGCCACTATGAATATGGGCGAACTGGAAGAATATATAGCTTTGTTGAAATCACGTGGATCGAGTGAAGTAGGACTGTATGAAATTGAGAAGTATATTCGCTACATGCTCCCATTCACAGCCATTATTTTGACTTTGATGGGCGTTTCCGTTTCAGCGGAGAAATCAACCAGAGGAGGAGCTGGATTTAAGATTGCACTGGGTTTTGTGATTGCATTTGTGTTTATCCTGCTCTTCGTTTTGGTAAAAGCTATTGCCGAAGCAGGATCTATGCATCCCATTCTGGCTATATGGATTCCAAATATTGTAGGCCTGGTTGCTGCACTCGTGATGTACAGGTTTGTGCCTAAATAGAATTTGCAATCGAGCCCATGTCTGTGAATAAAACGCCTTCGTTACTAAACGCCTATCTTCAACTTCACTTCATTGTGTTCATATGGGGGTTTACCGCTATTCTGGGTAAGTTGATAGAAATACCGTCTGTGGAAATCGTGTTTTACCGAACATTACTGGCTAGCATCGGTTTGTACATTCTGCTCAAATGGCGTAAAATCTCAACCCATGTACCAAGAAAACAGTTATGGGCAATCTTAGGAACAGGTTTCCTCATAGCGGTACATTGGATTCTTTTCTTCCTTGCGGCCCGAATTTCAAATGTATCTGTTTGCCTGGCCGGAATGGCGACTGCTTCCCTTTGGACCAGTTTTATTGATCCGATTGTCAATAAACGAAAAGTAAGATTTTATGAGCCACTAGTGGCAATTGTTTCTGTTATCGGAATTGTGATTGTTTTTCAGTCTACCATTGATGCCGCCATTGGCTTTTTAGTAGCGATAGCTGCCGCCCTTTTGTCCGCTGTTTTTACAGTGATCAACGGAAAGTTGGTGGCCAAACAAAATCATTTCACTATCACTTATTACGAAATGGTAGGAGCCTGCCTGACAATCGTGATTTTTTCCCCAATTTATGGCTATTGGTTTACCGAGGATGGTTTGTCATTGGCATTAACGACTAATGACTTTATCTATCTTCTTATCCTGAGTTTGGTCTGTACTGTTTACGCATATTCTATTGCAGTCAAACTGATGCATCACTTAACCGCTTTTGCTATTAATCTTACAATCAACCTGGAGCCGGTTTATGGGATTACGGTTGCTGTATTTTTGTTTGGCAGTGAAGAAAAAATGGACGGTAGTTTTTACTGGGGTACACTGATCATAGTGCTGTCGGTGATTATGTATCCACTCTTAAGAAGATATTTTGAAGGGAAAAATATTAAGCGAGATATTGTGCGCTGAAACCTTTAATTCCTGAGAAATACGATAATTTTTTTCATTTGTCGAAGAAAACAGCCAATTCGTCGATGAAAAAGTTTGATTCCTCCAAAAGTTTTAATAATTTAGAACTACAAAATTCCAAAAATCAGACTGACCTAATTCAGTTTATGAAACCATCCCACCCAGGATGGTTTTATTTTTGTTCCTCCTCCTCTAAAATTCCTACTTCAATAAACGAAGGTGCAATTCCTGATCTGCCTACGAAATGTTTGGCTTTTACAAAGTCATCAGATTTAGCCTCAAAAATATTTTCGACATAAGTCTGTGGATTGATATCTACCAACGGAAACCATGAGCTCTGTACTTGAATCATAATCTGATGACCCTTTTTGAAGGTATGAAGAACGTCTTGCAACGGAAGTTGAATGACCTCCTGTTTTTTTGGCACGAAAGGCTTGGGGTACTCGTAACTATCTCTAAACCGACCTCTCATTACTTCGCTTCGCACCATCTGATGGTACCTGCTCATCGATTGCTTAGGCTGATGTGGAAAGGGGGGATGGCTACTGGGGTAAACGTCAATCAGTTTTACGATCCAGTCGGCTGCGGTTTGATCTGTTTTGATTACCAAATTGGCCATAATGGGGCCTGCCATATTTAAGTCTTTTTCAAGTGGTGCAGAGAGGTAATACAATACATCAGGCCGATCGTTGACAAAACTCTGGTCATCTGTCATATAAGGCTTTGGCATGCCATTATCTTTGTATCCGATAAATGGTACCGGGTTGGCAGGGTCACTCTCAAAAATATCAGTACCAAATTCATTGTCACCAGGAGGTGTTCGAGACAGTCTTTTTTTAACTTTAAAATAAAATTTCACTTTTTCGATGTCTCTGGGAGGCCATTCATCAAATGTTTTCCATACATTAGTGCCGGTTTGAAACATATAAGCTTCGGGCAGTTCATTTTCTCCTTTACCTTTTAGATGATAGGAAAAAAATGGATAGATAATTTCATTGTTATAAAACTCTGAGGTTTTAGCACCAAAATGGATGTTGCCCAAGTAGTCTCCATCGGTGCGTCTCCATCCGCCATGACTCCAAGGTCCCATGACTAGAGCGTTGGTGATTGCAGGATTGTTTTTCTCCACCTCTTCATAGATTTTCAATGGACCATAGAGGTCTTCGGCATCGTACCATCCCCCAACTGTGAGTACAGCACATTTTACATTTTTGAGATGCGGTAGAAGGTTTCTGTCTTGCCAAAATTGATCATAATTCGGGTGAGTCACTATCTCATTCCAGAAATTTACGCTATCTCCTAAGTACTTTTGATTAGCCAGAGAGAGCGGGGTCATTTCCTTAAAAAAACCGTAACCATCTTTTGTTCCGTGTCTAAACCTTGGATTTTTTATTTTGGTCAATTCTCGACGAGGCAACCCGAAGCTGGAGAAAAAATTGAACGTGTGAGGTAAAAAGAAAGCACCATGGTGATGAAAATCGTCGAAAAACCAATCGGCAATAGGAGCCTGTGGTGAAACAGCAACTAGCGCTGGATGTGAGTTGATCATTCCCGCCGCGGTATAGAATCCAGGATAGGAGATTCCCCATTGTCCGACTTTCCCGTTGTGATTTTCAATATTAGCGAGCAGCCATTCTATGGTATCGAAAGTATCAGTACTTTCGTTGGTACTTCGCTTGTGCGGGGTCATATTTACAAAGTTACCCTCAGACATAAATTTGCCCCGAACATCTTGATAGACAAAAATGTATTTATCTCTTGTCATACGCATATTCGGCCCTAAGTCAATCTTAAACCTCTGCTCTCCATAGGGTTGGACCGAATAAGGTGTACGATACATGATTATTGGGTAGGCTTCTTCACGATCTTTTGGTGTGTAGATGGCCGTAAAGAGCTTGGTGCCATCACGCATGGGGATATAAACCTCTTTCTTGTCATAATTATTATATACGAAAAGTGAGTCCTCTTCTGCCGTAAATGGTACGTAGGTTTCTTTTTCAGAACCACACGTTGAAAACAAAAGTAGAATTAAGATCCAGAAGGTTATATTTTTATTTGTAGATATTGTCATCATATTTATGCTAAATATATTTTCCCAAGATACCACCCGCAACCGGCCGCTGCAAGCCCCAGTACCAGGCTAAGTGAAATATATAAAATGGCCGAACTTATGCTGTTTGTTAAGAGCAGATCGATGTTTTCGACGCTAAAGGTAGAAAATGTTGTAAAGCCACCACAAAATCCGGATGTGAGCAAGACGTAGTAGGAACGGTCCATTTTGCCTACAAAATGAAAAAGGAACCCGAGTAAAAAGGAGCCCAGAATATTTACTACCAATGTCCCTATGGGAGCAATTCCAGGCGTGCTTTTCAACATCCATTGTGAAATCAAAAACCTCAAGACACTACCGATCATGCCTCCAAGGCCTACAAAAAACGCTAATCTGATCATTTCTGAAGCCGCTTAAATTTCTTCTTCATATAAGTAAGTGTCCTGTCATACTCCGTATTTTCCTGTTTGCTGAGGGCTAACTTTCTTCCTGAAGTCAATACAATATTAAGCTCTTCGTACAATCCGCCATAAGTCTTGATACTGGTATGAAACCAATGGTCTATTTCCTTTCCTGTAAAAGTATATTTTTGAAATTTGAATGGGAATCGAATTTCGAACCTCTCTTTAGAGATTTTGAACACTTTTAGTGTAATCAGAATTTTCATGAGTACCAATAGTCCAACAGGACCTGATGTGTAAACCAACACATACCACCAGGTCCGGTCTGTGACAGATTGGATTTGTACTAATCCATAGACGAATAGACCCAGAGCCATCGCAATAAAAAGCCCTACTGAAAAGAGGGTTCCAACTTTTGGTTTGGAAATGATCATTTGATTTTTATTTGATCAGTAAAATTATGGATATGGGTTAATATTTCTTCAAAAAAGCGCTGAAATTCATCTTCAAATCTCGCATAGTCGTCAGTTAGATTCTTGACAGCTTTTTCCATTCCCGAATCAAAAGACGTTCTACGGGCCATTCCGCTTAGTGCAAATTGAATGCCCTCCAAAAACTGGTAATTATATAGCCAATCTCCAGACTCCATATACTTAAGCAAGTAGCTACATCTTTCAGGAAGGAACTGTTCGTTGTCATTTAAGAGTTTGTAATACCTGGTGCAGAAATCTTTTAATCCCTCATTGGAATAATCTGACCAGTTTTTGGACAAAAAATGATCGTAGTACACATCCATAATCACACCTGCATAGTGCCGGTACTCTTTCGCAAGCCTTCTCTTTCCATCCAGGAAAATTGGATGTGAATCCGCATAGCTATCGATTTCACGATGAATTAAAATGCCATTTTTCACTCCCTCTGGGTACTCCAAATATTTTTTACCTTTCACGAAGTCTGCGATGAAATTACCAATAGCAATAGAATCGTCGTCAAACGACAAGTAAAGGTGAGATAGATAGTTCATTCGAATATAATATAGGGCTTTTCTCCTGATTTCTTATATTTGTTAAAACCAAAACCAGCAGCATATGGCAAAGTCTCATCTTAATATTTTGGTACAATTGGCGAAAGTCGACGGTATCGTGGTTCAGGAAGAAGTAGATCTCATTAACGAAGTGGGCAAGGCTAATGGGATGACCGAAGAGGAGATAGCATCCTGCTTTGACGTAGAGTTGCCCATAGGAGACCTGTCTGATTTAAGCGACGATGAAAAGTATGATCTGATTTACTCCATTGTACAATTGATGAAAATTGATGGCAAGTTGTACAATGAGGAGATTAAATTTTGCGCGAAGATGTCTGCTAAACTTGGGTATGAAGAGGATGTGTTATTCGAATTAATGCTCAAGATTTATGCCGACCCAGACCTTTGCGCGGATAAAGAATCATTAAAAAAACATATTCAAGAATTTCTTATTCCCTGATTGCGAGATAAGATAGGAGTGATCCTTTAGGTCAACTATTTCAATCCCTAAATCTAGTGCTTCAATTTTTAGTCTAGACGAGTACTCTCTCTTGTTCGAATTGTCAAGAATAATCTTGTCGCATGTCACAGTTTGAGACAACTGAGCCAATGATTCAAAAGATTGATTGGCAATTACCACTATATCGGCTTTTAGTGGGTAAGAAATTTGGTTGGAATCAAAAGGCTGAATGAAATAAAGAATCTTTTTCTTATGTAAGACCTGAATTTTGGCAAAGTCCGAAAGCCCGTTATCAATGTGAAATACTGAATCAGGGTAAGGAAGAAAATGTCGTAGCCTGAAGGGTGCGATTCTTTTCTGATAGACTTTAGCGTCTTTGATAGAATCAAGTGTGAAAAGTTTAGCACTGAGGCCAGTCACCTGATCAACTAGCTGGTCCTTATTGATAGAATAGAACAACAATTCCTTTTTGTTCGATTGCTCAATAAGTCTGATTGATCGGTCGAGAGTGATTCCCAGTGCACTGCATATGATCAACCACATGTAATATGACTTTTTTGAAGATAATAGAGCCAGAAAAGCTACCATTAGTGCATAGATTAGGATCACCTGCAAGGGAGAAATAAATACCCGTTCAATCACACTACCATCTAAAATTTGTATTTGTTGTACAAACAAATTGAGACCAAAAGCGGTATGTTCCAGCAGCCATCCAATCCAATCAAACCATGAACCAATGACAATCAAGCCAATACCTAATATCATCACGATGAAAGCCGCAGGAATCACAATCAGATTAGTGAGTAAGAAATAGCTTGGGAATTGATGAAAATAATATAACCCCAAAGGAAAAGTGGCTAATTGAGCTGCAAGAGAGACACATGTAAGTTGCCAGACCCATTTACCGAACCAATTTGTAACATTCCATACAGAAGAGATTTTAGGATATAGGTAAAGAATACCGGCTACGGCCAAAAAGGACAACTGAAAGCCAACATCAAACAAGAAGAGGGGATTGAATAGAAGTAGGACAAAGGCGGCAAATGCAAGGGAATTGCAGGCATGCGTTCTTCTGTTCAGAATCTTTGAGATGAGAATAATTGAAAACATCGAAACGGCACGTAGAATGGATGGAGAGAAGCCCGTTAAAACGGCATAAATCCATAAGGCAGAGATTGAGGCTACTGGCGCAATAACACGTTGGGACTTTCCTGAGGGCAGAAGCTTAAATAGCCAATTAAGAATAAAGCACACAATAGAAACATGTAGCCCAGAAACGGCCAGTACATGCATGGCTCCGGCCGAAGCGTAAGCGCTTTTGATCTCATGGTCAAGTTGCCCTTTGATACCCAAGAGCAATGCCATGACTACAGCTTGTTCATTTGAATCATGAATATCCTCAGTTATAATTTGCTCAAATCGTGATCTGATTTGGTATATGACCTTCATTAAACCATTACCATTATCAGAGGATATTAAATGTATTTGGTCTTGATATACAAAGTGTTGCAAGAAGATACTCCGATTGGCCATATAGGCGCTGAAGTCAAATTCATGAGGGTTACGTGGCGAACGAATCGGCCCTGGAGTGCCTTCTATTCTGATTTTGTCACCATATTTCAGGCCCGAGGGATAGCTATCTGATCTTTTTACGTACAGCAGTAACTTAGTAGGAGATTGTAAGATCGCCGAATCCTTAATGCCCGTGTTGACCTCAACCTCGTGTATGATGTATTTTTCTTTGTGAATTGGAAATGACGAAATAGTACCGACATATGCCTCACATTCGGTCCAGTCGGAATTGGGATTGCTTTGACTGCTTGACAGACTATGGGATTGCATATGAGAAAATCCAATAATGAAAGTTGTAGTCAATAATAGATTGCCCCAAACTGTATTTGAAATACGATTTAGCGTCAACTTTCCCAGGGAAATAGCAATGAATAGGGACAAAGGGAGAAAAGGGTTGATTTGTATTAAATCAGCGGGGTTCGAATATCTGGCCATAAAAATGCCAGCGATAAACGCGAATAAAATTCTTAGAAAAGGGTAATTCGTCCAATACAACATTTCTATGATAATCTAGGAATGTTGTTGGCCTAATTTAGCTAATCAAATGAGATTATGGCGAAGGAATTAAGAATTTTCTTCTTTATCGTATGCTTCGATAATGGATCGAACCAGTTTGTGACGAATTACATCTTTTCCGTCTAGTTCAACGAAACCTATGCCTTTGACACTTTTTAGAATTTTTAGTGATTCTGCCAAACCGGATTTCTGTTTAATCGGCAGATCTATTTGGGTCATGTCACCAGTTACGATGACTTTTGAATTAGGCCCCATTCTCGTCAAAAACATTTTGATCTGCATGGGAGTTGTATTCTGGGCCTCATCAAGCAGTATAAAGGCATCGTTTAATGTACGACCACGCATATAGGCGAGTGGAGCAATTTCGATGACTCCATTTTCCATGTAGTATCTCAGCTTTTCTCCCGGAACCATATCGTGGAGGGCATCATAGATAGGTCTTAAATAGGGATCAATTTTTTCCTTTAAATCTCCTGGTAGAAAACCTAAGTTTTCGCCAGCCTCTACAGCCGGACGTGTAATAATGATCTTTTTAACATCTCGGTCTTTAAGCGCCTTGACAGCCAGTGCGACAGAGATGTAGGTTTTGCCGGTACCGGCAGGTCCTATGGCAAAGACCAAATCTTTTTTTGTTACCGTTTCGACCAGCTTCTTCTGGTTTTTGGATTTAGGCGAAATTTTAAATCCTTTAGTACCATACACGAGTACATCACTCTCTCCATCAAGAAATTTATCCTCTTCCTGATTCAGATACGTCTTGATTTGATCATTGGTAATCTTGCCAAACTTGTGATAATGCTCTACCAATGAATTAAGAATTTCATTGATTTTGATGATTTCAGGTGAAGTACCTTGGATGCGAATTTCGTTACCGCGTGAAATAATCTTCGACTTGGGAAAAGCCGTAGCGATTTCATTGATGTTCTGGTTTTCTACACCCAAAAATTCAGTGAGTGGAATGTTCTCTAGGGTAATAATTTTTTCTACCAAATGAAGTATCTAATTTGCGGTCAAATTATATTTTTGTTAGACAAAATAAACAGATTTTCCAATAGCTTGTATGGCCATCGTTACATTTCTTTCTGATTTTGGACATTCCGATCATTACGTGGCAGCAGTGAAGGCGAGTATATTGAAAGAAAATCCTAATATTAATATTGTAGATATTTCTCATGATATCTCTGTCGGAGACATTGGGCATGCCGCCTACGTTTTAGATGCCATATTTAGAGATTTCCCGGAAGGTACTGTACATGTAATTGCCGTATCCAATACAGTCAACCGAAATGCGAAAAACGTTGCCGTTAAGCTAGAAAATCACATCTTTATTGGAGAAGATTCTGGATTGATTTCTTTGCTGAGCGAAGATAGGCCAGCAGCTATCGTGGATATCAATGGTGTAAAGCCGGTTCGGTCGCCCTTTATTGCTAAGACACTTTATGGTCCGTTGGCCGGAAAAGTAGCTAGCGGTAAGGATATTCAGGATTTTGGCAAGCGACTCGACGAGCTTGAACGCTTGATGCCTACACGAGCCAAAGCCACAAAAAAACAGATAGCAGGAAACATTGTTAGAATTGACCATTATGGCAATCTGATTACCAATATTATGAAAACAGATTTTGATGCCATTTGGAAAATCAATGACAAGTTCCCTTATGTAGTGAATTTCAGGAGAGAAAAGGTGCTTCAACTTCACAATCACTACTCAGATGTAGGCTCAGGTGAGTGTTTTGTCATTTTTAACTCTAAGGGCAGGTTGCAAATCGGGATCAATCAGGGAAGGGGTGCCGAATTGCTGGGTCTGATGGTAGGGGACCAGGTGTTTATAGACTTTACTTTAGAAACATGATTATACGTGTAGTAAGAATGACATTCAGAGAAGATGCGATAGACGATTTCCTCCAGATCTTTGATAAGAGTAAGGAAAAAATACGCGCTTTTGAAGGTTGCAATCACTTACAGTTGCTGAGCGATGCTCATGCCCCTAATGTTTACTCCACCTACAGTATATGGAACAACGAAGATGGGCTCAACGCCTATAGAGATTCTGACTTATTTGGACAAGTGTGGCCGGAAACAAAGAGGCTTTTTGCTGCTTCCCCGGTAGCACATTCATACCATCAGAAAATAAAATTGGACTGATATCTCTTCGGTATATTGACTTCTTGAAAATCTTTGGATATGTTTGCATCCCTTTTGAAAGAGAGGATACCAGACCGCAACTTTTTACGAGTAAAAAGTTGACCAAAATGCCCAGGTGGCGGAACTGGTAGACGCGCTAGACTCAAACTCTAGTGGCTTCGGCCGTGCCGGTTCGATTCCGGCCCTGGGTACATCAAGTCCCTGATAATCGATTGATTGTTAGGGGCTTTTTCTATTAAGGTCATACATATTTATTTCTGTTTTTGATTGGTCAACAGAGTGGCTGTAATTAAAAAGTTACTTTAAGTAACTTCAATTTTTTTCGCCCGGTCTAAGCCGTATGAGAGTCATTCGCATGATTCTCACCCGCTGAAAAAAATTGGAAAAGCTTCATGATTTGTTTTTTATGCGACAAAACTTTTTATTTGCTATAGTTAGCACTTTAACCAACCAATCCCATGTCCAAACAACACACCAAGTCCGTGCCCTCAATTCTTGAGTCAAACGACAAATTGAATCAATCCATATTGTTTAACTACAGCAGTGTACTCCAGAGGCTTAGTCACTAACTTTTCTATTTCTAAATTTTTCTTAACCTCAAGTCATTCATAGTTAACTCTCATTAAAGTTTTCTTGGAATGCCAGGGGTAGTTTGAATTATTTAGAACTATTACTTCAGATTTAGCTTCTTCCCAAAGTAGCTGAGGATTCTATTCGATTAACATCAGGAATAAACATTATTGAATTTTAGACAATATGAAATACCATCAAAAAATTAATCTAATGATATATGGTAAAGCCCTTGCGTTCTTTATTATTCTTTTTATTTCATTAAGCAATAATTGTTATTCGCAAATTCCAAAAAAGACTTTGCTTATAGATGACCGGGATCTTATAGATGATGGAGATGAACCAATACCTACTAGGTTATTCCCTCCAACAGCTCCATCCGTATCCAATCAATGTGGTAAATCCGTTTTGACTCGCGGCAATCCTCCTGCAGGAGTGACCTGGTATTGGCAAAGCAGTAGTTCAGGAACAAGTACTAGTTCATCCTCTGTATCAATAACAAGAACGTCGGGTTCAGTATATTATATAAGAGCAAGGAGCATTAGCACGGGAGCTTGGTCTTTACCCAGAACTGTTAGCTATTCGATAAAAAGTAAACCATCTACTCCATCAACACCATCAGTTTCCAACCAATGCGGTAAGTCTGTTCTGACCCGCGGTACGCCTCCATCAGGCGTGACCTGGTATTGGCAAAGTAGTTCAACAGGAACAAGTACGAGCAACTCTGCAACCTCCTTAACACGTACATCAGGTAACAGATATTACCTGAGAGCAAGGAATAATTCTACCTTATGTTGGTCCTCTGCTCGAAGCATAAGCTATGCCATAAAAAGTAAGCCATCTACACCTTCAACACCCTTGGTTTCCAATCAATGTGGCAAGTCAGTACTGAACAGAAGTTCGCCTCCATCAGGTGTGACCTGGTATTGGCAGAGTAGTTCATCAGGGACAAGTACGAGCAATTCTGCAACCTCCTTAACACGTACATCAGGTACCAGATATTACCTGAGAGCAAGGAATAATTCTACCTTATGTTGGTCCTCTGCTCGAAGCGTAAGCTATGCCATAAAAAGTAAACCATCTACCCCATCAACCCCATCGGTTTCCAACCAATGTGGTAAATCTGTTCTGACCCGCGGTACGCCTCCGTCAGGTGTGACCTGGTATTGGCAAAGTAGTTCAACGGGAACAAGTACGAGCAACTCTGCAACCTCCTTAACACGTACATCAGGTAACAGATATTACCTGAGAGCAAGGAATAATTCTACTTTATGCTGGTCCTCTGCTCGAAGCGTAAGCTATGCCATAAAAAGTAAGCCATCTACACCTTCAACACCGTCAGTTTCTGTTCAATGCGGAAAAGTTGTGCTTTCCCGTGGAACACCTCCATCAGGCGTTACCTGGTACTGGCAAAGTAGTTCATCAGGAACAAGTACAGGTAATTCGGCAGCATCAATAAATCGTACATCAGGTAGTACGTATTATTTGAGAGCACGAAACAATTCTACATTGTGCTGGTCCTCTTCCCGAAGTGTAGGTTATACTTTGCCAGTTGCAATGCCTACGCCAATTCTTAGTGGGACTACAAAAAATTGTGGGTCTACAAAAATTACGATTAAACCAATTTTAACGCCAAAGACACTTACAGAAAAATCGCTTATTGAGGACGAATCCATAACACCAGAACCTTTAGTTGGATCGTATACCCTGTATTGGCAAACCAGTTCCACAGGTACCAGCACTTCAACTTCGGGGTTGACGTCGACTCGAACCTCCGGGACCAAAGTATATGCCCGTTGGAGAAATAGTAGTAATTGCTGGGGCCCTGCTCTAACGATTAATTATACTGTGAATACGGCCCCAACTACTCCAGCTACACCAACAGTTTCCAACCAATGCGGTAAGTCTGTATTGACTCGTGGAACACCTCCATCAGGCGTTACATGGTATTGGCAAAGTAGTTCATCTGGAACAAGTACTAGCAATTCATCTACTATATTGAATCGTACTTCAGGTACTAAATATTACTTGAGAGCAAGGAATAATACTACCTTATGTTGGTCTTCCATCAGAACTGTGAACTATGCTGTTAAGAGTGTGCCATCTACACCTTCGGCACCTTTGGTTTCCAATCAATGTGGCAAATCAGTACTGACTAGAAGTACGCCTCCATCAGGTGTAACCTGGTATTGGCAAAGTAGTTCATCAGGTACGAGCACAAGCAGTTCTGCCACTACTTTAACACGTACATCGGGAAGTAAATATTATCTGAGAGCCAGAAACAATTCTACTTCATGCTGGTCCTCTGCTCGAAGCGTTAGTTATGCCATAATAAGTAAGCCATCTACTCCAGCGACACCTTTGGTTTCAAACCAATGTGGTAAGTCTGTATTGACTCGTGGAGCTCCGCCTTCAGGTGTGACCTGGTATTGGCAAAGTAGTTCGTCGGGAACAAGTACAAGTAATTCTGCAGCTTCGATAAATCGTACATCAGGTAGTACCTATTATTTGAGAGCAAAACATAATATTACTTCATGCTGGTCCTCTGCCCGAAGTGTAAGCTATGCCATAAAAAGTAAGCCATCTACACCTTCAACCCCGTCAGTCTCTGTTCAATGCGGAAAAGTTGTGCTCACTCGTGTAACACCTCCATCAGGTGTGACCTGGTATTGGCAAAGTAGTTCATCAGGAACAAGTACGAGTAGTTCGGCAACTTCTATAAACCGTACTTCAGGCAGCAGTTATTATTTGAGAGCCAGAAACAATACTACTTTGTGTTGGTCCTCTTCCCGAAGTGTAAGTTATACCTTGCCTGCTGCAATACCTACTCCAGTGCTTAGCGGAACAACTAATAATTGTGGCTCTACTCTGATCACCATTAGACCGAGCTTAACATTAATAAATAATTCACCAGTTGAAGAGGATTTGATTATACCGGAAAATCCATCTGAAGTGTATACCCTGTATTGGCAAACCAGTTCCACAGGTACC
Organism: Reichenbachiella sp.; assembly: GCF_039944555.1. Taxonomy (GTDB): domain Bacteria; phylum Bacteroidota; class Bacteroidia; order Cytophagales; family Cyclobacteriaceae; genus Reichenbachiella. Next base: position 962 of record NZ_JBDUYN010000008.1, on the reverse strand, counting down.
AGCACTTCAACTTCGGGGTTGACGTCGACTCGAACCTCCGGGACCAAAGTATATGCCCGTTGGAGAAATAGTAGTAATTGCTGGGGCCCTGCTCTGACGGTTAATTATACTGTGAATACTGCCCCTACTACTCCAGCTACACCAACAGTTTCCAACCAATGTGGAAAGTCTGTATTGACTCGAGGCACACCTCCATCAGGTATTACCTGGTATTGGCAAAGTAGTTCATCCGGGAAAAGTACAAGCAATTCATCTACTACATTGAATCGTACTTCTGGAACTAAATATTACTTGAGAGCAAGGAATAATACTACCTTATGCTGGTCTTCTGCTCGAAGTATGAGCTATGCAATCAAAAGTGTACCTGCTACACCCCCTGTACCCACTACGCTGGTGGTATGTGAAGGCAATACACTCACGCGAGCCAATCCACCGTCGAATCATACCTACTATTGGCAAAGTAGTACATCTGGAACGAGTACGAGCAGTTCAGCCAAATCGATTACCAGGACATCGGGATCTAAGTATTATCTACGATCAAAGAATACAGTTACGGGTTGTTGGTCATCGGCAAGCACGGTAACCTATACTTTACCGGCAGGCATACCTTCTCCTGTGATTAGTTCTATAATCAACAATTGTGGCAGTACGACTTTGTCGGCAGCCATTAGGATCTTACCTGAAGAAGAATTGATTAAAGAAGACGATATTATTCCTCTGCCTACAGTGGCAGGTTTCACGTTGTATTGGCAGTCCAGTGCAAGTGGGACGAGTCTTTCCGAATCAGGGCTATCCACTACCAGAACCTCCGGGACTAAGGTATATGCCCGTTGGAGAAACAGCAGCAATTGCTGGGGGCCTGCTACGGAGGTAACTTATAGTGTGACACCTGTACCAGCGACACCACCTTCAGCTACAGTTTCTAATCAATGTGGGAAGTCTGTCCTGACGCGTAGTGCGCC
>NZ_JBDUYN010000007.1:0-1231832 GCF_039944555.1 Reichenbachiella sp. | reverse complement strand
TTTTTCGTCCGGATTACCGATGGCGACATCTTCAAGTCCGTCATTATTTATATCTCCAATGAATCTGATTTCTCTGCCCAAATAGGTGGTGGCGTCGATACCCGGAATATGAAAACCATTGTGACCATTGAATTCCATGGTTGAGGCATCAATCACGGCTGGAATTTGAGCGCTAACTAATGATGAAAAGAATAGCAATATAAGAAAACAGCGAATAGAAGTGGTTTTGCTGGTCATACGATAGTGGTTTTTATTTTGAACGTTGATATAATTAAGTGTATTTATTTAAGGATAAATTGCATTTTTACAATATCAACTTAGGCAAATTTAATATTCTCTTTAGCTAAATACATCGCCTTAAATATGTAAAATGAAATATCACTATAAGTAGTGATACAAGAAGAATAGATCAGTTATGGCCTACATTGGAAATTTTTAAAGCGCTGGGTTTGGCCTTCTAGGACTGTGATTTATGTCGTCTTGTGGTCACTCAAGAAATAACTATTAATAGTTCCGAATTCTGTGAAATTTCTTGTTGTTTACTGAATCTTTTTGAATGGTAATGGCGTTCTTCAAAGCCAATGTCTGCAGAACTTTTTATAATAGGTCAGACTGACATTCAATAAATAATTGATCACTCTGTCTTACAAAAACAACTGGCTATAAGGCAAAGCATAACCCGCAAGTTTTTATGAAATATGATGAATTTCCGATAGCAATTTTGTTGCTATTCGCAGGAATTATTTTGTTCTTTTCGTGTACTGAAGAAACAGAATTGAAACAGCCAAAGGATGCTGTTTATACCACTATCACTGACACCAACTTTGAAAGAGCACTTATTGCTCTCGATATCGATACCGAAAAAGAAGAAGATGGGAAAATTCTGACCTCGGATATTTCTCAAGTTTCAGCACTTGATATTTCGGGTCGGAATATTTCGAGCCTGGCCGGTATTGAAGAATTTACCGATTTGGAGACGCTAAATGTGGCTAAGAATAAACTTACGCAACTGGAATTGGATCAACTCACAGCTTTGACCTCGTTGGATGTGTCAGGAAACGCTTTGACCAGTTTGGATATCAGCCAGTTGACCTTGCTGGAGGTCATGATAATCAACAACAATCCTGATCTTCATTGCGTGTATATTTCAGAAAATCAGTCGGTCGCAATCGTGACCAAAGACGATCATCAAAACTTAGCTTCTGACGACTGTAAAACCCAGGAAGCGTTTATTAGGATTGACGATGAGAATTTTGAAAAGCAGCTTATAGCATTGGGAATAGATAGTGATGGCACTGTGAACCAACAACTTTTACGCGAAGACGCTATTGCAGTGACCAAGCTAAGCTTGACAGTAGCCACAGGGTCAAGTGCAGCTATTAAAATAAAAGATTTGACCGGTATCGAGGCATTTGTAAACCTTACCGAATTGTATGTTGGGAATCACTTACTCGATGTGCTTTCGCTAGCCGCCAACACCCAATTAACTACCCTGGATGCTGGTATCAATAATCTGAAACAGATCGAACTCAGTACTAATAAGAATTTGGAAGTGCTGAGTTTGCTTGCCAACGAACTTTCAACGATTGACCTGAGTGAAAATAAGCGATTAAAAGAGATTGACTTGTCTGTCAATGATCTTTCGTCAATCGAAGGATTGAATGAAGCTGTAAACCTTACCTCTTTGAATCTTTCTTTTAATCTATTGGAAACCGTGAGTGTGAGCTTGCCGCTGTTAGAAACATTGTCTGTTGAAAACAATACTTTGAAAGCGCTGGATGTACGCGATACCCCGCTGCTAAAAAGTCTGAATGCGAGGGTGAATTCAATTACAGCTCTGGATGTAACCAATCACAAGGCTCTGGAAACATTGATCCTTTCGGCCAATGAAATTGAAACTATCAACCTGAATAACAACGTCAACCTTGAACTCCTATGGATATCAAGTAATCACTTGACCGGCCTTGATGTTAGTAGTTTGTCAAAACTCTACAATATCACTGTAGATAGAAATCCTGACTTAGACTGCATTCAAATCGCTTCGGGACAGGCCATCGCAAGCATCGGCAAAGAAGATCGTCAGGAGTTTAGAGAAGGTGGTTGTTCAGAGGGTGCTGAGGAATACATTACGATTCCTGATGAAAATTTTGAGCGCATGATGGTACTCTTTCTCGATGATTCGGATGGATTGATCAATCAAAAAATACTTAGATCAGATGCAGAGCAAATCATCACATTGGACCTAAGACAATCCAGCACTGCCAATGAGGCTGTTAAAATCAAAGACCTTGCAGGCATCGAAGGTTTTGTTAACCTCGAAAAACTATATGTAGAAAACAACCTGTTGGAAAGTTTAGATCTTAGCAAAAATACCAATCTCACGACCCTGTACCTGCAAGGCAATTTACTGACCAACCTGGACGTGAGTGCCAATACACAATTGAAAGACACCAACTTCTCTGATAATTGGTTGGAATCTATCAATTTGGGAAGCAATACGAATTACACCAGCTTGTTCCTTCATGACAATAAACTGCAGACAGTGGATGTAAGTGCGCAATCGGCATTAAAAGACCTATTTCTTCAGGATAATGCATTGGAGTCAGTGAACCTAAGCGCGAACCTCGCTCATTTATATCTCCAGGATAATCAACTTACAAAGTTAGATGTGAGTACGCTTGCAGAGTTGACCACGTTGTTCGTAAAGAGAAATGCGGGACTTAGCTGTATCAAAATATTTGATGGTCAAAACTTCACATCCCTGGCTACGGACAGCCATCAGGCATTGAACGTCAATTGTGATTGACGGGCTCAGGAGGTTGTGACAGACATCAAAACTGCCGTCTGAAACAGTATCACGTTGTCACTTGAATGCCAGAGACTTTTTCAGTTTTACGTCGCCTTTGAGGAATATGTGATGCTGTTTGATGTTTTGAGATTCTTTGATGATGTGGTTGGTGTTGATGATAGATGATCGATTGATCCTTTTGAAGATTGAGTCAGGAAGGTTGCTTTCCATGTCTTTGAGTGTATTCCTGACCAGTATCTCGCTGGAGTCCACTTTATGAATTTTGCTGTAGTACCCGTCTGCCTCGATCCAAAGTATTTCATCAGCTTGGAATAAGTGTTTCACAGCACCTTCATTGATTTCGATCTTTTTGTTTGAGAAATATGGTGATGATTTTACCAGATTCAGAATAGCGTGTATGTTGGAGTACTGCTCTTTCTTCACTGCTCGTTGAATGGCTTGATCAAATCGAGATTTATCATACGGTTTCAGCAAGTAGTCCGTTGCGGCTAATTCAAATGCTTTTACCGCGTATTCGTTGTAGGCCGTGATGAAGATGATTTGCCCTTCAAAGGTATTTTTTAGTCCGGACAAAACTTCGAAAGCGGTCATGTCCTTCAATTCTATATCCAAGAGGATTAATTGTGGCCTTTTTTTAGTAATCAAGTCAAGTGCCTTCTTTCCACTTTCTGCTACACCTACCAGCTCCAGATTGCCATTTTCTTCAGCAAATTTCATGTGCCTTCTGAGTGCAACTTTTTCGTCTTCTATGATAACTGTTTTTATCTTTTTCATTGGCCAAATGCTAATTCGTTAATGACCCAAGAACCTTCTTGATAAGTTTTAATATTTGAATCTTTGGAAAAATAACTTTGCAATCGTTGCCGTACAATCCGTAATCCGACACCTTCGACAATGTAATCCGGCAACGGTTGTCCATTGTTTTTAATAATGACGATTTTCAATTCGCAATTGATCTCGACAACTATTTGTAAGGGTTGTTCCAGGTTTTTAAATCCATGTTTTATACTATTTTCTATCACCGGCTGAAGGATAAGGGGAGGGATCTTAAATCCCGATGAGGAGGGCTTTATTTTCCATTCTACAATGAGTTGTTCTTCATGCCGAATCAGCTCAATCATCAGATATTTCTTAAGGAGTTCGACTTCCTGATCTATTTCAATCAGTGTTTCTGGTTCTAATGTAATTGAAAATCGGAGTAAGTCGCTCAGCCCGATCAGTGCCTTTTGTGCTTTATCAGTATTTTCTTCTATCAACGCCACGATCCCGTTAAGTGTATTAAATAGAAAGTGAGGTTGTAATTTGGCCTCAATCGCATTGATTTTGACTTTGCTCAGCTCGTTTTCGACCTGCTTTTGCTTTAAGATACTTTGTTCTCGTTCACTAAAATAGTCGTAAGCAAAAATGGTGGCTACAAAGAGGAAGTAGCTTTTGGCAGAAGAGTGAAAGTTGGATATCAGGCCTTCTGAAACGAAACTTTCATACCAGGTGTAGGACAGATGCCCTGACCAAAAACCAATGAATAGAAAGAAAATCATCAGGGCGATCATTTCATAGCCCACAAGGTGCAGGAGAAAGAGTGGAATTTTTAATGTAGTTGGCTTTTTTTTGAGCAACTCGTAGCCTGGTTTTATCCAAAAAAAGATCATACCTAAGCCAACCAATGCGGCTACAACGGGAGATCTCAATGCCGCCATCCAACCTTGCTCAGATTCAGTAGAGAGTTTGTATAGTATGGTCTGAGTGATACCTATCACAGTGATTACCGCCCAAACTGTCGATAGCCATGCATTTTTAGACCTTGGTATGCTTATCATGTGCTAATGGTTACTATAATAAAGTATTTAATATTCGGCCGTGACCATACAGTTAATAAAATGTGTATGCTCAAATAGTATTTCCTTAAAGTAATTAATTTGAATTCAAATATTGGGAACCTCGGTACGCATTATACTTCATAAATCCTGTGTTTCACTTCAAATATTTTGTTGGTCGGTGAAGTAGCCTCATTACTTCGTTTTACTTCTTTAGCTTAGGAATATGAAACCGACAGGTCTCGTGATTGTGCGCTCAAAGGCATACATCAGAGCCCTTGTGGTTCCCGCTTCGGCGTACCAACGCCACTGAAGATAAAAAGACAAATCATACACAGATGAAAAGAATAACACTATCACTAATTGCCGCTTTTTTAACCATGTTTGTTCTTGGGGGCTTATGGAATGCCTTGATTATGGAAAATTTCTATTTAAGTCATTCTCCATCCATCATTAGACCACCAGAAGCATTCAACTTGCCAGTAATTGCTTTAGGCTATTTTGTTTTAACTGCGATCATGACCCTCATTGTTGTTCAAAATTTCAATGAAAACCCTAAGTTCATTGGTGGATTCATGTTTGGAGCCACATTTGGAGTTGCGGCCACCTTACCGTTGTATCTAATCCTTTGGGGGAGATGGGACTTTTCGATGAGCTATGTGCTGGTAGACAGCATATGGCACCTGTTCGAAGAAGGGATAGGCGCCGTGGTCCTATGCAAAGTTTTCTATGGTACAGAAATGAAAAAGGAGGTTTTGACTTCGTGATGGTACCATTAAACCCTTTAATTCCTTTCATAAACCATCTCTAACCATTTTTCATTAGTTCAACTTTAAACATTTCATATGAAAACAGTATACACAATCTCGCTCGTACTTGTTTGGTTCATCCTGAGTCCTATTGACTTGCAGGCGCAAGGTGTTGCTTCGCAGCCCTACCGCCAATATTGCTTTGTGGAGTTGATGCCGAATGATTCTATAGCTTTCGGGGAGGAGGAAGCTAGGTCAATTCAGGTTCGACATATGGCTAACATCAGGCGGATGGTTGAAGAAAAGAAGCTCTTGTTAGCTGGTCCGTTTATGGATGGTGGAGGTTTATTTATTTTAAATACCTCTCAACTTGACGAGGCTAGGTTGTGGGTTGATAATGATCCTGCAGTTATGGCTGGAAGGTTTAAGTATAAGATAAAACTTTGGATAACAGAAAAAGGGCTTCTGAGCTTGGAATCCAACTGATAGTACTTTCACTTAACTGCAAAAATGGTAACCCTGGTTTCATATTTATGAGTATCTGTTTCACAGGGCCAGGCTTGGCCAAATACTAATTAGGAACTCTCGTACATTAACAACATGAATAGAAAGAAATTTATAAAAAAAGGAATTATCTCATCGTTGGGAATTACACTCTTGCCTCATACTCTTTTTGCAAAAGCTATAGACCAGGCCACAGCGCTTGACCACGAATTGGTATATGAATTTGTAAAGGTGGCCCATGGAGACTTCGAAGAGGTAAATAATCTGCTAACCAAAACGCCCACCTTGTTGAATGCTTCGCATGACTGGGGTAATGGAGATTTTGAAACGGCGCTTGGGGCCGCAAGCCATATGGGTAATAGGGAAATAGCCATGTATCTGATTGAGAAAGGAGCCAGATATAATTTGTTTACCGCGGCAATGCTCGGCGACCTATTGACGGTCAAGGAAACACTGACCAAATACCCTACCATGGTAACAGCAAAGGGGCCTCATGATTTAGATATGATTCATCATGCAAAAGCTGGTGGAGAACAATCGAAAGACGTGTTGGCTTACCTTCAAAATTTTACAACAAGTAAAAAAGAAAGAATGCCAGATCGAAAGGACTTGGTCTTTGCGACAACACCTTATGAAGCGCTAGCTGTTAAGTTGGTTGATTTCTTTCATGACGAGGGAGGGAAGACCAAAGAAGAATTCATAACTGCTTACTTTTCGTCTAAACAAAAGGGAGAAGAATTTTTTGATCTTGTTCTTGATAGAATAGAGCCTCCGGCAAGCATCGTAGAATTAGAAGGAAAAACACATGAGGAGTGCAGATTGATTTTGACCAAAACAGATAATTCGACTAACTATTATTTCAAAATGGCCTTTACCAGCAAAGAACCCCACCAGATAACCAAAATCATGGCTTCCGGAAGCAGAAAAGTACTCGAAGTACCCTTTACTTCAGAGTAACAGACTGAATCTTAAATAAATTGGATAATTATTAATACGGCTTTATCCTTATTTAAGAGCGTTGTATTTGCGGCGTGATTTTCTTGAAATTGCAGAAATCTATGGTTTTATAACTTTGGTCTCCAATTTCTGTTGGCTCACCGAAAATTAAATGTTCGAATATTTGATGTGATTATCTTGGATAAAACTTAACTATCGAAGCTATGAAAAAGGTAATCTGTTACAATCTAAAGAAAGCGATATACTATCTGAGAAACCTCAACATTAAAGATATTTCGGATTTCGAAATTCGAAACCCGGAATACATACTCATTGAAATCTCAGAAAGGGAAATAGATCCATTGAGATTGGGTCTAATTGTAGACAAACTCAATTTGCGACAAGAAAAAATGAAATGTGGGTATTAAAATTTCGGATAAACTAATAATCCGTCACGTCCCGATCCTATTCATTACCTGTTCGGTGATGCGGTTGCAACGCTGGCCACCGAAGGAGTAGAGATTCATCCCGTCCATGCTTTTTCTTAGTACTTCTTGCAATGCTTTTTTAGCTCTGAACAGGCGCACTTTCACATTCTCTTCGCTGATATCTAGCGCATGGGCTACCTCACGGATATTCATGCCCTCGAGTTCTCGCATCACGAAGACAGAGCTGTATTTTTGCGGTAAGCCATCTATTGCCTTTTCAATGACCTCTTGCATGTTTTTTCTGATTACTTGATGCTCGGCACTTTGCACCTTTTTTATATCAGGTGAAACAATCTGATCCGAGAAGGCATCCAGTTTAGAGGTTTTATTGATGCTCGCGAGTGCCTCGTTGATCAATATTCTAGTTAACCAGGTACTTAATTGAGAACGCCCTTCAAACTTTCCTAAATTCTCATAGGCCTTCACATAGGTTTCTTGAAGGATATCTTCTATGGCATCTTCATCTTTGACGTACGTACGGGCAATCTTGTACAGTCGTTCGTTATACCTTCTCATAATTACCTCATAAGCCTGTTTTTCTCCTCCCAGTACGCGTCCGACAATAGATTCGTCGGTGATGCTAGGGTCAGCGGCTAAGGTCAAGGCAGATGTAGGGGTGTAGTGCATGGTATACTGGTTATTATTTGAGATTAGAGTGGTTCTAATAATAAAAGTTACAAAAAAAGAAGGGTTTTTGTAACTATTCGCTGCACTACTGATCTAACCCTAAAATCTCAAATATCATGATATACACGATCATAATACTTTTCGCCCTGGCCGCAGTGATTGGCCTGACCATTCTGATGAAAGTGCTCAAGGGAGCTACAACGTCAAAACCAGCAGTCTACGCACATGGAGCACTCGCAGCTATAGGCTTGGTGCTGCTCATTGTTTACTATATGTCAAATCCCGGAGGCCTGATGGTTCCACTAATTCTTTTTGTTGTGGCAGCGCTAGGTGGATTCCTGCTGTTTGCCAAAGACATTGGAGGAAAAACCGTACCCAAGCCACTGGCACTGATCCACGCCGGAGCAGCGGTGGTTGCTTTTTTGCTATTATTAATGACTGTTCTGTAGAAAGCTAAATGTCGATTTTGAGCAGGTTGAAAGAGAAAATGCATCCGGTACATGTGGTACTGGTGCATTTTCCATCGGCGCTATATCCGTTCTCTCTGGTCATGGATAGTCTGGGGATTTACCAATCGAATTTGTCTTTTTCAGCATCCGCGTATTACGCTCTTTTATTCGCCTTTTTATCCTCCTTATTGGCCGCTCTGTTCGGCATTATTGACTACCTGAAGATTCAGGCAGAAAGTAAGGCTTTTCGCACGGCTTCTATCCATGGCGCATTGAATGTGCTATGGATGTTTGGTTTCGCGGTTGCCATTAAACTTAGGTACAATCATTTCAACGCTGATGAACAGCCTTCTATGATCTATATATTCACTTTGACCGTCTTGGTTATCGGGATGGCGTTTTCCAATCATTTGGGTGGAGACCTGGTCTTCAGACATAGAATAGGCGCAAAAAAAAGCAACCCACCTATCGATACTAAAAATCGCTGATTTTAAGTGCGACAGACGGGTGCTTACTGAACCGCTATTTGATGTTTTATGGAATCAATTATGTTGATGTCGACATATTCTTTTAGCTCGTCTTTGTGACGTTCGGGCGTTGGACAGCGCATACTCAAAATCGAGGTTCTTTCTGATTTGATCTCGAATAGTGCTGGCTTCAGTATAATCATAGAACGAATTGATTTTTTTATCTGCCATCGTGCTACCGCTGGCTTTGTCTAACTTCAGCACAAAGTGTGTGAAACTTTCGGCAATATCCTCTCCCGGGTTTGAGGCAGCATAGCCTGTCACAAAGCGGCTTTTGTATTTTTCGTATAGATTTTGACCAGACGATTGACTTTGTGTAAGCTCTGCGTAGATATCTTTCCAGAAGTCATCGAAAAAGGAATTTAAGTAAGAGCTGCTCTTGGTGCATCCTTCCCCTGTGAAAAATGAAGAGCAGGAAGATTCCGAAATCTTTGAGTCGATCTGACCGGCGTGTAGCGTAAGTAGATGCCCGAACTCATGAATCATGGTATAGCCGGTTTCGGGTTTGTCCATAAAACCATCTATATATAGTGCAGTGAAATTAAGCCCCATTTCCCAGGCCGAGAGATCTTGTGCGTTCTCATCTACGGGAGCCACATAAGCGGCATAGTCGGCATTGTCGTCTGCCACCAGTACCAGGCGTTTCAGTTGTGGTCTGGCGCTCTCAGGAATCAATTTGGTGAAATAATTCCAAACTTCTTTGTGTTTCTCCTTGCTGGCATAAATGGCATAAGATGCATTCACACTGTATTCCTTGTTGAGCGTGATCTCATTTCCATTGACGTTGTAAATAGCCACAATACCTTCAGCGGACGTTTCCCCAGTGGGAGTCGGAGTTGGCGTAGGGGTTGGTGTAGGCGTTGAGCTAGTCTTGGATTTACTTGGTACTACCTCATCGTCATCGTTACAAGCGCTTAGGATGGCAAATACTAAAACCATCAATAATACTATTCTTAAATCTTTCATATCCAGTAATATTTAATTGCTTTTGAACATATACTACTGTGGATATAAGTTTTACCCTACTTTGACGCCCAAATAATTCGAATCTCCCGGGCACCCTGTTAGGGTCCAGACCCTAACAGGGTGCCCGGGAGGGGAGCTGGTTATCTTCTGACCGATTATTTGTTAATAATCAGTTTAGTCAAACTATTTGGCTTGTCCTCGGAATCAATCTGGATTAGATAAACTCCATTGCGCAAGTCCTGAAGATTCAGTACCAGCCGCTGTTCGCTGACTTCAGCGAGGTGATGACTCAGCACTCGTTTGCCTTGAAGGTTCATGACATGAATATCAGTTTTTTGGCCCATCCTGGTAGTCAGGTCAATGGTTACCGATTGTGAAGCTGGATTTGGGAACACTGTTTCAGGTTTAATATTTTGGACGTCATTTTCTTCCTCATCAGGAGCCACCTCCTTTGTAGCGGTGCTCAAAGTACGTGCTCCACTCGAACCGCAAACTTTGATTTCGATATCATCTATGTATACCTGATCGTGGTTGGATGAGGCGTCGCATCTAAATCTCAGTTGCGTGTTGCTTGTGAATGCAATATTGGATACTTCGATCGTTTCATGGTATCTCTGGTTGTTGACAAATTCGTCTGTATAGTTCCACTCCTCCACTGTTGAAAATGAACTGCCGCCATCAGTAGAGACCTGAAGCCAAAAATCCTCGCTGCTGTTGTCCATGGAGTTGGCCATATATGAAAAAGAGACTTCTATAGACGAATAGCTTAGCAGGTTGAGGTCATCAGTCGTCATGACCGATTCGCTGGTATTGTCCCTCAGTCTGATGGAATAGCTACCGGAGTTGGCAAAAATTGCATGCTCGTTACTTCTGTACGAATCGTTTCCGCCGTCATTCCATATACCCCAGCTACTTTCAAAATCTTCATCGTCCAGCTCACTACAAGTCGTGATCACCGTGATAAGGCTTGTCCGGGAAGCGATGTCATTTCCCGCGGCATTAGTGGCCGTCAGTGACACCGAATAAGTACCAGCCGTGTGGTAGGTCACAGTGGGATTTGGTTGTGAACTCGTCGCCGGTGTCCCCCCGGCAAAACTCCAATGCCATTGGTAAGGGTGTGCGGTAGACAAGTCTGTAAAGGAGACAGATTGCCCTGCGGCAATATCGGTCAGGTCGGTAGAAAATGCCGCTATCGGAGCACCAAAATCGGAGCCGTTTACTTGTGCGCCAGGAGAATACAAGCTACCAGAGGAATGGGTAGTGGAGGAATGCTTGACCAGCGGTGCCGTACCCAACCAATCTGAGGATCGTGTCACGGACTGGTTGTCATTGGCCTCCGACCCGGATATATGCATGGCTACTAAGTTACCGGCCGCATCACGAACTTCGATGATCTCACTGGTATTGGTGATGCCCAGCGCCCCTGTGGATGCGGTTTGGACCAAGCTATTGCCAAATGTACCAGCAGGTGTACCACCACCGAATAAGACCACCGCCTGTCCCGGCGCTAAAGTCGATCCAACAGGGAAGACATGACGAAGCTGGTATTGCGAGTTCGCATCGTAAACCTGGTATCCGGCGAGATCAGCTGCATCGCTTCCGATATTGACGATTTCGATAAATTCATCATGGGATGAATTCCTGATCCCGTCACCATTGGCATCTCCGCTGATGTCACTGGCAGGATCGGCGTGTATTTCGTTGATGAGCAGGAATGGGGAATGAATGGATGAAAAGACGGACCCATTGACGCGCGTCCCAGGTGAAAACAGTGCCCCACCAGAACCGGACGCGGAACTGTGTTGTGACATGATGGTATTTGATCCATCCGGCGATCGGGTGATGGATTGATTGTTGTTGCCTTCACTGCCATAGTTGTAGGACATAATGGATTGACCATAAGCATTATGTATCACCAGGGTCTCATTGGAGTTGGTAATGCCCAGTGTTCCGGTAGAGGCAGTTTGAATCAGGCTATTGCCAAATGAACCATTAGGGGACCCACCACCAAAGATGACTATGGCCTTACCGGGTGATAGTATGGTACCGGTGGGAAAAACATGTCTCTGCAAAAATTGGGAGTTGGAATCATAAATTTTGAATCCGCTAAGATCAATAGGTACTGCTGCCGTATTCACCAATTCGATAAACTCATCTTCGGAAGAATCCCTGATACCATCTCCATTGGCATCTCCGGAAGCTCCGCTAGCTGGGTCCGCATGAATTTCATTGATCACCAGTGCTGTAGGAAATACGCTGGCAATGGCATTACTTACTTTTGTCCAGCCGGATACATCGCTTCTCAATCTCGATTTTTCCTGCTCCAGGTGAATAAATCGACCGTTGTTTCCGGGCGACGCATCCAGGCACGGGTTTGTGGCGGCGTTGATCAATCTGCCTTGGACATTGGTCGTGCCGGTCAGCTTGGTCCAATTGTCCAGGTGGGCAATCTTGAAAGTCAAATCACTATCTTGTGAGTACAAGGCATCGCGCAGTTGAAGAAGGTAGTCTGTTCCTGTAGGCGCCAAACTCGTGCCATTGCTCATGATGACATGAGGATCGGAGCTCGTTTTGAAAAAGCCATGCAACTGTACAAAAATGGAATTGGAAATGGCATGAAGCAACAGCTCTGTGGTAGATTGAAAGGGCGATTTGATATTATGGGCATTGTCCGAAATTCTATAGGTATTCGGTGTGCCACTGCTACATGCCTCAGTCGTTCCTGAGCAACTTGATGAGATGCCACTATTGCAACGATGCGTTCCACTGAGTGTTAAGGCACGGGCATGTGTTTCTCTAAACACGTAAGCAGCTTGAGATCCGGTTTTAGAGTCAAACTTGGGGTGAGGAGCTTGTAGTATCAGGTTTGGACGCAAAGGTGCCGTGTTGAGCACATAAATGCCCCAGTGATTAGTAGAACCAGATAATTTTTCTGCCATATAATAGACTGATCCACTCACGTTGTCTGTGTATTTAACAAGGCGATAGTTGAGTTTAGACAAAGTAGCGTGTGATAAGGCATACTGGCCATTGATCAATTCAATCATTGCTTGAGCCCAGAGGTTACTTTGAGTGGTGGTTGGTTCGCTGAAGTCGTTGGCGTCTTTGCCTGGTAAGGCAGCTAATCGACTCTCGATGTAGGCCAGGAAGTCGCCAGAGGCTACTTCTTGAGCACGTACAGACAGGATGGATGCGCATAAAATTAATGCTAGTAAAAATCTATTCATATGATCTAATTATTTGGTTATCAATAAGAAGACAGTAGAATTTAGATTTTGTACTATTAGCTCTATTTTTAATGGACTGATTACGAGTTAGTTGATGAGTTTTGCAAGGAATGAAATACGGGATTGCGGTGAACTACACTCTAAAAATATTGCGTAATGAGTCCGAAGTCGGCGCAAAATAATTTTTTTGAATAAAAAGCAGAAATCAACAGTACAATATGAAAAGTATGCCGTCTACCCAGTAGATGACACCAAGAATGCTTGAGCCTTTCTCGTTGTAAATGTTTAAAGCGTACGTTTTGGTGCTATTTTGGTAAATCTCGCCAACAGCTATATTTTTGTAAGAAGTAAAGATGGCTCAGCAGAGACATCTTTGGATATGAATTAAGGATGAACAAGTCAAATACGGTAGAGGAATTTATTTCCGATGAGGAATTTCAAAATTGGTTTTATTCTAAGGATAGAATGGATCCGATCCAGAAATTTTCCATTGCTAGTGAGGTAGAGCAGAAGATCTTTGATGAAGCTGTCATCGTCATGGAGAATCTCAGACCTGAGAAAAAGGCTGTTGCCAAAGAGGTGGTGCAAGCAGAATGGCAAAAAGTCCAGTCTATTCTTGAAAAGAGTACATCAGACCAACAAGTTATAGTCGAAGAGAGCCAACCGGCCGCCAAATCACGTTTTATGCCAATCATGAGGTATGCGGCAGCTGCTGTATTGCTCTTACTTGGATTTGCCTGGTTTCAATCACAACCTACAGAGACTGGTCAAACCTCGACCCATGTGACCAACTACCAGGAGAAATTAAACTTTTTACTTGCCGATGGAACCGAAGTAAATCTGGCATCACATTCATCGATGCGATCAGCTATTATTGATGGAAGTCAACGCGAGGTGTGGTTGGAAGGGGAAGCTTTTTTTCATGTGACTAAGCGCCCGGATCAGGAAAATCCTGAATTTGTTGTACACGTTGGCGGATTGGATGTCGTAGTATTGGGTACGCAGTTCAATGTATTACAAAGAAATGAAAGCGTCATCATCGCACTCAAAGAAGGCAGTGTGCGACTAATGGGCAAGGGAAATAAGGAACTATTAATGGCGCCAGGAGAGGTAGTCCATTTCGATTTGACAGACCATACCTTTGAAAAGGGTAGCAGGGATGATGCCTATTACTATGCCTGGCTAGAAGATAAAATTATACTAGACGAGACTACGTTGCGAGAATTGTCAGTCGTTATTCAGGATAAATTTGGAGTAAGTGTCCAAATCAAAGAAGAAGCGCTCCGCAATAGAAAACTTTCTGGCGTGGTTCCTGATAAAGACCTTCAGGTGATTATCAACGCCATCAAGAGCACGCTCGACGTAAATGTAGACTATGAAAATAAGGATATTGTGATTTATTGATCCCTCATTTTATGCTAATAGGTGTGTCCAGTTATCGGTTTTCCCTATTTCTTTTATGCCTTGCCTTAGTCTTCACCCAAGACCTCTCTGCCCAAAATACACAATCATCAAACGATAAGGTTTCCGATTCTTCCAAGCCGCCTTTTAAGACCTTACTTCAGCAGCTAGAATCTCAATATCGTGTTGGATTTATCTATGAACCTGATGTAATCGCAGAAAAAACCAGCACAATTGCTTTATCGTCCGACCTTGACTTGAACGAGGTATTGGCTCGAATAGAGGCAGTCTCACCCTTACAATTTATTCAGATCTCTGCGGATACCTATGTAATCAAAGAACTTGAAATCAACACGGCTAAAGTGGAGATCGCAGGGCAGGTTAGGTCCGAAGCAGATGGTATGGCCTTACCCGGTGTGACTGTCTTGATCGACGGAACTAACGCCGGTACAGTAACTGATATAAATGGAAAATATAGCATTCAACTGAACCCGACCGATACTAAGCTGACCTACAGTTATCTCGGTTATAAGAAGCAGGAACTGTTTGTTGACCAACAGGCAGTGCTCAATGTAGCCATGATTCCGGATCAGACGCAGCTGTCCGAAGTGGTAGTGACTGCAACCGGATTGGACAGGCAAAAGAAAGAACTGGGTTATTCCGTTCACAATGTATCCACCGACGACGTCATCAATTCACACGAGTCCAATTTGGTAAGTGCTATTAGCGCCAAAGCTGCAGGCGTTCAGGTTATTTCCTCTTCGGGCTCACCGGGAGCCTCAGCGGACATCAGAATACGAGGACATAAATCTATCAATTCGACCAACAGCCCGCTTTTTGTATTGGATGGTATGCTGATCAGTAATACTACCTCTGGTAACACGGCCTCCTCTGTAGATGTGTCTAACCGGGCCATAGATATCAATCCGTACGACATAAAAAAAATCACGATTCTCAAGGGGCCGGCAGCCACTGTGCTATTTGGCTCCAGAGCAGCTAATGGCGCCGTAATGATTACTACGCACAGAGGTATAAAAGGGAAGCCCGTGATCAATTTTAGTTCGGAATTTGGTGTGTCCGAGGTAAATAGGCTGCCGCCAAAACAGAACATTTACGCACAGGGCAGGCCCAGATTTGGCGCCTGGACTTATAGAGGACCAGAAACAAATGAAGCGTATTCATTTGGTCCGCTGATTAGTGAATTAGAGTTCGACGGCGATGGTCAATATCCCTATGACAAGAATGGTAGACTTGTCGCTGCTGGTCAAGGTAATGGTGTACCAGCTAAGGCATATGATGATTATGGTTCTTTTTGGGTACGAGGCAATCGCTTTGATAACAATCTATCAATCACTGGTGGATCTGAGGCAGTCTCGTATTATTTTTCTTTTGGCCATCTTAAAGAAAGCGGCATAGTTCCTGGCGCTGATTTTGGTAGAACTTCACTCAAGGCCAACGTCGATTTTGAGTTGAATGACCGAATGAGTTTAGGGGTTTCTACCAGCCTGGTTAATTCAGGAGGTAAGAGGACACGTCGTGGCTCAACGATATCAGGAGTGACTATTGGATTGTTCAGAAACACACCGACCTTTGATATTGGCAATGGCAGTCAGGGAAAATCTGCCTTAAATGATCCTCTGACGTATCAATTGCCTGACAAAACCCAACGGGCCTATAGAGCCAATGGTTCTTACGACAATCCCTTTTGGTCAGTGGCCAAAAACCCATATGAGGACAATGTCAACAGAATCATTAGTACAGTAAACACCAACATCGAACTGCTATCATGGCTGTCACTGGTCGCCAAGGTGGGATTTGATTCGTTTACAGACAGCCGGGATTTTGCCTGGGATGTCAATTCAGCATCCGAACCCAGGGGAAGAGTGGATCAGGTGACTCGTATATCCAGACGAATCAATACCGATGTTTATCTCAATATGGACAAACGGCTCACCGATTGGCTCACCTTTCAGGGCACTTTGGGTCACAACTACTATAGTCAAAACTTTGAGACGAAGTCTTCCGCAGGTAGGCAGTTTTCGGTAGCTGGATTCTTCGATATCAGCAATGCGACAGATGTATCTTCAGATCGATCCTTGTCCAGAAGCAAATTGGCAGGTGTATTTGTTGATTTGAATATGATCTATAAGGATTTTCTATTCCTTCATTTCGCTGGCAGAAATGATTGGTCCTCTCGTTTACCCAAGAACAATAATTCCTTCTTTTACTCCGCCGCAAGTGTTGGTTTTGAATTGATGAATGCGTTCAAACACCAGTCTGATATCGTAAACCGAATAAAATTGAGAGGTTCATTTGGTCAGGTAGGAAATGCTCCGCAGATTTATCAAACACAGGATTTCTACAGAAACAGTATCATTGATGGTGACGGTCAGCTGCAGCCTTCTAACTTCCCTGCCTTTGGTATCAATGCCTTCGAAAGGAGTGGCAGGAAAGGCAACGACAATCTCAGACCAGAATTGACCACAACACTTGAATTAGGCGGTGATTTCGTATTGTTTGACAATAGGCTCAGCATGGACTTTACTTATTACCGGGCGGTTACTTCCAGTGCCCTGGTGACTATTACCGTACCTGCACCCAGTGGCTACACGTCTATTGTCAGAAATACTGGTGAAATGCAGAATAAAGGAATTGAGTTTGCCTTGCAAGGCAAGCTAATTGATAATTCTCATTGGAGCTGGAATATAAGCATGAATTTTACGCGTAACCGGTCGTTGGTCAAGTCTCTGGCTCCGGATGTGGATAACGTTTCTCTCGCTTCATTTTCTAACATTTCTTCACTCAACATTCCCGGGCAGGCTTATGGAGTTTTCAATGGCAACCGCTACAGCTATGACAGTCAGGGGCGCCTCTTGATTGGCTCTGATGGTTATCCGTTGGTGGATGCCGAACATGGTTTTGTAGGAGACCCCAATCCGGATTGGACAGCAGGCATTAGTAATCAGATCGCCTATAAACAGTTTTCGCTTTCATTTTTGTGGGATATCAGAATGGGTGGTGACCTATGGAATGGAACCAAGGCTGTCATGAACTACCATGGCATATCTCAAGAGTCTGCAGACCAAAGAAACATACGCGGTTATGTGTTTGACGGAGTGCATGAAAATGGCGAAGTCAACACTACACCTATTGATTTTGCGAATCCTCAAAATGGTTTGAGCGGCATTCTCTGGCGAAAGTATGGCTTTTTGGGTGTGGCCGAAGAACACATAGAAGATGGATCCTGGGCTAGGTTGAGAGAGCTAAGTATCACGTATGAATTGCCAAAAAAAATAATCGACCGCCTACCTGGCTTTAGTAAAATAGCCCTGTCTGTGTACGGCAGGAACTTATTGCTCTATACCAATTACACCGGGATAGATCCTGAAACCAATCTGCGAGGGCCATCCAACGCCAAAGGCTGGGATTACTTCAATTTGCCCAATACCAAAAGTTATGGAATCGTATTAAAAGCCAGAATCAATTGATTTCAAAATGAGCTGGAAAAAGAACATAGCAATATACATGGTGCTGATCAGTTGGTTGTCGAGCTGTGATTTTGGTAATACCAATTTAGATCCCACTACCCTTCCTGATGTGGAGATACCCGTGATTTTGCCTTCGGCTTTGGCACAAACCGCCCGAAATATATCTTCGATTGGTGCTAGGGTCACCGGATCGGTGATTCAGCATTTCAAAGGTATAGAGGGGCAAACCGAGTCTTATTCTGTGTATTTGATTGACGAAAATACGATGGATGAATTTTGGAGGACAGGACTCTATTCAGCGGCCATGCGAGATTGTCATACGATCATTGAAAAAAGTGAGGCAGTCGATGCGCCTCATTATTCAGGTATTGCCAAAATATTGATGGCGATGAATTTAGGTATAGCCACTACCTTTTGGGGCGATGTACCCTTTCAGGAGGCATTTGTTAGCAATAATTTCAAACCGTCTTATGATACGCAAGAGGAAATTTATGAGCATATACAATCCTTATTAGATCAGGCCATTGAAGATTTGTCCGGTCCGCCAGGCGCACTTCGTCCAGACCAAACAGATCTGATATTTGGCGGAGATGCTAGTGCTTGGACTGCTACGGCAAGAGCACTTAAAGCCAGATACTACCTGCATTTGTCCAAACGCCATACAGAGGCGGCCGTAGATGCATTGAATGCGTTGGATGCCGGGGCAGAAATGACCGATGAAAATGTACCCTGGTTTCCCTATGGCAATAGCCAAAATGAAGCCAATACCTTCGCCTTTTTCGGAGACGACCGCGCCAATCAACTGGCCTTAGGAGATTACTTGTTCACACTAATGAATGCGTACGGTGATCCCAGGTTAACCAAGTATGCCGTTAGAGAAAATAATGATTATTTGGTATACCAACGAAACAATAGGGACCTGTTTTGGACGCAATTTGAGTCTCCACTTCCACTCATTTCTTATACGGAGATCCTTTTTATCAAATCTGAATGTAATTTGAGGATCGGAAATTTGGCCCAGGCCGACGCCTTTTTGCAACAAGCCATTGCCTCTAATATGAATCTTATGAGTATCGCTGACTACAGTGCGTACCAAGTCAGCATTGGTGATCTTTTTGATCAACCTACCTACGAAGATCAGCTGGAATTCATCATGGAGCAAAAATATGTGGCGCTCTTTTCACAAGGAACACTGGAAAGCTGGGTAGATTATCGCAGGACAGGTTATCCAAGGCTTGATCCTGCCGCTGATGCCAATGAAAGCTTCAATCCATCCAAGGTCGTGCCAAGGAGATATTTGTATCCGATAAGTGAACGAAATGCCAACCTTGAAAATATGACGCAAGCCATTGAACGCCAGGGGGGACACTTACTCGATCAAGATTTGTGGGCTTTTAGAAATTAAGCGTTCAGGCTTGAAGACCACGCTTAGGTAATTGTGTTTTCACTACAAATTGGGTCGATGCTATTGGGCAGACATCTAATATTCTTGGATTTTCTAAACACTTTTTAAAAGTAATATTATTTTTGGCTGTTGCTGGCATCTAAAAAAAGAGAAATACGTCCGGCATCACGCAGCACATAAGGATGAGAATAGAGGAGAGCCAACATGAGAAGTATGAGTCACTAAAAGATCAGGAAATTTGGAATCTTATTTCTCAATCGGATATGAATGCGCTGTCTTATATATATAATCAGTACTACAGTGACTTGTATTATTTTGGTTTAAAATGCTCCAAAAATGAGCAATTGAGCAAAGACTGTATTCAGGATCTATTCATCAAGCTTTGGGAAAAAAGAGAGAAAATCTCTATACAGTATACCATTAAATCTTATCTGATTACGGCGTTGAGGCGCACCATTCTAGACAAGTTCGCCGCAGAAAAGAAAATAGAGACCAAAAATCAGGAAGTTTTCTTAGAAAACGACGTAAGCCTCTCTGTGCAAGACTTGATTATCTATCAAGAAGCTGACGAAAGCATGAAGAAACAAATGGAGACCGCACTCCAAAGCCTGACTGCCAAACAAAAGGAAATTGTTTACCTAAGATTCTATCAGGAAATGAGCTATGATGAAATCGCAGAATCCTTAGATATCAAATATCAGTCTGTCAGAAACAGTATTTATGAGTCGATGAAAGTCTTGAAACGATTGCTGCTGGTACTGACACTTTTATTTGCTTAGTATTTATAAAATTCATGCCTTATTCCTATCGTTATTGGCTCATTTCAGGCTAAATCTGACTTTTTTATTAAAAAATAAAAAAAATCGCAGTACAAAATTGCTAAGTGATAGTCCTATCTACAAATGATAGGAAAAAGTCAGCATATCTCATTCATACAGATTCAACATGGATCTCCAATAGTTGGTGCGATGACCCAGCCTGTCTACCGACCAGATGCCTACATACCCTCAACTAAAATTTGAAAATCATGAAAGACACCTGTTCGTATTGCGATAGCCTCAAAATGGCGATTCCGGGGGACAATGTATGTTCGGTACATGGCGCTGGCGTAAATGTCAAATCTTCCGGAAATTCATTTTATATCAAGTCAAGAAAGTTAGCATCTGGTCAGCATGTATCTAGACTTACCATTCGCGGTGTATTAGACGGATATCAGCACTATGATGTTGGAGACAAAAAATACAGACTCAGTCCTGATAATTACTTAGTGGTAAACAAAGGTGAGAAGTACTCCAGTGAGATCAATTCAGTAGCACCCATAGAATCAGTCATTGTCGCCTTTGGAGACGACGTGATAAACGATGTCAAGCGTACCCTGAGTGAATCACAGGTAACGTTGTTAGATGATCCCTTTGACTCCTCATACATGGCAGATCATATTGTAAACGGAGTGTATTCCCAAACACCTGCCATATCTAGACTATTGACTGAATTGAAAGAAGCCATTCTCAGTGGTGATCAAGAGGCCAATTATTTTGAAAATATGCACTATTCTTTGATGCTGCTTTTAGTTAAAAATCACTTTGGTATGCTCGGTGAGATAGATGAACTAGCAGATGTCAAAAGAGAAACCAGAATCGAAATGCATAAGCGCATACGAGTGGCAAAGGATTATATGGATTCACGCTTTACACAAAAATTGACCTTACAAGAAATTGCAAGTCATTCAGCACTTTCTACCTGCCATTTTCTAAGATCCTTCAAGCAGCTGCAAAAAATTACGCCATATGAATACCTCACTCAGGCACGTTTGAAATATGCAAAATACTTGTTGCAAAATTCAGATATGTGTGTGCAAGCGGTCACTCAATCCTGTGGCTTTGACAGTCACAGCTCCTTTAGCAGACTATTCAGAAAGAGGTTTCAGGTAAGCCCGAAAGAATACAGGAATCCAAGGCAGATTTTAGCAATATCTGCATAGTTAGTTCGCAAGATTGGCATAGCCAAATCATGCGTACATCGATAATTTCGTTCAGGCATAATAATAGACTGATGGCGAATCGAACACGCAATTTCTATCATCGAATTTATGGCCAATCTAAGAACTACTGAAAGCAACTAAACACGCATGAAAAACAGAATAAAGGTACTGCAAATAGGAATGGGACCGTTAGGCGTGAAGATATCAGAATTCATCGCCCAACGCAGAGGTATTATGACTACTGCAGTGGTAGATAATAACCCCGATTTGGTCGGCAGACCCCTGCAAGACCTCAATCATAAAGCACACCCGGAATTGATCATCAGAGAGTCCGTTGCCAAGGCGATTTATATCGCTAAGCCCGATGTGGCGGTATTGACCACCTCGTCCACGATGGAACAAATTTATCCACAGATTGAGGAGATCTTGAAACACCGAATTTCTGTGGTTTCTACTTGCGAAGAACTGAGCTATCCCTGGGATTGCTCGCCGGAGTTGGCTTCTAGAATAGACGAATTGGCCAAGAAACAAAAGGTATCCGTACTGGGTACCGGGGTTAACCCTGGCTTTTTGATGGATGCGCTGCCGTCCTTTATGACTGCTCTCAATCAGGATGTAGAGAGCATTAAGGTCAAAAGATATCAAAATGCTGCTTATAGAAGGAGACCATTCCAGCAAAAAATTGGTGCTGGGCTTGCTCCCGATGAATTCGAGAAGAGAAAAAATTCTGGTCGTCTTAGGCACGTAGGACTTACTGAATCCATTCAATTCATTGCCAACTCACTGGGTTGGGAGCTCACCAAGACTACAGACGAAATACTTCCTGTCTTGGCCGAAGCAGATGTACAACATGACCAGATTCAGATCAAATCTGGCAAGGCGACTGGCGTGAGGCAGATCGGAACTGGATATATCGGTGATGAACAAAAAATTAAACTGGAATTTCAAGCTGCTGTTGGTGAACAATCTTCCTATGACGAAATAGAAATAGTAGGATCACCCAACATCAAATCAAGAATAGACGGAGGCGTGAATGGCGATATAGCCACTTGTGCCATTACGGTCAATGCGGCACGACAAATTCTTAACGCCAAGCCTGGTCTACGAACCATGGCTGACATGCCCATGATATCTTATTTCAATTGAGAAACATAAAATAAATTATGATGAATAAATCTTTACATAAACTAATCTTAGTCTTTCTGTTGACCCTTGGTCACCAGGGGCTTCACGCTCAGCAGACCATCACAGGTTCGGTGAAGGACCAGAATGGTCCGCTGATAGGCGCGACGGTTCAGGTAGTCGGCACGACACTGGGAACCGTTTGTGATATTGACGGACGCTTTACGCTCGATGGAGTAACTTCGGAGTCCACGCTTTCGATCAATTTTATCGGATACGTGACACAGACGGTCAACGTAGGAAACCGATCAGTGATAGACGTGATCCTTGAGGAAGATGCTGCCCAACTCGAAGAAGTTGTGGTCAGTGCACTCGGCTTTAAGCAAAAGAGAGACAATCTGGGATCTACCTATTCGAAAGTCAAATCTGACGATATCGTTAGATCAGGAGAAGCCACTTTGATTAACGGATTGTCAGGAAAAGCCGCCGGTGTTAAGATCTCTCGAAGCAATGGCGACCCGGGAGCTGGATCTTCTATTCAGATTCGGGGCCAAAACACCATTGGAGGTAGCACGCAGCCATTGATTATTGTAGATGGAGTGCCGTTGGGAAACAACAACATTTTGGGATCTGGTAATGGCATTACTGGGGGAAGAACAGGAGGTACTTCCCAGCAGTCAAGACTGAATGATATCAATCCCAATGACATCGAATCCATGCAGATTTTGAAAGGAGCGTCAGCGGCTTCTTTGTGGGGATCTAGAGCTGCTAACGGCGTAATTGTCATTACTACCAAAAAAGGAAAGTCTGGTAAGCCAACGATCTCCTACAATGTGACCTATTCCATGGATGAGATCAATAGAAGACATCCGATTCAGAATACTTACGGACAGGGAGAAAACGGCACCTGGATTGCCAATGCTGCCAATTCTTGGGGTGATAAAATTGCGGATAGAACAGGCGGAGGAGATGAGGTAGACTTTTTTGGTGAACGATTTGTATCTGCAGATGGGACTACTCATTATCCCATCACTAATAAAAACTCAACGGCCACCTATGCGGATCGAAACTTCGATCAGGTCTTTCAACGCGGACACTTCGTACAGCATGACTTAAGCGTCAGTGGTGGTAATGAAAAATCCACTTTCTTTTTCAGCTTTGGCAAGCTCAATCAAGATGGAATCATTAGAAATAGTGATTATGACAAGCACAATCTTAGGTTGAACAATGATACTCGATTCAACGACTGGCTCGGTATGAGTACCAAAGCCTCCTATGTCAACATTCAATCTAATAGAATTCAGCAAAACTCTAACCTCTCTGGTATGTATCTGGGCTTGCTCAGAACGGCTCCTGATTTTGATAATTCGGATTATATCGGAACTTACTACAGTGCAAGCGGAGAGTCATTTCCAAGAAGACAGAGATCATATAGGAGTTATTTGGGGGCAAGAGAAAACCCAACCTATTCCAACCCGCAATGGACGACAGATGAGCAAATTGCAAGTTCTGATGTCAACAGGTTCTCCATTACTCCACAATTGGATATTGATCCGACCTCATGGCTGAATTTCACCTTTCGTGGAGGAGTAGATTTTTTCTCAGACAAGCGAGAGTACTTCTTTCCTAAAAATTCAGCTTCGTCTCGAAACGTGGGAATCTTCGCCGAAGACGTGATTAGAAGAAGACAAGTGAACTTTGATGCGATAGCACGCACTTCCTTCGATATCAATCAAAACATTAATCTGGAATCTACCATCGGGTTCAACTATAATGAAAGAACAGGCGAATCTCAAAGCTTGGAAATCCGAGATTTTCAGGTCAACACCAACTTCCCTACCTATGACCTCACCACTGATCAGGCGGCCTCTTCATTGGGTAAGTCAGCGTTTATCAGACGATCTAATCGTGGATATGGCCTGATCTCTTTGGCACTTTATGATCAGGTCAATGTCAATTTGAGTGGTGCACTTGAAGCGGCTTCTACCATAGCTGACAATTTCTTTTATCCATCGGCAGATGTGGCCTGGAGGTTTACACAATTGCCTGTGTTCGATAATATTGGTGTACTGTCATTTGGTAAGCTGAGAGCTTCCTGGGGTAAAGTGGGCGTTCAGCCTTCTGCGCATAAATCGCAGACTCTTACAGACGCAGGTTTTTCCGCCAGCTCATTTAGCGATGCCTTAGATGTATCGTTGTTTGGCGGTGGCTACCGTTTGGACGATGACAAGGGCAACCCTAATCTGAAACCCGAAATTAAGACTGAGTATGAGGTGGGAACAGATTTGCGCTTTTTTGACAATAGACTGGGCATCAACTTCACTTATTACTACAATAAGATCGAAGATATTTTGCTCGATATCCCAGTGCCTTCTTCCACCGGGTTTTTCAATCAGTACTCCAACGCTGCGACCATGGAAAACAAAGGGATGGAAGTAGATCTGAATTACGACATTATAAGAAATTCAGATTGGACCGTGGGTATCACCGCTAATTTCAACAACAACGAAAATACTGTACTAGACCTCCGTGGCGCAGAGTCTATTGATTTGTCTTCTCAATCAATTAGTTCTAGAGCAGTTGCCGGCCATTCTTTGGGTGCCTTGTGGGCAACACAGGCGAGTAGAAATGATGACGGTACATTAGAATTAGATGCCAATAATTTCCCTTTTGCTGGAACAGAGCTGGGTGTGATAGGCGACCCTAATCCAGATTGGAGAGGGGGTATCGGCTTCAATGCAAAGTGGAAAAACTTAAGTCTGAATGTACTCTTTGAACATTCTCAGGGTGGACAGTTTGCAGATAGAACGAGAATTGTACTCTACAGATTTGGAACACATCAGGATGTATCCAATGAGGTTACGCTAGAGCAAGATCTTCGAAATGTGAACGGTATCTTATTTCCAGCAGGAAGTGTGGTACGAGGCGCAGTACATGATTTCGGCGGAGGACCCGTGCTACTGGACGAAGCTTGGTATACTTCACGCGGAGGAGGATTCGGATCAGGTGTCATTTATGACCTTTTGATCAGCGAGGATGCCAGCTGGACCAAGCTAAGAGAAGTGTCACTGAGCTATACGCTCAACAACAATTGGTTGCAAGAGACCTTGAAGTTGAGCTCCGTCCAATTCACAGCGACAGGTCGTAACCTGCTCATGTGGACAGATATCGTGGGCGTAGATCCTGAATCAAGTCAATTCGGAGTGAGCAACGGATTCGGTGTGGAGTATTTCACTAATCCGAGTACAAGATCTATCCTGTTCTCACTCAAAATAACTTACTAATCATTAAATGACTGAAATCATGAAAAATTATAAATACATACTATTATTTGCCACGCTGTACCTGGGTGCAGCTTGCACAGATCTAGTGGATGATGTCAACGATGATTTGACAGAACTCTCTGCAGATGTGATTCCACCGGAAAAATTCCTCACAGGGGCTCAGTTGGCCAATGTGCTGGCTCAAGTAGGTCATGCCAATAGAATCAGCGGTTTGTATACCGGACAGCTCACAGGGTTTGCGGCTCAGTACAAAAACATCTACGATTATACCTTGACCTCAGAGGAGACCGAATCTACCTGGAATAGAATCTATCAAGGGGTGGTGCCACAAACGAGGTTGATTATCAGTAAGTTGGAAGGCGAAAATGCTTTACTTCATGGCATATGTCAGGTAATGGAAGCCCATGTAATAGGCACGGCTGCTACCTTGTTTGGAGATATTCCGTATGAGGAGATATTTATTGAGGGCTTAGAAGATCCAAAATTCGATGAACAGGCGACTGTTTTAGCCAATGTTCAATTGCTATTGGATGAAGCGATTGATAATTTGAATGTAGCCGCCACTGGAGTGATCTCAGAAGATATCTACTACAATGGTGACAAGCAAAAATGGCTGGAGACAGCATGGTCGTTGAAAGCCCGATACTACATGCAGACCAAGGAGTACAGCAGTGCATACAGTGCCGCTCAAAATGGTATCTCCACCGCTTCAAACAACATGAACTTTATTCCAATAGGAGACTCCAGCATCACAGGAAGTAAAAACACCTACTTTACGTTGCTCAATGGCTCCAGAGCCGGGGACATAGGTACGCAAGGCAGTTATTTCAGTGGATTACTTGATCCTTCGGGGACAACGAGTAGAAATCACGCTAAAACTGACGAGACGGCGCGCTTTGAATACATGACCGTTGACCAAACCGATGGGGTGAGTAACCGAGGCGTGGCTAGTGAATTTGAACCACAGCGAATGGTAACTTATGAAGAAACCATGTTGGCACTGGCAGAAGCTGGTGCGAGAACCGTAGATTTCAATACGGGATTGGGGCATCTCAATACCTATCGACAGTTCCTCAATACCGGAGCTTTTCTCAATGTGCATTTCAATGCAAGGCCCTATACGTATAGTGATTATATTGAAGCTGATTTTCAAGCTGGAGGCCTCGAAAACGCGGACAACATTGCTCAAGATAGAGCACTGTTGCGAGAGATTATAGAGGAGAGATATGTCTCAGGGTTTATGACCTATATGCCTTTTGACGACGCCAGAAGGTTGAGGTCGGCATCCGAGTCTGACATTGCGGTTAGCATTCCTTTCAATACCAGTACCGCCACTGTACATCCGGAAAGGCTTGTTTATCCTGACAATGAGATCAATACCAACGCTAACATACCGTCACCATTACCTGATTTGTATACGGTGACAGATATCAATCAATAACAGGACATAAATATTTTCAAAATGAATACATATATAAAATTTTTGTGTAGCGCTGTGGTACTAATGGTGATGAGCTTAGGAGTAGTAGCGCAAACCAGCGTTCAGTTTACGGCTGCATCCGCTACCAAAACGGAAGCGGGTACCAGTTACGATATCACCATTGCCATTACCAATGAAGATGCGGGTAATGCGACTACGGTAGAAGTGGCGTTGACGGCTGGCACGGCTGTGGACTTAGACAACTACACCACGCAGATGGTTACCTTTCCCGCAGCAAGTGCGGCAAACCAGACCGTGACGGTCACGATTACCGATGATGCCACCGTAGAAAGTGCGGAAACATTCACTTTTACCTTACAAAATGTAGCAGGAGGAAATGCAGCAGTAATCGGCGGACAGAGTACGACAGATTTAATCATCGTAGAAAATGACATCACATCTTCGGGTTTAATTATCAATGAAATCCATGCTGACCCGGCCAGTAGTACGCCTGGTGACGCGAATGGAGATGGAGTAAGAGATGCTGCTGACGACGAATTTATTGAGTTGGTAAATACAGGTTCTGGAGATTTAGATATCAGCGGATATGAAATATTCGATACCAATAGCAGTGTCTTGTCCAGGCATGTTTTTCCAGCAAGCACGGTAGTTCCGGCTGGAGGAGCCATTGTGGTCTTTGGTGGAGGTTCACCAACCGGGAGTTTCGGAAATAGTATCGTGCAGACGGCGTCTAGTGGTGGTGTCGGGACCACGAATTCAAGCGAAACTTTGATCGTACAAGATGCCTCCGATCGCACGATTATTTTCTATACTTATGGTAGTGAAGGTAATGATAATCAGTCCATTACCAGAGATGTGGATATTACCGGAAGTGATAATCCAATGACAAAACATAGTGTCGCCACCGGTGCTGGTGGAGCACTTTTTTCACCTGGTACGAAAATCGATGGATCTCTATTTATTGTTCCGGCGAGCACAGAGGTACAATTCTCTGGCGCTACGGCCAGCATCGACGAAAGTGGAGGGACTGTGGATTTGACTGTCTTAATTACCGGGGAGGACGCAAGCAACGCCACCACGGTTGAAGTAGCACTCACTGGAGGTTCCGGAACCAATGGATCTGATATCACGACCTATGCTACAACCACCCTCACTTTTCCCGCAGCTAGCAGCTCTTCTCAGACGGTAACATTGACCATTACAGATGATACTGATGTAGAAGGAAGTGAGGATTTGGTTTTTACACTTCAGAATCCAGGTGGAGGCAATTCAACTACCGTAGGGACTCAATCTACCCATACCTTGACAATTGTAGACAATGATTTTGCGGCTACAGATTTGGTAGTCAATGAATTTATGGCCTGGCCAGCTGGTTCTTCATCAAGTGAATCACAGTTTGATTCCAATGGAGATGGTACCTATGGCAGTAGTTCTGATGAATATATCGAGTTTGTCAACTCTGGCTCCGGAGATTTAGATATTTCGGGATGGAAAATCAATGATGGTATCGATCGTCATATTTTTCCAGCCAATACAATTATTCCTGCCGGCGGCGGACTTGTTGTGTTTGGTGGAGGTACGCCGAGCGGCACCTTTGGCAATAGTATTATACAAACCGCTACTGAGTCTTCTTCATTGGGACTGCTCAATAGTGGGGACGAATTATTTATCAAGGATGACAGCGACCAAACGAGACTTACATTTTCGTATGGCGCGTCCACACGTACCGTAGCTATGGTGCGAAACCCGGATATTACAGGTGATTTTGAAGCGCACCCGGCGATTTCTGCATATACGAAGGAAGATATGTCCAATGCTACGGCGTCTCCTGGACTAAAAATTGACGGAAGCTTGTTTATCGTACCTACGAGTACCGAAGTGAAGTTTTCCAGTGCGACTACCAGTGCCAATGAAGGAGATGGAACGGTCGACCTTACTGTATCGATTGTAGCAGAAGATGCCAGCAATGCAACTACGGTTGAGGTGGCATTGACAGGTGGGTCAGCTACCAATGGTACGGATATCACAACATATGCTACACAAACGCTTACTTTTCCAGCAGCGAGCAGCGCATCGCAAATGGTGACTCTGACCATTACCGATGATATGGACGTGGAAGGCAATGAAAACCTAATATTTACCTTGCAAAATGCAGCCGGTGGAACCAGTGCTGTGATCGGAGCACAGTCTACGCACACATTGACTATAGTAGATAACGATTTTGAAGGTACCGATTTGGTGGTCAATGAATACATGCCATGGCCAGCGGGGTCTACATCAGAAGCCACACAGTTTGATTCCAATGGCGATGGTACCTACGGTAGCAGTTCTGATGAATTCATCGAATTTGTTAACTCAGGATCGAGCGACATGGATATTTCAGGCTGGAAAATCAACGACGGCATCGACCGACATATTTTTCCTGCTAATTCAGTGGTGCCTGCAGGCGGAGCCATTGTTGTATTTGGAAGTGGAGGCGGAGCACCAACAGGCGCCTTTGGAAACAGTGTCGTTCAAACCGCTTCAGAATCAACTTCTCTTGGGTTGTTGAATAGTGGCGACGAGATTACCATCAAGGATGGTACTGACGCGACAAGACTAACGTTTTCTTACGATCAGGCGACCAGAGCAGTGGCATTCAGTAGAAGCCCGGATATCACAGGAGAATTTAGTGCCCATGCAGCAATTTCGGCGTATACCAATGAAGACGCGACCAACGCGGCTGCTTCACCGGGACTAAAAGTAGATGGTACCTTCTTCATCGAACAAACCACTACATTGGTTCAGTTTGAATCATCTTCTGTTACCGTCAACGAAGGTGATGGCAGCTTTGATATCAGCGTGGTGATTTCATTACCTGATGGATCCATAGCAACTACCGCGGATGTGGTGTTGACGTCGACTGACCCTGCAACAGCGGCTGATTTCAACGACTTTGCTACTCAATCAATCACTTTTGCGGCTGGAAGTTCCACTACACAAACTTTTACCGTGACGATCACAGACGATGCGGATATAGAAGGCCAGGAAACATTCACCTTCGAGTTGCAAAATGTAGCCGGAGGTAATAGTGCTGCCGCTGGAGCTACGGCAACTTTTACAGTCACTATGAACGACAACGATTTTCCTGCTTCGGATTTGGTGTTGAATGAATTTTTGCCGTATCCATCATCGACCAGTATTGCGGACGCTGCAGAGGTGGACGCCAACGGCGATGGCACCTTCGGTGGTACCAGTGATGAAATGATGGAATTTGTAAATAATGGCACGGTCGACATCGATATTGCAGGATGGAGGTTGTTTGTCAATGGAAGCAATAGACACTTTTTCCCTGCTGGCACAGTGATTGGGCCAGGATCCGCGTTGGTTGTTTTTGGCGGTGGAAGCCCTACAGGTGAGTTTGGTGGTGCTACGGTGCAGGTGGCATCAGAAGCTAAATCAGGATTAGGAATACTCAATTCAGGTACGACTATTTCCATCTTTGATGAAGCAGACGCAGAAATATTTTCTTATACCTATACCTCGACGGAAGTAGGAGTGTCCTATACCAGAAACCCAGATATCACTGGTGATTTTGTGTTGCACCCAACATTGAATGGCAGATGGATATCTCCCGGAACACAAGTGGATGGTACTCCATTTGTAGTGGATAATTCTACCAAGGTGAAATTTGCCACTTCATTGAGTGGTGCGGAAGAAGCGGATAGCACATTCGAAATAGAAGTGGCGATAGAAAACCCATCGAGCGATGCCGCTACCACGGCAAATGTGGTGTTGGCTACTGAAAATTTAAGTGGCGATTTAGAATATAGCACTCAGATGGTCACTTTTCCTGCCGGTAGCAGCGACAATCAAA
The DNA here is from genome assembly GCF_039944555.1 of Reichenbachiella sp. GTDB lineage: Bacteria > Bacteroidota > Bacteroidia > Cytophagales > Cyclobacteriaceae > Reichenbachiella. Next base: position 1,200,758 of record NZ_JBDUYN010000007.1, on the reverse strand, counting down.
AAGTGACTGTGACGGTCAAAAATGATGAAGAGCTCGAAGGAGATGAATTGTTCACCTTTGCGCTTCAGGATATCACAGGTGGGACAAAGGCCAAGTCAGGTAGTCCGTTCCAGTTCAATTTTATTATTCTGGACGACGACGTGCCTTTGGTATTCAACGAAATTCATGCCGATCCTGCGTCTAGTGATGCAGGCGATGCCAACAATGACGGAACCAGAGACGCCAGCGACGACGAATTTATCGAAGTGGTCAATAGGTCATCGGCTGATATTGATATGAGCGGATACTATTTTCAGGACGAAGCGCAAAAGCGTCACGTATTCCCAAGTGGTACGAGTCTTCAGCCTGGTCATGCCATTGTGGTATTTGGAGGCGGAGAGCCCAGAGGTATTTTGGGTGCCCAGGTGCAGGTGGCTTCGGAAGGAAGTGGAGTCGGATTGACGAACACAGGAGACGTGCTCAAAATCTTCAACGCATCAGATGAAATTCAAGCGGGAACCATTTATGGTTCAGACGCAGACGGAGATCAGTCGATCACGAGGTCACCCGATATCACAGGTGGGTTTTCACTTCACACACAGGCTGATGGGGCAGATAGCAGATTGTACTCTCCTGGTAGAAAAGTCAATGGAGGTGTTTTTATCAATATCGTCACAGACGTTTCAGGAGACATAGAGATTCAGGAGTTGAATGTCTACCCTAATCCGGTGTCACATCAACTCAATATCAGCATGAATGCGGTACAAGATCAGATGTCTTTCCAGATTATTTCACTCAATGGTGAGGTAGTTCGGTCTTACACCCTTTCAAATCATCAGCTCAATCAGCTTTCTCTAACGGATATTCGAGATGGTTTATATCTCTACGATATTCGAAATCAAGCCAATGAGCGCTTGAGTCAGGGAAAACTGTTGATACAGAAATAAAACGATTATGGCAAAGTATAAAATACAGTTAATAACTCTTTTGGTACTTAGTGTAGCTTTCTGGCCCTCATTGCAGGGTCAGGAAGTCATTAATGCCAATATTTCAGACCTCATTGGCACGGAGATTAACAATTTGCCAGGCGCATCGACCAATGTATATGCTTCTCCTGGTGGTAGCGATTTGACCGCCTGGGAGGGTATTATAGATCTTATCTTGGACAAAAATTTCTCTGAGGTAGCAAATAAAGCAACAGATGTTGGCTATACGCTAAGCCATGTGAAAGACAATACGGGTTCAGGAACTTTGGATCTGTACCTGTTGAGACGGACTTCAGGTAGCAATTATTGGGGGACTTATGTATTCAACAATGATCCGGACAGAGCTCAGTTGGTGATACAAAGTCCACATGCTATCAAGGATACCAATACAGGTCTTGAGGGTGTCTATGTCTTTCGACAAACCGGGGCGCGTGCTTTCTTTTTGACGGGAACTAATCGTTGCAACAGCTCGACCAAGACCAGTTGTTCGGGAACTACCTCGGTATGTGGATCAGGGTCTGAAAAATACCGGATTTCAGACGTTGCTCACAATGATAAATCAGCGTTTCAAATTGTAACAGAAAAGCTGAATGACGCTGAAAGCAACTATTTTATCCAGTTGCACGGATTTTCGAAGAAGAGCACCGATCCCTATGTGATCATGAGCCTTGGTGCTCGTGGAGTGAATGGCACGAACAAGTTGCCAGACATTCAGCAGGCCTTATTTGAACAAGATGCTGTACTGACCTTTCAGAGTTCGACCAATACGAGTTGGACGAGATTGTTGGGATTTACCAACACCCAGGGGAGGTATATCAATCAAAGTTCGAATCCATGTAGTAACGATGCTGCCATTGCCAACGGGCGTTTCATACACCTGGAGCAAGAATTGTCACGTTTGCGATCCGGTACTACCCAATGGTCCAAAATGGCTGAAGCCCTGGCGGCAGCTTTTCCCAGTCAGAAGACTGTGACGGCTGTTGGAGATCAGGGGTTTCATGAATTAGCCATCCATTTATTTCCTAATCCAGTGAACCATCAGCTGACGGTTCACAACGAATTGGGCAACAATTTGAAACTCAAGATGATGACCCTGGATGGTCGGACCGTGCTCTCCCAAGTCATAGTCTTGGGCACAGCAATAACTAGAGTGGATTATTTAGATCGAGGGGTATATCTCTATCAAATTTCTGATCATTCGAAATTGGTAAAATCAGGCAAGCTGATTAAACACTAGTACAGAGCAATGCTGTCCAAATGTCACAATCAAAAAATTTAAAATCTAGAAAAATGAAAATTTCAATATTAAAATACACACTGTTTATGCTCATCTTGGGTTTAGTAGCCTGTGATGAAGAAGCCAATGTACCAGAGGACGAAAGTCAGGCCAAGGCCCTGGCCGGGCCCTGGTCTATGGGAAGCAATTCACAAGTGCTCCGCGATGGAACAGATATTACTTCTCAGTACGGAGATTTCTCCATTGTTTTTACTGAGCAATTTGGCTATTTCGTATCAGGAGATCCAAACAATCTACTTCAGCCGGAGGGTACCTGGGCCTATGCTGAAGGTAGCTTTACTTCCATCTTGCTCAACGGAGACGAAAGACCTATCAACGTGGTGCATAGTGATGACGGGAGCGCACTTACGATCACCTTTAGCAACGATACGAATGTGCCTATAGGAGCCCGCACAGCTGGAATATCGGGCAGCTACACCTTCGTCCTGAAAAAAGGCTAAACCCCTGATTAGAAACTAAAAAGATATTTCAAATGAATTCATATAGAAATTCAAAATATCAAGCAACAACAAATATTGTTCTTTGTATGGTATTGATTGTGATGCTTGCGAGTTGCGAGTTTTCCGGTAGGGGACTGAAAACACATGACTTTCCAAAGCCGGTCGATACTCATACAAAGGCGATAGAGCGTCAGGAGAAAAGAAGCTATCATACCGAGGCAGGTCTTACCGCCGACAATCAATTTGATGCGGCCAGGTTGAACAACTTTGTCCAAATCAACGATTCTTCTTTTTTAGCAGAGATAAGACCCGAAAACCAACCGGTCAACAACAGTGCCTGGTACGCCTTCAAGTTGTGGGCTGAGGATTCGGCCACCAGATACATTACCCTCAAATATGATGGCGGCAAACATCGATATCACCCAAAACTCAGTGATGATGGAGAGAACTGGTTACGTCTGAATGACGATGCCCTGATATACGACTCGGATAGTATCAATGTCACCTTACAGGTTGAGATAGGACCAGACACCCTTTGGATAGCCGGTCAGGAAATTCAGGATACCGAAAGAGTCCATCAATGGTGGGAAGGGCTCAACGGCCAGTCTTTCGTGACTATTGATACCATTGGTCGATCGGCATTGGGTAGAAAAATGCTATTTGTAGAATTGTCAAATGGGGAACAAAAAGACAACGATGTCATCGTGATACTGAGTCGGCAGCATCCGCCGGAAGTAACAGGCTTTTTGGCCATGAAGGCATTTGTGGAGTCCTTAATCCGCGCGAAGAAGCTGGAAGCTTTTCTTGAAAACCATACCGTACTGATCTATCCTATGATCAACCCTGACGGGGTGGATATGGGGCATTGGAGGCACAACAGTGGAGGAGTAGATCTGAATCGAGATTGGGCGTATTACCGTCAACCAGAAACAAAATTAGTCGCTACGCACCTTGTTGACTGGGTCAACGAACTGCAAGCCAATGTCTTGCTAGGCCTTGATTTTCATTCGACCTACAAAGATGTCTTCTATACGCTGGATGAAAACGAAATTCAGACTAAAACTATACCCTGGTTTAGAAATCAATGGTTTGCTGCGCTTGAAAGCAAAATCGAGAATTATCTAACCAATGAAAAGCCGGCAGGTCTGAGGACCCCAGTCACCAAGGGTTGGTTCTATTCACAATTTGGAGCAGAAGGGATTACGTACGAAATCGGCGATGATACGCCGCGAGAGGATATCAAACGAATCGGTAAAATCTCTGCTGAACAAATGATTGACATTTTGATGAAAGGAAATGAGTAGTTCAAAAATTGCCAGTTGCCTTTTGGCAATTATCTGGTTGATGATTGCAAGTTGCGGCGCAAAGTTAGAAACCATCCAGGCAGACGTTTGGATTCAAAATGGCAAAATTATTGATGGAACCGGTGCGCCGTTGTTTCAGGGGTCGGTAGCCATTAAAGGGGACCAAATCGTCTTCGTAGGCCAATCAGATACGGTCAATATAATCGCTAATACGGCCATCGATGCACAAGGCCTTATCGTTTCTCCGGGCTTTATCGATCCGCATACCCATAGTTTGGGCGATTTAAAAAGCAAATCGAGAAACAGCAATATCAACTATTTGACTCAAGGTGTGACTACCGTCTTCGTAGGAAATGACGGTGAAGGCCCTTCGGATATTGAAGGTGCGACCAAATTGCTGGAAGCCAACAAGATCGGGACGAATGTCGCCTTTTTTGTAGGACACGGCACGGTCAGAGAGCAGGTGATGAGCTTGAGCGATGCCAAGCCAGATGCAGATCAGTTGGATCAAATGCGTGCTTTGATTAAAAATGCCATGGTCCAGGGTGCCTATGGCCTGTCTACAGGACTCTATTACTCTCCAGGCAGTTTTGCACAGACCGAAGAGGTGATCGAATTGTCCAAAGAAATAGCGCCATTTGGAGGTGTATACGACAGCCATATTAGGGATGAAAGCAGCTATAACATTGGCCTTATCGAGTCTGTCAAAGAGACCTTGCTCATCGGAAAAATGGCAAACGTGCCTGTACATTTTGCACATATCAAAGCCCTGGGCGCAGATGTATGGAAAAAAAGTGATGAAGTGATCAAAATGATCGAAACAGCTCAGTCAAATGGCCAAAAGGTCACTGCTGACCAGTACCCATGGCGGTTTTCGGGAACTCATCTCGAAAATGCCCTCATCAATCGGTGGGTGATGGCAGGCAGTAAGGAGGCGTATCTCATGCGACTCTCAGATGATCGATTGCTTGACAAAATCAGGGCAGAGGTTAAAGAAAATATTCGGAAGCGAGGAGGAGCGCAGTCCTTGCTGGTCACGGCGGATTGTAAAGATGAAACCATGCTAGGGAAAAACCTTCAGGAAATCAGTGAACAATTGAATTTGAGTCCCGTTGAAGCGGCTCTCCATATAGCTAGAAATAGCGGTGCCAGAGTGGCCTCTTTCAATATGGATAGCTATGATGTCGAAAATTTTATGCGTCAGCCGTGGGTGATGACCTGCTCTGATGGGACGAAGGGACATCCACGAAAATATGCCAGCTTTCCCAAAAAATACGAGTCTTATGTGTTGGGTAAAAATGTACTTGACGTGGAGACATTTGTACACCGAAGTTCAGGACTTGTGGCTGCTACTTTTGGTTTGGATCAAAGAGGTATCCTGAAGAATGGATACTTCGCTGATATCATCATTTGGGCACCAGATCAATTGAAACCAAAAGCCAATATCTCCAACCCGGAAGAACTATCCGAAGGCATACAGTATGCATTTGTCAATGGACAAATAGTCATCAATGGTCAATTTAATGGCAGTAAAGTCGGTAAAGTACTATTAAAAAACAGGTAATAGACCTGCTCAATCAACAAGCCAATCACGTGAATCAAACAAAGAAAAAAATACCGACTTATTTAAAAATCCTAATAGGCATTCTGGCGGGACTGTTGTTCGGACTGGTTGTGGTCATATTTCAATGGCCCCCTGAACTGGTTATTGACTATATCAAACCTTTTGGAACCCTATTTGTCAATGCACTCAAAATGATTGCCGTTCCACTCGTGCTTTCCTCCCTAATTGTTGGGGTTTCCAACCTGGGAGACATTTCTAAATTATCACGGATGGGAGGTAAGACCATTGCCATATACATAATGACTACGGTTTTGGCCACAAGTATTGGTCTGGTGGCGGTCAATGCGCTCAAGCCGGGAGAAAAGCTACCCAGAGAAACAAGAGATAATTTGATGTCGCTGTATTCCACCACAGTGCAATCCAAGTCTCAAAGTGCCTCACAAATTAAAGATCGTGGGCCACTCGAGCCGATGGTGAAGTTGGTGCCCAGCAATATTGTTGCGGCCGCATCAGACAACAAAATGATGCTTCAGGTTGTGGTTTTTGCCATCATTGCTGGTATTGCGCTGCTAGATATCCCCAAAAAGAAAGGCTTGACTGTGGTCAATTTTTTTGATGGAATGAATGAAGTTATTATTCGCGTGGTCCATTACATCATGAAGGTGGCACCGTATTGTGTCTTTGCACTCATCGCCTCACTGATTGTAGAAATAGGAGGGGCTGATTCTGCCAAAGCTTTTGATTTGCTATATGCCTTGCTTTGGTATGCCGGTACCGTACTGGTCGGGCTTGGGCTGATGATGTTTGTCGTTTACCCAGGGGCATTTACATTCTTGACCAAAACTAAATACATGGAATTTTTCAAAGGTATTCGACCAGCCCAATTGCTGGCTTTTAGTACCAGTTCGAGTTCGGCGACCTTGCCGGTGACCATGGATTGCGCCGAGCAAAAACTGAACGTTCAACCCGAAGTGGCCAGCTTTGTTTTGCCACTAGGAGCAACGATCAATATGGATGGGACCAGTCTGTATCAAAGCGTGGCAGCCGTATTTATTGCGCAGGCGCTGGGATTAGAATTGTCCATCTCGAGCCAATTGATGATTGTGCTGACAGCCACATTGGCGTCCATAGGTTCGGCGGGTGTGCCAGGAGCAGGTATGGTGATGTTGGTCATTGTGCTGGAGTCTATTGGTATCCCAACAGCAGGAATTGCCCTGGTCGTCGCCCCGGACAGAATATTGGATATGTGCAGAACTGCTGTCAATGTGACTGGAGATGCTACTGTGGCCATCTTGGTAGGACACAGTGAATCTACAAGTAAGAGCATTTGAAATAAAGAGAAACACTGTAACCCAAAACAGGCCAACACTTAAACCTCATATCGAGGTTTGGTGTTGCCGTCTGAATCGTAAACTTGAAATCATATGAAGAAGCTAACACACTTTTATTGGATAGGCATATGGCTATTTGTTTCATGTCAAACGCCAGAAACACAAGATTCCACAACGAGTATTTTGGAGGACATATTGGAAAATAAAGATAGCTTTTACTATCTCGATTTTGAGCAGTATCCAAAGGAGAAAAAGGCCTTACCCATCGGTGTTTTTGATTCGGGTACGGGCGGACTAACAGTCCTCAAGGCGATTGTCAATTTTGACGAAAACAATAATGATGATAGATCTGAGGGTGCGGATAATTTACTTGATTTTAAGCAGGAGTCTTTTGTCTATCTGGGTGATCAGGCCAATATGCCTTACGGGAATTACTCAAAAGAAAACAAAGTAGATCTCTTGAAGGAGCATATCATCAAGGATGCACAATTCTTATTAAGCAATAAGTATTATGCCTCCAATAAGGATCAGTCTTACAAGCAAGATAAGCAACCCGTCAAGGCCATTGTAGTGGCCTGTAACACAGCTACAGCCTACGGCAAGGACTATATTGAAGGCTTTTTGGCTAGCGCTAATACGGATATCAAAGTTATAGGTGTCATCGATGCGGGTGTAAAAGGCGCACTTGAAAGTATGGAGAAGGATGAAGATGGTATCATAGGTATTTTGGCCACGGCTGGCACGGTGGCATCCAAAGGCTATAGTCGAACCATAGAGGTATTCAAAAAGAAAATGGGTTATACCGGTCAAATCGAGACCTTTCAGCAAGGTGGTGTGGGCATAGCAGAAGCTGTTGATGAAGATACCGATTATTTTATCAAGGGACTTAGCAAGCCACGATCGACCTATAAAGGACCTGCCTTAGCTGGAGATTTATTGATTGATAAGACCTTGTTGGATATTTACAACTTTGATTTTGATCAGGGCAAGATGTTGTGTGATGCGACCAATCCAGACGATTGCTCTATCATGCAAATCAACGATAGCGAAAACTATGTACGCTTTCATCTGGTAACACTGATGGAACAAATAAGAAAATCAAATACCGATAATGTATTGAAATCCATCATCTTGGGTTGTACTCACTACCCATATTTAACCAAAGAAATTGATAAGGTTCTTGGTGAACTCTACAATTATCAAACCGCAGATGGCGTGTACCTCTATAGAAAAAACATGAAGGAAAACGTCTTGCTGATCGACCCAGCCGTCAACACGGCCAGAGAGCTATATGCCCATTTGAAACGGTCAAACTCATTTAGCCCGGATGGCGATATCAACAAAAGTGAGTTTTATATCAGTGTACCCAATAATGGAAATAGCCTGATCAAAACCGATCAGAATGGCAACTTCACATATGATTATAAATATGGGCGAGAGGCCCATCAGATTCAGGAATACGTAAAAGTAGTGCCATTTAGTAGAAAGAATATCTCATCGGACATCTTGAATCGATTTCAAAAACAGATTCCTTATGTATTTGAGTTGATGCAAAAATTTAATGCTGAGAATACAAAAACTTCCGATTTACCAATAGAAAGCAGAATATGATGAGAAAATATAGTTTTTTAGTTTGGTTGAGCTTGTTGTCGGCATTGATCCTGCAGGCAAATTGCAGTAGTGAATCCAAAGAAGATGATCCGACGCCGTCAGAAGACCCGAATCCGATAGAGAGAGAAGTAGGCGTATGGCCTATGAGCGGTACGTCCGATCCCGATGAATTGGCGTCGACTTACGGACCAAGAATACTATCTGGAAATTACGATTTCCACCGTGGGTTTGATGTGCGCGCTCCAACGGGTACTCCCGTTCATGCCATATTAGCCGGTACGGTAGTTCGAGTCGAAGAAGGAGTCGCAGGCACCAGTTTAGAACGTTTCGGCAAATTTATCGTGATCGCTCATCCGGGAGTCACTGGTGCAGCCCAGCGACAGACGGTTTACCTTCATCTGGACTCCTTTGGTGTTAGTGAGGGAGACCAGGTAGCCATGGGCGAAGAGATAGGCAAGTCAGGCAAGAGTGGCGTGGGTATCAATACCGAACACCTGCATTTCGAATACCACATCGGTGTAAATGACGGTAAACAAAGCCGTCTAAATACAAGAAGCCCGATGCGCATATTGCCTTACGCCAAACAAGAGTATACTCTCACAGCAGCCAAGAGTGATCAAACTTTGACAGTGCAAATCACCGAAGACGATGCGTCCACAGATTTGGTGGCTTTTAAGTTTGTTCCCAAAGGTTTTAGTGAAAAAGTCATCGACTTTGAGACCAGAACCGGGATCGATCCGGCCAACGAAGACACCAACCCCTTTGGAGGCGTAACCATTACGCCAGGAACATTTGTTCCTTCATCTGAATCCTATGAATTACAATTCGAATTGAGTGGGGCATGGGAGACGCTCAGCGAATTGTCACTCGAGTTGAAAGATGTGCAAGACAGTACACAAACATTCACCTTTAATTTTTAGACCCAAACCATGATGAATCGGGCATTGGTCCTTTCTGAGCGGATCTTTGACGGAACCGCTGAGCTAAGAGACAACAAAAACACGCATCGCTATGTCAGTTCTTTTCTTGTACTGACCTTTATTGTATGCCTATTCCTTGGACAAATGATCAAGTGGGGTTGGATACCAGCCAGTCATTTGAGTAGTGAGTTTTCAAATCCATTCTTTGCTATTGAGTTTTCTTTTACCCTGCTGCTGTTGCTGGAAATTCTAAGCCTGATTTTTGTCCTGCCAGGCTCGGTAGCCAAAGCGGTCGGTAAGCAATTTGAGTTGCTCTCTCTGATATTTATTCGATCTGGTATCAAAGAGTTTAGTCATATCAAAAACACATTTGAGACCAAGCCACTTTCAGAAGAATTGTATGCCATGTTTGCCTACGCGTTTGGAGCATTGCTGATCTTCGTGATTATGGGCTTCACCTATCGGGTGCAAAAGCATATCAAACTGACAAATATCGAAGATGATCAAACGCAATTCGTACGATCCAAAAAGCTACTTGCGATCATTTTATTGGCTATTTTTATGTCCGTTGGCATCTATGATATCAAGAATTTGATACATACCGGGACCTACCTAAAATCCTTTAATGTATTCTATAACTTTCTGATTTTTAGCGATATCATTATTGTCTTGATTGCGCTGAGATATACGCTTAATTACTATAGGATATTTCGTTATTCCGCCTTTGTGCTGGCGACAATATTGATTAGAATATCTCTGTCGGCAGGTATGTACTACAACGTACTTATTGGCGTGATATCGGCCATGTTTATTTTGCTATTGACATTGGCCTATAATTATTTTTTGAAAGAACTAAAACCAACACTAGATGGCTGATGTAAAAAGCAAATCTGTCTCTCAATCCCAGGTCACATTGACCGAACTGATGATTCCATCCTATGCCAATTTTGGAGGAAAAATTCATGGTGGGATCATATTGTCGCTGATGGATAAAGTGGCCTACGCTTGTGCGAGCAAGCATGCCGGCACCTATTGCGTAACGGTATCCGTGGATGGTGTTGATTTTCACAGTCCCACAGAAGTAGGAGAGCTTGTTTCTCTTCATGCGTCTGTCAACTACGTTGGACGAACCTCATTGGTAGTAGGCATCAAGGTGCAGTCTGAAAATGTCAAAACCGGAGAAATCAAACATACCAATAGTAGCTTTTTTACCATGGTGGCCAAAGGAGATGATGACCAACCGGTAGAGGTGCCAAGACTCATCCTGGAAAGCATTGATGACGTGCGTCGATTCGTCAATGTGGTCAAAAGAAGAAACCTCAAAGGCAAGTTTAGCGAACAGGTAGAAATCTCAAGAGAAAATTTTGCTTTCAACGAGGACCTGAATTTACTTAAGGAGCAACGGTGTGAGGTATTGCTGAGTTAGCTTGAGCTCGATGCGCTATGAAAACAAAAAACTTACCACTTCACATTAAGCTCTTTTTTCAACTTTATGTAGTTGAAAAAAGGCCAAGCGTCTTCATTGATGAGATGCTCACGCTTTTCACTCCGCTAAGGCTTCTTGCAAGCCCCTAAATGACCGGGTCGCAAGATGATCCTTTACAACATGGTAAATGCTATGCTTTTTTGTTTTTACTTCAAAAAGAAGGGATACCCTTTTACCGATACTCTTTTCGATCGGCCTCTCTTGGTCCTGACAGAGATCTCATCAGTGGCTTCTACTTCCACAGATGTTCGCTCTACTTCATCCTGGTTATTGGTGAGGTACTTATAGGTCAGATCGGTTTCTTTAAATATCAATTGTGTATGAAACACCTGGTTCACTTTGATCGGAGGAATCTTAGAACCCTGCGTTTCAGACAATCCATTTTTGTAGTCTATGACCTCAAATTTGATTTGACCTATCCGGTTACCTTCTGATGTATATCGACAGGAAATATGAAAGGCCAAAGACTTATCATTCATCAGGTTTAGACCAATCGTATTTCTATCCTTTACTTGATACTTGCCAAATAGGTCGCAACCGCTATTTTCAGCCTGGAAGTACATGTTAGGGCCAGAGGCATCATCACCATTCGTATAAACTTTGTAGCAGACCTTTTCGGTTTGTGGGTTAAATATCAAATAAGCGGATTGAACAGTGTCTTTGCTTGGCACAGAGGAGTAAATGGGGATGCTGATATCATCGTATATGGTATCACTATCTATGACCTGATAAAGCACCTTACTCGATCGGTAGGTAGACATCAGGTACACCTCCGATATTTTACTGTCTACAGTCAGGGTGGGGTCTTCGGTAAATTCAAGCTCGGCATATGTTGTTTTATCATACATACGATAGGAGCAGGAGGCTAGGGTCGCCAGGGCCGCTATGGCTAAAATCCTTCTCAAAACAAGTGACGGTTAGTGTAGAGTATACCGTATAAGAAGTGAGGTTTGAGCATCGACGGATGATAGGCATAGTTACCTTTTTTGTGAATCATATGCTGAATGTCGTACTGGTCCTTGTAGGTAACAGATACCCCAAAACCACCTTTTTCTATTACTTCAAGTCTCCAGGCACCTGTATTAAAGGTGTTTTGCATTTCGTCCTTGTAGCTTACATAATCTAAACCCAGCAAAGTGGAAAGCTCGTAGGCATCCCTGGAATAGCCAGTGAACTTGTCGAATCCGAGATTAAAACGAATATCTGAAGTGACATACCCGTAGTAGAAATGCGCTCCGCCGGTCCAGTAGCGATCATAGCCATCCCCCAGACCTATACCGTTGAAAATGGGTCCGTCATTGTAGTAGAGTAGCTGGAATTCATAAACCGAACCAGCCATGAATCCAATATATTGAAATTTGTCTTTCCTGTTTGGGTTGTAGATGAGGTTGGTGCCCATGGAAAGAGAATAACGAAAGGGGTTCAGAAGAGGGTTAGCCGTAAGCGTATTAAAGGTAATCAGCTCTTTCCATTCCTTATCATGTTTATATCCACCCGTCAATGTGAAGTTATTCACCAGGTCAAATTGCAACTTATTTCTTTCAAACCATGAGATAGAACTTCCCAGGCCTCCTTTATATACTGTAGCCGAGAGTTGATACGAAGGCATCAGATAGTCGCCTATTTTTCTCGACAATCCAAAAGAAACACTCATTCTGAAATCAGCTCTTTTATCGTATTTGGGATTGAAATTGGCCTGTAGTCTGAGCCCCAGACCCCATTGAATTTCGTTGTCGTCAAACAGTGTGTATGCCGAATCCTGACCGTAAGCGGTAGCCACCTGCAGCCAGAGGCAGCTTGAGATAATCAGGATTTTACAGGTTTGGTTCAATTTAGCAAGGTTAGTTACCCTGTTAAATTAATCATTTCTTATAGGAAAATCAGAAAATTAATCTGATTCTTATTTTATACACAAGTGCTACTGATCCTAATTGTCGCCCCGGGAGTTACCATTACCGGTCTTTTTAACTTTCCTGTAATCTGCCTCACTCACGGATACAATATCACGAATGATCTTATCTACTTTGCCTGACAGGTTTTTGAAATGGGAGAGATAACCTTCTTCTAAATGGCCATTGTTGCTGTTGTTAGCCTTTTTTTCCTGCGTCATTACATCAATCAACCCCAGCATGGAAGTCACTGGACCTCGCAGCTCATGCGCATGCACAAAAGCTATTTTTTTCAATCGGTCATTTTGCTGCTCCAGATCGATCTCATATTCCTTACTTCGAGTAATATCTTTTACCGAAAAGGCTACACCACTCAGATGCTTACCATCTTCCTTCATGGGGTGAAATTCAATCTCGTACCAGCGCGTCTTGTTTTTGGTATTTACCAGGCAGTATTCTTCTTTGGTACTTTTACCGGACAAAACCAGCTGCAAACTTTTTAGAAAGTTAGTTCTTAGGTGAGCCGGGATATATTGGATGATTGGAGTGCCCTCCTTTATCGTTTGGTTTTGTACGAATCTGATGTTTCGAACTGCTTTTTTATTGAGTGAGATGATTTTAAAATCCCGATCCACGACAATGATTGCCAATGAACTACTATCCTGAATGGCCTGAAGCAAATCTTGTGTCTTTCTGAGGTTCTTATTTTCTCTTTTGAGAAGCAACTGCTGTTTATTGATCCGTGAAAAAGCAGGCCTGAATATATATTTGATTTCAAACAGCAATACCATTAATGTCACCAAAGCAAGTACAATTTCCACAATCATGGTATCTGATAACTTACTTTGCGAATGTGCTTCGCACTTATTCACAACCTGTTCCATTGCTGAACTAAATTGCTGGGCACTTGCTTCCAATTCGACTACATCACCTAGCTTTGATTTTCCGGTAGCTCGATCATATATTTTGAATTGGTATGGGTTGGCTTCCTTGAAGAGGTTCACCACTTCCTCGCCATCCAGCTTGTCTATTCCAAGCGCCTTATTGCCATTTTGCAGTGCCTGATGTACCATATTCCATTCTTCAGTCAATCCTCGGAGTTCATGATTGTCAGTTACGGCCTCCGGCTCATTGATCATCAGATCCACGATCTGATGACAAAGCAATCTTTGCCTGCTCGCCATACTTATGGTTTTGGCATCGTAGCGCTGTTGGTCTAGAATATATTGGATGAGCAATTGATTGAAGAAAATCAAACCGATGACGGTTGCAACCGCCAGTCGGTAGAGTTTTTTCTCCGGGGAAAAAAGATCTATTTTCTTTCTTTCAAAAATTTTCATTTTTAGGAGTAGCTGATTTCCCTATCATTAAACAGTTTAAGCGAATTCAAGGTTCAAAAAATGTCTGAAATCCGATACTTAGTCGTTTATTGACTTATTTATTTCCTTTCTGACACCGAATGCCTACCGACTTTACTTCTTACTCTGCTTGCTCGTCAGCTGCCAAAAGAAAACAATTCCTTCTAAAGGTAGGGTAAATCACGGCAGATCAGTAGTTATTTTCGATTAATCGCAAAACTGCCCTAAAGATAGAATTCATGAAAAATGTATTGTTACAGTTAATAGTATTGCTGACCACAATGATGAGTTGCAAGGACAATACTGTCAACCCTTCATCAGCGGCTGTAGAGCCAGGTACTGATCCAAATTTCCAAATCGTTGCCAATAAAGATGTCGGTCTTACTACCTTCAATCGAAAAGTCGTTGTGTTTGATATCGATATTTATGCTGTGGATGGAGTTGCTGATGTCAACCTGCTTCATGCAGCTAATCTTCTGGCGCAATACCTGGACAATAACGAAGATGGAACAGTCGATGATCAAAAGGTATGGGACGCCATGAAAAACAACCGGGCCTTTTTGGTGATGTGGAAAAATGAATCTGACCTTAATATGGTTTTACCAACAGGAAGAGAAGGTCAGGATTTAGGTAATGATGAGACGCATCCGGAATGGCATACTTCAAAAACTGGTTCATTTGATGCTGCACTTGAAGAGGTGTTGCATTTAGTCACACATGTGGGATATGCGAGGGCCTATCCAGAAGTCTTCGGCGAAATGGCCGGAACTACTCTGACCAATGCCATGGACAAGGCCAGGGGAGGAAGATTCAATTCCATTCCCAATACCTATCCTGCCGGAGCCTGGTATACTTATGATGACCAAACTTGCAATTACGATTGTATGGCTACTGAATACATGTATTGGGCCATGACCTCTCTCCTTGGTGCTCAAGCCAACCGATTAAACGAAATCAAAGGAGAATGGACCCTTAATACTCCGGCAAAATTGGAATCCGAAGACCCTGACGTGTATGCATTGCTTACTGACAACGATTATAAACTACCCACTGTACTACCCGATGGTACTTATAAGAGATAATTAATTGAACAAACACTAATGAAACGTATAAAACAAACCATCATTCTAGCCCTTATTCTATGGACAGGTATTTCCTGTAAGGATAATGATGATTCGGCTTCCATTTCAATTGTCCCGTTTTCGATAGTGGATGATGCAACCATTTCCCTCAATGGGATAATTAATAGCAATACCCTTATCGCATTCAATGAAATCATTCAACGAAACCCAAATACAAAACTCTTGATATTTAAAGAAGCACCTGGGTCAGAGGATGATGAGACCAACTTAAAAGTAGGACGACGCCTTCATGAATTGGGACTCAATACAGAAGTGGAAAACAATGGCTATATCGCATCCGGAGCAGTTGACTTGTTTTTAGCAGGAGCCAAACGAACGCTTGGCACAAACACAAGGGTAGGGGTTCACTCCTGGGCAGAAGGTAGCAAGCAGGCCACAGACTTTCCAAGAGATGCCGATGAGCATCAATTCTTTATTAAGTACTACACTGATATTGGAATAGCTCAGCAACTGGCAGAAGATTTTTATTTTTTTACTATCGATGCTGCACCTGCTGCAGATGTGCATTGGATGACTGCTCAGGAGCTCCTGACGTATCAAATTGAAGCAAAATAAACAGGCAATCATGAAAATAGACAAAACAATCTCAAGAAAAGGCTTTTTAAGGAAAATGGGTGTAGGAGCAGTAAGCTCTACTGCATTACTATCGGGTTTGACTTCATGTAGCGATGATGGTGACCCAGCTCCAGAAGTGGAATCATGTGTCACCTCTCCAGGTGAAACGGCAGGACCATTTCCCATCAAGTCGCCTGCGGATTTTGTGAACGAAAATATCGTAGGGGATCGGGTCGGGGTGGCACTCAGGATCAATTTTAAGATTGAAAACATAAGTAATAATTGCGCAGCGCTAGCAGGTGTTTTTGTAGATGTCTGGCAATGTGATTCAAAGGGAAACTATTCTGAGTACAACGAACAACTCGATGGTGATTTTACCAGCAAGCACTTTCTCAGAGGCCGACAGGTTACTGACGACAAAGGCATGGTTTCTTTTACCAGCGTTTATCCAGGGTGGTATCCTGGTAGGGCACCACATCTTCACGTCGAAATACTTAATAGTAGCGGCGCCTCATTGCTGGTGACACAGACAGCATTTCCTGAGGATATTTCCAAGGCCGTATATGCCACTCAGCATTATAAAGGGATTTTTGATACGAGTAATAATAGCGATGGAGAATTTCAGGATAGCCTCAATCAAAATCTGGCAGAATCGGTCACGGGAGATATTGCCAACGGATATGTTCTCAATGAAACTATAAGAGTGAAGGTTTAGATTGACATTGGACGTCCTGCCGGCTGGTCTGCAGATACCGTCTGTGTAGGATGTGCCTTCACTTCACGTATTGAAATGGTATTTGAGTTTAGTGTAGTTCGTATGTTCAGTTTTCCGGGCGCGTGGCTGTGCCCGGTTTTTTTTGTTCTTGTCAATTGTCAACCGGTGGGGCAATCAAGGCAAAGGTGGGATCGTCTAAGTCATACTTTACGATAACTTCTTTCTCGAATTTGGAGTCTATGATGTCTCTAATGAACGATGCATATTTTCCAGATCCCTCAAAGTTGTCTTTACCATAATGTACGACGCTGTCGACTATATATTCGAATTCGACAGTATAAGAATCGACAATTACGTCAGTTCCGTCAGCATTTTCCTGGATGTTGTCATTTTCCTCAATTGTCCTTACTACACCAAAAGTAGAGCCTTCCAATTGGGACAATCTGTCTTGTCGGGTTCGCTCCGTATATTTTAGTACAACTAAAACCAGAACCAGAGATGCGATGACAGACAGTACGATTATTACAGATTTATTGGTCATAGCTGAGTTGATTTTATTCCTACATCTAATCATGTAAAGAAAGCTTTGCCATTGACAATTGCTGACCTATCAGTACATGAATCTAACCGAAATTTAATTTAAAATTTTTTGAATAACCATGCAGATTGCCTCTATTTTAGTAGGCCAAAACTATTTTCATTTAATGCCTGTTATCAGCGTATGCAACCATTACTTAACGATATAAGGAATTGTACGATTTGCGCCAAGCATTTGGCTTTAGGGCCACGACCAGTACTGGCTGCACATGCTTCAAGCAAAATTGTGATCATAGGCCAGGCCCCTGGGGCTGTCGTACATGATACAGGAGTTCCCTGGGACGATAAGAGCGGTGAGAATCTTAGGAGCTGGTTGCAAGTAGATAATGAGACTTTTTATGACCCTAAACGAATTGCTTTAGTTCCCATGGGGTTTTGTTATCCTGGAAAAGGCAAATCAGGGGATTTACCTCCCAGGTCAGAATGTGCGCCTGAGTGGCATGGACAGGTTTTGGGCCACCTAAAAGAAGTAAAACTTACGATACTTATCGGTCAATATGCTCAGCAATATTATTTAGCTGAAAGGGCAAGAAAAACCTTGACGGAAACTGTAAGACATTTTGAAGAATATCTTCCGGATTTTTTCGTGCTACCGCACCCGTCTCCTAGAAATAACATCTGGCGTGCCAGAAATCCATGGTTTGATGCAGAAGTAATTCCTTCGCTTAGAGAGCAAATGATAAAGGTGATCAAGTAACAAAAGCAGGCACTAGTCAGCGGTGTGCCTGCTTTTTATTTACTTGATAATTAATCTTTGAATTTGTCGGTTGTTCGCCTGACTTATGGAGATTAGATAGATGCCGCTTTCCAGTACCCTGTTTATATTTATTTTTTGGTCGGATGAGCCCAGGAATGTTTGGATCTGTTGTGCATGCACCAAATTTCCTGATAGATCGTGAATAGCTAGTTGAATCATTGAATTTGGATCACCACTTAATAACCTAATATTTATGTTATTTGAATTGGTAGGGTTTGGAAATACGGAAACTTCAATACCTTCTCTAAATTGATTGTTATCTATAGCTATAGGTTGATATATGGTCTGCATACCGTCGAAATCTACCTGGACCAAGCGATAGTAGGATACCCCTAGGTAGGGTTTCTTATCCAAATGACTGTAGTTAGTGAATGCATTAGTAGTTCCATGACCATCAATTTTTGCAATTACTTCAAATGTATTACCGTCAACAGATCTTTCGAGTTCAAAATAATCATTGCTTAATTCTGAGGCGGTAGACCAAGTAAGTAAAACATCTTTCTCCTCTATTTTCCCTTCAAAACTTGTAAGGTCAACTGGCAATGCTGAATTATTTATTCCCCCAAATGAGAAAATTGAATTGGAAAAATCTATAACAACCTGTGATGTTAAAGACCCGTTGGAGCTGGTTCCTGAAGGCGAACCACCCATATTAACCCAAGTGCTACTACTATTTTGCGCTATCCTAGCATCATTTATGTCTACGACACCCATTCCCGAAACTACGCCAAGTTCCAACGTAGCCTGACTAGGTAAACTGCTAGGAGAGATAGTCCAATAATTGCCGCTTATTTCAACCATGACTCCGAATCCAGAGTTGGTTGTAGGATCTATAGGGTCTCCGATGTCTGGGTTGCTTCCTGTGTATTCGGCAGTCCAATTTCTTCCACCATTCACCACACTTTCTAACCTGGAATATGCAAAGCGACTAGCGTCTCCGATAGGAAATGTAAAATTGGCACTTGCTGAAAGGTCATTTTTGGTGACCGGTCCTTGAATATAACTACCGGAGCTACCACCTGAAATCGTTCCCGTTGAAGTTATTGTTAGTGAATTACTTGCATCTGTAATAATGTGGCCAGAGGTTAGTGTCAATGTTCCATCAATCTCTACGTCATTCCCTCCATCTATTATGGTCACATTGCCAGAAGGTTTGTTGATGATTAAATTATTGAAGGAAGAGCCCCCTGTGAAAATTCCTGATACGGTCTGTGTTCCTATACCGTCTGCTGTAAAGGTGGTAGTGGTTGCACCGACAGATAAAGTACCAGCCGAATACGTAAGATCACCTCCAAAATTCAGATTAGCAGAGTTTGCCCCTGAAATGGTTCCAGTTCCATTTAATATCAAATCACCATCCAAGTCAATTGTGCCATTAGTACCCAAAGCCAATGTACCCCCATTGACGGTCAAACTGCCAAGGATAGTCAGGTTGTTGTTTAACAGATTCAGCGAACCTGCAGATACAGTAACATTTCCGTTGACCGTAACATTTGAATTATTGCCCAAATTATAAGTTCCATTAGTCAGTGTCATATCACCCAATACGGTCACGTTGACATTAAAGTCATTATTGAGCGTAGTTCCATCCTGAAGTTCAAGGTTGTTGCAGATGGTGATATCTGTATTTGGAAAAGATTTGGTTCCAGTACCCTTAATGAGCAAGTTTCTCAAATTAGCAATCTCATTTGGCAGCGTGTAGTTGTCATTGTCGTTAAATGCCAGCGTTCCTCCAGTTGAGCAATTGAAAAAGTCATCATAAATGCCAGCCGGTAAATTACCGTTGCCCTGAACTTCTAATGTTCCAGTACCTGTCACTCTTCCTAATCTTTGATTGGCCGTTGGGGCAACGATCAAGGTTCCATCAATGATTGTTCTATACGCTAGCAAATTATCAACATCCATGGTAATTTCATCACCAGAAACTATATGTACAACTGCTCCTTTTGGTGCTGTTGCGTCCCATGAGGCATCATTTGACCAATTACCGGAAGGACTAACTGTTGAGGTGACCGTCTGTACCTGATCTGGAATGGCTCCGTCAATACCTGCAGTGTAATCTCCTCCGATTTCAGTATCATTAGCAGCACTGTTGATATCAAAAGATAGTGTATTGCTACCATCTCGTGCCTGATAGCTGAATCCCGTTTCCAACTTATTCCAATTGTCTGAATTATCCGGTAGAAGTCTTGCTATTTCATAATCATCAAGTGTAAATGGTGATGTCACGTAGGCATCTGAACCTTCATAGGTATAGGTGATATTGCCCAAGAAATCAGTCATTCCGTTTGAGGTGACTTCCCAGTAGTACTGCAGCGCATTGTCCTGATCGACAAATTCAGGTATATCTACATCCTCTTGTACATTTGGATGCGGTTCATCTGCAGCTCGAACGGCTATAGTTGCCGCTGTTTGAGAGTTTTGAGTTAAGGTTACTAGAACAGGAGTATACTTATCGCCAGAGCCTATTGGATAAGTAAATGGACTGGCACTGGTCCCATTAAAAGTCTTAATCACACCTGCATCGGTAAAACTTCTTCTGGTCTGCACCATTTTGGACGAAGAAAACCCGCCTCCGCTTACATCGAGGAATACAGCATTTTCGCCCATGTTTAGTTGAAAACCTTGAATATCCAGAGATCCTGCATTCAAGCCAATCTGCTCGGTCACCGTAATACTGGCATTGGTCATTACACCTGCTGAATTATTGATCTCAATTCTACTGAAAGTACCAGCGCCGGTAATGCTCTGGACGCTCGAACCAGCTAGTATGATTCCCTTATTGGTTTTGGTGACATTGGAATTGGTATGTGTTGCGGTATTATTGACAGTATTGGTAACTGTAATATTGTTATTGTTGTCATCGAAGGTCCCGGAAGTTATATTGAAATCATTACTTACATTAATGGCGGTACCTGATGTCAATTGCACTGTATTGGATCCAGATTTAGTCAGGTCATAGAATGTGGTACCATTTCCAGTAATAATCTGAGTATCAGATCCGTTAAAAGTTGTTACGTTGCCATTTGCAATGAAAGTACCATTGTTAGTAAGGTCTCCAGAAATGTTAAGTGCCAGGCCAGATGCATCAAAAGTTGAATTAGTTTCTATTGTTAAGTCATTGCTAATATTAAGCACTTCATTGAGCAGTGTAAGCGTCGGGTAATTCCCTGGTCCAGCCGAGTTATCTACTATGATATCCTGTAAGCTAATTGTACTTTGAACCGTTAAGGCATTGGAGCCTGAAACCGTAGAGGCATCTCCAAACTGAATCGTGGTACCTACGCCCACGTTTGAAGAAGCGGGAGCCAATAGGAGTGATGGAGTTGAAACTCCCGCCAAGTGATTGGAAAGTGTAATGGTACCTCCGATGAAACTGAAAAGGCTTCCGGTATTGGACACTTGCAACATTGGCTTATCTGCTTCAGGGCTTCCACCAGTACTAGTTCCGATGACTACTGTACCACCTGATTGAGTATAGGATAATATTCCACCAGAGGTCACGCTTGATTCCCGAATTTGAGAACCTACCAATAGCTGTGCGGTACCGCTAATTTCGATTGTAGCCAATCCGGAACTGGAATATTGTATGTAATTGTTGTTGCCTCCATCCATATCCAATATACCTGAGCCATCCAAAGTAATTTTTCCGTCTAAGGAGATTCCAATATCATCACCCAATACGGTTAGTGTGCCTGCGCTGATTTGTAGTCCGGTGGTACTAGATATATCAAAGTCTGTGTTGTTGGTTGCATTGGTTAAAACAATGTCGTTGGCATCACCAATCGTTGCATCATTGATAATCAACGTGCCATTTTGAAGAGTAATGGGCTGATAGGTCGCAGTTGGTGTAGAAAGGGTAAAGTCATCGTTGAATGTAAAGGTTGAAGTTTGATCAGTACCTTTGTTCAAGACAATTCGGTATAGATCTGGGGTAGATGTAGAAGTTCTACTGTAGTTGTGAGTGCCAGTACCTTGTAATTCCAGGACTGCTCTTGGTCTTGTTGCGCTGGCGTTATAGAGGTCGATAGCATGTCCATTCTCTCCACCGTGTAAAATATTGCCTTTCAGGATTAAAGTGTGCTCAAGGTCAATCGCTGCATCAGCGACTATTAAATCTCTATCTTGGAGGTTCGAATTGGGATCTTGAGTAAAGTCGATGTTACCGTCAATCGTTACGGTAATAGCTGATCCGGAATTAGGAAATTGAAAAAAACCACCAGCCCAAGACCCTATGACCATATCTCCTTTGATTTCTATGTTTTGATTTGGTATAGCAGTACCACCACCCGTAATTTCCAAGTCTCCATTGGTAGTAATCGCTTGATTTATGGTATAAGTTGCCGATTCCATCATTAAATTAGGAATTGGGGTTGGAATGGTGGCTAAGGTAGCCGGCCCATTAAAGTACAGGTAGTAAGAATCTGTACTCGTTCCAAAATCGCCAAAATCACCATTGACTGTAGGGTTATCCGAGGCATCAAATGAAATCATTCCTGTACCTGAAACTACTCCTAATTCGAATGTGCCGGCAATCCAGAATTGCAACCTTGGTATATTTTCTCGTTCAGGAACTGGTGAATTCACATAGTCATGATCGAATTGTACTATGCCTAAGTCATTAATAGCAGCAAAAACATTTACCCTATGTTCATTTCCTACTCCATCTGATTGAATAATTACTACACTCCCTGCTACAGGTACCTCTTGTGTCCCTGCACCGGTTGCATCATTTCTCGACCAGGTAGAAGCCGTATTGAAATTGCCACTTTGTCTGGTATAGTAAACGTCAGGAGTACCGTTAAATCTATTTGTTTGCCCTGCTGAATAATCAGCATTTTCTAGTGTGAATGGTGTGCCATCTCCATCCATGTTAATGTCATGTCCCGAGGGATTGTTTATGCTGGTGTTGTCTTCGCCGGTTCTTGTGAAGGGTGTAGAGGACAGAACTTTTCCACCTCTCCAGGAATTTGGAAAAGATGCAGTGCTACCTGTTCCATCATCGTTCTCACTGCCAGAAAATGTATAGCTCGTCACGTTAGGTAGGGCTGTAAAACCCGAATGCTCGACATGCCAATAGTAGGATAATACAGTACCTCCTGTACCATCTGTGGTAGCAAGTACTTCATCAGCCACACTTATAGCAATATATCCGTCATCGCTTGTTGTTATGTTAGACAAGACGGCCACCACCGGTGTGTACCGAATATCTGCATTGGCATCAGTTCCTATTGGAAAAGTGATGGTTTCAGTGGCATCAGTGGCATCTACGTACATTTCAAGCCCTAAGTCTGAGGCATTGCCTGCAGTGATCACAAATCTATTTGCTGAGATTCCGGAAAATCCAGCAGATGATTCCTGCATCCTTAGCTTGTAGGTATTAATATCTATGAGTTGGTCTGCATTGAAGGTAATCGTACCGGTTACTGCCTGATTGGCTGAAAAGCTCACATCATTGGTGGCATCATTGAGGTTGATATTACCAAAAACACCAGCGCCATTACCGGATATCGTGTAAGTACCTGCTCCTCCACTAAACTCAATTTCTCCTCCGGTCGAACTTTGGTGTGTTCCTGAGTTAGAAATCGTACCCTCAATGAAAATGGTCTGTCCGCCATCATCTACTGTAGCTCCTGATTCTATGGTCAGCATATTGGTTGAAGTAAGGTTGCCGGTGCTCAAGGTCTTTATGCCAACATCGGAAAAGGTTACATTGTAGAAGTCTCCATAGGTACCGGCCAATGTGATCGTTTGGTCCGCTTCGCCATTAAAGCTAGTTGTGTTATTGCCTCCTTGGGTATAAATAGCACCTGATACAATATTGAAGTTTCGGCCCACAGTAAGGTTGTTGCCATTCATGCGGGTATCTGTACCATTGGCCAAAATCAAATCATTGCTAACTGTCAAGTCGCTTTCAAATACGACAAAATCATCATCGTCGTCAGTAATAGTCAAATTGTAAAAGTTGGGTGTAAATGAAATTTCAAAGCCGTCTGTTGTCAGAACTCCGGCATTTGTATCTATTTCAATTGTTCCTCCTGTGACATTGTAATTTCCATCTGGAACATTAATGTTCAGCCCATTGGTGGTGGCGCCGTTGGCAGCATCATTGTAATCCTGAATGAGAATAGTACCTCCTGACATGATGAACACACCGTCCGAAGCAATAAAATCAAAAATACCCGAAGCTCCATTGTTGGTTCTTCCACCGTTTACTATGCCATCAACATTCAAGCTTTCACCATGCACAGTAACGGTACCGCCAGTTTGCTGATAAACTGGATTCGCGTTATTAGATCCGCCAATCCTTCTGAACTGAGAGATATCTAATGTTCCACCTTCAATTAAAAATGTAGATTTACCATTTTCTGAATAATGAAGGCCTAAAGCATTTCTGGTATGAAATGCTCCATCTGTTAGTTGAAACGCCCCAATGACCAGGGCCATTTGGTTATTACCTTCTCCTGTATCCACTCCATCAATATCTCCTGCAGTTAATCCGGAATCTATTGCGGCTATGGCTGCAGCGGACTCTGCAGTATTCCAAACCGTGACATTTGCACCATCTATCCAGAGCCTACCATTATTTGGTACGATCCAACTACCGTTTTCCGTTGCGTGGTTCATACCAGTAGCGATATCAATTTTTCCTTCAGTCAGCGACGGAATGAATATAGATCCTGTCAAGTGAAGCGTACCATTTTTGATATAAATCGTTTTGCCCAGTACCGGGTTGTCGAGATCGTGTTCAGTAGCGACATCGTTTCTACCATAGACTCTAAAGTTTTCGACAGCTGATGAATTGACCGTCAACATGTAAGTTTGCCCTGTACCTTTATCAATCATAAAGTCATAGAAATTTGTAGTGCTATTACAGATAAGAGTATTGTTTGTCTGACCAATAAAACTGACGGTGACGGCATCGCCATTGACTGGAAAACTGTCAAAGTCATAACCTGTCAGGTTTGAGAAATTGACGGTGCCATTGTTGGTGAGGTTTCCTGATAAATTTACCCTATGAAAAGTGGTATGAAAGTTACTGGGAGCAGTGGGAGTGCCAATATTTCCTGTTCCCACTGAAATTTCTCCATTAGCTGATATAGCCAAATTGCCCAGCAGGTCAATGATTAAACGGGTGGTAGCACTGTTGTCGTTGATTTGAAGGTCTCCTTGCGTTATGGTCAAGTCACCATTAACCGTAAAATTCGTTGTGGTTATCAGATGATTGGTAGATGCATCAAAATTTAAAACCAGATTATAGAATGTGGTTAACCCAGATGAAGAGGTTAGATCTACATCGCCTGATCCGTAGTACTCAACCGTACCAGCTCCAGGACCTGCATTTGTAAAGTTGGATGCATCAGTAAAAGTAGGAAGAACGTCACCGCTTAGTTTAATTGTACCAGATCCTTCCAACAGTGTCACCGTACCATGACCAGTACTGCTACCAAAATCTAACGTACCATTCAAAGTAAGTTTAGTTAAAGTGCCTGACAGGTCGCCATTTCCAACTGTCACCGTTTTTCCTGAAAGAACAGTTACCTCATCACTAGCAGCTGTAGGGGAGGTGTCAGGCGTCAATCCATCGGGGTTATTGAAAATTGAGCCGGCAGGATCCAATGTCCACGTATTTGCATCAGACCAATTACCAGAATTGATCACATACCATTTTTTTGCTTCAGATGGACTTCCTAGCGTGAAATAGCCACTAATTAGCTCTGCATTGGTTAGGGTGAATTGAATTCGATTGCCATTAAAAATTGGATTGGTTACCATACTTACTTGGGAAAAATCACCTGATATTCCCGCTCTCCGAAGCAAACTAAAGTCAGTTGCCGTCAGTCCGCTCACAGAAGCGTACAATCCAGATTCAACTATGTCCAGTTCTATGATCGCACCTAATACTCCGGTTTTTTGTATGTACCAAACTCTATTGTACCGTTCGGTATTTGACACCCCTATGAGGTCAGTGGAGGTCGTGCTCAAATTGCTATTATTATGGCCAATAAAGATATGTTCGTTATCACTCATGGCATCAGAACCATTTTCGGATACGTACATCGTTCCGCCAAGGCCAGTTGAAGCATTATGTTCCTCAGTGCTGACCCGGCTTATTCCTATCAGATTGTATCGATAATCGGCTCCAGGAGTTCCGTAATGGTCGTTGATCACCGTGATACCAAACTTTTTAGCAAAGTAGTTTCCTAAAACTCTTAATTGCCCAGCATTGAGTGCTATGTTGTAATAAGCCAGTTCAGCCAAATGACCATTGAAAAAATTAGCATTGCTCACATCACTACCAACTCGTATATTCGTATGTGCTCCAACTGATGCGGCTACTGAGGTTACCTGCGTAGATGCTGTTCCATCAAGGCTTAAGTCAATTGTCTGAGTTCCTCCGTCGTAGACAAAAGCGGCAATGTATTCAGTGTTGATGCTGAGTGCGGCTGAAGAAATCGTATATGAAGCAGAGGAGCTATTTATGCCGACAGTAAGTACTCCTCCCGAGATATAAGCGAAAAGCCCATCTGCTGCCCCACCTTGTTGATAAATATATTGGAGCGTAGAAACATCTGTACCAGTTTGAAATACCAAATAGAATGAACGAGCAGTGAAACCTCCAGTATTGATGTTGGCATCATCTGACATGTTCAGGTACTCCGAGTTTAGAGAGGTGAAAAGAATACCAGGTTCTGAGTTCGAACCAACCCCAGCGGAGCCATCAAAACTTGGATTGGTTGTGGTATTGTTATTTGTAGCATCGTTGCTATTGGCCTGATCGAATATTGTAGTTACATTACTACTTCCATCCTGGGTAATTCCTTTGTCCGAACGAATCCAAAAGATATTGCTAGTTGGTGAACCGATGCCTCCTGGCCCACTTTGTCCGAAGACTGGCTGGTGAAGCAGGCCTATTAAGCCTGACGCGAGTACCAGTCTCATTGCTTTTATTATCAAATAAAGTTCCTTTTTCAAGATAGAATGAATTGCAACGTTCAAGTTTCAAAACTAGGGAGAGAATAACCTAGTTAAGTTTTTTTTCGGTGAGCTAACAGAATTTCCCGATGAACGGATGTTAGACCGAAGGTCAAGTTAAATTTCAATTACAAAGTAACTTTGCTCAATGTTCTGAAACATCCGTATAGTGCTCTAATTGTAAAAAGAGGAGATATTCCTAAAGCAATAGGAATATCTCCTAGGTGGCTTCTGTGTACAGATATTTTTGCAGGTTGAGTCAGTGGAACTAGTGAATTTAATAGAAGAGACAAACTGAATTCAGCATAGTTCCACAATGTGGTATTCGGAGGTGTAAGCTCTCTACTGTAAGATTGAAATTGATGTCTAAAGAATTTCGCTTACATTACCCACGAGGAAATAAAAGGTGTGTAAGTCAATATAAGCATATTGCTTTCATCATTACAGCAAAAAAAAACGAGGAAAACCAAAACCTCGTTTTTTTTATTATGAGAAAAATTACTGATTGAATTTCGTTTAATCCAATCGAGTAATGGATGTCGACTTTTCTCAAATGTTAGCAATAGAAAAATCGACAAATTGGATGTTAAATGTTGACTTCTTAATCTGTAAGACTGCGACACTCATAAGCTCGCCTTGTTCTTTGTCGGATACACCATCTGCGTATCAACAAATCGAGAATTTAACCTTTAACACACCAAAAACATTTGTTATAATTAATCCCCCTATCCCTTTTTGATGCACCCCTATGCTGTTTATTGTGCTTTTTTTTATAAAAATGAAATTCACCAATTAAATACTTTGACTTTGCGAAATGGCGAAATTTTATTATTGAAATTTGCCAACCTACCTTCTGAATCGGCATTAAATACCGTAAAAAAAATGTGTCATGTTTACGACATTTTGAAGTTAATATTCGAAACAAAATTATATTTCGAGAAACACTCAAAAGACAATATTTATAGGTTGATTGAGGATAAGTAAATAGTATTCTGGCTGATGTAGCTAGAATAATATTCCATGATTAGGGCTGAGTTTAGATCAATTTTCTATTCAATGGTATTAATTGATAATAGTATTTGGATAAAGTGTCTTGAGATTAAATTTGTCCTTAAGGATTATAAATTATTTAGATATGCATTGGGAAAAGTATAGCAGGCAAAAAATCAGAGATGTGGTATTTGATGCCATTGGTAAAAATTTGAATTATAGAGATTCTCCCCCGATTGGATTACCGGCATCCTACCTTGACCCCAGAGTATTCTATTCAGATGCGCCATTTCTAGCAGATGCACCCTATATGAATACAATGGTGGCCAACCCAAATCATATTGGTTGCCATACACTTGGCGATTCAGAACCAGTCTTTAGCGGTACTCAAGCGTTGGAGAGAGAGCTTATCGAAATTTGCGCGACACAAATTTTCCAGGCAGAGTCTAATACTATTGATGGCTATGTCGCTTCAGGTGGTACGGAGGCAAATATTCAGGCATTTTGGGTCATGCGAAATTACTTTATGCAAGTTCATGCAGCGAATCAAAACGAAATTGCAATGATTTACTCCACAGACGCACATTATTCTATGCCCAAAGGTGTCAACCTGTTAGGTATTAAATCTATCGTCGCAAAAGTGAATGAAGAGACTCGTCTAATCGAGCTGGAGGACTTGAAGGAGAGTTTGCTCAATGCCGTCTCTACAGGGGTAGAACATTTCATATTGGTGATGAACATGTCAACCACTATGTTTGGATCTGTGGATGACATGGCTTCCGCTGTTGAGTTGTTGGAGTCGCTTGATTTGAGTTTTAAAATACACGTTGATGGTGCTTATGGTGGATTTATTTATCCATTTTCATCTGATGATCCTTTATATTCATTTAGAAACCCACATGTTCACTCGATTTCACTGGATGCGCACAAGATGTTGCAGTCGCCATATGGAACCGGAATAGCTTTAATTAGAAAAGGATTCATATCATACGCCATGACTAAGGAGGCCAACTATGTTAAGGGTAAGGACTATACACTGATTGGAAGTCGTTCAGGGGCTAATGCCGTCGCAATTTGGATGATTCTTAGAGCCTATGGATCGGAGGGCTGGCGATCTAAAATAGAAGAACTTCTTGATCGTACTGATTGGCTGTGTATTCAATTGAAGAAAAGAGGTATATCTTTTTATAGACATGCTAATATGAATATTATTACAATCAGGCCTGATGGCATATCTTCCTCTCTGGCGGAAAAATACTTTTTGGTACCGGATGACCATGAATCACCAAGTTGGTGGAAAATTGTGGTTATGGACCATGTTACAGAAGGGGTACTCGATAGGTTTTTAATGGATTTAGACAAAGGACAGACAAATGGATAAAAAAGCACTCGTCGTCGGTAGCATTTTTGGTCTGTTGACAGTAATTATAGGGGCTTTTGGTGCCCACGCTCTAAAAGAACTACTATTAGCCAACGACCGCTTGGAAGTATTTGAAACAGCCGTTAGGTATCAATATTATCACGCTGTTGCGTTACTTGTTATTGGTATTTTGGCCGAGAAAATACAAGGGCCTTGGATCAGAAGAGCTACCTATTTGTTAAGTGTAGGCGTAATCATATTTAGCGGTTCCTTGTACACGTTGAGTATCACTAATATTGGCTTATTTGGAGCGATAACACCTATTGGTGGACTGCTTATGGTTTTAGGCTGGGTGTGTCTGATCGTGGGGATAGTAAATACGAAAAAAAATCATAAAAAAGGGCCTCCAACGTAGGAAGCCCTTATTCTTTTCAAAAGTCTGTTTGATTTAAGATCAGACGTCGACTTTGGCGTATTTTGCATTTTTCTCAATGAATTCTCGTCTTGGAGCCACTTCGTCACCCATAAGTACAGAGAATAAATGATCTGCCTCGGCAGCTGATTCAATAGTCACTTGCTTCAAACTTCTATGCTCAGGATTCATTGTTGTCGTCCAAAGCTGTTCAGGATTCATCTCACCAAGACCCTTATATCTTTGTAGACCTACAGATTCTTCTTTGCCATCTCCCGCCAATTCTCTTGTCACTCTTTCCCTGTCGTCTTCAGACCATGCATAGCGTTCTTGCTTTCCTTTTTTTAGCAAATAAAGAGGAGGAAGTGCGATGTACAAGTATCCATTGTCAATAAGGTCTTTCATATATCTAAAGAAGAAAGTCAAAATTAACGTACGTATGTGACTGCCGTCAATATCGGCATCCGTCATGATTATGATCTTATGGTATCTCAATTTCTCCATGTCTAAAGCCTTTGGGTCTTCTTCGGTACCGAATTTCACGCCCAGTGCAGTAATCATGTTTTTGATCTCCTCGTTTTCGTAAATGCGATGTTCCTGAGCCTTTTCTACGTTGAGAATCTTACCTCTTAGCGGAAGAATAGCCTGGAATTTCCTGTCTCTACCCTGTTTTGCAGACCCCCCGGCAGAATCTCCCTCTACCAGGTATAGCTCGCATTCAGTAGCGTCTCTTGAAGAACAGTCAGCCAGTTTACCTGGCAAACCAGTTCCCGACATCACATTCTTACGCTGAACCATCTCGCGAGCTTTTCGCGCAGCTTGTCTGGCCTGAGCAGCCAAAATCACTTTTTGTACTATAGCTCTGGCTTCCTTAGGGTTTTCCTCAAGGTAGTTGTTTAGAATTTCACTCACGCTGGTGTCTACTGCACCCATAGCGTCAGAATTACCAAGTTTTGTTTTGGTCTGGCCTTCAAACTGCGGCTCCTGTACTTTTATAGATATAATGGCTGTTAGGCCTTCTCTAAAGTCATCTCCTACTATTTCTACCTTCGCTTTATCTAATAACCCGGACTTGTCCGCATAAGATTTCAACGTACGAGTAAGTGCTCTTCTAAAACCAGCCACATGAGTACCACCTTCAATGGTATTGATATTATTCACATAAGACACCACATTCTCGGTGTAAGATGTGTTATAAGTCAGGGCAACTTGTACAGGTATATCTCCCTTTTCTCCTTCCATGTAGACAGGATCCGGAATCAATTTTTCTCTAGACCCATCCAGGTAATTCACAAATTCAATCAATCCACCTTCCGAAAAGAAATCTTCTCCGATGTAATTGCCGTCATCATCTTTTTCCCTTTTGTCGGTCAGCTTGATTTTGATACCCGCATTCAAAAAAGAGAGTTCTCTTAATCTTGATGCTACGGTTTCGTACTTGTATTCGCTAACGGTGAAAATTTCAGTGTCCGGTAGGAAATGAACGAAAGTTCCGGTAATGTCTGTTTTTCCTGTCTCTTTGACCGAATATTTAGGAATACCTTGTGAATATTCTTGTTTGAAAATTTTACCGCCTCTGTGTACTGTAACTTCCAGCATGGAAGACAAAGCATTCACACAAGAGACGCCTACACCGTGAAGACCTCCGGAAACTTTATACGTATCCTTATCGAATTTACCCCCGGCGTGAAGTACGGTCATTACCACTTCTAAAGCGGATCGCTTTTCTTTCTCGTGCATATCAGTGGGTATCCCTCTACCGTTATCGGACACTGATATGGAATTATCCTCATTGATGGTAACAGTTATCGTATCACAATGCCCGGCCAAGGCTTCATCGATAGAGTTGTCAACTACTTCCCAGACCATGTGGTGCAGCCCCTTAAAGCCAACATCACCAATATACATGGCGGGTCGTTTTCTTACAGCTTCAAGTCCTTCAAGGACTGTAATATTACTGGCTGAATAGTCGCCTTTTTGTGCTCCGCTCGGTTTATTCTTTTCTTCGCTCATTTCACGTTTTTTGTGTTCTCTTATCAGGTATTGTGCCCATTGAAATGACCACTTTGAAGTGGCCGAAACGAAATCCTAAAAGTGGACTCAATTTGCCCGAATAAAATCTGCCAAAAATACGAAAATCTAGCTCCCCAAACGGTCGAATTTTTAACATTTTTATGATAATGCCTGAGATAATTTTTTTGGTTGGGTAAATTGCGGGAACGAAAAGTAAAATCTAGAAATTCAGAAGCTATATGCGCCAACTCTCAAAGCACGTATCACTAAAAAAATTCAACACTTTTGGGATAGATACGGTAGCTGAAAATTTTATTGAAATATCTGATAATCAGGATATTAAAGAGGCGATGGGTTGGGCGGCTGAAAAAGGATACACTCCAATTATTCTTGGCGGAGGTTCCAATGTTTTGTTTACTAAAGATTCATATCCGCTGATCGTAGTGAACCATCTATTGGGTATTAAGAAAATTAAGGAAAATGAGGATTATGTTTGGGTAGAATCCGGTGCAGGAGAGATATGGCATGATCTGGTACTATTTTGTCTTAAAGAAGGGTTGGGAGGGATTGAAAATTTGTCATTGATTCCCGGAACTGTAGGTGCTGCTCCCATGCAAAATATTGGCGCGTATGGAGTAGAGATAAAAGAAGTTTTTGAATCCTTGCAGGCGGTTGATCTAAGTACTTTCGAGGTGAAGAGTTTCAATAATAAGGAATGTCAGTTTGGATATCGTGAAAGTATCTTTAAAAAGGAGCTGAAGGGGAAGTTTTTTATTACATCTCTAGTATTGAAATTGTCTAAAATTCGCAAAGTCAACATAAGTTACGGGGCTATTCAGAAGGTACTTAAGGATAAGGGTATTTTAGAGCCTACAATCAATCAGGTTAGTGATGCAGTTGTTCATATCCGCCAGTCCAAACTACCCAATCCGGATGAGATTGGGAATGCCGGTAGTTTCTTTAAAAACCCGGTGATTTCGAAGAGTCGTTTTGAGGAACTAAGACAGATCCATAGTGAGATACCGAGCTTCCCACAAGAAGATGGGCAGGTGAAGGTTCCGGCAGGTTGGCTCATTGAACAGTGCGGATGGAAAGGATACTGTGAAGGTTCTATTGGTGTACACAAAAAGCAGGCATTGGTATTAGTCAATTATGGAGGCGGGAAAGGAGCCGAAATTGAAGCCCTGGCTAGTAAAATAAAGGATTCGGTATACGACAAGTTTCAAATAAATATAACCGCCGAGGTCAATATTCTTTAGTATTCACAATTTTTACAACCTATTTTTCAACTATTCGTTAATTGACTGAGTAATCACTCAGTATGACAAAAAAAGAAAAAATCATGCAATCAGCCATTAGGCTGTTCTGCTCTTTGGGCTTTCAAAATACATCTACCACCAAAATAACCAAAGACGCTGGTGTAGGAACAGGTACCTTGTTTTTGTACTTCAAATCCAAGGATGAATTGGTGAATCAACTCTACTTAGAGATTAAGAAGGAGATGCAGGTGTATCATCAGATTTTCAGTCGGCCTAGTCTTTCTTTTAAAGAACAACTCAACGCTTTTTGGGTAGATGTTGTGCAATGGGGCCTTGATAATCCTGACAAATTCAAATTTATGATGCAGTTTAAAAACTCACCTTATATTTCAAAATTCACAATGGATGAAGTAACTGAGGATCACCAATTTGTACAAAATGTCATGATGCAGGCCATGGCGGAGGGAGAGATCATCAACCAACCTTTTGATTTTCTAATGACTTTATTCACGAGTCAGTTTTCCTCAATCATTCAATATCTCACGATAGAAAAAAGAACCAATCAAGAGCACTTGATACAGGTCTCGTTTGATGTTCTTTGGAATGGTATAAAAAAGAATTAACATGTTAAAAATTTTAAAAATGACCTTATTATCTATCATAATAGCCATAGTGGCTGTCATAATTCTTGTTATTGCCTTTTTCAAAACAGCTCCACAAATAGGAGCCAAACCAGAAGGTGCTGACCTAAAAGGCCTTCAATTATCTGATAACTATAAGGAGGACAAATTTGTCAATCAATTTGATATTGAGGATGATTTCCCACTATCGAAATCAATTAGTATTATGTACAAGTTTATCATGAAAAAAGGGGCATTGGAACCGGATAAGCAAGTACTCACTACAAGGTTTGACAAACAATCCTGGGTACAACGAAATGAAGAAGAAATTCTTCTTGCCTGGTTTGGCCATTCTTCCGCACTGATAAAGATGGATGGAAAGACCATTCTAGCCGATCCAGTTTTTGGTGAGCGAGCATCGATGTTTTCATTTATGGGTCCAAAGAAATTTGATTACTCCAATTATATGGATGTCGATCAACTTCCGGAGGTGGACCTGGTGATTATTTCACATGATCATTATGACCATTTGGATTATCCCACGATCCTTGCCCTCAAAGACCATGTAAGTCTGTTTTATGTACCTCTGGGAGTAGCTAGCCATTTAGAGAAATGGGGCATCCCGGCCGAACATATTAAAACGTTTGATTGGTGGGAGTCTCAGAACCTGAGTGAGGACCTAAAGTTAACATTTGCACCAACACAGCACTTCTCAGGTCGCGGATTGAATGACAAGTTTTCTACGCTTTGGGGCTCATGGGTAATAGAAGGGTCTGTCCAAAAGATGTATTTCAGTGGTGATTCTGGTTACTTTCCAGGCTTTAAGGAGATAGGTGAAAAATTTGGACCTTTTGATTTTGCCTTGGTAGAGTGTGGTGCTTACAATGCTGAAGACTGGGGAGATATTCATATGCTCCCCGAAAAATCTGTGCAAGCAGCACTTGATGTAAAAGCGAAAATAGCAATGCCCATTCACTGGGGAAAATTTGATTTGGCACTACATCCCTGGAAGGAGCCTGTTCAGCGTTTCCTAAAAGCGGCCAAAATCAATGGTTTGCAGACGCATACTCCGGTGGTAGGAGACATCTTGTCCATTCCAGCAGAAACAGGAAATTCTAACTGGTGGGAAGCTTACCAATAAAGCTTGACTACATGGATAGGAATAAGGACCATGTGGGTTTGTAACAGTTGATACTTATTTGATAAGTATCCTTATCTCATGACCCGACTTTGCTGATTTTTGAGTAATTTTTAACCAATGAAGCATTTTGACCGGTTATGAGAGCAAGCCTACTATTGCTATGTACTTTTTTGTATTCCAGCTTGTACCTGACATTGGAAGCCGCCAAGTCATCAGCAGATGACAACTTAAGTAAAGTAAGAGCTGATTCTTGTGCGGAAGTTCTGGACTACGACTGTGCAATTGAATATTACAGTCAGGCCTTATTGTTCGAGCGAGGCGATAGTACGCTTATAGACTATTTATCCATTCATAATCTGATTGGAGATATTTACTATAAGCAGGGATATTTCCCTAAAGCAAATCAAAGTTACGAGTCTGTAATTAAATGGGCTGAGGAGTACGGAATCATTAAAGAAAAAGCTAAAGCGTTGATGGGACAGTCTCATATCCAGTGGAGATACGGGGACAATGTGGTATCGATTAGCAACATACTTGAGAGTATCGATTTATTTAAATCAATACAAGATACAGTTCATATCGTAAGTGCATCAAATATTTTGGCCGGTATATACTTAAGTACGGGTGAGATTGCCAAGGCCAACGCCATCTATGAAGAGACACTGGCAATAGCAATAGCTGGAAAAGATTCTATTGGTATGGCTAGCTCGTTCGAGTATAAAGGAGTGATTAAGTTTTTTGAAAATGACTTTAAGCGGGCCATCGAGTACTACAAAAAATCTTTAACTATCAACACCAGAATTGGCAATGAGGTGGACGCTGGTATTACTTACGGAAATATCGGAGAAGCTTTTCTCAGACTTGATGACTTCCAAAGTGCACTTGAATACTTTTCAATAGCAGAGGATATTCTAACCAGGCACAATTTTAATTCGGGTTTAATTTTTGTGAACTATAGCGCAGGAGAATGTCTCATGAAATTGAATCAATTTGGTAAAGCGCATGATAGATTCAAAAAAAGTCTTGAACTCATCTTAATTACAGGTGAAAGCCGAGAGCAACCTACGGTTTTGGGACTCATTGCTGAATGCTATGCTAATGAAGGGAAATTTGATGAGGCATACCTTGTACAAAAGCAGTATGCCGCAGCCAAAGATTCGCTTAATGCGACTAACCAGAATGATCAACTGATGCAGATCATGAGTAAATATGAATTTGAAAAAAAAGAACAAGAAAATCTCTTTCTTCTGAAAGAAAACGAGATAAAGGAGAAGGAACTCAATGCTAAGCAGTCGATCATATTTCTGCAATATGTGATTGGAGGAATCATGCTGGTTTTTCTGATGGTCGTACTTTACCTCTTTATTAAGTTGTATAGAAATAAGGTACTGCTGGATCGATCAAATCAGGCCAAAAACAAGCTGTTTGGTTTTATCGCACACGATATCAAATCTCCCTTGGGGAATTTGCAAATGCTTATTCACCTCCTGGAAGATGACTTTGAAGACGATAAAGAAAAACAATCCCAATTACTTTACGAAGTGAGTAAATGTGCATATGCGGTTGTTCAACTTACAGATGATTTGATTGCCTGGTCCATGGCCCAACAAGAAGGATTAGGACTGCATCCCGAAAATGTTGTGCTTGGCGAAATTGCCAAGGACAGTTTGGACCTATTTCAGTCTCAGACCAGCTATAAAAAATTAACTGTTGCCAATAAGATTAAGCCTTATATTGAAGCGTATGTGGATCGGAAGGCTTTGTTATCAATGATTAGAAATGTGTTGTCTAATGCCGTGAAGTTTTCCTCAAATGGAGGGATAATTACTTTGAATGCCTCAGAATTATCAAACAAGAAATCTGGAAGGGACATGGTTGAATTGAAGTTTAAAGACGACGGTGTAGGCATGACAAAAGAAAAGGTGAGGTTATTGGTTACCACTAATGAATTTGCAACTACAAGAGGTACGGCGAACGAGAAGGGAACTGGGTTGGGTTTGAATTTGGTCAAGGAATTCGTAGAAAAATCAAACGGCTATATAAAGATCAAAAGTAAGCCAGGAGAGGGCACGAAGTTCTCTATATTTCTGCCAGCTGCTAAACCCTAGTCTGATTTAATCCTGCAAGACATTACTCGCAAATGTTGATTTCGACATTATTCATGCCGAGCGTAAATCAATTGTCTATTTTTATATATAATACAAAAGTTGCTAGGGTAGATGTGGTGAATAGGTATTGAATGAGACTATAAATAAATAGGTAATACAGGCAACACAAGCTGCATGCATGCAACTTTGGCATCGTTTTTGGCAAGTGCCAGGTACACCAATCCCAAGATATGAAAAAGTACCTATTACCATTATTGTTGTTTGCCTGCAGTGAAGACAAAATAGTTGATAAATATGGTTGCCTCTACACTTTTGTTGATGAGGACAATGCTAATACATACGAAGTTGTAGGCTGTTATTATTCAGAAGAAGTTGATTCATCCATATTCGACAAAGATGTGATTTATGCCTGGACCGATGGAAATGTGATTACAAGGCAGGA
Source organism: Reichenbachiella sp. (assembly GCF_039944555.1). Lineage (GTDB taxonomy): Bacteria > Bacteroidota > Bacteroidia > Cytophagales > Cyclobacteriaceae > Reichenbachiella. Next base: position 1,163,506 of record NZ_JBDUYN010000007.1, on the reverse strand, counting down.
CAAAAACGGCAACGAGCTATTTTCGATCACTTGCGATTGTGATTCTGATAAACGGTAACTTTCAGTTAATCGTCTATCAATCATTTATTTGTTAAAGTGAAAAAAAATGTGCTCTGACTCAATCTTGCAAGACATTGCTCACAAAGGTTGATTTCAACATCATCCAAAGCAGGAAGAAAACAATCGCCCATTTCAGATAGATCGGATAGAAGTCAGTAGTGTCTCTAAAACGATTTTCTTTGATCTCTGCCTTCTCATATTTGTCGATTAGACTGAATACACTCTCCAGCGCTTTATTGTCTGATACACGATAGAACTGACCCTGGCCAATTTCTGCTATTTTACGCAGTGTGGTTTCATCCAGCGTATTTTCGACATATCGGGTTCGTCCGAAAAAGTCTTTCCCAAATGGTACTTTCCCTTCTTTTCCTATCGCTATGGTGTAGATTTTGATGTTATAGGCATTGGCTAATTCGGCTGCGGTCACCGGGTCAATATTTCCGGCAGTATTATCACCGTCACTGAGCAAGATCAATACCTTAGACTTCGAATCTGACTCACGCATCCTGTTAGTGGCCACTGCTAGCGAGCTGCCAATAGCCGTTCCTCCTTTTTGGATGAGGTCGAAAGAAATACCATCGATATACTCGCCTAACAGATCATAATCAGACGTCAATGGTGATCGTGAATAAGCCTCTCCTGAAAAAACCACTAAACCAATTCTATCTTGAAATCTGCCCGAAATAAACTTGCGAGCTACATCTTTAGCTGCCTCCAGCCTGTTGGGCTTGAAATCCTCGATTTGCATAGATTCAGAAATATCTATGACTAGCATAATGTCAATACCCTCAGTCCATTGTTCTACTTTTTCGTTGGTTTTTTGAGGGCGTGCAAGTGACACTATAACAAGCGAAACAAATACCAAAAATATAACATTCGGAATGTGTCTAAGTAAGGAGGAAGCACTCCATTTGATGTCTTTCCTGATAAGAGCGATGGCCAGGTTTTTCTTCTTGCTGAGGCTCCATGCCCACCAGATCAACAAGAATAACGGAATCAGAAAAAAGGCATAAAAGAAGATGGGGTTTTCCCATTGGAAATTATCAAAGGTGACTGGTTTAAACCAATCTAATGAATACCAAGAATTCTTCATTTCATGCATAATTCCTAATTCGTAACCTTGTTTATAAGTTGATCTGTCACATTTTTGCCTCCTCTGAAATTTATGTATAGACTACGTGGTGTATAAATAAGTCCCCAGGGAATTCCCCACCACCCAAGAAGAAAACTAATCAGACTATATACTAGACCTTGTTTGATTCCATTTTCACCACTTCTGATAAACTTCACTTCACTGCTCCTTCTAAATGTCATAATCAAGATGGAAATAGTGTAATAGTAAATAACAAAACGGCCACCTTTTTTCAACTCCTCATACAATTCATTCGTGTCAAGCCCAAATTGGGTAATAGCAGTTGATTGAATTTCTTTTTCTTCATTGCGAGATGCTTTTATTTGAGGCTCGTTCTGGGAGCTTTTGGCTTGGTTGCAAGCGATTTTATAGCGCTCAAATGTGAAATCTTCTAAGGCCTCAAAATTCTTGTGCATCTCTTCATCACCGATCGCCCCATAGATCGAACGGTCTATGGTTTGCAATACGTTTTTGAGTTGCTCTTCAAACCCAACTTTTAAAATCTCTTTCGAGGTATACTTGGTGAAGGGCCTATCTTCAATTTTTTCCATATAGCTTTTCCAGATCACCAATATCTCCTCAATCAATTGTGCGTTGGTTTCGGATTGTTTGATCTTGATAATACCTCTATCAAATTCAAGAGAAAATTTCTCATAAGCCTTCCTCATTCTGTAAAGTTTGATTTTTGTCCGAATCGAATTTCCGAAGATGAAAAAAGTTCCTAATCCAATGAGTGCGACTAGCCCAAGTCCAATCATGAAATAGGGGTAGTTAAAGGCATAATTTACTGCCTGAAATGCCAGGTTTTCCCTAAACTTCAACGAGTCTGGTAACACGGTGACCAATTCTCTTAGAAATATGGAGTCAGGGCTGGCCAGAATTGTAGTGCTGTCATTACCGTTCAGCAGGTATATCGGCAACTGAAGTTTCTGAACGAGGTCAATCTCAAAAGTGGAGAGCGTATATACAGCACTGTCATAGGCATGAGTGCTATCGATTCTGGTTGGAAAGTAACTTTTGGTATAGAACTCAAAAGGCTCATAATTGTATGTAGAATCAGGAAATATGACATGCCAATCCAGTGGGTACTTTACCGACAACGAGTACTTTACTTCCTCACCCACCATGACGCTATCTTTAAGAAATTTGCCGTATGGCGAAATTTCCTGGGCATGGTTCACTGAAAATATAAAACTAAATAGTATTCCTAACGAAATGCCTTTACCCACTTTTCCTCATTTTATTTCTTACTTTAAACAGTCGAATGAGCTTTGGTACATAGTCCTCATCCGTTCGGATATTGGTATAGTTGGCCTGATTACGACCACAGAATTTTTCTAATTCCTTTTGTCTTTCGCCGTAGGTTTGGTCTAGTAGTTTTCTAAATGAACCGGAGGAAGTATTTTTCCATATTGTTTTGCCGCTTTCCTGATCATGTAGAGGTACTATACCTAGATTCGGAAAGGTAGTTTCTCTTTTATCGGATATCTGAATCACTACTAAATCGTGAGATCTGGCAAGTGCCTTTAAGTCATGCTCATAGTTTTCATCGACAAAATCTGAAATCAGTACCACCACACTCTTCCGTTTTAGCAAATTCAAAGTGAAGTGAATGCCTTTCGCCAAATCTGTCTGTTTCGATTTGGGATTCAAGTTGAAAACGTTCGATACAATATTGAAGGAGTGCTTAAGCCCCTTACCTGGCTTAACATATTTTTCCTTTTGATCGGAGAAACAAATCAGGCCTACCTGGCTATTTTCCTTAATAGCTGATATAGAAAGCAAGGCGCAAATCTCCTTACCAACGTCTAGTTTTTGTTGCCCTTCTTTGCCAATCTCTTGAGAGGCGCTTACATCCAAAATAAAGAAAACATTCTGCTCTTTCTCTTCTTTAAATGTCTTTACAAAAGTTCCATGCCCTTTGGCAGAAACATTCCAATCTATAGAACGTACATCATCTCCATACTGATATGAGCGTACGTCGTCGAATTCTAATCCGGACCCCTTAAAAATAGAATGAAAATCACCCTGCATCTGGGAGTTTATGGCCTTCCTGATCCTGATCTCGTATTTTCTAAGCTTCTTGAGGATGTCCTTCATTCATTGTACTTTTGAGGCGCTAAAATTAAGCCTTTACTTAATATTTTGGGTTTGTGAAAAAATATTTTTTGTTAATAAATGTTATCGTCGGATTCGGATGTAGTTCAACGGTAGATCAGAAGGACGTGATTCCATCTGATAAGATGATTGAGTTGCTGACTGAAATTCATATTCTTGAAGCACGCGTGGATAAATTACGCTTGACCAATGATTCCTCTTTTAAAGTCTACAATACGCTGGAAAAGGAAATATTTGAAAAATATGACGTAGAAAAAGCAAAATATCAAGAGAGCTATCAATACTACCTGTCTAATCCGGTTTTGCTTGACAAGATATACACAACGGTGGTAGACAGTCTGAATGTAATCCAAAAAAGGGGTTATCAGGAAGATGCTGAGCTTCCAGCCGCAAGGCCGGAAGACATGGCTATCGATATAGATACTACTGGTATTAAAAAAAGATTCAGCCCCCAGATAGAGGGAGCCAATAAATAGAATTAAACTCAATAGATTGAATTCCTATCCGAAAGATATAGAGGTCAAATTAGGTTTTGATAAAGTAAAACTATTGGTCAAAGATCGTTGTCTGAGTACGCTTGGAGAAGATTTCGTTGATCGTTTGTCTTTCAATACAAATACCGGGAAGGTCAATGAGTGGATGGATCAAACCAGGGAATTCACTTTAATATTGACCAGTGGAGCATCCTTTCCCCAATCTAACTATACAGACATTTCGCCAGCGTTGAAGCGATCGGAACTGCAGGGAAACTTTTTAGATGAAGAGGAGTTGTTTGAAGTGAAATTAGTGCTTGAAACGCTGCTGAACATGGTGAGATTTTTTCACCAAAACAATGAAGAATATCCTGTACTCTCCACAAGGGTCGCTCCAATAGAGTTGGATGATCAGCTGTATTTGGCGCTTGATCAGAAAATAGATGAAAAAGGTCAGCTCAGAGATGATGCCAGTCGTGAACTAATGTCTATTCGAAGTGCCATCTCAAAAAGCCAGATTCGTGCTCGAACGGCAGTGAATAAGATTTTGAAAGAAGCCAACCGTCATGGCTATTGCCCGGAATCGCCTTCGCTTACGATTCGTGATGGCAGGATGGTAATACCAGTCTTGGCTGAGCACAAACGACATATCAAGGGATTTGTACATGACGAGTCAGCCACCGGTCAGACAGTTTATTTGGAACCGGCTGAGGCCTTGGAGATCAACAATGAGATTAGAGAACTGAGGTATGCCGAGAGGAGAGAGATTGTACGAATTCTGACTCAACTTACCGATCAACTCCGCGATAATTTGCCCGAAGTAAAGAAGGGCATAAAAATACTTGGCGTCATGGATTTCATAAGAGCCAAAGCCAGGTTTGGTATCGATTTCAATTGTACCTGTCCCGAATTGTCGAAGAGTCAAAAAATCCTTTGGCAGCAAGCTAGGCATCCAATATTAGAATCTGCATTGAAAGAACAAGGGAAAAAGATCGTGCCCTTGCATCTTTCTCTGTCAAGAGAAAAAAGAGTTCTTTTGATATCCGGACCAAACGCAGGCGGAAAGTCTGTTTGTATCAAAACAATAGGTCTATTGCAGTACATGGCCCAGTGCGGTTTGCCAGTATCGGTTTCAGAAAGTTCAGAATTCGGAACATTTCATTCGATCTTTATTGATATTGGAGACGAGCAATCCCTGGAAAATGACTTAAGTACATACAGCTCGCATTTGACCAACATGAAGTACTTTCTCGAAAACGCTTCGCGCAACACGCTCTTTTTGATAGATGAATTTGGAACCGGTACCGAACCTCAATTTGGCGGTGCGATCGCGGAAGTGGTTTTGTTGGAACTGAATCAAGCTCAGGCTTTTGGAGCGATTACAACGCACTATGGCAATCTGAAAAAGGCAGCGGACAAAGAAAAAAACATCGTAAATGCTGCAATGAAATTCGATGTGAAGCGACTAGAGCCCATGTATGAACTGGAGATAGGTAAGCCTGGCAGTTCATTTGCGTTAGAGATAGCGGGCAAAATAGGTCTCAATCCAAAAATGCTTGATAGAGCGAAGAAAAAGGCCGGCATCTCTCATGTGCAGTTTGATCGTTTACTGAGTGAATTGGAATCTGAAAAAAATCAAATTGCCAAGGAAAAGAAGGCATTGGATGCCAAAAACGGCCGATTGACTGCGGCCATCAAGGACTATGAGGACCTAAAGAAGTACCTAGAGAAGGAGAAGACTAAAGTACTTAAGCAGGCCAAAGAAGAAGCTTCGCGTTTGATTCAGACATCAAATAAAAAGATAGAGGCCACCATCAAGGAAATAAAAGAATCTGAAGCAGATCAGCGACGAACGGCTCAGGCTCGTGAAGCCCTGAAAGCGCATGCTGAGAAGGTTGTCAAGTCTGAGTCTAAAAAGGTATCTGAAAAGATAATTGAAAAGGGTCCTATTCAGATCGGAGACAAGGTACAGCTGAAGTCTGGAGCCGTCGGAGAGGTGGAAAGTATCAAGGGCAAACAAGCTGAAATATTGCTTGGCGGCCTAAAATCAAGAGTGAAGTTGGAAGAACTGGTCAAAATATCCTCTAAAGAGTTTAAGAAATCAACAGATCATAGGGTGCAACAAATGACGGGCATTAATCTCAACGATAAAATGGCCAGCTTTAGTTCAACTCTTGATATCAGAGGAGTAAGGGCCGAAGAGGCGATTGGTAAGGTAGAATACTATATCGATGAAGCCTTGCTATTGGGCCATACTGAGGTGAAAATTTTGCATGGCAAAGGACACGGTGTTTTGCGGGAGTTGGTTAGAAATGTGCTTCGTGAAAATCACAAGATCATCAGCGCCAAAGATGAACATGTAGAGCATGGTGGTGCAGGCATTACGGTGGTTACCTTGGACAACTGATGAAAACTGCTGTTTACAGTCGTCAGCAACTTGCTTTGCGCAATGGTCAGGATAGAGAAGAAATCTGGGTGGCCTACAAAGGAAAAATCTATGACGTCACTGCTTCCAGACTTTGGAGAAAGGGACAGCACTATGAGCACTGGGCCGGGCAGGACCTGACCGAAGAGCTAAAAGATGCCCCGCATACGGAAAAGGTTTTTAATAAATTTGAAGTGATAGGAGAATTAGATCATTCGACGAGTTAATCAACTCGTTTGAGTACAAACTCAAATGTTTTGGGCCAATAATCTTTTGGGTCGGTAGACAAATGATTGTATTCGGTACTTCTGATTTCATTTCCATCTTCAGATATGACCCATTCCACTTTCTCTTCGGCAGGAATATTCCCACGAGCCATAAAGGTGTCGTACCCATAGAATGTTCGGGCAGTTGAATCATAAGACAAGGTATAATCTACGCGACCGGGCCAATTGTCATATAAATATAGAATTTGAAAACTATCTTTTCTTACATGGTAATTCCACAAAGTAAGCAATGTTCGGTAGTCCTGGTTGGCTTGTGTCCAGGTCGAACTAATTTCTATATAGGTGTCCTTCAATACTTTTTTCCCCGCTGCCTCAATGGATTCAATGCGATTTTCCTTTGTGGTATCACGTGGAAAGTAAGCCGTGGCGGACCCGGTCCAATTCCCTTCAAATACATGCAATATTTTCGAATTATAAGACTGAGCCGATAGGTCAGAGTAGCATACTAAGAATAGTAGCAGAACCGTGAAAATACGCATGATAAATATTTTGAGTTGACAATGATGATGATTTTTGACTGATCTAAAAATAGCAAAATATCTTTCATTATTTTCTGACTATCGGAGGGAATCTTTATTTATTTACTATTTTCGAACCTAGCACAAGAGAGAAAGGTGGCTAACCCCACAAAATACGTATGATTCTAATAGCAGAAAGTGGCTCTACTAAGACAGAATGGAGGATCATAGATTCTAAACAGACTATTTTTCATGCCCGCTCTGGCGGGATCAATCCCTATTATCTGGACGCATCCGGTATTCTGGAAGTCATGCGTATGGGGCTGATAGAATACATCGATGCACCTTTTAAAGAAGTGTATTTTTATGGTGCCGGGTGTTCATCAAGCAAAAATAAGCAAACGATTCGCGATTGTTTCATGCAATTGTTTCCCAAGGCCAAAATAGAAATCAATCATGACATGCTGGCTGCTGCAAGGTCACTCTGCGGAATTGAAAGGGGTGTAGCCTGTATTTTAGGAACAGGGTCCAATTCCTGTTTGTATGACGGTATAGGAATCATAGAAAACGTACGTTCACTGGGTTATATCCTGGGAGATGAGGGAAGCGGGAATTATCTGGGTAAGCAATTCTTAATCTATTATTTCAAAAAAGAGCTCTCTAAAGAAATCAAAGAACAGTTTGATGATGAATTTGGCCTTGAGCCACATGATATACTTGAGAATATTTATCATCATCATATGCCCATTCTTTACCTCTCGAGTTTTTCTAAGTTCATCTTCAAGCACTTGAAAGATCCGTTGATCTACGAGATGGTCTATGATGCCTTCAAAAGATTTATTGAGCTCAATGTGATGAAATATACTGATTATGCTAAGCTACCGGTGCATTTTACAGGATCAGTCGCCTTTTATTATGAAGAGGTACTTCGAAAAGTAGGTGCAGATTTAGGAATCAATATCAAGGATATTGTAGTCGGCCCAATCGATGGATTGACACAGTATCACCAGCCAAAATAAGTCAACGGTGACCGTCAATATTTAATTCTTGAAATTGATCTGCTGGAAAGAAGCCAATCGGTTATCATAGAGAACGATGAAATTCTTCTTGATAAGTTTAGAATTCCCGTTCTATTCCTTCAATTTTGAACCATGCAAAACACTACCGAATCTACATCGAATTACAATGAGCTAGAGCACATGACGGTGGCCGAATTACTCGGCAACATCAATAAAGAGGATCAGACTGTTCCTCAGGCGGTCGCAAAAGTGATTCCTAAGATTGAAGGGCTGGTGATTCAAATAGTGGCGAAGATGTCTGAAGGTGGTCGGTTGTTTTATATAGGAGCTGGTACCAGCGGTAGGCTAGGAGTGGTCGATGCATCAGAGATACCGCCAACCTATGGTTTGCCTCATGGACATGTAGTAGGTGTGATTGCCGGTGGAGATGGAGCTATAAGAAAATCCGTAGAACATGCCGAAGATGACCCAAATCAGGCATGGCAAGACTTGCTTGCTTATGATATCAGTGACAAAGATTTGCTCATTGGAATAGCAGCGTCAGGGAGAACACCCTATGTGATTGGCGGATTAGCAAAGGCGAATGAAGCTGGACTGGTAACTGGCTGTATTACTTGCAACCAAGGAAGTAAACTGGCTGAGACCGCCCAATATCCAATAGAGGTGGTTGTGGGGCCGGAATTCGTTACCGGCAGTACGCGAATGAAAGCTGGCACCGCTCAAAAGCTGGTGCTTAATATGATTTCAACTACGGTGATGATACAACTGGGTCATGTCCAAGGCAATAAAATGGTAGATATGCAACTGAGCAATGAGAAGCTTATTGATCGCGCCATTCGCATGGTCATAGAAGAAACCGGAGTCAGTAGAGAAAAGGCCCAACAATTGGTAGAATCTCAGGGTTCTGTCAGGAAGGCCATTGACCACCATAAAAGTTCAGATGCATAACATAGAACCCTATAGCGGTTGGCTGAAATACTACGATTCGGCAAGTGATGCCCTGTCACCTTTTCATGGTAAGGAGTATAACTACGATCTCTATTCTGAGACTATTTATGGTTACTACATTGATCCAGCATGGGATTATATTGGTTCAGAGACCTTATACGCCAAAATTTTATTTACCGACTATGAGTTGGGCTTCGCGGTATTTGAATTCATTGGGGAGTGGAACGACGCCGTGAATAACGATATCATGTATCTTAAAAGAAATGTGATAGACGAGATTCAGCTTGAGGGCATCAACAAATACATCCTGATCGGAGAAAATGTGCTCAATTTTCACGGCTCAGACGATAGCTACTACGAAGAGTGGTTTGAGGACGTGGAAGAGGGTTGGATTGTGGGTATTGGTTTTCGGGACTTCGTAGTCGAAGAGATGACAAACTTTAATGTGGATGGTTTCATCAATTTTGGAGGTCCTCTTGATATCCACAACTGGCGAACGCTCAAACCGCTCACCCTATGCCAACAGATGGATCGATTGATAATGAAACGGTTGGGGATGTAACCTTACGTGTTGACCTATTTTGTTCGTAAAGAAAGACAGGAAATCTTTCATGTCCTTCCTGAAGTTAGAGTTGCAGCCACTTTTAGTTCGATACTTGCAAGAGCAACTACAATTACTAATTCAAGTAAGAAATAGGTCAAACCTAAAGCAGTTAATTGTTGGTAATGATGCAGTACCATGCCCAACGAAATACAAGCATAAATTAGATTTGCAATAGCAATGGTTTTCAAGTAAGGGATCCAGTTTTTTGATAAACCAAAATAGCAACTCAAATCATACAAGACGATAATGCAAGGAAGAAAGGCGAGAATGTATAGTGTTTTCTTCGGCATTCCGAAAGTACTTTCAAACCTGGTTAAGATCACCCCCAATAAGAAAGCTGAAAGGAGGGCACCAATACCGTCTATTAACAGTAGATTTCTTGGATTAGAGCTTATTTTATTTATCACTGGATTAAATGTCACAGTTCTGGATATTGTTTTGATTTCACTATTAAAATCGGGGTAATCAAATAAAGACCTTAATAATATCTTCCACAAATTTGGTCGTGTCATTGGACATTTGATCTCTTAAAGCTGTGGGATCATCAAAATTTGGATTCTTAGCTAAAACATGCTCAACTATGAAGTGTCTGTCGTCTATTTTTGAGGGGATGTTGTATTTATCCCAATCACTTTCTCTGAACAATTCCCAATATTTTTGTTGAATCTGTTTATTCTGGCCACAGAGCCAGAGTTCGAATTGGAATTCTGCGTGATTGAAAATGACCACAATTTTTAGTTTCTCCCTTTTTAGAACTTCCGGAATAAAGGAAAAGAACGTAATATCCATAAACCCATAATGAATCTGGCCAGACATGGTATGAGTAGGATTTTCGTTTTTGATTTGATTTTTAAAATCAGTGATAAACTCCATCAAGCCTTTGTATCCCGCACTGATGTCTCCTTTTTCTAGTTGCTTTTTGTATGCCTGGATATTTTTGTTGAATGTATTCATGATTGGTTGAAGGGTTGCTGCGCAGTAGAGGTAATTTCAATTTACGGTTTTATGATTGCCAATATTTCCTTGCTGGTTATTGTATTTTCATTAATGAATGAATCAAAACTGGTGCCTTGTTTTAGGGATCGAACCGTTTCCCGCATTTTCATCAATGCAGACCTCAGCAAAGCGGGTCCAAGGCTTAGTCTGGCGATGTTGAGCCTTTCTAATTCACTAACTGAATGGGTGTCTTGCTGGGCAAGAACATTCACCGGAAGATCGACCGCTAGATTTATTTCTTTTAGCTCGTCATTACTACAAAGAATAGGGTAGAAGCAGTCTGCGCCGGCATGCTTGTATTGTTGTCCTCTGCGAATAGATTCAGAAAGTCTATTATCTTCATAACTTTTCATCAGAAAAACATCTGTCCTTGCATTGATGACTAAGGGAATACCTAAGTTATCAGCTACTTGTCGTATCAGTTGAATCTTCTCACATTGGTGCTCGATAGATTCCAGGTTTTCACCTTTTTTATTGGAGTCTTCAATATTCAAGCCCACCACGCCACAGCTGATTAGATTTTTGATGTTTTCGGTAAGTTGGTCTAGTGAATCGGCATAACCTCGCTCAATATCTACGGTTACCGGTAGAGAAGTGCTTTGGCATATGGATCTAAAAAGTCTTAATAAGGTGGTAAAGTCAATTTCCTGATTGTCATCAAAACCCCTGGAAAACGCAACTGACGCACTGGCCGTTGCGATAGCTTCAAAACCTTCTGATTCTAACAATTTAGCGCCAAGCACGTCCCATACGTTGGGGAGAATCAATAGTTTTTCTGAATGATGTAGTGACAGCAGGGTCTCTGCTTTTTTTCCTTGTAAATCAGTCATAATTCTCTCTTCCTACCGGATAGGCAGTACTTTCTTTTCTTGAGCCAACGATAACAAACAACAAAAAAGCCAATTATCGTATGCTAGCACAATAGTAGTATTGGATATCATGATTGACTTTCTGAAGAGTATAGCAAGAACCAAAACAAGATAATGATATTTCGGTTCTTGCCAAATAAATCATGCTCTGTTAGTGCGGACTTCTCTCTTCGCGTTCTTGCTGGAGTAAATCCCTGGTATTCTTTTGTACTGTGATTGCACCAAACATGGATAGTAGAAACGCAAAACTGTAAAAACCCTTCTCGCTAGGCAATAAGTCAGCATTCCACAAGCCAATAATTAGCAGTACAATAGAAAGTATTGTTCCGAACCAGCAAATGCCAAAATATATTTCTGTAACAGGTATCCCCTCTAGTTTGTCTCTTACACTTTTTTGTAAGGACACCGCAGCAAATAAACCAAACATAAGAATTGTGAAATAATAGCCTTTCTCATTGAGCAACATGTCTGCTCTGAAAAGCCCAATTAAATAACCGATGATGCCAGCACCTAGTGCGACCCATGAAGCAGCAATAAAAGCGCTTGATGTTTTTTGTGTCATAGTTAATTATTTTCTAATGAATAAATTTTATTTTGAAATCCAAAATTAAGGGCGTAGACTTATCCGCTATAGACAGTTGTGTACAGAACCTTTATTGACAAATTTCGTCGGCATGAAAAATGATTTAGACAATAAGCAGAAATGGATACTTACTGGATACCAATTCTTTGGGCAGATCGGGCCAGCAGCTTTCAATGTTGAGAAACTCTCTAATCTTGTTGGTTTGAATAGATCTAGTTTCTATCACTATTTCGGAGATATGGAGGTCTTCGAATCCCAATTGCTGGCCTACCATATTAGTCGATATGCATTTTTTTACGAACTGATTAAAGATTACGATAAGTTTGATATGCTATTTAATGAGGAAGTGATGCAGTACAAGGCAGAACTTGCCTTTCAGCGTCAACTGTTGATAAACGAATCTATCTCAAGGTATAAAAACTGTTCTGATGAAGCTAGGAAATTTACAGAGGCCAAAACCTATCAACTTTGGTCAGAATTCAATCAACTAAACAATGATTCTGAAGAAGAATGGACGCTATTTCGAGCGATTCGCGACTTCTATTATATTCATCACGGACAGACCAAAGAGGGGGAGAGCCAGACAAACCCTAAGGATGTACTTGTCCTTTTGCATAGTTATTTGAATAGCAAAATAGTCAAATCAGAGTAGATAAAGGTTTGGACTCATAAATTGAATTTGCTGAATTCGTTGCCATTTGGCAAGTAAAAGCAACCCTTTTACCTTCATATTTTCCAGTCAAAAGGGTTGCCTGATGTTTTAGTTGTTCGACATCAAAGAGGCTAGCTACTATTTGCTACACTCTGCAAATTTAGCTTTGCATACTTCGTTACATGCCGCGACTTCGGCCATTCCTTCCTCATAAGCTCTGTCCACCTCGCTTATGCATTCCTTTAGGGCTGCATTGGCATTTTTATAGCAGGCCATAAAGGCATCGTCGTTCTGCAGTTCGAAGCACGCTAGAAGCGCGTTGTCAAATTCGGTTTGGCAATTGTCTCTGGCGGCAACCCATTGTGCACGAACAGCATCCGCCTGATCATAGCAGGCATCACGACATTCAATATATTCTTTCATACATTTCTCCTGATTACAGGAGCTAAGAGCGAAAATGGCAAAAAACAATGCTAGCAGGGAGGAGAGTTGGTTCTTCATAATAATAGGTTTAGGTTTTAAATCTTAAGTCCGAGGAAACAGGCGGTGGATTATTCACTCGCAGATTGATCGGATAATTATATATTATAGTAATTTAATACAATTTTATTGATTAAATAAATAAGCCCTAGATGAGAGCATGAGAGTAGATCAACAGATTTAAGTATTTCGGATAATTTCCGTGTAACGAAGTATGCGATTGAGGGTCTAGTATTTAAATCCATAAAACATGAAATACCCATTCCTCAAACTACGCTATTATCAATCGCTGCTAAGAGATCTTCTTCAGTTTATCAGGAAACCGAGCCAATTGATGTTGCTTTCCAAGTCAACCAAATTCAAAATATACGATACCATAGGCCTGTTTATATTGAAAATGGTTTTTCTGATACCATTGATCTTGTTTTTTGCACTCGTCTACGATCCCAAGAATCAAACAGGCGCCAGTATGGCGGACAGGTTTTCGCCGTTGATTTTGCTCCTTGTGGGTGGATTGATTCTTCCTGTGCTTGAGGAAGTTTGCTTTCGTTTATCACTCAGATTTAAGCCAGTCTATTTAGCTCTTTCCTCAGGTGTCCTGCTATATTATATATTGACCAAGGCAGTTTATCATACTAAAATCAGTGCCATCGATGACACCTTTATGATGAGAATGCTTCCTGCTATGATGTTTAGTTTTATTTTGTTGTCTATATTCAATTTAAAGAAGGTAAAAGCTCGGTTGGCCATGTTTTGGCGAATACATTTTCGAACTATTTATTACTTAAGCTGTGTGCTTTTTGCCGCTGTGCATGTATTCAAGTATGAACTGACCTGGCTGAACATAGCCCTTTTGCCCTTGCTTACCTTGCCTCAACTGATGAGTGCACTCATTTATGGATATACGAGGATATCCTTTGGGTTTCAGTATCCGCTTTTGTTTCACATGTCAACGAATCTGCTTGCTATTGGCATTTCGCTCTTACCGTTCACTGATTGAGGCATCAGGTAGAATGTTACAGTCGGAGATATTTTGTTTTTAGCACTATGCTGTTCTACAACGAGATGTCTTATGGTGAAAAATTACTGATCAGATCGTTTTAAAAAAATAAAGTCTCCTCCCTCATCTCCAACCTGACCAATAGCACCATACTGAGGTACCTGACCATTTGGACTATTGTTGATTACGGCTATTTTGAAGGTGCGAAACAGGTCTTCTGCAGAAAGCAGCGGTTGATCATTGTTGACCAGACTTTTGGTTAGGTAAGTAATAAATACACTTTGATCAGGAACCGTCTTTAAGGCTCCGCTGGTCATGGCCTTGCGGCTTGCTAATTTGTACATTTCAAGTATGGCTCTGCTGTTTTCAAAAGTTACGGTTCTTTCTTTGAAAATGCTACCGCTAAAACAAGCGTCTGTAATCAGCAGTGTGTGTTTGGTTTCAATACCTCCAATATAATCGCGAATGGTACTATTGGAAAGCCACTGTGCTTTAGAGTTCTTTTTGGCGTCGGAGGGAAGCCAAAAACCCTGACCAAGACGTTCGTCCCAAATGCCATGACCGGCGTAGAAAACCAAAAAATTGTCCAAAGGGGTAATTCTTTCACTGAAATCGTCAAACGCTTCTATGATTCCTGTGCGCGTGGGGTTGGAAAGCAATTTGATGTTCTCTGGATCAAAAGAATAATAGTTTTGCAGTACACGTTTCATTTCACCGGCATCACTAATCGGGTTGTCCAGATCGGAAATTCCATCATCTGCATATTCGTTGATCCCTATAATCAGCGCGTAATATTTTCTCTGACTGAGTGCCTTCAGCAGGGCATTGCCTTCGACATCAGTACGGTTCACCTGAAGGCTAGGAGTTGATTGTTGGTTTCGTTCGGCATTAGATTCAATGACTCTGGAGAGTTCAATTTTCCCGGAAACACCCGGAGGACAGGTAGAGGGAAGTAAATTTCCATGCCATTTTCCAATCAGTTTTTCTCCATCCTCATTTTTTGAATAGTTCAATATCGTCAGCGCCAGACACGCTCCGGGTGACTTATAATCGAACTTTGTTCCTTTCAGATGAACAACTCCATTTTTGACTACCCCGGAAAACTGGTACCTGGAAGAATCTTTTCCATTCAGACTTGTCATCTTGATATGCCCCTGCACGATCAAGCCGGACTGCTCAAAATCATACTCTCCCAGAAGATCTTCTCCCAGTGGAACACCGATGGGACCACTCCATCGACCCGAGATATTAAAATTGGATTGTGCGTGTATACTGATGGAAGCTAGCATTAAAAGGAAGCATGTCCAGGTTTTGCTGTTTCTCTTCATACCTTCGTTTATCATCAGATCTTAAATTCTGTTGGTACAATTTACGACCAATCATACATTAAACAGTCGGAAGAGCGGTATTTGTCTCACTAATCTATCGGAATCAAGTACTAAATAAAGCAGGAGGGGGTACCTCTGAGCCCCCTGCTCGAGTCTTTTTGCTCCGAGCTCACACCTTTTTGCGCCCTGTTCGAATCTCGGAGCACCCCGGTCGAAGCTTTTTGCTTCGAGCTTACATTTTTTTGCTCGCCATTTGGCTCATCGAACTTCGGTGTTTTATTATTTATATGATCTCTTGAGTGTTTTTTCTCCGGCTGATCAGCTCCACCATTCAATGCCGAAGCTTTTTGAGTCAATGTTGAGTTTTTTAGAAATTCGCTTGATACGATTGAGCTTCGACCGAGCATCTTTTTTTCTCAATCGATCATCTTTTATATTCAATCGCGCATATACTTTGATTCAAGCTTGAATCTTTTTGCCGGGCGCTCTCATCTTTTTGCTTCGATTTTGCATCTTTTTGCTCGCCGTTTGAATAGATCGGGCTTCAACGTTTTGTTTTTTAGATGATCCCGTGCGTGTTTTTGCTCCGGCTCTGAATGTTTATACTTTGATGCTTCGTTTCAGTTGAGGCGTCCTAAAACAACATGACAGGATTTAGATTACTGCTGGCAGGCTAAAAATTAGATTAATCGGAGTAAGAATTAATCACATTCACCATGGCTTCCTGACAAACCGGACAGAAATAATCAGTTCGAGTAAACATGATGCAATTGACCGAAGAACGGTAGAGACCGGTTGACGCATATCCGGCGCCTTCAAAAGCTCCAACTTTACCTGCAAATTGGCTGCCTTCTAGATAGGCTTGCACTTCGGTATTCCTTTCTGTGCTTTTCTTATCGTACTGGGCTTTCGCTTCGGTAATTTCCTTTTCGCTTGCTCCGTTTTTCTGAAGTGCTGCAATCGCATCATTCATCTGGGCTCTTTGCTTTTGCCATATCAAATCCAAACTGTCGAATTTTGATTTCGACCAGGGTGTAGGTATGGACATACTATCACTGACCAAATGTTTCCACTTGACTTGTTCCGGGTCTTTCAGGGCTGTAATGTTTGGCTCGTTTGGTTCATAATCAGCCGAGTAGAAATCGTTGTAGGCAGTTGAAGAGGTATAATATTCGTCGGCCAGCCCAAAAAAGGAATGGCCGAATTCATGCACCATCAAATAATCGCTGTCTATGTTGTCTGAGGTATATACACAGTAGAAATTGTAGATCCCTCCACCGCCATAACGGCTATGGTTGACCATGATGTAGAGTGCGTCATAAGGAGCATGACCTGCAAGGTCACGTAGCGCTCGATTGTCTTCGGTCAATACATATCGTTCTGAACCCATTGTATTAAAAGATGCATTTACGGCTGTGTTTTTATCTATTCCTGCTCTCGGCTCATCTATGCCGCTGTCCACTGATGGTTTGAGTACACCGCGAATGTTGAACTTGCTCTTATTAGACTTACACGGTTCTGCCCTGAAAAACACTTCAGTAAACCGCTTGAGATCATCCTGGAATTTTTGATCTTCGTCTGCCGTATATCCTTCTCCTATGATGGCAATATCAGCGGAGGTGTTGGGGTCTCCACTTTCGAGGCCGGTATATACTCGAACATCCGGATCGAATGGCTTTTCTACTGCCTGCTTAGGATCAATGGCTCGTCTGAACACTTCGTCCATACTGCCTGACGCGTTTCTTTTTTCCAGAACAAAAATGATCTTCTTTTTAGGAAAAGGGATGATGGCTGATTCGTGAAACTGCTTCACTTGCCCTTCCAAGGCAGGGCGGCTTACCTGATATTCCTTAAAGTAACTATCAAAACCTTTGGAGTAAATCACTTCCTCAGAGGCTTGGTCATATATTTTGTAATAGTACGCGCCGTAATTGAGTTGATCGATCAGGTTGGTTAGGCTGCCGGCCCAGGTGTCATAGTTATAAATTTGGTCTATTGCCACGGTTTCGGTCTTGGCATCTCCGGAATGAAAATAATCAATCCGCAGGCTGCCATTGGTGAAATGCTGATCAAATGGGGTGAGCTTTTGTTGCTGACAGGCAGCGAGGATCAATAATAGTCCTGTGAGTAGAGCATTGAAATTTTTCATAAGAGTGATGGGTTTTGGCTTAATGTCTGGTTAAAGATCGAAGTTATTCATATTTTTCTTTAGCCTCTTGGGTTATTCTCATTACAAATTCTTTTTTTCCATCAGTATATCCATCCCTGTTATTTCTGTGTTTTTTGGCCAGTTCGCATTTTAGATTTTCGTATTGAATGGCCAAATCTTGATGCTGGATTAAATAATCTCGAAAGTAGACTTTGTCCCATATGGGATGGTCTTTCTTAGCCATGTGTATGTGATAGGTTTGCCCGGTTACTCCTTTCACAGAAACACCCTTTATAAACATTAAGTAGGGTGGTTTACGATCTGTTCTGTGCACAAAATAATAGCCCAGGGACTTCATTTTTGTAGATATTTGATTTTCTATTTCCTTATTATCAGGAATTTCGACTAAGATATCAATTGTAGGTTTGGACAGAATGTTTGGAATTGCGGTACTACCTATGTGCTCGATTCTTAGGGCATATCTACCCAACCTTTCAATAAGTTCTTTTTTTTCATTCTTGTACAACAATTTCCATTTTGGATTTGGCTTTGAAAGTACGATCGGAAACAACTTTCCTATTTCATTCTCACTAAGATTATCTATTTCCTGTGGATTCATTCTTGCCTATTTCGCCCTCGATGGATGTAAGAACAGCGCTATAATTTACCACCGTTTCAGATATTATTTTATCCGTAGTCAACAATTGTTTATTTTCTTGTAAGGCTCCATATATTTTTAGCATCTACCCAATATACTTCTCCCTTGGTCACACCTTTCCATCCACTTTCAGGAGGGTTGCTGTATCTTTTTGAAAAGAAAAAATACTTACCGTCCGGCGACATATATGGGCAAAAATATATCCAGTCATTGTCCAATGGTTCTCCAAGGTCAATATGAACCGGTGTTTGCCATTTGCTTCCATCTTTGAAGGATACATCAAACCCTCTTTCGGAAGTCAGGCCCGAAGTGATCAATAAACTTTCGTCTGGTGACACGTAGGTACCGCGAGCATTTTTTTCTGAATTCACTTCCGGACCGATATTTTCCGGTGTATCAAATTTACCATCTCCTAAATATTGAGCTCTATATATATCCCTTTTACCTAAACCACCGGGTCGGTCGGATGTGAAATAGAGACTTCCATCGGCTACCACTACGGGATAGGATTCTGCATATGTTTCTGTTGATATGGGGTATTCAACCCTTGATGCTATCTGCCATTGATCATCTATTTTTTGACTTCTATAAATGTCCGGGAGCGCATTATTAGCACGGTCTTCTGGACTAATCCCAAGAAAATACATGGTGTTGCCATCTTGAGTGATTGATGGGTCGATAGCCACAGAATTACTGGCTTGGTCAGCAAACATTTGAATGGGTTGGGGTGCAGTCCAATGACCATCAATTAACTCCGCATGATGTATTATGAAATTTCCGTCAATAATTCTTGTGAAAAACAACTCAGTAAAAGTGGCGTTGAACACGGTGTTGATTTCTATATGATCTGTATTAACCATTGAGGGGGCAAATAATTCAGGCGTGTTGCCAGGTAGTTTTTCATGTGGATAGGAGTTACTTGAATGAGTTGGCTTACAACTTTGCAAAATAAGGGTTAGTCCCGGGATTAATAAAAAACAATGTTTGATATTCATATTTTCTGAATTGAATAAATGCTGACAATGGGTGTGGAATGCTTTTCAACGCATTTTTACCTGGTGCAGGTTGTAGTTTAGTCTATTAATTTTCTTTGGGTATTGGATCGGTTCTGAGGCCCTTTCTTTATTCATGATTATTCGGCCTTCTGCTACCATTATTTGCAATAGCGTGTTCAAAAACTGCACATATCATGCTAGACGATTGACGAAAAGGATCAGTCTTGGAACGTCTTGTAAGAAGGATGGAAGCACACGATTTCCTCATATTACCGTGTGGTGTTATGTTTATTGTCTTTTGCCAGGTGTATTCTGTTGCTGATTTATAAGATTGAAAATCAATACTTCTTCATCTGCCAAAGCAAAGTGTTAATCTATTACTTCGGTACCAAAATCATGAGATTGTATTTTGGCACTGAATGTAGCTCCGTTTTCAACAATAAAATTCTTCAATATGATGACATCACCTGCAGTAATTTTTGAATTGCTGGCGGTTGAAGGTACGGTCTTACCGTTAAGGTTTACTTCATGAGCGGCACTAGCAGAGTACGTACCATCCAGTTCTGTTTCCTTAAATGGTATTGTCTCATAAGTTACAGTAAGCTCATTTGATGAAGTTGTAATAGATGGTGAGTCGGTTGTGAAATAACCTTTCAAAGCTTGCGGTAGTAATGAGGAACCAATGTTCACATCTATCTCCCATGGAGAGTCAAGAAATCCTACAGGAAGTGCCCAATTTGAGCTGCATGACGTACCGCCATCTGTATTAAGAATAACGTGTAAATCCACATCGTCCAACACAAGTTTCAATTTGTTATTCTCGAAATTAAAATATCCATTAATCGTTCCAAATGCTTTTATATGAATGACCATTAAGTGGTTATTAAATATTGAAATTGGTGATTTTAGATTACCTGTTCCGATTAAAAAGATATCATCTCCATTTGTATGTTTTTGTGTTGATGTCAGGCTGAATCTATTATTTGCCTGTATATCCAAACTTACCGTATTGGCTAAAGTCGCATGATAAAATTCTTGTTCTTTGTATTCTACGCCACCATCGCAATTTAGAATAAACTGAAGAAGAGCTCCTCTCTCCCAAACAGAATAACTAAGTAATTGTGACAAGCTGGCTAAATCAATTAAATCATTAAGTGTTTGCTCTGAAACCTTAATCTTAACGCCATCTGATGCTGATAGATTTTGCACAAAGCAAAACCAGACAATTGTAAGAAGTAAAAGTACCTTTTTCATGTTAGTTAGGAATTAATAAAATTTATCAGGTTGAATCCAAACGCCCGGCACTAAAGAACTGAGCGAAAAATATGCTTTATAAGCATTTTTACTATTTACTGCATGTATTACACCTGATTCAATTTGTGCTATTGTCACCGGAGAGAAAGTATATTCAGTGCCGTAATTTGCAAATGTTTCTTCGGAGTAAAAGTAATTGTTTCCATAGGTGAGTATGGCTCCTTTAAATTCTGCTTTAAAATTCAAACGACATCTAATTTCATTATTAGCTGTCAGCATCAATTCCATCATTGGTTCTTCAGCAAGCAAATCAAAGGTCACAGTAATGTTTAATGCATCTTCATTGACTTCAAAAACATCACTGAAAGAGGTAAATTCAATGGGATGCTCTTCAATCACAGGGTCCTGATTGAGTCGCTCAACCAATGCATCTGGGTATGCTTGTAGGTTTAAATCATCAAAAGCACCAAGAACAAAGTTCTTTACCGGATCAGGAAGGCTATTGTTTTGAATACCACTTCGTACGTCTTCAATAATAATGGTTGTACTCAATTCGTCTATACCACTGAAATCGAACGAAATATTGTAGGTAAAAGAGACTTCTACGCTCGAATTGTCCCAACTAACTCTGGCAGCAAATCCCAAATACGTTGCCGCTAAATCATTTTTCAGATCTATAGTCAATGGCAACAACTCTGCTGTAAAATCAACCCCCTGGTAGTTATAGGTCGCTGATGTAGCATTACCTAAATCGTTGTATTGTTTTAATAAGAAAAGATTGATGGCATCCTCTGATATTTCAATATCTACTGGCAATGTGTAAGCTGATTGTCCATAGCCAATTCTCGATACAAAAAGCGCGAGAATTACACATATAATCGTTTTATTCATAATCTTAAAATTGTCCATGCTTTTTGTAATTGATCTTAAAATTTTATCTGACGATCATTTTTTTAGTTGAGATGTGACTATCATCAACTAATAGGTGATAGAAATAGGTTCCTTTTGATAGCCTGTCCCTTCCTATTTGGATTTGGTTATCCTTGGAAGTAAAAGAATCAAAAGTGATCAGTTGGCGCCCATTCATATCAGATATTACAATTTTAGCAGAACTAAAATTAGAGGGGAGTTCAAATTGAATTTTCGTTTCGGTCTGAAACGGATTGGGGTAGTTTTGTTTAAGTAACCCCTCATCGTTGTCATTACCAATTATTTGGTCTGAATGGTTAGGACTAGTTCCTTGCATGCCTGAATTTTTATTGCTGTTTATGGAAACTAGAGTTTCTCTCAGGTAGTCGTTTGGTTGAAGCTTCTCAATGGGAAATGAGACCACTGAATTTTCAAATTCTGTAACTCCGTCTGAGCTTGACGATAAGTAATATCTCAAAAATAGTATGTCGTACTCATCGGATTTGTGTATCTCAAGCGCTTTTTCTTCCAGAAGAATATTTTTTTTGAAGAGGTCTTCGGCTACATCAATTTCTACTTTATCGATACTTCTCAACACGGCATCAGATAAATTGAGAGAGACCAAAGATTCTTCAAAAGTGCTGGTCTGAGTTAGCTTTGAGCTCCAGATAGGCTCTTCAAGGTGACTTACAGTATTCTGAGCTTCAAGATCATCAATCGACAAAGTGGTCAATAAAAAAAAGGCCAAATATCTCAATGAAATTATTTTACTCAGTAAAAGTAACTTCAGGAACTTTTTTTCGGTTAGCATTGGTTATTTTTTTAATTAATTATTCTTAAACGAATATATGAAATTTTTGTAAGATTGTTACTTAAATACTTATGTATAACTGCATTTAGCTCTACTCATTAGCAAAACTATTTCAAATTTTGAACATGGGATTCAACCCTTTTTCAAGAAATACAAATGCGCATAGGCAATCAATTTGTTATGATGTTTTATTTCTTTTTGAGCTTCTCGATTTCTTCATTTTGAGCTTTTAATTGTTTGTTCATTTCTATTAGATGTAGCGTTAATTCTTCTATTTTTTGAAGCAGTTTAGCATTCATCACACCAAGGTTAATTCCATCCTTAGTTACTTCTGCTTCACTAGGTATTTCGGGAAGATGACCTTTCTCGCTTATGTGCTCTTCTACTTCTTCAAGGGTTAGTAGTTCATAATCTTTCTCAAAAACAAAGTCAGACCAACCGCTTAGGTCAACTCTGACTTCCTTAGAATGAATTGTTCCATTCACAGCCAATTTGCTATCAGGTTGAGTAGTCCCAATTCCAACATTTCCTGTTGATGTTATTCTCATTCTTTCTATTACGTTACCGTAGTTGGTAGAAAACCTTAAATCCTGTCTGTCATTATAGGTATCAGAATAGGATTCAATTCTTGCTCCATTTCTATCATGCAAATCCCATGAATTTCTCACATTGAAATAGACCCCTCCGATTTTATCATTGTCAGTATTCCAGCCAAGAATTCTTGAAATTCTAATATCTTCTCCACTTCCTTGTATATCCAGCTTCGTCTGTGGGTTTGATGTACCAATACCAAGATTACCAGAAGAATTCAAGCGCATTTTTTCGGTAAATGTGCTTCCAAAGGTATTTCCGCTAGAATTATTATGAGTGTAAAACGTTAGGGCACCTTCCCAATTATTGTTTTGTCTTATGCCGAATATACCACCAGTAATTACATCCGCATTTTGCGTAATTAGACCACCCCCTCGACCCACTTCATAATTTCCCCAATTAGTTCGGATTTTTATGCCTTGATCAAAATTTAATCCTCCATTTGGTATGGTAACAGAAGGAAAACCGGTCCATTGTGCAAATGAGGGTATGCTGGCCATGAGTAGTATCAGGTTAAGTATTGATTTTTTCATTTTTTTTAAATTAGTTGTTAGCACATTTGTCAATATCTTTTGTTCATTTTAGCTCGGAGATTTCTGCTCTCATTTTAGCATTCTCTAGCTCAAGTTGCTTCATTCGGTGGTTCTGAAATTTCACTTGTTTGTTCATATTGATCATGTAAAGAGTCAATTCCTCAATTTTCTGAAGCAGTTTCGCATCCATCTCTCCGAGGTTGATGCCATTCTCAGTTACGTCAGCCTCACTTGGGATTTCGGGAAGATGACCATTTTCGTTTATGTGTTGTTCGACTTCTTCTAGAGTTAGTAGTTCATAATCTTTCTCAAAAACAAAGTCAGACCAACCATTTGCTTCTACTTTGATTTCACGTGCTCCGATAGTACCTTCTACAGCAAGTTTGTGAGTTCCCATTGAGGTTGTTCCTATGCCAACACTGCCAGTGGTTTCAACTAAGAAAACATTTCCATTTCCAGTTCGCCATTTGTACTCGCTGCTAGAGTAATCATAAAGACCGAACGTTGAACCACCGATTTCATAGCCGAAAACGTTAGCTCCGCTTCTTGTGAACCGAATAATAGAAGAACCTAATGAATTAACATGAATCTTCGAATCAGGATCAGATGTTCCGACTCCAACATTTCCAGAAGCCTCAACTAGGAGCATATTTCCATTTCCAGTTCGCCATTTGTATTGATTATTAGTGAAATCGTATAACCCAAAAGTTGAGCCACCTATTTCGTAACCGAAAATGTTTGCCCCACTTCTGGTAAAACGAATTGCCCTAGAAGATGATGAATTAATATGAAGCTTTGATCCCGGACTTGAAGTTCCAACTCCTACATCACCATCTTTATAGACAAAATCACTTTTAGAACCTAAGTTGGTTTGGACTTGTTCTTGCGCTTGCAAATTGATGCCACTGAATAGAAACACTAACAGAATTAACTTTTTCATATATGGATGATTTGATTTTAGCTTTTGTTATGATCTTTTTATTGATTTCTTAGTGTTTTCAGTTCTTCTTCTTGCTTGGTATTTAAGGCTTTGACCTCTTTGAGTTCCTTATTTATCTCAATCATATATAGTGTGAGTTCTTCAATTTTCTGAAGCAGTTTGGCATCCATCTCACCTAAATCGATACCGTTCTTCGTTACTTCTGATTCGCTTGGGATATCTGGGAGATGACCGTTTTCAGCAATGTGTTCTTCTACTTCTTCAAGGGTTCGAAGTTCATAATCGTCATCAAAAACAAAGTCTGACCAGCCAGTAGCTTCTACTTTAATTTCTCTTGCTCCGATTGAGCCATGAACAGCCAATTTATGAGATCCAGTTGTTGTTGTTCCAATTCCTACGCTTCCTGAGTTAGGCTGCATTAGAATATTGCCTCCCCTGTAAATTCTTAGATGTTCATAATTTGTACTTTCAGTATTTGTTGAAATTTGGAGATAATTGCTACTTCCATCATATTTAATAAATGCTCCAGAGATACTGGTTATGTTGTTAGAATATTCATTCCATCTGATTGTCCCACTTTCAACCAAATTTGTACTACTATTATTGAAAATCATATTTCCATCGAGAATTGAAGCATTTCCATTGACTTGAAGTTTTTCACTTGGATTAATAGTTCCAATTCCAACATTACCATCAGAACGTATTCTCATTCTTTCATGCGTAACAGCTATGATTCCATTTGCAGTAGAAAATGCAATAGCTCCTTTGCTCGTCCCAGTATATAACCCTGAAATTTTACTATAACCATTAAATTGAGATAAAACTATATCTACAGTCTCTGAGCCGTCATTCTCTGAACCATGTATATGTAGTTCACCAGCAGGGAAATTAGCTCCTATTCCAATTTTGTCAGTAGTTGTCAAATTTCCAGAAGTATTTTCAACAAACTGTGCATTTGCTGATAATGCAAGAAGGAGGCAGGTAATAAAGAAACATATCTTTTTCATTATTGAAGAATTAAATTCGTAAAATGTAGCGATTGATCATAGCGCCTGTGTAGGACGATGTGCCCTTACAGGCAGAAAGATAGCCGATCCGCGCACAACCACAAAAGTCTGTTTAGCCATTAGCCCAGATTTAGACCGCCAAGGAAACCACGAATGCGTTATCGGTATTCTAGAGATTCCGCGAGGAGCGGCGGTGAATCTTCTGGCATTGATTCGGAAAGCTCGCAAGGGCATTCGTGCCTACACCATGTTATCTGTATTTTAAAATTACGATTTAGAAATTATGTATAAAATTACAGGAATTATAATAGCCAATGTCATTAGAAGAATAGATGCTTTTTCAAATGAAGTCCAAGAACCCCAAGGGTTGGAAATGATGTTTGAAAATTGGAATTGGAATAGCTTTTTTTTCGGTTTTGCATTCGCAATGCTCGTTGCTTTTACGCTTTCAAGATTTTTAGGGTCGAGTTCATCAAATCGGTAAAGTTGAGGTTTTTGATTATGCATACTAACACCGACAGATTTATCATGAATTCCAGCTTCTTCGAATTCAGAATGTATGTTAGGTCGTTTGTATAGCTGTACTGGCGGTTCAAGATATTCAACTATTTCCCAATCATTACGGGTGTCTTTGAATTCAGGCGAATCTATCCAGAACTTCCATTTAACGTCTCTTGGTTTGCCAGTTAGTTTGCTCTTAATTCTAATCATAAAAGTAATTACAGATAACGTCCCAGCTAAACTCCGTAAGCTTGAACTTTGTAAATATTTCTATGACTATGGTTTTGCAGAAGTCTTAGTAAACACCTCGTTAGCTTATGGAGTTTGAGCATCTGTTATGATCTTTTATTTGCTTTTCAAGGCGGAAATTTCCTTCTTCATTTTGATGATTTCCTTATTTTGTTCTATGAGATATAGTGTCAGTTCTTCTATCTTTTGAAGCAATTTAGCATCCATTTCTCCGAGATTGATTCCGTTCTTTGTTACCTCAACTTCACTGGGAATTTCTGGTAAATGACCTTTTTCAGCTATGTGTTTTTCCACTTCTTCAAGAGTTCGAAGTTCATAGCCTTTATAGAATACAAAGTCTGACCAGCCACTAGCCTCTACTTTGATTTCTCTTGCTCCGATAGAACCTCCAACCGCAAGTTTATGATTACCTGTCGAAGTTGTTGCTATCGCAACTGGCGCACTAGGGAATTCTATCAGATTTCCATCGAAGTTGAAGTTCATGAATGTACTTGCCGAGGTTGGAGAAGAAAATTTCAATAATCTCAGATTGTGCGTGCTAGAAGTTCCATAGTCAATTAGCCATTTGGTATTCTCTTGATGTTTAAATGATATGGCATTGTATGGGTCACCACCATTGGAGTTTAGAATTATGCTTCCATCTATTCGGTTGTTACCTGACACATGCAGTTTTTCTTCTGGTGCGGAGTTACCGATACCAAGGAATCCATTATCCAATAGGGACATTTTACTACTTCCATCAATCTGAAAGCCCAGCTTTGATGTTGACCCTCCTCCGGTGTAATTGATGTAGCTATTTCCATCACTGCTTGAGTGTATAGATAGAAATCTATTTTGGTCAGTTGATGTTCTCAATCCTCCAAATACATCTAGTGTAGAACTTGGTGAATTTGTTCCTATTCCAATTTTTCCATTTTGAACGATAAAATCTCCTCCTGACTTAAATCTGTAATTCGCGTTATTATCCTGCTTAATCTTTAGCCCATCACTTTCGATTTGAAAATGATAGATTTGATTTGGAGAATAATGAGTGTCTTTAAGAGTTAGCAAAGAGCTTCTCCAAGTACTTGTTTCAATTAGTAAACTTCCACTTTTGATTTCAGCATTTCCTGTTGATGGAAAAGAGTTTGTCTGACCCCAACTTGTAAAGCTTATCAATGATACAACTATCAGTAATAGGTTCTTTTTCATATTTCTAAATTTTGAGTTCGGTGAGCAATCGTAAGTAACGTTTTTTAAAAGCTGCCTAAATTGGTTTTAAAGCAGGTTTTAGTTCGTTGATTTTGGAGTCCAATTTAGCAATTTGTTTTTGGAGTTCACGGACTTTTCTTTTCCGTTTTTGATCGAGGTACTCGTAGATTGAAGGTGGTTGGTATTGTTGATGGTCATGTAGCATCTTCCAAATGATGACTGCTAGTTTTCGAGCAGTTGCTGAGATAGCAGATGCTCGTCCTTTTCGATAGGCGATTCGAGTAAAGAAGTTGGACAGATGAGTGTCTTTTAATCTACCGACGACATTGGCGGTTTGCCGGAGTGCTATTTTGAGTCGATTGCTACCTTTGGGTGTACGACTGTGGAGTATTTTTCCTCCTGATATTTTGTTATTAGGAGATAGCCTTAGCCATGAAGCAAAGTGTTGAGCCGAAGGAAATTGTTGTATTCCCTGTTCTCCAAGCTCACTCATGATTGTCAATGCTAAACCGTGACTAAATCCTTCGATGGCATAGAGGTCAAGTCCATCAAAAAACTGATAGGATATCAAGTTCAAGTCTATGTTCTTAGGAGTGTTTTTGTTGATCTTCTTATGGACTTTTGGGTCTATATGAAGTGACTTTTTGGTTTGATCCTGATCTATCCAATCATTGAGCATGCGTTTGATTTGCTCATCACACTCTATGATCAGCTTTTGCATGTATTGATATTGGTCATATTCTTGTTTAAGAGCAAATAGATAATCCTCTCTACCATTACTTTGTAAACCTTTCGCTATCTCTTCGGCTGATTTTCTGCAATTGGCATGTCAGAGGGCTGCTAATTTGTGTGCATCTGTTTCTCCATTACAAACTTGATCTATTATTTTAAGTCCTGTGAGTCCTACAATATCATTAACCACTACGTCCAATCTCAAATTCATGAGTCGAAGATTTTGAGACATTCTCTTCACAGATTTAGCGGCATTGTGAATCAGGTTGTGTCTGTGTCTACATAGGGTTCTGAGTTGTTCTGTGTGGTGGTCGGGTAAAAAACTGCCTCTCAACAATCCTAAAGTGTGAAGTTTTTGTATCCAAATACAATCGAGTACATCGGTCTTCTTACCTTGGATGTTTTTAGTGAATTTCCCATTGACGAGTACAACTTCAATTCCCTGTTGTTCTAGTTCAGTGTAGAGGTTCTGCCAATAACTGCCTGTAGACTCCATTGCTACTGTTTTGATATTGCTTTCGATCAACCATTTAGCCAAATTGTTGAGGTCTTTAGAATACACGCCAAATTCTTTTACATCGTCTTTGTTTTGATTGATTGCCACAAAATGCGAACGACTGCCTACATCAATACCAGCTGCATTTGGGTTGATGATTTCCATACTTACTTTTGATTTTGCCATCTTTTTAAGATTTAGTAAAACAAATGGCCCTTAGAGTATGTATATACAGTAAGTAAATATCGTAAACGAGGTATCCCAAAGGATCCTTCAATGTAATCGTAAGTAACGTTTTCTTAAATGTTCGAAATTAAGCTTTAAAAGCACTTTTTATCAAGTTTTCAATTTCGGTAAAAGCTTCTAAAAAACGTTACCTATGGTAATTATTTTCCCGCCCGAAAAAGGACGAATTGAATATAACGCCGAGATATGGTGTCGTGGCGTTTTATATTTTCTTTGTTTCGGATACTAATATAGCCGAATCTGTGATTCGACTCATACAATTTTTTTTTCTCATGAGTCGCATCGCAGAATCGACGGGGCTTGCAAATTCCTCCAGCGCTTCCATTTCCGCTAAACCGCCATGTATCTCATATCAAATGTTACCAGCTTTTTTGTATTTGATTATTGTAGAATCTCCCCTGTGTCTTTCCAATAGGGTTAGTTCATCCGAAGTTAACTCTATAATTTCCATTGGCGTTCTTGGATTCCAGAATGGTTTGCTAGGTGAAGGGGTGTTTGCAAAATGAATAACTGTGCCTTCATTGTTCAATTCAAAAACGTAATTTCTTATTTTACCGAAACGCTGCATTTTGATAGAGTCAGTCGTTATATACAATGTTTGTGCTGTATCAAGTTTACTAATTAATGGTAATTTAGGTTCACGATCATACTCCAACCATTTGCCGATAAATTCTGATTTTGTTCTTTGCGCTATTAGGCTTTTAAAGGTAGCCAAGTCCTGTCCCTTATTTGTTAGCGCAACGATTGAGTCATTTCGCTTGATCAGAGGGATTTTAGGAAAAAACCAATCGGTAGTGTTCAAAAAATCGAAATCCTTATAAGTCGTAATACTCCAATTCGAAAATGAATGATAGCCTCCATCAAATAAAATTGTATCATTCACGAAATCTAACTTGTGATAGAATTCACCATTTAGTACTTCAAATCCTTTACCTACAAGATCCTTTTGGTTAACTCTAACTCCCTTTAAAGGGGTCAATTTTTTAGCAACAGAAATTTCTTCAGAACCGTCAATTGAAAACGCAATACTGTCAAGGGTTATTGAATGAAAAATAAGGTTTATAGTATCATTAGATGCTATGATCCTAATTGTTGAATCCCTTACCTCGTAATAATTATCTTCAATAATTATAGTATCAATCAGACCTGATTCAGTATTTCCGATTTGAACGAAAAAGAGAGAATCAGATGAGAAATCCAATAGTGTTGTCCCATGAGAATAAAGGACTTTACTTTTATTAACGGTGTAATCCATTTCCCAGATTCCGTCCAATTTCATGTTGGATTGGCAGCCAAAGGCTATAAGTAAGAATAAGGGTATGATTTTTCTCATTTAGTTCAGTCGATTGCTGCTAACGCCACTGTATCAAGCGTGGCGTGTGATTTAGTTTGATTTTCGGCTACAAGATAGCCATATCTCTGATTTGCGCTATCCCTTTTTGATTCCATAGTGCTAATCAGAGATATGGCGGGGCTTCCAGAATGCAGAGAACTTTCATTCACAGCTAAACCGCCATGAATTGATACAGAATGTTACCAGCTTTTATTTTACTTTCTTTAATTCATAATCATAATGGTTGATTTTTGGCGCTACTAATTTAAGGTAGTAACCAATTTGCTGTATTTGATTGTTTTCATTTTGGTTAGGGTCTGATATTACTATCCAAATGTTATGTACTAAAGCTGCCGCTTCCCTTATAAGTTGATCAAGTTCCTCGCATTCCAAAGGTGGGAATCCATCTTCCAATGGATTACTTATTAGAAGCTCGAATTCAGCCTCTTTGGATAATATAAAACCCTCAATTTCATTGAAGTCTTTGTTTTCTTCGAATCGTCCGAAGCTAGAAATCAAATCATTGTACAAGTTTTTAATAGAAACGAATAATTCAGTTGCCTTATCCAAATAATCTCCTTTGGAGAATTCATTTTCATTAATCATTTTGGAAATAGCATCAGAATGAGTGTCCCATTTTAGTTCTATTTGTTCTACTATTTCATCTGCTTCGAAAAGATCAAGTTTGAATTTGCAATTTTCATCATTCCATACTGCTCTACAAAATGTTAGTCCTCTGTTAACCTGTTGAATGCTATCGTAAAAAAACAACATTACAACCTCTGCTTCTTTACCTTCAAATTGTTCCTTAGTAATACTATTTCTGTGATAGTCACTTTGCTTGAAATTATCGATAATCTCAGGAATCATTTTCTTCATAGCGAGTCGACTTTTTGCATGAGTACTTTCGACTAAAATACTTACTTCAACTCTTCTGGCACCCGCGTGAGAACCGTCTCCAACATGCATGACAACATAATGATTGGGGTTATGGTAGATCTTTTTCAAATCTTCTTTAGATCTATCCAATAATTGAGTCTTGGGAATTTCCATCCACCAAGCCTTTTCGGTTTTAACAGTATTTGAAGGAGTTACCAACTGCCAGAAAACGCTATTAAAATTAGGCTCGTATATCAAGATTATTACAGGGAGAGATTGACTCAACCAATATTCCAAATGCTTGTTCTTACCTCTATAGATATAACCTGTTTCCGTTGGTTCTTTAAAGTAACTGCTGCCGCTTTTAATCTGAACTGCAAAAATTTGCCCCGTTGGAATTCCTTCATTTACAATTTCGACGTGCATATCAATTCCTACATCAGATATTGGTTGTTCTCTTTCAATCCAACCGAATTGTTCTAAAAATATCAATGCTGATCGGTGTAATCCTATTCTTTCTAATGGGTCAAAAAGTTTCATTTGATTCGGTTAGTGAGCATTGCTGGTAACGCTTGTGTAGGACGATGTGCCCTCACAGCTTGATTAAAGCAGAAAGATAACCGATCCTCGCACTACCACAAAAGTCAGTTTAGCCATTAACCTAAGTGTTGGACTGCTGCGGAAACTACGAATGCGTTCTCGGTATTCTAAAGATTCCGCGTGGAGCGGCGGTGCTTATTCTGGCATTGTTTCGAAAAGCTCGCAAGGGCATTCGTGCCTACACCTTGTTATCAACTTTTCAAGGGATAATTATTACTCGTTTCAGATATTGCCCATCCTTGAATATCCATACAGCATCGTAACCTCCAGCACCGTCACTATTTTCAGCCATCGTTATGTAGATAGTTTCATCAATGTTTTTGAAGATACTTGTTGCTCCTAGGTTGTTTTCATAAAGATCTGAGTAGGCACTTTTGGGAATGTTCGTAGTTGTACCGTCTATTTTGAATATGAATGTTGAGATTTGAGTTGATGGGTAGTTACCGTCAACGCCATACGGACTTGTTCCGTCAATCTTAATAATCCACTTGTCATCCTGCAGTTCATATTCATGATCAGACTTCTTAAAGTCCGAGCGTCCAATTGTAAACTCGTATTTTTTGTCTTTGATAGTTAATAGGCCAGACTTGTATTCCCGTTCACCAATTGGTTGAAGTTCAGATATTCGTCTCACTCTACTTGAATGGATATACCCTTCAAGGTAGTTGTTCTCAATAAGGTAGATAAAGAACCAATCGTTATCTGAATCTTCAATATAAAAAATCTCATTGTCCTGAATCTTAGCAACTATTTCGAAGTTCGTTCCAGGTCCTTTTCGAACATTAGTGTATCGATCTGGATCGTTAATTACTCCGTACCATTGTTGACCGAAACATAAGTTGGAAGCAAAAACTATGAGTATTATAAGGATTGTTTTATTCATGAACCAATATTGCTGATAACAATTGTATAACACACATTAATGTGTGTTATCTACGTTTCAAATATACGATTAAAACATAAAGTCCAAGGGACTCTTTACATCGTCCATGTTATGGGAATTTACATGAGTATAGAGTTCAGTCGTTTTACTGCTTGTATGACCTAATAAAACTTGAATATATCTTAGGTTTGTCCCGCTTTCCAATAAATGTGTGGCAAAACTATGCCTGAGTGTGTGAGGGACTACTTTTTTGCGAAGACCGGCTTTTTTGACACTTCTTTCTAATACTTTTCTCACGCTGGTTTGAGAATACTTGGTTTTATCCGGTCCTTCGAAGAGATATACACTCGGTTTATATGCCTTGTAGTACTCCCTAAGCAATGCCAAAAGATTTGGAGAGAGAACAGTAATTCGATCTTTTGCTCCCTTACCTGCTCTAATCCAAATTCGCATATGTTCTGAATCAATGTCGGCAATCATTAAGTCTATCATTTCTCCAATCCTCAAACCAGCACTGTACATGGTTGTAAGCATCGCTCTATGCTTCACGTTGGTAGTTGATTTCAGGATTCTTTGTACCTCAGGCAAACTCAGCACTATCGGTAGTTTTAACCTTTTTTTCGGCCTTTTCAAGTCATATGTCTCACGATTCTGCCCTATTACATGTTCCAGATAAAATTTGATTGCGTTGATACTTTGATTTTGATAAGAAGCGGATACTTTATTTTTTATGATTAATTCGTGATGGTAGTTCTCAATCAAGGACTTTGAAATCTCCTGGAGGGGCTTTGGATTCAAGTAGGATAAGAATTTTTTAAACATCATTAGATACGTGCGCTGAGTGGAAGTGCTATACCTTAAAATTTGAAGCTTAATCTGAAAAGCCTCGATGGCAGATTGATAAGAAGAATGAATTGTCGTCATAAGGCAAAGTGGTCATTTCCTTCGTCTATAGCCATAACCAAACATTTATAATCGTTTGTAATTGGTTATAGTCGTTTGTAGTCGATTCTTATATTAATTACTGTCGCAAAGGCTCGAGATAATTACACCTTCTTATCGATATTCAGGATGAGAAATTAGAGAAGCAGATTTATCATGTAGATCAAGGCACTAGGTGTCCAAGTTGCATATTTACCCCTACCTTTGCCATTCATGAGTGAGCAGGTGACCATAAAGAATCGATATTTTACGCAATTCGAGAAGTCTATCGAAGGTGTCGCGTTGCCCGATAACTTCACCTATCCCTTCTTTTATGAGCCGCATCCTTTGTGCCTACTGGCGGCCGAACAGTTGCAGGATTATCTTCAAAATCAAACCGAGTGGCAGCATGATTTTGGGATTGATCACTTTGTAGATGGCGTGAATGTAGGGAAGATGTTTGGGGTGTTGCTGGTGCAAAATGACGAAGGCGAAACAGGATTTTTATCCGCATTTTCAGGGAAACTGGCAGGAAAACATCATCAACCAGGCTTTGTGCCTCCGGTGGTAGACTATTTAGTCGTAGATAGCTTTTTCCGCAAAGGGGAAAAGGAAATAGAAAAGCTGACCGCCGCGATGGAAACTCTGGAAAAATCTAAAGAGTATACCGAACTGCAGGCTGATAATCGGAAACAAAAGTTGCTGGCAGAAAGAGAGCTGAATGCTTCAAAAATAGCGCTAAAAGCGGCAAAAAAGACACGCAAAGCCAGGAGAGAAGAGGCACAGCAAAATTTGAATGTCACGGAGTATGAAAAGCTTGTGGAGGATTTGAAGGCTGAAAGTCTGGAAATCCACTACAAAGACAAGGACCTCAATAGACACTGGAAAGCCCAGATAAAAAACAGTGATCAGTCTCTGCATACTTACCAGCAGCAGGTCGATTCCTTAAAAGCAAAAAGAAGACAACTATCGGCAAATTTACAGCAGCAGCTTTTTGATCAATATGAGTTTTTGAATATTGATGCAGATAGGAGAGATGTTTGCGATATTTTCAAAAACACGCCATTCAAAATTCCACCGGCGGGTGCCGGAGACTGTGCTTTACCGAAGTTGTTGCAGTACGCTTTTTTGCATGACATGAGACCATTGGCCATGGCAGAGTTTTGGTGGGGGCAGTCGCCCAATTCTGAAATTCGTAAGCATGGCTATTTCTACCCCTCATGTAAAGGCAAGTGTGAACCCATTTTAGCTCACATGCTGAAGGGAATGAGGGTGGATGAGAGTCCGATGCTTAGTGTATCTACAGAGGAAAAGAAATTGGAGGTTGTTTATGAAGATGAGCACCTGTTGGTTGTGAACAAGCCTCACGAGTTTTTATCCGTGCCGGGCAAGAGCAATGCGGATTCTGTGCTGGCACGAATGGAGCAGCAATACCCTAAGGCCACAGGTCCTTTGTTGGTGCATCGTTTGGACCGAGCTACATCAGGACTGCTCCTGGTGGCCAAGACCAAAGAAGTACATAAAGCACTGCAGACCCAATTCCTAAAGCGTACGATAAAGAAAAGGTATATCGCTTTGCTGGAAGGAGAGATCGCTGGGAACGAAGGCACAATTGATTTACCTCTACGCCCAGATATAGAAGACAGACCGCGTCAGCTGGTTTGTCATGTGCATGGAAAAAGGGCTTTGACCCAATGGAAAGTGATGAATAGAATCAACAATCGAACGCTGGTACATCTTTGGCCATTGACCGGTCGAACGCACCAGTTGCGGATGCATGCAGCGCATTCAAAGGGACTCAACACGCCCATGGTAGGAGATGATCTCTATGGCAAAACGGACAGCCGACTTCATTTACAGGCTGCAGAGTTGGCGTTCGAACACCCTGTCACTGAGGAACAAATGAAGTTTGACTTGCCTCCGGAATTTTAGTACCAGCTGATGATCGGTTGTGATGTCCTTAACAGGTATTAAAATCTTCTCTAAAGTTAGGTTTGCCGCTCGGTAGCCATTTTTAACCGCTAATGAAGTCTTTGAGCCAGGGTAAGGTGATAGTCAGTAATTTAGGATTGATTCAAAACACCACCATAATGAAGAAACTCTTTTTCAACTCAAATCAAAAGGTCCGAATCATTTGGAAATTTTTTCTTTTCCTCCTGGTACTGATCTTGATTTCAGCGCCATTGCAGATAGGATTGAGGGAGGTGTTGGACAAAGGTCTGATGCGTGGAAATCTGTCAGCATTAATCAATGTGTGCGCTGTGGTTGGCAGTTTGTACGTACTCATCAAGTACATCGAAAGGTCTTCTTTTGAAAAATTCGGATTGAAAATTGAAGGCACCTGGATGACTGAATTTGGGTTTGGCTGCATGATCGCTGTGGTTCAGTTATCCCTTTTTTTTCTAGCCATGCGGCTAACAGGCAACCTGGTTATTCAGGATTATTTTACAGTGAGTTCTCCTGACTTCACTTTTATCCAGGGGTTTATATCTGAGTTGTTTAGACAAGTCACGGTCGGGTTTGCTGAAGAAATCGAATTTAGGGCTTTTTTATTCTATATCGTTTATGAAACCCTGAACGGCTTCAAGAAGGACCGGGCAAAGAATGCCATTATTGCCTGCCTGTTGGTTTCACCTCTTTTTGGCCTGGCACATTTCTCCAACGATGGAGCCACCATTTTTTCCACTATAAACCTGGGCCTGGATGCCATGATGATAGCCTTGCCATTTATGATTACTGGTCGATTGGCGATCTCGATAGGTATGCATTTTTCATGGAATGCCATGCAGGGCGCCATATTCGGATTTGCCAATAGCGGTCACATTGCCAAAGCTTCTATTATTAGCTCAACTATGCTTGACAATCTATGGACGGGAGGCGATTTTGGACCTGAGGGAAGCGTCCTGCTTTTGGTCATGGATGCACTTGCAGTTCTGCTAATCATTTTTTGGAAAAAGCATAAAAAATACGATAGCTGGGTTCACGCAAATATTATTCTGAACGACGGACAATAAATCCGGTGTTTGAATGAGCAATAGGTCTATAAGGCGCTTCGTCCAAAAGATAGCTCTGGATCAAAAAATCTTCTGTAAAGCCTAATTTCAAATACAATCCCTTACCTAAATCCGAGGCTTGCAAAGTAGCCAAACTGGATCCAAGCTTTATTCCCTCGTTGAGTAGATGAAACATGATCTTCTCTGCATATCCCTTTCTTCTCATCTCAGGCAGGACACCAATAGAATGGATTCCAGCAATCTGATTCGTTTTGTGGAGTATTCCAGTTCCCACTGGCACTGAGCCTTCATCATACAGGTATACAGTTGTGTTTTTTACATCTGTCAGTAGTTTTGGATGAATATGATAGCCAAATGCCTGTTTGAAACGGTCGCTCCATACTTCAGCGTCCTGAGGATTTTGGACCAACCTAACGGTTAATTGATGCTCGGGAAAGGACTGTGCTGAGAGGGGTAACGACATACCAATTTGAGAAGATTTAAGCTTTAGTCCGGCCTTCTTGGCAAAAGCAGTTTGATCACCATTTTGCCCCCAAAGAGGTACGGTAAGTGGAATGCCCATATGCATGAGATGCAGGCGTACCTGGTCCGGGTTGATGTCTTCTAGAGGTTTATTGAACCATAACCTGTTGGGCCAGCCAGAGTCCTTTATTAAGGCACAGTCAAAATGGAGCCGGGAACGATAGGCTGCATAGGGCTCACTGACGGTCTGCCAAAGTGAGGTTAGGTTGTTGATGTTCTCTTGTATGATATTCATTTCAAATTTATGAGTAATATCCCTGAACCCATGGCTAGAATGCCCATTGCTCTTTTTAGTGTGATTGGCTCAATAGGAAGCCCAAACCATCCGAAATGCCCTGCCAGGACCGAAAAAAATAGCTGACCACAAAGTCCCAGAGAGATCATGGTAGACACGCCTAATTTGGGAATGGTATAATAATACAAGCTAACTCCTAATACACTAAATAGCCCACCCGCAAACCAAAGATAAATAGGTATCGCTCTGATTTGTTCTCCTGAAGGATAGCTTTTCACCCCTGCCAGTACCAGCAGTAATGCAAAACATAAGCTAAAGAAAAAGGCTGTAACTGTAGCCAGGAGCGGATGCTTAAGTAACATGCCAAGCTGCGTATTGAGTCCACCCTGAATGGTGAGCAACACACCTGCAACAAAGGCGAGAAATGAGATAAAAAACTGATTCATGAGACAAAACTAGCCTTCGCTTTCGTCCTTTGCATTTACATATGTTGATTCAGGAAGATTTTTTTAATTCTTTTCTGATCCGACTCAGCTGTGTAGGCGTGATACCCAAGTGGGCGGCAACATGTTTTTGCTTAACTCGATCTATGATACCAGGATTTTGTTCGAGAAAAGTCAGGTATCGCTGCGTGGCGTGTTGCGTAGCCATGGCTAATTCGTTTTTTTCTTTCGCTATTACCCAGCGCTTTTCAGTATAGGAGATGTAGAAATTTTTCAAATCCTCTCTTTCATTGATCAACTGACGATATTTTTTATAATCGATATTGATCAATGTGGTATCCTCCAGCATCTCAATAGTCAGGTAGGAGGGAGCTTCTTCCAGCAGGGAAACCATCGAAGCTGGAAAATGGCCTTCAGAGAATATATTTTTGTTGTAATGATTACCATCGTGATCGGTAAAGTAGGTTCGAGCCATGCCCTGGCAGATAAAATGGATATGCTTAGCCTGTTGCCCCGCCCGAAGAAGTAATTCTCCGATTTTATAGTTTTTGATTTGTCCTATTGCCTGAAATTTCAGCCAAGTTTCATTTGATATCGGTGCATAACTTTCCAATGCCTTATGTAAAAATGACCAGCAGTTTTCAGTATCCATAGATGTCCTTATTTTTTGAAAAAGACGGCCATATCAGGTTTGAGGTTTTATAACTAAGAAACATTTCCGGAGTATTTGAAATGGTAAGGGCAGAAACTACTATCTAAAAAGAGATTGAACTCTGCCATCAATTGATGGTCTCGTCCGTTCGAGTAAATCCTGAATGGTATTCATAAGTTTCTATTAAATTGGAGAATTAGTTTCGACAACAATCGATGAACACAAGTCATGAATAAAAGTAAAATTCCAGGATACTTATCCATCTTCTTTATAGCTGGGTTGATAAACTGCCAAACGCCATCTTTGGGTTTGAAAAGCGGAGAAGGTTACGTTGACGTTAAAGGCGGAAAAATATGGTATAGGGTACTTGGAGAGGGCAATCAAACACCACTTTTGATGCTGCATGGAGGGCCTGGAGGTACAAGCAGATCCTTCTACCTTTTCGAACCCCTAACTGCTGATCGCCCCATCATTTTGATGGATCAATTGGGCAGTGGTCGGTCTGACCAGCATGAGGACACCACGTTGCTAACCGTGGATAATTTTGTGGAGCAGGTTGCCGCCTTGAGAATATCGCTCGGGTTGAAAGAGTTTTACTTGCATGGTCATTCGTGGGGAACTGCACTTGCCCTTGAGTACTATGATAAATATCCGGATGGTGTCAAAGCCATCATTTTTAATAGTCCCTATTTTAATACTGCTTTGTGGGAATCTGATGCAGATACTTTGATTAGTACACTTCCTGATTCCATTCAAATGGCCATTAGGGTTGGAGAGGAAACTCAGGAATTCACCTCTTTTTCTTACTTGCAGGCAGATACAGTTTTCTCGAAAAACTTTGGCCGGAGAAAAGAAAAGTTGGTCAGTCCATTAGATACCGTCGAAGCACCAAGAAACAATTTTATCTACAATTACATGTGGGGGCCAACAGAGTTTACGGCCACGGGTACATTAAAGAACTACGACAATATGGAAAGCCTGGAACGAATTGAAGTGCCCACGCTATTTATTACTGGCGAATATGATGAAGCTCGTCCTAAGACTGTTAGCTATTTTCAGAGCCTGGTTCCAAATGCACAGATGGAAGTGGTAGAAGGTGCCGGTCACGGTACCATGCATGACAATCTCGAACAGAACACAGGTATCATTAAGAAATTTCTGAACCAGTTGGAAGGAAAGTAAACCTAAGAGATCATTATGGAAAGTAGGGTTCTAATTCAACAGTTCGGAGCAGACGACTTTGAATTGTATTATCAATTGGTTAGTGACGAACAAGTTATGGCCATGATTACTGGTAAGGCCATGTCGAGAAATGAGGCTCTTGAGGCCTTTGAGGCAACACTGGTAATGAATAAGAAAGATCCCATCCTGGGCAAATACAAGGTTTTCGATGCGCTGTCGAGGGAGTATATCGGTTCGGCCAAGCTGGAGTTAGATGTGCAACAACATAAGCAAGCAGAATTAGGTTACATGCTCTTGCCCTCTTGTTGGGGAAAGGGCTATGGTGGAGCTTTGGCTCAGGCTTTGGTTGAGATCGCTCGTAGACATGGCGGACTCAAAAGCCTCTATGCGATGACAGATCCGAATAACGTTGCTTCTGGCAAGATTCTCACTGCAAGAGGTTTTACGCTTGACCGATTAGGCGAGTACAAAGGGATGCCCAGCAAGTTTTTCAGTATGCGTCTAGACTAAGCATCTATTGCTTCCTTGAGCAACCCGAGGAAATAATCCCAGCCACCTTCAAAGGAAGAAATATCCTGATCCAGTAAAAATTCTTGTTTGAGTTTCACTCTGGTACCTTCATTTTCAAGAATGAAGTCAATGTATACTACGCTTTCTACCTCTCCATAACTTGCAGAATAAACTACTCTTTTGTTTAGTTCTACTTCTTTATATTCTCCCAAGATGATTGTTCCGTCTTCAAAAACAACTTTGTAAATCCCTCCAGGCCTTGGATCGGAAACAACCTCCTTGCCATGCCAGGTCAACATTGCTTTTTCCTCCGTAAAACAGGCAAAAACCTTCTCGACAGGTGCTTTGATCCATATTTCCTTGTATAAACTATTACTCATTTT
Organism: Reichenbachiella sp.; assembly: GCF_039944555.1. Lineage (GTDB taxonomy): Bacteria > Bacteroidota > Bacteroidia > Cytophagales > Cyclobacteriaceae > Reichenbachiella. Next base: position 1,123,255 of record NZ_JBDUYN010000007.1, on the reverse strand, counting down.
TTTCCAGGTTTTGTTTAAGTCGATCGAGTCCCTTGTCCCAAAGACTATCAAAAAAACTCATAGCCGCTCTTAGTTCTTCCTTCTTCAAGGCATATATTCTGAAATTCCCATACTTTCTGAAAGAGACCAGGCCACTCTGGGTTAAAATTTTTAAATGCTGAGAAGTGGAGGATTGACTTAGCCCAAGCGCCTGCTCGAGTTCACCTACCGTTTGTTCTTTCTCACCGAGTAACCATACCATTTTGCTACGATTTTCATCGGCGAGTACTTTAAAAACAGAAATGACTGGTACGGTAAGCATGCTTTTATATAATATTATACAATGATAATATAAATATTATAATAAATTAATATAGATTTATGAAATATTCAATGAGTTAATGAATCAATAGACCCATGTATCAATGAACAAGAATCCAAAAGTAGACGAGTATCTCGTAAAGAAGGCACATCCCATGACTACTGAAATCGAAAGAGTCAGAGAAATAATTCTCAATACACATCCGGGAATAGAGGAAACTATTAAATGGAGTAGCCCAACATTTATGTACAAGGGCAACATGGCCTCTTATTTTATGAATGCCAAGAAACATGTCAGTCTCATGTTTCACAAAGGAGCCTTGATTAATGATGAATCGGGACTGCTACAAGGTGATGGGAAAGAGGGGAGAACAGCGAAGTTCTCAACGCTGGATGAAATAGAAAACCGTAAGTCAGATCTGGAGCAGGTGGTAAAGGAATGGATGCGTTTGATGGATGAAGACGGCTGAACGTATGGCCATAAAAAAAGCCTTTCCGCAAAGCGAAAAGGCCCTTAATACTTTAAAGAAATGGAACTAGTTTTCCAAAGCAGCTACGCCGGGCAGCACTTTACCCTCCATATATTCTAATAGGGCTCCACCACCTGTTGATACGTAAGAAACTTTTTCTCCATAGCCCAGATTGTTGATCGCAGATGCAGAGTCACCACCGCCTATCAAAGAAAAACCGTCATTTTCTGTCGCTTTGACTACAGATTCAGCAATGGTATCTGTGCCTTTCGCGTAGTTTGGAAATTCAAATACACCCATTGGGCCATTCCACAGTACAGTTTTAGAACTCTCAACGATTTCAGAGAATTGCTTGCGGGTATCAGGTCCAATGTCCAATCCCATCCAACCATCAGGTATATCTTGGTTGCCAACAGTTTGTCTATTGGCTTCATTATTGAAATCATCCGCAATAACAGTGTCAGAAGGTAAATAGAGCTTTACGCCTTTGGCCTTGGCCTTTTCTTCCAATTCCTTAGTCAATTCCAATTTATCATTTTCACAAAGTGAATTACCTATATTGCCGCCTTTGGCCTTTGTAAAAGTATAGGACATGCCACCTCCAATGATCAGGTTGTCTACTTTGTCGAGCAATTTCTCAATGATCAATATCTTGTCTGACACTTTTGCACCACCCATAATGGCAGTGAAAGGCCTTTGTGGGTTGTTCAATACCTTTTCAGCATTATCAAGCTCGGCTTGCATGACATAGCCGCATACTTTGTCTGCAAAGAACTTAGCTACGATGGTTGTAGAAGCATGCGCGCGGTGTGCCGTTCCGAAGGCATCGTTTACATAAACATCGCCAAGCTTCGATAGTTTTTCAGCAAAAGCTTCATCCCCTTTTGTTTCTTCTTTGTAGAATCTAAGATTATTCAGAAGTAGCACTTCTCCAGGTTGCAGTCCGGCAGCCAGTGATACGGCATCTTCTCCTACGCAGTCTTCTGCGAATTTCACCTCGGTGCCGAATCTTTCAGATAGAGTCGATACCAGGTACTTCAATGAAAATTTCTCTTCCGGTCCGTTTTTTGGGCGACCCAAGTGACTCATCAGAATAGCAGATCCGCCATCAGCCAATATTTTTTTGATCGTCGGCGTAGCGGCTTTGATTCTGGTGTCATCAGTAATTTCAAATTCGGCATTTAAAGGCACGTTGAAATCCACTCGCACTAAGGCTTTCTTGCCTTCAAAATTGAATTGATCTAGTGTGTTCATTGTAATTCGTGTTTATTATCTAATAAATTTTATGGCAATCATGACAGTAATTCTGTCTCTTGGGTCATGCGCTTATTTATTATGAATGGTAAAGTTCTATATTCAATGGCTCAACTTCAAATTTAAGGTTGCCAGTATTTCTTCTTCCGATATGGCCCCGGGTCTCAAAATCACAGGTATTTTATTTTCAAAGGCCACGATGGTAGACTCCAAGCCGTGAAGACTCGGACCACCATCAAGAATGTACTCGATTTGATCTCCAATCTGCTCGTCGACTTCCTGAGCAGTTGTCGGGCTCGCTTGACCGTTCAAATTCGCGCTGGTCACTGCCAATGGAAATTCTATCTGTCCTAGTAGGTCCAAAGCTAACTTATGGTCTGGCACTCTCAATCCCATGGTTTTGCCGTTTGATACCATAACAGGTGATACTTCCTGTGTGGCTTCAAAAATCAATGTCAGGGCTCCGGGCCAATATTTTTCGGCTAAAATTCTTGCATGGTTAGAGATATTTTTCACAAAACCGGTTGCTTTCTCAAGATGATCTACCTGGGCAATCAAGGGCTTGTCCTGTGGGCGTTTCTTGACCCGGAAAATCTCTTTGAGCGTTTCTGTTTTTTGGGCATGACCTGCCAGTCCATAGACTGTATCAGTCGGAATGCCCACCAATTTTCCGGCCCTCAGCAGGTCGGCTGCATGTAATATGTCTGTTCCTATTCTGGCCATTTCAATTAAACGAAATGCGAAGGTACAGAATACATTGAAAACATGAATTTTTAATCCCTAAGATTCCTATTTTTGACTTATGTCTTTAGACTCTTTTTTTCAAAAGAATACCATAGAAGCAGGTTGCGACGAAGCAGGCAGGGGTTGCCTTGCCGGACCGGTGGTAGCTGCTGCGGTCATATTGCCGCCTGACTATACACACGACGTACTCAACGATTCTAAAAAACTAAGTTTCAAACAGAGAAACGCGATCAAGGAAGAAATAAAGAGTGATGCAATTGCCTGGGCCGTAGGTGTTGTTTCGCATACAGAGATTGATGAGATCAATATTTTGAATGCTTCATTTCTTGCTATGCACAGGGCTGTAGATCAGTTAAAGACCAAACCGGAATTGCTGCTGATTGATGGCAACAGATTCAAGCCTTACGATGGTATACCACATGAAACCATTGTAAAAGGTGATGGAAAGTATTATTCCATTGCAGCTGCCTCCGTACTAGCCAAGACCTTTAGGGATGAACTTATGCAAGAGCTTCATCGGGAGTACCCTTCTTATGGTTGGCATACGAATGCAGGCTACCCAACGGTGGCACATCGTGATGCGATAAGGGAATTTGGCATTACCCCTCATCATCGCAAAAGTTTCAGATTGCTGCCCGAACAATTGGAGATATTTGAATAGTTAAGCTCATTATCCAATATGCGACCAATGTTGCGACATTAAATTTGAAATAAGTTAGGTTAATTGCCAAATATTCCATTATTTTTAAGAATCCTTCCAGCCTGCTATAGTTTTAATTTTACGTCTGCCTGTCTTTAATTTAACTATAAGTCTTGATGAGTTTTATAAAGTCAGCCGCGTTGTGCGTTATTCTCCTACCTGTTTTCTTCACTTTTACTAGTGCTCAGTCTAGCGAAAAAGGTCTTCCGTTTATAGATTATTATGCGCCTTCCGATTATCGAGCCGGTAGTTTCAACTTTAATGTTATTAAGGATTCCTTAGGCATCTATTACTTCTCAAATGATGACGGCGTGCTGGTGTACAATGGACAAGATTGGAATCTTATACGAATCACTGACGAAAAAACAGTCTTTTGGATTCAACAAGATGCCAAGGGAACCATTTATGTTGGATCAACTGGGGAATTTGGCTATCTGAAAAGTTCAGCAAGTGGGAGACTGTCTTACGTTTCATTGCTGAATAAAGTAGATTCCCGATATCACGAATTTGGAGCTGTTTGGGAGATAGCATGCACAAGCAGAGAGACCATTTTTAGATCAAAAAAATATATTTTCCGATTGGCAGACGATCAGGTTACCGTCTTTGAACCCACCATGGAGGAATTTGATGTGGCCTTTACCGTTAGGGACACTGTGTTTACACGGGATGTTGGGGTGGGACTGACTGCTATCGTAGGGGATCAAATGAAAAAGGTGGACGGAGGAGAGTACTTCGCAGATATGAAGATCAACATCTTCTTGCCGTATGATCAGGAGCTCCTAATTGGGAGTCGGTATGATGGCATATTTCTCTTAAAGAATGGCGAGGTGAGCGTATTTAAAACTGAAGCTGATGAGTTTTTAAAAAAATACAAAATTTATCATGGATGCGTAACGTATAACGGAAATTTTGCTTTTGCTGCCTATACAAAAGGTGTTGTGGTATTGGACAAAAATGGTCGGCAATTGCAGATGTTGGATGAAACTTCAGGGCTAATTGATTATCAGTATCTGTTTGTTGGCATGTTCGATGCCAACAACTTATGGATTGCCAATGGGGTCGGTACCAGTAAAGTCAAGGTTTTGTCTCCCTTATCTTATTTTGACAGAAGAAAGGGGCTGATTGACGTTGGGTCAGATGTAATTCGATATGAGGGGAATATCTATGCAAGTACGTTACGCGCATTGTATAGGCTAGAGAGAGGTGACTACGGAGCAGACTTTACTCAATTCAATCGGGAGGATTATAATGAGATCTACTCATTAGATATTCTGAATGACAAAATGTTGATTACAACCCAAAAGGGACTGGTCACCTTTGATAATGATCAATTTGACGTAATTGATTCACGCCCCGTTCATTACGCCAAAGTATCAAAGGATCAGACGAAAATTTTTGTAGGAACTGGAGAGATTGGACTTGGCGTGTACTTGAAAAAAAGTAGTGGTTTAGAGTTGCTGAAATTGAACGGTATGAACGAACCAGTCAATAAAATTGTGGAGATTAATGATAAAATCGTATTCATGACCAAGTATGGTACGTTGGGGATCGTTAGCATCCAGTCGGAGCAAGAGCGTTCTTATCTAGAACTGGAGGATCTTTACGCCATTGGAAGTGCAGATATTGTAGAAGTGGGAGATAGTGTTTTGGTAGTGTCGCGCACAGAATCTTTTTTTATAAACTCACAAGCCGAAGTGGTTGGCAAGAAGGCTCTGAATCTAAATAACATCCCAGTAAAAATTAAGCAGGTGGTCGGGATAGATTCTGATAAATTTTGGCTGAGCTATCAGGATAACCTAAGGATAAACTACAATGAACATGTGGTTTTAAAAGATGGAGCTATCACTTCAACAGGCCTGGCCTTTGGCTCACATTTTCACGTCAGTTCTTCATTCGCTGATAAAGACAATGTGATTTGGTTTATTGGAGATGGCGGTGCGGTTCGGTACGATCAAAACATCCCGATGCAGATTCCTACGGAAAGTTTCAGGTGCCATATTGACAAGATGATTTGGGGAAAAGATTCATTGATTTTTGAAAATGGTTTTGATGTTGATCCTGTAGAACTACCTCACGACAGAACGGATGTTAGATTCACATTTTTTACCAATGAGATTAATGCAAGTGATGAGAGTGTTTTTCAATATCGCCTAGTAGGGCGTGAGGATCAATGGTCGGATTGGTCACGAGAATTCAAAAAGGATTACACAGATTTGAGTGCTGGAGAGTACATTTTTCACGTCAGAGCAAAAAATGCAATTAACCAAATCAGTGAAACAGACGCATACCATTTTTATGTTAACAAGCCCTGGTACCTGACGAAATGGAGTATTATTGGACATTTAATTTTGGTGTCGGGTATGATATATGGGCTGTTTAGAATAAGGATGGCGAATCTGGAGCAGGCTAAACTGAAATTGGAAAAACTAATATCCAAACGTACCGCAGAAGTAGAAGCACAAAAGCGTGATATTGAAACACAAAGGCTTGTTTTGCAAAATGCAAACGACACCAAAAATCAACTCTTTTCAATTATTGGTCATGATCTGAGGAGTCCGCTCAATTCCCTTCAAGGGCTTACGGATTTAATTCATCATTATCAAGATGAACAGCAACTTGATATGGTCGATGAAATGGTGAACCATATGGCGGATTCAGTAAAGCGTCTTAGGCATTTGCTAGATAACCTACTCACCTGGGCACTCAATCAATCGGGTAATTTTAAAGTGAATCCCGAACTCATTGAAGTCGATTTTTTCCTTAAGGAAATTATCTCAATCTTGAAGGAATCAGCCAAATCAAAAAGCATCGATATAGAATTGAAAGGAGCATCCGGTTGCCTGATTCATGCAGATAGGAATTCACTATCGACCGTCATTAGAAACCTGATCAACAATGCTATCAAATTTTCACATGAAGACTCTATCATTCAGGTGGACTATTATTGTGATCATAAAAAAACGACCATTAAAATTACAGACCAAGGAGTAGGTATCTCCAATGATAAGTTGGAGGAAATATTCGAACTTACTCATTCCACCTATGGTACTAACAACGAAAAAGGTACAGGGTTGGGGCTGGTGCTCGTGAGTGAGTTTATGGCCCTGAATGATGGGTCAATCTATGTAGATAGTGAACTTGGAAAAGGAACTACGTTCACTCTCGAATTTCCTAATAAATAGTTGTCGTTCGTCTTTTTGCAATTGCATTTTGTCATAAAAATCACCATTTGATTTGCAAATAGGAAACTAATGTTTCTACATTGCCGTATTTAACTCCTAATTGTAGAATAAATAGACTTATGAAAGGAACCTATCTTGGAGAATTTGAAGAGCTTGTACTTTTAGTCATTGGTGTACTCAACGAAAATGCTTATAGCATTTCTATAAAAGAAGAACTCAAACAACGAACTGGAAGAAACCCAAGTATTGGTGCACTTCATTCTGCACTCAACCGATTGACTGAAAAGGGATTTATAAGTTCAGAAGAGGGAGGTGCCACAAAGGAGCGCGGAGGGAGAAGAAAGCGTTTTTATTCGATTACTTCGGCAGGGCGGGCTGCAGCCAGAGAAGCTCATGATCTACGTACAGGTTTGTATCAGGCTATGCCGAGTTTATCATTTAGAGGATTGTCTCTCACATGGATGAATCATTAATTCCACCAAAGTGGGCGATCAGTCTACTGGATAAGCTGTGCAAGGAAGAGCATGCTGAAATGCTCAAAGGAGACTTGCATGAACTCTACGTGGAAAGATGCCAAAGGAAGGGGCGCCGGTGGGCGAAATTATTTGTAATGCTTGATGTACTGGACTTGCTCAGGCCTTTTTTACTTAAACGAAACTCAATAACTCATAATAATACGACAGCCATGTTTAAAAATTTTATCAAAATTGCTTATCGAAATTTCATGCGTCAACGCGTATATAGCCTGATTAATACATCTGGACTGGCCATAGGCGTGGCCTGCTTTCTGCTGATTTTTCTGTATATTCATGATGAATTGAGCTATGATCAATTTCATTCTAAATCTGACCGCACTTACCGACTCATAGAACACTTCGAAAGCGATGGAGTAGGTGAGCACTCTGCAAGCCAGCCTTTCCCCGTAGGCCCCGCACTGGTCAACGACTATCCAAATGAGGTGGAACATATGACGAGGTTGTTTGACTTTCAATCCCCTTTTCTGACACTTTCAAACCGAAAATTGGATCGTAATTTTAACGAGTCCAGATTGTTTTTTGTGGACTCTACTTTCTTCGAGGTTTTTGATTTTCAAATGATTGTTGGAGATAAACGCACGGCACTCGATGAACCAAACACGATATTAATCACAGAGTCCATGGCTAAAAAGTACTTTAGCGATGAAAATCCTCTGGGTCAGGTGCTTGAATTCCAGGGAGAACGGAAACTGGTCATCAAAGGCATTATGGCAGATGCACCGCATAATTCTCATTTTCAATTTGACTTTCTGGCGTCGTTTTCGACCTTGAGGTCCCACTATCAGGACAGAACCATGGAAAGGTGGTATTGGAATCCATGCTGGACGTACGTGGTACTTAGAGAGGATGCCTCACCCGAGCGATTCACTCAAATGATGCCTGACTTTGTTCAAAAGTATTTTAGTGAGAATATCAGGGATGATGTCACAATGGAATTGCAACCCTTGAATGACATTCACTTGAAGTCCAAACTGGACTACGAAATCCAAGCCAATAGCAATGAGAGTAATATTTATGTTTTTTCTGCCGTAGCCGTCTTTGTACTCCTCATAGCAGTGATCAATTTTATTAATCTCTCAACTGCCAGAGCCACAAAAAGAGCGAAGGAAGTAGGTATTCGTAAGGCGCTTGGGAGTTTGAAAAAGCAACTCATCTATCAGTTTATTTTTGAGTCAGTGCTTCAGACCATATTGGCCTTGCTGGTGGCCATACTCAGTATTGTGCTTTTATTAGCGAGTTTCAATCAACTGACAGAAAAATCTATCAGCTTGATGACATTTTTGGCACCGGAGTATTTGTTTGCTATCGTGGGCATGGCTTTGCTCGTAGGACTGGTTGCGGGCTTCTACCCGGCATTTGTGCTCTCATCGTTCAAAACTACTGAAGTGATTAAAGGTGGGAAACTGAACAATCATGGAATGAATTTTCGTAAGATACTGGTTATCATGCAGTTCACTATTTCTATGATATTGATAGTGAGTACCATCATGGCTATCAATCAACTCAAGTTCCTTCAAAATGATGATTTGGGATTCAATAAAGAGGCAGTCTTGATGGTACCGGTGCTCGGAACACCGATTGCTCAGCACTACGAAAATATGAAAAGTGAAATGCTCACTCAGCCTTACATAAAGTCAATCACTGCACTAGAAGAAGTGTTGGGAGCCAAGCATCAGGTAATGAACTATACCTTTGAGGGTATTGAAAAGTCGAAGCCCTATCCACGGTTATTTGTCAGACATGATTTTCTCAAAACCTTTGATATTCCATTGCTGGCAGGCAGAACCTACGACCAGTCTTATGTTACTGATGATACTCTGGCATTAATTGTAAATGAAACTATGATCAAACAATTGGGTTATGGTACGGCCGAACAGGCCATTGGCAAATCCTTTAGGGGAATGGGACGTAATGGAAAAATCATCGGCGTGGTACAAGATTTTAACTATGCTTCTAAGCATCACCCCATGTCTCCGATCACTCTGGATTTGTGGACAGCTCCTTTTACTTTCGATCTGTTCATAAAATATATGGCAGTAAAGGTAGATGGAGAGCATCTGCAAGAGTCTATTGCAATGGTAGAATCCACCTGGCAAAAGTTTATTCCCAGCAGGCCTTTTGAATATTTCTTTCTCGAAGACAGACTTAACGAATCTTACAAATCTGAGACTAAGCTAAGTAAGATTACAACCATCTTTTCATTACTGGCCATTTTGGTTGCGTGTCTTGGGCTTTTTGGTTTGGCAACATTCACTATGGAACAGCGAACCAAAGAGATTGGAATCAGAAAGGTACTTGGTATTAAAACTTCCCAAATCATACTCCTTTTATCGAAAGATTTTATGCTACTGGTTGGTTTGTCTTTTGTAATTGCGGTACCTATGGCTTACCTAATGATAGATTGGTGGTTGGCTGGGTTTGCCTACCGGGTGGATCTGGTGCTTTGGCCATTTATAGTGGCAGGTGTAGCCACTTTTTTGGTAGCGATGATTACCGTAGGAGCTCATTCTCTTAGAGCGGCGACCATCAATCCTGTAAATACTTTGAAGTACGAATAATAATCTCCGGCTTTTAAATTCAAGTGCGATAGGATGAGATATGTTGTGATTCTTATAATAAGTCTTACGATGAGCGTGAAGATTAACGCTCAAAACAAGGTATTCGCTTTCTATGAATATGACATAAAGGATGGAATGACAGATCAGTTTGTCAATGGTTACGCTAAAGATCTGGAATGGCATAAATCTCAAAAAGACGATTGGTCATGGTTAGGTTGGTTTGTCACAAATGGTAAAAGAAGAGGGAGGTTTATTGATGCCACCCCAGACCATGAATGGACTGATTTTGATCAATGGAAAGTAGACAGAGCGGAAAATGTAAGACACAATAAGATCCATTGGGTGCCTTATGTTGAGAACTATTCAGGTAGCTACAATATCATGATTGATGAATACAGTGCACCAAAGCCGAATTGGCTAACCAGTGCATTCTTACAGGTGTATTCACTGAAGGTGAAAATTGGCAGAGATGGCGTATTTAGAAAGTTTTTAAGCGATTTCAAAGTTCTGGCCAATAGAAAAGAACTTCCCTTTGTCTGGATGCAAACGGTTTCAGGAGGAGGCGTTTCAGAATATCAACTTTTTGTTGGCATCAGTAGGGTGGAAGAGCTTGGAAAGTGCATGGATCTTTTTGATTTCTCAATGGCCAAAAGTGATATTATTCAAAATTACTCCAATGCTGTTGAGTCCAATACCTCCGAACTTTGGCGTTACAGCAGCCAGTTGACACTGTTAGTTGAATGATCCAGCGCAAAGTCTGACTTATTGACCATTTTGTATTTGGTTTGAAAACGAATCGTACACTTTGTAAAGGAGTATCGTTTCCAGTAATGTAGCTGGAATCAGTACGAATACACCGAAAATAGCCAGTACGAAAGTTAAAAAGAATAGCCCTGCCAGCATTTCCAGCATTCCTGCGATTTTTGAGAGATCTCCAAGTTCTTTTCCAAGCTTAAAGAGGGCGACACCAAATGCCAGATTAATTCCTCCAAAAGCGACCGATTCTATGCCCTTAATGAGGAAGAATTCCTCTTCTGTGATGGCCGAAAACAGAGATATGATGTCATGAATTTCAATGATAATCATTGCGCCTAGCATGAAGTAGGCGGTTATTTTCATCAAGCCATGTTTGAAGTTTTTCCCTACCTCTGCAAAGCCTAGCATAAAGAAAATGTAGACGCCTAAGATTACAATTTTGACCGTAGTATACAGCAAGGAAAAATAGGCTGGTAGATCTACTTCAAACCGGTAAAAATCGAGACCAGCCTCAACAAACGCCGTAACGAAATAAATTATTCCGCAGATCCATGCGATCTTCAACTTTTCGAGGCGCCCTTTGATGTGAAAGGTTTTTTCCATCTGCTGGTAGTCGAATTCCAGCGCGTCGAGAATAATTCTAAGTGTGCTCTCCCTTGGAGTCACTTCTCCGGCCTCAATTCTTTGAAGAGTTCTTACACTTACATTACAGCGTTCTACTAATTCTTCTTGAGTGATTTTTTTCTCTTGTCTGAGTGAAATAATGGTTTGCCCGAGTTTGGGTTGTGATAGAGTAGCCATATCCGTCTGGTTTTTTTACAAGCTTAAGCCTCACTGGCCTCAGTGTCAAAAAAATTACTTGAATTAGACCCGACACTTACCCGACATTTCTAGGAAAAGCCTATTTGGTGAATTTAATCAGGTTTTTTACCAGCAAAACTTCAATCATCAATAGCCAAAAAAGAACCACAAATTCCATAGAAATCATGGTATACCATTCGAAAGGATAAGTCAAGGTGGAAACATCGTAGCCAAAACTCAAATAGATAAGAATGCTACTGCCCAGAATAACAACAGCAAAAATAATGGCAAAAGCGAATGAAAGTTGTGGTGTTTTCTGGGCTACAAAACGCATGAGCATGTAGCTGTGGCGAAAGGCGATTAAACTACCCCCAAGATAGAAAATAGCTGTAAGTGGATTCGTTATGATCGAGAAAAACTCAAGTGGAGGATCGAACGTGGTCAGGTACTTGAAATCAAATAAATAGCCTACGAAAAGAATGGAAAACAAACTAAATCCAATGTTCCAATACCTTTCGTTTTTTTCTATTTTGATCACTTCTACCCTTATTCAAATGGACGCCCAAAAATGCTAATAACGGTTGACTTATAAAAAGGATACTCAAAATAGCATGCTTATTTTTTTGTATTCTAATTAATAATGCTGGATACAAAAAAAGACCCTCCATCTGAGGGCCTTTTTATTGATGCATAATCCATCGGGCAACGGATTATTCTTTAATAAACACACTAATCTTTTCTTAATTTTTTTATCAACGCTAGCGTCGCTTTCACCTTACTAGTCAGACCGGCATAGTCAAATTCACCCTCAGAGTTTTTCACAAAGAGCTTAGACCCCATGCCTACACAATGAACGCCTGCATGGATCCAGCCCTTAAGGTTGTCTTCTGTAGGTTCTACACCACCGGTTGGCATAATACTGCTCCAGGGGAAAGGTCCTTTTACCGCTGCTACAAATGATGGGCCTCCAACTTGCGAGCCAGGAAAAATTTTCACGACCTCGGCACCCAATTCCTCAGCATATGAGATCTCAGTAAGTGAACCGCATCCTGGTGACCAGGCAATCTTTCTTCTATTGCAGACCTTGGCCATATCGGCGTTGAGAATGGGAGATACAATAAAGTTGGCTCCATTTTGAATGTAAAGAGATGTAGTACCGGCGTCTATCACAGAACCAATACCTAAGATCATTTCAGGAGTTTCTTCTGCCGCATATTTATTCAATTCAGTAAAAACTTCTTGAGCATAATCTCCTCTGTTTACAAATTCAAATACTCTCACACCGCCATCATAGCAAGCTTTTAATATCTTCTTACAGATTTCAATATCCTTGTGGTAAAATACAGGCACCATTCCGGTTGCCCCCATCTGTTGCGCTACTTCTATTCTTGTAAATCGTGCCATTTTCTAGTTCCAGTTTAATATTTTGTTGAATTCGTAATCTTGTGGGTTAGCTATGAGCTTAACGGCTTTCGCCGAATCTGCTTCTTCGAGGAAGTGCAGATTCTTAAAACCTAACTTTGATATTTCTGCGTTGATGTCGACAAGTCGGGGTGGTATCACGCCGTCACCATTTTCAAATTCTGAAAGAAACATAGGTTTGATATCTCCTCTTGAGTTGGTTGTTACGATGCACCCAGTGACATCGTCATCAAATAATTTTTTCACACCAATTCCAAGCAGCGTACAAAGCGTAAGGTCATAACCGATAGGTCGGCAGCATCTAAGTTCGTAACCTAATTCTACCGGTCTGCTTTTGATTTCAATACCCAGTGTTTTAAGTTTTTCCTGAACCAGGACGTTGAATATGTTTGACTTACTCACGTTGCCCAACTCAGGATGGCCATGTGCGTCATAAGTAAAAAGGATGCCAGAGTCTTTCAATTCTTGCTCGTCTATCAGATGAAAAACGCCCTCACTTACCAGAGCCACGCCGTAGTTAATATTTTCTACTTTCCTTTTAATCATCGATGAGATAATCAGATTGACTACCTTATCCAAAGTGATATTCGTTTTATTGAACATCTCGGGGATAATGAGCATGGGAAAGTGACAAGCTGAAGCGATCCCAAAAGCCAGATGTCCTGCCGACCTTCCCATAGCGGACATGATGAACCAATTTTGGCTGGTGATGGCATCCTCATAAATGGTATTGCCGATCTTCACGCCTTCATCTTTAGCAGAATGAAATCCAAATGTTGGATTTCGATCAGGTAAAGGCAGGTCATTGTCAATAGTCTTAGGCACGTGGATGTTCTTTACATCCGCCTGACTCTTTTTTAGATATTTGGCAAGCCGGTTGGCTGTGCTAGCCGTGTCATCACCGCCGATGGTTACCAATAATTTAACATTATTGTCAATGAAAAACTTAGCGCTGAAATCCTCTTCCTTAGGTTTGAATCTGCTCATAACTAGCGTAGATCCGCCTCTGCTGAATATTCTATCTGCATATGCAAAATCAAAATCAATAAGATCTGGCTTTTCAGATAGGATTCCCTTGTATCCACCATGTACACCCAGTACACGGTAACCACTTTTTAAAAAGGTTTTGGCAACCGTACTGACCACGGTATTGATCCCTGGTGCCGGTCCGCCACCGCATATGATAGCTATTGATTGATTTGACATAATTTTCATTTAAAAAAAAGGGGAGGGACAGTCACGGTTTGTTTACGAGTTCTAGGAAAAAACTAATGTTCTAACTGTACCCTCCCCGATGTACTATCTGGCTACTCTACCTGATGCGTCTCCACCCATCAGTTTTTCAACTTCTGCTACCGTTACCAGATTAGCGTCTCCTTTAATAGTATGTTTTAAGCATGAGGCCGCCACTGCGAAGTCCAATGCATTTTGGTCATCTTCCGGATATTTCAGCAAACCGTAGATGAGACCTCCCATGAATGAATCTCCGCCGCCTACACGATCCACAATGTCGGTGATTTGATACTGACGGGTTTCATACATTTTGTCGCCGTCGTATAATACACCTGCCCAAGTGTTGTGCGAGGCAGATATACTTCCTCTAAGTGTAGTAATTACTTTTTTAGCTTTTGGAAATTTTTTCATCATTTGCTGACAAACAGATAGGAAAGCCTCAGCCTTCACGTCGTGCCCCTGAGTAGTAATGTCCAGGCCTTCAGGTTTGATACCGAAGTGCATTTCAGCGTCTTCTTCATTGCCTAAAATGACGTCACAATAAGAAGTCAATTCCGTCATGATAGCTTCTCGGTCGCCGCCAAACTTCCAAAGTTTAGCTCTGTAGTTCAAATCAGTCGAAATGGTGATGCCCATTTCACTGGCAGCTTTCACCGCCTCCAGGCAAGCATCTGCTGCACCTTGTGAGATAGCTGGAGTGATGCCAGTCCAATGAAACCATTCAGCTTCTTTGAATACTTCTTTCCAGTCGATCATACCAGCCTCGATCTCTGCCATAGCAGAATGAGCTCGGTCATAGACTACTTTGCTTCCTCTGCTCACGGCACCTGTTTCCAAGAAATAAATACCCAGTCGATCCCCGCCAAAGATGATATTTTCGGTGTTTACGCCTCTTTTCCTCATCTCCATCAGTGCACATTCGCCAATATCATTCTTAGGGAGTCGTGTCACAAAATCTACCGGAACACCATAATTGGCCAGTGATACAGCTACATTAGATTCGCCTCCGCCATACACTACATCGAAGTTATTGGCTTGAGAAAATCTTAAAAATCCCTGTGGAGCTAATCTCAACATGATCTCTCCAAATGTCACTACCTTTTTCATAATCTTATAATGTTTTGCTTTTTTCGTGTACGTTAACGGAACTATTCAAAAATAAATCCCTCAGAAGAAGGATTTTTGTATCGTGTTCGTTAACGATGAATACAAATGTAGTATATTGCTGGTAAATACAAAATGATTCAAGCTTTTTTTTAATATTTGCCGTCAATGAAGAGAATTACCATAAAGGAAATCGCCCATAAGGCTGGAGTGTCAGTGGGAACCGTGGATCGGGTATTGCATAAAAGAGGAGAAGTAGCGGAAAAAACAAAACAGCTGGTTTTGAAGATCGCCAAGGAGGGTAATTATCAAACCAATGTTTTTGCAAGAAATCTAAAACTCAATAAGACCTATCATCTGGCGATATTACTACCCGAAGACAACGAGTATTGGAAAACTCAGCGGAAAGGAATAGAGGATGCTGCCAATGAATATGAATACTTAGGTGTACAGTTGCAATTCTATACCTTCGATCGAAGCAATCGTGATTCTTTTATAGAGCAGTCAAATCTGGCCATTGAATCAAAGCCAGATGGCGTGATACTTGCACCTATAATAACCGACGAGGCTGAGCAGATTTGTGCGCAGTTGAAGCAAAGTGATATCCCGTACGTTTTCGTTGATTCGAACCTGAAGACGGCAGAACCGCTAGCATTTATTGGTCAGGACACTATTCAAAGTGGATATTTGGCTGCTAAGTTGCTTAACATCGGGTTTGATCATGGACATCCGGCCGTAATTGCCATTTATACAGACTTTGACAGTTTGAATAAAACAATTGATGAGAGAATTTCCGGGTTTAAAAAATTCTATACCGAACAAGGTTGGTCATTGAGTCTAATTAGCGAATTGAAGATTCCAAGTGGATTTGAGATCAAGGAGGTGAAAGAATGGACTGCCAATAATGGCAGGTTACATCTGTTTGTGCCTAATTCCAGAACGCATCAAATTGTAGATCGCCTGGAAAGTACGCAATATGAAGGATTGACAAGAATTATAGGATACGATAAAATTCAGTTGAACGTAGATGTCCTTAAGGATAATAAAGTCGATTTTATCATAAATCAAAATCCGTATAGACAAGGCAGTTTAGGCGTTCAGGCTTTATATAAGCATCTGATAATCAAAGGAGAGATAGAGCCCTTTCAATACATGCCTCTTGATATACTTACGAAAGAGAATGTTGAGTTTGCGAATTAATTTAAAAGAGACCGTCTCATGAGACGGCCTCTTTTAAATTGTCCCAGTCAATAAGTAGGCACTTAAGGCCTGGCTCACCTTTGAAGGGATCTAGTTATGTGAAACCCAGAAATCATATACCAGTACTTCACCATAATTATTAGGATTGTCTGTATCACTGCCTTCTCTGTCCGGATTGCTTTGCGTGTAGTTACCAACCTTGAAGTAGGATTGATCATAGTTAAGATTCATCACATACGAGTTGCTTCCATCTTTGACCAAATAACCAGATGCGTTTCCGCTGGTATAGGCGTTGGCCAGATTTCCATCTTCACTGTAGTAACAATAGTGCTTGCCATTGACCACTTCAAAAATCACCTCATGTTGAGTACCCAGGGTGTAATTGGTTTTAATGGTAAGATCACTTCTCAGCTGTCCTCCATTAAAACTTAAGAAAAGATGCGAACCCTCCAGTCTCAATACCATGGCGTCGTCGATACCGTCCGACTTGTTACCATGGATTTGTGTGGCCACCAAGTGATCTTTGTTTATTGGAAGATGCGTAATGGCTTGCTTCGAATATACCATGTGAGTTCCTGAGGTCGTCCAATAGATGTCCGATGAGCCGTCAGCTTTTCTTTCTCTCAGTTCAGACCTGATGTAGTCGCTATTGGGAGTTGAGCCGTTGTTACTTCTGATCGGTACTCTAAAGACAATGGCGTCTTTATCATCGTTTACATAAAAGTACTCATTGGATTCCTGATAAAGTGTTTTATCCTCGACCCCATCTGGGTAAGTGATTTTCCATTGATTATAGTTGGCCATCAGGTCAGACGGGTATTGGGCAGTTCCACCGCTTCCACCTGAAGGGGTGGAAGTAACTGACTTGCTACTCGAGCCATTTCCAGAACCATCAAAGGCAACTACGCTAAAGGTATAAGTAGTGCCGTTAGATAATCCTGTAATTGTTTTGCCAGTAGATGATGAGATGATACTTCCTCCGTTATAGGAAATTAATACATGATCAAAATCCGAATCAGATGGATTACTCCAGGAAAGACTAACTTGACCATTGCCAGCAATGGCACTTAGGTTCGATACAGCTCCTGGTGGAGTGTTATCTCCGCCGCCGCCAGTAGATCCCCAGATTTCAGCTTCGGTTACACTGTTCCAGGTGTTGCTTGAGTTGCCAAATCCCGTGATTCTCACGTAGCGGGCATTTACGGCATCAAAAGTATAAGTTTCTAAGGCAGTGGTATTCCCGGAACTACCAGATGAGGAAGCGTCATAAACTGTGCTAAGGCTGGATGTAGTTGCTCCTGCTCGTATTTTGAAATAAGAATTTCTTTGATCTCCCTTAAACCAAGCAATTTTCATGCTTTGGACACTCTTACTACTTCCCAGATCATATGTGATATACTGGCCGCTTCCATTGGCAGACCATCTGGTGCCTAAGTTACCATCCAAAGTATTGGATGGTACATTGCCATCATTCGCACTGGCCGACACAGATGAGATGGTCAGTTTACCTGAAGAGCCTGATCCGGAGCCACTTCCCTCTACCAGACTAAAATCATCAAATCGGCCGGTTCCTCCATTGTACTTTCCATAAATGGTAATACTTGTACTGCTTCCCGAATTGAAGGAAACACTGACCTGTGTCCATTCACTATAATCGCCACCATCACTGTGGTCGTTGCTCCCTGCTATTGCACCGATTGTACCTTTTTCAAGTATGTAGGCAGATAAGATGTAATCAGTATTTGCAGTTACGCCTACAGTCTGCTCAAACTTTCCTGCTGAGCCTGTAATTTTGGCTGATTTTGATCCTGAGTTTGCACTACTTGAAATGGCTGAGGGGTCGGAGTCATTCCATCCGGACCAACTGCTCTCGAATCCGGAATTTGATAAACTAACGTTGTCGCCGGCAGCCATTTTTGCATTTTGAATTTCAGAGGCCCCTGGTTTCAGATTCTCTTCCTGACAGCTGGTGGTAAGAAGGAACGAAAAAGCCATTAAAAGGGAGTAGATCCCATTTCTCAAAGTACTTGAATTGATTTTCATTTTGTTTTAGTTAGATGAATAAATGTTACGATTGGTCTCTGTTAGTCGACTAATAACTGGTAAACCAATTAGCAATAAGAAGAAAATCGACATTTTTAACAACTCATTTACAAAATGTCAATTGGTTGCTCGGTGTTTTTATTTACCTCAGGTACGATTTAGTAAAAATTGAAAAAATAAGCATATATAGACGATTTATAGACATAAATGGCTTTTTATGAAATATTTTGAGCGATTTATTAAAATTTATGAATCAAAAAATACCTGCGAAAAGACAGGTATTTGTATGGAATTGTTTGTGTTTTAAAAAAATAATATTAAATTGGTCGACCAATTAACAATTGTATTAAAACAAATCAATGGAATTGCTTAAGAACTTTAGTCAGATAGTTATCGAAACACCGGTTGATCAGATCATCAATCAGATCAAGCAACTTATTACGTCAGGGCAACTGAAGCCAGGTGATAAACTTCCCTCGGAAAGAAAATTGTGTGATGTGCTGGGAGTAGGAAGGACCCATCTAAGAGATGCTATCAAAAAACTGGAATTTTACGGAATACTAAAGACCTTACCACAGAGCGGTACCGTGGTCGCAGGTATGGGAATTACAGCCTTAGAGGGGTTGATTTCTGACGTGCTTAAACTGGAAGGTGATGATTTCAGTTCTTTGGTCGAAACACGTGTAATTCTCGAAACCAATAGTGCAGTTCTGGCTGCGGAGCGTAGAACAGGTAATGATATCAGAGAAATAGAAAAGGCATTATTTGCTCATAGAGCTAAAATTGAGCAAAAAGACCATGCTGTTGAAGAGGATTTGATGTTTCACCTTAAGATAGCGGAAGCCAGCAAGAACTCTGTTCTCAAGTCTCTGATGTTGATTATTACGCCAGATATACTGTCCTATTTTAAGCAGCACGATGTATGCGGAGATGGGAGGTCATTAAAGGCAGTAGAGCAACACGAAAAAATATTAGAACATATAAAAAACCAGGATGCAACGGAAGTGGGCAAAGTGATGCGGGAGCATTTGGGAGATATCCTGGACTACTCGAAAACGATACAAGTAGAACAAATATATAACTAACAAAAAACGAAACGAATGAGGAAATGACGCAGGACTAAAAAACAAAGATGGATTAACCAAGGGTTAACCCATCCGTCGCGGGATCAATCAAATCAATGTATAAAATATCAATTTGGCCATCGGTATTTTCATTGACATGATCAATTGCTGATACAAAGATAACTAAATACTGTTATTCTACAGGAAAGGTTTGTCTTTTTTACCTACCCGCATCAGCATCTAACTATTTACTAAGTGTGAACAAAATCATTTATAATGAAAAACATTTTACTATTATCTAAACGCTACCAGAAGCACAGTTTTGCTGCATTGCTGATGGTGTTGAATGTGATGATAATAACTCCGGTATTCGCTCAGGACATTAAGGTGTCAGGAGTAGTCAGCTCAGAAGATAATGAGCCATTGCCAGGAGTAACGATCATAATACAAGGAACTGCACAAGGAACGGTTACAGATATTAATGGAAACTATGTATTGGAAACAGCTTCTGATGCTGTTTTGGACTTTTCTTTTATAGGGTATTTAAAACAAAGTATAAGCGTAGGTGGAAGAGCTTCAATTGACGTAGCCCTAAAGCCGGATGTTGAGCAACTAGAGGAAGTAGTTGTAATTGGGTATGGTACGCAAAAGAAGTCTCATTTGACTGGGGCAATATCAAAAGTAGAAAATACCAACATGGACCAAATACCAGTATCAAGAGCTGATCAAGCTTTGGTAGGACGTGTTGCCGGTATGAATGTACAGTCTACTGGCCCTGATGGTGTAGGTAGCGCACCTACCATTCAAATTCGTGGAGTTGGATCTATTACCGGTGGTTCAGGACCGCTTTTGGTAATCGATGGAGTGGCTGTTGATTCAGACTTTTGGACCAACATTGATATGAATGACGTGGCTTCCATAGAAGTATTGAAAGATGCCGCTTCTGCTGCAATTTTTGGATCGCGAGGAGCCAATGGTGTAGTTATGATTACTACCAAGACCGGTGAATCTGGTAAAACCAAATTTGCATATAACGGATTTTATGGATGGCAGGACGTAAAGAGGAACCCTGACTACAACACATCTGTGGCTGATGGTATTGCTGCGGAAATGGCAGCCAATGATGGTTTGACTGCAAGATCTAGATACAAGCAGTTAATCGGAGTGGATAATAACTGGCAGGATATCATTTTTGATGGAGGAAATACACAGAGTCATACCCTTAGCGCTCGTGGAGGAAATGAGTCAACTACTTTTAGTACGGCTATGACTTATGCTCATGATGAAGGTGTACTACTAACTGATGATTTCAAAAAATACAACCTGAAGGCAAAAGTTGATACGAAAGTAAACGATGATTTGTCCTTTGGCGTGAGCTTGAACCCATCTTATACTGAGAGAAGAAGGTTTGACGGATCTACTCATGATATTTTGAGACAAACGCCTTGGTTGCCAGTCTATCACGATGAAAATACGATTCGATATGTGGATAGAACTGTATATCCTGATGTGCAAGTAGGTGATTACGCGATACAGCGCCATTTTGATAACTATGATTTAGATGGTGATGGTACTTTAATTGATATCAGTAATACCTCTAATACAAACCCTGCAGCCAAAGTGCTAGAGAGAGATAGAAGAGATTTTCAATTCAAGATGTTTGGTAAGTTTTATACCAAATACAAATTGAGTGATAATTTTTCTGTTCAAGCTGCATTGTCAGGCGATATTCAAAATACGGAAAGACAGAGATGGCAAGGTGTAGAATCCAATAGAAATGGAGCTTCAGCGGCTTCTTTGGACATAAATAATGAAAACAAAGTGCATGTGGTAACTCAAGGGTTTTTGAATTACAAGCAGGCTTTTGGCAATCATGACATTTCTGCTACGGCTGGTGTTGTTGCAGAACGGTACGAGGAGAAGTATTCTAATGTGTCAGGAACAGGATATGAGTTTGATTTTGTACCTACCCTTGATGCCGCAGCAGAAGCTTCAGCATGGGGATCATTCGAAAGGGAGAAAAGACTATTGTCTTTTATTGCTCGTGTGAATTATTCCTTCTCTGACAAATATTTGGCCTCTGTCAGTTTTAGAAGAGATGGTAGTTCGGTTTTTGGTCCTGAGAATAAGTACGGTAATTTCCCTGCTGTATCTGTGGGATGGAGAATTTCTGAGGAATCATTTTTGGCGGGATCTAGCCTTATCAACAATTTGAAGTTAAGAGCAAGTTTTGGTATCACAGGAAACGACCAAATCTCAACTGGCAACCAAACAAGTAACAGGTTGAACGACTGGTATTCACCTACCGCTCTACTTAGCTCTAGAACAGCGATAGTAGGTGGAGCTACAGCCACTGCCTTTAATCCTCAAAATATTGCAAATCCAGAACTAGGATGGGAGAGATCCATTGAATTCAATCCAGCTATCGACTTTGGGTTTTTAGATAATATTATCTCTGGTTCTATTGATTACTATAAAAGAACGAGTGATGACTTGTTGCTGAATGTAGATGTATCAGGGGTTACTGGTTTCAACAATGCTTTGGTCAATATAGGAGAGGTAACCAACGAGGGTATAGAATTTGAGTTGAGAACCAATAACATTAGAGTTAATAAGTTTAGATGGACAACTACGTTTTTAGGGTCTAGAAACAAAAACACTCTGACAGATTTTGCCAATTCGGACGGCTTAATTCAGAGTGTAGATGAGAAAAGAGCAGCAGAATGGATTAGCTCAGTAGGCGATCCTATTTCGTCTTTCTATGGATATGTAGTAGATCGAGAGATTCCACTTGAGTATCTGGTAGATGCGTATCACCCAATTGGCGGACAAGCACAGGATGTATATGTGAGAGACTTGAACGGTGATGGTCAAATCGACGAAGATGATAAGACCATATTGGGAAGTCCATATCCGGATTTTATTTGGAGTATCACGAATTCATTCTCTTTGGGGGATTTTGATTTCTCTTTTATGTTCCAGGGAAGCCATGGTGCAGAAGTGAGAAATATGGGCGATCAATACCTATACAATCATTTTAATAGTCAGCAAGATTTTGACCCTGCGACTACTCCAGATCAAGAATTTATCCAGCAGAAAATTTTCACTAATTCAATCGTGCAAGATGCTTCGTACATCGCGCTTCGAAACGTGAATTTGGGTTACAACTTACCATCCAGAATAGTTTCTAGGATAGGGATGACAAGTGCAAGGTTATATGTAAGTGGATCAAATTTGATGTATATCAAAGGAGATAACTATACAGGATTTAACCCTGAATCATTGACTACTACATCACCGACGACTTACGGTTATCAGAGAGCTGGAGCTCCTATAGCAAGATCTTTGGTGACAGGCGTAATCATTGAATTTTAATCTGGGTGATGATCATTAACAAAAAAGAAAATATCATGAAAAATATAAGAATCATAGCGCTGTTCGTACTTGCGATGCATCTATATGGATGCGAAGACGATTTCTTGTCGCCAGCGCCTAATTCAGCTATAAGTGCAGATGCATTCTACAGAAATGATACAGAGCTGGAAGCTGGAGTTATTAGTTTATATGACGGTATTCAGGGTATCAACTCTACAACCACAAGTGACTTACACGGCATTCAGATCGAATATCAGCTCACAGAGATGAGAAGTGACAACACCAGAACCAAAAGTGGTGAAGGTGAAGCAGCTCAATTTGAGAGTTATACCGTTGAGGCTACTAATGGTGTTGTTGCGGATTACTATGCAAGCTATTACAATATCATTTTTAGAGCTAATACAATCTTAGCGAATTTGGAGAATGCCTCTGATGCGAAAGCAGCACAGTTTGAAGGTGAAGCTAAATTTGTTAGAGGTTATGCTTACTTTAATCTGGTTAGGTTGTTCGGTGACATTCCATTGGCAACAGAGGTCATATCACCAACAGACGAAGCTACAACTTTTACAAGAGTGCCTACTAGTAATGTTTATACGTTGATTGTTAGCGACTTGATTACAGCCGCTGCCAATTTGGACAATACGTATAAAAACAGAGCTTCTAAAGCTGCAGCTCAAGGGTTGTTGGCTAAAGCACATCTGACTTTAGGTAACTATTCTGAAGCACAAACTTTGCTAGAAGAAATCATTGCTTCTGGCGAATTCAGTTTAGAAACTAATTTCCAGGACATCTTCTATTCGGAAGGCAACGATGAAACCATTTTTGCCATCGGATATGTAGCAGACAATTCAAATGACAGCCAGAATTTTTCGGCTGAATGGTTGAATTCTGTTGGCAGATCAAGTGGATTGAATTATGTGACCAGCGATGTGAGAACAGCTTTCACAACCTACGGAGGTACGATGAGATCCAATTACTCTTACCGACTAGATGCTGCACAAACCACACAATATCAGGTAGTTAAGTATTTGCCAAACGGAGACGATGCCTTAGGTATAGCACCTACATCAGGTGACCCTACACTGGCGGGTAACGACTGGATTGTGTTGAGATATGCAGATATATTGTTGATGCATGTAGAAGCCATTTTGGCCGGGCGCGATGGACCAATTAGTACTGCTGCTGCTATTGCTTCGTTCCAGGAGGTAAGAGATCGTGCTGGATTGACTACAACAGTAACAAGCATATCAAAAGTTGATTTGGCAAACGAGAGAAGAGTAGAATTGGCTTTCGAAAATCATAGATTGTTTGATTTGATTCGGTTAGGCCTGGCTGAAAGTGTACTTGGTGCATTTGCCACTGCAAACGGTCATTCATTTACAGCAAACGATTTGTTACTTCCTATTCCTCAAAGAGAAATTAATTTGAGTAAGGGAGCCTTGAGTCAAAACGCTGGATACAACTAAAAATTGAAATCAATGGAACAAATTATAAATACAAGTAAGTTCATCAAAGTGATGAACTTACTAACTGGATTTTCATTAATGCTAGGTGCGCTATTCATCACTTCATGTGTGGAAGAAACCTTACCAGGTGCGGGTTCAATAGCAGATACGACTCCTCCAAACGCTGGATTTTCATATAGTTCAGACCCAACGGATCAATTGAAGTTGGTATTTACAAATCAGTCTGAGAGTGCAACTGATTTTACATGGGATTTTGGCGATGGTGGCACTTCTGATGAAAAAGATCCATCACATACTTATCCTGATTTTGGTGCCTATATGGTAACATTGACATCTACAGATAAATTAGGAGTAACTGCTGATACAGCGATTGAAGTTCAGGTTGTTGAAGGACCCTATCAGCCATTTATCTTAGAATTGGGTTTTGAAGATCTTTCCTTGCCTAACGGGACAGGAGATGGTCGAGATTCGTGGAGAAATTCAGATTTGGGAGGTGTGATTCAGATTACCTCTAGTCCGGTGCGGAGTGGTGAGCAAGCTGCGAAATTAACTGGCTCTTCCTCAGATCAGAGGATAGGTTATCAGCTAGTTACAGTAGAGGCAGAGTCAACCTATGATTTGAACTTTTACTACACTATGTTAGATAACCAGGTTGGATGGCTGACTGTATCAGTATTATCCGGGCCCGTGACCTCTCATGCGGAGGCAGTTGCAGCCACCATTGGATCTATTACGGTCAACGATCAATCGGATCCTGATTCTTATGTCGCGGCAACAGTGTCGTTTAACTCTGGCTCAAGTACTGAGGTAGCAGTTTACTTCTTCAACGAAGGAACTGTAGAAACGAGATTAGATGATATTTCAATCGACATTGCACCTGAAGGCGCAGTACCTCCTTCGGCTTCTTTTTCAGTAGAACAAAGCGATGCGAATTATCTATCGTACACTTTCACAAATAGTTCGCTAAACGGCTCTACCTATTCATGGGACTTTGGTGATGGAAATACTTCTACTGAAGAATCTCCTACACATGTATATGAAGAGGCTGACGTATATACAGTTAAGCTAACGACTACCAGTGAGAATGGATTAACTGCAGATTTTAGTACTTCAGTTGACATTCAGGCGCCTGTAACAGCAGCATTCACCTATGAGGTTGATGATGTTGATTACAAAACATATTTGTTTACAGATGGCTCCGAAGATGCTGTTACGCTTTTGTGGGAATTTGGAGATGGATTCCAGTTTACCGGAATGAACCCTAGTCATACATATGCTGAGGATGGTATTTATACGGTTAAGCTAACTGCTACTAGTCTTACAGGTTTTGAAGATGTTGAAACCGCTGAGGTGACAGTTGCATTAGGATTTGTTGTACAGGTGCTTAACGGTACTTTCGATGAATATACAAATAATACGGGTGACAATGCAGATGCCTGGGATATGACACCTAACAGTACTGTAGTTGACAATGATGGAAATACCATTCCTAGTCCGTATGATCCGCTATGGGACAATGGAGATTTGGATAGTTGGCTTAATACTGAGTATAGTGATGACAGCGAACAAGCTGGTTCTTCCAGCGATGGAAATAATGGAACAAGAGGTGCTAAATTGGACGAGAAAGGCCGTCGTTTGTATCAGGTAGTTGAAGTTCAGGCAGGAGAAACCTATACGTTCTCTATTGATGCGATGACGACCGCTGCGGGGATAACCTCTGAAGTATTTATACTAAATACAGAAATCGCAGATGAAACAGGTATCAATGCTTCTACTTCTGACGCGGCCATTGATCATTACTTTGCAATCCCGAATATTTTCGCCACTGATGGTAATGCATATGCTACCAGTGCGTTTGACTTCACTGCATCTACAAATGAGATAGTCATTTATGTTAGGAACATAGACGTTGTAGATGGTTCTGCTGAAGCTTTCTTTGATAACATAACAATTACTGATGCTGATTGAGTAAGTACTCGATTTATATAAAGAAAAACTACCCGGTATCTATTCCGGGTAGTTATTCTAAGCCTTTGATTGGTTCATTTGAACAGTTGGGCAATAGGTTAAATCAATTAAGATGACCGCAGCAATTTTTAAAAAATTAGAATGATTTATACAAGTAAATGGATGAGGATCAACCCAGTGACCTTGAGCTTGCTCATGTTACTGATCATGTTTGGCACCGAGTGTGGCTACAAGATGAAACCGGTTGAAACGGTAAGTAGTGCAGAGGAATTAAAATCAAAATTGGCTATAGCTAGTCCTGGAGATACCATTAAACTTGCTAAAGGCGAGTGGAAAAATGCCGAATTGGTAATCATGGCCAATGGCACCAAAGAAGCTCCGATTGTAGTCATGGCCGAGGAGCTGGGAGCAGTGAAGTTGACAGGTAGCTCGAATCTGAAATTGGCGGGAGAATATGTAGTAGTAAGTGGCTTGCATTTTACCAATGGGTTTACGCCAACAGCGGAGGTCATCTCGTTTAAAATCAAAAAAAATCAACTCGCCAACAACTGTAGAATTACAGAAACCCTAATTGATAATTATTCGAATCCAGAGCGACATGAGAGCGACTATTGGGTAGGAATGTATGGAAAAAACAACCGATTCGATCACAATGCATTAGTCGGTAAAGGAAACAAAGGCGTGACTATGGCAGTCAGACTCAACTCAGAAGAGAGTTTAGAAAATGGTCACCTGATTGATCACAACTATTTCGGGCCAAGAGAAAATTTGGGTGCCAATGGAGGCGAAACTTTGAGAATAGGCACCAGCCATTATTCGCTTTCCTTTTCCAATACGCAAGTGATAAACAATTACTTTGATCGATGTGATGGAGAGCATGAAATTATCTCAAATAAATCATGCGGAAACCTTTTCAAAGGCAATGTATTTGACGAATGTGTCGGCACATTGACCTTCAGGCATGGCAATGATAATACTGCCGAGAGCAATGCTTTCTACGGCAATGGTAAGCCTCATACAGGTGGCATCAGAGTCATTAATGAAAAGCAAAAAGTATTAAATAACTACGGATATGGCCTCACCGGACACAGATTCCGAGGTGCATTGGTTGTAATGAATGGTGTGCCAAATTCTCCAATCAACAGATACCATCCAGTTAAAGATTCAGAAATCAATAACAATACTTTTATCAACTGCGACTTTGTCCAGTTGTGTGCAGGTAGTGATGCTGAAAGAAGTGCAATACCGCAAACTACATCGATTGCCGATAACATTTTCTGGAACGAAGCCAAGAATGATGTATTTACAGCTTATGATGATATTTCGGGAATCTCTTTTAACGGTAATGTTTTAAGTGCAAACATCCAATCTCTCGGTAGTGGTTTCAGAGCGATCAATGCTGAATTGGTACAAAACGAAAAAGGAATCTACGGTCTTAAAGATGGATCAATCACTGCAGGCATTACAGAAGACTTCGCAGTTGTGTCGAAAGATACTACCGGTCCATCTTGGTACGAAAAACCTAAAAATGGGAAGACTTTTGGATACGGAAGAGCCATAGCCGTTGAGGCAGGATCTGACCTATTTGATGTTTTGAAAAATGCTGAAGCTGGCGATGTATATACACTGGCTGGTGGGGAATACTTGCTAGAAAAGAAAGTTCCGGTATCAGTGCCAATTACAGTGCAATCTACTGAAGGTGCCGTGATTAAGTTCGAAAAATCAAACCTATTCGTAATAGAAAATGGAGGCGCACTCCAATTAGAAGGATTGACCATAGACGGTGCAGAATGCCCCGATTATGCTGGCAATGCTGTAGTCTCTACCAGTAGATATTCAATGAACAGAAACTACAAGTTGTTCATCAACAACTGTGAATTCAGAGATCTCGATGTCAATCATTCTTTCAACATATTGAAAGTTTATAAAAACACATTCGCTGATAGCGTAATGATAACAAACTCTCAATTCACGGATGTGAGTGGTACTATTCTAGAGTTGAATCAGGAATCTGACGACATAGGAATCTACAATGCGGAGTTTGTCATCTTGAGAAACAACTCATTCAAAAATATAGGCAAAGAAGTGGTAAACCTGCACAGAGGAGGAAGCGATGAAAGTACGTTTGGCCCGCTACTCTTTGTCGATCACTGTTCTTTCGAGAAAGTAGGTTATGGTCCAAAGAATAAAGGTGGCAATTCATTCACATTGCATGGAGTACAAAAAACTGAAATCACCAATTCGGTATTTGACAACATTAAGACATTTGATATCTACCATACAGTAGGTGAGCCGATTACCAAAATATCAGACTGTAGCATGGATCGGTCTAAACTGATCATCAGTGATAAAACAGCAAAATTGTCGAACCTCAAATTGGCGCAAAGCGCTAGTGGCAGAGATGGCAAAAAACTTGGGTTTACGCTATGAAGATAAAGTTTTGTTATATCAGATTAGGTTTTAGTTTAGCTGTTGCTCTGATACTTCTTTCCTGTGTCGGGGAAGGAGCATCCGTAGAGCAACAGCGCCTAACTGATGTGCACCCAAGTTTAGTGTTGACAACGGCTGGAGTAGATCAAATCCAATCAAACTTAGGTAGTGTACCACTCTTTGATCAAACGCTTGCAGCTGTAATCAAAGGGGTAGATGCAGAAATAACAAATGGCATCGAAGTACCAGTCCCAAAGGACCTTGCAGGTGGATACACGCATGAAAGACACAAGACGAACTTCTTCATGATGCAAAAGGCTGGTGTGCTGTTTCAAATCACAGGTGAAGAGAAGTATGCAGTTTATGTTCGAGATATGCTTTTGAAGTACGCCGAAATGTGGCCTACAATTAGTCAACATCCGGCCGAACGGTCATATGCCCGTGGCAAAATCTTTTGGCAATGCTTGAATGATGCCAATTGGTTGGTGTATACCAGTCAGGGATATGATTGTATTTATGAATGGTTGGATGTGCCAACTAGAGAAAAGCTAAACAAAGAGTTGTTCAGACCCTATGCGGAGTATGTTTCTATCGGAAATCCGCAGTTTTTTAATCGAATCCATAACCATAGCACTTGGGGAAATGCGGCTGTTGGTATGATCGGACTGGTCATGGGAGATGAAGAGTTAGTCAAGTGGTCGTTATACGGCCTGGACATCAAAGTTCCGGGTGATATAGTCAAAGACAATGATGGCGGTGATATTCAGCTTGAAGGCCAAGAAGAAGCAGGGTTTCTCGCACAGATAGATCATTCTTTTTCTCCAGACGGTTACTATACTGAGGGGCCTTATTATCAACGCTATGCCATGTACCCATTCCTAATTTTCGCACAAGCTTTGGCTAATAAGAAACCGGAATTAGAAATACTTGATTATCGAGATGGGCTTTTGATTAAAGCGGTTTACGCACTCATTAATCAGACCAATTCACAAGGTGAATTCTTCCCAATTAATGACGCTCAAAAGGGAATGTCCCTGGCTTCTCGCGAACTTGTGAATGCTGTGAGTATGGCGTATCATTTTGGCGGAAATGACCCTGAATTGTTGTCTATTATAGAGACCCAAGGCCGAGTTCCACTGAACGATTCCGGAATGGCTGCGGCGAAAGGAATTGCAAACGGAAAAGCTGAAAAATACCGTTACAAGAGCTTGGAGTTGACCGATGGAGCAGCAGGAGATGAGGGTGCTATTGGAATCATACGAGCTGATGATTTGACTTTACTTATGAAATATGCCAAGCA
Organism: Reichenbachiella sp.; assembly: GCF_039944555.1. GTDB lineage: Bacteria > Bacteroidota > Bacteroidia > Cytophagales > Cyclobacteriaceae > Reichenbachiella. The sequence continues at coordinate 1,093,349 of NZ_JBDUYN010000007.1, read as the reverse complement.
TGGTATGGGGCATGGCCATTTTGATCGCCTTGGTTTTTTGCTTTACGACGAAACAGGTGAAGTCATCCAAGATTATGGTTCTGCCCGCTGGGTGAACATTGAACACAAGGACGGTGGAGGATACTTAAAGGAAAATCACAGTTGGGCCAAGGAGACTGTGGCTCACAATACGCTAGTCGTGAATAAAGACTCTCATTTTGATGGGAATGTCAAACAAGCTGATAAGACTTCTGGCAGGCCCTATTATTTCTTAAACAGTGGTACCATTCAGATTGTAAGTGCCAGGGAGCCGAATGCCTATGATAACGTAGAAATGCAAAGAACAATGGCGGTTGTAGATATTGAAGAATTAGAGAAGCCATTGGTGATAGACTTGTTTTCGGTGCAGGCGCCGGAAGCAACAAGATATGATTTGCCACTTTATTACATGGGTGAATTCATGTCTTCCAATCAGAATTTTCAAACGAATAATGTTCTCACTCCTCTGGGAGAAAATGACGGCTATCAGCACTTATGGGCGGAAGCGCAAACAGATATCCAAGGTGATCTATATAGGATGACATGGTTCAATAAGAAGAACTTTTACACCATTACTTCTGTGGCAGAGTCTGGTGATCAGATTATTTTGACCCGAATTGGCGCCAACGATCCCAATTTTAATCTTCGCCGGGATCCAGGGCTTATTCATCGCAGAACCGGAGGTAATACACTTTTTGCCAGTCTTTATGAAATGCATGGAAGCTATGATTACTCGTCAGAACGCCCATTAAACTCATTCACTTCTATTACAGATTTGAAAGTCTTGCATCATTCTGCGGCATATGTTGTCATTCAATTTCAATTGAAAACCGGTCAGAACTACCAGTTCGGATTCTCACTATTGGATGATAGCGAAACAAGTAACCATGCAGTAAAATCCTCTGAAGGACAATGGCATTGGAAAGGAATTTACGATTTGAAAAAAATAAATAGACAGTGAAAAGAAGTAGCGAAAAATACATTTTGACTAAGCAGATCGATTGGGAGGAGCTTGGAGGTGGTGTTTCCCGAAAAATGCTGGGATATGACAACCAGATTATGATGGTGCTTGTAAAGTTTGAAAAAGCAGCGTTAGGGTCTCCTCACAGTCATTTTCATACACAGACCACTTATTGTGTTGAAGGAAAATTTGAATTTGAAATTGATGGCGAGAAGCAGATATTAAGCGCAGGAGATGGGGTTTATATCGAACCTAACCTTTTGCACAGTGCGGTATGCCTTGAGGAGGGGATGTTGATTGACACGTTCAGCCCGGTTAGAGAGGACTTTCTTAACGGTGATGGTGTGTCGTATTTTGGAGATAAAGACTAAATAAAAGATGATGAAGATTAATGGACTGAGATGGTGGATTGTTGGGTTAGTTTGTCTGGCTACTGTGATCAATTATATTGACCGATCGGCTCTGTCGATCATGTGGCCGGATATTTCGAAAGACTTAGGCATGACCAAGGCAGACTATGCCATTATACTAAATGTATTCTTGGTGGCATATGCTGTAGGGCAATCCTTGTCCGGTAAGATGTTCGACAAAATAGGAACAAGACTTGGGTTTGTAGTGTCCATTACCGTTTGGGGCTTGGCTACTGCCATTCATGCCTTTGCCAGAGGGGTAATGACCTTCAGCTTTTTCCGAGTGTTATTGGGATTAGGAGAAGCTGGCAACTGGCCAGGTGCCGTAAAAAGTAATGCTGAATGGTTTCCCGTAAAAGAGCGGGCATTCGCGCAAGGAATATTCAATTCAGGCGCAGCTCTGGGTTCCATCGTAGCCCCTCCATTAATCGCCATCGTTTGGGTGATGATCGGTTGGAAAATGACTTTCGTGCTTCTTGGTTTGTTAGGGCTGCTTTGGATTATACCCTGGTGGATCATGAACAAAAATGTACCTGCCAAGCATCCATGGATTACAGATGAGGAAAAAGAGCACATCCTATCTGGGTTGAATGAAACTAAAGAGGCAGACAATAAACCAGGCCTGAGCATGATAGAGATATTGTCTAAACGAGAATCTTGGGCGGTGTTAGCATCCAGGTTTTTCGTAGAACCGATCTGGTGGTTGTTCGTAGGTTGGATGCCCATCTACCTGGCGGATGTTTATGGCTTCAATGTAAAAGAAATTGGATTTTTTGCCTGGGTTCCCTACGTAGGTGCGGCCTTAGGAAGTTTGTCAGGAGGCTATTATTCTGGCCGACTATTAATTAATGGTGCTAGCGTGGACCAGGCCAGAAAGAAAACGATCATGATCGGATGTGTGATTATGTTCCTTGGCTTGGTGGCAACCATTATGGCAGGAGATACTGCTGTGAAATTTGTCGCCATTGTGGCCTTTGTGTTATACGGGTTCCAGTTTGTGATCAGCAATATTCAAACGATTCCTAGTGATTTATTCAGCGGCAAGTCCGTAGGGTCGCTAGCCGGATTGGGAGGTACGGTAGGTATTTTCTCTGTCATCATTATGAACTTCTTAGTTCCTGTGATCACCGAGCGTTATTCCTACACGCCAATATTTGTAATGATTGCCTTGTTTGTGCCCTTGTGCATACTGTCAATCTACTTTTTTGCTAAAGAAATAAAGCCTGTAGATCAATAATCTGCAGCTATTAAATAGTCAGAGGTCTGAGATGCAGACCAGAAGTGTTAACGGCGAAACGAATTTTGTCACCATGCCTAAAGTCGAGACTATGGCCAATGTGTCTTGAGTAATACAGCTGGTGAGGGGATAAGTTTTTTATCACAGTACCTATATAAATGTGGTGCTTGTAAGGAGACGCTCTACTTGTAAATACCCTAGAGACTCAGGGTTCAGTCGATAACTGAAAAAGAGGTCTAGTTTAATAAAAATGGAATTTTAAATTAGAAAATCATGATGAAAGATAAAGTAGCTGTTGTAACCGGAGGAGCTAGAGATATTGGAAAAGCTGTATCAAAAAAATTAGCTTCGGAAGGTGCCAAGGTTGTCATCAATTACTTCGACAATAAAGATCAGGCAGTTGAAACACTGACTGAGATTAAAGCCGAAGGAGGAGAAGCAATTCTTGTTCAGGGCGATATGACAAAACAAGCAGACATCGATAAGATGGTACATGAGGCTAGAGAAGCCTATGGTGATGAAATTCACTGTTTAGTAAATATTGCAGGTGGTTTGGTCGGTCGTAAGACGATCGAAGAAATGGATGAAGATTTTTTCAGTTTTGTAATAAACTTAAACTTGACTAGTACATTTTTGGTAACTAAGGCGGTGGTACCCTTCATGCCAGCAGGGTCTTCCATAGTCAATTTTGCTTCTCAAGCAGGAAGAGATGGAGGTGGACCAGGCGCGGTCGCATACTCAACTGCCAAAGGAGCAGTAATGACATTTACCAGAGGTTTGGCGAAGGAGCTTGGACCTAAGAATATTAGAGTAAACGCATTGTGTCCTGGTATGATTTCTACCACTTTTCACGATACGTTCACTAAAGATGAAGTTCGTAAAAACGTTGCAGCCGGCACACCTTTGAGAAGAGAAGGAGAAGCAAGTGAAGTAGCTAATCTGGTGGCCTGTTTGGCATCAGCAGAGACTTCGTTTGTCACAGGAACCAATATTGATATCAATGGAGGCCTGTTTTTCTCATAATACCATGCATGGTAAAACGAAGCAAAATCACTCAGGACAAATTGTCCTGGGTGTTGCTTGCTTGTTGTTTATCGGGCTTTTTGCATGGAGCAACGTAATGGCCCAATCAAACAGTGATCACAAGCTTCCAAACATTGATCTGTCGAATTGGAAAGTTACCCTGCCGGTAGGTCAAGGCAAGCCAATAGAAGTGGAACCACCAGAGATCTTGAGTTATGCTTCAAATGAAACATTGGAGCCTTTCATGTATAATGATTCTACTGATGGAAGCTTGGTGTTTTACACCTATCCTGGTGCTGTTACCGGCAATACGAAGTACTCGCGCACTGAACTGAGGGAGCAAATGACTCCGGGGAGTAATAAAGAAAACTGGACTTTCGAGCAAGGTGCAAGAATGAAAGGCACACTGTCTGTTTCAGAAATTTCTAAAACGCCTGAAGGTAAATTTGATCGTACAATCGTGATGCAAATTCACGGCCGGTTGACCAATGAACAAAAGGATCAGATTGGTCAAAAAGACAACAATGCACCACCTATTTTGAAGATATACTGGCATAAGGGATATGTAAGGGTCAAGACTAAAGAACTTAAGGATATCAATGGATTCGGTATGGAGCTTTTGCCTAAAGAGGCATGGAAAGATGATAAGGGTTATAATTTTCCTGAATATGTAGGGAACAAGCCTTTCACCCTGGAAATTATTGCTACGAAAGGTAGATTGGAAGTTATCCTCAATGAAAAATATTCCAAAGTTTATCAAAGCATTCACATGCGTAAATGGGGAGCTTTTGAAAATTATTTTAAGGCCGGTAATTACCTGCAAACGAAAAATCCTAATGGTTTTGCCAAGGTGAAGTATTATGCACTAGAGATATCGCACAGTGATGTAGTAGCACCGGCGAGGAGGAAAAAGAAAAAAAGAGTAGCTAAATAATAGACTCTAAAATTAATAAATAGGAGTTTTCGAGGTCCAGAAAAAAACAGAAACTATACAGAGATGAAAAGAATCGAGCGGATGAAATATATAATATATGCGGCATTTTTTATGGTCATGGCTATGGGGAATGGTTGTGGTGGAGATGACATGGAGGAAGATATAATGGAGGAACAGGTCGATGAGGATAAGGATGAAGAAACTGAAACTCCGGATGATGAAACGGATGAAAATAACGAAAGTGAACTCGTCGAAGGAGTAGACTACTTTCTACCGAATATTGATTTGAACAATTGGAAAGTGACGCTACCTATAGGGAATCCAACTGAAGTAAAACCTCCTGAAATTCTGAATTATGCTACGAATGAGACCCTGTTGCCCTTTATGTACAATGATTCTACGGATGGAAGTTTAGTGTTTTATACCTACCCAGGTGCCACTACGGCCAATACAAGTTATTCGCGTACGGAACTGCGTGAGCAAATGGTAGCTGGCAGCAATAGTACCAATTGGACATTTGCTCAGGGAGCTAACATGAAAGGTACCTTGGCCATGGAGGAAATAAGCAAAGAATCTGACGGTGATTATCATCGAACCATCATCATGCAAATTCATGGTCGCTTAACAAATGATCAACGTGACCTAATCGGCGAAGACGACAACAATGCGCCGCCCATTCTGAAGATTTATTGGAACAACGGTTATGTACGTGTCCATCTCAAATATCTAAAAGACTTGAATGCTACCGATACAGAAGCGCTCGAAACAGATGCCTGGGGCGACGTGGGTGGTGTCAACTTTGATGAAAAAGTAGATTTTAACAAGTTTACACTCGAAGTGAGAGTCTCAGACGGCAAAATGGAAATCACCCTTAATGGGGATCAAACCATGACTTACGATGATATTCATATGCAGCGCTGGGGGATTTTTGAAAACTACTTCAAAGCAGGAAACTACTTGACTACCCTGGATGAAGGCGCTTTTGCGAAGGTCAAATACTATGCCTTGGAGGTAACTCATTAATTTGATTCCAATGTATTAACCATCAGGACTTGCCAGGCTTCATTTGTTTGGTCAGAAAGTAAATACTTCTGAGCCAACAAGTGTAGCTCTCGGTCGAGGCCCTCTTCATCATCGCCAAAATTTTCTAGAATGGCACTTACCTCCGGTTCGTTGGCTATCGCGAGTACTTCCTCTTTTGTAGGTAGCTGCTCTACATTGGCTAGACGACCCAGGTTGTTGCCTGTGAGGACAGTGCTGTTTCTAACATGATCAGGCAATTGATCGAATCCTATACCCATGGTGGTCAGGGGTTTTGGAATCTCAAACATGGTTTCACGATTAGTTTTTGTGTACCAGTTTCCACCCATTCGGGCAACTAAATCAAGTTTTGTAGGATCAAGTTTGCTGTCCTCATTAAGCAGATGATCTTGGACATGAGCCAGGATCACTTCACAAATGATCAAGTTGCCTGCGCCACCCTGATCACCCATGGGTTTGACTTCCAGCACTTTGCACTCAAAAGCTACTGGAGATTCTTTTGCTCTTGGAGGCCTGATCTTTTCTGAGGCTACTTCAGTAAATCCCGCCTTGACAAACTCATTGACACCGTCTGCGTATTCCGTACTAGCGAGTGACATTTGCTCAACGATAGGGTAGTCTACAATATTGATGACCACCTCAGGTACTTTCAATACATTTTCCAATGTGTGCTTGGTGGTGTTGTCTCGGACTCTTCGCGCTGGTGAGAAAACCAGAATTGGCGGGTTGGCACTAAAAGCATTAAAGAAACTGAATGGACTCAGATTCACATTTCCCTTTTCGTCTATGGTACTGGCAAAGGCGATTGGTCTCGGAGCTACGGCTGTAAGGAGGACAGAGTGAAAATGAGCAGTTGATACAGATTTTGGATCTATAGAAGCCATTGGTCAATTCAAGGTTTAAAATTCAAGATTAAAAATAACGTTTTTTGTTAGGCTGAGGTACTCGAATCCGACATACCTTAATTATGCCAAATAAAAAATCCCGGAGATGAGGCCGGGATTATAACACTTTAAATGATCAATTATTACTTTTGGGTAATGTTGCTCTACTTTGTCGGCAATACTTTGGCTCGCACTTCGCCAAAGCCGATGCGCAGTCCATCCTTTTTTCCAAATCCTTTCATGACAACGGTATCACTGTCCTGGATGAATTTTCTTTCTGTACCATCAGGCATCTGCACCGGTTTGGTACCTTGCCATGCGATTTCCAGCATAGATCCATATTGATGTGGTTCGGGACCACTGATCGTACCTGAGGCCATCATATCACCGGCCTTTACGTTACAGCCGTTTACTGTATGGTGAGCCAGCTGCTGGACCATATTCCAATACATGTACTTGAAGTTGGACTCACTGACCTTTTTGCTTTCTCCCTGGGCTGTTTCGATGGATACTTCCAGTTCAATGTCATAATGATTGTCACCCTGGTATTCCAAATAAGGAAGAACCTTAGGGTCCTGAACCGGTCCGGAAGTCCTGAATGGCTCAAGTGCTTCCAGTGTGACGATCCACGGGGAAAGGTGAGAAGCAAAATTCTTAGCCAAAAATGGCCCTAGAGGCACATACTCCCACTTCTGAAGATCTCTTGCAGACCAGTCATTGAAGACGCAAAGTCCAAAAATATGATCGGAAGCGTTAGCCGTACTAATAGATTCACCGAGCTCAGTTCCCTTGCCTACTATAAATCCCATCTCCAGTTCGAAGTCTAACAATTTGCATGGTCCAAAGACTGGAGGGTCATTAGGGCTGGGCTTTTGCTGTCCTTTCGGTCTGTGAAAATCCGTACCTGAAATCACAATTGAAGAAGATCTCCCATGATAACCTACCGGTAGGTGCTTCCAGTTTGGCATCAGTGCATTGTCAGGGTCCCTAAACATGCAACCCACATTGAAGGCATGCTGTTCGCTTGAGTAGAAATCGGTATAGTCCCCAATTTGTACAGGTAAGCTCATTTCAATGGCCCTGACATCTTTCATGATCTTATTTCGATGTACGGTGTTTTCACGCAATCCATTTTTCGAGTTTTCCTCGAAAATGCTTTGGATTCTCTCCCTCACTTTGTTGGTGACAGGCTTACCTAAAGCAATAAAATCATTGAGATATTGTTTTTCAAAAACTCCATCAGGAAGAGACAGGCCTTTCAAATATCCTTTTTCTTGAAGAACGGCCAGATTGACCACATAGTCACCGATACGTGATGCAGCAAACCAACTGTTACCATTTTTTACCATCCCAAAGGGGATATTTTGAATAGGGAAGTCCGATTCTGCAGATACCGCAATCCAGGATTTGTTCATTTACTTATATGTTTAATTTTGGGTTAAAACAATGTTGGCCTCGAGGGCCTCAGTCTGATAGTTGCAAGTCTAAATATTTAATATTTTAAATCTTGAATCTTTAATTTCAAATTTTGAATTTAAAGTGTTCCTCTCACTTCTTGCTCTCTTTCGATCGCTTCGAATAAGGCCTTGAAATTTCCTTTTCCAAATGACTGAGCCCCTTTTCTCTGGATAATCTCAAAGAACATAGTCGGTCTTGGTTCTACAGGCTTAGTGAAAATCTGAAGCAAATAACCTTCGTCATCTCTGTCGATCAAAATACCCAATTCTTTAAGCGGTTCAAGATCTTCATCGATTTCACCCACTCTATCCAATACAGTTTCGTAGTAAGTAGCCGGAACCCTCAAAAACTCAACACCTCTTGCATGCATAGCCGTCACCGTCTCAATGATGTTGTCTGTGGCCACAGCAATATGCTGAACACCTGAAGTACCATAAAAATCAAGGTACTCTTCTACCTGCGACTTTTTCTTGCCCTCAGCTGGTTCATTGATCGGGAATTTGATTCTGCCGTTGCCGTTGCTCATTACTTTGCTCATCAGCGCGGTGTACTCAGTAGAAATGTCCTTGTCATCAAATGAGATCAGTTGAGTGAATCCCATTACTTTGGCATAAAACTCTACCCATTTGTTCATTTCGCCCCAGCCTACATTGCCCACCATGTGATCGACAAACTTCAATCCGATAGGTTCAGGATTGTAAGTAGTTTCCCACTTCTTGAATCCAGGCATGAATACACCGTTGTAGTTCTTTCTTTCTACAAAAAGGTGAACAGTTTCTCCATAGGTATGAATTCCTGAGATTTTCACTTCGCCGGTGTCATCCTTTCTGGTTTCTGGCTCCATGTAAGGTTTGGCACCTCTTTTCACGGTTTCGTTGAATGAGTACTCAGCGTCATCTACCCAAAGCGCTACTACTTTCACGCCATCGCCATGCTCATCGATGTGTTTCCCTACAGGTGTACCGGGTTTAAGAGGTGACGTCAGTACCAATCTGATTTTGTCCTGAACTACCACATAAGATTCGTAGTCCTGATTTCCGGTTTCGAGGCCAGAGAAGGCATGAGATTGAAAGCCAAAGGCAGTTTTGTAAAAGTGGGCTGCTTGCTTGGCGTTACTTACATAAAGTTCTAAGTGATCTGTTCCAAGTAATGGAAGGAAGTCCTCTGCATCCTCAAAGATTTTTTCTAACCCGAAGTTTGTATTTTCTAGTCCTGTTGCCATTGTATTGTTTTTTTATATTTTGTTCTACAACGATATTCTTCCTACACAAAAGGTTAATCGCTGCTCATGTGTTTTTAATTTGCCCCGGTCATGCCGGCTTAGTCTAACCAGCTTTTGTGGTAGTCTTTAATTAATATTTTCATTGCTTCTTCAGTAACCTGAAGCGGTTTGAAGGTATCCACCATCACCGCCAATTCTTCTGTAACCTTCTGCCCAATACTGCGCTCAGTAGCACCAGGATGCGGCCCATGAGGAATCCCTGCCGGATGTAAGGTGATATTGCCCTTCTCAATGTTATTTCTACTCATAAAATCGCCATCTACGTAGTATAGTACCTCGTCAGAATCAATATTGCTGTGGTTATAAGGAGCAGGTATTGATTCGGGATGGTAGTCGTATAGTCTCGGTACAAACGAGCAGATCACAAACGCATCTGTCTCAAAGGTCTGGTGAATAGGAGGGGGCAAGTGTACTCTTCCGGTAATGGGTTCAAAATCATGGATAGAGAAAGCATAAGGATAGTTGTATCCGTCCCAGCCAACAATGTCAAATGGATGACTGGCATAGATATACTCGTGCATCATGTCTTCCTTCTTCACCTTTATGGTGAAATCACCCATCTCATCGAAGGTTTCAAGCTCGCTCGGTCGTCTGAAATCACGCTCACAATACGGTGAATGCTCCAGCAACTGACCGAACCAATTTCTATATCTTTTGGGCGTATAGATCGGACGCTTCGATTCAACGATAAACAAACGATTGTCCTCTGTATCGAAGTGCATTTGATAGATCATGCCTCTTGGTACCAGCAGATAGTCGCCATAGCCAAAAGTGATATTCCCAAGCTGTGTTTTGAGTGTACCTGTGCCACGGTGGATAAAAATCAATTCATCACAGTCGGCATTTTTGTAGAAATATCCGGTCTGACTCTGTTTTGGGGCTGCGAGCACAATATGGCAGTCAGCATTGACCAGCACTGTTTTTCTACTATCTAAATAATCGTCCGCTGCCGGCACCTTAAAGCCTTCCATGGCAAGCGAAAGCATGTTTTTCTCTTCTGCTATTTTGGGAGCAACACTATAAGACTTTGTTACCTCTTTGACCATGGTCGGTCGATGAAGATGATACATCAGCGAAGACATGCCATCGAACCCGATGGTGCCAAACAACTGCTCGTAGTGTATGCTGCCATCTTCTTTTTTGAAGGTGGTATGTCGCTTGTGCGGAATCTTACCTAATTGATGATATTGAGGCATAGTGGTTTATTTATTGATTCAAAAATGAAGTCTCTTATAAATTTACGAACTCTGACTTTAGTTCACTAACTGGCCCAGTGAATTCTCAAAGGCCGTGTTGGTCAATAATACTTTTTCTTTATTCCTGTCATGAATGGCTTCAAGTGCACTGCCAATAATTTTTGAAGTATCACTGAATATGCCATCATCGGTCATATCTGCTTCTCCGGACATGAGATAGGCAAACACTCTGGCCATTCCACAATTGGCAATGAAGTCAGGGATTACAGACACATATTTGTCGGCGTGTTCGCTAATAGGACCGTAGAATATGGTCTCGTCTGCAAATGGTACATTGGCTCCGCAAGAAATCACTTCGAGTCCTGACTTGACCATTCTATCAAGTTGGTCTTGTGTAATCAACCGTGATGCTGCGGCCGGAATAAAGATCTCAGCATTTAAGTCCCATACTTTGGCGTTTATTTCCTCAAATGGAATGACATTTGGGCTGTTCAGTTGATTGCCGTTTCTGCTAACAAATAAGGAAGTAATTTCTTCGAAAGTAAAACCTTCTTCATTGATCAAACCACCTGCTCGATCGATGATACCGACTACTTTTACGCCCATCTGGGCCAAATAATAAGCAGCGGCTGCTCCGACATTTCCCCAGCCTTGAATGATGGCTTTCTTGCTGGAAATATTACCACTCCATAGATTGTAGTAGTGCCTGACAGCCTCTGAAACTCCGTAGCCAGTAATCATATCGGCTACTGTATATTTTTTCGCCAAACTTGGCGTGTATTTTTCGTCTTCGATAATTTTGATCACTCCCTGTCTTAACTGGCCTATGCGATTTACCTTTTGTGCTTCAGTAGGGTGAAAGTGACCTGTGAATACACCTTCTTGCGGATGCCAGATGCCATTGTCTTCAGTGATTGGGATTACCTCGTGAATTTCGTCTACGTTCAAATCTCCTCCGGTTCCGTAGTAGTATTTCAACAGTGGTTTAACGGCCGCGTACCACCTTTGCAGAACACCCTCTTTGCGTGGGTCTGCCGGATCGAAATTGATACCCGATTTGGCCCCGCCAATCGGAGGTCCGGAAATACTAAACTTAATTTCCATGGTTTTGGCTAACGACTCCACCTCATGCTTGTTGAGCCCCTTTCTCATTCGGGTGCCACCACCAGCAGCCCCGCCACGAAGCGAATTAATGACGACCCAGCCTTCGGCCTCCGTTTCTGCATCTTTCCATTCGAATACAACCTCGGGTCTTTTCGTTTCAAATTTGTTTAGTAGTTCCTTCATTAAAAGTTGATATTGATATATTCTTATATTTTCTATTATTGGGTATTATAATTCTGCTATTTATGGATCAATTAGGAATTAATCTAACTTTAATAGATACTATTTAAATTAAAATTATTTCAAGTAATTCTTGTACGAAGTTAGATTTTAGCTATCTTGGATGTCTGATTATTCTATATTTTAATCATAATTTAGAATAATACAATGATTGGATTGTGAAATATGGAATTATATCCTTTTGTTGAAAGATAAAGAATGAGCAAAATAATAATATTCTAAAATGACGCAGTTAGACGCAACAGACATAAAGATTTTGAATGTGCTGCAAGAGGAAGGCAGGATTACTAATAAGGCACTATCCGAAAAATTAGGATTATCCACCACACCAATTTTCGAACGCATGAAACGTCTTGAAAAAGACGGTGTAATTGATAAATATGTGGCTTTGCTAAACCACAAAAAGATAGATCGAAAACTCACTGTATTTGTTTCTATTTCTTTGAAGAACCACACGCGATCATACCTTGAAAAATTTATCGACGAGATGAATCAATACAAGGAGGTGCAAGAAGTCTATCATATCGCAGGTGATTTTGACTACATGCTAAAGATTGTTACCCGGGACATTGAGGCTTTTCAGACATTCATACTGGCCAAACTTTCAGTTAATTCAAACATTGCACATGTGAAAAGTCAATTCGTGCTTTCAAGAGATAAATTTACTACCGCTTACAAATTAGACCAATAATGAAAACTAAAGACATCAAAGGTTTCATCCACGAAGAATATCATCCCGACAACTATCCTGAAGCAGAAATGATTAAACGGAGCAAAGACCACTTCGAATGGATAGACAGAAGACGTACGGTACGTGAAATTTCGGACCGGCCTGTGCCCATCGAAGTCATCAATGATATTATCAAAGCAGCTTCTACAGCACCTTCAGGAGCACACAAGCAGCCCTGGACGTTTTGTGTCGTATCCAATCCTGAAATCAAAAGAAAAATCAGAGCGGCAGCAGAAGAAGAGGAGCGTGAGAGTTATGCCAATCGAATGAGTGACAGATGGCTGGATGACCTCAAGCCAATTGGGACGGATGATGTGAAGCCTTTTCTGGAAAATGCACCTTATTTGATTATCGTCTTCAAGCGAGTATTCGAAAGGGATGAAGACGGCAAGAAACACAACAACTACTATGTGAATGAATCTGTAGGTATTGCTTGTGGTTTTCTGATTTCGGCCATTCACAATGCAGGGCTTGTGACTCTGACACATACGCCTAGTCCTATGAATTTTCTACAAGAAATCCTGGAGCGACCGGACAACGAAAGAGCTTATTTGCTACTTCCTGTCGGTCATGCGGAGGATGAAGTTTATGTGCCTCAGTTGACCAGAAAATCATTGGAGGAGATTGCGGTTTATTACTAACTAAAATCTGTCTACTTATCTCAGGACGCTTCAGAAAAATGACTGACCCGTATGGGAAAACTATTTCCTCGCGTGGAAAAGTCATATACACGCGCGGAATAATCACTCACCCGCATGGAAAAATGACTCACCCGCACGGAAAAATGATTGACACGCATGGAAAAACCATTGACCCGCATGGAAAAGTCATACACACGCATAGAAAAATGCGTAAGTACCACTAAGCGAACAGTACCGGTGAGCGCATCATAGAAAATTGTGCTTGTGTTGATGAAGACTACTTATTTCCTCTCCTTCCACTTCTCATTCTTCCAAACTTTCTGTTGCTCTTTGGTCAGAAAAGTCCAGGCGACGATGCGGCTGGATTTGTTGCCTTGCCCCATAGGGATGGTCTGGACAGCTGTGGCCTCTGCCGCTTTGAGATTTTCGTATATGCCTTTCAGGTTGGATTGCTTGGATACCAGGGTAGAATACCAAAAACAGGAAGTCGGAAATTTGCTGCTCTGGCGTACCATTTCACGAATGAATTTTTTCTCACCGCCTTCGCACCAGAGCTCATTGCTTTGGCCACCGAAATTGAGAACAGCTTTGTCGGTCTTCTCCTTGCCAAGATTATTCACTTTTCGTAGCGATCCCTTTTGGGCCTCTTCTGCCGAGGCATGAAAGGGCGGATTGCAAATGGAGAGATCTACACGTTCCTCTTTGGTGATTACTCCGTAAATGATGTCCTTAGGTACTGGTTGTAGCCTAAACTCAATCTTGCCCTTGAGCGCCGGATTATTATCCACGATTTGTTGGGAGGAGGCAATAGAGTTTTCGTCTATATCAGACGCAATAAACGACCAACCGTACTCTTTTTGTCCGATGATGGGGTAGATGCAACTCGCACCGACTCCAATATCGAGACATGTGATTTTGTCTCCAGTAGGGATATTGCCGTAGTTGTTGCTGCAAAGCAAATCCGCCATGTGGTGGATGTAATCAGCACGGCCAGGAATAGGCGGACAGAGATAACCCTCAGGGATATCCCATCCTCCGATTTGATAATGATGCTTGAGGAGTGCCTTGTTAAGGGCTTTTACACTTGCAGGGTCAGCAAAGTCAATGGAGTCGTCTCCATGGAGATTGGGTCGGACATATTGGGTGAGTTCAGGTTCGCTGGCAGTGAGTGCCGTGAAATCATAGCGACCCACGTGTTTATTCCGTGGATGTAATCTCGGCACCGATTTCTTCTCCTTCTTTTTCTTTTTGCCTCCCATACTTGATTTCTTAGCCTTGTTGTTCTCTTAGATAGGTGGCCAATAGTTTTTCCAGCAACTCCTCTTTCGATAGATGATTTAACTGATTCTTAAATTCCTGCCTGGTTTCCGGGTCTAATTTATCACCTACAGGCTTGGATTTGGCAATTTTCCGTCCCCAGAGAATGGCTTTGTTGACCAGCTGATCTTTAGCACTTGGCAAAGCCAGGATTTTGAAAGTAAGATCGAGCTCCTTTTGAATCACCGCCAGTTTTTCTTTTTCTTCTGGAAAGATAAAGGTCAAACTCACTCCAGTCTGGCCAGCTCTGGAAGTTCTTCCGCTTCTATGAGTATAAGATTCTTTGGTGTCTGGCATGTGGTATTGAAACACCACACCTACATTGTCAACGTCCACGCCTCTTGAAGCTACATCGGTGGCAATCAGGGTATTGATACTCCCGGCGCGAAACTGGTCCATCACCTTGTTGCGAAGGCCTTGAGGCAGGTCGCCATGAATGGCGCCACTGCTAAATTTATTTGCAGAAAGCTGCTTGTAGAGCTTTTGCACCCCAGACTTGGTACGACAAAAGATGATGCTCTTCTCGTTGCTGTATTTTTTGAGATAGTGGAGGAGTACATCCAACTTGGATTCGGCTGGTAGCTCTATAAGCTGGTGTTTGATGCCTTTATTGGGTGTTTCTGCTTTGCCGACCATTACCTTGACTAGATCTTTGTTGAGATACTTTTTGATGATGCTATTCACCTCATCTGGCATAGTAGCTGAAAACAACCAGGAAGAGTAACTCCGATTAGCTGTAGCTAATATTTTGTCGATATCGCTCTGGAAACCTTTGAATAGCATTTCATCGGCTTCATCGAACACCACAAACTTTAAGGTCTCCAAATGAACCACTTTGCGCTGCACGAGGTCCATCAACCTCCCGGGTGTGGCTACTACCACATGCGTGCCATTACTCAAATCATGAATCTGGGTTTTGAGCGATACTCCGCCGTAAATAGATTCGGTTTTGAGTTCCGGTATGTACTTGGCAAGGAAAACCAATTCTTTACCCACTTGCTCACAGAGTTCTCGGGTAGGTACGAGTACCACTGCCTGTACGGTGCCAACAGTAGAGTCGATTCTGGATAACAGTGGAGCACCATATGCATAAGTTTTGCCTGTGCCTGTAGCAGATCTGCCAATAAAATCCCCGTCGTGAGACATCAATACGGGAATGGTTTTGACTTGTATTTCACTGGGTATTTCTATGTTTTTTTCTGCCAGAGCCTTTTTGATGTCCAGATTGATATTACTCGATGAGAAGTTGTCCATGATGCTAGTTGCTATTCGAGGCGCAAAGTTAGCGATATATATGCTGGGAGTGATAGGTATTTCATAAAGCTTTGTGAATCACTCTATAGCCAAATACGGAGAAAAAGTTAACTTGTCGAATTTAAATTTCAAATAGCGCTTTGAAGCCTTATTATAACTGTCTGGCTTTCATAGGCATTAAAGTGAAACCAACTATACAATGGAAGGATTTATCATACTGTTGCTAATTATACTCTTGATCATGATAGTCAAGTTGATGGACAAAGTCGATCGAATTGATACCAAAGTCAAACACATGCACGAGGAAATTATCGGTGATTCCAAAACGGTCAGAAAATCACAACCCGAAATTCATGCTCGTACTATCGAAAAACCCGATAAACCTGCTCCGCCACCAATAGTCGAGAAAAAAGAGGTTGAGGATAAAACACCAGAACTAATAAAACAGGTGGTTGCTCAGTCACAGGCACCTAAAATTACTCCGGTACCGCCTAAGAAGGTTAAATCTAATGCTCCGCCAAAGCCTTCCTTCATGGAGCGAAATCCTGATCTGGAGAAGTTTATTGGTGAAAACCTATTGAGTAAAGTAGGTATCGTGATTTTCGTTATTGGCATGGGATTTCTGGTGAAGCTCGGGATCGACAATGAGGTGATCAATGAAAGTATGCGCGTGGCGATTGGTGTACTAATCGGAGGCGGCATGATTGGATTGGCACATTACATGCGGACTTCGTTTGCGAAATTTAGTTCTATCCTGATTGGTGGTGCCTTGGCCGTTTTATACTTCACTATTGCCTTGGCCTTTCACGAATATGCTTTGATTCCTCAGACTGCTGCGTTTATTATTATGGTGGTTATCACCGCTTTTGGCGTGTTGTTGTCTATTGCCTATGATCGCAAGGAATTGGCCGTACTGGCCATTATTGGTGGGTTTGGGACACCTTTTTTCGTAAGTACCGGATCGGGAAATTATGCCGTTCTTTTGACATACATCCTTATTCTTGATATTGGCATGCTCACACTGGTATACTACAAGAAATGGAATATCATCAATTACCTGGCATATGGGTTTACTTATCTGCTTTTTCTTGGAGTTTTCTCTACGAAGTTCATTGACAATGAGGAGGCAACGAGATTGCCATTATTTCTATTCCTTACCGGATTTTACTTGATTTTCTTTTTGATGACCATCATTTACAATGTCAAAAACACGCAGAAATTCAAGTTTCCTGAAATTGGCATGCTACTGACTAATTCAGGTTTGTACTTCGGACTTGGGCTGTCGCTGGTACACGGGTACAAAGAAGGACTCTATAGTGGGCTATTTACGGCTTTGGTCGCTATTTTTAATTTCGCTTTTGCATTCGTACTCTACAGACGCAAAGACATCGACAAAAACCTGCTTTTCCTTTTGATAGGCCTGGTATTGACTTTTGTTAGTCTGATTGCGCCTATTCAGTTGGAAGGAAATTACATTACCCTATTCTGGGCGATTGAGGCTGTACTGTTGTTGTGGCTTTCGCAAAAATCTGGCATCAAATTGATGACCATGACTTCGGTGATTGTCACCATCCTGATGCTGATTAGCTTGTTGATGGATTGGCAGCAAAATTATTACCCAAGGTATGAATATGTGGTTCTCAACATCTTTTTGAACAAGGCCTTTGTTACTTCATTCGTGGCTATGGCATCACTCATCGGATCGTCCTTATTGCTAAAAGCAGATGAAGAAATTGATGAAGTAGGAATAAAATTCACCTGGAAACCTGTTTATGTCAGGGCGATTTTTGCGATTGTTTTCTATCTGGGATTTCTACTGGAATTGAACTATCAATTCATCAGATTGGAGTTCGAAGATACCCTGCGTATCATACTGCTAGGTATCTACAACTATACGTATGTCGCTCTGGTTTTGATGGTTCATCGAATTAAGCCTAGTGAGTGGCTGCGCAAAACTGGTTTTGGATTATCCGTATTGGTCGTGTTTTCCTATCTCACTATTTACCTTCATCAGGTGACTTTGTCGAGAAGCTATTACTTATTAGAGGAGGGCGTAAATACCGGGTACTACTGGCATTATGTTTTGCTGCTATTGTTCATCGTGATTCTGATTAATTTGTATCAGGGTATTCACAAAAAATATACGTTTACGTCAAAGGAGGGTACTACAGCACTCTGGATACTGGCATTTATTGGTGTTTTTGTAAGTTCTGCAGAGGTGAGCCATTTGTCTATGTTGTACCAATTTGGATCTGGTAAGGCTGATTATGAAGCTTATAACGCAGCCGTCCGTTCCGTATTTCCGGTGGTTTGGGCCTTATCGGCATTGGTGCTGATGATAGTAGGAATGAAACTTAGATTAAAGACCTTGCGACTAGCATCCTTAGTCTTGTTTTCCGTGACTATTGTCAAATTGTTTTTCTATGATCTGGCAGGAAATTCAACAGGGAAAATTATCTCGTTCATCTTGCTTGGAGTGATATTGCTGTTGATATCATTCCTTTATCAGAAATTAAAATTTATTATCGAAGATGATGCAAAATAAGATCAGTTGGTTGATTTGTCTGTTGTTTGGCTTCAACCTTCAAGCACAAGAGTTTACCTATGAGGCAAGCGTAACTCCCGTTTCTGAGCAGGGATTTTATAGTATCGTGTTGTCTCCGGAATTGTTGGGAAAATTGAAATCGGATCACTCAGATCTGCGGATTTATGATGACGATGGACAGGAGCAACCTTATTTGCTCAAGGTAGAACCGGCAGTATCCTCCACTTCCTTATTTAAGGAGTATGAGGTCATTGATAAGGTGTATAAAAAAGATGCGGTTTCTCATTTGATCTTTAGCAATCCTGATAAACTGGCAATCAATAACGTGAGTTTTTTGGTGAAGAACACAGACGTGCAAAAACGGGCCAGACTGAGCGGAAGTGACGACAAGGAAAATTGGTATGTCATCAAAAACAACTATCTGCTTCACTCCATGAAAAGCTCGGATGAAACAACCGAATTGAAAATGCTGAACTTTCCTTTGAGTGACTATGCCTTTTTTAAACTGGAAATAGATGACAATTGGAAATTGCCAATCAATATCTTGAAAGTGGGCTACTATGACACTCAAAAAATTAAGGGTTTGATATCCACTTTTGAATGCCCAATTACTGAGCAAAAGGATAGCTTGAAAACTTCGTATCTAAAGTTGGAATTGCCTGAGTTGATGTTTGCAAAAAAACTGCGATTTGAAGTAAGTGGAGCTGATTACTATTCCAGATACACTACAGTGATGGTGAGAAAGGAGAGAGTGAATAAGAAAAAGAAGACCAAAGCATACTTTGAAACAATAGCCTCATTTGACCTCAACTCTAATAGCAATAATGAGGTTAATCTTGGGAAGATATCCACCAAAGAGCTTTACGTCAATATTGAGAATCGAGATAATCGGCCACTCAGAGTTGATCGAGTTGAGGCTTCCTATCTTAACCGGTACCTTGTGGTGAACTTGAAACCGCAGGTCGACTATGTTTTAAAATTTGGAGATCTAAAATTAAAACAACCTGACTACGATATTGTCAACTTTTCGAATCAAATACCGGAAGATACTCCCAGACTGAAACACGATCAAATTATTAGCCTACAGCCTGAGTTGATTGAAACAAAGGAAAAGGGGCTTTTGGATAGCGCTTATTTGATCTGGTTTGTAATTGGTGCAGTGGGAGTGGTTTTAGCCTTTGTATCTGTGAAAATGGTAAAGGAGATCGGGAAGTAAAGTAAGTGATTGTAGTTTATGCGCATGGCTAAATTTGGACGAGCTGTCCCAAAGTTTCCAACATATGTTGCCAGGCAGCAATTCTGGTCGCCATGTCCTGAGGCATAGATTCAAATTCCTGTGTGAGAAATAATTGAGATTCGTTGGGTGCCAATTGCTTGAACCTGATGGTAATCATACTGTCAGGTGGAGCAGGGGAGAGTCCAATATAATGAAAACTAAAAACCAGATTCGTTGGAGGCTTTATCTCAATATATTTTCCTTTCAAAAAGAATTTTCGCGAATCAGATCTTCTCAATTCAATAGAGAATTGTCCACCAACTTTTACGTCCGTTTGAATATTCTCAACCGACCAATCTTTAGGGCCAAACCATTGAGCAATCAATTCAGGCTTGATTAGCCAATCGAAAAGCTGAGTGGCAGAACAGTTAAACTTGCGATTGACATAGACCTTATTCGGGTGCTCCATCTGTTTTGCTTTCACCAATAATTACGTTCAGTTTGTCGAAGGATTCATTCCAGAAATTCGAATAGTAAGAAATCCACTCCAATGACGTTTGAAGTGCTTTCTGGTTTAAAGATAGTACTCGGTATTTGCCCTTTTTTTCCTTGTTGAGAATCTGGGCAGATTCCAAAATATTGACATGTTTGCTTAATGCCTGAAAGGAAATTGGGAAAAATTCCGCCAATTCGATGATCGATGCTTCCTTGTTATGGAGCAGTTCAATGATTTTACGTCTGTTGCCATCGGACAAGGCAGAAAAGACTTTATCTGTATCAACAGGCTGTGACATCCTTCAAAGTTACAATTCAAATGCCGCTCCTACCAGTGATAGATTGGTAGATTTTGGTGGAGCCACAGGCTCGCTTGCTTTCAGTGCCGTTCTGAATGTTGTAAACTCAGGTACATCAGTAAGTTTTGCCATGGTGTCACCATCTTTAGCCATGTTGATGTGAATAAAAGTGCCAGGATTATCTTCATCGGTATAGGAAGAATATTGCATGCCGTCGATAGGGTTGGACTTCAACGCGTCCATTACCTTTCTGATGTTCTCTTTGTTTTCTTCCACATATTCTGGTTTGACCGTGTATTGTACTTTTACTGCCTTCATGGTTATTCAATCATTTGGTTTAATAAGAAACAAACGTACAGTTAATTTCACATTCAACCAAATGGTTTAATGATTTTAATTAAATAGAAAATTTAGGTTGTAGTTTTTACTAGATTATAAATCCGACAATACTATAGGCAAGTACGTTTGCCAATCCGTGAGAGATCCATCCGGGAACAATGCTGCCGCTTGCCAGTTTTTCATTTAAATACACCGACACGTAGGCGCCAATAGATGGTACTATAAATATAACTAGCAAGAAGAAAGCATTACTCGTGATGGAGGCAAACAATGCGGTATGAATGATTCCGAACAGGGTGGCCTGAAGCATGTTACCTTTTTGATAGCCCATTACACTAATGAGTCTTTTTGCTACGAACCCACGGAATAGTATTTCCTCGGCGAAAGAGGTCTTAAATAAGGCAACGATCAAGAGCGTTGATACGGAGTACATGCCAAAACCCATTTGCCTGAACTTTCCGGTAATACTTGCAGGGTCAAACATGATTTCCTTAAAATCGACACTTGTAAGAGTCAGAAGGAGTACGGGAGTTGCGAATATCAGGCAGGCAAATACAGCGAGGTAATTTGCCTTTTTTGTCGATCTTTTTAATCCTATATATTCAAAGAAACCAGTGGTGGATTTGTTCTTGATGGTATAAACCAAAAATGGGATTAGTGTAAAAACTAATATTTGCAGTGTTGCTCCAATTAACTCATTGACCATAATCAGCGCCTTTAATTATCAACTTCTTAAGTACAATAACCTGTTAGGTCAAATATAAAGACTAAATAACGGTAATGATAATCTTCTGTTCAATTGGTATTTAGTCCCGCTATTCTATACATCATTAATAGGACTCATTTGCAATTTCATAACAGACGCAGGACTTTAGCCTTTTATCATGAGCAACTGCAAGATGATTAAATTCAAGCTGTTTTTTCATACCTATCTTTTCCATCACTTTAATTGATTTCACATTGATCTTTGAGGCTATAGCTTTAATGTTCTTTAGTCCGATTTTATTGAATGCGTATTCCAGGCACGCTTGGGCTCCTTCTGTGGCATATCCCTTGTTCCAGTAGGACGGACTCAACCGCCAACCAATGTCCACACAAGGCGTAAATTCGGCTTTATAACTTTGATAGCACAATCCGATAAATCCAATAAAATTGCCACTAGAAAGTTCATCGACAGGGAAATAGCAGAAACCTTTTTCATCAAACATGATTTTCATTCTACCTACAAACTCTGTCGTCTGCTTTGCCGAAGCAATAGCAGGAAAGAACTCCATAACGTTTGGATCAGAGCTGATCTTGATCATTTTGGCAATGTCTGTATCCTGCCAGACCCTGAAGCCAAGTCTTTGGGACTTAAAAAGGTATTTATCATTCATGACAACTGTAGATTATGCTCTGGCTAAACGATTAGTTTTTGACTAAACGTCTAAAGTTCCTTCAAATACAATTTTAGCACAACTTCTAACCTCTAATTCGGTTTCGCTTTTGATACTAAGATTTAAAAACCCACCACGCTTTGAGAGCTGAAATGCTGACATATCTTTTTTGCTTAGTTTCTCGCTCCAATATTTCGCTAGCACGGAGTGAGATGCCCCTGTCACCGGATCTTCGTTGATGCCAATCCAGGGGCAAAAACATCTGGAATAGAAGTCATAACCCTCATCTTCTGATTTAGCTGTTACGACGAGTTCTTTAATTGTTTTAGAACTTTCAATAGCCTTTTGAAAGTCAGGGTTTACATCTTGAAGTGCTTGCTTGTCAACAACCTCAATGATCAACATATCTAAGTCCTCAGAAAACCTCGTCGAAACGGGATTTTCTATTCCAAAAGCTTCATATAGTTTCTGATTTGGCAGGTATGATGTGGTATCATAGAGAGGGAAGATCATTTTTATGAATGGGTACTCGTGACTCGCCTCTAACCGCAATCCGGAATGCGTTGTAAAATCGACTTTGTTAAGGTCTAGCTTGTCTAATACAATTTTCGAAGACGCCAAAGTCGCATGACCGCAAAAATCAACCTCAACGGTCGGGGTAAAATATCTGATGTTATAATGATTACTACTCGCTTTTGTTTTCAACAAAAAAGCAGTCTCTGACAGATTCAGTTCACTGGCTATTGATTGCATTTTCATGGGGTCTATTGCTTGATCCAATAAGCAGACCCCAGCAGGATTTCCTTGAAAAGGTTTATTGGTAAAAGCATCAACAATAAAAGTCCGTATTTTCATTAATAATCTGAAAGAAGTTTAGATGGTAAATATGGTATCAATGATGAAATGTTAGGGGTAGTATTACTTGAGTTTTAACCTTTTTTCCTCTGAAGGTACCTGCTCTCCATTCTGGACCATCTTTTAGTACGCTGCTAACTTCATCCTTTAAGTCAAAATTTGAATTGCCGATAAAATCAAAATTCATTATTTTTTCATCTTCAGTGACAATAAAACTGATATAAACTTTGCCTTCAAAGTTACTTTTCTTGTATGCTTTATCAATTTTTCTAAGAATATAGAAGCTGAAATTTTCCTCACCTCCTTTAACGGTAGGCTTAGTTCTTATCTCAGAATATTTGTATTGATTATTCATTTCGTCTGTACTAGCTCCTTTAACAAATACTCCCTTTTTATATAGGTCGTTGAAATTTATATTATTTTCTTTATCAAGGCCATTCCAAACCCCTTCCTTTAAACCACTTTTTAGAGTTCCATCTTGGCAAATATTTTGCACATCATCACATTCAAAATATTCACCAGATCCATGAAGTACAGTTTGAACCCTATTCTCATTCCAATAAGACATGATCTTCAAAATATTTTCTCTTCGTGGTTCTTTAGGATTGGCTTCATATACCCCAAGCAATTTCAAATCACCGTTTTTATACCATTCTTTAAAATTTCCAATGGCTTTGCTTTTGGAGAACTTAACTTCCTTTTTTACCTCTCCCGATTTGTAAAAGTATCTGATAGTTCCATGCGCAAAACCAGTTTCAGGCCAGTCATAGGTTCCTTCTGAATATTTTTCCCCGGAAATAAAATAATCTACAGCATTATAAACGTTGAGTTCTGGAATATAGTCACCTACAATTCTGAAGAACTTTGCTTCATTTTTGTCAATCTTTTTCCAATTTTCGTTGAAGTAGTAAACTTGACCCTTTGAAGGTTGGGCCTCAACTTCACAAGCTGAGAAGAGTAGAAGCATTAAAAGAATTCTCATGTCTTGCAATGAATTTTGAAATACGCTAATCTAGTGCATCCGAATTCAAATCTTCAAAAACTCTTAAAAAACCGCTTCCGCTATCTTCTGAACACTTGATGACTTACCCATAGAGTAGTAGTGTAGTACTGGTACGCCGTGTTCTTTGAGCTCACGTGATTGCTGAATGCCCCATTCGATACCTACTTGCTGCACTTCCTTGTTGTCTTTGCAATTTTCTACCGCTTCTACAAGATCGTCAGGCAAATCAATTTTGAAAAAGCTAGGGAGTACACTTAGCTGCGCTTTAGTCTTGAAAGGTTTCAATCCGGGAATAATAGGGACATTGATTCCCAAATCACGACATTTCTTTTCAAATTCAAAAAACTTCTGATTGTCAAAAAACATCTGAGTGACAATATATTCTGCCCCTGCATCCACTTTTTGTTTTAGGAATTTCAAGTCAGACTTTAGACTTGGTGCTTCAAAGTGTTTTTCAGGATAACCAGCCACTCCGATACAAAAATCTGTAGGATTGGCATTTTCCATTTCATCATCCAAATAGTGGCCATCATTCATGCCTTTCACCTGATGTAGAAGATCCAGTGCATAGTCATTGCCTTCTGGCTCCGGGGTAAATTTAGATTCTGACTTGATTGCATCGCCACGCAGCACCAGCACATTGTCAATACCCAAAAAGTTGAGGTCGATCAGTGCGTTTTCTGTTTCTTCCTTAGTAAATCCACCACAGATGATATGAGGTACAGGGTCCACGATGTATCTATGTTTTAAGGCCGCACAAATTCCAACAGTTCCAGGGCGCTTCCTTGTTGTTTTCTTTTCTAGGAGACCGTTGGGATGCTTCTTATACACATATTCCTCCCTGTGATAAGTGACGTCTATAAATGGCGGTTTGAATTCCATCAAAGGATCAAGGTGATCAAATATGTTTTGAATATTTTCTCCTTTGCGTGGAGGAATGATCTCAAGTGAAAAAAGTGCGCTGCCATTTGCTTTGGCAATATGTTCGGTTACTTTCATTTTTTTACTGTGTTGTGGTCGATTAGTGTTTGAGAGTTATGGTTATAGGTGATGAAGTACTTTGACTTGTTTGTTTTTTAGATATCTAATCAATCCAAGAGTCAGTTTTCTTGTTTTGTCAACTTGTTCATGAAGTATATCTAAATGATTTTGATTCAAATATTGTAAATCTTCAAATACATATAACATACTTTTAACTTCCGCTGCTGAACTGCTAGAGTATTCGAGAAAACGAATGAATTCCTTGTCGCTATACCTTCCAAATCCTTCAGCAATATTATTCATCATAGACAGTGTTGCTTTCCTCATTTGACTTTTGGTGTCATGGTCAATCGATTTGTTCTGATTTAGGCTTGAATAGATATTTTTAACCAAGACCCTTGCTTCCTTCCAACAATCTAAATCTTCGAATTTTAAAACTTTGGACATTTAATTCACTGTTTTAACCTGCTCAAATACATTAACACTTTAACACTTTCTATCCATAAGCGAGGTTAGGAGAGAGCCATTTTTCTGCTTCTTCCAATGTCATACCCTTCCTTTTGGCGTAGTTTTCGACCTGATCTTTTTCGATTTTCCCAAGTCCAAAATATTTTGATTCTTCATTGGCAAAATAGAAGCCACTTACCGAGGCTGCAGGATACATGGCATTGGACTCTGTGAGTTTTATTCCAGTTTCCTTTTCAACATCCAGGAGTTCAAAAAGAATTGGTTTTTCGGTATGATCGGGACAAGCCGGATAGCCTGGAGCAGGCCTGATACCCGCATATTTTTCGGCAATTAAATGCTCGTTGTCAAGAGATTCTTCAACTGCATATCCCCATAGTTCTTTTCTCACTCTTTCATGCATCAATTCGGCAAATGCCTCAGCCAAACGATCGGCAATGGCCTTAATCATAATACCGTGATAATCGTCATGCTCTTTTTCGTATTTCTCTATCAGCTTTTCGATTCCGATGCCTGTTGTTACTGCAAACCCACCCAAGTAGTCCTGTTTCCCACTTGCCTCTGGGGCCACGAAGTCAGCCAACGACATATTTGCGATATTGGCTCCTTTTTTGCCTTGTTGTCTTAGGAAATGGAATGTAGTCAGCTCTTTGCCCGACCGATCGGAAACGTTGATATCATCGCCATTGGTATTATTAGCTGGATAAATGCCTATTACCCCGTTGGCCTGCAGACTGCGTTTAGCGATTACATCGTCTAGCATTTTATTGGCGTCATTGTATAGGTCGGTGGCCTGCTGGCCGATGACCTCATCCTCCATAATTTTTGGAAACTTACCTTTCAGCATCCAGGTTTGGAAAAATGGAGTCCAGTCAATGTATTTTCTGATCTTTTCGAGCGGAAAGTTGTTAAAGGTTTTATTTCCTATGAAATTCGGCTTTTTGATATTTGACTCTTCCCAGTCAATCTTAAAAGCATTGGCTTTTGCCTCTTCAAATTTAATATAGTTTTTAGCCTTACTTCTTCCTGCATGGTTTTCTCTTGCCTCTAGGTACTCTTTCTTAGTTTTCTCAATAAACGCCCCCTTTTTATCGCTTAACAGATCACCAGCGACCGGAACGCTACGAGAGGCATCCAATACATGAACTACTGGCCCGCTGTAGCAGGGGTCAATTTTTACTGCTGTATGAATCCGGGAAGTAGTGGCTCCGCCTATGAGCAGGGGATATATGGCATTTTCTTTTTCGAGTAATTTGGCAAAGTCAACCATTTCGTCCAGAGATGGTGTAATCAGACCGCTTAGACCAATGATATTAGCATTTACTTCCTTGGCTTTTTCGAGAATCTTTTCATTCGGCACCATGACACCCATGTCGATGATCTCATAATTGTTGCATGCCATGACCACACCAACAATATTTTTACCAATATCATGTACGTCGCCTTTGACTGTCGCTAATAGTACCGTACCTGCATTACGTGCTTCACCATCAGCTTTTTCAGCTTCCAGAAACGGCGTGAGGTAAGCCACGGCTTTTTTCATTACTCGGGCACTTTTTACCACCTGCGGTAAAAACATTTTTCCTTCGCCAAAAAGGTCACCCACCACGTTCATTCCATCCATGAGAGGACCTTCAATCACATGAAGTGGGCGCTTGACTGATTGCCTGGCTTCTTCGGTGTCTTCATCTATGAATTCTACAATTCCTTTGACTAGTGCATGTTCAATTCTCTTTCCAACCGGAAGTTGTCTCCATTCATCATTTTTCTTCTCCACTTTACCACTACCCTTGAAGGTTTCTGCGAAGTCAAGTAGCCGTTCAGTAGCGTCATCCTTTCGATCCAGAAGTACATCTTCTACGTGTTCTAATAGATCTTTAGGAATGTCGTCATACACTTCAAGCATGGCTGGGTTGACAATTCCCATATCCATTCCCTGACCAATGGCATGATACAAGAATGCCGAATGCATAGCTTCTCTTACTGCATTGTTGCCACGAAAAGAAAAGGAGACATTGCTTACTCCGCCGCTTACATGAGCTGAGGGCAGGTTTTCTCTAACCCAACGTGTGGCTTGGAAAAAGTCAAGTGCATTTTTTCTATGCTCCTCCATACCGGTAGCTACCGGAAATATGTTTAGATCGAAGATTATATCCTCAGGTCTAAATTTAATTTTAGGGCCAACCATAAGTTCATAGGACCTTTTTACAATTCCGACCCTTCTTTCGTAGTTGTCCGCCTGACCATCTTCGTCAAACGCCATTACTATCACCGCTGCACCATATTGTTTAATCAGCTTAGCTTGTCGAATAAACTCTTCTTCACCTACTTTTAAGCTAATTGAGTTAACAACAGATTTACCCTGTGTGCATTTTAATCCCGCCTCGATGATTTCCCATTTGGAGGAGT
Organism: Reichenbachiella sp.; assembly: GCF_039944555.1. Lineage (GTDB taxonomy): Bacteria > Bacteroidota > Bacteroidia > Cytophagales > Cyclobacteriaceae > Reichenbachiella. Next base: position 1,065,636 of record NZ_JBDUYN010000007.1, on the reverse strand, counting down.
CGATCATTACCGGAATCCTGGCTATGTCAGGTTCTGCAGCCATGAGATTAAGGAAGTTTGTCATGGTTTCTACACCATCTAGCATCCCTTCATCCATGTTCACATCAATAATTTGCGCGCCTCCTTCAACTTGATTTCGAGCTACCTCCAGCGCTTCCTCAAATTTTTCCTCCTTGACCAACCTCAAGAATTTTCTGGATCCCGTCACATTAGTTCTTTCACCAACATTGATGAAATTCATATCTGGTGTGACAATCAATGGCTCTAATCCACTCAATTTCATGGGTGCAAGATCATGCCATTTGTATTCGTACTTACCAGGGTATTCGGGATGGATATTCATTTGCCTACTGTATTTTACTTTTTCCTGTTGAATGACGATAATTAGTTTTTACATTAAGACATTCCAATTGTCTTCACCATTGGAATGCATCCAATCCTTATATTTTTCATCTCCACCGCGGGCTTTCCAATCTGAGTCAATGGTACACTTGGAACTAATGCCACCTCGGGGATTACAAATCATGACTATTCTTAACCTGTCGGGTTCATAAACTTTCATGAGGTGCTCGTAAAAGATATTGATCAAACGCTCGTAGGATACAGTTATATCCCTAAGTTCATAGACATATTGCTTGAGAGATTTAAGTTCTATGATTTTTTTCTTGGGATAAAAAGTCAAAAAGACTGTAGCAAAATCTGGTTGTTGCTTGACCCCCAAAAATGTAAACTCTGGAATTTTGATTTTAATCTCATATGCCTCTTTAGAGGGGTTTGGTATTGCAACTAGTGTATTATGATTAATCTCTTTATATAGTTTTGCACTCATGTCTTTGATTGTTTTTACTTATTGAATTCAAGTATGTCAAACCGCTACCTCTTTACTCTTTGACCTTGGCGGGTAATTTGAAGCCAGATCAGCAATAGCCTTAATATGATCTGGTGTGGTACCACAGCATCCGCCGATGATGTTGATGAGCCCATCATCTAAAAATTCTTTAATTTGAGATACCATATCTTCAGGAGTTTCGTCGTATTCACCGAATTCGTTGGGCAAACCGGCATTTGGGTGAGCACTGATATTGAAATCTGATTTGCTCGAAAGCGTATTCAAGTATGGCTTAAGCTCTCTTGCTCCAAGTGCACAATTCAATCCAATGCTAAGCAGATCTAAATGCGATACGGAAATTAAAAATGCTTCCGTGTTTTGCCCTGACAATATTCTACCACTGGCATCAGTAATTGTACCGGAGACCATGATCGGTATTCTAATGCCTCTTTCTTCGGCTATTTGATCTATGGCCATCAATGCAGCCTTGGAGTTGAGGGTATCTGTGATTGTTTCGACCAACAAAATATCTGCTCCACCATCTAACAAAGCCTTGGCTTGATTCCCAAAGGCCTCCAACAACTGATCAAAAGTAATGGCGCGATATCCAGGATCATTGACGTTAGGTGACATGGAGGCCAGTCTGTTAGTAGGACCCATGGACCCTGCCACAAACCTTGGTTTATCCGGATTATTGGAAGTAAATTCTACTGCAACTTCTTTAGCAATTTTAGCGGATTCGTAATTGATGCGGTAGACCCAATCTTCCAATTCATAATCTGCCTGAGCGACCCAAGTACTACCAAAGGTGTTGGTCTCGATAATGTCTGCTCCGGCTTCAAAGTATGCCGCATGTATTTCTTTGATTACATCGGGGCGTGTCACCGACAGCAGGTCATTATTGCCCTTGAGAGGGATTTTATGATCTTTCAGTTCATCGTTACGAAAATCATCTTCGCTGAGGTCATACCGCTGTATCATGGTGCCCATGGCCCCATCTAATACTAAGATTCGTTCTTTTAGAATATCTAAAATATCCATATCTATCAGAGTTTTAATTAAAAACTACCTACCAAAAAAGAAATCTGTTTAGAGATAACCTATCTTTTTCCAAATGATGATTCACTCAGAATGGGAGTTGGCACAACATCCAAATTGCGGCTATGGATATGTTGCCAAGACGTCTTAGGGCCCAATCCCTCGGTCTTTCTTGATAAGTAAGGCAAAGATATGCTAATCTACTTTGTGAACAAGATTTTGGTGAATATTTAGAAAATTCATATTGTTTGAGTCCTTGCATTGAAAGACTCGAAAATAGTGGTGGTTACTCGATCATCATTTCGATATTTCATAGGATATGAAGACCTGATCCCTGATGGTTAAGTCTTTGGCCTCAAAATTTGACATATCATTTTCAGCAAAGCTTTTCATCATACCCATATTGCCTCTATAGGGCTGAGGACTGTTATAAGTATTGCCATAATTGATTTCTTTGATACCCTGGATGCTGTATCCGGTTTCTTTGGCTAGTAGATCAGCTTTCCTTTTGGCGTCGGCAACGGCCATTTGTATCAGTAGTTCTTTTGCAGATTTCTCTTGCTCTTCTGACATGCCAAAGGCTATAGATACAGTTGGGGCCGATTCATCGGAAGCAGTTTTGTTCAGAACCTCCAGCAGTCTTTTGGTTGAATGATCGAATCTTATCTCCAGGCTTTGAGTAGCAATATACTCTTCACCTTTGGGTTCTCCCTGTCTATACTTTCGGTTTTGTCGAATATTGAAGTTGGATGTTTTAATCTCTTCTTTTTTGAAACCGATCTTTGCTAAAGAAAGCGTTAAGGCATCTATTCTGTTAGTCATTGAAGCTATGGCTTCGTCATAGCTGTCTTTCGTTGACCCTATAGAATAACTTATAATAGTTCGTTTTGGCTGTAAGGTAAGAGTTGCCTGGCCGGTTACATTAAGTTGAGCCCTGGCCGAAAGGATTATTAGTAGGCAAAATGGAATCAGGATTAATTTTTTCATTCTTTTAAAATTTGGCTGACGGATCGATTGCAAATATCATCCCAGGATTTGCAAAGGTTCAAATATCTTTACTTTTATGGTGAACGGTTACTTAGAATGATAAAAATTAAATAAGCCTAAAAAAAATGGCGATCTTTGTCACAAATTTCGGACAGTCTTGTCCTTGATATTAACTGATTACAATTGGAATTTTTAATATGAGTGATATTGAAATTAAGGCATTTGCTAAGGAGATGATGGCCACCTTGCAGAAATACAAGCAGATGTCATATAAGAAGGCCATTTGGCAAATGTGCAATTCGATGATTCCGTTTGTGGGCATATGGATTGCAATGTATTGGGCATTTTCGTACAATATTTTTTTGTTTTTTGGATTAGGAATAATTAATTCTTTCTTTCTCGTACGGATATTCATTATCCAGCATGATTGTGGGCATCATTCATTTGTCAAGTCAAAAAAATGGAGGGACGCGATTGGTTTTCTCTGTAGTATATTTAGCGCGATGCCCTATGAATATTGGGCAGATGCGCATGCATTTCACCATAATCACAATGGTAAACTAGAAACACGAGCCATAGGTGACATCAATACCCTTACGGTAAAAGAATATCAGGAGATGGGAACTTGGGATCGAGTAAAATATCAAATTTTCAGATTTCCGATTGTTACCTTTTTTATAGGTCCGATAATCTACTTTATCAGAAATATGCGGTTGCCTTTGGTAATTTTAGATTCAAATAAAAGTAGAGCTTACAAGAGTGTCATTATCAATAATATTGTGGTAATCGGAGGGATAGTTGCCCTTTGCTTACTCTTTGATTGGAAAGCAATTTTAGCCACATACGTGACCGTACTTTATCTATTTTCTATCATCGCTATATGGTTTTTCTATGTGCAGCATCAGCATGAGGATGGATATAAAAGATGGGAGAACGACTGGGATCATTTTGTGTCTGCTGTAAAGGGAAGTACGTATTACAAATTGCCTGCCTTGGTCAACTGGCTGACTGGAAACATTGGTGTGCATCATATTCACCACCTATATTCGGCTATTCCTAACTATAATCTGATCAAATGCATCAAAGAGAATCCTCAATTTAGTAAGTATACAACTGTGATCGGTTTCTGGGAGAGTCTTAAGTATATGAATCATAAACTCTGGGACGAAGAATCGCAACGAATGATCACATTTAGAGAATACAGTAAACTTCATAAAGCGGCTTAGAATGGGCTGATGTTTGCTGGGCAAGTTCTTGTTTTTTTGTAGTTTTGCGTGTTTCGTATAAGCGTCATGCATACGGTCATTACTTTAATTATCAACTCTTTATACTCTATGAAATTATTTTTTACATGCGTTGCCCTGGTATTTTTTAGCCACGTGGGACATTGTCTTACTAATCCAAACCAGCAGTCAAAGTCAACAACGACCTATGCGCACTACAATGCCAATCTGAGAATGATGAATTTGCATTATGCAAAGTATCAACACGAATTGACTAACAGAGAATTAGAGATACAACTGTCAAGGAAGGAAAAGTATAACAAGGCAGGTAATACCCTACTTGCTGTTGGAGCTGTTGCTACTGTGGTAGGTGTAATAATGATGGCTACCGCTGACGACATATTTTATACGACTACCACATCCACCTATGGAGGCACTGAGTCTGATGGAGATCCTCAAGGAGCTGTGGGATTGTTGCTCACTACCACTGGCGTTGCCGGAATTGTTACGGGGGCCATTTTTAAAAGTAAGGCCAAACGATCTCGTTAATTACAAATCTCTCTTTTTTAGAATCCAGTAGCTCAAACTCACGTTGAGAGCTAACCAACCTCCTACAATTAAGAGTTCCTTCCAGGAAATATAATCTTGTATTTCCTGGAATGCATACTTTAAAAAGGGTACGTGAATCAGATTATTCAAAGCTGCTATCGGAAGGTAATCTTTCAAAAACCTGATTTCATCCCAGATGTATGGGAAATGCTCAAGGAATTTAGCCATTAGAGGATCAAAGATTATGGTATACATGAGCAGTCCTACGATAACCAACCCTGCCTTTCTTACGAATAAGGCAATCATTAAAGCAAAGGTTAGAAAGACAAATACTTCGAATCCATAGGTTAGAAGAAACTCCATATTCGAGAATATGTATTTCCAGCCCAAAACGTGGGAGTAGATACTGCCTGTGATCAAACCAATCAAAAACAACAATAATGTGGCTCCTAATGATAAAATTCCTATGATGAGCAATTTGGTTTGTAGAAATTCCCTTTTGCTGAGTCCATCAATAATGTTTTGACGCATGGTGCGATAGGTAGCTTCATTGGCAATTGAGATGACCATGATAAAGCCTAAAAGGACCTTAAAGAAGGTGGCGATGTAAGCAATGTTGTGCCAAACATCTGGAAAATCATACAGAGGAAGAATGGTAGGGTCGATCCCATTAAAATCGGCCCCCTTGCTTTTCAGGAATTCCAAAAACAGCATTCCTCCGGAGCAGACGATTATCACACCTATGGCATACATGGATACCAGAATCCAAAAAGATCTGTTGTACTTTAGTTTGAGCCATTCTATTTGTAAGAGTCTAGTCATTTTCGTTGAGTATTTTGAGGAATTGTTTTTCAAGGCTTCCTCCTTTTCTTGAGAGGTGAGTGGCGGTCAATCCTTTTTCGAATAGAAAAGAGTTGATTTTTTCAGTGGTCAATCCGTTTTCCGTTGTAAGCGAGAGAACATCCGGCTGCTTTTCTATGTTCTTGATACCACTCAGATTATTAAGTGCTTCTTCAAGTTGGTTCAAATCTGCTGTAGCTACCTCAATTGTTTTTTGATCTGACAGCGCCTCTTCAACGCTGCCCTGATATAGTTTTTCTCCCTTCCTCAATACACAAAAATCAGAACATACCTTTTGCACTTCATCGAGCAAATGACTTGCTAGCACGATGGTCTTTCCTGAAGACGCAATCTGTTGAATGATCTCTCTGATTTCCACTATTCCCTGGGGATCCAATCCATTGGTTGGTTCGTCCAGGATCATTACTGGCGGATCAGCTAACAAGGCAGAGGCAATCGCAAGTCTTTGCTTCATGCCAAGGGAATAAGTTTTAAAGGGATCGTTTTTTCGTTCGATCAGACCAACTTCTGTCAATACCTCATCAATTCTTGAAGTCGGGCATTCTTTGATCTTCGCAACGATATGAAGGTTTCTTGCCGCTGACAGGTAAGGATAGAAGCAAGGCGTTTCCAATATGGCGCCTATTTTCTTCCGGCTATCTGCGTGTGGTGCTTTTCCAAACCATTCGTAGCCACCAGCGGTAGGTCTGGTTACGTCCAGTATCATGCCCAATGTAGTAGTTTTGCCACTTCCGTTTGGTCCAAGTAGGCCAAAGACCATACCTTTTTCTATAGTAAGGTCAAGGTTGTTTAGTGCGGTGAGTCTACCGTACTTTTTGGTGAGTCCTTTGGTTTCGAGTATGTATTCCAATGTAGTTGAGTTAATCAGTGATTGCTGTTGGCTATGTCTTGACCGACTTCTACTATATCAATCAATTGCGAAAATTTGCTCTGAAAGGTAGAATCGTTGTTTGCTATGTACTCATATAATTTAGGAATTTCTTTGAGCTCTAAACTTCCAGCGATGTCGAACACATAGTGTTCATTATTCATAAGCGCAACGCCCACGGTCTCGGTCGGCTTTTCCCGACCCAACAGATAGAATTTTTTGTTTGGGCCATCTAAAATCACATATTCTTCAAAATCATTCTCCGACTGCAGTTCTCCAACGAGGTTGTACAAATCGATGGTTTCAAATTTTCGATTCATCTTATAAAAGATGAGCTTATCGATATCCTGAATGAGCCTATTGAACTCCTCATTGTTCTCTAAATTGGCCATGCGTAATGTGCTTGGATAAAAATACAAGCTCATACTAGTGAGATTGTTTTTCTTGAGATCCGTGACAGCATCACACTGCGCCCAACTAACATGAGACAACATGACCAGAGCCAATGAGAGTAGGTAAACTCTGCACCCATTGGTGAGTGCAGAGCTAGTGAGTAATTGACCTTGAAATTTCTTATTCATCATCGTTGTCCAGCACTTTTAGATGGTCCATGCCACGCATTTTCATTATTTTGGAAAGTTTGGCGATTTGCTTCAAATCAATTTCTCCAAATAAACTCATGATCAGAAATTCTTCATTACCACCAACTATCATGAGTAACTCATTGATGATGCTGCCTTTGTCGCGAATCAAAAACTTAACGTTCTCCTTACCATCTTCGACAGACATCAGTTCTTCATATGCCTTGTCTTTGTCAATGGTACTGATTGCGCCGCCATAGAGCGTCTTAGGATCTTTTGGGTCTTCGTTGATGATTACCTTTATCCCTTTGAGCTTGCTCAATGCTTCAAGTACTTCTTTTTCAGCTTCATCTTCACTGTCAATTTCTGTAAATAGTGAGAACATTTTGCTCGTCACGGTCACTTTTGTGAATGCTGTATCAGCGACAAAGTTTGAAAAATATTTACTTATGGCATTGTCCTGTGCCATCGAAGAAATACTCCATATCATGGCTATAGTTACTATTGCTAATTTTTTCATTTTATTAATTATTATAATTCTGAATCTTTATTTTTTGATGCGTTTCTTCAAACTTGCTGAGGCCGTCCAATGTGTATTGGCTTCCTCGGTTCATTTTTTCCGAAACCATAAAGAGGGCACTTTTTGCAATTTCGAAAGCTTCCCGAGCTTCTTGCTGGCGAGCCAACTGTTTCTCTTTGTAAGAATGAAATCCCATGCCGCCTACAACTCCTATGACTAAAAGCACGGAGGCTGCAAGTTGAAGCCATTTCTTCTCAAAGAGTTTTTTGACCGGTAACTCATCATTGATCTTTGCAAAAAACTGATCGTCAAAATCATCACTTAGTTTGATTGAAGAGAACTGTTCCAATGCCTTGAAGTACTCGACCTCCTGCGGATCCGTTGACAGATCGTCAGAGGATATCATTTGTTTTTTCAGTTCAATCTCTTCTTCTACAGTAGTGTCAGCTTTCCAATACTTTTCAGCCAACTGCTTGATTTGTTTCCACTCCATAGTCCAATATTTTACTCAATGATGCCCTTACTTTTTGCCTTGCCCTGAACAAGTATACTTTTACCTGAGTGTCGTCCAAGTCTAAGATTTCTTCAATCTCTTGATTGGAATACCCCAGTAGTTCCCGCAGCCGAAAAATCTCTCTTTGTTTTTCGGGTAGCAGTTCCAACGTGGATTCGATTTTTTCCATCAAATCATTGTTTATGCTGAGATGGTCCGATACCTGATGCCCTGAAATCTGGTATTTTGCTTCTGATAGGTCCACTACATGCATTTTCTTTTTTCTCAGCTTGTCCAATGATTGATTGCGAGTAATCGTCATACTCCATGCTTCAATATTTTGGATTTCCTTGAGTTTTTCACGCTGGTTCCAAAGCTTCATGAACACTTCCTGAACGATGTCCTCAGCCAGTTCCACATTGCACACAATACTCAGGGCGTATTGATACAATTTGTTTTTGACTGGTAAAACCTCTTTTTTAAATTGTTCTGTGGTCATGTTGCTTAGAAGACGCCGAAGGTGAGGCGCGGTTACAATGAGTTTAAAAATATTTTCTGATAGGTTACATATTGTTTTGATTTCTTACAGAAATGAACTTTTGTTTGTCCAAGTGGGTATTACTTGTACGAACGTATAATGCGAAATGGAACTATGGTGAACAAAGACTTGAATTGCGAAGATGGCGCATGTGAAGTGCCTGAAGTGGATATGAAGAATGAACCCATGGGTAGTCAGGATAATATTGACAAGCTCATCTACATCGGTGATCCGATGTGCTCCTGGTGCTGGGGAATTACCAATCATTTGGAAAGACTGAAGGATGAATATGCAGATCAATTTGATTTTGAATTGCTTTTGGGAGGACTTCGTCCCGGAGGGGGAGAGGAATGGACGGAGGATTTTAGAAACATGATCCGAACACACTGGGAACATGTGCAAGAGGCGAGTGGTCAGCCCTTCGATTTTGACTTTTTTGAGCGTGATCAGTTTAACTATGATACAGAGCCCTCAGCGCGTGCCGTAAGGGTAGTTCGGGATTTAGATTCATCTAAGGAATGGGACTTTTACAAGCGTTTACAAAAGGCATTTTATGCAGAGAACATGGATGTGCATGATCTCAAAACATATGAAAAACTGTGCGAAGAGTTAGACCTTAATTACACCGCTTTTGAAGCACTTTTTCTTTCATCAGGTTACAAACAACTGGTTTATCAGGACTTTGCGAAGGCGCAGCAAATGGGTGTTCGTGGATTTCCAGCAGTTGTTCTGAAAAGAGGTGAACAATACTATGCCGTGAGTATGGGCTATTCGGATTATGACAAGATGAAGACGACACTGGAGAGCATAATTACCTAACATTGAATTCTTTGGATACTTCATTAGGCATTTGGTGGCTGGATTATATTGGCTGTCATTCCATGTTTATTCAAAAAATCTGATTGTTTGAATCATTTGATGAAAACCATTGTTGAAATCCAGTAAATTAGTATCACGTAAACCTCTATAAATGAAAGTCAATACACTATCTCTGTTATTATTTTTCACTCTAAGTTGTAGCCAGGCGCAGGTTTCTAATCAGGCTACCAGTCAAGTTGTCAAAGATCTAAGGGCTGATAGTAGCCTGGCAAAAGCCTATTTCGCTTCCGGTTGTTTTTGGTGCGTAGAGGCTGTTTTTGAGAGTGTAAGGGGAGTTAAGGAATCCATTTCGGGTTATTCAGGAGGACATACTAAGAATCCTACTTATGAAGATTCTAATACAGGCAGGACAGGACATGCCGAAGCAGTAGAGATCTACTACGATCCGAAAGTAGTGAGTTTTAGCACCCTGGTAGATGTTTATTTTGGTTCTCAAAATGTAACGCAGGTGAACGGCCAAGGTCCCGATAGAGGATCTCAATATCGATCAATTATATTTTACCAGACTGAGGAAGAAAAAAGAATTATTGACATGAAAATTGCTGAGCTGAATGATCTTTTAAGCTCTGATGTGGTGGCTTCAGAAGTTATGCAATTTGAAAAATTCTGGATAGGAGAGGACTACCATCAGAACTATGAAAGGCTTCATCCAAATCAGGGCTATATACGCGCAGTGTCCATACCACGTTTAAATAGATTCAAGGAGAAATTCCCTGACCTACTGAAGAGCGATGCTCATTAGAGGCCAATAATCATACCTTCTTTTACAATATTAAATCCATTGCCAAATACTCGATTTCGCTCTTCTGATTCAAACATGGCAGGATTGGTATGATTGAAGTGTATGAAGTGCACTTTTGATTTTTCATCGTCGGGCAGATCTTTCAGCAATTCCATAGTTTCTGTGGTAAAGGGGTGAGGGATTTTGCTCATGTCTCGACCTGGCAGCTCACCGTCTGCAAAGAAGGCCGCATCAAGTAGTGCATAGTCGACTTTTTTGATTTCATCAGCCAGGTTCTTATTCCAGGTTTTCCATTTATTGATATCCGGGATAAACAATATAGAGGCATTTGAGCTACTGATCGTGTATCCCACAGTTTCGGAGTATTCGTCTCTGTGTGGAACCAAAAATGGAGTGATTTTTAGGTCTTCGCCTAAAGAAATTGATTGTTCATTTTGTAATTCATTTATCAAGATGTTGTTTAAAGTTACCAGTTGGCTCCAGGGGCCATTGTTTTCCAAAAAGAACTTCATTTTGGGCATTGCATAGATGGGTATTTCTTTTGTACCCATCACTTCGCGTCCGAGGTGAATGAGCCCTGCATAGTGTCCAATATGTGCATGAGTCAGGAAAATTCCTGCCAAATTGTATTTCATAGAGTCTAGGACATGCAGTTGATCTTTGATGTCCGGAGTAGCTTCGAAAAGCCAAGCCTTTTTTGATGAAGTATTGAGGAGCCCCAAGCAAGTTGCATGCTGTTTTTCATTACGTCCTTGCCAGAAGGCTTCACAGCAAGATTTTTTGCAACCTGCCTGTGGATAACCCGCATCCTGCGCCATCCCAAGTATGATCAATTGCCAGTTGCTTTCCTGTGCTATAGCAGGGTATGTGGTAAACCATACACCTATAAGTAGAATGATTAAATGCTTCATTTTTGAGTATACATGATTTTTAATGCAAAATACGCATTCCATTTTAAGCTTATTATAGAATTCATAATTGATACCACATGGTATGATTAGTTATTAAGTGATAATTGTTAATACAAAAAATATGATTGTATTTTTCTAAAATGATTAGATTTATGATCTTGAAGTCGAGTTTTTAACCAACCACCACATCCTCAATATATGATTGAATCAGCACGCGAGATATTAGGCCAGCGTCCGAATCTGGCCGATTTTGTTAATGCCTTGTTCTTTGGGTTGCTGTCTATTCTTTTTGGTTATGTAAAAATCAACGTTCCTGGTTTTGAAGGAATATCTGCCGATTTCAGAGAAATACCACTGCTCATTTCAATTTTTTACCTTCGGTCACTATGGCCAGTAATAGTCATGTGTGGAGTGACGTTGCTTACTCCGTCGTCCGTGCATATTGTGACTGTCTTTTTTATGCATTTAGCCGGATTGGTTTTTGTTTGGACCACCTACAATAAGTTATTAACTAAAATCAGTTTGGATTGGCGTGGTGCATTATTATGGATAGTTAATTGTACTGTTTACTATTTGGTCTTCATTATTCCACTATTGATCCTGATTGGGCAATGGCTTGAACCTCAATATGAACTTGAATTCATTGAGTATTATGTGCGAGTATTTGGTCTGGTGAAATACGAATTTGTAGTTACAACCCTCGTTACGACCATGTATCTCATTCAATTTGACGTAAGAAATAAACTGATCAAACATGAAAGAACTTTAGAAACTCAAGTAGAAGACAGAACCAATAAACTTGCTACTGCTAATCATCAACTTAAGATGATGAATGAAAATTTAGACGAGATGGTAATAAAACGATCTCAGAAAATAAAGGAACAGCTCAATACGATGGAGAAGTATGTAAATATGAATTCTCATCAGCTGAGAGTACCACTGTCAAATATATTGGGACTTGTCAACTTATTGAAGGAGAAAAAGAGGGCAGATACAGAGCTGAGCTCACTTGTTGAGAATTTGGACGGTGAGGCACAGGCCTTGGATGGAATTATTAAGGAAATGAATACTTTGCTGGAAAATGAGATGAAATTTCATTCCAATGGTGATGAAATTGAAGCAAGCCATTAGGATTAATAACAATCCAAAACGATTACTCTTCATTTTGTAATCCGGACTTTTTAGATCACGAACGACCTTTGGCCAGTTTAGATAGCGTGGTATGCTAGTTATTTTTTTTAGGCTTCGGAATTGAAATTGTAAATGTGGAACCTTTTCCTTCTTCAGAGACTACTTCTATTTCGGCATTGAGTTTTTGGGCGGTTTCCTGGACAACGTACAATCCCAGGCCTGAACCTATACTGTTGTCATTTGCCCTAAAAAACATATCAAAAATTCGGTCGATGGCAGGTTTGGGAATCCCCAGGCCATTATCTGAAACGGAAAGTTCTACATGCCTTCCACTTTGCTGCAGTAGGATTTTGACCAGTGGTGTGGATTTATTTAGATCTGCAAAGATTACAGCATTGTGCATCAGGTTGCGCAAAATGACTCTAATCCTAGTCTCGTCTCCAGTCAGTCTGTCCTCTTCATTTATGTCATATTCCAAAGAAATGTTTTTTGAAGAGTCACGTTCTTTTAACCCTTCCCAAATACTATCAATAAGTGTTTTCAACTCAAATTCTCTATATTCAATTGCATCATTTTTGTTTTTGGAATAGTTGATCAACTCATTAATAAAGTGATTCATTTTATCTGTGCACTGCTTGATCAGGCCAAAGTATTCTCTGTTTTGGTGAGGGTCATTCTCATTTAGTGCTAGATTGACCAAGCCCATAGTTGATGTAAGCGGACCACGAAGATCATGCGAAGCACTATAGACAAACCGGTCTAGCTCGCTATTCATTTTCCTTAAGATGCGATTGGTTTTTTTGATGTCATAAACCCGCCAGGTATATAGTCCCCAAAACAACAGTACGAAAAAAATCACTGCGCTTGCTCGAAACCATACCGCTTCAAAAAAGTGCGGTAGTACAGTAAATGATAACTGAGCACCGGATTCGTTCCAAACGTTGTCATTGTTTGAAGCCTGCACTTGAAGCGTATAATCTCCATAGGGTAGATTAGTATATTCGATACGCCTGTCTTTGGTTGGTCCATTCCAATCACTGTCTATTCCTTGCAATTTGTACTTAAATTGAACCTTAGAGGGCGCGAGAAAGCTCAGTGCAGTGACGTCAAAAAGATATCGAAAAGTTCCAGGCTTTATTTCCACTCCATCTTCAATCGGGAAAATGGAATTGTTATCGATTTGCACTTTAGTGATGTAGACCTTTGGGACCTTTGTGTTTATGATTTTTTGACTGGGGTCAATAATAGCGACTCCTTCGAAGGTGGGTATCCATATTTTATTGGCTTCCTTATCATAGAAGCTCTTGGTTGCTCCTGTACATTCTTGACTTTCCATACCCTCTTCCTCGCCTAATAAGTCATAACTGACGTGTTGCAGGTTTTGGGTAAAGTATTGGTTGAGATTATTTTGTCCGATTTTGATCACACCAATCGGAGAACTCAGCCAGAAATTACCTGCTTTGTCGTCTACAATGTCGAAAAACTTTTCCATTTTTAGTTCCGGATGAAACTGAACCTTTTCTATTTCACCTTCGGAAAACCGAAAAAGTCCAAGATTGGTACACAACCAGGTGTTGTTGAATCCGTCGACCAGCATGTTGAAGATCAGAGTACCGGAATTATCTTTTTGTATTGAGAAATGATTCCATTCTCCGGATGCCGATAGCCGACTGAGTCCACCTGCATTCGTTCCCAATAGTAAGTTTCCGTTTTTGTCTTCCTCTATGCAAAGCACATAATTGGTCAGAAGACCAGAGTTTTTATCATATGAGATATGATTGCCTGCCTCATCAAAACGAATTAATCCTCCCGTTCTGGTACCTATCCACATGGTGCCTTTTGAATCTTTGAATAGCGTCCTGATGTTCTGGTTAGGTAAGCCGGTACTTTCGTTGTAGTAAGATTGTTTGCCATTCTTTAGTTTGACAAGACCTTTGTAGTTGGCAATCCAGGCAATATCGTCTTCAAATAAGAAGTCCCTAATTACATCCTTTTTAAAATTATCCCGCAGATGCAAGTGACTAACCCCATTTCCGTCATAAATATTGACTATACCGTCCTGGGTGCCGATATAATGCTTACCGTTATATCTGCCGATGATATGAACCTTATTGGTGGAGAGCCCTTTTTTAATAGTTAAATTGGTAATTATTCCGGCTTTAAATCGTGCTAATCCACCTTCATAAGTACAAACCCACAGACTACCTTCGTTATCAAAAAATAAGTCAACAACTCTTTTTCCGGGTAGTCCCTCTTTTTGTGAAAATAGCTCATAGGTTCCATCATCCGGCCGATAACGAATTAGACCACGCTCACTGCCCACCCATAAAACACCAAAATCATCAACCACCAAGTCGTTAATGATTTCACCCTTAAACGCTTTGAGATATTGAATTTTGTCATCTTTAATAACATTTATTCCATTAAGCGTGCCCACGTATAGGGTATTGCCCTTAGGGTAAACGGTGCTGATATGATCACCGAGCAGACCATTTTTTTGGGTGAATTCAACGATTCTTTGCTTCGAAATTTTGAATACGCCTTTGTTGTCGGTAGCGACCCAAATATTCTGATCTGAATCTTCTGAAATATTGTGGATGGTTACATTTGGAATTTCACTTGTTCTTGCTGCTTTTCCATTAGCATCAATTTTGTAAAGACCATTGTTTTTTGAGCCTAACCAGAGATTGTTTTGACTGTCTGAAAGAATTGACACCACCGAACTGGGAATAAAATTAGGTAGCGGCATACTTGTGAATTGTCTGCCGTCATATCCAATAACACCGCTTGAACTGGTACAGAACAAAACATTACCCCGCTTGTCTTGGGTGCCTTCATATATTGTGTTTGAAGAGAGGTAGGGGATATTGGTCTGATCATAAATTTCAAATTTGTTTCCGTCAAATTTTTGGAGCCCATTGTACGACGATATCCATAGATAATCGTCAGCAGCCTGAAAAACTGAAATGACGTTGTTTGAAACTAGGCCACTCTTATTGGTCCATGTGTCCATGGCCAAATCCCTGATACTAGATTTTGGGTCAAACCCCTTAAGATTGTTTTTATTTTGACAATGTGCATTTTGTGCAAGCACTATTGCAAGGAAAAACAGGAGTTTAAATATCTTCATAGCTGGCAGCAAATACTATTTGACAAGTACTATCAACAGAATTAAGGTACAGAAATTTGATTACTATGGAAAGCGTATGATTGGATAATGCCTTTTTTTTCGACGGCTGATCACTCGATACCGTCTGGTATTCTTTTTAAATAGATTCTATTCTACTTGCAGATAGGGGACTTTCGATAAATCCCAATCGATAACTAACCCGTTTGCCAGTTGATCAGCTACTTTTTTTCCGTACATAATCTCGCACAAGTAAAGAGCAGCTTCAAAGGACTTGGCTCCTCCGGCTGAAGTGATAAACTTGTCGTGATGCACAAAGAGAATGGAATCATGGATGACTTGGTCAGGATATTTGTTTCGGTATGTATCAATATCTCCCGGGAAGGTTGTGGACTCAATGTCCTTCAGCAGCCCTGCTTCGGCTAACACAAATGCCCCGTCGCAATGTGAGGTAACATAGGTAGCTTTTTGGGCAGCCTCCTTTACAAATGACAACATGACGGAGTCTTCCAAATCTTTGTCCAAGTGCCCTTCCGCACTCGGTACTACTAAGATATCGATGGCAGGCAAGCAGTCTGTAACGTAATTAAAATCAGGAATCAATCGAATGCCTTCAAAGCTGGTAATGGGTTCATTGGTATTGGCTACCATAAAGACATTCATCGGCTTGATACCTTCTCTGAATATGGTATGATGAAATATGTCAAACGGAGCAGTCAATTCAGTATTGAACGTGCCATCCATAATCAAAAAGGCCACGTTGTAGCGGCCCTTCTTAATATTTTTGTACTTATCAATCGAATTTTTGGAATCAACTTTTACTGTGCATGCGGCACAAATGGTTAAAACCCAAAAAAAGATGAGGTTGTTCAATGTTGTGGAATAGTCTGGAATTCGAGGGGCTCCTCATTTTCTTTGAAAGAGGCCCTGGGCTTCAGGTTTAACGTCTGAAACATTTGCTTGTCCATATCCTCTTCAGGATTTGGTGTAGTCAAAAGCTTTTCACCGGCAAATATTGAGTTAGCACCGGCAAGGAAGCACATCGCTTGTTCTTCTACACTCATTCTGACGCGGCCTGCAGATAATCTTACCATCGAATTTGGCATGATGATTCTGGCCGTTGCTATCATCCTGATCATTTCCCAAATGGATACTCTTGGCTGATCTTCCAGGGGAGTGCCTTCTACGGGTACCAAGGCATTGACAGGTACGGATTCAGGATGTTCTTCCAAGGTGGCCAACGTATGAAGCATGCCAACTCTATCTTGATGACTTTCTCCCATGCCGATGATTCCTCCTGAGCAGACAGATATTTTCGCTTTTCTTACATTGTTCAATGTATCCAAACGATCATCATAGGTTCTGGTAGATATGATTTCGTCATAGTGCTCTTCACTGGTATCCAGGTTGTGGTTGTAGGCGTACAATCCGGCATCTTTTAATTTCTCAGCTTGCTCTTCTGTGAGCATACCCAACGTACAGCAGACCTCCATACCCATGCCGTTCACACCCTTCACCATTTCTAATACCTTGTCAAAATCGCGATTGTCTCGCACTTCTCTCCAGGCGGCACCCATACAGAATCTTGTGCTGCCGTTATCCTTAGCAGCCTTAGCAGAATCCAGAACCTCATCCACTTCCATCAGTTTGTGAACTTTCACATCAGTATGATACCTGGCCGCTTGAGGGCAATACGCACAATCTTCAGGACATCCACCAGTTTTCACAGAAAGTAAAGTACACACCTGCACTTCATTAGGGTCGTGATAGGCACGGTGTACGGTAGCAGCCCGATACACGAGGTCCATGATCGATGTGTTATATATCTCTGTTATCTCTTCTCTGGTCCAGTCGTTTCGAATGATCATGCTCAAAAATCTTTTATTAGGGATTAATATTATGGAAGCGCTAAATTAGAATATTTTATTTATTTCAACTCCAACTCATAAGGCATTCTGGCTTGAATTCCCTGGTATTTTTCTAATTGTTTGATGGCATCAACGAACTTAGCCATTTGACCATAATTTTTGTTGAAGATTCTGGTTTCTGTTTCTTCTAGTACTGTACTAAAGATTTCTTCCCATTTCGATTTCAATTGAGGATAATACTTTACTGCGTAGTCGTCTGATATCCCTGCTTTGGCGGCGGCCAATTCTACGGCGTCATTGTAGGTGCCTAAGATATCGACCAGTCCTCTTTCTTTGGCCTGGCTTCCTGTCCAGACTCTGCCTGAGGCTACAGCTTTGATGGCGTCTTGTGTCATATTTCGACCTTCGGCGGCCTTCTTGGTGAACATCTCATATCCACGTTCAACGGAGGTCTGGATGATATTTCTTTCATGGTCGTTTAAGGCACTTGATACCCGGTATAGATCAGAGAATTCTCCGGTGCTGACTCCATCATTGGTAATGCCTAGTTTGTTCTCCAGAAAGTCACCCAGGTTAGGAATCATTCCGTAGATTCCAATCGATCCTGTAATAGTCATTGGCTGTGCCACTATGGTATCACAAGGCATCGCCATGTAGTATCCTCCTGATGCAGCTACTGCGGACATAGACGCAATAACTGGTTTTTCTTTTTTTGTCAGCATAATTTCATTCCACATCACGTCTGAGGCCAACATGGACCCTCCCGGAGAATTCACTCGAATCACTACTGCTTTCACTCTTTTACTTTCCCGTGCCTTTTTGATGGCTTTTACGAACTTTTCCGAACCTACGGTCTCAAGATCACCTGAGCCTGAGATGATTTCTCCATCAGCAACAATTACAGCCACTTTGTTGGATGAGTAGTCTGATTCGACTGTTTGCATATAATTGGACAGATTTACAAAGTTGATTTTTTCATCGTTCTTTAGATCCAATTCGGTTCTGATCATCTCTTTCACCTCGTTTTCATAGGCTACTTTCGTTACCAAACCGAACTCAGCTGCATCATCGGCCTTTCGAACAAGCATCTGATTGGATATTTCTCGTAAGCGATTGAGTTCAATGTTTCTAGACTCACTCACATTTTTCAAAAAGTGATCATAGATATCGTTTACAAAAGATCCAACCTGCTCTTTATTGGCATCGCTCATGTCTTTTCTGAAATAAGGCTCGACCGCGCTCTTGTAAGTACCCACTCTGAAAATCTGAGCTTCAATATCTAGTTTGTCAAATAGCCCTTTGTAAAAGGTGATGCTGGCATTCAATCCATTAAATTCTAATGTGCCAATGGGATTCAATACAATTTCGTCGGCTACGGACGCGACATAATAGTTGGCTTCGGAAATATATTCTCCATAGCTGTACACGAATTTTCCACTCTCTTTAAAATCAAGTATGGCTAGCCTTATTTCATCGAGTGCTGCATAGCCACCGCTTACATAGCCGTGTTCAAGATAAATGCCCTCAATATTGTCGTCATATTTTGCAGCTTCGATAGATTCCAACGTTTTCAATAGCGCTAATTTGGCATCGCCAGAATCAGGAAACAATTCTGCGAATGGATCCTCTGGAACCCGTTCTGAAATCATACCGCTCAGGTTGATATACAAGACAGAATTACTTTCAACGGACGGTACTTCATCTGAGCCTGAAGCAACGATAATTCCTACGATGGCAGGAACAAAGATGAAAAGGAAAATAACGCAGAAAATGATCAGCGCTGTGATTGTCGATAAGACAGATTTAAAGAAGGACATGGACTTTGAATTCTTTTATTTTCTATTATTGCAAAACTATTAATTTCAGCTATACGCTGACCCCAATTCAATTTTATTTTATGAGTCATTGTTTCTTGCTGTTAGGTACCAATATTGGTGACAAAAGACATAATTTATTACAAGCAAGGGAATTAATAAGTGCACGGGCAGGAGTAATATTGACTTCCTCTTTTGTTTATCAAACTTCAGCTTGGGGCAAGGAAGATCAGGATGATTTTCTAAATCAGGTTTTATATTTGAAAACTTCTTTCGAGCCCAAAGAGTTACTGAATTTGTGTCTGGAGATTGAAAAAAAATTAGGGAGAGTAAGGTTTGAACATTGGGGAGAAAGACTAATTGATATCGATATATTGTATTTTGAAAATCTTGTAATCGAGGATGACGAACTGATCATCCCTCATCCGGAAATTCAAAACAGAAAATTCACTTTAGTACCGTTGGTAGAAATAGCTGCCGATTATCTTCATCCAAAATTAAAACAAACCAACAAGGACTTGTTGGGACTTTGTACAGATCCGCTAGATGTGGTTAAAATAGATTAATAATGGCGTACTATGAATATCTTCTGATCTTTGGTTCCGGACTGATCGCCGGGTTTATTAATGTAGTTGCTGGCGGAGGTTCTCTCTTGACGTTGCCCATTCTGATATTTTTAGGGCTACCGCCTGCTATGGCCAATGGCACCAATCGGGTTGGGATATTCTTACAAAACGTATTTGCTGTAGGGGGCTTCAAAAGTAAAGGAGTGTCTGCTTTTCCATTTTCTATCTGGCTCTCCATATCAGCCTTAATTGGGGCGATAATTGGAGCGAAGATCGCAGTCGATATCAGCGGAGAACTATTCAATAGAATCTTAGCTATTGTTATGATTCTGGTGATTGGTATTACAGTCTTTAATCCACTGAAGAAAAAGGGTAACCAGGAGGAACTGATGAGTCCTGGACGTCAAACTGTCAGTGTGATTGCCTTCTTTTTTGTTGGAATTTATGGCGGATTTATTCAGGCTGGCGTCGGCTTTATTATCATATCAGCTTTGACGCTGATCAATCAATTGTCACTGGTGAAAACCAACAGCATCAAAGTATTTGTTGCACTGATCTATACCATTTTTGCCTTAGGTGTATTTGCCTGGGAGGGACAGGTCGATTGGGTCTTAGGACTAACTTTGGCTGCCGGAACCTCTATCGGTGGCTGGACAGCCAGCAGATGGTCTGTCGATAAAGGTGATAAATGGATTCGCTATTTCTTGATAGTGACCGTGTTGGTGATGGCTGTTAAACTTTGGTTTTTTTAGTCTCCTAATAACTGTTTAATAACAATGGGTTCTTCGTCCACCAATGTGGGAGCAGTGCCTGTGCCTCTAATTTCCCACTGATGTTGGTAGACTGACGAATAGCGGATAACAACACTGGCACCTTCTCTTCTAAACAAATTGGCAATTGGGTGTTTTCGGATCGAATCAGAATTGATATTGATTGGCCAGACTCTAACGCCAGGTTCTATCACTCTTCCTTTTCTTAATGACGATGTACCTAAGGGAAGCCGTGCATTTAGGGAGTCTTTGTACAAATGAGCAAAACTGGCTGGGTCCATGTCATAAATGGAGTCATTGAAAATCACCTTGATATCTTCCAGAATAGCAGGTCCTAAACCAGTGTTTTTGAGTTCCAACTGATAATTCTTGCCGTTATTGTTATTCCATAATTCCAATTTTGGAAAGGATGTCTTCTCTTGATGCTCACGCATGATTTGAGATTGATAGACAAGTGTAGCTAAGGTGGCTACACTGATCACAAAAGCGGATACGCTAAAGATTTTGTCACTGTCCCATTTCGACATTACTGGCTAAATTTAGTTCAACGTGAAAATAAACAATTCTGCCAAAAAAATCTTAGTAGCTCTTATTTCAACAAGGCCAAATCTTTAGGTTTGTCGATATCAATTTGTGCTTCTGGATAAGCGATTATCTGGGTATTTTTGAAATGCTTTTGTATTACTTTTTTGGCTCCATGCTCATCACTCAGATTGAGTAGGTCGAGAAAAACTTTTCTGTCGAAAAGTGCAGGTGCGCCATAGGATTTGTCATAGCCACAGGCGGTGATGATATGATCAGATTGATTATGAAAATAGATTAGCTCGGACAGCATTTGAGATGAAACATGCAACTGGTCGCATAAGAGAATTAGCACTTCCTTTGTATAGCGATCCTTATTGAGAATTTGCTGAATGCCAAAGGAAATAGTACTACCCATGCCTAGTTCCCAATCCTGGAAATAACAGAGATGAGCAGCGGAATCAGATATTTTTTGAGCGATCTTCTTGTGGTTACTTCCGAGAATTACAAATATGTCATCGGACAACTCGGCACCCATAGCCACCACATTTTCGATCAAAGTTCTTCCCTTGAAATGTAAAAGTTGTTTGGGTTGTCCCAATCTGCTCGAGCTCCCTGCAGCTAAAATCAATATGGTAGGAGAGGGTTTAATTGGCCTTTTGATTTGGGAAGAAATTTTTTAGATATACCTGTCTGAAAACCTGGTCCTCTTTGCCATCTCTATGATGAATAGGACCCGTGCGATACTTGATAAAGCCGCCAGAGCGATTACTGAATTTCGCCTGAATTTCGCTTATGATCGACACGGCGATTTCGTCAGGAGTTTCTGCACCAATGTCAAGTCCAATGGGTGCGTGAATTCTTTCCATTTGCTCAGCAGTGGGCTCAATATGGTACTTTTCTTTAAGTGCATCAAATAACTTAGTTGCTCTCTTTTTAGGTCCCAAAATGCCTATATACGGCGCCTTGCTTCCTATGATTTGACTCAAAACTTCTTCGTCATATTTAAGGTTATGAGACATCAACACAATTGCGGTGAATGGTGTGATCTTAATTTCCTTTTGGACAAACTCTCTTTTGCATGACTGCATCTGATCAGCCTTTGGGAAATTGATTGGCACGAGATGGGCTACACACTCGTCGGTCACTCGCACGTTCCATCCCAGGATATGGGCCAGTTCCGTCACTGGTTTGGCGTCAAATCCGCCGCCGAAAATTAGTAAGTCAATGTTTGGTTGAATTAATTCCAAAAAGACCTTGATCCGGCCTTGGGTTGTGAAATATTCCTTGATTTCTGGTTTCTGATTTGTGACTACCTCGGCCAGATCTTCATGCAATAATTCAATCAATTGTTCAGAAGACCCAGTCGTTTTTTCCAGATCGTTGTATCCTACTTTAGAACCAACGGGTATATTGGCTGCTTCAGATTCGAATACAGAAGCACTTGCCCCGATATTCCCATAAGTAATGTAAGATTCCAATAGTGTGATTGGATGATTGGCATGTTCAGGAGCGATTGGCTCAATCAGGATGTCGATGATGCCATTGCAGCCTAGTCCTATTCCCAACTGATTATCATCATCGTTTGAAGTATCATAGGTGACTGTACGCGGGGTTTTGTTCATAATTACCTGCCTGGCCTTTCGCAGCGCATCTCCTTCCAGACACCCACCGCTTATAGATCCAACCCATCGACCATTGTCAAGCATCAACATTCTAGCTCCGGGACTTCTGTAGGAAGAACCTTTGACCTGAACCACGGTGGCTAGAGCAGCCTTTCTTTTAGTAAAATCTACTTGTTTGTAAGCTTCAATAATCGTCTTAAATTCTTTCATTTTTTAATTTCAAATACTATCGCCTATTGGCCTACTCCGGAATTCTTCATTTTGGTAACATCCTCTGGTGTTAAGAGCTCGGCTTCACCATTCCAGCTATTCCTGATATAATTAAGCACATCAGTTATTTCTTCATCGGAAAGAGCGACCGGATCCATTACACCATAATAGGTATTTCCATTGACAATCAATTCTCCCTCTAGTCCATTGATAATCGCATCCACAGCCTTCCATATATCATTTTCAAAATAGTCAGACTGGGCTAGCGGAGGAAAGGCACCAGTTATACCTTCGCCATTTTCCATATGACATGCAATACATTCGCTGATGTAGATTTCCTTACCACGTGCCGCGCTTTTGTCAAGTGAAGACTGTGCCAGAGAATGGGATTGAAGAATATGGCACCATACTATCGCAAAAAGCACTTTCAATCCATTATTCATATTGGCAATGATCTTCGACGGTCTGGTAAAAAGAAAATTATCCTTATAAATATAAGTAAAAGAGGCCTTAAATTTATTTCTTCGTGATGGACTACCGTATGCGACTTATCAACTGCAATAACTATCCTTCAAATAACATAACAATTAAATGCAACAAACTATTGATTGGGATTTAATCAGAAAAAATTATCAACTGCCAAATCAAAAGGTATACTTCAATTCATCATCTTTTGGTGCTTTATCCAATCGAACCGTAAAGGTCCAATTGGAGTGTTTGGCGAGTTGGCAACTCAATGGTAATACGATTTTGGGAGAGGCACATGATGCCGCCAAATATCTAAGGAAGGAGTTTCTAAACTTATTAAATGCCCAAGACCATCAGAGTGCGGTTTTATCTGATGTGAGTACAGGCATGAACCTTCTGGCTGAGGTATTTGGACGAGATAAAAGGATTGCACTCCTTGAAAAGGATTTTCCTGCAGTGAACATGCCATTTATTGGTAGGGGGTTTAATATTCAATGGGTGAAAAGGGCAAATTATTATCATGATTTATCACGTCTGGAAGATGTTTTAGAGCAAGGGGTTGATGTGTTGGTAATGAGCTGGGTGATGTATAATACCGGTCAGAAAATGGATATTCATGCGATTGGAGAACTATGCAAAAAATATGGGACCGTATTTGCGTTGGATGCTACACAAGGATTAGGTGCTCATTCCCTGGATTTAAGTCAAGTTAATGTCGACGTTCTTTTGTGTTCCTGTTTTAAGTGGTTTTTGGCGGGTTATGGTACTTGCATGATGGTTTGTAAAAACTCTTTTGTTAGGGATTTTCCTATTCAAGCAGCAGGTCAGTATACAATCATCAGTGCGGAGGCGGATCTTCTTGATCCGGATAATCACCGGCAAGGCATTGAACGGTTAGAACTGGGTCATATTAAAATATTGCCTGTCTTGGCATTGAAAGAATCCTTCTCTGAGCTGGTTGATATTGGATTTACTTCTGTTCAAGAGCGGACGCATCAGTTAATGAAACAGTTGCATTTGAGTCTTGAGCAATCAAACATAGAAGTCCTGACGCCTGTTCAAAGAAGTAATAACATTGTAATGATAGAAGGGACTCCCGAACGAGTTAAAAAACTGGAACAAGCAAACATAGGCTGTACTTATCGAAATGGTCTTATCAGATTTGGTATCTATTTTTATAATAATGAAGATGATATCTTGGCATTAATTCGAGCCTTGAATTAAGATTTTCAATCATTTGAGCTAATATTACCACAGGAATATTTCGAACCCAGCACTTCTATTGACTTATGCTAAACCTTAATTTCAAGAAAGATCTACTACCACATTTGGTAGCCATTGCTATTTTTTGCTTTACGACTGTCTTATTTTTTGCACCAGTTTTTTTTGAAGGCAAAAGCCTGCCGCAGCATGATATTACGCAATGGGAAGGTGGGGCTCACGAGCTGATTGAATACAGAGAAAAAACTGGAGAGGAGGGGCTATGGACCAATTCAATGTTTAGCGGCATGCCTGGCTATATGATAAATGTCAAATTCTCCGGTGATCTGCTTAAACATGTTCACAGGGCGTATGGTCTCTTTTTGACATACCCAATGATGACGATTTTTATCGGCTGTTTGTCCTTTTACATTTTGCTTCTCTCAATGAGTGTGCGGTCATGGTTGGCCATAGCTGGCGGTATCGCGTATGGTTTCACTGCCTTCTCGATTATAGGATTAATGGCTGGTCATAATGCTAAAATATCTGCAGTTTCAACGATGCCCTTGGTTTTGGCTGGGATTCATCTGGTGTTTAAAGGCAACAAGATTTGGGGATTTGTAATTACAGCAATTGGCTTAGCCATTCACTTAAGACCCAATCATTTGCAAATCACATACTACTTGGTGTTGATTGTGGCTGCATATGGAATTATGCAGTTGATTATGGCCATTAAAGAAAAGGAGATGTCTGGTTTTTCTAAAAACAGTGCCATACTGATCCTGGCTGCACTACTAGCGGTAGGTGCTAATTTTGGCGGACTCATAACCACATTAGAATATAGCAAGTACTCAACAAGAGGCAAATCGGAGCTTTCGCAGACCGGTGAGTCTAAGTCAGGATTAGATAAGGATTATGCGTTTCAATACAGCAATGGCATTTTCGAGCCACTTTTTTTGTTTATTCCTAATTTTTACGGTGGGACGGCTAGAGAAAACCTGGGTGCTAATTCAAACCTTGAGAATGCCCTCAGAAAAAACGGAGCTAACAGACAGCAAATCAAGCAGCAGGTAGAGTCGGCTCCAGCCTACTGGGGGAATCAGCCACTGACAGCACCGTATTATGCAGGAGCAATCGTGGTCATGCTATTCGTTTTGAGTTTGTTTTTGCTGGAAAATAAATACAAAATTTGGCTTGCCGGCTTAGTTCTCTTTGCACTTATACTTAGCTGGGGGAGTAATTTTGGTTTTAATTATTTCATTTTTGATTACCTGCCAGGTTACAACAAATTCCGATCTGTGACATTTGCTATCATCATAGTTGTGTTTGCCATGATACTTGTTGGGTTTTTGGGATTAGAAAAATTACTGGCCTCAGATTTTAACAAAAGAATTCAAAGAAAGTTCTTGATGGCTATTGCAGTCGTAGGAGGATTTGCGTTTCTATGTGCGGTGTTTGCCGGATTAGGAGGATACAAAGGCGCCATAGATGCACAGTTGGCCAGCTATCCTGATTGGTATCTAAAAGCACTTCGTGCAGACAGAGCCTCACTGCTTAGAATGGATGCACTCAGAAGCTTAATTTTTGTTTTACTCTTTGCCGGAATAGTATGGGCACTGATCAGAGAAAAACTGTCAAAGACTATTGCCTACACACTGCTGATTATTTTGGTATTCGTGGATATGTTTGGCGTGGCCAAACGGTTTATCAATAGCGATACTTTTGTGCGAAAATCCCGCCAATCAGAATTTCAAATGTCAGCGGCTGATCAGGTTATTTTGAAGGATAAAGATATCAATTACCGTGTGATGAATTTGCTCAATCCCTTCAATGATGCCAAGACTTCTTATCATCATAAATCGATCGGAGGGTATCACGGCGCAAAACTTGGCCGTTATCAGGAGTTGATTGAACGATGCATTGCACCCGAGCAATCCAGGGTTATTTCTGCCTTGCAAGGTGGCTCATTTGACTTTGAGAATATTGGCGTATTGAACATGTTGAATACCAAGTATTTTCTGGCAGGTAGTGCCGCGAATGCGGTACTGCCAAATCTGACCGCCAATGGGAATGCTTGGTTCATAAGCGAAGTAGTAGAAGTAGAAAGTGCCGACGAAGAAATTAATGAAGTAAGCCAAATCGATACGAAAACAACAGTTGTAATTGATCAATCTAAGTTTGACATTTCGGACCAGGTCTCCTCTGCCAACGGTGAAATTCGATTAGTGGAATATAAACCCAATTATCTCAAGTACCAATCAACAAATGATGGCTATGGCCTGGCTGTATTCTCAGAAATCTACTATCCTGAGGGTTGGGTGGCTACTATAGATGGTGAGGAGGTGCCAATCCTAAGAACTAATTATGTTCTGCGTGCACTAGAAATACCAAAGGGTGAACACGTAGTTGAATTTGAGTTTAAGCCAAGGTCTTATACGCTGGGTAACTTGGTGACTTTGATATCTAATATTGTATTGATTTTGCTATTGCTGGGTTCGGTCGTCTACTCACTGAAGCAAAAAACAGTACTAGCCGTTAAGTAGTTTTGTGTAAAACTTATTATTGAAGCCGGAAGAGCCATAGTTGTATTTATTTTCTATGGACTTTGCTGCATTTTGTCCCGTTTTCTTTCTCAGCTCAGGATTGTGATACAATGTTTTTAATTGCTTCGCGAAGTCGACGGCATCATCTGCGGAATGAATAAGTCCCCATTCTTCATTTTCGATTAGTGATTTTTGTGCTATACAATCACTAGCCAGAATAGATTTTCCGTGCAGCGCATACTGAAAGAGCTTGTTGGCGTAGGTCGTGTCATGATGAATGTTTCTTAAAATGGGACAGATGCCTACGTCAGCAACATGAACATAGTCCGGGAGTAAATTTTCCGTTTGCCACCCTTCAGCCGAAACATACTTTGTTGCACCCTCTTTATTGGCTAGTTCCTTCAATGACGCATCGTTACTACTAGAGCCAACAATGATCAAATTGAAATTAGGAATATCATGTATGAGTAGCGGAATGGATCGGATTATAGATTCTAAGCCCCTTCGAGTGCCAGTATCTCCTATGTAGAGCACATTGAATCGATCGGCAAATCGATTTGCAATGTTTTGATCATACGATTTTTTGATAAACGAAGAGTCAGTGAAATTAGGAAGGACTAGTGTTTTGTCTGAATCGATTTTTGTTCGAGACTCTATGTCAATTTTGGCCTCATTGGTAACTACAATTACTTTATCCGACTTTTTAATAAATTCTTCTTCCTTTTTCTTCCAAAAAGAGGGGTGGATTAGTACTTTGCCTAACGCACTTTTCAAGTGGGGGTAGTGCTTCATGATTTCAGGCAAGTTTTCATGAAGATCCAGAACAATCGGTAGTTTATTTTTTTTGTTGAGGTCGAAAAGAGGTTGTGCCAGATACATGTTGTGAAGATGCAACACGTCGATCTTGTTGTCTCTAACAAAGCTCCCAAGTTTGGGTTTCATTATCAAGTGATATAGAGAAATTGAGTAAGCGAGGGCAGATAACTGATACATCCAGGAAGGTAAATAGTGACGGTGTACATGAATCCCTTTGTATAATTGATGACGCGGCTCATTTTTTTTATAGGTTACACAAAACAGATGGACTTCCATGCCCAAATTGATCAGATGCAATGCCTGATTTTCAATCCGTGGATGAGTAGGGTACTCCCCATGAAAAACCATTCCTAGTACTGTCTTATTCGCCATTTATGATTTTGTTGTCAACAAAGTTTCTATCCGTTTATAAACTCGCTTAGAACTATGGTTATCCGGGTATTTGTGGAATCTGGCTTTTACTTTTTGTCTCAGTTCAGAGTCTTTGCTTGGATCATCCAAATATCGGTTGATTTGAAATAGAAAGTCCTGGAAGTCATATACTTTGGGGCCGGGAGTCACTTCCTCATAGTCGAAATTAAATCCACGAAACTCATTGTACCATTCCAAATCATAAGGTAAAAAGATACTTGGACCATCCTTAATGAGCCAATCTATGTATGAACTACTGTAGTCAGTAATGAGAATATCCATTACAGGCATGAGTTCATTCAGCTCCTCTACTAAGTTTCCATCACACACTCTAAGCCATTCATTCTCCTCCAATTTATGCTTTGCTAGTTCATTTTTATGCATGCGCATAAGCATAACAGCGTTTTTGGAAGCAAGGAATTCAATAAGACTTGGCTGGTCAAAATCTTCGAAAGGAAATAATCTGGTTTTGCCGCTGTCCCTGAAAGTTGGAGCATATACCAGTACACGCTTTCCTTGTATAAATGGAATTTCGTCCATGATAGCTTTGTTTTTCACAAAAGCAAGGTCATTTCTTGGAAATCCGGTTACCCAGGTATTTTCAATCCTTGTTCTATAGCACCTGCTTATGATTTCACGTTCCTCCTCTGACATCACGATGAACCCGTCGAAATCATCCAGCATTTTATCTTTTGCCTTTTCAGTAGCATGATGGCTATCGATGCCAATTTTCTTGAGTGGAGTGCCGTGCCAAAGATTGATGAGTGGCTTACCTGTATTGGTTATTTTAAATGGAGTAATATCATAAGGACCATGCGTAATTACATAAGCCTTAGCCGTAAGGCAATAGTAGAGGGCCTTAAAAGAATATGCGTACAGAAAATGATTTGGGTGTTGCTCAATTTGCGATTTGTAACGTGAATAGTTGCGGGTAATAAAATAACCCTTAAGAGCAGTATTTGAAGCTTTCATGTAAAGAAATAGGGCCTTGCTATTCCCATTTATGTTAGTTCCTGCCGAACTACCAAGAATGATATGTGGTTTGGTTCCTTTGTAGAAAATTGAGGCGGTAATCTGAAGTGACCTTAAGAATAGACCATATACTTTGAGCGCTTTTTTTACTAATGCCATATTGGGGAAATTGCGAACAAAACTAAAATAATTTTGCCTTCCTTGAGTCTATGTGAGTTCGTTTTGTTCGTACAGCACCTTTTGAGAATTGATCATTCTAAATAGTTGATGAAATATGGCTCCGATATTTTTCATACTCATCTAAAAATTCCTCATTACTGATTTCATCAAGGATAGTATATCTCCCAACCCTGATCGATTTTCCAAGCTCAAATATTTCTGAAAGCTGATTTTCAATTTTTGCATTTAGATCATTCGGCAATAATGGAATGTCAGTTTTTTTGGCATATTCGAGATGTACCTTCTTAAGTTTTTTCTGAAGAAACAGACAAAAAAGACTCAAGGTACCCACCTGAATACCATGTAATAAATCTTCTGAATAGCCAAGATGATCGATAGCATGACTCAGTAGATGCTCGCTTCCACTACATGGCCGACTGGTGCCTGCCAATGACATGGCCAGCCCAGAATTGACCTGTCCATATATAATTTGGCGAATGAACGCTTTATTTTGAAAATTAGTGTCAGAAAAATTAATTAATCCACTGGCAGAACTACGGGATAGTTCATAGGCAATATCATTAATTGGTTCTCTTTGTTTTTTGTTGGCAATAACCCAGTCGTGGGTGGCAGAAATATTGGACAATATATCACCAGCTGCAGCTCTCATGAATTTTATGGGTGCACGATTGACGACGTCCAGATCAATGATAACACCCATCGGCATGGTAGCCGGTAAACTTTCTGTTTTACCCTGCTCATTTGTTAATACTGCTATTGGAGAGATGAGTCCATCATTGGATATTATGGTAGGAATAGAAAGGTGGTTAATGCTTGTCAACAAACTAAGGCGCTTTACCGTATCCAAAACTTTGCCACCGCCTACGGCTATTAAAAGGTCAAATCTATGTGATTGAATTATGTTGCGCAGTCTCTGAACTTCTTGTGTTGAGTTATTTTGAACAACCTCATGCTTACACTCCCTTTTATCAAAATTGGCAATCAATCTCTGAGATATTTGCTCAGAAAAAGAACTACCCGACAACACTAATATGCTTCCAAACGACAGATTGTGTTGTCGTAATATTGCGCCTATTTGGTCGAGAATGTTTTCGTCGACCTTAAAAATAATGGGTAAATGAGCCAGTTGCTTAAAAATCATAATGAATCTAGAAATTCAGAAAGCGTATCGGCCACGAAGGCTGGTTTATTGTTTGGGCTCGATTGATAGTTTTCTTTGGTAGTGGCACCACTAAAAACAAGTAATGTATCAATTTTCATCAGGTTGCCCAAGGCAATGTCCGTGTAAAGCCTATCACCAGCGAAAAGACATCTTTTTTGATCAATATTATGGATTACCTTATGCAAGTAATTGGCCATTAATAAGGAGGGTTTGCCGAAATGATCTTTGAAATCCTTTTGAGTAACAGCTTTGATCAACGTAGCTATAGATCCGCAGTCCGGAATGGGCCCTAATTCTGAAGGACATGCTAAGTCTACATGTGTGACATAGTAAGGAACTCCGCCATTGATCAGCTCACAAGCGCGCTGCAGTTTTTCGTACGTAACTTCTTTGTCAAAACCTATCAGTACAAAATTGGATTCATCGTAGTTATGCACAATTCCGTATGCATTACTTAGCTCCTCAATCAGGGCTTCAGTACCAACAATGTATCCTTTGCTACCCACATTTTTGGTAAGGTGTTCTCCAGCAACGATTGAAGGAGAAATAATTTGATCAATAGTTGTTTTAAGGCCTAACTTATTAAGCTTATGCAAATAGTCATATCTGCTTACGCTTGTGTTGTTAGATAAATAAAAGACTTCTCCTTTGTCCTCAACGAATGAATTTAGCTGGTTTACAATATTTCTGATCGGCTTACCATCTAAGTAAACAGTACCATCCAGGTCTAATATAAGGACGTCGTAATTTAAAGGCATACTTACATCAATGAGTTGGCTTTGGCTAAATCAGAGTGGTCATCTATTTCTACCCATTTTTTGTTTCCAATATCAAATGTAGTCACTTGGGTCGACAGATCGTGCACCAATGTATCGATAGCCACCTCCGTCCAATGGTTAAGCTCTCCGCTTTCAATAGTCTTACTTACGATATCATTAAGCTTTCGCTTGTGGACTGCATCGAAGGAATAAATATCAATGGAAACACAAGTATCAGGTTTGTTTTGGTACTTTTTGGAAATACCTCTTATCGCTTGGTCTTTTACTTCTACTTTCATTGATTCATCAAAGAAATTAGTCGTATCAACTGCGATTTTGGAATGTTCTGTTTCCAACATGGCATGGACGATCTCTTCATCATATACGCAATCAGCGTTAATAATTACCAAGCCATTTGAATCCTCAATTTCCGACAAGGCAAGGTGAAGTGAATACATGTTATTTGTAGTGGCGTAATTCTCGTTTACAATTAATTGACAACTATGCCCTTGTTCTTTAAGATGTTGATCAATCTGCTTATGTCTGTAGCCTACCACCACGTGTGTCTTACAGTCTTGTGAGCTACTTTTAATCTGACGCAATAGCCTATTGATGATGGTATCACCTTTTACGGAAACCATGGTTTTAGGTATTTTATCAGTTATTGGTCTCAACCTGGAACCTACGCCAGCAGCCAGTATGATTACGTCTTTCATGTGAGCGTTTAATATTGTTTTTATGCAATCGACAATTTCATCATGCGATATTCTTTATATTTTTCGAGATAGCCAAAGAAATACACTTACCATCTTCCGAATACTGTATTATTATTGGAGATAATACCTGGTTATTGGGGAATTAATCTCTTATCAACCAAGTAATTAAATGTCTCATTCTCCGCGGATCGCGTCCAGGGGTTTGCTGTGGAAGCCCAAAAGCTGTGATAAATCCTGCTGCCAATGTGCCTAGTCTTGTAATGGCAAATATATCCCAGCTAATTGCAATTAGTTGTACCATTCTGAACAATCAAGAAAGTTTGAAACTTAGCTTCATTATATTTAAGTATATGGATTTAAGCATTGTAATCCCGACTCTCAACGAAGCCGCATATATCGTAAAAACCGTTGATGAAATTTACAAAAAAAGATCAGAACAATTATCTATGGAAATTATTTTGATTGACGCTGGAAGCGCTGATCAAACCGTTTCAAAAGTCAAGGATAAAGTAGACATAATTCTTGAGGATGACAGTTTTAGAGGTGCCAAGTATAAATCCTTAAATAAAGGAGGTGAATTGGCTAAAGGGGATGCCATATTATTTTTAGATGCTGACTCATTGGTTCCCCCAAATTTTGACCTGAATATTAGAGATGGTTTAAAAAAAACTGAAATTTTAGGAGGAGCATTTGAGTTTCAAATGGACGGAAATGGATTAATCTATCGAATAATTGAATGGATCAATAGAATTCGGTATCGCATAGATCACAAATACTTTGGTGATCAGGGTATTTTTTGTACAAAGAAGGTATTTAGTCAGTTGAATGGCTATCCAGAACAACCCATTATGGAGGCTGCTTACTTCTGCAGGAAATTGAGAGGACAGGGGAAGTTGGTGTTGCTTCATTCATGTCTGCTCACATCTTCACGGCGATTTCAGCGCGGAAATGTTTTGCGTGTACTACTATTGGATACCTGGATCTGGATTCAATTCAGTCTGGGATTATCTATTCGCAGATATGCACGGAGTTATTGGCTTGAAAATGAGCAAAGAAGTTAAAGATTTGAATATTTATTTTTGAAAGCTTTTGAAAATTGTAGTAATTGAGGAAGGTATAAAAGAATTTACAATGACCGAGTCTATCTCGGTCATTAACCAATGATTTAATTATGTGTGAATGAGTGAGGAAACGATCAAAGAGGTGTTCGATATTATTGTCAATATGGAAGTAGTTAAAGCTCAGAAAGAATTGCTACAATTTGACGATGCAGACGCCAGCGCGTCGATCGTGGATGCCCTTAATATTGTAACCGTTGCACTGGAGGACAAACAGTCTGAAATTGATAATTTAAAAGAAACCAATAGTGAACTACTTCTTTCTTTGCAGGAGGTTAGTAGATATCAGTCTGCGCTTGATATTTCCTCAATAGTCAGCATATCTGATGGCAACGGCATCATCACTTATGTGAATGACATGTTTTGTGAAATTTCAGGCTATACTAAAGCTGAACTTATTGGTCAAAATCATAGTATTTTGAAATCAGATCAACACAAGCGAGTCTTTTGGGATGGAATGTGGCAAATAATCAGCCAGGGTAATATTTGGCAAAATGAGATTATGAATCTCAACAAAGAGGGGATAGGTTACTGGGTGGATACATCTATTGTTCCATTTTTTAATAGCCAGGGAGAAATAGTCAGTTATTTGTCAATGGGACATGATATCACCAAACGAAAACTGCAGGAAGAGGAGGCTAAAGAGTACCATCTTCAGCTTGAAAGTATCAATAAGAATTTAGAGTATTTTGCGCATACCGTTTCACATGACTTAAAATCACCACTAAATAATGCGAAAGGTCTAGTCTCAATTATTGAAAATTCATTGGGTGATGAACAACCTGATGAAGTACGCGAATATTTGGGATTACTTAATCAGACCAATGACAAAATGCGTTCCTTAATCGATGGAATTCTACAATATTCTAAGGCAAGTGGAAGAGAAGCCAAGTTAGAACGCATTAACCTTGAGCCATTCATCAATGAAGTAGCAGATACCTTAACCGCTAAGGGAGACGCAAAGATCGTATTTAAAAATGAGCTGCCGGAAATCAGTTACAATAACACAGTTCTCAAACAGGTAATATCTAATCTAATGAGTAACGCACTCAAGTTCAATGATAAAAATCAGTGCGTGATAGAATTTTCCAGCACAATGGATGATCATTATTATCATATCTCCATATCGGATAATGGGCCAGGTGTTGCCAAGGAGCACCAGGAAAACATGTTCAAATTGTTCAATAAGGTGAATCAGGATAAAACCAAGGACAGTTCAGGTGTAGGTCTGGCTACTGTGAAAAAGATAATAAACGAAGCTGGAGGAAATATCTGGGTCGACTCTACTCAAGGTTTCGGAACTAAATTCACATTTACTGTTAGAATCAAACCAAAGACTCAATGGTAAAGCATCACATCATCTATCCAAAATCGACGAGTACCACCGCCAGTTTGATAATCGACCCAACCAATCATTAATTCTTCAAAGACGGGAAAAACCCACTTACCTCCAAGATCATTTCCAAGGCAGCCTTGCCCTTTTTTTATTACAATCAGGTCTTTGACGAGTTCATCGTTGAGCCAAAATTTCATGGTTTCGTTTGTACCATCAAACAGCCATCCGACTTTCACCCATTGCCTCTCAGGCATGGCAGTTGTTGAATGATGCCAGCAGTCGGTGTTTTTTCCTTGGGTATCATAATTAGCCATGAGTTGTTTGTGGTGCTGCCCACCATAGCGAACCTCACTTTTATAGCCTTTGCCACTTACTGAGCCTCCGGCCTGAACCATAGTCCAGTGAATGCCATCAGGCGATGCTTCATCCAGCCAAATGTAAAAAGATCCCGAAATTCGATTGTATACGAATGGAAATAATGGATTGCCGATCAATTTAATAAATGCCCGATTGTCGAATCCTTCGTTCGATTCAAAATAAACGGATAATTCTCCGCTGTGACTTCTTGCCGAATCAACTCTAATGATTCCTTGGCCATCAATAGTCCAAGGACCTCGCGGAGCAAAGCCTACATCATAATATTCGAAACTGTCGTGAAAGATCACGTCGCCTTCTTCTTTACAAGTGGTAAATGTGACAAGTACCAAAAACACAAGAACGAGAGATGAAACTTTAAAACTAAAAATTTGAGTTTTAAATATTGAGCTTTGAATTTCGGATGAGGAGATCATCCCTTCTTACTCGCATTAAAAAGCTTTTGTTTCTCTTCCTTGCTCAGACTCTCATATCCCGACTGGGATATTTTGTCCAGTATCTTATCTATTTCTGCTTGATCTGCAATATTGTTAGCAGTGGATTGGTTACCACCTGAATACGAGGAAGTTGAAGAAGCTCTTGTTTTCTTCTGACTGGACACTTTCATTTTAGGTTGACGAACAAAAAAGCTCATGAAAAATCTCATTATACTATCGATCCAGGCACCCCAGTCAGTGCCAGACTGCAATTGCTTGATATAGAAAACACCAATAAACCCACCTCCCAGATGAGCTAGATTTCCTCCTATATTAGGCCCATTTAGACCAATTAAAGAAGTTGCTAAAACGAAAAGAGCGATGTACTTGATTTTCACAGGCCCAAAAAATAGCAGAAAAAAGGTGTAATTCGGAATCAGAGTAGCTGCGGCAAGCACTACCGCATAAACGGCTCCTGACGCCCCTACCATTGTAGCTCTATGGTCTGTAAGTCCAGGCACAATATTGTAAGCTAATAGATACAGTGTGGCGCCTGTGATTGCTCCAAGTACATAGATGTTAATCAGTTTCTGATTACCTAAGTATTCGACAATCAATTTCCCAAACCAGTACAAAAAGAGCATATTAAATAGGATATGCATAATCCCATTTAAACTATGAGAAAAGGCATAGGTAATAATCGTCCATGGCCTGAAGATGAATTCAGAAAACTGTGAGGGAATTGAAAACTGTCTTTGGACAAAAGAATTTATTCCTGAAAGAGCGTCTATATTACCAAAGAGATTGAGTATCACAAGCACCAAAAAAACCACCACATTGATGATAATGATCTGTGGAAGGGCATTATTGGGTCTCTGCCAGGCGTCTTTAAACTCATGTAACAAATTGTCCATCATATTCTTACTACAAATAACGTATTAATAAAAATTACCGCGCTGTCTTTGCCAATATTTTAAGATAATGAATGCAATTAACATTCCACTCAGGTGGGTGAAGTGAGCCACATTGTCTCCGCCCGTTCGATTAATTTCTGAATAAAGTTCGTAAGCGCCATAGAAAAACACTAAATATTTTGCCTTAATTGGTATTGGGGGAAACAGCAGCATCAGTTCAGTATTAGGAAAGAGCATAGCAAACGCAAGCAGGATACCGAATACAGCACCGGATGCTCCTATCATGGGAATACTTGTCAAATCTTTATAGATAGCATTTACAATCTCAATGGCTTGGCTCGTATAACTGGGATTATCTGCCTGATCATAGTATTCGTCTGCAAAATCTCCAACTTTCACCATATCAAATCTCCTTGACTTATAGTTGTGTGTGTAGATGTAGAAATCGTCA
The DNA here is from genome assembly GCF_039944555.1 of Reichenbachiella sp. Classification (GTDB taxonomy): domain Bacteria; phylum Bacteroidota; class Bacteroidia; order Cytophagales; family Cyclobacteriaceae; genus Reichenbachiella. Next base: position 1,029,148 of record NZ_JBDUYN010000007.1, on the reverse strand, counting down.
GGATTTGGATTTGCAATAAAGGTTTCTGTGTCTCCACTCAAGTCGCCTTTTCCTATGGTGTCTACAACGCCATAAAGAACACCTGCACCAATACCAGTAATCAGATAAAAGGTAAGGAAGCGCTTAGAACCCCAGATTCGTTCGAGCATCGGGCCGAACACCAATACGGCGAACATATTGCTAAACAGATGCCACATTCCACCATGCAGCCACATGTAAGTGATGTATTGAAATATGTAAAAGTGGTCTGAGAAAATATAATGCACTCCGAAAATAGGAGCAAAACTCACTTTTAGGATGTATTCCAGGAACAACAGTATTCCATTAATAATAAGAATATTCTTGACAATTGGTGTCAGTTGAAACATGTGCTATTGATTAAAAAACTCTGCAATTTTTTCAAGGCCCAATATAATAAATGTTGGGGTGCCATTTGGCGTATAGTTAGGTTGTTGGCAAGCGAACAGTCGGTCGATCAAAGTTCTTAGTTCTATACTGTCATTTGAAATTTTTGTTTTGCTGGCAGATCTTTTTGCGATCGACCTGGCCATATTTTCTTGAGTACTGAGCGAGAGCTCAGATTTGTTGTATTTGAACTGCTCTAAAAGTCCTTCAAATAGTTCCTTTTCATTGATGTTTTTGATATCTGCGGGGATTCCGTTGATAGCCACAGCATTTTTCCCAAACTCCTCAAATTCAAACCCAATGGCACCTATTTCTTCCTTCAATTCCATAACTAAAATGAAGTCCGTAGCACTCATTTCAAAAGTTACCGGAAACAAACTTCGCTGTGATGCACCAGATTTTTTGTGGAGGGTTTCCAGATACTTTTCGTAAAGAATGCGTTCATGAGCTAAAATCACATCTACGACCATTACCCCGGTCTTCACTTGCTTGAGTACATATTTCTCATGCATCAGCACGGGCTTAATATTGGTCTCTTCCAGATTTAGATCAGCAGATTGTTGAGCATTGACTTCACTCTGGAAAATCATTTGACTGCTGAGTCCGGCCAACTCTTCACGTCTAATTTCAGCTGGAGATGGTTTTGATTCATCAATGGCCTGTTCGTACATTTCATCCCAGCGTGTACTCTTTCCCTGTTTGTCCAGAGATTTGAAACTGCCATAGTTCCCTTCCGATCGGGTAGGGGCATTGAAATGCGAATTGTCGATAGCGAGATTTTTGAAATTGACATCTGAGCCAAAATCCAAACTAGGGGTTACGTTGTGTGTACCCAGTGCTTGTTTAACAGCGGCCTTCACAATTCCATAGACACTTCGTTCATCATCAAATTTTACTTCAGTTTTTGTGGGATGGACATTGATATCAATATGAATAGGATCCATCTCAATGAACAGCGCATAAAAAGGAAACTGACCCTCCTGAATCATGCCTTCATAGGCCCCTTGAACGGCGTGATTGAGATAGCTGCTTTTAATAAACCGATTATTGATGAAGAAAAATTGCTCACCACGTGTTTTCTTGCATAATTCAGGGATGCCAATGTACCCCTGTACTTTCAGCCAATGAGTTTCTTCCTCGCAGGTAATGAGTTGCTTTTGATAGTTTTTGCCGAATAGCGTAACGATACGCTGGCTCAATTTACCCGCCTGGAGTTGATAAATTTCTTTGTCATTTTGAGTTAACGTAAATGAAATGGTAGGATTTGACAGGGCCACTCGATGAAATTCATCCAGAATGTGCCGCATCTCAACCGGGTTACTCTTTAGGAAATTACGTCGTGCAGGTACATTGTAGAAAAGATTTTTTACTGATATAGAAGTACCTTGGCTAATCGACACAGGTTCCTGTTTCTTAATTTCAGAGGCTTCTATATGAATGAAAGTTCCCAATTCGGACTCGGCAGTTTTGGATTTGAGCTCGACTCGTGCCACCGCAGCAATCGAAGCCAATGCTTCACCTCTGAAACCCATGGTTTTGATTTTGAACAGATCTTCTGAGGAAGCAATCTTAGATGTGGCATGCCGTTCAAAGCACATACGTGCGTCCGTCTCTGACATACCTAAGCCATTATCAATGACCTGAATAAGAACCTTCCCGGCATCACTAATGTTCAGCTGGATACTTGCACTGCCAGCGTCAACACTATTTTCGAGCAATTCTTTTACCACAGACGCAGGTCTTTGCACTACTTCACCTGCGGCTATTTGGTTGGCGATAGCATCTGGTAGCAGATTGATGATGTCGGGCATTAATCTCTGGGTTTATTTCTTCCTTTTAGTCTAAAATAAAAGTAAAGAGGGGAAAGTATCAGATAAATGTAGAACACATCATTACCATAAAATATCCAACCTACAAAGGTGGTCAACATCGCTGCGGCGATTAGCATTTGGACAATAGACGTCTGACTGGATTTTCTTTCTCTTTTGCGGAAAGCTGCACTTATACTGGACGCATGGCCACCTGATAAACTTTGTTTCCCTTTGTTAGTCCTTGCAGCTTTCAATTTACCTTCAATCTCCTCTTTGATAGGATCATAATAGCGAGGTTCGTAATGAAACTGACTAAACTTGTTCGTACGAATCAATGAAGGGAATTTCATAGCGTCATGTTCTTTATTCTCAACAAATCAAATCATAAATTACCATTTATCGAAAAAATGGCACTCTTTATGTAAGCTATTCGTTGGTTAATTATAATATGAATAATTTTCGACTTGACTACTTGTATCCTCCTGTAGCAAATACTTTGATTATTCTGTATGCAAACTTACTTAGTTTCTCATTTATTACGGACAAACGTGGGTAGAGTTGGTCTTATTTTAAGTCTATTTCTGATCAACCCATGCGCATGGGCAGCTGATGTACCACTCTCAAATACTATAGAGAAAGACAGTCTTTTTTCTCGATGGATGAAAAGCAAGCAAACGCTTCCAACCCTCATTTATCGACTAGGTGATTTTAATGACTTACATGACCGCGTTGAGGTTGAGAGTATGATTCGTACCTATGGAATAGGTGGAGTCATTGTTCCAAATGGAGATCAGGAAGAGGTGAAGCAGTGGATTTCGCAAAATCAAAAAAGGCGAACTGAGCCATTACTGCATATTGTAGAAATAACTAATATTTTTGAATTACCATTTGACAACCTCCAGGTGTTTCCCGGTCGATTTTCTATAGAATGCCTGACAGATGAAGATTTGGTTTTTAAGCTTGGACTGGCTCATGCTGATCATTTACGCAAAATGGGAATTGGTCTAATTCAATTTTCCGAATTACCCAATTACTACACGAATCATGAAATAAAAAAAGTGGTTAATTATCTGAATGGCCTATCTGCCGGAAATATTTCTCACTATCTGACTGGTCAAAACCCGATTGGTTTGGCAAACGGCGTAGGCACTGGTATTCAAATGACTATCCAAATTGTAGATGTAAATAAGGTTGCAGAAAATGGAATACTCGCTAAGAAAACTTTTAAGAATTATAGAAAAAAGAATAACGATGGTCAGATTCTCATTGATCAATCCAGGCAGATTGAAACAACTATCGCTCAGATCGAAAGAGGGGCGGGTCTAATTACTGTTTCTAAGGAATCGAAACCACAAGAATTGATTAATGCTCTATTACTCAAAGACATTCAAAATAAAGGAAGTTTTAAACGACATGTAAAGGACTATTATCAATTGTTGAATCATGTAGAAATGCAATTGAAAATGCCTACTGACGAAGCTACATCATGGGAAAACGTAAGCAGAAAATTCAGTAATACGGACATTACGTTGGTTCAAGACAAGAATCATTTGGTTCCCATAATTAATTTAGAAAACAAAAAAATATTAACGATATCAGATAATAAAGCAGTTTTTGAACTAACGGTGGATAAATATAAAACGGCAACGCATTTGCCATTGTCGGTATTGGATAGCCCAATTGATTCCCTATTCACTATGCTTCCTTCTGAGGCAATAATTTTAATCGATTTGACCTCGTTTGAGAATGAGGCAGATTTTATTCAGGCTCAGAGCATATGTGATTCACTCAATACCAGAAGCCCGATAATTACATTTTACAGTCAGAATGGAAGTTTTATCAATAATAGTCAATTCACTACGCTAATATGGAGCCCGGAAATTTCTTCGAAAAATCTTGCCGTAATGGTGGAAATGACTTTTGGAGCCCGACCAATAATTGGGGCCTTGCCGGGATATCTCCAGAATAACGGTTCTCGTAAAGGAATCTTCAGGAAGGCCATTAATAGGTTAACTTATCTAAGTGACGATGAGTTGACAGTAGATGACAAAGTACTAAGTCGAATTGACTCGCTGGTGGAAGGCGCTATTGCGGAGAAAGCGATGCCTGGCTGCCAGATCATGATGGTTAAAGATGGGAAGGTGGTATACGATAAGAGTTTTGGATATCTTACCTATGATAGTTTATCGTCTGTGAGATGGGATCATTTGTACGATGTCGCTTCTCTTACGAAAACAGTGGCTACGGTACCAGCTGTTATGGAAAGGATGTCTGAAGGAAAAATTTCTCTGCAAAGCCATTTGGGTGATTATCTGTCTGCTTACCATTCAACTGATAATACAAATCTTACAATAGAAAATATTCTAACTCATCAGTCGGGTTTGAAGTCTTACATTCCTTTTTGGCGGTATGCTAAATATGCTGCTGATAGTGCAGTTTTTCTCTATAAGAAGAAGAAATGGCGGAGAAAATATAGCTACCATTCAATCAATTGGAATGATTCTATCCAATCATGGATTGCGGATTCAAAGTACAACAGCCTTTCAAACAATGATGGGAGCTATAGATATTTATATAGTGACCTGGGTTTTATGGTTATGAAAGAGGTCGTTGAAGATGATTGTACCTGTCACTTTGATCAATCAGTCCGTGAGCTGATCTATAAGCCTCTTGGTATGGACTACACAACTTTTAATCCACTTGAAAGATTTCAGAGCACACAGATTGCTCCAACCGAACAGGATATTGGCTTCAGGTCAACTTTACTTCAAGGTGTTGTGCATGACAAAAATGCAGCACTTCTTGGTGGAGTTAGCGGGCACGCAGGGCTCTTTTCGAATGCCAATGACTTGGCTAAGTACATGCAAATGCTACTTCAGAATGGATATTATGGCGGTGTGCAGTTCTTCCCTGATTCCATTGTTCAAGTATTCACTTCAAAGAAAAATCTGGATGACAGGAGAGCTTTGGGTTGGGATAAACCCGATTTCTCCGTCGGTAATGCTTCCAGGTATGCTTCAGAACGGTCATTTGGCCATTCGGGATTTACAGGTACTCTGATTTGGGCGGACCCTGAATACGATTTAATTTATATTTTCCTTTCAAACAGGATATACCCCGATCCTCAGAATTATAAACTAATAGAAAGCAATACACGTACTAAAATTCACGACCTGATGTATGAGTCATTTTTAAAATCAGGAAAGGAAGCGAACCAAGGGATTTGATTTAATGTTGAGGTTCTTTGTTGTTGTTATAGTCAACAAGTCTAATTTTGCGCCTAATCAACCAAGACCTTAAACACGATTAAAATATTGAGCAATAGATGAATATAGGAGTAGTTTGTTATCCGACCTATGGTGGATCGGGAGTTGTGGCAACAGAGCTCGGAAAGGCAATGGCACTGGAAGGTCATAAAGTCCACTTTATTACCTATTCGCAACCCACCCGACTAGATTTTTTTAATGAAAATCTTTTTTACCATGAAGTAGATATTAAACCCTATCCTCTGTTTCAATACCCACCTTATGAAATCGCTTTGGCAAGTAAAATGGTTGATGTTGCCAAGCGAGAAGAATTGGATCTGTTTCATGTGCATTATGCAGTCCCACATGCTTCTGCAGCCTACATGGCAAGAGAAATTTTAAAAGCTGAGAATTTGCACGTGCCTTTTATAACAACGCTGCACGGTACGGATATTACCATTGTAGGTAAAGATGCCTCTCTTGAGCCGGTAGTTACTTTCTCGATCAATCAATCTGATGGGATCACAGCAGTGTCAAATGATTTAAAAAAGGATACCTATAATCATTTCAAGGTATCCAAAGAGATTCAGGTCATTCCCAATTTCATAGACCTGGATCGATTTAAAAAACAAAAGAAAGACCATTTTAAAAAAGCCATTTGTCCGAATGATGAGAAGCTTATTGTTCATACCTCAAACTTCAGGAAGGTAAAGCGGGTGGAAGACGTGGTTAAGGTATTTAATGAAATTAGAAAAACGGTCCCAGCCAAACTTCTTTTGGTAGGAGACGGACCGGAACGATCGGCTATTGAGAAGTTGGCTGAACAGTCCTGCAGTATTGACGACGTAAGGTTTTTAGGAAAGCTAGAAGCCGTAGAAGAAGTGTTAAGCGTATCAGATTTGTTTTTGATGACATCGGAAAAGGAAAGCTTTGGTTTGGCGGCTTTAGAAGCTATGGCCTGCGAGGTGCCGCTGATATCGACTAACGCCGGTGGACTGCCTGAATTGAATCAAGACGAGGTCACAGGTTTTATATGTGACGTTGGAGATATTAAAACTATGGCCGACAAAGCCCTTCTAATCTTAGATAAGGACAACTTGCCAAAATTCAAAAAGGCTGCGTTGAAAAGAGCGCAAGAATTTGAGCTTTCCAATATACTCCCCATGTATGAAAATATGTATAGAAAAGTTGTAGAGGAGTTCCGAGAGAAAATATCTGTGAAACGCTAAGATTCCTTCAATATCCTCCCTTTTAAGTACTTAGCCTTTACCAAGAAGTAAATTATCTGGAACTTTAATCTAAAAGTCGGTTTTTGCAATTCATTTTATTATGACTTAACATTGCAAACGAATCCAGTCTATAGCTCAGCTAAGGTTTCAGTCTTGCTGGAAAAGATTTAGCTAGAGCATTTATGGTATTTGCCTGCAGCAACGTACGATTAAAGTAATCCTGACATCTTTTAGCGCAATTCATGATCTAAGTTAATTATGATCACCGCTCAGTCTGTTTATTTATACACCTAGTTTCAAGTAATTGAATTAATTAAGCTTAAAGTTGCTAATTCATCAAGCAATAACAGTAGCCCAATAGAGATGATGTTGTTACATAATTAATTAAATCTTTTAATATTAAAACTATGAAAAAATAACCCTATCATTTGTTTTTTCTTTGATAATGAGCCCCATATTTTCACAGGGATTCATTGAAAGTTTGGACCAAAATGCCATTGCCTTTATTACAGGGAAACCTACTAAGGTAATACCGGCATCCGGTGAAGAGTTTGAAGGAAAGTTAGTTGCTGCTGGTGTGATCAATGGCTACCTCAACAAGATTACTATTAAGAAAGAAGACGGAACTAAGATTAAACTCGAACCAGAAAATGTCAAAAGGTTGTCGGTGAAGATCAGTAAACTTGCCAAATTATCAATGATGGCAGAGTCCACGCAAAGCATCAAAACAGTTGCTAATTCAAATTTTAGCGAAATAGCGAATCGGGAATATATCATTTTTGAATCTGGTCTTAGGGATAAAAAGAAAGATAAGCCAAGGCTAATGCAATTGCTCAATCCTGGTTTCGATAGTAAAATCAAGGTATTTGCGGATCCCAATGCCAAAGAGACCAGGGGCATAGGTGTAGCAGGAGTCAAATTGACAGGTGGTGTGGATAAGTCCTATATGTTTGTGGTCAATGGTGAGAAGGCTGTGAAAGTCAAAAAAGGCAATTATTAAGAGTAATTTTGACGAGTTATATCTGGGATGCCCAAAGATGGTTGAAACATTTTCTGGTGAGAAAACAAAATGGAATGATGTGGCTGGACATGTTTTTGTCTATGATCAGGTTTGCGAATAGTTAACTTTGATTATTAATTATGCATTTTCAATGAATTTATTCTAGTTTGAGGCTTTGGTGATTACTAGAGCCTCATTCACATTTAATGAGACATTTCAGGTTCATAGCTCATTAGCAGTTATGATTTAACCCGATTTCTTAATCGTAACAGAGAATTGATAATTGGAGCTTCGTGATTTTGCCTGATTTTGCTCATAACATTTAAAATGAATTGCTCGTTATTGCAATTGTTTTAGGTTTATGGATATGTTTGCATTTCAATACTTGGTTTAAATCGATAGTCTACTTGTTTCATGGAAAACAAAGCAAAAAATTCAGGGTCAGGAAGGGTATTTAATAACCCTCTCTTAGAAAAACTCACCAGAACGCATATTTCATTGCCTCTGATTGCATTTTCTATTGTGTCCACTTATTTGATTTACACCGGAGCAACGGAATATGGATTGACGGCAATTACCCTCATCCTCTTATTTTTGGCAGGTGCGTTGGCATTCACGTTTGTGGAATACTTGATGCACAGATTTCTGTTTCATATGCCAGAAACAACTCCTGCCAGAAAAAAAGTGGTCTATACCATGCATGGTGTACATCATGACCATCCTAAAGACAAAGACAGGTTGGCCATGCCGGTACCGTTAAGTCTGACGATTTCATTTGTTTTCTTTTTGGTCTTTAGATTAATCATAGGGAATTTAGTTTGGGGCTTTTTACCAGGCTTTCTTATGGGATACGCAGGTTATCTTTGGATTCATTTTATGATTCATGCATTTCAGCCTCCTAAAAACTTCTTCAAGTTCTTCTGGGTACATCATGGTATCCATCACTACAAACAACCTGAACGTGCATTTGGTGTAACAACCCCAATATGGGATTTGATATTCCGAACTATGCCACTTAAGTAGATTTAATATTCAAAGTTTGAACTTCTTTCGGAATAACTTACTTATGGTATGTAAGGAGAGAGAATTGGCATCTAATTAATCTTAGAGTTATCCTTTTTGGGTTTTTTGGCTTTGGGCTCGAGCAATAGTTTGAATGTTGAGTCCCTAATAAAGAGAATCATATCCTGCACTAGAGTAGCTAATATAGGTTTTCGTCCCGGCATTTTCTCAAGCTTATTTTTTCTTCCTGTGAAGGCTCATTAAATTTATTAAAATAATACCAACATTAAATGATTTATCCAGTTTAATGTTAAGTGTTTACTTGAACTGAAGCAGCATGATAGGCTATAGATTTACTGAATTCATTCCCGACAAAAAGGAGTCAAGTGACACTTTCGATAATTTATGGAGTATATTCAGAGAACTACTTCTTATTACTTCTGGTGACCCCAATGAGGCGTTGAGCTGGCTGACCAACTTGGATAAACAGTACAATATTTCGAGTGAAAACTATGGAATAGGAGACTTCATAGAGGAGCTTAAGGAAAAAGGCTATCTCGACGAGGAGCAAAATACAGGGAAGCTGAAAATTACTGCCAAGACAGAGAATGACTTTCGAAAAAGTGCTTTGGAAGAGATATTTGGAAAATTACGAAAGTCAGGAAAGGGAGATCACAATACCTTTATATCAGGAAGAGGAGAGGAGAAGGGTGTAGATATCAGGGATTTTCAATTTGGGGATTCTCCGGATCATATTTCTATAACCGATAGCTTAAGAAATGCTCAGATCAATCATGGATTTGGTGAATTCATGTTGACTGAAGATGACCTTGAGGTAGTAGATAATGAATTCAAAACACAGACCTCAACTGTACTGATGATCGATATCAGCCATTCCATGATTTTATATGGTGAAGATCGAATTACTCCTGCCAAAAAGGTGGCTATGGCACTTTCTGAGTTGATCTTGAGCAAATACAAAAAAGACACGCTCGATGTGATTGTCTTTGGTAATGATGCCTGGCAAATCAGCATCAAAGATTTGCCTTATCTTAGTGTGGGACCCTATCATACTAATACTGTGGCAGGACTTGAGTTAGCTATGGATATTTTGCGCAAGCAAAAAAACCAGAACAAGCAAATTTTTATGATTACTGACGGTAAACCAACTTGCATGAAAGTTGGAATTAAATATTATAAAAACAGCTTTGGTCTTGATCCTAAAATATTGAAAAAAACGATGAATTTGGGCGCAGCCTGTCGCAGATTGAACATCCCAATAACTACTTTTATGATTGCCTCGGATCCATATTTAAAACAGTTTGTTAAAGAATTCACAGCCGTGAACAATGGCAACGCTTATTACAGCGATCTTCAGGGATTAGGGCACTTGGTATTTGAAGACTTTAAGAAAAATAGAAGAAAGAATTTATAAATGACAAAAGCATACGGAGACCTAACTGCCGAGGAGAAATTGTCTGTGACCACACTAGGTCAACTCCAATCCATCGGTTATCAACCGCGATCGATAAAAGACGAACTCAGAAATAACTTGATTACCTCTATTCAGGAAGGAAATCAGGTTTTTGAGGGTATTTGGGGATATGAGGATACAGTGATTCCAGACATTGAAAGAGCTATTCTTTCCCGGCACAATATTAATTTGTTGGGATTGCGGGGACAGGCTAAGACGAAAATCGCACGCTTGATGGTAGGCCTGCTCGATGAATGGATACCGGTAGTTACTGGTAGTGATTTAAGTGATGACCCTATGTCGCCACTTTCTAAGTATGCCATAGATTTAATTAAGGAAAAGGGAGACGAAACTCCAGTAAGCTGGCTGAGCCGAGAGGACCGTTTCACCGAAAAACTGGCCACACCGGATGTGTCTATTGCTGATTTAATAGGAGACGTAGACCCTATCAAGGCTGCTACCTTGAAATTGCCATACTCCGATGAAAGAGTCATTCATTATGGCCTGGTTCCACGGTCTCATCGAGGTATTTTTGTTATCAACGAGTTGCCGGATTTACAACCACGTATACAAGTAGCACTTTTTAATATTCTCCAGGAAGGAGATATTCAGATTCGAGGATTCAGACTCAGGTTACCATTGGATATACAGTTTGTATTCACAGCCAATCCTGAAGACTACACCAACAGAGGTAGTATTGTGACCCCTCTAAAAGATAGATTGGGCAGTCAGATCATCACGCACTACCCCAAGACAGTTGAAATCGGTTTGAAGATCACGCAGCAAGAAGCTGCATTAGCAAAAAATAGTTCAGGTGATATTGTAATAAACGAGCTGGCCAAGCTACTCATAGAACAAATTGCCATAGAGGCCAGAAGTAGCGAATATGTGGATGTGAAAAGTGGCGTTTCTGCGAGACTGACGATTTCATCTTACGAAAATCTGGTAAGTGCAGTAGAACGTCGAATGTTGAAAAATAAAGAGGTGAAAGGACATGTTCGTATCGCGGACTTTATTGGCATTATACCTTCGATCACAGGAAAGATTGAGTTGGTGTATGAAGGTGAACAAGAAGGGGCTGGAATAGTCGCCCAGAATTTGATCGGTAAGGCCGTTCGAAGCTTGTTTGTTGATTATTTCACTGACCCTGATCAGGTTAGGAAAAATCGCGAGATGCGAGATCCATTCAAGCCGATTGCTGATTGGTTTGGTAATGGCAATATGATTGACTTGCTCCATGATTATTCGAATAAAGAATATCAAAAGGAACTGAATAAAGTGCCTGGTTTATCGGAGTTGGTTAAAGAGCAGATTAAAGAGAACAAGGACGAAGATTTTAGGTTGTTCCTAATGGAATTTGTCCTGTTCGGATTGGTTGAATATAGTTATCTGAGCAAGCATCCTCTGGAGAATGGTATGCGAATAGATGATTTGCTCGGTAGTATGATATCCGGATTTACTGATCCGGATGATGAAATCAACGATATGCAGTAACGGAACTGAAATAGGCTCGTCCTATAGGAAATAGTAAAATATGTCTGAAATAATAAAAACCAGAGAAATTGCCAGAAAGTATGTGATGGGAGCGGAGACCATTCACGCACTAAAGTCTATCAGTATTTCCATTGACAAAGGGGAGTATGTAGCATTTATGGGGCCTTCTGGTTCTGGTAAGTCTACTCTGATGAACATTATAGGCTGTTTAGATACGCCAAGTTTGGGTACCTATATACTCAACAATCATGATGTTTCTGATTTAGATGAAAATGAACTTGCAGAAATCAGAAATAAAGAGATTGGTTTTGTGTTTCAAACATTCAATCTGTTGCCTCGTTCTACAGCGTTAGAAAATGTGGCCCTTCCTCTGGTATATGCGGGTATGGGTAAATCGGATCGCGAAGAACGAGCCCATGAAGTATTAAAAGGCGTAGGCTTGGGAGACCGGGCTACCCATAGACCCAATGAGCTCTCTGGAGGGCAAAGACAGCGCGTTGCGATTGCCAGGGCGTTGGTGAATAATCCGAGTATCATTTTGGCCGATGAACCCACAGGTAATCTGGATTCCAAAACCTCATATGATATCATGGAACTATTTGAACAGTTGCATTCACAGGGAAATACCATCATTATGGTGACTCACGAAGAGGATATAGCACAATATGCCCATCGAGTCATCCGCCTTCGCGATGGCATGATAGAAAGCGATGAAGTGAACCAGGAAGTAAAAAGAGTGGCCTCGAGCGTGAGCGCTTGATTTTGGTTGGCGGATACTGCTTTAATCGTTTTAATAATGCGTCATTAGGCCGTTCTTTCCTACAATTCGTCTACAAATTGTGTAATCAGCCTGAAGTAATCTTCAAACTCGGTCAATGGCAATGTTTCTGATTTGTCGTAGATATCGTGGTAGGCTTGGATGCCTCCGAGGGTATAGATGAAAAAACAGGGTACCTTCTTCATGTGAAACATACAATGATCACTGTTACATGCTTCACCTCTTATTTTTACTTGTGCTAACAAGTTCTTTTCAGAATTAATACGAACCAGACGATCAAACTCTTCTTTATAAAGCTTCCCGTTTACAACTTGTATTCCTTCATCACCGGTACCTGAAATATCAAAATTCACTAGAAACTTGATTCTAGAGAGCTCAAACAATGGATTTTCAACGAAGTGTTTGGCTCCGAGTAGACCAAGTTCTTCTCCTCCAAAAGCTATGAATACGGTATTGTATTTGGGTTTATTTGATTGATAATGTTTCGCTAGGTTCAGTAGCATCGCTACACCGCTTGCATTGTCGTTAGCACCAGGAAACAGGGCTTCTGAACCCATCATGCCGAGGTGATCGTAGTGAGCGATTAATACGATCAACGAATCTGATTTTTCACCCTCCAGATAACCAATCACATTTTGAGATTTGTACTGTTCGAAGTATTTGTTTTCAACATGCACTGTTACCTTTTCAATATTCCTGGTACTACTGTCATTGTCCACAATAAATGACGGTTTCGTAAAACGCGTAGTTGAGCCTCCCCAGGTTAGTTTATCATTCGTTAAAATAATGGAACCAGAAGCTGGGTTATCCGGGTGATATTTAATGAAATTGATTACTTCGGTAATTCGCTTTTGTTGTTCATTCGTATAGTCTTTTCTATTGAACGTAGGAATGACAAGAAACTGCCCTTCAGAACTTCTCAATTTGCCTGACAATAAGTGTTGGTTGAGCATATCCTCAATGGGAAGGGTTACAGTATTAAATTCACCCTTGACACCCGGTGACCCTGCTTCGATTAAGTAATCAATTCCGGCAGATTTTTTTGTTCCATTCAACGCTAAGTTCATGGCTGATGGAAAGGTATTGACCGATGTTGTGAACTTTTGAAAATAATTTTTCTTGAAAGATTTAAGCCCTAGTTTTCTAAATTCGGCCCCGATATATTTTGCTGCAATTTGGTCTCCTTGCCCAACATAGCCTCTTCCTTTGAATTCATCAGAAGCCAAAGTCTTCACCACATTTTTGGCGTAGTTGAGGTCCTGGCTAATAGACAGGTGAGAAACAAGGATAGCAATAAGGACGGCCGGAATTTTTCTTTTCATATTAAGGCTATTGAGATACTTTCCAATTTGGAAATAGTTTATTGCTTGAGATTAAAATTGATGGTGGAAACTTATCTGTAATTGATCTTTACTCCAATTGTTCGTCGTTTGCTTCATAGCACCGAGCTGAACTCTTAGTCCTTTTCTAATGATATAGCCAATTGCCGCGTAGAATCTATTCCGATCAAATAGCTCCACCTGGTTTTCATTACCGATATCTCGTTGTCCGTTAATGAAGAGTTCATTGTACAATGAAAGGTATATTGTTCTGTCCTCCATGTCAGCGTTATTTAAAGGAATGTTCAGAAAGAGGTTGTACCTGAATCGTGTTCTGAAATTTTGACCCTCTACAAATCGTTGTTCAAAACGAAACCGATGGTTCAAATGAAAACGTTGACCAATTCGAACCGGATACAGCGCTTCCTGGTAAATTCTACTTTCGGCCGAGGTGGACTGATCAGAACCATAGGTCCCGGTGGTTATATTGCCATACCCTAGCGTAAGCTTTATGTTGGCATTTTGTGGTTTATAGGTGATGCCGCCTCGAATTAATAATTGTTCAAGATCACCGGCAAGGTTCCAATTACGGTATTGAATATCTCCCTGCACTCCCCATGAACTCTCTTTGAAGGTGGTGTTGAAGAAATACATATACCAAGCACCCAATTCACTCTCATTGATTTGTGCTTTGCCTGTATGTGAGATGAGAATGGTAATAATTATAAATCTAAAAATAGTCTTCTTCTTCATTTTGTAAATAATTTTCCACCAATACGCTACCTGTTACGTTTGCATGGAGGATTCAACGTTTCAATCTTTATTTCGGCTGTAAATTTAATCTTGCATTCTGAAAAATAAAGGATTTAACCATTTCCTCTGCTGGATTTTATCGTCTTTCTCTCCAATTAATTTGGAAATGAGTGTGTCATTTCCAGTCAAATTTCACGACAGCTTGCCCTTCGAGCAGCCGTCCGGGAATGACCTTTTGTATGGTGTCTTTTAACCTATTGATGACGGATTCTTTTATGTAGCTGCTGTGAACAACAATGCTCACTTCCCGTACCGGTTCCGGATTGGTAAACCTACGAACATGGACTGAATCGAGATCGTCTCTAACTGAGAGCTCTGGTACCAGTGTATAACCTACTCCATTTTGTACCAGACTTTTCAATGCTTCGATAGATCCACTTTGATAATCAAAACCTATGGATGAGCCGTATTTGGCTTCTTTACAAATAGCCAGCGCTTGCTCTCTGAAGCAATGCCCTTCTTCTAATACCAAAACTTCGCTGGGATCAAGGTCTTCAGCTAACATGAGTTTTTCATTGAGAAATCGATGATTTTCGGGTAAGTAAAGCAGAAAGGGTTCGTAGAAAACAGGTATTTCCTTAATTGCACTTTCGTTAAGTGGAGTGACCAAAAATCCTATATCTATGGTTCCGTTTTCGAGTTGGGAAATAATCTGACTCGTTTGAAGTTCTTGTATTTTCAAATGAACACTCGGGTTTTCCTTCATAAACAAAGGAAGGAACTGAGGAAGTAGGTAAGGAGCCAGTGTTGGGATTATGCCTATGGTGAATTCTCCTTCCATAGACTCTTTCTCATGGTTGACGAACTCTTTCAACTGCTTTGATTCACGAAGTATTTGTCGTGCACGGATAATAACTTCTTTCCCAATTTCAGTCGGTTGAAGGGGTTTCTTATCCCGGTCAAAAATTCTAACCCCGATTTCGTCTTCCAATTTTTTTACCTGCATGGTAAGATTAGGTTGTGAAACAAAACAATGCTCAGCGGCCGTCACATAATGGCGATATTCATCTAGTGATACGATGTATTCAAGTTGTTGTAAAGTCATATAACTTATTATTATACAAGTATAATAATTATTGATTTGAATAATAAGAAATATCTTCTCACCTTTAAATAGAACTTAATCGAAAAATATAAATTCTATAAAAAATGGGAAACAATGATAATAACGGTGCAGGCAAGTGTCCTTTTCACGGTGGAGAGCTCAATCACGGTGCAGGCAGCGGAACATCAAACCTTGATTGGTGGCCAAATCAGTTGAAATTGAATATCCTTCGTCAGCATTCTAGTGCAATCAATCCAATGGACGAGACATTTGATTATGCAAAAGAGTTCAAGACACTTGACCTAGCTGCAATAAAAAAGGATCTCGTAAATCTGATGACAGATTCTCAAGACTGGTGGCCGGCTGACTACGGTCATTATGGTGGTCTTTTTATCAGAATGGCCTGGCATAGTGCGGGTACCTACCGTATTTCTGACGGCCGAGGTGGCGGAGGTTCCGGCGCACAGCGTTTTGCTCCTCTCAACAGCTGGCCGGACAATGGTAACTTGGATAAGGCCCGTTTACTGCTGTGGCCGATTAAAAAGAAGTATGGTAAGAAAATCTCCTGGGCCGACCTCATGATCCTGGCTGGAAATTGTGCCCTTGAATCTATGGGATTCAAAACTTTTGGTTTCGCCGGAGGTCGCGAAGATGTTTGGCAACCTTTGGAAGACATTTATTGGGGCTCTGAAGTCGAATGGCTGGGAGACAAAAGATACACCGGTGATCGAGAATTGGAAAATCCATTGGGTGCGGTACAAATGGGTTTGATCTATGTGAATCCGGAAGGACCCAATGGCAAGCCCGATCCGGTGGCGTCGGGTCAAGACATCCGAGAGACCTTTGGTCGAATGGCCATGAACGATGAAGAAACTGTAGCCCTTGTAGCTGGCGGTCATACTTTTGGCAAAGCACACGGTGCCGCCGACCCCGGAAAATACGTAGGTAGAGAGCCAGCAGGTGCGTCTATCGAAGAGCAAAATTTAGGTTGGAAAAATACCTTTGGTAGCGGACATGGAGATGATACGATTACCAGCGGCATAGAGGGTGCATGGACACCGAATCCAACGCAATGGGATAATGATTATTTTGAAGTGTTACTTGGTTATGATTGGGAGTTAACAAAAAGTCCGGCTGGAGCACATCAGTGGACACCTACAGCAGCATCAAATG
Organism: Reichenbachiella sp.; assembly: GCF_039944555.1. Lineage (GTDB taxonomy): Bacteria > Bacteroidota > Bacteroidia > Cytophagales > Cyclobacteriaceae > Reichenbachiella. The sequence goes on along the minus strand of NZ_JBDUYN010000007.1, from coordinate 1,012,360 downwards.
CAAGGATGGCACCTGCTGCAGGCGATTCATCTAAAACCCAAGCCCTGATGATGACCACTGCGGATATGGCACTGAAGATGGACCCGATCTACGAACCTATCTCCCGACGCTTTCATGAGAATCCTAACGAGTTTGCAGATGCATTCGCTCGAGCCTGGTTCAAGTTGACCCATCGCGATATGGGGCCTAGAACTTTATATTTAGGACCAGAAGTTCCAAAAGAGGAACTGATCTGGCAGGACCCTATTCCAGCGGTTTCTCATGAGTTGATCAATGATCAGGATATTGCGGAGCTGAAGCGTAAAATATTGGATTCCGGACTCTCTGTGTCTGAATTGGTTTCTACGGCCTGGGCATCGGCATCAACTTTTCGTGGTTCAGACAAGCGTGGTGGTGCCAATGGCGGTCGTATTCGTCTGGAGCCTCAGAAAGACTGGGAAGTTAATAACCCAGCTCAGTTAGGAAAAGTCCTGGAAACATTGGAAGGTATCCAAAACGATTTTGGAAAGGAAGTTACGATGGCTGACCTGATCGTTCTTGGCGGATGTGCGGGTATTGAGCAGGCGGCCAAAAATGCAGCTCAAGACCTGACCGTGCCTTTCACACCCGGGCGTGCGGACGCCTCGCAAGAGCAAACGGATGTTGACTCATTTATGGCACTGAAGCCGACGGCAGATGGATTCCGCAATTACAGGAAGAGCCTTTACAAAGCGTCAGCAGAGGAGATGTTGATAGACAAAGCACAACTTTTGACTCTTACAGCACCTGAAATGACGGTTCTTGTTGGAGGTATGCGCGTCCTGAATACCAATTTTGATCAGTCTCGGCACGGCGTTTTCACTGATCGCCCAGAGGCGCTTACTCGTGACTTCTTCGTAAATCTATTGGACATGAGCACAACCTGGAGGGCAACTTCTGATGAGCAAAATTTGTTTGAGGGAAGTGATCGTACAACAGGTAAGGTGAAGTGGACAGGAACACGTGTCGATCTCATTTTTGGATCGAACTCCGAGCTGAGAGCACTCGCCGAAGTGTATGCCTGTGAGGACGCTCAGGAGAAATTTTTGCAAGACTTTGTGGCGGCGTGGACCAAGGTGATGAACCTTGACCGCTTCGACTTGGCTTAATTTCGAAGTAACGAAGCTGTCTCCATAGTTTGATTTTCAAATTATGGAGATGGCTTTTATCTATAATCTTTTGTGGTATGATACATCTGCTAACTGTTGTAGGAAAAAGTGCTCAGACCTTCTATCTGGAACAACAGGTTATTTCAGATTTCAAATCACTGATGAGGACCCTCACATCCGGGAGAGTGATGATCATCTCAACAAAATTTCGGTCTGATTTATTCTATAGTGCCGAAAAGTCTGAAAATGAGTCCATCTTGAAATCCTGGATTCTCTATGCAAACACAAGTATGGATAGCCTTGACGGGACGGACTTTATTACTTCTATCGGAGATGAAGAGTCATTGACCAGGTACTTTCAATCCATAAATGCATTGTCTGCCAATCGATATCATTATCAGCGCTATCAGGAGGCCTTTTATAGTGCTTTTAGCAACGATGACCAAAATCCAATGGCCAGGACCATCGTTCAGTGTGATCAGCATCTCATCGAGCACCCCAGTATAAAAAGAGCACCCTTGATTGACATTGGGGAAACGATCAATTCTAAGGTGATGAAGGATACGTTTCCACTGGCTATGCGAATTATCAACAACGACAACAGCTCAAATTAGGGAGATGTAAATATTGCTGATCTTTTTTAGGATAGGGCTACAACTGTTTCAATGTTTGTCAGCGTCTGGCTATGATGAGTGAGGATTAGAAAGCTCTAATCTTTCCTTTTCCACATGGTCACGTCTTTTTTAAAATTTATTAATTGTGGCTGATTTTTCAATTCCAATGAAAATATCCTGACTGATGAAACAGCATTCTTTCATAGGTTTTGTCATATTCTGTTAGTTTGACATTTGTTGCAATTTCTTTTTTACATCTTGTAGTTCGGAGTTCTGCTGTTCCAACTTTTCCATCAGTTCGATCTGATAAAGTGTTAACTCTTCGATCTTCTTCAAAAGCAGCATATTCATATCCCCTAGTTCTATTCCATTTGTTTCCATTTCTTTAGCCGATGGAATTTCAGGTAGGTGTTTGTTTTCGGATATGTATTTCTTGGTTTCTTGTAGAGTTAAAAGTTGGTAATCTGATTCAAAAACGTAATCTGGACCAGGAACATTCAAATCTACTTTTACTTCCTCTGAGTGAATAATACCTTTCACAGTAAGTTTTTCATCGGCAAGATATGAACCAGTACCTATTCCTACATTGCCATTGCTTTGGATTCTCATCACAATGTTTTCAGGTGTTGAATTAGATGTAAAATCATTGTTACCTCCTACTACTATATCTATTGATCTAAGTCCGCTTTGTTGTGAAGTTAAATTATGTAAAACTAACCCTCCATACATTTGATTGTTATTGCCATTACCTGTAATACCAGCTATATAAAATCTTCTATCTCCGAAATATAGATTGTTACCTTCTCCGTTATTGTTAGTTTTTATATCAAGTGGAAATCTAGCTGAGTTTGTTCCAATTCCAAGATTACCTCCCAATGTTCCAATATAGGAATGACCTCCATTCGCACTTAAGTAAGTGTTATAGTTATTTGACTGGTTTAAAAGGTGAAAGCCGCCATCTGTTTTGATTTGAAAATGCTTATTAGGGCCGGCATGATTATGAAGTTGAAGATGTGTTGAAGCACCGCTTCCAATTTGTTTTAAAACCCAAGGCCTTTCTATGTTAAAAGTTAACAAAGTTGCCCCTTCTCCAGAATTGTTGAGATTCACAGATTGATAGTTACCAACTTGTGCGAACGAGGATAGAGCTAGTAATAATGAAAGAATAGTTAGCTTAATTTTTTTCATAGTATATAATTTGAATTGGGACGGGTCAAAGTTGAATATAACGTCTGGCTAAGATGAGTGAGGATTAGAAATCATCGTCCTGTAATCTACCCCAAGCTACACAGTTTTTAAATTTGTTTTAATGCCCTTCAACAATCTGATATGGCGATTGTGCACACGCGGCTTTTTAAAGCACGAAAGTAGCTGAATCGCTCCAATCCGCCAAAGTCGGTTTAGTCATTCAGTTTGATCAGGAGCGCTCTGGAATGGAATGACCATTTCACGGTATTCTAGAAATTCCTGTGTGAATCGGTAGAGCATTTTCAGGCATTGACTCGGTGGGAGAGAAGGCGCATTCGCTATTCACTTTTTTACCAGCATTCAGAATCCCATGAATCTTCGGATTGCAGATAAGGCTTATGTTTTTTAATCTTTTGTTAAAGCACTTTGCTTCTTTGCCCACCAAGTCCCATAATGAGGTAAAGTTTTTCTTACTTGCCCCTCATGTTCAAAAATGGAAGTGTCACTTTCCCATGAACCAAATAGTATATCCCCTTTAGCCAAACATCCTTTGAATTTTACTTTTGTCAAAATATTGTCACTCAGGCTAATCATTTCCTTTTCCGTTTGATCTGTATAGAAATAGAACTTTGAATATCGTATTTCAAACATAATGTTGTTGTTCTCCGATAACTCTCCAACCATATTTGCATGTTCATTTATCTCTGAAACCTCAGGGTCTAACATGAACATTCCGTTAAAAGTCATGGTGTTTGTGTCATACTTTACTCTAAAAAGAAATTTCGTAATTTTTTCTTCGGATGTGATTGTTAGTTGACTTGGAAGAATTATATCCCCTTTCCAAGTACCACCAAGAATATCTCTGATCATTTATTTCTGGCTCCTAATGTGCTCTAACGCTTGGCAATACTCCCTATGCAAAGAGTTTGATTAAAAATATTAAACTATCTGATTCAAGCACTAATTTTAAATAGCTCAAATGCATATGGAGTATAGGTTTTGTTATGATATTTTTAGTTCTTGATTACTGCTTTTAATTCCTCTATTTCTTTCTGCTGAGCATCAAGTCTTTTGTTCTGCTCGATGAGATAAAGGGTCAATTCCTCGATCTTCTGGAGCAGTTTAGCGTTCATCTGTCCTAGGTTGATTCCATTTTCGATTACGTCTGATTCACTCGGTATCTCGGGTAAATGGAAATTATTAGAAATGAATTTCTCGGTTTCCTCTAGACTTCTAAGTTCATATTCTTCTCGAAAGACTCGATCTTCCCATAATGTCATTTCAACTTTGATTTCTCTAGCGCCAATTGAGCCATCAACTGCAAGTTTATGAGAACCTGTAGCTGTCGTACCAATGCCAATGCTGCCATTAGGCGTAATTACCATATCCGGGTTACCTATGGAACCGCTTCCTTTTGTTGCAAATTCCATTGTTGATTGTGGTGTATTTACAGTAGATTGAATTGTATTTACTCTAATAAATGCAACTTGCCTATGTGCGTCTGACTGGCCGTTGGCTTTAGTAAATGCAATTCCTCCAAGTGTGCCATTATCTATACTAGAACCGGTGGAAATCCAACCCATGCGACTTCCACCTTGAATATCTAAAACCACATCATTTGAATTGTAAATTTGATGAGTAGCGTTTGAATTATGAATTCCTGGATTGGTTGTTCCTATCCCAATATTGCCATTATCCTTAATAACCATTCTTGGAATTGCACCACCAGATTGGTTTGTAGTCTTAAAAATAATATTGCTTGATTGCGAGTTATTATTGTCAATTTCAATTTCACCTCGTGTATAGGAGTCATTCGATACTCCGAATCTTAGTGTTCGAGAACCTGTGTTGTTAGACAAAATATAATTACCCCAATCTCCTTCTGCAACATTTCCTTCTGAAGGTAAATTGTCCTCCAATCCTACTTTGAGTTTGCCAATTGCGACGTTCCCTAGATAATCAATTCTCATTCGCTCCTGAAGAGACCCTCCTGAAGCAGGCAGCGTGTAAAATGCCAGTTCACCTCTGCCGGCTGCTCCGGGACCTCTTGTTCCTGCAATTCGTGAAGAAATAGCCTGATCATAGGCACCGTCATAAAAATCCAATTGCCCAAGAGGAGCCAAAGAACCATGACCACTAGTCCTTGACAATTGAATAATGGATTGACTGCCCTTTCTTAATTCGAGCTTGCCACTAGGAGAACTTGATATGCTGTTAGTTCCATTTGGAAGGTATAAAATCTGTGCATTCAGAAAGTTGGAGGAATACAATATTGAAATAAGTAAACAAATCTTTTTCATTTTATTTAGTTTGGTGATTAATCATAAGACCGGTATAGGAATTGAAGTGATTGATGCGCTCGGCTGATTTAGATACAAAATAGACAAATCTTCCATTTGGTCTATACTTTTTCAGTTTTCACTATAGAACAAGTCAAAGATTTGTCGGTGCTAGTGGGTCAATCGAAGCTTCAAACTAGAAGCTCCCACTATAATTTTCCTATACAATGTTATATTCTTTTAATTCTTCAATGTTTGTAGTTCTTCCTCTACCTTCTCAAGCCGTTCCAGTAATTCAATCTGATAGAGTGTCAATTCTTCGATCTTCTTCAAAAGCATCATGTTCATTTTTCCTACATTAAAACCGCCATTTACTTCAATTTCTGAGGCTGAAGGAATTTCAGGAAGGTGTTTATTCTCCTGAATATACTCCTTGGTTTCATGAAGTGTTCTGAGATCGTAATCTTCTTCGAAGACATAATCAGGAACTCCTGCATTTGCTAATACTTTTATTTCTGTAGAATGTATAGCACCTTTCACGGTTAACAATGCATCAGAATCAGGGTTTGAAGTTCCAATGCCAACGTTACCAGTTGAACCTTTTAAATAAATCGCATCAGGAAAACTATGAACACCTAGTGCTAAGTTCGAATTGGTATCAGTGATTTTGAGTCTTCCTACAGGACTTGACTGAGTTGGTGAAATGATCTCTATTGCTCTTCCTACTTGGTCTTTGATTTTGAGATTATATGTAATCAATTCCTTACCTCCAATCGTTAAGTTAGCATCTGGTGAAGTGTTACCTATTCCAATATTGCCATCGGCTCTTATGAAGAATAGACTTTTTGATTGTTGTTGATTATAAAATTCGAAACCTTCAGACATATTTACAGAGCTGTAATTGAATCTTAGTGTTCGGTTATCACTGCCAACTGTAGCATCAGATTGGATAGAATGGACATTGATGCTACCTTTGGAAATCGTAAGTAGGCCGTTGACGTCTAGATTGGAACTAGAAGTAGATGTGCCAATTCCAACATGGCCATCAATTCCTGAAATACGAAAAACGTCTGGAAAATCACGAACCCCTAGTCTCAGACTTGAGTTAGTCCCCGAAATTTTCAACCTGCCTACGGCACTTCCAATGGTTGGTGAAATCATTTCAATAGATCTTCCCGCTTGGTCTTTAATTTTCAGGTTGTACGTGATTAATTCATTACCTCCAATAGTTAGGTTTGCATCAGGATTAGAAGTAATAATCCCCACCTTATCAGGCGTTGTAATTTTCGTTCCATCGGTACTCTCAGTCCACTGAGCTAGACAAGTGTTCACAATGGTTGTTGTAAACAAAACAAAAAGAGTTCTTTTCATGTTTTTCTGAATTTAGTTTTGTTGGTAATTGAATATAGCGCCTGTGTAGGACGAGTGTCCTCACAGTCTGATTAAAGCAGAAAGATAACCGATCCGCGCACAAGCACAAAAGCCTGTTTATCCACTAGCCCAAGTTTAGACCACCAAGAAAACCACGAATTAGTTATCCATATACTAGAGATTCCGCGTGGAGCGGTGGTGCTGATTCTGGCATTGATTCGAATAGCTCGCAAGGGCATTCGTGGCTACACCATGTTGTGAGTCATTTTTTTATTATATGAAGTCATTTTCCCACCAAATTACCCAGTTTTCGTTGAGTTCTAAAACGTTGATGTTAGAGTTAGTACTGTCCATTTCTAGTTGGCATTCACTGTGATTCAGTTGAATGTTCGATTCAAATATTAGTTCAAACTGAAGGGTGGTTATGGTGTCGCACATGTTGATTTGAGAAAACAAATAATTTACCTTCATCGGCAGTTGCTGAATTAGTTTGTTGACTTGTTCATTATGGTCTTGAGGTTTCGTCAATTGTCCAAGATTGATCCATCCACTTTCTTCATTTTGAACTTCGTATTTCAATTGTTCATATAACTCATAGTTATTCAAGAAGTGTTTCCGTAAGATTGTTGGCTTGTCTGAACATGCAGAAAGCCCAAAGACTAAAAAAGGAAGGATTAGGTGTCTCATTCTATAAAGAAGTCCAGCATGATTCACAACGTTTAGTATATGGCAAGTAGGGCAGTGGAAAGCGATAAACTTTCGAGTTTGCTCTGAGCCAAAACGTTGTATTTTGTTTTTAATTTATTCATTCTTAAAAGCCAAACGTAAGTTCATTAGCACCGTTGGAAATCAAAATAAAAGCGAACTAAATCAACGATTTGGTGGATCTGCTATGAAAACCAACTTTTCAATTTAGCAATGAACCCCTCGTTGGGTATAGCCATTGTTGCATGCTTTTTTTCTTTTTTCTGTAATGTTGCTGGGAGTTTATTAAAGAAGTATTCTGCCCATTTATCTCCTTCGATTCCGTTTTGTTCAGCATGAATCCAAGCTCCTTTAGCATGCTCTTGAAAAACTCCAAATTGCTTTAAATCAATAATTCCATCTCATATACAGATGGAATTATCAATGTTTTTGATTCTTATTTCGTCTCCATTTTCGGGAATATGTAAGCCGTTATAATCCCACTGTTCAACCAATAGAGTATCAGATTTACGATTTTTCTCACTTACACCATCCTCCCAGGTAATCGTTGCTCTAGTTATGGAATTTTGCGGTATACCATAAGGTCTACTTGGCTCAGATGATGGTGAGTCTCCAAAATGAACTCTACTACCATCTTTTAATATGACATTTGATAAACTTCCTTCAATTTTCCAATTACCCATACCAAAGTTTTCATTAAGTCTTTCTTCAGCATATTTAATTTGGAAATTGTATTTATCCATCAATCGTTCATCAGCTGATAAATCTCCTTGTTCTTCTCCTTTGTACAAAGATGAAATTTGGTAGTCAGGGTCATTGGTTATGGGGTCAGGTAGTGGTAACCAACCGCCATTTAAAAGAATCTCACTATTTGAAGCAATACCATGTCTGGATGTATTTTGATTATCATAAACTGTTTGTTCATTTGATACACCAAAAGTAGGAGCTATAAGATTGATGTGTTTGCTTTCTTGAAAAGCCCAATAGCCTCCTTCGGTTCCAGTTTCTGAATAAAAGCAAAGTCTACCTTCTAATTTCATTTCTTTAATTGCATACAACGATCAAACCAGACGAGTGGCGATTTATTTTTGTTCGTTTCGGATACTAATATAGCCGAATCTGGAATTCAGTCGGGCGACGTTCGCTCATAACTTTATGATTCTAATGAGGCGCAGCGCAGAATCAGTGGACCTGTAAAAACCTCAGGCGCTTCCTGTTTCCACGAAGAAGGTAAGCGCGTTCATTTTTATCTATTGTCATGATCTTTTATTCGTTTTTCAAGGCAGAAACCTCTTTTTGAAGTTCTTGGATTTCTTTGTTCTGTTCGATCAGATACAATGTTAACTCTTCGATCTTCTGGAGCAGTTTAGCGTTCATCTCTCCTAGGTTGATGCCGTTTTCAGTTACTTCTGCTTTATTTGGGATTTCGGGAAGATGACCTTTTTTGGCAATGTGTTCTTCTACCTCTTCGAGAGTTCGAAGTTCATAGTCGTTCTCAAAAACAAAGTCTGACCATCCGGTTGCCTCTACTTTGATCTCTCGGGCACCAATTGTTCCTTCAACAGCGAGTTTATGGGTTCCAGTGTTCTCGGTGCCAACTCCTACACTTCCAGAAGAATTTAGAACCAAGTTCTTTCTCCAATTCCATGCTCCATTACCATGATATCTTGTTTGAAGATACATTCTTCCTGAGGCGTTAGCGTTATTGGTGTTCTCAGGAGTTACCAAAATCCTCCCCTGTTGCCAAAAGTTACTTCCATCGATATCAGCAGGAACAACAAAACCAAGAGCAGCACCTTCCGAAGTACTTCTGGTTGAACTTGTGCCTTGAATTATAAGATTGGCATCACTAGAATTGGTAGATGTTAATGAAATCGAAGAATTAGCAACGTGCAATTTGGCCAAAGAACTACTAGTGCCTATTCCGACATTTCCCTGAAAAAAGGCATTATTGATATTGCTTAAACTAATAGTTGCTTCTGATGTTGATATATCTCTGATGCCCCAGGCCACCCATCCATTAGATGCTTTATTTAGCGTATGATAATTTTGTCTTACATATAAAGGCCCTTGAACATCGAAATGTGGGCTACCGACAGTTGCAATTTGAGCTTCACCAGAAGCTGCTACCAATAGTAATAGGTTGATTATCAAAACTTTTTTCATGTTTATTATTTTTTGGTTAGGAATTGATCATAACGACCAGCTATGATGAGTGGGGATTAGAAAGCACCAATCTCTTGTCTTGCTCATAGCCACTCATTATTTAAATTTAGTAATTGTGACTGACTTTCCAATCCCCACGATAATATCCTGAACTACAAACTCCCCATTCATTCATAGCATTTGTTAGGGCGATGTTATTCTTCGTTCCACTTGCCATAAAAGTCCATTTTGTTCAGTTGGAGTTCGTATTCAATATCTCGATCTGCGAACCCTGCTGTTGATCCGTCCTTGGTGTTCATCTTGTAAGTTGATTTAAGGTTTCGAATGAGTTCACCTTCCGAATTAAAATATAGTCTTTTCTCAATTGTTAAGGGTTCGTCAGCTTGATAGGTGTTCATCCGCCAATAGACGAAGTAAAGTTTGTCGTTGGTGTCGAAATAGTAGTCAACTGCAATGTACCAATCTCCTGACATGGAGTAGTTGTCATAGTAGACGAAGGTTCCGAGGTTTGACTTTTCAATTAATCGGACTTTTTGAAATAGAAATTTGCCTTCAGAAGCTTGTTCGTTCGTATACCATTCATCTTCTTGATAGCTCTCTCCCCAGGCATAATGAAAAAGTTGAGTTGAGCCGTTAAGTTCGCTCTCAATAATTGGTTGCCATATCTGGAAGTTCTCCCGGATTTGGAGAATTTCTGGATTTTCTTGTGTTCTTCCCATCAGACAGTTTAGGAAGAAGATTAAGAGAAGTATCGACTTTTTCATAAAGTTTGATTCTGGCGGAAATTCGCCCTAACGTCCAGATATGGTGAGTGGAGATTAGCAAGCACTAACCTCTTCTCTTGCACATAGCCACACCGTTGTCTAAATTTAAAACTTGTGGCAGGCTTTCCAATCCCCACGAAAATATCCTTACAAATAAAACCCCATTCAGTCATAGTGTCTGCTGCATGCTTTTAATCTATGCATTCAGTCATGTTCTGCCTTATATAACTGACTCTAATCTTCGAAAGGGGTTGATTCTTCTCAAGCTCGTAGAACTCGTCATCCAAAGTTGACAAGTCTACCTCTTCACAGGCTTCAACAAATGACTCAATTGAGTTGTCATTTCTTAGTTTCTCAAATGTATCTTCCTTGAGCTCCAAAAGTACTAATACTTTTCTGAGTAGGTTCGCATGCTCAGATGCTCTGAGGTGTTCTAATCCGCAAAGTGCCATGTATGCAAATTTTCCAGTTGAGTTGAAGAAATATTGGATGAATCCACCGTTGTTGACTTCTGCCTCCAGACACCAAGAAGTGTAAATCCATTTCCGTCCGTTTGATAGTTCAGATACTATTTCAAATTCATTTGAGAAGTCCTTGTCAAACTTCTCCATAATGTTGTCAACTACAGTTTGTTCGAGTTCATCATCACTGACATTATCAAGTATTTGCTTAGTTAAGACTTTATGGATCTTACGGTTTAGGAATTCGTTCACCCAGTCTAATTCATTATCCATCGTGAAGTAATTGCATGTAACGCCACTGTATGCAGCGTCCGTTTTGGTGAAGATAAAGTATCGTCTACTAAATAGCCAAAACGCAGTTTTGGCGGGCTTCCACAAATCTCAATTCTATCTTCTGGCAGCTCCCACGGATGATGTTATCGCAGAATGTTACCTCACGTCTTTCATTTTGGTCAACTCGATCACTCCGCTATAAAACTCTTCGGACACAGCAAATTTAGGGATTAAGATGTTCATTGTGGGCTCTCCAATTAAAAGCATGAAGTGGTCATCTCGATAATCGACACTGGTTAGTTCTTCCCATGAATGAGTTGATATGTGCGAATTATTTTCGAAATACTCGATTTCATTTTCGGTTATCTTGAGCCCCATTGTTTCCGTGTTCTGATGTTTGTTTAGGTATTCTGATAGTTGATCATGGAAGTTGCTAATCGCAGCGTTAAAACGTTTTGTCACTAGGAACAATATAATCAAATGATAAATTCCAACTCCGGATAGCAAAATGCTTAAAAAAACAAGTTGAATTGCGTGGTTCTTTGATGATATGATCAGTAAGGCAATCACTAGAGTTATCATAGCTGTTAGTAAGTGAGTTCTCTTGACCTTCTTTCTTTCAGGCTCGGATTTAGTAATCCATCCTTCGTAAAAGTTGCGAAATTCTTTAGGATCATATTTCAGAGTTGTTTCGTACTTCATCACCATCAATCAAATCCAGTTGTTGAAAAGTACCACCTAGAGTTTAGTTGTTCAATCTTGTATGAAGCGTTCGGTGTTTCGTTGTTACCAAAGTTCCTTGGTTTGGTAGCAAAATCATAGATTATTCTTCGTTCGGATTGGAATAGATTTTGGCTCTTTTTTATGAAAATTATCAAGCTGTCACTTTCTTCAATGAATCCAGAAAAGTCTTCATTTCTTGTTTGGTTCTTGACAATGTAATGAATTCCCATGCTTCGCATTTCTGCTGCAATTCGATCATCTTCATTTGCATCAAGAACCACGTTCCCATAATCTGCCATGAATTCAATTATCTCAGTTAGTTCAGGTTCATACTTAGCTACTCGTTCACTGTCAAAAGGGTTACAGCCAACAATCAGAATAAATACAATAAAATATGGAGTTATTTTAATTATCTCATTGACCATTTTGCAGCTTGTATGCATCTGTTAGGTAGTCACCAAAAATTAAGGTGTCGCCATGATAAATCATGAAATCTTCAACTAAAGTTGGCGAAAAAACAATAGTATCAAGGTATGAAACATGAGTTACTTCTTGTGGAACATTATCCAAGATTCCTTTAATTGTTGGCTCTACCTGAAACACATTTATCCACATGTGTTCGGTAGTTTGGCTGTTCTGAATTCCATATTTCACATAATACGACCAAGTTGAGTCAGCAGAATTCTCATTATAATGACTTAGAAAGCTTGATATATTTTCTTGAGCAAGTTCCATTGCTCGTTTGACCTCCGTAGAGTTGAATTCCAGCGATCTTGTGTTCTGTTCATCCCAAGATTTGGAGTTGGGGCTTGAGCAGCTAAAAATTAACAATAAGGGTATGATTATGCGCATCGAGTATGTGAGGTAACGCCTGTGTAGGACGAGTACCCTCACAGCCTCATTAAAGCAGAAAGATAACCGATCCGCGCACAAGCACAAAAGCCTGTTTATCCACTAGCCCAAGTTTAGACCACCAAGAAAACCACGAATTTGTTATCCATATACTAGTGATTCCGCATGGAGCGGTGGTGCTGATTCTGGCATTGATTCGAATAGCTCGCAAGGGCATTCGTGCCTACACCATGTTAGCCACATTTTTATTGTTCGAAATGTAATGATTTCAGCATTACTTTAGCATCCGTTTGAAGGAAATCTTCTGTTGAATTGATTTCGGTCAAGTATTCTATAGTTTGAATTTGAAGTTGTCTATCCTCCAAATTTATAACTCCCCATGAATGACCCTCATCATAATTACTGGATTTGTAGGCTAAATGAAGAAATTCAATATCAAGCGTATCCAGCTTAAAAGTTGTTCTGCCAATAGTTCTTGCTGTTGGGTAGTTCTTCAAAAATGTTTCCTTCGAATCGGTGAAAAAATCATTAGTCGGCCAGCCATTCTTAACTCTAGTCATCTCATGAAGTGAGAAGCTGTCGTAAGGTTCTGCTGTTCGATTGATCCATGCATACATTTGACGTTGTCCAGTTTGGCTAAGTGGAGTGTTATCAATATAGTCGGAAGGATATTTTAATGAGAATTCAATTGGGTAGAGTGATGTTGGGGTATCGAATTCAGTTTTTGAAACATGAAGTTCTTTGTATGATTCGCATGAAAACAATACGATTGAAAGAATGCAAATTAAGAGAGTTCTCATAAGGTTGTGGCTAACATCTATGCAACACTCATCATGCGTGTCACCTTCTTTCAAATATACCCTAAATCATAAAATCAAATGCTTGGTCGCAGCGGAGGCTAGGGCCAATGTGGGGACTTATCTCAATAAAAGCTAAGTTATTACAGATGTTTAATCCAGTTTTTTATAACTTAAGTTTTCACTTATTAAAACATATCTATGGAAAATCAAGAAAAACCACCAAAAAAAACAACTGACATTGGAGCTTATGCTGAGGAGAACTACTTCTTGCAGCATACAGAAAAATTTTCGAGACTTTTACCGAATTTAAAATCCTCTTTTAGTATTAAATCATCGCTCATAAAAAAAGTGCTCAATGCAGGTAATGATATTAAAGGGATAAGGTTTATGTTTGGATTGGAAGATGAATTTAATCCGAATAGTGTAAGAATTTTGTTGGTTCCTGCTGGTAGTAGCAATGATTACGCAGAACCACGTTTCACCTTCTTAACAGAGCAAGGTTACCTTGACCATTTGGGAGTTAGCCATAACATATTTAATACATGTGAGTTGGTTTCATCATTTGTTAAAAATGTTAAAAAGGAGCTGCCGGAATTAAACTACAAAGAAATAACAAGAGGTGGATTTTTAGGAAAAAATTCACTTTTAGATCTTGTGGAGAGACATGACTGTAAAGAGGTTGCGCTTCATTTTGGCTATAAAAATTCCAATGAGATCATTCCAATCTTTGAGCCATGTAATGAACTAGATGGACCATATATGAATTTTTCACAACCATGTCCTAGTGCCTGCGATGGCTACGATCCAGAAACTGGAGAGGACTGGTGCATTGATACCAATGCTGTCTATTCCAATTCTGAGCATAAAGAACTCGACAATCACAGATTCTTTAGAGACAACTACCTCTTGGATTTAAACGATGGAGAGATATTTTATGAAATGTACTACTTTGTTTCGCCTATGGTAAGTTATCTGATTTCTAAAGAGGAAAACAGCGACTTGATTTTAAAGAAGATTTATAAAGAAAAGATCAGACCATTCAATGAACTATTGAATAAGGAAGCATATGATGAAGCCTTGGTTGTTTTGAAAGATACCCTTGCTGAATGGGTTAACATCTATCAGTCGAGAGATTTTCATTATTCGGAAGTATGATTTATGTTTTTAGAAATAGGAGTGATTGTTTTCGCTCCTATTTTTTTATGTATCGTGATTTAACTAATGAGCGATGCTAATGCTATAGAATGTAATGCCGCTGTTATTAATAGTTCCCACTGTGACAGTAGGTGTTTTTCTCCTAAATCAGCAATTACAAAAGAATCTTATTGGACAAAACTACTACTATCATTTGAAGTCCTTCATGGACCATAATGCACAGCTATGATGAGTGGGCATTAGAAAGCACTAAACTCTCATCTCGCATTTAGCCACACTTTATTTCAAATTTATTACTTGTGGCAGACTTTCTCCACATAGGGATCCCTTTCGGGGCAATCCCCGCGATAAAATCCTTACCGATGAAACCCCATTCATTCATAGCATCTGTTATGCATAGTCTTTTATCTTTTCAATTTGCTCGTTGATCTTGTCTCGTTCAATCAAGTTATTGCTAAAAGAAACCTTTTGTATAGTCTTCTTCCAGTATGGATAAAGCCAAGTCATGCCTGTTCCAACGTTCTCCAGTTCACCGTTGGGAAGTTCAAGGTCAATTCTATGTTTAAACGTGAAAGCCCCTTTCAGAAAGTTGGTCTTTTTGATTCTGCAAGTTAGTAAGTTGAATAGCCTGTCTATTGCAGCTTTTATACCTTCGAATTCTGGATCATAGTGGTTATGGACTATGCCATATCCAACTGTAAATTCATGTTCATCTGCGGAAAACCAGATGTTCGTTTCGTTGATTTCAATGTAGGTCCCCCGTTCATGTTCGGTAATATTACCACCCAACTCTTCAGTTAGAAGGTTCTTAAGTTCCTCGAATACTTTCTGATGAATTTTCACTGTAAGCAATTATGGACAACAATTGTATAACGACCCATACACGATCGTCATTCTATCCTTCAAATTTACCGTTCTTTACCAGAACGTCAATTGGACTCACAATTTCGGATAAGTTGATAACACAGACATACGTATAAATCTCAGTAGTCCTACTGCCGCTTTCATTTTAATCAGTGAAAGCCAGGAAGTTAATTTGATTTGTTTTATCATAGTCGGATGAACCGATCGCTGACGCTTCTTTTCCTGGTGCTGACCATGCTCTTTTGGGCCATCAATTTTCACATCACAAAAGTTGCACTGGTTTATTATTCTCCCATGGCAGTGGCTTTTTGGCGGTTTTTGTTTGGGGCGGTAGTTTTACTAGGAGTGATCTTAGCAAAATACGGCAAAGGCCTGGCCAAGGTAAGAATTACATTCAGAACTCTTTGGTACGTCAGCCTGGTATCCTTCTTCGGAATTTTCCTGACCATCTATTTTTTTAATAAAGGTCTTCAAACTGCCAGCGCGGTCAATGGTTCTTTGATATTGGCTACAAGCCCGATTATAACAGCTATTTTGGCCTACTTTTTTCTGAATCGAAAGTTCAATCCGATGCAGTTGTTGGCCATTGGACTCAGTATCATTGGAGTAGTTATCCTGTTGGTCAAAGGTGACCTCAGTGCACTCTTTGATATGAATCTAGAAATAGGAGATCTTTTTATTCTCGGTATGGCGTTGGTTTTTTCACTCTCGCAGATCATTGTAGACAAATACCTCTCATCTGTCAATTCGGTCTTGATGACAACGATCAGCGCGCTACTCGGCCTCTTGATGTTTACCGCTATTGCTATGCCTGAGCTGATGGAGACTGCCGTACCGATGGATTGGCAATTTTGGGCAAGTGTTGGGTTTATGGGCGTGTTGGGTACCGGAGTTGGGTATGTGGCTTTCTATTATGCAGTGGTCAAACTCGGAGCAACTACTACAGCGCTTTATGGCAACCTGATCCCGTTGTTTACTGTCCTGTTGGCTTTTCCTTTTGGCGAGGAAGTTTATCCGGCACAATTGATAGGCGGGTTTGTAATCATCATGGGCCTATTGCTTTTTGGCCAATCCAAAAAAGGGTAGCAGCCAAACGTTGTACGTCATATTCTCAGTCATTTACACGCTAAGGGTTACCATCCCAACAGCTCCTTGAGCTTAGCATAACCAGTGGCGCTTACGACGACTTCATCACCATTTTTGAGCAGAGCCAAATGAGTCTCCTTGCCATATTTATCGATTTTGGCAATTTGCGATACCTGAATGATGGACGATCGGTGTACGCGGACAAACTTCTTTGGGTCGAGCACCTGTTCGAGATGCTTCATGGTCTGTTTTTTTAGATGTTTGCTTTTAGCGGTTATGATTTCTGAGTAATCATCCTGTGCTGCTATCCGAATAATTTCTTCCGCAGGAATAATGTCGATTTTGGTGCCGTCTTTCACCACTATTCTATGCGTGGGTTCTTGCAGGTACTCTTGTACCAAAGCCTCAGCCGCCAGTGAAGGGGTAGCCTTGCCTATCAACGTGCGGGCTTTAGCCAATCCCTCTTCGAACCGCTCATTATTGTAGGGTTTCAAAAGGTAATCAGCCGCATGCAGCTCAAAAGCCTTGAGTGCATATTGGTCATAGGCTGTGGAAAAGATAATGGCTGGCGGCTGATCGATCAATTCAAGCAGCTCGAATCCGGTGAGCTTGGGCATTTGAATGTCGAGAAAGATCAAATCAGGCTGATGCGCCTGTATGAGTTTCAAACCGTCGAAACCATTCTCGGCTTCGCCCAGTAGTTCGAAATCTTCGTGCCCACGCAGGAAATGTTTGATGACCTCTCTGGCGGGAGGCTCGTCGTCGATGATGATTACTTTATATGCACACATAGTTTACTCTTAGTTGACCGGTTGAGGGATAGTAAGTTGTACTTTGTATTGATTTTGCTCTTTTGATGTTTGCAGCAGGTCAACACTTTCATAAATAAGCTGAAGTCTGCTACGGACATTTTTCAGTCCTATACCTTTTCCTTTTTTGGATACTCCGTCAGATTCAATACTGTTGACCATGGTGATTTGTAGTTGCCGGTTGACGAATGACAGATGCACATCAATTGTGCTGGCAGAAGTACTTTCATAGACCCCATATTTGATGGCATTTTCAATCAATGGCTGCAGTATGAGGTTGGGTATGCTTACAGTTTCAGGAAGGTCGTTGACACCATGAAATTGCACTTTCAGTTTTTTGCCAAAGCGTAATTTTTCAATATCGAGATACAACTGAATGGTCTCCAACTCCTTTTGTATGGACACAAGTTCGGTTTCCTCATGCCCGATGGTATATCGCAAGAAAGAAGAGAGTTTTACGATCATTTCGTGTGCATCTTCAGGTCTGGTGAGGGTCAGGGAGCTGATGGAATTGAGGCTGTTAAAAATAAAGTGAGGATTGATCTGAGCTTTCAGCATGCTCAGCTCTGTTTCTTTCAGTACAGATTGCATCTCAATTTCTCTGATCTGCTTTTCCTTAAAATTTTGATAGAAAATCAAAAGGTAATAGATGAGAGAAACTAAAAGGTAGTAGACCACACCCAATGCCACTCTCCACCAAAGATCATAGAGGGGTACAGAGGAAAGCGAGCCGGGGTAGTTGAGCACGTAGGCCGTAAGATAATAACAGCTGGCGATCCAGATAAAGATGAGTAGGGCAGCAGCGGCCATATGGCTACTCAGTGCATTCCAAAGATTTCCGGTTTCCAGCCCGGTAAACCTGACAATAAACCAAATACCCAGCCCGACCAGTGAAAATCCAAAACAATAGATGGCTGCTTCCACGAAAGCTTGTGACCACTGCAGATTCTGAGCCCAGTAGAGCAGCATCGTTTGGATGACGGTGAGCATGACCCAAAACAGAAAATAGGCCAGTACATGTTCTCTATTTTTTAAGATAGGGTTTACCATAGGGAAAGGTCAATAATTCTTGATTTCTCCACCGCCAAACAGTATAAACCCCTTGATGCGAAGCTGCTTGTTATTTGTTTCAACTGGTTTAATGTGCTTACGCTTATCACTCAGCGCACCAAATATGGCTGTAACCTCCAGCTGCACGTCCCAGTCTGAAGGCAGAATAAATGTAAACCCACCGAACACGGCAAAGACCTCCATGGTATGTCGACCTTCGGCCAATTTGGATCGGCTCATATCGTAGCTGGCACCACCAAATATGGCTGTAGCATTGCCTCCTTTAAAATTTTGTGACTGGACTTTTACTTCTCCACCTCCCATAATGTTGGAATCACTAAGGAACTCGAAAGACTGGCCTGAGTTTTTTCTTTTTGTCTCAATTTTTTTCTTCTTCAATAAGATATAGCCGGCGGCCATCATCATCGCGGGCCAAAAAATTCTACTAAGGCCAATGTTGATGCCATACTCCTGCCATACATATTCCCCTGCAATGAAATAGACCGCGATTGAAATCATAATCGTCCCTGGAAGCTTATTGGGCTTAGAAGCAAAGAGAATAATCCCGATCACCAAAATGATGCCTCTCCAGTTGAAGGCGAGGTTATTGATCACATAGGGTAGTACACCGAAGTTGCTCAATAAGAATAGGCCGCCAATTATCAACAGCAGAATGCCTACTAGGTTGGATCGATCTTCTATTTTGAAATGTCTCATTTGCTGTTTGGATTCTGATTTACAAGATACACCCAGATCTTTTTAATTTGAAACGAACTGTCAAGGTCTTGCCTTTCACACCACTCGGGCGTCGTTTCGATGAGTGAAGAGAATCACCCTGCTTGGGAAGTGCGATACTTTCAAGCAGGGTGACTGAGTAGCCTCTTATTTTGAGTTTATTTTTTTAGACATAATTTTTCACTTCGCCACCGCCAAAGATCACCGTCCCTTTGATGAGTAATTCTTTCGTGTTGTCTGTGGCTGTATCTGCATTTAGTTTTCTGCTGTCGCTAAACCCACCAAATATAGAAGTGACCTCGATACGCACGTTCCAGTCAGACGGAACGATGAAATTGGCTCCACCCATCAGAACCATGACGTCTATTTCTTGTGTGCCTTCTGCCAGCTCTGCAGCGCTGAGATCGTAGGTGCCACCACCCATGATGGTCGTGACCTTGCCTCCTTTGAAGTTTTTCGAATTGATGGACATATCACCTCCTCCAAGAGCAGCGGTTACATTTAGATGGTCGGCATCATCAGGCACACCCTTGTTAGTATCATCGGCTGTGAAGACATGTGCACTGACCAATGGCGATTTGCTTTTTCTGCTCAGGATGACCAGCCCGATGACGATAAGTAATACGGGCCAAAACAATTTGCGTGTGTCGTACCAATGCCAGTCGAATTCATAGGAGAGTACATCTGACATAATGAAAAAGCCGCCCACGGCCATCATGATGATACCAGGATTTTTGTTGTCTTTGGTAGAAAGGAAAACGGCTCCTACCAAAATCATAATACCCTTCCAGTTGAACAGGTAGTACGATATTTCGTAAGGGATCAGGTCAAGGTTGTCGAGCAGGAAAAGCGAGCCCAAAGCAATAAGTATAAGACCTAATGCTCCTGATCTTGAGCTTCCTGAAGTATGCGTTTTTTTTGTTGATCGTCGTGACATGGTGTATATGAGTTATTGATTATGTTACAATTTTACGAGGTATATCATACCAGATGTAGCATGAATCGGCGAAGCCGGAATTTCTGTCGGTAAATCCGGAATTAGTACTGCTTGGAGGGTTAAGGGAGTGGAGAGATTGATGTGTTTTTATCCAACACAACCTGAAATACTATGAACTCATCAACGCGTTTAACACTCATATGCTTCCTGTGTCTCTTGTGCTTCACTTTTCTGAGCATGGGACAGCCTACCGGACCTACTGGTTTTGATCAGATCTATAGCACACGGCTCCATGATGCACACAATGATTTCGATTTTTGGCTGGGCAACTGGGAGGTCACCTGGAAAAGGTGGGCAGGTAAGGACGACTACAATCCAACAAATATCAGTGAGCATCGTGTTTTTGCGGCCTTAGATGGAAAAGCCTTAATAGAAATGGCCTACGAAGACTCGGTCGTTCGAGGCAGTAAAACTGCCGGTTTCAGCATTCGCTATTTTGACGACAGACTTCAAAAATGGGTAATGTTTCAGAGTTGGCCCGGACTAAATATGACCAATTTCTCTTCTCTACAGGGAATCCATCATCACAAAAGAATTCAATTGTACAAGAAGGGTAAGACGCAACGTGTTTTCATGGGAAATCCTGTAGGAACGCCGTATGACAATCGTTATACCTTTTCGGATGCCCATCCTGAATCTTTTCGTTGGGAGAGTAGTGTGTCGCTCGACTCCATGCGCACCTGGGCTACTTTGAGCATTGCTGAAGGTACAAAAATTCCTGATTTCGAATCTCTGTTGGATGACAAGAAACAATGGTACACGCAAGGAGATGGTTACGACTGCAACGATAGCCTGTTAGCCCCGCTCAAACCATATCTGGGACAGTGGACAGGCGAAATCACTTATACTCAAGGGAAAAAGAAAAACAAATACAGAGTAGAACGGGTACTCAAACCCTTTCTCAGTGGATGCGCGGCATTGGGCTATCAAATCAATTACGTGGAAGGAGAGATCAGAAAGGAAATGATTTTCGTGAGTTACCTCACCGCATCCGATCAATGGATTTTTTATACGCTGAATGATCGAATGGGCGAGAGCCACAAAACTTTCTTTGCCACCCAGCTAGGAGAGGAGGTGACTTTCGTCAAAAAAGATACACTGGATGTAGTAAGTGCTGGAAACCTTCGTGCATTCAGTTGGAAATCTTCCAAACTCAATAAACAGACGATTGAAGGAACGATACCTGATAAGGATTGGGCTTTTAAAATTGATTTGGTTAGAAATGAGGAATAGGCAAACTAGTAAGCAGAGTCCTCAAGAATACATTTTAAATTTTCAAGGTCTTTGCTATTGGCTCTTTTAATTGCGGAGGCCATTAATGGAGCAAATAACCTTGAAAAGCCAGAAGGAATCCCTCGGTTTCTAAGCGTCATTCGTGTGGTCTGAGGGTCAATGGCTTCCCAAGTATAGATGGTTTCCATTGGAAATGGACCTTCGAAAGTTTTCATAACCAACCGTCTACTGAGTTCTAATTCTGAGAATTCATAAGTATAAGCCAGTGTGCGTCCAAGAAATTTCGCTTTGAAAGCTACTCGAGACCCTTCAATCAGTGGCTTCTTGGTTTTCCATTCCACAGATTTGATATTCACATACCATTCCTGAACATGGTCAGGGTTGGAGGCATATGCTGCTACTTTGTCAATCGGATGGTCAATTATTATTTCTGTTGATACGTCTAATGTCATATTGGTCCTTTGTGTTCTTGACTATGACGAATCGACTTGCTTGAAAAGGACAGTGAACAGTGAATATCTGAAAAGACCTTTAATGTTGGGTCACAATCAGCAGATTGGGGTTGAGAATTAATGATTGGGAGTTTTTCCCAAACTTTTGGTGGTCTCAACGCAAGAAAATGTTCGCTTCCTTTTTTAGGCGCTTAATAAGTTTCTGGTAGGTATTCGGACTTTCAATTGATGGAATTCAAAAAGGGTTTTTACAGGTAGTCTAATCTTTAATTATTGCCACACTTCCTGTTCCAACCATTGTACTGCATCTTCAAAATGGTCTGTATAATCACATGGTGCATAATGAGACAGTCCATCGGCAACTACGAATTCTATTTCACTTCCTACAGCAATGGTTTGGTTGACCCAGTCTTGGGTTTGAGCCAATGGAAAAAGCTCATCTGCCGAGCTATGAATTACATATAGTGGAGTTTCAATTTTGCGAGCTGAACCTTGTGTTGTCAACGTGTTGTACGAACTTGCGAGTGCAATTCCGGCAGAAAACACATTAGGGTAATTTTCCGCTAAAAACCAAGTGCCGTTTCCCCCGTCACTATATCCTGTCGCCACCATCTTGGCAGTATCTATTGGCCAATTTCTTACAGCGAGAGTTATGATTCTAGCCATCTTATTTTGATTGTGAAAAGTATACCATTGTGCTTTATCAGCATTTGGGCTTATTACGAAAGCATTAATGCTCTCCAGAGCTGCCTCAATGCATTGAGTACTTTTATGAGCTTCTCTACCAGCACCTCCAACTCCTCCGTGCATCGAAAATACCAAGGGATTACCATTTACCTCGTCGATTACCTTGGGCGCAATCACTCTAAATGCATATTCATATGGCGGATCAGGAATTTCCAAAACAACATCTGTGGTTGTACCTGGTGTTATATCGATTTCTCCGAATGATCTTGCGGTATCGTTCCATGACCATGTAAATGGAGATATCTCATCCTGCTGCTCATCACACCCACTGAATAACAAAGTATATGTTATAATCACCAATAGTAGTTTAATCGCTCTCATCTTCGTTTGTTGTTTTTGGCTCTCTTTCAAATCAATTTCCTATCCACCAACTAGGTTCAGTCAATGTTGCAGTCTCTCTTTTTTCATATGATAGACAACTCAAACATTCCTCTGCAGGATCCGGCGGATCTTGAGGTCTATTAAATTTCGCAAGACAATTCTCCCTAAGAGGGTTTTCCACGAAATAGGATAGTTCGTCTTTGTTAAAGTACCATCGTCTTGTCGTTTCGCTTACGACTCCGAAATAGCCAACAGGTTTTTTAGAGGGATCGTTTATGCAGGTAAAATTGGTCGGCAGATTTGCTGGTGGCGTGTCGAAAATTCCGTTCGGTTTATTTTGTTCTTGCATCAATTGAGAAAAATAGAAATAGTCCTTAGAAGTGCTTTGTTGATATACCAATACTGAAAAGTTTGTATATAGCCTATCATTTTTTTCAATGTCTATACTGAATAGCACTTGTTCGGTACCTCCTACAACATCCTCTTGCAACGCGTATTCATTGAGATACAAAGAATTGGTAATCCAGCATTTTCTAAACGGACTAAATGCACCAACTGCCAAAGGGGCTTCATAAACCCACATGGGATAATATTCCCATTTGTAGTACCGGACTTGTCCATCTGGATTAGTTGGGATGGTGGTTGATACATTGATGATCTTTTTATCTCTAATTTTTTCTTCACCTGCAGGGTAGTAGTACGTTTTTATGTCATCTTCTTCAAACCATATATCTTCAACCGGACTTGAAGTTAATGATGGTAATTTCTCCCAAGCTGATTCATAGATGAAATCATCTTGTGTTGTGACTTGAAGCTTGTACATTCTATCATCGCATGCCTTGAAATCCTGGTCAAATAAAATATAAGTTCCCCACTTATTGATATTTTCATGATACGTCCATTCGGTGTTCTGGTCATCTATTAATTTGACGTCAGCAAAGGGCGTGATCCTGTCATCAACTATTTTGCTAACAGGTCGGGTCCATTTCAATTTAACCTCAAAATATCTTCCATTAGATGGGGCTGCCAGGGATTCGTTATAGGAAATGTCAGAAACATAGGCCTCTATTACCAGCTGTGGATCAAGGTTGTTTCGATTGAAGTCAAACGGTTCCACACACGAGGCCAATAACAGTAGAAAAATTAAAACTCTATTCATTCCTTTAAAACTTAAAATTATATGACAATGACGGGAACATGTTACCAACTATTGAAACTTTACTTGCTCGGCCAAATTCATCAAAAGACACCGCAAATACATTGTTTCTTCCATAGACGTTAAAAATCGAAAGCACCCATTCTCCTTGAAATCTTTTTTCGGGATGTTCTCCTTTTAATGTTACAGACAAATCCAACCTATGATAACCAGGAACCCTAAACTCGTTTCTTTGTGAATATGAATTCACAGTAGGGTATCCACCATATGAAAATTTGGAGATTGGCACCGTAATCGGCCGGCCCGTTGCATAACTAAAGTTTGCTGAAATCGATAAGATTTTAGAAGCAGTATAGTTCAGTACCACTGACAAATTATGTGGCTGATCATACTGCGATGGATATAAATCTCCATCGTTCACAGTTAAGATATCATAGGCCGAGTTAAACCGTAATAAACTTCTTGAATAGGTATAGGATAACCATCCGTTTAGTTGCCCGGTATTTTTTCTGGCTAAAAATTCCACTCCATATGCAATCCCATTTCCTTGAATTAAATTT
Source organism: Reichenbachiella sp. (assembly GCF_039944555.1). Classification (GTDB taxonomy): domain Bacteria; phylum Bacteroidota; class Bacteroidia; order Cytophagales; family Cyclobacteriaceae; genus Reichenbachiella. Next base: position 987,872 of record NZ_JBDUYN010000007.1, on the reverse strand, counting down.
CCTTCTATTGATTCGCTGAGTTTGACTTCAGCTCCTTCTATATAGTCAATGGTGTTTTTAACATCTTTATAATATCCCTCTGCAGATAATTCATACTTGTCTTCTTGGAAATTCTTAAAAACTCCAAGTGAAAACTGGTCTCCAATTTGGGGATCTAGATTTGGTCCACCGGATAACCAATAGTCAAGCGGACTTGACGAAGTCGTATTTGAGATTAAATGGATGTATTGATAGGTGCGGTAATAACTTGCCTTTAAAGATGTAGAATTATTTAATTTGTATCTCAGCGAAACCCTGGGCTCAAGACCATGCTGAAATTCGATCAATTCATTAGCTCCATAATTAACTGAATCACGTTTTTCCGGAAATTGAGAATTGGTCAGGTTATAATCATATTCATATACCAAGCCTTTACCAAATCTGTAAAATTGGGAATATCTCAATCCGGCCGAGACGGCAAAGTTGGTGGTGATGTCCCAACTGTATTGCGCGAATAAGGCAGTTTCTAAAGATTTATGGTCATCAATATCGAATTCCAATACATTACTTAATTCAACGGTATTCCGTGATTCTCCAGGGTTTATCTTGGAGTAATTAGCTTCTAACCCGTAATTAATTTGTTTATTCTCTGAAATTTTTGATTCTACATTGTAGATAAGGTTGGTACTGGTAATTCCATTCTTATAAATAAATCCCTCAATTCCATCTTTATTATGCAACTCAGAGTTGTATTTACTTACTGCTAGCGTCAATTGCGAATCTGTATTGGAATTAAAATTGTGACCCCACTTAAGGGCTAGGCTTCTATTGCCCCAAGAAAAAAGCGAATCGCTGGCTAATGAAAAACTGTCAAAACTTGCATAACCGGATAGTGAAATAAAGTTATTTTCATCTATCATCTGAAATAGCTTTGCTGTTACATCACCAAAGTCGGCCGAGCTTTGAGTAAGCTGAACATCTTTAGTTATATCCAGGGCCCAGTCGGCATAAGATATGCGTCCTCCCAAAATAAATGAGGACTTATTTTTGATCAACGGGCCTTCAACCGATATTCGACTGGATACCATGCCTAACCCACCGTTGATATGATAATTTCTTGTTTCACCATTTCGTAACGTAACGTCCATTATGGATGAAACCCTGGAGCCAAATCGAGCATTTCCCCCTCCTTTGATAAGGGTAACATCATCAACTATATCTGGATTGAACGCTGAATAAAAGCCAAAAAGATGAGAGGGGTTATAAATTATCGCACCGTCCTGGCGAATTAGATTTTGGCCCAAATTCCCACCTCGAACATTGAATCCTGATGCCAGTTCACCTACGGTACTTACTCCTGGTAATGTGGTTAATCCATTTATTAGATCGACTTCACCCATAAATGTTGGTAGTGATTTTATGCTTTCAATACCTAGATTCTCAATACCAGTTAATTTGCCACTTACATTACGATCAATGCTATGAGCCCGAATAATAACATCTTCCAATTTCGTTATAGAAGGATAAAGTGATGTTCGAGGCATCTTATCATCACCATATTCACTGTAAGCTACGAGTTGTAAATATGAATCAAAACCCTTGTATTGGGTACGGACAATGTTGTATTTGTCATTCGTGTTATAATTGATAGAAAAATTCCCGTCGAGGTTAGTGATGCCTCCAACATTCACAGATTCAACCACAATTTGAGCGCCGATTAAGGGTTCATTTAAATCAATATCATATATTTCACCAGTAAGGTTAATTTTCCCCGGTATGGGTTGCTTTAGTGCTAAAAATCCGTTTTTTGGGCTGAATTTATTTACGAGGTCGCTCGGTATTATTACGGCGACGTTAGGTTTTATCAATACCAGCTTTAGTTCGAACGCATCAAAATATATATGCAGATAGTCAAGCAACTTTCGTCGAAAGACCAAGCCATTCATGCCAAAGTTTCCAAATTTATCCTCATCAAAAATAAAATCGACATTGTAATCCTTTTCGACCTGAGACAAATAGTCTTTAATACCTACACCATTGGCAGATGGGTCAATGTAAACAGACTTTAAATCTTGTGAGAATAATGGTCCCAGGTATAAAAAAAAGCATAGAAATAATGTTAATCGTTTTAAACGATAGAACGAGGGGAAATCAGAATTGACCATAAAGGCTATGAGTCTACGAATTTGGTTTTTTTTTGTTGGCCGTGCTAACCGGCCAAAAATCTAACAACTAATAATCAGAAGACCCCTAAAAAGCCCCCAAAATAATTACAACTATCAGAGCAATTGTTGCTAACGATCAGTTGAGGTAAGTATGCTCAGTAGGAGTGAATGGTACTAAACTAGTTAAAATCTGTCGAAGCTTGCAGCGGTTCCAAATGGCAAGGCGGTCATATTGGATGATAAGCCCTTCCCGATAACATTCCAGATATGGCATGTACCTCTGGATTGATTAATATCTATAATCTAGCGGATATGAAGATCAGTTTCAAATGCTCTTTGCACGTAGCTCATTGGTCTATGGGATTTTAGCATCTGTTAGTTATTTGTGGTCATCTATTCCACCTAGCTTTATTTCCTCTGCTGTCAAAATGAACCATCTGACGGTTCCATATCAAATATTCCATCTTGTAGGTTCCAATTCCTCCCTTAGAGCCAATTAGCCCTTCTAATATACTGACTACAACGTTCACATCCTTATCGTTCATTCTCCCATCTTCATTTACGTCAAGTACCATAATGTCAATTGCAGTTCCTGTTAGATGTTGACTGTTTGAAGCAGCTCCGAAAGAAGTTAGTAATGAGTTATGCCAATTCGCTCTTTTGGCACTAATCACTACTAAACTCGGTTTGAATCCCTTGTTTTTTAGCTCACCTTTTAGTTGTTCGTAATAGCCAAGTGTCGTATGATTAACCCCATTCAGTGAGTTGGAATAGGAGAAAAAGAAAATAATTCCGCTTACAATTAGAATTAAATTGAGTAATAGGATTCTTCTAATTAACTTTTTCAAACTAATGAATTTCTTCTCACACAGAATGATAACTTACGTTTATTATAAGAGCAGGAGTGAAATAGAACGCTCTTACTTTTTGGAAATTAATATACTGAATTAAATACAAAAGTCGGTTCGGATGCAAATTCGAATCACTATTGATTTTAGACCTCGTTGTGTCTTTGCGTTTTTCTTAAATCAATTCGAGGAATTTAATCCCATTTTATTTCCTTCCGAATCAATAAACAATGCAAAATATCCGTTTTCATCAGCATGCTGAGTTTTAGGAACCATAATTTTCCCACCATTTTTCTCCACCTTGTTTAATATGATTTGAAGATTTTCGCCAGCATTGAGATATATGGTTATTCCGTTAGACGAAGGTTGGTATCCCTCTCCTTGAATAATAACTCCTGTAACCAATTGTCCTTCATAAGGTAAAACACCCATTTGCATTCCAGGAATATCCATTTTTTCAATTTTAAGGTCCAATATTGCCTGATAAAATTTAATAGCCCGTGAAATGTCTGTGGCTGGAATTTCGAAAATGGAAATATAACTGTTCATATTTTTTACATTTTGATTTAAGGTTGAATCCATCTTAAGTGCTTCTGAATTTGAGTTGTTTTTGTTTGTACAAGCAACAAAGCATAAAGCTCCTATTACTATATAAAGACTTAGAATTGTTTTCCTCATGGTTCATAATTGTGGTGTCAGGACAAAATTAGATGACTAATGAAAAACGAAATTGTAAAAATGCGACACGCATAATCTATTGGTAGAAAATTGTAGAAAGGGCCATGTTTTCATTTTCTAAAAACTCGCTTGGATTAGTTTTCGTGAATTCTTTAAAGTCTTTTATGAAATGTGCCTGGTCATAGTATCCACTTTCATAGGCAATATGAGTTAGGCTCTCCGGCCCTTTATTGAGTAGCATGTTCAACGCAGCTTGCAAGCGAATTACTTTACCTAACTGTTTGGGACTGATTCCGATTTGATTTGAAAACTTTCTTTCAAGTTGTCTTCTTTTTGATAAATCGTTTTTCAAGATGCTGTTTATTGAAGAGTTACCCCTGGTTTCTAAAAGGGTGTCAATCGTGGTTTTCACGATATTATCGATAGTGTTTTTATCATTGAGTTTGTTAAATAGAAACTCCTCAATAATTTCAATTCGGAGCTGAGTATTGGTGGCACGAATAATTTTTTGTTCCAATTCCTTTGCTGGAATTTTCCCAAAAAGATCTTCAACTGGCGTTTCTTTGTCTGTCAAACTTTTGATAGGAGTGTTTAAAAAGTTGGCAAAACCGTATGGATAAAAACAGATGGCAAATGATCGAACATCTCCCGTTGGTTCGATGTAATATGATTTTGTTCTTTGCCCCATAACCATGGCACAGGGGTGTAGTATAAATTCGCTTTTAGATGTATATCGCTTAATCTTATCTCCAAGATTAAACGTCATTTCAATACAACCGTCAGGAATGAGTTTTTGTTTTTGGTTACTTGGATCAAACGGGACCTCTAAAGTCCAATAATATTTGACTAAAGCTCTTAAGTCTGGGTGTGGTTGAAATGTTTGATAATTCATTGACTATTTAGTTTTTTTAGAGTGATGTACATCGTGTGACCATCAAGAATATAGAGTAGAACGCACTGGACATTCCAAAAGCCAGTAATCACGGATCCAGGACAAAAAGATAAGGAATGAATAGCACTATGCTTTCTTTCACCTAAGAGCCAAGACCGATTTCTAAATTTAAATTATACTGGGTTGATTTTCCATAAACCAATGAACTTTCGAATTGAATCAAAGGAGCTTTTTTATCTATTGTTGAGTGCCGTTCTGTCGCGATAGATGGTACTGCTACCAACTACATCTTGTTTTAAAGTACGATTTTGATCATTGAAAATACGAAATACGCTTTTCTGACATATGATAAGAATATTTCGTTCGGTGAATAAGACTCGTTGGTCACAAGACCCGTAAGGGCATGAAGAATCACTTATTATTCAAGTTCAGAATATACTCAGTGGCGGCTTTTGAGTGAATCTCAGTTGTATTAAATATCGGAATAGATATATCAGCTTGAGTAATTAAAAGAGGAAACTCCGTGCAACCCAAAATTACACCTTCAGCACCAGAGTTGATCATTGACTTAATGAAGTCCAATACAAACTTTTTAGACGACATGATAATTTCTCCATAGGTCAACTCCTTCTGAATAATTCTATGCAATTCCTCAATAGTTTTACTGTCAGGAGGTACCAAAACATCAATATCGTATTTTGAAATTCTGCTGGTAATAAACTCTTCTTCCATCGAAAATTTTGTACCTAAGAAACAAACGCTACTGAGGTTCTGGCGCTTAATGACCCTGGCAGTTGCGTCTGCAATATGAATAATGGGTATACTCAATTGATCTTCCACTATTTCGAAGACTTTATGCGGAGTATTGGCACATAATAGGAGAGATTCAGCACCCGCTTTTTGCAGTCGCAAACCGCCATCAACAATCAGGTCGGCTATCTTCTCCCATTTATCTTCTATTTGATAGCGATGTACCAATGACTGATTAAGATTAAAAAGCAATAATGGAGGGTTGGTGTTGTCTCCGAAATAATCATTTACAGACTGATTTATATTTCGATAATATTCAGCAGTAGAATGCCATGAAGTTCCGCCGATTAAACCAAGTATTCGCATTTTTGTTTTATCCGTCATTCTTTGGCCTTCTTTAGTTTTCTTAAAAGTATCGTAGAGCGTAAATTCAAATCCGTTGTCCCCGAGTTGTAATTTCTTAATAAAATCACGCCATATTCAGATTCCTTTTCAAAAAGAAAATTGGCTCTATAGCCTGCGGTTCCACCTTGATGCCCGACTGTAGAAATAATACTGTCTTGGTATAGCGTAAATCCAATACCATAGTTTTCATGCCATTTTCCTTGAGGAGTTTGAGATGTTTGCATCAATACTAAATTATCATTATTCAATAGCTCGGAATAACCAATATTGCAGTGCATGAATTTGGCCAAGTCATTCGCGGTTGAAAAAATCCCTCCGTTAGGAACCGACCAACCTCTGCCAGAAAGCCGCTCTCTGGGTTTTCGATCATCAAAACCACCCATAGGTCCGCCCGACCTTCCATGAGCCAATTTATCCATTCTACCCTCTGGGATTAGATAGAAACTGCTATTCATGTTCAAGGGTTTGAATATTCTGTTTTCCATTAATTCTACAAATGGTTTGTTCGCTGCATTCGAAATGGCTAACCCAAGAATTCCAAAGCCAATATTTGAATAAGAATATTGCTGATTCGGAATTGACACGAAATGAGTCGCAGGAAGACATTCCATCAGCATAGATTCCCAATCATCGACATGACCTTTTCGAAAAGGTAATTTTGGCAGATGAGCTAATCCCGAAGTATGGCTGGCCAATTGACGGAATGTAAATTTAGTGGAGTCTGAGTACCCTTTTATTTTCTTAACCTCAGGTAGATATTTCTCAATGGGTTCATCTAACCCTATGATGCTATCTTGTACCAATTGCATCATAAGGAATGCAGTGAATGATTTAGAGATCGATCCAATGCGGTAAATATTACTTGTGTCAGCCTCTAAGTCTTGTAAATCGGATTTCCCAAATGCTTTCGAACGAATAACCTTATCCCCTTTGATAATTGCCATGGAAAAACTTCCATTAAGATTGTCATCTCGAAGATCTTTTTGCAGCTGCCATTCAAATTCATCAAGAATTAAATCTACGGTATTGACTATTTCCTTATCGGGAGTTGATGAGCTATTGCACCCATATAGGTTAAGGAACAATATCGATAATAAGATATTTTTCATGTATTAGAATTGATCATAACTATAAGATGATCACCTTTAATGCTTATCCCACTAATATATAGAGATAATAGCCATTTATGCCGGTTACTCCCTTTTTGGATTTGTACAAACGTAAGGTTTGTTGAGCGTCGATGAGGACGAAATGGCTTATGTAAAAGCCGTTTCAATACATTTTTACACCTTGTTGTGTGGCGTTTGTTTTATTTTTCAGTCAAAGGTGACGGGTATTGAATACCTGGCCTTAGTTGTCGTATCGCTCATATTTGTAAGTTTCCATAGGGGCATACTTTTTTCAAATTCAACTTTTAACTTTTCGAGATAAACTGTATCTATTTCGCAATCATCTTGGTCGTATTGTGAGGGTCTAAAATCGGGGTCAGAAATTTTTCCAATTGTGTCGACAGAGAAAATAACATGCAGTTTAACAGGGTTACACAGCTTTTTTAATTCCATAGTTTGTATAAACTCTGATAACGAAGTGGAAAAGGTTAGGTCGGAAATATCCTTGTTCAAAGAATGGGATGCATTATTATTTGTCAGATTTGGATCTGTCTTTTGATCTTTCGTTGATACACAGGACACTAATGTGCTGATGAATAAGAGAATTAGTAATGATTTCATATTTGGTGTCTTTAATGCCACACAACCATAAGGTAAACGCCATTAATGGCGTTTATCTCACTAAATATATAGAGATAATAGCCATTTACGCCCGTTACTTCCTTTTTTGGATTTGCACTAACGTGACGTTTTCACCATAATTGGCCTTGTGACCAACAAGGGCGCGAAGCGGGAGCTCCGCAGAAGTTTTGGATGTGTTGCGAATCCGAACCGATACTCCGTAGAATTTTTTAACCGCAATTGTGTAGTCCTAAAATAGCTTGACGGCAGTTCTCCGGTGGGGTTTTACATTTCTGATGCCTATGATCTCCTCTTTCAATTATATTTGAAGCTAAAAGGGTCAAATAAATCCCTGATTAGAAAGATTGAGCCAGTGACGCCAGGCGTCTGCTTGGAATCATGCCCTTGATTTTGATCGATTGCTCGTTCATAATGTAGCTCAGCTTACCTTCGGATTCATACACCACGGCATTGGCGCCCTTCTGGATGTGGCTTTTGTCCTCACTGACAAGTAATACGCTTGTTTGGTATAGACTGGCAAACAGTGGTTTCATCAGTCCTCCTTGTGCTTTGGATAGATACACTAGTTGACATTGGTCCGCATCCTTTGTGCTGGTCAATTTGATGACTTCCAGATTTTCTTTGCGAGCAGCAAACCGAACCAGCTCATCATAAATGGGTGAATCGCCTAAGACGCCTACCGTGATTTTATCCGGTGTGTCTGGCCATACGATGTATTCCGTGAATTTATAGATGAGCAACGCCTTGTGTTTGTCCATTTCGCCTGACCAGGCGGAAAAACTGAGTGTCATGCAAAGGGCAATGACCGTAATTGATTTCATAGCTGCAAGTTTTATTTAGATCCTAAAGCAAAGTCAGGTTTATGGTTGCGCAAAGGTGTTGAGCTTTGTGACCATGATCAATAGGGTATTCACCGAATTCTCTAGGGTAAATGCGTAAATTTTTGGTTACGCATAAACCAAAGGGTAATGCCTTCGCTTTTGTAATCCCAGGTGTGGTACACCTCAAAGCCATAGCGTTCATACACTCTTTTGTTCTGAGCGATGGATGTCTCTAGATAGATCGGCAGGTTTTGCCTTTTGGCTTCAGAGAAAACGACCTCTTTCAGTTCATGAGCGGCGCCTCGCCCTTTTCCTTTGTTGCTGACGCCAAAAAACCAGAAGTAGAGAAAATCACCTGATTTGGGCCTTTTGTTTTTGACATAAATGTCCCGTTTCAAAACCTTGAATATTCGCTCGATGCCTATGGCGGTGAAGGCTAGAACCAATTGATTCCAATAGTCCATTAAGGATTCCTTATGACTGTTGAACCGATAGCACACGGCTACACCTGTGCGATCAGCGGATAAGAAAATACCATCCTTTTTTAACGCCGTTCTGAAAACATATCTGGCAAGCCAGCGCATGCGTTGCGGTTCCTTTTTGTCGTTTTTGATGATTGAAAGTACGCTGGGATTGGAAGGAAAGGATTCTGCAATGATATCGATAATCAGTTCTTCATCCGCTTTGGTGGCTTTTTCCATTCAGGTCATTCGGTTTTAGAAGTGGCTAAATTAATCGTATGTTTCGAAATACCCAGATGGGGTAAAGGAGACTTCCTCAAAAGTCCACTTTGTTAGATGGATTTTTCCATTATCACATAATTTATTCCTCCTTTGTCAAATCTCTTTTCCGTCTGAATCATACCAAACCGTTCATAAAAATCGGTTTTATCGGCTCTGGCGTTACACCAAACCTTTGTAATTTCAGATTTAGCCAACTCAAGAAAAATATGGTTTAAGAGTTTCGAGCCGTAGCCTTTACCTTGTTCAGCATCTAAAGTTGCAAATTTTCTAAACTGAGCATGACCATCAGTAATGAATATAGAAATGACGGAAACCATTTGATCATTGACAAAAAGACCAAAGTGGGAGCCTTCCTTGTCATTCGGCAGCATAACATATGCAATCGATTCGTTTGGCCACATAGCTGCTTGCCTGATGCTCCAGGTCATTTCGTAAGAAATGCTTCTTATTTCCATTATAGTTCAGCTATTATTCAATCTAACGTCAGGACAAAGCGAAAGCCACGTTGTTTCACGCCAAGGCCTCATCCACAGGTGCTAGTTCGGACAGCTTGAATCTGCTTACACTATTTTTCAACTCCTTAGCTACGTGGGTCAATTGCTCGGATTTCTGACTGTAATTTTCCATGCCCGAGGAGAGTTCCGTAGCCGAACTTGCTACTTCTTCAGTACCCGCAGCTGTTTGTTCGGCAATGACTACTACTGACTCCGTGATAGATACTACTCTGCCAATGTTGGTTTGCTGAAGTTTAGTCGCATTTACAATTTCTTCTGAAAAAGAAAGTGTACTGCTCGTTGATTCTGTGATTTCCTTGAATACCTCAGAAGCCTGGCTAGAGGCTTGTCCGCCGACTTTCACACTTTGATTCATCGTTTCCATCACCTGAGCGGCTTGCTCCGTGTCTGTTTGCACGTCGGCCACCAGCGTTTCGATTTCTCTCGCCGAACTTCTTGAATCTTCAGCCAATTTTCTTATTTCTTCGGCCACAACAGCAAATCCCCGGCCTGCATCACCAGCCTGAGCGGCTTCAATCGCTGCATTCAAAGCAAGTAGGTTGGTTTGAGAGGCAATCTCAGTAATTACACCAAGCACCCTGGTAATCTCTTCTGACCTTTGTGTCAGGACCTTGATCGAATCATTGGTTTTGGCAGAATAAGAAGATATTTCTTCCATACTGGTGGCCACATTGTCCACCATTTCCTTTCCCTTTTTACTACTCTCTACACCAGACTTAGCTGCTTCGTTGATGTTGGATGCCGTATTGCCCATCTCATTAGAAGAATTGCGAATGCCTTCCACCAGATTGGACGACTCATCTACTTTTACCACTTGGTTTTGAGCACCAGAACTCATCTGGCCAATGGCGGAGGCAATCTCGCCTGTATTGGCAGTCATTTCTTCGCTTGCATTGAGCATCTCAGTAGAGGCTTCTTCCACCACTTGCGCACTGTCACTAATTTTCAATAAAAGCTTGTTCAAATTTGCTGTGGCTTTATTCAGGTTGCTCACAAGTGTGTAGATATCACCTTTGGATTCAAGCAGGTACTTGTGGGTCAAATCTCCTTCAGCCAGTGCAGTCACGATTTTGTTTACTTCTAAAATAGGTGTAGCGATCGAATGCAAGAGGTGATTGATGGCTTCACTGAGTTCGAACCAGGCACCCTCTTTAGCTTCTGTCGATATTCTAGCATCAAGTTTGCCGTCTTCTCCCGCAGCTTTTACCACTTCGTTGGTTTCATTGATTACTATTTTGAGGTTGGACCGCATGGAGAGCAGGGCATGACCAAGTACGTCGTCTTCGCTCAAGGCTTCAAAATGTGCTTCCAGATTTCCTTTACCAATTTCACTGGCAAATTCAGACGAAGACTTGAATCCCTGGATGAGCGAATTGATTCCATGACTCATTTCGCCAATCTCGTCTTTGTTCATTTTGGTAATGACCTCTGGGATTACACCAAGACGTATTTGAGCGATTTTATCCTGTAAAACCTTGATGGGTTTTGTGATATTGGAACCCAGCCAGTTAGAAATAATAAACCCAAAAATAGCACCTGCAATTCCGAGAAATAAGATGGCAAGGCCAAGGCTAGAAAAGGAATCCTCCATAGTAGCCGTTATGCTATTGGTCTCTTCTGACTTCATCAACATAATGGCATCCAATTTTTCAATCAATCCGTCACAGGGCGGGATGATGTTGCTTTCCACGAGGTCTTCACTTATGAAGAGTGTCATCGCATCATCGTAAGCTAAATCTGAGCTCAGATTTTCCATAACCGCACGCTGATCCGCAAGAACAATCTCAAAGGAGGTAATGATGGCATTCATTTCCTCAGCTTCCTGCGGTTGAGCATTAGCTATGATCGTTTGTATTTTTTTCTTTAGTTCAGGATAGGCCTTTTGATGGATGTTTCTGAGCTTTTCTTTGTCCTTTTTATACCGATTTACATAAACCCAGTTGGTGGAATAAGCTTTACTATCCTTGATGAGATTGCGAAAATCGCTATAGGTATTGATCGTAGGGTAGACCTCTTCCGTAACTTTGTTGAGCAGCCCAAGACTTTCGCGAAGTGTATAAGAAGTGTAGAGGCCATTGAGCACAATCACACCAATCAGTATAAAAAAACTGATCCTGATTTTGCGACTAATGGTAAAATTGAATTTGATCAGGCTTTTTAATTCTATCATACTGTTGGTTCTGTTTTGTCTTGATCTAACAAAATCAAGGCAGATCTAGTTTCGACTTATTTTTCGCGGTACAAAATAGCTCAAAAAATAACTTACGCAAATGTAAGATGGAGGTATATAGAAAGACAATAAGCGGAAGTACCCAATTTTCAACTAGGAGATTATACGGATAGGAATTAAATAATGAGTGATAGGGTGGCGTAAAGTCAAAATAAAAGAGAAGTGGCATGTTGAAATCGACTGAATTCAACATGCCGCTTACTCCAGTTTAAATCAGCCTTGAGGAGCAGGGGTATAAAAAAATTGTTCGGTTACAATTTTTCCATCTTTCACCTCATATACGCTGACTTCGTCAATGGTGATCTTTCCCATGCCTACAAAGTCTGCCTCCATCGTTGTAGTAAATGTGATAAATCTGTCAGCAACTAAAGGCTCAGAAATACTGATGCTGTGAACCTTTTCGACCATCTTGTCAAACTCTTCACCTTTTTTTGTGATGGCATCAATGCCTTCGGTCCGCTCATTGGGAGCGCCTGCCGGTTCGAGACTTACGGCATTTTCTGAATACAATTCCTGATGAGCTGCTGACCAGCTACCATTTCTACAGTGTTCTACTAATTTGTTTGCAATTTCCTGGATGTTCATAATTGATAAGTTTTGAATTTTGTAAAACTGATCCTACGATTCTTTATATCCAGAGATACGAAAATGCTGAAAAAAATGAGTGAATGTTTATGGAGGACAATACAGTTACAGAACATCACTTTTGATGACCATCAACTTCTCTCTGCTCATGTCATGCATAGAATGGGGAATGCTTCCCAATCCTAGTCCGGAGGAGTCCCGACCACCAAAAGGCATCCAGTCTACTCTGAAAGCCGTGTGGTCATTGACCATCACAGCCGTCGAATTGAGCTTTTTGACGGTGTCTAGCGCTACGTCAATATTCTTCGTAAATACGGAAGACTGAAATGCGAACTCCAGTGAATTAGCTCTGTCGATCGCCTCTTGCCGGTCTGTGTAACTATAGAGACAGACTACTGGGCCAAAGATTTCCTGAGAGGATACCTTGCACTTATCCGAGGGGTTCAACAGGAGGGTTGGTTCGTAGAAATAATCAGAAATCTTCTTTCCACCGCAGACCACCTTAGCTCCGCTTTCTCTTGCTTCTTCTACCCATTCATGCACCCGGTCTACTTCTTTAGGAAGAATTAGCGGTCCCAAATCGGTTTTTTTATCAAGAGGATCACCAGAAATGAGTGCACGTATCTGGCTATCCATTTCTTCAGTCACTTCATCGATAATCGACTCATGAACATACACGCGCTGAACCGACACACAAACCTGACCGGAGTGATAGTATCCGCCTTTAACCAAAGCGGGAATCATTGACTTGATGTCAGCATCAGGTTCTATGATCACCGGTGCTGCGCCACCATGCTCCAAGGCGCATCTTGTGCCTGGAGATAGCTTTGATCTTAGATACCAGCCTACTTTGGCCGATCCGATAAATGAGAAGAAATTGACTTTTGGACTTGTAACTAACTGCTCCGCTACTTCATTATCGCAAGGCATAGCAGTGCACCATCCTTTCGGCAAACCGGCAGACTCAAAGATATCCACGAGTAGCAAACAAGTGAGTGGAGTAGTAGGAGCAGGTTTTATAATTACAGGGCTGCCTACGGCGATGGCTGGAATGGTTTGATGTATTATCAGATTGATGGGATGATTAAAGGCGCTAACAGAGGCGACCACTCCTATGGGTTCTCTCATCGTATACGCCATACGATTGGCAGACGAAGCGGTATGCCCCATGGCTACTTCCTCACCTTTTAAGTGGCCGATATTTTCAATGGCCAGTTTCACGCCATTGATGGCACGCTTCATTTCTATTTCGGTGTCAACCCAGGGTTTGCCGCCTTCCTGAGCCGAAGTTTGAATGATCTCATCTGACCTTTCTTCCATCAGAAAGACAACATTTTCTAATATTTCAACTCTCTTGTGTTTGGGTAGCCATTGAGATTGGTCGAGGAAAAGAGCATGAGCGCGATCGATAGCTGCCGTCATTTCCTGGCTTGTGGCCAATGGTATCTCTTTGATTAATTTTTGGTCGAAGGGGGCATTAACTTCTAAAGTTGACATAGTAAATATTAGGGTTTTGCGTTTATAGTGCGTCTGCTTGTTCTTTGATTTTTACATTGAGTATGGCATGATTCAAGGAATAGTCCACCGGACAATCAATGACGTGAACACCTTCCGTATCCAAACACTTATTCAAGGTCTCACTGAAGTCCGCATCACTTGATATACGATGGCCTTGCGCACCATAGCTTTCTGCGTATTTTACAAAATCGGGATTTTGATAGTCCAGACCAAAGTTGTCAAAGCCCATGCCTTCTTGCTTCCATTTAATCATGCCGTAGGCATTGTCATTGAGGATGATGACTATAACATGCAATTTTTCTCTTACCGCAGTTTCCAATTCCTGAGAGTTCATCATAAATCCCCCGTCTCCACATACTGCGATCACTTTTTTGTCCGGGTGAATCAGTTTGGCAGCCAGGGCGGAGGGAAGACCAGCACCCATGGTAGCCAGGGCATTGTCAAGTAGGAGGGTATTGGATTCGTAGCATTTGTAGTTTCTTGCAAACCAAATTTTGTAGACACCATTGTCCAGCGTAACGATACCATCGTCCGGTAAGATTTCTCTTATTTGGTTTACAATACGCTGTGGAAGCATGGGATACCTCTCGTCCTTAAAATATTTGGTGATATGGCTCTCTACCTCATCGTGAACCTTGGTGTAATAACTAAAATCCCAATGTTTTTGTAAGTCTATCAGCCGGGTAATCTGCTCTACGGATTCGGCAATGTCCCCGACAACATTTAGCTGTGGAAAGTATACCTGATCCACTTCTGCGGAGAAAAAGTTGATATGAATGACTTTTTTCCTATCATGCTCCATAAAAAACGGTGGCTTTTCCACTACATCATGGCCTACGTTGATGATCAGATCTGCTTTGTTGATGGCATGATGCAGATAGTCATCGGCTGACAAGGCGGCGGTGCCTAAGAAGAGTTCTTGTCTTTCATCTAATACGCCTTTGCCCATCTGTGTATTACAGAAAGGTATTTTGGTCTCTTCTACGAAAGCCTGCAAGGCGGTGCGGGTTCGTTGTCGGTTGGCTCCAGCTCCAATCAATAGTAACGGCATCTTTGACGCTTCTATCATTTTCACAGCTTCTTTTACTGCCTTAACATCGGGCGAAGGCCTGCGAATGGTGTTCACCTCAAATACCTTCTCATCGCTTTCTTCTGCGGCTACATCTTCCGGTAGTTCTATATGAGCAGCACCCGGTCGCTCTTCCGATGCCAGTCTAAAGGCTTCGCGAACAATAGACGGGATATTGTTGCCACTGACTACTTGTCGCGTGTATTTTGTGATGGGCCGCATCATATCTACAACGTCCAGAATTTGAAATCTTCCTTGTTTACTTTTTTTGATCGGCTTTTGTCCGGTGAGCATTAGCATGGGCATGGCGCCTAGCTGCGCATAGGCTGCCGGAGTGACCAGGTTGGTTGCCCCCGGACCCAAGGTGGACAGACATACACCAGGTTTGCCAGTCAGACGGCCATAGGTAGCGGCCATAAAACCAGCCCCTTGTTCATGTCGGGTCAGAATGAGTCTGATTTTGGAATCTTTAAGCGAATTAAGAAGGTCCAGATTTTCTTCTCCTGGAATACCGAAAATATACTCTACACCTTCGTTTTCGAGGGCTTGTACAAAGAGGTCTGAGGCTTTAGTCATAGATCATTGTTTTGATAGATTGAATTTAAACATTAAGCCTGACTTGACAAATGCAGGCTTGAATTTAAAGGTGTTCTAAGGGCATTAAGTTCATTTTTGATTAAATTTTAGGATTAAATAGCATTCAATATGGAAAAACTCATTGACTTTTTCACACATGTCCCGCTCTGGTTTAGAGCTACCATACTTGTCGGCGGATTGGTTTTCTTTTGGATTTTAGAAGGTCTTATCCCACTATTTCGATTTCAATATAAGAAAGTCAGGCATGCAGGCATCAACCTGCTATTTACTCTTATGACTGTTATTATCGGTTTCGGGTTGGCTGGTGTGCTATTATATGTGTCAAACTACGTATCAAATCGTGAATTTGGTTTGCTGTATCTGGTTGAATTGCCCTTGTGGTTGCAAGTCATTGTGGGCGTGCTATTGTTGGATTTGATAGGTGCCTATTTTGTTCATTATGTAGAGCACAAGGTCAAATGGATGTGGAAGTTTCATTTGATACATCATTCAGATACGACCATTGATGTTACCTCAGGACTTAGACATCATCCGGGTGAAACGGTATTTCGAATTACGTTTACCATCATGGCGGTCATAGTCGTTGGCGCACCTATTGGTATCATTATGTTGTATCAAAGTTTGTCTGTTTTGTTTGCGCATCTCGAGCATGTGAACAGTTCACCATTTGGAAAGTGGGACAAGGCCATTTCTTATGTGCTGGTCACCCCAAATATGCACAAGGTTCATCATCACTACACACAACCATGGACCGATACTAACTTTGGAAATATCTTTTCAATATGGGATCGTTTGTTCGGTACCTTTCAACATGTAGACGATATGAAGGACGTCAAATTTGGAATAGATACCCACATGAAGCCAGAGGAAAATGATGCTTTGGGTAATTTGCTTGCTATACCATTTCAGAAATATCGCGTGCCTCCCGAATCAAAATTTGGTTCGGAATGAATAGTACCCAACCACCTTGTCTGTCAAATCACTAAACGACTTGTGATAAACAATGATATCGTAGTTGTTTTCGGTTTGATAGAATGATCCTTCAAAGTAGTAAGGGTCATTGTTTTTCAAATCGGCCCAATATAAATAGTCGTAGAGTCCTTGTTTTAGCAATACATCACAAGTGTAGGCCTGTAAAGAGTCATCATATTTCATCAGGCTTTTTTCGTCTTTATTATAATCATTAAATGCACCCAGAATATATACAGACCCTACTTGTCGGTCAGATTTCACCTGAAATTTTGTTTTGATGTAATCACATTCCAGATAATCAGCCAAAGCTTCAGTAGAAGCAATAATGAAACCTCCGTTTTTGTCAAGCATCTGTGAATAGGCTTGGTGCTTTCGACTCTTCCCTGGATTAACCGTGGCCTCTCTCGGGTTTGCGTCAGGGTTTACATTTGATACATAGGCCCCTCTGAAACTATAACTCCTTAAGTCGGCCATTCGGAACTCGTTACCTCCTTTGAAATTGTTTTCCATGTTGAAATGACGATATTCTAACAATGACTTATCCCTTCTTACCGCCGTCGGTTGCAGTCCCGTGAGCATATTGTCCCATCTCTGATTTTGTCTGATTACAATTTTAAACTCTGTACGAGGATTGGATACTTTAATTCGGCTATGAATGATATCAAAATCGATTTGCTGATTAAAGTCTCTCTGAATGACGCCAGTTGATATTCTTGTAGTTGGTTGAATGCTCACATTATTGTCAAAGACTATAAATCTTCGCGTAAAAAGGAGATCTTTTTCATCTCCATTTTGGTAAACCTGCACAATGTAATTGCCTGTGGTTTTTACTCTAGGGATATTAAACCAGTAGTTGACAAATAAGGTCTTGGTGTTGATTGAGTATTCAAAGTCACGTAAATCAAAGCTGTTGTAATCATAGAGAAACTCAATATCATTGAGTACAGATTTCGTCCAATCCGCATTGCAGTGTATGATTTTGACTTGAACATCGATGTATTCTTCGAGTAACAGGTCAAATTGCAGAAGCAAGGATTCAACATTGCCTCTGGGAACAATAGGTGCCTCTAACTCCTGATTGGGGTTGTCGGTAACAGGGTAGAGTTGCACAGTTCCCACAAAAGGCTGGAAGCTTTTGTTTTCGTATATTTTTTCTTTCGGCTGAGCCTGCAAGTTCGGGACAATTTTTGCTAGTAAAAGAAATATTAGGGTTATAGGTAGAATTGATTTCATAAAATAAGTATCCATAATTGAGGTAACGAAAGTAAGGCGTAATGCTTTTGAATAAAAAATAATTTTACTTCCAACCCTTTTACCAAACGGTGTGTCTTAACATCGAACCAAAACAACTAAGACTCCTGACCAGAATGGAGATAAACGAAAAGGAACTAATCAAGGGCTGTATAAAAGGAGACAGGCATGCTCAAGAGGAGTTGTATCTGCAATTTTCAAGAAGCATGTATGCGATTTGTCTCAGGTACACCAAGGCCCAGCAGGAGGCTGAGGACGTTTTGCAAGAATCGTTTATCAAAGTTTTCAAGCAAATAGGAAATTATAAGGGCGATGCGCCTTTAGTGTTTTGGATTAAAAAAATCGTGATCAATACAGCACTTAATGCCCAGCGAAGCAAGCTGTATCTCTATCCAATGGTAGATGTACAAGATTTGAAAGAGTCATCGGGGCAAGAAAGGGAGGTGGCTGACTATACTATGGAAGAATTGATGACCATGGTAAGGGCCTTGCCGGCCAGTAGTCAGGTTATTTTTAATCTCTATGCCATCGAAGGCTACAAGCATCATGAAATCGCTGAAATGCTTGAAATTTCAGTGGGAACTTCAAAGTCCCAGTATTCAAGAGCAAAGTTCCTGCTGAAGGAGCGAATGAAAGATAAAAACAAAAAATATGGAAAGGGCTAAAATGACATTCGAAGAGCAGTGGCACCAGGCCTTGGACAAGGCGGAGGTCGAACCACCTTTACAAGTTTGGGTGGCGATCGATGGTCAGCTGGCCAATGAGCAGGCTGTCGGCTTTAGAAAAGAAGCCTACTTCTATAAAAGGCTTGCTGCCGCTTGCTTGTTGCTATTTATTATTGGGGCTGCTTTTTATTGGCTGGGTGGTAGTTCAAAGATCGAATCAACGATCGTCGATGAGGGAGCTACCGAGACCTCGGCTCCAATAATAGATCAATCTCGTCCGTCAGTGCCACTTGTTGCCCTTGATGATGAAGAGGATGAAAATGTTGTTGACAGCCCAACAATTAAGAATCAGATTGTTGAAGAACGGTCTTTGAGTACTTCAAACGCTATGGCATCGAACGATCTCTCTCAAAATCCTGAGAAAATAAGTCAGTCTTCACCATCGGTAAATTTTGAGCGTGTCCAATTGACTTCACTGGCAGCTAAACGTGCTCTTTTTCCTAGCCAATTGGAACCCTGGAAATCAGACCATTTATATGGCGTGGCCAGAACCTGGGAAGTAATTGATGACGATAAGCTTGTGAGTCCCATGTGGGCAGGTGTGAGTTTTTCCGCCGGAGCATTTGATCCGGGCTTTGGAGGAAATTCAGGTGATGATTTGGTTTTTGCCAGTCAGGATAACTTCCTTTCGGAAAGTGTAGCTCAACCGATCCAAAATCAAACCAGTCCGGTCTATGCTGCAGGCCAGTCAGTAGCTGGAGGGATCAATATAGGAAAGAAGGTGTCCAAGCGTGTGATGCTGAGCGGAGGATTGCACTATAGTGCATTCAATACCGCGTCAGCCACAAGCCAGTTGGTAACTGATGGTGCAGAAAACACATACGCATTGACGAGCGAAACCAGTGACAGCAACCTGGAAAATGCGTTGAATCAGGGAGCATTGAGATATGACGGACAGCAAGTTCAGTTGACAAACGAATATCAGTATTTGACTGTACCAATAAAAGCAGGATATGTTTTGCTGGATAAGAAATTCAACATCACTTTAAATACAGGACTTTCAAGCAACATCAGAATGAATTCCAAGTTGGTCTCAGCCGGCGAATCTGAAGAATTGAGTAATGATTTTAGTACAGCTGATAGCTATGAAAATGTCTATTTCAATTTCTTGACTAGTGTGGAATTTGGATACCTATTCAAAAACCATTATCAATTTTTGTTAGAGCCAAACTACAATCAGGCATTGACCGATTTTACCAGCTCTGACAATCCAAATAAGGCTAAGCCTAGAAACATAGGTGTGTCCATAGGTTTTAGATACAACTTCTAAATATGATAATATGAAGACGAATAACACCCAATTGAAAAATCAAAAAATAGTAATGGGCAAGCTCATTGCATCGAGTCTGTTGTTTTTGCTCATGCTGTCGATATTGGCACAGGGATGCAAAGAGGCCTGTGAAACGCAAATGATTACCTATTACGAGCCTATTTACGCACCTAAGTCTGAGGTACTCAAGGATGCCGAATTTGAATCGGCGAGACCGATTGAAAACCCTGGGAAAATCTACTATAAAGATGAGTATCTGTTTATCAATGAAATAGAAAAAGGCATACATGTGATTGATAATAGAGACAGATCAAATCCAAAGGAAGTTGGGTTTATCAATTTGCCAGGTAATAAGGATTTAGCAGCCAAAGGCAATTTTCTTTATGCGGACAACTATGGTGACCTGGTGGTATTGGATATAAGCGATAAGGCCCGGATTCAGCAAGTAAATAGAATCGAAAATGTATTCGACGCCTACTACGCCTACAATGAAACTCATGGGCTATTGATCGCTTATGAGGAGGTTCAAGAGGAGGTAGAAGTTGACTGTGGAAATGGGAGCATCAT
Organism: Reichenbachiella sp.; assembly: GCF_039944555.1. Taxonomy (GTDB): domain Bacteria; phylum Bacteroidota; class Bacteroidia; order Cytophagales; family Cyclobacteriaceae; genus Reichenbachiella. Next base: position 967,541 of record NZ_JBDUYN010000007.1, on the reverse strand, counting down.
GCCACATTATTATAACGACATGTTGTATGCCTCTTCAGCTGAAATATCAAATAGTTCCTCTGGGGGAAGCACCGGTATAGGCGGTTCTTTGGCTCGATTTACCATCACAAATGATTACCTGTACACCGTCAATGATTATCGTCTGAAATTATTTGATATCACCATTACTGACAGCCCGGTGGAAGGCAATTCAGTTGATTTAGGTTGGGGTATAGAAACTATTTTTCCTTATGGTGATAAACTGTTTTTTGGAGCTCGAAGCGGTATGCATATTTATGACAATTCTAATCCATCCGAGCCCGTCTTTGTATCCACATACGCGCATGTAAATACTTGTGATCCGGTAGTCGTACAAGGAGACTTGGCTTATGTCACCTTGCGCAATGGAACAGAATGCGAAACCTTCACCAATCAATTGGATGTAATTGACATTTCGGACGTAACGAATCCAGAGTTATTGATTAGTCATGATATGCAAAACCCTCATGGCCTGGGTATTAACGGGGACTGCTTGTTCATTGCTGAAGGAGACCACGGGTTAAAAGTATTTAATACCGCAGATCCGCTTTTGATAGGAGATCGGCTTACAGCACATCATGAAAATGTACATGCACTTGATGTCATTCCATTGGATGATGTGTTGTTCATGATAGGTAACGACGGGTTGCATCAGTACAGCTACGATTGCCAAAATGTATTTAACTATTTGAGTACAATTAGTTTCTAATGTTACGGTTTATTTGATTAGTAGAGGCTGGCCGGTGGTCAGCCTTTTTTATTGACAAAAATTCAATTCTCGAAATAGTAAGTGCATTTTTTGTCTGTTATATTTAGCCTCTTAAATAGCCAAATGGAATCAGACATTCATATTAGTTTTTGGGGCGTACTTGTTGCTTTAGGCTCATTTCATGGGATATTCCTTGCTATTGGCCTTTTTTCCAAAGATGAGAATAGAGCTGCAAATGCTCTTTTCGCTTTTCTGCTGCTGGTAGTTTCCTACAACTTGTTTGAATACACAATAGCCATCAGTCGTCTGTATGATAAGTTTCCTCATCTCATAGCCACCTCTTATCCCTTTTTGTTTTTGATGGGGCCATTTTACTTTTTTTATGTTAAAAAGTTGACAGTCAAAGATTTCATCATTCAAAAAAAGCAGTTGTTACATCTTTTGCCTGCAGTCATCTGTTTGTTGCTACTAACGCCTTTTTATCTGACCACTCCTGAATCAAAGATGGATTTTTTGAAGACGGAGGTTGGCGGTTCCGAAGACCATATAGAAATACCCTGGGGACAGTATTTGTTCATGGCCAGTCATTTTATTCAGACTTTTATCTATTTGTTGTTTTCTAAGCGGTTACTTAATAAACAAGAGACGGCCTATAAGGCCAATCTATCAGATAATAGCCTCATTAATTTTTCAATACTGAGACAAATGACGTCGGTTTTCTTTTGGTTCTTGGTAGGGTGCCTACTTGTGCTGGCACTTTTACCAGTTATCAAGCAATATAGAGTAGAAATGGATTACGTATTGGTATTGACCTTATCTGTACTCATTCATACTACTGGATATATTGCCTTGAAACAACCTCTTTTCTTCGGTTATCTGCTTGAACCGGAAGACAAAGAAAAATATGCCAGCTATAAACTAACCGAAGCTCAAAGTGAAGAGCTCTACAAGAAGATTGTCGATAAAATTGAACATGAACAATTATACCTGATTAGTGATTATAAAATTGCTGATCTGGCCACTGCTTTGGAGGTACCTATTCACTATCTATCTCAGGTAATTAATGAAACCACTGACAAGAATTTTTTTGAATTCATCAATTCTTTTAGAGTGAATAAGGCGCGCAAACTCCTTGCGGAAAATGGGAACTCTTATCTGAAGATCATGACAGTTGCCTTCGACTCTGGGTTTAATAATAAATCAACATTCAATAGGATCTTCAAAAAACATACAGGCTTTACGCCCTCCCAATACAAAGAAAAATTTCTTTAGACCACAATCGGGTCGTACTTTATAAAGTAGCACCCCTTTTGTCTTTCCGGACGCTATTCTTGGTTCATGTTAAAAACAAATTGTGTTTAAATCATGAAAACAAATACCAAAAAGCTTCGCTGGAGCTGGATCATCTTATTTCCGATTTTACTGAGGATATTGATGATTGCCCTTACGTTCCCTTACATGTTTATCTATTCGGCTCTAATAGAAACTGGCCAGTCCCCCAGTTATTATGAGCAGTATGTATTTGAAAACCGCGCATGGATTAGCACCATCCTTGGTTTACCAGTTTTTTACTACGCATGCTATTTTATGGGTAAAAGAATACAGCAGGGTATAGTTAGGAATTGCCTATTTGTGGTAGGCGCATATATCATAACTGATATTCCAATTGAGTGGGCGGTAGGTGATATATCGGACTGGAGACTGATTGTCGCACATGCCAGTAAGCTCGTCATTGGGTATATGGGCGGACTTTTAGCAGTGAGAAAAATCGAAAGAACAAACTAAAATATCTATAATCATGACTACTTACGAAACAAATATTGTAATTGCGAAATCAGTTGATCAAGTGTATCAATTAATTAGCAATCCTGACCGAGCTTGTGAATGGATAACCGGCCTTAAGAAAGTTGAATTACAAAGTGGTAATGCCAGCGAAATCGGAAGTATGACCAAATATGTCTTTGAAGAGAGAGGCAAGGAAGTCACCTTCATGGAGGAGCTGTTGAGTATCACACCCAACGCTCACTTTTCCTTTCGTCTGGATAGCGACCAGGTGGTAATGGAAAGCGAGACCCACTTAAAAGCCATTGGAAATGATAATACGGAAGTGATGATGAGCAATGCTGTCGCGGGTAAAGGTTTTTTCATGAAACTACTGATGCCATTGATGAAAAAATCAATGATCAATCGCCAGCAAAAAGACCTTTTCAATCTCAAAGGTCTTTTGGAGAATGAATAAGAGGATCACGCTTTAGTATTAGTGTTTAGCATATAGCGTCTGGTTATTTTAAATCCTCAATTTGAATCTTTTTTATATCTATCGACTTTTCAGATAATCAATTTTATTGACTTAATTGGGGTTTAATTTTTTGAATATGTCAGACAAAAACCATCAATCCTATTGGAATAAGAACTTGAAGTATCTAGCCATTCTGTTGAGTATTTGGTTTTTGGTTTCTTATGGTTGTGGAATTCTCTTTGTGAATCAGCTCAATGAAATACGAATGGGAGGATTCAAACTAGGCTTTTGGTTTGCCCAACAGGGAGCTATTTATTTCTTTATTGCTATCATCTTCATCTATGTGTATTTGATGAACAAGCTGGACAAAGCCCACGGCGTAGACGAATAACAAGTATTGTAACATTATTCCCAAGATAAATTAGCTAAACACAATACTATTTTTATGAATGTACAAATCTGGACCTATATCATAGTAGGTTTCACCTTTGCTCTTTACATCGGCATTGCCATTTGGTCTCGAGCTGGGTCTACTAAAGATTTTTATGTTGCTGGGGGTGATGTTTCTCCACTTGCCAATGGCATGGCTACGGCAGCAGACTGGATGTCAGCAGCCTCATTTATTTCGATGGCAGGCCTGATCTCTTTTATGGGATATGACGGAGCCGTTTATCTGCTGGGTTGGACGGGTGGTTATGTTTTATTGGCCCTTCTACTGGCTCCCTATCTCCGCAAATTTGGTAAGTTCACAGTGCCTGATTTTGTAGGAGACAGGTACTATTCACAGACTGCCAGATCAGTGGCAGTCTTCTGTGCCATCTTTGTTTCATTTACTTATGTAGCAGGACAGATGCGCGGTGTGGGTGTGGTGTTTTCCAGGTTTCTGGAAGTTGATGTTACTTCAGGGGTAATTATTGGAATGATTATCGTCTTCTTTTATGCTGTGCTTGGGGGAATGAAGGGAATTACATACACGCAAGTTGCACAATACTGTGTATTGATATTTGCCTTCATGGTTCCGGCCATATTCATTTCCATCATGATGACAGGCCATCCGATACCCCAGCTTGGATTTGGAAGTACGCTAGGCGACGGCACTTATCTATTGGATAAACTCGATGGTTTGCACGAAGAATTGGGCTTTGCTGCTTACACAATATCAAAGAAAAGTACAATCGATATTTTCTTCATTACTGCCGCACTTATGGTAGGAACCGCAGGACTACCGCATGTGATAGTTCGTTTTTTTACTGTGCCAAAAGTACGAGACGCTCGGATTTCCGGAGGATATGCCCTCGTTCTTATTGCGATACTCTACACGACGGCACCAGCTATTGCGGCATTTGCCAGAACCAACCTGATTAATACAGTCAGCAATAAAGAATATAAGACCTTACCTGATTGGTTTGGTAAATGGGAGGAGACGGGCCTGATTCAATTTGATGATAAAAACAAAGATGGATTGGTGCAGTATGTCGGAGATGTTGAAAAAAATGAGCTAATCATTGATCGTGACATCATGGTGTTGGCAAATCCTGAGATTGCCAACTTGCCAGACTGGGTGATAGCGCTGGTTGCTGCAGGTGGGTTGGCTGCTGCACTTTCTACAGCTGCAGGTTTGCTTTTGGTGATATCCACTTCTATAGCCCATGATTTGGTAAAGAAACAAATCAATCCTGATATTTCCGAAAAGGGAGAATTGCTTGTGGCCAGGTGTGCCGCAGCTGTAGCAGTCATCGTAGCAGGAATTTTTGGGGTTTATCCACCGGGATTTGTAGCGCAGGTAGTGGCTTTTGCTTTTGGGCTGGCTGCGTCATCATTTTTTCCAGCCATCATTATGGGGATATTCAGTAAGAGGATCAATAGAGAGGGAGCAGTGGCAGGTATGGTCATTGGGATGCTATTTACTGCTTCCTACATCGTGTTTTTTAAGTTTATCAGCGCAGAACTCAATACCGCTGAAAACTGGTGGTTCGGAATTTCACCGGAAGGTATTGGCACACTGGGAATGATAATTAACTTTTTAGTGTCCGGTATCATTTCACATTTATCTCCGGCACCACCACAAGAAGTACAGGAAATGGTGGAGAATATTAGATACCCCAATTGAAATCCTTGAGCTAACTAATTAATTGTGCATTTTGAGGTTCATGATGCATGAAATTTGCACGTTTATCAATATGTTCATACATTTGAACATATAAAATTCCAACCAACAGAATTTAGATGAGACATTCTAAGTTAAACATTATTAAAAATAGATGAAACGTCCGTTTTTAAATAATTATTAAACACGGAGTAAATAATTATTTGGAAATGGAAAGTTCCATCTGAAGCTAAAAGCAAATTACAAACAGATGAAATTAGTAATAGATCATAGCAGTTCAATCCCATTGTATGCCCAGGTAGAGGCGTTGCTTCGCGAAATGATTGCAATGACTGAATATCAGGAGGGAAAACTATTGCCGAACGAAGTGGATATGTCCAAAGAACTGGGAATATCTAGAAATACTTTGCGCCAGGCAACCAACAAACTGGTGTACGAAGGCATGCTCTTTAGAAAAAAAGGAGTAGGAACGATGGTGGCCAGACCCGTAGATAGTAAAGCCAATAACTGGTCCAGTTTTAGCCAGGAAATGAAGTCCAAAGGTATTGAGGTGGTCAATTTTGATATCAATTTTAGTTGGGTAACCCCCGAGGATCAGGTGCTTAACTTTTTCGCGTTGGACCCTGGAACAAAGGTTTTAAAGATGGAAAGGTTGCGCGGAAAGGACACAGGACCATTTGTGTTCTTTATATCTTATTTTCATCCACGAACAGGACTGACAGGGAAAGAAGATTTTAATAGGCCCCTTTATGAAATACTTAAAAATGACTATTCAATAGTGGCAAAACTGTCCCAAGAGGAAATTACTGCTGAAGCTGCATCGAAGATGCTGGCTGAAAAACTGGATTTGGCAAAAGGAGATCCAATATTGAAGAGAAAGAGGTTTGTATTTGATCCGGGTCGTCGGCCTATCGAATTCAATGTGGGTTACTATCGGGCCGATAGCATAGTTTATACAGTAGAAAGCGAAAATTAGAACAAATCCCTTTAGTTATGAGACTAAATAAACTACCTATTGTTTATGGGTTGATCGCATGTGTTTTTTTGGCCTGTCGGCCCTTCGGCCATGATGAAACGAAATCAACCGGTGTCTACGCTGATGCTGTATTTGATAAGATGTTTCAAATGCAAGGACCTGGATTTACAGGGGGAGATGCTACCTATTCAGTAGTACTTCCGGATGGTCGTACAGTTTGGATTTTCGGTGATACGTTTATTGGATCGGTTAGTCAAGAGTTGACGCGCGAAAAAACAGATCCCATGTACATCAGAAATTGTTTTGTAGTTCAGGACGGAGAGCAAATGACCACCAGACATTTGGGAAAACCTGAAGAATTCAGATCTATGATAATACCTGATGAAGTCGTTTATGGAGCAAAGCCCAATGAGCGTGATATCTGGTACTGGCCAGGAGACGGATTTGTAAATATGGATACCTTAAATGTCTTTGTTTCAAAATTTCATCAGGCTGATACCGGTATGTGGGGGTTTGAGTTTTTGGAAACGGAATTGGTTTCATTTCTTCTTCCCCACATTGAAGAGGTAAAGAAATCTAAACTTTCTTTCGCTGACCAAACCGGTATACATTTTGGCCATGCCGTATTTGAAATGGGCAAGACACTTTATATATATGGTTTGGGTAATGGAAGACCCTATGTGGCGAAAGTAAGCGCTGAATCTGTTGCTGCGGATTGGGAGTTTTATACAGGAAATGGATGGAGCGATGATGTCGCTGAAGCTAAACCTATGATAAATATTGAAGGCTCAGAACAATTCACCATATTAAAGCTTGAAGGTAAATATGTTTTGATTACACAATTAGGCAGCCTAAGCAGAAAAGTATGTTCATACATCAGTACTAATCCGTATGGCCCCTGGAGTAAACAAGAAGTATTATTTGAAACCCCAATAGACGAAAGTAATTCCGATCTTTTTACTTACAATGCGCTGGTGCATCCTCAATTTACTTCAGACAGAGAACTTCTGATTTCATATAACACGAACAGTATGAATCTGGAAGATCACTTCCGAAAGGCCAGTATCTACCGACCTCGATTTATGCGAGTACCTATTGATCTTATCTTCAACTAATCACGACATCTAAGAAGTACATTTTTAAGAGAAAAATTAAAATCAACAATTATGTTCAAAATTAATATTGCAGTCCCGCTGCTGATGATATTGTTCGCTTGTGTGCCACAAGAAACTAAGGGGCCGGATAAAAAGATCATGTCCTCATTGGGAAGTAAATTCAAAAACGAATGGCTTAGAGAAGCTAAAATTTTTGAAGACAGAATTCAAAAGGATTCTTCAGACGTTGAAGCTTATTTGGGGTTCGCGGAAAGTCATGTAATCAATTATATATTTGGATATGTTTCAAGAGCCGATGCAATTCCAAAGGCTAAAGATGCTTTTGATAGGGTCCTTTCTTTGGATTCTACCCATGCCGGGGTGTTAAAGCTTTCTGGGATTCTGAAATTTTTGGACTGGGATTGGACAGGTGCAGAGCAATCATTCAAATCGTCCATAACTACTAGCCCTGAGGATTTGAGTGCCAGACACTGGTATTCGCTGTATTTGGCCGCTATGAGCCGTATGGATGAGGCTAAGGCGCAGCATGATACCATTCAGACTATGGATGTCAATGAAGATTATCTAATTGGTCGTGGATCCATGCTCTACTTTGCTCGCGAGTTCAAACAAATGAAAGAGTTGATGATCAAAGCTGTAAATAAGGATACCACCGTTGCATGGGGGTATGACTGGCTCGGAATGGCCTATATAGAACTGAAGCAATATGACGAATCTTTAGCAACCTATTATAAAGCATTCGAATTATCTGACGGTACGGTCGAAGTAGGGGCCGGTCTGGGTCATGCCTTGGGACAAGCCGGTCGGCGTGAAACAGCAAAACAAATGGCTGACTTTTACGCGATGGCAGCTGAAGATAAATATTTGCCATACTGTCAGCGGGCATTTATTCATATTAGTATTCAAGAGTACGAAGAATCCTTGAAATTACTTGAAAAGGCTTATGAAGAAAAGTCGTGGTTTTTAATTTTTATGAATATTGAACCCTGGTATGAGCCACTTCGGGGTAAACAACGATTTCAGACTCTGGTAGAAAAAATGAATTACCCAATTGAAAAACCCAAGTGATAATGGCAAGTTGAGTCAGAATCAAAACACATCGACCTGATCTTTTGTTCATTAATAAAATAAATTGCGAAATACTTTGTTCATACATATGGACAAAGTATATTTGAGAAAGATATAAAAAGCATTTAGTTACTAAACCCTATTATTATGTATAAGAATTTTTCAACTACTGCAATGACTGTCATCCTAATGATGTCAGTGATCATTACAACTTCTTGCGACGAGGATGATCCTGCAGTTCCAACGATTGCTCTTTCCGAGACCGCAATCGATGTCAAAGCAGAAGAGTCTATATCTGTAACAGTCACATTTCAATCGGAGGCAGGAGCGAAATCGATTACCGTGTCAAAGCTCTGGGATGGTGAAGTGCAAGGAACGCCGGAGGTCAGTACTGGTGCGGACCTTGAAGGAAACCTTGTTTTTGAATATGATGTAATCCAAGATGATGCAGATCATGTGCTTACTTTTAATTTTTTGATTGAAGATAATGAAGGCCAAACCGGGCAAGTAGAATTGGTAGTCAATGTGGAATTGACATCTCGCCAATTGCTGCTGAAATACAATTGGCTGCTTTCAGATGAAATCAGAAATAAAACAGGAGCGAGTGATATAACGGACGCCTATACTGATGATATCTATCGGTTCAATGCTGATGGAACCTTTGATAAGAGTATTGGGGCTAAAGCAGATGACTTTGGAGACGCTTGGTATAATTACTGCGAATGGGACTTGAATGAAACCACGAATAGACTTTTAATGCATAGAACCGGGGCTTTTTTGGCCAATGTCGTAGATACACTGGATATTACGATGATTACTTCTGAAGCAATAGAGGCTGATGTAACATATCTAGGCCTGGATGCCTTTAATACCGGCAACGAAGATGTGCCGTATGAAGCCGTTGAAGCTTACGTGAAAAAATTTACAGCTCAAGTAAAAGGAGATAGCTTTGATCCGTACAAAGCGGGTGCTGAAGATGATGCCGGGCCAGCAGGTACTTGCAATGATGTTGAACTTGTAAACGAATAGACTAGCTTTAAAAAGCTTTTTTGGAGAGAGAAGACTGGAATTAAATCTGGTTTTCTTTCTTATTATCTTGGTTTTTACAACTACAGCATCATCTATATGAAACCTCTTTTTCGCACAATATTCTTCTGCTTACTTCAGTTTCAGCTCATCGCTCAGTCGATTAACATTAGAGGCACTGTTACAAATGGAAGTTATGGCCTGCCTGGTGCAAGTATCATTATTAAGGGTACAACAAAAGGTACCATCACTGATGTAGATGGTAATTTTGAGCTCAGCGCACCAGAGTTTGCGATACTCAGCGTGTCATTTATTGGGTACAAGACCAAAGAGGTTTTGATGACCAATGACGTGGATTATCAGATTGAATTGGAAGTGGATGCTCAGCAGCTGGAGGAATTGATTGTTGTAGGTTACGGCAGTGTAAAGAGACGTGACGTGACGGGTTCGATCTCTTCTATAAAGCCCCAAGAAATGATGAATACAGTAGTGTCCTCCATTGATCAGGGTATTCAGGGAAAGGCTCCTGGGGTAGTGGTGACTTTTGGATCTGGTCAGCCGGGTTCGGGTTCCACCATTAGGATCAGAGGAACCAGTTCTATTTTGGGCACGCTGGAGCCCTTGTACGTCATTGATGGCGTGCCCATTTCCAATCCGCAAAATGTTGGTGCAGTGTCTGGCCCCGTTCTCAATCCTTTAGAAACTATTAATCCAAGCGATATCGAATCCATAGAAATTCTAAAAGATGCTTCCGCGACGGCTATATATGGTACACGTGGTGCTAATGGAGTCATTATGGTGACCACAAAGAGAGGAAAGGAAGGTTCAGCGATAATCAATTTGGGCTACGCTACAAGCCTCCAGGAACTACAACACAAAATACCCATACTCAATGCGGCCCAGCTGGCTGAACTAGGGAATGAGGCGGCCGACAATGCCGGAGTCGATCGTCGAAATATCTACGCCAGTCCTGTAAACCTTGGGGTTGGTACCGATTGGCAGGATGAAATATTCAGAGTAGCTCCCATGCACAATGTTCAGGCCGCCGTGAGAGGAGGAACAGAACATACTAATTATTCTATTTCTACTAACTTTTTTACACAGGACGGTATAATCATCGAATCCAGTTTTACAAAAGCCAATTTCCGACTCAACCTGGACCAGGAAATATCTGAGCGGATAAAAGTAGGGACAAGCCTAAACCTTAATCGTTCCGTACTTGAAGGAGTAGTGACAGATTCTGAATCTGCCATTCCGTCGAGTGTCACCTCCTGGGCACTTGAGTTCAATCCGGGCTTACCAGTGATCGATGAAGATGGAAACTTTACCTATAAAAACAACACCAACAGTCCTCCGGTAGGCAATCCCGTGGCAGACGCAAAAAGTACAGATCAGCAGAGTAAATCCACCCGGGTATTGGGAAATGTGTATTTGGAGTGGGATATCCTTAACCATCTAAAATTCAAAACATTTGTTTCAACTGATGCCTATTTTAATAAAGAACAATCGTTCGTGCCTAATGACGTACTCAGAGGGCAAGAAAAAGGTCAGGCGGGAGTGGCCACTTCCAATGGATTGAGCTGGATGCTTGAAAACACGCTTAACTATAAAGTGATTTTTGGTTCTCATGATCTGAATGTTTTGATAGGACATTCATTACAATCCAGGAATGACGAATTTTTGTTTGCCGCTACTTCTGATTTTGACGACAATAGATTAGGGTACGACGCCATTCAGGCCGGAAAAGAAAAAACATTTTTAGTCAACGGGGCCTCTAGCGAAAGTTTGCAATCCTTTTTAGGAAGATTGAACTATGGTTTCAAAAATAAATATCTGCTTACACTTTCTGCACGAATAGATGGGTCGTCCAAATTTGGATCCGGTAATCGATATGGTGTTTTCCCCTCCCTGGGTGCGGCTTGGAGAATCTATGAAGAAGATTTTTTGATTGGCTCCAAGTTGATTTCAGATATGAAAATCAGATTTGGCATTGGACGAGTAGGCAACGAGGGTATTCCTCCCTATCAATACTTAGGGTTGCTGGAGACCACAGAGGCCTATTTTGGTGAAAATGAAATCGCCAAAGGATCAGGCCCGTCAAGCCCTAGCAACAATACCCTTAAATGGGAAACCACAGACCAAATTGACATTGGTGTGGATATAGGTTTGTTCAATAATAGACTGACCGTTGTCAGTGACGTTTATCTCAAGAAGACCAAGGACTTGCTTTTTATTTCCCCATTGCCATACACGACCGGCTATAAATCGGCTACTGTTAACATTGGAAATCTGGAAAATCGTGGTGTAGAGTTCTCATTCAGCTCCGTTAACGTTGATAGACAATTTATATGGAAGACCAACTTTAATATAGCCTTCAATGAGAACGAAATCACCAAAACTTCCGATGGCGGCGAAGTGACAGCAGATCCCTTGCTGGGGGTCAACGGTTGGAGCAATGTAGAGGAGGGCCAACCGATTAATAACTTTTATGGATATCAGTCCGATGGTATTATCCAGTCAGGAGATGATTTGTCAAAAGTCCCTACATTTTTTGACTACGTTCCTGGCCATGGAGATCGTAAATATGTAGATCAGGATAGCAATGGTATTTTGGATGAAAATGACATTGTCCGACTAGGTAACGCTAATCCGGATTTTTCATATGGGTTAGGGAATACATTTTCCTATAAAGGCTGGTCCCTGAATATCTTTCTCCAGGGAATATTTGGCAACGAAGTCATCAACTTCAATCGATTTTCTCTTGAGAGTTTTGACGGAACAAAAAACAACTCGGCTGCTGCTTTGGAACGATGGACTCCATCTAACCCTACCAACGATTATCCTCGAGCCAACGCCGACCCCAGGAGGAGTAATACCCTTTCCGACGTTCAGGTCGAAGATGGCTCATATTTGAAAGTACGCGACATCACATTGTCCTATAACTTCACAACCGCCCTTTTAAACAAATTGAAAATCAGTTCTTTCAAAGTGTATGTCAGCGGAAAAAACCTTTGGGTCTTTAGCGACTATTCTGGATACGATCCAGAAGTCAATCGATTCGGGCAACAACCACTACGGTCGGGAGTGGACTATGGGTCTTACCCAACAGTTAAAATCTTCACCCTTGGAGCTAACCTAACTTTTTAAATCATGAGGAAAATTAGTCACATATTGAGCGCTACAAGTGTATTTGTCATGAGCATGATACTGAGCTGTGATTTTTTAGAGGATGAGCCAGAATCATTGATCAACTCAGCCACTTTTTATAAGACAGAAAGCGATGCAGTAGCAGCTACTAATGCGATTTATGAATACCTGACCGTGGGCACCGAAGGGATTTTTGAAGAAGGCTTTGGTGGGATTTTTTTCAATGACTATTGGGTGTTTAAAGACATATTGTCTGACAACTGTGATGAAACCATTGCATCTGCAGAATATCAGTCATTATCAGAGTTTAAGTTCAACGCCGACAATATCAGAATTCAATTGTACTGGCAGGACCTCTATAAAACGATTCAGGCTGCCAACATCGCTGTGGATCGGATAGCACTCATTGATATGGCCGAGCTAAAAAGAGATCACCTGATTTCTGAAGCCAGATTTATCCGTGCCATGATGTATTTTGAAGGAGTTAGATTGTTTGGGGAAGTACCTCTCATACTGCAGGAATTACAAAACCTGGAAGAGGCTGTAGTAGAACGGAGCAGCACAACATCTGTGTATGAGGCTATTGTGGAGGATCTGAAATTTGCCGAATCACATTTGTCTGATAGCTATAGAGTTGGATTAGGTAGACCCACGCCGCTGGCATGTACGGCGCTATTAGCCAAAGTCTATTTAGAAATGGGCGAATACCAGCTTTCATCTGATCAAGCCAAAGAAGTAATAGATTCGAATTCCTTTTTCCTTTGGGATGACTTTGCGGACATTTTCAAATTAGCAAATGCCAATAGTGGTGAAATTATTTTTGCTGTCAACTACAGTGGCACATTGAGCCAAGGCTTCAAGCCCAATCAATACCATGTAAGACTTTTGCCGCCAGGTTTGGATAAAGATGGTGAGGGCCCAGAAAACGCCTGGGGCTGGGAGGTACCTACTACAGATCTGTATGAAAGCTTCAATCCGTTGGATCAAAGGAGACAGACTACTTTTATTACTTCATTCACTTATTCTGATGGTACGGTCGAAAATTTTGACCCGCACATAAGCAAGTTTTGGGACAGACAGCTAGAGCCCAGAGGAAACAACACCGACGCAGACGTAATCTACCTCAGGTATGCGGATATTTTGCTCATCTATGCCGAGGCATTAAATGAATTGAATACAGGGCCTAATGCCTTGGCCTATGATGCAGTGAATCAGGTAAGAAAACGTGCTCGGTTCAATGGAACCATAGAACAGCCCATTCTCCCGGATTTAGCAGGTTTGGATTATCAACAATTCAAGGACGCTATTTTGAATGAGAGGCGCTGGGAGTTTGTCATGGAAGGACAGCGATATCACGATTTGGTCCGACATAAAAAATTAGTTGATAAAGTGATTGGCTCTGGCAAAGAAAAAGCTACTCCAACAGTTGATCACGAATTGTTACCAATTCCACAAAGGGAAAGAAACCTTAACAAAAATCTTACACAAAACGACGGATATTGACTAGACAATGGTCAATGGATTATAACAGTTGAAATCTAATGAAATTTAATAAATACCCAACAATCAAGGCTGGAGCAGGAGAAGACTGTATAGTAGGTTGGTCGAAGATCCGACTCGCTTTAAAAAGTGCTGTAGATACCATTGATAAGGCTGATAAAATTGTTGCAATAGAGTGCTATCAAGGCGTTTTCCTGGATGAAATCAGCAACGAAATTGAGCAGGCATTTCCGGAAGCAAATATGGTCTACTCCGCGTCAGCAATGAAAGACGAACGCACAATTAGAGACATGACACAGCCTGATGTTACAGATGATCGGGTATTCGGAGTGATGACTTCTCTTTGTATGCACCACTTTTTTGATGCAGCAAAATTGGAAAGGGATCAAGGCCAAATTAGAAGTGCCAACGGGCTGACTGTTGTTGTGGGCATTGGAGCTAGTTTATTTGCTGCAAAATGGGATCTACTAATTTATGCTGACATGGCTCGTTGGGAAATTCAGCAGCGCATGCGGAAAAATACCGTAGATAATATTGGAATAAACGACAGAGCAGAATCTATTGAGAACCAATACAAAAGAGCCTATTTTGTGGATTGGCGAGTGTGTGACCAGTTGAAGAGGGAACTCATGTCCAATTGGGATTTCGTACTCGATACAAACGATACAAATGAAGTTAAGTTGGCCAAAGGAAAAGTTATACTAGATGCCCTGGGGCAAGCCGTAAAGCAGCCATTTAGTGTAGTGCCATTTTTTGATCCCGGACCATGGGGTGGTCAGTGGATGAAAAAGAAGTTTGAACTTGACGAGCATCAAGAAAATTTTGCATGGTGTTTCAACTGTGTGCCTGAAGAAAATAGCCTACTTATTGAATTTCCGAATACAACGTTTGAAATACCATCTCTCAACGTTGTTTTTTATCACCCCAAGGAGTTGCTAGGAGAGGAGGTCTATCAACAGTTTGGGGCTGAATTCCCTATCCGTTTTGATTTTCTAGATACAATGGATGGTGGTAATCTGAGTCTGCAAGTGCATCCTTTATCGGCCTACATTAAGGAACAGTTCGATATGGACTATACACAAGATGAGAGTTATTATATGCTAGATGCAGGCAAGGATGCATTTGTTTATTTGGGAGTAAACGACGGAGTGGATAAAGAAGAAATGATTGCCGAACTAAAAAAATCACAATCTAATGGCCACCATTTTGACGCAGATAAATATGCAACTAAATGGCCGGCTAAAAAACATGATCATTTCCTGATCCCGGCAGGGACAGTACATTGTTCCGGAAAGGATTGTATGGTACTGGAAATTAGCGCAACGCCATACATTTTCACTTTCAAGCTGTGGGATTGGGGAAGGTTGGGTATGGATGGTAAACCAAGGCCCATATCAATTGATCATGGAAAGAATGTGATTCAATGGGATCGCACGCCAAGCTGGACAAAAGAAAATCTTATCAATAGATTCGAAACATATGGTCAGGGAAACGGATGGCAGGAAGAAAAGACAGGCCTGCATGAACTAGAGTTTATTGAAACTCGGAGACATTGGTTTGATCAGAAAATTTCACACCATTCAGGAAATACATTGAATGTTTTGATGCTTGTGGAGGGAGATGAAGCACTCGTCGAGTGTCCCAGACATACATTTGAGGCTTTTCATGTAAATTATGCGGAAGCTTTTATTATCCCGGCTTCAGTCAAGGAATATACCATTACTCCAACTGGAGCTAGCAAAGGCAAAAAAATAGCTACTATCAAAGCATTTGTAAAAAAACAAGATCGTACATGAGTAGAATAGAAGATCAGGCCTCCGTTCAGTATGTTTACCTCATATCAATTGTAGCAGCTATAGGAGGGCTGCTGTTTGGATATGATACAGCGGTCATTGCCGGAGCCATAGGATATTTGCAAACCAAATTTGAACTCTCTCCGGCACTTACTGGATGGGCCGCTTCCAGCGCCATCTGGGGATGTGTGCTTGGTGCCTTGATAGCAGGAAAGGCCAGCGATGTGCTGGGTAGAAAAAAAGTACTCATATTCACCGCAGTCTTGTTTGCTATTTCTGCTGTTGGCTCTGCGCTTCCTAATAATTTGACTCATTTTGTTGTCGCACGCTTTATTGGAGGGGTTGGTGTTGGTGCCGCTTCTATGTTATCTCCCATGTATATTTCGGAGATTGCTCCTGCCAGAATTCGGGGAAGACTGGTTACGCTTTATCAGTTGGCCATCGTTTTGGGGATCAACTTAATTTATTTCGTAAACCTAAAAATTGCCGCTTCGGGAACCGAGATATGGAATGTAGATACCGGATGGCGCATGATGTTGGGATCCGAATTGATTCCTGCAGGATTGTTTTTTGTGGCCTTGTTTTTTGTCCCCGAAAGCCCCAGATGGCTGGCCAGCAAGGGAATGGTAAATGAGGCTATGCGAGTCCTTAAAAAAATCAATGGCGAGGAAAGAGGAAAAGAAGTATTTTCTGATATTCAGGAATCACTAAAAGAGGAAAAAGGAACGATCAGCGAATTATTCGAACCGGGCATGCGAATGGCTGTTATTGTTGGAATGTTTTTGGCCCTCTTTTCTCAAATCACAGGAATCAATGCCATTATTTACTATGCACCCGAAATTTTCAAAAGTGTGGGTTTTGGAAGAGATTCAGCTATGCTTCAAACTGTAATGATCGGTGTGGTAAATACCATTTTCACTTTTGTGGCTATCAAATTTATTGACAAACTGGGGCGGCGAACCCTACTGTTATGGGGGATTTCTGGGATGATTGTATGTCTGGGCGGAGTTGGTACCATGTTCTATTTTGAAATGAGTTCCGGCCCGTGGCTGCTGCTATTTATTCTTGGTTTTATAGCTTGTTTTGCCTCATCATTGGGTCCGATTCCCTGGGTATTTATCTCCGAAATATTTCCAACCAAAGTACGAGGGGTGGCCATGTCAATGGCTGTCTTTACAATCTGGATTGGAGTGGTGCTGATTACTCAATTGACACCTATGATGCTGGATGAAATTGGAGGAGCTTACACATTTTGGGTGTTTATGATAAATGCAATAATACTCTTGGTTTTCACTTTCAAAATGATACCTGAAACTAAAGGTAAAACGTTGGAGGAAATCGAACGGAGCTGGAAGCACAATTGAGAAAATCTAGTTATGCGAGGGGAAGTGATATCCCCTCATTCTTAACCATTTGAAGAATGAATGTAAAACCTGTTGCAGTGATTTTGACCGTGGATGCCGGAGGAACCAACTTTGTCTTTTCGGCGATCAATAATGGTGAAATTTTGGGAAATACAGTCTCCCTAACAGCGAAAATTGATAGTGAATCAGAGTGCTCTAATTGCCTTATTGACGGATTTGAAAAACTACAGAGCCAAATAAACGAAGTGGCAGTTGCCATAAGCTTTGCCTTTCCAGGCCCGGCAGATTATGAGAATGGAATTATCGGAAACCTGCCCAATTTTCCGGGCATCAATGGTAACTATCCATTAAAATCCATTCTGGAATCTCATTTTAACTTACCCGTTTTTATCAATAACGATGGAAACCTTTTTGCTTACGGGGAAGCATTGGCCGGTGTACTGCCCGATATTAATGCCAGACTTAAGCAGGCAGGGGGTAATAAACAATTCAATAATTTAATAGGTATTACTTTAGGTACAGGTATTGGAGCAGGTCTGATCTCGAATGGCATAATGTTAAGAGGAGACAACTCATCAGCGGCAGAGATACACAACCTTAATAATCCTAATCGCCAGGACTGGAATGTTGAAGAAAATATAAGTACCAGAGCCATCCAGCGAATTTATGGGAATCAATACAAGCATGCCTCTGAAGTTGTGCTCACCCCTAAGGATATTTATGAAATTGCTAAAGGTCTTCGTAATGGAGACAAAGAGGCTGCCCTTGCCTCTTTTCAGATCTATGGCCGAACGCTCGGCTGCGCAATTGCGACCATGGTCACGTTGTTCGATGGCCTGGTGGTTTTAGGAGGAGGGATCACTGCTGCGTGGGACTTGCTAGCCCCGTCAATATTCGAAGTCATAAATAGGCCTTTTGATAATCCAGGACTAATTCAAGTACCGAAAACGACAGTTCGGATTTTTGACTATCAAAAAAAGGAAGAGGCAGAGAAATTTATTAAAGGGGATTTGGTAAAACTTAAGAATGACTCAAATGGAGGTCAGCTTATACACGACCAAATGGTCAGGACGGCAGTGGTTTTGTCAGAAAATGGTGCAAGTCATTCAACCTCGCTTGGTGCTTACTACTTTGCCCTGGACCAACTAAATATAAGCAAATGAGAAAAGGAATAAAGCTCTTGATTCTTTTGATAGGTATGTCATGCGAGCAAAAAGAAGAAGTCCGGGATTATTTAATCCACGTTCCGGAGCTAATAACACTATCTGGAAAGTGGGTGTCCACAGATACAGTAGATATGGAGCCATCCATACGTAATTTTCAAGGCCAAGCCACCCTCAATAGAGATTTGACATCCATTAGCTGGCTGGCAGCTGCACCATATACTGGGGGATACCACACGGGTACAATGAGAGTCAATGGAAAAACTCCGATTTGTAAATTGTTCAAGTGGGAGGCGCATCAGGCACTTCGGAAAACTGAGATAGACAGTATTTCTATCCAAAGTGCTACACGAATGGTTCCTGACAAGCATTTGATACTCTGGGAAGTAATCTTTAAAAACGAAAGTAAGCGTGTTCAGGAACTGGTAGTAGAGCAGGATCAAATTGGGTTTGTAAGCAAATTTGGAGGAGAGTGGCAATGGTGGTACCCATACCCCAAATTGGATGGAAGCACTACCACCAGGGACGACGAAACTGAAAATATTCGCGATCATTTGGGGCAAGGGATTACCTCGAAAGAAGCTCTTGTAACAGAGTTGATTAACGGCAAGCCCACCCAGACTAAAAAAGTGGCTACCTGGCCATCTGATATGGAGATCATGGAAGCTGAAAAATTTATCACAGAAGAACGTAAAGACGGGTTCCTCACAAGAGATACTTCCAGCGCAGCCATGACGGCTTTCCAAAATTTTGTCCCTACCAACGAGCGGAGAAAGTTCCAGGCAGGCGGAACCTCCTTCTGGAATTTCTCTTTGAAACCGGGAGCTTCAAAAATTGTGCGTTTTGCTATGGCTTTTGGTGACGATCGTGAAGCTATCGATCACCTTTTGGATTTTGGTCAACGAGGATTTGTTGAGGAATGGGATCAGGTGGAGACCGTATGGAATGACAGGTGGTACGAATTGTTCAAAAGAGATAATAACATCCTATCCGGTACTTTTCCTATTCTGGAAACAGATGATGAGCGATTAAAAAAAGTGTATTACAAAGGTCCACTGACCATGCTCTATCTCATGCACACCAATCTACCCCAGCATGAAAAGGTGTTTCTGACCGGAGGTCCGAGATGGGGAGCGTCTATTACCTTCTTCTGGGATATTACAGAATGGGCGACGCTATGGGCAGTGGTTGATCCTGAAATGATGAAAGAACACCTGACCTCATGGATTGGAATAGATCCAAGTTCACATTATGGACAAGACAATTTTGGTGGCTCTGGGGTTGGAAATGGCTATTCGGCTAACTATTGGGCTTTATTTCAGATGATTAGGTCCTATGTGACGGTCTCGGGTGACATGGATTATTTGGATCAGATAGTAAAGGATAAAACCGTGTTGCAGCATTTGGAAGCGTATGCTACAAACTGGAAGCGAATTTCTATTTACGGGCAAAATGGAGCCCAGGACGAGGTGTATAAGTTGGCAGATTTCGGAGATGACGAATGGAATCTACTGGAGTGTGTCCCAACCTACAAGCATATAGTTCCTTCATTCAATGCAGGCTATATCTGGATGATGAGAGAAACGGCCGAGCTACTTGAACTGAGAGGTAAAGCCCTCAAAGCTGCAGAAATGAAGACAGAAGCAGAAGAAATGGTTGGCAGACTACTTCAACTGTATGCGGGTAATGGTGTGTGGAATAGCTTATATCCCAATGGAGAAAAAATAGAAGTAAGACATTGTTTGGACTTTATGTTTTTGGGTAGATATATACCGGATGACATCCCTGAAGATATCAAAAAAGACATGATGGATTTTGTCTATCGAGAGTTGATTACAGATCATTGGATGCGGGCCCAGTCCCTACAAGATGTAGCGGCCGAAGATTCCGATCGAGCCGATCATGGACCATTGGGTGCATTCGATGGATGGCCGGCAGGCACTATGGACGCCCTTGTTCAATTGGGGTTCCCTCAGAAGTCAATGGATTTTTATCATAGTATAACCCCAGTCACAGAGGAAGGTATTTGGGCGCAAGCCCATGAGTTGTGGGGAGATAGCAAATTGAAAAAAAATGCGGCAGTCAGAATTGCCAAACGTGGATGGCACAATAGGGAATCCTCTGCTGGTATTGCCATGTCACAAGTGGTGCTCAAGAATTTTTTTGGTTTTTATCCATCAGTTGACGGAGCAGTCATTCAGAAAAATGAAGGTTGGCACATGGAAGGCAAACTATACCACGTGAAGTATAAAGGAGAATATTATACCTTATCATCTTCGGATAAAGGCATTCAAATGATAAAAGAATAAACCGTTAGTATTATGCGCTATCTAATCATTACCTTTCTAATTGCCTGCATTGGTGAACTTCAGGCTCAAAAGCAACCTGTCGCTTATGTAGATCCGATGATTGGTTCACATGACTCCAGGTGGATCATGTTTCCTGGACCCACACGACCTTTTGGGATGGTGAAATTGAGCCCGGACAATCAGGAGCTAGCCTGGAAAGCCGGCTATGAATATGAAATCAACAACATAGCGGGTTTTAGTCATATTCATTCCTGGACGATGGCTGGATTGCTCACTATGCCCACCAATGGCGAGCTAAAGATAAAGCCGGGATCAGAAAAGAATCCTGACCTTGGATATCGCTCCAGATTCAATCATCAAGCTGAAATAGCTGAAGCAGGCTACTACAGTGTATTCCTGGATGATTACAAGATCAAGGCTGAAATGACCACAACAAAAAGAGCGAGTTTTCAACGTTATACCTTTCCCCGGAATGATTCATCGAGAGTGTTGATAGATCTCCAAATTCCCTCTGAGTATGGATCCGAATTATTCTATACTGAAATTAAAAAGGTGAGCAACACCGAAATAGAAGGAATGTCTTATCAACAGAGCCTAAGAAAGGCTAATTACAATGAGTATATAGTTCATTTTGTAATGCGGTTTGATAAGCCTTTCACATCATTTAATGGATGGGTGAAAGAAGAAATTGTTCGAAACGTGGACCGGGTCTCTTCCGGATTTGGGCATAAAGACGTAGGTGCCTTCGTGACTTTTCCAACGCAAGAAGGAGAGAAAATTATGGTTCAGGCCGGTATTTCACTGGTGAGCATAGAACAGGCACGATTGAATCTGGAAACAGAAATGAATCCCTTCAATTGGAACTTTGATGCCGTAGTCGAGGATGCAAAAAAAGAATGGAATGATCTTTTGTCTACTATAGAAGTGGAAGACTCACGAGAAGAGTTGAAAATCAAGTTCTATACGAATCTCTATCGTGCCTATGCTGGACGTACCACATGGAGCGATGTGAATGGAAAATACATTGACATGTATGAAAAGGAGCAACAACTTGCTGATCCGTCAAT
This sequence comes from Reichenbachiella sp., assembly GCF_039944555.1. Lineage (GTDB taxonomy): Bacteria > Bacteroidota > Bacteroidia > Cytophagales > Cyclobacteriaceae > Reichenbachiella. The sequence goes on along the minus strand of NZ_JBDUYN010000007.1, from coordinate 945,940 downwards.
CCCGCTCTATGGAAGTGATGGATTCTGGATTAGCATTTGGAACCTTAATCAATTGTGGTCTCTGGCTACTCCACAGATAGCGAACAATTGGGTAAGTACTATGCTGGAAATTTACGACAAGGGTGGGTGGTTGCCCAAGGGCCCCACAGGCATAGAGTACTCTGGAATTATGGTGGCCTCACATCAAAATTCACTAATCGCCAATGCCTACCACAAAGGAATCCGAAACTACGATGTAGGAAAGGCCTATGAAGCCATGGTTAAAATACAGTCCGAGCAGGGTAAGTTTCATGATGGAGGAGGTTACGTAGGTAACCGTCATTTGCAAGCTTATATGGATTATGGATATGTCCCTGACGAAGTAGGGCCAGTTTCTAACACTTTGGCTTATGCATACGACGATTGGACTGTGGGTCAAATGGCGAAAGCGCTGGGTAAAGAGAAGGACTTCAAGCATTTTACAAAAAGAGCTTTCAATTACAAAAATGTATTTGATAAAAATGTAGGCTATATGCGCCGAAAGTATGAAAATGGTAATTGGGTGGATAATTTTCAAATCTATGGGGATGTGGCTTGGCTCGGTCCAGGATATGTAGAAGGCAATGCCTGGCAGTATACTTTTTTTGTTCCACACGATGTCAGTGGCTTGATTGATTTGATTGGAAAGGATGAGTTTAACGACCGTTTGCAAAAAGGTTTTGAAACTTCTGCTCCACACAACTTTAATTCCGAGCATTTAGGGGATAACTCATTGACAGGAATGGGTGTTTTGCCGATCAATCATGGAAACCAGCCCAATATGCAGGCTGCTTATCTTTTCAATCATTCAGGAAAACCATGGCTTACTCAATATTGGGTTAATGAGATCATGGATAAATACTACGGAACAGATCCGATAGGTGGATGGAAAGGGGATGAGGATCAGGGGCAAATGGGAGCCTGGTATGTCATGAGTGCCATGGGTTTGTTTGAAATGGACGGAGGAGCAGCGATAGACCCTATTTATGAGATAGGGAGTCCACAAATGAAAAAAGTGACTGTAAATCTGGACCCAGAGTATTACTCCGGTGGAAAATTTGTCATCGAAGCGAAAAACGCATCTGATGAAAATATTTATATCCAATCAGCTCGACTTAATAATAAGCCTCTGAACAAAACATGGTTTTATCATAAGGAATTAGTTAATGGAGGCAGTTTAGTTTTAAAAATGGGTCCAAAGCCAAATAAAAAATGGGGAGTGGGAGTGAAAGCCGCACCACCTTCTATGAGTACAATTCTGACGTCAGAAGAAAAAGAAGTCATTCTGAAATATGACCGCCAAAAAGAAGAATTGGATGCCTGGAATCGTGCAATTAAAGCGTATTATTATCACCGAAAAGAACACTTTGAGTCCCTACCGGATACAGCAGATGAAATCATTTTTCTTGGTAATAGCATCACTGATGGCGCAGAATGGAGTGAGCTTTTCGGAAATTCCAATGTCAAGAATAGAGGAATAGGTGGTGACGATACAGATGGTATCTTAGAAAGGTTGAAAGAGGTGACCTCTTCCGAACCTGAGAAAATCTTTCTCATGATCGGTACCAATGATCTGGCCTATGGCAAATCTGTTGAGTACATTACCTCCAACTATGATAGAATAATAGAACAGATCAAGAAAGAGTCGACCAATACCCAGATTTATTTACAAAGTGTTCTTCCTGTAGACGATGAAATTCATCCGACTCGGCCCAATTCCAGTATAAGAAAATTGAATGATTATTTGCAGCAATTGGCTTCGAAGGAGGGTCTTTCGTTTATTGATTTATCGCCACACTTCGAGTCCGAAAACACAAAACTGAACAAAGCATACAGCATTGATGGCCTTCATCTAAATGGGGCTGGTTATATCTTATGGAAGGATATTATTCAACCATATATTAAGTAAAGAAAATAAATGTATCCGTTAGAAAAAAAACAGCTGAAATTGTCGCTTGAGGTCATCCTGATAGGACTGATATTTATTTCTTTTGAATCCTGTCATAGACCTGAAGAAAAAGAAGTCAATCTTGTGCTGGCCGATACACTGGTAAACTTTCAGGTCCGGCCAGCAACTAAGTGGACAAATTTCTTTTATAGAAAAAACGGTTGGTTTGGTGCTGACGGCATTTTTACCATGAACCTCAATGGTCGGGAACATATTGGAGCCTCTGAGCAGGATTCCGTTTTTATGTATTTTTCAGATACTATGACCGGCGAAGTAAAAGGGGATACGGTTGAAAGTTTTAAAATGATCAACAACTCCTATGCGGCAATCTCCGGCTTTCAACCCTCAAATAAAACGATTCAAATTAAGGTGAACTCAGACGAAGTAGGTAGACCCATAAACTACTTTAATCCCACCACGCCCAATACCCAACCTGAAGAGTATTATTGGTTAGGAGACGGCTTTGTGAATCACGAGGACAACAACTCCATTAATATATTTGGATATCGGGTAGTTGACAATGGTGAAAAATCATGGGACTTTGAAATCAAGGGGGTTACACTTTTGACTATTCCGTCAGGTTCAAAAGCACCATTCGTCGACCATTCGCAAATAGACTTACCTCTTTTTGTAGACATTGATAGTTTGGGAAAAGGCACTTTTGGAGCTGGCATATACGTGCATACCGAAGCTGCTGGTTCTCCTGACCCGGATGGTTATCTCTATGTATATGGATTGATTGATCCGGGGAAAAAACTAGTTGTATCAAGGGTACCGCCTAAACATGTAAAAGAAATCAGTAAATGGAGATTTTGGGATGGGGTAGATTGGAACATCAATATAGATAAGGTGCAGCCAGTTACGGATCGAGTATCCAATGAAGTCAGTCTTACAAGACTGAAGGACAACAGATTCTTACTTGTTTTTCAGGAAGATGGTATTGGCCAGTATACGGCCATTCGAATCGGGGAGCATCCGGTTGGTCCATTTGGACCCATTCAGCGAATTTGGAAAGCACCTGAGGTCGATGACTTACCCGGAATTATTCCATACAATGCGAAAGCCCATCCTGCTCTTTCGAACGATCGCGAGTTGCTGATCAGCTACAACACCATTACAATGGATTATTTCAACGACATTTTAAATTATCCACACAGCTATCGTCCGCGCTTCATTTGGCTAAGAATTGATGATTGATTTTATCTCTTTTTTACTTCGACCAGACACCTAAACCCGACATCGGTTTGGTAGGATTGCAAGGGATCTTCTTCAAAGAGTGCTTCATCTGTGTTTGGCGTAAGGAAGCTGCCACCAATAGCAAATCCCTCTGCAACCAACTCCTTGACATTGCCATACAGATTGTAAAAACCACTGTTATTGGGTTCAAAGGCATAAACATATTGAGGAATTTCTATTGGAATTCCTCCATTTTCATACTTGAGGTTTACATTGTATCCAAGAAAAGATGGTTTGTCAACAGATGCTGCCGTTGCAAAGCGACTTTTGACAATGTTTTCATCCAGAAAAAGTCGACCCTTTTTGCTGACTTCATGGGTGGCAAATTGTATCTCGTCAATTGTAGATCCCGCAGCTTGCAACCATTCTTCTTTGGTGGGTAGTCGGCCAACAAATTTATACTTATTTGGTTCACCTACGAGCATTTCCTTTAGACCAACATTAAGTTTATCAGCTCTCCATTTGCAGTAGCTTTGAGCAGTTTCGAACGACACAGCTAGCACGGGGAAGAAGGAAAATTCTGAATTTTTATAATAGTTGAGGACATATTTATTCTCTTGCCGTGGTAGATAGGTGCGATCCTTATATCTGCCTGAGTCTTTCACAATAAAGAACAAAAACTCCTCGAAGTGAATGTTGGCCAACTCTGTTTGATCCAAAAATTTTCCCTTGGCAATAGGAAGGGTTCCTGGTGGAACTATGTATCGCTGATTGTAGAGAGCGGTTCTACTCGCTTCGGTATCTCTCCATGGATCGAATTTCCCATAGTAAAACATAAATTTCTCAGAAAATTTATCAGCTACATATACCTGCATCAGCTCTTTGGCTTCTTCTGTATTGTAGGTGTAAATTGGAATACCCGTTCGTTCGCTGCAGCAGCCTGGAGCGAAGCTTACAGGATGCAAATCCTGTGCCATTGATAGCATGGGGCAAAAGATAAGAAACCAGATTTTTTTCATGTAAGTAGTATCTAATGGTTAGCGAACAATCTTGGTAACGCACCGAAAGCCAATGTCGGTTTGATAATCAAATTCTTTAACATGTTCAAAGAGATCGGCATGAGAGTTGCTGGTTTTATAACTGCCACCTATGGCATAACCTTCCTGCACAATTTCTTTAACATTGCCGTACATGTTGTATGAGCCGGTAACGCGTGGTTCAAACCCGTAAATATAATAGGGAATATCCTTTTTTATTGCGAATGCAGTCCCATGATCAAGATTGACGTTGTATCCGTACACGGTTGACGATTCAAGAATTTTTTCATCTGCAAACTGATTCTTAACAATATCCTGTTCAAGAAATTCCAACCCTTTTTTACTTAGTTCGTAAGTTCGATCTTTGATTTCTTTAGAACTATGACCGGCCGCACGTCTCCATTCGTGTTCGGTGGGTAGGCGTCCGACATATTTATATTTTTTGTACTTACTTTCATTTGCCAAAAAAACCTGAAGTCCCTCATTCAGGTTTTGGGCTCTCCAATCGCAGTATCTTTTGGCACTTTCGGGGTTAATGCCAACCACAGGAAAAAAGTAAAATTCGGGGTTGTTATAATAATCCTCCATGTATTTTTCATCTAGTATAGGCATATAGCTGTCATGGATAGCCTGACCCGAATCTCTTTCAATAAAATGCAGGAACTCCTGATAGTGGATGTTGGCCACTTCGGTGGCATCAATATAGACTTTTTTGAAAAGCGGAATAGTATGCGGCGGAACAATGTACAACTGAAAATATAGCGGATTGCTTTTGTTTTCTTTCTGTTTCCAGGCGTCAAAATAGCCATTGTAAAAAACGGATTGTTCCGAGTAGTCATTGACCTCCTGAAGTAAGAGGCGATCTATTTCATAGACCTTGTTGTAAGTATATATTTCTCGATCTGTGATTTCCGAAACAGGACTTGGGTCACCGGCAGTAGGGTGTTTTTTTCCTTGTGCACAGACACTTAGACTCGCAGAATAAAGTGCAATACAAGTGAGTAAGTATGAAAATTTCATTAATGTCAATATATGATAATCAATTGTTGCAGATCCATTCCACTGCTTCATCCATGTGCCCGTAATCAAACTTTTTAAGCTCTGCAGAGGCAAAGTGATTTGCCAGACTTGGAAAAGTCGAAATGAGGTTGTCCTCGGTCATGAATCCGACTTTGCTAATTAATTTGTGATGATCTTTGATGAATTTCAAGTGATGAAAGAAACTATCAAGATTGTCCCAGCCAGGGAATTTTTTAACCTTGATAATTAGACCATTCAACTTGCCAAATTCTTCGATGTAATGATCGACCTCTTCTGTCAAATTTTCCATATCGAAAACTGAGATTGGACCGGTTATGGATAGTATTACATAACCCTGATCTCTGTTTAGACTCAGATTAATCATAGATGAGATTTAATGATTGCTGCGTTTAAAAATACATTAATTAATTGAAAATTCAAGCAACTCAAAGCGGTGTATTCGATGAATGAATGATGCGGTTCTAAAGACAGGGAATTATTCTTCGGATTGTAATATGATATGTTCATAAAGTCCATTTGTTAAAAGTGTACATTTTTAATATTTCGTTTTTTTTTAGAAGGCTCATACTATCTTAGCGGTTTATTTCAATAAGCAGGTATGGATTATTTGGCTCACATCGAAGAAGCAACCCAGTATATAAAAAGTAAGACCACTTTTGAGCCCGATTACGGCATCATCCTTGGAACCGGGTTAGGAGCACTGGTAAATGATCTTAATCAACCAGAGCAACTTAATTATGAGGACATTCCACATTTTCCTTTGTCGACAGTTGAATCTCACTCAGGTGCTCTGATATTCGGATATCTTGGAGAAAAAAAGGTTGTTGTGATGAAGGGTCGATTTCATTACTACGAGGGTTATTCGATGAAAGAAGTCACTTTTCCAGTACGTGTGATGAAAATGCTGGGTATAAAAAAATTAATAATATCGAATGCAGCCGGAGCCCTGAATCCGGATTACCAAAAGAGTGATCTTATGGTCATTAATGATCATATTAACCTGCAAACCGAGAATCCGTTGGTTGGAAGGAATCTAGATACTATGGGCGTAAGATTTCCTGACATGAGTGAACCTTATCAACAGGAATTGATAGACATGGCAATCAAAATCGGAAAAGAAGAAAATATACCCTTACATCAGGGCGTTTACGTAGGAGTGAACGGTCCTAACCTTGAAACCAGAGCTGAATACAATATGCTTCGGCTTATAGGTGCTGATGCCGTAGGAATGTCAACTGTTCCCGAAAATATTGTGGCTAGACAAATGGATATTCCGGTTTTTGCAGTATCGGTACTCACAGATTTGTGTTATCCCGGTCATATTAAGAAAATATCCGTAGAAGAAGTAATTGAAGCAGCGATGAAAGCCGAACCGTATCTGACAGATCTCATAAGGAAGGTCATCGCAGCTGACAGCGTATAAAAATGAAACATTGAAAGTAGTATATAATAATATGAGTTTGGAAGGAAGAGTGGCGATCGTCACCGGAGCCAGTAAAGGCATCGGTTTAGAGATTGTAAAGTTACTTTTGGAAAAAGGTGTTAAGGTAGCAGGATGGAGTCGTACAGATAATGATTTCACTGATCCCAATTATCTGTTTATTTCAGTCGATGTGAGCAACCCCGAGAGTGTGGCACACGCCTATAACCAGACCGCAGAGATGTTAGGAGAAGATATTGATATCTTGATTAACAATGCAGGGATCGGACATCATGGAATGATGGATGAAATGCCATTCGAGCAGTGGAAAGAAATGTTCGACATCAATGTCCATGGAATCTATTTTACGTCCAACGCAGTCATTCCGAAAATGAAAGAATTGGATCAAGGACATATCATTAATATAGGCTCAATTGCCGGTAAAAATCCTGTGAAAGGAATGGTTGGATATGCAGGTACCAAACATGCGGTGACTGGGATATCACATTCTATGTTTATGGAATTGCGCGAATTTGGTATTAAGGTAACTTGTATTTACCCGGGAAGTGTGAAAACCAATTTCTTTGATGATATGGACGCTGTCACGGCCAACGACAACATGATGAGGCCTGAGGATGTTGCCAAAAGTGTTGTGCATTGTCTGGAGACACACCCGAATTACCTCCCCGTTGATTTTGAGGTGCGCCCGTTGCGGCCCAATCCGACTAAATAATTTCATCGTTCAAACCGCTCTTCCTTGTCAATAGAAATCCAAAATCTTACTAAAATATATGGCCAGCAAAAAGCTGTCCATGAGATTTCTTTTACTGCCAAAAAAGGCGAAATCCTGGGCTTTCTGGGACCCAATGGTGCTGGGAAGTCTACCACTATGAAGATTGCTACTGGTTACCTGGGAGCTACGGCAGGCAAGGTTATGGTGGAGGGAATTGATGTTGAGAAAAATCCAATTGAAGCCAAGAAAATCATTGGCTATTTACCGGAGCATAACCCGCTCTACCTGGATATGTTCGTCCATGAGTTTCTTGCTTTCTCAGGAAAGGTAAATCAAATGAAGGTATCGGACATTAAAAGAGAGGTGAAACGTGTTATAGCCATGTGCGGACTTATGCTGGAGCAAAACAAGAAAATTGGCCAATTGTCCAAAGGCTATCGCCAACGTGTGGGTTTGGCACAGGCACTCCTCCATGATCCCAAAGTGCTGATTCTGGATGAGCCAACTACCGGTCTTGATCCAAATCAAATCCTTGAAATTCGAAAATTGATCAAAGAAGTCAGTAAGAATAAGACCGTTCTTTTTTCCTCCCATATCATGCAGGAAGTCGAGGCCTTGTGTGACCGGGTGGTAGTCATCAATAAAGGGGAATTAGTAGCGAACAAACCAATAGAAGAGTTTTCCAAAGGAATAACTGAAGAAACGCAACTTCGTGTAGAGTTTAAATCATCAATAGACACTGATTTATTAAAAGGGATAAGTGAAGTTAAGGGTGTTGAGGAAATTCAGGAAGGTGTTTACAGACTCCGGGTTACCAACAGTGAAGAGGCACGAAGTGCAGTTTTTAAGTTGGCTGGTGAGTCCAATCTACCCTTGGTGGGCTTACAGGAAGAGGAAAGCTCTTTTGATGAAATTTTTCACCTACTGACTAAAGAACAATAAATGCTGGCAGTATTTGTAAAAGAGATTAATAGTTTTTTGAATAGCCTGATCGCTTACATAGTCATCGGTGTTTTCCTGACCTCAATAGGTTTGCTCATGTGGGTTTTTCCGGAGAGCAGTATTTTGGAATATGGCTATGCAGATATGAGTACCCTCTTCAACTTGGGGCCTTTTGTGTTTATGTTTTTGATTCCAGCCATAACTATGAGATTCTTTTCTGAAGAAAAAAGGACCGGTACTGATGAATTGTTGATGACGAAACCGCTAACCAATATTCAAATTATTCTCGGCAAATACTTTGCTGGCCTGATGTTGGTATTCTTATCCGTGCTGCCTACGCTGATCTATTTTTATTCTGTTTATACATTAGGCAATCCTGTGGGTAATCTGGATATTTCCGGAACAGTAGGGTCTTACATCGGCCTAATGCTCTTAGGAGGAGTATTTGTAGCGATTGGTGTTTTTTCTTCGGCACTTACTGATAATCAGGTGGTTGCTTTTGTACTTGCTGTCTTTATGTCCTTTGTTCTTTATTCAGGTTTGTCTTCCTTAGCCACAATTGATGTTTGGGGGACGGCTTCCATTTGGTTGCAAAATATTAGTTTAGATTTTCACTACGAATCTTTGAGCAGAGGTCTGATTGATGTAGCAGATATCATATATTTCGTAAGTATAATTTCATTGATGGTTCTTTTCACACAACTTAAACTGGACGCTAAGAAATGGTAAGCCAAAAGCGAATAGAAAGTTTGCTGAAGCTGGCAATTGGTATTGTCATGATTGTGATACTGAACCAATTGGCTGGATTATTTCCTTTGCGTTTGGATCTGACTGAAGAAAAGAGATATTCAGTAACACCAGCTACTAGAGCGTTACTCAATGATCTGCAAGAGACAGTATATGTTGAGGTATTTTTGGAAGGAGAGATGCCGGCTGGTTTCAAAAGATTGCGACAGGCAATAGAGGAGACTTTGAATCAATTTGATTATTACTCGGCAGGTTTGGTTCAAGTGGATTTTATAGACCCATCAGCTGCCTTGAATGAAAAGGCTAGAAACGAATACTTTCGTTCACTTTTTGAACGTGGCTTGCAGCCAACCAACCTGTCTTATAAGAGAGATGGAAATAAGACAGAGAAATTGATCTTTCCAGGGGCGATAGTCAGCTATTTCGGACAGGAAGTACCTGTGATGTTGCTTAATGGCAGCCAATCTGCTAGTTCAGAGGAAAGGCTGAATCAGTCTATCGAAGGATTGGAGTACGAGTTGGCCAATGCCATCAGAATACTCGCTAATGACAGAAGGAAGACCGTGGCGCTAATCAAAGGACATGGCGAACCAGATAGCTTGAATTTGGCTGGATTGACCAATGCATTACTTGAAAAGTATGATGTATTCAATGTTCGACTGGGTGACCGTGCACGGAACCTGAGTCGATATGACGCGGTGATTTTCCCAAAACCAACAACCTCCTTTTCTGCCCCAGAAAAATTTCAAATTGATCAATACATAATGAACGGGGGCAAAGCACTATTCTTCGTCGATGCACTTCGCGTAAATATGGACAGCGCCAGTGGTGAGGGCACTTTTGCTTTTCCGTATGAATTGGAACTTGATGATATGTTCTTTAAGTATGGAGTTCGGGTCAATCGCGACTACGTGCAGGATATTGTTTGTGGAGAATATCCAATCGTAGCCGGAAACATGGGAGATCAGGCGCAAATAAGAATGTTGCCCTGGCCATTTTTTCCCCTGGTCAATAATTTTGGTAATCATGCTATTGTGAAAAATCTAGATGTCGTTTCAATGAAATTTGTTTCTACCATTGATACGGTGAAGGCCGATGGTATAGAAAAGATTCCGTTGCTCAAAACTTCGCAATACTCTATGGTTAATCAAGCACCGGTCAAGGTGGCTTTCAACGAACTGAGAAAGAATCTTGATCCTGAACGATTCAATCAAGGATCGAAGAATGTCTCTTATCTACTCAAAGGAAAGTTTACTTCGGTATTCAAAAATAGAATCTTACCCAAGGGCATAGATAAGAGCAACTTTAAAGAGTACGGGGCTGAGACTTCCATTCTAATTTGTTCGGATGGGGACATGATCAGAAATGAGTTTAGCCTAAAAGATGGTACCCCGTTGGAATTGGGTCTTAGTTCTTATAGTCAGTTGAAATTTGCCAACAAAGATTTCGTGATGAACGCCTTGGATTACATGCTCAATGATCAGGGTTTGATCGTTTCCAAAAACAAGTCTTTTGCTATTCGTCCGCTTGACAAGGTAAAAGTGGCGAATGAAAAACTCAAGTGGCAAGTGATTAACCTGCTTTTACCTATTGCTTTGCTCATCATTTATGGTTTGGCAAGGGCCTATTGGCGAAAGAAAAAATATGCGGATTTTAAGTGATTGACACATGACCAGGATAAAAAAGCTAAGTTTTGTATTGATTGGCCTGCTTATAGTTTCATTCATGCTGAGTTGGGTAAGTAATAAAGATAGGGTGTCGTCCTTTGATAAAAGCCTATTTGCTATAGCAGATACTACTCAGATCAGAGGTATTATCATTGAATCAAACGGGCAAACCATCTCGATAAAGAGAGGTGAAGAACAGTGGAGCTTAAATGATACCTACAGAGTTGATCCCCAATTGGTTTATTTATCCCAGCGCATACTCAATGCAGTGCAGACGCAGCGTCCGGTGAGTCCTTCTAATTTTGTGGCTATCAAAAGTGATTTGCAAGAATCTGGTAGATTGATAAACGTTGAGCTAAGTGATGGTCAATCGAAAAAATTTTATGCCGGAGGTAATGCAGCTAAAACTACCGCCTACTTTGGCAATGAAGACCTTACCGAGATATTTTCAGTGGCTATTCCCGGATACAAAAGTTACTTATCAGGTATATTTGAACTCTCACTCAATCAATGGAGAGATCGTGTTTTGTTTGCTTCAGACTGGCGGACCATACAAGATTTGAATATTAATTATACTGATCCCACTCAGCCGGATCTGACTATATTCTTTGATAATAAATTTCTTGCTGTGAAAGAAGTTGATTTATTGGACACCGCGACACTTATGAATTACCTCCAGCCTATGGGATTTTTTCAAGTAAATGATTACTTGGACAAAGGAAACTTTACAAGGTATGACAGCTTGCTTGCTGTAGAACCTATTGCTGAGCTTACGTTAAAGGATATTGATTCTTCAAAAAATAGTACACTAATTATTTATCCGAAAATCCCGGGAGAGCGATTCTACCTTTTGACAGACGAATCGGACGAGATGATTGTGGTAGACCAACAGAGAATGGAGAAATTGCTGGTCACATCGTCTTTTTTTGAGGTGAATTAGATTGAACTTCCGTTTCAAAACTAATGCTAGAATGAGCCTTACTATCAACATCAAAAATATGGTTTGCCAACGGTGCAATTTGGTAGTAAGCCAAATCTTTAGTGATTTAGGGATTGAATTATTGTCAGTCGACTTGGGACAGGCCGTTGTGGTCGAGGACCAATTATCCGGAGCCAAGTTGGAAGCCCTTGATAATGCACTCCAAGCCAATGGGTTTGAGAGGATAGATGACAAAAAGGGGGGACTTCTAGAAAGGATGAAAACCTTAATTATAAAATCCATTCATCATCAGGACCATTTTAACCTATCGATTAATTGGTCCGATTTTCTAGCAGACGAATTGAACTATGATTACTCGTATTTGAGCACATTATTTTCTTCTGTTTCTGGGATTACGTTGGAGCAATACATTATTAGACAAAAGATAGAGAAAGCCAAAGAATATCTAATCTACGGCCAGTTATCGGTCAAGGAAATCGCATTCAAGTTGGGTTATAGCAGTGTGGCTCACCTTTCAACTCAATTTAAAAAAGTCACAGGCATGACCCCATCACGGTTTAAATCCTCCAGGCCAATGGCCTCCAGAAAACCGCTGGACAACATCATGTAATTATGTAATCCTTTGTAGAGATTGTGTAATACACATTAAAACATTTATTGGAACTTTGTGATGATTAAATTTACTTCTAATCCTTGAACAGTGAAAGTAAATAGTATGAAACACACCTTCCATATCAGTGGTATGTCTTGTAAGGGTTGCAAATCACACGTTGAACATGCACTTAGTACCTTACCTCATATACAACAGGTCAATATTGACCTAAAAGAGGGGACCGCTGAGCTGACAATGGATGAGCATGTGAGTTTGGAAGTCTTACAGCATGCATTAAAAGGATCTTTATACCAGATTCATCCCGAATCGCACCCCCGGGTACCAAAGAAGTTGGTGCCGTTGCCTTCGATTAGCAAAGGTGTGTATTACTGCCCCATGCATTGCGAGGGAGAGAAGACCTACACTAAGCCCAGGGACTGTCCGGTTTGCGGCATGGATCTGGTCCCACTTCAGTCTAACGATGTAGATGAAGACAATACTTACCAAAAACTGTTACAAAAGTTTAAGGTGGCCGCGTTCTTTACAATTCCTATATTCCTGATTGCCATGTCAGAGATGTTGCCAAAAAATATCCTGTTTGATCTAATGCCGGTTAATTATTGGAATTGGGTTCAACTGGTACTTTCAGTACCGGTTGTATTTTATGCCACCTGGATGTTTTTCCAACGGGCTTACGCATCTATTATCTCTGGGCATTACAATATGTTTACATTAATTGGTATTGGAGCGGGTGTAGCCTGGCTATTTAGCCTTTTTGGATTGCTTTTCCCAGGTGTTTTTCCTGACCAATTTCGGACTGAGTCCGGATCTATTCATCTCTATTTCGAATCAGCTACCGTCATTCTTACGCTTGTGATGCTAGGTCAGCTACTGGAAGCTCGGGCCCATAGAAAAACCAACACCGCGATCAAAGAACTTTTGAAACTGGCGCCCAACCGAGCTCTTAAACTGATGGATGATCAGGAAATAGAAATCGGGATAGACGAAATCATAGTTGGGGATTTGCTGAGAGTTAAGCCCGGAGACAAGATACCCGTAGATGGTGAAATCATAGAAGGGCATAGCCTCATAGATGAATCCATGATTACAGGCGAACCCATTCCTTTAGAAAAACAAATGGGAGATAGGGTTAGCGCCGGCACCATCAATGGAAAACATTCATTTGTTATGATTGCTCGAAAGGTAGGTTCAGAAACCTTACTCGCGCAGATTATTGAACTGGTGAATAATGCCAGCAGGAGCAAGGCTCCAATTCAAAAACTGGCAGACAAACTATCGGGCTACTTTGTGCCCGCGGTAGTACTGATTTCCCTAATCACCGCCATCATATGGTTGGTTTTTGGCCCTGAGCCTCAACCGGTATATGCTTTGGTCAATGCTATTGCTGTGTTGATCATTGCTTGTCCCTGTGCCCTTGGATTAGCTACTCCCATGTCAGTCATGGTAGGAGTAGGGAAAGGTGCAGAACTGGGTGTTTTGGTCAAAGACGCGGAATCTTTAGAAAAAATGAATCAAGTCGACACCCTTATCATTGATAAAACGGGTACCATCACAGAAGGTAAACCCTCAGTCGAACGGGTCATTGCGCTTGACCTTAAAGAAGACAAGTTGATACAGCGGGTGGCTTCTGTCAATCAGCAAAGCGAACACCCATTGGCGGAAGCTACAGTGAATATGGCTAAAGCCCGGGGAATTGAACTTCTATCGGTAGAGGACTTTGAATCTGAAACCGGAAAAGGAGTAAGGGCGAAAATTGGTGGCGTTACGGCTTTGATCGGGAATGAAAAACTCATGTCAGACAATCAGATTGGCATTGATGAAATGAATCCATCAGCTAATCATGAACAGTCTCATGGTAAAACGGTTTCGTATGTGGCTATAGATGGTAAATTGGCTGGAATGGTTGTGATTGCAGACCAAATCAAGGAGACCAGTAGGCAGGCTATCCAAGAACTGAAAGAAAAAGGTGTGGAGGTTATTATGATGACGGGAGACCATGAATTGACAGCGCATGCTGTGGCCAAAGAGTTGAGTTTGGATGAAGTCGTGGCAGATTGTTTGCCGGCAGACAAGATGAACAAAGTAGATCAACTCAAAAAACAAGGCAAAATAGTGGCTATGGCAGGTGATGGTATCAACGATGCGCCGGCTTTGGCACTCGCAGATGTTGGTATAGCTATGGGCACTGGAACAGATGTGGCCATCGAAAGTGCATCAATCGCTCTGGTTAAAGGTGATTTGCGCGGTATCGTAAAAGCCAGGAATTTAAGCGAAGCGGTTATGAAAAACGTCAAGCAAAATTTGTTTTTCGCACTGGTCTACAATGGATTAGGAGTACCGATAGCTGCCGGATTGATGTTTCCATTTTTTGGCATTTTGCTTTCACCAATGATCGCCGCACTGGCCATGAGCTTTAGCTCGGTTTCTGTGATCAGCAATGCGCTCAGGCTAAGGTCAAAAAGTATAGGATAATCTGTCTTTATAAGAAAATAATATGGACTTTGATAAGAGTCAGAAAGATTTGAGAAATCAAGATTTTGTTTGATTCAGGGCAAACAAAAGTAGGAAGTTTTTTATTTGCATTTTATCATTAACTTTGGCTCCAAATTGGGGTAGCTCTTACCTCACCAAGTTTTTTGAATCTACAATCTTAAATATAGACTAGCGAATGAAATTTATAGTTTCTTCCACATACCTTCTCAAACAGTTGTCCGCCATCAATGGTGTAATCACAACCAACCCGGTGGTTCCAATTTTGGAAAATTTCCTGTTTGAAATCAATGATGGTAAACTGACCATAACCGCATCAGACTTGCAGACTTCCATGATCACTGAGCTGGAAGTTGAAGCTAAGGAAAACGGCAATATTGCCGTCCCTTCAAAAATATTATTGGAGACACTAAGAAATTTACCAGAGCAACCGGTGACTTTTAGTATCGACGAAGAAACCTACAGCATCGAGATCAATTCCGACAACGGACGATACAAACTGGCTGGCGAAAATGCCACAGACTTCCCTAAAGTACCAAGTGTATCCGACGGCAATGATGTAAATATCTCATCTGACGTTTTAGGCAATGCCATTAACAATACCATTCTGGCTACAAGTAGCGATGAACTACGCCCGGCGATGACAGGTGTATATCTGAATTTGTCCGAGACAAACACCACCTTTGTGGCAACGGACGGACATCGATTAATCAGATACAGAAGAGTAGACATTGCTTCAGACAATGGGGCAGCCATGATCATTCCAAGAAAGGCTTTGACTCTTTTGAAATCGACACTACCTGGTAGTAATACCAATGTAAATGTGCAATACAATGTAGCCAATGCATTTTTCAAGTTTGACGGCATTCATATGGTATGTCGATTGATTGACGAAAGGTTTCCTGACTATGAAAATGTAATTCCTGCCGGAAATGAGAATGAAATGATCATTGACAGGACTGAATTACTTGGATCGTTGAAGAGAATTGCAATTTATGCCAACAAGACGACCCATCAAGTGAGATTAAAAATAACTGGCAGTGAGTTGGTGATTTCTTCTGAAGACTTGGATTTCTCCAATGAGGCCAACGAGCGATTGTCTTGCGACCACAATGGTGCTGATATAGAGATTGGTTTTAACGGTAAGTTCTTAATCGAAATGTTAGCCAATATTGATTCTACTCAGGTATCAATGAAGTTCTCAGAGCCTAACAAAGCAGGTTTGATTTTCCCTGTCGACAAGGATGACAATGAAGACTTACTGATGCTGGTTATGCCAGTCATGCTGAGCAACTATTCGGCCTAAGGATTCTTCTAAAATATAAAACAAAAAGCCATGGTGGATATCATGGCTTTTTTTATAATCCGAAAATAAGGCTAGTTAATAGCCCAATGCCTGTTTTTCTTTAGTACTGAGTTTAATGTAGTTGAACTCCTCCCAAAAGCTTTCTGAGAATGAGGAAGCCTGATTGAAGAAAACATCATTTTTTGTTAGTGCCTCTGATAATTGAGGCTTAGTATCAATAGATTCAAAATCAGTGACAACCAATAGTGCCTCAAAGGTCACCGCCTCTCCGTGCTGATCCCATTCACCTAAATAGGAAACACGATGGATATACCAACTGCTGTTTACTTCTTTATATTCTTCTGTCCATTTTACCTTTTTCCAAAAATTTTGCCCATCCAGCAATGGCTCGTACTCCACTTTAATAATGGCCTTTGACTTCGAATCAATGAATATTGTGCCTCGACAGTCGGCTTTTTTGTTGCCAGGTTCAAAGTGGATTTGGAAGACCTCTTTCCCATCATACCAGGTAAGCCCTTCTTTGGTAAAGGTGTAATTGTCGAGCATATCGGCTTTAACAAAGCTGTCGTCACGACGAGTCACCCCATTGATCATATCTGTAGCATGACCATGAATGAGAGGCATAGACATAGTGTCGAGTGATGCAAAAGTCTTTTTACGGGTCTTACGAGCATGTATTGTTGCCTTTTCTTTGCTGTAAACAGTTGGGTAGTAGATGTCGAAAATACCCTCTGCCAGATAGATGCAATCCTTATTGGTACTTAGGGTTTCTTTGTAGTAGGAGGATAGCAGTTGGTCTGAAAACTCGTAGTTGATTTGATGATAAGTGTTTACATCAAGCAAGACCTGATCTGCTGTCATTACAACTACTTCTTCCAGCATTTCGGTTTTAGGAGTCATAACCACCGCTAAGTTTGTATTGTCATCTGCCAATGGTATGATGGCAGTCTCATAGCCAATGAATTTCACTTGTATTAGATTTTCAGTCTTATCATAGTTGACTTGAAATACAAATTCACCTTCAAGGTTAGTGGTAGTTCCTGTATTGTTATAAATGATATTGGCGAATGGGAGCGGTTGATTCGTTTTTTGATCAATAACTTTCCCTGATACTTTCAGTGAAGTACCTTCTTTTAGATCGGAAAGGTGGGCTTGACTGACGTAGCCAATCATAGATGCTACGCATAAAAGAACCAATTGCTTCATGGTATTCTCACTCTAATTAATGAATAATTATATTCTTTCTGAGCTGATTATTAGAATAATACCAATCCATTGCTGGTCAACGGAATGCGTAAGTTAGATAAAATAATACTATTAATAATATCTATTGATCATTCAGATCGTACTTATTCGTCGAAAAAGCGAAAAATGCTTCTTTCAATAGTCCAAATAGGTCTAAAAATTGTTAAAATCCTAAGATTGTGCCTCCAGGCCCTCGAATAGTACCCTAATTTCAGGGTCGGAAGGACGTGGAGCATTCGGGTCAATTATTTTACCTTCAGGATCTATCACTATGAATCGGGGAATCCCATCTATGGCATAAGCTTTCACAAAATCAGATTGCCAACTATTATCTGCGAAAAGTTGTACGCCTTTGAGTTCTTTTTCAGCAACCATCTCCTGCCATTTCTGAAAGTCTTTTATGGCATCTATAGAAATGCTTACAAATTCGACCGGAGCTTCATGATAGTCTGTTTCCAATTGCTTGAGAGCTGGAATTTCTCTGAGGCAAGGCCCGCACCAGGTAGCCCAAACATCAACGTAGATATACTTGCCTTTCAGATCGGCAAGAGATACCGTTTCTCCATCGATATTCTGATAGGCGAAAGGAGCAGAGGACATACCTGTTTGAAGCTTTCTGATTTTTTCTATTTTCTCAGTTAAGCTGGCTACTGTAGCTGAGTCTGAGGTAATCGAAATGATACCTTGATATATAGCTTCTGCATGTTCATTGCCAGGCTGAACCTTATAGATATAATCAGGAACCAATCCCATTTTGATGACGGAAGATTCAATGCCCTTGATAGCTGCAAATGCTTCCTTGACTTCTCCACGTTCAATCATGGCTCCAAAATAGCTTTGAAGTAGACTTTTATAACTTCCTAGGGAGTTGAAGTCTTCTTCGTTGTTTAAATCGATGTCAGCAAGATATTGTTTGAACTCTTCCGGAGCTTTGTAAGATGAGTTCTTAGTTGCGTATTGGTGATAATATTCGTAGTTGGCGAATTGAGTTAAATATTCATATGTGACACTTCTCGATTCCACTTTCGCAAATTGAGTGTCATTGATCTCAGCTGATTTTAGTAATTCACTCATTTTACTTTTCCAGTCTGACAAAGTTTCAATAAATGGAGTTTCTTCTTTCGAAAATAGTGTCTGGAAGTCAACTGTTAGCTTTTCATCGAGACGGGCCTTATTTGCTAAGTAGTTATTTATTTTGGTTCCTTTTCCGTCACTGGTGAATGTAAGTGTCTCATCGAATTGCGATTGATCGATTTCCAAATTCAAATCATATCCCTGGTCCAGAAATAGACCGGTTCTCTCTCTGCCGGAGAAAAAACGATAGTAGCCTCGTTGGATGCGCAAGGTATCCGAGAAAGTGCCATCAGAATTTAAGTCTATATCGTATGAAAAATCATCGCCTTTCACAGTGACATAACTTATTCCTTTTGCATTGGTTACCTTACCGGAAATGAGCGCATAATCAATCTGCGCAGTAGGTTGACAAGAAATAGTGAAAAGAACAATCGTTATGATTGAGAGTATTTTGAGTTTGACTGACATGGTAATGTTGTTTTTATAGCAAGATAATTATTCTTTCGGAAGCTCAACGATAAATTCGGAACCTTGGTTAGGGGCACTCTTCACCGTGATTTTACCGTTCAATGCGTTTACGTGATTTTTGACCAGGTACAGTCCCAATCCACGACCTTCCATTTTCCCATCCAGTTTTTCATAAATGAGAAAAAGTCGTTTCTCATCTGCCTCTAAATCAATACCAATTCCGTTATCATGAACAGAAAGTTGATAACAAGAATCGCATTCGTTGAAGCTTATTTTTACCTTAGGTTGCATATCATCTCTTCTGAATTTAATTGCATTGTCGACCAAGTACAGAAGTATGTTTTTAATAAACTCAGGGACAGATTTTATATGTGCTTCGGGCGCAATATTCAATTCAACACAAATATTATTGTCCTTTAGTACACGTTGAAAGTTGGCTACTATCTCCTGAGTCATCTGATCCACGTTGATAACCTCCCTCAGCTTTTTTTCACCATCTCTTACTGTCAGCGTTTGATTAAGGTCCTTGATAATTAAATCAAGGTTTACCGTACTTTGCTCTATTAGGTTTAAGATCTCAAGGTTGTCCGACGTCACGGAGGACTTATCAAAAATTTTCGTTAGGCCCATCACATTAGCCAATGGACTACGTAGATTATGCGAGATGATAAATGCAAATTCCTCTAAGTCCTTGTTCTGTCCCTTGAGTTTTTCGATCAGGTTGGACTTCTCTTTCTCGTTTTCGACCCTTTCAGTAATATCTTGAACAATCCCGTGCAACTCGTTGCCTTCAATGAGTGAATTTTGTTCACCAGTAAAAGTGCTTCCATCTCTGCGCTGAAAAGATGTTTGGTAATCTGTGAGCTTGCCACTTTCGTTCAATTCATCAAGTAACTTTTCCCGATCAACAGGATTGTTGTACAGCGCAAAACAATTTTGTTGAAGTAGTTCTTCTTCAGACTCAAAACCAAACATTTCGACCATGGCCTGATTTACGAACAACAGCTCTCCCTTCACATTTGACCTAAAAATGGCAACAGGCAAACTGTCGGCCAGTAGGTGATATTTTTTCTTTTCTTGAAATAGTGACTTTGAAATCTCTTTTTGAGTGGTAATATCCTGAGCTGTTCCGAATAGACTATTAGGTTTTTTGTCTTTGTCAAAAATGGCTCGGCCAGTCGCTGCGATGTATTTGATGTTTCCAGAAGTAGTTCGTATTCTATACTCCATCCTGCGAACTGCTTTGCCGCTCAGGTGGTCTCTCATCGATTGGTCAAACATGCCACGATCTTCATCAAAAATCAACTGGCGGAGGCTGTCTATGTCCGGGCCATTTTCCTGAGGGAGTTCGAAAATAGCATACATCTCATCGGACCAAAATATTTCATTGGTTTGAGTGTTCCATTCCCAACTGCCGATTTTCACTTCTTGCTGCGCCTGCCTAAGCATAAACCGCAGGTTTTTGTTCTCCTGAAGTAATTTTTTGTTAGGTGGTATTCGCTGTTTGAATCGGCGGTTCCATGCGCCTTGATAAATCGAGTACACTCCACTGCCGAGTATTATCATACCCAGAAGCGCACTCACAGTACTTTGTATCTCCATAAATGCTACTCTGCGAAATCGGTACAGGTGGATGTACATTTCGCATTTATTTAATAACCTTTTCTTTCTCAAGCCTAATCTATATCAAATGGTACTGACAGCCAAACATTCGAAAAAAACTTTAAATGAAACTTGAATGTTTTATTGCTAACTGTTTGATAATCAGACTTTAAAGATGAAATATTTTTTTCATCGCTTTAACAACCACCTTAAAGAATAAAAATTCTAGCTTCGCACATGATTATATCCTTTATAAAGAATGGGAAAAAATAGAGTGCTGGGTGTGATACTTGCCCTGTTAGGTGTTATACTCTTTTCTGCCAAAGCAGTAATGGTCAAACTGGCCTATGGCTATCCAATTGATGCTGTTTCGCTCCTTCTCTTAAGGATGTTGTTTGCGTTGCCTTTGTATTTGATTATTGCTGTGATCAAAAGACCAAAGGATAAAACTGCAATGACACCTAAAGTTTATTGGTGGATTTTGGGTTTGGGAGTTGTGGGTTACTATCTGGCAAGCCTATTTGACTTCATGGGGCTTCTTTATATCAAAGCTAGTCTTGAGCGCATCATACTTTTTATATACCCAACGATTGTATTATTGATCTCAAGAATATTCCTCAAAAAGCAAATAAGCCGGAGGCAGCTGATTGCAATGGGATTGACCTATTTTGGAATTGTACTGACTTTCTCTCTAGAACTTACCCTGGATGGTGAGGGGTTGTTGATTGGTGGAGGAATGATCTTACTAAGTGCCATTACCTATGCATCCTACATTGCAGGTAGTGGTTGGTTAATTCCTAAGATTGGAGCTACCGTGTTTACCTCATATGCCATGATCGTGTCGTGCATTTGTGTTTTGATTCATTATGCTTCTGTAGGAGATTTCGATCTAACTAACTACCCTGCAGAAGTCTACATTTTAGGATTGGCGATGGCAATTTTGTCAACCGTTATCCCGTCATATCTGGTTTCATTGTCTATTAAAATGATCGGTGCACCGAGCTTCGCAATTGTGGCAAGTTTTGGACCGATCTCTACTATACTATTAGCCAATTACTTTCTTGGTGAGCAAATTCATTGGTTGCAGTGGATAGGAACCATTCTTGTATTGGTGGGTGTATTTTTTGTGTCTAAAAAGGACTAATTGAAATCTCTTGTATTAAACACGGGATATGATATTTCTCATATTTTTAGTACATGGTCTTTAGTTGAATGGTATTATCTTTATTCAAAATAAGATCAGCGCAGATTTCTTATGCTAAAAAAAATAACCCCACCTGACGAATGGCTATTGCCTGTAACGGTTCTAGTCGGGATGATCGTTGGTCTGGGTTTTTACATACTCCATTTATCGCAGGCTACCTCCTATTTGTCTGATGATCCAAAGACCTGTATCAACTGCCATGTGATGACTACCGAATACATTACCTGGAATCACAGTTCCCATAGAAATGTAGCTACTTGCAATGATTGCCATGTACCCCATGACAATGTACTTAACAAGTACTATTTCAAAGCTAAAGATGGATTGTACCACGCTTCGGTCTATACCTTGAGATTGGAGCCACAAGCTATTACCATGAGAGAACCCAGCAAGAAGGTAGTTCAGAATAACTGTATAAGATGTCATCAGGGTCAGGTTACCGACGCCAAAATGATTAGTTGGGTGGCAAGTCATAAAGAAAGTCGGCTGGATAGAACCTGTTGGGAATGCCATAGAGAGACACCTCATGGTCGGGTAAGGAGCTTGTCATCTGTGGGATACCAACTAGATCCTATGCCAATCAATCAGCAACAAAAAGAATTTGTTCCGCAATGGATAAAAGATCAATTGAAAAAATAACTGACTATGTCTAAACCGAAAAAACGTCTCTGGATCCTGTTTCTTGCTACTGCAGCGGTAGCCTTTTTACTGAGCATGCTAGCCAACAGCATCATGAACCGAAAGGCAGAATCTAAATTTGCCTATGCTCCCCAAGTTGTGGTTGGAGAGAATGAACCCCGAAACAACATCTGGGGAGAAAATTTCCCAAGACAGTACCAGTCCTTTCTGCAAACGGTTGATACGTCCTTCGTAAGCTACCAAAATGGGAACAATCAGACGGATATGCTGGACAAAGATCCAAACCTTGTGGTCTTATGGGCAGGGTATGGGTTTTCGAAAGATTATAATTCACCAAGAGGTCATCAGTACGCAGTGGAAGATCTTCAGAACTCGTTGAGAACCGGAGGCCCCACAGAATCTGGTCAGGGGCCTATGCCAGCTACCTGCTGGACTTGCAAAAGCCCTGATATTCCGCGATTGATGAACGAGATGGGTATTGACGAATTTTACAAGGGTAAGTGGTTTGATAAAGGGACACAGGTAAACAATGCCATAGGGTGTGCAGATTGCCATAATCCTAAAACCATGAGTTTGAGAATTACACGTCCTGCGCTGGTTGAGGCTTTTGAATCTATGGGTAAAGATGTCAATCAGGCCTCTCATCAGGAAATGCGTTCTCTGGTTTGTGCTCAATGTCATGTAGAATACTACTTCAACAAGAAGATTCCGGGAAAAGAGGGTATTCCATATCTGGTATTTCCGTGGAAAAACGGGCTCTCTGTAGAAGACGCGGAGAAGTACTACGACGAAATGGACTTTGCCGATTGGACACATAAGATCAGTAAGGCTCCTATGCTCAAGGCGCAGCATCCGGGTTATGAGTTATATCAAACGGGAATACATGCCAAACGGGGTGTGTCTTGTGCAGATTGCCATATGCCGTACAAGACAGAAGGTGGCCAGAAGTTTACAGATCACCATATTCGTTCTCCTTTGGACAATGTGACCAACTCATGTCAGGTTTGCCACCGTCAAGACAAAGAAGATTTGGTAGGGGATGTGTACGAAAGGCAGAAAAAAATAAAATCCAATGTCGAAGTGCTTGAACAACAGTTAGTACTTTTGCACGTAGAAGCTGGAAAGGCATGGGAACTCGGCGCCTCACAAGAAGCCATGGAGGACATCCTTATGGATGTCAGGCATGCACAATGGCGATGGGACTATGCAGTTGCTTCACACGGCGGATCGTTTCATGCGCCGGTAGAAGTGAGTAGGATAGTGGCATCAGCCATTCATATTGCTCAAAACGGACGTCTGAAGCTGGCCAGGTTGCTGTCGTCCCTTGGGTATAATGAGCTCGTTGAACTTCCTGATATTTCTACGAAAGCTAAAGCGCAGGAGTACATTGGTTTGGATATGGACAAATTGGAAAAAGAAAAAGATTATTTCAAAGAGAACATAATTCCTCAATGGCTGGAAGAAGCGAAGCAGCGGGAAAGCAAAATGGGCGTAAAAACAGTTTCATTAAACGATTGAATTGAGGAGAGGAATCATATAAAATGTTGTTGAAATTTTTAAAACCACTGTTTTCAAACAAGTTGACTACAGTGTTGTTGGCGATTTATGCCTTCACTATGGCTTACGCCACTTTTTTGGAAAATGACTTTGGTACGCAAGCTGTACTTTCTATCATCTACAAGGCATGGTGGTTTGAAGTTATCATGGGACTATTGGCTGTGAATTTTGCTGGAAACATCTGGCGATACAAGCTTTTTAGAAAAGAGAAACTGGCTGTCCTTACTTTTCATGTAGCATTTATTGTTATCCTGATCGGGGCTTTCATTACTCGATACGCCAGTTTTGAAGGGTTGATGCACATTCGGGAAGGAGACTCCGCCAACAAAATCGTGTCGCAGGATCGCTACCTCATGGTTGATGTAAAAAAAGGAGAAGAAGTGGAACACTTCGAAAAGAAACTCAACCTATCCATATTCAAACAACCCAATTTGTCAGTAACCATGGGTGCTAACGATGAGATTAACATTGAACCCAAAGCTTTTGTGCCTCAGGCAGAGCAACAGGTAATTGAATCAGAAACAGGAACTACTGTTTTGAAGTTGGTGACCACTTCGCAGCAGGGAAGAGAGAATCTATATCTCGCATCTGGCGGTGCTTTATTAATCAATAATTATCCGGTTACTTTTGACCGACCTGTAGAGGGTGCTATTAATATTTTCAGCAAAGGAGAGGAACTTTACATTCAGTCACCTTTCGAGATGAACTTCATGGTTATGGCCACACAAAATGCGGGGATGTTACCAGCCGATTCTTTGATGCCATTAAAAACGAGGGCACTTTATAGGGGAGAAAGCACCCAGTTTGTGATTCCTGAAGTTTATCAAAAGAGTGCTATTGTTTACCTACCTGCAAAGGATCAGGAAAAAGGCAGGATGCTGGAAGACCTGCTGTTCGTTAAGATCGAATCTGAAGGCAGAAACCAGGAAATACTGCTTAGTTCATTCGATGGTAATTTTAGTGAAAAGCAGCATTTGGAAGTAGGAGATTATCATGTAGATATCAGTTATGGTCCCAAACCCATTGAGATTCCATTTTCTATTGAATTAAGAGACTTTCAGTTAGACAGATATCCAGGCTCTACCAGCCCATCATCGTTTGCCAGTGAGGTCACCGTTATAGATGAGGACTCTTCTTTTCCTTATCGTATTTATATGAACAATGTGTTGGACCATAGAGGATATAGGTTTTTTCAGGCTTCTTACGACAATGATGCCCTCGGGACGGTTTTGTCTGTCAATCAGGATTTTTGGGGAACTAATATTTCTTACCTTGGCTATACACTCATGACCTTGGGAATGTTGCTGACATTATTTGGTAAGTATTCCAGGTTCCAAACAATCAATAAAAAATTGAATCAGCTAAAAGCTAAAAAAGTAGCAGCGACCCTTTTATTATTGGTCACGAGCTGGAGTATATCTCAGGCTCAGGAAGGCCATAGCAAATTTGATTATGCTCAGTCTCTGTTGAGAAACGAGATAAGCAAAGCACATGCTGAGGAATTTGGTGAGCTGCTTGTTCAAGATATGGATGGTCGAATTAAGCCTATCAACACCTTGGGCTCAGAGTTCTTAAGGAAGGTACATGGTCGTTCTTCCTTCAAAGTAAGTGCCAGTGATTATACCACCAAATTGAACAGTAATCAGGTGTTTTTGATGCTGCATGTTAACCCGTTGATTTGGCAGCAGGTGCCTGTTATCAAAGTAGACCCAAATGGCGGAAAGGAAATTATGGAAGTCATTGGAAAGAAAGAGGACAAGTATTATTCTTTCATCGACTTTTTGGACAAGGAAGGAAATTATTTGTTAGCCGATATGGTAGACGCGGCCAGTCGCAAAAAACCTGCAGTTCAGAATGCCTTCGACAAAGAGTTGATCAAGGTGGATGAGCGTTTCAATGTCTTCTTTCAGGGACTTACTGGTAATTACCTCAAGATCTTTCCAAAAGAAGGTGATCCGGCCAACACCTGGTTTAGTGACAAATTTGAAGGGCCGGAATTTGTTGGCGAAGATTCGATGTTTGTCAGGAAAATAATGCCTATGTATTATCAAAGTATCATGGGTTCACTTCGTGAAAAAGAGTGGTCTCAGGCAGATGAGACATTGGGTTATGTCAGGAAGTATCAGGAAATCAAAGGAGCAGCCGTAATTCCGGATGCTGGCATTATCAAGGCAGAATTACTGTATAACAAATTGAAGATGTTCAATCATCTTTTTTCTTTTCTTTGGTTGACGGGCTTGTCACTTTTGGCCGTCTCGATATTGCAAATTTTTAAATCTGAATCCAAGGCAATCAACATTTCGAATAAAATACTGACGGCTTTGGTGTTTATTGGCTTCCTGGCATTGACGTTTAACCTGGGGTTGCGCTGGTATGCCTCCGGTCATGCCCCATGGAGCAACGGTTATGAGATGATTATTTTGGTAGGGTGGGGTTTGCTTTTCTTTGCTTTTGTCTTCTACAAGAAATCGAACTTTGTGGTTCCACTCGGAGCACTGTTTGCCGGAACACTGTTATTTGTGGCCTTTCTCGATTGGCTCAATCCTGAGATTACCAATCTGGTGCCCGTACTCAAATCTTACTGGCTTAAAATTCACGTCGCGATCATCGTAAGTAGTTATGCTCCACTTGGGCTATCTGCCCTACTTGGTTTGATGACTTTAATTTTTATGATAGTCGACAAGAAGAAGAATATAAAAATTGACATCAGCATTAAAGAGATGACCTACATAAATGAGATGTCTATGACTATAGGTGTGTTTCTACTGGCCGTTGGCACCTTTCTTGGAGGAGTCTGGGCCAACGAGTCCTGGGGCAGATACTGGGGCTGGGATCCGAAAGAAACATGGGCTTTGATTTCGGTGATCGTTTATGCTGTGGTACTTCATTTGAGGTTAGTACCTAAAATGAACGACAGATACATCTTCAACGTCGCAAGCGTGATAGCATTCTTTTCTATTATTATGACATCTTTTGGGGTCAACTACTATTTGTCTGGCTTGCACTCCTATGCCAAAGGTGATCCGCTGCCCATCCCAACTTTTGTGTATTGGACGGTAGCTATTATTCTTTCAGTCTGTGCCTGGGCATACTTTGCACAGAAAAGGTATAAGACGAAAGCGGTTTAGTCGTGTTTATTTGAAATAGTTGCTAATAGCTAGCAATTATTCTGGAGGTCCTACTTTTAGTTTGAGATCTCTATGGTTTCGTAGTTCATAAACATTAACGTAAGTTCGAGGGCAGGATGTCATTATTTAGCATCGGACTAAACCCTTTGATATATTGATTCGGCAAAGGCGCTGAGCTTAACTTATATTTACTGAATTCAACGACGACTAAACTTTGAGAATTGTGCGATTATTTCAATTTATGTTTCTAACCATACTAACTATGAAAAGAATAAATTTTTCAATTTTAATGCTAGGTATTTCAATATCCGCATTAAGTCAAAATACTATCGGGAATTCCGGAAATGTCGGAATTGGTACGGGTGCGGCTTCTCCTGAAGAATTGTTACATATTAATTCTGATGTGGCTGATGCTGTTATTAAGATTCAAAGTGATGGCTCGCAATACGGTGCTATAAACTTTTCAAGAGAAAGATTATCGGGTGAGAATGTGGTAGGAGGATCAATCTATATGCAAAGTAATACATCAAGTAATGATGCGACACTTTCAATTGATGTGAATACTGCTACCGGACCTGGTAATATAAACGGACCTCATATCGATATAATGAGAAGAAGCTCTTATCCCACCAACTTTATTAATTTATCCAATGCTAACGTAGGGATAGGTACCTCTACTCCAGCATATACCCTTGATGTCCATGGAAATATAAGAGCAAAACAACATTTAATCACAGGTGGAGAACTTTCTAATGGAAGAATCTATATTCGTGATGTGAGTGGTAACCAAAAAATATTGCTGCAGTCTGATGGATTCAGCTATTTCAATTCAGGATACGTAGGAATTGGTACTGGAGCGCCTTCTTATCTACTTGATGTGAATGGCAGTGTTAGATTTGGAGATAGCGACGACTCAGGGTTGACTATTTCAGAATTTACCTCCGCACTCGCAGAAGTACCGGGTAGCACCTCTGGGATGCAGATAAAGGGGCCGGTTCATGCTCATGTTGTTGTTGATATTCAAGGCAATGATCAGAATGATGGCTTCTATATCAGAGTGCCTGAAACCTTACAAGTTAATCCTGTAGTGAACAAAATGGCTTTTGTGGTGAAGGCAAACGGTAATGTTGGAATTGGTGTCAATCCTAGCGATAAGCTAACAGTAGATGGTAGAATTAGAAGTGAAGAGGTAAAAGTTGAGATCGTCAATGGCCCGGATTATGTGTTTGAAGATAATTATGAACTTCTAACACTTCAAGAAACTAAGCAATATATATCGACTAACAAGCATCTTCCGGAGATCCCTTCTGCTAAGGAGATGGAGACCAATGGGGTGGACGTGGGTGAGATGAACATGAGGCTTTTGAAGAAAATTGAGGAGTTGACGCTTCATATGATACGAATAGATGAAGAACTCCAACAATTGAAGTCTGAGAATGCAGAACTAAAAAAAAGGTAGCATGGTAATGTGGAACTTTGATCCATTTTGAAAGCTCCATTAATTGTGCGGATGCTTTGCATCAAAAGCCTGACAAACAAAAAGGGTGCAGAAATCACGAAGAATTCGGCACCCTCTTCAATGTACATCGACCGAAGTTGGTGTACACCGCCAAACTACTGTAGAAAGCCTTTTAATTTTCCAGATCGACCGAAATCAAACCTTCTAATTAAAACCTCTTTGAACTTCGATTTAATTCGACGTATCTCCTTAAATCTTCCCTTCTCCGAGATTGTCTTTCGACTGACTTTTTTCTCTCATTTGGTAATTCTAAGGTAGAATTTATAACACCTTTGTGCAATAATTTTGCCTATCTCTTATCCTCAACTTTCCCACGTAATATTCACATGTTTTACACAATGCGCATGTTAGAGCTTACCATTTCATTTCAAGCCAGGTTCAACTTCTCATAGGTTTTATTTCTCTCAATTGATCAAAATAGGCTCACCGAAACCTAAAGCGCTCAGCCTTGGTAATTGTGTTTTAGCATCTCCTACCACCAGCCAAATCATTTGATCGCTATTTAGATAGTTATTGGCTAGGCCTTGAATTTGCTCTATAGTCATATTCCTGATGACTGCCTCTTGATCAGTGATGTAATTCACTGGCCAGTTGTAGGTACTGATGTTTTCGAGCATAAGGAGTTTGGCTCTGGCCGTTTCGAACGCACGTGCGTTACCTTTGATTAACGAACTTTGAGTTGTTTCAAGATCATTATTACTGTAAGTGGCACCGTATTCGTTCAAAATTTGTTTGATTAGTTGAACTGACTCAAGAGTAACATTAGTTCTCACACTACTTCCAATCACAAATGGCCCATTGTCTATTCCGCCAGCGAAGTAAGACCAAACGCGATAAGTATACCCTTTTGCTTCACGCAATTCTTGTGTGAGCCTGGAAGCAAAACCGGCGCCTCCCAGAATATAGTTCATGACAGTGGCAGGATAATAATCCGAATCAACAGAAGAAATAGCAGGATAACCAATACGGAGGTGAGACTGTTTGGCATTTGGAAAGTCATAAAAGTATAATTGAGCGTCTTCTGGTCTTTTTTGACCAGGCAAATTTGGGAGTGTCACCTGTTTGCTTGCCCATGTATTGGTTAAGGATTCAGTGGCTTTCATAACTGCCGTTTGGTTGATAGCTCCAACGATATGCATGCGGGTTATAGAAGGTGAAACTTTTTGGTAGTAGGATTTGAGATCACTCATGGTCAGCTTATCGATAGATTCAATAGTCCCCAGAAGATTGTTAGATAAGATATGCTCAGCTCCATAGAGCAATGAATCAAACGTGTTCTGTGCTACTCGCCCAGGTGAAGCAGCGTCTTGTTGAATCCAGCTAGATACTTCATTTTTAAATAGAGCCAATTCTTTTTCATCCCACCTCGGAGATACTAAAATCTCTTCTACAAGAGCGATGGTTTGACTAAAATTTTTGGCCAGTGCAGTGCCTGAGATTCGGATGTTTTCTTTTTCTGCATAGATATCAATGGTTGCGCCGATTTGCTCTATGGCCTGTTCGAGTTGTTGAGGCGTTTTGTACTGTGTTCCTTTGGTCATCATTCCGGCTACCAGATTGGACACACCTAGCTTGTCTGTGCTTTCTAGTGTTTGACCACCAGCTATCACAAGATTAAAATCAACGATTGGGACTTCATTGTTTTCTATGCCATAGATGGAAAGTCCATTGGTCAATTGAACTTCCCAGACTTGAGGAGGGCTCACGCTGGGATCGGCTCCATATGGAGGTTCTTGACTTCTATCGAAACTTGATGGTGTTTTTTCATATTCAGCTACTATTGAGGCATCAAATTCTTCCTCTGCACCTTGTGTGATCGTTTCCTCTACCACCTCGGCCTGTTTAGAGTTTTCCAAAGCAAGTGATAACTGGCCTTTGGGTACAAAGCTGGCTGCTACAAAAGGTTTGCCTTTGATATATTTTTCATAAACTCTCATGATGTCCGCTTTACTCACCTGGAGTACTTGTTCCAGATCTTTGGTGATAAATCCGGGATCATTTGCGAAGATATTATATTGCGCCAGGTTAAAGCTTTTCGCCACCACACTTGAAATACCTCTGTAAAATTCAGCTTCCTGTTGTGCCTTGATTCTTAGTAGGTCTTGATCAGAAATGCCATCACTTTCAAATCTGGCAAGTCCGGTTTTAATAGCATTAAGTATGGAATCTAAATCCACCTGATCAAAAGCCCTTACGTTCAGGTACATTTCACCGGCTAATTCAGCATTGTAATCATACATGCGCACATCAGAAGTGAGGTTTTTGTCCTCGACTAATACTTGATACAGTGGTGCGCTTTTACCTTGAGATAAATATTGAGCCAGATAAGCGAGGGGATAGCTGTCCGGGTGGTAGACCTCTACAGTTGGCCATATCATTGTCAGATCTGGTAAATTGGCAAAATTGTCTTCATGATACACTTTAACAGTGCTGTCTAGTTGGGCGGGCATCGGAGTAATGGGGTCAATAGCAGCTCCAGCAGGTATTTCGTCAAAATACTTTTTCACACAGGCCTTGGCTTGATTTGTATCGAAATCTCCTGATATAACAAGGGTGACATTATTCGGGGTGTACCATTTATTGTAGAATTCCTTGACATCATTCAAGGTGGCATTTTGTAAGTCTTCCAATGAACCAATTACCTGCCAATTGTAGGGATGACTAGAAGGATACAGGTTTTTGTTGGCGACATAGTATACATGACCATAGGGTTGATTGTCAACACGCTGGCGTTTTTCATTTTTGACT
Source organism: Reichenbachiella sp. (assembly GCF_039944555.1). Lineage (GTDB taxonomy): Bacteria > Bacteroidota > Bacteroidia > Cytophagales > Cyclobacteriaceae > Reichenbachiella. The sequence goes on along the minus strand of NZ_JBDUYN010000007.1, from coordinate 914,678 downwards.
ACCTGTTTTTCTTTGGCAAGTACGGGATCGGTTACTGTATTTATAAACCAACCAAGCTTATCCGCTTCGGCCCAGATCATTTTTTCTAAAGCATTTTTAGGAACAGTCTGATAGTAATTGGTACGGTCACGGTTGGTGCTGCCGTTAGCTCCTGATCCACCTATCCTGGCACTCATTTGGTCGAGCCCACCTTTACCAAGGTTTTCCGATTCTAAAAAGAGAAGGTGCTCAAAGAGGTGAGCAAATCCTGTTCTGCCTTCTTTTTCTCGAGCCGATCCTACGTGCGCGGTAATAGAAACCGCGACTACCGGGTCAGACTTATCAATATGGAAAATGACATTCAGCCCATTTTCCAGTACAAATTTTTCATAATTTACATCTAGTTGTGGTTGGGTTTCGTAAGATTCTTGCTGACAGGCAAACAAAATAAGAATAGTAAGGAAGGAAGTGATTTTTGATAGCATAAGTATTTGGGTGTTTTAAAACCATGAAATTAAATCAATTATTGGAATCAGTCCTGGTTATTATCAGAATGGCAAAATGAATAGAGGAATGGATATAAAGAACCTTGGTTTTACAGGAGAAATGAAAGCATATGGTGCTGCACATGAGTTGGAGTCCTTTGAAACTGGCCGCGTGATTGCCGAACATCGTGAGCGTTATACGGTTAAGACTGCTGAGGATGTATATGACGCCGAATTGCTGGGCAATCTGAGATTTACGGCGGAGAGTAGAGAAGATTTTCCGGCAGTGGGAGACTGGGTGGCAATTACACCCTATGACGAAGACAAAGCGCTAATTCATGCGATTTATCCACGGTATTCTATCATGGCTCGACAGGCGGTGGACAAAAAGGGAGAAAAGCAGGTCATAGCCACCAATATAGATTTTGGATTGATCGTACAGTCGGTTAATAGAGACTTTAGCATCAATCGATTAGACCGATATCTTACGATTTGCCATTCGGCTAAAATTCGACCCATCATTATTCTTAGCAAGATTGATTTGATTGGTGAGGAAGAATTGGGGACCATCTTGACACAGATCAACAGCAGAATCAAGGATATTCCAATTCTTACCGTGAGCAATCAGGAAGAGAACGGGTATGACCAGGTCATTGAACGCGTAGAATCGGGGAAAACTTACTGTCTCCTTGGGTCTTCTGGCGTGGGAAAATCTACCTTGCTCAATTATCTATCGGGACAAGAACAAATGAAGACCGGTGCCATTAGTGAAAGTATTGACAGGGGCAAGCACGTTACCAGTCATCGAGAGCTTGTTGCATTGGATGGTGGAGGTATTCTGATTGATAATCCCGGCATGCGGGAAGTCGGAATTGCCGATGCTTCTGGCGGATTGGATATGACTTTTGATGAAATAGTGGCTTTGTCAGCAGACTGCAAATACAAAGATTGTACTCATTTGCATGAAGAAGGCTGTGCCATTCTCGAAGCACTCGCTAATGGAGAACTAGAACAAAATGCTTACGACAATTACCTCAAAATGTATAAAGAAAAAATGCATTTCGAAGCCAATCAGGAGGAGAAGAAAAAGCGTGATAAGAACCTGGGTAAAATGATAAAACAGTTCAAAAAAGCCCGAAAGCAGAATAAGTATTGAAGCGTCAAGCCTGATGGCTCCGTATATGATAGACGAAACCTATTAAGTAACTCAAAATGACATTCGACCTAAATAAATCACTGGAAATTCTAAAAAAGACTCCTTCTACCTTGCAAACAATGATTGGTGGTCTTTCCGAGGACTGGACTTCTAAAAATGAAGGAGGAGACACCTGGAGCGTATATGACGTGCTTGGTCATATCATTCATGGCGAAAAGACGGACTGGATACCACGGCTTGAAATCATTTTGTCTACAAGTGGAGACAGAAGATTCAAGGTGTTCGACCGGTTTGCACAATTCGGGGATAGCAAAGGAAAGTCGCTGGACGATTTGTTGAAAGAGTTTGGTGAGTTGAGGGACAACAATCTGGAGATACTAAAATCCAAACAACTCAACGAAGAGCAATTAGACCGAAAAGGTATCCACCCCGAATTTGGAGAAGTCACAACTCGTCAATTACTTTCAACATGGGTGGTTCACGATCTCAATCATTTCTCTCAAATATCCAGAGTTATGGCGTACCAATACAAGACCGAGGTAGGGCCATGGGTTAAGTATTTGGGCATACTAAATCAAAATTGACATTAGGCTGCATTAAAACCCTTAGGGAATGGTCGGTATGCGTAATACTGCAAAACTTCCTCTATGGCCATGATCAAAGCTTTATTGATAGGAAGTATGATGTTGCCTAGTCGAAAATCAATTTGTGCGAGATGCATATAGTAATCTGAGAAGACAGGAATATACAGATCATTATCGATGGCAAGTGTTGCTTGCTTATAACTTTCCGATTGGTCCTCTTTGATGATTTTGCATGTGGCTAATTGCGTCTTTCCTTGCTTGTCTTTGCTGGCAGCATACCCAAAAAGTCGACAAATCAATCCGCGATGATGATAATCTCCACACTTTCCACTGCCATTGTTATTTAGAGAGAGCGGCAGGTACACATGACAGATCGGATCAGCTTTTTTGTTCAATTCTTCAAGAACATCTTCAATTTTTCCATTCAAAAATAGATGAAAGGCCCAGGGTAAAAATTCCAGTGGAGAGGCTTCGATATCCGGTTTGGTGCAGCACTTTCCACAACCGGAGAGGCAATGAAGACTCGTTCGGGATTTAAAGTCACTAATTTCCAGTTCAAGCTTACCAAATAATTGTTCAACTGACTTGACCTTGCGTATGATGGACATTGAATTTTAGGTAAAGCTACAGTGCGAAAAGTAAGGAAACTGATTTTTGACAAATAGCTGAGAAGAAATGTGTCTTGGAGTGGATTTTCTTTCTTTTTATTCAATAAACATAATCTCACAAGCATATGTTATGCATGCATAATAAATTGAAATTCTCTTCCTTTATTCAAGAATTCGGACTAAAATTAAGGTTCAGCAATAAACAATTTCAGACAACATGGCGCACGCTAAGTATCCACATCTCTTCGAACCATTAGATCTCGGATTTACAACTTTAAAAAATAGGGCCTTGATGGGCTCAATGCATACTGGACTTGAAGAAACCAAGAATGGATTTGAGCGTATGGCAACATATTTTGGTGAAAGGGCTAGAGGCGGAGTTGGGCTCATTGTGACAGGCGGCGTATCTCCTAATCGCCAGGGCTGGGTAGCGCCTTTTTCAGCGAGAATGACAAAGAGCAGTCATGCCAGACAACATCAGATCGTAGCAGATCGTGTACATGAGCATGGGGGTAAGATATGCATGCAAATATTACATGCAGGACGATATGGATATCACCCGATCAATGTGGCACCGTCTGCCATTAAATCTCCCATTTCACCTTTTAAGCCCTTCGGCCTATCAGAACGCGGGATTCAAACCACTATCAGTGATTTTGCCAGATGTGCAGCGCTAGCGAAGGAGGCTGGATACGATGGGGTCGAAGTTATGGGTTCAGAAGGGTATTTGATCAATCAATTCATCGCACAGCATACCAATAAACGTACTGATCGCTGGGGAGGAAGCTACGAAAACCGAATGCGTTTTCCTATAGAGATTGTCAAAGCCGTTCGAAAAGCCGTTGGAGATGATTTTATCATCATCTATCGTCTGTCCATGTTAGACTTGATTCCGCAAGGAAGTGACTGGATAGAAGTTGTACAGTTGGCCAAAGAAATTGAAAAGGCTGGAGCCACTATCATTAATACCGGTATTGGTTGGCACGAAGCACGAATTCCTACGATTGCCACTATGGTGCCTAGAGGAGCTTTTACTTGGGTGACAAAAAAAATGAAAGGAGAGGTCAATATTCCTTTGATTACCACCAACAGAATAAATAAACCAGAGGTGGCCGAACAAATCCTGGCCGACGGACACGCTGACATGGTGTCTATGGCGAGGCCTTTTCTAGCGGACGCTGACTTGATTTTAAAATCAGAACAAGGGAGGGAAGACGAAATCAATACATGCATTGGGTGTAATCAGGCTTGTTTGGATCACGTATTCAAAAACAAATTGTCTACTTGCTTGGTCAACCCACGGGCTTGTAAAGAAACCGAGTTGAACTACCTGCCAGCAAGTCAAAAGAAGAAAATAGCAGTGGTGGGAGCAGGGCCGGCAGGTTTATCATTTTCTACAATAGCTGCGGAGCGTGGGCATCAGGTAACTCTTTTCGACGCTGCAAGTGAAATTGGAGGACAATTCAATATGGCCAAGAAAATTCCTGGTAAGGAGGAATTCTACGAGACCTTGAGATATTTTGGCAGGCGGATTGAATTGACTGGTGTGAGCCTTCAATTAAATACCAGAGTAGACGCCGAGCAGTTGGCGGAAGGCGGATATGACGAAGTGATAGTGGCCACTGGCGTAACCCCACGAAATCCGGGAATTGAAGGACAGGAGCATTCAAAAGTGCTTTCTTATATTGACGTACTCAAAGATGAAATAGCAGTAGGAGACAAAGTAGCAATTATTGGAGCCGGTGGAATTGGTTTTGATGTGGCAGAATATCTAAGCCAGGAAGGAGAAAGCCCAAGTTTGAATATTGAAGACTTCATGCACGAATGGGGAGTAGATATAAAGAATGAAAAAAGAGGAGGCCTGATTGCACCTGAAATGCCTAAAGCCAGAAGGGAAATTATCATATTGCAACGATCTGATAGCAAAATGGGCGCAAGACTGGGAAAGACTACCGGGTGGATTCACCGTACGACACTGAAGCATAAGCAAGTAAAAATGCTCACTCATGTCACCTATGATAAAATTGACGATGAAGGATTACATATTACCATCGGAGGCAAGGAGAAAAAAATACTCGATGTCGATCATGTGATTCTTTGTGCGGGTCAGCTATCTGAAAATTCGTTGGTCGATGAATTGCAAGCCAAAGGCCTAAAAGTAACCAAGGTAGGTGGGGCAGATGTAGCAGCCGAACTGGATGCCAAGCGAGCTATAGATCAAGCCACCAGATTAGCAGCAGCGCTGTAATTGAATTTTATCGTCGCTTACCCTTTATCTTTTCACCTTCGACGTGTCAAATCTCTTTGAATCCGATTATCTTCGAGCGACGCCAAAGAGTGTTCAAAATTTGAAGCCGACAGGCTAGCTAATCTAGCTCATGAGAGCATGATTCAAATCATGGAGGTTCCTGCTTCGGCGGACCGATGTGGCCTGTAAGGAGAAATTATAAACACATGAAAGAGATTTTTGCAGAAGTACTCACCATTGGGGATGAGATATTGTACGGACAAATTTTAGATACCAATACCAAATGGATAAGCAGAGAATTGGATGATTTAGGGATTAAGGTTCGTAGAAAAACTGCGATTGCAGATAAAAAACAGGATATTCTTGATGCCTTGGATGAGTCCCTCAAACGCTCCGATATTGTTTTGATCACCGGGGGATTAGGCCCAACCAAAGACGACATTACCAAAAAGACCTTGGCAGAGTATTTTGATATGGAACTTGAACTTAACCCAAGTGCCCTTGAAGACGTGCAGGATATCTTTAGCCGATTCGGTAAAGAGGTCAACGAGATCAATAAGCAGCAAGCATTTCTACCTGTCGGGAGTAAGAAAATAAAAAACGAACGCGGTACGGCACCTGGGATGTGGTTCGAAAAGGGTAGAAAAGTCGTGGTATCTATGCCCGGCGTGCCTTTTGAGATGGAGGCTATGATGGCTAAGACTATCTTGCCCAAGCTTAAAAAACATTTTCCACTACCCGTAATCGTACATAAGGTCATTAAGACTATAGGCATCGGCGAGTCCTGGTTGGCTGAAGAAATCAGCGATTGGGAAGATAATCTACCAGAGCATATTGGCTTGGCCTATCTACCTGGTAAAAGTCAGGTACGTCTTCGGCTGACCGGAGTAGGAGCTGATAGAGAGCAACTCGAAGCTGAAATGGATAAGCAAATTGAGGAAATCTTGCCCAGGGTAAAAAAATACGTTTTTGGGTTTGGCGATATTCAGATAGAGGATGCCGTAGGGGAAATGCTAAAATCCAGAGAGTTGACTATTGCTACAGCTGAAAGTTGCACAGGAGGGTTTTTGGCGCATCGCCTGACGGCTGTTCCAGGGAGTTCAGAATACTATTGGGGTTCTATTATCTCCTACCATAATGACATAAAAAAGGGCGCACTCGATGTAGATGAAAAAACGCTGGAAGCACACGGTGCTGTCAGTGCGGAAACTGCCTCAGAAATGGCCGTTGGGATCCGTAAAAAGTTCAAAACAGACATAGGAATTTCAACAACTGGCATCGCCGGACCGGATGGCGGTACCAAAGAAAAACCTGTAGGAACAGTTTGGATGGCAATTTCCTTTGGTAAAAATGTAGAAACTCGAAAAATTCAGTTACCCGGAACAAGGATTCTCAATATAGAATACACGGCCGTTCACGCCCTTAATTTCCTGCGTCAAACCCTTGAAAAACAGTGATTTTTAGCCTCAAATCAAGTAACTTAGCGGCTGAATATACCCGAAACTGTAAGAAAATATTATGGCCCTAGTAGAAATGGTAATGCCCAAAATGGGCGAAAGTATAATGGAAGGAACCATCCTTTCATGGCTAAAAAAAGTAGGAGATACCATCGAACAAGATGAGTCAGTCTTAGAAGTAGCTACTGATAAGGTGGATACAGAGGTACCTTCTACACACGGTGGTGTTCTTAAAGAAATTCTGGCCAACGAAGGTGATGTGGTAGAAGTAGGTAAGCCCATTGCGATTATTGCAACAGACGGTGCTGACGCACCTTCTCCAGCAAAGCCTGAAGTTGAAGTGGTAGAAAAAGCCGAAGCTTTGGTGACGGAAGCTATTGCAGCAAATTCAGCCAGCTCACCGGCACCCGTTCTTGACAAACCCACTTCTGGCAGGTTCTATTCTCCTCTGGTCCTCAACATCAGTCGCGAAGAAAATATTCCAATGGCTGAACTGGAAGCACTTCCTGGAACCGGTAAAGAGGGTAGAGTGACCAAAAAAGATATTTTGGCTTATGTCAAAACAAGAAAAGCTAATGGGGCACCAGCTCCTGTAGCTACGCCGACTCAACAAAATGGCAGTGCAACTGCGAAGCCAGCAGCTCAGCCAGTCGCCGTTTCATTCTCAGGTGAAGATGAGATCATCGAAATGGACAGAATGCGTAAGATGATTGCCGAGCGCATGGTGGCTTCTAAACAGACTTCTCCGCATGTGACTTCTTTTGTAGAAGCCGATGTAACCGAAGTCGTAAAATGGAGAGGTAAGCACAAAAAAGCCTTTATGGATCGCGAAGGTCAGGCGTTGACATTCACCCCAATATTCATTGAGGCAGTGGTCAATGCAATCAGAGATTATCCGATGATCAACGTACAGGTCGATGGAAACAAAATCATCAAAAAAGGATCTATTAACGTTGGTATGGCAGTTGCTTTGCCATCAGGCAATTTGATTGTCCCCGTGATCCACAATGCGGATCAATTAAGCTTGAAGGGAATTACTCTAAAAGTAAATGACCTGGCTAGAAGAGGGCGTGATAATCAGCTCAAACCAGATGATTTGAGCGGAGGTACTTATACAGTTTCCAACGTAGGGTCGTTTGGTAATGTGATGGGTACGCCTATCATCATGCAGCCTCAAGTAGGTATTTTGGCCTTAGGTGCTATTGTGAAGAAGCCGAGTGTAATCGAAACTCCCCAAGGAGATTTGATAGGCATTCGCCATAAAATGTTCTTGTCGCACTCCTATGATCATAGAGTAGTGGATGGGGCTCTTGGAGGTATGTTTGTTAGAAGAGTAGCGGACTATCTGGAGAAGTTTGATTCTTCCAGATCCATTTAAATATTAAGAATCTGTAAAAAGAGAGAGGCTGTCATAAAATTGACAGCCTCTCTCTTTTTTTATACTCTTCTCCAATGCCCGGCTACCCAGGCTCTTCCTTTGGGCGTTTTTATCCAATGACCTGGTACCCATACCTTTCTTTTTGCAGGTTTGATTTTCTTTACAACTATTACGCTTGTGGGCGTATGATAGGCTCTCTTTCCTTGATGTGCGAAGGTGCTGCCAGCTACCAATATTCCTATTATTAAAAGTAAGATTCTCATGATAGAATGTTTTATGTTAGAAAATATTCGATCCTTAGACAGGCTTAAGGGAGAAAGGTTTAAATCAGATCATAAACAGGTTTCACCAGGAGGTATAAAGAGCGATCAGGTCATCTGTGTGGGAGTGGCTGGGTCATAGTGAACTCAAACTAAGCGTCAAGTGGCCAGCTTGGAATGATTCAGGTGCAAAATAGAAAACTACTTTCTAGCCTGGGTAAATAGTGCTTAATCAAATTGTGTTTCTACATAGTTGAATTCTATGCCTAGCAGGTCAGCATAATCTTCTCCTGCTTCCAGCATATCCTCATCCTCTTCTTCGTAGTACCAATTGATGGAAAGGTCGTAGCCGTTTTCTTTTACTATGTTTAGTTTTCTGAATATGTCAAAAAGACATTTAGACGAACTGGTGTTGAAATATTCGAATTTGAAGTTGGCGATCAGGTTTTGTTTGCCATTACGCCCGAATTCTTCTAAGTCAAGGATGAGCTGACTGTAAAATTGAATAGAGTTTTCAGGGCTTGATTTACCCCTTAGTTCTAGTAACCCACGATTCGGGTCAAAATATATTAATGGGGTAATCCTGGTTGGTCTAACGATTAATTTTTCCATAAATCCTCTATCATTTCCCGCAGACGAGCTAGCTGATTACATTTTTCGCACAATGTTATAAGTAAGTTCGCTAATATTCCGTTTGGCTCTGGTAGATAGGAAAAGGTAATTGACAATTACTTGTCAAAGAATCAACCTTTTCGCATAGTACATAAATACTTTCTCCGTCTGCTACTAACTAGTTCATATTTTAGTACAAGGCATACTTTCTACCTACCGGCTAATATATCCCTTTAGCGTCAAATTATGAATATAATTTTGAAAATGTTTAATTGGCGATGCTTATCAACTTGTTTTTTTGGATAAGTGATAATCATACGACTTTTTATTTGTCAGAATAGACCTTGACCTATCTTTGAAGGATGAGTGACAAAAATCTTTTGGTGGTTGTAGTGGGGCCTACGGCAGTCGGTAAGACGGCCGCCACAATCTCATTGGCTAAGCACTTTAATGGTGAAATTATATCATCCGATTCAAGGCAATTTTATAAAGAAATGGAAATTGGTACGGCCAAGCCCAATGATGAGGAATTGTCTCAGGTGACCCACCATTTTGTCAATAGCCACTCGATCAATGAAGATTACGATGCGAGTACATTCGCTGATGACGCTGAGGAGCTGCTGGAAAAACTGTTCCCAGTAAATAATGTCCAGTTCATGGTGGGTGGATCGGGGTTGTATATCAAGGCATTTTGTCATGGACTGGATGAAATGCCCGAAGCGAACATGCTGATAAGGCAAACACTCAACGATGAACTTGATGACAAAGGTTTGAATGTTTTGTTGAATGAACTACGTAATTCGGATCCTGTTTTTTTTGAGCAAGTAGATCGAAAAAACCCGCAGCGAGTTATTCGTGCGCTGGAAGTGATTCGAGGTTCAGGTAAGCCATATTCTGCGTTTCGGCTGGGCGAGGCTACAAGAACACATAATTTCAAAATATTGAAAATTGGTTTAGAAATGGATCGAACGGTGCTATACGAAAGAATAGATAGACGGATAGATGAAATGATAACACTGGGGCTTTTTGAAGAGGCTAAAAAGCTCTATCCACATCGAGAAATGAATGCTTTGCAAACGGTTGGATACAAAGAGATTTTTGATCATTTGGACGGTAAGTATGATAGAGAAGAAGCAGTCCGGCTACTCAAAAGGAACTCTAGACGATATGCCAAGCGACAACTGACTTGGTTCAGAAAAGATTCGGAGATTTCTTGGTTTACCCCCGATCAATTACAGGATATTGAAGCTTTGATCAATCAGAAAATTGTTTAAGGCTTTCAGTGTTTGTCTTTTTTTACCCGGTACAGCCTATTACCTTTCAAAACTATTAAAGAACCTTCGGTATATTTTTCTTAGCCGAGCATCGGTCTTATCATTAGTGATGATCAGCCCGTTGACCTCTCCAATAAAAATCTTTTCATACTTTGGATTTTGCCTGATATCGACTGAAAAGCTAGCGATCTGCTCTCTATCTTCAGGGTTAGGAAGTGCGACTCCGAGTGTATCTATTTCCAGTTTTAGAAAAAGGAGCATATCAGGTTCTACCGCTTGCTCAAAACCCCTCTTGGCCAGGGCTTCATGCAGTTTTCCTTGGACCAAAGATATTTGGCTGCTTTCACTTGGGTCAGCTTCTACACCATTGATGGTGAAGGCGGCCAGGCGATAGGTATTGAATGCTGATAGATCTGTCTGAAAGTAGTGATGTCGAAAAACCAGTTGGGAGTAGGCCAAAGAAGAGAATAGTAAACCAAGCGTCAGGCAAAAATAGAATTTTTTCATGTTCAGTAATTTTTGAAAAGAACAATTTAACTATTGAAATCCATAACGCTTTCCTTTATTTAATTACTCTTCTGAAGGTCTTAACGTTTTTTTTATAATAATCGGAGTTAAGATTGGACACAACAACGCCTTTGGAAGTAGATGCATGAATGAAGTATGTGCCCTTTTTGCTTACGGATGTTATCATTCCACTATGATACCATTTCTCTCGTTTAGATTTAAACTTGAAGAAAACGATGTCTCCGGTCTTAAGACCGGACCAGTTTACTTTCTTGCCATATTTGGATTGCGCCTGAGCAGTTCTGGGAATTTTATATCCAGCGCTGGCAAAAGAGTTTTGCACTAAAGCAGAGCAATCGATCCCCTTTTTAGATGATCCACCATATTTATAAGGAGTTCCTTTATAGCTATAAGCCGTTTGTACAACGTTCTGAATGTCTCGTTCTCTTTTTTTCTTTTTCTTTTGGGCAATTGCGGTACCTCCTGTCAGGAGGATTAGAACCAAAAAATAAATACCAATTTTGTACATAAAGGAGTTTTATAGTTCACAGCCACTAATTATGCCAAATTAGCTATGCTGCTGTTTTTAACGAGTATAGTTACATACTAATTTTACAATAATTAATTTTGTTGCAATTTTGTTGACTGCTATTATTGTAAACAGCTTTAAATATTAAAACTATGTCTTGGCAATTTGAGGAAGAAGAGCTGGTAGATGTACTGGAGGATAGTAAGGAAGAAGAAGGACGTACGCTTGTAGTTTTCAATGATGAGGTCAATTCGTTTGACCATGTTATTGATACCTTGATCAAGGTATGTAAGCATGAGCGCGTTCAGGCAGAGCAATGTACATACATTATCCATTTTAACGGTAAGTGTCAGGTGAAAAAAGGGACTTACGAGATTTTGAAGCCCATGAAAGAAGGAATCGTTGATGCCGGTATTAGCGCGGTGATAAATTAAAATACTGAATGGAATTTCCAAGTGAACTGATAGAGGAGGCTGTAAAGGAGATTTCCAAACTACCTGGCATTGGCAAGAAAACGGCACTTAGATTAGCCTTACATCTGCTTAAAGAAAGCGAGGCCAGTACAGAGAATCTTTCTGAAGCGCTATTGAGGTTGAGAAAAGAAACCAAGTATTGTGGAACCTGTCATGTTATTTCACATACGACCGATTGTACTTGTAGGACCATAAGCCGTGACCTGTCCGTAATCTGTGTGGTGGTAGATACTCCCGACCTTTTGGCCATTCGGTCCACCGGCCAATATCAAGGTATGTTTCATGTTTTAGGGGGAGTCATTTCACCGATTGAAGGAATCGGACCAGAAGATTTACATATTCAATCTTTAGTGGATCGAATAAAAGCGTCCAATGGCGAAGTGAAAGAAGTGATTTTGGCGCTCAGTGCCACCATGGAAGGAGACACCACCTGTTTTTATATTTCCAGGAAATTGGAAGAGACTGGGGTTAGCATATCTACCATTGCCAGAGGTATTCCTGTGGGAGGCGAACTAGAATACGCTGATGAGGTAACACTTGGCAGGAGCATTGTGACCCGCACGAGTTATTCGTCTCAGAATATTTAGCTTTTAGGTACTATGTGCTCCATTTTTATTCCTGTGATATTTCGAATATCGCATGATTATCGCTTGATCATTGTATTTGAAATCAGTTATTCGATATATTTTTGAACATATTTTAATACAGTTGTTAAAATTTTTAGTCTTAATGCCATGAGATTGGTCAGCAGCTTATCTAATTTTGCGGCATATTAATTTCAAGAAAATCAATCAATGGAACACTTATCAGATAGAATCAAAAACATGGCTGAGTCCGCCACCCTGGCGATGGCAGCCAAAGCCAGAGAATTCAAGGAAAAAGGAATTGATGTGATCAGTTTGAGTTTGGGTGAGCCAGACTTTAAAACACCAAAGCACATTCAGGTTGGTGCTAAGGAGGCTATTGATTCAGAAAAATATTTTGCTTATCCACCGGTCAATGGCTATGCAGATTTGCGCCAGGCAATTTCTGATAAATTTAAGAGAGAAAACGGATTGGACTATCCGGCCAATCAAATCGTAGTATCCAACGGGGCTAAGCAGTCTATTGTAAATGTCATGATGGCACTGATCAATCCGGGAGAGGAGGTGATTGTACTTTCTCCTTATTGGGTGAGCTATACTGCAGCAATCGAATTAGCAGAAGGCGTCCCCGTATTGGTAAAAGGTGGTATTGAGAATGATTTTAAGACTACAGCCGACCAGGTTAGGGCTGCTTTGACTGATAAGACCAGAGCAATTATTTTTTCATCACCATGTAATCCTACCGGCTCCGTATTTACCAAAGAAGAGTTGTCAGCCATCGCTGAGGTGGTTAAAGAAAAAGAAGGTGTGTATGTGATTTCTGATGAAATCTATGAGCATATCAATTTTTCTGGTGCTCATGCCAGTATTGGTGCACTACCTGGTATGCTTGACAGAACAATAACGATCAACGGCATGGCTAAAGGATTTGCTATGACCGGATGGAGAGTCGGTTATATAGGTGCACCTACCTGGATTGCGAAGGCGGCCAACAAAATGCAAGGGCAAGTCACTTCAGCAAACTGTAGTATTGCTCAACGTGCGACACTGACTGCTCTTACTTCGGACTTGGGACCAACCAAGGCCATGACCGAGCAGTATGGAAAAAGAAGAGCATTGGTTTATGATTTATTGAATGATATACCTGGTGTGAAGACAAATATGCCACAAGGTGCTTTTTATTTTTTCCCTGATGTAAGTAGTTACTTCGGAAAATCCAACGGTACAAAAATGATCAACAACGCAAGTGATCTTTGCTTGTACCTTCTGGAAAACGCTCATGTATCACTTGTGACTGGTGAAGCTTTTGGTGATGATGATTGTTTAAGATTGTCTTATGCCGCTTCTGAAGATAATCTAAAGGAAGCGCTTCGAAGAATTAAAGAGACACTAGCTAAGTTAAGCTAACAATATATCAACGAGGATTGCTTGTAGCAATCCTCTATTTCCTTCTCTTAATTCGACTGATTTAGTTAGTTTTATCCTCCAATGATTTCAGTCCGAATTTTTACTTTTCATTTGACTTCATCAAGCTTCCTAAAGATCCTTGCGCTTGGTTTTTTGATGTTTTGCTATTGGGGTTCTTCAGCACAGGAAGTTCCAATGGCGAAGAAGGGTGTATTGGACTTGAGAGAGTGGCAATTCCAAAAACACGAACCCATTAATTTAGCTGGAGAATGGGAGTTTTATTGGAAGAATATTTTATATCCTACTGATTTTGATTCACTTAAGGTGAAGCCCATTTATAGGGAATTTCCAAAATTGTGGAAGGGCGATGTGGTTGCTGGTGATACGATTGTACCGGAGGGCTATGCCACCCAACGTCTTCAGGTGGTCGTAAATTCGGTGACGCCTGAATTAGCCATTACTATTCCTCATTTTTACTGCTCTTATTTGTTGTTTTTGAATGGTGAGTACATCGGATCCAACGGCCAGGTAGGAACAACATCTAGGACTTCTACGCCACACTGGCAATACATGACAAGGGAATTTAAGGTGACCTCAGATACACTTGAAATTGTATTACAGATTTCGAATTTTCAACATTCAAGAGGAGGTAGCTTTTTTGACATCAAACTAGGTGAAAAGGTAAAAATGCAAACGATAGAAGGCCGTCAAAAAGCCTTCGACCTGATCATGTCGTCCAGTTTGTTTTTTATTGGCCTTTTCTTCATGGTTCTATTCTGGTTTGGAAGACATGAAAAACAAATATTATACTATTCGCTATTTTGTTTGTTTTATAGCTATCGATCTATAGGATCCGGCAGTTATACGCTTCATTCCCTGTATCCGGAATTACCTTGGCTTTTGACACTCAAGGCGGAGTATATTACCATGTTTATGGCCGGATTGTTCTTTTCCTACTATTCGTATTACCTCTACAAAAGAGAGACTTCCAGATTGTTTCTATTGCTTGTTACTGTGATTAGCGGTTCGTTCGTGCTTATCACGCTATTGTTTCCGGTAGGAATATTTACACAGCTCGTTGCTCCTTATTCGATTACAGTGCTCATCGGATTTGTGTATATGATATACACTTATGTATTGGCCGTAGTCAACAAGCGGGAGGGTTCACTGATGTCTTTAGTCAGCTCGTCGCTCTTATTTCTGGTTATGGGGGCAGTAATACTCGAACACTTTGGATTTATGAATAACTCAATGCTGTTCTATTTTGTCGGTTATCAGCAGTTCTTCTTTTTTCAATCGATTATTCTTTTTTATCGATACAATAGGAAGATAGAGGCTGCCAAGGAAAAAGCCGAATCTGCGGCTCGGTCACAATCAGACTTCCTATCCATGATTTCGCACGAGATCAGAACTCCATTAAATGCTGTCATTGGGCTGACCAATTATCTTATCGGGGATAAGCCTAAAAAGCAGCATGTGGATGATCTTAAGACATTGAAGTTTTCTGCTGAGCATTTGCATGTATTGATCAACGATGTGCTCGACTATAGCAAGCTTGATGCAGGCAAGATTGAATTTGAAGAGGTGGATGTTGATGTGTTGGAAATGGCTAAAAATATTGTCAAGGGGTTTGACAATAAGGCAAAAGAGAAAGATATCTATCTCAGTTTTATTCACGACGAGGACATTCCGAGTTTTATTGTTTGCGATGGTTTGCGATTGAGCCAAATCCTGACCAACCTGTTAGGCAATGCGATTAAGTTCACTGATGAAGGTGGGGTAACCTTAAGCATGAATACCGTCATGCTAACCAAAAAACGTGTTTCAATTAAGTTTTCAGTGGAGGACTCTGGCATAGGTATTCCGAAAGATAAACTCAAAACTATTTTTGATAGTTTTTCTCAGGCTTCGACCTCCACAACACGTGAATATGGAGGAACCGGTCTTGGTTTGTCTATTACCAAAAGAATTTTGGATTTGCAGAATACTAAGATTAATGTATTCAGCGTCGAAAATCAGGGCTCAAGATTCTACTTTACCCAAACGTTTGCTATCAGCGACAGTCAGGAAAAAGTGATAGAAAAAGCATCAGAATTGCACAATGAATTGGAAGGAAAGAGGATTCTCTTGGTAGAGGACAACCCGGTGAATGTAATGGTAGCCAAGAAATTCTTGTCGCGATGGGATATTGCTGTAGATGTTGCTGAAAACGGAAGGGAGGCCTTAGAGAAAACAGCTATTGAATCTTATGATCTCATTCTAATGGATTTGCAAATGCCTGAAATGGATGGGTATACGGCCTCGGAGGAACTTCGAAAGCGTGGTTACACTGTACCTATTCTGGCATTGACTGCTTCTGTCATGTTGGATGTTGGCGACCGGGTATTCAAATCGGGTATGAATGATTTTATTACCAAACCGTTTGACCCGGATGATTTGTACAACAAAATCAGATCACATATTGAGAAACAGGAGGCCTCAGAAAAAGAGGTTGACTAAGCTCGCCAGTTTTTAACGGTCTCAATAAATACCTTCACTTTTTCAGGACTGATATCCGGATAAACGCCATGGCCCAGGTTTGCGATGTGGCGATGGCCCCCAAACTCTTCCAGCATTTGAATCGTTTGTCTTTCGATTTCATCATCCGAACCGTATAGCACGCAGGGGTCCAGGTTTCCTTGCAGCGTTTTGCTGTCACCAAGTAGCCTTCTGGAAGCCGATACAGCCATGTTCCAATCCAGGCCAATGGTTTCGCAGTTAAGCGTACCCATTTTCTTTCTGGCGAAATAAGCACCTTTTGCAAACACGGTTACCGGAACCATGTCTATGGCATCACATATTTTGGAAATGTATTTTAGGCCAAATTCCTCATACTGATCAGGTGATAAAATGCCAGCCCAGGAATCAAAAATTTGAACAAGATCTGCACCACATTTAATCTGCATTTGCAGGTATTTGATGGTGCTATCAGTAATCATATCCAGCAATTGGTGCGAGAGTGCAGGTTCCGTATAGAGCATCTTCTTTGCCTTAGAAAAGGTTTTGCTTCCGGACCCTTCGACCATATAGGAGAAAATTGTCCAGGGAGCTCCTGCAAAACCGATCAAAGGTACTCGGCCATCTAATTCTTTTTTGGTGATTTTGATAGCTTCTGCTACGTAGTTCAGATCAACCTCGGGATCAGCAATTCTTATTTTTTTCAGATCTGATTCTGACTGAATGGTGTTTTCGAACCATGGACCTTTTTTCTCGATCATTTGGTAAGGCAGTCCCATGGCTTCGGGGATGACCAATATATCAGAAAAGATAATAGCCGCATCTACGCCTAAAATATCTACCGGTTGCAGCGTGACCTCTGCGGCCAGTTCCGGTGTAGTGGCCAGCTCTATGAAACCACTCACACTTTCTCGTACCTTACGATACTCAGGAAGTATCCGGCCTGCCTGGCGCATCAGCCATACGGGTACTCTTTCGGTTTCTTCTCCTCTGGCAGCTCTTAAAAGCAGATCATTTTGTAGTATCATGGGGCACATTAATTATCCGGCCGCAAAGATAATAGGGGATACGAGAAATGAGATTGAAGTAAGGAGAAATTGAGTGCCAATCAGGCATATTCTGAACTGGCAATTCTTAATAGTTTTGAAGTATGGGTACATCTGATGAAACGTCCCTCAATGCTAATCAGCTTTTCCTCCTTAAAATCTTTGAGTAATCGTCCTAAACTTTCACGGGCCGTTCCGATGAGGTTGGCCAAGTCCTCCCTGGGCAATTGAATCTCTTCCTTGTAATACTTTTCATTTAGAATGAGTAGCCATAGAGCCAGGCGCTCTCTCAACGGCTTTTGCGCCAGGACAGTGATGGTGTTGACCAATACTCCAAATTCGTGGCTCATGTTTTGAATCAGTAGTTGTTTGAGTTGTGGAATGTCATCCACGAGACGGTCAAAATTGGTTTTGCTTATAAAATCAATTTCGCAATCTTCCAGAGCCTCGCAGGAATCCTCGTAGCTTTCGTTGCACAACAGGGCATGGTAGCCCAAAAGATCTCCTTCCTTGTATACATAGAATATCTGATCTTTTCCATCTAAACCTGTTTTGAAGATTTTGGCCCTGCCCTTTTTAATCAGAAATGTCCCTGTTGGGATGCCCTGTTCGTAGAAAATCAGTTTGCCCTTTTTGAACTTCAAATGTTCTGACTTGGCTGATATGATCGAACGACTTTTTTCAGACAAAGAGGATAGGATCTTGTTGCTTTCAAAGTCAAATTTTTTCAGGTCTATTTTCATTTATTAACTCACGTGTTACGTAAAAATGTAACAATTATCACACATTAACTGTACGAATGTTCTATTTTTTAAATATTAGTCCCTCTTACTTTGTGTCATGATTCGTCAGAAACACTTATTGACTTTCATTGCATTGCTGGTCTTTTCAGCAATGACCTTCAACGATACGCAATTTATCTTCGTTGATCATGAGGAATGGATTGAGGCCAGAGAAGTTGAAAAAGAGGAAGAAGTCAAAGAAGGCGAAGAATCTGAGAAGTCAGAGTTAAAATATCTTTTCTCGGGAGGATCAGATTTCATTTCCTCTTCATGGCATCCTGAGTTTTCAAATTATTGGCAGGTGCTGCGAGATGGGAAAAGTCTAAACTCTTTAGATTTTACTCATACCAAAGTCCCACTTTTTATCATGTACTGTGCACTGAAGTTGTATGTGAGCTAGTCGTTAGTACCCGTTTTACACATTTTTCGAGAATCCATTCTTCACAGGCCTGACCGGGCCTGGGCATTGTGCTATTCTCCATATTCTAACGATTAAACATATTATCATGATAAAGGAACGTTTTTACGAATCCATCAAATACATTAAAAGAGATGCCCTTGCCGGAACTGTCGCTGGTGTCATGGCTGTGCCATTGACTGTGGGTATATGTCTCATGTCCGAATACCCCGTGATGACTGGGCTTTACACTGTGATTTTTGCAGGGTTAGTGAGTTTTATTACCTACCTGTTCAAGCCAGGCAACTATACCGGAATGCCGGGAGTAGCGGCAGGGCTGGCTCCGGCACTGGCGCTGGGCATTCATACTTTCGGTATCGAAAATATGCCCTTCGTGATCATGCTGACGGCCGTCTTTCAAGCCATTGTATGGAAGTATCGCCTTGAGCGATATATCCTGAGAATCGTACCACATTATTTGGTGGAGGGGTTGCTGGCAGGCGTAGGGCTGAAAATTGCCATGAAGTTTGTACCCTTTCTCTATGACATAGAACATGAGACGGAGGTATGGCTCAATTATGAGCGGGAAGTGATTTTAGCTCTGAGTCTGGTTTCCTTTGTTTCGTTTGTGCTGCTATACAAATACTACAAAAAGAAAATGCCGGCCCTGCCGTATTTTGTGATCATGGCAACAAGTTTCGTGCTGAGCTTTTTTATGCCATTGCCTCGAATTAGTATTGATGCCGTTCCGTTTGAATTGTCTCTCCCGCTTCCTCATTTTGGACATTTGAATTTACCCGCAATGCTGCTTTTGGCCGCTAAAATGATTGGCTATGCGATGATGTTGGGAACGATTGATGTGATCGAACAGGTGATGAGTAATGTGGCCATAGAGAAAATGGATCCGATGAAAAGAAAGGCAGATTCTAACAACAGTCTTTTGGCCATTTGGATTGCGAATTTGGGTGCTACTTTCTTTGGTGGGATGACCAACCTGGATGGGCTGGCGAAAAGTACGACCAATACTGTGGCTGGGGCAGTCACCAAACTATCGAATCTATTTACCGCCTTGGTGATTTTATTGGTGGTTCTGTTTCCTGTGGTATTGGAGCATATGCCTGAATATGCATTAGGTATCATCATGGTTTATTCTGGCTTCAAAATGATCGCGAATATTGCGCATGTTCGTTCCGAAGGACGTTATGCCCTAATCATGGCGGGTATCTGTGGCTTGCTTGTATTTGAGCTGGGGATTTTTGAAGGGTTACTCATTTTATTAGCTGTGCATGCGATCATTCAATTCATTTTCATGAAAAGAATGGGTAAAACCAATGTCGAAGTTGTGGAAACTTTCAGAGATACCTTCCGACTAGAGGGTGATCGCAAATCCATCGAACGAGAAGACCAAATTCAAGAACCTAGTGTGCCGGTACTAGATAAATGGGTAGCTGCAGTAAATGCACATGACCCCAATGGACTCGCCAGACTCTATGCCGATGAGGCCATAATGATTCCTGCATTCTCAACGAGAGTAAGGAGAAGCAAAGATCAGATCAAAGACCTGTATCGGGATTTGTTTGAAAAAGACGGACTGGAGGTGGTGCCCTATCAGGTCTCTACGCAAAAGATTAACGGGCTTAAAGTGGACAGTGGGCAGTACAAAATGAAATGGAATGCTCAGGGTTTTGAAGAAGGGAAGAATCTCCGGTTTTCATTTGTCATCCAGGATGGAAAGGTTATCAGTCATCACTCCAGCATGGAGCCTGGCGAGGAGGTGACTATTTCGCATCCTGAGGCCTATGACGCTGATTTTGTAGAGTAGCAGAATGAAGATGCTAACAATTCATTCAAAGTGCCGGAATGCCCTTTGGATTCACCTGCTGTCTTTGATAGGTATGATTGCCATTTGCAATCATACCTACGGGCAGAAAGTGTATGGCAAATCAGATGTCTGGTTGCTATTGCTGAACGGTGTGGAGATCATGGACCAGTGGAGTGTAGGCAATGAACTACACCTGAGATATGATGATGGCTTTCGGGATAAGGAGCAGTTGCTCATTCGCCCTTTTGTCAACTATAAGGCATCAGAGCAAGTGGTACTGTCCACCGGATATACCTATATCAAGACGTACCCGTATGGTAAATACCCCTTGCCGGCGGATAAACCGGAACATAATGTATGGGAGCAAATTACGCTGAAGCATTCACTGGGCAAGGCTTCGGTTAGTCACCGGTACCGAATGGAACAGCGCTTTTTGAGTACTTACAACCCGGTCAATGAGGACTATGACTTTTCGCGAACCAGTCATTCCAATCGGTTTCGGTATCGTTTGCCCCTGAAATATCCGATTGGACGGCAGTTTTTTCTCCAAGTATTTGATGAATTCTGGATTAAATCGGATAACCACCTACTCAACGCGTCTTTTGATCGGAACTGGATGTATGTCGGAATAGGAAGAAAGTTTGGATACGGTCTGACTCTCCAGTTGGCTTATTTGCATCAAAACACCAGGGTTGACACCGAAAAGTACGAAAGGCATCCTACAGCTCAACTTACTATGCAGTATGATTTGAAGCTCAATTGATAAAACCATACGAGCTTAGATTGATGGGCTTGCCAATGCTTGAAGAAAGAGAAGAATTTTGGTTTGTTAGTTAAATGTTGGCCAAACTCACTTGTCGAGGGAGAGAGGCCAGCATTTTTTTTAGGGGAAGAAAGTGGAGGAGAAAACAATGTCAAACTAAGGGTATGCCTGTGCACTACCAAATAGCACAAGGACATATCCATTTTTTAGCACCTGTCAGTTGGTATCAGTTAATTTTTTCAACAACTGGGCCGAATCTTGCCTGTTATCCCAAACCAATAGAATTTTGAGATGTTTGGGGTTGTTCTTGTAAAATAAGGAAACGGACTTGTGAATGGGCAGTTGACGAATATCACTATTCTTAAAAGATGGAGCCATTTCGGGATTATGCTGTATTTGCTCAATTCTATAATCCAGCTGGTTCAGGAATTCATCAGCTATCTGTTCATTCCACAATTCGCCAATAAATGTTGTTGTTTGCTGAAGAGATTTTCTGGCCGTTGGAGTTCAGATTACCTTTTTCATTGCTTGTCAAGGATGTCACGAGCATTGGTGTGTTCTACACAATCTTTGAGGTCTTCGGAATCCGAAATTTCAAGAAGTTCGACAATTTCTTTCGGAAGATCGTTCAAAGAAGACTTGCGAAAATCTTCAATTTGATTGATCACACGTTCGTCTTTGAGGTTCGTGATCCAATTGATAAGAGATATTTTTTTTTGCTCAATCGTCATACAGTAAAGTTAATGCATATCTGTTCGGAATACAATTGACCGGACTTACTTACAAAGGGTGGCAGCATTTTTTTGTGTAGAAATGGGCGAGAAGTATCACCCTATTGCTCCAACTCTTCGCTGATGTTGGCTCTCAAGCCATCTGCTAGTTTTGAAGCCTTACGGTAAGCATGGATGCGTTGGATTTCTTTGGTATGGATGTCATAGAGGGTGTTTTTCAGCTCTATGCTGAGAAAGGCCGAGGGGTTGATGATCTTTTTTGTCGTCCAGTCATAATGTTTGCTTACAAAGGCAAACAGTTTTTGTCTTTTCAAAGTGTTTACCTCTTCATGTCGTGCGTCAAGTGTTTCATAGTAGGCGTAATATTGGGCCATGCGCCTGCGTAAATCCAAATTGGAAATCAATAGTATTTCCCCGTTCTCGACCAGGGAGTGATAGGTCTGTACGTCCGGGTGGTAGTTGACCGGTTCGGTGAGCTTACTTACCCTGTAAGCTATAGAGTCTATGTCCTCAGACTGGCCTGAACCAATTAATCGGGAGGTCTTCTTTAAGTTGGCAATGCCTTGCTCAAAAAAATCAATGATTTGAAGATTTTCCACCGAGTCTACTGACAGATCCTCATGGATCATTTGCAGGTAAGTCTTCTCAAGGGCGAGCGATTTTTGTTCATCTGCTCGCTGATTGATGTAAAAGGCGATGGTGATGCCCAAAAATACGATGATGAACTCAATGAAATAGTTCAGCCAATCGATCTGCTGAAGTCTGGCAAGAAATTTTTTCATGGGTCGTTTTTTCTATTCACAAGTATATAAAATTATTGTTGGTTCCATTCCTTTTTTTTACGCCGGACATGGACTTTGATCACCTCGGAAAACCGCTGCAAACCGTTGTAAAATTGCTTTTACCGCTCAACCATTAATGAGCCAATCAGACAGATTCATTGATTAGATTTGAGTGAGTTCAATTACCTTGACTAGTTCTTATAAATTACTAACCATGCAAAGACTATTATACCTTTCTTTAGCCGTGATGTTGGCGACAGCCTGTGAGCAATCCTCTGATACGGAGACCAAACGTGTAGTCCTCACAGGGATAGATACTTCCTTACAGCCAGGCGATGATTTTTTCACGTATGCCAACCACATTTGGTACGATACTGCCCAGATACCAGCCAGTCAAACAGGGGTAGGTTCTTATTCTTTTTTAAATTTTCCACAGCGCATACGTCTGCAAGGAATTTTGGATAGCCTCGCGGGAAGTAAGAGTCCGGCAGGAAGCATTGCACAAAAAGTGGGCGATTTCTACGCCTCAGGCATGGACACTACAGCCATTAACCAACGGGGTTATGAACCGATCACGCCTGTGTTGGCGCGTATAGATGCTGTGACCGATGTACCTTCCATGCTGCAGTTGGTGGCGGAGGAACTACAAATGGGGGATGGGTCTATGCTGGGTTTTTATGTAGGCCCTGATGACAAGCAGAGTAATGTCAATATTGCTCAATTCTATCAAACTGGGACTGGCTTGCCCGAAAGAGATTATTATTTCAAAACAGATTCATCCACACGTGCTATTCAAGAGGCCTACAAAAAATACCTCGCTACCTTGTTTGAATTGACCGGGACTGAGGCCGCCACCGCAACGCAAAACGCCACAATTACTTATGGTATTGAAGAACAATTGGCGACGGCTCACCGAACGAATATCGAGCTTAGAGATGTGAAGGCCAACTACAACAAAATGGCAGTGGCTACGCTGGCCGAAAATCATCCTAATCTAGGCTGGACCGCTTTGCTTGGGCATTTGGGTCTACAAGTGGATTCTGTCAATGTAGGACAACCGGCTTACTATGACCAACTGAATGCCCTATTGAAATCTGTGACAATCGAAGATTGGAAGGTCTATCTGAAGGCCAATGTGTTGACTAGCTATGCGAATTACCTAAGCCAACCTTTTGCAGATGCCTCTTTTGCTTATCGCAAAAGTTTGACCGGACAGGCAGTGAGGAAACCACGTGCCGAACAAATGACCCAGGCGGTAGATCGCTCCCTTGGACATTCGCTGGCACAATTGTATGTCAAGAAATACTTTCCGGAAGAGGCCAAGCAACGCATGACGGTGTTGGTGGACAACTTGAAAAAAGCATTTGAGGCACGCATTGACAAATTGGACTGGATGAGCGATTCTACGAAGGCAAAAGCCAAAGAAAAGTTGGCCGCCTTCAATGAGAAAATCGGTTATCCGGATAAATGGAGAGATTACACGGATGTGGGGGTGAAAAGAGACACCTATTTTGAAAACCGTTTGTCTGCGAATAGAAATGCCTACCGCTACAACCTGAAGAAAGCAGGGCAGCCGGTCGACCGAACGGAATGGCTCACCACTCCGCCGACAGTAACGGCCTATAACTATCCACCGCTCAATGAAATTGTTTTTCCTGCAGGCATTTTACAATCTCCCTATTTCGATTTGTACGCTGACGATGCACTCAACTATGGAGGCATCGGTATGGTTATAGGGCACGAAATCACCCACTCCTTTGATGACCAGGGCGCGCAGTATGATAAAGATGGTAACGTGACCAACTGGTGGACGGAGACTGACTATGAAAAATTCAAAGCCAGAACCCAGCAGGTGATTGATCAATACAATTCGTTTACCGTGCTCGATTCGATATCTATCAAAGGTGCCTTGACGGTGGGAGAGAATACCGCAGATATCGCAGGAGTAGCCATTGCTTATGATGCTTTCAAATTGACGGCACAAGGCCAGGACACTACGAAACTGGACGGCTTCACACCCGATCAGCGTTTCTTCATCTCTATCGCAAGAATCTGGCGGGTCAAAACCAGGGATGAGTTCTTGCGTATGTATGTCAACACCAATTCGCACTCACCGGCCCAATGGCGCGTGAACGGACCACTGATGAACTTTACGCCTTTCTACGAAGCATTTGATGTGCAACCGGGTGATAAGATGTACAAGCCTGAGGAGGAAAGGATTACGGTTTGGTAGGGAGGGTGATGCTGTTTCTCTTAAAGTTTGATAGCCGAATCTGTGATTCCCGCTAGCCCTATTTGCTGATACATTTTTTTGGCTACTGGAAGGCAAAAAAATAAGTTTCCCGGGTTCCCAGACGCATGGGGGACCAAAAAATATATTTCCTGGATTCCCAGACGAATGGGAGAGTAAAAAATAAATTTCTCAGGGTAATTCGCGCTGTAAGAAGCTTGCCATGCCCTGTTTTAAGTTAAATTTCACAAAAAAGGCACGAGCCACGGCTACCGATAATTTTTTCGCATGACACCGGGTAGGGGATTCGATCGACTATCCGTCATATCAGTAATTCAAATACTAAAAAAGTAATACTATGAAGAAATTGAGTTTCCTTTTATCTATGACCCTGGGCCTGGCTGTTATGTATTCGTGCTCTGATGATGACGCTACCGATACAGATGACAGTGGATCAGGTGATGTAGTGGCTACGCCCACTACTGCTTTCGATGAGTTTAATACAGGTGCGGTGACCGTATCATTCAGCGGGGATGAAATCACCATTACGTCTACCGCCTTGCCAAATCATACTTCACCGTATTGGACGGCCAATGACGATTTGTACATTCAGCCGATTGTGGCCGAGGAAGAGTCTATTTCTCCGGGCAACATCACTGAGGCGAATTATACACTGACTGTTTCTGCGTCTCCGGAAGTGGCTACCACCACAACCGAAACAGGTCTGGGTGCGATCGGTATTTCTGTGACGGGTGTGCCGATTTACAATCAGTCTGAAGGCCCAACTGATGTAACAGAAGGTACGGCTTCGGGATTTGACTGGGCAGGAGGACATTCAGGGCCTACAGGTTATCACTATCACATAGAAGCTCGCGATGCAGGAGAGACTTCTCCCTTGACGATCGACGATGACGAGTTGTTGGGTATCATGTCAGATGGATTTTTGATCTATGGCAGAAAGTGTAACTCTACCGGTACTTATCCTACGGATGGTGATGCATCCAACGGTCACTATTCGACTACACAACACAGCACTGAGGAATTCTACCACTATCACATCGTGAATGATCTGTACATCAATACGTACTATTTGTTGTTTGGTGTGGACTTGCAAGGTACGCCAAGTTCCATCATGTAAAATGGCTAAATGGCTATCCTTGGCTTTGCTGAGGATGGACCATTAACAAAAATATGAGATTCAGATTCTTAGTTATCTTTTTGTTTTTTCTGATCAGTTGCGAAAATCAACCGGTCAGTTGGGAACATGCCAGTCAAGAGACCACAGCTGTGGAAATTCCTCAGGTTGAGTTTCGCATGAACGAAGTTTTTTTCAATAGAAAAAATAGCCTTTGGCAGCTTCGCTCAGATTCAACAACGGTCTCGGGATACATCATCGAAAGATTCGCCAATGATCAAATTGCCAGGCATCTTGGCGTATTCGAGGGGAAAAGGGAAGGCGTACTGACCGCCTATTATCCAAGTGGCCGGGTAAGATTTATAGAAAACTATAAAAACAATAAGTTGGATGGAGCTGTTAAACGATGGTCGAAGGAAGCTGGGTATCAGCTCTTGGCTGAGTTGTCGTACGAGGCAGGTAAACTCCATGGCGTACAAAAAATGTGGTTTCCGACAGGAGAACTACACAAGCTCATGCATATGAAGAGGGGCAAGGAAGACGGGCTGCAGCAGGCCTTTAGAAAAAATGGTGCACTATATGCCAACTATGAGGCGCGAAACGGCCGGATTTTCGGTTTAAAAAGATCAAATTTGTGTTATGAATTGGATAATCAGCAAGTGGTATACAAGGACTAGCGTCTTTGGGTGGTTGGCAGTGATGGGCTTCACTTTTGGGTGTTCGCCCGTCAAAGAAAAGACCAGCAGAGTTCCGGATCTGCCTTTTTATGACGAGGCTACCTACACGCCTCAGTGGATCAACCCAACAGAGGTAGCTGACGATTTCCATCAAATCCCTTCATTTTCACTGACCAATCAACAAGGTCAGCAGATTACTGAAAAGCATTTGGATGATAAGATTACCGTGGTCGATTTTTTCTTTACTACCTGTCCGGGTATTTGCCCAAAGATGACAAACAATATGTTGCTGGTTCAGGAGGCGTTTGCTGAAGAAGAAACCCTTCAAATCCTGTCACATTCTGTTACTCCCGACTACGACGATGTGGACGTGTTAAAGATCTATGCCGAGGCGAAAGGGGTGAAGAACGAACGGTGGCATCTGCTTACAGGGGAACAATCTACCATTTATGATCTGGGGAGAAACCACTACTTCATAGAAGAAGACCTTGGACTGGAAAAAGATCCGGAAGACTTCATTCACACCGAAAACTTTGTCCTTATCGATCAAAATCGCAGAATCCGAGGCATCTACAACGGACTCAGCAAGACGGCGATCAGTCAGTTGATAGCAGATGCTAAGACATTAATGGATAAAGGTTAGAAGATTACCTTCTACGCCTACCACCGGCCTTCTTTCTGTTGGCAAAAAACTCCTGCTTGCGGCGTTGCTTTTCTTTGTTCCATTCCTTTTTCTCTGCCTCAGTCATTGGCTTTTCGGTTTGAGGAAATGGGTTGTCTTTGATTACTCTGAGCGACTGCTTGGTCAGCTTTTCAATGGCTTTGATGCGCGAGTTTTCTTCCGGTTCGCAAAGTGAAATAGCATTTCCGGATTCACCGGCCCGACCTGACCTGCCAATCCTGTGTACATAGGTTTCCGCTTCTTCGGGTACATCGTAGTTGATCACATATTTGAGCTTGTCGATATCGATACCACGTGCTGCGATGTCGGTAGCCACCAACACCCTGATTTTACCCGCTTTGAAATCCTTCAGGGCTTTTTGGCGCTGATTTTGGGCCTTGTCGCCATGGATAGCAGCCGTGCTGATTCTGTTTTTGTGTAGGTCCCGAGCGATCCGGTCTGCCCCATGCTTGGTTCTGCTAAACACCAATACCTGATCAATTTTTTGGTCTGTTAAAATATGCAGTAATAATTTCTTCTTATCCGTACGATTGGTGTAGAACAAAAATTGTTGGATGGTCTCAGCAGTCGACGACACCGGGTTGACTTCTATCTTTTTGGGATTGGTCAGAATCTCATTGGCCAGGCTGAGAATGCTTTTAGGCATGGTGGCGGAAAAGAACAAGGACTGACGTTGGGAAGGAAGTAATTTGAGGAGCTTCTTCACATCATTCACAAAGCCCATGTCCAGCATACGATCGGCCTCATCCAGTACGAATATTTTTACATCACTTAAGCGGATATAACCCTGATCAATCAAGTCTAGCAGTCTACCGGGAGTAGCTACCAACAGATGTACCCCTCTTTTGAGTTTATCGACCTGCTGACCTTGCTTCACACCACCAAAAATCACTGCATGTTTTAAGTTGGTGTACTTACTGTACAATCGGATGTTGTCATCGATTTGGATGGCCAGTTCTCGGGTAGGGGTAACGATCAAAGACAATAGTTGTGGTTTGCCACCTCCGGACTCCATTTTATGAATCCGCTGGATGATAGGTATGGCAAAGGCAGCGGTCTTACCGGTACCTGTTTGCGCACTGCCCAGCACATCATTTTGCTCAAGAATCAGCGGAATGGCTTTTTCCTGGATGGCTGTCGGTTCGGTGTATTTTTTATCTTGGAGCGCCCTGAGTATGGGCGCTATGAGTGGCAATTCGTCAAATTTCATTCCCTGCTAAACTATGCTTTAAAGTGCTGAAATGCACTTTGGCATCTCTCTGAAGCGCAAAGGTACGCAATACTCGGACCAAACCACTGCTATTAATGGCATACATTCATCTTTTAGCCTTGTTTCAGGATTTGAACCAGATGACTTCCGAAGGTAAAATAGGATTGCTGAAGTCCAATATTCTGTACCCGAAGTCGATGTGATCAACTTCCGACTTTTCAGATTGTTTTTTCAGCTGTAAGCTTGATGCGGGCGTAATGGTTTGGCTAATATTGGCTTCCGTTTGCACGTCGTCCATATGCAGGTGACCACAATAGATATGCACCCTTCCTGAATGCCCTAGTAATATTTCTTTGATATCATCAGCTCCTTCTAATGGGTATTCCTTTTGCGGTATGGTGTTGGTTTGAAGTACAGGATGGTGAATGAAAAGGATCAGGTCTTTCCCGGTTTGAATTTCTCGCTTTAAAAAGTCCAGTTGGATTTGGGTGATAGCATCCGTTGAAGTATCCAGGCCAATCATCTTGAATACTTCACTTTCTTCACTCCAGTACCACGCCTCCTTCTTTGATATGGGTTCAAGTTGATAGGTTTGAGTGACCTCCGCAAAATCATCATGGTTGCCCAAAACCAAGCGATACTTGAATGTGAGTTCATTCATCGACTCGAACAATCTCTGATGTGCATTCATCGACCCAATGTCACCTAAGAATACGATTTCTTTAATGTTTCTCTTTTTAATATCCTTTAGAAGGATGTCCCAATTTTTCCAGGCATCTACACCATATTCAAGCGGAAAATCTTCTTCGGCATGTAGGTCAGTAATCAGAGCAGTTTGCATATGTAAGTTTGGCTATTGAGTAATGTTTGAGCATACGCATCGGCGGAAGACAGGTTTAAATTTCCACCACGAGTTTGCCTTTGGCCTTGTTGTCTTCCATATACTGATGTGCATCAGCCACTTGGTCCAGTGTGAAAATGGTATCAATATTCAAATGAATTTCTCCTCCTTCAACTTTGTCAATAAATTCCTGCAAAAGGTCTTTGGATAAATTTTTGGATTCTCCCATATAGACCGTCAATCTGCCCAAAGAAGGGATATCACCCATGGGTGTAAAACTGTTCATGGTCCATTCGCTGCCCAAGATACCAGTCATACAGACCGTGCCTTTGTAGCCAATACAGCCCAGAGAATCTTTAAGCGTCTTGGTGCCAATCAATTCAAGCACTTTGTTGACTCCATCAGGAAACAGACTTCTCAGGCCTTTTTTTACTGCCCCTTCATCGATCAGTACATGATCGGCACCGTTGTCTAGCAGGGCCTGTTTCTTGTTAGGGTTTCTGGTAGTTGAGATGACAGTAGCACCAAGACTTTTGGCCAGCTGACAAGCCAGCATACCAATAGAGGAAGTACCCCCTCTGATCAAAAGCGTTTCTCCTTTCTGCAATTCGAGCGCCTGGTGAATGGAGCCCGATACGGTTTGAAACATCTCGGGAATGGCTCCCAAAGTAGACCAGGGCAACTTGCTTTCGAAGGGAAATATGATTTCCAATGGGACCAAGGCATATTCGGCGTACCCTCCATCGAAGAATCTTCCCATACCGCCCATGATCACGGCCACTTGCTGTCCGGTTTGATAAGTGCCTGAGATATCGTTTTCCACCAGGCCGACGCATTCTATGCCCTGAATTCTGGGGAAATCCACTCCTGGAGATTCCCCTTGTCGGGTAAATATTTCAGACCTGTTTAGTCCAAAAGCTTTGACTTGAATGAGTACCCAGCCTGATTTGGGTTCAGGTTTGGGTACTTCTTTAACTTGTATGACGGATGGTGCTCCGGCCTTTGTTGTAACTGCGGCTTTCATTTGGCTCATTTCATTTTGTTGAAAATATAACGATCTATTTTCCATAAACCGTTCTCTTTTTTCAAAACAAAGAGTTCCCGGTTTTCTTCGGGCACGGTATCGCCTGTGGCATGAATCAGTGTAGTGCCCTTAGAAGTTGTTCTGGCAAAGGCATACTCCTGAACAATTTCAATTTCATCGATATAGAATTCGATGTTGAGTTGGATCTGACTGAATACGAAATCATAAGCTCCTCGTACTTGTTCTTGTCCTATGGAAGTAGGAGCTCCTGATGGCATAAATACACCATTTTTGGTGTACAGAGCCAGCGCTTTTTCCGAACTTGACTCGTTCAGTGCATCGCGATACGTGAATAGCAGTTTCTTGATTTCTTCTTGTTCTTTCATGATTTTGGATTTAGTCTGTCCTAGTGTAATGAGCGGTATAATGGCAAGAGCCAGTATCATCAATTTTTTCATAATTGCTTTGTTTTAATTGCTGAAGCAAAGATGAAGGCACATCTATTCACTGACCTTTGACCTAAGTCAAGAAAGAACCTTAAACTAGTTTAAGACTTAGATTATTTGCTTGCCTGCTGGCTTCTAATTCTACTGAGAAATTCGGGTGTGATACCTATGTAGGAAGCGATTTGAGTATTCGAGAGTCTGTTGAGCAGACGTGGGTAGTCTTTCATAAACCTGAAATAACGTTCTTCGGCGGTGGTGCTGATGGTTTGCAATAATCGGTTTTGCAGTTCTACAAACTGGTCTTCGATAATAACCCGAAAGGTTCGGTTGAACTTCAAATGATTAGTATAGAAATGCAGTAGGTCTGGTTTGGCAATTTGGATGATCTGAGCGGGTTCTACCGCCTCGATATATAGTTGGCTGGGCTGTTCCGAATGAAAACTTCCAATGTCCGTGATCCACTCGTTTTCTATGGCAAACATGAGATTGTGTTCTTTGGCCGCTTCATCTATTTTGTACATTTTGAAACATCCTTCGACCACAAAGTTGTAGAACTTACAAACCTCACCGGCGGCTAGCAAATACTGTCGTCTTTTGATTTTTCTTACCGTTGCTCTTTTATTTAAATCAGCAATTTCTTCCTCATTTAATGGGAGGTAGTCATTGAGGTGATTGATGAGTTTTTGTATGGGCATCTGACTGAAACTATGCGGCAATAATCACTTTTTTTTATAATACCTGGGTTTGCCAGGCTCTCTTTCCGGTTTGACCCTGCGACTGTAGCCTCTCTTGAGTACGTGTAGATAAAACTTTTCTACCTTCTCCCGTGCCCATGGGGTCTTCCTAAGAAATTTCAGACTGGACTTGATTGAAGGGTCGTAGGTGAAGCAGCGAATATTGACCTCTTCACCCAAATTTTCCCAACCACATTTTTCCACCAGCTCTTCGAGTATGTCAG
This sequence comes from Reichenbachiella sp., assembly GCF_039944555.1. Lineage (GTDB taxonomy): Bacteria > Bacteroidota > Bacteroidia > Cytophagales > Cyclobacteriaceae > Reichenbachiella. The sequence continues at coordinate 883,115 of NZ_JBDUYN010000007.1, read as the reverse complement.
CCAGTTTTACACCGTGGAGTGGGTTATTTACTTGTTCGTGATCACTCATTGGCTATACGGGTAGAATGCATCATTTTGAGTTTCCATGTATCTTCTTCTTTTACAGCTACTACGCTTTCCAGCCAGTGCATCTTTCTAACGACCTCACCATCTTTAGTCCATGTCGCCCAATTGTCATACGCCACCCAAATCATATCGCCGGACTTTTCCATTTTGATAAACTCAAAACGATTAGTTCGAGAGGCTCGGTTTTCATTTCTTAATGCCTGAGTGATGTAGTATCGAATGGTGTCATTGTTCCAGACTTCACCATGTTCGAGCAAAATAAAGTCTTGCGTGCAATACGTATCAATTTTGGTTGAATCATAGTCTGATAGCAAACTTTGAAATGTATCAATGACCAATTTTTTAACAGCCTCTTCTTCTTGAACTGAAGGAGCGCTTTGGCTGTAGCCAAAGGAAGAGCATGTCAAAAGAAGTAGGAGGGTTAGTATTTTTTTCATGGTTTGAAATTTTTGTTCGAAGAAAACAAATATAGCGAAATGACCAGGGGAGGTGCTTATTATTTCAATGCACTTATTCTGACCTTTTTCTTTTTGAGTCGGCTGTTGTTGAGTTGATTGATGAGGGAGTTCGCCTTTCCAGTTGGGACAGCGACAAAAGCACAGTCTTGCTTCAATTCTATCGTACCCAATTCTCCATTTTGAAGACCGCCTTGCTTCATAAACAGACCGGCAATATCACCTTTGGAAATTTTGTCTTTTCTTCCTCCGGATATGAAAAGTGTGGACCATTCACTATCAGAAAAAGGCGATGTATTACTTATAGTTTCTTCCTCAGCCTCTTCCGCAAAATCAGGCAGCCTTTCGTTTTTGCCAATAAGCAAGTAGGCCGCACCATCGCTTTGCATCCTGGCCGTTCGTCCGTTGCGATGGATGAACTCTTCCTTTTTAGGTGGCAGCTGATAATGAATGATGAAATCCAATTCCGGTACATCAATACCACGAGCAGCTAAGTCAGTGGCCAGCAGCAGGCGACTGGAGCCATTTCTGAATTTGATCAAGGCTCTTTCACGATCCATTTGCTCTAGCCCGCCATAAAAGCAGGAATGACTGATGCCACTATCTTCCAGGTAGTTGCTCACAAATTGGATGGTATCTTTAAAATTGCAGAAAATGATTCCACTACCTGTTGCGATATGCCCGAGCAACTGTTCCAATGTTTCCAATTTATCTTTTGAAGGAGATTTTACCATGGCCAACTTCAATTGACTTTTCGTGTCACTTAGAAAATTGAGGCGTTCGGGATTGGAAATGCTCATGAAATCTGGTATTTCCACTTTCTGAGTAGCAGAGGTCAGGATTTTCTTTTCGACAGAGGGTAGGGCCTCAATGATTTCTGTCATTTCGGTCTCAAATCCTACTTCGAGAGATTTATCAAATTCATCCAGCACAAGGGTTTTGATATGGTCTTTATGGACCGTTTCCCTTCGCATGTGATCGGCAATACGTCCGGGCGTACCAATCAAAATAGCCGGGGCGTGCTTCAGGTCTATTTTGTCTTTAGATCCTGCCCGACCGCCATAGACGGCATTAGTCTTGAATCCACTGCCCATTTCTCGGATGACTTGCTCGATTTGTATGGCGAGTTCGCGAGAAGGAACCAGGATCAATACCTGTACCTGTTCAGTATTTCTGTCAAGCCCTGCAAGTATGGGTAGTAGAAAGGCCAAAGTTTTGCCTGTACCTGTAGGAGAAAGCAAAATGACCTCGTTGTTGGATGAGATGGCCTGATGAGCCGCCTGTTGCATGGCATTGAGTTGATTAATACCCAGTTTGGTAAGAATGGCTTGCTCGTCTTTGTTTTTTCCTGACATTCGGCAAAGGTATCTTATTTCATCTCGGTTGAATATCTTTGCGCCTCAAATCGAATGAAGGTGGCAACAGAAAAGAAGGAAATCAGTAAAGAAGAGCTCGAAGCGTGTCTGGCGACTTTGCAAGCATTGGTGGAAGACAGTCAACCGATGGTAGATCTGACCGAAGAGCAGCGCGTGGCATTTATGAAAGCGGCGGGTGAAGTGTCGCGACCCGATCGCACAGAATTGCGCAAGCGGAGAAAGGATCTGATCAAGAAAGAAAAGTCGTTGATTCGAGAAAAAGACCGAACGGCACGTGGAGCTACCGGCATTCGTTCGGCTCGCACCGCCAAGGTATTTGAGGCACCCGATCAAATTTTGCTGCCTGCAGCTAAAGCTGAAATGGAAGGCCAGGAGTTGAATTCTCCTCGGAATTGCTATGTGTGCAAGGCTGAGTACACCAAACTGCATCCATTTTACGATACCATGTGTGAAACCTGCGGCGACCTGAACTATGCCAAACGATTTCAAACGGCTGATCTTACCGGGCAGGTTGCGCTGATGACGGGTTCGAGATTGAAAATTGGCTATCACGTTACATTGATGATGCTCAGGGCAGGGGCAACGGTGATTGCCACCACGCGCTTTCCTGCTGACTCAGCCATTCGTTTTGCGAAAGAAAGAGATTATTACAAATGGAGCGATCGATTACATATCCATGGATTGGATTTGCGTCATACGCCCAGCGTGGAATTGTTCTGTACGTACATCGAACAGACTTACGAACGGCTCGATATTCTGATTAATAATGCGGCGCAAACGGTCAGGCGCCCACCTGGCTTTTATGAACACATGATGGAAAAGGAGAATTTGCCTTTTCACGAGCATTCAATAGATGTACAGCAACTTCTTACTAGTCATCACAATTGTCTCGATCGTATTGGTGTAGTCAGTCCGTCCGGCAAGGATACTTCTTCGCTTGCCGTTTCCTGGAATGAAAAAGCTCCCGGGCTTGGGCTGCGTGCTTCCGCTCAGCTTTCTCAGATCCCTTATAGCTATGACGGAGCTTTGCAAAATGAAGAGGTGTTTCCAACCGGTAAATTGGATGTGGACCTACAGCAAGTGGATCTTAGAACAACCAACTCCTGGAGGTTGAAGCTCGGTGAGGTGCCCACACCTGAATTACTCGAGGTTCAGTTGGTGAATTCAATCGCCCCGTTCGTGCTTTGTAATCGTTTGTCATCTATGATGAAAAGAGACAACACAGGCATGAAGCACATTGTAAATGTGACCGCCATGGAGGGTAAATTCTATCGGTTCAAAAAAGAACCTCGCCATCCTCATACGAATATGGCAAAGGCCGCATTGAATATGCTTACACATACTTCAGCAGGCGAATTGGCTAAGCATGGCATTTACATGAATGCAGTCGATACCGGTTGGGTAACTGATGAGGATCCTGTACAGATTGCGAAGTTTAAAGAGGAAGTGCACGACTTTCAGCCCCCGCTAGACATTGTAGATGGAGCTGCTAGGGTAATGGATCCTGTTTTTGATGGGATCAACAGGGGGGAGCATTGGTGTGGGAAGTTTCTGAAGGATTACTTTCCTATTGATTGGTAGAAGAGATTCAAAATTCAAAATTTGAAGTTCAAGATCAATTGCGAAAGTTGTTTGGAGACCTATCTTAAAGGCCTACCTTTGCGCCCTTAATAAAAGACATTACAATGACAGAATTAAACACTGAAGAACAAAAATTCAGTTACGGACTAGGACAAAGTGTAGGGACCAACTTCATTAATGAGGGTTTCAACGAAATCTTTGACCTAGATGCATTCATGAGTGGTTTGGGCGATTCTTTTGCCGGTTCGAGCCAACTAACCGTAGAAGAGATTAATCAGGTAATCCAAAAGAAAATTGGAGAGCTAAAGGCAGCAGCTCATGGCGATGCTAAGGAAAAAGGCGAGGCTTTCTTGGCTGTAAATGCTGTAAAAGAAGGCGTGACCACATTGGCCAGCGGACTCCAGTACGAAATCATCGAATCCGGTGATGCTGCGGGTACTAAGCCTGAACTTACCAGTAACGTGACTACGCACTATACAGGTTCTTTGATCGACGGAAAGGTTTTTGACAGCTCTGTACAAAGAGGAGAGCCTGCCACTTTCCCCGTGAATGGCGTGATCGCCGGATGGACCGAAGCATTGCAGCTGATGGTGCCTGGAGACAAGTGGAAATTATTTATCCCTTTCAACCTAGCGTATGGCGAAAGAGGAGCCGGAGCAGACATTCCTCCATTTGCGGCTTTGATCTTTGATATTGAATTAATATCGATAGCCTGATAAAGTTTCAGTTTAGAAACTTAAAAGGCCTTGGTGTTGTACCGAGGCCTTTTTTTGTTCCTTTTTCTGATTTCTAAACATCTATAACGACCATTTTTGAAAACCTTTCCAGCTGATATTGCGTCTCTTTATTTATGTTTGCAAAAGTGAGGATTATACTATGATAGCTTAATCCTTTTTTATGACTAATTTTATTTGCAAAAGTGAGGTTAATAAAATAAACGATTATGAGCAGAACCCATTTAGGTGAATTTGAAGAACTGATACTATTGATTATTGCATCGCTTGGCAATGAAGGTTACGCGGTATCGGTGAGAGAAGCATTGATCAATAGTGCGGATCGCAAGGTGAATATCAGCGCGATCCATTCAGCACTATATCGATTGGAGAAAAAAGGATTTCTAAACTCTCATTTTGGAGGAGCCACCAGTACAAGAGGAGGTAAGAACAAAAGGATATTTCAGGTGACGGCTGCTGGATTTTCAGCGCTTCAGGCTTCGAAGGACTTGAAAAGTAGCATCTGGAATACAATCCCACAATTGTCTTTTTCTGGGGCATAACGATGACTAAAATAAAGACAAGCAATCCTCCTTTACTGGGAACTTATCTACTCAAAAGGATTTACGGCGACGAATTGTATGAAGAAATCTCCGGAGATTTTATCGAGGTATTCAGAGAACGCCAAAAGAAATACGGAAACTTCTCGGCCTCCCTCAGGTATATTTTGGATGCGCTTTTGTCCATTCGAAACATCGATTTAAAAAGTCAAAACTCAACAAGAACCAATAACAACACCGCAATGATTACGAATTACATCAAAATGGCACTCCGCGTGCTACAAAAACACCCAACAAACTCACTGATCAATATTCTGGGACTGGCCGTAGGTATGGGCATATGCCTAATGATCTACCAGTACATTTATTTTGAATCCAGTTTCGACAACTTTCATTCAGATGTTGAGAACACGTACAGGATCACGAAGAATTATTCGAGAAATGGAGAAGACGAAGGCACTGGCGTATACTCCAGCTATGGGCTTGGAATAAGTGTGAAGCAGGACGTGCCAGAGGTAAAGGAATATGTACGTATTCACCCTCAATATGGCGGTGCGGTATTGACTAATCCTGAGCACAATCAGCCCTATAAAGAGGACGATATGCTATTCGTAGATCCGGCCTTCTTGCGTGTATTTGATTTTCGACTAGTCTCAGGAAGTACCGAATCGGCGCTAGGTTCGAATCAGAATATTGTGATCACTGAACAAATGGCTATTAAATACTTCGGTGATAACGATCCCATGGGTAAAACTTTGAGAGTTGATGGGGGCTGGGCCGCAGGCAATTTTACTGTGACAGGTGTCCTGGAGCGTTTGCCTGGTAACAGTCATCTGCAGTTCGATTTTCTGATGCCGATTAATATTTTACTGCAAGAGCATAGCCAATATAAGGATACGGATGGATGGGGATGGAACAACTTTGTTACCTACGTAACACTGGACAAATCTGCTGATCTCGGCATTGTTGCCAGTAAGTTTGATACGGTGATCTATACCTATGACGTTGATCTGGCTGAATCCTCTACTACCGTAAATATTGCATTTCAACCAGTTACAGATATACATTTAAAATCGGACTTCTCCGGAGATCCATCCACGAACAACGGAAGCATAAGGGATGTTCGGATTTTTTCAATCATCGCCATTATCATCTTAATCATCGCCTGGGTAAATTATATCAACTTGTCCACTGCTCGAGCCATGTATAGGGCTAAGGAAGTAGGTGTGCGCAAATCCATTGGCGCCTTTCGGGGCCAGCTGGTCAGCCAGTTCATGGTTGAATCGTGTCTGGTTAATTTTCTAGCTGCAGGCCTTGCGGTCGGTATCGCCTATTTACTAATGCCTATACTCAATGATATCATTGGCAAGCAACTTGAAATGAGTTTGCTAAAAGATGTGACATTTTGGGCTGTTTTCCTTGCCGTTACAATCACTGGCTCGTTGCTTTCAGGGCTTTATCCGGCCTTCATCTTATCAGCTTTCAAACCGGCGAGCATGCTTGGCTCTGTCAAAAAGGTAGCCAAAGGTGGGATAAACTTAAGAAGAGGGTTGATTGTGTTCCAGTTTCTGACCTCTATTCTATTGATTTCCGGAACCTACTTAGTTTACAATCAGATTTCTTATATGAAGAGCCAGGAACTGGGTATTGATATGGAGAAAATTTTGGTTTTGAATGGTCCTGAAGTAAATGTGAATAGAGAAACGGCAGCTGAGAAAATGAAAACTTTTAAGAATGAAGTGGCTGCCCATCATTCTATCCTAACGGTAACCGGTTCCGGGGCTATTCCTGGCAAAGGTTACAACTGGAGAACCGGTATGTGGAAATTCGGTCAGTCAGAAGATGACAGTCAGTCGGGGAACATTGTTTTCACAGATCATAACTTTATTAATACCTATGACTTTGAATTTTTGGCGGGTCGATCCTTTACGGAAATGGCCTCCGAGGAAAATGGCTTTGTGATTAACGAGAAATCACTAAGTGTATTTGGATTAGGTACACCTGAAGAAGCGATTCAGCAAAAGTTGGTGGTCGGTGGATGGGACACGGTTAGGGTCATTGGAGTTATCAAAGATTTTCATTGGAATTCTCTGAAAGACGAGCACTCACCCTATTTATTTTCACATAGTACGAGTACTGATTTTTTATCATTCAAGGTGGACTTATCAAATATACCTGAGACTATTGCTCATATTGAGAACACTTACAATGAGGTGTTTCCAAATAATCCATTTAATTACTTTTTCCTGGATGATGAATTTAATAATCAATATCAGGCAGATCTTCAGTTTGGTAATTTGTTTACTTCATTTTCAATTCTGGCTATTTTCATTTCGTATCTGGGCCTTTTTGGTCTCGTGGCTTTTGCGGCCAACTCACGAATAAAGGAAATAGGTATCAGGAAAGCACTTGGCGCAGAAGTAAGCAATCTCATGTTCTTATTATCCAAAGAATACCTGATATTACTTTTGATTGCTAATGTGCTGGCCATACCTGTCATTGCATTTTGGAGCCGATCTTGGCTGGACGATTATGCCTATAAGATCAATTTGGGTATTGAATTTTTCGTTCTTCCCGGTCTGATCTTAGTTGTGATATCGCTGATTACTGTAAGTTACAAGACCTATGTAGCGGCCAAATCTAATCCGGTAATTGCGCTCAAGGTCGAATAGATTGCACGATTGACTAAGAATTCACAAAATCCGCTTCGAAGCATTGAAGCGGATTTTTGTTTATACGACCATTCGCTGAGGTCATGAAGAATGGAAAAATAACCCACCGTGATAAAAATATGATAATTTCGAAATGTTTTTGGAATGATTAGACTCGTATAAGTGTTGAGATCACAAACTATATGGAAATGAAGACCAAAAATTTATTAATTGCAGTAGGAGTAGTATTTTTTTTAACCTCAAATGGAATGGCGCAACCTAAGTATGCTCCACCCGAAAAGGAAGCATCATTTGATGGATATGATTTAGTCAGCTACTATCAAGGCAAAGGACCTGTACTTGGTAGCAAAACTTACAAATCAAATTATGACGGACTGACATTGCTTTTCGCGAATGCGGAAAATAAGAAAAAATTTGAGCAAGACCCTGATCGATATATGCCTGCCTACGGAGGCTACTGCGCGACAGCAGTATCCTCTAAAAAATTCATCAAACCGAATTATAAGATTTATACTGTTCAGAATGAGAAGCTTTTGTTCTTTGAGGTCAAGGGTTTTTTTAATGGAAAAACACATTGGGAGAAAAATCCTCAGATGAATGAAATCATGGCGGACAAGCATTATAGAGAGCACCTTCAAAAGAATTAATATATTCTTTGATCAAAAAAACAGACCATGATTTTCAAAAACAGATTTTTAAGTATACTGGGATCAGTAGTTCTGTCCATGCTATTTGCATCATGTGGGGATGACATTCAAAAGTATAGGATAATATATTCTGCGGAGGAGCCCATCGGACAGATATCGAAGCAAATAAAGGATATCTTAGATCAGGAGGACGAATTTTCAACTGAGCTCATTATTGGACATGGTTCGATTGCGAATGTAGATTCGCTTTTGAAGGGAAGTGCGGATCTTGCCATCATTGAAAATCACACCCCTGTGGATGGTGAGATTAAGTCAATTCTCTCTTTGTATCCTCAAATCTTGCATATTCTTTATCAAAGTGAAGAGGAGATTACGGATTTCAAACAGTTGGTTGAAAATAAGAGCATCTTTATCGGTCCTGAAGGTTCTGGTACCCACCGGTTTATGAATGATTTGTTTGTTTTTTTTGAAGTGGACATCAGTAAAGTTCAAATCGTTGATGACCCTTTCGACTGTGAGATTTATTGTGCCTTCGGGGACTTGATCAAAGAAGATAATTTACTTGGACTGGAAGACTTTCGCCTGTATAGTTTTGGCGATGTGGAAAGACAAGGCAGGGGGTCAATAGCAGAGGCTATATGTCTGAAATTCCCACAGCTGAAGCCTTTTATTATCCCCAAATATACCTACAGACAGCTGACCCCGGAGCCGGTGCTTACCATCGCTGTAGATGCAGTTTTGGTTGCCAGAAAGGATTTGCCTGAAGAATCTATCTATGAACTGACCAAGATACTGTTTCATAATCATCAGGAATTCACAGAAATCAGCCCGTTGAGTTATCTTGATTTGACGGAAAATTTTGATTTTAACAAGCTGAACTTTCCACTTCATGAAGGGGCCAGAAAATACATTGAAAAAGATAACCCTGGCTTTTTTGAGCGATATGCTGAGTTGATAGGTGTGGTTTTTTCCTTACTTTTTGCAGGAGTGTCCGGTATTATCTCTTTTACCAAGTGGAGAAAACAAGTGAAGAAAGATCGAATCGATGTGTTTTACAAGAGAATCATTGATATCAAAAATGGTATTTCGAAGTTGAAATCGCCAAGTGAGGTAAGAGGTAAAATTCTGGAACTCAGACTCGAACAGGATAAGGCCTTTGAATTGCTTATTGACGAAAAACTCACTGCAGATGAGAGCTTTAGAATTTATATGGAATTACACAAGGAGATTCTTAATTCCTTACTCTTGAGAAATAAGTTTTTGAATAAGGAAGAGGTCACTAAAGGAGTGGCTTGATCCTATGTTATTCTACCTTTCGACCAGGGTCATCTAATAGTACTTAATTCACTCGATCGTACTACTCGAAGGAAGAAAGTCTAGGTTAGTTGGTAAATCCAAGCCGAGGATTGCGCAAATCGGTACCAAGTTGAAACGAAGTATTTCCGACATTTTAGCTATTCAAGGAGAATTATTGTGAGTCAAAACTTTTGTATTAAGTTTGAATTTTTCTCAACCGTTTTCACTTGAAATGAGATATTCAGCTTTCGCAATATTCATATATATATTGTTGCCCATCGTACATGCCCAATCTCAGAATGTAATAAGGCGAACTGTTAGTTCAGATCAGGCCTATATAAATCGCCAATATCAGCACCACAACTCCATTTATCCAAAGAGAGAAAAGAGAGATGGGGTTTATTTAAACTATTGCAAGAAGGTCAATTCGGGGATGATCAAATTAATTGGCGCAGGCCAATTTTTTGATGATGCTAATCTATCTACTTATTTGAATGAGATAAAGAAAAAACTGCTGGATAGTAACGACTTGAAAACTAACCATATCCATCTAATAGTAGATCGAAGTTATATGGTCAACGCAAAAGCGCTTGGCAACTGTTCAATTATAATTAATAATGGATTATTATCAGTGTTGGATACAGAAGAAGAATTGGCCTACGTAATTGCTCATGAAATTGCACATCTGGAATTAGATCACATCTACGAAAAAGTCATCAGGGCCAAAGAGAGCGATATCAATGAGGACGCTCGAAGAATTCTACTTGGAGAAGCAAAGCGTGAACAAATGGACGAATTTAAGGAGAAAGTTTACTATACTGCCTCTTACAATAGGCAACTTGAAAAGGAAGCAGATTCGCTAGGCTTACATCTTTATTTAAATGTCTATAGAAACACCACGGCTCCGCTCAATGCTCTGAGCAAACTAAAGATGATTGGAAATCATAGTACACTTGCGGAGGAATTATTTCGACCTTTCAATTTTAAAAAGAACCCATTTGATTTTCACCTGCTCAGGGAGGATATAAGCATTTTTAGCAAAGAAAGTGATCGAGTGTTGTTTCTAGCACGGGACTCTCTTTTATCTCACCCTGAGATGGAAGAACGTAAAAATGCTCTTAGTGAACGGTTGTCCAAATTAGAACGAGACACCATAGTTCAGCAAAAAATTGATTGGATAAGTCAATCTTCAAAGTATGAGAATGTTTTCTATTCCTCGGAAAAAAAATTCTACGCTTTGGCCTTGTATGAAGCACTAAGGTTGAAACATGAATATCCCAGGGACAAAGAGATAAGTACCTATATCATCCAGCTTTTGCATAAGCTACACGATGATAAACGAGATGGTCTATTTGAGTTATATTTTTCAAGATATACTAAAGGTTATCCGCAGGATTTACTCATGGTTCATAATTTTATTCGAAACATCTCCTACCAAGAGCTAATTGGAATATCATATAATTACCTGGGTCTCACTCGGAATTTTGATGCTGATAATTCAGAGCATTATAAATTACTTATTTCCACTTGTGAGAAAATGAATCAAGAGAAACAGGCTGATTTGATCAGGCAAGCTTACTTTCAGAAGTTTAAGACCAAATTGGAATAGACAGATTCTTGGCGGAGTGCAGAAACCTTGTTTATGCTTCAAATCGCTTTGAAATAGACACTTAATATATATTTATCGAATCACCACAGCGGTGCTATGCCTCTTCGATATAGATGTCTCTTTCTTTGCACTTTATGCTTTCATCACGATTCGTAATGGATAATCCAGGTTAAACGAGGAAAAAGTCACTCACATTTCCCCGTGGTATAGAGTAATACTCCATTTCTTTTCATTCCACATTTATTTCCATAGGTCCTTCCATCACATCCGCAAACCGGAGCAAGGATCTTTTCGCAGGCTCCTCCTTTCATCTTTTCTTTTAATACAGGGTCCTTGCATGGAATTGTACCCAGAGAATTATACAAATAGTTTAGGGTTACAGAATCAATCTTGGATAGTTCATTGGTTTTAGAACAATTGCTTATATATGGAAGTTGTTCTCTTCTTTCATAGTTTGCAAATATGAGGTAGGGTTTACCCTTTTCGAAATAAAAATTCCTTTGATCAACAGCAATTAATAGATTGCCAGAACCCTTGAATACTTCCCTTACCCTTAACCCTGTTAAATCATAATTGATCATTTCATCATCGAACACTTCGTCAATCTCCGCTATTGCTATGAGTTGTCGGTCATTAATTTCCTCAGGCAGGAATATATTCTCTTCACAAGGGTCAGCTAAGTGTGTAAGGATAATAAATAAAAAAAGTGCCATGATCTATTTGGGGTTATTCTTTTGTGTTTTGATTACGTGCTTTACTAATCTAACTTAAACTTATAAAAAAAGCCTTTCCGGTTTCCCGGAAAGGCTTTGTATCTATAATGAACCTAGTTTTAGGCTAGAGATGTTGTATCACATCAGCAAATCAAAGAATTACTTCTTCTCATCCACTTCTTCGAACTCTACGTCAGAAACATCTGAATCAGCAGTTCCAGCCTCAGGTCCCGCTTGTCCGGCATCAGCTCCGGGAGCTCCACCTTCAGCACCTTGAGTAGCAGCGTACATTTCTTGAGAAGCACCTTGCCATGCAGCGTTCATTTCTTCCATTGCAGTATCTATGGCAGCTAAGTCAGCACTTTTATGAGCTTCTTTTAGCTTCTCTAGTCCAGCATTGATCTTGGCTTTGTTGTCGTCAGACAGTTTGTCACCAAATTCGTTCAATTGCTTTTCAGTTTGGAAGATCATAGAATCTGCTCCGTTGAGTTTTTCTATTTTCTCTTTTTCTGCTTTGTCGGATTCAGCATTAGCTTCTGCTTCCTGTCTCATTTTCTCGATTTCTTCTTCTGACAATCCTGAAGAAGCTTCGATTCTGATACTTTGCTCTTTATTAGTGCCTTTGTCCTTAGAAGTCACGTGCATGATACCATTGGCATCGATGTCGAAGGTCACTTCGATCTGAGGGATACCTCTTGGTGCCGGCGGAATACCATCCAGGTGAAATCTACCCAAACTTCTGTTGTCCTTCGCCATTGGTCTCTCACCTTGTACCACATGGATTTCTACAGATGGCTGATTGTCAGCTGCTGTAGAGAATGTCTCAGACTTCTTAGTAGGGATTGTAGTGTTGGCCTCGATGAGTTTGGTCATTACACCACCCATAGTTTCGATTCCTAGAGAAAGAGGTGTTACATCAAGCAACAATACATCTTTCACTTCACCGGTCAATACACCACCTTGGATGGCGGCACCTACAGCTACTACTTCATCAGGGTTAACACCTTTAGAAGGTTTTTTACCGAAGAATTTTTCTACTTCTTCCTGGATGATTGGAATTCTTGTTGATCCACCAACCAAGATTACTTCGTCGATGTCAGACTTAGAAAGTCCGGAATCTTTTAAAGCTTGTTCAACAGGCTTCATTGATCTTTTTACCAATGAATCAGCTAGTTGCTCAAACTTCGCTCTTGACAATGATCTTACCAAGTGCTTTGGTACACCATCTACAGGCATGATATATGGCAAGTTGATTTCAGTACTAGTCGAGCTAGACAATTCAATCTTTGCTTTTTCAGCAGCTTCCTTCAATCTTTGAAGAGCCATTGGGTCTTTTCTTAGGTCGATGCCTTCGTCGTTCTTGAATTCATCGGCCAACCATTGGATGATTACAGAGTCAAAGTCATCTCCACCAAGATGTACATCACCATTAGTAGATTTCACTTCAAATACGCCATCGCCCAATTCTAAGATTGAAATATCGAATGTACCACCACCAAGGTCATACACAGCGATTTTCATATCTGCATTTTTCTTATCCAATCCATAAGCTAATGCCGCAGCAGTTGGCTCATTTATGATTCTTTTTACATCAAGTCCTGCGATTGCACCGGCCTCCTTAGTAGCCTGTCTTTCTGCATCGTTGAAGTATGCAGGAACAGTCACTACTGCTTCTTTTACTTCAGTTCCCAGGTAATCTTCTGCAGTAGACTTCATTTTTTGAAGAATCACAGCAGACAATTCTTGTGGAGTATAATTTCTGTCTCCGATTTTTACTCGTACCACATCATTGTTTCCGCTTTCTACGCTGTAAGAAACGTTCTTCATTTCGTCAGAAACTTCAGCAAATTTCTTACCCATGAATCGCTTCACAGAACTGATGGTATTTTGTGGGTTGGTGATAGCCTGTCTCTTTGCCGGATCACCCACTTTTCTTTCGCCTTTACCGCCGTCCAGAAATGCTACAATAGAAGGGGTTGTTCTTCTGCCTTCGCTATTTGGGATAACGACTGGCTCATTGCCCTCCATCACAGCAACACAAGAGTTGGTAGTACCTAAATCGATTCCGATTATTTTTCCCATGATCTAATTTTATTTATCGCTTTCTTAAAATTCTTATTCTATACTGCAAAGCCTATCATCAACAGCTATGCCAAAGCAGAAAACAGACTGACGTTGTGACAGATTGTCAGAAATGTGCATAGTGAAGTGAAAGTAGCTGACGAAATGGAAGGTCAAAAACCAATGAAACTGACAGGTAATCGACTTATAGGGTAATGAAGATGCTGAAGGCTATACCTTTTTAATGAGTTTTAAGATGCCATAGACACCGATTACAATTCCAATTCCTAAGCATATATAATACGATGTTTCACTCATGGTATATGATCCGCTAAACGCATTGCCTATTACTTTCCTAAGACTTTTTGGTGAGTGTGTCTGTGCCCAGTAGATAAAGAAGACTCCAATAGCCAGGGAAGCTAAACCTGTTTTGACGTGTTTTTGCATGACGTTTAATTTTTATCAACACCAATATAATGAATCCTTAGCAGGATGCATTGGACAATTGGGGGTTTGGAATGAAACTTTGTCTATATAATAAACTAACCAACTAAGCCTGTTTTGAAACTCCTGCCCTACTTAATCTTTCTAATAGCCATTTCTCTGAATGCCTGCATCAGTAAAAAGTATGGTAGACACTTCAATAATCAATTTAATTATTCCTCAGTAGCAGAAGTTGATCTTTCGTTGGTAAATGATCAAATATTAAGTGTATCGGCTAATGAGGATTTGAAGCTGCATGAGGAAACTGATCAGAAAAATCAATCCCTTCAGGTCCAAGATCAAACAGAAGTGTTCAATACAGATCCGAATGGTCAATTAAATAAATTAAGTGTTTACAAAAAGAGCAAAGAGGACATTAGGAGAATAGAAGAGAAAGGTGATACATCTGCACGAAAAACTGAGCCTATTGGCCTTGCGTCTTTTGGTCTATTCTTACTTACCGTATTACTGGTTCTTGCAGAGGGAGCTGTAGGGCTAAGTACAGGACTTGCTGCTATTTTTATTTTAGCGACAATGATTGGTGGAGGAATAAGTCATTATCGCATAAAAAAGGATCCAAAAAAATGGAAAGGGCGCTTTTTTGGGATGTTCACAATTATTGCTGGCCTGTTGTTTCTTCTTTTGTTAGGGTTTGCGGCTTTTATAGAATCCGTTTTTGGAAGCACTTAAAAGCATTAACTCAATTTAACTTCAGGTTAGCACTTTATAATTATAACAGTTTTGACCATTTAAATTGAATCCAAAATATGCGTAATCATTTAATTAGCCTTGCTATTGTTTTGATTTGTTCACCTTCTTGTATGACAAAAAAACATGGACAGTATTTTAATAATAGCATTCATACTAATCCTCAGGTTAAAATAAGTCAAACACAGATGCCTGAATATTTAGCATCTGCAGATCAAACGACTACTCACTTAGTGAGTGATAAAAGCCACTTGTTAGACACCAAAATGCCAGATCAAAGTATTGAATTGTCGAAGGAGCAGTCAGAATCAATAGACCCGAGACGCTATCAATTTTCAATAAAAAGACAAACAAACAGAGTAAAAACACCTGATGTCAAGAATCATCAGTCCCGCAGTAAAATGTTTCCTTTGGCTGTGGTGGGTTTTCTTTCAGTGGTACTTGGAATTCTTGGAATAATCTCGATTTGGGCCACAGCCTCATCACTGACCATACCTATATTAATTCTTTTTTTTCTGGGAGGGATATTTGGTTTTATTAGTCTTAGCCAAACTAAAAGATCAAAATGGAAAGGTCGTGGTTTTGCCATTGCGGCAGTCACAATATTTCTGCTCGCAATTGGACTCCTAGCTGCCGGTTGGATTGCTATTTTTGCCAGTGGCTCACTATAAACTCAATAATAATGTACTGTTCATGAGTCCATTTATGGAGTAAGCGCCTGGCCTGCACCGCACGCCATAATCAATTGATGTCTCAGGTTTTATTCGGTCATTCTGCATTTGATAGTAGAGAAAACTAGTAACTCTATTATCTTTGCGCCCCGAAATGATTCCTTAATCGACCGGTGGTTGATTTCATCAAATCATTACTCATTATTCAATTATTCATTATTCCATGAGTCTGACAGTAGAAATAGATAGAAGAAAAACGTTTGGTATCATCAGTCACCCAGATGCAGGAAAGACTACGCTCACAGAAAAGCTGTTGCTTTTTGGAGGAGCTATAAAGACGGCCGGTGCGGTGAAGTCCAACAAAATCGATCGACATGCGACGTCTGATTTTATGGAAATTGAAAAGCAAAGAGGTATTTCTGTGGCAACCTCCGTAATGGGTTTTGATTACAAAAACCGAAGGATCAACTTGCTCGACACACCAGGTCACCAGGATTTCGCTGAGGATACTTATCGAACCTTAACAGCTGTGGATAGTGTAGTTCTGGTGGTAGACTGTGTCAAAGGAGTAGAGATTCAGACTGAGAAACTCATGGAAGTCTGTCGCATGAGAAATACGCCTGTGATGGTGTTCATTAATAAACTGGATAGAGAAGGGCAGGACCCATATGACCTGTTGGACGAAATAGAGGCCAAGCTAAATATAAAAGTGAGACCACTTAGTTGGCCAATCAGCATGGGTAAGACATTCAAGGGTGTCTATAGTTTATATGAAAAGAAATTGAAACTTTTCACAGCGAGCAAGCAACAGCTAGATACTGAGAATGATATTGCTATAACAGACATCAATGACCCCACTCTCGACGAGCTAATTGGTGAAAAATATGCTGAGACACTCAGGGAGGATGTGGAGCTAGTCGATGGAGGTTATCCCGTTTTTGATATAGAGACTTATCGCAGCGGAGAAGTAGCTCCTGTATTTTTTGGCAGCGCAGTGAACAATTTTGGAGTACAGGAGTTATTGGATTGCTTTATTGATATTGCCCCAGGTCCGGCACCAAGGTTTACAGAAGAGCGTCAAATCTTACCAGAGGAATCGAAATTTTCAGGTTTTGTGTTTAAGATCCATGCGAATATGGATCCCAAGCACAGAAATCGAATCGCATTCGTTCGAGTATGTGCAGGGCAGTTTGCAAGAGGGAGTAATTATTACCATTCCAGATTGGACAAGAAACTCAGATTTTCCAATGCTACAGCTTTTATGGCCCAAAGTAAAGAAGTGATCGATGAAGCCTATCCTGGAGACATTGTTGGCTTATACGATACAGGCAACTTAAAGATCGGGGATACATTAAGTGAGGGTGAAAAAGGAATGTATAAAGGTATACCAAGTTTTTCTCCTGAGATATTCAGAGAAGTAGTAAACATGGATGCTATGAAGACCAAACAGTTGGAAAAAGGACTAACCCAATTGATGGATGAGGGTGTTGCTCAACTTTTCACTTATGAAATGGGAGCACGGAAGGTAGTGGGTACTGTAGGAGCACTTCAGTTTGAGGTTATTCAGCACCGATTACTTCATGAATATGGAGCTACCTGTAAGTTTATGCCTATGAATTTGTTTAAAGCTTGTTGGATCAGTAGCAATGATAAAAAGAAACTGGACGAGTTTGTCGAATCAAAATATCGTCATATAGCCAAGGATAAAGATGATAAACTGGTTTTTATGGCTGAGTCCAGAGCATGGTTACAAATGGTGCAGGATAATTTTCCCGAAATAGAATTCCACTTTACCAGTGAGTTTTAAGTAATTTCACATCCTATAAAAGTTAATTGTACATTTATTTCAAAAATGTGCATCTTTTAAAATACAGCAGAGTTAAGGTTAACACTAATGAGAATAGTTACGTTTTAAGAATTTGATTGTCTTTGATGTACGTGATTTAAAAGGCTGCGAGGTCTAATAACACAAACACAAATTTTCAATCAAGGTCAATCAAACTTTTGCCATTTTACATGAATACCAATTTTATTAAAAACCTCATTCTTTTAGCTGTTTCTTGCCTTTTAGTATTGACCAGTATGGACCAGGTCCAGGCTCAAAAAATTTCAGGTCGTATATTTTCTGTAGAAGATGAAGAGGGACTCGCATTTGTGACAGTAGCTATTAGTGGCACCAGTACAGGAACTATTTCGGATATTGATGGCCGTTTTAGTCTCTCCATTCCTGCTGGTTATCAAGGAAACATTACTTTTCAGCATGTAGGGTTTATTCGAAAAGAAATGACTGTTGCTGAAATCAAAAACTCGCCACGTGTTTATTTAGAAAAGGAAGTTACTGAGCTTGAGGAATTGATTTTTGAAGCCGGTGAGAATCCAGCCAATATCTTGATGAGAAATGTCATAGACAATAGGAAAAATCATGATCCGGCTAGATTTTCGCAGTATAGCTATAGATCCTATACTAAGGACGTTTATCATTTGGATGCGGACAGCAAAATTTCCGATTCACTGGCCAGGTTGGTTAAGGAGGAAAGGCTACTCAACAATAAAGATAGCACGTCCCTTAAGTTTCTAAAGATAGATGACTCATTTGATACCAGACATTTGTATGTATCCGAATCAGTGTCGGAGACTAAATTTATCGAACCCGGACTGAAAAATGAAACGATACTAGCCACACAAATCTCTGGTCTGAGAGGAGGGCTTTTTGCCGCATTCAGTGGTTTATATCAACCCTTTGGATTTTATGATGACATTTTGGACATTTTCGATAAGGATTATATCAATCCGATTAATCCTGCTGGACTTTCACAATATGACTTTTATATCGAGGATACTACTTACTTTGAAATGGATACTGTATTTGTAGTCAGTTACACTCCCAAGAAGAATAAGCGATTTGACGCTTTGGAGGGATTGCTGTGGGTGCATGCCAAAGACTATGCCTTGACAAACGTAACTGCAAAGTCTTCTGTAGCCAACTCGAAAATTGATGTCAGTATACAGCAGCGATATGACAAAATCTATGGCCAGTGGTTTCCAGTTCAACTCAACACAGATATTATCTTCAAAGAATTGAAATTCTATGGCAGAAACCTGATGCTTGAAAATCGCCGCTATTTGTCAGATATCAACCTGGAAACGAACTTCACCCAAAAGGACTTCAGCGATATTGGAATTACATTGAACCGTATTGACCACAAGGAACAAAAACAAATTATTGACGCGAATAGAGCAGTGCCCTTGGATTCTCTGGAACTCAACACCTTCATTGCAGGAGACTCCCTTTATAGAAATTTGAGAGTAGCAGAAGGAGTCGCAGAATCTGTAATCACGCTTAGATTGAACCTGGGTAAGTTCGACCTCAGAATCGACGATTTATTTGGAGTGAACAGCCACGAGAAACTAAGGCTGGGAGCAGGTTTTGAAACAAATAATAGCCTTTCAGAGAAATTCAAAATTGGCGGATATGCCGGATATGGTTTTAAGGACGAAAAATGGAAGTACGGTGCAAATGTCAAATATGAATTTGAACGACGGACAGATAGTTATGCGTTATTTACTTACCAAAACGATATTCGAGAGGTAGGAACTCAGCGATTCTTTGAGGGAAAGATTTCGAGTATCGATGACTTGATCAGGTCATTCCAGGGAAGCTTGTTTGACAGGCATGAAACCTATAAACTTAGTCTGAATAGAAGAATTGCTCCATTTCTCTATGCTCAAACAAGTATTTCTACATCTAAGCAGCAGTCTACTTACGACTATCAATACAACACTACAGATTATGCCAACACATTTTCCGACATCAATGAAGTTTCTTTGTCATTGAGATACGTACAAAACGAGCAGTATCTCGATTTATATGGAAAAAAAGTATTGTTTGATTATGACTTTCCTGTATTCAATTTTAAATATAGTCACGGTAATTCAGGATGGCTGGGTGGAGACTTTGACTATAATAGATTTGATATGAGTTTGGAATACAAAAAGAAACATGTATTGGGCAAATCCAATGTTCTAATTCGTGCGGCTTATGTTTCCGGTGACGTTCCTTATGGACACATGATTACAGGATTGGGCAATTCTACTTCAAAGTTGAGTGTGCCGGAATATTTTCAGACTATGCGCATTTATGAATTTTTATCCGATAAGCAAGTTGGACTGTTCTTTAATCATAACTTTGGAAACTTTTTGCTTGCAAATAGAATCATGAAGCCTGAATTTGTGCTTTATCATAACGCTGGTTATGGTACGCTATCGCACCCAGAAAGACATGTCGGACAGGAAATTAACTTTTCTTCAATGGAGGATGGTTATTTTGAATCTGGTGTGGGCCTTAAGAAATTGATTAGACTCAATTTCGCTGATGTGGGCTATATTGGATTTGGTTTTGATGCTGTATTAAGACATGGTGCTTATGCCTATTCATCTACGGCTGACAATCTGTTTTTTAAATTTAATATGAAAATTGAATTATAATGAGTAAGCCGTTTATACCAATTTATGAGGACAACCACCTACTGATTGTGGATAAGGCGGCTGGGGTATTGGTGCAAGGCGATAAAACCAAAGACAAACCTTTGCTTGATTATTGCAAAGATTACGTCAAAAACAAGTATAATAAACCCGGAGATGTATTTCTAGGAACCGTACATAGACTTGACAGACCGGTAAGCGGTGCAGTTGTATTTGCAAGGACATCTAAGGCCCTTGAGCGGATGAATAAGCTTTTTAAGGATCGAAAAATAAACAAGACCTATTGGGCTGTGGTAAAGAGCAAACCTCCTAAGAAAGAAGATAAGCTCATTCATTATTTAAAAAAAGATGAAAGAGCCAATAAAACAACAGCTTATGATAAGCCTGAAGATGGTACACAAAAGGCGGAATTAAATTATAAGGTTTTGGGCAAATTGAATGATCATTTCCTGCTCGAAGTTAGACCTTTAACTGGGCGGCCGCATCAAATTCGTGTACAACTGGCTTCCGTGGGTTGTCCGATTAGAGGGGACGTGAAGTATGGTTTTTCCAAACCCAATCCTGATGCCAGTATAAACCTACACGCGAGAGCGCTGGATTTCTTACACCCCGTAAAGAAAGAGCCGGTTAAAGTTGTGGCAGGTTTGCCTGTCAATGATTTCTGGGAACAATTTCTCGTTTTAGACAAATCTTCTACAGAAATTGGAAAGAAAGATAAATTCATGGATAAGCTGTATTGAGAAATGAGTTTTTTGGAATCATTAAAAAAGCGCTGGAAACTGGCGAGCGTAGGTCAGGTTATTATTGTTCTTATTGTATTTGCCTGCACCGGATTGACCATCTTATTTTTGAAAAAACCTCTCTTTGGACTTATTGGAGCGAGTGCTGATAATCAAACCCTGTTAACCATACTCTACTATATTTTTATCCTTCCGATTTACAATATAATCCTGCTGATCTATGGCTTTCTTTTCGGACAATTTGCGTTCTTTTGGGAGTTCGAAAAAAAAATGTGGTATCGAATGAGCGGCCAAAAGCATAAGATCAGGAGTGAATAAGGAATCAGCCATCCAACAAATCAACAAATTAGCCACTGCGGGTAAACCCTTTCTTTTGATTGTTGACTTTAAATGCGAAAACAATCACGTCATTCCAATAGATCAAGTAGACGCGAGTCAGACATTGTTTGATGTAAATGGAATAAGAAATTTTGATCAACCAACAATACAAAATACTCCTGTCAGTTTAAAAAGGAATCCCGTGACTTTGGAGAATTATCAGATCAAATTCGATCTGGTTCACTCCGAAATAGCCAAGGGAAATACCTACCTCCTCAATCTTACTCAGCCGACCGAAATAGAGGTGAAAGCAAGTCTAAAGGAGATATTTTATCAAAGCAAAGCCAAATACAAACTTTGGCATAAGGATGAGTTTGTGGTCTTCTCTCCAGAAATTTTTGTCAAGATTGAAAAAGGTCAAATATCCTCCTATCCAATGAAAGGAACGATAGATGCAGATCTACCGAATGCCGCGGATACGATTTTGTCCAGCGACAAAGAAATGGCAGAACATGCGACTATAGTAGATTTGATTAGAAATGATATGAGTCAGTATGCCAAAGACGTTGCAGTTGAGGACTTTAGATATATTGATGAACTTAGAACAAGTGAAAAACACCTTCTGCAGGTAAGTTCGAAAATTACAGGCCAATTGAATGCGAATTATCTTAGTAGATTAGGAGAAACCATATACTCTTTACTTCCTGCAGGGTCT
Source organism: Reichenbachiella sp. (assembly GCF_039944555.1). Classification (GTDB taxonomy): domain Bacteria; phylum Bacteroidota; class Bacteroidia; order Cytophagales; family Cyclobacteriaceae; genus Reichenbachiella. Next base: position 861,249 of record NZ_JBDUYN010000007.1, on the reverse strand, counting down.
ATTTGTGGGGCACCAAAGCGGAGAACATTAAATATTATCGAGGAGGTAGAACAATATGACAGAGGCTACTATACCGGTATTATGGGTTACTTCGATGGAGCTAACTTTGATAGTGGTGTCATGATCCGATTTATCGAAAAGGAGGGGGAAGGTTTGACGTATAAAAGTGGCGGAGGTATTCACTTCCTTAGTGAGGTCAGGTCAGAGTATCAGGAAATGATTGATAAAGTATATGTACCGGTTCATTGAAAGTATTTGTTGTAAGAATGGGAGACCTCAACTTCTGAAGTTACATCAACAGCGCCTCAAACGTACTTTTCAAACGTACTTTTCAGATAGTATGCCCCACGACTTGCGTCATATTTTCGAGCATGTTCCATCTGACACCAAATACAAATGCCGAGTTGAATATGATGCTACGAATATTGACATAGACTTCATTCCTTACATCAACCCCAGAGTTAATTCGTTACAGGTCATCGTTGATGATGAAATAAACTATGATTTCAAATCTGCTGATCGTTCAGGATTAACTGATTTGTTCAATCGGCGAAAAGAGGCCGACGATATTATGATTATAAAAAATGGGCGAATCACGGACAGTTATTTTGCCAACCTGGCTTTTTATGATGGTATCGATTGGTGGACACCTAAATTCCCATTGTTGAATGGAGTAAAACGCCAGAACTTGCTGGATACTGGATCGATAAAAGAAAAGGACGTTTTTGTGGATGAATTGGGTGATTTTCAGACCATTTCGCTGATCAATGCAATGAATGATTTGGGAGATTTGACAGTGAGCACATCAGATGTAATGGTCTAGTTTATAGCCATAAACTATCTCAGTAAAAAATATGATAGGCGTCATAAAACTTGATTTATGAATTGCTGAGATTTATATCTTCAAGGAACAACAACAACCCACTCACTTAAACCTAAGACAACATGAATATCGTCAATAACATTCTAGTTCCCGTAGATTTTTCTGACAGTGCAACCGGTGCAATCAAATATGTGGTAGGAATGGCTGCATTTGATACTAAGTTAGAGTGCATCCTTTATCACGTGCTTGAAGAAGCTGAAAAAAGGAGCGAGGTAGAGCAAAATCTCATGTCAATCAAAGAGAGCCTATTTGACGGAAAGGGAATCAAATGCTGGGTAGTGGTTAGGAATGGTGATTTCCTGGAAAAATTAATCGAGGACCAGATTGAACTAAAAGTTGATTTGATTGTGATGGGGACTACTGGCCATGCTAATAATAGAGATGAAACCCACGCTGCCGAACTTCTTCAGGGTGCTGATTGCCCAGCCCTTATAATTCCCGAAGGGTTTGATCAGTTTAGATTGAAAAAAATAGCGCTTGCACTTGATGAAAATGAATTTGATAATTCATTCGATTTGCAAGTTTTTCATGATTTTGCAAAATGGTACAATGCCAAGGTACACCTAATCAAAGTAGATAAAACTGGACAGGGTGGCGGTGTTCATGAATTAAAGAATGAAGATACCGTGGAGTATTATATGGAAAGTCTGGACTATCTATATTCCTTCCCTAAAAATGAGGACATCGAAAAAGGTATTTTGGACTATGTGAGAGAAAATGATATCGATGCTCTGGCAATCATGCCTAGAACGCATGCTAAGAAAACAAGACCCTCTGAGGGGCGCTTGACAAAGGTCTTAGCTAAACACTCCACTGTCCCACTATTAGTGCTGGATTAATCGGCACCATCTCATCAGTTATTTGAAAAAAAAGAGGGAAGCTCAGGCTTCCCTCTTTTTTTTGTATTGTAATTGCCCTGATTGAAGTATAAAAAAGTAGCCCTATATGTACAGGACTACTTTGAGCCAGTTTCGATTGAATTAAGTCAAAACATCAACCTGAGGGCCACCTGCAAGTATTTCATCACTTGCATACTCGGAAAATTTCTCGAAATTTTTGTTGAACTCCTGAGCGAGTTTTTCCGCTTGCACATCAAAGGCTTCCTTGTCTTTCCAGGTATTTCTGGGGTCGAGTATATCATTTGGTACCCCTGGTACCTCGATGGGAATCTGGAATCCAAACACAGGTTGTTGGTAATATTCTGTTTCCTCTAAAGCTCCGGTGAGCGCAGCAGTAATCATCGCTCTGGTGAATTTGAGAGACATTCTCTCGCCATCTCCATAAGCACCACCAGACCATCCGGTATTTATTAACCAGATATTTACATTATGTTTTACCATTTTCTCACCTAACAACTCAGCATATTTAGTTGGGTGCAGAGGCATAAACGGTGCACCAAAACAAGCAGAAAATACGCTGACAGGTTCGGTAATACCAGCTTCGGTACCAGCTACCTTAGCCGTATATCCGGAAATAAAGTGATACATCGCCTGACCTACAGTCAGTTTAGAAATTGGAGGTAAGACGCCGTTGGCATCGCAGGTCAGAAAGAAGATGTTTTTGGGTATTCCGCCTACTGAAGGAAGTACTGCATTTTTCACATTTTTTAGTGGGTAAGAAACGCGGGTGTTTTCAGTGATGCTGCAATTTGAATAATCCACCGTATTAGTACCCGGATAGAAGCGTGTGTTTTCCAGAATAGCTCCAAACTTAATAGCATCCCATATTTCCGGTTCTTTTTCTTCGGTCAGATCAATGGTTTTTGCATAGCAACCACCTTCAAAGTTGAAAATTCCGTCATCAGTCCACCCATGTTCGTCATCCCCGATTAGTAATCGGTTGGGGTCGGCAGATAATGTGGTTTTTCCCGTACCTGATAGACCGAAGAATACAGCGGTATCGTTTTTTTCTTTACCAAGATTGGCACTACAGTGCATAGAAAGTACGTGCTCTTTCTCAGGTAACAAGAAATTCAAGACAGAGAATATTCCTTTTTTTGTTTCCCCAGTGTATCCGGTGCCGCCAACAATAATTATTTTTTTGGTGAAATTTACGATAGCAAAATTCTTCTGTCTCGTGCCATCTACTTTAGGGTCAGCATAAAACTCGGGTACGGCGAGGACTGTAAATTCCGGATGGAAATCTGACAAGTCTTCATTTTGAGGCTGGATAAACATATTGTAGCAAAACAAATTGTGAGAAGCCTGTGTGTCGATCACCCGGAGTTTCATTCTATAGTTTTCGTCCGCACCTGCATAGGCGTCTCTAACGTATAAAATCTTGTCGCTCAATGAGTGGATCATTTTGTTGTACAAGGCATCGAATTTGTCTTCGTCAAAAGAAATGTTGATGTCGCCCCACCACACAGTCTCCTTAGTGACGTCATCTTTTACTATATACCTGTCTTTTGGTGAACGACCTGTAAACTTTCCAGTGTCGACCATTAGCGCTCCGGTATCCGCCAGTACTCCTTCGCCATTTTTTAATGCTTCTGTGATTAGTTCAGCTGGAGAGAGGTTCCATAGCACACCTTTGACATGATCTAGGCCAAGCCCCACCATGTCTTCCATGAGAGATTTTAAATTAGTTGCTTTCATTTTTAAAGAAATTAGTTAATAAACTGATTCAATAATTGGGGATCAAAATCATTTGATTCTCTATCAGTTTTGGGTGCTGTTTTATGATTTAAAGGGAGTTATTTTATTTGTGATTATTGGTGATGAAGATCAGTATTAAACTTGCTTCTTGTCATGACTTATGCTTACCCGCTCATCTAATTTTATTCCTGAATTACTGCCACAAATACCAGTGTTGTGAATAATAAACTAGCCAAAATCATCACCAGTCTAACAGTTCCACTTATCATTCTGATTATACCGAAAGATTGGCTTCCAATAGAAAATGTATCGACCATCGAACATCGTGTCATTGCTCTTTTTTTTATGGCAGCATTGCTTTGGATTACGGAGGCCATTCCGATTTATGCCACCTCCATACTTATCATAGTATTGCAGTTAATTACTATTTCCAGTACTGGAATTAACATATTGATTGAAGGAGCGGGTGAAAACAATTTTGGTGAACTTTTACCCTATAAAGAAATCATGGGCACATTTTCTTCTCCCATCATCTTGTTGTTTTTAGGAGGGTTCTTTTTGGCCATGGCATCTACTAAATACAGGCTGGATCAGAATTTGGCCAGGGTACTTCTGAAACCCTTTGGGAATAGACCAGCTTACATTATGATGGGGTTAATGATGATCACAGCGGTGTTTTCCATGTTCATGAGTAATACAGCTACCACCGCTATGATGCTATCTATTGTTGCGCCGGTGTTGCTGTACTTTGAAGACCGAGATCCTGGTAAAATTGCACTTGCATTATGCATTCCTTTGGCCGCCAATATCGGCGGATTGGGCACCCCAATTGGTACGCCACCCAATGCGTTGGCATTGAAATATTTGACTGGCAAAGACAGTATTGGATTTGGACAATGGATGAGTTTTGGAGCTCCCTTTGTTATCACTCTTCTTACCATCGCATGGTTTTTACTGATGCGCTTATTTCCCTCCCGTACGACCGAAATCAAATTGGATATCAAAGGAGAGTTCTCAAAAACTCCAAAGGCAATGATCGTCTACATCACATTTGTACTAACGATTTTGTTATGGCTATTTGATTTTGTTCATGGTGTGAATTCATATACTGTGGCGATGATTCCAGTGGCTATCTTTTTGACTTTTAATATTATAACAAAAGAAGATCTCAAGAAAATAAACTGGGACGTCCTCTGGCTGGTTTCAGGAGGAATTGCACTGGGTTTGGCCCTGGGGAAAAGCGGATTGGCGGCGCACGTAGTTGCCAGCATTCCTTTTAATAGTTTTTCTCCATTTGTCATTATCGCATTGGCTGCACTATTGGCTATTGTGATGGCCAATTTCATGTCCAATACCGCTACAGCGAATTTGTTACTTCCCATTATTGCAACCATTGGTGCATCTGTAGAGAGTTTGGACCCGTTGGGAGGTTCTAAAATGTTGATTTTGGGTACGACACTAGCCGCATCATTGGGCATGGCTCTGCCTATAAGCACCCCCCCAAATGCACTTGCTCATGCTACCGGAGTAATTGAGACCAGAGATATGATGAAGGTAGGAATTGTCATTGGCCTTATTGGTTTGATCCTGGTCTTTGCCACACTGTTTACTTTAAAACTAATTGGCTTTTTATAATGATTTCAAACAAACAAAAAATAGCCCTGTCTGAGTTGACTGATTTGAATTGGTTGAAAAAGAATTTTTTCTCCAATGAAGACCAAAAACTAGAGTTACAAGCAGGTGATAAGGTCACGACTCAAGGAGAAATCAATGACAAAATGTTCTTTGTTGAAAGTGGAAGTACCTCTGGTTATTTCAAGCCTGCAGATGGAGAAGAGTTTAAGGTGTTCTCTACCGGATCCAATATGATCGTCGGGATCTACAGTTTTTTCTCGCACAACAATTGTAGTTACACGACCGTGAAGGCCAATGAAGATACCATAGTCTATTACGTTAGAAAAGATCAAATTCCATCCCGGGATACTTCAGAATATTGTCTTTTTTTAGAACACATCCTTCCAGTTGTCGTCAATGAAATTTACTTACGACAGATGCTCACCATCAACAGCATTTCAGAAAAGGAATCCGCTGTAAAGAAACTGTTTGAGCACGAAAAAATGGCAACATTGGGTCAATTGGCGGCAGGGCTGGCACACGAGCTAAATAATGCCGTGAGTGTTATTCAAAGCAAAACCGACTGGATCACCCAACACATGAAGGAGTACATGGGTGAAAAAGATTCAAAAGGGCTTTATCCATTTTTCCTAAAATCACTGGAAAAAGGACAAACCTTATCCAGTGCCGAAATTAGAAATAGGAAGGAAGAGATTCAGCAGCTTCTGGACTTACGCGAAAGTGCAGCCAGGAAATTGGCTAAAATGAATCTGACCGAAGAGGAAATAAACACGATCGGGCTTAAGGAAAACCAGGACCTCATTCAAAGATTGGGATATTATTGGGATGCCGGACTGGCACTTCATGATATTAATTTGGCCGCTACTCATACTTCGCACGTTGTACAATCAATCAAAGAGCTGGGAGCCGCAAATCGTAATGACACCCGGAACTTTAACCTACTAACGTCTATTAAAAAAACCCTCTCATTGCTTTCTAACGTGCTACGGAATACCGAACTCACTATTGATGTGGAGGAAGATATTTTGTTAAGCGGCAGGGAAGGTGACTTTATGCAGGTCTGGGTAAATCTGATTAAAAATGCCGCGGAGAGCCTTAGTTCTGCTCAGCTAAGCAAACCAGAAATAGTAGTTTCAGCCAAGACTCAAGGTGATTGGATTAATGTATCCATTGCTGATAATGGAATCGGTATTGATGAGGAATCCATGTCAAAAATATTTCAACCGAACTATACGACCAAGGTCAGCGGGCTGTCCTTTGGATTAGGACTTGGGCTATCGATCGTACAGAAGATTGTAACGATATACGGAGGAAAGATCCGACTAGAGTGCAATAGCGGATGGACCAATTTTATTGTTGAACTGCCAAATAAATAAAAATGGAAAGGTTATACATAGTATGTGTAGAGGACCAAAAGGAGGTGCTAAACACCATCGCCCAACAATTGTCCTATTTTGAGGATTTTTTATCTGTCGAAGAATGTGAAACGGCAGATGAGGCGTTTGGATTATTAGAACAGATAGAGAGAAAAGGAGACCAAACGGCTGTCGTGGTATCTGACCATGTCATGCCTGGTATGACAGGAGTCGAATTTTTTGCGAAGCTAAAAGAAGATGCTCGGTTCAGCGCAGTTAGGAAAATTTTACTCACCGGTCAGGCTACTCATACCGACACAATTGATGCGATTAATCGCGCAGGAATTGATAATTACATTGAGAAACCCTGGAAGGCAGAAGTTCTCTTGGATAAAGTGGCTGTTTTGCTAACAAAATACATCATTCGGGCGGGTTTAGATTATCAGCCCTATGTTAAGGTGTTAGACAAACAAACACTGTTCGATTTGTTGAAAACGGGATGAAAAAGTGCCTTCAAATATTACTAACGTTGGTTTTTTGTAATATGTCCTATGTGGTTGTTGCGGCATTTGAGAATGATTCTACAAAAGAACAATCAGCATTGCACGATGTCCATCACCTGGCAACTATGAAGCTATCGGTAACGGGACAAATATGGCTTCGTTACACAGAACTAAATCCAGGATCGCTGGTGGACGGATCGTATCAAACCAGTTCCACAGATTTATCCATTAGAAGATTCAGAATGGCATTTTCAGGTGATGTAACGGAAAGGGTGTATGCGAAAATTCAGGTAGGACTAAACAACTTTAATGATCTCTCAAAATCCTCCGAGATAAGGTTATTGGATCTATTGGCAGTTTACAAACTGTGCGATCAACTATACCTGGGGCTGGGGAAGAACGGATATACCGGCCCCTCCAGATATGCAAGTGTGGCCTCAGGGGCTATGCTGGGGGCTGACATCCCAATATTTGCGTTGAGTACAATCAACATTTCTGATGACTATTTACGTAAACTTAGCATTTTCGTCAAAGGCGATATAGGCTCATTTGCCTATCGGTTGGTGTTGGCCAAACCCAATAGAATCGAAAGGTCAGTTGATACCCAAGAGGAGACTAACTTCGCCAGGGGAAATACTGAATGGCAACCCTCGGGTTATTTCAAATATCAATTTCTTGATAAGGAGGGTCTTACCAGTGCTTATATGCCTGGTACCTATCATGGTACAAAGCGTATATTGAATTTGGGCATAGGGTTTCTTACCCAGGATAAGGCCATGTCGAGAATGTTTCTTGCAGATACGCACTACTATCGCATGAACCAGTGGGCTGTTGATCTATTTGCAGATTTTCCCTTAAATCATCGTAATAGTCAATCCGTCACATTTTATGGAGCCTATTTTAATACTGATTTTGGCCCTGACTACGTTCGAATGATAGGCGCAAATAACCCTTCTATTGAGAGCGACGGAAGTGTATACAATGGAGCCGGAAATATGTACCCATCCATAGGAACCGGCAAGGTATATTACTGTCAGATAGGTTACCGATTTGCTCTGCCGGAGAGATTTGAACATGTTAGAGCATTGCAGCCTTATTTTCATATTCAATATGCAGACTATGAGCGGTTGAACGAACCAATGAAACTGTATGATATAGGCATTAACTTGTTATTTAATGGTCATCGATCTAAACTGACTTTTGGCTGGCAAGGTAGACCCGTTTATGAAGGAATAGATCATATAAACGTTACCAACAGGAAAAACATGTATGTGATGCAATATCAATTCAAGCTTTAATTTTCTGTAGAGGTTTCAGCCATTTGGTCACCTTTATTTTTGAATGTACCCAACTTAATTGGCCAAGCTCAAGAAGTGACTTAAATCATTTTTTTAGGAGCATAATCGTCATTTGGTTAGCAATAAAGAATGCTTTACTTGTAGGTGTTACGGAAGTAAAACACAAACCAAATGAGTCATGGAAGCCACAATTGAAAATCTCATACGGCCAACTCAGAGGATGAGTAAGGCAAATCAAAAAAAGAGCAAGACTGCGAAAAACACAGAAGCATTGCCAACGCGGGAAAATGCAGTTATTCACTTAAATGTCCATGATTACGAGGATCTGATCGCGTGGAAAAGAGCGAAAGCAGATGCACAAAAAAACAATAGCACCATGTTCTTTTTTATTGGACTGGCATTGGCGTTGGGTATGGTAATTACAGCCTTTGAATGGAATTTTGAAAAGGGTGCCCTGGTCAAAGACTTGTTAGTTGATAACACTGAATGGGAAGAAGTACAAGATATACCATTGACTAGTCAGCCACCGCCACCGCCACCCATGCAGGTGATTCAACAACCCGTCATAGTAGAGGTGCCAGATGAGGAAATCCTGGAAGAGGTAGAAGTAAATATGGATGTGGAAACAACAGAAGATATGGCGGTAGAGGAAGTGGAATTCGCGATGGAGTTGCCGGAAGAAAAAGCGGAAGAGATTTTTCTTCTGGTAGAAGATAAACCGGAACCGAAAGGAGGAATCAAGGCATTTTATAAGTACGTCGCAGATAACATTAGATATCCAAGAGAAGCCACTGAGAATCGAGTAGAGGGAAGGGTATATGTCCAATTTGTGGTAAACAGCCAAGGTAAGATAAGCGATGTAGAAGCTGTAAAGGGCATTGGGGCGGGATGTGACGAAGAGGCCGCAAGAATTGTCAATGAGGCACCTGATTGGAATCCTGGCAAGCAGCGAGGAAAACCGGTGAGTGTCAGGATGGTCCTCCCAATCACCTTTAAGCTATTCCTTCGATAGAAGGCGTGCCAGTGGTCTTTGTTTAATCGGCATTTTCCATAAATACTGAGTTTTTTTAAATGATTCAACCTTCATTCAGTTTTAACCTCAACAAGTAGTTAAAAGTAAATGCTTCAGTTTCGAGTCTAGGAATTGTTCAAGATGTAAATTAATGTCACTGGTTGAGGTCAGCCAGTGACATTAATAATTCTATTTTGGACTGAAGTATAAAGTCTCATTTTCGTCATCAGTAGGATCCAGTTCAATAAAGGTAAGCTCGATATTGCTACCATCCTGAACGACTGAGAAACTTACCACTTCTTGTTCATTATCCTCGTTATTGTTGAGAACCATATCCATTCTCGAGGTGGCATCATCATAGGTCCAAATGCCATCCATATCGATAACATCGGTTTCTTCTTTGTATACCAGATTATCGCAACTTGAGGCATTCCAATCAAGTTCCTTTTCATAGTCCTCTCCATCAATTGTTGCGCCTCCCTTGTTGGTAAAGGTGGCAGTGATAAAATCTAATCTGTAGACGTTGGTATATGGAATGGTTTCATTGCTATTTGGGCATTGAAATGTTCCTGGTTCTTCGTCACTTTCTCCTACTGCAGTAGTCACGTTGTTGTGAGAACTTTTGACTGCAGTAAGCTCCCATGTTCCGACAAGAAAGGCACTGTTTTCTCCTCCCAATTCAAGTATTTCTATACATACGGTAACTGGCGAGCTCACACGGTTTTCTGCATCGTAGACGCAAATTAAACCGCAGAAAGTGCCTGGCTCAAAGGCTTCAACCAAATCGATGGCTATCGTTACAGCATCCTCTTCTAGCAGTCGCCCTCCTGATGAAATAGGTATATCAAGATAGCTGGAGGCACCATCTATTTGGAAATAAACGCCTTCCACACTTTCTCCGCTGTAGTTGAGCGTAATGCTTGTCTCTCCATCCTGAGCTGCTTTTACACTGACATCTTCATTAGCTATCTCAGGAGTGCCGGCGGTAGTGGTAGGTGTCGGAGCACTTCCCTCAACAGCAGTAGCTCCAGCTATATCAAGAGCCTCGGTTACCTGATCTGCATTACCTATTTCTACGGTAGCCTCTATAGGGTCTACACCGTTACCTTCTGGGTTCGAGTTCGAATCAGAGTCATCATCGTCGCATCTGACGAAAACTAGTGCACAGCCAAGCAAGAGCACTAGTGCTAATGGGTTTGTTTTATCTATTAGTCTCATGATATAATGATTTAGTATTAATTTAACCATTTTCGCAGCCAATATCAATTTACCTTGTGACTATGAATAGAAAAATCAAACTGATCTGGGATATGCATGGAGTACATGCTAGAGGTACTGCGGCGCATCATGCTATCCATCTAAAGGAATATGCAGAAAGGGAGCAGATAGATACCGAAGACATTGGTACAGAGGACTTTTCAGATATGCATAGCATCGCTTATATGGTAGTTGAAGAAAAGGATATGATTACAGTCCGGGATGCGCTTAGACCGCAAAGAGCCGAAGAGGCCGACTAAGGCATACTGTAGATTACCCCATCTATCTGAATGATTCACCTGCCTGTTGAAAGAGTCGATGGTCTTTCTTTTCTCTATCAAGTTTATATTATCTTACTCTCACAACTTTACAAATTAAGAATTGGTAATTTCAAGGGCATCAAGGCAATTAACTCTAATCTTTGTTCTAACCATCTCCTGGTTTTGTACTCAGGCTCAGCTGTCAATCGGCACTGAGGGTTTGCCCCCACTTAAAGTTTATAATTCGGCGGATTTCCCTTTAGTTACTCAATCATGGGATGCTATTCAGGATGATCGAGGTATCATGTACTTTGCGGCTTCAACAGGTATTCTTGAGTTTGACGGCGAAAACTGGAAATCTATCGATCCTCTTTATACCAATGCACTGGAAATGGATAGGGCAGGTGTTATTTATGCAGGTGGATATGGCGATTTTGGTTATTTAGGTTTTGGAGAGCATGGACGAGTTGAATTTTTCTCTTTTAAGCATCTCCTGCCCGATGACCATGATGTTGAGGTTGTCAGAGATATCCACACAGTGGATCAGGCAGTATATTTTGTTAGTCAGTATGCTATTTATACATATGACATCGCAAGGAAAAGCATCAAAATTATCAAGTCAGAAAACATATTGTATCCTAGTGCAGTTTACGAGAATAAGCTAATTGTTAAGGTTGATAAAGTTGGGATTTGCACGCTGTCCGAAGATAGCTTAGAGCTCCCAGCATCCGGAGGTTATTGGAGTAATAAGCAGGTTGCGAATATTTTACCTTTTGGCGATTCTGGAATGATCACGCTTTCGTCTGAAAATGGGGCTCACTACTATTCACCCGATACAGCAAAAGGACTTCCTAATTTTGATCATCCTTTCTATTTGGAAAAAAACCTTTTTGGAGCAAAAAAATTGAATAACGATTTTTATGGCCTATGTTTTTTGACCGGATCATTTGTAATTACTGATAATAATTTCAAAGCTGTAATGCGTCTTGGTGAAGAAGCGGGAATTGACCCTCAGGTTCACAATGTATTTGAGAATAAAGACGGAAATTTATGGTTAATGACCAATTCAGGTTTGGTCTTTGTCAATCTTACTTCTCAGATATATCATGTTGATAAAAGACTAGGTTTTCCCGGTTCCGCATTTGATGCTGAAGAGAAGAATGGAAACCTCTATGTCACGGGCGAGTCTGGGGTATACTTTAAACCCTGGCAGAAGTCAAACACCATTGATATCTTAGATAATAAATTCTCAAGGTTTGCAAAAGTACCTAACTCAGGGCATAGAGGATTGGGACTAGAGATTGCCGAGGATGTAATCTTCGTATTTAACGGCGATTCCAAAGGTATGATCAAGAATGACCAAGGTAAAAGCCTGGTCAAACACAATAATACCAACACAGGAGAAGGGGCATATGATCCAAACGAAGAGATTTTGATAACAACCTCTGATCGATGGAATGAATTAATGGTTTTCAAATCTGTAGATGGCGAATGGAAGCACATTAATAGTATTGAAGACCAAAGGCTACCCAAACTGATGTTTGTTCATCTGAAGTTTGATAAAGTTTCAAACCAATTTTTGGGCATCCCCAGATCCTCTGATCAATTGTATGCTTTTCGAATAAGTAAAGATTATACTCAAATAGTTGATTTAATTATTCCTAAAGAGGTGCCATCCGGAGGCTTTGCACTTATCGAACTAGAGAAAACCTTTTTTTTAGGGGCATCAAATGGTATTTACCAATTGGATCCGAAGGCTAAGACTTTAAAATTGGATACTAGGTTCGGCGATTTCTTCAGTGATAAGGGCGTATTTTTCCTTGCAAAGGAAAGTGAATCAAGGTATTGGTATTACGATCAGCTGGGAGAATTTGGGAGCGCGACCATAAGTAATAATAAGAAGGTTCTGGGTGAGACTCAGATGTTTGCCGGCCCCGAGAAAAATAATGTAACAACTTTATTTACTATCACTAGTAGTAGAAATCTTTTGATAGGTATGTCTAAAGGTTTTTGGGTGGTCTATCCAGATAAAACAGAAGACCGTTCATTCTTATTTAAACCTCGAATTAGCCAGATTAATCTAACAAATGCAGGTGATTCTGTTTTGTTTTCTGGTGTGTTCTATGATGAAGACAGCATAGCGGGCTGGCGCCAAACAACGAGACCTGAAATCAACAATCAAAATAATGCTATGCGCTTTACTTTTTCCATTCCTTTTTTCAAAGGGGTAAAGGATAACGAATATCGCACAAGGTTGGTAGGTTTTGACGAAAACTGGTCAGAATGGAGTTTTAAAAACGAAAAGGATTATACAAACCTTCCTTCCGGGTCTTTTAATTTTAAGGTCCAGGCACGCAATGTCTTTGGTGAAGAGAGTGATGTAGCAGAATACAATTTCGAAATCCTGCCGCCATGGTATGGGACCGTACTTGCCTATGTTGTTTATGTGATTTTGTTCGGAGGATTTGTTTGGATTGTTGTCAAGCTCAATTCGGTTCGTTTGAGAAAGGAAAACGAGAAGTTGGAGCATATCATTCTTGAAAGAACTGAGGAAATTAGGTCTCAGGCAGAAAAACTTCAAAAATTGGATAACGCAAAATCAAGATTTTTCGCCAATATCTCTCATGAACTAAGGACGCCACTAACGTTAATTCAAGGACCGATTGAGTCCATTTTGAATGGAAACCTAGGTAAAGTCAATGAAGCAGTGAAGTCAAACCTTGACTTATCAAAGGCTAGTACTAAAAAGTTGCTTAATCTGGTTGAAGAAATTCTTGACCTGTCCAAATTGGAGGCAGGGAAAATGAAATTGAACTTTCAGACCATAGGGCTGCATGATTTGCTCAGTAGAATATTTTATACCTATCAATCCTCGGGTGCAGCAAAACGAATTTCATTTCAATTTAATTATCACTTAGACAAGGACTTATCAGTAAAGGTCGATATTGGAAAATTGGAAAAAATATTGGATAATCTATTGTCAAATGCGTTGAAATTCACTGAGGTGGGTGGTAGCATTTCACTGGATGTTTCTAAGTATTCCGAACAATTAATTATCAAAGTCGAGGACAATGGTATTGGAATGAAAGGGGCCGATTTGGGCCAGGTTTTTGAAAGATTTTATCAAGCAGGTGATGAAAAAAAATATACCGGAGGAACAGGAATTGGGCTTTCTCTGTCAAAGGAACTGGCTTTGTTGATGGAGGGGGAACTAAACGTTGCAAGTAAACCAAATGTTGGAACTGTATTTACACTGAGTATTCCATTAGTCATTAGTCATGATGAAAAGGTAGTTGTAGATCCTTTGGTTGAAGAAGAAAGTGTGATTATAGAAAGTAAAGGCAATTTTGAAGACCCGCTAAACTACAAAGACACTCGAATTCTAGTGGTAGAGGATAATGAAATGATGCGAAAGTACATCAAGGGACAGATACAAGAAAGCTACCTGATTGATGAGGCAGAAGATGGAATAGAAGCCCTTGAAAAGATCAATACTGAAGCTTATGATCTGATCATATCCGATCTGATGATGCCAAGATTAGATGGTTTCGATTTAGTTCATAAGTTGAAGGAAGATGAAAGAACCAAAGAGATTTCAGTAATCATGCTCACTGCTAGATCAGGAGAAGAGGATATTGTGGAGGGTTTGACTATTGGTGTGGATGATTACATGACCAAACCTTTTAATCAGGAGGAACTCAAAGCACGGATAAAAAACATTCTGGAAAACAGAAATTCACGTCAGGAGGTAAGTGCGGAGGAAGTTCCTAAGTCTGTCGATGATGAACTGGTTCAGAAACTCAAATCTATCATTAAGAACCAACTAAACAATAGTGATTTCAATGTAACGATGCTTGCAGACCAAATGGCCATTAGTGAAAGGCAATTGACCCGGAATATCAAAAAAGTGACAGGACTCACTGCGGGAAATTTCTTAAAGGAAGTACGACTGAACGAGGCCAGAACAATGCTAGAAAACAAAGCCTATCGTACCATTTCTGAAATATGCTATGCTGTTGGGTTTGAAAAACCAGGTTACTTCTCTGAGATTTTCACCAAACGATTTGGAAAACGTCCGGCAGATTATTTGGCATGAGATCGATATTCCAATTACCCGAGTAAGTCAATTAATACTTATCAAATACTCTATTAATGTCAGAAAACGTGTGTTTTGTCCGTTTTCTGGCAGATGATGTCTGGAAATTGGCAGTGAGTCACGCCTATGTTTACCATGATTTTGGAATTAAACAAATAGTCATGGGAACTTCGAACACTAGCAAACGAATTTTACTTTTAACTACTCTATTTACAGTACTCAATTTGATGAGTGCACAAGGACAGACCACTTTTACAGTTTCAAATACTGGTGACAGTGGTGCTGGTTCTCTCCGACAGGCCATCCTTGATGCAGAGGCCAACGCCGGCGCAGATGTCATTGATTTGACTGGAATTACCGGAACCATCACATTAGTGAGCGGCCTTCCAAATATCACGGAAGACCTCACCATTAATGGAGCAGGAACTGCTACCATAATCGATGGAGCGGGTCAGTTTAGACCATTCTTTATTGGTGGAAGTATCTCCTCCTCCACGGAGGAGCCCGTAGTTTCATTGTCTGATATGACTATCCAAAATGGGTTCGCCCAAGGTGGAACACCAAACGGTAACGCCGGAGGTGGAGCTGGAATGGGAGGAGCACTATTTATCAACGATGGGCAGCTAACGATTACTAATGTCACCTTTGACAACAACCATGCAATTGGTGGAGATGGTGGAGAAAATCAATTCATCGGTGGAGGAATAGGAAGCGATGGTCCTTTTGCAAATGCTGGTGGTCATGCAGCTGCAGTCCCTGCTCCCTTTTTTGGTGGAAACGGCCAATTCGGTGCTGGCGGTGGTGGTGGTATTTACTACCTCAACTATGGAGGTGGTGCCAAAGGTGGAAATGGCGGTTATGGTGCTGGTGGCGGTGGTGGCGGTCGAACAAACTCTGATGGGTCTGGCGGTGGTATCGGCGGCTCAACTACTGGTTTTGGAGGTAATGGAGGAACCGCAACGGACCTCACAACTCCGGGTGGAGGTGGAGGTGCCGGTTTAGGTGGTGCCATTTTTCTTCGAAATGGAAACATTGACCTAATGTCATGTTCTTTTACAAACAATTCTACAACAGGAGGTCTCGGAGGGTCACCTAGTGGCGGAAATGGGCAGGGAAAAGGAGGAGCTATTTATAACGCTTTTGGTGGGATCTATGATCAGAACTCGATTTTCTCCAATAATGCAGCAGCAAATGCTGGTGGCAATGCCTCAGACAATACAAACAACTATGGGCAGCTGCAGATTGATGACAGCAATGCTCCCGCTGTGACATTTGATCCGGCCGATCTGGCTACTGATATCGTCAAGACATCAAACATTACCATTACACTTGATAAAACGGCTTTTCTAAACAATGTTGAGATTGATAATAATGATCTACAATCAATCATTTCACTGAATCAAGGAAGCGCAAGTGGTACTTTGGTGGCATTTACAGCAACCATATCCGATAATGTAATCACGGTAAATCCGGATGCCGATCTAAATATTTCGGAGACGTACTTTGTGACTTTCGGAATAGTGAGTGACTATTTCGGCAATACAAGTACAGCTCAAACTGTGTCATTTTCTACTACTCCCAATCTTCCTCCAACTTTTACACTAAGCCAGACGGTCTTCACCTATTTGGAAGGACATACTGGTGGTGCTGGGACCGACGGAACTACATGGATTTCCAACATTGACGATGGTGATCCCGCCCTCAATCAGAATACCACCATTTCATTCGAAATTCTGTCTGGAAGCGAATTATTCAGTAATCCCCCAGCTGTGGGGAACCCACTAAATAATCTCGCCTTTACCTTGGCCGGCGGAGATTTAAGCGGGTCGGCAATAGTCAGCGTTATAGTTACGGATGATGGCCCAGGAAATGCCTCCTCATCACAGCAATTCATTATCAACGTAGCAGAAGTGAATGACCCGCCAACCTGGAGTGCAGAAAGTACTCTTGTCTTTTCTGAAGATGTGGAGTCCGAGATTTCCATACCAAATCATTTCGAGTTTTTCTCGGGTAGTGGTGAATCCGGCCAATCGTTGACTATTACTGTTGACCAGAACAACTTCAACGATGTATTTACTGGTATGCAGATTGATTCAGATGGTACACTTACCATCCAAATAGACAACTCCAAGTATTACGCTTTGAATGATGATGAGTCTGTGACAATTCCTTTTACTATCCAGGATGACGGAGGGACAGCTAATGGTGGTACTGATACGAACTTTGGAAATATGTATTTTAACATAGAAAATACCATCGATGACCCTGCCTTTTTTGCAGGATCATCAGCAGGTAGTTCATCGGTAAATGAAGGAGCTTTTTTGAATTATACCATTGTACTTAGAGATGAGGACACAAGTGATGCCATTATTACAGCGATCGATGGACCCGGTTGGGTGAGTTATGAACACGGAACCAATGGGAGTATATATACAGACCCAATAACAGGCCAAGAATTCGGTGACAGAGCCTATAAGATTCAAGGAACACCAGCCAGCGATGAAGATGTAGGTGTTCACACCATTACACTTACAGTTAATGGTGATCCAGTAGCATTCGATATAGAAGTCATAGACACTGACTCTTCACCCCAAGGCTCCCTTAATGAAAACCTATCGATAGATGAAGGCGCTGGATTAATTACGTTTCTGCTTATCGAGAATCTTAATGATGGAGATGCCGCACTCCAACAAACGTTGATTCTGGATTATTTCCAGCAAAGTACTAATGGGATACCTTATTCTCAAGTATTTAAATCAGGTCCAATTTTTAATGTCAACACTGGGGAAGTTACTCTGGAACTTCAACCTGATTATTTTGGTCAGGATATCACTTTTGATGTTGTCATTTTTGACGATCTAATGGATCAGGACGACTACTCAAATGAACTCGAATTTAATGATATACCACTGATAGTCAATAGTGTTGAAGATTTTCCAGAATTTGTAAACCCAATACCTACATCTGTAAACGAGGGTGTCAATTATCAATTTGACATGGAAACACGTGATGGCGATGGAGACGTGGTGACCTTAGAGACGATCACCATTCCATCATGGATGAGTATTGATGGCTCAATTCTCTCTGGGATTGCTACAGAGGCTGAGGTCGGAGATCATTCCGTGTCTTTCCGATTGACAGATGCCAAAGGAAATGAAACTTTAGTAACCGAATCCATTACAGTAATCAATGTTCAAAACCCTCCAACCGACATAACACTCTCTCCTGAAACCATTGATGAAACCTTACAAATTGGCGAATTTGTTACACTCGGGGTAGTTGACACTGACTTAACTGAAACGTATACGTACTCGTTCGTATCGGGCGATGGGGATACGGACAATGGGTCTTTCACTATTTCTGCAGATCATTTGCTTGTTCAAGAGAACCTGCGATTTGAAACAAAATCATCGTATAGTATCCGTTTACGTGTTGATGACAGTGGGGGGCTCGCTTTCGAAAAGTCTATCACTATAGCAATTAACAATGTAATTGTTGACCCCTCTGATATTCTTATAAGTAATTCTTCCTTAGATGAAAATCAAAATGTAGGAATTCAGATTGGCTCTTTTTCTAACAATAATGGAAATGACGGTATAGTGTATCAATATACACTGGTTTCGGGTAGTGGCGACGCTGATAATGCATCCTTTGATATTGTAAACGGACAGCTTCAGTCGAGCGAAACATTTGATTATGAAGAAAAATCTAACTACGCCATAAGAGTGCGTGTAGACGGAAATACCGGTGGATACTTCGAAAAAGAGTTTACCATCTTCATCAACGATCTTGATGAAATTCCTGTGATTTCAGCATTAATTTTACCAGATGCCTTGGAAGATGAACTATACTTTGGAGGGGTTTCGACTTCAGATCCAGAAGGCCCTGTAACCATCTCTATTATAGAGCCCTCGTGGCTCTCGTTCCAAGAAGTAACTCCTTCAGTACAAGTACTAGCCGGTGTTTCTGGTGGAGGAGATGCCGATGGAGATGCATTGACTGAAGCGGAGTTCAATCAAGTATCCGATGCAGAACTTGGCCCAGATGGAACACTTTATTTCACCGATGCTTTAAACCATGATGTAAAAAAACTTAAGGATGGTGTGGTCACCACTATTGCAGGAAGCACTCCGGGTAACACGAATGGGAATGGCACCAATGCTCAATTTGAACGACCACACGGCATTGCAATTGACCCTCTGGGGAATATTTATATCACAGAATATGTAAATCATAATATCAAAAAAATTGACCCTCAAGGCAATGTGACGCAACTCGCTGGAATGAGCGCTCAGGGGACTACCGATGGGGAGGGAACTGCGGCTGGCTTTAAGTTTCCCAACGACATTGAGATGGGTCCTGATGGGTTTTTGTACGTCGCTGATCAAAGAAACAATAGCATCCGACGCGTTTCTACAAGCGGAGAAGTTACCACATTTGCGACTGGCCTTTCAGAGCCACATTGGATGGAGTTTATGGATGATGGGGCACTATTAGTATCCAGTTTCCAAAGTGGATTATATAAAGTCCTCGCAGATGGTTCCGTATCTATTTTTGATGCTGCTGAAAAATCAATTTATGGGCTGGATGTCGATACATACAGTAACATATATATTGCTGATCAAGCTGGCCGAAAAGTCACAAAAATAGCGCCAGATGGGAATAAATCCATCGTGGTGGGGTCTGGTGCTTTGTCATTGCCCGGAGCAGACGCAAACAGTGGTAGAGTGATTGTGGCCACCACTAATGGTTTTATCTTATATGGAGAAGGACGAATCACTCCTGATGATCGTTTTTATTCGGTCATTTCGGGATCATATATTACCGGAACACCTATTTTTCAAGATATTGGAGATGTAAATGTAGTTGTGGAGGTGACAGATGGAACTGGCAATGTCGTAACTGAAACATCCATGATCGAAGTTATCAACACCAATGATGCACCAACGGCCCTTTCTTTAAGTAATAATACTATTGACGAATATCTATTAGGAGGTTCTTCTGTGGGAATGCTCATAACCACAGATGAAGACGCTAATGATACGTTTACTTATAGCTTGATCGCTGGTACGGGCGATACAGACAATGCGTTTTTTGCAATAGAGGGTGACCAGCTGGTCAATGCAGAAATTTTCAATTTTGACACAAAAAACAGCTATTCAGTGCGTGTAGAATCGACTGATTCAGGTGGAGAGAAAATTGAGCAACAATTTACTATTACAATCAATGATGTGACGGATACACCTCCGCAGTTTCTTTCTACTCCAGTAGTAACAGCTACCGAAGGTTCCGCCTATAATTATAATGTTGTTGCGGAGGATTTATTAAATGAGTTTGTAGACATAACTGCTACATCAAAACCTGACTGGCTAAGCTTTGACTTTACTCTGCCATCGGTAACTACACTTTTTCCTTACGGAGGCACCTTTACTATAGGTAGTGACAACAGATATTATCTATTGAGTGGAACGAATGTATTAACTGCTACACCTACTGACCAAACCATAACTTCATTACTCGCAAGCAATGACTTAACCAATGCCGTTGACGACATTACCGTTAGTCCCTCGGGAGATGTTTTTGTTATTGACGATTATAAACATATCAAGAAAATTTCAGGAGGTGTGTTGAGCACGTTAACAACAGTGACAACAGATATTCTGAGGTTAGGTTTCCACCCAGATGGCTTTCTTATCTTTCTGGAAGATGACAATGGTCAGAGGAATTTAAAGAAACTGACATTGGGTGGAGTAGTAAGTTCTATCGTTGATAATGTTAGCTATAGTAGCGGTTTCGATATCAGCCCTTTGGGTGACATTGCCTTTGTTACTTCTATTGGACAGAGCATAGCTGTTTACGACGAAAATGGAAATAGTAGTGGTGAAATTTCAATGCCCCATAACTCCAACAATTTTTCTGACCCACCAAATATTGGCGAGATAGAAGTATATCTAATTTCCGAACTCGCATATGACAACCTTGGGAGACTTTATGTCCATTACTCAGTGATTGATGAAGAAAGCACTATTAAGGGTATGATAGCTCTTGTTGGTTTGTCAGGCATTCCTACAGATATTTTTGAATACGGTGACGGTTTTGACATACGGCGAGCGGATCTGGATGCGAATAATAATCTAAACTTCTCTACGAGCTTCAATGTGTCCGTTCCCAATACAGTGGAAATTAAAATTCTTGATGCATGGGGTTTCGCGTTGACCGGAACTCCAGCTACAGGAGATGTTGGTACCAATAATGTAACACTGACTGCAAGTGATGGTACCACAGATGTTCAGCAGACTTTTGATATCGAGGTAGATTTTCTCAATGATGATCCAACGGATGTTAGCCTGGATCCAGCTGCCATTGACGAGCAGCTACCTTCAGGGACATTGGTCGGAACGCTGACTTCTGAAGACCCTGATAATGTATATGGTGATTCACATACCTATGCTCTGGTCGCTGGAATAGGGGATGACGACAATGCAGATTTTACAATCACCGGAGATCAGGTTTTTTCTAATGTACTGTTCGACAAAGATGTCAAAGATGCCTATACCATTCGAGTAGAAACAACGGATGCAGGTAGTGGCACTTTTGATAAAGCCATCGACATAACGATACGAGATGTCAATCAGTTACCAACCAATTTGAGTCTAAACGGAGCCACGATCAATGAAAACGAGCCAGCGGGCACTACCGTTGGTACTTTGACCACTGTAGACCCGGATGCACCAGATACGCATGTTTATACTTTGATATCCGGCGCAGGTGATGACGACAATAGCTTTTTTATGACATCAGGCGATCAGCTTCAGAATGCTCAACCCCTGGATTTTGAAGCACAGTCTATCTACAGCGTAAGAATCCAGTCAGATGACAGCAGGGGAGGCACCATAGAAGAGACGTATACCATTACCGCTCTTAATGTAGCTGAGAGTCCGGCAGAAATTAGTTTGAGCAGCCATACGATTGACGAAAATCAGTCGATTGGGTATACTGTCGGCACACTTTCGGCCATTGATCCAGATGGTACTGGGTCCATATCCTTCGAATTAATTGCAGGATTTGGTGATAATAATCTTTTCAGCATTTCAGGAAATTCGCTGCTAAGCGCTGGAGTATTTGATTTTGAATCAGATAATAGCTTAGATATCAAGATTGAAGTGTCCGATGGGGTCGACCCACCTGTTGAGAAAGAACTTACTATTTCGGTACAGAATGTGAATGAAGCGCCCACAATGGATGACGCAACCGTGACCGTTTCAGAACATGCCAGTGGAGTGTACACCTTGGAGGCCATTGATCCTGATGAAGGAGATCAGCTCACATACGGATTTATTTCAGATCTGGACGAATTGTTCCAAATGAACACTGCTACAGGTGTAATCCTGGTTCGGGATAACAAGACACTTGATTTCGAAACCAAGACGCAACATGTCATTCAGGTGGTCGCAACAGATCAAGATGGATTAAGTGGTACTGCAACTCTTACAATTAATGTGAGTGATGTGGAAGAACGAAATTATGCAGATTTGGAAATGGACCCTGATTATGTCGAAGGTATTACCTTTGGAGATTCACCCTTTATCATCGAAGCTCTTTCAAAAAGTGATGCCCCAATTACTTTTGAGTCAGCATCAGAAAATATTTCTATTTCAGGAAGCGTGGTAACCATTCTTGGTGCTGGAGAAGCTACAATTAAGGCGAGTCAGGAGGGCAACGATACGCATCGCCCTGATACGGATGAGATTACCTTCAGCATTGGGAAAGCCTCCCACTTTGTCGTGTTCGATGGACCGATTGAAGACAAGTTAACAACCGATGATCCTTTTGCCCTTGAGTTAATAACGACTGCTGATATCCCCTTAATCGTCAATGTTGTTTCGGGGCCTGCAACAGCCAGTGATAATCTGATTACACTGACCGGTGAAGCAGGAATTGTAGAGCTATTGTTATCCACGGCACCCCATGATGACTATAATTACGTAGGAACTTTGGCGGGATTCTTGGTCACAGATGTTGCTAAACAAGACCCCGTTATTACCTTCGATCCTCCAGCATTTACCTACGTGAAGGATGGTGAACTAGTCCTTTCTGCGAGCAGTAACACAGATATGCCAATATCATTTGATTTATTTGATAGTTACGGACTCGCAACATTAGATGGTGATAAACTCACTCCTTTCTCTGTAGGTACGGTTTCAATATTGGCTTCTGTTCCAGGTGATGATGCATTTAATCCAGCGGTAGTGCTACAAACGATTGAAATCAAACCAGTATTTTCGGTATCCGGAAATGTGTATAACGGATCATTTCAAACATACACAGCCGGAATCGCCGTAATGGTCAACGCAGACAATGGCGAGATTCAAGAACAAGTATTGAATGAATTTGGATTCGTTTTTTCTCAGATCAAGGACGGTAGCTACTATTTGGGAGTAGACCCAGAAAATACTGATAACGAACCTTTCTACTCCACCTTCTATGGGGATGTGATCTTTTGGCAGGATGCAGAATTAATCACTATTACGAATGATGATATATATGGTCTGGAAATTCATATGAAATCCAAGGCCACAGAAGATTTACTCATCGGAAGCGGTACCATCGCCGGACGTATCTTAGAAGATGACGGGACTGGCGCAAGAGCGATTCAAGGTAGAATTCTTGAGGGGACACCTATCGCTGATGTATCTGTATTTCTGATTCGAACGTCGGATGACCAACTCATGACCGAGGTGTTTTCTGATGTCAACGGCGATTTCAAAATTGAAGGTATTCCAGAAGGAGAGTACAGATTGCAAATAGAGGTGACCGGTGCTGCAATGGACTTAGCGGGCTCCTCGATTTCCATCGATGCTGTAGGAACCCCCGTAGTTTTAACCGCTATGGTTGGTGAAAATGGAATTTCGGTTGAATCCAGTATTGTGGCGTCTGTTGAGGAGGAATCCTTTCCGGAAGGGGTTGGAGTTTATCCAAATCCTTTTACTGATCAGCTCAATTTGAAGATAAACAATGACTGGTATGGGGACATCTCGATAAAAGTCTATTCAAGTGATGGAAAGCTATTAAGTACTCGACTAATCAATAAGTCCTTTAGTGTATTTGATGCTCAACTAAAAGTTGGAAACCTGCCAAAAGGGTTACTCTTACTTCAATTGATCCATGGCGAAAAGGTTGCGAACGTAAGAATCATTAAAAATTAACCATAACGACGAAGCTGGTGTAAGCGTCCGCCCCTCTGGGCGGGCGTTTTTTTAAACACCATCTAATATATGGGGCTACTCTTTAAAACGTCTTCAATAAATCTGCTGGTTTCTTCAATTACACTTTCAATATCCTTGGATTGTAGATCCGAAGCCATGACATGATTGCCTACGTTGGGAAATGCTATCACCATTTTACGTTCATTAGGTGTATTGGTCTTACTGTCAAAGTTGAGTATTCCGGGTATGGAAATCACATGATCGGATTCTTCGTCATTTTTGTAGTAGTATCCTACAAAATACGGAGACTCAATCTTTTCAAATACCTCATCTGTCATGGTTTGATCAAGTAACTCCTGTAATGCTATCAAAGCATCTGATCGGTATTTCAATGTCCAATAGTTTTCAACAGGAGTGCCATACCATTTCGCATCTCCTTCTTTGTATGGCCCTACAACTGCCTTGGTTAGCTGGGCACCCCATGGTTTATTCAGCAAACTGGCAGCAGGATCATCAATGGCGGTGTTGGGAGAATATAATATCTGTGCCGCAATCAGTTCGGGATTGTTGGCTGTTAGGTAAATTGACAAAGTGCCTCCGGTAGAGCAGGATACCAAAATGACCTGTTCGCCAATAATACTGCCAATGGCAATCGCTTCTTTTGCTGTATGCATTAAAGATGCCGGGGTGAGTCCTTCGAAAGCATCATCTCCACTAAGTCCATGGTGGGAGAGCCGAGCCAGATATAAATTACAACCAAATTTCTGCGCAAGCCTGACATGTACAGGATTTGACTCCATGACTCCGGCCGAAAAGCCATGTAGGTAAACCATTGCGTAAGGCGTCTTACGTACAGAATCTGCCCAGATGATCCTGGATTCGTTTTCAGGTTTGATATTTGGGAACTGACTCTCTGATGCCGCAATTACACTGTCCAGTTGAAGAATGGGGATATCTATATGTGTAATAATTGGATCTACCTGGTCAAATTCAGGTTTGGGACCTAGCCAGTAAACGATGTTTAATAGTAAAAACAAAACAACAAGAGATGAGACCAGTTTCTTCATGCCTGAAAGGTCGTCTACAAAAACGAATAATTCAACTATAGCTCAAGCATGCCACAAAAAAACCATCCCGAAAAATCGGGATGGTCAGTATCATTTATGCCAAGAGCATGTCTTGGGTATATTGTCTGGTGCTACTATTCGTTGTGCAACCAAGCTTTTTTAGCCAAAAGCTCATCTTCTGTCTCTACATAATCCGGATCGTCAACACAACAATCCACTGGACAAACAGCTGCGCACTGAGGTTCTTCATGGAAGCCGTTACACTCGGTACATTTTCCAGGAACGATATAGTACAAGTCATCATCAACGGGCTCTTGTGGTGCGTTGGCATCCACCTGAGTACCGTCTTCCAGTTCAACTTCGGTAAGGCTTGTTCCGCCGGCCCAATCCCACTCGATTCCACCTTCGTAGATCGCAGTGTTGGGGCATTCTGGCTCACAGGCTCCGCAGTTGATGCATTCGTCGGTAATAATAATTGCCATTTCCCTTTATTTATTTGTCCTTAAAAATAAGTGTGCAAAAATAAGGATTAATTTTGCCTGCCAAAACGTTTGGCATATTAGTTTATCTATACTCATTTATCTGATTTATGTTGTTGATTGACCGAATAAAATCCTTTGAAACGCTCGGAATACGTTTGAAAAATCTTTCTTCTGAAAGGTTAAACGAGTTATTTGTTAGTGCCCGAAATGAAAATGCGTGGTTCATAGAGGATAACATAAAATTGGCGATTGAGGGCATTTGCCTGTTTCTAAAGAAGTCAGAAATTGAGCAATGGCTGAGTGCTTATGATCTGGAAAAGACAGTACCTAAAAGAGTAGGTCTTATCACAGCAGGTAATATACCCTTGGTTGGTTTTCATGACTTGCTGTGTGTATTGTTATCAGGTCATCAGCTGATGCTTAAATTAAGCACGAAGGATCAAACTCTGATGCGTTTTATTTTAGACGAATTGATAGATATTAATCCCGACTTTACCTCACATATAACAGTGGTAGAGCGTCTTAATGACGCCGATGCTTTTATTGGGACCGGAAGTGATAATACTTCCAGATATTTCGAATATTATTTTAAAAGCAAACCACATGTTATTCGCAAAAACAGAACCTCTGTTGCAGTTTTAACTGGCGAAGAAGCTCGACAAGATTTCGAAAATCTGGGCCAGGACATCTTTCAATATTACGGACTGGGGTGTCGAAATGTATCAAAAGTTTTTGTACCAAAGGGGTATAATTTTAATGCTTTACTCGATGGTCTGAAGCCATTCGATTCGATAGCAGATCACCATAAGTATAGGAACAACTACGATTACAACAAGTCCATTTATCTGGTAAATGGCGAACCGCACCTGGATACCGAATTTTTACTTGTGAGAGAAAGTGAAGAAATGGTTTCGCCCATTTCTGTTTTGTATTATCAGGAATATACTAGCGAAACGGAGTTGGAATCATGGCTTCAAAGTCAGGAGACTAAGATACAATGCATAGTAGGCTCGTCTGATGGACAGATTCCTTTCGGTCAGGCGCAAAAGCCGCGGCTATCGGATTATGCTGATGGGGTAGACACTATGAGGTTTTTGTGTGAATTGAATTAACAGTCCTCAAGATCACAATGTTCTTCGGGGGATTCAAGCTCTATGGTTACATGATCAATATCTCCAGCCTTTAGGATGGCCCTGGCTTGGGCCTTTATTTCCGCACCAGCTACTAAATCAACACCTTTGGCCAATACCAGATGTAGTGTCATTACGTGATAATTACCATCCATGGTCCAGGTATGCATATCGTGTACCTGATTGATGTTTTGGATTTTTTTCAATTGCTTTTCTAATTCGATAGTGTCTATTTCAGGAGGGATGCTTTGAAGAATGATTTTAAGACTCGTTTTCAAATTTCTGAATACATTGAATAAAATGTAGCCGGCAATTAGAAGTGAGAGTATTGGATCCAAAATTGGAAAATCAGTAAGACTCATCACAATACTTCCAATGAGTACGGCCACCCAACCCAATACATCCTCTAAAAGATGAAGTGATACGACCTTCTCGTTTACGGTCTTACCTTTACGGGTTTTTAATACAGCAGCTCCATTTACAATTACCCCTAGAACAGATAGAATAATCATGCCCTGAGCATTAGGTTGTTCCGGGTGCAATAAACGTGGGATGGTTTCCACCAATATAAAAACCGAACCAGCCAATAAAACCACAGAATTTATAATGGCACTAAGCACAGAAAACCTTCGGAAGCCGTAAGAGAAGGTATTGGTTCTGCCTCGGTGCGAGATTTTCTGAAAATACCAAGAAACCCCTAGACTCAGACTATCGCCTAGATCATGTATTGCATCAGAGATAATGGCTACGCTATTTACGTATATACCTCCAACAATCTCAACTATGGTAAAGCCGAGATTAAGGAAAAAGGCGGTTTTGATGTTGTCAACATCATGATGATGCTCATGGCCATGATGGTGATGCGGCATATTATACTTTTTGTCCAGTAGGAAATCCGTCCAAAGATACCATGTTCTTTTCTCGCCAATAGTCTTTTACTTTCTCTCTACCTTTTTTATCGTGAGAGATGTTTAGCAGGTCACGATGTTCAACAAAGTCGTATATAGGCACAGCCATGCCACAAGAGTGTTGTACATGTTCAACTTCTACAAGAAATATCTGTCGTGAACCCGTATTAGGGCCAAACAAAGGCCCGTAATCTTTCCATTCAGGATCTTGCTCATATATTGCCCTGGCCGAACCATACAGTCGGAGAATGTTAGGTTTGCCTTCAAAAGCGCACATCATGATGGTCATTCGGTTGGTTTCCAGAATATGTGCTGCTGTCTCATTTCCACTACCCGTGAGGTTGAGCCATGCTACCTTATTTGGACCGAGTATTCTAAAAGAATCAAGTCCTTTTGGAGAAAGATTTACTTTTCCCGATGAGGCTGCCGTAGCCACAAAAAAGATTTGCTGGGATTCAATGAATTTTCTTGTTTTATCGTCAATTGACGTAAGGAGTTTAGACATTTATTGAAGGTTTAATCACTACACCTTTTGTTGTACGCAAGGTCTTTTATTTGGATTAGAAATCAGAAGGATTATTATCTAAAGAATTGCACTATTCGTCGAAAGAAGGACGAATTCCGGATATGTTCTGGGTAAAAGAGGATGTTTTGAAATTCTAATTATTTATTTTGGTTAGCCCTAACTTCATTATTAATGCAATATTACTCCAAACAAAACAAGCAGTTCGAATCAGACATTCTTACCATTGGCTGTATAGCCGGGGTATTGCGAATGGTTATTGCAATTTATCGTGATTTACCACTAGCTGCTGTGGATTTGGATTTTATAGTTGATGTTTCGCTGCTCATAGTATTTGCAATACCTCTGATCCTTATGAGGTTTCAAATACAATTTGAATTTATTTCAGTTCCATTTTCATTTCTTGTTGTTGGTTTTCTGTGTGCCAATTGGGTTGTTTTGGATGGTATCAGCGGCACCGGAGAGTATTATTTTATTGGCGGTATTATTATGATGGCACTTATTCATAGTGGTATGTGGCTTGTTGTTTTTGTGACCCTTTGCGTTTTTTTGGAAGCAGCCATGCTATACGTTTGGCTTTATCACAGTGATTTGATGACTTACGCCAACCCTCAGGATTTGGGTAGTCATCACTATCTATGGATCACAGTTGTGGTCACCGTTGCTCTATTGTATCATAAAAACCAATTCGATCAAAAAAGATTGGATCTTCGGGACAAGAAGAAAAAAGTTGAGAACCAGATAAAAAAGCTTGGAAGACAGAATATGAAACTAGAGGAGCAAAAAGCAATGCTCGAAAAATCTAACAATTGGTTGGAAAGTAATATTAAACAGAGAAGTGAAAAGTTACTTGCTCAAAGAAAGTCAATTGAAAAGTACCTTTCCATTACACTCTTTGAAATGAAGCCTTATCTGGAATCGACACTGAGTTCTATAAAAGATTTGGATACTGTTACTAAAAATACTCAGATGGGAGACTTGTTGCTTCAATCAGCCGAGCATCTTCAGTCAGCCATTCATTCAGTTACGCATAAGCTAAAGCAAGGACTTTTTTATAACCCAAAAAACTAATTCAATTGATAACTCATTGATATCCATTGCAAACCATATAGACACCCATTCGAAAGGATTTTTCAAAATTCTACTTATCTCCTCTGAGATATACTGGCTGATGGGTATTGGTAGTGCTATCTGGGTAGGAACTAGTTTGGCAGTTGTTTGTCTTAATATTACAGCATTTATGGTTACCGGACTACTGCTTGTTGGCCTCTGGAGAAGAATTAACCTCGATTGGCTTATGGGAATATATTGTTTTTCATGGTTGCCGCTATTTGTCCTGTTTTGGAAATACAATGGCGGAATGGACGGATCATTTTCCTATGCCTATTTTTCGATTTTAGTTATTTTTCTCGGTTTATTGAAAACCAAACTAAGACTATTTATGGTGCTAGTCCTGTGCTTAACTAACATCATACTCACGCTTGATGCAAACTCCGAAATATTGATAACTATAAGCTTTTCTGACGGTATAATGCAAAGCATCGCATTTGATTATTTCTTTCATTCTTTAGTGGTAGGCGCTATTGTAGTTTTCATCAAAGTGAGCTTTGATAAAGAACGAGAGAAAATAGAAACTCACAACATGAACCTGGATAGAATCAACGAGGAACTCTCCGTGAAGAATGAACAGCTTACCAATCAAAGACATCAAATAAAAAGAATCCAAAACAATCTTGAAGAAATGGTACATGAGCATACCGTTGAATTGGAAAACAAAAATCAGGCTTTACAAGAATATGCTTACGACAATGCCCACATTGTAAGAAGACCTCTGTCTAATATTTTGAGTTTACTCGATATACTCAACGTGGATACAACGGAAAGAAACAGCAGCCAGGCGCAGTTAAAGATGATTAAAAAAAATGCCAACCAGCTGGATGAGGTAGTGTTAAAAATAAATACAATTCTGAAGTAGCTACCTCAGTAGATACATTTTCCCAAACCCATTCTTGAAACCTCTGTCTGCCGAAGTTTCTCGATGCTGAAAACTCTCTCCTGGATTTTTAATTAGCACACGGTAAAGGTATACGCCGTTAGCCAGCTGATCTCCGTAATTGTCTCTTCCATCCCAGGCATATTCAGTTTTGTTGTTGCCAATATTCAGAGGACCCAATTCATCCATGAATATTTCCTTTACAACTCGGCCAGTTACTGTAAGAATTTGAATTTTGATATCCTCGGGAAATTCTGATCCAGTCAAAGTAAATACAAATCGTGTACTAGACGAGAACGGATTAGGATAGGGGTAAAAGTTGGTAATTGTTGATTCATTTATTACTTCAAAATTGATTTCATAGGGTTGTAATCCGGCTGGGTTTCCTGAAGCATCATTCGCTAGTACACGAAATCCGTATAGGCCGTCTTCCAATCTTTCCGGAGCAAATACGGCCTTAAAGTTTTCTTCAGGACTTGCAGGGGTCCATTGCATCAATGGGCTGCTAAATGCAATCCGCTGGAAGTCACACCCTTCGCAGGGCTGCTTGAGGTAAATGTTTATACCTGTAGTATCTTCTAGTAGAAGGAAGGAATTGTCGTCCGTAATGTGTACTTCGATGGAAGGAGTAGGGGATACAATGTCTCCGTTCATAATTTGAACTCCATCAAAAGATACATCAACCAAAGGATTGGTTCCGTCTGGTTGAACCAGCAAATAATCAGAAAAACGAGCTGAATTGTTGAAGGCATACATCTCATACGGATAGTTATCATTTGCTGAAAGTATTAAATCATTCGAACCCTGATTGCCTATAGTTCTAAAATTCAGATTGAATTGTGCTGAGTCGCCGCTACCTAAGGCCGCTAGATTTAGTGAGTCCATGAGCCTTGTTGAAGTTCCTGTATTTAGCAAATCATACTTTATTTTTATTGAGTCTTGAAAATCCTTTTTAGAGAAATTCCAAAATGTATAAGAATTATCATATGCTTGTCCTTCCTGAACTTCTACCGAATTGGAAATTCCCGCTTGATTGCTGATAAGAAGTGCCCCTTCCGGAGTTGTTTCATAGTCCACTCGCCAGGATTGCAGTTGATGAGGTGTTTGTTGGACATTGTCAGTTACTTCCAGATTAAGCCTTAGGTGTGGATATTCCGTCGCATCAATGGAAGATATATCGAATTGATCGGCCGTTGTACTCTGAAAGAGTAGTTGCTCAGTTATGTCTTGTCGCACACCATATACACTCAAAACTTTGGCGTCCTGAGTAGAATTCGCTGAGGCCACTATTTGTGCAGTCACTTGTGACCACGATTGCGCCGGACCAATTAGACCAGATCTGATTTCTCCCGTGTCGAAGCTTCCATTTACCGTTTCATCTAAATTGAGCTGCTGCTGATTTTCTGGTATGGCTGAAGCTTGAATGATCAGTGAAGAGTTAGCAACTGCATTTTTGGATCCAAGCATAATGACCGGTTCGTCATCATTAAGATTATCAATAACAGTCCTATTGAATCCCAATGTTTCCAGATCGTCTTTAAAGGCATCTGTCCAGGTAGAATAATTCACGGTACCCAAAGAAAAAATGAGCACATGGTCTCCATTGTCAATATTGTTGATCAATACTTCTGGTCCATAGATACCAGGCAAATCACCTTCCGTGTAATTATAGATCACCTGAGGAATGAGACCACAAACTAGCGGATTGAGTTCGTCGAAGCCAGTGGTGACCACTGGTTTGAATGGCACGGTTGATTGTCTTTTTAGTGCCAGAAAGTTGATCGTATTGTTTCTGCACCCTGCGTCAAGATGAGAATTAGTCTGGAAATAGTTTCTGTTGTCTAAAAGTACATCTGTGTCCTGATAGTCTAGTGAGGTATGACTGGAGCCATAATTCTGCACCTCCAATTGGAGCTGTGATGTCAGGAAACTCCAGACACCGTTTGTAGGGTTTAGAGAAAGCCCATCAGTAACAGCTTCACTGAATTGCGCTGCATTGACCTGAGTCCATCCTTCACCCAGGCTTTTGTCCAAAACGAACGAGCTAACTACCCATTCCTCTCCTTCAGTTGGAAGTGGGTTAGTGAATCGGGTTCGCCAATAAAATACTTTACCATTGGGAATTGAACCACTCGATTCCAGGTTGATATTCAACTTGCCCATTACATTGCCCGAGTGGGTTTGACTAATCAGGTAGGGGCTACCAAACGTAGTAGTGGTATCAATTTGAATGTCGAAAGAACGTGTGCCTACCAGCAAGTTGGTGGACTGGAAGAAGAAATCTAAGTTAGATTCGGATTGCACTGATAAATTGAAAGGAAAAAGATTGATTGTGCTACCTGAGGTTAGAAAGACTTCGAGTGAGGCAGTGTTATTTGTTTCATCCATTTCATCGATAGTTCCAGTTGGATCTAACGTTATGGAAAAAGTGTTCAGACCTTCTGGATTGCTCACCTCATTGTTAATGGTAAATCTGACAGTGTCTTCCCTCAACACTTTATCAAACAAATCCGGACCATACACCTGAGTACGTCCGTCTGCGAACGTGCGTGTTACAGCAATGTCGAAAGTCTGATCAGAATAAATGCCATAGTTGCGAATATTCAATTCTATATAGAAAGAATCGGCCGAGGCTAGTAACTGACTGCCATCAAACGTACCTGCTTGCAAATGAGCTTCATTGATATCGAAGTCCGGTTTGTCAGGGCCAAATACCTTCGCAGCAGGGTCTCCCTGAAGATTGATGAGTTGAACTTGAGATAGAGATGACTCTGAGGTGCCATATGTGCTAATGTACCTGGTTCCGGTCTCTTTTTTGATTTCGCCTACAGACTTACTGATGAAATTAGGATCAGTAAAAGCTATTTCATAAAAAAGATTGGTATACCGTCTCAGGTTGGAGGAAAACCCCACATGACTATGAGCCATAAAGCCGAGGGCACCCAAATCTGGGGTCAGAACCCAATCAACGCCGAATGACTCATTTTCACTGAAAAAATCACCTGCCAAACATCCGTTAACCATGAAGACAGGATATTTTCCTTTGTTGGAATAACCGAAAGCAGGATCAGAAACAGGCCCTATTTCTATATCTGTAACACTTCCGCTAGAGTGTCCAAAGAAGGTCACCATCATTACTCCATCATTAATCTCATCGGAAATGTTGATTAATTCTACGGCATCATTATTATTTTTTGATAATTGGACTGATTCGCCACCAAGTAGTTGGCCTTTTGCTATGTCTGCAAAACCGTCGACATACACTCTGAATGAGTTGAGCTCGGATTCTGTATTACCTCCACTTAGGTGCACCAGATTTTTTTGCCTAAGTGTGGTAAAGGGCAGAGCCTCTTCTTCAATTACCTTATTCAAATAAGCTTCAATGTGGTCTGGCTCTGAGGCATTGATTCTTCCGGTAGCTAACAAACCATAACCTGTACTGCCATCAAATCCCTCTGAAAAAGGTTCATCAGCGCCAGGATTTCCGTAAGTCGGGATAAAGTGCCTGTTGGTAGGAGAAAGCGGATCCTGTCTGTAATAATTGGCTTGAACATTTGAGGCCTTACCGATCAAAAATAGAAATTCAGGAGTACCATTGTCATATGCATATTCAGAAAACCTTTTAATAGCTAGAGGAGATGGATTGCCATAGTTGAACTGATTGAAAATAACATCAACGTCTATATCAAGGACGGTATGCCCACCACCAGCGGTAGATTGTCTATAGGCCTTATAGGCAGACACTTGATCTCCCTGCCCACTGGTGGTATTTCCCCTCAGGCCTGTGTGACTAATCATCAGATAGTTGAAACTGGCAGGGTTGAAATTGTTGAAGAAGATTTCATCCAGTGAACTAACGCTTTTTTGGCCTGACTGTGCAAAAAGCACTCGTTGCGTGCTAGTACTATTAATAATCGCATTAAACGCTCCACCGCTTTCGTTAATGCCTATGGCGATAGGATCAATAGTATTTGTAATATCGTAAAGAAACACATTTGAAGGAGTATTGGTCACCTCGATGTATGATTTGCCGCCAGCATTAGTTTTCATTAAAAACTTAGTACTAGACATAGAAGTCATGTCATAAGCTGTGCTAAATTTCACTTGAATATATGATACTGCTACTCGATCAGCCACTCCACCTACGCCGTTGATGGTTGCCCTAATCAATAAATCTCCACTTGCCGAAATATCAGACCATGCAATGTCTTGACTAACCAGGTAATTTTCATCTGCATTGAAAGCCGCTGTTGCTACCTCACGTAGCGACCCTGCGTCAGGGCCTACGAATATGGTCACATTGTGACTGTTGTTGTTGCCACCTACGAGTAATATATCGACAGATGGATTGATGTCATCTTGTATCTGATTGGTAAGACCTGAAATTGTATTGTCAATGTTCTGCCCAAGGCTAGCAAAGGTACCAGTCCAACCTTCTCCGAGGTCGTAGGTAGGTAACAGTATTTTATTGCTAGATCCATAACTTTGCCCTTCATAGTACGAACTCGTAAATAGTGTAAGGCGTTCAGCAATATGATAGTTTTCAGCTGGAAGACCACCCACGTTGTTTTCTGAGAAATCATCCATTCTGAGTCCAGTCTCCAAATTGAGTTTGTAGGTAAGAAAATATGCTGAGCTATCGGAGAATATATTATAGAAGGTATGAGGTTGTGCAGCTGGAGTTATATACAAAGGGGTGTCAGTCGTTCCGTCAGCTTTTTCACCATAAAATTCCAGATAATCAGACGGATCGAATATTCCATCAAGCTGACCTTCTATGTTAATAGCTACTTCTTGCCCCAGATGAAACAGTTGAATCTTTCGTGGATCTACGGAGCCCACCGGAAAACCAAAGCTCTCTAAATCGGAACGGGTCATTCTATAAATACCATCTTCCCCAATCATAATCTTAAAATAGCGTTGATTTTGATCAATCCATTCATTGCCATAAGGCTGACCAAAGGTTTGGCCAGCAATGGATAGAAGTAAAACCATGATCAAACACCTATTTCTTATCATCGATTCCGAGTTTAAGTGAAATTACATGTGAGTAGGGGGTTTCGGCTTGATCTCCAATATCTGTTAGGGCATAGTCGATATTAAATTTTTTAAGTTTTACCCCTACAC
The DNA here is from genome assembly GCF_039944555.1 of Reichenbachiella sp. GTDB lineage: Bacteria > Bacteroidota > Bacteroidia > Cytophagales > Cyclobacteriaceae > Reichenbachiella. Next base: position 825,917 of record NZ_JBDUYN010000007.1, on the reverse strand, counting down.
CGAAATTTGGTTGGTAGACCATTGATGTAGATCGATCGAAGTTCTGAATCTCCTGAAATTGTCCAGCACCAAATCTCAGAAAAAAGCTTGACAAATAGCCCATTTCTAAACCCAACCTGGGATCCACAGAAAGAGTGCTTGAGTTTATTAGTGTGTTTCGTTTGCCGTCAAACGTAGTTTCGAAATCCATCGCGATCAACAGACTAAATTTCTTTTTGATTTCGAAGGTATAGCTCATTCCAAGAATCGCTCTAGGTAGAGTGATTTCAATTGAATTTTCAGGAATGACGTTATTCGTTTTTGAGTATATGTCTGCAATAAGTTCAGTGTTATGAGACCATGAATTGTACGTGCCTGTGACATCACGCAACATTAGAGCCAGATTGAGCTTCTTGATCGATTTGGAAACACTGATATCTAGCCCATATCCCCAGGCTGTGGCAAAGTTGCCTGCATGACGATAAATTATTTTGGCATTACCACCAACGTCCAGCCCGCCTAAAGCCTTGATTTTCCTGGCATAAGAAAACAGGAAGGCATAGTCGGAAGCGGAAAAGAATTGAATATTGTCATAATTCAGCGCGCCATTAGCATCATACAAGAAACGCGTATCAGGAATGTCGTCAATCCCGAAGCGAATCACTGATAGGCCTAGAGAACTTACAGAGTCTATTTTTGTGGCAAACCCTAAATAATCGTAATTAGCAATGCCTGCAAAATACTGTGCATGCATGAGCGAGATGTCGTATTTGTATTCGAGTTGAGTCAGTCCTGAAGGGTTCCAATAGCCGGCAGTTACATCCTTAGCTACCGAAGTAAAGGCACTGGCCATACCTAATGCGCGGGCATTCACCCCAATGGCCAAGAATTCATTGCTGTATTTAGGCGTATTGGATTGAGCAAAAGAGTTGGAAATACAGAACCATCCCATGATGGCAGTGATGACTATTCTCACGTACATTAGTGTAATTATGTGAACAAATCTAAATACTCTTAATGTGCTATTCAATTATATTCTATCAGTCTATCAAATTTCTCGGTTGGTGAGATATATTCTGGGGTAAATATTCTTTGTATATGGCTAGAACGATTTATTAATTATAATAATTTCATTCCTAAAACTATAATTATTCAAATATATGATTGAATTAAATGAAGAATATTAAAAAAATGTAATTTTTTTTGCCCAGTACTTGGTCTTGCAAGGTACTATTCCGTATAGAGTTATCAAGGTCAAAAAAGAATTTCAAAATTGGGGTGATTAACCAAAGTTCGCTCCACATCTAAACTCACTAAAATTCAAGACTATGGTTTTTTTAATTTTACTATTGTTCGCTTTAATCTTCCAATGTATTGGGAGTCTAATGAGTTGAACAAGTCCCAGGAAAATTGGATATGAAGATAGAGAACACACAGGTACAAATGAGAAAGGGCATTCTTGAATTTTGCATTTTGCAAATTATTTCAAGAGGGGAGGTATACGCCTCAGACATGCTGGAAGAGCTTACCTCTGCGAAAATTATGGTAGTTGAAGGGACGCTGTACCCTTTACTTACAAGATTGAGGAAAGCCGGATTGGTAGATTACAAATGGGTAGAGTCCAAGTCGGGACCTCCGAGAAAATATTATACCATCACAGATTCGGGTAGCGAGTTTTTAGGTAAATTGGATGATACCTGGAAGGAACTTATGACGTCTACCAAAAAAATCAGTGCAAAAAAAAGCGCAAAAAGTAAAGCGACTAAAGCATGACAATAATCAACATAACTTTAAACAGAAAATTCTCGATGGGATGCCATCCTATTGGATCAAGTATAAATTAAAAGACAATGAAGAAAAATATTAGTATCAATATAAGCGGTATTATTTTTCATATTGAAGAGGATGGATATGCTCAGCTCAAAGAGTACTTAGAAACCATTAACAATTACTTTTCTAATTATGAAGATAGCGCTGAAATCATTGCAGATATAGAAAGCAGGGTGGCAGAAATATTCCTGTCGAAGCTGGATGACGGAAAGCAGATTATCAACGCTGAAGACGTACAAGCACTTATAGACACCATGGGAACCGTGGCTGACTTTGAGGCACTTGAGGATGATGAGCCTGCCAGTACAAAAGAAAAGGAAACACCGCAAGAAAAGAAAGAACAGGAAAAGGCGGACAAAAAGGAAAAGGAGAGAATAAGCGATGCCGAAGATCCTGGTAAACAAAAGCTTCATCGAGATGAAAAGCGGAAAGTAATTGGTGGAGTAGCTGCAGGCATTGCCTATTATTTCAGCATTGATCCGCTATGGATTCGATTGATCGCCGTGCTTCTGTTGCTCAATATTTTTGTAAGTTTTTTGAGCGGTACAGTTCTGATCGTATACATAATACTTTGGATAGTCATACCAGGGTCTTCTACCCTAGGTGACGATGAGGAGGTCAAAAAGATGTTTCGTGACCCTGACAACCAAGTGTTGGGCGGGGTGTCCAGTGGTATTGCGGCCTATTTTGGCGCCGATGTTACTTTGATTCGATTACTGTTTGTAGTATCGATATTTCTTGGCGGAACTGGATTCATTATTTATGTGATTCTCTGGATGATTACTCCGGTCGCTAAATCCCTTACCGACAAAATGCAGATGCAGGGCGAACCGGTAACGCTGTCAAACATAGAACAAAACGTAAAGCGTAGTTTGAATGCTGACGATGGCGAAGAGAGCGCCTTGGCAAAAGTGTTGCTCTTTCCCTTTAGACTGATCGCAGCACTATTTACAGCTTTGGCGGCGCTACTTGGTCCATTCTCTAAGGTTTTGATGGATGTGGTTCGAATATTTGCAGGAATCATTGTTACCATGGTGGGAGTTTCGGGAATGATCAGTTTGTTCATCGCGGCGGGTGTGCTACTCGGGCTGTTTAGTGGCCTTGGAGATTGGATCAGTGCCACGATTGTACCGGCGGGCATATTGGCCGAGAGTGTATCCGGATTTACCTTTCTAGCCATATTTCTCACGGCGTTTATTCCATTCCTTGTGGTATGCTTGTTGGGTATTTCTATCATGACCAAGCGAATGGTGATTCGTGCCCCGTTAGGCTGGTCAGTGTTTGGTGTTTGGGTAATTTGTCTGATAAGCTTATCTATCACTATTCCAGGAATTGTAGGTGAGTTCAGGAATGAAGGCTCCTTTAGAGAAACAAGATCATTTGATATAAACAAAGAAGAAACACTCATTCTTTCGCTTGACTATGTGGATATTGGAGGGATAGACGCCACTGCTTTGAAATTAAGAGGGCATGAGGATTCAGTGGTTCTACTCGATATGAGGTATGAGGCTCATGGACGAACTCGACAGGATGCAGAGAAAAATGCGCAAATGATTGAATACCAGGTACGACAAAAGGGAAATGAACTAATTTTTGATTCCGATTACACCTTTAAGAACAGGTCCAAATTCAGAGCACAGCAATTGAGCATGACGCTTAACATTCCATACAATACAAAATTTGTAATGGATGAGGATATGGCTGATATTATCGAACATACCTTGAACCGCAGTGGCTACAAAAGCTGGCAAATAACCAAGAGTAACGAATGGGTATTTACTGAGGGTGGCCTCGACTGTCTGACTTGTACCAGAAAATACGGCAGGGGTGGTTTACTTGATAGAGGAGATTCTGATCGTTCAAAATATAAGAATAAAGACAAAGTCAAGTATAAAAATAAATCACGGGTTTATGATGGCGAGCCTATGACCTTTGATATTGAAAATTTCGATGAAATAGAAGTTCGGGGAATTTATAACGTCTACCTAACACAGGGAGATGATTACAAAATTGAAGTCAAAGGCCGTGAGCGCTACAGAAGAGATGTACTCATCAAAAAATATGGAGATGTACTGGAAATTGACATGTCTGGTAAAAAATGGGATTTGCTCAAAGATTTAGATGATGATTTTAGGCTGGATGTCTTTATTACCATGCCAGAATTGGAAAAATTGAGTAGCAAGGGACTATGCTATTACGAGATAAAGGATTTTAAGACTGGTAACCTGGAAATCGAGCTATCAGGTGCTTCATCAGCCGACATTAACCTGACCGCTGCTGAGCTACAGATTTATCTGAATGGAGCAAGTTCTATGAATCTCGATGGTAGAGCGGTATACCTGGAGGCCGATGTCTCTGGTGCATCCACGTTGAAGGCCTACGACTTGAAGGCCAGTACGGTGGAGGTTTCTGCCTCGGGTGCTTCCAATGCCAGGGTAAATGCTGATAAGAGATTATCCGTGGACGCCTCAGGATTAAGCACAGTACGTTATCAAGGTGATGCTGATGTTAATATTATAAATGAAGACGAACTAAGTACTGTTCGAAGATCAAGCAGATAAGAATTCACACTTTTCAAATTTCAAGTTTATAGTCTACCCCGGTCGAAAGGCCGGGGTTTTTTTATGTTGTAAGATTTATCTGAAAGGATCAGACCACTTGGGATCGGTATATGCATTACTTCCCGATAGCGTTTTAACGAACGCGGTGATGGCTTCCCTTTCTTGATTCGAAATGTTCAGGTCACGGGTACCACCCATTCGCCCTCTGGCCAAACGACGATCAAGGTTATTGGTCGGAGCAATGGATTCATAGTGATTGAGTACATCATCGAAGTTGGAAGAAAAGCCATTATGCATAAAGGGACCATTGACTACACCTTCGGTATTGAAAAGGTCCCTTAGTGTGGGAGAGCGGGTAACGTCGGTATCAGGCGTGCCATCAAACGAGCCTGTGATTCCATTGTTTCTTGAGTTTGGATCAATGTCAAACTCGGGAGCGCGATGACAAGTATTGCAATCTAAACCACCACCTACACGGACACCTTGTCTATTGAAGTCAGGTCTCTGGATAAAAAGCCTTTTACCCTCATTTTCCAGATCAGAAAAGTTAGAGAAAGCTGCATTATTGTTTCCAGCACTTGCCCTGCCTATGTCGTATTTGGAATCAAAAGACACAATACTTCTTATAAATTGAGCCAGGGCATTTTGCATACGTTCTTCAGTAATTAGACCATCTCCATAGACCAGGGTAAAGAGCTCGTTATAGTATTCCTGTTGACTGAGTCTGTTAATCAGACTGTCAAGATCAGGATCGCCATTTTGTCCGCTGAATCCCATTTCAAAATGATCCTGTATCGGCATAGTAGTTTGCTCCTCCAGGTTATCTGCACGTTCGTCCCAGAAAAAATCTTCCTCGTCAGAAAATCGGGCATTGATCAGGCGCATAGCATGCCGTCCGGTGGAACCGTTTACCCCTGTGGACGCAACAGCATCATCTCCAAACGCCAGTGATTGATGATGACAGCTTGCACAGGAGATGGTATTGTCGGAGGAAAGCTTGGTATCGTAGAAAAGTACTCGTCCTAGTAAGGCGCCGGCATCTGTGATTTCATTATCTGAAGTATTGTCCTTATCGATGTAAGCCGGAATGTCTTGATTTGCGTAATTGGGAAGGTTTAGCATGTCTATGTTGTCACCAAAAGCAGTCATCACATTGTCAAATGTTATATCAGGACTTACTTCTTCCTGAATGTTGGAATCACAAGAAAATAAAGAAAAGATAAAAGCAACAGCAAGCAATGAAGTAAACGAAAATGGGCTATTCATATCACGTGTTTATTTGTTTCATATAAAACGCGATACCCATCGGTTTACCCTTCCCGGCCCCATGTGAAATAGTAGGGTATTGGTCTAATATTAAACAACGTTCGTCGAAAGAGGGTATAAATGAATGTGACGGCGAGCTGAAATGAGCTCACATCTTATAAGAAGGACGGTCTTTGCCTGGCCATTGGCCACCTCATTATTAATTTCCATAAATGGATACTAGTTGGATTTTATTTGTCACTCGAAGACCCAATTAATTAATCTTGAATTAATAACTCAAAAGCGGTGCTTCGATATTCTTGTATTTCTCCTTTTGATTTCTTGAGATACTTATCCGTATACCTTGTATAATATTTGACCTGTTTGATTAGATTCTCAAAACTTGACATGGCTACATGCTGACTTGATAACTTTATAAGCTCTACGAGATTTGAGCGGTCACCCAGCTGATGTTTTGTAGTTGCAATAAAGTTATCAGCTACAACCTGAAAGTCAGAAGTCGCTTTTTTAAATTCAGCTAATTTTTCACCAGCTTCGGGATGATTGATAAGCTTTTCCCAGCTCAAAAAAAGCAAGGCATCAATTACGCCCTGATGAGATTTTTTTACCAGGCCATAATACGCTTTACTTGCTTCATATAATTTGAAATGACTCTTCCGTGATGCAATAAGCTCTGCATATTCAGGGTCGTTTGATTGCAAAAATGACGAAATTTCTTTTCTAAGTCTCTCGGGTTTTTCTTTCAATTTTTGATCAACGGATGCTAAATGCTCTTCTATTTTTTGAATCTCTACTTGGGAACTTGTCGCTTCCTGAACTAATTCCTTGTTTCCGCCAAGATAACCAGAGAGGTATTTCTCTTTCCATCCTAGTTTCCCACTCAACGAGGCAAACTCTTTTTCCAATCCTTCCTTTTGAGCAATTAGAGAAGATTTCTGATCGTTTAAATCAGAAAATTCTTTATTTACAGCATCGATGATCGATTGCATTTCATTGATTTGCTCAGTTCCGTATTTCATATTTGATCTTTTATTCAAAAATTATGACCGACTCTGTTTATTAATTGTCAAGCAAATATATCGTACTCGACTTCACGAACATACTCCCTCTGCCCAGGTTCGTGTCTCACGAACCTCTGCCATTGCGATGACATAAAATCAAGCTCAAGAACAAAATTGTTTACTTTGTTTTACTTTCAAGCTTTTCCATCCGTTCAAGAAGCTCTATTTGATAAAGTGTTAATTCTTCGATCTTTTTCAATAGCCTCATGTTCATATCGCCCAAATCAATTCCATTTTTGCCAATTTCTGTAGCCGATGGGATTTCAGGAAGGTGTTTTTCTTTAGCAATGAATTCTTTGGTTTCCTTCAGAGTTCTGAGCTTGTAACCTTCTTCAAAAACATAATCAGGTACACTAATATCAGTCAAAACCTTCACTTCTGTCGCTCTAATTTGACCGTTCACAGCAAGTTTTGATTTAGGATCAGTCGTTCCAATTCCCACATTTCCACCATTAGTATTTAAGTATGAATTACCAGAACTGTAATGATTTATGTAGGTAGCTTTTCCATTTTTAGAGTCCAAATGTAGGTTTCCATTTGTTGTAAGCACAGATGCATTTGTCGTTTGTCTTCCATTGCCTCCCACCTGCAGATAAGCACTCCACGTTGAATTGGGACCATATATTGTATACCTATCTCGATATATATGTAAGCCTGCATTTAAATCAGGATTTGAAGTTCCTATCGCCACTGTTCCTGCGTTGGTGTTTAAATACGTATTACCAGAACTGTAATGATTTATGTAGGTAGCTTTTCCATTTTTAGAGTCCAAATGTAGGTTTCCATTTGTTGTAATTACAGACGCATTTGTAGTCAGTCTTCCATTACCTCCTACATGCAGATATGAGTTCCAGGTTGAATTAGGTCCGTAAATGTGATACATATTATTGTTGATTGGTATTGCATCCTGCGCGAAAATGGAAGAAGTTCCTAAGGTGATGATTGAAAGTAATACCGGGATGAATTTATTCATAGTTTTAACTCTTTCAGGTGTCTGATAATTTAAGGCCTTGTCGATATAAAATGTATAACCTAAGTTATTAAATGTCAACAAGTATGAACTACTTTATTTGAAATAGTAAAAGCTAAATGTTAGTTGGGAATTGCTATGTATCAGCAACATAAATCATTACTCATCCAATATTTCCATAAATTTATACCTCTGATGCAACCCCAGGTAACAAACCCGCATCTACTCCATGAATTCATAACCAATGGTTATCAAATTAGGTCAAAAAATCACCGAAGCTGAACTGGTCAGGCAGTGCAAACGCCAGGATCGACGTGCGCAAAAATTGCTCTATGAGCAGCAGGCGCCCGTGATGCTTACAGTTTGTAGGCGGTATATCAATGACCTGGATATGGCAGAAGAAATGATGCTTAGTGGATTTGTGAAAGTGTTTGGTAAGATTGATCAGTTCAAGTCGGAGGGAAGCTTCCAAGGCTGGATCAGACGAATTATGGTCACAACTTGCCTGGAGTGGATCCGGAACAACCGACAACTTTACAAGGAGGTTGACCTGGACGAAATCAATCCGGCAGTTGACTACAGTACGGCAGACAAAAACCTGGAAGCGGAGGACCTGCTTCAGATGATTCAGGAGCTGCCACAAGGTTATCAAACCATTTTCAACCTGTATGCCATAGAAGGCTACAGTCATAAAGAGATAGCGGAGCAGTTGGACATTTCGGTAAATACCTCGAAGTCGCAACTGAGTAGAGCCAGAGTTTTTCTGCAAAAGAAGCTGGTAGAGAATGAGCGGTATTTGGAATCAAAACAACGTGACAATGGAAGCTAGAGAGACGGATAAATTATTTAGAGATAAGTTGAAGAACTTGGCCTCAACACCGACAGAAGACAGTTGGGCGAGATTGGAGTCTATGCTCGATGAGAAAGAAGCGACCCCGTGGTTTACTTATGCAAGAGTGGCAGCGGCCGTACTACTCCTGATTGTTTCTGCGAGCGTTTTCCTGGTTTGGAATCAAGAGTCGGATTCAAGAGAGACCGAAGTTGCCGAGATAGTCAAACCTTCTGAATCCACTCAAACCAGTAACAAGATAGTGCCCGAAGTGAACGAGGAAAATGCTATGGCGGTAGAGGAACCTGAAGAGTCAGACAACCAAAAAGTAATTCCTTCCGGTGTGAAGAAAAAGATTGAATCTAAAAACATAAACAACGAACATGCTCCAAAGCAAGAACCCAATCAGACCATTCCTGAACCAGAAAGTGAATCTCTAGAGGTCGAATTGACAAATCAGTCCATCGCGCAAGTAGCGGAAGAGCCGGCGGAGATAGGGGAGAAACCAAAAAAGAAGCGTTTCAAATCAATAAAGATCACATACAAGCGCGGCAATACACAGCTTCTAAAGCAAGAAGAAATGATTGCCGAGCATAAGACGGATACAACAGGCGGGAGCAAAATCAAGGAATTGTGGGAGCAAACCAAAGAGATCAAACCTGGAGATCTGTGGGCAGATATCAGAGATGCCAAGGACAATCTCTTTCAAAGAAAAGAAAACTCAAAAAAGAACAACGTCAAAAACTTAAATAAATAGAACAATGAAACAATTAGGACTAATCATACTCGCAATTTGCACTATCAATTTGGCAAGCGGGGCCTCCGATCCGGTGAAGGAAGACACCGTAGTAATTGAATTTGGGGAAAGAAGCAAAATGGTCATTTATGCTGAGACTCAGCAAGACCTGAAGGATCTTGGTGAATATGACATCAATGCCATGATAGGAGAACTCAATGCAAACTTAGACTCAACTTCGACAACAACCGAAGAAGTAAGCATTGAAGACGAATCCGGTACAAAATATCTGAAAGAAAGTACAGAATCGGAAGAAGGCAATACAGGTAGTCTGAGCTATTATGGAGACGAACGCTATCGAGATGAGGATGATGACCGCTATGAACGAAGAATAAAGCGTTATGAGGATGTCAGAAGAGATATCAGAAGAGATATTGATCGAGATGTTGATGTCGACTTTGATGACGATGATTACATAGTGATAAAAAGAGGTCGGTCCAGAGGAAGAGGTACTTATGGGTCATTTGAAGTAGAATTGGGTATGAACAATTGGTTGGAAGATGGTTCATTTCCTGATCAGGATAATGCAGCTTATGCAGTAAAACCCTGGGGATCATGGTATGTTGGCCTTGGTGGAGTCTACCATACTTCCATTGCCGGACCATTAAAATTAAAATGGGGAGGCAACATGACCTGGTACAACTGGAAAATGGAAGACCCTACTGTGCGAATTGCAAAAACTGATGTAGCTACCACTTTCGTACCCGACCCAACTATTGATGGGAAGAAGAGTAAACTTGCAGCTACTTATGTTAATGCCATGGTTGTTCCCATGCTGGAATTTAATCAGCGCCGAGGTTCAAGGCACGGTCGGGGTTTCAATTGGAGCAAGTATCGCCAAAGAGGATTTAGAATTGGTGCTGGCATGTATGCAGGATATCGTATAGATAGTTGGACCAAAATGAAATATTCAATCAATGGTGACAAGCAAAAGGACAAAGAGAAGGGTAATTACTACCTCAATAATTTCCGATACGGTATCAGGGGTCAGATTGGCTTTCAGGGAATGGACCTTTTCTTCAATTATGACTTGAATGATGTCTTTGCCACAGGAAGAGGACCAGAGCTTCAAGCCATTAGTTTCGGGTTTATTCTGTAAAAAAAATTAGGCTCTCGACAGCATCGAGAGCCTAATTTCAATTCAAATTAAAAACGCTATTCTATCAATATTCGACTACCCATGCGTTGGGTACCGGCTTTGAGCTGATAGAAATAGATACCTCGATCGAGATCAGATACATTTATCTGGAGACTGTATTTGCCAGACGGCTGATTCGATGTTGCAATTTGTCGAATCTCACGTCCCGTAACGTCGTGTAGGGTTAAAGATACCATAGTAGCTTCGGGAATGTAATATTCAAAATTGGTATAGGAAGAGGAAGGATTAGGGAATGCCCGAACACTGAGTACTGCTGTTTCATTTTCATTTATACCATTCGACGGATTTCCACCAAATCTTGCATTAGGGTTCGATCCCGACCAGTTTCCATTTTCATACCAGCCATCTCCGCATCGGTTTAAATCAGTAGTTTGACTACTTCCATTATTGCTAAAAATGATGTTAGAGCAGTCATCATCCAAATGATACGAATACCAGCCATTGCCAGCACTAGTCATAGTTTCACCTGGCCAACTGGTGCTTTGACTGCCTCCCCAAAAATAGATTTCTGGGTCCGAATACGAATTAGGTTTGAAATACACAGTAAAGCCTGGCCCTGAGTCGGGCTTTTGATCATACCATGTGCCGTCCTGATACCACCCTTCACCACATCTGTTCAGATCTACTGATTGACTGGCTCCATTGCTGCTAAAAATGATGTTGGAACAATCCGCATCCATAATTTCAAAAACATACCATCCATCAGCTTCTGCCGTCATGGCATCACCTGGCCATCCTGAACTTTGTCCTCCATTGGGTGTTGCACTCCAATAGTAAAGATATGGAGTACTCAATGTGCCTTTGTAATGGATAAGCAGGTTGCTCGAAGGATTGAAAGTATAGGAATGGCTCTGGGACGCTGAGGTGTTGTTAGAATCATCTGTGGCAGAGGCAACCAAAGTCGTGGCCTGACTGATCGTAATTGTAGTCGAACCTTCAGTCGAGAATGCTACTCCATCCAGTGTATAGTTGATTGTGGGGCTGATATCCTGATTATCAGTCGCAGAAAGAGTTACCGCCACATTACCTGTATAATTTCCGCTCGAAGGGCTTACTGTGAGGGTGGGAGGTTCTGTGTCCTGTGGCGCAGTTGGTTCAGAAACCCATCCGTCATCGTACCATCCTGTGTTGCTTCTGGTAAGATCAGGTGTTTGATTGCTGCCGTTGTGAAATAACAAATTAGTACTTGTAATACCAGAGAAGGTATATTTTACCCATCCCTCACCATACTGATTGCTGGCGTCTTCCATAATGTTACCCGGCCAGGTGCTATTGCTTAACGCACCGGAAGGAGTGGCATTCCAATGGTGAATTCGTGCGGTTGCACTGGGATTTGGGTTCTTCCAATAAACTGAAAAATCCGAGGTTGATACTATGTTGTAAACATGGCTCTGCGTTGCACTGGCTAGTCCTTCGTTGTCAATGGCCATTACTTTTAGCGTATGCGAGGTCGAAACGTTATGAGTAACGCTTCCAGTATTACTCACCAGGCTGTTTGTAGTGGTCGGCTCATCTCCGTTTGTGGTATAGTATATGGTAGGTGTAAGTCCGCTGTCATCAGTTGCTGTGATTTGAACTTCAAACGGTACCGTTGAGGAATATGGTCCTTCAGGGTTTACCGAAACTACCGGCGCATTGTTGGTGGTTCCGCCGTTTTTGGCCCATACCGCATAGTTGTTACCTGAAGCTTGCAATACATAGTCGCCGGCATCAGACCAACCGGCCTGAGAAGGACTCCAATCTCCGCCACCGATTTTCATGGCTACTTTGCCGCCAATTAATGCAGCGTATACCGAACTGCTGGATTCGATAATCTGAAGTGAGCTCGAGGAGGAGATTCCATTGTTTTTTCTAACGACGATCAACGCATTAATCTCATCCTTTACCCCCCAATCGAAATAATGAGGCCAGTAAATTGTTGGGACACCGGGGTGAGTGAGAAGGTAGGCATAGGCATGTCCCACATTTCCTCCGTTCAATACGTCGTTGCCCGAGTCATACCTAGGCGTATCATGATTTTCGATAAAGGTAGTAGATTGAGCAGGCGACCATCCTATCAGTCCGGAAGCTTGCATTTGCCCACCCTCGCTGAAGGCCAGGTAACTATAGTTATTATCTTTAATTGCAGCCTTGAGTGCATAGTAGGTAGGGAAATCGAACCCTGTAGAGGTAGCCGACGTGCCGTCAATCCAGTCCTGAATATGCTGCTTGTCATTCCAATCTTCACCTACAGAAAAACTAGCTCCTGTGGCCGCATTGTATTCATTGATGTAGCTTGCAGAGTATCCATGTACCAGGTCGTATCTCCATCCCACATATCCGGCTGCTTTCAATTCGTTCAACCAATTTTTAATGCCATCCCGGACTCCTTGGTTGGTATGGTCCAGGTCTCTGGCTGCATCATAACCGCTACCAGTATCACCATTTCCTCGCTCCAAACCTTGATATGCTGGCTGGCTCCAAACTTCATCATTGGAGGTGATGGACCAGGTACCCCAGGTAGGGTTGGTGAAATCCACCCAGTTAGTAGATCCCACCCGGTGATTAATTACAATGTCAGCGATCGGTTCGATACCATTGTTGTTAAGGTTTTGCAGCATGGCCGTGTGTTCACTTGCTGAGCCATAGCCATTGGACAGGTTACTAAGTTGACGGGGTAAGTATCCTTCGTCAGACCCGGCATCGCTTGGTGGCGGGAGCCAAATCATATCAATTCCGGCCGTTGATAGCTCTGAGGCCTTGCCAGAAACATGATTGTACCAGCCTTCTGGCTTTGCATCATGTGCTTCCCAATAAAAGCCTTGTAATAAAACTCGAGTGTCATTGGCGACTTGAGCCAGTGACAAGTTCCATACAATACTCAGAAGGGCCAATAGTACTGAGAATTTAATAGTAGTCGTTTTTTGCATATTAGTTAGTGTTTAGTTTTAATCATTCGATAATGATATCCACAATCAAACACGAATTCGAACCACTACAAGAAAAGTATATGGGTGTCAATTGGGCAAAGTGTCATTTCATAATTTGGGCCTTCAAAGAAATGAATTATAACCCAATAAGATTGTATAGAAAAATGTGTTAATCACCTTGTAAATACTCCCTGGGGGCGACTCCTTTGGCCTTCTTGAAGGCACGATTGAACGATGACTTAGAGTTGAATCCCGCTGAATGGGCTAGCGCTAAAAAAGATTTTTCACAATTCTCCGAACTTTCGGCCGCATGGATAAAATGGTTGACCCTGTATTCATTAACAAAATCAAAAAAGTTCTTCCCAAATCCATCATTGATAACACGGGACAGGGTGTGCGTATTCGTATGTATCATTTTGGATAACTCAGCCAGCGTTAGTTGCGAATTGACGTATGCTTTTTCATTTTGCATAGTTCTTTCGAGCGTAGTCTTCATTTGTTCAATATCTGAGGTGCTCAGGTTAGAATCTTTGTATTTTTCAATTTCTGAGATTTTGAAAATTTCAGGCTGGTTGATAGCAAAATACCCTAATATGAAGTTGATGGACGCAAAAAATAACCACACCGAATCAGTAAGTGTCTCAACAATCCACAGTACTTCCTTTTCTACTATCACACCATAAAAGCCGACAAGATAGACAGAGAGCCATAGCAGTAGACATACTGAAAGAAGAATGAGGACAGTTTTTAGATAGGTCAGGTTTTGCTCGAAGGAGTGGCTGTCATCGGAACTCTTTGCGATATACTGAACCAGTTTTTTGAATCTAAGCCAAAAGAACCCGTTGTACGCAAGGCCACATGCTCCAATTACAGAAAAGAAAAAGTCAAAATCACTATCTACCTCCCGATTAATAAAAGTCTGATTTTCCATATTGAAGTATGGAAGATTGGCTAATATGAAAATAAGGAAGGGTGCAAAAGATATCCAAAACCAAAACGAATTTTTCTTCTTATTGGTGATGAGTTTTTGAATGTAGTGATGAAATAGCGGTGCATAGAGGAAAAATATAAACTCTGGTACTAGCAATATTTTAGGGTAATTCTGAAAGATGTCTCTGTCGTAGGCTGCAATTTTTGTAAACAACGATAGCGAAACGAGGGCAATCAAGATAGAAAGATAACTGTTGGCCTGCCGATTATTGTTTTGGATACTATAAAGGGTTATGATAAGTAGAAGCCCTTGAAAGACGGCAAACAGCATGATCATGGAATATATGCTGAGCGGATAGGATAGATCTTCCCATGACTCAACGGTCATTTTCAAATCTGTTGATTGATCTTTAAGTAGAGCAATTTGTCGATTCTTGCGAGCCTTTCCATTTGCTCTTCCCTCAACTGATTCCCAATTTCCACGTGTAACCTTGCATTGAAATGTGTCCAGGCCAGGAGGTAACTTCAATAAGTAGGTGTCGGCCAATATTTTGTCAAACTTGTATTCAGGATCTTGAGGATTCCATCTGTTGAAATTACCAGCTAGATAAATCGAGGCATCATGCGGTGTGCTTGCAGGGACTTCCAGGAGTATGGTCAATTGTGGTTTTTCCAGAATGGCAAGATCAACCCACGACTGAATGTTAGTAACCACGATATTCTCTGTATTTTCATCATAGACAAAATACCTATTGTCTCGGCCGTATCCGTCCTTATTGCCCTCTACCGCATGCCATCCGCCCCTGGTAAACTTGTATTCGAAGGCTGCAATATCCTCTTTGAAAACATAGACAAACGAGCCGTCTTTTTGTTTGCGCATCATAAATTCCGGATCTTCCGCTGTCCAATTGTTAAAGGTGCCTGCCAGGAAGATGGTATCTTGAATAGGAGTGTAGTGAGGAATACTATTCACTACAATGATAATCTCAGATTTGGTAGGAGATGACAGGCCAAAGAGCAACAGAAAAACTACCCCACATCTTTTTAGATTTGTTAGCCGATTGGTATGCATACATTGGATCAATTAAATTTATCAATACTTCCAGGTATTCTTAGTAAAGAATAAATCGTTTGGGATTTTATATGATCCAACTAGCCGAAGAAAAGAAAGGGGGCTTCTGCTATTGGCCGAAGTGGGGAAGAACATTTCAACCTTCTTCAACCCTAAATATAACGTTTTTTACTGTTTGTTAGATGATCTATTATTAATGGTCGACAGTTATTGCACTACATATGACTTATTTAGCTGCCTTCTTTATTTTGTCAACCAAATAATTTCTGTCCAATATATTACTGCATGTGGCAACTGCTCCAATGGTAGTACCTAGTATACCATGCATGACCACGTTTTGTCCAGTCAAAAACAAATTTTTAAACTTAGTTCTGGTGCTTACCTGAGATTTGAGTGGGGCATTAAAATCCCTCAGTACTCCATATATTGACCCGTCTACAGAATTGAGATAATCCCTCTGGGTAAGTGGAGTAGAGGTGTAGTATGACTGTGTTTTGTGCCGTAGTCCAGGGATAATTTTCTCCGCATAGTTCAATAATACTTCGGCTTTAGAAGCTTTAAATTCTTCGTATCCTTCACCTCGGTCATTGGATTTTACTACGGAATTGAAAGAAGATTGCCAGGGTGCCACTTCTTCCATTTTCATGTAGGCCATTATGGTTACGATGCCTGAATATTCGGGATCGTCTTTGGACGGAAGTGTGAAAATTGCCAAATCTTTTCCCCAGTCCTTCATTGCGTAATCAGTCAAATTCCAAACATCCTCCTTGTGGAAATGATAGTGATTGTGATTGAAATATTTTAAGGCTTTAGGTTTGAGCACCAGATAGATAGTAAACACAGAAATAGTATTTTCAAGATTCATAATCCGTGAAACATATGACTTTCTAAGAATGCTAACATCCAACAGTTTCAAAGTTTCCGTGGGGTGAATGTTTGAAATAAACAGGTCTGCTCTGACCATCCGTCCATCTGCCAGCGTTACACTTTCTATCTTCTTGTCTAAGGTGTTGATGCTTTTTACTTCTGCGTTTCTCTCGATATGGCCATCAAGATTTTTTAAAGAATAATTGAGCGACCGGCTGATTTCACTTCCTCCGTTCTGAAACTTGTAGGAACTGAGTATAAAGGAATTGATGATCAAAGCATGCATATAGAAGGGAGTCCGATCACCGATCCCAGCATATAGTAGATTAGAGCCCGCCAGTACCAGTTGTAGTTTATGATCGTTTGTGCAACTTTCGATAAATTCCTTAGCGCCTTTGTAAAGCAATGGAAGTTCATCCTGTGGTGCACTTGCTTTTTGTACATCATACAAAGAAAACTTAGAACATAGCGCCTTAATTTCATTCAGGTATTTGTCAAGACCTTGTTCCTCATTTGGAAAATGCTTCAAAAGCTGTTGCTTGAAGTTGTCGTATCCTTGTGCATGCGGGTATTTGGTGCTGTCGCCATCAAATGAAATGATATCGAATCCATCCTCATCCATTTTTTTGAGTTTGACGTTATCCAGGATATCCAGATATTTGAAATAAGCGTGCAAAGGCTGATTCTCTTCTAATCCCCCAACGTAGTGTACTCCAGTATCGAACTTGGCTTTATCTCTTTTGAATGTTTGTAGCGTCCCGCCAATCTGTGCAGCTCTTTCTAATACACAGACCTTATATCCTTCCTTGGCCAAAATAAGAGCAGAAGCCAATCCCCCCATTCCAGATCCTATAATAACGACGTCATATTTTTCTTTCAGTACTGCCATTCCTGTTTATTAATTTGAAATTCTAAGATCCAAAAGTTTGGAAGGCTTTCGGCTTTTATGAGCTTTAAGCTTTAAGCTCATTTCCTTGTCACTGATGAAAGTAATTTGAGGCCTGACTCTGAGCTGTTCAGAAAGTTGATTTGAGACCGTCTCAATGTTTAAATCGTCCGTAATGGCTAGATAAATGCAGAGGTCGTCCATATCCAATTCGTTATGGCTTAGCTCCAGCAGGTATTGATTGATGCCATCAATCTGATGCAGGACATTCTCAATTTGTTGTGGGTATACAGAAGTTCCCTTAAGCTTAATCAAATGTTTTTTACGACCTTCTATGGGACCGAGTCTTGGTGTATTTCTTCCACATATACATGGCTCATTGTATAACCTGGCCATATCCCCGGTTTTATAGCGAAGGAGAGGAGTCCCCATGATTCCAAGTGGCGTGGCTACCACTTCTCCTAAATCTCCATCTTCTACTTTTTTACCTTCGTCATCCACCACTTCTACTATCATAAGTTCTGGTAACAAATGTCCGCCATTCCCGTGTTCACATTCCGTGAATGCCGTAGCCATTTCGGTGGAGGCATAAGTCGAGAATAGAGGGCAATTCCACAGATCTGTCAGCTTACTATGAAGCGTATTGGGTGTTAGGTCGGCATTTCGGATAGGCTCCCCTATGCAGATAATTTTCTTAATTGAACAGTTGGCCGGGTCAATGTTTTGTGTGTTAAGAAAAAGCCCTAATTTATGAGCAAATGATGGCACTGCTATAAGTGTGGTAGGTCTGTATCGATTGAGGTTATCCAGCTGAAAGTGCAAGTCTCCTATACCTGACCTGATTACAGTGGCGCCGATTTTGGTTGCACCCAAATAGTAGGCCATGCCAGCCATAAACCTTTTATCCAATGTAGTTGTAATCAGGATTGTGTCTTCGTCCGTAATGCCACATAGTCCCAGGGATTGGCTTTCATTATAAGCCAATCGTTCCAGGTCGGTCTGCCCCAAAGCAATAGAAATGGGCTCTCCCAGTGTTCCTGAAGTCGTTACATACTCTACGATGCTTTTTCTGTTTATCGCTTCAAAAGCTGTATTGTGTTTTTCTATATCCGTTTTGGTCGTGAATGGAATTTGGTCCAGGTTAGCCGCAGAAATGGATTGAATATCAATCCCTTCAGTTCTGAATAGATCTTGATAATAAGGCGATTGGTCAGATAAGTACATCAGATGCTTTCTTAATGCCTCTTGTTGAACTTGCCTGATTTTATCAGTTGATTCAAAATCTATAGAATTGGAATATTGCACTTTATTTGGTGATGATGACAAATGCCACAGCTGTTGCGGTTGTATGGCTCAAGGATACAAATATCTCCTTGAGACACGAATTTTCAAAATGTGATTTCGTGTGGCCATGCAATATCACAACAGGTTGACCACTAGGGCCGTTTTTAACCTCAATTTCTTTAAAATCACATTTTTCGCTCCAGCCGGTTCCCATGGCTTTCATGAAAGCTTCCTTGGCTGCAAATCGTGCTGCAAAGCTTTCTTCACTATGTTTCCTCGATCGACAATAGCTCATCTCTTCCTCGGTAAATACCAGGCTCACAAATGCTTCCTTGGTTAGTTTAGACGCGAGTCGCTCTATTTCGACAATATCTGTACCTATGCCATAAATATTCATGGAGCCAATTGTTGAACTTGACCAACAATAAATATAGAGTCCTCTTGGTATGCAATTTCTTTGGTCAATGATTTTCGGTAGGCGAGTAGTGCAGCTTTCGTTTGTCCCATGGCGACATAGTAATTACCTAGTAGTCGGTAGGTTTCATAATACTCGGGATTTGACGCCGCAAATGTTTGAAGTGTGACGTCGTCTATGATGAGCTCTTTTTCTGTGGCCTCAGCAAGTTGACGCTTAAGTTGTTTGAATTTTTCAAATGTTTTATAGTCTGGAGAACTAAAAAAAGCGTCCGGCGCAATGGTTAGCGAGTCAATTGAAGCTGAACCAGAGTGGTTCGGGCTCGCCCAACGATTAAAATCATCCAGATCATACGCGTCATAACCGTTGATTTGATAAGGGTAATTGGATACCCAAACTTGCTTTTCATAATTTTTGAAAATGACAGAATGATGGGCAATAAGCTGATTAATGAGTTCAGGATTGGACGTGCCGATATTTCGATCATTCAGAGCTTTCTGATCTCTGAGAATGCCGGCCATATCCTCAACCCCTGATAGCTCTCTACGACTTAGAAGTTGCTTGGTGCGCTCATATCGATCTGTGCTTTCAGAACTACTCATATGCTCCAAATTAATGGTTTCAGCATTTAATTTTGGGCTTTGACAGTGATTAGTAGCGATGAGTGTTGTGTCCGATGGCCAATATACGTCCATTTGGTTTGGGGTTTTTTCTATGATGGCCATTCGGCCATCTGCAGCAGACGAGATTGTAAATGACTCAGATACGAAGGAAGTATACTTTGCAGCAATGGAAATGGCTTCATCGATGCTCGCGGCATATTGCAAAATGTCCCGAGCAATAATGGATACTGGTGTGCCTGCTTGTTCAGGAATTTCAGATTTAAGGGAATTCAGCGTAATGCCCAGTCCCTTTTCGTTCATGCCAGAGACTACACCGCAAAAACCTCCCCAGCCGACCGACAGAAATTTGTAACCCTCGTCTGGGTTGATAAGCATAACGAGCTTATTTTTTGCGAACTCGTCGCCAACGTAGAAATCGAAATTTCGACCCAAAATCATGAAAGAGGAGTCACTTTTGGACCATTGCCCAACAGCAGTACAACCCACAAGTCTCATGTTTTGCACGGCATGTCCAATATCGTGAGCTGCGTGATAATTGATGAGTCGATTATATTTTGGACCGATATAATCATAATCGTCAGAAAAGAAGCGAGCGATTCCAGCGATTTCTTCACGGTATTCCTGCGGGATATGTTGATCCAGATCACGGTTAAACCAGGCTATACCTAAAGTGAGTAGTCTTCTGTAGAATGCATTTGGAATCTGCTTTTTTAATTCACCCACAAATGCCTCTTCCTGCTGAATGATCAACTCGCGATGGAGTTTGCCGATGATCTGTCCACGTTCCTGGGCGTTCCCCTCTATATAACTTTCCCAATTGCCTCCTTTATTTTTCCTTAGCCAATTGGGTCCCAGGCGGAAATAATTCTCTTCAACAACCACTCGTTCCTCAGTAGTAAGAGATTTTTCATCAATCAGAGGTGAATCATAGATCACACGAGCGTAAAACCATGCAATAAGCACGCTTAGGAGTATGAAAATGATAAGGGGTATGAGATATTTTAGTTTCAAAATGATTCTCGTCACAGTATCCTGCGAAATTGGAAGAAAATTTCGACTATCAATAATGGTTTACATAATTTTCCGGTCACTATAATATGATTAAGTCCTCACATACATTATTTAATGAAAAATATATTGATTTTGCTGATTACCCTACTTCCGTTGTCAGCATTGGCCCAATTTCCTACTGAGCAATATAAAACAGACACAGTCACTTGGTATGGAATCGATTATACTCAATGTTATATGGTCGGAGCCGAAGGATTTACAAATCGTAAAAGAATTGTACAGACCTATTTTGATGCGTGGAATGAGTTTGTAAACACTGAACCGCATAAGTATGATATTCCCAGATACTTAATAAAACCTGATATCATAATAGATTTAAGTCTTGTGCATGAGAAAAATGTGAAACTAAACCCGCACGGTATTGTCAAGTCTGATGTTCATAAACTGACACAGACTGATGTAACGGCGTTATTGGCTAAGTATGATTTCCATGAAGTGGGGCTAGGTGTAATGCTTTTTGCTGAATACTATTCAAAACACGATTTAGAGGCTTCGTATTTTTTTGTGGTATTTGATGCTCAGACAAAAAAAATAATAAGATCCAGACGGTATATTCAGGAGCCAGCTGGCTTTGGATTTAGAAACTTTTGGGCTAAAACGTTTTATGGCTCGCTGAAGTGGATGAACAAGGATATTCGTAAATGGCTTAGACAGCGTGGATAAAAATTCCGAGATGAAAAAGATTTTAGTGATAGGAGCGGGACCAGCTGGATGTGTTTCAGCTTGTTACCTGAAAAACAAAGGTTATGATGTCACAATCATAGAAAAATCAAAATTCCCTCGATTCGTCATCGGAGAAAGCCTGTTGCCCATCAGCATGGAGCATTTTGAGGAAGTAGGATTATTGCCCGTATTGGAATCTGCTGGTTTTGAAGTTAAATCCGGAGCCTTATTTATAAGAGGAAAAGAAGAAATCGATATTTCCTTCTCAGAATATTTTACTAAAGGCTGGACTTGGACCTGGCAGGTACCTAGAGATGAATTTGATCATATTTTGGCTCAAGAAGCTGAACGAAAGGGAGTTAAGATTCATTATGAAACTACCATTGAAGACTTAAGATTCCTGGATTCCGTAGTTAAAGGTACTTTTTGCAAAGGGGAGAATCATTTCACTGAAGACTATGAATACGTAATTGATTCCAGTGGAAATGCTGGTGTACTGTCCTCAATGCTTTCAATCAAAAAAGTTTCTTCTAAATCAGGACGAAGATCCTTATTTACACAAGTTAAGGAACTGAACCGTGACCAATTTCCTAGAGCAAACCGTATCACATTTGATGTGCTTGCCCAGGATTTGTGGTTCTGGGTCATTCCGTTTTCTAATGGCAATACCTCATTAGGTTTTGTTGGAGGTGAACAATGGTTTGAAGGTAGTACAGATCCTAATGAACAGTTTAGGGGCATGCTTCAGAAGTCTGAAAATTTCAAATCTCGCTTTGAGGAACTGGAATATTTATTTCCAGTACGTGGAGTGGAAGATTATACCTGTCAAGCGGAACAGCTTTTTGGAGACCGGTTTGTACTAGCCGGCAACACGACAGGATTTATTGATCCGGTCTTTTCTTCAGGAGTGGCAATGGCGACCTCGTCCGGACTCCTTGCAGCGAAGCTGATACATCGCACCCTCTCAGGAGAATCCGTAAATTGGGATCAAGAGTATACCGGTTATATGAAAGAGGCTGCAGGAGTGTTTGCTGCATTCGTGAATACATGGTATTCGGGCCACCTTCATGATGTTTTCTTCTATCCTAAAATTCAGATGCCAATAAAAAAGCAATTGACCTCTGTTCTTGCCGGATATGTGTGGGATAAGAAAAATCCGTTTGTAGTTAAAAAGGAAAAGCTGATCGAGACCTTGTCAAAAGTAATTGCATTGGATACTGAGACTGTAGAAGGGACTTCTTGAAGTAACTATCCATGCTTCTTCAATACCACCAAGGTATTGGAAGACTTTTTGGATTGTGAAATTACCTCGCAGGACATTCCATGTTCTTCAGCCCAGCGGAAGATAAATTCCAGATTAAAAAAATTGAGCTTACCAGATGTTTTATTGAATTTCAATATTCTGGTAGACCATTTCTCAGATTTCTCCGTCCAATCATGTTTTTCTTTATGGCCTGACATGCCATCACGAATCAAGAGAATACCCTTGTCCCGCAAGCCATTTAGGCAGTTTTGAAGAACAGTCAGCTGATTTTGATCTGATAGGTAATGAAGTACGTCAGCTAAGATAATGGCGTCTGCTTCTACCGGTTTGACGGTTGTAATGTCTTGAGACTCAAAGTGAATTCGTTCATTGTTCAAATAGCTATTAGCTGCCAGAGTAATTTTGTCCTCGTCGTAGTCAATACCAATTACTTCCCGTTCTGGGGCACGAAGAAGCAAAAAATGACTTAAATAGCCCATCCCGCAACCGAGATCATAAATTTTCTTAGTTCCTCTGCCTATCAGTTGATTGTATTGCTCATAGTTTTTGATTTCATACTTCCATTTGATCCTAAAATACCAATCTGAAACCGGCCCCTTATAGCGAAAACTACCAAGAATAGGGCTATAGGCATGCGCTGCCATGTCTGGCTCAGAGAGCCGATCCTGATAGGCCTGTTTATATGCCTTGGATACCAACTTGGTCATGCTTCGATAATCTTCACCATAACTGGTGTCATTCCATTTGATTCTGGGCAAGACTGTGAGATCGTTGAACCCGCTTTTTAAATAAAAGTCGTATTTGGGTAAGGTATATCCAAAACCATGCAGCATGATTGGTGTGATATCTACTTTAAGTTCTTTGGCCAGATAAAAGGCGCCTTTATGAAATCTACCAATCTTCCCTTCTTCAGTTCTGGTACCTTCTGGGAATATGCCAATAGAATAGCCCTGAGCCAAAAGCTCCTTTATCTTATCCTTATTTTTTTCCGCTCCCTCAAATGCAGGTAGAAAATCTGCATACCTAACGATTGGACCAAAAAGAGGAGAGTGATAGACCCAGTCATTGACCATCAGTACCAGTTTGGGATGCAATCTTAACAAAGTCAGAATATCTATAAATGTCGAATGATTTGCAATGAGTATAGAGGGCTTATCAAAATCAAGACGGTCTAAATGAAAATCTCTCATTTTGACCGTTACAATCGTAGCCAATTGAATTTGCGCAATTTTTTGTATGACAAGATGTGTCCAGTATTTTTTATTAGATGCAGCTACCATCGGTGTCCATCGAATCAGCGTACAGATCACAGTGCTAATCAGGCTGCCTATGGCAAACCCTGCGAAATTTGTTCCGCCAATTAGCATACCAAGTATGGTCATAGGTGGCTTGCCTTTTTCGATTCTGGCTGTTATGAAAAATCTAAAAAGCAGGGGTTGGATAAAAAATGAGACAAATACTATGATTATGATGCCGAGTACACTCAGGGTGGCAATGGAGCGTAAAGCGGGATGTTTGGCAAAAATCAGTACACCGGTACCTACGATTGTAGAGAGGGCCGACAGGAGAATACCTGCTTTGTAATGTCCAAGTACACGCTTTCCCGATTTGTACTTCTCTTGCAAACCGTCCGTAATAAAAATGCTAAAATCATCGCCTAATCCGAATATGAATGTGGCGATAATCACATTGATGAAGTTGAACTTAATATCAAGTAAGGAGGACAAGCCTAAAATCCATATCCAGCTAATGAGCATTGGAATAAACGAGATTAACGTCAGTTCAACACTGCCATATACTACGAACATGGCCACAAAAACGGCTAAACTGGCAAATAGCAATAGATAATTAAAATCTGCCTTTACCGATTTTATCAACTGACCAATGATGTTCTTTTCGTCCAGGACCTGAACTCCATTTATAGTGGCCAGCGCGGATTTCACTTCATTTAGTTGTTTTAAATCACAGACGATGCTTGTCATTAGACCTGTATCGTTATCATGCTGTAACCTCATTCTCTGTAGTGACTGGCTTTGTTCAACCAATGGACTCTTCGCCTGAGTCCGATGATCTTTTTCAAGCAAATTGAAAAAAGACCGAAAGGCTTGCTGGTTAAATCCGAGATCAGATCCTATGTTGGATAACCTGAATTTGGTTGTGTCTGAATGAATTCGCCAAAAGCTATTCCAAGCTTGAATCCTACTCTTTTGTTCTGATTCCGGAATTAGAAATGGCGCCAGAGAGAATTGCTGGTGGATCGACCCGATAGCCGCTAGACTGTCGAGGACCTTTTTTAAGTTAAAGTTTACACGAATAGTAATACTTTCACTTGTGTCACTGACCAAAATGCCAATTCTTTTCTCTCGGTCAGGATCAATATTTTGAATCAGCATTTCCCGCTCTTTCAACACCTTAGGGTGATGGTTAAGTTTCGAAAGATCGTCTTCAAATTTCACATCAAGTGCGAAATAAGAAAACAAAAGTGTCATTAAACTAATGAACCACAACATGGTGGAAGAGGTGCCGGAATCTTCGATTTTAATCGTATCCATCCATCGGTCAAGTCGACCGGTACGATCAAAATTAATTGAGGTTTGAAGGGGTCTAAGTAAATAGGGCAATGCAGTCAAGACGAAAAACAAGGTGCCGGACAAGCTGAGTGCCGTCAACAGACCAAAGTCATGTAGGGTTTGAGACTGGGCAAATAAAAGAGATAAAAATGCAAGTATAGTAGTAAATGCACTCGTGGATAGTGGAAGTAGTATTTGGTTGCGGGCTTCTAAGGCATCCTTGGTCTGTTTGAATTGGGAGAAGTAATGAAAGCTGTAATCGGCTACGATGCCAAAAACAACGGCACTAGCACCAAGAGCTAAGCCAGAAAGTTCGCCCTGAATTAAATAAATACAGCCAATAGCAAAAAGAACCCCGAAAATTCCAGGTATTAAAAACAACAAAAGTATTGAGAAGGCTCGGTAATAATAAATCAATAACCCAATAATAAAGAGTATGGCAATAGACAGCGTAATGGCGATGTCTTTTTTGATTTGACTGGCATTTGCCTCAGCAATAAGAAAAGTACCAAAGTAGGAAAGTGAATGTTTTGGATTTGCGAGATTCCATTTTTCTGAGACCAACCCGAGTTGGGCAGCCATTTTCGCATTCTGTTGGCTATCAGATATCGAGTGTTTTAGTTCGCCGTAAATGTAAAGCTGTTTTGCATCTCTGGATAAGAACAAACCTTGTGTATTAGCAAATTTTTGCTGCTCGATTTTACCACTTAGCTTCTCAAGTGCCATCGGTAAAAGATGCAAGGGATCTGCGATGAGCCATTTTTTTATGCCAAATCCCTCAGGAGAAACAAGTAGATGTTTATTTGAAATCAATGTTTGCTCGATCGCAGCTTCCGACAGGAGTTGCTCAATTTTCTGATAATCATTTTCCTCAAGATAAAGTGGTAGATTTTCATAGATATGGGTTGCCACATCTTCCGGGTCCAGATCACTTCGATATATGAGATTAACGATGGACTGATCAGTTTCTTCATTAAGAATTGCAATCAATGAGTCGGCATATAACTCAAGATCTTCGGGCGTGTCATTTGGTAGACAAGTGATGGCAAAAGCAATCGATTGTTTGTTGCTATTGATCCAGGAATTGACGTCAGTATTGTCAAGACTGCTCGGTAGCGTTTGATTCAGGTTTTCTCCTATTTTTATTTGAAATAAACTGAATACGCCACCACCAGTGAGAATCAGAACTAAAAGAATAAAAAGCGAACGAGCTATAAATTTCATCAATTAAACAGGTACAAGCAATATCTGAGGCAATATTAATCGATCTTCGTATATATCGATGGCATATCTCTCAATCTAAAATGAGATTATAATTAATTTTGAGAATGTGTCATAACTCGTTTACTTTGACACGTTTTTTTACTGCAGGATTTAACATTTCACTTTGAACATGCTTTCTCTTCCTCAAATCGAGGATATATTTTCATACCAATCGACTTACCAGCTTTCTAAAGAGCAAGAGGCGAGAGTCAAGCGATCCTTTGAATTTCTTATAGAGTTCTCACAAGGGAAAGTTATATACGGGATCAATACTGGGTTTGGCCCAATGGCGCAATATCGGATCAGTGATGAGGAGATGGAACAACTCCAGTACAACCTGATTCACAGTCACAGCAACGGCTCAGGAGAATATGTAGATCCGGTATACGTGAGGCTGGCAATGATCTGCCGGCTCAATACATTGGCTTTAGGATATTCGGGAGTTAGCCCGGAATATGTTCAGACCTTAAATGCCTTTATACAGAATGATATCATTCCTTGTGTGCCTGAACATGGTGGTGTCGGAGCAAGTGGAGATTTGATTCAGTTGGCGCATATGGCTCAGACCATTATTGGTTTTGGCAAGGTGCATTATCAGGGTGAAATTAGAGAAACGGCAGAAGTTCTCGAGGCCTTGAAAATCAAACCATCTCCTCTGAAACTAAGGGATGGGCTTGCTGCTATTAACGGGACTTCCTTTATGAGTGGAATTGCCGCCATTAATTTGGTGCTGTCTAGGCGTTTGATTAGTTGGGCTATTCATGTTTCCTCTATTATGAATGAACTCACGGCTTCCTATGATGATTCATTTTCAATCGAACTGAATCAGGCCAAAATGCACCCTGGACAAAGGCAGGTAGCCAGCCTGATGCGAGAGCTATTGGCCGATGGGAATGTCTTGAAGCAAAGAAATGAACACCTTTTCAATGGAGATCAGATCAAAGGTCAGGAGTATTTTTCCGAAAAGGTACAGGAATACTATTCTCTTAGATGTGTTCCACAGGTCATCGGTCCTGTACTTGATGGATGGAACCATGCCAAAGAAGTAGTCGAAAACGAAATCAACTCAGCCAATGATAATCCAATCATATGTGTAGATTCTCATAATGTTTACCACGGAGGAAACTTCCATGGAGATTATGTCGCGTATGAAATGGACAAGCTCAAAATTGGTGTAACCAAATTGACCATGCTGCTCGAACGTCAGTTGAACTTTTTGATGAATGCACGTTTGAACCAGATCTTCCCTCCATTCTTGAATACCCGCAAACTAGGGTTCAACTTTGGTTTGCAAGGCATGCAATTTACTGCCGTATCCACCACAGCAGAAAATCAGACCCTTTCCAATCCTATGTCGGTACATAGCATTCCAAATAATGGCGATAATCAAGATATAGTAAGTATGGGTACCAATGCCGCTCTTATGACTAAGAAGGTAATTGACAATGGCTTTGAGGTACTGGCCGTTCAGATGGTAGCCGTAGCACAAGCTTTAGATATTGGTGAAAAAGTTGATTCTATGTCCACCGCAACTCGTACTTTCCTCTCATTTGTGAGAAAAGAGGTTCCGATGCTCAATGACGATGTTTCCTTGAGTAAAGAATTGAAAGAGCTAAAAAATAAATTGATCCACAAAGAAAAGAAATTATTTTGAAAAAATGTGCGTTAGTTACCGGTGCCTCCCGTGGTTTGGGAAAAGCAGTGGCTATGAGTCTCGCAAAAGATTTGGAGTTGCACGTACTGATCAATTATGCCTCAAATAAAGGAGCAGCGGAAGATACCTTGTCGCAAATAGAGGCCAATGGAGGAACCGGAGAGTTGCTTCCTTTCGATGTCGCAAGTCATGAAGAGGTTCGGCAAGCCATAGAACAGTGGCTAAAGGATCATCCAGAGGACAGGCTTGAGGTCTTGGTAAACAATGCGGGAGTTACCAGAGACAATCTAATGGTATTTATGGAAGAAGAACAATTTGATGAAGTAATCAATACAAGTCTCAAAGGTATGTACAACGTCACCCGTCATGTAGTACAGCATATGGTGCGAAAAAGATACGGTCGAATTATCAATATGGCTTCCTTGTCTGGTTTGAAAGGTGTGCCTGGGCAGGTCAATTATTCGGCAGCCAAAGGAGGCATGATAGCCGCGACCAAGGCACTGGCTCAGGAGGTGGCCAAGAGAAAAATTACCGTAAATGCAGTAGCACCAGGATTTATCACCTCGGACATGACCAAAGACTTAGATGAAGATCAGTTGAAAAAATTCGTTCCAATGAATAGATTTGGAGAAGCAGAAGAAGTAGCTGACTTGGTTAGTTTTCTGGCATCGTCAAAGGCGGCCTATATCACAGGAGAGGTGATCAATATTAATGGCGGTTTGTATTCTTAAAGCAGAAAGTAATGAGAGTTGTAATCACAGGTATTGGCGGATATTCTTGCATCGGGAGTAATGTTGACGAGATTACTGCATCTCTCCGGGCAGGAAAAAGTGGTATAGGATTGGACCACGAAAGAAGAGCATTTGGTTATAGGTCCTGCCTGACAGGAATTATCCAAGAGCCGGATTTGAAGGCGCAAATCAAAAGAAGAGATCGTGTAGGCTTGTCAGAGGAGGCCAAATATGCCTATGTGGCTACTGTGGAAGCCATGGCCATGGCTGGAGTTGATGTCGACTTTTTTGAACAAAACAGGGCAGGAATTATCTATGGAAATGATTCTTCGGCTAAGGCCGTCACAGAAGCTGTAGATATTATTCGAGCCAAAAAAGACACCATGATGGTAGGGTCCGGATCTATTTTCCAATCCATGAACAGTACCGTCACCATGAATTTGGCCACCATACTTAAACTCACAGGGATCAACTATACAATCAGCGCTGCTTGCGCTTCAGGGTCACACGCAGTTGGTATGGGCTTTCATCTCATTAAATCCGGTTTGGAAGAAATGATCATTTGCGGAGGTGCGCAGGAAGTAAATCCCTATGCCTTTGGAAGTTTTGACGGTCTGGGCGTATTCTCAATGAAAGAGGACGCACCGGCGAAATCCTCTAGACCGTTTGATCGCGACCGCGATGGGTTGGTTACGAGCGGAGGAGGTGCTACGCTGATTTTAGAGACTTTGGAATCCGCGCAAAGGCGAGGAGCCAATATCTTGGCTGAAGTAGTAGGCTATGGATTTTCATCCAATGGCAATCACATTTCTAACCCAAGTACTGAGAGTCAAATAATCTCCATAAATAGAGCCTTAGAAATGGCCGAATTAAAGGCTTCACAAGTTGACTACGTAAATGCCCATGCGACTTCTACTCCAAAAGGAGATGAATTTGAAGCCAAGGCCATATATGAAATATTCGGCAGCAAGACGCCCGTGAGCTCGACTAAATCAATGACAGGACACGAATGCTGGATGGCGGGAGCCAGCGAACTGGTTTATAGCATTTTGATGATGCAGCAAGGTTTTATTGCACCCAATATCAATTTTGAAAATCCTGATCAGTTCTCCCAAAATCTTAATATTATTGCAGAATCATTGGAAACTGAATTGACAACAGTTTTGTCGAATTCGTTCGGTTTTGGTGGTACCAATTCATCAATAATATTAAAGAAATATGAATAAGCAGGAAGTTGTAGAGGTTGTGAATGGATTCCTGATTGAGGAGTTCGAGATAGACGAAGAAGTGCTACAGCCGGATGCCATACTCAGAGAGGCGTTGGATTTGGATAGTTTAGATTATGTCGATCTGGTGGTTGTCATCGAAGATAATTTTGGCTTCAAAGTAACTGGAGAAGATTTCGTTGATATCAAAACATTGGATGATTTTTATAATTTTATCTGCAGTAAGGCTCAGCCGGTCTGATGGCAACCTGGGACGGTAAAACAAAAGGCACGCTCCTGGGCTATCAAATATTTGTGTGGATGGTCCAGACGTTCGGCTTAAACATATCTTATCTTTTTCTAAAGACCGTAGCCTTTTACTATTATATTTTTGCACGTCGCAACAAACGGGTGCTCCAGTATTTTTATGAAACGAGATTGGGCAATTCCAGAACTGATGCCAATAAGCTCATTAAAAAAAACTTCTACTTACTGGCACAGAGCATTCTTGATAAAATAGCTTTTGCCACCGGTCAGGAAAAAAAATTTACTTTTTCTAACGAAGGCGAAGATCGACTTGTCGCATTAGCCAATGAGAAAAAAGGAGGAGTACTGGTTTCTGCACATTTTGGAAATTGGGACATTGCAGGTCAAATACTGAAAAATTGTGATGCGATAGTAAATGTCGTTATGTACGACAACGAGCATGAAGACATCAAAGAGTTTTTAGAAAAGAAAAGTGGAGTCAAATATCATGTCATCGCGCAAAAAGAAGACATGTCGCACCTATTTAAAATCTACCAGGCCGTAAAAAGAGGAGAGCTGATTTGTATGCATGGTGATCGATTTATAAACAAGGAGCAAACCATAAAGCTGGACTTTTTAGGTGCAAAGGCTTCGTTTCCATCTGGACCGTTCAAAATGATAAAAAAGCTCCGGGTACCTTACGCTTTTGTATTTGCCACCAAAACGGATGATAGACATTATCACTTCACCTCTACAGTTCCCAAACTTCCGGAAGAAGAACCGAATCAAATCGCGCAATCTTTCGCCAATGTCCTGGAAGAGAAAGTAAAGGTGAACCCAGAACAATGGTTTAATTATTACGATTTTCACAAGCACCCATGATAGACCAATTACTCGACCGGCCAATTACTGACTTTATTCCACAAAGGGAGCCTATGGTGATGATCGATAAAATCATCACCTGTGAAGGCAATACCATTACAACCAGTTTTCTGGTTAAGTCGGATAATCAATTTCTGTCGGGCAATAGATTCAGTGAGTCGGGAATGTTGGAAAACATTGCACAAACGGCTGCAGCAAAAGTTGGTTATGAATGCCTGAAAAACAACGAACCCGTGCCATTGGGCTTTATCGGGTCAATTAATAAAGTCGGTGTTGTAGATTATGCTCTTGTGGAACAGGTGATAACCACAGAAGTGATTATCCAGAGAGAAGTGCTCAACGTCACCATCATAAAAGGCACGTGCATGCTTGGGGATAAGGATCTTGCGACTTGCGAGATGAAAATTATTTTAGATTTGGGGTAATGAAGCAGTTCGTCGAAGATAGTGTAGAAGTAAGAGTGCGATTCTCTGAATCAGATGCCATGGGAGTGATCTGGCATGGTAATTACCTAAAGTTTTTTGAAGATGGTCGTGAAAAATTGGGTGAGCATTTTGGTATGTCTTATCTCGATATTTCAAAGGCTGGATATGTAGTCCCTATAGTGAATGTAGAAGTTAAGTATTTGGCGCCTGTGACCTTTGGTCAAAAAATTAAGGTAATTTGCCATTTGGTAGATGCTAAGGCGGCCAAAATCATTCATGAATATGAAATTTGGAATTTGGCAACCAACCAAATTAGCTGCAAAGGTCGCACCGAGCAGGTATTCCTAAACCAGGATACGAAGTCCTTGCAGCTCAACTATCCTGAATTTTACGAAAAATGGAAGAAGAATCTTCCATGGAAACAAAAGTGATTTATATAGGAGCCGAAAATATTGTATCGCCCTTAGGAAATACGACAGAGGACAATTTTGAAGAAATTCGAAAAGGCAAATCAGCTTTGTCCCTACACAGCGAAGATGGTTTTTCGTGCCCCTATGGAAAAATACTGAATTATGATTTACTCCCGGAGCTGACAAAATTGGAGTCACTGATGGTTCACTCCATACAATCGTCACTTGCTCAACTCAACCGTGATTTAGAGGACAGCCGAACGTTGCTTATACTAAGTACGACAAAGGGAGATATAGAACATCTTGCTAAAGGAGATGTGGAAAAATCAAAACCGACTCATCTTCTTGAGCAAGTGAAAAGTCATCTCGCACTCAAATGCAGCCATACCACTATCAGCAATGCCTGTATATCGGGTGTCCTAGCCTGTATTCATGGGCACGATTTAATCAAGCAGGGAGCCTACGATCATGTCGTCGTCGTTGGAGCAGATCTTGTTAGCGAATTCACCTATAGAGGGTTTGAATCATTTTTTGCCTTAAGCGAATTGCCATGTCGACCTTTTGATCAGGATAGAACTGGCCTTTCTCTTGGGGAAGGAGTGGCTACAGTAGTAATGTCCAAGGACAATAGAGTATATCTGAAAAAGCCGCTGGCATTTCTTGGAGGAGCAAGCGCAAACGATGCGAATCACATTTCTGGTCCATCCCGTGAGGGTGAAGGACTCTTCAGGGCGATCACTGAAGCCATGAAGCAAGCAGGAACTAAAAGTGATCAAATTGACTTTGTCAATGCGCATGGCACAGCAACCAGATACAACGATGATATGGAGTCCATCGCTTTTCATAGGGCAGGTCTGGAGTTGAAAGCTGTCAACAGTTTTAAAGGATATTACGGTCATACCTTAGGTGCTGCCGGAGTCTTAGAGCTTGTACTCTCCATGCAGAGCATGCAAAATGATACACTGATTAAAAGTTTGGGTTTTGAAAATGAAGGAACTGCAAAACCACTCAATGTGATAGCAGACAATGAAAGCAAGAAAATACGTACTGTACTCAAAACCGCTTCTGGCTTTGGTGGTTGCAATGCAGCTGCCATACTACAAAAGATATGACGAACTTCGAAATTACATATCAGTTATCTATTGACCCGAACGGTATCGTACGGAATGGCACGCCATACGACTTTAAGTTGAATCCCGATACTTATGCTTGGATGGCAGAATTGTATAGGCATTTAAAGATTGAGTACCCAAAATTTCACAAGATGGATCATTTGTGTAAGCTGGCGTTCTTGGGCGTCGAATTACTTAAAGAATCCGTTGATTGTACTTCGTTTGATAAGGACCGGGTAGCCTTGGTTTTTGAAAATAGTTATGCCAGTTTAGATACAGATCAAAAGCATCAGAAGAATGTACAATCTCAAAAGACAAGCCCCGCCGTTTTCGTATATACTTTGCCTAATATTTTGATGGGAGAAATCGCCATCCGTAACCAATGGTATGGAGAGAATTTATTTGTTTTGAATGATGAATTTGATGTGGAGGGATGGAAACAGACTGCAACGACTTTGCTCAAGGCAAATAAGGCAGATGTGATCATAGGCGGATGGGCGGAAGTGTTGGATCAGCACTTTGACCTACGTTTACATATGATTCAAAGAAGATAATTGACTAAAATGCAAATATGGAATTAATAGAAGAATTGAAGGAAAAGCTAATCGAACAGCTCAACCTGGAAGAAATGAAGCCTGCTGACATCGCCAACGATGCACCGTTATTTGGTGAAGGGTTGGGGTTAGATTCAATAGACGCCCTTGAGATTATTGTACTACTCGATAGCCACTATGGTATCAATGTTTCCAACCCGGAAGAAGGCAAAGAAATTTTTTATTCTGTTGAAACCTTAGCGAACTTTATCACAAAGCATCGGTCCTAATGAAGGTTTTCATCACAGCAACAGGTGTCAATTCTGCCATCGGCACTAATGTAAATGAGTGCCTGCTGGCTCTTACCCAAGAGCGATCCGGCCTGGGTAGCTGTGATATTTTCGACTATAAATCCTTACATGTAGGACGAGTCAATCAATCTAATGACGAGCTTCGTGAACGAATAGGGTTACCAAATGAAAACTGGCCTCGCACCGCATTATTAGGCTTACTGGCGGCGCAAGAGGCATTCAAAGGAAACTCAGATTCATCAGTTCGAAAAGGATTTATTAATGGTACCACTACCGGAGGAATGGACTTGACCGAACAGCACTATGGTCGACCAGAAGAGGCTAGGAAAGCTGACGGATGGAAAGTGGTTGCTACCCATGATTTGGGTGTTGTTACTGCATTAATCGCCCAACAATTGAGTTCATTCGACTATATAAACACCATTTCGACCGCGTGCTCTTCTTCTGCCAATAGCATTATGCTTGGTGCCAGAATGATCCGTAATGGGAGTTTAGATCAAGTGCTAGCGGGCGGATGTGATGCGTTGACTTCATTTACCATCAATGGTTTTAAATCACTTATGATATATGCCAACGATGTTTGTCGTCCATTTGATCAACATCGTCTCGGTCTTAATTTGGGCGAAGGAGCGGGTTATTTGTTGCTTGAGAATGAAAAAAGTTTGGCCTCTTCTGGCAATACGGCTCTTGCTGAGCTGACGGGGTGGGCCAATACCAATGATGCCTTTCATCAAACCGGTACATCTGAGGAGGGAACTGGTGCAAAATTGGCGATGATCAGGGCGCTTGAAAAAAGTGGACTGGCAGCCGAGAAAATAGATTATCTCAACGCACACGGTACCGCTACAAACAACAACGATAAATCTGAAATGGCTGCTATAGATGCTGTTTTTGATCATGTGGATTTTAGCTCTACCAAGGGGTTTACAGGTCATGCACTGGGCGCTTCAGGAGGAATTGAAGCTGTGTTCTCAATGCTCAGTCTGCAGTATCAGCAAGCTTGGGTCAACAAGAACCTCAATGAGTCTTTGAATGAAGGAAAAATCGATCCATTGGGAAGTGATTTACCGAAAAAAATAAATCACGTCATGTCCAATTCCTTTGGATTTGGTGGCAATAGCACATCCCTTATTTTTACAAAAAATTAACTTTGATGTACATTCAGGCAGCCAGTTCAATTACCACATTGGATACCTTTTCTACGACAGGGTTTTGGGAGCAATTACTTTCCAATGGCCATACCCAGGATAGCCTTTTAGAGCCTGAGTATAAACAATACATACCAGCAGGACTACTCAGGCGAACACCGAAAATCAACAGAATGGCTTTGGCGTGTCTTGAAAAATGCCTAAACACATATCCTGCAGTTCTGGATGGTATTGTGATCGGCACTGGATTGGGTTGTTTGCAAGACACTCAGAAATTTTTGGAACAAATCGCAACAGCCAGGGAAGGCCAGTTGCTTTCGCCCACCGCCTTTATTCAATCGGGTCATAACGCCATTGCGGGTCAAATAGCGCTCAATAAAAAAATCCATGATTACAACATGACTCATGTACAACGCGGACTATCCTTCGAATATGCCTTGAAGGATGCCCTGCTATGTCTGGAAGAAGGCCATCAGGAGATATTTGTGGGTGCCGTGGATGAAAAGACTGAGCTACTCAGTGAACTAGCAGCTAAATTTGGGATTGACGAACAAGAAGGAAGTCTTTCAGAAGGCGGGTCGTTTTTTATAGTGAATCAAAAGCCATCGGCAGTAAAGATTTTGGATGTGCAAATCTGTGGATCGGATTGGAAAGAGGCATTGGACCAAACCTTAAAGGAACTTGGGCTGGAGTCGAGAGATCTTGATCACGCTTTTGTAGGGTACAACGGGCATAAGGATGATAATGTCAATTTGGACTGTCCATCTGCCACATATACAGAAGTTTGCGGAAGATACTTCAGCAGTTCTGCATTCGGTTTGCACGCAGCTTACGACTTTTTGAGCACAAAGGCCGGTGCAAAGCATGCTTTGGTTGTCAACCGTGCTGATCAGAACCAAACGAGCTTGATGCTCTTGTGTCGTGAGTAAGTATCAAAAAACAAACTGGATTTTTGCCATTCTGGGCTTGTTTTGTACCTGGCAAATGTATTTCAATCTGATGTACGGCCTCTGGCTTTTAATTGGAGTAATCATAACATATGGAGTACTGATGTTTTGGTTTTCTATGAATATGCAGGCCAACTTTTTTGTAACCACAATTAGCCATTTGCCGGACGGTAAAGTGATGCTAACGTTTGATGATGGACCTCATCCGGTCCACACGCCTGAGATTCTTGATATTCTGAAAGAAGGAAATGCGAAAGCTCTGTTCTTTATAATCGGGAAAGAAGCAGAGAAATACCCGGAAATTGTACGTCGTATTCAAAACGAAGGTCACTTGATCGGAGGGCATAGCTATGAACATACCCTCACCTTTGGATTAAAAGGGTCATGTAGCGTGCATGAAGATATAATGAAAGGGCAAAATCTGCTGTCAGAATTGACCGGGCAAGAGGTGAAGTTCTTTAGGCCACCCTTTGGAGTTACCAATCCGCAGGTGGCAAATTGTGTGAAAAATGAAGAATTGCACACGATCGGCTGGAGTGTGAGATCCTTTGATACCGCCACAGTCGAAGCCGCTCGGATAATAAAAAGGGTAGGTGAAAGAGTCGAAGCCGGTAGCATTGTTTTGCTGCACGACAGGCTTTCTCAAACAGTAAAGGCCTTACCCGGAATATTGAAAGCTGTAACGAGAAAAAAATTGGCACTCGATGTGCAGTACTTAGAAGATTTAACAAAACAAATATGAGAAACAGCAGTTTCATTTTAACTCTTCTGATCGTAAGCATGAGTACGAATAAAGGTCTTGCACAGAACACTATTGACCGGGAATTTATTTCGGCGATCAAAGAAGCGAAGACCAGAATTCAATCCATCTCTTGTCAATTTGAGCAAACGGTGGTAATGAGCGTCTTGTCAGATAAGCAGAAGTCTTCAGGAAATTTTTACTTCAGAAGTCCGGCGCAATTAAAGTGGGAACAGTTAATCCCTGATAATTATACCCTGGTCATTAATGGTGATCAATCCTACAAGATGGATGGTGTAGAGAAGAAAAACTTACCTGCAGGGGCCGCGCAGCTCGTTGGTTTCAGGAGATTTATCATTGGGACCTTAGACGGTTCAATATTTGATTCCAATCATTTTGATACAGACATTGCAAAGGCCGAGTTGAATTGGGAGATCAGTATGCTGCCAGTGAAAAAAGTGCTATCCAAAAGATTCGATAAAATTCAGCTTACCTTTGATCAAAAGGAAATGCTGTTACAGCAAATGACCTTTTTTGAGCCGGGTGGTGACCAAAGAATCATCCGATTTGAAAATCACAAAATCAATACTTTGACTGACGATACAAATTTTCAGTAAGTTATGGACAAGGCAAATTTTAGTCGTTTGATAGCATTAAATAAGGCGGAATCAAACGAGGAGCAACATACTTTTAATATTAAAATCAATCCGGAGCACTCGATATTTGAGGGGCACTTTCCCGAGCGCGCGATTCTTCCCGGTGTGGTGATGGTAGAGATTTTCAAACGTGCGGTTGAAAGTGTTGTAGGGAAGCCTGTACGCATGCAAGAATCCAAAAGTCTTAAATTTTTGAAGATGGTTGAGCCCGCAGAAACAACCAAGTTGCAATTGTCGTTGAAGGTTGTCACAGATGGCAATGGTTTCAGTGCACGAGGCGAACTGCACAATGAAGCAGGTGTTTATTTTAAAGAAATGGCCTCTTTCGTTGAAGACTGAATCAAAAACATCTAATGATATGAGCTGCTGTGTTGTAGTTCCTACCTACAATAATGCGGCAACACTGACAATGGTTTTAAGAGGTGTTGAGGCTCATACGAAAGACATCATTGTTGTCAATGATGGTTCAACAGACCAGACCAATGAGGTGCTGAACGAGTTTGGTCATCTTGACCAAATTGGCTTTTCAGAAAATCAAGGCAAGGGACAAGCGCTCCGAAGTGCCTTTACCAGAGCCATCGAATTGGGATATAATTATGCGATCACCATTGACTCTGACGGTCAGCACAGCACAGATGATCTTCCTTTAATGTTCGAAGCCATCAGGTCAAACCCTGGGAAGTTGATCATGGGTTCCAGAACCATGAAAGCGGAGGGCATTCCAAAAAAGAGCAGCTTCGGTAATCAGTTTTCGAACTTTTGGTTTTGGGCAGAAACGGGCCTTCGACTTTCTGATACACAGACAGGTTTCAGGGCCTATCCATTGAATTCAATCAAAGGAATGAAATGGTTTACCAAGCGATTCGAGTTCGAAATAGAAGCCATCGTGAGGTTGGCCTGGCGCAATGTGAAGTTTGTGGAGCAGCCGATCTCAGTTGCCTATGAAGAAGATCGGGTGAGTCATTTTAGGCCATTTCAGGATTTTGCCCGCATCAGTGTTTTAAATACTGTTTTGTTCACCTCGGCATTGCTGTTTTTCTTACCCAGACTTTGGATATGGAATTTTTCTTTTTCCGGTTTTTGGCATCAAATCAAAAATGAATTTACCTCAGGAAGTCACAGCCCAATTAAGTTAGCCGCTTCGGTTGGCCTCGGATTGTTCTTCGGTATTTTCCCCATTTGGGGATTTCAAATGGCAGCAGCTTTTGCATTGGCGAGTATAATGAGGCTCAACCGCGTTGTGGTGCTATTGAGCTCAAACATCAGCATTCCA
Source organism: Reichenbachiella sp. (assembly GCF_039944555.1). Lineage (GTDB taxonomy): Bacteria > Bacteroidota > Bacteroidia > Cytophagales > Cyclobacteriaceae > Reichenbachiella. The sequence goes on along the minus strand of NZ_JBDUYN010000007.1, from coordinate 787,377 downwards.
CCATTTCTTCCATTTGTTATTTACTTCAGTTTTCAATTGGGTAGTGTATTTTTTACAAAACCAGTTGAATTTTTAAATCTTGACAGCATTGATTTATCCACCATTCATATTCATCTGAGTCAATATCTTGTAGGCGCCGTTTTACTGTCAATTTTAACTGGAGTATTCGGGTTTTTTGTGGTGCTTTCGACGCTTAAATTTTTCAACTTCAGGAAACGAAAAAGCCTGTAACTTAAAAGCTACTGGCATCTAATAAGATATTATTCAAAGTTTACTCTTCGGAGGAGGCCTTGAGTCTTTCCTTTGCTATCTTCTTTTTAGACTTACCGAGAGGCCCAAGGAAATGCTTGGGGTTTTCATCGAGATGGAGCAATAGACGATCCAGATCCTCAATGGTCTTGTAGAGATTGTTGTAAAGCGAATCCTCTTTTATCACCTTGCTCAAGGTACCATTGCCCTCATTGATGCTCTTAAGAAGTACGGTCAGTTCACTAAGCGTTTCATCCAACGAAACAACAGCACTGTCCAAAGGGAGTCCTTTGATCATATTCATCGTTGAGTCCGCATTTGCCAGAATTGGGTTTAGTTGATTGACTCTTTCCGTGATGGTTGGCAAGAGTGTATTCAAATTATCAAAGGTTTGCTTGATCTTCGGGTTGTTTTGTCGCACCAAGATGTTAACACTTTTCATCGTAATATTGGCGTTGTCAAGTGTTGTAAGTAGCCTTTCGCCTGCGCCTTCCATCCCAAGTAGAATTTCATTGATCCTTCTGATCGTCACGGTCAGGTTAGCTGTTATAGGCTGTGCACTTTCGAATAGGGCCTGCAAGCCTTTATCGATTTTCGAAATTAAGGTGTCTCCGGACTCAATAGGTCTTGATAAATCTCCAATGTTGAGAAGAATAGCTTTGCTTCCAAGGAAATCGCTATTCACCAATTCTGCCACTGTCGAATCACCTAGAACTACATTTTCATCTACGTCCAGTTCAACAATGATTTGATTATCTCTTTCCTGAAGTATACCGATGGTGCTCACACGCCCAACGGCATAACCATTCACTATCACAGGATTTGACACATTCAATCCATCAATATTTTGATAGAGGACATAGTACTTATTGGTGGGGGAGAAAAAAACTTTTCCCTTTAAGTAGTTAAATCCGAGATAGAGAATGGCTCCTGAAATGATGGCGAATAAGCCTACTTTTACTTCTTTACTCACGTTTAGGTATTAATTTTTAGATTCTATTTCGGTTTTATAATCTCTAACGGCTCGATATATTCCGGAGGCAATGTAAGTTTGTTGTAATTTATCATTTAATTCTTTTTCTTCCTTTAAATTACTCAAGTATCCCGTTTCTATTAATATACTTGGCATTGAGCAACTCCATAAAACATAGAAACCTGCTTGCTTGACTCCCCGACTTTTTCTTCCCACTCTATTTTGAAATTGTTCTTCCACTTTGCTTGCTAGTTGTATACTACGTTCTTGGAAAGCTGTTTGAGTAAGAGAAAAAAGTATGTAGGACTCCGGAGACTGAGGGTCAAATCCTTCATAGATTTCTTCGTAATTTTCCTCTAGTAGAATGACGGAATTTTCTCTTTTCGCAACCTCGAAGTTCTTTTCAGCAACATGCAAACCCATAACATAGGTCTCCGTACCATGTACTGAAGTACTCCAGGGTGCATTGTTGCAGTGAATGGAAATAAAGAGATCAGCATCATTTTTGTTTGCCAAATCGGATCGTTCAAATAACTGAGGGTAACTGTCATTTGTCCGAGTATATAAGACTTCTACATCTGGCATATACTTATTAATTATTTTACCGGTCTCCAGCGCTATATTCAAAGCAACGTCCTTTTCTCTAGAAAATGATCCAGAAGTGCCTGGATCTTTACCTCCATGACCGGCGTCAATTACGATTTTTTTTACTGCAACATCCTTTACTCCAGTGTTGTTAAAGGAGCTCAGAATCAATAAAATTGAAAAAAATGATGTCGCAAAAATATTTTTCATCCAGATACGCTAGTTTAAATTATAATGGCAATATTTTTGTACAAAAATGTAAATTTTTACTCGTAACTGAAAACCCCTGGTGCGCATAATCAAGTACGTAGTCATTTTAATTTTTCTCTTTTCTGCAAGGTTTTCAGCTTTTAGTCAAGTTTTACCACTAGATACTGCTCAAATACTTCAGCAGCTACCACAATTGATCGATTCTCTTGGTATTCGAGACTCCCTGGTGAACCATCCGGAGTATGTGCCAATTATTGTGGACTCAGCTCAACAGATTCTGGGTAAAAACCCTGATTTGCTGGATAGTCTTACAGAAACCATGCCAGCGACTAAACCTCGCAGACCAAAGGGTGATATAGAAACTACCATTGATTACAAGGCAAGAGATTCCATCTTTTTTGATCTCAATAATCAGATGATGTATTTGTATGGCGAATCAACAATTGATTATGGGGATATCAGCCTTTCGGCTGAGCGAATTTCCTTAGACTGGATTGAAAACTCGATTCAAGCCAATTATGTACTTGATTCTGCTGGGAAGAAGATAGGTAAGCCAGTATTTACTGAAAAAAGAGATGTATACGAGACTGACGACATAAAATATAACTTCAAGTCGAAAAGAGCTTTGATCAAGGGAGTAATTACCGAACAGGATGGTGCATTTATGCATGGAGAAAAGGTAAAAAAGAACGAAAAAAACGAAATGTTCATACGTGGAGCTAAGTATACTACCTGTGACCATGCTTATCCCCATTTCTATATCAAATCCTCCAAACTCAAAGTAATTCCCAACAATAAGGTGGTGTCTGGACCTTTCAACCTCTACTTTGGGGAGATACCAACGCCAATAGGGTTTCCGTTTGGCATGTTTCCTCAACCAAAAGAAAAGGCATCTGGTATTATATTCCCATCCTATGGAGAAGATCAGGCCAGGGGTTTTTTCCTACGAAACGGAGGGTACTATTTTGATATCAATGACTATGTAGATCTAAAACTGACAGGAGACATTTTTACCAACGGAAGTTATGGGTTGCAAAGTGTATCTACTTATCGAAAACGGTATGCTTTTTCAGGCAATTTCAACCTGAGATATAACAAAACTAACAGCACGCAATTCGAGGATGATTCCTTTTCGAAAGACTTTTGGCTCAACTGGTCACACAGCCCTCAGTCTGTAGGTACATCAAGGTTTTCTGCGTCGGTGTCGGCGGGTACTTCCACCTATACAGCAAATGCTAACAATGTAGGACAAGACTTTCAGCAAAGTGTGAATGCTCAATTCAACTCAAATATCTCTTATTCGAAAACCTTTCAGGGTACACCGTTCAACCTGAGCCTGAATGCCAGACATAGCCAGAATATCAGTACGGAAACCGTGAATGTTACGCTGCCCGAGTTGAGTTTCAACATGAATCGTATTTATCCTTTCAAGAATATTGGCAATCTCAAAAATGGAGTTTTAGGTAAACTTGGGTTCTCATATAATTTGGTTGCTAAAAATGAATTGTCTAATGCTGCCGTTACCAATCCTAGCTTTACAGTGGTCAATAGAAGCGCATTGGACGATAGCCTGATCGGTTTTAGTACAGACAATTTGTCTACGCTCTTTGATCGAGCCAAATTAGGTGCCCGACATACGATACCTATTGCCACATCATTCAATGTGCTTAAGTATCTTACGGTAAGTCCTAGTTTTAATTACACGGAAGTGTGGTACCCTAAGGAACTGGAATACACCTACGATGATCAACTCAATGGTGTAAGAGTTGATACGCTGAGGCAATTTTCTAGAGCAGGATGGTACAGCTCAGGGGCTTCGATGTCCACTCGCTTTTACGGCATGTACAATTTTGGCGGAGGTAAGGTCAAGGCGATACGACATGTGATTACACCTAGCATTGGCTTTAGTTACAGCCCAGACTTCGGAGACCCTTCTAAAGGTACCTATAGTGAGGTAGTTGTTGACGAGGCTGGAAATACGCAGTTGCTCTCCAAATATCAAGGCTTTGCTTATGGAGGGCCAACACTGGGCGAAAGTGCAAGTCTTTCATTTTCCATGAATCACAACATAGAAATGAAAGTCAAGGCAAAAAATGACTCAATTGAAGAGTACAAGAAGGTGAAAATATTTGACAACTTATCCATGTCTTCCGGTTACAATTTCTTAGCTGATTCATTCAATTTGAGTAATATCAACGTGAATGCCCGAACCAGTTTGTTCAATCGTATGGTGAGTCTGAATATGAGTGGGACCATAGATCCTTACGTGTACGTACTCGACAGTATTGGGTCAAATGATCAAGTGTATCAGCGAAGAATCAATCGACTAGCCTGGAACAATGGAGAGGGTTTGGGTAGGTTGACTCGTGGTAATATAGCCGTAGGCCTAAACCTTAAGCCCAAAGGAAGTCAGTCGAAAGACGGTGGTCAGAGCGGGGGTACGGGTATGAACCCCAATCATGTCAATAACTCCGATCCTGATAATCCGTTCCTTCCGGGATTGGAAGAGAACCAATTGGCTGGCAATGTCAATCAGTTTATCTCCAGAGATCCCAATCAATATGTACCGTTTGATGTGCCATGGGCGTTGAATGTGAATTACTCCTTCAATTACAGCAAGAACGGGTTCAACGATGCTGTTATCACGCAGACGCTAAATTTTAATGGAAATTTGAGTATTACCGACAAGACCCGAATTGGATTTAATTCCGGGTATGATCTTGAAAATAAGGAATTTACAGTTACCCGACTAAATGTAGGCCGAGATTTGCACTGTTGGACATTGAATTTTAATTGGGTTCCTTTCGGCCCACGCCAATCTTATTTTGTTGAAATACGTGTAAACTCTCAGTTACTTAAAGATTTGAAACTGGACAAAAAGAGCCGTTCTACTTACACCAGTTTTTAACCTTATCACTTTTTACAATTCCGTTATAGAGAACAGATATGAACTTGTCGTAGTTTGTATACTATTCGGGTTAGTTTTGCGTGCCTACTATGAACAACAAACACTCAATTTTTACGCTCCAGTTCGGTTTACTGTGCCTTAGTGGATTTCTTTTCTTTGGTAGTTTCAACATGATAGTACCGGAGTTGCCATCTTACCTGGATAGCCTCGGAGGAGGAGAGTACAAAGGATTAATTATTGCTTTATTTACCGTTACTGCAGGCTTGTCACGCCCGTTTAGCGGAAAACTAGCAGATAAAGTCGGTCGAATCCCGGTAATGGTCGTAGGTGCCTTAGTAAGTGGTATAGCCGCATTGATTTATCCTTTTGTGACTGGTATTATCGGTTTTTTTGCACTTCGCTTTTTTCATGGCTTTTCTACGGGTTTCAAGCCCACCGGTACATCAGCTTATGTAGCAGATATCGTTCCCGCTGCGCGTAGGGGAGAGGCCATGGGTATCCTGGGATTTTTTAGCAGTCTGGGTATGGCGGCGGGTCCGGCCATCGGATCATTTATCGCAGCTAATATGTCGCTGCAGGTGATGTTTTATAGTTCTTCCGGATTTGCCATAATGTCTGTAATGATACTCCTGGGAATGAAAGAATCTTTGAAGAATCGAGAAAAACTATCGGCCAGTCATTTTTATGTAAAGCCAAATGAAGTTTTCGAACCTAATGTGATCTCACCTTCACTGATGATGATGTTGTCTGTCTTTTCATTTGGTGCTATTCTTACCACCATTCCTGATTTGAGCGATCAACTGGAGTTTAGTAATCGTGGTATATTTTTTACCGTTTTCACTATTGCTTCTCTTTTGGTGAGAATTGTAGCAGGCAAGGCTTCAGATAAGTATGGGAGAATACCGGTATTGAAAATAGGAAGTATGATATTATTCGCAGCCATGCTGCTTCTAGCAAATACAGATAATCAGACCATGTTCATCATCAGTGGAGCAGCTTTCGGGTTTGGGGTCGGTATTTGTTCTCCAACGATTTTTGCATGGACCATTGATTTGAGCAACGAAGCTCATCGTGGCAGAGGAATTGCTACTATGTACATTGCTTTGGAAATTGGAATAGGCATGGGAGCCTTTTTAGCCGGTTGGATTTACAATAATGATCTGAACAACATCTCTTTGGTTTATTATATTTCTGCTGCTACAGTTTTGTTTGGTTTGGTCTATTTATATTCGAAACCAGTGAAAAAACTGGCCTTGGCCAGCAAAGTAGAATAATACTATGCAAGACGAGAAAACAGCTAAGATTTTGAAATTTGTATTTGTAGGGATCGCTATAGCGGAACTGATTAGCCATGCATTTGGCTGGACGTTTTTAAACGAGTTCACCAAGCCTTTGCTTATGCCGGTGTTATTGGTTTACCTGCGCAAGGGCATGAAAGTGCCGGTCAACCTATCATTTATTTTAGCGGTTTTTGCGTTGGTGTTTTCCTGGTTTGGAGATGTAGCACTGATGTATGTCTACAAAAGCGATATTTATTTTCTCATCGGCTTAGGTGGCTTTGCGGTAGCACAGGCCCTCTATTTCTTTTCTTTTAAGCATGCGAAAGACCAGGAAGGTGACGATAATTTCTCTCCATTCCAGCATGTGCTGAACGTGCTTCCGTTTGCAGTATTTGCCATTGGCCTGCTATGGACCCTTTGGCCAACTCTAGGAGATCTGAAGTTGCCAGTCACTGTGTATGCTTCTTTGATCTCAATGATGGCGCTAGGTGCCGTTTATAGAAATGGAAGAACCAACACAGAAAGCTTCAATCAGGTCGTTTTCGGAGCCATTCTTTTTATCCTTTCCGATTCACTGATTGCTATCAATAAGTTTTATGCACCTATGGAAAATGCTTCCATCTGGATCATGGGCACCTATATCCTTGCCCAGTGGAATATCATCAATGGGTTGCAGAAGCATTATAATCAGTAGTTCATCTTTTGCCTTTTATTGTGTCAACGTCCAGATATGGTACGTACCTCTGAACTTACTTAATATCTATTAAAGTATCGGTTTTACATTTCAGATTCAAGTGACTCTGATAAGGCATGTACTATATCTCTTGATTTGCTTCGTTATTCTGAAATGTATTTTTTAGTAACTCAAAAAAGCTCTTTTGTTTTTTATGTGCAATCAAGAAATAATTCCTTTCCGGATATAACACGGATTGCCATATGAGTTTCAGTGTTCCATTCTTAAGAAATTCTTTGGCATTTTCCAGTAAGGTGACACAAATCCCTTCTGTTTTGGTCAGTTCTTGAAGCATGAAGTATTCATTAGGAATGGTATAGTTAGTAAACACTTTAGGCCTTCTTTTATTGAAGCAGTGCAGCCAGAATAATTTTATGAATGGGTTTGTAGACATATGCGAGAACCAGATTTGTTGCTCTAACCAATGCTGAGTTTTGCGTAAATCTTCATTCTTTATGTGTTGATCGAGTTCAGTTGTATCGACATCGGGATGTCCAACAATTACCAACGGAGAACTTAACATCTTGTGCGAAAGTGTATCAAAGGTCTCTACTTCTTGATGAATGATTGCAGCGTCAATTTCTTGTTGATTCACAAGATCAAATAGTTCCTCATTTCTTTCTTCAAATCGAATACTTAAGTGTTTGAAGCTGGTAAGTTTGTTGGTAAGGAAACTGTTATACAAATGTTCACTAATTCCCAGGACATATAGTTTCTCTTCTTTTTTGACCCTCTGACTGTACATTGATTCCACTTCTTCCAAGGTGTCCAGGGATTCAATGATAAGGTTGTTTAGGAATTTGGCGTTCTCTGTAGCTTCTACCCCCTTGGACTTTCTTAAGAACAGTTTATGACCAACATAGGCCTCAAGCATACTCATTTGATTACTTACGGCTGGTTGACTCATAAACAACTCTTCTGCTGCTTTAGAGTAATTGCCATGCTTATAGACGGCTTTAAAGGTTCGATACCATTCGAGACTGACCATAGATATCAATTTATTTATATCATGAGGTAAAATAAGCTATTTCATTTGATATCACCAATTCCCTAATGTTGTGTTGTGAATTTTAAAATATAGTCAAATGAAAAGAATAGCATTAGTAACAGGAGCTAATAAGGGGCTAGGCCTCGAAACTGCTCGACAACTCGCAAAAGAAGGTACAACCGTATTGATGTCTTCCAGAAACAAGGAAAGAGGCACCGAGGCTTTTCAAAAATTAAAAGAGGAAGGACTGGATGTTGAAATTGTCCAACTTGAGGTAACCAATGAAGCTGAAGTAGACGCCCTGGTTAAGCATATTGATAGCACCTATGGTAAACTGGATGTATTGGTCAACAACGCGGGTATTATGCATGGAGGAGAACCTACAGGAGTAAACACCGCGGAAATTGTGAAAGCCGAAGTACTTAAAGAAACGTTTGATGTGAACTTCTTTAGTTTGGTCAGTCTTACACAAAAAATGTTGCCTCTACTCAAGAAAAGCGACTCAGGAAGGATTATCAATGTTTCTAGCATTTTAGGATCGAACACAGTACAAAGTGATGAAACCTCGCCTTGGAGTGGTATTAAACCTTTCGCTTACAACGCCTCCAAGACTGCACTAAATTCATTTACCGTACATCTGGCGGCAGCTTTGAAGGATACAAACATCAAAGTGAATTCGGCACATCCAGGGTGGGTGAAGACAGAATTAGGAGGAAAGAATGCTCCATTAGAAGCACCGGAAGGTGCAAAGACTTCGGTGAATTTATCGTACGCCGACTTCACAGGAAAATTTGTCCACAATGGAGAAGAAATAGCCTGGTAGAATTTTCAACGCCTTTAGCTAACCAGCTTATGGCCTTATTTAAAATAAACTAATTAGTAGTACAAAATTTATAGTTATGAAAAAAGTAATATTTCTATTCGCAGTAACGACACTTATTAATTTTCAAGTGGCGTTTGCAGAAAATATCTTAGTGGTCATGTCTGATGTTTCAGAAATGAAATTGAAAAATGGATACGACTACAAGACGGGTTTTTATTTGAACGAACTGATGGAACCAATCAAGATTTTTATGGACGCTGGCCATACACTGACTTTTGCTACACCTACTGGTTTGGCACCAACATTGGATCCTGTATCAGATACCCCGGATCATTTTCTGGATACGAGCCAAGAAACATATAACGTACACAAGGCTTTGTTTAATCGGTTGATGCTAACCGATAGAGAGCATAGCCCGGTAATAAGTTTTGCTCGTGTTGATCAAATGGGTATTGAAAATTTTGATGCTGTATTTGTGCCTGGTGGTCACGCTCCTTTAGGCGACTTAGTGTCAAATGAGTTATTAAGCAAGTTCTTGAATCATTTTCATTCCGAATCTAAGCCAACTGGCTTAGTATGTCATGGTCCGGTCGCGTTGCTATCTTCTTTACCAAATAGCAAGGAGTTTGAGGCTGAGATGAAAGCAGGGAAAAAAGCTAAGCCAACCAAAGGTTGGATTTATGAAGGTTATAAGATGACTGTATTCAGTAATTCTGAAGAAACTATTGCTACTAAGTATTATCTGGGTGGTGACGAGTTGTTCTACTGGCCAGAAAATGCAATTACTTATGCAGGAGGTGATTATTCGAAGGATGGAACAGATTGGGCTCCACATATAGTTGTAGATCGAGAACTAGTGACCGGTCAGAATAATAAATCGTCTGCTGGGGTTGGAAAAGCTGTAATCAAGCTTCTAAATTATTAAAACAAGTAATTGAAAGGGGTAATTCCCTTTGGATAGTCAAACCAGAATCCAGCATTATAATCTCGAACCAGAGAGCTGGATTCTGGTTTAAACTTTCAATCTCTTGTACAATGAAAGCAAATGCAATAGTCATTTTAATGCTTTTAACTTTGCTGCATGTGAGGGCTCAGCAGGCTAATCAATTTCATTCATGGTGGATTTTTTGTCGACTCCTTAGCATTTATTGATGGCCCTTTGATGTTTTTTGAGCACTCCTTATGTTTTCCTTACTACACCGATGAACTGTTCCGAGAATAAGATTGCGATTCCTAGATATCAGGTGATTCAGGAAGATGGTTCCCTGACGAATGCATTGTAAACGATCTCTTCCAATTGGGAATTGATGTCTTGATTGTGTGGTGAAAGCAGTATTTGTCGCAATTGAATAACAATGAGGTCATTGACCGGATCAATCCAAAACACTGTGCTAAATGCGCCTCCCCAACTGTAAGTTCCGTCCGGTCTATTGGGATGTCCTTCGGCCACATCAAAGCCAAATCCAAATCTGGCAGGACCCCAAGGGTAAGAGATGGTGTCGATTTGATCCTGATGCATGGACTGGGCGGTGGCTGGCTTTAAAATTTGCGCTTCTCCAAGCCTCCCGTCATTTAGCATGGCTTGACAAAATAGAAAATAGTCACGGGCGGTGCCGGTCATTCCACTGCCTCCAGAATGATAAGTTTTAGCTCCTTCAGTTGGATAATTTGGGATGTAAAAGGGCTTGTAATCAGGCATATTCATGAACTCACCGTCTGCGTTTGCGACAAATGCCTGAGTTAAATTACTCGACAGTGAATCATGGAAATAAAAATCAAAGGTTTCCATCCCGAGTGGCCGGGTAATATTTTCGCGGATATAATCGTCGAGTTCCATACCAGAGGCCACCTCGACAACTCTTCCCAATACATCAGTATTTAAGCCGTACATCCATTTCGCACCTGGCTCATGTATAAGTGGAAGATTGCCTATTTTCCCCATGGTTTGTTCGGTGGTCCAGGGTTGATGCGTGCTCAGGTCCGGAATGTCGTTTTTAGCCAGGATTGCACCATTGATTTTGGGGTCCATAAACCCATAAGGAACACCGGCAGTATGAGTAAGTAATTGCCTTACGGTTGGTACTGTATGGGATGGTGCGCTCGTCCATGTGGTATCTGCTGGATTAAACTCGGTGAGAATACTAGTTTCATTGAAGGAGGGGATGTACTTTCCAACGGGATCATCCAAGCTCATTTTTTCATTTTCTATCAACTGCATGGCCGCTACGGAGACCAATGGTTTGGTCATGGATGCCATCCGAAACAAGTGCTCTTTGCGGTAAGCTTCGGTTCTGGAAGAGTCGGACCATCCTACTTCAGATTCGTAGATGATTTTACCATCCTTAGCAACCAAGGTTACCGCTCCCGGATACTTTTTACCATCCACGAACTCCAATACCATACTTTCGATATTGGCCAGGCTATCTGCATACATGCCCACTTCTGCGGGGCTGGCAAACTTATATTTTTCGGGTTTGGTGTTTTCTGGTTCGGAGGTGCAAGACATTGCGAACAGCGCCAGTATGATGTTGTAATGTAATTTCATGGGCAGTCTCAGGGTGAATAGTTTCCTAAGATAGCCAATTTTATGAACTGGTGACTTTTGTTTGTTGCTGTGTCGGGCGAGAGTTTAATCTAAGGGCAAGAAGAAGTACACTTGTCGAATAGATTAGAGAGAATTGAATACTTGAAGTAGTCCTGTGTCTGTAGCAGTTATGGAATTGAAAGTCAATCTGAAAGTTTTTCGTATGAGTGCTCTCTTGCAATTAGGTCATTGATGTGTTCTAAATGATATGCACTATGTACGTGCTAGTAATTATCTATTATTCTCTGATCATGGTGTAAAGAGATGGGTTGGGTTTTAGACCCTCCACAGGCGGAACCCCGAGTTCCTTACTCATTTTCTCAGAGGCATCTAGAAAGGCTTGAGGAGTCTCCCATATAGCCACGTTTACCAACTGGAATCTAGCGTCATCTTTTAAGGACTGATGTAGTTTTGTAGAAACATATCCTTGTTGAACTTTTAGAAAATCACGACAAGCTTCCCAATATTTTATTGATTCTTCTAGCTTCCCAGCTGGTACTTCAAAAGAATTTATGAGTGTAGTATGCTCTAGTTTTATCGCTTCCATGGTTGATTTATTTTCGGTTTTCAAGTCAGTACTGTTTTTATTATTACAAGCTGTTGCTAATATGAAAGAAAAGACCATAAGGTTATTTCTTGAAATCATTGAGATGTTTTTCATATGAAAAAATATTTAGAGTTTGATAAGATTTTCTCAGTATTACATTTTAGACTATCGATACCCCCTTTTAGAGGACTTGCATTTCATTTTAAGTAATTCGCTTAATGACGTTCGTTTTGTGTTTAATATTAAACCTGACTACTCCTGCAATGTGCATGGCAGCAAGGAACATCATAAGGACCGATAAAGTATTATGAATTTTTAAAGGTACTATTTCACTTCTTGGTCGAATGAGTTCAGGTAGCATGGGAGTAGCTGTTGTCGCTTTGATATATCCCCCGGAAAGCAGACTAGCTAAACCTGAGACCCCAATAATCAACAGTAAAACATAAAAAGAGCGCTGTACCGTTATGGCAATAAGGTCGTTAAATTTTGACCCGGTACTTAAATGTTCCGGACGCTTAGTAGTAAAAAACAAAACACTCCTGATAATGGTTAGAATAAAGATCAATACCCCTAAAATCCCATGTATTATGATTAGCCACAGCTTCTCTTCCGGGTCCAATCCAGACATGTATTTACCGAGTGGGAATAAGACTAAAATTAAGATAACTGAAATCCAATGAATAGCTATTACGGCTTGGCTATACTTTTGTGATAAATCATTTTTTCTCATCGCGTTATGGATTATCTATATGCTGTATTTGTTATAACATATATTGATTATAACAATAATTGTCATGACAAATATATGAATAAAAAAACTATCTCTCCAAATTGGCTATAATTCTTTTTGCTATATCATTATATAATTCCACTTCTTTTGAATCAATATTTTTGGTAGCCTTACGAAGTACTTCTTTTGCCAATGGCTCAATTAGATCTCGACCTTTTCGACCTTGATCTGTGATATAGATTTTCCAGATTCTGCGATCGCTTGGATTTGCTCTTCTTTCTACGAAGCCCTTATCTTCAAGCTTATCAATCATGCGGGTAATATTAGCAGTGTCCTTAAATGAAATTTTGGCTAATTCATTTTGTGTAAGTCCTTGATGCTCATTTAATCTATTTAAGATAGCCCACTGTTCTGGGGTTATATTGATTTTATTCTTTTTTATGGCCTCTAGTATTTCTCTTTTCAATAAAAGGCCTACGATATGGTTTAGATATCCTGCTGATTGGTCTAGAAAGGACTTCATAAGTTTGCCATTATTTTATTGTTTGAAAATTAACCAAAGGTAATTAATCAATAGGTAGCAATGCGAAATTCACAATAATTGATGAGTCTTTAGTAGGAACAGAGGAGCGCCTGCACCTTCGGCTTATGAGCAAAAAAAAGCCTCAACTTTCGCTGAGGCTTTCAAATTATTTTAATTGCTGTTCAACTTTTATCAAGTTGCACAGAACTCTTTCAATCTTTGGTTCTTAGATGGCTCTCTCAATTTCTGAAGTGCCTTCTCTCTGATCTGTCTTACACGCTCTCTGGTCAACCCCATGATATCACCGATTTCTTCAAGGGTGAATGGGTTATCAGATCCGATACCGAAGCTCATTCTTACTACTTCTCTTTCTCTAGCAGTCAAAGTAGATAGCGCTCTAATGGTTTCTACTTTCAATGAATCATTGAAAACCATCTGACCATCTGTAGGAACTGTTGTTTTGTTTTCCAGTACATCCAAAAGCGAACCTGACTCATCCTCACCAAAAGGAGCGTCCATAGACATTTGCTTCACTTCAGCACCCAGAGTGTTTCTTACTTCACTAGGTTTCATGTCCAGGATTTCAGCCAATTCCTCTTCGGTCGGCTCTCTCTCGTACTTTTGCTCCAGTTCAGCGTAAGCTCTTCTGATTTGGTTAATCGCACCAGACTTGTTCATCGGCAATCTTACAATACGAGACTGCTCGGCCAATGCCTGCATAATCGACTGACGAATCCACCAAACGGCATAAGAGATAAACTTAAATCCTTTGGTTTCATCAAATTTCTTTGCAGCCTTGATCAGACCGAGGTTACCTTCATTGATCAAATCATTCAAAGGCAAACTTCTGTTTTGATACTGCTTAGCTACAGATACCACGAATCTCAAATTCGCTTTTACTAATTTTTCAAGTGCTAGATCATCTCCCTGTTTGATTCTTTGTGCTAACTCAACCTCCTCGTCGGGAGTAATCATCGGCACACTACTAACTTCGGTAAAATACTTTTCAAGGGTATGACTTTCACGTCTGTTAGTAATTGATTGTGTGATCTTAAGCTGTCTCATATGATATATTTTTCCTTTTTATTAGGGTTCATTACCTACTGGATGTAACGAACCCGCAAATTTAATATTTTATACGGTTTTATTCTAATAAGAGATTAACAATTCTCATATAAAAATCATTCCTTATGCATAAACTTTAATACCTACCTATGGGCGCTGATTGGAGTGGTTGGTTCTCAAAGTACAAAACATTGATGAAATATCCTACAGAAATTGGATTTTATAAGGATTATACTTGCTATTAGCCTAAAAAAATGGTAATATAAGAATTCGTCTTTTTTCAACCAATAAACCAAATCAACTATGGTAATGAACTTTAAGGGAGCCCGTGTAGAGCAAGATCAAGGAGTCAAATATGAGACCATTGCAGACTACATGGCGAAGGATTTGATCACTTTTAGCCCCGATCAGGAAATTGCAGAAGCCATTGATATCATGCTAAAGAAAAAAATATCAGGTGGTCCCGTACTTAATGAAAAGCGCGAACTAGTAGGTATGCTGTCTGAAAAGGATTGTTTGAAAGTGTTAGTCCAGTCTTCTTATCATAATATTCCAAGCGGAAAAGGTAAAGTCGAGGACTACATGTCGAGTAATGTAAAGACATTGGAAATGGACATGGATGTGGTGGCCTGCGCCAACGAGTTTTTAACTACTTACTTTAGAAGATTCCCAGTGACGGAGAACGGTATTCTTAAAGGACAAATTAGTAGAAGAGATATCATGCGCGCTGCACAAAAAATCAAAGCTACTACCTGGTAATTATTTTAACCTTCCTGGATTATCAGATAGGAAGGCTTTCCAACTCTTTGCAGATGTCTGTGGCTTGCCACCCTGATAGTGGTGGCACAAGGCTACGGCCAAAGCATCAGATGCGTCCAACAGTTTAGGTATTTCTTTTAACTTCAAGATTGATTGCAGCATGGCCGCTACCTGCTCTTTTGAAGCGTTGCCATTTCCCGTGACTGATTGCTTAACTTTTTTTGGTGCGTATTCAGTAATCGGAATCTCCCTGGTCAAGGCGGCGGCCATGGCCACACCCTGTGCCCGACCCAGCTTAAGCATGGATTGTACATTTTTTCCATAAAAAGGAGCTTCTAAGGCTACTTCATCCGGTTCGAACTCCTCGATGATATGTGAAACCCTTTCAAAGATTTTTTTTAGCTTCAGTTCGTGCGAGCTGTATTTGCTAAGATGGATTACGCCTAGTTGCAAAACAGATAGTTTGCTTCCCTCAACCAAAATAACCCCATAACCCATTACCGTAGTACCGGGGTCTAATCCTAAAATGATTTTTTCTTTAGTTTTATTCATGGAGTTCGATAGCATTGCAAGATAGAAATATTACCTTTTAAGAAACGGCAAGAATATTCGTTATTTATTTAACTATGATAAAATCGCTTACCAAAAGAATTGATACCAAATGGATAAAAATAGCCTGGTTGGCCTGGACATGGGTTTTGCCTGTGATCATTTTGAGCGCTGTTTTATTCAAGCTGATCAGCACTCCCGGAAAGCTGCATCTGTTCATAGGAGTGGAAGGGGTAGATTGGATTTGGCTCTTGATCTGCATGGCGCTACTTCCAATGAATATAGGCCTGGAGGCTTATAAATGGAAAGCTATACTGAAACCCATCCAGGCAAAATCTATTTGGAACAGTGCGAAAATCATTCTATCTGGCCGAAGTCTTAATGTCATTAGCCCGTTTGGCATTGGCGATATATTCGCAAAGTATATGGGAACTACTCCTGCTCAAAGAAAACAAACAGTAGGTGGAGTGATAATCGATAGATTTTCACAACTGGTACCCACTCTGACCATGGGGGTCGTTTCGGTCATTTATTTGATTGATAAAGGCTTCTCTATTCCGCTGGAACCACTTTTACTCGCCGCTGGCATCGCTGGAGCCTTAGTCGCCTTAACTCTCGCTTTAGTTTGGATATATAGAGAGAAGATCAAAGGTTATGTCTTGTTGGTTGGCTCAGGAAGCCCACTTTCATTTTTTCATATTTTTGGATCGGCATTTCTACGCTACGGCGTTTTTACGCTTCAGTTTCTGTGTGTTTTTTGGTGGTTGGGTAGTGAGTTGCCAATGGCCGTGTTGATTTTAGGAATTGGCTGGATTTTTTTAATCAAAACTGTAGTTCCCAATATGTCCGTACTTGGAGATTTGGTAAAAAGGGAGTTGTCTGCGGCGCTTTTCTTTAGTTTCTTCACCGATGACCTGGGAGCTGTTATGTTAGCCAGTTTCGTGGTTTGGATAGTAAATATTGTTATGCCCGCGGTAGCCGGCTTAGGTTTCGTTTCCGAAATGAAAAAAACGTTTTGATCTACCTGTCAGCTGCGATCGTTACAGTATTGTATGCGCTGTTTATATTGCTGCTACTATGGAATTGGTATAAAATTCCAGCTGTTAATAAAGAATTACAAGCAAATGATTTTGCCTCAGTGCTTGTACCGGTCAGAAATGAATCTGAAAGTATTGAAAACCTAATTCTTTCTATCCAAAGAGGAAATATCAAATCAGACAACTTCGAGCTTATTGTGATCGACGATCATTCTACAGATGGTACGATTGCAGTTGTCGAATCTTTACAAAGTCATTATGATAATCTCCTGTTGACTATACTTCCTGATGGACAAGAAGGAAAAAAAGCTGCAATAACCCATGGTGTACAGATGGCCAAAGGTGATCTGATTGTGTGCACGGATGGTGACAGCGAGGTACACCGGGATTGGCTAAATGTGCATAGGAACGCATTTGAGAAAGGTGCTAAGCTTTCATTTGGCCCGGTAAGGTTGATAAACCTTGGTAAATCAAGGTTTATTGATCTGCTAAATCTGGAGTTGGCTGGATTGGTATCAATGGGTGGAGCTACGCTGGCAGCAGGTCAGCCTACAATGATTAACGGCTGTAATTATTCTTTTTCTAAGGAGGTATTTGAAGAGGTGGAAGGTTTTAGAGGTAATGAAAAAATAGCTACGGGCGATGATGAGTTTTTGTTAAGAAAGATATTTAAGAAATACCCTAAGAATATAGACTTCTTAAAAACCAAAAAGGCTTTGGTGAATAGCCGGCCACCACAGAATTTTTTGGACTTCTATAATCAAAGAAGACGCTGGGCCTCCAAATGGCGCTTTCATAAAGATGTGTTCTCACGACTGATCCCGCTTTTTATCTTTCTAAGTTATGCCCTTTGGGGTTGGGTTTTCATCCAGTCCGTGGTGGATGGGACATTTTATGGGATTATGATTTTAGGTTTCAAGTGTCTGATTGATTATTGTTACCTATCAATTGCGAGTCAATTACAAATGCGCAAGGTTTCCTTGCTGAATTTAGGACTCCTTCAAATTATTTATCCTTTTTATGTTGTATTCTTTGGGGTAGCTTCTAATTTTGGGAAATACAGCTGGAGAGAAAGAGCCTACAAAATCTGACCTCACCTTTAAACTATCTGGCATGAGCGATCTCGAATTTGACATATTGGACGAATTGTATTTTTTGATTCACTTCGATGATCTTAGAGAAGCGCTTGGATTATCAGATGATGATTTGAAACCCATTTTATCAAAAATGGTAAGAAAGAAATGGCTGCGGTGTTATACTGAACCGGACATCGAATTGGACGCCGAAAGCATTGATATAGAAATTAATTTTAGGAAGTATTACTACCTCGCATCGAAAGAGGGGCTCAAAGCACACACCAGCTGAATGGGACAAACAAAGACCATAGAATCAAATCTGAAGGAACTAGAATTGAACGCTCTTCTGGAAGTAACTGAGGCGATCAATAACAATTTGCCTGAGGAGTCCTTGTATAAAATCTATCATTTCACCTTGTTGGCTAATCTTAAGGTAAAAAAGTTAGCCCTTTTTGTGATAACAGAGGAAGAGTGGAACTGTAAAGTATTCTTCGGTGTAGACGAAGAGGTGATTAAGAGTATTCCGGTTGATCAATTCGAAGGAGAAGAAAAGACCAAAACTTTGGGTGATACAGAGTGTGAGGAGTTTGATCATGTGATTCCAGTTATGCATAAAAGCCAGCTGCTTGCCTTGGTCTTTGTAGGAGATATCGCTGAGATAGAAGGTGGTATATCAGGAAAACCAGCGACTACATTTTTGGAGGCACTGACCAATATTATTTTGGTTGCCATTGAAAACAAGAAGCTTGCTCGTCAGCAATTGGAACAAGAGGCATTTAAAAAGGAATTGGAAATTGCAAAGCAGGTACAAAACTATTTGTTCCCGAAAAACTTACCAGCCTCAGACAATTTCGAAGTGTCGGCCTTCTATCAACCCCATCACAATGTGGGTGGGGACTACTATGATTACATAAAAATTGATGATGATAAGTTCCTGCTCTGCATAGCAGATGTCTCAGGAAAGGGTGTTCCGGCGGCTTTGATGATGTCGAATTTCCAGGCATCATTAAGAACTTTGGTTCGCCAAACTGTTGATTTAGAGACTATTGTTTCGGAGTTGAATTATCAAATTAAATTCAGTGGAAACGGAGAGATCTTCATCACTTTTTTCGCTGCCGTTTATAATACTAAAACCAAACGATTCAAATATGTCAACTGCGGCCATAATCCTCCATTTTTTCGGGCCAATGGTGGAAAAATTGTAGATCTGAGATTGGGAACTACCGTTCTTGGTATGTTTGCCCCTCTGCCTTTTATTGATATAGGAATATTAAACGATATCCATCAGTTTGATTTGTTTTGTTATACTGATGGATTGAATGAGGCGATTAATAGAGCTGAGGAAGAGTTTGGTGAGGAGAAGATTCAGGCCACGGTTCATAAATTCGCGGATTCGACTCCTAAAAAATTGAATGAAGCCATGATGGATTCAGTTGACCGTTTCAGGGAAGAACAGGAGTATCGCGACGACGTCACCATTCTTTCAGCTAAGTATAAATCATAAATCTTGGGTTTCTATTTTCATAGAATACCGTCCTTTATCAAGACCTCATTTTCTAATCATATTTGGGACAGGCCCTGTTCGGAAAAGAAAATTTATCTCACTTTCGACGATGGACCCACACCTGAAGGTGCTGATTTTATCCTTGATGTTCTAACCGAAAGGAAGGCACTGGCTACTTTTTTCTGCCTTGGAGAACAAGTAAGCAAATATCCCGAACTTGTTAAAAAAATCGATGAGCAGGGCCACCTTTTGGCCAATCATGGCTATAGACATCTCGATGGATGGACAGTTTCGAAAAAAGTATATTTAGACAATAAGAACAAAGGTGACTTGGAATTGAGTCAGGTGATTGAAGGGGAGCAAAGGCTATTCAGAGCTCCCTATGGCCATTTTAGAAAAGGAGAAAGTACGGTTATGTGGTCATTGATGAGTGGTGATTTTGACAATAACTTGTCAAAAGAAAAATGCTTGTCTCTTCTGACCTCAATGACACGATCAGGAGATATAATAGTTTTCCATGACAATAAGATTTCATTTGAGAAAATGAAATGGGTGCTGCCTCGATATTTGGAATACTGCGTTCGCAAAGGGTTTCAATTCGACTTGATAACCAGGAACAAATGATGATCTTTTTTGCAACCTTTATAGTTCTGGCCTGGCTTCTATCGCTGCTTGCCCTCGTTTTAATTAGACCTAAAACAAAGAGTAAATCTTTACCGAAGGAACTTCCATTTGTATCCATTCTTATTTCATTGAGAAATGAGGAAAACAATGTCCGGCTGCTTTATGAAAACCTCGTTCAACTGAGTTACTCCCAGTCTAACTTTGAAATTATTCTTGGCGATGATGATTCCTCAGACCAAACGCTCGAATTGCTGGAAAAATATAAGCCAGGCAATGCCTCGGTATATGCCTTCTCAGAAAGCGAAACAAGCAACCTGAATAAACAGAAGGTATTGTCTTCCTTAAGTAAAATGGCCAGGGGAGAATATTTGATTTTCACTGACGCGGATATGAAATTTTCACCCGATTGGATTCAGGGAATGTTGGCCCAATGCAGTCATGACAATGGGTTGATGGTCGGGCTGACTCGGGTTTCTGGAGAAAGGTGGTTGGATCGCATGCAAAACGTAGATTGGTTATTCAATGAGCAGATCATAGCCTGGTTTGCAAACATTGGTGTTGCTTTAACCGCTTGGGGAAACAATATGCTTATTTCTAAACATACATATGATCTCGTAGGGGGGCACGAAGGACTCAATGGGACTATCGTAGAGGATGTTGACCTACTTCGACGAGTACAAGAAAACAAAGGCCGTTTAATTGTAAATCAAGACCCTACAGCAGTTGGCACCACCCAGCCGATACATAATATTCGAGATCTTTTGCATCAACGAAAGAGGTGGATGAAAGGCTTGGTGGGGATAAATCCGATTTTCTGGATGGCTGCATTTATCAAAGCTTTATTTTGGCCATGTATTATTTATTTGTGCATACTCAATCCACTCTGGTTGTTGGGTATTGGTGTCACACTTATTGCTAAATTGGTTATAATTAAACGGGCCTTTATCACAACAAAGAATAATCATTCAATAGCTGATCTTCTCACATTCGAAATCTATGATTTCTTTTTTTATTTGATCACATTTGCGCACTACCTGCTTCCGGTTAAAGTAGTCTGGAAGGGTAGGGATTATTAGCGGCCTTTTGATGACAATTTTATTATGCAATTAGTTGAGACCCATGCGCACATATATCTGGACCAATTCGAAAAAGATCTTGATGAGGTAATCGAAAGATCTAAAGAGCTAGGGGTAGAAAAAATTTTTATGCCTAATATCGATAGCGAGTCCATTGATGCCATGCTCGAACTCGAACACCGTTATCCGGGATATTGTATCCCAATGATGGGTTTGCATCCCTGTTCAGTCAATAAGAATTTTGAAAAAGAACTCTATGTTGTTGAAGATTGGCTCAATAAGAGAGACTTTGTCGCAGTTGGCGAGATGGGAACGGATTTGTATTGGGATAAGACATTTTTTGAACAGCAAAAGGAGGCTTTTAATATTCAATCCAAATGGGCAATTGACAAAAATCTGCCAATAGTCATTCATTGTAGAGAGTCAATAGATGAAACCATTGAACTTGTTTCTGATTTGAAATCAGAGAATTTCCGTGGTATTTTTCATTGTTTTTCAGGTACCTTGGAGCAAGCTAGTCAAATCGTTGAATTAGGTTTTTTGCTAGGTATTGGGGGAGTAGCCACTTTTAAAAATGGCGGGCTAGAGCCAGTGCTTGAAGCAATAGGCTTGGATCATTTGGTATTGGAGACAGATAGTCCTTATCTTGCGCCAGTTCCACATCGAGGCAAAAGAAATGAACCCGCTTACCTTGATCTGGTAGCCCAAAAAATTGCTTCAGTTAAGCAAATAACCAAAAATGAGGTAGCTCAGGCTACAAGTGAAAACGCACAGCGCATTTTCAATTAAACAACACGAATGGCCCAAACTAGTAAATTTAAAATAGTCAATATTGCCACGACTTCTGAAGAATCCAAGTCGTCTATACTCCTCATTTACACCGGGGGTACCTTCGGAATGGTTTATGATGATGAGGGTTCATTGGCTCCTTTCAACTTTAGCCTCGTACTGGAGAAAATACCTGAATTACATAAGTTAGATTTGAAACTGACGGTGATATCCTTTCCAGAACCAGTGGATTCATCCAATATCAATGTTGAACAATGGAAGGACATGGCTTCCATATTAAAGGACAACTATCACCAGTATGATGGGTTTGTGATACTACACGGCACCGATACGATGGCATATTCTGCTTCTGCTATTAGTTTTATGCTGAAGGGAGTAAATAAGCCAATCATCTTCACTGGTGCACAAATTCCGATTGGTGCAACACGGTCAGATGCACGTGAAAACTTGATTACGGCATTAGAAATTGCCTCAGAACGTCATGGTGATCAGGCCATGGTAACAGAGGTTTGTTTGTATTTCAATTATTACCTTTTGAAAGGTAATCGGGCGCAAAAAATAAGGAGTAGCAACTTTGCCGCATTCGAGTCAGAGAATTATCCCTATCTTGCTGAGTCTGGAGTCGAAATCGTATATAACGAGTCTTTTTTGAAGAAATATAAAGATGAAGAACTGAAGTACAGTTCTGATTTGGACCCAAACGTTGCCATACTTAAAATATTTCCAAACATATCTCCAGCAGTGGTGAAAGGAATGCTTAATATCGAGGGATTGAAAGGAGTGATTTTGGAATCCTATGGCTCTGGCAACACAATGAACTATGACTGGTTCAATAACCTTTTGGAGGAGGCTGTCAATAAAGGAATAGTCATTTTAAATGTCTCACAGTGTATCGGTGGTAGTGTGATTCAAGGTAGATATGAGACGAGTAAGAAATTGACTGAAATTGGAGTGATTAGCGGACTTGATATTACAACCGAAGCTGCGGTTGCCAAAATGATGCATTTATTGGGTAGTGAAAAGTCAATTGATCAAGTGAAAAAGAAACTTAGTGTTCCAATTAGGGGCGAAATGACCATTTAATTGACGATGTCCAAAATAATATAGAACAATTTGCAAATAGTGTATTTTTATAATTTATTTGTCGCTTGGAGAAAACTAAAAAAGTTATAGAGAGGTGGCCGAGTGGCTTAAGGTGCTCGCTTGGAAAGCGAGTGTGTCTCAAAAGGACACCGGGGGTTCGAATCCCTTCCTCTCTGCACTGAATTAGTATTTAGATTGAAAAGAATAACTTTTAAACCTTTATTAAAGATTTACTAAAAATTAGACTATGAAAAGATTAGTAATTTTATTGATGTTGACTGGTGTGTTTACTATGAGCCACCTGCAGACAATGGCACAAGATGAAGCGGCTACTGAAGAAGTAGCATCTGATTCTACCGAAATGGCTGCTGACGATAGCACAGCCGTAGAGGAGTATGCAGAAGAAGAGTACGTAGAAGAAGAGTACGTAGAAGAAGAAGTAGCTGCAGCTGACTACGAAGAAGTAGCGGTAGACGAGCCGAGTTTTCATCAAGTCGTAAAAGATCAGTTCATCCAGGGTGGATGGCAGTTCATGGGCATCGTTTTGTTGTGTCTAATTTTAGGATTGGCTGTTGCTATCGAAAGAATCATTACTTTGAATCTTGCAACAACTAACACTAAGAAATTGTTAGAGCAAGTAGAAGGCGCATTGAATTCAGGTGGTGTTGAGGCTGCAAAAGATGTTTGCAGAAACACGCAAGGACCAGTCGCTTCCATTTTTGTTCAAGGTTTGATGAGAATGTCAGAAGGAGTTGAGATGGTTGAAAAATCTATCATTGCTTATGGTTCTGTAGAAATGGGCAAATTGGAAAAAGGAATGGTTTGGATTTCACTATTCATTTCATTGGCTCCAATGCTTGGTTTCATGGGTACTGTAATTGGTATGATTGATGCATTTGATGCAATTGCTGAAGCTGGTGACGTATCTCCTGCCTTGGTTGCTGGTGGTATTAAAGTGGCACTTTTGACTACTGTTGGTGGTTTGATCGTTGCTGTAATACTTCAGTTGTTCTACAACTACCTTGTTTCTAAAATTGATTCACTAGTTAACTCTATGGAGGATGCTTCTATTTCTTTAGTAGATATCTTGGTTAAGCATTCTGCTAAATAAGATTTTCACTTAAAAAGAAAGAGATATGGATTCTATAGATATAGCATTATATGTATCATATACATTGACGATCCTGGCAGGATTAGCTGCGATTGTCTTTCCGATAATAAATTCAGTGAGTGATCCAAAATCTTTGACTAAAGCGGGAGCCGGTGTTGGCGCTTTAGTTGTGGTTTTTATTCTCTCATGGGCAATTTCTGGTTCTGAGGTTACGGCGTCTGCTTTGGAAAATGGCATGGACGAAGGCCTTTCGAAATTCGTAGGAGGCCTTTTAACAATGATGTATATTTTGATCATTGGAGCCTTAGGTGGTATAGTTTATACAGAAGTTTCAAAAGCAGTAAAATAAGATTATGGCGAAAGGTAAAAATAGACCTGCGGCCGAGGTTAACTCGGGTTCGATGGCAGATATTGCCTTTCTTTTGTTGATTTTCTTCTTGGTCACTACCACGATAGCAAACGACAAAGGAATAGCAATGCTTTTGCCTCCGAAGCCGGATCCTAACGAGCCGCCACCAGAGGTAAAAACTAATGACAGAAACATCTTTAAAATATTGGCCAACTCGAATGACCAACTTTTGGTTGAAGACGAACCAATGAGAGATGTAACTAAGCTAAGACCAATGATCAAGGATTTTGTTTTGAACTTTGGTAAACCTTCAGCAGACGGTAGGTTATTATATAATCAACTTCCAGCAACGCTTAGAAGTCATGTAAATAGTAAAGGTAGAAGTGCTAGCTCATCCGATGAACCAGGTAAGGCCATTGTGTCTTTCAAGGCTGATAGAGGAACAAGCTATGAATTGTACGTAAGAGTGTTAGATGAAGTAAACGCGGCTTACAATGAGGTTTATGGTGAGCGAGTGGGTATTACTGCTGAAGAGTTTTTGCAATTGGATAAGAAGGATCCTGAGCAAAAAGAAATGTATCTCAAAGCAAGAGCTGGTATTCCTAGAGCGATATCCATTGCAGAACCAAACAAAATAGGAGGTTGATATGGCAAAGTTTAAGAAAAGTTCAGGAACCTCTCAGGAAATCCCAACGGCTGCATTACCAGATATTATCTTCATGTTGTTGTTCTTCTTTATGGTGACAACAGTATTGAGAGAGACGACTATCATGGTTGAGCAGAAACTTCCTAAATCTACTCAATTGAGTAAGTTGGAAAGAAAATCGTTGGTGAGCTATGTGTACATTGGAAAACCTAAAAGAACAGCAGTTTATGGTGTTCAACCTAAAATTCAAGTCAATGATGTATTTATTGAAGTGAAAGATGTGGTTAGGTTTGTAAACCAAGAGAAGGATAAATTGAGTGAAGTAGAAAGAGATCAGATCACAATGTCTATGAAAGTAGATATTGATGCCAAAATGGGTATAGTAACTGATGTTCAGCAAGAGTTTAAAGAAGCTAATGCAAGAAAAGTACTTTACAGTTCTTCTAAAAGGGTTGATTAATTACTAATCTTTAATAATATATAAAGGTCTCGATTTTTCGAGGCCTTTTTTTATGACTATGCAGCAAAACAAAAAAGTTCAAAATGCCTGGTGTCTCTACGATTGGGCTAATTCAGCGTATTTATTAGTCATCACCTCAACACTTTTTCCAATATATTTTAATGGTGTTACCCGAGGAGCTTTCCAATCGGAAACCGTTCGTTTCTTTGGAATCGAAATAATCAATTCAGTCCTCTATTCATATGCAGTTGCCACAGCCTTCTTAATCGTGGCCTTTATATCACCATGGCTTTCGGGAATGGCAGATTATGGAGGAAAGAAGAAATTATTTCTAAGGCTCTTCACCTATTTGGGTTCAGCATCTACGGCAGGTCTCTTTTGGTTTCATGGGGAGAATGTGGAATATGGAATTATTTGTTCTGTTTTAGCTGGAGTCGGCTACTCGGGAAGTCTTGTCTTTTACAATTCATACTTACCCGAAATTACTACAGAGGACAACTATGATAAATTGAGCGCTAAAGGTTACGCCTACGGTTATGTGGGTAGTGTACTCCTCCTATTAGTTAGTTTTGTTCTCATTCAATATCATCAGACACTTGGACTTAATGCAGAAACAGCAGCAGTCCGTCTCTCTTTTGTTTTAGTGGGCCTGTGGTGGTTTGGATTTGCTCAGTACAGTTTTTATTACCTTCCGGATAATAAGGATCGACAGAAAAAAAATGAAAGTTTGTTTTTGAAAGGTGTACTGGAGTTAAAGACAGTGTTCCACTCTCTTAGAGAATTGAAAATGATGAAAGCCTATCTCTTCGCATTTTTCTTTTATAGTGCAGGAGTTCAAACTGTTATGCATCTGGCTGCCATTTTTGGAGAGAAGGAGCTGAGGTTGGAGGCTTCGAAACTGATTATTACAGTTACCATTATTCAGCTGGTTGCTATTGCGGGTGCCTATCTTTTCGCTGCAATCTCAAAGCATTACAACAATGGAATTTCAATTTTGTCGATGCTGATTATTTGGATTGGTGTTTGCGGATATGCCTATACACTTCAAACAGAGTTTCAATTTTATGGACTGGCTGTAGTGGTAGGATTGGTTATGGGCGGAATCCAATCTATGTCTAGATCTACGTTTTCCAAACTAATACCTCAAAATTCAATTGATAACACTTCCTACTTTAGTTTTTATGACGTTGTGGAAAAGCTTTCAATTGTAGCGGGTACTTTCTCCTTTGGACTTATTGAGCAACTCACAGGTTCAATGAGAAACAGTACTATCGCCTTGATGTTGTTTTTTATAGTGGGTGTTGGCCTATTGTTGTATTCAAGAATTCATAAAGTTAATCAAACCTCATATGCTTAACTGAATCACCTGAATTGTACAATTCCAGAAGTGCATCAATCCCTATTTGGATGTGTTTGTCTACAAAGTTGCCTGTTACCTTTTTGTCTGAGGCATCTGTTTTGACACCAGCTGGTGTCATTGGGTTGTCGGACACCAGAAGAAGCGCCCCTCTGGGGATTTCATTAATAAAACCTACGGTAAATATTGTAGCGGTTTCCATGTCAATACCCATGGCACGAATTTGTCTTAAATACTTTTTGAATTTTCTATCGTGCTCCCAAACGCGACGGTTTGTGGTATAGACTGTTCCGGTCCAATAGTCTAGTTCGTGCTTTTTGATCATAGAGGATACCGCTCGCTGCAACCTAAAAGAAGGGAGTGCTGGTATTTCGATTGGAAGATAATCATTCGATGTACCCTCACCGCGTATAGCAGCGATTGGCAAGATTAAATCTCCTAGTTGTGTTTTTTTCTTTAGTCCGCCGCATTTACCAAGAAAGAGAACTGCTTTGGGATTGATTGCAGATAATAGATCCATGACCGTTGCCGCCATGGCACTGCCCATACCGAAATTGATAATAGTAATGTTGTCGGCCGTAGCAGACTGCATGGGTTTGTCTTTCCCTTCAACTGTTACGCTGAACTTTTCGGCAAAAATTTCCACATAATTGGCAAAATTGGTTAGCAGGATATATTCAGCAAAATCTTCCAACTCAACACCAGTATATCTCGGCAGCCAGTTATCTACAATTTCCTTTTTAGTTTTCATATTTGGTTATGCTTTTGGGTTTTATACGTATGTACCTATCGGGTATGGCCAGCTTCTTCTCATTTCGTAAATGACAAGGTAGGTTTAAAAGTAACTGAATTGTTGTAATATTGAAAAATAAATATCTGAACAATAATGGAAGAATTGAATCTTCCCAAGTTTCGATTCAAGGTGCGGGAAACGCAAAAAGGAAGAGATATTTGGGATGAGTTTAGAAAGAAATACGTGGCCCTTACACCTGAGGAATGGGTACGCCAACATTTTGTTAAATTTTTAAATGAAAACCTGAAATACCCAAAGTCTTTACTCAAAATGGAATTCGAAGTCAGGTATAATAGATTGAAGAAACGGCCGGATATTGTAGCTTACAACAGTCTTGGCGAGCCCTTTTTGATAGTAGAGTGTAAGGCGCCCGGAATTAGAATTTCGAACGACACTTTTCAGCAAGTCGCTGTGTATAATCAAACGCTGAGAGCTCGTTATCTGGTAGTTACCAACGGGCTGGAGCATTTTTGTTGTGAACAGAATTTAAAAACCGGAACCTTCCAATTTCTTGAGAAGATTCCGGTCTATAAGGACTAGATGTATTGGTCTAGTGGTGTAAATGGAAGATCAAAAGCATCAGATACAGCCTTATACACTACATCTCCTTTAATAACGTTTAATCCTAGTCTCAATTCATTATTCTCCTTGCAAGCAGTTTTCCAGCCCTTATTTGCCAGTTGAATGGCATAAGGCAAAGTAGCATTTGTAAGAGCTAACGTGGAGGTGTATGGCACAGCACCAGGCATGTTCGCAACGCTGTAGTGAACAACATCGTCGATGATGTAGGTGGGCTCTTGGTGTGTAGTAGGCTTGGTAGTCTCAAAACATCCTCCTTGATCTACAGCCACATCAACCAATACAGTTCCTGGCCTCATGTCTTTGAGCATATCACGCGTGATAAGCTTTGGTGCCTTGGCTCCCGGTATAAGGACAGCTCCAATGATAAGGTCATGATCCTTGATCATCTCTCTGATATTGTATTCACTTGACATTAATGTCTTAACATTGGCAGGCATGACATCATCAAGGTATCTCAATCTAGGCAGACTCAAGTCGAGTATAGTAACATCAGCACCCATGCCAGCTGCCATTTTAGCTGCTTCAGTTCCTACAATACCACCGCCGAGGATCATTACTTTGGCGGGACGAACACCTGGAACTCCGCCTAATAATATACCACGACCCTTTAATGGCTTTTCAAGATATTTAGCGCCCTGTTGAATGGACATTCTTCCCGCGACCTCTGACATTGGAACGAGTAAGGGGAGTGACCTATCAGCCTTTTCAACAGTTTCATAAGCCAGACATACCGCTTTGCTTTCTATCATGGCCTTAGTGAGTGGCTCGTGTGACGCAAAATGGAAATAAGTGAATACCAATTGATCTTCTTTAATCAACTTGTACTCAGCCTCAATTGGTTCCTTTACTTTAACGATCATTTCGGCTTTGCCGTAAACGTCTTCAATGGTGGGTAAGAGCTCGGCTCCTACACTTTTGTATTCATCATCGGCAAACCCGCTTCCCTCGCCGGCTGTTGCTTGTACGAATACTTGATGTCCGTGTCTTTTTAATTCTTTTACTCCTGAAGGTGTAAGAGCTACACGGTTTTCGTTGTTTTTGATTTCTTTGGGTACCCCGATAATCATGGCATAAATTGTTTAACTACAATAAAATATACAACAATAATTGTTACTAATAATTTACAAAACCTAATTGAGATTCGGAAGATAATTTCACAATCCTAGGAAGGTTTAAAAATATAAATTTCAAAAAACTAACATCATTTATGATTATATCTGAAAAATGAATGATAACCAAATAAAATTCTGTTTAACGTTTTTTTATTGTCTCAAATATAATATTATTTTGTAATCTTCATAAAAATATTTGAATGATGTGGTGGCTTTGTTAAATTTGTAGAGTTGGATTCTTTTATAATCGTCCTAAAAATCTTATCTTGAAATGGTGAAAGTCTCAGAAAAAACTACCGATACAATGTCCTCAAAAAAGGAAATCTTGAACGATTACAAGCTTGCCGTAGAAAGTAGGGAGAATAGCTACATTGGAAGAAAGGAGGTTTTTATGGGAAAGGCCAAATTCGGAATTTTTGGTGACGGAAAAGAGCTGCCTCAAATTGCAATGGCCAAGGTCTTCCGTAATGGAGACTTTCGATCAGGTTACTACCGTGATCAGACCTTTATGATGGCTATTGGAGAATTGACTTCACAACAATTCTTCGCTCAATTGTATGCGCACACATCTGTGGAGGATGAGCCGGCATCAGCAGGAAGAATGATGAATGGGCATTTCGGAACCAGATTGATTGATGACAATGGGGAGTGGAAGGACTTGACCAAAATGAAAAATTCCAGCTCGGATATCTCTAATACAGGTGGTCAAATGCCGAGACTTTTGGGATTGGCCTATGCATCCAAATTATACCGAAACAATCCGGCACTTAAGAAGTTTAAACAATTTTCAGTAAATGGAAATGAAGTTGCCTTTGGCACAATTGGAAATGCTTCAACCTCCGAAGGTCATTTCTTTGAAGCGATGAACGCAGCAGGCGTTTTACAAGTGCCTATGGTCATGGCAGTTTGGGATGATGAGTACGGAATATCTGTTCCGAAGGAATTCCACACTACTAAAGGAAGTATTTCAAAGGCCTTATCAGGACTTCAAAGAACGGCTGAAGAAAAGGGATTTGAAATATTAACCACGAGGGGCTGGGATTATGTTGATTTGTGTAAAACCTTTAAAAAAGCTGAACAAATTGCGAGAAATGAACATGTGCCTGTTTTGGTTCATGTGGAAGAAGTAACACAACCTCAAGGTCACTCTACATCAGGTTCACACGAACGTTACAAATCGAAGGAGCGTTTAGAATGGGAGGCGAAGTTCGATTGCCTCAAAAAGATGCGAGAATGGATTTTAGAAGAAAATTTGGCTACTAGCAAAGAACTTGACCTTATCGAAGATGAGGCAAAAAAAATAGCTAAAACCGCTAGAATCAATGCTTGGAAATCTTATACACAGGCTATTGAAACGGATACAGCCTCTTTGATCAGCATGATAGAGTCAGTAGGGGAGCAAAGTGCTGAAAAAACAAAGCTGCTGTCAATCGCAAAGAATTTAAAGGAGGGATTAAATATTAATAAACTGGAATTGACCAAAGGTGCGAAGAAGGCATTGAGGCTAACCAGACAAGAGCCTTCTCGTAGCCGTGATATGCTAGCTCACTGGCTTGGAAATAATAGTGAAAAGAGGCATGGAGAGTATTCCTCTCACCTCTATAGCGAATCTAAATTCTCATCGCTCAACATAGGAACGGAGCCTGCTAAGTATTCAGACCAATCCAAAATGGTTGATGGCAGGGAGGTTCTTCAGGCTTGTTTCAATGACGCCTTAAGTAGAAATCCTTTGGTATTTGCGTTGGGTGAAGATGTTGGGAAAATTGGCGATGTAAATCAAGGTTTTGCCGGTTTACAAGATAAGTATGGCGCCTTGCGGGTGACTGATACTGGAATAAGAGAAACTACAATTATTGGTCAGGGAATAGGTGCTGCTTTGAGAGGACTGAGGCCTATAGCCGAAATTCAGTACCTGGATTATTTATTGTACGCGGTTCAGACGTTATCTGATGATCTGGCAACTTTGCAATATAGAACTAAAGGGGGGCAAAAGGCACCACTGATTATACGTTCTCGTGGTCATAGATTAGAAGGTGTATGGCATTCTGGTTCTCCTATGGGTATGATCATCAATGCGCTTAGGGGTATTTATGTTCTCGTTCCAAGAAATATGACTCAGGCTACTGGTATGTACAATACCTTGCTTGAATCTGATGATGCTGCCTTGATGATAGAATGCCTAAACGGATACCGTTTAAAGGAAAGAATGCCTGATAATGTTGGTGAATTTAAGGTGCCGTTGGGAATTCCGGAAGTGATTCGAGAGGGAGGAGACGTTACGATCGTCACTTATGGGTCGATGTGTAGGATTGTGATGGATGCTGCGGTTGAACTGGCTGGTTATGGGATTGAAGTGGAAGTCATTGATGTTCAAACGTTGCTTCCTTTCGATAGACATCAAAGTATTATTTCTTCTATTAAGAAAACAAATCGTTTGATTGTGGCGGATGAGGATGTTCCCGGAGGCGCATCGGCATACATCTTACAAAAGCTAGTAGTGGAGCAAGAATGTTTTAGATACTTGGATAGTCAGCCAATTACCATTGCGGCTAATGAGCACCGCCCTGCTTATGGTTCTGATGGTGACTACTATTCGAAGCCAAGTGTTGAGACAGTTTTCGACAAGGTATATGAAATGATGAACGAAAGCGACCCAAGGACATTTCCTGAGATTTATTAACTCTAAGTAACTTACCTAATAAGCTGGTCTAGTGTGATATCTCCTGTTTCGGCGACATTACTTCCATGTAATCCTCGATCAATAATTTGGAATCTGATATTGAAAGTATCCTTCCGAAGTACCGTTCTGAATCCGGTGGATACCATTGAGTATCTTATGGTGCCTTCCAGTGGTCCAGAGCTGCTAACAGTTTCGAAGTCAAGAACCGGAAATCTTCCGTCAAAAGAGATGCCACATCCGTATTGACTGGTTAAGTATCTCCAGTCTATTTCCTCATATTCTTCTATACCTCGCTTTCTAAAAAACTTAATAATTATATTGCTCTTATAAGGGTTTCTTTGAATGTACACTGTATCTTTTTGAAATACTTCAAGATCGATGTCTCCAAAACTAACACCTGGCGGAATGTATCTGTCCTTTTCCTCATTGATATAGAGAGTGTCATAATCCCCGCAATCAAATGATGGTCTATTATCTGTTTCGCTAAACAATGATCTTGTAGGTTGAAAGGGATCTGGTACGAATAGATAGAATGGCAGTTCTACATCCTCTTGGCCAAATGTCACTATCCTATTGTTATTATCTACTACAAAATTGAAATCATGAAATGGAGGAAATGTCTCATCACCCTCAACCCCCAAATCGCCGTCACCATCCTGAAAATCAAAAGACAATATTAATGAATCAGGATTGCCATTCTCTAGCAGTTCAACGAACTGAATGTTGTTGAATTGAATTTCAGGAATAATTGGAAATGGGTCAGGTTCCTGACAAGAGAAGAAGATAGCTGGTGATGCTACGAGAATAGGTAAAAAACTATGTGACGAAATTTTATTCCAATATTTAGATATTCCCTTCATCCAATTAAAATTACATTTGCTAAAAATACTTATAATAATACAATTGAGCCTTCGCAACCCCTTACTATTTTTAACTTATGAAGCTTTTAAATAGTTTCAAAAAAAAATGTTTTGAAGTTAATTCAGCAACATTTGATGCATTGGCGTTGGAATTATTCCAACATCAGGCTAAGTCATGCCAATTATATCGAAAGTACATCAACCACCTGGGTATAGATGTTAAAGAAGTAACGGATATTTCTCAAATTCCTTGTCTTCCAATTGACTTTTTCAAGCATCATGAAGTGCAGACAGGAAGTTGGGAGCGGTGGGAGTATTTTCTTAGCAGCGGAACTACTTCGAACTCTCGAAGTAAGCACCTGATCGAAGATTCGATTTTTTATCTTAACAATTCCAAATTGATCTTTGAGAGATTATTTAGACCACTCAATGAGAATGTTTTTTTCGCACTTTTACCTTCCTATCAGGAGCAAGGAAATTCTTCGTTGGTGAAGATGGTTGATTTTTTTATTAAAGAATCTGGGTCAGTAGAGGCTGGTGGTTTTTATTTGAACAGACAGGAAGAACTAATTCATGCTATCAAAAAACAGCTTGAAGTTTCCAATAAATCAGTAATACTATTTAGTGTAGGGTATGCCTTACTTGATTTGTGTCAACATGTCGAAGACCTTGAGATTAAGCTGGACGGCCTAACCATAATTGAAACAGGAGGAATGAAGGGTAGGAGAAAAGATATGATAAAAAAGGAGTTTTATTCGATTTTGAAAAATAAACTAGGTGAGGTCATAATCCATTCTGAGTACGGCATGACAGAGCTCTTATCTCAGGCGTACTCATTCAACGAACGTACCTATAAACTTCCAAGTCAGATGAAGGTGTTAATTCGCGATCCTGAGGATCCATTCAACTACTTTTCTCATAACCGAGTAGGAGGGATAAATGTGATTGACCTAGCCAATGTTCACTCATGTGCCTTTATAGAAACACGAGATCTAGGCGCAATTCCAGCAGTTGGGGAGTTTGAAATATTGGGTCGACTGGATAATTCTGATATTAGGGGATGCAATTTGATGATAATTTAATCGTTCATCGAATAAGCCATCTATAATTTCAGAGAAAAACAATATTTCACGGAAAGTGTAATATTTTTTATATATTTATATTCTAAAATTGAAGCAGGTAATTGATAATAAGAAAAGATGAAAGTAAAAATACTTATAGTAGCCCTTGTAGTTTTTGCAATGAGTGCATGTACTCAAAGAACATGTCCTACTTATGCAAAAGCAGAGTTGAATTCGACAGAATTATCTAAGTAAAAAGTATTAAAATATTTTATGCGGATAACATTAATTTGAATCCGCATATTTTTTTACATCCATACTAGTAATAGTCCCATCACTCATGATGACTAGACGCTCGACCACGTTTCTTAACTCCCTTATGTTTCCGGTCCACTTGCCTTTTTGGAGCTGTTGAAGAGCTTCTTTCTCGATTTCTTTCTTGCTCGATCCGTAAGCACCTGCAATATCAGCTAAGAATTTATCTACTAGTAAAGGTATGTCCTCTGCTCTTTCGTTTAGTGGAGGAACTTTAATGACAATAACACTTAATCTGTGATACAAGTCTTCGCGAAATCTTTTGGCTTGTATCTCTTCCTTTAAGTTTTTATTAGTGGCTGCCAAAACGCGAACATTTACTTTTATTTCCTTTTCACCACCAACACGAGTGATTTTGTTTTCTTGTAATGCGCGAAGTACCTTGGCTTGAGCTGAAAGGCTCATATCGCCGATTTCATCAAGAAAAAGAGTGCCCATATCAGCCTGTTCAAATTTTCCAATTCGCTGCTTTACAGCTGATGTAAAGGATCCCTTTTCATGTCCGAATAATTCACTTTCTATCAATTCTGAAGGGATAGCGGCACAGTTGACTTCAATTAATGGTCTCTTATTTCTTGTGCTAAGTTTGTGTATGGCATTAGCTACCAGCTCTTTGCCACTGCCATTATCTCCTGTGATCAATACGCGAGCATCTGTTCCAGCTACTTTTTCAATAGTCGCTTTGACCTCTTGAATTGGTTTGGACTCACCGATGATTTCAAGTGATTTGGATACCTTCTTTTTTAGCACCTTGGTTTCCTGAATGAGGTTGGACTTATCCAGTGCATTTTTTATTGTTAGCAAAAGTCGATTGAGATCCGGCGGCTTCTGTATAAAGTCGTATGCACCTTTTTTTGTAGCTTCTACAGCCGTATCTATCGTGGCATGAGCCGAAATCATTATAAACTGTGGTGTGTGGTCGAGTTGCCCGGCGTTCTCGAGTACCTCCAGGCCATCCATTTCGGGCATTTTTACATCGCAGAGGACCACATCGAAGTCCTTTTCTTTCAATTTTTCAAGGCCAATTTTCCCATTTTCAGCCTCTTCAATTTCGTACTTTTCGTACTCAAGTATCTCGCGTAGTGTATGACGAATACTTTTTTCGTCATCAATAATTAAAATTTTTGTCATATTGATAATAAAAATATAGGCCTATAAGCCGGGTTCTGTACCCCGAACTATCGGGGTCCTTATCATTTATCTGGTCTTAACATCGCTGTTAAGATCTATCAATCTACCCATTCTGCATTCTGATGTTAATCTGAGATTAACGAACCAGATCGAAACGAGCCACTTCTTGCAGAACCTATTTGATCTTTCAACTCGTAAGGTTTACCATGCCTTTGATATCACTATCAAAGCGGTGAGCTCTTACCTCACCATTTCACCCTTACCCATTGGTTACCCAAAAGGCGGTTTTTTTTCTGTTGCACTTGCTTCTTTTGACTTTGCCAAAAGACTTCCCGTTAAGAAGTACGATGCTCTATGTTGCCCGGACTTTCCTTTCCAATTGCTATCGGAACGATAAGGCGGCCTATGCAGCAAAACTAATAAATATTGCAATAGAGATTTTTAAGAAAAGCTATTAAAAAATATCCTGTCCAGTGATATTCATTTCCCATTTATCTGCAAGTTGAGCAACTTCCTGAATCGATCGTTTTAGAAGTTCATCTGAAACAATATCTGCTGGAGAACGAGACTCTACTTTTAAAAAGCCATTGACAATGGTGAACTTGCTAAAGGTGGATTTGTGATTCTCTTCGAGTAGTTCTTTGAATTGAATGCTGTCCTCGGCAACACAGACCTTTGAAGATATTGATATGAGGTTATTCTCTGTATCAATTTCACCTACAACCGCTTGTTGTCTCTCCTCATCAAGGGGTACTACTATGACAAATCTTTGGTCATCATATTGTGAGAAATTGCCTTTTATTTCTTCGGCGTAAGACTTCATGAAATTGTTCAATTCCATTGATAAGTGTTTTTGGTAAGCTTATCTAAAAGTACACATAATAAAGGGTTAGAGAAAATTCGAATCAAGAATATTTTTAGATTTCTTCATTCTGAGAAACGTCTTCGTTTGCAGTTTTTCTTTGAGATACGTTCTTTTTTCTGTTGTCTGAAAGAATCTGGTTGAGCTGATCAAAGCTTTTGATATATTGTAGACTGAATCCTGTCTCAAAATTACTTTCTCCTAATTGTTGATCAATTGCATCAAGGTCAGATCGACTATACATTTTGACTCTAAATCTGCCATCTTCGGTAAGCAAATATTCCACTGTCCAGTCACCAATAATACTTGAAACATCTCCGTTTGTCTCCTGACTTGGGAGACCACCACCACGTGTTACCCTAAGTCGCCCATCCAGAAATGTATACGATAATCTAAGTTGAAACGTATTGAAGGCATCATCTGATAAGCCTGCAAGATCCACGTCCACTTCCAGGTTCTCATCCACTTGAGTGGCCCAATAGCTGAGTTGATTTGAAACAAATTCGCTTAAACTATTACTAATGGTCTGACCATTGACTTGGAAGCTGTTTTCTTGAGAGAATTTTCGAAGTACAATAAGACTAAATACTTGTCTATTCATTTCTTGTTCATTATTTCTGAGACTGGCTTTGAAGGCTGTTACCACTTCGTCCAAGGTTACTGAACTGTTTGGGAGCTGATTATTCTGAGGGTATTCTTCAATGTTGATTCCAAATTTGATTTCCGGAGTCAGCAAGTTGCCTTTTAGTTTTAGGTCTACAATGGATGGATATTTTTTTCTCGTTTCTGGAGAATTGATATCATCCGGATCCAGAAACTTAACCATTAATGGTGCCAGCGAAGCTAGTTGGCGATAAGATGCTGAAATATTCAAATTTGCTCCATAGGGATCACCATACCAGGAAATTGTACTTCCGTTTTTAATATCAAATTCCTTGTTGATGATATTATAGAGTGTAAAATTGTATCCGCCACGTTCAATGGTATAGTCACCGAACATTGTAAAATCTCCATCAGTATTGATTTGAAGTTCAATATTTCCGTTACCTCGCCCTCTAATAATATCACCGGCCTGTACATCAAAAATTAGTTCTACATAAGCCTCTGGAGTGAATTCTAAATCAAAATCCAGCTCGATACCTTTGATTTTTAGCTTTTCCTCATTGTGAACTTCTTCGATAATTTTTTGAACACTTTGCTCATCCTTTAGATCGACGAATTCTATATATTCCTTTTGCTCGATCCGAGAGTCGGAAGATTCGCTGAGTGGAATTGAAATACGGGTACCTTTCGCTGTTTGTGCCTCGGCAGTAATTTGAATATTATTTAGTGCACCAAGAAACTCAATCTTTCCTGTACCATAAGCTACACCATAGTAGGCGTCATTATCAGTAGCGGTGGTGTTTAATAGTTTAAAATTCTCGAACTGACCCTGAAAATCGAGGACAGGATTTTTAAACCCATCATGAAATATACCGCCATAGAGATGAGCTGTATTTTGTTCGTCATCTTTTAAGATCAGGTGCTGCGTACTAATCTCATTTTCTTCGAAGGTAAGATTGCCATTAAATTCGTACTTTGTATTCAGGTAGTTTACTAGAACTTTGCCATTGGTGATATTTCCTTTCCCCTTCAAAATTGGGTAGTTCACATTTCCTTGAATGGAAAATTGACCTGATGCGAAACCATCAAGCTCAGTAAAGTTTTTTCTTAAAAAAGGCTCTGCAATTTTAAGGTTGGCACTATCGAATTTTGCTTTTAGATCAAGTTGGTCAAATTCATTTTTAGGATAATAAAGACCTGTGATTTCAATTTTCTTTTTACTGTTTTGAACTAAATCGAGATTCAAGGCCAGTCTACTATTGGTATTGTCCCATTTAGAAATACCAAAAACATTTCCAATTAGAAAATCTTCGACTTTCAATGCACGTGTGACAAGATTACCCTCAATTAAGTCATCACCTTGTTGTCTCTTGATTTTAATTCGCCCATCGATTATGCCCTCAACTTTACGAGTAAGGAGAGACTGTGCGTTTTGAATGTTAAATTCCTTTAAATCTATATAGAGCATTTTTGATGGTGTTTCTGAATACATTCCGGAGATTTCCAAATTTTCAGAACCATTTGATGCCTTTACATTCGAAAATGCCCAATCTCCATTGGAATAAACAATTTTGTTGCCATCCTCCCAATCCCACTTCTTACCTAATATTTGGATGTTTGATTTGCCGAAATGGAGTTGTGTGGAATCATCAAAAAAGAGAACAGAGGTTTCTAGTGCTAGCCGATTCGAAAGTTTAGGTTGTTCAATGTTCAACGATACAGACATGCTATCTTCGAACCAGATAACATCAACATACGTTTTTTCTGTTTCATATTTCTCTGACCAGAATTGATGATTTGATGAAACCAGAGTGGATGCGAGTGTACTTTTATTGAAGTACTCCTTTGAAATATTAATGTCTAAATAGTTTTTGGTCCAAGTCACATTTGATACTTGCAAAGAGTCAATACCTCCATACAGGTTTAGTCTTGAAACGCTGTCCTGAATAAATGAGCCGTGGAGTTTTATCTCCTTTGACATGTTAAAAGACGGATAAAACGGTTGGATAAATTTGTTTAAATCCCAGAAATTTAAGTCAATCTTCACGTCATACTTTTCAAGGTCATTGTTTGATTTACTCAGATAATAGGCTTGTAAATTTTCTTTATCGTTTTGAATGTTGAGTTTTATTTCTTGATAAAATTCTTTGATCGTTCTAAGGAATACGCTGTTCCGAAATTTACCTGTCATTTTGGTGGATAACCCGTCAGTTTCAAGCTGAATGAGTCGAGTTTGGCCAATTAAAGATGATAAAAGCTTTATTGAATCTACTTCAAGTGCCTTTCCCTCATACCCAATATAATTATCATAAAGGGATACATAACCTATTAAATCATCGGTTCTAAGCCCCTTCATATTTACATCTAGACGACAGGCTACCTTAATATCACTTTTACTTAAACCTAGCGGTAGTAGATTAGCTGTGTTAAGTAATGCATTAATGTTGAATTTGTTTTTATTCTCGCTTAGGTCTATCTCGACTTTACCATCGAATTTTAGATTTGGATCATCTACCGCTAATTCTCCCCCAAAGAAACCCAACTTGAATTCGCCGTTGGTTGATAATTTGGTATATGTATAATTTTGTATCGAAAGAGAATCTACTTTTGCGTCAAGATTGAAATCAGCGTTGTCGATTCGAAGTCCATTCCCCTCTATCGTACCGGACAAAGTAATATGCTTTAATTTGTCCTGATTGTGAAATATGCTTCTAAGATCAAAGTGGTTTAGATTAAGGGCCCCAGTGTACCAAGCTTTATTATCTTCTTTTATTTTAAAATTAATATCAGTATTAATTTTACCTACGGACGAGACGATTTCACTATTGGCAACAAAGTCGGATAAGAACCCTAAAAAGTGGCCTTTAAAATTTGCCTTTCCAATATTTGAAACTTGTTGACGATATTTCTCGGAGATCAAGTCGGAAATATCTTCTGGGTCTACCACTGATTTTTTAATATCAAGACTTATGAAAGTTTCTTTGATAACGGGCAGACCAAACAATTCCACGTTCCCGGCCAAATAGGAACTCTTGCCCATTTTCATATCAAATCTCTTCAATTTCAGTCTTTTAACCGATCCTGATAATACTCCAGATAATGAGACCTTTTTGTCAACTTGTGCTAGTGATGCGTTAAAAAGAGACAGCTCTTTGGTGCTGATAAGTGAATGATCGAGATTGGCATAGAATGTAACACTATCTACAAAGTGTTTGAAGTTTGAAGGGTGATTATATTTAAACACTATAGAGTCAGTAATTAGGCTTTGATCGGTTTTTAGACCCAATTGAGAGAAAATCAAATTCTTTTTTGTGAAGGAAAAATTACTAACAAGGCTTTTAATATTGAGTTGGTTTTTAGGGTCAATGGACGTAAGATGGTCAATGCTCATTCCAATGCTATCATTGACAAATGCAAAATCTGAGACCGTAGCCTGAATCGAGTCAAAAACAAAATGCCGATAATCCTTGCCCTTATGGATAGAATCAAACGTCATGTCATTGTATGAGAAAAAACCATCATGCATAATGATTTGATCTATTGAGATTGACGTTTTTTTCTCTCTGTTTTTTCTGTTCTTTTGGAAGATGTCTTTCAAGTCTGTAAGGAACTTGGAAATATTTACTTCAGTGGAATCACTATCCTTTATTACGTGAACAAAAGGTCTATTAAGTTCTAGTTTATCAGCATTCAATTTTCGATTAACCAGAAAATCATAGAGTTTGAAATTGACCTTTACTTTTTCAACAAATATTAAGGTGCTGTCATTTTGATGATTGTAGAGTCTCAAATCTCTAACTATCATATGATCGAACCAGGTAAGGTTGGCATGTCCAATTTGAATATTAAATCCTGTATTTTCTGAAATCAGACTCGAAACTTTATTTAATATTTTAGTTTGTACTTTGGGGATTTGGAGAATGGAAAAGAATAAGATTCCAAGCGTGACCAATAGGACTGGCATCCATAAAAATAGCCTAGACAACCATCTTCTTAAATTTGATTCTTTTTGGGGATTTTCCTTCATCAAACAACTGCTCCACAAAAGTAATGATGATTATTTAAGTAATAATCATAGGTAATTACGGAACTTTGAATGATGGTACAAAAAATATGCCCAGTTTTGTGCTTTTGGTATTTTTGTGAGTTCAATCAAAATAGGTATTTAATGTGAAAAATGTAATTCTGGCTATAGAATCTTCCTGTGACGAGACTTCGGCATCTATTTGTATAGACGGCAAGGTGGTGAACAATGTCATTGCTACGCAGGAAATTCATAGTAAATATGGAGGAGTCGTACCTGAATTGGCTTCGCGTGCTCATCAGCAGGCAATTGCTCCTGTTGTGAAAGAAGCTATGGCTGATGCTGATATTGAAATGAGTGATTTGAGCGCCATAGGATTTACTCAGGGACCAGGACTTTTGGGTGCGCTTTTAGTGGGTGGAGCATTTGCAAAATCAATGGCTCTCGCATTAGACATTCCCTTGATAGGAGTACATCATATGAAGGCACATATTTTGGCACATTTTATTGAAGACCCCAAACCAAATTTCCCCTTTTTGTGCCTAACGGTAAGTGGAGGGCATACACAAATCGTTAGAGTTGACAATTTCCTTGATATGAAAGTACTCGGTCAGACAACAGATGATGCCGTTGGCGAGGCATTTGACAAGTGTGCTAAATTGATGGGATTGCCATATCCCGGAGGACCAATGATTGACAGATTGGCTGAAGATGGTGATGAAAATAGATTTACTTTCAATGAAACCAACATGGCGGGTTTGGACTATTCATTCAGTGGGATTAAAACCGGCTTTATGAATTTCCTGAATAAAGAAAGAATGAAAAACCCAGACTTCGTTGACGAGAATAAAAATGACATATCAGCAAGTATTCAGCGGCATCTGATAGATATGCTACTTGAGAAGTTAAGGATGGCTGCGGATCAACAAGGAATATCTCAAATTGCAATTGCCGGTGGGGTATCAGCAAACAGCGGACTTAGAGATAAGCTCAAAAGTCTTTCGATAGAAGAAGGTTGGGATATATTTATTCCTGCGTTCGAATATTGTACGGATAATGCAGGCATGATTGCAATAACAGCTTACTATCAGTGGTTGGCAGGAGATATGGCTGAAATGTCCGCGGCACCTATGCCTCGGATGAAATTTTGAGAATCGTTACTCATTTTCGAGCTCATAGTAGAATTATTAAAAATTTAAAATTTAATTTGGCAATATAACGATGAACAAAAGTAGATTTTCAAATCAGGTAAATATTCGCAACAAAAAGGCGAGCTATGAATTTGAGTTTATAGACAAGTATGTTGCTGGTTTGGTCTTAAAGGGAACAGAGATAAAATCTATAAAAGAAGGCAAGGCCAGTTTGCAAGAGGCTTATTGTTATATTTCAAAAGGTGAAATGTTTATAAAAAGTATGCACATTGCAGTGTACGAGCAGGGGACCTTCAATAATCATGAGCCTTTAAGAGAACGAAAACTACTATTGAATAGAACTGAGTTGGACAAGATTGAATCAAAAAGTCAGGAAAAAGGGCTGACTATTATCCCAACCCGCTTATTCATAAATGACCGAGGATATGCCAAATTAGAACTGGCGCTAGCTAAAGGAAAGAAAATCCATGACAAACGAGACAGCATCAAAGAGAAAGATGTAAAAAGAGAGCTAGAACGAAACAGATATTAGAATGAACGATGGGTCTAAGGGAATCTGCAGAATGAGTGTGGTTCCCATGAGAGCAACTTCAAAAAATGGCTCGGTGCTGTTGTCAGAGTTGTTGTTTGGAGAACACTATACTGTACTTGACGAAAAGAATGATAAAATACAAATTCAGTTGTATTTTGATGATTCTACCGGTTGGATTCGTAGTGATCAGCACACTCCAATCAGCGAAGAGTATTTTCAGCAAGTTAATCTTTCAGATTACAAAGTATGCATCGACCTGAGTGGAACAATCTATTTTCAAAAGAAGCATGTACATATTCTATTTGGAAGTGTTCTTCCTATTACCACCAATGAACTGTTTAAATTGGAAGAACAAGTGGCCTTCAACGGTGAGTCTAAAAGCCTGTCTCAGAAACGAGAATTCGAATACATGAGAGAATTGATGAAAAAATACCTGCATGCGCCATATTTATCAGGGGGTAAAACACCTTTTGGAGTGGATGAGGGTGGATTTATTCAGCAAGTATTTAAAGTATGTGGCTACAGATTATCGCGAACTATTGAAGGTCAAAAGAGTAGCGGCCATGAAATTTTGGACCTGGATGCCATTGCTCCAGGTGATCTAATTTTTCCTAAGTCTCATAAGGATAGTGGATTCATTTTTTTAGGCGGTGATGAGTATGCTGGAATTTATAATGGTAGTGTAGCAATTGTTGGATCCGATGAAATTGGAGAAAAAGAATTTATTGCACGCAGAGTACTGCTAAAAAACCTGATTATCGATTAGGGATAAATTGGATCTCATCGATTTCTTTTCACATTTAATTATTTATTGGCTATTTTCATTGCGTGGAATGATCAAAGTAACTGCCCATTCTACAAAAAATTGAATTATGTCAGGAAAAGTACTTGTGTTAAATCAGGATTATAGCCCTCTAGCAGTATGTACAGTACAACGCGCTTTTCTACTGGTATTTTTGGATAAGGCGGAGTTGCTAGAATCTGATGTGAATGCAAAATTAAGGACGGTTTCAAAAAGCTATCCGACCCCTGCTGTCATCAAAATAAAGGCTTACATTCACGTACCTTATCGTGGTGTAGTTCTCACAAGACAGAATATTTTCAAAAGAGATAATGGATGTTGTCAGTACTGTGGAGTTGATAGAGATCTAACTTTGGATCATCTTGTGCCCAGGTCAAAAGGGGGTAAGTCAACCTGGAACAATTTGGTGACGGCATGCAAGGCTTGCAACGCAAAAAAGGGAAATTATTCGCTGGAAGAAGCAGGTCTTGTCTTAAAGAGACCGCCTTTCAAACCGTCCTATATCATGTTTCTAAGAAATAATCTTGGCTCGATGAAAAAGGAATGGGTTCCCTATCTTAATACACCCGCTGTAGCTTAACTCAAGACGTTATTCGAATCTTAGCGAAATGCCTGTCTCATTTTAATCCCAAATTTCCTGTGATAAAATCTTGACATAAATTGATCTTTTATGGCAGTAAAAGAGCAATTTATGCAAAATACTAATTCTCTAAAGGCGCTATTCTGCTAGCATTTGAGCCATTGCCGATTCTACCTTTTCAGTAGACGGAATCATAGCGGCTTCCAAAGTAGAATTGAGTGGTATGGCCGGCATATTTTCCGAACCAATTGTTCTTACGGGGCCATCTAAATATTCAAAGCAGTTCTCTTGAATACGAGCTGCTAAACTCTGGGCAAAAGTATTGTTGACAGGTTCTTCTGTAAC
Organism: Reichenbachiella sp.; assembly: GCF_039944555.1. Classification (GTDB taxonomy): domain Bacteria; phylum Bacteroidota; class Bacteroidia; order Cytophagales; family Cyclobacteriaceae; genus Reichenbachiella. Next base: position 743,326 of record NZ_JBDUYN010000007.1, on the reverse strand, counting down.
CACCAGGCATTTCCCGTGCTTCCTTACAGAGCTAAATACGGTAGCTGTATCGAGTGGATACAAGGTTCTGAGGTCAATTATTTCTACTTTTCCTTTAAACTTTTTGGATGCATTTAATGACCAATGTACGCCCATTCCATAGGTAATCACCGTCATGGTTTCCCCATTATCAAATGATTCAGTAGCTGTCTCCTGGGCAATTCTCGCTTTACCGAAAGGAATGATGTAATCTGAATCCGGTTCAACGGTCTTGGCTGCATCAGTGCCTTTCACTTTCGACCAGTAAAGACCTTTATGTTCGAAAATAACCACGGGGTTAGGGTCATAATAGGCGGCTTTCATCAACCCCTTCATATCAGCACCTGTACTAGGATAAGCAATCTTGATACCTCTTATGTTAGCAACTACTGATTCTACACTTGACGAGTGATAAGGTCCCCCGCTGCCATAGGCACCAATAGGAACCCTTAGTATCATGCTTACCGGATACTTACCATTGGTCAGGTAGCACGACCTACTTACTTCTGTGAAGAGCTGGTTTAGCCCTGGCCAGATGTAGTCAGCAAACTGCACTTCCACAATCGGTTTCAGGCCTACAGCGGACATACCTACTGTACTACCAACTATAAAGGCCTCTTGTATCGGTGTATTAAAGACTCTGTCCTTCCCAAATTTTTGGGCCAATGTTGCTGCTTCTCTGAATACCCCACCGAGACGGTGTCCTACGTCTTGCCCGTACAAAAGACACTCATCATGCTGTTCCATAAGTTCCTGGACGGCAAACAGTGCACTATCCACCATTACAGCTTTTTCCTTTCCTTTCGGTGCACGTTCTCCTTTCTCCTCTATAATTGGAGTAGGGGCAAAATCATGCGTAAACAGGTCCTGGGGACTTGGGTCTTCGGCTTTGAGTGCCTTGTCGTAATGATCATCAACAAGCAGACGAGCGTCCTCTTCTCTATTGTCGAGTTCTGATTTTTTGATTCCCAAATCCTCCAACTGTTTCCTAAAGAATGGATATGGGTCGTATTGCATATGCTCATCCAGGTCGTCTCGATACCATTCCTTTCGTACGCCCGAGGTATGATGATTGAGTAGAGGTACCTTGGCATGTACCAATACTGGCTTTCTTTCTTTCCTTACATACCGAATAGCGTCTTCCATGGTTTCATAGCACTTTAGAAAGTTTGTTCCATTCACTTTCATCGCCTTGATACCGGGAAACCCCTTGATGTATTCTGATGCATCTCCAGAGCGAATTTCACTTGCATGCGCCGAAATGTCCCATTCGTTGTCCTGTACCAAGTAAATGATGGGTAGTTGTTTCAATGCTGCCATTTGGAAGGCTTCGGAAACTTCTCCTTCAGTGATACAGGCATCTCCCAGCGAACAGACCACTACCGGAGCTTCCTTATGTTTTTCACCTATCTTTCTATGCTCTTTGTATTGGATGCCCATGGCGATGCCGGTGGTTGGAATCGCTTGCATGCCTGTAGCTGAGGATTGATGTGGGATTTTGGGTTTGTCTTCATCCTTAAGACTTGGGTGCGAATAATAAGTTCTTCCTCCTGAAAATGGGTCGTCCTTTTTGGCCATTAGCTGGAGCATCAAATCATATGGCGTACAGCCTATGGCTAATAAAGTGGCGTCGTCTCTATAATACGCGGACAAGTAATCCTGGGGTAACAACTGCATACCAGTAGCAATTTGTATGGCTTCGTGTCCTCTGGAGGTAGCATGCACATATTTAGACACAACTTTGAAAGTTTCCTCATATTTATCTGCTAGCGTCTTTGCAGTTGCCATGAGTTTGTAAGCTTTTAGGAGTTTTTGCTCACTAATGTTTGTTAGTTTATTATTTACTTTTTTCGTAGTCGCCATTATTGGGTATTTAATGTTTTTTATATCGACCGTCCTCTATTAGGACGAAGAGATTCAATTACTTGTTTTTAAATTTATTAATCGCGTTGCGAGTGAAATCTGACAACACAAGTTTTCCACTCATACCGGCACGTTCATCCAATAAGTTATCCCAGTGCTCGGTGCCTTCCCAGAATATCTTTTTCAGCAATTCCATAGCCTCGGGGTTAGAGGATGCGAGTTTATCCGTAAGCACCTGGATGGCCTCATCCATTTCTTCTACAGTTTCATACACTTCAGTGTAAAGTCCTTTTTCTTTGGCCCATTCTGCACTTTGCCATTCCGTGGCGTTTATGGCCATCTGCGACATTGCAGAAACACCAATTTTGCGCTCAACTGCTGGTCCAACTACAAATGGTCCAATTCCAATGGCCAATTCGCTCAACTTGACCGAAGCAAACTTGGTAGCCAGGCAATAGTCCACCGCACCAGCTAATCCTACACCGCCACCAACAGCTTTGCCTTGCACCCGACCGATTATTAATTTGGGACATTTTCTGGCTGCATTGATAACCTTTGCAAATCCGGAGAAGAATGTCTTGCCTGTTTCGAAATCCTCAATGGCTATCAATTCATCAAAGCTAGCACCGGCACAGAATGCACGATCACCTTCACTTTTAAGGACAACTACTTTCACTTCTTCATTGTTACCTGCACGGGTAATTGTTTCTGCCAATAGATTCAAAATTTCGCCGGGCAGGGAATTGCTTTGCGGATGAAAAAAGGTAATGGTTCCTATGCCTTTGTTGATATCGATATTTACGTTTCCGTTCATTTGTTTTTTTGTGTTAAGTCTGTGGTATTAGGTGTTTGGTTTTAGGCTTTGGTTTGAAGTTTGGATTTATTGTAGTTGATGAAGCCATTTAGAAGTTTTTTACATAATTCAATTTGAGCCTTCAAATTCACTTTATCATCTTCAGATATATAATTCAAATCTAAAGCGACAAACATTTGAGTTTCTAATTCGAATAAAGAACCTCGACTGATGTAGAAAAAATGAAGTTTATCTTTGGTTGTATTTCGTCCGCAACCTTCGGCAATATTGGAAGGTACTGAAACAGCAGCTCTTCTAATTTGATTTGTCAAACCGTATAATTCTTCTTTCGGGAATTCTTTTGATACCCCATAAATCTGTGATACAAGCTTTCTAGCTTCCATCCAAACTTCTAAATTCTCATACGTCAAAAAACCATTCATCATTTACCAAAAACTAAACACTTAAAACTGAAATCTCATTTAGGATTGATCTATTTTTCTAATCATGGTAAGAATAGTGGCGATGGCTATGGTTTCTCCTGTTTCGTCATAGACGTCTACCAAGAACTTCACAATTCCCTTAGCTATATCGTCTTTCTTTTCCTGATCTATTTTTTCTTTGACAGTCAAACGAACGCCAATGGTGGCACCCGCATAGACTGGCTTGGTAAATCTGCATTCTTCCAATCCATAGTTGAGAAGCACCGGGCCTTTCTTGGCTTGAACGAATAATCCGGCTGCGGCTGAAAGAATGAAGTAGCCATGCGCTACTCTTTGTTCAAAAATGGTACCGTCCAAGGAGGTTACATCAGTATGTGCATAAAAATGATCCCAGCTTACATTAGCGAAGTTGACAATATCTCCCTCGGTAACAGTCCGCTTTGCGGTTATGTAAGTTTCACCGACTTCTAGTTCCTCCCAGTGCTTGCTAAATGGGTGTGCAACATCTTCTTTATAGGCGCCACCATATTGGTAGACATTTGTAATCTCCGTGACAGTGGTAGGGTGGCCTTGCACTGCACATCGTTGCATATAATGCATCACCCCTCGTTTACCGCCCATTTCTTCTCCACCTCCAGCACGTCCGGGTCCACCATGGGTTAGCAATGGCATGGGCGATCCATGACCTGTGCTTTCTTTGGCAGAATCCTTGTTTAACGCCAATATTCTACCATGATAGGATGCGGCACCAAGAACATAGTGTTTGGCAATTTTGTCATCTGCGGTAACAATAGAAGAGCAAAGGGAGCCTAATCCTTTTTTGGAAATAGCAACTGCCTCGTCCAGATCTTTGTAAGGCAAGATAGTACTAACAGGTCCGAATGCTTCAACGGTATGTACTTCCTCGCTATTCATTGGGTCTTTGTTGAGCATCAAGGTAGGGGAGATGAAGGCCCCTTTGTTTTTGTCTGCTCCTACTACCTCAAAGTCGTCATTGCCATAGACTACTTCTGACGACTTTTTCAATTCTTCAATTTGTTTCCTAACGGTCTCGACTTGCGTTTGACTGATTAATGCTCCCATCCGTACTCCCTCGGCATCGGGGTCTCCAATTGTAGTTTGAGCCAGGGCTTTGCCTAGCGCTATTTGCACGTCTTCTACCAGCTTTTCAGGGACTATGATTCTCCTGATTGCTGTGCACTTCTGACCACATTTAACGGTAATTTCTTTTCTGACTTCTTTTATGAATAAATCAAACTCAGGGGTTCCAGGTGTAGCATCTTCACCAAGTACGGAAGAGTTGAGCGAATCGGCCTCCATGGTATATGGTACGGAATGCTCCACCAAATTTGGGTGTTGCTTAAGCATGCGACCTGTGGATGCTGAGCCTGTAAAGGTGACTACATCCTGCATACCTACGTGATCCAAAATACCTCTACCGGAACCAGCTATGAGTTGTAAAGCCCCATCAGGTAGAATCTTAGAATCAATAATTTCCTTGACCATCAATTCGGTTAAGAAACAGGTTTGTTCTGCTGGTTTTACTACTGCTGGCATTCCTGCGAGCCAGTTGACTGCCACTTTTTCGAGCATGCCCCAAATTGGAAAGTTGAAGGCATTGATGTGAACTGCCACTCCTTCTTTGGGCACCATAATGTGCTGACCAATAAAGCTGCCTCCTTTGGATAGGGGAGCGGTCTCACCGTCGATGTAATGGGCCTCATTGGGAAACTGTCTTCTGAGGCTGGCATAAGCAAAAAGATTACCGATACCACCTTCGATGTCAATCCATGAATCAACACGTGTCGCTCCAGTGGCCTTGCTCAGCTCATAAAACATCTCCTTTTTTGAATGGAGGTGCATGGCCAAAGCCTTGAGCATCAAACCTCTTTCCTGGAAGGTCATTTTACGAAGTGCTGGATTTCCTACCCTTCGGCCATATTCGAGTATGTCTTTAAAATCCAGGCCTTCTATAGAGTGAGTGAAAATAGGGTCGCCAGTAATGGCATGATGAAGTATCTGGCCATCGCCTGTTCCTGTGGTCCACTGTCCTTGGGTATAGTGTTGTATTTTTTGTGGGTTCATTGAGTTAATGATTCAGTTTTCAATGATTTAATGATTCAGTTTTCAATGATTTAACAATTTAATTTTCAATGAACTAGTGTTTGAGTCATCCCAACATCAATTGCATTAAAGTTTATCAAACCATTGATTCATTAAATCCTTATTTCATTGTTATTTTATTGTCTTCTTCCAGGTTTTAAAATTTACTATTTGTTCTGGTCGGTTTGCTTCAGGTTTAACCAGTGGTTCGCATTCGCGAAGCGTATCCATACATTCCTTGGGCAATTCCTGATAAAGTCTGGTACCATCTGTTTTCCAGGCAATCATTTCGTCAGATACCTCTTTAATAATTTTGGCAGGATTGCCTGCTACCAGGCTTCTCGCTGGAATTTGCATTTCTCCTTTTACAAAAGCGAGTGCCCCAACAATACATTCCCTTCCTATGACCACATTGTCCATCAAAACTGCATTCATTCCGATTAATGAGTTTTCACCGACCTCGGCACCATGAATGACGGCACCATGACCAATGTGTGCCCCTTTGCGAAGGTGAACAGTGGTGCCCGGGAACATGTGAATGGTGCAGTTCTCTTGTACGTTGCATCCGTCTTCGATTATGATCTTCCCCCAATCACCACGAATGGCTGCCGCGGGGCCGATGTACACATCTTTTCCAATGAATACATTGCCTGTCACAGATGCCTGTGGGTGCACAAATGCACTTGGGTCTATTACCGGTTTAAGTCCTTTAAATTCGTAGATCACTTCGTTTTAGTTTGCTGTCCATTATCCATCAATTGACTATCGACTTCTTTAGCAATTCATGTATTTCCAATTTCTTGTTTTACCCTCGGCAATCCATTCGATGGCCTGCGTCATTCTCTTATTTCTTGTTTCCTCTCGTTTCGCCTCCACCAACCATTCGATATAGTCTTTTCTTTGGGCATCGGTAAAGCTTTCAAATACATCCTTGGCTTTTTTGTTTTTATTCAAGGCTTCTATTAAGTAGTCCGGTGTTTCCAAGGTTTTTCTCTTCGGAAAATCAATTTTGATTCCTTGCTCATTTAATAAAACCGCTTGCTTTACATAGTCTTGAATCACCTTTACTTTCACTTCATCTATGGATTTGAAGTGGATCATGCGATTGCCCTTGTCCTCATCTTCGCTTTCAACAAATGCGTTATGTACATCTTCGATCAAAGCACCTTTAAAGAAGTTGAGGCCTACATGTGATTTGAAAGCCACGAACCAACAAACCAATCCCTCAAGGCTAAAGCAGGGAGCACGCCATTTCCAATCTTCTTGTATTCGATCATCAACGGCGTTGACAGTTTTTCGAATCAATTCGAGAACCGGTCTATGCTCACTTGATACAGTTGTCAAATAGGCATCAATTTTTTTACTTGCGTCAGGATTTACTGTTGGTTTTGCCATATTTATGTCCTTTCTAGTATAGCAGCGTAGCCTTGTCCCACTCCGATGCACATGGTTACGAGCGCATATCTTTTGTTGGTTAAATTCAATTCTAATGCCGCGGAATACGCAATTCTTGCACCGGTCATACCTAATGGATGGCCAATTGCAATAGCACCTCCATTTGGATTAATTCTAGGGTCATTATCCTCTAATCCCCATTCGCGAATGCAAGCCAGACTTTGAGCAGCAAATGCCTCGTTCAATTCGACTACATCCATATCAGCCATAGTCAAGCCTGCTTTTTCCAGTGCTTTGAGTGAGGCCTTGACAGGCCCAATACCCATAACCCTGGGCTCCACTCCGACTACCGCAGATGACACCACTCTGGCCATAGGCTTTAATTTGTGGTTTTTCACTGCATCTTCTGAGGCGATTAGTAAAGCGGCCGCCCCGTCATTTAAACCAGAAGCATTTCCTGCAGTTACCGAACCATCCTTTTTGAAGGCCGGACGTAGATTGGATAACGCTTCTAATGTCGTGTTACCTTTGATGAATTCGTCATTCGAAAATATAATCGGGTCCTTTTTCCTTTGAGGGATAGAAACCGAAACGATCTCTTTGGCCAAACGACCCGAAAGTTGGGCCTGATTTGCCTTTTGTTGCGAATGAAATGCAAATGCATCCTGGTCTTCACGGTTAATTTTGTGCTTTTCCACCAGATTCTCGGCAGTCATGCCCATAGAGTCTGTGCCGTACAATTCATCCATTTTAGGGTTAATAAATCTCCAACCAAAACTTGTATCGTACATTTTGGCATCTGTACCAAAAGGTTTAGCCGATTTTGATATCACCCAAGGGCCACGTGTCATGTTTTCAACACCGCCAGAAATGAATATTTCACCGTCACCTGCCTTGATTGCACGATTAGCATGGATGATGGAAGACAGTCCGGAAGAACAAAGCCTGTTCACAGTTTCTCCGGGCACTGAATAGGGGAGGCCTCCAAGTAACGCAGCCATGCGGGCTACGTTTCTATTGTCTTCACCTGCCTGATTGGCACATCCCAATATGCAATCATCAATAAGAGAAGGGTCTAATGACTCATTTCTCTGCATCAATTCTCTGATTACCGTGGCCGCCAAATCATCCGTTCTGACTTCTCCTAATGTTCCACCGAATCTTCCGATAGGGGTTCTTATTCCATCTATGATATAAGCTTCTTTCATTCAATTATATTCTGTTTTACAACGATGTTTTATGGTATTAAAAATTAGTCATTACTCGGGGTATTCCTATTTTGTTCTGGCCTTGCCGATTCACTCCACAAAGTGTCTTTTCTAAATACTGTTCCTTTAAAAAGCGCTACCACATCATTGTCCTGATTGGTAACTGTAATGGTATAAATTCCTAACCGATTGGAAAGATTATCTTCTTTTGCCACGGCAGTCAGCTGATCACCCTCTTTTACCGTTTTGGTATGAGAAATGGAGGTCTCTATGGATACTGCATGCCTGCCCTGTGAGTTTGACGCAAATGCAAATGCGCTATCAGCCAGAGAATAGGTAATTCCACCATGAGCAATACCAAACCCATTCAGCATGTTTCCATTCACTATCATGCTTATCTGTGCAAAACCCACATCAACCTTATCCAAAGTAATTCCGAGCCACTTACTGAAGGTGTCGTTGGAATACATTCGATTCACTATGTTTTCTGCTTCTGCCATTAATAGAATGTCTTTTTGTCTCGGACCATTCTTCTTAGCAATGGGCTGCACCTGTATCTATCTTCCAGGTATTCGTCATATAATTGATCCATTTGCTTCACGCAATTGTCAATTCCAATTTCATCTGCCCACATCAAAAGGCCCGCCGGATAATTTACACCTTTGGTCATGGCTAGATCAATATCTTCTTTGCTGGCAATGTTCCAGAAAAGTGCATCAGCAGCCTCATTGATAAGCATAACCAGTATTCGGTTGAATATTTCAGTTCCAAGTTTTTTGTCGAAGTTGGGTTCCGGTTTTGAGGCTCCTTCTGAATAATCGTAATAACCTTTGCCTGTTTTTCTACCCAAATATCCAGCTTCGGCTAATCGTTTTTGAGTAAATGAAGGTTTGTATCTGGGGTCGTAAAAGAACGATTTGAAGACGGTTTCTGTGACCGTATAGTTAATGTCATTGCCAATAAAATCCATGAGTGTAAATGGACCCATTCGGAAACCGCCAATCTCCGTCATGGCCCAGTCGATGGTGGCTACATCTGCAATTCCTTCTTCTAATATTCTCAATGCTTCTCCATAAAATGGTCTGGCTACCCGATTGACGATGAAACCCGGAGTATCCTTAGTAAGAACTGTGATCTTACCCCAACTGTCAATGGTTTTTCTGGCGTCAGAAAGGACATCGGGGTTGGTCTGGACTGCGGGGATGACTTCTACCAATGGCATTAACGGGGCAGGATTGAAAAAATGAATACCCAGTACTCTTTGTGCATGATCGCAAGCGCTGGCAATGGCAGATACGGACAATGAGGAAGTATTGGATGCTATTACACAACTTTTACTCACGACGGCCTCAAGTTCTCTGAATACTTGCTTTTTGATGTTCAAGTCTTCGATGATGGCCTCAATGATCAATTCACAAGGACTGAATTCTTCCAGATTGTTAGTGAATTTTATCCGATCTAAAACAGCCCCAGCCTCAGACTTAGTCAATTTGCCCTTCTCTACAAGTCTATTGAGGATTTTATTCAGGCTTTGTTGGGCCTTTTGCAACATGGGTTTGCTACTGTCGAGAAGTATTACTTCGTGACCTGCTGTAGCTGCCACTTGAGCTATGCCACTTCCCATTGATCCAGCACCTATTATTCCTACTACTTTCATTTTCCCTTAAACTCTGGTTTTCTTTTTTCCATAAATGCTTGCACACCTTCTTTATAATCGGCTGTTTTTCCAGCCATTGACTGATATTTTTCTTCCTGATCCAATTGATCGTTCAGATTATTGGTTATCCCGGCATTCAACAATTGTTTAGTATAGACCAAACCTTTTGTTGGCATTTTCGAAATGGTGCTAGCAATTTTCATAGAAGCTTCTTCAAACTCTTCAGTGTTGAATACCTTGTATAGCATACCTAGTTTTTCAGCATCCGAAGCTGAAACTTTATCTCCTAACATCATTAACGCGCTGGCCTTTTGAAATCCGATTAGCTTTGGCAAGAAGAAAGTACCGCCGCTGTCTGGGATCAACCCAATTTTGCTAAAGGCTTGAATGAATGAGGCCGATTCCACCGCTACAGTAATATCACAGGCCAAAGCGATATTGGCGCCAGCTCCAGCTGCTACTCCATTTACTGCACAAATCACCGGCTTTTCAATCTCTCGGATTCTTCTTACGATGGGGTTGTAATGCTCTGCCACTATCTTATCTATGAATGGAGCGTCAGAAGCTGTGACTTCTGCTAAGTCCTGACCAGCACAAAAGGCCTTACCATTTCCTGTGAGGTATATGGCTCTAACGTTTTCATCCTGAGCACATTGATCCAATAATTCCTGAAAGCCCAAGGACATTTCTCTGTTGAAACTGTTGAAAACTTCCGGTCGATTGAATCGGATGATAGCTATTCCATCATTGATTTCACACTGAAGAGTTTGGGTCATTGTTGTTTATTACTTTGGGTTTTAAATACATTTAAAATAATCGAACGGTTCCAGGCAGTCTTTGCACTTATAATGTGCTTTGCAGGCAGTGGATCCGAATTCACTAACCAATGCTGTGTTTTTTGAATGACATTTAGGGCATGGTACGGTTTCATCTTCCAGAAACAAAGCACGCTTAGATGTACTTCCTTGTGGAGGAGCAATGCCATATGCTCTTAGTTGTTCTCTTCCATGCGCTGTCAGCCAGTCTGTCGTCCATGCGGGTTGCAATACGGTTTTGACTTCAGCGTCCTTATAGCCCTCCTCGATTAAACAATTCTTGATATCCGATTCGATGGTATTCATCGCTGGACATCCTGAGTAAGTAGGGGTTATGGTTACAATTACGTGATCAGTAATTTCAACCTTTCTAACTACACCCATATCTACAACAGACAGTACAGGGATTTCCGGATCCATCACTGATCTTAATGAATCTAATATTTGATCGGTCGATATGGTTTTGGTACGGGTCATTTTACCATTCAGCGCCAGGGAAGGCCCTTTGTAGATGTTGCATTTCAGCCAAAATATATCCCAAATGCTCTGAGTGCATGCCGTTTTTTCCGCCAGTTTGATTCCAGCTAGAGCCGGGAATGCTCAAAGTAGCTTCTTGTAAATGAAAGGTTATTTCTTTCCTGACAGGTTCGGCAATTTTACCTAAATCAGCTCCGATACCTTGGGTTGACATGTTAGAGTCAAGTTCATCCGCAGTTATACATTCAAAGGCATAGGACCAGTAGTGATCTAGTGCTGCTTGCATTTTTTCATGACTTTCTTCTGTGCCATCTCCTAAACGCAGGATCCACTGGCCACTCCATCTTTTGTGATAAGTCACCTCTTTGATACTCTTTTGAGCAATAGAGGCAATGCTTTCATCTTTGCTAGCTGCGAGTTCATTCAATAAATGAAAATGAAAAACATCGAATAGATATTGTCTCAGGACGGTATATGCGAAGTCGTTATTGGGTTGTTCTACGAGTAGCAAATTTTTGTACTCTCTGTCACTTCTGAGAAAGGCCACTTCATCTTCAGATTTCTCATCTCCCGTTAAATCGGCAGCATACTGATAGTAGTTTCTAGCCTGGCCGATCAAATCAAGCGAAATGTTAGTCACGGCGATGTCCTGCTCAAGTACTGGCCCATGGCCGCACCATTCCGCCAATCGCTGACCAAGAATAAGGCAATTGTCTGCTAATCGCAGCACGTAGTTGTATATTTCTTTTTGTTCTGACATGCTACATGTTTTTTAGCTCATCTGGCAAGTTGTAAAAAGTAGGGTGGCGGTACACCTTGTTTTGAGCTGGTTCAAAAAGCTCTTCTCCCTGATCAGGATCAGAGGCAGTAATTTTACTTGATGGAACTGCCCAAATACTTACGCCTTCATTTCTTCTGGTATACACATCTCTGGCATTTTCAATTGCCATCTCAGCATCAGCAGCATGCAAACTGCCCACGTGTTTGTGATTGATGCCTGATTTACTTCTTATAAATATTTCCCAAAGGGGCCAATTTTTGTTGCTCATGATCTTTCTGGTTAATGTGCTATGCGGCTGATTTTTTCTTTCTTTTTTTAGCGTATGCCAACGCTGCTTCTCTTACCCACGCGCCTTCTTCATAGGCTTTCTTTCTAGTGGCCAATCTTTCTTTGTTGCATGGGCCATTACCTTTCACGACAGCCCAAAATTCTTCCCAATCGATAGGACCAAAATCATAATGGTCGGTTTTTTCATTCCATTTCAAATCCGGATCTGGGATAGAAATTCCCAGGATATCGGCTTGTGGAGCGGTAGCGTCTACGAACTTCTGACGCAGTTCGTCATTGGTAAAACGTTTGATCTTCCAACTCATTGATTGCGCTGTATGCGGCGAATCGGCATCATTGGGTCCAAACATCATAATGGAAGGCCACCACCATCGGTTTAAGGCGTCTTGTGCCATTTCTTTTTGTTCCGGCGTACCATTACATAGTTTAAGCATGATTTCGTAGCCTTGACGCTGATGAAAGCTCTCTTCCTTACAGACTCTGACCATAGCCCGAGCGTAGGGGCCATATGAACATCTGCAGAGCGGTACCTGATTCATAATCGCAGCACCATCAACCAACCAGCCAATAGCTCCCATATCCGCCCAGGTGAGTGTAGGGTAGTTGAATATGCTTGAGTATTTGGCTTTACCAGTATGTAACTGATCAATTAAATCATCACGTTCTACACCTAGTGTTTCACAGGCGCTATAAAGATAGAGACCATGTCCGGCTTCATCCTGAACCTTAGCCAGGGCGGCAACTTTTCGTCTTAGCGAAGGGGCGCGGGTTAGCCAATTGCCTTCTGGCAGCATGCCGACTATCTCTGAATGGGCATGTTGAGAAATCTGCCTGATTAATGTTTTGCGATAGTCTTCGGGCATCCAGTCCTTGGGCTCGATTTTTTCGTCAGCATCAATTTTGCGCTGAAATTCTTTTTCTAAATCTATCGTGTTCATGTTATGGGCCTTTCTATAAATTTACTTAATATCCTATCTATAGTCAATGTTCTAATTTTCGTCAAAACTCAATACCACCTTATCTGTTTTGGGGTGTGCCTGACAACTTAAGACATATCCTCGGTCTATTTCATCTTGTTCCAGTGCATAGTTAACTGCCATATCTACCTCACCCTCGATTAGCTTGGCTTTACATGTGCAACACACACCTCCTTTGCATGCATAGGGAAGGTCAGCACCTTTTTTAGCAGCGGCATCTAGTAATGAATCATTACTGTTGTAATCAAAATCCATTTTCACACCGTCGATCTGAATGGTGACTTTGCATTTTACTTTTTCGTAGGTCTCTTTCTTTTGTCCTGCAGCTGTTCCTAGTTTGCCGACAGGGCTGGTAAAAAGTTCGATATGTACTTTGGACTCATCAACTTTCAATTCTAACAAAGCGGCTTGTATACCAAGCATCATTGGTTCAGGGCCGCAAATAAAAAATTCATCAATTGAATCCAGATCAATAATTGATTTTGAGAAGGCTGTGACTTTTTCTTTGTCTACAAATCCTTCAAACAACGGAAATTCTGTATGTTCTTCACTAAATACATGAAAAATGTTGAGTCTCTCCATGTAAGTATTTTTGAGTCCCTCAATTTCTTCTTTGAATACAATCGAATCTGTTCCGCGATTGGCATAGATTAAAGTGAACTCACTTTGAGGTTCGGTATCCATTACGGACTTCAAAATAGAGATGATCGGAGTGATCCCACTGCCTCCGGCAAAACCTACATAAGTCTTAGTTTGCTCAGCGTTCAGTTCTGTATTGAAACTACCTGATGGGGGCATGACTTCAAGTTCTTCGCCCGCCTTTAGTTGCTCATTGGCATAGGTTGAAAAGGCACCACCTTCTACTTTTTTCACTGCCACTTTCAACCTACCTTCTTTAGGGCTGGTGCATATGGAGTAAGATCTTCGAACGTCCTCTCCGTTAATCATTTTCTTGAGTGTAACATGCTGTCCCTGCTTGTAGTTGAATAGGTCTTTATTTTCTTCAGGGATATCGAACTCCAGAGACACACAGTCATCTGTTTCTTTAATGAGTTTCGATATTTTTAAAGGGTAAAAATGATGCATCTTAATTTTGGATAATGTTGTTAGACTCAATGAAGGACTTAAAGTTGCCTTGCTCAATAAGTTCAAGAATATTTTCTGTCTCGGCCAACCGATCGAGAATGAGATCTTGTTGATTGCCAATCCTTACCGCTTCACTATATGGCGTGTTGGTGAATGAAACCATCGAATACTGGGGAATAAATTTTCCAGGAAAGGTTTCGTATAGTGCCCTTTCAATTTTCTTTCTTTTTAGAAACCATTCCTGACCTACTAAATCTCGCATTTCTATGAAATTTTTTAAGGCGAGATCTGCAATAGCATCAGCATCAGGCTTTCTGGTAGCTTGAAACTCGAGAAACAGTGAATTCCAGTCTTCTCCATGCTTTGTCATCAATTCATCTAAAATTGACACATCTTCGAATCCAGCATTCATACCCTGTCCATAGAACGGTACGATAGCATGTGAAGCGTCACCAATCAGTGCCACTTTATCTTCATAGGTCCAGGGAAAGCACCTTACAATGACCAAGGGCGAGGTTGGATTCTCATTGAACAATTCAATGAGGTTAGGAATCAGCTTGAGTGCATCCGGAAACTTATCCTCAAAGAACCTTCTAATTTCAGTCTCAGAATTGAGCTGTTCAAATGAGTTTCCTCCTTCGTAGGGTAGAAATAGCGTACATGTGAAGCTGCCATCAGGATTTGGTAAGGCAATCAACATGTGACTCCCTCTGGGCCAAATGTGTAGTGCGTGCTTATCCATTTGGAACTGACCATCATTCGAGTCAATACTTAATTCTTTATAGTCATGACTGATATATTCTTGCGAAAAATTGAAGTGCTTTAATTTTTGCATGACTGATCTTACGGCTGAAAAGGCGCCGTCAGTCCCAAAAATCAAATCAGTTGTAACCTCTTTATGATCTCCGTTTGAAATTTCAAAAGTGGCTGAAGGAGTGTCAAGATCAAGATCTAAACATTTATGATTAAAATGAAAATTGACATTGTCAAATTGATCCGCATGATCAATAAGGATTTGATTGAGTCCGGCTCTTGAAATTGAGTAGATGGCTTCGCCTTCTTTGCCATAAGGTTGGAAGGTTAGTGATTCGTTGATGCCGTGCATCATTCTACCATTCATAGCAATTGCTGCCTCACGCACCTTATCACCAGCACCTACCAGATCAAGTGCTTTCCATCCTCTGGTAGAGCAGGCCATATTAATAGATTTACCGGCAGAGATATCAGCTTTTCGGATGTCTGGGCGTCGCTCGAATATATCTACGCTATGACCACGCTTACCGAGTAATGCTGCAAGCAACGAACCCACCAACCCTGCGCCAACGATGGTAACTTTTTTACTCATGATTTCTGTATTCCATTCATTAGCAATCCGATAATCGTATTTTTCACAGACTCAACTTCCATATCTCTGTTGGCATGGTACCAGTGCTGAAGCCATCGGATGGAGGAGAGCATGGTATACAAAGCAATCTTGGGGTCCATGTCAACCAAAGTGCCATCAGAAATCCCTTGTTCTATTATTGTAATAAAATGATTTTCGTAGGTTCTTCTTTTTTCCAGAAACTCGCTCCGTTCTGGCTCAGTCAGGTGACGCCATTCATCATTCATCACGCTCGCCAAAGGAGAGCTCATGGCATTGATTTCTACATGCAGGAATAAGAGATCCTTGATTTTGTTTATTGATGAATCATCTGTAGAGATGATAATATTCATCTTGGTGGTATAGGTCTCGGCCAGCGAAAAACAAATTTTGGAAAGAATTTGTTCTTTCGAGGTTATGTGGTTGTACAGACTAGCTGCTTCCACACCTACTTTCGCGGCGATATCACGCATTGTAGTAGCTGAATACCCTTTTTCTCTAAAAAGGGTGGCAGCCTCCTCAATGATGATCTGCTTTTTACTCTTTTTTGCTTCAGTTTTTGCCATCTCCTTTCAAAACTAACAAATGTTAGTTAATATGAAAAAGAAATTGAAACTATAAGTTAAGAAGATTGTCGGTAATATGACTGTCGCCTACCAGTTCATCCTTTCTTTTAGGTTCATAATGTGTGCCAAATGATGGTTACAATGCCAGGCATACAAGGCGATGTTTTCAAAGAGTTTAATTTGACGACCATTTTGAGGATGTGTAAATGATATTTTCATCTGATCTTCTGTCAGATTGGTTAGCACATTAGTCCATTTTAGGTGAAGAGCCGTAAGGAGCAGCAGCGAGGATTCTATGGCATCATTTTTAGCATCAGGAAGCTCTGCCCATGCTTGCTCGTTGTAGGCTTTGATTGTGGGCTGGTTTTCTGTCAACGTCCATTTGAACCTAATGTAGCTGTTCATATGGCTATCAGCGATGTGATGAACAACCTGGCGAATTGTCCAGCCATCCGGCCGGTAGGACGTATTGAGTTGATCATCCGAAAGGTACTTAACTGTTTCCCTTAGTACTTGTGGAAAGTGGCAGATCGTGTGTATATTATTCTCTGCTTCTGAGGAGGAGAAGGAGGTTGGGAACTTGAATTTCCCAATAGGATATCTGAGGTTTTCTAAATCTTCCGTACTCATTTTTATTTATAAAGTAAATACAGAAGAGCTAGAAGTGCCTTTTTTGACGTTGAGAAGAACTAATAGATTAGATTAGTTTATTGCAAGGTCTAAAACAAATTGGATAATTTCATTGCGATTGACATGTCTCCGTCCACTTTGATTTTTCCCATCATAAAAGCT
Source organism: Reichenbachiella sp. (assembly GCF_039944555.1). Classification (GTDB taxonomy): domain Bacteria; phylum Bacteroidota; class Bacteroidia; order Cytophagales; family Cyclobacteriaceae; genus Reichenbachiella. The sequence continues at coordinate 726,701 of NZ_JBDUYN010000007.1, read as the reverse complement.
CCCATGGCATTCATATCACCACTCATGAGCTTATTGAAATTCGATAAGCTTACTCTTACGGTACAGTCGGCGTAGTCATCATTATTGGTGACTACGGTAGGAGAGGTGGTGTCGTCCAGGAAGATGACGCCTTCATCAAATTGAAATTTTATTCTAGAACCGATGGCGCCACTTTTTTTTGCGGCCAGATCCTGGACTTTTGCTGTTGTTCCTTCAAGTGTCATATTAAATGTTGTTTGCTGCTATTAGTTGAATTTCGAATAATTTTGGCCACCATTTGCCTGTTACATAATACTTACCAGATTGTGAGTTGTAGGCGATTCCGTTAAGTACGTCAATTCTCCTTTCGTATTTGGAGTAATCGAAAATACCGGTTAAATCAAGGATGCCCTTTACTTTACCAGACAATGGGTCAACGATATAGATCATTTCTGTTTGCCAGCGAACGGCAAAAATATCTCCATTGACGTACTCAAGTTCATTAAGAAAATCGATAGGGCCATTTTTATCATAAACTTCAATCTGCCTGTATTCACTGAAACTTTCCGGTTCCATAAATCTCAAAACATTCGTACCATCACTCATAATTAATGTATCGGCGTTGGATGTCATACCCCAACCTTCTGTGGGGTAAGAAAATTGTCCAATTTGCTTAAGGGTACTTTTATTAAAGATGAATCCAGTTCCTTGTTTCCATGAAAGCATGTAAAGCTTATCCTCAATCACTCCAATTCCTTCTCCAAAGTATTGTGCGGAAATGTCGACTGATTTAATCACTTCTCCCGTACTCATGTTTACCTTTCTTATGCTGGACTCTCCTTTGTTTCCGGTGCTCTCATAAAGTTCATTGTTGTTAATTAAAAGACCTTCGGTAAAGGCATCCGGGTCATGAACAAAAGTGTTAGTGATTCTGTAAGTGTATCTGTTTGGTTCTATTTCTGAAAGCAGCGTAACGGAGTGCCTCTTTTTTTCAACAGTACCATTACTTAAGTGCACTGAAATCAGCAAACTCTTTTTTCCGGGAGTTTCTTTTTTAGTTTCCCATTGATTGGCATTGTTTGAAACTATCAGACCGTTGTGCGAAAGACGGATCGAATCAATTAACAAGGAGTTATCATCTAGTGAGACCTTAAATTCAATGGTGTCGCCAATGGTGTAATTTGAGCCGTTTCTAGGGCTTTCTATTTTAGAATGGCTTTTTATCCTGGGACTTTTAGAATTATTTTTTTTCTGATTCGAGGAATCACATCCGGTTAGGATAATTAACACAATGGAGTAAATAAATATCAGATATTTTGATGAAATCATACTAGGCATTCTTAAGCACGGCAATTATATGATGATTGCTTTGTTTACAAAAATGAAACATGCATTATTAATATATGTTGCCATTGGATTTGTTAAATTTAGCTTAACCTATTGATTAATTAATTTCTAAACTTATTGAATATGAAACGTATTTTAGTTCCCGTAGATTTTTCAGAGGAATCTATGAATGCAATAAATGCCGCACATTCTCTTGCCGTAGATACAGATTCGGATGTACTTCTTCTTCACATTGTTGAGGATCCGAATATAGAGACGATGAAAGTATCAGGAGAAACTCACTACGACCCAATGGATAATATTTACGTCAAGTTGCTACTGGATAAAACCAGAGAGAAGCTAGAGGCCATCGTCAATGATCCGAAAATGCGTGATTTGACTATCAATTATAAGATTGAAATTGGCAATCCGTTTACCTCGATTGCTGAGAATATTGCAAGCCATGACGCAAGTCTGATATTTATGGGTAGCAAGGGAGCAACAGGACTCCAAGAGGTATTGGTAGGGTCGGTAGCAGACAAAACAGTCAGGTATGCCACCTGTCCTGTAATAGTTGTCAAGGGTGCATGTGAAATAAAAAATGTAAAGGACATCGTCTATGCTACGGATTTAAACGAAGATCATGAACAAATAATGGACGACTTAAAAGAAATGCAAAGTCATTTTGGCGCCAAATTGCATGTATTAAAGGTATTTGATTCTATGTGGACTACAGTTCCCGAAGTAAAGAAAAGAGCTGATGAATTTGTTAATTTCTTTGGGCTTACTGATTGCACGGTCGCAGTCAAATTGTCAAGTGATATGGCAGGTACCATTATGGATTATGCTGCGGAAATTGATGCAGGAATGATTGCCATTGGTACCCACGATAGACATGGTCTGCTACATCTAATAGCCAGCCATGTTTCCAAAAATGTTGTAAATCACGCGCATCGTCCCATATGGACGAAGGCAATCAGATAAATCATTTTCTTGGAAAAGTGATTCTCATCAACTTCGGAATAGTAAGTCCTTGATAGAGTACAGAGCAAACGACTACGGTGTAAGTCATGGTGATAATCACTTCCTTTCCTTCAAATTCTGGAAGGGACAAGGAAAGTGCTATTGGGATTCCGCCTCTTAGTCCTCCCCAGGCCAATACATGAATTGTGTTTTTCTCAAAGCTACGATACGTGCTCATGGCAGCTATTGGAATGCTCACACTGACGTACCTAGCGAACAGCACGATGTTGAATGCGAAGAAACCAGCGGCAAAATAATCTAACTTCCATGGGATAATGAGCATTTCCAAACCAATGAGTACGAAAAGCATAGCATTTAGAGTTTCTTCGATTAGGTGCCAGAATTTGAAGACGTAATCGCCTGCAGCACTTGTTACATGACCACTCTTACCCTCATTACCAATGACAAGTCCCATAATTACAACGGCCTGTTTGGCAGATACATGTGCAAATTCTGCCAGTTGCGTCCCAGCCATGACAAGAGCCAAAGTCATCAATACCTCAACTTCGACTTCATCATTATCTATGTATTTCAATAGCCTGTAGCCTAGGTAGCCCAAAAACAGTCCAATAACTATTCCGCCAGTAATATCTGTTCCAAATACCCAGACAATATCCACAACGCCAAGGAAGTGATCTTCTCCAGCATGCGCCAAATCTAAAAGAGTCAGTGCAATGACAACAGCAAAGCCGTCGTTGAAAAGTGATTCACCTGCAATTCTAGTTTCCAGATTTTTGGACAAGCTATATTTCCTGATGGTTGCAGTGACAGCAATAGGGTCTGTAGGAGAAATCAGCGCCCCAAATACAAGACAATACATATATTCGAGTTCGATGCCGATCCATTCCAGTAAATAATAAACTGCGGATCCTATGACGAAGGTTGAGATAAGTACTCCAAGTAGTGCCAAAATGAGTACTGGAGTACGCTCTTCAGCCAACTTTTTGAAGTCGATCTGCAGTGCTCCGGCAAAGAGCATAAAGCTCAGAACAAGCTGATAAAGGACTTCATGATAGTCATAATCAGCCAGAATTCTTTCAGTACCTAATTTAAACTCAGGTATGATCTGCTCAATTACCAATAGCGCAAAAGAGAGCCCTAAGGCTAAAATAAGCAAGCCTACAGAAGAGGGGAGTTTAAGATAGTAAGTATTGACGTAGATAAAGATGCCCGCTAAGCATATGAATAGGGCTAAAATATCTAAAATGTGCATGTTGTTGTATTAAAATGTCCTGATTTAAAGTGGTGGTCTTTACTTTTCAATACAATATTAATACAAATCCAAATGTATTTTCACCGCTATATTAACTAAAAAAATATAAAAAATTCAATATTTCGTATTAAAAATAGAGCATTGAGTTACCTATCATATTTGAAAAATGCAAATGTGAAAGGTGAATAATTTAGCACTTATAGCTTTTGTTTGAATAATTTTATGTCAAAAGTAAGATCTAATTATTCCTCTCTGCTTATTATTATCAAATGGATTTGCGAACTAAGATATTGACAGCGTTTGATTCGTTAGAAAACATGCGCAACGAATTGGAAAAACGCTTGGAATTATGTGAGGTTGATTGGCTTGCAATTCCAGAGAGTGAAAGTAAGTGGTCGGTGAATCAGGTTTTGACTCATTTATCAGATGCGGAGTATGGAACACTACGATACATCAAAAAGAAAATGCAGGGTATAGACTCACTTGGCAAAAGTGATCTCTTATCACGGATTAGGTCAAAGCTCTTGCATTGGTTACTAAGGTCTCCATATAGGTATAGCATGCCTAAACAATTACCTCAGCCATCTAATGAATTAACATTAGACGAACTCAAAGCACGATTCAATAAAAATAGAATTGAATTTCAAAAGTTACTTCAGACGTTTCCTGAGGAATCATTAGATATACTAATATTCAAACATCCCTTTGCGGGTAGACTTTCTTTGCATCAGACGATTCTCTTTATGGAAGATCATTATCTCCACCATCTAAAACAAATAGATAGGGTACTGAAGTCGGTTGAGAATAGGGGTAATTCGTAGGTTTGGTTCAATCAATGATTGTGTTCTTTTTTAAGGATTGTCTTATACCTATAATAACAAACACCTAAAATCGCAATTGAGAAAAATAACAGAATAGAAACCATAGCTAGTAATTTTTATTTGTATTCAATCCTTAAGATACAGATTATCTCATCTTTATCAAAATTTCTGGGAACCTCTTTGGACTTGTTATTTCTTAGATTGGATAGAATGAATACATTTGTGAAGTGAAGAACAATCTATGGTTCTTTTATAATCTACTTAACTATAAGCCATTTTCCCATGTCAATACAGTCAATAACCAACTCGCTTCTTGCCATTTCTTTTGTAATTATGTGCGCCTGCAGTTCAGAAAAAGAGGAACAAAAAGCATTATTTGATGAAGTAATGTTGTTGCATGACGAAGTAATGCCAAAGATGGGAAGCTTAAGGGCGTTGGCCGGTCAGCTTTCACAAAATGCAGATTCGCTGGCCCTGGATACGTTGTCAGACAATGGAACTCAAGTTAATGAAATGAGAGAATTGTCTAAAAAACTTAAGGATGCCAATGAAGGAATGATGGAATGGATGCGTCAGTTTGAACAAGCTGAAGAAGGGACTCCGCACGGAGAGGTTATACAATACCTAACAGAGCAGCGGCGACAAATTCAGAAGGTAAAAGAGGATATGATCAATTCAGAGGCGGAGGCAAAAAAATATTTATCAGAAGGTAACTAGTTGCAGTCCTTAAGTGCTTCTTCCACTTCTTGAATAGTCACCATCCCATATTCATTGCCCCAAGAATTGCTGATATAAGTCATGAGTTCAGCGATTTCCAATGGAGTTAATCGAGGGTTACTGGGCATTGTCCTATCATAATTTATTCCATTTATTTGAATGGGGCCTTCCAGTCCATGTTTGACTATACAGATAGCTGTTTGTTTCTTGATCTTTAGGAAATCAGTGGTAAGTGGAGGAATAAGCTTGCCCAATCCTGAACCATCGTTTTGATGGCAGTTCAGGCAGCGAGAAAAGTATAGCTGCTCTCCTTGAAACAAGTATTGATTGTATTTAATGGCTTCTTGTCCTGTGTATTGGTTTTTGTCCTGTTTGCAGCTCACAAGTAGACAACTCAAGCTTAAGATTGAAACAACCCGTATGATGATCATTTCTTGTTCGTCAATTCTTGCAGCAAAACATTAATATCCGAAAGGAGAATATCTACCTGCTCTTCTATTGTACCGTCATACACTCCTCGTATTCTTCTTTGATCATCAACCAATAAAAATGCTCCACTATGGATGTATCCTCCCGGAGCTTCAGAATCCTCTCCAGCAGTAACCATGTAGCTTTTTTCGCCTAGGTTGTAGATGGCGTCTTCATCGCCAGTTACAAAGTGCCATTTCGAACTTTTAACCCCCAATGCTTGGGCATATTCATGCAAGACTTGAACATTGTCATGTTTCGGGTCAATAGAATGAGAAAGGATTGCAACGTGCTGATTGTCCTCGAACTTTTCATAAATTCTCAGCATTTGTTTTTTCATTTTGGGGCAAATAGTAGGGCAGGAGGTGAAGAAAAAGTCTGATACATAAATTTGACCTTTGAATGTGTCATTGGTAATCAACACGCTATCCTGGTTGTAAAAGGCAAAATCAGCAATCATATGATCCAAAGTATCGATCACCATTCTGCCTTCGACTTCTTTCTCGACAATTTTTTTCCTTCCCATGACAGGAAGTTCATTCTTGCCATATGGTTGATTGCATGATATGGAAAAAAAAAAGAGGCAAACAACCGTGTAGGCTTGAATTGTAGTTTTAATCATTTCTAAATTTTTTATAAATCTTAATACCGAGCATCAAAAGAATACCAATTAGGATAAGTCCACCTACTCCCCAAACCCAACTGAGCGCACTTTTCAGAACTACTATAAACACAATGGCAAAAAGAAATAGTGTTGCCACCTCGTTCCAAATTCGAAGTTGAGTCGAGTTGTATCTAAAGGTCCCATTCTTCATCTGCAAATGTAATTGGTGACAAAGTAGATGATATAGAAAAAGGCCTACAACAAACATCAGTTTTAGATGAAACCACGCTTGAGTCCAGAAGCTACTTTCAATTGCCAACCAGGTTCCCACGATCATTGTTGTGATTGCTGACGGCCATGAAATAATATTCCATAGCCTTCTTTGCATGAGCAATAATTGCTCAAGAAGAACTGATCTGTCGGGTTCGCTTTTATGCTGGGCTTCGGTAGTGTATATAAACAGCCTAACCATATAGAATAACCCCGCGAACCAGGTGACTACAAAAATGATATGAATGGACTTCAGATATAAGTAAGTCATTGCCTTAGATATGCGGCAAATATAAATGCGCTATCCATAATCTCAACACCTTGTCAGGATTTATGAAAATTTCTCCCATACAAAGCAGTAGTGGTAATTGGCAACTTGGGTGTTAATGTTATTAGTTGGTCAAAATAATAATACCTCGAGGATATGAAGAACAATGGATCAGATATACTTTTAGAATACGGAGAGAGAATTCTTTCTTCCAGTCAAATCACTTACCGAAAGGATGATTATGTTTTTAAGGTAAACGAACCTTCAGATTTGATATACTTTATAGAGAAGGGAAGTGTGAAATTGGCCAAAGAAGACGAATCCGGAGATGAGGTGGTGAAATCAATTCTGAGCGAAGGAAGCATATTTGGAGAAATGGCTTTGGTCGAGGAGCAGAGGAGAACAGAATATGCCCGCGTGCTTTCTAATGATACGATGTTGAGGGTAATGGTAGTTCGAGAATTGCTGGATGCCGCAAAGACAAATCATTCCTTGTTTTCTCGTGTTCTTAGCCTGATGGGAAGAAGGATAGAAAAGCTTGATAAGCGTATTGAGTCTATTACATCCAAAGATTCTCGCACAAGGATAATAGAGTTTCTCAAAGAACTGGCGGCTGAAAGTGGTCAAAAAGTAGGCTTTGAAACCTTGATTCAGAATAATTTCACACACAAGGATATTGCAAACCTGACAGGCACGTCGAGACAAACCGTAACAACAACCTTGAATCAACTCAAGGAGAAGAATATCATAAACTTCGATAGAAGAAGAATATTAATCAGAGATGTGGATTTGCTGGTTTAGCAAACCTATTTCTTTTTAGTCTTCGTAGCTTTTTTAGTGGTTGTTTTTTTCTTCTTGGCAGGTGCGTTCTTCTCAATTATCGCTTGCACTTCATCTAAGCTTAATTCAGCTGCATCGACTGTTTTAGGAAGTTCGATTTTTACTCTTCCTTTTTTAATAACTGACCTTCCCCATCGCGCTTTTTCTACTACAATACCTTCATCTTCCCAGTTGTGGATGACTTTGTCAATTTCTTTTTGAATTTTTTCCTTTATGAGTTCAACTATGTCACCTTCCGTAAGGTGATCAAAGTCATATCTTTTGTTTACATTAATGAACATGTTGTTCCACTTAATAAAAGGTCCAAATCGCCCAACGCCTTTTTGAACCGGAAGCTCTTCATAAAAAGCAACAGGAGCATCTGCTTCTTGCTTTGCTTTTATCAATTCAATTGCACGATCCAAACTTAAAGTCATAGGATCTTCGTCTTTTCCTATAGAGATAAATTTATCGTCATGTTTGATATAAGGACCAAATCTTCCGATCGCTATACTAATAACCTTATCCTCGTATTCGCCAACATCACGTGGCAATTTGAATAATTCAAGCGCATCTTCTAAAGTGATGTTGTCCAAAAACTGACCCTTTCTAAGACTTGCGTATTTTGGTTTTTCGGCCTCTTCATCCTCACTGGTTTCACCCATTTGCACCATAGCACCAAATTTTCCCATTCGGGCAATGATGGGTTTTCCTGTTGCTGGATCATCGCCCAACTCACGTACTTTACCAATCTCAGATCTCTCTACTTGCTCTGTTGTTTCTACAGTCTTATGAAATCCTCCATAAAAGGATTCGATCATGGTATTCCATGTTTTTTGACCATGCGCTATTTCGTCAAACTCCTTTTCTACATTAGCCGTAAAGGAGTAGTCAATCACATTTGGAAAATAGTCTACAAGAAAATCGTTGACGATCATGGCGATGTTAGTAGGGAAAAGTTTGTTTTTTTCCGCACCGGTAATTTCTGTCATGCTATGGGTAGTCACCTGATCATTTTTGAGAATGATCTCAGCATATTTTCTTTCATGTCCGTCACGTGCTTCTTTTACGACATATTCTCTTTTTTGTATGGTTGAAATTGTCGGTGCATATGTAGAAGGCCTTCCAATCCCCATTTCTTCAAGCTTTTTCACCAGACTGGCTTCTGTATACCTGGCGGCGTGTCGACTGAAGCCTTCCCTGGCTTTCATTTCGCCAAGAGCTAATGCCTGACCAATTTCAATTGGGGGTAGCATACCTTTGCTTTCAGATTCTCCGTTTTCATCGTCTGTAGATTCTGTGTAGACCTTTAAGAATCCTTCAAACTTCACCACTTCACCAGTTGCTACCAGATTTTCTTTTCTTGTCGAGATGCCAATGGAAGCTACGGTTTTTTCAATTTCAGCTTCAGCCATTTGTGAGGCTATGGCGCGTTTCCAGATTAATTCATAAAGACGTACTTCGCTGTCGTCATTTCCCGCTGTTCTATGAGAGAAATTGGTCGGACGGATAGCCTCATGTGCTTCTTGGGCTGAGGCGTTCTTGGTTTTATACTTCCTTGTTTTTACGAAATTGTCACCATAGCTGCTGCTAATTTCATTTTTTGCGGCGGTTATTGCCTCGTCAGAAAGATTCAAGGAGTCGGTCCTCATATAAGAAATCTTTCCAGCTTCATATAATTTTTGTGCCACGCTCATAGTTCGGGCTACTGAAAACCCCAACTTCCTACTTGCTTCTTGTTGCAGAGTTGAAGTGGTGAATGGAGGAGCTGGAGATTTTTTGCCAGGTTTCTTCTCTAGATTCCGAATGTCATATGAAGCTCCAACACAATCTTTGATAAATGATTCTGCCTCTTCTTTAGTTTTAAACTTCGAAGGTAGTTCAGCGTTAAGTACTTTCCCTTTTTCCAAAGAAAACTCAGCCGTTATTTTGAAAGAAGAAACAGCTGTATGTCCGTCTATTTCCCTTTCTCTGTCAACAACTAATCGTACGGCCACGGATTGTACACGGCCGGCAGAAAGACCGGTTTTTATTTTTTTCCAAAGAATGGGGGAAAGTTCAAATCCCACTAATCGATCCAAAACTCTCCTTGCCTGTTGGGCATTGACTAAGTCTACATTTAAGGTACGTGGATTATTGATTGCCTTACTAATGGCATTTTTTGTGATTTCGTGGAATACAATCCTTTTTGTTTTGGATTTGTCCAATTTTAATGCTTCCTGTAAATGCCAGGAAATGGCTTCTCCTTCACGGTCATCATCACTTGCTAGGTAGATGGTCTCGGCGCCTTTAGCTAATTTCTTTAAATCTCGTATGACATCTTTTTTATCCTTTGAGATTTCATACGTCGGTTGGAACCCATTTTCTATGTCGATCGCATTGTTGCCTTTTTGCAAATCCCGTACATGACCGTAGCTAGATGCCACTTTGTAGTCCTTACCCAAATACCCCTCGATCGTTTTTGCCTTGGCGGGCGACTCTACAATAACCAAATTCTTAGACATAGAATTCTAAATTAATTCGTGAAAACGCCAAAGATGACTAAAAAAAATTGATTTTAGCAAATACGAAATTTAGATTTCTAAATAAATTGCTCAATTGTAAGAGGTATTACATCACATGAACAAAGAACTTTATCTTGTAAGGCACGCTGAAGCTGATTCAACAAATTTTGATATCAAGGATGTCGAAAGGCCACTAACTTCAGATGGTGAGATCGATGCGTCCAAATTGGGGAAGACAATGGCAGAATTGCTGGGAACGCCAGATTTGATCTTGTCGAGCACAGCTGTCAGAACGAGAACAACTACCGCATTGATCACAGAGCAAGTGGGTTATGACCCCGTGAATATTGATTTTCTGGATGATCTTTATGAGTCATCCACGCGAATCTTGCTTCGAGTGATTAATGAACTTGAAGAAAAAAATAATATCGTCGTCATTGTAGCCCATAATCCGGCAATAACCTATCTGGCAGAATATGTGAGCGGTGCCGTCATAGGCAACGTGTCGCCTGCTGGCTTGGTCCACCTAAAATTTAGTGGGGCATGGGCTGAAATCTCTCAGAATAACATGGACCTGGTAAAATACCACAAACCAATTCGTCCTGTTCAGAATAAATAATTATGTCCATAGCGTCGAATTATGATCCTAATGCCGTCGGCGTAAAAGGCTCCATATTCGGATTGCCTTTTGATGAGGAAGAGTCTAAGGTAGTAATACTACCGGTGCCTTGGGATGCGACTGTATCTTACTCTGCAGGTACCGCTGATGGTCCTCAAGCCATTTTGGATGCGAGTGCTCAGTTAGATTTAGAAGTAGTTGGAAAAAAAGCTCCCTGGAAGCGCGGCATTTGGATGGCTCCGATTGATCAGGGACTTCGAGCCAAAAGCAATCACCTAAGAAAGGATGTTGAATCTTATATTGAGAAGCTCGAACAGGGTAAAGAACATCCGGACAGTAACCAGATCATTGATCAGGTAAATGCCAGTACCAGTGAATTAAAAAACCGTATAGAGGCGCTAGTACAGTCTTATATAAAGATCGGTAAAACGATTGGTTTATTGGGCGGTGATCATAGCTGTCCGCTGGGCTATTTAGAAGCATTGGCACAACGGCATGATGATTTTGGTATATTGCAAATTGATGCACATATGGATCTGCGAGAGGCATATGAAGGGTTTGAACATTCCCATGCTTCAATCATGTATAATGCCCTTAAAATCTCTTCGATCTCCAAACTAATTCAGGTAGGTATCAGGGATTTCAGTGAGGCGGAGGTTGTTTTTGCCAGTACCGATGAGCGCATTGAAGTGTTTTATGATCAGGATTTAAAACAGCAACAATATATGGGGATACCCTGGAAGACATTATGTGATCAAATGATTTCAGCACTTCCACAAAAAGTATATATCAGCTTTGACATCGACGGGCTTAATCCTCATCTCTGCCCTGGCACAGGTACGCCGGTTCCAGGAGGTTTGGAATACAACGAAGCCATTTATTTAATCAATCAAATAAAGGACTCAGGCAGGCAAATTATTGGATTCGATCTTTGTGAAGTAGCACCTCAGACCAATGACAAAGAGTGGAATGCAAATGTAGGTGCAAGAGTTTTGTACGCACTTTGTGGTGTTGTTTAATTCTTAAAAACCTGTACCGGAGCCGTTTCAGAGATGAGATATTTTTTTTGATTACTGGTTAACTCACAAAGACTTCTTGTCCTTCGGACTTCTATCTTACGATACACTTTTTTGTTGAATAGGAACTTGCCGCCGGCTTCTACTTCTTTTAGTAATAGACCACTTTTGTTTTCGTCATGATTGCGCAAGGCAACAAACAGAGATTTATCTGATGTGCTTGTTGCCTTGGGATTTTTCATGTGTTGAGCCAATGGACTAAGCACATCCATGGGGAAAATGTCTTCTCTCAACATTGGCAACATCAATTTCTTAAATTCCAATTTCCATTCTTGTCCATGTGGTGACACATTTCGTTTATGTTTTTCAAAAGTAAAGAGGTGAGCGACTTCATGAATATATGTCACCAGAAAGGCAAATCGATTCAAATCATGATTCACTGATATCGTATGTGATTTTGTTGCAGGATCATACCGGTAGTCTCCATATTTAGATTGCCTCTTACGAGTAATTCTAAAATTAAATCCCAACTCACTCCACAGCGAGTAGCAATAATCCACTGCCTTTTCCGGAAGATGATTTTCAAATAATCGACGATGATTAGCCTTCGACAATCTTATTTCTGTCTAAAGTAAATTTTGATTGGGACACCGCGGAAATCAAAATGAGAACGCAATTTGTTAGTCAAAAAACGTTCGTAGGGCTCTTTGATGTATTGTGGCAAGTTGCAGAAGAAAGCAAAAGATGGCGTTCGTGTGGGCAGCTGGGTTACATATTTAATTTTGATATGCTTGCCTTTGAGTGCTGGAGGTGGATAGTGTTCAATCTCAGCAAGGATAGCATCGTTGAGCTCAGAGGTAGTGATCCTTCTGCTTCTATTCTCAAAGACTTCAATAGCCATTTCAATCGCTTGAAAAATTCTTTGTTTTTGTGTGACCGATGTGAAAATGATTGGTATGTAAGAAAGTGGGTTGCCTAGTTTCTCCAGAATCTCTTTTCTGAATTTATCAACAGTCTTGTTGTCTTTGTTTTCGATCAAGTCCCATTTGTTAACCATGATCATGATCCCCTTCTTGTACTTGTCCGCCAGGGCAATAATGCTCATGTCTTGAGCTTCGAAACCTCGTTCGGCATCGACCATTATCATACAGACATCGCTGTCCTGCAAGGATTGGATAGCTCGAAGCACAGAATAAAATTCAATGTCCTCTTTTACTTTAGCCTTTTTTCTGATTCCAGCCGTGTCTGTCAAAATGAAATCTTTCCCAAATAGCTTATATCTCGTATGTATTGCGTCTCTGGTGGTTCCGGCAATGTCGGTTACAATCGATCGATCCGTACCCAATAACACATTGAGAAAGGAAGACTTGCCTGCATTAGGTCTTCCCAAAATCGAAATTCTAGGAATGCCTTCTTCTGGATTCTCCAAATCACTATCCTCAAAATGTTCAACCACAGCATCCAATAAATCTCCGGTGCCTGAGCCGCTCGTTGACGCGATGACATGTATATCGCTTTCAAGTCCTAGTCCATAAAATTCGGCTGACATCAATGTTAAGTCCGGATTGTCAGCTTTGTTGGCAACGACAAACACAGGCTTCTTTAACTCGCGGAGTATGTTAGCAAAATCTTTATCCATATCCGTCAGGCCATCATGACAATCTACCATAAACAATATGACACTTGCCTCGTCCAAAGCAAGCTTTACCTGATCCCGAATAGCTTCCTCAAAGATGTCATCAGATCCCATCACATATCCACCAGTATCAATTACCGTGAAGTACTTCCCATTCCATTGGCCAAATCCATAATGGCGGTCACGGGTCACGCCGCTTTCGTCATCCATGATCGCTTTTTTTCTTTCCACTAATCGATTGAAAAGTGTTGATTTTCCTACATTAGGACGGCCTGTAATTGCTAATATATTCGACAAAGCGATTTGATTTTTTTGAAGGGGCAAATTTAGACATTATAAGCAACAAGAGGTAAGATTAAAGTTCAAAGTTGAGTACTCAAAATTCAAAATATCAAAGGTCCGTATAGTCAGTCTAAATTTTCATTTTATTGTCCTGATGCTTCCTATCCCCATTTCTCTTTCTAACAATTTTTATCGATTGAGTTAATATTTTAAAATAGCTGTTGATAATTCAACAGAACTCGATTTGAAAAGCCAAAGTCTTTATAGATTTGTCCTCTCGCAATTGTGAAAATTTATGTCAGAAGAAGAGGCAAAAAACGAAATAGCATCGCTCAGCAAGCAGATTAATCATCATAATCAGAGATATTATCAGGACAGTGTTTCTGAGATATCTGATTACGATTTTGATCAGCTATTGGAGCGCCTTATTCAAATTGAAAGTGATTTTCCAGGCCTAAAAAAGTCAGATTCTCCATCTCAACGTGTAGGAGGTGCAATTACAAAGAATTTTGAAACCGTTGTGCATAAATATCCCATGCTTTCTTTGGCCAATACCTATTCAGCCGAAGATCTGAGGGACTTTGATGGACGCGTATGTAAAGGTCTTGAAGACCAAAGTTATGCTTATTTCTGTGAGCTGAAATTTGATGGTGTGGCTATCAGCCTGACATACGACAATGGTCAACTGACACGTGCAGTAACCAGAGGTGATGGAACTAAAGGTGACAACATCACGGCAAACGCAAAAACTATCCGTTCCATACCTTTAAGTTTGAATGATAAGGATTGTCCAGAGAGTTTTGAGGTTCGTGGAGAGGTGTATATGCCCGATGCGGTTTTTGAAGATTTAAATAAACAAAAAATAGCTGATGGGGAAGAACCGCTTGCAAATCCGAGAAACACGGCCTCGGGGACACTAAAAATGCAGGATTCAAGTGTAGTAGCTTCTAGAAAACTAGATTGTTATTTATATAGCCTGATGACGAATCAGAATTTGGTCACCACTCATTCCGATGCTATTGCCGCACTAGAACGATGGGGGTTTAATGTTTCTCCGACTTATCAAAAGTGCAAGAATATTGATGAGGTTCTGAGTTATATAGAAGAGTGGGAAGAAAAAAGAAAAGAACTGTCTGTTGAGACAGATGGCATTGTTATCAAAGTAGATAGCCTCAAGCAGCAAAACGATTTGGGTTTTACAGCGAAAAGTCCTCGTTGGGCGATTGCTTATAAATACAAAGCTGAAAGTGCGGCTACCAGGTTAAACGGTGTGACCTATCAGGTCGGCCGTACGGGAGCAGTTACACCCGTAGCAGAGTTAGAACCTGTTTTGCTAGCTGGCACTACTGTGAAACGTGCATCGTTACACAATGCAAATGAGATTGAAAGACTTGGTGTCCGTATTGGAGACTTGGTACAGGTTGAAAAAGGAGGAGAGATAATTCCTAAAATCACTGGTGTTGAAATTGAATCACGGCCAGCAGACTCTTTGGCATTTCAATACATAGACAAGTGTCCGGAATGTGAAACCACCTTGGTGCGCTTCGAAGGAGAGGCCAATCATTACTGTCCAAACGTGGATGGATGCCCACCTCAGATCAAAGGAAGAATTGAGCACTTTATTCACCGTAAGGCGTTAGATATTGACTCGATGGGGGAGCAGACCATAAAAGTACTGCATGAAAAAGGGTTGCTTAATAATATTTCAGACTTATATGAATTGAGATATGAGGATATTATTGGTATTGAAGGCTTCCAGGACTTGAGTGTTCGAAATCTACTCAAAGGTATTGAAGCATCTAAACAGGCACCTTTTGAGCAGGTACTTTTTGGTATGGGTATTCGGTTTGTAGGTAAAACTGTAGCTGAAAAGTTGGCGATTCACTTCAAAAATATGGATTCGCTTATGACTGCGGATTTCGAATCGCTAATTGCAGTACCAGAGATCGGAGATCGAATTGCTGAGAGTCTTATACTATACTTTTCTAAAGCTGAAAACCAAGAATTGGTAGGCAAGCTTAAATCTGCTGGACTCAACTTTGAAGTAGATGAAAGTAAATACCAGACCAGTAGCGATGCCCTAGCAGGGAAAACATTTGTAATCTCTGGAGTGTTCGAAAAATACGGGCGAGATGAGTTGAAAAATATTATCAAAGACCATGGCGGTAAAGTTGTGAGTTCAATTTCAGCCAAACTTGATTATTTGGTTGCAGGAGATAAAATGGGACCAGCAAAATTGGAAAAGGCCGAAAAACTAAACCTTAATATCATTTCCGAATCACAATTTGAAGAAATGATTAAATGACCCAAGATGATAGGTAAATTTTTAGTGAAAATAAAAACGGCGCTTGCGCTAAAACGCAATGATGCTATACGTGTGTCTGATGCCTATAAAGAAGCCAAAAAAATTGGGCTACTTTATAGCTTGGATGATGGAAGATCTAGTGAAATGCTTGAAAATTTGATTAGCAAGTTTGAGTCAGATCGAAAGGTTGTTAGCACAATGACATTTGTTCCAGTGGCAGCCAAGCTAGAAAATCCAGGTTATGCCTATTTCAATGAAAAGGATTTAAATACAAAAGGTAATTGGTCAAAAGATACTGTTGAGCAGTTTAGGAAAGAACCGTTTGACTTTCTGGTGAGCCTCGACTGGAACCAAAACAAATACACCCAAAATATATTGGCAGGATCAAAGGCCAAATGCCGAGTAGGTAGATACGAAGAAGGAAAAAGTCAATATTTTGAATTGATGATTAGCCCAAGTGATGATAAGTATGAATCGTATTTAGGTGAGGTCTATCACTATTTAACAAATGTAAGAAATGGATAAATTTAAAGGGACAGGAGTGGCTTTGGTTACACCGTTTAACAATGATTTAAGTGTAGATTATGGATCACTTGAGGAGTTGATAAACCACGTAAGTGATGGTGGAATAGATTTCTTGGTGGTCATGGGTACAACAGCAGAATCTCCAACGCTATCAGGTGAAGAAAAATTGGAAATACTTCGGTTTGTGAAGTCAAAAAACAAAAAGAATTTGCCAGTTGTTTATGGATTAGGAGGTAATGATACACGAGGCCTGGTAGCCAAATTCAAAAGCTTTGAAGATGAAGTTGATGCTTTTTTAGTGGTTTGTCCTTATTACAACAAACCCTCTCAGCGTGGGTTGCAGTTGCACTATGAGGCCATAGCGGACGCTGCATCCAAACCAATCATTCTGTATAATGTGCCAAAGAGAACGGCATGCAATATGAATGCAAAGACTGTTGTCGCTCTTGCACAGCATCCAAATATCATCGGTATTAAAGAGGCCTCTGGGAATACGGTTATTCAGGCGGAAGAAATTGCTCGGAAAATGCCAGATGATTTTCTATTAACCTCAGGAGACGATGATTTGATCCTTCCCTTCATTAAGTGTGGTGGACACGGTGTAATTTCAGTGATTGCGAACGCATTACCAAATCAGACTTCTGACTTGGTTAACTCCGCTTTAAAGGGAGATTATACTCAGGCAAAAATAATAGCCAACGATATGGAAGAAATGCTAGGGTTGATATTTTCTGAAGGCAATCCGACCGGAATAAAGGCCTTACTGCAGCAAATCGGAATCGGAAATGGAAAGCTGAGGTTACCCTTGGTGGAGGCAACCAGGGAGCTGGGAAGTAGCATTCATGAGGAGTACAAATTATTGAGCACAAAAAAAGGAGTGATATAATCACTCCTTCTTGTGTCTTTTGGTAATCAGTGGATTAACCTTTGTTCTTGATATCTTGAACCTCGATTCTGATTTCTTGAGCAAGGTTTTTCAAGTCTTGCATTCCTTTTCTTACTCTAGTACCAGCAGCCTGGTTTTTTTTGTCGTAGAACTTTTCGAAATCTCCCTCTAAAGAAGCGATTAGGTCTCTTACTTCATTAAATCTTTTCATATTACTTTACTATTTAAGGTTATTGAATATTAAACAAGAGTTGGCAATTTATATTAAAAAACCATAAATCAATGCCGTAGGCCATGTTTTTTAATATTTTTTTATGCTATGCCAATTGTGCAATTTCTGCATCTCTATATACACCTGCATCAAGTTTTTGTTTGATGACTTCGAATACCTCAATGGTTTCTTTTACATCTTTCAAAGAATGAGCAGCTGTTGGAATGATTCGCAGCATAATAACGTCCTTAGGCACAACAGGATACACAATCATAGAACAGAAAATGCTATAGTTGTTTCTGAGGTCGGTAATCAGATTGGCAGCTTCTTTCCATCCACCATTTAGCAACACAGGAGTTACCGGTGATTGTGTTTTGCCAATATTAAATCCTTTGTCTTTCAGTCCTTGCTGAATAGCATTGACAATGGTCCAAAGGTTTTCTTTTAACTCAGGTCGGGTCTTTAGAAGTTCTAATCTTTTCAATCCTCCAATCACCAATGGCATTGGGAGTGACTTGGCAAAAATTTGCGATCTGACATTATATTTTAAATACTCGATCACGTTTTTGTCACCTGCCACGAAAGCGCCAATACTTGCCATTGATTTGGCGAAAGTAGAGAAGTAAAGATCGATCTGATCTTGAACACCCTGCTCTTCACCAGTTCCAGCGCCAGTTTCTCCCATGGTACCAAAACCATGAGCATCATCCACTAGCACCCTAAAGTCATATTTTTCTTTAAATGCGACAACTCCTTTTAAGTTGCCCATGCTGCCAGACATGCCAAACACACCTTCAGTGATTACAAGCACACCTCCACCATTTTCTTTGGCCAACTTATCAGCACGAATCAATTGCTTTTCAAAGCTGTCCATATCATTGTGCTGGAAAACAAATCTTTTACCAACATGTAGTCTAAGGCCGTCAATGATAGAAGCATGAGACTCCGCGTCATAAACCACAACATCCTTTCTGCCTACAACAGCATCGATGATAGACATAATACCTTGGTAGCCGTAATTGAGGAGCATGCAAGATTCTTTCATTACGAAATCACCCAACTCCTTTTCGAGCTTTTCATGATATTCTGTATTACCAGTCATCATTCTTGCTCCCATTGGGTAGGCTAGTCCCCAATCTTCGGTGGCCTTTGTATCAGCTTCCCTTACCTCTGGCATATTGCCTAATCCCAGATAGTTATTTAAACTCCACGTTAAGACCTCTTTGCCTCTAAATTTCATTCGAGGAGCTATAGGTCCTTCCAACTTAGGGAACATGTAGAAGTTAGTGTTATCCATGTCGGAGTGCTGACCTAGAGGACCTCTATCCTCATTAAATTTTTCAAATAAATCCATTAATTTGCTCTGATTTAATGCAACAATGCTGTTTTTAAAACGAGTGCAAAGTTAACATTTCTGCTAACATATACGCAATATTATTTGATATTCCAGATAGCAATTTCTTTGCCATATTTTGATCTATATTCGCTACCAGATAGAAATTTCGAACAATATTTTAACCCAATGAAGAATATTAAGAAGGTACTTATTGCCAATCGTGGCGAGATTGCTATTCGTGTCATTCGCTCTGCCAAAGAGATGGGAATAGCCACAGTGGCTGTTTTTAGTGAAGTTGATCGTTTAGCTCCACACGTCAAGCTTGCCGATGAAGCTGTATGTATAGGCCCCGCCGCATCAGCAGAATCTTATCTGTTGATGGACAATATTATTAAGGTTTGCAAAGACCTTAAGGTAGATGCAGTGCATCCGGGCTATGGTTTTCTTTCTGAAAATGCAGTTTTCGCAAGACGGTTACAAAATGCAAAGATCATTTTGATCGGACCGTCTCCGGAATCCATGGAGGTGATGGGGGACAAGCTTGCCGCCAAGAAGGCAGTTGCGACCTATAATATTCCAATGGTGCCGGGAATAAATGAAGCCATTGAAGACATTGACGTCGCTAGAAAAGTAGCTGAAGAAATTGGCTATCCTGTGTTGATTAAAGCAAGCGCAGGTGGTGGTGGTAAGGGTATGAGAGTAGTTGAAAGCCCTGAGGGTCTAGAGGAAGGAATGACCAGAGCAATTAGCGAAGCGAAGTCTGCGTTTGGTGATGGTTCTGTTTTTATTGAAAAATTCATCGGATCTCCGCGGCATATAGAAGTACAGGTCTTGGGCGACGAGCATGGTACTATTCTTCACTTATTTGAACGAGAATGTAGCATACAGCGACGTCATCAAAAGGTAATAGAAGAAGCACCATCTTCTATATTTAATGAAGAAAAAAGAAAGGCCATTGGAGAAACGGCCATTAATGTGGCCAGGGCGTGCAACTACGTAGGAGCTGGTACAGTGGAGTTTATTGTTGACGAAAATCATGATTTTTTCTTTCTGGAAATGAATACCAGGTTGCAAGTAGAACATTGTGTAACAGAAGAAATCACTGGTATTGATTTGGTCAAGGAGCAAATCAAAATTGCTCAGGGCGAAAAAATAGGTTTCAGCCAAGAAGATTTGAAGATCAATGGCCATGCCCTCGAAGTACGAATTTATGCGGAAAATCCAAAGAATAATTTCCTTCCTGATATTGGTAAACTAATCACCTATAAAAGACCTCAAGGGCCTGGTATTCGTGTAGATGATGGTTATGAAGAAGGAATGGAAATTCCAATCTATTACGATCCAATGATTGGTAAATTAATTACAAAAGGGAGTAACAGAAAAGAGGCCATTTCCCGAATGACAAGAGCTATCGACGAGTTTCAGATTAATGGTATCGAAACCACATTGTCTTTTTGCCGATTTGCTATCAATCATAAAGCTTTTATCAGCGGCAACTTCGATACCAAATTTGTTGAAAATCATTTCAAACCGGAATTGTTGGATGCAGGAACAATAGAAGAGGAGAAAATTGCCGCAGTTTTGGCGGTTCTGGCTCTGGACGAAACAAAATCAGCCAAGATCAGTTCCAACAAGAGTTCCAAGCAATGGAAAGCTAGAAATAGCTATAGATAACAACACCTAATTTGATAATAAGAACCTAATGGCTGAAATTAAACCGTTTCGAGCGTGGAGGTACAATGAAGTGCTAGGTGAAAATGTAGATGAACTGACCTCACCACTTTTCGACGTAGTATCAGAAAAGTATCGCAAGAAACTATATGAAAATAAATTCAATAGCATTCACATCTCTGTGCCGCAAGAAGGCCCTGATGGCGTATTATTGGACCAGCGGATCGCGAACTGGAAAAAGGACGGCGTTATCGTACAGGACAAAACGCCAGCTATTTACGTTTACTACCAATATTTCAAGCTTCCTGGGGACAATAAAGAACACTGTCGAAAGGGATTTATTTGTAACATCAGACTCTATAACTGGGAAGAAAAAGTTGTTTTGAGACATGAGGATACTATGCCTCACTCCGTGGATGATCGGAAAAAACTTTTGGAGCACACCCAATTGCATGTTAGTCCGACACATGGTTTGTATACTGATGAAAACAAAAATATTGATGTATATCTGGACGAAGCCATGGCCAATCCTATCTACGACTGTGAAGACTATCAGGGTGTTCGTGATGTACTAGGAGTGATTCATGATTATAAGGTCATTGGTGAGATCATTGATTTGCTTAAAGACAAGCAAGTTATTTTGGCAGACGGACACCATAGGTATCAAGGGGCACTGGCATATCTCGAAGAGCAAAGAGTTATAAACCCACATCATTCCAACGATGCACCTTATAATTTTCATACCATGTATCTAACCAATACTGAGTCAGATGACTTACGGATATTTCCAACTCATCGCTTGGTAAAGAAGATTAAAAAATTCAAAGAGGAAGAATTTTTGAACCAATTATCGGCGTATTTTCATATAAGATCGCTCGACAACGAAGAGGATATTAGGCAAGTGATTTCGGGTAAGAAATGGGCATTTGGGCTAATGATAGGTGAAGATGTCTACAAGATTCGGCTGAAGCAGGAGAAGTACTATGAACTGGACTGGGAGATACCGGAAGTACTAAAGCAGTTAGATATTACTATTCTTCATTATTTTATTATGGAGAAAGTATTAGGCATAAAAAAGGAAAAACAGCCGAGCTCGAAGAAAATTCAGTTTGAAAGAAGCATGTCTGCCTGTATCAAGAAGGTACTTGGTGGCAAAGCTCAGGTGGCTATACTTACTCAAGAAGTACAAATGAAAACTGTTAAGGAAGTCTGTTATACTGGGTATACCTTGCCCCAAAAATCAACCTATTTTTACCCAAAAGTGATTTGCGGTTACCTGTTTGGGTCAATAAAAGAGGAGGACAACAATGCAAAAATTGATCGTAGCTTCTAATTCGGCCAGGCGGCAGCAACTTATGCGAGATGCCGGCTTTCAATTTGATGTCCACGTCCTGGACGTAGACGAATCTCTCGATGAGACGATAGCTACAAATGATGCGGCAGAGTTTTTGGCAGAAAAGAAAAACAGAGCTTATCGATCTGTTTTTGCAAACGAAATCATCTTGACGTCGGATACAATTGTAATCGCCAATGACAATATATTAGGAAAGCCAAAAAATGAGGCAGAGGCATATCGAATGATTTCTTCCATGTCTGGTAAATCACATGAAGTGATATCGGGAGTTTGTATTTCCGGCCATGACCGTGAAATTAGTTTTAGTGACATCACCGTCGTGCAATTTGAAAACCTGACTGAAGAGGAGATTAGATATTATATAAAAAACTACCAGCCCTATGATAAAGCTGGTAGCTATGGTATTCAGGAGTGGTTAGGTATGATTGGCATCCAATCAATCCAAGGCTCCTTTTACAATGTCATGGGATTACCTATTCATAAGGTTTATCAAATACTGAGGTCTGATTTTGGTATTTCTCCACTTTAGAATCTAAACAATCGGTCGGCCTCTGCCCACGGAATTCTGGAAAGCATAAGGACCAGGGCAATGGTAAAGAAAATCAATTGTGCTTTGAATTTTGCTGCATCGGTCTCTGCTTTTTTAGCTTTTGCTTTCCCAATTGACGCAGCAGCAATGGCTAGTAGCATCACAAATACATGCTCAACCGCCCAATATCTAAGCGTAGCATTTTTCATGACAGATTCGGCTCCGCCAAAGGCTTGATAAGCGTATGGGCTTACAAAATATAATATCAGGCCCAGTACAAAAGTGAGATGTAGGCATCCCACAAAGGCCGCGGCCAGACCTTTTTCACCTTTACTATAAGGAATCGTTCCTCGAGAACCGATAAATGATTTATAGATATTGACCAGTGCCAGAATTAATATTATCCATCTGAGCCATGAGTGAGAATATAGAAGTATAGAATACATAAATTTTAATTTTTTATGAGAGGGCTAAGGTAATACAGTAAATAAAAAACCCTCGACGATTGTCGGGGGTTTCTTTATCGGTTTAGATAATTTATTATCTTTTGTTGATCTCTGAATACGCTCTTTCCTTTTCTCCCACGTACACTTGCCTTGGGCGGCCAATGGGTTCGTTATTTTCTCTCATTTCTTTCCATTGAGCAATCCAACCAGGCAATCTACCTAAAGCAAACATGACGGTAAACATTTCGGTGGGGATTCCCAAAGCTCTGTATATGATGCCAGAGTAGAAGTCTACATTAGGATAAAGGTTTCTTTCAACAAAATAAGGATCCTTAAGGGCTACTTCCTCAAGTCCTTTCGCAATGTCCAATACTGGGTCAACAACACCTAGTTTCTCCAGAACATCGTCTGCCGCTTTTTTAATGATTTTGGCTCTAGGATCAAAGTTTTTGTATACCCTATGACCAAATCCCATCAATCTGAATGGATCGTTCTTGTCCTTGGCTTTATTCATCCACTTTTCGGTATCACCACCGTCAGCCTTAATATTTTCCAACATTTCAATCACCGCTTGATTAGCGCCACCATGTAGTGGCCCCCATAGCGCATTGATGCCAGCTGAAAGAGAGGCATACAAACTAGCCTGGGAGGAGCCAACTATTCTTACGGTGGAAGTGGAACAGTTTTGCTCGTGGTCGGCATGAAGGATTAAAAGCGTATCAAGTGCCTTGGCCACCACTGGGTCAATTTCATAATTCTCGGTAGGCAAAGCAAACATCATTTTTAAGAAGTTGCTGCAATAATCTAAGCTATTATCAGGATAAACAACTGGTTGCCCTACTTCATTTTTGTAAGCCCATGCCGCGAATGTTGGCATTTTTGCCAATATCCTGATGATGCTCAAGTCTACCGCGTCAGCCGATCGGTTAGGATCTAATGACTCAGGATAGAACGCGGTCAACGAAGTAACCAAAGAAGATAATACCCCCATCGGATGGGCATTAGAAGGAAATCCTTCTAAAATTTTCTTTATATCCTCATGAACGAGTGTGTGATGAGTAATTCCGGTATTGAACTCCTGCTGCGTTTTAGCATCCGGTAGTTCACCATAAATCAACAAATACGCTACCTCCAGAAATGTAGATTTCTCGGCAAGTTCTTCTATTGAATACCCTCTGTACCTCAGTATGCCTTTTTCACCATCCAGGAATGTGATGGCGCTTCTAGTGGCTCCTGTGTTTTTATAGCCTGGATCAAGTGTAATTAGTCCACTTTGAGCCCTGAGTGCACCAATGTTGATGGCTGTTTCATTCTCGGTACCGGTGATTAACGGAAGTTCAATGCTTTTGTCTCCTACTTTTATTTCTGCGGTGTCTTCTGCCATTGATTTATTTTGATTAAGTGAAAGGACTACTAATTAAATTTTACGCGAAATTAATGAATTATTACCTTAATTTAAAGCCTAGTTATTGTTTAATATCAAGGGAAGGCCTTCGTCTCCGCCTCCTATAACTACTACTTTCGAATTTGGTGATTTTGATAGTTCAATTGTAGCTTCAATCCCTCTCATTTTTAGTAATTCATTCGTTAAGCTACTGTTAATAATTTTATTTGCAACGGCTTCTCCTTCGGCGGCAATTCGTTTTCTTTCCGCTTCACTCTTTTCTTTATCCAGTCTGAATTGATAAGCGAGTGCTTCTTGCTCTTGTTGCAATTTGTTTTCAATGGCTTGCTTGATTTGAGCTGGTAAATTGATAGCTCTGATCAATAAGGCTTTCATGATTACATTGTTGCCGTCTTGGCCTAGTACATCTGCTGTCTCGCTTTTGATTGCATCCTCTACCTCTGATCTTTTTGTGGAGTAGATCTCCTCAGCAGTATACCTACCCATTACCTGTCTTACAGATGATCTTACTTCGGGAATAACCAATCGACTGATATAATCTTGTTGAAATGTCTCTTGTATGTAGCCAATTCGCGATGGCATTGGAGTAAATCGTATGGATACATCTACACTTATTGAAAGTCCGTTTTTGTCCAATACGTCCATGCCTTCTTCAACTTTGTTTTCTGATACATCGAAAACATAAACATTGTTCCATGGCGCTTTCACATGAAAACCTGGCCCTATGATGTTTTGTTTGTCTAATCCTTCTCCAAACTTGTAGAACACAACTGCTCTTTCAGCAGGTCCTAACGTGTAAAATAGGCTTGAAGACAGGCCAATGACTACAAATAGACCAAATGCAATAATGACTAAAAAGGGTAAAAATTTTCTATTATCCATCTTGATAAGATTTTTGATTATTAAGGAGCCAAATGTACAATAAAGTATTGGTTAAATCCGGCCTATAGTGGGTTTGATTAGGTTTTTTGTTTTTTCTTCTTGGCGGCAGGAAATAGAATATTATTCAGGATTAGTCTGTAGCCCGGAGAATTTGGGTGCAGATTCAAATCTGTAGGTTCTTCATTGACTAAATGCTGATAATCTTCGGGATCGTGGCCACCGTAAAAGGTCCAGAATCCCTTACCAAAAACACCGTGTATATACTTCGCTTCACCAATCGATTTGGTTTCTCCTAGTAGTACTACGTCGGATTTAACCAAAACTTTTTTGAAGGCTGTAGTTTGTCCCATGAAGCCCTTTATGATGTGTTGGTGGTTTTGCGTGAGCATGGTTGGTATCGGATCCCATTTGGCCGAAAACTGAAATAAAGAAAAGTAGTCATTGTTTTCTGTTAAACCCCGTTGGTTCGGCTGCGTGTCAATATTTGAGAATTCGTAGATGTACGGGTTCCTTTCCAGCATGAAATCTTTAAACGCAAAAGTTTTACTGTAATCCAATTTGGATTGGGCTTGTGGATCAGCTGGATCTCCATCAAACATACTTTCACAAATGTCAACACCTTCTGCCGAAAGTGTGATATCATAAGTGTCGGTAGCTGAGCACATCGCAAATAAGAAACCACCGCTCGCAACATATGACTGAATTTTTTTTACTATCCCTAGTTTAAGGTGAGAGACTTTTGAGTATCCATGCTTCCGGGCCGATTCCTCATATTCTCGCTGTTGTTGTTGATACCATGGATAATGCTGATAGACTCTGAAGAATCTTCCATATTGTCCGGTAAAATCCTCGTGATGCAAATGCAGCCAGTCATACTTTGGTAACTCATCGTACATGAGTTCGTCATCGAACACGACATCATATGGTATTTCGGCGTAGGTGAGAACCAAAGTCACAGCATCGTCCCAAGGTTGCTTACTCTTGGGCGAATAGACAGCTATTTTTGGATATTTTTCCAGTTTCATGGCATCCATATTGGAAGAAGTGCTTGCGATTTCGCTAAGTATACCATTTGCTTGTGCATCA
Organism: Reichenbachiella sp.; assembly: GCF_039944555.1. Classification (GTDB taxonomy): domain Bacteria; phylum Bacteroidota; class Bacteroidia; order Cytophagales; family Cyclobacteriaceae; genus Reichenbachiella. The sequence continues at coordinate 700,500 of NZ_JBDUYN010000007.1, read as the reverse complement.
GATATTACTAAATAACTAACCCCTCGTATGATCAATTCATTCTCAAAGTTTTGATAGTACTTGAACATGAATGCTCCACCTTTATAGTTTAGAAGCCAATCAACTTCAATTTCATTTTGAAGTACCCAATAGGCAATGCCATAGGCTTTTAAGTGGTTAGCTTGAGTATTGTCCATGGGCAAGAGGATATGTGAACCTCTCAGGCCGAATGAAACAATAAAGAACAAAAAAATTAATCCCTTCCGCATATGCTTTGTATTTAGTTGCCAATTTACTAACTCCTGTTTTTTTTAACTGAAACTTTTAAATATTAGTTGCTTAGTTGTAATAAATTAGCCCCACGTACGTCTAAGTTTAGAAGAATCTATTCTATGAATCTAATCGAAAATATAAGAGAAGCTGTCAAGTCCATTTTGGCTAATAAACTTCGTACAATTCTTACAGCCGCTATTATCGCTATTGGTATTACCTCTTTGGTGGGAATACTAACGGCGATTGATGGTATTCAAAATTCTATTAACGATAGTTTTTCTAATCTAGGATCAAACACATTCGTTATCGAGGATATTGAAGAGGAACGGGGTAAAAAAGATGGGAAAGCACAGAAAAGTTACCCACCCCTTAGTTTTCAGCAGGTCTCTCAGTTCATTCGAAACTATAACGTTGGTGAGGTAACCGCTCTTTATACAACAGTTACTCGGTATTCAGAGGTGAAATATGGTTCTGAGGTGACAAATCCGAACGTATCAGTTATAGGCGGAGACCTTGACTACCTGTATGTTCAGGGTTATGATATCGAAGAAGGACGAAATATATCTGCATTCGAGCAGCAAAATGGCTCTAATGTTGTTCTTATTGGCCATGAGGTCTTGAATACTTTATTCAAGGAGAACGAACGCAAATTGAATCAGTCTATTTCCTTCCTTGGGACTAAATTTAAAGTAATCGGTGTTTTGGCAAAACAAGGAACCGAAGGTGGTAGAGCTGATCGCGCTGTTGTTGTGCCGCTTGATGTTGCACGTCGATTGGCGAAAAATCGTGCCTTGACCTATAAAATAGGAGTGTCTGTAAAAGACCCAACCAATATGGAACACCTAATGGGTGAGGCTACGGGTTTGATGAAAGCCATTAGGAAAGATGTCCCGGGAAGCGAAAACTCATTTGACATTCAAGAAAAGAAATCATTAGCCGAGCGGTTGGGTGAAATTACTGTCTACTTGCGCATTGGTGGATTTACTATAGGTTTTATTACGTTGTTGGGAGCTTCAATAGGCTTGATGAATATCATGCTTGTTTCGGTTACTGAGAGGACTCGTGAAATTGGTGTGCGCAAAGCTATGGGAGCCACTCCTAAACGTATCAGGCAGCAATTTCTTATTGAGTCAATAGTGATTACTCAAATCGGCGGATTTGGAGGCGTGGTTCTTGGGTTTATTATAGGCAATGTCATTTCAAACGTTTTAGCCGACACTTTTGTAGTTCCATGGCTTTGGATGTTACTTGGTTTTTTTGTTGGTATGGTGGTTGGGTTGTTGTCGGGCTACTTGCCAGCGTATAAGGCGTCAAAGCTAGATCCGATTATTTCCTTACGTTTCGAGTAAAATTGTATTATTTTGGGATTGAGTTTCGTTAAAAGTAAAAATATTGCGAGATTTACTTCAGTTCCCATAATATACAATGAAGCGAAATTTAATTTTTCTTATATTCTTAATCTCTCAGACAGCTTTTAGTCAAGAGCTATTACTGTCTGGTGTATACAAAGGGGAGGGGCTTTATATTCAGAACCCCTATAATGCAGATTCTGGTCAGTTTTGTGTGCAATCCATATACGTCAATGGTAAGAAAACAAGGACAAATTTGTCTTTGACGGCGGTGCGATTGGCATTCAGGGGTGTGGATTTGTATACGCCAGTTTCGGTGAAAATAGTACATGGCGATAGCTGCAAGCCTAGAATTGTAAATCCTGAAGCAGTGCTCTATCATAGCAATTTTAAGTTTGACAGCTTAGTATTGAATGATTCTATTATGCATTGGTATACCAAAGGAGATCGAAGGGATGGTAAGTTTGTAATAGAAAAATTAAGCGGTAATTATTGGGATATTGTTAAAACCATGCGAGCAAAAGGCCGGTTTGATGGCGCTCAATATGTATATTTTCCGGAGCATACTGAAGGAGGTAATAAATATAGAATCAAGTATGAGCTGCCAGAAGGCAGATACCTCTATTCCCTAGAGATGGAGCACTATCATTATCCTGAGGGAGTGACCTTTTCACCAAAAGTTGTTACTGACAAAATGATTTTTTCACGTGAGGCTTCCTATGAAATTTTCAGAGGAGATGAAATTATCCTCAAGGGAAAGGCTAAGGAAATCCCTTTAAGACGATTGGCTCCCGGAGATTACTCTATTGTAATCGAAGGTGAAGAAGATACATTCGTTAAGAAATAGAGTCTAATGATTTAATAACTTAATGAATTAGTTAGCTATCGAAACACTAAATCATTAGATCCTTTAATTATTGAATCATTCAGCCAATGAATCATTGGCCTTTTAATTAATAAGCGCTACTCCAAAGAAGTTACTCAGCACCACCATGATAAACAGGATGCCTAGTAAGGCTGGGCACAAGTATTTAACTGCAAAACTTATGAACAACTTTACTCTTGAGTTTTCATAACCTTCGTACCCAATAGCTAATTCCTCGTGTAAATTCTCTGCCTTCCATACATAACCAGCGAAGGTAACTATTAAGAATCCACCCAATAATAGCATGCAGTCTGCCAAGTGACCCAGGAAGTCCATAAAGGTAACTGAGCTATCGGCACCAATGTAAGTGACAAATGAGGTAAACATGGCACTATATCCATTGCCAACTAGTGAAGGAAGACCAGCTGAAAATATAATTGCAGCTGTAATGACCGTAGCTTTTGGGCGACTAATTTTGTATTCGTCTACAACGTAGGAAACAGGCACTTCCAGAAGTGAAACCGTAGAAGTCAAAGCGGCAAATGACAGTAACAAAAAGAAGAATGCGCCTAGTACTGTACCTAGACCAGCTCCTAATGATTCGAAAACGCTTGGTAAAGCCGCAAAAATCAAACCGGCACCACCCTGAATATTTGACATATCTCCACCGGTGCTATACGCCACTAAAGGAAAAAGCATTAAACCGGCCAGAAATGCAATACCTACATCAAATAAGGTAACTGAGACAGAAGAGGTAATGATATTTTCTTTTTTTGATAAATAACTTCCATAGGTGATAATGGTTCCCATACCTAGAGACAATGAGAAAAATGATTGCCTCAATGCGCCACCTATTGTCTTAAGGTTCAACTCCGAAAACTCAGGTACGAGATAGTATTTCACACCGGTCATAGCATTCGGTAGGGTCAATGAGTAAGCCAATAAAGCCAGAATCATTACAATTAGTGAGGGCATCAATATTTTAGCGCCCTTCTCAATTCCTGAAGACACTCCTCTGGATACCACATAGGCTGTGAAGACCATGAAAATCAATGCATATATACCTGTGGTACTTACATTTGAAACATAAGAGCCAAATTCTTTCCCAACACTGAAATTACCCTGTGCCATTTCGAAGAAATAGCCTAAAGCCCATCCCGCAACCACATTATAGAAGGAAAGAATAACAACGCCACCAATAATCCCCATCTTTCCAATGATATTCCATTTGTTATAGCCCAACGCATTGAAGGCGCCCACTGCATTTTTATTGGTCTTCCGACCAATGGCGATCTCGGTGACCATAACAGGAAAGCATAGCAAAAAACAGAAAATCAGATAAAGTACTACAAAAGCCGCACCACCTCCAGCTTCCACCTCGAATGGAAATTTCCAAATGTTGCCCAATCCTACAGCTGATCCTGCAGCGGCTAAAATAAATCCCAATCGATTGCTAAAGTTTCCTCTTCCTGCCATTTTCTGTTGTTTAATGAGTCATTGACGAAATCATAAAATGATTGCGTTCTGTGACCTGTTGTACGTTATGCGGTTACATCAAAACACGAATATAAGAGAGGAAATGGAATAACCCACATTTTTTTTAACAAAGGCGGATTTACGTGATCTGTGCCTTACACTTTGGCTGTTTGGCCTGAATACTTGAACATTTTCTTTTCCTTGATTAGATGGGTGACCTTGTATGGAACATATTCTTCCCATCCGGACTCACCTTTATTGATCATTTCAAGAACACGGTCTGATATGATATGAAGGTTCTCGGTTTTGGCATTGTCAATGTCCTGAATGAACTTATTGGTTATCAGGTGTTGATAAAGGTATTTAAGATTGTCAGCAGGTTTATAATTTTGGATGGTCTGTATTTCCTTATCACTTTCATTTTTGCTTGGATACACTAATACCTGCTGGTTTGCCGCAAACAATTTACCAAATGCTTCCATTATACCTCCTGGCAGGTCAGTGTAGTATTCTTCTTCGAACAATCTGGCGAGATTGTTGACGCCAAGAATAAATGCAATCTTTCCTTTTCTGGTTATTCTACCTAGATAGACAGCTAATTTATAGTGTTCGTGATAATTTGAAATCAACACGGTCTGACCCAGAGTGTTAAGTAAATCTACTCGATCGAGAAAGTCCTGCTCATCGATATTACCCTCCATGGTCAAATCTTTGAGTGTAATCTCTGCAATCACATCCAAAGGCTCGCCTAGCTGCTTTTTGAACTGACGTACACCTGCAATCATCATGTCAACATTCACATGGGTAATTGGTCTAAATCGGCCTCTCAGTACACAAATATTCTTTTTATATAGGAAAGATGAAGGCTGCTTGACTTTTCCGTTTTGATCGAAGATGGCAACCTTGGTTAAACCGTGCTTGACCAGCTTTAAACTCATTAAGCGATTGTCTATTTTTTCAAAAGCAGGCCCCTCAAGTCTGAACATGTCAATTTCGATTCTATCGCTGCTGAAGTTGTCTACGATTGATGTCATTAGCCGTTCAGGGTCATCGTGGTTATTGAAACAGCCATATATTAAATTGACGCCAATTTTGCCAAGTACTTCTTGTTGCCAAATCATATCAGGATCCTTCAATATCACATGTATGATGCAGTCGTTTGGCGGAGACAAGGGCGAGAGTTCAAATCTTACACCAATCCAACCGTGTCCTTGATTGGTTTTTTGATAGTTGATAGTCTCTACGGTGTTGGCAAAGGCAAAAAACTTGGTTTTTCCTGAGCGATGTGTGAGTCGTTTGGAAAGTAGAGCGTACTCCTTATCGAGCATTTTAAGTAGTTTCTCTTCACAAACGTACCTTTTTGTTTCGCCATAAATGGCATCCGAAAAATTCATGTCATAGGCAGACATGGTTTTGGCAATAGTTCCGGAGGCTCCTCCCGCTTTAAAAAAATTGGAAGCCACTTCCTGACCTGCACCAATTTCGGCAAGCGTTCCATAGATCGACTCATTTAGATTGAGCGAAAGTGCTTTTTCTTTCGTAGTGTGTACGCCTGCTTCCATATTTTCTTTGCTTCAACAAAATTATCCAGAAGGTAGTCTAATTGAAAGGTCGAACCCCTGCAATTTTGCTATTTTTGAATATTATTTCAAATAAATAATGCCTGGGGTCAATTTATTCGCCCTATTACCGTTAAAAATGTACAACTAACAATCAGCAATTGAATTTTTCCATACTACTTAGTGAAACCATTACATTAGATGAGCGAATCATTTGGGCTGGATTTATTTTTTTCGGACTCTTTCTGCTAGGAGTCGTTGCGGCCTATATTGACTCACTTAATTTATTTTATTACCGTAAGGTCAATTTTAGAATTGATGATATAGAAATTACTTACTGGTACAAATGGAAGCTATTTACAAGTAAGGGCTCACCGTTTTTCATTTGGCGAAAAATGAAAATGAAAAATCATGTAACTAATATGGAATCAGAGTATATTCTTGATCCGGTTAGCGAAAAAGGTCATATTCTCTATTTTTATTTCGATCACAACTATGAAACGCACACGGGCATGCTGTTCGATGCCATGGTCGTAAGGGATACTGATATCTCGATGGGGTTTGATGTGTACTCATTAGATTACCTAGGACGTCATTATGTGTATGAAAGGAGGGAGGAAGAAACCGAGTATTTAGGTATGATTGAAAGGGGACAATTCTACGAATCTGAGGGTATGTTTAGAAATGTAGAAAGCAGAGAATTGAATTATTAGGCTAGAAGCCGGCCTGAAGTCAGAAAATAATATAGTGCTTCCAACTCCAGACGCCGAATCTTTAGTTATTCGGCCTTTTTAGTTCACTTCGTAAGCCACAACCTTGTTCCCAAAAAAAGTAGGAACTAGTAATAGATTTTTTGCATTTACGTAACAGATATCTGCAGCATTTTCATTAATGGCTTTGGTATCCAGTAATTGTGTTCTGGTGCCAGAATTATGAACAAAATGAATTTCACCTGACCAACTAGAAACAAGATATCCTTCGGTAAGAGCAACTATTCCATCACCACCTTTGATGGAATCTGAAAGTGCCTCCTTCATTTGTGTATTGATGTCCACTCTGTAAAGGTCACCGCCTCCATAGGAAGCCACCATAATATGACTTCCTTGATGAAGCAATCCATTAGAGCCTTGAAGGGAACTATCACTAAGCCAAAGAGAAATTTCTCCATTTTTAATCTGATGGATGGTATTTTGATTTGAATCCGAAATGAAAACATCACCGTCACTTGAAGTAGCAATGTCATTCAGGAACTGTGCATCCGTTACAGGATACCTTTTTACAATAACACCACTTGGTATATCAATTTCCACTACCTCGTCGATATTGGTCACGAACAGACTGCTATCGACAATACCCATACCTTTCGGCGCAGAAATCTCAGTCACCCAGTTCAGATTAATAACCTCTCCATCTGTGGAAATAATCGAAATGAATCCATCACCATCTTTAGCAGTAGGTGGTACTCCATTGATGTTGGACACGTATAGAACGTCCCTGAGTTCGTCGTAAATAACAGATTCACAGGTTGTTAGTGTAGTGTCTGTTTCCCACGTCTTGACTAGCTTTGGAATTGACGCAGCTTCAGTGGATACAACTGCTTGCTCGTTTTGCTTTGTTGGTTGGCAAGCTATACCAAGTAATAAGGCAGAGGCCACGAGGATATTAGATTTCATAGAAGTTTAAATTATGGTTGTCTGAAACGAATTTAATAAAACTCGGGTACAAAAAAAGCGACTGGAAAAGCCGCTTAATTAAATCTTTAAGAAATTATGGAATTAGTCTGTCACCACAACTTTTTCCATTTTGTCTCCCTGTTCAATTTGTTCAATGATATCCAGGCCTTCCACCACTTTGCCAAAAACCGTATGATTTCTGTCCAGATGGGCGGTGTTTGTTCTGCTGTGACAGATAAAGAATTGAGACCCGCCAGTGTTTCTACCTGCATGAGCCATTGATAATACACCACGGTCATGAAATTGATTGTCGCCATCTAATTCACAATCGATACTATATCCTGGTCCTCCAGCACCTGTGCCATCAGGACATCCTCCCTGGATTACAAAATCAGGAATAACTCTATGGAAAGTTAACCCATTGTAAAAGCCTTTCTTAGCCAGGTCTGTAAAATTTTTAACTGTATTTGGAGCATCGTTTTCGAAAAACTCCAACTTCATAACACCCTTAGCGGTGTGGATTTCTGCGTTCATAGTTTCTAGTAATTAAATCAAAAAGGCAAATCTAAATTCTTTTGGGTAAATGCTGAGTTAAATTGTTAATTTCGAAAATTGGTCGAAATGATCCAAGCACAATGACCCCATTAAACAGTGACTTATGAGTAACAGCCTGAAAATAGATATGCATACGCATATTCTGCCGGAAAAATTACCCGATTTTGCCAAGAAATTCGGCTATGGAGACTTTATCCATTTGGTGCATAAGAGACCACATTATGCTGATATGATGAAGGGTGGAGAATTTTTCAGAGAGATTAACGAAAACTGTTGGAATCCAAAGGTTCGAATCGAAGAGTATGCTCAGTTCAATACCAACTATCAGGTTGTCTGTACCATTCCAGTCATGTTTAGTTATTGGGCGAAGGCCAACGATTGTCTGGAACTTTCTCGTTTTCTCAATGACCATGTTGCACAGTTAGTGTATGATTATCCGCAGCATTACCTTGGGTTGGGTACAATACCTATGCAGTCAGCTAAGCATGCTGTACAAGAGTTAGAACGACTAAAAAATGAATTGGACCTACCCGGTATTCAGATAGGATCCAATATTAATAATAAGAATTTAAGCGAACCGGAATTTCATCCGATCTGGGAAGCATGTGAAGCATTAGATCTCGCTGTTATGATTCATCCCTGGGAAATGATGGGACGTGAGCATATGTCAAAATACTGGCTGCCATGGCTTGTGGGGATGCCTGCTGAGACCTCGCGAGCGGCCTGCTCACTGATCTTTGGAGGTGTATTAGAGAAATTTCCCAAGTTAAGATTCAACTTTTCTCACGCAGGAGGTTCCTTATTAGCTACAATTGGCCGGGTAGAGCATGGTTTCAACTGTCGACCTGACTTGGTGGCTATAGACAACCCAATCAATCCGCGAGAATACCTGGGCGAGTTCTGGGTAGATTGCATCACACATGATCTGCCGTATCTGAAGTACATTATTGAAATGATAGGCTCAGAGAAAATCACCCTTGGTTCTGATTATCCATTTCCATTGGGAGATCTTGAAATTGGTAAATTCATAGAAGACAGCGATTTGTCTCAGACTGACAAGGACAATATTATGTATCAATCAACTCTTGACTGGCTGAAAATTGAAAAGAAGGATTTACTCTAAGCTCTAGTATTTGGTTCAGAGTAATTCTACAAACCGTTGAAGATAGGTAGGTATTGATTTTTATTACCGATAAAACTTCCGTGGAGGCACAATAAAAACAGAAAATTTGGTGTAGGTCGCGTCTTTGGATCTAATATCGATCAATGCATCCTTACTGCTATCTCCGGGATTAGCCAGGTGGTATTGGAGGTTTTTGGTGTAACCTATATCCAAGCCAAACCACAACCAGTCGTGTAACTCATGCTCCCAGGAAAGAGAGAATTGCAAATCTACTTTTCTGAGTGTCAAATCCCTCTGACTATCTTCCAGGGCGTTAGTGAGATTATATCGCCATCCGCGGATGTCTGCGCTTGCTGTTATAAAATTTCTCTCATTAGCCCTGTAGCGTATAGCCGCAGATTTCGGTAAGGTAAGGTCCAATGTCCAACGTGGAGTTAACTGCTTCTCATAGATGAAAAGCGGATAGAAGACCGTGCGTCCCATGACTTGATTGAGGACAAAACCGGTTCCAATTTGAGTCCTAGACGAACGTTGCCAGGTATAGGTGCTGCTGATGAAATATTTAGTCGTGTTCGCGTTCCACTTGATTTGATCGCTTTTTAATTCGGCACCACCAATCAACCTGAGTTGTTGGTTGTCTTTGATATCCCGCTGATAAAAGGTGCGTATCCCTGTACTTGTGAATTTTTTTGCGTTTAAATGAAGGTAGAGGTCATAGTCCGTGGGTTGGTCTTCCAGGTCGAGTGTGAACTGGTGCTGATAGTATTTGAGCTGGATGCCAAACATCCAATTTTCCTTGATCAGGAATGGTATACCTATTTTGGCTTTAATGAGCCGATCTCGTTCTACTTCATTATCGGCTGATCCGAAGCTCTCTGAAGAAGTAGAGGTATCATACTCTCTAAGGGTCTCCATACTAAACTCTGCTATCTTAGGACGATAGGGAGTAATGAGGTTATCAATCTCCTGAGCAAGGCTCGCCGATGACATCATTAATCCAAGCGCGAAATATAGAAATGTTTTCATTAACCGGTTCAATAGCAACTTGTAAAGTAACATTTTCTTTTTAGACCAGTCAGGGTATTTTCGATCAATGGACTGGAATGATCTACGAGTTAATGCCGATACTGAATGATGTGATGCCTGAATCACAAGTGGTGAGGTTATTTCTTTCTCATGATGCTGTGCTACTGGATAGCTTGCCTTATGGTTTAAGTTTCAAATTACAATGATATTTCATTGTTTTCAGCTATAATTATAATCGGTTACAGTATAATATTTTTCAATATTTGAATTATACCACTCATAATTTTGTTATGATGTTTATTGCAATAATTATGGACATTAATCCCCTCAACTATGAAACCAATATTTCTAACTATTTGCACATTGGCAGTCATGTCAATGGCGTGTTCTGATGAAGATGCGATTCCTGTGCCGTCAAATACGAATCCGGATTTTTTGAGCAATCTTGAACCTCATGAAGAAACTGTTGTTAACCTTACTCAGGCTGAGGCCCTTGATCTATGGGCAAACCAAGAGGCCAAATTAGTCTCTGTGATTAAGCCTGAGACGGCTATCAGAAGGTGGTGGAAAGCTTTTTCGTTGACCTTCGAACCAGATGGTGACTATGTATATGCAACGATCGAAGATGATATTATTCCTGCTGCAGGTTCCTGGGCATTTGCTCAGCCAAGTGGCGTAGATGTTGTTTTGTTCAACAAGGATGAAGAAAAGGGTGAGCTATTTGAAAGATTTGCTACCGTTACTTTCAAAACATCTGCCACCGGTCGAATGAGATTTGAAATGAAAATTAACATTAGAGAGTCCAGCCGATACTCACCGGCATTTGTGGGTGAATGGATTTATATTTTTCAATTATGACAACTCTTAAGATTAATGCTGACTTCATAAGATAAGGGGGCATGTTAATCAATAGGGCTTTTGCCCAATAAAGTTACCCGCAGGATTGTATTGACAAACCCAGATATCAAAGCCTTCGCATGTGGCCATTCCACAGCCTACTTCAGTCGTATTAGCCCATACGATTTGTGTATAGTGGCCACAAACTTCACCTTCCGCACAGGTATTATCTGCATAGGTATAATTCGCAATCTCACTTCCCCAGCTGTCTACTGCATCAATAGGTTCAAATGCACCTGCTGTGCCAATCCAGATGTTTTCTCCAAACTCACTGTCTGAATGCTTGAAGTCGCAACTACCTGCCAACTCATCCGCCCATTGCTGAGCCGATGTTTCAAGTTCGTCGGACCAAACCAAATTGCTTATGGATACTGCAGCGCGATAAGTATTGTGTGCGTCAACAAGTTCTTTTATCACGTTTTCATCTAAGCCTGAATCGTCTTCAACAACCGGGTCATCACTGTCAGAGCCACATGAAAAGATGAACAACGTAAATAAAATTGGAAAAATCAGTAATAAGTTTTTCATTTAATAGGGTTTGTACCTTTTGTAATATAGTAAAATCCAAATTTTATTTGGCGGACGACTCGATGGATCCAACGAACTGTCGGCCTTACTACTTCTGAATAAAGACTAAGTTTAATTCCTTGGAGAAGGTAGAAGAGGGTAGAAAGTGCAAAGCCCTTTTTAGTTAAGATGGTATTCCTTTACATTTGCGGAAGGTCTGATTCAAAATTTGAATTCTATTAAATCAATAGCAAAATATAGCGCTCTCGTTATTCTGTTTTTTACTCTAGCTGGAGTATCTCATGCACAGACCATTGATATCAAATTATTCGACAAGAGTAAAGGCAATACGCTTAGTGAAGTAGATAAAAACCTGGCAGAGTATAAAAAGATTCAGAAGGAAAATAAGGCCTTTTTAAAGGAGCAAAGAAAGAAGTACAAAGCACACAAGGATAGCCTGGATGCGCTAAAATCTGAGAGTATTAAAAGTGATTCCGTATCGAGAGCTGAAAAACTTCAAAAACAGTACTTTATTTATACCAACCAGTGGTATGATCAGCCCGAAATCATGTCCTGGGATTCTGCCAGGCAAGAGTCTCAAAGAGAATTGCTAGACTATTCGAAAGAACGATTGGAAGGCAATTACTACTACGACAAGTACATGGGGATGAACAACCAGATCACCGGCTATCATCGCGAACTGAAGGACTTTAAAGACAGCTTAAAGACAGTCGAAGATGACAAGGAGAAACGTGAGTATCTGGTGATACTAAAAAAGCAGGAACTGTCGGGTAAGTATGGAAAGGCCTTAAACGAAAGGGCTAAGAAAGAAGCCCAATCGCGAGCAAAAATCGATTTCCCTACCAATAACCCAGAATTGGAAAAGGTCTTACAATACCAGGATTTGGCTAAAGAAGCTATAAAACCAAACCAATCCAAGGCAAAGGGAGTGAACTACTTCGAAGGAAAAGAAGAAGTACTGGCTAAAGCAATGAACCAGAGTAACGAACTCAAACAAAAATACTCCAAGGTTGTCAATTCCAATGACCTAAGCACGGCCACTAAGAGAAAATCACTCGAAGGCACCAGTTTTTGGGGAAGATTGGTTTTTGGAGGAACCTTTCAGATTCATATCGATAAACAGTCTTCTATCGATCTGAACCCTGAACTTGCCTATAGAATAAATAAGAAATGGGACGTAGGTGTCGGGGGTAATTATCGTGTGAATGCAGCTGTTGAAGACTTGCTCGGAACCATTCAGGATCAAAAGATTTACGGTTATCGGATATTCACAGAATATCAATTGTATAAGTCCTTCTTTGGCCATGTAGAATTTGAATCATTGGCTGCCAGACCTACGGATGTGGATGGTGCTTCTGTCGAATGGAACAATAGTTTGCTGGCCGGTATTGAGCGTCGGTTCAAACTTGGAGACTCTGTTGAGGCTCAGATTTCTCTGCTTTACAACTTCATGCACAAAAGCAACCCTCTATACACCAGTCCCTGGAATATACGGTTTGGGTTTAACCTAAAAGGCAAGGACAAAAAGGCCGAATGATGCGTTGATCCCTTTTATAGGAAATATTGATTTTTAATGGTAGATTAATAGATGCTTTCTTCAACTCTTATTCAAAAATATACTCATCTTTTTAAGATTCTGGACTTTGATCACGACGGCTTAATTCTCAAGCAGGACTTTGAAAGTTTGGGCGAGAATGTTTCCATTTTCAGATGCCTCATGCCTCCACATGAAATTGAGGCTTTCATTACCAAAAGAGGGCAGGACTTTTGGGATCGCTTACAACAATTTCTGAGCAGGCAGCAACCATCCAGGTGTAATCTGGACAATTGGTTGAAATTTATGGAAGCAGTAACCGTCAATGAAGAATTTGGATCGTTTGAAGAGATTGCCAAACAAGCAGCGGAAGATATTTTCTTCATCTATGACAAAGACAAGAACAACTTCTTATCAAAGCAGGAATACATGTGCTTTTTTGTATCACTAAGAGTTGAAATCAAATTCATTGACATCTGCTTTAAGAAACTTGATCTGAATAATGATTTGCAATTGAGTAAAGAAGAGCTGAGTACCGCGATTCAAGAGTTTTTCTTAAGTGAAGACACCAAAAAACCTGGTAATCTGCTATTTGGGAATCCTGAGAACTATCAATTCGAAACCCGAAAATCGCTGTACAGCGATGTCTGATTAAGTACTACACTCCGCAAATTAAGGCCTGCAGTTGAATTTCTAGAGTTACAGACACCATCTATGTAAGATGGCTGACTGATGACATCCCATGCCTAATTCAATCTACAAGAGCAATTACTGAAGCTTTCATGATGTAGTCATTGATACCTCGCGAATAATTCACCCAACAAGGGTGAAATTAAATTATACGTTGCATTTGGTCGATGAATGTAACTGGTATGAATAATTATCAGTGATTTTGTCATTAATAGGGTCTGATTAATCAGCCCATCATAATTAATTACAAAATACTGATAAGCTATCGACGCACCTTATTCATTTGTACCCTGACGGCTAACTCTTGCGAAATTTCAATTATTGACTATGACTGATTTGAAATTTTCAATAGTGAATGCTAAACCTCAACTCATTAGATCTAAACAATAAATTACAATGATTAAACTTTTTAAGAAAAAGAAGAAGAAACTCCAAATCAAATTCGATAAAGACTTTAATTCTACAGTAGTAATCAAAGACCACACGATACTCTTTATCGGTTCAAAAGAAGCGTGTGAGGTATATATTGATAATCACAAAAATGAATAGTTTTAGAAAATTATCAACCTGTATCGAAATTCAAAATTATGATGCGTTTGGTCATCCTTCTCATTAAGAGTTCCTATTCATGAATCGTTAGTAATGGTATCTGGATTTGCATAGCTATTTTCTTAGTTATACTGCCGTGCAAGAGTCGATCCCAAAACCCGTGATGTCTGGGAAACATAGCGAGCATATCCAGTTTATGACTATCTATAAAGTCAAGGATGCCCTCCAAAGGTTCTGACTGGTTGATCCACGCATACGAAACATCTACACTTGAAAGTGAGTCAACCAACTTCATACGTTCGCGGGCTTTCTCTATTATGGATTCCTCATCAGTGTCTGTAGAAATATTGAAAATTTTAAGTTGTGCGCCGGTCATTTTGGCAAATAGGATCAAAATATCCAGCTTATCCATGTCTTTAATGCCATGTAAGTCAGCAGCAAATCCAATCTGCTTGATTTCAAACGCATCGACATTTTCGGGAATTACCAGTACGGGAACCTGAGCAAATCGGATCACATCTGAACTTACGCTTCCTACCAATTTCTCCAGTGTATCATGACTGCCCTTAGTGCCCATCACGATCAGGTCTATGCCATCTTTTTCAATGCAGGTGTAGATGGCATCTTTGGTAGGGGAGACAAACTTACGCGTAGAAAATCCTACACTCTTTAGACCGGGTACTTTGTCGGTGAGTGCATCGAATTGTTCTTCTATCTGATCCTCGTAATCCTGGAGTATGGGTTCTATAATGGTGTTTGCAGCTACTACATCAGCATGCGGATAAGCTGGCATGTGAAAGGCATTTACCACCTCGATACTCGCCAATTGCCCTTTGGCAATTTCAACGGCAATCTTAAGCGCGTTGACAGAGCATGGAGAAAAATCTACAGGTACTAATATTTTCTTGATTCTCATGACTGTTGGTTTTTGATAACAATTCAAACTTACCCTATGAACGGAAAAATTTCATTGATCTGTGTGGGGCGGAAAGATGATTTTAGTCATAAGCGCATGATCGGTAAATTTCTGAAATTAATTAGTCATCTTCAGGATCGCTTCCAATTGAGCACCATGATACATAGCGTGTCCGTAAACATGGATGAGAATCTTGGCGACATCGCAATTTTCACCTACCGAGGAAGTCAGGCCTTGCAAATCCACTTTTCTGTTTAAGGATACCTCTGACTGATTGACTTGTTTTATCAGTGCAATGGCTTCATCGAGTGATGATGAAATCTTTGAAAAAGAATGGACGGCCTTTTCAAATTCTTTATCCAGCGCTCTTGTTTTGTCAGGCTCTTTAAGATCCAAAAAACGATCAAGTTCAGCATTGCTCACCTTGTCAGGAATGAAGTAGAATTCTCTTAATCGGGTGTAATTATCTCTGTAACCAGGAACGTCAAGAATTCTCTGAAGCCAGAATTTCGTTGCTTCAGCTACGTGATAAAGAATCACTGAAGCGTTATTGCCATTTGGGAAAAGTGAATTTTTAAGTGGTATTTTTTGAGAGAGGTCTTGTATTCTTTTGAGTCTCTTCAGGAGTTGGTAGGTGTGTTCGGCCTGTATTTTCATATCCCGATCTGCTCGATTTTCTTAAGACAAAGGGTTTCTGTGAGCTGCCTGAGTTGTTGTATGCAGTCAGTCAATAGCAGGAGTTCTTCCTTGCTGATCCGGTACTCATCCATTTTGTAGCGGGCATCTATGTAGGCGCTGCGCAGTTTTTCAAACAATTGGATTTCCTCCTTCGTGCTTCGCGGAAACACATCAAACTGCCCGTCACAATTCCGCACCCTTAGGTCCAGACGCTCCAGATCGTGCTCCTTGGGCCGGTAGTCGGTATATACGAGTAGGATGGCTGTGTAGAAGCGCTCGGTGACCTGATGAAGCATGAAGGCCGCGTTTAAAAGACTTTCTCTCTTTAATGCATTGGTATAATCTATTAAAAACTCATTGGCACTGGTAAACCACTGGTCAAAATAGCCTTGTGCTTTTTGCTGAGCCTCGGCAGGGGAGAGCTTCTTGGGGTTTTGCAGTTGAAACCGACCGGAATCATACAGGAAGATGCCTTCTTTTTTGATGTCTGAAAGAAGTAGTTGCCCTCGGACAAGGACTGGTTGAGGTGCTTGATCGAATGGAAGATCAGGCTGACGGGGGTTTTTATCAGACTCCTTTCTATCAGCTTTTGCTTGAGTTCGGTTTCTATCTGGATGCTCTGTTTCAGGTCGTCGTGGGTGGTGACCACCAGTAGGTCGTAGTCGCTCTGGTATTCGTATGTGATTCCCTTTTCCACATATCGATCTTCGACGAAGGTACCTTTGGCGTAGCTGCCAAATAAGATTAGCATTTCTACCGCTTTATTTGTGGTCAGCAGATGGGTGATTTGGTCTAGCTCTTTTCGCTTGTGTTGCGGTAGGTTTTCCGGTAGTTTATTCACGACCACAAAGTAAGAAATATTTAGGATTTACGCTGTGGTCAGGGGCAGAAGAATGTGGAAGTTTGAGAAATGACATGGAGCCACATATTTCCATTCCGCTCAAATGTACCAGCTAAGCCTACCTTTTTGTTGCAAGTCCGTCTCCGTAGAATTTTTGGGATCGATTCGGATGCCGGATTGTTGCTCCGTCAGATTTTTAGAAGTGTTCAGAATCTGAATCGATACTCGGTCAGGTTTTTTGCTCCGAAGGAGCTTAATGGGGAAGGGGCATACTGATGACAGACAGGCATCCGCTCTTTCTTAGCAGATGTAGGGAAAAGGTACGGTAGGGAGGAGAAATTGAAATATTCAAATTTATTGATACATTTGAATATAACTGATGAGCTCGATATGAGCTATTTACTAAACTTAACCAACTAACCATGAAAAGTAAATTTTCGTCTTTTGTAATTTTATTTACACTCGTAGGTGCAAGTTGCACCAATACTTCTATAAGCGAGGTCATGTATCTTAATGCTGACTTTGAGAATCAAAATACCAGTACAAATCCGGTGGAGCTATTCGGCGATCCGGTAGGTGATATGATGGAGACGTCAAACGCTGATTTCACCATTGAATCCGGATCTGCTGTAAGTGGTGGACAGAATGGAGGTAAGGCTTTAATATTTGAGTTTCCATTTTCTTCTAATGTTACTCAACCGGCAAGCCATATAGACCTTGTCTTAAATGAGCTTGATGATGATGGCAAGGCTGTCATTGTAGAAATGAAATTGGCAAAGAATTTCTTTTCCAATCCTGGAGGAGTTATAAACCAATCAGCTAAGACCTCGATTATTCAATTTTTATTGAATAATGGAGATTTGATCACAGAAGTAAAATTAGATGGACTTAACGGAAATATTACGGCGTGGCCATCAAAACATCTTGGAAAACTGAATGAAGGGACGCTAAACAGTGTTGAGGCAACCGTACTTAGGTTGATCATTGATCATGAAAATGGAAACTTTAGAGCGGGTATTAACACTACTCCGTTTGGCTCTGCTCTGCCTTTTGCTTCAAGCCCTAACTGCGAGGGGCAGCCCACTTGGTGCTTTAAGTTTGATAGAATCAGATTCCTATATCATTCAGGGCTTGGCGTGGCCGGTAAATTAATTGTTGATGATGTCACAGTAAGATCTTTTCGTAGCAACTCGTCGCCATAAGTGATTGGGTCGTAACCTCAATAGCGCGCGTTTAGCTTTTTCAGCGTAACGCGTGCGATGTATCGGTGAGAGAGAATTTTTATCTTTCAGAATGCCTGAGAAGTATAAGTTTCGTGATCCAGAGGGAGCTGTTGGGTTTTGTGCCGACGGAATAAGTCACACGTTACGCTATCGCTAAACGCGCGCTAGTGGGGGATTTTGTTATACCAACGAAATTAACGAAATTCCAATTATACACATAAGCCAAACTAATGCAAGATAAAATAGGGGTTCTGAGGCAGACACATTTGACAATGTCAATAGTGTGCTTTACCACCATTGCTTTTAGTCTTAGTCCTATCGCCTCCGGTGATCGAGTATTAACAACTTTAAAAGAGATGCGAACCCTTTCTTTCTCATCTGATCTTATAGATTTTTATATAGACGTGAAAGGTTACTCAGACCTTGCAGGATTTTCAGACAATGATACTTTGCTTATTATCAGGCAAGAATTCTTTAGTGAGAATGATAATTTTTCATCAATGTTAGAAAAAATTGATGGCTCATTCTATTTTAGTGCATGCAAGTTAATAGATCGGGATTCAGAATACTTGAAAACCCATTGGTATAATAAAAAGGGGTATAGAGAAAAAATTAATCAATTTAAAGATACAATTGGTTGGGATGGGAGGATAGCCTTTTGTATCGAGCAAAAAGTCCCTGCTTTAATTCTAGAGAAGTTCTTAAAGGATAGTTGCAATGTTTCTGCTGCTCAGTTAGAATTAACACTATCAAAAGAGCAAAGGAGTATTGGTGACTTAACAGCTAATAGTATTATCACATATCTCGGCGATATTTCTACCGGAGAGAAAAACAGCATTCAGCTTTTTGGGATTAGCATTTCAAAGAAACTCTTAATTATTGGGGGTCCGCTAACACTGTTGATACTGGGGTTTTATTTTTATCAACATTTGAGAACCTTAGAATTAAAAGGAGAAACGGGCTTTGCGTTTATCCCGCTTTATAGAGACACTTCAAGTCTAATACTAACCTACTTTTTTCTTTATATTATTCCCATAGCGTCAACTATTCTTTCAATTAGAATGAATTTCAGATTCTTTTTTTATGAAGGAAATTCCACCCTTCTTTTATTGGTTGTTATAATTCTTGCTCAATTTATTTTGGCGATTGAGACCGACGAAGTGTTGAGACATAAGAGATCTCTGGCATAACCTTACATAAAAGATTCATTGAAATGTCAAAATGTATGTATTCTAATCACTCCCCAATAGCGCGCGTTTAGCTTTTTCAGCGTAACGCGTGCGATGTATCGGTGAGAGAGAATTTTTTTATGTTTCAGAATGCCTGAGAAGTATAAGTTTCGTGATCCAGAGGGAACTGTTGGAGTTTGTACCGATGGAATAAGTCACGCGCTACGCTATCGCTAAACGCGCCATCTGGGGAAGAACAAAAGCAATTCTATTCATACCTGACTACCCACTATTTTTTTTTGATTTTTTGCAACCATATATATAACCCTCCGTTATATATAACTGAGAGTAATAATTTAATACTCTATAGTTCATTGAAGTATTGTTAGTTTCAGACATAGACGATTGAGAGAAGAGACTATTTGGTTGAGAGGAAATACACTAAATCCTTTTTAGGATCGAGGTAAGGGCTCTCTATTTTTTTAAACAGTAGAAAATGATCATGGACATTGAAAAAAGAAAAGTCATTCATGATTATTCATCAGAATGTTTGCCGAAAGCAAGTTCAATTCGGCATCATCAATAACCTCTTAGTTTAAATTTGGAATGTAGATTGTGAAATGTGGCATACAACTTTTAGCCATTTTCAAATGGAAAACAAAAATTAGCCATTCATTATCTTCAATCCAATTGCTTCGGCCGAAAGCACCATTCACTTCGGCCACATTAAGTACAATTTAATTTTTCTCACACTGCTGCTGCTAGATTGGCCTTGTTTGGTTGATCTGGTTTTTTTGAAATGCTCTTGAAGGAGCACTTTTAATGTCAATCGACTATCTAACCAAGGGTTGGGTAGTTATTTGGGGTTTGGCTAAAGGCCAAATTTTTACAGAAAACGGTACATCATTTATAGATGATGGTTGTTGTTGGCTCAGGCCAATTATTTGTCTCTTGGTATTAAATCGTCTGAAATTATGAAAAAGAAGAAACAAGCAATATTGGAATTGAACAATGTGTTGTCCAAGTACGACAGCATTCTTAGCACGGATGAAAAGGAGGCTATTTTAGTCGCCAGAGGTCATCTGGAGAGGAAGAATTTTGGGTTGAAGGAGATGAATGAAATCGCTTTCACTTTGTTGAGAATATTAGCAAAATCCGAGGTTCTGGAGCAGGTTGCGAAGATTTTAGGTAATTAAAAAAATGGATGTAAGTAAAGCGGTAAAAAATCTTCGAAAGAAGAAGGGGTTAAACCAAGTGGAGTTAGCTGAAAAAGCCGGGCTCACTCAAGCCTATATTTCTAGGCTTGAAGCGGGCAAAGTAGAACCGACCTTGACAGCTTTAACTAAGATCTGTTCATCTTTAGGCACTTCACTTCGTTTTCTCTTTCTAGTGTCAATGGAGGATATGGATCTCAAAAGTGACAAAAAACAAATGTATGAAGATATAAAGCCGATTTTGGAGAAGCTTATTTCCTAGCGATTTTATTGTCTTCCTACATTAAGTGCTAATATCGTTATTATGAAATACCCAATCACCAATATAGTATTGCCAATCAAACCGATGCTTGATTTTTTCTTACCCTCTTTTCTTTCATAGAATGAGGCTGCTATGCCAGCAGTGTTAAGTCCAAAAGCAACATTTAAAGCCAATGCTGATAATGCCATTTGATTATGTCGAATTCCAAGAGTCTCCGAGAACGGAACAATAACAAAAGCAAGCGCAATAAAGCCAATGCTGATCAGCAGTAGTTTATTAGTTGTAAGAGACATTCGTATGACTATTTTTTCCATCCAAAATATCAATAACCACAGACATTTTATACTTAAATAATTCCAGCTTCGTAGAACATAGCCAGTAGTAATGGAATCGAGATTAACATCGAGATAATCAGAGGCTTCCATATCTTTTTCTTTTGATAATCCTTTTCCGACCCCAAATACTTACCAAAAAAATATTCGGCCAAAATAGCTCCTCCTATTAGATTCAACAAATATGAAATTGATGACTGAGGCCGTTCTGGGATATTAACAACATAAACTGTCAATGCTGTATAGACAATAGAAAGTCCAAGGACGATGTACGCCTCCTTATCCTTATTCAAGGATTTTAGGTTTCTATATAGAAGTACTCCTCCAAAAATTGTTGAAAAGAAGAATGAGAAGCCTTTTATAGCCGTTTTTGAGTAAACCATTGGTTTAACATCAACTGAGATGTTTCCATCTTCTGAAATCGAATTATTATTATCCATATT
Organism: Reichenbachiella sp.; assembly: GCF_039944555.1. Lineage (GTDB taxonomy): Bacteria > Bacteroidota > Bacteroidia > Cytophagales > Cyclobacteriaceae > Reichenbachiella. The sequence continues at coordinate 679,346 of NZ_JBDUYN010000007.1, read as the reverse complement.
TTATCGCTTGGTGTCGAATTTAATAAGAAATTACCATGATGCCATCAAGTATCTTACAGTATGATAAAGCCCGAATAGCGCACATTTAACTATCGCTACACGCCATATAGGGCATGCACATCAAGCACGAAGGAGATAAGAGCTCAATCAAGCATTATTGAGGTAAAAAGGAATTGATTTCAGAAACCAGAAATTTAGAATTGTATGATACTAAAAGTTGGATTTGAGGTGTCGATCATAGCACCGCAGCATAACACCGGACATAAAAAAAGCAGTCACATTTCTGTAACTGCTTTCGATTAAGAGCCCCCAGTCGGATTCGAACGGGGACGCCCAGTCCAACGACCGGTCGTTGGTTATTGCTGATTAGACATAAAAAAAAGGCCTTGAATTTCTTCAAGACCTTTACAAGAGCCCCCAGTCGGATTCGAACCAACGACCTACTGATTACAAGTCAGTTGCTCTGGCCAACTGAGCTATGGAGGCTAATATTTTTAATCTCCTTCTCTTTTAAAGGAGTACTTAAGTCAGTTGCTCTGGTCGAAACGTCGAACCGCAACTAAGCTATGGAGGCAATAAATTCTTACAATTTGCTGACCCTTTTGGTCATTTGCGTGTGCAAAAGTAAAGCAGAATTTTTCACTTGCAAGCAACTCAAGAAATTAATTCTTAAGTTTTTTCTAAGCGATTGATTATCAATGTTCCGCGTAGGTAATCAACTTTAATTCTTCTTTGAGTTCCTCCAGTTCTTCTTCTGCCTTTCTGATCTTTTCTTCGAAATCTTTGAGCATGTCGCTGGCCGTTTTAGAATTGGCGAAGAAACCTAAATTGTTCTTCCAGGTAGATACATCCTTCTCCAGGTTTTGAATCTTTCTTTTGATCGAATGCTCCTTGCGCTGCAACTTATGGTCGCCATGAGGTCCTGATTTCATCTTGTTGATACGAACAAGCGATTTCAGTTCTGCCAATTCCTCTTCATCGAAGTCTTTGGCCTGTGCAATGATATTTTGCAAAGCCTCCTGATATCTGTTTTGGATGGACTTGATTGCTTTTTTGGGCACAAACCCAATAGCATTGAAAGCATCCTGCAAGTCGTAGACCTGCTGAGGATGTAAATCTTCGGCACCAATTAGAGCCTCAAGGGAAGCACAGATATCCTCCTTCTTCTTCAGGTTGCCATCGTAAGAAGACTCCATTTCTTTCGAATGGTCACGCTTCTTGTTGAAAAACTCATCGCAGGCTGCTTTGAATTTTTTATAGATCTTTTCACGCTCTTTGCCAGGAACAGGGCCAACTTCTTTCCATTCTCTTTGCAGCGCTTTGTAAGCATTGGCTGTTTCGTTCCAGTCTTCACTGCTTTGCAGCTCGATGGCTTTATCTACCAGTACTTGTTTGAGTTTAAGGTTCTCTTCACGCTGAGAATCCAGGGTTTTGAAGAATGCAGACTTGTTGTGAAAGAACGTTTTAAAATCGCCCCAAAACCTCTTGTTAACAGCTTTGGCCTGGTCTTTTGGCATGGCGCCAACCGATTCCCATTCCTTTTGAACAGCCAACAGCTCTTTGGTCTTACTGTTCCATTCACCAATGCTATCGGACGTGAATGAGGCGTAATCGGCAATTTTGTCTGCCAGTTTTATTTTCTTTTCATAATTCTCACCTAGCTCTTCTTTCAGGTGCGAGATATAGTCTTTGCGTTTGGCATAGACCACATCAGAGGCAGCCTTGAATCGCTGCCAAGTCTCTTCCTGCACTTCTTTGGGTACAGGGCCTATGTGCTTGTAATCCTCATGAAGTTCATTCAATCTTTTGATGGCCTCATTTAGATTTTCGAGTGCATCCAGTGCTTCAGCTTGTTTGCAAAGCTCTTGTTTGGCCTCTAGATTCTTTTTTCTATCGAGTTCCTTGAGCTCAAAGTAGATACTTCTGTGATCGTAGTAACGATCCATGAGCGCATTGTAATTGGCCCAAAGTGTTCGATTGTGCTGGTGGTGTACCGGACCAATCGCCTTCCATTCTTCCTGCAACTTTTTCAAAGCATTGATGCTGGAAGTATTTTCGTCGTCATCCACGAATACTCTGAGTCTTTCGAGCAACTCATTCTTCAGCTCAAGATTTCGCTCTTTCTGCTTTTCTTGCTCTTTGGCATTTTTTGATTTCTTTTCGCGTAGAATTTTAAAATACGCTTCAAACTTGATGGAGAACTCATCCAGCTTGTATTGGAAGTCGTCTTTAGAACCACCGTCAGCTATGAATTTCTCCAAAGCTTCAGCTCTTTCTTTTTGAAAGATCACATCATAACTCTTCTTGATGTTGCCAATATCGAATGTCTTTCTGAACCCATCTTCCTGATTGGAAAAATCGGCCAGGGCCATAGTCAGTTGTTCTTTGGTGTAGCTGGTATAGTCAATTTCCTCGCGTGGTTCTTCTTCCTTTTTCTCAGATTTTTCTTCTGAGGTACTGGCAGCTTCTTTTTTGGTTATTTCCTGAACCTCGGCTTCCGGTTCTTCAGCCGGTAGTTCAGTAGTCTCTGCAGCCGGTTCTTCTGCTTGGGTTGTTTCGTCATCAGTACCGACAGACGCTTCTTCCAAAGTTGAGGTATTTTCTTCCACCGCCTGAGGTTCTTCGGTTGTTGCCTCAGCCGCAGTTTCGACTTCTTCGGCTTCCTGTTCTTCAGCGGGAGCTTCAGTAGCTTCAGTTTCGACCTCTTCGCTTGCCAGTTCTTCAATGGAGGTCTCAATGGCCTCGGTGACGGGTACTTCTTCTGTCGTAGGCAAGGTGTCCTCTGCAGTCAAAGTCTCTTCCTGGTCGGCCTCAGTCTCTTTAGGAATTTCTTCAGAAACTTTCTCTTCCGGAATTGCGGCAGCTTCTGGTGTTACTTGGTTTTCGGTTGAATCGGAGGTGGAATCAAGTGTATTTTCATTCTCATTAGTTAATTCAGGGTTTTCCTGAACAGCCCCCGGATTCGTCGATTTTTCATCTGTTGATCCAGTCATCTCGTTCTCTTTAATCATAAATCTTTTTCTCTACACTATGCAATTTATGCATTTTTTGTGGCATTAGTTCATATTGGGATCACTAGGGTAGTTGGCGAACATTTTGAACTTACCGCCCAAACTTTCCAATACGTCTTTCCATAACAGCTTTTCGTCGACATCAAATACACGATTAGCCGATAGGCCCTTGCATACGATCCAAGACTTGGCAGCTAATTCTTCTTCCAACTGACCAGCAGCCCAGCCGGAATAACCAAGGAAAAACCTGAAGTCGTTTGGGTCGATTCGTTTTAAATCTATGAGAGATAACAATTCATCATAGTCACCCCCCCAATAGATACCGCCACCGACATCTCTTCCGGTACGTATCAGGTCGGGAGCACGATGTATAAAATGTAAGGTGTCTTGCTGCACCGGACCACCTATGAATAGCCTTTCTTTAAAATCCGAAACCTGTTCGATCACATCTTCGAAATAGGCAGATGAGGGTTTATTCAAAACATAGCCAAAAGTCCCGTTCTCGTCATGCTCGCAAAGCAACACCACGGTACGCTCGAAATTGGGATCGGGAAGATAGGGTTCTGAGATCAGGACGTCTCCTCGTTGGGGGTTGAATTTCTGTTTTGAATGAAAGTAATCCATAAGCTATTTGGGTTTAATGTAATCTTGGAGATAGCGGCATGGCTTCCATAATTTTGCCTTCTATCTCATTCATTTCTTTTAGTCTTTTATAAACATCATTTTCGTCAAAATAGATCAAGGCCATTTTTACGAATACTTCGCCATGTTTGGCTTCAGAGGCCCAAAGGTCTTGGTAAAACTCTTTGAGTTTGCCCTTTGGTAAACTTTCATAGACCAGCCTGAAACGCTCTGCTCCTCGATTTTCTACAACAGAGGCCAGTAGCAGCCTGTCCATAAACCTTTCTTCGCGTCCGCTTCTACAGCTTTGTATCAACTGTTTAACATATTTATCCTCTTGTATCTCATGGTTGAGTTGGATGCCTCTTTCTTGCATGATCTCGTAAACAGATCGGAAATGCTCCAATTCTTCTACGGCGGTATCGATCAATTCAGGTAGAATCTCCAGCCTGTCTGGAAATTTTGCCACAAAGCTCATGGCCATCGAAGAGGCTTTACGTTCGCAGTCGGCATGGTCTTGAAGGAAGGAATCGAAATTATTCATTACAGTATCGACCCATTCGGGTGAACTGTCGTAGCAAAGGGGTACTCGTAGCTGCATATTTTAAGATAATGAATTATGTAGTTATTTGGGTTTGAATCTGAGAATTATATATGCATAATTAATGATTTCGGTGATATTTGTAACACATACGAGAAATATTAACATTAAGGATGGCAAAAGAATTTTTACCCGGCATGAGAAAGGATTATGGAAAGGACTCACTGACCAAGGAGAGTGTGCATCCGGATCCCATGATGCAGTTTGAAGAGTGGTTCAAAGCTGCGATGAAGTCTGATGGGGATGAAGCCAATGTGTTGACTTTGTCTACGCTTGGTGAAGATCAGATTCCGGAAGGAAGGATTGTCCTGCTGAAGTTTTATGCCGAAGACGGATTTACGTTCTATACCAACTACAATAGCAATAAAGCGAGGCAGCTTGAAAAACATCCATATGCCTCCATGACCTTCCATTGGAAGTCTCAGGAGCGACAAGTAAGAATTAAAGGCAAGATCAGCAAAGTTGATCCCATCATTTCTGATGAGTACTTTAAAGAAAGACCCTATGGCAGTCGAATAGGAGCATGGGCTTCACCACAGAGTCAGGAAATTCCGAACCGAGAGTTTCTGGATGATCGAGTGGAAGAAATTCAGGACAAATTTGAAAATGAAAGTGAAATTCCCAGACCTGATTTTTGGGGTGGGTATTTGCTGGAGCCAGTCAGGCTGGAATTCTGGCAGGGTCGTCCCAGCCGATTGCATGATCGTATTATTTATGATTTGGTAGATGGCCAGTGGGTGACCAAAAGACTGGCACCTTAAGTTTCTGTTGTGTCCAATATTTACCTGGGGCGATACGCTTATCCACACACTTACCTTACCAAAGGTAATTATGGTACGCCGGATATTATTGTCGTGCTGCCTTGTCACAACGAACCGGATTTACTGACTTCACTAAATGCTTTGGAATTGTGCGATAGGCCTGAAGACCAGGTTGCTGTGATAGTTGTTATTAATGCTTCCGAAAAGAGCACTCCTGAAATCAAGGAGCACAATGAAAAGACCCTAGTCGATTGTCAATTTTGGTTAGGTCAGCAACCGAAAAAATATCAATACCATTTCATCCTGGAAAGTGAGTTGCCTAAGAAACATGCCGGGGTAGGGCTGGCGCGCAAGATCGGAATGGACGAAGCCGTGCGTATCTTTGAAGCGCAAGAGAAGGACGGAGTCATCTTGTGTTTCGATGCGGATAGCACTTGTGAAACTAATCTATTGATTGAAGTAGAGAAGATCTTTATGGATAATCCCAAAACTCCGGGCTGCTCAATCCACTTTGAGCATCCGCTCGAAGGAGACCTGGAGCCGGAGATTTATGAAGGCATTCTCAACTATGAACTTCATTTACGTTACTATGTAGATGGACTGAAGTATGCGGGCTTCCCTTACGCCTTTCAGACCATCGGGTCTAGCATGGCCGTGCGGTCTTCGGCTTATCAAAAGCAGGGTGGCATGAATCGTCGCAAAGCAGGAGAGGACTTCTACTTCCTGCACAAGATCATTCCTTTGGGAAATTTCAAAGAATTGAATACCACCAAAATCATCCCGTCACCCAGGAGATCAGATCGTGTTCCCTTCGGGACAGGTAGGGCAATAGGTGCCTGGTTAGATGAAGGTAAAGTTGAATGTCTAAGTTACAACCATCAGATTTATAAGGATTTAAAACAATTATTCAGTCTGGTAGGCGAAATGTACGAAACGGAGACTGCCGAAACGGTATGGAGCGATCTTCCTGTCACTATTCAGCAGTTCGTCCCACTGGAAGAGTTCATCGCTCAGATTTCCGAATTCAAGACTCAGGCGAATTCACTCACTATTTTTCGAAAACGATTCTACCAATGGTTCGATGGCTTCAAAGTGCTGAAATTTGTGCACTTCGCCCGGGACGAATTCTATCCAAATGTCCCGATAGCTGAAGGCGTGGATTGGTTATTTGAGACCATGGGTATGGATGCCAAAGATTGGGATTTGAGAAGGAAGTTGGTGGAGTTAAGGAGAGTGGATTGCTCTGATAACTAAAGAGCAATTATTATTTACCCGACATCTGAAATCTTTCTCCTCTCATTTAGGTTATATTTAGTATTCACATCCTTTCACCGTTATGAAGAATATAGTTGTCCTGATATTATTGCTGTCCTGCTTCAACATCTCTATTGCTCAGGAGATGGATTTTAAAACCATCAAACTATTGATTGCCAAAGAGGCCACGGTCGTAAAGGAAAATGATAATGTAGTGGAGTACAATTTTAAAGGGATGCCCTTGATACTGATCACGGATGAAAATGCCAATAGGATGAGAATCATGGCCGGTGTAGTTGAACAATCAGTACTCAAAGAAGAGGATTTAGTGACTTTGATGGAAGCCAACTTTGACCGAGCTTTGGATGCCAAATATGCCCTGGCCAACGGGATCTTGTGGTCGGTCTTCGCACATCCTCTGAAACAACTCGAAAATGATCAATTGATTGATGCTTTGTATCAAGTAAGGAATTTAGTAGCGACCTATGGCACCACCTACCAAAGTACCAATTTGCAATATGGGAAGTAGGTACCTAATGGGTACTATGACCTGTGATAGGGTTTGATATGAAGGTGTAGTTGCACCATAGGCATCCCTTCGGGACCAACTACACCTAGCTGGGTATTTTTATTCCTTTATTTCAATCATAGGATTTGGATCGGTTAGCTGAGGAATATCATTAGGCATCTGGGCATAACTCCCTTCTATGGATCCCATGCATTCCTTCCCAGTTATTTTATCGATGAAGTAACGTCCGAATGCCATTTCATTATCGATATGAATTTTATACATAGCCGAATCTTCAACAATACTATTGTTAAAACCTAGTCGCGGCACACCAAAGGCATTGATGACAAAATCAATTTTTACTTGTTCGTCCTTTGTAGGAATGTAAAATCGATCCATTCCCCAAGTATCAAATGGTGAAATATTCTGATTAGTAAGGTCAACTGCAAAATCAAAATTCAAATTTTCATCCTTTCTGTCCAAGGGTGTAAATTGGATCGTTCGTCTGAACTTTACCACTACTTTTTCGGTGTTTGCCCATGCAGTAATTTGATATTCCTTGGCATTAAAAACGAAATCAGGGTATTTGGTCTCCAGTAATTTATTAGCCCGTTCGATTAACGAGTCTTTTTGAAGGTCTTTAAGATTTGGAGTAGTGTTATCCATGTTTTGAGCCAATACAATTGAATCGATCATGAAGACAGCAATGACTAGTATAATCTTTTTCAACTGATGAGAAGATTTAAAAATGGTTAGTTGCTAATGTACTTTTTTTTGGGTGGATAATTCTTTACATGCCTTAATTAGAAGTCCCAGTCTCTTATGTAGGTTTGTCGCTCACTGTAAGTGAGCTCCAGAGGGGTATGATATGAAGTTGTAGTTGCACCATAGGCATCCCTTCGGGACTAACTACACCTGGTTGGGGAGAGCGTAGATTTAGAACGCCAACTTATTTAGTCGACACTAAAAGCTCTCTTACATCCACGTCGAGCGGTATTACTTTTTTTCTATTAAAATATTCCTTTAATTACTGGGAATAATTCAAAACTCAGTCAACCACTGCTCAAACCAACTCATGGGTAATCCACGTACTACGCTCTGGCTTACGCTATTTTGCGTATGCTTCTCTCTTACTGCTTTGGCTCAAGGGCCGAGCTACCAACCACCTGCAGAAAAAGAAAAAATTACAAGTACAGGTGCATGGTTTGGTTTCTATACCAAGTATCATTTTAACGATAAGTGGGCGTATTATGGCGAGTACCATATCCGCCGTAGAAATGGTTTCGACGATATGGCTCAAATCTATTTGCGATTCGGTGTCACCTATAGTCTGGCCAAATATGCAGATCTAACCGTTGGCGTGGTGAATCCTTACTATTGGGCACCAGATCAGGACGACCCAAACCTGGACAAAGTGGTTCCTCAGTTTAGGACCTGGGAGCAGCTGGTTTTTGGTACTCCTTTCGATCATATCAAAATGTATCATCAGATCAGATTGGAACAGAGGTACAAACGTGATTATGAAAAGGGATCTGATTTTAAACTCACGCACCGATTTAGATATAAACTAACCCTCTACGTGCCGCTCAATAAGCCGGCATTTGAGAATCACACCTTGTTTTTAAGTTTGTACAACGAAATCTTCATACAAGCTGGCAAGACAGTGGTTTACAATCACCTCGAGGACAATAGGGCGTTTGCCGGCTTAGGCTATAATCTCAGCGAGCAGGTTCAGGTTCAAGCCGGATACATGTACACCTTCAGACATTATAAGGAACCGCATACGTATGAGCATCGAAGTATCTTTCGTTTAAGTTTCTATCACCATTTAGATTTCCACTTAGACGAACACAGGGAGAAACGAGACATGCCGATTCATTGATTGTGGGTTAAGGCTAGTTGGAGAAAACACCAAAGTGGGGCAGGTGCATTTAAAATCAGATCCCTGTCAGGCTTACTCTTCATCAGACAGCTGAGGTTTCAAGACAGTCCATACTTATCCAGGCACAACCCTGACAGGGCTTAAAGGCTGTTTAAATTTTAAATGCGTTTGCCCTGCAAACAGGGGTGAATATTTATAGAATGACGATGACTTATGTATCTTCGCGCGCTTATAGATAGATCCGAATGCCATGAATATTTACGAACAGATTGTATCCGAAATTCGCTCGGCGACCCGTATCATTATTACTTCTCATAAATCGCCAGATGGAGATTCTATCGGTAGTTCGTTGGGATTGTTGAGATTTATCGAAAAGTTAGGACATTCGGCTGTGGTTTGTCACCCGGATGCTGCCCCTGATTTTTTAGAGTGGGTGGGTCTTAGCCCCATTTTATTAATGACGGATCAGCCAGAGGAAGTGACGGCAGCCTTTGAGCAGGCCGATCTAATTTTCTGTTTGGATTATAATGATACAGATCGTATCGGACCAGATATGCAAGCCTTGTTGGAGGCCGCCACTTGTAAGAAAGTGATGATCGATCACCATCTCAACCCGCAAGACTTTCCAACATTGAGCGTATCGGATACTTCGTCGTCATCTACAGCCCAACTCATCACAGAGCTAGTGGTTCAGTCTGGTTATGAGAAGTTGCTCGATCAACACATCGGCACGCCGCTATATCTTGGTATTTTGACTGATACCGGTAGCTTTCGATTCCCAGCGGTGCAACCGCGTACGCATGAATTATTAGCCAAACTACTGGCAGCTGGCGTTCAACATCACTTGATTCACGAAGTACTCAACGATACCAATACTGCCAGTCGCTTGCGTTTGCAGGGATTTGCCATGAGTGAAAAATTGGAGATTTTGGAGGATTATCAGGTGGCACTTATTTCCTTGACCAAGGAAGAACTGGCCAAGTACAATTATAAAAAAGGGGATACGGATAGTTTGGCCAATTTAGCCTTGTCTATCAAAGGGATGAAAGCCGCCATCATGCTTGCCGAACGAGATGGCATAGTTAAGATGTCCTTTCGATCTAAAGGTGATGAAAATCCGGTCAATACCTTAGCTTCTGATCACTTCAGTGGTGGTGGACATGCGAATGCTGCAGGGGGAATGAGCAATGAGTCTGTGGGGGATGCCTTAAAAAAAATTAAACAGGTGATACCAGATTATTTTTCAAAGGGATCTCAATCAGCGAGTCATCAAATTGATTTATAGGTTTCCGGAATGGGTTTAAAATTCTGCACTTTTGGTGTAGAGTAGTTTATTGTAAACCAATATTGACCGCATAATCAAAATAGGTCAATCACCTACTTCACCGCCAACACTCGAAATTCTACCCGACGATTTTTCGCACGCCCTTCTGCATGATGATTAGAGCTAATGGGTTCAACCTCGCCATATCCTTTGGCAACCAACCTCGTACTGTCAGCACCTTTGGAAACCAGAAAATCTACCACTGACTGCGCCCGCGCATTGGAGAGTGCCAAATTGTCGGAAAGAGAGCCGACATGATCTGTATGCGCTGCTATTTCTACAACCAGTGTTCGATTGTATTTCAGGAATTTGTAAACAGCAGCTAGTTCGTCATAGGATGATTTTTCCAGCTCACTGGAATTGGAAGGAAATAGCACCTCATCCAGGGTCAGCTTTGCCCCCGGTTGGATGAATTGTAACAAGACCTCATGATCAATTTTCTGGTAACTATTGACGTCGGACAAATCAAGGGTTTCTTTCAAAAACAAGTAATTCTTAGACAGGGCATAGACCGAGTACTTTTTGCCCAAATCTAGTGTAAGTGTGGTGTCACCAGGCGTTTTGCCTCTAAACAGTACTTTCTTCGAACCTATTTGCTTGATCATCAGACTGATTGGTATGGTTCGTTTGCTATCCTTGTCCTTGGGCTGGAAAATCACTTTTGGCTTCTCGGGAACCATATTCACATCGATCCAGTGTGTATCAATAGATACATCATTTACTCCAAGAGTTGCTAATTGATCTGCAAAACCTTCTTTGCTGATTGTGATCTGATATCTTTTGTTGTACTTCACATCAAACGAATTGCCTTCGGTGACTATCTCACTGCTATCTGCCAAATTCAGCACAGATATTTTATCAGGAGTTAATTTTTCCTGTGTTCTGACATTGGTTGCGTGAACAATTCCTTTTCCAGTGTAAGGGGTGAGTTGTATATCCTTATGAACGGGACAGTAGATTTTGGGCATGGAAATTACTAATTCTTCTTCTTTGGGATAGTAGCCTGCAGATACAACTTCCAGCTGGTAGGTGCCTTCCGGTAAAACGAGCGTAAATGACCCATCTGTATGATTGCTTGGAAGGTTTGCTATTAATTTGTTTTTTTCTTGATTGTAAACTTTCAGGTTAGCCGAAAGCGGTGTAGCTTTTAAGTTAGTAACCACTCCTTTTACGTTGATTACCTTCTTAGGTCGCAGATGTTCGGGTATGTAATAGGAATAAAGGTCATAATTTCCTGCCCCTTTGGTATTCAGATATATATTTTCTGCCACAGAAGACACAGAGGCGAAATAATCATGACTAGCCGTATTCGCATAATTCAACCAAAGAGGTTCCGTCCATTCGTTGTTTCCGAGGTGTCGAACTTGAAAAAGATCAAAGCTGCCCTCAAGCGTATTTTCTCGTATGGACGAAAAGATAAATGTCTCATTGTCAGGCATGATTTTAGGAAATTTCTCGCAACCCTGATTGATTTTCTCTGGAAGGGCATAGGGTTCTTGCCAGTTACCGTCAGCATCTTTGTGAGACACCATCAAGGTGTAGCAACTGGATTGTTTCTCCAGATTCTTATTAAGACGCATGAAATAAAGTGAATTACCATCAGAAGATATACTTGGAAACCCTTCATACTGCTTGCTGCTAATTGGTGCACCAATATTTTGTGGAGTGCCCCATAAGTCACCTTCTCTTTCAGAATAATAAATATCCTCGACACCAAGTCCACCATTATAAGAGGCGAAGAAGAAAATGAAATTTCCATCGTAGGAGAGACTGGGTCCCCCAATCAAATCCGTACTATCACCATAATCGTTGATTTTTCCTTGCAGCAATGTGGGTTCAGACCATTTGCCTTCTTCGTTTTTAATTGATTCATAGAGTTGATAATCTCCATTTCTGTTGGATTGAAATACCATTTTGGTGCCATCTGCACTAATAGATGGTGCGTATTCAATATATTCGGAATTCAAACTGGTCAGTGTGACTCTTTCAGTTTGTGCTCTGAGGTCGGTAATCAGGATAGTCAATAAGAGTATTAAGGCCGTTCTCATCATATCAGTGATCTTTCTGAAAGTAACTAACAGCCTATTTAGCATATTTATTATGCGTGCTATTCCTTTTTTGCTTCCAATTCTCCTCTGAGGTATTGATTATACTCATCGCAGGTGAGTTTTCCTGATAAACCAGAGTAGGGACAGGTTTGATAAACTGCGCCAAACTTACCCGGAGTGATTAAGACTCCAGTACCGTTGCAAAGTGGACAGTGCATGTAATCGCCGGGGCAGTCGAAATAACCTTGTGTAGTGAGCTGTTTCTGGGTTCTATCAATTTCTTCTTCCCGCTGCTTCCTGAAGGCTTCACCCGCCAATTCCAGATATTCGGTCACCTCATCATAGTATTGTCCGGTGGTACCCTTGAGTTCCATATACTTATTAAGCCAGTTGATCGCTTGTTTGTGTTTGCCAAGATGGTAAGAATTTCTGCCAAAGTAGTACGCCAGGTTACTAGGCAACTTGGTCATCTTACTAAGTGCATCTCTAAAAAATTGATCAGCCGCTTCATAGTAGCCTGCCTCCATGGCTTCTACACCCCGATCCATACTAGTGAGAGCTTCACGCTTAAGAATACCTTGAGCAGAGGACATTTGCCAGGCGACAGTTAAAAATAGGGTTATTACAAGTGACTTTGCTAAAGGCATAAGTGATATTCTAATGGTCGTTAATAAAACAAATTCCGTTCATCTACAGATTCTAAGAGTAGAAATGAATGACGTTAGGTTGTTCAGAAGTACCAATCGTCAGTCGGGCCAATGAGGACGACGTTATTGTTTATTAGGAGACTAATGTTTAATTCTACTAAAAGGTTGCAAAATAGAGCAACTGATCAAAAAACGATACGAAAATTGCAAAATATGATAGTGTTTTCTTGAATAATTGAAAATGTGACTTTTTTTTCAGCCATATGTTTTGATATTAAAAATTAGATGCCCACATTTGAAACGTTAAATAACACAATGAACAACACAAGAGCATTTTTCTGGAACTATTATTACTTTTATTTCTATGCGATAGCAAAGGGGTGGAAAGAATAGTTCTTTAGTGTTTTTGAAGAAATATAGCAAAGCCCCGAAATAATTCGGGGCTTTTTTTTTACCAAAAAACGAATAACATAAACTAATGGAAATAGGCATACAAGGGGTAGAGGGATCATTTCACAACGAGGCGGCCAGTTCATACTTTGCTGATCAATCGATAGCGATCCAACCTTTTCATGACTTCAGGTCATTGGCGAAATCTATAAATGCCAAACAAATGGACTATGGAGTAATGGCCATTGAAAATACAATAGCCGGAACTATCCTGCCCAATTATGCACTTATCAACGAATACGATCTCAAGATCACAGGAGAAATCTATACAAGGATAGAAATGAACTTGATCGCGCACAAAGGCAAAAAGGCCGAAGACCTTGATCAGGTTTATTCTCATCCAATGGCCTTGCTGCAGTGTGCGGACTACCTAGCTAACTATCCACAAATCAAACTGACCGAATATGACGACACGGCCGATAGTGTAAAACTGATACGAGACAATAAATTAGAAAGTGCCGGAGCAATTGCCAGTAAGAAAGCTGCGGAGATTTTTGGTATGGATATTTTGGAAAGCAACATTGAGACTAATAAGAAAAACTATACAAGGTTCCTTATTATGAAAAGCCGAAAGAATGGTCATGATCATATACCTCAGAAGGCGTCTCTAAGAATCATTACCAAGCACGACCCGGGAGCATTGGCTGATGTGCTGCTCATCTTTAAACTCAATGGCATTAACCTAACCAAGATTCAATCCATGCCCATTTTAGGAAAACCTTATCAATATGCCTTTAATATTGATGTAGTGTGGGAGGATTATGATAATTATAAAGATGCACTGAATGCCTTGAATACTAAGGCAGAATTGGTAAAGGTGCACGGAGAATATAAAAAAGGAAATATACCAGCGGTATGATAGAGGTAGCAAACAGAATTGCGGAAGTAAAAGAGTATTACTTCTCCAAAAAACTTGATGAGATCAGAGAGATGAATGCTCGCGGATGCGATGTTCTCAACCTGGGTATAGGAAGCCCTGATCTGCCACCAGCCAAGCAGGTGACAGATAGATTGGTGACAAGTGCCAGTCAATCAAATACACATGCTTATCAGTCCTATCGATCTATTCCTGAGTTAAGAAGTGCTATTTCGAAATTTTACGAAAGACACTTTGATGTGAGACTCAATAGTGATACAGAAATTTTGCCTTTGTTGGGTTCAAAGGAGGGCGTGATGTATATCTCAATGGCCTTTCTGAATCCAGGAGATACGGTGCTAATTCCAAATCCCGGTTACCCGGCTTACAAGACTGCAGCTGAAATGATGGGAGCAAAAGCTATTTCATTTGATTTAAAAGAGGAAAATAATTGGTTTCCGGATTTAGAAGGTATAGATGATGAAGTATTGGCTTCGGCCAAAATGATGTGGGTGAATTATCCCAATATGCCGACAGGACAAAAGGCATCAAGAGAGCTTTTTAGCAAGCTGGCAAGATTTGCACAGGATCATAACATTCTTGTTGTCAATGACAACCCATACAGCTTTATTCTCAATGAAAATCCAATGAGTTTGCTTTCAGCACAAGGAGCCATGGAAAACTGCCTGGAACTCAATTCCATGAGTAAAGCATTTAATATGGCAGGATGGAGAGTAGGTATGGTCTGCGGCAGAGAAGAATATGTAAATGCAATCCTACGAGTGAAATCTAATGTAGATTCAGGTATGTTCAAACCGGTGCAAGAGGCCTCAGTAGAAGCCCTCAGTCTACCGGCATCCTGGTTTGATGGAGTAAATGCTGAATACATGGAAAGAAGAAAGTTGGCAACGAAGATCTTGGATATTCTGGAGTGTAGCTATGATATCGGACAATCAGGCATGTTCATGTGGGCAAAAATACCGGAGGGAAGAAAGAGTGAAGAGTTTATAGAAGAAATTTTACAGGGAAGATTTGTGTTTGTTACACCCGGTACCATCTTCGGATCGAATGGTGAAGGGTATATCAGAATCTCACTTTGCTCAAATAAAGAAATGTTTAACACGGCTATCCAAAGGCTGGAAATGGTAAAAGCATGATTGTATCCATAATAGGACTGGGTTTAATAGGAGGTTCGGTTGCACTAAAGTTGAAAAAGAGTGGCTTTGCGGACCAAGTGATTGGAGTGGATGTCAACGATGAAAATGCTGATAAGGCCAAGGCACTTGGATTGGTAGATGATTGCCTGGTATTACCGCAAGCGCTGTCCATCGCTGACTTAGTGATTTTAGCTATTCCAGTAGACTCTATCCGGAAATTACTTCCAAGCATATTAGATAGAATAGATGAAAATACGACTGTAATTGATCTAGGCTCTACAAAATCCGGAATCTGTGGTGCGGTTTTGGGTCATCCTAAGCGCAAGAACTTTGTAGCCGCTCACCCTATAGCGGGTACGGAAAACTCAGGACCCGAAGCGGCCTTTGATTCTCTTTTTGATGGCAAAACTGGAATCATTTGTGATAAGGAAGAAAGCCAGGAATCTTCCTTTCAGTTGGCAAAGAATTGTTTGGAATCTTTGGGCATGCACGTGGTAGAGATGGACAGCAAATCTCATGATTTGCACATTGCCTATGTATCACACCTGTCTCACATCAGTTCGTTTGTTTTGGGACAAACCGTATTGGAAATTGAAAAGGACGAAGCTAGTATCTTTAATATGGCAGGTAGTGGATTTGAATCTACCGTGAGATTGGCGAAAAGTTCGCCCCAAATGTGGGCTCCAATATTTAAACAGAATAAAAAACACATCTCAGACTCTCTGGGAGCATACATAGAAAATTTACAGGCATTCAAGCAGATGGTCGATGGAGAGCAGGAAGATGCTATGATCCATTGTATGGATAATGCAAATGACATTCGACGCGTGTTGGATGGCATCAATGACAAATCGAATCAAACAGAAAAACTGAATCAAATTATTTAGAGTATATAAAGACATGGACGTAAAATTAACTTTATCCCCACTGGAAAATTGGATCGAAGGACTGGACCAACCACTAGTGATTTCTGGACCTTGTAGTGCAGAAAGTGAAGAGCAGGTGTTGGAAACTGCAAGACAACTAAAGGAGCATACCGACATCAAAGTGCTAAGAGCCGGAATCTGGAAGCCAAGAACTAGACCAGGCGCATTTGAGGGTATCGGTGTAGTTGGGCTTAAGTGGTTGAAGAAGGCAAAAGAAGAAACGGGTTTACTGACGGCAGTTGAAGTGGCCACGGCAGAACACGTAGAATTGGCATTGAAGTTTGGTGTAGATATCCTTTGGGTAGGAGCGAGAACTACTGTAAATCCGTTTGCCGTTCAGGAAGTAGCTGATGCCTTAAGAGGTTATGACGTTCCAGTATTGGTGAAGAACCCAATCAATCCTGATTTGCAGTTGTGGATTGGGGCTTTAGAAAGAATCAACCAGGCAGGCATCACTAAACTTGGCGGTATTCACAGAGGTTTCTCTCCAATGAGCGGTTCGCAATATAGAAACGATCCTTCATGGGAGATTCCTATTGAACTGAAAAGAATTATTCCAGCATTGCCAATCATTAGTGATCCAAGTCACATTGCAGGCAACAGAACCCTGATCGAGCCAATTTCACAAAAAGCGTTTGATATGCAAATGAATGGTATCATGATCGAGTCGCATATTGATCCGGATAATGCGCTAAGTGATGCCAAGCAGCAAATTACACCTAAGACCCTGGCTGGAATATTAGATCGATTGATCATCAGAGAGGCAGCCACTGAAAATGTTGATTTTGAATTGAGATTGAAAGAATTGAGATCTAAGATTGACAAAATCGACAATGAATTGTTGGAAGTCATGGGAGCAAGAATGCAAGTTGCTGAAGAAATTGCACTGCACAAGAAGGAGCACAACATTACGATTCTCCAGGTCAATAGATACGAAGAGATTATGAATGATAGAGTACAAAAAGGAAAGAACGTCTTGCTAAAAGAAGATTTTGTGAAGCATTTGTACGAGTTGATCCACAACAATTCAATTAAGCGACAGACTGAAATTATGAATACAGATAAGAAGACTGAGAAAGTTATCTAAGTCACATAGTTTCTTATCGAAAAATCAAGCCAACATTATCTGAAATTTACTCGGATGATGTTGGCTTATTTATTCCACTCATTTTAATACATTTGCGCAAATTCGATCGATTTCCTTATGTGGGGTGATACTCTGCCCGATTCGCTTTCGATTGATTTTATTCCTCATTTTTTTTGATGAAGTACCTCTAGATTCTTTGCTTGAATGAACCACAGTTTTTCGAGGATATTAGAAAGACTTGGAATGTGAAAAACTAAATCTTCCTTAAGAGTCAAGAAAAATTTCAACGATAGTTGTTGACAATACGGACTAAAGCCTATTTATAGATAAAGATTACAAGAAGCTATGAAAAAAATCATTTTTCTCCTCGCATTAAGTATTTTCAGTGTGGACGCATATTCTCAAAATAAGAGGAAATTCGGTCAGGTTACAAAAAATGAACTTGAAATGCAGTTTTATGATAAGGACTCCAGTGCGAATGCTGTGATCTTGTTTGATTATGGGCGATTCGATGGGCAGGACTTCAAATTCAAGAGGCATTTGGTGATTAAAATCTTAACAAAAGAGGGTACTTCTTGGGGGAATTGGACACTTAGAACCCCAAACAAAAGTAGCTTTAGAGCTAAAGTTTTTAACCTGGATAATGGAGAAGTTGTATCTGAGAAGGTTGGTAAGACGTCAATTTTCGAAGAAGAATTGGTTGATGGAATAACGCAGTATAAACTTTTTATACCAAATGTTAAGGTAGGTAGCGTCATCGATTTGGAATATAGTTTTGTGGGTCTTCCTTACGAATGGAGATTTCAAGACTTAATACCTGTAGCTTATAGTGAATTGAAAATTGAAAAAAACCAATACATTGTTTTTTCAAGAAGGCATTTTGGGTTTCACAGCATACAATCTGTGGGTACTGATCATTGGATAGCTAAAGATGTGCCCGGTTTTGGTAAGGAGCCTTTTTTAAATCATTACAGTAATTACCTAACTAAGATCGAATTTGAATTGCAGAGTATTGCGGTACCAGGTGTTTATTATAAAGATTATAATACTACCTGGCAACAGGTGAGTAAGGTACTTACTCAACATTCAAGATTTGGAGATGCTATCAAAGGTTGCCCATTCTTGAAAGAAAAGGCGAAAGAAATTGTTGCAGCGGAATTGGATGAAAAAGAGAAAATAGCAAGGGCCTATGCCTATATTCAGGACAATATGAGTTGGGATAAGAATAAAAATATATTTGTGTCTCTAGAATTCCGTGAAAATTTCCTGAAAAAGCATGTTGGTAATACGGCGGAAATCAATTTAGCACTCGTGAGTTTGTTAAAAAAGGTTGGACTTCAGGCTTGGCCAGTTGTATTGAGTACACGGGAAAACGGACTTGTTATGCCCTTTCAAGTTTCTTTGGATAAACTTAACTATGTCGTAGCTGCTGTTTATCAGGATGAGCAGCTGGTTCTATTGGATGCGACTTCAAAAAGACTAGCTCCTGGCATTCTTCCGGAAAGATGTTTGAATGGGCAAGGGTGGTTGGTCGATAATCACGACGGAAGATGGGTGGATCTAGTAGGAAATAATCTTTCTAAACAACAGAGTTTTATTCAAATTAGTGTTGATGAAAATTCGGAATGGGTTGCTCAATTGGGTAGAACCTTTTCTCAATATGAGTATTTAAGATGGGCAGAAATTCATGAGGAGTTTGATACAGAGGAGAAGTTTGTAAGAAACTTAGTTGATACCTATCCAAATCTTCAGGTAGAAGAGTATGAAGTGGCAAAAGACAGCAAGTCTAGCCTTTATTCTTCAGAAAAAATGAAGCTCAACTTAAATGACTACATCGATGATTTGGGAGATGAACTGATTCTGAACCCATTCATTTTAAATGAATTAAATACAAATCCGTTTAAAAGTGAAAATCGAAGATATCCGGTTGATTTAGGTAAGCCAATGGATTTGTCCTCTACGATAACTATAAAATTGCCAGAAAACTATCAAGTGAAAAGCCTTCCTGAATCGGCAAACATTTCGATGCCAGAAAAAAGTGCAGTATTTCTATACAGCTGTACTGCAGTTGGAAAAGACATTCGGATTCAGTTTAGATTACGAATTAACAAAACTGTGTTTCATGAAGGTGAGTACCTTACCCTCAGACAGTTCTATTCTATTATTGTAGACAAAATGAGTGAGTCTATTCAGATGACAAAAGATGTTTAATATGATGAAAAGACTATTTGCCGCGATTGTTCTGTATATCTCGATAGTGGTTTCGGGCCTATCTCAGGATGCCACTATCAACAATCATGAGATTTCTTATAAGATCAATTCCAACTATAAAATTCACAGTGAAGAGTTTTATAGTATTACTGTGCATAATAAAGATGGGTATGATCTGGCAGTTTATCAAGATTACTATGATAAATTCAAAAAAGTCACAGCCATAGAAATTTTGGTTTTTAATAATCAAGGCAAGAAGATAAAAAAGTTTAATAAAAATGATGTACTCGATATTGCATTGAATCAGTCATATGAAATAGATGATAGCCGTCTTTTGATCAAAGATCCAGAATATGGAGTATACCCTTTTAGGGTTGAAGTAAGAGTTTCTTCTACGCAAAAAGGTTTTATAGGTCTTCCTACTTGGATTCCTCGGTCAACATTCAATTTAGAGGTAATTAAGTCCTCGTTGGTAGTTGAAGCTCCGGCGGATTTTGTAATAAAGTCCCTTGTTGAAAATGAAGTAGAATTTAAAAAAGAGCAAATTTTACTTGAGAATAATCAGTTCTTGAAGTATACCTGGTCTGTAAGAGACTTACCGGCAATCGATAACGATATGGTGTACAAGGAGTTTATCAATAAACAGCCTAAAGTGAGGCTAACGCCTGAAAAATTTGCATACGACAAAAATGAAGGTAGTTTTTTGAGCTGGTCGACTTTTGGTGATTGGTTTTTGGATCTCAACCGCGGAAGAGATAGTTTGACAGTAGAAACAATCAGATTTCTTGATCAGCTAGAAAAAACCGATACAAGAAATGTAATTGGGCAAGTTTATCAATACATGCAGGATAGAACACGGTACATTTCGATCCAGCTCGGAATTGGTGGATTTCAATCAATACCTTCACATATCGTAGATCAGAAGGGCTATGGGGACTGTAAAGCACTAACTAACTACATGAAGTCCATGTTGGAATACCTGGACATAAATTCAAATTATATTTTGGTTAAGGCTGGTAGAGATGTTCCTGACGTAATTGAGGACTTTCCGAGCAATCAGTTTAACCATCTTTTTCTCGGTGTACCCATGACTGAAGACACGATTTTTCTTGAGTGCACAAGTCAAACTCAACCGTTTGATTATGTTGGGTCTTTTACAGATGATAGAAATGTGCTGTGGATAGAGAATGGAAGCAGTCAGATAATCCGTTCACCAATTTATGGAGAAGATTTTAATAGGCAACAAACGGTAAGCAAGGTTACGATTGATAAAAATGGAAATTCAGAGATGCAAAATAGTATTGAGCAGAGTGGTTTCTTTTATGAATCTTTTCAAAGGATATCTCAGTTAAGCGCGACTCAGCTTGAACAGTATAATTACAGTGTTTTCCCATACAAGGATTTTTCAATAGACAATTATGAGGTCATTGAGCCAAAGAATAGTGACCCTGTTTATACCGCACAATACAATTTATCTGTCAAAAATTTAGCAAGAAATGCTTCAAGCAAATTGCTCATTCCGATTAATGTCCTACAACCCGTGGATTCATATTTAGAGGTAAATAAATATGCCAAGTTTGCTGAAATCAGAAGATCGTTTTTAGTTGAGGATGAGGTTGAACTGTCTCTGCCTGATGGTGCTTATACGCAGATGACACCGGAAAATGTTGAAATATCTGGTGATTATGGTTCGTATAGTGTGACTCTAACTAAGAACGAGACAAGCATTTTAATAAAAAGGCGAATCAAAATATACAAAGGGAGATATGAAGACGAAGATTTTGCTGCATTCTATAATTTTTTCAAACGAATAAAATCGAATGATACCAAGAAGATCGTTGTCGAATCTAAAACATAGTGTTAGATACAGTCTTGTGATTAATAAATGAGATTGACGAAGCTAAAATGCCAAAGATTTTCTGATCGATCCTATGTCTGGTCGTCATAGTGGGACTACTCAATCACCAAGCGGAAAGTTTGCTTATCAATTCCTTCTGTGATCAACATTTGATATATGCCAGGTTTTAATTGTTCATCTAACCTAACACGAATATTGTTTTGACCAAGCCTGGGTTTAGATTCACTCAGTTGGACTAACTGACCCAGCAAATCATATACAGCTATCTGCAATTGGCCTCCGTCCATCGAACTGTACCATCTCAGGTTAATATTCTGACTACTAGTAGGATTCGGGTACAGAGAGGACTTAGCTATACTTGTTGGAATGTATTCGATTGCAATGGCATTGAAGATTTCACTGGTCCCGTCAAAATCCACTTGTTTTAACCTGTAATATGAAAGGCCGCTCAATGGCATCTCGTCTACAAAACTGTACTCCTCAATCTGGTTAGAGTTTCCAGTCCCACTGATTTTACCAATTAATTGATAGTGTTCCCCATCTGCTGATCTTTCTATTTCAAAATGATCATTGTTGATTTCTGAGGAGGTAGACCATTGAAGCTCGACAGTTTCAGCATTAGCCCTCCCTTCAAAAGACAATAGTTCAATGGGAAGAGAGGCTGATAGTGTAGATGCCAATACAACATCGCTGAAAGTATTGAAGTCAGCTGTGGAACGAATGACTCCACTAGTGGCATCACCACTCACTATAAAACCACCCAAATCCAGCCAATTGCCTGAACCATCGGATTTTGCTACCAATAATTCACTTTCGTCGATGGCTTTGTCATCAGATCCATATTCAATTCGAATTTCATTTCCTGAAGCAGCCGCAAGAACGCTATTGCTGGCAGTGACATTATAATATCTTATGAGAGAGACATGATCGATGGTTCCCAATGGAGTTCTGGGAGTTGGAGCGCCACTAAAGAGTTCTGCAGTGTAAGTGGTGGAGGTGGCAGCTGTCTGAGTCAGGTCCAATTCAATCGGTCTGTAATTCGTACCATCGCCTAAAGGAAACCCACGGGTGACAGGAGAGGTAGTTGCAATGGTTTGTGCCATTGGTCCAACTATATGACTTGAAGCACTACCAGTTGGATTTATGGTAGCCGACGTGCCATCGATTAACGTCAATAGATTAGCGGCAGAGGTATTTATATGACCACTTGTTAATGTCAGCGTTCCACTAATGTTGAGATCATCATTTAGTGTCAAATCACCACCACCAGTTTTAGTTAAATTGGTTGCAGATAAGGTATTGTTAAGTGCTTGTGCGCTGGCGCCGTCAAAGATAATCGTAGTTGGAGCTGTAAATGTTCCTGTATTATTGAAGTCTCCTGCAATATTCATAGAAGTTAAGGCAGACATGTTGAGTGTAGCTGCATTGTTGAAGTTTCCATTGATATCCACTGTCGTAATTCCCGATAAGTCTACCATACCACTGCTGGAGATGGTTAAATCTCCTGGTACATTGAGATTAGGCCCATCGTATTCGCCGCTAGTGATGATCAGGTTCGTAAAACTTACGGTCGCGGGGTCGTTGTCAAATGTGTTAGTAGCTGCTCCCTTATCAATTTCAAGAGTGCCGACGGTAAAAGTAGTAGCCTGTGTTTCGGGATCGGTGGCACTGGTATAAACCACTCTTCCTGATGCACCGGCAAATGTGCCATTTCTTACAAATGTACCTGCCAACCGAATAGTATTAGAGCCTATATCAAACGTGGTGGAAGCATCTACGGTAAATGTATTAGAAAAAGATTGTGTCCCACTAGCAACCGTTACCATGGTTGAAGCGGTGGAAATATTCGTGATGCCGAAGGTGTTGTTACCATCGATTTGCTGAGCCCCACCGCTGTTGAAAGTAGTGATACCTGGTTGTGATAGTAGGTTAGCGGCTGCTTTGTTATCCCAATTACCAGTTATATTAATGGCCTGAGAATTGGCATCGAAGATTCCGGATGAAGAGTTGAGGGTAAGATTGCTAACATTAAGTGTTCCGGCAAGGTCCTTTTCTCCAAAGTTATCCAGCACTAGGTTTCCAGCGACACCAAAAACAATATTTGATGATAAACTGGCTGTAGCTGTATTGGCCCATACGAATGTCCCATTGGCTACTTCCAAATTGCCTGTGGCGCTCAGGCCGCCTCTCACTTCGAGCTCATAGCTTCCTGTGTTTTCCAAGTCTACAGTGGTAATAGTCAAATCTCCATATACAATGGTATTGATACCAATTTCTTTGTCATGCGTATTTTGGGTTCCACCGATAATTATTAAGTTTTGATACTCATCGATAGCGGCAGGCAGGGTATAGGCTGCATTTCCTCCGTACTGTACAGTACCACCACCTGAAGCTAAAAAGGTAGAGCCGGCACCCGTATTTACATAAGTCTCTAATCCGGTGCTCTCTATTTGCAATATTCCTGTTCCTGTCAGATTGCCAAGGCTGTGTCCGGTAGTTGCTGCCAGGTTGAGCGTTCCGTTAACTTCAATGGACAGCGCGCTATTTGTATTGTTATCCATGGTCATAGTTTCTCCGGATAGAATCGTGACTGCATTAGCGGATGTTGGTACAAAGCCATCACTAGTCGAGCCGTCCGTACTTAATGACCAATCAGAGGCTGTATTCCAATCACCTGTACCAGAGGTGTAAGTGTACAGGTGCGGAAATATCAGGTCATTGTTGCCTGCAATCCATTCTAGATTTCCATTCGTGGAAATAGTAATGGTACCGTCCAATGCAGCAGAGGCTCCAAATTGATTAGCACCTGCATTGACATTGGCCTGTGAGGCCAAGGCCTCTGTCCATCCGGCACCGTTGCTATAAGCTGAAATGTAAGTGCCTTCATCACCTTGTACATCAGTATTTCCATATTGAAATAAAACATCGAAAACTACTGCGCCGGTCAGACCGGTCAGGTTAAAATCAAAATGTCTGTTTAAAGTAACAGCAGATCCACTGATTGATTCTGTGGTGGATGTTCCGTTGACTGACCTGATAGACAGTGTTCCCGCAGTGATATTTTCATTGGTAGCGTCTACGGTTACAGGTGTGTATTGATTTCCACTATTGTCTACACCAATAGGGAAAACCAAATCCCAATCCGCAGAAGCACTTGCATTTTTTACAATCAGCGGGTCACTTCCACCGCCGGATGTCCGAATCATTCTGGTCGCACTGAAATCAGAGGCACTGCTTCCTCCAGCACTTCCAGTAATTGAGCCAGTTGTTGATATCGTCAGATTACCAGATGATAACACAACGTTTCCTTCGTTTTGAAGAGCGAGTATTCCATCAATAGTAGTTGCAGCATTGAGCGTCAAGTCCTGGCCTGAAGCTTTTGCTACCGTGATGTTGTTGAAGTTAGTTGCGTTTCCACTGATGCTTTGAGCCGTCAACACATTATCAAACAACAAGGTATTGCCGGTAGTCGTGTAGGTGCCGGTATTGCTGAAGTTGCTATTCAGGCTGATCGTTGACGCAACAGCAATGGTACCTGCATTTGTCAAGTTTCCTTCCAAATCTAATGTAGTTGTGCTATTCAATACACCGGAAGCCGCGGTCGAGGTATTGCCAGTGACCGTCAACGGATCTGACCCCATATCCAAAGTTCCCGACGTAACAATCAAATCATTGTCTACAGAAATTCCTGTGATGTTAGAACCAAAATCAACGGTGCCGCTGGCTTTATTGACGGTCAGGTTGTAAAAATTTTCCGTTCCGGTTCCGTTGGTTAATTGAAGTGTCTGATTGTTAGTTCCGGTCAACGTGACGGTTCCGATTCCAGGTTCGAAGTCCGTATTTGTTCGATCATCCCTGGTCCAATTACCTTCTAGCGTTATATTGTAATTATTGGTCAGTAATTCGGAGCGATAATTGATGCTCAAATTTCCTAAGACTGTAATATCTCCAGTCATGCTCTTCTGAGCTGGGTTTCCACCCGTTCTTGTCAGTGTAAGATTTCCATAAGTCAATCCGCCTACAATAGTCTGTGCGCTAGCGTTTGAATATCTGTAGTCCACAGTACTGGCAGCATCGAGGGTGTAAGTACCAAAATTGTCTGGGAAGTTATTTGCTGACTCTACTCTCAATGTTGTACCCGACCCAAGTGTAAAGGTGCCTCCATTGTCGGCGTCACTAATAGTAAACGAGCCCATATCTACTCTTGATCCATTGAAAGTTGCATCGCCGTTAATGGTAGCATTAGTTGCAAGTGTGGTGGTATTGGCATTGGATATGATTAGATTGTTGTAGGTTGATTGCGCAGGAAGGGTATAAGCCCCACTTCCTCCGTAATTCACTGTTCCCCCTGCAGCTCCGATAAAGGTGCTGGATAGAGATCCAAATATGGGTGTAGTAGCTATGGTATTAAAGGCCAAGGTTCCCGTGCCATCAATGTTACCGATGGTTGTCAAATCTGCCACCTGTGAAGTAAGTGTGCCAGCAATTTCAATTGCAGTGGCATTTAGTCCTGTTGTCGTGGTAATGGTAACTGTATTTCCTCCACAAACCACTACTGGGTCATCAGAAGCTGGCTGGACTCCGGTTACCTCCGTTTGACCACCGCCGCAAGCATCGTTCGTCCATGGTGTAGTACCTGCAGTTGTATTGTTCCAGTCGCCATCTCTGAGGGTATAGAAAACTGTAATGGCAGGGAATGCGGCAGCCAGACCGCCCGTGAAATCACCTGAGACTACGTCACCGGACACACCCGGACTGGTAAATGTGATAACGCCTTCCGCACCTCCACCGTCGACTTCATCCAATACGGCATTTTGATTAACAATATCCCAAGAGAATGTTGGTGATGATGCATTGTAACTGCCAATAAAACCGACATCATTGCCACCCTCTGCTAAAGCGTCCAGGGCATAGGTGTAGATGTGTGTTGCTTCTTCATTGCCATCAAAACCACTTGCTCTGGTCTTCCAGTAATAGTCGAGAGCTGTCGAAGTTGGTTCTGCTAAAGGATGTTGAGCAGATATAGGAGTTACATTAATATTTCCGTTGGCTCCTCCACTGGTGGTAATATCTATCTGAGCAGGAGTGTAGTAGTCTGTTGCCGCTATGTTTGTCCCGAATGGATATAAATAACCTGAAGTTGTGCCTGTTGGATATTCTCTGGTGATTCCTTTGGCAGTAATTGTACCTGCCACACGAATCATGTTGGTGGCATCTGCAGTTGCTGCAAATGTGATGGCTCCGGCAGATTCTTCCTGGATGATTAGGCCATTTTCCCCAATATCAAAGATTACATCGTCATTCAGCGTGAGTGAGCCACCCGAAATAATGGTTACATCACCCGATGAAAGCGTGATATTTGCTGTGTTGTCAAGCGTGAGATCTTCAAAAGAGGCATTCCCGTTGATAGTGGTAGCCACCGCGTTTGCATTGGTCATTGTGACCATATTGGCCGACTGATTGAAGGAGCCTGTGGCATAAGTCCAGTCTCCTGAAATAGATAATGCCCCGCCAAGATCTACCGAACCGCTAGTACTGTTGATAACGATATCTCCAAGGGTTTCACCATTGCTATTCACGACTTGCGGGCTGGTTTGACCCGCCAAACCTGAGCCATTAAAGGTAGTGGTGCCATCAGAGCCATTATTATTAACACTAAATGAGCCGTCAGTGATTGTGAAGTTACCACCCACTTCCAGATTGGTTCCATTGTTATTAGAACCAGGCCCATTATCTACTCGATGAAGGTCAAATGAACCTTCTCCCGCGTTGGTATTGTCAATATTCAGCGTGAAGTCGTTTAACACTCGAATATCTAGTGCGTTATTGTCCCTCGCGTTACCAATGTCTCCAGCATAGTCCCCATCTCCAATCTGCAAATTCCAGAATGGAACGGCCGAGTAAATACCAATATCACTATTTAGGTTGGTATTATTAACGCTAAAGGCATCATGGGCATTTCTTAAAATATTTACTGTTCCACCGGTGACCGAGTAGGTTGATACGAGCGCAGATATGGATATGACCTTGCCATCACCGTTTTTTGGTCGAATAATTTCCAGAGTTCCGCCACTCATGGTAAAGGATGAGCTGGAATTGTTGATAGCAAAATCAGCATCATTAATGGCCCAGCCACCATTGGTTCGCAGCTGATTTGTTGTGGTATTTCGAGCCAAAGAAACGGTTCCGCTACTTAGGGTGAAATTCATGACTGCTGCAGTATTGGTGCCGATAGGTCTTACTGAGCCTCCTACATTCAATATACCCCCATCAACTATAATCTCGCTTGACGTACCGTCATATCTGATGCTGTTGTCTGTTGACTGGTCTGTTTGATTGCCCACATTCATAATTCCACTTGACACCTGCAAACCACCATAAAGTTGTAAGGTCCCGGCGCTTGCACTAGTCATTTGTACGGTCGGAGTTCCTAAGTTCAGATATAATTTTGAGGTAGCTGGAATAGTGAAATCACCATTTGTACTTAAAGTGAAAGTGCCGCCGGTCGAAATGGTAAATGTTCCATTTTGGAGTTCGACAGAAGTATTGATATCAGCTCCTGTATCAGTAATGGTTAACGTCGTAATATCAGCCTCCAAGATTGATGATTGGTCACTTCCCTTATTTACAATCAATCGATTGAAGTCAACCGAACCAGCACCTGTAATTTTCTCATTTGAGGCACCGTTAAAGGTAACATCCACGGTGCTTCCTCCAGTATTAAAATCTACCGTTCCTGTGCTGGTTAAGGTTCCTGATAATGAAAGTGTATGTGCAGCAGTTCCTGAATTCGTAACATTTAACCCACCTGCAACAGTAATGTCATTCCCAACCGTGATAGCTCTATTGTTGGTATTTTGAAATTGTAAGGTGTTGGAGGCAACGACGGAAAGATCATTACCAATCGTTAGGTTTCCATTGGTTGCGTCGCTGATAATAACAGAATTGGTATTTGGCCCGGAAAGCATAAAATCATTGTGAATGGTTATGTCAACATCGCCTAAAGTCTTGGTGGTACTACCTGTTGAGCTAGTAATCGTGAGGTTTCTATATGAAGAAACATTAGAGGGAAGGGTATAACTTCCGTCTCCTGAGTATTCAACTGTTCCACCTGTAGTGCTTAAAAAACTGCTCCAGTTACCTCCGTTCTCATTCGGAAATGTTGGGCTTGTTGCATCCTCAGAAATTATTCTTAGCAATCCTGCACCGCTAACAGTTCCTAATGTATGTCCGGAAGATGGGACACCTGAATCTTCATCTAAGATCAATGTTCCGGGCGCAGCAATATTTATCGAGCCAGCACTCATGCCGTTGTTGGCGATTCGAACGATGCGATTAATAATTACCGGAGAATTTGTACCTGGAGTTCTGTTGATGGGAGTAGTGCCTCCGTCTGTATTGGTCCAGTTGGAACCTGTATTCCAATCCACGGGTTCAGAAACATCCGACCTGGGATAGAAGGTAGTGATAACTCCGGAGAATTCATCTGATTCGCCAGCTGTAAGATGTCCTTCGAGATAGTCCACACCGGTCAGTGTAATGGTATTCGTTGTCGTGTTGACACCATCGGTGCCTGAGGCTGTGTCATCTGAATTTGCCCAATCGGGACTAGAAACATTGTATCGTGCACTGATATAATTTCCTTCCACACCCCTGACATCACTCTCATCATAGTTATAGGTATGATTGGCTGTAATGCCCGTAAAACTACCGTCGGTAGTCACGAGCCAGTGATAGTCTAAATCCAAAGTACCTGTGCCGTCTAACGAAAAAGGCGAACCGTTATTTACGGGTACAATGGTCAGATCGCCAAATCCTGTAGCCGCTGTCAAAGTGATGGTAGCCGGTGTATATAGCGTACTCGTTCCTATTGGGAAAGTTTTTGAATCAGTCGAAGAGCCATAAGTATGAACCATTCCACCGGCAGCGTTAGTACCATTAAAAGCGACATAACTTGTTGATGATCCGCCTGATATCGAAGCCCCGGATGCAATGGTGACTTTTCCACTCGTAACGTCCAGCAACCCATTGGTTAAAGTCAGTGTGCCTGTAATGGTCATATCTAAGTCTCCCGTCACATTATATGTAGGATCATCTATGGTAAGATTTGAAAATGTCGCGGTGGCACTTGAAGAAAGTGTGTGAGTAGAAGAACCGCCATTGATGCTGATATTACCGAGGCCCGTGTAGGCTGTATTTACAGCTACATTTCCAGATACACTATGGATGAATCCGGCATTGACATCCGTAAGATTTCCTTGCGTAATAGTTAAATCAACCAAAGACAGGGATGAATTAATCAAAGTTAAATTTTCATTTGCATCCAGATTAATAATCAGATTCTTCTGGCCACTACCTGACCATTCGGGATCAGTGGTATCATCTATACTTTTGGAAAGGCCGGTGTATTCAACTGTATATGGGTTAGCGCCTTGTATGGTTCCGGTAATTGTTCCGGCTGATCGAGATATTGTTGATCCCGAGGAGAGGGTCATATTAGTTCCCGTGGCCAATGTACCGCTGGTCAAGGTGACTGTTCCGTTAATAGTCTCAATACTATTTAATGTTTTGGTACCAGATCCGGAAACTGTCAAGTTCTCAAGTGCCGTACCATCAGGTATTTGGGCATTGGCAATCGTGGCCGTGCCATTGTAATCGATGGTGCTACCGGCTCCAACTGTGTATGTTGTATAAGGTGTCGTAGAACCTGGAAACTCTGAGTTCAATTTCAATGTGGCATTGGCTCCAATTGAGAAATTCGATCCGTCACCATCATCATTGAATATGTTGGAGCCTATGTCGAAGCTTCCGGCGGTAATGGTGATACTTTCTGAAGGCAGAACTCTTCCAGCTGTTTCTATTAGAACTTCCCGATTGACTCCGGAAGGGTTGTTGATTACAAAACTTCCATAAGACGTATGACCATTGGCCATATTGAGTCTGAATAGGTTGGAAGAACCTGATTTCGTTTCAATACCATCACCAAAATGCCAGGTGACATTTGAGAAATCGACGGGAACATCAAGCGTGGCGCTTCCTGTGATTTGACCGTTGCCGGTTCCGTTGCCATTGATATCCAAGGTTTCTGCGAGTCCAGCAGCGCTATGGGGGTTTAAGAAATATACGTCAGTAGCTGCAGTGGTCAAAACAATTCCTTCTTCTAAGATCAAATTATCTGAATCTTCATTGAGATTGACAGTGGATTGAGCGTTCATATTTAAGGTTCCCCCATTCAATAGAAGCCGCGAATTTTGATCCCGTAGGTATAACCGGCCATTGATAGTCACGATGCCACCGGAAATTTCAAATTCGTTGTAGCCGATCAAATCCCCGAATGCCGGAGTGGCATCTCCGTCACCTAGTAATACTGTACAATTGCCATCACCAATATTGACGGTTCCACCGCTGACCTCAAAAATCGAAGGGCCATCAGGGTCATTGGCATATATCACATCATTTGCTCCGTTGCTGGCTGCTAAGCCAATATTAGTTGTTCCCCCCGTGATTTGTACGCCGGCTCCTTCGCCGATAATCAGTGAAGCAGCAATATCTACGGCCCCACCATTGATTTGCAGGTGATAGTCTACATCGTAGCTAGGTCCGGCACTTTCTCCATCCTCCAAATCGTTGGTTATCCTGAATCGGCCAACATTGCCTCCGCCAATTTTTACGTCAGCATTGCTGCCTACAATGAATCGTGACTCTTCTCCTGCTATCTGAATTGCATCGATAGCTCGAGGGGTGCCTACCTGTGCTGCAAGATTTTGTGCAATATGAAAATTGGCTGTACCAGCTCCACCACCAATTTGAATCTGACCGTTGCCTCCATCTGCGTCCGTTACATCCAAGACGTCGATTAGGTCTCTATTGGTCGCCAGGTTGTTTGCATCAGTAATTCCTTCTAGTACCTGAAAAGTGCCTTCATCGAAATCGATTATAGCTCCATCATTGATGTTGATCAGGTCTTGTGTATTCGTGCCATTTACTCCGGTATAAGCAGGTAACAAGTAGAAATGACCATTGGTAATATTAAATTGACTACTTGGGTCCATGTCGAATGCCAATGCCGAAATGGCACCATTCATGGTAGAGCCTGCATTGAGTATCGAACCATCTGAAATGTTGGTAATTCCATTGTCGTCAATTCTAAGGATTGTATTGGTGAGATTATCAGCCGCACCAAATCTGGTACCTGTATTCAGGGTAGATGGACTTCCGCCAGCGCCATTTCCCTGAATATTTAGTGTTCCATCTATCTCTATATAGTTTCTTATATTGGCTATTGAGCTGTTTTGCAGAGTTAATGAACCTCTTACATTCAGATTATAACCCACATTCAATGTAGAGGTGTTGTTCAAATCTACATCAATGCCCAGCGCAAAGATTTGAGTTGACGCATTTTGATTGGTGTTGAAAGATAGAGTCGCTCCATTTACATTAAGGTCTTCTGCAAGAACAATAACTTCCCCAAAATTGAGGTGTCCACCGGTAAGAGAAATGGCATCTGCAGTCCTGAAGGTTGTACCTCCGGCGGCTGTGTTACCTACGCCTACTTGAAGTTCACCACCCGAAACATTTAAATTGAGCTCTGCGGCGGCATTTAAAGTGAAGTTATCCCCAATGGTTGTGGTGCCGTTTTGTTGATTGAAAGTGAAGTTAGTCCCATTGGCACTTAGTCCAAACCGGCCGTCCCCAACTGCAGCGTTGCCGAAATTTGCATTTCCGGTATTATTATCAATGGTGAGTGTACAGCCTGTCGCATCTACATATACGGCATTGACATTCGACACAATACTTGCACCGATGTTCACGGTCGCACCTCCGCTAATGGTAAATGCTGAATTAGCTCCATTGAACTCAAAAGCTCCTGAAACAGCTGGGCCAACCGTCAATGTGGAGCCATTGACTACTAATGTGGAATTGGTTTCGAGATCAATTGTATTATCGATTGTGATATTTCCAGCATCGAATGTTACTGTCCCGCCGTTATCAATATCCACATTCCAAAAGGTGTAGGTACCTGCACCACTTACATTGAAGGTATTTGCACGAAAATCAGTGTTTACAATTCTTGAAGAAGAACCGCCAACCAAATCTAAAGTCCCGGCGTTACTGAGTGTTCCTTCTAAATTAAGTTGATGTGTTCTGTTGGCACCTGTAGCATAACCGTCGTTGACTCCCAATGTTCCCGTTCCACTGATT
Organism: Reichenbachiella sp.; assembly: GCF_039944555.1. Lineage (GTDB taxonomy): Bacteria > Bacteroidota > Bacteroidia > Cytophagales > Cyclobacteriaceae > Reichenbachiella. Next base: position 646,942 of record NZ_JBDUYN010000007.1, on the reverse strand, counting down.
GTGGTGGTTCCGGTAACAGTGAGAATGAAGACGCCATCGAGGTCTACATCATCAGCTGTTGCCGCAAAGGGAAATTCCAATGTACCGTTAATGGTAAGTGCAGCTATTGTTTCGTCATTATCTCCACCGCTTGGATGCAAAGCGTTGTAGGTTACTGTATGACCTGCGGCTATTATTACAGCGTCGGTAGAAGTTGGCACTACTCCACCACCCCATGTGGTTGTCTGATGCCATTTACCGGACCCATTAGAAGTAATTTGCGCCTGAATAGCTGTGCTAAGTGATAATAGCAGGATAATTAAAAGGCTAAACCTTTCCTTCATACAAGTAGAAATTATTGATTCAACCTCAAAGCCAGGTATAATTACAATCTGATCTGCGCTTTTAGAGCCTGGTTTTGTGGATGATGATTACAATTAAATACAAAGAAACGTTCACATAGTACCATATTCATCGGTAATGTCCTCTAAATACAAAAAACATGTATTTTCCTAACAGCAGTAGGTGATTCACCTAGGGCTGTGAATTCCTGGTATTTTTCATAGCATATTCAGGGCTTTACTTAGCCAGTAAAATTAGCTTCAAGTGGATAAGAGATCAGGTGAATTTTCAGTTATGATGGATGCCAAGTTGATGATTTGCAATTCGGTTTTTCTTGTTTTATTGATTTCATCTAACTTGCCGAATGTAGTTTTATCAAATTGAATTTTGGCCAAAGAAAGAAACATATTTGAAAGAGGATTCGACCTGGAGTCGTTCAAGCAATTTTTCGATGATCATTTCACCGAGATCAAAAACTTCATTTACTACAAAACCTCTGCCGTAGATATTTCTGAAGACCTGGCTCAAGAGTGCTTTTTAAAGGTTTGGGAAAGAAGGGAGAAAATTAACCCTGAAACTGCCAAAAACTATCTATACACGGTTGCCAAAAACCTAGCTGTTGATCATATCAAAAAGCAAAAGAGCTTTTTTACCTTTATAAATAAAAAACAGAAGACAGATGATGGTGAAACCCCATTATATGTGTTAGAAGAGAAAGAGTTCGATCAACAGCTGCAAAAAGCTATTGCTGATCTGACAGAAAAACAAAGAGTTGTCTTTTTGATGAATAGAATAGATGATCTGACTTACAAGGAGATTGCCGGTAGGTTGGGTTTGTCAGTGAAGGCGGTTGAAAAGCGGATGATGCAAGCACTGAAATTATTGAAGGAACAGATAGCACAAAAGATATGAGTGACCATGAGGAGAAAATACTGAGTGCGGCTAAAGGATGGGAAGTTCCTGAATCCAGAAGCAAAGAAGAGATTTGGGATGCCCTTGAAAAACAAATTCAAGAAAGTGACGACAGCAAAAACTTTTCACGGGTTTCGTTCAAATGGCTTGTGGCTGCTTCAATTGTTCTAATGGCCTTTGGTCTTGTGTTTCTTTTGTTTTTCCAGAGCACAACAGTTGAAACGGGAATAGCAGAGGTTCGTTCCGTTGAACTTCCCGATGGAAGCCGAGTAGTGCTCAATGCGAATAGCAGGTTGGGTTATGTGGCTTCTTCTTTTGAACGAAATAGGCAACTTGATTTTTCAGGAGAGGCCTATTTTGAGATTGAACCTGGAGCAGCATTTACCGTGTATTTAGATGGTGTGGAAGTGACAGTGCTTGGAACTACATTTAATATCTATGCGCGAAATGAGACAAAAGAAGTCAAGTGCATGACTGGCAAGGTGCAAGTATCTGATACAAATAGTTCGGTTATACTTGAATCAGGCTTATCTATATCGACAAGTAAGGGTAAACTAGAAGAGGTCGCTTCAAATTTTGAAATTTCAAATGCAATAAGTTGGCAAGAAGGTAAGTTTCTATTCACAAATGCTCCACTAAGTAGGGTAGTTAAAGAATTGGAAATCCAGTACGGTGTAACAGTACAAGCCGACGGACTGGAAGGACGTTATTATAGTGGGTATTTTGATAATACAAATCTCGAAAAGGCCGTGAAGAAGGTATTTTCTCCTATGGGCTATTCCTATGAGATCTCAGATAAGAAAATTCTAATCAAGTAATTTGAAATTCCATCTACTTATTATTTTTTCTCTGCTCATTGGGACGGGTGTATTTGCACAGAGCCAGACTGATAGTGTCAGCCTTGTTGAAGCGATAGAATTCCTTTCAAAAAAGCACAACATTAAGTTTGCCTTTGACCATTCAGCCCTCCAAAATGGCAGAGCCTTATGGCCTAATGATTCGCTTGATTTATCTAATGCTCTTGAGCATTTATTAGACAACCATGAATATCGATACGAAGTTCAGGACAGCGTAGTACTAATTATCCCGGACTTCGAAGAAGTGAAAAGGAACATGGCAGTCACTGGAATTGTGTTGGACAATGAAACCGGTGAACCGTTACCCAATGCGACAGTTTCACTACCTGGGTCGGGTAAATATACCATTACCAATAATGACGGTAAGTTCAGTTTCGTAAATGTTCCTTACGATACATCAGCCATCCTAGTGCAATACCTGGGATACAATCTCGAGCGGCTAAATATGAAAGATTATGCAGATCAAAATAAGTTAAATATTGAGATGAGTGCTTCGCCTGAAGTTTTGAAAGACGTTATGATAAGTGAACTTGGATATAAGGTGATAAGTGTCAATTCTGATCCATCTCACATTTCTCTGGATCTCAAGGAATTTAACAGTATTACAAATTTTGGAGAACCTGATGTTTTCAGATCTGTTCAGCTATTGCCTGGAGTGAGTGCTACCAATGAAACTTCTTCTGGATTGATTATAAGAGGAGGGTCACCAGAGCAAAATCTTGTCCTGTTTGATGGGTTTACAGTTTATCATCAGGATCACTTTTTTGGTATCTATAGCGCCTTCAATTCTAATGTGATAAAAGATGTGCAGTTGTATAAAAGCGGGTACGGGGCTCGCTGGGGTACTCGGGTATCCGGAGTGATGGATATTACGGGCAAAGCCGGTAATACACATAAGTTGTCAGGTAACCTGGGCGTGAATTTAATCAGTGCCAATGCGACGATTGAAGTCCCGGTGTCAAAAAAAACTTCAGTTTTGTTCGCGGCCAGGAGAGCATATACAGATATTATTCAAAGTAGCCTTTATGAGAAGCTATTTAATCACTTGCAGTCAAATGATTTGAAGGGTACGCTCATCCAGAGCGAAAACATTTCCAATGAGCCGGTAAAGTCAGATTTTTATTTCTATGATCTCAATGCCAAAGTAACCCACCAGGTGAGCGATCGAGATGTTGTCAGGGTGAGTTATTATCAAGGAAAGGATAATCTAAAACAAAGCAATTCATTTTTCTATGAAGCAGAAGATGCGGGTTTTTTTCTGTCAGAAAAAATTGATACTCGCGAACACACGAACTGGGGGAATAAAGGAGGTTCGGTCTCGTACAGTAGGCAGTGGCATGACCATTTCTATAGTAGGGCACTTTTTTCAGGTTCAACCTTCTTTAGAGATCAGGACTATCTTCAGGAATATGAATTTTATTACGACTCTCTTGGAACCGAGTTCAGCTCAGAATCTTCATTTCCCTTTCGCAATGAGAACCTTATCAATGAGTATAGTCTTGGATTAGATTTTGAATATAAAATCAATGATCATCACATCATTGATGGCGGGCTGTTTTCTGTTTTTAGCCAGGTAAGGTATCAGAATTTTTACGATTCCTCATTAGAGGATACAGATTTGGATATCGATGAGAGTGGTAATGTTAAAGGCATTTATGGACAGTATGCCTACCTCCCCAATTCGAAATTATCACTTACTGGTGGGTTCAGAGCTACCAACTATTCGCTATCCTCTGATTTGTATTTTGAACCAAGGTTGTCGATGGGTTATAAGTTGTTTCCGACATTTTCTTTAAAGGCCTCCATGGGTAAGTACTATCAGTTTATCGTCAACATAGCCAGCCAGGACCCCACACTCAACGGCGGAAATTTCTGGCTCATGGGCGGGGTCGATGAGATACCATTGCTCAAATCTTATCATTACGTCTTTGGATTTAATTTGAACCACCATCTTTTTGAGCTGGACGTAGAAGGTTTTTATAAAAGAACTGAAGGCTTAACCAATTACATTTTTGGAACGTCAACTTCTGGTGTAGATGATGTTGAATTGTTCTCGACCGGAAAAGGAAAAACTTACGGAATTGACTTTATGATCAAAAAGAGTACCGGACCTTACACCGGATGGGTGGCATATACACTTTCTAATAATCTTAACAAGTTTGCAGAAATCAATAACAATGATTGGTACTCAAGTGATTTTGACGAGCGGCACGAAATCAAATGGGTCAATCTATTAAAAAAAGGAAATTGGGAGTTTTCAATGACGTGGATTTATGGATCGGGCAGGCCTTATAGTGTTAATAGTCAATCTGATGCCGCGGCGGACTCTTCATATTTCGATTTTGCGGTCAACATAGATAATCCCAATACAAAAAGAATTCCGTCATATCATAAAATGGACATAGGTGTATCCTATCTTCAAAAACTTAAGATTGGAGAATTTCGGTACGGGCTCAATTTGCTCAATGTTTATAACAGGAGAAACATTAAGACAATTAGAGAGTACCCAATTTCAAATGTGGATGATTCCTCCGAAGGCTCGTCTTCTGTTACGCAAAACGTTGAACTGCTTGGATTTACTCCGAGTATTTTTATTAACTTTTCTTTTTAGATAACCTTCTTTAAATCAACTATTTACGATTTATTTTAATATTTATTTACCTCATCAGGTAGGGTAATTCTTCTTTGGTGAGTAGTTGTTAGTGTATTTCGAAAAAAGAAATCTTGACACTACGAAAAGAAGATATCGAATTAATCAATAAACTGTCTCATCAGGCATCTGCCGATGACTCAGGCAGTATCGATGATATTATTCAGTATAAGAGAATTCTTGAAGCAAGTTCGAATTGGAAGGTTGGTTCCAGACGTGATATCGATTTTTCAAATGTAGCAGAGCGCATTCAAAAATCGAATATCAACACACCAGCTAAATCTGAAAAACTTATTTGGCTCGCAGCTGCTTCTATTTCAGCACTAATTCTGATATGTACCTGGCTGCTTCATTTTAATCAAATGGAGGTGATAAATGTCCCGGTAGCTCAAATTAAAACCATATGGCTACCTGATAGCTCCAAAGTAGTACTAAATGCTAGTTCAGAGCTAAGCTACTCCAGAGACCAATGGAAAAATAAAAACCGAACCGTGACTTTGGCTGGAATAGCCTATTTCGAAGTAAAGAAAGGGTCCAGGTTTGTTGTTGAGACTGTTCATGGAGATGTAGCAGTGTTAGGCACAAGTTTTAATGTCAAAGCTGTAGGAACGAATTTCGTGGTTGAGTGCATCACAGGTAAGGTGGCGGTGAAAGGAATTGAGGAAATCGAAGCGATTGAACTTACTCCGGGATTGAAAATTGAAAAAGACGAGAAAAGTGATTCGTTGTTGCCGAGTTCATTCGATCCAAAGAGTGGCAAAGAGTGGGTGGATGGCACCTTCAATTTTAGAAATCAGCCTTTAGAGAAGGTTTGGGATGAATTCGAAAGACAGTTTGATGTAGAAATAAACTATGATAATGTAGAGCCGAGATTTTACACAGGTACTTTTCGCAATGAAGATATGACCCAGGCACTAATAACTATTTGCAAGCCAATGGGACTTAGATTTCAAATTGATGAAGATAAGAAAATATTAACAATAAATAATTAATCCTTTTTTAACCAAATAATAGATATCATGAAAAAGTTGTTTTTGATTTTAGGAATATTTGCAGCGATGCTCACGGCCATGACCTCCTGTCAGGATGATACAGTTGCACCAGGAAGTCAAACTTCTGGAAAAAAGGCTGAGTCCGTTAAAAATGCACTAAGAGCCATGTCCAACTCTCAGGCGTTGGAAAGGCTGGGATTCGGTTCATCGTCAGTTCTCAACAGTCAGGCAGGGCTATCTGCAGGGAGAACAAAAAGTGGAGCCAGAAAACTGACAACGGCACGAACTACTGGAGATTCCACAATCATTGATGGTGAAGTAGAATGGTCAACATGTGCAACAGAGACCTTTGTAGAGAATACTGATGGAAGCTATACATGGACACTGGACTATGGCGAAGATGGCTGTGAGGATGACGGCTACCTAATGAAGGGTAAACTTGTAGAAACTTTTGTGGAGGATGGAAATAAATTTTCAGGAACTATTGAATACTTCAATTTTGGGGACCAATATTTCAGCCAAAATGGAAAAGAGACATTTTCCGGAACCTGGGAAGAGTCTGGAAATGAGGAAGATTCTACAGATTGGTCATATTCAGGTACATATGAATATAGCGAGAACCTTGAGTACAAATATAAAGAGGACGAAGTAGAAGAGACTTATGCTGTCGTAGCTAGTGGTAAGCAATCCTATGATGAAAATGGGTTTACAGTCTCCGAGGAAGACTACACATATACTGCGGCTAATGGAGATTCATTTAGCGGCAACGTAGGTGCACCTTTGTTCTATTCATACAAATGTGAAGGTAATTCTGAAAATGATTGGATTTTCGCATATGTATCAGGTACCGAAAACTATAAATATAAGGAGGGCGACGAAAACGGAGAGTTTAGTATCAACTATGGAGATGGTGCATGCGATAATATTGTAACAATTACCGAAAATGGTGAGTCGTACGACATCGACTTGGGTAAAGAATGGGAAGATGAGTGGGAGGATTGTACGGACTGCGAGGAAGATGGTGAAACTACTGGTTGAAAGCAGGAAATAAAGAGAATATATTAGGTTTTAATAGATAGATTAGGGGTGCACATTGGTGCACCCTTTTTTTATTTCATCATTACAAAATAACCTAGAACTCAGCTTTGAATTAATGAAGTGTTGTTCTAGATTTGCACCTCGAAATTTAATAGCATAACAATGGCTGTAACAAGATTAAAAAGAAAAGGAAGAAGAAATAAAGTGGTTGCAAAAGGTAAAGTAGCTCGTATTCAGAGATTGAGTGCTACTCCTGTAATCAAGCAAGTAGATATAGAAGAGCTGAAAGCAGGGTTCAAATCTGGTGCCGCCAAAGCGACTAAAGCTGCAAAAGAAGAAGTAAAAACTGAGGCACCTGCTCCTGAAGCTGCAGTAGTGGAAGAGCCAGTAAAAAAGGCCGCTCCAAAGAAAAAGGCTGCACCTAAAAAAGATGCTGAAGCCAAAGAAGACAAGCCAGTAGCAAAGAAGGCAGCAGCTAAAAAACCAGCAGCAAAAAAAGCCGCTCCTAAAAAGGAAGACAAAGAAGGAAAATAATAAGCATCGAGCTTACACTCAAGAAAACCACGCTTTTATCAGCGTGGTTTTTTTATGCCCAGTTTTTGGAAGCATTGATTAAATTTAGCAGATGGACCAATCAATCTACTACCATACTTTTCAGGTCTCATCCAAAGACTGTACAAAGCATAAAACCATCAAGTTACCCAACTTGTTGGACCATATGCAGGAGGCTGCCTGGTCAAACGCCATTGCCTTGGGGTTTTCAACCATTGATCTAATGGAAAACAATATCACCTGGGTAATGAACCGAATGCGTACTGAAATCCATCGGCTGCCAAATCATAGAGAAGAAATAAGAGTTGAGACCTGGCCTGCAGCGATGGATAAATATTTTACCAAAAGGGACTTTAGAGTCTGGGGTGACCATGAGGAATTACTCGTAGAGGCGACTTCAAACTGGTTGGTCATGGATATAAGTACAAGAAAACTAATAGCTATTCCTGAGTATATCAAAGAGGCTAAATTTGTAGTGGATAGAAATAATGTTTATCCAATCTCAGGTAAGATAAATTACGATAGTAACCTCACGACACAATCTAGAAATATTAAAGTTTCCTGGTTTGATATAGATATTAATGATCATGTGAATAATATCAAATACTACCAATGGATATTGGACAGCCTTAGCGGAGATTACCTTGAAAACCACCGACTCAAAAAGATAGACATCACATTTAAGCATGAGGGGAAATATGGTGACGAATTTGAATCTAAATCATATCTGGATGAAGCGGAGAATTGCTGGTTTCATACATTGGATCATAAGCAATCCGGAGTTTCGCATATTGTTGCTAAAAGCTGGTTCGAGTAGATCAACTGCTGAATTAACCAAACCTTAACAAAATTTAACATCATCCATTTTCATCTGCTTGAAAAATTAGCATCCGATTTCTATTATTGCGGACTCAGTATAAATATGAAATTATTGAATTTAATCTGTTTTAGTACATGTCGATAGTAATAGAAAATCTGACCAAGAAGTACGGAGAACAAAAAGCGGTCAACAATATCTCGTTTGAAGTTAAAACGGGTGAAGTGGTAGGATTTCTTGGCCCCAATGGCGCAGGAAAGAGTACTACTATGAAGATGATTACTTGTTTTATGTCTCCAAGTTCAGGTGATGTGAGATTGGATCATAAATCCATCCTGGCTCATCCTGAAGAAGTAAAGAAAAAGATTGGCTATTTGCCTGAGAACAATCCACTCTATACGGATATGCCAATTGTAGAGTATTTGCGTTTTGTAGCAGAAATTCAGGGAGTAGAAAAATCAAAAATCTCTTCACGAATTGCTGAAATGATCGAAATGTGTGGACTTGATCTGGAAAAGCACAAGAAAATCAACGAACTGTCTAAAGGGTATAGGCAGAGGGTGGGATTGGCGCAAGCCATGATTCATGATCCGGAAGTATTGATCCTCGATGAGCCCACTACCGGACTTGATCCTAATCAGATCATTGAAATAAGAAAGTTGATCAAAAAACTGGGTAAGGAAAAAACTGTTATTCTGAGTTCCCACATCTTATCGGAGGTTGAGGCCACCTGTGATCGCATACTGATCATCAATAGAGGTAGAATTGTGGCCGACGGCTCTTCAGAGACACTTCGTAAGCAATCGCAAGGGCAGGAGTTATTGACTGTACAAATCGAGGCAGATAATTCGGAGGTTAATAAAGAGTTGTTGTCACTAGCAACCGTCGAAACAGTAACACCGGTTGACGGCAAGACTGGATTCTTTACGGTGCAAAGCAAGCCGGAAAAGGAATCAAGAAAGGCTATTTTTGATTTATGCGTAGGTAAGAAATGGTACCTCATGGAGTTGTCGGGTATTGAAACCCAGTTGGAAGATGTATTCAGAGATTTAACGAACTAAAAGGATAAGAGATGAACAAAATTTGGATTATCACCAGAAGAGAATTAGCCTCTTTCTTTGACTCATTGATTGCTTATGTAATCATTATCATGTTTTTGGGCTTCACAGGTTTTTTTACTTGGGTTACACCCAGTAGTAATATTTTCCTTATAGGACAGGCCAATCTGCAAGTATTTTTTCAAATAGGATTCTGGACGCTGTTTTTTTTCATACCGGCGCTCACCATGAAAATGTTGGCTGAAGAGACCAGGTCAGGAACTATTGAATTGTTAAACACCAAAGCAATTTCAGATTGGGAAATCGTAGCGGGTAAGTTTATGGCGTGCTTGCTGTTGGTTGTTATTGCACTTGCTTGTACTATCCCATACTATGTCACAGTGAGCCAGTTAGGATCAGTTGATCATGGCGCTATGATTGGAGGTTACTTAGGCTTAGTATTATTGTCAGCCGGTTATATTAGTCTCGGGCTTTTCGCCAGTTCAATTACGAACAATCAGATTGTTGCTTTTTTGATCGCCTTGCTAATTGGCATCTTTTTTCAGCTGCTCTTCGATATGTTGGGCTTTAGCCTGCGGGGAGGAATTGGTAATGTGCTCAACTATCTGAGCATGCGGACCCACTTTGATTCACTCTCAAGGGGAGTAATCGACAGCCGGGATTTGATCTATTTCTTCTCGGTAATTGGTGTAGGACTCACTTTTGCACAAGCCATGTTATCCAAAAGAAACTGGCAATCATAAACCTTAAGAAAGCATTACACAAAGTTTAAAGAACTAATAACATGAAGAAAAATACTGTAATAATCAGATTGATGGTGTTTGCGCTCATATTGGTAGTGGTAAACATGATTTCTTCTAAACTGTACTTCCGCCTGGATTATACAGAAGACCAACGATATACACTGAGTAAGGCGTCTAACGACATTCTAACGAGCCTCGATGATGTAATAACTGTCAAAGCCTATTTCTCAGAAGACTTGCCTACACAGCTTATAAGTAATCGACAGGACTTTGAGGATCTGTTGTTGGAGTATGAAAATAGAAGTGGAGGCAACATTGTCTACGAATTTATCAGTCCAAACGAAAGTGAAGAACTTGAAGCAGAAGCCCAGCAAAGCGGCATTCAGCCCATCATAATTAATGTATCTGAAAAGGATCAGGTTCAACAGCTAAAAGCCTATATGGGAGCCGTGCTCATGATGGGAGATCAGAAAGAGACAATTCCCGTGGTTCAGCCAGGTGTCGATATGGAATATGGGTTAACCACGTCAATTAAGAAACTGTCTGTGACTGATAAGCCCAAGGTAGCGTTGCTTCAGGGGCATGGAGAACCTTCCATTCAGGAAGTGGCTCAGCTCGCTCAGCAGTTGTCGGTACTTTATGATATTGAAACCATCGACCTGAAGGAGAAGACCGAGGTACCTTCTTACGTAAGAACTTTGGCCATCATCAACCCAAGCGATACCATATCTGCTCAGGAATTTTCTAAAATAGATGATTTTATGAGCAAGGGTGGAGCTGTGTTTGTCGCTTATTCAAATATGAACGGAGATTTGCAAAGCGGCCGGCTGAGCAAAGGAAATGATATTGGGCTAGAACCTTGGCTCAGAGGTAAGAATGTATCGATGGGTAGTCAATTTGTGATCGATGCTCAAAGTGGATCTGTACAGGTCCAGCAAAACAATGGTGTGTTTACCTATCGTTCGCAGGTTAAATTTCCATATTTCCCTATGGTAAACAATTTTTCCGAGCACCCAACCACCAATGGGTTGGAAACGCTCATGCTGCCGTTTGTAAGTGCAGTGAACTACGTCGGAAATGACACAACCGTGTCCTATACTCCTCTTATGTTGACTTCCGAAATGTCTGGATTGGCTCCAACTCCTTCTGGTATAGACATTCAAAAGAAATGGAGCCAGAATGATTTCCGTGAAGGTGTACAAACATTGGCAATGGCATTGGAAGGTACGTGGTCCGGTAATCAGCCTTCGAAACTTATTGTGATTGCTAACGGACAATTCATTATTAATGGCACCCCCCCTCAGCAGATCAGTGAGGATAACGTTAACTTCGCTTCCAATTCCATTGATTGGTTGTCGGACGATACCGGACTGATAGATTTGCGGACGAAAGGGATAACTAACCGTCCACTGGACTCTATAGAAGATGGTACAAGAGAGATGCTCAAGTATGGGAATGTTGTCATCCCGATTGTATTAGTATTTGTCTACGCTTTCATTCGCAGACAGCAATACATGAGCAAGAAACAACGATGGATGGAAGGAAATTATTAATCAGCTGAGAAATGAAAAAACTATCTAATATTAAATTAATCGGCGTTCTTGCGGCGCTTTTCGTGATCTATTTTGTAATAGACTTCAATGGAAGCAGAAAGAAAAGCAAATCACTGAGGACTGAACTAATCACTATTGATACCGCAAAAGTATCTAAAATCCTTGTTGAAGCACCTGGAGACAAGAACGTACAATTGGAAAAAATACAGGAAGAATGGGAGCTCTCTCTACCAAATGGAAAAAAAGTAGTGGCAAGCAATAGTGCGGTTGATAATGCTCTTTATGCCTTATTGAGTATCAAACCTTCCAGGATGGCTACTAAATCAGAAGCGAAATGGAAAGACTACCAGGTAGATTCTGCAGGTACAAGAGTGAAAGTATATGAAGGCAGAGACAATACATTAGATTTGGTCATTGGCAGATTTGGTATGGAAGGGCAAAGGGCTTATCATACTTTTGTGAGATTGTATGAGGACAAGGAAGTCTACGTAGCTAAAGATTTTATGGGATTCTCAGTTTCCTCAGACCCTTCGGCATATAGAGATCAGGTGATGGCTCGTATTAAGAAAGACTCTGTAGCTTCGGTTACTTTTAACTACCCTTCAGATTCTTCTTTCCGATTGGAAAGAACAGGGGATGTTTGGCAGGCTAATGGTCAACCAACCGATTCAACGGCTGTAGCCAAGTATTTAGGAGGTCTAAGTTATGTTTCAGGAAAAGAATTCATGGATGATGAGAGGCAATTGATCGTACCCGTTATGTCTGCGGTCATAGATTTGAATGATGGTCAAACCATTCTGTTTGATGGCTATCAACATGAAGGCGACTGGGTGTTTCATTCATCAGTAAATGAATCAGGCTATTTTAGGGATGAAGCTGTTCTAGACAAGGTGTTTATTGGTATGTCAGAGCTATTGTGAAATTTTGAAGTAAAAAATAAAAAGCGAGAATTGGCCTAATGCCAGTTCTCGCTTTTTATATTTTTAACCGCACGCATGATGTCTTTTTGGCTGATCTGACCTACTAACCTGCCAGCTTCATCCAAAACAGGAAACCTCCTTATTTTCTTTTCCAAAAACATGTTGGCTGCCTCAAAAATATTCATGCCTGGAAGAATGGTTACCACGTTTTTGGCCATGTGATCTTTGACCTTACCATCCATGACTGGAAGATTGTGATACTTCCCTTTGACAACCTCCTTTAGGCAATCACCTTCAGAAATAACCCCACAGAGTTCTTTCTGATCGTTAACAACAGGTGCACCAGATATTCGATGTTTTAGTAATTGATCCACCACATCCATGATGGACTGATCCGGATGAAATGTGATCAATCTGGTTGACATGTAGTCACCAACAGAAACCGGTTGAATTTCGAGCACATCCTCCTTTTCGATTTGAGCTCCTTTGTAATTCTTGACCATGGCTAGTATAATTTGGTAGATAGATAATATACTCATTTTTGAAGTGAATAGCAACACATTTCTCTACCGACTTAAACTGAAAAAGCGAAGCCATCGGATCATTAGGGAGATTTGTAAATGATCAAATGAACTTCGCCATCACCAAGATTATGCGTAACCACTTGGGCATGCCAAGTGGTTACTTTGATTTTAACTATTCACTACTCAATTGCTTATTCGTCTCTCAATACCTCAGAAGGATTTGATACGATTACCTTATAGAAATTACTCAATACTGTTAATGAAGATATTAAAAGGGCCAAAAAGCCGGCAGTGATATAAGGCATATAACCAATGTTGATTCGGTAAGCAAAGTCGTCCAGCCAACCTTCTACGAAATAGTAACTGATTGGAATGGCAGATGCAAAGGCGACCACGATCAAAATGAACTGTTCTTTGTAGCCTACATAGAAAAGTTTGAAGAACGTTGCGCCAAGCACTTTACGTATGCCAATTTCTTTCATTTTTTGCTGAGCAATAAAGGAGGCCAGTGCGAACAAACCAAGACAGGCAATGATCACCGTAAGCACGGCAAACGTCCCAAGAATCGACCCCATATTGTTTTCTTCCTGATACAGTTTCTTTAATTCACTGTCCAACATTTTATAAGTAAATGGAACATTGTTAACATTCTTTTTCCAGACTTCTTCTAAGTGGGCCAAAGTTGCCTGATCCGTATTATTGAGACGTATGGCCACGTGACGTGTAAAAAAGTTGCCGTTGTTTCTCTGTCTGTTTCTTCTCACATCCAAAGCGAATGGCCCAATTGGCGAATGCAAGGACTTATAATTGAAATCCTCAACTACTCCTACAATCTTCTCATTGCCATTTCGGGTAACCATTCGTTGACCTATAGCATCTTCGGGATTAGAGTACCCGAGCGTCTTGGCCATCGTCTTGTTGACAATGATGGAAAGAGAGTCTTCTCTTGCGTACTGGACAGAATAATCTCTGCCCGCTATGATTTTCATCCCCAAAGAGGAAACAAATTCCTCGTCCACTATTAGTGCAGGGTAGTAGTTCCATTCGCCAGCCGTCATTCCTTCATGATTGAATTCATGATTATTGTTGTTGACAGCAAGTATATCACTCATGACTGTTACATTTTCTACTGCAGAATTACTCATTAGCTGGGTACGGAAAGCATCATAGGTTTGACCCAGTCTTGTGTTGGCAACATCAAGTACCATGATCTTATCAGCGTCAAAACCATAATTTTTGTTGTTGAGCAAGGCAAGTTGGTTGTACGTGACGTACGTAAAAATGATAAGCACAATCGCTATGGTGAATTGAGCAATTACCAGAACTTTCCTCAACACCTTGCCGCTGCCTTGTGAAATCATTTTTCCTTTGAAAACAACCAATGGATCAAAAGAAGAGATAAAGAATGCGGGGTAAACGCCTGATAAAAAACCAATGAGGAATACTATACCTGTCATGGCCGCGATCATTTGCACGTTGAATAGTTCACCAATACCGATCTCTAAAGTAGGCTCCAGGTACGAAATGGAGGCAAATGATATTCCCAAAGCAATGAAATATGCAATAAATGCGATTATGATTGATTCAGCCAGGAACTGGATGATCAATTGACTTTTGGTAGCACCTGTCACTTTTCTTACGCCTATTTCTTTTCCTCTGAGGAGAGAATAGGAGGTAGATAAATTCACAAAATTCACCATTGCGATGATAAGAAGAAACACAGCGCATGAAGCAAATATGTATACGTATTTGATATCGCTATTGGGGGCCATTTCAAATTCCAAATGAGACTTGAGGTGCACATCTTCTATCGGAATCAAATAATGAGAAGTTCCTTCCTTCGATCTTGGGTCATAATATTTTTCAACAAAGCCCGGCAGCTTGGCCTCGAACATTGCGGGCGTTACATTTTCTTTAAGTGTTACATACGTCCAGGCTGGATTCCAAACCCAGTTGCGTTGTAAAAAAGGAAAGGGATCTACAGTGGCAAAAGAGTGGAGCATTTTGGTTTTGATGTGCGAAACAGAATTTTGCCTATACACACCAGTGATCTCAAAATCCGTTTGAAAACCAACTCTTGTAATCTTCTTTCCAATCGGATTTTCATCACCCCAGTATTTTTTGGCCAACTCTTCCGAGATTACAGTCATCCAGGGACCAGAAAGAACGGTTTCTTTATTGCCTTGTAGCAATTCGAAGTCCATCATGTCAAAGACAGAGGAGTCGGTGAAGTACACATACTTTTCATTGTACAACTCCTGATTTTCAAGTTGAATCGTCACAATCGGATTCTGAAAATCAAAGAACCTAACCATGTATTCGATATCGTCAGGAAATTCTTTAAGTAAGAACTTTCCCGTGTTAGGAGGGCAACTGGAAGAGTTCTCTGTGAAATTATCGCTTTTTATGATTTCGGCAATCCTGTACATGCGATCAGAATTCGGATGGCCGGCATCATAGCTCAATTCCTTTTTTATGTACAGCGTAATGAAAATGAACGCGGAAAGGCTAATGGCCAGTCCGAGAATATTTATAGATGAGATGAGTTTGTTTTTTGCAAGACTTCTGAGTGTAACTTTTATATAGTCGCTTAGCATGAGTGTTGAGTTTTTTGATTAACAGCTAATACGAGGATGTTTACCGGCTGTTATTAGTTTTACATGAATGGTGATTTTTAGTGACCCAAAAACCATTTACCTTAGTCCAATGAATAATTCACCTCTATCTCGATGGCATGATTTGGTCGTCGAGTTCGATAAGAAAAAACTCGAACATTTGATCGATGAGGAATGTGTGTTTTTCTCACCGATTGTTTTCACTCCACAGGAAGGGAAGAGACTGACTATCATGTACCTGACGGCAGCATATCAAATGTTTAGCGAAGCTGATGGATTCAAATACATTAAAGAAATTGTTCACGACAATAATGCCATGCTTGAATTCAATGCTATGATAGACAATATCCTCATTGATGGTGTTGATATTATCACCTGGAACAACGAGGGGAAAATCTCAGAATTCAAAGTGATGATTAGACCAATGAAGGCTGTAGATAAAATCAAGGAAAAGATGCTTGCCCAGTTGTCCGAAATGGGCACCTTTCAAAAGTTAAAATTAAAAGGAGGGATGATTTGGGATAGATTGAAGCCCTAGCTGCCCATTACGTTTAATATCGAAACATAAAAGTTTGAATCAATCTTAAATGATGTTGGGTTTTTAGCCGATGTGCTTTGCCAATTGGTGGTTGGTTCTATCCAGATCTCAGCCTCATTTAAAAATACCTTTAATGGAAGATCAAAGCCTTCTACGACACCAGACCAACGATATTGAACTTTGTCTTCCTGGATAATATATTCAAGAACTGGTAGGCTGTTATCTCTCAAGTATTGATCAAATACATATTGAAAATTACGTCCGGTTTTTTCACTGATATATTCTTCAATCTGTTTGGTCGTCACTGTTTGATGATAAAAGGTTTGGTTCAATCCACGAAGAACTCCTCGCCATTTTTCGTCATCATTAACGACCTGTCTTATCGTGTGAAGTAAATTGGCACCCTTAGGATACATGTCTCCCGAGCCGTGAGCGTTTACGTCATAGTCTGCTATAATATTCTCGGTATTGTCAATTCCTGTTCTTAATCCTCTAATGTATTCTGCTCCGGCATCCTTGCCATAAAAATACTCCGTAAACAATCCCTCGGAATAGGTAGTAAAACTTTCATGAAGCCACATGTCCGCCATATCCTTATAGGTAATGTTATTGGCAAACCATTCGTGCCCCGTTTCATGGATGATAATGTAATCCCACTTGAGTCCCCACCCTGTACCAGATAAATCCGTTCCTCTATAGCCATTTTGATATCCATTGCCATAGGTAACAGAGCTTTGATGCTCCATGCCGAGATAAGGGACTTCCACCAGTTTATAACCATCTTCATAAAAGGGGTAGGGGCCAAACCAGTGTTCCAAAGCTTCCATTGTTCGGGGAGCATCTTTGAATTGCTTCCTTGCCCTTTTTAGATTATCTCTCAGTACATAATAGTCCATGCTTAAGGAGCCTTTTTCTCCCGTATAGGATTCCTTGAAATGGACATAATCGCCTATGTTGATATTCACACCGTAGTTATTGATTGGATTGTTGACAAACCAATGAAAGGTCTTGGTTCCATCGTCGTTTTCATCTGTACCTCTATACCTACCGTTGGAAACATTCATCAAGTGCTCAGGTACCGTAATGCTCATGAGCATACTATCAACCTCATCGTACATGTGGTCTTTACACGGCCACCACAAGCTGGCTCCGTCACCCTGGCAGGAGGACGCAATGAAGTCTTTGCCATTTTTATCTTTTGTCCAAGTGATGCCGCCGTCCCAGGGAGCATTTTCTGCTTCTACAGGCTGTCCGCTATAGTTAAGCAATAGGCTATTTACTGCTCCAATTTCTTGTTTCTTCTTCAGTTTGATGAAATGTGCTGGACCTTCCTTAGTAATCTCTAAATTTTCTCCATTTTGACTGGCACTATGGAGTTGTAAGGGGGCTTGTAGATCGATTTGAATAATTTGATTTTCAGATAGAACTTTGTAGTCTACTCGGTTGCTTCCTACTAATGTTTTTGTGCTGGGATCTACACTAACACTTAGATGGTAATATGTTAAATCCCACCAGACTCGCTCTGGAGTGATCGAACCTCTTAGGCTATCTAGTCTGGTGTACTTCGTTTCATGCCTGATATCCTTTGCAGATTGAAGTATAATGAATGAAGAAAGTGTTGTGAACAGTATGATAGCCACTCGTTTCATAAAGTATCTGTTATTTGGGAATCAAAATTAGTTAGAAATATATGGAGGATGCTTAACGAATTCGTCAATAGTTTGAATTTGTCCTTTCTCAATTTGAAAGGAGGAATGAAAGGATAATTGGTTTCAACATTTACGAATAGGTCAACAATAAATTTTAATAACTTTGGTTGAAGATTTGAATTTAATCTTCAATGCCCGAGTCTTGCAGCTAATTTTCATTTTCTAAAATCTAATAACCTCTTATGCCAGCCATCAATATCAACGGTGCCGAAATTTATTACGAAATTCATGGAATGGGTCCAGAGACTATCTTATTTAGTCATGGTCTACTCATGAGTGGTAAGATGTTTAAGGCTCAGGTAGATTACTTCAAGGCCAGATATCGCTGTGTAATTTATGATCATCGTGGACAGGGTAGAAGCGAGGTGACAGAATTTGGTTATGATATGGATATGCTTACTGAAGATGCAAAAGGTCTTATTAAGGAGTTGAATCTGGGACCATGCCATATGGTTGGTTTATCTATGGGAGGGTTTGTTGCTATGCGATTGGCAGCTCGTCATCGAGAATTTTTAAAGTCCTTAATTCTTATTGAAACTTCGGCTGAGCTGGAACCCAATAAGTTGAAGTACAACATATTGAAGGCCATAGTTAGTTTATTCGGAGTTAAGGCTGTAGTCAACAGAGTGATGCCTATTATGTTTGGTCAAACATTTTTGAATGATTCCAATAGACAGGATGAAGTGGATACCTGGAGAGGAGAAATTTTGAAAAACGATAAGACAATTACCAAAGCTGTTTCAGGGGTGATAAACCGCAATGCGGTAAGTAAAGAATTAGATAATATTACGGTACCCACATTGGTAATTGCTGGTGAAGAAGATGTAGCTACCACTCTTGAGAAAGCTAAAAATATCAAACTAAAGATTCCACAGGCACATTTGGCTGTAATCAAGCGTGCGGGGCATTCATCCACCATTGAAGAACCCCGACAAGTCATTGAGGCAATCGAGGTCTTCTTGAACGGCGTTCATTAATTGTAGCGCCTTGCTGAGGAATGCTTTTTTTGGACAGAGTTCAAAAGAAAAGGGTGAACATCTTAAACCTCAGGCAGAAACTTACCCGAATGCCAGTCCCAACAAGGTATATCTTATTTCGACGGAGGTGTAATCATAATATGAGCAGCA
Source organism: Reichenbachiella sp. (assembly GCF_039944555.1). Classification (GTDB taxonomy): domain Bacteria; phylum Bacteroidota; class Bacteroidia; order Cytophagales; family Cyclobacteriaceae; genus Reichenbachiella. The sequence continues at coordinate 628,016 of NZ_JBDUYN010000007.1, read as the reverse complement.
TGTGTACCTGGAAACATAAGCCAGGGACCTCCCGGAACCATAGGTTTTAGTGGCAATCCGCTAGATTCCTGAGTAGCCCATGGTGTATATACTACATATCGCAAGTTGGCATTCTCGACCAATCCAGTTTCACTGTTATATTTAGCCTCCTTACCATAAAGTACATGCAAAGTTGCAGGCTTCTCAGGCATCTTTAAAATTCCTGATTTGGCTTCAGCTTCACGAATTTCAGAAGTTTCACTCCTGGATTTACCTTCCGCCCTCAGAGATCTGCCTCTCGCCATAAAATCAGCAAGGCTAGTGTGATAGCAGGCCGCATTAAAACCAGATTTCGCAGGGTCGTCAGCAAGGCAGATGAGTTGGTTTGTACCTTTTCTTAATTCAATAAGCTGACCATTTTCATCATATCCAAGCACCGAGGCATTAGCTCTTTGTTCTTCGGGCCCAGCCTGTAAGGCAGCAGCAATTTGCTCTTCCTGGGATGTGACCTGGGCCTGCGAATAAGATGAATATATGAGAAGTAGGGTAAATAAATTTAGAGTTTTCATGGTTGTAATCGCTGTTTAAGTTACCGGAAATGTAGATAAATTTTTTTTGTCATTCTTATTATATTTTTTTGTATTAATCATTTAACCTACATACTTTACAGTATAATTTATTCTAATATAGTACAATGAAACAAGGTAAAATTAAGTTCTTCAACGAGTCTAAGGGATATGGGTTTGTTGTAGACGATGAAGATTCAAAAGAGTATTTCGTTCACATTTCTGGTCTGGTGGATCAGGTGAAAGAAGGAGATGCGGTGACGTTTGATTTAAAAGAAGGTAAAAAAGGTTTGAATGCGGTAGACGTAAAACAAGCCTAAATAATATCTAATTTTTATTAAAGGTAGGCGGCCATGCGAATTGCATGGCTTTTTTTGTGACTTCATGCCAATATTTTGTTCTTGTGTGTTTACTTTCGTGCAATGCCGAGAATATTTATCATTCGCAATTCCAATCAAATGCCCTGGGTAATCATCCCTGGATTGTAGCTTTGTCACGCAATACTCTCCTGATTGGCTTCAGGAATTCACTTTCATAACTTCGCTGTTGCTCAGTTATATGTCACCAGAATCGTGGCGCAGCGATCAAAATTAATCCTTGGAGAAAACATTGAATCATGAACGAAATCATCGTATTAGGCGGTGGTATGGTAGGTAGTGCCATGGCCATCGACTTAGCTCAAAATCATAAAGTCACTGTCGCGGACTTCAACCCATCCACACTAGATAACCTAAAATCTAAATCATCAGAGATCGAAATTATTCAGCTGGATGTAACTAATGAATCCGATCTGAAAAGTGCTATTTCACCATTCAGTTTAGTCGTATGCGCTGTTCCTGGTTTTTTGGGTTACCAAACGCTGAAATATATTATTGAAGCAAAGAAAAATGTAGTTGACATTTCCTTTTTTCCCGAAGACGCACTTACCCTTACTGAATTGGCTCAAGCTATGGAAGTAACCGCCATCGTTGATTGTGGAGTTGCTCCAGGCATGAGCAATCTCGTTTTAGGTTATCATAATGAAGCCATGAAAATTGAAGCCTTTGAGTGCCTTGTTGGTGGTTTGCCCAAGGTTAAAAAGTGGCCATTTGCTTATAAGGCACCTTTTTCCCCAGTGGATGTGATTGAAGAGTATACCCGCCCAGCGAGATATGTTGAAAATGGACATATAGTTACTAAACCAGCTCTTTCTGATGTAGCGCAGGAAGAATTTGATGGAGTAGGTACTTTAGAGTCTTTCAACTCAGATGGCCTTCGCTCCTTACTTTTTACCATGGGACATATCCCGAATATGATTGAAAAAACCCTGCGTTATCCAGGCCATGTTGAGTACATCCAAGTTTTGAAATCCAGCGGTTTTTTTGATAGCAACCCAATACAAATTGAAGACGAACAGTATGTTAGTCCGCTAGATTTTACTTCAAAAATTCTGTTCAATGAATGGAAGCTTGGTGAATCAGAAGAGGAGATTACCGTTATGCGAATCACAGTATCGGGAGTCAATGAATCAGGTAATAAAGAAACTATCGTTTATCATCTGCATGATGAGTTTGCTACAAAGACGCGAACCTCATCAATGGCGCGCACTACTGGCTATACGGCTACTGCCGCTGTCAATTTAATTTTAAATAAGATGTTTACAGAAAAGGGAGTCTTTCCTCCTGAACTGGTTAGCAATCATGATGGATGTTTCGAATTTATCCTAAGCTACCTAAACGACCGGGGGGTGGTTTACCGCAAGGAGACTTTTCTCGGATAATTCTGCATATACAGAGAATCTTATAGCCAATTAATAGGGTAGGGCTATTAATTGGCTAACTTTGCAGCTTATCATAAGACTTTCAGATTGAATACTTTTTCAGAACTCGGGCTTGAACCACGGTTGGTCGATGCTCTTAATGATTTAAGCATTGTTAAACCTACACAGATTCAGCAGGAGGCCATTCCGATACTTTTGGATTCGATGCAGGATTTTATTGGATTGGCTCAAACAGGGACTGGAAAGACAGCAGCGTTTGGATTACCACTACTTCAAGTAGTAGAAGAAGAGTCCAAAACCTGTCAGGCCATAATCTTGGCCCCTACACGTGAATTAGCGCAGCAAATTGCAGAAGGATTAAACACTTTTGCTAAATACAGGCCAAAGCTAAAAATCGAAGTAGTATTCGGAGGAGCAGCTATTACCAATCAGATCAAGGCTTTAAAGGCCAAACCTCAAATTATTGTTGCCACTCCAGGTCGTTTGGTCGATTTGATTCAACGCAAAGTAGTCAATCTGAATGCACTAAACTACGTGGTGCTTGATGAGGCGGATGAGATGTTGAATATGGGATTCAAGGAAGAGCTGAATAAAATTTTAGCTGATACCCCAGCTGATAAAACGACGTGGCTATTCTCAGCCACTATGCCTGCTGCTATCAAAAATATTGTAAACACCTACATGAACGATCCTAAAGAGGTATCGGTGAAAAGTGGGGTAGAGGTAAATAAAAACATCTCTCATCAGTATCTGGTGGTTAAAATGAGTGATAAGCTTGAGGCTATAAAGAGGGTACTGGACGTAAATCCGAACTTTTATGGTGTGATGTTTTGTAGAACCAAAATTGATACACAGAATTTGGCCGACGATATTGGACGTGCAGGCTACCGAGCTGAGGCGTTACATGGCGATTTGACTCAAAAACAGAGGGATTCGGTGATGCGTAAATTCAAAGACCGCACTTTATCCATGTTAGTAGCTACAGATGTAGCGGCAAGAGGAATCGACGTTAATGATGTTACACACGTTATTCATCATAGATTGCCGGATGAATTGGAGTTCTATACGCATAGAAGTGGTAGAACAGCAAGAGCTGGTAAAAAGGGTATCTCAATTGCTTTGGTCAGTAAAGGAGAGGTTCGAAGGATAGGAGAAATCGAAAGACGACTGAAGATAAAGTTTGAAAAAGAACTGATCCCTACCGCCGATGAAGTGATGTCTTCTCGGATGGATAATTCATTGAAGCTCATTGCTGACTATGAAATAAAAGGAGAACTCCCCGCAGATCTAAGACAGCAGGCTCAAGAAATGTTTGCTAATATTTCTAAGGAGAATTTGGTTGATAAGCTCTTAGCTAAAGAGTTGTCTAAAGTAAGTATTTCTAATAGCGGAGACCTTAATCAAACAGAAAATAGTAGATCTAAAGAGGGCAGAGATCGATCTGACAATTCCAGAAAACATGCACGTCTATTTATTAATCTGGGTAAGATCGATGATGTGTCCAATGCAGAATTGTTGCACATGATTTGCGATATATCTGGCGCAAAAAAATCACAGATCGGGAAAATTGAAATTCAGCAGAAGAGGGCCTACTTTGAAGTGGAAAAAGATGCTGTATCCGGTGTCATGGACAAATTCAAGGGATATGAATTTGAAGGTCGTGAAATTCGAGTCAATAAAGATGATTCACCTCCACGGTCTCCACGTTCCCAACAAAGGGGGTATCAGGATCGCAAGCGTCGAAGCTCTGGAGGAAGACCTTCAGGTGGTGGTTCAGGTAGATCTGGCAGTGGAGGACGGTCAGGCAGATCCGGAGGCGGACGTCGACGTTAGGAGCCCCAGGTACACAAAAAATTGATTATCTTGTTGCATACAACGGTTTAATTTGATGTAAATTGAATAATTGGAATATTCTCTTGAAATATTTCAATATTTATTTCAAATACTATTTGATAGGATGAGTTTAAACATGTATATTTAAACTCCGTCTGTATTATTTTATTAAAAATTGCTGAAGACTGTCTTCCAAATTTTAAAATAATGCAACCCAATACTCAAAAAGAGCCATCCCTCATCAATGAGGCTCAAACTACTGGCATTGACTCTATGCTGCAATATGCGATGGATTCGCGTGTTAGTAGCGTAAAGGATGCTATTGACCTAACCCTACAGGCTCAGGCTAAGTGTGAGGCACTTAAGTACGCCAAAGGTTTAGCCAAATGCTCTGCTCAACTTGGCCTTTTTTATATGATTATGGGAGATCATGAAACTGCTCTTGAGCACTCGCAGCTGGCACTCAAGTCTTTTACTGAACAAGGTGATAAACAAGGAATTGCAGAAGCACTTTACACTATTGGCAGTACAGAATACAAATCCACTAAATATCATCAAGGGTTGGAGCACCTATATGAGTGCCTCCGAATTCAAAAGGAGATTGAAGACATCAGGGGTCAATCTAAGTCACTGAAGGCCATTGGTTACATCTATGAAGCCTTTAATGAGTTGGACAAGGCGCTCGAGACCTATGAGAGGTGCAGAGAGCTAAGTCATCTCAATAATGATAAAAATGGAGAGTCAAATGCCTGTAATCCTCTTTCTGGTTTGTATCTAAAAAGGGGCGATTACAAAAATGCATTAGAGTCGATTAATACTAGTATTAGCCTGAAAAAGGAGACTGGAGACAAACGAGGTCTTGCATTTGCATGGTACGGAAAGGGGAAAATTCATCTTCATCTTAAGGAGTATAATGATGCTAGAGAATTTTTCTCAAGAGGCCTAAAAATTCATCGCGAGGTAGGTGATAAAATGGGTTGTGGCATGAGTTTAAATAAGTTAGGACAAATATGTTTTGAAACTAACGATTTTGAACAAGCCAAAAAGTACTTTAATGAAGCGATAGAGGTAGGAGAGACCATAGATAACCAACAGATAATATATAAAGCTTATTTCCAGCTATTCAATATTGCGATGACTGAAGGGGAAGAATCTCAGGCACTTGCTTATCATATCAAATACCATGATTATAAGGAGCGCATGATTAATTCTGAAACCAAAAGTAAAATTAAAAGTCTCGAATCCATGTGGAAAATGGAGTCTTTAGAATCGGAAGCAAGGATACAACGTGAAAATAATGTTGTAGTTAAGAAAAAGAATGAAGAACTAGATAAATTCTCGTCACGAGTCTCACATGATCTTAGAGGACCGATTTCATCACTTATGGGCTTGTATGAAGTGGTCAAATCTGAAGTTAATGATCCAGAGGCGCTTAAATATTTTGAGCTTTATCATCACAGGATCACAAGAATTAACCAGACCATCATTGATCTGTTGGAGTTGTCTAAAGTTAAAGACTGGCAGCTGTCCAAGACAGTAATAAATTTTGATGAAATGGTGGCTGATTGTATTGAATCGTTTAGTTACCTGCCAGGTTTCGACAAGATTAATTTTGAAATAGATTTAGATAAAGATCTAAAGATTCAATCAGATAGGAGCCTGATGAATACCATAATTCAGAATTTGATTGAAAACAGCATCAAATATTCACGCCAGAACATTGGTGATCCTTTTGTTAAAATACAGATAAAGCAAACGGCGGAAGATTATATGTGTGTTATTGTAGAGGACAATGGCATAGGCATAGACGAAAAATACCATAGTAAGGTATTTGAAATGTTTTATAGGGCAAATGACGAAGTGCAAGGTTCAGGCTTGGGTATGTTCATACTAAAGTCAGCTGTAGAGAAGCTAGAGGGAGAAGTTAGCTTGGTAAGTGAACCAAATAAGGGAACCAAGTTTGTTATATTACTACCAATCATTGAAAATATGAAAAAAGAATATCTAGGTATTTGATACCTAAATTAACAAATATGCGTTTTGTACGAAATTTATTAATATGAGTAAAAAAGTAGAGAAAATTGACAATCCTTTGGAGAACCTCGATGAGAACGAAATCACCAATGTAGATCCTACCAAAATTGGCGGACTTGATAGAAATGTGGCTGAAGAGTTCGATGAGAGTGTATTGGATTGGACGAAAAGCAGAGGAAAGAAGAAAAAGTAAGCTCTCTTTCGGACGCTTTTCAGGAGCAAATTTGATAAATGATAAACGGTATTAGGGCAGTTTGTTTATTGGCATTTCTTTTAATGCTATGTAATCTTCAGGTGTGTGGTCAGACTGAAGAAGATAGTTTATTGACTGAACTTGAGAAATCAAGTGATGATCGCGATAAAGTAGCAATTCTTTTAAGAACCTCTAACCTTGTAAACAAGGCTGATAAGTCGCTAGTTTATGCTAAGAGGGCACTGGCCATATCAAATAATCTTGATGATCCTTTACTCCAAGCTAAATGTGTCCAACAGTTGGGTCGCTGGCAAGCAAGTTTGCAGCAATTTGATTCGGCGAAAATAAACCTTACGGAGTCAATACGAATTTTTAAGAATTTGAATCAAGCCAAACTTGACGCAAAAAGCAAGTTTTACCTGGCTTCTCTATTTGAAAATCAACACCTACTTGATTCTGCCGAATTGTATTATAGAGAAGCCATTGAAATTTCAGACTCAAGTGGAGACAAGGTTGGTAATGCCATCTATAATCTTCATTTGGGCAACATGGAGAATGTTAGAGGGAATAATAAAGTGGCACTGACGTATTTGGAGCGTGCAAATGACTATTTTGATTCACATGAAAAAAGAGATAGCGCTTGGTTGAGCTTAAATAGTCTGGGCATCGTTTATGATGAAATGGGACTCTATGCCAAGGCCTTAGAGTATTACATAAAGGCCTATGAGATCATTGAAGAGTTTGATATTCAAAATGGTAGGATAATTCTTGCGAATAATTTAGGGACGATTTATCATGAATTAGGAAAGCTTAAGGAGGCGAAGGACTATTTCGCCAAGGGATTAGAAACAGCTAGAATCAACGATTTGAAAATAGAAGAGGCCATGCTGCTTAATAATATTTCAATTGTTTATACAGAGGAAGGGGATACGCTCAAGGCGTACAATCAGCTCAGAAGAGCTCATGAAATTCAAGCGGAGTCTAACCAGAAATGTGATTTAGCTTATACCTGTGAGGGACTGGGTGAAGTAATGGTATGGAAGAAAGATTATGATTCAGCTACTTATTACTATCAGGAGGCTTTGACTTGGGCCAAAAAGTGTGAGATATTAGGTAGCCAGACTAGTATTTATCGAAACATGGGCCTTCTTGCCCATAAAATGGGGAAACGAAAAGAGGCAGAGCGTCACTTACTTAAGTCTTTAGAGCTAGGAGGCAAGTCAAATTATGGGTTAGAAATGAAGGAAACGGCTAAGGAGTTGTTTAATTTTTATAACAAGACGAACGATTTGGAAAATGCTCTCAAATACCAGATCATGTTTAGTAATCTGAAAGATTCTCTTTTCAATGCTGAGTCCACAGAGCGAATCGCTCGAATGACGGCCGAATATGATTTTAGGAGGGAAATAGAATCACTTGAATATAAGAAGATGGCTGACGAAATGCGACTAAATGATGAATTAAGGCAAAAGGAGAGCTATCAGAACAGCATATTAGTAGTACTGGTACTGACCACTCTATTAGCTGCTACATTAGGCAGATCGTATTACTTGGTTCAGAATCATAATAAAAAGCTAACTGCACTTAACGAAGAAAAGAATACGCTGATGGGTGTTGTCGCGCATGATTTAAGGAGTCCTCTCAATAATATCAAAGGGCTCATGTCCTTGGTCAAAATGGAAAACTCTGCCTTGTCCCCGGAACAGAGTCATTATTTTCACTTGGTAGATGATACTATGGAACGAATGCGTGACATGATTGATCGCGTACTTGATGTGAGTGTGGTGGAAGATATGAAGGTTAATCTCAATTTGAAAAAGGTTGATTTGGGACAAACCATAAATTTTGTGGCGGGCAACTTTGAACTTTTGGCGAGTAAAAAATCAATCAGAATTCATAGTGAACTGGACATAAACAGGCATATTATTTTTGCAGATTACAACTACCTGTTGCAGGTTATAGAAAATTTACTGTCAAATGCTATTAAGTTTTCAGAACCTGGTAAAAGTATTTTCTTAAACATCTTTCAGGAGGACGGAAGTGAGACTATGATCGTTCGTGATGAAGGACCAGGTATTAGCGAAGAAGATCAGAAGCGCTTATTCAATAAATTTCAAAAATTAAGTGCAAAGCCAACAGACAACGAGAGATCCACAGGACTCGGCCTGTCAATTGTCAAAAAGTTTGTAGACGCCATGGAAGCTGAAATAAGTTGCGAAAGCGAATTGGGTAAAGGAACGAGCTTTATAGTAAGATTCAATACAGCAGTAGAGACTGAATTAGCTTAGCTAAAAGCCCCAATAAGTTAATTTTTGAGCAACTTGACTTGAAATTCCAATGCTTCAAGCTTGGCATCAAAAAATTGCGCTTCTTCATTACCGCTAAAGTTGGCTCCTATAAATTTCCTAGCTTTTTTCACATCATCTAACGCTTGGTCAAAATCATGCAATTCCAGATAATGGATTAGTGCGCTATAGTAATAATTATACACATGATTGAAATCAGAAGTTGTTGGAGGATTTTGCTGATAAACTCTCTCTGATTCTTCAAAATAGGATATAGCCTCAGAACTATTACCTTCCTTGTACTGCAGCAATCCAAGTAAATCGTTGATTTCATACGATTCTGCACTGAGTTCTTTCAAAATTAAAAGTTCATCGATAACCAAAAGGATAAGACTATCTGTCTTGGGGTCATTAGAGCCGCGATCTACTCTTAGAGAATCTGCAATGGTCTTACCGAACTGAAACGTAACATTGAGTAGTTGTCCCTTTGTGTCAGCAATTAATTCATTGCATTTTCCGTCATCAAACCGAATGGCTTGATCGAGGTCCTCAAAAGCGTTAATCAGGATATTCGGGTTGTCGGAAATAAAAGTAGAGTTTTTATTCTTCAACATGAGATCAAAATACTCAGCTACCGTCTTCGCTCGAAAATTATATGCCCTGGGTACATCTTTTCCTTTCATTAAATACTTGTCATCGAGAGCAGCAGTAAAGCTAGTTAGGGCTGTTTCATAGTCCTGTTTTTCATAGGCGTTCATTCCGTTTTCGAAATGATCATTTTGTGCAAGTAAAAGGTTAGTATGTGCTATTCCCCAAAAGGAAACTATTAAGCTGATTTTTATTAGAATTTTCATCCCTGGTTGATACGATTTTAAATTTATCTTGTTTTGTTATTGAATTATCTGGTTTCTATTAGAAATGCATATGGTCATTTGATTTACACCTATTTTTTTAATTTTGATTTTAGTAATTGAAGACGGTTCTCCTTCTTGGTTAGTTCCTTGATTCCATCCAGTTCGCCCTCATCATATTGTGATAACATGAGTTCTATGTAGGTGATACCTTCGTCTAAAATTTGATTGAGCGTATTTATGTCCTTTTGTTCATTAAATAAATACTCACAACTCATCATATAATTTAATACATGCAGAGAACTGGCTTCCTTTTTCTCCAGCGTTGAAAATAGCTCTCTTGCCATGTTGAATTTGCGCATGGCCACATCTTTTTCGTTGATATAATAATGTGCAATCCCTAATGCATCTTCCAGTTTCCAGTTTTCTCCGGAAATTTGCTCAAGGCGTTCAAATTCGTAAATGATGAAATGAGCTACCTCATTGATCTGTTCTTCTGAATTAACAGTGTTGAGAGTAGCAAGCGTATCCACAATTGAAGTAGCTGCTTTAATTGATATTTCAGCCAGTTTTTCGGCAGTTTTATTCATCAGCGACTTGGAGCTGCTATTTTGAAAATGCAAAGCATTAGACATCTCGTCAATTGCCAACTTAATGTTTCCATGATTATTTAGAATCTCACTAACCTGAAAACTTCCAAAACTCTTTTCTAAATGTGCAGTTCTAATGATGGCCAAATACGTATAGGCCATCGATAGTTCTTTTCCACTTATTTCGTACTTATCTAATGTCACCGCCTTAGTCAAATACGAAATGGCGTCTTGATATTGTTTGTCATCAAATGCCTTTGATCCGAGATCGTAATTGTTTTCCTGACCGAAAGATTGATGCGATATAAAAACTAACAGTGTGAGTAGTTTTACGTAATTGATAATGTGAGACATACCTTTTCTGATTCGTTGTGAATAGTAACGGAAAGGATGGTTGACATTCGCTGTTTATAATTTACTATAAAATTGCAAGTTGTCATATTCCGAAAGTCAGAAATTGATGAAAATGAGGAGTTTATTCACCGCTCTCATCTATTCGAGCCATGTATTGACGAAAACGATTCTCAATTTTATTTAATTTAAGAATGTCTGTCATTTGATTATCATCTAGTTCATTGATCAAAACAGAGGTATATGTGCTTCCTTCATTGGAAATTTGATAGGCTTCCTTCATGTTGTTTTTTTCTTTGAAAAAGTAATTGCCGCTCAATATGTAATTGCGTAGATGTAGTTGACTATTGGGTTGCACTTCTAATACGGCAAACTGTGCTCTGGCCTTTTTAAACTCATCCATGGCACTTTCCCTATCACCCAAATGATAGTGGGCTAGCCCTAGAATGTCGTGTAGTTGCCAGTCGTTTAACACCATTTGTGATAATTCGCCAAACTGGTTGATGGCAAAACTGGCTAAGTAATTTGAGCCCTCATTGGGGTTGTTTTCGTCAAAAGTCAATAGGGAGTCTCCTATCACCTGAAGAGATTTAGATGATATTTCAACAAGTGTGGCTTTTGAGTTTTTAATGATGTTTTTTGACGCATTATCCTGAAATTTAACAGCGCGAACCATTTCCTGAATGGTTAGTTGAATTTGCCCCTGATTTCGATTAATGCTATTAAAGTCGAACTGTTGGAGGTTTTTTTTCAGATATGCAGTACGGATAACAGCAAGATAGGCATAGGCCATCGACAGTTCTTTACCACTAATTTCAAATTTCTCATCCGCCACGACTTTAGTAAAACACACCATGGCCTCATGGTAGCGATTGGCTTGAATGGCGTCTAATCCTTTTTTATAATTTTGAGTTTGACCATATGTCGAAAGTTCACTCAGTATAACTAAGGCCAAGGTCAAAAATATGAAAGTGCTTTTTCTCATTGCTATGGTGTTTAATTAAATGAATCGTTGAACCACTGATTCATTTAAGGAGCAAAGTTTTGAATTATAATTGCGGATAACAATTAAATTGGATGTAAATGGCTGAAATTTACGGGTTTACACGTACCATTCGTAGGAGAATTTCCTAGGATATTAGACTAAATTTATTGAATTACTCTAATTTCAATACGCCTGTTTAGCTCTCTGCCGTCCTCTTCATCATCATTAGAAGCCAGTGGCCGAGTTTCTCCGTAGCCTTTCGCAATTAAACGATTGGCAGAGATGCCATTCGTTACAAGGTATGACCTTACACTTTCTGCTCTTGCCAATGAAACGCTCATATTCGTTTCATGGGAGCCAATGTTACAGGTGTGCCCACCAATTTCAACTACTAAATGGGTATTATTTTCCATTACAGTTTTTATCTTTTCCAATGCGGGGTAAGACTCGTTTTGAATTGTTGTTGCATGCAAATCAAAGTACATATTATTAACTATCGCCTTCTCACCTGATCGAAATTTGTTGCCTATCAGTTCTAACTTCTCATATTTTTCGGCAGAAGTACTTTGCCCTTGATAGAGGGTGGCGAAGTCAGTCTCAGGTGCAATTTCATCCGGTACCGAAACGTGAAAGTTCCTTTCAAAGGACTTTCTATGCTCGTCGTGAGAAGATTGAATCTGAGTGGTGGCGAGTCTTTGATTTTCCAGGAATACCTCGACAATAAAATTTTCTTCCTCAAAAATTTCAACTTGATAACTACCAAAATTATCTGTCATTACGTTGAAAACCTCGTCCTGATATTTGATTGGATGAAAGGATAATTTTGCCTGAGGTAAAATTTCACCCGTTTGCTGATCATACACCTTGCCTGAGGCTAATACCTTGCCTTGTTTATGAAAGTAGTAAATATCAAATTCTCCTTTGCCATGCAATCGGTTCGAACTAAAAAAACCGGAAATGTTATCCTCATTTAACTGAAAATTGATTTCGTCATCAATAGTGTTAATGGGAAACCCAACATTAATCGGACGGCTCCATTTACCGGTGGATGGGTCTAATTGAGATTTAAATACGTCATATCCGCCAATGGATTCAGGCCGGTCAGAGCTAAAATATAGCGTCCTGCCGTCATGCGAAAGAAAGGGATTGTCATCATTGTACCTGGAATTGATTGCTCCAGCTACCGGCATAGGAGCAGACCATGTGTTTGTACTTATGTCCAGAGTGGATTGGTAAATATCAAGATTATCATTATTACCTTTTCCGGCATAATATATTATGGTTTCAGAGTCATTGATAAAGAAGTGCGATCCAATGGTCTGAGAGTGAAGCGGGGCATTGAATTTCTGCAGATCGCTCCATCCCTGATACTTTGGCTCTGAGAAGTATAGATCTCCGCCATTTTCATTTTTGTATACAAACAGGCGACCATCGTTATTTACAATTTCAATTTTTGCGTTACTCTTTTCAAATGAACCTAAATTGGTGATAGATTTTGGGGCACTGAACTTATCATTCGCTTTGAAGCTATGAAATACCTTAAATTGACTCGAATCAGTACTTTGTGATCGGGACGAAACAAACAACAATTCGTTGTGACCTGAGTAGAAAGCTGGTGATATGTCCGAATATGCTGAGTTGATAGGTGCGGGTAGTTGTTCTATTTCGAACTCATTGGTGTTATTATGGAAGGCAACTGCTCTTTGGGCCTGATTGAGTAAATCCTCCGATTCTTTTTTTATTTCATGGGTTCGATATATGTCCATGTCCAAAAAAGCCTGAAAGTGTTTTTCAGCCAGTTCAAATTCATACCTGCTGTAATGTATTCGACCCAACCAGTAGTTATAGAATTTATCTGTTACTCCTTCGTTGGCTTCATATTCCTTTAGGGCAGTCATTTCGGTACCACGGCCAGATGAAAGGTGGAATGCGACAAAGGCGTGATATTGCACGTAATGGTTTTTGGGATAATCGTGCAGAAGTTGATTGTAGAGGTCAAGGGCCTTCGGAAAATCTTCTCGAAAGAAGTAGTAATCGGCCTGTTCTATTAACTTCTTTTTACTGAGCTTTTTATCATTGTCCTTGTTGCCTAAGGAGGGTAAGGCGTATAGGACCAATAAAATCAAAAAATACCTTTTCATACAATTGCAATTGTCATTGAAGCATACAAACCTATGTAAATTCAATAAGGTATGTATGCATAATAAAAGGGAACGGAAGGAATTAAGAAAATACAGTATGCAGTTTAAGAGAATTTCTTACTGCAGCGATATGGCCGGAAGGTGGTCTCGTAGGAAAAGTGGCAATAAAATCATTAAACACTGACTATCAGTGCAAAATACAGAATTGGTTAATCTAATTTAAAACTACAAATTCAGCCAATACGTGAGTTTAAGTACAAGTGCTCGATTCTTTTCTTGCAAACCGAACTCTTGATTCATATCCATTGTAGCATAGTTGTCTGTATAGACAATGAATAGATCGGAGGCGGGCTTAAATCGCCATTGTATACGCGTGTTGATATTGAAGTTTTCTGCTTGTGTATTGTATTGAAGAAAGGAGGTAAGAAACAGTTTTTTAGTCATTGTGAAATCTATTCTCGATCCTATCAGTATCAGGTCGGCGCTCGTATATGGTTCTGGCATCGAGAGCCTATTGTAGTTAAGGTTAATGTTGAAAGCAGCGAATGGCTGTATCCTGTAGCTGATATCTCCTCCAATTCTGTATCTGTTTCCATTAAAGTATTCACCAACCTGTCCAACAATAGAGTAAGTGAGTGTTCTTCTTTGATCGGAATCATATCTCATCCATAGTAAATGATAGGTGTAGTCGCTATCTGCTGGTAGTTCTTGTCCTTCGGTATTAGTGGGGTCAAAGGTGTCAAAAAGGTAAGTATATCTTCGTTTCAATGACGCCCTGAGCCGTGATGTGTTTTGGAATTGAATATTTTCATCTATGGCTACCAGTTGATCAGATTTTACAGTTTGATTGGTAGATTCCGTATCCCCCCACAAGGTCTCAAGAACTACTTGTATTTCATGAAAATTGACAGGGCCTCGTTTTGGGTAGAAGTTTCTAGCCAGGGTATTCTCAATTCTGAATAAGCCATTTCTTGGCACAAATCCTATTTCAGCATTAAAATTTTCACCTACTAAGGTGTGTGCCCATTCAAGTCTCCAGTTTCTGCCGCGATAGGCAAGCCAGGCCATATGAGCATATTCTTCAGAATCGCTGTCACTACTGTCCCAGGACCGCTGATACATGGCTTTGCCAATCCATTTATTGTCTGCCGAAGCCAGATTGTAATCAAAGCCAAGTACTCGGTTAAAATGGTCTGGGTCAAAATCTGGATTGTCGTTTTGGGCATCAAAACTTTGCTTATTGGAAAAGATAACTCCGGCATTAGAACGTGCAAAAACTTTTCGTTGCAGTGTAGCGACGGAATAGTTGAACCCAGGAAGATTAATGTCATTAATGCTTTCAGTTTGCATATTGAGCAAGCCCATTCGCCAATTATTGTCCAGTTTACCACTAAGTCTGGCACCATATAGAATTTTATTTGGTCTTGTTACATCATTGATCGTGTCATTGATAATTCCGATTCTGCGAGAAAAAAAGGTTCTTGCATAAAAAGGGTGGCCGAAATTGCCGAATAAGTCTGCATTCTCAAGAAAAAATTGCCGTCGTTCAGGAAAGAATAGTTCAAACCTATCCAGGTTGGTTACTTGTCGATCTACTTCCACCTGCGAAAAATCCGGATTTACTGTCAAATCAAGATTCAATCCCGACCCAATGGCGATTTTGGCATCTCCGCCAATGCTCATGTTTGAAGCTGGTTTGCTTTGTTCACCGTCTTCATAATCTCTGGTTACTTCAGCGGCGGTGTATGGAATAAGAGAAATATTAGACCCAGGTTTCTTTAGCGGTTGGTCCCATTGTAGTATGCCGGTAAAAGCCAGGGATTTTATATCATAGTTTCTTGGTACTTTTTGCCAGGTCGATCGTTCACCTGCTTCGCTGTCTAGTCTGTAAAAGTTTACATTCCACTGATCCTTACCTTCCTTGAAGCGGATTGATTTGAACGGTATAGCGCCTTCCGCTACCCAGTAGCCTGGATATTGTCTGGCTTCCGCATACCATTTATTGTCCCAGGACCATGAAGTGCCTCCGAAACCACCTGCAATGAGTCCCTCTCTCTGGACTCCAAAAGAATTTACACCAAAGTGAAAAGCATTGGTCTTATCTTGAAAAGTATCAAAAATTAATGATATGCCATCAATTTGGTTTCCTCTAAAATCACGTCTCAGAGAAGGAACTACGTAATCTCTGTCTTCAGCTTGATTGTACATCTTGGCCGAGAAGTACAAAAACTGGTCATCGTACATGAGCCTGATTTCAGTTCTTGAATTCGCTTTAGAACTGTCATTCGGAAAGTATTGGTTGAAGTCTCCGGCTACGTCAACTTGCTGCCAAATGGGTTCATCGAGTACGCCATCGACTCTGATTGTTGTGTTTATCTTTTCGATATTGTAGACCAGATCCTGGCCAAGACCTGATTGAGCGCTCGATCCCAAAAGAGCTAAAAAAAGTAGTTTTTTTATCAAGTTTATTCGTTTAATCGCATATGATACAAAGAAACTCAGAGTATCTGAATTTCATCGTAACAATCTGGTAAACGGTAATTCTACCTGTTTGAGTTCGGATATTCGATGATTAAATCTAATTCAAGACTGCAATATCATTCATGTACTCATCGAATGTGCACAGTCTGTCCACATAACCCTCTGGCTTTAATTCGATGACCCTGTTGGCTACAGTCTGCACAAACTCATGATCATGTGAGGTAAACATAACAGTACCAGGGAAATCCTTCAAGGCATTGTTGAAGGCTGTGATAGATTCAAGATCCAAATGGTTGGTAGGTTCATCCAATATTAGCAGATTACCACCTGCCAGCATCATTTTGGAAATCATGCATCGCACCTTTTCTCCTCCTGAAAGTACATCGCACATTTTGAACGTTTCTTCGCCTGAGAAAAGCATCTTGCCTAGAAAGCCACGAATATAAACTTCGTCTTTCTCACCATCAGAGTATTGTCTCAGCCAATCAATCAAGTTGAGTTTTTCTTTAAAGTACTCTTCGTTTTCGTTCGGTAAATATGCTTTAGTAATGGTCTGGCCAAATTTGTATTCACCACTATCTGCTGTCATTTCTTCATTCATGATTTTGAATAGGGCTGTGGTAGCCAAACTATCTTTGCTAAGGAAAGCAATTTTGTCACCTTTATTCACGAAAAAGTCCAGATTGCTGAAAAGAGGTTTGCCATCTACGGATTTTGAAAGGCCTTTTACCTCCAGAATCTGATCTCCCGCCTTTCTGTTTTGATTGAAAATAATAGCGGGGTACCTACGTGATGAAGGTTTGATATCCTCGATGTTAATCTTTTCCAGTAACTTTTTTCTTGAAGTTGCTTGTTTGGACTTAGCAGCATTAGCGCTAAATCTCGCTATAAACTCTTGAAGTTCCTTTTTCTTTTCTTCAGCTTTTTTATTTGCAGATGTCCTTTGGTTTAAAGCCAATTGGCTTGACTGATACCAAAAACTATAATTACCGGTGAAAACATTGATCGCACTGAAGTCAATATCTGCCGTATGAGTACAAACTGTATCCAGGAAGTGCCTATCGTGAGATACGACAATTACGGTATTTTTAAATTCCAACAGAAAGTCCTCCAACCAAGAAATAGTGGCAATATCCAAATCATTGGTAGGCTCATCCAGAATCAAAACATCCGGGTTGCCAAATAATGCCTGAGCTAAAAGTACCCGCACCTTTTGGTTACCGTTTAGGTCTTTCATCAAGCGGTAATGATCAGATTCTACAATGCCCAATCCACTAAGAAGAGCTGCTGCGTCTGGCTCAGCATTCCAACCGTCCATTTCAGCAAATCTCTCTTCAAGTTCAGAAGTTCTTATACCATCTGCTTCGGAGAAGTCGGCCTTAGCATATAGTGCATCCTTTTCCTGCATGATGGCCCACAATTCATGATGTCCTCGCATAACCGTATGTATGGCCGTTTCTTCATCATATTCAAAGTGATTCTGTTTCAATACAGCCATTCTTTTTCCCGGGTCAAGAACCACCTGACCAGAATTAGCAGCTATTTCTCCCGAGAGAATTTTCAAAAATGTGGACTTCCCGGCACCATTGGCACCAATCACACCATAGCAGTTGCCTTGCGTGAATTTGATGTTGACCTCGTCGAAAAGAATCCTCTTTCCGTACTGTAGCGAAATATTGTTTACTGAAATCATATCTGCAGAATTTTGAAGGCGCAAAGTTATGCCTTTTGTCAGCTAAAAGAAAAAATAGTTTTAATATTGGCTTGTATCAAACAGGATGATTCTAAAATGAAAGTAGCAGTGATCGGAGGAGGAGCAGCAGGTTTTTTTGCAGCTATTTCATGTAAGACACAGCATCCTGATGCTGCAGTATCCATATTTGAAAAAACAGCTAAGACCTTGACGAAAGTTAAAGTTTCTGGTGGAGGTCGCTGCAATGTGACCAATGCTTGTGAACCTCAATCAGAATTTCTTCGACATTACCCAAGAGGACAAAAACAGCTCAAAAAGACGTTTAATCATTTTAATCGCAAGGATACCATCGAATGGTTTGAAAAGAAAGGCGTTCTAATCAAAGCTGAGAGCGATGGGCGGATGTTTCCCAAGACAGATGACTCCCAAACCATTATTGATTGCTTGAGAAATGAAGTTAAAAATCGGGGTGCTTCCGTAGTTACCAAGGTAGCCATCATGGCACTCATTTCTGAACCCGAAGGTTTCAGTCTGACTTTTGACTCCGGTCAAACCCAGTTTTTTAATCATGTAATTGTTGCCACCGGAGGGAGCTCTAAAAGTGCTAGTTATGATTGGCTCAGGAAATTGGGTCACGCTATTGTAGAGCCAGTACCATCACTTTTTACCTTCAATATACAGGATGAACCTAGGCTCAAGGCACTGATGGGGTTGGCGGTTCCGTATGCGCTAGTAAAAATCCAAGGAACCAAGTTGGCCCAAGGAGGGCCAGTATTGATAACCCACTGGGGATTAAGTGGCCCTGCCGCACTAAAACTTTCTGCCTGGGGTGCGCGCCAATTGCACGAAATGAAATACGATTTCAATGTTCAGATTAATTGGGCCGGAACGATGAATGAAGAAATGCTGAGGACAGAAGTAACCAAGACTTCTGAGCAGCAGTCGAAAAAGAAGATCATCAACGCCAAACCATTTGAGTTGCCCAATAGGCTCTGGGAATATTTGCTGAGTAGAGTAGATTTGAAAAACGATACCATTTGGACGGAGGTGAAGAAAAAGGATAAAAATCGACTCATCAACGTTTTGCTCAACGATGAATATAAGGTTTTAGGAAAGACAACTTTCAAAGAGGAGTTTGTGACCTGCGGAGGAGTAGAACTTTCAGAGGTAGACTTTAATACAATGGAGAGTCGTAAAGTTCCGGGTATGTATTTTGCCGGAGAGGTACTTGATATTGACGGAGTCACCGGAGGGTTCAATTTTCAGGCCGCCTGGTCTACAGGTTTTGTTGCTGGCAAATTAGGGAAGTAGTTTTTGATTAAATTCTAATGTTTTAACCATCCGGACGAATTCGTCCTGAGGTTTAGCAGAGATTTCAATATTTTGATGAGTAACTGGATGAACAAACTTTAGCCGTACGGCATGAAGAAGCATGGTTCCCATGTTCCATCTCTCGAGAAATAGTTTATTTTGCTTGTTGCAACCGTGCGGACGGTCACCGATAATAGGATGCAGGATATGCGCGAAGTGTTTCCGCAGTTGATGCATCCGTCCGGTTATGGGTTTGGCTTCTATCCAGGAATAGCGGGAGGTCTCGTGCTTTCCTAATGGAACTGCAATTTCGGATTGATCCAGTCGTGTATAGAAAGTTTGTGCTTCTTGTGTTTTACCTCGGTCATTGGTCAGAGGATAATCAATGAGCCCGTGCGCGTCCGTGTAACCTCTCACTATGCTCCAGTAAGTCTTTTCTATCGAACCCTTTTCGAATACTTCACGAACGGCTGACAAGGCAGGCTTATTCAGCGCAAAAAGCAAAACGCCACTGGTTTTCCGATCTAATCTATGGGCAGGATAAACGTGTCTATCGAGTTGATTGCGCAATTGCTGCAACGCATATTCATCTGTATTTACAGCTATTGGCGAACGATGAACTAGGAGTCCATGAGGTTTATTTATCGCAACATAGTTCTCATCCTGAAAGACAATTTCGAGGTTCTTAGCAGTAATTGTTTCAGATGGAATTTTTGACATGAATACAAAAATAAGGCCTTTAATGATAGGCTACCAACGATTATTTATTAAACGAAGCACTTATTTATCTCCGGATGCAACCCTTTGATACCAGACGACTCTTTCTACTAAATTATAAACTCAAAATACAATCATATGAAACAGATACTAACACTTGTCGCCTTCTTGCTTTTAGGTTTTCAAGGAGTAGCACAAGAAAAAGAAACTCGAAACCTGGAGAAATTTACGGCAATTCAAGTCAGTGAGGCCATAGAATTGATCATAACCAAAGGAAGTAAAAATGAAGCTGTGGTCGAGGTAGACGATATCGATTTGGATGATGTGGTCACGGAGATTAGAGGATCAGAGTTAAAAATTGAGAGAAGAAATGACGGTAGAAACAACAACAATAATCGTGGAGAAGTGGTGGTTCGTTTGACCTACATGGAGTTAAGTGAATTGTCAGTCAATTCAGCTGCATCTGTTTTCTCCAAATCAGTTATTAAGGCTGATGATTTTGAAATTGATATCAGCAGTGCAGGTAGTGCCAGGCTAGAGCTGGATGTTACTGATCTTGAGGTTGATATAAGCAGTGCCGGCACGCTGGAGGTATCTGGCACTTGTGCTTCTATGGATTTAGATGCAAGTTCTGCCGGCAGATTCGATGGTTATGATTTGACCTGTGGAAACATTAAGGCCGACGTAAGTTCTGGGGGGTCTGGAGAAGTTTCAGTTAAAGATCGCTTGATCGTTGATGCAGGTTCAGGAGGGTCACTATACTACAAAGGCGATCCGAATAAAGTAATAGCCAATTCAAATCTGGGAGGCAGGGTAAAACGCAGGTAGCGTACCAAGAATTATTAGAAAATAGACGAAAGGGGGTGATTCTAAAGAATTACCCCCTTTTTATGTTATATATCTCATGGTAGGCTCGCCATACTTTATTCGAAATTTGATGCAAATTAGATTCCATGAAAAAAATATCAATATTGGCTATAGCCTTCTCCACATTCTTGATCAGCTGCGATAATCAGCTAGCCTCGGACCGTGATCCAATCGAAGATAAAGTCGATAGCCTGCTAGCCAAAATGACTCTGACTGAAAAAATTGGCCAAACAGCGCAGAGGGGAACATCAAGTAGAGTGAAAGGGCCGCTGTCTGAAGAACTCAAAACCGCTGTGAGAGAGGGACGCATCGGTTCTTTGATCAACGTCATGAACAAAAAATATGTCGACGAACTTCAGCGAATTGCGGTTGAAGAGAGTCCAAATGGCATACCATTAATTTTTGGCCGGGATGTTATTCATGGATTCAAAACCATATTTCCAATTCCATTGGGACAGGCAGCCACATGGAATCCTCAATTGGTGAGGGAGGGAGCACGGATCGCGGCTGTTGAGGCCAGTACCTTTGGCGTAAGATGGACATTTGCTCCCATGTTAGATATTGCGCGAGATCCCAGGTGGGGCCGAATTGCCGAATCACCAGGAGAAGACCCATATTTGGCTTCCATACTCTCAGAGGCTTATGTAAAAGGCTTTCAAGGTGACGACCTAGCGAATCCTAGTAGTATGATGGCTTGTGCCAAACATTTTGTCGGTTATGGGGCTGCTGAAGGTGGACGCGATTACAACACAGCGATTATCCATGAGCCATTGCTGAGAAATGTGTACTTACCACCGTTTCAAAAAGCGATTGATGCAGGAGTGCAAACTTTCATGTCCGGTTTTAATGAACTTAATGGTGTTCCAGTTTCGGGAAACCAATTTTTATTGGATCAAATACTCCGTCAAGAATGGAAATTCGATGGATTTGTGGTAAGTGATTGGAACTCAGTTACTGAAATGATTGCACATGGATATTGCCAGGATGAAAAAGAAGCTGCACTCAAAGCTGCAACAGCAGGCGTGGACATGGAGATGACCAGTCAGGCCTATGATAACTATTTGGGCGAGCTCATTGATAGTGGTGAGATAGATTTGGCTCAACTTGATCGCATGGTACGAGCCATCCTCAGAGTTAAATTCAGGATGGGACTTTTCGATCAGCCATACCGGATTGACAAACCTGAGGTTGTTCTGTCTGAGGAACATTTGGAAAAGGCCAAGAACTCAGCTGTTCAAAGCGTTGTTTTACTCAAGAATGACAATAAGATATTACCACTAGCATCCGAAAAGAAATTGGCGGTAATTGGGCCAATGGCAGATGCTCCATTGGATCAGCTTGGGACATGGGTATTTGATGGTAATCAAAAGGACTCAGTAACTCCTCTAACTGCCTTGAAGGAAAGCCTGGGGACCGAAAGTTTTAATTTTGTACCAGCTTTGGACTACAGTCGCGATCGATCTGAATTGCAGTTTCAAGCAGCTGTTGATGCGGCTCGGAAGAGTGATGTTATCCTGTTTTTTGGAGGGGAAGAAGCCATATTATCCGGTGAGGCCCACAGCAGAGCACATATCAATTTACCCGGAGCTCAAGAACGCTTAATAAAAGAACTGAAAAGAAAAACGAAGAAACCAATTGTTTTGGTGATTCAGGCAGGCAGGCCAATCACTCTTGAAAATATTATTAATGATGTCGATGCGATTGTGATGGCCTGGCATGCCGGAACCATGGCTGGCCCTGCTATTGTAGATATCATTTCTGGCAAAGCAAATCCTTCAGGAAGATTGCCCATCAGTTGGCCTAAATCTGTAGGACAAATTCCGATGTATTATAATTACAAAAACACAGGAAGACCCGCGTCTGCAAAGACCTTCGTAGGGATTGATGATATTCCAAGAGGAGCCTGGCAGAGTTCGTTAGGCAACGAATCGCATTATCTCGACGATGGATTTACACCTCAGTATCCTTTTGGTTATGGCCTGTCATATGCCAGTTTTTCTTATGATAATATGACGTTGTCTTCTGATACTTTATCTGAAGGAGCAGAGATGATAATTCGATTTGATATAACCAACACAAGTCATTTGGAAGGAGTGGAGACGGCGCAGATCTATGTTCAGGATAAGGTTGGTAGCATCACACGCCCAGTACGTGAGCTAAAAGGGTTTAAACGAGTGAACTTGAAGCCTCTGGAAAAGAAAACTGTTGAAATAATCATTCATACTGATGACCTAAGTTTCTACAATGGAAACAATCAGTTGGTACTGGAGCCAGGAGAATTCTCTGTGTTTGTTGGATCAAACGCTCAGGCAACAATGAGGAAAGATTTTTGGATTAGATGAAATTAACTTGAGTGATAGACTATGAAGCTTCCATCACTTCTTTTACTATTTGTTCCAGTTGTTCGGGACCTTCGAAGGGTTTTCGTACGTACTTCTTGACATCAATCTTTAGCTCATCCGTTTCATACTCAAGATGAGAGGATACTATTACGATTTTGGGCTTTTCTTCTAGCGTTGAAATAGTCTCATACCCGTCTAAATAGGGCATTTCTATGTCTAAAAATAGCACCTGAGGCTTTAACTTGGATACGCCTACCGCCCCATCAATTGCACTGCTGAAAGTTCCAACCAAATCAATGCAGTCAACCTTTTCTGCCAATTTTTTGAAAATCTCGAGATAAACTAAATCATCATCAATTGCAATGCATCTATATTTCTCCATGAATAATGTAGTGGTGTAGTGTTAATTAAAAACGCGAGCCAATCTTAACCAATTTATTTTACTAATCGAAATTTCGGCTCATAAATTCGATGTGTGTCTTGATATTCCTCAATACAATCTTGGTATGTTTAAAATTTAACAAAATCAAATATTTTTATGATGCCTTGCAATAATTGTCTAAATTGCCTTATCATTTAACAACAATGACACCCAATTTTTAGAATATTCATAATTTAATTGGGAATGAATTCAATATTAGAGGAAGTAAAGCAGAGACTGGGAAAGCCTTATGAGGATTTTGAGTTTTTATTAAGGAGTTTAAAGGAAGTATTAATAGAAAATGGCGAAGAATCTATCGCCAATGAAATTCCCTTTATCAACAAGTACCCGTTCGAAAATGGAGTCCAACTAACCGACAAGCACATTCAGATGTATTCGTTGGTTTTTCAGCTGGTGAATATGGCCGAGGTAAATGGAGCCGTCCAACATCGCCGCGCGGTTGAAAATGATCAGGAATTTTCATCAGTAAGAGGCCTTTTCGCGAACAATATCAAAGATTTGTTAGGCAATGGCGTAACGGAGGCGACCATTTTGGATAAAATGCCACAAATGCAGATCGAGCCAGTTTTGACGGCCCACCCAACCGAAGCAAAACGCGCCACTGTTCTTGATCATCATAGAGATTTGTACTTATTGCTTGTTAGCTTGGAGAATAAGATGTACTCTGACAAAGAGCTCCTGAATATCAAGCACAATATCAAATTGACTTTGTACCGGTTGTGGAAGACGGGAGAGATATACATGGAGAAACCGGATATTAGTTCGGAATTGAGAAATATTATTCATTATCTCGTCAATGTTTTCCCGGAGGTGATACCGGTATTAGATCGTAGATTAATTCAAGCCTGGAAGGCATGTGGTTTATCCAAACAAAAACTTCTTGATCATCACAGTTTTCCGAAGATCAGTTTTGGCAACTGGGTTGGGGGGGATAGAGATGGTCACCCACTAGTGACTGATACAGTTACCGCTGAGACACTTGAATTGCTTCGACTGAATGCCTTTGTGGTCATTCGGAGAAAGCTAATTGCACTTGTGAGACAATTGAGCTTTGCCTGTGAGTTGACCGAATGTAGTTCCGATTTGCAGGCTCGTATTGAGGAGATGCTTTTGGAGTTAGGCGATTTGGGTCAAGAAGCACTGGAAAGGAACAAAGGAGAGGTATTTCGACAGTTTACTAATTTGATCCTGGCGAAACTGCCTGTGGATACACAAAGAGGGCATGCAACAAAATTGTCCGAACATAAAGGTAGTTATGTCTATGCCCATGAGATGATTGAAGATTTGGACCTACTGAAGAGTAGTTTGCTCGATTATGGAGCTCAATCTATTGCTTATGATGATGTAAATATTGCCATTCGAAATGTTCAGACTTTTGGTTTTCATTTAGCGAAATTAGACATACGTCAAAACAGTGCCTTTCATGATAAAGCCATTGAACAATTGTTGGAAGCTGCTCAGTTTGAAGAATACAATTTCTCAGAATGGAGTGAGGAAAAGCGATTGGCTTTCTTGAATAAAGAATTGAAATCTAATCGACCATTTACTCATCAAAATGCGGAGTTGGGAGAAAATGCCAAAGCAGTTTTGTCTTGCTTTAGGGTGGTTGAGTCTCACGTGTCTAAATATGGTGGAGAAGGCATAGGTTCATTTATTGTAAGCATGACTCGATCCTTGTCTGATTTGCTTTCAGTTTACCTTTTGGCGAGGGAAGCCGGCTTAACTGTTCAGACTTCCGAAGGACTCATTTGCGAAATTCCAGTAGTTCCTTTGCTGGAAACTATTGAAGATCTTGAAAATGGCCCTGAGATTTTGGATGGGTTTCTCAAACATGACTTTACCCAACGTAGCCTTGAACATTTCCGGAGAGTAAGGAGCTATCGAAACTTGCGTCAGCAGGTCATGGTTGGATATAGTGACAGTAACAAGGATGGCGGAATTATTGCCAGTCAGTGGCATCTTTATAAAGCTCAATTTAAGCTGAGCGAAATTGGTGACGAATGTGGCGTGAAAATTACCTTCTTTCATGGTAAAGGCGGTTCAATTAGCAGAGGATCCGGTCCAACTCACTATTTCATTAAAGCTTTGCCCTTTGAGTCTATTCAGGGCAACGTACGTCTGACCGAGCAAGGAGAAACCATTGCCCAGAAATACGAAAACAAGGTTAATGCAGAATACAATTTAGAACTCCTTGTTGCCAATTCGTTATCCAAAACCATATTGGATGAACAAAACGAGCGTAAGTACCATCCACTCGCAGATGTGCTAGACCATCTGGCGATTCAAAGCAAGCTGCACTATGAGGCGCTTACACATCAGGATGGTTTCATTCAGTTCTTTAGACAGGCTACTCCTATAGATGCGATTGAAACCAGTAAGATAGGTTCTAGGCCCGCCAAGCGTACGGGAGCTAACTCCTTGGAAGATTTGCGTGCCATTCCATGGGTGTTTTCGTGGAGCCAATCTAGATTCCACATGACCAGTTGGTATGGTGTGGGCACGGCTCTTAACAAACTCAAGAACGAAAATCCTAAAGATTATGAACGATTCAAAGAGGCTACACAAACAGATCCTTTTATTAGATACGTATTGACTAATGTAGATACCAGCCTGGCGGCCACGGATGAATCTGTTATTACATCATATGCTCAGTTGGTAGAAAGTGACAAAGTCAAAACTGAATTTTTGAACTTGTTCCTTTCAGAACTTCAACTTACCAGGAAACTTCTGCTTGACTTGCTGGGAGAGGTCATAGAAAAGAGAAGAGAAAATCATTATTATTCAAATCATTTGAGAGCTCCATTGATGGCACACCTTCATGAAAAGCAAATCGATCTACTGAAGCATTGGAGGAGTAAAAAGTCGGAGGGAAAGAATGTAGACAAACTTCAACGAGAATTGATGTTGAGCATCAACGCGATCGCCAGTGCCATGCGTAATACAGGATAATCTGAATAGATATTATCTTGGTTTAGATAATACGAAGTTAAGGTTAGGTGGAAAAGGGGTGTTGGTGCTTTTTGGCAAGACGACTTACTCTAGCCAATTCGGCAAGAACAAATCAAATAAAAAAAGGGATCGAAAGATCCCTTTTTTTATTTCTTTTTTAAGAGAAGTTGGTAATGTAAGTTTTGCACTGATCTTCACCACCGATAAACATGATGCTATGACCTTTAAGAACCACCCAGGAGTTGTCCTCTTTGCTAAACTTTAGTTTTAGATGTTTGCCGGTGTCTTTGGTTCGGGAAAATAGTGCTTGTAACATGGGTAATTGGTTTAGATAATAGGGTAACTGTGAATTATTATAATTCAAATGTAAATAATCATATTCAAAAAAGAAAATAAAAAGTTAGAAAAGTACAATAAGCGACAATAATTGTCTGAATATTTCTCTTACTCATCGAAAAAGTACAATTACTGATCGAATACCATGTTTTTTTATATTGAAATAATTAAACTTTTTTGACTCCATAGCGCTTTTATACCTAATAGGAAGACCAAAATATATGGAACCAGATTTCTATTATATTTGTAAATTGAGAAAAGTGACTAAACAGTTGGGGAAGGAGTAATCGACATGAATGAAGAAATAGTTGATAATAAAATAGGAAAGTTTACAGATTGCCTGGAGGCCTTGATGATGAAAATGCAGGAGGCTGACAATACTTGTATTGAATTGTCTAAGGATATTAGTAAGCGTGATTTTACTGTACTCATTTATGTAGGAAAAAATAGTGATGTCATCATGCGTGATATTGCTACTTTTTTGGGAATTCCGGTAAGCACCACTACGGGAGTTATCGATAAACTGGTTGAAAAGGGCTATCTCAAACGCTATCATTCGAAAGAAGATAGAAGAACAATCAAGATCGGTTTAAGCAAGTTCGGACAAGATTCCTTCAATTTACTTCAGAGCACCTTACACCACATGGGAAGTGCCATGCTTGCCGGACTTTCGGAGAAAGAGCAGGCCGAATTAATCTTTCTTTTGGAGAAAGTGGCAGCCAACCTGGTGAACTACGTGCCCACCGCTAAATAATACTTCCAAAAATAAATACTACGAATTTCGTAATATTTTGAAACCAAAATATTCTGTTGTCGTTTCTGTCCTGAAATTATAACCATAATCGTTATAATCTAAAGTCGTAAACAAAATATAACTAAGAACCGATGACACAAGCACTAAAGGAAATGCAGGCGAATAGTCAGAAAAAGATTATAGCCTTTGCCGGATGGGTGATTAAATGGAGATGGCTGGTACTTATTGCAACGTTGGGAATTGCAATGGGATTCGGAAGCGGAGGACGCTTCCTGGGATTCAATGGAGACTATCATGTATTCTTCAGCGAAGACAACCCACAGCTATTGGCCTATGAAGCTCTTCAAAATAAGTACACGAAGGATGACAATGTTTTCATTGTTGTTGCCGCGAAGGATGGAAAAATATTTACCCAGGAAAACCTGACAGCAATCGAGAAGCTTACTGCAGACGCCTGGCAAACCCCTTATTCTACGAGAGTTGATGCTATTACTAATTTTCAACATACCAAGGCGGTAGCAGATGACCTATACGTTGATGATCTGGTTCGAAATGCGAACGAAAGATCAGATGCGGAACTGAAAGAAGCATTTGAAATTGCTATCAATCAACCTTTGCTAAAAGATCGCTTGGTGGATTCTAAGGGTTCGTTGACCGCTGTGAACATAACAGTAAAAATTCCAGGAGAACGCGTAGAAGAAGGTCCCGAAATATTAGCCTCTACTCGTGAATTGGTTGCCAATTTCGAAGCAGAAAACCCTGGCCTGAAGACTTATTCGTCTGGAATGGTCAATTTGAGCGGTGCATTTTTCGAGGCATCCATGAATGATATGGGCACCTTGATACCGTTGATGTTTTTGATTATTGTGATCACAATCGTGTTGACCACACGTACAGGAAGTGGCACTTTGGCTACTCTTTTTGTTATTATCATGTCTATTATGACTGCCATGGGATTTGCAGGATGGATTGGCATTCAGTTGACTCCACCATCAGCAGCCGCCATGACTATGATCATGACACTGGCAGTAGCAGATAGTATTCATTTGCTGATCACAATGGTACAGTCGATGAAAAAGGGGTTTTCCAAGAAAGAGGCTATCGTTGAATCTGTCAGAGTCAATTTTATGCCTGTGTTCATTACTAGCTTGACTACAGTTATTGGATTCTTGTCAATGAATTTCAGCGATTCACCACCATTCCATGATCTGGGAAATATGACTGCGGTTGGAATGACGGCAGCGTTTTTATTCTCAATTACCACACTGCCGGCTTTGATGGCCATATTGCCAGTCAAGTTTAAGCAAACCTCAGAAGGTAATGAGGCTCAGAATCCATTCTTTAGAAAACTAGCGGACTTTGTAGTTAGCAATGACAAAAAGGTACTGTGGGGTACTGTTGCTGCCTCGCTATTCATTTCGACTTTAATGATAAAGAACGAATTGAATGAGGAGTTTATTAAATACTTCGATAGTGACATCACATTCAGAACTGATACAGACTTCATTAGCGAAAATCTTACCGGTATATATACAGTAGAGTTTTCTATTGGTTCAGGAGAAGAGGGAGGTATTAATAACCCTGCCTATCTGGATAAGCTTGAGGAATTCGATGATTGGTTGAATACTCAGGATGAGGTCGTACATGTGAACTCTTTTTCAGAGATAGCGAAAAGAATAAATAAAAGTATGCATGGTGATAGTTTGGAATACTATCGTGTGCCAGACAACAGAGAACAAGCAGCTCAATTCTTGCTCTTATATGAAATGTCGTTGCCATTTGGACTGGATTTGAATAATCAAGTCAATGTAGACAAGTCTGAGACAAGATTTATAATCACCACGAAAAACGTATCATCCAATCAATTGATTGACTTCACTGAAAGGTCTCAGGATTGGTTGAAAAGTAACACTCCAGAAGCAATGCATGCTGTCGCAAGTAGTACCTCGCTGATGTTCTCACATTTGACAAGAAGACAGCTTAATAGTATGATGACAGGTAGTATTGGAGCCTTGATCCTAATTTCTTTCATACTGATGTTTGCCTTAAGAAGTTTCCGTCATGGTCTGCTTAGCCTAATTCCAAACCTGGTACCGATTGCAGTTGGATTCGGTCTATGGGGTATTACGGCCGGAATAATCAATACAGGTATTTCTGTGGTGTTCGGTATGACATTGGGAATCATTGTAGACGATACTGTACACTTTCTATCCAAATATTTAAGAGCGAAAAGAGAACACGGTATGTCATCTGAAAATGCGGTACGTTATGCATTTGATACGGTAGGTAAAGCACTTGTTGTGACTACTGTTGTTTTGATTGCAGGATTTCTCGTAATGGCTCAGTCCAGTTTTGGAATGAATGAAGGAATGGCCAAAGTGACTATGCTGATTATTTCCGTAGCCTTGATCCTGGATTTCTTAATGCTGCCCGCCATACTTCTAAACGTAGGAGACAAGTCGGCAACAAAGGAGAGTGAGAATCAAATTACAGAGAAAGGTGAAAGCCTGGTTACTGCATAAGAAAGATCAATTATTCAATCAACTTAAAATTAGAAATATGTATAGATTAAAAAGTTTAATAGCCGCACTGATTCTCCCGCTAGTTTTCGGGGCACCGATAAAAACTGCCGCACAAGATGCAGGGGCAAGAGGTCTTGAAATAGCCAAAGCAGCGGACGAATCCGATTTGGGTTTCGAGAGTTCTCAAGTGAATTTGAAAATGGTCCTAACCAATAAACACGGTCAGGAAAGTATGCGAGATATGAGCACGAATACGCTGGAGCTAACTGAGGATGGAGATAAGTCACTTATTGTTTTCAATAGCCCAAGAGATGTAAAAGGTACTGCCACGCTTACTTATACACATAAAGAGGGTTCAGATGATCAATGGCTTTACTTGCCTTCAATAAAAAGGGTGAAGAGAATCTCTTCTGACAATAAGTCGGGACCTTTTATGGGCAGTGAATTTGCCTACGAGGATTTGTCTTCTCAGGAAGTAGAAAAATATACTTACAAATTCATAAAAGATGATCAATTCAATGGCGTGGATACCTATTTGATCGAGAGAGACCCAGTAGACCCTAAGTCGGGCTATACGCGTCAGTTGGTTTGGTATAATAAATCTAACTACAGATTAGAAAAGGTTGAGTTTTATGATAGAAAAAATGTTCTACTCAAAACATTAACCTATTCTGGGTATAAGCAATACTTAGGAAAGCACTGGAGAGCGTCGGAGTTTCTAATGATTAATCATCAAACAGGTAAAAAAACTACATTGAAGTTTGAGGATTATGCTTTTAAAACAGGGCTGACAGCGGATAATTTTTCACAAAATAGTCTGATCAGAGCTGGTAGATGACAATGAAAGATAAGAGTAGTTTAGGTTGGTTTTTTACAATACAGCGAGTGTTTTTGCTCGCTGTATTTCTATTACCCTTGTGGCAGTCTCATGCTCAGTCTGATGATCTCTATACAGAGTTTTCTGGTAACGTAGGATTTGAGTACAGGTTCTTTACCAATGAAGGTTTATATACTGGGCAGAAGGATCATTTCCCGGCTTTGAGCATTCAACCGGAATACTATGTTGAATGGCAAGGCGGTAAACATATTCTGAATTTTACGGGATTCGGAAGAGTTGACTTTACGGATTCAGAAAGAAATCACTTAGATATTCGTGAGCTCTATTGGCAAACAGTCAATAACAGTTGGGAGTTTAGTTTTGGCCTGAAAAAGATCTATTGGGGCGTGACAGAAGGTGCCCATCTGGTGGATATTATCAATCAGACCGACAATCTTGAAACCTTCGATGGAGAGCAGAAGTTGGGCCAACTGATGGCTCACTTTTCGTATAATTCCAAAATTGGTACTTTCGATTTTTTTGCGCTGTCTTTTTTTAGAAAGCGAGAGTTTCCCGGGGTTGACGGAAGACTGCGAACGCCAGAACGCGTATCCAGTGATTTATTGACTTTCGAAAGCGATATGGAGCAGGCCAGACCTGAAGGGGCGTTCCGATGGTCACATTATTTTGGACCGGTGGATATCGGGTTGACTCATTTTTATGGTACAGGACGAGAACCCATAATCGTCATAAACAATGATGGTAGTTTTAATGGGATATACCCAATTATCAATCAAACCGGTTTAGACGTTCAAGCCACCACCGGCCCCATATTATGGAAATTTGAATCTATTATTCGTAGAAGTGAAATTCAGGACATGAAGGCCATGGATGTAGGTATTGAATATACATTTGGAAACATTGGCGGTAGTGGAATTGATCTGGGTGTGCTGGGAGAGTACCTCTATGATGATCGAGGCAATCGAGCCTTGAATAGTTTGCAAAGCGATGTATTTGTTGGGGGTAGATTAGCATTCAATGACACGCAAAGTACTGAATTTTTGTTCGGAACTATTCTTGATGTTGAGCACAGCACCAGGCTAATAAGTCTTGAGGGTAGTCGTAGACTAGGGGAGTCTTTTAAAGCCAATTTGGAAATGCGTTTGTTCCAAAACGTAAGCGATCAAGAGTTTATATATCTCTTTAGAGAAGATAGTTTTCTGAAGTTTGATTTAGGATGGTACTTTTAAAAGAGAATGACAACGTCTAATCGCGGTACTCCGCGATTAGACGT
The DNA here is from genome assembly GCF_039944555.1 of Reichenbachiella sp. Lineage (GTDB taxonomy): Bacteria > Bacteroidota > Bacteroidia > Cytophagales > Cyclobacteriaceae > Reichenbachiella. The sequence goes on along the minus strand of NZ_JBDUYN010000007.1, from coordinate 595,924 downwards.
TGTCATTCTACAATGCAGTAGATTTTATTCATACTTCAAGTTATCTGCCGGATTAGAGGTGGCAGCTCTTAGTGCAAAGAATCCGGTTGAAAGAATCGTGATCATCATAGTGACCAACAGCACCCCGACAAAGATTAAATAGTTAATTTCTACGCTGTACTCAAAGTTCTGTAACCAGTTCTGCGCAAAATACCAGGCAATGGCAAACGCCGGGATTGCCCCAATACAAACCAATATTAGGAAGTCTTTGATCAATAGTCTGATCAGACCCGATACATTAGCGCCAAGTACCTTTCTAATACTGATTTCCTTAGTCCGTTGTTCGGCGGTGAAAGACGCCAAACCGAGCAAGCCCATACAGGAAATAATGATGGTCATAAGAGAAAAACCAAGGAAGAGATTTCCACGAAGTTGATCTGTCTCATACTGCTCTTGAAAGTCCTCATCGAGGAAGGTGTATTCAAGTGGCAGGTTTGGAAATACTTCTTGCCAGCTTTTCTTTATTGTAGCAATTGCCTCTTTAGGGTTTTCATCTAATTTGATCAAAGCATTGTTGTTATTCAAATTAGGAAAGAAAGCTAATGGGTCAATAGGGTTGTAAAGTGATTGCTGATGAAAGTCTTTGACTACACCAATGACCTTGAAAAACGTAGTAGTGTCTGGTCCTCCCATGATCTGAAAACGCTTTCCTAGTGGATTTGACCAATTGAATCTGGCTGCCATGGCTTGATTGACAATAACAGCTGAAGCAGTATCTGATGGAAATTCTCTGGAAAAGTTCCTCCCCTCAACAAACTCAATACTTAGTGTAGGAAAGTAGTCATAGTCTACCCCATAACTATTGATGCCCTTTTCATCAAAACCACCATTTTCCAGTTCGGTCCGCATTAGGTTTTTTCCAAATCCCTGCCCCGGTCTTGAGCCTGAAGTGGCTGCGCTTTTGACATTCGGGTCTTGTAATATCTTGTTTCTCAATACATCCCACTTGGTGCGTTGTTCTCTATTAGTGAAGGTAAACGTAACTACCTGTTCTTTGTCGAAACCTAAATTTTTGCTACTCACAAATTTCATCTGATCATAAATGACCGCAGTACCAATCAACATAAAAATGGAGATGGAGAATTGGATAACGACCAAGGTTTTGCGTAAGAAAGCATTACCCGAGCGCTTTGAATTCCCACCTTTTAATACCTCAACAGGCAAAAATGCAGACAGATAAAAGGCAGGATAACTACCTCCAAATATGCCTGCAATCAACAAGATAACTACCATAACTGTGATGAGCACCGGATGCATGAGCATGTCCATCTGCAATGAAATATCCAAAGCGTTGTTAATGATCGGTACAAACAGAAAAACGACAGCCAGGCTAAATAAAAATGAGCAGAGCGTAATTAACACCGATTCTGTTAAGAACTGACCTATCAAGAGATTTCTGCCAGCCCCCATTACTTTTCTGATACCCACTTCTGTAGCACGTTTTACAGACCTCGCTGTGGCAAGATTCATATAGTTGATACAGGCGATGAAAACCATAAACACACATACCGCTGAGAATATATAGATGTATGTAATATCCCCTAAAGGTTGTGGTTCGCCCTGAAAATCGGAAAAGAGGTGGATGTCCTTGATGTTGATCAACTCATATTGGATGTCAATGTTGAATTGAGCAAAGATGGGCGCCACATGCTCCTGAATGACCTCATCTAACTTCTCTTCGAATGAAGCAGGGTCGGCAGTAGGATTTAGAAGTACATAAGTGAAAATATTAAAGCCACCCCAATTCTCATTTCTCATATTTGGTCGGTTGTCCACCGAAATGAGCACATCTGCAATCAGATGTGAGTTTTTGGGCATATCCTTGTAAACACCTGTGACTTGGAACAAATCTCCACCATCTACTCTTAAGGATTGACCTATAGGGTTGGTGTCTTTGAAAATCTTGTCGGCGATGGTCTTATTTATTACGATAGACTTTGGTGCATCCAAAGCGGTCTCTTGATCTCCCAGTACAAAATCAAAACTAAACACCTCGAAGACTGTGGAATCTACGTTGTAAACGTCAGTTTCGAAATAGCTGATATCATCCAGCTCTAATTCCGTTCTTCCATTGTCGGCAAACCTGACATACTGATCAACTTCTGCAAATTCAGAAACCAATTTGGCTCCTAGCGGATTTTGTGTGACGGCCCACTTAAAAGCGTCATCGGTCTCCCTGATATCAGAGCTGATTCGATAGATTCGATCAGCTTTCTCATGATGTTTATCGAAGCTTAATTCATTATACAAGTAAAGTACAATTATTAGACTAGACGAAATGCCAATGGTAAGCCCGATGATGTTGAGCGCAGTATAGCCCTTCTGTCTAGCAAGATAACGAAGGGCTGTTTTGAGATAGTTTTTGATCATATGTTCGATCTTAATAGTTTCAGTTGGCTTTATGAGAGCCAATAAGAGTGCCAAGATCCTAATAATCAAAGAATCAGGTATTTACAACTTGATAGATGTCTTTTAAATGACCAAATTCGTTCAAGTATGGCACATATTGTGTTCGGTATTGATCACTTTTACCTAATTCCAAACAAAAAAACCAGGGCCGTAAAGGCCTGGTTCCAAATGTTTTTAGCTATAAGTCTGCTATTTACCCACTTTGCTGAGATTGGCCTGCGCTACTTCGAAACCAGGAGCCACATTAAGGGCTTCAAGAAATAGTTCTTTGGCTTGTTGATCTTCACCTTTCTCTTGTGCCAAAAGACCCTTCAGATTGAGAAGAGCAGCACGCATAGGAACTTCTTGCTGCGTTTGATCCAATTTGACAAATGCCATTTTCAATTCGTCTATGTCAGTTCTTTTAAGAAGAATTTCAGCAGAGGTGGAAGATTCAGTGAATCTCTTCAATTCATATTGCATGAAAGCTACCTGGTAGAGTGTGCGGCTGTCATTATTTTTTAAGAACAACTTCTCATAGTTGTCCAGGGCTTGGTCTTTTGCACCTAACTTGCTTAAAGCAATAGCGCCTAATTCAAGAGCCACCTGATTATCAGGATTGATTTTTAGATTCTCTTTAGCCACCAATGCAACAGAAGGCATTTGATTCAAATTGTAATAGAACAAGGTTAATGAATCCAAAACAGCCGATTGGTTGTTACTGAAAAACAGGATGTTGTACAAGGCCATTCTGGCTACTGCAGGATCATTGAACTGATTGGCCAATTGATAAATAGCTATGTTTTTTCGAACATCGACGTCTATAAACGATAATGAGTCCTGGTCTTGTCCAATCAACAGGTTGTTTAGACCGAATGCTGTGAAAATAAGTAATGTAAGTATTGTCTTCTTCATAGTTGTTTCTTGAAAGCGTGCAAGCTAGTGGCTTATAGTTAAATATCCAATCCCTTTGCTTTCGCAATTTCTTGCATTAGACCTTCTGCTTGTACTCGGTCATTGTCAATTTTACCTTCCAGAATGGCCTCACGAATTTCATTTTTTATATCGCCCACTATTTTTGATGGAGGTAACTTATACTTCTTCATTATTTCTTCGCCTGTAATCGGCGGTTGAAAATTACGGAGTTTGTCTCTTTCCTCAAGTTCAATTAATTTCTTTTTTACTTGCTTGAAATTGGTGAGGTACCGTTTTACCTTCATTGGGTTTTTAGTGGTAATGTCAGCATTGCATAGTGTCATCAAATCTTCTATGTCATTCCCCGCTTCAAAAAGTAAACGCCTGATGGCGGAATCGGTAATTTCATCTTTCACAAGTGCAATTGGACGCAAATGTAGCCTGACCAATTTCTGGACATATTTCATTTTATCGTTCATTGGTAATTTCAATCGCTTGAAAATACCTGGTACCATTCGGGCACCTTTGTCTTCATGTCCATGAAAGGTCCAACCTGCTTTTTTGTGAAATCTCTTGGTAGGAGGTTTGGCAATATCGTGCAAGATGGCCGCCCATCTTAGGTACAAGTAGTTAGTGTTTGCAGAGATATTATCGAGGACCTGGAGCGTATGATAAAAATTGTCCTTATGTGATTTGCCTTCTCTTGTCTCTACGCCATGCAGGGCAATCATTTCAGGAAAAATGTGATGCAATAGCCTACTTTGGAATAAAAGTTTGAAACCATAACTTGGTGTCGGAGATAGAATTATCTTATTCAATTCATCAATAATACGCTCCTTAGATACTATTTTTATTCTGTCGGCTTGGTTGACAATGGCATCGAATGTGTTGGCTTCAATATCAAAATTTAACTGGCTGGCAAATCTAATCGCGCGCATCATACGCAAAGGGTCATCAGAGAAGGTGATGGCTGGATCAAGTGGTGTTCGAATGATTTTTTTTCTCAAATCCTCTAACCCGTTAAAGGGGTCAACCAGCTCACCATACGCTTTATTGTCTAGTTTTATTGCTAATGCATTGATGGTGAAATCTCTTCGATTCTGATCGTCTTCCAACGTTCCGTCTTCGACAATGGGTTTTCTTGAATCTCGACGGTAGGACTCTTTCCTCGCGCCTACGAATTCAAGTTCGTGATCTTGATGCCGAACCATAGCAGTTCCAAAGTTTTTAAAAACCGACATGTTCTTACTGTTCAGATCCTGGGCAACTTTTTTGGCGAGGTGAATACCACTACCAACACAAACAAAATCTATATCTTTGGATGGTCTTTTGAGAATGATGTCCCTTACGAATCCTCCGATCACGTAAGCATCAAGGTTGATTTTACTGGCACAGGAGGCCACAGAAGAAAATATATCCTCGGGTACGAGATGTGATTTTAGATTCAATGATTTAAGCTTTGCTTCAAAATTAATTTTAATTTGTTAATAATGAGGTCATACGATTTGTCAATCTTGAATTAATTTCGAATCTGCAAAATACAGTCCTAAATAGATAGCAGCGATGATTAGAATTTACCTTGTAGTACTATTAACTTTTATCACATATTTGTCTTCAGCGCAGAGTTTGCAAAAACCGAAACTGGTTGTTGGCGTAGTGGTGGATCAAATGAGATATGAGTATCTTCATCGATTTAGTAATCACTACGTAGACGGTGGTTTTAAACGGCTAATGAGCGATGGATTTGTCTTTAAGAATGCGCACTTCAACTACATTCCAACATACACGGGACCTGGACACGCTTCAGTATATACAGGTACAACACCGAGGGTCCATGGAATTATTGCGAATGACTGGTATGACAAATTTGAAAAAAGGGAAAGATATTGTGTCGAAGATAGAGAGGTCAGTGGAGTAGGGGGCAGCGGAGAAGTTGGTCAGCGATCACCTAAAAATTTAATGGCAAGCACTATTACTGATGAACTTCGACTATTCTATCAGAACAGGTCAAAGGTAATTAGTGTATCAATTAAGGATCGTGGAGCCATCTTACCCGGCGGACATCAGTCAAGTGGTACATATTGGTATAATGAAGAATCCGGTGACTTTATTACAAGTACCTTTTATAGAGCCCAACTCCCTAAATGGCTTCTTGAATTCAATAAAAAGCAATTGCCCAAAACTTATATGAAGAAAGGCTGGAATACACTCCACCCGATTGAGAGCTACGTTGAAAGTGCGAGAGATGATCGACCTTATGAGGTCAAAGAACTGGGAGGGTTACCGACTGTTTTTCCTTATGATTTTAAAAAGGTAGATAAATCTGCTAATCTCAATAAGTTGATTAAGACCACTCCGCATGGTAATACACTTACTGTTGATTTGGCACTTGCTGCCCTTGAAGGTGAGGAATTGGGACAAGATGAAATTACAGATTTTCTTGCAGTGAGCTTTTCATCTCCCGACTATGTCGGACATGCCTTCGGGCCATATTCAAAGGAAATACAGGATACCTACATCAGACTGGATTTGGAGCTGGCGAGGTTAATAAGCACGTTAGATAAAAATGTAGGCAAGGACAATTGGACGATGTTTTTGACGGCGGATCATGCGGTGGCAGCTATACCTGCGTACCTTAATGAACTGGGTCAAAGTACCGATTATGTGAAATCGTCTGACCACAAAAAACTTATACTTTGGGAGATGGAAAATAAGTTTGGTACATCTGACCTGATTGAGAATGTAAGCAATCATCAAATATTTCTCAATAAAAAGGTGATGGAAGAAAAGCAATTAGATATTGCCGAAGTTAAGGAATATTTGATTCCTAAAATGAATGAACTTACAGGATTCAATGCAGTGTTCGATGCAAATAACATTTCAAATTATGGAGGAAATGATCTTGATGTAAAACTTATAGCAGCAGGATTGAATGCCCATATGTCAGGCGATATTGTTTATACACATCAAGCCGGCTGGTTAACAGAATGGCATTTGAAAAACGGAGGGACTACACATGGATCTGGCTATTCCTACGATACGCATGTACCCATGATCTTTTATGGCTTGGGTATTAAAAAAGGAAGCACAGTGAACTATCATCCGATTACGGATATTGCACCAACCATTTCTACCCTGCTTGATATAAAGTTGCCCTCGGGATGTACGGGTCAGCCGGCTACAGAATTGCTTGACTGATTTCTTTGATAGAAGTATTCCATTAGCCTGATATTCCAAAGTATCAAAAGCATACCGTAAAATATGTCCTCGACGGGGATGGTACCAATCCTGAGGCCTATATTTTCAAGGTCGTTGTACCAAACCACTTCGCTTTCAATAAAAGAGCCGGTGAGAATCCCATTGGTAAGAGCAAATGGTAGTAGCAATACCAAATAACTTAAATAGAATGAGGTTAAATTAACCTTTCGTACCCACTGAAGATAAATAAGGGATAAGACGAGCAAAAGGAATGTACTTGTGGTATAAAATTTACCGAAATTAAAAACTAAAACCACGGCTGAGCCAAGCACGAGTATTATCGTAACCCACTTACCAGAATTTTTGGGCATGGGATTGAGATCTAGTTTATTAAAACAATGGTAGGTAAAAACACAGGCATAAGGTATGCATACAAAGAATAATACCTCCTCCAAAGGAAGATTGAAAACAGATACTCCAATGAGATAATCTGGATTAAAGCCCCAAACTCCTATCCGGGTGAAGTACTCGTCCCAAATTAAGAATACTGCCCCTACGATAAGTAGGCTGGGGATGAAGTTAGGCCACTGTTTATCAAATCTTAATTTGGGATGCAAACTGAAAACAAGTGGTACAAGTATGGTAGAGATATCGATAAAAAGATAGGTGTAGGACTTCATTTTAACCCTCGTATTCCTTTAAAAATTTCTTAGGAACTACGAGCATGCCAAAACATTCACCATCTTCTTTACCCAAATGTTTATGATGTACTTTATGCGCTTTGCGGATGGCCTTTAGATATGGATGGTTAGACCGGGTCAGCCACTTCATTCTTTGATGAATAAATATGTCATGAATGGAGAAGTACAAAAAACCATATAGCGTAATACCAGCCCCAATCCAAAGTCTGGTATCAGCGATGGGATTGTCTTTACCCAGGTAGATAAGGAGAATACCTGGAATGGCAAACAGCAGGAAGAAAAAATCATTGTCTTCAAAAAAACCTTTTGAAGTTTTTACATGGTGGTCCTTGTGCAAAAACCATAGGAACCCATGCATGACATACTTATGAGTAAACCATGCAACAAACTCCATGAATGCGGCAGTAAGAAGCAAGACAATGATATTCTTGACCCAGATCATAAATTGTAGTTGTTTATTACTTTTTCATAAATTTTTCTAAACCAAAAGGTGTAATTCTCTGGTTTTACTTTCACATCCTGAATTAAGTTTTCTACGGTTAAGTACTTATAATTTATGGCTTCATCTGTATTAAGAACTGGCATTATATCACTATTTCCAACGAACACATGGTCTAATTCATGCTCAATCAAACCATTCTCAAATTCTGCTTCATACGTGAAGGTAAAAAGGAAACTCAAATCCGTTTTCATACCAAGTTCTTCGGTCAGTCGACGATTGGCTGCATCAATGGTTGGTTCTTCCGGTCGAGGATGACTGCAACAAGCATTGGTCCAAAGCCCTCCGGAATGGTATTTATGCATGGCTCTCTGTTGAAGTAACATTTCACCTTTGGAATTGAAAATAAAGATCGAAAACGCACGATGAAGCTGCCCCGATTGATGGGCTGCCATTTTTTCTGAAGTCCCTATTACGTTATCATCTTTGTCTACTAGAACCACCTCTTCCATTAATTATCTATTTCTATTATTTAAGTAATTGTAAATTAAATGATATGTAGAAGAATCATTAATTGCAGGTAGATTCACTTGCATATACTCTTCATCTTCCTTCATATTTTCATTATAACCAAGGAAACCAGGCACCCTATCTTGTATCGTATGACGAAGATATCTTAATTCAATATTTTTTGGCTGAATTTGAATTAAACTGTCAAGCAGCCTTTTTCCAGTATTGAATTCTGCAAATTTCCGATAAGGATTAAATGCGTTTTTGGCCTCTAGAAAATGAATCATAGTACAATAACCTCGTGACACTACGGCATTTGGATTTTTAAGTGTTGCACAAGATTCTGCCAGATCTTCAATTCGAGATTTGTCAAGTGCAGCCGATAGATACTGTTCTCTAAGTGCTTCGACTTCGTTGGCAGGGGGAAACCCCATTGATAATATGAGAAGGTATGCGATCACTATATAAGATTTAACTTGTATCGGATGATAGAATCAAACATTAACCCAAATTTAGAATAATTCGGAATTCTTATGCGCTCGTGCATGACCCTACCTGGACTCAGTCGTACGATCTTCTTGAACAAGGACCTATAATAAATGTAGGCAAGATACACGCCCAACTTTGCACATTTGGGTAAGTTTTTGATTCCTACCAGGGCTGCTTCAAAATCTTCATTGATTCCTTTTTCAATTTGTTCTTTATCTTCAATTGAAAATTCGGAGAGATTGATTTCAGGAAAATAGCTCCTTCCTAGCTCTTGATAATCAGCTTTTAGATCTCTTAAAAAGTTAACCTTCTGAAACGCAGAGCCTAACTTCTTCGCTGGTTCTTTCAGATTTTCATAGAGCTCTCTATCATTATTCGTGAATACTCTAAGGCACATCAGCCCTACGACTTCTGCTGACCCGAGCACGTAAGATTCAAATGAATTGTTGTCATGGACATCTTTAGTCAAGTCCATTTCCATGCTTTTCAGAAAAGTGTCAATCAATTCCCATTCAATCTGATAAGCATTTACAGTCTGCTGAAATGCATTTAATATAGGATTGATACTGATTTTGTTTTTTATAGCGTCTATAGTTTCGTCTCTGATATCCCTGAGCATACTTTCTTGATCAAAACCATGAAACGAATCGACTATTTCGTCTGCCAGTCTCACAAAACCATATATAGAGTAGATATCGTTATGGATTTTAGTGTCTAGAAAGTAGATCCCAAGTGAAAAGCTCGTACTATACTTTCTAGTAATCAACTTGCTGGAAGCTATTGCTACTTCATCATAAATATGTTTCATAAGACTTGTTATTAAAGTATGACATAAGTTGAGCAGCAGCTACCTGACCGGATATTATGGCTGGAGGCACTCCAGGACCTGGTACAGTTAATTGGCCGCAATAGAATAGATTTTTTATTTTCTTGTTTCTCATTTTGGGTCGCATAAATGCTGTCTGTTTGAGAGTATTGGCAAGGCCGTATGCATTGCCCTTGTAAGAATTATAATCTTCTTTGAAATCTTTAATGCAGTAAGATTTCTTGTACGTAACTCTGTGTTTAATTTGATCGCCGGTAATTGATTCTAACCTTTCCATGATCTTAACATAATACTGATCTCGCAATTCCTCATTGTCGTCAAGACCAGGGGCTAAAGGCATAAGAAGAAAAAGATTTTCATCAGATTCTGGCGCGACCGAAACGTCCGTTTTAGACGGACAGCAGACATAGAATAAAGGCTTATCCGGCCATTTTGGCTCGCTGTATATTTGTTCTGCATGCTGGTCAAATGCCTCATCGAAAAACAGATTGTGGTGGATTAGATTGTTCACCTTTCCTTTCACGCCCAAATAGAAAATTAGAGCAGAAGGAGAGAGTACCCTTTCATCCCAGTATTTTTCACTGTAGTTCTCGTTTCCGTTTTTGAGAATATTTTTATCAAAATGATGATAATCGATTGAAGAAATCAATCCATCCGTCTCAAATCCCTTTACTGCATCGATCAGTCCTTCGTTTAGTTCAACATTGTCAACTGAATGGCCAAATCGAAATTGGACACCGAGGTCAACACACAAATCGTACATGGCGGTTGCCAATTTGTTGAATCCTCCCATAGGGTAGTAAGTGCCTTGGGCGAAGCAACTGTGGTTCATAAGGCTATACAAGGAGGGAGTGGATTTGGCTGTACCACCGAGAAATAAAATCGGAAACTCCATGAGTGCCAATAATCTTGGGTCTTTGAAATAGCTTCTTATATAAGAATGAAACGATTCCCAAACTCCCAACCGAAGCATTTTTATTAGTAATGGCACCGAAAAGAATTCAAATATCGAATCAGAACGTTTATAAACTAAATCATTGACCCCAACATCATATTTGATTTTAGAGTCTCTCAGTATTTTGTCAAGTTTTTTACCAGCTCCAGGCTCAATTGATTCAAAAAGATCTTTCTGTTCTTCTACTTTGGCCGGGATGTCAAAATAATCTGATGTAGAAAAAAATACCCTAAATCCGGGGTCCAGTTGTTTGAGATTATAAAAGTCACTCACGGAATGGTCGAACTTGCGAAAGAATTTTTCCATGACATCAGGCATCCAATACCAGCTGGGTCCCATATCGAATTTGAAACCATTGGCTTCCAATGTCCTGCATCGACCCCCAGCAGAATCCTGGCTATCTAGTACTTGTACCGCAGTACCATGTTTGGCCAGTGTAGCTGCAGCAGCTAAGCCGCTTATTCCAGCTCCTAGGACGGTTGATCTTTTCATATTTAAAGCTAGCAATGTTTAAGAATAATAAAAAAAAGTTAGACAAAATTTATTTGATTTACTCATATTTTTTGAAAATTGACCGTGACCCACAGATTCAAATGCATGGAAACTTGTGCTTCGATCATGTAATTCGATTTTTAAATTGTGTTGCTTGCTTATGGGATGTGCGTTATCTTAGTGCCCTTTTCAACCCGCATTTGGCTATAATACCATATGAAACTCATTAGATTCATTTTTGCTTTTGGACTCACGATCACATTCTTCTTCTATTTCAATTTTAAACAAGGGAAAATTCCACCTCTTGGTAGTTTTCTAAGCCCTTTTACTGGCTTTTGGCAAAATGGTGAAATTGAAGACCTGAGCCTTCCCTCAGTTTTGGAATCTGAACAATTGACTGCTCCTGTCATCATCAAATTTGATGAAAAGCTAATCCCGCATGTTTTTGCTAAAAATGATTACGATTTATATTTCGCTCAGGGTTATGTGACTGCATTTCATCGGTTATGGCAAATGGAATTTCAAGTATTGGCCGCCGCTGGCCGAACAGCCGAAATTGTAGGGGAAAGCCAGTTGAAATTTGACCGGATACAACGAAGAAAGGGATTGACCTATGGAGCTAAGAGATCTCTCGAAGTGGCTGAGAAGGACCCTGAAGTTCTGAATATGATTCAGGCCTATACAGACGGAATAAATTATTGGATAGATCAGTTGGACTATAAAGATTATCCAATAGAATATAAGCTACTTGATTATGCACCTGAACAATGGAGCAATTTGAAGGCAATGTTGCTACTGAAAAACATGGCTGATATGCTCTCGCGCGGAGAAAATGATTTTGAAAATACTAACGCGCTCAAAATCTTTGGATTGGAAGATTTTAACAAGCTATTCCCTGAAACCTATGCTGTCATAGATCCAGTAATCCCTAAAGGGACAACCTGGAATTTTGAATCGGAGTTTATTAAGAAACCTGATTTAGAATTTCCACAAATATTTACCGAAGAGACCATTGATAAGCCTGACCCTAGAAATGGCTCTAACAACTTTGCTGTATCAGGAAAAAGGACGGCAAACGGAAAAGTGCTTTTGGCAAATGAACCTGACTTAAGTCTGAATCTTCCTTCGATTTGGTATGTCATTCAACTCAATGCACCTGGCATAAATACTATGGGGGCCTCTTTACCTGGAGCTCCTAATGTAATTATTGGTTTCAACGATTCAATTGCCTGGGGTCTAACAAATGCCAAGCGTGATGTCGTAGATTGGTACAACATTCAATTTAGAAATGAGAAGCGCGAAGAATACCAATATGATGACAAGTGGCTCAAAACGGAAAAAATCATTGAGACTTTTGAAGTAAGAGATGCAGATAATTATTATGACACTATTGTCTACACCCACTATGGGCCGGTTGCCTATGATAGAAACCTTTTTGGTGAAAACAACAGAGTCAATATGGCTATGAAATGGACCGCTCATGAGGGATCGAGGGAGTTGAAAACACTCTATGAGGTAAACAGAGCTCAGAATTATGATGACTTTATTGATGCATTCAAATATTACACGGGCCCGCCTCAAAATTTTGCCTTTGCAAGCGCTGCCGGAGACATTGCCATTACGGTGCAAGGTAAATTTCCTGTCAAATGGGAGGGGCAGGGAAAATTTTTACTGGATGGAAGAGATTCCCGACAAGAATGGCAGTCGATCATTCCCCACGAGCATAACGCTACTGTAAAAAACCCTGAGCGAGGATTTATAAGTTCTGCCAACCAACATCCGGTAGATTCTACCTATCCCTATTATGTCTATGATTACAAATATGAATTTTATAGGAATCGACGAATAAACGAGCGACTAAAACTATTGAATCAGGCCACCGTCAAAGAAATGATACGGCTGCAAAATGACAACTATAATTATCGTGCTTCCGAAAGTTTGCCTATGATGTTAGACAGTCTGGATACAGCAAAATTTAGCCCTGATATGCAGCAAGCATACCATTTACTGAAACAATGGGATTATTTTGCAGAACCCGAGTGGATAGCTCCCACAATCTATAAAGTCTGGTGGGATGAGTTGTATAAATTAATTTGGGATGAATTTGATAATCAGTCCCTGGCGCTCAACAAGCCAAACGTTTTTAACACTATATACCTGATGACTAATGATTCAACCAACAAATTTTTTGATATCAGGTCAACCAGCCAGCAAGAATCAATAAGAGACCTAATTAATATTTCCTATAAAAAGGCATTTGACCATCTTGAAAAATGGAAAATTGAAAATGAAACGGATTATGTCTGGTATATGTACAAAAACACCAGAATTAAACACTTACTAGGCCTGGAACCGTTCTCCTTTGATAAGGTTAAAATCGGTGGATACAACAGTATTGTAAATGCTGCAAGTGGTAGGCATGGCCCAAGTTGGCGAATGGTGGTCGAGCTAGGGGATAATAGTGTTCAAGCTTGGGGCGTTTATCCTGGTAGCCAAACTGGTAATCCTGGCAACCCGACCTATGGCCATATGATCGAGGATTGGGCGACAGGTAACTACACTCAACTTTTGTTTCTTCAATCCTCCAACGAGGAAAATGAAAGACTCATTTTTACACAAACGCTTCAACCAGAGAACTGATGATATTTTTATTTAGACTCATACTTATTTCTGTATTCTCATATGCAATTGCGCTATTTGCTCCTTGGTGGTCAGCAATACTATGTGCAGCAACAATTGCTTTCTTTCTACCCGGAAACAACTTCAATGCCTTTTTAAGCGGCTTTATGGGAGTCGGCTTGGTTTGGATGGTAATGTCATGGAAGGTTGATGTTGAGACAGGGTCGATAATGTCTTTAAAGATAGTGAACTTGCTTCCGGTTGATGATGGAAACATGTTGATTATCATAGCTGCAATTATTGGTGGTTTTTCAGGAGCTTTGGGGGCTTTTACTGGTAATAGTTTCCGACAGCTGTTTATTAAGAAAAAGGAGAAAAGTTTTTACAGCTGAATAAATATTTACACTACTCCTTCGGATTCACTCAGGAGTAGTGTAAATATTGGTTTTAGCCATCTTTTCTTACCTTTCCACTGCTGCTGGTATTTACATATACCTTGTCTGGGTCACCCCTGTAGTAAACTTTTCCACTACTGCTTGCCTGCCCTTCCAGGATTCCATGAACGGTCACTTCAGCCTTGCCCGAACTGCTTACCCTAACGTCAACTTCTTCACTGTCCAAGTCAAAGGCAGATAAATCGCCAGAACTACTGATCTCCAAGTCCTGAAATTTGGCTTTTCCTGAAAGCTCAACATCAGCACTACTTGATATTCTGACATCTAACTTTCTTACATTAATTGTTAGCATAGCGCGTCCGGAACTGCTAGCCTTAATTTCAAAGTCTTCCGTTGCTATAACATCACTGCCAGATATGGAGGCCGATGAGCTTACAGATACGGCTTCTAGTTCTTTTGTATAGGTAAGGTCTATATCTACATTTTTAGAAAAGTAATTTCCCCTTTTCATTCTAATGTAAAGAGTGGACCCCTCTACTTCAGTTTCTACACGATCCGCATCTACACCACGGGTTTCGACAACTGCTTTATTAGTATTTCCTTTTTTCAATCGGACATTGATCGATTCTGAAACGCGGATCTCGTCAAATTCACTAAGATTTCTCGTATCACTTGTTTGGGCTTGTGCAAGAACGATGCTGGCAAGTACCACTCCAACACAGGTTATGATTTTTTTCATCAGATTAAATTTTTAATTTCTAAGTTAAAGACTTGTGGCTGAGTCAATGGTTGCAAGAAATCAATAAAATATGCAGCTTCCTTTGACAGTTTGAAATTGCTGAACTAATTTTATAAGATCAGATTATTAAATTTCTTATTAATCTATAAAGACGCTTCATTGAGAAAAAGGTAGATGACAGTTTACCTTGGGAAAGCCCCTGGTGGGGCTTTCTTTTTTTAGTAGTTTTGCGTTTTATTTTCTACACATGAAAAAAGTCGCATTTTACACATTGGGTTGTAAGCTCAACTTTTCTGAGACTTCTACCATTTCAAGACTATTTGAAGAGGAAGGATACCAGAAAGTCGCTTTTGAGGATCAACCTGATATTTTTGTAATCAACACCTGTTCAGTCACTGAAAATGCTGATAAAAAATGCCGTCAAATAGTAAAGAGCGCAAAAAAAGTATCTCCCGATTCATTCGTGGTCATTATTGGCTGTTTTGCCCAACTGAAACCTAAAGAAATTTCTGAAATCCCTGGAGTTGATGCGGTATTGGGTGCTGCAGAGAAATTTAAGTTGCTTAAACATCTTAAGGATTTTGAAAGACAAAAGGAGACCATTATTTGCGCTTCTGAAATTTCCAATGCTACTGAATTCAATAACGCGTATTCAATTGCCGATCGTACAAGAACATTTCTGAAAGTTCAGGATGGTTGTAACTACGGATGTGCCTTTTGCACAATTCCTCTAGCAAGAGGAAAAAGCAGAAGTGATAGTATAGCAAACATTCTAAAATCTGCCCGTGAAATTGGACAGACAGAAGTGAAGGAAGTGGTGCTGACGGGTGTGAATATAGGCGATTTTGGGGTGCAACAGGGCAGAAGGAAGGAGCGGTTCCTCGAGCTCGTCAAAGAATTGGATCAGGTGGAAGGTATTGATCGATACCGTATTTCATCAATTGAGCCCAATTTGCTTAACAATCAAATTATTGAGTTTGTTGCCCAAAGTAAAAAGTTTGTTCCTCATTTTCATATACCTCTACAGTCGGGTAGCAATAAGATTTTGAAATTGATGAATCGACGCTATCTAAGAGAACTATATGTAGAACGTGTGGCTAAAATTAAAGAGACCATGCCGAATGCATGCATCGGAGTTGATGTAATTACAGGATTTCCAGGAGAGACGCACGATGACTTTCTAGATACCTACAACTTTATCAATGAGCTTGATGTATCCTACCTCCATGTTTTCACCTACTCAGAACGGGCTAATACACAAGCTGTTGAGATGGAAGGCGTAGTGTCAAAAAAGGAAAGAAATGAGCGATCTAATATGTTGCGTATCCTTTCTGAGAAGAAGAAGCGTTCATTTTATGAATCTCAAAAAGACCATGAATGTACGGTGTTATTAGAAAATGATGTGAAAGATGGGTTTATGTATGGTTTTACCGAGAATTACTTGAGAGTAAAATTTCCATACAGTGAAGAATTGGTAAATCAAACAAAAACCGTAAGGATGGAGGCTGTGAGCGAAGATGGTTCCATGCTTGTGAGTGAGGCCATTGGAGTCTAAACCAATTAAAGCGGCATGACCAGGAAATCAAATTTGAGCTTGTCCCACGCAAATTCAACAGTACCTGATTCGTCAATGTCAAAAGTCATCCTTTCAATAGATTCATTGTCCGTAATTGGCTCCACCTCAAAGCGTAGAACATCCAAAGACTTGTCGTAGTCATATGCACCCCAAACTTCGTATTTGGTATTTAATACAACTGTCCATTTGTCCTTGGTAGGAATAGTATACAGCGCATAATTGCCGGCAAGTAGAGTATCTCCATTCACCAAAATATCGCCTGTTGCAGAAAGGACAGTAGCCTCATTGGCTCCTGTTCTCCAAATCTTATCGTAGGGAACCAGGTCACCCCAAATTGTACGCTGCTTTACTGCAGGCTGACTGTATGTAATAAACACGTCTGTGTCCCCAAGAGAAATAATGGTTCTAGCAGGAGGAGAGGGCCTTGAGGCACATTTTTTTTGATAAGACTCAAATTCTTTCAAATCTGAGGATATAAATTTTGAGGGATATTCAGGCCGATAACATCCGCTCAATGCAAGAGGAGTCAGAATAACGATGAGTTTCCACCAATTGCTCATATTCATTTTAGATAACCTTTCTTTCAACTCGCCAAATTAATATTTTCTTGAGTCATGTGTACGTGTTGGTCATAAATATGTTTAAGCATTTTTTTTAATTATTAATTATGACTGATAATCGCACAATAGTTGTCTCAAAATCGGTCATTTCTAATATTGTAATTAATTTGTAACTATCAGGTAGTCAGTGGTATAAACTGTTAGGTATATTTTTTGTTAACAAATATTAACTATATCACATAAAACTTGAAATTATGAGTATAATCGGAATTGAAATCCCAAGACTTGAAGAGGATCAGGACATTAGTGTAGAGGTAAAAATCAACGGGATAAAAAAACAGTACAATTACAGAGTTGAGATTTTCTATTGGGAAGAATGCCCTTTTCCTACCGAAGACAGAGTAGAATGTATAAAGAACCTGGTATCAAGCTATGATAAAAAATGGGATCTTGCACATATCGGACTCCCAACCGATGAATACATTCCAATTACATTCAGAAAAAAAAGGGATTAGACCTATCAACTTTGTTTTGAAATCTATATTATTGTTATAGATTCAACTGGCTGTGCCACAAATATGAGTACATAACCTCAACTATATAACCACGTTAGCGCGTGGTTTTTTTGTGTCAGTTTATCCTGATATCCAGCCGCTTATCAGAATCAAATGCTCCTTCGTGAAGGAATGGTTATTTTAGTTTAAAAAACTATCATCACCATGTGCAAATTCATCTCTGGCCTAGGCCTATTGCTTTTATCTTTCCTATGTTCTGCACAGAACATTGACATGTCACTCATGAAAGGTATGAAAATGAGAAGTATCGGACCCGCCGGTATGAGTGGTCGTGTTACAGCAATTGACGCTGTTCAAGACAATCCAGACATAATCTATGTAGGCACTGCCTCAGGCGGACTATGGAAGTCTGAGGGAGGAGGGGTGTCTTGGAAACCAATATTCGAAAAAGAAAAAGTGTCGTCCATTGGTGCTTTGGCCATTGATCAGTCCAATCCTGATATCATCTGGGTTGGAACCGGCGAGGGCAATCCTCGAAACAGCGCAACAAGCGGCGCCGGTGTTTACAAGAGTCTGGACGCGGGTGCTACCTGGCAGTTTATGGGTTTGGAAGGTACTAGAAATATCCATAGGGTTATTCTTGACCCTAGAAATTCAAATGTGGTTTATATTGGCGCTCAAGGCTCTGCCTGGGGCGAATCTGCAGATCGCGGTGTTTATAAATCTACTGACGGAGGTAAAACCTGGACCAAGATTTTGTACACAAATTCAAAAACGGGAATAGGTGAATTGATCATGGACCCAAATAATTCAAATAAGTTATTTGCGGCCATGTGGGAATTCAGGCGCTGGCCCTGGTTTTTCAAATCCGGAGGCGAAGGGTCTGCATTGCATGTAACCTACGATGGAGGAGAAACTTGGAAGAAACTAACCGAAGAAGACGGGTTGCCAAAGGGAGAATTGGGCAGAATGGGGCTAGCTATTTCTAAAAGTAACTCAAAGGTGGTTTATGCCTTGATTGAATCTAAGAAGAATGCACTTTACAAATCTACGGATGGAGGTAAGAAATGGAATAAGGTACAGGACAAAAATATTGGTGGCCGACCATTTTACTATGCCGAGATAGCTGCAGATCCACTGAACGAAAACAGGCTCTATAACATTTATTCAGAGGTGGGATTGAGCGAAGATGGCGGTAAGACCTTCTCAACACTTTTGGGTTGGAGTCCTACTAGAGTGCATGGCGACTACCACGCCATTTGGATACATCCTACTGACCCATCATTGGTAATTATTGGTAATGACGGTGGATTGGCAATTTCACGAGATAGAGCGAAGACCTTTAGATTCGTTGAGAATCTGCCTGTGGGCCAATTTTATCATATCGAAGCAGATAATCAAATACCCTATAATATCTATGGTGGTATGCAGGACAATGGTTCTTGGATTGGCCCGTCCAATTCATTAAGAAATGGTGGAATCAGAAATAGTTATTGGGATGAAATTGCTTTTGGTGATGGATTTGATGTAGTACCTGATCGTTCTGATTCCAGATATGCCTTTGGCATGTGGCAAGGCGGCAATGTTTTGTATATTGATTTGGAAACCGGTGAATCCCAATATATCAAACCAGTCCATCCTGATGGGAAAAGACTGCGTTTCAATTGGAATGCAGCTATAGCGCAAAGTCCAACTAACCCTGATGTTATCTATTTTGGTAGCCAGTTCGTACACAAGAGTTTAGACAAGGGCCAGAATTGGGAGATTATTTCTCCTGATCTTACGACCAATGACACGACCAAACAAAACAGCAACAAAAGCGGTGGCTTGACAATGGACGCCTCTGGTGCGGAAAATTACACTACAATCCTGGCCATTTCTCCTTCTCCTCTCGATGAAAAAGTAATATGGGTAACTACAGACGATGGCAACGTGCAGCTGACGCGTGATGGAGGTGCTAATTGGACAAAACTGAATACTAGAATTAAGGGATTGAAAACTGGTGCCTGGATGCCACAGATCAAAACTTCGAAATATGATGCTGGCGAAGCAGTATTGGTAGTAAATGACTATCGCAGGGATGACTGGACACCGTGGTTATACCGAACCAAGGACTATGGAAAAACCTGGGAGCGATTGATCAATGAACAAGATGTCTCCGGATATGTTTTGAGTTTTGCTCAGGATCCTGTTGAGCCCAACTTGATGTTTGTAGGAACTGAATTTGGCCTATATGTTAGTTTTAATGCTGGCCAATCGTGGAATAAATGGAAGGAGGGATATCCCACCGTGTCGACCTATGACCTGAAGATACAGGAGCAATTTGGTGATTTGGTGATTGGTACCTTTGGTAGATCCATTTGGGTGTTGGACGACATTCGGCCGTTGAGGGCCCTAGCCAGAGAAGGTGTCTCGCTTTTACAAAAGAATATCCATGCCTATGAAGTTGCAGATGCTTATCTTTTTAGCCGAAAGGAAGCAGCTGGAACTCGATTTCAAGGCGATGCAATATACAAAGGAGACGACAGAGCCAATGGTGCTTTACTCACCTATTCCCTGAAAAAGACATCCAAACAAGACACTACAATAAAGTCTGATACGGTTTGGATTAAGGTGCTTAATTCTCAGGATGAAGAGGTTAGAAAGGCTTTTACTGTAGGTACGCAAGGCATGAACCGATATAATTGGGACATGTGCAAGAGAGGGTATCGGTCTCCCTCAACTGCAAAACCGAAAAAGGAAATACAAGACGTATCCGGAAGATGGGTACTTCCGGGCACGTACACAGTTCAATTCAAATATGGAAGTGATTCAGCAAGCACCGTGGTAAATATTAAAAAGGATCCAAGAATCAATATTACAGAAGAAACGATGGCTAAGAATGCGGGAACTTTGGATCGGGTTAATGAATATCGAGTTTTGGCCACTACGGCAGTAGATCAATTGAAAGATGCGAGAAAAACTATCACCCTTATACAAGCTAATATGAAAAGGCATGACATAAAAAGTGATAGCATAACAGCACGTGTAAAAGAATTGAAAAAGAAAATTAATGAATTGCTCGAATTGATTAATGAGAAGGAGGACCTCCAGGGGTTCAATGACGACGGGCAGCTCATTTCCAACCGATTGTCGGCAGCTGGTTATTACTCCCAGCTTTATAGTAGAAACAATACTAGCCAGGAGCTAGTTGCAGAACAGTTGAGGACGCAACTTGAAGAAGTACTGGGTGAAACCAACACATTCTTTGAAAAAGAGTGGGGCAATTTCAAATCTGAAGTAGATAAACTGAAGATTAGTCATTTCAAGGTGTATCAGAAGCTGGAAGTGAAATAGCAGATTTTAACCAAAACGATATCTGATCTGTTTCGATTTTTGAGTCCGTATTCCTAATGGAAACATTATATTTATGGCTGCATTTGGGTCTCTAAGAGAGTTGGCCCAGTTTTAGCTAAAGAACAACTATGAAATACATACTTACTTTTTTTGTTGCCCTGGTTTTGAATTCTTCTGAGCAGGGTTTTAAGGTAGGGGATACATTACCAGAAATAGAGATGCAAGACCTTAATGGTGAGGTTCTTAAGTTGTCATCGCTAAGAGGAAAGATGGTATTTGTTGATTTTTGGGCCTCATGGTGCAAACCCTGTAGGAAAGAGAATCCTGAAATTGTCCGTATGTACCTCAAGTACAAAGACGAAGAATTTGAAAACGGAAATGGTTTTACGGTATTTGGCGTTTCTCTGGATAAAAAACAGGAAGCTTGGAAAAAGGCGATAGTTAAGGACAGCTTGATCTGGGAAAACCACGTGAGTGATTTAAGAGGTTGGGGGAATGCTGTTGCCCAGGATTTTGGCATATCAAGCTTGCCTATGAGCTATTTGATTGACGGTGAGGGAAATGTAGTGGCAGTCAATCCAAGGGGTGATAAACTAGAAAAGGAACTTAAAAGAAATAGAAAATCTACTTCATTTTTTAAGTCCCTTTTTAAATAGTCAACTCTTAATACTTTAAATATTTGCTTTGGCCTGAACCGTGAGCGCTTTTAAGCCTTCAACTACACTGCCTTTTTGATCACCTGGAGCTTTACTGGCTGTACATTCCGTACTTTGATTAGCTTCTTCTAGTGTGGCATATTCTGTGTCGCCAACCAAGTAAGTACATTCTGTTTCTGAAGTACAACAAACAGTCACTTCAACCGTGCAAATATCTTTGTCGTTTGCACAGGTGGCTTCGTCGTCATCGCTACATGAACCTAGGGAAAATGCAGCAAAAGTAAGTGTGGCGTATAATGCGATATTATATTTCATGTTTTTTGATTTAATCTTTCATTAAAATTAATGTGGTATTGATTGTTATATTGCCTAATCTGGTAAAAAAATAATTACAAAAGCTATAATTCCTCTGCGCCGGTGTCAAAATTGAATCTTTGAGGTTGGAATCTGAACTCTAGGATTTTCTCCCTGGTTTTTACTTTCGTGAGCATGGCATCTCGCTCTTTTTCTTTATCGAACCCACTTTTATATTCCCCTTGGTGACCAGTAGCTTTGAGGCGAACCATTTTCTTTCTTTCAACTTCGACGTTTTCATCCATACTCGATTTTTTCTTCTTTCCCAGGATTTGGAATAGGTTCACTCCAATGTGGTACTGATAATCTTCGCCAAAACTTTGCATACCTATGGCCTCGACATCAAATGCACTGGTGATCACGTAGGTTCTTGGTACATAAACTGCGTCTTTGAATAGGAAGAAATGGGTGTTGATGGTTTTAAAGCTCATGGTGTCAAGGTTATCAATTTTCTTGAGGTATTGGGCCATATCTTGAACTGGTGGATATTGGAAAATACCTCCATTTTCAAATTTCAGATCACCGGTCATACGTAAGTCATTATACACTAGAGAATCTCCAATCATCGTCATTCTCAAAAACAGGTTGTCTGATGTCAATTCACCGCTGAAATTTTCATGGGTTAGTTCACTCTGGCCGAAATCTTTCATTTCTTGCATCAATCTGCGCATGTTGATATGGTCTATGTCATTCTTCATTTCAATCTCCATCTCTTCATTTTTATGAAGTGTTACTTTTGCTGATGTATTGATCTTACCTCCAAATGCGTTGAATTTCAATTGATCTATTGTGTAGACAGAATCTCGCACATTGTAAAGCGCTGAAATCTTATTCAAAATTGCATCTTCATAATAGATATCTTTTATTGCGAGCTTTCCTTTGACCTCATTGGTTGAAGTGTTCATTAAGTAATTAGAAGAAAGACCATTTACCAACGTATTTTCATAAGAAATACTACTTACAGTGAGGTCACCTGATAGTTGGTCATTGGTGTCTTGAATGTCAAAAGAGGTTTCTATGTCCCTTACCATGGCATTGTCATACTTGAAGCTTTTCGCAATGAGCCTTCCCTTGATATCATAGTTCCAGGCAGTAGGAGGACTGGTTGATTCGTTTTTATTACCTGTATCATCGCTGCTTGCAAATGCTCCTAGGACAGCGTAGTCCAAATCGCCTAAGCGGTAAGTACCGTCTACTTTCAAGATACCGGGTTGGTTTCGCACCACCGTGTTAAATACATTTTCTATGATTGTAGTTTCAATATTAAAATCAATTCCCTGATAAACTCCGCTAAAATCGTTGAACCCAATTTGATGGTTCTTTTTCAGTATGCGCCCATTTAAATTCTGAACATTCAGCAAGGTGTCTTTCATGTCCAGGTATACGTTTTTCAGAGTGACGTTGAAGTTGGTTTGATCATAAAGAATAGGTTCGATCTGCGAATCTATTTCATCGAGATCGAGCTTGCCAGACGACTGAATAGAGGCAACGACTTTTCCTTTCATATCTGTGACCTGTGTGTCTGTCGCAAACCTTTTGAGGTCCGTAAGATCAAGGTCGAGATTACTCTTGATTAAAAACTCCACGTACTTCAGGCCATCAATAGAAGCTGACCCATTAATCGATCCTTCTTTGGTACGGATGTGAAAAGATGGAATGTTGAGCATAGTAGACTCAGGTTCCAAAAGGTCTCCATTGAGTTCTAATTCAAGTTTATTATCAATCAATGTAAGTTGATATTCAGGTAAATAAACATTTAGATTTTCAAGACTGATTTTATGATCGATGTAGTTCAATTGAGCAGAAAGGTCATCCAAATGGATGGCATCATCTTTGGCTAAAGTCAATTGATCAATACTGATTTGTGCTTGTGTATTTTTTAGTGCAGCTTCTACGAACTCACTATTTATAGAATCTGGTGCGATCCCATTTGTGGCCAATTGGATGTTGACTTTACCACCTACTTCTTTTGCCAGACTGTCTGGAATGAGTGCTCTGGAAGCATCCAAATCAATGTCGATTTCAGAGGACAGATTATATTTCAATTCGTCCAGATTGCTAAAATGGCCATTCATGTTGATATGATTCCCACTGAAATCAGCATCTATACCCGAGATCTTGACCGAAGTGGTTTTGTTACTATTTGCAGAGCCATTGGTGGCGGTGGCGCGTACTCCAATGTTGTATACCAATGGATAATCCAGCCACTTTAAACTACCATTAGATAAGTTTACAGCCACGTCATAATGGGGTAGTTGGTCTTCAGCGATCAAACCCGATAGTGCTGCGTTTAGTTCGATAGCTCCTGAGACCTGACTGATTTCATATGAGCTGAGTAAGTCATCTGGTGCGTATTTGGATAAGGCCGCCAAACTCGATGCCTTGACATCGGTTTGAACATCAACGTACATTTGATTACCAAAGATCAACTTCCCCTGGGAAGCAAGAGACAAGTCATCTGTCTGCATGCTAAGGGAGGCAATATTGAGTGTGTCTGTTCTGAATGTAATATCTACCGTCAAATCAGTGGATTGCATACGGTCCAACTGCGTGTCTGCTACGTAAAGGTTAGAAAGTTGCAAATCTCCGGTTATATGGGCAAAAGTTTTAGGGTTTTTGAGAACGGTAGAGCCTTCTATTTGTGAGATTAACAATTTAGCTCTTGTCTTTTGTTGAGCATCACTATAGATCAAAGTTAGGTCGCTGAGCATGATATCTTCTGCAGTCAGCTCTAAAGGCTCGCCCGGATCTTCCGAGACTGTACTATCGCTTCCAATCAAAAAATCATAATTAGAAACTCCATTTTCGTCTATGGCATATTTTACGTATCCATCTTGAAGTTCTACTTTTCTGATCGTAAAGATGTTGTCTAACAAGTCCATGGTCTCAACACTTGCAAATAGATTGTTGACTTTTGCCAACGTGTCAATGGATTGAATTTCACCATTCTCACCCCATTGATACGATCCAATCCAGAGCCCTTCAAATCTGATGCTTGCCTTTGGAAAATCTTTGACCAAAGAAAATGTTATTTTTTTGGTCCCTAAAGGAGAGTCAAAAGTCTTGCTCAACTCTTCCAAAGCATATTTGGCGATACGATCTTGCATGGCCCAGCCAGCAACTATCAATATCAATAAAGTACCTGCGATTACCAGCGTGGTTAATTTTAGAACTTTTAAAAAAATCTTCATGGTTAGCTTAAAGTGAAAATGGAATTTTCAAGTGCTCAATTTAACTGGATTTCAAGACTTGATTAAATTTTTTCAGAGAGAAAATCAAACCCTATGCCAGAATGTTCTTTCGAACTCCAATATCTGTAATGTTATAGGAATTTGGATAAGAAGTTGATTCGATGTCAATGAAGTATAAGTTTCAGAAAAAAGTCAGAATAATTCGATGAAATGTTTTATTTCCGAATGATAGATTACAGATCTAAACTGAAGGTATTACTCAGCGTATGAATACACACGTCTTTAACTTTTTAATAAATCAGACATCTCTAATGTTTATGGTTATCCTATTAGTGAGCTGTGGCGAATCTGAGAACAACCCGGTCATTTCTTTCCTGGGAGAACCACCATCATCTATCGATCATAACCGTGAATATTTTCATCAATTCAGAGCAGAGGCAGACGAACAAAATAGTGAATTGATCATTCAGCCCATTCAAATTCCCAGTTGGCTAACATTCGATTCCGAAAAACAAACCTTGTCTGGTACAGCTGGCTGGAATCATGTGAATAAATCATTTTTAATTAAGCTTCAAGTCACACAGGGCGAAAATATGGTTGATTTATCATATAACCTTTTGGTTAACCTAGGAGAAATTGTTTGTGATCAGGACTTTGGAGATCCTGGTAGTTCAGCGTATGTCTTGCCATACAAATCAGGGAAGACTTATAAATTCAGTCAAGTCTATTGTTCGGAAAATCCTGCCTGGGGCCATCACAATTGGTTCGCTTATGACATCGACATGGATACTGGCGAAATGGTGGTCGCGTCGAGGGCTGGAGAGGTGATTGCCATAAAAGAGGATAATCCGGATATCGGTGGAGACTGTAGTGGTGGTAAAGAGAACTTTGTTTTTATTTTACACGATGACGGTACCGTCATGTCCTATGTACACTTTACTACAGATGGAGTGCTGGTGGAAGTCGGTGATAGGGTAGAACAAGGACAGGAAATCGCGTTGAGTGGTAATAGCGGATGTTCGGCAGGCCCTCATACTCACGTGGCCTTATTTAAGGACAGGACTAACTATGATCGTCAATCAACGATACCTTTTAACTACTCTAATGCCGTTGGTGTTTTAGATGATAACAGGGGCCTAGTGCTAGGAGAGGAGTACACGGCTGAATGACTATTGTTTTATTCGCAAACTGTAATATCGGCCGTCGGGTAAAGAAAGGAGATTGCTGGACTTAAGTAGGGAATGTTCAAGTCCATTCCTCTTATAATCAATAGACAACCTAGAGTAAAAACAAATATGGTTGACAGCTTGTTAAGCGATATAAATGAGATGCCGTTCAGCGAGCGCCCTGATAGTGCCATAAACAGCATGGCAGGAAAGGTTCCAAGTCCAAAAACGATCATGTATATGACACCACTTTGAAGATTGGCTGTAGCCAATGCCCCTGCAACGGCGGCATAAACTAGGCCACAAGGCAAAAAACCATTGAGCAATCCCAATAAAAAGGAGCCTTGCAAACTGGTGTTTTTTAGCCATTTGCTCAGGCGTGCTTTAAGACTCTGAGTCAGTTGGTACATGGGCTTATAAAGTTTTCCTTTGGCTGAACTACCGAGAGCAAAAGCCAGTACTATCATAAATAGCCCAACACCAATTGAGAATGCCTGTTGGTAGCTACCCAGAAATATTAATTCACCTAAAATCCCAAATAATAGACCGACTGCTGCGTAAGTACAAATTCGACCCAAATTGTAGAGCACTCGACTAACTAAGAATTTGGAAAGTGTCTGCTGACCCGACATGGCAAGGACTATAGGCCCGCACATGACTACACAATGCAGGCTCCCTACAAACCCAAGAAAGAGAGCCGTCCAGTACATTACAATACAATTCTTTGTTCTGAGAAGTATTCTTTGTTTGCTGCAGTCCAACTTAGTTTGGTTCGCCAAAGACCTTTGCCAAATACTGACATTGGAAAGGACTGCTTGAATTCATCGTCAAGTTTGAGTTCTATTTTTTTATCAATGGCATGATCTGAAGGTCTGAAAAAGTGGATTTCGCCCGTTTCGATCTGACCTGCTAACTCAGCAGGAAATGACAAAACGATGAGGTTACCTGATTTTACAATCATGGGTTTGTCCTTGAGGTCTTTAAAGTTTTGCATCCGATCGATTTGGTCCTGGTAGGCCAATTCTTCCTCATAGTAATTCTGCGCTACGAGGTTGACGTCATGTTTCATTGATATAACCACCATGGTGATTATCAGTGCCGCAAACAGCACGAAAGCCAGTATAATACTTTTACCCCAATTCATTTTTTTAATTTTACAGGCCCTAAAAATTTGGTGTCAATTTCGTCAATTAACTTGCCATCGGTGAATACACCAATGTCTACGTTTGTTTTAGTCTTTGTGATTTCGGTTGAAGTCATTTTTATAAAAAACACACCTTCATATTTATCATTGGCAGGTATTATAATTCTTTGAGTCCCTACACGGCTTATGATGGCCTTAGGATTATTCAATACCTTCAATTCAATTTCTAACTCCTCAAAGGTTTTGTTTACAAACTGGATATTGTAAAGGTTTGAGATTTGTCCATCATCTGTTTTCTGATAAAGCGTACCGGGTACCTTTAGCACAGTGATTTCCACATCTGATCTGGAAATCAGCATGAAAGAGAGAAAACCAACCAGGGCTAGAAGTATCACGGAATAGCCAGCGACTCTCGGTGTAAAGAGCTTTTTTTGGCCGGATTCGATAGCGGTGTGCGACGAGAGTCGAATCAATCCTTCTGGCTTATTGATCTTGGTCATTACCTCATCACAGGCATCCATGCATGCCGTACAGTTTACGCACTCCAGCTGTGTGCCATTTCGGATATCGATGCCGGTAGGACAAGCGTGTACACAAAGCTTGCAGTCTATGCAGTCTCCGGTATCACTTGACTGTTCATTCTTTTTGAGCTTTGAGCGCGGTTCACCCCGAAGCCAATCGTACATGACCGCCATAGTTTCTTTTACGATCAGTACACTTTGTAGTCTGCCATAGGGGCAAACTGCTGTGCAGGCTTGTTCTCTAAAATAAGCAAACACCCAATAGAAAATGCCGGTGAAAACTACCAATCCTATAAAGCCATTCATATGTGCGGCAGGTGGCTGAGAAACAACTTCAATAACCTGATCTATGCCAATGAGATAGGCCATGACTGTATGAGATATCAGAATGGCGATGGCCAGATAAATAAAGTGTTTTAGAGACTTCTTCCAAATCTTGAGTGCATTCCAGGGGGAGGCGTTAAGCTTTCTTTGCTGATTGGCGTCACCTTCTATCCAGTATTCGATTTTTCGAAAAACCATTTCCATGAACAAGGTCTGTGGGCATGCCCAGCCACACCAAACTCTACCAAATGCAACGGTAAACAGAATAATAAAAACAAAGAAAGTGACTGCTAATAGAGCCAATAAAAAGAAATCCTGTGGCCAGAATGCCTGACCCAGGATTACAAATTTCCTTTCGAAAATATTGAGAAGTAGGAGAGGGTGACCATCGATTTCTATGAAAGGTCCGGCAAAGAGCAATCCCAAAAGAACGATGGTGACCAGAATTCGATAGTTATGAAATCTGCCTTTGGGTTTTTTGGGATATATCCAAATCCGTTTGCCAGACTCATCAACTGTAGCTATCGTGTCTCTATATTCCTCTTCAAACTCGTAATGGTTTTCCATCTTTTTATTCCGCGACCGCTTCCTCTATTGCTTTTTCTTTGTACAACTCACCTTGTGGTGCCTTAGCATTTGGAGGATTGGTGCCTTTCAACGTTTCTATATAGGAAGATACGTCATTCATTTTAGTTGGGGACAGGACATCTCCCCAGGCAATCATACCCTTGTCAGGAACGCCATTTTTTATCGTATTATAGATGTCTTGTATACTGCCGCCGTGCAACCAGTATTCGTCTGTGAGGTTAGGCCCTATTCCACCTTCACCGCCAGCTTTATGGCAGGCCACACAATTTCGTTCATAAACCGTTTTTCCGCTGGCCAAAACGGCCGGGTCATTTGAGAAAACGATGTTTGACTCATCAATTGAGCTCCCTTCGTCAGCAACCGCTCTATTGGCTTGGGCTTCGGCCATTGCTATTTCATACTCTTCGGTTTGCAATGGAAGACTTCCACTCACGTGATACATAAACATATAGATGACAGCAAATACAATGGAGGCATAAAACATGTATGTCCACCAGGGAGGAAGGTGATTGTCCAGTTCTCTGATACCATCGTAATTATGATCCAGTTCGACGGTAGCTTCTTCCTCGATCGGTACTGCATCCGTCAATCCGGCATAAAACTTGGACCACATGCTTGGTTCTTCAACATATTCGATGCCCTTTTCTTTCGCTCTGCGAATACCGTCTTCTCTTACCATCACACGCAGTATAGTGAGCAAATAAAAAGCGACTAGCAATACCAAAACCATCACAACCAAAACCAATGATATCACAATCATTGATGTCTCCTCGTTGGATAGATTCAACGTTTCAGATTGGGCCGACGAGACATGACCCGTAAGCAATAGTGTTAAACATAGCCCAAGTCCCTTTATATATTTCTTTATATTATGCATGTCTTTATGATTTAGGTGTTTTGGTAATGGGTAAGTTTTTCATTTCATCTATGTAGGACTTGTCTACGCCTCTGTACACCCACCAAAGCAAACCCACAAAAAAGATGAAAAAGATGGACAAGGAAATAATCGGCCATATTTCCACACCATTTACCTGTTCGAAATAGTATTTAAACATAATTTTTTCCTTTAGTCTTTTACTGTTATATCCTTACCTAGTCTTTGGAGATAGGCAATTAGCGCTATAATTTCCGTGTCCCCTGAAATTTCCACATCTTCCGCCGCCAGGTTATCCGTTATACCTTTTGCCTGCATTTCAAGATCGTTGTTTGCAGTTTCTTCATAGCCGTCAGGATATGGCACGCCTACCGTTCTAAGCGCGCTGATTTTACCCGCCGTAAGATCTTTATCTATACTTTGCTCAAATAGCCATGGATAAGGAGGCATGATCGATCCCTCGGACACCTGAGCCGGGTCAAGCATATGATAAAAATGCCAGGAGTCAGATTTCTTAAGTTTACCTACTCCTTCACGCGCTAGATCAGGCCCGGTTCGTTTAGATCCCCAAAGGAATGGATGATCATAAACAAATTCGCCAGCCTTGGAATACTCTCCATAACGTTCCGTTTCTGACCTGAAGGGTCGAATCATTTGCGAGTGACAATTATTGCAACCTTCTCGGATATAAATATCACGACCATGTAGTTCAAGTGGAGTATAAGGCTTGACCGATGCTATTGTTGGTACATTGGATTTTATCAGAAAAGTTGGGACCATTTCGATGATACCTCCAATCAATATAGCCACCAGAGATAGTACGGTAAATAGGATTGGTTTTCTTTCTAATACGCTATGCCAGTGTCCGCCGGTAGTTACCTTCTTTTCTAGTGCAGGTGCCTCAGCTTCTTCATTGGGAATGAATGCACCTACACCAGCGGTCTTGATCAGATTATAAATCATAATGATTACGCCGGTGAGGTATAAACTTCCACCTACTGCTCTCAACATGTACATCGGAAGAATCTGAACAACCGTTTCCAGGAAGTTTTTATAAACAAGGAAACCTTCGGCATCAAATTGTTTCCACATAGAAGCTTGTGTGATACCGGCTATGTATAAGGGCAGGGCGTAAAAGATGATTCCTAAAGTCCCTAGCCAGAAGTGAACATTTGCTAAATTCCTTGAAAACAATTGGGTATTCCACATTTTGGGTACAAGCCAATAGAACATACCAAAAATCAAGAATCCGTTCCAACCCAATCCTCCTACGTGCACGTGTGCTACGATCCAGTCGGTATAGTGAGCTATGGCACTTACATTTTTTAGTGAAAGCATTGGTCCTTCGAAAGTAGCCATACCATAGGCTGTCACTGCTACCACCATAAATTTCAAAACGGGGTCTTCGCGAACGCGATCCCAGGCTCCCCTCAAGGTCATCAGCCCGTTTAGCATACCACCCCAGGATGGTGCGATGAGCATAATAGAGAATACCACACCAAGAGATTGGGCCCAATCAGGTAAAGAAGTATATAGTAAATGGTGAGGGCCTGCCCAGATATAAATGAAGATCAGTGACCAAAAGTGAATGATTGAAAGTCTATAAGAATATACCGGCCTGTTTGCCGCTTTAGGTAAATAGTAATACATGATACCAAGGAATGGTGTGGTCAGAAAGAAGGCGACCGCATTATGTCCATACCACCATTGCACCAACGCATCTTGGACTCCGGCGTACCATGAATAACTTTTCCAGAATGTCACCGGAATCTCCACTGAATTCACAATATGAAGCACCGCGACAGTAACGAAAGTGGCTATATAAAACCAAATGGCCACATACATGTGTCGCT
Source organism: Reichenbachiella sp. (assembly GCF_039944555.1). Lineage (GTDB taxonomy): Bacteria > Bacteroidota > Bacteroidia > Cytophagales > Cyclobacteriaceae > Reichenbachiella. Next base: position 564,561 of record NZ_JBDUYN010000007.1, on the reverse strand, counting down.
CACGACGCTTTATTATAGTACCAATCATGTTGATGCCAAATACAACCCAGATCAAGGTGATGGCTATATCTATTGGCCATTCGAGTTCTGCATATTCTTTACTGGTTGTATAACCCAGGGGCAATGTGATAGCAGCTGCAAGAATGATCAACTGCCAACCCCAGAAATGAATCCAGGATAAAGTATCGTTGAACATCCTTGTTTTTAGCAAGCGCTGCAAGGAGTAATACACCCCGGCGAACATGGCATTGCCCACAAAGGCGAAGATGACCGCATTGGTATGCAAAGGTCTCACACGACCAAATGTGGTGTACTGTAGATCAAAGTTGAAAGCCGGATAAAACAACTGTATGGCTGCGGTCAGACCTGCCAGCATCGCAACTACTCCGAAGACAATCGAGGCAATTGTAAAGTACTTGACAATTTTATTGTCGTAGCTAAATTTTTCGAGTTCCATATGAGGCGTTTGATTTTATAATTTGGGCACTAATTTAGGATAGAATTGAGCATGAAATTACTTTTCGAAATCATTCATAAATATGATTAATATCATGTTTTAGATGAGGTTATTTAATAATCCACTTCGAGTATTGAAATCATGAATTTTGACTGTTTATTAAGAATAAAGCTCTACTTTTTGAATTTGAACCAGTAGACAATCGGTCCCAAAAGTGGCAGTAGGATGACAATTGCAAACCAAATCACTTTTTGATTTGTATTCATTTTACTTTGGGCAATCGATACAAGTGCCCAAATGGCAAACGCTGCGGCCACCAGAGCTATTAATGTGGATGTCATAGTTTAGGTCTTTTTTTCGTGAATAGTCATTAATGGTTTATCCATTTGTAATGCCATAGATTTAGTCTGACTTGGTTTGATGAGCCTTTGAAGTGTCGTGTGATTTTTTGGCAACATAAATAGCATATCCAAATCCAAATCTTTAATGGCTTCTAACAGAATTTCCGGAAGCGGTCTGCTATCGGTATAGGTATGAAAAGACTGCTTCAGATCATTAAAATAGGCAGAAATGCCCACTTTTATATCATCATAGACAAAAAGCTTATGATGTTTGGTGGTTACATTCAGGAAGCAAAGGGCAGACTCAAACAATTCCGCAAAAGCACGCAGTGGTTCAAGCATGGAAGGATCGTCGAAATCTGCGTAGTCAATAGCTACTCCGATTTTCTTGTAGTTGTTGTTTTCGAGACCTTCAGGAATGACCATGACAGGAATTTTTGAACGCTCGATCATATCAGTACTATTACTTCCAAGTAGATTTACCAACCAATCATGTTGTGATTTAGTACCCGTCACAATTAGGTCTGATTCGTTCTGAAGTGTACAACTATAGATGGCATCGTGCAGTGGAGCGTTGTACTTGCTGATAGATATTTTGACTCCTTCTGATTCTGTTGTTTTGATCAATTCATCAAATTGCTCGTCAATTAAGTTGTGATAATCATTAAGTATGGGGTTAACAATTGAGGCCGCACCAACCATTTCCGCATGGAGGTGAGGAATGTGAGTAACACTCACAAGGTCAATAGAGGCACCGGTTCTTTTGGCTAATGTTAACGCCATTTTGAATGCGCTTTTTGCACATTTGGAGAAGTCCATAGGGACTAATATGTTTTTGAAATTCATGATTTGCTATTTTATGCTGCAAGTCCAGACTGGGATGCTAGAGTGATTTACTACGTCTTCAGCAACACTTCCCACAAACAGATGAAGTAGTCCTTTGTGGCTATGTGTGCTCATCGCAATCATGTCGGCATTGATATGCCAGCTGAAAGAAAGTATACCCTCTTCGGGTTTAAAAGCTTTTGCAATGTGAACTTCATAGTTATCAAGATTGTGCTTCTGAGCAATCTTTTCCAACTGCTCTTTGCCGAGATCTTCATTGATAGCATTGTATGGGGTTTCCACCCAAACCAGATGAAGTCTGGCATTGAATAAGGTCTGATACTCCTTAAAATCATCTAGAACTTTGCCGTGGGTGTCATCGAGATCTGAAGCAAAAACAATATCGTTTATATCATCAATATTGCATGGGCTATGAATGGCAACTACCGGGCATTGCGCGTTCCTTACTATTTTTTCAGTGTTGGATCCTACAAATAATTCTTTCAGTCCGGTGGCTCCTTTGGTGCCCATGATGATCAAATCGGCCTCTATTTCCTCAATCTGACTGGTAATTCCATCGTAAGGATTTCCCATGAGTACGACCTGATCAATTCTTGCCTTATTGCTGAATTGTGAGGTGGCTGCGTTCAATTTTTCTTTGGCCTTGCTGATAAGTTCTAAGGTGAAAATCTTATCCATGGGGTCGTATTCTGAGATTTCACCAGTCACATTAAATGTTGCAGCCAGTGGATATTCAATCACATGTATGAGCTTGATTTTTGCTGCTGTCTTTTCTCCAATTTGAACAGCGAAGTTTAGGGCGGCTTCCGCATATTCACTGAAATCGAATGGTACTGCTATCGTTTGCATGGTTCTATTGATTCTTTGTTTATCTGATAGTACTAAAGTAGAATAGCCCCTTGAGCTTCCGAGTGAGGAATCTCAAACGAAATAATGATAATGATCATTTTACTAAACAGTAAGGCTGAATTTTTGCTCACTATTTACTTCTTCCCATAGATGTATATCAATAGCCATGCAAACGTTGCGGACAAATGCTCGCCCTTTCTCTGTGACCAATAATTGCCCTGTTGAATGAATCACTAAACCATCCTTAATCATCTCATCCAGACGCTGGACTCCCTCATCCATAATTTTAGAATTAGGATCATTGATGTCCCAGGTGGTTTGAAATTGGCACATGAGATCTGTAATGTGTCTTCTTACAAAGGATTCTTTTGGTGTTAGAATATGCGTTTTGAAAATTGGGAACTGACCTTGCTCTAATGCTTTTTTGTAATCTTCTACTTTTTTCAGGTTTTGACCATAGGCATTCCAGGCATCTCCAATGGCCGAAACTCCTAATCCAACAGAAAGCTGACTGTGGTTAGTTGTATAACCCATAAAGTTCCTATGCATTTTTCCTTCCAGCACGGATTGATAGAGTGCATCTTGCTGAAGTGAAAAGTGATCCATGCCTATTTCGCAATAGCCAAAATCGGTAAGCAATTGTTTGCCTAACTCATATAGGTTTCGCTTTTCTTCATTGCTAGGGAGGTCACTTTCTGTAAACATCCGTTGGCCTGGTTTTACCCAAGGTACGTGAGCATAGCTATAAAATGCAATTCTGTCGGGCCTGAGTTTTTGTACTTTATTGAAGGTGTCGGCTATACTCTTATCAGTTTGTAAAGGAAGTCCGTAGATCAGATCAAAATTGATCGAGTCATATCCAATGTCTCGAGCCTGTTCGACCACTAATTTTACCTGCGAGTAAGTTTGAACTCGATTGATGATTTTTTGAACAACAGGATCAAAGTCCTGAATGCCAAAACTGACTCTACGAAACCCTAATTCATATAGGGTCCTAAGGTGTGCTTCTGTTGTATTGTTAGGATGCGCTTCAAAGCCAAATTCAGCATCAGTTCTCACTACCGAGGTCTGCCTGATCCCCTCTATGAGCCGTCTTAAGTTTTCGGGACTGAAAAAAGTAGGTGTACCACCGCCCAGGTGTATTTCCGTTATCTCCGGTACGTCTTCGAATAAGGAGAGATACAATTTCCACTCTTTGAGCACCGAGTCAATATACGGTTTTTCGACAGCGTGATTGATTGTGATTCTGGTAGTACAACCACAGTAGGTACACAGACTTTCACAGTATGGTAAATGGATGTAAAGGCTAATGCCCTTGGCTTTGTTTGTTATATTGAAGGTGTGTTTTATCCGTTCCTTCCAGGATACCAGCTCAGTTTCATTTTTCCAAAACGGAACGGTTGGGTAACTGGTATATCTTGGGCCTGGAACATTGTATTTTCTAACAAGTGAGGTTGACATAAGTGTTGTGTTTGATGGCAAATCAAACCAATTGCATCTCTTTTACTAAGGCCACTAATCACTTGAAAACATGATTTCTATCATTTTTCTTTTTTTGATTTCTCACTCTTGGTCTTCGGCTTATCGTCATATAGTATTCTGATTGATGGCGATTCGGTATCTGAGTACTGATCAGATTTGACAGACCAGATAAAAAGCCCTAAGAATAATAAGGCGATGAAAAGACTCACGACAATTAGGATGACCAGGATTTTCATTATTTCAAACTAAGCGTCCTACTTATAAATTTTACGCCGAGGGTAGACAGCAAAACCACGGAAATGCTGCTCAAAGGCATAAGAATAGCTGCAATTACAGGTGTAATAAGTCCTGCTACTGCGAGAGACAATCCTAATATGTTATAGATAAATGAAACAATAAAACCTATCAAGATTACTTCCCTGGACTTATTAGCAAGTGATATAAACTTTGGTAGGTTGGTCAGTTGATCTCCGTACAAAATGATTTCACTGGCAGGAGTGAACCTCGACATGTTCTCAGCAACAGAAACACCCACATAACTGGTCTTCAGAGCACCTGCGTCATTTAGTCCGTCACCTATCATCATTGTTCTTTCGTGCTTTTCATATTTCTGAATAGCTGCTAATTTATCTTGTGGACTTTGATTAAAAAGTAATGGGGTGTTTTGAGGGAAGAATTTGCTCAAATTCTCTTTCTCGAGATCATTATCACCTGAAAGAATGGCAAAACCAAATGGTTCGCTCAGCCCATCAATCATTTTCTTAAGTCCTTTCCGGAATTGGCTTTTGATCTCAAAATACCCCTTTACTTCATCATTAATTTTGACAGCAATAAAAGATCCTTCGGATTGAGTCTGTGCGATACCTACGAACGACGCAGACCCAATTTTTATCTGATTACCTTCGATTTCTCCTTCAACTCCTTTGCCTTTTTCTTCTACGAATTTTGAAACTTTCAATTGGGTATTACTATTAATGTGCGTCACCAACTGTTGACTTAGTGGATGAACAGATTGACTGGCCAAAGCGTGTATATATTCTCGTTCCAGATTGCTGAGCTCACTACCATGCCATTCTACCTTTTGATTGGCACCTGTTGTTATCGTTCCGGTTTTGTCAAATACGATTTTTTTAATTCGCCATATTTTTTCAATCACGTGGCTGCCTTTGAGATACATTTTATGCGAGCCTAGCACATTCATAGTAGCACCAAGCGCAAACGGCGTCGCTAGTGCCAGGGCGCATGGACAGGCTACTATCAACACGGATGAAACTACGAATAATACTTTGGACTCATCAGCCACCCACCAATATCCACCAGCAGCAACGGCGATGAAAAGCACAATAGGGGTGAAATATTGACTGATTTTATCAATCAAAGATGGAGCGTTTGTAGTTGTCGATTCTTCGAAAGAAGCATGGTTCCAAAGTTGCGTCAGGTAACTCTGCGAAACCTGTTTGATAACCGTCATTCGAGTAGCTGGTCCTTTTATTTTGCCACCTGCGAATATTTTGGACCCCTCTTGGATGCGGTTTGGAATAGATTCCCCCGTCACAAAACTATAGTCGATTAGTGCTTCCTTGCTCATGAGTATTGAATCACAAGGAATGATTTCCTCATTTCTGATTTCTATCTGATCATTGACTTCGAGATTCGTGACCAGCGTATTTTTTTTGATTCCTTTTGTAATTCGCTGGACGGCCAAAGGAAAATAGGACTTGAAATTTCTGTCAAATGTCAGACCTTCATAAGTCTTGTTCTGGACCCATCTTCCAATAAGCAAAAAGAACACCAAGGCGGCCAAAGAATCTAGATAACCTGGCCCGGTACGGCTGAGAATTTCGTAAAGACTTCGTGTGAATAATGCCAGTATGCCAATTGCAATCGGTAAATCAATATTTAGCAACCGTTTTCGAAGACCGCCAACTGCTGAAAGAAAAAACTCACTTGAGCAATAAAGTAATACTGGTAAAGACAAAGCAAGACTGATGTACGTAAAATAGGCTACAAATTCAGAATCTACTTCAATGCCTAAATAGTCCGGGAAGGCCAAGAGCATGATATTTCCGAAGCAGAATCCTGCAATGCCAATTTTCAGGAATGTGGTCTTGTCAGTTGATTTGTTCGGGGTACTTCTCTGATCAAGTGAAATGTCAGGCTCATAACTTAGCTGGTAGAGCAATTCGACAATTTTCCTCAAACTTGTTTTAGAAGGGTTAAAATCGACTAATAGTTTCTTGTTTGAAAAATTAATTCTTGAACTTATGATACCATCATCGAATCGATGAATATTTTCTAATAGCCAAATACAACTACTACAATGAATAGAAGGGATACTAAACGTAATCTTTGATAATTGTTCAGACTGAAAGTCCAATAGGAGAGAGACTATTTCGTCTTCATCCAAAAAGAGATATTTGTCTTTGATGAAATGACTGAGCCGGTTGCCTGGACTGCTTTCAAAAGAATAATAGTCACATAGGTCTTTTTCATTCAAAAGTTCAAATACAGTCTGACATCCAAAGCAGCAAAATGATCTCTGCTCATGCCAAATAGGCTGTCCCTTACAATCTTCACCACAGTGGTAGCAGGTGGTTTTCTCTTTGATGGATAAGCTGCTCAAACCTTTTTTTATTTAAATCTAGATATTTAGCCCTTAATATGGCATCACAGTGTAAGATAGATTAGAATTAGATTCAAGCTCACTTATATATTGATCCCGGTTATTGCTAAAAACGTGTTTTGAAATTTCTTTTGTCGTTAGAGGTTCGTTGGGCTGTATGCTAAGATTTTCCGGTATTAACATAATAGGGGCACAGTCTAGGGTTAAAAGCTCCGTCAGGATTTGATTTTGTTTGTCACGTTTAAGAGCATAAAGAATAAGGTCGATCGTTGATTCTTTACATATCGTGTGAATACAATTGACAATAAAGCCAACTTCCATTCTGAATTCAAATTGGGACTCTTTCTCAGACAAGGCCAAATCCTTATTGAAAGTGTTGAAAGTATCCAGGAGTTGGGCTTCGAGATTTTTTTTTAGCACTCTGGGTGAATCATGATAGCTTGAGAAACCCTCAGCTATAAGTCGGTAAGAATGCAGCAAAACAATTGAATCTTCCTTATGTCGCTCATCATTTAATGCGTACTGCACTACTGCTTTTGAGGCATCGGAAAAATCTATAGGAACAAGTAGCCGTCGAGCTGTATTCATTAATCTAGTTTCAGTTTTTTCAAAATTACCTATTGAAAGAGGTGGGTGGGATGTCAACGATCAGTGAATAATATGATAGAAATCAGTTTTTCAATTTATCATTACAATTACATTTGACAACCGAATAAGAAGGCGTAATGACGGACCCACACAATAATACTTTTCAGAGCATATTTTATTCATGTGTAGAAGGTATTCTTTTGGTAAGCAAAGGGAAAATTGAGCTAGCAAATCCAGCGTGTGAGTGGCTCTTTGGATATAGCACAAATGAACTGGTTGGAATGAGAATCGAAGAACTAATGCCAACCGAATTACGAGCCAGACATGAGGTTGACAGGAGCAAGTACGACAAAAAACCAGAGCCAAGACAAATGGGCGTGGGCCGAGATTTGGTTGCACTGAAAAAGGATGGAAACACCTTTCCGGTTGAGATAAGTCTGAATGTGGCCAGGGTGAATGACGAGGATGTGACTATTGCCTACATTATAGATATTTCGAAGCGAAAGGAGGCTGAAAATGAGCTAAAGCGAAGTGAGGAGCAACTTTTGAAATACGCCACTGAACTCGAGCAGCGTGTGCATGACCGGACAAAAAAACTAAACTCTGCCATAGAAGATTTACAACGATCTAATCAGGAGCTGGAAGAACAAATAAAAGAAAGAATTAAAGCAGAAAATGAGGCTCGAATAGCTTTGGAAAGAGAAAAGGAGCTTAATGAACTCAAAACACGGTTTGTTTCCATGGCCTCACACGAATTCAGAACACCCCTAAGTGCGGTTCTATCTTCAGCCTCCTTGATTGGAAAATACATCACTGATGAGAACAAGGACAAGAAATTGAAACACATCAACAGGATTAAGTCAAGCGTAGGAGAATTGACAAGTATTCTAAACGACTTTTTATCTCTGGACCGTTTGGATGGGGGTAAACTACAAGTGTATCCGCAGCTAATCATAATTTGTGACTTTTTACACGAGTTAGCAGATGAAATGCGTCAATTGATGAAAGCGGATCAGAAACTTGACCTTAATTGTGCTAGACCTGACTCGAATTTCACCACCGACCCTCAAATTCTTAAACAAGTACTGGCCAATTTGTTGTCTAATGCTATTAAGTATTCTCCCGAGGGTTCGACTGTAACACTGGATGTAGTAGTGAATGTCGATTGCCTACTGATTGAAGTGGCTGATCAGGGAATTGGTATTCCAAAAGCAGATCAGAAGCATCTTTTTGATAAGTTTTTCAGAGCACATAACGCTTCCCATATTCAAGGTACCGGTTTGGGACTAAATATTGTACAAAAATATTTAGAACTGATTCATGGTGAAATTACCTTTGAGAGTACAGAAGGTCTGGGCTCAACATTCCAGCTAAAAATTAATGCAATTGAACATGAGTAAGATATTATTGATTGAAGATAATGCCGAAGTGCGCGAGAACACTGCTGAAATTCTTGAACTATCCGGCTATGAAGTAGCGACCGCAGGTAATGGAAAAGAGGGCTTAGAACAGTTGAAAAATGAACATCCGGATTTGATTATATGTGATATCATGATGCCCGAATTGGATGGTTACGGTGTGCTGCATATCATTTCTAAGAACCCTGCTACTGCCCATATCCCGTTTATTTTCCTCACAGCAAAAGTAGAAAAATCTGACATGAGAAGGGGTATGAATTTAGGAGCTGACGACTATCTGACGAAGCCATTTGATGACATTGAATTGTTGGATGCCGTAGAGGCTCGTCTAAAAAGAACCAAACAGATTCAGAATGAATATGAGGCCAATATCTCAGGATTGGATAATTTCTTTAATGATGCGAAGGAAATAGAAAGCCTTAGGGAAATGTCAAAGGAGAAACGGATTCGGCATCATAAGAAGAAAACCAATTTGTACTTTCAGGGGGATTACCCTAATTATCTGATCTTTATTAACAAAGGCAAAATAAAGACCTACAAAACCAATAAAGATGGTAAAGAACTAATTACAGGACTGTATGGGCCAGGTGATTTTATTGGTTTCAATGATTTGATCACACAATCGGATCACTCTGATTCGGCAATGGCCATTGAGGATAGCGAATCTTATTACATACCAAAAGACGATTTTTTAAAATTAATTTATAAGGATAGATCAGTGGCCTCGAGATTCATCAAAATTTTGTCTGGCAATCTCAAAGACCAGGAGGAAAAGATGCTTCACATAGCTTACAATTCTGTGAGACAAAGAGTAGCCGAAGCCCTGTTGACAGTTCAGAAGAACTATGGATCTGAGCAAAAAAGATTTCAGTTTTCAAGAGAAGACCTATCCAATATTGTAGGGACCTCACCTGAATCGGTTATTCGCACCTTGTCTGATTTCAAAAAAGAACAATTAATAGAAATTAAATCGAATCAGATTACATTAATTGATACTGATGAACTGAGTACGATTATTTCCCGAGGATATTAAATATCTTTCAGTTATGGAATTGGATCGCAAGGAGATTAAAAAACTGATTAGATCAGAGCTGAGAAAAACCAGACAGGCAGTAGCGGACTTAAAAGATCTAACTCAACCAATATCACCTGAGAATGCCATAGGACGGGTAAGTCGAATGGATGCTATTAATAATAAGAGTATCAATGAAGCCTCATTAAAGCAATCCGAAGATAAACAAAAGAAGCTTGAAATAGCATTGTCAAAAGTAGATGACAAAGATTTTGGCATATGTGTGCGATGCAAAAAACCAATTCCATTGGGTAGAATAATGTTGATGCCCCAATCAAATAAGTGCGTAAATTGCGCTTGATTAATTCACCAAAATGTTGACAAGTAATGACTCTAAAAGTAGGAGATAAGGCACCTTTGTTCGAAGCAAAAATTCAGGATGGTTCTACCATTAAACTATCAGACTTCATAGGAAAAAAAGTAGTACTGTATTTTTATCCTAAAGACAATACACCAGGCTGTACCACACAGTCTTGTAATTTGCGAGATAACCATGAATTGTTGCAAAAAGAAGGCTACGTAGTATTAGGTGTAAGCTCAGACTCTGAAAAATCTCATGTCAAGTTTATAGATAAGTTCGACCTGCCCTTTGATTTGATATCTGATCCTGATAAAACCGTCCATGATTTGTACGGAACCTGGGCAGAAAAGCAGATGTATGGGCGCAAGTTTATGGGTACGGTTCGTACGACCTTTGTGATAGACGAAAAAGGACTTATATCAGAGATTATCGGCCGCGTAATTACCAAAGATCATACCGCTCAGATTCTTGAGTAAGCTGAAGATATGAATTGTACTTTTCTATAGAAAAGTTGTAATTTATTGAACTTTATTTGTATTTTCGCAATATTTTATTTTGATCAATATATTGAATATTGATACTTTTCAACCAGTAATTCTTCCATTTCTCTGTTTTCGTAGAAAATATTAGGGCATTCGTCCAATTATCGCGAATTAGATGGAATGGAGTAAGTAATATTGGTTTGATAAATTACTAGTCAGCGCGTAATGAGAAAGATAGTTGCAATAGCAATCTTGGCCATTTGGTCAGAGTATGCCTTTTCTGAGGGTTCCAAGAACCTCACCCCATCTAATACGGGTACCGCAACAGGTACCAATACTTTCGTAGGGTATTTAGAACATGACGTAAATGCAGGAGGGATTGATACCAGGAATTTCTTTGATCCTCAGGCACCGGTAGATGAACGGGTTTATGTGTATATAAAAAATGGAGAGACGCTTTACTGGGGGCTTGGTCGGCTAAATTTTGCTGCATTTGGAGCGACTAATGAAGATCTAACTGTAGCTCTCTTTGAATTTGGCGATACCCCGGGTACTGATACACCAGTTTCTACCTGGTTGTTGAGTGCTGACGGAGGAACTGACGACAACTCAATTTTTGTAGATGGTCCAGGCGTTATTCATAGCTATGCAGAGGCCGCTGCAGGTCCGTCAATTTTAGTAGCGGGTGGTTATGATGCTAATTCCTACACAAATAACACTGGAATTGATCAAGATTTTTTTATTGTTTTTCTGCAAAATAATGCTGGACCAAATGCAGGTTATACCAATGATATTGATGAGAGAAGTCAATACAACTATTGGGATTTTTCGGTGTATAATGGATCTGAGGAAAAAACAGGAAGATTACATGGAAAAAAGCTGAGTTTTAGTGCAGATGGCGGTGCAAATTTACTCTCGACCGAATTTCAGTTGTTTTCACTGATTCCTTCTACTGTAGGAGGAGTGAATGCAGGATACTATGTAAAAGAGTTAGACTTATCTGGTATTGCTCCTTATTCATTGTCAATATATTCTAACTCAACCGGTGCAGATGCAGCTCAAGCCAATACTACAGATTTTACAGAGCTAAGACAATCTCAGGGTACTGAAATTGCGCTCATAGAATATGACTTGTTTATAAACAATCCGGATTTAGAAGTTTATCCTACGAGTACGCTACCGACTGTTACCATCACTGATGCGAATTTCAATTGTAACCCTCTTGGAACAGGTGGAGAAGCTGCCATAACTTTCGAATCCAATCAAACAGGGCAAATTGCTGTGATTGTTGATTTGAACGGAATTAATGGCTATCAAAATGGAACTGAAGACGTAATTATTGAGGCTGAAGTTGCTGCCGAGGGGTATTCTGTCGTAAAGTGGGATGGTCTGAATGGCTTGGGGGCAACAGTAGCATCAGGTACACCTATTACGATTACGGGCAGGTTCACATCGGGACCTTTACATGTGCCTTTGTATGATGTTGAAGATAATACGGCCGGTATTCGAATGTTGGATGTTCGACCTGCCACAAGTTTTGACTTGATTTTCTGGGATGATTCTAATGTTACCACGAACCAAACACCGACGATTGAATTAGATGGATCTAATACTAACAATCACAATTGGACTGGCACAGATTCAGATCTACACAATACTTGGTCTTTTGGTTATTATCAGGTTAATACCCAAAGTGTCAATTTTGATTATGTATGTGATGACGATGGCGACGGGGTTTCCGGTACAAGTGATGGAGATAGTGACAATGACGGACTCACCGATGTACAAGAAGGTGATTGGGATTTTGATTCAGATGGAGACGGTATTCTTGATTATGTAGATACCGATTTCGCTGGATTTGTCGACTCAAATGCTGATGGTGTCAATGACAATTTTGATTTTGACCAAGATGGAATACCTAATGCCCTAGACCTTGATAGTGATAATGATGGAATTACAGATGCAATAGAATCCGGCCAATCAGACGCTGATAATAATGGAACCGTTGATGGTTTTACAGATATAGGTGGAGGACAAGGAGCCTTCGTGAGTTATACCTTATCTTCTGGTTGTACAACGGGCATGCAGGCTATTACCGATGAAACAATTGTGACGTTAGCGGATGACGAAACTATAGCAATTCAAATTCCTTTTGAATTTTATTTTTTCAATACTAAATATGCTTCAGGTTCAAGCATGTACCTAAACTCAAATGGCTGGGTAAGTTTTGACGATATCGATCAGGGAGGGCTAAATGACTATACTGCAGTAACATTTCCAAACGCGACGTTTACCAATACCATAGCTTTTAATCACAACGATCATAACCCTAACAATGGAGCAGGAGGTACTATTTCATATGGAGTTAGCGGCACAAGCCCAAACCGTACCTTCATTATCTACTATAACACCGTTTTATTCTTTGGTGGAGGTGGGTCTTCGACCACTCAAGTACAAATCTATGAGTCAAACGATGAAATAAGAATCGTTACAGATAATTATAATCCCGGTTCTGGAAATACAAAAACAATGGGTTTGAACGTTGACGGGACAACCTCATCTACAGTTGCCGGAAGAAATTTAGCAAATTACACCATCACTACAGCAGAATGCCAGTCTTGGGTACCTTCATATGGAACTGGGCCTAACGGCATTGACGACACTATTGACGGTGCAGCAATCTCACCGACTAGTACTAATGACGGAGACGCGCAGGCCGACTATCTTGACTTTGATAGTGATAACGACGGTATTGTCGATGCAATAGAAGCCGGCGGTTCCGCGGGCACGAATGGACAAATAGCAAGTTTTACAGACTCCAATGGTAACGGCTGGAACGATGCCCAGGAAGTAGGGGCACTTCCACTTACTGACACAGATGCAGATGGTACGCTACCGAATTATTTGGATTTTGATAGCGACAATGATGGAATTGACGATAACGTTGAGGCCCAGGCCAGTAATTCATATATAGCGATTGTGGCCGGGGATACAGACAGCAATGGTTTGCTTGATGTCTATGACCCTAACAATGGAGGAACTTTAATTACTCCAGTAAATACCGATTCAAATGGTGGTGCGGATTATATCGATACGGATTCCGACGGAGATGGGATAATAGATCTAATAGAAGGTCATGACGCCGATTTTGATGGCTTTGGTGATTGGGATACAAATACAGATCATGTGCTTGATGCGACTGATTTTGCAGGTTTCAATAGTGATGGCGATGGCGATGGGATATGGAATGTCTTCGATGCGGATAATAGCGGTACGGCCGCAACAGTTCCTAATTCAGATGGCGCTGGACTGAGCAACTGGCAAGATACAGACGATGACAATGATGGTAAGCTAAGTGCCGGAGAAGACGTCGGTGGAAATGGTGTATGGAGTGATGATTTTACTGAGGGTCAGGGAAGTGGTACGCCTGATTATTTGTATCGGGGAGACTTTGACGGAGATGCCATTGCTGATGCAACAGATGCTGATTCTGACAATGACGGTATTACAGATGCTACTGAAGATAATGGCGAGGCTATAGACCCAAGTGGGGATGAGGATGGAGATTCGGTACCTAACTACAGGGATGCAAGTGATGCAACTGTAACGGGCGGTTTGACATCCACGGCCGACATCAATAGTGACGGCGTGTATGATGTATTTGATTCTGATCTCGACGGCACGCCAGATTTTCTAGATCTGGATTCAGATAACGATGGAGTTTTAGACGCTATAGAGGCCAATAATGGTTCAGTACCGTTTGGATTGGATGTAACCACAGGAATGTTTGGACTGCAAGACCCGGATAACGACGGTTTAATGAATTATGTTGACAGTGATGCCGTTTCTGCCGGAGGTACTTCGACATTGGCTAATGCAGATTCTGATGCCGATGGTGTAAATGACTATAGAGATATAGATAGTGATAGGGATGGTATAGTAGATATCATTGAGTTCCAAACTACAGCCGGATATATTGCCGCTAGTGGAATCGATAGTGATGGAGACGGAATAGATGATAGTTTTGATCCTAACGCTGGCGGAACGCTACTAAGTGCGGTCAATTCTGATGGAGCTGATTTGCCAGATTATCTTGATACTGATTCAGATAACGATGGCGTACTGGATATTATCGAAGGAGACGATACCAACTTTGATGGATTTGGAGATTGGGATGCTACAGGATCAAACAATGACATCACTGACGAAGGCGGTTCCGGATATGGAACTGATACAGATGATGACGGCCTGGATGATATTTTTGATACCGTAGTATTAGGATCCGGGGATAATGCTTTAGGCTCTAATGTGGACCTTCAAAACACAGATGGTACGGATTTTAGAGATTGGAGAGATAGCAATGATGACAACGATACAGCAATTACTACAGCTGAAGACTTTAATACCAATGGCGATTGGACGGATGACAAGACCAATGGTCAGGGAGTAGGATCTCCAATACCAGACTATTTGTTCAATGGAGATACAGACAATGATGGCGTATTTGACTTTAGCGATCTGGATTCTGACAATGACGGCATTTTAGATACAGATGAAGATAAAGGTGAGACCATAAATCCAAGCGGCGATGAAGATGGAGATGGTATTCCAAATTTCAGGGATTTTACCGATGGCACAGTCACCGCCGGGCTTTCTTCTACAGCGGATACCAATGCTGACGGCGTGTATGATGTATTTGATTCCGATTTGGATGGGCTGGCAGATTTTAAAGATTTAGATTCTGACAATGATGGAATCCCGGATATTATTGAGGCCGGGGGTGTCGATGCCGATGGTAATGGCGAAGTAGATAATATTACAGATACGGATGGCGATGGCCTTTCAGATGTTTTTGATACGGACAATGGTGGTACCTTGTTAGTTATAGAAGATGTAGATGGTGATGGTTTGATAGACGCAGCTGATTTGGACGCCGATAACGATGGCCTTCCAGACATAATCGAAGCAGGTGGAACTGATTCGGATAACGATGGAAAAGTAGATAATACTACAGATACTGATGCCGATGGATTGGTAGATTTGATTGATTCTGATCACGGTGGAACAGCGTATACCATTCCTGATAGTGATAATGATGGCAGGGAAGATTACAAAGATCTTGACTCCGATAATGATGGGGTGACTGATGCAGTAGAAAATCGATTGGGTGATACCGACGGTGATGGCTTCGTGGATATTGCCACTGATACCGATGGTGATGGTTGGTCTGATGCAGCTGATCCAGACAATGGCGGAACACCTGCCGGATCGGTTGACGATGACAATGATGGTATCCTGAATCATCAGGATTTGGATGCAGATAACGATGGTTTGCCTGATATTATAGAGGCCGGAGGAACAGATGCTGACGGCGATGGAGTGGTCGATAATACTCTAGATGCCGATGATGACGGTATTCCTGACAATGTCGACGTTAATTTCTTTGCAACTAACGGTGGTTCTGGAACGGACAGTGATGGTGACGGCATTGACAATACCTTTGATGTAGACCAAACTGGTGGTAATGATACTGATGGAGATAGTATTGATAACACATTTGACTCCGATGCTGATGGCGATGGTTTTGACGACTTTGTTGAGGCCAACCCTTATTTGAATGCCGATACTGATGGTGATGGCAACCCTGATTCACATGATTTAGATTCAGATAACGATGGTATAACCAACCCCTATGAATATGGACAAACGGTAGATGGCGCTACCGGTCAATTGAGTGGGTTCACAGATGCCAACGGCAATGGATGGAATGATACGCAAGAATCTACACCTATTACTCCACCGAATTCAGACAGTGACCCTTTCAGTTTAGCAGACTACAAGGATCTGGATTCTGATGATGACGGGATACCCGACAATTTAGAGGCTCAAACGAAAGCTACATATATTGCACTCTCTGGAGTGGATACAGATGGCGATGGCCTTGATGACGCCTATGATCCTAACAACGGAGGTACATTAATTACGCCCGTAAATACTGATGCCACTGGTAATGACGACTTTTTAGACGCGGATTCAGACGGCGACGGGATCAATGACAATGTGGAAGGAGCTAACAGTGATCGTAATCAGTTTGGAGATTGGGACAGTAACACAAATAATTTGGCAACAGATGAGACCGGATGGGATGCCGACGTAGATGAAGATGGTATTTTCGACCTTTTTGACAGCTCTAATGGCTCCGGCTCAGCCAATATCACTGGAAGTTCTTCTGCTGTACAAGACACTGATATTGACAATACCTGGGATTTTCAAGATACTGATGATGACGGTGATGGCACGCTAACTTCTGCGGAAGCTACCACTCCAATTCTTGACCCGGGAGGGATTATACCAGATTACTTGTTTGGTAATCAAGACACCGATGGTGACACCGTTAATGATTCCGCAGATGCTGATTCTGACAACGATGGCCTGGCAGATGCAAGAGAAGATGGAGGAACTGGAATAGATCCCAGCGGAGATATTGATGCAGACGGTATTATGAATTTCCAAGATCCTGATATAGATGGAGATGGAACACTCAATGGTGCTGACACTGATGGAGATGGTAGCGGAACCAATACAACAGCATTTATGGATACCAATGGCGATTCTGTAATAGATCAATTTGATAAAGATTTAGATGGAATTGCAGACTTTAGGGACCTGGACGCTGACAATGATGGAATTGCTGATGTCCTGGAGTACGGATTGACAGATAGTAATGAAGATGGTACACTTAATGAAGGTGCCGGCATTACTGATACTAATGGCAACGGGATGGACGATTCCTCAGAGAGTATCGCAACCTCTCCCGACGAAACCCTAACAACAACAGGACCGACACATATTCTGACATTTACCGTGTCTACAACAGACCTAACCTCAAGCGCGTCATTATCATTTACGTTGCAAGGTGATTACGGACCTCAAGCCAACGAGGATTATACCGTTACCTTTGAGAATGGGGCGGGTTTTGGTACATTCAACAACACCGCCGGAGCTGATTGTGATGTATTGACTAATAACTTTGTTGTTAGCGCTTCGGATTGGAATGCGTCTAATGATGATGGAACCATTACAGTGACTATAAATGCTGGAGCTGGTGTTAATTCGATTACCTGTACCGGTGCAGTTTCTTCTACAGTTTCTAATGCTAGTGTGGCATATAGTACCTCAGTAATTCCTGATACCGATTCTGACGGTATATATGATCTTCATGATCTGGATTCTGATAATGATGGGATTACTGATAACAGAGAGGCACAATCGACAGCAGCATACGTAGCACCGACTGCAGGAGATGCAGACGCTGATGGTATTTTAGATGTTTATGACGAGGATATTTTAGTGGGTAACGCCTTGTTGCCAATCAATTTTGATGTGACAGGATCTGCTGACTACCTGGATACCGACTCTGATGATGATGGTGTTCTGGACAATATAGAAGGATGGGATGCCAACGGTAATGGATTTGCTGACTGGGATACAGATGCAGATAACGATATTACGGATGAAACAGGATACAATGTAGATTCTGACAGTGATGGTATTTGGGATGTTTTTGATAACAGTTCAGGCTTAGGTACAATAGCCAATATTGATGGTTCGAATCAAGCCCTTCAGAATACTGATGGAGATTCTGAAACTGATGTACGAGACCTCGATGATGATGGTGATGGATCCAACACCAGTACCACTGGTGCTAGCGGTGAAGATGCCAACAGCAATGGTAACTGGACTGATGACTTCACACAAGGTGGAGGAAGCGTCCCTAATTATTTGTATAACCCTGATGTAGATAATGACGGTGTTACGGATGCAACTGATGCAGATTCGGACAACGATGGTATACTTAATACGGATGAGTATGCTGGAGCAGTCTACTTTGCTTCAGGAACTCCTTTTGATGATGCTGACGGAGATGGAATCTACAATTATTTGGATACTAACGACGTAAACAATGGTTCTTTCGCTGATGCCAATGGTGATGGAGTCGACGATCAGGTGGATCAGGATAGAGATGGGATACCCAATTTCTTTGATCTGGATTCGGACAATGATGGTTTATTAGATGCCATTGAGGCAAACAATGGAGCCGTTCCTGCGATAGGAGGGTTTGCAATCAATACAGGACGATTTAGTGGTACGGATACGACACCAAATGATGGATTGGTGGATGCG
Organism: Reichenbachiella sp.; assembly: GCF_039944555.1. Classification (GTDB taxonomy): domain Bacteria; phylum Bacteroidota; class Bacteroidia; order Cytophagales; family Cyclobacteriaceae; genus Reichenbachiella. The sequence goes on along the minus strand of NZ_JBDUYN010000007.1, from coordinate 545,918 downwards.
GTGGCTGCAGCACCGCTCGCAAAAGGGAATCTAGATGTAGATGGCCTCGACGATTATTTAGATTTGGATAGTGACAATGACGGATTGACCGATAATATTGAAGCTCAAACAACGGCGGCATTGAGCACTCCTTCAGGAACAGATACTGACGGTGATGGTGTGGATGACAATTACGATAATGACAACGGAGGAACACCGCTTACTCCAATTAACACTGATGGGACGGATGAACCTGATTATCGAGATACCAATTCTGACAATGACCTGAGCAATTCTTTGTTTATTGCTGACTTCATTGAGGGATTTGACGCAAATAGAAATGGTTTCAGTGATCTGGATTTGGATCAGGATGGATTGCTTTCAGACCAAGTGGGCTATAATACAGACACGGATGGAGACGGTCTTTGGGATTTGTATGACAACTTCTCTGGAAGAGGGTTAAATAATATACTAGGAAGTAATGCCGATCTTCAGGACACTGACGGTGATGGCACCTTAGATTTTAGAGATGTAGATGATGATGAAGATAATATTACCACAACTCTGGAAGACGTAGATGGAGATGGGATCTGGACCAATGACAAAGTTCAAGGTGGAGGAGCAACTCCTGATTATTTGTTCTTCAATGATTCCGATAAGGATTTGATAGCTGATGGGTTGGATCAGGACGGTGATCAGGATGGTGTGTTAAATAACGATGAATATACTGCTACAGCCATTGATCCGTTTGCGGATGCCGATTTGGACGGTCTTTATAACTACAATGACCCAGACAATCCAGGTGCCTTGACTGACTCTAATGCTGATGGTATTTGGGATGAATATGACACGGATTTGGACGGTGTACCTAACTTCTTTGATCTAGATAGTGATAATGATGGTATTCCTGATTTGATTGAGAATGGAGGTACGGATGCAGATGGTGATGGTAAATTGGATGGTTTGGCTGATGCAGACAACGATGGTTTATTAGATACTTATGATGTGGATGCGACTATGGGTGTCGATTCGGATGGTGATGGCATTGATGACGCGTTTGATAGAAGCGTAGTGGGAAGTGGTGTTGATTTTGATGGCGACGATGTGCTTGATACCGTAGATAGAGATGATAATGGAGATGGCATAATTGATACTGTTGATAGTAGTACCGACGAAAGTAGCCCTGGTACACCTTTGACAATAGGAGATTTTGATGGAGATGGGGTTGCCAATATGTTTGATAGGGATTCGGACAACGACGGAATAGTTGATTTAATAGAAGGAGGTGGGTCAGATTTTGATGGAGATGGAAAGCTGGATGCATTTGGTGATACAGATGGAGATGGTTTTGGCAATGCAGTAGACGCTGATAATGGCGGTACAGCACTGACCATGCCAAATACAGACAGTGCTGATGAATCAGATTATCTGGATTTCGATGCAGATGGAGATGGAACCTTCGATTATCTGGAAGGATTTGATGACGATGAAGATGATGCATCTCAAGATGATTATGAAGCCAGAGCTATCGCGTACGGAAATGCAACGCATTATAATCAACTCGATATGGTTTGGTTTACCAATGATGCCGATGCAGATAATTGGCCTGATTTCCTTGATCCTGATGTTACTACCAGATATGTTGATAGTGATGGAGATGGTATCGTCAATCTCTTCGATGTGGATCAAGGTGGTAATTTCTATGGTAATGTGAGCGGAAAACCAGACAATGATACTGATGGTAAAGAAAATTACGTTGACAAAAACGGTGACTTTACTGTCTCTCGATCATTTCTCACCACAGGTGAGGATGGATCATTTGATACTTTTGATGTAGCTCTTACACTAATGCCTGTCACGGATGTTGTGATTGATATTGCTATAACAAATGCCGCTGATGAAGTTTCATTGGATTTGACTAGCCTAACTTTTAATTCTGGAAATTGGAACGTTCCCCGGACGGTAACAGTGACTGGACAAAATGATGCGCTTTTTGATGGAGATGAAAGCTTCGAAATTACCGTTTCTGTAAACGACGCAAGTAGTGACGATGATTATGATGATGCTCTGAATCAAACAATTGATGGTACTAATGAAGATAATGAAGGATCCATCAGGGTTTCTACAAATACGGTGACTTCTGCCGAAGGAGGATCTAATGTGACATTCTCCGTTGAATTAAGTGTTGCACCGGCAACTAATGTGGTTATAAATGTAGATGATGGGTCTAGTGATGAAGGAAATGTTAGTCCAGCGACCCTGACCTTCACTTCCGGAGATTGGGATACACCACAAGATGTAACCATAAGTCCTCAGGACGATGCTTTATTGGATGGTGATCAAGGATATACCATTACCCTTTCTGTAGATGATCCATCGAGCGATGATGCGTTTGACCCAGCTGGTGATGAGCTGATTGCTGTGACTAATCAAGATGATGAACAGGGTGTGGTGTTGAGTACGACTAGTGTGACTACAGCCGAGATAGGAACTACTGGCAATTTTACAATTGTTCTGGATGTAACCCCTGCTAGTGATGTAAATCTTACAATTGCCGAAAGTAGTGATGAAGGTTCGGTGAGCCCGACAAACATAACTTTTAACTCAGGAAATTGGAATGTCGCACGAGTCATAACTGTGACGCCTGCGGACGATGTCGATTCGGATGGTGATCAAATTTATGCGGTGACCGTGTCAGTTGATGGAGGTAGTGATCCTTCATTTACCTCTTTGGCAGCACAAACTGTCAATGTCACTAATGTAGACGATGAGACAGGCCCTCTTCCGCTGGATTTCTTGTCATTTAGTGGGCAATTTGACAATGAGGATGTTTTGTTGAATTGGGTAACTACCAATGAGATCAATGTAAGTCATTTTGAAATAGAGCATAGTTTGGATGGAAGTTCATTTTTAGCAATTGGTAATGTAGAAGCAGTAAACGTTGTGGCCTCAGTGAATGACTACTCATATACTCATGATTCTCCTACGGCTGCCGTCAATTATTATCGAATTAAGGAGGTTGACTTAGATGGGCTATTTGAATATTCAAACATCATTATGATGGAATCTCCATATTATCGACTCGAGTTTAATCATTACCCAAATCCTGTTGAAGATATTCTCAGAATAGGCACTAGCAAAAGGTTGAGTAGGGCATTTATACGTGTAGTTTCTGTAACTGGAAGTATAGTTTATCAAAATATGTTACCAAGTCTTAACGACGATCATTTTGAAATAGACCTAAGCAACGTTCAATTAGGAGTCTATCAGGTATTAATTGAAACTGATTTAGGAACTAAGCAATTTAGAATACTGAAAAAGTAATAGATAAATGGTGTCCCATAAAAAAGAGCCTGGCTTTGGATTAAGCCAGGCTCTTTTTTTGATTAATTCCAATTAACATTAATGGTGATGGCCACCAGGTCCATGGGCATGACCATGCTCTAGTTCTTCTGCAGTTGCTTCCCTAACATCCAATACTTCCCCTGAAAAAAACAGATCCTTTCCAGCCATAGGATGATTGAAATCCATGCGAACATGCTCATCTGCAATTTCAAGCACTAAGCCCTGCAGTGGATTTCCTTCCTGGTCTTTCATCGGTAGAAAGTTGCCAACCTTTACAATCTCACCCAATTTACCATCTGCTTCAAACATGGTTCTAGGTAGGTTCACGATTGCGTTTTCATCCACCGGACCATAGGCGCTATCACTTTGAACGCCAAATTCGAACAAATCACCAACTGCTTTGTCTTTAAGATTCATTTCAAAGTCAGGTAATACCTGCTGTGCACCAAACAAAAAAACAAATGGTTCTTTGTTGTCCACTTCCTGAACGACCTCACCACTTTTGTTTCCTTCTTGGAGCTTATAGGTGATGGATACTACTTTTTGATTTCCTATATTCATGTTGCGAATTTAAGGTTATCATATGATGATTGCCAATTGGGGACGTTCTTATATCTTTACTCATCAATCGCAAAATGATGATAGATAAAATAATTCAAAAAATTGATGCTATTAATGCCCAAGATCCTAACGTAGAAACATTTGAGGGCAAGGAATACCCCAAGGAACTCATATATGGTCAGCGAATGACCGAAATGCTAAATGAGTATGACCACTCTCCATCAGTTTCTTTGCAAATTGCCGCTCGTGGTCAACATATCAAAAGATGGACAATCCCACGGTCAGAATATCCAATGGACAGAAAGGGATATCTGCGGTGGAGGACAGATTTGAAATTATTTCATGGAAAGCTTTTGTCTGAAATCCTTGAGGAGGAGGTAACAGATGCAAATCTAATTGAGAATGTAAACGATCTGGTAACCAAAAAAAGGCTCAAGAACGATTTAGAAACACAGCAACTGGAAGACGTAGTATGTTTGGTTTTCTTGAAGTACTATTTTTCAGATTTTGCTGAAACGCATGAGGAAAAAAAGGTAATTTCTATTGTTACTAAAACCTGGGCAAAAATGACCGAGAAAGGACATAAAATGGCATTGGCACTCGACTATTCAAAAAAAGATTTAAGTCTAATCGAAAAAGCGCTAAAATAATTAGATAAATATCAGATGGTATTGAATTATTCTAATATTTCTATTACGCCATTGTTAGGATAATTCACAGGCATGGATTAACTTATTCGCTGTATAATATTAATAATTACCTAAACTGAGAGAAAAATGGTACTACCAGATTACATACAAAACCTTATTGATGCTATAAATAATTTCCTACCGGGAGTGTCTGGCCCAGTGGTAGTCTTCGTTCTGGGCTGGCTTTTTGCCATACTGATTCGAAAATTTGTTTATTTTCTAATGAAAAGAACAGATTGGGACGAACGCTTACTAGGAAATACAATTGTAGATACAAATAAATTCCTGGCCAATTTGGCCTATTATATCATACTCATCATTGTACTACTAGCCGTTCTGAATTTGCTTGGATTTGGCTATGAATACGATCTGATCAAAAATACTATTTACGAGTTCATTGGATTCATACCTAAGATTGTTGCTGCGGGTGCCCTTATCTTTGTGGGCTATATTTTAGCCAAAATTGTTTCTAATTTGGTGAAAATGGCGGGAAGTTTTCTCGATCGGGTCTCGGACCAGGTTGGATTTAAGGAGACCGATAAATTCATTCATTTTGTTCAGCAAATTGTATTTATCGTCATTTTCGTTCCCTTGTTTATTCAAGGTTTGAATGCCTTGGAGCTGGAAGCAATCACAACACCGGCGAACAACATATTACATACCTTGATGGACGCCGTACCCAATATCATTGGCGCTGGTTTAATCATCACTATATTTTTTATTGGAGGAAGATTTGTAACCTCTTTTGTCAATGATCTACTCGTCAATATTGGAACAGACAAACTAACAAAGCAGCTACATCTGTTTATAATTCATGAGGACCAATCTTTGTCTAAAGTGATCTCCAGTGTATTGCTCTTCTTTATTGTCTTCTTTGGTATCATTTCAGGCATCGAATTGTTAGGCCTGGACAGACTGACTGAAGTACTTCATAGTATTTTGAGCTTATCAGGGAATATCTTGTTTGGGCTGGTAGTAATGGTCCTTGGAAATTTTGTAGCTTCAATGGTCTACGGATCGTTATCCAAAACGAAAGAAAATGAATTTGCTGCGGGTATCGCGCGGATGGCCATCATTGGTTTGTTTTTGGCCATAGCCTTACGCACAATGGGTATTGCCAATAGCATCATTGATTTGGCATTTGGTTTAACATTGGGTTCTTTGGCTGTGACAGTGGCCTTAGCTTATGGTTTGGGAGGACGAGAAGCGGCAGGAAAGCATATGGAACAAATCCTTAAGAGATTTAGAAAGGAATGATTTTCAGTTCTTGAAAAGAAGCAAAGTCCCCATTTGAGCAATGGGGACTTTTTTTATCAAAAGATTATTTGGCTGGACCGAAGGGCATTTCTTGAATGGCTATGGGTTTTAAAATGAGTTGAGAAAATAAATTCCTATCATTCAATAATAATACCTTTTACCTGGTAGAAACCATGAACCAAATTGCATTAATTGTAAAGAATCATAAATTGCCACTTTATTAGAATCCAAATTGAATGAAACGAATAATCGCCATTGTTTTCCTCTTGACATCAGTTTCCACTGCCTACTGCCAAAATTCTAAAATTGAGAAAAGTATTATCAAATCTGTGGATAAAAACAATCAGACCTATGTCCAGTTGTTAAAGGACATTGTGAATACAAACAGTGGTACAATGAATTTTGATGGCGTCAGGGAAGTGGGTGTGAAGCTTAAGCCTGAATTCGAAACGTTGGGTTTGGAGGTTCGGTGGGAGAGTGGTGAGGCCTTTAATCGCGCCGGGCACCTTGTTGCGGTTAACCATGGTTCCGTAGGGCCGAAAATGCTGCTGATTGGTCATTTGGATACGGTTTTTGAACCGGACAGCCCGTTTCAGTCCTATGAAATGTTGAACGATTCTCTCATACGCGGACCTGGAGTTATCGACATGAAAGGTGGCGATGTGATCATCTTGGCTGCGCTCAGAGCGCTAAAAGAAGCCGGAGTACTAGATCAGATGCAAATCGAAGTAGTCCTTACCGGTGATGAAGAAAAAAGTGGAAGCCCACTCAACCTTTCAAAACAGGCCATAATTGAAGCATCCGCACGTGCAGATATAGCACTGGCTTTTGAAAATGCAGATGGAGATCCAGCCACCATCGTAGTCACTCGTAGAGGTTCGGCAGGATGGAAATTGGATGTAAAAGGAAATGCAGCTCATAGTTCTCAAATATTCACCGAAAAAGTAGGTGTCGGTGCGGTTTACGAAACGTCGCGCATCTTAACAGAATTTTACAAACAGCTCTCTAATGAAGAAAACCTGACCTTCAATCCGGGCGTAATACTCGGAGGTACGGCCGTTTCTTATGACAAAAATAAGAATGGAGGTACAGCCTCAGGCAAGAGCAATGTGGTGGCACAGCAGACCATTGTGAACGGTGATATCAGAGCAGTTTCTCTTGAACAGCTTGCCAAAGCAAAGCAAATAATGACTCAAATTGCCAATGAAAATATGCCAGGGACGAGTGCTGAATTGACTTTTAAACCAGGAGGATATCCACCTTTGACCGAAACAGCAGGCAATCACAAACTCTTGGGTTATTATTCACAAGTCAGCAAAGATCTGGGATATGGACCAGTAGTACCAGTTCATCCAAGAAAGGCCGGTGCGGCAGACGTTTCATTTACTAATGGTCTTGTCGATATGGCCATCGATGGATTAGGGCTTTCAGGAACAGACGACCACACCATCAAGGAAACCGGTAATCTCAATTACTTGCCTATTCAGACGAAACGTGCTGCTGTTCTAATGTATAGGATAGCTTACGGTAAACTCTAATGTCTTTTTTCTCTTTAGAGAAAATCAGGTTGTTGGTATCTCGGGTTAGGATACGCATAAAACCCTTTCCCGCTCTTTACACCTAATTCTTGTTTGTCCATATAAGTTTGAAGTAATGAAGCAAATTGATTAGACTCATCAGTTTGCTGATTCTTTATTATCCGCCATGCTGTATCAAGGCCTATCTGGTCCAGCATGCCGAAAGGGCCAACCGCCATGTTGAAATTGCCCATCCAGGACCTGTCAATATCTTCTACTGTACTTACGCCATTGGCTAATAGATGCACGGCAGCCTTTAGAGCACTCATGAGTATATGATTAAAAACATACCCTGAAGATTCCTTTGTCACCCTGATAGGCGTTTGATTTAATTTTTTACCAAAATCGAACAAGACTTCAATTACCCATTCTTCAGTGGCTGTATTAGGCATGATATCTACCACGTTTGCAACAAAAACATCATGGAAATGAAAAGCGCAGAACCGCTCTGGTCTACCGGACGCCTCTGAAAACATAGACGGTAAAAGAAAGGAGGTATTGGTCGTGAAAATGGTACTTGATGGGCACAACCGCCCAAACTGTTGCCAAACCTCTCTTTTTATGGTGATATCTTCGGTGACCGATTCATTGACTATATCGGCATTTTTTGCCGCTAATGCGGCATCAGTTGTGAATGTGATGCCATCGATAATACTAGAGAAGTCAATATTCCTAAACTGACCTGTCTTAGAAAAACTGGCAGCTAGCTTATGCTGAATCTTAATTGCTTCGTCTAGCTGTTTTTGATTTGTATCGTAGATATTGACCTTATAACCAGATATAGCGGCCTGAAGGCCAACTCGAAGTCCAAGCGTGCCTGCACCCAGAATGAGAATATTTTGAATATCTTCTATTTTCAGAATCTTTTTCAATAGTTTGAAATTTTCCCTGTATTTAATGCTTTTTGTCCTTGTTGTGCACAAGCATTTACCACGCCTATCAACCCTGCAAATCGCGGATCTTTGGTTAGACCTTTCTTGTACCGTGCATAGATTTGTTGACAGATGACACCTAACTTGAAAGAGGCAAAAACATAATAGAAATTTATGTCAGATGTATCAATACCTGTTTTTTCAGTGTACTTGTTGAGCACCTCATTTCTATTGAGGTTGCCTGGCATCCAAGTGAGATTAAAAGCTTTAAGGGCGGGTGGATCGAGGAGTTCTACCCAGTAGGCTAGAGCGGTGCCCAGGTCCATCAATGGGTCACCAATCGTGGCCATTTCCCAATCTAAAACGGCAAGTACATCGGAGTAGTTATCAAGTGAAAGTACCAGATTATCGTATTTGTAATCATTATGAATGAGTGCAACCGTTTTGCTTTCCGGAATATTTTGACCCAGCCAGACACCTAATTCTTCCATTCCAGGCAACTGATCGGTTTTAGATTTTTTGTACCTTTCTGTCCAGCCATCCACCTGGCGTTGTACGTACCCTTCTGGCTTGCCCAGCTCCCAAAGATTGTTTTTGTCCAGATCCAACTGATGTAAGTCGCATAAGATATCTACCGAATTTTGACTAATTTTTTGCATCAGATCTCCTGTCATGGGCATGTTTTTAGGAGGAGCATTTCTTAGGATAATTCCTCGAACCCGTTCCATGATAAAGAATTCGTCTCCAATGACTTCCTTATCATCGCAGTGGAGTATAGGTCTGGGTGAGTAGGGGCAAACAGGATTAATTTTGGTAAGCAAATCATATTCCCGTTTCATGTCATGTCCGCCTTTTACTTCGGCTCCAATGGGAGGTCGTCTAAGTACAAACTCTTGCTGTCCACATTTGACTAGGTAAGTCAAGTTAGAAAACCCACTTGGGAATTGTTCTATGCTTACTCCTTCTTCAAATTCAGGCCATTCTTTGAGATATTCGCCCAACTTATTAAAGTCGATGTTTTCACCAGGTCGGACCATCACTGATCGATCCATTAGCATATTTCTTTCTCTTAGACTCATTGTACTATAATGGGTTGGCTTGGTAATTTTTTAAAACGGATTTAGCGACAACCGTTTTATGCACCTCATCTGGTCCATCGTATATTCGTGCGCCACGTTCATGTCTGTACCACCAGGATAGAATAGTGTCATCAGTAATGCCGAGTGCACCATGCACCTGAATGGTCCTGTCTAATACTTGTTGAAGGATGTTAGCAACATAATACTTTATGGAAGATATTTCTTTTCTAGCTGCTTTACTTCCTTCCTTTTCAATTTTATGTGCTGTATGTAATACAAGTAACCTGGCAGCATCGATTTCAGTTCGGGATTCAGCTATCCAATTCTGAATAGTCTGTTTATCTCCAAGTACTTCTTCATCAGAAATTTTCCTTTCGGAGGCTCGCCTGCACATAAGGTCAAGTGACCTTTCACAGATGCCAATCCACCTCATGCAGTGATGAATTCTTCCAGGCCCCAGTCTCTGTTGGGCTAGCATAAAACCCTCACCTTGTTTATGAATAAGATTGTGTACGGGTACTCGACAATTATTATATCGAATTTCCGCGTGGCTAATATATCCACTGCCTTTTTCTCCCATTATCGGGATGTTCCGAACCAACTCGAATCCCGGGGTGTCGGTAGGAACTACAATCATACTAGCCCTTTCATAGGCATTTGCCGATTCAGGATTGGTCACAGCCATAACAACCGCAAAGCTCGCTCCGTCGGCAGATGAGGTAAACCATTTATGTCCATTTATGATGTAGATGTTACCGTCTTGTATAGCTGTTGTACTTAGGTGTTTTGGGTTAGATCCTGCATGTTCCGGCTCTGTCATTGAAAAGCAACTTCGGATTTCTCCCCGTTGTAAGGGTTCTAAAAACTGTAATTTTATTTCCTCAGAGGCATAGGCTGAAAGCAGTTCCATATTACCGATGTCAGGAGCCTGGCAGTTGAAGACATAGTGACCAAGTGGAGTCGTTCCCATCACCTCGCTGATCTGAGCAAACTCTACTAAGTTAAGCCCAAGACCTCCTTCTGATTCGGGTAGGTGAGGTGCCCAAAGTCCTGCAGATTTAGCTTTAATTCTAAGCTGAGAAAGTAAATTTTCATGACTGACCAGATTGGAAGTATCCAACAATTGCAGTTCCGTTGGCAAAAGGTGAGTCTGGATGAAATCCTTGTATTTGGGGTAAAGGTGTTGAACCTTTTCGGTGGCAAATAAATCGATCATAAGGGATTAACTATGAGAGGTTAAGATAGCTAAATCGATGCATTAATATCTGATTTAGCATAAAATTGCTTGCCAAATAATATTTGGTTGAAAAACTTAAATATTAATGAATCAAGGATATAAATAGTTATGATTAAAGTTATTTGTAGGGTTCTCATCTTCTTCTTAGTTGGATTGTTTGGAAATTGGTCTCAGATTAATCTTTGTTAATTAATTAACAAACTGTGTAGGGTTCGTGAAAATCAAAGCAGACGAAACGTTTTCGATCCTTGGAAATGTGGCTAGTTTTGCTGCATCAAAATTTTGACATAAAAGGAATTAAAATAATCGCTACTGAAATGCAAGACATCAAAAAAATCATAGAAGAAACCTGGGAAGATAGATCGAAACTTCAGTCGCCTGAAGTTGTGAAAACGATAGAATTCGTTCTCGAAGAATTAGACAAAGGAAGATTAAGATGTGCACAACCAACTATAGATGGATGGGAGGTAAATGACTGGGTTAAGAAAGCTGTGATTTTATATTTTCCTATCAGAAAAATGGAAAAAATTGAGGTTGGTCCTTTCGAGTTTCATGATAAGATGGCTTTGAAATCTGACTATGACAAGCTGGGCGTTCGTGTGGTTCCTCATGCAGTAGCTCGTTACGGTGCATATATTTCAAGCGGAGTAATTTTGATGCCATCCTATGTAAATATCGGAGCCTATGTTGATGAAGGTTCGATGGTCGATACTTGGGCAACTGTAGGTAGTTGTGCCCAGATTGGTAAAGGAGTCCATTTAAGTGGTGGAGTTGGTATTGGGGGAGTACTTGAACCTGTACAGGCTGCACCAGTTATTATTGAGGACAACGCTTTTATTGGTTCGAGATGTATAATTGTAGAAGGGGTAAGGATAGGAAAAGAGGCTGTCCTGGGGGCCAACGTTACGTTAACAGCGAGTTCTAAAATAATTGACGTGACAGGTCAAGAGCCAATTGAATACAAAGGATATGTACCAGAGCGTTCAGTGGTCATTCCAGGCTCTTATGCAAAGCAGTTTCCTGCAGGAGAGTATAATGTACCTTGTGCTTTAATTATTGGTAAGAGAAAAGAGAGCACAAACAAGAAAACGTCATTAAACGACGCACTTAGAGATAATAGTGTTGCGGTATAGATTAGATTAATTAGATTTAGTTTTTGAATTGAAATTGAATCTGATGAAACGAACATCTAAATTCAATCATCTCAATTTTCATAAAGGGATTATTGAATTTCTTGAGAGTTCCATTGCTCCGGCGAATTGGCGGGACGCGCAGTCTGACCAAAAAACAACAACTATAAACACAGTGAAACGAATACTACTTCTTTTTTCCATACTCATAGGCTTTAATGCTTCTGCTTTAGAAACGATTAAGATTAAGGCTGCTGACGGCGTAGAGGTCACGGTGGATCTGCACATCACTCATCCGGATACAGTGCCCTTTATCATATTGTATCACCAGGCCGGATGGAGTAGAGGAGAGTATCAGGAAATAGCACCTACCCTCAACCAACTTGGATTCAACTGTATGGCTGTGGATCAAAGGTCAGGTAAAGCTGTCAATAACGTTGAAAATCGAACTTTCATTAGTGCTCGTCAATTGATGAAGGAAACAAAGTATATAGATGCCTTGCCAGACATGAATGCTGCAGTTAATCATGCAAGGGAGTTTCTAGCAAAAGGTGACTTGATTATTTGGGGTAGTTCCTACTCCGCGGCATTAGTTTTAAAGATTGCCGGTGATCGTCCCAATGATATCGCTGGAGTGTTGGCATTTTCTCCGGGAGAGTATTTTCAATCCATGGGAAAGCCGAAGGATTTCATCACGATAAGCGCAAGTAAAATTCAATGCCCATCTTTTATTACATCAGCCAAAAGTGAACGAAACAGCTGGTGGAACATTAATGAGGTAATTCCTACAGAAACAAAAACTTATTATCTACCGGAAACCTCAGGAAACCATGGTTCCAGAGCACTTTGGTCCAAATTCTCAGATAATTTAAACTACTGGGACGCTGTCAAAACCTTCTTGAGCCAGTACCTTTAGGAGGATTTATTCTGGATCTGTAAGAATCGTATATACCCTTTTTAGTTTATTTATACTTGCAAAGTGCTTAGCTGAAATGGCACCTGATCACCTTCATTCATTAGGAATATTGCTTAAATACGCGGTATTCAATGTTTTGACAGGATTTATTCTTGTACTTTCTAGAAAAAAGTAAGTACTTTTGTCATAACCAAGCTATATTAATTATGAAATTTCTGCGCAAATTCTTTGGCCAGATCAGAAAAAAACTGGGATGGTCTACCCCGAAGTCAAGTCCTGTAGATGTAGAGTATTTTCTCGCTCGAAAGAAACCTAACCATTGTTAAACCATTCTTGACATTAATGGATTAAGTAGAGTCAGGTGTTTTAATGGACATGTTGACTAAACTTATGACCAGATTAATCAGCCTTATATTTTTACATTTATCCGTATGTACATACGGCCAGGGAAAGCTAGATTTTGTAAAAGTTGACGATGCGTCAATTGATATATACACTCCACCAAATTACTCTTCGAAAAAGGAATACCCTGTAGTTTACTTTAACGATGGCCAGATGCTCTTTGGTCACAGATCAGTTTGTATGGCGCTTCAGCTTACGCTGGATAGCCTGATAGAGAATAATGTAATAAATGAACTGATTGTTGTAGGAATTGCTGCTGATCGCTTACGTTCTGAGAAGTATGTCCCATATCAGGGTGCCAGTTTCGAGCAAATGGCAGATGGTAGTTCTTACGCCAGTTACTATTCAAATTTTCTAATAAACCGGCTGATACCTCACATAGATCAAAATTACGGTACTATTAGAGAAGCCAGTGGTAGGGCCATATTTGGATTCTCGTTTGGTGGATTGAATGCGATTTGGATGATGCTGAATAACCCTGAGGTATTTTCCACGGCTGGCGGATTCTCGCCCTCATTTTGGGTTGACGACTTTGCGATATTTGATGAGGCCATTAAATACCAGGCTGGCCAAAAGATTTGGTTTGATATTGGAACGGCAGAATGGAATTATTATGTACCCTTTCAGAAGTTGCTGAAAGAGCAAGGTGCCAAAATAAATGAAGAGGTCTTCTATTCTGAAGTACCGGGAGGTTTGCATACCATGATGGATTGGAATCAGCGTATTGAAATGCCTTTTCTGATATTTGCAGGGAAAGAATCACATACAATTTCTAAGATGGAAGTTGAAATTGAAATTATTCCAAGTCAATCAATTCCTGGTAAGAAGTTTACACGACTGAATCCTATCGTTACCTGCAAATCGGGTTTGATCTATTCACTGGCATATGAAGCTGACTATGAAGTTCTCAATCCATCTGCTGGAAAGGTGAGTGGGGAAGGCAGTTTCAAGCTCTTTGGGGATGAAAACCTAGATGTGATAGTCACCTACAAACAATTTACCAAGAAAGTGAAAGTTCGCTCGAAATTATTAGTTGATTAGTGGGTTTTTAGGATTGGTCATTATTTACGGAACTCAAGTCCTTTTCTATTCCTCTCAGTCGATCCTGGCAATATTTTACCAAGTGATTGGCTCTTTTGACCAGATCGGTTATCTGATCTACATCAACTTCTTCAGATTCAAGCTGTTGACAGATTCCTTGTAATTCGTCGTAGGCCGACTGATATGAAAGTTTATTCTTGCTCATTTAATTTTGTTTATAGTGCTTGTGATTTTATTCTTCGAAGTTTCGGTTACCATTTTATCCCCGGGCTTAATCTTTTGATTTTTTAGTAGTTTCCCGTTTAGTCTTGTGATTGAATATCCTTTTTTCAATAGGTATTTAGGATCATAGGCGCTCACCAGTTTTTCCTGATGGTCCAAATGGCTGAGATGCCTGCTTAACAGGTTTGCGGGCTGAGTTTTTATAAGTTGAACTACCTGTTGAAGTTCTAGTGAATGACGCTGTAATATTTTTCTGGCGCTCAATCGGTATCCGAAGTTTATTTCATTTATGAGTTCACTCTGACTGTAAATCAATTGCTGTGCCTGTTGGTTGATCTTTTCATGAAAAGAATTGATGTCAGACTCAAAAGAAAGCATTTTGGAGATGAGGAATTCAGCGACTGAGGTTGGAGTTTTTAAGTACGTATGTGCGACTAAATCTGCAATCGACTGATCCCTTTCATGTCCAATACCGGTAATGATTGGTAGTGGGAATTGTGCAAGATGGGCACACAAATCGTAATCATCGAAGCAATCAAGATCCATTTTAGAGCCGCCGCCTCTTATAATCACAACTGCATCATAACTCAATTCAGCTTCATGAATCGTATGTAGACTTTCAATTATTGATTGTGGAGCAGCATCTCCTTGCATGACTGAAGGGTAAAGCTTAAGGGTTGCTTTATACCCGTACGGATTGTTCTCAAACTGATTAATAAAGTCTTCATAGCCGGCCGCAGAGGAGCTACTTATTATGGCCAGTCGCTGTGTCACCAAAGGTAATTCCAAAGACTTATTCATATCTATGATGCCTTCAGTATCTAGTCTTTTTAACGTTTCTTGTTTCTTTCTTTCTCTTTCACCAATAGTAAAATTGACATCAATATCCCGGATATTGAGACTGAGTCCATACACCTCATGAAATTCCAATGAGGCATTCATCAGGATTTTCATACCCTGTTTTAAATCGGTACCTGTTTGTGACACGAACCAAGGATGGATTTCCCTGAAAACATTTGCCCAGATGGTGCCTCGGGCTTTGGCTCTTACATAATTATTATCCTTCTCCACAAGTTCCAGATAGCAATGTCCATTTGAATGCAGGTTGATTTGTCCAATCTCCGCGACGATCCAGTACGAGCGCTCAAGTTGATCAGAAAGTACTTCTTTGACCAGGGAATTAAATTCGAATAGGGTGTATTGATTCACAAATCAAAATTCAAGGAATAAACTTCAAATCACAAATTGTGAGACACCATTCTACTTTTCGGGTGTTAGCTACACGAATTTCATGTGACGTTTCAACTTAGATTAGATGTTAAGCTTTTAGGCTAATCTGTGCCAAGTAAAAGGCTCTTAATGTCCTTCTGATAATTTCTGCCAATAGGCAGAAGCTTATCGGCAATTTCCACCTGGTTGCCATCTATAGCTTTTACTTTGTTTATCGCGATGATGTAAGAACGGTGAATTCTTACGAACTCCTCTGCGGGAAGTATTTCTGCTATACCGACGAGATTATTATGATTGATGAGACTTTCATCGTAAGTTTTGATCCTTACATAGTCTTTAAGACTTTCTATGTACAAGATGTCATCAAGGTAGACCTTGATCATTTTTTTGTCGATCTTGAAAAATACATGAGCTTTTTCATTTTCCTCATGAGAAGCGTCATTCGATTCTTTTTCGGCACTGCGTTGTTCGATGCGATTAATGGTCTTCATAAATCGCTGAAGAGAAAACGGCTTTACTAAATAGTCTATCACGTCCAGCTCAAAACTTTCGACGGCATATTCACGATAGGCAGTAGTGATTACCACAGCAGGAGGGTTTTGAAGACTTCTAAGAAAATCCAGTCCCGAAATTGTAGGCATATTGATGTCTAGGAAAATTACATCTACTTCCTGATTTGATAAAAAGTTGAATCCCTCTACGGCATCCTTGCATGTACCAACCACTTCGAAGTTCTTAAAATTGACCAGAAAATTTTTGATCACATTAATGGCCAGGGGTTCGTCGTCTATTATCAAACAATTAATTTTCATTCAGCGGTATATTTAAAACAGTTCTGTATTTATCCTCGCCCTCGATCAAATCCAGCGAATAATCATTATTAAAAATCAATTTAAGCCTTCTTTTTGTATTTTTTAAACCTACCCCGTGATTATATGTCTGAAGGCCATTGTCGGCAATTGGTCCAGGGGATTTGTTGTTTTCAGTGATGAACGTTAGCCTGTCGTCTGTCACGCTGAGTGATATTAGAATCGGAATATCTTGTCCAATCAAGCGAGTACCATGTTTGAAGCTATTTTCAATAAAAGGCAAAAGTAGGACCGGCGGGATGACTTTCCCTTCTATGTCTCCGGAGATTTCAAGATCCACATTGAGTCGTTCACCGTACCTCAGCATTTCCAGATCCAGGTAGTTTTGAATGTGTTTGATCTCATTGACCAATGGTACTCTCTTCTGCTTCGCATCATAAATTACATAGCTCATAAGCTCTGAAAGTTTCAGTACCGTATAAGGAGCCTTATTCGATTTGTCCAACGTCAGTGAATAGAGGTTATTAAGGGTATTAAAAAAGAAGTGGGGTTGAATCTGTGATTTTAGAAAAGCCAGTTCAGTTTCCAGATTTACTTTCTGCAATTCCGTGGTCTTGTTTTTGAAGGAGATCCAATCTACTGTCATTTTGATGGCTGTGCCAATGGCAACTACATAAATCTCCCCTATGAAAGCGGAAGTGACATAGTTAAAGTTGAATAGGGAGGTTTGTTCTATGCTCGATTCCTTGTAGATCTCTGTGGTTACAAACAAATAGGTCAAGATTATTCGAATCAGTATAATAACCAAGGTAGCTGCAAACAACAAGACAATATACCACCCAACTCTTTTCGGAATGAGTCTGGGCATCAAATAGTATATGTTGAAGTATACTATGATGATGTGCAGAGGAAACTCTACCAAATTAGATTGAAAAGAATAGGAATAATCATCAAAATATGCTCCCCATCTCACCCAGTTAAAAGTAAAGTACACAATCCAAAAAATTGAATGGTGTACAACAGGTCGTTTGGCAAAGTCAATGGCTCCTTGCATCGGCGCAGCTTCGGGTTTAAAAAATAGTTGATCGGAAGTTAGCAATATTTTATCTCAGTTGTAAAATGAAAAAAGTCAGAAATTATAGTGAAATAAATTTCATCCTACTCAACAATTCGCTCGGCGGTAGCTAACCACAGCTTAACGACAGAAACATACACTTAACAGGTAGAAGTTGCTCAACGGCTTCATTCGAAGGTGAAATCATGCCATTCAGCTATTTATTTTTAATAAGGGCGAAATATTAATCAAAATTATGGCTGCTAAAATCTATTAATAATGACTAAATCTAAAATTAAGTCTATGAAGAAGAGAATACTTTTGTTAAGTTTTGTCATGGGTATGGTGCTATTTGCGCAGGCCCAAACCCGGACTTTGAACGGCAAGGTCACAGGAGCAGACGATGGCGCTGCTTTGCCGGGTGTGAACGTGTCGGTGAAAGGTACCAGCACAGGTACAATCACCGATATCGATGGTAACTATAAGCTGGATGTATCAGACGATAACGTACTGGTATTTTCATATATAGGATATAGTACTCAGGAATTTACTGTAGGAACTAGAACTGTAGCTGATATTGTATTGGAGATAGATGCTGAGCAGTTGGAAGAAGTAGTAGTAACTGCCCTAGGTATTGAAAGAGAGAAGAAGTCTCTTGGTTACGCTGTCACCGAATTAGGTGGAAAAGAAGTTAGTGAAGCTAAAGAAAACAATTTCATCAACTCTTTGTCTGGTAAAGTTGCCGGATTACAAGTATCTCAAAATGCCGGTGGAGTAGCAGGATCTGCTCGAGTGGTGCTTCGAGGTAATTCTTCATTAACCGGAGACAATAATGCGCTTTACGTAGTTGATGGTATTCCTTTTGACAATACTTCCAATGGAACCCAAGTGGATGAATGGGGTAACAATATGGATTTGGGTAACGGTATCGCGGATATCAACCCGGAAGACATAGAATCAGTATCTGTTCTAAAAGGGGCAACTGCGGCAGCTCTGTATGGTTCAAGAGCCACCAACGGGGTTATTCTTATTACCACTAAGAAAGGCCAATCTGGAAGCGGTATTGGAGTAAGCTATACTTCTAATTTTGTTATTGAAGAGGCTGCTTACCTGCCAGAATTGCAAAACACGTATGGACAAGGGTTAAACGGAGCAATTCCTACTGATGGAACCTTAACTAATAATGGTTCGTGGGGGCCTGCGATGGATGGGTCTAATCAACTGCTATGGACTGGGGATAATGGAGCTTATTCGGCAAATCCTGACAACATCAAAGATTTCTTCGATACTGGAAAGACCTGGACGAACTCAATTACATTGGATGGTGGTAGCGACAAGGCTACTTACCGAATCGGATATACGAATGTATCGAACAATGGGATTGTCCCTAACAGTGGGTTGGATAGAAACTCCCTTACCTTTAGAGGTACAGCCAAGTTATCAGAAAAACTTTCTGCTGATACAAAAATCACTTATGTGACTCAAGAGGTTAGAAATAGACCAAGCATGTCTGGTTGGGGTGATAACGTGATGCAAAACCTCATCTATCAACCACGAAATACAGACCTTTCAGAGCTTAAAAACTATCTGGATGCAGACAATACAGTGAGAAGACCACTTAGCACCTATGGCGATAACCCTTATTATGTTGTAAATGAGAACTACAACAAGGATACGCGAAACAGGGTTTTTGGTGTGGCTTCATTAAACTATAATGTTACAGATTGGTTAAAAGTGATGCTAAGAGGAGGAACAGATTATACCGCTCAGAAAGTTTTCGGATTTACCAAAACAAACCATCCATTTTTAGGCGGAACGTTGAATGATGTGATATACACTTCAAACGAAACTAATCTTGATTTCTTGGTTTCTGCCAACAAGGACATTACTTCAAACTTTTCTGTAGGGATTAACCTGGGAGGAAACTTAAGAAAGAATGAAAACACGACAACCGGATACGGTGGAAGTGGCTTTACCTTTCAAAGCGTTTACAACATCTTGAATGCCAATACGAAGACCGTAAATGCAGGAGCTGGTGTTTACAAGAAAGAAATTCAATCTGTTTATGCTAGTGGCCAATTTGCCTTTATGAATGCAATCTATTTAGATTGGACAGCTAGAAATGATTGGTCTTCGACACTTCCTTCCGGAGACAACTCATACTTTTATCCGTCTGTTTCAACAAGTGTTGTGATTTCAGACTTGGTAGACGGACTGGATGCAGGTGCCTTGTCTTTCTTGAAAGTGAGAGCTTCTTTTGCTCAAACAGGTAACGATACACAGCCATATGTATTGAGTGATGTATTTGCCATCGACTCAGATCCATACTTAGGTTCCAATACTGCTAGCCTTACTGCTTCCAAAGCCAATCCAAATTTGGTACCGGAAAGAACGAATTCTGTAGAAGCTGGTATTGATGCAAGATTCTTTGATGGAAGGTTAGGCGTAGATTTCGCTTGGTACAAATCAACTACTACTGATCAAATTATGCCAATTCCAACGGCTCGAGAATCTGGTTACAGTAGTAAATGGATCAATGCAGGTGAAGTTGAAAACAAAGGAATCGAATTAGCCTTGAATGCATCTGTAATCAGGTCTACAGATTTCAATTGGGATATTAATTTCAATATGGCCAAAAACGAAACAAAAGTGATAGAACTTGATCCTGCTAATGGTATCGAGACTTTAGACCTTACACAAGGTGGCGGTGGCGGAGTATTCTTCGTTTCAGCGCTTGCTGGTGGAGAATATGGTTCGATCCGTGGATTTGGTTATCAGAGAAATGATGCAGGCCAAATTGTGGTTGATGCGGAAGGATTGCCTTTGGCTTCAACTGACAGAATGGAGTTTGGATCATTCAACCCTGACATGCTTGGCGGTGTTACTAATACATTGAAATACAAAAACTTCTCTTTGAGTTTCTTGATCAACTTCAGAAAAGGAGGAAAGATCATGTCAATCTCAAGTGCAGTACTTGATCAACAAGGCAACAGTCAGAGATCACTTGAAGGAAGAGTAGACGGCGTATTAGTGCCTAACAGTGTACAAGTAGCTACTACTGATGCAGATGGCAATCCTACCTCATATGATGCGAACACAACAGTTGCCACCGCTCAGAGATATTACTCTCAGCTCTACGGCAGAAACATCATTGAAGACTATGTGAAGGATGGTAGTTTTGTGAAATTCAAGGAATTGACCTTTTCATATAATTTACCAAACAGCTTGCTAGCTAATACTCCATTCACCAGAGTTTCAGTGGGACTTACCGGAAGAAACTTATTCTTTTTATCCAGAACGATCAAGGATTTCGATCCTGAGGTATCTGGATATAATAGCGGAAATGGGCAGGGAATTGAAGCTTATGCTTTGCCGGCCACAAGAAGCTACGGGTTCAACTTAAATGTTAGTTTCTAAAACTTAAAGAATAACAACGATGAAAAAGATATTATCAATTTTATTGGTATTTGTAATAGTTGCTTCATGCACAAACGAATTTGAAGATCTCAATACAAATCCAAATCAACCATCAACGGCGAGTGAGAACTTAGCACCGGTGTTTAGATATGTTCAGCGTCATGCTTTTGCTGAGACTAGGTTTAATACCTGGAGAGGAAACCTGATTTTCGGATCCAGATTTGCTGATCAGTGGTCATTTAGTTTTGGAGGTACCTGGTTTGGCAATGCAGCCGGATTCACCTACGATTCCGGATGGACTGATGCAGCCTGGGATGATCCATATTCAAAGGTTTCAGGTAATCTTGTAGCTTTAATCGAAGGAACCGCCACTGGAGGAGCTGCTGAAGATGTAGCCGTTAATGCAATTACCAGAGTGATGAAAGGATTTTTCTATCAGAGGATGACAGATCAGTTCGGTGCCATTCCTTATTCTGAGGCTGGTACAGCTGAACCAACTCCGATATTTGAGTCTCAGCAAGATGTTTACAACGACATCATGGCTGACCTGGGAACAGCGATCGCTGATTTGAAAACAGTAAGTGGAACACATGGTTATTCGTCAGATGATTTGGTTTATGCTGGAGATATATCGAAGTGGATCAAAGCGGCCAATACACTGAGACTAAGAATGGCACTTCGAGCTAAAGACGCTCCAGGTAGTAATTCTGCATCAGTAATCACTGCGGCAATGGCTGAAGGAGAGTTTTTGAGTTCAAACGACGACACTTTTGCCGTTGATAGAGATCTTAGCAACGCACAAAACCTTTTCAACGGTTATAGCGATATTTGGTATACCTGGGGACCTCCAGCGGCCAGATGGGTGTTGAGTAACACTTTGGTAGATGCTTTAAAAGCTAATAATGACCCTAGGTTATTTGCTTATGCACAGCCCGCGCAAGGGGGAACTGTAGGCAATGCAGCTGATTATTTAGGTTCAGTAGTTGGAGGAAACGCCACTTACATTGGTGCAGCTGATTTCACTACTTTTTCAAGACCAAATCATGCGATATACACCGATGGAAATATTGACACTTCTGTAGATGAAAGTATCAGAGCTACATCTGTGATGCCTTCTTTGATCATGACTTATGCAGAAGCTGAGCTTTTACAAGCTGAAGTGGCAAATGATGCAGGTGATTTGGCTACTGCTCAAACTCACTTTACTAATGCCATTAGAGGTTCTATGGAATATTGGGGAGTAGATGCAGCTGATATTGCTACGTATCTGACAGATCCATCTGCTACTTTGGTTGCAGGGACAGCTTTTGATCAAATCGCTTTGCAAAGATGGTTGGCAGCTTATACTTACGGGTATGAAGCATGGGCTGTATCCAGAAGAATGAACGTGGCTGAGCAGCTTGGTTTTGACACCAAACCATTTGGAGGAACTAGCAATTACGCTAATACTGCCGGTGGTGCTGCCAACGTGTTGCCAAAAAGATTGCAGTATGGCACCAATGCCGTGCTTTTGAACGCTGACGGCGTAGCTCAAGGAATTCAAATGAATGGTGGAGCTGACGTAATGACTACCAAGCTTTGGTGGGATGTGAACTAAAAATTAATTGAACCAACCTTAGAAAAGGCCGTGTCATCAGACATGGTCTTTTTTCTTTTTTGGTTTTATTTGAGTAATATGAAAAGACAAGGCCTGATTTTTTTAAGCTGTTTAATATTTGGTTGTAGCTCCAGGGATCAGTCGGTTGAACTTCCATTGTTCGAAGACCTAAGCGCTATTATGACCAAGGTTGATTTTAGAAATGACATTCCTGAATCTGCCACAATGAACTCTTTTGTGTATGAGTATTATTATAATGGTGGTGGCGTTGCCATAGGAGATTTAAATGGGGACGGATTATCAGATATTTTCTTTACAGCTAACCTTGATAAAAATGCCTTATACCTCAATACCGGGGATTTTCAATTTATCAATGTCACTGAAAAATCAGGTGTTGCGGGAAAAGAAGGGTGGTCAACAGGGGTGAGTCTTGTGGACATAAATGCCGACGAGAAACTGGACATCCATGTTTGCTATTCAGGCCCTTTTCAGGATGAAAGGCTGCGCGCCAATGAGCTATTTATTAATCAGGGAAATAATTCATCGGGATACCCAAGCTTCAAAGAATCGGCCAAAGAATATGGCTTGGCAGACACCTCCTTTTCTACTCAAGCGGCCTACCTGGATTACGATCAGGACGGGGACCTGGATATGTTTTTATTGAATCATAATCCCTCAAGAGTACCAGAGGACGAGCTCACTACTGGTCGTGAGAGTTTTACGGCTATTGGAGATAAATTTTACGAAAATGTTCAAGGCAAGTTTATTGATAAAACCAGGGAAGTCGGCATCTATTCTAATTCGATTTCCTATGGATTAGGCGTGGGCGTTGGTGATGTCAATCATGATGGATGGCCAGATATTTACGTCTCTAATGACTACGAAGAAATGGACTATTTGTATCTCAATCAGCAGAACAAAACATTCAAAGAATCTATTCAGGCTGCTACCCGACATATTCCCAATTTTTCAATGGGAAATGATATTGCTGATTATGACAACGATGGTTTATTGGACTTTGTCGTATTGGATATGGTATCTGAAGATAACTACGGCATAAAAACGAGCATGCCATCGATGAACCCACAGCTTTTTAATAAACGAGTATCACAGGGATTTCACCATCAGTATATGTACAATGCTTTGCAAAGGAACACTTCCTATATGGATGAAAATCAAATTCCTCACTTTACTGATGCAGGCAGGATTGCGGGAATCACCAATACTGGATGGAGTTGGGCACCTTTGCTCGTAGATCTCGACAATGATGGATGGAAGGATATTTTTATTTCCAACGGAATAAAGAGAGACTTCAGAAACAACGACTTCAATATTTACTTAAAAAATCTACTCAACAGTGATCCGTCCTATCTTAATCGACCCAATCAAATGCAAGAGGTCTTAAGCAAGATTCCTCAAAAACCGCTCAAAAACTATCTTTATAAAAACAATGGTGACCTAACATACGAAAAGGTGACCGATACCTGGTGGCCAGACAACAAGCCTACTTTTTCTAACGGAGCAGCTTATGGAGATTTGGACAATGATGGAGATTTGGATTTGGTCATTAACAACATAGATTCGAAGGCTTCAATTCTTCGTAATCACTCAAACAAGAACTACCTCAATGTTAAATTCAAGGGATCGAAAAATAATCCTGAAGGAATTGGTGCCAAGCTGTACGTCTGGGTAGCAGGTAGAAGCCAATATTTTGAACATTATCGGGTGCGCGGCTTTCAATCTAGTGTATCCTCTGGCCTTATTGTTGGGTTAGGATCTCATGTGATGATAGATTCTATCAAAGCTGAATGGCCTGGAGGGAAAGTTCAATTAATAAAAAATGTAAAGGCAAATCAAACCCTAACTATTGACCAGAGCAAGGCAGGGCCAATGATACTTCTGAATCCGTACTCAGAAAAGTTATTTTCCAAAACCCATGTTCAAGAAGAACTCATGCATTCAGAAAATGATTTCGACGACTATCAAAAGCAGATACTATTACCTCACAAATTATCTCAATTTGGGCCAGCCCTGGCGGTAGCAGATGTCAATGCTGATGGTTTGGAAGATATCTATTTGGGACAATCAGCCGGCACGGCGTCCGGTATTTGGATACAACAGGAGGGGGGAAGATTCAACATTTCTCAGTCATTTGATGCCCACAAAGCCAGCGAAGATGTAGATGCCTTGTTTTTTGATTATGACAAGGATGGCGATCAGGATTTGTACGTCGTAACCGGAGGCAACGAATACTTGAAAAGCGATCCAAACTATGCGGATCATTTCTATCTCAACGAAGAAGGGGTTTTCATGGATGCATCTCATTTATTACCAGCCTTATTTGAAAGTGGGTCTATAGTCAGAGCTTCCGATTTCAACTCAGATGGTCGGGTAGACCTGTTCGTTGGAACCAGACATGTTCCCGGAGCATATCCAAGCCCTGCCAGTAGTTACCTATTACTAAATACGGCCACCGGTTTTGAAGATATCTCTACAGAAATTGCCCCCGAGCTTGAAAAACTTGGGCTGGTTACTGATATGGCCTGGTCTGATTATGACTCAGATGGTGATACAGATCTTTTGATCGTAGGAGAATGGATGAAACCAACCATTTTATCAAATAGTGAAGGGCATTTTAAGATAGAACCTCTTGACGAACTGGATAGCCTGGTAGGTTGGTACAACGCGATACAGGCAGTAGACATTGATAATGATGGTGATCAGGATTATCTACTCGGAAATCTTGGCAATAACTATAAATACAAGGCCACAGCCAATGAACCATTTGAAGTGTATTATGCCGACTTTGATGGTAATGGCATTGAAGACATAGTACTTGGCTATTACAATTTTGGAGAACTGTTTCCCGTAAGGGGCAGGCAATGTTCGAGTCAACAAGTACCTGATCTTAAATCCCAGTTCACCAACTACCACAGCTTCGGAAGTTCTTCATTACCGGATATATATAAGATTGACGGTCGGTCTGATTTGCTCGAATACAAGTCGCGAAACTTTTCAAGCGGTGTACTCTTAAATACCGCGTCTGGATTTGACTTCAAGCCATTCCCAAATCTGGCGCAGCTCTCCAGCATAAATGATTTTCTAGTCGATGATTTTAATGAGGACGGCCACGAGGATCTCCTTATTGGAGGAAATCTATATCAGTCAGAAATAGAGACACCAAGAAATGATGCAGGTTATGGTCTTCTTTTGTTGGGTGATGGTCTCGGAAATTTTAAACCTGTAGATGCCACGATCTCCGGGTTTTATTTGGCCGGAGAGAGTAGAAAACTGGATGAACTAAGCATTGAGGGCAAAAGACACGTGCTGGCTGGTATTAACTCATCCAGAATACAACTGCGCAGAGTTAATCAACAATAGTTATAATACCGTTCAGCGAATAGATTCTGCCGAACAGCTAAATTGTTTTCCCCCTCAAAGCATCGAATTTAAATTAGTAATCTATCGGGCAGAAGCCTTGATCACGAAATTAAATTAGAGTTTTGGGTTAGAAAGGGTCACGTTTTTCGTGATCTTTTCTTTTTTAAGTCAATTGTGAACTTCCAACCCATTTAGCTTCAAAAAAGGCCACTTTAGCTAATATATTTCATCCACCATCCGGCATTTTCTAGTTTTATTTCAGAATAAACCAGATAAAAGTGTCAAACCCACTTTTTAAAGAAGATTGAATATGAGCATAACAATGGTAAAAGATACCGCAGTAGCATCGAAGAGGACCAGCCGGAAGGAGTGGAGTGCGATGGAATCTACCAAATTTGAAAAAATACATACTGAGATATTTGATGATGCTGAAGAAGCATCTAAAATCATTGCACAAGAAATAGCTGCATTGATTAGATATAAGACCGAAAGAAATGAAAAGTGCATTTTGGGGCTGGCTACAGGTTCTTCACCCATTCAGGTATATGCCGAATTGGTACGGATGCATAAAAAAGAAGGCCTGAGTTTTCATAATGTAGTTTCCTTCAACCTGGATGAGTACTACGGGCTAGATAAGACTGATACGCAAAGCTACATTCACTTCATGCATCATCATTTATTTGATCATGTAGATATTTTGCCCGAAAACATCAACGTGCCAAGTGGAAAGATCGCCTTTGAGCACATCGCAGAATACTGTACTCAGTATGAAGAAAAAATAGAAAGTTACGGCGGCCTGGATTTTCAGCTACTGGGTATAGGCCGTACCGGACACATTGGCTTCAACGAACCAGGTTCCAAGATCAATTCAACCACACGAATGATAACGCTTGACTACCTGACACGCCAGGATAATGCCTTTGCTTTCAATAGCATGGTAGATGTACCGCGAAAGGCAGTCACCATGGGAGTAGGTACCATACTTAAAGCCAAGCGGATAGTAATCATGGCCTACGGTATGAAAAAAGCCGAAATAGTCAGAAAGACTGTTGAAGGAGAAATGTCTACAGACGTGCCGGCAAGTTTCTTGCAGGACCATGAGGATGTCACTTTCGTTTTAGACGAAAATGCCTCTTTGAGTCTGACCAGATTTGAGACACCTTGGATTGTCGGAGACTGCGAATGGACCAAAGAACTAAAAAGAAAGGCGGTCGTTTGGTTAAGCCAAAAACTAAATAAGCCCATACTCAAACTCACTGATCGCGACTATAACGACAATGGTATGTCAGAATTATTGGGTGAGAATGGGGCCTATGAAGTGAACATCAAGATGTTCAATCACTTTCAACATACCATTACAGGATGGCCCGGCGGCAAACCAAACGCAGACGATAGCAATCGTCCCGAGCGTGCAAATCCGGGTAAGAAAAGAATCATCATATTCAGTCCTCATCCTGATGATGATGTGATATCCATGGGAGGTACCTTCCTCCGGTTAGTAGATCAGGGGCATGAGGTCCATGTAGCTTATCAGACTTCCGGCAATATTGCCGTCGCAGACCATGAGGCTCAGCGTTTTGCAGAATTTGCTAAAGAATTGTACGAATATGCGGCCGGCGACAAAGCCGATAAAAAGATATTTGATAAAGTATTTAAAGATGTCAGTAGTAAATCTAAAAAAGAGGTTGCTTCTATCGACGTAAGAAAAGTAAAAGGCTTGATCAGAAGAGGAGAGGCCATTAGTGCTTGTAGATATTATGGAATACCAGATAAGCAAGTGCATTATCTTGATTTGCCTTTCTACGAAACCGGAAAGGTTGAGAAGAACCCACTAGGCGCTGCCGATGTCAAAATCATAAAAGATTTGATCGAAGAAGTAAAACCTCATCAGATTTATGCAGCCGGAGATTTAGCTGACCCGCATGGAACACATGAGGTATGTCTTAAGGCCATATTCGGTGCCCTGGATGATCTGAAAAAGCAGAAATACATGAAAGATTGCTGGGTATGGCTTTACAGAGGCGCATGGCACGAGTATCCGATAGATGAAATCGAAATGGCAGTTCCTATTAGCCCGGAAGAGCTAATGAAAAAAAGAATGGCTATTTTCAGACATCAGTCACAAAAAGATGGAGTTGTATTTCAAGGCGACGACAGCCGTGAGTTTTGGCAAAGGTCTGAAGATCGAAATCGTGAGACTGCCGAAATGTATGATGCCCTTGGACTAGCTGAGTATGAAGCAGTAGAAGGCTTCAGACGATATCACTTTCTATAATTAACTTAATCAAACAGCTCATTACTATCTTGCCAACTGAAATTTAATTAGACAATTTGAAAAAAGACAGACTACTCAGTCTCGATGTATTTCGAGGCATCACCATTGCTGCTATGATACTGGTGAATGACCCGGGCTCATGGTCCTACGTCTATTCACCTTTGTTGCATGCCAAGTGGCATGGATGTACACCCACTGACCTGGTCTTTCCTTTTTTCTTGTTTATGGTAGGCGTAGCTGTATCTCTGGGATCGCCAAAAGAAGGGGAAGATCGAAAGAAAATCACTTACAAGATTATCAAAAGAAGTTTGTACTTGTTTCTCATTGGATTATTCCTCAATGCCTTCCCGTATTTTGAATTGTCTACCCTGAGAATACCGGGGGTGCTTCAGAGAATTGGATTGGTGTTTTTGGTGATTGGCCTCATGCATCATTATATCAGCACCCAAACTCAAATAATAACCAGTGCCGGTTTACTCGTGCTCTACTGGTTACTAATGACCTTTATGCCTGTACCGGACTTTGGCGTAGCCAATTTAGAGCCTGAGACGAATTTCGCAGCATGGTTTGATCGCTTGTTTTTATCAGGACATATGTGGAAATATAGCAAAACCTGGGATCCTGAAGGCCTATTAAGCACATTGCCATCCATTGTCACAGGACTTCTGGGCATGTTTACAGGGAAGCTGTTGTTTGGAACTGATGACAAACTAAGTGGGATTGTCCGTCTGTTTGTATTAGCCAATGTAATAATTGCTCTTGGGCTGGCATGGGATATGACATTTCCTATCAATAAGAGTTTATGGACAAGTTCCTTTGTGTTATATACTGCAGGCATAGCCATGCACTTTTTTGCCGTACTCTATTGGGTGCTCGACATTAAAAAATATAGAACCGACTTTACCTTTCCCTTCCAGGTTTTTGGGTCTAATGCCATTACCGCCTATGCACTATCAGGAGTCCTGGCAACTACGTTTGGAGTGATAAAGATCGGCGATGAATCGATTCAAGGGATTCTTTTCAACAGTTTGTTTAACCTATTCGGAGATCATCACTTTGCTTCATTAGTGTATGCATTAGCTTTTGTAGCGGTATGTTATGTACCCGTGTGGGTACTCTATAGAAGGAATATTTTTATTAAGGTGTAGGTAAAATTGAAAATGTCATAATAATTTTAAGCTTTATTGTATTTTCTCCTAAGAAAATCGGACAATGAATATAATACGTTTAATTTCGAAATTTAAGTAATAGATATTATGATACTCATCGGGACGAGTGGATCATCAAAGTGCGACTGGGAACTCATTCAGGACAATAGGAAAGTGCTGACATTGAGCTCAAGTGGGATCAACCCATATTTTCATACCGAAGATATTATCGAAATTTCCATACGTTCACTTGGGGACCTACTGAAATATATAGAAGAGATAGAAGTTGTCTTTTTCTATGGAAGTGGTTGTTCAAGTAAAAAACTACAAAATATTGTACAAAGGGCTCTGGCTCAGGTATTTATAAAGTCCCATATTTATGTCAACCATGATATCGTAGCGGCTGCCTTTGCGACCTATGAAGGTACGCCTAATTTTACTTGTCTCATGGGAACCGGTGCCAATTCCTGTTTTTTTGACGGTGACATCGTAAGGCAGGAAGTGCCTGGTATAGACTATGTACTGGGTGATGAAGGAAGTGGGGCATATTTTGGAAAAATTCTCTTGCAGTCCTTTTTGCGAAAGCAGCTTCCGGATGAAATCGCAGCAGACTTTGAAGAGACCTACAGTCTGGATATCCACGATATCTTGCAAAATGTTTACATGAAACCTTTTGCAAATGTTTATCTGGCCTTATTTGCTCAGTTTATTCACAAACACAAAGACCATCCTTTCTTTCGGGTCATGCTGAAAGATGGAATTAGAAAATATGTGGAAATATATTTAGAATGTTTTCCGGATCATAAGAATCATGCGGTTCATTTCGTTGGCTCTATACCCTATTTTTTTGAAGATATTTTGAAAGAAATTCTGGTAGAGAAAGAGATTGAACTTGGCAAAATCATCAAAGAACCAATCGAACAATTGGTGCAATATCATATTAACAAACACTTCACCACGAAATAATGCTTGAATTAATAGTTGGAATAGATATAGGAGGTACAAGTACAAAATTCGGCTTGGTAGATACCAGCGGTAAGGTACTCATGCATAGCAGTATAGCAACAGACAATCCCGATATTGAGGGATATATTGGCGAGTTGACGACGGCTGTCAAGCGTGCAGTGGATGATATAGGCGAGAGTGTAGAATTGCTTGGAGTTGGTATTGGTGCTCCCAATGGTAATTATAGAAAAGGTACCATAGAAGATGCTCCTAATTTGCCCTGGTCCGGAACCATTCCGTTGGCAGATATGCTTGAAAAGCAATTTAATATTCCAACAAAATTGACCAACGATGCCAATGCCGCTGCCATGGGTGAAATGATGTTTGGTGGAGCCAAAGGAATGCGTGATTTTATTGCCATCACGCTAGGTACTGGTCTTGGGTCTGGCTTTGTAGCCAATGGAGAACTGATTCAGGGACATGACGGTCATGCTGGCGAACTTGGTCATATTGCTTACAAAATTGGCGGTGGCCGATTGTGTAAATGCGGAAAGAAAGGTTGTCTGGAAACCTATGTATCGGCTACAGGCTTGAAAAGGACAGTATACAAACTGCTGGCTGACCACCATATGGATAGTGAATTGAAACGATATAGTTTCGATGAACTAAATACCAAAATGGTAGCAGATGCCGCGCTCAACGGCGATAAGGTAGCCAAGGAAGCATTCGACTATACCGGAAAGGTGCTAGGCGCCAAATTGGCTGATGCCGTAGGGCACACCAGCCCTGAGGCCATTTTTATTATGGGCGGATTAGCAAAAGCTGGAGATTTGATCTTCAAACCAACCATTAAGCATTTTGAAAAGAACCTTCTTCACATATTTCAAGGGAAAATCAAAATTTTGCCATCCGAACTTGATAGCACGCACACGCCAATCATAGGAGCTGCCAGCTTAATTCTGGAGGATATTAAAAATCAGAAAGTAGTGCCTGCCTAATGAGATGAGCTGAAGGCAAATTGTAATAAGGTTAAACTTATATTAATCTATCTTCTTTTTATAGGCAAGCTATAAGTAGCCGTGAAGCCAAAATAGCCATTGGACTCGAATTCATATTCAGCACCCGCTATATTTCTAGGGATATTGTAGTTATAGCTGACATAAACATTCAAATGTTTGGTCTCAAACAATATCGGTAGGGTAAGATAGTAGTTCATTAGGCTAAATTTGTCTTCACCTGATTCCGACAAGAACAGGTAGTCATAAGCAGCAGTCTGAAAGTCGTTGAGTTCTTCTCCGGCATTTACAGTATCTCTCAGTCCAATCAGAAAAGCAGCTGTTGTATTTTCAAACCCTGCATTACGCAACCTACTGGCAAATACACGTAGTTCGAGGTCATCAGAACTTTGAAACCTGGTGAGATGACTGGTTCGGGTGTATTGTGTGGTGATGTTTTGATTACCGAACAGCACGGCTACGGACGGAAGGAATGTGATTCGTTTAATAGGACCAAAGCCTTTGGTACTCAAATTTCCCGTTACATTCCAGATCAAGCGATGTGCCGTCTCAGAACCAAAGGAGTAAGAATAGTCCAAACCGGTGTAGAGGTATTTAAAATCTTGCGTAATTGATCCACTAAGTGAATTGGTGAGCGTTTGGCTTTCATCTTTTTCGGTGTAGAATGAGTGATCGTATGCAAAGCTATAGGTGGTTTTTCTCTTTATTTTCCCGATGTAACCGAGTGTCAGCACGGTCAGGTTGTACCTAGGATCTAACTCACTATTCCAGAAGCCTGTAGCATCTGCATAAATACCTGAATGGTGATAAAATGTCATACCTGGAGTAAGTCCCTGCTGATCTATTCCAAAATCCCGCCCTGCGGACGTTACTCTGCTGGAGTAGCCAAAGCGAAACTGTATTTCAGATTGTCTGGGTTGTGGCTTTAAGAGCTCATCGATTAGAGAGAATAAAGAACTTGAATCTGCCTGATTGGCAAATATGGAATCCAATTCTGCGTTCAAAGCGTCCAGTTCTTCTTGTAAGTTAGTTTGAGCAATAGATTTTATGGGCATGGCCAAAAGCCATACCAAAACGGTACTAAATATGGTTAAAGTAAATAGGTGCAAATACTGGTGTTTAGTTGTTTCGTTTGTTTCTCATCCGTTCATTATTTTGTCTTCTGAGCTGTTCATTTGAATTTTGCTGCTGCGCTCTTCGCTGGTCCAGCCTATTGAGCAGCATCTTCTTAAAATCCCGTTCCGCATTTTGTAAGGACATCAACTGTTTCGAATCGAGCACTTTCAGCATTCTATCCGAATATTCCCTTTCAAGGTTGAGCTGCTTTTCTTTCACCTCTCGCCCGAGCTTTAGCATATTCTGAGTTTCCTGCTCAGTCGCAGTTTCAGGATTAAAATTCTTTCGTGCTTTGGCAAACTCCAGGTGGTTATCACGACGTTTTTTGCTGTACTCGTTATATATAGGCCAAAACTGCTGCGCATCTGCAGGGCTCAATCCCAGCCGTTCGCTGATGAGCGCTATCTTGGCCGACTCAATCTTTTGCCTGGCCTTATCATTTTGAGCCAGGAGCGTATGGCTGAGTCCAACCAGCAGTATCGCAAATAGTATTCTTTTCATTATTACAAATATATTCATGGCTTTTACTTTAAGTAAGCGCTTTACATTATTTCCGTTGAATAATCCATTTCTAAATAGATGGATTCCAGTTCCTCATCCGATAATTCATCATCAATCATTTCCGATTCCAAAGCACCCATTTCATCTAAAAGGAAGCCCTCGTCTATCGAAGCTAAGATGTCTTCTGTACTGATATTTTCTTCATACAGGTACTCGATCAAGTCCTCGGACTGTATGCTGGCTAATATTTGATCAGGCGTTAATTCGTCGGTTCCGGTGGGGTAGAACAACCATCCGATAATAAATATTGACATCGCAGCGGTCATTATCCAGGCCAGTTGCATTCTACCAACAAAGACAGGAGCAGTATCTTTTTGTTCGTTGATTTTTGTCTGAATTTTTAGCGGTAATTCTTCGAAATACTGTTCTGGAACCTGATGAATGCTTTCTTTCTTAATGGCTTCAATCGAAATGCGTTCATCAATTCTGGATTGAATTTTCAGAGGCAATTCATCAAAATACCCGTCGGGAATCTGGTGAACGTTTCCTTTCTTTAATGATTCTATATCGATTTTTCGCTTACTCATTTTTCACGTCTACATCTTAGATGTTTTTAAGGGTCAATGGTTTAATCAGGGTTTATGTTTTGTTCGATCTTTTTTACCGCCAGGTGATAGCTTGCCTTTAGCGCACCGACACTGGTCTTGGTAATTTTTGATATTTCTTCAAATTTCATTTCGTCAAAGTACTTCATGTTGAATACCAGACGCTGTTTATCAGGCAGCTTTAATAAGGCCTTTTGCAGCTTCATCTGTATCTCTTCACCACTGATATGAGAACTGTTGTCTAATTTATCAGACAGCTCATTGGCTACATCGTTGATAGGGAGAAAGAACTTATTTCTTTTCTTTCTGAGAAAGTTCAAACACTCGTTGGTGGCAATTCTATATATCCAAGTATACAGACTAGAGTCCTTTCTGAACTTGTCTAAATTCTTCCAAACCTTCACAAAAACATCCTGAACGATATCATCCGAGTCATCGTGATCAATGACCATTTTTCGAATGTGCCAATAAATCCGTTCCTGATACTCTCGCACCAACAAATTGAAGCCGTGGTTGCGACTTTCCTCATTACTGAGTTTTTCTATTAATTCCTGATCAGTCAAAGTAGTGCAATTTGCATCTTAGATGCGCTGAGCTTACAAAGGTTTAAATCCAATTTATTAAATTTGGTTTGGCTAACAACCTGATTTAATCAAACTTCCTGTTTTTCCTTCACTTCTCAAAATAATATCCAGACTGTCCAGAGATTATTGAGTCGAATGACATAACTTTGAGCCCCGTAACAAAAGTTTCGAATACACATCAAATGACATCTACAAAATACATTTTCGTTACGGGCGGGGTTACCTCTTCTCTTGGTAAAGGAATCATTTCAGCATCTTTAGGTAAGTTATTGCAAGCCAGAGGGTTTTCAGTGACTATTCAAAAATTGGACCCCTACATCAACGTAGATCCGGGAACACTTAATCCCTACGAACATGGAGAATGCTATGTCACAGATGATGGTGCTGAAACTGACCTTGACCTGGGTCACTACGAAAGATTTTTGAATGAACCCACTTCTCAGGCCAACAACGTAACGACGGGACGGATTTATTACAATGTTATCAAAAAGGAGCGTGAGGGTGAATTTCTTGGAAAAACAGTTCAGGTGGTTCCTCACATTACTGATGAAATTAAGGAAAGTATTTACCGATTAGGTAAAACTGAAAAATACGACTTTGTAATCACTGAAGTAGGTGGTTGTGTGGGTGATATTGAATCTTTGCCATTTATCGAGGCGATGAGACAAGCCCGCTTCGAACTGGGACCCAATCACGCGATTAATATTCATCTCACTCTTGTGCCATATCTAAAGGCAGCTGGTGAGTTAAAAACCAAACCTACTCAGCATTCGGTCAAGCAACTGCTTGAGGCAGGAGTTCAACCTGATATTTTGGTTTGCAGAAGTGAGCACAAACTGAGTGTAGATCTTAGAAAGAAAATTGCATTGTTTTGTAACGTACCTGTGAATTGTGTGATTGAAGCGCAGGATGCGGACACCATATACGATGTGCCTTTGCTGATGAGAAAGGAAAAGCTTGATGAAAGGGTGCTCTCACGTATGCGCTTTTCTTACAAAAAGGAGCCAGGCCTTGAGCATTGGAAAACTTTTTTAGGAAAACTCAAAAACCCAATTGCGGAAATTAAAATCATCGTGGTTGGCAAGTATGTAGAGCTACAGGACGCGTATAAATCAATTTCTGAAGCCTTTGTTCATGCAGGCGCAGAAAATGAATGCAAAGTCAAGGTGAAGTGGTTGTCATCCGAAGATGTAACAGTAGATAACGCTGCTAAACAATTGGAGGGAGCAGACGGTTTGCTAGTTGCTCCCGGATTTGGTGAGCGCGGCATAGAAGGTAAAATCGAATCTATCAGAATTGCAAGAGAGCAAGACATTCCGTTTTTCGGAATTTGTCTAGGTATGCAATGTGCCAGTATCGAATTCGCCAGAAACGTCCTGAAGCTCAAAGATGCCAATTCAAAAGAAATGGTAGAAAAGCTGAAACATCCAGTGATTGATATCATGGAAGATCAGAAGAATATTACTGAAATGGGTGGTACCATGCGATTAGGAGCCTATGAATGTCAAGTGCAAAAAGGAACTAAGGCATACAATGTTTACGGCCAGGCAAAGATTCAGGAACGTCACAGACACAGATATGAGTTCAACAATGCCTATCTCAAAGACTTTGAAGAACATGGTATGATTGCCTCAGGAAGAAACCCAAAAACAGATTTGGTGGAAATCATAGAGCTCAAAGACCATCGTTGGTTTTTGGGTGTGCAATTTCACCCTGAGTTGAAAAGTACCGTACTTAACCCTCATCCTTTA
The DNA here is from genome assembly GCF_039944555.1 of Reichenbachiella sp. Lineage (GTDB taxonomy): Bacteria > Bacteroidota > Bacteroidia > Cytophagales > Cyclobacteriaceae > Reichenbachiella. Next base: position 510,182 of record NZ_JBDUYN010000007.1, on the reverse strand, counting down.
TTTGTCAAGTTCGTAAAAGCAGCTTTGACATACAAAAAAGATAATTTATCAGAAAACAATAATTAATTAGATGGATAAAAACCAAATCACAGGTTTGGTCTTGATGCTTGCATTGATGACCATTTATTTTCAATTTTTTGCTCCCGAAGTACCGGAGCAACCTGTGGAACAAGAGACCATTGAAACTACAGCACCTGCTGAATCAACGCAGCAGACCAGTCTAGCTTCGGATGTTGTGGTAGCAGCAGACGATTCGCTGACCTCAGCTATTCACAAAGAGCGTTATGGAGTATTTGCACCGTTCGCTATAGGGGAAGCTGAGGAGATCAATATCGAAAACGAGTCTGTAAAAATCACACTATCAAGCCTGGGAGGAATAGTTAAGCGGGTAGAGCTGAAGGATTATTTGACTTACTCTAAAGAACCACTGGTTCTAATAGATAGAAATAGCAGTAAGTCGGACTTAATGCTTATCAGCAATTACAAACCGATTAATGTTTCTGAACTTTACTATAGGGCTGACTATAGAAAGCTTGAGGTTACAGGCACAGACTCTTTGCAAGTCAGTTTTCAAATAGCCGTCGATGGCGGAAGATATTTGGAACACAAGTACACATTGGGAGGGACTGGCTTTCAACTGAGGTATGAGATCAACCTTGTGGGTATGGATGGCATCATTGACAATCAGGATGCCCAACTGACTTGGGTGGACAACATGAAAAATGTCGAGCACACACTCAAGGAATCAAGAGCTAAAACAACAATTAACTATCAACCGATAGGTGGCGACTTTGATGACCTTGGAGTAGGGGAAGGCGCAGAATCGGAGACTATTGAGCAGGGACTCAAGTGGTTTGCATTCAAGCAGCGATTTTTTGCCAGTGCGCTAATAGCTGAAAATAAGATTTCAAAAGCTACGCTCAGCACCTTTGTAGATACATCAGATAGCAGTACGGTAAAATCAGGTACAGCAGTATTAACTCTGCCAATTGGTGATTTAAAAACGGGTATGGGCAAGTTTGAGTACTATTTTGGCCCAAATGATTATACAGTTCAGAAAAAGGTAGTTGATGGTTTTGAACAGAACGTAGATCTGGGTTGGTTTATCTTCAGAGCTGTAAATAAGTTCTTGATTATCCCAATATTCAATCTGTTAGAAAATGTAATCTCCAACTATGGGGTCATTATTATCATCTTGGTATTTGTGATAAGATTGATCCTGGCACCGTTGACCTACAAGTCTCATATGTCCATGGCAAAAATGAAGGTATTAAAACCTGAAATGGATGCTATAAAAGAAAAACATGATGGAGATATGCAAAAGTCTCAGCAGGAGACCATGGAGCTCTATCGTAAGGCGGGCATCAATCCATTAAGTGGGTGTATCCCCGTATTATTGCAGTTTCCATTCTTACTTGCTATGTTCAATTTCTTTCCAAATTCCATAGAATTGAGGCAACAAGCCTTTCTCTGGGCAGAGGATTTGTCGACCTATGACAATGTATTGAACTTGCCTTTTACGATACCCTTTTATGGCGACCATGTCAGTATGTTCTGTCTGTTGATGACGGCTTCTACCTTATTGTATACTTGGTCCAATAGCCAGATGAACTCACAGATGCAAGGGCCAATGAAGTCCATGCAATATATGATGCCGTTCATGTTCCTTTTCTTTCTAAATAGTTTTTCCGCCGGATTGACGTTCTACTACTTTGTGTCGAATATCGTTTCTTTTGGACAAATGGCAGTGTTTAGAAAGTTTGTAGACGAGGACAAGATTCTAAAGGTGATGGAAGAAAACCGAAAAAAGAACGCCAACAAGAAGAAATCCAAATTTCAGCTCAAGCTGGAAGAAGCAATGAAAGCAGGTGAAGAACAGCGGAAGAAAGGCAAGAAAAAGAAGTAAATTTAAAGTCTCGCAAATAGCGGGACTTTTTTGTTTTCAGGCGTTTAGCTATTTATCAACATTTCGATGTGGAGAAGTTTCCATAGACAAATGGAATAAATGTGGAAACGAAATTTATATTTGCCATAGTCGATCATGTGTTATTATCGACCCATTGACAATTTTCATTTAATCTGACAACGAGCTTTATGGGTAAGATCATCTCAATTGCAAATCAAAAAGGTGGCGTGGGCAAGACCACTACATCTATCAATCTGGCAGCAAGTTTGGCAGCACTGGAGTACAAAACACTTCTCGTAGATGCTGATCCACAGGCTAACTCTACGTCAGGTATTGGGGAAGATCCCAAACAAATAAAGGCTGGTATATATGAGTGCATGGTGGACGCCATTGATCCTTACGATTGCATTATTAAGTCTGATATAGATTATTTGGATTTATTACCATCTCATATTGATTTGGTGGGTGCTGAAGTAGAATTAGTAAATTATGAAGAACGCGAGATGAAGATGCGAACTGCATTGGAGGGAATCAGAAATGACTATGATTTTATCATCATCGATTGTTCACCTTCCTTAGGTTTGATCACGGTTAATGCTTTGACTGCTTCAGATTCAGTGATTATTCCAGTTCAGTGTGAATATTTTGCGTTAGAGGGACTAGGCAAATTGTTGAATACCATTAAGATCATCCAGTCCAGATTAAACCCTGATCTGGAAATAGAAGGTATTCTTTTGACCATGTATGACATGAGATTGAGGTTGTCGAATCAAGTGGTGGAAGAAGTTACCACGCATTTTAAGTCCATGGTTTTTGATACCCTGATTCCGAGAAATATTAAGCTAAGTGAATCCCCAAGTTTTGGTTTACCAGCTATATCACATGATGCAGAAAGCAAAGGAGCTATCAGCTATTTGAACTTAGCTAATGAAATTGTAGCCAACAATGAGCAATTGGCTGAAATGGCCTAACAGAAAAATTAACTAATTACTAGATGAGCCAAAAGAAAGTGAATAGGAGGAATGCATTGGGAAGAGGGCTAGGGGCTCTTTTGAATGATGATAGTTCGGGAGGGGGAGATAGCGTATTGGCAAAAAAACCGCTGCGTGAAAGAAGTGCATCTGCCGGTAGTATATCTGAAATAAGTTTAGATCAAATCGAGGTCAATCCCTTTCAGCCGAGAACAGATTTCGATCAGGAGGCATTGCAAGAGCTTTCTGATTCAATAAAAGTACAGGGTATCATTCAACCTATTACAGTAAGAAAGCTTAATAACAATTCTTTCCAGCTCATATCTGGAGAAAGAAGGTTTCAAGCGAGTAAATTGGCTGGGCTAAGTAAGGTGCCTGCCTATGTTAGAACGGCTGACGATCAGCAGATGCTTGAAATGGCGCTCATTGAAAACATTCAGCGTCAGGATCTTAACGCCATGGAAGTAGCTTTGAGCTATCAAAGACTACTCTCCGAATGCGATCTTAAGCAGGAACAGTTGGGAGACAGAGTGGGGAAGAAAAGATCTACAGTCAACAATTATCTGCGTTTGTTGAAGTTACCACCCGATGTTCAAGCTGCCGTAAGGGACGGACGAATTTCTATGGGGCACGCAAGGGCTTTGATCAATGTAGAAGAGACCTCTTATCAGCTCGATTTGCTAAAGAAGATACTGAACGAAGACCTTTCTGTAAGAAAAGTAGAAGCGTTGGTGAAACAGGCATCCTTTCCCGATGAACCACAAGTAGTCGAAAACCAAAAAGAAGAGAACAAAGAGATATTAAGTGTTCAAGACAAGTTATCTTCGCACTTCGGGACAAAAATCAAGATTGCCTCGAAAGATAACAACAAAGGAGAAATCAAAATACCCTTCACTTCTGTCACGGAACTGAATCGTATTTTGGAAATCATTGACGCTTAAATAAAGAGTGAAATCATCGTTAATTGTACTGATCGGATGCTTGATAGCCTCGAATTTGGCTTTAGCTCAGAATGAAACTATTATTCGTGCTGACAACGATTCAACGACTGTTATTTCAGATCTGTCAGGCATAGAGACTTTTCAAAGTAAGTCTACACTTGATCCGGACAAGGCAGCGCTCTTTGCCGCCGTACTCCCGGGATTGGGACAGATGTACAACAAGCAGTATTGGAAGTTACCTATACTGTATGGAGGGGCGATAGTAATAGGTCATTTCATTAAGTATAACAATGATTTTTATAACGCTTTCCGCAATGCTTATATAGCTGAAACGGATGGAGATAATGATACCGACAATCCATTTCCACAGTTCTCACAACAGGCACTTCAGTTGAACGCAGAGCGATTCAAGCGTAATAGAGACTTTATGATCATCATGGGTGTTGTCTATTATTTGGTGCAAATAGTTGATGCTCACGTTTCTGCTCATTTGATAGAGTTTAATATTAATGATGATCTGGCTATTCAGCCGTCGTATCATCCTAGAGAACAATATTTTACCCAAAATGTTGGTATGTCTTTGGTTTTTAGACTGAATAAATAGTAATAAAAGCGGAAAGGCTGAGACTAATCAATCGTTAAAAAATTAAAATTATAATCAATGAAAGTAGGATTGGTAGGGTACGGAAAAATGGGTCAAGCCATTGAAAAGATACTTTTGGATAGTGGACACACCATTTCAAAAATTGTCAACATCGACAATACGGAGGAGATCGGTGAGATTACTCCTGAAAATACAGACGTTGTGATTGAATTTACAGCGCCCGAATCTGCCTTAGATAATATTAAAAGCTGCCTGACCAATAAAGTACCTGTCGTGTCGGGAAGTACAGGCTGGTTAGAACACTACAGTGAAGTAGTTGATTTGTGTAATCAACAGGGAACTGGATTCTTCTACGCTTCAAACTACAGCTTAGGGGTTAATATATTCTTCAAGTTAAATGAGCAGCTTGCTAAAATGATGAATGGCCTGGGATATGACAGCTCTATGTTAGAAATTCACCACACTCAGAAATTGGACGCGCCTAGCGGAACAGCGATCACGCTTGCGGAAGGGTTGATTGCAAACAATGAAGCCAAATCCAATTGGGTTAATAAACCTTCAGATAACCCAAAAGAACTGGAGATTATTTCCGAAAGAGTAGACAGTGTTCCTGGAACTCATGATGTCACTTATAGTTCTGAAGTAGATACTATCAAAATCAGCCATGTCGCACATAGCCGTGAGGGATTTGCACAAGGCGCGGTTCGAGCTGCTGAGTTTATGGTAGGTAAAGTAGGAGTCTACTCAATGGACGATTTACTAAATTTTTAGGATTCATATTAAATCATATCTTTGCCGAAATTAAATCAACTATGAACTGGAATTTTTTTAAGACAAAAAAGAAAGAGGAAGTAAAGAAAGGACCTGTAAAAGAGTGGGTTGACGCAATTGTCTTTGCAGTAGTCGCTGCCACATTGATTCGATGGGCATTTATGGAAGCGTTTACAATTCCTACTCCGTCAATGGAGAATTCGTTGTTGGTGGGTGATTTTTTATTTGTAAGCAAGATCAATTATGGACCTAGAACGCCCAAGACTCCATTACAATTTCCATTGACCCATGCCAAAATTTGGGGCACAAATATACCGTCCTATACCGACGCGATTCAATTGCCTCAGTTCAGGTTCCCTGGTTTTGGAGATGTGGAAAGAAACGATGTAGTTGTATTCAATTATCCGCCAGAATTTCAGCATCCTACTGATTTGAAAACTCATTACATAAAAAGGTGTGTAGCAATTGGAGGTGATACTTTAGAAGTAAGAGATTCACAAGTTTACGTGAATGGTGAAAAAGGTAAGAACCCTGAAGACATGCAGTTTGCATATATCTTAGTAACCGATGTCACTATCAATGATCGTGTTTTTAAAAAGAATGGGGTTTGGGATTACACTCGTAGTGCAAAAAATGACTATTATGAAATTCATGCTCGTCCGCAAGATGCGGAGAAGTTTGAAAATTTGGATTTTATTCGTGAAGTTATTCGAGCTAAACATCCTGAAGGCTATGTAATGCCTGGAATATTCCCAAATGCACAACGGTTTGAATGGAACAAAGATTTTTTTGGACCATTGATAATACCTGAAGAAGGTATGACCATTGAGCTAACGGAAGACAATGTAGCTATGTATGGTACTACTATCCGAAACTACGAAGGTATTGAGAACATTGACCTGAAGGAAACAGAGCTTTTGATTGATGGACAGAAGGCTACAAGCTATACTTTTAAACAAGACTATTATTTCATGATGGGTGATAACCGTGACAACTCGGCTGACTCAAGGTTTTGGGGCTTTGTTCCCGGAGATCATGTAGTAGGAGAAGCTTCTTTTATCTGGATGTCGATTGATCCGAATGAGAGCTTCTTTAGCAAAATTAGATGGTCGAGACTATTCAATGGGATTGACTAGTATATTCAAGAATTAGAATTTAAAACTCAAAATTATCAATTGACTTAAAGTGATTGAGCCTTGAATTCTAAATCTTGAATTCGTTTCACCACTCAATTTCTTTCAATCCTTTTTCACGCAAATAGGCGTTGGCTTTGCTGAAGTGCTTATTACCGAAAAAACCTCTATGAGCAGCAAATGGAGATGGATGGGCCGAAGACAATACAAAATGCTTAGATTGATCTATTAGCTCACCTTTGCGTTGCGCATAGGCACCCCAAAGTAGAAAAACTAGGTTTTCCTTTTCCTTAGACAACACCTGTATCACCGCATCTGTAAACTGCTCCCAACCTTTGTTTTGATGAGAACCAGCTTCATGAGCTCTAACAGTAAGCGTGGCATTGAGCAAGAGCACGCCCTGTTCAGCCCATCTGTTTAGGCAGCCATGCTCTGGCAAGCCAATACCCAAATCATCCTTTATTTCCTTGAAAATATTTTGCAAAGAAGGAGGCATTCGAGTGCCTTCCTGTACCGAAAAGCAGAGGCCATGTGCCTGGCCATCTCCATGATAAGGATCTTGCCCTAATATGACCACTCGCGTATTTTCGAAAGGGCTCAAGTCGAAAGCACTGAATATATTTTTTGGTGGTGGAAATACTTTGCCACCTTGATATTCTGACTTCACAAAGACAGTCAGGTTTTTAAAATACTCTGCTTCAAATTCTACTTGAAGTTTAGATTTCCAGCTTTTTTCAATTTTTACATCCATTATTTTCGAAAATAAAATAAATTGATTTACTTGTACACTCAATCCTAATCATATTTAGCATTTGAAAGCGTTTTTATTTAATGGTAACAGAAATTACAAAAGGCATTAAAGTAAGTGTGGAGACGGAATACCAACCGAAGTATTCCAGCCCCAGACAATTTCATTATGTCTTTACCTACAAGGTTACCATAGAAAACCAGAGTGAGCATACCGTACAGCTCAAATCTCGCCATTGGTACATTAAAGATGCAGCTTATAGCGACCGCGAGATCGAAGGAGAGGGGGTAGTAGGGCAGCAGCCAATAATCGAACCGGGCCAGGAACATGTTTATGTTTCAGGTTGTAACCTAAAGAGCGGTTTAGGTAAAATGATTGGGACCTATCTAATCGAAAGGATTATCGATGGAAAGAAGATAGAGGTTCGAATACCTGAATTTGTAATGGTCGTTCCGGATCGTTTCAACTAGAGCAACTCCAAATTTATTGAACTTCAATATTATTATTTTTCGAATATTTCGATACTTAAGGTATTGGCTACTAGCCGTCGATGAGCATAGTCTGCAATCACCCTTCGTATATGAGGTTTACTCCAAGGCACTTTGCCCCTCGAAGAGAAAAGAAATAGCTGACCCGTCAATTGAAGAAATTAGAAAGAAGTTGCAAAGAGAAAGGAGAAGCATAGAGGCGAATACCCTTGGATCAGGATCAAGTATGACCGCTTCAAATGCCAAAAAAATGAGTAAAATAGCAAGGTCTGGAATATCCAATCGTAGACAATCAGAAATTCTAGTCAATCTTGTAGAGACAATGAAGTATAAAACTGTATTAGAGCTTGGAACCTCGCTTGGTTTGAATGCTATTTACCTGAGTCAATCGAAAGGGGTACAGAAGGTAGTTACCGTTGAGGGTAATGATAAACTGGCTGCAGAGGCAAATAAATATATCATAGAGCTAAAAGCACCGCATGTAAAACTGGTAAAATCTGACATCGACAAGTATTTAGAGGATAACAAAGAAAAATTTGATTTGATCTACATCGATGCGAATCATACCTATGAGGCAACACTTAGATACTTTGCGCTGTCATCAAAAATACTTTCCCATCAAGGGACAATTGTAATTGATGATATCAACTGGTCTAAAGAGATGTGTAAGGCTTGGATGAATATTGTCGCTAATTCCACTGACCAATTGACTATTGAAAATCACAATATTGGAATAGTATTTGCGAATAGAACTACTCCAAATAAACATTACGTATTAAGGTTTTAGCGTTCAAGATCATTGCGATTGAATTGGAATTGCTAATCACTATTTATCTTATATTTTTGCAGCAACTACTATTCACCTATGGAAAATAAATCTTCAATACCTGAATCACAAAATACACCTGAGAAAGGTCAGAACAAAAGGATTGTAACCGTTGTCCTGGTATTACTCTTGGTTGCAGTCGGAGGGGCTTTAATTTATAAGTTTATCGAGTCGTCGGAGTTGGCCGAACAAAATAGAATGACGCAGGCCCAATTAGATCAGGCTTACAATGATCTTGACTCTATGAGCAATGAACTCGATACCAGAATATTGAAGATCGCTCAACTTGGAGGAGAAATTGATACACTGTTGCAAATCAAAATGCAATTAGAGGAAGAGAAGAAAGCTTTCAGAAAAAATGCGAATAAACGGATAACCGAATTACGGGGTAAGGTAGAGGGATATAAAGAGCTATTGGTGGCTCAAGATGTGGAAATTGCAAGGCTGAAGGTACTTAACGACTCTTTGATGAGTGAAAACACAGAGTTGAAAGTAGAAGCTAATACGCTAAATGAATCAATTAAAGACCTTAACCAAAGTAAGGCTCAGTTAGAAGAGAAGGTGGCTACGGCCTCTAAGTTGAAAGTTGAGAATGTTCAAATTTTGGCGATCAGTTCTAGTGGAAAGGAAAGGCAGTCTCCGTTCAAGAATAGACACATCGATCACCTCAATATTCGATTTCAAATATTAGAGAATCGTGTGGCGCCCATTGAAGGAAAGGGAATTTTAGTTAAAATTACGGGGCCTGATGGCAATGTTATATTTGATGTAGCTTCCGGCTCAGGTACCTTTGTATTTGAAGGCAGAGAAAGTTTTTATACCATTAAAAAGGACATTCTATTCGATAGAAATAGCCAGACGTTGACTTTTTTTTACAACAAGGGTAGCGACTATGATTTAGGAAGTTACAAACTGGAAATTTTCACAGATGATTACAAAATGGGTACGGCTTCATTCGTAGTGAAATAGGTCATCTATTGATGTAGGCAAGCAATTGTTGCTTTTCATCGAAAATTACTTTGGTGCAGCACATGAGTACAATTAGCGCCATCACCATCAATTGACCGCCATCGTTGCCTACAATAATGCCGATAAAGAAAATATGGGATATGATGGCTCCCATCATCAGCCCAACGCCAAGTAAGGCACCAAGTCCAGCATGTTTTGGCCATAGGAGCAATATAGATGCGATCAGTTCAAATATGCCTGTACCAATTCTAAAAGTAGCCTCATAATCTGCATGACCAAATATTGCCATTGTAAGACTGGTAAAGAGAGACTTAGACTCATTTAAAAATGCCTCGCCTCCTATTCCGAACTTAAATAACAAGGTTTCTAGCAGAATAATTGCTGCAATGACTCTAGGTAAGTATTTGATTACATTTTTTAACGTCATTTTCAAGTAGAATTGTTTCAAACAATAAGTTAATACAATCAATGATAATGATGAACTGTTTTGCAGTTCAAAATTTAAGTAGTTATTATTAATGTATGTACATTAGCTACAAGTGACTGAATCGATATGGGATTAAATAAGGATATAAAGCAAAAAAAGTTCAAATCGGAATTTGAAAAGACAGTGGTTAACTTGATTTACACCAGAAACTGGTTGGATGAGCAGCAGCAAAAAATTTGGAAGCCTTATGGTTTAACGACTGCTCAATATAATGTACTTCGCATTTTGAGGGGACAACATCCCGAAGTTTGCACGGTAAATTTGATTATTGAGAGAATGTTGGACCGTATGTCCAATGTTTCCAGAATTGTTGACAAATTAGTATCAAAGGGATATGTATCTCGAATACCAAATAAGAAGGATAGGAGAGCGGTTGACGTTCTCATAACCAAGGAAGGGCTTAATATCTTGGACGAATTAGACTCAAGTTTACAAAAACTTTTTGACCAGATAAATTCATTTTCTGACGAGGAGTGTTGTCAAGTCAATAGTTTTATGGACAGATTCAGAGGAACTACTCCCGACTGACTTTGCCTTGCACTTATATTCCCCTTAGAATATCGATCAAACCCTTTTTCTTATCTTTGGATCGAACTACTAAAATTGGTATTTCGGTATGAAGTTGCACCAATTTTTCAGCGCTACTGCCAATAAATAGCGAGGCTGCCGCAGTAATTCCCTTGGCACCAATAACGATAGCCCCTGCTTTAATTTTTTTAGCCGTTTTGTATATTGCAGAGATTACATCTTCATGGCGATCCAAAGTGTAAATAGGCTCAATCGCAAGTTCAGAGGGATCGGCCTTTTTCATAAATGCTCCGTAATCTTTCTTAGCGTGTTCTTCCATGATTCCCGCAAATTCTTCAAACGACTTACCAGTATAGTGATATCCACTCGGGACCTGGTAAACATGCTGGATGTAAAATTTTGGCTTTGGAAAATGATCTATATTGAGTAGGTCGATGGTCTGGTTAACCGCGTCCAAAGCATTTTCTGAAAAATCAACAGGAACTAAAATTTTACTTATTGTTTTTTTGAAACCTTTTGGAATAATTAGCAGAGAGCAAGCTGCTCGCCTGGCTAATCGATGAATTATCACGCCGCCACCTTGCTTTTCATTCTTACGACCTACTATTATTAAATCTACATCTTTGCTAGCACTGTACTTGAGAATGGCTTTAGTTGGTTGACCTGATTTAATTTCAACCTGCACCTTGGATTTATCGTGCGTATAATATCTATCAATCTCTCTCTCAATCTCCTTCTTTCGCTCTGCTAACGCATCATCAATAATATTTGGAAATTCTTTTTTGATCGCAGCAGGAACATTCAAATCTTTAATTACATTTATAAACTTAACTATCTTTGTGTCAGCCAGTTTAGCAATCGTTGAGGTGGCGTAAATCAATTCTTTATCGATGTCAGAATGGTCTAGCGCTACAAGTATTTTATCAAATTTATACATTGGATTCGTCGTGTTCGAGTATTAGTATTAGTTGCTTACCTTCAATTTAATGCAAAAAGATAAATGAAAAATTAGAAATCCAACTGATTTACCTCATCTACAAGCATTTCTATTTGTTCTTTAGAATGCGTTGGGAACGAGGCTATTCTAATATGTTTGTTTTTGAATTCACCGTAACCGTTACCGATATTCAAACCTTTATCTGCTAGTGCTCTGATCAGTTTTTCAGATCCACCTTCCACTTCCGCTACGCCTACGGTGATTGATCTATATTTTTTTTCAGTAACAAATGGATTGAGTCTGGGGTGCGACTCAAATAGATTATACAATAATGCACTTTTATATTTGGCTTCCTGTCTGATTTGCTTAATACCTTTATTCAACATATCCTGTACTACTTTTCCAAGTAGATAAATATTGAGTACGTTAGGTGTACATGTCGTTTGATGCTTCTTAGACATTTTAACAATTTTCAAAATGCTGTTGTATGAATCATGATATTTTCCTTCTGCCCTTAGTGATTCAGCTCTTTCAATGCATCGTTCGTTAAAAGTCCACACACCAAGTCCAGCAGGGAGCCCAAACGATTTTTGAACAGAAAAATAGAGACTATCCAGTTGATTAAAATCGAATTTAGGTACAGGCAAAGAGCTGACAGCATCTATAGCCAACAACGGATCTTGATATTTTTGGCGTAGTGTTATTATATCTTCAACCGGCAATGCAGCACCCGTGCTTGTCTCATTCTGTGTCAGGCTGACTAATTCAACATTTTTATCAATTTCCACCTGAGACAAATCATGGTTGGTTCCCGGAGTAGCCACTATTGCCTTGGCCATTTTACCTTGACTCAGTGCAGCTTTATGGAATTTTTCAGAAAAGGCACCATTGACGAAATGAAGTGATTGATTGGATATTAAATTTTCAGACATTCTGTCCCAAACTTCTGTAGCCGATGAGGTGAAACCAATCGTGAAACTGTCAGGCAATTTTAGTAATTCCCTAAGTGCCTCGGTGGTTTCTTGTTGCATTTTGACATATGCTTTTTCTCTATGACTAATTGATGGAATATTAGCTTTCAAGGCTGCCTTAATATGCTGCTCGACTGTGAAATAAAGAGCAGAAGGGCCAGGGGTGAAGAAGATGTTTTTCATATTTATTTTAATCTGTCAAATCAGGTGATAAAGGCAAAATTGGGTGCAATTATTTACCGCAAAATGAATACATTTGTAGGACAAATCTCTGGGTTTTTGAATGTTTATTAAACTAACGTTATAAAAATGACCGAGTGATTTCTGTGGCTAAATCGGGCCTCATTCTGCTTGTCGGAACTCTTAGGAGATAACAGAGGAAGATTGAATCATTTGAATAGCTCAAATCCTTACATTTATAGGTTTAATTAAACCTTAAATTCAGAGATTATTTAAAAGTCTCCCGCTTTGGCAGGAGACTTTTTTATTAATAAAGTACTCTGAATCGGATAGTGCCGTCGATTTTTTTCAAGTCCGCTATGGCCTCCTTGTTGTAATCTTTGTTGATATCCGTAATCACGTAACCTACGGTGTCAGTAGTTTTGAGATATTGTCCCATCACATTGATGTCATGTTTGGCCAGTGTATTAGTGATCTGTGCCAACACGCCTGGCTGATTGTGATGCACATGAATAAACCTGTGTGCATCATTCAGAATTGGTAGAGTCAAATTTGGGAAATTGACACTATTGGTCGTTGTACCCGTATTGATATAGTCAATGATTTTAGTAGGAACAAATTCTGCAATATTCTCTTGAGCTTCCAGCGTACTTCCTCCAATGTGAGGTGTCAGTATTACATTGGGTAATCCTCGCAATTCTGATACGAATTCATGCGCATTGCTAAGTGGTTCTTCCGGAAATACATCGACTGCGGTACCTATAATTTTTCCGCTGATAATGTTCTTTTTGAGCTCTTGAATATCGACGACATGACCTCTGGCAAGGTTCATGAATACTACACCTTGTTTCATGTATCCAAATTCCCTTTTACCAATGACATTGGTGTTACTTTTCCGGCCGTCTACATGGAGAGAAACCACATCTGCCTTTGAAAGTAATTCCTTAAGTGATTTGCACTTGGTTGCATTTCCAAGGGCTAACCTTTCATCGAGATCGTAATAGTAAACATTCATTCCCAGCGCTTCAGCTAAAACTGAAAGCTGCTTGCCAATGTTACCATACCCAATGATACCTAGTTTTTTTCCTCTGATCTCGAAACTCCCGTTAGCCGATTTGTCCCATTTGCCCTGATGCATGGAGAAAATTTTATCCGGTAAGTTTCGGATGAGAAGAATCATTTCACTAATAGCCAATTCCACCACCGACCGGGTATTACTGAATGGCGCGTTGAAGACCGCTATTCCTCTCTTTGTACATTCTGCCAGGTCAATCTGATTGGTGCCTATGCAAAAAGCACCAACAGCCATTAATCGATTGGCATGTTCAAGTACTTTTTTGGTAACCATGGTTTTGGAGCGGATTCCCAAAATTGAAACATCTTTAATCTTTTCGCAAAGATCGTCTTCGTCAATACCCGCCGGATAGATTTCAATTTGATAGCCTTCTTCTTTTACAATTTTAACGCCTTTATCGTGGATGTTTTCCAGAAGTAAGACTTTGATTCTGTTTTTAGGATATGATAATGCTCCTTCCATTTTATTATGATATAATATTTCGTCTAAAGATGGGGCAATGTGATCAGCATTTTTCACAACGTCTTCACGTGCAACATTCTCCGTGAAAGCATAGAAGCGATTTGCCTTACCTTCTTTCCTGATTTCATAATCATTGTAACCATCTCCGATTACATGGATTTCTCCGTCTATCTTGAGATCTTCAATTTTTGCAGGTTTGCCCTTGCTTTGAGAAAGTATATTATCTTCATCAAATCCGATAATGTTGCCTTCTTCATCAAATACGAAAGTATTAGCGTGCACATTTTCTTCCTTGATGCCGTACTTCTCAACAATTGGAAAGATGAATTCTTTAAAACCGTTAGACAGAATGTATACATGATCTGCATGATTCTTTAGAAAGGTCTTATTCCTCTTGAATGATTTGGAAACAAGTTTCTTAAGCATTGTGACAAGAATTGGGATATGTTCTGCTTTTGCATCCAAAATTTGCAAGCGCTGATTTAGTGATTCTCTAAATGAGAGTTTACCACTCATGGCCAAATCTGTAACGTCTGCGATTTTCTTTAATCGAGCAATCTTTTCCGGGTGATTCTTTAGTGATATTGACCCCAATACATCCAGTGCTTCTACACTGGTAAATGTGCTATCAAAGTCAATCACAAAATTTTTTGTAACTGTTTCTATCATTCTAACTCTGTCCTAATAATATGAATGAGTATTAACCTTTTTATATCACCTTGGGTTGTGAAGTGCAAAATTATTTTTAATATTCCGATAAAGCTGCAATAATGGAGGAATTTATAATGTTTAGATTCATTTTTTGAGAAATATTTAAAAAAGACAAACCTCATTAGTAAATTTCAAAAAAAATGACGTTTCACCAAATCATATTCTTTTTTAGCGCTTCTTGAAATTGTATGTTGCTTTGGTTAGGACTTTATGAATTAAAATAGCAGCGGAAAAATACTCGAAAGTCTCAACATGGCCATTTTGCCGCTTTATCCAATATCTATAAATTGAGGGATAATGATCAATCAGATAGTTTATTTGTTGTATATTGGTGATGTTCTTAACAAATAGTATAATTGCACTATTAGAAGAAAACTGAAAGTAAATTTCTCATAGCTACTTAAACTAAAACTTTCCTCCAATGGGCATTTTAGACCTTATTACTTTACTTATCTTTTTAGCCGCCGCTTTTACACTTATTAATATTACCTTTCTAAAATTACCTTCTACGATTGGTTTGATGGCAATAGCACTGGCATCTTCGGTGGGAATTGTGTTGCTAGGTTTTGCTTTTCCATCGGTAATGAATGGTGCTAGCCATATTGTTGAAGAATTTGATTTCAAAGAAGTATTGCTCAATGTCATGTTGAACTTCTTGCTTTTCGCGGGTGCACTGTCGGTGGATTTGAGTAAGCTGCTTCAAGAGAGATTACCAATCATTGTATTAGCAACCTTGGGTACCTTAATGTCTACATTTATTGTTGGAGGATTGATGTGGTACGGGTTTCCTTTAGTAGGTGTAGAGGTGCCGTTTATTTACTGTCTGCTATTCGGTGCACTTATTTCACCTACTGATCCAATTGCTGTATTGGCCTTGACTAAAGAATTTGGCTTAGATAAAAATCTTGAAATTAAAATAGCGGGGGAATCATTGTTCAATGATGGTGTCGGTGTTGTTATCTTCTTGACCATATCTGGTATAGCTATGGGCGGAGGAGAACACGGAGGAGGAGAGATTACTGCTATGAGTGTTGCTGGCGTGTTTCTTACAGAAGTGGCTGGAGGTTTGTTATTGGGAGCAGGGTTCGGCTATTTAGGCTTTAAGTTACTGAATTACATTGATAATGATCACGTTGAATTAGAAGTTCTTGTTACACTGACCTTAGTTATGGTAGGTGGACGTATAGCAGAACTGATTCATGTATCTGGTCCTTTGGGAATGGTTGTGATGGGACTCTTCATTGGTAATGAAGGCAGGAGTGAACACCTGGCTCAAGCCACTGGAGAATATGTATTCAAATTTTGGCATTTGCTCGATGAAGCCTTAAATGCTATACTCTTTATCCTGATAGGACTGGAAGTAATTATTATCGCCCAGGACTTTAAGATGGAGTTTTTAATGATTGCACCGATCGCTATTGCTGTTGTGCTATTTGCGAGATTTCTGGGTGTGTCCATTCCAATTAAGATTATGGAAATGATGGGAAAGAAATTTGAAGATAAAAGTATCATTATACTAACGTGGGGAGGATTAAGAGGAGGAATTTCTGTAGCTTTGGCGCTTTCATTGTCAGATGAGATTCCTTACAAAGATATAATATTGGCGGCGACCTATGCGGTTGTTGTATTTTCTATTCTTGTACAGGGTATGACAATGGAGAAGATATTGAAGAGTTAAAAATTGAAATCAAATTAGTAGGAAATAAATTACGGTTAGATGAAACTAAGTTTAGCAGAAGGATTGATGTTGATTGCATTGGATGACGAGGAGGGGAGATTGTTGTCGGCAGCGGAGCATTCTATTGATCACGGGCTATTGTCCATCTTGATTTTGGAACTTTCGTTAATTAAGAGGGTTGGATTTGAAGGAAACAAGATTGTTGTAAAGGATACCACGGGTACTGGGAATAAAGTACTTGACAATGTGTTAAAAGCTGTTGGCGGAGGTGGCGACTCAGTTTCAAAGACTGTGAAGAGAATCGCTCCAAGTTTTGAGTCTATCCAGGATGATATGATCGAGCTATTGGTTCAAAGGGGAATCTTGAAAGTAGAATCTACTAAATTGCTGTGGATTCCGGTTTCAGAAAGAATGGATAATGCCAACTACGCATTTGAGCAAGAGATTAGAGATACACTTAAGGCCGTAGTGCAAAAAGGGCAGAAACCAACACCTGCGATCGTCATTTTAATGTCAATGATCTCAAATTGCAAAATTTTGGAGGAAGTATTCAGAGAAAAAGATGAACTTATTGATGCGGTTAAGGTCGCAAAAGATATTACGACCTCTGGAGCTATTGACACTGAAACACAAACAGTGTTAGCTGACCTTAAAGATCATTTCTTGGCGCTTTAGACCAAGGTAAATATTGAAAAATAAAGGAGCTGGGGATTAATCTTCAGCTTTTTCTTTTTGTGGCTTTATCGTTTTGCTGTTGCTCAGGTGAAATTCAAATAATTCATTTACCTCATCTTTAGTTTGATTAATAGATGTCTTGTTCTGAGCAGCTAACAGCTGGATTTGTACATCGAGCAGTGTCTTGAGATAGGCCTTTATTGAGTCCTGATTATCTATAGACGTATTAGCCTTCATTGCCATAAAACCAAATCCCTCATGAGGATTATTTCTGTCCCTCTCCAATATGAAATACTCATGACCATCAATTTCAACTTGATCAAAATGATATTGTATGTCCTCATGAATTTCACTAAAGTTAGGACCGTCATCATGATTGACATCCCTGTTTTCGCACGACGAAAAGCACAACATCAACAGAACTAATGACGAATAATTAAAATAATTGCCTTTGAACATATTAGTTTTCCTTAAAGTACCCTTCTTGCACATTAAATGCTTTCTGTATCATCTGAAAGGAGCTGCCGTTAACAATGATGATTAAATAATCCCCAAGGCTAATAGAAAACTTCTGTTCAGGATTTTTAAGGAGTTGTCTCTTGCCGGTTTTATCCTTTTTACTCATTCCAATTAGAATACCATTGTATGTTTTCTTTATGTTATCAAAAGATTCATGATAATCCTTGTTAAGGTACGGGTTGTCATAAGTAACCAAAAACTGCTTAATGTCATAATCAGTGGGCGTATGAGCAAATGACATGATATCTTCAGTGTAGGAGGCCACATCAGGTTCAAACATATAACTGGCGAGAATCTTAGACGAAATGTCGTGAGGAGAAATGGCATTGGTAACTCCAGCACTAATAAAAGTATTCTTGAGATTTGCATTCTCTAGTGTTACTACGAATTCGAGGTTCTCAAATACCTTTTTCATGTTAAGTATAAAAACCAATTTTTCAGTATCATCCTCCAAATTGACAAAGACCACAGTAGATTGTTCAATATTCGCCTTTTTTAGCATGTCTGTGTTCTCAAAATCTGAGTACAATGTAAATACCTTGGCTGTGTCATACTTTTCATGTATGTGTTCGATATGACTTTTGACATTGGTAACAATCGCCACCTTTTTGTTGGCTCCGATAAGCTGTTCTACCACGAGCTGCCCAAAGTCACTCCAACCAATCATGACAACGTGTTGCTCAAAAACGGTACCGTTGTAACCTAACATTTTATTTTGTTTTAAAGTTGATATTAAGTTTGTGATTTGTCCAATGAGTAAACCGTAGATACCTACACTCATCAGTACGAAAATGAACCCAATGGCTCTGCCATATAATGTTACAGGATAAATATCTCCATACCCTACAGTAGTTAGCGTGGCTATGGTATACCAGAGTGCCTGATGGTAATTCGTAATACTTGATTGATTACTATCCTGTTCAAAATTTATTAATAAGGTAATAAGGGCGAAGTAAATTATTACTCCAACGACTGCACCGCCAATAAAGCGATTTATTCGTCTCCTTTCGCTTGCGTTTAGCATTAATTAAGAATAAAATATAAACGAATTTATAAAAAATGAAGATATCCAAAATTGCTATCCTAAAGAAATTTTGTGAGGATTATTCTTCACACTGATCAGCGAGTTAATCGGAAGTAGAGAGGTGAATTGTAATTCTAATAAGGAAATGAAAAAAGCTCCAGAAGATCTTCTGGAGCCAGCAGCATTTTGAGAAAAATTAATTATGATACTAATGTAGATGTCATCCATTTCAAAATACTGCCAACCTTCTTAATAATCTTGCCAAAGGGCCAATCGTGGTCGAGGAAGCTATTTTTGTTCGACTGGTGCCTTACCAAATCTCTTCTTAAACTGCGTGTTGAAATGGCTGACATTATTCATTCCGATGGCTTTGGCAACTTCCGAAGCATTGCTGACAGTTTTTTCTTTCAACATTCTATTGGCGAATTGCATACGAACCTCTTTGATGAATTCATAAGGTGTACCATCTGTCATCTTTTTGATCATTCGGTAGAACTTTCGTTCGCTTACCGCTATTTGATCAGCCAGATAGTTGATGGAAAGATTTGGGTCATCGATTTTTTCCAGGATAAGGTGTTCTACTTTTTTTAATAAAGATTGCTCTATTTCATCCAGAGTTTGCTGATTATTGATGAACAGCGCTCCTTCGTTATTGTTGTTCCAGATTTCTTTACGATTCAATAGGTTTTCAATCCTGATCAATAGTTCATCTGGATTGAAGGGTTTGCATAGAAAATCATTAACACCTTGTGAAAGGACTTTGGTCTTATCTTCTTCAGATGTTCTGGCTGAAAGCACAAGCGCGGGAATCTTTCTTAGTTTTTCGCTTTCCTTAAGTTTTTCTAAAAGTTCGAAACCATCAAACCATGGCATCATCAAATCAGTGATAATCAAATTAACAGTCTCCTTGTCCAAGACTTTTAGTGCTCTTTGCCCATTTGGTGCAGTCAACACGTGATATTTGGTTTCAACGATGTTTTGAATAAATTCTCTGACCTCAGGATGGTCTTCTACGATAAGTACCGTTGGCTTGTCAGAGGTGTCCTCAATCGCGTGAGAAATATTGACCACTGGACTTTTGTCTTCAATTGGTTCGTCAAGCTCTTTGAAGAGGCCCATGGTCTCATCGCTATAGCTGAGATCAGGAAGCTGAGTGATTTCTTCAGCAGGTACTCTCTCTCTTCGAATGCAAATGACAAATTCTGAACCTTGGCCAAGCTTGCTTTTAACTTCAATAGTCGCATTGTGCTTACTGATGATCTCTTTTACGAGCGCTAAGCCTATACCGAAACCTTCTTGAGTTTTGAAGGTGGTATCAGGTGCCTGATAGTACCTCTCAAAAATATACGGAAGGTTTTGTTCAGGAATACCTTCTCCTGAGTCTATTACAGAAATAACAAGGTTTTCATATTCTCTGTTCAGTGCTACCGTGACAGAGTCACCTGATTTGGTATGCTTCAGTGCATTAGTAATCAGATTGAATAGAACCTTCTCAAACTGAAAAGGATCTATGTGAATGACAGATTCGCCATCGAAAATAGATTTGGAATAGGAGAGGTGTATGCCCTTAAGTTCTGCCATAGAGTCGAACATCTTGACGAACAACTTCAACATCTTGTCAATATCGATATATTTCTTGTGCGTGACGAGCTTGCCATCTTCGAGCTTTATGAGCTCATTGATTTCATTGGTCAAATGAATGATCCTTTGTCCATTCAATATGGCTGTTTTGAGTTGCCTTTCAGCCTTTTCGGTGAGTAGCAAATCTTCACTTTTGAGTACTTGATCTATGCCACCCATGATCAGGGTAAGCGGAGTCCTCAGATCATGAGATATGTTGGCGAAAAACCTGGACTTGGCTTCATCCAATTGTCGGAGTCGGTCTGATTGCTGTTGTATCTTAGCGGAAAGCCTTTTGTTTATTAAATAAGCACGATAGACCAATAGAGCAATGACGACTACCAGAAACATACCTACTCCGATACTGTAGAGCAAGATGTTTTGTGCCCTGATAGTTTCTTCATTTGCTATCTTTTGCTGTTTTAATAATTCATTTTCATTGGCACGCTTTTCGGCTTCCAGTCGCATCTGGACCTTGTATTTGTTGCTTTCTTTTTGACTTAAGTCAATTGAGTCTTGTGCTTGTTTGAAGTTCTGCTGAACAAAGATAGCCTCTTTGTATTTTCCCGTGGCGACCAGTGCGAGATACATTTTATCTGCGAGTGCTACCACTTGTTTTAAGTTACCACTAGAGTACGCTATCGGTAAATTGGACTCACATATCTCGATGGCTTTATTGTATTTCTTTAGATTGATGTAAATTAAAGCTAACTGCTGGACACATTCGAGTGCATCGTCTTTGGCATTTATAGATTGATATCCTTCTAAAGCAGATTTGTAAAACGGTAGCGCATTTTCAAACTGATCTTGAATATAAAAGTTATAACCCATTGATCGGGAGGCATAATTTGCTTCCAAGTATTTCTTTTGTTCCAATGCAAATTTCTTAGCACTATCAAGATATAGAGGTGCTTCTTCAAAATTGCCAATTCTTGTTTGCAGTCTTGCAATTTGGTTGTAATTATAAGGATCTGGGGGTAAGTTGCTTTTTTTGAGTAAGTCAATAGATTTCTTATAATGTCTTAGGGCCTCAGGGTAATTTTGCAGATTATCATAGATAAGTCCAATATTGCTTATAAGAACAGCGACCTCATAATAATGCTTATCATTCTCATGAATTTCTAATGCCTTAAAGTAACAGTCCAGGGCTATGTCATAATCTTCAAATTTATAGAATGCATTTCCTAAATAAGTGTAGGTATATGCTAGTAGAGTATCTGGCTTATCATATTTTGAAATAAAATCTCTGGCTGAAGTGATGGATTCCAAATAGTTGCCCCTTTTGTACTCATTTCTTACCCTCATGTATAAGAGTGGATAGTAGTAATTACTATACATCTCTTCACCGAGGAGATTTTCTGATTCCTCGGTCAAAAGGTTGTAAGCCATATCCGTTTGATTCGAATTTATGAGAGAATCATAGGTATGTACAAATTGTTCAAAGGTTTTTGCGTCACTTTCGCTTGTTTGCCGTGCTATGCTTTCAGAGGCAATTGCCGTACAGAGCAAAGCAAAAAAGGCAGGTCGGTATATAAGATATCTTAACAATGAACTTAATAATAGTTTTTCCCAAAATGCTGTTTCTCGATTATCTGCGGCCTCCGCCTCCTCCTCCTGGATCATGTGGAGGATCATTATCATCTTCCTCGTCCGGCTTTCGACTCAGGTAGAGTTCTTGCTTGATTAACTTCATAATTCTACGTTTTTAGTGTTAAAAATAAATGAGATTCAAATTAGCGAAATATATTTTATATAGCCTCGGATAATTATGGTTTTATTGCCACAATGACAATATTGTATCAAGAATACTTTGATGGCTACAATTTCTTAACATTTTTTAAGATTCCTAAAAGTTAAAAGTTAGTTAATTGTATAAATGGTAGTACCATTTTTGTTTGTTTTACGTTCTGTTAGAATTAATTCAATTTTCATGATTCATATGAAGCCCATATTTACTTTCTTTTTTGTTTTCATTATCGGTTTTCAAGTTTGTCAGGCGCAAGAAGTCACAAAGAAACACTATCGTATCGCTATCACAGTTGATGGCTTGGAAGATAGCGTAGCCTACCTCGGATATTATCGAGGAGATAAGAGATATGTGCTTGATACGACTGCTATAGAGAATGGAAAATTAGTTTTTGAAGATGACAAGGACATAAAGGCGGGGGTTTATTTTTTATATTCAAAATCCTATACCATGGATTTTTTGGTGGACCGGTCGCTGGACTTTTCTTTGAAAACAAAAAAGGAAACCACGTATCCCGATCTAACAGTAGAAAACTCGCAAGACAACGAGCAATTCAGAGATTTTCAGCTTGTTATGATCGCTCATCAACAAAAAATGCAGGCCTTAACTTCAGCTCTCGATTCCACGAGTACTGCTACTGATACTCTACGGGTCAGGGAAGAAATGGCTACTTTGAATAAGACTAATACTGAGAAAAGAGACAGCCTGTTGAATACTTTTGGGGATACCTACATGAGTCAGATTTTAATTATGATGGGTAAGTCACCGGAGCTGAAAATAGATTCAGATTCACCAACTTTGGAGCAGAAGAAAGCGCAGTACAATTATTACAAACAGCATTTCTTTGATGGGCTTGATTTTAGCTCAGAAGGCCTGATAAGGGCACCTAATTTTTATGGAAAAGTAAAAGAATACATTGATCGTGTGACCTTCCAAAATCCGGATTCAATTATTGCCTCTGTTGATTTTGTTCTGAACAAGTGCAAGGATAATCCTGAACTTTTTCGGTTTTGGATGGGTACTTTTTTTCAAGAATATCAAAATGCTAAGATCATGGGTATGGACAAGGTTTTTGTTCATTTGTCGGACAACTATTACCTGAACGGAAAGATAGAATGGGCCGATAGTACCTTACTAGCCGAATTGAGTAAGGAAATGACGTTCCTCCGTGACAATCAGATTGGCCTTAAGGCACCTCAGATGTACTTATCTGACACTTTAGGGAGAGCCACAAGCCTGTATGATATCAAATCGGATTACCTGGTCCTTTTCTTTTATGATCCTGACTGTGGTCATTGCAAGAAAAAGACTCCGGTATTGTATGATCTCTACAAGAAGATGGATGGAGACTTTGATGTGGCGGCTATTACCGTGAATACGGAGATACAGAAGTGGAAGGATTTCATTAAGAAGTTTGATTTGAATTGGATTAACCTGGGAGATCCGAACTATCGAAGCAACTTTCGGGTGCAGTACAATGTGAGAAGTACGCCGCAAGTTTATATCTTGAATAAGGACAAAGAGATAATCGCAAAAAAATTAGATGTGGAACAAATTGAGACATTTATCAACGATAGAAAAAGAATGGATAAATTGACTCAGTAGGGACTTTTCAAAGAAGGCCTTTTTAATTGTGTAGAAAATTTTCTGATTTAGTTGAATTAGTTTATTTTCGATTTTTTTAAAACAAAATAAAAATTTCAATCAGATGATTAAGGAATTCAACACGTTGCGTGATGATGAAATAGAGGTGTTGCTTAGGGCTCCTGTCTTAGTCTCCATTCTTATAGCTGGAGCTGATGATAAGATAGATAAGTCTGAAATTCATCAAGCTGTGGAAATAGCGAATAGCAAACAGTCAAGAGCACGAGAGCAACTTATTGATTATTACAAGGAGGTAGGAAAGGACTTTGGAGACAAATTTATCAAGTTGGTGAATGAAATGCCGGATACGTCTGAAGGAAGGTCTGAAATTATCACTAAAGAACTTAGAAAGCTTAATTTCATTTTACCTAAGATTGAGCAAAAATTTGCGATTAAGCTACACGCCAGTTTGAAAGATATGGCTAAGAAGGTAGCCGAGGCTTCTGGTGGGATTTTAGGATACATGTCCGTTAGCTATGAAGAAGCAAAATTGATGGAACTAAAAATGATCGACGACCCGTCAGATTACTAAAAAGTAAATATCAACCCCGCTAGTCGGGGTTTTTTTTTCTCTATACCTGATCATCATGTATACCAGATACCGTGCCGACATCATTTATCCGTTGCGATTGACATTTGTCATTTGGTTAGTGTTTACGATTCAATTCTATTCGCATGTTGATTTGGGCTTTTTGGGAATTTATCCGCGCACGTTTGAAGGTCTCATTGGGATCCTTACGGGCCCCTTGGTCCATGGCAACGTCCAGCATATCCTGTCTAATACATTGCCTCTTCTGTTTCTCGGTATTACTGTCTTTGTATTCTACAATCGTATTGCGCTCTGGGTATTTGCAAATTGCTATGTGCTTACGGGAATCTTGGTTTGGATGTTCGGGAGATCATTTTATCATATTGGAGCCAGTGGACTAATCTATGGTCTGGCTTTTTTTCTGATATCTTTTGGTTTGTTTAGAAAAGATTTTCGATCGCTGGCTATCTCAATTGTGGTCGTTATTCTATATGGAGGTCTGATCTATGGCATGCTACCCACAGTTTCCAATATATCTTGGGAGTCGCATGCTTTTGGAGCTTTTGTAGGTATCGGACTTGCATTTATGTATCGCAATACCCGAAGACTGGATTAGTAACCAAGTCAAAGGTTTAGCACAAATGCATATATCTGGCGAGCATATTCCGATTCATTCACGGTGAAATTGTCCATTCTGGATGCTACATCAAATTGATATAATTCTGTGAACTCAAGGGTAGTAGAAGCAAGCAGCAATTCCATATCATCAGTACTATAGAGGAAATTTTTGCTTCCATGTAAATAGAGTATGCCTCGCAGTTTTTCTCCAGGCTGATTTTTGACCATATTCAGTGCATTGTAGCTGCTGTTTTCAATACCTGCAGGAAGTCTCATTATAGCATTTATTTTCGAAAATTGAGTCTTCAGTTTAGTGAAGTCGACGAAGGGCTCATCTGCAATGATTCCGGCTATATCATCCTTTTGATAACCTCTGACTAGAGATATTCCTGCGCCAATGCCCCAGCCATAAGCAATCAATTCGTGGTGAAATCTGGCCTCACAATAATTATATACGGCATCAAAGTCATCATAAAATTCCTTGTATATATATTGATACTTATCAATATTGAAGTCACTGCTTTGGCCGAAGCCTCGATAATCATAGATGACCACACTAAATCCGTAGTTTACCAAAATTCTCACGCGCTCCAGGTAATCTCCCATATTACCCACGCCGTCATGACTGATGATCATCAATTGATCTCCCAAATCTGAAGGAAAATACCAGGCATGAAGTTGCATATTATTTGTTGATGGAATGCTGAGCTTCTCATAAGTCATATGCAGATCGTGCGGAGTACGAGAATAGTTACGCTTAGGTGAAAGCGCAAAAAGTGCAGAGGGAATAAGAAAAAGTAAGAACAGCAGACTTGTCAATCGCATAAGAAACATTCAATTTAGGTTAAAGAAAACATTTTTAGACTGGAGAAAAAAATCAACCGTTTGTTTTAATCTCTTTGTGCTGCGCTTTAGAGAATACAATACCTTCAGATGGTGAAAACAGAAATGCTAATACGAAGAGCAATCCAGCCACTGAGGACATAGCACCAGCAATTGAGCCATCCAGATAGGCCGCTAGAAAATAGCCTGCAACAGAAATGATCACTCCCAAAATTGCAGTAATCAACAGCATCTTAGGAAAACTTTCTGTGAGTAGATAGGCGGTAGCCGGTGGAGCTATCATCAACGCAACGACAAGGATAGCGCCTACAGACTCGAATGAGGCCACTGTGGTGAGTGAAACGGCCGCCATTAATAGATAATGCCATAAGACAGTAGATATGCCTATTGCTGTGGCAAATGCAGGATCGAAAGTAGTCAAATAGAGCTCTTTGTATCCCAGCGTTATGAATAAGATAATGAGGATAAAAACAAATCCAGAAACATAAAGTACTCTGGGGCCTAAGATAAGTCCTGAGTCTGTAATCCATAAATCCAGCGGGATATAGGCAATTTCACCGTGTAACACACAATCTTGATCCAAATCCACTTCGTTGGCAAATACAGATATGAGAATTACGCCCAAAGCAAACAACCAGGTGAATGTGACCCCAATTGAGGCATCAGTTTGTAGGTTGCCCTTTTTATGAAAAAATTCTATGAGGACTGTGGTTAGTATTCCAATCACCCCCGCTCCCAAAAGCATAATTATTGAATCTCTACTACCACTAATTAAAAATGCAATGACTATGCCCGGAAGAACGGCATGGGATATGGCATCTCCTACCATAGCCATTTTCCTCAACACGAGAAAGCAGCCGAGTAGGCCACAAGAGATAGCGACCAATGTACCTGCAGAAATGATGTATATAGCGTCCATTAGTTCTTTAAACTTTTATTGTAAGGAATATTTGACTCATGCGGGTCACTGGTTGGGTATTGTAGTAGTGCTTCTAACTTGACTTCCAATTCTGGAGTAAGGATGTGTTCGATATTATCAGCATCCTCATGGACGTGGTCTGGCGCAATTCTCAAATACTTAGTCAAATACACTTCCCAAAGTCTGTGAAGTTTTACGATCCGTTGACCTTTTAAACGGCCCTGGTCGGTTAGGTACCAACTTCCTTTTTGGGTTTTTAGAAAGCCCTGATGTGTCAACCTCTTCAATCCTAAGGTAAGGGTAGGCGTTTTTATTGGTCGTTTGGCTTGTATTTGCGAGAGGTTCCTATGTTCATTGAAATTGTTGTCTATTTCTCCTAGCTGATAAAACAGTTTTAGAATGTTTTCCGTGAGAATACGTTTTTTTATTTTCGACTGCCTAATCAACTTGTACAGAATGCCCTTCTCTGGAGCAACAAAAAATGAGACTATGGCTATCATAGAAATGACCATCACTATCCATGGACCTGTTGGCATGGAAGGAGCCACGTACGAAATATAGGCTCCGCTAATGCCAGAAAATGCCCCAAAAATAGCAGCTAATAGTAGCATGATGCTCAATTGATTGGTCCAAAATCTTGCAGCTGCTGCCGGAGTAATCAACATAGCAGCCATGAGTACTACGCCGACAGCTTGAATTCCTGTGACCACTGCAAGAACTGTTAAAGTGGTTAAAGCCAACTCTAATCTTTTGACGGGAAATCCAATTGATTTTGCAAAGTCTTCGTCGAAGGAAATAAGAGCAAATTCTTTGTAAAACAGTATGACTCCAAGCAAGAGACAGATGCTGATGACACTAAATACCATCAAATCCTGACCTACGAGCGCAGCAGCTTTGCCAAAGAGAAAAGAGTCCAGTCCTGTTTGAGCAGCATTTCCTGAGTGCTGAATCATGGTTAACAATAAAATACCTATACCAAAAAAGACAGACAGAATGAGTCCTATGGCTGTATCTTCTTTGATTTTGGATTTTCTTGTGATTACATCTATCAGGATCAATGATAGCCAACCCGTAATGAAAGCGCCAATGATTAAGTACACCGGATTCTTGGTGCCCGAAATTAAAAATGCGAGACAAATACCTGGAAGTACCGCGTGTGCTACGGCGTCTCCGACCAGCGCCTTCTTTTTGAGGAATGTAAAGCAACCTACAAGCGCAGAGCTTATAGCAAGTAGCACAGAACCTCCTGCGACATATCGAATGTTTGGATTTTCAAATGAAAAGAATGTGATAAAATCTTCCATATTGACTTAGGTCAAATCTCTCGTTGGAAATTGCTGTTTCTTCAACAAGTTGCCCACTTCTGACAGAATGCTGAGCTTGCCTCCATAAGTTTCCTGAAGGAGCTCTTGTGTAAATGCCTGCTCTATTGGTCCGGAGGCCACCAAGCGCGTGTTGAGCTGAACTACCCAATCGAAATATTGAGTCACTGTTTGTAAGTCATGATGGACAACAATTACTGTTTTGCCTTCTTCAGACATGGTCTTGAGAATGCCAATAATTGCTTTTTCAGTGGCAGCGTCGACGCCAGCAAATGGTTCGTCCATGAAATAGATTTCTGCGTTTTGCGCTAAAGCCCTAGCCAAGAATACGCGTTGTTGTTGCCCGCCAGAAAGCTGGCTGATCTGACGACTGGAGTAGGGGAGCATATTCACTTGTTCAAGTGCATAGTCGGCCGCTTGGTAATCAGCTTTTCTTGGCCGTTTGAATAGGCCGAGTTCAGCATACCTGCCCATCACGACTACGTCACGAACCGAAGCAGGAAAGTCCCAATCCACTGATTCCTTTTGGGGAACATAGCTTACCCGACTTCTGACCTCAGCTATGGGTTTTTGAAGAATTTCAACCCACCCACTGCTCAACGGTACTATTTCCATGATTGCCTTGATCAAGGTAGATTTACCTGCACCATTTGGTCCAATAACACCTACGAGCGCCCCCTTTGGTAACGTCAGGTCTATACCCCATAGCACAGGTTTCTTACTATAAGTAACGGTGAGATCATGGATTTCTAATACCGGGTCGTCTACATTTACAATCATTTGAGTGCGTTTACAATGGTTTGAACATTGGCATGAACCATACCTATATAAGTACCTTCGGGTTTTTCAAATGGGCCCATGGCATCCGAGTACAAACTGCCACCAATTTTCACGTCATGTCCTTTTTTACGACAACCTTCAACCACAGCATTGATAGCCTTTTCGGACACAGAAGTTTCAATAAATACAGCCTTTATTTTATTGGTAGTGATCAGACCAACCAAATCTGCAACGTCTTTTAGGCCAGGTTCAGAAAGCGTAGAGATTCCCTGTAATCCTGTAACTTCAATTCGATAGGCATCTCCGAAGTAACCAAAAGCATCATGTGCCGTGATTAACATTCTTTGATTCTCAGGAATACTTGAAATGGAGCGTATTACTTCCAGATGCAACGAATCTAGAGACTGTAGAAATCGCTGAGCATTTTTGTCGTAAATCAATTTATTGGCTTCATCCGATAATACAAGATTGCGATGTACATTTCGAACGGCTTCCTTCCAAAGTGAAACATCGAACCAAATGTGAGGATCAAAAGTGCCTGGATACAACTCACTGGTTCTAAATAATGAATCGGGAATATCTGAAGAGATGGCTTTTACTGGTTTGATTCTACCTAGCTTTTCAAAAACTTCGCCCATTTTGCCTTCCAGGTGTAGACCATTGTAAAAGATCAGATCGGCATTTTGTAATTTTTTTAAGTCGCCTTGCGTGGCCTTATAAAGATGGGGGTCAACACCAGGACCCATAAGTGCTTTTGCCTCTACTTGTTTACCGGCGATGTTGATTACCGCATCGTAAATCATTCCCGTAGTTGTCACTACTTTTAATTTACCATCTCTTACCTTTTCTTTTGGTTGACAAGAGGTACTGGCGATCAATGTAATGACCGCGAATATGTATATGATATTAATTTTCATTCTGTGACTAATAGATTATCTGCTACTTGTTTTGAAATAAATATGAGCTTTTGACTGGGAAGCTCTATTTGCATTGAGCCATCGAAGGAGTTTTTTTCTTTAACTACTATTTTGGTTCCCAATGCAATATTGATTTTATCGAGGTGGGTGAGAAACTCTGAATCTGAATCGTCAACCCCAGTTACCAGTACTTTTTTGCCTTCAAATATTTCGGAAAGAGGGGACTTTTTTCCAAGCACAATTTCTCCACGTTCATCCGGTATTGGGTCGCCATGAGGATCGATTCTAGGGTAACCGAGGAATTTATCCAATTTCTGAGTCAAAATTGATGACTTGATGTGTTCCAGCTGCTCAGCAATTTCATGCACTTCATCCCACTTGAATTGTAGTTTATCCACTAAAAAAACTTCCCATAACCGATGCTTTCTTATGATCTGCAAAGCTTCTTTTCGTCCTTTTTGGGATACGTTTACACCTTTGTATTTCTGATAATGAATAAAGCCCTTGTCAGAAAGCTTCTTGATCATATCACTTACAGAAGCTGGTTTGGTCTGTAATACTTCAGCAATTGCATTTGTGGATACGTCTGACTTATCAGCCTGGGATAAGTGGTAGATAGCTTTTAAATAGTTTTCTTCAGCGTGACTTAGCATAAAGTGAATTAATGTTTAGCAAAAGAAAGCAATTTTTAGATTAATCTAAAAAAATATTTTGATTACTATTAATTTATTTACTGTGGCTTGATCACTAATAGTAGTGATTTTTATCAGTTATTTGGAATTTGTCTAAATAAAGATTGCATCAAAAGGGCAGGGAGTTATTTTTGCTTCATTATTTATAATTAGTCTTAATAAACAAAATATATTTGCGACCTATGAAATTTAACAGACTATATATCGGTCTTCTTTTCGGAGCTGCTGCGTTATCTTCTTGCAGCGACGATGATGCAACTCCATCAATTGATACCCCAACTACTTATTCTTTTACCAGAGATGGAGCTACCTCTGTTTCTTTTAGTGGCCAAACTACCAGAATAGCTATGGCTGAAGAATTGATCTCAGCTCTTAAGGACGAAACAAAGTCAAAGGAAGCTTTGCTTGCCATGTTTGCGCATGAAGAGGGTGCAGAAGATTTTTCTGATGCAGACCTAAACGCTTCAAGCAAAAGTATTAGGAGTAAAACTGCAGCGTCAAATGACTTTTTCTCAAGCAATGTTACGGATGCAACAGCTATTAAGTCACTGTTCGATACCTGGATTGGCGATCAGCATGATGAAGTATTTTCACGTTGGAATGAGCAGGCATCTGCAGGCGTCGCAGGACAACTTGCTGATGGTACTTCTACCAGATATGTGAGTGCAAATGGATTGGAATACAATCAAATGGTTGCGAAATCTCTAATTGGGGCATTAATGACTGATCAGGCGCTAAACAACTATTTGAGCCCTGCTGTACTCGATGCCGCCACAAATAGAGAAGACAACGATGCCGATGTTGTGGCCGAAGGTGAATCGTACACAACAATGGAACATAAATGGGACGAAGCTTATGGCTACTTATATGGTGCTTCACAAGATCCTACCAACCCAAATGCCACGCTTGGCGATGATAGTTTCTTAAATAAATATATTGCGAAAGTAGATGGTAACACCAACTACACGGGCATAGCTGATGATATATTCAACGCCTTTAAATTAGGTAGGGCTGCAATAGCGGCTAAGGACTACACAGTAAGAGATGAGCAGGCAGAGATCATCAAAGAAAATGTTTCCAAAGTAATCGCTGTTAGAGCTGTACACTATTTGCAAGCTGGTAAAGCAGCTCTTGCCAATCAGGAATTTGGCAGTGCCTTTCATGATTTATCAGAAGGCTTCGGATTTGTTTACAGTTTACAGTTCACCAGAAAACCTAACACCGATGCATCTTATTTCACAAAAGCTGAAGTGGATGCATTTATCGATAGTATTCTGGCTAACGACAACGGTCTTTGGAATGCCTCATCAACTACTCTTGATGAAGTGTCTAGTAAGATTTCAGATGCTTTTGGTTTGGTTTTGACTGAGGCGGCTGAATAAAATTTTGTATTAAAAAAATCTAATGTGAGACCGTTTAGAAAAGCGATCTCACATTTTCTATTTAAATATTAATGAAACAAGTTCTGTTTTTTCTTTTAGGTGTTGCCCTAATTTCCTGTGACTCGGGAAGCAATGAGTCTACTGACGATAATTTTGACAGACAAGCCATGTTGGTGAATTGGGCAGATAATATCATCGTTCCGGCATACAAAAACTATGAAGGAGAAGTGGATGCACTTGAGGCTCAGGCGGTTGTTTTCACAAACGCGCCCACTGAAGAGAGCTTGGCAACGCTAAGAGCAAAATGGAGATCTGCTTATTTGGCCTGGCAATGGGTGGCCATATTCGAAATTGGTGTGGCAGAGACCAACGGGCTACAAGGGTACACCAATATGTACCCAGCCAATATTGAAGAAATTGAATCAAGCATGCTTTCAGGTAGCTATAACCTTGAACTTCCATCACGTAGAGATCAGCAAGGGTTTCCTGCCTTGGACTATTTAATATATGGACTAGCTAGTAGTGATGCTGAAATATTGGCCAAATATGAAAATAATGCTTACAAAACATATTTGACAGATCTTGCAAAAAGGCTCCAGACCCTAACTTCTGAAGTGGTGAACGACTGGGAATCTGGATATAGAGACACCTTTGTCAATAATGATGGCTCCAGTGCAACAGGGGCAGTTAACAAACTGACCAATGATTATATATTTTATTTTGAAAAACATTTAAGAGCAAGTAAGGTTGGAATACCGGCAGGTGTATTCTCAGGCACCCCGGACCCAACCGATGTTGAAGCCTATTATGCATCAGATTTTTCAAAAGAGTTGTTCAACGAGGCACTAGCCTGCAGCAAAGCATTTTTCAATGGGCAGCATTTTGGTTCGACCCAAACCGGAGAAGGTTTTAAGACCTACCTCGACTATTTAAATTCGATCAGTGGTGGAACCGATTTGGCTCAACAAATTATTGATCAGTTCGCGGCAATTGAAAGTACAAGCAGTTCATTGACCTCAAGTTTCTCGCAGCAGGTTGAAAGCAATAATGAATTGATGCTGAATACCTATGATGAACTTCAAAAAAATGTAATCAATTTCAAAATTGATATGCTGCAGCTTATGAATGTCAAAGTAGATTATGTAGATGCTGATGGCGACTGATTCAATATCACGATATTGGAATAAAACAACTCAGGCCGCTCCCTTAGCGGTCTTTCGTATTTTATTCGGTTCATTGATTTTTATGAGTATGATTCGGTTTTGGTGGAATGGCTGGATCGAAAAACTTTACATCGAACCACAATTCTTCTTTTCATATTATGGCTTTGAATGGGTCAAGCCCTGGGGTCCATATACTTATATTATATTTTTTGTTTGCGGTGTTTCAGCTTTGTTTGTCGCGCTTGGATATAGGTATCGATTGTCCATAGTTCTCTTGTTTTTGAGCTTTACCTACATCGAATTGATGGATAAGACCACTTACCTCAATCATTATTACTTTGTAAGTCTGATAAGCTTCTTAATGATCTTTTTGCCTGCTCATAACTTTACCTCGGTAGATGCTAGGAAGAACCCTAAAATCAGCTATGACCGCATCCCTCAATGGACAATAGACAGCATAAAGCTGATGCTTGGCATTGTTTATTTCTATGCTGGTTTGGCGAAACTCAATTCTGATTGGCTGATTCATGCCATGCCACTTAAAATCTGGTTACCAGGAGGTTATGACCTTCCTGTTTTGGGCTATTGGTTACAGCAAGTGTGGGTTCATTATGCACTAAGTTGGATAGGTGCATTATATGACTTATCGGTGCCCTTTTTGTTGCTATACTCTGCAACGAGGTGGTTGGGTTATTCACTGGTTATCATTTTCCATTTGTTGACGAGTATGTTGTTTCCTATCGGAATGTTTCCTTATATCATGATTGCCAGCACACTTATTTTCTTTCCTCCGAAATTACATTTGAACTTGCTCAACCATCTCTCAAGATGGGTGGAATGGATACGGCCAGGTAGTCAACCAGGACGGGTATTGATTTATGACGGTAAATCTTTGAGGCAGAAGGTGAAAGTCAGTCTCTTTATCGCTTTCTTTGCGCTTCAATTGACCTTGCCCTTCAGATATGTCTTATATCCGGGCGAACTTTTTTGGACGGAAGAAGGCTTCAGGTTTTCGTGGCGTGTAATGCTCATGGAGAAGGCAGGTTCGACTAATTTCAAAATTGTGGACAAACAAACTGGTAAATGGTTTTATGTCGACAATAGTGATTTTCTGACCTCTTTTCAGGAAAAGCAAATGTCATTTCAACCTGATTTTATTTTGGAATATGCGCATTATTTAAAGAAGCATTTCGAAGACCAGGGGCATCAGGATATTGAAATTTATGTGGATAGTTATGTGGCATTGAACGGAAGACCAAGTCGACCATATATCAACCCAAATATTGATCTGACGAAGAAAAGTGAAACTTTAAAACATAAAGATTGGATTTTACCATTCAACGATGAAATTACGGGTTTATAAAATTATTGGCTTGCTGTTATTGATGTCCCAGGCAGTTTGGGCGCAGCTGGAATTGACTGGAAAGGTAACTGATGAAGTTACACAAAAAGGAATAGCTGGCGCACAGGTTTACATACAAGAAACCAGGACGTTGATCGAAACTGATCAAGCCGGAAATTTCAGTTTTAAAAACCTGTCTAAAGGTAATTATACGCTAGTCATCTTTTCTTATCAATACGAATCACGAACCAAATTAATAAATCTCGAATCCAGTCAGAATCTTAATTTCGAATTATCTGAATTGATGACTGAGTTGTCTGAGGTAGTCATTAGCCAGAAGAAGGAAGAAATTTTTGGATTAAAAAGATTGCAACCTGTTGAAGGCACAGCTATTTACGCGGGAAAGAAGAGCGAAGTCATTTTGTTAGATCAATTGGTGGGCAACAGGGCCAGTAACAATGCTCGTCAAGTCTATTCTCAGGTAGTTGGTCTCAACATTTATGAAAGCAACGACGGAGGATTACAATTGAGCATAGGAGGTCGAGGGTTAGATCCGAATCGGACTTCTAACTTCAATACCCGGCAAAATGGTTATGACATTAGTGCAGATGTGCTGGGCTATCCGGAAAGCTACTATACGCCTCCCGTAGAGGGACTGCAAGAAATAGAAGTGATTCGAGGTGCTGCATCTCTACAGTATGGGACTCAGTTTGGAGGGTTGATTAATTTCAAAATGAAACAACCTGTTCAAAATAAAAAGATTGAGTTAGAATCACGACAAACCGTAGGTTCATTTGGCCTCTTTACCAACTTCACCAGTCTGAGTGGAACAGTAGGTGACTTTAGTTATTACACCTATTTCAACTACAAAAAAGGAGATGGCTATCGACCTAATTCGGAATTCGACTCCAAGAATCTTTTTACCAATTTACAATATGCCTTCAGCGACGAAACCAGCATTTCATTGGACTTTACTTACCTCAAGTATCTGGCTCAGCAAGCTGGAGGCCTGACTGACTCTCAATTTGCGATGGATGCCAAATTCAGCAATCGGGAACGAAACTGGTTCGAAGTTGATTGGAAACTGTATTCTGTAAGACTGGATCATAAATTTTCTAATCGAACAGATTTTAGCCTAAATGTTTTTGGTCTGAATGCTGAACGAAATGCTTTAGGATTTAGAGGTATTCCAGGATCCGATGGACTGAATAGGAACCCAGTGAGCGAGCCCGATTGGAAAGATGAAAACGGAGAATATGTTTATTCAAGAGATTTGATCAAAGGTAATTTCAACAATTGGGGTGCAGAAGCGAGGTTATTAACGAGGTACAGTCTCTTCGACAGAGATGCCGTATTCTTGATTGGAGCAAAGTATTATAAGGCTGAAAATACCTCGGAGCAGGGTGCAGGTTCATTCGGGTCTGATGCTGATTTTAGTTTTGACCACAGCAATAATACGTATCCAAACGTATCTGATTACACCTTTCCAAATCAAAATTTGGCCATCTTCGGTGAAAATATTTTTTATCTGAACGAGCAGTTATCTGTCACACCGGGTTTCAGGTTTGAACATATCAAAACTGAAAGTAGGGGAGACTACAGATACTTTCCTGATCCTTCCAATCATCTGATTTTTACTGACTCTTCAGATGTTCAATCCCTGCCCAGGACTTTTGTGCTTTTGGGGATTGGGGTGAGCAATGAATTTAGCTCAAATCTGGAATTGTACTGGAATTTTTCTCAGAACTATCGATCTGTGACCTTTAGTGATATTCGAACAGTAAACCCTTCATTTATTATCGATGAGAATATCAAGGATGAAAATGGATATACTTCCGATGTTGGATTTAGGGGCAAATGGGAGAAATATGTATCCTATGATATTGGTGCTTATATGATGATGTACAGGGATCGCATCGGGATCATTTTCGACAATCGGGCCAATCGTGTCAGAACCAATATAGGCGATGCTATGATCTATGGTTTTGAACTCTTTGCAGAATGGAATCTACTTGAAACCATGCAGGGAAATAATAAGGAGTTGAAACTAAGATGGTTTGTCAATACTGCCTTTACGGGCTCAAAATACTTAAATGCCGTAGAGGGAAATAGTAACGTGGATGGTAATAGGGTAGAGTTTATTCCTGAAGTGAATATTAAGACTGGCCTGAATATGGGCTATAAGAACTTGTTGGCCAGTGTTCAGTTAACAAAGATGTCGAAACAGTTTACAGATGCAGAGAACTCTTCGATTGCTGAATCAGGTAGTGCGCGAGAAGGCGTGATTGGTGAAATTCCCGCCTATCATATACTCGACCTTTCGCTCTCTTATGCTTACAAACTATTTAAATTGGAAGCAGGAGTCAATAACCTGACGAACAATAACTATTTCACCAGACGAGCCACGGGCTATCCCGGTCCGGGAATCATCCCGTCTGATGGCCGAAGTTTCTATCTAACGTTAGGCATTAAGCTTTAATTTCGATCCTAAGTTATCGATGATTTAGTGGTCACCCTGTTCTACACCAGGCAAACTCTTTACCCAGGTCACTAACTTTTTTACTTGCTCATCTGATAAGCCAGCCTCGCCATGCATCAATGTGTAAGAAGTCAATGGCATTTCTCCTTCCTCTACTTCTTCGTAAAACTCCTCTAGTTTATGCAGTGCTTTTTTCTCAGAGTATTTGCCCCATTCAGACAGGTTGAAGTGTTCGCGACCCTCTTCAATGTGATCACCTATCCACCAGGATACAGGAGCTATACTTGTATACCAGGGATACTCGGTCTGATAAGAATGACAATCGTAGCATGAAGTTTTAATAATTTGGGCGATATCCTCAGGCGGATTCGTAATGGTAATAAAGTCATTTTCAGCTTGATAAATAGGGTTTTCCTTGTTAATACCAAAAAATTGGATAATAACTAACAGGGCCATAACACCTGCAATGATCTTGGTTTTTAACGTCATTTTATTCTAAGTATTTTGGCTCGAATATAGCAGTTTTAAATAGTAAATCCACCGTCTGCAGTATAAACACTACCGGTACAATATGAAGAAGCTTCGGAGGCTAAAAATAAGGCCAATCCTGAGATTTCATATGACTCTCCAATGCGACCCAAAGGAAGGTGCTTTACAAATTTTTTGGTCAAATCATCATTGGTCCATAGTGCCTCACTGAATTTGGTTTTAATCAAACCCGGACAAATTACATTGGCTCGAATACCCTGTGCACCAAGTTCTTTTGCCATCACCTTTGTCAAAGAAATAAGCGCAGCCTTACTTACACTGTAAATACCCAAATGGGCCTCTGGTGAAATACCGCCTACACTGCTAATATTAATTATTGAACCACCTGATTCCATGTGTGGAACACTGAGTTTGGCCAATTCGAACGGACCTTTTACATTCACATCCATGATCTTGTCAAAAGCGGTTAATTCGGTATTGAGCACTGGACCAAATACAGGATTAGTCGCAGCATTGTTGACGATGATGTCAATCTTCCCGAAGGCTTCAAGTGTATTGTCAACAAGATTGCCGATCTCTTGCATGTCCCCGGTATTGCATGCGACTCCAATAGCCTCGAATCCTGCTGCATTTATTTTCTCGGCAACCTGGTCGACTGCTTCTTGCTTTCTACTAGAGACTACCACTTTGGCTCCTGCCGCGGCGTAAATAGATGCGATGGCTTCACCTATGCCTTTGCTGGCTCCGGTAACAACGGCTACTTTATCTTTTAATGAAAACTTGCTCATAGAGTATTATTGGTTTTTATGTGAATGTCTTGTTGTGGAAATGGAATTTCAATGCCTTGTTTATTGAACTGGTCGTAAATTTCAAATCTGATGTCGCTCTTTATATTTTCAATTTGCCACATGTTTTTACTCCAAAAATGTACTTCAAGATCGAGAGAAGAATTGCCAAAATCGATAAATCGAGCAAAGGGTTGGGGCTTTTTGGCAACCTCGGTATGATCAGCTGTCGCTTTTTCTATAATAGTAGTTGCCTTCTTGAGATCGGTACCATAGGCGACGCCTACAGAAACCTTAAATCTGGTGGATTGCCGATTATGTGTCCAGTTGATGACCTTGTCACTAACTAGCTTTGAGTTGGGTACGATGATAATGATACCGTCTCGTGTCACTACTTCTGATGTTCTAATGTTTATTTCGGTGATTTTTCCTACCAATCCTTCCAATTCTACAATGTCGCCTATGGAAACCGTGCCTTCAAAAAGCAAAACCAGGCCGGATACGAGGTCATTGAACTGTTGCTGTACACCAAGTCCGAAGCCAACCAACAGTGCGGCAGATCCGGCCAGTAGAAGCGTGAGCTTCACGCCAACTAACTCCAGCCCAATGGCTATGGCGACTACCATCACCACATATTTGATGATTTGATAAAAGGCCCAGGCTCTGCCTTCATCGAACTGACCAACCTTAATTTGTCTGTTAAAGAAGCGCCTAAGAATAACCAAAACCAGCTTGGTTGCCACGACTACACCAATAATGGCCAGTATATGGTATACTCTTATATTGATGTCGCCTAAATGTAATAATTGAAATTGTAGAAACTCTTTCATATTAAAGCTTATTGCTTAATCCATAATTTCCATAATTGGCTTTTGCAAAGCAAGGTTGTTGGGGTAAAAAACTATTTTTTTCTTCTCTACTTCTAATTTTAGTGAAAATAATGACATGTCTACAATAGTGCCTTCTACAGAATTGTCACCATCAAGAATTCTAATGCGCGAACCTATTCTGTGTGGAAAGCTGAAGAAGAGAACGGCGCTGGCTGTTATATTACTTAGAATAGACCAACTAGCGAAAAGGGCAATTCCTGCAACGGTGAAGAAGGAAGCAAAATATATGGCAATCCCTTGAAAGCTTATTTCCCAAATAAATGCCAACATGATTATACTAACAATGAAGAATACTGTATTGATCAATTTCGCCGCATCGGTAGCCCTTCCTTTTTTAAAATCTTTCCTGGAAGCAAATTTTAATGTATTTCGTCTTGTCAGATACTTTGCAATCGTATAGACGACCACTATTCCAACAGTTAGGCTAATTTGGATAATGAGTTTTTCTTGCATTGATTCTGATCCTCAAATTTCAAAATTTCATCAAACCCTGATTTCGTGATCTAAGTTAAGATTTATTCATTTAGCTTAGGAGGGCATATCCAACAAAATCGAACTATTTTTGATATTCGCTAATTATCAATTCAATGATCTAATGAATCAATTATTTATTAATCAAATGTTCAATATCACATGAAATTTATAAACACTACCTTTCTATTTTCCGCTGTCATCTTTACGATTATTGGCTGTGCTGAACTAAAAAGCATCATAGATCAAAATCTGGGCCTGTCTAATCAAGAGATAGTGGATGGTTTAAAGAAAGCTTTGGATGTTGGCCTTGATAAATCAGTAACTTCCGCTTCTGCGGTAAATGGATACTTAAAGAACGAAGCTATTAAACTCATTTTGCCTAAGGAAGTTAAGTCTCTCCAGGAAGAAATAAAGTCGGGTTCCGTTTCTCTATTGAATGGGGCTGTTAAGGTGCCATATTCCAAAATACTCAATACCTATGTTTCTCTGGACCCCAATTTAGAGGAAGACCCATTCGACGAGCTAGTAGTAGCTATGAACAGAGGAGCTGAGCAAGCAGCGAAAAAGGCAATACCTATTTTTGGGTCAGCCATTAGAAATATGAGTTTCACTGATGCCTTGGGAATTCTTCAGGGAGGTGAAAAAGCTGCCACCGACTATTTCTATACCAAAACAAAAAGCAGTTTGCAGAGCGCCTTCCAACCCGAAATCAAAAACGCACTTGGTGATACAAAAGCCACAGCCATTTATGGTTCAGTAGCCAAGTTTGTCAATTACGAATACGAGGTTAATTATTTAATTAATACCTATACGGTTGATGTGAGCGATTATCTCAAGACCAAGGAGCTACCTGCAACTCTTGACGGTTATGCTACTAATAAGGCGATTGAAGGTCTATTTTACCTGATTGGCAATGAAGAAAAGAAAATCAGGGCCAACCCGATGGATTATGCCAGCACGATTATTCGCAAGGTTTTTTCGAGCGATGAGGCTCAAAGCAATTAATCTCAAAATTCACATGCGCATTATATACATTTGTAATTTGAATTGATACAAAAACATGATCAAGATTACTAAACTGCTCTACACCTTATCAATACCTATTTTTCTTGCCATCTTATTGTATGTCTATGCTTTTCTGCCGGAGCAAGTCGGTCTTTTTTTTGACAAGAATGGAGAAACTACCTTACTGATGAATAAGGCAGATTTCTTTTATGCTTGTCTTGGTTTATTTGTGTTCACTAACGGAATAATTCTGCTTTATAGAAAAATGAACCGTGGTAATCTCAACCTGGGAAAAGCAGATTTTGAAGACATGACTTCAGCAGAGTTGGTTTATCACTGGCTAAATGGCCTCTCTTTTGTTATTAATGTCATTTATATTTTCTCCATCATGTTTGTCGGCATGTATTACAATTCTGAACATTTTGACATTGTCAATTATGTTGCGCTTATATATTTGGGCCCTGTCATGTTAGCTGGCTGGGTTTTTTGGTTTATTTATTTACAATTTTCTAAGAAATAAAAAACCAACTGTAAGTCAATTACTTAGATAGATATATTTAAATAATTGATCAAAGAAAAAGGCTGATTTTCAATAGATTACAGAATATTTTGGTTTTAATTTTTTGTTCCAAATGTTCTATATTCACCACCAATTTTGGAAAGTGTGAAACCCCCATTTTTTGTTTTTGAATGTATAATATAGGAATAGGAGACTTATGGCTGCTAGTGTAGAATATAATGAGGATAGTATAAAGTCGCTGGATTGGCGTGAGCACATTCGACTAAGACCTGGTATGTATATAGGTAAACTTGGAGATGGTTCAGCCGTAGACGATGGAATTTATGTACTTGTAAAAGAAGTCATTGACAACTGCATCGATGAACATGTCATGGGCTTTGGTAAAACTATTTACGTGAAGGTTGGAGATCATCGTGTAGAAGTTCGTGATTATGGTAGAGGCATTCCTTTAGGCAAAGTAGTCGACTGTGTTTCTAAGATTAATACAGGCGGTAAGTATGACTCTTCTGCTTTTCAAAAATCAGTAGGATTGAATGGTGTGGGTACAAAGGCGGTGAATGCGTTGTCTTCCTATTTTAAAGTACAGTCCTTTAGAGAAGGGGAGACTAAGGTGGCTGAATTTGAAACTGGCCAGTTAACGAACGATGCTAAAATTGCCAAATCGAACGATCGCAATGGTACATTGATCTCGTTTGAGCCCGACAATACTGTATTCAAAAATTACCATTTCATTCCGGAATATCTTGATAATCAGATCTGGAATTATGCTTTTTTGAATGCCGGACTGACCATCAATTTCAATGGTCAAAAATATCACAGTGAAAATGGTCTGCTAGACTTGCTCACAAGAAAATCAAACGTCGACAATATTAGATACCCAATCATCCATTTGAAAGGAGACGATATTGAAATAGCGCTAACCCACTCAAATCAGTATGGAGAGGAATATTATTCATTTGTCAACGGGCAATACACTACT
This sequence comes from Reichenbachiella sp., assembly GCF_039944555.1. Classification (GTDB taxonomy): domain Bacteria; phylum Bacteroidota; class Bacteroidia; order Cytophagales; family Cyclobacteriaceae; genus Reichenbachiella. Next base: position 468,439 of record NZ_JBDUYN010000007.1, on the reverse strand, counting down.
CAAGGAGGTACACATCTAGCTGCATTTAGAGAGGCGATCGTAAAGACAGTTAGAGACTTTTATAAGAAAGATTACGATGCGGCAGATATTAGAGCCAGTATCGTTGGCGCAATTGCGGTAAGGGTTCAAGAACCCGTTTTTGAATCTCAGACCAAGACCAAGTTGGGGTCAATTAATGTGGCACACGAAGGACCCACAATGAGGAGCTTCGTGTTAGATTTCATTCGAAAAGCACTCGACGATCATTTGCATAAGAATGCTACAGTCGCTGATGCCTTGCTCAAACGAATTTTGCAATCGGAACGAGAGCGAAAAGAAATCGCAGGTATTAAAAAATTAGCAAATGATAGGGCTAAAAAGGCTAATCTCCATAACAAGAAATTAAGGGACTGTCGCCTGCATTTTGATGACAAAAAGGGGGATGAGGACAAGCGATCTGAAACCATGCTTTTTATTACTGAGGGAGATTCTGCCAGTGGATCGATTACCAAGTCCAGAGATGTGCAGACTCAGGCCGTATTTAGCCTTCGTGGTAAACCATTTAATTGCTATGGGCACACCAAAAAAGTTGTTTATGAAAATGAAGAGTTCAATCTACTTCAACACGCATTAAACATTGAGGATGGAATCGAGGGCTTGCGCTATCGTAAAATTGTAATTGCAACTGATGCCGATGTAGATGGCATGCATATTCGTTTACTTCTGCTGACTTATTTTCTCCAGTTTTTCCCAGAATTGGTCAAAAGTGGTCATGTATTTATTTTAGAAACCCCGCTTTTTAGAGTACGAAATAAAAAGGAAACAATTTACTGCTACAGTGACGAAGAGAGGCAAAGGGCTATTGCCAAATTGGGAAGTAAGCCGGAGATTACTCGATTTAAAGGACTTGGAGAGATTTCTCCAGAAGAATTTGGAGAATTCATTGGTGAGGACATTCGCCTGGAACCTGTCATTCTACAGAAGGACACCAAAATCGAGGATTTACTAAAGTTTTTTATGGGTAAAAATACACCAGACAGACAAAATTTTATCATAGACAAGCTGAGAATAGAAAAGGATTTAGTGGAGGAAGAATTAGTTTAATCAATGGAAGAAAATAATAACATCAACGGTCAGCACTCATCTGATGAGCCACTTCATGACGTGGTTCCTGTTTCGGGAATGTACGAAAATTGGTTTTTGGACTATGCTTCTTATGTAATACTTGAAAGAGCGGTTCCTGCTATCAATGATGGGCTAAAACCTGTACAGCGCCGTATCCTTCATGCCATGAAGGAAATGGATGATGGTCGATATAACAAAGTAGCCAATATAATCGGTAGTACGATGCAGTATCATCCTCATGGAGATATGTCTATCGGAGATGCTATGGTGAACTTGGGCCAAAAAGACCTGCTGATTGATATGCAGGGTAACTGGGGAGATGTCAGAACAGGAGATAGAGCGGCTGCTTCAAGATATATTGAAGCTCGTCCTTCGAAATTGGCTTTGGACATACTTTACAACCCTCAAACTACTGAATGGCAGCTTTCTTATGATGGGCGAAAAAAAGAACCCGTAACGCTCCCAGTCAAATTTCCATTGTTATTGGCTCAGGGAGTTGAAGGTATTGCTGTTGGACTGTCAACAAAAATTTTGCCTCATAACTTTTGTGAGCTCATTGATGCATCTATCAGACATTTAAAGGGTAAAAGCTTTAAGCTTTATCCAGACTTTCTGACTGGTGGAACGATTGATATTGAAGAATATAATAAAGGTCATCGGGGTGGTAAGGTAAAAGTGAGGGCCAAGATTGAAGAGTACGACAAGAAACAACTGGTGATCAAAGACATTCCGTTTGGGACTACGACGACTAGTTTGATTGAATCGATCATTAAGGCCAACGATAAAGGAAAGATCAAGATCAAAAAAGTGGTTGATAACACGGCCAAGGACATTGAAATATTGGTTCAACTGGCACCTGGTGTATCACCTGATATTACCATTGATGCATTGTATGCCTTCACAGATTGCCAGGTATCGATATCGCCTAATGCTTGTGTGATTGTCGAAGACAAACCATTGTTCACCAATGTCCATGAAATCCTGAAGATCAATACCGATCAAACCGTGGATTTGCTCCGACAGGAGCTGGAAATTAGGAAAGGGGAGTTGCTAGAGAAAATACTCTTTTCTTCGCTAGAGAAAATATTTATTGAGAATCGCATTTATAGAGACATCGAAGAATGTGAGACCTGGGAATCCGTTTTGGAAACTATAGATCAAGGGCTAGAACCATTTAAAGCACAGTTCTATAGAGAAATTACCCAAGATGATATTGTAAGGTTAACAGAGATCAAAATCAAGCGTATATCGCGATTTGATGCGTTCAAGGCTGATGAATTGATGCGTAAGCTTCAGGAAGAATTGGCACAAGTGGAGCATCATTTGGCTAACATCATCGATTATGCAGTTGATTACTACCAAAATCTTCTAACCAAGTATGGCAAAGGGAGAGAGAGAAGAACAGAAATTTCATCAATCGAGACTATAGCTGCTACAGCAGTTGCTGCAAACAACGCTAAACTATATGCGAACTTCAAGGATGGATTTATTGGCTATGGCCTGAAGAAGGACGAATTCATATCTGATTGCTCTGATTTGGATGATATCATCGTTTTCCGAAAAGACGGAAGATGTGTAGTTACTAAGATTCAGGACAAAGTCTTTGTTGGCAAGGATATAATCTATGCTGGCGTCTTTAAAAAGAACGATGAACGTATGGTATATAACCTGGCTTATCTTGATGGCAAGTCAGGCCGTACCATGGTAAAGAGGTTTAATGTGACCTCTGTAACTCGTGATAAAGAGTATAACCTCACAAAAAGTGAAAAAGGATCGAAGGTTCATTATTTCACAGCCAATCCTAATGGAGAGGCAGAAGTTGTTACAGTGTATTTAACGGCAGGTGCTAAAGCGAGAAAGAAAATATTTGATTTCGACTTCGCAGAAATTGACATTAAAGGCCGAGGTGCTGGAGGGAATATTCTGACCAAATATCCGGTGAGAAAGGTAGACCTAAAGTCTGAAGGAAAGTCAACACTGGCTGGTACTAACATTTGGTATGATGAATCGATCGGCAGACTCAATCGTGATGAACGAGGCATTCATTTAGGTAATTTCAATGCTGATGACAAAGTTATTTGTTTCTATAAAGATGGTAGCTACGAGCTAACTTCATTTGAACTTTCTAACCACTACAACGACGGCCAAATATTCAGTATTCATAAATTTGATCCTGAACAAATACTTTCAGTGATTCATCAAGATGGAGAGTCTAAAGTGGTGTATGTCAAGCGTTTCGTTATAGAAACTATGACTGTTGGTAAGGCCTTTTCGTTTATCAATGAGTCTGCAAATTCAAAAATGTTACATATCTCAGTGGCATCTGAGCCTAAAGTAAAGGTTACCTATCGTAAGAAGGGTGAACGATCGAAAAGCCAAAAGGAATTGTCTTTAGCTGATCTGATCGAAAAGAAGGGCTGGAAATCAATCGGTAATAAATTTCCAATTCAAAATATAAGTGGAGTTGAAGAAATCGCAGTAGCTTCAGAGGATGCTGTAGGTGCCACTGAAGAGGCTTCTACAGTGGATCCCCATGTGCTTGAGGGCCTGAAGGCCGAAGTGCAAAAAGAGGTGGAGGAAGAAGATTTAAGTAAACCTGGCTTTGATGTAGGTAGTTCTATAGATCTGGATACTGATAAGAGTGATGATGAAAAGGATCAGCTTGGACTCTTTGAATAGCATATCATATCAAAAAGAACTGTTGGACTATTTGTCCGACTATGTCACAGAAAATAAAAAAACCCGGTTTGAAGATATCTTAAGTCAACGAACTCGCCATTTGACGATTGTGCTTGAGGATCTGTTTAAAGCCCATAACGCAAGCGCGGTCATGCGAACAGCAGAAGCTATAGGAATTCAAGATATTCATGTGGTAGAGCAACGCAATGCCTATGATTACAATCCTTATGTGCTTAGAGGGGCTGGTAAGTGGCTAACACTGCATCGATATAATGAAACGGATCAGAATATGAAGATGTGTTTTTCTCATCTGAAAAAACAAGGCTACCAGATACTGGCCACTTCGCCTCATGAATATGCCAAAGACTATAAAGATTTTAAAATCACTAAAAAAACGGCTTTAGTTTTTGGTGCTGAAGAGACCGGTATTAGCGATTATGTCAAAGAACATGCGGATGCGTTTGTCAAAATTCCGATGAGAGGGTTTACCGAGAGTTTTAATATATCAGTAAGTGCAGCTATCATTCTTGAAGAATACAACCAGCAATTAAGAAACAAGTGCAAAGATTACCACTTAACGCAGGAAGAGACTTTTGCGTTGAAGTTGGAATGGTATCAGAAAATGGTACCAAATGTTGACTCTCATTTAAGAGCGTTTGAAAAATCATATAGAAGTAGGAAAGGATAAGTAAGTATGTTGAAGACGATTAAGTGGCTGGTTGTAAGTGTCCTTTCATTCATTGTGATTTGCAACGTCTGGATTGTTGGTACTACGTATCATGGGGTTATTGAAGACAGCAGGGAGTTACGAGGAGCTGAAGTTGGGCTTGTTTTTGGCACAAGTCAGCATCAGGTTAAAGGTGGATCCAACCCATTTTTCCTGCACCGTGTAGAGTCAGCCAAGCAGCTGCTTCAAACTGGGAAAGTAGAAAAACTCATACTAAGTGGATCCAAGGATTCTATATACTATGATGAAGCTGAAGCCATGAAGGCAGCGCTTATCCAACAGGGAATAAATGCGGAAGTTTTACTACTTGATAAACATGGAAATCGTACTATTGAGTCATTGACAAGATTCAGAGACGTATACGGATACAATCAGTGTATTCTGATAACACAAGAGTATCATGCCTATAGAAGTCTTTTTATTGCAAATAGACTAGGCTTGGATGCCCAGTGCTATATTGCTGAGACTCCTGATAGAAGGGCACATGTTTGGGCACTCCTTAGAGAATTACTGGCAAGAACAAAGGCGGTCATAGATTTGTATATTTTACCTGAAAAGAGTACTTAACTACTGATAAATTCAAACATTATTTTTTTTCTTCAACCCTTATAATAACTTCGCTTCAAACTTGGTGAATTACGCAGTTTACGCTTAATTTATTGAATTGACTTAAATGAAGCCTGTTCTTATGGATACGTACCTTGAAGATATAAATACTTACGAGTTCTCCGAAGAACCATTAATCCTGCAAAGCGAATATTTCAATATTAAAATCCTTAAAGCAGTTGAAGAATTAGGAGGAAAGATTGACTTGAAGCCAATATTGACTGGCTCAGCCCAGTCTCTGGCTTACACTCAATTTTCAAAATATTTCAAGAGCCGTCAAACGCTGACTGTCGAAGAAAAGAAAAAATTCGTAGAACATTACCTCGCTCATTGTGGGTTTGGTAAAATATCGCTACGTTCGATATCTAACAAAGGCGGGCATGCCGAAATGCTCTCAGATCACTATGCCTCTGCATGGGTCAAATATTTTGGGAAGCGGTCGACTGACCAACCCGGAGTTGGATATTTTACCTGTGGTTTCCTCTGCGGTGTAATTGAAGCCATATTCGATGTGCCACCCGGTACGTTCGATAGCAAGCAAACTAAGTGCATCTCGAAAGGAGATGATAAAAGTAGATTTGAAGCTTTTCGAGGTCTGAAAAGAAAATTAAATCCATCTCCAGGATTCGGCAAGCAACAGGAAGAAGACGAGCCTCTTACAGATACCAGTGGCATCAATGACCAAAAAGTAATTGGTTCAATTGTAAACTTGGAGATGAGCGGTTTGGGAAGCGATTCTTGTTTTATCGAGGACTTTGATACAACCTGGACAAAGCACTATGCGAACTATCATCCGTTAGTAATGATTAGACTGTTGATGCAGGCTGAAAAGAAACTAGGCAAAGGAGGTATTGCACATATAAGAAAAATATTTACAGAGGCGGCCGAAGGTAACGCCTATTTTACGCTTGGGAAAATACTCAATTCACCTTTTTGGGTAGAAAATGTAGCCGCAAATCTTGACTCAGACTTTAATAGCATGTGGCACGCTTGTTTGGACATTATGACTGGGTTCGGTCATGGCAAATGGGAGCTCGCAGAGGGCAGTTCTACAGAGTACAAGGTCAATGTGATTAATAATCCCGAAACAAATGCTTTTCTTAAATTAGTGGGTAATACAAAGGCCCCACTTGGTTATTGTACCGGCGGCTTTCTGACAGGAGTGGCTAATTACGTAAGACAGAACCCCAAGCCAACAGCGGTAGATCAAGATTTTGTAGAGCAGATGAGGTCATCCAAAGGAGATATATCCTACAAGGAGGAACAATCCAGAATGATTGGATCAGAAAAGGATATGCTTATGATCCTTGTTCATTAAAGGACCACAAGCGTATCTAAAATCTTAGTCTGATAAATGTCCAGACATGTACCAGGCTCCTCCAGCTAATGCCATATCTTTTAGCAGGCTAGACATTCCCATTTGCATATCACCATTCATAACAGCAACTAAATGAATCAAGAGTGCAAAAAGCAATAGCATGAGACCCAATAGTTGAGTTGCTAATTTGGCTTTTTTGCCAATAATGATGGCTATCGCCGCCGCAACAAGTGCCAGTCCCGTAAGGTAAACCCAGAAAACGCCGCCTGGGATAAATGAAGGGACCATTCCGGCCATTTCATTTCCGCTCATAAAGTGAAACAGGCCAAAAATGGCCATGGGCACAGCATACATATACTTACCGGCAATTGGTAAATTGTTCATATTGAATTTGGTTTAGTTGAATAAAAGGTTATCTGTATCAACAGATAAATTACTTAAATTTTGGGAGATAAGCAATTGCATATAACTGTTCGATCTGTACATCTTAATGGCTCAACTAAAAACTATAATTCAGAAAATGCTTATTATGAGATATAGAAAATGGGTAGTTTACCGTCATACCCGGGACTGAATCTAGGCGCCGTTACAACAATGCGCCGTTCTTGGAATTAAGTAACGTGTCATGATTATTTATTTAAATTAAACATGCACACTTATACGCCATAGGGTACCTTGATTCCCGATAAATGGTCTGGGTTACTCAAATGGGTTAACAATAGACGTATTATTGGAAATGAGTTGCACTATCTGGGAATAGAGTCCCTGCGTGGTTCTAGGCAATCAGGGGTGCAGTTAGAAGGAGTATTTGTTTGATTCTTCTTTGTATCTGTAATAAAGTCCCAAAGTTCAGTAAAGCCAGCTCTGGGCCTGGTACTGACACAGCTCCCACCAATGAGTGAACAGCTTGATGTGTTAGAAAATACAGTTTGGGTGCAGTCAAAGCATCTCTCGCCACTTAGCGTATAGGCCGTAATCAAAAGACTAGCAAAAACCAGAGTTGAGAAAATAAGTTCTTTACGTCTCATACAATTAAGGACGAAGATAGGATAATTGAGTTATGCAAGTCAAGTAGAAAATTATGCAGTTCAGTCAATTATTTGTGCAAACGATGTTGAATTTTGCTCCAAATTAGTTGATTTTGGACATAGTTCCGTATAAGCAATTAATATACATCACGATTGAAAAAAACAGTTATAAATATCATTGGCATACCACTCGTAACCATTGGACTGTTTGTTTTTCAATGTAGTGATCCACGATTTTATTTTTCGGAATTGATTTGGTGCTTCTTTATTTCTATAACCTTGTGGCAGGGCAATGGTTGGCTGATCAAGTTGCTAAATCGCCATCTACCATGGAGGCAGCCTGCTACATATAGAGTTTTGATTCAGATTGGCCTTAGTGTCTTGTTTACCATATGGCTTACCTATTTTGCTGTTAAATATTTATACGCAGGAGTCTATCATGCACATTTTAGTTCTTTGGTTTTTCGAGGAAACCTGTTTGTGTTTCTTATTATATCGCTACTCTACAATGCTGTGTATACCGGCGGGAATCTTTTTAAGCAATGGAGGGAATCCATTGTAGAGGCCGAAGAATGGAAACGACAAAATCTGATATCTCAGTACGAAGCATTAAAAAATCAGATAAACCCGCATTTTTTATTCAATAGCATCAATACTATGCTTGGTCTGATCGAGAAACATCCGAAATTGGCAATAGAATTTGGCCATCGATTTGCCGAGATATATAGACAAATATTAGTAAAAGGAGCCAAAGAGCTTATAACCCTGAGGGAAGAAATTCAAATTATTGATATTCAAAGTGAATTGCTAAAGTCAAGATTTGGCAAAGCTTTGAATATTATAAGTAACATACCTGAGAACGTGATGGACAAATTGCTACCACCACTGTCATTACAACATTTGATAGAAAATGCAATTAAGCACAACCAAATTTCAACTAAGTGTCCGTTGAAGATTGAATTAGATGTTGAAAATGACCTGATCCGAGTAGTTAACAATAAACAGGTTAGAAATTACAAAACTCCATCTACTGAAACAGGTCTAAGTAATATTAGAAAGAGATACCAATATTTTACGGACCGAGAGGTTGTTATAGCCGATAACGAAGGTTCATTTTCTGTGCAAATACCACTTTTAGACTCAATTAAACATGCAAGCACTTATAATAGAAGATGAGCTAATTGCAGCAGAAAGACTGCAGGAGTTGATCAAAAGATGTGATTCAGATATTGAAGTAGTAGCGATTCTTGATAGTGTCATTGACACTGCCAATTACTTGAATGATCATCATCCCGATTTGATCTTTCTCGATATTCAGTTGTCTGATGGTATATGCTTTGAACTTTTCGAAAGACTAGAAATAGACATACCTGTCATTTTTATCACTGCCTATGATGAATATATGCAGGAAGCTTTTAAAGTGAATAGTATCGACTATTTGCTCAAACCCGTAAGAAAGGAAGAATTAGAAGCGAGTTTGGCCAAACACAAAAGACTAAATGGTAAAGCATCCAGTAGAATACAACTGCAACAACTTTTTAAGGAATATATAAAATCAAGAGCAACCTATAAATGCAGATTCATGGTAAAGTCCGGTAGAGGTTTTATTTCCTTAGATGTCCAGGAGGTTGCTTATATCTGCTCCGAACATAAACTCAATCTGCTCGTCACTCACGTTGGGAAAAAGTATGTTGTGGACTATACATTAGATCAGATGATTAGTATGCTGGATCCAAAGAATTTTATTAAAGTCAATAGAAATTACATCGTTTCTCATAAATGTATTGTTAAGGTCGAACCCTATTTTAATAATCGTATGTTGGTCATTGTAAATCCGTCGTGTAAAAACGACTTACTAGTGAGTAGAAATTACCTTCCTGATTTTAGGCGTTGGATGGGGTTATGATGATTAGCTACTAATTCTTTCGGGCTTCACCAGTATGACTTGTTCCTTTGATAGAAGCACCTGACCTGGTAAGCTACCTTTTGGTTTTCGAACATACTTCTTAGGTGTATAAATCACAGGACATAGTGTATCTGCCTTTCGTTTGGAATGCCATGCGGCAATTTGTGCTACTTTCTCAATTGTGAAGATGGGTATGCTAATGCCTTTGGGGTTTCGAATAATTACGTGTGATCCTGAAACGTCTTTCGCATGTAGCCAAAGATCATCCTTCCTTGCATATTTTTGAGTCAGCAAGTCATTGTTTTTTGCATTTCTGCCAACAAATACCTGAAACCCATTTATATGATGCTCGATAAAAGGGGGGGATTCGAGTTGATTTTTACCTTCTTTTTTGGAGCTCTCAAGCGATTTCAATGATTTAATGTCTTTCGAACTCGAGATCACTTCTTGCTTTTTAAGCAACTCCCTTAAAGTTTTTTCTTTTGCACTGATATTCTGGCTGAGTATTTCAACTTCTTTTACCTGATTCTTAGCCTTTCGATACATACTTTCAGCGTTCTTTTGCAAAGACTGATTAGGTTTTATTTTTACTTTGATTTGTTGACTAGAATAAAAATCAAATAATTCTATTTCCTTGGCCTGCGGATTGACTTGAACATGTAAATTGGCCATCAAAATATTTGCCAGTTCATCATAGCCTCTTCTCTTTTTGATTTCCGATAGTTTGGCCTTTGTTTGATTCAAATAGGATTCGCTTTTTTTAATTTCTTTTTTTGTCTGCGCAAGCAGTTTGGACTTGAGTTTGGATAATCCATGGTTCGTGAAGAATTGCCGAGCTAAAAAATTAGATGCGGCGATTGGATCGTCAAAAGACTGTAAATAGTTTTTGGGTTGAAATAATAACAGTTTAGGTATTCCGTCTACCTCGGTTATGTAATACAAAGGATTATTAAGTTGATGGAGCAGGGCATGTAGAATTTTTAATTTCAACTCATGGTCGTTGGAGTCATAGAATCCTTCGGCCTTCAAGTGGTTCTTTATGTGTTTATCAAAAGTAGGGTAGACCTTGATCAGCTCAAATTCCGATTCAATTAGTCTCTGATCACTTTGGTCTATTTCGCGATCTAGCTCACTCAATTTAACAGATTGGTCAATTTCAATACTTTTCTTAAAAAGTGAGTCAATTGTATCCTCGCGAAATAAGATTACGTTGGCATGGCGGCCATGAAGTTTGAATAGAAGTTCGAAATCATTTTCTAAGCGGATTGAAAACGATCTTTCATTTTTAAACTGCTTGATATTTAATACTTTAAGGTCGTGTATTTGACTGAAAAGATCAATGGAATTTTTACGTGCCCTGGCAAAGCTCTCAGGAAAAGAGAGGAGGGAACTTTCATTGTCTAGATTCGCCTTGATTAAGAATGGATCGTCTCCTTCAAAAATCATGATCAGTTCGTCTTTGTTTTGGGAAAAAATAGCTTGTATTCTCCTGTTGACCAAACGATGCTCCAAATGTCCAGATAGTTGTCTTAGGAAGTAATAATTGAATTGCATTATCCTTTTAAAATCAGGCCGTCATAGGCTAAGTATACGTTCTCTGGTAATTCGTTTTGAACATCTCTATGCAAGCCCATATAGTGACTAAGGTGAGTAATGAAAGCTCTTTTTGGTTGAATGTCTGCGATGAATTCAATGGCCTCGTCCAATGTCAGATGAGATATATGTGGTTTTTTTTGTAAAGCATTGATTACCAAGACATCAAGCCCCTTTAGTTTTTCTCTTTCAGGAGCGGAAACGGTTTTTGCATCTGTGATATATGCCATATCACCAAACCTATAGCCATACACAGGCAATTTATGATGCATAACTTCAATGGGCTGTATTTCAATTTCACCGATGGTGAACGGCTTATTTTCAATTTCATTCAAAATGACACTTGCAACACCGGGATACTTTGACTCAGCAAACATATAAGCATAGTCTCTTTTGAGCTGGTCTAATACGGAAGGTCGACCATAGAGAGGCATATCAATTTTCTGTTTGAAGTTGAAACTACGAATGTCATCCAGGCCGGCGGTATGATCCTTGTGCTCGTGGGTATACAACACAGCATCCAGCGATTTGATTCTGTTGGTGAGCATTTGTTGTCTGAAATCCGGACCGGTATCAATCAGTATGTTAGTTCCATTTTGTTCCACGATGACGGAAGAGCGAAGCCGTTGATCATGAAAGTCCAGACTATGACATACTTCGCAGTCACAAGCGATCACCGGTATACCTTGTGATGTGCCAGTGCCAAGAAATGTAAGTTTCAAATCTTAAGGGCGGTTTGGGATAGTTCCTTGAGGAGAGCTTTGTTCTTGTCACTCAAGTGAGATGCCTCAATGTTTACTTCCTTCAGAATTTCCAACAAACAATTGATTTTGCCATCAAGAGTATAAAATTTGTTGACGATGGCCACTTTGGTGTCTTTTAGGAGGCAGTAACCAGACTGAAAATTGCCTTTTTCATATCTAAGCACATAGTCCGATTCCGAAAAAAGATCTTCCAGTTTGTTCAGAAAGTGCTTCGAGTATTTAATCATCCGCTGAAATGTAGTTCTTTACCTTATCTACTAGAATATCAAAATTTAATGGCTTAGGAATATATTCATTAATTCCTACTTCTTTAAAATCATTTATAGAATAGTTCTTAGCGTTTCCGGTTATGGCAAGGATTGGAATCTTAGACTTGATTGGATCAGGCATTTTTCTGATTGCCTTTGCACATTCCATACCATCCATTTTGGGCATATTAATATCCATTAGGATCAGGTCATAATCTTCTGCATCCAACTTATCCAAGACTTCCTGCCCATTTTTCACGGAGGTAATGCTAAAGTTCTGAATTTCAAGTATTTTTTTAGTTAAGTTTTGAATGACTGAACTATCTTCTGCAATAATAATTTTTTTCATAGAAGGTTAATTAAACGACCTGCTTCCTCGAGCAACAAAATATGCGTCAAGTTAAAAACAAATCGATCAGATTTGAAGAATATTTTTGTAATTTTCTCTAAACTCAATAAAAGACTCCTGTATCGTATCCAATTGTGCTTTTAAATTTGTGGTATCTGCGGATTTTAATTGTAATTCTAATTTGATGACGTGATTGGCGAGCTTTTCAATTCCTAATGTTCCCGCACTTCCTTTCAGGGTATGTAATTCCTTTCTGATTTCTTCTATCTCGTTATCTGCAAAATGAATCATACAATTTTTGATGAGCTCATTTGCTTCTATTTCGAAATCTGAGAGTACAGATTCTAATAAATCCGGTCCGCCAAACTTCGAAAGTTGATCAAGGGTTTCTTTATTTAAAAGAAGGTCACTAGCCTGATCGGGTCCTTCTGAGGTGGCTACTTCTGTAGGGCTGTACGCGATATATTCCTTGACTTTATCAATAATCGTAATTGCGCGAATGGGTTTAGCAACATAATCGTCAAGCCCTTGCGACATAAATTTGGTGCGATCGTCCTCCATTGAATAGGCCGTCATGGCTACGATAGGCGGAAGGTTCGAAATCCCCAAAGATTTAATGTTTTGCGTAGTTTGGATGCCGTCCATTTTGGGCATCTGTATATCCATGAACACAAGATCAAGCTCATTATTTTTAACTACCTCTATAGCTTCCAGACCACTGGAGGCTAAATGAACCTGACACCCCGATTTTTCAAGTATTTGACTTGCTACAGTTCGATTCACTTTGTTGTCGTCTACAACCAATATTCTAGGCATCACGCTTACAAATTCTTTAGAGATTTGCATCGGCTCTTCAGGTTCGTGAGAACTTGTATGCGTATCGTCTGCCAGCATTTCGCCCTCAAACGTAAACCAGAATGTACTTCCTAATCCAGGAGTAGAGACAACGCCTATATCTCCACCCATTGAGCGTACGAGCTCTTTTGAAATAGCAAGGCCTAGTCCGGTTCCTGAATAGACTTTAGTACTCGAGTTGTCCAATTGATTGAAATTGATAAACAAATGTTTGATTTGTTCCTTTGGTATCCCAATTCCTTCATCTTTGATTTGGACCTTAAATGTGCATTTATTTTCGGTTTTTTTCTTAAGCCTTAAACTGATATCAATAATGCCCTTGCCGTCTGAAAATTTGATAGCATTGCTTACCAGATTCGACAATACCTGGAGCAACCGGGTTTCGTCCAGCATGACAACAGGCGGTATCTTATTGTCTATGTTATAGTTTAAATAGATATTGTGTGCATTTGCTTCTTTGGAAAATAGATCGTACAAACGCTGAAATATGGTAACCAGACTGATGGGCTTTTGCTTCAGCTCCATTTTGCCTGCTTCTATTTTTGACAGATCTAAAATATCATTCAAAATATCCATCAAAGTCTGAGATGATTTCTTGATGGTTTTCACATAATCAAACTGTTCAGTATTCAATTCAGTACTACCGATTAGGTCAATCATTCCGATGATTCCGTTCATAGGTGTACGGATTTCATGACTCATATTGGCCAGGAAGCGTTCTTTAATGGCCAGTGATTTCTCAGCAAACTCTTTGGCCTTTCTTAGTTCCTCGTGTGCTCGTTTAATCTCTGAAATGTCACGTGCGACTCCCTCAAAACCAACGGCCTGCTTGTTTCTAAATAATACACGTACATTACACAGAAAGTCTATTTTGTCGTCGTCCTCTGTCTTATAGGAGGCCTCGAGATTTTGAAATTTGTGTTGCTTTAATAAATTCCTGAGAATGGTTTCTGCTGATTCTCCAGAGGTGAAAAAGTGTGTGATATTTCTGCCAATCACATCTTCCGGTTCCAAGCCTAATGACTCTTTGGCTGATGGACTTATCATCAAGAGTTTTCCATTTAAATCACATCTAAAATAGATATCCTGAATAGATTCAAATATCTCCCTGAATTTAGATTCGCTTTCTGATAGAGCCAGTTCTGAGCTTTTCTTTTCAGTGATGTCATTCGAAATGACGGAAACTTCCTCAATTGTTCCATCTTCCTTTACGATAGGGTTGATAAAAACTTCAGACCAAAAGGCTTCTCCACTCTTGGATGTTACTTCGTTTTGGAAATTCAACGCCTTTCCTTTGAAAGCCTCGTTGTATTTTTTCTCCCAAAATTTATTTATGCTATCGTTTAGCTTGTTTTTTTCTTTTGCATAGTCTTTTCCGACCTTGGCATTAATTCCATAGCTGTCCTTGAGAGACTTGGCATAGTTAATATTGAATGATGTGAGATTATAGTTGTCGTCTACGGACCAAATATGGTGACTACTGCTTTCAAAAATTGCCTTCAGCCGTGCTGCCTGATCTACTATTTTTTCCTCATTTATTTTTCGTTCAATTGCAAGAGAAATTTGACTCGCCACAAAATATAAGAGCTCCAAATCTTTTGCTCCAAAATCAGATCGATCATCGTAAGAATGTGTACTTAGCAATCCGACTGCCTTGTTGCCAACGGTAATTTGCACGCCTAGCCATACCTTTGGGAAGTCTCCCTTGAACTTCTTGTGAACCTTGACGACTGCCTCTTTTATTTGCTCTTCATAGATAATTAATTGCCTTGTTTGCCCTTCCATTTGATCAGCGATCAAATCAATGACCATTTTTTGATTTTCGAGTTGAACAGAATCTTTAAACTCTGATCGAACGTATGCCCCTGATGCATTGGATTTATCACTTAGTTTTAACTCAATGGATAAATTTTTGATATTTAAAAGTCCTTGCAGTTCGTCAAATAGTTTGGAATATAAGGTTTCAAGTTGAGGCCCTTCAATGTTGAAATCTGCAATTTTGTAGTACAAGCTTTGCGCTTTTTCAGCTCTGATTCTTTCAGTAATATCATAAAAAATGCCTCTGAACTGAGCGTTGCCATTCATATCGAATGAACAATTGACTCGTCCGGAAACAAAAATATTCTTACCCATGTCAGATACGAATACAGTTTCGAATCTGTCTACCGCTTCACCTTTAATGATTTTATCAAGATTGGCTACGGTTTGTTCCCAATTTTTTGGGTGTACTAATTTCTTAAATTTGATTTTATTGAGTTTATCCTTATAGCCCAGTTTCTCTACCCAGGCCTGATTTACGAACTGAAAGACACCGTCATGATCGAAGGTTTGAATTAAGTCATAAGAATTGTCAAATAGTTCCTTTAGCTGATCATTACTCTTTTCAAGTTGTTTTTTAACCTTTTTTTGTTCAGTTACATTTTCTCCAATCAGATTAATGCCAGAAACTTCATTGAAACTATCCTTAAGAAGTATGACATTGAATCGAACGTGTATTTCGTGCTTATCTGTCGTAAAAAACTTGCCAGCAATCGCGCCACTATATTTACCTTCTCCTGCTATTTGGCCAAATTTTTTCTGATTGATTTTTATTGATGCATCCGGAATGAAGAGGTCGAACAAATTGGCTCCGACAACATCTTCCTTTTTCATGTCTAGCGTTGAAAGGAGTTTATTGTTGCAGAAGGTTATGCTTCCTTCCGTATTGGTAGACATGGCCACAACTTCTGACTCGTCCAATGACTCCTGAATTTGATGTTCAGACTCCGTAATGGCCTTTTCTCGTGTTGTTTCTACCTCAAGTGCTTTGCGCTCGGTCGTGTCCAAGGCTGCGGCTGCGTATCCTATAAACTTTTTGTTTTTCGCATATCGCGGAGTTCCTGACTCTAATAACCAACGATAATTTCCTTCGGCATCTTTGATCCGAAATGAATATTCATAATTCTTTTTCTTAGAAATTGAAAACTCAACAGTACTACTATAGGCGGCTAAGTCATCAGGGTGAATATTCTTGGTCCAGTTAGAATAGGCCTCATCCTTGGATGTTCCCAACAGATCAAACCATCCTTTGCTGAAATAGGTGATGTCATTTTTCTCGTCCGTAATTTTTATGAATACGGGAGCGGCATCAGTAATATTACTCGTAGAACTGACAAGGTTTTCTGTATTTTCCACCAGGTCGAAGTGCACGAGAAATCGCTCATCCTTAACCTTGCTTATGGTCGCAATGGTTGCAAACGATTGACCATTCTTATCAAGAAATTCAAATTCAAATGAGTCAGATTTAGTTCTTTGTGCACTTTTGAAATTGTCGGTCCAGGTCTTGCTACTCCGTTCCCCATCGGTCTGGAAAATCGGCATGAGCTCGTCAATCGTTTTCTCGGAAAAATCACTCGCAAAAACAAACTTCTCCTCAGCCTTGGGACTAAATTCAATAACATTACCTTCTTCGAAAATAACAAAATAACTGGCGGATGACTCAAGCAGAAGATCATACTTGTTATGTATCTCTTTTAGCTCACTTTTAAGCTTTTCGACTTCACTCAACAACTCATTTCTGCCTTGATTCAGCATACGGTATTCGAAATTATATTGAAATGACAGATTAGGCCTGAACAGTAATTTATATTTTTTCAGGAAAATATGTTACGATATTTAATAATAAGCGAAAGAAAAAAAAACCATTTTATTTGGCCAGTTGAGCAAGGATCTTATTTCCCCGATTTACAATACCGGGCGTGCCATATTGGATTGCATCTTCAATTACAATTTTTAATTCTGATTTGAGCTCCGGATAAGTTTTACATACATTATGCAGAATGGTCATTGAAAAGGCTTTGACTGCTATGGTTTCTGAAGAGGATAATAGATATTCAAAACACTTTTCAACCAACAGGCCTTGGTACTTTTCTGGTATCTCTTGTTCTTGCAGCAGTCTTACCGTATTTCTTCTAATAGCTACTTCCGGATTGAGCTGAAGATTTTCGATCATTTTGCCGATATAAGGCTTAATCAATGCGGGGTGTCGATCAACACAATGACTGACGGCGTGGGCTGCTCGCTGGGAAACCCTATACTCGGGGTAAAAAAACAACTGCATCAGATCATCGAACAACCTGGTGTCTTGTCCGATGTGATTGGCAATGCAAATTGCATTTTCCTTGCTGTGCTCTATTGCCAGCTGAGTTTCTAAATTCATCTATTTATTTTCAACATGAGGAAAGAATAAGCTGATTTGTGTAAACGCATTTACTCTCGACTCAATTTCAACTCTTCCACGATGCGAATTCATAATTTGTTGCACCAAACTCAACCCAATTCCTGATCCGGTCTCTTTTGTTGTGAAAAAGGGTATCATGGCTTTTGACAATGAGTCAGAATCCATGCCGCAACCTGTATCCCGAATTTTCAAACACATCCATTCATTTTTGTGTGCAAAAGACAAGTAAATATGTTTACTGTCAACTGCTTCTAATGCTTGAATACTATTGGTTATCAGATTGACCATTATTTGTTCAAACAGAACAAGATCTGCATAAAGGTTTTCATGGTCATACTTTTCTTCTATTGAGATACCGGAGAGTTGAGCCTTAAATAAATGTAAAATTCCCTCAATGCTCTCGCGAACGTTGAATGTCTCTGATTGAGGTGGTGGAATCTTTATGAGCTTGCGATAATCTTCCATAAAAGTAAGCAGACCTTCTGAGCGACCTTTTATGGTTTTCAAACTCAGCTCAATATCAGACAGTTCTTCATGATGTTTTGAATTCTTCAATATCAACAGGGTAGTGTCGGACAGCGATGTAATAGGAGTAAGGGAGTTGATAATTTCATGAGCCAAAATCCTAATCAACTTCTGCCAGGATTCTATTTCTTTGGATTGAAGTGGACTCGAAATATCCTTGAAAGTGAAAATGGTCTGGGGTTTATCCAATAGTTTGAACGTGGATTTATTGACCAGTAATTCAACCTTTTGACCCGATATATTCTGACCGGTTATGATTTGCGAATCTGACAATTCCTCTAAGACTGCTTTGAGACTGCGATCACTTTCAAAGCGGTAATCTGATCTGATTTGCCTGGCCACCCGATTGATGAGCATTATTTTATTGTTTTGGTCAAACGCGAGTAAGCCCGTTTCGATATTATCTATAAGCTCTTGGATGAATAAATATTGCGCCTCGTACTTGGTTTCCTTGGTTTTGTAGAGTTCAAGTGTGTTTTGAAACCTTTCATATAGCAAGGCAAATGATGCATTTTCAGCTTTTGGAAACTTGGCGGTATAATCTGTGTCTCGGAGTGCAAGAATAAACTTGGAAAGTTCGCTATTGGTTTTGTTTACAAACTGAACCAGAGAAACGATTTGTAGTATTAGAAGTATTGCAAGGAAAAACAAAGTATAGAGTAAGTCTCCGCGATCAAGCAAATAGGAAATGCCAATCAAATTGAAAAGTATCAATACTATCCGAAGCACAACATGTACGGTAAATTTATTGTATGCCATATTTTTCCAGTCTTCTGTGTAAGGCTAATCGATCAATACCTAGTTCCTTAGCGGCATGCGTAATGTTTCCGTCATGCAGGGCCATGGCCTTTTTGATAAATGTAATCTCCATTTGTTTGAGGTCTAATGAATCTGCATTTGAGAATTTTTCAACTTTAAACCTTGAGCTTTGAAAATCGGAAGCTAGAAGTTTAATGCCGTCTGCTAGAATGACCGCTCGTTCTATAGCATGCTGAAATTCACGAATATTACCAGGCCAATTCATTCGTTTGAGTTTTTCCATTTCTAGCTCAGCAATCGTGAGTGTCGTCTTTTTGTATTTGAATTTGTATTCGGAAAGAAAATGCTGCATAAGCAACGGTATGTCTGGTAATCTTTCTGCTAAGGATGGCATTTTGACTTCCACTGTGTTGATGCGATAAAGCAAATCTTCCCTGAATGTGCCCTGTTCTACCATTTCATAGAGTGGCATATTTGTGGCACATATCAATCGTATGTCGACACTTATCTCTTCGTTAGAACCCAATCTGGTAAATTTTTGGTTCTGTAAAACTGATAAGAGTTTGGCTTGCGAAGCCAATGACAGATTACCAATTTCATCCAAAAACAAAGTGCTTTTATGAGCCAGTTCCAATCGCCCCTTCTTTAATTGAATGGCGTCGGTAAAAGCACCTTTTTCATGACCGAATAGTTCGGATTCAAATATGGTTTCGCTAATGGCTCCCATATCTATGGTAATCATGGAACGCTCTGATCTAGCTGAATTTTGATGAATGTACTTAGCAGCCAGTCCTTTCCCAGTCCCATTTTCACCAAGCAGAAGAATATTGGCATCTGTCGCGGCTACTTTGTCCAATGCTTGTTTTACTCGAACGAACTCTGGTGCGCGGCCTACAAAGCCCTCAACGTCTTTGGCTTCATTTTCTGAATAGTATTGTCTGGAGTTTTTGAGATCAGCCACCTGTTTTCTACTTTCGGCTAATTTGATGGCCGTTTCCATGGTGGTTAGAAACTTTTCATTTTTCCAGGGCTTGGTGATGAAATCTATAGCTCCGCATTTGAGTGCCTTGACTGCCATATCAATATCTCCATAGGCCGTCATAAATATGACCAAGGTATTTGATTGAATTTTCAAAATCTCTTGTAAAACTCCGAAACCATCATCTCCATCATTTTTTCCTTTTTGAAAATTCATATCAAGAAGCACAATGTCTATCAGATGCTTTTTGAAATGGTTAGAGATTTTTTGTGGATTTAGCTCAACATATACCTTGCTATAGTATTGTTTAAGAAACAATTGTGCCGAAGTGAGTATGCCGGCATCGTCATCGACAATGAGTATATTTCCGTCTTGAAAATCTTGGAGTGGATCCATATTCTCAAAACTATTCAGTTTGGTTCATATTCAAACAATCAACTGTTTGATTTCAAACAGTTATAATTAAATAAATTATTGTGATACTCTCTATCTATTTGATAATCAATGATATATAAAACGTGGCATTCGTGTTGTAAAGAACAAGTCAAATCTAAATGTTAAGACCATGTTCAAGAATTACCTCAAAACTATTTACCGAAATATAAAACGTGAAAAGCTTTTCACTTTACTCAATCTGTCTGGTCTCGGACTTGGCTTGGGTTGCGTGTTAGTCATATTCAAAATAATTAGTTACGAATTGAGTTTTGATAAGCATCACTCAAATTATGATAACATTTATCGAGCAGTGCGCGAAAGTAGGATTAGTAGCGGTATCAGTTATAATGAAGGTGTACCACATCCAGTAGGTGAAGGACTGAGAGCTGACTACCCTGAGTTGATCGTAGCAAGAACCCACTATGAAAATGGTCAAATTGCAGTTCAACGGAAAGATGGTGACTACGACAGGTATCAAGAAGATGATGGGGTTGTATTCGCTGAGTCCAGTGTCTTTGCAGTTTTTGATTTTGGATTTATTGCCGGTGATTCAGCAACCTGTTTGGACCAACCGAATAGTGTCGTAATCTCTCGTTCTAAGGCCAAACAATATTTTGGGTTGAATGATGATAATCTCGATCAGGCTATGGGCCAACAAATTCTCTACGAGAATAAGGTCTTACTGACGGTCAAGGCACTTATTGAGGATTACAAAGAAACCACGAACATTCCTTTTAGTGTATTGATTCATTATGAGAACCTCGACGGTATTAACCCTTATTATAGAAAAGGAAACTGGGGTAGCAATAGCTCAGCAACCAACTGCTATATGTTGGTTCCCGATCAATTCGACGTGGCCAACTTCGAAGAACTGTTGGTAGGGTTTGTTGACAAATATCATGGGGAAAATGCGTCAGTCGATTTGAAATACAACATGCAACCGTTGAGTGATATCCATTTCAACACGAGGTATGATAATTATAATGAAAGAATTATATCATTAGAGTTCATAAAGGCACTGGGGATTATTGGGATATTCTTGATACTGACTGCCGCCATTAATTTTGTTAACCTAACCACAGCTCAATCGATTAAGAGATCGAAGGAAATAGGAATTAGAAAGACGCTAGGTGGCAAATCTGGTCAACTGGCCATTCAGTTTTTGTCAGAAACGCTGATCATTACGTTGGTGTCTTCTTTTGTAGGGTTAATATTTGCCGAAGTGCTTTTGATCTACCTGGAAGATATACTTGACTACAAACTATGGATCAACCTATTTGAAGAACCAACGACACTGCTATTCCTAATTATTAATATTGTTGTTATTGGACTTCTGGCGGGTGTTTACCCTGCATTGTCCATGTCCAGATTAAATCCAATTGCCGCATTAAGAACTAAGTTCAATATAAAGGCTGGGAGCGGTTTCTTATCATTCAGACGTGTGTTGGTCATTATTCAGTTTGTGATCACTCAAGTGTTAATCATTGGGACGATTGTGGTACAAAGCCAGATGGACTACTTTCTGAACAAGGATTTAGGTTTTGAAAAGGACAATATCATTTTGACCTATTTACCTAACAAGGATAAAGAGAATTTAGACCGATTAAAGACTAATCTACTCGCAAACCCTGATGTGAAGCAAGTTTCATTTACTCTGAGCGCACCTATGGGCACATCCAATTCCAATTCTCATATTCAACATCACAGCATTCCTGAAGGGGAAAATATGAGAGTGAATTTTAAATTTGGTGATAAAGATTATCTTGATCTATATGGTTTGAAATTGGCAGCGGGGCAGTGGATAGAAAAATCTGATACGAGCCGTATCCTCGTCAATAGGAAATTGGCTGAAGCTTTAGGTTACAACAACCCACAGGATGCGATTGGCGAAAAAATAAGCGGATGGTATAGAGACATGCGAATCGTGGGAGTGGTTGAAAACTTCCATACACATTCCTTACAGCAGGAGTTTGTCTTTTGCATTTTCATGAATAATAACCGTATGTATTATGAAATGGCAGTAAAGGTTAATTCGGCGGGCCAAACCTTAGACGATGTTGAACCAACTTTGAAAGCGGTTCAGAAAGAATGGGAGACCGTCTTCAACAAAGACATTTACGACTTTGAATTCTTCGATGAGCAACTAGCCAGTCGATATGATCAGGAGAAGAATATGGGAAGTATGTTCAAGCTCTTTTCAGTCATTGCCATTTTTATTGGTTGCCTGGGTCTATATGGTCTGGTATCATACATCGCTAATAAAAAGACCAAAGAAATTGGTGTTCGTAAGGTATTGGGGGCAAGCACTTTCAATGTGCTACATATTTTCTCGCGCGAAATGCTGATCCTTGTATTTATTTCTTTTCTGATAGCTGGCCCTCTGAGCTATGTCGCTATGCACGATTGGTTGGACAACTTTGCCTATAAAATTGATTTGTCTTATATGATTTTTGTGTTAGCCTTATTGATCAGTTTCGGTATAGCAATTCTGACTGCAGGATATAAGGCCTTCCTGGCTGCAAGAGCGAATCCTGTATTGTCTTTAAGAGACGAGTAGGTTAATTTTATCGCTAGAACTTTTAAAAAACCGATGTGTTCGACGCATCGGTTTTTTAAGTTATGTCGGATACCACTTTCTTGGATTGTCCTATTATTTGACTATCTTCTTATCAATTTTAATCCCAAGCTTACACCCACCTATTTCATCGGATCTACGTCAACTTGAATATGGCATTAAGTAAAATTTTCAGATCCTTTATTAATAATGGATTGCGGTACGGTAATAGTACTCTTGAGCGTCGCAGGATACGTCTAATCAATATTTTTAATGCGACGGGTGCGATTATAGTGTTGACTTTTTTTAGCATCAACCTGATAGTGGGCTCTATAGGTCATGGCTTTTTAGTGCTGTCTGGACTTTTGATCGTCACTGTGCCTGTGGTCGTATTGAATAGCAAAGGACGCACAGACATTGCAAAATATTATTTGACCATATGTGCGCTTTTGTTCTATAATGCGGTTGCGTATAAGTCGGTTTTTCAATTAAACAATCGCGACAACGGGTTCTTTCTGATTGGCTTTTCGACGATGATAATTGCACTTTTCGACAATCCGGCCAAGACCATTATATTTTTTTTAACTGCAGTATCTGCCGTTATGGTAAAGTATGTGCGCATTGTTCAGTTTAGTGTGGCAGGTCTGGAAAACGATATCATGTCCATGGTCAATTTGATTATTGGATTTATTTGCGTCTATTTCTTTACTGATATTTTTAAAATTGATTTGATCAAAAATGAAAAAAGAGCTAGAAGTTTTGCTAAAAAATTAGAAAGGCAAAAGTTCCTGGTCCAGTCAGAACGTGACGAATTGATCTACAATAAAAAACTACTGAGGACAACTATCGACAATCTACCTGTTTTCATTACAATGATGGATACCAGGGGAAGGTTTATCATTGTAAATTCCTCATTTGAAAAAGCACTCAAATTGGAAATTGAGGAGATCGAAGGTAAGAGTTATGATGAAGTGCTTGGAAGTAGGGTATCACGATTGGCCAAACCACTTTTTGAAAAATGCCTGGCAGGAATTGATGTCGAAATTAACCATCCTATTTTTTTCCCTTCGGGAGAAATAATACACGCTTTTGGGAAATACACACCTTTAGTAAACAATAGAGGCCGAGTGACTCATGTTCTGGCTTTTGTGACCGACATTCGAAAACTAAAAAAAACAGAGAGAAAGTTGCGTGAAATTAATGCTTCAAAGGATAAAATACTGAGTATCCTGTCCCATGATCTTCGAGGGCCGTTAAACTCCCTCAGCGGATTACTTGACTATTCCAAGGATTTGGATCCATCTGTTTTTGACAAATTAATGGAAAGTATAAAGAACCAAGTTGGTACACTAAACTTTACTTTGGACAATGTATTAAGTTGGGTTAAAACTCAATTAGGTGGGTTTAGCGCACATCCAAAAATGGTAGATCCGGCTAAATTGGTAAAAAATAGCCTCGATCTATATCATGAAAGATTCAGAGAGAAATCTATTATTGTAGAAAACGAATTGAAAGAAGGAAGGTATGTCAAAATAGACTCGGACCATATGGATATTGTCATGAGAAATTTGATAAGTAATGCCATAAAATTCACCCCGTTAGGTGGTAAAATTACGATTGGAGCTCAGCAGGGAAAATCTCAAATGAAGCTTTCCATAAAGGACTCAGGAGTTGGAATGAGTAATGAATTGATCACTCAAATTATGGCTGGCATAAACATGGAAAAACCTCATACCAGTCCTGGAACTAATGGAGAGAAGGGCACAGGACTTGGCTTAAACTTCTGTAATGATATTTTGAAACTCAATCATGCGACGATGGAAATTAAAAGTCGACCTGATGAAGGTACGGAAGTAGTAATTTGCATTCTAACTTCCTAGTCTTCTACTTCTAGCGCCTCTAATATATCAGCCAACTCATCGTATTCCTTGAAACCCGGTTTATCTTCCTGTGAGCCCTTGAGTTCAATGCCTGAAAAGGGCTGAATCTGTATAATGTGGTCTAATTGAGATAGCTCAACATCATAGGCCTTTATTAGAGGTACGGCAGATGGTTTTGTTAGCAATTCTTCAATATTGGGAATGAGTTGAGGAGACTTACAATCAACAATAATGTGTGTAAACTGCGAATCAATTGCTAATGCATCAGTTAGGGCATTCAGTCCAGTATGATCCAAAATCACTACATTTAACATCACCTGATAGCCGTTGCTGTGTAATATTTGTGCCGTTTCAATAGCATTAACCTGCACGTACGGAAATTTGTTTTCCGCTTGTAATTTGAGAATATCATCGACGTTCATATTGCCAAATTCCGCCACAAATTCCGGGCCCGCAACCCAGCCCATGATTTCATTCGCCTCGTCAATGGATATATAATTACCAGATGCAGGATCAATATCGAATCCTAAAAGATCTACACCAAAGCCAGCACAAAATCTTGCATCACTCAAATTGGTGATACTACCTACTTTTACAAATGTTTTTAGATTCATATCAATGTTGGCAATCGCCGGATAAAATTATTTTATGCAGTTCGAAATTCTTCGTGCACAAACTTCAGTAAAATTGCGCTGATAATCAATGATAAATCATGGAAGTAAAAGAAACGCTAGACAACAATTTTAAAGATGAAATCTTATCTGCCGATAAGGCCATTGTGAAGTATTATGCAGACTGGTGTGGGTCTTGCCGATTGTTCAATCCAAAATATAAGAGATTGGCCAGCGACGATAGGTTTGAGGGCATCACCTTTCTTAATGTCAACGCAGAAGAAAATCAAGAAGCTAGAAAAATGGCTGGCGTAACAAATCTTCCATTTTTTGCGATATTTGCAGAAGGAAAATTAGTGGACACAATGGCCAGCAGCAAAGAGGAAGCCGTAGTTGAGCTATTGAATAAATTGAAATAGAATGCAAATACCCGTAATAAAGCAATTAGTAGAAAATCATACCTCAGAGGAATTGGAGCAAGCAGAGTTTTGCCTGATGGAAGAAAAGGAGCTTCCGATTGAAGTGGGAGGCAAAGACGATGGTGAGGTGCTCACTCATTTGATCGCTGCAGGTTGGATTATCGAAAAAATGGAAAAAGATGATATTCCATTCCCAAAAGCTTTGAGAGCTTATACCGAAAAAGTTAGGACCTCTATTTCCTCATAGCCGGGAGAAAAGGAACCACAATTTATTCAAAGGATCAATTACAGTTGATCCTTTTTTTATGATCAGGAAAGATTCTTAGATCGGATAATTACTTGGGCAAAGCAGAAGAAAGAATTGATTGAGATTAAATTCAAAATTTGTGAGTATAATATTCAGAAGCAATTATATATTGCCGTCTCAGTTTGAGCGATCAATAATCTCAAATCTAAAGAAATCAATAATTTATCTAATACGTCTAAATCAAACCCTCAATGAATCCTATTTTAAATCGTAACCTGTTTTTTGTTAAAGAACATGTGGGCATGTTCAAGGCTGCTAATAATTATGACATACTTGACCCCAATAATCAAGAAATGATTATGACCTGCAGAGAGGAAAAGCTAGGTTTTTTCACCAAGATTTTAAGATTTACAGATTATAAAAGGATGACACCGTTTGATGTGGAGATTAAAACGGCCGACGGAGACAAAGTACTGAGTGTAAAAAGAGGGGTTTCCATCTTTTTATCCACTGTGGAAGTTTTTGATGAGAACGATGAATTAGTAGGTAAATTCGAACAGAAGTTCTTTTCGATAGGTGGGAAATTTGATGTTTTGGGCAAGAACGACAATGTGCTGTGCAAGCTCAAAGGGAAATGGACGAGCTGGGATTTCAAATTCGTAAGTGAAGATACTGAGTTTGCTCACGTGAGTAAAAAGTGGTCAGGATTGGGCAAAGAATTGTTTACCTCTGCGGACAACTATATGCTGAATATCGACGAAAAAGTACCTGAGAACAACCCATTAAGATTGTTGATACTCGCTGCAGTTATGTGTATCGATATGGTATTGAAAGAATAGCCAGGAAATTAATAAATCTTAAGAGTTTAATAAGAGCTACTTTTGCTTCTTGTAGCATAATCTAATGATGAAAAAGCAAGAAGAGGAGAAGGAGTCAACTGAATTGGATCAATCTCAGATCGATCAGTGCATTGCCATTCTGGAATCATTGAATTCAAATACGGATCAAATATTTGAAATTCCGAAAGACAAACGATTGGCATTAATCATGGCAGCGGGCCAACTGTCCAGACCCTCCAAAGAAGAACTGCTCAAGCGTAAAAAAGGCGCCAAGAAAATTGCTAGAAAGAAAGTCCTGCTGAAAGACAAGGAAGCTCGTAATGGCACCGGTATAAGAAGCGCACGCGAGGCCACTGTGTTTGTTGCGCCGACGATGATTGCTCTAACCGGTGAGTCAGACCAGGAAGTCATACTGACTTCTCCTAGGACGTGTTATGTGTGTAAGGAAGTGTTCAATACCCTTCATCATTTCTATGACACGATGTGCAAAGACTGTGGAAACTTCAACTATGGCAAGCGATTTCAAACGGCGGATATGACTAATCAGGTCGCTTTGGTCACTGGGTCCAGACTCAAAATCGGTTATCATATCACGTTGATGATGCTCAGAGCTGGAGCCACTGTGATCGCTACTACGCGATTCCCTAAGGATTCAGCGATTAGATTTGCCAAGGAGCCAGACTTTCAAAAATGGGGACATCGACTGAAAATCCATGGCCTGGATTTGAGGCACATTCCCAGTGTTGAAATTTTTTGCAATTTTATTGAGCAACGGTATGATCGACTGGATGTGTTGATCAACAATGCGGCACAGACGGTTCGTCGGCCAGCCGGCTTCTATCAGCATCTCATCCCTAATGAAGAAAAAAATACAGCTGATCTTTCTCCTTTTGCACAAGAGCTCTTGGCTGATCATGAATCCTGTCTTGAAGAATTAAAGACACTGAGTGCAGGTCTTGCAGATAACCAAAGCAAAAATCTACCTGTTTCATGGCATGGCAAACAATTGGGCGTGGGATTGAGTGCTTCAGCTCAATTGTCGCAAATACCCTATAGCATAGACAATTCCTTAACCGCTGAAGAAGTGTTTCCTGAAGGTAAATTGGATGCCGATCTACAGCAAATAGACCTCAGAAAGACCAATAGCTGGCGATTGAAACTAGGAGAGGTAGACACCATAGAAATGCTTGAAGTGCAATTGGTCAATTCAGTCGCACCATTTGTGCTAAACAATAGATTAGTCAACCTGATGAAAAAGGAGAACACGGGTACAAAACATATTATTAATGTCTCCGCGATGGAAGGTAAATTCCATCAGTTTCATAAAGAGTCCCGTCATCCCCATACAAACATGGCTAAAGCAGCACTAAACATGATGACTTTGACTTCGGCCTCAGATTTAGCTAAAGATGGGATATACACCAACGCTGTAGATACCGGATGGGTGACCGACGAGGATCCTGGGGAGTTGGCTAAAAGAAAAGAGGAACTTCACGATTTTCAACCTCCGCTGGATATCGTTGATGGTGCCGCGCGTGTATTAGATCCTTTGTTTGACGGTATCAATACGGGCAAACATTGGTGCGGTAAATTCTTGAAGGATTATAAACCTACTTCCTGGTAAGGTCGGTAAGTATCATTGCATACTAAAACTGAATACTCAACCCAATGAATGGTGAAACATATTTGGTAGTTTCATATCCATTTTCTGTTGGCGTAAACGTATAAAAATAATCAACGCCTGTCATCAAAAATTTATTCATGTGATAAATAAATCTTACCTTAAGTAAAGACCTTTCGTCCAGTGAGAAAGCATCCCCAAGATCTGATAGCCCTCCCTTAAAGTAATTGGCATGAACGGAGTACTTATCGAATAGGCGATCTACATCGGCATGTAAAGTCACCAAAGCAGGTGTGGCTTCACTGATATTATCAGGAATCATCAAACTACCACCCAAACTCAGCTTTTTTAGTACATGACCCGTCAGACTACCATATATACCTTGAGTTTTCTCAGCGGATGCTAAAGATAGGATTTTACCATCCTTGTTGATTTCATAAGACGTATCAAAAAACTGCGGGAGATAATAGTCAGAGTAGGAGAGTCGCTCTATTCTTATATCTGTACTCAACAAATCTGCTATGAAATGAAATCTAAAATTAAGCCCAGCGCTGATGCCACTACCTTTTTTAAAATCAGCAGTTGGTGTTTCTATTAGACCAGCTGTCTGTAATGTACTAATGGTACTTGTCAAGGTATCAGATATCACATTTAATTTGGAATAATTGGCGAACAAATCGATTTGAATAAATGGCACTTGCAGTAGGGTTAAACCAGCATCAATACCAAAAGCGCTTATTCCCTGCTTGGTGAACGCGTAGGTCGATGTACTTTCGGAAGAGCTTAACAACGAAGTCTGATCCTTATCTGATAAGATAGTGGTGCCAATTTCCAGGGTTTTAACGATCGGCACAAAAGACCAACTTAAGGGTCTGACATACGGTCTGATGGCAAACAGATTGAAGGAAGACGGATCGAAATCACTATATATCCCTTCAATGCCTACCAATCCCTTTACATTAAAGTCATAGTGCAAACCGATTTTCCTCTTTTCGTAGCTGGTGCTGTTGGAGTAATTGTTGATCAAGCCACCATATCCAAGCATAGTGCCTGATAGGGTTCCTACTTTCACATATACGGGATCAACTTTTTGTTGACCGTACCTTATATATCTAATCAATCGTAGCGCACCTACGCCATCCTCAAACATTTCTGTTCTAAAGCTCTTATCATCTAATCCATACAAAATGGGTACGTCAATGCCCACACCAACCTTTCCAATTTTGATTTCAGGAGCCAGCACAAGTCCGGCATATGCGTTCCCGTCGATGACGGTATAAGTAAAACCGCCATTAATGGCCGATGCGGTGTTTAAGGGGGGTAATCCTGCTCTGAAATCTTCACGGGGTTTATCATCTTTACCCTTTTCTTCTCTTTCGGCGCGCTTGGCCTCACGCTGTGCTTGCTTGAGCGAATCTTGAAGAATTTGAGCCTCTGTAGCCGCTAGATTGTCGACAGAGTTTTCAATGCTATCTACAACTACCGTGGGTTCTTCTAATTGTATTGAATCGGAAGGTAGAGGGGCGGGCTGTTCGGCCAGGGAGTCAGTTAATGGAAGGGGCTGCTTTACCTCCATATTTTTCTTCTTTTTCTTCTTGTCTTTTTTAGTACTTTCCCAGAGATAAGAATAGTCTGAAAAAGGGTCTTCTTCCGTGACTTCTTGCGCGACGGATAATGGGGATAGACTGGTCAAGAAAACCAGGAGGAGTAAGATTCTTGTCATAGCTGTTTTAACAGTACTGTTAGTTTCTAATGATTTTGTTTAGAAAGCGCCGCCAATATTAACGAATCGGCTGGTATTTATTGTTTGTCAAGTGAAGAAAACAGACAAAATGGAAATTAGAGCGATATTTTCTTTTCCTAAAAAAGCGGAGGCTCTCATCCAGCGTAATTTTTGCCATTTGTTGTCAGACAGAGGCGAAGAATGATGGAATTTACTTTTGTAATGTAGTATTGTTTATAATCTGATCTAGATAAACTGAATCCAATCGGCCAAGAACTTCCTCACTCAACCTCATAAAATCATTAGCCACTTCATTTTCTTCCTCAAAACTATAAATGGATCGATGCCCCCAATTAGCTTCGCTTACCTTAATACCCTGTCTTACGTTGTGAGACAAAAGTACGTCTCCCAATTCTTTCTCAGCCTGAAGTCTGATCATTTGATGATGACGCGTATTTTTCCTAAACAGGTTGAAAAAGACGCCAAGTACGTTGAGAGAAATTTCCCTTTCGACTTCTTTCAAATAGTGAAGCAACTGCCTGAAACCAGTTGTAGAATAGGAGTCCGGAATCGCCGGAATGAGGATGCTTTTGACATTGGCTAGAGAAAATTTTACGATTTTACCAAAATGAGTCGGGCAATCTAATATGATAAAATCATACTGTCTATTTACCTGAGCCAGCAGCTTATAGATAATGGTATTACCAAAGGAAATAAATTCTGAATTGGATTCGAGCTCAGCCATTTTTACATGACCGGGAATTATATGCAAATAACCAGATAACTCAAGAGGTTTAATGGCATGTTGTCTATTGTGTATGACATCTTTTAGGATAGTAAACAAATTAATTTCGTGTTCAACATTATCCGTAAGCGTATGAGTGAGATTTGCTTGCGGGTCACAATCAATCACCAGGACCTTGAAAGATCTGGACCAGCTCAATGCCAGATTAAGTGTGGTACTTGTTTTACCTACACCACCTTTAAAATTATAAATAGCAATAGTTCTGGACATGTTAGCATTCTAAAGAATTTACAACCGTATTGAATACGACTAAACAAATTCGTATGTCAATCGAACATAAATTACCTGTTATCAAAAACTGATAACCAAACTTGCCGAGGCGAAAAGCACCCTTTGATGAGAATTAGGTTGACTCAAAATTTACATAATTAAGTAATGGCTACACGATGCAATCCAATTACCGAATCAGGGAAATGTTTCTCAAAATACTGTTTACCGTTAGCTGATTGACTGAAAAAGTTAATAAAAAAATATGAGATTCTAATCATTAAGGACTGATTGATTATTTCGAATGAATCTGATTAGGTAATACACTAGCTGTCCATTTAAGAAAAATTCAACAAGTTTAGATCGGTTTATAAGCTGGAAATAATTTTAGATTGTTGATCTAGTATAATGGCAATACAACAAATTAGCCTAATTTTGCAGCTTATTATTAATGTCAACACCAGGCTGTGAACCTGGCAATAAAACATCAAAATGAGTACAAAAGGACGAGTACTGGTAGCCATGAGCGGCGGGATAGATAGCTCAGTAGCTGCCGTGATGCTTCATGAACAAGGATATGAAGTTATCGGAATGACCATGAAAACCTGGGATTACAATTCCTCAGGTGGTGGCAAAAAAGAAACAGGCTGCTGTAGCCTTGACTCTATCAACGACGCAAGAAACATTGCCGTTAATCTAGGGTTTCCCCATTACATTCTGGATATTAGAGAGGAGTTTGGCGACTATGTGATTAATCACTTTACAGATGAATACTTGGCCGGACGTACGCCCAATCCATGTGTCCTTTGCAACACGCATATCAAATGGGATGCACTGCTTCGCAGGGCGGACAAGTTAGGATGCGATTTCATCGCAACGGGGCACTATGCCAATGTACGCGAGGAAAATGGTAGATATGTAATCAGTAAGGGTGCTGATGAAATGAAGGACCAATCTTACGCATTGTGGGGTGTATCACAGCAAAGTCTGAGTCGAACTTTGTTGCCACTTGGTCATTTGAAGAAATCTGAAATTCGCGAGATGGCAGCGGAAAGAGGGTTTACTGATCTACTCAATAAGTCTGAATCTTATGAGATTTGCTTTGTTCCGGACAACGACTATAGAGGATTCTTGAAAAGAAGGGTAGACGGACTGGAAGAAAAAGTTGCCGGCGGGGAATTTGTCCTAGAAGACGGTACGGTAGTAGGAACTCATGAAGGTTACCCATTCTATACCGTGGGGCAAAGAAAAGGACTTGGTATTGCACTAGGCTTTCCTGCTTATGTTGTTGAAATCATCAAAGAAAAAAATCAGGTAGTACTAGGTACATTTGATGAATTGTCCAGAGATGGTATGTATGTGAATCAATTGATTCTTGGTAAATACAGCAATCTTACCGAAAGAATGGATACGATTACCAAAGTACGATACAATGACTCAGGCAATCCGGCCGTTATTGAGCAAGTGGGAGACACCATGAAAGTGTTTTTTGGTAATGGCGTCTCTGCCATAGCTCCAGGTCAGGCAGCCGTGTTTTATGAAGGCGATGACGTGATAGGAGGCGGATGGATAAGTAATAGTTTTAACCAGTCCAAGCAACGTGCGGTATAGCATTTTTCTCATAGTAGTTTGTAGTCTGATGTCTTGTTCTGAATCAGAGGTAACATCTGATACAGATCGTTTAGGGCTTAATTATTTTCCCTTAGAAGTAGGAGATTACAGAGTCTATGATGTTGTAGAAACTAAATACAGCGTGCTAGGTGTGACAGAGGAAATTTATGAACTGAAAGAATCCGTTGTGGATTCGAACTTAAATGCAAGCAATAATCTGCAGTACATCATTCATCGTTCTACAAGAGCGAACAGCACTGAGTCCTGGCATTTGGATTCTACCTGGACTGCACAAAAATCAACAAGTATCGCTGTTCTAACGGAAAACAATGTGCCATTCGTAAAATTGAGCTTTCCTATTGAACATAAATTGGAGTGGGACGGCAATCGCCTGAACACCCGGGCGAGCGAAACTTATTGGTATGATACAGAAATTCCCGACACAACCCTGTCAGATATGGTCTATCAAAATATAGTGAAGGTGATACAAAGTGATAGAGGTGAGGATTTTCTTGGACTTGAAAACCGATCAGAAACTTTTGCTCCAGATGCTGGGTTGATTATAAAAGAAAGTACGATATTGAAATATTGTCAGACAGATTGCAATGCAGAAAAGGAAATCCAGTCTGGAAGAGAGATTGTTATGACGCTAAAGGAGTATGGGAAAGAGTAAGAGGTTAGTACTTTGGGTTAGTTTGATTTTGACCGCCCAATGGAGTGCTGCACAAACCAATAGATATGTAGTTTATTTTACGGATAAAGCAGATACAGAATATACTGTAGATACTCCTTCTGCATTTTTGTCTGCGAAAGCTATTGAAAGAAGGCAGAATCAAAATATTGATATAACAACGGCAGATTTTCCGGTCAATTCGGCTTATGTGACGGGGATTGAAAATTTAGGGGTAAAGACCTATTTCACTTCCCGATGGATGAATGCAGTGCTTGTTGAGGCCACTGCCGACCAAATAGCTGACATAGAATCGGAATCCTTTGTGCTAAAAACTGACTATGCGGCTCCGGGACAAAAACTGAATGGTACACCAGATCCTGAAAACATCACACGTGCAAGTAACCCACCGTCAAATACAGGCAATTTAAGCTCAGGTAAGCAACTGAGTATGCTATTTGCTCAAACCATGCATAGCGAAGACATTTCCGGAGCGGGTGTTTGGATTGCGGTCTTAGATGACGGTTTTGTTGATGCAAACCTTTCCTCAGCATTTTCGCACACTTTTGAAAACGATAGACTTAAAGATGTTTTTGACTTTACAACGGGTGGTCAGGATGTTTTTCAATATGATGACCATGGTACGAGTAGTTGGAGTTGTTTAGGGGCCAATTATAGTACGGAAGTAGTAGGGACGGGATACGATGCAGATATTAGCTTGTATGTTACGGAAGATGTGAGTTCTGAATATCGGATCGAGGAG
Organism: Reichenbachiella sp.; assembly: GCF_039944555.1. Lineage (GTDB taxonomy): Bacteria > Bacteroidota > Bacteroidia > Cytophagales > Cyclobacteriaceae > Reichenbachiella. The sequence continues at coordinate 434,395 of NZ_JBDUYN010000007.1, read as the reverse complement.
TACAACTGGCTATTTGCAGCCGAACGAGCAGACAGTGCTGGTGTGGATATCATTACTTCATCGCTCGGCTACAACGATTTTGATGATGATAACATGGACTATACCCTTAGTGATTTGGACGGAAAGACTTCTATCATTTCTCAGGCAGCTAATATGGCTATCAACAGAGGGATATTAGTTGTGACCAGTGCGGGGAATTCCGGAACCAGTAGTACTTGGCCATTTGTTTCTATGCCTGCAGATGTAGAAAATATTATTGCTGTAGGCGCATTGGATACAAATTCCGATTTGGTAAACTTTAGCTCAATAGGTCCAACAAATGATGATCGGATCAAACCTGAGGTGGTTGCACTAGGGGCGGGTGTCACCGTAATTTCCGGTGGAAACGTGGTAGCACAAAAGAATGGAACCAGCTTTGCGGCTCCATTGATTGCGGGCTTTGCGGCCGGTTTATGGCAAAAATTTCCAACGCTCACAAATCTTGAACTTAGAGATCTGATCTTATCCTCATCTAGTAATTTCTCGACTCCTAATAATAATATTGGATATGGATTACCGGATTATAATGTGGCTGTCGGTAACGAGCCTCTCGCCGTATCAGAATTGATAAGTGAAAGTGTATCGGTTTACCCCAATCCGGTAACTGGAGATCATATCAACTTGCTGATTGGAAAGGATGCGATTCCTATGCCGGTTAGGTTCAGGTTGTTTTCATCAGATGGTCAGCTGGTCAATGAAAAAACCATCAAACGAGCTAGAAAAGGGCTGGTAACTGACCTGGCTTTTAAAAAGGCAAGTCATGGTGTTTACATACTTTCCATTGAATGTGAAGCCTATTCCAAAAATGTTAAAATATTGCGCTACTGATTCGCAGGGCGATGTATATATTGCGGTCGATTTGTATTAACGAATTCATGACCAACCATTTTAAATATACTGTATTTCTTCTCTTAATTCTTTCGGTTTCAATTCAGACTAAAGTTGAAGCTCAGAACCATGTGCTGAAAGGGCAGATATTGGATACTTTAAGTCGGCCGATCAATGATGTATTTGTGCTACTCCTTCCAGATTCAATTTCTACGCTTACCAATAAAAGAGGTGAATTTACGCTAAGATCCAAGACCTCTTCACAGCAACGTCTTGTTTTCTCGCATTTACAGTATGAAACTTTTTCAATCGATGCGACCGTCTCAAAAGAAATCAAGGTCGTTTTAAAGGAGAAAACTCATGTACTTTCCGGAGTTGACATTCAGGAAAGGAGATTTGAGGAAACACGGGAGATAGGCAACATCGAAATAGATGCCAAAAATGCGTATACCCTTCCATCAGCGACTGGCGATTTTAGTAAAATACTAGCTACACTGCCTGGTGTCACCAGCAACAACGAACTGGCCTCTGTCTACTCTGTGCGAGGGGGAAGCTATGACGAAAACCTGATATATGTAAATGGAATAAAAATCTACAGGCCATTTTTGGTGAGTGCCGGAAGACAAGAAGGCCTAGGATTCATCAATACCGATATGGTAGGACATGTACAGTTTTCTGCTGGAGGTTGGCAATCCAAGCACGGTGATAAATTGTCTTCAGTGCTCAATGTACAATACAATGAACCCCGTAATCACGAGGCCACCGTGAATTTAAGTTTACTTGGAGGTAGTATCTACTATGGCGGTATCAATAAAAAAGGAGACCTCAACTATTCAGTTGGCATTCGACATAAAAATAGTAGGTATCTCTTAGGAACATTAGAGACCAATGGAAATTATCTTCCCAAGTTCACAGACGTTCAGGCTTTTATCTCGAAGCAATTTGGATCGAGGACCAAACTAGGTCTGCTAGTCTCGTCTGCGCACAACAACTACCTCACTATTCCTGAATCCCAGGAAACAGAATTTGGAACTATTCAAGCATCCTTCAGAATGTCCACAGCCTTTCAGGGTAGAGAAAAACTAGATTATCATACCAACCAGTTAGGATTAGTACTGTCTCATTCTTTCAACGAAAATCTTATTTCCAGACTAACTGTTTCTGGAGTGTATTCAAGCGAACGAGAAAATTATGAGGTTGAAGGAGCGTATCGACTTTGTGATATCAACCGTGATCTAGGTTCCAACAGGTTCAATGAATGTATTGCCATAAGAGGCATCGGGAGCAATTATGCTTTTGGTAGAAATAAGTTAGAAGCCAAGGTGCTAAGTGTTGATCAAAAGAATGAAGTTTATATAAACAATGATATACTCGAATTCGGTATGTCATGGGATTTTGAAAGTCTGGATGATCGTTTGAAAGAATTTGCGTTTACCGATTCAGCAGATTTCTCACATGTCACTTTTAGCGCCGATAACGAAATCGATATTCAATCACATAAAGTTGCCGGTTTTGTCCAATATTCAATTAATTCATACGACTCGTTGCACACCCTAAATGTTGGCGCCCGATTAAACTATTGGTCATTTAGCGAACAGCTTTTGTTTAGCCCAAGGGTGCAATATGCCTATCGTATGGGAGTTAGGAGAAACACAGTTCTCAGATTAGCCACAGGAATGTATCAGCAACACCCATTTTATCGGGAGTTGAGAGACAGAGATGGAAACATTAACCCGGAAGTGAAGGCTCAATCGTCAGTTCATGTAGTAGGAGGTATGGATCATTATTTCGTGGCATGGGGGAGGCCTTTCAAGTTATCTAGTGATTTGTATTACAAGTACTTATGGGACGTAAACCCATACGATGTTAATAACATTAAAATACGGTACTTTGGAACCAATCAAGCCAAAGCCTATGCATATGGGGCTGATTTTCGTGTAAATGGAGAGTTCATTGAGGGTACCGAGTCGTGGTTTAGCCTGGGAATTCTTAAAACAAAGGAAGATTTACAAGAAGGTAATGGTTATGTCAGACGTCCAAGCGACCAATTGATCAATCTGGGCATTTTCTTTCAAGACCACCTGCCAAACGATCCAAGCATTAAAGTGAGTCTGAATATGCTGTTTGGTAGCGGCTTGCCATTTGGCCCTCCCGGTCGAGACGACCTGAGAAATAGTTTTAGTGGAGATGAGTATTACCGAATGGATTTGGGATTTTCAAAAAGTTTTGAATTTACAAATGATAAAACACTGACTCCTAATTCATTATGGGTAGGTCTTGAAGTATTAAATGCACTTGGTGCTGAAAATACTATCTCTTATACATGGATTCAGGACGTGATTGGTAATCAATTTGCTGTACCAAATGCATTATCGGCAAGGTTTTTGAACGTGCGGGTGATAGCAAAATTTTGAAAGAACGTAAAAAGTAAAAATTCTTGTAGGGGGAAATGGATTCACAGGTTTCTACCTAATACCAACTGATCACCTCTACTTGTTATAGTAACAAATTGATAAACAATGAATCCCAAAGTGCAAAGTCGTATCCAAAAGAGATTAGCACGAGGACTGGGGTTCTATAGAATCTTAAATAAAATATAAGCAGATGAAAAGACTAACCATTATTTTGACAGCACTTGTACTCATTACATCATGTTCGAGAACTGTCACCAGAGTAAGCCCTGACCAGCAGATAGACCTTAGTGGAAGGTGGAATGATACAGATTCCAAATTAGTAGCAGAAGAAATGATCAGAGATGTTCTGAATAGACCATGGATTAGCGACTTCAACAGAGCCAATGATGACAGGCCCGTTGTTATAGTCGGTAGTATTGCTAATAAAAGCGCTGAGCATATTGAATCAGAAACCTTTATAAAAGACATCGAAAGAGAGTTTATCAACTCAGGGTTGGTAAGAGTGGTAGAAAATTCTGTCTTCCGAGAAAAACTTAGAGAAGAGCGCGCTCAGCAAGGTGAATTTGCTTCTGTCGAAACCCAAGCCAAATGGGGAAAAGAATTGGGTGCTGACTTCATGATGTTTGGTGTGATCACATCTGTATCAGATTCTTACAAAAAAGAAAAAGTAGTAAACTATAAAGTGAACCTCGAATTAGCGAGTATAGAAACTAGTGAAAAGGTATGGATTGGCGATAAGGAGATCAAGAAATACATCAAAAACTAATATCGTAACTCTCAGAAACTTCTCTTTACGTTGATAATGAACAGAACTTATCAAGTGTTGCCGCTTTGCTTCTTGTTTAGCTGTGCTACCTATTACCAGATGAACTTAGCCTTTAACCAGGACTTTGAGCGAGGTGATATGGAGTTAGCAGAAAAAATACTGGAGCAGAACCCTAAAGCAGCTAAAGGTAGGGAGAAGTTCTTGTATTTTTTGAATCGAGGTACCGTTGCTGCTTTACTCAATAAGCCAGAGGAGAGCAATGTCTATTTAGAGCAAGCCTTCATTTTTGGAGAGGACTACCATACCAATTATTTAAATGAACTAGGAGCCTTTGTAGTGAACCCTACAGTGATCGAATATAAAGGAGAAGATCACGAACACTTAATTTTGCTGTATTACAAGGCACTGAATTTTTTAAAAATGGGAGATAGAGAAGGCGCGTTAGTAGAGTGCCGTCGACTCAACAATAGATTGATCAAGCTCAGCGAAAAGTATAAGAATGATGCACGCTATAAGCGCGATGCCTTCATCCACAATTTGATGGGCTTGATATATGACGCCGATAAAGATTACAACAATGCATTCATAGCCTATCGCAACGCTTATGACATATATAAAGATGACTACACCGATATGTTTGGTGTAACTCCTCCCGAGCAACTTAAAAAAGACCTATTGAGAACAGCCTATTTGATTGGATTTGATGAAGAGTTGAGGCAGTACGAGAATGAATTTGGATCTAAATACATTCCTTCAAAAGCAGATGGAGGTGATTTGGTCTTTCTTTGGAATAATGGATTGGGGCCCGTGAAAGATGAGTTTTCCATCAATTTCACAGTAATTCATGGTGAAGGTGGTCTTGTGACGTTTAATAATGAAGATATGGGATTTAGTTTTCCATTCTGGTTGGCTGATGATGAAGACCCCAATGGGAACCTCTCAGATTTGGAATTCTATCGAATGACTATTCCAAAATACAGTGAGCGAATGCCTGTTTTTCATCAGGCAACATTGACCGTTGATAATAAGAATTATGCTCTTGAGCGAGCGGAAGACATTAATCAAATTGCACAATATTCACTCAATCAAAGGATGGGACTTGAACTGGGTAAATCGTTGCTTCGATTGGCAATAAAAAAGACTGCGGAAAAGGAAGTTCGAGAGGAAAGTGAGGGTTGGGGCGCCGCACTAGGAGTGTTGAACGCCCTTACAGAAAAAGCGGATACTAGAAACTGGCAGACCATACCACATACGATTTATTATACCAGGGCCGCATTACCATTGGGTCAAACCACTGCCAAACTGCAAGTCGGGGCTAATCAGGACAGTGCTCAGCTGCACAAGTTTACCTTCGAAGCTCAGGCTGGAGAAACCATCTTTCATTCATTCTATTCCTTAGAGAGTATTCCCAGGCGCATGAGCTACTCTTACTAGCCAATAGCCTGGCCCACAGCATCAACGATTTTCTTCGCATTACCAACGAAAATCTCATTATCGACGATAAATACAGGTCTCTTTAAAAAAGTATACTCTTCTACGATTAGGCGCTTGTAATCCTGCTCGCTAAGTTGTTGACTGGCTAGCCCCATGGACTTGTACTTCATTGCTCTCCGACTAAATAGAGATTCATATGACCCACTCAGTCCTTTCATTTCATCCAAATGATCGCTCGTGATAGGCTGAGTTTTAATGTCTTGCATATCGAAATTGGAATCTGTTATCCCAAGCTCTTTAATGATTCTGATGCATGTACTACAAGTGGCCAGATAGTATATTTTTCTCATTGGTATTAAGTCATATTTTAGTCTCGCTAAGATATATACTTCTGACAATCAGTCTGAATAATCCTTCAATTACTTGATATATTGAATCATTGGGTCTTTATTCGTGATTGGTTTAATCGTTAACTATTAATAAATACATAAAATGAAAAGTGTGAAGTTGAAAAATAGTCTGCTTGCCCTAGGGATGTTAATTGCCTGTTTGGCCGTATGCCCGAAGTCAGTAGCACAAGATGCTGAAATTACAAGTGATGAATTGACTCAGTATGCACAAGTCACTGCAAAAATTGACTCACTTAAAGCAGACATGAAGGCTAAAATCAGTGAGGCCGTAAAAAGCAACGAGCTCATGGAAGGTGGCAAATTGTACAACAAATTGAATAAAGCCAAAGGTGATGAGGCCAAACTGGCCGAAATTGGAGCTTCCGAGGAACAGCTAGCCGCGTATGGACAGATTCAAGAGAGTATTACGGCTTTTAAGAAAGAATTTAAAGAGCAGTATACTGCAGTTGTAAAAGATGATATAGGAGCTGGAGTTTATAATAAGGTGAAAAAAGCCATTAAAGCAGATGCTGCTGTGAAAGCACAATACGATGAGATAGTTGCATCTTTTTCCACGGAAGAGAGCGAAGCTGACGGGGAATAATTTTCGATAAAAAACGAAAAAAAGGCATGCCATTCGCATGCCTTTTTTATTAGACAGTTTTTCAAATTCAAGAATTGATGGTATCTTCCTGATAGTATAAAAAGTTCAGGAATGTTTACGGAATTTGAAATTGAGACACTGATTGAAAACGAAACAGTTAGGACTGCCACGTTTGAACTAAAAAAGGAATTTATAAAAAATGAAGCTCCTTATCTTGAGATATCTGATCAGGATTTTTTTTCATTGGTTGTAATGATGCCAACCGTTGGGGTTGCATTGGCCAATGGAAGTGTGAGCCTGTTTGAAGAAATGGCGTTGAATAAAAAAGCCAGAAAACTATCCAAGGGAGGCTATTTCATGAAAAAAGACCCTGTAGTATTTGGTCTCAAGTATCTGATTAAACAGTACGACAATTGGGAATCCGAATTTCTGAGAGTCATTAGGCTGACCATGGAGGAAACATTCGACATTGGCCGCCTGGAAGAAGACTATGACTCTTCAAAAGAGGTATCTGAGTCGGAATACCGCGAAGAAGTACTCAAGGCTCCATATATCTTCATTCGTTTTCTTTCCTCCTTTTTTCTTAATGAGGACGAGGACATCATTAGCCCGAGAAAAATATCGAAGGTTGATTACGGTCGTGTGGAGTCCATCGGTGAAAAATTAGGTCTTCATAAAATCCCATTATTCCATTACTTCTGTCGGACATTCAATATCAGTTGACCATTGAAAGTCCAATGAGAAAGATATTATCAAAATTTATTTCCATTCTCCTCGTTATTTCATCAATTTGTGCCAAATAACTAGAATCTTGATTTTTAATATTAGACACTTTCAATTCATATTGGGTATTGTTGCGATACTCGCTCTTGCTGAATGTAGTGATAGCAGTGACTCGTCAGCCGTAGATCAGGACGCGTTAGACCGTATGATAATTGAAGAATATATAGCTGTGAACGACACAAACGCTGTGACTCACGAATCAGGTATTTATTATTCGATTGTAGATACGGTGCCTACCGGTGCTCCCGTAGGAGGAACTATTTTAAATATATTTTATACTGCTAAAATTCTTGGGGGAAATCCCTACGACGTAAATACCAGGTCGGATGGTGACGATTCCGTAAAACTGAAGCAAGGGGTAGGAGCTATCTATCCAATAGGACTCGATACAGGATTGGGCTTGATGAGAGAAGGAGAGACTTTTAGGTTTTATATACCCTCATCTTTGGCCTATGGGAACTATTCGTTCAGTAGTTTAATTCCGGAAAATTCGATCTTAGAAATCGAAGTAGAGGTTGCGGCTATTCAGAATGAAGCAGATATATTGGCAGAACAGCTGAGTGCGATCAATGCTTATATTGTAAATCAGAATTTGAATGATACTATAGCAAACCCAAAGGACTCGGTGGAATATTTGGCATCTGAGCAAATTTATTACAAACGCATGTCGGCAGGCACGCTCAACGATACACTCAGAAGAAATGACCTTGCGACAATCAGTTATATAGGTACCACTTTGGATGCGACTGAGTTTGATAGGAGACCCAATGCAGCCCCGCTTACCTATACTTTTGGTATCAATGCAGTAATTACTGGGCTTGATGATGGAGTATCTTCCATGGAAAGAGGTGAAACAGCATTAATTATTCTACCTTCACACAAAGCATATGGAGAGAGTGCTTTTGTGATTCCATCATACCGTAAACAGGATTTTGTAGACCTTGAAATTATCCCTCAGTATGCGGCAAAGGTGGCTCCATATGAAATTTTAATATTTGAAACCAGCCTTTTAAATAATCCATAAACAAATCATCACCGAGTAGTTGAAGCTTAGCACATTATTATATCTCTTACTATTCTCTACGGTAGCCTATGCGCAGGAATATCCTATTGATCCTGACGAGATATATCGGTCTCCAACACGGAAAATCCTCAATCAATTTTCGATTACGATCAGTACTGGTTATAACTCTACAAAATACAGCCATAACTTAGCAGGGTTTTATTATCTGCAGTCAGCTACCGAGCAGTTTGTATCCCCGAATACTGGCGAGCCATTGGGTACTACCTTCGATGTTTATGATAACTGGTTTAATGATCCGGCCCTGTCTCAAGCCGTTGTATTGATAGATACATTCGATGTCCCATTTCCACCCATTTCTAATCCTGTCCTTAATCCATTGTTGATTCGTGATCTTCGGGCCTTCAACGCCGACTCTCTTGGCCTTGGATTTGAAGGCAAAGGGTGGGGAATACCAATAAATCTAGGAATCAGATACAATTATCAGAAATTTAGAATAGGTCTTGGCTTAAGTATGGAATTTCATACGGTAAAATCACTCAGCCCTACAATTTCAGATCTGGGTATCAGAAACTATGAACCTAATTTCTCAAAAGCGGTGTTTTTCAGTTACTTCGTCAATTTGGGATATCGGTTTTATGATTTCTGGGATTACTCCTTTGCAGCAGAATTGGAACTCGGTAAGAACAAATTGGGTAAAAAATTCAATTCTGGTTTGTTGAGCCAGGGGATACTCATCAATTTTGGTATCTCAATCGAAAAGAATCTTTCTGAGTATTTCAGAATAATAGTAAAGCCTTCTTATGACTTTAAAAACTACAATATTTCAGTACCTAATACTGGATTAGGTATTCAACACAAAAACCCTAGCTTTAAATTGAATTTCGGTGTAAGTATAACGATTCCTGAAATACCTAGATCGCCAATGAAAAGCGATCATGTGCAGCTCAAACATACATACACTGACCCTGAAACAGGTCGTGTAATGGAAGTAAGAGGTCAGCCTATTTGGAAGCGTCAGAACCCTAAAGTTGGTGAAAATCATCGCAAATTATGGCGTTATAAATTCAAAAACAGAAAGAAACTCAACCCTTATTGATTCTGTCAATTTCTTGGCTATTCAGCGATCAGGATAGACCAAAAAAATACTTTAATTCTTTAGTTCACATTGTTGGCTAGGATAGTGAGTTTTAGGTAGAAATTTCGTTAAATTGCGCACTTAATTTTGCTTGTCAATATTTAAAATTTTATGGCTGAAGACAACGAAAACCTACCCTTAGGCGATCAGAATATAATACCAATCAATATTGAAGATGAGATGCGTGGCGCATACATTGATTATTCAATGTCAGTTATCATCTCAAGAGCTTTACCAGACGTAAGAGACGGATTAAAACCTGTGCACAGACGAGTGCTTTATGGTATGTTGGATTTGGGTGTATTGCACAACAGAGCGTATAAGAAATCTGCTAGAATTGTCGGGGAAGTATTGGGTAAGTATCACCCTCACGGTGACTCGTCAGTTTATGACACCATGGTTCGAATGGCTCAAGAGTGGTCTCTTCGATATCCTTTGGTAGATGGTCAGGGTAACTTTGGGTCTGTTGACGGTGATTCTCCCGCTGCCATGCGTTACACAGAAGCCAGACTGAAAAGAATGGCTGAGGAGCTGCTTCATGATATTAATAAGGAAACAGTTGATTTCCAGCCCAACTTTGATGACTCGCTAAAAGAGCCAACAGTATTGCCAGGTAAGTTTCCTAATCTTTTGGTTAATGGAACTTCAGGTATCGCTGTAGGAATGGCTACAAATATGGCGCCTCACAATCTAACAGAGGTGATTAATGGTACTGTCGCGTACATCGATAACAATGACATCACTATCCCTGAACTCATGGAGCACATCACTGCTCCAGACTTTCCTACCGGAGCGACCATATACGGTTATCAAGGAGTAAGATCGGCTTACGAAACAGGTAGAGGTAGAGTAGTGCTTCGAGCTAGGGCAGAATTCGAGACTTTGAAGTCAGGAAAAGAGCAGATCATAGTTTCTGAAATTCCATATCAGGTGAACAAAGCTAACATGATTGAGAAGACAGCAGCTCTGATCAATGATAAGAAGCTGGAAGGAATCTCAGATATCAGAGACGAATCTGACAGAGATGGTATGCGTATCGTCTACGACATTAAAAAGGACGCCATTCCGAACATTGTCTTAAACAACTTATACAAATATACTCAGTTGCAGTCTTCTTTTGGAGTGAATAATGTGGCCCTGGTTAAAGGCCGTCCGCATACGCTAAACCTTAAGGAACTGATCAAATACTTCGTAGAGCACAGACACGAGGTGGTGATTAGAAGAACTCAGTTTGAATTGACTGAGGCTGAAAAAAGAGCACATATACTCGAAGGTTATTTGATTGCACTTGATAATCTTGACGAGGTAATCGCGTTGATCAGAAACTCGAGAGATCCTGAAATAGCTAAAGCAGGATTGATGGAGAAATTTGGTTTGAGCGAAATACAAGCCAAGGCCATTCTTGAAATGAGGCTTCAGAGACTGACAGGTCTTGAAAGGGAAAAAATACAGAAGGAGTATGATGAGATCATGAAACTCATCGATCACTTGAAGGCTATTCTAGAGAGTGAAGAAATGAGAATGGATATCATCAAGGAAGAGCTTGGTGAGCTCAAGGAAAAATTTGGAGATGAGCGTCGTTCTGATATTGAGCATGCTGCAGATGATTTTACTGCCGAGGATATGATTCCTGATGAAGAAATGGTTATTACTATTTCACATGAAGGTTATATAAAAAGAACCCCACTCACAGAATACCGAACACAAGGAAGAGGTGGTGTAGGATCAAAGGGTGCAACTACAAAAACTGATGATTTTACTGAGCATTTGTTTGTTGCCTCGACACACAATTATTTATTGATTTTCACCGAATTAGGTAAAGTATTCTGGAAAAAAGTTTGGGAGATTCCAGAAGGTCAGAAAGCTACTAAAGGACGAGCTATCCAAAACCTGATCAACATTGAAAGTGAAGATTCTATACGTGCCGTCATTAACGTCAATAATCTGATTGACGAAGACTATATCAACAACAACTTCATTGTAATGTGTACCAAAAACGGTACCATTAAGAAGACCTCACTTGAGGCCTATTCCCGACCAAGACAAAATGGTATCAACGCGATTAGTATACATGAAGGAGATGAATTATTGAATGTGAACCTTACAAACGGGAGCAATCATATCGTAATTGCAAAAAAATCTGGGAAGGCTATACATTTCAATGAGCAAGATGTTCGCCCAATGGGTAGAACGGCTGCTGGTGTAAGAGCAGTTAGATTAGAAAGTAAGGACGATTACGTGATCGGAATGGTTTGCGTAGCCAGAGAGGATGCCAATTTGCTGGTAGTAACCGAAAAAGGTTACGGCAAAAGGTCTGACATTGATGCCTACAGAATTACTAAGCGTGGCGGAAAAGGTGTGAAGGCCATGAACATCACCGAAAAAACTGGCGCGCTTGTTGCGATTAAGGAGGTAATTGATACTGATGACCTGATGATAATCAACAAATCCGGCATTACCATTAGATTAGCAGTAGGTGATCTTAGAGTAATGGGAAGAGCGACACAGGGTGTGAAGTTGATAAGACTAGGAGACAACGATGAAATATCATCAGTAGAAAAAATTGAACAAATAGAAGGAGATGAACCTGAAGAAGAGAATCAGGAAAACAATTCATCTGCTGAAGAAAATAACGATAAAGAATAAAATTAAACCAGAGAGTGGGATTTACGGATCCTCGTAAACATTAGAACTATGAATACAAATAAACTGTTTGTGCTTGCGCTAACCTTACTTATGAGCGTAGCATCTTTCGCCCAAAAGGGATCAGTCACAAAAGCCGATGCTTATTTGATCAAAAAAGATTATGCCAATGCCAAAGCAGAAATAGATGTGGCGATTACAATCGAAAAAAATGCAGTTAAGTCAAAAACGTGGTTTGTAAGAGGTAAAATTTATCAAGCTATTGCCACAAGCACTGAAGATGCTGTAACTGCACTTGACGCTGAAGCTCTTGATAAAGCTATTATTGCGTACAACAAAGTATTGGAAATGGACAAAGAAACAAGTCCAAACCACCTGATAGCAACTACTAATCTTGACGGCATGTGGGGAAACTATATCAATTCAGGAGGTACTGAGTATGGTGAAGGTAATTTCGAGTCAGCATTGATCAGTTTTGAAAATGCACTCAAAGTTAAACCCGCAGATTCAGTTACTCTTCTCTATGCTGGTGTTGCCGCGCAGCAAGCTGAAATAACTGATAAGACTTTGACTTATTATTATCAAATGTTGGAAAACGAAGATGCCAGTACAGACGTTCTCTCTACATTGATTTACTTGGAGCGAAGTGAGAAAAAGAATAATGAGAAGGCCTTAGAATTGGTTAGAAAGGCAAAAGAATTGTACCCAACCGAAACCAAATTCGGGCAAGAGGAAATTAGCTTACTATTGGCTATGGAAAAGGTAGAGGAAGCCAAAGTGAAATTAGAAGTAGCAATTTCCGAAGAACCTGACAACGCAAATTTACATTTGAATCTTGGTGTACTCTATGACAACTTGGGAAGTGTGAAGATGGAAGAAGGTAAGAAGGATGAAGCCAGAGAGTCTTATAGCAAGGCAAAGGAGTCTTACTTGAACGCCGTTAGAATCGATCCTGATAACTACGTTGGTAATTTCAATACCGGTGTTATCTATGTAAATCTTGCTAAGGAATACTATGACGAGGTTCGTGATATGGACTTGAAATCGTATGATAAATATGGTCCGGCTAAATTGGCTAAAGCTGATAAAATATTGAAAGAAGGCTTGCCATACATGGAAAAGGCAACATCAATTCAGCCAGATGATATAGGAGGTTTGAAGGCCTTACAACAGATGTACACTCAATTGAAAATGATGGACAAAGCTGAAGCAATACTGGACAAAGTAGATGCTTTAGAGGCTGGTCAATAAGAAGACAACGGACGTCGTAGACGTTAGGCCGGGTAACCAGAACAGGCATTTTTCGTATGCTTGAAAATGGTTACCCGGTTTTTTTATGCTTTTTTGTTCACGATCATCTCATTACAGTCGCTTGCGCAGACTGAGCACATTCGAAAAAGTATCTACTTTCCCGGAGGCCAATACTATATCACTCCTTACCAATTGCTTGAATTGAGGTCTTTTCTAGACTCAATACCTGATCTTAATCATTTCAATGTCACTATTCATAGCCATACAGATAACATTGGAGGTGTGTCGTACAATCAATGGCTGTCAGAAATGAGAAGTGCAACCACCATTAATGAGCTAAACAATAGTGGAGTTCCATTAGAAGCAATTGAACAAAAGGATTTTGGTCAGTTCAATCCAGTTTATGACAATAGTACCTCGCAAGGACGGCAAATGAATAGGAGAGTGGATATCCTTTTTTGGCCGATTTCGCTGTAAAATATTAATAGTTCAGATGTTATTATCTTACGTATAAGGCAGGATGTAGAAACTTTTTTTAACTTGGCAGTGTTTAAATAAACCAATAAAAAAAGTTAATATGATAAAATTTCGAAATATTATATTGAAATAGTACAAAAATCAGCGTGTATAATATAATTTGTTTAGTCTTACCCAAACCTCTTGATTATGATAAGAAAAATTTACTACTTAAGTGCTCTGTTAGTTTTTTCGTTCTCTGCCAATAACTTGATCGCCCAAGATGATGGCAATGAATTTGATATTAGTTTGGATCAGGAAGATACCGACTATAGCTGGCAAACACCAGCGGGTAAGTACCTGGAACCATCCTCTTTTTTCTCCCTTCATGGGTATGTAAATGGAGTATATGCTGGGTCAAGTGATGAATGGACCAATCCTGATCCGACCCAATTGGCTTCACCTGGGCAATTGTTAGTTCCGAATTCTAACAACAGCTCCTTTCAGTATGATTTTGCGATTATTATTGGCTCTGAACTTACAGAGCGTACTCGTGTCGCCGTGGAAGCACATTACGTCTCCGATCCAAGTGGCAGAGGAGCGGCTGGTCCCGGAGGGCTTAGTATAGCAGTTACTGAGGCTACAGGATCTTATGACTTAGTCCCTAAGGCCTTGACCATATCGGCCGGTATTTTTTGGAGCCCATTTGGTATTATCAACAAAGATTGGTTGGGTGCTCAGAACAAGTTTTCTCTCGTACCAAGGGCCTCAGGAGCTTATCCTGTACACTATAATGAGAGAGGAATTCGAGTCAACGGTGTTTTCGACCTTTCAGAAAACAGTGCGATTAATTATGTAGTCTCATTGGGTAATGGTCTTAGTAATTATAATCTTAGTGGACAGGCTTCTTATGATAATAATGACAACAAAACAATTACCGCACGCATTGGCTTTTATCCAGGGCTGGGTAAAGATTTAGAGATTGGACTGTCCTATATGAATGGTAAACTAAGGGACGGTTTAGATGCAACAATAGTAAATATATCCAACCCTGAGAGATATGGTTCTCAAACGAGTGCCTTTGGAATTGATGCAGCATATAAATTAGACAATCTTAGTTTTCAGGGCTATTTTGTGAGCTCTAAAGAAGAACTTTCAACAGATGGGGTCAATAGTCCTGGGGATATTAAAAGAATGGGATATACCGGAGAAATTCTGTATTTGTTTGAAACAGATCTAGAGTACCTTAAAGGCATTCGTCCGAAATTCAGATATGATTTTATTGAAGTGGATCAATTATACCTGAATGGACTAAATGTGGACTCGCGAACACTTGATACCAGTACTTTGTCCTTCGGATCAGATATTGTGATTTCTGACAACTTCCGTTTCGGATTTGATTATAATATTTCAACTGAAAATGGGCAAACTGAAATTGAGAATGATAGATTTGTTGGCAAACTAATCGCCCAATTCTAGATGAAACTAAAAAATGATTTACGATTAATAGCTTTGTTGCTAGTGTTTACGTGCACTGGCATCAAAGCTCAAACCAGACAGTCGCTGGAAACCCGGCTGGTGTTTACTTTTATCAATAATATAGAATGGCAACAAAGCAAAAGCTCTATTTCTATAGGTGTACTCGGTAATTCAAGGATTCTCACTGAGATAAGTAATCATATTAAGCGTAGTAAATTGCCGCATACCGTTTCCAGAATCAATTACGTGAAAGAAGCTGCCAGTTATGACATCGTAGTGATACCTGCTGGACTGGCGCTTGAAGTAGATGAACTGCTCGCCGTTATTGGAACCAAAAATATTCTGACCATTGCAGAAGAAAAAAAGTTGGCCAACAAGGACATTGATATCTGTTTTGTGGACGAAGAAGGGAAGTTGCGCTATGTGGTGAACGAAACCAATGCAAAGAAAAAAGGACTCAAAATTGCAGATAAATTGCTGGACTATGCGACTGAAATATACTAATTAGTCAAGGATTCGATCCGTTCATTTACCTCATTAAAGGCGTCGATATTCTTGGTTTCCACATAGAGTCTGCGGAGTGATTGTAGCATTACTAAATCATTGGGGTCGAATTTCTGGCAACTCTCGAGCAACCGTTTGGATTGATCTATAAATTGACTTGATTCATTATTAATGGCGTGATGGAGCAAATAAGTGCCCACCTTCAGACAATTGTAAAAGTCTGTCGAATCTATTTTCACGGCAGTCTGGTAAGCGTCAATAGCCTCGTCATAAAGTCCCATTTGATCATTGGCATCTCCGAGCATCATGTACAGATCCGAACCGGATTCTCCTTCTTCCAATCGTTTAGTGATAGTGGATTTAGCCTTGAAACTAAGTTGTTTGTAGAGTGCTTGATGAATGTCCAGGTGATGCAACTTTTCACTATTGGGAAATCGTTGTAAAGCCTTGACATAGACCAATTCTCTTTCTTTTTTTCTCTCCAATTCTCCCAGTAGAAGTAAGATATCGAGATAAGATTCTTCTTCTCTAAATTTATGCTCAATGGCATGTTGAAAATCCTGAAGGGCGACTTCATAATTTCTTAACCTCATATTGCTTTCGCCAAGTTGAAAGTATTGAAAACCAACAGGTTTGCCCAGAGCATCCAAACAAGCGATATATGCCTCTTGAAAGTAGATGTACTCTACCAATTGATTCTCATTGAGCATCTGCTTCGCATTGTCTTTATAATATTGTGTAAAGGTTCGAAATGAAGAATCAAGCGAAGGAAGATAGGCTAAATCCGCGTCAAGGTTCTTGCACTTGGAATAACCTTCAATAACCATCGGAATTATTTCATCCTGTTTCTCTCGCAAGGAAGCATTGTGATATCGTTTGAGATTGATCTGATAATAGTTGCTCCAGGTACGTGCATAATTTGACGTGCGTGGGTGATTTATAGCGAAATTAATTTCTCTTAATGCGGCGGAAAGACTATCAGTTTCCAAAAACTTGAGAGCATTATCCACGCGATACATTTGGGCACTCGCTGATGAGGCCATGACAATCAAAATCAGGAAATAGGATAAGCGGTGCATGGTCGATTTCTATATGGCTAATATACAAGAAGCCTTAACGAGATGCAATCATGCTGAGTTTACTTATAGTCTTCAATTCTAGTTTTTTGGAATATTGATTAGGCCACCTTTTTTTTTGCCGGATGGAAATTTTACTATCTTGATATTCCTATGGCAACAGATAGAATAATAAGACACTTTTTTTATTTCCTTTTATTGGTATCCACGCAAGCCCTGGGTCAAGGAACAATTGATAGTCTGATTATGCTATCTGAGGCGCCTCTTGAACGTGATACCAACAGCATAAATAAGATCAGTACCATGATCTACAAATATTACCGTTCGTATCCTGAACTGACCGAAAAGATTGCTTACAGACTCGTAGAAGCCAGTCAAGAGATAGGATTCAAAAGGGGAGAGGCTACTGCCTGGAGACGGATCGGAGCGTCTAACTATGTGATGGGTAAATCCTCCGAATTGATGAGAAGCCAGCTCGAAGCGTTGAAAATCTATGAGGAAACGGGAAATACAACCGGTATGGCCTATTGCCACAATAATCTTGGTTTGGCATATTTGCAAATTAAAGAACTGCCAAAAGCACAAAACCATTTTCAACTGGCACTGAGCACGATCAATCCTGAATACAAAAGCTTCAAGGCCATTTGTTATAACAATTTGGCACTGGTTTACTATCAGATGAATGAAATTGATAGTGCACTCAGTTTCAACAATAAGGCCTTGGATATTAGACAGGCACTTCCTGAGGAACGCCCACGGCTGCAAGCGACCTACACTAATTTGGGTACCATTTATAGTGAGCAGTTCAACGATCATCAAAGGGCTATGGAATACTTTGCTCAAGCGATTGCGATCAATGAAGATATTGGAAATTATACCGATTTGGCATCCAATCTTATCTATGTCGGCAACATATCAAAGGATAAGAAGCAATACGAACAAGCTAGAAATCACTACCTCAAGGCCATACAATATGCAGATTCGTCGAAGGATATGACTACCAGGGGAGAGGCATATTTAAGACTCTCTGAGCTGGAGAAATCTACCGGTCGTCTTGATAAGAGTATGGAGTACTATGGCGACTATCACTCCACGGTTCTACTTGCATTGGAGAACCAAAAGGAAGTAGAAATCAGTCGACTGGAAAACAACTACACCATCAAACAAAAGGAAAAAGAGTTGATCGTATTGCAAAAAGAGAAAGCCGAACAACAAACACTTCAAGTACTGCTCATTCTCGGTTCGGTAGGCATCATCCTTATTGCTGCTATGCTAATTATTGTACTAAGATGGAGAGTGAAAAATGCAAGACTGAAGGCCCGTGAATTAGAGCTGAATCTGGAGCAGAAGAACAAAGAGCTGACTTCTTATGCGTTAAACTTTGTTCAAAAAAATGAACTGATATCAGAAATATCTGAAAAAATTGAGCAGCTTAAAAATCAGTCAGATGGCAGTGGTATGAAGGAGCTGGTTCACATGGAACGAATCTTGAAGGAAAGCTTCAGAATAGATCAGGGATGGAACAATTTCAAAAGGATGTTTGAAGAAGTTCACAAAGACTTTTTTGTCAGATTGAAAGATAAATTTCCGGATTTGGGAAGCGCCGAACTAAAGCTTTGTGCATTAATTCGTTTGAACCTGAATCTGAAAGAGGCGGCTGGGATACTCGGAATTTCGCCAGATAGTGTAAAAACAGCCAGATATAGACTCAGGAAGAAATTGGATATGATCCACGATCAAAACCTTGTGGATTTTCTCATGGCCTTTGACAAACCTGAAAAGGCAGCTTATTAGAGGTAGTTAGCTCATATTGACATGCTTGAGCAAAAACCTTTTCGAGATTGGCAGAATCGTCTCTTTGATAGGGAACTGAAGTTTGCTTACAACTAAGAACGTAGCTGGATTAGGCAAATCAGAAAATTTTTTAGATAGTTTTAATTTGATTTTATTGAATGTGTTAGTAATGGACTTTATTTCATTGAATAGGAACTGCGTATGAATGGCCCGGTATTCTTCTTTCTGCAAATTAATGAGAGAGATTTTGTATCGATACACAGCCACATTTTTGTCCGTTTGCTCAGTAAGTAGGACATAGCCCTCGTTCTGATAGATAGGCATAAGCCCAATCTCGTCAAAGCTGAGATGGCCTTCAACAAAATCATAGAGCTCTCTGCCATGGGTTATGGATTGGTTGATCTGTGGCAATGCGTACTGTATGATTTCAGACAACTCTTGCATCAATTCGTCGTCTTCAATAAGTTTCTGATAGGTAATTCTAAGCTGTTTGAGATCAACTCCTGTTGCTACTTGCGGAAACTGTTCATAGAGCAAAGCCTTATTCTTTTTTAGATTAAGCAGGTTATCATAGTGCATGAGCAAATCAGAAAGCTGTGGATAAAGCTCATGTTGACTGAATTTTTCTTTTACATTCTGTAAGTAGGCTAACAGCGTATATTTCTTAAATTCAAAATCAATCATATCGTCTGTTAACCAGGTATTGCTCAGATTTTTCATAAGTTCTTTGCGTTTGCTCCACTTATAAGATAACGAAAAGATTCAAGATTATTGAGTGGGTGTGGCTTGCACAGATATATTATGTCTAATTGTATAAGAGTTTTTTACGATTCTATGCACTTTGTTGATGTTTGATTGTTGTGAATTCTCAATTCCCAATTGGCATACTTAGTGTAGTTTTACTATCCAAAGTTCTATTCTTTACTAAAATCAATGATATGCCAGATTGGTTAGTGATGGTGATTGTAATAGTTGGGTTTGTCCTGGCGGTTGGACTTCTGTTCTGGTGGCTGGTTCAGAAAAGTCTGAGGCGAACCGCTGCTATTCAAACTATTGCTGCAGACAGGGGATGGGTCTTTAAGGAGGACGAAAACCCTGATCTTATCCGAAAGCGGTTTCAATCTATTCCTATTTTCAATAAAGGCAACTCTTATACTTGCTCAAATCTTATGCTTGGTAAGATCGACGATTTTGAGATTTGGGTATGTGATTACCTATACTGGGGTCATGCAAAACAAACTCATGGCGGTCGAGAGGTAAGTGTGAGCTCCTCTCAGAAACAAAGACAAACGGTAATTTGCTTGCGATACCCTGAAGCCAATTTACCAACGTTTGATATAACTCTGAATCTGGGCTTGGCAAAGCTCACTGAATACGATCCGAAAAATGCTATTGTACTCGCAGGTGCTTTGGACTTCAGTAAGAAGTACATGGTATGTGTAGCTGAAGATGCTGATAAAGAAGTAGTTACCCGTTTGTTTACGGAGGAAATACAAAGTTTATTCCCAACAGATGCAAAGCTTAAGGTGCAAGTCAGTGGAAATGAAATGATGATAACAAATTACAGCTTAGAAATTAAAGCTACAGAGTTGGAAGGCTATATCCATACCGTACTGTCTATCGGGAAATCATTGAATGGATAAGGCAGGAATGCAAAATGCGCATGGAGCGAGCCAATGTTCACTGTTGGTAGTATCAAAATTAGAAATCATATTCAAGGTTTTAATCCGACTAAGGTCAATAATGAGTTTGGTTAATAGGCTCTTGTTGCGTAAATTACGTTACGTAAAGTTCGTAACGTAAAGTATGTAATGAGAAAACCCTCCAACCCTTTTTTAGTCAGTGGTTATCATAGTCCAGTCTATTTCTGCGATCGTAAACAAGAGCTCGATTGGCTCATGGATCAGTTTAGCAACGAGCGTAACGCTGTGATCACTGCCTGGCGGAGACTGGGTAAGACCGCATTGATTCGCCATTTCTTTCACCTTATTGAAAAGGAAAAACAAGGAGAAACCATATACATCGATATATTGGGTACGGCCAATTTGTCCGAAGCACATCAACGCATTGCGTCGGCCGTGACACGAAAATATGGAGATATAAAAAAGGGAGCAAGCCCTGCATGGTTAAAACTGATAAGTGCCATTGGCGCTAACTTTAGTATAGACCCATTAACAGGTCTACCCGAGGTATCTGTAGGCGTGATGCCTGCCAAATCTGTTCAGGCGTCGCTCGAGGCCATTGGAGTCTTTTTGAGTGATAGAGGCAAACCGGTAGTCATTTGTATCGACGAATTTCAGCAAATCGTAAACTACCCCGAAGACCATGCAGAGGCCATATTTAGGAGCTGGGCACAAGAGTATCCCATGGTGCGATTCGTGTATAGCGGTAGTCATCGACATATGATGGAGTCGATGTTTAGTGAACAGTCGAGACCATTCTATAGGAGTGCACAAATTTTACATCTGGAGGCATTGCCAAAAGATACTTATGGTAAGTTCATTCGCCGGCAATTCAAGAAGTCAGGGCAGACCATCGGTCAAACCGAACTCGATCTGATATTCGACTGGACAAGAATGCAGACGTACTATATGCAACTGATCTGTAACTATTTGTTTGGCCAGGGAACTATCACAGCCGATAAAGTCCGCGAAGTATGTACGCAGATAATCCAGCAGGAAGTTCCCATCTATTCGTCGTATCAGCAGCTCATGACTAGCTTTCAATGGAAGCTGCTTGTGGCTATAGCCAAAAATGGGACAGTAGTCAATCCACTGGCCAAAGATTTTATTTCTGCTTATCAGTTAGGAGCGGCGAGTTCGGTCAGCAGCGCATTGAAAATGCTGGAAAAGAAAGAATTTGTTATCAAAACCAATGAAGGGCTGGTGATTCACGATACTTTACTCATGCGCTGGCTCCAGGCTTTGTAAATTTTTTTGCCCATGCATCGGTTAAGCGAAAGGGTATTTTCAAATGTATTGCCAAACAATTCTTGTATTTTCGCAGCAATAGGGCAGTTGGTATTGAAAATCACGCCGTTTGTTGAATAGTGGCCAACCGTTGGTGTAATTTCTCGTTGCTTTGTGTGAAAACTAAAAATAAGAACGCTTTAAGTATGAAATTCTATTCATCAGGTTTAATAGTTATACTTTTCCTTCTCGGAGGTGTAATTCCTTTGGCAGCTCAACAAACGCCAACCGAGATTTCCGGAATTGTATTGGAGTCAGGAGGGAAGCAACCGATTCCATTTGCTACCGTGGTTCTACGGGATACTCAATCTGAATTACCCATTACTAGCGCGACCACAGCGCAGGATGGTCGGTTCAAATTGATTACAGACGCCCCCAACTTCTATCTGGAAATCAGCTTTTTAGGATTCATTACCCAACGAATAGATAACCTTGCAGAGGCCAAAGGAAAAATAGAACTGGGCACCGTATATCTGGCTGAAGACAGCAAGGTATTGAATGAGGTAGTTGTGGCCGGACAGAAATCCACTACAGAATTCAAAGTGGACAAACGGGTATTCAACGTTGGTAATGATCTGAGCTCCACAGGAATGGGTGCCCTGGAACTTTTGAACCATGTGCCTTCTGTGAATGTGAATATTGAAGGTGAGGTGAGCTTGCGTGGCAGCACCGGAGTACAAATTTTAATTGATGGTAAGCCATCCATTCTTGCGGATGAACAATCTAACGCCTTGGGCACGATCACTGCGGATATGATTGAAAAGGTGGAAGTAATCACCAACCCATCGGCTAAATATGACGCTGAAGGCACTTCGGGCATATTGAATATCGTGTTGAAAAAAGAGGAGAAAAAGGGCATGAATGGTTCCATCTCTGTCAATACCGGCATTCCTGATAATCACAGCATTGGGATCAGCCTGAACCGAAGGACACAGAAGTTCAATTTATTTACCCAACTGGGTGTTGGCTATCGATCACTACCCAGATATTCGGAAAATTCCAATCGGGATTTAACCAATAACACCACAGTTTATAGTGAAGGAGATGCCTACCGGAATGAAACCTTTTATAATATTATACTAGGCGCTGATTATCACATCAATGAGCTCAATGTGCTGACTCTTTCGGGGAACTTTGCCTATGAAGTGGAAGATCAGCCTTCAGAGACCTATTTTGATTACCTGGATGCCTCGAATACGATTACGTCCCAATGGCAAAGGAAAGAGATCACCGAAGCTACCAATCCAAAGTGGCAGTACGAATTGCAGTATAAAAAAGACTTTGAAGACCATAAAGATCATCAACTGCTATTTAGTGCCTTGGGAAGGTTTTTTGGTAAAGATCAATCCTCTGACTTTATCAATACAACCACATTGGGTAGTGTACAATATAGCGATCAACTGACACGAACGAAGTTTCAGCAGGCGGATTATACATTCAAGTTGGACTATGTAGACCCGATCACAGAACAATTCACCCTGGAAACCGGAGCACAACTGGTCATCAATGATGTGGGTAACGATTACGAAGTGCAAGACCTTGTAGGAAGTGAGTTTGTGACCAACCCAAATCTGACTAACAATTTTGAATACGATCAGAAGGTGCTGGCCGTATATGTCACGAGCGCCTATGAATTTGACAAATTGGGGGTGAAATTGGGGCTTCGGCTAGAGAACACGCAATTGAATACACTGCTCACCAACACCAATGAACGAAGTAATCAGGAGTATACCAACCTGTTTCCCAGTGCACATGCGTCTTACAAGTTTTCTGAAAACTTTAGCTTACAAGCGGGTTACTCCAGGCGAATCTATCGGCCCAGACTTTGGGACTTAAACCCTTTCTTTAATATCCGGGACAACTTTAATATCCGTACGGGAAACCCAAACTTGCTGCCACAGTTCACGGATTCTTATGAAGTAACCAACATTTTTATAATGGGCAAATTGGCACTGAACACTGGTGTATACCATCGATATACCACAGATGTGAAGGAATTGGTGGTTGCCTTCGAAAACAATGTGAGAACCACGATGCCTATGAACATAGGTACGGATCGCACCACGGGTATCGAGATCAATGCCGAATATGACCTGGCCAGTTGGATTAGTGCAAACGCAGACTTTAACTACAATAGCTACAAACGAGTGGGAAGTTTAGAAAGTCAGGTGTTCGACTTTGAAGGAACACTTTCTACTGCCAGGCTGACCACGAAACTTAAACTTCCTGCAGATTTGGAAATGGAGTTGACTGGCAATTACAATTCAGGTTTTCCTACAGTGCAAAGCGAACTCTCCAGTACCACATTTATGGATTTTGGCATGCGTAAGAAATTCCTTGACAGTAAAGTGGTGGTGAATGTCGGTGTGCGCGATGTGTTTGCTTCCCGCATACAAGAACGGTACACAACTCAGACCGCATTTGAGCTATACAGCTTCGGCCAACGCGGGAGATTCATTACCTTGGGTTTTAGCTATGGCTTTGGCAAAGGTGAGGCAATGACGTATTCGGGTAGAAGGAGGAGATGATTTGACGAAGATCTTATTTCTTAGCCAGTTCAGTCTGAATTTGCTTATTTAGATTCTTGAGGACTTCTGCATTGGTTTTATACTCCCTTACTTTTGATTTGAGGCTGACCAGATATCTGCTGAGCAGGTTTTTAAACTTGCGGTCCTTGGCCAAAATTAGGTATGAACTGTCATCTCTTAAATCAACCTGGTTATCAAGGTGTAATTTGATTCTATTTCTAATGGCTTTAGCCTGATCCATAATGTATTTGGTTTGAGAGTATCGAACTTCATAAGTGTTGCGTATATACAATTTCAAATCATTATTGGCTATCAGATCTATCTTGCCAGATTGCACAATGCTCTCATAGGTAGTGCGGCTCAGTAGCCAATTGTAATTACCGATCCCACCTCGAATAAGGTGTGCTAATGAATCAGGTGGAAAACTATCTTCATAGATCATGTCGATCAGTTGTTCTAAATCTGCAGAAATTTGCTCGTTTTTCGGAATTTGATGGCTTTCGAATATGTCTATGTCCTGGAGGATTTCATTGGACATGGCAGCAAGAATGGTAGCTACTTCTTTTTGACCCTTTCTCTTTTCGGCAGCACTGCTGATGCCGAAAGCAATCGTAACGCCGATGATGACGACAATCAAATCTATGATGTGCAATTTCCAATCGAGGTCTAATTTGAATTTAGCTATGGGCATATGTCTTATTTGTTGTGGTTGTGGGTGAAATTAATAAATGTATCGCAATACTTAAGTAATGGCTATCCACGTGTTTCATCGAATAGTTTTTGAGGAATGTGTTAAGTGTTTTGAAAGCCTCGATTAAACCACTAAAATTGCAAGTCATTAAGCAACATGACTGAGGAAATTAAGCATTCTATATTGTTAGCTGTAGAAGCGAGGAGTATCATCAGGACTGAACTTGTTCAGGAGCTGTGGAGTGGATATGGTCACATATATCGTTGCCAACTCGAAGGTGGTATCGTTCCCTCTGTGGTGGTGAAACATGTGAAATTACCAAAAGAAGTAGCCCACCCCAGAGGTTGGAATACCCATATTTCGCATCAGCGTAAACTCAAGTCCTACCATGTGGAAATGGCCTGGTACTCGACACTGGCCAGATCCTGCGATGAAGCGTGTCGCATCCCGAAGATTTTTCACGTCAGTAACCAATCAGAAGAAATGCTCATGATCATGGAGGATTTAAACAATGCCGGATTTCCGGTTCGCAAATCCGACGTGAACCGGGAGGAAATGAAAGCTTGCCTGAAATGGCTGGCACATTTTCATGCCAAATTCATGGGAGGGAAGAGCGACGAACTTTGGGAGGTAGGTACTTATTGGCATTTGGATACCAGACCAGATGAATGGGAAGCGATGCAGGACGCTCAACTCAAAGCAGCCGCGAGTCGGATAGATCAAACCTTAAATCAGGCCAAATATCAAACCCTCGTACACGGTGATGCCAAGCTTGCCAACTTTTGTTTTTCCGAAAAGGGAAGCGAAGTAGCCGCCGTAGATTTTCAATATATTGGAACTGGATGCGGTATGAAAGATGTTGCTTATTTCTTAAGTAGTTGCTTGCATCAAGAAGAGTTAAGCAATTGTGAATCAGGGCTTTTGCCTTTCTATTTTAATCAGCTAGAATTAGCATTAACTAGCTATGATCGAATGGCTGATTTTGAGGCCATTAGAGAGGAGTGGAGCTGGCTTTACAATTATGCCTGGGCGGATTTTTATCGTTTTCTGGACGGATGGAGCCCTGGGCATTGGAAGATGCATGACTATAGTGAAACAATTAAAAACCAAGTATTAAAGGAGTTGATTTGAAGTTATCCCGGAATGATATCGATTTTTTGACCCGATGTGGTCTAGAGGCCGCATTAGCAGCGACACAATACATTTCTTCAAAAACGAACCAGGCGCATGCGACTGAGCTTAAGTCCGGGACAGCGGAGTTAGCGTCACAAATAGTGACAGAGATTGATCTAGAAAGTCAACGATTGATACTCGAGCAATTGGCGGAAAGCATTCAAAAATTTGATTTGGGACTGCTGACTGAAGAATCTCCTGATGATGGTTCCAGATTCACTAAGGAATATTTCTGGTGCATCGATCCACTGGATGGTACGTTGCCTTTTACCGAAAGGAGAGCCGGTTATGCTGTATCTATTGCTTTGATTGATCGAAAAGGACAACCGATCATTGGAATCGTGGTTGACCCGTTTCATATGGAAACCTATCAGGCGGTCAAGGGTCAGGGTTTCCTGATCAATGGTATGCCGTTGAAGTTTCATTCCGAGCAGAAAGAGGATCTGGTGTGTCATTTTGATAGGAGTTTTGTGCAATCCACGGTTTATGCATCGACCATAAAAGCTTTAGAATCAATGAGCCATTCATTGGGATATAAAGACTTACAAATACGTACGGGAGCAGGCGCTGTCATGAATGCACTGGGATTACTTGATGTAGAAGCCGGCTGTTATTTCAAGTTTCCAAAACCTTATCCGGGCGGCGGCTGTATTTGGGATTTTGCCGCGACCAGCTTGATTTATGAAGAACTTGGCTTGCACGTATCAGATATTTATGGAAAACAGCTAGCCTTGAATAGAAAAGGCTCTCCATATATGAATGAATCAGGAATCATATATGCGACAGATAATGAGCTGAGCCAGCAGATCGTTGACCTGCATCGATCGATACTGGATCAGTAGTTTGATGAGGCTAAAACAAGCTTACAGCTGTCTGTGTGCCTGATGAAAGGCAGTGTCTATGCGGTCTAAATTAGAAATGTACTGCTGAGGGGTTAGATTCGTTACGGCTTTAAAGTCGTGAATCAAATGGGAAAGATCATAGTATCCCAGTCGTTCCAGCTGCGCATGAGGTGCCGCTCTTTCATTTAAAATTCGACTGAGTGCTCTCACTCGTTTCAACTGAAGCATTTTCCTGGGAGAAAATCCTGTCAGGTTTCGGAATACTCGCCTGAAATTCCTTTCACTCATTCCGATTTCCCGGCAAATGTTGGACACATTCATTTTTTGATTTTGCATCAATTGAACGGCATAATCAATTTGAGGGGTGTAAAAATTATTTGGTGCTACACGTTTTTGGATTAGAAATGATTCGATGGCTAAGATCGCATCTTCGAAGCATGAAAATCCGGATATGTGTCCAGCCAGGTTCAAAATCTCCTGGCCAAAAATATCTTCAGCCCGTACGTTTTTGTCTACAGCAATATCCTTTAGGGCGGACATAAAATAGGAAACATAGGCCGGCTTAAAGACCACGGCAAAAATGGTAAAATGGCTGGGGTAACTGATTGGAAAGGAATGGTTGTGACCTCCGGCCACGCGGATATTCGGTAGCACTTTGTACTGATTACTTTCCGTTTTTTGGCGTAACGGATCTCCATAGTGGATCATCAAATCAAATGTGCCGTCCGGTAAGTGTTTGTGATTTTCAAATGGTGTCTTGCCGTCATCCTGAAAGACATATATATAGGCCAGCTCTTCCTGAAGTAAGCGAGGATATATCTTTTTGACAATCATAGTTTGTATGTACGCATGTGCCCGAAAATAGATTGTTTGTCGCGAATATTTGGCCGAAATCTCCAATAACTCTGTAAGGCTCCCATACTACATTTGATTTTCCACCTGTCAAAAGGAAACAACTTCATACGGACAAAATGATCAACAACATGAATTTACGCATTAGAACCTTTTTTATCATCAGCAGCCTGTTCACCATCGGTTGTGCAAACGGCCAAAACGGCGGTACCATATCCGATGATGATCCAGAAACATCTCAAGCGTATGCTGAAGCTTTTTTGCAAGCCAATGCCAGGGGCTTAGCCATCCTCAACAAGGCCTGGCAAGCACATGGTGATATAGCAGATTCCTCGCTGGTCGTAGCACTCACGATCGAGGTCAAAG
Organism: Reichenbachiella sp.; assembly: GCF_039944555.1. Lineage (GTDB taxonomy): Bacteria > Bacteroidota > Bacteroidia > Cytophagales > Cyclobacteriaceae > Reichenbachiella. The sequence continues at coordinate 406,355 of NZ_JBDUYN010000007.1, read as the reverse complement.
AAGGCATCCATCGAAGTCAATCCTTAGTGGTAGATCCTCCTTATGAAAGGTATCATTTGGAGAACAGGTTTTTCATTGATAGAAAGAATGGTATCGAAGTGGGACATTTTATGAATCGCTTCGCCGGATTTGATTTTGTGAACATCATTATCACAGACGATGAAGCGAGCCGTGACTACAATGTACTGACCAAAAAGTATACCGATGCCACCTCATCAGGTTTTGACAACTTCAGATACTTTCCTCATCCATACATTAATGCTGCATTGGCACGACCACAACACGTTTGCTATGAAGGCTCCGTAGACTACAAAGGAAAGGTAGTAAATCGAATATTTGCAGGCGGGGGGTCATCGGCTCGAAGATTGTATTTTGATGCCGAAGAAGGACGCCTGCTACGTGTAGAATATTTAAGAAATAATGAGCCCTATGGTGATGGGGTTTCATTTAAAGACTTCTCCAATTTTGAGAAATTCGGACCGTTGACATTACCCCAAGTGATTGCCAGCGGCGGGAACTATAGCGCCGGAGGCGAAGTGGTCAATCGATTTGAATTGCGTGCCATTGATCCTGTGGTAAACAGACCTACTCATGAACAGATGATCGGCTTTGCTCCAGCAGATTATAGCCAGGTAGTCAAAAATCAATTGACCGAGTTGGGCAATAACATTTACATGATTGAGAACATCACAGAAAGTATGGAAGGAGATGACTACAATGTGATGTTTGCAGTTTTTGAAAAATTCATACTGGTCGGAGAAGCGCCCGTGAATGCTGCGACGTCGGAAAAGGTATTACGTCACATTCGATCTGTTTCTGACAAACCCATAAAATATCTCGTACAGAGTCATCATCACAACGATCATTGGGGAGGCATCAGAACTTATATTGCAGAAGGAGCAACGATCATTACTACCGAGGGAAATGCAGCCATATTAATAAGGATTGCATCGGCGCCATCTGTCTTGAATCCGGATCGTCAGTCGGAAGATCCAAAACCGTTATCCATAGATTTGGTTACGGAACGTTTACAAATGAATGATTCGGCAAACGCTGCGCTAATCTATGACGTGGGTCCAACCAATCATGCGATCGAAATGCTGATAGTCTATTTCCCAGAACAGGGTTTGCTGTGGCAGGCAGATCTGATCAGCTATGGAGAATGGGATCTTAACGATCCAAGGTCAGATCATTTGTTGAACAAAATCAAATCGCTCAATCTGAAAGTCAAAAAGATTGCAGGCGTTCACGGACAAATTTTCGAAGGAGAAGAATTACAAAAGTGGCTGAGTAAATGAGAAGGCGTGATTAGACGGGTCTAAGATCTCTGAGAACAAGAGTGAAGTGCGATAATTGTTTTTGCTTTTTCATAAACCGCTGAAAACCTAAGGGAATTAAAGAGAGGGCATATTCTTTGAATAATCTATTTAACATAATATAAATTATATAACATTCATGAACGTTTAGAAGGCAGCCTGTGGCAGGCTTTAGTGAATGAAAGCTTGCAGAGCTGGCTACTGCACACCAATGTTATATAATAATATTATGCTAAATATTCAATGATGATCTCGTCCTGATAGTTTGTTTTTAAAAGCTGTAGCCGAATCATGCTGCGGGTGTTATATAATTTGATGTTATATTAAATAGCCGCACGGCCAGCGCAATATCCATCGCACTGCACACGCTGTCCCTGCGCCAATTAATAGTTACCCAACGCGCTTTCCGGCTCTGGCCGGATAACCAGCCCTAAGCAAGAGAATCTCAGTCAAAAGCTATCGTTCTATTTTCTTGGATTCTATACGTTTGGTCGTTAATCTCAAATATTGAATTCTCAGGCATTAGAATTTTTGCCTGTGATACACTTGCAGGCCTACGCTTTGTTTCGACAGCAGCAGTTTTTAAACTCTATCATTCTGAGGAATCAGTAAGCTGCAAGCTGGTATAATGACGTGAGAATCTCTTAGTGTTTTGCAGACAGTTTCCCAGTCTCATTGGTTGTCCGTCCTTATCGGCATTCGCTGTATCTCGCTCAAGCCGCTAGGCTTTTACTTTTTCCATTGATGAAAAAGTAAACAAAAAATCTAGACAGAAAAATGTTTCAACGCGCAAAACCCACGCACACCCCGCTTTTCTGTCCAGCCCACGCACCATTACGGCGAAGCTTCTATTTAACATAATATTATGACTTCTTTCTTAGCTTTTTTGTACGATTTTGAACTATGTATAACGTCCGCAAAAGATGATTAACAGCTTCTAATGATGCCTCTAAATCTGAGGCCGATGGACTTTTTATTTTATGTGCACTTATATTTCCAATTTCTCGAAGTGCATCAATTATTTCATGATCATTTATTGAAATCAATCCCATTTCAAGAATTTTATCGATTCTGCTTTTGAGATTTCGCCCAGCAATTTTTTTATGTACGCATACGCCTTCAACAACCATTCTAAGTCCCACGCCAGCCAAAGTATCGGCATCATTTTCTAAAACTACCTTGAGTTCATCATAGAGATAATAAAGTATTGAAGGCAGTTCTTCTTGATCTTCATGAGACAAGTATTCATATGCAGGAAAACGATCTGGGTCTTTTGGGAATTGTTCTTCATAATAAACAACATCATCCTCCCTATCAATGTCTTCTGGTGCGGCCCATTTATGCAGAAAACTTGTGGAATCACATCCTAAACATTGTACAATTGAATATCTATGGATTTCATCTTCTTCCTTATCATGAAGCTCAAATTTTCCATGCACCACATGATTAGTCTCTGTTCTACATGAATTACAGTATGCTTTAATCTTATTGTCCATTTATTCAGAGTTTATTGATCTGCTTTTCAAAGCTAAAATCCTCTTGAAGCTGTTTAATTGTATTCTTATTCAGATTGATACCATACTCAGGATTCTTGACGGCAGAGTCGGTGAATAACTGATTTGGTTCATTCCAAACTGTACTTGGAAACAAATACTTTGTTGGTTTCTGATCATCAACAAACAACACTAACCCAATCCAAAGATCATCCCTCAAACCTCTTTCGAAATCGGATTTAGGCACAAATCCATAGTTTGTTTTCTCGATATTAATCTGTCGGCAAAGAATATCGTACTCTGACTCCCCTACTCGATTGATTACCTTGAAATGCGCCCCTTTATGATTTAAATAGCTCTGAATAACATTATGATTTTCAGATATTAAGAAAGCTGATTTCATAATGGTCTCGGCTAGTTCATCTAGCTTGGACAGGGGGCGTAAATTTGACCAATTATGACTCATGAGTCTTGTTCATTTCTTTTTCTGCGGTTGTAAAAAATTCAACCAGAAAGTAAAAATCAGTAGCAATATCTTCAAAATCTCCTGGCAACACATCATGTTCACTGATTAAATAGAGCATGTAAATCTTTAATAGACTATGTTTCAATTGCTGAGGGGGTGTGAAGCTCAACATATTATCCAATTCTGATACCATCTCCTGGGTCACTTTCGTATTTTTTGGTAGTACAAATGCTTGATGATCCTGAAAGGTGTCATTTGAAGTTGACATATTGAAATATTTACGATGTAAGTTTAACTTATGTAAAGTTAACTTCAACTTTCATATTAGCAAGTAAATATTGAATTATTACTTTAACTAAGTTAAGCATGACTTACAAATAGTCAAGTTGAACTTATTGATTTAAGGCTTTTAGTGCTTATTTTGAAGCATTAAATAAGAAATGGAAGACCGAATAAACAGAATAAAAGAAGTCCTCGTCATTCAAGGCAAATCACAAAAATGGCTGTCTGAGCAAATGGGTATTAGTACTACTGCGATGACAGCTATTTGCAATAATAAATCACAGCCTCATTTGAAGGATTTAAAACGTATGGCTACGATTTTGGAGGTTGATATTCGGGAGTTGTTGGTTAGTACAATATAAAAATCCTTGACAATAACTTTCTCCCACAGTGCTCACACACCCCTCGCTTTTCTGTCTGACCAACCTTCTATGAATTCTATTTAACATAATTTTGTTGTGTTCTACTTAATCGTACATAGACCTCCATTCGTCTACGAAATACTCGTTCTTGAAATACACATGAGCAAGTTTTCTAAGAAAACCAAAGCCAGAAGCATCGGTTCTGTATTCTATTGAATCATTTTCTTTCTTTTTCATGTACTCCTTAAATTCATTGATATTTGACTGAAACTCTATACCAGTCTCTACATAGAATTCATTTCCAAAATGTTTTTCAAAAAGAAGTTGCTCAATATCATATTTATCAAAATGTGGATAGGCAGTCTGAAGATTGATTTTATCCTTAAATCCGTCCTTAAAATCATCATACATCTGGGTAAAACTCAGGATAGCGGAAAATTCAAATAGTATTGTAATTAATAAAGTTGGTGGTAAATTCTTTGGGTCTGGATCTGATTGAATCTTCCCTTTATTTACCTTCTTGACAAGATCTAGCTCACTTCCAACCAACGGAAATCTTCCTCTAACTGTATTTATTATTAAGATACTTTCAGTTGTAGAAAACAAATATTCCCCTACAAATTTTAAGTCCTCATCCCTCAAATCATTCTTCTGTAGAAGAAATAAAACGACATTCAGAATTGAAATTGAGTGGTAATCAAGAATTGGACGGTTACAGCCATCATTGTTAGTTATAATTTCAATTAAAAGATCCTTTTGTATTCTTCTCAATTTCTTTCTCTTCCTTTGACTAGGTTCTTTAGAGAAGTTTGGAAAATGAAGCCTAGCTTCAAAGAAATAAATTAGATAATTCAAATATTCAAAACACCGAAGAGGATAACCGATTTCTTCGAATGGCCCACCTTGCTCAGAAAATAAACCGTTTTCAAGCCTGGCTATTGGAATTGTTTTCTCGAAATACTTATGTAACATTCTGTAATGGACACCGATAAGCTTCGAAAATTCCTTTTTGACCGATCTTCTAGCTTCCAATTTATTCCTTAGTATCCATGCCCAAGTTTTTAATAATAAATATGTTAAGCATTGCTTTGCTGCTTCAAGGTTATCGTTCAATTCACTGTAATGAAAAACAACGGATGCCAACAAATTTTGAGTTGCAAAAAATTTACTAAATGCCCTACCCTTCTTAATGTCACTTATCTTATCAATTTGTAAGTCTACAAGAGATTTAAAGTCATGAAAATCATTTTCTGGGGCGTCCAATAAGACGAGTGTCTTTTTGAATAATCTTAGACTTTGTTCATCAGTTAGCAGGTATTCATTAAATAAGTGTTTAGCAAATAAGTCAGTGAGATGATATATATCCCATCTTTCAAACTGTCCTTCTTTGAATTCCTTAGAAATAAAACCCTCAAATGTAGGTCTGATATTAGCTTTTAAAGTTCCATTATGAACAATGACAACCTTAATGGGAAGTTGATTGAATTCAGGAATAGAACTATCTGAAAAAGCTGTGTCCTTTGATTCAATAATCGATTCTCTAATTCCATCTCGACTAAAAAAATTCTTGTCGGTAATGTCTCTGTCAGCATGTCCCTTTAACTCAAAATAGTATCTATGTTGTTGGCCACTTTCATCAGAACCAATAGCAATTATATCTTTGCCATATTGAGATTGACCTTTTGATTCTTTAGCGGTTGATACTATCCTAAAACCAATTGTGTTAAGAAGAATTGGAAATAAATAATCTAATTCGGTATCCTCTTTTAGGCTTTCTAAGTATTCTCTGATGAAGATATTATTGCTTCCCATTCTTTAAATTCATTTTTCCAATTCTCTGTGTAATACACCCGATTTTGCCAATCAAACTTCTCTGGACTTATGTAATAATTTCTTGGAAGTTGAAAGCTAGAGCTTACGGCTGATAACTCAGAAATTTGCTTGTTTTCTCCGTGCTTCCAGCCACCCCCTTTCGCAAGAGTAACATTTGTAACTAAATTGAGAAAAACACTATTCTCATGGACGGATTCATCCAGTTGTTCGCTAAATTTCTCATAATAGTTTTCATTAAATATCCTTGAAATCTTCGATTGAGTATAACCTGGATTTAGTTCTTTAATTTTTGCCTTTCTATCCCAGTTCTCTTTAAATTCTTCGTATTTCAATGCAATTCGATCCATTATAGATTTATTATATCCATCCCTTAGATCTAGTAATTCCTTTAGCTCCTCGATGACCGAATAAGAATAGCTTTCGACTAACTCTTCGATCTTACATAAGAAAGATTCAACTACCAGAGGGTACTTACTATTCCTGAGTGATATTAATAATGGGAGTATTCGTTTTGGCTCAGGGTTTTCTTGAAATAATGAGACCCATAATTTTATTTGATCTAACTGGGGTAGATCAAGAATATCTATTCCAAATTGAAAGCCATTATTATTCCCATTCATATGAGATAATATTCTCTTCCCAACAAATCTTACTGCTCCGTTATCATCAATAATTAATTTAATTAATTGATAGCTAAACTTTGTTAAGTTGGAGTTTTCGTATTTATAAATAGGGAAATCAAACCATGACGCATTAAACTGATATGGATTATTTACTGCGTATCCTTTTAAAAATTCAAAGAAAAACGCTACATCAGAGAAATTGTCAAGAACTTGAGCAATTGAACTACAAAATGCCTTGTCAAGTTTTTCATTGTTCATCACATTAATTACTTCAAAAATATTCTCATCGTCATCTTTGATGAATTGCATTTCCCAAACTGTAGCTCTTTTTGTATCATCATCTAGGGTCAGCAACCACTTTAGTTTCTTATAAGCTTTTGCTTTTAGCGCTTTGCTCGTCAGATTCGGATTGTTGATGACACCGACATAGACTCTTGGTAGGTTGATGAAGTAAAGCCCTTCTTTGCTCTTGATACCATCGAGAATTTTTAGCAATTCAACGGCTTGTTTATTGTTATCTATAGTAGCTCCAGCTATTACTCCTGCAATTATTACACTATAGTCATCCCTTTTGCTTAATTCTTGAAGCCTAATTAATTCTTTCGTTGGGTTTTTTTCATAAAGACCAAGCAATACAGATACATTTAAACTAAATACTGGATTTTTCTCAATTAACTTAAAAAGTGCCTTTCCTTCTTTTGGATTAGAAGACGAGAACTTTCTAATACCTGCTGTTAATTCTCCAAGATTCATGTTGAATTGGACGTTCTCCGATACTTCTTCAATAAGGTGGATTAAAATTCTTTTAAGCTTTCCTGGTTTAATTTGAAGCTGGTAGAGAGATATTGAGAAGGCTTTATTTAATTCATACAAGAACTTATCATCATCGCTCTTGTGCAATCCCAATGCAAAAGCTTCAAAATTCTCAGCAAACTCTTGATTCGCTTTTGTTATCAATAAGCCTAGGAAATGACTCATCTGCTCTGTAATACCTAAAATCACTTTGCCTTCGTTCCTGAATTCATCTCTTACTTTCTTGTAGAATGATATTGTATTTTGAAAATCCTCAGTTAAAGCGAAGCCTTGTTTTTTTGCATAGAATTCGAATAATAAATTTGTAAACTGGCTAGTTTCTAGTACTTTAATTTGATCTCCGGTCTGTTCTATAATTTCCAACTCCAATAGTGGATCAAGCCGAAATCGTATTTGATCTTTTCCAAAACGGAACAACTTAAGCTCATCTACTTTGCGTACCAGATCACGTATTTCTTTAGTCAATTTTTTTATAATTAAATCATTACATATTTATATTGACAAGTTAAGAGTTTTAACTGGTAATTTAATGCCAAGTAAGTCGCACACATTCACCTTTCCTCTCCTCTTTTCCCTACCCAAGAAAAGCTGAAAGAGTGCTACGGTACTGCCAGAAATCAAGTGACTGCAATCAAGTAAGAAAAAATGCCAACTCGCACTATTAATCCCCACGCTCAACCCAAAGCTGATTTAACATAACACAAAGACATTATATAACACAACTAGGGATTTCCCGTAATACGAACGCAGTGAGTATTGTATCAGATAATTAGAATTGTTAATCGGATAATTAAAAAAGTTAATTCCGTCTACGATATGTATTCCTGAAGACTTTCAAAATATGTAATAATGCAGAACGAATGTCTTTTCTGAAAATCAACAATCCACCAATAACTACAGCAATCCATTTATAATCTTCATTAGATTTCTTTACAATTGATGGCTCATCGTTATATATCCATTTCTTGAGTTCTATACCTTTCAGAATTTCATGTTCAATTTCAGAATGAACATTTTCTAGGTCTTGACCATAGAAACTACTTAGATCAATGTCCAAGCAATTCAACATTGAATCCTTGTACAATTGCATTTTATCTTCAGGCACTGGATTTGTTACTACGATTTCAATTGCAGTTTTATTATCGTTTTTATCAAACAGTAATAAATCGGGTCTTTTTTGTTTGTGTTTTTCTACTGGAAAAGCTGGCTCAGCTATAGCTTTTATATATTCGAAATTGATTGACCTCCCATTTGATCTAGGGACTCTAAAGTAGTTACTTTTTTTCAAGAGTTCTTTTGCATAAAGATGAATATCTGTTTCTCCTTGTCCACCTGTGCAGTTGGAATTTTCATTTTTGTGAGAGAAATGATTGGTGAATATTCGATTTAAATCTTTCTTCTTCTTGGCAGTTACATTGGATACAACAGCTTCCCCGCAAACCGGGCAATTACATCCACACCTTAAACCGACTCCAGGTTTAAAAGAATTGACAGAAATGTATGAGCCATTCTTAACAGCTGTATGAAACTTATGATTCTTCATTCAATAAGATAATGGTTAACAGCTTGTTTTTTGATGAGCTATATCTTGTTTTTAAAGATTTCAATAAGGTCTTCAACCTCTTTGATTTCATCATACTTTTCATCTCTTACTTCTTTTGAAGAAATATCATTCTTAACTCGAGCTATGAATTCTCGGAAGTCAGCATTCATCATTAATTTATCTACCGTGTCCCAGTCAACAAAGTCCCTTTCTTCAGCTGAGAATATTTCTTCTGAGCTATCTGGATCTTCCAAATCAAGTTGAATCACTCCAATGCCAAATGAATTGCTCAGTCTTTCTAGCTCAATTAGAAAATCTCTGTCAATTTTGATTTCAGCTGCTACCAAATACCCCTGATGAGCCCAAGAAGAATTGGATACTGCTTGGAAAAAGCTTTCTCTTAAATTCCCAAATGACAAATGGGTCTTAAGTTCGAATGAGTATAAACCAATTTGTGCATCTCCCATTAATTGACTGAGATCATAAACATCATGCTTCCAGTGATTTTGAGGAAAGTAGCATGCAACCATGTCTGGATGAACCCATGCTCCAAACTCTTTCTTTCTTGATTTTGAATGATTTAATGTTTTGGGATATGCGCCAAGGTGATTTCTTATATAGTAAGCTAATACTTGATGTAGGTCTTTTTCTTTATATCCTATTTTCTTGACCTTTTCTTCTTTCTCAAGAACCTCTTCCTCGTCAAAATTTAGAGATTCTTCTGGTGTTACTCCAGGAATATAAAAGCGTTTTGGTCTCGTACCAACATATTTAATGTTAGGATTGTCTGGGTCATTAGCAGAAGTATACAATCTCGCCAAAAGTGTTTGTTCGGGAGTCTTACCAATGGTTTCTAGTCGATCTACATATCCTTTCTCTTTTGCTACCTGCCAAATTTCTGATCCACTGAGTGGTTTTTGGCTTTCTTGTAAAACTCGTTTTGCTAGATCTAGAAATTTCATAGTTTGCTATTTATAAACCACCCTTCTCTTTTACCGACACACAAAATATTCTCAATCAGATAGGGTTTTAATTCTTTCAGAATATCAGGAAAGTGTTCTCTTTTAACATGTCTTTTACCTTTAAGCACTAAGCTCTTAACATGTCCTTCTTTCACTAAGGATTTTGCTCCATCTTTTGCCCCACTTTGCAGGTAAACTTCATTAGGATACCAACCTTTATGAAGAGCTATCCTTTGTGCTGTGTCATAGCTCCAAAGATCACCTAAGCGCTCTGTTTGAGCTTTTACTTTTTCAGTAACTCGAAATATATCTTCAAATGATTTGGCATTTTCAAGTTCTGACCAAAACGGATGAGTTAATAGCTTTTCTGCCCCTTCCTTACACTTCTTCTTCCCCACCCTCCTTTGATGACTTGCAAAAGCTGTTTTACTTGTTGAGCATGATTTAATACCTGAAGGTATGATTGCTTGTGCCGCATTTTGCACAGCTTCTTCAAAGCTCAAGCTTCTGTAATAGTCTTCAACATCTGAATAATATTGTTGTGCTTGAGGTATGTAATCTTGAATTTCTTTGATCTTCATTCTAGTTAATTTTCATGAAATTCATTTTGCACTCTCAAAACTTCCCTAATAAGCACTTTAAAATTGTTGTAAGCGGTATCATCAAAATTCTTATAATTTCTCTCGATAATGCCTTTTGCTTTTGTCATGCTCTCAAAGTCTTTAAACTTAGTGCCATTTTGAATTTGATCATTCAACAATGGTTTATAAGCATTTACATCAAAATAGTCTTCCATGAAAAATTCCTTTAATTCTTCTGGAAACTCAGTATGTCGAGGATGTGTAATGCATTTAACATTTTGACTCTCTTCTGATAGCAAGTCTTTAACTGATTCAATACCTTTTTTTCCAGCACCATCTTCATCGAAGGAACAAATACACAATTGGTTATCACCCAAAATAGGTAAAATAGACTGCTCTAAAATTGCTGCAACATTGCCTGCACCACCACAATTAATGATAAGAAAGTCGAATTGATTGAATTCAGTCTCAAACCTTTTTAGAGCTTCTTTGAGGTAATTGTAATCATTGGTGCCCTCTAGCAACAGAATATCTTTTTCTGTGGATGCTATTAGGGTAGCATTCATCAACGTAAATACGCCTCCAGATATCTCAGAAAGATGCTTTTGCCTGTCAACTGGATATACCGTTACTCCATCATTAGTCTTGTTTGACAATATGAAGACATTATCATTTTCCAAGGAGTTAAGTAAACTGGGAGAATGTGTTGTTAACACAGTGAATTGATCTCCCTCACTGATTAATTTTTTTAGCTCCTTTTTCCTTTCAATATGTACATGCGAATCGGGTTCATCCAGAAGAATCAGTGTGCTGGAATCTGCCAGAATCTTGGTAATACAATTCACTAGGATCAGTTTCTTTTCGCCTTCACTAAGCTTGCTAACATTCAGATCATTAAAAGCAATATTGATTGAATTTATGACCTTTTGAGTCTTTACCTTTTCACTTCGTTGAGGCATTGAGGTAATGAACAAGTAGTAGAATATTTTCTTAGTGAAGTCTAGGTTATCCACCTGATTTAGTTCTAACGTCCTTATTTCATTTATGTGTGCTGTATTTTCCTTAGAGTCCTTTTGAAGATCGACCAATCTTCGCACTAGAGACAGTGCTTCATTAGTTTCAAAAAGACCGTATTTATCCTCATCTATATTGAATTTGACAGTAACATCTTCACTTATGTTCAATTCATCTTTGAGAAAGTCTTTAATTGCGGCATTATCGGAACATAAAAGTGTGATAAGCGCAATCTCCCAAGAATACTTATTGAGGTATAACAAATGTGGGATCACCTTATTCTGCTTTTTTAGATCCTGAAAGAAATCTGCATAACTATCAAGATAGACTTCATCCCATAATCTCATTTCTTCACCACTGTAAGAGGTGATCACATTTGCTGGGAGGTAATCATGATATTTGGATTTGGCGATCAGTTTTCCAATTCCAACAACTTTCATTTTATCGTTTGAAAGTTTTATTTGCCTATTCGTTCCGTCCTCGCTCTCTATTCGGAGGTTGTAAGTCAGAGAAAATGTAAAATCGATAGCTGTTCCATGATAATAGTGAGAAAATATCAAGCTAATCGCTTCTAATACGTTACTCTTTCCAGACCCATTCAAGCCGATAAGTGCAGCATAGTTTGAGCAATTTGAAAAATCAAACTTGCATTTCTTCTTCAGATTTTTGTATCCATCTATTTCAAGGCTAATCAACTTCATAATTGAATATTTCTTTTTCAAAATTTGAAAGCGCCTCAACCCTTTCTTGCTCAGATTTATAATTCAGATTTAAAATCTCATCGTTTACTTGGTTGAGATGCCTGGCAATAGACTTTTGATTTTTTAGCGGAGGCAGGGGGAATTTTAAATTCATAAATATGCCTTCATTGATTCTAGGCATCCTTGCACCACTTGTCTTATCGGCTATTTGCTCCTGAATAATGAATGAAGAAAGTATTCCTTTGAAATAATCTTTGTCCACCGTTTCATTAATGCTGAAAACAAAAAATTCTGAAGAGCATATTATATCATCGAACTCTGTGTTATTAATCCAATACTTGTTAAGGTATGGTCTTAGCTTCCCATAAATAAAAAACCCTTGTGGTACTTTTAAAGTCTGACTCTTTACGGCTTTTCCATTGATCAATGGTAATTCTTTAATTTGTCCCAAATCCTTCTCAACATTTTCCATTCCTATATAATGGAAAGTTTCATTTGGGTACTTATAACTTTCAAACCTTAATGATTCCTTATTATCCTTCTTGTTAAAGAATTTGATAACATCACGGATCGTAATTACTGGAAATGCTGAATTAACTTGAAAATCGCCTCCCAAAAGATGAAGAACGTCCCACCTTTTGGTATTTCTCGACCGGACAAAACGAAGTAAAGTGTTCTTTTCAAAACTGTCTCCAGAACTTATTTCTAACTCTCTCTCTATGTATGTCTTTATAGAACTCAACTGGTTTATTGCCTTTTCAGCCTGTCCTTCAGATAATCTGATTTTCTTATTGTATTCTCCAACGATTCTTTCTTGCTCTTTCAAAGATGGAAGAGGAATCTTTTGTTGAAGAAATAGATCTATGTCAATTCTTTGGCGGTTGGTAGTCCCACTACTGCAGCTTTGAGCAAAGCTCACAAAAGCCTTCGTTGTAGTGATTAGAACAAGGAATTGGGTATTAATTCGCTTATTATCTACATTAAATGAAGGAAAATCATTTGTTACAATTGCTCCATCAAGCTCTGGTGGAACTAAACCAAAAGCACCATTTCGGGCATCAATCTTTGACATGATGAATTGACCGGGCCTAACAATATATTGACGTTTAGTACCAATATTTTCGCCTTTTTCAATGTCACGTTGAACTACACCATTATTGTTGATTTTGATGGTTACCCTTTTATATTCCTTATCATCTTCAATTTCAACAAGCTCTTTATTGCGAATAAGAAATTTCCCAATTGGGGCCAATTCATATTTATCATTGAAACCAAAAGACGTTTCAAGCAAATAGCGGACACTCCAGTTTGTCAATAATGAATACCGGAAAGAGTTAAGATATGACGCCTTAGGATTTTTCATAAAATACTTCAGGTTCATTAGCTACTAATCTGTAGATATCTTCCTCTATTATTTCATATTCTACTTTTTCGAAAGCGTTATTCCACAATTCATTTTCTTGTCGGTATTTTTTGAATTCTTCAGCTAGAGGTTCTAATTCATTCTCGATCACAGCGCCTGTGGTACTAATGCCTGCCTTCTCGACCTCTGCAATAGGTATTTCGTAATCAAACTCACTTTTTATTTGAGCTTTGATTTCAATAATCATTTGGTCTTCTAGAGCTTTAAGTTCTGCTCTTACCTTTTTCTTTTCCTCTTTGTTTAAGCTCTCCTTACCCTTTAAGGAAAGTTTCTTTTTCAATGGGTCTATTGAAGTCGTAAACTTCTTTTTTATTGCTTTTGCAGCATTTTTCTGTACTTCACTATACTTCTTGGTTTCATCCTCAGTAAACTTCTTAAAGAATAGTAAACTTGGTTTAATCGTAGCTCCAGAAGCAACAAATACATCTTGGGGAATGGACGTAATCAAGACTATTTTGGCCTTACTCTCTACATAATCACGAACTCTCTGAAGGTTCGTATTATTTAAAACACCTTCTGGCAAAACGATCCCCATTCTTCCTCCAGGCTTAAGTAGATTCATGCATCTTTCTATGAAAACCACTTCTGTTAAAGTGCTCAAAGAACCAGTTTCAAATAAGTCCAAAAGCGGCTTATTAAGATTGTCGTTTATTTGTTTGAGTGCCTTTTCATAAGCCGATCCATACCGTTTCTTATACTTGTTTATTCTGGCTTGATCTCTATACTTATCAGCCTCTGTTATTTTAAGTGACTTCTCGATTCGTGATCCAAATGGTGGGTTTGTTAGAATTACATCAAAGCGGTTTTCAAAAATGCCGTTTACATTCAGTAAGCCATCGTTGTGATGTACACCTCCATGACCATCTCCATGCATGATCATATTCATTTTTGCAGTTCGGCTCATTCTTGGATTTGCATCCGTTCCAAAAATGCAATCATATGAAAGCACCCGTAATCGACTCTTTTCATTATTAATATCCAATTCAGCATTGAGTTTGGTAAACAGGTCATTCACCTTCTGATCAACAGCCTCTTTGTCTTTTTCATCGAGCTTTTCGTATTCTGCTGTATAAAATTCCTTTTTAATATTCTCCTTGGCTTCATGAATTTCTGTCTCGATTTTGGCTCTTACATATTCGAACGCTTTAATTAGAAAACCACCACTTCCACAACATGGATCGCAGATGATTTCACCCTCTTGAGGATCCAGTACTTCTACCATGAAATCGACAATTGTTCTTGGTGTAAAGAATTGTCCAAGCTCACCTCTAAATGTTCTGCCCAAGAATTTCTCGAAGGCAATACCTTTTACATCGTCTGAGGTTGTAGATAGATTATAAATTTCAAGTTCCTCGACAATAGCTTCGAAGCTATTTTCCCTTATTCTGATATGGTCGTTCTGATCAAACAGATCATCGTCTTTAAACTCATCCTTTGCTTGCTGGAATAAGAACTGATAAAATTCCAACCCATCTTTTGGCCTGAATTTTTCATAACTATCCCTCGCTTGTTTGAATTCTTCTTTACTAAATATCTGATTACCTGTATTATTTCTTTCGTACCTGATTTTGATGAATAAAATCTTACTTATTTCATCAAATGCAGCCTCAGGAGAAAGCTTATCATTATTCCGAATGATATTATGACATTTGAAAAGAAGCTTTGAAAACTCATCCCTTGTGAATGCTTTAGTCTGCTTGAGAAGTTCGCTAACTTTTTTATCATTATTGATAATTGAAGCGTCTGGAATATTGACTACTTCTTCAAGTTTCTTCGGCAGCTTTCCCTTTTGCACCCTAAAAACTCGAGTTTCCTTAAGGTTAGTGGTGACAAAAAAGTCAGCTCCTGCCCATGAGGCATAATTATACCCTTGGAAGTAATCATCTTCCCGAATTGTAATGTGCTCAGCCTTACACTCAACTACAATTTTTGCGCTGTTGGAGTCTGATTTATCCTTTTCTGATTTCCAAATGACAATATCGGCCATTGCCCTGCCTTGTCCTCTTTGGGAGTTACTAACCTTAACTTCTTGAGCCATTTGGTTCAATGAAAATCCATACTTGTCGACTAGTCGACATATATACTTTTGCCGAACTTCTTCTTCAGGTTTTAGCACCAACCATTTATCTAAAAGCGGTGCGAAGATCTTATTGTCTTTTATTTGAATTTCCATACTATTGATCTTCTTTGGTTAGTAATAAATCTCTTGGGTCAACTTCCAGGATTTCAGCAATCTTATAGAGGTCTTCTATGCTTGGTTGCCTTCTGTTTTGGACGTATCCATTTACCATATTAAAACTTTTACCCAGTTGTTCTGCTAGCCATACTTGTTTCAAATCTTTCTCAATTAAGACTTCTTTTATTCTATTCATCATGCTGCCATTTGATGAATGACCAAATTAGTCAAATGATCATATATATCATAATATGATATATGATTAATGTAAGTCAAATAGAAATATTATTTGCTATTATAAAAACCTTGCTATTATAATCATTCAGATGTAGGAGAAATGATATTTTATTTCATCATTTTTGCTATTCATTAGGCACATATCAGCTTGAAAGCAGGATTACTTGGCTTTTACTAAAGGAAATGAGTAGCCCACCTGGGCTTGAAAAAAGTCCTGAGATCTAGTGTCGTTTACAACTGACAGCCGATAGAAAACTTGATTGATCTGGTTTTGATTTGGGCGAAATGAAGCGTTGAATTCGTATATTCTAATCCATGAGTCCTGATAGTCGAACCCTGAATTGAAACCTGAAAACTTGTTTAGTGAAAATCTTATATCGAAATCCCATCTGGAGTCTGGCCTAAATTCCAATATCAGTGAGCTGTGTAATTTTAATGACGGTTTGACTCCTTTTTCACCAAGATCTGAATTTTCAAATACTGTTCCGATTATACCAACTCCAAAATTAGATTTTATCGTAAACTTATAGCTTGGAAGATCTAGTCTCATAACGTTTAGATTTGTTTCCAATCGCATAAATGATCTTTGATATAGGTCCAAAACTTGGATTACTGAGTCCTCTCGTACTGGAAGCTCCAATTCTTTATTGTCGATTTTCGAGATCGTTAATTTTGGCTGGACATAATTGAAAATTACGAACGCATTTTCCTGAGAATTTACAACCACTTTCTTTGATACTTCAGTTTGAATTAACCCATTGGGTTGGCTATCTGATAACCCGATTAGATCTGAGTAAATTCTTCCAACAAAAAGATATTTTGTTTCTTCTTTATATAGCTCAATAGAGGTAGAAAAATCATCGTTTGCATCAGCTTTAACATGATAAACATTGTTTTTTGGGCTATAATCATCTGACTTCAAGCTTGGACTTGGCACATAGGTAATGAGATCTGAGAGTTTCAAGACTATTCCGTCAAACGGGTCATGCAAATTTCGAAGCTGTACCTGAGACATCGCCTCTACATCTGAAAAAGACGAAATCCCTATAGGATGAAAATTACGATAGGTGCGCAGTTCCTCTACTTTTCTTTCTGAATATTCGTTCTTTTCCTCATCATAGTGGTAATCAAAAACATCTAGACTCCCTTGAACCAAGAGAACTCTAATGGAGCCATCTAAAATTTCCATTGTGATAGATTCAATCTTAAACTTTGAGATATAACCCTCTTCTTCTAATCCAGCATCTTTTATTCGTGAAAATTCATTAATTAAAAAATCTCGTCTTGCAGTAAGTTTTTGTATCCTTTTTTTTCTTTTCTGCTTGATAATTTTCTTTTTAACAGAATTAATTTCATCATCAATATTTGAAAAGACCTTTGATCGAAGCGTAATTTCGTTTTTGAATGACATTATTCCGGCTAGTGGCGCAGGCGATTCTTGTGATGAGTGCCAGCTGTAAATACTAATGAATTCTTTAGTTATTAAACTATTCAAATTATCAGCTAGATCGTCAGGGACACCGCCCCCGAGTAGTTTACCAATTTTGTTTTGAGCCAATTTTCGAAATATGTCAATGTCCAAATTGACCAGGGTAAATTCTTCGGGTGTGTCTTCTCCTTTCTTAATAATTACTTTGAATTCTTGGTCACTAATGGCTTCAGCAGATATATTAAATATGTCATCCTCAAGTTTTATTTGATTCAAGTACTTGTCCTGTCCAAATGTTATACTGGGTAATGATGAAAGACAGAACATGGTAAAGAACAAAAAATGTTTAGAAAATGATTTCATTGCGATTTTTTACCGAAATGTATTCTCTTAGCGTAAAAAAATCAATACCCAACCTCAGGCATTTAACATGTTATTAATCGGCAAAAGGGCATAAAAAAGTGAGCTCTGGCCCAATTTTGATTTAGGTAGTGAATACGGTTACCGAGACATCGACTCGCGTCTTGCGGGCCTTGGCGGTTTACATCACCTGAGTAGTGATGACATTGACCTTTTTAATCAGTTCACAATAGATGCCCGATTCTGTTTCATAGAGTACCCCTATCGCCATGAGTAAGGGGTTGACATGTGGTACCTTATAACCACACACATTCACCTTTCCCCTCTCCTTTTGTCCAACCCGGGAAAAGCTGAAAGAGTGCTTAGATTCTTCTAGAAATGAAAATAACGGTTTGATTGATGGAGACCCCGCTCAGACTGGCCGTCCGCACCTCGCCGGCCGCGCCCAAAGCTGATTTATCCGGGACGCGAAGTCATAACACGAATCCATTATATAACATCTGTTGATTGTTCTGCACAAACAAACTATCCATCATTATATTATCTTGCGAAAGTTTTCAAAACAAGATCATTTATTATGAGGCGAAAAATCCCAGAATCAACGCTACCAAAGCTCAATCGCTCGCAAATGATTACTTCCGAAGGCTTACAAAAATTAAGGGAAGAACATGATCACTTGTGGCGAGTTGAACGTCCAGACGTAACCGCTAAAGTGTCATGGGCCGCAAGTTTGGGAGATCGTTCAGAAAATGCCGATTACCATTACAACAAAAAACGTCTTCGGGAAATTGACAGTCGCCTTCGCTATTTGCGCAAGTGTATTGACAACTTTAAAATTATTGAATATCACCCCAACCAAGAAGGAAAAGTGAGTTTTGGTGCTTGGGTAGAACTTAAAAACGAAGAGAAAGGTTTTCAAAGACGTTTTCGTATTGTTGGTTACGAAGAGTTAAAAAGTAACAAAGATTATATCTCTATGGACTCCCCCATGGCTAAAGCGCTTCTTGATAAAACTGTTGGAGATGAAGCTATAGTTAAAACCAAAATGGGTGATTTTGTATGGGAGATTCTTAATATCGAGTATGAGCAATAGTTTTAACTATTGAACAGCACATTTCTTAAAAAGGGTAAGCTACTGAATGTGAATAGCATACGTGTCGTAGTTGAAGTTTCTCAATGCTCAGCCTTGGCTTCGAAATAAGATTTCTCCCGCACTGGTCGAAATGACAATTCATTATTGAGCCTTTGTTAAACTTTACTTAGCGCTATTTCAAGCTTTCTCTGAATCAAAGCTGTTTCATTTTCTTTCTTGACTAGTTTCAGCGCCTTGTTCAAATTATTGATTTCCAGGTCTATATCCTGGTCCATTCGGTACAGCTCAGCCAATAAACAGAAGTAATGTGCATTGTCTTGAAGCTCTAGTTTAAGTGCTTCTACAATAGCTTTTTGTGGAGATTGTGCTTTGGCTAAGGCGTAAGATCGGTTCATCGCAATAATTGATGAATACTCTATGGTCAGAAGTTTGTTATAAAGCATGAGTATTTGGTCCCACTTACCTTCTTGGTCTTGAGTATGCCAAAAGGCGATGGTGGCTTCCAAATTATATTTGGAAACCCTCTCTCCTTTTGAGGCCATTTTTAGATATTGTATCCCTTTTTGTATGAGCGCCTGATCCCATTGAGATTGATCCTGTTCGTCATAGAGCAAATCACCGCCTCCATCTGATTGACGGGCCTTCAATCTGGACGCTTGAAAACACATGAGAGCAATCAAAGCCTGGACATGGTCCACCTCAAAGTGTCGTTGATTAGATAGGAATATGCCTAATCTCATGGCTTCCCAGCACAGTTCATTTCGAATATTCTCTTCATCCGTACTGCTGTAGTAGCCTTCATTGAACAGCAAGTAAATTACTCTCAATACATTATCCAATCGGTCTTGATAGTCTGAAGCTGTTAATTCATCTTCTATTGAGAGTCTCTCTTGAAGAGATTTTTTAGCTCTATATAGTTTCTTATTGACTGACTCTTTATTGGAAAGCAGGGCTTTGGCAATCTCTTCTGTGCTAAACCCACATAGAATTCGAAGGGCAATGCACAACTGTGCTTCGCGATTGAGTTCCGGGTTGCAGAGCAAAAAGATCATTCTCAATTGACTATCCTCGATGAGTTTTTCGGTAATCTCAATCGATTCAAATG
This sequence comes from Reichenbachiella sp., assembly GCF_039944555.1. Taxonomy (GTDB): domain Bacteria; phylum Bacteroidota; class Bacteroidia; order Cytophagales; family Cyclobacteriaceae; genus Reichenbachiella. The sequence goes on along the minus strand of NZ_JBDUYN010000007.1, from coordinate 386,543 downwards.
CTTCCGATCGAGTAGAAACTTCTTTGCTGATATTATCCTTAAAGTTCTTCTGACGACGATAATCTTCATAATAGAGGTTTTGCGCCACCTTTCTTAACCAAGCCCGTGGGTACTGAGGAATGCCCTTGTGAGACCAAGCTTTCATGGCCTTTAAAAAGGTCTCTGAAACTATGTCTTCAGCTAGCTGAAGGTCTTTAAGGCCATAATAATTGCTGAGTACAGCAATCAAGTTACTGTACTCAGTTTTAAAGATCTCAGATAGCTTCTGTTGATCAATCATTTGGGATATCTCCTGTTGGCATCACTTCTCTGACTTCTACTTTTCCACCGTTGTCTAGTGCCGGGCATCCTTTGGTCAGAGCGACAGCTTCTTCCAGATCTTTAGCAGTTACGATAGTGAAGCCTCCCACAATCTCTTTAGTTTCTGTGAAAGGGCCATCTGTGATTGATCCATCGGCATGCACTGTCTTGCCTTCGAAGCCTAGGGCTTCACCAGCATTCTTAAGTTTTCCTTGCGCTCCGATCCCTCCGATCCAATCCATCCACAATTTGATTTCAGCTTCTATTTCGTCAGGTGTAGGCTCAAAATTTGGATTTGGTTCACTACGGAAAAGCATCATAAAATCTTTCATGTCTTTTTGTTTTTAAGTTATTAAATATGATTTTAATTCTTTAATGATTGAAGTCTATTAAATAGGACAAGCATTGAAGGTTTTATTTAAAAATAAATTTGAAACGGTCATATTAATTCTTCTTTGACCACTTTCTTCACCGGTATTACTTTTGTAGTTCTATGAACAAACTCATAAGATCACAGTGTAGTCTTCCCTGAAATATTAATATTTTGGTTGGTAAGTGAACTGATTTATAAAGGTTTAGAATAGTAGAATTAGTATCGCACACATTCCCCTTTTCCTCTCCCATTTTCATCCCAAAGAAAAGCTGAAAGAGTGCTACGATACTGCCAGAAATGAAGTGACTGCTATCAAGAAAAAAAGCCAACCCTAAACTATTAATCCCTGCGCAAAACCCAAAGCTGATTTATCCGGGACGCGTATTCATAACACGATAACATTATATAACACTATGCAGTTTGTGTGCTGGATAATAAGTCTGCTTATGAAGTGAGTTATATAATGATATTATGTTAACCGCTCCGCGGACGGCAGCAAAGCTGGACTATGACGTGCACGTTTCTGATTGATAATTTTTTTGGTTCAGTGCTTCTAATGACGTTGTTATATAATTAGACGTTATTATTAAGTAGCCGCTCGGCCAGCGCCACAAGCCGACCCTGTGCCGTGCTCTGATCCAAAGCGTCTAATAATTTTTCTTTTTTGGCCAACGGGCGAAAAGAGTTTTTCCAACCGCGCACACAACAGCCTTGCCAGGCTTAATTATTCGTTATTTTGAAGTATTCCTAGGGCGAATTGTTTTCAAATACAGCATTCTCAGCAACTAGGATTATGCCTGTGATACACTTACTGGTCTGCACTTAGGCTGAGTTTCGACCATTCATTTTGTTTTTATCTTTTCTTTTTTGCCTAACGCTCCGGAGTTCATTTTGGTGACGCAAAAATTCTAAATCTGAAAGATTGCTTATCTACCCCGAGGATAGGTTGCGAACTTCTCGTGTAGCGAAGTTGATAGACGTTTACAACAGCTTTTTGAAACTTATCAAAAGTGTCACTCAATTCCTGAACATTAGTAGGGTAATTAGAATCGCCTGCATTCCCCGCTAGCGAATCTAGTGCAACTCTATTGATGGAATTGTTTCCATCTAAGCCGATAGTAAAGCTGGGAATGGGCTTTGTATCTGAATTTTCCAACCTATCAACTACGCTCCCAAGAGTAGCAATGTTAGAGAAATTGTCACGACCGTCGGTAAAGGTTATTATGATCTTACTGTCACCATGATTCGAGTTGTTCAATAGGGTTATGCCTTCGTCTATACCATCATATAGTTTTGTGAATTGTTCTTGATTTAGTCCATCGATGAATTGATTTGTTCCTGCCAGGTTATTTGATAATTGATTGGTATAAACATTTGATGCAAAACCAACTACCCCAACTAAAGGGTCTTGAGTTTGTTGTGTAATAAAGCTCACAAAGGACTTTGCATAGTCTTTTACTGTTGCAAAATCATTTCCGAGAGAATTACTTATATCCAGTACCAAAACCGCATCTATTGAAGTGATTTGGTTCAATAGTAGATTAAATTCAACATCCTTCACGAATTTATTCTCTAGTGTACTGAACTCTTCTGCTCGCAAACTGTCGATTGAATAGACTGTTTGGTTTTCATCATCTCTTTCGATTATTCTCAGGTCGTTGAAGAACATCCAAATACTATCGCTAAATGTTTGAAACTGAATGCTCTGAGAGTCAAACAGTATGCGATCATCTGATTCCGCAGCTAAGAACTCAATGTTAGGAGTATTACCAAAGTCATTCCAGAAATTGAATTGCAATAGAAATTCAAATGTGTATTGACACGAGTTATCATTGATGGTTGCCGCTGGATCATAGTTTACCGCCGCTGGATCATTACAACCTGCACATGTAGTATATTCACAACTCGAATCGGACTCCGTGGCGCTTGGATCATAATTACAAGCTGCATTATCAGTACAACCTACACATGAGGTGTATTCACATGTTCCATTATTGACAGTAGCTTGTGAGTTGTAGTTGCAAGCATCCCTATCAGTACAACCCCTAACATCCGATTGGGGTGTTGGATCAGGATCAGGGCCAGGCCCGCAGGATAGAAATAAAACATTTGCTATAATGGATAATGCTAGAAAGATTTTCTTTAGTATGGTATTCATATTTGGATAGATCTACAACCTCCGAATGTAATGAGGTCATTGCTTTAATGAAATACCTACGTTAGGGTATTTTCCGCACAGTGTTTAGACTTTTTCAATAAAAAATAGAACATAATAATGAAATAGTATTCCAATCTATTATTTGTAAAAGAAAATTTAAATCACATGCCTTTGCCATTCCTTCTATCCTTCCCTCCTGCCTAAAATGTCAAAAGAGTGCTCGTGACTACCAAGAATTAAGGTGAATGCTTCTAAGGATGGAAAAAAGGCCAAACCCTAAACTATTAATGCCAATCATCGAACCGAAGCTATATTAACATAACGCAGAGGATCAGATACTTCAAAATATTGATTAAACACTCCAAACATCTTGTACCTACCTAAGATGCCTTGAAACAATCATAACACAAAGGCCTGCTTATCGAAGTTGACTCCTTTTCGCCACAATTATGGCAGCAGTTTTCTTGGTAATTGTAGTTTTCATATTCATACCAAATCAGGTAGCAACTATAACAATACGGTTTATTACTATCTCTATCAATATTTGACCGACATCGGATACAAAAGCCACTGTCTCTTTCAGTATCAATAGACTGAGTGGAATGTTTGATTATGGTTTCGACGGACTTTTGAACTTTATCAAACATATCGTCTTTCTTGTCAATTAAAACACCCATTTCGTAGTTGTTGTCCTGAGAATACCCATAAAGATTCATAGAAGTCACTATGGCTTCAGAGTCATTGATATAGCATTTTGCATGAAGGTTTTTGTTTTCAATTTGAGTGATTTTGCTTCCCAATTTTGTTAACCAGTTTATATCATCATTGGCGTAATTAAGTTTGCGGTAAACGAAAACAATTTTGACATTTCTATTGATAGCCTCTTCGAAATAGCTGCGTAATTTGCGTCTAATGCTAAGATATGGACTTACAATATAGATGGTGTCTGTAGCATTCTCAATAATCCTTTTAATGCAAGCCGATATTTCCTCTGTTTCTAGAAATTTAATCATGAAATTAGGTTTGGTTTTGAACATCCTCTAAGCACTTCTAAATGCTTTATATCTGACATCCAGCCATTCTTTCCTGGGCTGGTGAATCTTGGTTTTGGGCAATCGCAGTTTCGTTTTATTGATTTCCTGAATGCCATGTTTTAACATTGGACCATCTACCTCATGTAGAATGTCCTCTCTCACTTCTATTTGATAATCAGGACTTATTCCAATAATGTTTTGATCGTACGCTGCGTGGTGAATTTTGCACAATGACAACCCATTCGATATTTCAGGAGAACCGCCCTGGCTATCCGGAATGATGTGAGCAGCATCTAGCAGCTCCCTGTGTTTCAAATGACACATGGCGCAATGATCCTTATAGGCAAGTAAAACACGCTCTCGAAAAGATCCTTGATGTAGACGAATGAGTACCTCTCTTGTAGCATATTTTCTACGGTAGATGGCTGCAGGTTCAGACAACATATTTTCATTTAGCAGCACTTCATTGCTTTCAGCCGATATTGTAAACTTTAGCTTATCCGGTTCATCTCCTACTACATATACTGGCCATGCTGCCATGTACTTGCCTTTTACGATCTGATGAAAGTATATTAATGGAATTGCATGCTGCATGGCATTTCGCAACCCAACGTTGTCTGGATGATTTACATCACTGCCCCTATAGCTGTAGGATAAAATATCTTCGCCTATAAACTCATCGGCGTACATGCTTTGCCGTACAGAAGTAATGGAGATTGGATAATCAGAAAATTGTCTGGGTTTCCAGATTCCTCTGGCTCCTATAAGTGTTACAATCTCGCCATAATATATAAATCCTTTTGAAAGCGCAGCCCAGTCCATTACATAATTATTGGCTGGAGTACATTGCTGTAACCAGTCAAAAATGGCGAGCCTAAGCTTATGGGATTCAATATCTTCCATAAATAGAGTTATTATCAGTAAGTTATCACATGATTTGGACCAACACAATGAACATCGTAATAAATAGATATCATCAATTGGCGCCATAGCCGTCCAAAAAATGACTTCACTACCTCCCTCATAAAATTCTATATGTATATTTGAAAACATGAACGTAAGGCTAGCCAAAGACCAAAAAATCAAGGTTCTCAACACACAGGACATCTGGCAAGTGATGCAGCAGGTCCTGTTGCGTGAAAATAAAATCAGACGAAACCAGGAGCATTTTTGGATAGTGGGCCTGGACAATAGTCAGAAGATCTTGTTTATAGAACTGATTGGTCTGGGTGCGGTCAACCGTGTGAATGCCAACCCGCCCGACGTATTCCGTATGGGTATCTACAAATTGGCTGTGCGTATGATCCTCGTACACAACCATCCCAGCGGTACCTTAGAATTATCGAATGATGACCTCAACTTCACGGATCGTATGATCAAAGTAGGTCAGCTGATCAATATCGAAGTGATAGACTACCTGGTGATCACCGAAGAACGCTACAAAAGCTTCGCTGACGAAGGACTGATAGAACAATTGCGCAAGTCCGGACTATACCAAATCGTGGATCGTGAAAAAGCAGAATTGCAACAATGGAAACTTGACTTAGAAAGGAAGAAAGCTGTACAAGAGAGCCATCTTGAAATTGCCAAAAAAATGAAGGCTGATGGTATTGATATCGATACCATTAAGAAATACACTGGGCTTAAGAAATGGGATATTAAGGGATTGTAAATTTCTTATTGTCGCCTAGATCAACCACGGTCCACTCCTGCTCTGCTCCAAAATGTCAAAAGAACTGTCGTAGAAACTGTACTGATCTAAAATACTACCTTAATTAAAATACAGCCAGCTTCGCTTTAACGGGTTATACAAACAAAAAACCCCATGCACCGAAGTGCACAGGGCCTGTCGGTTAATCTAAATGTTATTTTATATTCACACGGATAAATTCTCTGCCGATTCCGTAGATCGGGTTTTGCGTGCCCTGGCAGAAGACATGACTTGTGTGGTAATCACATTCAATTTTTCTACCAGCCCGGCATGCCTCTCAGGTTCAGTTTCATGCAGGATCGCAATCGCATTGAGTAGTGAGTTGACATGTGGTACGATCCGCCCTTTGGCTTCTTTCAAGGTGGGATAATCGAGACCGGCATCGGCACTCAATCTCTGATCATAGAGATCAGTGAAATCGGCCTGTGCTTGTTTCAGCTCTGAGTATACATCAAGTATGTTGAGTGTGGTGAGCGCTTCTTGGTATTCGACCTGATCGAACTCAGCAAAAAGTGCTTCTAGCTTCCCGGATTGGTCGGTATAGCCCAGATAGTAAAGTGTAGTTCCTGCCTTTTCGATCACATTCCACAATTTTTTATGAGCCTTTTGGAGATCCGCGTCTCTTCGACGCTTGTAGGCATCAACCAAATCGCGAAATCCAATAAAAATGTCGTCTCGAATGGCATCGGAGACAGCCACATCATCCACTAGTGCATTCTGACGGACCGCTGTTATCGCTTGATTGAGCTGGTTCAGATCCTCATTTAGCATGGCTGTGATCTTACCGATGAAAGGTTCGTCCGGTATGGTCTCCTGTATGGATTTCAAATACGCGTTGACAGTTTCTGCCAATTCGGCAGGTAGTAAAAGGCTTGTTCTTAAATTTTTAAGCATGAATGATAAAAGTTAGTTAGTTAAAAAAAAGTGTTTGTATAGTTTGTATTCGTATTGTGATCATGGTGCGTGCATTTCTATTCCTCGTTTATAAGTCTTTTTTTGACCCTAAAAGCATACTGATCGATCTGACAGAGGGAAGTGAAAACACAAGGATTTTAGTGTCCAGGCGCTTGGAGAGCCAAAAAATAAATTTTCTGCAGTAAACAGCGCTTGGGAAGCCGAGAAAATAAATTTCTCAGAGTAATCAGCACTTGGAAGGCCAAAAAAGAAATTTCCTGGCTTCCCAGGTGTTTGGAAGGCTAAAAAAGAAATTTTCTGGTCTCCCAGACCGTTGGAAGAGTAAAAAAATAAATTTTCCAGAGTAAACAGTACTTGGGAATTCAAAAAAGAAATTTCCGGGGATGCGCGGCGCCATGACGGAAGGATAGTTTCTTCCAGCGCAATCGCCATGATGTGCAATAGACATGTTTCGTTGGTTAGGTTGATCCACATTTATGCCTCACAAATGCACCTTAGGGCATTAAGTCTACCTATTCCGGTATGAAAATTTTGTGATTAGGACCTATACGTGCAAATGCCGTCTATTCTTCTGCAAACCAATTCTTCGAGATTCACAATGCCCGGCTACTTCCAATAGTAGTTTTAAAGCAGCTCATACGCTCAATTTTAGGTTGGATAAAAATGTCTGTAAAGGTAAGATTTATCCGAATACTATCGGAGAATGGAGTTATGACCCATCAGGGACAAGCCATTAGGTTTTTACTTTTATCATCGGTAGCCAACGATGCGGCAATCCGACAGGCAAATATCGGCATGCCCGGCATTTTTCCATGCCAACGCTGTGTAAATTCTATTTAACATAATTAAAATCTACTCTCCCTTTTTAGCCCTTTCCCGAAACTGAGTTTCCAGGTCTATTTCTTTACTCAGACCAGCTTCTATTTGCTCGTTTAAAGGAAACTCGGTGATCAGGTCATAATTTTTCCAAAAGGTTTCATTATACGGTATTACCTTAGGGTCTGTTCTTCCTTTAGGCTTCAACAATCTCTTTTTAGAGGGTCTTTCCACATTATCTAAAATCACATTCGAAAACATCATTTCGAATTGTGCGCCCCAGTCACAAAGGTCCTCTTTTGATTCAGAATTGAAGATAATTCCACTCATGAACCAATTAGTATATTTAAGAATGTATAAACCGTTCTGCTCTTCAAATTGAACAGATTTAGCTACACGTTTGACTTTAAAACTTAGTGAATCCTTGGTTAGTCCGATTGTAGAGCCTTTGTACAAGGCAGGATTCCAATCTTCACCTTCAGGTGTATCAATCTCATAATCCACTTTGATTAGTGCATAGGTGTCTACATCAATGTACATTCGGTTATTTGGCCTCATTGGACCATGGTCTTTACCTGTTATTATCACATAGACTAATCGGTCATTGAGCGTGGTATAATTTTCAAGATGGTAAGTATTTCTTGAAATATTCAAAGAAAAGGATTTCAAAAGAACATCATTGATGTGTCCAAGAGCAACAAAGGGATTTCGGTTACTCTCTAGCGGTTGTACCATATATTGATCTACTTTATTAGAGGCTCTCATTTCATTGAGATAAATTTTTTCAGGATAACCCACTTTTGATTTGGAATTATACCCTCTGCCATATAGGTCAAAATTTGCTTCATAAAGAGAAACATATTGGTCGCATTCCATTTTATGAGCTCTGGTAAAACCGTTTAATAGATAAGGTCTAGTTGGGTAATTATTGGGAATATTTTCAATCACTTTCTCTACGATCTCTTTTGCTGTCAATTCCTTATCACTCACAACTAATTCATTGAGCATTACAATATCTTCTAGCATGGTAATGGTCAAATTAGATGGATTAGGAATGCGATTAATGGCGAGCTTATACGTTTTGTACCCCAGCATAGAAATTATCAGCGTATCATTCTCACTAGAATTTGAGATATTAAAATTAAACTCTCCTAGAAAATTGGAAACTGCTCCCCTGCTTCTGCCGGCCAAATTGATCGTCGCGAAAGCAAGTGGTTCTTTGGTCTCTTGATCAACTACCTGTCCTTTAATATTGATGAAATCTTGTGCTTGAATACTGAAGCAAGAAATTAAGAAGCAATAAATGGATAGATGTAATCGGCTCTTCATAACAAAAAAGGTGTTCTCATTTTATTTCTAATGCAAAAGTAAAACTAATTATTTTATTTACTTTTGCATATCTAATGCTACATAAATTAAGAATGGGAACTAAGGGAAATCATTTGGGTGAATTTGAAGAACTCGTATTGGTGGCTGTGGCTTCACTTACGAGCGAAGCTTATGGTGTATCAGTCATGAAATACTTGAGTGAAGAAGCTAAAAGAAGTGTAAATATTAGCGCCATCCATCAAGGTCTAAAACGCTTAGAAAGCAAAGGTCTGGTTACGTCGCATGTTGGTGGAGCGACAAAGGTACGTGGGGGTCGAAGCAAACGCTACTTTGAATTGACAGAGACAGGACAATACACGCTCAAAGAAATAATGGAACTCAAAATTCAATTGTATAACAAAGTACCTAATTTCTCAATTAAGTTGACATGATCAATCCTCAACCACCCAATTGGATAGAACGTTTTTTGAATTGGTACTGTGCGCCAGAATTGCTTGATGAAATACAAGGAGATGCCCATGAGCTATATACAGAAAGACTAGAAGAGCATGGCAAGTTAAAAGCTGACATCAGGTATATCTATGACATTATCAGGTTCTGTCGATTGTCAAATATGAAAAGGTCCAGCAACATACGCAAACCAGATAGTTGGGATATTTTGGTTCATTCCACTTTGAAAATCGCTACTAGAAATGTACGCCGCAACAAATTGCTCTTTTCTGTAAAGATGCTGAGTTTATCGCTCTGTTTGGCATTTTCTCTTTTGTTAGCAGTTTTTGTTCTTCAGGAGTACTCCTACGATCAACACATTGCAGATCATCAATCTATCTATAGGATTGGTACTAAAACAACCACCTTGGGGGCAATTGATGAATTTGCGAATGCCCCAGGATTATTATCAGAGGCACTTGAGGAGATACCCGAAATTCAATATGCCACGAGAGTGACTCTATGGGGTGACTTGATGCACGTGTTTACCGTGGATGAAATATCCTATACTCAGGAAGTAGGAATGATAGTTCAAGAGGAATTTGCAAGAATGTTCAACCTCCAATTTATTCAAGGAAATAGTGAATCTTTGAATGAACCAGATAACATAGTTTTGACTGAATCAACTGCTAAAAAATTCTTTGGGGATGAAAATCCGGTTGGCAAAATAATCACACTGAACAATGGGTTTTGGTTAGATGTCGCTGGTGTCATTGAAGATCCTTTGCCAACTTCTCATTTGAAATTTGATCTTTTGGTTTCACGCAATTCGTTTGATGTACAACCTACTTGGGACGAATTAGATGGGTATACATATTGCAAGATTAGACCCGGAGTTAGTGCAGAAGTAGTTGAATCCAAAATTATTCAAGTTTATGATGACCATCTACTGGAGATTACCAAACACTTAGACATTAATGAGAATGATTCCTTTGCCCCTATTTTTCAAAATATCACAAGCATTCATCTCAATAATGGGCTGAAAAATGACTCAGCAGTTACACGTGATGTAGTCAATCTTCATTTTCTGGTTATCCTGTCAGTTGTGTTTTTCTTTAGTGGCTTTATCAATTTCCTAAACTTGACCATAGCAGACATCACTTCCCATTTGAAGCAAACTAGCGTGTTGCAAATCATGGGTGGCTCCTCTTCAGGAATCGCTCAATCCATTTTGGCCAATACCCTTTTAGGTATAGTGGTTCTGATACCACTGACTTCCCTTCTCTTTATCCTTGGCATCAACGCTACCGAAACTTTTTTGGGTATAACCATAGCACCATCTAGTTTGATTTCAATGCCCTTCTTGCTGCTGCTGGGTATGTTTTTATCCGCATACCTGCTTTCATCAAAAATTTGCTCCTTGTTAATTTCTAAATCATTTAATCTCCTGGTTGCGCTCAAAGGAAAATTAGGAACACAATTCTCTAGAATGGGTGTCAGGGAGTCTTTACTCACCTTACAGCTTTCTTTTTCTATTATGATTATCGGATTAATCTTGATTATGGTTGATCAATTTGATTTCATCAGTAAGGCTGATAATGGGTATGAAGACAAACAAACACTCGTCATCAGGACACCTGTTACTAGTTTTGTTTCAGGAATATCCACGTTCGAAGAATCTTTGAGAAAACTCAATGGGGTTCAAAAGGTGAGTATGAGCTCATTAGATATGGACTCAGAATCAGACGATAGATATTTTAGCGAAATTGAAACGAATGACGGAATGAAAAATGGTTACTTCAATCATCACAGCTGGGGTTTTGAATTTCTAGATTTACTTAAAATTGAATTAGTTGAAGGTAGAAGTTTTGATCGGTCCAGAGGTACGGACCAAAGCGGGAAGGTTTTTTTAATCAATGAAAGTGCTATAGAAGTATATGGATGGAAAGATCCAATTGGTAAAAAAGTATATGTTGAAGAAGATAAATTAAGTTATGGTCATGTGATTGGAGTAGTTAAGGACTTTAGAACAACATCCATGTACAAAGAGATTGAACCTCTGATCGTTGGCCTCACAAACGACAAATCATGGAATGAACACGTCTATGTCAAACTCGATGCTATTCACTCTTCTAATTTGATTGCTGAAATCGAAGAGATCTATTTTAAACATTTTGAAGACGTACCATTGAGTTGGGAATACTTGGATTCAAAGTTGGCTAATCTTTATTACCAGGATACTCAGCTCAGAGATATATTCAAGATTGGTTTGCTCATTTCTCTTATGGTATCTTGTTTAGGCATATTTAGCATCTCTGCATTGATGCTTATTTTGAAGGCTAAGGAAATGAGTATCCGCAAAGTAGTTGGTGCACGATCATATGACCTCTTCTATTTGCACATCAGTAACTTTATAAAATTCACCTTATTAGCTGCGATCTGTTCAAGTCCTATTATTTATTACCTATCGAACTACTGGCTCAATAATTTTGCTTATCGTATTGATTTAAATGTTTGGTATTTCATCGTTCCTTGTTTGATAACATTATTTATCATTTTGGTCACTTCGGGTGTTCATGGTCTTCGTAGTTCAAAAATTGATCTGCTCAAAACATTGAAAGAAGGGTAAGAATTAAATATGAAATACTGGATGACATTACCGCACACATTTGCCATTCCCTTAACCTTCCCTCCTGCCAAAAATGTCAAAAGAGCCGTCGTGGAACAGTACTCGTGACCACTCAGAAATAATGTGCATATTTTTCAGGAAGAAAAAGGCCTTTTCCTAAACTATTAATGCCAACCTTTGAACCGAAGCTATGTTAACATAACACGATAACATTGTATAACAAATCAGTTATTTATTACTGCTGCGCAAGTTGACGCATATCTCTTTGGAATTTTTGGCCGAGTTCACGGTTCCATAAACCTAATCTCTGGATGCTTTTCGGTGTTCCATGGTGAGCATTCTTGTAATGACAAATATTCCGCCAATCTGCCATCGAAGTGGCTTACGTTTATACCTGGATAATCTGTCTTTAGCATCTTCTTATATTTCTTCTTAAACCATCTCTGCTTACGTGGCTTCTCTTTCAAAAGGTGAATCACTAGTTCCCTGTAGTTATCATCGCTCACCAGGAAGTTTTCCATCCATTCTTTGAGCTTATTTTGTTTCTTAATGATTTGATTTGGGTAGTTCGCCGCAATAAAAGGAATATCAGGACCGTAGTGGTCTACCATCGTATTTTGAGGATCTTTTATTCCCTCTCTTCTGCCCAATGCATGTTCCCACTTATCCAGTCGTTTTATTGAGGGTAAATCTATCGTAAAAGGTATGTCGTAGAGAACTCTCTTTATCCTGGGTAAGAAGCGGTGTGTTCTCATCGGAATTCCTTTTTTATTGGTCCAATCCAGTGCATATTCAAAAAGCTCTTGCGTAAATGTTAGCACGTCAAAATGGGATGTCAGGTGATCAGGTTCACGACCAAATACGTTTTTAAATTTATTGTATTGTTCATCTAGCTCATAATAGATAGCTTCCTTCACTTTCGGATCAGCAAGTCTATCTTCACTCATGAGGAAAGCACTTTTAAAAAAGCGTCCCTTGGTTATATGCTTGTACCCGTCTTTGGCATAAGGCTTACCAAACTTATAATTTACCGGACCACCGGAGTTCATTGTGAAATGTAAGCCAATATGTGTACTATCAAGTAGGTTTTGCTTGGATTCAGTGCCATTGACGCTCTTTCGTCTTTTAGCACTTAGTTTATCTACCAACCCATTCAGATAATAGGAAGAAGGATCATCAGGATCATCACCAGGGTGATTGACGAGTACAGCTATAGAGTTTATCCAGCCATTCTCCAATGCAGAAATAGCCCCTTGATCAATAATGTCCAAAATACCAATATCATCAGCAGTAACTAATATTTTCTTTTCAATATGCGTCACCTCAACAGGAGTGTATATTACCCCGCTCCACATAAACGTACCGTCTGTCAAGACATACCACTTATCGTTACCATTGTACACCTCACCAGTTACGGAGTGCAAAATCTGAATTTCTTCCCCAATATTTTTATAGCCTATTTGTTCAGCATGTATCGATGGGCGACCTTTTCTTATATTCTCCAGTTTGGATATTACCCCTTTGAACGGCGCGTTACTCATGCTACTGCATTTTTTGGATGATTATCTGATGTTTTACGGTTTGTCTCTTTTTCGCTTTCGGAAGAAGGAATCCTGAGAGAACTGCGAATCTTGACAAGCTTATTGAGTAAATCAAACCAGAAAGGAGCTCCTAATGACAATGCAAACGCTGTAATCAAGCATCCCAGAAAGTAAATACCTTTATTCCCACTCTTATTTTTCATAGAGCTGAATACCATGTTGTACTCCGAAATAGAGTTTTGCAAGGCTTCAGTATCTTTTGATAATTCGTTTACGTCTGAATATTGCTTAGACAAGTTCTCAGCATTGGTGACAAACATTTCCCGGATTCCATCATTCTCCATCAGCATCTCAGCAATTCCAATCGTATCTACACCAAACGCAAGTGCGATAATCAGCCCGACGACAAAGGTTAGATATTGAATTTTGCGCTTATACCATCCTCCGATTCTGTCCATTTGATCATTGAACCAATCTTCAATAAATAGTTTAAACCTTGCTACATCTCCAGAAGCTTGCTTCCAAAGAAATGCCAGTTGATACAGTGTTTCTTTCTCTATCGAAGGAATACCCACTACTTGATCTGAATCATTAAGAGAGTTCACTATGGTAATTGAGGTGTTTGCTCTTTCAAGAGCACCTTGCTGAACCTCAAGTTCAATCTTTAGTGCTTCTATTTCTTCAGAAGTGGCCTTCTTATCTTCCAGCTCCTTAATCTCATAATTCAATTCTTCAATATCAGCTTGCAATTCGGCTTTATCTTCCTCAAGCTCAGCTACATTGAACTCCGGACCTACTTTCAATGACGCTTTAATATTGTCTGAATCCTCCTGATATCCACCTTGTGATAAAATATCTATGATCACTGAGCCAAACCGTTCTGGTTTAATGTAAGAAGGTGCTTTGTTGATGCCGTTTCCACCTAAGTACTTAATAGATGGGTGTTTATAAAATGCATTCATAAGCTCACCTTTTGGCTTTGTATAAAAAAGGCCAACTATCGAAAATTTAAACCAACCCGCATCATCAGCTAACATGCGATTGATTCCTGCTAATAGGTTCTTAGCCCTGGAACCGAACAAAGCAGCAATAGACTCGACTATGGCTGTAGCCCACAAACTGTATAATAAGTAGATGAATATCAGACTGATGAATACATCTAATGCAATAAGTCCTGTCATGGTAATTTTAGTTTAATCTTATATAATCGTACTTACTGTCTTCAAAACTGCTCCACTGAAGTGTAACTAGTACATTGCAAGGTTTTATTCAGTTGTCAGCTTAATCAGGAACTATGATTGTAAATGGAGATCTGACTGGGATTCTATTATTTGAGCATTCCTCGGTCTTTTAGGTCTTTAAGGATAATCTTTTCTACCGCATCCGCTGACTCTGATGCCAGCATGTTCAGGATTCTCTTTTTTAATTTTGGCTTTAGCCATTTCAATGTCCAGTTCAGTTTTATTTTATCGATGAGCGGAGAGGTTAATAGCCCTGCCATCTCCCTTATCCTTTTTTTAACTTTTGGTTTGAGTGCGCGGATGTCATCATGGGTCATTTTGGGCATCTCTTTGACCGTATAGTCCCATGGATGAGCAATTTGTCCTTGTTGCTCTTCTATGAGAAGGTTCATGTCCGGAATAAGCGGTAAATGCGTTGATCCATCATCTTTTGTTATAAGGAACTTTTGACGTATGTCTTCCGTCCAAAAATCATCTGAATGCAACGGATGAATAATCTTGTTGTCAGGATCGTAAGGGACGCTCAGATGCTTTCTGATATAATTGCGGGCATTATTTCTTCCAAGAAAAAAGTCATGCTCCCGGAATCTATAATCTAAAAATCCACCAAAGGCCTGGAGAGATCCGCAAGCCAGCGGCTCGGTAACGATCTTACCTGCATCGTCGTATTTTACCGGATAGACCAAACCACGAAGCATGGCATTTCGCTCCTTTTGCTTCGGACTCATTGTGTCATCTTGCCCATCAAATTCAAAGAGCAACTTCATCTCTCTTCTTTTCACCTTTGCTTGATCCCAGAGCGTACCGATAATGCCTGGTGCCACACCTAGCAGATCCTCGGCGTGCTCATATTTATCTCTGTTGAACCAGAAATCAGGAAAAGGGTCGATCATCACGACTCCTTGCATCTGATACTTAGGGCCATTTTCTCCTTCCTGCCACAAAGTATTGCCAGTTGCCTGAATCAGACTTTGTACCTCAGCATACGGTTCATTATTGATAGCTCCTCCATCCACAGTATTGGATAGATAAGACTTCAAGGAGGTCTCATCCCACTCAATTTCATCTTTTATATCAGGGGATTGAAGGCTCATATCGTTCAGAATGAGACGACTTAGTATGTTTTTGAGATACTCAGGACTAAAATCTTGCCAATCAAACTCTCTGAACCTTAACCCTACAGGAAATGCTCCGGTTGCTTTTGCAGCGTTGATTAAATGATGTTTGCTTTTGTTTTGATATGGGTTGAGCCAGATGTACTCATCAGGATTTGTATTTTGTCCATCATTAAGATGAAAGTGTGAGAACAAGAAATGCTCATAAGTAGCATGGGCCGGAGGCTCATTCATCGACGGTACCCCTTGTTTAAACGGCACCTGTAGTGGTATCCCTCTTATCATAGAATGAGAGACCAGCATTTGTAGCTGACTGGAAATGTAAGGTGGAATTTTTGAAGAAGGATTTGTTCGTGAATCTCCCTCCAAGCTAAACGCCCTTTCTGCAATCCGATCAATAAATTCGCTATTAAGTAGCGAAAGGATTTTTTTATGTGTTTTCAGGTCTGTGATTGACAAAGCTTTTGCAAGTGTTGTCGCTTGTTGATCATCGTCAAGAATGATCCAACTGTCCCAAAATACATTGTCCTGTTTTTGATTAGTATCGTTGGGAATCCGAGTGACTGGTTTCACCTCTCCCTTAATGGCATAGAGACTCGACATGATAGTGGTCATCCCTCCAGCCGAGGTTCCTCCCATTGCATCAATAATAACTTTATGTTTTGGAACAAGAGATTGGTCCACTCCTTCTATTTCCCCATTTTTAGCTCTTTCCCATTTATCTAGTGCTTCGAACAAGTAGTCCATGACTCCTCCTGTATATGCACCGGCAGAAACAGCCCCGGCCATCGTAAGTCCTAAGTGAAATGTGTCATTTCTCATGCCTTGGCGATTTTTCTTCAATCTAAGTCTCTGAAAATCCAAGTTCAATACCCAATCTTGGGTATTTTTCAAATGACGGAAGGATTATTTAAAGATTGAATAAAGCTCTTTTAAGAACCGCACATTTGCCATTCCAAGAACCTCCCCTCGTGCCAGAAAAGGCAAAAGAGTGCTCGTTCCTGCTACAGATTGACGAGTACGTTTTTAGTTGACGTTAGAGGTCTTCCCTTAAACTATTAATCCCGTCTCGGAACCGAAGCTATATTAATATAACGCAGGTCATTATATAACACTTCTAGGGATTTCCCGTAATACGAACGCAGTGAGTATTTAGCCCGGCGTGGAACGTTAAAATCAGTTATCGCTACGCAGTACGATAACGGCAGATTTTATGGGGCGCGCCTAGTGTTAAGGGAAAATCCCGGCATCCCACAACCCTGTGATTATATAATTCTATATTATGCTAAATATTCAATGATGTCTCGTCCGTTAGTACTAGCGGGCAATGACTTATTTAGCATTTAGGACATCCCAGAAAGCAAATAAACAGACCACTTCCGATAATGGAAAGACCTACCAGAATACCATAAAACACCTTGATGCTATTTGATTGCCTGATTGCACTGGTAAAGCTTACTTCATCACTATAGAATGCTTTGTAGTCCGGATTGCCTTTTTGTTGTGCGCCGCTGTATCCGGAAGGGTCATAATATCTAAAGTTTGTAGCGACTATTTCATTTGGACCCGGGTCTTTTTTTATTTCGAATTCCACTTTTTCAGCGTTCAGCCATTTGCCTAAAACTCTTGCTCGATGTATGAACTTCAATTGATTTCTTTTCACTTCCACATCGAGTATGGCAAAGGTCATGGGTATCATGGTGATAAATATGGCGAAGGTCTTGTCGACCTCATTGTGCTTTGTCAGTTCTACCAAAAGCCACCAACAGCCGGTCCATAAAGTAAGGCACCAGGTTTTAATCTGGTTCATTTTTTGATCGAGGTTCGTGATTGTCGAGTTGATGACACGTATCTCCTCTAGCGTGACTTCATATCTCAGTTTATCTCTATCCATTTACGGTCTGGTTGGTTATCGGTCATAGTTAATTCGAAAACGGTTTATTGATAGGTCAACTAAAGAGAACAGGAGAATAGACTTCATCTGGTTAGGCTTTAATGAGTCCTCAAAGGGCTGCTTGTACAATTTAGCCATTGTATGCCTAAGAGTCAAATATCCTTAAAGTATTCCTTGAAGCATTGATATGAATTCGTTTTAAAGAAGGTGCACTCTCCTACGTATTGTCCTTATGGTTGAAGGATAAACCTTTTGGTGCATTATGTTCGAGTAGTACAAAAGCAACCACGTTCGTTTTCCTTTCATATTCACTTACATTCAAATTTCTCTTACTTTTCCGATAGCAAGGGCAATACCTTTTTTACATTCAATATCCTCTCTCGAGCACAGCCAGAACCTAAACATACGTACGACGTAAAACAATTTCCTTTATTGACAAAATCTTTTCCTCCCCCGAGGAATATTCCAATAATACGATGAGTACTTCTATCTAAGCGCATTAAGTCTACCTATTCCGGTATTAAAATTTTGTGATAAGGACTCGCCGCCCCAAACTCAAGAGAATCTCAGGCAAAACTTGTCGTTTAAAATTTTGTTATTCGGGTGATTCTCTCAGGCTTTAGTATTTTGCCTGTGATACACTTGCAGGTCAACGACTTGTTCGGTTCACAACACAAGCAACCATTTAGCACGTCATTGAGAGGAACCTTTTGCAGAGCATTGGTGACGTGGCAATCCCTCCCCCCTTGGATTAGGGATTTTTTTTCGTCGCTTCGATGAATGGCACTACACTTCGACTGGCTCAGTGTGACCGGGTTAAATGGGTCAATGATTATTACAAATGCAATCTTACTCAAAAACAGGTATGTGACGATCACTTAAACATGTGGGAAGTTGAGTCTACCCAACCAAGCTTGGGCAATACAATCTTACCTGTAACTCTGTCATTACATAAGCATGATTGATCAGCGCTTTTTGTTTGGCTTGATTGATTGGTACCAGGTTGGTACCCACACTGCGGGCCAGCTTGGTTTGGACGTCATCGTTGGCCGTTTTGACAATAGCTTCATAGTCAATGGATTGCTTCAGCTTGGCCGTCATTTCCATACGATCTTTTCGTTCAATGTCTGCTTCGGTTATTTTGTGGGACTTCCAGACATGATCCAAAACATTGCCGTCTAGTACCGAGTCAATGAATTTATCAATAGAATGTTCCGGACTCCAACTCAGCGCCTGGTAAGCGATCTCCCGTTGTTTGTTTTCGATGCTGTCATATAAAAGCTCCATCACTTGTAAGTTCCTGATTCGTGTCATAAAGACATCACTGACGCGAATGAGCAGGGAGAGCACATTTCTGTAGGTATTCTTGAAGGGCATGTCGTTTCCGGCATCGCTCACAATAATGATATTACACTTGTAGCGGCTTTTGGAATGGGTCAGTCGATGTATGCCCTGGTTGTCGTATACCCCTCCGTCTACCAACCGGGGAACGGCATCCTTGTAGCCGGACTCGGGTTTGAAGAAGCGCTTCTTGATCCTGACGGGGCTAAAAGCAAACGGAACGCAGGTAGAGGCCGCAACGGCCCGCGCAATGGGAAAGTCTTTATGTTTGAAGGTAATGCTCTTATCCCCTTCTCGATACCGATAGACTGTATCTCCCATTTGGTCGGTAGCGAAAACGAAAGGGTTACCCGTTTCCATATTGGTGGAGTTCATGACCAATTCGGGGCTTGAAGGCAGGTCTTTAAGCTGTGATCTGCCAACAAAAAAATCCTTGTAACTCTTTTCATTTCGTTGGCTAAACGGCAAGATCTGGTATTGAAAGAATCCCATGATCAGAAAGAGTACCGTCGTCGTACCCATGAGGGCATAGGCATTTAAATACCTCCACAAAAACCAGGTAGACAACCCGTAAACCAGAAGCACAATGACCAGCCTTGGCACTAGCCGGAAGATCATATTTTTGGACAGCCCCTTTAACATTTGATTTTCAAATGACTTCCAATCACCCTTATTCAGACAATAAGTAGCGGCGGTAATAGAGCCCCCAGAGTTAGATGAAATAACGTCTATCTTATCCAGGATATCCATCTCTCGCAATTTGCGAAGGGTTCCCATATGATAGGCAGCGGCTCGATAGCCACCTCCGGATAAGCATAGGCCAATTTTTTGTTTGTTTATCATAGTGGTAAAGATCAACTTAAGGTTCTTATGGTCTGAATAAAATTTCTTCTAATGTTTTCATATGCCTGACTGCCTGTTTTATGCCCATTGATCGTCATAGGTCCAGACGATGTCATAGTGCTTAGAAATAAATCTATAATGACCCGCTGTGTCAAGAAATATGATTTTTATGTTCTTACCGCGGGCATACCTTTTTAAGAAGTCTTCTAACCGGGTACGGTTCTGTCTCGCCGCAAGTGGCGGAGTGGTAATCACAATCACCTGGGGAGACACCCGATTCAGAAATTCAACCAGGTAATTTTCCATCACCAAGTTTGACGGAGACCAATGATGATGTGGCCATTGCAGTATGGTGCTTTTTAGGCTGAACCAGTCAGCGATCTCCCTATTCTTTTGTTCAACAAACACTTGAAGCTTAGTCTCTAGTTCATTAATCTTTTGGGCATGCTCATATTGCTTGGACAAGGATTCGCTTACCGTCCGATCTAAGCTTGAATTACTTTCCATAAATCGCTGAATCATAGCTGTATTGGATTGCATACTTTTCAGTTCTTTTTTAAGCATTTCTATTTCCCGAATCCTGGTGCTTACTTCGTCTTGAGTTTCCTTCAGTAAGTCTACATGGCCCCCAACCGATAGATCATGTGCGTCTATCAATTTCTTCAGTGGCGATAATCCCAGGTCACCAAGATTTAAATGGGAAACACCGTTGTATTTAATCTTAGAGCAAATAGAATGATCATTGGTGGTTCGCATGCCTGTAAGTTGGAATGTCTGGAAGTCAATGTCGCTGGAAACGCCATACCTGCCACGCTCCACCGGACCAAGGTCAGCAGCTTTTGCATGCGCCAAATTATCTGCTGTCTTGGAAAACTTTAGGTATTGGTCATTGACCATACTTTTATGATAAGACCCCAGAAGAGAGGTACTGGAAATTTTATCCATTTTTTTAGAAACTATAGCACTGTGGGCTTTGGGAAAGAGTACCTCAATGACATCTTCGTTGGCTATCAGGTAATCCAATCCACCGAAATGATCTGCATCCGGATGTGTGATTAGAATTCTTAATTTTTGTTTTTCGCCATAATGTTTACTGATGAAGCTGGAAAGATTCTTGGCATCTTTAATCTTGCCCCCGGTATCAACGACATAAACTTCATTATTGGTCCCTTTGATTACTGTAGAACTACCACCGCCTTCAAGGGCGATATAGTTGATATCCATTCTCTTCGGGCCTAACTTTTTCTTTTCAATGACGGTCAGGTCGGACTTCTTATAAGCCTCAGCAAAAGATTGATTTTCAGGTCTAAATGGCTTGGTAAGTCTGTATTCTGCTTTTTTTATAAGTCTAGCCCGCTCGTTGATGAACTCCTTTCTTTGAGCGGTTGATAGTTTACCATGAGTTTTGGTAATCAGCGATTCCAGTTTAGTGGATAGCTCCCTGCTATATTGGCCCCTGGGATAAATTCTTAAGTAGCTCCGAATCCCAGAAGCCGTTTTGGCCCTTTGATAATAGCTATACTCAAGCTGACTTCTTAATTTTTTGACCTCTGGAACAAAATGTGATGTGCCCAGTTGAGACGATTCTTTAATAAATTTTTTGTAGGATCGTTCTGTATTGCGGCTCTTCGCTTCATTAAACTTTTGCAGACGCTCGGGCCTTTGTCTTTCTTCAATCAGTCTTTGCTTTTCTTCAAGCTCATTCTTGCGCCTTCTAGCATCTGAAATATGTCGATTACCAGTATGCAACTTTTCCGACTCACTTATATAAGCTTCGTAACCATCTACGGTATTTAATTCCTTTGCACGCGTCCATCTTACTTCATCCCCACTTCGCCAAATATTATTTTGCTCTCTATAAAGCCTGGCTATATAAGGGTCCATATCATCTCTCGGCCTCAAAATCCTTTCTAAGGGTGTCGTTCTTCTGATAGTGGGTGAGTAACTTCTTTCCCAGTTATTCTTCGGAATCTTAAAAACCTTTTCTTCTGTGAGGTTTAAGTGATCTTTTAACTCACTGTCCGAATAACCCTTATATTTTTCAGATTTTAAGATACTTCCATCTTCGAACTTAACTCCAAGCACCTTTTCTTTGTTGTACTTCCCTCCAGTAAAGGAAATGTCCAATAAAAGGTAGCTGCCCGAGCCTTCTATCTTAATGCCTTTACCTAAGTAATCAGACAGACTGACACCTTTATAAACTTGCTTCTCTGTAAGAATGGTTAAATGCGTGGTTGCTAAACTTTGCGTAAAAACATCTTTGGTCATTGGTGTTTTGGCACGCTCATCCAAACAAAACGCCGGCACCGCGATTTTTCCTTTGCTATTTAATATGCCCATGGCCCCAGGCTTTATCATCATGGGCTGAAACTGGGCCTGAAGCTGAAAACTCAGTAAAGCCAATAGTAGACATAGACTAACACTTACCCTTGCGTATGGCATGCACTTACTTGATTTTGTGAATTTGTCCATTGCTTGTGGTATAAAATAGTTGCTCGTTATGGTATGATATACCAGAAGTGATTTGAGCATTTTTGAGGTTGAATTTTTTAGTTCTTCTATGACGATAAGGTTGGTACAGGATTTTAATTCCCTTGTCGAAACAGGGAATGTACAGCGTGTCATTCACAACACACATGTCTGATAGAATTTGACAGTTAAATTCCAACCTGCGCATGATCTGCTTGCCTGATCCAGGGTCAACAAAATAAATCGCACCTTTTGCTGTCGAAACGATCAGGGTATGATCAGAAATCAGCATACTCGACAATTGCTTACCGGATAAATCTATTACCAGCCTGTTATTACCTGATCTGCTCAGGCAATACACAAGCCCATTCTTGGTAGCATACAACAGGTTGCCCTTGTAGAGCACAGGGTCTAGGTTGATTTTTTGACCAATGGAATACTTCCAGTCTAAGCTGTAGTTATCAGCCATATCTTTGCATTCTATTGATCCTTCTTCCGAAACGATGAGCATTCTGTTTCGATGAATCAAAAGACTTTTGATATTTATCAATGCTGTCGGTATGGTGTCTAACGGCAGTCCTTTTTTGAATCGAAGAATGTTTCCGTTGCACGCCACAAAAACTGTCTCCCGAAATTTTACAGGGCTTGATAGGACCCCTCCACAGTGCTCATAGTTATAGGCAACATTTCCATTGGAAGCATGGACAAACAGCAAACCATCTTCGGAAGTGGTTACTACCAAGTATTTATCGTCGAATATCATTCGGCCGGTTGACGGAGACTTCAGATTGGTCATCCAGGTGGTGCTCGAAGACGTCAAATCAAACTTCACGAGTTCGCCACTATAGCTACTCAGATAGACTTTCCCTTCTTTCACCAAAGGAGGATTTGAAAATAGCAATGACTGATCTATATCTATTGGGACCTTTGCTTCATTCAGAGGATTGTTTTGGCGAAAGACATTATTCAAGGTGACATTGTGTCTATCCTGTGATGTCAACGTTTGGTTATACACAACTGCTATTGGAGCTATCAATACAAGTGTAACAAACAGAACACCATAGCCTACCCGCCATAGCCTTGAATAAGATCTTACCGGCCTGGCTATTTGAACCGGCTCTTTCCGGACTGGTTCTTTCTGGTCTGACTTTTCAGAAGGAGGAGGTTCTGATGGTTCCAGTGGTTCTGTTCTTGGTAGCTTTTCTAAGGTCTCTTTAATTATTCCGTCTATGGAGAAATACTGATGTGCGCATTCCGGGCACTTAAATTTAATGACCCTGTCCTTTATGGGGTACCTTAGTTTGTGACCACATTGCCAACAACTGAAGATTTTTACGTTAGGGTCCAAAGGATTTGTAGGTTATTGTCGGTTTAAAGTATTAGCTTAATGATTAAATTAAGTCATTTCAAGACCAATTTCAATTCGTACGGACACATTCTCATAATACTTGAAATTGTACCGACCCAATTCCAGATAAACTGATTAAATTTCTAACTTAGGTCAGCAAAACAACCAGTCCATTGAAACGATTCGCCTACCTCCATCTTCTTTTCCTGACGCTCACTATCGGCTTTGCGCACGTTGTTGCCGGACAGAATGATACGACCAGATTCAACGAGCTTCGACAACTGCTCCCTGATGTCATAGAATCGAATATAGATTCAGCCGACTGGTATTTGGAAGAAATGCTCGCACTGGCAGGCAGCATAGCCGATGACAAGTATTTGGCATCGGCCTATGAATGGCATGGAAATCTATATTTTGCCAAAAGCAGCTATGATACGGCCACTTACTACTATGACCTAGCCAAGAATTTATATCTGCAGCAAGGGGAAGAAATCATAGCCCTAGAAATAGACACCCATTTGGCGGCCCTGGATTTTGACAAAAGTGATTATGAAAAGGCCATTACCCGTTTGGAGACCGTACTGTCTGCACTCGATGGAAACGACGACAACTATAGCATTAAAGCCAAAGCCTGCAATATCCTGGGCAACATCTACTCGGAAATGGAGCGGTATGAAACGTCTAATACCTACCTGCTGGAATCTGCCGAATACTTCAGCTTAGCTGCAGATTCGGTGAACGTTAGCCTGAGTTATATCACCCTGGCTTACAATCATATCGAACTGAAAAATTATGAACAAAGCCTGGCTTATGCCGAAAAGGGCTACCAGATGTCAAAAGCCATGAACTTCGTAAGATTGGTTGGCGCTTCGGTGTATATCATGGGCAAGGTGGCCCTACAACTCGATCGACTGGAGCAAGCCGAAGCCCAACTGACAGAGGCCTTGGATCTGGCCAGACAATCGGAGGATCCTGTACTGGTCGCCTATATACATGCCGAGTTGGCCAGGTTGTACATGCAATTGGGGCAATCGGAGCCATTTGCTACCCACATTGATCAGTTGGAATCCCTGGCTACGGACTACGGGCTTACTATACTGCTGAAAGATGCCTATGAGCTAAAGTCAGCCTGGCACGAAAAGTCCGGCACTTACGATGAGGCACTGAAGACCTATAAAGTGTACAAGACCCTCGCAGATAGCCTGTTCAACGAAAGAATGACGGCCCAGATCAATGAGATGACCACCAAATACAACACCGAGAAAAAAGAACGCGAAATAGAACAACTGAAGCACCAAGAGAAAATATCTAACCTCACCAAACTCCTGATGGTGGCCGCCATGGTAGCGCTAGTGATCATAGGTGCATTGATCTACAGTCGTCAGCAAAAGGCGAAGCAGCTGGCTCAATACAAATTGGAAAAGGCCCAACAGGAAATTGAATACCAGGAACAAGAATTGATGACCTTTACCCTTTCGCTGGCGCAAAAGAAAAATCTGCTCCATGATATTAAAGAAAGTGCCAAACCGGTCCGTCAGCTAGAAGATGCCAATTTGCAACTCAAAAAGATCAATAGCAGCATCAAAAATGGTTGGAACGTAGAAAAAGACTGGGAAGAATTCCGATCACGTTTCGAAAAAATACACGATACCTTCTTTTCTCAATTGATCAAGCTAGGCCCTACCCTAACCCCCTATGACCTGCGCATGTGTGCCTACCTCAAGCTTTCGCTTTCTTCCAAAGAGATTGCTGCTTTGCTCAACATCAAAGTCAGTTCGGTCGAAATACAACGAAGCAGACTGAGAAAAAAGCTGAATTTGACCCAGGATGAAAATCTGGGCACCTTCATTCTGAAGGTCTCCTGATCCGGCTTGATAGCTACCTGGTCTTGTGGGAATGAGTCTATTCATGGATAATTAAGCCATGTGATGACCAATTTTCACCCCTCAACACCAGCTGTGTCTAAACAAAAAAGCAAAAAAATTGGTGGGCGAACGGAATCCCTTCATTGCGTAAAGTATTACTTATCAATCAGTTAGACGGCCTGTAAAGGTTTTGTAGGGGTGGTAATTTTGAATAAAGAGGCAATCGTTTCTAACATCGGTCATGATTTACCAAAAAAATCCACTGATCATGAAACGAATTACCAGGTTGTTCGAAACAGCTATCATCACTCTTGTTTTAATCTTAAGTATCACTTCTCTTCGTGCACAGCACAAGCCCACCCTCTGGGGAATGAAATCCAGTGGTGATAGTGAAAGTGGTGGGACACTATTTAAGTTTGATCCTGAATTGATACAACTCGACGTAAAGTTTGAATTTGAGTCGTATCCCCATGGTAATCGTCCTGGTGGTCGATTGGTGTTCATTGGGAACAAGGCCTATGGCACCACGACCGGCGGCGGTGAAAATAATGAAGGCGTAATATATGTCTACGATCTGGATACGGAAGAAAAAACAACCTTGCATCATTTTGATAACGAAACGGGAGGCATTCCGGGTGTAGCACCGCTGCTAGTGGAGGGCAAACTTTATGGCGGTACTACTGAAGGAGGAACCAACGATGCCGGTGTGCTGTACGAATTTGATCCGGCCACAGATATCTATACGGTATTGCATGAATTTGACGACACCAATGATGGAAAGTCTTTGGTGGCCGGGTTGGCTGCAACTGATGACGTGTTGTATGGCATCACCTATGAAGGCGGCACGAACGGTTTGGGCACCTTCTTTAAGTATGACCTTTTCAACCAGAGTTTTACGCTCCTGCATACCTTGGCTGGTACCGAAGGGACAAATAGCAGTTATGCACTATTAGGTCAAGAAGGTCTTTTTTACGGTGTAGGTTTGACCTCTGGTGAAAACGACGGCGATGAGGGAAGAATTTTTATCTACGATACGAGTGAAGAAACCTTTACTTCTGTTTCCATGGAGCTCCAGCCCACTGGCAGTTTGGTTCCCGTCAATGGAAAGATGTATGGAACTGCGACCAGCCCTTTTTTCCAACATGATGCCATTTATGAATTTGACCCTACAGACAACAGTTATGAAGGACTTCGAGGCATTGAAGAGGATGATGTTATTTCATCACCACGAAATTCGTTTATTGAGCTCAATGGCTGGTTGTATGGGCTTGGCGGTCAGGTCCTCGATGCGCATTTGTATCGCTACAAAATTGAGACGGACGAATTGGAGCTACTCCGGGCATTCGATGTCACGGATGGAACCTCCCATGAATCAACGCTGGTCCTTCACAATAGTTTCCTTTACGGTGCAGCGACAAGTGGCGGCCAGTACGATGGAGGAACACTTATTGTTTATGATCCCGACGATGATAAATTCAATAAGCTCACCGATTTCGAAAAGAATAGTGGCGTATCCCCTAATGGACCACTTGTCCAGGTCGATGGCATTTTATATGGAACCACTACCGAAGGCGGTGAAGAAAACAACGGCGTTTTGTTTAGTTACGATCCCGAAAATGAGATCTATACATTTCTGCTTGACTTTGAGACGATTGGTGGTAGTGAGGTGCATGGCCCTGTCATTCATGACAACGGAATACTCTATGGCACGAGTGGAGAAGGCGGTCTTGACGGCAACGGCATGGTTTTTCAATATGATTTAAATACCCATACAGCTGATGTAGTATACGATTTCAGCGAAGGTGCTGGAAACGCCCCTGCAAATGGTCTGATCCTAGACAACAATAAACTTTATGGCGGGACCTATAGCGGTGGAGCAGCATCCAATGGGCTGATTTTTGAGGTGGACCTGTCGGACAACTCCATGAAGGTACTCCATGCATTAGAGAATAATCCAGGCGAACCAGAGGACGGCATAGACGGTATGCATATAGAAAATGGGGTACTGAAAATAGGTAATGTCCTATATGGTACTGCCGCAAGTGGTGGTCTTCATGATGGAGGTACCTTGTTTGCGTACGATTTGACTACCGAAGTATTTTCAGTACTTCATCACTTTACCGACATGACGGGAACGAAGCCTGGACAGTTGATAATGGTTGACGGTATCTTGTATGGTACAGTCAACACTGGTGGAACAGCATCAAGCGGCGGAATTTTCCAATTTGACCCAGACCTGAACCAATATACAGTGCTTCATCACTTCGGTACTGGAGTCGATGGATTGTTTCCCGCACCGGTTTTGGCTTACGCCGAGGGCCAACTCTATGGTATAGCCCCATATGGTGGAGCCACCGATCACGGTATACTTTTTCAATACACGATAGAGAGTGAAGTCTACGGTGTAATACTAAACATGGATGCCAACACAGGAAGCAATCCGGCAGGTGGACTTTTGGTCCAAATTAGTAATGAAGCACCAGAAGTAACCATAGGAGGCCCCATCGAGGTATGCGCAGGAAGCGAAATACCGGCATACGTTTTTCAGGCCGGCGATTCGGATAACGATTTGCTGGCATTCACTGTCACTTCCTCCAATACGACGCTGGTACCCAATGCATCTCTTTCAGTGATGGAGGTTACAGAAGGCAATTATCAACTGCTGGTAGACCTGGAAAGTATAGCTGCCGGTGAAACAATCATTACCATAACAACAGCTGATGGATACGGTGGTGAAGGATCTGCTGAGCTAAGTATCAGTAGACTTTCATTGCCTACCGTCGGTATCACTGCTTCGAGTGAGGTGATCTGTGCAGGTGAATCCGTTACGCTCTCTGCTACGGGTGGCATTAATTATAGCTGGGAAGGCAGCGTAATTAATGGGATAGCTTTTGAGCCTGAGTCTACAGCCACCTACTCGGTCATGGGCGAAGGTGAAACAGGTTGTACGGCGAGTTCGAGTATCGAAATTGTAGTCAACTCCTTGCCAACTATCACTATCAATGCTTCGAGTGAGGCCATTTGTGCAGATGAATCCGTTACGCTCTCTGCTACGGGTGGCACCAATTATAGCTGGGGAGGCAGCGTGGTTAATGGGATAGCTTTTGAGCCTGAGTCCACAGCCACCTACACGGTCATGGGCGAAGGTGAAACAGGTTGTACGGCGAGTTCGAGTATCGAAATTGTAGTCAACCCCTTGCCGGCCATCGCTATCAATGCCACTAGTGAAGCCATTTGTGCGGATGAGTCCGTTACACTCTCCGCATCGGGTGCCACCACTTACGACTGGGGTAAGGGTATTAATGATGGTGTCGCTTTTGCACCAGAGGCTACCGCTACTTACATGGTGACGGGGGAAGATGCTCAGGGATGTACATCAACTACCAGTATGGAAATTGTAGTGTATGACTTGCCTGTGATCAATGCTGAAAACACCACAGATCCCACGTCGATCGATGTCAGCATTACAGAGGGCTTGGCTCCATACGTTTTCGATTGGGACAATGATGGCGTTGGAGATGCGGATGACGAGGAAGACCTTGTCAACCAGCCAGCGGGTACCTATACCCTAATGGTGACCGACGCCAACGGTTGTACAGCCTCATCCTCATTTGACATAGAAAGTATCTTAGCAATCGACGGGAACACGTCCTTATCGGAAAGCTTCCAGGTTTATCCAAACCCGGTATCTAAAGGTTTTAGCCTCTCGGTAGGCGATATCACTGAAGTATTGATCTATGACTTGAAAGGAAATTTGGTCAAACAATATCAATCAGTCGAACGGTATTACAATATTGAAAATCTGGATAATGGCGTTTACCTTTTGTCCTTGAAAACAACTGACCAACAGGTCGTCAGGAAAATAGTAAAGATATGAGGAAGGGGGGATTAACCTAATTTGTATATCATTCTAGCCAATTTCGAAGACGGAAGCCGTGTTGATACCATTGTTCCTATTGGTAACTAACAATAGTCGTCGGGTTTCTATCTTCGTCTATCGCCACAAAAGTAAATTCTCCACTGATCGCTGATTCACGTTGACTCGAATACATCTCTTCGATGAAGACATCTACATGTACTTTTAAGCTGGTATTTCCTACATGCTTGACCCCTCCTACCAACTCAACGATGGTTCCGGATGGAATGGGCTTGGTGAAATCTATTTTATCACTACTTACCGTAACCATTTTCTGTCGGCTAAACCTCGTGGCAGTAATGAATGCTACCTCGTCCATCAATTGCATGGCTGTTCCTCCAAACAAAGTGTCGTAATGATTGGTGGTATTAGGAAAAACAGCTTTAAATATGCTGGTGCGGGATTTCTCTATTTGTTCTTCTATAGTCATTTATTTCTTATGCTAATGCCTGAATCTCGCGAAGGTAAATGGAGTTATTGAAGATGCAAATTTCTTTCTGCCCAAGCTTCCAATTCTGCAAGTAAATATGCTCACCCACCTACTATCCTGCGCCTAACCTTCCGTCTCAGAGGAGCGATTTATGGCTTCCTTGCCGTTGTAGATCAGCCTGGTGGTCCATGGAATTGGGTTTCTGAGTGCATAGTGCGCCATACAGCCATTCTCTGCCTCGTTGAGCAGATCTTTGATGTTTTCCTCTGGCTCAGGACTCTCTATGATTACATGGGTTTCAACGATATCGCATCCTCCGTTGGTCATATAGCCGTGTTCGCGCATATGGCCCAGGTTGGTTCTAAACACGATCCGTTGTTCCAGCTTCAGGCTATCCACCTGTATTTTTCGAGCCGTTAGAATGTCGGTCAAATGTGTCATCAAACAAAACCCAATGCCGGCAGAAAAGAAAGCCAATGGCGGTGGAGCGGTGTCGTCCCCTACCGGTGGTTGCTCATCACAATACAGTTTGACGGGGCTAAAGCCTGGAATATTCACGGAAACCACACCTGTTTTGCTCTGCTTATTACCAGCCTCGGCGCTGAGGTTCACTTCAAATCGATAAGGTTCCGGGTGACGAGCTTTAGCGAACTTGGTGGATTCATATTGCGTCTTGGCCGGTTGTTCCGAACTCAATTCTCCGACGTGATAAAATTTCTCTTCTGACATATTTGGATTGTATGGTTTAACAGTGGCCAAATATGGTAGCTACGATTGAAAAAATGCCGCGTAGTGTAAGAAATAATTTCTATAAAGAGATTATGTGCCAGAAATGCCGCCTTTCGAGAATATTATTATTTAAGAACTGAATGATTCAGTCTCATGATTTGATTAAAAGGCAGAAAAGGTCGAAATAGCACAAAAAAGCAGAAGCGGAAAGATCCAACTTCTGCCCTTGCTCAGGCCTGAGAACCAGCCTATATCTTCGATCGCTTGATAATCTATCGCTTAAATTTTTAATTTTGTAAATATGAAAACCCCGATGATTACACCTGAAGGATTAGAGAAACTAAAAGCTGAGTTAGATCACCTGTGGCGTGTAGAACGGCCCGAAGTCACCAAAAACGTGCAATGAGCAGCCAGTTTAGGGGACCGATCAGAAAATGCAGATTACCACTACAATAAGAGAAGACTAAGAGAAATTGATAAACGACTACTTTATCTAAGAAAGTGCATCGACAACTTCAAAGTGGTGGATTACGATCCATACCAGGAGGGCAAAGTGATGTTTGGGTCCTGGGTGGAAATTGAAAATGAATCTGGTCTAAAAAAACGCCTTCGAATTGTTGGATATGAAGAACTGATTGGAGCCAAAGACTACATCTCGATTGATTCTCCCATGGCGCAGGCACTCTATAAAAAGAAGGAAGGAGATGAAGCGATTGTAAAAACACCAGCAGCTCAATCCAAATGGCGCATCAACAAAATTGAATATGTGAAATAGCTGGAAAAAGTCATGACATTTCTTGAGAACAGGACGTGTGACAGTAAATGCAATGCGCTTCTACCAACAAGTCTGGTGCTTAAAATCAAAGTTTCAAAATTAGAAATTGATTATCTTGAATAAGATTTAACCTTGAACGCCATGAAATTTACCATACTAGCAACTCTTCTATTTCCCTTTCTCACTTTTGCTCAAAGCTACACCGTTACCCCAGCAAGAAATGGCTATGTGGTGCTTAAATCTGGCGAACGGAAAGAAGGGGATCTACGATTAAAAATTGTGGATCGAAAAGATACTACTGAGATTAGATACAAAGGAAAGAACAAAGAAAAAGGGAAATATACCAGAGATCAAGTCGTGGAATTTCGAGTAGACCCATTGAAAATTGGTGAAGTAAAGAATGACTATAATGAAGCTTATAGGAACTTCAATCCGGGAACTATCTATTTTGATAGTGGCGAAAAATTGGAAGGTCAGGTAGCTGGCCGAAAGAAAGAACCACATGAAAGTAATTTCAAAAACTTTGGGCCTGTGGCTGTGAAATACGCCAATGAAAATGAAGAAATTACCATGTGGTGGGCCTCCGGTAAAAGAATCACTTATTACATTCAGCAAATAAGCGGAGCTGACCATCACTATGTCAATGTATATGACAACTTTGTAAAAGTCGAAAACCCTAACGGTCGCTTCAGTTATTTTAGAAATCCACGCCCAACCCATGTCAATGAGAGTGCAACAAATCTTGCCGTCGCTGTAGCTAGTTCTGTTGAAGAAGAATTGGCTAAATCTCTAGCTGCGGCAGCCGCCAGTAATTCATATAGCGAACTGAAAAGTAGTGGAGCTACTGATGCCGAAGCAAGTGCTAATTCACTCATTGCAGCTATGAATGTGGCCAATGAAGTGGACAAAGCATTTGATGTGGAAAATGCCGATAATATCTACTATAAAGAGTATTACATCATAGACAACAAAGAGCAAACGCGTAGTATAGTATACAAAAAGAATATAGATGCAGTGATTAAAACGCTCTTAAAAGGATGCGAGATTGATGAAAAGACAATCAACAAAGTGGCTAATGTTAAGGAACTGGAAGAGGTCATGACTTTTCTAGAGACCAATGTTTGTGATTAACTTTAGACAACGGAAGTTTTAACCGCAGCTGTGCTTGCTACGTTTGCACTGTTGGTTTGGCGATTCCGAAGGTATTCGGAGAGTAAAGCATAGAGAAACGAAGCAATTAAGGCTTTTCGAAGCCCAGTCTGTTCTCAACTATATTAATTTGATTGTTTGACTACCCAGCTCAATATATTCTTACTGCTATTTGGGTCCATCCAGGGCTTTCTTATTGGCTTTTGGATGATTAAGAAGCATCGTTCGGAGGTTTCCAATGTCTATTTTATCTTATTCCTTCTTGTCATTGGCATTCAGCTCACCTTCAAAGTGCTCACCAAGTCATGGCTGATGGATGAGGTGCGGTTCTTCTATATATCTTCCTATCAACTACCCTTCTTGATAGGTCCCATTCTGTTCTTGTACATGCATTCAAGGAATAAGGGTTATTTTTCGAGGACACATCTTTTGCATTTTGTTCCATTTGCGCTGGCTGTACTAATGGCTACCAGTTACCATGTCGGGTGGGTCAAACATCTGCATGTTCATCCGTATGTATATGCAGCCTTTCAGATGAGTTCGCTAACCGTCTATGGCATA
Source organism: Reichenbachiella sp. (assembly GCF_039944555.1). Taxonomy (GTDB): domain Bacteria; phylum Bacteroidota; class Bacteroidia; order Cytophagales; family Cyclobacteriaceae; genus Reichenbachiella. The sequence continues at coordinate 353,632 of NZ_JBDUYN010000007.1, read as the reverse complement.
GCCGCTTATAGGATATCAGTATCCAGGTTTCGATCCTTTATTATCGCTGTCACCAGTATTGAGTCTATCCTGGCGATAACGCTTGCAGTTATGGTCGTTTACTATGGACGGTTTCCGGACGTCAAGTTGGTTTTCATTGCGCTTACCCTATTGATCTACTGGATTAGCTACAAAATGATGGCTGATCAGGGGTATTTCATCAAAAAGCAAAATGGAAGGAATGGCTCTGGAAAGTATGCGCATTCAAGCCTGAAACCAAAAGAAAGCTCGCGAATAGAAACCATGATGACCTCTTTATTGATTGAGAATAAATTATTCACCCAATCTTCACTAACCATCGATGGTTTGGCTTCCCAAATTGACACTTCGAGGCATCACCTCTCCCAGGTGATCAATGAGAAGTTAAATAAGACCTACAACGAGTACATCAACGAATTGAGGGTTGATGAAGCGAGACGACGACTTTGTGACCCGGCCTCACTGAAGTATACAATCGCTGCCATTGCACATGATGCTGGATTTAACTCCGTTTCAACGTTCAATGAGATCTTTAGAAAACAGTATGGCACTACCCCTTCACGGTTCAGGGATGAACGACTAAAGCCGGACAACTCCTGATTTTCTTCTTCAATCCGATCGGATCGGAAGAAATCCTAACCAATTTTCGTTTCATTAGCTAACAAAAAGCACGTATAGCCATGAGCAAATCCTTTTTTCTTCTTTTACTATCGACCCTTATCGTATTTCCCTCCCAGGCACAATCTGTCTATCAAAATCTGCAAACAGGGGAATATGAAGTGGGTTTTAAAATTGTGACCATCGAAGACGACACCCGGTATGAGCCTCAGGGCCATGAATACCCTAGCAGCAACCAAAAATTGAAACCAAGGGAAATGTCGATACATATTTGGTACCCTGCCCAGGTTACTTCGAAGAACAGAACAATCACTTACGGGGAATATTGCTACAACCATTTGCAATCATCAACGGCTGAATCGATGGATAGTGCCCGAATTCAACCACAACTAAGAAGCAGAAAACGAACGGTCAGAAGCTACTTTGGTGAACCTGATGAAAAGGGTTGGGCAAAATTGATCGCTGCCCCTCTCCTGGCGTACATTGATGCAGAGCCAATGAATGGCTCCTTCCCCTTGCTGATGGGTTCCTTGCGGCCCTTGTCGACTAGCATAGTCAATGAATACATGGCTAGTCATGGATACATCGTCGCCATGATTGAGTACCCCAATTTTAACGGGACTTTCGGGGACATGGCATTGGATGATGTGCGAGACATGCAACTGGGTATGACATGGATGGTAAAAAATATGAGCGTTGATCCTGGCAAAATAGGTTCTTACGGCTTTAGTGGTGCCGGCTTCTCTCAGGTACTCCTGGCCATGAGTGAACCAAGGATTAAAGCCATAGCAGATCTTGAGAGCGGCCTTTTCATGGACAGGCTGTTTCAGTCTTTGTCTGCCTCCAATTATTACAAGCCAGAGAGGCTTCGGGTACCGTTTCTGCATATCTTCAGTACTGATCTGTCACAAGAGGAAATCCATTTGAGTCAATTTGAAGAAGAAATGAAATTTTCTACCAGGTACAGGCTTACTTTAAACCAACCGGCACTTCATCACTGGGACTTTGCTTCTGAGGGGTATACGGCTTGTCTGTTCCTCAACAATCGTGGTGAAGAGAAGCGGAAAATTGAACAATCGTTCGAGCTTTCATGTAAGTATCTGGTTAAATTCTTCGATGTTTACCTCAAACAGGATCAACAAGCGCTGGCGTTTCTCCAGAAAAAGCCAACCATTCAGGGATATGCCTCTGAGTTGTGGGATCTCACTACCCAAAAGGCCGTACAACCGGCACCCAATTTGGATCAATTTGAGCAGTTGATTACTAAAAAAGGTATCGAGGAAGCGGTTTCCATAGCTAGAAATACCATCATGACTGATTCTACTAGCAATCTATGGGAAGGGTCCAGAATGAACGCCATGGGTTACCGATACCTTGCTGGTAAGCAATATGATGAAGCCATTAGCATTTTCAAACTAAATGCGGAATTGCATCCTACCGCTGCCGGTTGGATAGACAGCCTGGCTGAAGCCTATGAACTATTCGGCAACAAGGCTAAGATGAAGCAAATCGCTAAACATGTAGTGGATATCTTAACTTCAAAAGAAACCCTATCTGACTCCGATCAATCGCTCTTAGCGTTGAATCAGGAAAGGTTGGCTCAATAGACCCTATTGACTTGACAGAAAGGTTCATTGAACATCTTCTCAAAGGAAGATTAATTTTTCCAGCCCAAATCCGCACACATTTGTCAACCGCTCAAGGCTCCCTCCTGCCAAAAATGTCAAAAGAGTTCTTCGCTGAACTCAAATCCCACCTCCAGGATGTGCTATGGACCTGTTTCGGTGATTTGGTTGATCAACAATTATGCTTCACACATGCACATAAATGCATTGAGTCTACTTATTCCAGAATGAAACTTTTGTGATCGGGACCTACTCGTGCAAATGCTATCCAATCTTCCACAAACCAATACCCAGTCTGCCATACATGTTCTTTACGTTTCCAAATATATCGGCTCACCGCCAGATTTGATGATATTTTAATTGGCCACACCAAGTGCATAAAAATAAGCTACTTATCATGGTTCGGGCTATGGGGAATGGGCGTACCTTCCAGCCACAACTAAGGTAAACACATCTCTATGACCCCTTCAATTCTTATACCCGCGGGTCTCATCCTTGCAGGATCAATCTTGTTGCTTTATGTCATTCCTGTCAATCTATGGGTTACGGCAATTTTTTCTGGCATAAAAGTCAACTTGCTCGAACTGGTGATGATGAGATTGAGAAGGGTTCCTCCAGGGCTCATTGTCAACTCCATGATATTAGCCACCAAAGCTGGCATTAAAGATGTGACCCTACAATTGCTCGAAACCCACTATCTGGCGAAAGGAAATTTGCTAAGTGTCATCAAAGCATTGATCGTTGCAGACAAAGCAAATCTGGAAATGTCATTTAAGCAAGCTGCCGCAATTGATCTGGCTGGGAGAAATGTACTGGATGCCATTCACATCTCAGTAAACCCTTACATGATCATTGTCCCGGCTATCACAGGCGTATCTCGTGATGGCATACAGTTAATAGCTGAAACAAGGGTCACCGTACGAACCAATATTAAACAGCTGGTGGGTGGTGCCGGTGAAGAAACCATTAAAGCGCGTGTAGGTCAGGGTATTATAGCCAGAATCGGTGCGGCTATAACATACATGGAGGTATTGGAAAGACCGGAAGACATATCTAAATTGGTTTTAGCCAAGGGTCTTGATTCTGGTACGGCTTTCGAGATTCTCTCTATTGACATTTCGGACATCAGTATTGGTAAAAATATTGGAGCCAAATTACAAATTGATCAGGCCATGGCTGATTTGAATATAGCCAAGGCTAAAGCAGAAGAACGGCGTGCACAAGCGATTGCCCTTGAGCAGGAAATGCTCGCACTGGTCCAGGAGGCTAAGGCCAATCTTATAGAAGCCGAAACGCTCATTCCGGCAGCCTTATCTTATTCATTCAGGGCGGGAAACCTTATGCAGGGTTATATGAAAAATGCCGAGTAGTAAAATTGTAGTAGGCATTCAGAAACTATTCACCCTACCCTAGACCGAAGCAATCGTTTCTCGTACCGTATCCTACACCCCCTTCAATTCAAAGAATTTGAGATTGCCACGCATCGCATTCGATTAGTATCGAATCACAAAACTTGCAACAAGGGAAGGAAGTTTGATTTCTTGTTTTATACGGCAAGTACTTTTTGCACCTCATCATTTTGGTTAGCTCTTACAGCGAAACATATTGAACAAAATGTACATTTATATGATAACAATCATCTAAAAAACACCTATTATGCGAATTAGCGCATGATTTTCTGTGCTTATAATCCGTTTAATAGGTAACAGGAGAATTTTAATATTCACAATTTAAATTATAGAAATTATGAAAAATAAAGAAGTTTGGATTGTGCCAATTGATTTCAGTAAAATGGATTTGGATATTTTGAAGTATACCCGATTCTTAAGCTCAATTTCTCAACCAGAAAAGATTCACTTTATTAATGTGGTAAAAGAACCTGAAATATTCACTTACCTCTCAGGTGAATATTTGGGTTATAGCGATCAGTTGGTCGTAGATCAAAAATTGATGCTGGAACATAGGGTTGAAAAGTATTTCAATAATTCCGGAATCAAATATGAGTGCCATGTTAATTCGGGGCTACCTTTTGACGAAGTGGTGAGCCTTGTTTTAGAAAGAAAAGCGGATTTGGTAATTACAGGGCGCAAAAAATCATCCAATGGCTCAGGTATCGTGTCCGATCGACTGGCCAGAAACCTTCCTTGCAATTTTCTAATCGTACCTGAAGGTTATGAACCCCAATTGGAAAATATTGCGGTGGCTACCGACTTTTCAAATCACGCAACATTAGCTATGCAAAAAGCCATTGAAATTGGAATGGTCAATGAAAAAACCAAAATCATAGGACACCACAGCTATAGTGTGCCCATGGGCTATTCCAAATCAGGTAAAAGCTTTGAAGAGTTTGCTCAAATCATGAAAGTGAATGCTGAAAAAGCAATGGATGAGTGGTCTAAAAAATTCCAGCATCGTATTAAGCCTGTTTTGACATTCAATAAGGATGATTCGTTGGATGATCAGATATTAGGCATGGTTGAGGAAAACAATATTGACTTAATTGTTATTGGTTCGAAGGGTCAGACGAAAGCTTCTTTAGCTCTCTTGGGGAGTACTACAATGAAGCTATTAAAGGCCAATGATCGGATTCCATTGCTAATAGTGAAGATAGCTGGAGAGAATCTCAATTTTTTGGATGCACTCAAAAGGGTTTGATGATAATGTGAACGCGACTATATCCCGTACAAATTTATGTTTTCATTCCCTCTTTGCCAATCCGATAAAAGCTGATGCAGCTAGTACGTTGTGATCAGCCCGCGAGCATTCAACCTATGCTTTACAGTACCAAATGCCCGTAAAAAAGAGTGATTGATATCAACCACTCTTAATAAAGATTCTCTTGCTACTTTGTAGCATTTTGGCTAACTGTTGATCAATCAACCATATCTTCCGTCACCATTGTTGTACCAACCGTCAACTAGATCTAACCAGATATAATAAAAAAACATAATTGATAAGTTTTATTGTGAAACATATATTGAACTATACAAGGCTAGCCTTATTTCAGCCTTGTTTAATACCACTAAAGTGGTATTCTGATGAGTAATTCTAAAGTGCTGATAATGGCATTATGTTTATTGAAAAGGCAAAAAATAACCAGTGTGAGTCACACTGGTTGAGATTTTATGATATGAGAAATCTATATTTAAAGTGTCCAGTCGCAACCACCAGCACATGCGCCGCCTCCTTTTAGACCGCTACCGCCAGTGAATACTCCGACGACCACACCACTGTGGTAGAAGGTAATATCCAGTTTGGTTTTCGACGCGGTTAGCGTCAATCCAGTATCGCTGTTTAGTAAACTCTGTGGATTCACATGTAGTGAAATGGTTCCTTCAGCTACACCAGTTATCCAACCGGCCCCAACCATTTTGCCTGCCACTCTATACTCAGTACCTTCAATTTCGAAAACTCCGGTAAAGGAACCTCCTGCCAGGTAAAATTTGATAGTGACAGCGCCCTTTCCATTGTATTGGATTACTTCACTTTCAATTTGATGGTGCACGGCGGCTTGTTGCTTATTGTAGTCTTGTATCATTTCTAATACATCCTCATTTGCCGTATCAATTACTTCTTTTGTTGAAATAGACATTGTTTTATTTGTTAAATGTGATTACCTACTCTGTTAGAGCATTTTACTCTGGGCTTTTCGGTTTCCGCCTTTGCAATCACAAACTGATAGTAGCTACTCCATCGATTATTATGTTTTTGATTACCAGACAAAGGTTGAATGCCCTCCGTTCTGATCAGTCAGGCGAAATGGCTATATTGGCAGATAGCCATAAAGAGGTAGCTGACACTTTAATTGATTAGCGATAACATTTGAGGCCAAAACCTACTTTATACCTATATTGAGTAGCATCCAAAATACCTCTTTTGGGGTATTAGAGGGAAATGACGACCAGATAGTTTTGCTCTTGTAGTTCAAACAAACTTTTAACTTAAATAACAAAACGATGGCAGACGTAATATTAATTGCAACCCTTTACAAAGGCAAAGATGGAGCTGGTAAAACACATCATATATTACACATGGCGAATACTTCAAGTTTGGAAGTAGCTTCAAACAGTAATATTTTTCTGGTGCTTAATCTTACACCTAGTGTGATAGGTTCCAGCGACAGGGAAAACATGCAATACAGTATTAAATTCAATAATGACAAAATTCCATTTTGTTCACCCATGCTTTTGCAGCCAGTCAAGGGAGTCAAATCAGGAGAGGTCAATTATTTAGGAACCGTGAAAGACGTACAAAAAAAGGAAGAATTCATCTATTCACTTGAAGTTACCTACAGAACAAACTCATATACTAAGGATCCAAAAATCAAGGTAAACCCTGGAACAGATGGTACCGGACTCTAATCAAACTATTCCGATATGGATATAAAATGCATAACCTATTATATCATAATAGGTTTTTGTTCTTTTTCACACGTGTCATTCGGACAAGATCAACGAGCAGCCGATAGTCTGAAACAGATCTATCATGAAGTAGATTTGGATGACTCTGCTCGGCTTATCGTATTAAGAGCGCTCGTTTTTAACGAAACCAAGGATTTGAATTTGGCATTGAGCTATGTGGAAGACCTAATTCAGCTAGCAAAGGACATGAAAAGCCCTGATTATCAGGCTATCGGCCACTATCAAAAAGGAAATACACTAAAAGTTTTAGGTAACCTTGATGAGGCCCTCAATGCCTATTTGAAAAGTATAAGCATAGCAAAAGAATCAGGGTTCGAAAAAATTGAAGGAAGTACATACGGCGCTATTGCGGATATATTTTCAATTACCAACGATCATTCCAATGCCATGCTTTATTATAACAAGGGCATTTCTGTACTCAGACAAACCAAAGATTCTATCTCTCTGGCCTCTGCTATTTTGAATGCCGGAGACGAGTATTTAACATATGGGGATTACGACTCCGCACTCCTCTACTTCTCAGAATCCGGGAAGATTTTCGAACAGGTCAACTATAAAATTGGCCAGGCCTATAACCTGGGAAATATTGGCATGGTCTACGCCAGCACAGGAGAAAATATACTCGCGGAAAAGAACATCAATCAAGCCATCGAAATTCTTGAAAAAGCAGAAGACTACTATCCTATCTGCTTCTATTTACTGTCAATGTCTGATGTTTTTATGGATAGAAAGGATGTGACCTCTGCCATCAATTATGCCGGTAAAAGTCTTCGACTGGCGGTTCAATATCAGTTGAAACAGCAGATCAGTGAGGCCAACCTCAAACTGTCAGAATTGTACAAAATCACAGGTGAACCGAGCAAGGCTTTTGCCTATTACCGCAACCATATCGCCTACCGGGACAGTGTCAACAATATCGAAACTGTGCAGAAAATAGCCAATCAGCGTACTGACTTTGAAGTAAACCTTAGGGAAAAGGAAATTGCTCTGTTAGAAAAAGGTCAGACCCTGGACCGCACGTATATTGTTATTGCAGTCACCTTGCTTGTGTTGGCTGTGGTACTCTTGCTCTACTTCCGTCAGCGATTCCTCACCACCCAACTCGCGGCGGCTGAGCGTAGAAAAAGGAACGAGCAGAAAATCAAAGACCTGCTCTACACCCAAGAAAGCAAAGCGCTGCAGTCCATGGTGAAAGGACAAGATGATGAAAGGAAACGACTTGCGAAAGACCTGCACAACCACTTTGGAAATTTGCTGGCGACCATCAAAGTGAATATCAATGTCCTGGAGCACGAATCAATTCCCAACTACCCAACGCTTACGACATTAATAGATCAGGCTTGCACCGACGTTCGGAATATAGCACACGAACTCAATATGGGCATTTCAGATGATTTTGGGCTGGTGCCTGCTTTAAAAGAGCTAACAGAGCATTTGAAAAAATCGGGCCATATACAAATTGAATTCTCTGCTTCGATGTGCAATCACCCCATGGAAACGGACGAGGAGATCACCATTTACCGCATTGTACAAGAGCTGGTAAGCAACACCCTAAAACACGCCCAAGCCAGTAAACTCAGCATCTCATTGACCTGCTTTGAAGAGGACCATTTGATCAATATTATCGTACAGGACAATGGTCATGGAATTGAAGGTGCTGTTAAACATGCTGACTCAAGCGGAATGGGCATCAACACACTGAAAAAAATGATTGAAAACCTTCACGGTGAAATGATTGTAGATAGTAGTGCAAAAAAGGGCACCACCGTAAACATCGATTTACCGTTGAAACCAACCACAGAAGCACTATGATAAAGATACTAATCGTAGATGACCATCATCTTTTCGCAGAGGGCGTAAAGTCCATGTTCAAATCTGAAGATAACATTGAAGTTACTCACTACACCGCCAATGGCAATGAAGTGCTACACCTCCTATCTGAACATGAGATCGATGTCATTCTTATGGACATGAGTATGCCTATACTAGACGGAATTGCTACCATGACACTCATAAAAGAGAAAGGCTATGATGTGCCTGTGCTCATGCTCACCATGCACCAATCAATTAAACAGGTAAAAGGTGCGTTGGGAAAAGGTGCTCAGGGTTATATTCTAAAGGATGCTTCAAAGGCCGAACTAAAGCAAGCCATTGAGCTCACAAGTCAGCGTAAAAACTACTTTCATCCAAAGATTAGCGATCAGGTTTTCGACTATTTCCGAGGAAAGTCTTCCTCCAAAAATGAGATGAATGAATTGTCAGAACGGGAAATTGAGATTATCAAGTATCTGGCCGATGGACGGAATAGCAAGGCCATTGCTAAATCACTTTTTATTAGTGAGCATACAGTAAAGACACACAGGCGAAACATCATGCACAAACTCCATGTAAAGACATCAGCAGAGCTTATTAAGCTTGCCATGGATAAAGAAATCATTTAAGGGAAGGCCCTGACGTCAAATTATTTGAGAAACATTACCTAGATCATAAATGCGCACACATTTGCCATTCCCCTCTCGATAACTATCGCGATTGCCTGACCTACCCACACGAATGCTGCTCCGCAGAAGCCGAAGTGGTATGCTTGTTTAATGTAAGCCAGTCCGTTTTTTTATTACATTCATGGCAGAGCGGTACGATGCGCCAGGAATTGTCACCAGTTTTACGTTTCACGTGTGCACCCACCTTGGCGGGATTGCTGCAATTCTTTGTTCTGCAAGTGCCCACATCCTCTTTCGTGATGCGCTCCCAATGCTTGAGCCAGGAGCTGCAGCACTCACTGGCCCGGGCTGAATTTCTGTGTATTACTTTTACTTCCATAGTAGGAGAAAGATAATTTGTGGCATCTAAACCAAATTAATATTTCAAAATCCAGGGGGCGTCTCCATCAGTTGTACTGAACGAAGTGGACGAGCTCGTAGCCTGGTCCCAAGTGTCATAATCACCTAGAGACACCCGATAAAAGCGCTGACCATCATAGGGCTCAATGAGTCTTACACTATTTCCTTCTTCAGCCATTTTATTTGCATAATCCATGGCTAAATCACCATCTATGCTACTCGATACAATAATGTAGAAGCGTCCGGTAGCAGAAGTAATTCTTTCAATTGTTCCGGGCACTGATCTAGCTGCAATTGCTGCTATTTTTTCATTGACAAATGCCAATTGATCCTGAGGATATTGCTCTTCCGGAAAAAGAGAAGATGCTTCCGAGTAAGCCGACTGAGCAGCTTCCCAACTCTCTGCTTCAAATTCCCGATCGCCGTTTTCAATATATCGATCATAATCAACCTTTTTCTTTGCCTCCTCTTCTTCACGTTTTTTCTTCCTTGCTGCTGCGGCTTGTCTCGCCCTTTGCTCTTGTCGTGCTTTTTCTATGGCCTCTTGTTCTGGTATGTACATGAACCAATACCATGCACCAACTAGTCCAATAATTACAACCACTATGGTTACAACTATGCCTGTGGTCTTGCTACCACTACTTGAATTTTCATCCATTTTCGTAATTAGTATTTATTAAGGTCTTCAAAATTGAGTTTTAAACCCATTATGCTAAAACCTCAATTTCGGCAAAAGTCTTTGGAAAACGTTGCATGCGGTAATTAATTTCATTCAAAATGAATTTAAGAACAGTGAAATTGAAGAGTTTCCTGGTATTAATTAGTGCGAAATGAGTTAGGTATTGGCTTTGAATAAACTATTATAGGACTCTTGTATATATTCTAACAGATCCGCTGATTGCGGAACACTAGAGCCTGTCAATTCTTCCATAATGGTGCCGATAAGTCTGTGAAGCTCGTTAGTTGAATGCGATGCTGCTTCAATATCCCATTGTAATGGTTCAACTTCTACATCATTTTTATTGGGGACATCCAATGTTAGCAATCCGGAAAAATCAGGTGCCGCTTTATCTCTCTCAGTAAGATGACCTTTCAGTTTAAAACAATTTTGTACTGTCTTTATAATGGACGTATGGTCGAACGGAATATAACTTGCTGATCTGGCGATTAATCCTGGTTTGATGTATGGATTAATAACCACACAAGGGACACGCACGCCAAATCGATTGAAAAGAAAACCGTCCTGACCAGGGGTGTCATTTACATCAGGATTTTTCGCCCCACCTGGTGGAGGCACATGATCATAACATCCTCCATGTTCATCGTATGTGATTATGAGCAATGTTTCTTCAAACACTTCAGACTCACGGACGGCGTTGTAAATATCTGCAATCAATCGCTCCCCTGGGCGAATATCACTTGGGGGATGTTGGTCATTTTGACCAGAGCCTCCATAATTTGGTTCGAGAAAGGAATAACTGGGCAAGTTACCCTGAGCACATCGTTTTTTAAATTCATCTAAAGTACCAAAGTTCCTTTCAAACCTTGGATCGTGCAATTTTGTCATGATCAGACGAGTCAGTGAAAAGTGATCATTACCGAATTTACCCGCTTTGTCCTTTATATTATTGGAAGAAATATTGTTACCAAATATCCCCCAACTTAGATCTATTCTTCCACCATCAATTTCGTCCTGAATCTGGTTAAAGATAGTCTTCGCATCACACTGAGCTTTTGGTCCGTTATTAACATATCCAGTGGATGTGACTGCATGTACAAAATCACGGTTAGGAAGTGTCTGGCTAGGTACTGAGCAATAATATTGATCGCAGACTGCAAAATTCCGTGCAAGTTTACTTAGTACAGGTGTCTGCTCCGGAGTATAGCATTTCATGATAGAGCGTGGGTTGGTCGGTTCATCTCCAAAACTATAGGTGCCGTAGGTCATTGCATTCTGATAATTCTGTACAAAACCTGTGTTGATGGCTGGAGGTGGATACTGCAATGGAACATTATATTCCTGAAATAGCTGATAATTGGTATCCTTAAATCCTTCGCCAGGATCCGGTTTTGGCAAAGTAAAGTCAACAGGATTGGGCACCTCTTTGCCGTGAAATGTTTTTGGTTGGCCATTCCTCTCTACCAATACTTTCTCTTTAAAGGCAATTCCGTCAGTATCTAAGTTGTCCAGTGGATTCCACATGCCATTGGTAAGCCCTTCAAATTCCTGGCCCTCAGGTGGCCGATCGTACGGTGCCTTATCTTCATACAACCAGCCAAGCAAATTATCAAACGAACGGTTTTCCAACATTAAAACCACAACATGCTTAATAGTCGATTGCAGTTTTTCAACATTTGGTTTTGGTTTCTGGTTTATCATGTTTTTGACTTCATTAGCCTTGTGTTTTATATCGAAATAGCCATCCCCGCGAGGACTTCCCAAGTCAGTCTTTCTATTTGAAAATCGTCCTGTTCAATGGACTCAAATCGGTCAGCTTCTGATTAGGGTTAAATGACGAGCCAATTCCTTGTTGAAAGTTGAAGAAATTTTTAGGATCAACTTGTTTTTTGATGGCGTTGAGTCGAGCATAATTCTCCCCGTAATACTTTTCTGGCCAATCATGGAGCAATGGGTCAATGTAATTGACATAGGCGCCAGTAGCTCCTCCGGCTTTTCCAAGAGCCTCAAAGAACTCATAGGCCCACTCAACATTTTTTAAAGCATCTCCCGGCTGGTCGGCATCCCAGATGGACTTCACTTCCGGAATAAATCGGGCATGTCGATGTACAAATGCAGTATCTGCAGGGTTTCTGGATGCTATCTCGCCTCCAGATAAGGTCCAAACACAAAAACTGAGTGGAGAAGGCGCTTTACTCATATATTCGATAAACACCTTTGCGACATCATTGTTCATACCATGTTTAGGGAGAATTAATGAACGAATGTACGCGCTGTTTCCTGACACTTTTGTGGTGTTACCGTTGAAAAATTCCCAATCAGGAAGTGTCATATTTTTGAGATCTGTATTGATTGGCTTCAATTTCAACAGGCCTTGAAGCAGGTCCAAACCTTCGGCATACTCGCCGTTGAATACGGGAGTTAGGCCCAGGACCTTGACATCTTTTGTAGTTTCAACAAAATCGGGCTGATTACCCACAAAGCCATATACTGCCATTTCATTAGGAATAGTTTCCACCCATTCGTTGTAATAACCAAGGACTTCTTCGGCCTGTTCCAAATGATAGCGCATCTGTCCAACCAGCATTTTTTCTGATTTCGGTTGATGTACTTTCATTTCCATTTCAACTACAATACCGAAATTGCCTCCCCCTCCTCCCAGGCAGGCCCAGAAGACATCCTGATCCTCTTTTGACTTGCTATCGATTCCAATATGCCTCAGTGTTCCATCCGGAGTAATAATCTTCATTGAGAGAATATTGTCAATACTCATTCCATAGGATCTGGAGACAAAACTATAACCGCCTCCTAAAACAAAACCCGGTGGAGCAACCGTCGGACAGCCTCCACCAATTGGAACCAGCCCAGTACCAGTATCAGCCATGAACTTATAAACATCGAACCAGATGACACCCATTTGAACATGTGCTGTTTGCTTATCCTTGTTGAAGGTGATTGAATTCAGGTGCTTCATATCCATCACCAGACCATCATCATTAAGACAGTAGCCGGTTGCGCTGTGACCTCCTCCTTTAATGGTAAATGGAAGGTTATGCGTAATAGCGAATTTCAGTCCGAGGGCGACATCTTCTACAACTGTAGGACGAACGATAACCAGTGGTTTCAGCTGTATGCGTCCATTGTCAATTTGTGTGGCAGCTTCATACTCAGCATCGCCGGCTTGTAAGACGTACCCACTCAACTTTTGAGCTAATTCATTAATTGCTTTAGAAATCATGTTTTAATGGTTTTATAATTAATTGTGAGTCAGTGGATTAGCCATTGGTGTTTCATGAACATAAGAATCGAATACTTGCGTATTACTGATCATTCCCTGACTGGCCATCAAGAAATCGTCGTGTTCCTGACTCTTTAAGTATTCGCTATAGGAATCTTTACTCTGCCATAAAATGTTCATGGCCACATCATAATTTGTGATAGAAACATCTCTATGCAAATTGGCTACTCCCCCTATCGCAAACGTGCATACTCCTTTATGATTTGATAAGTATTTCAGGCATAATTCCGTGAATTGGTCTATCGATTCTGCTGAATTATCCGTCAGAGAAAAGTATATGCTGTGTACCATGCGTGGTGACTCGTTACTGGCTGGGATATGGCGTCCGTCGCTAGCAATTAAATCGCTGAGATAGGAATCAAGTACTCGCCTTCCTGTACCCGCGGCCCATCTATTCACTTCTGTTACAAATTGCTTGTGACTAGTATCATTTGAATTATACAGATCAAATGCTGCTTGGTTTTCAAACACTTGATTCATCGAAATATTAAAATCCCGATCATTTTCAAGTCGGAACACGTCTTCGGCCAATTCTGCAACCCAAAAGGACAACATTCCCTTTGATTTTGACAAATAGGCAGCACATGACTCTATAAAGCTTTCCCTGTTAGCAGGTGTGCTTCCCATGGCCAATGTAAAGTATGTGCTATGCATCATCTTTGGCAGATCTTTATTACTCATCGTGTCTTATATTCTTAAATTCAGGACATCTAATAAACTATCGCTTGGTAAGTGTCCCGACTGTTATATGAGGCCATTTAATATCTACCATGGTTTTTCCATCTGCTCCTGGAACAGGAAAGTCAAGAATGACAGTTTGGGTATATTGTAATTGAAGGAATTGACTACCATCCGGATTCTCAAGTGTATTGATCCAGAAGATTGCGGACATACTATTGGCATCTGCATTCTTAACAACAAATGGGATATTTACGATTCCCCCTTCAGTGCCTGGATCTTTGGTGACGGGCGTTCCATTGATACCACCTATCGGAGAAGCATTGACTTGCATAACTATGGTATTGACGATTTTTCTACCTAAGGCTTCTTGCTCTTTGTTTGATGCTATCAAAAGCTGATTGGGGTCAAGGATTGCACTTTTTGGTATGCCTGGAGGAGGCGTAGCATCGGTATAAGGTTTCAAATAGGCCTCACTCGTATCATTGATACGTGCGCCTGTATTTGGATCTAATGTAAAAGGAGTAGCATCCGCTACTCCAAACTGAGGAGCACCGGGAAAGGTAAAAAACGGCCCCTGAGCCAAAAGAGAATCTCCATGAGGAACTGTGCCCATTCTAGCCACTGTTGCTTCCTTCTGAACGTCATTTGCTGGCAGGTTTATCCAAAGTCCGGGTTCAATATGCAAACCTTCTCCTGTCTGGGCATCTTCCACTGTTTGCAAGTATCTTAGGCCCAAATAAGTAATGTCGGGCTGAGTATTTCCTCTGTTAGGAATAGGGCCAACATCATCGGTAAATTCAAGAGTCTCATTGATGGCATTGAGCTTGACCCGGAATTTGGTACCACCGGCAAAATCTGGCAGTGCAATCAAATTGAAACCTTTTCCTACCCACTTTCCTGGCAGCTCAGTCAGTGGACCAAGTGTAGATGGGGCCTTAGCTCCCAATGCTGTTTTTATAACTTTTTTTGCTTCTGCTGTACTCAATTTTGGCGTACTCGCGCGCAGGTTCTCATTATTGCTCATTTTTTGTTTGTTTGGCGGTTAAACTGATTTTTTTACTTTCTTAGTTTCCCGAAGGCATGCCCTTCACGCTCCTGAGGTTT
This sequence comes from Reichenbachiella sp., assembly GCF_039944555.1. Classification (GTDB taxonomy): domain Bacteria; phylum Bacteroidota; class Bacteroidia; order Cytophagales; family Cyclobacteriaceae; genus Reichenbachiella. Next base: position 338,348 of record NZ_JBDUYN010000007.1, on the reverse strand, counting down.
AGCAAGCGCATGCTGTCTTTAAACTGAATATTTTCCGAAAATTTGTAATCGTATAATCTGAAATCCCAATCTCCGTAATTGGCGTTTGGAAACACTATGAATTTTTTTCCCCAACTTCTTTTTACACTATCAACTTTCCTTTTGATATCGGCATTCGGATATTTTTTGTCATAGAATGAATGAAAATCATTCAGATTATCACCTAGCAGCATCAGGATATTTTGCTCCGTGTACTTGTCCTCAACAACCTTTCTTCTTGCGACCTTACTACTCGTCTCAGCTTTAAAAAGCATATTTTCTTTTTTTGTTTGTGGAAAGCCGAATGCTTCCAGGTTTGCTTTAGTAGCATTGACATGTGAGGTATCTCGATTTGAAATGTAGAATACGTTTACCTCCATGCTGTCCGCATATTGAAAAAAAGAAACACTTCCCGGAATAGGATTTGCCTGGCGCAATTCGACCCATTCAGTCCAGCTTGATTCGCTATAGGTCATGTTGTTTTCGTATAGCCAACCATAGAAATCACTGTTGTCAAGAGCTGTTTCATCCAAATCGGTGATAATGACTTTGTCCCAATTGGCCTTTTCGCCTTTTAGGGCCATATCCAAACGAAGCCTGGCCATATTGTATGCCTGATGACATAGTGCCTGATATTCAGCCGCAGTTTGCTGATATAGAATTGACAAGACGGCTTGTTCGTCATTGGATCTCTGTTTAACAGATGGGTTTGCTGAATTATTTTGGCCAGAATCACATCCAAAGAGCGCAACAGTGGCAAGTAAGAAGGCGATAGATTTAGTATTGATTAGCATTATAAATCGATGGTTTTATTGATTAAATAGTTAGATCCAGTTAGTAATCTCAGAATCTGCTAGACATCATGAGGCTTTTCTTCCCGTATGAAGCCAGACAAAAGGTGCAAGGCTTCTACATGCATATAGGGTTTGCCGTCATTCTTATTACAAAGAAATAAATGGCTGTATTGTTTTAGGAAATCTGTAAAAGGCCCACTTGGATTATCCTTTCCGTTTGGCCCATACAGGTGTACATCGAAAGCATCCTGATCTTGATATACTTCATAAAAAACAATCTCGCCATCATAGGGCACAGGATTATTATAGCCCTCTATATTCACTTCATGAGGAAGGTAGACCAACGTGCCAGACTCCGCTGCTTTCACTTTTTCAGCAAGCGCATTGATGGCTGTTACTGCCTCGGTTTGCTTGCCAGGTAAAATGGTCCACTTTGCTATTACGGCGACCTTCATGATTGCTCTGGGCAGTTAGTAAATTCGAAACTCGGCCCTGCCATATATTCATTATCTCCTGCGGGGATATTCATCAGTTCGGTCGCCTTATATTTCAGATCATACATGAGGGGAATTCCAGTCTTAAGAACCTCTGGGTTGCCATTGCATGCTTCATTGATATTGTTCAGCAAAGCCATATAGGTTTCGTTAAATTCCAACGTTTTCTTATAGAGGTCTGAACCAACTTCGTAGTTGTCTAGCTTTGGGTTGGGTTTGAATTTATGAACAGCTTCCCAATCCACATGAAACTTTTCTCCAGTTGGAAGGCCCTTATTTGGGCTGTCTCTATGCGCAGAATCAGTAGGAGCGTAAAATCTCTCGTAGCGGATTTCCTTAAATCTGAAATAATGAGCATACTCATCCACTCCAGGCCCGAACCATTGATAATCATTGTCCTCATCGTAGGGCTCTGAAAATATGGTACCCAGAGTTCCCTCTCCCTGACCAACAATTTCGTTGATTAGCTCTTTAGCATCTTTCAGATTACGGACATTTATTATTTTGCCACCAGCTCCATAGTAATGCTCTCCTGTAACCTGAGCTACAGTTCCCGTAAATATGGTTTTCCCTTTTGATTTGGCTTGTTTTTCCAACACTTCCAGGTCCTCTATAAGGGCAGCATAAAACTCTCCAATACCACCAAATGAACCCTGTGAGTTATCGTCATTTTCATAAAATTGTTTACCTCCTTCGGGGTGCTCAATTTTTTCAAACTCCCGGATCGTAGCTGGTGAAAAATCGTTAAGCCCAACGATAAAGCCCGGCATCACATCTCCAGGCAATTCTGTGGGATAGTCTGGCGTGAACTTGCCCTTAATTTTTTCTCCAATGATAGGCTTTCCGCCAACGGCGTTTAGCAGATTGGCAACCATCACCATGTGCAGCATCTCTTCAATCACAACGCTTCTTATAATTTCGGCGGCGACTTGATTTGTACCATCTTTTATAGAATACAACGCACAGAGATATGGGGGAATCGTCGAATGTTCGAGTTCAATTGCCTGTTGTATGCGTTCCCGTAAATGCTCAATAGTTATGGGTTCCCTTTTCTCAGCAAGCTCAATGTTTCCATTATCCGATCGTTTCAAACTTGCATCATCGGGAACAAGCTGATGGCGTTTTGGATTGCTTTTTTGACTATAAGTTAGACTCATTGTTTTGTTTTTATTTTTTTAATCTTTTAAGAATCGCTTCTGCAGTTTTGAATGCCAAAGCGCTCATAGTAAGCGTGGGATTGGAAGTTCCAAGTGTTGGCATGTTGCCGCAGCCAACCAGATAGAGGTTATCATGATCCCAAGTTTTAGAGTCAGAATCTACCACAGAATTTTCCTTGGAATTTCCCATTCGATGTGTTCCAACGATATGACCCGCACCCCAAAAATTATAACCCTTGCCATTGTATTCGACATAATCAGGATCAAGGTCAGCACTATAGGCTGTATGATCTTCTACTCCAGCATCTGCAAATATTTGATCCGAAACTTTCTTGCTGGCCTCAAAAGCTTTTTTCATATAATCAGAAGCATCATAGTGAATCACGGGTCTATAGTTACCAATCGGATCTAGATATTCAGGATCAATAGTCACCCTATTGCTTGGTTCGGGTGCTTGCTCACACTCGAAGTGTAACAACAATTGTCTGGTCACTATGCCATTGATGTGGTCCCTCAATTCTTTACCAAACATGCCACCACTTACTGCACTTGCCACATCAGATCCGGGAGAAAAGACTGGCCATCCCCAACCCCAATTATCTAATGGTATGATACACGCTGCATGTTCTTTTCTGAATTCACCATCGCGAAGAGTGGGAATATTAGTAGTAGATCCGGGGCCCCTGAACGGATAAGCCTTCTCCGGAAGCAAGCCCCAGGTCAGTAAGCATAGATGATCCATTAGATTCCGACCTACTTGATCGCTAGAATTCGCTGCATCGGAAGCCAAAAGAATTTTTGCGTTTTCTATAGCACTTGCAGCCAGCACATAAATCCTACCTTTCGTCACATGAGTTTCAAATGTGGGAAGGTCATCATTATCATATCTTTTGTATTCTATTCCAGATACTTCTTTTGTTTTTTCATCAATCAGAACTTTGGAAGCAACTGACTGCGTTCTTATCTCCAATTTCTCCTGATCCGCCCTGCGCAACGTTTTGAGCGCATTGTACTTGGCCTGAACCGGACAAATGGGAACGCAGCTGGCATTGCCTTCACAACGATGACCTTCATTTTGGTTCCAAATAGCACCTACTGGTACATAATTTTCCTTTTCGGCGGCGTCTATCTTCTCAACTTTTTTGGTCTCCGAATTCCAATATTTATTGGTTTGAAGTTTGAGTTTTTCCTCCGCCGGTTCCCATGTGATGTCTCGAAACGGGTAGTCAGGATTCGGAATAGAATTTCTTCCCTGCGGCGTACTCACAAACATGAGCTCATATTCTTTGCCATTCATGTTCACTTTATTCACAGGTCTATTAAAATGCCCCATGACATTGGCATCCAAATAGCTTTGAGGAATCTTTTTCATTGGAAAGTTGTAACCAACTCCATAATTATTTTTGCTTACATCAGGTCCTTTCTGTTCTGCTACAGATCCGGAAACACCTATTTCCAGTTCAGCCATTTCATAATATGGCATGAGATCTTTGTAGGTAATTGGCCAATCTACCCCTTGTCCATAGCGAGTTTTCATTTGAAAATCATTCGGAAGCATTCTAGGAGTTGAGCCAAGCCAATGCATGGTTGTACCACCAGGGCCACGTAGACAGTCACTGCCAAAGGGTAATGGCCCGGCCTGTACCAAATATCCCTTGGTGCTAGGCTTGTTGCAACCTTCGATCGCCTGTATATCCAGAACATCAATGGACGGTGCATCTTTAAGGTTAGGGTATGGTGAATTAGGCGCTTTTGCAGGAGCCTTATAGAATCTATCAAGATAGCTCATGTAATTACCGAAGGCATCTGTTTTGTCCATGCTAATACCAGCCTCCAATCCAGCTTCGAGCAAGAGAACACTCTTTCCGGCTTGTGTCAGTGTTTTGGCCATGATAGCTCCTCCAATTCCTGATCCTAGTATGACCACATCGTATTCCTTTTCTCTATCTTTCATGACGAATGTTTTTTGCAGTTGATGTGAATAGGTCGCTCACTCCATGAGCCATATCCGGGTTGCTTCGCACCAGGTGGATGGGTTTCTGCTGCATCCCAAACCAACCCCTGAATGTATGATTCTGCATTAATCACTTGGCCTCCCCAATTTCCCATATACCACATGGTTATGATATTCTTCGCCAAACCCCGATAAGCGGAATCGGGTATAAGATTGAGTTTGATTTCCTTGTTGATTTCGTCTTCGTTTCCGCAACTCAGAATTCGTCTTGCTTCTACGTAGAAAAAGTCGAGAATCTCGGGATTGCTATTTGCAGCAACCGTATTATAGTAAGTATCCAACATCCCAGTACCCAACAGCTCATTTTTATTAAAACCAGTGAGGTAAACTGAAATCTCAAGAAAAATCTGGAGATCATCTACTTTACTTTTTTTCATGACAATTTTGATAAGATAATTTGTATAAACATTACTCTAAATGCCTTCTCTCGTCAACAAATAAGTATTCAATTGATCCGAGAATACACACTCTTCATGCTGTAATCACATGAGATCAAATATTATGATTATAACATACTAATGAAATACCTAATCTTGGGCATTTTGATTTTATATCAGATCAAATGCCAAGGCATATTGGAATAATTGTGGGATCGTATTGATTCGCAATTTTCTATATATATTTTTTCTGTGCTGCTCTACGGTTTTTCTACTGATAAATAGATGAGTAGCAATTTGAGGATTGTTGTAATCGTTGACAACAAGAGACAATACTTCAACTTCTCGCTTGGTGAGATTTAAGAACCTATTTAGGTTTTCTTTCCTAAATGATTCTTGCCTTCTGAATCGATTAATTTTGTGTTGATTAAACGTGTCTGTGAAAGCCAAAGTTGAGGTTGTTTTTTCCGGAGATAGGTTAGGTAGGTTCATAATATAGGTTTTGGATAATATATAGGTTCGGCAAGGACCTGACGTCCTGACTAGGGTTGAGCCTTTCAGCTCGCATCAAGAAAATAGTGGATTTTTTTACGGCATCAGCATAAGATATATCTTAGAATTACTCGGTAAATATATTCTGTCACATGCTGGTATATAAGATTAGCTAAAATTTGACTATAAAACTCATTTTTTAACACTTATTTTAATTGAAAGTAAGAATTATGTCAAGTAACAGGCGCCTGTTTGTTATGCTTCCTTGCCTGTTACACATCTATGAGTTTATTGCCGTTCAAAGCTCCTCTTGATGCACCAATTTTAATTCTTCGTCAGGCAGTATTGAATAGTAAAAGGCCTTCCCCTCTTTGTTCACCTTCAAATCCAGCATAACAAATCCGTTGGCATAAATATCGCCATTGTTGTCTACGACAGATTCGGGAATGATATCCGGAATGGGACTGATTGGACTGCCTTTATACTTTGCTGTAGCCCAATATGGGTTGCCTTCATCATAAATGATAGGAACAGCGCCATTGCCAATACATCTACCCTTCTCCAATCCAAGAAAGGGCTTGTAAATCTCGAGCAGATGTTCATGACCCCAAAACCAACCTGAAACCTTGTCCAGATACTTGTCAAAGTGCTTGAGCAGATGCTTGTTATGGCTGATTTTGCCGATGTTTAAGAACCTGGAAAAAAGCTGATGGTGTGAAAATAATAGAATGCGCTTATCCGAAGCTAAACCTTTATCCAGGTGATGATGATGCCATGTCACTTCTTTAATTTGCAAATGCGTGATATCCTTCCCTACTTCAAATACATTGCGATCGTTGTGCCCCGTATCCATGCCTTGCAATTGCCAGGAACTGTTGCCCAGAACAAAGTAGCTGGCTTCCTGCTGCGGGTAGTCTGAAGCCTGAGAGTTGGTTTTAGATAAGAAATCGTAGAATGGCTGCCCTCCGCTGTAGTAATCATGATTACCTGGAAGATTGTAGACGGGAGTGTTCACACCATGTTTTTTGCGACATTTTACGATCACATCCAGGTAATTATCCTGATACTCTTCTTCAGTTCCAGAATAATAAATGTCCCCTAAATGCAAGATAATGTCTGGTTGCTGAGCAAAGAGCTGATCCAAAACCAATTCGGCCTGCTCTTCCCCCGTACCCCAATCGGCGATCAAACCAACTTTCAAATCCTTATCTGGGATGTCATAGGCAAAATCATCCAGTTGCTTGTATTTCGCATACGATGGCTTATCATGATGGATCACGTAGGCATCAATCCATACCAATACTGCCTCTACCCACTTGGGATCGCATTGGGAGAATTTCAGTTCCTCTTTCTTTTCGTCTGCCTTGGCATCCAGCCCTGCCAGTTTGAGTAGTTTGTACTCCAGCAGGATCTCCATGCAATCGTCCAACACCCCTTTTTTATCTTTTTTGAAAAAAAGGAGCAGTTTGGTAAGTAGTTGGCTGATTCGGTGAATGAGGCCGCCTTCTGCTGCTGTTCGCTTTTCAATGACCCGAGACATGGCTGTCACCATTTCATGCTTGGCATTCATGCCCTTCACTCCTTTGGCTTCCTTTTTTACGTAGTCGTTGATGCCTGACAGCAACATTGAATAGCGCGGGTCATGAAAGTTGTGATGCTTGGATTTCATAAATCGTTAGGTTGGTTTGTGTTAAAGTTTTTTTATGTACTCGATTAAAGCGGTTTTGTCATCTTCAGGCAAATCAGTGCCATACAGATGTCCTTGGTTTCCATTTCCTGTATCAATGGTATTCATTTTGAAGCCAATGCGTTCGGCGTTGGCGCCTGCGGTCACAAAGCCCATTCTTGCTGTATCGTACTCGTTGTAGCCTTTATAGAATACTTGGGCACGATCTTCAGGCTTGCTGAGCAAGTCCTCCAAGTTGGGTACCGAACCATTGTGCAGATACGGCGCTCTGGCCCAAACACCATCCAAAGGTGTATTGGCGTAGCCATAGGTCTTGCGATAAGCCTGAAAAACAAATGGTGCCTTGTTGAATTGATGGAAACGGTCGACCAGCTGATTGGTAAAGGAATATAACCTGGAAGGGTCTGTGCCTACGTCTTCCAATAAAGTAACATGTCCGGTAGCAGGTTGACCAAAACTGTGACAGCTCGCACAATTCTGTTCGTAGATGCGCTTGCCGCTTGCAGCCAAATTCTCATTGATGGCATAAGGATATTTGGCAGGTGGTAAATCGAGCAGGAAACTCACTACTCGGTTGAAGTTGGCAGGGATCACAGACTCCGGTGTGGCACCCACGGCCATGGCAGCGGCATAGTTGCGCTCTGCCAGGCTGTTGTTGTTGCCATCCCAATGCAGATAGAGGCCTTCTCTTGGACGCTGATTCCAGATCTGAGGCAAATCTACCGTACCGATGGTATTATCCACCGGAAAATTGAAAATGTCAAACTTGGTTGGGTTGAAGGTATCGGTTCTCCCCTTGCCCTGAAGTGGCTTTTTCTTCTGCCAGGCATAGGCTACGGCTTGTCCTTGCAGCGACGTTTTGGCAAAAGGGATGATCACATTTTTGTAAATCATCCGTTCAGCAAATTTCATGTCCGTAATCTTGTCGATGTATTGCATCAAAGTATCGGGATTGAACCGGGGATCGCTGGCACAGTCATAGAGAAACCACTGGAATTGTTCTAAGTCCAACTCGTGTGCCGGGCCACCCAGGATCACATTGGACGGACCACCTGGCGCAGTAGTATAAGATCCGGTATGACAGAGTGCACAATTGGGCTCCACCGACCTGTATCCGATATGTCGTTGCGCAAAGCCAATGGGCATATCTTTCCCATCTTCATAAATCACCCCCAGCGATCGATAGCCTTCCAGTCCATTCTTGGGTAGTTTTTCCTTGAAAATCTCCGGCAATACCTTGAAGATGTACAGCGGAATTCTAGCTTTCATCCCCAATCCAATGGCGCCATACTTGAATTGATCCTCATCCTTTTCGTAGCTGATCTCAGGATGGACCTTCAAGATGTTTAGCCAAAGCTGATAGACCACAACAATCAAAAGCAATAACACAGGGAATACGGTATATCGCAGGATAGGCCGCACATAAATGGCTTGCGCCCACCGCAGCGGTGCTTTCAAAGCCCATATGACATCCGCAGTCTTCAGGCGGTTCTCCTCCGGCAGACCAAACTGCAGCAGGAAAAACAAAATCAGCAGCAAGACCCCATCCCAGGCCAAAAGCCCGTAAAAGGAACCCGGATATTCTGAAGCACTGATTTGATACAACCAAAAAAGTACGATCAATCCTTTGACTACCATCATCAGCCAGTTCAAACGCGGGCGCAACCCTGGGTCAGAAACGGCGAATGCAATGACGCGACTTAATGCGATAATCAATATACCTACAGCTTGCACCCAAATGTTGTATTCGAGATACGGCAGTCCAAGCTTACTGATGAGAGTATCGGGCGCCGCAAATGCCAACACGCCAAAAATTAAATTTGCCAGGATACCGAGCCAGCTCATGCCCCGGTACCATTTCAAGATTTCGTTCATAATAGTTTAGTTTTTCTCGATTAAATCAATTGGTTTTCCACTCTCGTCGGGTGGTTAAAATGGAAATAGCGCTTAGTTGGTCTCTTCCAGGTGTTCCAGAATCACAGGGAAAACATCCTCGACGGCATTGTCGCCAAAAATGCAGTCAATGTGACCATAGCCCGGAATGACTTTGCGACTGTACAATTCTGATCCGTTGGCCTCGCAGAGCCAATCATAGGTCTCTTTCGTACTTTCGGGCAGAAAGCAGTCATTCTTTTCACCCGAAATGAATCGGATTGGGATTGCCATTCGCTCCGGATGCGGCATGTAAATGTCCTCACCTTCCATAGTGACTACATGTTTCTTACGTACCAATTCTGCCAGGTGCTCCAAGGCCGTAATGTTGGCAATACCGAAGAGTTCGTGCAAGTTGTCGTGCAGCTCCTGGTTGAGTTTGTCATGCTCGTACAACAAGGAGTACAAAAAGCTGATGCGGTGACACACCGGACTGTTGCACCATTCTTCATAGGGCAACGGATAGACTTTTAAGATCTTGTCGTACAGCTTGTTGATCCAATTGGATTCGCTGTCGACATAGGCCGTCAGGCTGTCCACGCCAGCTTTGTCCAGGAATCCCGGGATATGCAGGCCAGATTTGATTTTTGTCAAGGTAGGTGCTACGATGTGAGTAGACACCTGCGAGCAAACTGCCGAGCGCACACCTTGTAAGCCAGCTAGCATGGACATGCTCCAGGTGGTACTCCCAAAGCAATGGACCACAAACTGTACATCTTTTGCGCCGGTGATGCTTTGGACGGTTTCTACAGCTGCCGGATAGTCGTATTTCGCGATTTCATCCCCTGAAGACTGATTTTTGGAGGCTGGCAGTTCGATGCTGGCCCGATAGTCCAACAACCAAACGTCGTACTCATGCGCATACAGGTATTCTAATAAATTGGTATCTATTAAATCCGTAGAGAAGATGCTGCTGGCTACACCGAGTCCATGCGAACAGATCACAGGCCCCTTCTTTCCGCCCTGATATCTAGTTAATCTGAGGTTGACACGGTCAGCCGTAGTAAACGGGTACACTTCAGGTGCCCCTACGCGTAATGGACGCTTCTTTCTGGCCGGTGCGTTAGGATCGAAGTATTCGCTTTTCTTCAATATACCCCCGTAGACTTCCCACAGACTTCCGGCGAAGAACTTCCCGAACTTATAAGTCGCTTCTAATTTCTCTTTGACGGATGAAGCGTTGACCGGCTTCATCGTCGTCATTTGCTTCAAGAAGTCCATCGGTTCGATATGTAAAATACCTTTGCCAATTTCCTTTCCCTGGTTGTTCTCCCCTTCGAAAAGGGTGATATACAAGGTTGATGTTTCGGGCCACAGTTTGGGTCCGTCCGTCTCGTCTATTTGCTTGTATCCTTCCATGAAGAACCTATCGCCGGTTTCGGATCGCATCGGCAACGCATAATTCATTCGCTTGGTATTGAAGGCTGCGTCGTAGTCTACAAACAGATTGAAGGTGCCACCTGCAACCATCAGTGGCTCAGGTGAGAGCCCAGGCGCAATCACCGAGCCCACGATCTCTGCCTGGTGCTTAGGGTCTTCCACCATCTGGTCTACATTGTCCGTTTGGATGGTCAGTGTAAACTCGAAAGGATTGGATTCGGTCTTTCCCGAGTCATAACCTTTTTGATAATCTGACAGCTGATCCTTGGACCAGAATCCTTTCATGGTTTCGGTAAAACGAATGCCGACCGTACCTTTCTCTGGTGTTGGTCGTGGCTTCGAGGGTAAACTGTAGTCAATGGACCAGTTATTTTCTTTGGCCAAAATGGCCATGTTACGCTCTGAGATGGCACTGATAGTAAACAGCGGATTCACACCCAGTGAAGCCGGAATGATCGACCCATCCGTGATATACAATCCATCGTGTATCTCTCCTTCCGGATCAAAAACCTGTCCTTTGTGATTGATGACTCCGGACTCAACATTGTCGCCCATGATACAACCGCCCAATGGATGGACAGAAATCAGATCTTTGTCGAAAGCTTTCGTCCAGATTGGGTTTTCCATATAGGTTCCACCCAGGGCTTCGGTGCATTTTTCCAGCGTATCGTTTGCCTTTTCGAAGATAGGTTCTCGACCTACGCCCGGCCAGTTGAGTTCTACACGATTCTTTTCGTTGAGTTCGATCTGACCATCGTCATTGTCGTGAGACATGATCAGATAAGTTTGGGTGTTTTTGACCGCACCGTGATAAGCGCCACGAACTAGACTGAGTGTCGCCCTTCCCAATTCCTTGACTTTATCTACCAAACCTTCATCGGTGTCTTTTCCGATCAGGCTGGTGATGCCTGCAAAGGCTGCCGGCAGTGCTGCAGATAGTGCGCCAGGTATAGAACCTTCTTCGATGATCAAACCATTGCGGTAATTTTCCGAGCTCTCGCGGGTGTCAATAACAGAGGTAATGCAGGGTCCTACATCATCCATGTTTTCGGGATTTTTGTTGCCAAACCCAATGCCGTTGATGGGTCCATCTGTATTGTATCCGAAGCCAAGTACATCGCCATTGCCCGAAAAGCGATAGCCCAATTTATCAGACATTTTGAGTCCGTTAGCCCTGGAGCGCAACATGATCTCTGTGCTTCCCAAAGTACCCGCAGACACGATGACATGTTTGGCTTGCACAAATAACAAAGGGGCATCGAATTTCTTTCTTCCCATACCGACGGGTTCAAAATAGACTTGCCAACCGTCTTCTGATTTTTTGATGTATGAAACGCTACACTCGGTAAAAATCTCTGCGCCGTGATTATGGGCATCAGGCAGATAGTTCATCTGTGTGGTGTTTTTGGCAGTATTGTTACAGCCAGACACGCAGTCACCGCAGTTGTTGCAGGCCTTCTGCTCTACACCTACATGATTGACCTGATCTTTGAAGTTGACATTGATGGGCGTTCGATAGAATGTCTTACCAAGGTACTCACCGGATTTTTGATGCGCTGCCAGCTTATCCAAATGCGGGAAGTTCTCCGGATAAGGACTGGGTTTGAGCATTTCTTCTGCGAGCTGATATCCACGCTCCATACCGGCTTTGTCATCGATCAGGGCTTGTGGCCATTTGCCGTTTTCAAAGACCCTGGGATCTACCTTGAGTGAAACATTGGCGTTAATCAAGGAGGTACCTCCCAGCCCACAGCCTGAAAGTACATTGATGCCTTTACCAACATGAAAATTGAATAGCCCCGTATCTGAACCGATTTTAGTTTTAGGGGTATCTAACTGCATTTCGGAATTGGCCTCCAGAAGGGTATTGGGAAATTCACCCGGTAAAAACTCCTTTCCTCTCTCCAGCAGACATACCGATCGGCCTGCTCTTGCCATTCTGGATGCGGCTATGCCACCGCCGTATCCTGATCCGATAACTACTACGTCGTAATTGTCCTTGATGTCTTCAAGGGAACTTGAGATGCTCTTCATATAGGTTGGTATGATTTAAGTTTAAGTTTGACTTGTTGGTTTAGGGTATGCCAAAAAGTACATTAATGTTTTTTGATTTAGTTAGGTTCTAACTCATGCGCTGACGGTCAATGAGATTCTCATGAAATTAGAATTAAAAATAAAATCTAAATGTATCAGCGATCAATCCCAAGGAGATACAAAAAGAAATTTTCATTGTACCATTAATTGTTCAATAAGTCCAATTCTCTCATGTGCATGTCTCAGCCTACTTCCTCTGCAACTTTTTCCTGAGGCAAGTAGATTTCGAAAATCGCTCCTTTAGGTTCTCCATCCTTAATCTTTAGGATACCATGATTCTTGATGAGCAAATCCTGGCAAAAACTAAGACCGACACCTGAACCGCGTTCTCCGTCTGTTCCGGTACCAGATTCCATGAGCTTGCTTTGCAGGATGCTACGCTTCGTGACGTCGTCTATTCCTGATCCGGAATCAGCAACCGCTATACACACGGAATCTCCGTTGGCCTTCACATTCACCTTGATGTTACCACCTGATGGTGTAAACTTGATGGCGTTGTGAATGATGTTTCGTACGATGACGTTGAGATGATTTTTATCTGCGTAAACGTTAGAGTTGATATCACCTGATCGGGTGATTTCGATTCCCTTAGATTTAGTCATATCAGCAAACAGGTCTATAATACTGTGGATCTCAGCATCCAGTCCGACATTGCCAGGGTTTACTTTTAAGCTACCCAATTGTGATTGCGCCCAGCTGAGTAGGTTGGTCATAGTCTCCTGAAGGATACCAATCCGTGCCCGGATCGTGCTCAAGTACTCCATATATTTCTCCTTTTCTAGTGAATTGAGGATGGATGGGTCTAACAGGCCTTGAACCAGGGCCAACGGTGACCGCAAATCGTGAGCAACGATGGAGAACAGTCGGTCCTTGGATTTGTTTGAGTCTAATAAGGCTTGTTCTTTGTTGATGAGTTGATTATTCAAGCGCTCGGATTTTTCAAGCGCTGCTATGAGCTGGTTTTTAAAAAAAACGATGAAATAGTACACTCCAATATAAGTGACTATAATCATGGCCAACAATTGATAAAATTCCGGTGCCATTGATTTACCGGTGAATACAAATCTTAAATAATTCAGGCTCACCAGAGCAACAAAGTTGAGAAGAAAGGAAAGATGTCTTCCTACACCGTTCAGTAAGATTATTATTGCAATTGCACCGGGAAAAAGAAAATTTTCAACCTCATTGGCGCGCCCTTCCCATATCGCGTGATAGCTTCCTGTGACCACCAGAACATGATAACCCATGAGAAAAACATACATTGCCTGCTCGTAGCGCTTTCTGTTGTTTAGAATCAGCACAGGAATGGGCACCAGGATCAATGTCACCAAATCTATGACTATACCTATGTAGTTTCCAAAGATAATATTTAGTACAGAAAGGGTTATAAGTAAGCCAGTACACAGAATTGCGAGCCTATTGATGATCTGCAACTTAGCGGTATCATAGGTACTCAACGACTCACTCATGCCAAGTGAATAGAGTTTATCTAATGTCTCAATTATTCTCAATTTTGCCAACAGAACCTTTTTTCTCAAATGTAATATACCATCAACTCATGATGGGTAATTAACCTAGGTTGGTCTCAAATGTACGCCTACTTTCGCATAAATGCGATATAGAAGCAACATGAATCAGTAAAATCACCTAGGAGATACCTAATAGAGATTTTGGACAAACATGTTAAAAACGTGTTTCAGAGAGGTAAATTGCCAACCTTGGCTTCCAACTTATTGAGTATTGTCATCATGCGTTGCTATACTAGTCTGATACTTATCAATCGAAAGCAAGGCGCTGAGTCATGAGACATAAGAAGACGAATCATGTAGGTTTTATGACTCCCACAGCATCAATTGAAGGACTAGAGGAGTAAATAAATTAGATTTTTGCTGCCTGCACATGCATCCAATCGAAATTTCGTGACCGGCCTAAACTCACCCATCCTTCACTCTCCCATATTGACCACCAATCTTTATACTCAGGCTTAGCAAATTCAGCCTTTTCAGAACTCCACCTTAATCGATTTCTATTAGGGTCATAATCCATAGCTATGCCCCAACTATGCATAGATGGTTTTCTTCCGCCCCGAATAGGTCTTATATTGAAACAACCACCCCAGACGTCCAGCCTAAGGTCAGAAATCTTTTGTTGACCGTAGGTTCGCAATACCTCATCAAGGACTCTCGTCAAACTTTCTGCTACTTTTTCATGACATTTGATTCTACCTACCGACTTGGTAAGTCTCCAGGAAAGTTTGTGTCGATAAGGTAAGTTTACACTGACCAAGCCAGCACCTTGATCACCAAAAAAGGTATTAAAGCTAGGTGTATATTGTTTTGGCCAATTATTTGGATTTACATCTATGATTTCCTCTGGTCGGAAAAAAGGCCGCTGCGGATTCATAAATTCCTGTGCATAAAGTGCCTCAAAAGCAACCTGGGTGATTGGTCCCCAAAATCCATCGATAGGCTTACATGGGATATTTTTCTTATTGGCAAAGACCTGAATTGCCGCTACTATCTTGCGTTGTCTGGACCATGAAGGATGAATTGCTGAGATAGTACTAAGAGCTGCTATCGTATTAGGCCCAATGATACCATCAATAGCACCGTTATAGTTTCCTTGATTTTTCAGGATTTTTTGGATCAGTTTAATTCGTTTTTTCATGACTAGGTTAAATTAGTTTTTGTTTCTGATTTTTACGTCAATCGAAGTGTGGCTACCATTTATGGTTCAACAAATCTTTTTTTGAATACAGCATGGACAGCTATTTAGAATCCAGCAACAATTCTAGTTCAGCCTCTTTCACAGCCAATTCTATCATCAGATTACCAGCATTTGTTTCATATTGAACCAAACTGTCTTGTATATGAGTGAGTTTTTTCTGCTCTTCCTGAGTCAGACTTTGCCCGCTTTCCTTTTTATCAGCCAAGTCGGCCTCCTTATCGGACAAATCCAAAATCTTATCCTGCAGTGCCTGATATTTGGTATTTTCAATAAGTATCAACTTGCGTAGGTCAAAAATTCGAGTATCTCGTTCTTCTTTTTTTATGGCCTCCCGCTGTTCCTTGTCCTGGGCTTCCTTTCTCCACTCTTCCACTTTAAAACTTTCTGCCTTGACCTGAGAAAAGAGCTGTTTGGCAGATGTGGCAGAAGAAATTAATGCCCCAGAAAGATCGAAGGCTGGATTGGCCAGCTTCTCAAAATAGTTTTTAGTGTCTTCCTGAAGTACTTTTTTCGAATCTTCTATGCCTTTCTCAAGCGCAAGTTTGAATTGCGGTGTCAGAAACTCTCCCGATTCATCCAGAGCAAATCCTCTAAAGTCATTTTCGATTCTGAATAGTATATTGGAGAGTTCAACTTTGGCATGATTGAAACTGCTGATAAAGTTTCGCTTTTCCATCCATGCGGTCAGCCATTTGTGTATGGCAAAAATGAAAGTCAAAACAACGGTGACGATAGAAGTTATCTTTTCACCGGTTTTCCATTCTCTGGCATTTACAAACTCTGTAGTCCCCCAAATGGCAAAAGGAATAAGAAAAATAAGTATGATCGTAATGAAATTATAAAGGTTTCGGTAAAACTGCTCATTCTCAATTTTGGCCTTGTACCAGACGATATTCATAATGTTTTCATGGCAGAACGAGCGAATCAACTCCTTGCTGGCCTTATTGAGAGAAAAATCCTTCCAACTCGATGCCTCAGAAAGCATCTCTACGCGCTCTGAAAAAATTTCGGCCTGTTCGATCAATTCCTCATGATAATCAGAATCCTTTTTTGGGGTGAATGCATATTCTCTACTCATAATTATTAAAGATTTGTCCAACTGGTAAGTGGATAAAATTCGTCTTCATAGTGTTGCTTAAAGGTTTTTAAACTTCTGAGCTCAGCCATTCGACTGTCGAAATATTTGTCGTTGATGCCATGATAGTCCAGGGATTTGGCTGACGCTCGATAGCCTTCAAGCAAATTGTAATTGTCGTCTATCAGGTGAAAAACATATTCGCACACCTCGTCATCCTGCAATTTTTGAGAGGATTTGAATACTTTCCTTCTTTTCTTTTTGGCCAACTTTTCTACTTTACGCTCACTAAGTTTTGCCAAGCCAAGAGGGCCATAATGTGCTGTATGAAATAAAGAAGGCATTTTGGGGGGATTCGTCATCGATTTTGCATAGTCTCCAATAGCTTCAGCAAACTCATCGATATGATCTACTTCCTTCTGTCGAAACAAATTTTTGAAGGCTATTTGGAGTGCCATTTGGCCTACAAAAAAATCATGCTTAATTCCCGGTTTTGCATGCACAGATCTAATCGGTATGACCGGATCATAACTATTCGCCACCTTGACAAGTACGTCAAAATAATCTTTGATGAAATAGAGGGAATTAAAATGCACACTCAAGTGCTTTACTCTTCTATCCGGAAGAACCTCAACTAGTTTATCAATTTGTGCTCTTATTTCCTTTTCCAATTGTACCAATTCCAGCACGCGGTCTGCTTCTCGTTTTGGCCTTTTTATGTTGCCATAATGTTTGAACTTAGAACCCTTTTCGGTAAAAAAAGAGGCACTGGTCAAAGCATATCCTGAGCTTATGGTTAGGTGAGCACCTACCTCAACATTAGGGCTTCTGTCCAGCAGAATTTCAACTGATTTCTCAAACCCATCTTTATTGGTAAATGTGGCCACAGAATTGATCAGCCCCATTTCAGCGGCATCCACAATTCCTTTGTCAATGGCAGGTACTACTCCAAAATCATCTGCTGTGAAAATTAGCTTGGCCATAGGTCAGGTTTAAAAATCTACTTGATTAATTGAATAAGAAGAATGGCCCAAGCAAGTGTATTCGGTTGATTCAGCAGCTTGGCCGGATGAAACGAAGACACTTCGTGTCGTGTCGTACAAGATTGGAAAAGTTAGGTTCTTCATGATTCAAGATCAGTCAAATTGACAAATCTCAAAAAGCTGCTCACTAAATTTAGCAAATAATGATCAACATATGAAATTGAAGTGCGTCAAGGGCCGCTCTTCTTCTTGCTTGCAGGCCTGCATCTAAGCTTTAGTAGAAATGATCAGTCAACCGAAAGAGCTACTCTTGGTTAGTTCATCAAGCTGATCCTGGACTCAGAATACAAATCGTAAATGGCCACAAGCGATTCGTGCGTGCTGGATTCTCCAAACCATTCATAGGCACGTATCGCTTCACGGTCTTCTGTATAGGCCGCCTCGTAGGCTGATTCAAATTCATCCCAGATGATCAGTAAGTAGCTATAACTGATTTTACTCTGCCTGCCTTTTTCCAGCCATGAATCAAAAAGTTCCTCATCAAGAGGTTTCGGGTAGTCTGAGCCGTCAAACATAGGGCACCTAATCTTGTAGTTTGAAAATCTTCAGCAATTTAGGAAACCTTATGTACTGGACAAAATTGTAGTTTTTATAGAGGTCTATTCTCTGTTTTCTTATGCCTTAGTTGCATAAGGCATAGACACCGGTAAATCTCATTATATAGATTCGATGTTTTGTCATTTTTTAAATACACTATCTCTAACGTTGTGATAAATTTATCAAGCCGACAATAGTCCATCCAATCTTGCCACAAAATCTTCTTGTGTGATTTCCGCAACAATGCAAAATGCCTCTGTCATGCCTTGGGTAGAGTTTTGTGTTTTAATCAGGTCATCAAATGATTCGCGATCCGACACCCTGAAAGCATCGAATACTTCCTTCCAGGTGCAAACCTGCTGAACTTCAATTAACTGCTCACAGGCGAGTAAAAAAACATCAAACAATTGAGGATTAATATTATTTGTGAGGGTTCCTGTTGCTTTGTAGTTTTCCATGGCCTAAATTTACTAAATAAATTAGTATTTATAAACTAACCGACCTAGTTTAACTAAAATAATTAGTATGACACTAGAGCCGGGGTATTATAAATTGAAGCGCGGAAGTAGCATAATGGCTACTTACCACTTCTTACGGGTATATTTAAAAGACGGGAAAAAATATTACCAATTGGATCATATGACCGAGCAATCAGTTCGTAGAGAAACAGCCGGAGATATGCATGCCGAAGGGTATACGATAATCAAAAAATATCCACCAAACAACGGACCTAAATACAATAAAGTCAAGGCCAAAATACAGTTTGAAGACGAAGAAGGTTGCCAGTTCGAAATGGTAGCACGATCGGGCGTGGTATTAGAATACATTTTCAAGCTATTCCCAAGATTAAAAAAAGGCTTCTGGACTTAGCAAAATATTTTCTCGTAATCCAAATTTGGCCATTCATACGGCTCTGTGATTTCTTGCACGTTGCCAGGAGTGGGATTGCCCTTTCTGTCAACCAGATTGCGAACTGATCGATATTCCAGCATTTCTTCGGTATAGGACTGACAAAGTGCCTGAATTTTAGATTTAAGTAGCTCCTGCTCTACCAGACCTTTAGGACAAGGTTCCAAATAAGCCTCTATCTGGTCATAATTCAAGATCACCGGCATACGAGGACCAGTACGAGCCAGTACTTTCGGATTGTTGTGAATCTTAGACATAATGTCGTTGGCTTTGCAAGTCAAAAAAGCAACCGTATTTTTCCTAACCAGTTCACCAGAGCTCTCATCCAGTAGTTGGTTCTTGTTGAAAATACTCGCCACATAAAGCGGCTTGCCCTCAACATGTGAAATACGAAAAGGGAAAGTAGTTCCCTTTTGATGATGGTGTTCGTAGAAGGCATCGAGTGTAACCACACACCTTCGCCTGAGGGCAGCTTCGGCAAAAGTAGGCTTGTCGAAGATGGTTTCTGACTGTGCATTCAGGCTATTCATCCATGGTTGATCAAAACTCGTATAAGACTCATGAATGGTCTCGCAAGATTTGTGTACAAACCCCCACTCTGCTACAGCAAATCGCGGCTTTTTGAAATCGGTCATCATGATAAATGATGGATGTGTATGCCCGTTGACATGATGGTATTCGGGCAGCTCTGCGATCATTTCGTCTACGCTAAACTTATCTGGATCTAATGTATCCGGATCAACCTTCGGTCTTAGTCTATCCGGATCCCTTTCCAGTTCCTTTTCGATGATCAGCTCCCAGAGCTTACGAACCATGTGTTCGACCTCATCATCTGAAGCACCTTCATGAATGGCATCCTTAATCTGTCTGGTTAGTTTGGCTTCTGCATCGTAACACATAAGCCTTGGAGTTGTTGTTCAAAAGTTCGAAGATAATCAGAATTGCGAATTACAACAATTCCGAATTTTTCAGCTCACCCTTCATATTGGCCGCCATGCAGGAGTGATAATGATGCCTCCTGTCTAGCACCAAGAGAAAATATGATAGTCTTCGAAACAAGACTAATTCTGATTGAAGCCTTGATGAGGTCATGCTAAGAGCATAAGTAGTCTAATTTTTAAAAGCATTCATCGAAAGTTTTATATAAAGGGAGGTCAAATTTGTATTTTGCGCCGCGATGAAGATGCAGAAAAAATACAAGGCGGTTTATATTGACGATGACAAAGTTTTACTAAAAGTAATGACCGCCTACGCACAGCATACCAAATGCGTCGATTTATTAGCATGTTATGCGAGTCCAATCGAAGGAATTATGGCGATTGACAATCTAAAACCAGATATCCTTTTTTTAGACGTCCAAATGAAAGAAATCGATGCTTTTGCCACCATTGAAGCCCTGGACCACGACCCTATCATCATCATCGTGTCCTCTCATTGGGAAAGTGAAGAAGAACTTATTCAGGCCGGTGCCTCCTGCTTTTTGACTAAACCGCTCAAAGGGCCTGATCAGATAGATGAGGCAGTAGAAAAAGCATTGGCTTTCGATGCAAGTGCAAGCG
The DNA here is from genome assembly GCF_039944555.1 of Reichenbachiella sp. Classification (GTDB taxonomy): domain Bacteria; phylum Bacteroidota; class Bacteroidia; order Cytophagales; family Cyclobacteriaceae; genus Reichenbachiella. The sequence goes on along the minus strand of NZ_JBDUYN010000007.1, from coordinate 318,059 downwards.
CTAAAAGAAATACTAAAAAACCAGCCATCAAGCTGGACTCCAATCAAGAGGTCTTACCTGAATTATTCAGATCAGACTCATCAAAAGAGCAATTCGAACAAAGTGAATCCTGGGCAGACTTTATTGTCAAATTTGAAAGGGAACATCCTACTTTTTTTGAAAACTTAAACAGTGATTTTAAGAGTTTGACGCCCAGTCAGCTTCGAATTTGTGCTTATGCAAAAATTGGATTTCCGATAAAAAATATTGCCACTAACATTGACCTGACTCTAGCATCACTAGAGTCTAGCCTATCAGAAATAAAGGAAAAATTGAGCATCGAACCGGACGATGATCTACGAGAATTTTTGAGCATTTATAATTAAAAATAGATTTCCGCTTGGGGACCTTTAGTTTGCTAAACAATGTCTCCTTGGTAGGTTTTTATTCTTGTCCCCCATGGTCTTATGATTGTGTATCGTTGGTTTTTTCTCTGAGACACTCTTTTAATTGAACCATACTGCATACCGCTTCCTTCTCAATTCCAAAGATAGCTGCTCCTCCATCTTCAATGCCTCTGACCTTGATGACATGGGCGCAATATGATTGTAAAGATTGGGACGAAGGTAGGTGCCATACTTTTGGACAATGCTTGATGACAGTTTGTGACCTTTCTTATTTCTGTATCCCGATTTATGCTGTTCAAATCTTTCCTTAGGCGTCTTGCTGGTCATGCCCACATATAGACACTCCAGGACCCCATTGAATTGAGGGTTTGCCGCCCGAAATCTGGCGTTTTCAGTAAAGACACGCTTAGATAATTCTACTACATAAACTTGGTACATCAATCGTGACATAGGATTCAATATAATTATTCGTCCGTTTTGTGAGACAATTTATTCAATCAGTTTCTTAAAATCAGATCTTTCCGTGCCATTGAATCGAACAATTTCAATTGATGTCACCTGTAAGTTGTTCGGCTCGTGCGGATCGAACATCTGCAACTATTGCACGGTACATTTTTGCTTCATGATGTTTAAAACTAATATAATCATGAAACGAAATAATTATCTAAAGCTACTTGTATTGCTTTTGTCATTGCCACTAGGAACTATGGCGCAAGAACAGAAAGTCACCCTTAGTGGCTATCTAAAAGACGGTGTGAATGGGGAAGATCTCATCGGTGCCACAGTCTATATTAAGGAAATGGAAACGGGCACGATATCGAATGTTTATGGTTTCTTTTCCTTATCCCTACCCAAAGGAAACTATACCATCACCGTCAATTATTTGGGATTCGAGCCGATCCTAAGGAGCATCAATCTCCAAACAGATGAATTGCTCACTATTGAAATGAAGGCGATCGCAGAAAGACTGGAAGAAGTGGAAGTGGTCGCCGAAAGCCCTACAGAGGCTGTTCAAAATTTGGAGATGGGTACACAAAAACTAGCCGTGCAAACCATGAAACAACTCCCTACCTTATTTGGAGAAGTAGATGTTTTGAAATCCCTGCAGCTTCTACCCGGTGTGACAAGTAACGGAGAAACTTCCAGTGGATTCAATGTGAGAGGTGGATCTTCGGACCAAAACTTAATGCTACTGGACGAGTCGACTATCTACAACAGTTCTCACTTGTTTGGGTTTATATCAGTTTTTAATCCTGACGCCATCAAAGATGTCAAATTGTACAAAGGTGGCATTTCTTCCATGTATGGAGGACGTCTATCCTCTGTATTGGATGTACGTCAACGAGAAGGTAATTCCAAAAAATGGCGCGCCAGCGGTGGTATTGGATTACTGTCTAGTCGTCTGACCATAGAGGGGCCTATTGTTCCTGAAAAAGGATCCGTACTATTTTCCGGCAGGCGATCCTATGCGGATGTTTTTCTTCCTCTGGTTTCTGGTGATGCCCCCACAGTCTATTTTTATGATTTCAACCTCAAGGCGAACTATATCTTGAATGAAAAAAACAGGTTATTCATCTCAGGGTATTTTGGGCGAGACAAGTTCAAGGTTGCCCAGGTAGCAGACAATTCATGGGGTAATACGGCATTTACTGCTCGCTGGAATCACTTATTCGGAGTCAATTTGTTTTCTAATTTCACCATGGTCTATAGCAACTATTACTACGGCCTGCAATACTTAGGATCCGGTGCAGAATACAGTTGGGATTCCAACATCAATAATTTCAATTTGAAGTCGGATTTCTCCTGGTTTCTCAATGGAGGCCATACTTTGGATTTTGGTCTCAATATCAACCATTATCAATTCCAACCCGGTGAAATCAGGCCAGCTGCAGGATCGAGTGTTACACCACAGGATTTGGATAAAAAGAAAGCTTTGGAACCGGCTGTATATGCAAGTTTCGAACAGCACCTCACCGATCGGGTTTCACTGAAGTATGGGTTGCGATTCTCTTCCTATTTCAGGTTAGGCAAAGAGACCATTTTGCAATACGCCAACAATCAGCCAGTGGTCTATGATGAGCAAAACCTATCTCATGAAAACGGTACAGTCATTGGCGAAAAATATTACAGCAACAACGACGTCATTGAGAGTTTCTACGGACTTGAACCACGCTTCACAGCCAGGTATAGCATGAGCGATCGTCATTCGATGAAGGTGGGCTATAATCGCATGCGACAGTACATTCATTTGATCTCAAATACCAACTCTCCTACTGCTTTGGACATATGGACACCTTCAGGGCCACATTTAGAACCCCAGACTGCGGACCAAATATCACTCGGCTATTTTGGGGTGACCTACAATGGTCAATATGAATTTTCTGTCGAATCTTTTTACAAAAAAATGCAAAACCTTCCGGAATATGTGGATGGTGCCGATTTGAAGTTTAATAACCATTTGGAGACAGAGCTATTGACCGGTGATGGTAGGGCTTACGGTCTGGAGTTGCTCTTGAAAAAAAACAAAGGAAAGCTTACGGGTTGGCTGGCATATACCTTGTCCAGAAGCGAGCGTAGAGCTCAGGGTAGTACTACACTCGATCCCGGTATCAATGATGGCAGCTATTTTCCCAGCCTTTTCGACAAGACGCATGACTTAACCGTGGTGGGTATGTATCAATTGAGTTCCAGATTATCCCTCAGTGGTAATTTCACCTTCCAGACAGGCATGCCCATCACCTACCCTTCAGGTCGATACGAGTATGGCGGTCTCTTGGTGGCACAATACGATGAAAGAAATCAAAACCGAATGCCGAACACGCATCGCCTGGATCTTTCAGTAACCTTAAGGCCCAAAAAATCAAATAGGAAATGGAAGGGTGAATGGGTTTTTAGTATCTACAATATTTACAACAGAAAGAATGCATACGATATCACCTTTGCTCAGTACGCCAATGGGGAGGATTACTCCGATTTTCTATCACGGAAAAATGAGACAACGGCCAAAAAGAATTATATCGGCATGTTTCCCAACATCACTTACAATTTCAAATTCTAAACAGATGAAAAAAATCATTCAAAACATAGGCTTAAGCCTAATCATTAGTCTTATGACCGCATGCAGCGAAGAAATAAACCTTGATATTCCGCAAGGGATCCCACGCTTGGTGGTAGATGGTAAAATCGAATTGAATGTCGAAACCAATGAGACCGTGGTAAACGTAAAACTATCCACTACAGCCGCCTATTTCGATAGCAGCGAACCACCTTTCCTTTCTGAAGTAAGTGCATCCATTTATGATGAGACTGGGACCATTTATCCTTTGACCGCACAGGCTCCCGGTATCTATGGAAACAGGGACTTGAACGGAACTATTGGGGCAGCCTACAGATTGGTGATTACCTGGAACGATGAGCGGTACGAAGCTGAAACCATCCTCTTGTCGGTACCCATGTTGCAAGACATTCATCAGATCAATCAGGAGGCGACTTTTTTCGATGACGCTGGAATTAAGTTAGCTGTCGATTTTCAGGACCCGGTTCAGGAAAAGAATTATTATCATTTCGAGCAGTATAGAAATGATTCTTTGCTCCTTACACCTACCAATGGCAATCAATTTCAACTGATTATTAAAGATGAGTTTTTTAATGGTCAAATGGTCGAATCTTATATACCTGGTGATGAATTCAGTTTCTTGCCTGGTGATTTGGGAAGGGTAAAAATGAGAAGTCTGGACAAAAAGGCATTTAACTATTACAAGCTCTTCTATGAAAAATCAGTTGACGAGCCTTCCTTCATTGTAGGAGAAACGCCGCCGGTGGCTATCAAGGGAAATATCATTAATCAAACTACGCCAGATCATTACGGTTTGGGCTATTTCCTGGCCACACAGATTACTACCAGATCTACCAACATTGAGTGAGATACTTTTAGCGTTCAACGTAAAAAAAATGACCGCTGGCTCATGGCCGACGGTCTCTTTTCCTCACTCTCGATCTTTTTATTTGATGACTAGTATATGAATTTTAAAAAATATTTCCACAACCTATTGGATCTCCCTACAAATGATTTGGATGAATATGTCGTGACGCGAGGTATTGGATATGAGGTGCTGCACCTTAAAAAATTGTGGACTATTAAAGTCAAATGTTATGGCTCGGTAGATGTCGGTCTGATCGAGCATATCCGGGAACAAGTGCATCTATATGCCATGAATCAAACGATTCGATATATCCTACTCGACTTCAATCGACCGATTCAGTTGGATGGTCTTCAGCTCAGCATAAGATCAGGAATCGATCAAAGGTTCAAGTTTATTAAATCAACCATTGTGCTACTACCCGATTGGTCTCACAAGAAGAGTTACATCAGATTTTTGAATCTAGTTGGATTGTATAACGTTCACTTTTTTTTTAGTCTTGCCGGGGCATTCAATTGGATCACTGCACATAATAGTGCGAAGAGTTAATCTATGTTTGTGGCATTTCTTTATAACAAAAGCTAAACTTTACTGAGAATGGATTTTATTGTCCTGGTCCTGAATCTAGCTGCTGCTCAAGGCTTACTTCTATCATTTTTTCTTTACTACAAACGAAAAAACCATGTCCCTAACTTATTTATTGCCAGTTATACGCTAATCACTTCTTTTGTACTTTTTATTTTTCAATTCAAGGATCAGGGCCTGTATATCTCTGTCGAATCCATACGCTATGCCACCTTCTTGCTGATCTATATAAGTGGACCCTTGCTTTATTTGTATACGAAATACTTGATTGGAGAGAAGCAGCAGATTGACACATCCATTATCAAACACTTTGCAGCCATCCCTGTGGTTATCGGCATAGAAATGTTATTTCCCAACAGTGTCCTCTATACCCTGGACCATGCTGATGAGCTCCATCCTGAAGATGCATTTGACCAGCTTTACATTCTCGAGTATATATTGATTCTGAGTACCATAGGATACCTCCTGATCAGTTTCAAGAAGATCTGGGTGTTTGATGGCTTGGCTCTTAATCTATTCTCCAATATGGAGTCGGCCAATCTCAATTGGTTGAGGAATTTGTTGCTGCTGTTCAGTGCATTTCTATTTATTCACCTGATAGATACAAGCTTAGATTACTTACAATGGGACCTGAAATTGTCATCCTATATCATGAAGTTGGGCTTTCCAGTTTTAATCTATGTTATTAGTTACAAGGCACTTACGCAACCAGAAATCTTTAAGGAACTCCGAACGTCCGAGCTATCGATGCCACTCAAACAAAGCTATCAATCCTCCGGTCTCAAGGAAGACAAGGCGAAACAACATGTGGACAGGCTACTTACATTCATGGAGGAAGAGAAGCCCTATTTGGATTGTAATCTTACTATTGAGGACCTGGCGAAATCACTGGGTATCTCCAGGCATCATCTTACTGAGGTAATCAACAAGTATTTGAAGAAGAACTTTTATGAGTTTGTCAATGAATTCCGATTAGAAAAGGTAAAGACCTTACTACTGGATAAATCGAAAACTCATATTACCTTGGTTGGCATTGCCTTTGAAGCCGGATTCAATTCCAAGACCACCTTTAATACGCTATTTAGAAAGGAAACCGGTTTAACTCCTACAGCTTTCAGGAAGCAACATACCAACTGATTTGATTCGATTTTAATGAAATATTGGGCCTTAGAGCTTATCTTATTTCGGAAACTTCACCCCAGTGAGCTGCTCGCAAACTAGCATAAACTCATCCTGAATACTTACATCATCTGCCTTAGCATGATAAGGTCTTTGCTGCTGATGATAAAAGTAACCACCACTCACCAATGCCTCCGGTTCATCACTGACCGCCAGCCAGGACTGCGTTTCGTATCCTTTCTCCAAGTTGCCTGTAGCATCGGAGCCACCCATTTTGGTAGGCACCCAACCAGGATCTACAGCATTGACATATACGTCTGACCACAGCCGTGCGACAGCCTTGGTCAACAATAAATCATGAAGTTTGGAGTCGGAATAGTTGATGCCATTCGTACCTCCCGCCAATTGCTTCAGTCGGGGCTGCCCTCCTTCGTGCATCCCGGAGCTCAAATAGATGAGTCTCTTAGGTCGTTGGATAAGACAAGTCAGGATGTAAGGTGCGAGCGTATTGACTTTGATGATCATTTCACTGGAGGCCTGGTAGACGCCGGCATTGTGAATCACGGCATCGAAATCGCCAAAAGCATTTGCATCCGCAGCCAATTGTTTGGTCTCCTCCAGGCTAGACAGGTCGCCAATTAAAACAGTTGCTGCACCATGCAACTTTTGCAATGCCTCCTGTCCTCTTTTTTCATTTCTGGCATGCAGTACCACTTGGTGACCTTGCTGTACCAATTGCCGTGCAGCTAGCTCCCCTAGCCCATCTGCTGATCCTGTGATGAAAATGTTAGCCATGGTTAAAAATATCGCTTATTGGTGAGGGATAAGAATATGATGTTGACATGATACGTTTGGCTTTTTTGAGATTAATAATTTTACTTTTTACCAAAAATTGTTCCTGTCAGATAACGATAACTTCGACCAATTAACTTGAACAATCCCATAATTATCCCTTCGAATACTATCTCCACAAAGATTCTTGCAATCAATTCTCCAATAAACTCCACAATAATCATAACATGATCCTAGCTTTTCGATTTGTTAGATCAATCTAAATATATAGCTTCTATAATTCTTTGACCAATTATCCTTACAATCCCACATCATTTTTAAAAGTCTCCCAGGGGAAGCCTTTACCAGGATCGAACTTCCTTCCAGGGTCCAGTGTTTCGTGCCGGTCCATTTTGGAGAGACCCTTGCCTTTCAGCTGTAGACAAAGTGCCACACCCGCGTCATACTGCTGCTTGGTCAGGTATTTTCTCTTGATCGCTTCCAGAAAAGTGCCATAGGTATGAAGCCCTGAGACCAAAAATTCGATACCTACCGTGTTGGTGTTATGACCTTTGGCATGCCAGGCCTTCTGATCGATGTTCCTTGTTTGGATAATGACTCCGGAAGGGCATACGAGATAGTGTGCTGAAAGACCGAGTACATCAAGCCATTCTTTGGCGTGATAATCTTTTTGTCCATTGTCAATATATTCGCCCATGGCATGAATGATGATCTTATCAGGGTTTTGAGATCCGCCACCGAACTGACTTTCTATTGTAGCTATTTGCATAAGATGATTTTTTAGGGTTAAGAGATTAATAGTTGTGCAAGTAGTAAGCCCGGATTGACACCCATGGCTACAGGAGACGTGCTGCGATAAGTATGTCTGAAGAAGTGAAATAGGTAAGGCAGCAAAGGTCTCATTTGATATTTGTGAAAACGTATCTCAAAAGGCTGCTCCTCAATTTAAAAAATAACGAGTGAAAAATGGTATGCTTTCAGAAATTTCCTGACGGTACCCTCCCTCTAATATTTCTACTACACGAAAATAAAATCAGAAGCACTTTTGGGTCGTAGGACTATCTCTGCTACCCAAACTCAGATTAGGCCATTTTTGTCTACCAGCGTTAGTAGTTCAGATTTTAGATTTTTGCTCACGGGAATTTTTACTTTGGAAGACAATACCAGTTGATTGCCTTCTATACTTTCTATTTTGTCCAAGTGAATGATGAACGATTTCTGACATCTGAAGAATCGATTTTGAGGCAGAATTTCCTTCAAGGCACTGATGCTCATCAGTGAGATTACCGTCTTGTTCGTCAGGTGGAACTTCACATACTTCTGCATGCTTTCGATGTATAAAATATCTTCAAAAGGAACCTTAACCGCCTTGTATTCGGACTTGACAAAAATATAGTCGTCTTTGGTTTCATTAGTCTGAACACGGTCAGTTCCGGAGTCCTTTGCTTTCAGAAGGGCCAGTACTTTAGAGACAGCCTTAAAAAGTCGGTCGAAACGAACAGGCTTGAGTAAATAGTCAACCACATTGAGTTCATACCCTTCAAGGGCATGCTCAGAATAGGCCGTGGTGAATATGGTGTATGGAGGCTTGTCCAAAGCTTTTAAGAGCTCAATACCAGTCAGATCAGGCATTTCGATATCTAAAAACATGAGGTCTATAGTACGCTCGTTTAATACTGCCATGGCTTCCATGGCCGTGTGGCATTTGGCGACGATTTCAAGATTTGGGATTTTTTGGAGATGAGTCTCTACCAAATCCTGGGCAAGGGTCTCGTCGTCAACAATAATGCAGGTATAGGATTTCATAAATTGAGGTCTATTTGCAGGTTAATCTTAAACATATGGTCAGCGGTATTAATTTCGAATTGATGCTTCTCCGGATAATAGTACAGGAGTTGTTGTCGTACATTCTCCAAACCAATGCCATTCTTCTTATTGGAAGGTGTATAAGAATTTTCGGTACGGAAATGTAGTTGACCTTCTTTAACTTCTAGGTGCACAACCAATACCGCGTGCGCATTGTAAGCCATATCACCATGCTTAAAGCAATTCTCTACGATGTTGATCAGGAGAAGTGGCACAATACGTTGTGTGCCTGCTACCCCTTTGGTGACCACCTGAATATTATGCCCTCCTTTGAGTTTTTTGAGCTGCTGTAAGTCTGTGTAGTTCTTCAGCAATTCCACTTCGCGCTCCAAAGGGACCAGCGCTTGCGTCCCTTCATAAATGACATAGCGCAAGAGGTCGGATAGTTTTTCAATCATCACGGGCGCATCGTCGTGTTTGATGACACTCAAAGAGTAAATATTGTTGAGCGAATTGAATAAAAAGTGTGGACTCACCTGAGATTTGAGCAATAGTAATTCTGCCTGTAATTTTTCATTTTTTAATGCCAGGCTACGCTGACGTTCTTGTTGAAACAAGATTACGTACCAATACAAAAAAGAAATCAGGACAAAGAGCGTATAGTTGAGTGTAAAGGAGATCAGGTCCTGTTGGAGATTTTCATCCATTGGACTCAAACCAGTCAAAATGAAATCATAAAGGATATAGATAAGTATCAGGAAGAACAGCAATCCGAAAAAGTAGATTGCTTTACCTTCCCCCTTCAAAAAACGGGGAATCAGAAAGTGCAAATTCACATAAAAAATACAGGCGTATATTAGGACTTCAAAAAAAGTATAGCCCACGGCTGTGGCGGTATCACTGACGAACAGAAAGTAGTCGAGAACGAAGAAGAATATAAATATCCAGAGCAGCAGATGATGGTAGGGCTTTACGCTTTGCATGAATCAAAAGTAGGATGGTTCTACGAGATAAGTAAAGTTGTGTAACGAAATGCCATCTTTTAGGCATAAGATCCCTGATTTTATCCATAATCCCAAAAATCATGCTTTCGTTCCTACTCGTTATCACTTGGTTGATTTTATTTTTTGGTCATTCTCATTCACAACATCTTGTGCCTGAGTTTGTCCTCGAATAGACGGTTTTGCAAAGGACTGATCAAGTAAATTCCAGAAAAATGAATCAAATGAAATTAATAACACTTTCCATTTTAATGATCCTTTCGTCTTGCAAAGATGATGCAATTCAGCCGGGTCCAAGTGTAGAAGAGGCTTATGTGAACGGAAAAATATACACCGTAAATGACAACCAACTCTGGGCCGAGGCCATGCTGGTCAAAAAAGGTGTAATCGTAGCTATCGGCACCAATGAAGAAATTCAGCAGGAAGCGACATCAAGTGCAACCACCATTGATTTAGAAAACAGAATGGTGATGCCAGGCATTCACGATGTGCATACGCATCCGTTGGAGGCCGGCACACGCAACGTGCACTTTACTCTGGAGGCCGTTGAAACGAATCCAGAAAACTATGCATCAGAGATACGAAATGCCGTACGTCAAAACTCAAATTCTGAATGGGTGGTCGGTGCAGGTTTCGAAACTTATATCTTTTATAGTGAAGGTGTCAGGTCTCCCCTGGCTATCCTTAACGACATCTCAACGACGAAGGCCATCGCGATTCTGGCACTCTCGGGACATACTGTCTGGGCCAATTCCAAAGCTTTGGCCCTTGCGGGAATCGATGCCGATTCACCTGATCCAGCTGGAGGTGTCATCATGAAAGATGAGAATGGGCAGCCCAATGGGTTGCTGATGGACAATGCCGGAGATCTGTTGCTGGAGTTGGCATTTGCCACTTTTGAAAACCGCGAGGACAATGACTACTTTGGACTACTAGAATATGGACTTCCCGAACTGGCCAGCAACGGAATCACTTCTACCTGCGACGCTCGGACTTTCTGGAAAAGGAATCAGCATTTAACCTGGAAACGAGTGGAAGAAAATAATCAATTGACCGCACGGGTCAATCTGGGACTGTGGGTTTATCCGGAGGAAGAGGACGCTTCACAAATAAGTACGCTCCAATCCTTATTCTCTAACGATCCCAATTCGCTACTGAAAATAAATCAAATAAAATTGTATTCTGACGGCATTACCACTAATACCACGGCCGCCATGCATGATAATTATTTGGTTGATATATTCAACCACCCGACTAACAATGGGTTGAATTATATCAGCCAGGACCGCATCGCTCAGTATATTTCAGCATTGGAGCCTATTGGATTTGATTTTCATATGCATACCATTGGTGATCGCGGGGTGACTGAAGCATTAAATGCGATCGAGCAAGTTGGTACTGGCAGTGGAAGGCATAGACTGACTCACGTAGAGTATGTATCCCCTACTGATTATGATCGATTTAGCCAGCTCAACGTCACAGCAGATGCCCAGGTGGCTGGAGACTATACCAATCCGGACTCCTGGCATGCAAGTGATGCATTGGTGAACCCATCTCTCAATGACAATTTCATTCCTATAAAAAGTATAAAAAACGCCAAAGCTAGAATTACGCTCAGCAGTGATTGGGACGTCAGTACGCTGAACCCTTTTGTAGGTATGCAAAATGCAGTCACCAGGACCCCACAGGAATTAGCTCTTTCCGATGCCATCAAAGCCTATACGATCAATGGCGCCTATGTGATGAGACAGGAAGATCAGGTAGGTTCTTTAGAAGTGGGAAAGGAAGCAGATTTTATCGTTTTGGACCAAAACATCATCGACATTCAACCTAATCGAATCAGTAAAACCCGGGTTCTAGAAACGTATTTGCGAGGAAAACTCATTTACCAACAATAGGTAAAGCATGAACTGGCTTGCATAGCATGCGTTGAGAAGATTTTATCAACCCAGTCGCGACATGGCTATAAACGCAAATAGATTGTTAGTCATATGAAAAGCAATACTTGGTGCTATGCTGTTGGACCTTCTTATCAATAGACCGGCAATCATTCCGAAAGTGAAATAGAATATGAAGAGGTTCAGGTTGTCATGAAGTAGTGCAAAGACCGTAGACTGAATCATATTGGCTGCAATAAACTTAATACGCTTCTCCATGGCATTGAGGGCAATTCCTCTGAACAAATACTCCTCATAAAAAGGAATAAGCACCACAATGAGCAGGAAACTCAAATACGAATGATAATAAGTGCTGATCGAGGTGAAATAGTCCTGAATCGAAGTTATAACTGAGGTGCTGACGTTAGGAAGTAGTCCTACTTTGACCATCGAAAAATATACAACTCTTAGAAGAAACGCCAATCCCACCCCTGTCAATATTCCCTTTTGCATGGACCATTTTTCCGCCAACAAATAGCGATAATCATTCTTCCTGATAAACATCAGGACAAGGACAAGCATCCCAATAAAATAAAACAGGCCTGTATTGGCAGTATCCAAACTTATACGGACTACTTCATCGATGTATAAGTCATTCAAAAAGTATGAGATCAATCCTTCATAGTTGAACACGAGACTCGTTAAAAATTCCAATAACAAGGCGGCCGAGCAAATGATCCAAAAATCACGAAGTCCCCAGCGGGATGCATTTAAGGAAGAATTCAACTCTTTCCATTTGAAATGATCTGACAGATAATGTAATGGTAAAACCCAGAGATATGGCAATACGAGCAACACAACTACAATAATGACCAAGATCAGAAGTTTTAAAGCATCTGTGATTTCCCAACCGCTCAACGGAGACTTAAAAATCATCATCAGGCGATATTTGCCAAGAGCATCATTTAGAAAGTTGGAGGTATTCAACCGATTATAGGTAGCCAGAGCTGTATCAGCTGGGCTATGTTTATAATCATAAGCAAACAATTCATGCAGAGTTGCTGACGACCCATAGGACACTTCCAGGTCCTTTAAAAAAAATTCCCGAGCCTCCTGAGGTTTTCCGTTTTCTATTAAAGCTCTGGCCACCATGCCATTATCAATCCAGGCAGTGGTATCATCTTTTACGAAATCATAGGCTTGAAGTGCCTTATCAGGCTCACCTAGTTTGAGTAACAGATTTCCTTTAGTCGTTGACTCCCAGGTTTCGTCGAGAGAATCGAGACTTCTAAACAACTGCTGTTTGGCCAGATCATATCTATTCTTCGCCATAAACTGTTGGGCCAGTAGCAAGCTCAAATCCAGGGAATCATTGAGTTCTTCGGCCTTTTCTGCATGAGTGATCACCTTCAATATCTCTCCCTCTTCATAGCTATACTGATGTGCTAGTTTTTCGTAAACCTTGGCCAGTTGGTAATCAGCCCATTGACCAGGTTTTAGTTGATTTTTGTCTATAATCTTCTGACAAAAAGTAATCACAGAATCACCATATAATTGCTCGAGTTTATAAAGGAGCACCTTCTCGTTTTCAGGAAAATCTTGAATAAGATCATTCAAACAGATTTCAAATTCCTCATAGTTCGAACTGTATCCGTCGTATTCGTCGTAGTAGGCCTGATTGATGACGATACACTTTTCTATCCTTGCATCTACATCATTTGGGTGTTGCTTGAAGTAGTTGTCGAATTCCAATAATATCCTGGCATATAGAGAGTCTTTCGAATTTTTGAGAGTATTGATATAATAGGCCGAACTCTTGGGTTTTTGATCCCTACCTTGGCTATAAGCAATAGCACTCAGACAACAAAATAGCAGGCAGAAAGCAAAATTTAGAATGGTGCGCATAGATATGTGATGAAACTCCAAATGGATAAAATCATACGAAAATAATCAAAAAAACATATCCCTAATTTGGAGCCATCCAGTTGCCTACTGTGCCACGGTGAATCATCAGAAATCAGGCTATACTTATGATTAAAACCTAATCAAATCTTTAATCTGATTAAGGCTACTTTGGCCTATGCCCGGAACATTGTCCAGATCATTTAATGTCGAAAATGATCCATTTGCTCTTCGGTATTCAATGATAGCCAGTGCTTTAGTTGGTCCGATGCCTGGAAGTTTTTCTAATTCGTATTGAGAGGCTGTGTTCACACTGATAAGTATCTTTCTGGTTCGGAACTTAGTTTCTGTCAGAATGGGAGCGCTCCATGTACCGTCGAACGAGGCATCGAATACAATGCCACCATCCCACCCGGTTCCATATATGGCCTTGTCCACTTCAATGGGATAAAAGTTTTTTGCTCCGTCGCCTACCCATACCTCCTTCTCTGCCCTGGTATCTGATACGCTATTTCGCAGCATTTCTACAATGTCCGCATTGGGATGTCCGTAAGCCCAGGCGGTCCATTCTTTGGTTACTCTTAAATCACCGAAAGACATGACTGCAATTTTTGGAGTCACGGCCTCTAAAAGGCGCTTCGTCGTACCGTTTTTGGAAGCGTGATGGCCAGCCACATAGAGATCAGCATCGATACTTACAGCATGCTTATCGACCAGCAGGTCTAATGCATCTTCTTCCAAATCTCCAGTGATCAGAATAGCTGATTGGCCGTAGGACACTTTCATCACTACCGAATGATTGTTTCCATTGGTATATGCCGAGTTACTTAGATCTTGTTGGTTGATCATAGTCCCCCAAAAGAGCTTTATTTGCGGATCTCCATTACTGCAGTCTAGTGGGTCGATGATATCATTTGTGATTCCCGATGCTCCAATATTGTCGGCAATGGCCTCGTGATATCCGATGTCGTCAGACGTATTGGCATTGGAAGCCAGATCTTTAATGGCATCTTGAATGGCATTTTGATTTTTCATACCTGATCCATATGTCTTTCCATTTGTAATCACATTATTGACCGTATAGCTATCAAAAACATATTTGGCGCCCAGGGTATGGTCGAGGTGAGCATGTGTCAAAACGAATAGATCGATAGTATTATTCAGATCATTGCGTTCCGAAAAAAAGTTCTGGAGATAATCTTTAAGACGCTCTTCCGAATCTACGACTGAATTGTTTTCTCCACCAGCATCGATCAATACGACGCCACAACTAAATTCAAGGAGTGTTGCGCTTCCCTGACCAACATCAATAAAGTGGGTTTTCATACTTCCGGTGTCAGCCTGAGCAAAACAGCGAAAAACGATAAGAAAATAGGTGATAATTGTTAGGACGGGCGCTTTCATGGCTTGAGGGTTAAGGGTTAAGGCCTATCTCAAAGCGCTGCTGACATAAGTTATGAAATAAAAGGAAGGGTACCAAAAAATAGGACTTAAATTGGAGAACTACAGCATCAGATAAGAGCGTCGGCAAACACCTGTTGCATTGGCAATGTTTACTTTCCTATTTTGAATACCAAAGTTTTGTTTTGGTGATTATCCTCAAATTGCACGTAAATAACCGGTTCCTTTTTGTAACCCCTGACCTTTAGCAGACCATGGTTCAGCCACAACCCGTTAGACATTTTGCGGATGTTTTGCAAAGAGAAATCCACCCGTTTTGCTTTTCTTCTATTATTCCATTTAAGTAATTTATTTTTCGGAATCGACTGGTCTTTTGAAACTTTAATTTTGAATCGTTTAGGATCCAGAGCGGCCGGTGAAGTCCTGATCAACTGCGTTTCAAGCAGTCCCCTTTTGGCCTTCTTGAATCTTCTTGTTATATAAGTACGTTCTTTCTTATTCACGAATTTTTCGCCTATTCTGCTAGAAATAAATCCATAAGATTGGTAGGATAAAGAAGTGTGATTGCCTTTAGCAATTGAGTCAAGAGCTGAGCGAGAGGAAATCGTATTACCTTCACTTCCGTAGATATTGGCATAATTCGCAGTAGAGGTCATCGAAGTACCTCTAACCACCCAGACACAAGGAGACTTATCTAACTTACCGTTCAAGCAATGGTTTTCCTGAAATGTTGTAAACTGATTCAGATGGGAAAGACCTGAACATCCTATACAAATAATGGCTAAGACTGGAAGAAGATACATAATTCGCATGACTATTCAGATTGACTAAAAACGTTTTTCATTCCTTTCAGAAAAGCCTGAAAAATTTTCTGATTTATTCCTAAACTAAAATAAGGATCGGGCTCATCTCCCGCTAATGTACCAAAGTTTGCTCCTACTCCCAGACTTGCGTACGTATTGAAATCATAGGTTAAGGCCATGCCCAACACCTCAGCATCATTCGCAAACAACCGAGGAGAAAGCACTATCGCAATTCCGAGCTTTTTAATCGAAAAAGCAGGGTCAAAAAGTTCATTGCTAACAACGGTACGGTTTCCGAAGGTAAGCCCTGCCTCAAATAGTATTGGATACCCTTGCCTGGAGGGGCCTGCCAGTTCATTCCCTATCACAGGAAACGGAATATATCTTAGACGGAAGACACCCAATTCCTCAGCCGGATCAAGGGCCGGCAATTCTCGGTTTTTGAGCTTGTAGTTTCTATAGAGGATTTTGGCCCAGGCAAGTTTTTCTTGATCTAAAATAATGTCAGATTTTTGAACGCCTATGCCAGTAAATTTTTTATCTGTCAGTTCAACAATTAGTCTTTCCTTAACAGTATCCTCAATTGCAGTTTTACCTGCTACTAAAGCTACCAGCGTTTTATCCAAGTCAATATCCAATTTTTTGAAACCCTCCAGTTCCTTTATCAAATGTGCGATAGTGTCACTTCTGCTTACATAGACACAATTGAAATTAGAAAGAGATTCTTCAATCTTATTCTTAAGACTATCGAACTTTAAATAATTATTGTGTTTGATTGAGTCTTGCAACGTCTTGAAATATGAATAAATGACATTAGCGTCTGAGCTCTTCTTTTTAGTAAAGTCCTCACTCCAACTGTCATAGATACCCCGCAGCACCGAATCGATGCTATCAAATGGAACGGTGTTAGGAGCAATGTTTAAATTCAAGAGCTCATTTTTTTTAAAAAGAACATCCCTGAATGGCCCCGGTCTCAAGACATCATACCTTCCTTTGACAGAATCGTAATTATTGGTCAGCCTAGATGCTAGTTTGTCGAGTGTTCTTTGATAAATTTTATCTACCTCCTTTTCGTCAATATTATATTGGGAAGCTTTTAACTCTTCAAGTTCATTGACAATGATAGTAGAATCAGCTTCCCTAAAAACTTTGAGCGAGTCTATCAGTCTATTATGAATTTCGGTAAGACCTGCGTCTACAGCAGTATATTTTATTGTTTTATTGGTTTCAGCATAATTCTCTGAAAATTTCCCAAGTAAATTGTATAGAGTATCTGTTTGCTTTTTGTAATTCAGCGAACGAGAAACTGAATCAAGAGACAGACTAAAGTGTGCGTCAACATTTTTCAAAATTCCGAGATATTTCTTTTCGGCAAGAACAGGAGATAGAAAATAGTATTTCAAGCTGTCAACTAGCAAGGTTTTTTTTCTTTCTAGCTCGTCTACTCCATTTTGTAGTTTATCCAATCGGTAATTGAGACTATCTGGTTTAAATTTCTTCTCTACAGTTTGTATTTTTCTTTGAAGAAGCATATAACTTGTCTGAATGCGTGATAAACTATCTGCAAACTCTGTCAACCTGTCAAGGGTTATTTTCGTCTCTACCTCATAGCGCTGGATCGACTCCCCCAGTTCGAAATTTGGTAATTTTGTCTCCCAATAAAGGCCATTCATAAAAGGCAATGCCTCTCTTCGATAAACATTTCCAGCATAGTACAGCGTGATAATAACTTCAAGGGTAAGGCCTCTAAACGCAAACACAGGGTAAAACCTTAAAACATTGATCTGGTCTATTTTAGGTTGGCCGTCGATAGAGTTATTTACTGCATAGTAACTTAACACATTTACTTTCTTTTTCTGTGCGATGGATAAAGAGCACAACAATACAAGAACTGAAAGCAAAATAAATCGCAATCGAGATTTCACCATTTTAATTGAATTTCAATGGATAGCTGACTTGAATCGTGGGTGACGGGTCTCCCTCACTATCCTTCTTGGCTATACCTATGATAATCATAGGTGAGCCTGGTACACTATTCTGAAATGAGACGCCTACGGACCACATTGATCTGGCTTCCGTCCCAGTATCTACTTCGCCAGCCATAATACTTTTATCCAGAAATTGATAAAATCCCGCCAGTCCAAGGATAAGATTGCCCTGAGTATTATAAAGCACACCACCTCCGATTTCATACGACGATCTGGTATCAATATTATCTCCTCTGAGCACATGATGAGTAAACAAAAAATTAGTCTGGAAACGTGGATTGATCTGGTATTTAAAAGCTACTCCCAATAGGAATGGCTGCTCTACATTTTCATCCTGGACTACCGTGGTATCTCCCAATGCAGGGTTAGACATGTCCTTAGAAACCTTCACACTGTCAGGGTTGGACTTAAACATTTCTCCTGCCCCATTGATATACACGCCAATTTCCAATTGTCTTCCCTTACTACTTCTGTTTGTTTTTAATGAGGCATATAACCCACCTCCTAAATTTCCTTCGGCTCCTGAAACGGAAATTCCAGTATTGGCGGCAATAAGTTTATTATTCACTTTTTCCTTAAAACCCTCCAATTCACCTTCTACTATGTTCAAATATTGAGTCAACTGATCCTTTTTAGAACTGAGAAATACCTGTAGTTCGGAGTTGAGACGATCGATCAAGACTTTTTGCAAATCAGCGCTGAGGTTTCCAATGAATTGACTTTCTCTCTTTACAATCTCGATATACTTCTCCAGTTCATTCTTGTATGCCTGAATTAACTTACTAATCAAGGCGTCATAACTCATATTTGGCTCATAAGGTTCTTCAGTGAAGCCTTCTACCATTCTTCCTAGTGCCAAGAAGATAAGTTGTTCCTCGGGTGACGACGTATTGGTAGGCCTTTTTAAATTCTTTGATAAAAAATCCCTGATCAGTACTTCATTGTAGTCGGCTATTGAATCTACAAGTCCCTGGGCGTCTATGGAAGCATCCAGTGGAAAATCTCGACTCAAAACCGGAATAGTATCCTCACCAAAATATGCTCTAAACTCGAATTTATTTTTACCACTCGCCTGGCCTGGTTTGTGACTCACAATAGCCCTAATACTTTTAATTGACTTCCTAAGTTTATTGAGTAGTCTAATGGACGCCTCTTCGTTAAGCCCAGGACCCGTCCGAGATATCCGATTTTGAATGCTATTTTGAACCGACTGAAAAAGCGGATCTCGCTCTATCATTGGGTTCATGGCAAAAAACTGTTGCATCTGAGAAGCCTCTTGGGCTATTAGTAAGGGAAGAGTGTTGATTACAAGGAGCAATAAAAGGCCTCCTCTGAATATTGCTATCATGGTTGCTAGCTAAATTGGTTAATCCTAAAGTATTTACTTAACCAAAAAATTTCAATACCCAACCTTGGGTATTTTCATACCAAAATCATATGAAAGTGATGCGTCGAAAAAACCCCTTAGCATGAGTTAAATTGCACATTTGGCCTATACCAGATCGAACGCCAATGCATATTGAAACAACTGTGGAATTGAATGAACCTTCAGTTTTCTGTTGATATTTTTTCTATGTTGCTCTACGGTGTGTCTGCTAATAAAAAGCTGATCGGCTATTTGCGGATTGCTAAATCCCAGAACCACAAGATTGATAATCTCTGTCTCCCGTTTGGTCAATAAACTGAATTGATCCTGATGGATGCTCTTGAATCTTTCTTGATCACATATTCTTCTGAATTTATGATCATTCAATATTGTATACGGCATTTCTCATGAGCTTAGGTCTCTCATCGTGCTGCCATAATTAATGTACGAATTTGTAATTCATCATGCAAGGGTATGATTTGCTTTTTGTAATACCAAGATGTTATTAGTGACATTATTAAAATAATTATTAAAATAATGCAAGTTTATTATAAATTCCATTTGTTTCAGGTATCAACACCTACAAGAAGAAGTTCACACTTATGGCGTACGTTAAATCCTGATTAAACATCATATAACCACATTATTCTGTCTCTTTACTATCCATCATACTATTGGATTTGTAAGAAAGAATAGTGGCATAAAGATCGACCAGTATATGCAGTAAGATGGATAGCCAAAGTGACTCGGTTAGCAGAAAGGCCGCTGTAAATATCATGGCCAGTATGAAGGCCTGCATCGAGTTTTTCAGTCCGGTAGAACTAAGATGCGCCAAAGCAAATGGAAGATTGGCTAAAAGGATGGCGGGAATCAATGAGATATAGCTAAGCATAAATGAAAGTAGAAACCCCCTGTATATAATCTCTTCACAAACCCCCGCGACAAAAGAGACTAAAATGGTATACTGATATTCTCTGTGAGTGTCTGGAAACAGAAATGAGATGGGTTCATTTTCGCTCTTGAACTTTCGCGCGCTCTCCGGAGTCACTTTAATCTGGTGAAATAGCCATAATCCAAAGAACGATATAATAAAAAGGCCATGTATCCAAAATGGCTTTGTGATGAAATCTAATCCAACACTATTTAATGTATCCTGTCCAAAAAATATTGGGCTCAGAGCTATCGCTGCCAACACAATCAACTGAATAGCCGTGACTTGCATGACATGTGCTTTTTTATCAGGATGCATTGAAAGCAATTGATGTGTTTTTCCTCCATAAATTAAGGCGTACCCGGGAAATAGTATGCCTACGACTATCGCTGCAGCGACGGATATACTAGTTGTCTCCATCATTCACGTGTTTTAAAAGTTGTTGCCAAAGTCCTTTATCTTCTTTGATGACAAATTTGTTTTTGACCAGATTATCTTTATCTCCGCTACTCTCTTTAGGAACTACTGAAATGAGTTTGGCTTGCTTAATCTCCTCTTCTGAAAGTTCCTTTAATGTGAGCAAAAGGTCCAATTTATTGGAGACATGATCGAGTGCCGTTTTTATTTCATCCAGGTCCTCTACCTCGATTGTTTTAATGATCAGATTTTCAGGACCGATCTGTTCCCGACCTTGTATTTTTTGAGCAATTACCTTCAGATCATCCGGCGCAATCAGGTGATGCTTTTTGAACGAACGGCTAAAGGTCTCGTAATCTCTGTATCCTAATTCAAAGGTCAGTTCATGCACCTTTTTGGAGCCGAGCAGAATCGATCGCAGCGCCTGATCCATTTTGATCTCTTCGATAAATCTGAAAGGTGTTTTACCGGTTTCTTTTTTAAAAGCACGATGAAAGTACCTAGCTGACATACATGCGATTGCAGACAGATCTTTAAGCGTTAGCCTTTTAGATAAGTTACTCTCAACGTAATTAATGACTTTGCTGATACGATCGTCCATATTTCAAATGTAGATAGAAATGAGAAAGGCTTGTATGACGAATCTTGCCATTCTGTAGTCTGGAATCTTGCCAACAAGTATATTCCAAACCACTGAATCAATTGATCAAACAATTCTTCTCTATGCTCGATCGAGTCATGGTTTCCACCTTGAGACATGATAAAACGATATTGAATATCGCAGCTGTGAACTTTGGACACAAATCGGATGAACTATCGATGTTTAAGAATTCAATAGATTCACTATTATCCTTTTAGACTTGTCATTCAGAAAACCCTTTTCATGTCTAATCGTTGTACCGAGCAAAACCTATTGCATCATATGTTGATGTAGTTTGACTTCTAATTTTTATAGAATACTGAAACAAGCTAATGAAAGACCATTCGTTCGTTGAGCTATTTTACTTGTTTGGAGCATTTCAAGGCTTTTTTCTGTTGACTATTATTCTTTTTCGGTCTAGAAATCAGGCTAATATCCTGTTTTCTCTGTTACTAGGTTTGTTTTCATTTTATCTATTGGAACAAACTGTCTATCTAAGTGGAGATATTACCACTTTTCCGCATTTGCTCTTTGCCACCTTACCCCTTACATTCCTGATCGGTCCGCTATTTTATCACTTCGTTAGATTCAATACAAGGGAAAACCAGCGTTTTCGCATGATACATGCTTTGCACCTCTTCCCTTTTCTATATGAAGTGGTGATCATGGCTCCCTTCTACTGGCTTTCAGCTACTAAGAAGTTAGAAATTTATCATTTGATCGTTAATAGCTCAGACGAATCTTACTCTTTTAGCACTTATCAATTGGGTTATGCTATATATCTGATATCCACTGTTTGGTTCTTGGTTTTGTCATATCGACTTTTATACTTGGAGGAGATCAAGAGCCCTTCAGCGGCAAAAAAAAGACATCAACTAAAATGGATTTCCCTGATATTTATAGGCTATCTAACCCTCAACGTATTGATCGTTATGGCTTCAATCGCCGGGTTTGATCTTCCCGTGTGGTGGCCATATGCAAGTTTAATGGTGCTGACCATTCTCATTCACTTAATTGGTTATGTGTGTTTTCTAAACCCTGATCTTATTATTCGGACTGAGTTAAGAGAGAAGTATGCCAACTCCTCTATGAGCAAAGAACAAATCGAACAATACAAGGAGTCACTGCTTAAATGTATGGAAGAAATTCAACCTTACCTGCAAGAAAAGTTGTCACCGACGATACTTGCTGAAAGTATTGGCGTGAGTACGGCTGATCTATCACAGGTACTATCGGAAGGGCTCCGTACTAATTTCTACCGATTTGTAAATGAGTACCGGGTAGCACACGCCAAAAAATTATTGCTGTCTGAGTCGTATGCTGACGCAAAAATCATTCATGTTGCATTCGACTGTGGCTTTGGAAACAAAACTTCCTTTCTAAGAAATTTCAAGGAAATCACAGGAATGACCCCATCTCGCTTTAAATCTGGTTCCACTCCAGTGAGTGAACCTTTGTAAGCTTGAATTTGATGTATGCTTACCAAAAAAATAATCAAGATGGTAAGAAATGCACTTTTGTCTCTGTTTACATGTGTACACCTGACCTCATTCGGTCAGATCAACAACTTGAACCATGCAGACAACTATGAAACCGTCCCATACGGGAGTTTGGGCAGTGTTGAAAAAATAGGCAATGGAAAACAACCCATGATCCTGATTGCTGGTTGGGGATTTGATGGAAATATTTTTAGACCACTGACCGACTCTCAACAACATGAGTATACCATGTACGTGGTCACGCTACCTGGGTTTGGAAATACAAAGGCACCACCTATGCCGAAAAACAATACGTCCTATAGCGATCTGTATTGGACAAATGGAATAATCCAAGCACTGAAAGGCCTCATTCAAAGGGAACAAATGAATCGGCCGATTCTTATGTCCTATTTTACCTACAGTAACGTTATCGCACTTCGCATAGCACTTGACTATCCCGAGCTCATTGATAAGGTGGTTATTCTAAGTGGAATGGCACGTTTCATGGCAAACTATCCATCCTATGAACCCACCAGTCTGCAAAGTCGCATTTATTATACTGAGCAAGTTCTTGCCCAAAAATGGTTTAAGACAGTGAGTAAGGAAACCTGGGATCAAGGTAATTTCACACCGGTGGGATTTTCGAAGGACACTTTAACGGCACAAAAATACTGGAATCAAATGTCGTCCGTACCCATTCCCATAATGGTCAGATATCTGTTAGAATACTACTGCACTGACCTAAGTCTGGAATATGAGAAACTGAAGGTCCCAACGCTGGTGGTTATGCCACAATTCACTCAAGAGGTATTCAAAGAACCGGGCAATGCTTACTGGAGCACTTTTTTTCATCATAGTTGGTGGGGAGCGAAACCTGCCAACTCTAATTTTCACCTGATTACTATTTCTGATAGCCATGCCATGATTCTGGAGGATCAACCTGACAAACTCTTAGACGTGATCAATCTTTTTGCTAGTGGTAAACTAAGCCCGTATGATCTCAAACGATGAAGGCGAGATCAAGACTTTATGGTCAATACATAAATATAACTTATGCTATATATGATTAATATAAATATATATTTATGATTAGATAGCCATCTTTTAGATGATTAATGCCGTTGTTTACGGTAATGAAAAAAGCAATTACCATAGCGATGACATTTACATTGATCTTGATGATCATTTCATCGAAGATCTGCGCAGACCGCTTTTTCCCAGTGGCTATACCGCAAAGTGAAGTAACCTCAGAAATTGAGTTTATTCACACCAGAGAGTCAATCAATCAGAACTCTCAACTAAGCAGAAAAACGATAACAAGTCATCAGGCTTTGAGGAAGGCCTATAACCCTATCCAATCTATCACTTGGAATCAAGCGGCTAATAAGTCCAAGTTATGCACCTACGCACGCTTTATTCGATTCTGTTCACTCCAGATATGATAACCTTATTCAATAGATAATATAAATTCTATTGACGGCCCCCTTCCATTTTTAATCACTTTATCAATCAAAATTTAAGCTACATCCAAGATGAAGACTAAGACAACTATGCTCGAGTACTGCAAGAAAGTTTTAGAAGCAGTCTCTTTTGACCAGGAGCTCTTCATGAAAGAGTATCATAAATCACTTTCATGGCTCAACAGTGACGAGTCTGTTCAGCTGACCTATTGGATTCGGAACGAATCTCAATCTGGATTTGAAAACCTTAAAAGAAACTAAGATGAAAAATTTATTAATAAGTCTCCTTTTTATTGCATCTACGTTATTTGATGCAGATGCTCAAACTGGTGCCGTACGCTACGAAAGCCTCGAAGAGGCCAAAGAGAATCCTGAAAGTGTCCAATGGCTCACTCTTCGTGATCAAGGACTAAATAAGTTTCCGGTTGAAATTCTTGAATTAAGCAATTTAAAATATCTCGATCTGAGTGAAAACAACATCAGTGTATTGCCTGAAAGCATTGACCGCCTGGCTGAGTTGTTTTATCTGGATTTGTCAGGAAACAGAATTACAAAGTTGCCATCAGAGTTTTCGAATATCAAAAACCTGCGACATTTGTATCTAGGGTACAATAATTCAACAAGCTTGAAACAAGATTTACAAGTGCTTGGTGAATTGCCTCTACTGACAGTTTTGGATCTTAGTGGCGGAAAATTCAAAACTTTACCTCCCGCCATTGGTGAGCTTAAAAGTCTAGAGTTTTTGGAGCTTTCCGAGAACAAAATTGTACAGTTACCTAATGAGTTCTCATTATTAGAAAATCTTCAAATTCTCTACATTGAGAATGATGAACATTTCGATTTCGAGAAAAACATTTCTGTACTCAGTCGTTTGCCTAATCTTCGGGAATTGCACTTGGAAGGTGATCGATTTAGCCAAATCCCTTCAGAAATAAACAGCTTGAAATCTCTTGAGTATCTTTATCTTGGAAATAACCAAATTGAGGAATTGCCTGACGAAATTTTTGAGATGAAGCGCATAAAAGAAATCGATGTATCCAATAATCAAATGCCCCACCTTTTACTAGACATTTATCGTGATCATTTGGCTCCTACGATAAGAATTACTTTCTGATTATTAAGTAGCTGATTCAATTTGATAGGCAAGAAGACAAGCAACGTCTCTTGCCTATTTGCATTTGAGGTTTTTTAATTATCAACTGCTCCTGTCTACTGTTCTTCCGAATCTACAAAAAAGTCTTCATGGCTTTGTTGTCAAGTAGCTAATTTACTGTTTCCATGTAGCCCGATTTTTGATAAAATAACCTGCCAGAAAGCCTCTAAATGCTCTTTTTTAAAGGAGCATGAATAATCAACAAGGTAATTAATTTGTTATAGGACAAGAATCAAGATTATTTTGATAATGGTGTGTTTATTTATAAATTGACTTAAATAAACCACGCTTGTGAAAAATAACCAGGTCATCCTTCTCCTATTCGTAGTGACAATTATGCTAGGTTGCGACCCAATTGAAGAAATTCCCAAGTGTATTGATACACCCTATTCTTTTGGTGAAGACACTGAATTCACTACTCAAGAGGTAGATAGCACATTCAATTCGATTGATTCGCTGCTACTTGTAGATACCTTAATCTTTCCTATCGATACTCTTTCACTTTTTGATAGTCTTTTTGTTTCACATCCAGACACATTATTCCTTGTCGATTTGGATTCGGACCCGTGGGTATACGATACTACTTTGCTCAACGGTATTCAATCAGAATTGCTTGATTCAGTGTCTTTGACCCAACCAGATTCTATTTTTCTCTTCGCCAAAGATTTAGTTGAGGTGTTATCCAGTGTCGACACTTCAACGGTAACCCAAAACATTACGGAATATACGAATGCAATATGTTTGGATAATGTGGAAGAACAAACGGTCAAGGCTTTGGCTGAAGCAGAATCTTTTGCACAATATATAATTGGCAATTGGGATGTTGATGAAGTGTTTAAGTGTGAGGATTTAGAGGACATTTCTTCTAGTTATACACTGTTTACCATAAGATTTGATGTTGCTAATTTTTCTACCACCACTTTGACGCTAAAGTATTTTACCACCTTTGCGCAGCCCATCTTCAATGCCACCGGAACCATTACCATTAGCCTAACCGAAGACTTTACGGGTGATGTCGTTACAGGTCAGAGAAGTGATGGCAAATCAGTCGAATTTCAGGACCTGAATGACAATCTCAATACCAACAATTTATCTCTGGACATTTTAGACGTATTCGAATGCGGCAACGGAGAAGGCAGAATACTGAGATTAGGTAATGCTCGATTAAGATGTCGCAGATTTTAAATCTAGACTCATGAATAAAAATCAACCCCTTCTTATCCTGGCTTTTGTTTGTACAAGCTTGACAGTACTCGCGGTTCAGGAAGCAAAGCCCATACAGTCCATGCCAATTGACTCCGTTCTTTTAAAGCTGGAAACACATATCAATCTATGGTTTGACAGTTACGGTGACTCAGTATCTCAGCAATCTTTAGAAGGAGAAATTGAAAGAATCTTAAGTCGAGACGA
This sequence comes from Reichenbachiella sp., assembly GCF_039944555.1. GTDB lineage: Bacteria > Bacteroidota > Bacteroidia > Cytophagales > Cyclobacteriaceae > Reichenbachiella. Next base: position 291,624 of record NZ_JBDUYN010000007.1, on the reverse strand, counting down.
AGACGTTCTTGACGGTGAAAGTGAAGATGCCAAAGGAAACTTTTATTGGTATGCCGGAGATTACTATCAAGCAAAATTCGAACTAGACCCTAATCGGGAAGATTATGACTGGGGGAAATATTACCTCAAAAAAATGAAAGAACTGAGTAGCACCAAATACAAAGCTGTTGCCTATGCCCATTTGGGTAACCTCAATTTTTGGAATTCAACCTATATTCATGCACTCAACGACCTGCAGCAGTCCCTCTATCTCTATAGAATATACATGTCGGATAATTCAATTAACTCACTTTTGGAGAGCAATTCTACTCCTGATTCCAGCCAGTTAAATCTCATTCTTAATGTTGTAGATGTACACAAACAACTGGCTGAAGTGCATGCTGATTTGGGCAATTTTGAATTAGCATTAAATATCTACAAAGAAATTGACTCGTTGTACAGCAAGGTGCTAATAGATAATTTCAGTGAAGCAAATAATCTAATTATAGTTCTGAGTCTCAATAAGGCACTTATTCAAAATGAATTGTTCAAAAAAAGTGATAGTAATGAACTTCGATTAAGCGTTACAGAAAACATCAGAAAAGCCGAGTCATTTTTATTTAACAACTCGATTTCTGAAGAAAACCCTGCGTATTCGGATTACTATCTGGTGAAGTCCTCTATTCTAATGGATCAGCAAGAAAATGATGAAAGCTCAGATGAGATCAATCTTTTACTCATGAAATACAGGATGGGAAACTTTGATTACGATGCCTTTGACTTACAGGCAAATTATTATATTCTAAAAGCAAAATCCCATACGCAAAGAAACGAGCCGGAACTTTCTATTCAACATCTGGACTCCGCTATTACTGCTATTGAAAAAACCAGTTATCGTCGTGACAAAATCAATGCATACAAAGACATGAATGCGATTATGACCGCATTTAGCGAGTATCAGAATCCTGAGATTTTAAAACGGCTGTATGAGCTCACCGAAGAGGACTTGTCGAGCGTATTTGTTGCTCAAAATGACATCTTAGGTAAATTAATTCAATCCAAAAAGGACCTAGCTGCAGAAAGTAAAGACAAGGAGATATTGATGTACATCACTATGGCTACAGGTTCCTTTTTACTTGTGATAATTATGATTATGGCGATCAAATTAAGATCCCGATAATGAATCAGTAAATAAATGAAAGATTATCAAATTGCGTTTTTTGTATTCTTGGGCGTCTCAATCCTTGTTATAGCTGGCTTTTTATTTTTCTTGCCCAAGCTCACCAAAGTAGACAAAAAGGATTTGATCATTCCGGATCAAGACAATAACCCTATTGCCAAGATATTAGAAGAATATTATAGGATCAGAAATAATCAAGTACGAATTTCCTTTTATTTCAGTATCATAAGTGCATCTCTTGGCTTTATGATTCTGCTTTACACGATCATGGATTTTACGATTTTGCGAGACGCAGAAAAGATTGATTATGTCAAAGCTACCGTTCCACTTGTGTCTGGAATAGTCATAGAAGCAGTGGCTGCGCTATTCTTTCGTACACAGATTAGAGCCGATAAAGAAATTCAAAAAAACATGGATGGCTTAAGAGTTCATGCACTGTTGAATGAATTCAAAGAAGGTGATCTAAAAGATCAAGCAAGGAAAGACGTTATTTATAGTCTTATCTGGAACTACAAGCTCCCTCATGACTTGGATAAACCAAATGAGCAAAAAGAGGTTTAGCTCTCTTTCTATTCACGATAACACAAATTCTTAAAAATCGCAACTTCAAAGTCAGGAACTTTTGGTTCTTTATCTCTACAGTCCATCGAAAGAATAGATTAAATGCATCGTAAAACCAGCAATTAAATTATATTTAACTGATTAGCCGATCCAGCTTCAGCATAATGATAAACACAAGGGGAAAAGAGTATAATGGAGAGATTTAAAAAGCACAGCATTGGCCCAATAGCTCTACTGATTGTGCTTGGTTTAGCTCGACTGAGTAGTGCACAAACCTGTTTGCAAAAGTTGGACAGTGTCTACATTTATAAGTATGAGGAACCCGAAAGGGCCAGGTTCTATGCCAGCGCCTTACTGGAAGATCTTGATTCGGGCAGATGTGTTACAGAGCTGGGCATTGCCGCTCTTTATAACAACATCGGGCTAACACTTTGGGAAATCAATGAGAAAAAGAAAGGACTCGATGCGCTGCAGCGTGGTCTGACTGAAGAACTCAAAAGTAAGCCAGAGACACATCCGGATTTGCTTGGACTTTACTATAACCTGTCTACTTTCTACAGAGAGTCAGCAAATTTCAAGGAAGCGGCTGACCATTTAGATAAAGCTGAATCTATTATTAACAGGCATTATGCCGATGATCAAAATAAGCAAGTCGGTTTTTTATTCAATAAAGGTGTTTACAACCGGGAAAAGGGCGACTTTCCAAAAAGCGTAGAAGCTCTGGAAACTGCTATCGGTCTTATCAATGTACCAGCAGACTCAACTCAAATTGCACTCCAAATAGAATTGGGAACCACTTACAGGAATTTTGGAGATATGGCCAAAAGTGAGACCATTCTCCTTAAGGCTATTGCATCAGCAGAAGGTAATCAGGAGCTATTGCTACTCAAAGCCATTGATCGATTGTCTGCCCTGATGATCGAGTTGGGAGACTTCTCTGATTCGGAGACCTATCTGTTGGAAAACCTTCAACGAAAAGATAGCCTTTTCCGTGATACTCCTCTCCTTAAATTAGAGACTTACAACAACCTGAGCATCTTGTACTACAGGCTCAACGACATGGAATCAGCCGAAAAGTATATCGCCAGGGGACTGGATGAGAACCAGGATATCAGAACTGTAAAACCGAAACTCCTCAACAACCTTGGTACCATTTATATGCGCGAAGGTAAATTTGAGGAAGCTGAAAAGTACTTCATTGAGAGTGCCGAAGCTTTTCAGGAAATTTATGGTAGTATCAATCCTGACTATGCAACAAGCCTGAGTAATCTGGCGGGCATCTATAAAATAAGGGGCGAGCTCAACAGGGCTTTGGATACGTATTCTAAAGTCCTGGACATGGATCGGGCCATCTATGGCACCAATCATCCCACCTATGCCACATCACTTAGCAATGTGGGGCTTTTGTATATGCAGTTTGGTAGCATGGGAATGGCTGAAAGGTTATTGAAGCAGGCCAAACAAATCCGGCTAAAGACACTCGGAGGCTATCACCCACTCTACATTAAAACAGTCAATGACCTGGCCATTTATCATCTCATCCAGGAAGATACTGTTGCTGCTATGGATGCTTTTGATCACGCCCTCGATGCGGAGATCCATCACATGCACGATATTTTTCCTGTGCTGACCGATAAGCAACGAAAACTCTATTTCAATGAGACTCGAAGCAATATTGAAAGGTATTGTGCTTTAGCTTTTCAGCCCAGTTACGTCCACACTGAGTATGCAGTACATGCGGTCAATCATTTTATCAATACGAAAGGCATGTTGTTTTATGCTTCAGAAAAAATGCGAAGGATCATTCTTTCCAGCGGCGATGAAGCTATTATCAAGACTTACAACACCTGGAGAGAAGAAAAATACTTGTTGGCACAAGCCTACCTCCTGACACAAGAAGAAAGAGAACGGCAAGGTTTGGATATTGGAGAAATGGAAACCTATTGCATCGATTTGGAGAAGGAATTGGCCCAAACTTTTCACGTCTTTCTCGAAGAAGAGAGAAGTGCTTACCATACCTGGAAAGAGATTAGTGAGGTCTTGCCAGATAGCACCGCCATGATCGATATCATTCAGTTTCGTAACTACCATGCAAAAATTGTGGATCAAGAGTTGGATCAGGGATTTGAAGATCAGGCCCACTATGTGGCTTTTGTGATCAAAAAAGATAGTGTGATTGAAGCAGTGACCTGGGATAAGGAAATTGATTTTGAGAAAGGACTTAAACTATACAATAATGCCATCAAATTCGGGGTAAAAGATAAGTTAACCCATAGGATATTCTGGGGGCCAATCCAGGAACATGTAAAAGATGTAAATCGAGTCTACCTCTCCCCTGATGGCATCTATCACAAACTTAATCCGGCTATACTTTATGATAATCAGCAACAGAAATATGTGGCTGATGAAATCGACATCACAAATATTACAAGTGGTAAGGACCTGATATACACCGAGGACAAAAAGCTGATCAAAGAGGCTCGAATTGTCGGGAATCCGGACTTTTCAAATGTCCAAACTGAGTATATGCAGCTCAAGCAGTTGGCCGGAGCAGAAGAAGAAGCAAAGGACATTACCAAAATTTTGGACGTAAGAAAATGGCATACCGAATCTTACTATTTCTCTGAGGCTACAGAGGATCAGGTCAAGGCTTTCCAGAATCCGGGTGTCATGCACATAGCCACGCACGGTTTCTTTAAGGATGATCCTGATAATATTGACCCGTTACATAGTTCTGGTATATTTTTAAGCAAGCAAGTTGGCAGCTCCAATGACGGAATACTAACCGCTTACGAGGCCATGAACATGCAGTTAGATCAAACAAGTCTTGTGGTATTGGCCGCTTGTGAAACAGGGTTAGGCACAGTTGAAAATGGCGAGGGTGTTTTTGGTCTTCAGCGGGCTTTTTTAGTGGCTGGTGCCGACAATGTCCTAATCAGTTTGGTAAAGATCAACGATCAGGCAGCCAGACGGTTCATGAACCTGCTTTACGAGCAACTGCGTGAAACAGAAAATCCTCAACAGGCTTTTTTCAATGCCCGAGCACTTTATAGACTGGAAGACGACAATCCTTACAATTGGGGAGCATACATTTTGGTAACCAAAGGGTAAGCAAAGGCCTTCGGTGAAATATATTTCCATGCCGTCCAACCAACACTTTTGGACCTATACTTCTGCAAACAATTATTGACACCAGGTTGTGAAGCATGACTGAAAAAAGATCAGATCACAGATGCTACAACTGGTAAAAAAACCTTTAATACTTAGTTCTAAATGAAGAACAGAATATCAAAATACGTCCCAAATGTTCTCTTCGGTAATGAAGTACCTTGGATCGAGCTTACTATCGCTAGGCAGGTACAATCTGATCGCATAGCCAGGATTGATTGGTTGATCTCCAACTCCGTTCCATTGGCGAACATCCGCCGGATCCAGGCTTAGTTTGTTGGCAACCATATCCAAGGTTAGAGGCTTTCTCAGTACTACGCTTTTTGCAGATGCCAGTGCTATTGGCTCTGAGCTCTCAACATGCAACTCCACCCTCCTGTCCATCACACGTCTAAACCAGTGATCTCTCTCTTGCTCAGTCCGTAGCTCTCCTCTGGCTAGTACTTGTATTTTTTCCTCAGGTATTCCCAACTTAACCAGATAATTTTTTGCAGCCACTCCTCTTTTCTCGCATAGACCCACGTTGCCTTTTTTTGAGCCAAGATAATCCGCGTAGGACAGCAAATTGATTCTTGCGAAGGACTCATCCTTAAGAGATGCGTAAAAATCTTTCAGAGCTTGCTTAGATTGTTCGCGCAGTCTAAAATCTCCATAGTCAAAATAAAGTCGCTCCACATTCCCAATAGTCTTATAAGACTTATCTGGCTCAGGCGCAACTGCTTTGGCTTTGGCCACTGCCTGACTTCGCTTTTGCACTCTTGCCGATCGATCCGGTCTGCTGGATGTCAAATTTGACGCAATAGTACCACCGTCCACCGCACTTGAATTAAATAGTTTTCTTAAATCTTTCTTTTTTGTAATTACGGGCTGAAACAAAGCATACCCTTCATAGTCTTCGGCTCTAAAAGTGACTAGATCAACAGAACCGGTATCTCTGTATTTGGACATGATTTGCCCATCTACCATTAATTCACCGGCAAAAACTAAGGACAAAAACAATTTTTCATCTGGTACTGAAAATCGATAAAGGTCCAACACTTCCTTGGTTTGTCTGTTTGAAGACAGATACCCAATGGTGTCACCAATGTTGAAATAGGTATCATCCCAAGTAGAATTGAAGGGGAAACCAATGTTGAACAAGTCTGGTGTAAAAAATGAATGACCTTTAGCACCATAAATATCATATCCACCATACCCGACATGGCCGTTGCTACTAAAAACCAAACTCTCATGTGCAGATGAGTAATAGGGTGTAATTTCATTTTCACCAGTGTTGATTACTTTTCCCATATTAATAGCTGGCAACCAAGATTCTCCTTCATCGCCACGAAGACTCATCCAAATATCGCTGCCACCCTGGCCTCCCGGCCGATCAGATGAGAAGAACAAGGTATCTCCGGTTATGGACAATGAAGGATGTTTGTTTTCGGAGTTTTTTTCATTGATGAATTCGTTGAGTATTACAGGGTCAGTCCATTTTTCATTCTCCAGTTTACTAAACTTGATCTGACAACCTGCATTACCTTTTTCGTTTTCACAAGAGGTGTAATAGAACTTATCACCTGCGGCATTGAAAGTTCCGGAACCTTCAGACCACTTTGTATTCAGTTTGTCAAATCTGTGCTTTCCACTGATATTATGATAGGTACCATTTTCCTTCAATTCAAACATCATCATATCTGGTAATAGGCCGCTATATTGACTTCCTTGATATTGTTCACCGGAAAGATTTCTGGACGTAGAGAAAACAATGTGACCGTCGGATGGGTTTTCTGTGGCTCCATAATCGTGAAACTTACTATTGAGCTTCTTGATAAATTCTACTTTGAAGTGTCTGTCCTGTTCCTGTTCTCTTTTGGCTAGCAGGCAACCTTCCCGTTGTCTGCTGGCCAGATCAAGCAATTCCGGCTCTACATCAGGCATTTGAACCAACTCCTGATAGATAGAATCAGCCAAGTCAAAATTGCTATCACGCTTGTTTAATGTTGCGTACTTATAAATAGATTTAGTTTGATATTCCTGACCCGGTGTTTCACTTAGCACTTTAAAAGTTTTCATCGCCTTGTCATATTGCAAGGTTTGCTCATAACATGTGGCTAGCTGATAACCCGCGTAGTAATTTTTCTTACTGATGGCGTACACTTTTTCATAATACGGAATGGCTTCCAAGTACCTATTGTTCGCAAATTGCTCATCACCCAATTGCTGTATTTTAGGAATGGATTGAGCAAAAAGGTTTGCAGTAATCGTAAATAACAGTATGGTTGAGGTAAATATTTTCATTTAGAACATGGGGTTGGACAGCCTTCTATATGATTTGTGAAGTTCAAAACTGTAACCAAGTGATATTTCATAAGCAGAAACGCTTCCTTCCACTTGCTCATTAAGTCCTTGATTTGTGGCATTCAGGTCAACACTAAATCCGAGTTTGAGTTGATCCACTTTCAAACCAATCAAACCGATAAAAGAATCATTTAAGCGATACCAGCCTCCTGTTTGCAGTTCCAAGCCCAAGTTGGATTTGGACGAGCTTACAAATGTAGAAACATACATACCTACATTCAGCTGCGTGCTACCATTCGAGTTGAGAACATAGGCAGAAGGGTGACCATAAAACCTAGCGCCAAGTGGAAATTGGAATACCGCAAACAACTTATAGAGCATGGATTTTCTGGCATCGTTACCATCTATTGAACCGATCTTAGGTCTATTTAGATTGTCTGCGCTCAACCCTACAGAAAAGGCATAATCCCTAATTTTATAATCGTCATTGTCATAGGTGGAATACAATGCACCAAAATTTATGACAGGATACCAAAGCGGATCGAAAGAGATTCCTTCGCCGGCCAGACTGCTGTCATACCCATCATCCAGGTATTGATTGAACTGAGATCCCCAGCGATAGCCATTACCAGAGAAATCTTGCTGTGCATAGCCGGCCTGAATACCGAATACTATTAATTGGTTTCTCAACTCAGATAGGTTCAGGACATACGCAAAGTTGCCGATTACTTTTTGATGTCGATATGTGCCTTGAAAACCACGACTTTCTCTAAAAAAAGTCAAACCCACACTGCCAAAGTATTCTTCTTTTGTTGTTACTCTGCGCAAGGGATAGGTAAGAGATCCTTGCATAAGTTCTACATAACTTTCAGTATCAGCCTTGCCAGCACGTTTATAATTGGAATTGAAGTTGATGGTTGTGATTGTACCCGGAAAAGCAGGATTCATCAAGGCACCACTGGCAAAATATTGAGAGAACTGGCCCTCCTGACCGTAAGCAAAAAAAGTATTCAATAAAAATATAAGTAGTAGCGCTTTCTTCATATATCACTTGACCAAAAGAACGGAACCCAACTTGCTGAAATTTTGTGTCTGATCTCTTTCACCAGCTGTAAAATACTTGTCACTTACGTCATTACTGATCGTATAGGCAATACTGACATTGTAATAATACACTCCTTCAGGGGCTTCTAATCCACTTTTTAGGTTTCCATCCCATCCCAGATTTTCTAAACTAAGATCTTCTCCTGATATAGTTTCTGCATATACCTCTCTATTGAATGAATCGTAGACCAAAAAAGTAACAGAAGATACCACGGCTCCACCGATGAAAGGCCTGAAAATCTTATTTTCATTGATACTGGCTCCTGGAGCGAATACATTTGGTAGATATACTTCAGGTTCTGTAAGGACTGGGGATATTCCAAGTGCAAACCTGGTAGGCGTAGGAGTTATCCAGATCAAATCCGAGGTCCGAATAGTTCCCTCTACCGGTACGGCTGCACCATTATTGTCGTTGTTGGAATCGATGGTCTTCAATGCGTGAAAAAGCGAATCACCGTCCCCAAATCTTTGAAGTGTAGCATCATATTCACGTGCATTGATAAAATTAGGGGTATTAGTGAAATCAACACCAGAATAATCCACTGAAACCGATACTTCTGCACTATCGGCCGAGGATTGGATACTCCATTCTACCTCACTAGCCAATCCCATCGTGTTTTCATCAGTAAGTAAGCTGTCTGGATTGGGTACTCTACACTCTACTTTTACCACAATACCCGGCGTATTGCTGCTCAGAGTTACATAATTCGGAGCACCGTTAATTCCCATAGGAAAAGTGGTAGCATCTGTTGTTGTAATCGCTAACATTTGGCCTTCTACATAGGAAGGTGATCCGTCGCTTGCGGTGTTAACATTGATCGTACCTTGAACTAGAAATGTCTCTTGATTAGTTGCGTTGAGCACACCCTCGTTAATGTTCATTGACGTTTGAACTAAAACAAAGTTTGGAGGTAATGATACCCTGCCTGCAGTATTCAAGTTGAGATTGTCGATGAAAATTGTATCTGCGCTACTTAAAAGAATAACCTCATTGATTGGGTTCCTATCGACCACATCTGTGAAACTAAGAGTACCGAGCTGTTTGTTGTTTACAAAATTTATGTCTGCATCAGCTATAGAAACGATTTCTCCACTGTTTGTTAAGACACCATTAAATACAGTGTTAGCTGCCAACAGCATCCTTTGGTTATTGGCAGTGGCCCCGTTAAAAGTTGTAGAGCCACCGAAAACCACTTCATTGTTATTGGAAAAAGTATCAGAAATTACGGTTTCTCCTGCAGATCTAAGTATTCCACCGTTGGTGAATGGCGTACCTAGTGTGAGGTTTCCTTCTACAGAAGTGACTGCTCCATCTGGATTCAACAACGTACCTGCCACTATCGCATTGCCGTTAATACCCAACGTTCCTGAGGTATTATCAATTGTTCCATTGATTTGAATATCGGTATCAAATCTTAATTGGCTGTTATTGTCTATACTGCCATTGACAACCGAACTAGCCGCACCGGAAACCAGGAAGTCACCATTGTTGGTAATGGTTCCGTCCATATTGGAATTTCCTTCTATAACCGCGGTCGAACCTGTGCGATTGACCAGGGCTGAAGTTGCTTCAAGGGCTCCATCACCTTTGATCTGCAGCACACCGGCATTATCCACCGTACCATTTATTCGTCCATCACTTTCAATTATAGCATTTCCTTCGTTGGTTACGTTTCCATTGAATGTGGCACTACCCCCAGCATAAAAAGTAGCACCTGTTCCAACATTCAGTGTAGTGGCCGAACCAAAATTAGTTTCTTGAGCTAACGCAATTTGGGCGATAAGTGTGAATATGATGAATGAAGTATATCTCATATTTGCTCTATTTGAAAGATCTACTTATTTCTACCCATTGTCCTGATATGTATATGAGATGAACGGTTGAAAAGTCATTAAACATCATTACATCTCCGGTTGCACTTCCCGTTTGTAAAAATGATCCGTCATTTATAGTAACTGTACCTCCTTCAGTAATTAAGATGAGCTCTTGCCCTTCTTGTCCGGCATTGATTCCAGTGATTGTACCTGTAATCTTCATGACTCTCTGAGAAGGTATTAAGGCTCCTGTAGCCGCCGTTACAGGTGGTGTACTAACCAGTGTTCCGTCTAACGCTATACCGGTAGGGACATTCAAAGTATAGCCAGCTCCTATATTAATGGCATCATTTTCTCCGTCAATATTCAATGCGTCCGTCACCGTTCCACCATTCAATACTCGAAACGCCAATTCTGCGTCTGTGACAGTATTTTTTCTAGCTTCGATATTGGCAGTGACCAATGGTGTTGACCCGTCATTCGTAGATTCAAAAACCAAGTTGGCCCCAGCTCCGATTGTTGTGTTGTTATTAAATAAGTGCAGAGTTGGCGCTGTAGATGCGGCACCTCTTACAAAACTAAATTCAAAACCGTTAGAAGTGATGTTTGTATTCGTACTGAGGGATCCTCCCAATTCGGCATTAGATCCATTGACATTCAAGCCATTAGCTGCTCCTGTAAGAGTACCTGCACCAAACGCTTGCCACGACCCGCCGTTCCAGTATTCATAGCCTGATCCCAATACGTATTTGAGTGTCCCTTCATCTCCAGATGTCAAAGTATTGCCTGTGTCCCCTATTTTTAATGCCCCCGGAAATGCCGCATCTCCATTATGATTCAAAGTGAGTGCATTATTTAAAACACCTCCATTGCTAACTTCGAACTCCAGGTTGCCTGAAAAAGAGGCTGCCGTACCATCAGTTATATTGCTCCTTATTAGTGAAATTCCTTGTAAAATACCGCCATCATCGAATCCGGCTAGCTCAATGCCTCCAGTAGTTCCTGTGACTCCTGGCGAACCTAAATCTGTAAACACCTGAAGAGAAGCATCTGAATTAGAACTGTTGCCAAAACTTGCAGCAATTCCACCGCCTCCATCAATATTTACAAGTTCAAATAGTGGTACTGCACTAGAAGGAAAGGCATCCGAATACGGTAATGTCAATCCGCTACTACTACCACCAAGAGGAACCCAGCTTCCCAAAACTCTGCCCTCAAACCCTTCTAATCCGGATTCGTTGCTATAGCGAATCATTCCATCTAAAGGTGAGGCAATATTATCTCGGGCTAAATCGTCTCCTACAGGCAATATTATGGCCTCATCAGATTTGAAATTCACAATTTCATCAAACTCAGCCGAACCATCAGCTAGTAAGGACAAGGAAGATTGCGTTTCAGTAGTTAAGTTAACGGTGGCGTCGGCGGCACCGGCAGTTGTATGCAGAAATTTTATTTCCCCACCGCTTTCATAAAACATAAAACTCCCAATTCCCCCTGAAATTCGCTTAATCTCATTATCCGAAACATTGGTTTTATCTACATACAAATCAGAGCCAATAAAATCACCAAAAATGGTGTTGGTACTGTTTTGAAAGTTGAACAAGCTTAAGCTTTGTTCAACTTGTAAAGGTGACATAGGTGTAACTGTTCCTATGCCAATATTACCTACGGAATAATTAATATCTCCTGCATTGTCAGCCCATAAGCTACCTCCTAGCCCGGACCAGGCACCTGCACTATAGCCTTCAAATTTTGAGTTGTCAGTATTGTATCTTAACATGCCATCCACAGCTCCTGCGCCTATAGGAGCCTCAGCGGTTGTTCCCTTAGGTAATTTAATCGCGTCATTTGAATCGATATCTAGACTTACCAATGGGTCGCCGGTACCTATCCCAACGTTTCCATTTGGTTCTAAATGAAGAATGGCTGATGTTTCAACTCCACCGATAAAGTTTGAAAATGTAAGCTCATTTTGTCGTAGTGCGTCACCAAAGGTATTTCCATAACCAAGCATCATCCATCCGTTAGTGCTTGCCGCACTTACATCTGTGGCCCCATCACCTAGTGTTTGAATAATCAAGCCTGACAGTTGCGACGTTTGAGTACCTAGTCCGTCTATGGTCAGTATTGCGGGCTGGTCTATGCCATTATTGGATATGTGCAGATCTGTTATTGGAGTTGTAGTACCTATTCCAACATTACCACCTGTGTAATTGATATTGCCTCCATTGTCTACCCAAAGATCGGTACCGGCAATAGCCATAGGCAACCAAGAGCCATTGTGCCAGATAAGGAGGTTACCCAGGTCACTATCAAAAACCATCATTCCGTTGTCGGTATTGGTCAAGGTCATGCCAGTCCGATCGATGGTACTTAACCTGGGAATCAAAACCCCTTGCACCTGGCCACTGACCGGTTGAATATCCAACGCCGCATTTGGGTTAGGTGTATCCGTATTGATACCGATAGAATTTTGTGCATTTACATTAATTGTAGTTAAAATAAATGATAGGGTATATAGTATTCGTCTTACCATGGCTGAAGTCTTGAATATAGTAATATTGAAATCGAACAGGTATCCATAATGCCGTATGCATTATTGTCCTGATGAGGATAAACGAGTGGGGACCGTTGAAAAGAGATCATCATATCTCCCAAGTCTTTTTGCTTTCTTTCATGAAATAGGAACAGCTGATCATTTTTCAAATATCAAAATAAACAAGTATCAATTAGTATACTTGAATAATTCGATGAATAATTTAAAAAAAAAGACCAACAGGGATTCAATGTCCTTCTTAGCATTGGCTTTCGATAAAAAACAAGACTTTCTATCACTGTTTAGGCAAAATTCAAGTACCTGGTCGGGGTAGTAGAATGAGTCCAATTGATTTTTTTTTAGTGTAAAGTCATTCTGAAGCTGGCACCAATGTCAGTATTTGTGGTACATTTTTTCATCTTAACAGTTCACTGATAAAACGGGTCGATTTTATTCCAATTTAGACACACGCATTAGTTGATCCGTATATTATCGATTATGGAGCTGCTTGGTTTGATATTGCCGTGATTGGTTATATAAAACGACAAGTGCACCCATCATGATGATATTTTTAAATACATATTGACCAAGAAATGTGAAGGAGAAAGGTGGGTTAGAAAATGATAGTTCCGGAAAAAGGAATAATGGTGAGAAGGTGAAAGCCGTATGTACCATCGCAACCACTATTACCGGCCGTCTGAAAACATTGATCATCAATAGCAATCCCAACAAGGTTTCCCACGTCGCAAGCAAAATGATTGAAACATTGGAGGGAATGAGGCCAAATGTGAGCAATTCTATTGTGCTTTTAGCGAGATCTTCTGCCGGGCTGGCACTTTGAAAAAATTTTAGCACTCCAAACCAGAGATAGACCAACCCAACAGTAATGGCCAAAACATGATTGGAGACTTTTTGTCTATTTTCACTCATCTGTCCGGGTTCATCTTTTGCCAGTATCCAACATCAATGCGTTTACCGAGTTTAAAACCCAGTTCTTCAAAATGTGCTACTTTCCTAAAGCCAAACTTCTCATGCAAAGTGACACTTTCAGAATTGGGGAGCGCTATACCGCCCAGGACTGAATGGTATCTCAAGTCTTTAAGTCTGGCCAGCAATTCAGCATATAAATGACTCCCAATTCCTCTTCCAAGGCTTTCATTTTCCACATAAATAGATGATTCATAGGTGTTCACGTAGGCACTTTTGTTGTATATGCCCGATTTCCAATCGCCTGCTTTCGCATAACCTAAAACCTTCTCATTTTCGACATAAACCAGCCATGGCAACCTCTTAGGATGTGCTTCTATCTTCTGCTGAAATTGAATGACGCTTATCGCTTCTAACTCAAATGTTGAAATGGAATTCAAAACGTAGTAGTTAAATATCCGGCCGATCTCTTCTGCATCCTGTATTTTGATATCTCTTATAAGGCTCATCTCATATTTGTTCACACCTGCCGGTACGGACGGTACGGATTAGTATTCATTTTTTTCAGTGTTAACTTATTTCCATTCCAGTTTTGCATTTTCTAAATCTGCCCTAAATACGGAGTTAGCAAGCATTTCTGTTAGCATTTGATGGGCCAATATCCTGGCTGCTTCTTCATCACTGGGATAATGAATCCCCATGATTTCCCTAGACTCCCCTACTTCATAGGCCAAATCCAAAAATTCACTTCTTTTGGTAGGCACCAATTCGCTCCAGACAAAAGCCTGGATATAGGCCCAAAGCGTATGGCCACTGGCAAAAGACGGGGTTGACATTTGAGCCATTGGCTTAAGTTTATCATTGAGTTGATAAGGCCTTGGTCTGAGTAAATGGTATTTCACCGTAAATTCCATGATACGCATGTCTCTGGTTACCCCTTCTAGTAATTTAGCGGTAGCGGGATAATTTTCAGGCTTACAGGACTCACCTAATACAGTTCTCCCTTCAAAAAACAGATGTTCTAAATTACTCTTGTATCTACTATGGCTTTTCAGCAGACCTATGTGCGGCCAATACCCTATTGGCGCCAATACTTCGCCTGCTCTCTCCTCTTGTGATTTTGTTCTTTTCTTTTGCCATGCCAATAGAAATTCTAACTCGGCCTTGGTTTGATCAGAGCTATTGGCTGGAGGTTTGACTAATGACTTTAGCTTTTCTATTTGCCCCGGATTCAAATAAATCGGAGGCACCATGATATAGATAAGTGAGCCACTATTATACCTATCAGATGGATAGTCGATCTTATCCAAATGGCTACGTTCAGCATTTGGCTCTGCACTGATGGACTGCAATGATTTATAGTGATTTTTTATTGGCTCCAGTGGATGAATATCCTGTGCGATACTACTGCAGTTGCCCATAAACAGCACCGCAATAAATATACTTAAGTATTTGATTTTTAGTTTATTAAATAAATAAACTTGATCTTTAACTACCAGTTCAAATCTTCGTAAGATTCTCTTTTTAGAAGTATTACTTTCCATAATCATGTTGTTTTTTAGTACTTGAAATGCCAGGATCAATTAATTTGTTCTGGTGTCTTGTTGATGTCTCATACAGCTATATTCTTTTCAATAAAACCTTTAAATGGCTAGTCAGCTCGGGGTGTTCATCAGTTGATATATCCAAATCATAGGTAAGCTGATCCCGGTCGAACGAAATCGTTCTCTTGCTTTGTAGTGCATTTTTCAGCCCCGTGTCATTTCTAAGGAAAATACTACTGAAGACGATTTTAAAAGATTTGGAATTATGGTCTACAGATTCAAACTTTCCGACCGTAAACTCCATTCTGGCCGTATTATGACTGACATAGAGTTGCACGGTGCCATCCCCTAACGGCCTAATAAAGCCGGTTTCCCAATGCATGAAATTGTGTTTTCCTTTTGCGATAAGCCAGGCCGTTTCGTCAAATCTTATAAGCGGCTCCTTTTTAAAATCTTCTTCTAATAGTTTGAATTCCATCTGGTCATCAAATTCAAAAGGTTCAATGGTTGGAAATCCACCCGTACCATGACCGCGCCAATTTCCCTTCAACCAGGTGAACGGTTCAATAACTTCTAATAACTCTTCCATTATAAATATTTCTGTTTGGTGAGCCATAATTCTTCTATGCGATACATATGGAAATGGTCGTGCATGAGCGTATGTCTCAATAAGATATAAGCGTTGTATTCCATATACTCATTGTGTTCGGCCTTTTTCTTCCAGATAGAATCGTCAAACGATTGCAGCAGGTCGATAAGTACTCCCCTCAGTCTCATATACTCCTCTATCTCTTCTTCAATACTCTGTTTTGAAAGCTCACTTAATGGCGTGATCTCATCAGGCAGGTAAGGCTTAAAATGTGGTTTTTCGAGTTTTTTAAAATCCTTAAAACGATTCAGGATCATTTGCTCAGCCTGTGCCAAATGACATACATGTTCTTGAATACTCCACTTACCAAAAATTCTTTGCGTCTTTAATAGTTCTCTGGGAATGCTCTTGATGAGGTTGCTCAGAATCTGTGGATTTGGTCGTATACACTCAATCATTGTATCTATATCGTTCATGTAGCCTTGAGTTGTATTTTTAAATCAAAGTGCATTTAATCCGGTTTTTAAATCCTCGATAATGTCGTTTTTGTCCTCTATCCCAACTGATAATCTCAGTAGTCCGTCGGTGATCCCGGCTTTTTCTCTCAATTCTGAGGGCACTGAGGCATGTGTCATAGAAGCAGAGTGTTGAATGATGGTAGAAACATCACCCAGAGACACTGCCAGCGTACACAAATTCAGACTGTTTACAAGCTTTCTACCCGCATCAGCACCATTTACTTCGAATGAGATCATTCCGCCAAAACCTTTCATTTGTTTTCTAGCCAGCTCGTGTTGGGCGTGCGTAGCGAGTCCGGGATAATGTACTTTAACCACTTTGGGATGAGACTCCAGGAAGTTGGCTACGGCCAATGCGTTCTCATTGTGCCTCTCCATCCTTAGCGCCAGGGTCTTTATGCCGCGGTGTGCCAACCAGGAAGTTTGAGCGGAAGGTACTCCACCAAAGATTTTGTTCGTATTCCACCGGCATTTCTCTACCAGTTCTTTAGAACCCACCATCGCACCAGCCAATAAATCCGCATGCCCCCCGATGTACTTGGTCATGCTATGCACGACTGCATCTACCCCATATTCCAATGGACGCTGATTATAGGGCGTAGCAAAGGTGTTGTCCATGACAGTCAGGATACCGTTATTTTTGGCCACGTCGACTATCGCTTCCATATCACATAGTTTCAAGGTTGGATTGGCTGGTGATTCGAGGTATAGAAGTTTGGTATTTGGTTTTATGGATTCCTTGTAAGACAGCGGCTGAGTGGCATCTACAAATGTAGTTTCAATGCCCAAAGAAGCATCCAGATAATTTAAAAGCCCACTGGTAGATGCATAAATGGATTCAGGAGCTATCATATGATCTCCTTTTTTCAAAATGGTTAATAAGCCATTGGAAATAGCCGCCATACCTGATGAAAAAGCAATAGCTGCTTCTCCATTTTCTAAGTCAGCCAATGCCGCTTCCAGGGCTTCTTGCGTGGGGTTGTTAATCCTGCTGTAGAAGTAACCCGGCATTTCGCCTTCGTGTATAGCAGCCCCTTGCTCGGCATTGGGGAAAGCAAAAGTTGAAGCGCTGTATATTGGAGTGGATATGGAGCCTTGATGGTTCGATAAATCAACACCTGCATGTACTGACTTTGTAAAAAAACTCTTTTTCATCGCCCTAGTGTTTGGTCCGTTGTTCTTGACGAATAGCTTTCGGTTCATCTGCTGAATTCTCATCGCAGGAAGAGGGAATTTTGGAGTCACAACATGATGAAACAGGAATTTCCTGCGTCAGACTATTGGGATCTATGGCTTTAGGCACTCCACATACGCCTGTTTCGGGAAGCTCCAACTGAACTTCTTTTGCAGCCTTCCAGTCACCTGTCAAAGCGGCTACTACCGATCTGACCTGTTCAAATCCGGTGGCTAACAAAAATGTTGGCGCACGGCCATAACTTTTCATACCTACGATATAGAAGTCCTTTTCCGGATGACTCAATTCCGCTTCACCATGCGGTTCCACCGACCCACAACTGTGGATATTTGGATCGATCAATGGAGCGAGGTTAACTGGACTTTCGACTATAGTATCTAGTGAAATTCTAAGCTCTCTTAGCATCTCCAAATCTGGTTTTAATCCTGTCGCTACTATGATCTCGTCAACTACCACTTGTTCAACTCCTTTATTCGATTCGCCGGTTATGATTATTCTATTCTCAGCTTTCGAAATGGCATCCACGAAAAAAGGTGTAAGGACTTCCACCTGTCTATCCTCTACCAGTTCTTTCACACGCTGCCCCACTCTTCCTCTACCGGGAAGTTCATCATTGTCCAGTCCCCCATAAGCATCTGATACATTTGATTTTCTCAGGATCCAGAACAATTTCATTGTTGGAGATTGCTTCTTTAAATCAGCCAATTCGAGCAATGCATTTATTGCAGAATGACCACTTCCTATGACAGCTACGTTCTTAGTCAGGTATCTGTCGCTATGGGTGCCTAAAATATCCGGAATCCCATAGTGTATGTGGTCTTTGTATTCAAGTTCACCACTTACAGGCAAGCCAGCCGAACCCATCGGAGTTGGGTTCTGCCAGGTTCCTGATGCATCTATGACAGCACGGGCATAGGCTGCAACAACACTATAGCCTTCAGATTGGACATGCAGTACAAAGGGCGCTGTTTCACGCCCGTAGTTTTTGATTTTGTTTATCCGTTTTCTACTGATCGAAATCACTTTGGAATTCAGTCTGATATGGGGTTTGATTTCATCAGTCTCTGATAAAGGAATTAGGTATTGTTCTATCAGCTCTCTTCCTGTGGGTATGTTATTCCTGTCGGGCTTGGTCCAATCGTATCTGGAAAGAATTTCTGACGAAGCGGAATCTATGTTGTATTTCCATGGTGAAAACATGGCAACATGCTCCCAGCTTCTGATATTCGCTGCGATTTGGTTGCCGGCTTCAAATATGATAAATGGTTGACCTTTCTGGCTCAAATGTGCGGCAGCCGCTAGTCCTATCGGGCCGGCTCCTATGATCGCAATTGGTAATTTGTTGAAGTTATTCATATTACATATCGTCTATTAGCGATATACGAATATATGAATAAATTCTTTTTATACAACCTATTCCGAAAGATTTAATCGTTTCTTTACGATAAAAGGAAGTAATTGACCTTCAGCATTCGAATTGGGGCATTATAAATGATCCGGTAAGAGTGAATCCATTACTGAAATAAATCAAGTATAAGCATATTGCAGCTGCATGAAGAAGAGTAGTCTGCTTAGTTCAGCAGGTGATTTCCAACTGAAACGTTGATATTTACTATGGGTTGAGATTATCAATGAACTGGTTAAATTGGTGCAATAGCTCCCTGTTTAAATAATACAAAGTGAACTTGTCTTTGCTTTCCGTGGTGAAAAGACCGCACTCTTTTAAAACCTTAATGTGTTGCGATATAGTAGATTGTGAATAGTCAAACATTTCAACGAGATCCTTGTTGCAGGTCACATTGTCGAGTCCATTTCCCCCATCCTTTTCAGCCAAATACCTCACCAGTGCTACCCGCAGTGGGTGCGCCAATGCATTCGCAACTTCCGCGATCTTATGATCCGAATCAATAATATAGGAGCTGGAAATGTCCGCACGAATTCTCATATCAATCGTTTATTGCAAATGTACAATATACCAAAGGTACAATTTTGGAATTATCATTATTTTGAGCAGATACTATTTGCCTACTGTATAGTCTTCTAATATCCTTCAGTATCTTCAATAATCCAGATAAGTTCGTTACAAAACGATCTCCCGATACGAAGACACAGAGTTCGTTTCTTTGTGTGTTTTTTCCAATTCGACTTTGAAAATTTCGAAAACATTGTTTCTGATGGTGTCTGCTAAGACGCCGGTGGGCAGATCATTTGAATCTGTACCAAATGGATCCTCGATTTCTTCCGAAATAATTTCAATGCCTAACATGGCGAAGGCCATTACCATTACGGCAGGGATAGTTAAATATTCGAATGCATTGATCAATCCAAAAGGTAAGATGAGGATATAGATCAAAATAAAGACTTTGATAAAGGCGCTATGTGAAAAGGGAATCGGTGTTTTCTTTATTCTTTCACAAATACCAAGTACATCGATAAAACCTTCTATGAGGTTCTTAGACTGCATTTTGTCAAAATCAGAAATTTCAGAAGCTTTATGCATATCTTCAATTTCCCTGTAGAGAAAAGAGGCCACATGATTAGGTTGATGCTCGAAAGTGCTTATATGTTCTTTCGATTCGCCACCTTCGAGGATATAATTCGCAGATTCCATATCATCTCTTAAATGCCAAACCAGCGAAATGCAAAAATTAGAGATGTGTCGACTAAAAAACCTTCTCCTTTCAATGTTTTCCGGCGGAATAATGGAGTCAAGCTGCAGTGCGAAGGTTCTTGTATCATTGATTAGCTTTCCCCAAGCCTCTCTCCCCTGCCACCACCTTTTGTAGCCGGAGTTGAGCCTAAAAACTAAAAATAGAGAAAGTATAACCCCGGTAAGGGAAAAGAACACGGTATCCATATGAAAGGCATTCTTCAAATAATGGATATTAATCAACGTAACAACCGTGGCATAGGCAGCTGACAATATGATAAGGCCCGTCAGCAGTCTCATATTTGAGCTATACTTATAAGACTTTAGTAAAGTCTTAAAAAACTCTGAATTCCACTTACTTGAATTATATGTAATCATTACTTTAAGTTTTTACCAGTTGCTGGCGTAGATACCCTATGCTTTAAAATCCTTTGTTGCGTGCTATTTTCTTACAACAACTTCCTTTTCAATTCCTCTTAAAACCATCTCTTTATAAAATTTTGTGATAGAATTTTCATTCGTAATCACATCTGTCAGCGTTGGTAAATGTACAGCCAAAAAACGTTGAAAAATCAGATAGTTAATGCTCCATTTATATAAATATGAGGAACAAATATAATAGTAACACTATCAAAACAGCTAGTACTTGACACATGTTTCTATCCTAGAAAAGTTTATGTCTCAGTCCTTGACTGAGCAATACGGCCAATTCCTACCGTTTGAGTAAATCAATAGCAAATTCTAGCTATTGTTCAATACCAGCAATAGCGTACCTTTTGGCAATTGTTCTGGTGCGACAAAGCCTTTCAGAATTTCGGGGTCTGATTTCCTTTTGAATTGGTTGTTTAGCCCATCATTCTTCCTTTAAAGAATGATAAGCCTTGCTAAATGCAGCTACCGAGCGCGTAACATCTTCTGAGGTAGTCGACCAAGAGCACACGCTTATCCTAATTACAAGTTGTCCTTTCCACTTGGCAGCACCACACCAACATTCGAGAGATTCCTGGACGGCTTCGAGTGTTTTCTGAGTAAGCTCATCATTTTCACAACAGATCAACACTTGATTAAATACAACCTCATTTAGAACTTGAAATCCCTGCTCTCTCAGTTCGCTTGAGAATTGAATGGCTCTTTGATGTAATCCAAAAACCAAAGCATCTATTCCTTCAAGACCTAGATACTTCATTGTCGCCCATAGCTCGACTATTCTTGCTCGTCTGGACATTTCGGGAGTATATAACATGCCATCTCTTTCGTCTCCGTAAACGATATATGACCCTGTGGCCTGTAGTGCTGAAACCAGAGCTTCATTGTCATGACAAAGTATAATTCCACAGTCATAAGGCGTGTTCAACGTTTTATGACCATCCACTGACCAAGAGTTGGCATTTTCAATTCCACTAGTCAAATGTCTTAATCTTTTAGAGCCAGAAGCCCATAATCCAAAAGCGCCATCAATATGTACCCACGAATTTGCCTTTTTTGCCTTCACACAGATCGAATCGAAATTGTCGAATGAACCAGAGTTTACATTCCCTGCTTGTAATACGAGTACGGTCCTGTCATCGAGTTCAGGAAGGTCTTTTTCGAGTATGCGGCCTTGATCATCAACATCCACCCACTCAATATTGTCTTTCCCCAATCCTAACAAAGCGATGGCCTTAAGAACGGTACCATGCACATGTCTCCCCGCAACAATTCTGATTTTTGGAGCATTGATTAGTCCTTTAGCATTTACGTCATAGTTTAAACGCTCATAAATCCGCCATCTGGCTGCTGCCAGACCGCACATAATTGCCATTGACGAACCGCTTACGAAACCTGCGGCTGTATCAGCTGGCAAATTGAATAATTGTATCAACCAATTTTCTACCACTGATTCAAGCTTTGAGGCTATGGGAGATGTCACATAAAGTGGTGTGTTTTGGTCCCAAAAATCTGATAGCCATTTGGCGGCCAGTGCTGTAGGTATTATGCCACCATTGACCAACCCAAAGTATCTACCGCCAATTTGAGAGACCGTTGCGGGCGACCCAAATACATGTAGCATCTCTAACACTTTCGATGCGTCCATGGAGGTTTCTGGAAGTTGTTCATCAAACTTGGCGAGTGCTTTTATGGCTTCTTGAGTTGGATACACGTTTCTTGTCATTGAATTATCCGCATAGTCAAAGGCATATTGTTTTGCTTGGTCAAATATGCTCTTGTCTGCCAATTCATTAAACATTTTTTCTCTAATATCTCCTTTCACTGTTTCTGTCGTTATCATTTGCTTTCAAACTTTTATCGCCATTCAAATACGATTAATTCATGGCCATTCGTGTCAATACCTTTCTATCAGCCACATTCAAAACTTCGACCTTGAATTCAAGCTGTATTTTTAATCCATTTCCAGATTCATAAAATTAGAGTAATTTCGATTGAGATAACAGATACAGAATTCTGTTATTTAACCATAACAGATTGGGTATGAGGAAGCCATTTATTTATGAGAAAATATCCGGACAAATCCGAACTCTAATAGATCAGGGAGTTATAAAACCTGGAGATAAACTAGAATCCGTAAGAGCGCTGAGCGTTACGAAGAACGTCAGTTTAAGCACGGCATTTAAAGCATATGAAGAATTGGTGATCAAAGATGTAATTGAATCAAGACCAAAGTCAGGATACTATGTAAAACATCAGAACCCGCAACTCTCAGAAGTATCAATGGCTTCAGATACAATATTAAAAATAAGACCACAAGGGACAGAGAAGGTAATTGCTTTTGCTCACAAACATATATCGCGACAAGGGATAGTTCAATTATCAGTATCGGCCCCTGATATAAGCCTTCTGCCAGGAGCTAAACTGAATAAATCAATGAATGAGGTCTTGCGATTGAGTAGTGACAGTTGTCTCAATTATGAAGCTGTAGAAGGGAATGAAGAACTGCGTAGACAAATTGTGCGATACGCTCTTGGTACAGAAGTGTATAATCACCCAGACGAAGTGATTGTTACTCAAGGATGTATTGAATCATTGGTTTTATGCCTGATGACTATTACAAAACCGGGAGATACCATCATCATAGAAAGACCAGCCTATTTCAGCATTTACAACATAATTAAAAATCTAGGTCTTAAAATACTGGAAGTAAATGTGCACCCTACTCAAGGGCTGAACCTGGGCTTCCTGGAAAAGTGTATTACCGAGATCAAAGTGTCCGCCTGCATTTTTATAAGCAATTTTAGCAACCCTACCGGATACTGTATACCAGACGATATAAAAGAAAAGTTGGTTGGCATCCTTGCAAAAGCAAACATTCCGCTGATCGAAGATGATATTTACGGCGAAATCTATTTCGGAAGTTCCCGACCAAGAACATGCAAGTCCTTTGATAAGAAAGGTCTCGTTCTCCTATGCTCGTCTTTTTCCAAAACCTTGGCTCCCGGATATCGTGTTGGTTGGTGTTTGCCCGGAAAATTTAAAGAACGGTTTCTTGAAATAAAGATCATGCACACCGTTTCCTCAGCTTCTCCTACACAGGCGGCAATTGCTCAATTTTTTAATTCGGGTAGATATGACCTGCATATCAAAAAGCTGAGAAAAACGGTACATTTAGAATCTATCAGATATCGCCATGTTATTGCAAAATATTTTCCTGACGGAACCAAAGTGACCAGCCCAGGTGGCGGTTATGTACTATGGATAGAATTGGACAGGAAAATCGACGCAACGGACCTTTTCTACGAGGCGCTAAATAGAGGAATAAGTATATGGCCAGGATCCATTTTTAGTGTTTCCAAAGGCTTCAGGAATTTTATCCGCATCAGCTATGGTACACCCATGAATCAAACTATTGAGGCTGGTTTAAAATTGCTTGGCGGTCTGTCTCATGCTCAAAACGCATCGTAAACAGACCAATGACAAACAACGGTCATGGTCGATGCCTAAAGTGTAGGTACTAATGGCCAGGTTTTGCCTATGAACATTTTACTCGACTGTCGTAACGAACGAAAATATTGAGCCATAAGACTCTGGACCATCTAAAGGTCAAGGGGAATAATATCGCGGCAATCGAAATTAATGCAATCGAGAACTCAAGTGTACCAAATTCACCAAACAAGGATAGAGCTACCCACATGGTAAAAAAGTAGGCTGCATTGAATGCATAACTAATAAACATAGCCCCATAGTAATAGCCTGGCTCAGGTTCAAAGGGTTGATGACAACACGTGCACTTGTCATGCATCTTGCCAAATTTTCGGATATGATATAAGGTCCCATCTTGAAACATCTTCCCTTTTCGACACCTTGGACATTTAACAGCGATTGTACTCTTCAGCCATGAATCCATATCTAATTCGTATTTGTGTTTACAAATAAACGCGATAGAGCTAAGGGATCTTGAGACAATTCAGCTATTGTATAGCACGATTCAGAGATTCTTTGAATTGCTCCGGGTTTTGCCCTACGTGCTTTTTGAAAAAGCGAAGAAAATAAGAGGCAGAAGAGAAATTCAGAAACTCAGAAATTTGGCTAATGGTCATATCTGAGTAAGAAAGTAGTCGTTTGGCCTCAAGTATCGACCGATTCGAAATCAGTTCAGTCAAGGTTTGGCCAATTGTCTTTTTGCAGATGCTATTCAGATAGGACGGCGATATATGCAATAGATCAGCGTAGTCGCTGGGTTGCTTCAATTCGACATAATTGTGATCAATGAGCAGTTCTAATTTCCGTAACTTCTGAGTGGTTGAGCTCGCAGATCCTTCTTGATATTTGCCTGAGTAATTTCTGGCAAGCTTCAATAGCAAAACATCGAGATAGCTTCTCATCAGCCTCAAATCCACATGCAGTGTTGATTTTTTGAACTCCTCAAGCATTTCTTTTACAATGAACCCAACAGCCTCTTCTTCCGGAGGTAAGAGAATCAAAGGGTCAGCCTGCAAAGAGTGAAAAAATGGGAAATCAAACAAGCTATTACTATCCAAGCGCATTTGATAAAATGATCGCTCAAAAAAGAGAATATATCCATCTGTACCTTTTTCTAAATTCCATGAATGAACCTGCCCCGGAGTCATGAGAAAAAAGCTTTGTGGTTTTACGGGATAGTCTTTGAAATCAATTCTATGCGTACCTGTACCCTTGGTAATATACAAGAGCAAATAGAAGTCATGATTATGTGGACGACTAATGAATTGGTGTGCTTTTAGGTGAGGCCTGAGTGCTTCGATATAAAAGGAGTGCTCAAGTGCTTTTGTGCTAAAACTATCTAGTTTGTATAATGGTGGAATGGATGTCTTTTTCATTGCACAGTTTTCTCTCTGAAGATGTATGACTTACGGTTCTTTTAAAGATGGTCAAAAATAACCATAACCATTTCTTTACCTACTCGTTGTATTATATGTTTTACAAAAGGGTAAATAATGAAATCGTCATTAGGTGAATTCGAAGAAATTGTATTGCTGCTGGTAGCTGTACAGCACAATGAAGCTTACGGGCTCTCTATCACGACTGCCATTGAGGAAAAACTACGACGAAATGTCACACTCAGCAGCGTCCATACCGCACTTTATCGATTGGAAGAAAAAGGATTTGTCAGATCGGAAGTTGGCGGCTCTTCTAAAGAAAGAGGTGGACGAAGCAAGCGCATTTTTAAAATTACAGCTGCAGGCAAGAAAACCCTGGAGGCAAGTAGGGAATCGCGAAACATGCTCTGGGGTATGATACCTAAAATCGCATTTGAAGGTATATGAAATTACAACCACCCCAATTAGCACAACGGTTTTTTAGCTGGTATTGCCGAAACCACCTCCATGACTCTATTCTTGGAGATCTTGACGAACGGTTTTACCTGGATCTGCAAAAACACAGTCCGCGCAAGGCAAAAATCAGATACTGGCTTGGCGTATTCAGCTTCATCAGCCGTTTTACCCTAAAAAGGGATCGAAAAACATCTTATCAGAATCCTCATGCTATGCTTATGTTAAAATCTAATCTCATTGGTTCGCTACGCTTCCTGAATAGGAACAAAGGTTTTGCATTTATCAATATCCTTGGATTGACCATAGGGATGACCAGCTTCTTGCTCATCTTATTCTTTGTCAATCATGAATTATCCTTTGATAACTTTCATCAAAATCGGGAACACGTCTTCAGGGTCAATTTCGCCTTCGAAGACAACTCAGGGAATAAGAGCACGCTTGTTAACTCCCCCCCTGCTTTTGCTCCTGGCATCCGGGGAAAGTTTCCCGAAATGACAAGGGTCTCTCAAATGAGATATGCCATGAATTGTTTGCTGGCCAATGGTGAACTTAGCTTTTACGAAGATCATGGCTACTATGCGGATTCTGTCTTTTTAGAAATATTGAAATTCGATTTTAGCTCGGGAAGTCCGAGTACGGCATTGGATGAACCGAATTCCATAGTGATTACTAAGGAAATGGCTAAAAAGTACTTTGGTCATACAAATGCCGTTGGTTCTACCCTACTCCTCAACAATGGCATCCCTTTGAAGGTCACTGGTATCATGTCTACCATACCGACAAATTCCCATTTGAATTTTGACTTTCTTATTTCATTTCCAACTTATGTTGTACCAGATGGCTACGCTTCTGACCTCACTAGTTGGGATTGGCTAGGCTTCCATACTTATGTAGAATTAGAAAACCAAACGGATCCTATACACTTTCAAGAAAAACTCGAACAGCTTTTTAGAGATATACATCCGGAAGATGATCATCCCATGCAGCCCATAGTCCAAAATCTTTCAGATATCTATCTGGGCTCTAGTGATATGACCGATGATGTGGCTAGTCACATGCGGACGGGTAGCAGACTAAACATCTATTCGTTAATGGCAATTGCTGTGCTGATACTCATCATAGCGGCATTCAACTTTTCTAATCTTTCCAATGCAATCTCTGTAAATAGAAGCAAGGGTACTGGCATTAGAAAAGTCATTGGCGCCCAAAGACGAACGATTATGTGGCAACTGCTTACCGAAACCATGGTAATTACGCTCAGCTGTTTGGTCCTGGCTTATGGTTTGTCCATACTATTGTTTCCAAAGATTGCTTGGCTAATGGAATGGGACCTTGCGCTCAGTTTCACGAAGGTGGTTTCCACTCTTCCTATAATGACGATAACTGCTATGCTAATAGGTTTGTCTGCAGGTCTTTATCCAGCCCTATTACTTTCGAGGTTTAATATTATAAAGTCACTAAAGCAAGAATTGAAAATAGGAAGCAGAAATCCTTTTCAGTTTAAAAACATGCTGATGCTGCTTCAATTCTCTATTTCGATTGGTCTTATTTCAGCCACATTTGTGCTGACGCAGCAAATCAATTATTTAAGAAATCGAGCCACAGGCTTCGATAAAGACAATGTGGTGGTAATTAAAATGCTACCAGAGGATATGTCTCGCTATTTCAAAGTGTACAAGGAGCAATTGATGCAGTATTCAGCTGTTCGAGGTATTAGCCGGAGCGATAGAAGCGTTGGTGAGGCCTGGCCATTCAGTGGGATATTAAGAACAGATGAAGGTCCTGAACATGGTAAGATGATTTTTTTTAATCTAACAGATCATGACTATTTCAAAACGATGGGTATCGATGTCCTGGATGGGCGTACCTTTTCTCAACAAAACCGAAGGGATTCTACAGACGCTGTAGTGATTAACCGAAAGGCAGCCACGTTTTTAGATCTAGATAACCCGGTGGGTCAACAGGTACACTTTTTCGATCTAGAAGGGCCTCGAACCATTATCGGTGTGGTTGAAAATTTTAACTACACCTCATTGCATCAGGATATAGGCCCTGTGGCGATGGTCCTTCCTTTTATAGATCTCGAATATATGTATGTCCGATTTGCAGATAGCAACCCGACTGACAATATCCACCTGTTAGAGACTACTTGGGAGCAGATTTCCTCAGGGGCACCTATGGAATCGAGATTCCTGGACGATAACCTGAACCAACTTTATAAATCTGAAGAAAGGCTATCCTATCTTATTCGTTTTTTTTCGGGGTTATCCATCTTCCTTGCTTCTCTGGGCCTTTATGGTATTGTGGCCTTCATGATCAACAATCGTATTAAGGAATTTGGCATAAGAAAGGTACTCGGTGCTTCGGCGCTTTCACTTCATTTATTATTTGTTAAGCAATACGTCTATCAGGTGCTGATTGCTATGACGTTAGTAGCCCCCATATTGCATTATTACCTCAATCGTTGGTTGCAAGCATTTGCCTACAGAATTGTGATTGAGTGGTGGGTATATCCGCTATCTACTTTACTCCTTTTGGTCATTGCCCTTATGACTGTGATCTATCAAACTATTAAAGCTGCCAGGGAAAATCCAAGCGGCATACTGAGGAGTGAATAAGCTATTAGGTTGAGTTTTTTAGGCTACGGAATAATGGCTTCAAACTCTCCATTAACAACTGAAATAGAGGAAGTTAAACCTACTTCAGAATTGGTTGCTTGAAACGAAAACAGACCTCTGTAGCACACTTCATTAGTAGGTGAGCGAAACTCCTGCACAGAAATTACGCCGGAGGTGGAAATGTAAGATGATATAGGCTTGTCCCCATCCAAAAAGTCAACGGTTATGCTTGTTACATTTGTAATGGCATAGTCACCTGGCCCGGTATAAAATGGAATGCCAATGGATAAATTGATGCCATCCTGCTCACCTTTCACATAAATTCCATTGGGTGTAGCATATGAAATGACTCCGTTGCCTGAACTACCACTTGAATCAAAATTCAAGTCTACATGCCCAGTCAAAACCCCTTTTACGAAAACCGAAGTGCATTTGGTATCCGGTACGTCATCCATATGTGGCGAATCTTTGACAAACCCTGCTTCCTCACATGAGGTCATGCATAATGTCATTGCGATACATAAAGTCAGAGTTTTCAAAGTAATACGGATTGCCTGGTATAAATATACAAATTTTATATGCAATGCTGTTCAGACAAAAGACAACGACCTTAATTGGGTTTTATCATTTTAAAGTGTTTGACTAGGTTTGAAATATGCTCCACTCCCGTCAAAGCAAACAAAACTGACTTATCGTTAAAAGTTGAATTTATCCTGTTTCAGTTATCGGTACTCTGATAAGCCTTGATCAACTTTTCTTGAATATCCGATGGCACTGGCGCATATTCCGCGAATTTCTTTTTGAAACTAGCTCTTCCCTGGGTTAATGATCTCAATACCGTTGTATACCTATCCAGCTCAGCCAGAGGCGTTTTGGCCTTGATAAGCTGATTAGCACCCTGAGCTTCAATTCCCAATATCGTTGATCTTCGAGATTGCAGGTCGGTCATTACTTCACCTAAAAGATCCTCAGGGACTAAAATATCCAGTTCAGTGACAGGTTCAAGGATTTTTGGGTTGGCCTTCATAAAAGCTTGTTTAAAGGCTTTCATACCAGCTATTTTGAATGCCATGTCATTGGAATCCACTGCATGCATCTTACCATCATATACCATGACTCTTACATCTCTTACATAGGATCCGGTCAATGGGCCTTCTGCCATCTTTTCCATAATCCCTTTTTGGATAGAAGGCAGAAATCGGGCATCTATCACTCCTCCTACTATACAATTATAAAAAACGAACTTTCCACCCCATTCCAGCTCAATGATTTCTTTGTTTCTTATGTTTACTCCGTTGGGTTCAGGCATTCCTTCATAGTAGGGCTCTACTTTCATATAAACCTCCCCGAACTGGCCTGCGCCACCTGACTGTTTTTTGTGTCTATACGAGGTATCCACCATCTTTTGAATAGTTTCCCTGTACGGGATTTTTGGCTTTACGAATTCAACACTTAGTTTATAAATATGTTCGATAACCCACTGGAGTACTGCCAGGTGTAATTCTCCCTGCATAGAAACGAGAAGTTGCTTGAGTTCTGATGAATACTCGTAGGTAATGGTTGAGTCCTCTTGATGAATCTTGTGCAGCACCTCGCCCAGTTTGTCGTCATCTGAATTGTTATTGGCTATAATGGCCATTTGCATTTTGGCCTCGGGAAATTGAATCGGACGAATCCCGACATCGATACCTTTTCCACACAAGGTTTGATTGGTTTCGGTTGATTTTAGTTTTAGAGTTGCACCCAGATCCCCAACTACAAGCTTGTTAATCGGATTACGCTTATGACCATCTACAATAAAAAGTTGATTGATCTTTTCAGCATGCCCATTTTGATGGTTGATCAATTCGTCACCTATTTTCACTTCGCCGGAAATTACTTTGAAGTAGGACATTTTACCAAGATTGGGCTCAAGAGCTGTTTTATAAATAAATAGAACTTCAGGGCCATTTAGGCTATGGGCAAGTTCGTTGCCATCCTCCGTTATTTCCGATTTTATATCTATAGATGAGGGTGCTACATTGTCAATAAATCCCATCATTCGCCCGCTTCCCATATCATTTTTGGCTGAAATACAAAAGACAGGAAAGACCTGATGGTTGGCCATTCCTATTTTTAGCCCTTGTTTCATTTCGTCTTCATCGAGTGTACCTTTTTCAAAGTACAACTCCATGAGGTGTTCATCATTTTCGGCTGCTTTTTCTACCAATTCATTGTGAAGCCTATTGGCTTTTTCTGTCTCGCTTTCAGGAATAGGCAATTTTTCGGGTTTTCCTCCCTGTTCTGAAAACTTATAGTATTTCATCTTGAGTAGATCAATGATTCCATTGAAGTTGGCGCCCTCGTTTAAAGGATATTGCATTAAAGTGACCGCAGACCCAAATTGATTTTTGGCCGATTCCAATGAGGCTTCAAAATTAGATTTGGGATGATCCAATTGGTTGAATACGAAGATGGTAGGCTTAGCAAACTGGTCGATATAGTTCCAAATGAGCTCGGTACCGACTTCAACTCTGTGTTGCGCATTAATCAGGAATACACAAGTGTCAGCCACTCTGACAGAAGAGGCTATTTCACCGATAAAATCATCCAGACCCGGAGTGTCAATAATATTGATCTTATAATTTCGCCATTCTGTATGCAGTGAAGTGGCGTATACTGAGCCTGATCTCTCATGCTCTATTTCATGGTAGTCAGAAACGGTATTTTTATTTTCTACAGTTCCTCTCCGATTGATCAGTCCGGCTTCAAATAACATGGTTTCAGCCAAAGTAGTTTTGCCGGACTTGGAACTGCCCAAAAGGACAATGTTCTTTATATGTTTTTCATCAAATACTTTCATGAGATGTGGCGATAAAGGGTTGGATATAAGATAATTAAATTATTCCTGAACTTATAATACCACAGGCAATAGAAGTACCAAAACTGTCATAAATCACTAATCCTATTGATATTTCTTGGTTTCTACCACTCAGCAATTACATCAAAGAACCTTTTCATTATCGGGGCTTGTCCTTACGGGCAATAGCATCCCTTAGATGCTAATCAATTTGGGTAAAGTCCTATGGTACATTGATTTTCACAACTTCCAGCAAGAAATTATCCTGCAACTTCCAATAGTCTTTTACCATGACTCCATTTACTCTTAGTCCATGATTGGCACGGTCAAATACGTGATAGGTAAAATTTCGATTGTCTTCGTTAATCAACTTATCCAAATTGGCAACGGTTTCGGGAATAGGAATGCTTTGGTCTGCATCTCCAAGCAACCAGAGGCCGGGCATATTCATTTTCTTTAGCAATGGCATAGGATCAACTCCATAGGGACCTCTTTCTTTGAGCTTTCTTGACATTTCTTCTCTGCTCAGTCCAGGATTGACGGAACCATCGCCTGTTAATTGACTATAATAATTTTCCTCTCCCACTGTCACTGTGGGTCCTGATATTAAAATACTGAATTTGAGGCCTTCTTGCATGGAAGCTACTATTGGAGTAATCCACCCTGCCTGACTCCATCCATACAATCCAATCTGGTTGGTGTCGATATCGGAGCGAGTTTTAAGGAATTCTACTCCAGCTGACACATCTTTTGCCAACAATTCGAGATTTTCTTTGCTAGTATTAAAGCGTCCAACATATGTACCTTCTGATTTACCCACGCCTCTTTTGTCGTGTGATAAAACAGCAAACCCCATTTCTACAAAGTGAAGTGCCATGTAGTGCGCAGCATTTTTTGTAGCACGCCCCGAACCGTGAACAATGACCATTGCCGGGTGCGGTCCTTTCTTTTCCGGCAACCACAGGCCACCTGAAATGGTTGTGCCTTCACTTTGGTAGGTTACCTCGTTAAAAGTAGGAATGGTTGCTGTAGTAATCGCTTCTACTTTGCTTTGGCAGCTACATAGGCAGCAAATCAGAGTAACGGCAAAGCAAATTTTAGTTTTTATAACAAAATATTCTCGCATAATTTCATCAGGCTTAATCTTCAAGATTAAGGATCAAGGAAAATGAAAAAGGTTGCATGACTGCAACCTATACTTCGCCCTTCTGCGATTAAGTAATAATGTAATCAGCTCTTTAGCACTAGTACTTGTTCCGAGATTCGGCAAGCAATTTTTCAGCTCTTGGCAGCCAGGTTGCTAACCAAACTTTCCCCCAGTTCGGATAGATTTTACTTACCGAATCCTTGCTTTCAAACAGGGCAATTGATTGTCTAAACTCACTAATCGCTTTCTCATATTGTGCATCCATGGTACTGACAATTCCTTTTTGCAAAAAGACTCTGGGATTGTATGGATAGGCCTCTTCGGCTTGTTTTAGTAAACCAAGTG
This sequence comes from Reichenbachiella sp., assembly GCF_039944555.1. Taxonomy (GTDB): domain Bacteria; phylum Bacteroidota; class Bacteroidia; order Cytophagales; family Cyclobacteriaceae; genus Reichenbachiella. The sequence continues at coordinate 258,879 of NZ_JBDUYN010000007.1, read as the reverse complement.
AGAGATCAATATGCCTTTTTGATTCTTCTTTGTCTATGTCTATACCAGTTCGTGGGTTGAAGAAGGTAAAAGCATGTAGCCTATTCAATAAAGATTCCAGAACCAATAATTCTGATTTGTCCTCCTGTGTAGGATTTGAATTTAATTGCTCAGCCATTTTCAGATTTTGATAAGCATATTCGACATAGGAGATAAATTTATCATTATCCTTGAATAACCTTCCCACCTGGCCATATAAATGAGCTACCCAATAGAAACCAAGCCATTCATTGGGGAAATCTTCGGTAGTCTTAATTAAACTTTGCAAAGCCATTTCTTCAGTTTTCATAACACTGGCTGTGTCATGCAATTGCAAAGCGTAATAGAGTTGTTCTTCAAATAGCAGCTTTTGATAACCCTCAAGGCTGCAAACTTGCCTGTTGACCCTGGATTCAGCATCTTCTTTAGCTATGAGTTTATACAGTGATTCATTGACCGGCTGCATGGCAATGGCGGTCTGGCTGATCAAGGCAACAAAAAGTATAGATATTGACTTTTTCATTTTGGTTGTTTTTAAGTGTGTCAGAAACACTAAATGATTACGACTCCCAATATTGGCGGTTGGAAGAATTTGGTAACACGAGACTTTTCGGGTGTAGAACGAATTGCATTGAGGCTAGATGAATGTCTCTAACCAGGTTAGTAGAACCTATGGCCACCTTATCCAACATGCGTAGCGGAGTATTGGATACCTTTTGGAAACCATCATTTACAATAACTTGTCGCTTGACCTTTATGATCAAGCGACAAGAGTTTGTTCGTAAATGCCATGCAGCTTTAGAGTATTAGCCAAATTGAATTGAACTAAGTAGCTCGATTTAACCTTATTCGTTCTTCAATGTAATTGCCGGATTCAATGAGGCTGTTTTCAATACATGATAGGTAATTGTTATGAGTGCTATAACGATCAATAAGATCGAAGGCACAAAAAACAAATAGGCGGAAATTGAGATTCGATTGGCAAAGTTATCCAGCCACTGATTAATTATCCAATAAGATATGGGGATAGAGATAATGATCGCAATGGAGACCAGCTTTAAGAAATCCTGTGCCAATAGCGCAAGCAACTGGGTCACTCGTGCTCCCAATACTTTTCTAACCCCAACTTCCTTGGTACGAAGCGCAGTGGCATACGATGCCAATCCAAATAACCCCAGACAGGCGATTAGAATGGCTAATCCTGCAAAAAAACCAAACACACTGCCAAATTGCTCCTCAGATTTATATTGCTCATTGTAATGCTCATCAAGGAAAAAGAGATCGAAAGGTTGTTCATTGTAGGAAGTACGCCAATGCTGCTCAATTTTACCTATCATTTGACTCATGTTTTGTGTGGACACTTTGAGAGAATAGAATCCATTGACTTCCGGGATATACCTGAAGATCAAAGGATCAAAGGCCTTTTTTGGAGATTCATGTCTGAAATTTTTCACCACACCGACGATATTGAAAGTATCTCCCCAGAAATACATTTTTTTGTTTAGAATCAATTCAGATTTTACAGCCCCTAATAATTTAACCGCCGATTCATTGACAATTACATTGTTTTCTTCGTTTCCAAATGAGTCATCAAATTTCCTCCCATTTGCTATTTCAACATCATACAAGTCGAGGTATTGATCATCCATCGCCACCACTCGGTATTGGTTCGCTTCATTTTCATCTTGCTCTAGCAATCTGATACCTCCTGCGTTCCATCCCGGACCTCCACCTGGTATCGATGTAGAAGAAGACAAAGCACTGATTTCAGGCTCGGCAAGTAAGTTATTTCGGAAGGTATTGTAATGAACACTGTAAGTCGAATCATTATTGGAATTAGGTGTGCGTAGAATCAAAGTCTGATCAATAGACAAGCCTAAATCCTGTTCTTGCAAGAAATTCATTTGTTGATAAACTACAAAAGTGCCTGTTATGAGAATTACAGAGGTTAAAAATTGGAAGACAACCAATACCTTTCTCAAAGTACCCCCTGATCCTGAACCTTCAAATTTACCCTTGAGCACATCTACTGGCTTGAAGCCTGATAATACCAAAGCAGGATAAAATCCGGAAAGAAAGAGCCCAGCAAGCAGCATACCCAACATGCTCAACCAGAAAAACGAATCAGTGGGAAAAGAATATGGATCAGAAATCCCCACAAACTCATTGAAATATGGGTAGCCAAAGAAGATCAAGAGTAACGCGACGATCATACTCAGCAAATTCATGAATGCTGACTCGAACAAAAATTGATTGATCAACTGTCTTCTGAAACTCCCGAGTACTTTGCGAATTCCTACTTCCCTGGCTCGCTGCATGGCTCGTGCCGTGGTTAGGTTAATGTAGTTGATCCACGCGATTACGATCAGAAAGATTCCTACAATGAGTAAAAAGTAGGTCGTTAATTTATCTCCATTTTTCTTGAACTCTCCAAAGTAATTCGAGGTAAGGTGTATTTGAGCCAGGGGCTGAAGATGAAAAGCGATACCTTGACCAGATTGTTCATATTCTTCCCCTACTTTTTCCTCGATTAGCATAGGTAGTTTAGCTTCTAATGATTTTGGATCTGTACCAGCTCTCAGTTGTACATAAGTCATGAATCCATCCCAATTCCATGCTGTGTTTGCCCTTTCACTGGTGAGCGCTACATAGGAACTAAACGAATACAAAAGGTCAATCTTCATATGCGATTGCTCAGGTAGGTCATCGAACACCCCGACTACCTCAAAATCTGTACGATCATTCAGTACCACAATTTTCCCTAACGGGTCGGCATCACCAAATAGGTTGGTGGCCATGGATTTAGACAAAACCACTTTGTACAGTTCTGTGAGTACCAGAGAGTCAACTCCACTGATCAATGGAATAGAAAATACTTCAAAAAAATCTTTAGATGCATAATAGGCATTTTTTACCTTCAAATACTGATTGTTGTATTTGAGTAGCGTGTTACTGCTGTGAAGCTTTACATATTTTTCAATCTCAGGAAAAGCCTCTTTCATGTCCGGACCAATACCGGCACAGCCAGATGCCCATTGTGTAGATAGCTCTCCTTTGTTGAACCGATCTTGTTGTACTCTGTAGATGTTTTGTGCATTATCGAGGTGCTTGTCGTAATTGACCTCATAATAGACATACTGCAGAATCATAAATCCTGCGGCGATGCCTAAGCTAAGACCGAATAGATTGATGAATGAATAAACCTTTTGTTTTTTAAAAGATCTGAGTGTGATAGTTAAATAATTTTTAAACATTGCTTCGAAATTTGACCTTGAGTTTCTGTTTTTGAGACTGACATATCGCAGATATCCCAGTGCGTTGAGTATATAAATTAAATCAGCATACCACCTTCCTTTGCTGATGGTGGCGACACCAAATTTTTCATGCAAATCGCCAATGACCCCCTCTACCATATAAGGATCAATTAGCTTTTCCAGCCAATGATCGACCCATGTGGGAGGTGACGATGAGTTGTTATGATTTCGCATTAGACACCAAAAAAATCGAGTGACAGATTTGGAATAGAGTTCCACATTTTGTTTCTGATTTCTCTGGCAGAGGCTATCGCATTTTGACCAGAAGCTGTAATGGCAAAAAGATGTTTTCGTCTTCCTCCTCTTTCGGGTGTAGCTCCACCATAAGAAGAAGTGAGGTAACCCTTTTCTTCTAATCGTTTTAATACAGCATGTACTGTACTAATGGTCATGCTTCGATTCGTTTGGTCTTTTATTTCATTTTGAATAGCCGTCCCATATGCATCTCCATGCAACATAGCCACGGCTAACAAAATCAGCTCTTCTAACTCTCCTATATGTGCGCCTTTCATAATTGCTAAATCTTATTAGTTCTAATATTAGTTTCGCTTTTGTCGAAATTGATAACGCAAACCTAATTAATTTGTTTCGCTTTTGTCGAAATTGACAAAATGTATAGTACGCGATTGGGCTTTGGTACCACCTGTTGAGAAGTATTTCAATAGACACATTATATGAAAAAAAGACAATAGACTTAAATCGCCTATATAGCACAGCTACTTAACTTTATTTTGAGGACAATAGGATATTTAGATTTCCAAGGATTGAGAATGATCATCGTCCAGCTTCGATTGAATATCGATCAATACTTTGTCTATCTGATCAGATTGGCCTTTGACCAGTTTCAGCATTTCCTTTGTTTCTTCGTAAGACCTGTCAATATCAAAGAGTTGTATGAGACCCTGGATATTGGTAATTGGCAGTCTAAGATTATGGGCATTCATAAAGGCATATTCTTCAAGCTTTCTATTCTTTTCAGTGAGCTCTTTGGTACGATCTGATACGGTTTGTTCCAGATTTTCATTCAATTGATTCAGATTAGCATTGTATGCATGAAGTTCTTCCGCTTGCTGTACTATTCTTTCATTTTTTATTTTAAGTTCCTTGGTTCGCTGAGCGACTAACTGTTCCAATTCCTTTTTCTGTTTGCTCAGTTTTCTCATTCTCAATCTATAGAGCATAGTGGCGATTCCTGCTATTGATAACACAAACAATATTCTTGCCCAGATAGTGGACCACCAGGCGGGTAAAATGGTCAAACGAATACTCGTCCCCTCTTCATTCCATAAACCATCGTTATTAGACCCCTTTACTTTAAAAACATACTTGCCCGGAGGGAGACTCGTATAGGAGACAAAACGTCGGCTCCCTACATAATTCCAATCATCTTCCAGCCCTTCAATCATATAGGCATATTGATTTTTTTCAGGAGATGCGTAGTGCAGTGCAGCATATTCAAATGCAAAAACCTTGTCCGTATATGACAATTGGATCTCTTTGGTTTTTGTAATCGATTGTTTAAGAAGTGTCCTGCCATCCTCCATTTTTCCAATGGGTACTGATTTATTGAATATGGTGAAATCAGTTATTACAATTTTTGGAACGTGAGGGTCGTCCCACATATGTTCAGGAAAGAAAGCATTGAATCCATTGATCCCACCAAAAAATAATTCTCCACTTTTTGACTTGTAGGCTGTCCCTGTATTGAACTCATTGCTTTGCAGTCCATCTTTTGCATCATAATTTTTGAAGTCCATTTGATTGGGATCAAACCGTGTCAGCCCGCCATTTGAGCTGATCCAGACCTTGCCATAGTTATCTGTAATAATGTCATAAATCACTTCATCAGATAAGCCCTCCTGTTTGGTATAGGTGATAAAGGTCCCTTTTTCCTTGTTCATTTTGCAGAGACCAACAGAAGTTCCAACCCATATGGTGCCATGTGCATCTTCGTATACGGCTAACACAAAATCATTACTTAAGCTCGTTTTATCGCCAGGGGTGTGCCCGTAATTCGTGAATTTTTGAGTCTGTTGATCAAATCTGGAAAGGCCTCCTCCATAGGTTCCAAGCCATACCGTTTCCGACTCGTCAATATACATGGCATAAATTCTATTGTTTCCCAGGCTGTTAGGGTCATTGGGATGATGCTTATAATTAGTAAAGTGCCCTGTGATAGGGTCGTAGACATCCAACCCACCGCCATTCGTTCCAATCCAAAGTTTGCCGGATCGATCAATTTTAATCAATCGAACATGATCATTGCTCAATGTATTAGGGTTTTGGGGATTGTGTTTATAGCACACAAACCTATCGGCATCGGGATCATAAGCATTGAGTCCGCCTCCGTCAGTTCCAATCCACAAAATGCCATTATCGTCTTTTACGATATCGTAAACGTAATCATTGCTAAGGCTATTGATGTTACTTGAATTATGCCTATATACTTTAATTTCATTTCTCTTTCGATCAATTCTATTCAACCCCCCTCCGTCTGTACCCACCCACAAGTAATCCTCATCCTCAAAAATTGGACGTATATCATTGTGACTGATGCTATTAGGGTTCTTCGGCTCGTGCTCATAATGATCAAATTTCTGAGTTGACCTGTTGTAAACATTAGCACCTCCAATCCAGGTGCCTACCCAAATGGTTCCCGTTTGATCCTCTGATAAGGAAATCACTCGATTGCTACTCATACTGTAAGGATCATCTACGTTAGCCTCGTACCTTTTAAAGATATTCTTATCACGATCAAAGACATTGACACCAGATGAATGGGTGCCCACCCACAGCACACCAAGGCGATCTTCATGAATCACATTGATGTGGTTATCACCAATGCTTTGATGATCTTCGGGATCATGTTGGTAGCTTCTAAATTTTTTAGTCTTTGGGTCGAACTGATTTAAACCTCCTTTTTCTGTTCCCACCCACAAGATACCTTCGCGATCCTCCAGTAGAGCCAACACATGATCATTGCTCAAACTTTCAGAGTCGGTAGGGTCATTTCTGAATTGTGTAAATCCTTTTTGATTTTTGCTAAGTCTATTGAGACCGCCTCCCAGGGTAGCTATCCATATTTGGTCTTGTTGATCTTCCAGAATGGCCGTAATGGTATTGTGGGTAAGGCTTTTTGGATCATTGGTGTCATTCTTATATCGAACAAATTTATTGTTTTGGGCATCATACTTATTCAATCCGTCTTCTGTTCCCACCCAAATAGATCCATCCTTCGCTGCGGCAATTGAAAATATTCGATCATTACTCAGACTATTTGGATTTTGAGGGTCATGAAAGAATCGCTTAAATGTTTCGCTATTCAAATCGAATCGGTTCAGGCCTTTATCAGTCCCTATCCAAAAGATTCCATTCTCATGCTCAAAGATCACATTTACGATGTTGTTGCTGAGAGCGGATGTATCAGTTGAACTTTCAAAATAGACTTTGAAACCATAGCCATCATATTTGTTTAATCCACTTTCGGTTCCAAACCACATAAAACCCTGATCATCCTGGGCTATCGTATTTATACTGCTTTGAGAAAGGCCGTCTTCCAGTGATAAATGTTTGAATCTAACATTTTGTCCCACAAGCTTTGGCTCATTGATACGGCCTGTAGAGCCTGATTGTGGAATAGATTGCTGTATTGGAAAATGCAAAGAATAGGCAAAAAGAGAGGTATCAATCACAAATAGGGAAAAGCATAACATGCAAATTTTTCCTATTTGCTGAAAGTTCATAATTGGGAAAAAAAGTCCTCTCACAAAAGCATCTTTCATTTTGCTTTAACTCTAAATTAGAAAAGCGCTGAAACTTTTATTGCTTTATAGGGTGGTAAAACAATAGATTAATACTACTGCTGACTAATATTGCTGCTACTGTAAAATAACCAATTATTACCGGAAGACCATTATTCAATTTGGTTTAATTCTGAGCGGAGTCGTACACCATATCCACTAATCATCTTTTAGGATCTGCCCTGCAATTGCGAAATACCCGGTTTATTTCACAATATTAAAAAGAGCAGATAAACTGCATGATCGAGGTACATTTTGTCGGCTTAGCCCCGCTCAATTACAATTTCAGAAAACATTCAGGTTTTATGTTACCAATCGTTTTGAGCAAAGCATAGTTTTAGTGTAAATACAAATGGCGTGTGCTGCTGACAACATTTGCTAAAATCAACAACGGACACGTAAATGGTAAAAAATGATCGGGTCTTACCTAAGTGATTGATAGAACCTGCAGTTTTATACAAAACTCAAACAACATATAAATGAATAAGAATATTCAAACCCCCATCAGCTCACTGTACCAGTGGCTTTTACCCGGCCAGATCAAACAGATATTTAGGTTGGGCCTGCTCATATTTCTTGGTTTTATAGTAAGCACTTGCGGGTCGAGCGAAGAGCCACTTGTACTTACTGAAATCAGTATCTCGTCATCGAATGGTAATCGCCTGGATGTAATAGGTCAGCAAGAGACTGTGCTGTCCGTATCCGGAACCGATCAATTTGGCAATCCTATTGAAATTAACTCCGAGATACAGTGGTCAGTGGACAATGACAACGTCAGTCTCGATCAGAACGGAAAAGTAACTGCTCAGGCTGTAGGTTCCTCCATAATCACCGCTCAGGTCGAAAGCATGCAGCAGAATTTTAACCTTAATGTGTGGGATAGCTCGGCTCCAACAACGGAAATCTATGTAAGCGATGTAGGAGTAGACAGAAACGGGCCTCATTATATTCTTAAATATGATGAGACAGGCCAATATTCATCCATATACATCAATACAGGACTATCAAAACCTCAGGATATTGTATTTCTTGAAGATCAGGGCATTGTGCTTGTCTCAAATCTGTCGGGAAACAATATCAATAAATATGACATCCAGACGGGTAATCTACTGGGGGCATTCGCCACGTCGCTGGCCGGACCAACCAGAATAGATATCGGGCCTGACAATCGGCTGTATGTTATTCTATGGAACGGTGGGCAGGTGAAAAGATATGAGTTGGATGGAACCTTTGTAGATGATTTCACCACAATAAGTATCAATCAGGCCATTGGAATGGCTTGGGACAGCGATGGAAATTTCTACGTTTCCTCATTTAACAACGGTGCGAACGGCTTTGTCACAAAATTCGACGCTTCTGGTAATGACCTGGGGCAGTTCATCAGCAGTGACCTATCGGGACCTACTGATATATGGTTTGATGAATCAGGAGATCTATTTGTGAATGACTGGGCTGGCAACAGCGTGAAGAAATTTAGTGCGGACGGTACGTTTCAGGGAGTCTTTATTTCGAATGTAAGTCAGCCCGAGGGTGTGGCCTTTTTGGATGACGGCAGTATTTTGATTGGGGCCAGTGGGTCGAGTACGATAGCCATGTATTCGAAGAGTGGTGGCGCATTAAGCAACCTGGTAAACAGTGGCGGTGGAGGTCTTACAACACCAAATGCCGTGGTGACAAGGAAGGTGAATCAATGAGGCAATGAGTTAATGAGGCAATGAGTTAATTTAGAAGACTTAGGATTTATAATAACAGTATTCAAATAAGTAATCCCCGCAGCGAGCTGAAGGGGTATTAACTTTCGAATTGGCTCATATCTTCGATAAAAATGAGCTAATTAGCCTGGTCACCTTTTCGCTCTCATCCTGCTGAATGAAATGCCCTGCCTCTGGCAAGATTTCAATAGAGAGTTCATTGTCCACGTAATTCCACGTATTGTTGTGGGCTTTGGTTAGTGCGTAGGGATCTTTTTTACCATGAATGAGCAGTACCGGCATTTTGATATTGGGTAAATCCCGATTTCTGTTTAGATACTCCGGATCCTTTAGATTTTCCAACGTAGGATAATTGGCTCTGTAGTAATTGATCATAGCCGCTTTATTGGATTTTCGGAATGCTTCCTTATAAAGTGGCTTAGCTCCCGGATCTTTTACCCAGCCTGAAAACCAATTTTCAGTGAGTTGCTCATAGAATTCTTCCGATACAAAATGATCGGCATATGAAGGCTTTCTTTCGGCAATCGGTATGGGAGGTTTTTTATCTCCCGCTTTCGGGTGATTGATGCTCAGTATAATCAACTTGTCGACCAATTCCGGATAGTGAGCTGCCAACAGCCAGGCAATAGCCGCTCCCCAGTCATGTGCAACTAGATACACTGACTCTTCACCTGTATCCTTAATGACAGCAACCAAATCGGTTACCAGTTGTCCAAAGGTATAGTTCTCAACGCCCTGTGGACTATCACTGAGATTGTATCCTCGCAAGTCCATGGCAGCTACTTTATAATCGGTAGAAAGTCCAACCATCTGGTCTCTCCATGAATACCAAAAGTCAGGAAAACCGTGAACAAACAATATCAAAGATCCTGTCCCTTTTGTCACATAGTGAATTTTGATTCCATCATTGTTGGCATAGTGATGGTCAACACTATTATAAATATCATTTCCCTTCACATTTGCCTTATTGTCATGAACTGCGTTTTGACCATGAGCAAGGTTAGAAATACTAATTAAAAGAAAAATTACAATTGGGTTTTTGTACATCACCATGAAGTTAGTCTTCAGCTAAATACGCACAATTCAGCCTATTCAGTTGCTCTTTTGCAGTGAGGGATAAAGATATTGCAGTAAGCACTTAAACATAGCAGTAGAACCCAAGGCCTGCCATCTGATTTAATACCATTTGGCTAATACGAAGCATCGCAAACCTTCCGTTCTACACTATCAGGTTTTAATACTCATAAAGTATCAAAAGAGGAAATCAACAAAATCAGTAAAACCAATGATTCTAGCTCAATACCAATGTCGTTAAGTTAAGACCAACGTCTTCGCTAGGAACGAAGCGATCTCTGGTTTATGTAGACTTATTCATCTTTTAATGAGACTGCCACGCAACGCCTGCCTGCACGTAGCCGTTTCGGCAAAGGCCTGCTCGCACTGACGAAATCCTTAGTTTAACGACATTGGGTTTAACCCACCTTCGTTGAATACTTGTTGTATTTCATCTTGTACTCAACGGGGGAACATCCTGTAAGCTTTCTAAACACATTCCTAAAAGCCTTACTGTCTGAATAACCTACGTCCATCATGACTTCACCCACATTTTGTTTAGTACGCTCAAGAGATTTCTTTGCAGCCTCTACCCTCACCCGCTGCACGTATTCATAGGGCGTGTTTTGAGTGGCCGTTTTAAATCTTCTAATAAAGTTTCTTCGACTGAGCGACACATAATCAGCCATTTCGTCGATTGTCAATTGATTTGAGAAATGACCTTCAATGTAATCCTGGGCCTTTTGAATGGTTTCATCGCCATGACCTTTCTGTGCTTCGAAAATCACAAATTCGGACTGGTTGTAGCGATCAATGTCGATTTCAAATAGTTTACTGGAAAGAATCGCCATATCACGACCATTGTACTTCTCAATGAGGTAAATCAATAAATTCAGAAAAGAAAAGGCACCGCCACTGGTGTATGTGCCCTTTTCATCTGTAATGATCTTATCCTGCTGGAATATGACTTCAGGAAACATCTGTTGAAATGCTTGCGTACCGATCCAATGTGTAGTGGCCCGTTTGCCATCCAGCAATCCGGTCGCTGCCAACAAAAATGCTCCCATACATAGGCTGGCAACTTCGGCTCCACCCTGATACATTTTCTGAATCCAGGGCACAAACTCCTGGTTTAGATTCAATGAATCTTGCATATCTCCCATAATAGTGGTGACAACTACCAGGTCGGTCTTTTTCACCTGATCAATGGTCACTTGAGGTTTAATGGAGAAAAGTCCTTCATATAGCTGTGTCTCTTTGCTTAACCCAACCAGCTGAATGTCGTAGCACGCAGGCATGCCTTGAGCGGCAAGGAAGTTATTGACTTGGCCAAATAGTTTAAAGGTACCCACTATACTGCTGAGCACTGCTGGCCCTTCGGGCACAATGACTGAGATGTGTTTCATTATCAAGGGAAATTAGAATACATCAAATATAAATGCTCGGTGTGTCACTATCAACCCGCTAAGATGTCAACAATGCCCTCTAACGGACATTAGAATTGATTTTACCTTTGTTGTATAACATCTAAACTAAAAAATTATGCCTGAGATTAATGTAAGTATTGTCGCGGTCCTCATCGCCGTAGTTGCCAATTTCTTTTTTGGATTTATATGGTACACGCCTCTTTTTGGTAAAGTATGGGCGAAGGAAATGGGCTTCGACCCTGATCAAAAGCCATCTGGCGGAGCCATGGCCAAAGGAATGATCTTTATGGTTATTGGGAATTTTCTATTTGCCTGGGTTTTCGCTCATAATATGGCAGCCTGGAATCCAGTGACCTGGGGGCTGCCACCCTCTGAGGTGTCCGCAGCATCCAATGCGATGATGGCCGCCTTCTTCACCTGGATGGGTTTTTATTTTCCTATGGATTTGGGAGCTGTGGCCTGGGAACAAAAGTCCTGGAAGTTGTTTGGTATCAACACTTCTTACCACTTTCTGATGCTTGTGATTGCCGCTATGATTCTGGCACACCTATAATATTATTCAACCACCTTCCAAAGCTTTCGAGCGCATCTAAAGATGCGCTCGATTTGTTATGATCTTTCTCATTTTGGTCCATTCTGATTGGATAGCGGGAACCAAATGATCCCATTTGGTTTTATCTTTAAGGAAACAGAGAACATTATGAAAAACGTCACACTCCTGCTCATTAGCCTTATGCTGGTAGATTGCAACTCATCGCACTCACAAGACCATTCGAAGCCATCAGGAAAATTTAATGGTTATTGGTATGGCGGAAAAGCAGAGATCAGCAGTTTTGAATTGAAGCAGGCACGATACGGTGAGATACATTCCGGTGAGGCCGTCCTTGTGTTTGTTACCGAACCGTTCTCGAAATCCAAGCAAGTGAAACTGGACGATTGGAGAAATACTACCAGTGATAATGTGAGTGTGTTGAAATTAAATTTCACCAAGAAGTTTCTAACGGGAATCTACCCCTACTCTATGATGTCCTCGACATTTACTCCTGTGAAATATAACGAACACTCACAGCTAATAAAGGTCACCACTTCTTCCCAGGAATGGTGCGGTCATACCTTTACACAGCTCAACTTCGGTAAAGACAATTACAAACTCAAATCATATTCTTACTTTGAGTCTGAAGGCGATTTGGAAATAGAAATACCTAAGACCATCTTAGAAGATGAGCTGTGGACAAGAATCCGTCTGAATCCTGATCAGTTACCCATAGGAAGAATCAGTCTGTTGCCAGGCACTTTCTATTTGCGCCTCAGACACCAGGAAGCCAGGGCTCAACCAGCCGACGCAAAAATAGAAGAATTGGCCTCTTCGGACTTTTCTGATGAAGGGCATAAAAGGTACACTTTGAAATATGCCAACCGCACGTTGAAAATCTATTTTGAAAGTGATTTTCCTTATGGCATACTTGGCTGGGAAGAGACCCATTTAAGTGGTTTTGGCAAACCGGAAGCATTGACTACTACGGCCAAAAGAATCAATACCATTCAATCTGCCTACTGGAATCAAAATTCCAACGAAGACAGAAAGATAAGAAAGGAATTGGGGCTCGGTGTAGATTGATTCCCGAAAGCCATTTTTTACGCACTGCTCGCCACTCACAGGATCATTCTTTAAATGGTTATGATAGGCCCTGATGTTAAGTATGCTCATACGCTAAACTTCTTTAATGCGATTTTTTATAGATTTTAAATATCCGCGACCAATAGAAACCATAGGATGAAAATTCGACTTAAACTCGACATAACTCTTCTCACCAACTCTTGTAATTCCTGATACCTTATTTATATTGATAATATGCTTTCTCGAAATTCGAATTAGAAAATCATAACTGTTGCACAATTCTTCTTCCACCTTTTTAAGCACAGTCCTGGTTGGTTTTTTTTGAATACTTCCCCCGTCATCAAGAAATAATATTAAAGCAATCTCCTTATTGGCTTCTATTAGGATAATGCTATCGGCACTTAGAAAGAATGACTCTTTTCCCTGCAAGACTGAAACGATATCTCCCTGGTCGCCCTTAAGTTTTTTATATGAATGATGACCTGCCCATGGCTCCGGAAGATTCCCAAGAGCCAATCTGTCAATCGCGTCGAAAAGTTCAATATTACTAACTAAGATGTCCTTTTTACTATAAAAAATCGCCGGTACTTCTTTAATTCTTTTTCTGGTTATGTTGTCATCCAGTTGGGATAAAAAAATGATTGGTATAGAATATTCATCATGAAGCCTCCTGGCCGTTTCAATTCCATCGACCTTACCTTTTACATCGATGTCCAAAATTGCTACATCCGGTAGGGTTTCAAACTTTTTCAGATCGTCCAACAGATCTTCTCCTGATGAAAACAACCCCATAATTTCATACCCTCCTGATTTCAACTTGCTTTGCAGCAGTTCGGCCTGGAAAGCTCCATCTTCCAAAACAATCACTTGGATACTTTTATTCATAAATCTAGTTTATAAGGTATTTTAATTCTAAAGTGAGTGCCTGACTCGCTTTCTAAGATCTCAAATTCAGATCTCAAACTTTTGGCCAACATATGAATCATGTTTATACCAAAAGACACTTTTCCGGCAAGTTCATCTTTATCAATACCCACTCCATTATCTGCATATTCAAGTACGGCCCAATCCTGCTCTTTCGTGAGCGATATTTTGATCCCAATATCAGAAATATTTTCGAGTTGCGAATGTTTTAAAGTGTTGATTAGTAGCTCATTTATAATCTGAGCAATAGAAAAAATATCATCAGGTCTGAAGAGCATTGACTCTATATGCGTTTCGCAACTGCTCATTCGAATATTTCTTGTCGAAAGCGTGTCCAGTATGATTTCATCGAGAAATGGCTTGATATCTCGTTGGTTCTCGGCATCCTCTTCGCTATAGTTGTTTAGTAAATGATGAAATAGTTTAATGATAGCACCGAAGGTATTCCCAATATTATCCAACAGTTCACGATCCGATTTCTTAAAATATTGTTCTAAGTAAACAAAGCGACCCTGGAGCTCGCTCATGGCATTCATTGCAAAGTGGAAGTTATTCCTTGACAAAATAGTCACTCTTTCCTTTTTGATTTCCAGCAGACTGTATAAACCGGCAATCTTCTTATTCTTTGAACTCAACTGTACCATAAAAACAATGACTATTGCAAGTGCGATAAGCAAGGCAAAAATGAGCCATAGGCGTAGCTCTGCAATCCTCTCTTGCGCCCTTCTGTCTTGTTCTAACATTTCCCTCTTTCCAATTTCGTTATTCCTAAAATGTTGGTTTTCCAATTCTTTGACTAAAAGCCTTTCTTCTTCGAAGTAAATTTGCCTTAATGAATCAAGCCTAAAGTCTACCCTCAATGCTTCCTTATAGTTACTCACATCTATATATAACTTCTTGAAATACGTATGATTTTCGATTAGATGCTTTCTAGATTGTGACTCCTTAAGTAAGTCTTTGGCCTTCGTCAAGTAACGCTTACTACTATCGAAATTTTTGAGTTTCCTATGGAGTTCTCCCAGCAGATTAAATGAAGATATTTTATGTAGTCTCTTGGGGTAACTTGTCAATAAATCTAACGCTTGTCGCAAATATTGTTCTGCTGAATCCAACTCTTCAATAGTCAAATACAACTCTCCTATATTTAAGAGTGTTGAAGACCATGTCGAAGAATCACCAAGACTCATTTTAAGTGCTAAAGATTCCTGATAATACTTTTTGGAAAAAGTATAGCTGCCGGATTTAAAATGGACGATGCCCATATTGTTGATTAGGTTGGCTCTTGACTTCCCGTCATCTGATCGAGCATAATAATCCAGTGCCGTTTGAAAACTCTCTAACGATTTCGAATACTCCTTTAAATCTTCATATAAAAGGCCTAAAGAATTGTGAATGTCAGCTTGTAAGCTTTCGTTTTTGTCAAGTTCAGCCAAATCTAAAGCCCGCTGAAAGTTAACGATTGCTTGCTGTTGCAGTCCTTTTTTACGATAATTGACAGCCGCCATTTTATAACTCTGCGCAGCATCCATATTTTTTTTCAAATCGCTAAATGTCAGGCCTGAGTATTCAAAATAAGTCCCGCTGCTATCCCAGTTTTGGAGATGGTATTCAGCCAGCCCTCGGTTGAAATAAGCTTTGGCCATTGCAAGGCTATCTACCACTCGTTTTTTGGTCTGAGCTTTTTTCAAAAGACTTGAGGCAGAATCGTAATACGTGAGATTGATTAACTCGGATGACAAACTGATCAGACTGTCCAATTCTCTCGTCGTATTTGTTTCTTGCTGTTTATCTGTACAGCTGATACAAAAAAGATAAACGCCATACGATAGAAATAATAATTTTTTCACAATTGCCGGTTAACAAGGATGAACTGATAAAGATAAGATTACATCATTCACAACTCCTAAAATTGAGGTAAAATGTCGGGGTCTGCAAGCAGACCCCGAGTTACAATTAACCGCCACCCCCCTGAGGTTTCGGAACATTGTCATCACCTTCTGTAGAAACAGCAGATGGCAATGAAACTTCCGGCTGAGGGTCATTTTCTTCCGAACACCCTCCTGACAACAGGCCAAGAACGAGTGATAAGATTATACTCATCTTTTTCATTTTTCGAAGTTTTTTTAACACGTAAAAACTCCGTAGGTACGCTCCTCAAGTCTCTGGTTCAGCTACGGATTCCCTGTTCCATCGCTTGGGAGAAATTGCTTATACAGCACCGTCTTTTGTGGATCCTCAACGGGATAACCTCGATTTCCTGAGATCATCAAATAACAAGGCTAATTTGATGTTTTAGTACAGTTATAGTCTTGGAATTCCATTAGATTTGGTTTGGAATTCCAATGGATTTTAACCAACCTAGAAATGAAAAAGTGGATTTTACTGCTTCTTGCCTTATGTTCTGGATTGTTAAACAATTTGTTATTTGCACAGAAGGATGAAAAGCTCAGAGAACAGTTTTTTTTATCCATGCTCAGGAGCCCCGAAAACTACAGAGAACTAATCGAGAGCTATAAATCAGAACAGGGCAAAAATCAGGTGCTGTACGAGATTTATGAATCAGCGAAACCATTGCTAGAAAGCATACAGATTCCTATCAAAGAAATTATTCCTGAAGGTTACTATGAGGCTGCGGAGAAGCTTTTGACTGTATCAATGATGAATCCTTCCTGGTACAAACAGCAGTATGAGAATTTCATAAAAAACAACCAGGAACCCCTTGAAAATAAGTATGATTCGGCAATTGAATTTGCCAAGACCATCGATTTTCCATTGAGAAGAAGAAGTGGACAAATGGCAAAGTCAATAGATGAGAAATCCCATGAGCTTGAAAAAAGAAATTTTGTAGCAAAAATGGAGAGAAAAAAATATGAAGTTGGAAACAAATATGGCTTAGTCTCCTATTTAAACAACATCCTGGTTATGATTAGGGAAAAAAAGGTAAATAGCCGGAATCCACTGTCATCAACAGAACTTGATAAAAATTTATATTGCTTCTACCAGTTAATTAGAAGCCATTATTTTCAAGGGTCAGATTTGAGGATGTTCAAACCCATTGCTGGTACCCATCAAGGAGAAAATAGTTTTACATTTCAGGACGTTTATCAATACTTTGTCCTTTTGCTAATCGAATTGGAATATCGGACTGAAGTGGAAAATGATTTGCCAATCCCATCATTAGACAGCGGTGAATCTTTTGTGCAAGTCATGAGATACGGAGAAAGTAATTTAAATAAAATAACACCGTCCAATATACCCAAGTCTTATGCGGTCTGGGTATTTACCCAATCTAAACCTTATCCCAGGTTAATATCTATTCCGGGAGATGAAAATTTAGATAAGCAACTTTATATTAATTATTACAGTCAATATGCGGATTCCGATTCGCCAAAGACTACATTTTCTGAAGATAATTCCTATTATCACTATATCTCTCCCTTTTACCCAGCCCTTGAAAATTCAAATAAGTTATATCTAATACCTGAAGGTGTTTACAAAAAAATAGCCTTAGAGACGATTAGAAATGGTCATGACAGTTACTTCGGAGATGATGTAGAGATCATTCGAGTCCTCAATCCAAATCAGATATCGAAATATAAAGATCAAAAGAATCAAACATTTAAAACATCAGAATTGTCCTATGCTCTATTTGGAAATCCGGCTTTTCACCTTGGAGATGATAATAAGTCAGTAAAAAGAGAAGATTCTGCATCTTTCAAGGATAAAAAGAATGAACTGCTCAAATGGACGAATGACATCTTTAATCAAAGACCTTTAAACGAGTACGATCCTGATATCCTCTTGAGTGCCTTGCCAAATAGTGAAATTGAAGTACTGACACTGAATGATCTACTTAACAACGTTGGCTGGACAGGTGAATACTTCATTGGGAATAATGCCGAGGAGAGCAAAATCAAAGCCCTTACTCCACCTAAATTGCTGCACATAGCCACGCACAGATCTATATTACCATCTTCTGTAAACATGGAAGAATCACATTATGAGGCCGTGGCAAATATTTCACTATTGCTCGCAGGGTCCGCTCAATACATGGACAAGGATATTAATATTTTGTTTGATAACAAAAAGGGTCCATTGGCTGAAGAATTTGAGAAAATTGAAAAGACCTTACTGATAAGTAAGGTCTCATCCACTTATTATGACAATAATAGTTTTCAGAACAGGCTACTTCAGTTTAACAACTCCATTAAAAAAGGATACTTAAGCTTAGTTGAAGATCTGGCTGATGGCGAAATTCAGAATGACAACGACTATTACGACTTGTTGGATACGGATGAGGCCTTCTGGAAGTTGGCCTTTGGAAGCAAACCAAAACACACTGAATCAGGCTACAATAGAAATGATGGACTTTTGACGGCCTATGAAATTTTATATCTCAATTTAAAGGGCACAGAATTAGTCACTTTATCTGCTTGTTCTTCAGGAGTCGAACATCGTTCCATAGTTGGTGAAGATTTGTTTGGTCTTTCAGAAGCATTTATGACTGCAGGAGCTAAGAGCGTATTAGTAAGTTTTTGGCCAGTAAATGATATGGCAGCATCTAAATTCATGCTTCTTTTTTACAAATTCTGGCTCAATGGAAATTCCAAACGTGAAGCCCTGCAACTTGCTAAAAATGTGATTAGAACTATTCCGGAATATGAGCATCCTTTTTTTTGGGGAGGTTACGTATTATTTGGAGCAGATTAAATATCAATTACGAATGATAAGAAAAGCATTCTATATATCGGGGTCCATCATCTTGGCTAGCATTTTCATCCATTTCCAAATGGCAAGAACAAACCCAGAAGATATGGCAATGTCCACTATATTCATTGGGAATCATGAATATCTTGTAGCCACGGACTGGAAAAAGATATCCGTAAACCACAAAACCGGTGAAGACCTCAATAGTCCCGAATACGGTGGCAAGTACTATCCTCCAAAGTCGATGCAAAATCCGGACATTCAGGAATCCCGAACATCTATCGCAGATCAGCAAATGGAAATAAAAGTAGATATCAATAATGGATCAAAAGATACCTGGAGGTTGCAGTATGTAGAATTGCAAATTGTGAAGGATTATGAAACCGAAGATATTTCGCTCTCAAAAGGAAAATGGAGAGACTATACCACCAGGCTCAATCAAGTTCGTCCTGTATTCACATTAGGCAAATCTCTCGATAATACCTATCGCTATGAGCCCCCAAGACCTGTATTCATATACCCTGATGAAGAATACCAGAACAAGCGGTTCTCTTTTCTTATAAAGAACGACCCGTCCGATCCGATAAAAAACAAGATTTATAAATTTCGTTTCGAAGTATCTCTTTCCAACGCTACTGAGAAAAATAAAACCCGTAAAATTATTTCAGACAAGCACTATTTTCTAGGCTTTGTCAAGTAGGATGTATTTTTAACTATGGGAAAAACTGAGCTTGAACAACAAATAACCTCACTCTTCACTTCATCTGAAAGAGTAGAACAAATTCGTTGGTTTGTTTATTACCAACTGCAGAAAATAGACGATTTCGGCTCATATGGCGGATTTACTTCTTCATTCGTGAAGAACAAGGCGGTGAATATCCTGAAAAGTTACAAAGACAACGCCCATCAAAAGATGTTAGCCAAGTCTATAATTAGCATTCTTTATGCACATGACAAATCTGAACAAGAGGAATGGGTTGAGTCCATCCAAAATGATACATACGACCCTGATACTCGTCAAAAAACCAGTAAGTATAGGGAGTTTAAAGAGGGTGATTATAAACTCATAACCACGATACATAATGAAAAAACACAACCAACCGGAACGAAAGGATTAGAACTAGCAATCATTATCTTCGATATTGAGGTGAATGAAGAAATCTTATCTAAAACGTCAAATAAGTTCTTGTCTCCACCAAGAACAACATGGCTATCTAAAATTTTCATTTCTTTAATTGCGATATCAATTGTGCTGGTGATTTGGGTTGTTGGTTCAGAAATTACCGAGAAGCGTAATTTTGAAAAAGAAAAACATCCAGACCCCACCCTCTCAATGGATGCCGGTAGCTTTTTCTCAGAATCTTTTGAGATTAAACCTGTATCTGGAGAAAAGGGGCTAAAGCTTACAATTGATACATCAATAGATATACTAGAGGGAGGACTACACGGCCTGAACTATCTCAAGCTGGATTTTCGATTGGAGAATTTTTCGGATACAGCGCATTATTATATTGATGCAGTAGCGGTACAAATAGAAGGAAAAAGTACAACAACGACTACGCACTCGACTCCGAAACAACCCACACCAGAAGTTGTAGATTTCCTATTAAATCCTGAAAAGCAAATCTATACCATCAGCATCTATGATTCCACGAAGGGTACCGGCCGAATCGACCCGTTGCACAATAAGTATTTTAATGTGACCATTGGAGGTCAGGAGGAGTGTCAAGGATATGTATTTTCACTCAGAGTTGTTATTGAAACTCACGATAAAAACGGAACTAATAATTTTACCAATTCAGAAACCTTCGTTCTCGGATTTATGTAATCCATTAGAAATCATTGATAAGAGAGGCCATTTTAATGCGCTATTCCTCTATTTTTCTTTTCAATAAGTCCCCTATTCAGTTCTTTCACAATTATCAAACAAAGTCCTGAGTTACTTGCCTTTGATGTACCTATAAGTCGAAAACGAAATGTCCTGTAACAGGTATTTCGGCATAAACTCCATCACTTTCAGTATCCGCATCAAATTCAATCCGCAATTGATTATCATCATATATGAAATCGACCATCATATCCCCATACAGTTCAAAATATTCTCCATCTTCCGAATAGCCACCCTTAGTAATAGAAGTAGCTGCACTTATTGAGGTCAGTGTGAATATAAAACTGCCACGCAATTCATACAGTGCGTATTGAGAAGATTCCAGCGGCAATTCTGAAATGAACAGGCTACAATTCACAGTATTGAAATCTGTCAAGGATCCAATCACCTGTGAAGCCCGAATATAAAATCCTGAATTGTCGTCACCCTTAGAAAGACTGACTATGTTATCCGCAAGATCAGCCGTGGATTCGCCCACGCCCTCAAATGAGAAATCAATTGGGTCTGTATTTTTAGGAAAAATAGTAATAAAAAAGCTTCCCGAAAGTTCCTCCGTCTCTAATCTATCCTCCAGGTTTTTTGCTGTGGCCTCATCATTTTCTTTACACGAACCGATAACAATCAGAGCCGCTATCCATAAATAATATTTGACTAATGGTTTCATTTTAAGAAATCTAAAATTTGAATCCAATTGAAAATCGGGTATTATCGACCTTGTATGATGCGGCGCTTGAATCGAATAACTCCTCTTTAACTTTTCCAAATCCGAACTCCAGACCAGCATAAAACACTTTGTACCGATAGGAAAACCCTAGCGCATAGGTAAGTCCTGTTCCTCCCGGATCATCCTCATTTTCATCGAAACCAGAATCCGTATCTATACCGATATAATACACGGTGGGACGACCTTGAAAATACGTATCCAGCGCCATATTTTCATTGATTTTATAGGTGATCAAAGGCCCTAATTCTATAATTGATCCATTGAATAAAACGTACTTGGTTTCATTACCAAAAAATTCTTCGGTCCTGCTGGCAATGCTGAAGTCCAACCAATTCACAAGAATGGCTACTCCAATTTTGTTTTCCTGAAACCTGGAAATGTACCATTGGTTCCCAAATTCAAGACCAAAACCGGTGTCATCTCCCGATTCCTTACCATAAGATGACATATGAAGCTTCAGACTAAATCCATTTTTTAGCATATCCACCTCTTGTGACAAGCCTGTATGGCTTAAAGTCAGCAAAAATATGAGTGATACCAGGGTGACTCGGGCAAAGTGGGACGAGCTGATTGAGAAATTCGCAGTAAAGTTGTTCATGGTTTTTAAGTAAAGTTTTATACAAATCTTTCCTAAGATTCTGAACAGTTCAACTATGTGCAAGAATTACTAACCGGAGGTTGTTTTCAGACCACGAAGTGCACAAAAAGGCATATGAAAATTTTACCTACTCATAAGACCCTTCGGGCAAATGGCAAGAAGTGATAGGATATATGTATTTGATGAGCTAACCACGTGTAGTTTTCAGTCTAATCACGTGTGGTTTTGCTTAAAAGGACACGTGGTTTTTATTTTATCACACGTGGTTTGGTCGAATAGAACGTGTGGTTTTTGTGTTTTTCTGCGGTGATGATGAGCTTTCTCAAGATTAATTAAAGAATTAAAATGGGTGTATAAAAAGAAAAACCCCTCTACATTGCTGAGCAGGGTTTTTCAAAAAATCAACTATGCTTGTTCTAATAGCTTCTCTTCCTGAAGCTTACTATTTGCGACTTTTTCAAACTTCACTGTAGATAATCGATCCTTCAGAAGACTACTGGGTCGGAAATTGACCTTAAAGCCTTTGATTGAATATTTATTCACTGCCTCCGGCGTGTCTTCTCCAGTACTTCGAATGGATGGGGAAAATGATCCCAGCTGTCCCATATCAATCACTCTTCCTTCGGATAAATGACGTGTACTCATTTGCAAAAAAGATTCGAGGACGGCAAAGACATCAGCCGTATTGAGCGTATTCATCTCAGCGATCTCTTCGACAAATGAGCGCAGATCCAGTTTTCTGCCACGAACAATAGCAGCATAATACTTGGGAAGGCCACCTCCTACTATACCAGGCTGGCCTTTTTTGATTGGTTTATAAATAACAGACATAAAATTAAGTTTAATTGTTAACTAAAAATTCACAATAATTAAACTCTCAAAATGGTGCTTAGAATTTTGGTTAACCGTTTGCATCATACCTCAGCGTCCTGAAGTTGCTAAAAGAAGAATGCCTGCCCACTTACATTTTCTACCTATGCAGTTAATTTTTTTTAATTGAGTGCATGGGTATGAGCAAATCTAAAGGTCTGTTAGAAGCTTCTTTGATAAGGTTTGTATGGGAGGTTTGGTCGGGATTTCAAGCTCTTTAAATTAATAGTAACCAGCTATGATGTGTGAGGATTAGAAAGCACAAACCTTTCGTCCAATACATAGTTACATGCTTGTTTAAATTTATTTATAGTGGCGGACTTTCTCCACATAGGGATCCCTTTGAGGCAATCGCCACGAAAATATCTTGACTGATGAAACCCCATTCATAGCATTTGTTAGCAGCTTTATTCTAAATTGTTAAATAAGTTATTGATTAGTTCGTAGTTGTTTTTGATTCCTTCTTTTGTTCCACTTCCTCCAAGAATAGAAGAGAATAAACTAGTTGTAGTTGCTATTGAAGCTATTGACATCAGAAGAATACCAAAAAACTCTTCGCGAAGCTCTTCTATCATTTCCCGATTTGAAAAACTGTAGTGTTGATATTGAGAGAAGTATCTAAATCCAACATAGAGAAGGCCATAATCTCCGGTTTTGTCATTTTGTTTGATCCGTTCGGATTTTTTGTCTTCCGTAATAGGTCCGTCAAGTTCCTTTGGAAGTTTGATTTCTGAGGTTTCTCTTAGCTTTTTAGGAGATTTTAAAATCCATTGGGAATCATCAGGATTAACAAAAAGATGAGGTTGGCTTTTCTTGAAGGAAATTTCCCATTTTTTAATTTCTTCATTGGCTTCTATTTCTTCAAATTCTTGTAAATATTTAACTTTCTCTTCTTCAAAGAATCGAAGAAATTTAGCATAGTCACGACTCATAACGTCAATTTCATTCTTCAATGATTCAGATCCATTTCTAAAGGTTATTAAATAGACACCAGTTAGGCAGTCTGCTATTGCTCCTCTGGTAATTAAGGCAATCGGAATTCGTTTTAAGTTGTTTCTCTCATCATGAAAATCAGAAAGCAGAATATTCAGTCCGTATATGTTGGCATAAATCTGCTTACACAGATCTAGTATTGCATGCTTAAGAAGTTTCTTTTCGGAAAAAGGTTCTGAAACTGCTCTTTGACCAATTAAATTCAAAGTTTTAACCAAAGTGTCGGTGATAGAGAGAAGTATTTGATTGTTATGCTCAGTAAAGTGAGGATTCATGTAGACTACTTTAGTTTGACCTTTATTAAAGTTTCAAGTTCAGATACAAGACCAAGTAAACTGTCAGTTTTTTTTGGTCCCGAAGTAGCCTTTTGAAGTCTCTGATTAATATCACTGCTCGTAAAGTTGTTAAATTCTTCAATGTCACAATTGCTCCATTTGACTCCTGAAAGTATTTCTGTCTGAACTAATGAAGGCATGTAATTTATTTTTTCTCCAGAATCTAGTCGAAGTTTCTCCGTTGACAAGCTGTGCAATAAACTTATTCTTTCATCAGTACTGGTAAAAACAGTTATTAATGAACGACTTAGTTCCACGGGATAGAATTGTTGAACCACCTTATTTGCAAATGTAGGAAGCAGTAGATCAATTGATCCGCCTAAAATGTATCGTAGTTTTTTATTAATGTTGATGCTAGATTTTGGGAAAATAATCTTCTTTAGATGACCGTATCCACCAAACAAATGAAGCGCAAATGATTGTACGATTCCTGGAACACAATCCACCTCTTCTCGAATGAATTTATAAAAGTTTAAGCAAGCGGTTTTGTTATCTAGTTCCTGATTAATTACATCATAGTATAGAGCTATGATTTTTAAAGAGCATAAATAGGTTACAATCAGTGCATGTTTATAGATAGTATCTTTTTTAAGGAATGACACCATAGAGTCAGGACACTCTCCAGAGTCAATGATTTCTCTCTCAGGTTCCTTAGTTTTAATGAAAGTATCAATTTCTACAATATCTAAATGAAGAACCGACATTAACGCATTGTGTGTCTGCATTTGTTTGCTTCGAAGAATTGAAAAATCTGATTTGCTTCTAGACGACTCGTCGACACCTAGGGTCGCAATAACTTCCAAGTTGTATCTAGAAATCTGTTCAATGAAATATCTAACTAGCATTACGGGAGGACTAGTCTTACCGTATTTCTCTTCAAAATGGATAGGGTTAAGATAGAATTGTCTCAAAAATATTACAATGTTTGAGTCTAAGACTAAAACTATTGATGTGGGATCAATTTCTGTAAACAGGTCTTCAAATGACCTAAAGACTTTGTTTGAGAGGTTAGATGATGAAAAGTTAATCAAAGCTGAATGTTGCTGCTGCTAACGCCTGTCTATATCCTGTGGCGTTGGTGTAATTTAAAGTGTCGGAATCAAAGTAGGAAAAATCTCCGATTTTTCATCATACCTTTTTCATCCAATGTGAAAAATCGGAGATTTTTCCGGTGCATCCAGAAAGTAGATAATTCAATCTCAC
This sequence comes from Reichenbachiella sp., assembly GCF_039944555.1. Taxonomy (GTDB): domain Bacteria; phylum Bacteroidota; class Bacteroidia; order Cytophagales; family Cyclobacteriaceae; genus Reichenbachiella. The sequence goes on along the minus strand of NZ_JBDUYN010000007.1, from coordinate 233,695 downwards.
CACCTAATCGCCATGGGATATAGACCATGTTAGCATTGTATTATTTTTAAGGCAACATTTAGTGTTCTATAAAAGAACCTGAAATTGCAGCTATAAATATGATATTGAAATCTAGAGGCCTTAAGGAGAAGTGACATGCTTTCATATTGGTAAGTAGCTTCTGAGAGTATTGCATTCGTATTATGAGTAATTGGTAGGTCTTTGAAGTCTTTATTCAGAATTCTGAGGCGAACAATAAGTTGTCTATGCAATATATGTGGTCTACGATCTTGTAAAGATTGAAAGTTGGTCTGAATATTGAAAAATTTAGTTAAGTAATGAATTGCTCTTTCTTCAACATTTTTGCCATTGTGGTCATAAGCCATTGAGTCGCTTGTAATTTGAAATCGCTTCATTGCTTCAGCTTTGAAGTCGCCATGCTTATTATACTTATCTCGAATAATGTCGATATTGTCATAGCATTCTTGAACCCAATAACTTAAACTGGTCATTGTTTCCCATGTTTTTAAAAAAGCTCTTTGACGCTTTGTGTTTTTCCAAAAGATAACGGTATTTTCAATTCCTGAAAAATAGCTTTGATAAATAGTTTGATGACCAATCTCTTGTAGAAGCGAGAGGTGAAAAAATTCAGACTTTTGTTTTGTTAAATATGTGAGTTTGTCAAAATAGAGATTCCTCTTTACTTGATTACAAATTTCAACGTTTTTCTTGGATGTTTTTATTGCTCCTTCTACGACCTGTTTGAACATCGTTCGGATAGCTTTTCTTTTCAAGTATCCATTTATAGCGCTCTTAATCGATAATAGGAATTGTCCAGTAACAAAAACTAAAATTGTTATTGTGATGGTCGCAGCTGTATTTCTAGAAATACCAAAATATTCTTCTATTAGGTCAAGCAAAGTTTCAATTCGTTATTAATGCTAACAATTCAATATAGTTAATTAGTTAACTATATATCCATTGTATCTTTTGCTCCAAACATAATGAATCAAAGTGACATTTTCTGAAAGAAAAAAATTCTTGAAATCAACTATCCCTGGGGTCCCCCACTACTACAAGTTTGAACCGGGGCGCGTAGCCTTGTGCTCAAAATCCAAAACGCTCTTTTCAATTTAAACTAGACCTTACCAAAGAGAAAGATTCAAGATATGCCATAGGCACCCTAAGGGATAATCTTGAACCAGTTTTTCTTAGTCCATTCTTGGACCAGTTGGGGGGTTACCCACTTTTATTTGATTAGGTCAATTATTACTGCGATTCCAAAAAGCCATGCAGTGTAAAGTACCGTATAAGTTAAGGCATTTACCACTGAGGCAGGTAAGTCGCCGTTCGTTCGCCGAGCCTTGTAAAATACTACTCTCAATGCTCTTGCAAAAACCCAATAGAGAGACGCGAATATGATAAACAATGAAAGCCAAAAAAGTGCTTCGAATAGAATTAGAAGTACAATTATTGCAATTGTTATGGCTATCCAAAGGAGAATGGACAGTATTAACCCTCCAATTCCATCTCCTCCGTCAATTCCTTCAAAATCTGGTAAGGTTGCATTGTGTATGATTGTTCCAGGTTCGTAGTTCTGGAATTTTGGGTAATTGTTAATCAGCTTGGTTCCTTGATATAGTGTGTATGTTAAGAAGACAAATAAGGACGTTGAAATTAGTCCAAGCGATATGTAAAGGTTAGTTGTTAATGAGCGGTTATAGTTGATTCCTGTTAAGTAGACAGTTAATACTGTTAGACCAGTTGCAACTAAAGCAATTATGAATACTGTCTTTCCTTTTAATATAAGTCTATTCTCTTTCAAGTTGCGATAATTGTGGCTAATCTTTAGTATATGAGACATAGCCTGCCTATAGGCGGCTATGATTTCATATACAGTATTATATACTCTTTTCTTTCTTTAAGTATTTACATTTATTACTATCAGAATATTTCTTTTTGGGCTTATTAAATAAAAATCAACATTTAAGATATGGCTTTCTCCATCTGAAAATGATTGTTTGTAATATTTGAAAGCGTAATAGTTGCCATCTTCATTAATTAGTTCATCAAGTTTAAATTCGGATTGATTCTCGGCATATGAAGCAAAATGAAATGCATCCAAGTCATTCGACACAATAGGTGTTTTTGTCCAATTTTTAATTTCCCAATCGTCCCTGATTCCTTTTTGGGGGTATTTCATAAAGAATGTTGAGTCTGGTTTTACTAGTTGTTCTTTTATGTCTTCTGCTAAATTGTAGATCGAAAATGAGCTTCCATCCCCATTAAAATGCCTTTCTGAGTCTGCTTCATAAATTGGTTCAGGAAGGATAAAAGATATGCCTGTTAGGTTTTTTGTGTAATTTTTTGATTCTACAGCTTCTATCGGCCACCAAAAAAATTTTGATCCTGGAAGAACTTCGAATACGAATCCTGAAAAAACGAAAAGGCTTAACAGCCAAATTGAGTTGCTTTTGATTTTAGATTTGTCTTTCTTAAAGATTGAACTAAAAAGCTTAAAACCCACTATAGGATATCCAATTACTTGAATTAAAAGAAATATGAGAAAGATCCAAATCATTTGATTCTCATTTAGTGTTTTTATTTTTGTCCAAATTGCAGAATAACGTCCAACTAAAATTAGTGTGCCGCCCAGTTGCTAGAACTACTTAAGTTTCTGGTTCGCATTATTATATCAAGGGGCTCGGTTCGCATATTCATTTTTAGCCTTTGTCAGAAAACTTTTATTTAAGCAGTTTCAAACCTCTTGAATCTAAAGAGTCATTTAACGGTATTCGCTCAAATAGTTCTTGATTCCTTTCGCATAGCTCTTCAAGAAACTCATCAGAGTATCGAGAATCTATATTTTGTCTTATTCTATTGAATCCAATTCTCTCAAAAGAATCTTGTTGCATAGACTTTTTAATTCGTAAAGCTGCATCAAAGAAGTTTAGATTTTCTGAATCGTAGATATATTTGATTCCATAAATTTCTGAGGAATCATTTGCAATATAGATTTTACTGAATTCCGGAGTAATACTTATCAATTTTTCTAAAAAATCATCTTTATAATTTTTATTGATATTACTTCGAATTCTGTTAAAACCTATAATTTCCCATTGTTCATTTCTTAGATGTGATTTAATTGCAATTTCCGCGGTAGTGTATTTTTCCTGTCTGAAGTCACCGTATTTTAATACCGCAATAGCTACAAAATAAAACAGCGAGACTATTATGTAGAAGCGTCTCTTATAGGTTTGATTCAGGGAAATTTCCTTTACTAGAAATGACCAAAAGCCTAAGTAAAATGGCAGCAACAATATAGCTACAAGTAATACTTCTGACAATGATGCTATTTTTAATTGATCTAAAATTGTTAGCGATTCTTCCATGTGGTAGTGTTTTCTAACGCCTAGCTATCCTCCGTAGGCTGGACTTTTTAAATATCTATAAAAGTATCTTATCACACCAGGCTTTGCAAATAGCTATGTAAGCTTATGAATGATAGTATTTGTTATAAGCAGTTTTAATATTTGCATATATATCCATCTGCCTCTCTTTCAATATTTTTTAAGTCAATTTCTTCAAAGCTTGGGGTATTCTCCACTTCATAGACGCGATAAAGCCTGTATCTAGATTTGTTAAGTTCAGAAACCTTGTGTTCGTGAGCAGACATGAAAAACTGCTTAGAACCTCTGTCTTCAGTAGATCTAGCTGTGCTCTTAACTTCGATAAAGATTTCTTCCCTATTGTCATCTAATGAAATAATGTCATAACCATATGCTGTAGATTCAAGAGCAACGTGTTTTGGATAATTAGACCTTTTAAATCCTAGCTTTTGTAATTTTGATCTTTCGCTAGCCATAATGAACAACTCACCTTTATTCCCGATCTCAGCTAACCTTTCTGCTTTTTTTGCACTTTCCTCAGGTGTTAAAGGTTTTATTATTGGTACAGATGTGGTATTGGTGTCACCTACCGCACTCATTAAAAAAGCAATCTGCGAGACATAAAAGCCTAATGTCGATTTTTCTATTACACCAAAATTGTTTGAGTAAACTTTTGCTACTATTTGGGAGTTTTCCGGATTCTGTTGAATGGCTGAAATCCATTCGTCAGGTTTTAATTTTTTGTTATTTGAATAGGCTGTGAATCCAAAATCAAATAGCGAATGATACTTCATTTGAAATTCTTTATTGTTCACGAGCGTGTTCGAAAGTGAATGTCCTAAGTTCGATAATTGAGATTCAAATTCAGCTCTCTGTTCGTCATCTAGACTATGAGCGGACGATCTGCCAAAATAAAAACCGACATCCAAATAAGGTTCTTTTTTATGCATTACGAAGCTAATTTGTGCTGCATATTGCTTGTTGGTTGATCCTTTAAATAAGGTTGACCAAGTATGATTTAATGTATTCCCTCGAGTCATTGGATTTGCCTCTGGCGATACATTCGTCTTGAAGGGTCCGTATGCCAAATTGTACTTATCTGCAAAGAAATTGGCGATCCCCTTTAGTTTATTTTTGATAGCCTTAAACTGATTCCTTTCTTCTTCAGTAGATTTTGAGGACATTGAAAGTCCTGAATATGATCTTGAGCTTAGGTCATTTATGAGTTCTAAATCTTCGCTGGTTATATGCTCCATATTCTTGATCGCAATTGCTTACAACATCCAACTAAAATGAGTATGCGCCCCAGTTGCTAGAAGCACTGAATTTTCTATGTTGGATGGTTGTATCAAAGGGCTCAGTTCGCATATTCATCTTAGAATTTGTTACAGTCAGTTGTTTTGAATTTAAATAAGTGTTTTGAGTGCTTTTGAATTCCATTCATTTCCTCTCGACTTAGTTAGTACCTTACTCAACTTTCCGTTTGATAAAATCACAATCCTATCAGCTAAGTTGAGTGCTAGTTCAATATCATGGCTTACAATGAGAACGAATCTACCATTTGATTTAAGTCCTTTGATTTCCTCAATTAAAAGTTCGCTCGTACTGCGATCTGTTGCAGCCAAAAATTCATCCAAACATAAAAGAGAGGGGTTAGAAGCATTTACCGCAAAGAATGCCAAAGCTTGCTTCTGACCTCCTGAAAGATCAGAAACAATATCCTTTCTTTTGTTTCTGAGAGTCTTATGATCATTTAAAGATTTAGATACATCATCGTTAAACTCATTATTCGGAAATAAATAGGCTCTTAGAGATATTGGTCTAAATCTTAAAAACAGGTTTTGCTCTACTGTCAGACTAAGGGCTAGGTTCTGTTCACTATCCTGTCTTACTATTCCAATTCTAACATTATTTAGAGAAGTGGATATTTGGCCAAAATTAGATTCCATTTCACCAGAGAGAACTTTTAATAGTACACTCTTACCACTTCCATTATGACCCATCAGAAATGTTATTTCATCTTCAAATATTTCAAGATTTTGAATATCCAAATGAAAGTCTGGCTCTCTTTCACTTCCAAACGATTTTTCTATATGGCTAAATTTTAAACCCATCTTAAATTATTAAGGAAGTTCATATTAAGCTTATGAATCATGAAAAACAATATCACCATAATTGCAGATGAAATTAGTTTAAAAGATTCCGGTGGCAATCCAAGTTCGAGCGATATCCAAATAATTAGTTTATAGATAATAACACCAATTGCCAGAGTATAAAATACCAAAGTCAGGTTCTTCTGTTTCTTATAAAGTAACATACCGATTATCATTCCGATAAGCCCTGTAATTGTCTGACCTACTCCCATGTTTATATCAGCAGAGAAAGTACGCTGAACATAAAAAGCACCGCTCAATGCCACTAAGCCATTTGAGATTCCAAGTCCGATAGCGTATTGCTTTAATTTGGAAATCCTTAAATCCGATGATAATATGTTATTCTCACCCACTGCTCTAATTCTTAAACCCCAAATTGAATCACCATATGTCTTTAGAATGAATATAATAGACGCCAAACAGAGTGTAGAAATCAAGATCAAATAATGATTGTATTCTCGCCCTGAAAGCCAATGTCCCATCATTTGTGTTGCTTCTGCATATTGATTTGGTTTTCCAAGTAATAACCAATTAATAGAATATAGAGCCCCTGACATTAATAATCCGGCAATGAAGGCAGGGATTCTTATTACTTGGTTAAGTAAACTTGTTCCGAGCCCTGCAATAAATCCACATAGAATAGAAATAAGAATAGCCAAAACGGCTGGTACTCCTACACTAGTTAGCTGAACATACACACATCCACCAAGAACAAAACTTCCATCAGGTGTAAGGTCTGGAAATCTTAGCCAACGAAAGGAAATGAATATCCCTAAACCAAAAAAGCTGAATATGAGTCCATCTGATAACGATAATAGGAATTTATATAAAATCATTCGACAAGATCATAATTCCACTTTGTTCGAAGTTCACTTGAATCAAGTGAGAATTGACTCAGTGCATTTTTATTTATCAATACTTGTGGTTTTTCAGAAAACGCAATGGGTATTTCTCCTGGATTCACATTTTCAAACAATATTTTAACTGCAATTGTGCCCGCTTCTTCTCCTAATTTGTAGAAGTCCATGCCCATTACTGCTGTTGCACCGAAACCTACTGTTTCAGAAGTTGTTGTAAATAATGGAATCTTGTTTTCATTGCATACCTTACCAACAACTCTCATGTTCGAATGAATAGTATTATCAGGTGGTATATATAATGCGTCCACATTTCCAATCAATGATTCAACTGCTGATGGTATTTCAGCTGAGTTATTTGCAGATCGCTCTATCAAATTGAATGAGAATTCTTCTGTTTTATTTCTTAGTCTGTTCACAATGGCTACCGAATTCGTTTCACCAACATTGTACAGAACGCCCAGTTTTTTTGCATCAGGGAACATATCCCTTATTAAAGCTAATTGTCTGTTAACAGGTGGTAAATCACTGTTAGCTGCATAATTGCGTCCAGAACCTTTCCAGGCATCTGCTAAACCAGCGGCAATAGGGTCTGTGACAGCTCCTTGAACAATTACAATGCTACTATCACGTTTCTGAATGGCCTGCGAAATTGGAGTACCAAGTACATAGACTAATTCAGGCCTGGCGGTGATTATCTGATCAACGATTTGAGAAATTAATACTTCCTCACCTTGTGCGTTAAATTCTGTGAATCTTATCTGTGTTGAATCATAATGTTCAGAGTTTTTCAAAGTGTTCATAAAACCGTCCCTTAACTGCTTTATTGGATCAATTTCGACAATGGAGACTATTGCAATGTTGGTAGTATCTTTTTTTGTCTCGCATCCAAAAAGGGCTAGCGCTATGATGAAGAGGAAGCTAATTTTTCGCATAAGTCAAATTCTTTTAAAACTAGATTTGATAATTTCGTGATTTTTTGTCTATAAACGACCAATCTTGCCAATTTCTGTTTGTCTTCTCCCTTTCGTTCTGGAGGATGAAATTGCTTGTCTTTATAATAAGGTAATCCCCATGTTTGAATGGTATATAGTATATCGTCAATGATAATAACATGAGGAGGAAAAATCGCTGGCGGTAAGGGAATCCAAGCCGAATTTTCTTTGTAATCCTTATCTATCATATCTACCATTTCTTCAGCAGTCCCAACGCACAGATCAATAATTTCCTTTCCTCCTTTTGTTGTTGAATCAAGATTAAACGTTCGGGCGTATGCCTCATAAAGGGGTTTGTAAAGGTCTTTTGGGTAAGTATAAACTTTTAAATCTGCTGATTTCTTATCAATCAATTTAGTTAATTGAGATTTATATTCTGAAAAAAATCCATCTTCGACAATCTTAGCATCGGATCTGAATTGTCCAATATTTAGAGCAGGAAATGAGATTCGAATTGTTGAATCGCCATTTTTATTCGCCCGTTGCAAATCATCTGTGATAAGTTTTAAGGCTTTTTCTACACTGTAAATTGGTGCGATTTTATCAACAAAAGATTTAAGTGCCAAGCTTCCTAAAACAGTTCCAGAATAAATCGCAATTATGTCGTATATGTTAGATATGAAGATGTCCTGAGTATCTTCACTTTCTATGAACAGCAGAATCAAAGCAAAGGAAGTAATAATTGTAGCCGTGAGTATACCCAGTATCCAAGCTGTAGATGCATCTTTCCATATATAGGAAAACCCAAACAGAAGCTCTTCAAATTGAGAATGATGCCTTATTCTCAGGAATTGTATGTATATAACAAGAAGAATTAAGCTGAGAACGAGGATTATAAAACCAATCCAAAATAAGCTGAAAACATTTAACCATTTTAATCCATACCAGATTAGAATTGGTGATACAATATAACTTATAAGGATTAGTATGCTTCTAAACTTCATTTCAGAATCGCAGTATAAAACCCCCCTTTGTATTTCTCCCAATCTCCCAACAACTGTATCTCAGGTTTTGAAAGATGGGCAGCATTACAATCGTTAATAAACTGCTCTGGACTTTCCTTTAAATCACCACCATCATCTGCAGTATTTAACTTTTCATGCCTTAAGTAATCGGACTCCATTGTGGCCAATGCATAAAGGTGTCTTCTTTTAGCCTCGTTAATGACGAACGAATACCAAACATTACAATTAGAAAGGCGCTCAGATTCGGATGAATACTCAAGAATTCCTTCATCGGCATTAATGAAAAGGGAAGTGAATTTCATAACATTTGCCAATAGTTTAGGTCGTTGCTCCTTGGGGACGTGATGGTAAACACCTCTAGTAATAATGGCATCATAGAAACGAGGAAGTTCATCATTAATAAAATCCAGGTTGTAGTATTTGATATTTTTTGTTTCTGGATTGGACTGGAAGTACTTTTTTGCTTCAGGGTCAATATCGCAGGCTTCTGCTGTCACCCCTTTTATTCCATTCAGCATTCTGGTAACTTGTCCAGTTCCGCAACCTGCATCTAATATAACTAATTCTTTTTTGTTGAAGTCAAGATTTTTGACAAGATTAGAGATTATAGAAGCATTACATGCATCAATTAATGCGTGAGAGGCAATACTGAAATCATATTCAAATAATGATGTAGTATATTCTGAGTAATGTAAAACTTTGTCCTTCATAAGGATAGCAATTTACTCTTTGATAGACACAAATTCCAGTTTGGCAGTACTTGACTGTCATGATCAGCTATGATGACTGGGGATTAGAATGCACTAACCTCTCGTCCAGCACATAGCCACGCCTACGCGGCCCAGTCTTGATTTAAATTTAATACTTGTGGCGGACTTTCTCCACATAAGGACCCCTTCGGGGCAATCCCCACGAAAGTATCTTGACTGATGAAACCCCATTCATAGCATATGTTGAGCACCGTTTATTTCTTCTTCTTTCTTCTAATAAGAATGACAATCAGTATTATTGTTCCTGGGATTAGTGCATATCCAATAATGGTTCCCAAGAGTTCACCAATTTTGTAAGATGTTGAATCTTCAAGTCGAGCAGGACGTAGTTGATTCGATGGTATTACGTCAAATTGAAAAGAATTAAAGTACCGTGCTATTTCAATTTCGACCAGTTCCAGATGTTCGGTGTTGAACCAAACGGTCGCAAAATAAATTTTGTCGCGTACAAGTATAAGTTGGTTAAACTTGGTTTCTCCGTTGTTGTAGTCAGTTCGAAAAACCCTAGCACTAAGAGAGTCTATTAAAACATCCTGACTATCCACTACTTCGCCTTGACTGCCTTTAATTGTTCCATTTTGAAATCCTGTGTAGAGTTTTCTCAATTCTTCTGTTGAACTGGAGGTAATTCGATCAACTTGTGGAATAGCTGATTCAGGAACTCGACTTAGAGTGATGACTGAGTAGTTTGCCTCAGCGTAAAAAACTGTTTGACCTAATGTGTCTGTTCTTTCGAAGTTGCTAGGTAGTTCGACTGTTAATAGGTCATCGACAGTTACACGTTCCCAGTTAAGAGTTGTGCTGTCTGATTGAAACGTCAAGAAAAGGGCTAGTATAAAATTCATTTGGTCTGTGCGGTGTGGTGCTCAACGCTGCCATATCATTTGTGGCAATTCTTATGGTTTAAATTTCGGCTACAAGATAGCCAAATCTCTGATTTGGTCCGAGATGCGCAGTCTATCTCTTTTTCAATTCCATAGAACTAATCTGAGATATGGTGAGCTTCCAGAACGCAGAAAACCTTCGTTCACCACTGGACCGTCATGATTTGATTACAGAATGTTAGCAATTTTAATTCGTTATAAACGGTATCAGTACTACAAGGTGTGAAAAGGTGAAAATTACGTCAATTGTTGAAGTTCGTTCAAGTCTTGACATTACAAATACTTCACATATTTCATTATACTTCTCAAGTGAAGAATAATGGAGTATTAGAGCAATAAATGAATGAAAAGTTAGTGCTACCGCTACTTCAAGATGAATTTCACCAAAAGGGTTCGGGGTTAGATGATTATAAACAACAATTGAAATGCTCAATGATATTGTAAATACAAATGATGCTAGAAGAAATTTTGCGTTCTGCTTAATTGGAAAGATTGAGATAAGAGAAATAAAGAATGCCAGGCCGTATAGTGATCCATTTTTTTCCATCAATTGGTTGGCTAAGGAAGCCGTGATTACCTGACCTGAATCAAAAGAGTAAAGATACAAAATCGTGTATAATATTGCGCAGGCTAGCACAGCAATGCCGGCATAAGATAATTCGTTGTTTTTATTCATTCAATCAAATGATTGCCAACAATTCAATATAATTAATTAGTTAACTATATATCCATTGTATCTTTTGCTCCAAACATAATGAATCAAAGTGACATTTTCTGAAAGAAAAAAATTCTTGAAACTAACTATTCCTGAGGTCGTCAGTATTATATGTGAAGGCTAATAAGCGAAACATCCAAATGCTTGACAAGCTGCTCTGTTAAGCTACCTTTAATCAATCGTGATATGCCTGTCCTGCCATGGGTAGCCATGCATATAATTGCTCCCTCCTTTTTTTCACAATACTTATCAACGCCCTCCTCGACATTAAACGCAATTGAGATGAAACAGAGGTAGATTGTATTTATTAGTGATTTGTTGGACAAGCTGATCTGGTAGATAACCTTTAGTCTATAGCACGTAGTTCGCGAAGATCCTTTCTGGTTCTAATTGCTATTCGAGAAGCCATATAAAAAGATTTCCAAGAGGAGTCTATTTCATGATTTACAATATCAGTCAATTGAACGCTTATTCCTTGATCAATATCTAAATCAATGTCCTTAAAACCATCCAGAATCCCTTGTTTAATTGCATCTTCAAAAGATTCTCCAATCCATTCCACTTTAGGTATGAACATAAATTCGTCAGCAGGTTGAATAAATAAGCTAACTCCAGCAGTCTGGAAACGTCCACCAAAATAGTTGCTGTAGAAATACGAAATTTTGACTACCCCTCTATTGTCCATTTGTGATTATTGCTTCTAACGCCCAGCTATCCTCCGTGGTGCTTGACGTGTATTTTGTTTCAGTTACAAATTAGGAAAATCTTCGATTTTCATCACTACCTTTTTTGATCCAAATGAGGAAAAGTGAAGATTTTCCGGTGCTGATAGAAACTGCCGCTCTCGACTCTAGTAGAAAAATACCATGAATGATAGGGATGTTATGAGCTTTAACAGGAGCACTCACTTAGAATTAATACTTTCTTCGCTCTTAGCCAACTAATTATTTTTTCAATTTTTTGATTGATTGATTTGTAATCTATTGTTTCCGACTCATTATCAGGAAATTCGTTACCGATTAAACGTTTTCTGTAGAGCTTTTCTAATTGCATCAGTTTATCCGATATGATTGAATCCGATTTGCTAAAAAAGCATGTTTTATAATGGCAATTGGTGTATTTAATCCCTAATTCCAGTCGATTTACTAGTGCTTTTTCTGCATTTTCAATCCAATCTTTATCAGATATATCTAATTTGGTTTCAATATTTTGACCTACTAAACAACTTGAAATATAGGTTATGTGTAACCTCTCGATTTCATTAGAGCTCATTTTTTTCTTGATGCCAATTAGTTGGCTGTATTCAGTGCCGTCTACTTTAAAACTTATTACGTCAGACCAAATCACAACGCTTGAGGTATTCAAGACAATTTCCGTTAATTCTGCATTGTAAGAAAGAAGTCTATCTGAATGGTTAGCTTCTAATTCTTCTTCATTCGTATAGGCGATTTCAATATTCTTTTGATCTGAATTAAACGTCACTCCTTTAGAGTGGAAATTAAATGAGGTGTAGTTTCCATATTTCATGTATCCTTCAAACTTATTACCTGAAGTTGTTTTAAATTTTACTTTGAATAGATAGCAACTTCCCATATCAGCTTGACAGACAAGCGAAGAGAAAAAGAATAAAACTATTATTGCTGACCTCATATTTTCATTGCTTATAACAATTCAATATAGTTAATTAGTTAGCTATATATCCATTGTATCTATTGATTCAAACATAATGAATCAAAGTGACATTTTCTGAAAGAAAAAAATACTTGAAACCAACTATTCCTGGGGTCCCCCACTGCGCAGGTTTGAACCGGAGCACGTAGCCTTGTGCTTAAAATCCAAAATGCTCTTTTCAATTCAAACTAGACCTTACCAAAGAAAAGGGCCCAAGATATACCATAGGCACCCTAAGGGATAATCTTGAACCAGTTTTTCTTAGTCTATTCTTGGACCAGTTGGAGGTAGAAGAAATGGTCGAGTTCAGATGCAGTTTGTAGAAAGCACTTAAGCATATGCCTTATACAGTTTGTTACACACCGCTATTTATGTTTCTGAATTTCTTAAACTCTTCCTTCCAGCCATTCTTGATGTTTCGAGTGGTATCAAATTCGTCTAGAGTTTGCTCATTGCTCAAGAAAAGTTCTGTTACTGTTTGCCAGTTCGTCTTCTCTGATTTCCAATATTCAGGATCACTACCTAGCACATTCTTCAATAAGTCTCCTTCGTAAAAATCACCTTCCACTAAAATATTCTTTTCTAATTGTTCAATTGCCAGAGGGACAAGGAATGGTAACCCAATGTTTTGACCAATCATTATGCGCAAGTCTTCAATCGTGAAGTCATTAAGTTGCTTCTTTCGAAGTTCATGCATTGTTATTACCAGATAACTTTCTTCTTTAAGAGTTGGTCTCCAGCTATCCTTCTCTAGTGATTCTAGGTTTTTGTATCGCCAATTATTTTCAAGTTTCATACAAAATTGATTCGAAGCGCAGTGGTGTATAACGAACTGGCTATGATGCGTGCGGAATGAACTAATTATCGGTTCCGTCTCACACTTAGCCATGATCTAATTTTAAATTTACAAAACATGGCGGAGTTTCCAAGAACCACGGAAGTTCAAATGCCGTTGAACCCGCATGAATTCATAAGTCATGTTACCTGTTGTTTCCCTCATATAACGGCAATTCCTTAAGTTTAATTAGTTGCCAATTAGTTTCAATTGCTTCAGTCGATAAAATTTTATAATGATTCTCTATTATCGGCAAAGTTTCATATGTTTTAATGTTAGAAAATTGGTATGCAGTTAGAAAATCTTTAGACTGTTCCAGAACAAAGAGTGCACTTGAATTATACCTAATAAATGATTTAATGTTAAGTCGTTCGAATGCCTTGTATAAAGGTTTAATAGAATCTTTAATTGGCATTTTCCCAGCTTGTTTTACAAACTCTATATCAATCAGTGAGAATATTGGGAGGTTATCGACTGAATTTGAGGATTCATCTACAAGTTTGCTAAAGATCTCCGCATCGGAAAATTTAAAGTTGTTCATGCGACAAGAAAAAAAGAGAATGGAGAAAAAAAGTGCGACAATTAATTGCAGTGTCTTTATGGATAAGTAATAACAGATAACAATTCAATATAGTTAATTAGTTAACTATATTGAATTGTATCTATTGGTCCAAACATACTAAATCAAGGTGACATCTTCTGAAAGAAAAAATTCTTGAAATCCACTATTCCTGAGGCCGCCGGTATTAGATATGTAGGCTAATAAGCGAAACATCCAAATGCTTGACAAGCTGCTCTGTTAAGCTACCTTTAATCAATCGTGATATGCCTGTCCTGCCATGGGTAGCCATGCATATAATTGCTCCTTCCTTTTTTTCACAATACTTATCCACGCCTTCTTCGACATTAAACGCATGAACCACAAAGGTGTCTGCAAATTGCTCTCCTGCTGCTGAAACAAAAGCTTGCATGTTTTTTTCTACTTGCCAGATGTGCATACCAAATTCGCCAATATCCACATGTATTAAATGAATTTTAGCATCCAATGCTTTAGCCAGGGTAACCATTTTTTTAAACGGGGGCAAAATCTCAGCTTCGAAGTCTGAAACAAATACAATTTGCATATTTGAAATATCGAGTGGCTCTTTTATAATCAATACCGGAACTTCAGAATGACGAACTACCTGCTGCGAATTGCTTCCGGAAAAGAGCTCCTTTAGTCCATATGCACCTGTAGACCCCATCACTACCAAATCTATTTCATTCTTCTCCATGTATTCATTTAAGTGTGTGGTATCCTTGTTGAACCCTACGGAGTGTTTGGCTTCTATACCTTCCTGATCAGCTATTTTGACCAGTGCGTTCAATTCACCATGAATATTGTTCACTTTTTCTTTTACATCCGTATAAATGGCCTTATTTCCCTCAGTCATGGTCAACCAGTCGATTGGCACTTCGGTGCAATGTAAAAACAAGATTTCTGCATCAATCTTCTTCGCGATTTGAACAGCCATTTGGGCAGCATTTTGAGCGCTGTCGGAAAAATCGGTTAATACTAATATCTTCTTCATGATGGCTAATTTTGGTTAGGTAAAAAGTAGCTACTCATCTCAATAAATCATATGACCATTATCATATTCCGCTCTGAAAAAGGTCAGTTTGTGCAACTAAGTTATCTTAGTCTTTCAGTTGTTGCCTCATGAAATTCTTACAAACACATAGAAAAGACTTGTTGCTGATCATGGCAGACCTTGGTTATTCAGCCGAGCACTTTGAGTATGTGAAAAGAAAAGGGCGCATTCACATTGTTGATAATGAAGCTGAGCGATCCTTTTCTTACTTCAGAAGAAAAGCCACTCAGCTACATCCGGAGACTAAACAATGGGTAGAATCAGAAACATTCGAGGTTTCGATAGATGGTGATAAACCCATCGTTGTCAATCTTTGGGAAGAGGTATGCGATGCTTTTAAGGTATGGCTTGGACCATTATAGATCAGGCAATCAAGTTGCCACTGTTGATGATCCAGATAGCCAGGTGAATGATCAATAGGACAATGGCAACATAGGCAAACAACACAAAAATCAGACTCAACAGGTAGATGACCTGAAAGACAGGTCTTTGGCTAAGGCCAAAGAGTTTGGCTGATTTGATCAGACCAGGTGTTGTTTTCATTTTGCTTAAGCCTAGCTTGTCGAAAGTCTCCTCGTCGAACTGATAGGCAATGGCTAGCAGCACACCCGAAAATGCTGCCGACACCAAAAAGAAAATGGCAAGGCTCTGAGCAATGTTGAACATGGAAAAAGTGTCTGATCACATTTTAAGTTTGAATAACGAATCACTCCGGCTTTTATTGAGTTGTAAAAGCTTTTGAACTTTATTCATTCTCGGTTGTATATATCATTCAGAAACATGTATCAATTGCATCTAATCTTATTCTGTGAAACAAATTGTTCAACGTTAATATGTTAGTTGATTCTAACTTTCTTCATTTCGACATTCGCATTGATTGTAGGAAAATACATGAGCTCAATTTTAGCGGGATTTAGAGAGTAGATTCCATCATATCGTGGTATCAGGTCAATTTCAAACCTATGAGAACCTTCTGAAAGATGCTTGTAGAAAACGGCGACTTTCTCCTTAAAATACTCGCGATGGCTCTCATTACCATACATTTGTTTCTTTGAACCATATGAGCAGCCTGCAGGAATGGGCACCTCAATCATCACATAGTCAGCATCATGTTTCATTTCTAAATCCACCAGCAATTTCTCTGGCTTTCCGGCCACAAGCGTATGGTCACCATTTTCGAATCTGGTTTCCAAACTAAAATTAGTCATGTTATTTGTGGGGTTTGTCTCCCAAACTGTCTGATAAGCTGTCATATATACATGAGTAGAGCCTGACTTAGATATTTTTAATTCACTGATATCGTCGATTTCCTTTTCGAATGGAAAGGTCGATACGTTCTCCGCAAAATCGCCGGAAATTGAAAGCTGCAATTCAGTTTGCTCTTTTGATCTACTGTTTAGAGAGGCTAGCACTTCCACGATATTTGAAGTGGTATATGTATTTGAATAATGCTTAGAAGCCATTTCGGCCAATAGGAAATTTTGAATTCTATCCTTGGTCGTTCTATTCACTGAAGTATCTTCTATTAGTAGCTTCAAAGCCCAGGTGGTCGTTTTAAGAGATTCTTTGGCATAAGCCAATTGATTATTTCCCCTTGCCTTTAGATATAAAGAGCCAAGAAGATCAGACTTCAGTGAATCAATTACCCAGGTATTGTCTACCGGTTGACGATTGATCAACTTGATATAGTTGAGTTTTAATCGTTCTGTAATTTCCAAGTCTGCCACAGAATCTAATTGGTTTACAAACCCCAACCTATCCAATTTTAAATCCAACAAGGAAGAAATATAGAGCCAGTTTATTTTTAGCTCGTTAGGTTTGGATGAAATGAGATTCCAAACGGCTTCATCTTGTAGTTTTGTTTTATCTATGGGTATTTTAAATCCTTGGTTTCGAGCACTTTCCAGTGCTTCAATTACATGAAGGCTGATCCACATTTCAGTTGATCCGGTACTCCACCACCCCCAGAGGCCATTGCTATTTTGATTATTAGCAAGTCGCTGAATGATACGGCGTATTTTTCTGTCACCACTTTCTTTAACATCTATCGCCTCACTAAGTTGGCGCGAAGCCAGCATGGCCTTCAACTTACTAGCAAGCTGTTCATTGCAGCCATATTTATACTCGATAAGAAATTCGATCTTGTCTTTCACGAGCTGAAGTGAATTTGAGTGAGCGTAAATCGTGACGGGGCCATTGGATGGAGAAAACTGCCAATGGACAGCAGTGTCCCCTATCAGTGCAGCGTTGTATCCTTGTCTTTTTTCCAAGCCAACAGGATAAACCGGAATAGAACGTTCTTCTCCGTCGAAATAGCCATCTTCTCGCTTTAGGTAGTACTTAGCTTTTATTGTATCCTGGGATAAAGGAACAAGCAATAGAGAGTCGATGTATGAATCTTTGAAAGTTGAATTCCTGGCTTGCTGAATTTCCCCATCTATTTCGAATACATTTTTTACCAGGACTGAATCGAAGGTGTAGTTTAAGCTTTTTCCGATGAGCCATGTGGAATCGCCATATAGCAAAAATCTTGGTAGATTTAATTGAGCTGACAAAGGTTTAAAGGCTTTGATTTCACTTTGTGACTGTCCTGCCCGCCTTTTGGCACCTGTAGCATAGACAAATGTTTCCCATTTGGTAATATCATCTGGAAAGGTCACATCAAAACTGGCTTTTCCAAGCGCATCGGTTTTTAGTCGTGGCTCCCAAAAGGCAGCATCCGAAAAATTGGTTCGAATAGAATTGGCACTAGAGGCTGAGGCCAAAAACTCATCCGTGAGCATGGCCCCTTTACCATTGGGCATTGGCATCCCTGAAACTCCATTTTTGGTGGTGATCATGAGTATACCGTTAGCGGCCCTCGCGCCATATATGGCCACCGCATTCTCAGGATTCAAGACCTTCATCTCTGTCAAATTCGATTGTTCTATATCCAGGGATTCGAGGTCTCCAAGGTAGGGCACACCATTAATAATTATCAGTGGTTTACCCGATTGGGAAAATGATGAATTGCCTCGAATATTTATGACTGTACCTGAGCCAGGCACGGCACTAGAAGAAATACTAACTCCCGCTACTCTTCCTTGCAAGCTGCCTAGTAAGGCATCGTCGTTGCCGCTTATAGATGTGACGGCAGCGCTGAGATTACTTTTAGAAGATACACCATACCCTATCACAACTACTTCTTCTAAACGCTGAACATCCTCTGTCATGGTAACGTCAATAGATGTCCTGGCTCCGATGTGAATTTGTTCGCTTACAAAACCAACAAAACCGAAAACAAGCTCTGAACTGTATGAAGGTACTCTTAGTGAATAATGACCATCCATATCAGATACTGTCCCAAATGTGGTTCCCTTTACAACCACGGTTACTCCCGGGACAGCTTCCCCTTGGCTATCATAAATATATCCACTAACTGTCTCTCCATCTCCTGTAAATTGAAATGCGCGCTGATAGGTCTTGTAAAGTGCTTCTTTTTCTGAGGTGGCGAGAGGAAACTCACTTAGCTGTCTAAAATGCTGATTCATCAACTCATTCATTCGAATACCAAACGTGTCTTTAGGTGTAATAAGCAGGTTTTCTATCTCGTGGTAGTTCAGGCCATTTTTCCTTATGTTTATGGAATCTACTACCGCATATTCTCCTACATCATAAAGAATAATAGTCTTGTACCATCCTTCATTTAGGTCTTCAAAGAATCGGTTTTGCCTAGGGTACACCCTAAAAAAGTTAGGGTCATCTAATTTGAACATTAAGGTATTCAAGGCAGGTGGCAGTGTTTGTTGCTCATCCGGTATTGACAAATGCAAAGAACCATTCCCCTTTCTTGTCTTTGGAGGATTGAGGTAGGTTCTTGATGATATTCTTCTGTTCTTTATTTCCTCATTCCAATAGTCATCTATTCGTTTGGCAGTCCATGCAAAAGAATTGAAATCAATTACAGCCTTACGAATTGGCAAATGCTCCAGTTTTTTGTCCAGATCAATTGTTCGCATTTTTATCAATAAACTATCAATTTCATACTCAAAATGGGGTTCGTGAGCAAACCTATGGCTATAGCCTCCTTTCAATTGAAACTCCAGTGGTCCTTCGTATATTGGTCCCGTCAGCGCTGAGCGCCTTGCCCTTGCATTGTGTAAAACCGGATAAAAGCGCTCCCCCTGTCTGAAGTAAGCCAGATTGGGTCCGAAAGTATTACGGTACGGGACTACATAGCGGTATAAGTTTCGCTTCTCGTTTTCCGTAAGTGAATAATATTTCCTTTCGGACTTGGTAACACTGTTTGGCAATTTTTCCTGATCAAAGCAAAAGACTAATTTCTTTTTAAAAGGAAAATAAACACTATCCATTTCGAACTGATATGGACTGGTCCTTATTTGAACCTGATGATACCCACTGTCAATTCTAAATGAGTAAGGTTCATCTACAGACCAGCTAAAATATACCGGCTTGTGATCAACATACACGATATCAATGGGTTGTAATACACCGTCTTTTACAACAAATGGAGAGAATTGAGTAATACTATCTTCAGGGTAATATTCGTATCGATAAATGTCATTTCCAGGAAATAAAAATTTGAAACAGGCAATGGAATCCAACCTGGCTCGCTCATTCCAAAATGTGTAGTCATAGACCATCTCCTTGTTGGTTGCTGACCTATGATTGACGTTAAAAGTATTAATAAGCGTTCTGTCTTTTGCCGGTTTAATCAATGTACTCAACTCTGGCGGTTCAAAACCAAATTTCTTAGTCAATCCGTGTGCCAGTAAATCAGTATTCGAAACTGGTTTCCCATAGCTGTCGGTAACTACCACATTCATTTTTACTTTCTGTCCGGGGTATATCATAGGAGGTGCCTCCAGATTAACGGTCAGTATATTCTTACGAGATGTAATTTTATAATTTTCCTCTTTGACCCTTCCTCCCCATACGTATTGAACGGAAAGGTGATATGGACGACCGGTATTGATTTTCCTTTCTAATTGCAACTTTGATTCCTGCCCTCTGAGGATTTCTTTGTTTCCTTTATAAATAAAATAATTGAAAGGAATATTTCTTGGATTTGTTGTGCTTATGAACAATGAGTCTTTCGTACGATTTGTCCTAAAACTCAAATTTGAGGATTCATTGTCCAAAGAAATTGCCGTTTCCCGATTATCTATCTTAACCAAGTACTTGTGATATAGGGAATTGATTTTGGTAGTATAGGGTAAGTCCACTGCGATCGAATCCGCTTCGTTACCGAAGGCATCCATTCCAAATATAAAAGCTGGCATGAGGTCAGACTGACCATTTTGTAAGAATTGAAATTGAATAGAATCATTTGACAATCGATGAGAAACTATCTCTTCCTGGTGAAAATAACTGATTTCTTCTTTTTCTGTCAAACGCTCGTTGTCTGATGTCGTCAAACTGACGATGGCCTTGTACTTTAGATTGGCCTTTGGGAAATACTCCGAAGGGATAGATATCTCGGTCTTACCGGACGGTTTTAAAGGAATTTCAAAATAAGATAGCGTATCCGGAACAAACACATATTTATCAAAATATTCTGATATTTCTTCTACGACTACCAGGACTTCTAATTTTGCATCCAACAAATTCAGATCATTCTCATCCTTACCAGAAGCCAGGATTAGAACTGTATCACCCTTATATTGTTTTCGAGTAGGAACTTCCAGCTCAAGGTTATTTTTACTTAATTCATATTCTTCATATCTAAAACTCTTAGATATGTATTCTTTACCTTCTTTCTTCTGAAGCTTTATATCATAATTTTTGTCAAGCTTTAAGTTGAGCGAGTCTTCTAAAGCAAGTTGGAAATCGAAAGCACCCTTAGTTGTTGGTTTGAGTGTCTTGATATGAATGTTTTCATTGTAGCCTTTTCTTAACACTAGATCAACGGCTTTATTAAGCGGTTTTCCTTTTTCAGTAATAAAAGCTTTGAATTTTACCGTATCTCCAGGAAGGTATTTTGGTTGGCTATACACGAAATAGCCTTTATACTTTCTTTGAAATTTATAATTATTACCATACCAATCACAATGGTATTCGTCAAACATACAGGCCACCTTACGGTAGAGTTTGATAAAAAAATATTTGGTTTGTGAAATGGTACCTAGTGGATAGTTTTTAACAATAGATTTCACACCATCAATGGGAAGCTTAACAACAAACCTGATCGGCAACCAAACATATTTTAGTGGAGTCTTATAGATCACTTTGGCTGATAATCTTTTAGCCCTCGAGTTGTTGAGCGATCTGCTTACGTCAGAATAAGCGCTTTGATTTTGATAAGTGACTTTGAGCAGGCCCTGTTTATTTGTCTTTCGAATAAAATAAGACTCGGTTTTAGAATCAAATTTCAACTTTTTGCGTCCAAGCATCAGTTGGGCATCTGAAATTACTTCTCCGGACTTTTTAAATACCTTGACCTGCAAATCTGCGCTATTATTAAACGCCTCAAAAAAGAAATCAACGATTGAAAGTACATCAAGCTTAAGTTGATTTTCATAAATGTAAGCCCTCACATAGTGTCCACCGGGCAGATTTTTGCGGTATGTGCTATCTGTTGGGTATGAATCAACCAGAGTATGAAAAAAAGAAGTATCAACCTCCCATTCCTTGGTGCTATAAATTTTTTCAGCCTCTTTATCCGAGAGCTTGTAAATATAAGTTAGGTGGCTGGTATGTCTGCTTTTTATAAGATCCTGCGCAAGTACCATTTGCGTAAGTAGAATACAAAACAGTAAAATAAAGTACTTCAAATTTTGAAATAATTAATAGATTCAAAAAATACAGCATCGGTGTTACATCACCAAAGGTTAATAATATATGTTTGTTGAATGTCAACATTTGCTCTTTAAATTTTTCAATTTATCTTAACCCAAGTTATGG
Organism: Reichenbachiella sp.; assembly: GCF_039944555.1. Taxonomy (GTDB): domain Bacteria; phylum Bacteroidota; class Bacteroidia; order Cytophagales; family Cyclobacteriaceae; genus Reichenbachiella. Next base: position 211,948 of record NZ_JBDUYN010000007.1, on the reverse strand, counting down.
ACGATCTGCACAAGGACTTATTTGAAAAAGAACACCTTACTGAGGAGCAGTTTCAAATCTTAGATGCGGTTTATCAGCGAAAGGTCATTTCACTTTACTATGAACTTAGACTGGTACTCTACCTGGGCATCATGCTTTTTACGGGTGGTATAGGATACATTGTATATCAAAATCTGAGTGACATCGGACACATCGCCATCATGTTTCTGCTCAGTTTGCTCATAGTCGTCGGTGGATATTACATTTTCTTGAAGTCGAAGCCCTACTCCCATACTGAAGTCACTGTGGAGCACATTTATTTTGACTATGTCCTGGTACTTGTTTCGCTGTTGATCATTTCATTGTTCACCTATGTTCAGGTCTATTTTGATTGGGTTGAGTTACTTCTTAAATGGACCTCCTTGCTAAGTGGCGGATTGTTTCTGCTTATGGCCTATCGTTTCGACAATAAGATGGTGCTATCTATGGGAATCACCGCTTTGGCGGCAGCCGTAGGCCTTACCCTGTCTCCGGTGGATTGGGCCACCGGTTCGCTTGCAGAAGGTGTAAATGTATTCTTGTTGAGCATTTGTTTTGGCGTGACCCTGCTCGTGGTAGGCCAGTTATTGGCACAAGATAATGTCAAGGCACATTTCAAATTTACCTATCACAACTTTGGCCTGTTGCTGATCTATTTTGGTGCGCTTGCCCTCATGTTTGATTCCAACTTTGAAATACTCACTGCTTCTCTGTTGGTGACTTTCTCCGCATTAATAGGCTGGTATGCCTGGCGACAAAAAGAATTCTTATTCTTCCTCTATTCATCCATTAGTGGTTACATGGCCTTCACCTACCTGGTATTCTCTGCAGATGTCGGTGATGAACTTGGGCTATTTTATTTTCCATTAAGCGCTATTGGCGGCGTTATCCTACTTGTTAAAAACAGAAGTCACTTTTCCGATGATAAATAAACTGGTAGCCTATGACCTCCTGGAGGTAAAAAAGAAACTATCCCTGGCCAAGGCGAAAACCTGGTACAAGGCCGGCTTAGTGGAAGAAGAACAGTGGAAGGGTATTCAGGCAGATTACCCATCTGATTTGTACTCCCCGACCATCTTTATGCGCATACTATTGTTTGTCGCTACTTTCTTCGGACTTTCCACTGTATTAGGACCTATCCTGTTGTTGGTAGCAGATGAGGGTATTGTGGCTATTCGGATCATGGTGTTTATTGCAGGAGTTGTCATGATCGCTTTTACCGAAAGGGTAATGATAAAGGACAAACGCCACTTCAAATCAGGAATTACGGAGGCTGGTTATTATATCGGGTTTTCATTTGTGTATTTTGGACTGATGGGATTCGGTATTGACGAAATTCTGATCTACTGGATGATGGCCCTTCTTTTTGTGTCTATAGGTACCATAAGGTATATGGACTTGCTCTCGCTCGTGGCTACGGTAGTGTGCCTGGTAGCCGTGTTGTTTTTGAGTCTAACTTCTATCCTGGCCTTTCTGCCATTTGTGATCATGATCCTGTTTGGTGGCCTGTTTATCATCAGTCAAAAGATTCAGAAAAAAACGGATTACCTGGTTTGGGAAGATCATTTTATTCTATTTGATACACTTGCACTGCTCCTTGTCTACCTGGGTGGTAATTATTTTGTGGTGCGTGAACTTAGCATTGAAATGATGGGACTTGAACTCGGTGAAGGACAGGATATTCCGATGGCATTCCTGTTTTATGGTTTTACTTTTCTGATTCCTTTGGCTTACCTGATCTGGGGTATCAGGAACAGATCGATTCTGTTCATTAGGGTGAGCTTACTTGTACTTACGCTAACCGTTTTTACCATTAAGTATTATTACAGTTTTGCACCTCCCGAAGTGTCGATCACTGTTGCAGGTGGTATTCTGATTTTGATCTCTTTGGTACTGCTAAAGTACCTGAAGAAAAGTCGAAAGGGATTTATAAGAGATCAAATTATTCAAAGTAAATGGGATAATCCTGATCTGGTGGCAGTAGTTGCTTCTCAGACTTTAGGAGGTCACCAAATTGATCAATCTGAAAGCTCTCAAATAGGTAAAGGTGGAGAATTTGGAGGTGGTGGAGCCAGCGGTGATTTTTAAGGGCAACCTTACTTCGATACTTTAAACCTGGTTTTACAATGGTTGCATTGTAGCTCTTCTTCGCTTTCATGTAGCATGATGCCTTCCAGGTTTTTTGCGGCATAGGCCTGAATCCAACCCTTTTTTGCATCAATATTATTCAGGTCGATGGATTCCATATGTATCGCTTCATAGAACTGTCCGCTATATTCCTGCCTTCCCCAGCAATTGGGACACATCCCTTCGGGTACGGATTCTTTGTCATTACTTTTAATGTATTTGATCAGCGCATTGATAATATCCATAAGCATTTATATTTAATTCCAATTGAGTTTCTTCCGTTCGGACCAATATAACTTCGGATCCAGACTAAAGGCTTTTAAGATAGACAATTCTTGCTCGTCAAGTTGAAAATTGAAGGCTTTTAGGTTTTCTTCAATTTGAATTGGTGCGGATGCACCGCTCAACACGGCGTATGGATTGATGCTATCCATACAATACCGAAGTGCAATGGCATCTACTCCTACTTCATATTTCTGAGCCATTTTTTCCAGCGCATCATACATGGCCTGATATGCCGGGTAGCTTGAATTTCGAAAGACTCTACCATTGGCCAAGGCCTCTTTGATCACTATTCTTTTTCCTGATTCCAGCAGTTTATCTGCTATAGTTGTCAGGCTATGGTCCAAGATGTTATAAGTAACTTGATAGACTTCGAAAAGTGGAATTCCTTGAACAAGGATATCCATTGCCGCTTGCAGTACCTCAATTTGGTTGTCCCCGGTAGTAGTTATACCGATACGGATATCCTGGTTTGCTTTTAACTCTGCCAGCTTATTCAAAACCTTTTCATCTTGTAAGATTCCTGATTCGAATGTTGCCGAATGCACCTGAAGTGTACTCAAGTAGGGCTTTAGTTCCTTAGAAATTTGCCATTGTTTCAGCAGCTGATTCAAACTGTGATCTTTGACTTCATGGATAGTCGCCTTGGGATCAAAATTGGCCACATAGGTGTAGCCCCATTTGGTGGCTATTTCAATTGAGTCATCGGCTTTGGTCTGCACCCAGTCTAATAATAGCTGTTCCGCCATACCATACCCTGGTGCAGTATCGAAATAACGAACTCCTTTCTCGTAAGCAGTATCAAGAACCTTTAATCCTCTTTCCCTGAATACATCCAAATCTTCATCTTCAGTTTTGTCTTGTTTGATATTAATGTATTGTGGACGACCAATGGCGGCCGTTCCGAGTCCAATTTTCTTCATTAAGCTGTTTTTAAGGATCCATACTCCTAATCACTTATAAAGATAGTGAGTGATCTCTCCCCAATGAACCTCGATGGAGTGAAAATGGCATTAATTAGTTCTCGTGCTATTTACAGTTCCTAGTATATCCTCTCTCCTTTCGCTCATACAGACTTGTTTTAGAACTATTGCCTTTCTCTCATTTTTACAACTTCTTTCAGTTTATTGGCCGGATAGCTTGAATGACGGTGAACAATTTGCCAGCGTCGATCCCTAAAAACGAAAATATCTGTGATAAGGAAATCAGCATTCCATGGCATGCCCTTGTATTCACTTTTCCAATCAATTCGGGACTGAACAATAGCCATGGTCTTGTATTTTCTAATCTTAAAATCATACTGTCTGAAGGATATCACAGTTAAAATATCCGGACGAAGCGACCCATTTACATATTGCGTTCTTCCCATGAGTTCACCATTGGACTCGGAGCTGGTGAGCGTAAATTCTTCAGCTAATGAGAGCATCATCCCTAAAGAGTCCCTGGACTTAACGGCATCGAAAAATGCAATGGATGTCAGTTTCAATTCCTGAAATACTTCTGAGTTATTGGCAAGAAAGTCGACTTTTTGTGCAGCTAGTGAACTAGTAATCAGCAGTAAAACTGAAGTAACCCAAAGTAATTTCGATCTGTATATTTTCATTTGAATAAGTTTTGTATGGCCCGGATCAAACCGTGTAACGTTTTGTTCATTTCATTCTTTTGGCAGAAATGGTAGACATCACTTTCCAGGTCTCACCTGAATCTTTGGAGTTCTCTACCCGCCATTCAAATGATTCCTCGGTGATATCAAAAAATATAATGCGATTCATGTTGGTTGTATCACGCGGCATAAAATCCATCACCACCCCTTCTGCTTGCTCTTGTGCCGTAAATGTCCCAAACATTCTACCCGGCACCTCTCCTGCGTTATTGTTGATAAAGGCTACCTTCCAGATTTTCTCTTTCGTATCATATACCCTGAGTTGAGTGAGCATCATGTCTCTTTTGAAGTAATTCCAATAGAGAAACTCATTTTTTCCCTGAAACCAAAAGTCCTGAACCCCATATCCATCTAAAATGTATTTCCATGCCCAAAAGGCGGTGTAAGTCACCTTATCCACCTTACCCAAGGGGTCAGGCATAGTCCCGGTACAATACCAGATGCCATTGAGCTGACCAAACTGCCTGGTTTCGACTGGTGCCCTGTCATTTATCTGATTAGCATACACACCAGAGCCATAAAAATCTAATACGGGAGCCGGTATGCTATCCGGGATTTGTCCATAGAGTTGAAAACAAAAAAGAATGGCTATTAGCGGAAATGTAATTTTGAGAGTTTGCATCGTAAATTCGGATTTAAATAGTTGTAAATGGCTATTCTAAACGAATTGGAATGCAAAGGTTCGCAGTATGGCATGGCAATAAATTACAATTGGACGAGTGTAATCAGATATCAGAATCCAGACTTTTCTCTTTTATATAAGCTGAGGGGGTCAGCTCAGTGAGTCGTTTGAATACTCTGAAAAAAGAAACATAATTATTAAATCCCGACTCTCTCGCAATCCCGGACAACGAAAACGTTTTGAGCATATCGCTGTCCATCAATTGGATGGCGTGTGCGATTCGATATTCATTTACAAAATCATAGAAGTTCTTTTGAACACCCTGACTCAGCAAATTCGAAAGCGCATGCCGCGATATATTCAACTGGTTGGCCACATCAGCCAAACTCAGATCGGCGTTTAGATAAAGTTTTTCCCGTTGCATGAGTTCTGCCAACTGCTCTATTTGTAAGGGATCGTATCCTTTTTCGTTGCTATCTGCTGCTGAGCTTTTATCCAATGCAGGAAAAGGCTTCTCGGGTAAGAAAAAAAGAAGAAACAGGAAAACATAAGGGATAAATGCAAGCACCACATTTTCCGACTTATCTAGCAGGTAATAATTCTCAGGATAAAACAATCGAGCCAGCCAGGTAAGAAAAACCGAAGAAGTAAATAGTATGATGACGCCCAATAGCCTTGATATCCAGGGAATGAACTCGATCTCACTTGAAGACGCTTTTGACTTGATCAAGAGGCTATAATTTCTAAACTTTTTGAACCATGTATAGGCGTATATCGAAGTCTGCATGACAATTGACCAAACCAGAAGTTTATGCTTGTAAGAGCCAAACCAATGATGATCGACATATTTTACCAGGTACTGGCACTTTGCTTCACCAGAAAGCTGATAAAACGGAATCATCAAAACCAGGTAGATCAAGGCAGGAAGCGCCTCTAGCAGAAACTTACTCCAAACCACGGGCCGATTAAATATCGAATTGATAATTACATTAAGAAATGGAGCCAGGAGTAGATAAAATATGGCTGATATAAAAATAGTGAATGTGTAGCTGCAGGAATAACCGGCATACTCAACGAGATGTTCGGCAAACATGATCAACAAGCAAGAAAAGTATCCTATTACTCCATAAAGGAAGTTCTTGTTGTGAAAAGTAGACAGAGACGTTAGTGCTATATTGATTATACTGCTCACGATGGCAGAGAAGAGAATAGCGGTGATCAAAATCATTTAAAACCTGTTTCTATCTTTTTAAATTTAAACGAACGTAATAAATTAATTAGGAATTTGTAACGTTGTCTAGCTCGGGAGCCTATTGTTAAGGCTTTGACTCAAGTCAAACATACCCAATAAGATTTTAATGAATTAATCTGATACAAAAATTGCAGACATTCAAAGATAGACTTACTGTAGTTTCGAATCTCTTGGTCCTGCTAAGTTGTGCTTCCTGCATCAGCTCAGATGATGAAATGACTGTAACTAAGCTGAGCGACTTACAGGTGATTGGTAGTCATAACAGCTATAAGCAAGCTGTTGAGCAGCCACTTCTGGATTTTGTAGCAGGCATAGACCCACAAGGCGCAGTGTCTCTGGAATACGAACATATTCCTCTAAAAGATCAATTGGACCTGGGCCTGAGAAATTTGGAGTTAGACTTATTTTACGACCCCGAAGGCGGTCGATATTCCAACCCCAGAGGCCTTGAAATTATTTTAGAGTCAGGAAATACGCCGCTGCCTTATGATGAAGATAATGAGTTAGCGCCTCCGGGATTAAAACTCTTTCATGTTCAGGATGTTGATTTCAGAAGTCATCATTTGCTATTCACCAATGGTCTTATGGAGATCAAATCATGGTCGGATCAAAACCCGGATCATGTACCCATTTTTGTACTGATCAATGCCCAGGATGAAGAAATTGAAGGTACATCATCGCCCTTGCCATTTACCACTGAGGCCTTAGCCTCCATCGATACAGAAATCAGGAGTGTATTTACTTGGGAGCAACTGATCACCCCGGACCATATCAGAGGCAATTTTGAATCTTTGGAAGAGGCTGTGCTCACTGATGGATGGCCATTGCTGGAAGAAGTGAATGGGAAAATATTATTCGTCCTGGACGAAAATAACGCCAAAACAGCCTTGTATCTGGAGAAGTTTCCAGGTCTGGTCAATTCCTCCCTGTTTGTCAATCGACCTGAAGGGGCCAGTGAGGCTGCTTTCATGGTCGTGAATGATCCCATTCGTGATTTCGACAAAATTCAACGACTGGTAAGCAAAGGATACATGGTGCGCACCCTGGCCGATTCTGAAACCAGCGAGGCGCGTACGAATGACCTCACACGGTTTGAAAGTGCACAAGCTTCCGGAGCCCATATTATTTCAACCGACTACTATATCCCTTCCAAGCTGTTCGAATCTGATTACAAAGTCGTATTTGACGACGGAAGTTATGAGAGGATTAAGGATTAAATTTCAAAACTTCATGACTAGAAATGAAGCAATTGCTCTTCATCGGTTCTGGTCTTCATGGCTTTTGGTACATGCTCATCTTTTAATATTTCCCAATCCAAGATGTAGCTGGCTGTGCTATTTTTTTCCATCAATTTCATACTATTCGTATAAACACCGGGCTCATTGCCTACCTTAAATCTAAATGTACCAAGAAAATCATTTCGGCTCAGATAATCGAAATCCCACAGTTCAATTTCTGTCCATCCCTCCTCCACTTGAAGTGTCAGATCTACATATGCGGTATCCCCGGTATCTACTCTATAATAGATCGATCCTTGTGGCCAAATTTTCTTACCTCCATGTCTTAAATACATTTCATCCTTGTCCACTTCATCAGGTAAGGTGCAATGAACTCTGTTTAGCTTAATTTTAGGCATAACTATTTCTCTTAAGTGTTTAACATTGATGTCCACTTTTTTCTGAGAATCGCAGACACAGATCGTTATTTAAATATCAGTTAACATAACAAACCTATGTCACCTAAATCAGCATTCCCATTAAGTTCTATTTATCTTTTTTATGTTAATCATAAGTGTTTATATATAAAATATACCCGCACGACAAGACGTAGTAAGCATCGGGCAACACATTAATGGTTACCCGATGGTACTTGAACTTGAAACTATTGGTGAAAGATCTAGCTACTCAGCTAAATGAATATCCACCATAGGAATCACTAGTAAAAAATCTACGAAACAGTATTAGCTCTTATCCTTTTTTTCGGAGAGCAGCATGCTATTGTTCTTTATAGTTTTATCAATCAACTTACCTAAAGGGTCTATACCAGCTCGAACTGGTTTTTGGTTAACCACTATATCCAACTGGATTTGCTGGCCGGTAATTTTATGTTTCTCCAGATAAATCAACTCCTCTTCCCCGCTGTTCGCTAATCCATAAATACCTACATCTATCCAGTCATTTGAAGAGATCGGAACTTGCGTTCCCGCACTATCCACACGGTACTTCAATGCCTCCAATGTCAAGCTTACCTGGTATTGATTGATAGAAATTTTTTCATAAAATGCGTCGGTCGTTTTATTTTCATAAAGCGTGATGGTCTCAAACAAATCTTCGATTACATATTGCAAACTGTCCGGCGTGACTTCCCTAAAGTAATTCAATAAGTCAGATGTGATAGGATAACGATCAGTCTTCATCTTTTTGAGCCCATGAAAACTATCCCAATCTCTTATGAATCGATTAAGGGCATTATTGACACTGTCTTCTGAGATGTAGTCTTGGAAGGCGTATAAGTTGATCAGTCCCTTGCCATAATGAATATAATCCTGCCCCGATTCTACCAATGCCAGAGGCATTTCCTGCCCCCTTTCTCTCGATCTTCCTTTCAGATAACTTCTCATTTGCTGCTGCAAAAGCTGTTGTACCTTATCTTCGGTAAACTCCTTCTGCAACACCATAAGCGCTGAGTATTGTGCGAGTGACTCGGAAAGCATAGACTGGCCCTGTACATGGGCCGGATTTACCTGATGTCCCCACCATTGATGCGCCATTTCGTGAGCCGTAACGTAGAAGGCCATATCTACATCCACTTCATCGTCGATCGCCAGAATAAACCCAACACCTTCTGAAAAGGGAACTGTATTTGGAAATGACTGTGCTCTATTTTTATAAATCGGAGACTCCAGAATCCGCATCTGACGATACTGATAAGGGCTGAAATGCTCGCTGTAATAGGCTAAAGAGCGTTTCATCCCTTTTATCATCCGGGCCAGATTGTATTCATGTCCTTTGTGATAGTAGATCTCAAGATCTACCGGCAAATGATCACTGGCAGGTGTCCATTGGTCCTTTATTTTTTCATAACGAGCAGATACGATAGAATAGAAATTGGACATTGGCTGCTCCATTCTGTAATGAAAATACTTGCGATCGCCAGCTATCCAAGCAGAGATCAATTCGCCAGGAGCAACCGCTGTTTGACTTGAATCCGTACCGATCACCATTTCAAAGTTGATTTCTTCTCCATCACCATTAGACCTACCTTGAAGTAAAGCTATCGGATCATCAATGTGTGCTCTTCTTAATTTTGGTTTCAAACCGTATTCAGCTCGAATCTCGTCCTCTTCCAGTTCAATATCTTCAAGGTATCCCAGGCTTGGAAAATGAAAATTATCAAGAAAGGTACCGTTGTACACTACATCCGTAGTCGAATATTCAGTAAACCCTTGTGTCTTGTAAGTCTGCTTAAACTCCATTTTGACAGAGTCACCTGGTTTCAGAGATTCATTCAATTCATAGATATAATAACTAAAATGCTCATACTCATTATTGGACTTAGCACCACCTTCAAAATCGAGATACGCTAGTTTAATTTGACTGTTGGGCAGTTTTTGAATGTGAATTTCATCAATGGGCAAATGATGCTTATTGGCCAAAATATAATACCCATCTACGATATAGTTCAGCTTGTCCGGGTAAAGCTCTACTTCCAGATTAACGTCAACAATTTTAGGCTGAGGGAGGTGCTCAAACCTTTTGAGTTTTTTTTCATAATCTGCCCTATGATCGTTCTCAGCCGACTGAGTATAATACTCATTGAGTAAGTTGGTGTTGAAGAAAATATAACTTCCGGAGCAAACAAAAATCCCAGCAGCTATGATACTAAACCTTATTAAGGGTCTGGTCATCCGCCGTCGACCCAAGTTCCAGCGCGTTCTTAGACTAGTCTCAGCCCCTCTCGCAAGGAAAACTACTGCTATGACAAATAATATCATTGAAAACGCAATCCAATACCCCTTAAACCAGAGAAAAGGTTCAAAAAAGTGTCCATAGCCATTCATATCCGAATACACACCCAAGCTGGAGCCACCAAACGTGTAAAGACCGTGATCTAATCCAAATACCCTCAGTGGGACAGCGGTGGCAAATACAAAAATCAAAACCAGTAAGTGTCCCAAAAATTTATGATTGACCAGTGACTGAAAGAAAAAACAGACTATGGTAAGCAAGAAAAGGAATGGAAAAATTTCAATGAAAAAACCGGTGAAATACACATCCAGTTGATAATGATAATAACCATTTACTGTCTGAAAAAGCATGCCTGCCACGATCAACATCAGCATCAATACGAAGCAGATAAGGATCAATCCAACAAACTTACCTCCCAGATTGATAAAGTCTGACACCGGTAGTGCATCATGTATGCCATTAATTCTGGTATCTCGTTCTTTCCATATCAATTCGCCAGAATAGAATATGATGATCGATAGAAAAAACAGTATAGTCAACTCCATGAGTTCCCCTACCAGAATATAGGTAGTTGGATAGCTATTCACGCCAAATGTTGTCCCTAAATTAAAAGAGTTGAGAAGTACTATACCCATACCGCAAAGGACAATCGTCCAGAAGGGCACCTCTTTCACAATAGATTTGAAATTGAATATGGAATAATGAATCAATTGAACCAGGTCAGCTTTAAAACCTGTTTGTACCTTAATTACCGGATTCTTACTATTGACATGTGTAGAGACGTTTTCATCTTGAAAAGCCTTTTTCTTTAATTTAGAAGACTTGTCTCTGACCACATTGAAGTTGAATCCATAATAGCCGATAACCAGGGCAACAAGACCAATTCCCGTCCACATCAAGCGATTGTACAGCAATACCCCTTCAAAAGGCACTAGCTGAACACCGCGCTCCAAAACAGTCCATAGTTTTGTAGAAATTCTGACTGACTGAAAGGTAAAGGGCTCCAGCAAGGCGGTAAGAAACAGATCGTCAGCTCCGATTGCTAAACTTATTGCCATGAGATAGACCATCAAGAAGAAAAACCCCTGAGTATAGACCACAATCAGTTTTCGACTAAGAGCACCACTGACAAAAAAGATAGCACCGCCAAAAAACAAAGTAGGCAAGATCAAATAAAGGAAAGGCTGCAGATAGTGCCAGAAGCTGAATGGCAACAAGGAATTCTCTTCATGCCATGGCATAAAATCACCGAGTACCATTCCGAAAAGTAAGCCAGTATAGATAAAAACCAGTACCACAAAGGAACCCAAAAACCGGCCAAGCAAATAATCTCTCTTCTTGATAGGATTGACGAAAAGCAAAGATTCCATCTGATATTGAAAATCTCGTAGTACAGGAACTCCCATAATCATAGAGGTAAGAATCATGAAAAGTGCGGAAACTATGCCCATAGTACGAGCGATGATGTATGGTGCGTTTCTTTTGAGGGGGCCTAGTTCTCCACCTTCAAAAAGAAAGTCAACCGATAGAATAGAAAACAGGAAAAGAATGGTAAAGTATATATATGTCTCCGGACGTTGCGCCCGATATTTGAGTTCAAATTTGAATATTTCGAATAACATAATTAATTGATTATTAGAGTGATAACTTAAATTTGAGGTAAAATCAGTTTGAAGCCTCACGTCCACTGTTTCCACCAAATATCTCTGAGAAATAAACGTCTTCTAAATCAGGCGCAACCTGCTTAAAACCATTACCAGGAGCGCTTTCACTCAAAATGTGAATAATAGGTTGACCTTGAAATAACCGGTCTGCAAGGATGGTATATTCCTTTTTGTACGATTGCAATTCACTTTTGCGAATGGTTTTGCTGTATACCTTTCCTTCGATTTGTTCGATTGCTTTCTGTGGATTGCCATTGAGCAGCACTTCACCCCGATTGATAATGGCCATGTTTGTACACAGCTCCTTTACGTCTTCTACAATGTGTGTGGAAAGAATCACGATCGTATTTTCACCAAGCTCGCTCAATAGGTTGTAAAAACGATTTCTTTCAGCTGGGTCAAGACCAGCTGTTGGCTCGTCTACTATGATGAGTTTAGGGTTCGATAGTAAAGCCTGGGCGATGCCGAAGCGCTGCTTCATTCCTCCCGAGTAACCACCGAGGTTTTTCTTTCGAGCCTCGTAAAGATTCGTTTTGTGTAAGAGAGCTTCCACTACTTCCTTTCTCTCTTTTCTACTGGTTATTCCCTTCAGTACCGCTAAGTGATTCAAGAGTACTTCCGCAGATATCTTTGGATAAACCCCAAACTCCTGGGGCAGATAACCCAATATCTTTCGCACCTCATCTTTCTGTACCAGCGCATCAAGATTGCCAAAGGAGACCTTACCTCCATCCGCCTCTTGCAACGTTGCAATGGTACGCATGAGTGTAGACTTACCAGCACCGTTGGGCCCCAGCAAACCAAACATACCTGAAGGTATTTCAAGAGAAACGTTATTGAGGGCTTTCACCCCATTGGAGTAGGTTTTGGATAGGTTAGAAATTATAAGACTATTCATAGGTTTTAATTTTTTTGTTCAAACCTATGCTCCGAACTGATGTTCCATAAATAATTGTGATCAACAACAACAAGCTGGTTATACAATGATTCCTAAGGTGTTTCAAGTGATTTGGTCACAGCTTCCGCCAAGTAGGACACCAGAATGAGGCTGTTTATCAACTTCTTTGTGCGATGAACTATCCTTGACTAATATTGAGCATGATTTCAAGGAAAGAGAGAAGTAAATTATTAGTTAGTAGATACGCCTACTGGGTATTTGCAATTGGCGTCGGTATGATGTTGTTACTCCTGGAAGAAGCTGACATAGAACCCTTCTTTTCCATTACTTCTTTCTTCTATTGGTCGCTGCTTGCCTATTGGGCAGCACGATGGACCTTTCGTCAAATCCGATCTACTCTCAGACAGAAAAGGGAGAAGACGAATGTAGAATTGCTGCACCTGCAAAGCCAGGTCAATCCACACTTCTTTTTTAATACGCTCAACAACCTATACGGTCTAATAGAAAAGGACTCCAAAAAGGCAAAGGACATGGTACTGAAACTTTCCGACATGATGCGCTATAGTATTTATGAGGGTCAGAAGGATTGGGTCATACTGGAAGATGAATTAGAGTACATTAGAAACTATATCGAACTGCACAAGGTAAGATATCATAAAGAAACGGACATCAAACTAAATCTTCATATCCAGCAGGAGGGTATCCGCGTAATGCCTTTGTTGTTCATAATTCTACTGGAAAATGCTTTTAAACATGGTGTGGAGAATCTTAGGAAAGAGGCCTACGTACACATAAATTTGATCGCCAGTGAAACCGAGATTAACTTTGCCATTGAGAATAATTTTGATATCAACGAGCAATCGGAGGAACCTGGTATCGGTTTACAAAACTTAGAAAGGAGACTTGAGCTGGTCTACCCCAAGAGGCACACGTTTTCCCATACAGCAACAAATAATATTTATAAAGCGCAATTAACCTTAAAGTCCAAATGATCAAATATCTCATCATAGACGATGAGCACATCGCTCATGAAATCATAAAGGACTATTGTGATCTGCTACCCAATATGGAATTGCAGAAGAATTGTTTCGATGCGCTGGAGGCCTTACAATATCTGAATAAGCATCAAGTGGATCTCATCTTCCTCGATCTGAATATGCCCAAGTTGAAAGGTTTTGATTTCCTAAAAACGCTACCGGCACCGCCCAAGGTAATTGTCACCACCGCTTATAGCGAGTTTGCCTTGGAAGGCTATGAACTAAATGTGATGGACTATCTGCTGAAGCCCTTCAGCTTCGAGCGCTTCCTGAAAGCGGTGAACAAGGCTATGAGTTCAACGGCAAGCAACCAGACTCTTTCAAGTGGAGTGCAAAACCCTACAAAACCGAACCGCTTATTTTTTCGGGGGGACAAAAAATATACACAGGTAGTAATCGATGATATTCTCTTCATTGAAGCGTCAGGCAACTACACCAAGGTGATTCTAAACGATGATACAATTACCATCCGTGAAAAAATCTCTAATCTACTCGAGTCCTTGCCTGCTGAAAACTTCCTGCAGGTACACAAGTCTTTCGCAGTAGCTACCCAACACATCAATAGCATTGAAGGCAATCGAATCGCTATTGGTGACCACCAAATTCCTATCGGGAAAATGTATCGCATGAATGTGAATGGGCTGTTGAAGTAGAATTAACAGACCCTGGCTCAAACCTCATGCAATCCAATTGACCTGGCTCAACATTTGACATATATCATACCTATAATTGACCTAGCTCATCTTCTCTAAATAGTTATATGAATAACTTGATTAGCAATAAGATGCCATAAGTAGCATCGTTTTTTGTCTAAAAAAATTAGAAGCCATGTATGATCAAAAAATCAAATCTACACTTGATCTGGCAGGTGATTACTATCAATCCGCAGAAGAGGAGTTATTAAAACCAGCTGAGGACATTGTGCCTTATTTGGTGTGTCGCAATGCCTATAGAGCCATTCAAAACTATCTCACAGGGTTCCTGATGAATCATGATTTGAAAGCTAACCCAGGCATCACCCTGAAAGAAATTTTATTGGATTGCAGAAATTATGATTCCAGATTTAGCAACCTTCATCTCGATCTCTTATATGATGCTCATGAAAATGAGGATGTATGGATGGATTTAGATATCGCTAATCAATTCATGAAGTTGGCGAACCAGACCAAACAGCTTGTTGTGCAGAACTAAAAAAATTGGGCGTTCGTCGGTCAAAAATCTCTTGAACTAAAGAATCGGTTATGAATTCAAAACATAGTAGAGTAAAATATCCCGGTACCCGTGTAGCTATGGATGGCAATACTGCCGCCATTATGTGTGAACGAGAGTCATCCGATGCTGCTGGTGCCTATCCCATTACCCCATCTACTCAGATGGGCGAATATTGGGCAGAAAATGCGGCTTCCGGTCATCTGAACATATCTGACAAGCCTTTGATATTTATAGAACCTGAAGGTGAACATGCCGCTGCCGCTGTCACCGCAGGATTGTCTATGACAGGACAACGTGCTGCCAACTTTTCATCAGGGCAAGGAATTGCCTACATGCACGAATCGCTATATGCAGCCGTTGGGAAAAGGCTCACTTATGTTCTCAATATTGGTGCGAGAGCGATGACCAAAGCCACACTCAACGTGCATGCCGGACATGACGACTATCATGCCATAGACGATACCGGGTTCTTCCAGTTGTTTGCCAAGAATGCGCAGCATGTGGCTGATTTGAATGTAATCTCGCACAAAATAGCCGAGATGGCCCTGACACCCGGAGCCATCGCACAGGATGGATTCCTGACTACACATTTGATTGAATCCTTGTTGATTCCGGAACGGGAACTGATCAGGGAATATCTGGGAAGACCGGACGATCTTATAGACACCCCTACTCCTGCTCAAAAGATCATATATGGAGACAAACGAAGACGGATACCCGAACTTTGGGACGTAGACAATCCTCTGATGGCAGGCATCGTGCAAAACCAGGACTCCTACATGCAGAGTGTGGCCGCACAACGACCCTTCTTTTTCGATCATATCAAAGCACTTACTGATCAGGCCTTTGAGGAATACCATCAGTTGACTGGCAGAAAGTATGAGCGGGTGATGTCATATAAGGTTGAAGATGCTGACTATCTCATCCTCGGTCAGGGAAGTGTGATTACCAGTGCAGAAGCCGTAGTGGATTATCTTCGAAAAACGCGAAAATTAAAAGTGGGTGCTGTAGATCTGGTGATGTTCAGACCATTTCCGGATGATCAGATAAGTCAGTTGCTCAAAGGCAAAAAGGGTGTAGCCATACTCGAACGACTGGACCAGCCGTTGGCTACCGATTTACCCATTGCCAGGGAAATAAGAGCTGTACTGACCAAGTGCATCGAAAACGGTGCACACAAAAAGGACAAACCCTACCCTCATCTGGCCAGCTATTCTCCTAAGGACATGCCAGCGATTTATTCCGGGTCATTTGGTATGGGTAGTCGCGACTTGCAAGCAGAGGGGATTATTGGGGCTATTGAAAACATGTTACCCGATGGCAAACACAAAAAACAATTTTACCTTTCCATTGATTTTATCCGGGAAGCAGCATTTACGCCAAAACAAAAACTTTATCAGGAGACCGTTCAGGAGGCTTATCCCCATGTGAAAGAACTGTCCGTAAGAGGATCTGAAAATCCTAACCTCATGCCTAAAGGTGCTACCACTGTCAGGTTTCACTCCGTTGGTGGCTGGGGCGCTATGACTACAGGCAAGAACCTGGCCATGACCTTGTTCGATCTTCTGGGCTACGACATCAAGGCCAACCCAAAATATGGTTCTGAGAAAAAAGGACAACCTACCACCTATTATTTGGCAGCAGCTCCTGAGCCCATCCGCATGAATTGTGAGTTTTATTTTGTAGATGTGGTACTTTCACCTGACCCCAATGTATTCAAACATACCAATGCCCTGGCCGGGTTAAAAAAAGGAGGCTCCTTCATCATTCAAAGCGACAAGAAAAATGCAGAGGAAGTTTGGGGAGATATACCAAGACATTATCAAAAACTAATTATAGATAATAGTATTCATGTCTATTATATCGATGGATTTAAAATAGCCAGAGAAGAAGCAACAGACCCGGAATTACAGTTGAGAATGCAGGGTATCGCCTTTCAGGGAGCTTTTTTTTCAGTTTCCCCATTGATGGAAAATGCTGGTCTTACAGAAGAAACACTGCTCAAAGCCATCGAAGAGCAATTACAGCATAAGTTTGGTGGAAAAGGTCAACGAGTAGTAGATGACAATATGCGAGTGGTCAGACGCGGCTTTGATGAGGTACATGAAATCACCAACAAGGTAGTCAGTGATCAATCATCCCCCCATACCAATGGTAAGGCTATTCTTCCGTTGCCAAGTCTGCTGAAGCATACCGCAAAAAGCGAATCCAATCTCAGTGATATTCATCGCTTTTGGGAGCAAACCGGCAACTTTTATATTCAAGGCCAAGGCAACGACAACATCACCGATCCGTTCATCGGCCTAAGTGTGATGCCTGCGACGACGTCGCTTTTCAGAGATATGACCGGCATACGGTTCGAACACCCCCAATGGATTCCTAACAACTGTACCGCCTGCGGCAATTGCTATACCGCCTGTCCGGATACTGCCATTCCAGGACTCGTGAATAGCTTATCGGATGTGATGAACACCGTAGTGAAGCGTGTGAAGAAAAAAAATGAAAAAGTCGAATACCTTCCAAAGGTAACTCGACAAATGGAGAGCAAGATTAGGGCTCTTCTCAAACAATCAGAAAATGGAGCTACGGTCAACGATCTCATTCAAGACATCATAGACCAGACACTAAGCGAGAACAAGAATGACTCAGATTTGTGTAAGGAACTGACTTGGTTTAGAGATGAACTGGGTGATTTTCAGTTTGCACTCACCCGTCCGTATTTTGATTTACATGAAAAAGACAAATCCGGTACAGGAGGTTTATTTAGTATCACTGTAAATCCCAATACTTGCAAAGGCTGTATGGAATGTGTCGAAGTATGCGACGATGATGCCTTGAAGCCCATTGTTCAGACAGAAGGTTCTGTAGCCAAACTGCGGGACGAATGGGATTTTTGGATGGATTTGCCAAATACCCCAAAGCAGTACAATCGCATCGATGATTTGGAAGAAAAAATTGGGCCATTAGAGACCATTCTATTGAATAAGGATGCCTATCTCAATTTTGCAAGTGGAGACGGTGCCTGTCTGGGATGTTCTGAAAAAACCGTGGTACACCTGTTTACCGCTACGGTTGAGTCACTGATGCAGCCCAGAATCAAGAAACATGTCGACCATTTGGACGAGCTTACCAAAAGGCTAGAAAGACACATTCAGTCCAAACTCATGAAAACGGTGAATCTCAGTGATGCGGACATGATGTCCAAAATCATCGTCGAAATGCATGACAGCGATTTGACCATGGCTGAAATTACCAAGAGGATAGAATCCGAAAAAGGCGGTGAACCAATCGACCAGGACTGGTTGCAAGACATGACACAATTGCTTGCAAAATTGAAGCAATTGAGATGGAAGTATACCGATGGCACCACAGGCAAAGGCAGATCTAACATGGGTATGTGTAATGCTACCGGATGTACATCGGTGTGGGGAAGTACGTATCCCTTCAACCCCTACCCCTTCCCTTGGGCCAATCATCTGTTTCAAGACTCCACTTCAATGGCCATGGGTATATTCGAGGGCCACATGGCCAAAATGGCAGACGGGTTTAAGGCGATTAGAAAAGCAGAACTCGAATTGAAAGGTAAATATGATCCATCTACACACGATAGCTTCTTTACCTATTTCAACTGGGAGCAGTTTACCGACGAAGAGTGGCTCCTTTGTCCTCCGGTAGTTGCCCTAGGTGGCGACGGTGCCATGTACGATATCGGATTCCAAAATTTGTCCCGAATGATGGCCTCAGGGAAACCCATCAAAGTGATTGTGGTAGATACACAGGTTTATTCTAATACAGGAGGGCAAGCTTGTACTTCGGGATTCATTGGTCAAATCTCTGATATGGCACAGTACGGCAAAGTATGGAAAGGGAAAGCAGAACCACGCAAAGAAATAGGGCTCATCGCTATGGCACACAGAAATACCTATGTGCTTCAAGGCACCCTGGCCAATACCAGTCAAATGATAGAAGGCTTTATTGATGGTTTGAAAACCAAACGACCTGCTCTTTTTAATTTGTATACCACCTGCCAGCCAGAGCATGGTGTGGGCGACGATCTGGGAGTTCATCAAGCTAAACTGGCGCTGGAATCCAGGGCCTATCCCATCTTTAAATATAATCCCGATTTGGGTGTAAAGGCAGAGGAAGCCTTTGATCTGAGCGGTAATCCTGCCATGGATAGTATATGGCCCACCTACCGATTGAAGTACAAAGAGAATGGAAGGGAAAAGTCAATGGAAGTAGCTATGACTTTCGCAGATTTCGCCATCACCGAGGCCAGGTTCAGAAAGCATTTTCGTCAGGCACCTCGAGATACCTGGAATGACAATATGGTGCCATTGGCAGATTTCCTGACGCTGGATATCAAAGATCGGGAAGGTAAGTTTCCGTTCATTTGGGCAGTAAATAGAAAACAATTGTTAAGTCGGGTTTTGGTGGCCAAGCCTATTGTAGAGTCATGCGAGGAAAGACGGGATTTCTGGATCATGCTTCGCGGTCTCGCCGGTGTTAAGACCGAAAAAGTAAAAGCCGTTGATTTGGAAAGCAAGGTGCGCGCGGAGATAGTTAGTAAAATAACAAAAGGCCTAATGAAGCTTGCAGGTGACGATGGGTCAGGCATTGCTGATCTGGCATTAAGTAAAACTGACGAGGTGAGTTCAGCGGTATCAAAACAGGTGGCATCTAAATCTTCCGGTGATTATATGGCTCCCTGGCTAGAGACAGAGGAATGTACTTCTTGTGATGAATGTACCAAGCTTAACTCCAAAATATTTGCTTATAACCATGACAAAAAAGCGTTTATTAAGGACCCTGATGGTGGTCCCTACCAAGATTTGGTAAAGGCAGCAGAAAAATGCACAGCCCGGGTCATACATCCGGGATTACCCGCAGATCGGAGCGAAAAAGATATTGATAAATGGATCAAACGAGCTGAAAAATATAACTGAGCAAAGTGCTAAAAATAAGTACCCATACCTTTAAGCACGGTATTCATCCACCTGAGCATAAAAACGACACCAATGGCCTACCCATTCGCCAGTTCCCTTTTGCACCGGTGATTATCTTACCCGTAGTCCAGCATATTGGTGCTCCTTCCAAAATTATCATCCGAGAAGGACAAGAAGTTGAGCGCGGACAGCTACTGGCTAAAGCCGATGGTTATGTATCTGTACCGCTGCACTCCCCTGTTTCGGGCACGGTAAGAAAGATCCAAAATGTACCCACTATCTCTGGTAAAATGGTACCAGGCATTTACCTCGAACCCTATCCCGCATCAGGCCAGGAAGTGATGGAGGGCGTTCCTATTGACGCAGATACAGCGACCAAAGAAGAAATTTTACAGGCCATTCAAAATGCAGGAATAGTTGGATTAGGAGGTGCGGCCTTTCCAACTCATGTTAAACTAAAGGTCCCTGATGATAAGCGCTGTGAAGTATTGCTCATCAATGGAATTGAATGTGAGCCCTATCTAACGACAGATCATAGGGTTATGCTCGAACAAGCGGACGATATTTTCATGGGTATTCGCTATTTGCTCAAAGCTACCGGTGCTAAAAGAGTGATCATTGGAATAGAAGCTAACAAACAGGATGCAGCGAATCATTTGGTCAAAAGTATACCCGGAGACCTGCCAATAGCAATCCGGGTGGTGCCCGTAAAATACCCTCAGGGTTCTGAGAAGATGCTCATTACGTCAGTATTAGATCGTGAAGTGCCGTCTGGTGGACTGCCAATAGACGTAAATGTAGTTGTGGTCAATGTGGCTACCACCGCTGAAATAGGGCGATTGTTGCCACATGGTCGAGGTATCCAGGAGCGTGTTGTCACAATAACCGGTCCGGCCATTAAAAAGAAAGGCAACTATTTGATACCTATCGGCACTCCACTTCGCTATGTGCTGCAACATGTAGGTATGAACGAACCTATTAGCGAAGTATACATGGGTGGCCCCATGATGGGAGTAGCAGTTTCCAACCTTGACATATCCATTGTAAAAGGAACGTCCGGGATTTTAGCATTTGGAAACAAGGAGGTAATCAGAACTCATAAAATATATCCTTGCATAAAGTGTGGTGCTTGTGTGGAAGCTTGTCCTATTTCCCTAAATCCATCGAGACTAGGAATACTCGCCAGGTTTGATGCATTCGATGAGATGGTCAATCAATACAATCTAATGGATTGCTTTGAATGTGGCTCGTGCTCTTACGTCTGCCCGTCAAATATTCCCCTGGTGCAATATTTCAGGCTTTCCAAGTCTCTGGTAAGAAAACGTAACGCTCAAACCCAGACCGATGCTAAGTAAGACTCTAAATATCAGCACATCACCACATATCAGATCAGGTACCAGTACCAGTGTCATTATGAAAAACGTGGTGTTTGCACTTATTCCCATTGCGGCTTACGCTGTCTATGCCTTTGGTCTCGGAGCTCTGTTTGTCCTGGCAACAGCTGTAATTTCATGTGTGGCTACTGAGCACGTTTTATGCAAACTATCCGGGAAAGAAAGCACCATATCAGATTGGTCAGCAGTGATTACCGGATTACTATTGGGTCTGACCCTTCCGCCTATTTTCCCACTCTGGATGACTTTTCTCGGTGGCATTGTGGCGATTGCATTAGGAAAGTTTGCTTTTGGAGGATTGGGGTATAATGTTTTTAATCCAGCTTTAGTTGGACGAGCTGTCCTGCAAGCGGCATTTCCTGTGGCTATCACTACATGGTCAGAGGTATTTTCAGACCATCGTTTTTCTGCGATTTCTTCATCAGTATTAACCTTGCCATTTTATGAGCCAGTGGTCGATGGTAATTCCGGAGCAACTCCACTTTCGGCCTTCAAGTTTGACCAGGTGTCCGTGTCTATCTCTGATTTAGCCTTTGGCCTAACTAGCGGGTCGACAGGAGAAACGTCGGCCATTGTAATCATCATCGGCGGTATCTACCTAATAGTCAGAAAGATGATGAACTGGCGAATTCCGATTTCCATCTTAGGTAGCGTTTATGCTTTAAGTGGGATATTATATCTAATTGATAATCAATTATATCCATCCCCTAATTTCATGCTCTTTTCCGGAGGGTTGATGTTGGGTGCTTTTTTCATGGCATCAGATATGGTAGGCTCTCCTATCACCTCTTGCGGAGTGATTATCTATGGTGTGTTTATTGGCGTTGTGGTGGTGGTCATACGCATATGGGGTGGATTACCAGAAGGAGTCATGTACGCCATTTTGCTTGGCAATGCGTTGTCGCCTCAAATCGACAAACTGATCAAACCGCGTGTTTACGGCACCTCAAAAAGTAATTCAAAATTATGAGCACCAGTCAACCCATATTGACAGAAAGTTCATCCGGAAACAACAAAATGCTGATTGCGATGGTCAGCATTGGCATCCTCTGCGCCTTATTGATTGTGCTCACCTATGAAGGTACACTTCCAAGGATAGAGCGGCTAAAGGCTGAAGCATTGGAAAAAGCAATATTCAAAGTCATTCCCGGAATCACCAAAACAAAAACTTTCCGGCTTCAAAAAGACGGTACTTTTCTGTTGACCACTGATAATCCAAAGACAGCAACAGTAGTTTACGCAGGCTATGATGCCCAAAATAAGATGCAGGGCATTGCCATAGAAGCCAGTGGCCAGGGATATGCAGATAAGATTCGCATACTCTATGGTTATGATCCAGGTACACAAACAATAGTTGGTTTCTACGTGCTCGAAAGCAAAGAAACTCCTGGTCTGGGTGATAAAATTGAAAAGGACCCTGACTTTCTCGTCAATTTTGAGGCATTGGATGTATCGCTAAAAACCAACGAAAACATGGTCAGACACAAGATAGTGACGGTAAAAAGTGGTAGTAAGCATAATCCCTGGGAGTTGGATGGCATTACCGGAGCCACTATTTCATCACGCGCTATCGGTGACATATTGGCCGGTAGCACCAGTGAAATGGTTCCGTTGATTTTTAATAATCGGGAGACCTTCAAAATCATTGGAAAGGAGGATGTCAATGAGTAATCAGTTGAATAAATCAAGTGAAGGGCTATTCGGATTTCTTGGTGAAAACCCCAACACGGACGAATTCATTAAGGGTATCTGGAAGGACAATCCAGTATTTGTGCAAGTCCTAGGTATGTGCCCTGTGTTGGCCGTTTCCAATACCGCAGAGAATGCCTTGGCCATGGGGCTGGCTACAGCATTTGTATTAATGATGTCTAACATTCTGGTGTCTTCATTACGCCACTTTATTCCTAAACAAGTAAGAATAGCTTCTTATATTCTTATCATAGCCACCTTTGTTACGATCACGGATTATGCCATTCAGGCGATTAGTGTAGAACTACATAAGAGTTTGGGTGCATTCATATCGCTGATAGTAGTGAATTGCCTGATACTGAGTCGCGCAGAAGCTTTTGCCTCAAAAAACAACATCGGCAGGTCTGCTTTGGACGCCATGGGCATGGGTTTAGGATTTGTATTCGCACTATTGTGTCTCGGCGCTGTTCGGGAAATTCTGGGTAACGGGAGCATTTTTGGAATGGCCATATTCCCGGACCGCTTTCAAGAATGGATTGTTATGATACTGCCAGCCGGAGGTTTTTTCACCTTGGCTTTGTGGTTATTCCTATTCAATTGGGTTAAACAAAAAAAGGCAAAATTATGAAATCGGAATCGCTTTGGTACATATTCATTAATGCCAGTCTCATCAACAATTTTGTATTGGCCTATTTTCTAGGCATATGCCCATTTCTGGGCGTTTCCGGTAAGATGGAAACCGCTACTAAAATGGGAGGAGCAGTCACCTTTGTGATGTTGATAAGTTCTGTTTGTGCGTATGGCATTCATGCTTTTCTTGTAGTCATTAACGCACCGTTTTTACAATTGATCAGTTATATCGTAGTCATTGCCTCTACTGTTCAATTGGTAGAAATGTTCATCAAGAAAATGAGTCCTGTACTGTTCAAAGCTTTGGGGATCTTTTTACCCCTGATCACAACAAATTGTGCCATACTTGGATTGGCATTATTTCAAACTAACAAAGGGTATGGTTTTATTGAAAGCTTTGTGTACGCCCTGGGTGCAGGCACCGGATTTACGTTGGCACTCGTGCTTATTGCCGGATTGCGTGAACAGCTGGAGTTTGCTGAAGTACCCAATCTGGTAAAAGGTACCGTGCTGACCTTGTTGGTAGCAGGTATTCTGTCTTTGTCATTTATGGGATTTTCAGGATTAGGAAGTTAGTATGGTTATGATAAATGTTTTAGCATGTTGAAAGAATACTTAATAAGCATCATTGGAATTGTCTCACTCATGATCATATGGATGGGTGTACAATCGATGTGGAGAAAGATGTTTTCAGCTCACCTGTCAGATGAAGACGCACTGGCTGAAAGAACAAGATGTACGAACTGTGGTTGTACCACGGTTTGCAAAAATAAAAGAGACCTATAGTTAAGAGAGCAAGATGAAAGAACCTAAATAATCAATAGATATGGCACACTTAGCAGATTATAATACGGAAAACTGGTATCAAGCCACGGTGAAAAAGACCAAACGTCTCACTCCTGCTGATACCGATGAAATACGGGAAATTTTCCTTGAAGTAGAGCAACCGGAGTTTGAATGTGAGGTGGACCAAAGCTTTGGTGTGCTGGTAGCATCCCCACCCGACGAGTCTGGCAACAACTATCACCACCGATTGTATAGTGTTGCTGATATTCCTAAAAAAAAGAAAGGCAAAACAAATCTCAGTCTCCTGGTCAAGCGCTGTTTTTATGTGGATGAATTCAATGGTGAAATCTATCCCGGGGTGGGTTCCAATTACCTATGCGACAGGAAAATTGGTGACGAAATTACTATAACCGGGCCTTTTGATTTACCATTCAAAGCGCCCGAAGACAAAACTTCCAACCTCATACTGATTGGCATGGGCACCGGGATTGCACCATTCCGTGCCTTCGTTAAACATATCTATAAAAACATTAAAGACTGGCAGGGTAAGATTCGCTTGTTTTATGGTGCCAGAAGTGGTTTGGAATTATTGTATCTGAATGACAAAGATGGTGATCTGACCAACTATTACGATCAGGACACTTTCGAGGCCATTCACGCCCTTAGTCCCCGACCACATTGGTCAGACCCTATTCAATTGGATAAAGCAATAGAACAGCGGGCGGAAGAAATTTTAGAAATGTTATCATTTACCAATACCCATATTTTTGTGGCAGGATATGATAAAGTCAATGAGAATTTGAATAAAGCATTTTCTCAAATAATGGGATCCAAAGAAAAATGGGAAACAAGAAAGGCCGAGTTGATTGCCGGTAAAAAATGGGCTGAGGTAATCTATTAGGCTTGAAATGAAACAAACCCCTTGTCAATGCGCCAAGGGAGCTGTTGAGCAAGATTTAATCGTATGTCAATCATTATTGCTATTTGCGCCTTAGGAGGTCTTACGCTATTGCTGGCTATCATGCTAATGTTGGCCAACAAGCGCCTGTATGTGTATGAAGATCCACGTATCGATACCGTTGAAGACATGTTGCCTCATGCCAATTGTGGTGCGTGCAATTTTCCCGGTTGTCGTCCTTTTGCAGAAGCACTCGTATCCGGGCAAGTGCTGCCGGGAAAATGTACAGTAAGTACAGAAGATGGTCGGCTGGCTATAGCTCAATTTCTTGGTGTGGACCCGGGGTCGGAAGAAAAGCGTGTCGCGCGACTGGCCTGTGCCGGTGGGACCAATGTTGCACAAAACCGTGCCCAATATCAAGGATTGGCTTCGTGTCAGGCAGCATCGTTAGTTTCGGGAGGTGGCAAAGGATGCTTTTGGGGATGCCTGGGTCATGGTGATTGCGAAGTGGTTTGCGACTTTGATGCCATTACCATGAATAGCCACTCAATACCCGAGGTGAACCCAGATAAATGCACCGCCTGTGGTGATTGCGTTGAAGTCTGTCCGAAGGATTTGTTTTCTCTGCAACCCATCAGTAGTCACCTATGGGTGGCCTGCAAAAGCCTTGAAGCTGGAGAAGAAGTATTGGTAAACTGCGATGTCGGCTGTACGGCTTGTGGAAAATGTGCCATGGACGCACCTGGCGAACTCATTATCATGGTAAACAATTTACCAGTCATCAATTATAATCTCAACCATCAAATGAAAGACCCCATTCAGCGCTGCCCGACAGGTGCCATAGTATGGATAGATGAAAAACAAGGAGTGATCAAAGGTCGCGAGAGCAAAAAGATCATTCGCAAGGGCGAAAGAAAATTAGGTCAGTCATAAGAGTTGACTTTCACTTATGATTCGTCTGAGGTATTTTTGAGCGTAACGATCATGCAGTCGACCTCGGAGGCAGAACTTCTACTACGTTTATTGGGGAGCATCAAATTCACGTTGGCCATAGGCATCGAATGAATGTGAATTAGCAGTTGAGATAGGTCTTTGCAAAAAAATAAAAAAAGGAACATTCTTTAGGGATATTCTAAGCTGTCCGGCCTTTAGGTAAATAGAAACTAAATACATCATACAAGAAATAGAAAATGATCAATATTAATTACTTATATACTTCATTGCTAATTGGACGACTAATGCTTGCCGGGGCTCATTTGCACGCACAGGACACTTCATTGATCTCCAGATCATACACCAACGAGGCCAGCAAAACAGTTAAAGACAAGAAAGTGCAAAAGTCCTTTGAAATCATCGATGAGTTTGAATCGCAAACCACTAAAGATCTGATTACGCTAACCGAAATACCGGCGCCTCCTTTCGGAGAAAAAGAACGCGGGCTGGCCTTTAAAGTGATGCTTGAGCAGGCAGGAGCTGATAAGGTATGGGTAGATGAAGTTGGGAATGTCTTGGCTCTTAGAGAAGGGACAAAAGGAGATCGAACAATTGTGCTTGACGCCCATATTGATACCGTTTTCCCAATGGATACTGACCTCACGGTAAAGATAAAAGGTGATACATTGATTGCCCCTGGCATAGGAGATGATACCAGGGGGCTGGTGATGGTACTCACTGTACTTCGCGCTATGACCGCAGCAGAAATCAAAACACAGGCTAATTTGCTGTTTGTAGGAACTGTAGGAGAAGAAGGTCTAGGTGACCTAAGAGGAGTCAAACACCTGCTGAGAGAAGGTGCTGAGTTGTCTATTGATTCATGGATTTCTATAGACGGAGGCAGTCTTGGCCGAGTGAATAATGGCGCCTTGGGTTCTACCAGATACAGAGCCATATTTAGGGGGCCAGGTGGGCATTCCTGGGGTGCTTTCGGACTGGCCAATCCACATCATGCACTTGGAAAAGCTATTGATTATTTCACCACATCGGCTTCTCAAAATATATACGAAGGTCCGAAAACTTCTTACAACATAGGTAGAATTGGCGGCGGGACTTCTGTTAATTCCATTCCGTTCGAATCCTGGTTCGAGGTGGACATGCGCTCGCTGGACCCTGGTCGGCTACTCGCGATAGATAGTCTGTTCAAAACTTCTGTAAATCAAGCGGTGAAATATTACAATGATTCAGGAGTCAATGGTGAAATAAAACTAGAACTGCAAAAGATTGGGGACCGCCCTTCTGGAGTTCAATCCAAGGATGTGCCATTGATCCAGCGAGCCTTAGCAGCAACCGCAACATTAGGCACCTCTCCTCGTCTCACTACAGGATCCACCAATGCCAATATCCCTATTGCTAAAGGCATTCCGGCTGTAACAATAGGCAGAGGTGGAAGAAGTGGCAATGCACATTCACTCGACGAATGGTGGGCAAATATAGACGGAGCCAGCGCGATTAAACTGGCGTTGCTGATTGCCGTTCTTGAGGCTGGACTCGGGAAGTAGGATTGGCAAAGGCTCTCAGTTTGCGTGCTCTTTGAGATCTGTAGAAGCTAATGAATTCAATTATCCTGATACTTGAATTCTATGATAGGCTTACCATCTTTTTTCGACGTTTCTATTCTAAGCCCACTGGCAAATTCTTTCCTAGTCAGCTCTTTCAGATGAATCTCTTTTAATCCCTTGAGAGCGATTGGAGTGTAACGCCATCTAACTTCCGAGAGTTCTACTTGCTTGTTTCTATCATAAATACGAATCCATTCGGTCCATTGACTAGTATGACTGATCAATAAGTAGTTATTTATCAATTCACCAGACAAGCCGGAATCATACATAAAATCACCCAAATAATACAGCTTTTTGCCCATCACTCGATAAGCTTGTGTTCCTTGATAATCATATTCCAATTCACCTTCCACCTGAAGATAAACCTGCAATAAGCCAACGTCAGCTTGGTACTCAACTTTATAGTGATTTGAGCCAGATGTATTTTTATAAAATATCGAATACGAGGTTTCTACTTTTTCAAAAGACTCCAAATTCAGAGAGTCTGCAATTAGCTTAAGGTAAAAATCTATATCCTCCGACTTTTCTTTAAATAGGGTGATACTATTCTCATGAATCCAACCTGCTCGCTGATCTGAGGCATCGACATAGTACCACTGACCGGTTGCAGTATATGCCATATAGGTAATTTCGAGCTGTTCAAAAGCTTTCAGTGTATCAAGTGCTACCCCTTCAGGATCATGGGATCTCCTAAGGACAGGAGAATAATATGATTTCACAATGGCAAAAGGATACTCGAATGGAGCCCGTTCATATAAAATATAAGGCTCACCTGTATAATTTCTGGAATTTTCAGAGTCTACTTCCTGTTTATCGATGGCTTCAGCATCGGCAGCTTCTTGTCTGACTGTATTCACCTCTTCAGGAGGATTAGTTTTGCCGACATCCACGGTATCTAAGGCCTGGTTCTCATTTCGTAGGTTTGATGTTTGATTAGAAGAAGGTGACGAACACTGAAACTGACACAAACCAAATAATACAATAAAAAGTAATCTTGTTAGGGTTTCCATAGCTATGAATAGGTGGTTTACTGGCTACTAAACTATCTTTTTATTTTCTTTTGTCAAAAACAGATCACCTTCTTTAGGGTAGTCAGTAGATTTTTGGGCTCACCCAATTTTATACACTCTCACTTAATTCAAGGCTTTATTGACCATAAGCTCATGCTCAGCCTCATAAAAAAGTATGGGTGCCATCAATTTTTTGACCGCCTTATCCAGATTGGTAAAGTTGGATTGCGGAATATGCAATGGGATTTTATACAAACGAGAGTCCTTCTTGTCGAATGGGCAGGCCACTTTGGAATTATGCAAATAAGGAATAAGAGTAGCATTGCAATTGAGAGCTATTCGCTCAATCTCATGTTCCTCGAATAGCCTAATCAGTGCAGTGTTGATGCGCTCAAAAAACTCGATGGTTTTCGCCAGGCGAACCCTTGATCCCGCCCTCGATTTGCCTTTTTTGTTTAGGTATTTAATTTGACTTACCCCTTGCTTCTTCCGGGTCATATAGGCCGAAAATGTAGTATGATAGACATTGGATTTTCCCTGCATTACACAAATGGCTGCATGACCCGACTCTATACTTAGATAGAGCACCAATGTTTCATTACCGGTAATATTCAGCTGATCATCGAGGGATAAATGCAGCGGTAGTCTGATTTGGCCCACTGCATCACTCCTATCATCATTTAGTAATACGGTATGCTTTCTATAATCATATTGATATAAACGGAAATTAGTTTTTACTCTTGAGAAGAGCTGCTCAATGGGCATATCAAACAGATTAACCGTAGTTTGGCTCATAAACGATTAGCGACTTAGATCTTCGCAAGATAATACCTTATGGATTTCTAACTACTTCATAGTTTAGTTCATTGCTGTTGGTAATCACTTCTTGATAGTAATAGCCATCTAACTCGAAATACTTTTGTCCATCCAATATGATCATCTCAGTACCTTCTGGCAATTCAGAAACTCTGGCTCCCACAGGTGGCTGCACAACTTCGTATTCATCTGAATTCACGATTTTTCTATAGAAAATGCCATTATAATAATAGAATGGGTTTGACCTGACATATATTCTAATGTGAGAGACAGGAAGGGTTCTGACTCTCACGCCAACGGGTGCTCCAACCACTACGAACTTTGAGTTTCTGGGCTTATAAAAAACGCCGTTTACGTAGCGGTAGTCAACGCCTTTGTGAGCCACAACCACATGTGTTTTGTGCACCTTTTTTACAACTCGGCCGCGCGAAACTACGACTACCTCTTTGCGTGGTTTTCTTTTCTGGGCATAGCTTTGAAAGGCTGCTAGGGATATTAATACTAAAAAGGATGTTTTCAATAGAAATTTCATCTGTTTATAATTTGTTTGAGTCTTTTAGACTCAGATCAGGACAGATGGTTTATTCATCAACATTTCTACATCGCCATAAAAAATAGAAGTACAAGACTATGCGCTTTTTTTGTAAGCGTCTCTGAAGTGCTTCTGGCTAATTTGCCTACATAAAAACAAAAGCCTGAATATGATAACTCATTTCAAAAACAAATATGGAAGTATAGAGATGTATTGTAACCAAGAGGAATTGGATACTTATAGAATAGTAGCCAAGGGAATTATTAGTTTAAGTCTTCTTCGTAGGTACCTGGTACATCTCAAAAAAATGGATCGTGAGAGTTCTGGTAAATTCAATCATATTGTGGATACGTCTAACGTCATTCTAGCCAATCCGCTTAACCCTATATATCTCAGAGCCATTTCAAAACTTGAGCACATACATCTGTATATCGTTATTGTGCCGTCTGCATTCCTGCGGTTTTTAGTGAATTTGACCAAATGGATCAATAAACCTGATTATGTGTTCAAATCTGGAGAGCAGTTCGATTTGTCGACGTTAGTCAAAAAATGAGATCAAATTTGTTACCTCATAAACGAGTACGGTCAAAAAAATCAGGGTATCAATGATATTGACACCCTGGTTTTTAGTTTAAAGTTGAGATACTGGCCCCCTTACATATAAATCAATACAGCAGCCACTACTATCAATGATAGCAGATGATAGCTTGTATTGATCCCGAATAGTTTCCATGATTTTTTCTCCCAGGCTACTCCTCCCAAGTCAATAGGCAGAAAGAAACCAAGCCAGGTAAAAAAGGCAGCGTTGGCAATGTTGGCCATTTTAGACATTTCTGAAGGACCTTGTCCCCAGGTCATGGGATCCCAAACTGCGATGTTGTGGGCAAAGACGTAAGCGAGGAAAAAGTTGCCAACGACCATAAAGATCATCCCTCTGGCCATAACAGAACCCTCAGGTTTCTCATTAGGGTCAAACCCCATTTCTGTGGCCCAGGCCTTACCAAATAGTGGTGTGTACCAGATAAAACCCAGAATAAAGTTTAGTACCACGGCGACAATCACCGCAACGAAGTTGATTTGTATTTCAGGCATTTTTTTTATAAATGTTTGATTTAGAACAAGATAGCCAATTGTCGGAATAATCAAAAGAAGAGAAATGAGATAGTGTTGAACTGGGCTACAGCCCGACTATTTCCCGGCAACCACCAACATTCTACCTGACTTGGAGCCGTTAATAGCGCTCCAAGCTGAGGTTAAAAGTAGGTCGACTACACCATCGTCATTAATGTCACCAATGCCGGTAGCGTCAAATCCGAGTGTTTCACCAACCACTTGACCAGTAAAGGTACGAAGAAGACTCCCATCTTTTCCTGAGTACACGTAAACTTTGCCACCCGAAGGTGCAGCGGATGCATGTTGCCAGGCGCCGATGACAAGATCATCATAACCGTCATTGTTCGTATCACCGGCGTCTGCCACGCCAATGCCAAAACCATCACCTGCGCTCTCACCGGTAAAAGTGTGCAATTGCTTTCCGTCGGCTCCCGAATGTATATAAGCCCTTCCGGTGGATCGGCCCAGAGCAGCATTCGCGAAGTCCGATGCGTAAACATCCTGAGTACCATCTCCATTGACATCTCCTACCACAGACATAAACATACCACCAAGGCTACCACCGGTGCTGTCAGCCTCCATTGTGAGAAAGGCTTTCTCCGCCACATTCTTATATACATATACGCGACCCTGTTTTTTAGAACCTGCCGATGGAGCTCCCATCATGATGAATGTTGACCCACGTGAAGTCTTTCCACCAACCGCAGTACCAAAACCATCTCCAGCCCTTTCGCCATCCCATTTTTGAAGTATTGAACCATCTTTCCCCGAGTACAAATGCACACGTCCGGCATGTTCTATTTTATCGCTGTTCAGCGGTCCTCCCCATACCTGATAAGGCTCACTTACGAGTACATCTCCAAAGCCATCTCGATTGACATCTCCAACACCGCGAACACCAATACCAAAGGCACCTTTTTCATCTGCCCCTTTCCATTCGTAAATGACTTTTCCATCAATACCGGAAAACACCCAAGCCTTGTTGACATAAGGAGCGCCGGCTACTACATCAGGAACACCATCTGCATTAACATCTCCCGCTGCCTCTATACTCATACCCAGTTGACCATTCGCATCCTTAGCTGCATATGACCATAGTAGTTCTCCACTTTTGCCCGAGTAAACATAGATTTTTCCAGCATTAGTTCCTCCCTCCTTGTTCGTTGGCGCTGAGGTAGTTATATCCATGATACCATCTCCATTCACGTCTCCGATATTTCTACCTATCCAACCAAATTGGTCGTTCTGGCTTTCACCTTTCCAGTCGTGGATCACCTTGGCTCCTTGTTCAGTAAATGGATTGGCATATTCTTCAGGTGTAGGAAATAGCTCTTTATATCTTGGATCGCTTTTTAGCACGGCCCCGGCTGGGCTAAGGCCTACATTGGTAATGTTATAGGCATTCGTTGCTTTAACCTTAAGTAAAGACTCAAAGGCCGCATCTTTATTATCGGCCAGTGCATAGGCCACGCCGAGGTTAAATTGAAATTGTACATTTTCAGGTTGAGCATTTAGCGCTCTTTCATAAAAAGACAAAGATTTTTCGTTATTTCCTTTTCTTCTGTGAGCCAGACCGAGCATTCCGAGCGCTGCAGGGTGATCAGGATTTTCAGAAATAAAAGCATTCAAATCGGTTATGGCCTCATCGACTTTACCCGAATTTATTTTCTGAAAGGAAGTTTGGACTATCTTTCCTTGATTTGTTTGCGCCAGGCCCTTTGGACATGAGATATTCATTAGGGACACAATGGCTAGTAAGATGACTTTGTTCATTTCTATTCTATTTTGAGTTTGAGATAAAAATGAACATACACGATCAGAACAGGGTAAAACCCGATCAAATTTTACTCTTAATACATTTTTTAGAGTAATGACTTTGGCTAGAATTGAATTAATAAAGCACTAGCTTTTATTGTATCTAAGGGTTCCCTGTTCAATAGGTATGAATGCTTTCACCAGTATAGTAAATATAAAAAAGCCCATCGCCCAAATACCTGCTGTTACGCCTATTTCAATCCATGTTGGAAAATACTCAACGATGTCACCCCATGGCCCTGGAATGAAACCTGGTATGATCAGTCCCATTCCCTTTTCTATCCAGACTGCCACAAAAAGGAGTATACAAGCAAGATTAAGCCATTTGAGGTCCTTACGCAGCAAATGAATAGTAAGTATACAAGTAGCAATTACATTCATAGTAATAGAAGTATAAATCCAGGGCATTAAGGCATTCTTTCCCTCTAGACCGAAGTAGAGATAAACCGCACTGATACTATGATGTGTAGGTGCATAGAATTCTTTGAACAATTCACTGATGAGCATGATCAGATTGACCTGGGCCGCAACGGTTACCACCATCGATATTTTTCGAATAGTAGTATGTTCAATTTTATAGGAGGAGTTGTTTTTAATGACCTGAAGAGCAAGAATAATCAGTGCAGGACCGGCCGCAAATGCAGAGGCCAAAAATCTTGGTCCCAGCAGGGCGTTGTTCCAAAAAGGACGAGCAGGCAGGCCGGCATAAAGAAAGGCCGTGACCATGTGAATTCCAACTGCCCAAAATACCGAAATCATTACTCCTGGCAAGTAAACCCTTCTATTGGGTTCTTTTCCCTGATATTTCTTCATCAGAATATAGAGAGGGACAGTCAGATTAATAAATAAATAGCCATTCAAGACAATCACATCCCATGAGAGCATTGAATTAGGGAAATTAAAGGTACCAATACCTGGGATCAGATGCCATGCATTGGCCGGACCACCTAGATCAACAGTAACAAAGGCGAGACACATAATGAGGGCAGCCACGGCCATTCCCTCTCCAATTAGGACCGCTCTGGAAAAGTCGACATCTTTAAGCACGTAGGTCGGCATGACCAACATCACGGCCGCCGCAGCCACCCCAACCAAAAATGTGAAATTTGATATATAGAGTCCCCAGCTCACACGGTCTGTCATGCCGGTTACTATTAACCCTTCTGAAAGCTGAATATAATAGCTATAGGCCCCAAGTAGCATGATTAAGGTAAGCGCACCCATCCAGACATGATACTTAGTATTGCCCGTAGTAGCCGAATCCAGGCCGTCTCTGACCAAACTGAAAAATATAGTTAGTTGTTTCATTTAAGTATTCTTTTAGCAGTTTGTCGAATTAGTCCATGAAGTACCAAAACTTCGGTTCCGTACCCAGGTCCTCTTTAAGCCTGAATACTTTTTTATTTGCCAATACCCACCTGATCTCACTGTTAGGATCGAGAAGGTTGCCAAAGATTCTTGCTCCTGTTGGGCATGCTTCTACGCAGGCCGGATTTTTTCCTTCGCGTGATCGCTGAATACAAAAGGTACACTTCTCCATAACTCCCTTTTTTCTTAGGCGATTTCCCAGGTAGTGTTGATTTTCATTGACCTCTTCTTCCGGAACCTGAGGGTTTGACCAATTGAATCGTCGACCGTCGTAGGGACAGGCAGCCATACAATATCTACATCCGATACACCAGTCATAATCAATAACAACGATCCCATCCTTCTCCTTCCACGTTGCCTTCACAGGGCATACCTCCACACAGGGAGGGTTCTCACAATGAAAGCACTGGGTACCCATGTAGAAATGTCCTTCAGCGGGTACCTCATGATAGTAATCATCCTCGGCGAGTTCAAAATTGAGTTGTCCGTTCTCATGCTCATGAATCCGAATATATTGCATCTGAGACCCACGATCCTGATTATTTTCCTGAACACAAGCATTCACACAATCCATGTAACCCTGGCATTTAGAGATGTTGAAAGCATAGCCGTACAGTACATCTTCCCTGGCTCCTTGAGCGGAAATGTTTGCATGTTTACCATTATTCAACTCATAGAGCCTTGCCAGTCGCTGAACGGTACCCTCTTTCTCTTCATCTGTCATGAGCTGGTAATTGCCCTTGAAGTACTCTTCCCACTCTAGTGATTTCTTTTCTCTGGTATCGTCTGAAGCGGTAACGCTACAGGCGCTATTGACCAGTCCCGTCCCTGCTAGCAGTCCTGCGGTGAGAGACTTGAGCATATTTCTACGATCTGTGACCTTGTTGAAAGTCTGATCTGTGCCATCTGGCTTAGAATTGCCATTGCAACCGCAATTGCCCGATCCACAATTAGTGTCTTTATCTGTTGGTTTGTCCATGCTATTTTAGTCTGCGGTTTGTTCTATCAGTTTAACTGTATTGAGTCGAGCCGGCCACCTGCTTTCAAATGCCGGACTATGTGGATTATGGCAATTCACACATGAATTGATGATCCGCGGCGGTGCCCATCCGCCGAGCCTTTTGCCATGTGCTCCTCCTTGCCATTCTTTATGCTGTGTGGCATGACACTGGCTACAAAGCTTATAGCTGTGATTGACATTGATCTCACGGCCCGTAAGTGACCGAAGTTGATCCAGGTTACTATCATTGTGACATGTGATGCAGTTCATCACTTCGGCTTCTGCATGTTGCAGTTTGATATTCCAGTGCGCTTTTTTAGAATTTTCGCTATTCAGGTTTCCCAATTCATTCAGGGGCTTGGTATGGCAACTGCTACATGGAAACGAATTCAGGTGATTGCTTCTGTTAGGAATATAGACTTCACCATGGATGCCATCGACTTTTACTTTGTCCAGATCCTTTAGGTATTCCTCGGATGATATAGCATATTGGATACTGTCAACACTTCTGGCGTTTAGCTGTTCATTAATTGTCTGATGCCCTACGTGATGAATGGCGCCGTCCTCATGCCAACAAGATGTCGCAGTCAGCACTATGGAAATACAAAAAACCAATTTTACTTTTTCTAGCATCATATTAATTAGGTTTTCGGAAGAATTGATCTGTACTGTCCCATTTCGCCTTCAATGTGGCAAATTCTTGAACAGGTACATGACACTGACGACAATTGACCCTATAGGGATGACTGACCTTGATCTCGTTAGGAGCTGCTGGTCCGGCATGACAGGCCAGGCAGTTTTCCCGCATCTGTAATGAGTGAGGTATGACTGGTGGGCCACCTTGTAGAGCGCTACCTTTAATCTCGGGATGGCTTATTTTTACCCAATTGGTTTTTTTGAACAATTGACCTGATTTGGGTGCTGCGTGACATTGACGGCAATTCAGCATCTCCGGATGTGGTGTCACTGGTGCATAGGCTTTGAATCGATCAACATATCCGCCATTTTCATGGCATTGTAAACAAGACTTCCCACCAATTCCCTGCTCACTTACTAATGGGTGTGGAATGATTGGTGGTGCTCCCGGGTAGGCCCGATTTTCATAATAGTCCTCAAGACTGCGTTTAAAGCTATCTCCATCAGGCATGTTTTCGTAATCCAAAGCATATTCAGACCTTCTGAAAACACCACTTTCGGCTGGTAATGATGGGACATAGTCCTCTGGCTCATATCCCAGGCTTGCACGCTCCTGATTGGTTGTCAATGACCGATCTAAGACGACTATGGCAGAGATCATCAACAAAATGAAAATAAAAATGGATATGCCTCGCTTTTTCTTCATGGCCATTCGCTTATACTTTCTCTATTTTGATCGCACATTTCTTATAATCCGGCTGTTTTGAAATAGGACAAAAGGCATCTAGCGTCAACTCATTGATCAATTTACCCTCATCAAAGAAGGGCACAAATACATGTCCTCGAACCGGCTTACCACGTTCGTTCACAGATGCTGGCAAATCAATCTTACCTCTTCTGGATACCAATCGAACTTGATTCCCATTGCGGATGCCCATCTGCTTGGCGTCATCCGGATGAAGCTCTACATAGGCTTTGGGTACGGCCTGATGCAATACCGGAATTCTCCTCGTCATAGAACCCGTATGCCAGTGTTCTATCACGCGCCCCGTGTTCAATAAGAATGGGTATTCCTGATCTGGTTCTTCAGGAGCTGCTTCGTATGGCCTTGCCCATATCCAGGCTTTACCCTCAGGTTTTCCATAAAAATCGTAGGTATTGCCCTTGCAGGCGGGATCATACTTTCCATGAAAACGCCATTGCGTACTTTTTCCATTCACGTAAGGCCATTGGGCACCAGGTTGACTTTTCAATACTTGGTACGGTGCCATTCCATGTTTGGCTCCTTCATGAAATAGTGAGTATTCCTTCCATATTTCTGGAATATGCTCTTCATAGCTCCATGGAAATTGTTTTTCAAATCCCATTCTTCGAGCAACTTCGATGATTTGCCAGGTATCGCTCATGCAATCTCCAGGCGCATCTACCAGCTGTTCAAAATGTTGCGTTCTACGCTCTGAATTGCCGTACATTCCTTCTCGCTCGATCCACATGGCAGAGGGTAGAATAACATCAGCTATATCCGTGGTAGGTGTTGGGTAGACATCGGAAACTACAATGAATCGATCTTCTTTTAAGGCCCCATCCCGATATCGGTTAAGCTTAGGCATGGTCACCATAGGGTTGGTCACCTGAATCCACATGAATCGTACTTCTCCCCGATCCAATGCCCTGAACATCTCAACTGTATGTAGACTAGGTTTTGGCGGAATGTTTTCAACGGGTACTTTCCAAATTTCTGCGGCCATTTTACGATCCTTTTCATTCATGACCACACCATGAGGCAACTTATGTGTTAAAGTACCTACTTCTCTTACGGTACCGCAGGCACTAGGCTGACCAGTCAATGAAAAGGGGCTATTACCGGGAGTAGAAATTTTACCCACCAATAAGTGGATATTATATACCAGATTATTAATCCAAGTACCCCGCGTGTGCTGATTCATTCCCATACACCAGAATGAGGTTACTTTCTTGTTGGGGTTGCCATAAACGGCTGCCAGGTATTTAATGTCTTTCGCAGAAACCCCTGACATCTTCTCCACTTTATCGGGTCTATAGTCCTTCAAAAATTCCTTGAATTCATCCAAATCGATTCCTGTGGCTTCATCCTTGAATTTGAAATTATCCTCTAGGCCATAACCTATATTGGTCTTTCCCTTTTTGAATGCGCAATGCTTGCGTACAAACTCCTGATTGACCCAGCCATTATTAATTATTTCGTAACAAATAGCATTAGCAATAGCTAAATCCGTTTGAGGTTTGAACAAGATCGATCGGTCTGCCGCCGTACTTGTTCGTGTAGTCCTGGTGGCCAGATCGATGATTTTAACATTGCTCCGCTTGAGCCTTTGATCCAAAAGCCTTGAAAATAAGACAGGATGCATTTCCGCCATATTATTTCCCCAAAGGACAAATACGTCAGCATGGTCGATGTCTTCATAACAACCCATGGGTTCGTCCATACCAAAAGTCGTAAGGAAGCCAGTTACGGCACTGGCCATACATAATCGAGCGTTGGCCTCCAGATTATTGGTTCCGATCGCACCTTTCATAAACTTGGAGGCTACGTAGCCATCAGGAATAGTCCATTGGCCTGACCCATACATGGACACCGAATCCTTTCCATGTTTATCGATAGTTTCCTGCATTTTAGATGCCACAAGGTCTAGAGCTTCATCTATGGAAGTTTCTACTAGTTTGCCGTTCTTTCTTACGAGCGGTTTCGTCAATCGATCTTTGGCATAAAGAGCCATGACCGAGTGATACCCTTTGACGCAACACAGGCCTTTGTTTACCGGAGAATCCGGGTCGCCTTTTACTGCAACGGCCTTTCCTTTCTGCAACCCTATTTTCAATCCGCAACCTACTCCACAGAATCGGCAAGGAGATTTTTTCCAGGTGATTTCACCTGCGGGAAGTTCTTGCTCCTGTTGGTCAGCGAAAACAATACCCGGAAACATGGCAGCGGCAGCGGCCAAGGCAGAGGCAGCGGCCAGTTTTTTTACAAATTCTCTTCTATTCATTGTGACGTATGGTTTTCATTTTCTTCAAATCCGGATACTAACGTGTAGTGCTTTATTTCTTGGATTTCATTCAGCTGATTCAGGCAGATATCCTCATCACTTTCATCCAATGTATCAGTTACTAAGACCAATACATCCTTGTTTTGTGCTGGCAGAACCTCACACCAGTCAAATTGATTCAATTTATCAACGAGGTTGTTTTTTTCACCCTCTTTGGGGAATACCAAGTAACTTTTGACGAGCATTATTCTTTATTTTCTTTGGTTGTAAAAAAAGTCGGGTTGAAGGTGATCATCACCCAGGCCCAGTTGGCCAATTCGTCTTTGTCTCCTCCTCTTAGGTCGACAAGTGTCTCCGTACCAAACATCTGTGAATACCCAAATGCCAAACCAACTTCGGTACTAACCTTATAGTTGGCAGTGATATCTATTTCTGTACCCAATGATTTAGACATGGCCTCAGGCTGCGAAGTGGCAGAGTTGAATACTTCACCGTCTGCATACAATAGATGAGCGGCTATTGTTGTATTGAAATTGTCAGTAAAAGCACCTTTATACCCGAACTGAAAATCATTGAGGCCTACGCTTCCATTGTGGTTTCCCACGTAGAAATAGTCCATCAAACCATTAAACTTGTGATTGGTACCAAAATATGGGTTAAAAGCATTGTTCTCGCCTGATACTGCTCCAGATGGGTCACTTTCGTCATTTCCTGAAATATGTTCGAATCCAGCAAAAAGCTTATGCTTATCAGTAAGCTTGTAAGCTACATCCAAGCTATAGAGAATGCCCTTGACAGAGGTATTGCCATCGTCTGGCATGTCTCCAAATTGGCCATATATTGCTGCATTTGCCGTGAAAGCCTCCATATTGTAGGTCAACCTGCCTCCTACTGTTTGTTGAAAATAGGTAGTACCGTCGTTGATCAGGGGGTCTCCACCCTGATTGCCCAAATTCATGAGTAGTACGCTAGCTTTCAGGTTATCGAAAGACTTTTGTGCCCACAGATATTGAAATGTCTTGTAACTGGAGCTGACTGAGTAATAATTACCAACTAATCTGGCACCATCCTGATTATACGCGAGACCCACATGAATTTTAGCCCCATTGGGAGACAGCTGCAATACCGCTGCATCGTGACTTCTGGCTTGCTGCGCCCAGCCTACATTGCCAAACAGACGATGGTCATCATATGCTATCTCCTGACGGCCTAGCTTTAGGCCAACTGTTTCATTGAATTTTAATAGTGCCCAGGCTTCATGAATTGTGGTGGTGGCACCATCTGAAATCACCAATTGCGGCTGACTCCCCCAGACACGCACATCCTGTAGGACAATCTTAATGTCGTAATTTTCCGAATTATAATCGAGATTGATTCGTGAACGTTGCTCTACAAAAAAAGCAGCATTCTGACCGGGGCTTGGTAGTTGTTTGAACCCATGTCTATATTCTGCTCGAGGTCTGTATTGCCCAGAAAGTGTGAATTGTGCATAGGAGACAGAAGAACAGAGAAGTAGTGCTCCCAGTAAAGCAAAGGATTTTTTCATGGTAGTTTAGAATCTGATTAGTTACTATTTCAATTGTGAAAATCAGAAAAATTCTAACTACTACTAGTGATATCATTCAGTAAAAAACATGATATATATCAGGTCCATCTTTTTTCAGCATTGAGCTGACACCTACCTTACGAAGGTGTAAATGTATTTTAGCGTTACAGCATTTGATGTAGGTACCTGATTGACATCATTTGGTCTTTCATTTATAGCAGATTGATTGTTGTAGACCAAAAATGCGTCGTGTCCTTCTCTGAAATTGTAGCGCAATCTGATGTTGCTGCTGAGCCTTTCTTCCAGGCTATTGTACTGAATGAACGAAACCATTGACAGATGAATATTGAGCGCTGTAGTCAAATTAATACTACCAACACCTGCCTGAATCGATTCATTTGTTTCACTGAAGTCAATACGATTGAGTTCGAAGCGTAAACCCAGGGACAAGTACTTCGATACATTCCATAGCGGATTCACTCTTATTGATCTTCTTGAACCGTTAAAAAAAGAGCCAAATTCAACATCCACAGACGATCTAAGGTTATTTGCTGGTGAGGTGCTATAAGACAAAGTCATTCGATCATAATCATACTCCCCGATTGGAATGTTTATGCGTCCAAGAAAGTCAAAATCCGAAAACAGCTTGTTGTATAAATGTGAATATTCTACTGTAAATGAAGCTCGAGTTAAAAAATCGAAGCGCCAACCGGCTTCCAACGTGTAATCGCGTAAGGTATGTGTATCATTCTGATAAATGGCATTTCCCGTGACGTACGGAGTATGTCTCAGTAGCAGTGAGTGCTCTTTCAGTAGTTTACCATATCTGAATCCCTGATATATACTTGTGATATCGTTTCTGAATATGAAACCCATTGCGGGGTTATAGTGCTCCCCTATCCTGGAATACTCTGTTTCGTACCCGAAGCCGTCCAGTGCCCTTTTCTCCCAAAAGAGATAAACGGATCCCCTGTCCAAAACAGATATATTATCAATTTCATTAAAGGTATCGGACGCAGTTTGGGCCCACTTTACAGACAAATAATCTGATGCCGATAATCTGAATATTCCATCAAGTCCGTAATTGATATTACGGTCTCCGTCTTTATTAATTCGTGAAGTCAGCATGCCACCAACAAACGAATAATTATTAAATAGTTGATTTCTAAACCGAACTACGCCAAAGTTTTCTGTTGGATTTGCATCAAAGCTTGACGTTTGCAAGTCCATGATACCAATATCTAGTTTTTTTACTCTACCTGTTAATCGAATTCCACCAAGAATTTTGATAGGTTGACCGTCTTCGGTTAGTCCCACTCTTCTGCTATAAAACAAACGCGTGTCTCCGCCGGTATTGAAGGCAAAAACGCCAGACCGTTCTTGAAAAAATTGTCTTCTTTCAGGAAAGAACAGAGAAAATCGAGTGAGGTTGACCTGAGTAATATCAGCCTCTACTTGCGCAAAG
Source organism: Reichenbachiella sp. (assembly GCF_039944555.1). Taxonomy (GTDB): domain Bacteria; phylum Bacteroidota; class Bacteroidia; order Cytophagales; family Cyclobacteriaceae; genus Reichenbachiella. The sequence continues at coordinate 169,980 of NZ_JBDUYN010000007.1, read as the reverse complement.
TCAGTATTGAGGGTAGCATCAAGTGTCATGTTATTGGACAAGCTATATTTCACATCAAGACCTACTTGTGTATCCGTACTAAAGTCATCCTGATCACCCATTGGTTCTAATTTTTCCATGCCGGTTACCAGAAACGGTGCTACGTATACAGGACGTTTGCTACGAACCCCTTTCAAAAGTATTTTCTGTGCTTTGGATGGCTTCATCCTGGCAAAATTCCATTGTGGAGGAATAGCTGGAAATATCAGCCGTTCGTTGAGTGCACTGATTCTACGATGTATGATCAGGCCCATAATGACATTCCCATTGTCATTTTCTTCAAATCTCAAACTCGTAAAGGGAATTCTCATCTCCGTAAACCATCCTTGTTCATTTTGGGTGACAGCCGTATCCCAAAATGCATTCCAGCTTATGTTGTAGAAATTGGAACCTTCCGCATCATTAATCACCTCAGCATCTAGTCTATTACCTGTAGGAGTAGTAGAGAAATTCAGCATATTCTCATTGTCATTATAAGAGTCGATGAGTACATTGAAAAAGTCTCCCTCCAAATCCAGGTCTCTGATCATAGAATTGCCTTGAATGTCCCTTGAGTTAGCGGTATACATTTTTCCGGAGAGATAAAGGTACTTGTCGTCATACCCTATTCGAATTTCTGTTTTTTCTGATGGCGGCTTGCCAAACGTGGGGCTATAAGCGATTAAAGGCAACGGTGTTAGTTTTTCCCAGCCTTCTTCGTCAATGGCTCCATCGATTTTTATAGTACCCACCATTCGCTCTATGACCAGGGTGTCCGTGGGTTGGGCCACTGCAACATTAAAGGTTGTTAGTAAGAAAAAAATGAGTAGTACTTTGTTCATATCATTCTTGATTTCGATTAATACAAAGATTACCCTGAGGGTAATGCTCTGTTATTTACGGGTTTAGATTTGTTTGATCGTGAAAACGTGATGAAATGAAATGATCGATTGTATGAACAGAATTGATAGATAACCTTCAAGTGCATTAAATTCATGCATGTATTTCATTTCGATTGCAAAGTGTCAGCAGCTGATTTAGACATTTGTCATTACTTTAGTCAGCTTAAAATCTCGCAACCAAACCAACGACAATGAAACCAACACCTCAGGCTCAAAACATTGATGAAGTCATACGGATCTTAGAAGACATCATCACTCAATCCAAAACCGAAAGCAGTCCCTTGGGTTATTTTGCTGCTCTCTATCTACTGGTTACATCTCAGGTAAAAAAAGGAATTGAAGAGAATTTCTTTGACGATGGCCCAAGAATGGAGAAACTCGACGTGCTATTTGCAAACAGATATCTTGCAGCCTATTATAGTCATCAGCAGAGTCAATCAGCTACCCTTTCATGGGAAAAATCATTTGCATTATCCTCAAAGTATTGGCCCATTGTCTTACAACATCTTTTGATGGGCATGAACGCACATATCAATCTGGATTTGGGTATAGCGGCAGCTCAAGTGATGAAAGACAAGAATATTGACGATCTGGATGGTGATTTCAATAAGATCAATGAAGTGCTCTCGTCCCTGGTGCACAAAGTACAACAGGACCTGGCCGAAATTTGGCCAACGCTTCGGTTCATTTTAAAACTAACAGGCAAAGTGGATGATGCCTTGACTGATTTTAGCATGAAGCTCGCGAGAGACGGTGCATGGAAATTTGCCAAACAACTGTCCGAATTAGACGAGTCGAAACAAGAAGAATTCATATCCCTACGTGATCATAAGGTGGCTGATAAGTCCAAAATTATTGCCTTTCCTGGTTGGTTAGTCAGCACTCTTTTTAAGGTCATTCGCCTAGGTGAACGCGGTTCAATATCACAGAAAATTGTAAAGCTTAGAGATTGATGAGACTTTTTCATAAGATATAGTTCAATGACAGCAACTTGATACTTGTTAATTAGTTATAATATTATTCATTATGACCAGGGACATTATAGACATCAATGATTTTACTGTTTTAGTAGAAGAATCATCTTCAGAGTCGACCATTACCGATTCATGCTATTTCGATGAGCCCGTTATCGGCGTGGCCTTTTATGGTGCCGGAGATGTGAATCTGACTGTTCGGTTTGATAAGAAAGAAATAGACTTCCATCGCACGAAAGGCCTGGCACTTTCCTTTTATGCTAACGAAAAGGTAGAATTCAAGCACACGATTTCTTCTGGCAAACCGCTACAATGTGTACTCATAGCCACAGCTGTAAGCAATCTGGAGAAGTTGCCTAATGAAGAGGGAGAAATATTTGAACAGCTACTTCATCAATTAGTTAATCCTAGCGATCCTTATGTAGAGGGGCCTCAATTTTTTATGACACCAACCATGCAGATGGTGGTAGACCAGGTCTTCGACATTCAGTATGAAGGCAAAACCAAAATGATGTTTTTCCGAAGTCAAATGACCACGCTCTTGTCTCATTTTTTTGGCCAGTTGGCCACCATGAAAGAAAATGTTATGAAGGCCCCAGAACGAGAAAAGCTGTACGAAGCGAAACAGATTCTACTTGACAACATGGATACACCTCCTTCTCTTACTGAGCTTTCCAGACTTATTGGCCTGAACAGTTTCAAGTTGAAGAAGAACTTCAAAGCCCTCTTTGGCGTGCCCGTATTCAAATACCTGCAGAATGAGCGCCTAACTAAAGCGCATGAATTATTGAGAAAAGAGGATATGTCTATCCAGGAAGCCGCCTGGCATGTCGGATATGACAGTTTAAGTTCCTTTTCTAATGCCTTTGCTAAGAAATACGGGTTTCGCCCTAGCGAAATAAGTCGATAATACCTTTCGAACAAATCTCACTCCTTTTCGGACAAATAAGATGGCGCATGGCCCAGCATCTTTGCCTCATATTAACATCTAAACGAAAAGGAAATGAAAATAATAAGAGCAATTTTAGTTGCCATACTCATCTGGCTTTTGGGTGTGATGGTATTCATGATGGCGTACTCAGTTCGACTGGTGAACGATCTGGAATTACAGTCTAACCTGGCACTTGCAACAGCCCTGATTCCACTAGGTTGGTATGGAACCAAGTATTATTATCGTAAGGGAAGCAAGTTGCATGGCCAACTGCTTGGCCTTGTCATGGTTTCGACTGCGATCTTCCTTGATGTGATTATCACGGTACCCCTATTGATCATACCTGCCGGAGGTAATTATTTGGAATTTTTCGGAGCAATTAGCTTCTGGCTGATCGCTATGGAGTACTTCCTGGTCATTCTCATTTATTGGAGGCTTAATGTCAAGACACCAGTTTATACCAAAGTCGGATAGCCATGGAGTTTACCTTAAATAAATCGATTCTCTATGTAGCTGTGTTGTTGACCGGACTTTCGGCTGGACTGTTTTATGCCTGGATGGTCTCTGTCATACCCGGAACGAAACGTGTTGGAGACCTGGTATACCTGGAAGTTATGCAATCGATCAATCGAGCCATTCTCAATCCAGGGTTTTACCTCATATTTTTTGGAAGCCTGCTTCTGCTTGCAAGCAGTACAATTCAACAATATCAAATCTCGGTAAACCTGAGTTTCTGGTTGCTTCTTTCAGCCGCGCTCTCCTATTTGATTGGAACAGTCGGAGTAACGATGTTAGGCAATGTACCGCTCAATGAGATGCTGGACAAAATTGACCTGACGACACTGGAACCCAATCAACTATACGATATAAGAATACGGTTTGAGCCTAGATGGAATCAGCTCCATATGTTTAGGACAGTCTTTTCTGTCTTGGCTTTTTCCGCAAGTTTACTTGCAATCATTATAAATAAATAATTGATAAACAGTTAGTTAAAAACTATAATAACATGAAAAAGAATCGAATTTTAGTCATCGGAGGAACCGGTAAAACCGGTCGAAAAGTAGCTGAACGATTGTCAGCTCAAGAGCAAATTGTAAGAATTGGGTCAAGAAATCAAAGCCCTGCATTTGATTGGAAAGACTCATCGACGTGGGACGCTGCGCTAGAGGGCATGGATCAGGTATACATTACCTTTCAGCCGGACTTGGCTGTACCAGGTGCCTTGGAAGCCATTGAAGAATTGACCAAAAAGGCAAAACATGCCGGTATTGGTAAGCTTGTACTCCTTTCCGGTAAAGGTGAAAAAGAGGCTGAACTTTGTGAACAGGTAATCATTCATTCGGGACTGGACCACACCATCGTCAGGGCCAGCTGGTTCAATCAGAACTTTAGTGAAAGTTTCTTTCTGGATCCTATCGTTGCTGGTCATGTAGCGTTGCCGAAGGCTGAGGCCCTGGTTCCTTATGTAGATACAGATGATATCGCTGATGTCGTGACTGCTGCATTGACGCAGCCTGGTCATAACGGTAAAATATACGAGCTCACCGGCCCTGAACTTTTGAAGTTTGAGGAAGTTGTCGATCGCATTGCAAAGGCAACAGGTAGAGAGCTTCAATTTACGCCCATCACACTATCGGCTTATATCAAAATGCTTGAAGAGTATCAGGTACCCTCCGATTATATATGGTTGATCAATTATCTATTTTCGGAGGTCTTGGACAAGAAGTCAAACGCTGTAGTTACCAATGACATTGAAAAGGTGTTGGGTCGAAAACCTAAAGACTTTACCACCTACGTCAACGAAACTGCAGCCTCAGGCGTCTGGAATACACCTGTGGGTGATTTACAGTCTGCAGGTTAAAACTCCTTTCAGTTGTTCCGATGCCGACAAATACGGTTTCGGAACAACCTACTACCAAACTGATCCGCTACTCTTCTGACCGATCAGTCGGCTGCGCCGGAGCCAAAGCAAAGTCTGCTATAGTCGCCCACAGCTCGTCTGTCATGTCAAAGTCTACTGCATCCAGCACAGGGCTGAGCTGCTCCAAGTTTCTCGCACCTACAATCGGTGCAGTAATACCAGGATTCGAAGCAGCCCAAGCAATAGCTAAAGTCACCGGGTTATAATCGTTGTCTTTGGCAAAGTCCGTAAACTTTCTGACCGTCTTCAAATTGGTCTCAGCTTCATATCGTTTCTGATACATCTTACTCGTTTCGAACCTGCCCTGCCCTTTTTTGTCCAAATACTTGCCAGTCAAGTAGCCACCTCCAAGAGGGCTATAGCTAAAGACACCTAGCCCCTGGTCTATGGCTAGTGGGAGAATTTCAGACTCACATTGGCGCTTGAGCAGGCTGTACATCGGCTCAATACATGATATCGGAGCAAAACCCATTTTGTCGCAAATAGCAATCGCCTTCATAATTTGCCAGGCGGCAAAATTGCTTAGACCTAGATATAGCACTTTACCTTGTCGTACAAAATCGTTGAGCGTGGATAAGGTCTCCTCAAGAGGCGTATTTTCATCAAAGTGATGGATATAGTAAACGTCTACATAATCTGTCCCCAGGCGATTCAAACTGGCTTCTAAGGCTTTGGTTAAGTGGAAGCGACTCGCCCCTCTTCCGTTGACATCGTCTGACATTGGGTAATAACCCTTTGTTGCCACTACTACTTCTTCTCGATGATCTTTGATTAGTCTTCCAAGTATTTCTTCAGATTTGCCTCCGGCGTAGACATTGGCACAATCGAAGAAATTTATGCCTTTATCGCGACAGGCAGCATATACTTTCTGGCTCATGGCTTCGTCCGAACCATCACCAAAAGTCATGGTACCAAAGCATAGCGAGGATACTTGTAAGCCCGAATTACCTAGTCTGTTATATTTCATTTCGATGAGATTGTTTGATCAAATATATGCTCTTTACTCTTTTTGGTGACTAGGGTTTCTTTTATGCGTGTGAATATTTTTTTTATATTTGTCTTACAAATACGAATGTAATAAATGAAAGGTACACACTTAGGTGAATTTGAAGAGTTGGTTCTCCTGTCAACCGCCGTACTGGATGGAAATGCCTATACGGTAACGATAGTCAATGAAATTGAACAGAAAAGTGGCAGAGCACTTACCTTGAGCACCATACATACCGTACTGGTCAGATTAGAAAAGAAAGGATATTTGCTCTCATACATGGGAGGTGCCACCGCCGAGCGAGGAGGAAGAAGGCGACGGCTTTATAAGATAACGGCAGATGGCTATAAATGCCTCAGCGAAGCCAGGGAATTGCGCAGCAAAATGTGGGAAGTCATGCCGAAACTAAGTTTTGATTTCAGAACATACCAATTAGTATAAGTCGATGGTTTACAAAAAAATTAATCCATCTATTTGTCTTACAAAATGAACAATTATGAATCGTAAATCGCCACCACCCTGGATGGATCGAATACTGGAATGGTACTGCTCCGAGCAGTTCATTGAAGAAGTCCAAGGCGATTTGCACGAGTGGTACGATAAGATTTCGGGTAAGGCAAATAGTCGCATGACCAACCTGAAATATCTGCTTGCTGTCTTTCAATACTTCTCTTTCTTTCGAACAAAACCTTTCCAAAAACTCATTAGTCACCCAAACTACTTATCCATGAAAAGCATCGCATTAATCACTTTCAGAAATTTTAAAAAGAATAAACTGTCCGGAATTGTGCGTTTGACAAATCTGGTGTTAGGCATAGGGATTTTCCTACTGTCGCTGATTTACATCAGATATGAATTGTCCTATGAAGCTTATCATGAGAAAGCCGACAATATCTATCGGGTTGGTTTTGCTTTTGAAGCTAGTCCCTGGGCAGCTATTCCAGTTGGTGTCGGGATCTTTGCACTTGAGAATTCACCCGAAGTGAAAAATATGACTCGATTTCTCAGAATTTGGAACACAACGATCAAATATAAGGATCGCCAATTCTATGAAACCGGTGGTTTTATGGCTGATAGCTCTGTTTTTAAGATGTTTTCATACCATATGCTTCAGGGAGATCCTAATACGGCGTTGCAAGAAAAAATGTCAATAGTCCTGACGCAAAGTATGGCTCAAAAATACTTTGGCAATGAGGACCCTATTGGCAAAATGCTTACAATTTCCAGAGACTATGATTCGGAGACTGGTGAGCAGCACACCCGAATGGTGACTGGAGTAATTCAGGACATTCCTGAGCAATCACATTTACGATTTGATTTCCTTCTCCCTGCGCATACGTTTGATGATGATTTTCTTAGACAATGGCGAAATTTTTGGGTTTACACTTTTCTAGAAATAGACGATGGAGCTGATTTTGAAATCACAAAAGCCATCATAAAGAATAAACATGTTACGCTAAGAAACTACGATGAAGACATTATCAGCAAGATAGATATACTGCTTACTCCATTGAAAAAAATACATCTGTATGCCAACCATGAAAAAGAATATGCCGACAACGGGAACATCTACTATGTGTACATTCTCTTCTCCATTGGACTGTTTATTCTCATTGTTTCCAGTATCAACTTCATTAATCTAACCATCATCCATGGTCTTGACCGAGCTAGAGAAGTGGGTCTTCGAAAAACTGTGGGTGCCAGCCGGTATCAATTGATTCTTCAGTTCATGTCTGAGAATCTTATACTGCTATTCATTGCAGGAACATTGTGCCTGCTCTTACTGGGCCTACTTGAACCGCTTTTTCAGCAATTTTCAGGGTTGAATTTGCCTCTTAATGTGATCAACAATCCCGAAATAATCATTTCTCTGATTGTACTCCTGACCATTTTAGAACTGGTCAGCGGCATTTACCCTGCACTCGTACTCAGTAGATTCCGTCCAGCTGACATCATTAAGACTGGCGGTCAATCTACGCCGCTGAAGCGAGTGAGCATTACCCGAAAAGCGCTGATAGTTATGCAGTTTACCATATCCCTGATTTTGGTCATTGGGTCTGTAATTGTTTATGATCAATTGAATTTTATTCAAAATAAGGATTTGGGATTTGAGAAGGATCAAATCCTACTGATCGAGCTCAATTCGTCAGTTGGAACCTCCTTTGAAGCTTTCGAAAATGAGTTGCGAGGTGTGCCAGGTATACGGTCTATTTCTACCTCCTCTTCGGTTCCAGGGTATAGAATTATGATGGAGGGAGCCAAACAATTAGGAAGTGATGAGGAAATCGACACTCGGCTGTTATTTACCGACGAAACATTCATGGAAACCTACGATATGAATCTTGTAGCTGGCAAGTCTTTTAAAGAGCAACTCCCAGAAGGAGAAACAGAATTTATATTGAACGAAACGGCTGCCAGGGAACTATTTGGTAGCGATGATCCGATCAACCAACCCATTGTTTCTTCTCATGATACGGGTTATGTCGTGGGAGTAGTAAAGGACTTCAATTTCAAATCGCTTCATTCGGACATCGACCCCCTCACCATCCAAAACAGGAATCTGATGAACTTTGGATTTGCCTCTATTAAATTCAAAGCGAAAGCCACCTCATCTGTGATGCAAGCCATAGATAAGGCAAGTAGAAAAGTATATCCTAATCTTCCGCTTTTGAGTTATGAATTTCTCGACGAGCGTTTCGAACAACTTTACCTTGCCGAAAGTAAACTTAAGACTATCGTTTGGGTATTCTGTGTGATCACAATTTTACTAACCGTATCAGGCATTTTGGGTATCGCCACATACTCTGCCAAGAAAAGAGCCAAAGAAATAGCAATTCGGAAGGTACTAGGAGGAAACATTGCAGAAATGATTACGATCCTGTCCAAGAGCTTTCTATACCTTTTGTTGGTCTCTCTGGTGATTGGGTTGCCCGGTGCATTCATTCTCTCTGATTGGTGGCTTCAGGATTTTGCTTATCGCATAAGCATTAATCCCATCATATTTGTGGCCTCGGCGCTAATCATGGCGGTATTGATTATGTTGAGTTTTGGGTTTATGACATTAAAAACAGCTCAAACAAATCCGGCAGAAGTGCTTAAAAGTGAGTGATAAGCATGGTCGATTGAATCAACCATTCATCACTCATCTAACACCCCAAATCATTTTGCTTTTCAAGGCTAATAGGCCTTCATACTTTTGATTCATCACTTAACATGTAAAATCAAAATATTATGAAAAGGAATGTAATATGGATGGGTCTATTTTTATTACTGACGACAGCGTGCGGCACAACTCAAAACAAGACCAATGCCGAATCGCCTCAGGAAAATACGCCCATTACCAAAGAACAAGTACTTGCCGCCTGGGAAAGGATGACAAATATGGTAATCAACTCTACTGAGAAGATGCCTGCTGAATTTTTCTCCTATTCACCCATAGAGCCCCTTGCCAGTTACGGAGCGCTAGTCAATCATACTGCCGGTGCGAATTACCTCTTCGCTGCTACCGTGAAACTTGAAAGGCCGGAACAGAATGAAATTGATACTGACGACAAAGAAGCAGTGGTCGGAAATCTTAGCGCTTCATTTAAATTTATAAAAAACGGCATTCAGCAGTTGACCAATCAGGATTTGAATGAAGAGATTGAATGGTTTGGTTCTAACATGTCCAGATTGAACGCCATCTTAACCATGACAGATCATTTACAAAGAGAGTATGGCAAAAACATTACTTACCTCAGGCTTAAAGGTATAGAACCTGAAAGATCAGCTGGGTGGTAATCTCTGGTATTTGACAAATGAGGCTGTAGCAAAAGTCAACCGGACAATTCGTAGGAGGTATCTCACTCCGCACGGCATGACCAACTTTTGAAACAGTCTCATTTTATTTAATTGCATGCAAACTGAATTTCGTGATCGTTTCAAACCTGCTCATGGCTTAAGTCAAAATCGTTCACCTATTACTCTTCTTATAGGTAATTCAAACGTTTTCAGAAAGCGGATAAGCTTTAAAACTATTCAAGTCCCCACTCCACTTCTAAGTTAATTCTCGCACTTTTTCAAGATTAAAACCCGCCTTTTAAATTTTCACGACAACTAGTGAGGCTAAACTTATTAATTAAATTATATTCTAAGTACATTTAGGACTGATGAAGTTGCAAGCATAATTTGACTCGGATATTCTCGGAGCGTTCTTATTCTTAGACATTGAAATTCTTAATGGTTAAAATATAAGCGTTTAGAAAATATTCAGTCTCACATTCAAGCCGACCCAACCACAGTTCATATTTTTTTGAGCTATTAGTGCCAATTTAACCCATCGCAATTTTCATCTTGCTATTGTGCAGAGCGTATGTTTGGTCAAAAAATACTTACATCTATACTTTTAATCGTTAATATCGACTCGTCGGAAATTTATCAAGGCATAAATTTTTGGATTTTTGTACTGTTGGCCCTTGCGGTCGCGATTGGTATCTATGCCTTGTTTCGGCTTTATATACGAAGAGTGCGAATACAAAAAAAGGTATTAGAGAGAAAGGTTGAAAAACGCACTTCAGAAATTTCTACTCAAAAAGAAGAACTTCAGAAACAATCAGAAGCCCTAAAAAAGGCTTATGAAGAAATCAAGACAAAGAACACTGCCATTGAAGAAGCATTTGAGCATCTAACCAATTCTTTTGCTAAACTGTCCGATGTGAACAGGGAAAAAGATGGAATTATTAGTATAGTCGCTCATGATTTAAGGACTCCACTCAATAACATTGAGGGTCTCATTCAGCTGGTATCTCTGGATGGTAATTTGAGTGAAGATCAAAAAGATTATATAGCCAAAATCCGTACCGTGGTAAAACATGGTAATGAAATGATTAGAGATTTACTGGATATTAATCAGGCCAAAAATCAGAAACCAGAACTGACTATTACGGAGCTCAGCATAAATGACTTCATCGAAGGCTGGCGAACTAGTTTTGAAGAAGCTTTGTCATCCAAAAAGCAAAAATTAATTTTATCAGGGGACTATAAGTCTGTTATACTCAAATCCGACATTGGACTCCTTTCAAGAATAATGGACAATTTGATGTCAAACGCCATCAAGTTCTCAGAGATAGGGAAAGCGATTGAGATTGAAATCAATCCTATCGATGATCTCCTCAAAATAATAATAAAAGACGAGGGTCCGGGAATAAGCGAAGATGATCAGTTGAAAATGTTCAAACCTTTTACCCGATTAAGTGCCAAGCCTACCAATGGAGAGCCTTCCAATGGCCTTGGATTATCCATTGTCAAGAGTTTAAGCAAACAGCTGAGAGGTGAAGTAAGTGTCAAAAGCCAAATCGGTTTTGGAACTTCTTTCGAACTAATGATTCCAATCAACGTGGAAAACGAAGTCCGGAATAAAAACAAAATAATTCCATCATGATATAGAGGTCATATGAAAGATCACTTCTGAGCGCTGAACTAGACTAATCATTCTGTAGATAATTATCCTCTTCAAGCATATCCTTTATTTCATACAGTACATCATCCAGACTATTGGATTGGCCTTTGAGCAATTCAATCAGTTCCATTTTTTCTTCTTGAGATTGAACCAACTCAAAGAGCTGAATGATTCCTTTTATATTAGCCACAGGTACTCTAAGATTATGTGCATTAACAAAGGCGTAATCTGAGAGTTTTTTGTTTTTTTCCAGAAGCTCTTTCGTTCGTTCTTTTACCTTTTGTTCAAGTGCCATATTAGCTTCTTCGGTCATTTGCTGTTGCCGCTTGATTTCAGCTGTTCTTTCCTCGACCATGATTTCAAGCGCTCGGTTTCGTTCCTCTATATTGACTTGTAACTCTTTCTGTTTTCTTAGAATTCTCATTGTTCGCCACCTATCGAAACTTAAAATACCCAGAATTCCGACAATTAAGTAGAGGCCCCTAGCCCACCAGCTATGCCACCAAGGTCGAATTATTGTAAGCGGATAGGTAATAGTCTCACTCCAAATACCAGCACTCCCTATAGCCTTTACTTTAAAAGTATAAGTCCCATATCCCAAATTTCTATATTCTGCCGAGATATTCTCATTGAGAATGCTCCAGTCCTTATCTAATCCCTCTAGTTTGTATTTATACTTGACCTTATGAGGTGCTAACCAATCGATGGCAGAAAAACTGAAAGACACATGATCAAGGTAATGAGGAAGGGCCAGCAGATATGGATAATTTTGGAAGGGTACGATCGATTCAATTGATTGAAGGAGTCCTTTGGCATGAGCCAACGAGGTCTGAATTGATCCGTTGCTTAGCCTTCTGAAGTCAACAAACTCTTGACCGATAGATACTCCATCTAATTGCAACTTCGGAGCTTTAGTGTTTGGTTGGATATTGTCAATGTCCAGCATAGCAAGCCCCTTGCCAGTGCCCCACCACATACGGTTGTAGGAATCAAGACAAACTGAATTAATCACAACGTCGAGTCCCTTTAGTCCATCCTGTTGCACAAAAGTGTTGAATTTATAAGCGTGTTGTTGATTCTCTTCCCCTGGCCTATCTGTCTGCGCAAGCCTAGTAATTCCTCCTTCTGTACCAACCCAAAGGTTAGCATTATTATCCTGAATGAGTGATAGTGTGATGCTATTGGTCAATCCGTCAGCCGCAGTGAAAGAATAAAGTTTTTCATCTAATGAAGAGTCATTTTCACTCATTACAAGCTTATTTAATCCCTCATCGGTACCGAGCCAAATATTTAGCTCATGGTCTTCAAATATGGAATTGACGCTGTTGTTCAGAATTCCTTCGTCTTTCGTATAGGTAAAAAAAGATTTGCCGTCAAATTTACTCACTCCGCCTCCGAAGGTTCCTATCCACAAGTCGCCATTCGATGCCTCAGTGATCGTCCAGATGTGATCGTTGGCAAGCCCATCCTTTTGACTGTACGTAGTAAAGAACTTTCCATCATACTTTACCAAACCACCGCCTTGGGTGCCAAACCACAAATTGCCGGCTCTGTCTTCAATCATAGAATATATATCTCTATGAGGAAACCCTTCTGGCGTATCGAAAGATGTAAACGAATGTCCGTCATATTTTAGCACACCGCCGCCATAGGTAGCAAACCACATATTACCATTTCTGTCTTCCAGCATATCCATTACAGAATACTCTAACAGGTCTTCATCATCCATGTAAACTGTAAAATATCCATCAGCATATTTGTATATCCCCCAAACATCTGAACCGAACCACAAATTACCTTTCTTATCTTCGAAAATGGACCACACCGAATTGCCGCTTAAGTGCTTATCTTCTGTAAATGAAGTAAATGAGTTGGTTTTAAACTTAGTAACACCGCCGCCATCTATACCAAACCACATATTACCTCTTTTGTCGGCATACATCGAGCGTATAAAGTCATAGCTAAGTCCTTCTTTCTCGGTGTAAAACGTGAAGTAAACTTCCTCGAGGTCCTGGCCATGACTAAAATTCATTTTGCACACCCCTCCTCCATCAGTTCCCAGCCAAATATCTCCATTGGCGTCCTGATTGATGTGCCATATTCTATTGTTGAACAGGCCTTCATCTTTGCTGTAAGTGATAAAAGAATTGCCGTCGTATATACTGACACCCCCTTCTGAACCTATCCAAAGGTTGCCATCACTGTCTTGAAATAGAGAGCGAATATTATTGTCAGGTAAACCGTCTGCGACGTAAAAGTTCTTAAAGGATTTGCCATCAAATTTACATAGACCGTTTCTGGTACCAAACCAAAGGTTTCCGCTGACGTCCATTAAAGAAGCCCATACACTATTGTCTGAAAGGCCGTTTTTTGTAGTATAGTTAGTGAAGAATTCCTTTGTCCCCCTTTTTGAAAACCTGGACAGACCTCCTCCATTCGTACCAAACCATATATCGCCATCCTGGTCCTCGGTAATGGTTTCTAAATAGATTCCGGCAAAGCCTTGCTCTATACTATAGTTGGTAAACGTATTTCCATCGTATCTGCTTATCCCTGAACCATCTGTTCCAAACCACAGGTTACCTTCTCGATCCTTTAGAATTGTTACAATGATATTATTAGGCAAACCCTCATCGACTGTAAATGTCGTAAAAGTGTTACCATTATACCTTGTGACACCACCTCCATAAGTACCAAACCACATATTGCCCTTGGCATCCTCATATATGGCGTCTACATAAGATGACGGCAATCCTTGTCCCACATCTAAAAACTGAATATCGTGTAAAGCAGCATCCCTAAAGCGCATGGATTGTGCTGGTGTTGGTACGGGCCAGAAGGCTACGTTGATCTGGGGAGCAAAAACAGTATCATCACTCTGTATGAGATAGCCGGTGCTCGGAATCTCTTTTTTGACAGGATGAAGAATTGCCCCAATTCCTGGTCTTATTTCAGTTATTACCGCCGAATCTTTGATCGTCAGTTTTGGTTTTCCAGCCTTTACTTTAGAAAGAAGGTTTCGTTTGGGCTCAGAGGCATTTACTTTTATCGTTCTCCCCTTTGCAAGGTTTACAATCAGTGAATCGTCATTTACCGCGGCGATCTTAGGTTTACCAAAATTCAGTTTTTTCCTTAGAATAACCGTATTATTCCAATCCTCATCTCGGTCTTCTGACCTCCTTATTTTTTCAGGCTCACAGCTGCATAGGCTGCCGAAGAGAATTAAAATAAATGGATAGAATTTTATCATCACATCATGATACAAACCATATATAATTTAACCAAAACTGCCAAGACCGTCAACTATACCTTGTATACGGCCTTCTATTTCGTCCTAGAAGACCTAAGTAGCACGTTAATATGTATGCGCAAACATATTTGGCGCGGTGACCAGTCAATTAAGTAATATCAATTTCATTGTGTAGCCGTGACTTACACAGGACACTGAATCAAAGAAATTGTATACAATTTCAAGTAGATTGTGGCGAAGGGTAAATGCAATATACCAACTGATGAACAATCAGACACGAACTTTAAATAAAACTATTTTCGATACGTTAGTTTGAATTGGAACGCTATTTGTAATAGGCGTACGAGTTTCAAAAACTGAAATAAAACAAGAAGACATTCTAATCATTACAACCATGACAAAACATATTTTGAACATTTCCCCGGTGTCTCTGCTCATCATTGCGGCATTCATAATTTCAATATCGTCTTGTAAGAGCCGGAAAAACCTCGCTCAAGTAACGGCACCTGTAGAGGAAACCGAGCAACAAGTAGAAGAAGAAATTGCAGAGGTAATAGAAGAAGCACCTGCAGTTGAAGAAAGAATACCTGAGAAAATCATCTCTAAAGAACAAAAATTGAATGGCTACTTCAATGCAGTTTCTTCAGCCTCGTCCGTTTCATCTGCGAATGCGAGTATTGAGGAAGCACTGACTATGTTTAGCAATTCTGATGCACCGGTACTAATAGTGATCTATAATGACGGGGCTAGTCCGGACTATGATGAACCGACTACTATAGCCAAATATCTAGACTACCTAAAAGACACAAAAAGTAAACCGGCCCAAGTGGAAGAAGTGGTTTACAACATCAATGGACAAATCAAAGAGTTGGTGCTGAAAAAATAATAATTCACAAAAAGAAATAACAATATGCAATTCATAAAATACACATTGCTTTCGTTGGCACTGGTACTAACAGCTAGCGCCTTCGCACAGAGCAATATCGATCCAAAAAGAAAACAGGCGATTGATTCCCTGGCATTGGAAAAGGTCAAAGACCTGAGCAAATACATCAGCATCATAGGAAACAAGGATACTCAGTTTTCTGAGGCCCAGCGTGTGATGGACAGAGCCGAAGAACTTTTTGCTGATGACAGCGAGATGGGCGTTTCTTCTTTGAGTAAAGAAGAAGTAACCTACTACAAGGTCAGAGAATACTTTGAGCGTTTAATGGCGCTCAACTACGACAAGGTAAAGATTCAATGGTACGATATTCACTATGTAAGTGACTTAGAGCAACAACCAGATGGAACGTTTGTAGGTGTTATTACCATTTACCAGAGGTTCGAAGGCAGCTCAAAGGACGGCTCACTGAATTACAAGGACACCACCAAAAAGGACATCACCATCTATGTGAAAAAGAAAGAAACACAGATTGCCGGTAGAATAATTGAATTCTGGGATGTGATGTTGGGCGACATTCGGGTAACTGAGACGTCTGCATGAAAACAATTCTAACAGCGCTTTATACTGTATTGGCTTTTCATATCTCGGTGGGTCAGGGACTCACCAGAGACATGAAAGACACTGAAGACCAACTTCGTGCTTCAACTAAGCAAATCAATCAGTTTTTTCGTAGGTTCAATGGCGAAGAAGACGAGAACGGCAAACGGTATTATGCCTCAGACAAAAGATATCGTGATCCGTCATTAAGAAAGAAATACATGCCGGTACTGTTTGATGTGCAAACCAGCCAGATTGACCCTGTTCAATCTAAGGCGTTTATCAAACGTATCACGGACAAGAGGGGTCCTGCCTTTCTCGATTTTCACAGGGATCACTGGTTTGCTGAAGTCAATACCATATTTAAGTATAAAGGAAGACAACTCTCCGGTACGCTTTACATGAGATTGCAAGCACAAGGTCAGGGATATGAATGGATCATCGATGATGTAGCATTCAGTCAATTCAAAAAATGGTTTGACAAGGATACTACAGAGACCAAAAAGTTCATCCATCCGATGAGTCATGAATTGGGTTTCATGACTTTGCGAAAAGCATTTAAGAATAATGAGCATGCGGAGCAGTTTACAGGAAGGAGTTTTCAGCCAGACTTTCTTACTATTTTTCTTTATGAGTTGAATCAGGGAAACCTGGAGTTTGTTTCAGTAAAAAATATGAATTTTCACTTTTTTGCCATTGATGGCTACTACTTTTCACTGTCGAATTTCAATAGACCCGGATACAACTCAGGATGGCTCATTTCAGATTTGGTACCCCTGGCGAATGAAGACCAAAAACAACAAATGCTGGACTACATTTACGGCAAAAATTAAAACCAAGAACCTATCTTTATCCACCTATGAAAAACGTCTTTCTGCTGATATTTTGCTTTTCCTTTTTACCAGGTTTGGCACAGACCGAAGTCGATTCAACTCAATATGATGAGGTCAGAAGTTTGGTGAGTTTTTACAGATACATGCTCAATACTGTTGGAGCCGAAAAAACCTCTGTGAGGGATAAAGAAGTAATCATTACAGAAAGTTTTAAAAAGGTTTTTGAAAATCCAGAAGTGCAAATTGAAGATGATTTGGTTCAGGATAGAAAGGTGATCACCAACAAGGATGTGACTGCCTACCTCAGAGATGTTGATTTCTTTTTCAAAGACGTTCAATTTGATTTCCAAAACATGGTCATCGAAAAGATCGAATCAGACAGCATAGATTTCTACTATCTAGTTTCCTTTGAAAACACCGTGAACGGTACTACGATAGATGATGAAAACTACATCGGTACAAAAAAACGATTCATAGAGGTCAACCTGAATGAGGAGACCAATGATCTGAAGATCGCAAGCGTTTACAGTACAAAATTAAGTCGTGAAAAAGAGCTACAGCTATGGTGGGAAAGCCTTTCTTTTGGATGGACTACCCTATTCAATGAATATGTTCCCTTTGATTCAATTTCAAATGAGGTCCTGCTAAAGATTGCCTCGCTCGACAGTTTAAACCTATCGGGAAATCAGCTTCTTACTGATTTAGAACCTCTATCTGCCATGAAGCAGTTGAAGGTACTCAACATAAGCAGCACCAAAATAGAGAGTCTCAATCCGTTGCGCTATGCACGAAAACTCAGAAAACTTGAAGCTCAAAATACAAGAGTTGCTGACCTTTCGCCTCTACAATATTTTAAAAGTTTGGCTTACCTCGATGTTTCGTTCACAGAGGTTGATGATATCACGGTTTTAGGAAGATTAAAAGAACTCTTTTATCTTGATCTATCGGACACGAAAGTTGAAAATTTCCAAACGCTAAAAGAGTTAGATGGCTTAAAACACATCAATCTTTCCAATACCGCTTTTGATGACCCTACGCTGCTTTCGGAAAACGTTTCATTACAAATCGTAGATTTATCCAGAACGTCGGTTGACCATTTATTTGTCTTTCAAAGCCTGCCTGATGTAACACAACTAGGTCTTTCAGAATCTAAAATCGTAAATCTCAGAGGGTTAGAAAATCACCCTAAACTGGAAATACTCACTATTAATCAGACATCCGTCGAAAATTTAGCGCCTCTTCAGGAAGTTCCTACACTGAAAAAGGTCTATGCAGACCTGTCAGGCATCACCGAACAAGTAGCATCGGCTTTCATGGCCAATCATCCTGAAGCCGTGGTAGTCAGCAACAGTGAGCAAGTATTACAATGGTGGGCATCTCTATCAGCCAACTGGAAAGCGGTTCTAAGCGAAAGAATAGGTATAAGTGAGCCTTCCAAGGAAGATTTAGTCAAGCTTCTAAATATCGATTCATTAGACGTCTCAGACAAGAAACTCTACACTTCGGAGCCATTAAAAAGATTCAAAAGATTGCGGTATCTTGATATCAGTTATAATGACCTGACCAGCTTTGATTTTACCAGTGACATGTTGGATCTTGAGCACTTGAGAGCTGTTAATTTACCTGTAGAATCCTCAAAAGGATTAGAGCAAAATGCTAACCTTCAGTTCCTGGATCTATCTGAAAGCAATCTCAAAGATATCCAAACCCTTACCCAGCTACATAAGCTTAAGCGGATAGATGCGGAACATACCAATCTGGATGAGCAGCAAGTCATTGAGTATTTAGCCGTCAATCCGGAAACAGTGATTGTTTTTCAAACCGAGAAATTAAACAAATGGTGGTCTGAACTCACCCCAGCATGGAAAAATGCCCTCTCTGCTCCTAATCCTGATACTTATCAATTGCACCGCTTAGTCGAACAAAAAGAAATTCTTATAGAAAATCAAGCTATCACTTCCCTGGTTCCTCTCGAAGCATTTATAAGCCTTGAGTCGATTACGCTGAACGGGATTCGGGTGTTGAATCTAAATGAATTGTACAGTCATCAGAATCTTCACCATCTCACCTATACGAACGGCCCACTCCAGACACTTGAAGGGATCATTAAGCTTTCAAAATTGGAATCACTCAATATTTCAAACACGGCAGTAGAAGATCTGAGAGATTTATATTACATGAACACGCTGAAACACCTCAACTGCTCCGGAACCGGCATTAAGAATCTGAAGGGTCTGGATAAACTTATTCGGCTCGAAAGCTTAAATGTGAGCAACACACGGATTTGGCGATTGGAAAGACTCTACGGAATGAATAAACTCAAAACATTCATTTGTAACAACACGCGTCTAAGTCAGGGCAAAGTAGATACTTTCCAGTACCTGCTTCCCGAGTGTGAAATTACTTTTTATTGAGCAATCGAAATAATTACCTTTCCTTTCGCTCTTCCGGTTTCCAAGTACCTCATGGCTTTTGCTGCTTCCTCAAGTGGATAGGAACGATCAATCACTGATGATATCTTACCTGAGGCCAACAAATTTTTTAGTTCGTTCATATCGCGCTGATTGGCCTTAAAGTCCACCATTTTTATTTTCTTTCCTCCTAACAAACCGGCACGTATCATGTGTCCTACACCTCCAAAGCCTACCACCGCACATCTGCCCTCTTCTGAGAGTAAGTTTTTATAATCGGCTAACGACAAGTTACCTACTGCATCGAAAATCAGGTCGTATTTTCTGCCACTTTGCGGTAGGTCCTCGTTGGTGTAATCAATAACCTCATCTGCACCTATGGATTTAACCAGTTCTAAGTTTGTCGTGCTGCAAACACCCGTAACATGCGCATCATAGATTTTGGCTATTTGAACTGCAAATGTTCCTACACCACCCGAAGCGCCGTTGATCAATATTTTTTGACCGGATGAAATTGGGCCAAACTTCCGTAGTCCATTCAAGGCGGTAAGTGCAGCCACAGGTACAGCCGCAGCTTCCTCAAAACTTATGTTTTCAGGCATCACTACTAAGCCTTCCTCTTTCACACGGACATATTCTGAAAGCCCTCCTAAACCGAAATTGAAAATGTCACCAAAAACATTATCGCCCACTTTGAGCTGCCTTACCTTGTCTCCTACCTGTTCAACCGTACCGGCAACATCCGCACCCAAAATATTGAACTTTGTAGGTTTGGCTATTCCAGTCATCAACCGCATGAAATAAGGAATGCCTCTCATAACGTGCCAGTCGAGTGGATTGATTGCCGTTGCCTTTATTTTTACCAAGACTTCGTTTTCCTGAGGCGTAGGCCTGTCTATTTCCTCAAGTTTCAAAACCTCAGGGCCACCGTATTTATAGTTTGTTATTGCTTTCATCTGTCTATAATTTGTTTTTAATCAGGTAGCACCTCGCAGGTATACCCGAATGTTCGTATGATATCTATCACATCATCTTCTTTAAGTTTTGAGCGTGCTTCCACTCTCAAAACTTTGTCAACATCTTGAAGATCAACACTCCAATCGGCTATGTATGGATGCTGATTAAATATCCATTCTACGCGCTCGATTCGGCGTTTGGATTTGATATCTGTTTTGAATACTAAAATCTCCATGAGTTTCGAAATTTAAGTGCTGTATCTAAATTATGTCCACCTTCGGCTGTCTGATCCCCATAATCATCATCCAAAGGCAAAGTGAAAATTCTCCCAAGTCAGCAGGTAACGTCAGGTTTAACAAAATGAGATTCTCTGTGTCGAAATCAGGGTACAGAAAGAACCATAGCAAGTCAATCATATCACCTAGCCCTCCCAGCATTAATAAAACACCAATTGCTTTGGGGAACCAACCGGATTTGTAAACCAAATAACCCAATGGAAACAAATACAGTCCAAAGAATATTTGAGACACATAGTAACCGGTGCCATGCAGCTCTAGAAAGAAGGTAACAAGGGCGTTCAACTGATTGGTATCAAAACCACTCAAGTAATCTTGTCCACTTAAAAGAATCAATGGTGCTGCATGATTGAGCATATTGATACTATAAATAGAAACACATATCAATACTGAAGCCACCAGAAGTTGAGCCTGGAACTTGTCTATCGATTTAAGTAGTTGATAGACCACAAGTCCAAAGAAAAAATAGGCCAAGGTCATGACCAGGTCACTGACCATTCCTATTCGGAACAATAATGCATTGGCCGCTATGTTGTTGGCCGTAGCCAACGCGTCATCGGCAACGAAAATTTCCTGACGGACAAAAAATTCAGAAAAAACGCCTGTAACTATCAAAAGTAGAAACAGAAATCCGGCAAGCCTGGCTGTTGGTTTATTAGGTCCTAAGTTTATCATAATCCCAAATATTTAAAGGACTCATAGACAAAGAACACCGGCCATACGATGGCTTTAAAAAAGCCTCCTACTCCCATCCAAAAACCAACTGACGTGGAAATAAAATAATAAGCCGCTCCGAAGAAGCCAAGGATATAAAAACAGCTTCCTCTTGATCCTAAATGTTTATGTTTTTCATTCATAACTTTTGTTTTAATTGTTCAAAATTTTAGTTGTTCAGTAATCTGCGCCAGCCCTGCTGTGTCAATTACTCAGTAAATTCGATGATGTGAGCGCTCACCGTTATAGTTCGGTTATAATAAAAGGGCGGAACCCCGCCTAGATGCTCTTCGGTGACTATATTGACTATGGCCCGTGATCCGGATTTCAGGTCAGCTTCTCTTATCATACTGGCATAGGCCTCTGAATAGAGCTGTTTCCTATTCATTCCTCCGAATATTAAGACATAGTCCACATCGGCACTCCCACTAACCTCAGAGACGATCTGGTAGTTGTTTTTGGCCAGATGCACTTGGGTTGAGTTTTGATTGTGATTGTATATGTAAGCCCCACTTACTCCACAGGAGTTCAGGCAAATACTTAGCGAGACTATCGCCAAACCATAGCATATCTTTTTCATAATTACTTTATTAGATGTGATTTAACTTTTCAAAAGAGTAACCATCGTCTAAAAATCAATGGGCTACTCGAAAAAATGTACTAGTTGATTTGAAATCAAAATGAACAAAGTGCTAGAAATAAACTCTGTACATCAGGTTAGGAAAAAATCCAAATTGTGTGAGGTAGCCAATAGAGTTGGGTTCGCTCTCGTCATAGAATTCAGATATTTTTCCAATGTTATTTGTGACATTGTCAAAGGTCAGGTTAAGTTCATGGGTCGCTTTTGGCTTGTTCCATTTGTAGCTCGTGGATAACGTGATGGTATAGATATCCTCGAGACCATGTTCGTAGGCCCTTTGATAATCCCAAAACTGGTTACTGTCAGGTTCTACAGCCAAATTGCCCTGATCGTCGCGTAGCAGTGGTATGATTTTTCTCCCGCCCCCAATAAAGGCTTTGCCTTCCAGGCTTAAGACTTGGTTCTGCTTTCTGCCAAGGTTCTGGAATTCTTTCCCAAACAGAATATTCACCATGTAGTTGCTGCTATACTGTGTATTGCGTTCTATTCCGTCCAGGGCTTTGTACTTTGATTGAAACAAAGAGCCGTTGACCATGAAATGGTAGCCATTGTGAAAGAACCGCTCTAGTGTAGCCTCTATGCCATAGTTTTGCCCTGTTCCTTCATTGACCAGATCTACATATCGGAAGTCTATGCCTTCGTTGATGGTTGAAAAGATACTCGTGTCGCTGTTTTCCACAGGCAGGTTGTAAAGATCCTGATAGTAGACCTCAAGATTCAGACTCAAATGATTGCTGATCTTTTTCTTGTACCCAAGCACGTAGTGGTGCGCCCTTAGCAAATCCAGGTCCTGATTGGGCTCGGCAATAGTTCCGTTCGCTTGTTCAACCCTGGCAAAATAATGATGAACGCTCTCCATGGTACTGTGATTGCCATACCCGGCATGAATAGCATTGGTATCATTGATTTTCCAGTTTAAAGCTAAACGGGGCTCTATAGTCGACTTGTTGTTATACAAAACGTTCATGTTGTGAATACCTGCAATCAGGGTGATGCTTTCGCTCGGTCGGAATTTCCAACTTATGAAGTTTCTTACCGTTGAAATGTGCTCTTTGAAATCTATTGATGTAAATCGGGCGTTGCGATCATCTCCAAGCTTGCTCTGCTCATAGTCGTAATCAAAATAGGCGTATTTGGTTCCCATTTCAATTTTATGGCTGGCACTGATCTTATTGCTGTAAGTCAATGCTCCCCTAAAGGTAGATTTCAATAGCTGGCTCTTGAAGTTCAGGACTCTGTTGACGGCTGAGTCCCTCAGGAAGTTGTTTTGAGTGTCATAAATTTCTACCAGGCCATATTCGTATACTTTATCCTCCATGCGCTGGCCTGAGTAGGCAATCGTCGTGCTTATAAAGCTATTGTTGTTAATTGGCATGAGATGAGTGACACCCAGATTTCCCATATTGGCTACCTTATCGTAATCCTCATGAATTTCGGATCGCATAGATTGATCTCCGGGTGTTTGCCAGATGTCAGGTGTGATATCTTCGAAAACAAAATTGCTGACTCCGCCTAATCCAAAAATGGAAAAAGTTCCAGCGCCTTTGCTAGGCAAAAACACCTTGAAAGCGGCATCCTGAAATTTGGGTATACCGTTCACATCTACCAAACCTAAATCGCTGATCAGAGAAACAGTAGAGTATCTGTAATTGGCTACATAGGAACCATTGTACCCTTTTTTAAATGGTCCCTCTACGGTAAAGTCTGTTCCCAAAAGACCAAAGCCAAAAACAGATTCGAACCTTTCGTTGTTTCCATTGCGCAGTTTTACGTCATACACGGCAGATAGAGCATCGCCATACTCGGGGGAGAAAGCACCCGTATAAAAATCCGAAGTAGCCAGCATGTTATTGTTGAGGGCGCTGATAGAGCCTCCGGCTGCATTTTGATCTGCAAAGTGGTTGGGATTTGGAATTTGTATCCCTTCCAGACGCCATTGCATATATTTGGGAGAGTTTCCTCTTACGATGATGTCATTACTACCATCCTGTGTGGCTGTCACTCCTGCGAAATTGGCGACGATACGAGAGGGGTCGTTGAAGGTACCCGGGTAACGCTTGGTTTCATCCGGTGATATGGATCTTGCACTAATCAATGCCATATCGTTGATCGCCTCACCCTTGTTGGCAGAGGCCCGCACCACCAAATCTTCCATTTTAATAACAGACTCCTGCAGGCTCAAATCCAACACGACCTCCTTACCGGAGTCAACAATGATATTGGGTATGGTTTTGCTTGTATAGCCGAGGTAAGACAACTGCAAGGTAATTCTACCCAATGGGATACCCTTGAGTTTGAAACTTCCGTCTACTCCGGTTACCCCACCAATCAGTGGATCTGAATCCGGAATCAAAACAGTGGCACCTATTAAGGGCTGCTGACTGTCTGCATCTTTCAATGTTCCTCTTACCGTTTGTGTGAGGGTTTGACCTTTGACTGCCAGTGAAAAAAAGGCAATAAGGGTCATGAAACTAAATTTTTTCATTTTAGTTGGAATTAGTGGTTTATGCCATAGGCATCCCTATGGGTTATACTTTTCTAGTGTGGTGTTCTGAAGGCTATTTCATCGGATCGTCTATAAGTTCGATCCCGGAATTGCCCGTGGTTTTATATGATGTATAGATAAATTCATTCTCCTCTCCTATCAGATGGCTATTGTTGAGCGCAATTGACATAGAGTCCAATTTGAAGTTTCTTAGGTGGATGTGAGCACCATCCTCTCCCAGTACCCCTCCAATAAATGGGGTGATTACCCTGGCACGAACGCTGACCAAACTGTCTCCGTCAATAGAGAAATAGAGGGTATCATTGATATTTTCGAGCTGGGGTAAATAGCTACCCTCCTGATCAAATGTCAGCTCGACCTTATAAACTCTGCCCTGTTTGACCTGTACTTCCCATAATCCAGAAAAATGTAAAAACTTAAATTCCTCAACGGGTACGGATGTGAGCTGATTCGCCAATTTAGTCTGCTCGTTTATAGTTTGAATATCTCTTCGCAGGATCATCAGGCTACTGACAAACAATGCCAGGAGTATGCCTGCAACTGTTAACAATACTTTTTTACTTGTTTGCATGGTTTATATCAATTGGGCTCTTCAACTAGTTGTAGACGCTGTATCAGAACTTGTTTTTTCATTTTTCAGATATTGGCGATAATATTTATTCATGTCGTCCATAGTCAGGTTCAATAGACTCATGGCCTTAAAAAACCTTGGCAACTCCTGAGTAATAAAGTCCTCTTTTCTGAGCGCATTGGTCTTGATTCGGCCATCGTCAGCTACAAAGTAGCCAATGCCTCTTTTGTTATAAATGATACCTTTTTCTTGCAGGTAATTAAACGTTCGCATAACTGTATTGGGGTTTACTTCTATATTGACAGCCATTTCTCGGACTGACGGAATACGGTCTCCCGGATTCCATTTTTGCAACAAAATGTTCTCGCAGAAGTGATCTGCTATTTGTAAATAAATCGCCTGGTCGTCTCTGAATTCCATCTTACACCTCCCGATCTTTAAGTCCCATGTACGCAATTATCCAGGAAAGTGGAGCCAGTATCCACCAGAATGCCCATTGTGCACTCAACCAAATTCGATAAATTGTTGTACCCTCAAGGGGGCTAACTTCAGAAAGGCATTCCTCTCCCTCTTCCAGCAAGTCTGCCATAGAAAAATAAATAAGAAAGCCTGCGACTATTGCTAGTAAAATCAGAACAAATACCGTCTTTGGAAATACATATCCTTTGAAGTGTGCAGCTCCCACTAAAAATATGCCCTGAAGTACGAAATAATACTTCATTGTCGACACTGCAAACTCACTCAGGGGATCGAAGTTTTCAAACTTCATATTCCCATCGATCATCAGTCCAATTGGATTAGCTGCCAGCGTATATATGTAGTAAGTAAAGCTATAAAGCACCACCCATCCAATTGATGTTAGCAGCCACATACAAAGAAATTTTTCAAAAGATGAGGCCGGTAAAGTAAGGTAGCTGTAGCTTTTTAATGAATCACTTAAATCATTGAAAGACAAGCTTGTAAGCACAAACCCTCCAATAATTAAAGTAAAAGCATAGCCTGTGCCATGTTCAAAAAACACCATACTATCGTCCAGAATAATCGACAACAATAGGCCAACAAAAAAGAGCATACCAAAAGTGATTTCAAAAGCAATGAAAATCCCTCTCAGGCTCCTGAACAATTCAAGTCTGAGTAGCTTCAAAAAACGATTGATATCGAAATAATTCTTCAATTGCATAAGATTAGTTTTTGAAGATTTTTTGAATTTTCTCTTTATTATTTACCACTGCATTAAACAATATCTCGAGATTCATGTTGGACTCCTGAGCCGTGATGTTCTCCTCTACTATAGTATGACCACTAAAGGTGGACTCGGCATGAACGACTCTATCATGGTTAGGCAAATCTGCTTGTTTAGTTACCATCAATTTCTTTGAGATTTGCTCATAATCCTCGAAAAAGACGATCTGTCCCTCGTCCAGTATGATAATTGGATCTATCAGATTTTCCATGTCTCGTGCCTGATGCGTGGAGATGATGAAACTTCGATCTTCGTGAATCGCGTTGGCCACCACTTTTCTAAATTGACTTTTGGATGGAATATCCAGACCATTGGTAGGCTCATCCAGAATTAAAAGTCTACAATCCGTGGCCAACCCAAAGGACAAGAGAAACTTCTTCTTCTGTCCATACGACAGTGCGGATAGTTTTTGATCCGCAAGCAATTTGAACTCCTTGATGTACTCTTCAAAGAGGTCATGATTGAATCTTGGATAGAATGGACTATACAGCTTCACAAATCGACTCATCTTCATCGATGGCAAATGAAACTCTTCGGTGACCAGGTAAATTTCTTGCAGAAACTCAGGGTAACGGTCTCCAGGCGTATGCTCTCCTACCAGTAAGCTCCCTTCTTTTGGGAACAGTAACCCCGCGATCAGCTTCAACAAGCTAGACTTACCTGCACCATTCTTGCCCAACAAGCCATAAATATTGCCCATGGGAAGAGACAAGCACAACTGATCAAACAGCACCTGCTTCTGACGATAACTAAAGGAAAGATTCTCTATCTGAACCATAATTTAAAGAAGTAATCTAGTGTACTACCATACTAATACACTGCAATAGTAAGAAATGTTTCGTTAAATGTTAATTATTTTTAAAAAAAGTTGAAATATTGATACCTATAAGGTTTCAAAAACCTTATAGGTATATAGGTTTGGAAAAATAAAAAATGAAAGGACTAGAAAAATTCGAACCGGATACTTACTACCACCTCGTAAATCATGCCGTCGGTACTGAGAACCTATTCCGGACGGATGAAAATTATCACTACTTTTTACGAAGGTATGCCCACTATATACCATCTGTATGTAGCACACTTTGTTACTGTTTAATGCCAAATCATATTCATTTTTTAATCAAAACCAACAGCGAAGAAGCACTCAAGAAACATCCCAAATTTAAAAACGACTATCACAAGTTAATTATGCAGCAGATAAGCAATCTGCTCAACGCCTATGCCAAAGCCTACAATAAAAAATACGAACGCAAAGGTGCTCTTTGGATTGATTACACTAAAAGGTTCAAAATCAAATCAGAGAACTACCTAACTGCCACTATCAATTATATTCATCAAAATCCGATCAAACATGGGTTTACTCAAAATCTTGAGGCGTGGCAGCATAGTTCGTTTCATTCGCACACCTCCGAAAAACCAACTTTACTATCAAGAATAGAGGTCTTAGATTGGTTTGGCGGAATCAATGAATATGTAAAGTTTCATTCCCAAAACACCGCTGGGTTACGGGATGAATGGGAGTAATAAAATATAAACCCATAAGGTCTTTAAAACCTTATGGTGTAGATCCCTAAATTTAATACCACTCATACTCAATATAAGCTACCAAATCGAATGAGGGCTCCTCAATCCAAGATGCTGTACTACCTTCGCGATTATAGTTTGTACCTTTTGTTTTAGCTTTTTTTATTCCGAACCAGGTTTGAGGAAACTCCCGCGCCTCGCACTCCTCGCGTTGTGATTTTGTCAATTTCTGTTTGACCAGTTCATTATTCTCATCCAAATAAACCATTAGACTATTATTCCAGATTTCCGAATTTGGTATTTTCCAAGGTAAAGCATTCGCCTCATGCTGCGCTGCCAGTCTTGCCCCCTCCTTATCCATGATCCACTCAAAAACAAGAAAAAAGTCTTCTGCGACGCTAAAATTGTACGACGTAAAGTCAATTGATATCCAGCCTTTTTTGACTTTAGATCCAAAGATCACACTTTCACCGAGCAGGTCTTTGTCTGGCAAATCGTCTTCACCAACTGACATGATCCTACATCGTATGTTAAAACTATCGAGGTCATTCTTATAAATATGAAGATTGGCTTTTTTAATATCAATCACAGATTGCGGCATTACGATTTTAGTAGCCCAGGCACTACCGCCCACCGAGCTAGGAAGTGTTTCGCCCCAACGTGTAAATCCGGGTATGCCAGGCGATTGCTGACCTATAACATCCGACTTTACCTCCCCTGATGGCGTAATGCGAATTTCTTTAAGTACTGCTGTGTTTTCTTCCAGAGGTACTATCAGATTTACTAAATTTAGTGTATCTATTTTTAGCTCATGTTGCACAAAACCAATAGCTGAAAAAGTAATTGGCGCGTTTATCATATTTGATGGTACAATAAGTTTAAATGATCCATCCTCAAAGCCACAGGTGCCAACAGATGAATTGATAATTCCTATGTTAGCAAAGGCCACTGGGGTATTATCATTCTTGTTAGTAACTATCCCTGATATTAGGAATTGCGCATGACCAGACATGGCGACCAGCAGGCATAAGCTGGTCATTAGTAATTTTGAGTTCATTGTATTTTGAGTTTTGACTTTAAAAAATTCATTAGTCTGCCTGATGAAACTGATAAACTTAGGACAGTTCCGCAGTTTTGACGACAAGCAGATGAGTAGATGCAGCTTCGTCGTACAAGGTTGCATAGTCATCCAAAAGCATAACCAAATGGACCTTTTGGATGAGCTAATCAAACAACTAAATACGCTACTCCACCTTCAATCCATCAACTGGGTTGGCCTTCGCTAGCTTTCTAACTTGTGTATAAATCGTAACCAAAAGTACGCCTACCAGAAGTATCACCGATATGACGAGACCAGAGTAGTTCATAGGCATGTGGTAGGTAAATACTGTATCAAATAAGGTCTCCATGAGTACATATCCTGCCGGGGCTCCCAGGAGCGTAGACAACACAAAAAGTAAAACATACTGTTTGGTAATAATCATCGCTACATTCTTCAGGCTCGCTCCGAGCACCTTTCGAATACTAAACTCCCTGACCCTTCCCGATATGTTGAGCGTAATCAGGCCATAAAGGCCTAAACTGGCTAACAGAATGCACACGAATGCCAAAGCACGCATGAATTCGGCTGCACTATCCATATAGTCAAAGTAACCCGAAAAAACACCTTCCTGATAGCCCCCCTGGAAAGGTGTATTTGGAAAATGACTTATCCACTGTTCTCTAAGTGCTTGATATACTTCGCTCTGCTTGCCGGTTCTCACTTTCATAGACAGGTAACGAAAATCTTGCGTGCCGGCAACTTTGAAAATGGTTGGTTCAATTTTATAGTCAAAATCCCAATTGTGGAAATCCTTTACTACTCCAATTATTTCGTACCTGGCACTATCGATTTTTACAATTTCAGCAAGTGGATTCTGTAGAGAAAGGTTATGGACAAATTGTTCATTGACTACCAGCGAACGATTGTCACTTTCGAAATTAGGTTGGAATGCCCTACCCTCTAGTATCTGCAAGCCCATGGTTTCAAAATAGTTGGCTCCGACTGCAAACTGACCCACCTCATATTGACGCTCAGGGGTATCCACTACTACATCCCGCAATCCATGTCCTAAATGCTGACTCGAACCAGAAATCGATAGGACATTCGGGTTCTGTGACATGACTGCATACAGTTGATCAAAGGCTGATTGGTCGGGAACATCGGTATACAAAACCTCATTCGGTTGATACCCCCAACTTCTATTGATTTGATAGTCCTTGTTTTGCGTCATCCAGACACCACCTGAAATCGCAATAAAGGCCAAAGCCAGCTGAAGCGTTAAAAATATTTTGGTCAGGGGGTTCTTCTTTCCAAGTTGTACAGATCCACGAAATATCCCTATAACCTGAAATTTGGATATATAAAAGGCGGGGTATATGCCTGATGCCAACCCGGTAAGGAGCAACATGGATAACAAGAAAATCCAAAGATTCAAGTCCAGCAATACTAGTTCTAAACCCCTTCCAAATAACCCATTAAACCATGGAATAAATGTGCTATACCCTAGAAAAAGTCCAAATAACAGTGCAAAGGACATGACCAGAATATTCTCAGCCAGAAATTGAAAAATAACCAAGCCTCTATTGGCACCGATTACCTTCCTTACACCTATTTCTTTCAACCTTTTTGATGCAGATACAATGGCGATATTGATATAGTTGAAGCAAGCCAAAGTCAGAATGAAAAGAGCCATGATCGAAAGAATGACCCAGCCTTCCTTTCTTGTGCCATATGAGATGCCATTTCTTATGTCATTCGACGCTTCATGCAAATCAGCGATAGATACAAATGAAAATGATTCAATGGGACGTTCGGGATTAGCATCATTTTGTAATTTTTTATACTTATTCATACCTCTTTCGACTGCCTCTATATTAGCTGGTACATTCACACGTATCAGCGTGGCATTCAGTGACCTGGTCCAATCCGCAAGGTCATAAGCTTGATCTGATTTGCGGATGTTTTCAAAATTGACCAAATAATCAAAATGAATGGCATGTGCTTTCGGGAACGGCTCTATTACGCCGGTGACGGTGAAGGTTTTGACACTTTCATCCTCAAATTTCATCAGCAAATCCTCTCCTACGGGATTTAGGTCTCCAAAATATTTGACAGACATCTCATCCGTGAGTATGATGCTGTTAGGGTCATTCAAAGTACCGGAAGTACCCCACTGCATAGGAAAGGTGAGCATGTCCAAAAATGAAGGGTCTGCAAAACGAACACGCTCATGAAACACTTTATCTCCATGCTTGAGTACAACGTTTACATCTTCTACCCTGCAAATCTCAGTGATTTGCGGAAAGTCCCCCTTTAGCATTTGAGCGAGAGGTGTCGGTGTTTGCCCGTATTGTACCAACTCGCCATCCTGATAGGAATGTGCTGTGGTCAAAAAGACTTCATGTCTATTTTGGTGGAATTGATCAATACTAATGTCCTGATCAATAAAAGCATAAACGATCAGGCAAATCCCAATCGCAACAGATAGTCCAAAAATATTGATGAAAGAACTGAGTGGGCTCCTCATCATACTTCTCATTGAGGTTTTAAAATAGTTTTTTAACATAGCGTTATTATTTGAGTTTTTGAATCCTTCGAAAGGCCGGATTATGCTTGGCCTAAAAAGCAATAGTATGTCGATAGCAATTTTAAAATCTGCCGTCCTTCGACTGGAGTTGAGTAATTTCTCCTGATATAATTCTAATAAATCCCCCTCTACATAGGCGTGCAAGTCCCGATGACAAAACCATTTGAAAAACCTGAGTAGCAATTTTGGAGGCAGTTTTTGATTCATACACTAAGGGCAAATTTCACATCTAGTGCCAACCCTGGAATCGAATTCCACAGTTCGTTTCGCGTGCTTCGAGTATATTCCAGGGCATTTTTACCTTCAGCCGTAATTTCGAAATACAACTTCGGCCTGCCTGCTCTTTCCTGACTGGTATCACCTGGTGCTGACTTCAAGTATCCTTTTTGTTCTAATCTCTTGAGGGCCGATTGCAACGCCCCCACGCTAACCTTTCTAGACAACCTGGTTTCTATCTCCTTTTTGATGGATACACCATAGGCCTCTTTGTAGAGCACGCCAACCGTCAGCATGACGATTTCTTCGAACTCCCCTAGTTGAAATTTTTTCATATCGATTGATAATTAATTCCTAATTGTAGTATTACAAATGAAATACATATTGCTTTAATTTCCTAATTGTAGTAATATTATATATATAAAAGCGAAGTTGATAGACAATTAAATCAAAAAAGCCTGTTCAGGCCATCTCGGCTTAAACAGGCTTTTAACTAGTGTCTGAGAGATGTAATCTTCACCTCTTTATTGGATTTATTCTACTTTGAGTCCATTTACAGGATTAGAGTTGGACACTCTGCCTGCTTGATTAAATACTACCACAAACAACACAAAGACCAAGCTTCCAATCGCTATGAGAACACCTGAGAAATTCATCGGCATCGTATCATCAGGGTAAACCATACCTAGCATGGCTTCAATCATAATATAGCTTATTGGCGCACCGATACCCAAGGCAACAGTAAAAAGTATCACATATTGTTTCGTGATTATTTTGACGATGCTTTTAAACCCCGCCCCAAGCGCTTTCCGAATGCTAAACTCCCTGACCCTACCTGACGCGTTTAACGTTACCAGTCCGTATAGTCCCAATCCCGCAAGCAAAATGGCTATGGTAGCAATGACCTTCATGATCTTGGCATGACTAGCAATGTCATTAAAGTACCAATTCAATATATCTCTTTGAAAACCACCCTGAAATGGGTTTTCAGGGAACAAGTGAGTCCAATGACCTTGAAGTGCATCATAAGTTTCTATTTCCGAACCTGGTCTGACTTTCATCGTCAAGTAGTTGTAGTCTTTCCGATCTGCCAGAGTCACTATGGTTGGTCGTATTTTGTCATAAAAACTATGGATATGAAAATCCTTGATCACACCAATCACCTCATATCTGTTGCTGTCAATTTTAACTACCTGCCCTATGGGCTCAATCAGACCCAGATTCTTGACCAGCAATTCGTTGACCATTACGGTTTGTTTGTCCGCTTCCTGGTGGTCGATAAAAGCACGCCCCTCTTTCAACTCCAATTGCATAGTTTTCAAATAATTAGCATCCACAGCCATTTGACGAACTTCATATGTTCGATCCGGCATTTGGAGTTTGACGGATGTCTTATCTTTTCCCAAATGATGACAGGAACCGGACATTGATAGAACGTTGGGGTTTTGTGACATAGCGGCGTACAACTGATCATACCCTGAAAGGTCAGGCACTGGCGTGTATAGCGCGTCATTTTGATTATACCCCCAACTTCTATTGGCCTGATAGTTAATATTTTGAGTGAATATGACCCCGTTGGTAATGGTGATACAGGCAAGAATGAGCTGAAGCCCAAGTATAATTTTGGTCAGAGGGTTCTTCTTTCCAAACCTGACTGACCCCTTCATAATGTTTACAACCGTAAATTTTGAAATATAGAAAGCCGGATAAAGGCCTGAGGCTATCCCTGTAAAAAGTAAAATTGAGGTGAGATACAGCCAAAGGTTATGATCCAAAGGACTAAGATTGACGAATAAACTGAACGTCTGGTTGAACCAGGGAAGGAAAATAGAGATGGCCAACGTAATTCCAAGAAGAAGTGCAAAGAGCGTGACAAATATATTTTCGGTCAGAAACTGAACAATGACCAGTTGCCGGTTGGCCCCTATGACTTTTCTGACTCCAATTTCTTTCAGTCTTTTGGCTGCTGATACGATGGCAATATTGATGTAATTGAAACAAGCGAGCACCAGCATGAATATGCCAATAATGGGTAACACAACCCGTGCCTCACGGGAGACATATCCAGTAAAGTACCCGGTAATGTCCTCGTATTTTTCCCTCAATGTGGCCAACTGCTCCAATGAAAAAGAAGAAATAACCATCTCGCTTTGAGCAGCAGCGTGAAGTGCTATATAGCGATTCATTCCCTGTTCGATCATTCTTACATCCTCGGGCTCATTGACTTCAACCAATAGTGCATCTATGAGTTGATTCCAATCCATGACGTCGTAGTTAGGATCCGCGATCTTCATATTTTCAAAATTGATCAGAAAGTTGAATTTGATGGCATGCGCCTTCGGTAATGATTGAGCCACACCGGTGATAGTGAAGGTTTTGCTATTGTCCATGTCAAACTTCAGTAGTAAATCCTTTCCAATTGGATTTTCATTCCCAAAGTATTTGATGGACATTTCATCACTCAAAATCACGCTATTCACGTCGGCCAGAGAAGCCCGATTTCCCCATTTCAAGGGAAATGAGAGCATTTCTAAGAACTCAGGGTCTGTATACCGCACCTGCTCGTGAAATACGCGATCTTCATATTTGACTATAGTATTTCTGTCATTAACTCTGCATACACTTTTCAATTGAGCAAAATCCTGATTCAGCAGTTGTCCAAGAGGTCTTGGCATTTCACCATATTGCTTCTGGGTTCCTTCCTTATCTGCAAAAAAAGTAGTCAGGTAAATTTCATTTTTTTTCTCATGAAAGCTATCTATGCTCACATCATAAGTAAGGAATCCATAGACTACCAGGCAGATGCCAATGGCCACAGAGAGCCCAAAAATATTGATGAATGAACTGAGTGGGTTCCTCATCATGCTTCTGATTGAGGTCTTAAAGTAATTTTTTAACATGATTATGTGAATTAATTTTGAGTGAGTTTGACTGTTTATTCTTTTCCAGGCGTAAGGTTGACAACATCGTATAACATCGAACAAATAAAGTAATCGAGCTTTTCGAAGACCTTGCTCTTCGACACGATCATAGAAGAACTCTTCCAGATCACCGTGCAATTCTTCATATCTTTCTGATCTGCAATACCATTTAAAGAAGGTATGTACCAGTTTTGGTATTTGGACTTTCTTGCTCATTCTATCCAGCCTGCCATTTAAAAGCCATTTTAGGAATCTGATTTCGCAATTTCATTCTTAGCTCCATAGAGTCATCCAATGCTTTTTTACCAACCGGTGTAATGGAAAATAACCGTTTCCGTTTTCCGCCCCTCTTAGATTCGGCTTCACCAAGATGCGACTTGAGCATCCCTTTTTCTTCGAGTCGATAAAGAGACTTGTGAACTGCGCTGACATTAACCGAGCGTCCGGACTGCTCCGAGATCTCTTTGGTGATTGCAACGGCGTAGGCATCTTCATACAACACCCCTACCGTCAGTAGCACCAGCTCTTCAAATTCTCCGAGATGTAATCTTCCCATAATGATTAAATTTACTTTTGTCAGCAATATACGAAAGAGTATTGATTAAGTTTACTTTTGTCAGTAATATAGTATCAGCATCTGCCAAGATTTCATAAAAAAAGCATTCATAACTCTTATGAATGCTTTTTGATCTGACTTGTCAGTCTTAATCTTCTACTCTACTCTGATTCCTTCAACCGGGTTTGACTTGGACACCTTGCCAATCTGAGTGGAGATTGTAGCCATCAAGACAGTTATCAAAATAATCACTGCCAGTAGGACTCCAAAATAATTCATGGGTATGTGATATGGATAAACCAAATCAAGAAGCGCATCAATTAAAATATAACTGATGGGGGCACCTATCGTTAGTGCTATGGCAAACAAAACTACGTACTGTTTGGTGATGCTAAAAGCTAAGTTTTTTATCTGAGCACCCAGTACTTTTCTGATGCTAAATTCTCTGACTCTTCCGGAAACATTGAGTGTAACCAAACCATACAAACCTAAACTTGCCAACATGATGGCTATGAAAGCTACTGCTTTCATAAATTTGGCATGGCCTCCGATCTCCACAAAATAATTACCAAATACTTCATTTTGATAACCACCCTGAAAAGGAGTCTCCGGGAAGAGATTTGACCAATGTGATTGTAATGCCTCGTAACTCTCTTTTTCTTTGCCATCTCTGACCCTCATAGAGAGATAGCGATAGTCATCCGCTTCTTCCAACCGAAGGATTGTGGGACGTATTTCATTATAGAAGCTAAAAATATGATAGTCCTGGGCAACTCCTATGATTTCGTAGCGCATACTATCTATTTTAAACACCTGACCGATGGGTTCTTCAAGACCTATTTGTTCTACTAGTAGCTCATTAACGATGATGGCTTTTTTATCACTCTCGTACCCTTCACGGAAATTTCTACCTTCCGCAAGTTGCAGCTGCATGGTCTCTAGATAGGTCGCATCAACCGAGAGCTCCCAAACTTCATATTGATGATCCGGCAAATGAACTATGCTTACACTTACACCTTTGCCCAAATGATTCCTGGACCCAGATACAGCCAAAACATTCGGATCCTGCTCGAGTAAAGCACTTAATTGCTCATAAGCAGGTCGATCTGGTACTTGAGTATATAAGACTCCTTTTGGATTATATCCCCAACTTCGTTTGGCTTGGTATGTGCTGTTTTGACTAAAAATAATCCCGTTCGTAATAGTAATGCAGGCCAATATCAATTGGACACCTAGGAAGATTTTGGTCAAAGGATTTTTCTTCCCAAATTTCACAGAACCCTTGAGTATCCTGACCACCTGAAACTTTGAAATATAAAATGCCGGATAAATCCCGGATGCCACTCCGGTAAAAAGTAAAATGGAAAACAAGAATATCCAAAGTGCAGGATCAAAAAGACGCAACTCTACATCCAGGTCGAACAGCTGATTAAACCAAGGTAGAATCAATGCTTTTCCCAGTACCAAGCCAAAAAGCATTGCGAAAAATGATATGAAAATATTTTCGGCTAAGAACTGGATAATAAGTGCACGGCGGTTAGCCCCAATCACCTTTCGAACACCTATTTCTTTGAGCCTTTTGGCCGCCGAAACAATGGCTATATTGATATAGTTGAAACAAGCCAAAAGAAGCATAAACATCCCAATAATCGGCAAAATAATTCGCGCCTCATCTTCAACACTACTTGAAATATCACCTCTTATTTCGTTAGATTTTTCGTGTAGAGTAGCCAGTTGTTCGAAGGCAAACGAGGAAATAGCCCAGTCTGTTTCTGCTTTGTTTTGTAAAATCCTGTACTTCTCCATTCCCTGCATGATGATTTCCAGATCAGAAGTCCTTTCGACCTGAATTAGGGTTGCATTTACATAAGCACTCCAACTGGTTAAATCATATTCCGGATTGGATACTCGGAAGTTTTCAAAATTGATAAGGAAATCAAAATCTATGGCGTGTGCCTTAGGAAAAGGCTCTGCTACACCAGTGATCGTAAACGTTTTGCTCCTGCCATCAGCAAATTTCATCAATACATCTTGACCGACAGGGTTCTCTTCTCCGAAATATTTGATGGACATATCTTCACTGAAGATAATGCTATTCATATCCTTCAAAGAGGCAGCTAACCCCCATTTCAGTGGGAAAGTGAACATTTCTAAAAACTCCGGGTCGGTAAACCGTACCCTCTCATGAAACACCTTATCCTTATATTTTAAAATGACGCCGTTATCTTCTACACGGCACACTTTCTTGATGTGTGTGAAGTCTTCTCGCAGCATTCTTCCTAGCGGTGTTGGAGTTCGTCCGAACTGCTGAACAGTGCCATCACGATCCGCAAAAAAAGTCGTGAGATAAACCTCATATTTGTTTTTATGAAAGCGGTCTATATTAATGTCTTGTTCAATAAAACCATAAACGAGCAAGCAAACGCCAATAGCAACAGAAAGTCCAAACACATTGATACATGAACTCAATGGATTCTTCATCAAACTCCTGATGGAAGTCTTGTAGTAGTTTTTAAACATAATTAAGTGATTAAATTTTGAGTGAAATTGACCGAACCGAATGACTGAGGGCCTTATCATTTTGATCACCTCCATTCGGTAAATATTTTTTGCCTTTGCTACGCCAGATTCTAACTTGTTTACTTCAAAGGCTTCTTCCAAATCGCCTTGCAATTCCTCGAAAAGTTCAGGCTTGCAGAACCATTCAAAAAAGCGCTCAAATTTGGAAGGTATCTTCGACTGACTCATGAAAGGCTCAATTTGGGTACCTGACTCCACATTTCTTCTCGCAACTCTTTGGCCTGCCTCAAAGCAGCTTTACCGCTGTTGGTAAGTGTGTAAAAGCGCTTACGGCGCCCTCCTCTCTCTGTGGTTGCTCCACCTATATGAGAATCAATAAAACCCTTTTCTTCCAATCGACTTAGGGCTGCATGCAGAGCCCCACGGCTCAATACTCGCTTTAGTCTTTCGCTTAGCTCTTGCTGTATTTTGAGTCCATAAGCTTCATCATCCAATATCAGAATTGATAGCAATACGATTTCCTGAAATTCGCCCAAGTTAGTTCCCTTCATATTTGTTTCTTATTTGAAGACTAAATGTAGGGAAACTTTATTTGTTTCACAAATGAAGACCTAATGAAGGACTGTCGTTTCCTGTAATCTCTTTCACTTATTTATCGCACGAACCGGACTGTCTGATCAATGATTATTTTGTAAAGTTCGGTTGAAATTGAGCTTGACTATTTAATGGAAGACTCATGCGTTTAATCGCAACTACAGTTTTTTTTTGCTAACCGAGGATCATTCAAGGTCAGTGAATTAGGATTTCCTCAAAAATCAATGCTCAAGAATACTCTTAAATCTCTTCCTTTCCCCATGATGTGTGTCCCAAACGGAAAGTACGCTTTATCCAACAAATTTGTGGTTTTGGTACCGATTACCACCGCACTGGACTCGCTTTGATGTCTCAGGGAGAGCCCTAAATCCAAAAGAAAGTAATGCTCGGCCTCGTTCACTCCCCAAATGCTCCTTACTACTTCTTTTGGTAAGCGATTAAAATTTCCTACCTGGCTTGCGCCAATTGAAAATGACAACGCACCAAGCACTTTGATATTTTTCTTATAAATCAACCGTAAGTTGGCTCTGGCTGGTGGAATACCAATCAGAGGCTCTCCATTTTCCAAAAAACCATCGACGACTGATCCTCTAATCACAGATCCGGACAACTCAATGGCCAGATTATCTTCCTTTGTCAGATCCGAAACCGAATAGGTGAGTTGGCAATCTATTCCTTCAATTCTTGACTCACTTAGGTTAGTATAAGTATATGAACCAGAATTAACTAAAGTTTCCGTAATTCGATTGTTGATGAACGAAACCCATAAACCTACCTCATAGCTAAAGGCTTTTCTCCGTCCGTAAAAATCCCACTCCAGATTGTAGCTAGTCTCAGGGTTTATATCAGCATTGCCATAGAACACACCTCGCCCACCGGTAAAAACACCTGTTGATTCGATGGTCTCAGGATATCGGAAATGCCGACTAAGGCTAATAGAACTATTGAGTATCGTTCGAAAAGAGTACTGATACATTGCCCCTAAAGTAAATTTCGAAAAAGTATTGACTTGATCCTCAGAGCCCAGTTTTGCAAGATCTCCTCTAACTGAAAATAACAATAAATGCTTATCCAAACCATGCTCGATCAAGCCAAACAAACCACCGGCAGCATCCGATCTGGATACCTTTTCTTCCTGAGTCAAAGTGGATTGCAAATCTTCCTCCAAACGTTTTTCCTCGAAAAGTAATCTGTAGTAATCAAATCCAACTTCGAAGTTCCACTGAGTAATCGAACCACTAAGGACAGATCTAACACCGTAACTGCGCTGTGTATAGTTTCTGTTTTCGAATGAATTGACAGTATTAAAATCAGAAGCGAAATTGGTTCGATTTTGTTGAATGTCGTACTGACCGTACCATAAGCGGTTTTCAAAAACCAACTCTTTTGAAAAATGCCATTTCAATTTTAAGTCTGAACCGATCCTATATCGCGTACGCAAATCACGCAGTTCCAGCGGGTTGTTTTGAAACCCCCTGGGTCTTTCCCAATCACCCTTGTGCCAATTACCACGCCATTCCAAGTGCAATTTAGACGTCTTGAGAGCATATCCTAAGGACAAGCTGCCAGCACTAAAAGCCGAATGCTCAGCCTCAGCTCCATCTGCATACTGAAAATTATTTGCTCGCTTGAATAAACCTGAAAAATTAAGCCCTGATTTCCCAATCACATCTCCCAGGTTTACTGCATACGTTTGCTGCCTGTTATTACTGAAATACCCCAGGGACAGGGCTCTTTGTTTTTCAAACAGGACTGCACCGTCTTCAACAAGCAAGACTCCACCAATACTACCTGTACCATAAATGACGCTTCTGGCACCGTGCAACAATCTGACCGAATGTAGATTCCTGGGATTTAAATCATCAGCGAGGTAGCCAGTCTGATCAAAGCCAGTCATTAGCTGTCCATTCCGTTCTATCCGCACCCTGGATCCTACTAAACCACGAACTACCAATGGATAATTTTGCTCGTGCACTTTGAATGTGCCCTTACCCCTGGCAAACACGTCAATGAAGTGATCATCTTCCAGATTAGCTGGTGAAATGAGGCCGATTGAATCCAAGCCTGCAAACTGTACAACTACAGTATCCAACACTACTGTACTTGCCAAGGAATCAACTCTTTGCTGACTTTTAGAAACATTGATTTGAATAAGGCAAACAATCAGAAGACAGCTATAGCGTGAAGGATTCATTCAATATCTACAAAACTATGCGACTCCAACGTAAAGTGGTATTACCTCCACCCTCTCTGGTTACCAGTTGAAATTTGAAATATTCTCCGGTAACAACCTGAATCAAAAATACAGGTTGGTCGGCTTCATCCAAATTAACCGTCTTGTCCCCGATTACCAAATTGGCATAGGCCGCCAAAAGTGCCGCCTCATCAGGCTTTCCGTTGGTATCTACATCAATCGCCGGGTCGAAGTTAAAAACACCATCTGAACTAAGTGCGGCCGTCATTCCGTCAGAAACGGTTATGAAATTATTGAACCCCGCTTGTCCGGTACCTATCTCCTCGCTCAATTCCGATACGTCTACGGCTTTTACAGCTTCAGTTGCATCTGTGTTTCCCTTCAATAGAATTCCAGGTCGTCCACCATTGGCAGTTTTATAAGTAATTATCAAAAGGTCCCAATTAAAGTTTGCCTCATCATCAAGTTGGGCCACTCTTCCGGTATCACCAACGGTAAGCGCCAACCCACCACCATTAGGGAAATTGTTCGGGTTAATACTAATTGTACCTTCGAAAGTTGATGTATCTACTACAGGATCAGGCTCATCATCAGAGCAAGAAATTAGATAGACTAAACAAAGGAACAGAGCAAAGTATTTATTGACTACAAAATTCATATTAAAATATGGTTTTTAATTTTAGTTTGATTAATTCATTAATAGACATTACAAATAATTTAGCACATGGTTATTCCCTTGTCTAATAGGGCAATTTGGCCATCCATAATATCATTGTTCCACTGAGGATAGGGACTATCGTCTGTAGGAATTGGAATCAATAAGTCTCCTGGTTGAGTGCCGACATTGAGGTTGGTTAAGTTGTTTTGATCAAAAAATGTGGTTGTACCGGGATCATAACAGAGCATTTTCAATGTTTCTTCAGTAAGTACTTTTTTGGCTTTCCCCACGTCCAACGTAAAAATTTGTTTAAGACTCAATGGTGGGAAAACGTTCTGGGCACTTGCTTCTTCGGCTGGCAGGGGAATGTAGTTCGGTAAGTTATTGTTTCCATCGACCACTTCTACGGCCTGCATCATTCCCCAGTCCTCATGTTGAAGCAGATGACAATGGTTAACATACTTTCCTGTATAGTCCCAAAATCTACTTCTAAAGATTACTCTTCCTCCATTGTGAGGTACATAAACTGTATCCTGCCATCGGGGAATTGGGTTTCCATCATCGTCCAGTGGAAGTAATTCGTTGCCTTCATAATCCTGAATACTCCTTACATAAAACGGATTTTGGTGCATATGAAATGGATGGTGTACCGCAGTAGTTTTTAAGGTTGATCCTGTACCTCCTGGGTTCTTAAAAGCAGGTACTCCATATATATAATCATTTGGATCACTGGCGATTCCACCCTTTTTCAAATAAGAAGTCATTGAATAGTTATAAACTGACCATTCTTCCGCCGAATTCACCAGCATTTTATGTTGAGCAGTATCCCATCCATGATCATGAGCGGTGTCGGACCCGTATTTTTTACCATCTATAAGCATGGCGTTATACAAATTACTTGCGGCACCTCCAGTAGCTTTTTGTCCATCTGGAGTTACTATATTTTCTGTGACTCCAACTACCGAATTATTGACTGAAAAGTGGCCAAAACCAGAGTACATTACTCTTCTGGCTCTTATTTTTCCGGAATTACCAGATGCGCTGAGGGATATAGGTTTTCCATCTAAAGTTGTAGCATTAGAGGGCAAATATGCAGAAGTGGTCTCATTATTATCTGATATTGTGATTTCATCAACACCTATGGGCATGAGCATTTCTTCTGCGACGAGCTTAGTACCGTTGTATACCCAATCTAACATCAAAGAACCGTCAGAATTTTTCATGGGAACCGGAAGACTCCCTGCTTCTCTTTCTACTACATTGAATTGTGCAATTTTCAAATTGGAAGCTGATGTTCCAACTTTGTTTTTATCAACTGCTTCCACCATGTCCTGGACCCAAATGGTATACGTATCTCCAGCAATTGCATCTTCGGGTACAGCCACGAGAAAATCAGCCCTATTAGCTACTCCTATGGTGATCCATTCAACCGGCATGTTCCGATAATCACCGTTTTCAGCAAAGAGATTGATTCCATCATACGCAATGTTGTTTAGACAAATCCTGTTGTCTGAAACTTCATCTGTAAACCACCTTTTAGCAGCAGAACTTGCATTTTTTGGCGGGTTGGAGCTTCCATTTTTATTGCATCTGGAAGCATCATTGTATAGATTATTCAATGGATTGATTTGTGTAGGGCCACTCTTCGGATCTCCTTTCACGATCATAAATCGAACATAGCCCTGACCATCGACACTTCCATTAAGCACTCTCAATCGGATAACCTGATTAGCAAAAACTTGCTGCTGAGGTATTTGCACCCCATTTACGGTAAGCGACTGACCGTTGACAGTTGGTTTTACAACAGTCTTTTTAGCTTGACCACCCTTCTTAATTTTGGTTGAGGTTTCGCCATCCACAGGAACCCCTTCAAAAATCCTCTGGATCAATAAAGGAAGTTCTTTGTAATCGTTGTTGCTATAAAGATTTTTTAAATAGTCATCTACAGGGCCTTCTACAATAAGAAATCCAGCCATACCACTGGCAACCTGATCATAAGTTGCCCCATGAGGATGTGGATGATACCAATGTGTTCCGGGGTAATGAGGGGTACCGTTGGGTCGTGGAAGTTTAAAATTGTAGAGTGCTGTG
The DNA here is from genome assembly GCF_039944555.1 of Reichenbachiella sp. Lineage (GTDB taxonomy): Bacteria > Bacteroidota > Bacteroidia > Cytophagales > Cyclobacteriaceae > Reichenbachiella. Next base: position 127,002 of record NZ_JBDUYN010000007.1, on the reverse strand, counting down.
GCTATTTGTTCATTGTCCAATAGAACTGGACCATTTCCCTCCAAAACTCTATTGACATAGTCTTGATAGGGAATCACTCTGAGCAACACATTGTCCGAGTGGATGCTATATTGGGTGGCCTCCTGAGATTGGTGATCTATCCCTGGAGAAACATGAAGGCCATGGGTGTGTAAATTGGTTGTATGCTGTTGATGAGGGCCATACAAATGACTATTGATTTGCCAATCTTTTGTGTCAGAGGGGATTCTCGTGTCACCCATCACCTTTCTTGAACCTTGGAGAACAGCTAAATATCCGTTGTTTCCGCTCAAGGAATTGCTAAATAAAATGGTCAGGTTTTGGCTTCCTCTCAGCCTAAAAGTTGGGCCAGGAACCGTGCCGTTGTAAGCAAACAGGTTCGCGCTCTGTCCAGTACTTGCCCCGGTTGAATTCCGGTCTACATCAAGAAAATGTAGGTTATCAAAACTTCTGTTACCAACAATACTTTTAAGCCCTGTGCCCCTCAATCCTATTTTATTCGTTAGGTTAAACTCTTTTGGTGTAAACCAATTATTGGCATCTGATTGATCAGGAGGTGTTCCGTTTTTTATCAAGCCTTTTTCTGCCTTATTGTCTGAAGGAGAGACATTAGCTCCATCACAAGACGGAATAATTCCGGTCGCCAATGCGATGCCTCCGGCACCAAGAGCGGCATCTTTAAAAAAGCCTCTGCGACTTTCCACTTGTGCCTCTTTGATCGGTTTATATTTTGTGTTGGTTTTCTTTTTCACGATAGATTGATTTTTTTTAATTATTACATATCATTATTTAGCTATTCATCGACTGGTTTTTTGTCTGGAGCAAATTGCTCATCTTCGTTGAGACAAGGATTGGGATCAGGATCCTGAGTAGAGGCAGAAACCCAATCTGTACCTTGACCTAGCCAGATGCCATTGACAGACAGCCACGATGCCCATGGCAAACCGAAATTGCACTGTAGCATGGCTTCTGCAGCATTTAATGCTCCTTGTACCCATCCTTGTACATTCGAATAGCATTCACCAATAATGAAGACATTTTCATTATCAAGTGGTTTTCGAATTCTGGGTATTTGCTCGCTCTTTGCAAAACCTGATCTCCAACTGTGCCATCCGGCTCCCCAGGGGTCCTTACTCCAATCTTCAAAGTGGACATAATATGGAAGAGGGAGACTGTCGTAATCAGCCATCCTGTCGTGAAGCATTACTATTTGTTTATGGGCTTCTACACCCATCGTCAAGCTGCCGTGTCTGGGTCCGCCAGCTTGTGGGTTGCGAATATTCAAATTTTCAGTGGGTTTCCCTGAGGCCTTATTGAACAAGTGCGCTTGTTGTGTTTGGGACCCTGAGAGATGATCATAAGGTTGGCCATCCTGAAGCGCTCTCCAATACCGCGTTGCGTCTCCGCTTGTATAGCTGGCAAGCATAACCGCAGGTTTTTCCATGTCCACATAATTCCCTCCTTTGGGTATGAGTGTTGATGATGGCGGCACCGCCCTATTATAACACCAATAGTACAATTGTCTTAATCCCAAATCAGTTCTCGTTCTTCCTACTGGATAGAATTCGGACTGTTTGAGCGGGCTATTTTTATCAGGTAGATTGTTATATGGATTATTCGGACTGTTTTCCAACCACCAGGGCTTGGGATAGGCGACAAACATTCTCATAGCCAGGATATCATGTACCGAATTCCGCAATAGACTTTGCACCCCTTGGCTTCCGAAAAAGAAATTATTTTGATTGATCAATTCGAGTGACCTTCTTGGCAATGCGAGAACCAAAAAATTACAAGTTACAAGCTTGAATTGCTTCAAGACAGCCATAGACTCATCTCTTTCCTTAGATCCAGGTTGAGAAGCATTGGCTTTTATTAAATTTTCTTGATACATGTTCAAAGCCGCTGCACCTGAGATGGATAACTTCGGACCTTGCTGACGAGCATAAAACAAACATTGATATTGAGGAAAATCGCCAGTTGCTGAATCAGTTTTCGTAAATGCAATCAGTTGTTTCTTAACGACATCAACAGAGCTGTTTTTGTTGATTCCCTTTTCATCTAGTTTCCTAAACTGATTAAACAATTGTTGAGGAATTGCTGAATAACCTTCTTTTATATGTCTCCAGGCTGTTTGTTCTGAATAACTGCTAGTATTGTTATAGGTAAGTCCTCCTAGATCTGTCCCATCTGATTTTACCGAAAAATAATAGTTCTCATCAATATTGGTTTCTACTGTACCGGCATTACCTTCTTCATTATAGCCACTATCATCCTCCAGAAAAGCCACAGCTTCTTGTGTGAGGTAATTACGCTTTAGTGCCCACCAAGACCAATCAAAGAAAGGCCTTCCGGTAATTTTGGTTTTTTTCTTGGCCTGTTCATATTGATCAGCTATTTGTTTTACCCTATCCCAATCTCCGGAGTTGAATGCAAAATGATACAGTACATAGGAAAACGACCATCCATTTGCATTGCCAGGAATGGTGACCACAGTTGGGCTTTTTTCATTTGGATTAAAATTCGATTTAAATGTTATTCGAACCGAAGGATACGGTCTACTGGCTGATGCGGGTATTTCTACTATACTCGCCACATTGCGGTAATTGGCCAGGTTTGTATTAGAATTTGCGCTTGGTAGTGTATCCGAAAAAGCCAAGTCGGTTATGTAATTACCCAAGTCGAAACCTGCATTAAGAATATTCTTTTCTGTTTGACTTATGTTTGGGTAGGATTTCCAGGCCTCGCTAGACTTGGGGTTACCATTGGTGTATAGGTCTCCTCTTACATTGACAATATTGTTTTCTTCAATATTTAATTCCTGATAATAAAAAGGTTCATCGGACAGTCCCAGTGCCTCTGCTGTTTCCCATACGATTTTCATTTGTCGATCAAAACGAAAACCTCCAAATTCGGCAAATCGCAATGGCCCACTGTCCTCAGCATCAACACCTTCTATAGGTGTAGACAGCAATCTTCCTCCTACCCGCCCCGAATACTCGAATAATTTTACATCCAACTTCGTTTTGCCTTTAAGCTGTAAAAAATTAGCTATAGGAGAACTGGCTCTAGGAGGCTGGGCCTTTACTTTCGGAGTACTGCTACTTCTCTCCGAATAACTTACAGGTGTAGCCGAACTATCAACCAGTGCTAAACGCAACGCAGCATAAGCACCAGACACTCCCGCACCTACGACTACAGCATCAAAGTTTTCGCTCTCGACCAGTGATGAGTCAAGTTCGGGGAGAACATCAAGAATAGGTTTGGTGACAGAACAAGCAGCGCTAGTAGCACCCATTCCAACAGCAGCTCCTGCTCCAAGGGCTGCATTTTTTAAGAAATCTCTTCTAGAATTTGATTCTGTATTTTTATTTTTTTTCTTACTCATCGGTCAGGTTTTTTTTAAATAAGGAGTTTCAATAAGGCTATAACTGGATCTAGGTCGCAATTCTATTTCCCCACTTCTTTCAGAGGAGGGATTTCAAAATTGGTTTCTGTATCTGTCAGGGCACCATCCCTTCCGCCAAGGAGAACAAAGCTGAACGAGTATCCCTTGCTTTGAGCTACACCGTGACACCCCATACAACCGCCCATATTATAAGCCTGTCTGTTGAGTGCCGTGTTGGGGTTATTTCTCAAAAAGTCGATCGTATTGTTAACTCCAATACCAAAACCCTCATAATTGGCTATTGGCTGAGTGCCAGGAGGTTGCCCTTGGAAATGCTGAAGACCTTCATTGGTTTCAATTACAACATTGGCCAGATAAACAGGTAAACCAATTCCTTGAGGATCATTCTCGCTAATTCGGTATCTAGGCTTTTTACCTGCAGCCTCTAGCAGGCTTGAGCTGTTTACATCAATGGCCATGAATTGTGTGCCTACCAGTTGATAATTTCTCCAGACAGAGTTGGCCGGCAGCAGATTATGCACCATTTTATTGACTTCAGCGGTTGCCGGAGCCAGAGGATCGGTTGGATTGCTCAGAATAGGAAACTTAGGTACTACGCGATATACTCCATTAGTAGCCGTATCGCTAATGTCGATAGGAGGATAAAAACCCTGCGGATATTTGTAACCTCCGGGAATGGTCTCTGCTCCAGGGTCCACTTCAGGATTATAATAATTAGAATACGTGTATTTGGTGGAAGGCAGTCGCAAAGAAGTATGCTCCCAGGTTGCGAAGATGAACGTGCCGCCGATGGGATTAGCATCCTGTTCGCTATTCGTCAAATGAACTCTCTGAATGATATGCAAGCCAATTAAACCAAACAAATCTTCATAAGCTACAGGAAGTTTAGTTGCTGGATCGGTTTCATAATAAATGGCCCTGCTCGTATGATATTTAGTGGTGTCATCTACTGCAGGATCGAGTTTGACCCATGCGGCTTTGAATTGCATCGACCCAATCAATGGAGGAACAGAGTCACCAGAAGTATTGATTCTTTTATATTCAGTAGCTGTGGAGTCAGCATCATAACCAGTTTTGATGGCATAGTTAGTACCGGCTGTTTGACCTTTAGGACCAAATTTAGATGAAGTACGATAGGGCAATCTTAGTTTAGCAGAGTCAGCATCCATACTTATTGAATCGGTGTTATCAGTATAAAGCTTATTGGCGTTTATATAGTTGTAGTAGTCATAATTCAACTTTACTTCGTACAAAACGGGAACAGAATCAGAAGGAACTCCCTTCCATACCCTTGGCCCAACTGGTCTATGTAATATGGGGTTGGCATTTCCATTCGGATATTTGGTCTCCAAGACCTCAGAACCCACTTCTGCCGTTTCATCGAAGGTATTAAAGGGTGTCATTTGTTTCCGGGCCTGGGCCAAAACCCTTGTAACTCCTGATAAGGAACTGTGTTTCATATTCGGCAACGTATCCGTATTAGCAGGTCTAAGAGGGCCATATTCGGTGCGGAAGTTCCATGGAAATAATGCAGGCACATTGTTTCCATTAGTTTGATTAAAAATTTCTCTCTTTTCTTTGAAGGTTTCCCACACTAATAGGTCACCAGGCTTGGATGCGGCAAAAGTTTTGTTCACATCAGGAATTCCACGAAGAAATCCATTTGTAGTATCTGGAATAATAGCAGGCCAGCTTAGGGCAATAAAGCTGTTCCAAGCAAAAATATCAAAATCAGGCTGTGCTCTTGGGTTTGTGTTCGGAGGGGCAATTCCATTGATGTCTATCTGTAAATTATTCGTTGTGTCGCTATTAGTAAACCACAAAATTTCATTTGAATCTGCCTTATAAAAAAAGGCGCCCGTAAGTAGAAAAACGAATAATAGAATAGGTAAGCGCAGACGAGCGCTTTCTAGAAATGGCATAGTTCGGTAGGTTTGGTTGGAAATAATAAAATTATACTATAAATATAACAAAATAAATGACAGTAAAACCATTATTTCAACACTTCATTGGCGCACTAAATCACCATCAATTGACTGAATAGCACCTCTACTCCTTTCAATAAGTTAAATATATTGGAGACAGGTATTATAAAGGGAACAGTGCTTTTTTGCGGTTTTAAGGTCTAAAAAAACAATCAGAGATTTGATCAAATCGTAATGAACCTTCTCATTTGTTAGTTCTTTGAAAAGTTTGCTTAGCAAAATTCTATTTATTTCACAAATAAAAATCTTATATAAAACACATAAAAAAGCAGAGTGGTAACTTTAAGATAGTTCCCACTCTGCTTTGATATAACTCTTCTGTCTCACCGGTTAATCTTGCCTGAGGGATTCCATCGGATTGCTCATAGTTGTCTTGATTGTTTGAAAACTTACGGCCACACCTACTATGGCTACAATAGCCAATGTGGAGGATAAATAAACCCAAAGGCCTACTGTAGTCCGATCTGCAAAATTTCGCAACCAATAATCTGTTACGAAATATACCAGTGGCCATGAGACAATGGTTGCAAAGATGATCAGTCTTGCAATTTGGGTAGATAACAGCCTAACCAACGTACTGGTGCCTGCGCCAAGAATTTTGCGAATACCGATTTCTTTTCTACGAATTGAGGCCGTATACGTCACCAAACCAATGAGACCCAGACAAGCAATGAAGATGGAAAGTGTGGCAAACAAAACGAACATCTGCCCGGTTGTTGATTCCGATTTGTACAGATTTTGATAGTCTTCGTCGAAAAAGAAATAATCAAAGGGCTTATCGTTCGAATGTCTCAACCAGGCATTTTCAACAAATGTGACGGTTTCGCGAATATTCTTGCTGTTCTGCATTTTCACACTTACGTAGCCACCATTGTTGTTGGGTGCCAACTCTAACAAGACTGGAGCAACACTATTGTGAAGTGACTCAATATTATAGTCTTTGACTATTCCGATAATCGTCAGCAGCTGCCCCTTTTTCCATGGTGTAATCAGATGAGCACCCAAGGGCTCATCGATACCTAATGACTTTGCTGCAGATTCATTGAGCACAACTGCGTTGGAATCGGAAGCAAACTCTTTTGAGAAAAAGCGTCCGGCTGAAATTTCAAAACCCAACAATTCCTTGTGTTCATAAGAGACTTGGTTATTTTTAAAGAGATAGACTTCATTGTTATTATTCTTCCGATAAGATCGAGTACCATAAATTTTCCCGGGGATAGTTTCTGAGTTAGCGACGGAACTGATGTTGGGATTTTTCAATAGCTCATTTTTAAATACTTCCAGGTTATTATTTAACCAATCCGGTCTCTCTATCACCAGGATTTGCTCTTTATCAAATCCGAGATTTTTGACTAGCATATAATCAATTTGACTGTAGACTACAATCGTACCTGCAATAATGACGATAGAAGCAGAAAACTGTAGTGTTACCAGCAAATTTCGCAACCAACCAGACCTCCCTGGAGAACTGAAATTACCCTTTAGTACCTCTACCGGCTGAAACCTGGAAAGCACAAAGGAAGGATAGCTTCCTGCCAGAATGCCCACCACAATAGCGAGACCTGCCATGGCCAACCAGGCGATATAATTCGATGTGATATCGAAGGCTAGGTCATTTCCAATTAGGCCTATAAATGACGGCATGGAGGCGATGGTTATTACGAAAGCAAGTGCGCAAGCCATTAGTGAAAGGACCACCGATTCTAATATGAATTGAAATATTAGGTTTCGCTTAGTTGATCCGACCACTTTTCTAATACCAACTTCCTTGGCTCTGGTTGCTGAATGAGCGGTTGCGAGATTAATAAAATTGAATATCGCAATGAATAGAATAATTACGCCAATCAAAGCATAGGCATGGATGTAAGTAATATTACCAGTAGGCTCTAGTTCTCCGGTAGCAATGGAGTAAAGGTGGATATCTTTGATAGGCATGAGATTAAAACCGACTGAATTACCCGCTTTTTCCCAATCATCAATAGTCATTCCCGTATAATATTCTATTTCCGGTGCAATATGGTCATAGAAGATCTGCTTCATTTTCCCTTCCAACTCGTCTGTTTTGGTCTTTTCTTTTAAAACTGCATATGTGTATAAATCGGTACCAATCCAATGATTGGTATTGTTGATTGGTTTTGTATTTAATGATCCCAACATACTAAATTGGATGTGCGAATTCGGAGGAACATTCTCCAAAACTCCTGTTACGCTATAGAACACCGTATCTTCAATGACAATTTTTTGACCCATTGGGTCCTGGTCTCCAAAATACTTCCTAACGTAATCCTCTGTCAAAATAATCGATTTGGGATGTTGCAATGCAGTTCTAGGATTACCTTTCAATAGCCTAAAATCAAATACGCTAAAGAATCCAGAATCTGCGAAGAGAATTTGGCTCTCATTGATCTTTTCATTTCCGTTGTCTACCAATAGAGCACCACTTCGAAGTACTCGTGTAGTTCTTACTACTTCCGGGTAGTTATCCATCATGGATCTGGCCATTGGAGCAGCTACTGTAGCTCCATTACGAAGCTGACCTCGGATAACAGACTCCGTTCTAACTCCATAGATATTTTCATGATTAGCATGAAATCTATCATAACTCAGCTCATTAAAAATATAAAGAGATATGAATGTAAAGCTTGCCATTCCTACGGCGAGCCCTAAAATATTGATCAGAAAATAGCTCTTATGCTTTAACAGGTTTCTGATTGTGGTGAAGTAAAAGTTTTTGATCATTGCTGTGTATATGAGTGTTTTGATTGTTGTTTTCCTTCGCTGATTCCAAAATTCCTCTTTTGCCATCTTTGGTATCTCGCCGAAATCTGCTACCGCTAATTGGAATGCCTCTTTTTCATCATGGCCTTCAGCCATTAAATCTTCTATGTGATCTCTCAGGTGAAGCTCCATTTCGCGAATGGAGCCATGATCAAAGGCTCTGTGCCCATAAAAATTCCTTAGCCATTGATCGATCGAATCCTCCAGGTTAAACATGGTCTAGTTATTTTACTGTTGGCTTTGCATTCCAAATTTCATTGAGTACGGCATTCACCTGGGACCATTGTTTCTGTTCTGACACCAAAGCCTCCTTGCCTAACTTCGTAATTTCATAGTATTTCCTAGGCCTCGTTTCATTTTCCATAGTCCATTTGGACTGAATGAGTCCCTCCTTTTCGAGTCGATGAAGAACTGGATAAAGCATGCCATCAGAGTATTTCATTTGACCGCCAGATATCTCTTTGATCTTCTTAATGATCAAATAACCATAGCTATTTCCTTGTTTTAAAATACCGAGTATGATGGGTTTAGTAGAGGCAGCAGTTAAGTTTTTTGAAATCATATGATTATTTATTTGATAATTTTATATGCATAGATAAATACTAATACATAGAATACCAAAGTATACTTCGATTAAAAGCAAGAATAAGGCATGAGCTAATAAATTACTCTTTCCGGTCGACACCTCACAGTTCGTCATATATCCCACTGCTCGTCACAATCTTCTTCATTTGTACAGGATGCCAGCATACTTTCGTGCCAAACGAATAGCAAAGCCATGAAAAAATTGATAACCACGATCTTGGGTCTTTTAATAGGCCTTCATGTCATCATTGGGTGCAGTTCTTCAATCTCAGGAGAAACTTCCAATTCCAACAATACTGAGTATGAGACAGAAAGATTCAACAAACAGGATCGTGAGAAAGCGATAAGGTTAATTAGCTCCGGCAAATGGGATCAGGCATTGACTTTTTTGATTGACTATACTAACAAAAATCCCAAAAATGGAGAAAGTTGGTTCTATTTAGCGAGCGCATATCATGGCAAGCAGGATTACAAGAATGCCATTGACGCCAATCAAAAAGCCGTTGAGCTTTCACATCAGATGAGAGCCAGTGCCTATTACAATTTGGCATGTGCCTATTCATTGACCAATGACTTAGACAATGCCTCAGAAGCTCTTAAACTGGCTCAACAAAGTGGATTTCTGGATTATGACTTACTTCGAACCGATAAGGATATTGAATTACTTAGAGAAAATGACTTTATTGAGTTGCCACAAACATACGAGTATGACAGAATAGTTCACAACGGTATTGAGATCAAATATCATATCATTCTCCCCGAAAACTACAACAAGTCCAAAACCTACCCTGCCATGCTGGCCTATCCTCCCGGAAGTCAAGGGATGACTTCGGCAGATTGGGCTTTATCAGAGTTTTGGGGCACAACAGCTGGAAAAAAGGACTGGATTATAGTTGTTCCGGTAGCCCCAAAAAATGGCTGGATCAATCATCCTTCACATCACGCTTTGAATGACTTACTCAAAACTGTTAAAAGAAATTATGAGATCGAAGGCGGCAAATTTCACATGGTGGGGTTTGAATCAGGTGCTCGGCCAGCAGCTACTTTTGCATTGATGTCAAAGCAGTATTTCCAAAGTCTGACTATTATTTCTAGTTATGCCCTGGAACGATGGGATGACGAAGATTTGAGGAGTTTTAACATTATGCCTGTAAAAATGATTGTCGGCGGTGATGACGAACACGGGCTAGCGGCGGCACATCGCGTAGAAGGCCTATTCAAACAGTTCGAAGTGAAGTATGATTTAGAGATTATACCCAATGAGGCTCGTCATTTACCGAGTTTGAGAAATGCAGGTTTGATTGAAAAAATTGAAGACTTTGTGCGTTAATATCGGAAGTTACTGATGTTGTTTTCGACCGCCACCTTCTCTACTTATCAATAAATAAGCAAAGAAATAAAATAGTACAAAAACGGCATTGCTGTATAGAGTAATAGCAATAGCAGAGGTCAAAAGAAAAGTACTGAATGAAAATATCCAAAGCAGTAAATTGACGAATACAATTCGTTTCATAATCGCCAGTTGGATCGCGTCTGAATAAATTAACACCAGGTTCAACACCGACAGCATAACTTGAAATATCGTATATGACATGCTGAACATCAAGAATAAATCCCAAATACCATTGCCACCTCCTGTTTGCGCTCCTTGCATGGACTCGAACAAAGATTTCAGTTCCGGAGATGCCTGATCATAATTTACAAAAGTAGTTAAGTGCCCCAGGTAATGACCAAGTCCATGCAAAAGAATAAGGTAGTTAGCTATCTTAAAATAGAGAGAATATTTCTTTAGCATCTTGATTTTTACTTGACCTTTAGGTTCAATTTATTCAGATTCAGTTAAATAATTTGTCATTATTGTCCAGTAGTTGTCTCTAAATTCATCGGAATCCAGATTGAAGTGTTTCTTGAATGCATTTCTATACGATACACCTTCTCCCAAGTCCTCGAAATATGCTTTCAGGTTATCAATGTTCGTCCCATTTCCATTTTCTTCGTCAAGCAAGTATCTCACTCCAAGTTCGAAAAAACCATAATACTCCGTCGTGGTATTGGCGTCGGTCACAGACTCAGGAAAATCCGACCAGACGACTATACCTATAGGATTACCCTCACCCGGTACATCTTTCATCTTTTCCTGCCAGGCCTCAAGTTCTTCTACGGCCTGAATCCTATGGTTTCTTGCACCATAGTTACCAAAACCCTCTCTCATCCACACCGAGCTTGAGTTACTTCGATTTGGAGTACCTATCAATAAAAATTCGATCACATGGGTAATTTCATGCTGAAAAACGTACTGCCACATCTGGTGATCCCCAAAGAAATTCGGGCCATCCTTTGATCTTATTATAATACCATCACGATAGGCTACCGCCCTATTCCATTGATCGTAGTTAGTTAGAATATCTATTTTTCCATCACTTTGTAATGGAACAAAGTCAAAATCTTCATTGACAAGATTGAATCTGGTCATTATGTCCGTCAACGATTCCTCCGCTTTTTCAGACACCTCTTTTCGCCATGCCTGACTGGATTTGTCGCTATACACAACAAAGTTCTCACCCTCATAGGGTTCCCCGTCATGAAATAAACTTGGCCAGCCATTGGACCAGGTACCTCGCCATTTAGCCTGTGTTGTTTTTGGTTCGTCATCTTTAGAACAATTGCTAAAGACAGTGACTATAAATATGGGTAAAAGAATAGAGCTTACTTTCATGACATCAAGTTTTGGTTTTGCTATTAATAACAGTCCAAACTATGCAATCACACAAATATGGCCTCAAAACTTTTCTGACTTTTACCTGAAATTTGCCTTAAACCAAAAACCGACCTATGATTATATCGGTCTATTGGCCTAGTATCCTTCCGTTAAATGTGGTCAGCTCTTATTTCTCTTACTTTTTTTCAAAAACCAACCGTGCATGTCCCATAATTTCTCGTTCGAAACAGACTCTATTAGGTCGTACCCTCAGAACAGCAAGCTGATGGCGGAATTCTTTGTCTATAAAGAATTTGGGGATTAGTGAAGCAAACCATAAGTATTTCTTCAGATTGAATTTGTAGAACCGCTTAGTCCATTCTCTGTTGGTTTTAACGTAATCCAGACGCCCATCGCTATAAAATACTTTATTCATATATGGTTCAGCAGTTCTTACGATGTGTTCCTGACCATAAGGAACCCATGAATCTGGATTGTGCTTACGAAGTAACGCAATAAAATAACTGTCAGAGTCTTTTGGTGCGTTGATATCAATATCGTCAAACGGAATCATGTTCTTTTCGAAAGTCATGCTTTGCATATAGAACCGCCCACCGGGATTAAGAAGGTTAGCCACATGTTTGAAATAGTCCTCATATACAGCATCTTGCCGGCCCTCACGGTAGTCCTTTACCGAAGATACATGCTCAAAACTGCCAAAAGCAGTCACCGCATCGAACATACCAAAGTCTTCAGGCTTGACGAATCGGGCGTCTTTGATGTGTGCATCCAGTCCGTTGGACACACATGCCGCCACTTGTCCATCGGACAGGTTTACACCCACTCCTTCAGCTCCTATCTCATCCCTTAAATACTTGAGCCAACCACCCCAACCGCAACCCAGGTCCAGAACTTTACTACCCTTTTTGATCCCAAGTTCTTTAGCCACAAACTCATATTTTTTTAGTTGTGCTTCATCAAGCGACATGGAGTAATCCCCGTTGTACATGGCATTACTGAAATGGGCAGTTTCACCCAGACTTAACCTGATAAATTTATCGATATTGGAATAGGTAAAATCCATTTCCTTTTTCTTGTCCCAAGTCTGTCCGTCGCTCTCACTCTTACTCGATCCTATCCATTTGTCTGACAGGTTTTCAGGTTTAATAGCTTGTTCGTCTTCAAGTTCTTGCAGTTTTTGACTCATGTTTATTGGTTTAGGAGGTGAAAGATAATTATCTCAGTTGCGTATGCGCTAAAGATATTTTTACTGTTCATAATTTACTGAATTGCTCTAAGTAAACCATAATTATTTCCTATTCCTTCACCTATTGTTTCTTGATAGACCAATTTTGGAGGTAGTCATACAATAGATAGAAGTTTCTTTCTAAGCCAAAAGAACCAGTGATCTTGTCACCCAGAATCATGGCAACCCTTCCTTGCTGAATAAAGGATCCAACCGAAATAAACATTAATATGTGACTATTCAGCATTCTCGGATTAATACTGTAAAAAGCCTATGAAATTGAAAAAAACAAAAGTAGAGCCGAAAGTCTCAGCCGGGTCTATGGCGGACATCGCCTTTTTATTGCTGATTTTCTTTCTGGTGAGTACGAATTTACTTCAGGATAAAGGACTCATGCTACAGCTCCCTCCAGATGTACCTCCAACTGATACTCCGATCAAAGACAGAAACTTGTTTAAGGTACTGATCAATTCTAAAAATGAATATCTCATAGAAGGTAAAGTGAGGTCTGATCTGGCAGGCCTACATGATGAAGTCAAAATGTTCGTACTCAACCCTTCCTCTAATCCTTCTCTTTCTGAAAGTCCTAAGAAGGCAATTATTTCCATTAAAACTCAGCGCGGCGCCCATTATGCATCATTTATTGCAGCCCTCGACATCATCAAAGAATCCTACTACCAGATGTATGGCGAGCAGGTTGGTTTATCCTCTGAAGAATACAGGAGGCTCAATCGTAACATTCCAAAGGAATATAGCTTATACCTGAAAGGTAAAATGAACCTACCTATGAACATATCCATTGCAGAACCAGACCAAATCAGTACACTATGAAAATCAAGAGAAAAACCGGGACTAACACAGAGATATCAACCGCCTCCATGCCGGACATTGTATTCCTGCTGCTGTTCTTTTTTATGGTGACAGCCACGATAAAAGTGAAAGATGAACAATTGAATGTCAATGTTCCCGATGCCCAGGCGGTCAACTCCGTCGACAAAAAGTTTCTCATCAAAGAACTAACTGTGGGCTTTCCTAAAGATGTGCGACTGGGTCATTCACCAAGAATTTCAGCAGACAAGCAAATGATCACTCTCAATCAGATTGGTCAGTGGGTACAACGACAGAAGACCGATCTGGGTGAGCAATACAAGGATCAAATGATTGTCATGCTCAGAGCTGATGAAAAGGTGGATATGGGCTTCATTGGTGATATTCAGTCGGAGCTTAGAAAAAATAATGCAAGAAAGATTCTATATAGAACCCTGGTACACAATTAGTCCGATTGGCAATGTTGTCAAAGTAAAAAAACATAGAGACCCGGCTCCCGCTGGTCTCTATGCTAATATATAGGTGAATCTATTGTTTGGTCATAGTAACAGTATAACTACACCCATCTTCACTATCGATCCAATTGGCGGACAAGGTACCCGAAACCAATGTATAACTTACATCCGTACAACCATTGTCCGGAACACAAAGCTTTAAACCTGATGCGTCTCCTGTAGCGGTGCCCTGTAGCACTACCTCAGGATAGGACCCCGAATAACCACCATTTGATGAAAAAGTAAGCGTCATACAGCCAGCGGTATCGCACGCAGCATTATCTCCTGAGGCCGTGCAATTAGTCCTCGAAAAAGCCGATGAACTCCACGTGCCTACCAGTTCAACAGGAAAGTCAACGGAGCCATCATCATCATCGCTACTACAGTTGAACAAAATAATGGAGCTTAGTATAGCCAGTGCTATTCTTCTTTTCATAATCGTAAATGTTTAAGTTATCTATTGATTTCGTGCCTCTCTGATACCCAGTCATACTTCTATATTTCGAGCTATGTCCAGAGCGCAGGAAAATCAATTTTCAGAATGGATTAAAAGTATAGATCTGGGAAGGCATAGCTGTTTCGTACATAAGAAATATTGATGTACGTAAAAGTATGACTGCAACTTCTGAGTAGCCTAGCTTAAAGAGGTATAAGAAGTTCACCTGGAGCTTAGTTGAACTCTATGGTACGCGAACTGAACTAATAAACTCTTTTGGGAGCATTCCGGTCTTCTTTCTGAAGGCCTTTATGAAAGTGGTTTTTGACCTGAATCCGGCTTCCTCGGCGATGGTCTTGATCGTGTACTGTCTGTCATCCCCCATTTTGAAGCGCTCTATCGTATCTGCTACCCTATAGTCGTTCACAAAATCATAATAGCTACATTTAAAATGCTCCTTCAGTACCAATGTTAAGGCATGGGTAGAAGCATTCATTTGCCCGGCGATAACAGCAAGTGAGAGATCTGGTTTTTTAAACAGTTTTTCTTCTTCCATCAGGTTCTCAAGATGGGCGGCCAAATCTGTTGTTCTAACCGATGGCGGCTTTTTATCTGCGATCATATAAGCAATCGGTTTTATAGGATGCATTATGAAATGATAACCCAGATAAAGATTCAGATACAACATCAACAGCCAAAGTGGGTAAAATGCGGTATCAGGTAATTGCGCCGGATATACTGAAACATCTGCCAGAAATAAACCGATCCAAAGCAAGAAGATGATCACAATGATTACAAAAACATGCACTAATCTTGAAAGATTGGAGGGGCCATTTAATGCAATCCGGATGGCGCGATAGAGGTAAAAACCATTATAGAAAATAGCGATCCCCTCATAGATATGAAGTGTCAAAGGATCAAACAAAATTTCAAACTTATCGTCGATTGCAAAAAAATAAATATATCCCCATAAAATCATGGTTAATAAAATATCCAGATAGCCCCCAATCAAATGTTTATGCTTAATTACTTGCTTACCATTTGTCCCGAACAAGGCCTGCGAAAAAGCATAGATCAATGGTCCCAAAAAATAGACCACCGGAAACCGGTCGATACAAAACCAATCGTAATCGTAAGCTAAATAGGGAATCAATATCCAACTCGCGAAATTCAAAGAGGTAAGAAAAATGAAAAAGGTCAAAGCTCGGTTCGCCTGATTGTATCTTTTAGGACTCACATAGATGAGAATCAAAAAGAACATGGAATTGACCAGGCTGGTCATTAAAATAATTTCTACTATTCCTAAATCCATAGATTGGCGGCTGGTTTGATTATTGGTAAATCTAGGCTCCTGATTTCAGGCATAAAGTAAAGTCATTTGTTTTTAAACATATTCGAGGTTTTCATAAAGTAGAGGCTAATATTTGACAAAAGGCTTGAATAATCACACATACATTCTCGGAATGTTAATAATCCACCCGATCGGGACTCTCTTCCCATTTTTTAAAAGCTTCTTTGGCCTCCTCTCTCAACATTTGTCGGGTGAACAACTTGCGTTGGTTAATCGGTTTTTCTATCTCCTCGTAGATAAACTGGTCATTAAAATTGATGTGTGCGGCATCCTCCTTTGAATTAGCGTAGTATATTTTGTCTGGTCTTGCCCAATAGATTGCTCCGAGACACATGGGACAGGGCTCGCAGCTGGTGTAGATTTCGCAACCGTCAAGTTGAAAACTGTCGAGGTATTTACACGCGCTTCTTATGGCCAAAATCTCCGCATGAGCGGTTGGATCATTGGCAGTAGTCACTTGATTCCTACCTCGTCCGATGATTTTGCCATCCTTTACCACTACGGCACCAAACGGTCCTCCATGTCCAGATGTAACATTCTCAATGGAGAGCTTGATGGCTTCTCTCATGAATTTTTCACTACCACTTGACATAACTCAGAATAGGCTACTTAGAATAGGTTTTTTCGTTAAGATAATTCATTGTACGTAGCGGCTTCTCCATTTTCCTAAGCGCATCCTGACCTACTTTTGGCAGTTTTAAATAATGCATACTGCCCATCAGGTCACCTTCCACCTGCTGGTATTTTCTGCCAGGGATATACATGGCATATTTTCCCGTCCGTTCATTGAAAATCAGGTATTCCTTTGCGTACAAATTAATTACGTCCTCGGATGTCCAATCCGTATCCTCATTCGGGCGAATGTTTTTAGTTACACTACCTCCAGCCGATCTCAATTCCTGGTCGGCGCTTTCCAATGCAGCTCCTGTGACTGCATTAGCCAGCTCCCCTCCTGTACTAGGCGTAGAAGGGTGCGGATTACGAATGTGAATCAACCCACCCGATCGATCCAGGACCTTGACATATTCATTTTCAAAATTTACATACTCTACGATTTTTCCATCTTTGCTGAAAACCAATCTTTTCAGGGCTCCATTATTAGTATAATATTCTACATCACCATTGGTTCTGGTTAAGGTCACATCACGTACAAACCAAATACCCGGAAATTCTGAAATTGTAATTTTGCCCTTTATTTTTTCACCTGATGAGGTAATAGCATAACCATTTGTGTTTTGATCTAAACCAGCCAGTAGCACCGGGTCAAGTGAGTCATAACTGCTATTATCCCTATCGTTCACGACCAAGGTTGTGCTACCTGATGTTTGTGCTTCTTTCCTTTTTCCCACTCCAAAATTGGACAACTGACTAGCCTCAAATTTGAACTTCTGTTTGTCCCCAGTCTTTACATCAATTTGAATAATTTTTTTCCGCACCTCCTTAATGGAGATTTTTCCTTGGTAGGTCTGTCCTTCTTTGGTCACCACATACCCATAGGCCGTACTTCCTTTTCTTGTATTACTTGGCTTCGAAGGCGCACCCGTATTTGACCCCAGCTTGACTTTATCTACCGTATACCACTCAAATTCACCAGGTGTGTCATTTGTCAGATTTTCAGATAGCCCAAACTCTACCAAGCTTCTTAGTGAGAATTTATATTTTTCACCGGCATCGGTCTTAAAATTGACACCATATAGCCTATCGTATGAATATCCAATAATAGAAATTTGACCGTCTAGTCTGGTGCCATCCAACAATTGAACATATCCATTTTGATAGTTGGAAGCGTACTCATGAAAGGAGGTTTTTTGCGCTTGATAATTTCCGGCCTGACTTCTGTTTATCTGTCCGTAAGTAGAATTGTTGAAGCAACAGATAAGGACAATACAAAAAAATCTAAAAAATATTTTCATCAAAATGAGATTAAAAAGTCGTGAGATTCATGTTATACCTAGACACTAATCTAACCAATATATTTCATTAATATAAACAGCTGAAAAACAGAAACATATAAAAGAATTCGTGATTCTTTTATTCAATCATCCGAACCGCTACTTCCTTAAGACTACTTAAACCAATGAATATCATTTTTACCTTAACAGATACTTTTTTGACATGCTAAATTTCGCACTGATTTTGGTTTATAAATTTATCCAACATATATTCGGGGTTTCGTAAACCCAAATATTATTCGCTAAACAACCTAACCGGCCGTGTATTTACCCAACCTAACTAACCAAAATGAAATATTCTATGGAATAGATCATTTGTCACCAAGCAACATTGAGAAAAAGATGACTACGCAACTCAACCCAAAACTCTGCAGTGGTCTATTGCAGAACTACCAGCTCGATATTTACTGTAGCCAAGAATGGGTCGTATAGCCCACTTCAACTTCATCCAGTGATTAACTGCCCGACTCGGGTATCAATCAGGGAACAAAATCACAGGATAAAACCGTCTTTTCTGACGCATTGATAGCTACTATCGGTGAAGTTCAAAACATTTCGTCGTGTTCACAATGTCATTATTGCGAGCTCAACAACAGGAGACTTGAGCTTAATCAGGACAGAAGCATTTCTTAATACTCAACAACACCATTATTCAACTAATTACTTAACTATTTAACCCAATTAAGATGAAAAAAGCTTTACTAACGCTATTTCTCCCACTGGTTTTTGGTTACGGCTATGCCCAAACCAAAAACAACAGTTGGACCTCCAGTAGTCCCACTGGAGCCACACTCAACTCCAGGGTGATTACGCAGGAGTCAGAGGTATATGACCTTGACATTGCCTCATTAAAACAAAACCTGACACAGGTGCAGAGCAGGGATGCAGCCAGTGGCAGAACAAACCATATCATTAGTTTCCCCACTGCTAGTGGACGTGTAGAAGCGTTTCGTGTGGTGGAAGCCTCAGCTTTACATCCTGATTTAGCAGCCAGGTATCCTGGCATAAAATCCTATGCAGGACAAGGAGTAGATGACCCGAGTGCAACCATTCGATTCAGTTTGTCTGACCAGGCCGGATTTCATGGAATGATTCTATCAGGTACCGAAGGACTCAGCTATATTGATCCTTTCACCGAGGATTTAAAAAGCTACAAAGTTTATGCAAGACAAAGCATTGACAATTTAGTGTCTGAGTTTCAGTGTATGACCGACGAGGAAGTCAATTTGCCCTCGTTGATGAATAACGGACAAGGAAGTGCACAAAGAACCGATGACAAAAAGCTAAGGAAATACAGATTAGCTATGTCATGTACAGCAGAGTATGGCAATATTTTCGCAGGCTCAGGTACCGACGCACAGAAGAAGGCTAATATCCTGGCTCAAATGAACATAACCATGACGCGTGTGAACGGAGTCTATGAACGTGACCTGGCTATAACCATGGAATTGGTACCAAACAATGATGCCATAATCTATTATGGCAGTACCAACTCTGACCCCTGGACCAACGAATACAACAACAAAACTCAACAAGTGATTGATGCGGCTATCGGAGATGGCAACTATGATATTGGGCACAATTTCAACACAACTGGTGGTGGAAATGCAGGTTGTATTGGTTGTGTGTGTACAAGTGGCAGCAAAGGAAGCGGATACACAGGTAGATCAGACCCCACCGGAGATCCATTTGATATTGACTATGTAGCTCATGAGATTGGCCACCAGTTTGGCGGCTATCATACACAAAGCAATTCAAGTTGTAGAAGTGGTAGTGGATCTACGGAAGTAGAACCAGGTAGTGGTAGCTCAATTATGGGATACGCGGGTATCTGTGCAGCCAATGTTCAGAGCAATAGTGATGCATATTTTAACTATGTGAACATCAGAGATATATCTGCCAATATACAAACGGGTACAAGCTCAAGCTGTGCACAGGTGGTAAATTTATCCAACAACCCTCCTACTGCTAATGCCGGCTCAAACTATTCAATCCCTAAATCAACCGCCTTTATACTTAGAGGTCAGGGTTCAGATCCTGACGGAGATGCCATCACCTACACTTGGGAACAAAATGACCCTGAGAACCCTAATTCAAACGCTGCACCGTCGTCTACAAGAACGACCGGCCCAATGTTTAGATCAAAAGAAGGCACTACTTCTCCTGACAGATATATGCCTCAAATCTCTGATGTGGTCGCAGGTAATTTAACTCCTACATGGGAGGTCGTACCTTCAGTGGCGAGAAGTATGGAATTTGCCTTAACTGTAAGAGACAATAAGGCAGGCGGCGGTCAGACTGATGACGATTTAATGTCAGTAACAGTTGTGAACGTGACTCCATTTACTATGTCGGCACCAAACACTGCTGTGACCTGGAATGTAGGACAAACAGAAACAGTAACCTGGAATGTTGGCTCTACCAATTCATCTCCAATCAACTGTGCAAATGTCAATATTTTGTTGTCTACCGATGGAGGACTTACTTACCCAGTCACCTTGCTATCCAATACGGCCAATGATGGATCGGCTAGCATATCCGTACCTAACAATGTATCTACTACTTGTAGAGTAATGGTGGCTGCAGCTGATAATATCTTCTATGATATTTCGAACATCAATTTCTCTATTGAAGGAGCCATCGCATGTAATGCCACCACTCCTACCGGTCTGGCAGCATCCAATATTGGCTCGGCTACGGTTGATCTAAACTGGAATTCTGTAGCAGGTGCTTCTTATGAGATAAGGCACAGAGCTACCGGTACTTCAACCTGGGCGACTACAGCATCAGGCAGCAACAGTCTTTCTCTTTCGGGATTGTCCGCACTGACTGAATATGAGGCCCAGGTAAGAAGTGTATGTACGAGTTCAAGTTCTTCTTATAGCTCTTCGGTCGTGTTTACTACCACCGAAGTCCAGCTTAACTATTGTGCTTCGAATGGCAACAATACCAGTGATGAATATATAGGAAGAGTACAGTTAGGTGCAATTGACAACAGCACCGGGGCTGGTTCTGGTGGATATTCAGACCATACTTCAATATCAACTACTTTGACAATCGGTGATGCCAACACCATCACCATTACTCCAACTTGGACAGGAACTGTTTACAATGAAGGCTACTCTGTATGGGTAGACTATAACCAGGATGGCGATTTTGGAGACTCAGGTGAACAGGTGTGGTCAGCTTCTGCATCGCAAACCACACCAGTAGCTGGTTCATTCACAGCTCCTGCAACAGCTACAGTCGGCAATACTCGAATGAGAGTATCTATGAAGTATAATGGTGTACCAACGAATTGTGAATCATTTGATTACGGTGAAGTAGAAGATTATACGGTAAATATTCAAAATTCAACTCCGGATACAGAAGCACCTTCCACTCCTTCTGGATTGGCTACAGCCAACATCACAGAAACTTCATTGGACTTATCATGGACAGCGTCTACTGACAATGTAGGTGTTACCGGATATAATATCTACTTGAATGGAAGTCTTCACGGAAACTCCTCGAGTACGTCATATTCATTTACTGGGTTATCGGCAAGTACTACTTACGCTCTAGCTGTGAGCGCATCAGATGCAGTAGGAAACGTATCCTCAAATGGAAGCATCAATGCGACTACACTTGACCCTGTAAGTGGCTGTGTTGGAGGAATTTCAGCCTTCCCTTATGCAGAAGGGTTTGAAAGTGGTCTTGGTGCTTGGACACAAAGCTCAGCCGATGATATCGATTGGACGGTGGATGCCAGCGGCACACCATCCAACAACACTGGGCCGTCGTCTGCAACCGAAGGTTCTAACTATCTCTATGTTGAGTCTTCCGGAAATGGTACAGGTTTCCCAAACAAGGTAGCCACCATAAACAGTCCATGTATCGATTTGTCAGCTCAGTCAGCTGCAACCGTTACTTTCTCCTACCACATGTATGGTGCAACTATGGGTAGCCTGAATTTGCAAGCAAGTACCGATGGTGCGGCATGGGCTTCCCTGTGGAGTTTGTCAGGAAACCAAGGCAATACTTGGTCTAGTGCCAATGTTGACCTTACCGCCTATGCTGGTGGTTCTGTACAGCTCCGGTTTGTCGGAACTACCAATTCCAGCTACACCAGCGATATGGCCATTGACAAACTCAACATATCCTCAGGTACCACTGGTGGTTGTACAGATGTGACACTTACTTTAACCCTGGATGATTATCCTGCAGAAACTAGCTGGGCGATAACGGATGATCAGGGAGGCACTGTCATGTCTGGTGGATCTTATGACGCAAACAATGATAAAGGTGCTACAAAAATAGACACAAGCTGTCTGGCAGACGGCTGCTATACCTTTACCATCAACGATTCTTACGGTGACGGTATTTGCTGTAGCTATGGAAACGGCTCTTACTCATTAGAGGATGCCAACAGTACGCTTCTAGCTTCTGGAGGAACGTTTACAAATTCCCAGGCTACCAACTTCTGTCTGAATGGATCAACAGCGAGAAATGCATCTGTTGTCGAACGTTTTGTGCCTGTTAGCCAACCTCGGGTATTTCCGAATCCGGCTTCCGATGTATTGTTTATCAATGCACCTGCCGATTTGGTAGCTGTCAGGGTTTTGACTGTTAGTGGATTACAGATCACAGAAGTAAAACTTTCAGATCGAGGGCTTGATGTGTCTTCTTTAAATCCGGGTGTCTACATCATTTCGATGCTCACGGAAAAGGCAACATTAAATGCGAGATTTATCAAAAAGTAATTTTTATAAGAATTAATATTAAACAAGGCCTCCGGATTTAATTCGGAGGCTTTTGTTTTTCAGAATTATGGTATCATTGTTGATTCATGTGATATCACATCACTCTAAAGTCTGACATGAAATATTTCCTACTTTATTTTTTAATCTCACTAACTACTCCGCTCGCGGCGCAAGTGGACAACATCGAAAAGATCAGTTTCCAATCGTTATCCAGAGGATATTTTGAAAATGTAGTAATTACTCAAGATAGCTTGATCATTAGAAAAAGCGAAAACCGAGGCTCTGTTGAACAAACTACCAGACGTTACTTGACTAAAAAAGAATGGAAATCACTGGTTAGGGATTTAAGTAAAGTTATCCTATCCGATATACCTGTATTAAAGTCTCCTACGGCAAAACGGACGTATGACGGCGCCAGACATTCCAGCATAATCATATACACCACCGATGGTTCTTCGTATGAGCATTTATTTGATAATGAAGACCCCAATGATAAACTTGAACCACTCATGAAATGCATTATTAGTATCAGAGATCGGATTGACGGTGCTTTACTTGATTAGTGCTCTTTTTACTCCTGCTGCCAACTAAACCATTCCCTCTTTTTCAAGCGTCTTATTTATTTCCCGAAGTGTTTCATCAAGTTCCTTAGCTGAGTTGTAGACGTTTTTACTTATAAAATTAATATCCTCTGAGTTGCTCTTATCTGCTCTATACAAATTGATAAGCGCCAATATCCTTGAAACGGGCGCCCGAACAATATGGGAATTGAAGTAAATGTATTTTTTTAGTTTTTTGTTTTGTTCCTGAAGTAATTTATTTCTCTCACTCATTTTCTTTTCGAGCGTGGAATTGATGGATTTTATTTCATCACTTTGCTCTTTCAGAGTCTCTGTCGATTTGTGGCTCTGCTTTATTCTCTTATACAATAGAAAATAAACCACAAGGCACAATACAAGCGCAAGTATGGCCAGGCAAGCCCAAAGGACTCGATAAGCTACCTCCTTTGCTTCTCGAGCCTCCAGCAAACTTATTTCAACATCTTTAGCTTTCAATACTGCATCAGTCTCAAGACGAGCTATTTGTAGCGAATTCTTATTACTAAATATGGAATCCTCTATCGCATGATATTTTATTTGAGCATCCAGGGATTTCTCAAAATCCCCAAGTTTTCGGTATAACTGAGACTGGTTTTGCGTTATCTCCAAAGTCAATCTTCTTGCATTGAGTCTGTCGGATATTCCAAGGGCCTCATCAAAATATCTTTCTGACAAATCGAAATTTGCCTCTTCAAACTCTATTTTCCCAAGGATGAGATATGATTCAGCCAACTCCAATGGCGTTTCTAGTTGTAAGAAGACATCAATAGCTTCATTAATATATGTCCTTGCCAAAGTAAAATCACCTATGTCAAGATTAGAACTACCTAACTTCAGCAATGACATCGCAATGGCATGTGGATTGCCAACTTTACGCCTGATTTGAAGTGCCTCATTCATATGAAGGAACCCCAGATCTACACTATCCAGTCGTACATAGGTATCACCCAGGTCAGACATTGTAGATGCTTGAGCATACTCATCACTTATTATTTTTTTTATTGCCAAGGCTCTTTTTTGGTAGATCAAGGCATTCACATAATCTCCAAGTTCTGAATAACTACCTCCGATATTGCTCAATCCAATGGCAATCCCAACGCTGTCTTGCAATGATTCCTTTATTTCTAAAGATTCTTGAAAATATTTTAAGGCCTCAGAAAATAGCCCTTGCTTAGCATACAATATGGCGATACTATTCAACGATTTGGCCTTGCTGTCCATATCTCCGAGCTGATCCTTTATGGTTAATGAAATTAAATGGTATTTAAGCGCTTCGGGGAATTTTCCAAGTTTGGTCAGCGTCACTCCTAAATTTGAATAAGCACGCGACTGTGTTTTCCGATCGGAGACTTCAGCAGCAACTTTCAGCGCCTGTTCGAAATAGAATTTAGCTTCAATAAATCTTGACTCATTATAATAAAGAATAGCCAGATCATTACTTGTTTGGGCTTTGATTTGACTGTCAGCCGTGCCAAAAGACTCTAGCGCCAGCTCATAGAAGTGTTGCGCATACTTAACAGGTCGGTGCTTTTCAAAAATATGTCCTAGTCGTCTCAAATACTTTCCATTCTCAATATAGTCAGTAGATGCCAATTCAAATTCCTTAGTGAGATCGATGTATTCCAAGAGTTTTTCAGGATCCGGATTTCTTCGTCCGGCCCACAGAATTTTCAGTAAGTTGCTGTGATGTTCGTCATAATTTTTAAATCGATTTTGACCTTTATCAGATAAGCGATTCTCCATATTTTTTTCAAAATCGCTGTACTTCACAGAGTCCGACCTTATTAGTTCCCAAAACTCCTTAGTGATTTGTCTGATGGAGGCCTTAATCAACTCATTTTCCCGGGACATGAGATGCTCTTCAAATTGCTGCATTAAGCTATCAACCGATATCCGATTTCCGGGTACCAGCTGCTGATAAGCTGATCCTGTAGCCGTAGTACTTAATACGTTAAGCAAGCTAAGTGATAACCAAAACCCGAGAATTGGACTGTATGATTTCATCAGTTTTCTTAAAAAAAACACTTATTGGGCTGGTTAAACTATATCAATTGGTCAGATAAGCCAAATTGATAGCTCTAAGACAAAGTTGAATAATAAATATAGCCAAAGAATCCATATAATTGTTATGGTTGTCTCAGATTCGCTAAAAGCTCTAAGCCATATGGACAGCTATTACTAAACAATATTAGTTTCAATCCATGACGTTTTCTATTGATGTGTTATCGGTACTGACCTCTTCGTAATAATTGATCAATGATTAAGAACAATTATTACGATCATGACGAAAAAATCGCTAAGATCACATAATATGAAAGCCAAATCCCCTCTATTTCTATTTCAGCTGAAGCTTTTTTAGTACTTTTATACCAAGCATTTTTGAGATAGAGCAATTATAATAACTGTTCATTCAACATATTTAATTATTGTTGAGCGGACTAAAAATGTCAAAATCATCTCTAATGCCAGACAAAATCTTGCCTGATAGCCGACTGATTGGTGCGCTCTTTATAGCTGGGTTGAGTAACAAAGGTCATTCAACTACTACAGAAAGAGTAATATTGGCCAATGCTATATTTCTGGTCGTGCCGTTCATTATTGTAATTTCCTACCTTCTCGATTATCAGGAATTTTTAAAGCCAATCTCAGAATTGAATTTTGATCAGTTCACAAGGTTAATGTTTGCAGGAGCTTCGCTCATTTGTTATTTCTTAAATCGCAGTAATCTATTTTTAACCAGCAGATGGATCTACCTATTATCCTGGGTAGCTTTTTGGCTGTTACTTGATCCCATAGTACAGGGAACGTCATCGGACTACTACTTTCACTTCGATTTAAGCATTATTGGATTTTCTGTTGTCACACAAATCCTTATTTCATACAAAAAAGAACCAATTGCCTTCACCAGTCTCATACTGTTCAGTTTGGTCTCCATATTTTTCCAGCAACCCTATTTACTTCACTTCGACTCAGACAGGTCATTTACAGAAACATTCCTGGACAACAACTACACCTATCTTACATCCATCTACTATTGGGCTATTTTCAACCTTATTATCGGATATCTCCTTTACATATATGAAAAATCTAATAATCGCCTGGTGGAAAATAATGTTCAACTCGATCAATTAACCATGAACCTTGAAGGGCTAGTGGCCGAAAGAACTTCAGATTTGCAAAAAAAACAAAATGCTCTTCTTGAAATAACAAATAAACTCAGGGAAAGTGAGGAAAAATACCGTAAACTCTTTACCAATAGCTTTGAGGGAATTGCTCTCCTCAAACTAAACCGTCCGATGGAAACATCTCTATCCAAAGAAGAGCAAATTAAGTACCTGTCTGAAAACCTTACGCTTGCAGAATGTAATCACGTATTTGGCCAACTATACTTGCATGGTGATCCTGATACACTTATCGGAAAACCTTTGTCATTTATCATGGACCATAAGGAGTCTCTAACAAATTTATTGCAGGCCTACATCGACAACAATCATCATTTGAACGGACAGGTATTTAAAGAATCAATTCACGAAACTGACAGATGGTTTATTAGTCATATTACTTCGCAAATAGAAAATGACAGCATATCGTGGATCTGGTTAAATAAATTAGATATCACCGAGAAGAGCATGCAAGATAATGAACGGAAGATCCTGCTTCAAAACCTTGAAGAGTATGCATTCCAGACTTCACATGAGCTTCGCGGACCTTTGTCTCGTCTACTTGGATTAACCAGTCTTTTACTCAACAAAAACGTATTCGACCAAGAAGAACTTCCGGAAATGCTAAAACATATCAATAGCACTTCCATTGAAATAGACGAGGTAATAAAGATGATGAATCAGGTTTTGAGTCGAAGTTCGTACGAAAGTAAGTTGACCAAAAAGAGTTGACCGACTGTAATCAATTGACGCCTAACGCTATGATAGCTAAAGGCGTTTTTGAATTCCATGGCTTCATGAATCCCTGAAAATATTTAACTTCAGGATTCAAAAGAACTGAAACCATGAAGTGCCTGACAATCCCCTGTTTACTTTTAATACTTGTTGTAATACCCGCCAAAGCCCAATTTAAACTTGGCAAGCTAAAGCTTGACGATATCGTAAAAAAAGAACATTTGGAAGCTGCAAGTGATCTTTTCGATACTGAAAGTCAGGTCGAGAAGTTGAGAGCCGAACAATTAGTAAAAGACACCTCATTTTATAACTATATATTTTCTCAAGGCAACAGAGCGTCGTTCTTTGCCAACCGGGATAGCCAAGAAAGTCTACTCTACACCCTTGGTGCCGACTATGATGAGGATTCTGAAGAGCCGCTGGAATTTGAAGTATACGAGCAAATATTTGAATTGAACCGCACGGCTGAGTTCTCGATCTATATCCATCCGGAAATAGCTACCTATAATTTTATGGAAGCCATCGCTCTGTTTACCAATGAGGATAGCTATTCTCAAATTTCCCTTGATTCAGCATTTGACTTTCGGGTCATACTCGACATGGACACGATGAGTATTGAAGAAAAGTACGCTGTCGGCAAAACTATGGCCAACATCTCTATTATGGTTCATGCAGAAGGCAAATACAATCTATCCGAAGGTTTGATGCAATATACTATTCGGTACTTCCAGGAAGAAATCAACGAAGAATCAATCGCCCTGGCTTCTTTGTATAACAACTACGCTGTGATTGCTCAATCACAAGGGAAATACACTGAAGCCGAAGAATATTTTCAAAAAGCAGAAATGTTGCTCTTGAAACACGAAAAGGAAAACTCGCTTTCTCATGCTATTCTTTCTAGCAACCAAGCCCTATACTATAATGAGATTGGTCAAAATGAGGAAGCTGAAAGCTTCATCGAAAAAGCCATGAACATGGCCGGAGATGAACTCCGGAAAAAAGGTAGAGACAATGTAAGTTTCAAAATCAACCAGGGTCTCATCTATTACAGCAGTGGTAAGTACACCGAAGCTGAATCTATATTCAATGATGTGCTGGAGCTGAAAAGAAAGCGTATGGCACGAAATCAAACAGATTATGCTAATGTTGAAAACTATCTTGCAAGCGTTTTGATGGAATCAGGCCAAGTAGATCGCGTACAATCCCTGCTCGATGATGCGCTTAGAATCTTTGAAAGCAAATACAACAAAGAGCATCCAGCATATATTAAAACCAAGCATAACCTTGGTAGATTTCATTTATACCAAGGTCGTTATGCCGAGGCTGCTTTGGTACTCAAAGAGGTAAACAACGCCTATATTCAATTCTTTGGCGAGTTTCATCCTGACTATTTACGATCGCTTGAAGATCTGGCTGTAGTATCCTGGAAACAGAAAGACTATGAGACCGCTAATAAGCAATTCAAACAAGTGATTTCCACCTACTTAGAGCTAGTAGAAAAGAACTTTGCTGCTATGAGCGAATATGAAAAAGGACAATATTGGGCCGGAGTCAGGCCATCCATTTTAAAATTTTATAATTACGCAAGTTCCAGGGCATTGGAAGACCCTCAACTCCTTACAGAGATGTATAACATCCAATTGAAAACAAAGGGTATACTCTTCAGTACTTCGGCACGAATTAGAGACGAAATCCTAGGTGGAGATAACCAAAAGCTCAAATCATTGTACCTGGAGTGGCAGCAAGCTAAAGAAGACCTGCTGCTTTACTATACGTATTCTAAAACTCAACTGGACAATTTGAAGATTGATTTAAAAGGAGCTGAAGCAAAAGCAAACCAATTAGAAAAAGAGCTCAGTAGACAATCATCTGACTTTGCAGCAGCAAACAAACTACCTACGACTACGCTATCCCAGGTGAAGTCCAGCCTCTCACCTACTGATGTGGCCATTGAAACCATTGGATTCCCTGGTTTTGAAAATAGCTTTACTACTAACAAGAAATATGCTTTTCTGATAGCTGATCCTAATTCAGAACATCCTGGTCTTGCCATACTTGAAAATGGAAATGAACTAGACGGAAAGTATGCGAAAGGCTATCGAAATATGGTGCGCCTCAAAATTGACAATCCAATACTCTACGAGCAATATTGGCAAGCTGTAGACAAAAAATTAGGAGGAGTAAAAAATGTCCATCTATCCTTGGATGGAGTGTACTTTCAGGTAAACATCAGTGCACTTCGA
This sequence comes from Reichenbachiella sp., assembly GCF_039944555.1. Classification (GTDB taxonomy): domain Bacteria; phylum Bacteroidota; class Bacteroidia; order Cytophagales; family Cyclobacteriaceae; genus Reichenbachiella. Next base: position 97,745 of record NZ_JBDUYN010000007.1, on the reverse strand, counting down.
AAGCCTGACAACACCTATGTATCTGATGGGATCAACTTTCATCTATACTCTAGCACACGTGATCTAGTTGACAAAAATGAGTCCAGAGCAACCAGCAAGAAGGCTGATTTTTTTGGTTTCCCTGATTACGGCAACAAAGGATTGCTGGCAGCTTTACCAGGTACAAAAGTGGAAATAGATGCTGTTAGCCAAATCACGAGATCAAATGGATATACTGTCAGGGCATTTTTAGAGAATAACGCCTCTGAGACTAATTTCAAAAAAATTGCTTCTCCTTCCCTTTTACATGTGGCTACACACGGCTTCTTCCTGCAACAGAGTGAGTCTTCGCAAGAAAAGGTGCTTGGCATAGAAGTAAGCCAGGCCAAAGACAACCCACTCTTGCGTTCCGGCCTAATGTTGTCTAATGCTGAGCAAGCTATGTCTGCATCCAAATACCAAAGTTCCAACGAAGTTAGCGCTGTCGATAATGGCATTCTTACTGCGTACGAAGTGCTTACTCTAAATTTAAAAAATACTGATTTGGTGGTGCTGAGTGCTTGTGAAACTGGCCTTGGTGAAATCAAATCTGGCGAAGGTGTATATGGCTTGCAACGGGCATTTCAGGTAGCAGGTGCTCAATCAGTAATTATGAGCTTGTGGAAGGTAAGCGACGAGGCTACCAAAAACCTGATGACCCATTTTTACCGTGAATGGATGAGTGGCAAAACCAAAAACGCAGCCTTTATTGCAGCTCAGAAGAGGCTAAGACAAGACTTCCCCGAACCTTATTACTGGGGAGCATTTGTACTATTGAACTAATTCTTGGTTTATACTTGTTTAGCCAATGAAAAACTCACAAGAATCTATTGAAATGTTCAAAGTACTCCTCAATTGTCTGCCTACCCTGATGCTGTTCCTGAGTTTAATCAGTTTCAATATCGAGGCTCAAAACAAGTATGCAAATCTGGATAAGAGCGGCCTAGCCATCCAAGGTTACGATCCCGTCTCTTATTTTAGCAATGAGAAACCATTAAAAGGAAATTCAAAATTGTCCTATACATACAATGGTATGATCTATCATTTTTTTAGTGAAAAGAATAAAAGTGAATTTGTTCGCCAACCAAAAAAGTATGAGCCAAAATACGGCGGCTGGTGTGCCTATGCGATTGGGGTCGACGGTTCCAAAGTTAAAATAGATCCTGAAACCTATAAAATCGTCGACGGCGAATTGTACCTTTTCTACAATTTCTTCCCGGTAAACACACTTAAAAAGTGGAACGATAATGAAAAACAACTGAAACAAAAGGCAGACACCCAGTGGACTGAGATCATTTCTCCGCGCTAACAGACTCTGGGGCGATAGAATTGCGAAGTTCCGGAGTCCATCGCAGCAAGACAGGAAGAAGTAATAAATCAGTCAGCATAGCAACAATCAAAGCTAATCCCGTCATCCAACCCAAAACCTGAATACTTTCGAAACTTGAAAGACTGAAGATCATAAACCCAAAAAATAGTACTATCGAAGTAAAGAGGATAGGCCTTGTCATATTAAAAATGCTGAGTTTAAGGGCGGTTTTTGAAGTGTATTTATCTAGAAGAGATAAATAGTGGTGTGAAAAATGAATTGTATCATCAACGGAAATACCGAGTACAATCGTGAAAATAAGAGCGGTAGAAATCTTCAAGGAAATCCCAAAGAAGCCCATAATAGCACCGCAAACTATCAAGGGTATTAGATTAACAACGAGTGCAATAATGGTAAGACGTACGGAACCCGTATAACATAAAATCACCACTATTACCACCCCAAAGACTACACCTAGCCCCATGACAAATGATCTGGTAACTTTTGCATTTGCATTATCTATCAGGTACGCCACACCCGTGAGAGAAGCATTCAAGTCCGTTTGATTGGATAATGTTTCTCTGAGCTCGGTATTCTTGCTTTGATAATATAAGCGACCCCTATCGCCTATTCTTCCAGATATACGAGCGGTTTTGCCATCAATTCCTAAGACATCTTTGGCCTTTTCGAAAAGATGATATCTCCTCGCCTGACCTATTAATTTATCGTATTTTCTTTTGTCGCTGGGGATTTTGTAAAACTTACTGTTACCTCCATTTACAGACTGATTAAGTGTCTTAAGAAGGACCACAGGGCTGCGAACCAAACCCAAATCATAATTAGCACTAACCAACTGTTCGAGAGTGTCCAGCATGAGTACATTATTATGGTCAAGGATACCTGTCTTTTCATCTCCTGATTTTATCACAATTTCAAATGGTCGGATACCAGAAAATTCTCTTTCGAAGAAAAGCAAATCTTGCTTCAATTGACTTTTTTCACTCAAATCATCAAGAAAATAATTATTAATATCAATCAACGATACGCCTACGAGGCCAATAACACCTATCACAGAATAAAGCAGAACTATTCTTTTTTTGGCCTGAGTATACATGCACGCTATAAAGAATAGTGATATACGATGCATCCAATTTCTGCCCGTCTTTGAAGCACTAGAGCCAATAGGTAAAAATTTAACCAAAGTGGGGATCAAAACCAGGTTTAATATAAACGATAAGGCAATTCCGCCCGCTGAGAGAAGTCCAAATTTTTGAATCGATACGATTGGAATAAAACACAACGAAGCCAACCCTGTCGCTGTCGTGACAGAAATCAGGAAATTAGGAATGCCGGTTTTTATAAAAGCCTGTTTTATTGCATAAGACTTATCCTTTGTAACACTAAAGATTTTATGAAATTTGGTCAAAAAATGAATAGAAACTGAAGTGCTCAAAACAAATATTAGGGTCGGCAATATGGTCATCATTAAGTCTACTTCAACGTCCAGATAAGCTATGGTTCCGAATATCCATACCGTGACAATAAGGATTATAGACAACGGTATAAAGACATAATAAACTTGCTTGAAAATTGTCCAGATAGCACCGCAAAATAGCAAGATTGCCAACGTCGAAAAGACAAGCATTTCTCTTTTCATAGTTTTGATATAATAATGCTGGGTTTGTACTCTGCCGGCTAAATGGTAGTTGCTAATATCGACCAGAGGAAGGTTGAGGAGCTCGTTTACTTTTCTAATCAGTCTTTCATTTTCAGTCCTTATCAATCCGTCCTTTATTCCTAATATCATTGTAATGGAAGAACTGTTTTGGGAAAAAAGGCCATTGTAACGCCCCAGCGTACTAATTTTGGCACTATCGGTCAAATACAATTCAGGTCGGTTCAAATGAATCAATGTCCGTGAATGAAAGCCACCTATCGGCATTTTCACAAACTCCTTGAGGTTTGTAGGAGATACCACCTTCTCTATTTCTTCCAGCTCTAGAAAGAGACGAGTTAATGTGTCAATTCTCGTTAGAAAACCATGATTAAAAACTCCATTTTCGCTTTCAACACCTATGAGTAAGGCATTATTTTCATTTCCAAAGGTGCTTTTGAATTCATCATAGAGCGCTACCTCAGGATCATTCTCAGAAAAGAATCCTTCGATGTCATAATTGAAACGCAACTTGACCAACTCAAGTGAAAAGAAAATGGTGAGAGCAGCAACCATGAACAGGGTCACTTTATTCCATTCGCTCTTCTGTGAAATATTATATAAACCATTCACCCAGTTTTCCAATCTCGACTTCATCTGCTTCTATTCCCGATTTAATGTGATTAATCGATGATCTTGAATTACGCTGACGGTTTGGCAATGACTAGGATAGGTAATTGTAAATGGCATTGAAGCTACGAATTCTGCTGTGGTCTGAAATATCCCTTCACATTCTAATTCACCTGACGGAGCGTGCCTTTTGATAGAGAACTGACCACCAGCAAGCATGCGTATGACAAACCATGACCCCGCTCCCTCCCCGGCCAGCCATTGAGCACTTGAATCCAGAATAGATGGCAAGGAAGGAGCTGGTAACACGTCAGCCTGCTTTCTCATGCTGTCGCCCATTTTGACTCTTCTTCTAAAATCTGTGGCTGAGCCTGAGGCTGCCCGGTTATTAAGGTAGGCTCTCTCATAGCCAACACGTTGCCTTTTGGTGAGGCACTAATAGTAGGTTGAAAGATAAGACTTAAACATTTGCTAAAAGGAAGACGGGCTCCGAGCAAAACACTTGCTACAAACCGGGAACAATTGGTGCCATTCCAAATCAATGGGCCATAAGGAATAAATTGTCTACTTTGAAATTTCATTGCTTTATTCCGAGCTTCATCAATATTTAACTTCAAACTAGCTGACAGTATATATCCATCTCCATGACAGGACTTATTGTGATAAAGTTCATAAAGAATATCTTGCTCATTGATGATATTATTACCTGAACTAAACCGAGCTTTTGTCCTTATCCTAAGATCGTGATCAGTTGAGCCGGAACGTACCCTGCCCAATCCGACAGGTGAGTGGTATCTCCCAAAATCATAGAACTCACATATTCCGGTTTGATCTGAAATTAGGACAATAGCTGAATGACCTACCTTGTAATAGCCATTTTGATTGATGTTGAGCCACCTCATCAAGTGATCATACCAAGCTCCTGTTTGTTTGCACTTAGTTTCTGGCCAGGAAAGCACAATGGCCAATCCATTATACTCGGGTTTCATTCAACTTTCATTTTCAATTCCTAATATTAAATGACTGAGATATCAGTTTTAATAGTCCCTACAAGAACCATTCTACCAATATAACTTCTCAACTAATCTTAAATGCAGATCAATATCCAAATCACTGGTATCGAACAGTGAACAAAAATATCTGAAATTAGGTTCGGAGAAACTAAATGATGCCATTCTCACTTTCTTCTTCCTTTCTGATTCTTGTCTCCCCTGGTCCTAGGCTTTTTATGCTTGGAAATCAGTTTCCTTTTGTAAGAACCACCAAGATTCACCTTCTTGTTTTTTTCCTTTTTCTCTTCATCTCCTACTTCTTTCGATCGAGGTTTTGTATTTCTATTGTAATTGCTCTCAACAATTCTTGGACGCTCCTCCGGAATTAATTCATTGGTTACTTCCACCTCTTCAGGAAATTCTTGAAGGGAAATGTTGTAATCCATCAAGCTTTCGATAGCCTCCTTTAATTCCTCTTCCTTTTCCGTATAGAAGAGAATTGACTTCCCAATTTCTTCTGCTCTACCAGTACGGCCAATTCGGTGCATATAATTTTCAGGATAACCCGGTACATCAAAGTTGATCACATGAGATACCTTCTCCAAGTCCAAGCCCCGAGCGATCACATCAGTTGCGATTAAAATTCGTTTGGTTCCATTATCGAATTCCTCAACAGACCTCAATCTATAGTTCTGCGATTTATTTGAATGAATGATACAAACATCTGAACCAAAAACGTCTTCAACTGCATCAAATAGTCTATCAGCTAATTTTTTAGCAGATATGAATACAAGAACCTTATGATACTCTTCTTTCTCCCGAAGCAAATGATTGAGCAAATTGACTTTGGTATTGAAATTTTTTACTCCAAAAGCTACTTGCCGAATGTTTTCCAGGGGTGTCCCACTTACTGCAATCGAGATTTTCTGTGGTGAACTAAAAAAGTCCTCAATAAGTAGATCAACTTCCTCAGTCATTGTCGCAGAAAACATGATGTTTTGTCTTCGAGATGGCAGCAGTTCAAACAAATTAGTAAGTTGAATTCTGAAGCCCAAATCTAGCATAACGTCTACCTCGTCTATAACCAATTTGGTTAGCTCCCGTGGCTGAAGTGCTCTATTGATAATCAAATCATACAAACGACCAGGTGTAGCCACTATGATGTCCTGACCCTCAACAAGGGCATCCTTTTGCACTTTAAGGTTTGACTCACCAAATACACCCAATACACGAAGATTAATATATTTAGCCAGTGTTTCTATCTGCTCCACCACCTGTACAACCAATTCCCTAGTCGGTACCAAAATTAGTATTCTGGGGTTTAGTTGCTGCGAAAACTTCAAGCCCTGAAGCAAAGGCAGCAAGTAAGCTATGGTCTTTCCTGTGCCCGTTTGGGAAATTCCAACCACATCCCTTCCAGATTGGATGACCGAAAATGTTTCTTGCTGAATTGCCGTAGGTCTTTCAAAACCTAAATCTGAGATGGCGTTAAGCAAAGGGTTTTTAAGCTTAAACGAATCGAAAGTTTGCATAAAATTACTTTGTGCAAAATTAGATATAATCCAAACGATCATAAGGTTTATGAACTAAGTATCTCAACACTCAATGAAGTATCCAACCACAACAACTATATGCTCATAACTCTTAATAGAAAAGATCATTTCTCCCTTTACAGGTCGAGATTTGTTCAGTACAGCAATAATTAAATCATCTTTTTTTTTGTTATATTTATTATACCTCACTTAGAGATGATCTAATAAGAATCCTTGCTAAGTTATATTTCGTATTAAGTAATACTGAAAGTCAAGAATAATAATGTATGGTAAAACATAACTAATCAAAATAAATAATCACCAGCTTTTTCCAAACAACTGTAATTAACATGCCAACTTCAAAACCTAAGATTTACACCATCTGTGTGCTGATATTGTTATCAGGTATGGCGTTATCACTAGGTTTCTATTTTTCATTGGAAAACTCAAATCAATTAAAAAGAGACAAAATATTAACAAACCTTTATGGCAACATTCATAGCAACATCCAACGTGAGATAGACAGAAATTTAAACTCCCTCTATGCACTTCGAGCCAGTTACCAGGCCTATGGTGGCTGGAATCGTCAAGAATTTGGGAGATATGCAAGTTATTATACCAGCCATATTAATAGTATACAAGCCTTAGAATGGGTGCCTGCAATCAGATTAGATCAAAGGGACTCTTTTGAGTTGGCAACTCAGAAAGAAGGTTTTGAAGGGTTTCAAATATTCAGTAGAACAAATGGGGAGGTCGTTCGTGCTGAAGAACGAGCAGTTTACTACCCGGTCTATTTCATAGAACCTTTTGCCGGTAATGAGGCTGCCTTTGGATTTGATCCGGGTGCGTTCAGTGAGTCTCGTCAAAAGGCAATTGAGCAGGCTATTACAACCAATCAGGCTGCCGGATCGGATATAATTACGATTATTCAAAAAACCAATCCACATAATGCGATACTGGTTTTTGTGCCCATTTTTAGCGATGAATCTAACGAAAAATTAATGGGATTGGTGGAAGGTGTCTATCTTATGGACAAGCTTGTAGATGCCGCTCTAATTGATCTTGATCTTCCTTCTGAGGTGAATTTGGTTATTTCCAATCAGAACAGCAGTGGAGAAAAACTATTGGGAACCAGCTTATCAAACACTGGCGAATTCAGCTCCAGAGAGAGCTTACTCTCCATAGCTGATCAAACATGGGTTTTGAGATTAGAATATTTAGGAGCTGTCGCGTCGCAGGTCATCTCCCCTTTTTGGCTCCTAATAGCGTCGCTAATCTTTACCTTGTTGATTGTGAAGGTCTTGTACGACGTATTAACTGATAACCAAAGAAGGTTACTCAAACACGTAGTTGAGCTAAGGCGAAAAAATCATGATCTGGAACAATATACTTATGCGGCTTCACATGATCTTCAGGAGCCCCTACATTCCATTCAAAGCTTAGTGGGCCTTATTCATCAAGATTATAATGATCAAATTGATGACATTGGCAAAACCTACCTACACCACATTAATGAGGCCTCACAAAGAATGAGTGAGTTGATTACTAACCTCTTACGATATAGCCATATAGGAAAAACAGAAAAGCAAATGTGGACAAATAGCAAGACTGTCCTGGAGAAGGTAGTCAATAATCTTGATGCTGATTTACAAAAAAACAAAGGAATTATTCAAATCAAGACTGAGTTGCCAATTGTAATGGCCTACCCGGCTAGCCTCGAGCAATTGCTCCATAATCTGATAGCAAATGGATTGAAATTCCAATCGCCAAACAACCATCCTATCATCGAAATCTCTACAAAAAAACTTAAAGGAGAAGTCTGGCAATTTATTATAAAAGATAACGGAATTGGCTTTTCAGAGGAGTTTATCGGGAGAATATTTACTATATTTAAGACACTGCACTCCAGATCTATTTATCCCGGCTCGGGATTTGGATTGGCTAATTGCAAAAAGATCGTTGAACTGCATAACGGGAAAATTTGGGCAAAATCAAAGCCTGGGAGTGGTAGTACATTTTTCTTCACTTTAAATCTAACCTAAATGATTGCAACCAGCTATATACTTTTGATCGATGATGATCAGATTACTAATTTTGTAAATCAGACAATTATCGAAAAGTCTGAGGTTCCGATAGGAACCAAAGCCGTAATTACCGGTACAGATGGCATTGACTATCTGCTCAAATGCCTCAGTAACCATGAAGATTTGCCTTATGCTATTCTCCTGGATATAAATATGCCTGAAATGAATGGCTGGGAGTTTCTTGAAGAATTTTCGCGATTAGACGAAAAAATAAGAAATGAAGTCAAGGTTTACATGGTAAGCTCTTCCCAGAACGAAGAAGATGTTAAACGTGCTTTAAGCAATCCTAATGTAACTGACTTTCTTCATAAGCCTCTCAATTCGAACATGGTGAGGAAGGTATTTGGTTAAAATCTCTACTTTAACCATATTTAATTAGCATTTTCTGAGTCGGTAGAGGACTTTCACATTCTGCTCTCTTTGAGCAATTCTCAGTTCAAAGAATAATGGAAAAGCAACATTGACAAATACAAAAAATAAAACTTAACCCTAGATTTAGTTTATGAAATTCGGAAGTACTGACCATCCTGAAGAACTAAATCTGGAATTGCCCAAAGACGATGAGGCAACCGCTAAAGTATTAGCACAAAACAAGACTGGTCTTCAAGACATATATGTTGGATGTGCGAAGTGGAATCGTCAGGATCTTAAAGGATTTTATCCCAGAGGTACTAAGGATGAACTCGTTTATTACTCTACACAGTTCAACAGTATCGAGTTGAACGCAACATTTTACAGAATATTTCCTAAAAATCAATCTGAAAAATGGGCACAAAAAACGCCGACAGATTTCAAATTCTTTCCGAAAGTGCCGCAGTCTATCAGTCACTTTCAACGGCTCTCAAATTGTACTGATATTGTATACGAATTTTGTGATAGCATCGCTGGCTTCAAAGAAAAACTTGGTATGCCATTTCTTCAGATGCCTGATAATTTTACACCTAAACATTTTGATCGACTGAAATACTTTATTTCCGAGTGGCCGAAAGGAGTTTCTTGGGCACTCGAACTCAGGCACACGGACTGGTATAATGATAAATCTATAGCCACTAAACTTACGAGCCTTCTCGAAGCAAATCAAATTTCTAGCATCATTACCGATACGGCTGGTCGCAGAGACTTATTGCATATGCGCCTAACTAGCCCAACTGCTTTCGTTAGATATGTAGGTGCCAATCACTCATCTGATTATGATCGTCTGGACGAGTGGGTATCAAGAATAAGAGAATGGAACTCTCTCGGGCTTGAACACTTGTATTTCTTTATTCATCAAAACCTTGAAAACGAATCGCCTCTTCTAGCAACTCATTTTATTCAGCAACTTAATGAAGCATTGGGGACCAATGTTCAAGGCCCTATTTCACTGATGATATAAAAAAAGCAAGCCCTAAAGGACTTGCTTGGTAATTTTGTATGATATCAAAAGAAAGGATTAACCCAGAACTTTTACGTTAACTGCATTTATACCTTTTTTTCCTCTTTCGGTGTCAAATTCAACTTCGTCGTTTTCTCTGATTTCATCCACTAGACCTGAAGTATGTACAAAAATGTCGTCTCCTCCATCTGATGGCTTAATGAAACCAAATCCTTTGGCGTCATTGAAAAATTTTACTGTTCCTTGCATTAGTTTATTAAATTATTAAAAAAAATCTTTTGTTCTAGGTTTTATTATTGGGGGGCTATGCTTCTTTGTCTTCCTTCTTTTCTTTCTTTTCGATTTTGACTTCTGGTGGTTCGGATAGGATATTTCCAAACTCATCTACATATGCCATCATTTCCGATAGTCCCGCACCTTTGTTATTGTTTTCTTGTCTTTCCTTGCGTCGCTCCTCTTTTTCTTTCTTCTTAAGTAATTTTTTCTTGGCCTTCTGGTTTTTGATGAAGCTATTCTGGGATTTTGACATATCTTGTATTTAGTATGTTAGCAAGCGAAATTCGCATGCCAAGGAAGAAATAAAATCAATACATAAATGCCTAATTATTACAGAAAGGACAAATGCGGAAAGGATCTTACTGAATTCCAGCCCCAAAGGTAGTCCTTTAATTTGTATTTACGGCTATATTTTCTAATATCAAATAAATTACAAGGCGTAACTATATTCCTGATCTTATCTTCCTTGTAATCAAGCTCTATCTTTTGACGCCATCTATACGTTGCCGTATGAGCATTATCTAGAGGAATTCCCAACATCCGAGATGGCACCATTAAGATTCATATTTAATCCAAACGGTGCCCATTACATTATTTCAGAGTTGACAAAATGCAGATACGTGTTTTGTCAAAGCAGGAAATTCTTGTTGCCACCTTCAAAACTGCCCTTGATATTTACCATAATAGTCTTCTTTGCCGACTACTCTTCCTTATACAGGTTTCAGATTTTTCAGCATTATAGTAAATGAACTCCCACTGCTTGGATCTGAATTGACATGAACTGTACCATGCAATTTTTCAAGTGTTTCTTCTACTATATACAGTCCCAGCCCCGAGCCTTCGGTGGTCGTAGTCGCGCGATAAAACATATCAAATACATTATTCTGATGTTTTTTTTCGATACCAGGTCCATTATCAGTTACCTGAATTTGTATAGATTCTTTATAGTCCGACGTTTGTATTGACACAAAGGGTTTCTCTACGTTCTCGGGGCGATGGTGTTTGAAGGCGTTAGTGATAATGTTGCTAAGCACGACTTTTAGGCGACTTGGATCGCTATAAAAATCTATGGTATGTTTATATGACAAGTCACATCTGATTTTCTCAAAATTAGCAGTGTGACTTATATCTTCGAGGATATTCGATATGGTGGTTTCAAAATCAACCTGCTGCACCTCTATTCCTAAACGGGCATTTCTGGAGTAGTCAACGATGTCATGAATAAACTCATCCAACCGATTGACACTTTTTTCAATGTGATCTAGATATTCGACTCTTTTATTAGTGTCTCCCATCCTTGCCAGGTTTATCAACCCTAATATGGAAGATAATGGGGATCTTATTTCATGTGATGCACTATACACGAATCTATCCAACTCCGCATTCACCTTCTTCAGTTCTACATTTTGTCTATTTATGAAAGAAATCCGCCATCTATAGATCACTAAAAATATGACCACGATCAATAATAGAATGAGTAAATAGAACCAAACGGTTTGGTAAAAAAAAGGCTTCACTCTGAATGTATAACTTGCCCCTGTTCTATTCCAAATCTGACTTTCATTCGCTCCTATCACACGAAAGGTATACTTGCCCGGCTGTAAATTCGTATACTCAACTCGTCCGTCGTATTCGGACGAACTCCAATTTTTATCAAAACCCTCTAGTATATATTTAAACTGATTGCGCTCAGGTGCAGTATAGCTCAGTACGGCAAATTCGAAAATATAACGCAGTGCTCCAGCCTCGATTGATACATTGCTTTCTGTCGGGTTTAATCTATCATTATCAACAAACACATTTCTAATCTGAACGTTAGGTACTAAGCTATTTTGTTTTAGACGTCTCGGATTTACTTCACAAACACCACCTAAAGTTGGGATCAGAACTCTTCCGTCTGAGGAGAGCATGGATCTCGTGGCGCCAGTACACTCTCTATTGTCCATTCCATTATTTTCATCTAAAAGTTGATAAGGTAATTGATCAATTCGTCCGCTTTGATATTGGCTCCAATCCGTACTATTGATTTGCAAAATGCCTAAATTAGAAGTCATCCAGAGGTTTCCAGCTTGATCATCGATCAGATCAAAGTAGGTTTTACTTCTCCTATCCGATACCAGTTGGACAAGTTTAAGGTCATTACCATCAAAATTCAACAAACCAATATTAGCGGTAACCAATGCGGTCGAATCTGAGGTCATATCAATATTGAATAGCAGGACACCTGAGTCATCATCTTTCAAGTGATAAGTCTGAGTCTTTCCTGATTGCTCAAAAACTGTCATTCCACCACTATGAGTTCCCACATAAATGTCTCCATTGACAGACTCCGTTACGCTAAGCACAAAATTAGATTTGAGCCGGTTTCCATTATTGAAGACCTCCACAATCCGATCTTTCCTGAATTTAACCAGTCCGCCCGATCGCGACCCAAACCACATGTCGCCTCGCTGATCTTTGAGGACTGTGCGAAAATTATTGGCAGGCATACCTGTTTCAGTTGAATATACCTTTTCCTTAATTCCTTGTTTATGAATAATGCCGACATAGGTGGCTAACCAAAAAGAGCCATCTGGATCATGATAAATATCTCGAATACCATTCCCTCCAAGATCCGTCTTTATTGTTATGTGAGAGTAATTATTTCCACTCCGGACATCTATTCTATTTTGGTCTGTACCTATGTATAAGTTACCATCCCATGACTGATGCACGATATTCACTCTATTGCTCGCAAGCTGAGGTTTGGACATATTGGACAACATGCTCTCTTTCAAACGAATGAGTCCTGTTCTGCTTGAAGTAAGCCATAAGCTATTTTCTTTGTCCATAATTAATGAACTGATGCGTACCAGATCTATTCCTCTTTTGCCATAGAACCAATTAGTCTTATTCTGTTCTCGATTCCATCTTACTAATCCAAGTTCTGCCCCTGCCCAAACTGAATTCCAACCATCGACAAGTAAACAATTGATATAAACGCCCGCCAGGCTCTCAACAGTATGCAGCTCACCCATTGGATCAATATGTTGCAGACCATTGGTTGTAGCAATCATCAACCAACCATCACTGGTGTAAGCCAGATTCTTTACATGGTTGTCTAGCAACCCATTTTCTGTTGTCAATTGCCTTTGAAGTTTTCCATTATTCAAGTAAAACATTCCACGGTCTTCGGTCGCCACCCATAGCCTACCTTCCTTATGTTCTACAATACTGGTTATCGTACTTTGATTTAATTCAGGAATATCAACCTTAAAAGAATTACCCCCGTCTAAGGCATACAAACCATTATTATTGCTCCCTATATATATGATTCCTGATTGGCTGACTAAGAGTGATGGAATTGATTTTGGAAGAATTTCGCCTTTGGGGTCAACGACTTTAAATTCTCCGTTGTCATATTTGACTAGGCCACTTCCTTGTGAACCGAAGAAGATAATGCCCTGATCATTTTCTACTACAGCATAAAAACCATCTGTTTCAAGAATGTTGAGATTGTTAATGTCATAAATTTCGATACGTTCACCATCATAGAGCATCACCCCGTTGAATGAAGTAATCCAAATTAGCCCCTTTGAATCTTGAAAAACGGATGTAACATTATTTGAAGAGAGTCCGTCTTCATCGGTCCATTGTGAAATGCTAATGTCTCTGACACCACTTTTAGGGTCAAAACCAATTTCTTGTCCATTGGAGTTATTATAAATGCCCAATTCCAATAATAAAAAGACAAGAACTATTCGCATGCACGTATATTATAAACTGACAAAAAAATGCGGTTGTTTTTTTATAAGATAAGTTAAAAACTGCTTATAAAAAAACAACCGCATTTCCGCTAGCTTAAAAAATATTCAGTAAATGCTAAAACTCAACAATGACAAATTCAGTTCGACGATTGGCTTTTCTGCCATCATTTGTACTATTGTCTGCTATTGGTGTCGATTCTCCATACCCTTTGGCCTGAAGCCTTGCTTCTTCAATTCCAGCAAGTTTTAGATACTCAACTACTGCATTAGCTCTTGCCTGTGACAATCTCAAGTTCGCATCTTCTGACCCCAAATTATCAGTATGTCCGCCTACCTCAATAACCATAGACCCATTATTCTGTAACAGTTCAGCTGCTTTGTTCAGTTCGACATAACTAATAGGTTTGAGTTCTGCTCTTCCTGATTCAAAAAAGATGTTATTAAGAACAACTTTAGTTCCTTTTTCTATTGGTTCCAGGCCTATGTCCTTGGTAATCTCCTGGTATGTAGTATCCTTTGGCAAATCGAAGCTCTGAGAATAGAAGAAATAACCATCCTTACTTGCCGAAACACTATAATTTCTTCCCGCTGGAAGCACCACCAGATACTCCCCACTTTCTGAATTACTCTTATTGATTGCAATCAGTTCACCAGTATCAATATCTTCAATCAAAACTAAGGCCCCTAATGGTTCATCTGTATTAGCGTTAGAAACTACGCCCTCTATCACAGCCGTTGGCTTGGGCTTTAGATAATCCGGCAATTCGGTCTCATAAATGTTGTAGCTATCACTATTTCTGGAAGAAGAAAAATAGGCTTTGCCTGATCCTGAAATACTAAAGTTTTTATCCTCTCCTGATGAGTTTATTGGAGCGCCCAAATTTATTGGCTTGGCCCATTTACCATTCTCAAATACACTATAAAAAATATCTACACCGCCCTGACCTGGGTGCCCGCTTGTTGCGTAATAAAGCGTTTTACCATCAGCAGCGAGGAAAGGGCTATTATCGCTTAATGGTGTATTAATTATACCTCCTAAATTCTGAGGTATTCCCCAGTCTCCTAAATGATTAATCTCGGTCATGTACAGATCGGCTCCGCCGTATCCTCCATCCCTAGATGAGGTAAAAATGATCCGCGTTCCATCCGAGCTTATGGTGGGCTGAGATTCCCAATCTTTACTATTAACCACATTGCCCATATTGACGGGCTCAGACCATTTGGTACCATCAAGTGTCGTAATGTAAAGGTCACAATTACCTACGCTTTCTTTTCCACCACAGCGAACGTAAACCATCGTTTGGCCATCACCGGTAAAGGCCGAACCAAAATCATCATTGATCGAATTAATTGGCTCAGGAAGCATTCTAGGTTCACTCCAGGCATTATTTTGAAGATTTGATACATAGATATCCTCTCCATAATGATTGGCCCGAGAGCTATCTTGAACATTATCAAATCCCCCCTGACGAACACTAGTAAAATACAATCTTGTTCCTATCGGATTCACCTGTGGAGCATAGTCATTTGCAGAGCTATTTAACTTGGATACTAATATTGGGTCCGATGTAGTATTGTCTTGTTGTCTGATTTCCCGGCTTTTTTGCGCATACTCTAATCTGTTTTTTGCCTCATGCCTTTTCATTGTATTTTTTGGCACATCAGGGAATTTCTTTAGAAATGTTTCAAAATATCGCTCTGCTTTCGATAATCTGTTTAATTCGATAAACACTTCTCCTCCCTCAAAATAAAAAGCAGGATTGTAATTGGGATTTACTCCCCGCAATTTTTCGAATGCAATGGAAGCCTGTTCGGGCTGCTTGTTACGTTTGAAGGACATTGCAAGATAAAACCAGGCCTTATCGGACCTGTTCTGATATTTCAACGCTTCATTAAATTTCTTAATGGCCTCTTCATATCTTGCGTGTTTATAATATTTTCCTCCATCTTTGAATGCATCTGCATAGGTCTGAGCCTGACTCTCTTGAGCTACCAGAGCAAGAATTAAGCTTAGAATAATAATAGATAATACTCTCATAATTATAATTGGTTGATATCAATGTAAAATAAGGAATCTTTATATAAATCTAGTACTGTGCCAGTAGTCAACCATTTAGAAAGAAGAATTCTTGCCGACAGATAAGTCTTTAATTTGGCGTCCATTCTTTTTCTTTCACTAAGAAACTATAATTTTGTTTAAACCAAACTAGAACTTAACTCTGTAACTATGAAATATATTTTTGCAATTTTCGCAACGGTTGTTCTATCTTCTTCTCTACTTTTTGCCCAAGAAAAGCCAAACGATATCATTTTCATTGTTGATGAACTTCGCACGGCATGGGACGTCGAAGCCGATAAAATGGAGACTTATGCTGGCATGAAAGAATATTGCCATTCAAAGGCCTACAGAAAAAGTGTTTCTGAATTATTGAGTAATATTCATCACTACGATACCACCCTGTATTTCACAGTTAATGAGAAATATGATGCCAGTAAGGATCTCGCCGCAAAAGAGACGTTGAATGACATATTAACTCTTGAAACAAAATATACCACTCCGAATTTTGTTGCATTTCTAAAACTAGAATGTGAAAAAGTTATTGACATTGAAAAAAATCTAGCCAAAAAAGATAGCGGTGGCTTCGACAAGGACATATCAGCACTTGAAGAAGAACTCACTCAGTATATAGATGCTGTAACAGAACGCGTTGATCTGGTTGATGAACATATTCATCATTTAAAAGAATTAGATCCAAATTCTATTCAACCGAAAACAGAAAACGACGAAGGAACTGGTTTTTAGTCCATTTCGTTCAAATGTACAGTAAACTTAGCCCCTTGCTTGGGACGACTGTCGACATGCAATTCTCCGTGATGGTAACTCAGTATGGTATTGATAATATACATACCTAACCCGCTACCATTTACGTGAGAGTGAAGCCGGACAAAAGGCTTCATAATTTCTTCCTTATATTTTACAGCATCAAATCCCAAGCCGGTATCTTTTACTGTCAAGGTTACTCTACCTTTATTAACCATCGTTCTCAATTCGATAACCAGAGGTTTCTCCGGATTTTTGTATTTCACGGCATTAGTCAATAGATTTTGCATAATGCTCTTCAAGTGCAGCGGAGGATAATTGATTTGCTTACACGCAGAAAAATCCTTTCTAAAAGTTGCATTGGAATCCTTGATATCTTGGAGCATACCCTGTGCAACTTCCGCCAAGATTTTATCAAATGATATTAGCTGAGCATCCTCATTTAAAGAGGCACGAAGATGATTCACATCGTTAAGTGCATTAACGGTCATTGATAACTGATCGGCGCTTCGTTTCACATTTTTCAATACGGTATCATAACTATTGTCGCCCATCTTGGTATTTTCAAGCATTTCAATCAACGACTTCATGTTGTTGACCGGAGCCTTCAAATCATGAGCGGTACTATAAGAAAAATGAGTAAATCTTTCGATTTCAGCCTGTGCAGTTTGCAGCCTATCGGCCATATTATTGAAGGCATCCACCAAATCTTCAGTGATACTTTCTGGCTTCAACTGGATTCGTGTATCTAGGTTCCCCGCTCCTAATCTCTCTGCTCCCTTTCGAATTTGCTCTAGGGGTACCCAAATTTTGTAACTGAATGTATAAACAGCAACCAAAGACAAAGTGGTAAAGAAAATGGTCAGAACCACAATCCATTGCATAGACAATTCTTCTTCTTGCTCTACGGATTCCACCTGAGACTCGGTAAACATCTCAAGTCTCATCAGTACTCCTTCGATCTGACCATTAAATTCGTTCTCTTCTGCTTCGACCCTTTCAGACTTCAGCATGGCCATTTCAAGATCTCCGTTTTCTAAGAACTCCATTACCTCCAGCGCATGGTTCTCATAGCTTGTATGTTCAGATTCCAACTTTCTTAAAGCCACCTCCAACGTTTTTAATTTGGATAGTTGACTACTGCTGGTGGTATTCTTCAAAGCGCGATCTACCTGCTCTTCCGCATCTATTAAGTCTTGATCTACCAAAGCAGCCAGATAGCGAAATGTGCTATCTGATTTCTGAAAGTTTTGCATTGCAAATTGATGCTTTTCAAACTCCTCCGCATATCTAATTGCCCTTTCGAAATTTATGGATTGTTCCAATTGATTGGTTTCAATTTGGGTCAGTATTTCGACTAAAGGCAAATCGATTCGTGCTACATCGTCAATATCCTGATGAGTTGCCAGCATTCTTAGCAGTGCAAATGCACTCAGAATCAATAGCATCAAAATGATAAAGCTGCTTCGTTTTAATATCGTATCCCTTACCTTATTTTTCATCCTCGTATCTTACAATTCTTAACTTAATTTCTTCTTAATCCAAGTCCAGCTTGGCATTCATTACTCGAATAACTTCATCCAAGTCCATTGTGGCAATTTGGAGATTTGCCATCAATTCTTCATAGCTTTCTCTATCATCCCAAGTCATTTTTATCAAATCTAAAATACCCAATATAGACGATATAGGTCTTCTAATATTGTGAGAAGCATAAAAAGCGTAGTCTTCCAATTTCGCAATAACTGCTTCCTTTTCTTCCCTTTGCTTTTTGTCTTTAGTAATATCTATAGCGACTGCAATTCTTGCTTTTTGTTCTCTGTAGGTGGTGGAATGACCTGATATCTGAACGGTGAAAGCGGATCCATCCTTTTTTTGATGTTCCCATTCAGATGTTTTCCATTTAGCATTGAGTTTCTGCTGATAGTCCAGATCAGCAGAGCTTGTAGTCCTGCCGGCATCTATTCTTAAGTCCATCAGGGTCAACTGCCTGAACTGATCAAGGTTATATCCATACAAGGTCATTGCTCCGTTATTTACATCTAGAATATCCCATGTCTGTGGATCATATATCAGCATTGGAACAGGGCTATCGTTAAATACAGAGTGATAATTGGCCTCGGTGAGTTGACGCAAGCCTTTCTCTTTTATTCTTAATTGAGAACTATAAGATTGTGAAATGTAAGAGGCTGCTGTCGTCAAAAATATTTTATCATAAGTAGTCCAATGCTGAATTTCACTGGTCTTTTCAACAAAGATCACACCCAATATTACCTCTTTGTACCAAACCTGTATGCCCAACATGGATTTGATTTCATTGGCCTTTATATAGGTCTTTCTGATTTCTTCGGCAATTTTACTATTCCTTACATCATCAACTTTTATGATCAATTTAGATCTGAGAGTTTCATAAAAATTTGGGCAATCAGACTGAGCAAATTGTTCTCCTTTCAGAATTGTTTCCTCAAGCCGGTCATAGAGAAACAGGTTCTTCACCTGGTTATTTTCCTGATTGAATATCCAAAAGCCCGCGCGCTCGACATCCAACTCGAAAGTAAGAGCAGTCAGCACCTCCTGTACAAGTTCTTTGAATCTGCCGTTGTGCAAATAATCAGACCGTGAAAGTTGTAGTAAAGTTTTGTGCTTTGCTTTTGTCCTAACCATCAATTTTTTGTTCACAAAAATGCATACTCCCAGCCATCGCTTGAGGAAATATATTTAGGATAATGGGGAGACTCTAAAATAGATCAACTATAATAGACGCGCAAGATAATGATATTCTAATTTTAGCCTGAACTATGAACAAAATTAATTTGCTGCAAGGCAAAAGTTTGCATTATTGCATACAGTTTTTAATTACTCGTCTCTTAGCGATCTTGCTGGATTAGCCCGAGCTACTCTTCCTGCTTGGTTTCCAACTATTAGCAACGAAAATACGAGAGCGATTAGACCAACAACAGGAAATACCCAAAACTGAACATCTACTCTAATCGGATAACGCTCTAGATACTGATCAAGCAAATACCATGTGAACGGAGTGGAAATCAAAAAGCCAATCAGCACAAGTTTCGAAAAATCTTTAGACATCAATGCAATTAAACTGACAATACTCGCACCCAATACTTTTCTAATGCCTATTTCTTTGGTTCTTTGCTCAGCGGTAAATGAAGCAAGCCCAAAAAGGCCAAGTCCTGTTATAAAAATAGCAAGAAAGGAAAATATGGTTGCCAGGCGCTGTGTCATATTAATGGTATCAAACTTTCGTTGAAACTCGACATCAGCAAATTGATAGTCAAATGGATAGGCCGGGTTGTATTTATCAAATATGGCCTCAACTGTTTTCAAGTTTTGATTTAATGCGCCGTTGTTTTTAAGCCTCACTGTAATGGCATTAATCCAGTCTGGGTTAACTATCATAAACATAGGTTTAACTGCCTGATACGGAGATCCCATAATGACATCATCTACAACCCCGATCAGTTGTCTTTTTTCACCCCACAAATCGAGGGTCGTGCCTATTGGATCTTCCAATCCCATCAATTCCAATGCAGCTTTGTTAATCACAATAGAAGATGTGTCAGTAGTAAACTCTTTCGAAAAATCTCGTCCGTGTAAGACTTTGATACCCATTGTCTTAGTGTAGTCGTATTCTGTAGAAATTGTAGTAAAAATGACCTTTAGGTTATCAGGTTTTCCTGGCCAGCTCAAAAAATTGTTAGAGTTGATCGAGGTAATACGGCTATTAGATCGTGTCACAGCTTCAACGGCTCCCGATTGTAACAATTGAGTTTTCAATAAATCATAGTTTTCGGCCAACTCGTCACTATAGTCAACTGAAATTAGATTTGACTGATCATAGCCCAGGTCACGATCTTTCACCAATTCTATTTGCCTAAAAATAACTACTGTGCTTACCAGTAACAGAATAGAAAATCCAAATTGTATCACTACCAAAACCTTTCTCGGTGAAGTAGCACCCTTTCCTACTTTTATAGTTCCTTTCAAGGTCTCCACTGGACGGAAAGAAGACAAATAGAAAGCCGGATAACTGCCAGATAAAATACCGGTAAGCAAAATCATACCAAATCCAATCAACCAAAAGTCATAAGATAGATAATCAATAAACAACTGCTTATCTACCAGATTGTTATAGGCTGGCAAAACCAGTTCTGCCATGAGTATGGCCAGAGTGAAAGATATGATGGATATGATCAGGGACTCCCCTATAAACTGCAAGATGAGGTACTTTCTTGTTGACCCTAAACTTTTTCTAATACCTACTTCTCGAGCCCGTCTTTCAGATCTGGCCGTAGCCAAATTCATAAAATTAATACAGGCTATGACCAAAATAAAAATGGCAATAACCGAGAAGAGTCTGACATGATCATTTCTTCCTTCTTTGGTCACACCATTAATAAAATTTGAGTGGAGTCTCCATCGTTCCAGGGGATGTAAAAAGAGCTCTCTAGGCATATCATCCTCTCCATTTTCTGCCAACATCGTTGAAATAACCTGGTCAACCTCCTTTTTCTTACTCTCATCATCGAGCTCTACAAAAACCTGAAAAGAGTAATTACCCCAATTGGTTTTATTGCGAACAACCCACTCACTCAACATCTCTCTTTGTTTCCAGGGTACCAAAAAATCAAATTCGAATGAAGAATTCCCTGGTACATCTTTTAAAATTCCTGTGACATTGAGATTGACCTGATCTTCGAATCGTATGACCTTACCCAAAGGGCTTTCGTTTTGAAACAAAGTTTGAGCAAGTGATTGACTAATTACAATAGAATATGGGTCGTCCAATACTACGGCAGGATCTCCAACTATCAACGGATACTCAAACATTTCGAGAAATTCCTCACTAACATAATAGCCCGGCTTAATGAGTCTGGTATCTTCAACGGTAAGTAGTCGCTCTCCTCCCCATCCGGTCACCACTGAATTCACCACACTACTATGAGCCGTCTTCATAGCCTCATAAGTAGGTAGAGGAATCGACTGCCACGTATTAATTTTTCCATCGAAAGTAGCATGTACCCATACCTGACTAAGTCTTTTATATTTAGGAAGAAATTTATCAAACGACAGTTCGTCTGTTACCCAAAGCCAGATCAAAATGCTACACACAATGCCAATTGATAGGCCAAGTATATTAATTGCAGAGTATAACTTATTCTTAAATAAGTTTCTGAGAGTGATTTTAAGGAAGTTTTTCAACATAGTTATGCCTGAGTTAGTTGACTATTTAATGATTATTTCGCAGCGCGAATAGTTGCATTGATCGACTAAAAAATTATTCTAGTCGAATATCTGCCAAGAAAACCGCACAGTTAGGGGTAAAACAGGCAAAGTATCGGATAATTAGATAAATTTGAGTAATCAAATAAACCTCGGGAAATCATGAAGCAAGTTTCACTAATTTTAATAGCGACCAGCGTATTCGTTCTGAATGCCTTCGGTCAGACCAAGAAGGTCACAGAGCTAGAAGATAATTCAGGAGAAATCACAGAGTTTCAAATAGATCAAAACAACCAATACATCGCCTTGGGCAATAAAATTGGCATTTTATCTGTGTTTGATTTTGCCAGCAAGGCCGAAAATTATAAGGTGCGTCCTCACAGAGATAAAATTAACTTCATAAGGTTTTACCCTGACGCCAATCAAATCTTGACTTTTTCAGATTCCGAGATTGTTTTTTCTAACGCCTCAGATGGATCTCAGATTAGTAAAATTACAATTTTCGAAAAAATCAAATATGTAGATTTAAACAGTTCAACTAAACAACTCTATATTCTTGCTTCACGAGGCGAAGTTGATCCGGTTCAAAAAATCTATAAAATAGAACTTGATACAAGGAAGTTTGACGTATTCCAATCAAATGCAGGCAATGTTGAAGCCTTCAAATCCAGCGCAGATGGCAAATACATCTATATCGGAAAAAATGAAGAAATCTGGATAAAAAACATCGGTCTTGATATCATTGAGAAAAAACTAAAAGACCATGACGCTAGAATTGAGTCTATGGATCTCAATCCTTCCAAACCAGATTGGATGACCACAACTGACAGGTATACCATTAGATTCTGGAAAATATCCTCTGCTAAAAGTTATTTGCTCAAGTGGAAGGTCGTTCCTACCCCAGAAGATTTTGACAAAATATACGGTGCCTGGGTGCTGAACGAGAATAATAAAATTTTGATTCATGGGGAGGAAGGCGTAAAAATCAGAGATGTGTCCAACCCACATGATGAAATCTCGCTCATTTCATCCACTGGCTTAAAAATTGAAAAAGTTGCTATGAGTCCAGACAAAGCAACGATATTGCTACAGGCAAGAGACAATGGTGTAGAGGTTTGGAGCAATGGCGCTCCGCAAGTTGCCACAGCTTCTACACAGACTAGAGCCGCTTCTCAGTCAGCCGTCACAACCATTGACAGTAGCGATGATATTTACAGAAAATACAAGACGGAAATTGATAAAGAAATGAACCTGAGAGCTGAGCTTTTTAGGCCCAGAGGAGAATTTGAGCGAACCGCTGATTATGAAGAAAGAAAGGTTCAGGCAGAGACTTATAAGGAAGGCATATTTGATTACTACCGTGACTTGGCCAACAGAGAAGCTGAAGTGGCGAAAGAGCTGGAACAAGCTAGAAGGAAGATTTTGGCCGAAAAAGAAAAAAGAGATAGCGAAAGACGCGCTGCCTTATTTAGAGACAAAATAAAAGGTTCTTATTCCGAATATTATACCAGGATATCTGAATTGGGTACATACGATGCTGATAAAGAAGAATTTCCAATTACTATCGATGGGATGACCTACAATGTAAAAGTTCCCTTTGACAAGGCTCGGGCATTCAAAGAAAACTCTCCGTTTTTCAAGGTTGTGGGAAATAGCCAATTACTTGATGATGCTGTCACCTCTGAGAAATTTAACTACAAGATCGTTACCGACAGAAAGGAAGTTTATGAATTCGGTAAGCAAAAGAAGGCGCTATTCGTAGCAGATGAAGCAGATCGATTGTTGAATGGCCTGATTAAAACAGCCCCCGCTCCCGCCACTCCTGTTGCATCCGCACCTGCTAATCGCCCAAAACCAAGTCAAGCCAAGTCAGGCATGTCAGAAATGGATTCACGAATCGTAGATTACTTTAGTACTAAAACATATCATGCGCTCCTGATTGGTGTAAACGAATATCGAGATCAATCTATCACTCAGTTGGATGGGCCTATCAATGACGCAAACAGGTTGAAGAATATTCTTACTACAAACTACACATTTGAAGAAGAGAATATAACATTCCTGCAGAATCCAACGCGGACTGAGATTATCGAAACATTCGATGACTTGCAGAGCAAAATTGATGAAGATGACAATCTTTTCATATTCTATGCAGGCCATGGCGTATGGGATGAAGATTTGAAACAAGGGTTTTGGCTACCTAGTGATGCCAAAAGAACTTCCAAGGCCGCTTGGTTATCGAATGCGATGATAAGAGACTATATAGGAGGAATTCATACGAAGCACACTCTTCTGGTCGCCGATGCATGTTTCAGTGGCGGTATTTTCAAAACCAGGGACGTATTTATTGAAAACATGGCTTCGCTTGAATTGGCCAAGCTACCTAGTAGAAAAGCCATAACCAGCGGTGCTATGAAGACTGTGCCTGACAAAAGTGTATTTATTGAATACCTGGCAAAAAGATTGGAAGAAAACGAGCGCAGTCTACTGCCTGCTGAAATTCTTTTCAGTTCTTTCAAAATCGCTGTTATGAATAATAGTCATGGTCAGGTACCACAGTTTGGAGACATCAAAGGTGCTGGAGATGAGGGCGGTGACTTTATCTTTTTGAAAAGATAATTTACACGGATTTCTCGGTCTTATATGACAGTGGAGTCTTTCCTGTAAACTTCTTAAAAGCCTTATTAAAGGATACCTTGTTATTGAATCCTGCACGATAAGCGAGTTGAATGATATGTTCACCTTGGCATTCAGGTTTAAGGAACAACTCCTTTACATAGTCAATTCTGTATTTATTAATAAATTCAAAGAAGTTCTGTTCAAAGTATTTGTTAATTACAAGGGACACATTGTGTCTGCTTGTGTTGGCTTTTAAGGCTAATTCATCAAGCGAGAGGTCATTGTGTAGAAATAACTGGTCTTCCTTCATCAATTGGATTAATCTATTCTG
Organism: Reichenbachiella sp.; assembly: GCF_039944555.1. Classification (GTDB taxonomy): domain Bacteria; phylum Bacteroidota; class Bacteroidia; order Cytophagales; family Cyclobacteriaceae; genus Reichenbachiella. The sequence goes on along the minus strand of NZ_JBDUYN010000007.1, from coordinate 73,120 downwards.
AACCTCGATTTCTCCCTGCTCAGTTAGTCCCGAATTTTTGTATTTGTGACGGAGTACTATATTGGACAAAGGTTTCCCTGCAAGCACTTGTGGATAGATGTATCCCAAGAAACTTACACAAAATATAAAGAAGGACATGGCGAACGAAATCATATAATCCCAAGTGACATCAAAAAAACTAAGATTTACTAAAGCATAATACAACACGATGGTCAGATAATAGCCCGTATAACTAATAAGCAAATAATTAAACCAAGGCTTTAGATAGGATTCTTTCAAATTGGCCTGATAATAATGTCTGTAACACAAAAATAGGTACGCCCCCAGGTAAGTAAGTTTGAAATAGGTGTTGATTCCGATTCTAAAAAACAGATGGAATCTCTTGTCAAGTATAAAATGTCTTTCGCCAATGAAATTATCAATGAACAATGGCGACAATGCACACATAACCATTATCGGGCCTATAAAATGCAACCAATCTTTCTTTCTCAAATTGCAATTGGTCGTTATGTTTCTAACATAGAGGTAAAAGAGAGTGCCAGATAAAAAAATAAGTGGATGATACCAGCCATTGAGATAAGGAAATTCCTGATTGAACTTTGTCCAGTACAGCACATAACTAAAAAGTATGACAGAAAAAGTAAGAAGTAGAAATGCCAAAATCTTGTTGGCTTGAGCCTGTGCTCCTTTCAGGTTGAATAGCGCAACTGATACAAAAATGGCCTGAAGAGACACAAATAAAAATAATGAAGTCCAGGTATCAAAAGAAGGTTGGACAACTGGTTGAGACTCGGTTTGGGCCATTAGTTCAACACTGTTAAAAGTTAGCAGTGTCAAAATCAACAGGAATTGGAAATATCTTATTGTCAACCGTGGTTTGATATAAATATATCGTTTGTGCTCTAGCAAAGAAATTTGTTGTCCATCAATCTAAAGGTAAATCTGATAATAATTTACCTAATTGTTTTCTACCGTTCAATGTCAGAAGAAACATTTTGCGATTTTATGTAATTCATATATTAGAAAAGATATATTCATAATTGATTCAGAAAACACTAACCATAAAGGATTACGAATTAATCTTTTTTAATTTCGCCTTTCACATATTCTTTCTTCGCAGACAATGATCACAGTAATTTCTCCCGCCAAGACTTTAGACTTCGATAACAACACTAAGTTTGATCATCATACGTTCCCGCGATTTTCCCCTCAGACCAACCGCCTTATTCGTGAACTAAGGCAAAAAAAGAGCCACGAGATACAATCATTGATGAACGTAAGCGAAAACATTGCGGATCTCAATGTTAGAAGGTATAAAGATTATCGACGAGAACATACAGCGGACAATTCAAAACCGAGCATTCACGCCTTCAAAGGTGATGTGTATATCGGCCTAGATGTCAATCAGCTTGACGATGAAGACTTAAATTTTTCACAAAAACATTTAAGGATTTTGTCTGGCCTTTACGGTTTACTGCGTCCGATGGATATTATTCAACCTTACAGGCTAGAGATGGGTACTAGTCTTTCAGTCGGCGAACACCCTACCCTATACAAATACTGGAATGATCAAATAGTGAAATTAATTCACAAAGATCTAAAAGAACAGGATGACAATGTGATCGTTAATCTCGCATCAAATGAATATTTTAAAGCTATATATCGAAAAAGCCTAAAAGCCCGTGTGATCCACATTGAGTTTCTGGATTTGAAGAATGACAAATACAAAGTCATTTCGTTCTTTGCAAAAAAGGCCCGAGGGATGATGGCAAGGTACATCATTAAAAACAGGATCAACGAAGCAGAGCAACTTAAAGGGTTCGACTATGAAGGGTACTACTTCGACCCTAAGGCCTCAACGGAAGATCAACTTGTTTTCAAACGAGATTAAGGATAGGCTTGAGCTCGGGAAAAACATCTTGAAAACTTTCATATCTCATTTCATCCAATACTGCAAGGTTCTTTCTTAAATTTGGAATTTTTTTGCTCCAATCCTCTTGATTCATGAACAGGAACACAGATTGAAATTCAGAAATCAACGATTCGTCAGCTCCCATTTCTTCCAGCCATAGCATATGCTCAGTAAGACTAAATTGGGCTTTTTGCTTAAGCTCTTTGGGAAGCACTTTGATGTTGTAATAATCAGGGCGTGACAATAAATTGAGGTAGACGGCATTTATATGTATCAAACCTTCGTCCACAAAATAGCGATGCAATACTCCAAGAGTATGCACATTAAAAATGCTAATGGTTGGAGCAACTTCCAATTGTACGTGGGGCAATTCAGATTTTATAATCTTCATATTCTCAATAAAAATACTCCATTTCAGGCCTTTACGTACATATTCAGCCTGCGGACCCAGGCCATCAATACTCGCTGAAACAGTGACTTTTTTGAATTTCTTCCATAGACTTAAGGCATTTCGTCTCTTGAGTTCTAGCTTACTCAAATTGGTATTGTATCTGAGATGAACATTGGTGTTTCCGATCTCAACAAGCTTTTCGAGCAGATCATAATGTTCCTTCATCATCAAAGGCTCACCTCCTGCGAAGTAAATTTCCTCCAGCTCTATACCTGCATTCAACAGTTGGTCGATTAATGAGGCAGTGTCTTCAGTGGCAGCTATTACTGCCTTTTTCCCCTGATGAGTTTTTAGCTCCTTCGCTTCTTCAAACCAGCTAGAGCTTGCTCCATGCCAACAGGTCCGACATCTAAGATTACACAGATTATTGAAACGTATATCTAAATAAATAGGCTTTGATTCAGCAGAGTACCCATTTGAGTCTGTATGATCTACCCAAACCTTCCTGGAACTAAACTTCTCTAGGGTTTCAGTTCTCATACTGTTTTTACCGGCCTCTTCTTTTGAAAAACAGGACGAGCATCGAACATCTCGTTTACCTGCTAACAGTGATTTTCGAAATTTCTGAATGCTTTTGCCATTCCAAATTTCATCGAGTGTTTGCCGATTGATATTCCCAAATGTTATATTGGCGTTGCAACAGGCCTTAACGAATCCATTGGTGTCAATGTGCAAATGCACCCAAGGCATCAAACATAAGTTTTGGTTTGAATTTTGTAAGAACTCGATGATGTTGAATTAAATTACTGCTTGGTTCACTTAGAAGTACCAAAACTACAATTTAATAAGGTCAAAATTAGTATCATTGCTCACCCTAAAAATGAGAAATATGAATTTTAAGTTTGGCAAATTTATATTCCTGTTTACGCTCTTCATCAGCCATACGCTATATGCACAGTCTAATGGAGCAGACGGATCAAAGGATAAAAAGGAAAACCTCAAATACAAGTTGAAGATAGGTTGGTTCACCATTGGTAGCGGTGAAGTAACGATAGATAACAATTCCGATTGGGATGGGTCTCCATGCTACAAAGTAGGTGTATATACCGAAACCTTGGGCCTGGGCAACTGGCTCGGGAGTCTTGATGATCATTATACTTCAATGATTGACAAGCAAACGCTAAAACCTATTCACAATGAAAAAAATGTAACCGTTGGCAAAAGTACCTGGGAGCAATGGACTAATTATGACTATAATTCTATGCTGGTGGATGTTAAAGTAATAGATCATAGGAAGGAGGACCCAAACCGATCTTGGCAATTGAAACTACAGGAAGATACTCAGGACGTCTTGGGCACATTCATGTACTTCAAACATTACGATTGGTTTAGTCTCAATCGTGGTGATTCTGTTATGCTCACCACGCATTACGAAAGGAAACTTTATCAAGTTGGTGTAAGATACATGGGACAGGAAGTAATTGAATTCAATGATAGGAATGTCGGGGCATATCGATTGCATCTACTTCTTCCGGAAAACGATAAATTAAAAAAAGAAAGGCCTGTTGAAATCTGGATTAGTTCGGACAAGAATCAGTACCCACTCCTGATACAAACTAAGCTTCCCTTCCTGGGTAAGGGCCGCGTAGAACTCGTAGAGCTAAATAACGGTGAGCCTATATTTTAATACTATTTAAAAGCCTCAAGAAATTGAGGCTTTTTCTTAGGAGAGACTTCCAATTCAACATCGTTTTCCATAGTCACATACCCTCCTTTTCCTTTTGTATATCTCACAACATAATCTGTGTTGATTAGACTCGATCTGTGGATACGTACGAACTTAGTTTTTGGCAACATTTCCTCGAAGTGTTTCAATGTCTTGGAAATCAATAGCGGTTTACCATCCTTTAGATGAAATTTGGTGAAGTTGTCATCCGCTTCACAATAGATGATCTGATCAATTGGAACAATTTCGAAGCCTTCAAATGTAGGAAGCATGATCTTCTTAGGTCGCTCATTCTCTTGTTTGATATTGTCCAATAATACCTGCACGTGGAATGAGTCAACATTTTGTTCCTTCTCAGACTTGATTTTATCTACAGCGTTTACAAGTTCGTCTATATCAATAGGCTTTAATAAATAATAGGCAGCACTCATATTCAAAGCCTGAATTGCATAATTATCATAGGCCGTGACAAAAACTGTTTCGAAACTGATATCCTCGACCTGCTCGAGCAAATCAAACCCAGTTCCAAAAGGCATCTCTATATCAAGGAACAAGAGATCCGGGCTGATCTTTTTAATGGCCTCCAAACCTTCCTGAATATTCTTACATGCTGCCATAAGCTCAACATCAGGACAGTATTTGGCAAGGTAATTAGACAGGATCTGTCTACTATCCTGTTCATCATCTACTAATATGGCTTTCAGCTTATCCATGATTTTTGGGGGTTAATATCTCCACACATGTTCCCGACAAATCTTCGTTAAGGTCAGTAATCTTGATTTTATAATTGGTATGATAAACTTGATTGATGATCGCAATTCGTTCAAGCGTATTCTTGAGGCCGACGGAGTTCTTTTTCTTTTGATTGTCGGTTTTAAGTCTGGCAGATTCTACACGACCAATTCCGTTATCTTCAATACTGATTTTAATACCATCCCCGTTCTGATAAATATTTACCTGAAGGTGGCCCTTTTCCTTTTTATATCTGAGTCCGTGCCAGATAGCATTCTCAATATAAGGCTGAATCAACATGGGCGGAATTTCAAGTTCATCCAGATCCAGCGAGGGATCTATTTCAAAACCATAATCGAATTGGTCTCTGAAGCGGTAGTGTTCCAATTTCAGGTAAAGGGCGATCATCTCCTGCTCCTCTCTCAGGCTGATGAATTCCTTTTGTGAGTTGTCCAATACCATTCTCATCAGTTTAGAAAATTCAGCAAGAAATTTGTTGGCAGCTCTTTCGTCATTCAAGGTGACAAATTGATTAACTGAGTTCAAAGCATTAAAAATAAAGTGCGGATTCATTTGTGATCGCAGAGATTTAAGCGCAAGCAACTGCCCTACACGTTTTGTTTTCATTGCGTTGCGATAAATGTAATAGGTTGCCGTAATCACCAGAACAAGAAGTCCGATCAATCCATAGATCAAAAGACGCTGCCCTCTCAGCTGCTGAGCCTGCAGTTCTGTCGTTGTCTCTTCAAGCAAGTAGCTAGATTCGTCCAAGGCCAAATCTTTAGTAAGGGCTTGAATGTCCTGCTGCTTTTTAAGAAGACTTTCTCTTACACTTCGTTGAGTTTGCTGTTGTTCAATGAGGTTCTCCAAAGCAAGGCTGTGGCTCTTGTAAGCTTCAATGGCCTTTGATTTAACACCAGACTGGTTGTAGGCTTCAGCCAGTGCTTTATAGGTATTGGCCTGCTCTTGAAAGTTGCCGGTTGAATCCGCCAAAACTGCGGCTTGTCTCAGTTGGCTGATTGCATCATTCGTACGTCCTTGTTCAATTAATACCTTACCGATCGCCTGGCGTTGTTTGGTTGCCTGAAGGGGCAAGTTGGCGTCAGCCTTACTCACCGCAATTTTTTCCCTTAGCGCAATTTCTTCCTCTTTTCGGTCCTGCTGCTGATAGATATTTAACAGCTCTTCAGCTTCCTCATCCTCAGGCACGAACTTACCCGAAACCACCTCGTCAAGTATTTCTGAATCAGTATCAAAAAAAGACTCTCCAGCTGTCTCATCTGCCGACTGAATCAACGAATTTTCAGCTGCGGCAAAATCATCCTGCTGAGCATAGGCACGCGCCTTTATCGCTCTTCCCCTTGATTGCAAGGATTTGGATTCATTGCTAGTTAGTGAAGGTTCCAGCTGACTCACTTTTTCCAATGCTTTAGGCGCATTCCCAAGCGCTACTTCTATTTCGGCAATTCTTAATTCGGTCTCCAATCTCTTATTCTCATCTATTTCAGTGTTCAGCAAATCCTCATAGAATCTTTTTGATTGATCGAAAAGTGATAGATTAAAATTGACCCTTCCCAATCCTTCTAATGTCGTTCGGAAATCAGGTGTGGTATTGTAGACGCTTACCAATCTTTTGTAGGCGTCTAAATAGTTCTGACTGGCCAACTCCGTCTCGCCTTGATGTTCGTTTATTCTGGCCAGCACCAAATAGCATTTAGCTTCATTGTAACTGCTCTTTTGAGTAATACTGGTAGCCAGGGCCTGCTCTACCCTATCGAGCGCAGCTGCAGGGTCTGCTACCATGAGGTTCTCGGCTTCTTGCAGGAGGCCAGGCACACTCTGGTCGACGGAAATGTTACGCTCGGACAGACTCTCGTACTTCGATCTGGATTTTTTGTTTTTATCCTGGGCGAACAGCAGACTGCTAAAAAGCGAAAGCATCAAAAAGGTCGATATAATTTTATTTGCTATCAATTCTCTTTTCTCATCATGGGAAACCAAACTTCTTTTATTCCAGACATAAAGTGCCCACAAAGGCTTCCAGTCAGATTATTGGTGTAAGACACTTCTGCCAAGATCCCTTCCATTTTTTTTGGGTGCAAAATCTACAATTCGTGGTTCTCGCATTTCGATTATTTAATCATGTAACCTAACAAATTTGCATACAAAAAGATGGAATAAAAAACGCACAAACAGATCATCGCCCGCCAAAACCTAAGTCTACTAAACCAAACACTCGCTTCCCTCAATGAAAGTGACTCCTCGCTCAACGGCACTATTTTGTTTGCCCGAGACGGCTCACATTTGAATTATCATTTTAAAACAAAAATCATGAAGAATTCAATCACAACATCTGTAAGAACTATCGCTTTCTTTCTTATTTCGATACTTACGCTCGGCTGCTTCTCCCCTAACACAGAGGCTAAACCGACACCTTCCCCTGACAAGCAAAAAATTATGCTTGCTTTATTGCTCGACACCAGCAACAGCATGGACGGCCTAATCGATCAGGCAAAATCACAACTATGGACAATTGTTAATGAGCTTTCAGCGGCCAAATGTGGAAATGGTACACGGCCTGATATTCAAATCGCACTATTCGAATACGGCAATGATGGTTTGCCACAGGCTGAAGGATACATGCGAATGGTTACCGACCTCACCACTGACCTCGATGAGATTTCAGAAAAGCTGTTTGGACTTTCAACCAATGGTGGCGACGAATACTGTGGATATGCCATAGATAAATCAATAAAGAAATTGGACTGGTCAAAATCTAAAGCAGATCTGAAAATGATTTTTATTGCTGGAAACGAACCCTTCAGTCAAGGCAATGTGCCTTATGAGTCGGCTTGTAAATTGGCTAAAGAACATGACATCGTAGTAAACACCATTTTCTGTGGTGACTACAATGAAGGCATCCGTACTTCTTGGAAACATGGCGCTACACTTACAGGTGGATCTTATATGAGTATTGAACAAAATCAAAAAACAGTGTACATTCGAACACCATACGATGATAAAATCGACAGGCTCAATGATGAGATGAATAAAACCTATATTCACTATGGTGCACAAGGTAGAAGCAAGAAAGAAAAACAGATAGCACAAGATGAAAATGCCGAATTCTATAGCCAGGCTAACAAAGTAAAAAGAGCTATCTCAAAAAGTTCGCATGCTTATAAAAACTCAAGTTGGGATTTGGTGGACGCCTATGAAGACAATGAAGAGGTGCTGGAATCGGTAGATGATAAGTTCCTGCCAGAACCGATGCAAAAAATGGATTCCGAAGAGAAAAAGGCTTATGTGAAAGAGTTGACTCAAAAAAGAGAAGCAATTAAAAAGGAAATTCAGACCTTAAGCACGCAAAGAAAGCAGTATATCGCCGAAAACAAACCTACTGAAGCTCCGGTAAACACACTGGATCAAGCTATGGTCAATTCCATCAAAGAAGTTGGCAAAACAAAGAATTTGATTTTTGAATAGCCCCCCTTTTCAGCGAAGTCCTTCAAGGTTCTTAATCTTGAAGGATTTCCTGTGTAAAAGGTCTAGTTTTGCCATATGATAGAAATCGGTCGATACAACACACTCAGCATTGCCAGAATAGTTCCACCCGGGGCCATTCTTGTAGATGAAGAGGATTCCGAAGTTTTACTGCCCAATAAATATGTTCCTGAAAATGCCAAGGACGGAGATGAGCTCCAGGTATTTGTCTATACGGATTCTGAAGATCGACCAGTAGCAACCACTCTCACGCCTAAGGTAATGCGCAATGAATTTGCGTGCCTTGAAGTCAAGGATGTAAACAATATTGGGGCGTTTATGGACATGGGACTTGAAAAGGATCTGCTGGTACCTTTCAGCGAACAGCAAAAAAATATGCGGCCAGGACAGTGGCACATGGTCTATGTCTATCTTGATCAAATCACGAAGCGAATGGCAGCAAGTGCCAAAATCCATTACTACATCGAATCTGAAAACATCGATCTGGTAAATGATGAAGAGGTCGATTTGATCGTGGGAGAAACCACACCGCTGGGCACAGCCGTAATTGTTAACAACAAATATCAAGGTCTGGTCTATGAGAACGAAGTATTTCAAGAGCTTCTCAAAGGCGAAAAGATGAGGGGATTTGTGAAAGAAGTACGAGAGGATGGTAAGGTTGATATTAGCCTAAGAAAAATAGGAATGGATCAGCTGGAAGATGGTGCTGCAAAGATCATGGAGCGCCTGCAATTGAATAACGGAAAATTGTCCATCCATGATAAGAGCTCGCCCGAAGAAATTCAAATGATGCTACAGATGAGTAAGAAAAATTTCAAACGGTCGTTGGGAATTTTGTATAAGCAAAAGCTCGTCCTTTTAAAAGATAACAGCATACAACTCATCAAATAGAAAAGCCTTCCCGAACCACCAGGAAGGCATACTTGAACTTGAACTCAAAATGAATCTCAATTAGTGGCTAAAATACTATCCTAAGCAATGTTAGGAATGAACTATGTGTTGGAAGGTTAATTTAGTGATCGCTGGTCTGCTCTGCAATGTGTTTCTTAAATGAGCGAGAAGAAGAGACTTCGAAGTTATTTTTAAGTACAAACTTAAACTCATTGTTACCTTGATAGGTCTGCTTGGCAATCCAGTGTTTGTTTAGAATATAGGTGCGATGTATTCTTAAAAAATGTTGAGGATTGAGCTCTGATTCCAAAATATTCATACCAATCCGAAAGAGGTAATCTTTTTGTTCCGTACAAAGTTTTACATAATTCCCTTGGGCCTCCATATAAATGACATCATCTACGTATATCTCCACCTCAAACCCTCTTTCCTTCATAATAAAAGATTTTCGGAATTGGCCAGGTGGTGTATCAAATGTCTTTAACAAGCTCTTCATTTGACTGGCCAGTTGTGACGATTTTTCAGTAGACATTCTATCCCTCACGAGTTTCAATGTATCATTTAGTCGGCTTTCATCGAATGGTTTGAGCAGGTAGTCCAAAGCATGAATATCAAAGGCCTTTAGTGCGTAATGGTCGTAAGCGGTAGTAAATACAATGTGCGGCACTTTATTCAACCGATTTATTACACCGAAACCATCCAGATCGGGCATCTGAATATCTAAAAAGACCAGGTCCGGTGCTTTATTCTGAATCAATTCGACTCCTAGTTTTCCGTTTTTCGCTTCGCCAATGATCTCAATGTCTTCCTGATCATCAAGTAGTTTTTTCAGCCTTTCTCTTGCGAGAAATTCATCATCGATTATTACAGATCTAATCATTTTTCAATTCTAATGGAACTCTGATTTCAGATTTATAACAATGGCTATCCAATTTTTCAAAATGGCAGTAGTATTGTTCGCCATAACTCTGTGCCAGTCTCTTCTCAACGTTGCTCAGGCCAATACCAAACCCTCCGCTGCCATATGAACGCAATTCCTGATCATCAGAATTGTTGACTTCCAATTTCACCCAAGAAACTTTGGACCCATTTTGGAATAAAGCAGCTGCAACCTCAATTTTACTATGTCCACTACTCCTGGCAACACCGTGCTTGATGCAATTCTCTACCAAGGGCTGTAGGATCAAATTTGGTACTTTGCTTTTCATCACGTTTTCATCAATGGAAAAATCAATCTCCATCCGATCTTGAAATCTTATTTGTTCAAGCTCCAAATAATTACGAATAAAGTCTATTTCGTCTTTCAGCGTGATAAATTCATCTTCATTATGTGACAGCATACTACGCAATAAATCCCCTACTTTGGTGATCATACGCTGTGCTTTTTTCACATCAATATCTATCATAGAAGAGATAGAATGAAGAGTATTAAACAAGAAATGAGGATGCAATTGCATTTTCAATCCAGCCAATTGGGCTTTGGCCAAATCCCTTTCCTTATTGGCCAATTTCTTTTGGTAGTCGATAGCCATGAATATACCAATAATCACTACACCCTCAATCAAACTGGTAAAAAATCCGGTTATTAATTCTGATCGATTATTACTACCCAAAAAATCCCGCATATAGCCGCTTTGCACATAATAACTAAGATTGTAAAACCAAAGTGATAGGGCATTCTGTACGAATGCCACAAGCATGACAATTGTGAAGTGACCCAGTTGCCACGCACTTCGAAGGCCCTTCGAATTAGCCACGCGCTGACCAATTAGCAGTAGCAATGGACTAAGAATTGCCCAAAACAAATTTCCGATGAGCAACTTTATCGCTATTTCGCCCCAGCTGAATGTAAAATCAAACTCATTTGCGATATGATAGGCATACTGCTGGATCAACTGAAAGGTCGTGACCAAACAAACCAACCCTATTACGGATATCGCTGATATCGGTAGCAACTTAAAATAGGCTTCAATTAGATTTTTTCTTAGAACCATATAAATCTTTCGATTCAAAGATTAAAGATACGGCAAGGCCTGTGCTATCGCCAGTGATGAGTGACTATTTGCATAAAATGTGATGGTGTGAGTAGGCTATTACTGTTCTCTTATTATTCCGTAAAAGGCAGACTTCTCACCTTTTTCTAGAGCCCAGATCACATTCCCGTAGTCAAAATGCCAGTACTCTCTGGCATCAACCACGAATCCTTCATTTTCGAAAAGACCTATAAGTAGCATTCTGTTTTCTAATGCCAGCGACGATATATCCGGGTGATAAGGGTAACATTGCTCGCTTAACGTGATCTTATAATCAACGTTGGTACCAAAGTTCATCACTTTCTTAGTTTTATTATCATAAATCAAGGCATCAACAGCGCCACCAGTCAAATGAGTGGATTTGACGCCTGGTGCGATAAATGAAGAAGTTAGTTCCTTGATTTCCAGTGGTGTTTTCTCTGGAAATTCTTCTTGAAAATTGCGGAAACAATTATTCCACAATAACAATTGATGATCTACTGATCTCCATGCAGATCGTATAATCAATGTTTTGTCTTCCTTCTTCAGATGATTGCTGATTCGTCCTATTTTTTCTAAAATGGCCTCTCTTACCATATACTTATAACCTCTTTTAACCGATGGTTCATATAAGAGATCAAAGTCGCAATTTTTAAGACTTACGAGTTTACTACGGTCTTCAAGGATAGGAATGGACGGACTATGCTGCTGTATGTGTTGAACTTTTTGATCCACTGTTTTGCAATACTCCTGAGAGTTCAATTGTCCGGCCATATATTTTAGTCACATAGGGGGAAGTCATAGCTGACACCAGTGCTGTATAGTTCAAACTAAAAGTCACTTCTTCCCCGATTTTTAATATTCTGCTTTTTGTATTTAAAATCATATGATCACTACTGGCTCCTACAATTTCAAAATCGCTTTCTGGCATCAATCCGGAAGTTAACACGTCTTGTATACCAATTCCTAATAATGCTCTATTCATCAGTCCTGAATTCTGATAGCGATGACAGTCGCCTTGTGCATTTTGTATCTGAGTTCCTGTTGGTACAGACGGCTTCTTTTTTGATTCGATGACCTCGGCAACCAATCTGAAGGCATTTGTAAAAAGGCCTGGTATAGCTTCTCTATGGAGTGGTTCGCGACCCAGGTAAATAGATTCTCCCAATCTTAAATTATTGATTTTGCCAATTAGTTTAGTTTTTTTGAACCATCTGTAGTTAGCAGAATTCCCACCTGATATCATCTTTAGGTGAATGCCGAACTTAGCCTCAATATTCATGGAAATGGCTGATAAATACATCATGTTTTGATCATCAGGTGCTATACCTGCCTGGCAGGCAAGATTGGTACCGAGCCCTATCAGTTCTATGCCATTTAGCTGAATAATCTTTTCTACAGTGTTTTCTACGTCTTCGGGCAATACTCCTTCTCTCAAATCACCCAACTCTACCATTAGGATTATTCTATGAACCTTATTTAAACTGACAGCAATTGTGGATAGATATTCGATGACAGATATTTCAGAATTAAAGCTAATATCGGCATATCTAACCACCTCGTGTGCCTCGCTCACCATTGGAGATCTTAGCAGCACAAGTTGGCTTTTGACATCACTATGGTATATCTTTTTGATATTTAGTATTCTTGAATCGGCGAGCATGCTTATGCCACTTTTCAGAAGAGCATCTACCACATTAGGATCTCCGCACACAGTTTTGGTCACTGCCATCAGGTCTATCCCCGATTGTGCATATAAGTCTTTTAGTTTTCTCGCATTATGGGTGATTTTCTCTAAGTCAATTTCTAGTCTAGGGGTAGACATATCTCTTTTGACTTCTCAAGAGTTGGAAATTTTTCTAGAATGCCTTTGACCAATTTGTCACAACCAAACGTCAGGACATCAGTGGTTGGTAATCTGAATTCTGTTTCGTAAGCTTCAATCGTCTCTGTTATTTCGTCCGCTGTCATGTGCTCATGATTGATACCAATGGCAATCACCGATGTTTTAGCAAAAGTTTCTATCAAATTGATTTCTTTCTGAAGCGAAGTGGATTTCAATAATGGATAATCAGCGTAATGCTCCCTTTTTGGTGCATGTTGGATAATCACCGCATCTGGTACAGAGCCTCGGATTATTGCGCTCGAAGAGGTAAAAGCCGGGTGGCCGAGTGCTCCCTGGCCTTCTACAATTATCAAATCGGGCACTTCTTCCTTATCGGCACTTAGTATGGCATGTTCCACTTCGCCGGTAGCAAATCCTGAACTTAATACATCAATGGCTACACCGTATTTTGATCCTTGTAGGATACCTGTTTGCCCTGTGGTTATAAAAGCGACATGTATATTCTGTTCTTCCAGAGCTTGTACGAGCATCATGGCAGTGGTTCTCTTACCCACCGCACAATCGGTACCCAATACCGCTATAACCGGAGTAGTTACTTCATGAATTCTTCCAGAAAAAAGATGTAGGTCTTTTCTCTCTTGCGGCTTTCGAATATCATACAATTGAACGCCGTACTCCTCAGCCTTAAGTACGAATTCATCATCTGCTGTGAAGTACTGCGGTAAACCATTGACAATGTGCATGCCTTTTCTCATCGCAGAAAGTATAATATTCCTTTGCTCCTGATCAATGAAACCGGACAAAGGTGCAATACCATATATGAAATACTGGGGCACTTGATTCAAAGCCTCAACTGCGGAATCAATGTTGTCAAAGCTTGGAATACCATTGGCAATACCATCTAGAATTTCTCCGGTGTCACGCCGACCTTTAGTACTGTCTATCACACCAACGATATCGTATTTTTCCGAACGCCTGACCAGGCCGTTGGCAACTTTACCATCGATAGCTCCAAATTCATTTTCACAGTATATCAGTGCCGTTGTATTCATAGGCAATATTCGATTTAATATTAGAAATTAGTATTAAAGTAACTCTCTTTCAAAAAATGGCAAATCCTTATGATCAGGTTGCTTTGGCAATTGGCAATAGTATATGCGTTTGATATATCTTCTCACCATCAATTCAACATCCGGGCTTGCCCTGGCATAAACTGTATCTCCGGGTTTATATTTATTTTCCATGATGATATTATTTGACAGTGAAGTCTGCTTATCAATGAAATCTGGTATTGCGGATAGACAAATTAAAAGCTAGAAGCTTTTCCCTTTTCTGCACGTTTGGCTGCTTTTGCTGCCCTTTTTTCTTTCAGGGTTTTGGTAGGAGCTGTTTTTCCCGATTTTAGTTTACCTTCTTTTTCCTTGGACATCGCAGCGTTTTAAGGTGAATTATGGAAAAAGTCAACACAGAAGTGTACAAACCGAACCACTTTGCAAAAGTGGCTAGAATGAGACTGTCTTACGCTACACAAATTCAGGTGATACTTACATATATCTCATGTTTGTCGTTTTATGCACAGACTATTTTCAGTTATTAGGGTGTTGGTGTTGAGAAGCATGGGAAGTGAGCAAATCACAGAGCGAGTTGTAGTATTCAATCAGACTTTGGACGCTGGCTTTGTGCTCTGATTTTCCAGAGATTTTTTCTGGCATTTCTTCAAGATGTTTTAGGAATTTAGGATTTGTTCGATCAATATTCATCGTAATACTCATTATTTCCCCGTATAATTCTTTTCTACTTTTCATATGATCATTTATCTACTTCTCAACCTATACTGACCTGGTCATAACCGCTTTTTATTATCGTATTAATCATTTTGAATCTGACGTTGGCAATTATTGAATTTGCATAGTGGGCCGGAATAATAATCGATTGCCCTGAGATTAAGGTATTCGATTCACCATCTATTGCTATTTCAGCTACACCATCAATAATCTGAACAAAAGTGTCAAACGGTGATTTCTTTTCCTTCATTGTCTCCCCAGCATCAAATGATGCAACACTGATATTTCCAGTAGTTTTGTTTAAAATCGTCTTAATCAAAATGGCATTCGGTACATAGTCTATCATTTCAGCAAGAGACAGCACTTTACCTTTTTCCACTTCTTTATTTTGCATAAGCGATTCATTAATGCGATTATCCTTCAACCGAAGAGATGTCTCATTTGGGAAAAATGGCATTTGAGGACATCAATAAATTTACTGATAAAGATCCTGCACGATTACACCAATGACACTACATAAAAACGGACAAGTCTTACATGTATCACAGGTTTTCGAGGTTGCCATCTCGCTTTTTCTTTAGTTTTTTGTAAAATGAAGGTGTAAGACCAGTTACTTTTTTGAACTGGTTAGATAAATGAGCAGCACTGCTGTAGTGCATCTTATAGGAAATTTCAGAGAGGGTCAGTTCATCATAAAGGAGCAATTCTTTCACTTTTTCAATCTTGTGCATAATGATAAACTGTTGGATAGTGACACCCTTCACTTCAGAAAATGTATTGGCCAAATAGGTATAATCATAGCCCAGCTTATCGCTGATATAATCTGAATAATTGACTTTAGGGACTTCCTCCGAATAGTGTATCATTTCGACAATGACACTTTTTATTTTCTCAATCAGAATGCTCCTTTTATTGTCCAAAAGCTCCAATCCGGACTTGAGAAGATTAGACTTGAGCGTTTCGTGTTGCTGAGAAGTGATATCTTCCAAAATCTCTACCACGCCCAGGTCTACCACCACCGAGTGCAAACCCAAATTTTTCAGCTCTTTCATTACCATCATCTTGCATCGGAGGCTGACCATATATTTGATATATAGTTTCATCGGGATCGCACGGACTACCGGGCGTTTGATTTCTCTTTAATTCTTACGTAAATCAATTTGAACCTCCCTTTCGGGCTTTCTCGTTGGTCTATTTCAAATTTATCAATCGATTTGATGAGCGGTGTAAGCTTATGGAAACCATAATTTCGGGAATCGAAATTTGTTTGTTTTTTCTGAACCAAACTTCCCACATCACCAAGAAATGCCCATCCGTCGTCATCTGCCAAATCATCAATACTTGATGAGATCAGTTTAATAACCAGAGGTGTTATTCTGTCAAAACTCTTTTTTGCTTCGGGTTTGCTGCTTTCAGATACCGATTGATTATCCTCAGATTGGTCTTTAAGAATCTCAATGTATATAAATTTATCAGATGCCACTATAAAGGGATTCGGTGTCTTCTTCTCTCCTATACCAAATACCTGCATTCCCGCTTCTCGTAATCTGGTCGCTAACCGAGTAAAATCACTATCACTGGATACCAGACAAAAACCATTGACTTTTTCAGAATAAAGAATATCCATAGCATCAATGATCATGGCTGAGTCGGTGGCGTTTTTTCCAGTGGTATACCCATATTGCTGGATGGGCGTAATCGCATTTTCTAAAAGCACGTTTTTCCACTTAGACAAATTGGGCTTGGTCCAGTCACCATATATTCTCTTGATTGTGGGATTGCCATACTTGGCAATTTCAGCCATCATTTCCTTCACATGTTCTGAAGGAATATTATCTCCATCTATGAGTACGGCAATATTCAGATCCATCCCTTAAACCTTCAAATCAATCTAGCCAACTTTAGTCTTTTGAACTCTCTTTAGCCTCAGGTGTCACTTCGACTTCAGAGCTTTCTTCTGCATCAGGGGTCACTACAGCCTCAGGACTGGCATCTTCTACTTCTTCAACTTCCTCCACTTTTTCCAGATTGATATGCAGCATGTACTGCTTATCTAATACAAACCCGTAGGTTGCACTCTCGGTCAATTCACTCGCCTTTGTGGATCTATCTAGTACAGCAAACAGGCTTTTAGCAACCGCAGATGCCTTTACCTCCTTGCTGGGCCTTCCATTAGAAATTTCAATGGCAAAAGAATGCCCCCCTTTTTCCTTCGGATTGATGTCATGAAATTCATGTTTCAGAAATTGGTATTGCTGTGGCCCGTTCGTAGCATCTACCATAAGTTTGAGAACTACCGGCCGATATTTATTCCAAAGGTACGAGTATTTAAGACTGTCTAATGCATGATATTCCATATCAATCGGATTTTTGTTAATTAATTAATTTATAGTTTACAGAGCTACTCTCGCCATAATTTCATCGCGACTGAGTGATAGGTATTGGTAATAGGGTTGGCAAAAGAAAAATAATGACTCAAAAGTCAATTCTTTGGTTATGCTCAATGAAGCTGTAACTCAGCAAATAATGTCTCTAATTCCGCTCGCGTTTTACTCAGTTTTGTCGCCAGCTTACCTAGCATATTCTCTCTCTCGCCTGGTTCGAACAAAAAATCCTCGTCGCTTAGGACAGGGAACCACATTTTAAGCAAAATTTTTTGCTCTCTCCAACTTCTTACAATATTCATACATGCAAGTTAGCTTTTTAATACATCAGATTTATGAATTAGGACTACGAAGAACGGTAGATGACCAAAAAATGCATATCTGGCACTACAACGAGTGTAAAATTGTACTGGTCATTTTATAATTAGTATTAACTTTAGCTATTATTACAAGAATTCAATATTAAAACTCATGCTCAAACAGTATCTCCTATTCGTTTTAGTCACACTCTGCACCTGCTCTTGTAGCAAAAGGACATCAGATCCCTCTGCATTACCAGAGGATAAGCATACGAGTGAACTAACTTATATGGATATTTACAATTTGGCCCTTGCCGCTGAAAATGGAGGTGGCATGGATTTTCATGGCGATGCCTTTGGCAATGATGCCGAGGACGATCTAAGTATCTATGCCAACGGTGGCTGCGGAAAGGAAGAATGTGGGATCTCTTTAGTAATGGAAAACAAGAACGCAGAGAGATCAATTTCAGCTGTTATCAAGGCCAAGTTCAAACTACCGGGAAACAATATCAATGAGATGATCAGAATGTATGAGCTACTTCCTGGTCAAGCTTTATCCATTGGCTGTTCTCACATTTGTCATCAGGATAATTCTTATATGATTCAAAGAGAAATTGTATCCGCCGGATACGTGGAATCAAAAGAATCAGACAATCAGGTGAAGACTGACTCTACAGAAAGTATCTCAAGCTAATTATAACCCACTCGTATTAAGCCATAAACTTAAATAAATGCGGAATGAAAAAGTCTTTACTTGCATTTTTGCTGATTATAGTACTTTCCTCTTCCACTTTCGCTCAAATAGACTCTCTCATTTCAATTTCGGACACCATTCAATCAAGTACCGAAAAAGTGGACTGGATGTTGGGAGTAGGCTATGATTACTACACTATCGATCCAGATATAACAGAAAAGTTCGGGACACTCGCTCTAAACCTGGCGAGTAGTGAGGAATATGAATTAGGTATTGCGAGATCACACCACATCTTAGGCATCGCCTATTGGACAAAAGGGCTATTGGAAAAAGGGCTTAAGGAAAACCTAGCGGCACAGAAAATCTATGAAAAACTCGGAGAGGACAGATGGCTCCGAATCATAAAAATGAACTCAGCCAATATCTATGGCAATTTGGATCAGCATGACAAAGCCATTGAAATGCTAAAGTCTGTCATAGAACTGGCTACCATCGAACAAGATAGCCAGCTATTGGCCTGGACTTACAATAATATTGGAACTGAATACCGTAAATTGGGCGATTTCGATTCAGCTCTGATCTACCTCAAGAAAGATCTTCCATATGTAGAGGCCTTGATGGACACGGTGGGCGTGGCATTGGTGAATAACAATATTGCTGTTGCACATAATAGCAAAGGACAATACGATGAGGCCATTAAATATCTGATCGTTGCTCGCAATTATCTCAAACTGAAGGAAAGCAAAAAAAGACTTGCTGAGGTTTACACCAATTTTGCATCCAACTACGCAGAACTTGGAGATTTAAAAAAAGATAAATTGTACCTTGATTCAGCCTTAATTCTTGCTACCGAAATCAATGCCAAAGAGATAGAGCAAGAAATATATTTAGGACTCTCCGACTACTATTATCGAATCAAGGATTACAAAAATTCTTTAGATTATTACGAAAAGAATGTTCAGATTAAAGATTCCACCAGCAGCGCGGCCGTTCAAAAAGAAACCGAGATACTTCAACTTCAATATGAAGATGAAAAAAAGGCCAAACAATTAGTGGTTTTAGAAAAACAACAGGCCAAAGATCAGTTTGACTTTTGGCTTGTCATAGTCATTTCTGGGGCAGCCTTAATATTAGCTGCCTTATTAATTTACACACTTCGTTTACGCGTTAGAAATGTGCGAATGAGGGAGAAGGAGCTTCAATCTCAAATAGAGCAAAAGAATAAGGAACTCACCTCCTACGCACTCAATTTCATTCAAAAAAACGAACTCCTCAATGAACTCACCGACAAGATTGCGGAACTAAAAAAACAATCCGACTCCAAGTCAATCAAAGAATTGAACCAAATGAATGGCATTATCAATAGCAGTTTCAGAATGGATCATGACTGGGACAATTTTAAACTAATGTTTGAGGAATTACATGGTGATTTTTTCAACAGATTAAAAAATCGCTATCCTGAATTGGGCAATGCCGAACTCAAACTATGCGCACTTCTGAGATTAAACATGAACCTCAAAGAGTCATCACGAATTCTGGGTATTTCCTCAGACAGTGTAAAAACGGCACGCTATAGATTAAGGAAGAAGTTAGGACTGGCTACGGAGGACAACTTGGTGGATTTCCTCATTAAATTTGACTCCGGGAACCAACACCTGGCTATTGCTTGATTAATAGAAAATCACTAAATAACTGATTTACTGACACTTAGATGTTTTTGTATACCCATTGTTCACCTACCTCTAACCCTGTGTACACCTCTTGTTTACCTCTATAATTTAAACCCTCCTACCTGGTCAAATACATTTGTCAGCACAAACAAACGAATGTATTATGAACAAGTCAACTACGCTGAATAGAGGATTTCTATTCAAAATTCAGAAGGCAGCCAGCAGTTTAGAAGCATTTACCGGAACACTTTTGAATGTCTTCTCAAAAGGTGCCGGCCAATACAAATTGAGAAAAATTAAATCGACAGACGACGAAAAGGTCAAGGAGTTAATTCAAAAAATTCTCCTTGAGCGAGGTGGTCTGGGCATTGAGTCTCTTTACTATGACAGCGAGCTCATCAGCTTAACGGAGCACTATCAAAAAGAAAAAAACAGGTTCAATGTTTTGACCCTGCACGGCGAGATCGTTGGTACTGTGGGTATAGGTTCAACAGCCAAGTCAGATACCTGTGAAATCAAAAAACTCTATCTCCACAAAGACTGCAGAAGCAAAGGACTAGGGAAAGTGCTATTCACCCAGGCGCTGAAGCAGGCATTTCTACTGGGCTATCAGTCCTGCGTGGTATCAATCGAATTGAGAAACGAAGCCTTTCATTCGTTTCTCATTAAAAATGGTTTTAAAGAATTACTGCATACATCTAACAATCCTTATGAAATTCAACTTCACAGGTCTTTAAACTAGCTACATATATTTTTCCTCGCCAATATAACTTAAGCATCCTGATTCATTCAGGATGCTTTTTTATTATTTTTCTTTTACGATTTCTATTATTTTGTATATTACCAATCCAACTCCACTATCACGCCCTATCTAATTATTGTAGTTAAACAATTAAGAATTAACATTAGACTGGAATAAGCATGAACAACAGAATTATCTCAGATTACTCTGAAATTTTCGAAACCTATCAAGAATTAAAAGGAGATTTTTTAGAAAGTCATATTGCCAAACTCAAAGAGTTGGACATGTATATGCCTCACAGCTCTACCTTCTTTTGTGTCACAAATACTACTACTCGCTCCTTCGAATACGTCAGCAAAAATTTTCACCCATCTACCGGTTTAGACGCCGTTGCAATGTGCCAGCAAGGTATGACTTACTGGTGGGAACAAATGCATCCCGACGAAATGCAACTTTGGCTGCAATCTTTAACGGATCTCATGACATTTACAATGTCTGAAATTAATGTTCATGACAGAAAAAAAGTAAGCTACACCTGGAATTATCGTATCAAAGTAGCAGATGGACTTTATCGTTCAATTCTTCAACACACCACCCCCATGTATTTCGATGAGGAAGGTAAGCCTGTGATTGGCTTAGCGCATTATAGCCTTCTTCCAGCCGTCAGTAAATTCATGCCAATAAGAGCAACCGCCAAAATGCTCAATCAAAATGAAGAGTATGAAACCGTTTTCTTCAAAACCTACAGCGAACAAAAATTGATTTCGGAACAGATTACTTTTCGAGAACGTGACATTATAAGACTAATCTCATTTGGCCACAGCTCTGAAGATATCGCAGAAAAGTTGTTCATCTCGACAAATACAGTCAACTCTCACAGAAGAAATATCCTTAAAAAAACTGATTGCAAAAACACTTCTGAACTTGTAGCTCGAAGCATCCGGGAAGGTATGATTTAATCATTTACCTGATTGTTTTGCATTGTGATTATCATTGCAGCCAAAATAAGGCAAGCAAATCAAGAAATGACGCAAATCGGACATGAAATATTAAATTATGCGCTTGGGATAGATTCCTATGAATTCCTGGGATTGATCTTTGGACTGCTGGCAGTTTGGTATCTGATCAAGGAAAGTATTCTCACCTGGCCGGCTGGCATTCTGTATGTACTTGTGTCATTCATTGTATTTTGGAAAATTCGTCTATATGGAGACCTCCTGCTTCACGTTGTATTCTTGGTACTCAACATCTATGGCTGGTATTTTTGGATCTTTGGTAGGAAAAATGAAGAAAAGGAATTGCCCATAACAACCTATGACCCGAAGCAAAATCTACTTTTACTCCTGATTTCTGGATTTGGAATTGTGATATTCGGTTATTTCCTGGCCAATATTAACAACATCTGGGGCCATATCCCCCCCGCTGCACTCCCCTATTGGGATGCCACCACTTCAGTTCTGAGTATCACAGGCATTTGGCTAATGACCAAGAAGAAATTAGAGAATTGGTATTATTGGTTTGTAGTAGATGTTCTCGCGTGTGGTATCTATTTTTACAAAGGCATTTTCTTTTATTCATTTTTATATGGCGTATACATTGCCATGGCAGTGTCAGGTTACCTAGCATGGAAAAAATCACCGAACCTACTTTCAAAGTTGTAATCACCGGACCGGAATGCACTGGCAAGTCGACATTATCCAGGCAGCTAAGTGAGTATTTTAAAGAACCCTGGTTGCCCGAGTACGCTAGAACCTATCTTTCAGAAATTGGTCGGCCATATAGAGACAGTGATCTTTTGGACATTGCCAAAGGCCAAGTGAGAAAAGAGGATGAATTGCTCTCATTAGGCAGTTCCAAAGTTTTTTTTGATACCAGTCTGGAGGTGATCAAGGTTTGGTCTGAGTGGAAATACAAGTCATGTGATAGTTATATCATTGAGAATTTGGAAGCGCGCTCAGCAGATTTTTATCTCCTGCTTTCCCCGGACATGGCTTGGGAGAACGACCCGCTTAGAGAAAACCCAAACGATAGAGATATCATTTTTGAAATATATAAGGATGAATTAGAGAAGTTGGACAAGCCATATGAAATTATTTCAGGATTGGGATTGCTTCGTATACGCAGAGCCATTCAAGCACTATCTAACTTCACTGATTGGTAAAGAATTCTGCAGCATCATAATAGATTTGCTTTTTACAAAACTATTCTCATACCTTTGTAAACATAAGGGGTGCCTAAATGGTGATATACCTACAGGCTGAGATTACACCCATAGAACCTGATGCCGATAATGCGGTCGAAGGGAAATAGTGGTACGCTAAAGACAAGAGTGCCCTTAGCTCTTGTCAAGTATTAACTAAGAATAATTTATAATGAAAAATTATCTATTGACTGTAGCTCTGCTATGGAGCTTGACCGCGTCTGCACAGTCTGACTTCACCATAGATTCAATAAAAACTATGGATTTGAAAGAGGTAGTCGTGTCAGCTACTCGTGCTACTTCTAAAACACCAATGACTTTCAATCAAATAGAGAAGGAAGACATTGAGGAAAATAATATAGGAAAAGACCTTCCCTATTTGTTGGAAATGACACCATCTGCGGTCACAACCTCAGATGCTGGCGCGGGTGTGGGATATACCGGTATACGGATCAGAGGTAGCGATGCGGCTAGAGTTAATGTAACATTAAACGGTATACCATACAACGATCCTGAATCACAAGGTGTGTTTTGGGTAAATTTACCAGACTTTGCGTCCTCAGTTTCGTCCATTCAAGTACAGCGTGGACTAGGTACATCTACCAACGGCGCTGGTGCTTTTGGCGCCTCTGTGAATATAGAAACCGATGGCCTCAATAGAGATTCTTATGTGACTTTGGATAATGCTTTTGGCTCTTTCAATACCAGAAAACATACAGCCATGGTTGGCACCGGGCTTATCGCAGATAAATTCGCTTTTGATGCCCGTTTGTCTCAGATTACCTCTGATGGTTATGTCGACCGCGCAACCTCTGATCTGCGATCTTATTTTGTTTCAGGTGGCTATTATGGAAAGAAATCCCTGGTAAAACTTAACATCTTCTCAGGTCATGAAACTACCTATCAGGCGTGGTACGGTGTCCCCGAATCTCGGATTAACGATGATGTTGATGAAATGAACGCCTACGTAGCTCGCAACTTTTTGAGCGCTGCAGATTCACTAAATCTACTTACCTCCGGCCGAACTTATAACCAATACACCTATGATAATGAAGTAGATGACTATCAACAGACTCATTACCAATTAATTTCGGCTTTCGACTTGTCAAGCTCATTGACCCTAAATGTAGCACTGTTTCTGATTCATGGTGAAGGATATTTCGAACAATACAAGGCGGGCCGTGATTTAAGCGACTACGGATTAGACGATATCACAATTGGTACACAGACTATTACAAGCACCGACCTCATTCAGCGTCGTTGGTTGAACAATAATTTCTATGGTACCACATTTTCACTTGACTACCAACCAAATAATGCCTTCAGATTCACTTTAGGTGGAGCCTGGAACGAATACGATGGTGACCACTTTGGCCGTGTGATTTGGGCTCAATACGCTAGTAATGGAAACATCCGTCATCAGTATTACTTCAACAACAGCATAAAAAAAGATTTCAATATCTTCGGAAAAGTGATCTACGATGTCGCAGATCAATGGTCCCTGTTTGGTGATTTACAATACCGCATGGTGCACTACACCATGGAGGGAGACGACAATGACGGATTGGTTATTGATCAATCTCATAACTACAATTTCTTCAATCCGAAATTTGGATTCAAGTACCAAATCAACGATTATTCACAGGCCTACGCTTCAATAGCCATTGGAAGTAAGGAACCTATCCGGTCAGATTTTACGGACAACATCGATGGAACCATCCCAAAAGAAGAAAAGCTCAGAGATCTCGAAATTGGATATAGTCGATCTACAAAAAAATATAGCTTCCAAGCGAATTTCTACTGGATGGATTACAAGGATCAACTTGTTCTTACTGGTGAGTTAAACGATGTGGGCTCCTCACTGAGGGCCAACGTCGATAAAAGCTTTCGAAGAGGCGTTGAACTTCAAGTAGGTTATCAATTGGCACCCGAAGTAAAACTAAACACCAATGCCTCATTCAGTCAAAACAAGATCGAAAGCTTCAATGAGACCATCTATAACTACGGCCTTGGCTGGGACGAGTACAATGCCGATTTGGTCTCATATGGAGAAACAGACATTGCCTTCTCTCCTTCTGTAGTTGCCGGAGGTAATATTGAATTCACACCTCTTGAGGGTTTGAATCTGAGATGGATACACAAATATGTTGGGGAACAATTTCTCGATAACACATCAACAGATTCTCGAAAGTTAGATGCCTATTATGTAAGTGATGCAGTGGTTTCATATGCACTTACGGGCAACAACTTCAAGTCAATAACTTTGAAAGTCGCCGCTTACAACATGTTCAACAAAATGTACGCTGCGAACGGCTATACATGGGGTTACAGAGGAGGTGGAGACGAAGTCAGAGAGAATTTTTACTACCCTCAAGCAGGTACTAATTTTATGATTGGGCTCAGTGTAAAACTCTGATATTTTGTCTCAATGACCATTAAACTGAACAGTAAGACGCGCAGCGTACCCGTCGAAGACGCGAATTTGGTTGATCTGCTTAAGACAGACAATCTCTATCTCCAAAGAGGTATTGCAGTAGCAGTCAATGATGAAATCCTTCCCAGGCAATCATGGGAAAAATATCAAGTACAAGACAACGATAACATTCTAGTGATCACTGCCACACAAGGCGGTTAATATACGAACATGACGAAAACAAACCACAGACCTTCAGAAGACAAGATAACCAGAGACCCTTTTCCAGCTTCAAAAAAAATATATGTAAAAGGAGAAATTCATGATATAGCAGTCGCTATGCGTGAAATTTCTTTGAACGACACCGTTCTGAAATTCAATCCCTCGGCACCAAAAGAAACAAACCCTCCTGTGACGGTTTACGATACCAGTGGGCCATTTACAGACCCTGACATTGATATAGATGTAAAAAAGGGTCTACCCAAGCTACGAGAGCCTTGGATTCTCAACAGAAACGATATAGAAGTCATGGCAGGCATCTCGTCTCAATATGGACGTAAAAGGCTAAATGACAAGAGCCTGGATGCTTTGAGATTCGAATATTTAGCAAACCCTAAGAAAGCCAAGTCGGGTCAAAATGTAACTCAGCTTCATTATGCCAAAAAAGGCATCATCACCCCTGAGATGGAGTACATAGCCATTCGTGAAAACCAAAAAATTGAAAGCTGGGGACATCTCAATGATCAGCACAAAGGAGACAGCTTTGGGGCCAACACACCCAAAGGCAAAATCACTCCTGAATTTGTAAGAGACGAAATTGCTGCTGGGCGAGCCATCATTCCAAACAACATCAACCATCCTGAGTCAGAGCCTATGATCATTGGGCGTAACTTCCTGGTGAAAATCAACGCCAACATTGGCAACTCTGCCGTGTCTTCTTCCATAGAGGAAGAAGTAGAAAAAGCAGTTTGGGCCTGTCACTGGGGAGCGGACACCATCATGGATTTGTCCACAGGAAAGAACATTCATGAAACCAGAGAATGGATATTAAGAAACTCCCCGGTTCCTATTGGTACCGTTCCCATCTATCAAGCGCTTGAAAAAGTAAATGGCAAAGCGGAAGACCTCACCTGGGAAATCTTTAAAGACACCTTGATAGAGCAGGCAGAACAAGGCGTCGATTATTTCACTATTCACGCAGGTGTCCTTCTAAGATATATCCCCATGACTGCCAAACGAGTAACGGGTATTGTTTCCAGGGGTGGCTCGATTATGGCCAAATGGTGTCTGGCGCATCACAAGGAAAGCTTTCTTTATACCCACTTTGAGGAAATATGTGAAATCATGAAAGCCTATGACGTGGCCTTCTCTTTAGGTGATGGTTTAAGGCCGGGATCTTTAGCTGATGCCAATGACGAAGCACAATTTGCTGAATTAGAAACACTTGGAGAACTCACAAAAATTGCCTGGAAGCACGATATTCAAGTAATGATAGAAGGTCCGGGCCATGTACCTATGCACATGATCAAAGAGAACATGGATAAGCAATTGAAGGAATGCCACGAAGCACCATTTTATACCTTAGGCCCATTGACAACAGATATTGCTCCAGGCTATGATCATATCACCTCAGGTATCGGAGCAGCCATGATCGGGTGGTATGGATGCGCTATGCTTTGTTATGTGACCCCAAAAGAACATCTGGGTCTTCCCAACAAAAAGGATGTAAAGGACGGAGTAATCACCTACAAAATTGCAGCTCATGCCGCTGATCTGGCCAAAGGACATCCAGGAGCGCAGTACCGGGACAACGCCTTGTCAAAAGCCAGGTTCGAGTTCAGATGGGAAGATCAGTTCAACCTATCACTTGACCCCGATACAGCAAGAGAATTTCATGACGAAACCCTTCCAGCTGAAGGTGCTAAAGTGGCTCACTTCTGTTCTATGTGTGGACCAAATTTCTGCTCGATGAAAATTACGCAAGATGTAAGGGAATATGCTGCGGAAAAGGAAGTCTCTGATTCGGAGGCTTTGTCCAAAGGCATGGAAGAAAAGGCGAAAGAATTTGCCGATAAGGGAAACGAATTGTATCTGGAGCAATAAGACTTGAATACCATCGTCATCACACCGGAATCACAAGTAAAGGGCGAGATTGAAACTTGCAACCTACTGTTAAGAAGTAAATTAAGGCGATTACATGTGCGTAAGCCGCTAGCCTCTGAGGACAACATGAGAGCGTATCTTGGCTCCCTGGATCAGGCATATCTGAATAAAGTGAGTCTGCATGGTCATCATGATTTGGTTGATGAATTCGGAATTGGTGGCAAACATTTCAAAAGCATAGAAGAAGTCGATACCCATAGGCTCGTATCCAAATCCTTCCAC
This sequence comes from Reichenbachiella sp., assembly GCF_039944555.1. Classification (GTDB taxonomy): domain Bacteria; phylum Bacteroidota; class Bacteroidia; order Cytophagales; family Cyclobacteriaceae; genus Reichenbachiella. The sequence goes on along the minus strand of NZ_JBDUYN010000007.1, from coordinate 45,535 downwards.
TCTTTTGAAAGTATAGAAAAAGAATCTACTCTTTTAACGTATGGGTTTCTAAGTCCGATTTATGATAGCATCTCTAAGGTTGGCTATAAAAGTGATTTCAACAAAAAGGATTTGAAAAGGAAATTGAGTGGATTTGATCAATTTCCTATTTACGCTTTGGGCGGAATTGAAACTTCTAAAATCGATGAGTTGCTGGAATTGGGATTTGATGGTGCCGTCTTGATGGGTACCATCTGGTCTGAAGAAAACATGTCAAACAGAATTGACATAACGGATAAATTCATTCATGCCTGACAATAAGCGCCATATGGTATTAAGTATTGCAGGCTTTGATCCCTGTGGTGGTGCTGGAGTCTTAGCAGATATACAAACCACGCAGCAATGCAAAGTACAAGGTATGGCAGTCGTCAGTGCGCTGACTAGTCAAAACGAAGATCAAGTATTCCGTGTGACCTGGCAGGATTTCAAGTCGATTTCGAATCAATTAGAATCACTCCTTGATAGGTATAGTTTTGAAGTGGCTAAGATTGGCATCATTGAAAACTTAGAAACACTTGAATCGGTTATTGACTTGTTAATGCATCATTCCAACGAGATTAAAATCATCTGGGATCCCATTCTGAAATCATCTTCCGGTTTTGACTTCTTAGAAGACCTGAGGCCTGACCAATTGAACAGCGTGCTTAAGGAATTATTCCTTATTACTCCTAATCTGCCCGAATATGAGAGATTAAAAACTGCGCTTGGAAACCAAAAAATTGAAACCAACATATTATTAAAAGGAGGACATGCAGATGGAAATGACACTTCAGATTTGTTGATTGAGCAAGGTGGCAATGAAGAGATTATATCGGGTCAAAGAATCAAAGGAGAAGGCAAGCATGGTACAGGTTGTGTACTCTCGTCGGCGATAGCTTCCGGGCTCAATAAGGGCATGAAATTAAAAACTGCATGTACCTTTGGTAAAAGATATGTTGAAGGCTATCTCAAAAGTGGATACAGCAAATTGGGAGCGCATTATGAAATACAAATATGATAAGCAGGTTACATTATATCTCACAAGAGACTGACGAAAAAAGCCACTTGGACAACATCCGAGAGGCTTGCGAAGCTGGAATCGATTGGGTACAGCTAAGAGTGAAAAACAAGGAACTAGACGAAATAGAAGAAATGGCATTTGCGGCAAAAGCCATTTGCAAGAAGCATGGTGCTAATCTCATCTTGAATGACCATGTTGAAATTGCCAAGGCAGTAAAAGCCAACGGCGTTCATCTTGGTCAAAATGATATGGATCCTGTGGAAGCTCGATCGATCCTTGGAGACAAACCCTACATCGGTGGCACTGCAAATACCTGGGAACAAGTAGAATTACTATATGATTCCAAAGTCGTAGACTATGTCGGCCTGGGTCCTTTTAAGTTTACAGAGACCAAAGAAAACCTAAGTCCAGTACTTGGAATTAGAGGATACTCGAATATCCTGAATAACATGATTATCCAAGATATTGATATTCCAATCATTGCCATAGGTGGGATTGAATTGGAAGATATTTTCGATTTACAATTGACAGGTTGCCACGGCATTGCAGTAGCATCCTTGATCAATAACTCATTGGACAAAAAAGAAACATTAGAAGAAATTAAACTACTACTTCCGAATGGAACATTTGACGATAGCGGAGAAAACTTTTAAGTCTCGACTGTTCACCGGTACGGGCAAATTCAAAAGCAACCAGAACATGCAAGAAGCGCTTGAAGCCTCAGCGTCTGAATTAGTTACAGTTGCTCTAAAGCGTGTTGATGTAAAGGACCAAGAGGATCAAATTTTGAATCATCTATCTCACAGCAGAATCCAATTGCTGCCAAATACATCTGGAGTAAGAAATGCAAAAGAGGCTGTTTTTGCTGCAGAATTGGCTCGCGAAGCCTTGGAGACCGATTGGGTCAAGTTGGAGATCCACCCCGACCCAAAATATCTCCTGCCCGACCCAATTGAAACACTTAAGGCCACAGAGGAATTGGCAAAAAAAGGATTTGTCGTCATGCCCTACATACATGCCGATCCCGTGCTATGTAAAAGACTAGAGGACGTTGGGACAGCCGCGGTCATGCCACTAGGCTCTCCCATTGGTAGCAACAAAGGTTTGAAAACTTTAGATTTCCTTGAAATCATTATTGATCAGGCCAGTGTCCCCGTTGTAGTAGATGCAGGTATCGGTGCTCCATCTGATGCCGCTAAAGCTATGGAGATTGGTGCAGATGCCTGCCTGGTTAATACCGCCATAGCAGTTTCACAAAACCCAGTGCAAATGGCAATCGCCTTTAAAATGGCCATCGAAGCCGGACGGATGGCATATGAAGCAAAATTGGCGTCTCCAACACCTAATGCTATAGCAAGCAGTCCCTTAACCACATTTTTGGATGCCTAACTTCAAGGGTTTATTTGAGGAATACAGCTGGAGTGCAACTAAGGCTTCTATTTATGAGAAAACGGCTGGCGACGTCGAAAGAGCACTTTCCAATCCTGAGCGGAGCTTAGAAGATTTTAAGGCACTCATCTCCCCCGCTGCCTTGCCCTACTTAGAGCAAATGGCACAATTGAGTCATGAGCTCACTTTACAGCGCTTCGGTCATACTATGCAATTATTTGCTCCCATGTACCTCTCCAATGAGTGCCAGAATATCTGTACCTACTGTGGCTTTAGTTTGGACAACAAAATCAAACGCAAAACACTTAACGACATAGAAATTGCCCGTGAAGTTCAGGCCATAAAAGCGATGGGGTTTGAGCACATTTTGCTTGTAACAGGTGAAGCCAATCAAACCGTGGGTGTCGATTATATAGCCCATGCCATCAAACGCATTCGCCCACACTTCGCAAATGTGAGTATGGAGGTACAGCCGTTAGACCAGGAGGACTATGAACACCTAATTCCAGCAGGCCTTCATTCGGTTCTGGTCTACCAGGAAACGTACCACGAAGCCGACTACAAAAAACATCATCCAAAAGGCAAGAAATCCAACTTTCACTATAGACTGGATACGCCAGATCGATTGGGGAAAGCAGGCATCCATAAAATTGGCCTTGGAACACTCATAGGTTTAGAGGATTGGCGCGTAGACAGCTTCTTCACGGCACTTCACTTGGCGTATTTAGAACACAACTATTGGCAGACCAAATATTCCATATCCTTTCCGAGGCTCAGACCCTTTTCAGGAGGCTTAGAGCCAAAAGTAGCTATGAGCGACAAAGAGTTGGTACAATTGATCTGCGCTTATCGTCTTTTCAACCAAGAAGTGGAATTATCTCTTTCAACCAGAGAGACTAACACTTTTAGAAACCATGCCATCAAATTGGGAATCACCAGCATGAGCGCCGGATCAAAGACCAACCCCGGAGGATATACGGTTGAACCTCAATCACTTGAACAATTTGAAATCTCGGATGAGCGATCGTCTGATGACATCAAACAAATGCTAAATGAAAGCGGTTATGAAGCCGTCTGGAAAGATTGGGACTTGGCACTTGAGTGTCAATGACAAAACGCTATAATAATTAAATCAATCAGGCATTGATTCTTCAATGTCAGCTGAGTCTTATTCAATTCATGGCCAGTCTTCTGTCCTGAGGAAATACGCCTATGGTCAATCCAACCCTGTGTCTATCGAGACGAAACCTTAGCTTCTTAATTTTTTAGTTATGATTGATAAAATTTGTGTTGTTGATCATCAAAAAAACCAAAAATGAAAGTTGTCAATCTTATCTCTCTGCTTACCGCGGCGTTTTTAATTCAACATGTAACGCTTAAGGCACAATCCGACCCAATAAAAGAGAGCTTGAATGTGACCGGAGAGTTAACACCGATCAGCTTTGGAGAACAATTCACTTACTATTCCAAAATTCTGGACGAAACCCGTACAGTTAACATATACCTTCCTGAGCATTATTATGAGTCATCAGAAGAACACACTTACCCTGTGGTTCTTCTCAACGATCGACATGGCGATCAGTTCTTTCATACCACGGCAGGCATAGTTAGACATTTGAGTTCGGTGGACAGAATACCCGAATCAATCGTAGTAAGTTTTCACAATGCTGAAGGGTACGCCCCTAATGTTTATAACAATGGCATGTGGGGATCTCAGGAAATGTTAGAATTTGATGCTGATCCCGATTTATTTATCAAACATTTGACAGAGGAGTTTTTTCCATATTTAGAATCGAATTTCCGAGCGGTAGATTACCGGATAATTGTCGGCGTCTCAGGTAGTGCCATATTCCCTATGCACACTTTCGCGAAAGCTCCGGGCCTATTTCAAGGACATTTCATACTTGCCAGTGCTGACGTAGTGGGCATGGGATATGCCTCCGGCGAAACATTTATTGATGCATTTGAACTGGCCCTGCAAGACAATTCCAATCTCAGAGGCAATTTGTATTTCGGAGTTGCCGACGGAGATTTGACCTGGCAGGAAGAATATATAACCAATGTGGATGAACTGAAGCAACGTCTCGATCCATATCTAACGGACAATTTTAAAATGAAAATCGATGTGATCCCGAATGAAGACCACTATGCTTCCTATATGAAAGCCATGTTAGCTGGATTCGAGATTGTTTTTCCCAAGAAGAAATGGTCGGCACGGTATAGAGATCTTGTGAAACAAAACGGAAATGCTCTTGCGAACATTGATGCTTTCTATAACAATCTATCGGATGAATACGGATTCAGAATTTTGCCAAAAGCAGATCGGTGGAATAATGTTAATTGTTACCGGTTTATTGGCAGCAGGTTTCTACTAGAAGAGCGAACGGATGAGGCCATCGAAGTTATACAACGATGGGTGAAGTACCGTCCGAAGTCTGCAGAGGCTCTGAGTCAGCTAGCCAAAGGCTACAAAACAAATGATCAAATGGAATTGGCCATTTCAACTCAGAAGGCAGCTATCACCTTAGCCAGGCAATACGACTTAGAATCAGTAAGCAAGTATGAAAAGCAGTTGATTGAATTAAACAAGAAATAAGTATTCCACTGATTAGTGGAAAGGACAAAAAGGGAAACCTGAATACCAAAGATCAGAAATTACTGTCTTCGGTATTCTGACTTCAGTTATTTCTTCTTCGTTTTCTTAAGCTCTGTAACTTCGTTATCGCTCAGCGCACGCATATATTTTTCTTTTACGCCACCTTCTCTACCACTGTGCCACTGACGTACCCAATACTTTTTCTTAGACATGTGACTGTGCACAACCGCCTCAACCTGTGAGCCGTCTTTCATAGTTACCATCACATGCTGATGAATATGAAAAGCCTTAGGTTTAGATGATTCCGTCTTTGACTTACCCTTATACTTCTTTTGTGCAAAACTTGCTGAAGACGCCATAAAGATGAGGAGTGCTGAGGCTAAGATGATTTTAACTTTCATAGCTATTTTGATGTTTGTTTATTCAAAAATACCAATAAGGTCAAAAATTCATCCATCATAATAAGGACAATTTGTGTACATCAAGATTTAATTTAATTTCAGATTAAATAATCGCTGGAAATTATCCGCTGATTACTATCTTGCGCCCATGGAAAATTTTGTAGTATCGGCACGTAAGTACAGACCACTCGGCTTCGAAGAGGTGGTAGGTCAAGGCCATATTACAACTACCCTAAAAAATGCCATTGACAATAATCATTTGGCACAGGCCCTCCTGTTTTGTGGGCCTCGTGGTGTAGGTAAAACCACATGTGCCAGAATATTGGCACGAATGGTCAACAAATTTGATGACCAGGGTAATGCAGAGTCTGCTAATGCCCTTAACATCTATGAACTAGATGCTGCCTCTAATAATTCGGTAGAGGATATTCGTAACCTGATCGATCAGGTACGCTACCCTCCCCAACAAGGCACACATAAAGTATATATTATAGACGAGGTTCACATGCTTTCAAACCAGGCCTTCAATGCATTTTTGAAGACTTTGGAAGAACCTCCATCCTATGCCATTTTCATTTTGGCAACCACTGAAAAGCATAAAGTCATTCCTACCATCTTGTCCAGGTGTCAGATTTTTGATTTCAACAGAATCGAAATTGACGACATCACTTATCAGCTAAAAAAAATTGCTGAAAAAGAAGGTATCGATTGTGAGGAAGAGGCTCTCCACCTGATAGCCCAAAAGGCAGACGGAGCCCTGAGAGATGCATTATCTATTTTTGACCTGATTGTGACCTTCTCCTCTGGAGATAAAGTCACCTATCAGGATACGATCAAAAATCTGCATATTCTTGACTACGACTATTTCTTTAAGTTGACGGACATGCTGGACCAGAGTAACGTCTCACAAGCGCTGCTCACTTATGACGAAATATTACGAAACGGTTTCGACGGACACAACTTCCTGATTGGTCTTTCAGAACATTTCAGAAACCTGATGGTCTGTAAAGATGCTGAGACAGTCAAACTCCTGAATGTCTCTAAGAATATACAAGCCAAATACCTCGAGCAAGCCAAAGCTATCTCATTGTCATTCTTGATGTCGGGACTGAACATCCTAAATCTTGCTGATCTCAACTTTAAATCGAGCAAAAACCAGCGGCTTCACGTAGAGCTCGCTCTGATGAAGCTTGGATACCTCAAAGAGGCGATCAAAGTATCAGCCAATTCGGCCAATGAGGTAAAAAAAAAAGTGATAGCGTAACTCCCAAAGCTGAAAAATCAACTGTAACCACAGTTGCAACAGCTTCTACCACATCAGTCGCCACTTCTGTAGCACCTCCTCAATCTACCACCGGAAAAGTACCCGCTGAAGCAAAAAAAGAAACGCCGAGTCTGAAAGCCATCTTCAACAAAAAGGAAGAACCGAAAGCCGAAGAACATCAAGAAGTTCAAAAAACAGAAGATGCTCCTCAAGTCGCTATCACACAAGAAAGTGTCAGACAAAAATTAGATGAGTACGTCAGTGATAAAAACATCACCGGTGCCGTCAAAATTATTCTGTCCAAACCTATTAAAGTAAAAGTTAACGCGATTGAATTGACCATTACCAACTCTGTGGAGATCGCCATGATTGAAAACATTGAAGTAGAACTGCTGGGCTTTCTAAGATTGGAACTAAAGAACTCAGCCATCGCTTTCAACTATGAAATCTCAGAAGACACAGGGGAACGCCGCCCCTACACCAGCGAAGAAAAATTCAAGGCCATGGCTAAAAAGAACCCTGCGCTTCTGAAACTGGCGGATGAGTTTGGTTTGGATACTGATCATTGATAAAGTCACCCTCTGATTAATTCTATTTCACATCCTGAGCAATTAGGCTAAATTTGAATGACTAAGCTTGATTAACCCTTGATGGCTAATTCATCTTCAACAAACTCCGTACAGCTATGAGATACAAATTCTCACTTCTTCTTGGTATTGTTCTTTGCTCTCTAAGTGTTTTCGGACAGGAAAAGCCACTCAAAATTGGTGTAATTGGACTTACCCATACACACGTCCATTGGATTCTTGGTCGGGAAGATCAAGAAGATATCACTATAGTTGGCATCGTTGAGTCCAACAAAGATTTGGCTCAGCGTTATTCGGAGCAACATGGCTTTCCTATGCGTATTGTGTATGACACCATGGAAGAAATGATTAATGCCACCCAGCCTGAAGCCGTAACCGCTTTTGGAACAATCTATGAACATCTCGAAGTCGTAGAAATGTGTGCACCGAAAGGCATCCATGTAATGGTAGAAAAGCCACTTGCGGTCAGCTTAGAGCATGCAAAAAAGATGGAGAGTCTCGCTAAAAAGCATAATATTCACTTACTCACCAACTATGAAACTACCTGGTATCCCACGAATCATAAAGCCTACGAAATCTTAAAAAACGGAACTGTTGGAGACGTAAGAAAAGTCGTCGTTAGAGACGGGCATAAGGGTCCAAAAAAAATCGGTGTCAATAGCGAGTTTCTGGATTGGCTTATAGACCCGGTTCAAAACGGAGGCGGTGCGATTACTGACTTTGGTTGCTATGGAGTGAATCTAATGACCTGGCTGATGGACGGCAAAAGACCGTTTACGGTTACCGCTGTCACCCAACAACAACAATCCGAAAACAATCCTCAAGTAGAAGATGACGCAACAATCATATTGACGTATGACAAAGCTAACGCCACCATACAGGCTTCATGGGATTGGCCGATAGGAAGAAAAGATATGGAGATTTATGGCCTCAGCGGTGTGATCTATGCGGACAATCGCAATGACCTTCGTGTTCGGATAGCCCAAGGTTACGATGGTTTTGACGAGAAATCCTATACCCTAGACGACCGAGAATCACCTCTCGATGACCCTTTTGCTATGTTTGCAGCGGTGGTAAAAGGTAAAATAAATCTACCACCCTTTGATTTATCGTCTCTCGAAAACAATATGATCGTTATGGAAATTTTGGACGCCGCAATCAAAAGTGCCAAGACCAAAAGGACGATTGAGCTAATAAAGCAAGAGGAGCCATAAACGTCAATTCCAAATTGATGGCCTGATCAGCTTACTAAATACAAAATTAATTTTAGGAATTGAATCAATTTGTAATTGTGCTACTTTTGTCACCAGCAGCACATCCTATTCAAATAATATTTACAACATGAAAAGAATAATCGTAGCAATTTCACTTTTTGTGGCATCTCAAGGTGCCCTAGCGCAAAACACCTTCCCTTCTTCTGGGAATGTGGGTATTGGAACTACCAGCCCATCTGGAATATTGCACATACATTCTAGCTCTCCAAATGTATACCTGACAACCAATGATTACGCTGCACTTAGAGGAAATGGAGGAACCTGGCTTTTTGGTTATGGAGGAGCATCCGGCAGTGAAGATATTTCAATCGGAACTCAAGACAATACAGGAAATAGAACTCTTACACTGGCTGCAGGAGGTAAAGCACAACTTAAATTATTAGGAAATGGAAATGTAGGAATTGGAACCACTAGTCCTGACTCTAAACTACATGTAGCTGGAGATGGAGCAGTCATTAAACTTCAAGATACTGAAAATGAAGATACTGAAAATGCTTTCCACAGATGGATAGGAGGCTATGACAAGAGTGGTGATGAAATTTAGTGGCTTGGCGAAGGCAGTAGTGGAAGTAAGACATTAGGCCTTCATACTAGTAGACCTAGATATGACTTAAGGTTATATAATTCTGGAAAAGGAATTATTATTAATAATAATGGTAACGTAGGCATAGGAACCACAAGCCCATCTAAGTTATTACACGTTTCTTCAGCTGCTCCGTCCTTTTTACTGGAACGAACGGGGTCAGTATCCTGGGAAACTCGAATTGACAACAACGGTAGATTTATAATCCAGGACGCGACAAATGCTACTGAACCATTTAAAATGGAAGCACTCACTCCTACTGCAACAATTTATACCAAGAGTAACGGCAACGTAGGCATCGGAACAGCAGACCCCAAATCCAAACTGGCGGTCGATGGCACAATAAAAGCAACTAAAGTTGAAGTGATGGCAGATGTCAACAGTGTACCAGATTATGTTTTTGAAGAAGACTATGAGCTCAGAACCCTCCAGGAAACGAAAGCTTACATAGAAGCCAACAAACATCTACCTGAAATTCCTTCCGCCGCTGAAATTGGCAAAGACGGCATGGACCTGGGAGACATGAATTTGAGGCTTTTGAAAAAAATTGAAGAATTGACCTTGTACCAAATCCAAATGATGGAGGAAATGAGCAAAATGAAAAAGGAATTGGAAGCATTGAAGAATTGAGTTGAAGCAGGTAATCTGGACCTTCATAAGCTATAGTGATACCCCTCAAAGAAGGTTCGTGGGGACACGAACCTGAGCGTAGAGGGAAATAACAACTGAGCTGGGGCGGGTAAGTTCGTAGGGCAAGGACCATAGCAGAGCAATGGCTCGCATGCAGGAGTGGCTCATGAAGACACGAGCCATAGCATGGGTCGCCAAAGTTTATGTCCTCACGAACTATCTAAAACAACATCAATTCACCACGGCCAAGGTTCGTGTCTTCACGAACTATCTAAAACAACTTCAATTCACTATCTTTCGTCATGCATCATCCTGACATCAGAAAATCATATATTGAACCAAACCAAATTTATTTCTGGACGGCTACTATAAACAACTGGCAGCCTTTGCTTGAAACTAATAACTTCAAAGATGTAATTATAGAGTCTCTGACTTATTTATCAAGCAAGAAACTAATTGATGTGTTTGGCTTTGTTGTTATGCCTAATCATATCCACTTGATATGGCGACTAAACTCAAAAAATGGAAAAGAGCCGCCAAGCGCCTCTTTGTTGAAATTCACCGCTCATCAATTTAAGAAAATGCTAGATTTAAAGGAACTCACTTCCTATTTGGTAAATGCACCCAACAAAGCACATGAGTTTTGGCAGAGAGACTCAAAAGCGACGCCACTTTGGACTCCAAAAGTTGCTTACCAAAAATTGGATTACATCCATAACAACCCTGTTAACGGCAAATGGAATCTGGCAAATGATTGGGTAGATTATCATTATTCTTCTGGGGCATATTATGAGATTGGAGGCAATGATTTTGGTTTTTTAAAACATCTTGGCAACGAATTTTGAAATAACCAATTGTGAATGAAGGTTCGTGGGGACACGAACCAGAGCGATATAGAAGGTAAGTGCCCCTCCCTGCTCACTTACCCGGATTGATTGCATTAAAATGCTCCAAGCCTTCACAAAAAGCTATTCCATGTTCATGTCATCCAGAAGGTTTTTCAGTTCTGTCATTTTGCTCATGGGAAGTTTCTCCAACAAGTCCAACCCTTTCAGGTGTTCTTCATTTCTCTTTAAAGTACTTAGGGGATGATTGGGATCGAAAGTCTGCCCGGTACCATCCCATTCGAATAGATCGTTTGGAGTACAATAAAGTGCCTGACAAATTTTTTCAATCTGATACATTTTTAAACCGCTGACTTTGTGATTAACCAGACGGTGCGCAACATCATGACTAAAACCTAATGATTTAAGATAAGTGTATGGTTTTTTGATGCGACGTAAAGTAAAAATATGGTTAAGGTTAAGCTTTAGCATGGTTTAGGTTAGATTTTGATATTATATATTAAGATTTAGCTACTCAAATGTGAGTATATACAATATTACTATGAGTATATACAATGTTACTATGAGTCATTAATATATTCAAGTGAGCATATATTAATTATTTTTAAGTAATTAATATGCATCTATAATACTATCCAATATGGATTAGACTTATTCCTATATTTATATGAGTATTTAAGATAAAAAAGTGAGCATTTACAATATAAAAATCAGATTCACAAACCTAAATCATAGATCGTAAACTCATCTCACCCTCAACCGCTCCCCCACGTCAAGATTGAAGTTATCCTTCTGATTGAATTTAAGGAGGTTTTCTACAGAGATATTATACTTTTTCGAAATGCCGTACATGGTATCTCCCGGTTCTACCACATGAAAATTGACTGTTTCTGAGGCTGGCGCCTGGGTGTTTTCTTCTAATGTACCATGAATGATTAAGTTTTGGCCTACTCTAATTGAATTGTCATACAAGTCATTCCACTCCACCAAATTTTCCACAGATACACCCATCTTCTTAGCGATAGCATACAAGGTCTCGCCTTTCATCACCAGATGATTAGTGATCTTAATCGGCTCGTCCAATTCTGAGATGACCTCTACTACCTCATCTTTCGTCTCAACGGTTTCTTTCATTTCTTGACGAGCAGGAGTAATTGAATCTTCTGATACCTTTACTTCTTCTACTATTTCCGGAGTCACCCTCACTGGCACTTCTATCTTTTTTAAAGGAATGGCCTCATCCACAGGAAGCTTAGGAAGTTCCCTATACTCAATGGGCATATTGGTCGGGCGCTTTTTATGCAACCAAAGTACTCGGCCTGGTTCTATATCATCTATGGTCGCCATTCGGTTCAGCTTAGCTAGTTTGACTAGTTTGATTCCAAATTTCTGTGAAACATCCCATAGGGTTTCATTAGGCTGTACGGTATAAAAATAGATCTTCCCTTTGTTCCGCTTAGGTCGGGTATAGTAGATATCTCCCTCCCTGATAATATCGGTCATTTTCAAATCATTGTACTTGGCGAAACGCTCCGGAGTCAGGTTGGCCTTTTTTGCCAGAACAATGATGCCATCACCACGCTTGGCAAGTATGGAGGGCAGACCGTTAATTTTTATATAAATCGTCCCCGAGACGTTGAGATCTTTGTCAATGGAGGGGTAGATTTTAACGGAAATCAAATCATCGTCAGTTTCCTCTCTTTCCTTATTTTCAGGTTTTGATTTACCCTCTTTCATCTTAGGTGCTTTGCCGCGAATGGGAAGCATGACAGAATATTCCTTTTCTCCAGGCACCTTATTGGTCTTCAGCCACTTATTATATTTTTCCAACTCTGTTTCATCCACCTTCGCATCCTTTGCTATGGCCGAAAGTGATTTCCCCTTTCCCTTTTTATATTCAACCAAGCTCAGGCCCTCGCTGTTTTTTCCGCCCGTTATACCTTCGTAGGCAATTTTATGTGCCAAAAAGCGCACAACGTACCAATGCGTCTTCGCATCCAATGTCATTCGTTTCTTTCCAAAATTACTTTTACTCACATACTTCGCTGCGCCGCCTCGTCCAGTCATATGCGCCAGGATGGTGTACACCCAATTATCGAAATAGAAATTATGTCTTTTGAAATACTTAGCCGCTCCATGAGTAGACGCAACTATATTCAAACGCTCATCTACACTACGATCGATTCGCAAGCCTACCTCTCGTCCCGTAAAATCTTTGAATTGCCAAAAGCCAACGGCATTAGCTGATGATACTGCATCAGAAATCAATGCACTCTCTTGAAGTGCCAAAAACTTGAAATCTGTGGGAATACCCTCTTCTTTCAGTACCCTTTCTATAATTGGGAAGTAAATTCTGGCACGATCTGCTTTGATCTCCATGTATTTGGGGCTTTTGATCAGCGCATCCACATCCTTTTGAATGTTTCGTCTTGCCCCATCTGAGATTTTGAGTTTCATATCACCTAGCGTGATTTCACTTGGCACGCGTACCCTTCTTACGTCATCATTTGCATAAATCAGTGAGGCACACAGGTAAAAAAAGAATAGCAAACAGTATTTCATAATACACGAAGTATCATCAGTCCATCTCTTACGGCCATGAGTACGTTTTCGACTCTTGGGTCTTCATGAACTTTTTTATTAAATTCTATCAGTGCTTTAGTGTCCTTATCATTGGGTTTTGGTTTTGAGATAACCTTACCACTCCATAAAATATTGTCCGCAATAATAAATCCACCTTGGGCCATTTTGTCTATAACCAGTTGGTAATAATTGTAATAATTAACCTTATCAGCATCAATAAATACCAGGTCAAATGTCTCATTCAGAGAGGGAATCAAATCCAACGCATCACCAATCATATATTGGAGTTGGTCCGAATAGTCAGATTCCTGAAAATAGCGATTCACAATGGGTTCCAACTCCTCATTGATATCGATCGTAAAAAGCTTCCCTTTGTCAGCTAATCCTTCAGCCATACAAAGCGCTGAATATCCAGTGTAAGTGCCGATTTCCAGTATGGTTTTCGGACGAATCATATGTGAGACCATAGATAGAATTCTGCCCTGGACATGCCCTGAAAGCATTCTTGGCCGGAGCACATTAAGGTTGGTTTCACGATCAATTTTTTCCAGCAGCTTGCCTGCTACTGTAGTATGACGTGCGGAATAGTCCTGAATGTCCTTGCTTATAAAATCCAATCTTTCTATTTGATTTGTAATCGGTATTTGGTTCAAAAATATATACAATTTCGTATAACCCAGATGATTAATTAGGGTTAAGTAAACACCTGGAAGAATTTATCCACATTCTAAGATTCATACTTTTATTAATCAACCGTACTATTACCTTTGTTCCAATGGCTTTACACCCCAAACATATCGCAGTATCTGGCAACATAGGCGCTGGAAAAACCACACTTACAGAAATGCTCGCCAAACACTATGGTTGGCAGGCTGAATTTGAAGATGTAGAAGACAACCCCTATCTGGCCGACTTCTATGGAGATATGACGAAATGGTCCTTTCACCTTCAAGTGTATTTTTTGAATAGCCGATTCGAGCAGGTAAACAAGGTCAGAGCAGGTGAAAAGACAGTCATCCAGGACCGAACGATTTATGAGGATGCTTACATCTTTGCAAAAAGCCTGCATCATCAGGGGTATTTTAATGATAGGGATTATCAAAACTATTTGACGCTCTTTGACTCAATGATCAATTTTGTGAAGGCACCGGATCTTTTGATTTATCTCAAATCAGATATTGATAAACTGGTGAAGAACATTGAAAAACGTGGACGCGACTATGAAAGTGCTATTCGAATTGACTATTTGCAAGGCTTAAACGAACACTATAACCATTGGATAGCCAATTATAAAGAAGGCAAACTTTTGATCATCGATGTCAACAACATTGACTTCGTCATCAATCAGGAAGACTTTGCCACCATAGTTTCCAAGATTGATGTAGAGTTGCACGGACTCTTCAGCTAAACATCCTCTATTTTCCCCGCTCCATTGATTTTACTATGGTGATTTCAAGCATGAATTGTATATTGCGAGATTGTTTAAAAACACATACCCATTAAGACATGAGAAAACAGCTAACATATTTATTACTAATTGCACTATCCTGGTCTTGTACTCCCACAGCTAAAGAGGAACAACCAGTTGTTGCTGAAGACGATTTTGTTTGGAAGACCGAACAATTTGCAGATCTAAAAATGATCAGATACCAGGTTCCCGGATTTGATCAATTGACATTAGATCAAAAGAAACTTGCCTATTATCTTACTCAGGCCGGGCTATCCGGTAGAGATATAATCTGGGATCAGAACTATCGGCATAATCTAGCCATCCGAAGCGCTTTGGAAAATGTCATTAACAATTTTGAAGGCGACAGAGAAAACGAAGATTGGAATCAATTTATGATTTATGTCAAAAGAGTCTGGTTCTCCAATGGAATTCATCACCACTATTCCATGGCTAAAATTGAACCCGGTTTTAGACAGGAATATTTTCAAAGTCTATTGGATGACACAAATACCCAATTAACCGAAGAAATTGTAAACACCATTTTTGATCCTTCAATTGATAATAAAAAAGTGAACCTAGACCCTGAGAAAGGATTACTTCTAGGCTCGGCCAGCAACTTTTATGACCCGGATGTGACTGCGGAAGATGTGGATGAGTTCTATGCTCAAATCACAGACAAAAATGCTGAAGAACCACTTTCTTATGGTTTGAACTCAAAGTTGGTTAGAGATGAAAATGGCCAGCTACGCGAAGAGATTTGGAAATCCGGTGGAATGTATGGTGAAGCTATTGATCAGATGATTTATTGGCTTGAAAAGGCAATTACTGTTGCTGAAAATGAGGCGCAAAAAAGAGGCTTTGAATTACTCATAGAGTACTTCAAAACAGGTTCATTAAAAACCTGGGATGAATATAATGTAGTATGGGCAGCTGCGACTGCTGGTGACATCGATTATATACTCGGATTTATTGAAGTATATAATGACCCCAAAGGCTATCGTGGATCGTATGAGTCAATCATTCAGGTAAATGACTTCGATGCATCAGCAAGAATGAAAGTACTATCCGATAATGCACAATGGTTCGAAGATAACTCTCCAATCATGAATGAGCACAAAAAAGAAAATGTAGTCGGTGTAAGTTACAAGGTCGTGAATGTAGCCGGAGAATCAGGTGATGCTTCTCCCTCCACACCTATTGGCGTGAATTTGCCTAACGCCAACTGGATCAGAGCCAAACATGGATCAAAATCCGTGAGCTTAGGGAACATCATTGACGCCTATGACAAAGCGGGCACTGCCGGATTTACTGCAGAATTTGCTTATAATCAGGCCGAGTTGGAAAGAGCACAGAATCACGGTGAGATTGGCGACAAAATGCATACTGCACTTCATGAGGTGATTGGACATGCTTCCGGTAAATTAAACCCTGGAGTTGGTACCCCAAAAGAGACTTTAAAAAACTACTCTTCTACTATCGAAGAAGGACGTGCCGATCTAGTCGGTCTCTACTATCTCATGGATCCTAAACTGGTTGAACTAGGCTTAATAGAAAGCCTCGAAGTGGGCAAGGAAGAGTATGACGGCTATATAAGAAACGGCATGATGACCCAATTGAGAAGACTAAAATTGGGAGAAGATATTGAAGAAGCTCATATGAGAAATCGAGCTTGGGTGTCTGCTTGGTCTTTCGAACAAGGCAAAGCTGATAACATCATTGAGAGGAAAGAAAAAGACGGCAATACTTATTTTGTCATCAATGACTATGAGAAGCTCAGAGAAATTTTCGGAAGACTATTGAGGGAAACTCAGCGAATCAAGTCTGAAGGCGATTATGAAGCAGCCAAGGCTCTTGTAGAAAGTTACGGTGTGAAAGTGGATACAAAATTGCATCAAGAAGTATTGGATCGAGCAGCTAAGCTAAAAGGTGCACCTTACGGAGGGTTTATCAATCCTGAATTGGTACCGGTAACGGACGATGCGGGAAATATCACCGACATCGAAGTGAGTTATCCAATGGATTTTACTAAACAAATGTTGGAATACGGAAAGAAATACTCTTTCCTCGCCAAATAAAGAAATGGATTGGGCTGCACACATGAGTGCAGCCCTTTTTTATTTAACGAGAAAAATGGTATTATTAATAATCTAGATGGCAGACAAAAGAGATCAGATACTGGACGCAGCCAAATTACTCTTCAACAGACAGGGGTATGCAAAAACAAGCGTGGATGACATTTCTCAAGCTGTAGGCATGCGCAAATCTTCCTTGTACTATTATTTCAGAAACAAGGAGGACCTCTTTATGTGTTCTTTCAAGAATGATTGGGGCGAAAAATTTAAGATATTTGAAACCGAGGCAAATAAAGAAAATAACCCCTCAGACAAAATACTCGCATACATCACACAATCGCTCAATTATTACGAAAAGGTAGTTATGGAGCATAAAATCCCTGTTAAAGCGCTCATTGAAACAAGGAATTTATACCGATCATTCGTCAATAAGATTAATCGAGGTGGTATCGGTTTCTATATAGGCGCTATAAATGAAGGCATTGAAAGTGGTGAATTCAAGAATTGCGAAGTAGAAAAAGTAGCGGAAGCACTTTTTCTCATCAAGTTCTCCATTCAGTACGATCAACTAAGTATGTTTTTACATACCTACCCTACCGAAGACGATTGGACGCACATCAGAGAACAAATTTTGTACGCCGTAAGTCTTGTACTTGACGGCATTAGGAAAAAGTAAGAATTATTTTTTCGAACAAAACAACCTTTTGTTCGAATGATCGTATAACTTTGCATATCTCCCTACTCGGGATTTTATTTTGACAGAAATTCGAACGTTTAACCAATTTGTTCTAAAGATCTAAATCATGAAAAAATTAGCCTTAATTCTTACTGTAGCGCTTCTTTCATCCGTGTCTACATTTGCACAAGAGATTCCAAAGAAGGAATTCACCATTTCGGTGTCAGAAAAAAACATTGCTGTACAACCAGGGGAAACAAAAAAATATGAGGTGACTTTAAACAGATCGAAGTCATACAAAAAGACTTCAATCGACCTATTAATTGATTCGAATCTGCCTCAGGGTATCACGGTTTCTTTTGAAAACGGTACAGACCCCATGGTCAACAGAATTATGATCGTATCTGCTGCTGACAATGCAGAACCAATCAATAAGGCTGTAATTCTAAAAGGAAAGTCATTGAGAGCCAGTAAAGGTGTAATGCTAAATCTAAGTGTAGACAACGAGTCTTATACGGCCAACTAAGAAATCATTATTAGTTTTGCGAGTAAGAAGACAGCCTTGATCAGGCTGTCTTTTTTTGTCCGCTAATTAGACGTGGTCCTGCTCTACTGAATCAATTTTTCATTGATTGCTAGTTCCATACAAATCCTCTCACTGGATTCAAGCTCGGCCTTCTTCTAGTCGTACTCTTGGCCATTTATGAAGCACAAAAGCAACGAAAGGTTGACCTTGTCGAAAAAAGAAGTAACTATACTTGAGATAGCCTACAAAACAGGATTCAGTTCCATTGGTTCGTTTAACCGAGCATCTAAAGCAACCACATTTCAAACACCAACTGAAGTTAGAAAGACCTATTTAGCCATGGTCAATAATTAAATTTTATCCTGACTTTCAATTCTTTGAGCCCTTCCTGATAGTCATATTGCAAATCCTCATGCAAAGCAAGTAAGGACTTATCAATCTTTTTCAATTGGTTTTGTAATAGATTTATCAACACTTTACTTTCTTGCAATGGAAGATTCAGTTCGACAAGTGATTGACAGAAGAACATCAGAATTTCTATTTCCGTTTGCTTATTTCCTGAATAGCGAATTTGTTTATTGGCCAACCGTAGTGCTTTGCGAATCGTCTTTTTTGCCAGGTACAAACTCGTGGAATTGAGCGAACCAAAAGCCGCAGTGATATCATCTTTTACCTGTTCGATATAAAAAGCCTCATTGTCTGACTCCAAAAGCAAATAATGAAGTAATTCTTTGTTTTCCTTTTTGTGCCTGGCCAACCGCAGACAAACGGACAAGAGTTCTTCTTGCGACAAAAGTTTAAGTTCTTTTTTTAATTCACTTAGTGAGGCAGTATGCATACAAGGCAATCAGATTTTTAATATTTGTAATAAACAGCAACTAAATTTAACTAACATGCAACCAAAGGTGCATTTACGACATCTAATAGTTGCACTATTAGACCGTAATTTCAGCAAGAAAACTCAAATCAAAAACTCAATATCATGCTCAAAAACTTTTATCTCACGGCAATCAGAAACCTGCTGAAGCATAAAAGCTATTTTCTGATCAATATTGGTGGCCTTGCCATTGGTATCGCAAGTTTCATTTTTATCTCCCTCTACATTATCAATGAACTCAGTTATGACCGATTCCATAGCGAGTCCCACAATATTTACCGGGTGCATGTACACGGACAAATGATGGGGCAATCTATGGACATGGCAGCTACAGCTTCGCCCATGGCTCAGGCTCTACTCAACGAATATCCAGAAGTCACCAAAGTGACGCGAATTAAAGAAAGTGGCGCCTGGTTTATCGGTCGGGGCGAAAAAAAATTCAACGAGGATGGCGTTCTATTTGCCGATTCTTCGTTTTTTGATGTCTTTGATTTTAAACTCCTTTCAGGAGATCAACGAACGGCCCTGATTAAGCCAAGATCGGTGGTATTAACTGAAAGTTATGCCAAAAAGTATTTTGGCGATGAGGATCCTTTGGGTCAAAAACTCACCGTAGAGCAAGATACTATATTCTATACGGTTACAGGTGTAATGGAAGATGTTCCTGATCATTCGCATATGCAATTCGATATGATGGGCTCGATGAGTACGTATCGCCATTGGAATAACAATCAGTGGGTGAGCCACAATCATTATACCTACATTACTCTAAATGAGAATGCCGATGTTGGAGCATTCGAAGAGAAAATCCAAGAACTTGTTTACAAATATGTGGGACCTCAGGTCGAGCAATTTCTCGGCACCACTATGGATGCCTGGGAAAGTGCCGGTAACTCATTCGGATACTATCTCATGCCACTTGAAAACATCTACCTTCATTCCAGTGTAGACGAAGAGATGCAAGCCAATAGCGATATATCTTATATCTATATTTACTCCTTGATTGCCCTGGTCTTGCTTTCTATTGCCATCATCAATTTTGTGAATTTGGCAACTGCACAATCCTCTTCGAGAGCAAAAGAAGTAGGTATTCGGAAGGTGGTTGGTTCAAGTAAACGCCGATTAGTAACGCAGTTCATCTTTGAATCTATAGTCGTTTCAGCTATAGCTACGCTGCTTGCTTCCTTATTAGTATTCTTACTAACTCCATATTTCATCGAGTTAATTGGAAAAGAAATCGCCTACTCATTGACCTCAAGTGTCTGGAGTATAGCCGCTTTATCAGGCTTGGCCATCCTAATTGGAATCATGGCCGGTTTCTACCCTTCTTTTGTGCTAGCTGCTTTCCAACCCGTACACGTACTCAAGGGAACGATGAGCACAGGGGCAAAAGCCGGATGGATGAGAAATTTACTCGTGATTATACAGTTCACTGCAGCCATCATCATAATTATAGGTACTGTGGTCGTTTATAATCAGATTGACTTCATGCTCAATAAAAATCTTGGATTTGATAAGGAACAAATTGTCGTAATTCGAAGATCTGATGTATTGAGAAATAACCTGGAGACCTTCAAAAATGACTTGTTAAAAAATCCGAACATCAAAGAAGTAGCCAATGCCATGTCAATTCCTGGTAAGGATAGATACAACAACAATGCGCACATGACTGAGGAGAACCCTGAATCTCCATATCTTCTTTTTGAGAATAGAGTCAGTTTCGGTTACGCCGAGCTCATGAATCTGGAATTGGTAGAGGGCCGGTTTTTCTCCAAAGATTATCCATCCGATTCGAATGGAGTGGTTATTAATGAGGCCGCCGTCCGTACTATTGGTTACGACGAACCGTTGGGTAAAAGATTCATCAATCAGGATCGCCAAGGTAATAAGCAACTGATGACGATTATAGGTGTAGTAAAGGATTATCATATAGAATCACTACACAAACCTATTGAGCCTTCTATGCTCAGGTTGATGCCTGGAAACTGGGAAGGGTATGTCACCATTAAACTTAGCAACACGCACAACGTCCGCGAAACATTACAATTCATTGAAAGTACTTGGTTTAATCACTCCTACAACAAGCCATTTCAATATTTCTTTTTCGATGATGACTATGCTAATCTTTACAACTCAGAATCAACTACTGCTCAAGTTTTTGTCGTGTTTGCAGGGCTATCTATTTTCATTGCCTGTCTGGGACTCATTGGGTTGGTCACCTACACGGCAGCCATACGCAAAAAAGAGATTGGCATCAGAAAAGTACTGGGAGCCAGCACAACCACGCTTATTAAATTACTATCAAATGAGATCGTAAAATTGATCATCATATCGACGCTAATTGCATGGCCCCTTGCCTATTTTGCTACTGATTATTGGCTACAAAATTTTGCGGATCGCCTTTCAATTAGTCCATGGATCTACCTTACATCGACATTTATTGTCGTATTTATTGGCGGATTAGCCATCAGTTTTCAAACCCTTAAAGCTTCCATGGGCAACCCTGTGGACTCTTTGAGGCAGGAATAATTAGAAAACTTGCAGAAAATACGTACCAATATCCGAAAAAAGACCTATTGAAATTGTAGGTCTTTTTTTCTCACCTTTGTCATGGTAAAATTAAAAAAGGAACCAATGTCTTTGGCTTTATTTGGTTTCTTGAACTAATTTTTCATTGAATTACGAATTAAATTTCAAAATACATAAACATGAACTGGAAAGAAGCACTACAACGACTAAAGGAAGGAAACGAGCGTTTTGTTAATACAAAACCATCTACCGCTGCACAGGATCAGGCAAAAATTGCAAGTCTAACCGGAGGACAATCTCCATATGCAATCATATTATCATGTGCTGATAGCCGCGTGGCTCCCGAATTAGCCTTTGACACCGGCCTCGGTGAAATATTTGTACTACGTGTTGCTGGCAACGTAGCCAACACCTCGACCATTGCCAGTATTGAATATGCCGTAGCACATTTAGGAACTAAACTAATAGCGGTCATGGGTCATCAGAGTTGTGGTGCCGTTGGTGCCGCGGTCCAGGGCGGTGATGCAGGGGCTAATCTTAACAAGTTGATAAGTTATATTCAGCCAGCAGTAGACAAAATTGGTGCAGACGCGCCCTTGGCAGATATAGTTAAGGAAAATGCAAATATATCAGCAGGCACTTTGACCTCGAAGTCAGATATTATTTCCAACGCGGTGGCATCTGATGGTGTGAAAATTCTGACTGCTTATTATAATCTGGACTCAGGGAAAGTTGATTTCGAATAAGAAATAAATTAAATATCATAAAAAAGCTCGTTAGTATTCTAACGAGCTTTTTTTATAGACTGATTCAGTCTATCTAATGCACTTCGTGCATCAATTTTTTCAAGAATGGAGCCAGCACAAGTGCACCAAGGCCAAGACCAAGACCAATCATTCCTATATTTTCAAAGCCTTCAACATATACCGCCAATGAATCCATACCCGAAGCCGAAGTGATATCGTCTGTATTAATTGCCATACTTCTACCAATCAGTCCTCCAATATTGAAAGCGTAGGCCACTGCCATAAACCAAATACCCATCATAAAACCTACCAGCTTCTTTGGTGTTAATTCGGTGATCTTTGATAACCCAACGGGTGACATATTCAACTCACCAACAACAAATAAGAAATACCCAGCCACGAGAAATATCATTGGTACTTTACCTTCACTATTTGCAAACCCACCACTAAGAGCAAGCACATAAAACCCTACTCCGATCAATAGGAGTCCAATCGCAAATTTGTACGGTGTCCTTGGATTCAAATTTCTTTTTTGCATAGCTATCCACATGGCTGAAAATGGAATCGCCA
Organism: Reichenbachiella sp.; assembly: GCF_039944555.1. Lineage (GTDB taxonomy): Bacteria > Bacteroidota > Bacteroidia > Cytophagales > Cyclobacteriaceae > Reichenbachiella. Next base: position 22,898 of record NZ_JBDUYN010000007.1, on the reverse strand, counting down.
ATAGCACGACAAAAATTGCAGTTATTCCGTTTGTTCCAGCTGCGGTAAACATCACCAATTCCACGTTCCTGTCGGCAAATAGGGTGAGTAAACTTCCTGTCAGTTCATAAAAAGCCCAAAAAACGGTCATCAGTAGCGTCATGTACAAGACCATAAAGAGTTGGCCTCTCTCTTTACCAGAAACTTGGGTAAATGTCCAAATCAAAAAGCCCAATACACCGAGTACGAGAATATTAAAAATAAACGATACGATTGTCCCTTCAAACATCACGTCTCCAAAAGCAGTTAAGACAAAGTCTCCAAACTGAATTAGGTAGGCAATAACTGGCACCAATAGTACAGCTACTACAGGTACCCACTGCTTTTTCCTTAATCCGAAGACCTTTTCGTCCAGTGCCTCTTCTGAGGGTGGCAAACCATGATCGCCAAAGACGCCTTCTTTAGTTCCTCTATAGAATACGATCAAGCCGGTTAACATACCGATACCAGCAGCACCAAAACCATAATGCCAACCATAAGTCGCTCCCAACCATCCGCAAAGAATAGGTGCGACAGCTGCTCCAACATTAATTCCCAGGTAAAAAATGGTAAATCCTGAATCTCTTCTAACATCACCCTTTTCATACAACGTACCAACAAAGGATGAAATATTTGGTTTAAAGAATCCATTACCGACAATGAGTAACCCTAAAGCAGTAAAAAAAGCAATAGGATGCTCTATAGCCAGAATAAAATGACCAAGCGTAAAGAATATGGCACCTAACATCACTGCCCTTCTAAAACCCAGAAGTCTATCAGCAACCATTCCTCCGATGGCCGGCGTAGCATAAACTAGCATGCCATATGCAGCATATATACCAAATGCTATTGTATCTCTATCAGCGGAGGCACTAAACATCTCGTTCACCATATATAGCGTGAGCAACGCGCGCATGCCGTAAAAACTGAATCGTTCCCACAGTTCAGCGAAGAATAAGTAAAAGAGGCCTTTTGGGTGACCAAATAGTTCGGGTTGTTGTTTTGCATTCATATTCTAAGACTTAAAATTTGTCGAATATAATAAGATTGAACTATATGCAATGTCGGCCTGCTGCTAATGGTACAAATTCAGTCTAAAAGGGTCAATTTTGGTATAAAAAAGCCACACGCTACTAGGCATGTGGCTATTACATTTTTTAGTAACACAATGCTAATTGACTCCGTGCATACCTTTCTTCATCAGAGGAGAAAGAACAAACAACACCACGCTGATGGCAACACCAACCCACATCAGTGAAGAAAAGAAATCTGCATATATAGCACTAGCGGCGGCTACATCGGCAACTACCCCACCTTCTGTATCCATAGACGCAAATTTTGCAATTTGAGCGGCCACCAGTTCCGAATAGGCAGTTGCAAGGAACCAGACACCCATCATGAAGCCTACAACTTTTGGTACAGAAAGTTTTGTCACAGCTGATAACCCTACTGGAGACAAGCATAATTCTCCTGTGGTATGGAGTAGGTAAGCTAGAACAATCCAGATATAGGCCACTTTACCAGAGGCATCTGGCATTGTAGCTCCCAATACAAGTGCACCAAAACCCAAACCTGCCTGGAGTATGCCTAAACCAAATTTAAGTGGTGTACCAGGTTCCATTTTATTTTTGCTTAAAAATGTCCACAGCCACGCAAATAAAGGAGCCAGCAAGAAAATGAACATAGCATTAAGCGAGCCGGTCTGTACCGCCGTGACCTCCCATATCACAGGCAATCCTGAAACAGACTCCGCAACTTCACCAGCAAACCCAATGGTGTCAATTCCCTTATAAATGAATACAAGAGAAATCACGCCAAATAGTATTCCTACAATCATTTTTTCAGCATTATTCATTGTATAGAACTTGCTCCTCCCTAAAAATCCAATAACAAAAGGAATAAGAATAACAATAAAGGCGATGATATAAAGACCCGTTGTTTCACCCGGTAAATACGTCATGTCCACCAAGACCCTATCCACGACCCTATCGGCGTACAAAGTCATTGAAGCAGCTGACTGCTCGAACAATGCCCAGAAAACCACGGTGAAAAGTGTCAATGAAGCCAACACCGTCATCCTACCACGTTCAACCTTATTACACTCCTTATATAAAAACCAAATCAACCATACCAGTACGGCAAATGCCATTCCATTAAGTGTGTTGTGTACGATAGAATTCGATTGAACCAAAAACCAGATTAAAGGTACGCATACCAAAGAACCTAAGTATATAGTCAACTCCTTGTTGATTCCAATCGGGCTTTTTTCCTTGAGTACTGCAGGATTTTCAGGATCAGCATGACCTTCTAAATATTTTTGTCCCCATAAGAACACAACCAAACCGAGCAGCATACCAATACCAGCCAACCCGAAACCATAGCCCCATCCATAGTTCTCTCCAAGATACCCACATAGTATGGTTGCCCAGAATGATCCGAGGTTAATACCCATGTAGAAAATAGTAAAACCGGAGTCTCTTCTTTTATCTCCAACTTCATAAAGCTTGCCAACAATGGTAGAAATATTTGGTTTCAAAAAGCCAACACCAACAATGATTAATGCCAGTGAAAAATAGAAAATATTTAGTGCAAAATCATCTTGAACAAGTGTGCCGTCTACCATCTTAGCCTGATCTCCTTCGAAGGCCAAACCAAGGTGTCCGAAACAAAGCATAATCCCTCCAAATATCACGGCTTTGCGCATGCCTAAATACCTGTCGGCCAGCATACCTCCGATGACAGGTAGCGCATACACCAATCCGGCATAAGCACCAAGTACATCAAGCCCTCCATTATCTGTGAATAGATGATATTTGGTTAAGTACAAAACCAGCAAAAACTTCATTCCATAGAATGAAAATCGTTCCCACATTTCCGTCAGGAAACAGATATAAAGTCCCTTAGGATGGCCAAAAATTTCTTGTTTGTCTTCCATATTGATTTTTAAGAATTCTTACTTCAAATCTTCTTCTATCAACAACTATCACTTACCTAACCTCAATGCTCAATACAAGACACAATAAGTTAAATGCAAAACTAAATTTGCTTGCACAACGATTGGCTCTCAATGAGTGGAAATAACCTAAAAAGTCCTAAGAGGTTAATCAATTTTGGATGCTGTTTGGTATAGAATGAACCGCCAAAATAAGAAGAATAATTTTAAATCAAATGAGCGCCTTGTTTTATTCCAGGTATGCGTCAATACAGTATCAGTATCGTACTTGATATTCTAGTAACTACATGGAGTAAAAAAAAACTGAAAATGTCTACTCACAACAAGGGATATCAACCTTAGTCAAGCTTTAAAAACAGCAGAGTAATACTAAAAAAAGGATTCACTCTATATTTCTTACATAGACCTTAATTATTCTTAAAACAAGATATCTTAAGTTCGTTGATTAATAGAATGTTATATGGATATTTTTAGACACGTCTAAAAAGAAAAATTAAGCAAACTGATCCATGAATTTAGTTATGTTTTCACCGATATCTTTCGTTTCTGCAAGTGACTTAACAAAAGCACTTCCTATAATCCCCCCTTTTGAAAATTTACACACCTGATCGAAGGAATTCTTATCTTTGATACCAAAGCCTGTGATCAGCGGATTTTTTAATTTCATGGCCAACAGACGGTCTGCAAAATCTTCAAAATCCGTTGCGAAATTCTTGTTTTCGCCAGTAGTACTTGATGAGGAAACCATATAGATAAACCCGTCGGTATGTTCGTCCACCAGGCGTACTCTTTCATCAGTTGAGGCAGGCGTCACCAAGATAATATTTCGCAAGCCACTAGCCTCGACCATCTCTTTGTAATTCTCAATATATTCCTCAATAGGTAAGTCTGGGATGATCAAACCATCAACACCTATTTCTTTACATTTCTTACAGAAATTCTCAAACCCATACTGAACAATTGGGTTCAAAGAACTCATCATAATCAGCGGTATATCAACCGCTTCTCGGATGTTCTTTAATTGCTCGAAAAGCAGCTTGACTGTCATGCCATTTTCAATGGCTACAGTATTGCTATATTGTATTGTTGGCCCATCAGCTACGGGGTCCGAAAATGGCACGCCAATCTCTATAAGATCAGCGCCATTCTCCTCTAATTTTTTAATGACATTTACAGTGTCATTTAGCTGCGGATAACCAGCAGTAAAATAGATAGATAAAATATTATCTTTTAATTTTATTAAGTTATTTATTCTATTTTTCATTATAGAAATTGATTCTTTATAATATAAATTGAATTACAGTCTTTGCAAGTAAGATTCTAAATCCTTATCTCCCCTACCTGATAGATTAACCACAATAACCTCACCTGGTTTGATGTTTAGTTTGTCCAGAGTTGCCAGCGCATGAGCAGATTCTACAGCAGGAATGATTCCCTCTAACAGACATAATTCCTTGCCGGCCGTCATCGCCTCATCATCAGTCACCGCCTCATATTTCACCCGGCCAGATTCGAACCAATGCGCCAATGCTGGTCCAATTCCCGGATAATCTAAACCTGCCGAAATTGAATGAGGCTCCACCACCTGCCCATCATCCGTTTGCATAAATAAGGTCTTACTTCCATGTAGTATTCCACTTTTTCCTTTGAAAGTGGCAGCAGCAGTAAATCCTGACTCAAGACCTTTTCCTGCTGCTTCTGCAGCGATGAGCTCCACCTTTCCCTCTTCGATAAAATGAAAAAAGGCACCAGAGGCATTACTCCCTCCTCCAACACAGGCTATCACACGGTCAGGATATTCTGATCCCGTTACCTCAAGCAGTTGCTTTCTGATCTCTTCGCTAATCACGGATTGAAACCTGGCCACCATATCCGGATATGGATGAGGACCGACCACAGAGCCAATAATGTAATGTGTTTCAAATGGATTGCTGATCCAATAGCGCATGGCCTCGTTAGTAGCATCTTTCAGTGTTTTACTACCAGAAGAAACCGGAACTACCTCAGCACCAAGCATTTTCATTCTCCCTACATTGGGAGCCTGTCTTGCTACATCGATTTCGCCCATAAAAACAATACATTCAAGGCCCATTAATGCGCAAGCTGTAGCTGTTGCGACACCATGCTGCCCAGCTCCTGTTTCCGCAATAATTTTCTTTTTACCGAGCTTTTTTGCGAGTATAATCTGCCCTAACGCGTTATTTATTTTGTGTGAACCTGTATGGTTCAAATCCTCTCTTTTCAAATATATATTTGCTCCATATTTTTCAGAAAGCCTAGTTGCTAAATAGAGTGGAGAGGGCCGTCCTACATAATCAGAAAGCAATTTCCCGAACTCTGCCTTAAATTCACTGCTTGCAATAATTTCTTCGTAATTCTCCCTCAGCTCTGTTACATTGGCCTGCATCATCTCTGGCACGAAAGCGCCCCCAAAATTCCCAAAATACCCTCTTCTATCCGGTTTTAACCTGGTTTCCATCTATCTATTTACTTTTATTTCATTAAAAAATTCTTTCAGTCTTGCCTCATCCTTGTCTCCAGGGGAGAATTCAAAGCAGCTGTTCACATCCACAGCAAATAGCTTAGGATGTTTTATTTTTTTTAAACTTTCCACATCCTCTAACCCTATTCCTCCACTTAGAATAAAGGGTTTACCTAGCCCATAGTCGTCAAGCACGGACCAATCGAATTGAGTGCCATTTCCACCATAAGATGATCCTTTGGTATCAAATAGAAAATAATCTACATAAGGCTCATAATCGCGCAAATCAGACGGTAGTTCATTTGAAATAGAAAAGGCCTTAAATAGCTTATATCCATTCATTTTCAATTGTCTACAGTACTCAGCTGATTCATCTCCATGCAGTTGAATATAGTCCAGATCATAAGCCTTAGCGGTCTTTTCAATTGTGGAAATGGACTCATTAACAAATACACCCACTTTTTGTTTGTCACAATGAATGAGATCGTCGTTAGTCAAGTTGCCTTCAACGAAGTTCCGGCCAGATTTAGAATAGAAAATAAACCCTACAAAGTCAACCGTCTCCTGCTTCAGAAAAGTCAAGTTTGCCTTGGTTCTTATGCCACATACCTTGATCTTCATCCCTTAGCCAGTTGCGTTTCCATGAACTTCTTCAACTCATGGGCAGGATCACTATGCTTCATGAATTGCTCGCCAATCAAAAAACCTTTGTATCCCTCAGCTGCCAATATATCCATCTCCTTTGTTGAGGAAATACCACTTTCAGAAATTTTCAATTGCTCAGCAGGTAATATTTTGGCTAAATCAATTGAGTTCTGAATGGTAGTTCTGAAGAGCTTCAAATCCCTATTATTCACCCCGAGAATATCTACGGCCTCATAATAACCATCATTAAATTCGTCTTCATTGTGAATTTCTAAAAGCACTTCAAGTCCAAGTTTGTGAGCCAAATCAGTAAACTTCACTATCTCATCTCTAGTTAAAATAGCTGCGATTAGTAGCATCAGATCTGCACCAATGGCCTTTGTTTCATAAATTTGAAATTCATCGACAACAAAATCTTTACGCAAAACGGGACATGTCATATGCTTTTTTGCTCGCTGCAAGTCTTCGATACTTCCGCCAAAATAGTCCTTATCAGTAAGTATCGAAATAGCAGAGGCACCTGCCTGGCAGTATCCTTTCGAGACCTCAGCTACATCGACTTTGTCATTGATAACCCCCTTAGAAGGAGACTGTCTCTTAAATTCCGATATGATCCCATAAGGCGCTGCCTGAAGCAGATTTTGGCTAACAGAATAACATTCACGCTCAAAATGACTTGACCGTATCAAATCATCAATTGATATCACGGACTTCTGATAAGCCACTTCCTCTTTTTTTGTTTGAACAATTTTATCTAATACATTCATGACTTATGTGATTGAAATTTGGGTCTTGTTTGGATTTAAAAATGTTTTGAAACATGTATATGCCCGACCTGATTCGATTGATTCACGAGCCATGGCTACTCCATCAGTAATATCTGATAGTTCTTTGCCTACAGTCAGTGCAAGTCCGGAATTGGCCAGCACCACATCAGTTTGAGCTTTTGTTGCCTCGCCTTTGAGCACGTTTATAAATATTTGTGCCGAAGCTTCAATTGTGTCTCCTCCATTTATGGATTTTTGAGTGACTTGCGCCAAACCCAAATGATCAGGATAATAGACTCTTTCTGCATGATTGGTAATTACTTTAAAGGCTCCCGTCAGTGATATCTCATCATAACCATCAAGTGCATGTACAATGGCACAATCTCGATTTTCATTTTGATGTAAATACTGATACAATCGAGCCAGTTCAAGGTTGTACACACCGATTAATTGTTTTTCCGGTCTACTAGGGTTCACCTGCGGCCCTAGCATATTGAAAAATGTCTTTAAACTTAGATCTCTTCTTACCGGAGCCACATTCTTCATAGCCGGATGAAATAACGGCGCATGTAGAAAACAAATACCGGCCTCATCCAAACTTCTTTTCAGCTCATCTTCTTCCGCCTTAAATTCATAACCAAGATGAACAAGTAAATTAGACGATCCACACATGGAAGATACGCCATTGTTTCCGTGCTTGGCGACGTTTTGACCAGCACCCGCAACTACAAAACTGGAGGTCGTAGAAATATTGAAAGTATCCTTACCATCACCACCTGTTCCGCACATATCCATGGCATTATAACCATTTAAGTTAATGGGTTTGCATAGTTCAAGCATTGCGTCTTTGAATCCAGCTAATTCATGCGTTCTGATGCTCCGCATTAAGTACACCGTCATGAAAGCAGCCATTTGACTCTCATTGTAAGCACCATTTGCTAACTGAATTAACGTATCCTTGGCTTCCTGTTGCGTAAGAATGTAATTATTAGTCAATTTTTGAAGTATCTCTTTCATTGGTTTATTATTTGAGGTTAAGCGTTAATCCAGTTTTCAATTAATTTGATGCCATGTTCGGTTAGTATAGATTCAGGATGAAACTGTACCCCTCGCACAGCATACTCTTTATGCGCAACGGCCATAATTTCCCCATTCTCATCCGTAGCGGTGATTTTAAGCTCACCCGAATTTTTCGGATCTATGGCCCAGCTGTGATATCTACAGACTTTAAATTTTTCCGGAATACCTTCAAACAATACATCTGGAGACTCAATTTTTACACTGGTTGCAATACCATGAAGCACAGTAGGCATGTTATAAAGTTTTGCCCCAAACACTTCGCCAATAGCTTGATGCCCAAGGCAAACACCTAATATTGATTTGTCCTTTGCATAGGTTTTAATCACATCAAGTAAGATTCCACTCTCATCAGGCAGACCTGGGCCCGGTGATAGCAGTATTCTGTCATATTTACCAACGTCTTCAAGACTGATTTCATCATTCCTAAAAACTTCCATATTTTCATCGCAGCCAAGCTCACGCAGTATATGCACAAGATTGTAGGTGAATGAATCGTAATTATCTAAAACCAAGGTCTTCATTATTTCTGTGCTTCTAACTTTTGATTAATACTATCTGCTTTTCTTATGGCTGATTGGAGTGCTCCAACCTTATTGTATACTTCCTGAACCTCGCTATCAGGATCTGACTTGGCCACTACGCCTGCCCCAGCCCTGAAATGCAACGTGTTGTTTTGACTTAAAAATGAGCGGATCACAATGGCATGATTGAAATTACCATGAAAATCCATCAATCCAATCATGCCACCATAATACCCCCGTTGCGTATTTTCGTATTCGTCAATTAATTGCATAGCTCGGTGTTTTGGCGCACCTGAGAGCGTTCCTGCTGGAAACGTATCAGCAGCCAAATCAATTGCTGTTTTTCCTTTCTTCAGGAAGGTTGAAACCTTAGAAACTAAATGAATGACATGTGAAAAGAATTGGATCTCCTTGAATTTCTCAACATTTACGCGATCACCCGATTTACTCAAATCATTGCGCGCCAGATCCACTAGCATAACATGTTCAGAATTCTCTTTTTCATCCTCAAAAAGTGCCCTGGCGGATTCCGCGTCCTTTTCGTCATCACCAGTACGTTTATAGGTTCCGGCAATTGGGAATATTGAGGCCACACCATCATTCACTTCCAATTGAGCCTCTGGAGAGGAGCCAAATATCTTGAACGAACCATAATCAAAGTAAAACAGATAAGGAGAGGGATTTATGCTTCTAAGTGCTCTATAAAGCAAAAATTCATCCCCATTAAACTTGGTGCTAAAGTTTCTCGATAACACCATTTGAAAGGTATCCCCTCTTTGACAATGTGCAATGGCCTTCAATACGCTGTCGCGATATTCGGCATCTGTCATATTCGATTCTACCTTGCCATCAGATTGAAAAGAGTATTCTGGTGTATTATTCGATGATATCATCATTTCGATCTCATCTAAATGATATTCCTGGCTCTTATCTTCAAGAGCATTGTGCGTGATAAATATTTTATTAGAAAAATGATCAAATGCGATCACATATTCAAAAAAGAAATATTGCATCAGTGGGATATCAAATGCAGAAGCCTTTTTAGTGTCGAACTTTATATTCTCAAAAAGCTGAACTGCTTCATAAGCGGTAAATCCGAAAAGACCTGCTTTGGTAAATCCTTCACTTTCATTCTTTTCTGTAGAAAAGGCATCGCTAAATTCATAGAACGCCTGCTTCACGTTAAGATTTGAAATCGGTCTAGTCTCCGCTTCAAGTTCTGGCAATTGTTGTATCACGTGGTCCTTATCCACTCTAAATTCCGCCAAAGGAGAAAAGCCTATGTACGATATACTATTCTCCTTAGCATGGTAATCTGAACTTTCTAATAAAAATGAATTTGGAAATCTGTCTCTGATTTTAAGATAGATACTCACTGGTGTAAGTATATCACCCAGTATCTCGCGAGTTTTTGAAAAAATTTTAATCTGTTTCATGTCAATTTTTGGCAAAAAAAAAGCCCCGATGATCGGGGCTTTGTTATTTTATATGTTTCAATACATACTAGGGCCGATCACATCTTGCTTGCAAAATGCTCCACCACCAGTTTGTATTGTTGTTTATCATTTTCATTAATGCAATAATATTTCAGGAATCGTTATAACCAAAATAAAATGACAGTTTTTATAAAAAAAATTCTCTTCATTCGATTTATTAAAGTATATATTTCAAAAATTCATTTAATTTGAATAATTCAAACAAATTACTGAACTTGTACTTTCTTTAAGAATCAAGAACACAGCCTAAATCAATATATATGTCTTCAGAGTTAGATGTAAAGCAGCAACTAAGTTTGCTTGTTCACCTGTCAAAGGTTGATAATTTTATTGCCGAACCAGAATCAAAAATGATTCACTATTTGGGTAATCTGCATGGGCTTACTGAAGACGATATTGAAACTATCATAGACAATCCTATGCCCATTCCTGACCTTCAGGATCTACCACCAGACACTAAATTTGAATACCTCTTCAATATTGTTCAATTGATGAAAGTTGATGGCAAGGTATTTCAATCTGAAATTGATTTCTGTGAAAAAATAGCTCTAAAGTTGGGATACAAACCAGGTGTAATAGCTGACCTGTCGGCTTACGTATACAGCGACCCTACTATCAATACCAGTAAGACTTTCCTGAGAAGTATTGTGGATGAACACCTGATGCCTCGTAAGAAAAAGTAAGATTCAATTAGATACTTAATTCCTTTATTTATCTCTTATATTTTTTCTCCTTCTTCCCTCCAACGTTGGACGAGCTTTTTCCTTTTAGTGTTAATTCTGGGTTGAATCCAAACATGTAAGCAATAGATACCATAAACATATGAGAGCGATACTCAGTATCCTCTCTATAGTCATTGATATTAGAAAATCTAGTACCATCAGTGAATGCCAGATTTGAATGCGCCCAGCTAATTTTAGCATCAACAATTACCCTTTGGGTGGGAGTAACATCAAAAAGCCAGCCTACACCAAAGTCCAACGCATATTGTAGTCTATTTGGCTTGGTAACTATAAGCTTATCCGTATAGTCACCGACATTGAGTTCTTCTAGTTCTTTATCCAAGAATAGGATGTCATAATTTACAGCTTCACCAGGTATAGAAGCATTTTCTTCAGTTTCGTCGGAAATAATTGTTCCCTTACCTCCCAGCCACCAACTCAGGCGTGGGCCAGCTTCCACGAAAACTTTGAATCGGCTATTCTTCATAAAAACAACGCGTGCCATTAGTGGAGCGGTAATGAAATGGTTTACAGTTTTATTATCCAAACTCTGATCCGGAAATAAATCCTTTGGACGTACGCGATTATTGACTCGAAGATATACGACCTCAGTATGAACTTCAAAAGCACCTTCAGTGGAGTAGTCCATTGCTAGTCCTGCATGCCAGTTTACTTTGCTGCTTACATTAAAGGAGTCCTTATGAGCAGCAACCTGATATCGGGGTAAAATAATCTGTCCGCCTACTTTAGGACCAAACCAAAACTGGGCATGGCCGGAAAATGAAACAAATAGTAGCCCTATAAATAATAACCTTTTCATGTTTCTTGTATTGACAATCATTGTATGTTTCAAGATTTGCAAATTACAATTTTTAAATCATTATCATTCACTATAAAGGACAATGAGCAAAAAATATTCATATTTTGATAATAATATCCATTTTTTGGAATTATTGTATTGTGTTGAGTCTAATTTCTATAGTTTACTATTTTTAAATTAGATTTGACATTTACTAATGTTAGAATAAAAACAGAGATTTTAATGATTTATTTTAACGATCAGGTGTGTAACATATGAAAAAAAGAATATTAGTATTCCTGCTCTCATTATTTCTTGCAGGGAATAATCTATCTGCCCAGGATCAGAAAGTCTACAGCCAGTTTTTTATGAACCCATATGTAATTAATCCTGCATATGCTGGTGCGACAGGCTACACTACCTTTTTTGGTGTGCATCGACAACAGTGGATTGGACTGGAAGGAGCTCCTGCATTTTCTCACCTCAGCTTCAGCACCCCACTCGAAAATAACATTTCAGTTGGCGCTTTAGCTTTCAACAATAACGAAAATGCTATTAAAACATCCGGCGCAAAAGTATCAGCTGGTTATTTACTAGAGTTGGATCGAAAGCAGTTCTTACGGTTCGGTCTTTCGATTGGTGGAGGATATACAACTTATGATGTAGATGCAGGGATTGACCCTACACTATTAGCATTGTCGAATACGTCATTTTTAATGGCCGATCTTGGTGTTTCTTATTACTACGAAAATCTTAATGTTGCCTTGTCTGTTCCAAATCTGATAGGAAGGAATACTGTGGACACAAATGGCTTTAGCGAGGTGAAATTAGCGCCTTACGAAAATTTAACACTTCAAGCCAATTACAGACACTTGATCAATAAAGATTTTTCCATAGAACCACACCTTATATATAGGTTTTCCACAGTCAACCTCTCCCAATACGAAGCAGCAGTCATTGCACATATTGGTCATGTAATTTGGGCAGGCCTTAATTATCGACAAGACGCCGGTGCCGGCGCATTGTTTGGAATAAAAATTCAAGAAAAAGGAGCAATTGGTTTTGCTTATGAGTATGGTAAAACCGAGTTGGACGGATTTTCTTCTGGAACCTTTGAACTCAGTTTGGGACTACAACTTGGAGAGAAAAAGAAAAACCAGAGACAAGCTGTCTCTTTTATTCATAACTTCAAAAAATCCAAGCACGAAAAATCCAAAAGCTCAACAAGAAGCCAATACCTCGCGCAACAGAGAGCTAAGGCTGCCGAGCAACGTGCACAACAAGCTGCGGCTGCAAGTCAAGTAGCAACACAGACCACAGAAACACAGACCACAGAAACACCTGCTACAACAACACCTGCTACAACACCGCAAACAAATCCAACTGCTACGACCGTGGCAACCACAAATGAATCAACAGCTGATGTTGTAAAAGAGGAAATCGATCATGACACCCCACTTCAACATAGAACGAAATCTGACGGTGTTTGGGAAATTGGAGCAACTTACATTCAGACACGTATTGATAGTACAAAAACAAAAACATTAAAATGGCACGATGCATTGACCGACACACCTGATCACGCAGAACTACCGCCAAACACACACAGAAGAGTTCCTGGCAATATTTTGGAATTACCGGCAGGTCACCATGTAGTAGCTGGCGAGTTTATTACCTATGAAGAGGCAGAAGATTATAGTGATAAAATTTTCGAAATGGGATTTCATGGGTCTCTAGTAGGCCATCTACAATCATTGGAGGATAAAAAATATGTAGTTGTTGTGCACAAAGGGGCTACAATGGGTATTGCTATGGACGAGCAAAAAAAATGGAGTAAACGCCAAAACCTAAATCATGTGTACATCCTAAATGTGGTACAATAATCAGATATGAGAAAAAAGAATAATCGAATGATGACTAAGTACTTAATAGCAATCTTTTTGATGTTTGTAAGTTTACTATCTGCAAGTGCTCAGGCTCCTTATGTAAATAGCATAAGCCCAGCCAAAGCTTCAGTTGGGGATGTCGTTAATATCAGTGGGAGTAATCTGACAGGAGCAACGGTTGTTTATTTTGGTGGTGCCAAAGGAACCAATCTTAATGTCGTCAATAGCAATCTTTTAACAATAGAGGTACCGTTTGGAGCAAGTTTTGAACAAATTACCGTACTGCACACCACAAATGGCGCCGGATATTCTATCGAAAAATTCAACCTCACCTTCGACGGACAATCTTTTACAGACGGTTCAAATGTATCTAGTAATGTGAGCTCTCAAGAAATTTTTGCTACTAGCAAAACTCAGACCCAGGACTTATGTACTTGTGACTTTGACAATGACGGAGATTTAGATGTGGCTATTTCAAATGTTGGAAGCGTTGAAATATCAATTTTCACTAATTCATCCACCGTAGGAGATGCAAATTTTACTTCCACTACAATATCTAATTCTTTTGCTGTGACTAATGTAATCTGCGGAGACCTAGACGGTGATGGTTTTGCAGATTTGATTGCCAACGAGCTTGGCGGCGAAGGTAAAATATATACTTATCGTAATAATCAGGTAGGTGGATTCGAAGCAAAAGAAGAAGTAGCTATTCCTCAAAATGGATCTCTGTTTAGAAAACCTGGACGAATTGCTCTTGGAGATCTTGATTTAGATGGAAGGCCTGAAGTCGTGGTTACTGCTGAAGATGATAATTCGATATTCTTTTTCGAAAACAACAGTATAAATGGGAACATAAATCTGTCATCTACATCAAATTCGCTGACGTCAAGTGAAAATTCTGGAACAGCCGGACTTGGCGGTCTGGATATTGCCGATTTGAATAATGATGGTTTTCCAGAAATCATAGCCTCTAATTTTACTGAGCCCGGATATTATATCTGGCAAAACAACAGTCAACCAGGAACTTTCACTTTCAGGTCCCCCCTATTTACCAATACCAATAGTAATATAAGAGCATTGAAAGCAGGAGATATGGATCGCGATGGTTTTATGGACATTGTTTTGACTAATTCAGATATCAGTAGCAGCGATATAATTGAAATATCCGAAAATACTTCAAGTACTGCCGGACAGGATATAACAATGAGCTCTCCCATTCAAGTATTAGGGATAAATACCAGCTGGGGGTTGGACCTTGGCGACATCGATGGCGATGGCGATTTAGATATCGCAGTAGCCTCTTTTGGAGCAAACAATGGATATTATGTGGTGATGAATACCAATCCTGGTACTATTGCTAGCGCAAGCTATAGCGTAGGACTAGTAGCCGAATCAAATGCGAATAACTCAAGAAATATTAAGATAACGGATATAGATTCTGATGGCAGACCTGACTTTGTGTATACAAACAATTCAACAGCAGAGGGAGCTGGAAACTTAGCTACCAGGTTAAATGAAATTTGTTTCGTACCAGTCATTACCCCTTCAGGATCTACCGCACTCTGTGCAGGAGATATGATAGATCTTGTTGCGCCTAAATCAGGGTATAGTTATGTATGGAAAAAAAACAACATCGTTGAAGTAGGACAAACAACAAACACTTTGTCCAATGTAAGTACTGCCGGCAGCTACACCGTAACCATCTCAGATAATGTGGGCTGTCAGACAGAGTCAGCAGCCCTGGTTGTCACTGCTCCTGGAGGAACTTATAATGCGGCTACCGTCTCAGCATCTGATGCAACACCCTGTGCTGGAGATAACATAACTTTAAATGTAGATACTGAAGACCCATCAAGTTCCTATTTGTGGACAGGACCTAATGGGTATACAAGTACTACTAAAGTGCCTACCATTTCGGGAATTACAGTGGAGGGCTCAGGAGACTATTACCTAACTACCACATCCAGTGGAGCTGGTGGTTGTCAGAAAACTTCAGCAGCATTGTCTATAAGTGTGACAGGCTTACCTGCCATAACAGTCAACAATACCAAACCGGACTACTTCTGTACTGGTACGACCTTAAATTTGTCCACCAATCAATTTGCAGGACACACCTATGACTGGAAACTAAACGGGGTCAGCTTTGCGCCAGTTCAAACGGATCCTACTTTGTTAGCCGCCACTGCTGCTGGTGATTATAGTGTAACAATAGCTGTGTCAGGTTGCTCGTACACAAGTGCTGCCAGAACTCTAACGACTGTAGCCCCTCCTACTTCAAGTTTCACGGCGTCTGATGCGACAATCTGCGAAGGTGTTGCAGTTGATTTCACAGCGACATCAACTGGAGATGGGGCACTAACAATTATTAACAATTGGGACTATAAAGATGGAAGCGCTGTTGAAACCGGAAGCCCGGTCAATCATGCCTTTAGCACTGCCGGAAATTATGAGGTTGCCGTAACCGCAAAGTATGATGGTATTGACGATGCTGACTGTACTTACACGCCAGCCAGCTCGACTATAACCATATTAGCACCACCTACTGGTACTGATTTGGATTTGATCATCTCAGATAATACCGACACTATGAACTATGAGAAGTGTAAAGATGTCGCACTAACTCTAAGGGTCGGAACCCCCTATCCAAATTATGAATGGAAAACTGGCACCACCACAATTAGCACAATATCCATTGCAAACGTGGTTGAAGAGCAAGCTGTATTCGTTACCCTGACCAATGACGTAAAATGTGTTTTTGATTCTAATCCGGTGAATGTCACCAACTATACTACTGGAGGGATAGAAATTGTAGCGGCAAGCCCCAATGTCATCGATGTTACAGATTTAACAATAGGGAAAAAAATCGAATTGCAAGAAGATCAAACCAAGTTAACACTTAACGTAAACAATACAGATGCTCCGGCATGGGAACCGGCGCTGTACATTAATGACACAACCCTTACCACAGTTGAAGTTACTGTCACAAGCCGACAGCTGATTTCAGTTTACGGAATAGACCAACTCGGTTGCCAGGAAAAGGACTCCGTTACACTCGTTATACCAGGTATCCAGGGAGCTAAAAGCTTTACACCAAATGGAGATGGAATCAGCGACTGTTGGGAGGTTTCCAATGTGGGTACTACTGATTGCCAGGTTGTGATCTTCGACAGCAAAGGAAGACGTATAAGAGAAATTTCATTTAACGCCGACGGAGGTGCGGATGATTGCGTTTGGGATGGCAATAAATCCAATGGTTCTTCCTTGCCTGATGGCATGTATTATTATTTTATCAGCTGTTCGGATAGTGGTAATGAAAGTAGTGGATCCATATTTATGGCCCGATAACGGACGTAATTTTTACCTAGTTTATAAGTAAAATCCGTAAATTCATCGAAAAACCACCTTGTATTAGTGATATTTTTTATAAAAAAAGTACACTTCACATTTTTTAAATTACCTTTAATGCAAAATTTAGCCTCATTGAACTCAAACTTGAAACCAAATCAGCTTTATACACTGTCGGTTACTTTTTTTATCATTGAGGCATTAAAAAGTGGAACCTTGTCTTCAATCGTATGAATAGCTATAGAAAGATTTTTGCCCTACTCCTATGTCTTGTACCCAACCTACTGGTTGCGCAGGAAATCTGCGGTGATGGTATAGACAATGATAATAACGGCTTCGTGGACTGTTACGACAGTGCCTGTTCTGGAGACGAATTTTGTGATGACTTCTATTTTGGCAATTCTGTTTTGTGCCAGGACCCTGCTACACAAAACCCAGCCTTTGAAATCAAATTACAATGGGGTTCAGATGATCTTACCGCGTTTAACTCTGTCACTCCGGCAATTGGAGACATCGATGGTGACGGAACACCGGAAGTCGTAACTACAAACAGATATCTCAACACAGTAACCGTATTAAATGGAGCTAACGGTAATACCGAACATGGTCCACTTGATGTAGGATTTGATATTGCCAAGACAGTAGCTATTGCAAATCTCAACATCTCGGCAGAGGAGGCATTAGCAACAGGTATTGATGCTGACTGTGCGACCATTTTTGTTAGAGGTTTTAAAAATGGAAATTTAAGAGCTTACAATTGTAGTCTGGATTCTGTACTTTGGAGTATACCCAATACCAACACCGGTAACAAAGTGGGGTTGATCTCTCTCGCCGATTTCAATGGCGATGGAATTGTGGAACTTTTGCACGGAAATGAAATCAGAAATGCAAATACCGGCGGTGTGATTATTGCTGGCCTTGGAGACTTCCAAGATGACGTTATTCATGGTACTGTAGCTATTGATATATTACCTGATGCTGCCTGCGCCAATTGTGAAGGCCTCGAGATTGTTGCCGGAGGTAAAATTTACAGTGTCGACATCCCTGATCAAACAGACAGAACCGTGGATCCTGTTGGAACAAGAACACTCGAACGTGATATTAACGATGTCCTTCCTCCTGGAAGTGAGTTTGCCATAAAAAATGGCTGGGGTTGGAACTTCAATACTGCCTCTATTGCTGATTACAATCAAGATGGTAACATAGATGTTATCATTAGTGGTGGTCAATACGTGAGCGGATCAATAAGAACAGCTGCGGTCTTTTGGGATGTAATTAATTTCAATGTTATCACGTTTCTCCCCCCTCAAAATCACTCTGCAGGTACCGGTCGTATCAATATTGCAGATATCGATGGAGATGGTCAACTCAATTGTACATTCGTATCTAAGCAGCGGCTATACGCATTAGATGAGAATATGGTTCCATTAACCACTTGGAATGGTGGATTGGGATATAAAGACATCAACGAGGGTTCCTCTGGATTTACTGGATGTACGGTCTTTGACTTCAATGATGACAAAGCAGCGGAGGTGATCTACCGCGGGGAAACCTATGTCCATATCATTGATGGCACCACTGGTAATTCTCTGAAGCAGATTAAATGTACTTCCCGTACTTTCGAAGAATATCCTGTGGTAGCAGACGTCGATGGAGACGGAGCGAGTGAAATATGTGTTTCCTGTTCATTCGATGACAACACTTCGTTTACTCCATACAGTAATGGACGATATGGTCACATCAGAGTGTTCGAAGCTGATGGTGGTGAAAATTGGCAACCTTCAAGGCCTATTTGGAATCAACATGGTTATTTCAATGTCAACATCAATGATGACTTGACCATTCCTACCAATCAGCAAGATCCGGGGAAAGTCTTTTCTACTAACGTATGTACTACGGGCGACAACAGACCCCTTAACGCATTTCTAAACCAAGCACCTTATTTGAACGAAACCGGGTGTCCTTCCTATATATCTCCCGATATCGATCTCATCGAAATCACCAGCGTGGGGCAGGCACAATGTCCGGAAGGGGAATTTAACGTCACCATACGAATTGAAAATACGGGAGATACAGACTTGACTGGTACGATGCCTATCACTTTTTACAATGGCGCTCCAGATTTAGCTACTTCCACAAAACTCAATACAGTAACAGAGAACTTCTCCAACTTTGCTGTGGGTGATACGCTTTTTATCACAAAAACGGTGGTTGGTCAAGGAGGGAATTTTGACCTATATGTATCTATAAATGATGCAGGAGCACAAAACCCACCGGTTACCGATTTTGTGAGACCAGTTCCTGAATGTGACGACACCAATAATTTAGATTTTATAGGAGTAACCTCTACGAATTTTGATCTCCAACACGAAGTAATCAGTCATAATATAAAATGCGATCCTACCAAACCGGATAACGGTGATGCTAAGGTATTTTACTTTGGTACCGTATCAGAAACGATAACCAACCTATGGAATGAAAACTTTGATAATCTGACACCTGGTGATGAAGTCGACAATGGAAGTACATCATGGAGTTTTACTACTGCTCCTTCAGGAGCAGACAATCTGGAGGTTTCATTCACGGGAGTTACCAACGAGCTCTTCTTTGCAGATGTAGATGGTACAGCCGTATGGGAATCAGAAACCATTGATATATCCAGCTATCAATCGGCTAAAGTATCTGTCGGTATGAGATCCAGTGCGAAAAACGATACCTTCAACGATTTCATGAGGTTATATGCAGTAGTTGATGGAAGCGAACAGGCACTCTCCAACGGAATCCAATCCGGAAATTTTGGGTCATTAACTGCAACTCTCGAAGGTATTACAGGAAATTCGATCAGCATTCGAGCAAAGGTGAAAAATGGAAGAAATGATGAATTTTATTACCTTGACGACCTGGTTATTCAGGGTGTAACAGACGCACTGAGCGGTGAAATTACTGCAGGCTTTGACTTTCATTGGTTTCAAAACAACAATTTTAATGATACCATATTTACCGGTAATAGGTATACTGCGTTGGCAGAAGGTAATTATCAAGTCATCGCTTCTTCACAAACTAACTCTTGTACGTCAAATGTAGAAGATATCACCATTCAACTAGTCTCTAACAATCCGGTAGTGGGCATTACCAAGACGCAAGATCTCCTTAATTGTGACACGCCGGACGGTATATTAGATGCTTACGTGATAGAAGGTGGTTCCCAGGTAACAACAGGATATGACTTCACTTGGTACCTTGGCAATGACTTCACAACAGTAGTTGCCGTTGGACCAACCGCGATTAATTTAGAGGCCAGAACCTATTCAGTAGTAGTTACCGATGAAACTTCCGGTTGTGAAACAACACTCTCCGAAACTGTTGATACTGATCAAACACCTCCTGGTATTTTTGAAGTAAGCACAACGCATATTACAGACTGTACAGACCCAAATAGCGGTGAGATTATTGCGGGTTCTGATGGAGCCAACTCTCAATATACATTCAACTGGTATGACGGAACACAAGTAAAAGCAACACCTGATTTTAGTGCTTCGGGAAACAACGGCATGGGTGTTTCGGGGCAAAGATATCATAACCTTGAAGCTGGCTTTTATACAGTTGAAGTTCAGCATAAGCAAACTGGTTGTATTTCTGCTCCATTAACCATTGAAATTTTGGATAATTCAAATTCTCCAGCGGTTACATTAACGCTTTCTGATAACACTTCATGTACAACCAATGGCAATGGCTCGGCATCTGCTGAAATAGCAGGGCAATCTATTACAGATTATACTTTCACCTATTATAGTGGTTCAAATGCACTAGCTGAAAACGAAATTTCCACGGTAAGTGGAACTCAAAATGAAGTAGCTCAACTACTTTCCGCAGGCAATTACTTGGTTACTGTTGAGGAAATTGCTACTGGTTGTGTGGGCCGTGAATATTTTACCATTGAAGAAACGCTTGTCTTCCCTTCGACACCGCCGTTTAATGAAATTGCGGTTACTGATGTAACATCATGTAATGGTGTTGGTGCCGCTGATGGTATTATTGATGCCACTGGAGTCAATATGGCAGCTGTTAATACAGACGAGTTTGAGGCCATTCAAAATGGCAGTTTTGAGGTTCCGGATATTCTAACGGAGTTTGGTTCAAGTACATTCAAAATATTTGATCAATCGCTAGCGGATGGTTGGTCGTCCACAGATCTTGTGTTAGAATATTGGAAAAGTGGGTTTCAGGGTGTACCTGCTTTGGAAGGCAATCAGTTTGCAGAGATCAACGCCAACAACCCCGGCACTTTCTATTTCGATGTGGTAACCAAACCTGGAGTACGAATGAATTGGTCCTTCGGACATAGAGGCAGACAAGGTACTGATGTTGTAGCACTTAAAATCGATGACCCTGCCGCTGTAACACCAATAGAAATAGGCCAATTTTCTACAGGCACAGCTGATTGGGTAAGATACTCTGGCGAGTACACAATTCCAGATGGGCAAACCATTTCCAGATTTTCATTCGAAGCAATAAGCACAGCTGGCGGTAGTCTGTCTGTAGGAAACTTTATGGATGACGTGGTTTTTGAAGTAGCACCTTACTACTTTCAGCTTTTCGCTGGAACAAACTCTTCTGGCAGCCCTTTAGCTGAAAATACAACAGGTTATTTTGATACGCTGCCTGAAGGCACTTATACATTGTCTATTGTAAACAATATTACCGGCTGTCCTACAGATGACATTCCTATAATCATTAATCTCCAAGAACAAGAACCAGTACTTGTAAGACAAACAAAAACTGCTGATACCTATTGTGTAAATGGAAATGGTACTCAGCGAATTACAGCTTCCACGGCTATTGGCGACCCTACGGCAGGTTATAAGTATGAAATCTATACAGGAACAGATACCACGGTTGCACCGTATGCTGGACCATTTATAGATGCTGACGGAGACTATACTTTTACTGACTTGGAAGACAATACATACAGAGTCCTTGTTATCAATAGAGATAATGCCTGTACTGCTTTTACAGATGTTACAATTTTGGACAATTCCGAAATTCCGTCGTTTTCGAATGCTATTATCAATAACAATACGTCCTGTGACCCTGCTGCAGCAAATGGCCAAATAATTGCAAACGTCTTTGGCCAACCGAAAACAGATTACACTTGGTCATGGTTAGATGACGGAGGACTTCCAATTACCGGTAAAACCGCCGTTGACGCAGCCGTTGATGGAAACGCAAATAACTTAACAGACCTGGCCGCCGGTACCTATCAAGTCTATGCCATTCATACAGAAACTGGGTGTGAAACCGGTTTTCTGCCTGTCGTAATAATCGATGACCCATCTGGAAATTTCCCTACTATCTCAATATCAGAAGTAACAACCAATACTAGTTGTGGCGTTGGTAATGGTTCGCTAACTGCTTCAGTAGATGAAGGAGGAGGCCCGGGTGTGACTACAGGATACACGTTCGAATGGTTTGTTGGTGCCGATGATTCGGGTGCCGTATTGACGGTAGGTGACAATGCCGGCAACAACTCTGATGTGAACTTTACAGGTACTGAGTCAAATACGATAACCGGACTAAGTGCTCCTGTAGGTAACAATACTTATAC
This sequence comes from Reichenbachiella sp., assembly GCF_039944555.1. Lineage (GTDB taxonomy): Bacteria > Bacteroidota > Bacteroidia > Cytophagales > Cyclobacteriaceae > Reichenbachiella. The sequence goes on along the minus strand of NZ_JBDUYN010000007.1, from coordinate 579 downwards.
TGTAAGAGTGACTAATTCGGATAACTGTTCAAATACCGCAACCTTATCCTTATCTAGTAATCCGACCACCCCTGTTATCGATGATACCGATCCTGGAGATGTCAACCTGACACAGGTCACTACCTGTCTTGGCAGTGCAGCATTCCCTGAAGGTGAAATTGAATTGACTGATGTAGCAGATGGTGCATTCACTAATGCAGCCACTGACTTTACTTATTCCTGGTACATCGGTAACTCTAATACAGGAACCGTCATCGCCAATGGCGCTGATATCGGTACTCAAAAAGGTGCTACCGCAACTGCCATCAACGTCTCGGGTGCGACTACCAACCACATCGTCGGGCTCGATGCCGGTGATTACACCGTGGAAGCAACCAACATTGCTACCGGATGTCTGTCTGCAGCCGTAGTGGTGACTGTGACCGAAAGCCTGGAGACCATCACCATGGGTGAAACTCCGGTCTCTGATCAAGTCAACTGTTCTGGTGATCCATCAGGTAGTTCTACCATTACTGCCTCTGATCCGGGAGGACATACTTTCACCTATGAGTTCTTTGTAGGCAGCAACACCAATGTAGC
>NZ_JBDUYN010000006.1:0-965255 GCF_039944555.1 Reichenbachiella sp. | reverse complement strand
GTAGGTCGTCGCCAGTTTTTATCAAAACCCTTGCATCAACGATGTAAGGGTTTTTTTATGCCCAAAAACTACTATGGTAATAGGGAATAGGCGGCCGTACGCAGAACGAGAGTAGCCATCGTCGAACGATCGTTGCCAGACCGTGCACCCCGGTAAGGATTATCGCTAAAACAGCATCCTTTTTTAACAGGACCATGGTATTACACGACGGTGTAAGGCGTGATCGTTACCAGACAACGGGGCAAGATTTTATAGATTGGATTCTAAATGAACCTGAGTAACAAATTTCAATAGCTAAAAACATTAAGTGTTCAATATCCTTATTCTAATCCCTCAATAAATCGCATATAATTCGTTAATTTGCCGATTCTAAAGGGTGAATGACAAGTTCATCCTTTTTAATTTAATTCTATGAAGCCATTGGTGATAAGGAGAAGGAATAAAAAGTCCAGGTATAAACCCATTCTAAAGAGCACTAAAAATTGGCCTGTTGTACAAATGGCCAAAAAGAGAAAGGAATTTATACAACTGGTAGTTGAGGAGAGTTTCGATAATATGCAATCTCTCAATCGTGGACGTACGTTACGCGAAGAGATAGAAATGACAGCCTTTCGTGAAAAGCAGCGTGCTAAAAACCATCCTTGGAAAGTCGACCCTAAGGACGATTATTCTTTTTGGGATGGAGTTCAACAGCGAATCGTTAGATTGGATGGTCTTGATAAGAAAGAGCAAAATGTCCGGCTAAAGGAAATCCTTAAAGAAATTTTGAATCGCTATGGAAACGAAATAGCTGGAAATTTTAATCCTTCTCACTATCATGTAGCTCGCACATTAGTGACCATTGGATTTGGACGATTACTTAATGCAGCTCGTGTGAAAGGCCCTTGGTCCCTATTTAGCAATCAACTGGACCTGGATGATAAAATACATATTAAGGGTTCAGTAGATCAGCTCAGAAAGCTAGCAAAGCTTGGTACCGTAGTAATGGTACCCACACATTTCAGTAACATTGATTCAGTACTCATCGGTTGGATTATTCAGTTTTTGGGGTTACCACCATTCATATATGGTGCGGGTCTCAATCTTTTCAATTTGAGGGTATTTGCCTACTTTATGAACAGTGTTGGGGCTTACAAAGTTGATCGTAGAAAGAAAAATGCTATTTATTTAGAGTGCCTTAAATCCTACTCGACAATAGCCCTGAGAGAAGGTTGTCATAGTCTGTTTTTTCCAGGGGGCACGAGGTCGCGCAGCGGAAAAATTGAAAAGGCTCTGAAGCTTGGCCTATTGGGGACAACTATTGAGGCGCAACGACAAATATTTCAATTTGAAGAGAAACCGGAAGAGAAAAAAATATTCATTGTCCCTGTAACTTTGAACTATCATTTTGTCCTGGAAGCGCCAAGTTTGATCAACGATTACTTAAAGAGTAAAGGGCAAGAAAGATATTATGAGGAAAATGACGAGTTTACAACCTCGTTCAAAATATCTAAATTCTTAATGAAGTTTTTTACTCGTGGATCGAATATCTCTGTAAGTATTGGAAATGGACTGGATGTATTGGGTAATGAAGTTGATATAAACGGCAACAGTCTTGACAAACATGGTAATATAATTGACCTGAAGGATTATTTTAGATCCAATGGAGAGATAACTGAAGACGCGCAGAGAGAACAAGAGTATAACCGAATACTAGGGAAGAAAATAGTAAAAGAATTTCATAAGCATAATCGAGTATTCTCCAGCCATTTAGTAGCTTTTACTGCCTTTCGAATGTTAGGAAGAAAAAACAGCGCACTGGACTTGTATGGTCTTTTAAGACTGTCAGATGATGAATTGACAATTTCACACGAGGATTTCAGGGGTGGTATATCCAACCTCTTAGATGCGCTTAAGGCGATGAAGGATGCAGGTGAGGTGGGATTGGCTGATCATTTGGAGCGTGACAAGGACGATGTGATCCAACATGGTGTAAAGAACCTCGGCATGTATCATGCACAACCTCCGCTTGGGTTTGCTAAAAATGGAGATTTGGAGATTCGTAATATGAACCTACTGTACTATTATCATAACAGGCTAGAAGGCTATGAGCTTGAAAAGTACCTCTGATAAACTAGTAGGCGTAATTGGAGCCGGAAGTTTTGGGTCTGCCATCGCAAATATGCTGGCAGAGAAGACTAACGTGCTGCTTTACGTTCGAGATAAGAACAAAGTTGAGCACATAAAAAAAGCCAGAGGTTCAGGTTCATCTAATTTCTCTGAGAATATTGAAATCACAAATCAGCTGTCGGAGATTGGTAAAAGATGTGAAATTATTTTTCCTATTATTCCTTCTGCCAATTTTAGAAGCATGATAAAAGATTTGGCACCATATCTCAAACCTTATCACATACTCATACATGGTACAAAGGGGTTAGATCTAAATATTCCTGAAGGTGTTAAGTTGACATCGAAAAACCCCCTTTCCCGAAATCATGTAAAAACGATGAGCGAGGTGATTTTGGAAGAAACTTCAGTTCTGAGGGTAGGTTGTCTTGCTGGTCCAAATTTGGCTAAGGAAATTGAAGAAAAACAGCCTGCTGCGACCGTAGTAGCAAGCCATTTTGAAGAGGTAATCGACCAGGGACAGAAGCTTTTGAAGAATGATCGCTTTTTGGTGTATGGTAGCAATGATCTGATTGGTATTGAACTTTGTGGAGTATTAAAAAATATCATTGCCATTGGCACTGGAATGCTAAGCGGTATGGGGCTGGGAGAAAACTCAAGAGCCATGCTTATTAGTAGAGGTATGGTGGAAATGGTATACATTGGAAATGCACTAGGAGGTAATACCAAAGCATTTCTTGGTTTGGCAGGAGTTGGTGACTTGGTAGCTACTTGTAGTTCTAAACTCAGTCGAAATTTTACGGTTGGTTACCGTTTAGCTCAGGGAGAGACATTGGATGAGATTATTAACTCAATGGATGAGGTTGCCGAGGGAGTAAACACTATTAAGATCATAAAAAAATTAGCTAATAGTTACAAAATTAGAGTACCTATTACCGAAACGCTTCACAACATAATAAAAGGACGAATGGGTGTTGAAGATGCTTACTCGTATTTTATGAAATTCCCTTTCCGTTCCGAAATAGACTTTATTTAACCTGTTTCATTGCCCTTATTCTTTTCAGGAGGCTGGGATGAGAGTAATTCATGAACTCATACCATGGATGCGGGGTGAGGTTACCCAAATTATCAGAGGTTAATTTCTTTAGTGCACTAATAAGAGGCTCTTTTTCATAGGTCTCCACTGCGTAGGCATCGGCTTCATATTCATTCTTTCGACTGAATAAATTCATAAAAACACCGATAATCGTAGAGATAGGAGAAAACAGTATCGCAAATGCAAAAACATTTAAATGCAGAGCCGTGACATTACCACCTAATGCCCACGATATTTCACTACTAAAAATAAATTTGGATAAAAGCCAGAGCATGAATCCTGTCTGCAGTATGCCGAGAACCATTGACCAAATGATATGTTTCTTTTTAAAATGACCAACTTCATGGGCGAGTACACCTACAAGTTCCTCATCGCTATGGTTGTCAATCAGTGTGTCATAAAGTACCACTTTCTTTTTTTTACCCAAACCTGAGAAAAATGCATTGCCTTTAGAAGATCTTTTTGACCCATCAATAACAAAAATGTTGTTCAGAGGGAATCCTACCTTTTTGCTGTAGTTGGTGATAGCAGTTTTCAAACTTCCATCTCCCAATGGACTTAATTTATTGAAGATTGGAACAATTAGTGAGGTGTAAAACATATTGATAAAAATCATGAATATGCTAATGGCAATCCAGAAGTAAACCCAGAAGTTTTCCTCAAAAAACATAACCATTACAATAAAAAGTGAAGCGATTATGCCGCCCAATATTAATGTTAGCAGGTATCCTTTGAGCTTGTCAAGAAGATAGGTTTTAGCGGTCATTTTGTTGAAGCCATACTTTTCTTCTATCACGAAGGTGCCGTACAAATCGAAAGGAGTTCCGATTAAATCAGATGCCAGATAAATTATACCAAAAAAATAAAGCGAAGTTAAAGGCTCTACCGGGGCTATACCTCTCAAATATTCATCAATCCAGCCAAATCCTCCAAACCAGAGAAATACCAACATCAAAACGAAACTGAAGGTTGAACTTATCATCGAAAACCGGAAGACTTCAGACTGATATGACTGCGATTCTGCATATTTCTTTTCGTCATAAATATCGGCTAATTCTAAAGGGATAGCTTGTTTTCTGCTTTGGTTATTGAGATAACCTAAAATTTTGTTGAGAAAAAAATCAAAAGTGAGTATGCCGATGAGAAGGTAGAGAATAGTCTGATAATCCATATACTTAGTTTTGAGCAAAGCTAAGAATTCTTAGGATAACCGACTTGAGAAGTTCTGAATTTAGAATATCATTGGAAGTGGGCACTTCAGTTCTCGCACAGAGCGCGAAGGTTTCCGCGGATCACCCCACTTGAAGCTATAGGTGAGTGATACTTCGTGTGCACCACCACTTTGTATACCAAGGTTGGACAATGTGTAGTCAAAGCTATATCCTATTGTAAATTTCTTCTGTGTCACTCCAAACATGAAAATGAGTGATTCATTATTTGATCCACCGCCTTCTGGCGACTTTATTGGGATTCCACGATACCAAAGACCAAAAATGATAGGGTCCCAGGTAAAATAAAGACCTAAATCTAATTGATTGAATTCACCTTGTACTCTATAGTTGAATGTGGGTGACAAGTTACGCTTAGCGCCAGAAGCAGTTTCGCCTCTGGAATATCCAGTGCTTAGAGGAATCAGATACCCACCATGTATAGACAGTTTTTGAGGTAGAGGACTGTCTTCTCCTAAAAAGGATTGGTTGGGTTCTCTGATATGATGCATGGAAACACCGATCCAGGTTCTTGCTGAATAAACTACACCACCCAGAGCTATATCGAAGTAGTTGACCTTCCAGTCTGTATTGAATTGTTCTGCGCTTGGATTACCAGTATTGCCATTGCTATCCAATTGGTCACCAAATACCAGTTTGTTGAAATTCACATTTCTAGAAGTATAGGACACCTGAAAGGCTGGACGAAATACCCATTTATAGTTTACATTGACCTGATAGGCATATTGAAGAGCAATTTCATTAGATTGAAGGCCAACAAGGCCTTCCTTGTCATTTACAAATAGTAAACCAACACTGCTGTTTTTCTCATCAAAATTATTATCTACGTAAACTGAAAATGTTTCGAAATTGGCATCGATAGATGGCCACTGATTTCTATAGTTGATACCAGCACGACCTTGCTGCGTAATACCGGCAAGAGCTGGGTTTAGATACAATGGCGCTGAGTAATACTGCGAAAACTGAGGGTCTTGCGCCCATGCTTTGTTAATACTCAGCAGGGAAAGGATAATCAGTAAAACGAAAGAAATTCTTTGCATCTGTTTGTTTGAATCGGGTTTACGCCCTTAAATAGAATCGTTGCAAAATATAAAATATTGTCCCAAATGAGAAATGAATTATTTTTTGTTGGGTCATTTGCATTGAAATATATTTTGTCACCGTTAGTATAAGTAATTGAGTTATTTTTAGCCAATAATTAAATTACGCTTAAATATTTTAAAAAGGACAGTTAAAGATTTGAGAACCCTTATCGAAATGATGAATGCAACTAAGCAGAAGTGGGCGCACTTTGTGACCCTATTTTTTGCCTTACTGTCACTCAATATTTCCCTTCAAGCACAAAACTACTCAGAATACAACTGGTTATTTGGCAATTCTACCAGTACTATCACATTTAATAAGTCCGATGCCCGTGCACAATTAGATACCATTCAGTTTGTTCCTTTTGGTACAGGTGGCGGTGCAGTGATTTCTGATCCCGTTACGGGCAATCTACTTTTTTATACAGATGGTCAAAATGTCTATGATACTAATCATGATTTGGTACCAAACGGGGCTGGTTTAGGCGGAAATTCAAGCATTAACAGAGCTGCATCAGTTATGCCGATGCCATACAATGATGGTGAATACTACATTTTCACTAACCCTGGTGGGTCAGGAGCGGAGATATTATATACAGTTGTCGACAGAAATGTACCTGGGAATGCTGCCGGAGGAGAGCCTCCGCTTGGTGATGTGGATGTCGCTCGCAAGAATTTAAGTACAGGGTTGAATAACCCTGGAGAAGGAATGATTGTGATCCAACGGGATATTGACAATTACTGGGTGATTACAAATGACAGAACAACGTTTGATTATCAAGTATTAGAAATTAACAGTGGCGTACTGAATCCAGTGGTACAAGTATTCGATCTGAATGATGTCACCGCTCCGGATTTTGAAGCCGCATCATTCGCTTATGACCCTGTAAATTCAGTTCTGGCAGTAGCACCAAGAGATGCTAATAGAAACGTTACCCTGCTGGACTTTAATTTAACAACTGGTGTGTTAACATTAAATACAGCCATACTTAATACGGGTAACAATGATTTTGCCACAGAAGCAATCTATGACATTGAATGGTCTTCCAACGGAGAGAATTTATATATCTCTCGACATGGAGGAGCAGGAACAGTAGCTAATCTTTATCAATACAATTTGCTCGACCCATTGAATACGGTCAATTCTGTCCTAATCCAACCGGTTTACAGGAGTTATGGGGTTCAAAGGGGACCAGATCAGAATATTTACCACTTGTACCAGCAAACAAGTACAGATGCGGTTGAAATTGGCGTGATATTGGAAGCGGATAGCGTATTTCACGCAGATAGCTTATTTTTTAATGTGGGCTACGACAGCTTGGCCTTCACTCCTTCTGCCATCAATGCGACTCAATTTCCTCATTTTCCTGCTCCCCATTTTGAGGCTTTTGATTCGGTAGGCTTTGCATACATGGACACTTGTGCTTTGCGCACAACAAAATTCTTCTCCAATGTAGAACCCCCGGCACAGTCTTACTTATGGGATTTGGGTGATGGGTTTACTACTAATGCTATCAATCCAATTCATATATATCAGTCTGCTGGTGTATATACTGTTTCATTGACAGTTGAATTGAACGGTGTTACTGAAACCTATTCCACATCAGTGGGAGTTGTAGACAATGATCTTACGATTGATTTGGGTATGGATACCGTACGTTGCGTAGGTGAGATTTTCACTTACGATGCAGGTGCAGGTGGGGCCTCATATTTTTGGAATACAGGAGAGTTCACACAAAGTATCAATGTAGATACTACGGGGTTGTTTTCAGTGGCTGTTGTTAGTGCTGCCACGGGCTGTGTGAATTATGATTACGTTCAGGTCACGACTTATGAAGACACTAACATCTTTCGAAATCAATGGTACTTTGGCGAAAATGCTGGTATTGACTTTAACCCTCCGGCCACTGCAGCCATTACAGATGCCAACTTGATGAGTTCTGCTCAAGGGGCATCATCGGTTTCAGATCTTAATGGTGATTTGCTTTTTTATACCAATGGGCAGACTGTATGGAACAAAAACCATAGAGTGATGGATAATGGAGATAACATTGGAGGCGACCCTAATTCCAGCCAGGGTGTTATGATCGTGCCAGTGCCTAATGACAGCTCTATCTACTATGTATTTACCTCAGATCCAGTGTATGGAGATTTTAGCTATGATATGAAGTATGCTATAGTGGATATGAGAAAGGATACCGCACAAGGAGAGGTAATTGTTAAGGATGTTTCTTTATTCACGAATAGCACTGAAAGAATCACTGCTTTCGGTCTGGGACAAGGTATTACTTGGTTAGTCACACATGAATATGGCAACAATCAGTTCAGATCATATCCTTTAACGGCATTTGGAATGGGGCAACCCATCACTTCTTCAGCGGGAAGTGTGATGCGACTGGATGAAGAAAAGACAGGGCGAGCGCAGATGAAATACGCTGCAGGAGGTGGAGTAATCGCTTTAGCTTTTCAGGATACCAATGATAACTACATTGAGTTATTCAATGTTGCGGATAGTTCGGGCGTGATTACAGGATTGGCAAAAATTGATATTCAAGAACCTGCACCTTCATTAATATATGGTGTGGAGTTTTCATCTAGTTTACAGAGACTATACGTGAGTACCAATGGTCCGAGCGGATCTAATCTTTTGCAGTATGATCTCGATAGTTTGCGTACGCCTACGGCCAAGGCTGACATTGAAGCAACTAAATTTGTTTTAGGTTCTGACCCAGCATTACAATATGGAGCACTGCAAACTGGCACGGATGGAGTAATATATATGGCAGTCGATGGACAAACATCGGTTGGAACCATTAACAGTCCTAACAGCGATGATACAGCAGCTTCTTTTAACGATGGAGGGTTTGACCTGATGGGTCGTACAAGTAGACTAGGCCTTCCCAATTTTGTGCAAGAACTGCCTTTGAGTACGCAGAGCCCTGGTATTGCCTTTTCAAACCCCTGTTTAGGTTTGCCCACGGCATTTGATGGTACCGGAACATCAGTAATTGATGAGTTTTTCTGGTCTTTTGATGATGGTACGTCGGCCAACGTAGAAGACACGACTCACATCTATAATCTCTCAGGAACTTATAATGTGAGCTTGAATGTCACCAATCGCTGTGGATTGGATACTCTTTTTGTGGAGCCCGTAGATATATTTCCTATTCCCGCTACACCAACTGTGCTTGATGCTGTAGCTCTTTGTAATGGCCCTGTTACCTTGGAGGCATGGCCTGTGGATACAGCTGCATTTAGATATACCTGGTCAACTGGTGAAACTACCAGAGCGATTACAGTAAGTAGTGCAAGTCTCATTACTGTATTTATTACCAATACGGACGGTTGTCAATCTGATCCTAGAGAATCCTTTGTTGATGACACGCGCCCGGTGGTCGATTTAGGTACTGATCAGATTATTTGTCAGGATACTGCATTCCCAGATTTGGATGCTGCTAACCCGGGATCTGTATATACCTGGCAACTTAATGGTTCGACAAATGGTAATGTACTAAGAACCCAAACCGTGGACACTTCTGTACCAGGAACCTTTGTGTTTGAAGTCACCGTAGAGGATATCTTGAATTGCGTCACTACCGACCAGGTGGTCTTTTCTGTGGAAAACCTACCGGCATTTACAACAATAGGAGGCAGTACTTCGGGTTGTTCGGCGGTAGACGGTGCCATAACCATCGACTTGACGGAAAGTGGAAGTTTCAACTATTCTGTTACCGGACCAACAGCTCTGACACCTCAAATATTGACTGGTCCATCAAACTTTCCCACGCCGAGTGCATTGGCTCCCGGAGGATATAGCGTACTTCTTACGAATACTTTGACTGGCTGTTCGCTCAATCAAGTTGCGACGGTCGATGACGGAGGTGCGACTTTCACCATTGATAACTATGTAGAGACTCCGGATTGTCCGGGCGATGGAATATTAACTTTTGAATTAGCTGGCCCCGCTCCGGCCAACGTAACCTACCAATTGTACGATCAGTTTGGAAATCTGGTAGTTGGAGCCGGTGCTTCTCCGGCGCCAACGTTTCCGGTTAATAATCTCGATTCGGGTGTCTATTCAATAACAGTTGAGGAGCTTGTAAGTGGAAATAACTGTATTCAGACTTTGGACAATGTTGTTTTGAACGGAAGCCCCTTAGCAGAATACGCTACTACACCACAAAATATTTGTGGAATTGAAGGGGAGATCAGTATTTTTCCAACGACGGTTGATCCAGCTATCAACTACACATGGAGTGGGCCGGGTATTGTAGGTTCTTCTTTGGGAGAAACAATCACTGTATCTGCTGGAGGAAACTATTCGGTGACTTCTTCGGGAACTGGATTCTGTGAAGTAACTACCTCAGTGAGCGTGACTCAGAGCGCTGCTCCTCAAGTTGAAATATTAACCGAGGGAGCGGAATGCATGGGATCTCTCATTTTGTTTGCCAACGTGACCAACGGATTGGTTGGCAACGGTGGTTATCAGTGGGACAATGGAGACAATGGGTCTAGAAGAGGAATTGTGTCTTCGGGGACTTATGAAGTTTTGGTCTTAGACCAGGGTACCGGCTGCACTGGCACTGCGACCTCAGAGGTTAACGTTTTTAGTGAACTGACAGTGTTTGCTGCTGCTTCGCCTAACTGTGATGAAAATGGAGAGGTTTTTTTGACTGCCTACTCAAATATTTCAGAAGATGTGATATTTACGTGGACAGATCCTAACGGAGCAGCTCTTGCTAATCAGAGTGCGGAAATTTCAATTGCGGAAAGTGGGCTATATACCATAGATGTAGTCTCTACTGTGAGTACTTGTACTGCAAATGCTTCTCTCAATGTAATGGTTGTGCCAATCAGCGAGGATGAATTATTGCTAGGAGAAAGAGAGATGTTTTGTAGCGAAGATCCTGATCCTGCTAATAATTCGGTTGCGCTGGATCCAGGACTATTTAGCACCTACGAATGGACTATCATAAACGACGATGTGATCCTCTCAACAGATAGGGTTTATACGACTAGTGATGCAGGCATCTATGAAGTTACATTGAGTAATGGATTTACCTGTATCAGAGATGCCATCGAAGTACTTGATGATTGTTTGCCAAGAGTTTATGCTCCTAATGCGTTTACTCCAGAAACCTCACCTGGATTCAACGATGAGTTTTTTGTTTATCCAAATCCTTACGTAAATGATTTTGAAATCAGAATATTCTCGCGTTGGGGAGAGCTGGTATACCAATCCAATGATATTGATTTTAGATGGGATGGTGTATACGCGGGTAAATTGCTAAAGATCGATACCTACATTTATGTGATGCGATTCACAAGTTCTCTGACACCTGAGCTTGGTCGAATAGAACAGAGAGGTGGGGTTGCGTTGATTAGATAATTTAAGCAACTACCAATTTTCGGCACAAAATATGTAACGATGGAGGAAGAATAATTCCATGAGGTACATAAAAACAAACAATACGTACAAATGAAAAACTACTTTATCATCTTATCACTGGCAGTACTAACTATTGGCATTTCCTCTTTTAAGTATACAGATCATGGATTTTTGCCTACTTCACTGAAGGTATTTGTTCTAGATGAATTAGGAAATCCGGTACAGGATGCAGAAGTCACATTATATGCCAAAGAAGCAGATTATAGGGCTGAAACTAACCCTTTGGCACAGAAAATCACTGACAAAAAAGGTATTGCGGTATTTAAAAAACTTGATCCAGTTAGATATTTTATTCTAGCAAGTTTTGAAGAAAGGAACAATGTGGGCGCAGGCGTGCAAACCGACTCTTTACACGAAGGACGCGTTAATAAAGTAAACACAATTATTCAGTAATATGAATAAGGAATGGCTTCAATTGGAATTGAAGGATTACACAAGCATATACGAAGAAGAAGCTAATTACATTGGCAGGTTTTTGGACCTGCTTTTTTTTGATAATTGCTTTGAGAGGTTCTTGTTGTCAGGCCATATCACAGCCTCCGCCTGGGTCTTAACGCCTGATTTTAAGAAGGTTGCTCTAATGCATCATAAAAAGCTCGATAGATGGTTGCAGCCGGGCGGCCATGCCGATGGCGACGAAAATCTTAGGCGAGTAGCGTTGAAAGAGTTGAAAGAAGAAACCGGACTCATAGATGTCAAGTCAATCGGCGACTCTTTCTTTGATTTAGATATTCATACGATACCTGCGAGAATGGAGGTTCCCGTGCATGAACATTTTGATGTTAGGTTTGCATTCGTGTCCAATGATATGAGTCAATTAATCAGAAACGCTGAATCAAATGAGGTAGCCTGGGTAGCAATTGATGATCTTGAAGGGCTAATTGGTGATGAGCCTTCGATTTTGCGCATGAAAGAAAAAACACTTTTGTTTTAATGAAAATAACGGACGATCTCAATCGAACCATCGATATCGCTTCACCTCCCCAAAGAATCATTTCTTTAGTACCCTCTCTTACCGAGTTGCTATTTGATTTGGGACTAGAGAAGCGAATAGTTGGGGTTACCAAGTTCTGTATTCATCCTGAGCGTGCCAGAAAAATGGCTGTCAAAATTGGAGGGACGAAGAAGTTTAATTTTGATCAAATCAAAGCTTTAAGGCCTGACCTTGTCATTGCCAACAAGGAAGAGAATTACAAAGAAGGTGTGGAACGGTTGATTGAAGATTATCCAACCTACGTCTCGGACATCTTCGACTTAAAGGATGCCATCAAAACAATAAAAAATATTGGCCTGATGACGGATCGTGTATCAGTAGCAAAAAACCTGGAAGTAAAAATTCAAGAAGGGTTTGAAGATGTCAAATCCAAACTGCAGGGAAAGGCCCTCTACTTTATATGGCAATCACCGGATATGGTGGCTGGATCGGATAATTTTATTGATCATCTGATCAACTGGCTTGGCCTCGATAATGCTGCCGGACAATTGAGACGATACCCGCAATTATCAGAGTCTGAGCTTCAAAAATTATCTCCCGAATACATTTTCTTGTCCTCTGAACCTTATCCTTTTAGAGAAAAGCATATCAATAGATTTCAAAAACTATTTCCTGATGCAAAGATCCTTCTTGTCGATGGTGAGATGTTTAGTTGGTATGGTAGTCGTTTGCAATACGCCCCTAAATATTTTATGAGCCTTCCATTGCTCAGTTGATACTAAATCGAAAAGGTACCCTTTGATTTTTTCTAAACCTCTGTAGGGGTAAATTTTATTTTGGTTTTCCTAAATGTGAAAACACATGAATAGGATTCTAAAGATCAAATGAAATGCACTCAAAATTTATAATTACAACGCTGTTTACTTTTGCAACCTTATACTCTTATGGTCAAACCTTTATAGATGGAAAAGAAGATGAGGTTATAAAAGAAAGGCCCTTTCAAATCTCATTGGTGCCAGGTTTCGGAACAAGCCGAGGCGCCAAACAGGGCTATGTCAATCGTTTTTCACTTAATCTATTTGCAGGTTACGAATATGGTTTTCATGGAGTAGAACTCGGTGGATTCTATAATATCAACAAACACAACATAAAGGGTGCGCAATTTGCAGGCTTTGGTAATACAGTTGGTGGCGACGTGTATGGAGCGCAGTTTGGTGGCTTCGTAAACACAGTAAAAGGGAAAGTGAAAGGAGTTCAGGGAGCCGGATATTTGAACATTGTCTCCAAGGAAGTGCAGGGTGCCCAACTGGCTGGATACATGAATCTTGCTGATAGTGTGAAAGGACTCCAGGCAGCAGGTATTATCAATGTCAATAGGCGTAATCTGGATGGAACCCAGTTGGCAGGAATTATCAATGTGGCTAAAGATGTAGAAGGGTTACAGGTTAGCGGATTGGTGAATAAGGCCAAACATATCAAAGGCACTCAAATTGGATTGATCAATATTGCTGATACGGTCGAACGAGGAGCTACAGTTGGCCTTCTAAATATTGTAAAGAAAGGTAAACATCAGCTTGCCATGGAGCACAATGAAGTCATGGATGTCAATTTAGCATTTCGTTCGGGAACGGATAGATTGTACAGTGTTTTGTTTGCCGGTATTCAGGGCAAGAGCGATTTTCTATGGTCTTACGGCCTCGGGTTCGGAACTGAATTTAAGCTTAAGAACCACTGGAGTAGCAATGTGGAAATTACTTCACAAAGTATAAATCCAAAGGAGGACCATCACGAAGAGCTTAATTTGTTGAATAGATTAAGCTGGAATTTTAATTATCAAATGGCCAGCCACCTGTCAATTTCTGCCGGTCCAGCGTTTAACGTCTATGTGACCGATGTGTATGATCAAGAATCGGGGCGGTATGGTGATGATATAGATATGGGGAGCTTCTACAATGAGACATTTTCGGGCACCAATGTGAAAATGTGGATAGGGTATAATATCAGTGTTAAATTTTAGGTTTATAGATTCAACCCTGGCAGAAGTGAATTCTGTTAGGGTTTGAAATACTCGTCTACAATTACATCGGCAAGTCGTGCGGGAGCCTCTTTTTGATTTCTAAACCAAAGCTCAGGTTCTATTAGTTCAAGTTCTGACACGCACAGTTCTTCGTTATTGTCCCAGATAAAGTCCACACGCGCCTGAAGTGGTTTAGGCTCACAAACACTCACAACCTTTTCAGCAAAAGCAACCTCTTCAGGTGAAGGTTGATAAGCATGAACCGTTCCTCCAAAATCATCTTGCACACGAAAGTCACCCGCCTTAGCTTTTTTCAGCACAGCGTGAGAATATTTTCCATTGAACACCATAAGTGTTAGCTCTCCTTTTTTGACCACATTATGCTGAAATTCCTGTAAGAGCATAGTCTCAGTTTGAATGAGTTTGGCGAAAGTCAAAGCAATCTCGTCTAAGTTTTCGTCATCAAGCCTATAGGTATGTCTTCCACCACCTGAAATTGCTGGCTTTAGAATGGGGTTTTTCCAATTCGAGACCTTGACAATTTCCTGTAGTGATCTGTTCTCACCTTTAGGAATGAAAATGGTAGGTGGTATTTTAATACCTCTCTCGGCAAGATCAAGTAGATAGTGTTTATCTATGTTCCATCTAATTGTTGAGTAGGCATTGATCAACTGAGTTTGGTCCTTTACTTGGTCCAACCAGGCCTCGAATTGCTCAAGTTTACCATCGTTATATATATCCCAGGTGGTGCGAATAATGGCACATTTTGTTTGAGTCCAGTCGAATTTTGGGTCATCCCAGTGTGTTTTGTAAGCATTTAGACCCTTGTCCAATAAAGCCTGCATCAGTAATTGATCTTCCAGAATCACATTATCGGCATACTGATCCGGAGGGTTAGGTGCAGTAAATCTCGAGTCGGTAAGAAGGACAATGTCGTAACCGGGCATACTTTTTTTGTGCCAAAATAGTAAAAATCTGAAAGGAGTTGCTTGAAGTCATAAAATATTCAAGAACTTTGAGAGTTATAAACATACATATGAATATAAGAAGATAAAATGTTCATATTTTTGTACTTTTTTAGGACAACACAATCGTAATACACAGTATCATGCAGCTTTCCACTTTTGGTAAAAACCTCCTTACTCTGGCTCTACTCTTTGCCTTTTTTTCAATGGCGAATGCCCAGGACAATATTCAGAATCAGTTCGATGAATTCTATGCAAATCAAACCTCAACTTGGCAAGAGTACAAGTTGGTAAAAATGCCGAGGCTTAAGAATTTCTGGAATGTCGTGGCTGACACAATCAAGGTGAAAGAAGAGAAAATTGCTGCTGCGAGATCGGAGATAAGATCTTTGAATGAGGAACTTTCGGAAGTCAATACGAAGCTCGATGCTACACAAGCAGCCTTGACAGCAAGCGAAGACCTTAATGATTCGATTGGTTTTTTAGGATTGCAAATGAGCAAGTCGGCTTACAACACACTGGTGTGGATGATAATTGCTAGCTTAGCTTTAGGCATAGGCACTTTATACCTCATGTATTTGCGCAACAGCAAAGTGACGCGCGAGGCCCGCAAGCTTTTATCCAAGGTAGAAGAAGAGTACACTGCCCATCAGGAAAAGGCTAGGGAAAACCAGACCAAGCTAAAAAGAGAACTGCAAACAGCCCTGAATACGCTTCAGGAGCACCGGATTAAGATATAATTATGTATCTTGTAAGAGATATATTTATCGCAAAGCCGGGCCATGCCAAGCAGTTGGTTCAAATATTTAAAGCTACCTCACCCTATTTTCTTTCCAAGGGAGCTAAAAATGTCAGGATTTTGACCGATGTGGTTTCAGATTTTTGGAAAGTGATTTGGGAATTTGAGGTGGAAGAAATTGAAGATTATTTCAAAATGTCCAGTGCTGTTGATTCAGATATTGATGTTTTCACGGAACTACAAGGCTACAAAGAACATGTAGTAAACGGGCATAGGGAGATATTCAAAATTAATTGATAAAACATAAGGCATCGCGTCAAGATGTGAGCCTGAAAGATAATTCACCAGTGTTTGCCTCATCCAGAATTGGATGGGGCTTTTTTATTCAGGACCACTGAGAAGGTTCTATTTTTTGGCTTTCGGACTCATCATCCCAGGCCAGCGAACTGATTTTCCAACCACCATCTGTCAGAATGAACTGAAATGTTTTCATGCCACGTCCATGAAAGGGTTCTCCGTTTTGCTTACCTGATTTTTCATAGATACAGAATCGCTGTGCGATATGACCGAAAATAGAGGTTTGTTCCCAAGTTTCTTGTTCAGAGAAGTCAGTGAGAGCTCCACTATTCAGTAGCTTTTCTCTTGGTTGGATAAACTGTGCTAAATTATTTATCTCCCTTTGGCCATCTACATTTTTAATAATTACTGCCTCAGGTAGGCAGAGGTCATGGATCTTGTCAAGGTTTAGTCTGGTACCTTCTAAAGTCGTGAAGAGAGCAAAAAACTCCTTGACCAATTGATCGATCGCATGTTTTGGAGGCATTTAGTTTCTTTTATTGCAATAATAGAGAGAATATCTCAACAGCAACTTATGTCATGCTGAAAGTTGCCCAACCTAACCTACCTTTGCTCTGAATGAAATACGAAGACTATCACATCAGTCCTGAATTGAAGAGAAACCTTGAAACTCAGGGATTCAAGCGACCAACAGATATTCAGTTCAAATCCATTCCTGCCATACTGAAGGGTGAGGACGTACTGGCTATTGCCCAAACCGGTACTGGAAAAACGGCGGCTTTTGCAATTCCCGTGATAGATAGGCTTCAACGAGCCAAGAAATCAGGACGAGGTGATGCTATTCGCTGTGTAGTGATGGTGCCTACCAGAGAACTTGCCATA
This sequence comes from Reichenbachiella sp., assembly GCF_039944555.1. GTDB lineage: Bacteria > Bacteroidota > Bacteroidia > Cytophagales > Cyclobacteriaceae > Reichenbachiella. Next base: position 948,459 of record NZ_JBDUYN010000006.1, on the reverse strand, counting down.
CAGATTACACGATCATTTGAAGAATTGGGCAAGAACACGAAAGTACGTGTGATGAGTATTTTCGGTGGTGTAGAACAGGATCCGCAAATTACGAAACTGGCCAAAGGTGTAGATGTGATCGTGACTACGCCCGGTAGAATGTTTGACTTGGTGAGTCAGGGATATATTCTGTTAGATCAGGTTGAGACAGTTGTTCTGGATGAAGCCGATCATATGCTAAATTTGGGCTTTATCAAAGACATACAGGATCTGGTAAAATTCCTTCCCAAACGAAGACAAACACTATTCTTCTCTGCTACCATAGACGAGAAAATCAAAAAAGTAGCTTATTCATTGGTGCATAAGCCTATCCGTATTCAGATATCTCCAAAGGATCCGGTTTCTAAAAATGTACAACATGCTGTAGCCTTTATTAAAATGGATGATAAACGGTTCTTCCTGGAAAGGCTTGTGGGTGAAAACCCTGAAAAGAAGATTCTGGTGTTTGTGCGTACCAAAGTGCGAGCTGAGCGGGTGTATACTGCAATGTCGAGGGTGAAGATTGAAACGCAGACTATTCATGGAGACAAGGACCAATCTGAGCGAAATAAAGTGATGAGTGCTTTTCGCTCCGGGAAAAACAAAATACTCATTGCTACGGACGTGAGTGCCAGAGGAATAGACATCCCTAACGTAGATTTTGTGGTTAATTATGACTTGCCTGATGAGCCCGAAAACTATGTGCATCGTGTAGGTCGAACGGGAAGAGGCAAGCAGAAAGGGCAGGCCATTACCTTCTGCAGCCCTGAGGAAAAGACATTGCTATCAGAAATTGAGAAATATACGCATACGTCTATTCAGGTAATGGATATAGAATGGAATGCCTACCAGGACACTCTAGACTTTACTGAAGACGCTACAGATAATTGGAAGCAGTTGATTAAAGAGGCAGAGACTACACCAGGCAAACCCAAAAAGAAAAAAAAGAAGCGCTAGCTCCTATTCAAATAGGGCTAAACTTATCGATCGATTAAAATAATAGTAGATCGATACGGCCACAATTAGGGCCATATAAATAAGGTCTTTGGTTGATAAATCTCTCATAGCTGTTGAAATTTTATATCTAAATATAGTAAAAATTCAATAATAATTTGCACTTATCTACTATTAATAAAATATAAGTGCTCTAATTTATACGAAATAGGCCAACGCAAGGGTGATAATAAATCCTGAAATTCCTAACAAAGTAGTCATCACCGTCCATGACCTGAAGGTCTGCTTAACAGACAATCCCAGGTAGCGATTGATCAGCCAAAATCCGCTGTCGTTGACATGCGAAAGCACCGTAGCACCTGAAGCTATAGCAATAACTAAGAGCGCCAACTGTGGAGACGATAGATCGGAAGACGCAATTATTGCTGCTGTCATACCTGCCGAAGTAATCATGGCCACGGTCGCAGAACCCTGAACAATGCGCATCAAAGCCGCCATTACAAAAGCAAAAATAAATGGTGAGGACAGATTCTCAGCAAATGCATCAGCCAGCATTTTACCGGTTCCGGTATCCATCAAAACTTGCTTGAAGACACCACCAGCTCCGGTCAGAAGAATGATAATTCCTGCGGGAGCCAATGATTTGGTGCTCATTTCAGACAACGCTTCTTTGGAGAATCCGTTTTTGATGCCTAAAAAATACCAGGCAAGTAAATTAGCTAGAATAAGAGCGGTGAACGGATGTCCAAAGAATCCCAACCAAGATTTAAGTGCACCCATTTCCAACCAGGTCTTCGAGATAGTATTAAGTACAATTAAAACTATAGGAATGGCAATGATGGAGAGTATCACAAATAGATTTGGCGGAGGTGTGCTGTTCTCATCGGTAACCTCTAATGGCGGGGCTGATATGAATGTCTTACTTGTCAATTTCTTAGCCAAAATAGGACCACTTAATATGACTGCCGGTATGCCTACAATAAATCCAAAAAGAATAACCAAGCCCAGATCAGCACCCAATATATCCGCGACAGCTACGGGCCCTGGAGTAGGAGGTATAAAGCTGTGTGTGGCGGCCAGTCCTGCCAGCAAAGGAATAGCGAATAACAGTAAGGACTTTCCCGACGTTCTCTGCAGAGAATAAACCAGAGGAATAAGGATAATAAAGGCTACATCAAAGAAAACAGGTATGGCTATTACAAATCCGGTGATCGTCATGGCCCAGGGTGCTTTTTTCTCACCGAGCTTATCGAGAAAGAAATTGGCTAATGCACCTGCAGCACCGGATTGCTCTAATATGGCACCAAAAATAGCTCCTAGCCCAACAACGGTTGCTACAAAGCCAAGCGTGTTACCCATTCCGGTTTTAATGGAATTCATAATGATAACTGGTTCCATACCGGCCATTAGCCCTACAGATATACTGGCCATTAGCAGTGCCAGGAATGCCTGGATTTTGAAGTAAAGAATTAGAAACAGCAGAATCCCAATGCCCGCAAGAACGGCTGATAGTAGTTGGATATCTATCATGAGGCAACCCATTCAGTGTGGAACGATTCAGTCAACGGTTTATCTACTCGTCTGTAGGTATGGGCTCCGAAATAGTCTCTTTGCGCCTGAAGCAAATTCGCTGAAGACTGACCATTGACATAACCCAGAAAGAAGTTCATTGCTGAAGAGAAGACTGGCAGGGGGTAGCCGTGAATAAGTGCCTGACCTATTATCCGGGCCAAACTTTGCTTTTGATCCTGAAGAGATTTTTGTATTGATGGATGTAAAAGCAGCCTATCTACGTCTTTGAAATAATTTACCGCTGAATTCATTAATTCTGATCTTATGATACAGCCATTGGTCCAGATGCGAGCAATCTCACTAAAATTGAGTCCCCAATGATATTGCTCAGAGGCCTCTTTCATCATGTCAAAGCCAACGGCATGATTGATGATCCGTGCAGCAACGTAGGCTTCTTGCAGGGTGGCAAGAAAGTCATCACTATTTTCATCAATCGAATTTTTGATTTGTCCATATAAATTGTTGGCTGATGTTCGCAGTTCCTTCTGAGCAGATAGATTCCTGGCCATTACGGCATCGGCAATGGTGTTTAGAGGGGCTCCCAGTTTAATGGCAGCCTCTGTCGACCATCCGCCAGTTCCTTTTTGTGAAGCGGCATCAAGAATCTTATCAAGAATCAATTCTCCATTTTCTTCCTTGCGTAAAATATTGATGGTGATTTCCAGGAGATAGCTATCCAGTCCTTTGGTCTTCCAGGATTCAAGAGATTTGGCGATTTCTTCGGGTAGCATGCCCAGGCCATTTCGCATCAATTCATAAACTTCCGCCAGCAATTGCATTTCGGCATACTCAATGCCATTATGAACCATTTTTATAAAATGACCAGACCCCTCAGGCCCCACATAAGTACAGCAAGGTTGCCCGTTTCTATCTTTAGCGGCGATACTATTCAGAAATGGGGCTATGCGCTCATAGGCCGTGCGGCTTCCACCAGGCATAATGGAAGGGCCTTTTCGCGCACCTTCTTCTCCGCCAGAAATACCCGTTCCTATAAAGTTGATGTCGTGATGTGCCAGTTGTTGATCTCGTCTATTCGTGTCCAAATAGTTTGAATTACCTCCATCAATGATCAAATCGTTAGACCCCAACAACGGCGTAAGTTCGTCTATGACAGCGTCTACGGCGGGACCGGCCTGAATCATCAGAAGGATATTACGAGGTGCTTCTATAGAATCAACAAATTGCTTGAGATCATCAAAACCCTGGATTCCAAGAGAAGCATGCCTATCGACAAAATCTTTGGCTATGCCTTCTTCTTTGCCTGGTACGTGCCTGTTGAATACTGAAAGTTTCACTTGATTGTTGGCCATATTGATGGCCAAATTCTGACCCATAACACCCATGCCTATGATACCGAATGCTGTTTTCTTGCTCATTTTAGTAAGTATTTCTTGTATTATTTCTGTTGGTAATTGATTCACGTTAATCTTAATTGCGTCTTTTGGCTCTTCCAGGTCTTCGAATTGACTTTTGAGAATTGACGGATCAAGGAAGTGGTCTTTACGTTCCATAAGCCTATGTTTAATCAACTCGATACTTCCGGACAAGTGAATAATGCTTAGTTCACTTGTAGGGATAGTGGTCAACATTTGTCTGTATTTTTCCTTCAGTGCCGAACACGCCAAAACAGCTCCCCCATCAGCTTGCCACTTCTTAATTTGCTCACCCAGGTTCTCCAACCACGGTCGGCGATCTTGATCTGTCAAAGGTTGTCCGGCAGACAGTTTTTTTATGTTGTGTTCAGAATGAAAGTCATCTGCATCGTAAAATGGAATTTTCAACTCGCTGGCTAATAATTTTCCTACCGTGGACTTTCCTGTTCCTGATACCCCCATTACAATTATCATACACCAAAGTTGACTAGAATGAACCTGTTTACCCCATGTGAATTATTTCAAATGGGAAGGTTAAATATATCAATGGGGGGTTTGTTGGGTTTGTTCGTTTTACTATCATGAACCCTTTCAGGGGAAGCGCATACTTTAATTCAGTTGGACCACATCATTTGTCTGGCTTATTTAGTTTATCTTGGCATCTACTTGAAAAGGTTTTTTTTAATCATTACCAATTAAAAGATCTATCATGAAAGGAAAGAAAAAAATAATATCAGCACTGTTGTTCTTAATGGTTGCCATCATCTTTGTTCGATGTACCGAGGATGATGAAACAGATACCGGAACCGATGCACTTGATATTTTTGTCCAGGTTGCATCACAAGATGGTGCTGAGGGAGGCAGTGCAGTGAAATTCACTATTAGTTTACTAGATTCCGACGATGACGCGGTTGTAAATCAGACCGGATCGGCTCTAACTGCGTCAGCCGCATTTTCTGGGACAGCCCAACCAGAAGACTTCGATACGGACTTTGTCAACACGGTCAGCATTGCTGATGGAGAGTCTAGTACCACTGTTGAACTGGCTGTAAAAGATGACGGTGACGTAGAAGGCGAAGAGACACTGACTCTTACACTTAGTGCGGCAAGCGCAGGTACTATCGAGATAGCGAGTGCTACAGCAAAAATTACTGATAACGACGAAACAGTCACTCCAACTCCGTCCTCAGCTGATATCAGTGTATTGGCAGATAAATTTTATCACACTTCGGCAGTTACTTTTACTTTTGATGATACATGGGTAACCATCACTTCAAAGGACTTGCCAGATCACAAGAGTATGTACTACAATAGTGATGATGCCCTTTATGAAGACTATACTGAACCGGACAACGCGGACTTTAAGAAAAATCCAGGAGAGATTGAGGAGCAAAATTTGGTTTTTAAGGTTCCAAGATATCCAGCAGAAGCTTCTACTCACGAAGCTACCCCAATGGGCCCAATGGGCGTGACCATAAATAGTGTGGCTATGTTCAATCAAAATGCGGCGGGTGACGATGATATCTTTGAGGAACTCAACACTTTTGATCAATATGAAGGGCATCCAGCCGGGGCAACTTATCACTATCACACTGAGCCTGTATGGTTGACACAACATAGAGACGGAGCAGATAACGAAGCACTCGTCGGTATCTTGTTGGATGGGTTTCCGGTTTATGGTACGCACGAAGATGGCGTAGAGGTACTTTCGAAAGATGATGGTGGGATTTTGGATGATTACCACGGACATTTTGGAGTAACGGACGATTTCCCTGATGGTATTTACCACTATCACATAACAGTAGGTTTTCCTTGGATCAATGAGGATGGTTTCTACGGTACTTCCGGTACGCTAACGAAATAAAATTATGAATCGCTTATTGTTGATTTTGACTCTAAGCATGATGGCCTGTGATTTATCCACTGAGGATGAATTGCAGGTTTTTTCATCTACAATCAAAATTCCTGAAGTGGTCTTGAAGGAAGAGGATCAACGCCTCTCAATGATGACCAATGGCACTATTCTTTTAGATAGCACTGAATTTTCTGGCTACTTAATTACACGCTATCCCAATGATTCGATAAAATCAAGGAAAGGATACTATCAAGGAGAAATGGAGGGAGATTTTGTTACCTATTATCCCAATGGTCAGGTTTTTAGTCGGCGTCCATATCATTTGGGCGAAAAACATGGTCAACACCTGGGGTATTATGAAGATGGACAGCTCAAGTTTCAGTACTATTTTGAAAATGGCTTTGGTCAAAGAACTCATTTGGAGTGGTATGCAGATGGAAGTAAAAAGAAAGAAATGAACTATGTGGATGGGAAAGAGCGCGGAGCGCAAAAATTCTGGAGACGAGATGGGAAATACCGTTCGAATTACGTGGTAAGGGAAAACGGTCGAAAATACGGCATGCTGGGCCTTAAACGTTGTGCAAAAATAGATAGTGAATCCGGGGACATAGACCCCTATAAAGGAACAATAAAATGAAAAATGGACTGATCATCTGCTTCTTGGTCGCAAGCGTTTGGGGGTGTTCTAAAAAATCTGAAAAACGGATGAACCCCGAAATCGAGCTCCCCTATTATAGCGATGCCATATTCACACCAGAGTGGATATCTCCGGAGGATACCAAATATGACAGCATTCACACCATTGCTGATTTTTCATTTGTCGATCAAAATGGTGATATGATTACCAATCAGACTTTTGAGAATAAAATCTATGTCACCAATTTCTTTTTTACCCTTTGCCCGAACGTTTGCCCCCGGATGACCAAGAATCTGAAAAAGATACAGAAGGAATTTGCTTCTGATGAATCGGTAAAAATCCTTTCACATACCGTCATGCCCTGGGTGGATTCTGTGGACCGATTGGCAGAATACGCTTCACTCAATGATATAGATGTCAGTCAGTGGAGCCTGGTGACCGGCGACAAAAAATACCTCTATCAAATGGCACGAGAATCCTACTTTGCTGATGAAGGTTTTGGAAAGACCGTAACCACAGATGAAGATTTTCTTCACACTGAGAACATTATTCTTGTCGACACCAAAAGACGAATCCGTGGTATTTACAATGGCACCCTGCCATTGGAGATGAAGCGAATGATTGAGGATATTTATACCTTGAAGAAGGAGTGAAAGATAAGAAACGTCGTCGCAAGCAAAACAAGTAGTATATAAATTAATGTCAAGAAAATCTAGCTCATTTTGTCCTATCGCGTGTAGTTAGTAGTGAACGTATACCTTGCAACCATTTGTGCGGAATCTTCCTAAGCCAAAATACCATTTTCATTTTTCTAACAAGATTCTCCCTATTTGTTATAGGCATAGTTGATAGCAGTCAAGAAAATCTGTAGTCGTTATTGACAATTATCCATTTGAAAAATCTCTGTGTATTAAGAATATTCTGCCTGGGGCATTGTGATTTTCGGTCTTATTTTATTATTTCGTCCCCTTTTTAGCTCAATAAAATGAACTGACTCCGTGATCAAATGGCTCAATACATGTTCGTTGACCAACCAATGTTCAATCCAATTATCTGACCTTACCTTCCTTTTTTTACTATTTATGACAAAATAATTCCAATCGGATATATTGAAGAATTTTTGTATTGAATGACAGCTAATGCTTGTTGACCTTTTACATTTTTTTTTATTAACGAATGGATACCTGATAAATCGAAAAACTATATTAATAATTATCTCATGAAAAAAATACTAATTCTAGTTTGTCTAATGATAAGTTCAAATTATCTTTTTGCGCAAAACAGTACTATTGATGGACAGCATTTTGGAGACAATAAAGACGTTTTCATAGTCAACTGGGATAACACTTCCTCTGCCGACGCAGCAATTAGATTAGCTACCTATCGCAGTGGTTATAAACACTGGAATATCTTTAACGAACGGGAGAATAACAGCCTTCATTTTAGCTACTCAACTAGTAGTTCAGGCGGAAATATTGGTACCCGTTTTATGAGCTTAACCAATGGAGGTAATTTGGGAATAGGTACAAAAAGCCCATCGCAAAAACTCCATGTTGTTGGGAATGCGTACATAACGGGACAAGTCTATGGCCGGTCTGTTGATAAGCAATATTCGAACCTTTACCGGTTTGGAGGTCTTTATTTGACTTGGGACAGTGATTCCTATGGGACTAATACACATCATTCGATACGTTCTACACTTGGTAATACTTATGGCGACGACATTACAATCAATACGTATGATAAACTTAGAATAAACCTTGATGCCAATAACAATAATTCCGATTCATACTTTGAAATTGGTCATAATACAACAGCTACGTCAAATTCCATCTTCAGAGTAATGGAAGATGGAAAGGTAGGAATTGGAACAACTGGCCCTGGTAACAAGCTTGATGTGGCAGGTGGAATTGATATCAACGACTACATACGACACAATGGTGATGAGAATACCTATATCGGCTTTGGAGCGAACGATCAGTTTAGAGTCCGAACTAATAATGCAGACCGGTTATTTATCAATTCTTCCGGGTACATAGGTGTAGGTACTACTTCTCCGACTGCTGCACTTCATATTACAGGCACCGGATATGATGGTACTCCTAACAAGGCAGGAACCCAAATTCGTGAAGGCATAATCGAACTGACAAGAAATGGGACTACGCCGCTAATTGATTTTCAAAATGATATTAACGGGACTAATTATGATGCTCGGATTATTTTAAATAGCGACGACGAATTGGAAATTGATGGTGCTTCGTTAAAAATGGAAGAAGGAAGCATCAATCTAGATGATCATGACCTGCTAAATGTTCATGGGTTTCAAATGAAAGATTGGGATGATAATACAGGAGGGAGTGATAGTAAGTATCGTTTGTTGGCACGAGATGGTGCATTTCAGTTTTACAATGGCGGTGTTGTGGTCGGAAGTTATGGAAATGATACATGGACAGATCTAAGTGATGGAAATCTAATAGTCAAAAGTAAAATGGGCATAGCAACCACCTCTCCAGATCATGCCTTATCAATCGTGGGTAAACTCAGTTTGGCCAAAACAGCTGATGAAAATATCGACTACATTCGGCTCTATCATGACACCGAAGCTAATCTTAGTACTGAAGAAGGCGCTTTACACTTTAGAAAGGGTACTGAAGAATATTTGTCATTGGAACATCAGCCAGGAGCGACTTTACTGGACGCCTCCGGTAGGGATCTCGTATTCAAAGCTTACAGCGGCGGTACCGGTGATTTATCGATCAAGAATGACGGGACGGTGGTTGTGCATAATGGGTTTGAACTGGAGGGTAATCTCAATATCAGTAATACCGAACTAGGGAATGAAGATGAATATGTGCTGTCTTTAGGTGTCGGTAATGAAATACACCGAAGAAGTGTAGAATCACTCACCCCATGGGTGATTAGACAAGTATACCATGATGCAGATACGGTGGATGTACTTTCTTGCAATCCTCATGCTGAAGGGGAAACATGTACTTGTGAACCTGGTACCCATGTCACCATCGATGCTGGCGATATTATAGATATTGAGGGTAATCTGGCTTTGGGTCTTCAAGGTTTCATTGATAATGATGAGGTAGCCGGTCCGAATCTAGATGTAGTCAGTGGAGCGAAAACAGTAAACGATGATTACATTCGAATCCAGGAATCCATTGAATTTAGCTCAAGCAGTTCCACAAGAGGATTGGTCCTATTAGATAATACGGTTGGCTCTGGAGATTTCTTAAATTTCTTTCATGATGGAGGAATCAGCTACTTTTCCAATTCCACGAATTCAACCCCGGATGCCGATTATTTCATGAAAGCGGGTACAGGAGTGCCAGCCGAAAAAAACTATATCACCTTCGCCGATCGCGCAATCTTCAATAACGGTTTCATTACGTCATCCTTTAATTCTCCAGATCAAATGACTTTCGCCATAGATACAGATAATGCCGGTGATGACGCCTTGTTTCAGGTTGGTCGAGGCACTCATGATGTGGCTGATGAGACGAATTGGTTTGGGCTGTTTGAAGTTGACAAAAATGGTGTGGCAACTTTTTCGTCAGACATTGGAGACGCGCAAAATCTCAACCGAGTGATTATTGATGGCTCTACTGGAAATATTGACATTAGCGGAGATCAAACCGTTGATGGCACAGCAAGTATTACCGGAGCATTGCAGGCCGGTTCTATTGTAGCCCGATTGGCCGGAGACAGTGAAACCAAGGCCATCACTGTTTTTAATACAACTGATAATTCTGAGGTCTTCAGGGTTTACAACAATGGCCTCGTGGAGGCCAAGGAAGTTCTCGTTTCTCTTGAGGTATGGCACGATGAGGTTTTTGAAGATGATTATAGCCTAATGCCGGTAGACGAACTGGAAGACTTTGTGAACAAAAACCATCACTTGCCAGAAGTACCGGCAGAAGAGGAAGTTATCTCAAAAGGTGTGAATTTAGGCCAAATGGAAGCCATTTTACTTAAGAAGATTGAGGAGTTGACGCTCTATGTAATTGATCAAAATCGCGAGCTCAAGAAACAAGCAGAAAAGATTAAACAACTTGAGAGCAAAATGGATTAATCATCTATTTTTCTAACTAATTGAAAATCTCATGATTCTGCGAAAAGAGATTTAGAAATCCAATTCATGATTTTAGTAATCATGAATTGGATTTCTAAATCTTACTTAATATACCTAAAATCCTGTCCATCCTTAAGCTGTATCAGAAACTCGTAGATTAATTCAATGACATGATTGATGTCGTCGTAATGAGCCGTTTCAACTGTTGTGTGCATGTACTTCAAGGGTAACGATATCAGTGCAGAAGCCACGCCTTCGTTGGAGTAGGCAAATGCATCCGTATCCGTGCCAGTGATCCGTGAAGCAGCAGCTCTTTGATATGGGATCTTGTTCTTCTCTGCTGTTTTGATAATGTCGGCAATCAAATTATTCTGAACAGCTGGACCAAAAGTCAAGACAGGCCCTTTACCTGCTTTTTGATCCCCACTGACCTTCTTATCGTACATGGGCGAGTGTGTGTCATGACAAACGTCGGTAACCACAGCCACATTCGGTTTGATTCGAGCTGCCATCATTTCGGCACCCTTCAAACCAATTTCTTCCTGAACGGCATTGACTATGTACAACCCGAACGGAAGTTTCACCTTATTCTCTTTGAGCTTTCTTGCTACTTCGGCGATCATAAATCCACCAATGCGATTGTCGAGCGCGCGACCACAAACGAACCTCTTATTCAAATCCATCAGTTCATCATCGAAAGTAATCACGCAGCCAACTTTTACGCCAAGCTTTTCGACTTCCTTTTTGGACTCACATCCCACGTCGATAAAAATGTTGTCCATTTTTGGACTTTTTTCATTGGCATCTTTTCTTACGTGAATGGCCGGCCAACCGAAAACACCTTTTATGATACCTTTTTCAGTAAATATATTCACCCGCTTAGATGGAGCGATTTGATGATCAGAACCTCCGTTGCGTACGACATAGATATAACCGTCGTCTGAGATGTAATTGACAAACCAGGATATCTCATCGGCATGAGCCTCGATGACTACTTTGTACTTGGCCTTGGGATTGATAACAGCAGCAACAGACCCATAAGTGTCAGTGATGTAGTCATCAGTATATGGCTTGACATAGTCCAACCAAATTTTTTGTCCAGAGGATTCAAATCCAGTTGGGGAGGCGTTATTGAGGTACTCGTATAAAAACTTTTCGCTTTTTTTGTTCATACTTAGTCGAATGCTAATTCGTTAATTTGCTTCAAATCTACTGCTTGTTGATGGCAAAATTCAAAGTTTTTTACGGAATCAAACCACTCGATTACTTCAGTGCGATTCAATGAAGTGGGAGCAGTTGAAAGTATGGTTTGATAGGAAGTGAATGCCCAATCGCGCATACCGGAGGTAAATCCATGAAATATGGGATTGCTGTGTATGTAGATTATCAAGTTTTGAAAATAGCTGAGATGGGTAACCTCTTTTCTTTTGAAGTTTTTTTGAAATAAACTTCCGGTACGACCAATTTGTTTGTTGAGAGCTTGTGTATAGCTGCTGAATAGTTTGGAAAATTGCTTAGAAACAGCGACTGACAGCTCTTCATCCCTTCCAAAGTTCAAAATTTTGGAAGGGGCGAATTCAGAATTGTTTTTAGCCGAATTATTAATTTCATCAAGAGTTTTTACTCTTATGAATATATGAAAGTGATTAGGCATGAGGCGATAAGCGAAAGTATCTATCCAGCTATTGATATACAGTTGATATTTTCTTAAGAAAAACCTAAAATTCTCTTCGCTTCGAAAGAGGTTTTCATCTCCATTTGCTCGGTTGTAGATATGATAATATTTTTCTGGGACGAGCATAGATTAGGCAGGCTTTAATCTCTTCCAAAGTTTTAAACTTTGGAAGAGATATTCAGACAATTACAAAGGAATATTTCCGTGTTTCTTTCTCGGCATGTTTCCTACCTTGTTTTCAAGCATATTGAAAGCCGTAATCAATTTCGCCCTCGTGTTATGAGGAAGAATGACTTCATCTACATAGCCACGTGCTGCCGCGATATAAGGGTTGGCAAACTTCTCAGTATATTCATCCACCTTTTCATCCAATTTGACCTGAGGGTCATCAGCAGCTTTAATTTCACTTTTGAAAATAATTTCAGCAGCACCTTTAGCTCCCATTACAGCGATTTCAGCTGTCGGCCAGGCATAATTCATATCCGCCCCGATATGTTTCGAGTTCATAACGTCATAAGCACCTCCATAGGCCTTTCTTGTAATCACAGTGATCCGTGGGACTGTAGCTTCGCTGAATGCATAAAGTAGCTTGGCGCCGTTCATAATAATGGCATTCCATTCCTGATCTGTTCCAGGCAAAAATCCGGGAACATCTTCAAACACCAGCAAGGGAATATTAAAGCAATCACAGAATCTAACAAAACGTGCACCCTTCACACTGGCATCATTATCTAATACACCCGCTAAGCTTGCAGGCTGGTTGGCGACAATGCCAATACTTCGTCCACCTAAACGGGCAAATCCAACGACAATGTTTTCCGCAAAATTCTTATGTACCTCAAAAAAATCACTTCCGTCAACGGTATTTTCTATAACCTCTTTGATGTCATAGGGTTGATTAGGGTTGGTTGGTACAATTTCATCTAATTGCTTTCGTGTTTCATCACCAGCTTCATAAGGTAGCATTTCAGGTGCTTCTTCGCAATTTTGGGGAACGTAACTAAGCAATTTCTTGATGTTTTTGATGCACTCCACCTCATTGGCACAAGAGAAATGGGTAACCCCACTTTTCGTGCTATGTGTACTGGCTCCACCCAATTCCTCAGCTGTGACGTCCTCTTGTGTAACTGTTTTTACCACATTAGGGCCGGTTACGAACATGTAAGAGGTGTTTTCCACCATCAGGATAAAATCGGTGATGGCCGGAGAATAAACAGCTCCACCAGCGCAAGGGCCCATGATGGCTGATATCTGAGGTACGACACCGGACGCTAACGTGTTTCTATAAAAAATGTCAGCATACCCACCGAGCGATACCACACCTTCCTGAATCCTGGCACCACCAGAATCATTGAGTCCAATGACTGGTGCGCCATTTTGCATGGCCAGGTCCATGATTTTCACAATCTTTTCAGCGTAGGTTTCGGATAGTGACCCGCCAAAGACAGTAAAATCCTGACTAAACACGTAAACCAAACGGCCGTTGACCTGCCCATATCCGGTTACCACGCCATCGCCTAATATCTTTTGTTTGTCTAACCCGAAGTCAGTGGCTCGATGGGTAACGAACTTTCCAATTTCCTGGAAGGTTCCTTCATCGATTAAAAGGGCAATGCGCTCACGAGCTGTCAGTTTCCCTTTTTTGTGCTGAGACTCAATTCTCTTCTCTCCGCCTCCAAGAAGTGCTTCTTGATTGAGTTTTTCAAGGTATTGGATTTTTTCTTCGGACGATTTAAGATTCATTATCACTTGGGTTATTAGTTCGGCTCAAATATAGGGACTTGTACAAATATGAGCACAGGTTTTTTGTTCAAGTTAGGTTCTCAATTTTATTCATAAATTAGCGGAATTTTTAAAATCAATATGAGAGTAGGTATAATAGACATTGGGACGAATACTTTTCATTTGCTAATTGCAGACCGCGCTCGAAATATGAAAATCCTTCACAAAGAGAAGGTGGCGGTCAGATTAGGAAAAGGGGGGATTAGCAACAATACTATTTTACCTGATGCTATAGAGAGAGCTATAGATACATTGACTGATTTTAAGGAGAAGATGCAAAATGAAGTTGTAGATGAAATAATTGTTTCAGCTACTAGTGCCGTTCGCAACGCGCAAAATCAAGAAGAGTTTGTACAGCTGGTCAGACAAAAGGTGGGGTTGGAAATCAGGGTATTGTCGGGTGAAGAAGAAGCGGAATTGATCCACCGAGGGGTGAGCCAATACATTGATTTTGAGGAAGGCACAGGACTGATAATGGATATTGGAGGAGGAAGCATAGAATTTATCCTTGCTGATGCTCAGGAGGTAAAATGGCTGAAGAGCTTTGAACTCGGGGGGCAGCGATTGATAGATCAGTTTCATCATACAGATCCGATTTCGAACGATGAAAAATCTAAACTTGAAGTTTTTTTGACAGAAAACCTGGAAGAGGTTTTTACAAATTGCAAAAAACACGGTGCCTCTTATCTGGTTGGATCATCTGGTTCTTTTGACACGCTCTGGGATGTCCATGCACGTAGGCCTGGTGCCAGACCCATGCAAAGGCCGATACTGTTCAAAGACTACTTCGAAGAAATTCATGAGCGATTGATGCTTTATAGCAAGCAGGAAAGACTTCAAATGGCAGGTATGATCCCTATGCGGGTAGATATGATTGTATCGGCCTCGATTGCCATCAAAGTGATCATGGACAATTGCCATTTTGATCAAATAAAAGTCTCGCCGTATGCGCTAAAAGAAGGACTCTTATACAACGGTTTGCCAAAAAGAAAATAAATTCGCGTCATGTTTAGCTATCAGAGATTATTTGACTTTACCAAGCAAGTTTTCGTGTCCATGGGACATACGGAAAAAATGGCGGATACCGCAGCTACGGTATTAGTGAGTGCGGACATGCGTGGGGTAGATTCTCACGGCATAGCGAGGCTGAAAGGCTACGTTCGATTGTGGGAAGCTAAAAGAATAAATGCTCGACCAATTTTTCAAATCGAACATGAAACACCCTCTACAGCAGTACTTAATGCCGACGAATCATTAGGGCTAATATCTGGGCCTGAGGCCATGAGAATCGCCATGATCAAGGCCAAAAGTGTGGGTACTGGTTGGGTCTCAGTTAAGAATTCTAATCACTATGGTATAGCAGGATATCATGCTATGATGGCATTGGAGCAAGATATGATAGGTATTTCTATGACCAATGCCAGTCCACTGGTAGCACCTACTTTTTCCAAAGAAAGGCTTTTAGGTACTAACCCAATTGCGGTGGCCATCCCAGCTGGAAAGCAACCCGCATTTGTTGCGGATATGGCAACCACAACGGCCGCTAATGGCAAATTGGAAATATTACAAAGAAAGAATGAGGACGCTCCGCTGGGGTGGGTGCAAGATCAGGATGGAAACCCTACCACCAATGCCAACGGCGTGAAAGAGGGAGGGGCCTTGTTGCCGCTTGGAGGAGATCGAGAGCATGCATCACACAAAGGTTATATACTGGGATCCATTGTCGATATTTTTTCAGCGGTGCTATCGGGCGCCAATTATGGCCCTTGGGTGCCTCCATTTGTTAGTTTTATTGATCCGGTCTCCGACCCCGTGGGTGAGGGTCTTGGCCACTTCTTCGGAGCGATGCGCATTGATGCGTTCAGGAAGAAGGAAGAATTTAAGGAACATATGGATACATGGATTGAAAGATTCAGGTCATCCACTCCAGTAGATGAAAACAACCCAGTTCAAATACCTGGGGATTACGAACGTAAGATGGAGGCTATTCGAGAGAAAGGTGGTATCCCTCTTCTTGATCCTGTGGTTCAGGATTTGGGCGAATTGGCTGAGAAGTTTAAGCTTAATTTTTAGAATCCAATTCCGAAATTCATGCCTATAACCCAAGGGCTGTCATAGCGACCGTTGTCTCCGCCATCAGTATAAAGAACATTGTACAGGGCATAAAAATTGAGGAAGCCTCTACCTCCCATTGGTTGCGAAACACCACCACCAATCAGGAATGTATCATATGTTTCTCTGGCCTCAACCTGGTCAAGAAATAAAATTTCGTATTGAGCCATCACAAAGAAGGGGTTGTAAACCACATACTGAGTAAAAAAGCTTAAACCGTAATCATTGAAAGATTGATTAATCGGCTCTTTCCACTTGAAGTATTGATAAGATAGTCCCATGCCTACATTCCATTTTTCAGTTATGCGATATCCTACCTGTCCATTCACACTGGCCCAAATTCGATCGCTGCTAATACCGATTCCACCAATTCCACCACCTACATAGACTTTATCCAGCCATGCAGGGCGATCTTTACCAAGCGCATTGTATTCCAATTGTGCAAAAGCAAAAGGCCCCCAAAGGGCGCAAATAAGAATGAGAAGTGATACTTTTTTAATCATCTACCTGTAGATTTAATCAATGAAGTTTGCTAGGTTGTTAGTCTTCAACAATCACAAACAAATCTTCCCCATCTTTTTTCATGTAATACTTTTCACGTGCAAACCTTTCTAAAAGTTCCATGTCAGAGATGAGCGCTTCACGATCTGCATTTACCTCATCTATTTTTTGTAGGTAGTACCTTTCCTGGCTTTCCAACTCCTTTACTTTTTGACGAAGTTGGTATTGGGAATAAAAGTCATTGGTATCGAAGAAAAGCATCCAGACTAAAAAAGCCATTCCGGAAAGGAAGTAGAAATTTTTAGTGATATGAAGAGATTTTTTGAACATATCGGTAATTAATGTGTGTAAAATAAAGAACCAAACGCCCAAATGCCAAGGAATTAGGCCAAACAATGGTAAAATTTATTGTGCCGAAGTCAAAAATGAATGCAGTCAACTTAGCCATTATCTTGAAATGTCGGATATGGACATTTGATAGAGATACCGGAGCGGCTGTTTGATAAACCTTTTGGACGCTTTATTTTTGAGATGTTTGTTGCACAAAACAATGTTCCAACATATAAATACTTTGAGAGTAATCGCGAAATATTATTTTGAATAATGCGAATTGAACTTGCCAAAAGTCACTTGTATGTACCTTCAATGTATGAATGCAACCGCTAAAATCAGCTATGACTAATATTTATAAAATGTCCGCCAGAATACAATCATTCTGCTTAACCTTGCTCCGTTTTTTCACATTAACACAACACCCACTGACCCCATGAGAATAATAAAATTAGGATTAATTTTTAGTGCTTTTCTAATTTCATCGATTGGTTATGGGCAGGAGATGAACCGTTTGAAAAAGTCCTATTTGGGTTTAGACTTCATCACCGCTGTCGACTCAATTCAAAAAGAAAATAACGTAAAAATATTTTTTAAACCAGATTGGTTTGAGGGTAAGAAAGTCGAAACTTCGGCAGCCGGTCTCACTATTCAAGAGTTTCTAAATAAAAACGTTGAAAAAGACGAACTGAAAGCTGTATTGTACTACGGTACAATTGTATTGGTTGCCAATAACCCGGAACTCTATCAGGTCGAGAAGAGTGCAGACAAAAATCTCGTAATCATCGGCGATAAAAGTTCCAAACTGAACGAGGTAGTAAGTGTAACGGGAAAGATTACAGACGGCGCGAATGATGAACCTCTTATAGGTGCCAGGGTCTATATTAGTTCGCTCAACATTGGTACAATTACCGACTTCAATGGCAACTATTCGCTCAGCGTACCGGTAGGAAAATATGTTATTGAGTATAGCTCTATTAGTTATGAAAATAAACCAGTAGATGTAGTTATTAAATCAGCTGGTAACCATGACGTGAGCTTATTCTCAGGCTCTCTTCAACTCGATGAGCTAGTGATTACTGCAGAGGGGCAAGATGCCAATGTCCAGCAGCGTGTTTCGGGTCTGGAGAATATGAACATCGAAACCATTAAGCAGTTGCCAACCTTTATGGGAGAAGTAGATCCGGTAAAGAGTCTGACTACCATGCCGGGTATTTCAACCACGGGAGAATTGTCGTCTGGCTTTAACGTACGTGGAGGCGAGACTGGTCAAAACCTTATTTTACAAGACGGAGCTATTATCTATAACCCTACACATCTATTTGGTTTTTATAGTGCTTTTAATTCTGATATGGTTAGCGATGTCAACCTTTATAAAGGAGGAGGGCCGGCAAATTTCGGAGGAAGAATATCGTCAGTTTTGGATATCAAACTAAGACATGGCGATGACGAAAAGTACAAAGTTTCAGGAGGCGTAGGTCTAGTTTCCAGTCGCTTGACTGCAGAAGGACCTATTCTCAAAAATAAGGCCTCTTTTTTGATAGGCGGCAGAACTTCATATACCAATTGGTTGCTCCATTCATTAAACAACATAGACCTCAATAGCAGTGCGGCAGCATTCTATGATATGAATGCAAAGCTGCTCTATAGAATTAGCGATAAAGACTATCTGACCGGTTCATTTTACATCAGTCATGACGATTTCAATTTGTCAGGTGATTCTCAATACGATTGGGGAAACAATAACTTCAGTCTGGAATGGAACCATGTCTATGGAGAAAAGACACTTTCTACATTGACTCTTTCAAGCAGTGACTACACAGTCGAGACTTCGACTACAGAAGATGAACAGGAGGCTTTTGAATTTGACAATGGGATCAAAAACTTATCTGCCAAGTTCGAATTTCTTTACAAGATGCATCCGAAAAACTCGCTTACTGCAGGAATGGAATACAACAAAATAGAATCTGAGCCAGGGAACTTGAGACCATTGGGTGAATTTTCTATCATTGATGCCGTGGATATTAACAATCAACATGCGAATGAGGTTGCTATATTTCTCCAGGATGACTGGGACTTGGGGGCCAGACTTGCTTTGTCCGGTGGTATTAGATATTCTATGTTTAGAAGAGTTGGTGCTGATAAAGTGTATTTATTTGAACAGGGCATAGACGTGCTTAGAAAGCCAGAAGTAATTGACTCCACTTTTTATAACAGCGGAGATTTAATTGATTCTTTTAGTGGAATCGAGCCGAGGTTTTCTTTAAGATATCTGTTGACAACCAATTCATCAATAAAGATGAGCTATTACAGGACCTATCAGTACATGCATTTGATCTCTAACACTGTTTCTGCAACCCCACAAGATTATTATTTGGCAAGTGGGCCTAATCTTGATCCACAGTATGCTGATCAGTATTCTATTGGTTATTTCAAGAATATACGAGAGAATCAATATCAGTTTTCCGGTGAGTTCTATTACAAGGACATTTACAATGCGATTGATTTTATTGAAGGTGCGGAAATTTTAGGGAATGAGGAACTGGAAGGAAGTTTAATTCAGGGAAAAGGCAAAGCTTATGGACTAGAAGTTCAAATTAAAAAAAATGAAGGAAGATTAAACGGCTGGATTTCCTATACCTATTCTCGAAGTTTGAGGAAATATCAGAGCGACTTTGAGTATCAAACAGTGAATGATGGTAAGTACTACAGCTCGAATAATGATAAACCTCATGATCTCTCACTTGTCTTGAATTATAAGCTTGGGGCCAGACTTGTTCTGTCAGCAAATTTCAGTTACAGTACAGGGCGTCCGATAACTGTACCGATATCTAAGTTCAGTTATGACAAGACGTTAGCAGCTCTGAGGTACTCAGATAGAAACGCCTACAGAATTCCGGATTATCATAGGTTGGATCTTTCTCTTACGTTGAAGCAGGGACTACGAAAGGATCGCTTGCTTAGAGGTGAGTGGGTATTCTCAATTTTCAATGTTTACGGTAGAAAAAATGCCTATTCGGTCTACTTTATAGATTCGGGACAGGCCCGCAAATTGTCCATTCTAGGTTCTATGTTCCCTTCAATCACCTATAATTTTAAGCTAGCAAAATGAGCCGGACGGCAATTTTGATGATGATAAGTACTACACTTTATACAGGTGCATGTGTCGAACAATTTAATTTCGACGTATCTCACGAGTCACCTCTTCTTGTGGTCGAAGGTTTCGTTTCTGATCTATCATATGACGATATTCAGAACTATCCAGTAGATGCGAGATACTTTGAAGTGAAGCTTAAAATTACTTCCGGAGTAAAGAATAAGCATGACGAGCCAGTTGCCGGAGCTGAAATACAGGTGATCGACGATTTGGCTGAAAGCTGGGAATATACAGAGGTAGAGCCAGGGATTTACAGGCTGTTCTTTGAAGATTTTAAAGCGGAAGCAGGGAGAAGTTATATGCTTAATCTAGAACTCTCCAATGGGGACAGATATGAATCAAATTTTGAAATGCCACCCCCAAACCAAGAGTTGGCAGATTTTTTTTTCGAAGAAGAAGTTATCACCGGATATGATATTAAAGCCGGTGAGGTGGTGATAACCCCTTTGAAAGGAATTACCTACAAGGCCAAAGTCGCCGATTTGGGTACGCAGACTGATTTTGTAAGGTACAGGTGGGATTTTACCACTACCTACGGAGTAATTGCATGGGGATTGGATGAGGATGATATCAACTATAAGTGCTGGATTACCACAGGTTTTTTCTTTAAGAATTTTGTCATTGCGAAAGATTTAGAAGGCGGGTCTACTCATGATTTGTTTTTCTTGGAGACCAACGATCAACATTTACACGAAGGGTTTACAGTTTCATTTAGGCAAACGGCACTTACGGCAGATTTTTATCAATTCTGGGAGGATGTAGAGAGTCAGGAAAAACAAGAGCAACTATTTGCACCTCCTCCTTACAATATTGTTTCCAATATGAGGGCTGTTGGACATGATAAGCCTGTTTACGGATATTTCGGTGTGGTGAGTGAAAAATTTCATAGATGGTATTTTTCTAAGAAAGAGATTTCATACTATATAGACTACCCAGAGTCCTTGCAGCGTTGTGGTGTACCTCCAGCTCCAGAATGCTTTGACTGTCGCCTGATTTCAAGACCAATTAACTCAATTATTACTAACACAGCACCAACGTGGTGGGCAGAATGAAAAAAATAAAATCAATATCTCTTTATCTCTCAGTTTGCTTTGGCCTTTGCCTTTTCAATTCTTGCGTTGAGCAGTTTAATTTTGATACAGGTAGTGAAGCATCCGTTCTCGTCATAGAGAGCTTTATCTCAGATCAGTCCTTTAATGATCAAGGTGTACAGCCGCTAGATCCAAGGTACTTCCAAGTATCACTTAGCACCACCAGTCGGGTATCTAATATCTTGGACCAGCCTGTGACCGGTGCAGAAGTCATGTTGATTGATGATACCAATGAGCATTGGGACTATTCAGAAGATGAAGAGGGCATTTATAGGCTGTACTTCGAAACCTTCAAGGCCGAAGACGGCAAGCAATATAAAATAAGCGTGACCTTACAAAATGGTGATGTTTACGAATCCACCTTCGAAGGACTGCCTGTCGATACGCCACAAGGAGGACTAGTGTTGGAAGAAAAAACGATCAGAGATTACAAAGTAGTAAGTGGCGAAACCAAAATTGTTGATGTAGACGGACTTGCCATAAAAATCAAAACTCCGGAGGTTAGTACTACACAAGAGTTTATATATCATCGGTGGGACTTTGAAACTACCTATGGGTTTGTCGCCAGATTATTGCCTACCCAAACAGATCCAAACTATAAGTGTTGGGTTACAGAAGAGTTATACTATAATGATTTTGTGATCGCGAAAGAGGAAAGTGGAGGGAACGAACACGATTTGTTCTTTTTTGACAGCAGTGATGAAAACTTGCATGAGGGCATTTCAGTCCTGATAAGACACCAGATGATGAATCAGCTCAATTATCAATTTTGGGAGGATCTTGACAATCAGAAAAATCAGGCCGATGTATTTGCTCCGCCACCATATAATCTATTATCGAACTTCAGCGCTGTAGGGCATGAAGGAGAGGTCTATGGTTATTTTGGTGTGGTAAGAGAAAAATTCTACAGATGGACTTTTTCAAGAGATATGCTTTCCTACTCGGTGGTATATCCCGAATCGCTGAAAAATTCATGTAATATTCCCAGACCTCCCAGATCATGTTACGATTGTAGATTTGTAAATCTAGTTTCAAGATCAAGGGTAACTAATACACAACCAAATTGGTGGCTAGAATGAAAGGAGCCTCTGTATTGATATCGATTATCTTCATTTTAGGACTTGGTATTTTCATTTCCTGCATAGAGATTTTCAGTTTTGATACCGACAGTGAACAAGGAATTTTAGTTGTAGATGGATTTGTGTCTGATGTTTCTTCTAATGAATTAGATGATGAAAGGTATTTCGATATAAGATTGGTCATGACCGGAGAGGTTAAAAATAGTAGAGATGAGCCAGTGATAGGCGCAGAAGTCCAAGTCAGTAATGACTTGTCTGAGTTTTGGGATTATACAGAAGTGGAGTCTGGTCTATATCGCTTGTTTTTTGAGGATTTTAAAGCTGAGTCTGATAGAACATATCAATTGCATATCCAACTGTCCAATGGCCAGCGATATGAGTCCGATCCAGGCTATCTACCAGATGACCATTTAGAATCGGAGCTATTATGGGAGGAAACTAGCCAGCCGGAATATAGAACGGTAGCCGGAGAGACCCAAATCCGAGAGGCTCGGGGTCTGCTTTTTAAAGCCAAAATGCCAACATTTGAAAATAATGTCACAGTCTATAACAAGTGGGATTTTATGACGACATACATTTTCACTGCCCCTTTGGCAAGTGCGGACGACCCTAACAGGGTCTGTTGGGTAAATGATCAATTCTTTGTTGACGACGTAGTCATCAAGAAGGAAAGTAAGGGTGAAGCGATACATGATCTTTTTTTTCTTAATGTAGATACAAGGCTTGTAGTTGGCGGTCTTTCAATATTAATAAGGCAACAATCAATGACTGATAAATACTACCAATTTTGGCAGGATTTAAAGAACCAGGAAAAACAGGCTGATCTGTTTGCACCACCTCCTTATAATTTAATTAGCAATATGAGCCCTGTCGGTCACGATGGAGAGGTACTGGGTTATTTTGGTGTGGTACGCGAGAGTTTTTCTCGATGGGTTTTTGATGAGACAGAACTGACTTTTTCCCCATTGACCCCAGGCATATCATTGGCCCCTCTTTGTTTGTTTATACCTCCTCCGGAGTGCTTTAACTGCTTTGAGGGACCATTTGCTCCAAGAGCTATTGTTTCAAATAAAAGACCAGAGTGGTGGATAGGTTGGTAAGGATATTGATTGTTGTCGTCATAGGATGTATGTCTGTGAGTTGTGTTGACCCATTTAAGTTCGACACAAGTCTTGAAGATCGCGCGGTCATCATTGAAGGGGTATTTACGGATGTATCTGCTCAGGAATACTTCTTGGAGTTTAATGATATGCGCTATTTTGAAATCAAATTGAATTGGGCTAGTGTAGTTACAAATACACGTGATGAGTTTATCACAGGAGCCGAAGTGGAGTTGGCCTCTGATTTAAACGAGTTTTGGGATTACACAGAAGTGGAACCAGGTATATATAAACTCATCTATCCTGAGCTTAAAGCCCTTCCGGGAGTTCAGTATGGATTGATAGTGACACTTACGGATGGTACAGTATTCTCATCTGCCTTCGAAAGCTTACCTGCTGATTCTCAAGTAGGGAAAGTATCTTTTACAGAAAACGCTGAGCCCCAGTATGTGTTTGAAGCCGGAGAAACGGTAATTGACGTTGTAGAAGGAGTCAAAGTGAACATAGAAATGCCTGAGGCTTCCGGTTCGGAAACAAATTATTATAGATGGGATTTTCTTACCACGTGGATTTTGGAGGCTGCTCTAATCCCTGCAAGCAGCCCCTTCGGCCTCTGTTGGATCACTGAGCAGTATAATTTGGACGAATTTCGATTGCTAGAAGTAAAAGATAAAGTTGCTACTGAAAACTTGTTCTTTTTGCCAACTACAGGCAATTTAGAAGTAGAAAATGGATTTTCTGTTAGAATAAGACAATTGGCCATTTCATCCGGATATCATCAGTTTTGGGAAGATTTGCAAAATCAGCAGGATCAATCTGATTTATTTGCACCTCCGCCCTATAATTTACCTACTAACTTGACCGCGACGGCAGATCATGTCGATGTATACGGATATTTTGGTGTAGGAAAAGAGACTAACTATATATGGTATCTGAATTTGAGAGAGCTGTCTTATGTACCAACCTTCAGCGCTCCGTGTTTTCCAGTTGTACCAGGAGACGATATTGCACCTTATTGCAGCAACTGTCTTCGTTATGAAGGACTAAAATTTGGTGCTGAAATCACAAATATTCAACCTAATTGGTGGAGACCTTAAAACATTAAAAAAATGAGAAATATACTGACGACCCTTTTTGCTTTATTTATATCACTGACCTCATGGGCTCAGAACCATCAATGTATCACCACCAACAAAATGAATTATGTGATTGGGGAACAGGTTCTTTTCGATGTTTCCAGATTTGACGGTTCCAACGTCTTATCTGATTCCGTGGAAGAGGTGGTTGTGCACTTGGATTTTGTTGCCCCGGATGGACAAATTGTTCAGACCAAAAGTTTGATTAAGGCGGAAAAGGATTGTTATTTCTTTTCCCTTCCTGATTCATTGAAAACCGGGATTTACAGACTAATAGCTAACAGCGAGGGTGCTTTCCAAGCAACAAAGAGAATTCATGTGTTTACGCTTACGCTTGATGAGCCAATAGTTCGTAAGTCCGCAAGGATCGAGTACGAAGTGCAAGGAGGTATTCTGGTCAAAAACGCCTCAGGCAAAGTAGCAGTCAGAGTGACTGATAAGCAGGGGTCAGGGGTGAAAACAAAAGGAACGTTGGTCAATAGTTCTGACTCTGTCGTTCAGTATTTGGATACAGATGCCAACGGTATGGTTTCTTTTCAATTTAATGCCAAGGACAGTCTTTATCAGGTTAGATTTGGTCAGCAAATAAGCATCTTGCAGCCGATAGAGCAACTCGTACATTGTGAGTTCAATCAGATGAACGATAAGTTCGAATTGAAACTTTCTAACAGATCTGCTATGGCTGATGTTATAACTGTATCTGTCGACGACGAGCTTATTAGCAAATATGAATTGCCAGCAGGTCTGGATACTACCCTATCAATTTCAAAGAGTAGCATTGCTCATGGAATTCACAAGATGAAACTTCAGTCGAAGTTAGGCCCCGAAAGAAACTTTCGTTTTCTGTCACTACCGGTTGAAGCCGAAATCTTTAATCTTCCAGCAGTGGCTCTCAGAGCCAACGAGCAAAGCGAATTTGCCTTTGAGGATTTGACGGATGAAATAAGTCAACTGAGTGTGTCTATTATCGATCAGAAGAACGCCAGCCCTTTAGATTTTTATGAAGAGTACTATTTTGATCAATCTGACATAGACCTTCAATTGGTAGAAGATCGAGACTTTGAGGCTTATCTATTGTTTTTTGCGGATCAAGTCAATTGGAAAACGAATACGGCCAGACTAAATGCGCCGAAGACCGGAGGAGTGCTTAAGTATAAGTCAGAATACCCTTTTGATGAAATTTCGATGTTGAATCTGACAACAATGAAAGTACTGGATATGCGAAGTGAAAATATTCATGGAATTCAAGATTTTGAAGCTGCGGTAGGCGAAAAGGCTCAGGTTTTCCCCTACCATTTCACAACTTATTTGCAACCCATTGAATTGGCTGATTTTGAAGAAAAAGTAGACTACAAATATCCCGCGCTTAAGTCGTTCATATCTCTGAGTGAGAAAGATATCGAAACGGTCAAGTCCTATGATATTCAAAAGAATATTTTTCTATCCTTTCACTCTAGTGAAAAAAAGGTAAACAAGTTGCCTACAGCCGATTATACATACGATTTGGAAAATTATGATGTACCAAATACCATGGTGGATATGATCAACTATATCATTAAATATGTGTCTGTGCTTAAGAATGGCGCCGGTGAACCAGAGTTGTCTATGTATAGATATATGAGTACTTATAAATATCGCGGAAGCCCACTAATATTTCTCAACGATTTGCCTGTCTATGACGCGAGGACCATCCTTAATCTAAATCCTAAAGATCTTGAGCGTGTAGAAGTCAGAAATTCCTACAAGTCCAATGGTCATTTGGGTAACTTTAGTTTGAATGGCTCAGTTTCGTTCTATCTAAAAGAGAGCATAGATAACCCGCTGGAAGAGGCTTACACCGTCTTACCAATAATTGAGTCCTGCAAGAACTTTAATAAAAAGGTAACTGATAATGAGTTTGCACCGGATTTCAGACATCAACTTTACTGGAACCCAAATCTTAAGAAAACCAAAGACTCATTTTGGGTTGATTTGAAATCTTCTGATCTAAGTACAACCTACGATGTTCAGATTACGGCGTTCATGAAAAATGGTACGGTTGTGCAAAAACAATCTGAACTGGTGGTAAGATAGGGCTTTAAGTTTATAGGTGGACTTTTGATCCCTGTTAATTCTAATTCAAGTTGTGGCAATTGCTCAGGGTAGTAGAAAGATTTGGCGACGTGATCACAAACAATCAACCGGCGTGGTGGAAACCGTAAATAGTGATCTGGCAAGCTCGAAAGTTTCAGCGATTATCTTAGCAAATTTGAGTGCAAGCCTTCTATCAGTATGAGTTTTGTTTACCAATCAGGCTTGTCGCTATCTTTCCTTTTGGTCGCCTTGCGACGATTTTGCTGAATATACTGGACTTCACTATTCTTTAGGGCCTCAAGAATCATTTTGGCTTTCTCCTCTGAGATATTCATTTCCTGCATTTTATCTGAAGGGCTTGGTGCCTGTTGTTGTTCTTTTTCATTTTGCTCACCTTCTTCCCCTTCTTCAGGCTTAGATTGTTCTTGCTGCTGGTCTTCGCCTTCCTTCTTTTCGTCTTCCTGACCCTGTTGATCTTCTTTATTCTGCTCGCCTTCCTGGTCCTCGTTTTGCTGGTCTTGCTTATCTTGATCCTGTTCTTCAGAATCCTTTTGTTCTTGGTCTTGGTTTTGATCCCCCTCTTGCTGATCCTGGTTTTCCTGGTTGTCTTGGTTCTTATTCTCCTCGTCCTTGTTTTCTTGGTTCTCGTCGTCCTGGTTTTCGTCTTGACTCTGGTCTTGGTTTTCGTTTTGATCCTTCAACTTCTTCTTCACCAGCTCATAGTTGTATCGTGCATCCTGATTGGAAGGATCAGACTTGATCGATTCTTTGAAGTAGGATAAGGCCTTCTCCAGAGTTTTCGGGTCATTTGACAAGGCTCCTAACTGCTGGTAAGCGATTGATTTCAAACCTTCCTCCTTCGATAAAGCCAATTTTTGATATTGAGCCTGAGCGAGATCCTTTTTTCCAAGCTGATAATAGGCGTGACCGAGGTTCATAACGGCTTGCTCATCATCGATATGTAATGTATCTATCAGGTAAGAATAGTTGGAAACTGCAACATCATACTGACCGGCCTTGTAGGCGATTTCTGCATTCTTTTTTAGTTGATTGATCTTGGATATGTCATTCGCGGAAGCGAACCAAGTCATAAATAACAGTAGTGTGGTGAGCCTGATCATACGTTTACAGTTCTTATTTTAATAGCCGCATCTAAAAATATCAAAAGCAACGCAAGGCTTAAGAAGTAATAATACTTGTTGGCAGATACGTCCATGGTTTTACTATCGCGAAGTTCACCCTCTATATCGCCAATTGTGTTGATGAGTTTTTCTACATCGTTTTGAGAACCATTAATCTCAAAATACTTACCACTGGTCGCGGATGCGATTTTCTTAAGAGAGACAGGATTCAGCTTGCTGACTACATCCTGGCCATCACGATTTTTTTTGAATCCGCGCTGCGTCATAATCTTACTGCCCTGAGAAGTTCCAATCCCAAGTGTAAATAATTTAATGCCCTCTTCTTCTATGGTTTTGGCAATACTGGCGGTATTGTCACCAAAATCCTCACCATCGCTAATAAGAATGATAATCTTGGATTTTTGTCTGGTCACGGTTTCTTTATCATCTGAGATTTTATCGAGGGCCATCTTCAGTGGTGGCCCAAAATCGGTTCCTGTGTTAGGTACCAGGTTAGTGTTTAAAGTCTCAATGAATAGATTGAGCGCGCTTTTGTCGTAGGTTAGCGGACATTGGACATATGCCTCGTTCGAAAACATAATTAAGCCAATTCGATCCGATGAAAAAGCTTCCACAATTTCTTTCAACTCGAACTTAATTTTTTCTAATCGGGTAGGGGGGATATCGAAGGCATTCATCGATTCTGAAAGGTCTATCGCGATGAAGATGTCCTTACCAATGGATTTGATTTCTTTGGTAGACTCACCGAAGGACGGACCAAGAAGCGCTACAATAAATAAAGCGAAATAGGCTGCTCTTAGGACTATTTTGTAAAACACTCGACGGTGCGTAGTACCTAAAGCCCTGGCCGCACGAACCGTCCTGAAAATGTACAGGATATAAAAAAAACCGAACAGGAGTATGAAAAATAATTCCAGACTGCCTATCTCACCGCTCCAGATCATAAACTAATTTTTTTTCGGATCAAACAAATATAAGCATCCTCACCTTCGGCTTAAAGTTCATTTTCTGTATTTAACATTTTTTAGCATTTGCACATTTGAAACGCTTAAATTTTGGATAAGTCAATAAACAAAAGTCCCGAAGGGGGTTTTCCATTTTCGGCAGATTTTCTCATCAGTTGCTTTCTTCTTTTCTGGATATAGTTGAGACCCATATAGCTGTTGTGGTAGCTTTTAAAGTTCAGTTTATCCTGTACCATCCATTGCTCGTAATTGGCCAACTGGTCTCTGAATTTGGCACTTTCCAGGTTGATGCTATTTGGCCCGTCTATATTGTATTCTCGTAGAATCGCCAGAATATAGATGAGCTTTTGTTGAAGCAGAAAGATTTGCCCTCTCAGTGAGCTGTATTTACTCAAGTCATTAAATCCAAAGGCATTGATACCACCTGCAACAGCGGCCATGATGCCAATGTAGGGGACCGCTTTTTTAGCAGAAGTCTCATCAGAAAATACATTGCCAGCGGCGGTATAGGTAGCAAATAGCATCGTTGCTACAGAAAGCCCTTTTTTTAGATTCTTCACCTTGCCTTCCCGGCGTTCCAGATCAGCATGCATCTCATTCAGGTTTTCGATAAGATAAATCGCTTCGTCCCTAAACTCAAGGTAGCTCTGATAGGTAATTTCTGTATTCTCTCTGTGGTTTACCGTAAGGGTGAAAGCACGTTGGTCGATAGCGCCGTTGGGATCCTCAGCGACCATCAGCATGTCGAATTTTTTTGGTTTCATTTCAACTCCTATAATATCATAGTCAGGAGTCCAGTTAAGTTCTACTGCGTTGTTTCGTGTCTCCCACTCCAAACCCTTCGGTGCTCCGATGATATTGAACTTTAGTTGTGAAAAGTCATCATTAGCATCCTGAATAAATATGGTTCGGTGAAATGGAAGTCCTTCATGCACGCCTTCGCTCTGCAGGTTCAGAATTCTTGGTGGTTCGTTTTTGATACTTCGTTTAATTAAGAAACTCTTGGTAATGGACAACGGGTTTTCAGTGCCTTGCTCAATTACGGATATCTTGACTTCCAGTGGAAACTGCCTCTTAAGTTTGTCTAGTTGGTATTGATTTAGTTTCCAGTAAAACTTGCCATTCGATATTCTTGGGTTACCCACAGATGTAGGTATTTGCATATCGAAGACCAGAGAATCCTGATCCGGGTCTATAGCAGTGATATCAACTTCCAAGCCTTCATTGGCATGAACGAGGTACTCGTCCAAAACCGGAAATTTGAAATAGGGAGCTTCATTTTTCCTGTTGATAATGAACAAGAAAACATGTTGAGAATTTTGACCTCTGGAATCACGTGCATTGAGCGTTAGACTGAAATATTTTTGCTCTAGATGAATATCCAAGGGAGTCCATTTGAAAGTGAGTTGATTATGAACGATTTCGACTTTTCCATTTCCAATGTGATATTCTCCTTCATTATCGTTGAAAAAATGGTCCAGGACGACTTTGGAAGAATCTTGGGAGGCATAGCCCAAAACGGAAAGTTCGATTGTCTGGCCCGGATGCAATTCATAAAAACCATTAGTTGGTTCTACATTGGAATGAACAAAGAACTTAGGAGGGTCATAATCTGCCAGAACATTGATAAAAACAGATTCAATATCAACCAATCTGGTACTGTCGATTAAAAAAAACTCGATCGTCAATTTTGAGTTTTCTGCATGTTCCGGAACCTGCCATTTGAAAATTCCCTCAGGATCTAAAACAGCCTCTTTGGGGGCATTCTTCATCAGTATATTGCCTTTACCGGTTTGCTTTATTCTTATAAGAATTTCTTGGCCTACTTTGGCTTCTATGAACTTTTCACTTATGGTTAGTGAAGAAACTTCCTGTGCTGCAACTGATTGAAAAAGCAATAAGAGTAGGTAGAGAAGTGCTAACTTTCCTGACATTCTTTCTTGGCAATTGAATATGACTATTAATTAATACTCTTGGGCTTCCAACAAATATAAGTCTGAAAAAATACTAATGCCATTATGAATCAGTCAACTTTCCACGGATTAGGTCCTGAGAGCAGTTGATCCAAATCACCTTCGCCTTTTTGAGTGGATGCTTCGGTCAATTGATTTTGCATGTGGTCTTCATAGCTATATCTGTCTTCCTTATAAAGTAGCCCAAACGGACGGGGAAGAGCACCAGCATTCTCACTATAATCAAAAAATTGTGTCAACATAGTAGCCTTGATCCTATCAGAAGGGTCGTGAATCCAGCATTCTTCCTGAGTATGCCCGTTAGTTAGATCAATGACTTTGGGTTTGAATCCGTCAAGCGTAATTCCCTTGTCGGAATTTGCCCCAAATACCAGCGGCTGTCCTTCTTGAAGAAAAACAACATGATCATCTTTAACGGCCTTATCTGAAAATGGGGCAAAGCAGCCATCGTTGAAAACATTGCAATTCTGATAGATTTCAACAAAACTGGCACCATGATGATTGTGCGCTTGTAACAGTGTTTCTCTCAGGTGACCGGGATTCGTATCGATAGATCGGGCTACAAAAGTACCTTCTGCGCCTAAGGCTAACATCAGAGGGTTAAAGGGATAATCTAATGATCCTTGCGGTGTTGATGCTGATATTTTACCAATGGGTGAGGTGGGTGAGTATTGTCCTTTGGTCAGACCATAGATTTCGTTGTTGAACAAAAGAATATTGACATTGAAATTTCGTCTGAGCAAATGAATCAGGTGATTACCTCCGATAGAAAGTGCATCGCCATCGCCGGTAACGATCCAAACATCTAATTTAGGATTGGCGGCTTTTAAACCACTGGCAATGGCCGTAGCCCTGCCATGAATACTATGCATGCCATATGTCTCCGTGTAGTACGGAAATCTGGACGAACAACCAATACCGGAAATAAAAACGATGTTCTCGCGCGGCACTCCAATTTCGGGTAGGATTTTTTTAACCTGATTGAGAATACTATAGTCCCCACAGCCGGGGCACCATCGTACTTCCTGATCCGTAGTAAAATCTTTAGCCGTAAGGTTCTTTTGTTCTGCTATTTTATCCATGGCTCAATTCATTTAATATGGCTTCTTTTATTTCCAAAACTGTGAAAGGCACTCCTTTGATTTTTGTTACACTTTTGATGGGCAGTAGGAACTTGCTCCTCAGCACTTTCACCAGTTGGCCGTTGTTCATTTCCGGCACGATGATCTTTTCAAAATGCCTTAGAATCTCACCCAGGTTGGCCGGCAACGGGTGAATTAGTTTTATGTGTACATGAGCAATATCAAACCTTTCGGTTTTCAGATTGATTATGGCAGATTCAATCGCCCCGAAAGTGGAGCCCCAGCCAATTACTAAAAGCTTTGACTTTTCACTTCCTTGAGCATATTCCTGCTTAGGGAATACATCAGCTACTTTATCAACTTTATCCGCCCGGATTTTTATCATTTGTTCATGATTATCCGGGTCATAGCTCACATTTCCAGTATTGATTTCTTTTTCTAATCCTCCAATTCGATGCTCAAATCCAGCTACTCCGGGAATGGCCCATTTCCGCACCAGGTTCTTGTCGCGCTCGTAAGGCAGAAATTTCTCATCCGCTGGTTTGTCTTTGACGAGTTGAGGTTTGATTTTAGGCAAATCTTTGCTTTGTGGGTATTTCCACGGTTCCGAGCCATTGGCGATATAGCCATCTGTAAGCAGA
This sequence comes from Reichenbachiella sp., assembly GCF_039944555.1. Classification (GTDB taxonomy): domain Bacteria; phylum Bacteroidota; class Bacteroidia; order Cytophagales; family Cyclobacteriaceae; genus Reichenbachiella. The sequence goes on along the minus strand of NZ_JBDUYN010000006.1, from coordinate 916,130 downwards.
AGTACAGGAGTCATGTGCTCAATGGCTATTTTACAGGCCATAAATGCCATTTCAAAACAGTCTTTTGGTGTAGCTGCAGCCAATACTGGTATGGGAGCTTCACCATTTCTACCATATAGTGCTTGCAACAAGTCAGCCTGCTCAGTTTTGGTAGGCAGGCCGGTAGACGGACCACCACGCTGTACGTTTACAATCACCAGAGGTATTTCAAGAATCATAGCCAATCCCATGGCTTCGCCTTTCAGCGCTATTCCCGGGCCGGAGGAGGCCGTTGTCCCGAGTTGGCCGGCGAAAGAGGCGCCAATGGCTGAACATATGGCTGCTATTTCGTCTTCGGCCTGGTAGGTCTTCACCCCAAAATTTTTGTATCTGGATAGTTGATGTAAGATGTTAGAAGCGGGTGTGATCGGATAGCTACCATAGAACAAATCAAGTCCCGACTTTTTGGCGGCAGCCACTAAGGCCAAAGCGACAGCTTGATTGCCATTGACATTCCGATAGTCACCCTTTGGTAGTTTGGCCGGTTTTATGCTAAACCTTGAGGTGAAGGTCTCGCTAGTATCTGCAAAATTAAACCCCGCCTTGAGTACTTTTATATTCGCAACAGCCAAGTCAGGTTTGTTATTGAATTTTTCCGTAAGAAATTTAATTGTATACTTGAGATCCTGATTGAACATCCAATACACAAACCCCAGCACAAACATGTTTTTGCATCGCTCTATTTCTTTTCGTTCCATTCCTGAATCGGCAAGTGCTTCCTGCGTCATCTTTGTGACATCGAAATCATGCACATCATAGTCGTCCAGGGAATGATCTTCCAGAGGATTGATGCCAACTTCATACTTGGCTAAGGTCAAATTTTTCTTATCAAATCCAGCGGTATTGGCAATGATCACACCGCCTTTTTTAAGTTGATGTAAATTTGTTTTTAATGCAGCGGCATTCATAGCTATTAGCACATCATATTGATCGCCTGGTGTGAAGACTTTTACACTTCCTAATTTGAGCTGAAAACCAGAAACACCGAACAGGGTACCTTTAGGCGCTCTGATCTCAGCAGGAAAATCAGGAAATGTGCTGATATCGTTTCCAAAGATCTCGACAGTCTCTGAAAACTGACCACCTGTTAACTGAATGCCGTCGCCTGAATCTCCGGCAAAGAATATTACCGCTTCGTTTGGGGATGTTGCTTTCATAACAATTGAAGCATTTGGTGCTATGAGAAGATACGAAATTTTGCTGTGAAATGATGAAGCAAGGGTACATAAATTAGCTGAAAGGCTAATTTTAAGACCAGAACCCTACGAGAGGACTTGATAAAGGACGGAATATTTGATAAATTAGGTATATGAATAAGATCAATAAAATTTGTGTTTGTATACTGGTGTTTTTTGTACCAGTTATCACTTTGTCGGCTCAATCCACACTTACAGAATTACCCTTTGGGATAATCATTGGAAAGACCACTAATGAAGAGATTGAAGACCGAGGTACTTGCGTGAGGCAAGTAGAGGAAAACGACGGGGCGGTACGTTGCGAGCAATATGATATCGCTGGTAATTTCTCGGTACTATCCAGCCAGAATGAAGTAGTTAATAAGGTTTACTTTGATGGTTCGGCGGGTAATCAGTTGCCAAGACGATGGCAAGAATTGGGTTTAGCCTTTGGCGGACAAAACAATCCGGGAACACTTGAAATTGACTTTAGAAATATTGTAAAATCAAATGGTGCTAAATACATCAATACGTCAGTCATCAGTGCGGGAAAAGAGGAAGATGGCATACTTTTTAAATTTGAAATTGAAGGGTTGAGGTATGAGGCAAAGGTGATCACCAATAAAGCAAAACCCAATCAACTCGGGCTGGGAAGCATTACAATTACAGAAGCATATTAAAAAATAAATCAGATTTTAATAACTTCAAGGCATGAATAGAATTGCTGTCTTGACTTTGCTCGGTTTCTTCTTCATTAATCCAAGAGCTTACGCTCAAAATCTCACACTGGATCAAACCATGAACTATCTGCAATCTAAAGTTGCCGAGTTCGGAAAGTTCGACCAGGTGACTAAAGGAAATCATGAACTGAGCGAGCTCACCTTCTGGGCTGATACATCAAAGATCTGTTACGTCAGAATGACTGAAATGATAAGTTTTAAGCCTGTAGGGAAAACTAAGTTTCAAGATGTTCAGACCTGGGAATATGAGGTAGATCTGCACCATTTAGATAAGGAAGCACTTGATGTATATGGATCTGATGGATTTGTGAAACCGGTGACGCTGACCTGGCGCTGTAAAAACTCTGCACAAAACATCCGTCGATTCAATGCCGCTGGCAAATCCGGATTTGATTTCAAGAAAGCATTTAACTTTCGAGCGAACGTGAAGGATGTAGAAAGAATAAGTAAGGCTTTCGCACATGCCGTTCGGCTTTGCGAAGACATGGATGTGGATCCATTCGACTGATGCCTTAGGTATTCATCCAACGCCAAAACCGTTGCAGGACATTGCCAGTTGGCTCTGCTTGCTTTTGTTTCTTCTTGAGAGCTACCTTCTTTGGTTTTTTCTTTGTAACCGGCGGTGCAGTGGCTGCTGGAACTACAGTTTTTTTGTAATGCCGGGCCTTGGCCTTTTTCTTTCGTCTTTCTTCTTGTTCCTTGCGCTTTTTTTCTTCCCACTCCTTTTTCTTGCGAGCAGCTTCTAGTGGACTATAGTCCTTGTTGTACTTCTTTCCCTTATAGTTTTTGGGTCTGCGCTTGCGATCACGTTTGGGGCCTGTGGTCGTGATGATTTCGTCGGGATCGTAGGTTTTCTTTTCCTCTTCTTTTTCTTCCTCTACGGGTTCACTGGCTACTTTGGGTTCAGGCAGATCTATTTTGCCTTTCACTTTCAGACCGGGAAGTTTTACTTTGGGGGGTTTGATCACTTCAATCGAGTCATCGTAGGCGGCACGCTCTACTGAAGACTCAATTTCCGGATCTATTTCTACAGGTGCTTTTGGTTCCGTCTCTTCGACTTCTTCATCCTTCTTTCCACTCTGTTCTTCTATGCTTACGTCAGAAATAGTCTCCTCAGGCTCGGGTTCTATAGGGGTCAGCTGATCTTCTATCTCATGTGGCAGGGCAACTTCAGCAAACGAATCTGATATTAGCGCCGTTGGAGATTCTTCCGCTTGACTCTCAGGCTCCTCTTGAAGCTCGCTCTCTTTGCTTTCAGATTCTTTTGTCAGCTCATTCTCATCTAACGGTACCTCGGCTTCTTCTACCTCTTTTTCAACTGCCTCGTCGTTGTTACTCGCATCTCCTTGCTGTGGTGATTCATCTGGTGTTTCCTCTTGATCAACTGGAGGTTCTACTTCCAATGTTGCATCGAAGTGTTTGAGAACCACCTCGATTTGTTCTTCAGTCAATTTAGTGTTGGTGCCACTACTTAAGTCAATTGCCTGTGATTCCAGATAAGCAGTCAATTTAGATGGAGTAATGCTTATTTTTCTTGCTAATGTTCCTAGCCTCATTCTAATTTCATTCTATATAGTGTGCAAATATAATTGCAGTGTGATATTCTTAGATATTAAAAATGCTAAACCACATTTTTTTCTACCATTTACGGCCAATTAATTACGGAGTTTATAACTTGACTAGCAAATTTTTCAAGAAATAAAGATATAATGATTAGAGTTAAAAGATTTGGCGTGCTACAAACGGCAAAGATCGTAGCTGTTATTTATGCATTGGTTTCACTGGTCATTTTAATGCCATTCTTTTTGATCGGCTCAATGCTTAGCGAAGAATTTTTTCCTGAGTTGGAGGAATTTGGTGCTGTAGCCGTAGTTATGCTTCCAATTGTCTATGGAATATTTGGTTTTATTTTTACCGCTGTTGGGTGCGTGGTTTATAATCTCATCGCAAGTTTTACCGGAGGGATTGAAATTGAAATGGAAACAGCAGATTAGATTTTGATATCAGATCATGAAAGATCATTTTCATATTCTCAACGGCGACGCCCTTAAATCTCAGTTCCCAACTACCATTTCCGGAACGCAAATAGTAGCAAGTGAATGCCTGGCTGATGGAGAAGTCGTTGGTTCTACCCCGGATGAGTTGTACAAAACGAGAGAAAGATTTATCTCTCAGAATTATGAGGGTTACAAAGACGGAGATTATTTCAATAAAACGGTTAGAGAATTTGAAAGAATCCGCACGATTCCAACGGGTTCTGAAGTTTGTCTTTGGTTCGAGGATGACCTGTTTTGCCAGGTCAACTTGTGGTTTGTGTTGCACCTTTTAAAAAACGTAAACTGTAGATTGTTTTTGGTGCGTCCGAAGACTCACACCCGCTTTGGATTCGGTGGACTAAATCAGGAAGAATTGGTACAGTGCTATCGAAACAAGCAGAAACTTTCGAATCTCGATCGGCTGAATGAATTATGGCTTTATTATCAAAATGGCGATAGTGAAGCATTGCTGGCTGTTGCTAAAATGCTAAACGAATCTTACCCGTTTTTGACTCCTGCGGTCCAGGCCTATGTAGACAGTATCCCTCATGAAGGCCATCTCGGAAGACCCATCCAAACACTGATCCAAATTAAAAAAGATCTGAAAACAGAAGAATTCAGTCCCATTTTTAAAGAATTCTGCGTGAGAGAATCAATCTACGGCTTTGGTGACCTGCAGGTCAAAAGGTTATTAAAAGAACTGACCGACCATTAAATTTATTTACTTGGATCAATATTGAATCAGCACTGCAATGGCCAAAAAGATAGCAGATGCAGCCATGAGCCAACCAAATAAGGGCAGAATAAAACGTAGCCAATCGCGATAAGGAATGCCCGCAATACCCAGCATAGCCATGAGTATACCTGAGGTAGGAATAATAGAATTGGCAAACCCATCTCCACAGGTAAAAGCAAAGATGGCCGTGTTGCGAGTAATGCCTAATAAATCTGCTAATGGCACCATGATCGGGATCGTGGTAGCTGCCTGACCAGAACCCGATGGGATAAAGAAGTTGAGTATAGTCTGGAAAACCAACATACCTTCAGCAGCCAATATTTTAGGAAGATACTGTAAAGTACCTGAGGCATAGTAAATAATTGAGTCCATGATTTGGCCTTCTACCAGCGCCACCTGTATGCCCTTGGCAAAGCCAACGACCAGAGCACCCACCAGCATTTCTTCCATCCCCAGAATGAAGGCCTTGGTGGCTTCATTAATAGAAAGCTTGCCTAAGATTGAGGCCACAATTCCAATGAACAGGAACCCAGCTCCCATTTCAGCCATCCACCAGCCTTGGGTTTGCACGGCCCATAAGATGCCGACGAAAATAAGGGCACTCACCGCAACTATTCTGACGTGAGATTTATTCAATTCGAATTGTGCAAGCGTGTCATCTTCTTTATAAACATTGTCAGGAGCCAAATATGAATTTGAGAAATCCTGTTGTAGTTTTCTGCCATAGCGTAGCATGTACAAAATGGCTATGATTAAAACCACTACATAAAATATCAATCTAAATCCCAAACCACTTCCCAAAGGCACCTCGGCAATGCCCTGCGCAATTTGTACATTGAAGGGGTTGGTAGTGGCGGAGGCAAATCCGATTTCGGCTGAGACAAATACCAGAGCCAACCCATACAACTTGTCATAGCCCAATTTGTGTGATACATACAGAAAAACAGGAACCAGTGGAATGAATTCTTCTCCCATGCCGAGTGTAGAGCCTGCGATCGAGATACAAAGCATCAGCACAATGGTTAAAGCTGTACCCGAATTGCTGAATTTGTTGATCAACGCCTGGATGACAGCTGTAATTGTACCTGTGCGTTTTACCATACCGAAAGCCCCGCCAATCAGAAAAATGAAGAAGATGATATCTGCACTTTCTTCCAATCCCTTAGGTATGGCTTTCAGAAAACCAAAAATGCTTACTGGAGTGGCTTTGCCCTCTACTTCATCGCCGACAAATACGCCCTTCATGGAGTAATGCTTAGGAATCTGTTGAAAAGAATCGGGAATTACGACCGTTCGCGTCAACAGTCCTACTTGTACTTCTTTTCTTTGATATTGCCCAGATGGAATAATGTAACTAAAGATACTTGCCACCAAAATGATGATTGTCAATAAGGCAAAGACGTGAGGGATTTTTATCGAACCGAGCATACTGTTGTTTTAAGAAAGCGCCAAATTACATGGAAATGATGAATTGAAAAACCGGAAGCTCACAAATTAGATCGTAACAGGTTTTTCGTGATAACGGCAATGTCTTAACTTTAAGTCCATGGAAATTCAACAATTCGATAGAGAAAGCAAGGGCTTTTTTAAAGTCTTGGAAGAGGAGAAAGAAGCGGGACGTATGACATACTCCTGGGCAGGAAACGACCGAATTATCATAGATCATACGGAGGTCAATTCTGAATTCAAAGGAAAGGGTGTAGGCAAACAAATGGTTTTGTCGGCAGTTGATTTCGCAAGAGATAAAGGAATCAGCATCATTCCGTTATGTCCATTTGCCCGGAGTGTCTTTGATAAGCATGAGGACTTAAGGGATGTGCTCTGATCGGGCAGTGATAATGGATGTTAGTCCACTCATAGTATATTTTGAAGATTTCTGGTCATTGGATGATGCAGCAGCGGCTGCTTTGTGCGAACGGATAACCTACAAGAGGGTAAAACGCAGGGGATTTCTTTTGAGGCCCGGCGAAATATGTCAGCATTTTAATTTTGTACTTTCGGGCTGTTTTAAAATGTACAAAGTTGATCAAAAAGGGAATTCGCATAACTTACAATTTGCCCCTGAAAATAACTGGATTATGGATCATGGAAGTTTCTACGAAGGAAAGTCGAGTGAATTATATATCGAGGCGTTAGAACCTTCAGAAGTGCTGCAAATCAAGAATAATGATCTCTTTGAGCTCTATGATGGTTTTCCGGTCTTCGACAGAAATTTCAGAATTGTTACGGAGAATGCCTTTATTGAACAGCAAAAAAGAGTGTTGCACACTATCAGCTCCACCGCAGAAGAACGGTATTTGTATTTTTTGAAAAGATATCCCGACTTGTCCAATCGCATTTCAAATGTTCAAATTGCTTCTTACATAGGGGTTACTCCTGAGTTCCTAAGCGTAATCCGCAAGAAACTGGCGACTACCTGATCTTTGATGCCAACTGCTGTTTTCTTAATCTATCTTATAGGTAGTTGATTTGTTTTGATCTCAGTTTTGTACCAGAAACAACTAGTATGAAAATATGAAAAACGCATTCATGGGACTGAGAACCTGTATTTACAGAGTAGGGGATTTGGATGAGGCCATGGCATGGTATGCCAAAATCTTTAGTACAGAGCCTTACTTCAAAGAGGCCTTTTATGTTGGCTTCGATATCGGCGGGTATGAACTTGGACTGATCGGTGAAGAAACCGGAGATCAGCCTAAGGGAGGTAATGTTCTGACCTATTGGGGTGTGGAGGATGTACAGGAGGCCTATGACCGGTTGCTATCGGCTGGAGCCACCGAGTACGAAAAACCGCATAATGTGGGTGGAGAAATCGTTGTAGGAGCCGTAAAAGATCTTTGGGGAAATGTGGTTGGCGTAATTTATAATCCGGAGTTTAAGATTGGTTAAAGGCTGAGGTTAAAGCTCCAGATACATAATAAAGGTATCCACCATTCCCAATTCCTGATGTCTAAATCCCTTTGGAGTAGTACCAATGATTTTGAACCCAAATTTTTCCCAAAGTTTGACCGCACCTTTATTGGTGCAGACAACGATGTTGAATTGTATGGCATGATAACCACTTTCGCGCGCAAACTCTATCGAATGCTCACACAGGAGCTTTCCTATGCCTTTGCCTTGAGCGTTAGGGTGGATCATATAGCCTGCATTGGCAATGTGGTTGCCCAAATCGATCTGATTCGGTTTTATGATGTAGGAACCGACCACTTTTCCACCTTCCTCGGCAACAAAGGTCTGCATATAATCAGCAAGCCAGTGTTTACTTAGATCCGCTTTCGGTGTATTAGGATCAAATACATAGGTGTCTCCGGTTTTGATTACCTCGGAGAAGATTTCCCAAATCTGATCGTAGTCGGCTTGAGTGGCTTTTCTGATGTTCAATTCTAAATGGCCTTGTTGTAGAGTAAATATCTATGATTGATTGATAAACTGAAATAGTAATAATAAAATATATTCCCTTTCTGTCATTTCGCAATTCAACGGAGAAATCTTCTTAAAACTCCTAGCCCAAACGCCCACTTGTGTTTTATTCGATAAAGGCGCTATTTATCAGCAGTACTTCAGTTTTAGCAAATCACCTATTTCGGCTTCAAGCTTTTTCCATTCCTTGTAGAAAATCGCCTCGATCAGGTAAGAAAGTCCGGCAGACATGAGTATGCTCGAAAGCACCGATGTTAGGACGAAAGGATGTGTGCCGTCTACCGAAATTTCATTTTCTCGTTTGGAAATTTGTACCCCTACAAAGGTGGATTTCCGTACGATGACTGTTTTGTCTGAGCCTAGCCCAAATAGCTGTGAAGAATACTTAGGAGCTTCACCCTTCAAGATTTTGAGTAATTCTTTAGCAGAAGGAGTGTTTTTGAGTGCAGAAATTTTCATAGTTCTGTCAGAATTAAGGATTGCTTAATCCTACAAGATAATGAAAAAATACAGCATTAGGTCAGTCCTCGCTGGCTGAGAAGGCACAGAACTATGCCTTCTGGTGAATACCTGCACTATTATAGACAGGTGTTTTTCAGATCTAATTGTTAAAATCAGGCCGCTTTTTTTCTTGCTTCCTTTTCTGCGAGCTTGGTGGCTTTTTGAGCGGCCTTAGCCTCTTGTTTGGCTTTTTTGGCAGCTTCTTTTGCTTCTATTTTTGCTTGTTTCTCTGCTTTTTTTCTGGCTATTTCGGCTTCTTTCTTGGCTTTCTTTTCTGCCAAGATAGCCTCTTTTTTCGCTCTCTCTGCTGCTAAGATGGCTTGTCTCTTCTGCTCCTCTTGTACTTCTTCTGCCAACTTCAAGGTCTTATAGAGTTCTATCTGATTTTCTTTAGAGATTCTGGCAATCAATTCTTCAGGTTCTGATTGGAAAAGACCACTGAAAAAGGCACCTAATGATTTAAACATACTATTCTATTTATTCAATTTTTTTGACCGGCAATATTATATCCAACAAATCAGGAAACGAAAGGGCTGCTCAATTATTTTGTCTGAAAAATACTTTGGAGATAAAATCAAAAGGCTAGTCAAAATCAGTGAGTAATCATAGCTTCACTCACCAAAATCCCATCCTCATCCACATAAACATAATGTCCCGGAGCGAAAAGAGTGGAAGCGAAACGAATAGGGACGTCAAGTTCGCCGATGTTCTTTTTCATGCTCTTGACCGGACAAGTATTGAGTGCACGGATACCAATCTCTATGGTATTGATCATGGCAGAGTCACGGATGCAGCCATTGATGATTAAGCCCTCCCAACCGTTTTCTATGGCCAATGAGGCAAGCTGATCGCCGACCAGGGCGCAGCGGAAGGAGCCACCGCCATCTACGACCATGACTTTACCTTTGCCATTGGTAGTCAGCTGCTGGCGAACGAAACTGTTGTCCTCAAAAAGTTTGACCGTTGTGATTTCGCCATGGAAGCTGACCTTGTTTCCATACGAGCGAAAAATGGGATCCGCACAGTGCAGCTCTGCGCTGTGCTGATCCCATAAATCTGCGGTAGCGACCTTAAGCATCTACCGTTTGGGTTTGAGGTTCTTTATGAATGAGCCTAGTGATACGGCCTTCTATATTGACATAAGCGCGAACTTCATCCGTAGCAATGTCTGCTACAATGATCTGACCGATCTCATCAGTGAAGGCAGCATAGAGTCCCATCTTCAACATTGCCTCGCATTGCTTAGCGTTGTCATCGGTCGGAGTGAGGTAATGTACCGTATCGCACTGATATCTGTTGATGATAAACAGGTGCATCAGCGTCATCAGTCTCTTTTGTCGCATGTCATCTCTAAACATGTTCTGATCGCGAATTGACAAGATTTGCCGCTTGTTTCTATCTGTTACAGACGTAAATACGATGTTGGCTACTTTGTCATCACCGGAGGTCAAAGCGAGCTCCATTACCGTTGAGCCCGGCTTGTGGGGCTTCAACTGCACCTTAATTGAATCCTTGATATCGTAAAACGCAGTCCACTCTTCAATCCATTGATCCAATAACGTGGTAGGCAATTCCGTTTGTTTCAAATGCTGAAACTGAGTAGAGCCTTTGCCCATCGCCTTAGTGGTAGCTGTTCTGCCTGAGCAAGCTGCTAAGGCGCTGTCAAGTCTTGGGCCACCCACATGTGACTGCGGTGTTTTGTATGGAGACTCCAGCAATCTCAGCTTGCGTTGAACTCGAGCCAGTGCCAACATGCCTTCAGTTTGGAGTGAATTGGCAAATTCGTCCGAGGCCAGTCCATCAATTTGGTGACCGCCGTAAGTAATGAAGTTGAATACAAAACCCATTTTGCCCAGCTCCTCCGGGAATTTGGACATCTCTTCTTCGGTCATGCCTGTCGTATCCCAGTTGAACGATGGCGAAAGGTTGTAAGCCAGCATCTTTTCTGGATAAACTTTGTGAATAGCTTCTGCGAATATCCGTGCGTCTTCCAGATCGGCCGTCTTCGTTTCCATCCAAAGGATGTCAGCGTAAGGTGCCACAGCCATTGATTTGGCTATGGCAAAAGGAATGCCCCCTTTGGCCTGATAATAGCCCTCTGGCGTACGGGCCTGATCACAGTCCCATTTTACATTCACACCCAATTCATCTGCTTTTTTACGTGCCTGACTCAAAGACGCAGTGGAGGCAAATTGCAGCCATTCCTGGTGGCACATGGCAAATTCCTCACCCTCTTTTTTACATTCTTCAATCATGCTGGCTACCGCACTGCCAAAAGTGGCAACCCCGGCATCTTCCTCCCAAAACTTGACAAAATCGGCAGAAACGGTATCGTATGCGGGCTCAAATCGACAGGCTTCATCGCTAGTCAATTCCGCTTTCAATTCCTGGATGCGTGGAGCGATCGGCGAATTCAACAACCATTCTCTCGCAGCAGTCTTGTCTTCCTCTGATATTTGATACAACTCATGTCCCTTGATTTGAGTAGCGCCTAATTCATTAAGGCTTTGCTGTAAAGCAAGGAAGGCATTTTTGTAGGAAGGTACATTAGGATTAGTAGCTCCTAAAACGAAGGGTTGATCTCGCTCATCTGAGATATTCTCCAAAAGTGAGGCGGCTTCTGCATCTGTTCTTGCTACGATGATACCGGGAACACCCATCAGGTCCAATTGTAATCTGGCGGCGTTGATTCTTTTGATTTGTTCGTCGCTGGATACCAACACTTTGCCGCCCTGATGACCGCATTTTTTGGTCCCCGGTTTTTGATCTTCGATGTGGTAGCCCGTTACACCGGCTTCCACGAATCGTCGGATCAAATTTCTAACATGAGCATCTCCGCCATGTCCGGTATCCGCATCAGCGATAATAAATGGGCGAAAATCAAAGGATTTCGTATTTTGGCGTTGTTCTTCTGTCATTTTCATGCGCTGAAAGTGTTGATTGCGATCTGCGGCGAGCAGCGCACGAACAATTCCAGCCGCTTCATTAGGCACCTGGCTCAGTGGGTAACTGGCCAAATCTGCTCCCGGATCTTCATCTGCAGAGCCCTTCGCCGAAGTGGCCCATCCACCCAGATAAATACCTTCGATACCGGCCCTTTTCATCATCACGGCCTGGCTTGGTGTGTATGGTCCAAAAGTAGTGATCTGTTTTTGCTGGGCATGTAATTCGCGAAGTCGTTTGAAAAACACTTCAGCAGATGCTCTGGCCACGGTATAGTCAGTCGGGATCGTGCCTTGTTGTTCGACGACTTGCCTTGGCGCATATAACCTTTTAATTCCTTTGAATCTGGGCCCGTCGAAATAGGCCTCCATAGCGGCAGTTCTGTCTAAAATCATTTGGTTTTCATTTTTCATCTTACTAGGCATTTATATGAGAATTGGGTTCGAAATCAAGATTTTTGGTAATCCGCTGGCCTGTGGTGTTCAGCGTATGGTAGTATTTGGAGATTCGCTCTTTGGCAATTTCTAGATCTTGATTGTTTAGATTCAGATTGAGCAAATCAATATACCAAGGGCCTTTAATGTCAGAAAGAAGGTAAGTTTTCACGATCTCTCTGGCAATAGGCAGTGTAGTGATTTTGGAGTCGTTATGAACATCTCTATTACCGGCATCGAGCAGTTTTTGATATTCTTCAGCTAAAAGTTGATCAAATATTTCTTTAGTGAAAATGTCTCCCTTAGAGAGGCCCAAAGTTTCATCTGCTTCTGTGAGATGCGCTCCTTTGTGCAGCCACTCCCAGAGTACGCTGAGTCGAATTTCTCCTGTGGCCATGTCTTCCATGAGGTATAGCACATCATCATTGCCAAAGAAGTCAGCGGGCTTTAATGCCGCCGCCTGAAAACCTTGCAAGAAGGCGTTACCATATTGTAGGGCAACACTTAGCAAGTTTCTGCCGCCTCGGATGGCGAGTGGGGCAGGCTCGAGGCTGATGAGTGCTAGTCGATCAGCTTCGGCATAGGTAAGTGAACCGAATTTACGCCCCAGCTGATTAATCGCTCCGGCTTCTTCCCAAACCGGACGGATGATATGTACCATTTTCCAGTGGGCCACCCATTTGCCTGAGGCACCTGCCGCTTGCTCTCTTCGTGCTCCGGCTAAAGCTTTTTCCATACTGGCCTTAACTCCTGCAGCAGAGCCTACTGGAATGTTGGGTTCCATGCCGCCCTGCCACAAACTGAAATTGCCATTCTGGTCGCGGGTATTTACGGCCTTTCTTACCCGGTCTTCGTAGGCAGCCATGTATGCATAGGTCATGGTAATGGACTCTATATTAGGATTGATAAAATCGTCTATGCCACAGAGTGCATCAGCTACACTGTTGATATAGTCCCAGCGTCCTGTGTTGAACCCAACGAAATGAAGACCGAGTGCTGCTCTTATTTCGAGCAATTGGTAAGTAGCTTCCAATTGTTCTATAAGAACATAGGCCTTTATGGTTCCTTTTTCTAGTTCAAGGTAATTTTCGAGACTGTTGAGTAGCGTATTCCAGAAGGCCGCTTCTTCAGCGGTTTGAATTTTAGGCAAGTACAGCACGATGGAAGAACCTTGGTTTTGAAGTGCTTCGTAGTTATTGACTACAAAGAGCGTAAGATCTGTGATGGATGCTGAGAAGGACTCACCATTTTCCATGACTATGTGACGGTCGTCAAGATGCAATCCCCGAGCTCGAAAAATCAAGGTCGTAAAATCCAATTGTTTTTCCCAGTTGTGGATAATGGCGTGTCCCAAGAAGTCTTGGGCCCAGGTGTTCATTTCCTGAGATACATTTTTAGCTACATTTAAAAATCGTGGGTTCCGGCGAATGGCCAGCTTCAGATTGCGCTGATTGTCAAGAGACATGGTGTTGATCTGGCCCAAGGCATCCTCACCATCGAACATCCACCCATCGGCACCGGATAGCAGTGCATAGGCTACATTTCTAATGCTTGATTCTAATGTTGCATTGGGCTTGGCTGCCGGGCCGGTGCCTTGTATCCATTGCTTTTGTAGATCATCAGGTATCGTGCTGCATTCAAAATTGCCAGATCGGATGTCGGAAACAAGAAGCTGCTCAGATCCAATTCGGTCGTTATCTGATAAAAATTTTGGAAGTTCCTTGTTGGCTATTCGCTTTGCTCGGCGCTGGTTTCTTTCTTCCATCAGTGCTTTCTGCTTTTCATTGAAGGGAGCCAAGGCTTCCAGGGCTCCTAATACCTCATCTGTGTAGATGTCGGGGAAGGCGAGAAGCCTGTCAGGATTGATATAGAGTTGTGACATAGGTTGCGTATTTTTCTTCAAATATATAAAATTATTCTAAAAGCGGAAATTCCGCTAATTAATTTATTTCCTTTTTTTGATCTATTTTAGCTTACTTAAAGCATACAAAAGGCGAATGATCAGCGATAACGACATTGTAAAACTTATCCTAGGCTTCAAAATCAAGCATTTACGCTTGCAGCAAGGAATTTCCTATCAAGAATTGGCTAAGTCCACAGGCATGTCGGTTTCTTATTTGAATGACATAGAAAAAGGAAAGAAATATCCGAAACCGGATAAAATTAGTGTCTTGGCTCAGGCATTTAAACTGGATTATGATGAGCTGGTCAGTACACGGGCGGATAAAAAACTTCGGCCTGTGATTGAATTGTTGAATTCAGGCTTCTTCAAATTCTTTCCTTTGGATGAATTTGGGATAAGCCCTGACAAGCTGATCGATGTCTTCAGTAACTCACCTGATCGGATCAGTGCCTTTATCAGTACCATATTGAAAATGGTGCGAAGCTATCAGATAGAGAAGGAGCATTTCTATCGTATCGCGCTTCGCTCATATCAGGATATGCACGACAACTATTTCCCTGACCTGGAGGAGGCTGTACAGTCATTCAAAAAGGAAATGAAGCTGAAGAACAAAGTCCCTTACGGCTATGATCGGCTTGCTGATATGCTACGGCGGCAATACGACATTACTATAGATCGTACAGGGCTAAGTAAAAACAAGAAACTCGGTGCATTCCGGTCTTATTATCAGGCGGAAAAGAAGGTGCTGTATATCAATCAAGGGTTGTCAGATGGGCAGGAGAATTTTATCCTGGCCAAGGAAATTGGTTTTCAATATCTTGAGCTGGGGGAACGCTCTTACGAAACACAGCTTAACAAGGAGGCCTCATTTGAGAAGTTGTTGAGCAATTTTAAGGCGTCCTACTTTGCGGCAGCTCTACTGATGGATGCAGCTGAGATGGTTAAAGACGTGGAGTTGATCGCACGATCCACTACCTGGAAACCTAGTCTGATTGGGAACTTGCTTCAGAAGTATCAGGTCACACCTGAAACACTCTTGCAGCGGTTCACTAACATTTTACCACATTATTTCAATATCAAAGATCTGTTTTTTATCCGCCTGAAAAGCACCAATGATCTGATCAAATATGACATTACCAAGGAGCTGCATTTGTCTCAACTGCATAAGCCTTATCGTTCAGAAATGAGTGACCATCTATGCCATCGATGGGTGTCGATCAGCTCTATCAAGAACATTCGGAGCAAAAAGGCTGATCACATCATTGATGCTCAAATGTCCGACTTTTGGCAAACGGATAGCGCCTACTTCTGTATCTCAATAGCCGAACCTGACAATTACAAAGGGGACGGGGCAAGTAGTATCACGCTAGGACTACTGATGACGGATGGACTAAAGGGAACTTTCAATTTTATTAAAGACCCAGGACTGAGAAAGAAAACAGTCCATAATACCTGCGAACGTTGCTCAATTCCTGATTGCGACAATAGAGTGGCCCCGCCAACCCATGTAGACAAAATGCAATTAGAAGAAGAGTTGGCCCTGGAGCTGAAGCAACTTTAAATAGGGGAAAACCTTTCTTATTCTTATGATTTATGCTCAAGTCGTAAAAATATCTCTATAATACTTACAAAAGTGAATAAAATAATTCGCGATGGAAAAAAATAAGCTTGGAAGTCTTGAGGACGGAGTAGGTATTCAATGATAATAATGGAGTGTTACGACGAGGAGGTTTGAAACAGCCATTTTTAAGGCCTCAATGAGACCAAATCCAGGTCAGCTTATGCCAAATGCCTTCCAGTGGACCATGTTTGTATCTATTACTCCACCAGGTACATCCATATCCCATTAATATTGAAAGCAGAATGCCTATTAACAGGCCATATGTAGCTCCGGTGTACTGGTACCAACCCAATCCATAGCCATAATAGAGGCTAGAACCAATAATCGACTGAAAGACATAGTTCGAAAGACTCATTTTACCTATAGGTGAAAAAAGGCTTAGTATTTTTTGTCCAGTTTTTGAGTGAAAGAGTAATACGAATCCTGATACCAAAACAAACATAAAGCTAAGGTTCGACCACGATGTTTCGATCGTACCAAAAGATCGTCGGATGGCGTCATTCGTGATCAATTCATCTAGATTATTTTTGACTAAATACAAGGGAATAAAGATTGTGAGTGATACAACTAGTGTTCGATTCCAGAAAGTATTGTTCTTCTCGTTCCATTCAAAAAGTCCTTTTCTACCTAAGACCATACCGAATAAAAACAATGACGCAATGTGGAAAAACCTTCCATTTTCCCAGTTCCACAACAAAACCGCTTTTTTGCCATTTGTGAGGTTGCCAATCCATGTAGCCACCATCGAGTCTCCACTGATGTACTCGCTCATTTTTCCAAAATAAGTCCATGACACAGGGTCTGCTATCGCTGCAGGCGGATTCTGAACGATTTGCGATAGGTTTAGCCATTCCATGGGCTGTAGAAAAAGAAATATAGCCAGGGTCAAGATCATTCTATTACCGAGATAAGAGGCCGGAATCAGCAAAAATCCAAGAGCGGCATAAATAGTCAAAATATCACCCTGAAAGAAAGCGGAGTTGACCAGGCCAAATCCAAAAAGAAGAACCAATCTCCAGGCAAATATTGGATTGAAATTTTTGCCCCGTTTGGCCTGATTGTTTGATTGAATAAAAAAGGTTAACCCGAATAACAAAGCAAACATGGCATAGGATTTCCCACCGAAGAGAAAGAACAAGGTATCCCAAATATATCCATCCAAGGTATACATCCAGTCAGATAATCCGGGTGCGGTAAAGTAGACATCGAAGTGTTCGATGTTGTGCAATAGCATAATGGATACAATGGCAAAACCACGGAGGGCGTCGATGACATGCAATCTTGAAGTTGTGGACTGTTCGTGAGAATTCAAAGCTTTTTTATTAAGGTTTATCCGAACATTAATATAGCCCGCTTTATGACCTTATGCCAGAGTCAGAATTGATCTGGGAGATTAGTCTTGCTATTTCGGGAAATTAGCCAGTATAATGGCTGGAATGTAGAGGTAGGGTTAAGGCAGTATAAAAAGGTTAAGATGCTGTCTGCCTAAACTTCTCTTGAGGGTTATTAGCCCAGTATCCTCCAACCGTGAGAAGTAGAAAAATAACAAAACAAAACCAACCTGCCAGATCATAGGAATTGGTAAGGGCCAGAGATTCACTAAAGGCAAAGGGGCCAACCGAACTGCCTAATACAACAAAAGTGATCGCCCGACCAGAGATCGCTCCCAGGTGCAGGATACCATAAAACCTTGGCCACACCACAGACAGCATCACACCATACAACCCTAACATGATGCCATTTCCTGTAATTAGCACATAAATCATCCAACTCCATTGATCTAAAAAATTCAGACCTATGATAGCGATCATCGACCCTATACCCATGACATAAAGCAAATATTTTAATTTGATATAATCACTCAAACTACTTACCGATAGCGTCACAATAACGGCTATAACAGAAGAGGGTAAAAAAATGGAGATGGCCGTACTTCTCAAATAACCACTGGTTTCGAATATAGATACGATATTGAAGGTAAATCCGGTCCAATAAAAGGCCTGCATGGCGAGCATCATTGCAAATACCCAAAAAGGAAAACTTTTCATGGTTTCTTTTAGGTCGTACTGCTTGACTACTGGAAATCTGTTGGTTCTTGTTTTCTTTTCTTTGAAATTGCCATCCGGCTTCAGGCCGCTTTTTTCAGGGTCATCTCTAAAGAAAATTAAAATGATCAGAGGAAAACCTAAGCCAGCAATGATGGATAAAATGACCCAGGCGTCTTTCCAACCGTAATCCAAAATTAGCATTTCGAAAAAGACCGGGGCAGACGAAAAAGTGAGCGAAGTAACTACGTTTGAAAATCCCATGGCAAAACCTCTTCGCTTTTCGAACCACTTCATCATCATGTTTCGCGATACCATGGTCAGAGCACCTTGACCGGTAAATCTAAGTGCGGCAAAACCGATGTACATAATAAAAAAATTACCGATTCGGCCTTCCAAAAACCTTGGCAAGTAGCTTTGAAGAACGTCAGTTTGGCTTAAAAATACCAGGGTGATGGCCATGCCGATTGAGGCAAGAATGGCGATAGGTCTAACGCCATGCTGATCGTATTTGATGCCTACCCAGGTCAGAAATGATGCACTGGTAACGGTGCCACACATATAAGCGAATCCCAACTCACTTCTACTCATCCCAAGTGCCTCAATCAGGCTGTCTGTGAAGGTGGATACACCCATGGTCTGCCCCGGAATACTCATTGATATTCCCATCGTACCTAGCACAATAATGGGCCACCCATAGAAAAAAGGAAGT
Organism: Reichenbachiella sp.; assembly: GCF_039944555.1. Taxonomy (GTDB): domain Bacteria; phylum Bacteroidota; class Bacteroidia; order Cytophagales; family Cyclobacteriaceae; genus Reichenbachiella. Next base: position 897,825 of record NZ_JBDUYN010000006.1, on the reverse strand, counting down.
TTACCGGGGTGGAAAGGCCAATTTGAGAATGGAGTATTTTTAAGCATAAGAGAGTGTTTACGGAAAGGCACAAAAAAAGCTCAGCGAAAACTGAGCTTTTTCTAATCTAAATTTTTCTACCAGTTATAGGTGAACTGCTTCTCCATACGCATCTTCCACTGCATCTTTGATGGCCTCAGACATGGTAGGGTGAGGGTGAACCGCCTTCATGATTTCGTGTCCTGTAGTTTCCAGTTTACGTGCGACTACAGCTTCAGCGATCATTTCAGTTACGTTAGCACCGATAAGGTGACAACCTAGCCACTCACCGTACTTGGCATCGAAGATCACTTTTACAAAACCTTCTGAATTTCCACCAGCTTGGGCCTTTCCGGAAGCCGAGAATGGAAATTTGCCTACTTTGATTTCAAATCCAGCCTCTTTGGCTGCTTTTTCTGTCATCCCTACAGAAGCAATCTCAGGAGAGCAGTAAGTACAACCGGGGATGTTGCCATAATCTAGAGGCTCAGGAGACTCTCCACAGATTTTTTCAGCACAAATGATAGCCTCAGCTGAAGCCACATGAGCGAGTGCAGGCCCATGAACAATATCACCAATGGCATAAATACCTGGGATGTTAGTTTTGTAGTAGTCATCAACCAATATTTTTCCTTTGTCGGTCATTACACCTACATCTTCCAGGCCAATGCCTTCGATGTTGGAGGAAACACCTACCGCTGAGAGTACAACATCACAATCGATTTGCTCTTCGCCTTTCTTGGTCTTCACAGTCACCTTGCAAGTTTTGCCTTTGGTGTCAACTGCAGTTACCTCAGAACCAGTCATGATTTTCATACCTGATTTCTTGAATGATCTGGCCAGTTGCTTAGAAATGTCTTCGTCTTCTACCGGTACGACATTGGGTAAGTATTCTACTATAGTAACCTCAGTACCGATCGAGTGGTAGAAGTAAGCGAACTCGACTCCAATGGCTCCGGAACCTACAATTACCATTTTCTTTGGCTGCTTAGGTAAGTTCATGGCTTCGCGATAGCCAATGATTTTTTTGCCGTCTATAGGCAGATTTGGCAGTTCTCTTGATCGTCCGCCAGTCGCTACAATGATATTGTCGGCTGTATAGTTTTCAGATTTACCATTGTCGTCAGTAACTACAACAGTTTTGTTGGCAGCCAACTTACCGAATCCAAGTAATTGATCGATCTTATTCTTCTTGAAAAGGAACTGGATGCCTTTGCTCATACCATCTGCCACACCTCGACTTCTTTTCACCATACCACTAAAATCAGCTTTTGCGTCCTTTACAGTAATACCATAATCTTGGGCGTGTGACAAGTAATCAAATACTTGAGCACTTTTGAGTAGGGCTTTGGTAGGGATACATCCCCAGTTGAGGCAAATACCACCGATTTCGGCCTTTTCTACTACTGCTACTTTTTTTCCTAATTGAGATGCTCTGATCGCCGCGACATAACCTCCTGGTCCGCTACCGATCACTATAAGATCATATTTATTTGCCATAATTTTTGCTTTGTGGATAATAACTCGGCTGGCCCGTCAGCCTCAAAAAACTAGCGCAAATTTAATCGCTTTGCTAAGAGAAAAAAACTTATTTAGAATAGTGAATAATGAGAATTCTTTGTACAACCGGCAAAGACGGATTCGAAGATATTGCCATCACTGCGAGGAGGTATGACGAAGCAGTCTCAAGCAAGGACATGAAATCAAACTGTTGGGTGTCATTTAGAAGGTTGAGGTTGCCTCACTTCGCTCGCAAAGACGCCTAAAAAGCATGAGCAGTTCAGACTGTAAAAAAGAATAACAAAGAAGTCTACCCCATCCACTCAAAAGCACTGTGATAAGCGTCGATTTCGTTGATGTAGTCTAAAAAACCTTCGTAAAACGGATGTTGAGCAATGGTTGCACTGTCACCGATCACTACGAGCTTCTTTCTGGCACGAGTGAGAGCCACATTCATGCGACGTGTATCAGAAAGGAAACCAATTTCGCCATTTTCATTAGATCGTACCAGACTAATGTAGATGATATCGCGTTCCTGGCCTTGAAAAGAGTCTATGGTATTCACCGCAATTTTATTGGCAGTTGGCTCGTCAAATTCCATAGATGCCAATTGCTCCTGCATCGCAATGACCTGTGCTTTGTAAGGAGAAATGATGCCTGCACTGCCTAGTTCATCAGACTTTTCCATGGTTGCTAAGCTCAAGAGATAGTTTTTCAGATGTTTAAAAAGTAGATCTGCTTCTTCGGTATTGAATGAACTTCTGGTTTCCGAATCCACTTCCTCGAAATAACCACAGCCGGCGGTATCAATGAACTCAACGGTTTGGTCTTCGCTGAATACTTTCCAATTTTTCACCGTTTCATTAGCAAGCAATTGATCTTTGTAGAAGGCTCGACTGCTGAAATTCATGATTTGCTCATGCATCCGGTATTGCTCCCGCAGCATGGTATCCGCCTGATTGCGTTGGATTGCTTTTTCAAATAGGGTGACTTCCAGTCCGGCCTTTGCCGCTTCGAAAGATTTGATCGTAGGCGGTAGCTGGCAATGATCACCTGCAAAAATGACCCGATTGGATTTCAATATCGGAATCCAGGAAGCTGGTTCTAAGGCTTGAGCAGCTTCATCGATGAATACAGTCTCGAAGGTCATCCCTTTTAGCATCTGGTTATTGGCGCCAACCAGTGTACAAGCTATAACCTGGGATTTGCCAATGATGTCATTCACGATGTAGTAGGAGAGATGTTCGGCCTGAACCTTCAGGGCCCGAGCCTCATCCTTTAGCGCCTTTCGCTGTTTTTTTTCAGCGTGACCGAAACTGCGCTTGAATTTGCCGGCCATAGCAAAGTATTCATCAGCTTGTTTGCGCAAGGCTTTTAAGTCTTTGTAATCTTTATGGTTGGCAATTTTTGCATCGAGCGTTTTGCTGAGAATTTCTTCAGTTACCCGGGCTGGATGTCCTATTCTTAGTACTTCCACTTTCTGCTCTCCGAGTTTTTCAGCTAATAAGTCAACGGCCGCATTACTTGGGGCGCAAACCAATATTTGCTCTTCTGATTTTAACGTTTCCAGAATGGCCTGTACCACGGTGGTGGTTTTGCCTGTTCCTGGAGGCCCATGAATGATGGCTAAATTTTGTGCATTGTGTATTTGGTGCAGCGCAGCATTCTGACTGTTGTTCATCCCGAGGTCGCGAATGGTTTCATGATTGGAGAACTGAGCAGATTTGTCTCCCAACAGGATTTCTTTGAATGCTTTGATTCGATCTTCTTTGGTATTGAGCAATGAAGTCAGGGTCTTCTCCATTTCCCTGTAGGCATTTTCATCGAACAGCAATTGAACGCCTAGCTGTCCATGATGCAGCCAATCTGGTAGATTGTCAACATTCATGGTAATGTACATATTCGATTTAGTGACGGAATTTACCACTCCATTTACTGCATCCTCATGATCTCCAAGCCCGGCGCTGTTGGAAAACAGGCTAATCAATTTACCTGATTGGAATAAATGAGCATCTGTATGCTCCGGAGGCCTTGAAATTTTAACTATCAGTCTTTCACCAGCGTCATATTTTGTTTTTTCTAGGTTGATAGGATACCAACAAACACCTTTTTTTCTGCGCTCTTTTAATGAGGTTCCGGCCATTTTTTGGCGGTATTGTTGGAGGTCGGCATCTTTCTCTTTTTTGAGAAGGATTAATAAGTTCTTAAGCTCTTCCTGAATGTCTTTCTTCGGCATCTGATCTAAGTAGATAGCGAAGATAGATGATGCATATGTGACTTAATAATAATTTAGATACAAGCAGATCACATTTGTTTTTTTGATATTTGATTTACAACACGACAACATTGATGTCTATATAATCCGTTTGTCCTGATGCTTCGTTGGTGACTGTCACTCTACTCTCGTCGTTCAACAAAGTTGTTACTACACCTCCGTCAACTGATACCGCAGGGTACATGGTGGCGTTTCCATTTGTGTCAGTAACAGTCCAGGTTAGTGTTTTATTACTTGTAGTCGTCGGAGTAAAGTTTACTAATAAGGTCACGCTACTTCCATTCAAAAGATTGATTTTTTTGTCGGTGATGGTTTGCCCGTCAATATAAATTTCAATTCCGGTGGCTAATATTGAGTTAACCGAAAAATTGGCCGTTCCTACAACACTTCCTTCTCCATTCTCCGATGTGGCTGTGACATTGATTCCACCGCAGGCACTATACGCAGCTATGCCCGTGACCAAACCGTCTTGGTCGACTGAGGCATAATTTGATACGGGAGGTACATCACATAAATTATTTACGTGAGCAACATTCCAGTAAAGTTTTTTCTCATTAGGACTGGCATTTACTGGTAAAATTGTTGCAGTAATTTGTTGTGTTCCATCAGGGTCTATAGTAAAGGAGGCAGGGTCCAAGGTAATACTAGTTACCAACACCTTAATAATATTGATATCTGCGGATGCCGTAAAAGTATTGTCCCCATCTACCACAGTGGCAACGACTTTTACACAGGCGTTGCATGGATTTCCGCCTGTGACTGCACCATTCTGATCCACTGTGGCAAAGTCTTCAGGAAGGAGCGTGAAATTGGTTCTCATATTGTCGCCGACATTTGTAAATTCCACTGACCACGATACCGCCTGATTAAAGGCATTTGACGGAGTAATGGTTGCATTCAATTGGATGGTTTCAGTTCCGTTGATCTCAATTACCCCTGTCCCCGTACCAATAGCAACACCAGTTACCGCCACATTGGTTATGGAAATACTAGCACTAGCTGTGAATTCACCGTCGGTAGTGGTTACGGTTACCACAACACTACCAGCTGAGACAGCTGTAACTAGTCCGGTTTCGGTAACAGTAGCTATATCTGTAGGGGCAACTTCGTTGTTTTTGGAGGCAGAAGGAAATGCCACAGACCAGGTTACCCCTTTTTCGGTCGCATTCTCGGGAGCGATCGTGGCAGTAAGTTGGACTGTTTCACCCACTTCGAGGTTGGCTTCGTTTTGGTTCAGTGTAACACCAGTAACTGGAATCCCGGAAATCACTACACTCGTACTTGCGGTGAAATCACCGTCTTTGGTTTTTACCACTACGTTTACTTCTCCTGGTGACACAGCGGTCACTAGCCCTTCTTCACTGACAGTAGCAATATCTGAAGGTACTGTTTCATTACTTTTACCTTCAGACGGGAATTCAACAGACCAGATCAGTTCTTTTTCCGTGGCATCTTCTGGCGCAATGGTTGCGGCCAACTGAAAGGTTTGACCTATTTGTAGCGCCACGGATTCTTCATTTAATGACACTCCGGTAACTGCTATGTTAGCCGCTATCACGGTCACGGCGATGGTTGCTGACTTATTGGTGTTCGTTTCAGTGGCTTCTATCGTTGCATTTCCAACGCCAACAGCCGTGAGAGTGACTCCGTCTACAGTTACAACTTCTTCGTTATCTGATGTAAATGAAACTTCGGCCTTACTAGCATCCTCACCTTCAATGGTGAGATGATCATTTAGATTGACAGAGGTACCTTCAATAACCTCAACTGAGGCAGCATCGAAAGAAAAGCTCGTGATTTTGATTTGTGGTTCGTCTTCTGTGCAGCTGGTTAAAAGTGAAAAAATAATCAGAGCACTCAATAGGATTGAGTTTAGCTTCTTCATGAGAAATGGTGGATTGTTTTGTACAATTTAATGTTTTTCTATCACTAATTATAGTATTGAGTTCGAAAGTCTGTTACTGTATTATGCGACCAATTCGATGTTTCAATAGGAAGAGGCAGGTGGCTCTGTTACTTTCTCAAATCATCAAGAGGTTACTTTTTTCATTGCAAGAAGTTAGCCTGCACAGTCTTTAGTTAATACCACAGTAATTGTGGTAGCAATACCGGAGCCATCATTAGCCGCAGCCATTATTTGTGTTGTGTAAGTTCCATCAGGCAGTGCAGTATTATAGGTGAGTTTCCCCGTGCCATCGATAGTGACGACACTATCGTCTTCTACGCTCCAGCTTACCGTATCATTACTCGCATTTCCAGGACTAACGGTAATTCCCAATTGGTAAGTCCCACTCAGGCAATAGTTTAACTGCAGGTCCCCAGTGACTGGCCCACCTGCCGCTGTATTGATAGTTAGTCCAGTAACCAATTGCACAACATCAAAATCAGTAGAACCTGTCGGTCCGTCGGCCGAGGTAGCGACCACCGTAAGATCATAACATCCAGGGTCGATTTGGCCAGTGACTAGCCCATTTTCGTCTACTGTAGCATAAGTCGGAGCGGATATTGCTGTTCTGCAATTGGCACTTGAAGTTTCAATAGTCCAGGAGATATTTTTATTGCTGGCATTGACAGGTAAAATGGTAGGTGTCATTTGCTGTGTTTCTCCCGCGTTTACCGTAAATGATGATGGGGCCAGCGTGATACTAGTTACAGGCACGTAAAGGACCTTGACACTGGTAAAAGCTTCGATAGATCCGTCCTCACTGGTAGCTGTAACTATCAAGCCACAGGATGTACATTCGCTTACGCCTGTAATAAGCCCATTTTCGTCAATTGTAGCGTAATTGGTAGCGACCGGCGCACTTATTTCAGTTCTCGCCTGACCAAAAGGGTCGACTGGAACCAATCCCATGGCCCAGGTAATGTTTTTGTTAGTGGCGTTTTCAGGAGCAATTGTTGCCGACATTTGTATGGTTTCTCCAATATTGACTGAAACATTTGATTGGTCCAGGGTGATGCTGGTAACAGCCACATTAGTTATAGTGATATGAACACTTGCCGTATGGTTGCCATCAGTAGTGGTTGCGGTTACCACTATATTACCAGCTGAGATAGCTGTAACTAAGCCTGTTTCGCTGACCGTGGCAATATCCGTAGGTGCAACTTCACCGATTTTGCTCTCCGAAGGAAAGTCTACTGACCAGCTGAGTCCTTTTTCGGTAGCACTCTCGGGGACAATCGTGGCCACCAACTGAAGTGTACCTCCTACCTTGAGGTCGGCGGTTTCACTATCTAAAGTTACCCCTGTAACAGGAATACCTGAGACCACTACATTCGTACTCGCAGTGAAATCACCATCTTTGGTTTTTACCACTACATTTACTTCGCCAGGTGATATGGCAGTCACCAATCCTTCTTCACTGACGGTCGCAATTAAGGTAGGGTCATCTTCATTTTTTTTACCTGTTGAAGGAAATTCTACTGACCATATCAATCCTTTTTCTGAGGCGTTTTCAGGTGCAATGGTGGCTGTCAACTGTTGCGTGCCGCCAATGACCAGTTCAATAGATTCCTGATCCAGAGATACTCCAGTAACAGCCACATTGGCTGCAATTACTGTTACCTCAATGGTGGCTGATTGATCCGTGTTGGTCTCTGTTGCCGTAATTACCGCTTCACCTACACCTATTGCACTGAGCGTTAACCCATCAACAGTGACTATTTCTTCATTGCTTGAGGAAAAAACGACTTCTGCCTTGCCGGCGTCCTCACCCTCAATGGTGAGATGGTCGTTTAAGTTGACAGAGGTTCCTTCAACAACCTCAACCGAGGCAGTATTGAAAGAAAAACTTGTGATTTTAATTTGTGGTTCGTCTTCTGTGCAGCTGGTTAAAAGTGAAAAAATAATCAGCGCACTCATTAGGGTTGAGTTTAGCTTCTTCATGAGAAATGGTGGATTGCTTCATTGAACAATTTAAGGATTATTTTGCAATTATCTAATTTAATTCGATGGAATGTCTTCTGCTGTCGGTTGATGACAGACTGGGTTTGATTAGTGTTGATTAAAGATTCCTAAGACATTAGGAAAAATGCACAAGCAAGTCCGTGATTTTTTCCAGAGAGTGAAAGTTATTGTGTTCGATTTTACGATCAACGTGCTCATGTGCCCAGGTGACATGATAGGGGACATGAAAGGCAGTGCCACCCATTTCTAATACGGGAAGTACATCTGATTTCAATGAGTTGCCGATCATCACGAACTCTTCGGCTGCGATGTCCAGTCGCTTGAGCAGGTGTTCATAATTTTCCTCCTTCTTTTCTGACATAATTTCAATGTGGTGAAAATACTTTCCAAGACCTGATTTCGTCAATTTTCTGTGCTGATCTAGCAAATCTCCTTTTGTCGCCAAAACCAGCCGATATTTCCCATAAAGTACTTTGAGCACGGACTCGGCATCGTCGATGAGCTCAACAGGCATCTGAAGCAACTCTTTACCGTAGCTGATAATCTTTTGGATATCTTCTAAACTGATGGTGTTATTGGATATTTGCATGGCACTTTCGATCATTGAAAGAGTAAAAGCCTTGATCCCATAACCGTATAGCTCTAAATTTTGCATCTCAATTCGAAAGAGTTCTTTAGAGAGCGAATGCTCAGGTAAATATCCTTCTAGCAGTGCATAAAATTTCTTTTCGGTTTCCCGAAAATAGGACTCGTTGTGCCAAAGTGTGTCGTCAGCATCAAAGGCGATAATTTTCGGATTCATACTGAAAATTTAATGTATCAGTTGGTATTAAAAAAGACCTGGCCGCACCAGGTCTTTTTTTATTGTTGTTGAAGTGAATATTCTATTTCCGGATTCAAACTAGCACCCGTTATAGGTAACTACTACATCAACTACATCAGATACCCCAGATCCATCGTTCGCCTTGACCGTTACTTTAACTGTTGCATTGGTCGGTACCGTTATTGATGAGTAGTTCAAGCTAAGTTTTCCAGTCGAATCAACAGTTAGAATGTCGGTATTGTCCGAACTCCAGGTTACCGTTTTATCAGAGGCATTGCCAGGACTAACGGTAACACCTAATTGGTAACTAGAGCAGTCGGGCATGTCAATTGAACCAGTGACTGGCCCGCCAGCGGCTGTATTGATGGTTAAACTGGTGACTGGAACTGTTACGTCAAACTCAACACCAACCGGTGAGCTCAAATCTGAAGAAGAGGCCTCCACTACTAAATTGTAATCACAATCATCAAAATAAGGATTAATCGCTGAGATAAGTCCATTGGCATCAACTGTTGCATAAGAGTCATAATCGATTGAAGATTGACCGCACAAATCAGCACCACCGCTATGGACTATTTTCCATGACAGGGTGGGATCTGTGGCATTGGAAGGCTCTATCGTGTATTGCATCTGATATGTTAGACCTTTATGAATGGAGAAAAGACTGGAAGGGCTCAATTTAATGCTTGTTACAGGTATATACTTAATGGCTACGTCAACTACTCCTGCCACCTGATTGTCAGTGGCGGTAGCCGTAGCTGTAAATGTACAACCGTCGCATCTTTGCTTGGCTTTTAACAACCCATCCTGGGTAATCTCAAGATAGGTGTCTACTGAGGGAGCTGCAACAGACGTGCGTCCCGCAGCTTGGACTAAAGCTACATTCCAAGTCACGGCTTTTACCGTCGCATTTTCAGGAACAATGGTGGCTGTCAATTGCACGGACTCATTCACATTGACTTCTATCGGATCAGGGCTTACAGCAACGCTGGTTACTGCAATATTAGTAACAGAAATAGTTGCACTGGCGGTGAATGACCCTTCATTGGAGGTAGCGGTTACTACTACGGTTCCAGCTGAAATAGCAGTTACCAATCCTGATTCACTCACAGTAGCAACATCTGTCGGCACTGCTTCATTGATTTTGCCCAAAGAAGGAAAATCAACGGACCAGGTTACACCTTGTTCGGTCGCATTAGCGGGTGCTATAGTTGCCATCAGTTGCACGCTACTGCCAACTTTAAGCTCAGCGGTCTCACTGTCCAGGGAAATGCCTGTCACTGAAATGCCTGATACTGTTACAGTTGTGCTTGCCGTGAAAGCTCCGTCTTTGGTAGTAGCAGTAACTACTGCCGTCCCTATGGAAACTGCCGTCACGAGTCCGGCATCACTTACGGTAGCAATATCCGTTGGCGTTACTTCATTGACTTTGCTTGAAGAAGGAAAACTCACAGACCAGGTTATACCTTGTTCGGTGGCATCGGAGGGTGCTATGGTGGCAGTCAGTTGTATGTTGCCTCCTATTTCAAGATCGGCAGTTTCAGCATCTAAGGAAATACCCGTAACGGAAATTCCGGTTATTGCCACGTTAGTACTGGCCGTAAATCCACCATCTTTTGTTGTTACAACTACTATTACCTCTCCGGGAGAAATGGCAGTCACAAGTCCGGCATCACTTACAGTAGCAATATCTGTAGGCACCGTTTCTTCACTTTTGCCGCCTGCAGGAAATTCAACGGACCAGGACAATTCCTTGTTGGTAGCGTTTTCAGGAGTAGGTGTTGCTGTAAGTTGTTCAGTATCTCCTATTTTTAAGTTAAGGGATTCTTTATCTAGCGATACGCCAGTTACGGCATTAGCTATTACAGTTACATCTATTGTTGCAGACATATCCGTATTGGTTTCCGTAGCTGTAATCACCGCTTCACCAAGGCTAACAGCACTGAGAATGACCCCATCTACAGATACGACTTCTTCATTGTTTGATGAAAAAATTACTTCTGCCTTACTGGCATCTTCACCCTCTATGGTGAGATGATCATTAAGGTCGACAGTAGTACCTTCTATTACTTCCACTGAAGCAGTGTCGAAGGAAAAGCTGGTAATTTTAATTTCTGGTTCATCCTCGTTGCACCCAACGAGGATAGTACTGATCATCAAGGTGGTGATAACCAGCGATTTTAAATTGTTCATGAGAAATAAGGTTTATTATTTGTAGGACAATTTAAAGTTAAATTTGGAATATATGAATGAGAATCGATCATATTCATGTTATCATCGACCACCATCGGTAAACTTTCGATAATTATCTACCAACCATCTCCAGTTCTACAAAATTGAATGGGATATGGCTAACAGTTTCATAATCTTGGCCAGCTTCCAGCATGTCTTCATCGTCATCTTCATAGTACCAGCTAATGCTCACCTGCAAGCCGTAGGCCTTAATGCTTTGGAGTATTTTCATTAAATCGAATAGACATTTAGCTGTGCTACTGTTGAAATAGGTCAAACAGATGTGAGCGGATAACTTGTCCATTCCTGTAAAGGCATAATTTTTTAGACCGGTGAAAACCAAGTTGTAGAACTTTATAGTATTCTCAGGGCTAGATTTCCCTTTTATAAGAAATAGCTCTTTTTCAGGATCTATAAGTACATATGGAGTAATTTTTGAAGGGTAGAGTTTGAGTTTTGACTTTTTAGAAACCTGCTCTTTGAAGAGCAAAGTCGTGACATGAGGGTTTTTCTTTTTCCTTTCCATAGCTGTGTTAATAAATATGTATCGCATCAAATAACGGCGAAAAGCCATCCTTGATAAAGGAAAACGTATTACCAAATGATGACCCCAGTGTAAAGCTTTGAGGATGACTTCTTTAGCTGAAATTATTGATATTGCCTACCCATCTTAATCGGATTTTTCTTTACTTGCTGATCCGAAATTACACTACCCTTTTATGAAGAATATCATTACTTATATAGAAACGCCGAACCTTATTTTGAGGCCATTTCAGACAGAAGATGCAGAAGTACTAAAGGAACGGCTAGATGATAACCTGGAGATTATGATGCCCTGGATCCCCTGGGCAAAGAATGAGCCAGAACCCCTGGAGAACAAACGCGATCGAATTCGGAGCTGGATAGGTGATTTTTATTCCAACAAAGAGTATAGTTATGGCGCATTTGAGAAATCATCGGGGGAATTCGTAGGAAGTACTAATTTGTTTGGAAGACGAGGTAAAGGAACGACTGAAATTGGGTATTGGATAGATCATCTTCAATCCGGTAAGGGGTATGCCACAGAAGTGACTTACGCTTTGACCAAACTTTCCTTCGAGCATATGAGAATTGAGAAGGTACTCCTTTACATTGACACCAGGAACATGGTCAGTCAGCGTATTCCGGCCAAGCTCAATTTTACACACGAATATACCTATCGGGAGTTAGTAAAAGGGCCTTCGGGAGAACGGTTAAAATTTCAAGTTTGGGTCATGTTTGTCGAAGAGTTCGAAAAAGTAGATAAATTCGAGGCTGTCAAGTTTAAAACAAGTTGATTTTGGAAGTAATCGAACAGGAAAATTTAATCTTCAAAGCCGGAGATACAGGTATTTATTTTGGTAAAGTGAATGACAATGCCAATCATCAACACTATGCCGTTCAGCTGACCATTTCTATATACGAAAAGTTTGAATTGCTAAGCGAGAAAAGTAAATATGTATCCGATTCAGTAATCATTCGGCCTCAGGTCTCCCATAGATTGGATAGCAAGGATCAGCCGGTACTCATTTTTCTTTTGAATCCAGCGAGTGCCGTCGGTCATTTCTTAGGAAAGCATCTGACAAGTGAGCCAATTGGAGAATTCGATGAGGAATGGATTGGTTACTTAAGAATGTTTGCCAAAGATTTATTGAAAAATGAAATAAACGAGAAGACGTTTTTGAGTGCTTGTATTAATTCAATGGCAGAGTTTGGAGATAGATGCCTTCTGGCCAAACACAATATTGACAAGCGGGTGCTTGCCTCATTGCAATATTTGGATCGTCATACTCGCGAGCTTATTCCCCTAAAAGAAATGGCAGCAGAAATGTGCTTGTCTGAGAGTAGGTTTCAGCATTTATTCAAAGAACATACCGGGATTTCTTATAGAAGAATGCAGCTATGGAAGCGCTTGATATCCTCTTTTGATTTGGTTCACAAGACGAAAACATTGACAGAACTAGCGCATCAGGCTGGATTCTCCGATAGTGCACACTATAGCAAAACCTTTAAGGAGTCTTTTGGTTTTGCGCCTTCAGAGGCATTTAACAACAGTCAGATACTCTTTGAATAAGATGAATATCGAAGAACTCCAAACTTATTGCAAATCCCTGCCAGGGACTACCGAAAGTGTAAAGTGGGAGAATGACTTATGTTTTTGCATTGCAGAAAAAATGTATGCAGTGGTGAGTTTATCAGGGGAGGATTGCTTGTCGTTTAAGACAACCGAAGAACAATTTGAAGTACTTATTGCCAGTAGTCATTTTGAATCTGCTCCATATTTGGGTAGGTACAAGTGGGTACACACTCGTGATTTCAAACTTATTCCTGATTCAGAACTTAAAGCTCACATCGATAGCTCTTATCAACTGATCAGAAGTAAATTACCTAAGGCCAAGCTAAAAAAATTGGAAAGCGAATAACTATTTTGGATCCTTTTTGGTCAACACACAATATTGCTCGGTCGAATAGATTCCAACAACCTTCACGTCAAAACTTGCTGATTCCATTTTCCCCGGGATTACAAATTCACTCAATCCTATATCTGAGTATTGGTTTCCCCAATCGTAAGTATAGCCAAGTCTTGTCCAGGGCATTTTTTCTTCTCCTTCATAAGAGCCGGCAAGTGTCTTATTATACCAATTAGTATACTTTTCTTTATAAGGCTTTGTAACTGTAACCGAATCATCAGGTAAAAATGTCCCAACTGTACGAGCATCTGGATTGGGAGTGGCCCTGTAAACATGATCCCACTTTGCCTTTACCTCTATGAAATACTGATTATTATTTGATGGGGACAATCCCAGCAATTGTTTTAATCTGGTACTGGCACTATCCGTGTCATTAAAGCCCTTCTCAATACAGAAATTTTTCAAATCGGGTACAGATGTGACCCACATGTCGAATCCTTTGACCACTTTAGGTTTTCCACTTGACCATTTGTCTTTATAATCTTGAAGATGCTCACTGGAAATCCATGTAACCATCACAACAGAATCACCTTTGAGTGTCCGAAGACTATCATAAAATTCTCTAGGTTCCATTTTTATGGCATCCTCGATGGCTTCCCTGTATAGTAAGGGTAGGCTCGCAGTTTCTGTCTTCTGGTCGCAGTCGCAGGAGAGGAAAAATAGAAAGGATGCTAAACCAAAATTTTGAAAAGGTCTCATCTTGCTACTGTTTTAAAATTCAGCAAAGGAATATCTACTGCAAAAAAGAACTTAAATGCGAGATTTGTTCCTTCTGAGGTAGTTGCTATATTATCAATCTTTTGCAGCTGAGGACCAATTTGTGCCCCAAGACCAAAAGAAAAAGGACTGTCTTTGGCGCCTACTACGCCAAAAAAGCCTGGAGAGAAAATATTGGCTAAGGTTATTTCAGGAATTTCTTCGGTGTCCGGGTCACCAAACCTATACGTAGTCACTGCACCTAAATCAATCAAGGAAATAAAGAAGGATATGGATGACTTTTTAGTCAGTTTTCCAGTGGTTTCATCTGTTTCGTCTCGTCCTTTGGAAAAGGCCACTCCAATTGGGGCGGTAACACCAAAATTGAATCCCAGGTTTTCCGTGACAGTATTATAAGATACACCAGGAGATAAGCCAACATAAGCATTTAACGATACATTATTCTTCGTCCTTCTCTTAATTGAGGAACTGCCTGCTGGTAGTGCTATAGATTCAATAATTTTTTGCACTTCATCTGAGTTCTCAGCTTTGGCAATACTGGCTGCGAGATTGCCATATTTTAGAAGTTTTGGTAATATCTCCTTGTATTTTTTTGTTAAACCGTCAGGAATATCATCTTTTTTGCCTGTGAAGAAGGTGCTTATCGCAGTTAGGCTTTCTTTCACTGCCTCTCTGTTGGGATCGTCGTAGGCGGCAACAAGGGTATTAACACTATTCTCTAACGCAATAAATTTTGCTTCCTTTCCTCTGTGGGCTCCTTGGAGTTTTAGAAAAGCAAATATTTCATCAGAAGCATCCTTGGCAGACTGTACATCAGTAACGCTAGCAATTCTATCGCTTAGCTCTTTAGTCTGTTTGATTGTCTCGACTAATTCGCCTTCGTAGGAGGGAATACTTTTCTCAAGGATTACATTTAGATTGATGATGGCACTGAAGTAATTTTTTTCTCTAACGTCCAGATAAAGATCTCCGGCAGTCTGAGCTATGTCAAAGTATTTGGTAAAACCTGCGACATCAAAATAGGCCAAACTTTTTACTGCCGGAATAGACTGAATCTTTAAACTATGCTCAATCAGGTCAATACTTGCATTGTAAAATTCATAGTGCTCTGAATATCCGGAGCTTGTGTCATCACTGGTATTCAACTCTATTATAGCTTTTAAATTTCTGTCAACCTGTTCCGCATTGGCAATAAGCGTTTTTAGATATGTTTTTATGGGCTCTTCATTGGCAGCGTATGCAGTATTGATGTTCGTTAGAATCTTTCGAAAGCCTTCTTCTGTTTTGCCATCTTTCGATTCAAAATTGATCTCGGCGCTCTGCTGGTACAAAAGTCCAAGATATATTCTTAAAGCTGCTTTGTTTTCAATTAGTAGTTTAAGTGAGTCTGAAGATACCCAATATCTGTCCTGCTGTTCCGATTTTAGAGATTGAGAAAATAGGTCGAGCAACTGTAGGCTGGGGGTGAAATTTCTTATGGTTTTGTCATTGAGATTTTCATCCTTTAGGGATGTAATAACGTCACCGGGATGTTTTCCGTTTTGCAATTCTTCTGCTATCAAAAGCGCATTGTTTAGTATCACTTTTATAGTAGGATTGATCTTGAAGTAGTCCCTGAGCCCCTCAGATTTAAGGAGTGTTCTTAAATTGGGGATGATATTTTTCAAGTCTTCTTGAAAAGTTTCTCTTAGCATATTGATGTAGCTAGAAAAATTATAAACATCCTCTCCAATCGCAAGAAGTAAAGAATATGTCTTAGGAAATATCGCTCTGAGTTCGTCTTGCTCGCCAAGTTCTTTCCTGAATTTTTCAAAAAAGGCAATATTCAATTCTTCCTTGGTACGTTCTACAAGAAATTTGGCCAGACCGTCTGCAAGATTAGTGACATTGAGGCCACCCACAGATCCGATGGTGCTTGAGGCAAGTGATTTAGCAGTTGTAGCTAAGGATGCTTCTTGTACAGATGAACTATATTCAATAAATGGATTTGGGTTGTCTCTAAAAAATTGAACAAGCTTTGCGTCTATTTCCTTCTCGATTTCAGAATCACCAATTGAGCTAGAATATCTATTAAAAATCCGACCTAATTCTACAACATTTTGGTTGGTAGATTCTATTTCAAACTTTCCGTCTTCACTAATCGTCCCAAAACTTTTGATAGCAAGGGCATCATAGTATGGAGTCTGGCAAAAACTCGCGATAGAGTAGAGGGTTAGAAATATTAGCAGAAAAACTTTTTTCATGGCTTGTATGGTTTGAATGAGGATATTTTGGTTTTGTTATTGATTTCAAATGATATACTTTCTAAGAAAGCAACTGTATTTTGCAATCGATTTGCGTCTTTGGGAATACTTCCGTCCTGAATTTTTCTAGCAACTAATGAGCTCACCGCAGCACAGTATGCACTATCCTGACTGACAGTAGCATCTAAGGCTTTACCAGCTATCGAATAAGATGAGATTGGTCTGTTCGGAAAGGCCACTGTGTAAGTAGATTCCAATCCTTTAGACAGAATGTCTGGAATTTTATAATCGTCAAAAGTTGCTACATTAATTACATTCTTTAAAAAAGAAATATTATTTCTGAAATTGTTTTCTCCGGCAGATACGATTACGATCACATGTTTTGCAAACAACTTGTCTATTTCTACTTGTACCTTTGGGATAAAGCTTGACTTTATGTCGATACTCATATTGACTATGTCAATTTTCGAAGACAGATTGAGGTCAATTTCATTCAGTGCATTTACCACACCTGTATTGTAGACTTTATCGTTGCTATCAGCTACTCTAAAACAGTACAAGTCAGACTTATTTCTTTTTACTGCGGGATCATCAGATGCAAGTATTCCAGCAATTCGATTTCCATGCGAGGTAAACCCTACCTTTGACTTGTTAGCCAAAAAACTATCATAGTGCTTAATTCTATCTTTTAGAAATGGATGTGTTTCGTTTACCCCGGAATCGAGATAGGCTATGCCAATGTCTGAGCCATCTCCTGAAAAACCTTTCATAAAGTCATCAAAGGAGATTAGGTCGCTATTCGTGTTATTGGTATCTTTTATTGTTACAAGACCTTCGACTCCACCGCTCCAAACATAAGACCCGTTTTTTAGTTTATACCAGACTTTATTATTGTCAATAGTGTCTCCATTGACGATTTCAACTATCTCAATTTCCTCATTTACCCTAAAGTAAGAAGGGTTTGGTGCATTTACACTTGGCTTTTGTGTACGTTCATTAAGGTTCACTTTTACTCTTGCCTTCATCCTTCTCTGTTTAAAACCTCCTGGTTTGAACCTGTATTTTTTGTACTGCCTTGAGCTGTCCTTGCCGGTTGCTGTACCGAACTTCGCAGCTTTACCAGCTTATTCAGCAGATCGAACCAAAATGGAGCACCCAGAGAAATTGCAAGTGCTGTTATGAAATAACCCAAAAAATCGGTGAAAAGTGTCGTCCAAAAACATTTGCACCAGGGCCACACAAATTCTGTGTTACCAAAACCCAGAACACTTTGGGCCTGGTCAATCTCAGCTTGTATTTCCTTTTTTTGCTCTTTATAAAAGGCCAGTCTGACCGAATCAGACATTTTTAGTAGCGATGAATCTGATACATTCGGTGTTTTTTCAAGATATGAAGAAGCCAGTTGGACCATTTGTTCTCTTGCATCTTTGTCTGTAGCTAGCTTGTTGGCCATTTTCAAAGTACTTGCATCGAACGATACGGCCATTACCAAGCCTATAATTAGCAACCATATTTGGTTGTAGCGCTTAAACCAGCCTATACTTCTTTCCTGAGTATCATCAAACCAGTTTTCAATCAGGACTTTAAACTTCTCCAAATCATTGTTGGCATCTTCTAACAACGATTGAATATGAGACTTGGTCTCTTCGTTGCCGGCTATAGCACTGATTCCATTTTGAATTTTGCTGAGTGGAGTTGTACCTACCTGATCTTTTTTAAGACTGTCCAGGAGTGCTTTCGAAAAGTTGGCCGCAGTCAGGTAAGAGGGTTTATTAAACAGTCCTCCGTGACTGAGGTATTTAATCGAGGGCTGATTATAAAAATCAAGGAAAAGCTTCTTTCGATTTTTTACTGATTCTATATCAATACCAACCTTATCGGTTATGATCAGCCATATACCCCAGAGAGAAGCGACAATCTTATTGTTCAACAAACGATGCTTACTGCTATACTCATCGTCTACAAGCATTCTATTGATTGAGTGCTTTAAGTTGCTTGCTCTAAGTCCAATCCAGTTGGAAATCATTTCCATAATAATAGTGGCGAATAGGCTGTAGAGCAAATACATAAATGCCAATCCAATAACCACATCAAGTGCTACGCTTCCAGTCATACTACTTTGTTAAATGAATGAATCTGATTATTGAGACTAATTCTGTTCGCGGGATGAACAATAGCCTGTTTGAACCTTAAAGGTGTGTGTGCTAAGTGCATTAGGTTGGGTTAAAAATTATGTACCAATGTATAATAAATTCAATAAACTACCTCATTTCCTACCCATAAGGAATGAAGACCCGATATACATTAATAATTAATTTTTTCTCTAAGAATGATGCAATGGAAATCTCAAGGAAATCCCTTTAGCCGAAAGCTAAATGAAGGTACTAACAAATACTATTGCACACAACTGTAGTAATATTTTGTTGATTCGAATGGTATAATACAAAGTTGAAGTATTACTATTGGAATAAACAAGTGCAGGACTTAGTAAGATGAGTTGGAATCAATAGAAATCGCTAAATGAATGACTATTTCAAGTATTTCTTTGGAAGCAAGTTGTCTTCAGTTTCTGCCGCCCAATACAAATTAATAATCCACCATCGTTCGCCGTCATTCATCAATTGAAGGCTATTAATGCCTCTGGCAAATGGCTTACCTTCAGGCGTCCATCTGGATTGATAGGTGCTCCACACATGAGTGATGGACCCGAACGTTTCTGTTCTCCGCGAAACTTCTTCTTCGAAAAAGCCATGGTCGGTCAACCACTGATCTCCTTGTTTTATAAAATCATCCAACGTGAGATAGCAGGGTACTCTCTTCGTTTCACTCGCCGGTCGGGTGGGTATCAATCTGGCGCCCGGAGCCATCAAGTATCGTAATCGATTCCAATCTCTACGTTGTCCTTTCGGACCTGATATGGATTCGTACATCGCTTTGACTATCGAATCTTCGCTCGTTACGTCTACCGCATACTTATCCTGCGCATAGGCGAGTGTGGTAAATAAAAAGCTAATGAAGAAAAGAAAATGTCGCATGGTCATGGTGCAAATGTAAGATACCTGTGATCAAAATGGTAAAAGTTGTAATAACTGGTGTTCTTACTGTGTAATCGGTATTATTCTTCTTTTTTATTTAAAAAGCCAAATAAGAATATTAATGAATGAAGTGCAGTACCACCTAATGATGAGAATACACCCAACGCAGTAAACAGGCGATCGATTTCACCTAGGGTTGCTTCATGATAGAAACCAATCAGCAATGCGATGGGCGCAAACAGCAGCAATGTGGATCCTATGTACTGAACGTTTTTTTTCCATTTGACAACAGATAATTTCAATTGAAGCCCAATGGATAGATTGAGCATACCACTGAATAAAAAATAAATATGACCTGCTCGGTAAATCATGCGTTGAGCATCTGGCAAATTACCAATCTCATGGATTTCCATATACCACCCGGTTTGCAGGAAGGTCACAAAAGTAAGCAAACCCATTATGGCATGTATAGCTGATATTTTTACTGGTGAATTCATCCAAAACTACTTGTTGCTTCCTGGACAAAAGTATAATTTATTAAATACTCAAGGGGCATTATCGCTATATTTACCGCTTCAAATGACAACAAAAATGAATTTAAATTTAGAAGGCAAAACGGCCTTGGTATGTGGAAGTACGCAAGGAATTGGAAAGGCTATTGCGCAGGAATTAGCCCAAATGGGAGCAAGCATTACGCTTGTTGCCCGCAATAAGTCCAAACTTCAGGAGGTACATGCCGTGCTCTCCACAGATCACAAACAGATTCATCAATATATTCAGGCAGATTTTAGTAATCCAGCTGAATTAAAAAGCAAAATAGGTGAATATTTAAATGAAAACAACTCACCGGAAATTTTGGTCAACAATACCGGAGGTCCTGCAGGCGGCCAAATTATAGATGAACCGTACAGTAAATTTATGGATACCATGACCGCACATTTGGAGTGTAACCACTTGCTAGCACAAGCATTGGTGCCCGGTATGAAAGAAAGTGGCTTCGGACGAATTATAAATATTATTTCTACCTCCGTCTATGTGCCGATTCCTGGGCTCGGTGTGTCAAACACTGTTAGAGGAGCGGTAGCCAGCTGGGCAAAGACCTTGTCATTGGAATTGGCGCAGTTTGGCATCACTGTTAACAATGTGCTTCCAGGCTTCACCGATACCGTTAGACTCGAAGGTATAGTCAAGGCCAAGGCCGCTAAAACAGGCAGGTCAGAAGAAGAGGTCATAGCGGCAATGAAACAAGAGACGCCAGCACGTAGATTTGGAAAAGCAGAAGAGACCGCCGCAGCAGCAGCTTTTTTGGCTTCACCAGCTGCTGGCTATATCAATGGAGTAAGCCTGCCCGTAGATGGTGGCCGAACTGGCTGTATCTGATCCTTATCTTTAACCCAAGACAACCAAATGCAAAAAATTGAAAATTACATCAATGGAGAGTTGATTGCCCCGACTGGCCATGCCTACATCGAGAACGTAAACCCATCTCTTGGAATTGTCTATTCATTAATTCCTGACAGCGACGCTGAAGATGTTGAGTTAGCAATAAAGGCTGCCAAGGAAGCTTTTCCTGCATGGTCTTCCTGCGGGATCGAAACCCGGGCAAATATTTTAAATAAAATTGCTGATCTGATTGATGAGAATCTGGAGGACTTAGCTAGAGCCGAATCAATAGACAATGGGAAGCCTCTATCTCTGGCAAGAACAGTAGATATTCCGAGAGCTTCTTCCAACTTTCGGTTTTATGCCAGCGGTATTCAGCATTTTGCAGCAGAATCTCATGATATGGAGGGAACGGCCATTAACTACACCAGGCGATCTGCTGTTGGTGTAGCTGGATGTATTTCACCCTGGAATCTACCTTTGTATCTGTTCAGTTGGAAAATTGCACCCGCTTTGGCTGCCGGCAATACGGTTGTGGCCAAGCCTACAGAGGTGACTCCGATGACAGCTTATCTTTTATCGAAATTGTGTGTGGAGGCCGGTCTTCCAAAAGGTGTATTGAACATTGTTCATGGGTACGGACACAAAGCTGGGCAGGCTATTGTTGAGCATAAAGATGTCCCACTGATATCTTTTACCGGCGGCACTGAGACAGGAAAGAAACTGGCGGCTACGGCCGCACCTATGTTTAAAAAGCTATCTCTCGAATTGGGTGGAAAAAATCCAAATATCATTTTCGCCGATTGTGATTTTGATGACATGCTAAAGACCACTATTCGCTCTTCATTTGCCAATCAGGGGCAAATTTGCCTGTGTGGATCCCGAATATTTGTAGAACGCCCTATTTACGAGAAGTTTAAAAATGGCTTCGTAGAGAAGGTGAAAAAAATGCAGGTTGGCGACCCGCTCGATGAGCAGACTAAAATGGGTGCCGTCGTATCAGAGGCGCACATGAACAAGGTGCTTGGTTATATCAAACTGGCTCAGGAAGAAGGTGGTAAAGTGCTCTGCGGTGGTGATCGGGTTGTTGTAGATGGAGATTGTGGGAATGGCTATTTTATTGCACCCACGATCATAGAAGGTCTCGACTACCAGTGTCGAACCAACCAGGAAGAAATATTTGGACCTGTTGTTACCATCATGCCTTTTGATACCGAAGAAGAGGTACTGACAATGGCCAATTCTACGCCGTACGGCCTGGCAGCAATGGTTTGGACCCAAGACCTGAAACGTGCACACAATATTTCACATCAGATTAAAAGTGGTATTGTATGGGTCAATTGCTGGCTGCTTCGCGATCTGAGAACTCCTTTCGGAGGAATGAAACAATCCGGGGTTGGTAGAGAGGGAGGGTTCGAAGCCCTGCGATTTTTTACAGAGACTCAAAATGTGTGTATCAAACTCTAGTCGTAGCAATTGGGCGAACTTATTGACCAATCTATTGTTTAGTCTTTATTGATACCTTTGTATAAATTCGGGTTGCATTTTGATAAACAATACGGCACATATCATTGCTTTATGGGAACGGGTAGGCAAGGATGATGATGAAAGGGCATTTGAGACCCTTTTTGATTTGTACTATGCCTGGTTGTTTAGGACCTCAATCAATATTGTGAAAAAAAAGGAAATAGCTGAAGAGGTTGTTGAAGATGTTTTTTTTCGATTGTGGCAGTTAAGAAAAGATCAAAATTCCATTCAAAATCTCAGTACCTATTTATACGTCGCGACCAAGCACCGGTCATACAATCATTTCAAGAAAATGGCCAAGATCCCCAATACTGAGGATGTAGATGTCACGCAAACCGTTGGATATTTGGCCAACCCTGAACAGAATTACCTGGTAGCTGAACTGCAAGAGCACATTGATGCCGCTATTGAAGAACTGCCAGAGCGGTGCCAGGAGGTATTTCGATTGATTAGACTTGATGGCTTGTCCTACAAACAAGCCGCCGAAGTCTTGAATGTGGCTCCAAAAACCATCGAAAATCAATTGTCGATAGCCATTAAAAAAATGAGCGCGGCCTTGAATCACTACCTTTCTGACTCAGAAAATTCTAAGAACTCGGCCTGAATTCATCTTCATTTTTCTAGTCTCGAGATAATTGTAGCAGTTTATTGTCGAATTTATTTAAAATATATTATTTCATAACTAGCTGATTATAAGATCGTTGATTTCTGGATAGTATTTTTTTTAAGAAATATCAGAATTCCTTTGGGGGATTTTTGAAAAACTGCTGTCCTTCCGCCAAATAATCTAATTGGAAATCAATGGACGACCGAATATACCAACTAATCTGTCTGGAATTATCAGGAGAAGCATCAGAAGTAGATTCAAAAGAATTGGGGGATTGGCTTGCTCAGTCTGAACAAAACAGATCCGTCTATCAGGCAATGAGTCAGTATTGGATCAGTACACCTGAAGTCTATACCTCAAAAAAGCAGACCTACAGTAAACTAAAGAAACGAATTGATGCTAGTAATCAAGTCGGTGATTTAAAGACTGAAGAGAATAGCATCAAATCTATAGGTACAAGACGTCTCACATTTTGGATGAAAGCTGCAGCCATTTTCGTCGTGGCCCTGGGTTTAGGGTGGACTGCATACGTTAGCTTGAATACAGGTAATTCAGGACCAGGTATTGAAATGGTGGTCAAGCAAAACCCTACAGGCCAAAAGTCAACCATCTTTTTGAGTGACGGATCCAAAGTCGTTCTAAATGCCGACAGTAAAGTGTCTTATAAAAAAGACTTCAGTTCGAAAGAGCGAGTAATAAAACTTGAAGGAGAAGCATTTTTTGAAGTGGCCAAGGATTCACTACGTCCATTTAGAGTAGTTACGGGAGAGGTTACCACTATTGCTCTTGGTACTTCATTCAACATCGATGCCTTTCCTGAAAGAGATAACATCGAAATTTCTTTAGCTACAGGAAAAGTGGAGGTTAAGTCTTCCGGGAAATCCAGTAAGAATATGGAGTCATTGTACCTGGAACCTGGAGAAAGGGCCTCATATACTTTATCAACCCAGGACATAACGAAACAAAAATTTGATCTAGAGCAAGTGTTAGCATGGAAAGATGGAATTATCTATTTCAAAAATGCTAACCAAAAAATGATTATAGAAAAACTAGAACGTTGGTATGGTGTTCAAATTGAAGTAGTCAATGATGCCCAAAAGACAATCGATATCTCCACCAAATTCGAAAATGCTTCCCTGAGCAACGTTCTTAAATCATTGGGTTATACTCTTGGTTTTGAGTATAACATCAATGATAAGAAAGTAAACATTGAGTATTTAAACTAAACGGTATGAAATGAAAATAAGCTAAAAAAAAACAGCAATGCTCAAGGAGCACTGCTGATCAAATTTCTTTCCAATCTTAAATATCGAGTTTGGCGACAGGGTATTTATGACCGGAAGGAAAATGTTTCAACGAATTAATCAATTACATCAAAACATTTCAAAATTATGAAATTTAAACATTTACTCCTATTTAAGAAGCTGATTATGTATTCATTCTATGGCATAGTGGCGCAATTGATCTGCTGCACGTTCCTATTTGCAGCGGAAGGCACAAAGGCTCAATCGTCAATGAGTGTAAAGGACATTAAGGTGAATGTCAAATTTAAAAATGACAACCTTATTTCTGTATTCAATAAAATTGAGCAGGAAACCGATTTGGTCTTTGTATTTAACAAAAAAGACGTTTCAAACAACGTAAAAATCAATAGTGAATACTCAGAAGAGTCTATCTACGATGTGCTATTGGATGTTTCCAAGCAATCTGATCTGAGTTTTCAACAAGTCAATAAGAACATTAATGTAAAAAAGCACACCAGCAATAAGGCGGTTGGCGATTCTGATCTCGTTAAGATCATAAAAGACATAGATGTAACCGGTAAGGTAATAGACGAAAGCGGACAAGGCTTGCCTGGTGCAGCCGTGACCATCAAAGGTACCAATATTGGGGCTGTTACTGATTTGGATGGAATGTATAAGCTATCTGTACCGGATAACGGTGTTCTGATATTTTCTTTTGTCGGATTTGTGGATGTTGAGGTTTCAGTAGGAAGTCAATCAGTTATCGATGTTACATTGAAAGAAGATGTGACCAATCTGAGTGAAGTAGTTGTTACTGCTCTAGGGTTCTCGCGAGAAAAGAAGTCTTTGACTTATTCCGCGGAAGAGGTAAGTGGCGAAGAATTGACAAGAGCAAAAGATGCTAGTTTTATCAATGCTTTGGCTGGAAAATCCGCTGGTATTCAAATAAACAGAAGTGGTTCAGGTGTAGGTGGTTCAACAAGAGTGATCCTAAGGGGAAACAGTTCTACTTCCAACAACAAAGTTCTATATGTGATAGACGGAGTTCCGATGGTAGATCAGAGCGCTTTTCAACCTATTGATGTATTTGGGCAAGGTAATCTGGGTAATGGTACCGGAGGTGCCGGAAGAGATGGTGGTGACGGTATATCCAACATCAACCCGGAAGATATTGAAAGCATGACAGTACTCAAGGGTGCTTCTGCTGCAGCGCTATATGGTAGCCAGGGTGCGAATGGTGTAATATTGATTACAACCAAGAGTGGTAAGTCTGGAAAAACCAAGGTGACGCTATCTTCTAACTTTACATCTGAAACTGCGAACTTAACTCCCGATCTTCAATACAAATATGGACAGACGGCTGCAGGCTCGTTAGCAAGCTGGGGACCAGAAGTCAATGCTCCTAATCACGTAGATGATTTCTTTAGAACAGGCAAAACCTGGATCAATTCTGTTTCCCTTTCAGGTGGAAATGAGCATGCACAAACCTACTTTTCTTATGCGAATACTAATTCTACCGGTATCATGCCAGGTACTAGTTTTGAAAAGCATAACGTTACTTTCAAAGAAACTGCTAAGTTTTTGGATGATAAACTTACTGCGACTGCAAGCGTCAACTTGGTCACCCAAGAAGGAAAAAACAGAGGAACTACCGGTCTCTACTATAACCCACTGACCGGTCTGTATCAACTGCCAAGAGGTTTGGATTTTGAGAATTACAAAAACAATTTTGAAACGTATGATTCGGATCGGTTGATCAACGTTCAAAATTGGCATTCAGATAAGGACACACAGCAGAACCCATACTGGATCATCAATAGAAATGCTAACAATGACAGCAGAGATCGGGTAATTGCTAACGCAACGCTCGAATACGAATTAGCCAAGGGATTAAAATTAAGGGCTAAAGGAACCTATGACAGATCTTTTGACTTTTATGAGCAGAATTCATACGCTTCAACTCAGGCAACTTTAGCGGACGCTAACGGAAGATATGTACTGTCTAAGCTCAATACCACTCAAAAATATGGTGAAGCCGTAGTAAGCTACAGCGGGCAATCTGAAAAGATCTCCTATACTGCGCTAGTAGGTACCGCAATCAATGATATCAGAACCTATGGAGAATACGCTGATTCAAAAGGCGCTGGAGACGGTTTACAGTTTGCAAACAAATTTTCGATTCAGAATATTGCACAACCGGGAGCCACATTTGCACAATCGGCCACCAGAACACAGGTGCAGTCAGTTTTTGCAAGTGCTAACATAGGTTATAATGGCATGGTCTTTTTAGATGCTACAGTTAGAAATGATTGGGCCTCTACTTTAGCATTCACTGGAGATGATTCTTTCTTGTACCCATCTATTGGATTGACAGGAGTGATCTCAGAGATGATAGCTCTACCTAATGCATTTGACTTGTTGAAAGCCAGAGTGTCGTACGCCAAAGTGGGTAGCGGATTAAATGCATTTGATACTGCTCCTTTAGGAGGTATAATTAATACTCAAGGGGCACAAACACCACAAATCACTCCAGCTCCGGGCACCACACTGAGAGCAGAAGATCAGGGATCATTTGAGTTTGGGATAGAGTCTTCTTTTTTAAGCAAAAGAGTAACCTTGGACTTCACCTACTATAACAATAAAACGAAAGATCAAAGATTCTCTGTTGTTGCTCCATCTACTGAATTTGGTGTACAGCAGTATTATTTGAACGGTGGCGATATTCAAAACAAAGGAATTGAATTGGGTCTTGGTTTTATTCCAGTGCAATCCGGTGATTTCCAATGGAGTGTGAACTTCAACTATACCAAGAACAAAAATGAGGTTGTTGCATTTGCGGATGAGCTCGACAACAGCTTTTATTTTCTGTCCTCAAGAGGGGTAAATGCTTATGCATATGGCCTGATAGAGGGAGAACCTTTTGGAGTCATTTTCGGACAAAAATTTGCTAGAACAGATGATGGACGAATTATTGTAGATGCTACCGGAGTCCCACAGGCGGCTACTGGTGAAGCAGGAGGATTAGATCCTGTAGGAAATATCAATCCTGATTTTACGGGAGGTATTTCAAACACGATCGATTACAAAGATTTCTCTTTGAATTTCTTGATTGATTTCCGAGTAGGAGGAGAAGTGCTGTCATTGACAGAGTCTATGAACGATGAACTGGGTGTTTCGAAAAGAACACAAGATGCCCGGGACAACGGATTTACACCGGATGTTGCATTAGCCGATGGAAGTGCCTATAGTGGTACTGTAGATCCTGCAGCTTGGTTTTCGGCTGTAGGCGGTAGAGCGGGAATTACTGAAAATTATATCTACAGTGCGACTAATGTTAGATTGAGAGAGCTTTCGCTGAGTTATGCATTGCCAGTTCAAAACGTTACATTCATTCAGAACGCAAGGTTGTCAATAGTAGGTAGAAATTTATTCTTCCTGAAAAATGATGCTCCTTTTGACCCTGACCTATCCATGTCTACAGGCATTGGCCTTCAGGGCGTAGACACCTATGCGCTGCCTTCCACAAGAAGCTTTGGGGTGAACCTGTCAGTAACATTTTAACTACTAAATAAGGAAATGATGAAACGAACATGCAAATTCAGTCATCTCAATTTTCGTACAAAGGGTGAATGAATTTCTTGAGAGTTCCATGTGACCAATAAAATCAAATTATAAACACATGAAAAAGAACATTATAAATATATATATGGTAGTGGCAGCTATAAGTAGCTCTTTACTACTCAATGGATGTACTGATAAATTTGAAGAAATCAATACCAATCCATATACGATTACGTCCGAGGAATTACAAGCGGACTTTCAACACGTAGGTGCTCCGTTTTCTCAGGCACAGCAAAACTTGTATTCATTTACGCCAGCCTGGGTCACGCAACTGCAACAAAACCTGATAGGCGATGTCTTCTCAGGGTATATGATGCCGCCGACTCCTTTTGCCAGTAACTCGAACAATATGACTTACAATTTGGTAGATGGTTGGAATGGGTTTCCTTGGAACACCGCTTATCAGAATGTAATGGGCCCATTAGCTAAAGCTGATTTGGCTGCTGGAGAAGGAGATGAATTCAACAATTTCAAGGCTTGGTCCAAAATCATACGAGTAGAGGCCATGCACAGGATCTCTGATATTTACGGGCCAATTGTCTATCGCAATTTCGGACAGGAGAATGCTGTATATGAAAGCCAGCAAGCTGTTTACAACGCCTTCTTTGAAGATCTTGAATCAGCTGTCGATATTCTGACTCCCTTAATTGCAGGGGAACCAAGACCATTTACCAAGTTTGATTTGGTGTATGGCGGTGATTATACAAAGTGGGTACAGTTTGCCAATTCTTTGAGATTGAGACTGGCCATCAGAATTTCAGATGTTGACCCAACTTTGGCTAAAACCGAAGGAGAAGCCGCACTCGCACACTCAGTAGGGTTGATCGAATCCAATGACGCTAATTTTTTAGTATCAAATACATCCGGTATTACGCATCCGCTAAATGTGATCAATCAATCATGGAATGATATCAGAATGGGAGCAGAAATGGAATCCATTTTGACGGGCTATGACGACCCGCGAATGGGTGCCTATTTCGAAACCGCCGGTGACTATGCAGGACAGTACAAAGGAATTCGTCAAGGCATTCCTATTGAGGCCAAGTCTGATTATCAGGGTTTTTCTCCTTTGACAGAATTTGACCCAACCATTCAGTTGTTGAGCGCAGCAGAAGTGCACTTTTTGAAGGCCGAAGCAGCGTTGAAAGGGTGGACTGGAGCTGGGGACGCACAGACGAACTATGAAACGGGGATAGCTATTTCTTTTAATCAGCACGGTGCGGCAGGTAGTGCAGCATATATGGCTGACAACAGCAGTGTTCCGATTGATTACGTTGACCCTTTTAATGCAAGTAACAGTATCAATGCATTGAGTACGATTACCATTGCCTGGGATGCTGCAGCTACTACTGAGGAAAATTTGGAACGAATCATTACGCAAAAGTGGATAGCGATGTACCCTGATGGTCAGGAGGCCTGGTCAGAATTCAGAAGAACAGGGTATCCTAAATTATTTCCGGTGGTGGTCAACAATAGTGGAGGCAAAATCAGCACCGAAGAACACATTAAGCGAATTAACTTCCCGAGCTCAGAAGTCGATGGTAATCCGACGGGTGTAGCTGAAGGAGTAAAGCACCTGGGCGGAGAAGACCACGGTGGAACTTCTTTGTGGTGGGATGTTGATTGATATTTAATTAGACATAATTATTCCAATTAGACTTAATTAAATAGATTTTAGCTAGAAAAGATCACGCTTGCCGTGGTCTTTTCGTGTTAACTTTTGATAAGCAAATGAAGCCCTACTTCACACAAATATGGTATCCTTCCTTGATCAAGGTGATGTTTTTTCTCACAGGATTAGTGTTTTATTCATGCACTTCACCACAAACGTTGAATACAAAAAACAGTGAAGGGGATAAGCTATTTACTCGGCTAAACAGTCAAATCACCGGTGTGGATTTCTCAAATAACATCAAGGAATCACTATACTTCAATTTTATCAATTACTCCTACATTTACAACGGAGGCGGTGTATCTGCCGGGGATATCAATAACGATGGCTTAATAGATATTTATTTTACTGCCAATCAAACTTCAAATAAGCTATACCTGAATCAGGGAAATTTTAAGTTCAAGGACATTACTGCATCCGCCGGCGTGGAGGGCAAACTCGGCTGGACCACCGGAACTACCATGATTGATATCAACAATGATGGATATCTGGACATTTACGTAAGCAAATCTGGCTCACTAAAGGATCACAAGCTGAGAGAAAATCTGCTGTTTGTGAATCAGGGCGATGAAACTTTCCTGGAACAGGCAGGTGACTGGAGACTAAACGATGCAGGCTTCGGTACGCAGGGTTACTTCTTCGATTACGATAAGGACGGAGACCTGGATTTGTATCAAGTGAATCACCGGGCAGATTTTGAAAATAACACGAATCTCGTTCCTGAAATTCAAAGCAGAATCATCGAACATTTTTCTGATCAGCTATACGAAAACAAAGGTGATCAATTCCTAAATGTGACCCAAAAAGCAGGAATGGCAAACAAGGCGTGGGGGCTCAGTGCTTCCATTGGCGATTTTAACAACGATGGCTGGGAGGATGTTTATGTGTGCAATGACTTTTTACAACCGGATTACCTTTATATCAACAATGGTGACGGGACGTTTTCCAACAAAATCTTAAACCAATTTGATCATTTCTCACAGAACAGTATGGGATCTGACTTTGCTGACATAAATAATGATGGAATGAATGATCTGATCGTGGCTGAAATGTCACCAGAAGATCATGTCAGGAGCAAATCCAATATGCCGTCGATGAGTACGGAAAACTTTGAGCAAATCGTAGCAGTCGGGTATCATCATCAATACATGATCAACACGCTGCAGCTCAATCAAGGCAACGGCTCCTTTAGCGATATTGGTCAGCTCGCAGGAATTTCAAAAACAGACTGGAGTTGGGCACCCTTAGTTGCGGATTTTGACGAAGATGGGTGGAATGATCTCCTGGTCACCAATGGAATAATTAAAGACCTATCCAATAGCGACTACCGCAAGAAAATAAAGGATAGAATTGCGAGTAGGGTTAAAATGTCTCTGGAGGAGGCTATTAGCTGGATCCCGTCTGAGCGTGTGGCTAATTACGCCTATCGAAACCAAGGTGACCTGACTTTTGCCAATCAGTCGAAGACTTGGGGACTCGCTGAAGCATCGTTTTCTAATGGTTCTACTTATGCAGATTTAGACAATGACGGGGATCTTGATTTGATTGTTAACAATGCTGTGGATCCGGCTGCTATCTATAAGAACAATAGCATAAAAAAATCTATCGTCGTAGGTCTAAAGGGACCAGAAAAAAACATTGACGGAATAGGAGCTAGAGTGACGGTTAGTGCTAATGGCTTAGAACAATCGAAAAATCAATACCTGTCGAGAGGTTATTTATCCTCCGTTACTGATCTGCTACATTTTGGATTGGATAGCCTCGATAAAGTTGACCTGATCAAGGTAGAATGGCCAGATGGAAGAGTTTCAGAAATTGGCAATCCGGATATTACTAGCGTAGTTTTTCTAGATTATTCAAAAAGCCAGTTACTGATACCAACTGATAAAGCCATAGCCACCAGTCTACACCCAGTTGACCCGAAGGAACTGAACATTGGATTCAATCATCAGGATAGACCCAATAATGATTTTG
The DNA here is from genome assembly GCF_039944555.1 of Reichenbachiella sp. Lineage (GTDB taxonomy): Bacteria > Bacteroidota > Bacteroidia > Cytophagales > Cyclobacteriaceae > Reichenbachiella. Next base: position 866,558 of record NZ_JBDUYN010000006.1, on the reverse strand, counting down.
AAAAACAGCTACTTCTGCCCTATAAACTTTCCCATCAGGGTCCGGCTCTTGCCAAGGCCGATGTTAACGATGACGGCCTGGAGGATTTTTATGTTGGCGGAGCAGCCGGGCAAGAAGGCTCGCTGTATCTACAATCCGCCAAAGGATTTCAGCTAAAAAATGGGCCATGGTCCACACACAAGGAGAGCGAAGATGTAGCCAGTGTTTTCTTCGACTTTGATGGCGATGGAGACCAGGATCTGTATGTTGTCAGTGGTAGCTATGAGTTTGAGGATGGAGACCAGAGACTTCAGGATAGACTGTATAGGAACACTTCGAAAGGAAATTTTGAAATGACTTATGGGGTTTTACCGGAATTAAAAATGAATGGCGCGGTGGTTGACTACAGTGATATGGATGCAGATGGTGACCTGGATTTATTTGTCGGAGGACGAGTTGTCTCCGGTAAATACCCCGCCTCACCAAAGAGCTATTTGCTGGAAAACAGGGGAGGCAAATATGTTGATACGACCACCGAACGAGCACCCCAACTCTCAGCCTGCGGCATGGTTACAGATGCAGTTTTTTCTGATTTTGACGGAGATGGTGACGAGGATTTAATCGTAGTTGGTGAATGGGCACCGATTCAACTTTTTGAAAATAAACAGGGAGAGTATGAGAAAAAAACCATTCCCAAATCTTCCGGTCTTTGGTTTAGTATTAAGGCTGTGGATATTGACCGGGATGGAGACGAGGATTACCTGATCGGCAACCTTGGATTAAATAGTAAATTCAGTGTCAAAGAAGGAAAGGAGTTTCATATCTATGCCAAAGACTTTGATACAAACGGATATTTTGATGTAGTTCTCACAGGTAAATATCAAAATACATTGGTACCAGTGAGGGGTCTTGAATGCTCGAGCGAACAGGTACCTGCTATTAAATCCAAATTTGCCTCCTACCAGTCGTTTGCCACCGCGAGCCTTCAAGATATTTATGGCGAAAAGGACTTACAGCAGGCTTTTCACGCTCAGGCCAATACCTTGCATAGTGTGCTTTTGAGAAATGAAGGAAACGGAAATTTCAAAATTATCAACCTTCCCAACCAGGCACAATTTGCCCCAATCATGGACTTTGCCATGGTAGATCTAGATCATGATGGTAATGATGAGGTGCTGGCAGTTGGTAATCTATATGAAACGGAGGTCGAAACGGTTAGATACGATGCTTCAAAGGGTATAGCTCTTTCATTTAAGAATGGTGTCTTCGAAGTGATTCCCAGGTCAGTATCCGGCTTTTTCACAGCAGGAAATGCCCGGAACATAGAAAAAATTGATTTTGGTGGCAACTCGCTCATAATCGTGGCCAACAATAGCGATAAGCTATCTGCCTTTATCCGCTAGCAGCAGGCCTCAAATCGAACATCACAATATTTCACCTTAATAGAAAATATGATGGATAGGGATTCCTGACATCCAATTTGACTAACTCTCAATTATTTTGTTTCTTGAAACTTCAAAAATCCGGTAAAGAAGGGAAATTATGAAACATCAATTAAGGTTTTGGGTGCTGATCAGCGTGTTCGGTTTATTCACAGTAAGCTGCAATACAGGAAAGAAAATGCTTCAAATGGGTAACTATTACGAGGCCGTAATGAAATCCGTAGATAAACTAAGAAGCAGCCCAAACAATGATAAGGCCAGAGAGACGCTCGCTGATGCCTATCCATTTGCCGTTAGCACGTTGCTAGATAAAATTGATAGCGAAAAAGCTTCGATGTCTGATTTTCAATATACCCAGATGGTCTATATCTATGAGGATTTGAACGCCATGTATGAAAGTATTCAACACGCACCTGCAGCTAAAGCCGTTGTTTCCAATCCCAAAAAGTACTATTCCCAATTGGCCAGAATGAAGCCAAAGGCTGCAGAAGAACAATATCTATCTGGCATGGACCAGCTCGACATGGGATCACGTGAGAATGCCAAGCAAGCCTACTTCTACTTCAAGGAAGCCAATAAGTTTGTGCCCAACTACAAAGACGTACCCAGCCGCATCGAAGAGTCTTATAACCTTGCTATACTGAAAGTATTGGCAAACCTGAGACCTGTGCAATCCAGAGTATATGATCTAAGTGCAGAATTATTTTATGATGAAGTGGATAAGGTCTTGAGACGAATTGAACAAAATGAGTTCATTCGGTTTTTCTCTCCTCAGCAAGCACAAAATCGGAAAATGTCCAGTCCTGATCAATTTTTGGTAATCAATTTTGAAGATTTTGAAGTCGGCGAAACGCATACAAAAGAGCGAATCGAAAAACTGGAAAAAGATAGCGTTAAACTAAGTACAATCACGTTAGACGACGGTAAGAAGCGCGATGTATTCGGTAAGGTAAAGGCCGAGCTTACGGTCAATAGAATAGAAGTAGTGTCAAATGGCCTGATCAATTTGACTATTACACATGGTGGATTTGATAAACGAATTCTTCTAAACGAAGATTTCGGAGGCCAATACGTTTGGTTCAATGAATGGGGAAATTTCAACGGCGATGAGAGAGCCTTAACCAACCAACAATTAGCCATCTGTAAAGCCAGACAGATCGCACCTATTCCTCCACAGCAAATGTTTGTTGAATTTACGAAACCCATCCATGACCAGCTCAAAAGTAAACTTGTTCAGTTTTATGACGGATATTAATGAGACGTGAGAGCTTAGCTTGTCAAGGCATCTGAAGAGTTTAGGATTTCCTTTAGAAGTTTGATTCTTTTCCTTGAAACCACAAATTCTCGATCTTTTTTACTCCTCAAAATGTATTTTTCATTTTCCCAATGAGAATAATCTTGGACAATTCGGCTGTTGATGATAACGGCCCGGTTGATTCGAATAAATTTATTCATATCAAGCCGTTTTTCAAGCGCCTGAAGATGGAGTGAGATTTTATATTTCGATCCATCTGCATAGGCATAATAATGGCGTCCTTCTTTTTCGAACCAATCTACAGCGTCAAGCTCAAGGGATATCATTCCGAAAGGCCCTTCGGCCTTGATGTAAGTATTAAAAGCTCTTTTTTTGTTCAAATTTACCGTGTACAACAGCTGGCTATTTATTAGCACAAAACCCACAATCAGAGCTCTGTTAAATTCGAACCATGTAAATTCAGAGTGAATGAAATTGTCAGTGGGATCCACTTCAGCCGCTTTTAATATAAACCCTGTGACTACTGCATAGATCAGAATACCCAAGACAAGGCCAATCACAGTTTTGATTTCGTAACCAGCGAAGCTCCTAAGTGTACGAGGTACTTTTTCCAATCTGAGTGGTTTTCTAAGCAGCCTGAAAATTTCAAAAACCACAACAACCATAAAAAAGGAAAGTACGGAGTGACCAATAAAGATATCTGAAGCCAGTCCATTTGTGCAGGCCAAAGTATCCGAGGCGAAAAACGCAAGCGAACCAGCAAATTCAAATTGGCAGGCCACGACAAAATCAGGAAGTAGGATGGCAACAAAGGCCGTCAATATCCATATGGGGTTTCTTAAAAAGTTGAAATCCAGTCGTTCAATCATGAGGGTCAATTTAGCTATTCTAATTTCCGCTTTTCACTACATTTTTTACCTGTTTCAGTTCATACTGTCACGGGACGCTTTGAGGGTCAAGGTCAGCAGATTTAGGTTTGAGTTTAGAAATCAAAAACTCACGTTGAAAAATAAAACTAGATTTATGAAAATTCATCATTGTTTACAAATTCTAATACTCCTTTGGGTCATCAATGGTTGTAACCAAACTCAAAGAAGCGAAACAGTCGGATACGAAGAAAGTGCTACCATCGAGGCTTTCGAACCCGTTGACGTCTACAAAAACCCAAACTCTTTTGAGCAATACATGGGCAGACTGAAGCCCGGTGATTTGCCACCCGCCATGCGGGTAGAAAAATGGTACAATGGGTCACCCGTAGAAAGATTTGAAAAAGGAACGGTATATGTGGTTGAATTTTTCGCTTCCTGGTGCCAACCCTGTAGAAAAAGTATTCCGCATTTGAACAAACTGCAACAGGAGTTCAAAGAGGATTTGGTCGTTATAGCAGTTGCAGCGTCAGAGTCTGAACCGAATACCGCTAAACTCGATAAATTACTCCATGCCAAAAAAGAAGTATTGACGTACCGAGTGGCGTATACTTCCGACGAAAAGACCTTTAAGGATTGGAATTGGGGAGCAAGGAATACCGGATTGCCATGGGCCTTTATTGTCAATAAAAAAGGTGAATTGGCGTGGTTTGGACAGCCCTTTCAAAGTCGATTTGAACCGGTTCTACGATCAGTGTTAAACGATACTTATATACCGGAAAATATTACGGAAAGCAACGAAGAGGACTATGAAGCGAGAAGGGTCCTTTGGGAAGTTCAGGAGAATTTCTGGAATGCCGTCGGGGACAATGACTGGCCAGCGACTCTCTCCTTGGGAGAACAACTATACGTATCAGGAGATCAACTTTTCTATTATGAAATGGCTCAATTATTTCAAATACGATATGAGCGTCTTGGGAAAAAGAAGGAAAGCATAACCTATGCAGAAAAATTAGTCTCAGGGCCGTTAAATGGAATTCCTGAAGGACTTGGGCTTATCGCAGAAGTAATTGAACGGGATAGCTTGGCAGCTGAAGAAAGCAATGCTTTAGCCCTTAATATTGCCGAAGAGACCAATCGATTAACCTATTATGAAAACTCAGAACTACTCTCATTACTTGGAAGATTGTACGCAAAGACTGTTCAAAGGTCTAAGGCTAGGGAGACTTTTCAGAAGGCGCTTAAATACAATGATGACACCGAACTTGAGCAAGAAATCATGGATGAACTTGAACTTTTAGTCAATGAATAGTTGCTAGCCTTTGGATTCTTGAATCACAAGATCCTGTTCGGGAATGTACTTTTGGATTAAAAAGGCCATTAGAAATGAGGCAACTGCTGCAAGGGTAGCATTGCCTATAAAACCAATATCGGTGTAGATAAATCCGGCAACACCGGACCCTACTGCCATACCTAATTGGCCAATGGAGATGGTCATACTCATCATTCTGCCACGTTGATTGTCTTGAATAACCTCTGAGGCCAAAGCCTGAAAGGGGACCATTCTAGCAACTATTAGAAGCATAATGATGAAGAAAACGACAAAGTACATTTCATAATTCATGTTTAGAAAAAACACGCACAGTGGCATGATGATGACCAGAAGTAGATTAGAGAAAATAATGATCTGCTTCCGGCCAGTCTTGTCGGAAATCAGGCCGGAAATAGGCCCTGTAAAGACAGTAGCCAATCCGCCAATGAGAAAGAGCGTAGCAATGTCGTAACTATTGGCTCTGAACGAGTTTTCCAGCCAGGTAGGGAAATACACAATGAATGAAGAAATACTCAAGAACATGAGCATATAACCCATGGCGATAGTTTTTACTGACGGCACGTGCAGAATCTCCCAGTATTTTTTGATCGAATGCTTCAAATTGAGTGGACAATTGGAACTATCGACTTCGGGTTGAGGTACCTTCCAAAGGATGAGAAAAAAGGCGAATACCATTACGAAACCAAAAAACTGAAAAGGAGCAAAAAAGCCGATTTCACCTGCTAAAATCGTACCTGCAGGAATACCCAAAATCTGCCCGGCTGCACTGCCTGTGGCTACCACACCATTGGCCCAACCTCGTTTGTCATTTGGAAAGTAATCACCAATATATGCTACACATGATCCCGTAAGAATACCTCCGGCAAACCCTGATAGAATTCTGAATCCCAGCATGGACCAATAATCTACTGCCAGCTGGTGCATCAGCAAGGAAATGGCCATAGCACCGGCACCTATCAATAAAATCTTTCTTCTACCCACACGATCAGAAATGGGTCCCGTAATAAGGGCTACTATACCTAACGTGATCGCATAGGCAGTAATGAGTGTACCTCTCAAAGCTTCGGTAATGTTCAATTGCTCTCCAATCTGAGAAAGAATAGGAGACATGATAAAGAATTGGCTACTGGCTGCAAACATCAGCAGCCACAGGGAGAACAGAATGATTCGAGCGTTGAGTTGACCTTTGTTCATAAATTGAGTTGTTGGCAAGGCTAACGTAGAAAGGTTCCCAACGTTCAATTTTTGTGACGAAACGCAGTTATCAAGGGTTGGATGGTTAGTAATCTTATGCCAAGCAGTTACCAAACATCTATTTTTAACTTTCAGTAAAATATTGAAACAAACGTGGTCTGTACTAAATCTGACTTCTCTAATAATTCTCTAAACAATAACTGAAAAATGAAAAATGACGACTCAACGGTCGTCATTTTTCTCATCAACTCTTTTCTTGTTTGTTTAAAGTTGCACCGGTTCTTAGTAATGTAGCAGAAATGCAATTTTAACTGATTCAAACATGGACATTATTTATTCCAATCAAGGAGAGGTATCACAAGTCGCAATTGGAATACCATCAAAGTTATTGATGTTGGCCAAGCCAATAGTGGATACTTCAATATTAAACTGGGTGATCACTATGGCTGGATCTGAACAAAGACTGGTAACTGGTACTTCAAGCACCTGAACGAGCCATTCAGGGTTTTCAGGAGGACCCACTTGGGTTTTAAATAGCTCTACAAAAGGTGTGGCTGCGTTCCACAATTCTTGATAACTCGAACCGCAAAATGGATCACCAGGGAACTGTTCTACATCAATAAAGTTAATGTTAATGCCCGTGGTAGGATCTAATGCATCAAATGTTAAGTCTCTTGATGCCAGGCTAACTCTGTAATGTGTTCCGGCTGCATTGAGACACATGGCAACTAGCACAGGGTCTGTTGGGTTTGCAGTTGCATAGATGTCAGTATTAATACTTGTTATATCTGAGAAAACTTCATTTGTAATATCCATACAACTTGGAACGTTCCAGGGATCATCTGTAATAGTTTGGTCACCAGGGCCCGTTTGAAGGACGTAAAGTGATTGAGCAACAGGATTAATCACATCATTAAAAAAAACAACTGCCACAGGAGATAATGGAGGTAATCTATTCATTGAAATCCCATAGGTCGTTAAGGTACCTCCTGGAATAGGAGCAGAAGAAATTTCGCATAGTGGATTTCCGCCATTTATAGCATCAATAGTTCTTGTTCGGACATACAACATATTATCGGCCGCGTCCTCAGTGGTAAGCTCTACTCGAAAGGGTAAAATCAATTCGTTGGCTGCCGGCATGGGCGTTGTATTCTGAAATGAAAAAGAAAGACTCGACGACGGATCGGTTTTAATAATATCGAAATTAATGGAACTAAAGTGAGTCAGTTGTGCTCTATAGGCTTTCAAAGAATCGTCAAATATTGCTTGTCCGTTTTCTTCCCATACGCCATTAGATTCATTGTAATAGAGCAAGGGAATGGCATCTCTGTTTTCTTTTCTTAGTTCCAGTTGCCAATCTGGCACTGGAATGATAACCTCGGCAGTAGCTTTGCTTTCTTGGTCTAGATTGTAAGACTGGTCATCGTCATAAACCTCAATAGAAACAGCACCAAAACTTTGCATGGGTCCCGTTTGACCACGATTGGTAGTAGCAATATTATTGCCGGGCATCCCATTTGGACTAAACATATCTGTTGCACTTATAGAAACGGAAATATTCCCCTGCGCAGGAGCACCAGATTTATTGACTAAAGAATTACCTGCTATTCTAAGCGATGCTCTTGGTAAACGAGCTTTGTTTTGAGATTGAATATCCCAGGCACTTTTTAGTTTTTCGGGCATAATGAAACTGGCAACTCTACCTGAATCATCAAGAACTAAAGGTAGTTTCCCAGTTGGGCTCTGGCTCCAATCTGCTCGGCTCGAACTCGATCCGAGGCTTTCTGTGTTTGTAACTGTCACAGTGCCACCAATACTTGCGTCGATGGTTGCCACGGTTGCCTGATTAAGATAATACTCGTTGTAAGGAATAGAGTCCAACTCTAAACTATCCTGATAAACAACAGATCTGAACCCGAACCCCTTTTTTGTAATGTTGATCACGTAGCTTTTTGACCTAGGTACGGATATTTCGAATCGGCCTTCTGCATCTGTCTTTCCTTGCATATTGTCATTCAAGTGAATGACCTCAATTGTAACCCCTTCTATACCTTGCCCATCATAGTTTAAGACTTTTCCAGCCGCTATGTTTTGATCTGGAATATTGTCTTCACAACTGCAACTCTCAATGGCGACTAAAATTAGAAACATCAAAAGTGCCTTGAAAAATGGAATTCTCATAAGTAAAAATTTAAGTGGATGGTTTATTTAGATTTTGTGGTTAGGGTTAATTCTGTGGTCTCTTTTTTCGGAGAAATTAAGTTGTATAAAAGATCGATCTTTTCTGCTTGTTGGCTAATTAGTTCAGCTAAGTTTTGATCTTTCCTTGTGACAGACCGAAGCTCTTCTTTCAATGATTCAATCTCAGATTTCAGCGTATCAATAATTTTTTGTTGCTCTTGAATCGCCTTGATTGCGACAGGTCCAAAATTGGAATAATCCACCGTATAGACATCGTTGGCCTTGGAGTAATCGACTAAGGCAGGAAATATTGGTTCAACCTCTTGAGCAATCACGCCAATTTTTTTATCCTCTTTGTCATCTTGTTCGTTAAAATGAAATGCTCTAATTGACATGCTCATTACTCTGTCCAATACGTCAGGAATTTGTTCTATATTTTTTTTAAACCGACGGTCTGAAATGGTAGAATACGCTCCAGTGGAATTGTTAAATTGACCCTTGATGGCATCATTGTAATAGGTGATCAAATTGTGACTGGTTGCAAAAGTATAAAGTGTCCACCTGTCAGTACTGCTGGTAATTGAAAAGCCCTCTCCGGCGGAAGGAACTCCAGTGCCATGGACCACTTCAAAAGTAGTAGCTGGACTTGAGCTAGTTCCAACAGCTGCGGTACCATCAACAATTAAATTATCCGCACCTGGGTCACCGGTGCCGCCAACATGGATGCCTCCTGTGGTATTCAATCTGGTAACGTCGACTGTGCCTTCGAGTAGTGCATCAGAAATGGTCCCGTCAGCTACATCTTGTAAATCTGCATCAAGTACGGAGTTGGGCAAGGTTCCAGTTGTTACAAAAGTCGCGCTGATTCCCGTGCCCACTTTAGATCCAGTTAGTGAACCATCAGCCAAATCCTGCAGATCAGCATCTAGTTGCGCGTTGGGCAGGGTTCCGGTGGTAATGTCAGATGCACTTACAGAGACAGACCCAAACTCATAAGCCGTATTTCCCGCATTACTTCTCAGGTATTGACTACCACCGCCTGAAGCAACGGCTGTAAAAGCAGTGAGACCATTTCCAATAACAATACCCGTCAGGGTTGAGGCCCCGGTCCCACCTTTTGGTACGAGTATGGGTCCACTAATCTTGGCAGATGTTATCGAGGCGTTATCTATATTAGCTCCTTTTATCCCGTCGCCTACCTTAGAGCCAGTCAGTTCTCCATCTGCTAAATCATCCAGGTTAGCATTGTAAGCTTGTACATTTGTCCCAATGGCTAAACCCAGGTTGGTTCTGGCATCGGCTTCTGTTGTTGCATTGGTCCCACCATCTGCTATGGCAATGGTGCCGCTGATTTTTGAAGTGGGGATGGTGCCGTCTGTGATGTTTGCACCAGCTATGCCTGTTCCTACCTTAGCGCCGTCGAGTGTGCCATCAGCTAAGTCTTGTAAGTCAGTATCTAATCGTCCATTAGGCAAGGTTCCGGTAGTGACGTTGGTAGCGCTAATTCCTGTTCCCACTAAAGAACCTGATAATTCTCCATCGGCTAGATCTTGCAGTTCAGCATCCAGCAGTGTATTATCAATAGTACCGGTAAGTAGGGTCGAACTGATCGTGCCAGTTATATTTGATCCCGCTACGTTGTTCGCTGTTTCGGCCTGAAAGGAGTAGGGTACGGTTGTCAGCGGAGTTCGGGGTGTTAATTCTGTGCCTCCGTCTACCGAAATACCAATAGTGTAGTCTTCATTCCATATGTCAGTGGGCAAAGGACTGTTATCACCTGTTCCACCTCCTATAATGACTGAAAACAAGCCTTTGTCGACTTCTGAGGTCACGGTTCGGGACAAAACCTCAGAACTTCCGGAATCATAAAATTTAAAGACAAAACTATGGGTAGCTCCGTCATTGACTGGCTCGCCCGCATCATCCGTCAGGTATCCCTGATAGGATATCGTTCCGTTCACTTGAGCGAAGGTTGAAAATGTGATTACCGAACCGATAAATATTAGTATTAGCCTATTCATTACTTCATTGTTTATTTGACTACAAAAACAAATTCACTGCCTGGAGCATTATCGCCGAATTTCCCTATGCGGGGCTCCGGGGTCAGTTTTTCCACATAAGAATAAATTTCATTCAATGTCAAAATGCCATCACTGCCCCCAAAACTGTTGAGCGCGTCTACTACGTTTTTAGCAAAAGGAGAATGTTTTCCGGGTATCCCATCACTTACATACTCTTTTCCTCCGCTGGTCAAATACTTTCGCGTTTTGACCGATAATTTTCTTAAAATGTAATCTGACTGTGATACCTCTTCGTAGATTTCCGCACTCCTGGAAGTGGCAATCGCATTGTCGAATGTACCACCGAAACATACGTCCATCATCAGAAACACGTGTTCAGAGGGGATGACATTCAGGATGTTGCGCAAGCGATTGTAAGAAACATAGGATGTTTTTCCTGGATCATCTTTCAGGGATTCTTTTACCACTACAAAGCCTTCTTTGAATCCTTCATCGAAATATCCGTGCCCCGCAAAAAAGACCATTAATTGATCCAGTGGTGCGTATTCCATTTCGCTATATTCACGAAGCTTACTGAAGATGACATCCTGGGATGGGTTTTCTATGACCTCGATCTCAAATCCATAGTATTTCTCGAGCATCGATGCGATGGTACGGCCGTCATATATCGGATTAACCAAGTCTGACCAGTTATCGAAGTTATCGGAAAGAAAGAATACCGCACGGTCCTTACGGTGTAGTTTGGCAGCATCAGCCAGTGCCGTTTCTCCTACATGGACAATCCTAAAGCTCTTGGATACCACGCCATCCACATTTTCTACCACCACTTCCAAAACATTGATTCCATCCATCATGGTGATGTCACGTTCGATGGTCATTTCTTGCTGCTGATTTTCTTCAGGCTTCACAGACATGCTACCCCTTAGAGATGCTTCTTTTGCCACAAACCCTCGCATATTAGCATCGGTGTGTTCGTGCAGGTTTAGCTTCACACTACTGATGCTGGAGGAAGACGAAATTTTTAGTTTTGAAAACAGTTTTTTCTCAGTGAGAAAAACGGTTTCATTGGCGGGCTCAATCCATTCAATAAAGGGGACTGAGCCACTTTTTAGGTCCTTTGAGTCCGTTAGATTGACGTCAAAAGCAACACTCTTACTTTTTAGGTTCTGAGCGTCAGCAGCATGGATCGATAGGAGGATCAATGCTATTACGGTATTTAATAGATAGTCTTTCATAGCTCTTGAGAATTTATGGATCTGGAAAATCAGGATGACCGGCCAGCGGTTCTACAGCGGACGAGCCGCCGCTTTCACTCCCTCCGGAAGAATTGAGTAGAAGGTATGCTCCGGCTGCCAGGCCGGCCAGTGCGCCGACCTTAATGACGATAGGAATTTTTGGTACAATCTGGAAATAGCCTGTATACGTGGCTTCATCCCGGTTTCTGGTATTCGTAAACTTCAGGCGATAATCTTTGCCCGGTTTGGCAGATCCTTCAAAAGCGTATTCGTACTTCCCGCTGTTGGGAACATTTCGATCGCCACCCACACGTGATTGATCTTTGTACAGCTCAATGTCGATTTGCCCTCCCATATTACCCGACTTCCAAAGCAATGGGTAGGCTTGGCCTCTTTTGAATTTGGCCCCGGCATCAAATCCAGTGATCTTAACAAATGGAATATATACACGTGCACGAATCTCCAATGCCAGCTCACCTTCATAACCCCCGATTTCCTCGTAGGCATTCCAGCTGATCATATGATACACGCCTGGTTTTATTTCAGCCCCTACTTCACCACTTACCTTTGTGAGTGGTTCCGCAAAATTGTCTTTAGAAGAGTACAGATCAATCTGGTATTCGTGGTTGGGGTTCGAATCATCGAGTGAATAGTAGACATTAATCAATTCACCTGCCAGCTCGATTTTTTCCATAGTCACCGTTTGGGCTGTCAATTTTAGAGCCGCAATGGATAATGCAAAAAAGAGAAGTAGTCTATATTTTAACATATCTCATTTATTTTGAAATAATAAGCTTGCCCGTAAACTGCCTTTGCTTATTGCTTGAGTGAATACTAATTCGATAAAAGTACATGCCTGATGGAGCTTCTTTCCCATATTCGGAAATACCATTCCAGTTAAGCTTGTGTAAGCCCGATGTCAGGTCACCCTGGTAGATTTGTTTAATCATTCGGCCCTCTTTACTATAAATGATGGCGTCAACATTGTGAATTGCTTCTTGTGAAGTCAATATCACTGGAAAGACCATTGAAGACGAATGGTTAGTCATTGGGTTGGGGTATGGGGCACCAACAAATGATTGATCAGGGCCCATTTGTTCCAGTACGTCTTTGCCATAATATATCTCCAGATTGGAGTTGTTGCCGGTTGTGAGTTTATTAGATGATCTCATATCGAGCATCATCTGGTTTTGAACGTCATAGAGATACATCTCAACAGCATGTTCACCAAATCCTGAATTGTCCCAACTTAATGTGATAGGCCCATCCTCATAAGAATTGAGTTCGAGTTGCCACTTGTACTGCGATTGGGACTCTACGATATCCTTACTAAAAAAGCCAAGTGGGTGCTCGGGGTGAGCAAAATTCATTTCTAAATAAGAAAGAAATCGCGGTGGATTATGATCATCGAAATAGTCTTTTCCATTTTTTGCTTCGGTATGCATACCAATCCCGCCAAGGGAATTTGAATGACTACCTTGTTCGATTTTAAATTCTACTTTCCAGTTTTTAGCGCTGAGTGTTGTTTCAAAAGGTCTGTGCATGAGTCGACCACCTGATAGCGTTTGTCCTGAAAATGGAATTTCAATGGACGTTGCCGCTCCCTCCAGATAAGCGATGCCTCCCTGAAAAGGAAGTAGTTCATCACCATTGGCGTAATCTCCTTCAAAAAGCTTAATTACCCCGATATTAACTGCAGAATTATAAGTTCGAACATTTTCCCAGCTTATTGGAACCGTGTACGGGTTACCGATCATATTCCACCCACTTTGTAGATCGATAGAAAAAAGGTTGTCCTGATTGTTTTCTGAGGCCGTTACATTGGTGCCCAATTCCAATGTCTGGTTGTTTTTGTCGCTGATCAACAGCCAGTACCCCTTTCCTCTGTTGAGGTTTTTGGCGCTTCCGTCCGGATACTCGCTGAAATTATTGTCTCCATCGTGTGAAAAAAGCCGCCATTTGCTTTTGTCGTAGTCGCCGAGGTCGATCAGTGCGCTGAATAAGGTAGCTACTTCATTTTGATTGATTTGATAGGGGACAGAAATCATCCTGTAATCTTCTGCCAAACTTCCGAGATTGATCAGGGTATTTGGAAATGTAACCTGAGGACTGGTACCATAGGCAAAGAGGCTACCGGTAGTGGGATGGCGTCTTCTTCTATCGGTTACGTCTTTGGCGACGAAGTAATACTCGATACCCATTTCATCGTAATCATTGGATTGCAGAGCATAAGTAAATTTGTCTCCGGATTCAATAGTCAATGGAATAGAATCAAAGGCGCTACCACCGATTGGTCTGATCCAAATGGCAGCATATTCAACGCCGTCCAAGTCCAGTATGTCGGCTGCAATTGTGTCTCCCTGGATGATATTAAATGCTGAAAACTGATATTCAGCCAACACATTTATATTGGGAGCAAAGTTTTCCTGGAGTAGAGTAGATATAGATGAGTAAAAACCACCGGATAAAGCACCGGCATCAGAATTAGCAATAGATTGCCCGAAGTTACCGGACAAATTGATGGTGCCGTTTGATGCATTGGTATGTGCGGCAGATACAACAGTTTGCAACTGTATACTTTGAGCATACAGCAAATGTATTCCCAAAATCCAGGTTAGTACGGTACAGGTGGTCCTTTTCAAGTTTCTACGTTTTCAAGATAAAATGAATCCCAAAAGCTGCTTAGCACTCTATGTTAATTAAGATTCAAAAGTCCTGAATATGACGTTCGATAATATAAATATAGTTACATTTTTTTGAATTAAAAGAATGCACCATAAATAGAACATCCATGTATGAGTATCCAGTGTGAATTCGAATCATGTATTCTCTCGAATTTGGAAGATAGACATCAATGAATTGATCGCATGAAAACCGCAGGTCATCGATGATAATTGAACTTTAAAAATCATGAGAATCAATCAGATCAAATTCCCACCACTCATAAAATAAAAACCTATTACTGAAACAAAAGAATCATTTTTGCGATAGAAAACTGACAATTATCACTAACACCTAGATGGACAAACAGATCAAACGGAAAATAGTCTCATTTATAACTGTAGTTCTAATTATTGGAGCTACAGCATTTGCTTTCAATATGCTCTCAAGTCAAAAGGAAGCCCCACCACAACGACCTAAACCGATAGCCAAAAACTATGTCATGGCAGAACCATTTCAGCCATCCAAAGTAGAAACCGTGATAGAGGCTTATGGAAGAGTAGGATCTTCTAAGCAAATCAACGTGATTGCAGAAGTGGCAGGTAAATTACAGCAGGGAAGTGTGCCACTAAAAAAAGGACAACGTTTTCGCAAAGGGCAGCTACTCTGTAAAATTGATAACGTAGAAGAGAACTTAAATCTAAAAGCTCGCAAAAGTAGCTTCTTGCATACCTTAGCTTCTATTTTACCGGATATCAGAATTGACTTCCCATCAAGCTTCCCTATTTGGCAGGCCTATTTTGATGGAATAGAACTGGATAAAAAAATTCCTGCCTTGCCGGAACCAAAATCGTCCAAAGAAAAAACCTTTTTGGCAGCTAAAAATATCCTGAGTGAGTACTATGCTATAAAAAGTGAAGAAGAAAATCTTAAGAAGTTTTATATATATGCACCATTCAATGGTAGCGTGGTTACCATCAACTTTCAAGTCGGATCTGTGGTCAGTCCTGGAGCCAATATTGGAACAATTATAAGTACGGACGAGTTAGAATTGGAAGTGCCTGTTGAGCAAAGAGATATTGATTTTGTGCAAAAAGGCAAGGTAGTAACCATCGTGGATGAATCCGATTTTGAGCAAAACTGGATTGGAACGATTACCAGGGTAGCGGATTTTATCGATCCTAATTCTCAAAGTGTAAGCGTTTTTATTAGAATTCAAAAACGTTCTAAATACGAAGCTCTTGATGGCTTGTTTCTAAAAGCGCGTATTCCAGGTAAGCCTGTAGAAGATGCTGCGAAGGTGCCACGAAGAATTCTCAAAAATAAAAATGAGATTTTCGTAGTGCAAGATAGTGTGCTGGTGACACGCCAGGTGAGAGTCCATAAGGTCTCTGAAAACGACGCCATTATCAGTGGCCTAAAAATAGGAGAGATGATGGTAACAGATCGACCTTCTAACGCTTCTGAAAACATGAAAGTAGAAATCGTAAAACCTAAATCTTAAACTATGAGAAAGGTTGTAGAATTTTTTATAAAATTTCCCATTTGGGCCAATGCCATCATCTTAATCGGTGTACTGGGAGGATTGGGTACCTATTATTTTAATCTAAAAAAATCCTTCTTTCCAGAAAGAGACGCAAGATACGTAAATGTATCAGTCGCCTATCCCGGAGCTTCACCTGTTGAAATGGAAGAAGGGATCACTATCAAGATAGAAGAGTCGCTCAAAGGATTAGAAGGTATAGAAGAGGTGACTTCCACATCTTCCGAAAATAGTGCAAACATCAGTATTCGTTCAAAGGACGGATATGATCTGGACGAACTAACAACAGAAGTTAAAAATGCAGTGGATCGCATCAACGCGTTCCCAGTTTCTGCAGAGAAGCCGGTAGTGGCGAAGCAGAAATCGACCAGCATGGCAGCCTTCATGGGTATACGAGGTTCGGTATCTCTGTTAGAATTGAAAAAGGCGGCAGAACAGGTAGAAGATGATTTCTTTAAGTCCGGATTTATTTCTCAGGTTAGATTGTCAGGCTATTCTGATTTGGAGATTTCGATAGAAGTCAGAGAGCAGGATTTGCTACGTTATGGGCTCACTTTTGCACAAGTGGCTAGCGCGGTACGAATGAATAATCGTGACATTTCAGGTGGTTCGATTAAAACTGTAGATGAAGAAATTAGAATTCGGGCTAATTCGAAAGAGTTTGATCCTAGTGCGCTTGACGAAATTATCGTTAGGGCCAACCCCGATGGTACCAAACTACATCTCGGAAAAATCGCTGACGTGAAATTGCAGTTCGCTGATGTGCCGAACAAGTTCTTTTCAAACGGAAAGCGAGCCATTAACATCGCAGTCCAAAAATTGCCAGAAGAAGACATAGAAAAGATATCCAAGTTTTTGGATGACTATGTGAAAGAATTCAATACCAAGCAAGAAAACATTGAACTGTCCATGGGATTTGATTTTAATTCTATGCTCGAAGATCGTTTGGAATTGCTGATCAGAAACTTTGGCACTGGCCTGGTCTTGGTATTGCTCACACTTGGGTTTTTCCTCTCACTTAGGTTGTCTTTTTGGGTAGCCATGGGTATTCCGATTTCCTTTTGTGCGATGTTCATCATCGGGGATATGGCAGGAATTACGATCAATATGCTGACGCTGACGGGTATGCTCCTTGTTGTTGGTATTTTGGTTGATGATGGTATTGTGATAGCCGAAAATATCTATACGCATTTTGAAAGAGGGAAAAAGCCACATGAGGCTGCCATAGATGGTACCATGGAAATGTTGCCGTCAGTGTTTACCTCGGTGATGACTACCATCGTGGCTTTCATGCCACTCATTTTCCTGGACAACAATGGGTTTACAAAAGAAATGGCCATTGTGGTAATTGCCTGTTTGGCATTTTCACTGGTAGAGGCCTTCTTCGTATTACCAGCTCACTTGTCGCATAAATGGGTGCTGCAAGGAAGGAAGACCAAAGGATGGTATTATACATTCCGACAGGGAATGGAAAAACTAATCGACCACGTTCGATACAATATGTACTCTCCATTTATCAATCGATTACTTAAATATCGCTGGATTTCATTCATGATGCCTTTTGTGTTCATCATCTTGGTATTGGGCATGTTTGCAGGCGGCATCATCAAGTTTACTCCATTTAGCCGTCCACCAATTGATGATATCAACGTGGATTTGGTTTTAAAACCAGGTACAAGAGAAACTGTTACCGAAGATTATCTTTGGAGTTTTGAGAAATCGGTTTGGAAAGTACATCAGAGGTTGCTTGATGAAGGTCGAATCAAAGATACGATCATGACTGATGTGGATGTGCAATTGGGTTCTACATCCGATAGGAAAAATACAGGATCACATACCGGAGCCGTACGAATTGATTTCCACAAAATGGATGAAAACAACATATCCGGGTATGAGGTCGCTACACTCGTAAGGAATGAAATTGGTACCGTACCTGAGGCAGAAAAGTTTAGCGTAGGTGCCGCGAACTATTGGGGCAAACCCGTGGCCATTTCACTAAAAAGTAAAAATATTGACGACCTGGATAAAGCCAAAGAAGAAGTAAGAGATGCACTACTAAAAATGTCTGACCTTATAGACGTTGGTGATGATGCAGCTGCCGGACAGCGTGAGATGGAGCTGGAACTGAAACCATTGGCCTATCATTTGGGCTTGACCCAAAGCGATATTACACAACAAATCCGTCAGGGATTTTTTGGAGAAGAGGTCCAAAGATTGCAAGTCAATACAGATGAAATTCGTGTCTGGGTACGATATCCAAAGGAAGACCGATTGAGCATTACTCAATTGGAATCCATGAAGATCAAGCGTAATGGCGCGGAGTATCCTTTGTCTGAGTTGGCAGATTACAATATAGGTAGAGGTATTACCAGCATCAAGCATTTCAATGGAAAACGATCTATACAAGTATTTGCTGAGTTAGCAAACTCTAAAACAACTCTACCACCAATTTTGGAAAAGGTATCTACAGAGATCATGCCTCCAATACTCAATAAATATGCAGGTTTGGAATACAGTTTTGAAGGGCAATCTCGTGGCAGTCAGCGCCAAACGGATTCATTTATGGCCATTCTGGTGCCGGTTATTTTGCTGATGCTTTTGTTTATTACCCTCAACTTCAGGTCGTTTTATCAAACCTCTTTGATCCTGTTTTTGCTTCCTCTAGGATGGGCTTGTGCCGCGTTTGGACATTTTTTCCACGATGCAGTGGTTTCCTTTGTAAGCTTCTACGGAATGCTGGCATTGTCCGGTGTCATAGTAAACGACGCTGTTGTGATGCTGGATCAGTACAACAGAAACCTCAAGGAAGGAATGAGTGTTATGGATGCGATCAACAAAGCAGGGACGGCAAGATTTAGGGCCATTCTACTTACCTCATTGACTACTGTGGCGGGTCTCTTTCCATTGATATTAGAAAGTAGCTGGCAGGCTCAGTTTATTATACCCATGGCCATATCACTGGCTTATGGCGTGTTGTTTGGAACCCTGTTTATTTTGTTTTTCTTCCCGGTGATGATCTTGTGTTTCAATGACATCAAAGTATATATCACCTGGTTCTTTAGAGGTATTTGGCTCAGCCTGAAAGCCGTTTTCTGGGGCGAGCATATGGAAATACTGAAGCCAACAAAAGAGGAAGTGGAACCTGCCATCATCGAAGGAAAAAAATTAGCTGAATACTGATTGATATAATTAAATGAATAATCAAACAAGGAAAGCCATCTTGGCTATAGGTGTATTTTGCCTGTTTTTTGGAAATATTGTTACCGCACAAGAGCCATTGTCCTTATCACAGGCGATCGAAATGGGCCTGAAAAACAACTTTTCGATTCAGATCGAACAAAATAAGCAGCTGCAGGCTGCCAATAATAATACCTGGGGACAGGCAGGTATGTTTCCGAATATTGCCTTGGGTTTGGGTGGGGGACTCAGCAAGACGAGTCTCGATAACCCAGCCAGTTTCCTGTCTTCAGGAAACATAAAATCGAATAATTACAACCCGACCATTAATCTAAATTGGGTTTTGTTCAATGGCTTGAATGTCCAAATAACCAAGCAAAAACTGGAACTGCTTCAGGATCAGTCGGAAGGCAATGCCGCTGTCATCATAGAAAATACGGTACAGGCCATTATACTGGCTTACTATAATGTGCTTCTGGAAAGGGAGAGGACAGAAGTGTTTGCTAATACATTGAGCTTGTCAAGGGATAGGTATGACTATGTGAAGTTGAAAGGGGAGTTGGGGAGTGCAGTTACTTTTGATATACTAAGGGATAAAAATGCATATCTGACCGATTCGTCGAACTACATCACTCAGATACTGAATCACAGGAATGCTGTTCGAAACCTTAATCTGCTGCTGGCTCAGTCGATTGATATGAATTACTTGTTTTCGGATAGTCTGGAAGTGCAAAAAACAGCTTTCAATTTGGACGAAATGGCATCTGCTATGAAGTCATCCAACAGCAATTTGAGAAATCAATATGTTAATCAGGAGATATTAAGAAAAGATATTCGAATAGCGAGCTCTGCGCTCTACCCGAATTTGAATCTTGGGGTTAGTGGTTCGAAGAATTGGCAGACGCAGGATTTGAGTGATGCTCAGTTTTCAAATGGAACATTTGGTGAATCCGGGATAAAGTCCACCACCGGCAACCTATCGGCGAATCTGACATTGTCATTTACCTTATTCAATGGAGGAAAGATCCGGAACCAAATTAAAAATGCACAGATTCAGGAACGGATAGGTCAGTTGCAAATCAAGGATTTGGAGTTGACCCTGGACAATTCATTGATTAGTAGCTATGATCAATACAATCTACGTCAGAATCTGAATGCCATCGCATCTGAAAATCTGGAAACCGCCAATTTGAACCTGGAAATGGGTGAGGAGCGCTACCGAAATGGTAGTATCAATTCATTCAATTACCGAGATCTACAAATTACCTATTTGCAGACAGCTCTGAGCTACTATCAATCCATTTACAATCTCATTGAATCCAAAACTGAATTATTGAGATTGTCAGGTGGGATATTAAGCGAACCGCCGAATTAGTTTGGGTAATTTGAGATAACTGTTTCACCTCTCCCCAAAAAATGGTGGGTCAATCCCAAGTACTCGCAAGTAAACATAACCCTGACCACGATGATGGATTTCATTGTCGATGACATACTGAAGCACAGAATAAAGAGGGCCGTCGAAAGTCTCAAACGCCAATTCTATTTCTTGAAACCGATGTGGTGGAATTTGTGCCCACAAAATATCTATGGCAGCCGTGGTATCATCCCAAAGTTGTAACAAATCGGCTTTGGTTTTGACATAGTCTTGCTCATCTTTTTCCGTTTCGACTTCTTCCCATTCACCACTTATTAGCCCGTTTAGTGTGGGTACGACCATATCAATCATTTCTGTAGCCAGTCTTGAGAATGGACGCATGCGTCCAAGCGAAAAGGTAAGCAGGTCGAGTTCTGGAAAGGCATCAATCACCCGACGTGTCAATCGACGATGTCCTTGCCACGCTTCCAGGAGTTGATCAGGGCTGATGGCAATTTCCTTGGTTTGATCTTCAGCAGTTGAGTTGAATAGATTTTGCATTGGTTTTCGTTTTGATTTACTCAAAGAAAACTCCAGTCACTGACAACCCTATGTCAGTGAATTTTCGATAGAAAAAATAAATTTTAGCATCTGGCCAAATCGCCTTTTTCATTTCGAGTTGGACCGTTCAGAACAAACGCCACTCTTTTTATTGAAACTTAGCCCTTATATTCGTAAATTATTAAGGTAGGAACTACGATTTAGCAGCAGTTTAAAAAGAAATCGCTGATCTGCAAAGGAAGCGAATGAAGCAGAAAGATAATAGCAAGACCACGGGGCTGGATTTAGGCAAAGGTGATGAGCAAACCATCTGGAAGAATTTTGTCAATGACAACCAGGACGCTTTGTCCCAGATGTATGAAGCTTATTCTCAAAAACTATATAACTACTGTCGACAATTTGATTCAGATGACTCTCTAATATGGGATGTCATTCAAGATCTTTTTTATGATTTAATCAGAAGAAAAAAACATCTGGCAATACCAAATTCTGTGACCGCCTATTTACTCAGCAGTGTCCGAAGAAAAATAATCGAGCGATTGGAACAGAAAAAAAAGGCCAAGGAGCAATCCTTAGATCCGGACAAACACGCCTTTCAGGTACAAATCTCAGAAGAAAATGAGCTGATCAAGCGAGAATTATCTTCCGAGCAAAAGCAGCGTTTGGAAAAGGCCTGTAACGAACTTCCCGTTAAGCAGCGCGAAGCCATCCTTTTGAAATTTTATGAAGGACTGAGTTACGAGGAAATCGCTCAGGTTATGGATATGACCAAAAATAAGTCGGCCAGGGCTTTGGTTTATCGAGGTCTGCAATCTCTTTCCATCAAATTATCTGACATGGATCCAAAAAAGGGATTAGCTGTACTTTATACTATTTCAATGGTTTAATAAGGCATTTCACATCCTTTTTGAGATTACTTCAGACTTTTTTTAAAAAAAGTTTGAAATCGCTATGGTCATTTGTGTTGATGCCCCCTCTATCATAATAGACCACCTGCAGAAAACAGAAAATGGAATACAACGAATATACAACCGAAGATTTTTTGAAGGATGAATTTTTTATCTCTTCAATGATCAATTCAGATGCCGAAGACTTTTGGAAAGATTGGACAAATACTTCACCAGCCAACCTGTCCGACTACAATTTGGCAAGACAAGTGATCCTATCTCTAAGCTACAAAGATGTAAAGCGGCCACAAAAAACAGACTATAAGAGAACGTTGAACAATATTTTGGCATTGGATAATGATTTGCGCCAGTCGACCGAAAAGATACCAAGGCAAAAAATCCTTACTCTCCCGAATGTATTCAAAGTGGCAGCTTCGATTGCATTACTCATAGTATCAATTTGGGTGTGGAACCAATATCAGCCAGGTGGTGGAATGAATCAACAAGATCAGGAAATTGTTTTGATAAGCAAAACAGCAGCTCATGGCCAAAAGACCACGGTACGCTTATCTGATGGATCCAGAGTAACCCTAAACTCTGGAGGAAAAATTACCTACGAGAAAGGCTTTTCTGAAAAGAAGCGTAAGATAGAATTGACAGGAGAAGCTTATTTCGAAGTTGCTAAAGATGCAGATAGGCCATTTGTGGTATCCACCAGAGGCATATGCACAACCGCCCTTGGTACCTCATTCAACATTCGGGCATTTGGTGATGAATCAGATGTGATTATATCCCTGGTTACTGGAAGAGTTAGTGTTGGTCAAAAGGAAGGGTTTGATGTAATGCTCAATCCCGGAGATCAGCTGAAATACAATATGGAGGGAAATAATGTTGAGCAGAATCAGTTTGACACAACCAATATATTGGCCTGGACCAAAGGCATTATCGTCTTCGAAAATGCCTCAATGGAGAAAGTCATCAAAGAATTAGAAAAATGGTACGGTGTGACTTTTGAGTTTGAAAATAACTCTAATACCCAATGGAAATATTCGGGAAAATTCGAAAATCAGAGTTTAAACAATGTACTCGAAAATCTGAGCTACTCTCAGAAATTCCACTATGATCTAAACGATAAAACAGTGAAACTAAAATTCTAAAAAAATGAAAATTCTAGCAGAACATAACAAATCACCATAGGGCGACAGGCATAAGATCAGATGGTTTTATGCAATAAAAAGGGGCTCATCTATTGAACAAAATTCGACTCTTGGATCAACAGACAAGCCCGGAAATGATTTACGTTAAATAAACCATATCAAATTTATGAAAAATATTTATCTCTTTATTAAAGTGCTTATGAAGTTATCATTTTACGGCATTTTCATTCAAGTGTTATTTCTAAATGTTCTGATCGCGTCAAATGGATCAGCTCAGGGATATAAAAGCCTCAGCGAGGTTTATATCGAGCTAGATGCCAAAGATTTGACCATCAAAGGACTGTTCTCAGAAATTGAATCTCACACTTCATTTGAATTTAATTATGATGACAAATCAATAGATAAGCGTGCAACTGTCAAATTATCAGAGACTCGACAATCGGTAGAAGAGCTGCTGGTAAGCGCAGGACGAAGTGCCAATTTGCACTTTCGTAGAATCAACAACAATATCAGTGTTCAGAAAGCAAGCACCAAAACCGGAAATAACGAAATCGTCATGGAACTTGAGGATATTCTTGTCAAAGGTAAGATTACCGATGAAGCCGGTGAACCTTTGCCTGGTGCTACTATTATCATCAAGTCAACTAATCAAGGAACTACCAGTGATATAGAGGGGAATTATGCGATTCAAGTCTCCGAAGATGGAATTTTGATTGTTTCATTTGTGGGTTACACAGTCATGGAAGTAGTGGTTGCCAACAGGAGCGTTATAGACGTTCAGCTTCAGCCGGATGTAAGTACCCTTGCTGAAGTGGTAGTGGTAGGCTATACTGAGAAAGACACAAGGAAGCTTACCTCTTCAATAGCTGTTGTGAATTCAGACCGAATCCAGCAGGTACCTATGGCAACCTTCGATAATATACTGCAAGGTGCAGCTCCAGGAATGTTGGTACAATCCGGTACTGGACAACCTGGCCGACCAGCCGATATTGCCATAAGGGGAGTTAAATCTATTAATTCCTCAACAGCACCTCTCTATATATTAGATGGCATAGAGATTACTGGAGGTGATTTTGCCGCAATCAATCCCAACGATATTGGTTCCGTTAGTATATTGAAGGATGCGGCGGCTACCCAGATTTATGGATCCAGGGGAGCTACGGGTGTGATTGTGATCACTTCCAAGTCAGGTGTGAAAGGAGAGTCCAAACTTGAGTACCATACATTTTTTGGCATTTCTCCCAAGCCAAAATACAATGATGGACTTAGACCACTCACCTCTGCTCAACTCATCGATCTGCAGCATGAAATCGGAATTGGGGCTACAGTTGGTCTCTCGCAGACCGTACTTGATTCTCTTAAGCTGATAAATACAGACTGGCTGGACGCTACCACGAGAAACGCCAAGATACAATCACATGAAGTTAGTTTTTCTGGAGGAAGTAACAATACCAGATTTTACATCTCAGGGAGCTATTTCTCCCAGGAGGGAACCAGTTTGAGAT
Source organism: Reichenbachiella sp. (assembly GCF_039944555.1). Lineage (GTDB taxonomy): Bacteria > Bacteroidota > Bacteroidia > Cytophagales > Cyclobacteriaceae > Reichenbachiella. Next base: position 842,207 of record NZ_JBDUYN010000006.1, on the reverse strand, counting down.
CAAAATTGGATAGATATTCACTGAGGACAAAAGTGGATTATGAAAAAAATAATTTCAGTATTGGATCCAGTCTCTATTTAGCTCATACGGAAACTGAAGACAGCGAGAGTGAAGGTTCTTTCGGCAGGTCCAATCCTTTTTATTCCAGTATCCGCGCCAATCCTTATGACCATGTCTATGACCCGACAACCGGGGAATATGCTCTGCCGCTGGATCTATCGGCTAGTAGTACTTTCAATATTTTGGAACGAATAAAGACGAACGATGAAAATAGATCTATCAATCAGGCAATAGCGAGCCTGAATGGAAGGTATAAGATCCCGTTCGTTAAGGGTTTGAGCGTGGCTTCACGATGGAGTGTAAATTTTAGTCAGCGTGAGGAAATCGATTACATTGATCCGAATTCATTCAGTGGCCCGAGGAGTCAGGGAGGTCAGGGAAGGCTAGCTCATGATTTCAGCCGAAGGGTTCGTTTTACAGGGACCAATTCTATACACTATGATTTCAATATTGAAGATGATCACTTCTTTAATGTAGCGGCTTACCAGGAGTTTGTGTATTATAACAGATCCGATACCGAAATTGAGGTGTTTGGCCTAGATAAAATTCAAACCATTAGCGGGGCCACACCGGGAGCAGATGGTAATGGCTTCATACCAACATTCGGTGGACTGACAGATGAAAATTCACTCTCATCGTATTTCGCCACCATCGATTATTCATACAAAAACAGATACAATGTTACGGGAGGGGTGAGACGTGATGGGTCTTCCAACTTTGGTTCGAACAATCGCTTCGGTAATTTTTACTCCGTAGGACTGGGATGGACGCTGTCTGAGGAGAATTTTATGTCTTCTTTGGCCTTTGTCAACTACGCCAAGTTTAGAGCCAGTTATGGTACTGTTGGTAACCAAAGAATTAATGAGAGACCAGATTCCAACGGTGAAAGCGTCAGTAGTACAGCTGCCAGGGCGGTATTTGGATCTACTGCTGCGTACAACGGTGCAAGTGGCCTCGTGTCGAACCTGGCTAATCCGGATCTAAAATGGGAGCAAACTGAAAAACTGAACATAGGATTTGACCTTACCGCATTCAATGATTTTGTGACGATGAATGTGGATTGGTACAATGAGACTACGGTAGACCTTTTGCTCAACGTTCCAATTTCTCGAACCACCGGTTTTTCAAATCAAACCAGAAATTCAGGTACGTTAAGAAACAGAGGTATTGAATTGGCCATTACAACCAAGAACCTCAATTGGAATGGTTTCAAATGGATCACAAGTCTTAATCTGGCCAAAAACAAAACGACAGTAGAGAAATTACCTGATGGAAGTTTTAAAATTGGCGACTTTTTATACGAAGAAGGAAAAGAGCTGGGAGTTTACAATTTGGTCAGGCGCGAAGGTATAAATCCTGCTAATGGCAAGACGCTCTGGTATGACAAAGAAGGAAACCTCACTGAAACGTATAATGAGGATGATGCAGTAAATATTGCGCCCAGCTTACCAAAGTATCATGGTGGATTTACTAATACGTTCTCTTACAAGGGTTTAGAATTAAGAGTATTTGTCTCCTTTGCGCAGGGCCACAGCATATTCAATACGGTCAGAACGTCTCTTGACAATCCTACTAAGATATCAAGAGGAAGTGTATCCCAAAATGCGCTGAGGTTTTGGAGGCAACCAGGGGATATCACGGACTTGCCCGATCCAAATAAACAAGCCACTTACGAAGGTGATTCAGGATGGCTGGAAGATGCCTCATATGTGAGGTTGAGAAACGTAATTTTATCTTATAATCTGCCGTCTTCGATAGTGAATAAGCTGAAAGTATCAGGAATACGCATATACGCCCAAGGGCAAAATCTGTATACCTGGACTACATTTTCAGGCCTTGATCCCGAAAATACGGCAGCCAATTATGTAGCCGACTACCCTTCACTGTCCACATATACCATGGGACTCGATGTTAAATTTTAATTGTGAATCAAAGAATCATGAAAAAATATAAATACATACTATTTAGCTTCTCATTGATATGGTCTTTCTCATGTGATGACAAACTTGAGATTACACCACAGGATGTTTTGGTGGCTGAAGTTGCAATAAGCAATCTCGACGATTTAGAAACTGCTTTAACCAGCGTATATAGTGCATTAAGAGGGGACGGACTGTACCAGGAGTCTATGGTATATCTTCCGGACCTGATGGCGGACAACCTTAGAATTGGTGACAGCAATGGCGGTGCCCTCAGAACAGAAGCCAATTGGCAATATTCGTCAGGTGACGATATCGATACCTGGGAAGAGGCCTATAGGTTAATCTTTAGAGCAAACCTGGTAATCGAAAATGCCGCTCGCTTTGAAGATGGTACGCAAAAAAACAGGATTTTGGGACAAGCTCTGGCACTAAGAGCGCTGAGCCACTTTGACTTACTTAGATATTATGGGGCAGATTATGGAAGAAATTCCGCTTCTAAGGGGGTGCCGGTAATCGAAGTGAACGAAGTTGGAAAACCTGCCCGAAACACGGTGGCCGAAGTTTATGACAAGGTGTTTGAAGACTTGCTACAGGCTAGGACCTTGCTTGGTGATGTTGACAAAGATGTGCAAGAAAATGGACCTTATTTTATGGACCAAAAGGCAGTCAATGCCTTACTTGCCAGGGTGTCCTTGTATGCAGGAGAGTGGCAAAATGCGGTAGATTATGCAACCAGCGTTATCAGCTCAAGCACTTTGGCCAACCCTGCAGACTATGCAGCCATGTGGGCCAATGACGCAGATGCTGAAGTAATATTTAGCGTTATATTTTCTACTCCTGACGAAGGTAGACTTGGGAGTCGCTTATTTGATATAAACACGAATCGGTCTACGATCACACTTACCGCTGATGTTGCAGAGCTTTACGATGCCGCCAACGATGTAAGGTTTAGCTCATTTGTCTTAGTTAATCCGGATGCCAATCCTGGAGATGATGTGTATTTGCCCATCAAATACCCTGGTAGAGGAGGCGAACGCGGACTCAACAATGCCAAGGTGTTGAGAGTAAGCGAAATGTATCTCATCAGGGCCGAGGCATATACCAACATAGCCGGTCAAGACGCTGCGGCAATGGCCGACTTGAACGCGCTGAGAACCAGTAGGATTACAGGATATGCACCCGAAAACCTATCAGGAGCAGCCTTGGCTGACGCCATAGAAGTAGAACGACGAAAGGAATTGGTAGCTGAGGGACACAGATGGTTTGATTTGAGAAGATTAGGAAAGGGTGTTACCAGAGGAGCCGATTGTCGAGGTTTGACCACCAGTTGCGACCTGGCTGCTGGAAATTTCCGATTTGCCTTTCCAATACCACAGGACGAAATACTGGCCAATCCCAATATGGTACAAAACGATCAGTATTGATTACCTATTTAAAATTTAGAAATAATGAGAAAATATATACATATAATATTAATCGTGATCCTGTCAGTTTCTTGTCAGGTAGACAATATAGGACCTGTATTAGATAGCAACATTGATCTTATCTTTTTTATGGAAGATGGCATCGATGTGAATGAAAATAGTACCGAGCCGATTTTGGTTGAGATAGGATCAATCAAGGGCGGAAATTCTGCTCAGTTGACGCTGGGAGGTACTGCAGTGGAAGGAACTGATTATACGGTAACAGGTGATTTAAATCTTTCTTTTGCAGAAGGAATCTATAGTACAAGCATTAGCATTTCGCTGATCGATAATCTGAACCCTGACGATGACAATACCATTATTGTCTCTTTACCCGAAGGCCAGGGTTATTCTGAGAATAGCAGGCGAGAATTTGTAGTAAATATCATCAACAATGAAGTGAGTTCAGGGACTGTTGTATCAGCCATTTCGGCATCAAATGATGATGTAGAAGAAGGTGCGACGGGGCCTTTAGACTTTGATAGTAGCGATTTAGAGCTTGGAGAATTTGATACAGGTGGTACACCCGATCGAGGGTTGCAAACCATAGGACTTAGATTCAATGGAATTGCAATCCCTGCAAACGTCACAATAACTTCCGCAAGCATTCAGTTTACCACTGATACTCCTGGATCTGGAGCTGCTGAGTTGACTATATATGGTGAAAATGTTGGAAATGCCACGGAGTATATAGACGTGGACTTCGATGTGTCAAATAGGCCTAAAACAACTGCAAATGCTGTTTGGGCAATTCCTGAATGGCTAGCCGCAGGGGATAAGGGTGCTGCTCAAAAGACGGTTGATTTGTCTGCGATTGTTCAGGAAATTGTGAATAGAGCTGATTGGACAGCGGACAATTCTATCAATTTTATCATGGTACATACAGGCGTAAGTGTTGGCGTTACTGCCAATGATGCAGGTAGAGAGGCGGAGACGTTTGATGGATCAGATGCTCCTGTTTTAACTATTGATTGGGAATTATAAGGCCCTCACTACTTTCAATAATTTTTATCTTGAATAACGAAATCATGAAAATAATAACAAATAAAATATGGAGCCCCATCCTATTATCTCTGGCATTGATAATGTGTATAGGTTTTTGGTCATGTGATGAGAATGAATCCGACAAAATTTCAGTTTCTCCTCAAAGACTACCTACCGTGACCTCCATAGAACCCACCAGTGGAATATTGGGTACGAGCGTAACGATCACCGGCACTAATTTTACCGACGTGTTGGAGGATATTGAATTAAAATTCAATGGCGAAATAGCTGTTGTTACTGAATCATCAGAAACTTCTATTATTGCAATAATACCTTCTAATACGACTACGGGTGCTTTATCTCTAAGGATTGGTTCTTCTATTTTGCAAGGTGGCGGCCCTGTATTTACTGTTCCAATACCAGAGGTTACTTCATATGATGTGGTGAGTGGAATATTGGGTACATCAGTAACTATCACGGGCGCGAATTTCAGTCCTGAGCTGGCCAATAATGGGGTAAGTTTCAATGGCGTATCGGCGGTTGTGACCGAATCTACATCAACTACGATAACAACGACTGTACCTTTCGGTGCGACTACAGGTGCTATCACCGTAACCGTAGATGGCCAGGATGGATTTGGTCCCGAATTTACGGTTCCATTACCGTCAATTAGTGCCTACGATATCAGCACCGGACCAACTGGAGCTATAGTTACCATCACAGGTGCAAATTTCAGCACAAATATCGCAGACAACGTGGTAAGTTTCTTCGATGGTGTAGAGGCTGAGGTGACTGCATCTACCGAGACTTCTATTGTTACTAGTATTCCTGCAGGTGCCTCCACAGGGCCGATTTCTGTAAATGTAGGTGGCCAATTGGCATCAGGTGCTGACTTTACGGTTACTGCTACTACACTGATCATACCTTTAGACAGTAATGACGACGATGTGGAAGAGGTAGTTCTGGTAGACCCTGCATCTTCAGATCCAGAGGCTGTTTTGGGTTTTATGGATTTGGGCAGTAGCGACTTAGAGTTTGGTGAAATAAGTGATGATCAGGGGCTTGTTACAGTTGGTCTGCGTTTTAACAATGTGGCTATACCTCAGGGTGCAACAGTAACCAATGCTTCAATTCAATTCAATTGCGATAAAGAAGGAGCTGATCCAGTTGAAGTCACTATATACGGCGAGAATGTTGGAAATGCCGCAGCGTATGACGGAACCAGCGGAGAACTGACGGCCAGAGCCCTTACTACTGCCAATGCCGTTTGGGACATTCCGGAATGGGTAGCAGCAGGAGATAGAGGGGATGCTCAAAAAACGATTGATCTATCTGCAATTGTTCAGGAAATTGTGAACAGGGGCGATTGGTCTTCGGGCAATAGCTTGAACTTCATCATACAAAATAGCGGAGCAAGTGCGAATGTGACTGTCGATGACGTGGGCAGAGAAGCTGAAAATTATTCCGACTCGTCGCCTGAAGACGGAGCGGAGCTAACAATCAAATTCACACAATAACTACTCGATCTGAATCGTGCATTGAAGAACCGAACGCGATTTACTAATCTGATCAGGCGACCGTACTTACTCGATAAGTATGGTTGCCTATTCTACACAATCAACATGAAAGTTTTATCAAAGTATTTCTTTATATCCCTGGCAATTCCGTTTCTTGCTAGTATCATTTCATGCTCTGGTGATTCTGATCAAAAGGAACCGGATGTATTACCCGTGCCAACGATCACATCAGTGGACCCATTAGAGGGCAAAGAAGGGACTCCGGTCACTATTACCGGTACTAATTTCAGTACGGACAGATCATTCATCAACGTTTCATTCAATGGTGTGGAAGTTGAAGGAATTTCCTTCTCCTCGGCCAATCAGATCTCTACTATGGTTCCGGATGCTGCTACTACCGGAACTATAATAGTTACCATTGGTACTCAAATAGGTGAAGGACCTGTGTTTACAGTTAAGCGAAGTTTTACGGCAAGCCCATTGGTAGGATCTGCAGGTACGGAGGTTACACTTATTGGAGAAGGTTTCAGTTCTATACCTACGGAAAATCTTGTCAAGTTCAATGGTATTTCTGCAAAGGTGAGCCTGTCAACCCGAACACAAATATCTACCGTGGTGCCTCAGGGTGCTACTACCGGACCTATTACAGTTACCGTTGATGGTCAGAATTACACCCAAAAAGGCCTTGAATTTGTTATTCCAGCCGGGATTGAAACACCAGAAAATTTCAAAATTGCTTTTATAGGAGATACTAATATCGGAAGCGGAGCAGATGCGGTTTTGAATCTGATAAGAAATGAAGGAGCGCAGGCAGTGGTACATGCTGGAGATTTAGATTATGGAGATAATCCGCAATCGTTTGAAGATAATATCAACGGTATTTTAGGAGAAAATTTCCCTTACTTCTATTCAGCAGGAAATCATGACGCACCAGCCTGGAACGGTCCTGATGGATATCAGGCTTTTTTGGAGGCCAGATTCAAACGACTGGCTATCCCTTGGAGTGGTGATTTAGGCGTATTGAGTTCATTTTCATATGGCGGAATCTTTTTTGTATCCACCTCGCCAGATGAACTTGGCGTCAGCCCTGAAGAGGCAGGGAATTATATTCGGAATGAATTGGACGCGGACAATTCTAAATGGAGAATCTCTTTCTGGCACAAAAATCAACGATTGATGCAAATCGGTGGTAAAAGCAATGAGGCCGGATGGTATGTATACGAAGAATCACGAAAAGGGGGTGCGATCATTGCTACAGGCCACGAACATTCTTACAGTAGAACTTATGAGATGAGCAATTTTGAGAATCAATCGATTTCTGCAACGGCAAATATCGTGAATATTGTGAAGGATGATCCTACCACCACTCCCATTGATGAAGGAAGGTCTTTTGCATTTGTTTCCGGGCTTGGAGGAAAAAGTATTCGGGATGCTGAGAGTGACTTGGACAGTAATCCCTGGTGGGCCAATGTCTATCATTCAAACAATGGGGGTCAGCATGGTTCGCTGTTTGGCGAATTTAATTACAATGGAGATGCCTCACTGGCCAGATTTTACTTCAAAGATATCGACGGACAAGTCAGGGATGTATTCTTTGTGAGATCTCACAATTTATAGTCAAATAATCAAAAACCACAGCAACAGAAAATAGCTCGACATGAAAAACATAATTTTAACAGTCTTATCACTTTTATTTGGCTTAACGATTTCTTCATTTGGTCAATCCAACGATACGTGCGGAGCTGTTCCCAGCGAGATGTATTTGGATCATCTAATTAGTAGCTCAGGAGCACGCGAAGAGCTGATAAATCAATATTATAAGGAGCAGTCATCCGCCAAAGTGACGAGCATTAGCATTCCAGTCCAGTTTCACGTGACCAGAACAGATGATGGTGAAAATCAAGCAGTAAGTGACGCAAACATACTCAGTGTCCTGGACAATCTTAATGCTGCTTATGCACCAATGAATATGACCTTTATGGCCTGCGGACAAACTAAATTCATTGACAATACCAGTCTGCATACCAATTTCAATAAGGATACGGACGATACTATGCTTGATCAATATGATGATAAGTTTGTTTTGAATTTCTATTTGGTTGGCAATTTGGATGGTCTCAATGGCTATGCGAAATTTCCTCAGGATCAAATAGACAGAGTGGTTGTTGAAGCGGAAAATGCGCTCACTTCTACGGTTATTCATGAGGTGGGTCACTATTTTTCTCTGCTACACACTTACAGTACATCACGTGGTATTGAATTGGTAGACGGCTCCAATTGCCTGGTCTCAGGAGATTTGATATGTGACACACCACCAGATCCGGGGGAGAGAGATTATTTCTCCAATTGTACGTACGTAGGAACTGTTACGGACCCTGAAGGTCGGGCCTATGCACCAGACGGATTTAACTATATGGGAAAGGGTGAAAACACTTGCAGGAATAGGTTTTCAACCATGCAGCAACAAAGGATCTTAGCCTCTGCGATGATGGATCGGTACTATTTGGTGGATTGTTCGCAAACGGAACCCACAATCACCTGTACCAATACAATAGAGTCGTTCCCATACGAAGAAAGTTTTGAAGATTATGCCGGAGGAACGGCCTGGAAGCAAAACATTGATGATCAATTCGGATGGGAGGTAGGAGCAAGCACTCCGTCAAGTGATACCGGACCGGATCAGGCAAAGGATGGCAATTATTTTATGTTTACCGAATCTTCTGATTACCAGAATGCGACCGGCATCATCACCGGTCCATGCTTTAACCTTCAAAATCAAAGTGCATCTGAGATAAGCTTTTCTTATCACATGTTTGGAGTGGACATCGGGAAACTTGAATTGCAGATTGATCAGGATGAAAGTGGTACATGGACTACGATCTGGGGCCAGCAAGGAAACAAAGGAGATCAGTGGCTAGAGGCAACAGTGAGCTTAAATCAATACCTGGGAAGTACCGTACAGCTTAGGTTTTCAGCACGAACCGCTGGAGGATCTAAAGGAGATATTGCCTTGGATGAGGTTGTGGTTTCGGATGGAACAGTATTGGCCAGTGTTGGAGGAGAATCTATCAATGAAGATAGATTGATTTTATATCCTAATCCTGTATCCGAAACGATGACTATTCAATACAAAAGAGCATTTCTCGTTCGCCAGACGTTGTTGATCACGAGCATCGATGGCCGAACGATGTACAACGAACCTCTTGATAATCTTAATACGTCAGGTGAACTCCGTTTGGATGTGAGTCGATGGAGTGCAGGAACCTATATCGTCCGTATGACCGGGCAGACTGGTGACCAAACGACAACTTTTGTTCGACAACCTTAACCCATGTAAGAACTATATATGAGAAATCAATAATAATTTTCCAGGCTTTTAAATGACTATCCTATATCCTGTGAATGTGCTCTAAAATCAAATTAGAGAATATTGCTGGCAATGATTTGGAGGACTTGTTCGGAGAATTGTAAGAAACACAAAGCTTTTAAAACGTACCACACAGCCTCCCCTTAAAAAGAGAGGAGTGATAGCTGTGTGCTTTTTCTAACCAAACAAAACCACTTACATTATGAAAAACAAAAAAAAATACTTTAGAAAATTAGCATTGACAGTGCTGTCCTGTTTTCTGTTTCTTTATGCTTCAGCACAGTATACTATTCCTGTATCTGTTCATATAGCCAGAACAAGTAGTGGAGGAAGTCCCAGAGCAACAACGAGTCAAGTGGATACAGAAATTGCTACACTCAATAGTGCCTATAGTTCCATGGGAATCACCTTTGTCAAATGTGGACAGAATTTTATTGATGAAGACCGACTCTGGGATCAGTTTGATGACGGTGATCAAACTGAAAAAGACTGGCTGGATAATTTCACTGACCCGAATGTGGTGAACTACTTCATTACTGATTTAGAAGGAGGAGGCCATGGAAAAGCAGTTTTTCCATACAAACAAAAAGATTGGTTGGCGGTTGACTATGACGAAATGGGTACATCTACGGTGGCACACGAAATGGGACACTACCTCAACTTACACCATACTTACTCGGGTGTAGATGGAGATGATCCGGCAAGTTCATCAAGCCTGACCATTGCAGACGCCGAGGGCTCTAATGGATGGAAGTACGGTGATTATCTAATTGACACTCCGCTGGATCCGGAAGAGAGAGACGATTTTAATTCTAGTTGCGTGTACACAGGAAATCAGAAAGATGCCAATGGAGCTAGCTTCCATCCTGATGGGCGTAATTTTATGGGCAAAGGACATAACTATTGTAGAGACAGATTTAGTGCTGGCCAGGAGGCCAGAATATTAAGATCAATCAATATTGATCGGTACTATTTGGACTGTAATGATTCTGGAAATACAAATTTAACCTGTGCCAATTCATCGTCAGTATCAAGTTTTCCTCATAATGATAGTTTCAACGGAGGATATGCCAATTCACCATGGGTGCAAGCCAGATACGGAGATGAGCTCAATTGGGAAATTGCTCCAAATACAGACTCAAACAGTACAGGGCCAAATAGTGCACAAAATGGACAAACGTTTATGCACGCAGAGGCTAGTTTTACCTATACGTCGTCCGATGATCTTTCTTTGCTCAGTCCTTGTTATGACTTATCAGGTAAAACTACAGCTGAAGTTGAATTTTACTATCACATGTATGGCTCTGGAACAGGAACGTTGAGGCTCGAAGTAAGTACAAATAATGGATCAAGCTGGTCAAGTCTTTTTAGCAAAAGCGGTCAGCAGCATAGTTCAGGAAGTAGTTCATGGACACAGCAAGTTGTAAACCTTGATAGTTATGTTGGTCAAAGCATCCAGCTAAGACTTAGGGCAACCTTGGGTACAAGTTCAAAAAGCGATATCGCCATAGACAATGTCACCGTCGACGCAAGCGGTAGTGGTGGTGGCTCTACTACTGTACTTTCCGAGAGTTATTTTGAGAGTGGTTGGGATGATTGGAATGATCTAAACACAGGTAGTACCGATTGTGAAAGAAAAACCAACACTTCTTTTGCAGCAGAAGGCAATGATGCGATACGAATCAAGGACAATTCAGGCACTAACTCGACAATGGAATCAGACGCATTTGATGTAAGCGCTTATTATAATTTAGAAATAGAGTTTAAGGTGATTGGCGATGATCATGAAAGCAGTTCTGAGACCTTTAGTGTATTGTATTATGATGGATCAGTTTGGCACAATGAAGCCACGTATAATTATAATTCGGATTACTTCAACGGGAGTGTTCGAACTAAAACCGTGTCAATTTCAAGTAGTCAGCGGAATTTTCCATCCAATGCCAAATTTCGAATCGAATCAGATGGGTCATCCTCAAATGGGGATTATACCTACATAGATGCAGTAATAATAAGAGGAAGCACGGGTTCACAAGCTCGAACCCATGATTCAGGTGCAGGTCTGGAAAACAATAGTTTAGAGTTTCCTCAAAACGTATCGAAAGTCAATCTCTACCCGAATCCGGCGTCCCATTTTATGAAGATTACATCTATTGGACAAGTGATGTCTGCTCAGGTATATGATATAAATGGTGCTGTTCACAAAGGAATAGCTTTTGACAGTAAGGAATCGACTGTAGATATTTCCAGTTTGAGCAAGGGTATTTATGTTATCCTGATTACGACTGACAAAGGAGAAGCCTATACCAGAAAATTTATTCGAGATTAAGCGAAAACATTTAGCTTAAAAGGGTCGCGTTCGCGATCCTTTTTTAAGGTATTAGATTTACCTAAATATCCGGTCAAAACGTACTGACAACTTAAATGATTAATTAAAAACAAACACCGTTATGAATTCAATTTTTTGTACCCTAATAGCAATTTTATGCCTTTGTAATTCTCTTTTAAAGGCCCAAATCAATGATTGCCCTTATGTCTTTTACGACAAAAATAAAACAGTGGTCAAATGGATTGAAGAAGGGCAGTTGGTGGAGAAAACATATCTCAATGATGACTTTAAAAAATTGAAAATTGAGACCTGCGAAGATTTCGAATCGAAATATTTAAGACTTGATACGGCTTCGGTAATAGATGACGAACAAAACTTTACGGAAGTATCCAAAATAGCAATCCTAAGTGATATACATGGTCAGCATGATCTGTTTATCCAATTGATGCAAGCTCACAACGTAATTGATGAAAAGAGAAATTGGATTTATGCAGATGGTCATTTCGTCATTGTGGGAGATGTATTTGACCGGGGAGATAAGGTAACTGAAACGCTTTGGTTTTTGTACAAACTCGAGCAACAAGCTATAAAAGCCGGGGGAAGAGTCCATTACCTCTTAGGAAACCATGAAATCATGGTATTGAAGGGTGATCTACGGTATATAAGTGAGAAATATGAATTGGTTTCTAAAGAAATGGGCATGACTTACGATCAGCTATTTGGAGTCAATACCCTTCTCGGTCAATGGCTCCGAACCAAACCTGTGGCTATTACGATCAATGACATAGCTTTTGCGCACGCCGGATTTTCACCGGAGTTTGCTGAAGGTAAGTTTGATATTCAATTGGCAAACCAGCTGTTTCATGAAGAGATTATTGATCAGGAAAAAGAGGCTATCATGAATAAAGAGACTTTGAAATTCATGGTCAAATCCAATGGGCCAATCTGGTACAGAGGGTACTTCCGGGACTCGACCTTTACCAAACAAACAGCGAAGGAAATCCTGAGTAAGATGCAGGTGAAAAATATTGTGGTAGGGCACACCTCGATGGAAAGTGTCATGTCACACTATGACGGGCTGATATATAGCGTGGATTCCAGCATAAAAAAAGGGAAATATGGAGAGATTTTGTTTTGGGAGAATGGACGGTTTTTTAAAGGGCAACTGGATGGTAATAGAATTAGTTTCTAACTAAAATACGGGATGGTTTAAATGAAACAAGACGCCTCAATTTACACCCTATGAGAGATGTACTCAACGCACTGTGATGCCTATAGAGACATCTCGCTACGCTTCGATCTTACGGCGTTGTTTGCTTTTTTCACCTTTTCCCAAAAGCAGGAAGTTCTATACCTAAAATTCTCAAATGAACGAATCCTTGCCCTAGGTGATGGATTTCATTGTCAATGAGATACTAAATGATTGAATAAACTCTCCAATGGCCGTGTATATTATCTATTGGCAGGCTTTTTTGAGGCTTCTAGTAGTTGGGTGACCAATACATCCTTTATTCCTAGTTCTTTAGCTCTATTTAGCCTGTGGGTCGCTTTTTTGATCTCTTTTTGTTTAAGTAAATCGATGGCAACAAATACCTGGATACGTCCCAGGATTCTGCGAGTATCAAAGTGGTTCGGTATTTTTTCAATGGACACATTAAGTAACTTTTCAGCCGCTGACCAGTTTTGCGTAGTTAAAGCCAATTCTGCAATGGCATTGTTTTTATTTGCTTGTACATGAGCATTCAGTTCTGTTAAGGTCTCCTGAAAATTGTCATTTGGGATCTCAACCCTTAAGGGCTTTATGTTGCCAAGAATATTTGACATGATAGATCGCACATTTGCGCCCCTTGCTTCTATCAATACCCGTGGTGTCGAAAACTCAATATGCTGATGATCTAATGTAATTAAAGAGGCATCTCCTACATATTTTTTGACCATTTCAGATTGCAAAGCACATTGGCCTATAAGCAAATACGGGTTGTCGTAGCCGACACTGCCTAAAGTTTTAGCACCGCTATTTTCTATCCTATTTTTAATTTGACCTATGTTCAGTCGAATCATGCTGGAAGCAGCAGCTATGGCCAATACTGGCTTTTGCCCAAAAGTGTCGGAAATCCAAAGCTGCACAAATGGGAATACGGTAGTGAAGCTTTTAAGAATACTCTTGAGGTCGTTTTCGGAGACTTGTTGTAATGGAATATATTGTACCATTATTCCGTCTTTTGCCAGGTGGTTTTTGCAAGCTTGTACATGCTCAAGAGCATACATGGCAGATGTGCCGGCACTACTCATTTGAAACATATCCCCAACTATTACCTTGTACTTTACAGCACTTGTTTTGACATAACTTCTACCGTCATCAATGATGATATTCAATCGCGGATCGGAGATGATTTCTTGATTTTCTTGTTTGAATTGCAAGGCTGCTTCGAGTTGAGAAGGTACAATTTCGATGCAATCGATATGCTTTACTTTTTTGTGCTCAGCAATCGCGGATAACGTAATTCCGGTGGCAAGGCCTATGACAAGCACAGAGTCTGGCCGCTCATGCAGTAGCATGGGCAAGTGTCCCTGTCGGCGTTGAACCAGCATGGCGTGCTCATCCGTTCCGCCAGATTGGTAGACTCCATTTACTTTTAATATTTTCACATCTTCCCTTCCGCGTACGATGCTTTGGTACACACCAACGTTTGCACTGACCCCCTCTTTATAAAACAGCTGTTTATACCCTTGAGGCACATATGATTCGAGCAATTTTCCAGATACTCCGTAGCCGATAAAAACTGTAATTATAAGAGCAGACACTACACCGTATTTCCATTTCTGACGAGACCTGACTACGTTCGATTCTTTGATAAAGAATATGCCCAGCATGAGGTTGATTGTTGCCAGGACAACAAGGCTTTTGGATAGGCCCAAAAATGGAATTAATAAAAAACCAGCACAAAATGACCCGAGTATACCACCTACGGTGTTCATGCTATAAATCTTACCTACGGCATCTCCAATATCCTTTGATTTGCCTCTATACCATTGTATCATGACCGGAAACAGGCTGCCCATCAATCCAGAAGGCACAAATACCAAAGCTCCGGTTTTCAACCCCATGGCCGCCAGATAGCTAAACCAATTGCCATCAACTACGCTATCAAGAAAAAAAGCACTTTCAGATAATTTTAACGAGCAAAATATACTTACAGCAAGAGAAATTTGAATGAGTGCAAACCAAAGCGGAGGAGATTTCATTTTGGTTGTAAACCAGCCGGTAATGATGCTTCCCAGAGCAATTCCCAGTAGGTAAAGTATTAAAATCAATGAAAATGTATAAGTGGAACTAGGCAAGTTCTGAAGCAAAGATCGGGTCCACAAAACCTCATAGGCGATTGCGCAAAACCCTGAAATGGTATAGGCAACCAGGCATTGTTTGGATGCGGAGTTACTTGTTTGTAAGAACTTTATTTCGGGTTGTACTGAATCCGGTCCTTTAAGTTTCCCATATAAATAGGCGGTTAATCCGATGCCAATACTTAGGCAGGCCCCAATGACCGCCGTCATGGATAGCCCATATTTTTCAATTAAAAAAAAGCCGGTTAGGCCAGCACCTGTAACAGCTCCGAAGGTATTGGCTCCATATAATTTTCCGATTTTGCTTCCTTTGTTCGTCGTTGTCGTACGAATGTGCCTGCTTAGTACAGGCAAAGTACCACCCATCAAAGTGGTAGGTATGATCAGAATGCCAAACGACAAAAGAAACTTGATGATCAGGGATGAAATCGAGTTGGAGCCAGTAAGGTGGGGCACTAAGGTTAGATAAATATGGTCTATCAACCCAGTAAGAAAAAAGGATATCAGGCAGTAGATTCCAATGACCATTTCAATCCCTGCGTAAATGAAGATAGGTTTTATTTTGGTTTCCCATTTGCCAAGTAAGTAACTCCCCAAGGCCATCCCACTAAAAAAACTACTAAGAATTGTACTAATAGAGTAAATAGAAGAACCAAACAAAAACTGGAGTTGCTTGGCCCACACAATTTCATACAATAGGCTTACCCCTCCGGATAAAAAAAAGAGAAAAATGATGAGGTCGTCCTTCTTTATGAATTTATTACTTTTCAAAATTGAAATATTTGAATAGAGGTTCTGTCATATAAGAAAGGAGAAAAAAACCAGCATTACCTGGAAAAAGGAAGGAAATATTTTTAAAAAAGGAAGTGCAGGCTTGTAATAGATATCCTATTGAATTACTTGGGCTGAATCGACAAGTTTTGCGGAATACAATTAGGAGGACAGCCTTGAAGTATTTGGTCATTTCAATACCGCTCATAAATCAGCCGCATCACCTTTTCCATTTCAAATTTTACCGGTCGTGAGCCTGTTGGATAGTTATTGTTCATAAAACTGAAAAACAAATGTTTGCCGGATTGTGTTTGGATAATTCCAGTCAGGTTATGGTTATTGCTCAATGTACCAGTTTTGGCAAAAACGTAGGGACTTTCTCCTTCTCGTGGCTTGTACCAGTCTTTGAGTGTGCCATCAACTCCACCAATGGATAGGAGTTGTTTCATTTCATTGATTGACACCTTAGTAGATATGTGATTGAGCACCTCAATCATGCCACGTGGAGTCATCAGGTTGTATCGGGATAAACCACTGCCATCTTTCCAGACAGGCGGTTTGGGGTAAATCTTGAGGTTATGTTCTTGTGCATACCGTATCACAGCTTCAGCGTTTAATGGCAGATTCATTTCACTTGCGCAGAGATAAAGGATGTGTTCGGCGGCAAGATTGTCACTCCGCTTGAGCATAAGAGCGAATAACTGTGCAGAAGGGCGGCTATAGGTCAATTGAGAACTGTTGAAATTGAAGCCTTTTGCCCAATTTACTTTACGTTTCAAAGTATCTTCCAGCAAGGCAATGGTCAACTCATCCGAAGTTTTGAATGGTACGCTGTTTTTATAGTTACTTCTGGCGGTATCAGGAGCGAAGCTGAAAATATTTGTGTTCTTTAGTCGATACGGACTCTTTTTTTCTGAGTCTATTGTTCTGGTTTCAGCAAAGGCTGAAAAGAACCTGGGTTCCACGGCAAAAGAATCTTTGATTGAGTCGTACGCGTATCGAATGGTATTTCCATAGATAGGAAAAGCTGAGCGTTCGGGCTGAAAGTAGTATTCATAATCTTCCCACGACCAGCCCGGAGCAAATTGATCATCGTTGAAATCAGGCTTGACATAGTGCAAACTATAGGAAGTGTCTTGTAGCATTTCCAGGATTGGCTGTTCCTCAAAGTCAGGATGCAGGAAAGTAGGGTCACCTGTACCAGTAAAGAATAAGGAATCGTTTATGACCTTATACCTGAGGCCAGGTATCGAATCCCTCATCATGGTCAGTCCTGCATAGAAGGTCAGCAACTTGGTATTAGAGGCTGGAGTGAAATATTTATCGTCATTCAATTTATAGAGATAGGTACTATCTTCCGGATCGTAGAGCGCAAATCCGGTAAAGTGACTGTTGAACAAGGGAGAACCGACCAGGCTTTTGTTCAGCAGATCTCGGCGGTATTTACCCTTTAATGTTGCACAGGAAGAGAAGAGGATAGACGAGCCGATTAGGAATAAAAAGACGGGTTTGAGCTTCATAGGTAATGCTTGCATTCAAGACTGAAAATTAATAGCTCAGGAAATAATTTTACTATTAAAGTCTCTTTATTTTAGCTAAAACTAGAATAACCAATTCTTTACCTTGAAAAAGCAGATCATCATACTTCTTCTGGTTGTTGTCAGTTTGGGACTTTCATCCTATCGCTGGGGTTTCTTTGCGCATCGCAGAATTAACAGATTAGCCGTGTTTACTATTCCTCCGGAGCTCATGGGTTTTTATAAAAAGCACATCGTGTATTTAACGGAAAATGCCATTAATCCTGACCAACGGAGATATGCCGTAGACAATGAAGCCCCCAGGCACTACATTGACCTTGACATCTATGGAGATAGTGCGTTGCAGGTCGTACCACACAACTGGTTTGATGCAGTGGAGAAATATACAGAAGATACTTTACAAGCTTACGGTATTGTGCCCTGGCATATTACACTCATGAAATATCAATTGACCAAGGCCTTTGAAGAACGCGACCTGGATCGAATACTGAGATATTCTGCAGATATTGGACATTATATTGGCGATTCGAATGTCCCTCTTCATACCACAGAAAATTACAACGGACAGTTGACCGGTCAGTATGGAATCCATGGTTTCTGGGAGTCACGACTGCCTGAATTGTACTCAGACGATTATGATTTTTTTGTAGGCAAGGCCGAATATGTAGAAAACGTTCAGGAGCGAGCCTGGGCGGCAGTTACTGCCGCACATTTAGCCATGGACTCGGTTCTGTCCTTTGAAAAAGAGCTTTCGCAGCGCTTTCCGGAAAGTAAGAAGTATTCCTATGAGCAGCGCGGCAATTCAACCATCAAAGTTTATTCACAGAAGTATTCACAGGCATACAATCAGATGCTGGACGGAATGGTAGAGCGTAGAATGAGGGCAAGTATTAAGATGGTAGGGGACATATGGTTTACGTGCTGGGTAGACGCTGGCCAGCCAGATGTAGAGGTCTTGATGAATCTGGAAATAGAAGAGAAGCAAAAGAAAAAACTTGCCGCAGAGAAGAGGAAATGGGAGAAACGAACCGTGAAAAGTCGAGAGCACAATTAGTACAGATGGATGTTTGATCATTGTAAATGGCTGTATGTCTAAAAATAATTGAGATCATTTTTTTAGCAGATATTTTTAAGTCAAAAAGGATATGAACTACACAATAACATTCATCCTTTCTGCTGTTCTATGCGCTTGTACTCAATCAGTTGATCTCGAAGCAGCCAGAAAAGAAGTGATGGAATTGCATAACAAGCAGCGCGAATATCATGTCGAAGAAATGCCCGAGGAATTCGTAGCCTTGATGACAGACGAATTCATGTCTGTAAACCGAGGCAAAATCAGTAAACCTACGAAAGAAGCATCGATTAAGCGATTTCAAGGTTATTTCGGAAACGTAGAATTCGAAAAATGGGATGATTTGGCCGAGCCGGTGATTCGGTTTTCCGATGATGGAAGTATGGCTTATTCCATAGTAAATAAGGAGGTGGTGGTTCGGTACCAAAATGACTCCAACCAATGGATGCGAGGAAAGACCGAATTTTCGTGGCTGGCGGTGTATAAAAAAACGGACGAGGGTTGGAAAGTTGATGCGGTGGCTTCTACCAATCTGCCAGACGAAGAAGAAATTATCTCAGAATAACTACTTCCCCTTCGCTAGGGTCACAATATCCACCAAAGCTCGGATCAGGTTTCTGGACTCCTCGACGTCATTGGTATGAATGGTGAATTCATTTTCATAATTCTGAATTTCGCCATCCTTGTAGTATTTGATTATTTTTTCTTTGAAGTTGGTTTCCAGCTTTACGGAAATGGACCTCCCTGAGACGTCAAAATCAATGTTTCGCTCGTTGAGATCGGCAAAGTTTAATTCATAAATAAGCTCCTTGCTGCCCTTCTCGTCTATTTCTATCTTGGTGAATTTGAACTTTTCAAGATTTCCTTTGTCGACTAAAGCCAAACTCTGGCTATACGTATCGCCTCCTTCTCTTACATCTTTTACAGCTCCGGTTAGCCAGTTGACCTTAGCTTTTAGCCCATCATTTGGTACGAGTGGTCGATAACTCTTTCTGCACAATTCGATCGATTTTTTGATGGCATATTGCTGTCGCCTGGCATTTTCAGCGTCTTCGCAATAGAGTTTGAATGACTCGTCGTAAGGTAGCAATTCGCCATTGTCATAGACCTTCATAAGCTTTTGTTTTTTATTGGTAATGAGTTCGATATACATTTTGGAGCCACTAATGTCATAGTCGATTACCTTGTCATTGATGTCAATCCAATTGAAAACGTGTTGTTTTTTTTCAGATTTACTTTCTGAAATTTGCGTGATCGCGTATTCTGCCAGGCAATCTGCATTGAAGGATTGTTCGTAGGTGTTATCTCCGTATGCCAGTGTTTTGGTCCCTGCGCTTACCGCTGCCAGGGCATCGGATTTGGTTTTGAAAACCGGGAACGAAGACTCCACCTGCGCTTCGGCCTCAGGAATGATAAGAGTAAGCACGGTCTGCAGATCTCTGGCCTCTTCTACATTATTTGTTTTAATCACGATATCGTTGATGAAGGGCTTGGAAAGCCCATCCTGACTGAATTTGATCAGGTTGTTTTTCCTTTTGGTCTCAAACTCTAACCCAAATTCCGAGCCGCTGATATCGAATCTCACCGTATTCACATTGATGTCGGCCAGGTTAAAAGAATAGTCAGCCTGCTTGGAAGATCTGCCTGTTTCGACAATGCTAAGTTTTACTTTCCCCGCATAGGCAGCATCGCGTTGGAGTGACTGCGCATAAGACTCGTCCGAATAGATGGCATCTTTTACGTTGGTTTCCAGCCATGAAAGCATTTCTTCATAGTTTTTGAGACTCAGTTTGTTGAGCATGATTTTTTCAGCAATCGGAATGGCTTTTTCAATGATCTGACGAATTTTTCGCGCATTATCGATATTGGATGCCACAATTTGAAGTTCTTCAGTGTAGGACTTTACCTCCTGGTCTTGAAAGGTTTTGATTAAGTCCTGACTGTTCTTGATTTTCAAATTAACTACAATCAAATCCCGTTCAGTACTTTCTCTGACGGTGTATGGGTCTATATCAGCAATATTCAACTCATAAGCATAGGAATTGGCCGTGCCTTTGGTGCTTGTCTTGGTATAGCTGTATTTGATAACACTGGTATGCTCAAAGAGCAATTGTGGTTCGTAAGTATACTTGCTGGTTTCAACCTTGCCCACTACGGATTCTAGCTCGGTGAAGAGCTTGTTGAACTCAGGCTGCTGAGCCAGCGCATCTATAGCAAAGAGAATACAGACAAGGAATATTTGGGTAGCTGATTTTGTGAAAGCAAGCATGTTTATTGGATTATTCTGCCACAATATATAAACTAACTAAGTCTGTACAAAATCCTGACCCCTTTTTGAATCATTAGTTTAATCAGATGTATATAAAATCTCACTCCATCCGAATGAACCTTAGACCTTCTAATAGAGTGACTGGAAATAAATCCGGGAATTTTTCCTAAAAAGCCAGTGCATAAAGGCTTTTATCGCTTTTGTTTGGCCCCTTTGACTGAAGTTCACTAGTCACGCGATTAATCACCTTTTCATCCCAAAGCATCTTATAGTGGCCGGTTTTCTCAAGCAGCAGGAGCTCTGATTTAGGCCATTGATTGTAGATGTCAATGGAATTGGTTTTAGGGATTATTCGGTCATGTGCATCATGAATGAGCAGAAGACTATTGTATTGTAGTTTGTCGCTCAGACCGTCCACCCTAATGTCATCTAGTGGTTCGCGAAGGATATTTTCAGCTCGCTTGCAGAGCTGCTGATGTGCTTTTTTATTGAGTCCTACGAAATTGGAGAAGTCTTCAAAAATTTGAGTAATCTGGTTTGGACTAGTCAGAAAAATCAGCTGGTTTACCTGATAAGTTGTTTTTGATAGGGCGTAGGCAGTCACAGCGGACCCAAACGAATGAGCCACGATAGAAAACGGTTGTTTGGGATTGAGGTGATTAATCACTTCCAAAAACACCTCTTTACAGATTTTGAGGTTTACCTTTTTCAATTTGGAAAAGCCATGGGCGGGTAGATTAAAAAGGATGACGTGATGACCTCTTTCTGCTAGTCTTAAAGCGATGGCAGACATGCTTGCAGCATTTGATTCCCATCCATGAACCATCAAAACCATAGGGCCATCGGCATTGCCTAATTCATAGCATTGTATATCCTCTAGATAATGCTTGATGGTGAAAGATTTCGCGACTTTGTAAAAAGAGAGTTCTTTGGCTCTTACCTTTTTGTTTAGTGGTCGTTGGAATAATTCGAAGGCTTGGTTCCCTGCAAAACGTGGAGCAACTGCCGAGGTCATTCTAAAGTAAGTTTGGATGATTTTTTTCATAGTTTTATAATTTATTATACCAATCGGTATATTTTAGGTTAAATTTTTTTAACTCTTCATTTCGGAATCGATCATGTGATCAACATGGTTCATTAATTCAGCCAAGTGACTTTCATCATTCAGCATGTTGGCGATAAAAACACCTCCTTGTATTTGTGCATAAATTTTGTTCGCATATTTCTGAGCATCTATCTCGCGTTTGACAGAGCCTTCGTCTTTGGCCTGATCTATAATGTCAGCAATGCTTTGGATGAGTTTGTTCATCACATCTACCACTCTTTTGTACAGGGTATTGTTGTGATTCATGGAATCAATGCCCACATTTAGCATTGGACATCCTCCATAGAGCTTTTCGTTTTTGTGATAAATCCTGAAGAATGCCGTAATTTCCTTCAGTTTGGTCATACCGTCGGCGTCCATGGTCATCCGTTCTCTGAGCCTTCCCATAGCTCTACGGATATTGTAGTTAAAGGCCTGAAGCGCGAGTTCTTCTTTGTCTTTGAAATTGCCATATATGGCTCCCTTTGTGAGGCCTGTGGCTTTGGTAATATCCGACATGCTGGTACCGGTATACCCGTGTTTGTTGAAATAGGGGCCAACCTTTTCAATAATGAACTGCTTCGTTTTTTCGGCTTTTGTCAGCATAGCAATGCAATGGTAATCAAAAAAGATTAAAAAATATACCAACTGGTATATTTTTTAATCACAAGACAATAGCCATTGGGTTTAATTCCCCGACCTTTCTTGAAGATATGAGCCAATTCGAAAGTTAATTCCCCGCCAGCTTGCTGCGAGGATTATTAGCCATTCAATTCCGCAACATACTTTTCGAAAACTTTGGCATAGGCTGCACTCCTGTCTGGGTGACCATTTCTGTGGTAAATGAGAGCTAATTCGCGCAAGGTGTAGAGGCTCTTTCTGATTTGTTGAGAATCATTGTGCTCATTCTTCATGGCATATGCCAGGTAGTCTTCTGACTCACCTGCCAGAGTGTCTGCAATGTGATTGGCCAGAGGCAATTCATGGACCTGTAATAACAAATCGGTGGTGACGATATGCGAAAGATCGTAAGGAGCCATCATTTCGGGAAAGACCTCTAGCGCATATTTGATTGTTTTTTTAGCCTTTTCAACCTTTCCGGTGTCTAGAAGGTTTTGGGCCAATTCATTATACTGGTGTCGCTGGTTCATCAGCATGCCTCTATAATAATCGTTATATAGGGGTGTTTCTTGCTTATAATCGCGCCACAGCCCATTCGTTACCAGGCGATCAAACATTTTTTCTTCATCTACCAGCAAACTATCGTCGTCAGGGTTCACTACAGGAAGCAATTGATACGCACTTCCCTCCTGTACCATATGCTTCTTCAAATCAAAATTTACACTATTAAGCGAGGTGTAGTTGAAATAAATGGGGCGCTTCCATCTGTTGGAATCTATCAAATCCAGGATCACTAAATCCTTTTTCTCCAACGCTCTGCCTTTGAGCTTAATTTCTAACTTATCGGTCATAAGGCCGTGAAATTGCTTAGGGATTTTGTCCTGTACTTGGGCAAGATTAGTTTTTATATAAAAACTGTCCGATGGAGTCGTGTTAAGATCTGACCAGCCGGCAGTTGCCTGAAGGGCCTTGCTTTCTTTTTTGAGAAGTCCCAAATATTGACGAGCACTTATGGCTCCCTTTATTTTTGGGTTGGGGACTAGCGGCAAGTAGTCGTTTAGGCCTCCTTGCTTGTAGTTGGCTTGGGTGAGCGAAAGTGGGAGTGATTCGGATTCATTCACCTTTCGGTAAAACTGATTGACATACCAGTCTGCATTTGCATAACTCATCACAATGACGCGTACATCTGTTCGAAACCCTTCTACTTCCTGAACATACCAAAGCGGGAAGGTGTCATTGTCACCGCCGGTAAACAGGATGGCATCTTCATCACAAGAAGCCAGCATCATTCTGGCCTGGTCAACACTCAAATACCGATGGCTCCTGTCATGATCGTCAAGGTTTTCAAACAACAAAATCCCCGGGACCAGTAAGGATACCAAAGTGGCTAAGACCAAAGATCTCTTTAGGTTCAACTTTGGAATGGATTTCAAAGCATTGAAAATGCTGATCACGCCCAATCCGATCCATATGCAAAAAGCATAATAGGAACCCACATAGATGTAGTCCCTTTCTCTAGGTTCTACTGGTGGCGCATTGATATAAACCACTATAGCCACGCCAGTCATCAAAAAGAGCATGCCAGTTACATACAGCTGTTTTTTATCTTTTCTCATTAAAAGAAAAAGACCCGCAAGTCCCAAAAACAGCGGAAGCATGTAGTAGTTGTTGCGGGCGGTGTCTTTTGACAATGCTTCAGGCAAGCGTTCAAACGCATTGACCAGTCCCAATGATGGTGCACCTTCGGTTCCACCCGATTTTCCCACAAAGTTCCAAAGAAAATAGCGAGCATACATGTGCCCGATCTGATGGGAAAATAGATAACCTATGTTATCCGCAAAACTTGGTTTTTCACCCTTTTTCAATCCAGTTATTCTGCGATAAGCCGGAGCATGTTGTGGCATGCTGCTGCTATGTAGTCTGGGTAAAATCATTTGATCGCTGTCTCTGTAGACATATTCCATTTTGTGATCTTTGATCTTGTATTTGTCTTCGCCAACCTCATAAAACGGCTTGCCCTGTTTTTGATCTACAACGGGTGCGTCATAGTATTTTCCATAGAGCAAGGGACGTGTACCGTATTGCTCCATATTGAGATAATAAATAAGGCCCAACAGATTCCTCGGGTTGTTTTGATTGATTGGAGGATTGTTACTGGCCCGAACCAACACCACTGTGTATGACGAATAGCCGATTATGATGAATCCGATCGCCAAAATCAAAGTGTTGGCATTCGCCCAAACTCTTTTTTGGGTGTAGCTAATAGCGTAAATCCAGAGCCCTACTATCATAAGAAGCAGGGTCAATGCACCGGATCCGAAGGGGAGTCCCCAGCTGTTTACAAAAAGGACCTCTAGGTTTTTGGCCAGATTAGCCCCTGAGACTAATCCATAGAGAATGCCAATCAGCAATAGTCCTGAAAGGGCAAGTGCAACAGTTCCGCCAAGAAGGGAGGTCTTTTTATATTTTTTGAAGTAATACACCAGCCCAAGTGCCGGAATGGCCAGCAAATTAAGCAAATGCACACCCACAGAAAGGCCCATGAGGTAGGCAATCAGGATCAACCAGCGGTTTTGCTCTGAAGCATCTTCTTTGCGTTCCCATTTCAAGATAGTCCAGAACACCAGGGCCGTTAAAAATATAGAAAAAGCGTATAGCTCAGTCTCTGTAGCAGAGGTCCAAAATGAATCTGAAAAAGCAAAAGATAACGCACCAATCAAGCCACTGGACATGAGCAATAGAGATGAAGGTTTGTCAGAGAATTTATTCATCAACTTCTCTGCTATCATGACAATGCTCCAATACAAGAACATCACTGCCAGCCCACTGGTCACCGCACTCAAAGCATTCACCGCAAAAGCTACCCATTCTACCTGACCAAGCGCCATAAGGCTCCACAACCTTCCAATCAACAAGAACAGAGGAGCCCCCGGAGGATGGGGAATTTCCAATTTATAGCTGGCCGCGATGTACTCGCCACTATCCCAAAACGAAGCGGTGGATTCCAGTGTGAGTAAGTAAAGACTGGTACATACTAAGAAAAGCGTCCAGCCTATGAGGTTATTAGTCTTGTTGCAAGTCATTGTTGAGAGAGTTTAGTGCTTATTGTTCTGCTAGCATATCATGAATGGTTACCAGGTGATGATCATCGTGTTCTGCTACGAAGTAAGCCAAGTCAACAAGCTTCATTGGTGTACCTAGTCGGGGATGTTTGGATTCATGCTTGAGCTCAGAAGCTGTACAAGAGCGCAATTCTTCAATGAGCTTTTTTCGCTGTTGTGTAAAATCGGCAACAAGGTCTTTGACCCTTCTGGCATCGTGCTCGGCGTCTTCCGTCTTTTTGTTGGTTAGATCTGCCTCTTTCAGGTCGGCTTCTCCTGCTCTGATTTGCCGGACGCGCTGTAGCCACAACGGCTCAAGATCACCCAGGTGACCGATTTCCTTTTTGATGGACCATTTGTGATTGGCCGAAGATTGGAGATAAGAGTTGGCGCTGTTGTTTAGTTTGTGCTCGATACGGAGTCCTGTTCCCTCGAGCCTCTCGATGATGCCTAGTAAAAGGGAGCTGTCTTCTATGGTAGGAAATTTTCTTTCAAACCATTTTGTTCTTTTGATCATAAGTTAGCAGTTGTACTGCACTCATAATCGTAAGAACCGGAGGCGTGGTTTCAGTTTTTTTGAATTAACTCTCCTGGCCAACGTTATAAATTCTCTATTCTTTAATGATGTGATCATCAAAAATGAGTATTAGTAAAGCAAAAACCTTACTTTTAAATACAAATAAAACTGCAGACAGGCATGTATCTAAAAAAGACATATTCAACAGTTCAAATGGCGTGGTGGACTCGTTTCGAGTCCATTTTCTTTGTGGGGATTATTACGGCATGGGTGAGTGCTTACCATTTTTTCGATTTGACGTGGCTAAAAATTCCATGGACACCGTTAGCCTTGATTGGTACTGCCGTGGCTTTTGTCATTGGTTTTCAAAACAATGCATCCTATGGCAGAATTTGGGAAGCACGTCAAATTTGGGGAGCCATCGTGAATACCTCAAGAACTTTTGGTATGTTCGTCCAAGCTGTGATCAACAATGAATATACCGATCAGCCCATGAGCAAAGAAGAATTACAGGGAGCGATCAAATCACTCACCTATAGACACATTGCATGGATGACTGCCTTACGACATGCAATGAGACAGTCCAAACCGTGGGAAACCGCTGTGCAGCATAAAACAAATCAAGAATGGGCCAGCCCTCCAGAATGGGATACGACGCTTGAGGAGGATTTGAAGCCCTATATTTCTGAAGAAGAATACAAAGAGATTCTAACAAAAGACAATAAGCCCACGGCGCTTTTGTATATGCAATCTGCCCATCTCCAACAACTGAAAGAAAAAGGTGCAATATGGGAATTTTCCTTTCTGGAATTAGAGGGTATGCTAAAAGACCTTTTCACGCATCAGGGTAAGAGTGAGAGGATCAAGAATTTTCCTTATCCCAGGCATTTTGCTACATTGAATCACTTCTTCATGTGGATATTTGTATTGCTTTTGCCACTTGCCATGGTGCCGCAGTTTTTGGAAATTGGCCATGAACTTGCAACTGGCTATCCCTGGATTAGCAAGTTGTTCATTTGGTTTTCCATTCCTTTTTATACCATAGTAGCTTGGGTTTTTCACACCATGGAAAGAATAGGACGAACTGGGGAGAATCCTTTTGAAGGCACGGCCAATGATGTACCCATTTCTACCATCGCCAGAGGAATTGAAATTGATTTAAGACAAAACTTGGGCGAGGCAAAGGACGAAATCCCCAAGCAGTTTGAAGCGAAATTCGATACGCAGTTTTAGGTGGAGCAGCCAATTCTTTTGTTGCAAAAAAAGATTTATTGTTTTTGATAAGTTTTGAACTTCTCAGCGCAAATGTTGTTCGTTAGTGTAGCACTGTCATGAAAATTTGATGTTGTGCTTGTGTTAGTATTGGATCTACATGTTAGAATCAACTTCTAACCTCATTAGAAAACGTATAACTATCATGGAACAAAAACACCCATTACCACCATTCAATTTAGAAACCGCCAAGCAAAAAGTGCAAATGGCGGAAGACGCCTGGAATACCAAGAATCCGGAAAAGGTTTCTTTGGCGTATACAGTAGATACCGAATGGAGAAATAGAGACCTTTTCATCAACGGTCGTGAAGAGGTAAAGTCTTTTTTGAAGGAAAAATGGCAAAAAGAGTTAGACTACAAACTCAAAAAGGAACTCTGGACTTTTGCGGATAATCGAATAGCCGTTCGTTTTGAATATGAATTTCACAACAAAGAAGGGCAATGGTTTCGAGCTTATGGTAATGAAAATTGGGAGTTTGATGAAAATGGCCTGATGAGAAAAAGGTTTGCAAGTATCAATGACCTGGCCATAAACGAAGCTGATAGAAGATTATAGCAAATCCCGAACTAGCGAATAGGTCAGTTCTTGCCTTCCTGATTGAGTTCTTTTTGCAATTCTTCTAGTTTAGGAATATCGGCATCTAGGCTTTCCTTCATTTGCTCCACCTGTTCGATTGGAGCTTTATCAAAATTACTGGGGTGCATATAAATGGCAGACTGCGTAGTGTCTGCATTTCCCCCTTTGATAATCATATAACCTAGAATGGAAAGACCTAGGATGGATAGAATGATTGCGAATGTTTTCATAGTATCTTTTTGAGAGGTGGAGATACAAAAATTTCACCATTGTCTATAGTAAGCCAAAATGACAGCTATTTCAGGATTCAGAACTCCAGATCACAAGTACTTTGGCAGGACAAGCTGAATTCAGAACAAGTGAGGGCACCACCGTTTGGCGGCACCCCACTTGAAACTAATTAAACCTCAAACATTGCCTTTAATTTTTTGGTTAGGCTCTTGAATGAATGGCATCGGCAAGAAGAGCAAAGCTCGCAATAGCCATACCTAACGCAGCTCCGATTTTCAATCCTACTTCAATAAGAAACCAGCTTTCTTCATGACCGAAGATGGGTGCTATCTCGATGCTTGCGGTAATGCCTATACCTCCACCAAGCAACAGACCAATGAATAATGTTCTTACCTTTTTCATTTTATTTTACATTAGGAATTCATAGCAATAATTGAATAATAGAAAGGTATCCCTATCATCACATTGATTGGAAAGGTGATACCCAAAGCCATGGGCAGA
The DNA here is from genome assembly GCF_039944555.1 of Reichenbachiella sp. Classification (GTDB taxonomy): domain Bacteria; phylum Bacteroidota; class Bacteroidia; order Cytophagales; family Cyclobacteriaceae; genus Reichenbachiella. Next base: position 813,669 of record NZ_JBDUYN010000006.1, on the reverse strand, counting down.
TATAGCCCGGGATTGGCTTCCGGAATGGCCTGCTTCATAGCTGCCGGCACAGCTATGTAGGAAGCACTGGCACCCAGGATGGCGAATAAAAGCTGGTTACCAATCTCATTGGTAACCAGCATGCTTATCATTAAGGCAAGAAGGCCATTGATAAAAGGCATAAGACTTGAAAAAAGAAAGGGATACAAGCCCTTATCCATTATACTTGATAATTGCTTGCCGCTAGTAAGTCCCATGTCCAATAGAAACACTGCTAAAAAGCCTTTGAAAATATCTGTTGTGAAGGGTTTGATCCCGTGTGCTTGCTCTGCTGAGGCCATGTAGCCGATAACCAAACTGCCCAGTATTAACAGTACGCTGCCATTGGTGACCGAGTGTCTCAAAATGTTGGTCAGGCAAGAATTGCCCTTTTCGGTACCGCTTCTAAAATAATTAACCAGAAGGACACCAACGATAATGGCCGGAGCCTCCATAATGGCCATTACGGCAATCATATGGCCGCTGAAACTAATTGTTTCAAAGTCCAGAAAAGAAGTGGCAGTGACAAAGGTCACTGCACTCACAGATCCGTAAGAAGCCGCGATGGCACCCGCATTCTCAATGCTCATTTTTCTGCGTAGCAGTAAAAAAGAGGCTATGGGTATCAAAGCCGCCAAGAACAATCCAAGTCCCAGGCTATAAACGACTTCTGAATTCATACCACTATGGGAAAGCTCTTGTCCTCCTTTAAAACCGATAGAAAGCAGCAGATAAATTGAAATAAACTTCGAACTGTTTTCAGGTATATGAAGATCGCTTTTGATCTGAACCGCAATGATTCCCAGTAGAAAAAATAGTAGGGCTGGATTGGTGATATTCTCAATGAGTGTTTGCAAATCCATGTCCGTCAGTCCGTGATTTTCACAGTAAGGGTTTTCGTGTATTGAATTCTTTTTCCCAATTTTTCAGCTTGCAATATGAAACTGTGCAAGGTCATTTGTGACAGTCCTTCTACCTCAAGGGTATGGCCTTCGACCCACTCTTTTTTTGATAAGCTTTCTCCTTTACTTTTTATTGTGCTATCAAGCAGCTCATACAGTGAAGATGCATTTTTCCGTACATCATTTTTCAATTGTGCAGGCATGGGACTGGGATGGTCATGAGATGATTTTAATCTGATGGAAAGTTCCTCCGCTGTTTGGGTATCCGAGAATACCTCAAAATGATTTGCACTTTTTTGCTCTTGTTCTAATGGTTTAGTTAATACTTTCATGACGTTTTTGTTTGTTGATCTCGAAGCGAAGCTAGATATTTGTATTCATAAGTTTTTATTTAATATTTTTATGTAAATCATTAACTAATAGTTATGCATTATACTTTTCATCAACTTAAGGTATTTCTGAAAGTGGCTGATTGTCAGAGTATTACTAAGGCTTCCGAAGAGCTGCATTTGACTCAGCCGGCTGTTTCAATCCAGTTGAAAAAATTACAAGACCAGTTCGAAATTCCATTAACCGAGGTCGTTGGAAGGCAACTCTACGTCACAGATTTTGGAGAAGAAATAGCAAGACGAAGTCGTAGGATTCTCGAAGAAGCAGAGGGGATCAAATACACTATTGATCAATATAAGGGTTTACTTACTGGCAAAATTAGGATCTCAGTGGTCTCTACAGGAAAGTACGTGATTCCCTATTTTCTTAAACCCTTTATGGATCTACACCCTGGAGTGGATATATCTATTGACGTGTCCAATAAAAACAAGGTAGTAGATGGACTGATCAAAAATGAATCTGACTTTTCACTTGTATCGGTGCTACCCGAGGCAGTCAAAATCGATAAAGTTGAGTTGATGGAAAATAGATTGTATCTGGTCGGCCACAGCGAATTTTTGAATAGAGTTAAAAAGCCAAAAGATCTCGGAAAAGTCACATTGCTCTACAGAGAACAGGGTTCTGCCACGCGAAAGGCCATGGAGCAATACATTGATGAAAATAAAATAGTTGTGGGGAAATCCATGGAGTTGGTTTCTAATGAAGCGATCAAACAGGCAATTAATGCAGGAATAGGATTATCGATAGTTCCGTTGATAGGATTAAGGACTGCCTTGAAAAGAGAGGAAATCCGGATCTATCCACTCAAGGGATTGCCAATTATTACCAATTGGAATCTGGCTTACCTAAAGGACAAAGAGCTGACTCCGGCACACCAGGGACTTATCAAATTTATGGAAGCGAATAAACAAGAAATAGTCAATAAGCATTTTGATTGGGCACTCAATCCTTTGGATGACTAGTCATTTTGAAGAGGATACCGCAAAAAGTAGAGGCAGGGTTTAAGATGAACCTCTCCAGATCTAGGCACAGTCAATTGCTAAAAGAAATAAGTTTACTGAGAGTTTTCCAATCCGGGAGAAGTCAAAAGAGAAGTCCTCCTGGGACTTTTTTCCAAAACGTAGTGTATTCGTTCGATCTGGTCATTCGTAAATACGTTCATTACATAATCAGGCGTATAGTTCATATAATTGGCAATCATAACTTCTTCCCCGTTACAGCCCAAGTAGGACTCTTCTTTTGTTACCTCATGATCTACGGCTGGAGTATCTTCACAATAGTCATTGCTTTCACACACTCTATTTCCCCAAGTGTGTAGAAGGCCCAAATAGTGCCCCAACTCATGTGTAAGGGTCCGACCTAAATGATGTCCACCCTCTATTTTTGATTCGCCAAAATGAGCCCAGTTGATAATAATTCCCTCGGCACCTCCTGGAAGAGGCTTTTGAAACAGATCATCACCAGGAAGATTAGAATCAGGACCTGTAGCTTTCCCTAGCAAAACGTTTGCGAAGTTGTCCGGGTAGGGTACCACCCAAATATTGATGTAATTTTCGGATTTCCAATAGCTCAAATATGCATATTGCTCAAATTCAAATTTGGGCACATCGTCCGGGATTTCATCCACTCCATATTTTACCCTTATGATGCCAGTCGTGGGATTTCCTTCAGGATCTTGTTTGGCTAGAACAAAGGCTATTTTTGAATCTCCACCATCGGGATGATTGTTGAAGCCCGGGGTGTTGGTTTTTCTTTTAAAATCTTCATTAATGATCTCTATTTGCCTTTTAATACGTTCATCTGAAAGGTTTGTGCCTTCACCAATTGGCTCTCCTTGATGAAGTACATGTACAACCAGGGGAAGCACAAAAATATCGTCTGCAGGCTCGTCAGGTTCTAAATCTTTTGAATCTTCTGAGCAAGAAAAAACAGTAAATAATATGAAGTACAGGAGGGCTCTTTTTGCATTCATTATCAACACTTCACGCAAAATTTAGATTAAGGTTTTGCTTCTTGATGCTATGTAATAAGAGTCCTGGGATTTGAGTTGACCGATCTGGCGTAGGGTGTACATCTCATCTCCCATTCTTTTTGCGGTCAATATACTCATCCATTCGAGAAAGTAGACGCCACCATTCTGAGCCGTCTTCTCTATAGACACGGATGGCTCCGGCACGAACCAGGATTTTGCGAAGCTCGTCATCTTCGAATCCACCCAGGTGCTTTTGAAGTACGTCAAACGAGTGGTCGATATGACTCTTATGACTCAAGAAATGCTTGGCAGTCTCTTCTGCCATGAAATCCGTCTTATAGGTTTCCTTTAAGATTTGTAGATTATGGCTGAGTTGTTGTCGCTGGGTAAAGTAAGTGATGAGCCCGCCGAAGGCGGTGCCAATCAGGGCGGCTAGTGTTGGGAGTAGGATTTCGGTCACGGTTTAGTCGGTATATTGAGACATTAGTTTTTTGTAATCCTCCATGCTCTTGAGGATAATTTCTTTCGCCGTGGAGGCATTTTGAAACTCTTCTACCTCTACCGTCTTGTGCTCCAGCTTCTTGTAGTCTTCGAAGAAGTTTTTCAACTCCTTACGAAAATGATCTGGCAGTTCTGAAATGTCGTTGATGTGATTCACACTCATGTCATTCTCGGCTACAGCAATAATTTTATCATCCGCTTCACCACCATCCAGCATGCGCATCACCCCGATGACCTTGGCAGAAACAATGCACAAGGGTACAATATTGATTTGAGAAAGCACCACGATATCCAGGGGATCCTTATCATCACAATAGGTTTGTGGTATAAAACCATAGTTGGCTGGGTAGTACATGGCTGAGTACAATACACGGTCCATCATCAGAAGGCCAGATTCTTTGTCCAGCTCATACTTGGCCCGAGTGTTTTGAGGGATTTCTATGATACCATTGACAATATCAGGAGTATGATCACCTACGGTTACTTTATGCCATGGATTACTGGGATATATTTTCATTGGAGACAGTCTATTTATAAAAAAAGACAAAGTTAATAGCTGAATCTTTAAACCTTGATTCTTTATGCTAATTAGTTGATAATCGAGGCATCTTTTCGTAGTTCTATCCGCTGGTTTTCAATGAAATTGAAAATCCAATCCTGGACGTCCGATTTTTGAGAATCATCTGCTCCAATGAATGCATGGTTGGTATGCTCCAGAATGTGCATTTCGTTTTCGACTTCCAGGCTATCCAACAGCAGTTTCAATGAAGTAGACTGGTCGAGCGGGACAATCTGATCCTTATTGCCATGAATGATAAGCACCGGAGGCAAGTTCTTCTTTAGATACGTCACCGGAGAATAAAGATCGGCGACAGTTTTGGTTTTCTCTAAATCCTCTTCCGGATCAAAGCCAAATACCTTGTTGGCCAGATTCAAATGTTGATTGATAGGCTTGGGGAGCTCTTTGATCATGGCCATTAGGCTATCCAAACTTTCAGAACGATAAAGTTTATACAAATCGTTTGGCCCGTATATGTCGACAACGTAGTCAAGTGCCGTTTTTTCGTGGGTCAAGCCAAAGTCTGATGGATTCGAAAACACATTCATCATGGCGATGTGAGCACCTGCCGACTCACCCATAATGCCAAAGTAGTCCAGATCTAGGTTGAGGCTATCTGCACGATCACTAATCCATTGGATGGCATCAAATCCGTCGGCAATACAGGTGGGAAAAGGAGATTTGCCGTTCCTGGCCAGTGTGTATTCGATACTGATTATGGTATATCCATGGTCCCGCAGTTGATTAACCGCCCCATTGACACGATTGGTGTTCATGGACTCCTTTCTTCCGGCAATCCATGCACCACCATGAACGAAAAGTACCACCGGAGATTTTTCATGAACAAGCTTGGTCGGGTGATATATATCCAGTGAGAGATCGCCTTTGTAGGTTACACCGTAGGATATTTGTCCTTTGGTAATAGGCGCATCGTTGGCATAGAAAAAATAGACAAGTCCCGTCGAGATGATCATGAAGAACAGGAGGACTGAAACCAATAAATATTTAGCTACTTTTCGTCTCATTGAGTACTACATTTTACAATTTTCGTTACAGTTTAAAATATTTCACCGCTAGAAATATGTGACTATTAACCAAAAAGGTTGTTTAGCTTTTCGAAAGTTCAAGGATGCCCTTTGGTCTGATGATCTTTTCATCATAACCCCTTAATGTTGCGTTGATCATTGCCTGACCAATTTGCGTGGTGTTCACCACACTGTTTGGGGCGAGTAGCTTCATGAGTTTGACCAACCACATGAAGTAATCATACATAAACTGATACACTTTGGTTTTAGATTTGATGCCTCGAAGAGGAATAATCGCTCCGGGTCTGAACATGAAGGCCTGCTTAAACCCCAGGCCAAGTAGGTCATTTTCAGTCTTTCCCTTAACCCTGGCCCACATAGTTCTGCCTTTCTCGGAAGAATCTGTACCCTCTCCAGAAACGTAGATGCAGGTCATTTCGGGATTCTGTGCCAATAGAGTTTTAGCCAAAATAAGCGTAAAATCGTAAGTTAGTTCCTTGTATTTTTCTTCTTTCAGTCCGCCAGCACTGACTCCCATACACAAGTAGCAGGCGTCATATCCGGTTAGTTCGTGCTCGACGTTACCAAAGTCCAAAAAGTCAGTATGAATCAATTCCTTCAGTTTGGGATGATCAAGGCCCGTAGGTGTTCTCCCAATTACCAAGACATGATTTATAATCTGATGATCGAGACATTCGAGTAAGACACCCTTTCCCACCATACCTGTGGCTCCTGTTATGATTACTTTTAGGCCCATGGTCGACTATTTCTGTTGCCCATTGTTATACTCCCGGATGAAAATCGAGGTGGCTTCTGCCAATGTAGCTTCACGATTCATATATGGAGTAAGATGTTTTTCCAACAATGGAAAGTATTTAGAGAAGACCCGATTCCTTTCCATATAGGTGACTGGGTAATCTATACCCTCGGCATTTAATAGGTTTTTTGCAATCTGTCCGGTGAAGTAAAATAAATAGGCATGCCAGAGTTGGCGAGGCGGTTTGATGTTTTTAGACTCTGCATAATCATTTATGGTACCACCTACGAAATAGGAGCCGGGTAAGATCAGGTGATGGGCGGATTCGTGAAAGAGAAGTTCTATCCAATTACCTTGGACTTTGTTTTCACCTACGGCATTCATGACCACATGTGTGGGAAATAAGGAGGTATAAGGTCGGTTCCGTAGATTCCATTTGGAAGCTTTGGCAACATACGTCAGATCCACTCGGATTTTGGTGAATTCCCAAAATTGACGAGTCAAGGTAGTGATTTGATCCACATAATCAGATTCTACTTTGCGAAGCAGGCTTATGTTGTCTGCAATCACTGATTGACAGACACTTTGATGTTCAGGCCAAAAGTACTTTTGATAGACTGGGTGCACTGACTGAAGCATGGCCACATGGGATTGGAAAGTTTCCGGAATATTATCATCAAGGGATTCGTCTTGTGTAATGATCCATTCCTTGAAGTTGCTCATATAATCACTCGAACGAAGATCTTCTTGTACCAGGTTTTTTTTGTAATAATTTAGCGTTTCGATCCAAATTTTCAGATCCTTTTTTTGTAGCCTGTGAGTTACCAGAGTACTGTCTTTCTCTACATTCATGAACGCTTCAAGCCATAGAAAATGATGAGCGTTGATCCAATAGTTGATATGGAATTCATAATACTTAGAGGTGTCTGATGGCGCAGGGCTTTGCGCGGAAAGTATTGATGAAAGCAGTAAAAGGTTGAAGAGAGTCAGGGAGATGGATTTCATAGTATGTTCTAGTATATCATTGCCTTTAAATTTAATTTATTCCGGTGATTATTGGGGCTGAGGAAAAATCCTCACCTAAAATCGGATTTCCATTCAATCTACTTAACATAGAAATTTGCCCTATGTGGGTCAATAGGTCGGAAAGAGGTCCTTGAATCAATCTTTTAGCATAGTTGACCTCAATTTCTTCGCCGGCAATCACATGGTCGAACTTTTTGATTTCACTATTAAACCTTTCTATTTCTGAGGTTAAATCAAGTTTTTCAGGCTGCCGCTTATCGTATTTTTCTTCAATTATGAAAATGCGTGTCGCGTTTAGTACATGATACATATGGTTGATGATTTCCCTGGGCGTTCTACTTTCCTTGCCTGCGCAAAAATCACCAAAACCTGATCCTACTTTCTCTACTGCTTTTTTAAATCTATAGGAGATGGTTGATAGCGTATGTCTTAGTAACTCGTTTTTCATTTTGTAACCTGTGTAGTTGTTCAACCAAATCAATGCGATTGTCGAACGAAGTTATAAGAAAAATCGCTTATCGAATCCTACATCCCACCGGACGTTGATAGGGGGTAGTTATGGCTTGATTCGCCAGTAGGTTATTCAGAGTCATTCGTACATAGTTCTTGCGTGCAAGAGATTCTGACTGTGGGCTGTCATCAATTGCACCTTGATACACTTTTCTGTAGCCTTTAGAGGATGGCGTTAAGATAATCACCTCAGGGTTTTTCTCAACATTCATGGATTTTCTAACTACCTGGTTTTGATCAGCGAAGTAGAGTACATTATCATTAATGGTATTGGCCTCAGCTTTCATATGAACCAGAGTTTCCTTGTTTGCTGGATCAGAAGCATTTGCATTTACCAAAACAAAGCGCACATTTTGATCTTCATACTGCTTGGATAAGGCAGTGACTCTATTCTTGTAGAGTTTGGCGTAAGGGCAGTGAATACTTGTGAAAACCAGTACCACTGCAGTATGAGATTTGAAAGTATCCATAGATATTTCACTCTCAGTCAGCACATTGTATAAGGGAAGGTCTTTGCTGATAAAGGATTGACCAACACAATAAGAACGAGCCACCAGGGCTAGCAGAGTCAGAGATAGTTTGGGATTCATAACAGGTGTTTGGTGTTTTGAGGCTGCCACTTTAAAGATAGAAACTTTATTTAGTTTTCATCAGGAAGCGCAAATATCAAACGTTATAAACGATGAAATATTCTAAATAATACTCATAATTAAGTATATAATTCTCAACGGCACGATCTGCAGTTACTTGTGCTTTTATTTCTTCCCCGCCAATTGCTAGTACGGCGAGTTGTTCAGCAAAAATCAGGCGCTTACGACCATAAATTTTGTAAAGAGCTTCTTTAGTAGACCAATGGAGGCAAAGCTTGTTCAAGTCTTCACCACAAAACTCTAATTCTTCTTTATTTAAAAATTTATGTTTGATTTTTAAAAGCTGCGATCGCGCTGATTCTATGTCGATACCGCAGGGTGTGTTGGGGTGCAGAGCACATGCCACCATGGGATAACTGTGCGATATAGATATGTGGTAAGCAGAATCGATCAAATAAGGTTTTCCGAATTCATCCTTGTGAATGCCATGAAAGGCAATGTTCATTTGCTCGCACATCTCTCTTATAAGTTGTCGTGAGGCGAGAAACTCCATTTTTTTCTTTGGATGAAGGTGTTTCAGGTCAGAGCCGTGCTGATTGATAAGATCCTGATCCTCAAGTTCAACTTCAGCCAGTCCGGTGCATATAGAGCCTGGTTTGGATTTGATCCAATGAATACGCATTTATCTAGTCCTCCTTATTTTCTGATCTACAGTTGGCAATGTCTAGTGCAGCAAAAATTGCCGTGCGCATGGAGCCTTCGTCTGCCTGATCTTTGCCTGCAATGGCATAGGCTGTGCCGTGATCCGGTGAAGTTCGTACAAAAGGAAGACCTGCTGTGAAATTTACACCGGTCGAAAAAGTTAGGCTTTTGAACGGGATCAGGCCTTGGTCGTGGTACATGGCCAGTACCGCGTCGAACTTGCGATGTTCGCCCGACCCAAAAAAGCCATCGGAAGGATACGGTCCCATCACAATCTGACCTTTAGATTTGCATTCTTCGATAGCCGGCCGGATGATGTCGATTTCTTCCTTTCCCAGCAACCCATCTTCACCAGCATGTGGGTTGAGTCCCAGAACAGCTATTTTGGGTTTGTTGATGCCAAAATCCTGCTTGAGAGACTTGGCCATCAGCTTAATTTTTTTGATAATAGACTCTTTGGTAATTGCCGCAGCAACCTCTTGTAGAGGTATATGTCCTGTGAGAACACCAACGCGCATGGAGTCGGACACCATAAACATCAAACTCTCTTTAGAGCCAGCTTTTTCGGCCAGATATTCTGTATGTCCAGCGAACTTAAAATCCTCACTCTGGATATTGAGTTTATTGATTGGAGCAGTAACTAATGCATTAATTTTTCCTTCTGCCAAGTCCTTTGTGGCAGCCTCTAAAGATTTGAAAGCATATTTACCTCCAATAGCATTGTCTTGGCCAGGTGTGATATCTACCATCTCCTGCCAACAATTGATCACGTTTACCTTTCTGTGATATGGCTTGGACAAATCATTGATAGGTGAGAAATTAAAATTATCCCGATTCAGTTGCTTTCTATAAAACGAAAGTACTTTTGCCGAACCATAAATAATTGGTGTAAGGTGCTGGGTGATTTTGCCATTTTCTAATGCTTTAATGATCACCTCTGGTCCGATGCCATTGATGTCTCCCATGGTGATGCCAATAAGTGGTTTTTGTTTTTGGCCTTTAGATTCTTTATCCATGTCTGATGTCAAAATTTTATAATCAAATTCCGTTATTTTGGAATCGAGATCATCTACATTTAGGTATGTATTGAATTAAAAACTGATTGCAATTTACTCGGAATACATGATATACTCACATAAAAAACCGGACAACCGTTTTGCCTAATAAATTAAAGAATTTAGCCCAAATATAGTTCCTGTTAAGATCAAATTATTGAATGCACTATGGCCGGAGTAAAACCCAAAAAACAATTAGGACAACACTTTCTGAAAGATCAGAACATTGCCAACAATATCGTTAAAGGGTTGTTTGACGTGACCGATCCTGACTGCGTACTGGAAGTTGGGCCTGGTACCGGCGTACTCTCTGACCTAATGGTAGACAAATCTGATTTGAAAAAACTGGTACTCATGGATTTGGATAGAGAGTCTATCGACTACCTCAAAAACAGATACATAGGCAGTGAGGTTGATATTCAACATGCCGATTTTCTAAAGTGTGATTTTAATGCCATGTTCGGTGATCATTCGCTTAGCATCATTGGAAATTTCCCATATAACATTTCGTCTCAAATATTCTTCAAAGTTTTGGACAACAGAAACCGCGTAGATTATGTGGTTGGTATGATTCAAAAGGAAGTAGCAGATCGGATAGCCTCTAAAGAAGGAAATAAGACCTATGGTATACTAAGTGTGTTACTTCAGGCATATTACGATATTGAATATTTGTTTACCGTACCTCCCCATGTCTTCAACCCTCCTCCGAAGGTAAACTCCGGCGTTATTCGCTTGAAAAGGAATAACGTAGCTCGTTTGGAATGTGATGAAGTTCTCTTTAAACGGGTGGTTAAGGAAGGATTTCAAAAGCGACGTAAAACCTTGCGCAACGCCTTAAAAGGGCTAAATTTGCCCGAATCCGTCGTTCAGCTTGATGTGCTCAACAAGCGGGCGGAACAGCTATCTGTAGCCGATTTTGTTGATTTGACTAAACTGATAGAGGGTCATGATTGAGTATATGGAATTTGAATTGTCCAAAGAATATCTGGACCGTTTTACCCAGGCGGTAGAAACGGAGGAGGTGGACTTTATCAAATCCACCCTCGAAGGAGTCAACCCGGCAGATATATCGGAGTTGATCCGAGAGCTCAATGCTGAACACACCAAGTTTGTCATTGATCAGCTTGATGTAGAAATTGGAGCAGAGATCATTGTGGATTTAGAGGAGGACCGTAAGGCTAAATTCCTTGAAAACTTCACAGCTGATGAATTGGCCGGATTTGTAGATCAGATGGACTCCGATGATGGAGTGGACGTGATCAATGAGTTGCCAATTGAAAAACGTGAAGGTGTACTTGCCTCTGTAGAAAATCAAGAAAAGGCTGGATACATCCTGGATTTGCTTCGATATGAAGAGGATGTAGCCGGAGGGTTGATGGCCAAGGAAATGATTCGGGCCAATCTAAATTGGACGATTCAGCAGTGCATCGAAGAAATAAGAAAACAAGCAGAGAACGTAGAGAAGATCTATTCGGTCTATGTGGTTGATAATGAGGAAAAGCTACTTGGAAGAGTTTCCTTAAAGAAAATTATTCTCTCGGAACCAGATGTTCTGGTAGCTGATATCTATGATGCAGACATCGTATCCGTGGGTACTAATGCCGAAGAAGAGGAGGTTGCTCTCACCATGCAGAAGTACGACCTTGAGGCTCTGCCGGTAGTTAATGTCAAAGGCAAACTGGTTGGGCGAATTACCATTGACGATGCCATAGATGTCATGACAGAGCAGGCTGAGGAAGAACGTCAGATGATGGCCGGTATATCCGGAGACGTAGAGGAGGATGATACCGTTTGGGTATTGTCAAAAGCCAGGTTACCATGGCTAGTAATAGGCTTGGTAGGAGGATTGTTGGGAGCTAAATTCATAAGCCTTTTCGAAAGAGATATAGCGCTCATTCCAGCCATGGCCTTCTTTATTCCTCTGATTACGGCGACCGGCGGAAACGTCGGCATTCAATCCTCATCCATCGTAGTACAGGGTTTAGCGAGTTACAATGCCTTCGAGGATTCATTGTTTCAGAAGATGGTGAAAGTGCTTTTTGTGGCCGTGGTCAACGGCATTATTCTCGCCCTAATCGTATTTGGGATCGTTATTTTTTCCACTTCGGATCAAGCCATGGCCGGAACTGTAGCTATCGCACTCTTTAGTGTGGTGCTTTTGGCTTCTTTTATGGGTACAATCACTCCACTGGTATTGGATAAAATTGGTATAAATCCAGCAATGGCATCAGGCCCTTTCATAACCACCGCCAATGACCTACTTGGTTTAACAGTTTATTTCCTTGTTGCACATTTTCTATACGGTTTTTGATCTATGTCTAATAGGCGCATCCTGATTATCGATGAAATGCACAAAAGCATTTCCCCACTTTTGAAACAAGTAGGTTTTGTACCGTCTTATTCACCTCATATTACTCGAGAGGAGATTATTCGGCTTAAAGAGCAATATGTAGGTTTTGTGGTAAGAAGTAAAACAACGATAGATAAGGCATTGCTCGATGGGCAAAAGCAGCTGAAGTTCATTGCTCGGGCCGGGGCTGGGATAGACCAATTAGATGTTTCGTACCTGGAGAATAGAGGTATTGAAATTCTAAATGCACCTGAAGGCAACAGAGACGCTTTGGGAGAACATGTGCTTGGGATGTTGCTTTGTCTGGCCAACCATCTGCGACATGCAGATATGGAAGTTCGAAACAAAGTATGGGATCGTGAGGGCAATCGAGGCTTTGAAATTGGGGGCAAGACCATTGGACTACTTGGGTATGGTCATATGGGTACCGCAGTAGCTGAGAAGCTGGCAGGATTTGGCTGTCGTGTAATAGCTTACGACAAATACAAGAAGAACTATGGAGATTTGTATGCAGAGCAGGTGGCCATGGAAGATATCTATGAGCAAGCGGACATTTTTAGTTTGCATGTACCTTTGACAGACGAAACCAGAAACCTCGTAGATCTGAAATATTTGAAGCAATTCAAAAAGCCCATTGTATTCATTAATGCTGCCCGTGGAGAGGTGGTTCCACTCCAGGATTTACTGCAAGCCATGAATGAGGGTATTATTCGCCTGGCTGCATTGGATGTCTTGGAAAATGAAAAGCTCAGCTTCCTTACTGATCAACAGGCGGTCAATTTCAATAAGCTCATCAAAGATGATCGTGTATTGTTGTCCCCGCATGTAGGCGGCTGGTCTTTTGAGTCATATCAGAAGATTAATGAAGTGTTAGTGGATAAAATCAAAAACATAAACTTCAGTGATGGATAAAAAGAAGAAACCATGGATTGGGAAATTACTGATGGAATTTGCTTCCGTTGTTTTTGCCGTCTTGTTGGCATTGGGGTTGAATCATTGGCGTGAAGCCGAGGCTGAACGAAAGGTTGCTGAGAAGGCTTTGATTAATGTTTTTTTAGAAGTTCATATTAATCAAAAGGACGTAGCGAATGAGATTACTACCTATAGCGAACGGATTGAAGAGGTTCGGGTCATCAAGGATTTGTTTGACAACCGAGAGGGAGAGGACATAAGCTATTCGCTGGGTTTTAATCTCCCCTTGTTGAGCAACTCTGCGTGGAATGTCGCCAATAACACTGGGGCAATCAAAGATTTCGAGTTAGAGCTTCTAATGGAGCTCTCAGATATTTATGCTTTTCAAGAGATGTATCAACGTAATGGCATGGACTATTTGCAAAAAATGAATAGCGTGGAATACAAGAAAGAAGCGAATGCAGCTGCCATTTTGGATTCCAACTATGGTCAATTGAATGCCTATAGGAGTTGGAGCGAGCAGCTTTCAGACATGTATCTTGAGTTTTTGAAAAGCTATGGTAATAAATATCGGGACCTGCTGCCGGATAGTATACTCACCAATCAGCAATAGATGCCGACCTCCTAAATCCGATCCAGCTCATCCCTGGTCAATTCAGACTCTTTATTTTCACCCGTATTTACAGTAGACGCCGGCTCAAACATGAGCACCCAGGCTTCTTGATCAGCACTTGGCTTGTGCATGACACCATGTGGCACAACTATCATGTCACCTTCATTAAGGGTTTCAGTTCGATCTTCAAACTCAATTTGAATCGCACCTTTGATAACCTGAAAGAGTTCGTCTTCACGATCGTGCTTGTGCATTTCAAATTCACCTTTGAACTTGGCAATTTTAACCAGTTGGCCGTTTAATTCTCCGATAATTCTCGGATTCCAGTAGTCATCGAATAGTTCGAACTTTTCTTTTATGTTTATGCTAGTCATGAGTCTGTTGTTTGTAGGAATTAATCGAGTTATTCGTTTATTTGTTGCATACAATTTAAGCTAATTGGAGCCGGCCAAAAACATACTGAAAAAATATTGGGGTTATGACACCTTCCGACCAATGCAGGACGAGATTATTCAATCCGTATTGGATGGAAATGACACACTTGCGTTGTTACCTACTGGTGGAGGCAAGTCCATTTGTTTTCAGGTACCCGGTTTGATGCTGGACGGTATTTGTCTGGTGATCTCTCCGTTGATAGCGTTGATGACCGATCAGGTGCAACAGCTAAAAAAGAGAGGTGTTTCGGCTGCGGCCGTCACTTCAGGTATGCCTAAACGCGAGATTGATATACTTTTGGACAACTGCGTGTTTGGAAAGGTAAAGTTTCTTTATGTTTCACCTGAGCGACTCAAATCTGATCTTTTCATCGAGCGTCTAAAAAAAATGAATGTTGGTTTATTGGCTGTAGATGAAGCTCATTGTATTTCCCAATGGGGCTATGATTTTCGCCCTTCTTATATCGAAATTTCCACTATTTATACCTGGCTGCCCAATACAAAGAAAATAGCACTTACTGCCACAGCCACCGCAGATGTTACCAAAGACATTTGTGAAAAACTGGAATTCAATGAGCCGGCCGTCTTTCAAAAGAGTTTTGCAAGAGCAAACTTATCATATTCTGCTTTTGAGCTGGAAAACAAAGGCCCCAAGCTGCTTGAAATCCTGAATAATGTAAAAGGGTCTGCCATTGTATATGTAAAAAGCAGGTTAGAAACACAAAATATTGCAAAGTACCTGTATCAGCACGGTGTGTCATCAGACTTTTATCATGCCGGGCTCGATCCGGCGACCAGAAATAAGAAACAAGAAGAGTGGATCAAGAATATCCGTCGTGTGATGGTAGCCACCAACGCCTTTGGAATGGGTATAGATAAGTCAGATGTTCGCGTAGTTGCACATTTGGATGTGCCTGATTCTTTGGAAGCTTATTATCAGGAGGCTGGTCGGGCAGGACGTGATGAAAAGAATGCCTTTGCCGTTTTGCTTTACAATTCCTCTGATCTTTTTCGCTTAAGCGAAAGTGAGAAGCACAGAAACCCATCACTAGAATATGTGCAGCGAGTGTATCAGGCAATTGCTAACTATTTCAAACTAGCTACAGGCAGCAGCCAATGGCAGAGCTATGACTTTGATCTCAAACAGTTTGCTGCTACCTATCAGCTCAACGCTCGCGAAGCACATTTCTGCATTCAGAAGTTGGAAGAAATGGGATTGATTTTATTGAGCGAAAGTTTGAACAAATCCAGCACAGTCAAGTTCGCACTTGATAGTGCCGAGGTCTATAAATTCACCATTTCTAATAGTGGTTATCAGTCACTCATTAAATCTTTGTTGCGTCTATACGGTGGGGGGTTGTACACCGAATTTATGAACATCTCTGAATTTGAGGTAGCTAAGCTTAGCAAATTGGCCAAAGGAGAGGTGATCAAAAAACTGCAACTGCTGGAGCAACAAGGTGTGGTGGTCTATGATCCGATGAAAACCTTGCCCCAGCTTACTTATCTTACGCCACGACTTGAAGTATCCTCACTTAAAAAATACTACAAGGAAGTGGCTCCAAGGCATAAAGTCATTAAGGCAAAAGTAGAAGCAATCCAGGCTTATGCTAAAAACATTGAAGGCTGTCGAACACGCATATTTCAAGAATACTTCAACGAAAAAGCCTACCTCAATTGCGGCGTATGTGATATATGTATCAAGGCCAAAAAACAGGAAAAGCTTATTGCAGCTTTGGACGAAACCAAAAAAGAAATCCTTTCCTTGGTGTCATCGGGCATGGTCTATATCGACGAGCTCAAAGATGCTACAGAGGTAAAAAGTGACTTTGTTTTCACTGAAGCCATTCGCATTTTGGTTGACGAAGGTAAAGTCAAGATGGAAGGGTACGATCGGTTGGTGGTTGACTAATAGTTTCACAAATAAGAAATCCATGGATAAAAAACGGCTGCAAATCAATTGGTAGTAGTGAACTCCTTTACGGCCATATTGGTTAATTGGCATTTTAGCTTTTCATTTTAAATTGGAAGGTAAATAACGATAACTTTGTGATCGTTATTCAATAGTTATCTCCATTGCGGAATAAACATGTACGAAACGGAAGTATACATTAAATCGGTTAAAGAAAATTTGCCCCAAGAAGTTTGGGATGGTTTTTTGAATACCAGTAAGAGAATTGAGCGGAGAAGTATTCTTCATTGGACTGAGCACTGCACAGAATGTTCAATGCCCGAATGTTTTAAAACATGTGATTTGTATTCTGCCAGAATCGACGGGAAGTGCCAGCGCTTTGTAAATGGGATAGAACGAATAGTACAAACTCATGATTCTGATACAATTCAAATATTGAAGATCCAGTTTAAAAAATGGGGAGTACTGTCTACTCAAGGAAATAATGAGCTATATGATTATAAAGAAATTCAACAGAGAGAAAGCCGAGATTTGAAACTGGCTCATGCCATACATATCGCTCAGCCAAAAATTGTAAGAAAAAAATTAAGCCAAAAAAGATATAGTGTAAAAAAGAAAAGAATTATTTACGAACAAAATACTGGAACCGCAATACCAGATGCTTTCCTACTTGAAATTTTTAACCCCTCGGATGGCTTAATCCCCATAGGATTGACTATCCGAAATGACGATGAAAAATATAGTAAAATCCCCTTTCAATACCGTATCGAACTAAAACCTGGATATAACAAAGAAATTATTCCATTTGATGAGATTGCGAAAAGAATTAAGACCGAGTTACAATACCGAATCGATATTACGCCCGAAGATATCAATAGTGAAACCCCACTCTATTTTGGTGTAACAGAATTTGTTCAGTTAAAGGATTACAAAACAGCAGATAACAAGGCCAGAAAAGTTAAATGTGTTGTTTGGGATTTAGACAATACAATTTGGGATGGTATTCTCGTAGAAGACGGAGTTGAAAACCTTGAACTTAAAAAAGGGATCAAAGAAATTTTAATGCAAATCGAGAATAAGGGTATTGTAAATTCAATAGCTAGTAAAAACAATGTTGATCATGCAATGGCAGCTCTAAAACATTTTGGTATTGATGATTTTTTTCTATTTCCAAAAATTTCATGGCTTCCTAAAAGTAAAAGCATCAGGGAAATAGCCTTAGATCTCAATATTAATATTAATACATTTCTCTTTGTTGACGATTCTGTATTTGAAAGAAAGGAAGTGGAAGCGGCTCTCCCGCAGGTCAAAGTAATGGATGCGATACATTACCAGACTATACTGAACTTGGAAGAATTTCAAATTCCGATAACTGATGAGAGCAGGAAGAGAAAGCAGTTTTATGCCACAGAGGCGAATAGAACCAAGTATTCAGACAACTATGAGGGTGAATATTTAGAGTTTCTTCGAGCCTGTAAGATTGAATTAGAAATTAAGCCCTTGGGAAAAGAGCATTTTGAAAGAGTGTATGAGCTCACTCAGCGTACGAACCAGATGAATTTCTCAGGTAATAGATATGCAAAGGAGGACATATTTAAAATCCAGGAGAATATAAACTTGGAAGCTTACATTTTAAAATGTAGAGATCAATTTGGAGAGTATGGAATAATTGGATTTGGCGTTATTGATAAAACTGAAAATCGACTCATTGATCTGATGTTTAGTTGCCGTATTCAGAGCAAAAGGGTCGAACACGCTTTTCTAAATTACATACTAGAACATTATCTTGAAAGGGGCGATTTTTTGGTTACCTACAATCATACCGAGAAGAATAAATTTTCTGCACAAGTCTTTAACGACTTTGGATTTGAAGTAATTTCACAAGAGGAAAATCTTCGTAAACTTAGATTTGAAAAGGGTAAAGAAATTCTTAACGACAACATAATCAAAACAATTGCCTAACACGATAAGAGGTCTCATTGACCAACCGAAATGGAATGGGTCATGACGGAGTTTTAAGAAATAATACGCGACGACCTTCCACGTAAATCATGATAAATTTGAAGTAAAAAAATTACCATTAACTCTCTTATTGTCCAACGCGTCATTTGAAAAATAGGAAGAAGGTTTTCCGACCGCAAAACTAATTTCAATCAAAAGACACTTGACTAGCCTTAAAACTATTATGCATTATAAAAAAGAAATCATATGCCCTTCCATCCTTTTTTAACCAAAACAAAACTGTACGGCCCTTTGAGAAGAATAACTAAACCTTTTCATAGTGTTTTTAAATACATGAATTTCTTAGCTTTTGTGAAAGAAAATAGAGGTTTGGGTGAAATAAACGATTACTATAATAAGTCAGCCACTTACAGCAACAGATTTCAACTTCATGACAAATTGCTCGCAGAGCTTAAAGACAAGACTATTTTTTATTATGAATTTGGTGTAGCTGGTGGAGATATGATCAGGCATTGGTCTTCCACCAACCAGGCGGAGGCATCAAAGTTCGTGGGATTCGATTCATTTGAAGGGCTACCGGAAAGTTGGGAAGGAAAGGGTAAGGGGCATTTTGATCAGAAAGGAAATTTTCCTGATATAAGTGACAATAGAGTCAAGTTTGTCAAAGGCTGGTTTCAGGATACTGTTTACAAGGAATTGTTAAATTGTCAATTCCACGAACAATGCGTATTTCATCTTGATGCAGATTTGTTTTCATCCACACTATATGTATTGTTTCAACTTCACCCCAAACTTAAAAAAGGTGATATTTTGATATTCGATGAGTTTTCTAGTCATGAACATGAATTTGAAGCATTGGAAATATTCAAGCAATGCAGTAATGATGAATGGGAATTCAGGTTTTTAGGAGCCGTAAATAATTATAGACAAGTAGCCTTTATTTTGGAATGAAAACACTGTTGAACTTAGTAAGAAAGAAGATTTCAGATGCTTCATGTTACCATAAGGCTAATATCCCCCCGAAAACAAAGGCTATCAGTTTTACTTTTGATGACGCTCCGAAAAGTGCATTTGTGAATGCGCAAAACATACTTAACGACAACAACAAGAAAGGCACTTATTACATCGCTCTTTCATTCTTAGAATCCAAACCGGAAAACGAAGATTACTTCAACGTTGAAGATTTAAAGAAGTGTGTTACAAATGGACATGAGCTTGGTTGTCATACGTATAGCCATATTCATCTTTACAGTACAAAAGGTAAAGGTATAGTTGAGGCAGAATTGTCAAAGAATAGAAAAGCGCTCCATGAAATTGGCGTTAAAGATGATTTCTTGAATTTTTCATACCCTTTTGGAGAACAGACGAGACAGGCCAAAAAAGTGCTATCCAAACGATTTCTTACATGCCGTGGGATAGACCATGGTATCAATAGAGACCGTGTAGACGCTAATAATCTTAAAGCGATCAAATTGTACGAAAACACTCATTCTTTAATGAAAATATATTCTCTACTGGAAGAGTTTTCGGATAAAGGGGGATGGCTTGTTTTTTACACACATGATGTTGAAACTAATTATTCAAGATTTGGCTGTTCACCAGAATATTTTGAAGCCGTCGTAAAGAAATGTGTAGAATTAGACATTGAAATAAAAACCGTAAAGGAAATGACTCAAGAACTGGGGATAACCAAAAACTGAAGCAATTTAAGTTTTTGCAAGAACGACCTACCACGAACCCTATCTTCTGAGAAGTAATACGCATTTTCAGTCATACAATGTTGAATCATGATTGTGAATTAGCTTGCTAAAACATCAGCCAACCGGTGATTTCATGTCCAAATAATACCTTGGTTTCAGGTCACTACTGATTTTCTCCCAACTCGATGCTCAGTTCCAACCATATAAAGGCAGCCTGTGTCTTAGAAGAAACCTTTAGTATCGACATGATAAAAATTCTTATACTTTTAATGACTCTGCCCTTTATAATTTCTTGCAGTCAGGACGATTCGGATAGCCTTGGAGGCAATCAAAACAAAATTGATGAATTATTGATCAAGTCGTCCAATCAAATAAACGTAGACGATCATATCCTGGAATTACACGCTGCAATTTGGCGCGACTTCATGCCAGTCAGTCCACCCGATGGTAAAAATTTGATTTCTGTCAACTGGCTTGTGAATACAGATTCTACCAACATGCCTTCCGACATCGCCCTTGTAAAGCAGTTTGTTATTCACGAAGACGATATTTGGATCGCTGATTATAGCAGTGAATCCAGTGAAACTGCTGATTATCTTGTAGAGCGAATTTCTCGAAACGGACCCAAATGGGGACCAGATGTTGCAGTTACCGTCATTGCTGAAGTAAAATGTCTTAAGGACGACACTTTCTACTATGTGAGGTTGGATAATCAAAACATTGAGCGAACAGACTAACTCAAACGCTGGAAATCTTTATAATTTTATTGGGCGGTCTGGTGAAGGGTAAAACTGAAAGCCAGCTCTATTTATTAACCCTCGAGATAGACCCAATGAACAACAGCCCTCTGAGAAAGTGCACAATTGCATTTGCTCTGATTTTTCTTTCTTCATGTATTGAACGCTTTGAGTTTAATAGCGAAAGTGAGCCTCCGGTGGTTATTGTAGAAGGTTTCATATCAGACATATCATCTGACGACTATTTGGACTTGTTTGGTGAGCCACGGTTATTTTTTGTGAAGCTAAAGTACGCTGGTGCTGTAAAGAATTTCATTGATGAAACAATTTCCGGAGCAGAAGTACAGCTGATAAGCGATCAAAACGAGCATTGGGACTACACAGAAGATGCTAATGAACCAGGAACTTATTATTTGTACTATTCGTCTTTCCGAAGCGAGCCAAATATTAAATACAAAGTCAATGTTAAGCTTGAAAACGGCGAGGAGTATGAGTCGGACTTTGATCAAATGCCAAGTCAGGATGTTCGTGGAGAAATTAACATAAATGAGACATCAAAATTACAAAAAGTTGTTGTAAGTCAGGAACATGTGATCAGAAGCTTTGTAGGTGTGGATGTCAATATACAAATGCCAGCCTCATCAGAAGATAGTTTTAGGTATTTCCGCTGGGATTTCCATACTACCTGGATGGTAGTAGCTGAATTGGCTTCCCGAAGCGGCCCGTTTGGCGTGTGCTGGATGAGCGAAACATATAATTTGGATGAAAATGTAATCGTCAGAAAAAAGGGTTTGCCTTCAAATATCAACCTGTTTTTTGTTAGAACGACTAGGAACCCGGAAACGAAGTTTGGGTTTGCTGTTGTAATAAAACAACAGGAAATGTCTGAAGAATATTACCAGTTTTGGACTGATTTGCATAATCAGGAGAGCCAAGCTGAATTGTTCGCTCCACCACCATACAATATCCATACTAATATCAATGCCATAGGGCATGAAAGGGGAACCTATGGATACTTTGGAGTGGTCAACGAGGAATATTACATCTGGCATCTGGATAAGAAAGCCCTGTCATATGTCCCTTACTATTTCGATCAGTGCCATGTAGAACCTCCGCTTTCACCAGCTGAATGGTGTAGAAATTGCTTGGGATATGACGGTATAAATAAGGGGGCCGAAATTACCAACATCAAACCAGATTGGTGGACATTCTAATAGAACTCTTTAGCTTTTACAAGGCGACAATTTTAAAATTCTTGTACGGTACCTTCTAAGTGCATGATGAGGTATGCATCTTCAAATTGGTTATGTCCAGATAATAACTATTCCAAAGATGCGCTGATGAAGAAACTCCTGTATCTGGTTAACAAAGCATATGTCATAAATGGAAACGCTATTTGGATCACCGATTATAGCAGTGAACCTGGTGAAACTGCTGACTATCTTGTTGAGTGAATTTCTCGAAACGGACCCAAATGGGGGCCAGATGTTGCCGTTATCGTCATTGCTGAAGCAAAATGTCTTAAGGACGACACTTTCTACTATGTGAGGTTGGATAATCAAAACATTGAGCGAACATACTAACTCAAACGCTGGAAATCTTTATAATTTTATTGGGTGGTCTGGTGAAGGGTAAAACTGAAAGCCAGCTCTAATTATTAACCCTCGAGATGGACCTGATGAACAACAATCCCCTGAGAAAGTGCACAATTGCATTTGCTCTGATTTTTCTTTCTTCATGCATTGAGCGCTTTGAGTTTGAAAGCGAAGGTGAGCCTCCGGTGGTTATTGTAGAAGGTTTCATATCAGACATATCATCTGACGACTATTTGGACTTGTTTGGTGAGCCACGGTTATTTTTTGTGAAGCTAAAGTACGCCGGTGCTGTAAAGAACTTCATCGATGAAGAAATTTCGGGAGCAGAGGTAGTACTCAGTAACGATCAAAATGAGCATTGGGATTATACAGAGGATGTAAATCAGCCTGGAGTTTATTATTTGTACTATCCGATGTTCAAAAGCGAACCAAATTTGAAGTATAAAGTCAATATTAAGCTTGAAAATGGTGAAGAATACGAGTCGAACTATGATCAAATGCCGAATGAGGATTATCGTGGTGAAATCAATGTAGAAGAAACTTCAAAATTTGAAAAGGTCTCGGCAAGTCAAGATTTTGTAATCAAAAGCTTCAAAGGTTTAGATGTCAATATACAATTACCAGTTGCATCTGGTGATGCTTTCAACTATTTTAGATGGGATTTCCATACTACCTGGATGGTCGTCGCTGAGCTAATTCCTAGAAGCCATCCGTTCGGTGTGTGCTGGATGAGCGAAACGTACTATCTGGATGAGAACAAATTGGCTAAACAAAAAGGTACACCCCCAAATATCAATTTATTTTTCCTCAAGACCTCAGGAAATCAAAGCACCAAATTTGGGCTTTCCGCCAGGATAAGACAGCAGGGAATTTCACGCGAACATCACCAATTTTGGGCCGATGTTCACAATCAGGAAGCCCAGGCTGATTTATTTGCGCCTCCGCCTTACAATATTTATTCAAACATAAATTCTGCTAACCCTGAAAAACAAGCGTATGGTTTTTTTGGAGTAGTGAATGAAGAATATTATACCTGGTATTTTGATAAAAGGGCCCTATCATATGTCCCATTATATATTGAAGAGTGCTTTGTCGTATTTCCTACTGAACCGGCTGAATGGTGTCGCAATTGCCTGGGATATGACGGTATAAATAAGGGCGCTGAAATCACTAACATCAAACCCGATTGGTGGACTTTTTAATGAATGTCCCTCACTGTCAGAGAATTCAGCTGGTGGAGAGATTCTTAATTTAGGATAATCATCTAGCACCGAGACAGATATTTGACAAAGGCTTTGACGTACATTCCTCTGCCGAATGACAGCTAAGCATACTAAGTATCTTCTCCCATTTCAAAATCAGTTATATTAGTTCTAGTAACTCCAAAAATGACCCATGAAGAAATTATTTTCTACAATCCCGATGGCTTGTGTTTGCTTTATTATGCTAAACTGCCAATCCGAGGCTACTCAAAAAAGCGGTCAATTGACCATCGAGTCAGAGTACCAGGACCTGGTAGAGCTTTTCAAAGAATGGCGGGCTTTCGAAACACCACCCATGCGAGAAGGTGCTCCGGATTATACAGCTGCCACTTTTGAAAAGCGTTGGCCAGAATTCAAACTATTACAAGAAAGATTACAGGCCATGGATACCACCGGCTGGTATGTTGAAGAAAGGGTCGACTGGTTCATTGCCTGGGCCGAAATGAATGGATATGATTTCAATCATCGCATTTTAAAGCCATGGGCTAGAGATCCGGCATTTTACTTTTCGATATGGAACGCACGCAGCGATGTGCCTGCCCATGAAGGCCCGACGCATCATCGGACCACTGAGGTTTGGACTTACACTTTTCCGCTGAGTCCGGAGGAACGAAGTCTTTTTTTGGGTGACCTCAAGGTTATCCCTCCGTTGAACAGCCAAGCCAAACTAAACCTGACAGGAAATGCCAAAGAACTATGGTTGGCTGGTATTGGTGTGATTCAATACCAGAGCATGCTACTGGAAGACCTTCTGGATAAAGAAGGGATAAAGGAGGATGCCGAATTGACCAGTACCATTCAGGTGGCCATTAAATCAACAGATGAACTAGTCACCTGGCTGAATTCCGAGGCAAATTCGAAAACAGGACCATCTGGCATAGGCAAAGAAAACTATACCTGGTATCTCCAAAATGTGCACCTCGTTCCGTTGACCTGGGAAGACGAAGTCATGCTTCTCAAGAGAGAGTTAGCTCGTGCATGGTCTTCACTAAAATTGGAAGAGCACAGAAATCGTAGCTTGCCACAACTAACTGATGCAGACTCACCCGAAAGCTTTGATCGACTGGCTGATGCCGGTGCAAAAAGTCTGATGCGCTTTTTGGAAGAGCAAGACATTGTTACAGTTAAGGATTACTTCGAGCCGGCTTTGAGAGAGCATTTGGGCGAATATGTACCCAAAGAGAAACGTAATTTCTTTGTGATCGGAGAGCATTATGACCCAAGGCCACTTTACTCTCATTTCTACCACTGGTTTGAATTGGCCCGAATGGATACAGAATCACACACCAGCGAAATCCGAAAGGGACCTTTATTATACAACATCTTCGATTCTAGAAACGAAGGTACGGCTACGGCTGTTGAGGAGATGTTTATGCAAGCCGGACTGTACGACGATGCGCCCAGAGTGAAAGAGATTGTCTACATTATGATTGCGCAGCGAGCAGCCAGGGGCCTAGGGTCCCTTTACGCGCATGCAAACGAACTGACCATGGAGGAAGCAGGAATGGTTCATTCAGAATATACCCCTCGCGGTTGGATGAAAACGGAAAAGGAACTGTTACTATTTGAACAGCATCTATATCTACGTCAACCAGGATATGGAACCAGCTACATAACGGGTAAGTATCTTCTTGAGAATGCCATGGCAGACTTTGCGAAGATGAAAGAATCAGACGCTAATCCATTTAAAGTCAAAGACTTTTTTGATCAGCTAAATAGCATTGGGAATATTCCAATTGCCCTTGGTCACTGGCAAATGACCGGAAATAATGAACCGATAAGGAATCTGAATAAATATTAATGACCACGCCTGAAATCAATAGAGCTTCAATCGACGATTTGGAAACCATCCATCTTTTAGGTAGGCGAACATTTTTGGAAGCTTTTGCCAAAGACAATAAAGAAGAGGATATTCATCAATATGTGAATGAGGCATTTGGGAAAGAACAGTTGACAAAAGAACTTACAAACCCTGAGTCTGAATTTTATTTGACTAGTTTGGACGATCAATCCATCGGTTATTTGAAGGTCAATTATGGTCAGGCACAAACAGAAAAGCATGATTTACATGCAGTAGAAATAGAAAGAATTTATGTATCTGAGGCCTACTATGGAAAAAGTGTAGGGAAATTCTTATTCAAAAAGGCCTTCGAAATAGCACAATCCAGAAAAGCCAGTTATATCTGGTTAGGTGTCTGGGAGAAAAACCTTAGGGCCATTCAATTCTATTACAAACATGGCTTTATTGCTTTTGGTAAACATAGTTTCCTGCTTGGAAAAGACTTGCAAACAGATATATTGATGCAGTTGGAAGTGACACCATCGTCATCTATTGCTAAACCAATAAAAAATGAAAAACGCGATCAAACCTAACAGAAGAATATTCCTTAAAGGTTCTGCTATACTGACTGCAGGATTGGCGAGTGCACCGATTATGAGTTGGGCTGAGGAACCTTTACAGCAACAGGACGGCCTGTATTTGGTAGGTCCACAAAAGGGCTACTCACCGCATGTAGGAGCATTACTCTCTACTATGACGGTCATGCGTACCTGGGTGATAGATACAGTTAAAGACTTGACTGTTGAGCAGTTGGACTTTCAAATTGATGATCAATCGAATTCTATAGGTGCCATGCTCATGCATCTAGCCGCTACGGAAAGGTACTATCAGCTGAACACCTTTGAAGAAATGGAATGGGGATCCTGGAGCGACGAGATCAAAAAAGAGTGGGATGTGCCTATGACGTTGGGTAAAGAAGCGAAGGAACAGATTTTGGGAAATAGAATCGACTATTACCTCGATCAGTTGGAAAAAGTAAGAGAAGTAACGAAACAGGAGTTTGCCAAAAGGGACGACGAGTGGATCATGAAATCAGAGCCATTTTTTGGCAATCAACCCACCAATAACTACTGCAAATGGTTCCACGTTTGTGAGCACGAATCAAACCACAGAGGACAGATGAAGTTTGTGATCAAAAGACTACCTGCTTGACAAATTGAAATTCAAATCAACTAAGCCAATGCAAGTTTGCCGCCATGACAAGGTTTAGTTGTGCACTCTAATTCCTGGTCATACTCGACCTTGAATCATATTGAACCGTATTGAACAGGATTTTCCGCTGTTTTTTCTCATGCAATCACATCTTTACGACAAGGTCAAAAACTAAAAGTAAAATGATACGATTTGCAACAGCATTAGTGCTTGGGTTGTTTTTTACATCAACGGCAGTAGCACAAGAAATTATCCCAATTGACACTTCTCACTGGAAGGTCCAGGCCAGGTCTTACCTTCTTGAGAATTACAAAGGCAAGCAGGCTATATATCTTCAGGGAGGGTCGATAAAGCTCAAGGATTCCAAATTTTTGAATGGAACCATAGAATTCGATATTTATCTCAAAAAAGAACAAGCATTCCCAGGCGTAGTTTTCAGGGCAGTTGGTGGAGATACAGAACAATTTTTTCTCAGACCTCACCTATCAGGAAAGCCAGATGCCAATCAGGCAGCGCCAGCCGTAAAGGGAATTACACCCTGGCAACTCTACTTTGGTTCAAGATACTCTTTTCCTTATGAGTACAAGTATGACGATTGGACACACGTAAAAGTGGTGGTCAACAATAATCAGGCGCAGGTATACATGGATTATGCCGAAATACCGAATTTGTCATGGGAGCTTACGAACCCTGTTCGCGAAGGAGAGTTGTTTCTTCGTGGAGGTGGCGCATCAGGCATGCATCTGGCAGATGTTATGGTTGATGAAAACAACTTCGAAATGGTTGATTTTAAGCCAATAGAGAGGAAGCCAATAGAAGGTCTGATACCTGAATGGGAAATTTCAGACATGTTCGAGGCCAAACTTTTGGAAAATCCAAACAATGTGAGTGCTGTGATTGAAGCCAGGACATGGGGCAGAAAGGTTCAGGTAGAAGAAGGTACAGCGGCCAATATATCAAGAGTGCAAACTTTGTATAATGGTAAGCCTGGTGAGACTGTCTTTGCCAAAGTAACCATACGGTCGGATAGAGATCAAATCAAATTGCTAGAGTTTGGCTATAGCGATCGTGTAATAGCTATTCTAAATGAGAAACTGATATACAAAGGCATGAACATGTGGCGTTCCAGGGATTATCGCTATTTAGGCACCGTCGGTCTGTTTGATGCTATCTATTTAGATCTTAAAAAGGGAGATAACACTTTATTAATGGCGGTATCTGAGAGTTTTGGCGGGTGGCTTATCACGGGTAAAATACAGGATAACCAAGGAATCAAAATGAAGTAACATTATGAAAAAAGTTGTTTTAATGACCCTTATGCTGTCAATAGGCAGTTTATTGGTAAACGCTCAGGACGTCCAGAATTCGAGAAGAATAAGTCAGTCAACGAGCATTGCCAGAACAGTTGGTACTACAGAAATAACCATAGTGTACCACAGTCCGACGGCACAGGGGCGTAAGATTTTCGGCGGAATTGTACCTTTTGATTTTGTGGTTGACGGAAAAGAATATGCATGGAGAGCGGGATCCAATCAGCGTACTACAATAGAATTTCAACATGATGTCAAAATCAATGGACAGAAAATCTCGGCGGGAAAATATGGCTTAGTCGTTTTAGTAAATGAACTTGAATGGACTTTTGTGTTTTCCAGCAATACTTCCTGGGGAGCCTTTCAATATACACCTGAAAATGATGTATTGAGAGTGCCAGTTGAGACTGAGAAAAAACCGCATCAGGAATGGCTGTCTTATAGGTTTGTGGATCCTCAAATAGAGGCGGCAAATATTGAATTAAGGTGGGCAGATACGAGTGCCAAATTTACCGTTGAGGTGGATGTCACGTCCAACATCATTTCCGATCTGAACAAAAACGAAAGCAAGTCAACCAGTGATTTTCGTATTCTAGCCATAGAAAACTTAAGGAAAGACCCAGAGGCTGTTGAAATGGCATTAGACTATCTGGATAGTGCTATGGCGAAAATTGATTCTGTGGAGGAACGGTTGCAGCCTTATGAGAAATTTTCGACAAACATTTTGAAGGCCGATCTGCTCATTCAAAAAGGAGAAGTCAGGGAAGGAGAGAACCTCAAGAAGCTGACTATTGAAAATTCCCAGGGCTTCGCCATGTATTATTATGGGTTAAATACCCTAATAGTAAAAGGAGACAAGAAGGAAGCTTATCGACTTCTTTCTAATAATATCAAATCCAATCCAGACCAGTGGCAGGGATATTTGTCCATGGGAGAATACTATCTAAAGGACGGCAATCAGAAAAAAGTGGTGGAGAACTTCAAAAAATCCTTCGAACTGGCTCCTGATAACTGGAAAAATTATGCCCGATATCTATACCTTCAAAATAAATTGGTTTTGGAGCGAATGTAGTTGCTGTCAGGGAGTGTTGGCTATTATTCAAAAAAATCTCAAAAAACATTTGTTTCTAACGTAACGTCATACTCTACATTTGAAAAAAATTGTTGAGTAATGACTAAATATTCTGTTAAGGAGCTGTCTGAATTGGCTAAAGTCAGTGTAAGAACTTTACACTACTACGATCAGATAGATCTGTTAAAACCTTCTTTCAGGAGCGGCAAGGGCTATCGATTTTATGAACGTAAGCAGCTGCTCATGCTTCAGCAAATCCTATTCTATAAAGAATTAGGCTTTTCGCTGCAGGATATCCATTCAGTCATCAGCGATCCCACCTTTGATTTGATCGATGCCCTTGAATCCCACAAAAAGGAATTGCTCAAACAATCGCGGAATTTGCAACAACTCATGCACACCGTTAAAAAAACATTGAGTGAATTAAAAAACAAAAAAATGATGAAAGACAGCGAAATTTATCAAGGCTTTACAGCCAATGAAGTGAATTCCATGAGACAGGAGGTCACTGATCGATGGGGAGCAGAACAACTCAAGGAAACAGAAGACCGGATTCGGGCCATGGGCAAGGCAGGCTGGGAAGATACACAGCAAAAAGGTGAAGAAATTAACCAGCTTTTGGCTGACTTGATGGATTTGTCTCCTGAGGATCTGAACGTACAGGAAGCGATTACACTTCACTATCGACACATGAATCTTTTCTATGAGGTTTCTAAAGAGAGGTATCTCGGCTTGGGAAACATGTACGTAGAAGATGAGCGTTTCCGTGCTTACTATGAAAAATATCGTACAGGGCTTGCTCATTTTATCAAACAAGCCATCGAAATCTATTGTGAAAAAAGTCTATAAAATTGAAGCATGAAACAATTTCTTATTTTGTTCTATGGCAGTAAAACGGACCTTAGACTAACCGGGGAGGAAAAGCTTGAAAACTACAAGACCTGGGGTGCATACCTCTCCAGATTTAGTGATGATGCGAATTTTATAGGCGGAAGTCCAATAGATTCAGAAGCCCGTCTACTTACATCGAATAAACTTGAGCATATGAATCAAACCGACAAAGTATTGAAAGGTTATATGGTTTTGGCAGCGTCTGATGAGAGTGAATTATTTATTCAACTCAGAGATAATCCCTTGTTGATAAGAAGAGATTCAAAAATACAA
This sequence comes from Reichenbachiella sp., assembly GCF_039944555.1. GTDB lineage: Bacteria > Bacteroidota > Bacteroidia > Cytophagales > Cyclobacteriaceae > Reichenbachiella. Next base: position 783,647 of record NZ_JBDUYN010000006.1, on the reverse strand, counting down.
ATACATGAATTGAATCCACAAGCTCAAATTTAACATTGTCAAAAAAGTAAATACGATATTTTTTGCTTGAATAAGCTTAATAGTAACTATTACTTTGTCCGCTCAATGGTAAACTGCACCAGCTGTTCCAAAGATTGACGGGCAGGTGAATCAGGAAAGGTTTTGAGCATATTGATAGCATCACCGTGGTATTGATTCATCACATCTGTGGCGTAAGCGAGTCCTTGCTTCTCTTTGACAAAGTCAATCACCTCGTTTACCTTTTTGGTGTTCTCACTATGCTTTTTGATGATGCGTTTGATGTCTTTTTTGTCCGAATTAGTGGCTTGATTGAGTGCATAAATCAGCGGTAAAGTCATTTTCTTTTCTCGAATGTCAATTCCCAAAGGTTTGCCAATCTCCTGGGTGCCGTAGTCAAATAGGTCATCTTTGATCTGAAAGGCCATGCCCACTTTTTCGCCAAATTCTCCCATCGTTTGAACAGTGATCGGATCCGCTCCGGTTGAGGCCGCACCTACTGCACAACACGCCTTGATCAGACTGGCCGTTTTTTGTCTGATCACCTCATAGTATATCTCCTCGGTGATGTCTAGTTTCTTGGCCTTTTCCATCTGGAGCAGCTCTCCCTCGCTCATTTCCCGGATGGCTTCTGATACCAATTTCAGCAAATCAAAATCTTCGTTATCAATGGATAGCAGCATACCCCTGGAGAGAAGAAAGTCACCGACCAGAACCGCAATTTTGTTTTTCCACAAGGCATTGACTGAAAAGAAGCCCCTCCGATAAGTTGAGTCATCGACGACATCGTCATGAACAAGAGTAGCCGTATGCAAAAGTTCTATCAATGATGCTCCGCGGTAGGAAGCTTCGGTCACTTGACCGGTAGTAGCAGCACTTAAAAAGACAAATAACGGGCGCATTTGTTTTCCTTTTCGCTTAACGATGTAAGCCATGATTTTATCCAGTAGCATCACGTTGCTTTTCATTGACTGTCTGAACTTTTTTTCAAATTCAGCCATTTCATTAGCTACTGGAGATTGGATGTCTTTTATTCTGAGCGTCATTATTTGGGCGCAAATTAATACAATGAGGGATTAGACAGAAAATAAATGCAAGGTTCTTGTCAATTATTTCAATAATGAGTTCAGGATGCTGATATTTGATTTTATGCCGACCAAAGTTTATGATTAAAAAAGAAATAATACTTCATTCAAAACACAATCAAAGGCCGTTCAGTGCGGATTTTAGATTTATGGCCAACGGACAATCGAAACCAGTTATCTTATTTATTCATGGTTTCAAGGGTTTCAAGGATGCCATGCATTTTAATGCAATGGCTGATCAAATCGCCGAAGCTGGTTTTGTTTATGTGAAAATGAATTTATCCCATAATGGAGTGACCCCGGATTATCCACTGGACTTTGTAGACCTGGAGGCCTTTGCCAACAATAACTTTACTATTGAATTGGATGATATAGAGGTGATGATTGATCATATCAGTAATGATATGTTGGCTATTGCCAAAAAGGAAGTGGATACTTCTGCGATTTATTTGATCGGTCATAGCAGAGGAGGAGCAGTAGCTGTATTAAAGGCATGCGAAGATTCCAGAGTGCGCAGACTGGTAACTTGGGCAGCCGTGCCAGATCTTGAGGCATTTTGGTCGGATAGCTTTGTGGAAACATGGAAAGAGAAAGGTGTGCAATACATCAAAAATGCCCGCACCATGCAGGAAATGCCAATGAACTACCAAATTGTCGAAGACTTTGAAAACAACTCCGCACGATTTACAATTGGCAGCCAGTTGACCAAATTTAAAATACCATTTTTGGCTATTCACGGAACCGAAGATGAAACGGTCCCAGTCGAATCCCTATTGATGTTCAAAAGCTTTTATCCGGATGTAATCAGGAAGAAAATTGAAGGTGGCGGCCATACCTTTGGAGGGAAACATCCCTGGACCGAAACCGTTCTGCCTGAACATTCTGAACAATTGGTGAAAGAGACAATTTCATTTCTGAAGGCCCACTGATGCAGCCGATTCTCTTAAAATGTTATTTGGGCCAGAGTGGCGATTCTAAAAATATGTTGGTACTTTATGACAAGGTACTCGTAGTTATTTTTAAGGACAAACGAACTGATTTTGCGCTCAGCAATATCAAGGGACTTACGATCAATCGTAAGAAATTGATCATACCGTTGGTAATTGGAGGAATCGGTACCTGCTTTTCCTGGTTAGCACTTTCGTTGGGTTGGTACCACTATCAGACCAACTTGCTATTGGTATTCCTCTTTTTTGGATGGATGTATTATGGTTTTTTGGGAAAGGATGGATTGGAATTGATGGAAGGCAAACATCATCATGTTTATCTGATAAAAGCCAATCAATTTGTGCTCAATACTTTTCTGAAGTTTGTGAAGGAGAGAATGTTCATGTCTCCCGTGTTACCAGAGTCCCTAAGTTTTCACCTGGCTACAAAGAAGGATTGGGAGTCTCAGGACCAAAGCACGCTTTATGCGCATGCATCACTTGAAAGTGAGGGCTTTATTCATACATCTTACTTTTCAGAGCTTAAAACATCTTACGAGCGGTATTTCAGCCCGACCGACGAACTGGTTCTTATAGGAATTGATCTTAGCAAGGTGGAAGCAGAAGTGGATATGGCGCAGGTGAGCTCGCGCAATGCAGTTTTCCCTCATATACATGGAAAGTTGAATAAGTCTGCGATTGTGTTTCTACGTCCCGTTCGAACGTCTACAGACCTCGATCTTAAAACTATTAACTAACTTTGTCGTAATATTACGATTATGGGATTATCTAAGACTGAAAAATTCACTGCACATCAAAATGAATTGGCCGTAATGTCGAAAGCGCTAGGGCATCCAGCCAGGATAGCGATATTGGATTATTTACTAAAAGCCAATAGTTGTATTTGTGGGGACATTGTCGGAGAGCTAGGGCTGGCTCAGGCTACGGTTTCTCAGCATCTCAAGGAGTTAAAAAACCTAGGTATCATTAAAGGAAACATCGAAGGTACCAGTACTTGCTATTGTATCGATGAAGTGAAATGGGAAGCCATCTCCACGACTTTCTCTAAATTTTTTGCACAGCGGGCGGCATGCGCAGATGGCTGTTGTTGAATCAGTCTTCTGTCGGCAACTTATCTTCGAGTAGTTCGAGGGCAGCGTGAGCTTTGTTGTCGATTCCTGCCTTGTAAGAGTGTTTCTTATAGGACATTGCCTTTTCGTAGTAGAACTCGGCCTTTTTATAATCCTTTCTGAATTCGTAGATATATCCGGTATACAAACAGGCTGATGGAGCAAAGTACCAATTCTCTTTTCCTGCCTTTTTTATGGCGTTCAGATAATTAAAAATGGCATCCTGGTCTCTTTCCATTTTGTCGTAAAGACGTCCATACCTGTAGAAGTACTCAGATTCTTCCTTTTTATCAGCTAATGAACCTTGTTGGATATCATTCAAGGCTTTATCAGCCAGTTCAAAATATCCACCGTCAGTGGCCAGACGGGCCTTCATCAACAACGAATTTGGATAATGGTCTTCATCCAAAATGCTCTTCGCGTTCCTATCTGCCGATGCGAAAGTATCTCCGGATTCTTTGGCTTTATTCCAATGGATTTCTGCCATTTTTTCGTTGCCTTCGAGCCAATAGCTTAAGAATATTTTGAACCAGGTGTCCTTGACGTAATTCTTGCCTTTGTGCTGATTGAGAAATTTAGATAAATGATACCTAGCTAAAGGGTATTGTTGCTTTTGCATATATACATCACCGAGTTTGTAGTAAACATTTACGATTTGGTGATAGTCCTCACTGGCAAAAAGCAGTTTACGTAAATTCGGTAGTGCCTGCTCACTCTTCGCATACTTGATCAGCGCAGTGTTGTATAGATAGTTTACAACTAAATTATCCTTGTGGTCTTCGCGAAGCTCATCCAAGAGCTCAAGAGTCTGCTGTTCTTTATTTAGAATGTTGATGGCAATCAGCGATTTGATCAAACCCGTTTCTAACCAATAAGGATTATCGGGCTGAATTCTATTTAACTCATCCCAGCCTAAAATGGAATTGCCTTTGATTCCGAATAACCGTAGAATCCAATGATAGCTTTCTGGAACCACGGCGAATAATACGTGCAAAGAACCGTACGATTTGTAATTAGCTTCAAAATCTGGGTGCTTCTCTATATTTCTCTCAGTATAGTTATAGGCTGTTTTTAGTGATAGTCCAGCTTTCATGTCCTCATCAAACATGATTTTAATGATCGCCCACTGTATTTTGATTTCAGCATTGTAAAATCTTCTATGCGGATCGTTTTCATCCATCTCTCTGAGGCCGTCTAGGTTGTCCTCTTCACTGTCTTCATATTTTTTATAAAGCGCAGGGTCTTCAGTGATTAAAATCTCGATCACATCGGCCAGACTTTTTACGTAATGATAGTGGCCTAGCTGTGCCTGGTTAGGTATTACCTGGTTTAACTTAGCTCTTCCGGATTCTAGTTTGAGTTTGAGTACATCGTGATAAGCGGCGTATATTTCCGGATGATCTTTGATGCTTTGAGCACTGGTTAGTCCAAATTGAAACAAAGCGAATAACAAAAAAAGGTGAGACATGCCCACCTTTATATTCACTATATGTTTTTGAATTGCCTTCAATTCATTCCTATTTTTTTGGAGCGGCCTTTCTTCTTGTTCTTGTTGGCTTTTTCTCCTCTTCAATTACTTCCTCTACGTCTGCCAATACTCTACCACAATGTTCGCAAACGATCAATTTCTTCTTCTCTCTGATTTCAGCTTGCTTCTGTGGAGGAACAATATTAAAACAGCCCCCACAAGCATCTCTTTTCACAGGTACAACGGCCAATCCGTTTCGGACATTGCCTCTGATTTTGTTATAGGACAAGAGCAAACGCTCTTCTATAATTTTGGAAGCCTTCTCTCTACCTTTCAGTAACTTATCTTCTTCGTCTTTGCTTTCGGTGGTAATGTTGTCCAATTCACCTTTTTTGCTGTCAAGATCTTTCTTTCTTTCTTCCAGAGCATTCTTGGTGTCTGCTATCTCTTCATTTTTAGATTCAATGTTAGCATAAGCTTCTTTGATTCTTTTTTCGAGAATCTGAATCTCTAATTGTTGAAGTTCTACTTCCTTTGTGATCGCATCATATTCCCTGTTATTTCTAACATTCATCTGCTGCTCTTCATACTTTTGGATCAACTTCTCCGAATCCTTGATAGCGGTCTTATTGTTGGAAATTCCCAACTCCAACTCTTCGATTTGGCTATTGTGATTGTTTACTCTGGTCTCATATCCCGCGATCTCATCCTCGAGATCCATCACTTCCTCAGGTAAAGCCCCTCTGACTTTTATTAGTTCATCTAATTGCGAATCTATTGACTGTAATTTTGTTAGAGCTTCGAGCTTTTGCGCTACCGTACTTTCCATGTATTTTAAAAGTATTTTATAGGATTTGTATCCACCTCGGATAAATTGAGTGCAATATTAGCGAATTTTTCTTTTAAAAAATTGCAAATCAATTCTTTTGTAAATACCTCACTTTCATAATGTCCTATATCTGCGATGATTATTTTTTTCTCAGCGTCAAAAAACTCGTGGTACTTAAAATCTGCAGTAATGAAAACGTCGGCACCTGCACCTTTGGCATGGCTCAGGAGGAAGCTTCCGGCACCGCCGCAAACGGCTACTCTTCTGATCTGAGTTTTATGAAACTCCGTATGTCTGATGACTGACAGGTTAAACTTAGTTTTGAGCAGTTTGAGGAATTCCTCAGTCGCTATGGGAGCGTCTAGTTCTCCAATCATTCCTGATCCTACTTCTTGATTTTCATTCTCGAGTGCCGTCAGGTAATAAGCAACCTCTTCGTAAGGGTGGGCTTTTTTTAGTGCAGCAATGACCTTGCCTTTGCGATGAGTAGGGAATATACCTTCTATCCGCAATTCTTCAACGGATTCGCGCTGATTGACTTGACCAATAGCGGGATTGGCCTGGTCGTTTGGTTTGAATGTTCCCGTACCCTTTGTTTGAAAGCTGCACTCATCGTAGTTGCCTATCTGACCCAAGCCGGCCTGGTACAAATGATCTAAAACCACATCTGCCTGAGCAGCAGGCACAAAAGTGACTAATTTGGTTAAAGTACTCGACTTGGGGGCCAATATTTGGCAATGATTCAGGCCTATACGATCGCAGATCATACGGTTCACTCCTGTGTTAACATTATCTAGGTTGGTATGAATACTGAAAATAGCAATGTCATGTTTGATCGCTTTAATTACCGTGCGCTCTACATAATTTTTTCCGGTAAATGACTTTAGGCCTTTGAATACGATTGGATGATGAGCCACGATCAAGTTCGCTTTTCTATCAATCGCTTCTTGTACAACCTCTTCGGTGCAATCCAGACTGATTATAATACCAGTCAAATCCTGATCGGGGTGGCCAGTGATCAATCGGGCGTTGTCGTAAGACTCCTGATAGGCTGGAGGAGCCCATTGATTGAGTGCACCTATAACTTCGTTTACTTTCATCTGTTTAGTTTTGTCTTACAACAATATTTTGTTTCGCACAAAAGACGTACGCCTCCGTGCTTTTAATTTGCTCCGGCCATGCCGGCATAAATATAAGGAATGTCAATGACCCTACTGGCTAAATTAATACGCTTCTGAACACCTGATAACCCTGTCACCTTTTTAATATTGCATCAATGATTTCAACTTGGAAGTATGTATTATGGCCATTGGCCTTGCTGAATAGATTCAAACTTGGTCTACGGGCCCGCCTATTTGATTTGGGTATCTGGAAATCTGTTGAATTCGAAATGCCTGTGGTATTTGTGGGTTCATTGACGCGAACTCATACTTTGGGCATTTCACTTTATATCCAAAATCTACTGAAGGCCGCTCTGCATATCAAAAGGGATATTATTACATCGCATGCGCTAACACCGGAAACGAAAGAGCCATACCTTTATTTGCATGCTTACGCGCCATTAGTTTTCAGTACGAGCCACAAAGTGCTAGGTCTGTCCGAATGGCTTCAACACCATACAGATTCATCAGCCATTGTGATGAACAATGAATTTGTTCAAAATGAGATTAGGCCGCAGTTGAAGATTTTGGTGTCTGATTTTGAGTTTCCATTTTATCATGACGCCCTGTGGCCGGTAGGTAATTTGCAGGGTACAAAGACAGATATTAGAACTTCGGATCTAATTTTGATTTGCGCCACGCCTGAAAATGCTGATTTAAATAAAATCAAAGACAATCTTCAATCATATTCCGGCATCGTGACACCTGTTTATTTTATAAAAAACTCAGTTGCTTCTCTAAACACATTTAATTCATCCGATAAAATAGAATTTATTCAGGATCGTGATAACTTTGAGCGCTTGATTTTAAATGTCTTGCAAAACGCAAATCCTGATAGTGAATAAATTACTCATATTTGTTTTTGTCTTCGTCTCAGTGAAGGGGTGGTCCCAGTTATTGGATGACTCAACCAAGCTAGTCTATGGGCCTACTACATCCAGGTATATGTACGAGGGTGATTTGATGCACAGCGATACGCTTTACCATACCATTGATACTGCCATTCATAACCTGGAGTATTTTGAGTTTAAAAACACGGCAGATAGGGTCTATCAGGATTTGGGTAACAATGGAACTGCTTTGCATCCCGTTTATTATTCTTCTCCGAGACAAGTGGGTCGATCCAGTGGGTTTGAAGCCTACACGCCATATGTAAAAAAGGCAGAAGACTTTAAATACTATGATACCAAATCGCCCTTTATGGAACTGAACATTGGGTTTGGAGGAAAAGGAAGGAATCTTGTTGATTTTGCCTTTTCAAGAAATGTAAATGCCCAGTGGAATGTAGGGTTTAATGTACAGAAAATTGTGTCAAACAAACTGATAGGCTCTTCTTCCTTGCGGGAAACTCAAATTTCTGGTACCACGGTAGATTTCTACACCTTCCATAGCTCAAAGAATTCTAAGTATCATTTGATGTTTCATGCTCTCAAGTTTGAACATAAGGCTACCGAAACCGGAGGTATAAAAGTGGCAGATAACGCTCAAGATAGGGACTTCTTTCAATATCAGGACTCAGACATATTTCTCCGAAATGCGGTTAGTTATGATACCCGGACAAGACTCCATTTGTATCAGGAATATTCTGTTGCCGAATTTTTCGAGATTTTTGCAACCATTGAACGAAACAATGTTGAAAACAAATACGAAGATTTTCCTTTGTCCTCTACCACAGATTATTACCAACAATTTCTGATTCGAACCGATTCTACGCTAGATGCTTCACTTTTCAACGAGTGGAAGGTCAAAGTGGGACTCAAAGGGCGCGCAGGCAAGCGAATATTTTATTCAGGATATGTGAAGCGCAGAGATATTGATTACAACTACAGGTATTTGGATTATTTTGGCCATACTACTGAAAACTATCTCGGCGGAGACATCAAGTTATACATTACGCAGTCTAACGCGTTGAGTGGTAGAGTTGAAATCATGGACGGTGGACAATACTTCTTCTCAGGTAAATACGAAAACAACTTTCTCAGAGCGTCATACACTACGACTAAGTACCTGCCATCATTTATGTCTGAAAGATATTTTGGCAATCATTATGAGTGGACCAATAGCTTTAGCGATGTAGTGTCTAACACCATTTCAGGATCGGTTTTTTATGCATTTCCTTTTGTGAGGCTGGAGCCCAAAGTTGAAATCTCATCTGTTGACAATTATGTGTATTTTGGAACCGACAAATTGCCTGCTCAGAATTCCGCTGTCGCCTTGGTCAACAATTATTCTCTTCAAGCAGATTTTAACGTTAAGAAGCATTTTAAATTTGAGAATAAGATCATATTCAACAATGTCTCAGGCGATGGTGCCGATGCCATCAGGTCTCCCGATTGGCATTTCTTTGGCAAATGGTATTATCATAACATTGTGTTCAACAATTACATGGAGATGCAACTCGGACTAAATGTGAGGTGGCAATCTGCCTACTTTGCCAATGGCTATGACCCGATTACACAGCAGTTTTATATACAAAATGATTTTGAGATTCCATCATTTATGACCAGTGATTTGTTCTTTGTGATGAAGGCCAAAAAATTGAGTTTATGGATAAAACTCAAATATCTCAATCAGAAAAAAGAACAAGGCTATTTCGATACTCCTTTGTATCCTGCCACAAGACGCATGATTGACGTGGGTTTGAGATGGCACTTTTATGACTAATGGCAATGGATAAGAATAAAACTACACTAGGACTAAACCTACCTACGGACCCGCGATGGGCAAACGTTGCCGAAAAATCTATCGCCGAAATTTTGATCGACCATGCGTACTGCGAACAAAAGGCAGCATCTTCTGGTATTTCTCTTATCGTGCAATATCCAGAAAAAGCCGAACTGGTTGAGATGCTGACAGACCTTGTAGCCGAGGAATGGAGCCATTTTGAGCGAGTTCTTGAAATGATGAAAAAGCGTGGAATCAAGCTGGACCGGAAGCGAAAGGATGACTATGTGGTGGCCATTACCGAGATTGTCAGACGAGGAGGAAGCAGAGACGAGCAATTGGTTGAACGCTTACTGTTGAACGCCTTAATAGAGGCCCGGAGCTGTGAACGATTCAAAATACTTCACCAGAATATTCAGGACGAGGAACTGAGTAAATTTTATTTCGAGCTCATGGTGTCCGAGGCAGGGCATTACCACAGCTTTTTGGATATGGCGAAGCGCTTTATGCCGGAAGAAAAGGTCATGAAACGTTGGGCTGATTTTCTGGAAGCTGAAGCCGAAATCCTCAAAACTTTAGAGGTTCGCCCTGATAGGATGCATTGATGGACTATTGTCATTGTTGACATTCTAGACTTTACTTTATTAAATAGAAAAACCATTAGCAAATACAAACTAATCGAAATTCACCTTGCAAAGGTTCGAAAAGTAAATTGGTGATTAAATATTATGAGAAAGACGACAATTAAATTGTGCATAGGAGCTCTTGCATGGGTAATATCAAATTCTGCGGAAGCGCAAGATCAAATGCAACCAGTTGAACTGGTACTAAATAACAGCGATACACTGAAAGGTTACATTGATTACGAAGCGTGGGAATTGGATTCAAAGGTGGTTTGGTTCAGTGAAACTAATGAGAAAAAAAACGTCACGGCGTATGAGCCAAACGTAGTGAAAGCTATGTTTCTGGGAGAAAAACAATACAAGGGAGCAGGTGTTGATGTAGAAGTTAGTTCCAGAAGCTCTATTTCCTTGTCCAAAAGCAAAGAATTGAATATTGAACGAAGAGTTGTATTCTTACAGGTGTTAGTTGATGGAGATAAGCAGCTATTATATTACAAGGATCGCCTGGGGAAAGATCATTTCTATTTTTTCGTCGATAATGAAATAAAATTGCTGATCTATAGACAGTATTTGAAATTGATGACCAATACAAGCTCTTCGGCCGAAAGATTCACAAAGGCAGAAAATAATAAGTTTAGGGGGCAATTGGCCTATTACTTCAACGATTGTTCACAGGCCCTGGGAATTGAATCCGCACAATATAATGTGTCTAGTATGACTAACTTATATAGACAATATTATAGATGTCGAAAATCTAAACTGGGGAGCTCAAAAGTTGACAATAATAGCAAAGAACCAACTTTCTACTCTTCTACAGATGAAAAGGCCGGTAAATTTGGGATTGTGGCAGGGTTGACTTTCCCTAAGGAGGCTACCGGGGCTGGTTTTACTTTGGGCTTCACTCACTCAATTCTTATTCCAACAGAAGCCGCAAATCTTACGTTTCACAATGAGTTATTGCATTATTCGTATTCAACCGAGCAAGAAAATAGAAGTGTAAGTGGTTACCAACGGGTAATTACTAAGGTTAACCAAAAAGAGAGCGGCCTTAGATTTGGAACTAATATGAGAATTGCCTTGTCTAAAGGTGGTGGTTCGCAACCCTTCTTAGGAGTTGGGGCTGCGATTGGCGATGGATTTAGAGCCAATGTTTCTGGTGGATTGCAGGGCAAAAAGTTATTTGCAGAGATGAAGCTTGATCTGGGACAAGGACAGTTATTCACCCTAATTGGCTTTAGGTTTTAAGGGCTGACACTGTTATAAGTGGTTGAAAAGAAAGTATCTATAAAAAGAGGAGCCAGCCGTTCCTCTTTTTTCTGCCCTATTTTTCACGTTACAGAAGATGGGACGGACTTTCACTCGATTAATCCATTCAATAATCAGAAACAGCTAAGCCATTCATAGATAAAGTTTAAACACTCGATGAAGAAAATTGCCAGTTAGTTGAAAACTTAATAGCTGGACACAACTTCTTTGCTATGCCTTACATTCTTTTAATAGCTCATGATAAGGGTGAGTATTAAAACAATTCAAAGGCAAAATGAACAGGTTAGTACCAGCAATAATTTCAATTTTTGGGTTTGCTTGCATGCAGGAAGACCCGGAGATAGGTTCCGATTTTTTTAACGAGGTGTCGTTTGAGATAGTGTCATGGGATACACTAACGGTCGACATGTACACCATCCACATCGATAGTGTAGAGACCAATAGTCCAGCAAGACTTTTAGCAGGAGAGGTTGAACACAATGAATTGGGACTTATCGAAGCCGAAGCTTATTTTCAGTTAAGCCCGGATTTGGAGTACAGCGTGGACGATCTGAAAGATGGAGAATTCCAGGATGCCTTCCTTACTCTCTATTACGATCGATATTACTACGGAGACACAACTGCTCTGATGCAACTGGAAGTCTATGAGCTAGCTGAGGAGATGGAATTAGATGATGAGTTGAAGCTCTATAATCACTCCACTTTCGAAATAAAAAGCGACTTAACGAATCAGGCCATCTCATTAGGTTCCTACACTTTTAGTCCTAGACCCTACGCTCAGGATTCTGTAGAAATTCCTTTAGAAGATACCTTTGCCAAGGCACTTTTTGAGGTTCTCAAAGAGGATCAGATTGCCACAGGTGATTTTTTAGATTTGCTGCACGGATTAAAAATTCGATCCTTAACTACGGGCGCGATCATTGGTTTTCAACCCGACCTTGCGCTAAAACTCAACTACCTCGACAAATCTGAATCTGTTTCGGTAGAACGTACGCTCTATCTCACATCAAGCACCACCGCTATACAATTCAATCACATCGAAGCAGAGGGAATTGATGGTGTGTTTCCGGATAGTGAAGAGGAGAAATTATCCTCAGAGCTGACCAATAATCTGGCTTACGTGCAATCCGGACTTGGACTGGCTATTCGAGTTGAAATGCCATACTTAAAACATCTGTTGTCTGCCGACGAAACTCCCCTTATCGATGAAGTCAAACTCGAATTGGTCTTTGAAAATGAGATACCGGAAGAGGTTTATATGCTGACGTCGGGGCTTACCCTAAGGAAGGTGGATCACAACAACCAGGTGATATTCGAATATGATGAAGTCGCGGAGTTGGTATTAGATATTGAATACGATGAAGAAAGGAAGTTTGTATTGGATGTCTCCGAGTTCGTAATTGAGCAATTATCGATCGGTACTCAGGATAATCATGATGCTCTTTTAATTCAATTTCCAGAGGAATATGCGCTCAGCACTCTCAATCATTTGATAGTGTCAGACCAGGAAAAGAGCAATGAAAGCAGTAAAATCATTTTAAACGTGTTAAACATAAAATAGTAATGAAAGAAATAAGAATAATTGTTTTGCCCATTTTGGTATTGCTGACCCTTTGTACGTCATGTACGGACGATGAAGAAGACGTAGTAGAGGATGGCAACTGGATCAGAAGGTCTTCATTTGAAGGAGTAGGACGGTCTGGTGCAGTGGCTTTTGTATCAGGTAGCACTGCGTTTGTTGGCTTGGGATTTGACGGAGATGACTACATTACAGATTTCTGGGCCTACAACCCGGAGAATAACTATTGGGTCCGTGTCAGTGATTTTCCGGGTGCAGGACGGACGGGAGCCGTGGCATTTGCGATTGAAGGCAAAGGCTATGTCGGTACGGGCTACGATGGAGACGACGAGTTACAAGACTTTTGGGAATACAATGTGGAGGCCGATTCCTGGACACAATTAGCCGATTTTACTGGGTCAGCGAGATATCAGGCACTTGGTTTTGCTCTTGACAATATGGGCTATCTGGGTACCGGTTATGATGGAAATTATCTTAAGGATTTCTGGGAGTTTGACCCCTCTTCTGGACAGTGGGAGCAAATTGTAAGCCTAAAAGGAGAAAAAAGAAGAAATGCGGTGTCCTTTGTTATAGATGGGTCTTCGTATGTAGGAACGGGGTCAAACAACGGACTTTATGAAACTGATTTCTGGGAATTTGATGCCGCAATCACCGATTGGTATCAAATGATAGACCTGAATGACGAAGACGAAGAATATGAGATAACCAGAGAAGGTGCCGTTGGATTTGAGCTCAATGGCAAGGGTTATATCACTATAGGGTCATATGGAGCAAACACCAATACCACATGGGAATACAATCCATCTACAGGTTATTGGAAAGAAAAGACGTCATTTGAAGGGGCTGGAAGAACCGGAGCCGTTTCATTTACCGTCAATGGCAGATCTTTTGTAGCATTGGGTCAGAGTGGTTCCAATAGGTTTGATGATGTTTGGGAATTTGAACCAGATCATGTTCTGGACGAGGACGACTGATAGCACCGCTCATGTCAATATTAAGAATTAAAACCAACGGTTTCTGGTGCGCGGTAATACTGTTCCTGCTGTTGAGCGGAACGGTGGAGGCGCAAAACGGGGCAGGCTCGGTATATTCCATTTTCGGAATTGGGGAAATGTCCAGAACCTCATCGACTGCCTCCCAGGGAATGGGGTATACGGCGATTGGTTGGTCGAGTCCTTATAGTGTTAATATTGTGAATCCAGCTGCAAACGACCAGACGGGCAGCTACTTCAATCATGTATTTGATGTTGGATTTTACTATGCCAACACCACCTATGAATCTCAAGGATCGAAGGAAAATGGCAGCTATGGAGGCCTGTCCAACTTCAGCTTTTGGTTCAAGTATAATGATAAATGGAATGGTCTGATCGGTTTGTCTAACTACAGCAATGTGGGCTATAATATTTATAAAAATAATGTCAACTCTTTTCAGACAGGGGACTTTGATATTGCTTATGAAGGAAGTGGCGGACTAAATGAAATCTATTTTTCGAATGGCTATTCACTTTTCAAAAATCTCTCAGTCGGACTGAAGTTGGCATTTATTTTTGGAAATATATCCAGGACTGAAGACATTACTGGTGGACAGTCGCTTAAGGCGTATATGGCAGAGGATAGAACCGTTATCGCCAATTTCGACTTGGAGTACAGTCTGAATTATCGGTTGGAACGGCCCAAGTATTTTATGAATTTCGGACTGATATACAAAAATCCGACTAATCTGAAAGGTACTACTACAGCGTCTATTTCAGAGTGGGACTACAGCAATGGTGTGGACGTGGATGAAAATGTTCTGTATGACGAAACAGAATCTGCGTCGGAGTATGCCTTACCGCGCCGCATTGGTTTTGGTCTGTCATACAATACCAATAAGCTTGTTTTGGCTAGTGACGTTGAATTTAACCAGTGGAGTCAGGCCGAAATAGAAGGATACACCGACGACCTGAAAGACACCTGGAGGTATGCCTTCGGTCTGGAGTATACCCCGGATAGATTTGGACAAGATGCACTGGGACGAGTGAGTTATCGTGTAGGCGGATACTTTGAGAACTCATACATCAAGGTGAATGAAATAACCTCTAATACCTATGGAATTACCGCAGGGTTAGGTGTGCCGCTCAAAAGAGGCAGCGCTATGAATGTAGCCTATCACCGCAAGTACAACGGTACGACGGAAAATGACCTGATTTTTGAGAGTACACATGAGGTTACCTTGAATTTTAGTATTAGGCAGCGATGGTTCCAACGTCAAAAGTATGATTAATAAAAAAGAGGAGCCTCTCAGCTCCTCTCCACTTACCCAAAACTAATTTTGCTAAAAATCTATTAATCAACCAATCTAAAATCAGTCGTTAACGTCTTTTGGGAATTGCCACCTATCATCACAGCAAACTTCCCCGGCTCAGAGCCAAAAGAGAGATCCGCGCGATAGTAGGAGAGTGTCTCATTTGAGATGGTAAATTTGACCACTCTTTCTTCCCCTGGTTCAAGCTGTACTTTCTCAAACCCTTTCAATTCTTTCACCGGGCGGGTCACGCTACCTACATAATCTCTGATGTACAGTTGTATAGTTTCTTGTCCTGTTTTGTCACCTGTGTTTTTGACCTTCACACTAGCTGTAAGCCGATCACTGGTGCCCATTTCAGTAGTTGAAATGGAGAGATCAGAATATTCAAAAGACGTATAGCTCAATCCGTATCCAAATGGATATAAAGGAGAATTAGGGGAATCCGTATAGTGAGACCAGAATACCATACCGGCATCATGAGGATTGGTGACGGGTCGGCCTCCGTTCTTATGATTATAGTAAATCGGGCATTGACCTACATTTCTGGGAAAGCTTACCGGTAACTTGCCCGATGGGTTGTAGTCTCCAAAAAGCACATCTGCTATGGCGTTTCCCGCTTCAGATCCCAGATGCCAAACTTCCAGTATGGCCGGAATATTTTCATCCAGCTCCGGAATAGCCAACGATCGGCCATTCATTAAGGTGACGACTATATTTTTGTTGACCTTAAGCAATTCGTACATCAGGTCCATTTGATCGCCCTTCAGACCGATATCTGTTTGACTACGTCCTTCACCCGATTGCCAGCAGTCTTCCCCTAAAGCCATAACAACCACGTCAGATTTTTTGGCCAATTCTATTGCATTGGAAAAATCTGATTGATCCCCCTCTACAATATTCAGTTCACGAATAAACTCTCTGTTACCCTGAGTCAGGTTGTATCCATTGGTAAAAGTGACCTGAGTTTTTTTGTCAACTGCGTTTTGAATGCCCTCAACCAAGGATACCGCACTATTGGTAATGGCCTGAGCTCTCCAACTACCCAATGGCACATCTTTACTGCCTGCCAAGGATCCAATAACAGCAATGGTTTGTCCTTTTTTGCTCAGTGGAAGCAGGTTATTTTCATTTTTGAGTAGTACAATAGATTTTCTCGCTGCCTCTCGAGCAATTCTTAAATTCTCTTTAGAAAGCAACTCTTTTTTCTCTCTGTCAGCATCACAGTATCGGTAGGGATCTTCAAATAAACCGAGGTCGTATTTGATCGTCAATACTCTTCGCACAGCATCGTCTAATACACTCATGTCAATTTTTCCCGAGGTCACTAATGCTTCCAGCGAATTTTCATAAACTCTTGCCTCCATATCCATATCGCTCCCGGCAGTTAAAGCCTTATAACCTGCTTCCAGTGTGTCAGCCGCATAGCCATGTGTTATCATTTCACCTATAGATCCCCAATCCGAGACGACAAAACCTTGATAGCTCCATTCTCCTTTCAGTAACTTTCTTTGAAGCAATTTGCTACCATTCGCAGGCACACCACCTATTTCGTTGAATGAATTCATGAATGAAGCTACTCCTGCATCACTAGCCGTCTTAAATGGAGGCAAAACCATATTGTACAGCGTTTGCATGCTGATGTCTACCGTATTATAGTCTCTGCCCGCCTCAGCAAAACCGTAGGCGGCAAAATGCTTGGCACAAGCCGCAATAGTTTCGGGATTAGATAAATCACCTCCCTGAAATCCTTCAACCCATGCCTTAGACATATAAGAAGCCAGATACGGGTCTTCACCAGGACTTTCCATCATTCTACCCCAGCGCGCATCACGTACGATATCCATCATTGGAGCAAATGTCCAATTGACACCTGACGCAGAAGCTTCACGGGCAGCTACCTGTGCGCCTTGTCTGGCAACCTCTGCCTCCCAACTCGCCGCCTGTCCCAAAGGAATGGGCATCATGGTTTGATAACCGTGAATCACATCATAACCAATGAGTAATGGGATTCCTAGTCTCGAATTTTCGACCGCTAGTTTTTGAGCTTCTCTGGTACCATCAGCCGTTAATACATTCAGCATGGCACCCACGCCACCACTTTTGATCATTTCGTACTTCTGCTGATTGTTGGCATCGGCTGGTACAGGGCCGGTAAATTCCCAGCCTCCAGCATAGAGATTGAGCTGGCCAATTTTTTCAGCCAGTGTCATCTTAGACAGCAGGCTATCTACCTTTTCTGCTGTGCGTCCGTTTTTGATTTCTGCCCCTATACCGTTCATATACCCCGTAAGGATCAGCACCAATAGTACTAGTGATCTTTTACTTTTCATACCGTTCCGTTTCTTCTTATTAATGAATTCGTAAATAAAGAGAAAAACCGATTTGCGGGACAATGGCATATGTATCATAAGACAGCGGGATATTTGTCATTGGCTCATGCTATATTTGAATGACCTTCTTTTTTGCTAACAAAACCACTTTAAATAATGGAGGAACCACTATTTTTTTCTTCCGCCGGGGAATTTAACGACTGGCTTCTGGCCAATCATGAAAAGTCAAACGAACAATGGATTGGTTTCTATAAGGTGAAATCCGGTAGACCATCTATGACCTGGTCGGAGTCTGTAGATCAGGCATTATGTTATGGCTGGATCGATGGGTTACGAAAGTCGATTGATGAGGTCAGTTACAAAATTCGATTTACCCCACGTAAACCGAAAAGTCATTGGAGTGCAATCAATTTGGCGAAAATGAAGGTGTTGTTAGCCGAAAACCTGGTGAGTCCTGCCGGGATAGCTATTTATGAAAAGAGGGACAAGAAAAATGTGAACGGGGCGTCCTTTGAACAGAAGAACATTAAGCTAAAAAAAGAATACGAGGAGTCAATCAAACGCAATGCAGTTGCATGGGCATTTTTCAACAATCTTCCACCTTCAGCCAAGAAGCCTTCAATCTGGTGGGTCATGAGTGCCAAGCAGGAAACCACCCGTCAACGAAGGCTCGGTATTCTTATTTCCAGCTCTGAAAGAGGAGAGCGGATACCTATGCTAATAGCAGGTAAAAAGAAGTAATAACAAATTAAGATTTATGATAAAAGAAGCGTGTGTCGAAAATCTGCAAGAAGCAAAAAAAGCCGAAGAGCAAGGGGCAGATCAGGTTGAACTGTGTGGACGATTGGATTTGGATGGACTCACACCTGATTTCAAATTGGTAAAAGATGCTTTGTTAGAATTGAAATTGCATGTAAAGGTGATGGTGCGTTCGAGGGGAGGAGACTTCGTTTATACTGAGGAGGAAATCGAGGAAATGATTTCAACAATTGAACAGTTGAAGGCATTGGGAGTGAAAGAGATTGTGCTGGGTGCACTCACAGGAGATAACCAACTCGATATACCGGCAATCACAAAATTGGCAGTCGCAGCCATACCGATGAAGGTCACTTTTCATAAAGCTATCGATGAATTAGATGATCCGGTTGAAGGTGTGAGACAATTACGGGCCATTCCGGGAATTACCGGTGTGCTAACCTCAGGAGGGAAACTCACGGCCAAAGAAGGAGTCTCAGTTATCAATCAGATGCATGCGGCTGCTGAGAGCATACAGATTATCGCGGCTGGGAAAATCACCAATCAAAATCTATTGGAAATGAGACAACGGCTTACCACAGATGCCTATCACGGCAAATTAATCGTTGGTCGGCTAGCATGAAAAAGGCCGCTCTTTACAGAACGGCCTTTCGATACTAAATCAAACAATTGTACTTTTTGGGGTGTTTAATCAAAGAGCGTATTGATTTTTGCTAATCAAATGATCGGCAATTTCTCTTCTTAGTAGTTTGATATTTACAGGATTTATTTTGGTAAACCTTTTCAATCCCATCAACATCACTTTTTGTTCATCACCGACGGTGAAGGAGGCTATGGCATCTTTACCAGCCTTGTTCACTTTCTCCACGGCTTCATACAGATAAACTTTAGCGGCATTGATTTGCATCTTCGTCGCTTCCTCGCCGTTCATGCCAACCAGCTTTTCTGCTCTCAGTAGCGCTGACTCAGCTGCATATATTTCTATCATCATATCTGCCGCATTCATCATGATTTCTTGTTCTTCTTCGAGTTTTGGCCCGAAGGTCTGAGCTGCTTTTCCAGCAACCATAAGCACCGCCTTTTTCAATTTCTTCAGCACATCTTTTTCTTCGGCGAATGGTTTGGAGAGATCAGGAACTTCAAAAGAAGGCACCGAAACCAATTCTTTCGCAACTGCCATGGCAGGCTCCATAATATTCAATTCTCCTTTCATTGCTCGCTTCATGATCATACCGACCATCAACATCCTGTTGATTTCATTGGTGCCTTCATATATTCTCGTGATTCGGGCATCTCTATAAGCTCTCGCCATTGGGGCTTCTTCTGAGAATCCCATACCACCATAGATTTGAACGCCCTGGTCCACTACGTAGTCCAGCATTTCTGAACCGTGGATTTTTATAATCGCACATTCTATTGCGAACTGCTCGAAACTCTTCAGTTTGGCTTCTGCAGGGTCAGTGTCCCTGGCAATCAAATCGTTTATTTTGTCATCGATATTTTGTCCGGCGCGATAAGCGGCCGACTCTGTTACCCAGGTTTTGATGGCCATCTCAGCCAATTTATGCTTAATAGCACCGAAGGTAGAGATTGGGGTATTGAATTGCTTTCGCTCATTGGCGTAGTTAGTGGATTGAGATATTACCTCCTTGCATCCTCCGATGACACCTGCGCCGAGCTTGATCCTGCCAATGTTGAGTATGTTTACAGCTATCTTAAATCCGTTTTCTCTTTCAGACAGCATATTTTCAGCAGGTACTTTGCAGTCATTGAAGAAGATTTGACGGGTAGAAGAACCTTTTATACCCAATTTTACTTCCTCGTCGTTCATTGTGATTCCGCCGTAGGTTTTCTCAACCAGGAAGGCAGTCAGTTTTTTGTCATCGTCAATTTTCGCGAAGACGATGAGAAGGTCGGCAAATCCCCCATTGGAGATCCACATTTTTTGTCCGTTGATTAGATAATGTTTGCCATCATCAGTAAGGACTGCTTTGGTTTTACCTGAGTTGGCATCAGATCCGGCATCAGGTTCTGTGAGACAGTAGCAGGATTTCCACTCACCACTTGCCAACTTTGGCAAGTATGTTTTTTTCTGCTCTTCGTTTCCATAATATAAGATAGGCAAGGTGCCAATCCCGGTATGTGCTCCATAGGCAGTAGAGAAGGAACCTGTTGCGCCGATTTCATCAGCGATCAGCATGGACGTATTAAAACTCATGCCAAGTCCGCCATATGCTTCGGGGATAGATACGCCAAGAAGTCCTAGTTCTCCGGCCTTTTCCATTAAAGAAGGCATTAGACCTTCTTCCTGCTTTTCGATTTTTTCTATGTTTGGGTTGATTTCCTTTTGAATGAAATCCTGAGTGGCCTCAGCCATCATTTTTTGCTCTTCGGAAAACTCTTCTCGGATGAAGATGTCTTCTGCTTGTGATTCTTTGATGAGAAATTCTCCTCCTCGAATCGATCTTTTTTCTGCTGTGGTATCCATATTTCTGGTGTCTTTGTCCTTAAAGTTAGTCATTTTTATTTTGTTATGCATGCATAACAAATTCAAATATATAAAATAATGTTATGCACGCATAACAAATTAAGAATCTTTTTTCCTAATTAAGAAGAAATACGACAGTTTGAGGTTTTGAGCTACCGCCTGTCTCTTGAAAATACCCTTTCTTAAAAAGCCGTCTCAAATTGTAATAAGATTGATTTATATAGTACTAACGAAGTATATGTAACACGCTAAGATAACCCGTCATGCTCAAAAACTACCTCAAAATTGCCGTCCGAAATCTATTCAAACACAAAACTTTCAGCCTGATCAATATTGTTGGTCTGGCCGGAGGGCTCATTTGTTGCCTGCTCATTTTTGTATTTGTTAATGACGAGTTGAGCTATGACAAATTTCAAACGAAGAGAGATCGTATATATAGAATTCAATACTTTGTTCAGGAATTTAATCTCGCCAATGTACCTCCTGTTTTTGCAGCACACATGAGTGACTTTTTTCCAGAGGTGGAAAAGACTACGCGTTTGTTTACCAGAAGTACTAGTGTACAAGTGGATGGAGGGAAGGTCGGGATCAAACGATTTGAGGAGGAAAATATCATATTCACGGATTCGTCGACCTTCGATGTATTTGATTTTCAGGTCCTAGAAGGCTCCCTTTCTGAGGCACTGCATGAGCCATTTACAGCAATTCTTACTCGGGATATTGCGAAAAAATATTTTGGAGACCTTCCGGCTATTGACCAAAACTTTAAAATGGAAGGGAAGACGTTTCGGGTGGTTGCGGTTGTCGAACCCTATCCAAGCCAGTCCCATTTTCATTTTAACATGTTGGTACCCTATACGAATATGTATGATCTTGAACCTGAGCCTTTGGCGAGCGGACTGCGTCAGGGATTTAAGGTCAACTGGGTAGTTTCTCACTCTTATACTTATGTGCTTCTTAGGCAAGGTGCTAGACCTGAGGCTGTCAATGATAGGTTTGCTGATTTTGTAGCAGAAAAAATACCGGATAACCAGCAGTTGAACCAGTCCTTCAAAATACAGCCATTGCTCGATATTCATCTCAACGATGAAGTGCAGGGACAAATGGAACCACCGGGAAGCCTGGTGTTTCTATATGTATTCCTGGCGGTTGGCGCGTTGACACTCCTGATAGCCTGTATCAATTTCGTTAATCTTTCAACGGCACGTTCGCTTCAGCGTACCAAGGAAATCGGTATGCGCAAAGTAATGGGCGCCTGGAGATCTAGTCTTATTGCTCAGTTTTTAGGTGAGTCTTTTGTGACGGCCGGCATTGCTTCACTGATGGCTTTTACAGCTTCTTTTCTTTTGCTGCCAATTCTCAATGATGTGACAGGAAAGGCATTAACCACCTCAGCCTTGTTTCAACCTGAGATCGTTTTAGGCTTTGTGGTCTTGTTTTTTATTACAAGCTTGTTGGCTGGCATATATCCTGCATTCTTTGCCACAAAAATTTCTCCCATATACAGTCTGAAAGGGTTGAGCGGTACTGATGCCCGAGGCGGGCTTTCTTTTAGGAAGGGACTGATTGTGATCCAATTTGCAATTTCTATCCTGTTGATTTCCGGAACTTTGATTGTTTACGATCAACTTTACTATTTGCAAAATAAGCCTCTTGGTCTCAGCAAGGATCACATCATTACCGCGCCTGTTTTGAGTCAGAACTTCAACAATGGTTTTGGGGCAATAAGCCAGGACAAAAGAAAAGCAATGGATGCTTTCGAAGCAGAGTTGGAGGGCATACCAGATGTAGTCGCTAGCACTTTGTCGGCGGGCATACCAGGTAGTGGGGCAGCCTATCAAAAGGTGATTCCTGATGGCTTTACTGCCGAGGATAATCTTTTGGCGCCGGTGCTGTCCGTAGATTACGATTATTTAGAAACATACGACATAGAAGTAATTGCGGGAAGAGGTTTTTCAAAAGAATTCGAAACCGACCCTCAAACAGCTTTTGTTATCAATGAAACGGCTGTTGAAGCTTATAATTTTGGAACTCTTGAAGAGGCCATTGGCAAATCAATAAGTATGGGGAACAAGAATGGGAAGGTAATAGGCGTGACTAAAGATTTCAACTTTATGCCCCTGTCTCAAGAACTTGGTCCGATATTATTAGATATCAGACCTGCTTCCTTTACACATTTTTCCTTTAAGATCAATAACAAGAATATTCCCCAGACACTAAGCACACTGGAACAAACCTGGAACAAGCATTTTCCTACTGAAACTTTCGATGCAAAATTTCTGGATGAGCAGTTGGCGGAGAATTATGGGCAGCAAGAACAATTGGGCAAGTTGATAAGCAATTTCTCCATTCTCGCTATTCTTATTTCTTGTCTGGGCTCATATGGGATGATTATGTTTCTGGCCGCACAAAAAATGAAAGAAGTAGGTATCAGAAAAGTGCTGGGCGCCTCTGTCTCAGGTCTGGTGCTTTTACTCTCACAGCGATTCGTGCTGCTGGCCTTGGTGTCCATGTTTATAGCCATACCTGGTGCCTATTATCTGGCTGATAATTGGCTGGAAGAATTTGCCTACCGCGTCGATATCTCCTATTGGAATTTTGTTATCGCCAGCTTGGCCACTATTGGTCTGGTATTGGGAACGGTCAGCTATCAATCCATAAAGACAGCTATTGCTAATCCTGTAAGCGCTTTGAGGCAGGAGTAGTTTATTTCTTTATGGATATTTAGGTTTGTTTATGAATGAAATTTTATATTGCAAGTCCATAAGGTCTGTTGCAAATTATACTCTCCTTTGTATTCGGCCTTTAAACTAATTTTTCACAAAGCACATACTAAACATTATGAATTTTAAATATTTATTGTCATTAATTTGCCTTGTTGTAGGTTTTTCAGCAACAGCTCAAACATTTTCACCAGCTTTTCAAGGATTTAGTAAAAAGAAAACCACTTATATTACTCTCAAAGATGACAGTGAATTGTCAGTGTTAATAAAAAAACTCTTTTTTAAAAAGGGATTGATTGATGAAGTTAAAGTAGTACAGTCTGCCGATGGAAAGAAGGTGAAAATTAACCCTGAAGATATTTCCCACATGTACGTGGCACCTAGCAACTTTTCTAAGTTGGTCAATGTTATAGACGCAAGTTCGGATTTAACTAAGTTGCAAGACAACGAGTTATCTTCTGAGCACTTGAATGATGGGTACTTGTACATGGAATCTTCTAATGTTCAAATAAAAAAGAAGAAAACGCAATATTGTATGTTACAGGTGATGAACCCAACATTTAGCAATAAAATTAAAATATATAACGATCCATTTTCAAAGGAATCGATGAGCATAGGTGTCGGGGGTATGACTCTTGCGGGAGGGCTTGCTAAGTCTTATTATATCAAAAAAGAAGGTGAGGAAGTTGCAAGACGAATTAAGCGAGCAGAGTACAAAAATGATATAAATGAGTTATTTGCTGAGTGCCCAGCTGTAATTGAAAAGTATGGCGACAATCCAGAATGGTCAAAGTTTGAGGATTTCGTTTATGACTACTCAACTATGTGCGATTAACGCACTTTGCAAGTCCATTTTATGAACTAAATCTAGACTCTCTGGATTTAGTTCATTATTACAATGTTTGGCAGGCAATTTTCACTTCTTCAACTTATCCTTAAACACTTTTCTAAACTTATCAACCTTAGGACGGATTACAAAATTGCAATAAGGCTGTGATCCGTTCTGGTTGAAATATTCCTGGTGATAGTCCTCAGCCGGATAGAAGGTATCGACCGGAGTGATTTCAGTGACAATCGGATTGCTCCAGGCTCCCGAGGTATCCAACTGAGTCATATAGTCAGCCGCTGTCTTTCTCTGTTCTTCGTCATGATAGAATACCACAGACCGGTACTGTGTGCCTCTATCGTTTCCCTGTTGGTTGAGCGTGGTAGGATCATGCGTTTTCCAGAATACTTCAAGTAACTCATCGTATGTGATCTCGGAAGGATCATAAGTGATTTGCAGCACCTCAGCATGACCAGTGGTGCCTGAGCAAACCTCTTTGTAAGTTGGGTCCTTGGTTTTACCACCCATATAGCCTGATACGACTTTTGAGACCCCTTTTAAATCCTGAAAAATGGCTTCTGTACACCAGAAGCAGCCGTTACCAAAAGTTGCAATTTCCATTTTTGTCTTGTGCTGTTATAGAATGAGCAAATATGAATAATTAAATGAAAATGTGAATACGTGAATTCAAACGGTTTGTTTGCGATTCCAATAATTAACAAAAGGGGTGGGGGAATAATTCCGTCGGAGGCTAGGAGGCAAAAAGAATAGTATGCCGTCTTCAAGATCTCGCTTTCTGGTGGGAGAAGTGGTCTCAAGTTTGGGTCGGGAGCTAAATATTGAGATTGCCACGTCCCGCATTCGATTGCCATCGAATTGAGGTACTAGCAATGACGTACTTTTGTTTGGTTCGGGTCGATATGAACCAGGGTTAAAAGGAACTACCTATCCAGCCATTCCTTGAATTGTACCACTTTCTCGCGCGAGACAATCAGGTCATCGGCATTGAAATGATTCAGTTCTAGTTTGAGACGGCTGTTAGAATAGGTAATGATATCCCTGATGCTGTCGACATGAATCAGGTATTTTCGATTGATACGAAAAAAGGATTTTGGATCAACCATATCCTTAATTTGATCGAGTGTGAAGTCGATGATAAATTTTTTCCCCTGTTTGGATAACAGATAGGTGGCTTTATTTTCACTAAAAAACAATTCGACGTCTTCCGTCATTACCGATTTCAGGTGTTCACCCACTTTGATTACGAATCGTTCTTTGTAGGTTTTGTTCTGTTGTTGCAGCATACCCATTAGGGCAGTGGCATCGATAGCCTGATTGGCTTGTTTTTGTCTTTTGAATTTGTCCAGGGCCTTCTCCAGATCATTTTCTACCATGGGTTTGAGCAGGTAGTCAACGCTATTTACTTTGAAGGCTTGTATGGCGTACTGATCGTAGGCTGTGGTAAAAATAATGGGACAATTAATCTCTACCTGTTCAAAGATTTCAAAACTTAATCCGTCTGCCAGTTGAATATCGAAAAACGCCAGATCCGGTACCTGATGATTTTTGAACCATTGTACTACAGATTTCACCGAATCCAGGTGGTCAAGAATCGTGATATCGTCATCAAGTTGATTCAATAGCTGAATCAATCGATCAGCAGCAATACCTTCATCTTCTACTATTAAAACCTTCATGACTGAAAAGAAAGGATGGGGACTACAACTTTAAAGGATGTTTCGGTAGGACTTACTTCTACCTTCTTATCGGACAACATTTCATACCTGGAGATGATATTGCTCAACCCCAAACCATTGGAGTCCTGCTTGGCTACTTTTATTGGATTGATATTGTTTTCCACAATGATGACTTGACCTTCTCTCTCTACAGTAATATGTAAACGATTCTCTTTCGAAATTTCATTGTGTTTGATACAGTTTTCTATCAGCATCTGAAGGGTAACAGGCGGAACACTATCAGCTGAGTTGACGGAATCCAAATTGGTATAAGTAACCTCAAAGTTGTCGCCAAAACGGATTTTGTTGAGATACACATATGACTTGAGGAAGTCCACCTCCGTTTTTAAATCTACTACTTCATCATTTTGATGATCGAGTACGTATCGATAGACCTCCGATAGTTTTTGAATAAACTGAACTGCCTTGCCCTGATCAGCATAAACCAGAGAAGTAAGCGCATTCAGGCTATTAAAAAGAAAATGAGGATTGACCTGGCTTTTAAGGGATTCGAATTTCGATTTCAGGTTTTCATTTTTAAGCCTTTCTACGTCAATGGCCGCCTGTCGCCACTCCATAAAAAAACCTTTCCCATGTTGCCATAGGGATACTACAACCGTGATGCCCATAGGCACTGTGAGCAAACTGAATATGCTCCTGCTTTCGAGGACTTTTTCAAATCTCACATCCAGGACAAATTCCACATAGCCATAGATAATGATGATTGAAGCAATTGGGGTGTAAACCAGCATAGCTGCTATGCCAATAACCGAGCGCTGTATTGGATGCTCCAACCAGGTCCACCGCTGATCGATCCAGTATATAATGATGCTGTTGCCATTGGCCAGCGCACTCCAGAATACGACAGAAACCGACGCACTTTGAAAAAAGGCAACATATTCACCTTCCATCAAATGATGGGAGTCGTGCATCAAAGCAATAACTAGCCCTCCAATAAAGGGGATGGTAAACCAACTATTAATTAGCTCTTTGGGGTCATTTGAAATGCTTGTGCAGGTTGTATTTGCCATGTTGTTCTTGAATGTTGCAAAATAATGGGATCGCCTGTCTTTACAAACGATCCCTGAAATTCTATTCTTTGCTTGCCGTTTTGGTCAATGCCGTTTTGCACTGCTCTTTGTATTGCAAGGCACTTGGTTTTCCCCAGGCCGGTGCAATACTGGATTCCGGCTTTTCAGAATCAAATAAGGCGATAGATTCATCTACCAACGCGCAGGCATCATCCACTCCAGTGCCGAAGAACTGAGCCGTGCCAAATAGCATCTGTCCCATAAACAGGTTAGCACGCGGGTTGTTTGGGTCCAATTGCAGGGCCTTGCCAAAGTCTGCCATGATCTTTGGCGATAAGCTTTGTCCGCGGGTACCCGGATCCACACCAATCTTGATCATGTTGATGAATCCCTGTAAAGCGATGACTTCCGAATTATTTTCCGAAACGGCAGCAGCTTTTGCCAAAGCAGTAAGCGCCTGGTCCAGAGCGGCGTCTTTAGTCGGCAGGTCTTCTATTCTGAAAGCCTTGAATACATAGGACAACGAAGCGTAGTAATAGGGTTCCCATTGGGTGGCTTCAGCCTGACCTATCCGGTCAAATTTGTTGGCAATAGGGTCAAAATCCTCCAGAGTTTCAGCCTGATATATGGAAGGAATGTTGTTTTCCATAGTCTGGACGTATTTCTTATTCTGTGCATGGGCCATTGTAGCAAATACGGCCAGGATGATAAGGATATTTAGAGATTTCATAGTGTAGAGTTGTTAGGATTGAATTATTTGATGTTGATTTCTATTTGCTTGTCTCCGTTCACTTCGAATTTGCTATCCTCGAAATTGGCTGGGCCAAACATGCCTCGGGCGTCGTTAGAAAAGCCATAAGCTTCTGTAGGGATACCGAAAGTGCCGGTGTCTAATTCACTGTTCGCATTTTCGTCGTGAATCACGGCTACTCCATAAGTACCGTTGGGCAGGTTTTCGAAAGTGATAGTTACCGCTTCTTTGCTGTCGATACTCACTTTTTGCTTCTGACCTTCATTGAGCCAGTTGCCTTCAGAGTCGAATAGAGTGACTTCAAGTACACCTTCAGTGCTGTTCATTTGCTTGACTACCACGGTCAGTTTATTCTGTCCGTCTGCCGCAAGAATGGATAGTGTGGCTGCCACAATACCCACGAATGTTAAAATTGACTTTTTCATATCTATTTTGTTAATGGTTATGATCTTATAAATTTTCAAGGTTGTTTTTGTTTTTATCTTTTGTGAGTGTGATGAATACTCCCACGAAATAGAATCTTTTGGAAGGCTGGCCGATCGCTCTGGAATTGTAGACACCATCACTGTCTGGATTGTCCGCAAATTCATACCCGAATACATTGTCTCTCCCTAGCAGATTGCTTGCTGACGCATATAGGATCACATGTGGCCTGAAAAGGTAAGCGAAGTTGAAACTCAGGTCTGAGTAGTGCTTGGTTTTACTTCCGTTAAATCCTTCCTCGTTCGGATTGTTGTAAGGGCGTCCGTTGTTGTAGCTGAAAGAAGCCCCAATCTGCGTCCTGATATCCGGAATAAAATGTTTGTATACCACAGAGAAGTTGTGACCTGCAGCGAAAGAAGGTGTGGCTTGATAAGGATAGTCTCTGAAGTCTCTTTCGGTATCGATGTATGAATAAGAGACCCAGTAGTCGACATTTTTGAACGTCTTACTATCTCTCCAAAATAGATCAATTCCCCTGGCATATCCACCACCTGTGTTTGCAAAAGTGGTTGGATTGAACGGGTCATTGCCATCAAACTTCACCAGGTTGTCGTAGTTTTTGTAATAAACCTCTGAACGGAAAGTTCTCCCGTTGTTGATGGTCTGATAACTCAACATATAGTGGTCCGCTTTTTCGAAGCTCATTTGCTGAGATCTGAGCAATAGGTCACGAGTGGGCAGTTGATGGAATTTTCCATAGGCCCATGACAGCTGTGAGTTTTCTCCCGTTTTCAATGCCATAGACAGACGGGGAGAGAGGGCGCTTTCGCTAAAAATAGAATAGTGAGAATATCTCAGTCCTGCTCTTAGTGTTAGGCTGTTAGTGAGGTAATAATCTGCTTCTGCAAATCCGGCAGACAGGTGATTGGTGTAGTCAGGATCGAACGATTCACCGTTTTCAATGTCAGTGAGCTCTTCGTGCTTGGTACTGATCAGTTCACCGCCCACTTTTATAGATACGTTATTGATGTCAGAAGTGAAATACCCTTTGGTGTGGACACTGTTTTGTGTGTCTTTTATATGCGCCTCATTGAAAATGATGTCGCTGAAGGTCCGGCCATAGGAAGTACCCAGGTAGGCTGTGCTGTTTTCACCAATAGCTCTTCTGTAACTGGTGTTCAGATAGAAATTGTTGTTGCCCAAATCCATATGATCGTCTTCTGGCTGATTCACACTGGGTTGATTGACCACAAAGGCGCTGTGGTCGTAATTGGCGTAGACTTTCAGCATGTCGTTTTTGCTAAGCTTCTGACGAAGCATGAATATGCCGCTTTGCGAGGTATAGCCATCCTCCCAGTCATAGGCCTGCTCGATCAGGTTCATATATGGATCCAGATTGGTGTACTGTACCTGGCCGTAAGCCGACCCATTCTCCCACTTTTGGGTGTGCGATACATCTGTGCCCACGGTCATAAGCGAAATGTCCGTCCGGGTTTCGTCAGCGATGTCGTTTGAGTTGAGCGATAGGACTGAGGATAGTGCCTGACCATATTCTGCGGAATATCCTCCGGTGCTGAAGAAAGTGCCCTTAAAAAGAAAGGGAGAAAATCTGCTTCGAGAAGGTACATTGTTGGGGGCCGGGGTATAAAAGCTGTGTACCAGGATGCCATCTATAAAGGCTTGTGTTTCGAATTCAGTTCCACCGCGTACAAACAGGCGCCCTGTTTCACCATTTGTAGTGGTGCCAGGCAATTTGCTAAGTGCCCCCGGGATATCAGCGAGTGCTCCTGCTGTCATGGCAATATCCAGCGGTTTGAGTACAACCGCTTTCTTTTCGTCGCTGGCTTCGAAGCTGCCCGCGGTGATGGTCACGCCAGATAGTCTGTTGACTTCCTCCTTGAGTGCAATATTGAGTGTCACCGAATTAGAAAGATCTACTTCTGCTTCGTGTTTTTTATAGCCGATAAAACTGGCTACTAAGATCTGATTGCCTTTTTCAAAAGTATCGAACGAATAGTTGCCATTCATGTCAGTGGTGGCTCCATCGTAGGTGTCTTTGATAAATACATTGACTCCGGGCAGGCCTTCACCGGTGTGGTCGGTGATCCTGCCTTTGATTGTGGCGGCTTCTGCAAGGAGGCAGAAGGCTAAAAGTGTTATGGTTAAAATTGACTTGGTCATCTGAGTTTTTATTTTTTGATGATTCAAAGCTCAGCATTGACCAAAAGATTAAGAATAATAAATCGGTAAGTCGGGGTATGAAGTGGATGAACTGCGGAATAAGGAAGATGAGTCGGAGGCGGGATGTGGTAGGTTTGTCGGTGAATGTGGGGTTTGATGGGGGTGGGTTTAAAAAAAAACTAGCTTAGAATCACGTTAATGCCGTCAATTCGAACGTAGTGAGAATTCTCCATCAGACTGCAATGTTGATGGAGATATCTCGCTCCTCTCGATATGACGAGTTTAGTTGGCTTCTGAGCTAATTGTTCAGCCTTACGCCGCCAGTTTCTTCCTGGTCAGCAACTCAAGATTTATTGCTTCCAGCTTCTTCTGTTCTTCCACTGCGGCATCTTCGTCTGCTTGCGAGAACTTGATTCCCAAGCCCAGGAGACTGATAGCCACAACGACAATCCCGAAATACATGAAACTGTTTTCCAACGTAGACCCACTTCTGAGCAAGAACTGAGCATACATCACAGCCCCCACATTGCCACCGGCGCCTACGATACCAGCTACGGCCCCGAGCGATTTTTTATTGATGAAGGGCACCACGGAGTAGGTTGCTCCTTCGGCCATCTGAACGAAAAGGGAAAAGATAACCATAGTAGTGATCGCCAGGCCGAGCATATCCATTCTGGAGAATAGGATCAGAGCCAGGCCTTCAACAAATAGGACCATGACGAGCCATTTGACTCTGCCGCTCAACCCTCCGGTTTTTGAAAAGCGATCGCCTAACCAGCCGCCCATAGATCGGGCGAAGAGGTTCATCAGTCCAAACAAGGCGGCTATCATGCCGGCCGTAGTCTCATTCAGTTCAAATTTGGTTTGGTAGTAAGTAGCGGCACGACCATTCACAAATAGCTCCAGGCCAAAACAGGCACCGTAGATGGCGAACAGTATCCATACTCTTCGATCCTTCACGGCCGACATGAAAAGGCCCGATTCGCCTTTAGCCGTTTGTGGCTTTTCATCAGGCGCTTCGTCAAAGTTACCTTTTGGTGTGTCTTTGGTGTACTTCCAATAAAGGAAGGCCACACCCAACATAATGATGGCAGGTACGAACATGGCTGGTCTCCATTTAGATAGTTCTGATTCGGCGAACCCTAGTGCCAACATGCCCGAAGCAATCAGTGGCATCATAGCCTGAGTAACACCACCACCCAGGTTGCCCCATCCGGCAGTGGTCGCATTGGCAATACCGACCACGTTAGGTGCAAACATTTTGGTCGTGTGGTATTGCGTGATCACGAACGAGGCGCCAATCACACCAATGGCCATTCGGGAGAGGAGGTAAGTCTCCCAGTTGTAAGCAAATGATGATCCGGCTACTACTATCGCGCCAAAAACCAACAGATAAGTATAGCTTTTTCGAGGTCCAATTTTGTCGCAAAGACTTCCTATGATGAGTCGAGCGAAGATGGTGACACCTACAGAAGCAATGAATGCGGTGATCTTTTGTGCTTTGGTCAGGTCCATGTCAGGCCCGATCGTGGAGTTCATGAGTGGGGCATGGGCAAACCAGCCAAAGAAGCAGAGAAAGAAAGCGATCCAGCTGAGGTGGAAGGTTCGCATTTGAACCGACTGAATGTCGAACAGATTGATTTTAGTGGCTTTTTCAAGTGATAAGTTTGTGTGCATGGCAGTGCAAGTGTTTTAGTGATTTTTGATATCAGCAAAACTAGATGGCACACGAATGTTATAATATGGCAGATGCCAAGAGGAGGGGTGTATTTAGGCAACTATAAAGCTGCGAAAAGGCAGGAATAGAGATAAAACCAATAAGGAAAAGATTTAAGTGAGCCGGAGGATATTTATTATAGTTCCAGATGCACAACATGAGCCATATTTGCAGCTGTATTTTATGATTTGACAGTCCAATTGTGTAATATTAAACCACAAGTGCTTCCGACAGCAGTTAGGAGCATTTGACCTTTCACAGCACTATTGAGGAAAACACTAGACGAACTTTAGCTCGTCATAGCTGGTAGTTATACACATTTGTACCATTTGATTATACAGACCTAACCAAATATCTGTATTTCGATTAGACTGAAAAAAGGTGAAAAAAATATTAGTCATTTCTTTGGTCGTACTCCTGGGAGCTGGAGGCTTTTTATATCAGGAATGGCTCTACGACACTTACCTTGATATTCGATATGGACGCACGGTTGTTTATTTTGCAGTAGACTATGAAGGTAATTGGCTTCCTGTTGAAAGCAAGAGCGAATCAGATTTTTACAGAATTTCAAGGGTTGATAAAAACAACCAGCCAATGGGCAAAGTAAAAGCCTATTACTCAGATAGTGATGCTTTATACTGGGTTGGGCATGTGAAATCTGTTGACCCTTTTGTTCCTGATGGAGTTTGTACTACTTTTTTTCAAGATGGTAGCACCAAGGAAGTGGTACGTTTTATACAGGGCCAATTAGATGGTGAGTACTGGGAGTTTTATAATTCAGGGCTGATCAAGTTTGCCGGGCGTTATAGTCAGGGACTGGCTGATAGCACTTGTATCAGTTACTATCCGAATGCTCAAATAATGGACTCGGTCATTTTCAAAAAAGGAAAACTTAACGGTTTTTTTATCGAATATGATTCTCTTGGGGACATCAAATTTTCTGGCCATTACATCGACGATATACCAGACAGTACGCACGTCACCTACTATCCAGGCAATAGAACTGCACAAATAGTTAACTATGAAAAAGGACAGCCAGATGGATACTATGCCGAATTTGACACAGCCGGAAACAACATTATCACAGGGAATTATAAGAACGGACTGTCGCATGGAGTCTTTTTTGTTGAAAATGATGTGGACATTCCGAATGAACTTTTCCTGAATGATACGCTCTATCTGGTTGATGTCAATCTGAGCAAAGTGTGGGCTACTGCCTCGGAGGGTGAGATTAGGTCTCTATCACGAATGGTAGGTCAGGGTGATTCTCTTTTTGACATGGGAGAATATAAGGAGGCACTCAATATCTACGAGAGCGTTTTACAATTATTCCCTGATCTCCACATGGTCATCAGTAAGAGAGGTGAGGCCTACTTCGAGCTGGCCACAACAGAGGATGAAGCTTATTACCGCTTCGCGGTCAAAGACCTATACAAGACGGTCGGTATCGAAGATAATAGAAACTACTGGCGTTACTATATAATCGCCATGTCTGAGTATTATCTAGGTGATTTTGATATGTCATTAAATTGGTTCGAACTAGCCAATCTGACGATACCAGATGATGAAAATGGCCAAGTACTAAAAGGGATTTGCTATAATCAAATGGCCAAGATATACATTGAAAAGCACAATTTTCAGCAAGCATTGAATATGTATAACAACGCCATAGAGATAACCCCAGACCGTTCCGACTACTACCTCGGTCGTGCTTGGACGCATTTCAAGCTTGGTAATAGGATGTCTTCCCTGGAAGATTGTGTGGAGGCTATAAGCATAGGAGCAGAAACCATGGAAGAGCAGGCAGAATCATATGCGCTGATGGCTTTGATAAAATTTGAAGATGGAGAGTTTGGCGAAGCTGAATATTGGGTGTCAAAATCGTTGGAGGTTAATTCGTCTGAACCCTATAGCGTTCATCTGTTTTCAGCGTTGTACCCGGGTATAAGTTCTGAAGGTGTCAATTCTGGCTCTTTCGGCCAAATGCTAGCGGGGATTTCGATCGGGCTAATTTTTTGGGAAGCGGCTACGGTCTATCGATTGCTTATGGCAGGAAGGTTTTTAGGAGCGGCCTCTGAAATTGCCGGTAGTGTTGTTGTTGGTGCGGGATTAGATGAATTAGCAGACGTTGAAGAAAGTAATAAAAGCCTGACCCTCAGAAATTCAAGACGGTCACAGAGGCGTAGTTTATCAGATCTAAGTAATGCATCCGTAATTATCAATTCAAGTACCCAATCCATCGAACAACGAGTTAATCAATTTCAATCGAAATATGCTGGCGCTCGTAATTATCAAGGAATTACGAAGTATCATAATAAATATTACGTGCTTGCCGGAGGACACGAAGTAAAGAACCTCAATTACTACCAGAAGTATCATATTGATAAAAATCCACGAGATGCCTGGGAACAATTTCTAAATCACCATAACTATGTGTACGATCAAGTTTTTTTGGAACGTATAGATTACGTGGGAGACAAATGGCAGTTCATATCTTCAGCTCATTCCTCACACGATCACGGATGTCAGATTATAATAGATGACAAGTTCCCCAAAGATAAAATACTGAAAGCTTGGTCGGACAAGATGAAAATTATGGACATTGATCATGGAGAAGGTAGCTGGGTTGTAACTCTTCGCAATGATTGTGTAAGTCATAGCTGGTTTCCTTACATAAAGCAGCAGTTTGTGCAGATCACCTACGAATTTCCAGAGGAGTTGATCAAGACCTATTGGAAAAGAGGGTACTTTATAAGCAAACTGAAATTTGTTGGTGACAAATGGTTATTGCTGATGGAAGAGTACAAGTGGAATACGAATGTAAAAGAACAACGGGTTCTAGTAGAAAACTTCTTTCCAACTGACAGAGCATATGAACATGAGCAGATTGGATATGACCTACAGAGCATTTCACATGGCAGAGGGCTGTGGGCAGTGGTAGTAACTAAAAAAGAATGAATATCGTTTAATTAATAATCTAACTTTTTGGCTATGAAAAATTTATATGCATATCTCTTGGCGTTTATTTTTCTTTTCATTGGAGGGGCTATTATGGCTCAGCGAATACCAAAACCAAAACCGAAGCCAAAACCGGAACCTTCCATGAGCCTAAAAAGACAGTATGACGATGCTTTGAGGAAAAGTTCGGATGTAAGCTATAAGCATTCTATGAAGCCCACCGTGGTGCAACAAACATCAAGAAATGTAGAAATTGCAAAGACCTTGAAACCCACTCCGAGGTCTTATAGAAGTCCTGTGAATAATGTCTCAATTCCGACCAGGAACCAAAATATAAACCAAGCCAACACTCGTGCCAAGCGATCGGCTCAGAATACAGTCAATCGCTGGAATTACAATCGTGCCAAGCAAGAACTCAAAGCCAATCCAATGAAGAGCAATAGGAAAATTGCAGGAGAGGGGACTAAAAATGAATTCAGAAACGCTCAAAATGTGGCAAATAAAACTGGAACAAATCCACAGAACCTAACCAAGGTTAGTAGTTCTAAGCAAGGAAGTATGGAAGCGCATGGGGTAGTAGACAACAAATCTAAGAAGTTGGTTGAGGTGAAGCCTAAGAATGTGTATCCTCAGAACAAGGCAGCTACACAAAGTAGAATTCAGAAAAAGGAGGCGCAATTCAATAATAATGCAAACTCGTTAACAAAACCTCAGCAAAAGGTCAATCCTCCAAAGCCAGACAAAAGGAAGCCTTCTAAGCCTCAAGTTAAGACGAACCCTCCTAAGCCTAAGAACAAACCACCAAAAAAAAAGTAGTCGGGGAAGAATTTATATGCTAAAATGATATAAAAAACTGCTTCCTCGTTTCATAAAGCTCGGACTCAATGGTATAAAAGTCATCGATAAAATGCGCGGTGATAGTAAAGTATCACGATAGTCCTCTTAATGCTAACAGGCAAACATTTAATAGCGATTTCTGTTTTATTATGAACCATGTCCCAAATTCAAACAATTTCGAATAAGACACTCCTAAAGTTTCAGCACTATAAAGCGCGGCAGATATGGTCGTATTGATTAGTCCTTTTTCAATTCTATAGATTTGGCTTTGCGAATGTCCCGTTTTTAAGGCCTGCGATATCTGCGATAACCCGACATGATTTCACACTATTTACCTATTTTACTTTTCATCATTCATATCCTTACTGCCTTGGGAGGACGAAGTGAAAGGGTTGGGAATACCTATGATTTCCAGAAATCCTTTTCCACCCAAACCCTCACCTCTATTTTCTTCGGCTTTGAGGTATCGTTTGAGCACTTGTTCTAATGGGAAAATAAGAAATGCAATCAGGACGCTTATTCCCAAATCCATTACTGGTGAACTCTCTACATTGAAATAGTTGCCAGCAATGGCCTGCAAAAACTCAATGATCAATACCAGTGTAAGTACAGTAAGAGCTTCTGTGATGATGATGTATTTTTCGCGGGCACGGCGGTTCATGAATCCGGAAATAATAACCAGTGATATCATGACCCCAATTTGCAAGCTATAAAACCATAAAGTTTGCCAATAAGGAGGATTGATCTCAAAGTTGAATGGCTCCAGTCGCTCAATATTTCCAAACGCGTCTTGTGCACGGATATCAAGACTATACGTACCCGGCGGTAGGTAACTCAGCGTGATCAGCGGCTTACTGGTCCATTTGGACCACACATCATCTATACCTGTGACACGATATTGGTAGGCTGTATTAAGTATGCCGCGGTAATCAGGTTTGCTCAATTCAAAGTAGAATATGTTTTCATCATGATCAAAAACCATAACGCTATTCAAAACGATATCTCCCTTATTGCTAGTCGCCTTCCTGATGAAACTATGACTCAAGGTGAACAGACTATCATCAATTGACTTGTGATATTCTAAAAGCTCGTTTGCACCATCAATCACCCAATGCCGATCCTTATAAACAGATACATAGGACATATTAGGAAATAGCCCAAAAACATCCATCAATTCGACGTTTTTTTCATGGTCAATCTTATACCAGTTTTTACCATTGAACACCCACACTTCACCGTCTCGCTGCTGTAGATGCTTGATC
The DNA here is from genome assembly GCF_039944555.1 of Reichenbachiella sp. GTDB lineage: Bacteria > Bacteroidota > Bacteroidia > Cytophagales > Cyclobacteriaceae > Reichenbachiella. Next base: position 746,593 of record NZ_JBDUYN010000006.1, on the reverse strand, counting down.
GGTTTTCCCAGGCGCTTCATCAGCCCAGCATCTGGCACCACCTTTAGCTTCACCGTATCGAGATAGAAATATCCTTCACTGTTGATCAAATACAGTCTATCATTCAAAAACGTAAGTTTAGGGTTGTCGATGAACTGATTCTGATACTCAAAAATTTTGTAATCGAAGTGATCCACGGTGATATCATCAAATTCGATCAATGCTGTCGGAGTAGCAAACCAGGTACGACCATTTTCATCGTTAAAGGCCGTTTTGACAAGGCCACCATGCAAGTTGAGATTTTCCGTTTCTACCCATTCATCGCCTTCTTTGAAATAGATTTTGACCTCATTGTACATATTGCCTACAATCAGTCGGTCATGCTTTTTCTCCGGAGTAACGAATCGTACAGGCTCATGAATTACCATCTCTGCACTATCAGCCCTGATGTGAAATATACCACTGGTTCCGGCGGCGTATAGTTCGTCCTGGTAGACAAAAAAACGCTCTGTTTTAAGGTGAATCCCGTCCACATGTTTGTAAATCCATTCTTCACCTACCAGCTCTTTATGCATTTTCCGCAATCGAACGTTTTTCGAGATTATGGTCACTTCCTCGACGGGCTTGAATATTTTTTGAGAAGGTTTGTTCTTATTAGTCTCCGCTTGTTCTTCTTCGGAAGGCGCTTCCTGGCCATCATCGCGTTCGGCCTTTTTCCTTGCTTTTTTTGCTTTTTTTCGTGCTATTCTTTGTTCTCGTTTTGAAAGTTTCCGCTGGGGTTGCTCTTCAGCGATCTCATCCTGTTCCAAGGTGTCACTAGATGTTTCCTCCAGTGGTACGGACTTAATAACCTTCTTTTTGACCGTTTTTTTGACCGTTTTATAGTAGGGCACATTTTTGTACCGTTCTACTTTTGTCAAATGATACACCCCTTCGCTAGTAGCGACGTACAAACTTGAATCATAAAAAAAGGCCTCATATAGATGTCCATGCAGCCCTTGGAAATTGCTAAAAGTTTTGAACGGTATGCCCAATTCCATCCTGGATAATCCAAATTCATGGGAAATCCAAAGACCATGTTCTCGATCTACCCCAATCGCATGCACTTCATTGTCTGGTAGACCTTTTTCTCTGTTGATGACTTCGATCGTGCGGTTCTGTCGGTAGTCATAGAGAATGGCACCATTCTCTAATGTGCTCAGTGCAAAATTGTCATCGTCCACCCAAACACCATTGTCTACAAATGATTCGTTATCAATCAATAACTGTGACACTTCGCAGAGTGTAAAAACACCATTTTCATAGATATAAATGGTGTTGTCAGTGGTGCCGGCCAGATATACGTCTGCTGAGGGGTGCTTTTCAAAAAAGATAAATTCGTTTGAATTGCGCTCCGACCAGGCAAAGCTAACGAGCTCATCGTTTACATATTCATATAGTTCCTTATCTGTTTGTACTAAGATCTTTCCATCCACAACAAACAGTTTTGAAAAGAAATCATCGTCGTCTACGAGGTTGGTCCTCGATATGGATGAAGCTACCACATCGTACCTTACGATTGTCTCCTCATTCACAAAGTATACAGAGGAGTCCAAATATGATGTTTGAAAATAGAGTCCGTCATCGTTGGCTACACTATCTAGCGATTGATATTGTAATTTTTTGTCCACAATGGCCAATAGTCCGAAATCACCTACACAGCCAACATAAAGTTGGTCTTTACCATTCAGATCCAGTGAAATGGCGGCACTTGGTGTCGGGATATGGCGCCAGGATTCTCCGTCATATTGAATGACTCCTGATCGATTCGCAATATACAACTGGCCATTGCTATCAGATTTGATTTGATAGTTCACATCATCCAGTCCGGGAATATTATGACGATGATGCGTCAGAAAGAGATCGCCCTCTTGAGCTAAGGAACAAACCGAGCTTAAAAGCCAACCACACATGCAGAAAAAACGGACTACCCAACGCATTAATCGATATGATTATAGAATGAAAAAGTATTAAGTTTCAAATATACAGTTTGTTTGAGATACCCATCATTGTTGTCATGTTATTCATCCGACCTTGATACGTATTTTTTATCCTGTCCCTGTCTACCTAGAGGAAGCTATAATGGTCATCTCTTGACACTCTCCCCAAAATCCTGTATTATTAAGCTGACAAGGCCATTTGCAGTCTGGCCTTCAGCAGCACTTCTGAGAGAATTTGATTATCTGTATTGTTAAACGTTTAAATTGCTATCATGCTTGATGGGCTGATTTGGCCTTATTAGTTTACATAAGTGGTAGGAAATTTTTGCCCATATATGGAAATGTTACCGATAATTAGTGTTTAGTAATTTGATCAGATATATAGTGCTCTTTACCCTCATGCTACATGTGACAAATGTAGCTAAAGCACAAGAGGTAGAGGACTGGAACCTCAAGGTTGAATCTTGGGGAAATAGGAATATAAACGTTCCTTGTAAAATAACTTACTCTGATGTTACGATAGTCACAACAGATACCCTTCGACTAATAGGGTTGGAAGAAATAAAAATTTTTATTGAGTTAGATAAGTTAAGAAAGCCAATCACTTATGAATATCAAGTGAATAAAGCACTGCTGAATAATTTTGAAATAATTGATTTAGAATACATGGCTAAAATTATTACAAGCCAAAAGAACAATATTTCAAAAAACCCCTTAATTGTTCAGGCTCTAATCAAGAAGAAGTACCAAAAAATAAAATTAACAAAAGTTGATTAAAAAAAATTTGATAGTCCTTATGCTGGTCTTCAGCCACTTGGAAATCATCGGTCAAGAGCTAATTGATTACAGGCAGAATGACGTATATATAGAAACCATCAAGTCCACTTTTTTTAATTCATCGATACGAACTGGAGGGGAGGCCAATTATCAATTCAGAAATTTCTTTCCTAATAAAGATCTATTTTTTGTTCATTTTGATAATAATCTGTACTTCTATCGAGGAGATTCTACCTTTCCTGGATTCCACGTAGATTATGAATATACATTTCTCAGCAATTCAGACTCTATTATTCCAACGCATACGAACAAACTTGCTCTAACCGGTTATATGGATATGACTGGAGGTTATAAATTTGGCCTCATCAGATATGATTTTCCTGATCAGATCAAATACGAATGGACCATCGAGTTTGTGCTAAACATATTCGAACTTGCATCAGCAGGCTTTATTTTTGCCAGAAATGTTACAGACGAAACACACTATTACCAACTTGGATATAGGTACAATATGACTGCACTATTGGGTAATACTTACTCAAGAAACTTAATTCAACTAGGATGGGCCTTAAGCAGAGCAAAGTTTCCAAATTCAGAGGGAATCATAAAGGATAGATGGAGTAAGCTAAAATTTGAATTGATTTTCAAAAGATTTTTCAGGAAGCTGCCACCTATTACATTCAGTACGTCAGTTAGTAGAGACTATCGAGAAAAGATTTGGTACTGGCAACTTGGGACTCTTGTAGATTTAAATGTTTTTAGCGAAATCTGGATTAGAGATGATTAATACTAAGAGATGCGTTGTTTGTGTCAATGAAATACCTAAAGGAGCCTCAAAATGTTCAATTTGCAATTCATATCAAAATTGGTTTCGTAGACAACTAACGTTTAGCTCACTTGTACTTTCACTGTTGATTTCGTTGTTTGCGGTATTGGGATTAGCTATCCCTAAACTTGATGAATTGATTTATCCTCCCAACACTAAAATCGTGTTCAAACAGTCCAATACTGAAACATCAAGGGGGACATTCACTTACAATCAATATATTTCAACATACTCAGGAGAAGACATTGGGCTTGAGTTTAAAGATTATTTTAGGCCCGAGTACCCTGAACGGGTATATTCTTTTTATCAAAATGATGATAATTCTCTAATGATCGACTATGGTCCAGACAGTATTGTTATTAAACCCAACCGGGTTCAAAAACCTTTAGCCTTACAATCAGACAGCTTGTATTACCTGATTAGAGAAGAGTTGATAATTGACCTGAGGTTCGAATTTTTGATCAGAAACATTGGTAAAAAATATGGAGTGATCCACTATTTGAAATTAGCAGACAGTCCCATCAAAATTCGGTCAAAATTCTTTGATGATCATAAGTATGATATTTTACTTTCCATTTCGAATAGTGACCCGGAAATAACTTATTATCATCCAAAATTGAAGAATAAAAAAATCAGCCCCGAATACTTGGAGGCAGTTACATTCCAAATTATAGATACATTAAATATCTTTTCGTTAAGTGATAAAGACCAAAATCAATTTCAATTCCCCTATTTTGACACAACTTTTCAGAAACAGAACGTTTGTTTCCCTCTGGAACCATTAATATTTAATCATGACGACTCAATAGATACTACAAGGGTTGATATAGAAATGAAATTGTTAGTGAATTCAGAAAAATTCAATACGGACCTAATTGATTGAGAAGAAAACCCCTAACCTACATTAGACCATTCGCATTATACTATCGTTATAGGACATAAAACTTATAAATTGAAGAATCCTTTAGATACAATTTTCTACTCTGGCTATAAGGTGAATAAGAAATATAAACATGGCCCCAATCCAGTGTTAATGGCATATTTGGGTTTAACATTGGTATTGATTTATAACTTATCAATGATTTTACTGATTCTAAAATTTTCCTTCAATTTAGATTTCCTAGAGCCTTTTAAGCAACTTGAGGAATATGCAATTGTTCCGTACTTTCTTAGTGTTTTGGTTTTTTGTGGTTATCGCTATCTATGGAAATACAAATCGGTAATTGTACTTTTTGAGAATGAAACTGAACACGAGCGAAAATCAAGATTAATAAATAATTTTGGTACAATTCTCTTCGGTGTAATTCTGTTTTACATAGTACTGGCAACAGGAACAAACCCTTGAAGCCTAATCATAGTCAGACGTTAGCAGGAATTATGAACAGATCATTGAAAATATTGACACTCTTCCCTAAAATCCCGTATCACTAAGCTAGAAGGCCATGCAACAGCCGGTCTTCTGCAGCACTTCTGAGAGAATTTGATTATCCGTATTATTAAACGTTTAGAGTAGGCCTATGATGCCTGATTGGTATTATTGACTAATTTGGCGTTATTAAGTAAAGTGAAATAACAGGAACTTTTTGTCCTGATATCCAGATGTTATATTCAATTACCACCAGATCATAAATTCTACAAATATGAAAAAAATCAGAATTACAATTTTCCTACTAGCAGCAGGATGGTCATCTGCCCGGAGTCAAACAAATACTTTTCCATCTACAGGAAATGTAGGAATTGGCACATCTTCTCCAAGCCACAATTTGCACATACAAGGTGTTGGAGGAGAAGGTGTTCTTAGGCTGTCAACTGACAATACGTCCTACCTTACATCTCAAACTGTAATAACTGGCATTCTAGCAAATAGTGCAAGGCAGTGGAACAGCAACTATTCTGCTACAAATATTGAAGAAACCTCGGCAATTAAGTTTGGTTACTATGCACACGTTCATGGTCAAGTCTATAATGCATCTATAAGATTTTACACTCAAGAAAATGGAAGTGGTTCAACAATCGAACGAATGTCCATTGTAGGTGAAAACGTTGGAATTGGAACTGACAGTCCCAAGTCAAAACTTGCAGTAAATGGACAAATCCGAGCAACTGAAGTAAAGGTACTTGCCGATATTAGTGTACCAGATTATGTTTTTGCAGCAGATTACAAACTCCGAACTCTTAAAGAGACCAAAGAATACATATCAGAAAACAAACACCTACCAGAAATCCCGTCTGCTACCGAAATTGGAGAGAACGGAATCGATCTCGGAGATATGAACATGAGGTTATTGAAAAAAATTGAGGAACTTACACTTTATCAGATCGAACTGCTGGAACGACTTGAGAAAGTAGAAGGAGAGCTACAAACGTTGAAGAACTAAAAGAATATAACAAAACCTATACTCCATATACAACCGAGCATCTCACAAGCGGTATTTTTTCTGAATTATTTAATAGTAGAAGCAAGTGGCTAGTATACAGATGTATAGTCAGACGGTTGACTCCATGAAAATAAATTTCATCATATTAATTCTTTTCACCTTGCTAACTCTTGGTTGCAAACTCGACCCCATCAGAACGGGTACAGAACAGCTGAACCTGCCGACTCCAAGAATAACTGAACTAAAAAGGAGCTCAGACTTTCATCAAAAGACAATCGAACTAACAGGTTATTATTTCTCAGGATTTGAACTTAGCGGCTTATTTGAATCTAAAAATAGTGGTCAAGAAGAGGCGGTTTGGGTTGATTTTTCGGATGAACTGAACAAGCATATTGACAGTGCAATGGAAGAGAGATTACAGGGAAGAAAGCTTAGAGTCCAGGGAATTTTCAATGCCACTAGCAGGGGCCATCTGGGAATTTACATTGGAACAGTTGAACTGGATTTTTTGGAAACAGTGAACTAATGATTCAGAAGTTGCTCAACCTTTTCAGAAGGTCTCCCAAGCCGGAACCAATAACATACTTTGTCTTTCCATCAAGCTACTCAAGGATTGATTTTCCTCCGAATTGGAGCATTATTAAACATAAGAAAGGAGAATCAACCTTCACGTTTTGCAACGAAAAACTACATGGAATACTTTACGCATCCGAACTAACTAACAAAGATCCTAAGTATGAATACTCTCGTAACGAATCCATAAAAATCAACTCAGAATATTCACCTGAACTGATTAATATTTCCAGGTATGGTGCTGTCGCTTATCGCAAAGCGGATGAACCTGCTAACGTGGCATATAAACACTTTGAAATCGGGTTTAGACAAACTCTACTTCAATTCACTTGGATGACACCATATCCTGATGATGAGGATTTGAACAAAGAAATCGAACTAATTCTCAGATCTGCCGAAATAAGATAAACCCCATACAACAAATGCTATGATGAATCGGGTTTTATGAGTTACCAAGGATTGGTGCACTTAGAAAGTCCGCCACTATTAATAAATTTAAACACCACACGGTTCAATATTTACAATGAAAAAACTAACAACGGTACTTTTACTGACAATACTTCAAGGAACATTACTCGGACAAGACATTAATTTCAGCTCTTTCCGCCAGTATTGCACGTGTGACAGTAAACTATTTTCTGAAATTAGAACTGATTCTATTCTAAACATTAGCATAATTCGAGGCGATGTTCTTAGTATAGATTTAGTAAGTGAAAGCAATTGTTACACAACTCATTTGGGAGGAATAAAATACTCTGGTGATACTTTAGAGCTTATATTTTCACATGAACACCAAACTCCTCCAGAAGGTTTTAAGTTAATTGGATATAAGCCGAGCAAAATCATAGAAGTAGCAAGTTGCGTAACAGAATACTTGTTCGGGTATACTATCAGTGGAATAACCAAAATTCCAAAAGTTGTTGAACTAAACGGAAAACAATTGAAGGTGTCCAACATCAGATAAGTTTGGATGTTCTTGAGAGGTATTGGAAGCTTCCCTGCTGGCCATAAATTAAGCAAACAGCCCAACAACCTTCAACCAAGAGACTTTAAAAATATCTACGCAGACAGAGTAGCGGAGACCGGGTCATGCAGACACTAAGATCAGAGGTGAATTGTTTAATTTGTTTGAACTTGTTAAAGAAACCAAACCAACAAAATAAACAACAAGACTACGAGCCAAAATAACAGGATCAAAAACGTCAGCACGTTGTGAAGTTTTAACAGATAATATAAGGCAGAAGCAATTTCAGCTTCAGATTTATTTTCATTCAATTTTTCTTTTATATCATTTTGAAATGGCATTTTAAATACGCTCAGGCGATAAAAGCGTATACCATATTTTTTACCTATCGAGTGTAATTTCAATTGGTAAAACACTCCCAAAATCGACACAAGAGCCATAAATAATATGAAAATTAGCAAGTAAGTCATTTAGGATTTTGTGATTAGTTGAATCATTCAGTTAGACCTCTTTCGCCAAGATAATTACTGACTTTCATTTTAGAACAATAATTCTGGTTGAAAAAAAGCAGCTAACATTATGTGATCTCTCATATCCAAGTTAAGTACGCTCGCACTGGCTTAAGCCGAACAAATCAACCCGACACCTGTTAACTAGGAGACTTTAAGAATGTCTTCGCGTATCAGAAGCGAACCCTGTCCCCATCTACCTACAGCCAGGTATCAATCCCATCCCTTGACACTCTTCCCCAAAGTCCAGTATCATTAGGCTAGCAAGGCCATTTGCAGCTCGTCTTCAGCAGCACTTCTGAGAATTATTAAGCGTTTAGAAAGATTCCTGATCGAGCTTTTGCTTTGAATGACTTTTTCACTATGTACTAAATTGATCAGTAGTTGGGCAAAACAATGTTTGGAGCTTCAATTTTAATGAAGACACTTAGGTGTTTGGCCTTTTTCCACATAAAATTTTTTTCGAAGTTAGATTAAAAAGAAGATCCTAACATCATACATAGAAATCATGTGTGCTACTACTAGATGCCAGATTTGAGCTTACTCAAACCCAGCTGAATCGCAGATTCAATTATATTGCCTCCGAAACTTAACTACATAAAAATCAGCGCGCTTGATGTATCGGCGTTAGAGCAATTTGAAGAATGAAAATTAGATTATCAACATCATTGACTTTTCTTTGGAAATTCGTCTTTTCGGCGATTTGACTTATTGGATTTGCAGTTGGGACTGGCTTGGCTGTTTTAGAGCAAGGAACTGCGGGCCTGACATTTCTTATTGGCTTGATATTCGGAACGATATTAATTTATTATGGATGTATAAGAGCAAAGAACGTCCATATAGATGATGATTTTTTGTATGTTAACAATTTCAAAAAAACTATAAAAGTACCGTTATTAGAAATCAAATCCGTGTCAGATAATGTTTTCTTTTCACCGCGGCCAATATTTGTGAAGTTTAAATCTGAGACAGAATTCGGTAAGAGTATAATGTTCATAGGCTATACAGAGCTTTTCTTGTTTTTTTCTTCTCACCCAGCTGTTTACAAAATAAGAGCAAGAATAATAAACGCCGAACGTTGCACAGGCATAACTTAAGCAAATTAATCCTCCAAAACCAACCCTTCAAATAATTCACTCATAGTAATTTCCAAAGCCTTACAGATCCTGAAAGCAAGATTGACACTGATAAACTGTTCTCCATTCAGAATTTTCCGAATTGTTTTTTCGTCGCAAGAGCACGCCTGGGCAAATACACTTTTGTTTCCTTGAAACTTCTTTACAAAAAGAGTTTCAATTCTTTTCACGACTTCAATCTGTAAAACTTTCAATTCAATCAAACCCCTCGCTAAAAAATTCACTCAAGCTAATTCCAAGTGCCTGGACTACTTTGAGGAGACTGCTGTATCTTAAATCTTCGCCCTTTTCATATCTGCCATATTGGGCTCGTGGAATTTTGTGTTCGTAAGCAAAGTTCTCGTAGTTTGAATATCCTTTTTGAATTCTCAGCGATTTTATCCTATTGGCCAACTTTAAAATCTCTTCTTTCGTGAATTCAGTTTTCTCTGTCATGGAACAAATAAAGACTCGTAAAAACTTTTATGTTACCACTTATTGATTACCATTAATAAGTGGTAAATTGAAAACTGAAACTAACCAACCTAATTTATGCACCTAAACCTCCTAAACATCCACGCAACCGCCCACTCCATTCAAGCCCTGGAAGACCTGCTTCATGCCGTAGATATTTCGAAACTGAAAAAAGACCTTCGAACGATGATCGCCTTGTGCGTAACGAGCGAACAAAGCGAGTTGATAGAAGACCATCTGGCGTTTATGCTGGATATGAAGTGCGTGCTTGATTTTTTGGATGTGCTGGAGGCGGAGGTCCGGAAGTAACTTCCGAACTAGGTGTAACTTCCGAACCAGAGTCGAAGGCAGCACGGAAGCAACTTCCGCGCTAGAAAGCGGGTACTTCTTATGTTTTGTCAAAATGAGTTACGATAGATCGATGTTCTCTCTGGATTTTCCTTTTCCTAATTTTAGGTCTTCATTAAGTTGAACTTACTCCAAAAACGCTACTGCTCTGGTCGCATAGTTTTATCACCGTCGATTAGATTAATAAAGTAGTTTTTCAACTTAGATGAACAAATAGAGTGCTCTAAAAACAATCATAAGTTTTTCGATTTGTAACTTTGCCCCCTAAGTAGATGAACAACACCTACGAGCAAGGTATAAGGTTAAACGACAATGAAAAAACCAATGAGCAAAGAGGTTAAAGAGAAAAAGAAGGTGGTGAAAAGTAATACTTATGAAACACTTAAAGCTTTATACTACTCTGGTAAGGTGAAGCCGTCATTAAATAAAATTGTTGTTGAATTAGAAAATGATTCTAAAAACGTAGAACTCTCTCTATTGGCTTGCCAGTGCTTGGTAAGAACTAAGAATTTTGACGAGTTGCTTTCGTATGCTGATGCCTCTATTAAATTGGCTCCTAAAGTTGCAGGAGGATATTATTATAAAGGAGTGGCCTTTCAGCACGCAAAAGGGAAGGAGCAAGAAGCCCTAAAAAACTTTAACGAAGCATTGACTTTAGACCCAGACAACCCAGTTTACCTTAAAAGTAAGGCTACCACTCATCTTTTACTTTATACAGATTATCATCTACCTATAAAATTTGCAGAAAAACATAGGGATAAGGCTCAAGTGAGTCTATTGAAAGTTATTGAGCTGATAGAGCAAAGGGAAAATGCTGATTATTTAGATTTTTTGACTTTAGGTGATGTGTATATGATGCTTAGCCAAACCATAGATGCCAAGAAGTACTATATTAAAGCGGTAAATACCTATACTAATTCTGATGAATCAAAACAAGATAAAAATATATATAAGGACATCATTAAGGCCCAGAAAGCCTGTGTAAAGTTGTTGGAGAAATTCACTGAATAATAATTGGAACAAGATTTTTTGATATCATCAACCAAAAAATGAATTACCAGCACATGACATGGTCCATATACCATTTGAGCTTTTCTTATTCCACAATAATGATCTGGTTATCGGAGGTATGCAGGTTGAAAAAAACTAAGCCGTTTTCCACTCCGAACTACAGTGTAACCTACGAACTAGAAAGAGGCAGCTCGGAAGCAACTTCCGCGCCTGCATAAAAAATCTTCCGTATTTAGGGGATTATTTCAACTGATTGGCATCTTAAAATGGATGAGCGAGAAGTATAAAATCCGAGACCAGACCCAACCGTACTTTATCACCTTTGCCACTACTGGTTGGGTAGATGTTTTTACAAGGTCACAGTATGCCGACATATTTTTAGACAGTATCCGATATTGTCAAAAGGAAAAAGGACTGGAAGTATATGCCTGGTGTATCATGAGCAATCACATTCACTTGATTATCGGTACGACTGGAAAAAATAAAATTGAAGACATCGTTAGAGATTTCAAAAAATATACTTCCGTACATATATGTAGAGCAATCGCAAACAACAAACGGGAGAGTAGAAGGGAATGGATGCTTTCAATTTTTCACCAAAGGGCTAGGGAAAGCTCCAAGCATCAAAAATATGCTTTTTGGCAAAATGAATACCATCCCATAGAGTTGTCTGATAATAGGATGATGGATCAGCGACTTGATTATATTCATAACAATCCGGTAAAGGCCGGTCTGGTTTATGAACCTTCTGCTTATGTTTATAGCAGTGCGGTTGACTATGCAGGGGGTAAAGGGCTGTTGGATTTGGTGATGATTGGGTAATCCGGAAGAAACTTCCGAACTAGAAATGAGTGGTTCGGAAGAAACTTCTGAGCTAGTTTGAAGGCCCGGAAGTAACTTCCGAGCCAGAGTGGAATTAGAAAGGTAGTAGAGTGGTCCGGAAGTAACTTCCGAACTAGAGCGGATGATTGGATAATAGAGCTGCACGGAAGAAACTTCCGCGCTAGGGAACTTCTAGCTAGAGTGAGTAGTACTAACAAGTTTATCTACTCCACAATAATGATCTGGTTATCGGAGGTATGCAGGTTGAAAAAACCTAAGCCGTTTTCTACATTACTGGGTGCGTTGTAGGGTTCGGAGACGAAACTCGGCCCAAATCGGGTATTGTTGCGCTTCTCCAGATACTCGTAGTAGGTAGGGCCTATGCTGGCCAACGATACGATCAGGGTGTCGCCGGTAAAGAAATCTTCATTGACGATAAAAATGAACTCATCCGAAATCTCCTGATCTCCAGAATCAGTTTTGGTAACCAAATGCGTAAAAGTCCTGGGGACCACCAAATCCAGATCTATTCCTAAATTAGTCTGATCGAGGTCCACAGAGAGCTTCTGGACATTGACCATATAAAAGTCTTCGTCGGGATGTGGATTGAAACTATAGCTGACATTGACTAGAGAATCATCTCCGGCAGGGATCAAAGTACCTTTGGTGTCTGAGAACTGCACTTGTTCGGTCACGATGCTCTCAGCTTCAACGCGCGTTCCGGTTTGCAGGTCGGTGGCAATCAGTCCATAAACATTGCCCGGTACAGGGTTGATGTCGGCCGAAACGAAAATGCCATCCTGTACTTGTTGTAAGCGAAAAGTGTCCAAACGATTTTCAATGATCAGAACTTCGGCTTCCTGTACGAGCAGGGATGTCAGCAAGGTGGAGTCTGTGGTCAAACCAGAGTTCAAGGCAGAAAAACTGCGGGTCAAAGCGATGGTGACACCTTGCCCTTGGATCAGCAGGCTGGACACTACCAATTGTTGGGCAGGCAGTTCGAGGTGGATGGGCAGCGGATCGGGCTCGCAGGCGAACATTGCGAGGGTGGCTACCAGGTATATTTTCAAACGGTTTTTTATCATGGCTGTCAAAATTTGAACCGATAAGAAATGAACGGCAACATGCCAAACAATCCAGGCTGTTGATAATTGAATAAACCGGTTTCCGGATTCTGTTCGATTTGAATACCTACAGGTGCGGCTCGGTTGTAAACATTGTAGACACCCAACCGCCATTCGCCATATAATTTTTTACCCGGTTTGGACTTTTTAACCAGGCTCAAATCCAGTCGATGTGTATTGGACAAGGCCACCGAATTCCGGTCCGGGTATATGTTTTCGACCGTGACTCCCGTGTTGAGGGGGTTAGCGATGGCATACTGGGCGACCACTGGCGTGAAACGCGAGCCCGACAGGTATTCCCAAACTGCTGATATTTCCCAGCGTTTAAAGATTTTGTAATTGGCCACAATAGAAACATTGTGCCGGCGATCATAGCGCGCTGGAAAGGTCGCATCTCCATTGAGTCCGTCCACTTGTCGGTTGGCCCACGACAGGGTATAACTGGCCCAGCCATTCAATCTTTCTCCTTTCTTTCTCAACAGCACCTCCCAGCCATAGGATTCGGCTGTGCCCTGTATGATGGATTGTTCAAAATCCGTGTTTAAGAATAAATTCGTGCCCTCTTGATACTCAATGATGTTGTTGGCGTATTTATAATACACTTCTGATTCAAACAGCAATCCGGACTGGCCAAGGCTTTTGACATACCCAAATCCAAACTGCGTGGCCCTTTGGGGTTTGATGTCGCGTGTGACAGAGTACCAGAGGTCGACCGGCAGAGACAGACTGGCGCTGGACACTCGGTGCTGATACTGACTGATTATGGTAAAGTTGAATTTTAACGAACTCAGTTCATTGAGCTTGTATCGTGCCAAAAGGCGAGGTTCAAAGCCCAAATACAACTTGCCGTCTACCGTGGCAAAACTCTGTCTATACCCGACACTGGCACTCAACCTTTCGGTCAGTTTTTTTTCTACATCGGCATAAAGACCGCCTTCAAATGAGGTAACGGCTGAGCTTCGGGCAGACGGAAAAATATCTTCAACGATCCCTGAAGCATCAACTTCTAAGGGGTCCATGGCATGTCGGATCACGTCCAGGCCTACGGAGAGCTTTTCAACGTCCAAGTTGAAAATATCATATCTGGCCTTCAGGCCATAGTCGGTTATTGAATTGGATACCGCCAGGGTACTTTCTTCGAAAGCATTGTCCACGAGGTACGAAAACCGGGAATTGGTCAGTGTGAGACTGAATATATTGTTGGTGGGTGTGAGATATTTCCAACCCAATGACAAATTGGTATTGTCTATATCAAACTCACTGCTTCCGTTGTCATCAGGATCATCTGATTCTATATCCAATATATCCGCTCCAAAATAATTGGAAAAATAGAATGAATGCCGAGGGGATGGTTTGAAGTCAATGCGACCATTAAAATCATAAAAATAGTAGGGGAGTTGTAGATCAGGATCACCTGTGAGCTTCAGCAACTGATCGATATAGGTTCTTCTACCAGCAATCTTCACGGCCAACTTGTCTTTGATCAAGGGTTGGGCAATGGTGAGGTTGGACGAGATCACACCGACACTTCCGTTAAATGTAGTTTTTTCGGGCATGGTTCCGTCGGTTTTGATATCAATGACGGAGGAGAGTCGGCCTCCATAGTAGGCAGGAAAACCGCCTTTGATCATTTGTACATCGCCCAGCATGTCCGGATTGAAAACAGACATAAAACCAAATAGATGACCTGAATTGTAGATGATGGCATCATCCAAAAGTACCAGATTTTGGTCCGCGTCTCCGCCGCGAACAAAGAAATCGACACTGCCTTCTACTCCTTTGGTGACGCCCGGCAAGAGCTGCATGGTTCGAATCAGATCCGGTTCACCTGCCAATCCAGGAACCATGAGTACATCTTTGGCTTCCACACGTGTTGTACTCGAACGAATGTCTTCTATCTGATTTTCGCCATAGAATCGCTCATCACTGACCACTACATTGTCCAATGTGGTCACTGACGGCAGGAGTGTGATCGCAATCACGGTATCTGCTTTGAGATCAAAGTCGAGCGTTTGACTGATATATCCGATGTAAAAAAAGGTGAGTGCTACCTTTTTTGAAGGGGTCCTTAGCGTGAATTTGCCATCGTCGTTCGTTCGGGCCACGGCGTTGGTTCCTTCTACTTTGACTGTACAAAAAGGCAAAGGACTACCGTCTTCGGCATCCTGCACACGTCCTGTAATAGTTCGTATTTCTTGTGCAACGACCACCCTTGTGACAGATAGTAGTATAGCCAATAAATAGAATTTATTTTTCACCTTCTTGTGTGGTATAGCATGTAAAAACTATATCAGTATAACTGAATTCATTTTGTTTCGGTTGCCTTTCGAAATTCCCAAGCAGATGCACGGCAGAAAATTTCGTGACAACGGTACTGATATCATTTCAAAAAACAGCTCCTGAAGACAAGACAACTGACTTGCTTTTTACACCTACAGGCTCAGTTGTGAGTTCTATTCTTTTCCCGGCACGACCAAGGGGGCGTTCCTTTCCGACATTCTGAGGAATTCATGAAGCCTTGGCTGAGTGAAAGACGTGAGAATCTCACCATCAGGAGACTCTCACGTCCTTTTTTCAACTTTGTCCAGTTGTGAAAAAGTACTCAGAGTGACGTGTTTTGATTTTAACCAATGAATAAAAGGTTTCGAGTTCCCGCTTCGGCGAACCGTCTACCTGACATTCAATATTAGTTCGAATGGAAGAAAGTCGCTGATAATGAGCAGGTACTAACCACAGCCCCTCTGGCACAGCGCCATCCAAATAGGACGGACAGCTCTGCGCCGGCAAGGGCCTAGCTCACAATCATATCTTTGATTAAAGGAAACGCTTAACAGAAGTGCAGCGGCATTTATTTGGTCCGGAGGTCATAGCGCATGGTTTCTTCCATTAACTAGGGACGCTAGACCGACAACTATTGATTAGTAACCAACAGGCACTTCAATCATTGTCTTGTCCCAGGCCAGTCTCAAAACAGCCGATTTGTTGCCCTTATCTTCCAATCGAATAGAGAAGGCTTCAACTACATCTGAGGTGCTGGCTGAAGGGACATTTACTCTAAGTACATCATTTTCTTGTTTGTAGCTATAAGCTCCCCAATAGTCCAGATCCGAATTGATAATCAGCGTCCATTCTTTCTCTCCTGGAATGGTGAAAAGGGAATAAGTGCCCGCTTTGAGTTTTTTGCCTCCTAGCGTAATATCCTGATAGACTTTGATCTCAGGATTTTCATTGGCGCCGGTTCTCCATACTTTGCCGTAAGGAACTTTGGTCCCGAAAATATCCCGTCCATTCTTTTGTGGCTGGCTGTAGTAAATTTTGATGATGGCCTTTTCACCGGGGCTGCGATCATGCGCGAAGTTGTCCGGCAAATAAGCCACGTCCATAGGACTTTTGTCTAAAGACCGAAACGATTGTGCTTGGAGAAGGGTAGAAGAAATAGCAACAAGCAATAAGGAATAAATAAGGTGTTTCATTTTGTACATTTTGATTTGAACCATCCGTCTTCATGACGAACTAATTGCTAACGAGGGGTGGCATGGATTCGTTCCGGTTGGGTTGAAAAAGAGCGCTTAATTTGGAAATGGCCTTCGGATTGGCTTTCTGGAGTCGACTTGCTATCTTTCTGCTATGATGTCAGTTTTACCAAAATGGTAGATTCACTAACTAGCTCACCCAATATTTCTATAGCAAAAAACCTAAACATGCAATCCTTACTCAAAACAACCTTTCTCTTCATCGCAATCGCCACATTTTGGAGCTGCAATACAAAAACAACGGCTACCGAATCCGAAGTTGAGAAAAGAACATCCATCGAAATGGTAACCGACTATGGTACCATGGTGATTGAATTGTACAACGAGACCCCACTACATCGGGACAATTTCGTCAAACTCGCCAACGACGGCGCTTTCGACAGCTTGCTCTTTCACCGGGTGATCGAAAAATTTATGATACAAGGCGGCGATCCGGATAGCAAAAATGCCCTACCAGAGGATACCTTGGGTAACGGCGGCCTTTCTTATAAAGTAGACGCAGAATTCAATTCAAAGCTATTTCACAAGAAAGGAGCCTTAGGAGCCGCTCGTGATGGCAATCTGCAACGGGCCTCCAGTAGCATGCAGTTTTATATAGTGCAGGGCAAGGTATTCAACGATAGTTTGTTAACTGTAGCAGAAACGCGAATTAACGGCTGGCTGGCTACACGCTATTTTAAAAATGATACAGCCAACCGATCACTGACAGATGCTTTGCAAAAGGCAGAAGACGATGAGAATTGGGAGCAATACACCTTGCTGAATGACAGCATTAGCAGTCTGGCCAAGCAGTATGACAATTTCGAACGCTACACCATTCCGGAAGAACAGCGAGCCGTGTACAAATCCATTGGTGGTACACCACATCTCGATCAGAACTATACTGTTTTTGGTGAGGTGGTCAAAGGCCTTGCGGTAGTTGACTCCATTGCGGCTGTGCAAACAGGCGTATATGACAGACCACTGACTGATACTCGGATACGAACCGTTCGGGTACTTGAATAAACGCGCTGGGAGTTCATTCAAAGATGACCGATGGCTTGACCTGATAATAAAATGAGAATTCTGCTACTTGGTGCTACAGGAAGAACGGGAAAGTTGGTGCTGACATCGGCACTCAAGGAAGGGTATTCCGTCAATTGTTTGGTTAGAAAACCGGATAAAACAGAAGCACAGGATGGTATGCAGGTTTTTGAAGGAAATCCATCAGATGAGCATGCTTTGCAAAGCGCCATGGAAGGTTGTGAATGTATTATGAGTGTGCTGAATATTTCTCGTCACACAGACTTCCCGTGGTCCGCCTTAAGAACACCGGAGAATTACCTTTCGGAAGTGATGAGTCAGGTGATTCCAATGGCCGAAGAAAGAAACATTCAAAGAATCATTATTTGTTCGGCCTGGGGAGTTGCTGAGACGAAAAAAGATATTCCAGGATGGTTCAGGTGGTTTATAGAAAACAGCAATATCGGAAAGGCCTATGAGGACCACGAACGACAGGAGCAGCTATTGATGCAATCAAATTTGAATTGGACCATCATACGGCCTGCCGGCCTAACTAACTCCAGGAAGAAGCAAGAGATCAGAGAGAGTTTTAATGATGTCCCAAAACCTGCCTTGACCATCGGTAGACAGAGCGTTGCCAGGTATATGGTGAGTAGCATTGACAACGAACAGTTGATCAAACAGACAGTAGTAATATCAAAGAATTAATAATAGATTGAAAATGATGATTCTAAAAAAATATGTTCTGGACCTAAGCAGGGAGACACTCTTCGAAGCCTGGGTTTCTCCGGATATGACGATTCCTCCTGTTACCAAAATTGAGAGCAATCCTGTTTTGAGGGGCGTTTTTAAACTGTGGGCCGAATCTCCTGAGGCAGTTGGTATCATGACCGGTATATTCGAAGAAGTGATTTGCAATGAAAAACTGAAATATACCTGGCAGTGGGAGGGCTCCGAAGAGGAGAGTTTGGTTTCGGTGGAATTTGAGCAAGATGGAAACCAGACCACTATTCACCTGGAGCATTCGGGATTTTTGTCCCAAGAGAGTAAAGACGCACATGATGTCGGCTGGGATAGCTATGTGGACGGATTGGTCGCAAAAATAAAACTCGATATAAAATGACACCTTTGGAACTTGCTCAAAAGTACATGGACATCGTCTTCAATACCGGCGACCTTGGACAACTGCGTACGATATTAGCTCGGGATTTACAGTTCAGCGGACCGTTTTACAGTTTTGATTCCGCTGATTCCTACATCGCATCTATGTTGGCTAATCCCCCTGAAGGCTTTGATTTTGAGGTCATACAATTCTATGAGGATGAGACATCGGCCTGTCTGATATACAATTTCACTAAGTCGGGCATTTCCACTCCGATGACTCAGCTGTTTGAGACAGACAAAGATCGAATTACAAGCATACTCTTGGTTTTCGATACCAGGGCATTTGATTCAGGGCCTTCCGGAAATGAATGAACTAGAGAAAAACGGTCAGTATGTCAAATTTTGCGCTTACGGCTTTTTAAAGAGCCTAAGGTTTTACGACGCGTTTCTTCTACTTTTCTTTTTAGACCAGGGAATTTCATTTAGTCAGATGGGTGTACTGTATGCCACCCGGGAAATAGCGGTCAACTTGTGCGAGGTCCCGTCAGGAATAGTGGCCGATACTTATGGGCGAAAGCATGCCTTATTGGCTTCATTCTTCTTTTACATCCTGTCTTTTGTCATTTTCTATCTTTCGAATGACTTCAAAATATTATTTCTGGCGATGGCGGTCTATGGCTTGGCAGATGCCTTCAGATCGGGTACTCACAAAGGCATGATCATGGATTATTTGAAACTGAACGACTGGGAGGATCAAAAAGTCATGTACTATGGGCACACTCGCTCCTGGTCTCAAAAAGGAGCTGCTATATCAGCGTTGTTTGCAGGAGGGCTGGTCATGTATGCCGGAAGTTATAGATCGGTATACCTGTTTTCGATTGTTCCTTATTTATTGAATTTTATTAATATAATGACCTATCCGGAAGTACTCAATCACTCGTTGAGTAAGAAGGATAGAAATGCAACAAAAAATCTATTTACTTATGCCATCAATCTTTTTCGTGCGGTCAAAAACAGAAAGGTATTCCAGGTTATCAATTCTTCGGCCATCCATACGGCCTACCTAAAAGTCATCAAGGATTATATCCAACCTGTGATGCTACAGTTGGCTATACTCTTGCCCATATTGGAGACTATGGAGCTAAAAAAGAAAAGTGGTTTGCTGATAGGTATCGTGTACTTTTTTATTTTCCTAATGACTTCATATGCTTCTAAAATGTCCTTTAAACTCAAGAGGTTAGGTACGGAGCGAATCCCATGGGTCACCTTGCAAGTGGGCCTGGTGTGTGGTGCCTTGAGTGGGGTTTTCATATATAATGAATGGTGGATGCTTTCGCTCCTGTCTTTCATCCTGGTATTTGTGGTTGAAAATTTACGAAAGCCTAATATGACGGCCATACTCTCGGATGACGTGCCCAATAAGATCCTTACCTCCGTGCTTTCTGCTCAGTCTTTTTATCGAACTATTGTTACCTCTATTCTTGCTATCCTATTTGGATTTTTAGCTGATTTATTTAGCATAGGAGCTTCTTTATTGATAATTTCAACTAGTATTTTTTTATTTTATCACCTGATTGGAGGTATGAAACTAAAGAAATTATGAATGTAACACTTTGGCTTTCTTTTTTGGGAACTGTTTTGATCATCGGAGTCACACCGGGCCCCAGTGTCTTGTTGGCTTCCGCCAATAGTATGAATTACGGTGCCAGGAAAACAGTAGGAACTATACTGGGCGACCTGTCGGCAAATGCGATACAAATTGCGTTATCCTCTCTGGGACTGGCCTCAATTGTAATCTCTTCGGGTGAAATTTTCGGATTGATCAAATGGGCTGGTGTGGCGTATTTGATCTACATGGGGATCACCAAAATTATTGCTAAGCCGGAGATAGGCGCATTTAAGAAGGAAGAAAAACAAAAGGGCTTTTTCAAGCTCTTTAGTGAAGGTTTTCTGATGTCAGCCTCCAATCCAAAAGCGATTGTCTTCTTTGCAGCGCTCTTTCCTTTGTTTATAGATCAAAACTTTCCATTTGTGTCGCAGGTGGTTGTTTTAGGCGCCTCCTATCTGGCGATTGATGGCATTTGTTTGCTGATATATGTCAAATTCGCCTCCAGGCTAAAAAGGTATCTGGAAGACCAAGAGAAAATACATTTTCAAAACAGAATCATCGGTGCTCTACTGATTTTGAGCGGTTTGATGCTGTCGACCGTAAGACGAACTAATAATTGAACTACTAACACTTTAAGACATGTTTGGAATCATCAACTTTGAAACTTTCTTAGTAGCTGGGGTACTACTGATTTTGACTCCAGGTACTGACACCATGTATATTTTGGGTCGCAGTATCTCACAAGGCAAAAGGGCGGGATTGATGTCGGCCCTGGGCATATCTACCGGAGTACTCATACACTGCATTTTTGCCGTGCTTGGACTTTCCATCTTATTGGCTAAATCTGCCCTGGCCTTTGAAGTGGTGAAATATCTTGGTGCGGGTTATTTGATTTTTTTAGGGGTGAAGTCTTTAGTCACTAAGACCAAGACGTCGTATGAGTTGGATGACCCAAATAACGTACGCAGCTTTCGCAAAATCTATGTATCAGGTGTACTAATGAATGTACTGAATCCAAAAGTGGCCTTGTTCTTTTTGGCATTCATACCGCAATTCGTAGACCCTGCTTACCCACAAAGTTCGCTGACCTTCTCTGTCCTTGGTTTGATCTTTTTATTACTTGGGACCGTTTGGTGCGTGCTGTTGTCTTTTTTTGCATCTAAAATGTCCAATAGTATCAGAGCCAACTACAAGTTCAAGGCCTGGTTGGATAGAATCACCGGCATCATGTTTATTGGGTTGGGGATCAAGCTAGCACTTGCCAGGAAATAGAATCATTGCTACTACAAGCTGGAATGAGTTCAACCTTCGACCATCGTTAATTGGCAAAAGCCAAAGGATTGAACTTATGATTTAAATCATAAATTCATGCTATGGTGTTGGATTAACATTGCAACATGATAAAGCATGACATACGTTCCAGGCAGGATGTAGAACTGATGGTAAATACTTTCTATGATAAGGTTAGACAGCATCATAGCATTGGTCCTTTCTTCAATGAAATTATCACTGATTGGTCAGAGCATCTTTCAAAACTGGCCGACTTTTGGGAAACCAATCTTTTCTTTGTAAAGGCTTATAAAGGAAATCCTTTAAGAGCGCATCTCTCCGTAGATCAGCATTTCAACAACGAAATAGAACAAGCTCATTTCGGGCATTGGCTGCAGTTGTGGTTTGAAACCCTGGATGATCTTTTTGAGGGCAAAAACAAAGAGCTGGCCAAGGAAAGAGCGAGAAGCATGGCGCACATCATGTTTCTTCGGATTTTTCAAGCAAGAGATCATAAGGAACACTTACAAATAAAGCCCTGATCTCAATTCAATTATCAAAATCTAATCGAATAAGCAATGGTATTAAAATCAATACTTGAAGAACTGAAAACATCCAATCGTCCAGTGGCTAAGGCGTTGCATAAGACAAGTCAGAGCAAGACTATTTGTATCGGGTTCAATAAAGGTATGATGTTAAAAGATCACAAAGCGCACCGGCCAACGGTGCTTGTGGTGATAGCAGGTGAGATCAGATACACGGAAGAAGAGAATTCTCAAGTCTTGTCAAGGCTGGATGAGTTCAATATTCCCGTAGAAGTTACGCATAGAGTGGAAGCCTTGGAAGACAGCCTTGTTTTGCTTCTTCAGGGATGATCTGAGTTTATATGTCTTACAGCTTCGATATTATTGATGTTAGAAATGAATGGTTGACCATCGAGTTCATTCCTAACAAGTACGACAACCTCATGATTTTGCTTTATGATAGATGCATTGAAGAATGGGGAGATTGCAAAGGAAGAGCCTGGTGTGGTACTTGCCACATTGAGATTGTGAGTGGTGAAATTCCCAGAGAATTGGATATAGATGAGAAGAAAACATTAAACGGTTTGCCGAATTTAACGTCGACCAGCAGACTGGCTTGCCAGATAGCGGCTAACGAGCAGTTGAATGGGCTACGGTTAAGAATACTTAAGGACGATTAACAATTCGGAAATACTTATAGTCGTTTGCCAAAAAAGCTCCTTCAGAATAGAAAAACCTACTGTCTTTTGGATGATAGCAGCGTCCGCAGACAGTAGGTTCATCATTTTTGAGTTAATTGACCTCTAGAAATTTTGTCAGACGTAGAACCAACTACTCGTCTTTCAGCACATCTACAGGGTTTAGCCTGGCGGCGTTGATCACCCTGTAACTCACCGTGAGGAAAGTAAAAAGCATCACAACTAAACCGGCTATAAGAAATACTACTACTGAAATAGTCTCTTTGTAGGTGAATAAACTTGACCATTCGCTCGCGAAGTAATAAGCAAACGGTGTAGCTACACCAAAGGCAATAAGTACCTGTTTTCCGTAGGATTTGAATAGCAGAGCTACTAACTGCACACCAGTGGAACCCAGTACTTTTCGTACCCCAATTTCTTTCTTCCTTCTGTCAATCATATAGGAAGTAATTCCAAACAAGCCAAATCCTGCAATTGCTAACATGATAATGGCTCCAATTCCGAATAGTTCTCCTATGCGTTTATCATTCACATAAAAACTATTGAGTTGGTTGTCCAGGAAATGCCACTCTATGGCAGTGTCTTTGTCAAATTTGTCATGCACCGCTGTGATGCCTGCCAATGTTTCTTTGAAATTGGCAGTAGACAAGCGAAATGAGAAGTAATCTATGGAAGTCACTGGATTAGCCCAATAGCCCAGGGCCAGGGGTTTAATATCATTGTGCAAGGACTGAAAATGAAAGTCCTTCACCACACCAATGACCTTCATTGGTCCTGATCTCCGAGACGATAGGTAAATCGTCTGACCTATCGGATTCTCTAAGTTCAGAGCTTTTACAGCGGCCTCATTCAGAATGACTTTGGTGGAATCAGTTACTTTATTGCCAGTGAAATTGGATCCTTTTATGAGTTCGACCTGATAGGTACTGAGCATATCTTCGTCAAAACACATGAAGTAAGAGTTGGTCGAATCTGCTGATGCCTGATGTGATTTGAAATCTACGCGTCTGATGCCTTTCCATTCTCCTGGTACGCGTGAAGAAGTGGCCACACTTTCGACTCCTGGTACTTGGCTGAATTCCGACTTCATGGCCATGAAGTTGGTTCGGGTGTTGCGGGAGTTAATGTCCACAACCAGCATGTTGTCTTGATTAAAGCCAAGCGCTTTGTTTTCGATGTATTTCATTTGCTGATAGATCACCAATGCACCAACCAGCATGACAATGCTGATGGCAAACTGAACAACAACCAAAGTGCTTCGCACATTCATAGAGTTGGACTTGACCTCACCTTTTAAGCTGGCTACAGGTTTTAGGTTGGACAGTATAAGTGCCGGATACATTCCGGAAGCAGTTCCCAGGAATACCGTAATGGAAAAGATGATGAGAGAGATATCAAGGATGTTTTCTTTGTTCAGATCAAAATTTTTGCCTGCTATTTCATTGAAATAAGGAAGAAGGACTTCAATTAGGAACACGGACAGCACAAATGAGAAAACAGCAACGACGATTGACTCGATTAAGAACTGAGTAATGAGCTGACCTTTACTGGCGCCACTGACCTTTCTTAATCCTATTTCCTTAGACCGTTGAGTGGCCTTAGCAGTAGAGAGGTTGACATAGTTGATACAAACCACTACCATAATAAAAATGGCAATCCCAATGAAGAGATTAATATAGAAGATGTTTCCGTTGACGTCACTGATACCGTACTGGATATCCTTCGACTTGAGATAGATATCCGCCAGGTTCTGCAGCTCAAATTTTCTGATGTCTGCTGTATTTTCTTTGTCATACTTAGTTACCAGCTCAGGAAACTTTGATTCTATCACATTAATATCTGAAACAGGATCTAGCATCACATAAGTATAAGCGCCATAGTTATCCCAGGATTTTAGATAGTCCGATAGTCCATCTTGATCGATGGTGTTGAATGAAAACAGTACAGTAAACTGTAGATGTGAATTTTCGGGAACATCTTTTACAACTGCCGTGACCTTCACATCGTTCATGTTGGCCCATTTCATTGTCTGCCCAATAGGGTTTTCTTTTCCAAAAAACTGACGCGCAGCAGATTCAGATAGCACTACTGAATTGTGATCTTTCAGTGCGCCTTGTTTATCACCTGCAACAAATTCAAAATCAAAGAAATCGAAGAAGTTGGCCTCGCCCACGATGTAAGTTCTCACTTGAACTTTATCACCATTCCAGAGAATGTCTCTATGCCCACCGGGCTGATATACTCTGGTGAAGTCATTCACACCAGGAACATCATTTTTCATGGCAGTTGCTACGGCAGGAGAAGTTTGTCCGTAGTATTCCACAGCACTTGGATCCGAATGATCAGACTCTACCACTCTATAGATTTGTTCATGCTTCGTATTAAATTGATCGTAAGTCAATTCATCTTCAACATAGAAAAGAATGAGCGAAGCACAGGTGATTCCAATAGAAAGCCCCAGTATATTGATGAGCGCGTATGTTTTGTTCTTGATCAGCGTTCTGAGTGCAATTTTGAAGTAATTCTTAAGCATAGTTGTGGTTTTAGCTTTTCCATGCCAAAATACGTGCCGATTCATATAAATAGTTGATTATCAATCACATAACTTGTAAGGGATGATATTGGATTTGTCCACTTTCGTGCAGTGGGTGTGCGATATGGAAGGTATTCCTGAGATTAACGTCATTTATCGTACTCATTCTGTCGTATGTCGTGAGTCACTTTTATGGATTCGATTTAGGAGTTACCTTATTCTAAAAAAACAACTCATGCCTAAATTCAGAAGTGTCTTCATTTTAACATTGGCCTGGATCACCATTGGATGCAGTAGATATACAGAGCAGGAAATGGCAGAATTAGCCAGAGGTAAGGAAGTCTATATCGCCCAATGTCTAAGCTGTCATGGTGCTGATGGCACGGGTTTAGGAGGTGCTTATCCAGGTCTCATTCATGAAACAATTACACCAGATTTTACCGCAAGGGCTCAGTATCTAATAGAAAATGGGTCGGACGTCACCGGTGGCATGTTACCTGTTCCAATTACCGAAAAGGAGAAAACAGAAGTGATCAATTATATCCAAAATTCCTGGGGCAATGAGGCAGCCTTTCTGACCCATCCATCTTCTAAACAACTATCAAAAAACTGACATGGCAACTTATCAACTTGAAATCAACGGAGAGCAAAAAAGTGTTGAGGCTGACGCAGATACGCCCTTACTATGGGTCATTCGCGACCACCTCAAACTGGATGGGACCAAGTATGGTTGTGGTATTGCACAATGCGGAGCCTGCACAGTTCATATAGATGGAACACCGATACGGTCTTGCGTGATACCCATCAGTCGAATGGAAGGTAAGCAGGTGGTAACCATAGAAGGATTGTCAGAGATCGGCGATCATCCGGTTCAAGAAGCCTGGAAGGACATTGATGTTCCTCAGTGCGGCTATTGCCAGACCGGTCAAATCATGTCAGCTGCAGCTTTGCTAGAGCGAATTCCTCAACCCACGGAGGAAGAAATTTACAGGGCCATGAAGGGTAATGTCTGTAGATGTGGTACCTATCCAAGAATAGTGAAAGCGATCAAATCTGTGGCTAAAAATCAAGAATCATGAGGACAACCAGAAGAGATTTTTTGAAGGTGACTACGCTGGCTGGCGGTGGCCTGATGCTTACGATGACCGTGCCGGTGGTAGCCAAAATGCTTCAAGAAGACAAAGAAGGCAGCAGGGTAGATTTTAACCATTTTTTGAGTATCGACCGGGATGGTAATATTGTTTTTCAGCTAACCGCACATGAAATGGGACAAGGTTCCGGAACCGGGCTTCCTATGATATTGGCAGAAGAGTTGGGGGCTGATTGGTCAAAAATAAGATTAGAGCGAGCCGATTATGACAAAAAGTACGACGGGCTTATCCGACCTACGACCGGTGGCAGTGGCACCATTTCCTGGTATTGGGATCCGATGCGCAAAATGGGAGCTACAGCACGTGAAATGTTGAAAAAAGCTGCGTCGCAGCAATGGGCGGTTCCGGTGGAACAACTGAGTACCAAAAATGGGTTTGTCTTAGAAGCTGGTACGGAAAGAAAATTGAGTTTTGGAGAACTGGCTGACGAAGCTGCTAAAGTGGAAGTTCCGGAAGAAGTGACTTTTAAAAAGTCTGAGGACTATACGCTGGTAGGAAAGCCAATTCAAAATTTGATCACCGAAGCAATCGCGGTTGGAAAAGGTAACTATGGTATTAATGTTGATTTGCCTGAAATGCTGTATGCCTCGATAGAAAAATGTCCGGTCTACAAGGGCAAGCTACTTTCATTCGATGATACAGAAGCATTGGAAGTCCAGGGTGTACTAGAAGTAATGGCAATCCCTGCTCTTCAACCTGCAGAAGATATGACCCATGTACAAGAGGGGGTGGCAATTATAGCCACCTCTACCTGGGCAGCATTTAAAGGCCGCAAGGCACTTAAAATTGATTGGGATTTGGGTGAGAATCGAAATAATGACAATCAGAAATTAGAAGAAATCATCGAATCTGCCGGAGAACGGTTTGAAGAACCAGCCTATCGTGCTGGTGACTACCAAAAACTAAAGGCAGAAGAAGGTTATCGCGAGATCGAAGCGACTTATGAAAATCCGCACCAGGCACATGCTCTGATGGAGCCTATGAATGCCACTGCTCATTACAATGGAGATTCCTGTGAAATTTGGGTGGGGACACAAAACGCGAGCAAGGTGGTGTTGAATGTGGCAAAGGCTGTGGATATACCTGAAGACAAAATAGCTGTACATGTACAGAATTCCGGGGGCTCATTTGGACGCCGATATTATCCGGATACCTCTATTGAGGCAGCTTATATTTCCAAACAATTGAAAAAACCTGTAAAACTCACCTGGACCAGAGAAGATGGCATTCGACACGACTATTTTCATCCCTATCAGCAGTCAAAGTTTAATGGTTTGATCAACGAAGATAGAGTGGTGGGCATGCAAGTCAAACTGATAAAGACACAAGACTATGTATCAGGAGATCAGCTTTGGGAGCATCCATATGATTTTGAACATTTAGAAGCATTTTTCAACCCAATTGATGGATTTGTTCACCAGGGGGCCTGGAGAAGTGTGCAAGTTCATTCGGGCTCACTAGGCAAAGAGTGCTTTATTGATGAGCTCGCACTGGAGATCAATAAGGATCCAGTGGAGTTGAGGAACGATTTGCTATCAAAGGAGATAGAATATGTAGCTTTTGATAGACCCACTCGACCAGGTCAGCGGGATTTCGGCGACATTGTCTTAGAACATCGAAGGACGCTGCGAACCAGAAATCGTAGCGTACTAAAATTTATAGAAGCTGAAGGCCTTTGGAATCGTGCCAAAGTTGTTGGCGCGGGAAGAGGCTTTGCCATGGATGATTTCTTTGGTG
This sequence comes from Reichenbachiella sp., assembly GCF_039944555.1. GTDB lineage: Bacteria > Bacteroidota > Bacteroidia > Cytophagales > Cyclobacteriaceae > Reichenbachiella. The sequence continues at coordinate 718,554 of NZ_JBDUYN010000006.1, read as the reverse complement.
AAACGGTTTGCGCACATATCGTAGAAATGGAGAAGGACGATTCGGATTGGGGAGTGAAAATTAAAAAGATCACAAGCGTGTTAGACTGTGGGATTGTTGTCAACCCACATTTTGGCAGGGGACAAGTAGAGGGTAGTATTATTTACGCGCTTTCAGCATTGAAATATGGCGGAATAGATATTAAGAATGGACGTGTTGTGCAAAGCAATTTCCACAACAATAAATTGTTGAGAATTGACGAGGTGCCTGAGATTGAAGTTCATTTTGTTCCAAGTGAAGAACCACCCAGAGGTCTTGGAGAACCAGCTACACCGCCATTAGCACCAGCAGTACTAAATGCCATTTTTGATACAACAAGAAAGCGGATTCGGAAGTTGCCGGTGACTAGAGAAGATATTTTGGCGTAATGCAAAGATTCAATGATCTAATGATGCAATGACTCAATGATGCAATGACCTAATGATCTAATGATTCAATTGCACGTTAAATGGATTTGAGTATTATCGACTAACCCTTGAACATATCATATAGCCCAATTGATCGGTCAGATAAAATGGTTAGACCTATTAGACGGTCAAATTAGCTCAACTGTATCGCCTAGTTTGATGTTGCCGCCATCGATTACTCTTGCGGTGATTCCACCATGTCCACGCATCGCGCTATATCCACCGGGTCCAAGGTTTTCTTCCATGCGGTTGCAGGGTGCACAAATTCCCGATGTTTCGAGTATAGCAGAACCTATTTTAAATTTTTGAGATTTTAGAGAGAGAAGGTTGATGCCGGAAACAACGATATTTCTACGAGTCAACGCCGGATCAATTGAATCCTTGCCTAGAATCGCCGCGACTGCATCCAAATGTTCTTTTTGAATCAAAGTAACCTGCCTCTTTCCTGACAGACTACCTTTAAAGTGGTCGCCTTCGAGTCCGGTCTTTTTTTGTGCTGTGACCAACTCAACACTCTTGGGAATGGCTTTACGCTCTTCACGGATACCAATCCATTCTACTTTTCCTACTTGCGGAATCGTACGTAGCAATTGTTTCATTACAGGTTCGTCGTAGGACATAGGCGATGATTTTTGGCAAATATAGTGGAATAAAAAAACGACCACCAAAGGCGATCGTTTCAAAATAACCATTAATCAAAAGTCTTTGAAATCATTCGTTTCTTAGGCACTCTGCGGGGTTTACATGCGCAGCCCTCAGCGCCTGTGAGCCAACGGTGAGCCAGGCAATGAGAAGTGACAAACATCCCGCTCCAATGAAGAACCAAGCTTCCAGACCTATTCTAAAAGCGAACTGATCGAGCCAATCGCTGATAAAATAGTAACTGATAGGAAGGGCTATCAATATTGACAGGCCAACCAATTTGGTGAAATCGGAAGAAAGTAAGTACACGATATTCATTACACTAGAACCTAATACTTTTCTGATGCCTATCTCTTTTTGTCTTCGTTCGGCGGTGAAGCTCGCTAACCCAAACAGCCCCAGGCAGGAAATAATAATAGCCATCCCAGCAAAATACCTTGAGAGCGTTGAGACCCGCTGTTCAGCCTTATAGAGGGATTCATATCGCTTGTCCATAAATTCATATTCGAGCGTAAACCCAGGATTGAATTCTGAATAAAAATCCTCTAGGTCAGCCAGAGTTTTCTTTTCTGCGCCAGCCTGAATTCGAGCCATGACGTACCAGGTGTTTTCAGGAGTAAGCTGGAAAAACAGGGGTTTTACCTCGTTGTGCAGGGATTGAAAATGAAAGTCTTTCACAACACCAATGATTTCCATTTTGTTTTCTCCCCAAAGAGTAATGGTCTTCCCTATAGGGTCCTCGAGGTTCATCACTTTAATGGCGGCCTCATTGAAAATTATTTTGGTAGTATCTGTGCTAAACTCTCTGGAGAATGGGCGCCCCTCTTTGAATTTGATATCCAGGGTTTTAAACAGATCATAATTTGTTCTTACATTCTCAAAAAGAATTTTGGCATCAGGGTCTTTGCCTTCCCAATCCAGGCCGGAGGTATTGTTGTTACGATATAATAGAATATGACCGGTGCTTGTTGCCGATACTATTCCAGGGATAGATTTGAGTTGCTCCAGGAACGTATCTACATTTTTTTCAACCTTGCCCTCCTGAGAAAAATAAATCATGTTGTCGTTGTCATAACCCAAGCTTTTGGATTGCACATATTCTATTTGCTTATAGATGACCATAACTGATACAATCAGGATAATCGAAAGCGTGAACTGGAATACTACCAGGCCTTTTCTAGCCCAAAGCTCAGCCAAAGAGCCTCTGATTTCACCTTTTAGCACTTTTACTATCGTAAACCCAGACAGGTAGAGCGCTGGGTAACTACCGGATACTATCCCAGTAACAACGGTCAGTCCTAAGAATGAAAGGACAACAGAGAGGTCAAATGAATTTGATATTTGTTTGTCAGTGATTTCATTAAACTGGGGTAAAAAGAAGAAAACAACGAGAAGCGAAGCGAAAAATGAAATCAATGACATCAGCAAAGACTCCGTCATGTACTGTGTAATAATGGTGGATTTGGGAGCGCCGACAGCCTTCTTTATACCCACTTCTTTGGCTCTTCGTGATGCCCTAGCCGTAGAGAGATTCATGAAATTGATGCACGCTATGAGAAGAATAAATATGGCGATGATGGAAAATAGGCGGACATATTCTATGCGACCGCCAGCTTGCACACCATTTTCATAACGGCCGTATAAATAACTTTCTGAAAACTTTCTTAAGAATAAGGTGACATGAGAATCTTCCTCTTTGGTTTTAATAAAGCCTGCAATCTTCTCTGAAACGGCATCCGCAGAGGCTTCATCTTGTAATATGACATAGGTTTTTGGTCCGTTATTACCCCAATTAGTCACCCAGGGATTGTCGTCAATAAATTTATCAAACGGAATAACAAAATCGAAAATGAAGCTTGAATTGGAAGGAGGTTTCTTGTATATACCTGAAACCAAAAATGTTTCGTTGTGATCTAACTTGATGGATTGACCTACGGCATTGTTTGTCGTCCCAAACAGGCGAATGGCGAGGTCATCTGAAATAACCATGGACTGCTTGTCCAGAAGTACTTGTTCCGCCTGTCCGTCAATGAGTTCATAGGAAAACAATTGGAAGAAATCTTCCCCAACATAGTAACCATCTCCTTTTATATTTTTGTCCTTGTGACTGAGTGTGAATTTGCTAATCCAGGTGGTTGTTGCTGCATATTTTATTTCAGGTATTTCTTCTTTAAGGGCTTTGGCCAAAACACCGGGGGTTGAATTCGTCGTCATGATGTTGTCGGCATACTGCTGATGTTCCATCACTTGAAAGAGCCTGTCGTCCTGGGCATGAAACTTGTCCATGCTCATCTCATCAGTCACCCACAAATAAATGAACATAGTACAGGCCAATCCTGTCGACAGTCCAAACAAATTGATAAAGAACGAGCTTTTGAATCGTTTAAAATTGCGGATGGTAAGAATGAGGTTGTGCTTAAACATGAGTTGAGTTATTGGTTATATCTGCATTAAAGATATAAACCAAGCTCAAAAAGTTGCACAAGACTATAAGTTTTAAAAAGAATTGAAATAAAATCTACAGCATTTCCAAATCTGCTGGCTTGTCTATCATGTCCAGTGTAAGGTATTTTGCTTCTGCTTTGCTAATCTTTTTCATTCCAAAAATTCCTCCTGAAGCCTCAGCGACTACTTTGGCCAAATCCAACAAAAATTGATGAACCTGACTCGCCACCTCTGGATCAACCTTTGGTAAGATACCATTGAGCTGTCTAAGATATGAAGTGATTGCATGCTGTCTGGTATCAAGTTCTGTCGGCAAATCCTGAATATAGTCTTTAAATATATCTTCGAATTTATTGGCTACATCCTCGAAGTACTCTTCAAGCTTATCGTATCGGTGTTTTGCAGTGGTGGCGTAATGAATAGCCTCAGCTATTTCATCCTTGTCCACGTCGTCATCGGCACCGGCAATGAGCATGGCAACCATCGCTGGAGCATTCAGTACAATTTCTATCTCATCATCTCGAAGCGTTCGGAATACATTAGTCATAGCTGTTGTTTTTTAATTGTTGAGTCCTGTAATGATAAAAAAGTGCAATTTGTCGTCTTATCAGGCAACTAAGAAAATCTCACATTAGGTAGGTCATTCACTTGCACATTATAAACCCTTCTCATATAAATAGTGCAGTATGGTAAAATTAGTAATAATTGCGAATGAATTCAGACTACCACTGATTTTCATCAAAAGTTCAATTATACTTAAAACTTCATCTTGGAATAGTTATATTTACCTTCAGAGGATATTATCAAGAGAGGAATTATTTATGCCATTTTTGACATGTTAATAATTTGATTCATTAGAGATAGACCTTTCGTCCCCGAATAGAAAGCAGGTTTTCCTTTTCCATCTTTTTGATTGAGCGTATTACAGTTTCTACACGAAGACCAGTCATGTCTGCTATCTGTTGTCTGGTTAAATCTACGGGGTAGGGTGTAGAAGAATCTGTGTGGATCTCATTTTTCAGATATCGAAGAAGCGTGAGAATGCGATGCTCCGGGTGCTGACTTGATATTTCAGATGCCATCACTGCTTTATAATGGAGCCTCTTGGCCAGGCTTTCGCACATCGATACACTGATTTCGGGGTTGGATAACAAAAGGTCTAAGAATTTGTTCTTTGCCAGTTTGATGAGTCTGCAATCAGAAGAGGCTATGGCGCTGGCAGGATAAGTAAGGTCAGCAAAAAGTGGGGGTTCTCCGAAACTTTGAGTTTCGGAGAAAAGTCCTTGTACAAACTCCTGACCCTGGTCATTAAAATTGCTCATTTTTACTTGACCTTTGACTATCAAAAAATAGAATCGGGCATGATCGCCTTGCCTGAAAATCCAATCCCCTTTTTTATAAGAGGTTTCAACAGCGCCAGCATTCAGTAGAAGTGAAGAATCGATCATTTTGCTCGGTTATGATTAGGATCATAAACACGGATATGAACCTGACTTACTTTTGATCAAAAATAAAACATTCAATGAAAATCAACGAAAAAGATACCATCGCAGACATCGTGAAAGAAGACTATAGAGCGGCGGAAGTTTTTAGTGCTCATGGACTGGATTTCTGTTGTGGAGGGAAAACACCATTGGATCAAGCTTGTGAAAAACAAGGGCTCGATGTGAATCTGCTAAAGGATCAACTCAATTCGAAGTTGGAAAAGGACCCAACGGTTATTTCTTACGCATCATGGACTAACTCACAACTCATCAAACACATTGTTGAGGTCCATCATCGGTATATTGAGGATAGTGTGCCATATCTTTCTCAGCTACTACGAAAAATCGCTGACGTCCATGGCGAAAGACATCCTGAACTGATTGAAGTCAGAGATATATTCGATGAGGCTACTGACGCGCTCTATGATCATATGAAAAAGGAGGAAATGATATTGTTTCCTGCTATTGAATCCATTGAATATGCAAAGGTTAACCAAAAACCACTTCCCCCAATGGGATTTGGTAGCATAACCAACCCGATAACTGCGATGGAAGGGGAGCATGATTTCGAAGGCAATGCATTTAAACGTATAGCAGAGCTTACAAATAATTTCACTCCTCCAGAAGACGGATGCAATACCTACTTAGTGGCTTTTGCCAAACTCAAGGAATTTGTGGATGACTTGCATAGACATATTCACTTGGAGAATAACATTCTGTTTGAAAACGCCAAAGGGCTGGAGTTGGAGTTCGCATAGGGTGAGTGTCTGGATAAGGTGACTTATCTTCGCCACAAAAAAAACAGTGGTCTCACTCTTTTCTTATGATCTTACCTACCTATCCTTAGGCACCTTCATGTTGACAGGCCTCTTGATTGGTATGGCAAAGACCGGTGTACATGGCATGGGCATGATAGCGGTACCGTTATTGGCTGCCTCTTTTGGAGGGAAAGACTCCAGCGGACTCATGTTGCCCATGCTCATCATGGCAGACATTTTCGGAGTAAGTTATTATCATCGCCATGCGGAATGGAAGCACTTACTGAGATTGTTTCCCTGGGCTATTGTAGGTGTACTTCTTGGAACCTGGATAGGCAACGAAATCGATGATCAAGTGTTTAGGACCATCATGGGTGTCATTATATTTTTGAGCCTGGGTATTATGATTTGGCTTGAAAAAGTGAACAAGGATAAAATTCCTGATTACTGGTGGTTTGCCATGATACTTGGAGTTGCTGCCGGATTTACGACCATGGTTGGTAATTTGGCGGGAAGTGCCATGGCACTATATCTCTTATCCATGCGTTTGCCTAAAAATGAATTTATCGGTACTGCAGCCTGGTTTTTTATGGCCATCAACTGGTTTAAAGTTCCCTTTCATATTTGGAGTTGGCATACTATATCTCTCAATTCCATATTGCTCGACCTGACGGTATTACCCATGATTGCCATAGGCGCCTATTTGGGAATAAAAGTCATTAAGAAAGTGTCCGATCAAAATTTTCGCTGGTTTATCATGATCATGACCGCGTTAGCTGCCGTTTTTATGGTGTTTTGACCACTGATAAAAAAAAGGTGCCCTGACAAGTAGTAATATCTAAATTCGCGCAAGTACAAAAAAATGATCCTTTTATGAAAAATATATTTTTTAGCATATTAACCTTTATGGCTCTTGGAGCACAAGCTCAAAAGTCTGAGTTAGCTTTGAAATATGCTAATACCATTACCAATGAAGACCTGTTTGATTATCTCGGTATTCTGGCGTCAGATGCGCTGGAAGGAAGAGAAACCGGCGAACGAGGCCAGCGCATGGCAGCTGCTTTGATTAGTCATCATTTCCAAAGCCTTGGGTTGATTCCTCCGGTGAAGAATGGAGATCAAATGAGCTACTACCAGAATGTTCCTTTGATTTCTACAAAGATAAAAAGTGCCCATTTGAAGATTGGTAAATCTCAATATGACAATTTCAACAAAACTATTTTTGTCGGTAGTGGGGTAACCAATGGTGAAGAGAGCTCGGAAGTGGTTTTTGTAGGAGATGGCTCGGCTGAAAGCTACAAAGGGCTTGACGTAGCCGGAAAAGCTGTATTAATGATCACGCCAAATAGTTATCGTAAGGCAGTAGCATTGTCAAGAATAGCTGCTGAGAACGGCGCCAAACTCGCATTGGTGGTGCGGACATCATCGGATGAAGTATTGGAGGAGCTTGTCACAAGTTATCGAGGCTATTACGAAGCAGGAAGAATGACGGTTGATACCGGTATTGAAGAAACTCAGTTCGTAGGTATGTACTTTACAGCTCCAAGCCTGATGAAGGAGTTGACAGGAAAGACGTATGAAAAACTTAAGGCGCTGGCAGACGCGAATTCAGTAGGTGACTTTAAGAAAGTTAAGGTTGGAAGGATTGCCTTTAATGTAGAGAAGCAAGTTAAAAAGATCTCTTCAGAAAACGTGATGGGCTATTTGGAAGGGTCAGATTTGAAGGATGAATTGGTGGTTGTTACCTCTCACTATGATCACCTCGGCAGACGTGGAGATAAAATATTTAATGGGGCGGACGATGATGGCTCCGGTACTGCTGGCGTCATGGATATGGCACAGGCCTTTGCCATGGCCAAAGCCGAAGGAAACGGACCCAGACGAAGCATGTTGTTTTTAGCCTTTACTGGTGAGGAGAAGGGTCTTTTAGGCTCAGAATACTATGCTGATCATCCCGTATTTCCATTAGAAAACACGGTAACCAATCTTAATATGGATATGATCGGGAGATACGATGAGGAGAATTATAAGGGCAAAGATTATGTTTGCCTGGTTGGTTCGGATAAGCTGTCAACAGAACTTCATCAAATCAGCGAACAGGCTAATGCCATATATACCAATCTGGAATTGAACTATGTGTATAATGATGAAAATCATCCGGAGCAAATCTATTATCGATCAGACCACTGGAATTTTGCCAAAAATGGAATACCCGTAATCTTCTATACCACGGGTTCGCACGATGACTATCATGAAGAAACAGATACGGTGGAAAAGATAGAAAAAGAAGTATATCTCAAGAGAACAAGGCTGGTGTTCTATACAGCTTGGGAGTTGGTCAACAGAGACAAGCGACCGGCACTCGATGAGAAGCCAAGTAACTAAAACTTTTTTAAAAAAACCGATGAACAATCATCGGTTTTTTTTGTTTCCAACTAGTATGCAAGTGGGTAAGCATTATCTTAGTCCTTGTAGATCGAAATGTAGACTTAAATTAGACTAACCATGAAATATATAATTACGCTGTTGGCGATAGCCTATTTTAGTAACGCCTCTGCTCAAGTCGGTGATGTATTCCCTCAGATGGAAGGAGAAAGCCTGCTCTACGATACCATCAACATCCCCACAGATCTAAATGGCAAATACAGTTTGATTGCACTTGCCTTTTCCAAGAAATCCGAGGAGGATCTAGGTTCTTGGTTCAATCCCATGTACAACCAGTTTTTGACAGAACCTGACCCAAATGCTTTTTTTAAGTTTGAGTATGACCTGAACCTGTACATCATTCCGATGTTTACTGGTGCGAAACGCGCGGCCTATAAAAGCACGATGAGAAAGGTACAAAAAACAGTTGCTCCGGAATTGCAACCCTATGTGTTGTTCTACAAGGGTACTTTAAAACAATACAAGAAATCGCTGAAGTTCGACGGGAATGACGTACCCTACTTTTATGTACTCGACGCTGACGGGAAAATAGTTTACAATACTTCTGGCAAGTACACGCGAAATAAAATGCAAGAAATCATTGATGCCGTGGATCCTGCTATGAAGAAGTAGTTTTGAAGGCGCATTGATATATATGTGCTCCAAGCACGCAATTAATATCCATTTTTGAAGAGTAATTCTATTTGGCATCGCATTAATAGATCAAATACTTTAGGGTTGATTCTGTTATAATCGGCATTGATCTTATTTTTTGCTATAGAATGTCTGATAAAAGACGTTTGCATAAATTCATTGTCGATAATTTGTCGTCTGACGACCTCTAGCTTATTCTTACATAGAATTTTTTCGAATAAAGTTCATCAACAAAGTAGGATTGCTGAAGCCAGTCAGGTAAAAAAGAGGTTACCTCAGTTTACATTGCATGAACCTCTACTGCTATAATTTACCATTTAGAAAGGCCCGGTAGTTTTACCAGCCCACCTTGGAGCTCCAATTTATTGGGTAGAAGACCAAGGGCTGAACTCCAGACAGAGATACATTTACGTACCCATCTTAAATTAAAAAAACCATGAAAACGTCAAATCTCTTGATAACCCTATTTGTCATAACCAGTGTTTTTGCTTGTTCAGATGAGTCTGAGCCACCTGCCACCCCGTTAATGACGGAAGGCCCTATCGTGTATGAACCCTACACGTTTGAATACAACGGAACTAAATATACCGTTTACAGAGAAAATAAAAGTTGGTTGGATGCGGCAGAATTCGCTCAATCTGAGGGAGGTAAACTTGTGGAAATAAACGATCAAGAAGAACAGGACAAAATTTTCATGGAGCTTACTCAGTTTGCAGATATAAATTTAGATGAGACGATAGCACTTGAAAGCGGTACGGCGAAGGTTTGGATAGGAGGTAATGATATAGAAGAAGAAGGACATTGGGTATGGGATGGCGATAATGACGGAGTCTCGGATAAATTCTGGATTGGTGATAGAGATACCGGTGGCTCGGTCGATAGCAGATATAACAACTGGGGATACGAACCAGATAATTGGCAGATACAAAATGGTTTGGCTATGGGTATAGTCGATTGGATATTTGGAGTTGAAGGTGAATGGAATGATCTGAGCGTTGAAAACCAACTGTATTTTGTTGTTGAGTACGAAGAATAATGTATTAGACAACCCTTTCATTGCTTTTTTGAATGATGTCAACAAGCTATCAGTTTAGAATTTGCCTCTTTTTTCTAATGGAATAAGGACTTGGTTGAAAGTAACGCCCAATTCCAGCCAGTCATTCCCACCTTATTTAGCCCCTGGTAAATACTTTTCTAGACAGTATCAACTAGGGGAAAATCATTTATCTAACCACTTGATAGGTTTCGCTCAGCGGATTATTGATTACTTGTGAGCAATTCACTTTTGTCCGTGCCATCTCTGTAGACCATCTCTGAAGTGATTGGTTTGAACTCTTCATGTGTTGATTTTCTAAACTTCACCTCGATCGTATTCCAATCGGAAGCCCATCCGCGGTATACATTGTTTAGATAGATTACTTTCAATTTGTGAAGGCCCTTGGCAAGCGCTTTAGATCCGTCATTTTGGGAGAAACGCTTCACGTAGCCGTCATTATTCACAACTAAAGCATTGTCTATCCATACCTGGTCCTGATTGCTCGAAAAGAAGTAGACTCCATCTTCAGGTATATCGATGTATCCTTCGATCACTTCCGCTCTGAACCTGTTTTCATCAATTACAAACCCCCAGTGTAAAGTCCTATTGGCCTCGCCCAGTGAATCAATCTGTTTTTCAGTCCAACTGTCAATGCTGTTTAGATCAGCCGTGCTAAGAAACTTTCCATAAGCAGTTTTTGTGATCAGTCCCGGAGCGATCTGCTCTTTGTCAATGGATGGAGAAAGCGTTTGTTTTTCAACTTTGATTGTTCTGACCTTGCTCATTTTACCTTGAGGCAACACCGAAGCAATTTTGATTGTAACGTCCTGATCAAAGACTAAAGGCCCGGAATAGACTTTGGAATCAAGATTAGGTTCTGACTTGTTGAGGGTATAGACGATTCTGTCTACAGGTCTTGGTGTGGTAAATTCCAGGACAGCACTGTCAATAAAGGCGATGTGCGAAGTTGGTCCTTCCGGTAATGGAATGTAATAATTGATATCGTGACCATCCATTCTCACCATTTGATTATTGAGCCTTCGTTCAAAATCTTTGTAGTCCTTTTTGTCTTTGTTTGTCCAGGTCAATTCTGCCAAAGCAATGGCTCTGGGGTACATTCTATATTCTGACAGTGTTTCCTCATAAATGTACTCGGACCACATGGTCGTTTGAGCCCCCAAAACATGGTGGGCTTTAGATGAGTCAATATCTGTGGGAATCGGCTCGTAGCCATAGACTTTTTCGATTGGCAATAATCCGCCGATGGTCACAGGGTCTATTTTATAATCTCCTTCGTATTTATCCAAATATAACCAGGCTCCAGGAGCCATGATAACATCATTACCGGCATTGGCTGCCGCAATTCCTCCTTCTTCGCCCCTCCAGGACATGACATTGGCCGTATCGGAAATACCGCCTTCGAGGATTTCATCCCACCCAACCATTTTCTTTCCATGCTTTTTTAGCACGCCTTCCATTCTATTCATAAAATAGCTCTGTAGCTCGTGTTCATCATGAAGGCCTGCTGTGTTCATTCTGGTCTGGCACCTGTTGCAGGTTTTCCATCTCTCCTTAGGAGACTCATCACCGCCAAGGTGATAATACTGATAGGGAAATAATGGTACAATCTCTTCTATTACATCTTCGAGAAACGCAAATACCTCATCTTTTCCGGCGCAGAATACATCAGTTTCTACACCCCAGATGATTCGTGGAGTATAAGTGCCTTCATTACAAGAGAGGTTGGGGTAGGCCGATAATGCTGCAAGCGCATGTCCGGGCATTTCTATTTCCGGGATCACATCAATGTATCGTTCTGCTGCATAAGCCACCACTTCTTTGATCTGTTCTTGTGTATAAAACCCGGAATGGACTGAGCCATCAGCTTCTGTTCGTGTCCCGCCCACAGAGGTCAGTTTAGGATATTTTTTAATTTCAATTCTCCAACCCTGATCTTCTGTTAGGTGCCAATGAAATTTGTTGATTTTGAAGATTGACAGCAGGTCTAAATGCTTTTTTACCTGATCAACAGAAATGAAATGACGGCAAACATCCAAATGGAACCCTCGCCAAGGAAACCTGGGTTCATCTGTGATGCTTACAGCCGGGATTTGCCAGGATATATGATCAATTTTGGATTGTGATTCGATCTCGGCTGGCAAAAGCTGCATTAGTGTATTCAATCCATAAAATACACCCTTGGCAGTTGTACCTTCAATAAAAACACCTTCAGAGGTAGACTCAAGTGTATACCCTTCTTCATTTAAAGCTAGTTCAGGATTTAATGAGATAGAGATAAAATTCCTGTCCTGGTTGTCATTTGTCACGATCAGCTCATATCCGGTAGATTGTTTGATTTTGGATGTGAAAAAATTCGCAACAGATTTGAGTTCTTTATTGTCGGTAACTATGAAAGAGGTGGTATTATCTAATGAAAACATTCCTTCATTTACCACTAAATTTTGTGGCTTAGGGGTAATGTTGATGCCTTGATTATAGGATGTGAGCTTATGTTTTTCGTTACACGAAACTAAAACAACAAGCAGTAGGCTAAGGGTAAAAATGCTTCTAATCTTCATTCTGCGGTCTCTTCTCTTATTAAAATGATTCAATAAGACTACTGACAAATTTGAATCTGTCGAATTTATTTAGCTGAATGGGGGTTGAAAGCAGCTAAGAGGGGTGTTTAGTGCGAATTGATCTGTGTTATTCAGAAACAATCAATAATTTCACTACTTCAGGAATAATTCAATATTCTTGTAATAAGCACAAAAATCTAAGGCTACAATGAATATACCTTTTGTCGATCTCAAAATACAATACCAGTCCATCAAGCCAGAAATCGATGCAGTTTTTGAAAGTATATTGACACAAGCAAGATTTGTTGGTGGCCCGCAGATCACTGAATTTGAAAATGCTTTTGCTGATTATATTTGTGCAGATCATTGCATTGCCTGTGCCAATGGGACCGATGCGCTGGAAATTGCACTTTTGGCATTGGGTATAGGAGCGGGAGATGAAGTGATTGTTCCAGCCATGTCATGGATTTCCACAGCTGAGACAGTTACCACGGTGGGTGCGACACCGATCTTTGCCGACGTGCTCCCAGGCGAGTTTACCCTTGACCCGGTTGAAGTAGAAAAAAAGATCACTGCGAAGACTAAGGCGATCATACCTGTTCATTTTTATGGGCGATCGGCAGATATGGGCGAACTCATGATTATAGCTAAAAAGTACGACCTGAAAGTTGTAGAAGACGCTGCTCAGGCGCATGGAGCTGAGTTTTCAGGCCGGCGTGTAGGGACATTCGGAGATGTAAGTGCGTTTAGTTTTTACCCCAGCAAAAATCTTGGTGCCTATGGCGATGCGGGTGGCATCCTTACAAACGACGAAAAATTGGCAAAAAATTGCAGACTCATAGCTGATCATGGCCAAGTGGATAAGCACAATCATTTACGAGAGGGGAGAAACAGCCGTATGGATACCATGCAGGCAGCGGTGCTTGACGTAAAACTGAAGTACCTTGATCAGTGGACCAATGCTCGGATAGAGAGGGCTAAATATTACAACAGTTATCTTGCAGATTTACCAGTAGAAACGCCTCATATCGATGATCAACATCGTCACGTGTTTCATGTCTATGTAATTCAAGTGAAGGACAGAGATATGGTGAGGCAAAAACTGAATGAGAAGGGTGTCCAGACGCAAATTCACTATCCGAAGTCCTTGCCTGAACTTATTCCTTATCAGAAATTGTTCAATTCAGATGATTATCCGGTGGCTAAAAAACTTGGGGCTATGGGATTGTCCCTTCCTATCTATGCCGAGCTGACTCGAGAACAACAGGATTATGTGATAGCAGTGTTGAAGGAGGAGCTCACCTAAAAAGCACGAAAAGTCCAATGGCAGTCAAAAGAATTGATTTTAGATTTTATTATCAAACCACACCACACATGGGTTAATATCTATAGAATCTGACCTAAGTCGTAAATTTATCAACTGGATGCTGTTGCTTAGCGAAACTCCAATATATTATTATAATAAGTGTGACTTTTTGAAATCTGATGCGAATAATAGTGTAAAGACATTTGCTGATGAAATTGACCGAAGAAAACTTTGTACAAGTTCTAAACAACAATCAGGGAATAATAAGGAAAGTTGCAAATTCCTATTGTAAGAATATCGGCGACAGAGATGATTTAATCCAGGAAATTACAATCCAGTTGTGGAAATCCTGGAAGGGTTACAACGATACTTATAAAATATCTACCTGGATATATAGAATAGCCTTGAATGTCGCAATTTCCTTTTACAGGAAAACCTATAGGCATAATAGGCTCAATCAAATCACTTTGGAGGAGGATGCTTTTATAGATCATTCAGAGAATTCACATCAATCAGAGAATATACGACAACTGTATCAGTTCATATCAAAATTGAGTGAATTGAATAAGGCTTTGATTTTGATGCATTTAGATCGGTACGATTATGAAGAAATCGCTTCTATTATGGGGATTTCCAGAACAAATGTTTCAACAAAAATTTCCAGAATAAAACAGCATTTAAAAAAGGAATTTAAACTAAAACCGGAATGAACATTAGAGACTTACAACACAATTGGAAGAACCAAGGTGGTGACAACGACAACTTAGTTGTTCGACTGTTTATGGAATCAAGGCAGGATAAAATAGATAAAAGGATTAATAATGTATTTTGGGGCAGCATTCTATTTATACTCCTAAATCTAATCGTTTTTACATATGCATGGCTCGTTCTAGTTTCTGATTTTTCCAACATATCTATTCGATTCGCTGGAATCTCGGTGCTTATTTTGACCTATGTGATTTTGTATAAAAATGTATTCTTGCTCAATGGTATGTATAAAATGAATCTAGCAGGTCCGATTGTAGAATTGCAGAAATTGATTGGAAAGCTCAAAGTCAAGCGCATAAGACACAACAGATTCATTTTCATCTTTAGCAACTTGTATTTTTGGTCGCTGATGATTCTAATTTATAGATGGGACTTAAAACTTTTGATTTCGCAAGTATGGGAAGAAGCACCTATCACAGTTATTGCGCATATTGCCTTTGCAATTCTCTGGTTTCCACTGGCGAATTGGATACTAAAAAAGTATGATCTGGCTACTGAGGGTACCGAGTTTTGGAAAAGCCTAAGCAGAGAATCATACTTAACCGATGAATCAGTAAATTCCCCACTGAATGAAGCCATTCAATTCATAAAGGAAATTGAAGTGTTTGAAGAAGAAAACTAATTCAGATTGCAACGAATGCTAACATGAATAAATCCAGTTGGATACTTATAGTCATTGTGATTTCTCAATTTTGCTGCACCTCATTGTGGTTTGCCGGAAACGGAGTGATGCAGGACCTAGTCGATAGTTTTCAGCTCAATGCAAGTGCACTAGGTCATTTGACCTCAGCAGTTCAATTTGGATTTATTGGCGGCACTTTAATTTTTGCACTACTTGCTATCTCGGACCGGTATTCTCCATCTAAAGTTTTTTTTATTTGTGGGGTACTAGCAGCTGCCTTTAATACCGGCGTCATATGGCATGGACATGGTCTATTCACTTTGCTGGCATTACGGTTTCTCACAGGTTTCTTTCTCGCAGGAATATATCCTGTCGGAATGAAGATTGCGGCTGATTATTTTGATCAGGGACTGGGTAAATCATTGGGATTTTTGGTGGGTGCATTGGTCATTGGTACGGCCTTTCCCCATTTGCTCAAAAGCTTAGGTGAAACGCTATCCTGGACATATGTGCTGTTGGCGACTTCCTCCTTGTCAGTCGGCGGAGGCTTGTTGATGATGGTTTTAGTGGCTGATGGACCGTTCAGAAAACCAGGCCCACAATTGAAGCCCTCTGCCTTGGTCGGTGTGTTTAGTAATCATAAGTTCCGCTCGGCAGCCATTGGCTATTTTGGGCACATGTGGGAGCTATATGCCTTTTGGGCGTTCGTGCCCTTGATGTTGAAGACCTATGCAGATTTGCATTCACCAACACAATTTAATGTTGCACTACTATCTTTTGTAATCATTGCCATGGGTGGTCCTGCCTGTGTGCTAGCCGGATACGTTTCTAAGGGTGTAGGAGTAAAACGTACTGCAGCAATAGCCCTTTCTGCATCCGGTTTTTGTTGCCTGGTATCACCGTTTATTTTCGAAACTAATTCCGAAGTACTCTTCATAGGTTTTCTGTTATTTTGGGGCATAATGGTGGTGGCCGATTCTCCACTTTTTTCTACGCTGGTGGCGCAAAATACTATACCTGAAATTAAGGGGAGTGTGTTGACCATTGTAAACTGCATTGGGTTTTCGGTAACGATTGTCAGTATTCAATTGATCACTGCCATCCAAAGCCATGTCATTCCAAGTGGTCTATTTGTTATATTAGCTATAGGGCCAATGGGAGGGTTACTTGCCCTCAGAAGGGATTAGATTTGGAAGAATTGGTTGATTTGTTATTTTTGCCTCACTCGTCAGCCAACATAACACCATGAGATATCTGCCCGCTATTTTATTAATGCTTTTTCTATTTAGTTGTTCCGAAGATGAAGATTCAGCAATTACTGAATGTCAACTTGAGGATTCGAGTGAAATATCTATGGAGGATACATTTGCCTATACAGGTGCCAAAGTAACTGTTATCGGCGAGTTCTGCTTAGATCAGACAGTAAAAGTGTTGATCGATGATTTGGCGTATAATTTAACAGAAACATTACCTGCACAGATTTCATTCGTAATGCCTGAACTTACGGAAGATTCTGTCACCATAAAAGTACAATCTGATGGGATCGACTTGGGTTTTGAAAAAAAAATTGCAGTGTATCCTGGAAATGGAACCTGGATAGAGAAGGCGTCCTTCCCGGGCCAAGGACGTAGATCTCCTAGATCAACCTCTGTGAACAATATGGGTTATTTAATAGGTGGCTCCAACTATCTGGGGTATACTGAAGAGCTTGGATATTCTCATGATTATTACTCAGACCTCTATCAGTATAGTGAAGAGAACAACACTTGGTCGTTAATTAGTAGTCATGATAATTTTGAGGATCAGGGCAATATCGTTGGAAATGATCAGTCACTTTATGTATTTCCTTATTCTACATTTAGAAATATATACGAATATGAATGGAATACGGGTAATTTTGAGACAATAGGTTCAATCGGGGTTAGAGGTTCATTTTATCCCTTTGCGACTGATGGAGAAGTCTTTCATTTTACCGTTCAGAATAATACTACCTTGTCACTCAAGAAACACGGTGCAAACAATGAATGGCAAACGATTTCAACTTTTGAATTGAATGTTACAGGCAGTGCCGAGGTGATTATCAATTTTGCATTTGTCCAGGGAGGAGTTGCTTATGTAGGTTATAATCAGCTAAATTCTCAAGAGCTGACTATGTTGTCAGCTGATTTGGATGACTTGGTCATAAATGAAAAGGCAAGAGTTGAAATCATGTCTAGTGATATAGCGCTTGTCAAGTATCTATTCACCATTGACCATCTGGCCTATTTCATTGAAATCGGTTCTTCGTCTGTGGGGCCCGATCGATCAGATGTGGCCATACCTGGGGATTATCTTTACATTTATAATCAAAAATCAGAATCCTGGAAGATATCTGAACACGCTATGCCGGAATCGTTCTTTGGTGTCGCTAGCTTTGGATTAAACAATCGTGGATTTGCAGGTATGGGCACTTCAGCAAACAGCCCGCTCTTTTCTTACTCACAGAAATTTTATGAGTTTGTTCCTCAATAGATTGCTCCTCTGGGTCTAATTAAACACATGAGTAGCTATAAGCACAGCCCCCGAAGGGGCATTTTCTATATAAACTTAGGTTTGATAATCAACTGAACCCAGGCCCAGTTGTTGAGCGTTTTTGAATTCGAGGTACCTTTGATCAAGTCCATAGAGTTGGTATCAAACATTTGGGAGTATCCCATTTTGAACGTGCCAGCGCTTCCCAATGGTCGTACATATACCAGGTCTAATTCCGTACCTAGACTGGCACTGGCTTCGTTGATACCATCAGATTCGTAAATGGTACTGGCCGTCATGTAGTAATGAACATGTCCCAGCAATGCACCTTTGCCCAGCTTGAATTTGGTTTTCAAATACAAATCCTGAAGGCCGGAGTTGCTGTTGCCATTACCTACGTAGAAGTAATCCATAAATCCATAGAATGCATGATTAGTGCCGAATAGTGGGGCAAAGACGGTGTTCTTGTTGGAATTTAGTTCCTGACCAGACAGGTGATCATATCCAATGATGAGCGGAGTAACACTTGATTTTACTGTGGCAGATAGAGAGAACATATAAGCGCTTAAGTTGTTAAATCCTACTTTTCCACCCTGATAGAATGCTTCAGCATTCAATTTCAGATTCCCCAGTTTTTTCATTCCCATCAATCCATAGGTCTGTCTGTTCGCTACTGAATCCTCAAGACCGTATTGTCGGGCGTCATTGATGAGATAAGCCGACACTGTTCCGGCTTCGAATTTTTTATTGAGGTAGGCAAACTCCATGTGCTTATAATTTCCAGTTGCGTGGTAAGGGCCATTACCTGTGAAGGATGGGTAGTAGGTACCAGATAGTCTGATTGGCTCCCCTTCTGTGACTGGATTTTGATTATAGGCAAGGCCCACGTGGATTTTTAGGCCGAGGGAATCTTCATACAAGAGTAAAGCGGCATCGTGTCTCAGTCCTTGCATGGCCCATTCGAGTCCACCAAACATTCTTTGGTTATCATAAGAAATGATTTGACGGCCAAATTTTACTGATAGCTTGTTGGACATATAGTAGCGGGCCCAGGCCTCAGCAATACCAAAAGAACCTCCATAGGTCTTATCTACAATTCCATCTGCTCCCCACATTCTTACATCTTGCAACGCGATTCGGATTTCATATTCGGTGGTTTTGTAGTTGGCGTACAATCGGGTGCGTTGCTCGGTAAAGAAGGCAGGGTCCAAACTTTCTTCAATTGGTTTTTTGAATCCATTTCTAAATTCAGATCTGGCGTTTACTTCGCCCGTAAGCGTGAACTGTGCCTGTGTAGTACCGAAGATTAACATAAAAATGGCTGGCAATGCCGATATTAATTTTTTCATGACTTGATGGTTTAGTACTTATTAATTGCTTTCTGTGGGCTAACAATAATTACGTAATAATACGTAATTATTCTGCAAACCTATAGAAGAGTATCAAGCCATGAAATGGTAAATTACGGTTCGAAGTTCTTTTTTAATGCACTTTTTTTCCTGCAAAAAAGCAGTTCATTTTTATTGGAAAGTCAAAACTACGTAGCTTGATGGAGCGTAGTCAGCTGTAAAAAAGCAAATGACTCCAGAGAACCATTTGCCTTAATTTACTTAGCCCCTAATGAGGTCAAGTATTGAATGTTTTGCTTGCTCAGCTATCTAAGAAGAAGTTGTGCTCTGATATTTCATTTTTGAGTAAATCAATGTCAATAATACCAATCTTTTTTCCGGATGCCCGCAGAAGGTTTTCTTTCTTTAGGGCTGAGATAACCCGAATGACCTGTTCATCCGTGGTTCCGGCGAAGTCTGCAATTTCTTTTCTTGAAAGCTGGATACTCAAGAAATTGTTGTCCTGACCAAACTTTCGGTAGATGTAGAGAATAGCGTCTATTACTTTTTCGCGGACAGTCATCTGAGCAAATTTTTTCACTTTGGTCTCGCTGCGATTCAGTTCGTCCGCATAAAACACCATGAAGTCGTAGGTGAGGTTAGGTGCATGATGTAGCATTTCTTTCATGAGCTCATTAGGGAAATTGCACAGCGTTGTATCCTCAATGGCTACAGCATTGATTTGATAGGATTCGCCGGCACCAAAGCCACGATGTCCTATTATTTCACCATCTTTTGCAAATCTTACGATCTGCTCCCTACCCTGAAAACCAGTTTTCGCCACCTTAACCTTGCCCTTATTAACGAAATACAGTCCATGAACGGGTGCTCCTTCCAAAATGAATTGCTGCCCTTTTTTACACTGAATGGTATGTTTTTTAGTCAAATACTTTTCTACATCCTTGTCGTGACTGTTTTTTTTGATGATACAGTCATGATTTGTGCATGTGATACAAATTGCGCTTCTCATAGTATTATTGCGTAGTTATACGTACAAATATACGTATAACTACGCAATAATTAGCAAGGCAAAAGCAGCTTAAGTTGTTTGGGGTGAAATAATTGATCTGGGTCTTCTAAGTCGGTATCTTATTTACCGTCGATTTTGATAATGTTGACTGGACAGCTAATGGCGGCTCTTTTGTTCTCCTCTAATTCAAAATCGTGGATGTCCACATGGTAGATACCTTTCACTGCCTTACCACCTACAAGCGTGCACCTACCGTCCTTTTTGGATATTCTCCATCGGTCGGGCGCTATTTCTACACAGGCATTACAGCCAATGCAGCGGTCACGATAGTGGGTGATCTTGTGCATTTAGGCGGGCACCACTTTATACAATTTGTCAGAAGGTCGAATCATTTCTTCGATTTTTATAGAGAAGCTATCTCCTTTTTTGACTTTTTCGACGCTTTGATCAGCAACTCGCATTTCTTCTATGGTTGCTTTTACAATGCCGGTGGTAGGACCTGTGATCATTATTTCATCGCCTTTTTCGAGGGCATGAGTTTCCATAAGGAATTCGCCAACCTTGAGTTTGTTGAAGTATTTTACTCCTTTTCCAAGAAAGATCTTTTTGGTTGTGGCCTTGGAGCCGTGTACTTCACTCCATTCGCCCATTTTACGTCCCAGGTAGTACCCGTCCCAGAAGCCACGATTATATACACGTTCTAGCTCCGTTTTCCATTCGCCGAATTTTTCAGAGGTGTATGTGCCATTGTTGATCGCATCTCCTGCATCTCGGTAGCACTTGGTTGTGGTATATACATAATCTGCCGCTCTGCCTCTTCCTTCGATTTTAAATACAGAAACACCGGCTTCAACTACCTTGTCCATGAAATCAATGGTACACAAGTCAGCTGCACTCATGATGTATTCGTTATCGATCTTGAGCTCGTTGCCCTGATCGTCCTTTACTGTGTATTCTCTTCTGCAGTTTTGTACGCAGGCTCCTCTATTCGCAGAAGCAAAATCAGAATGCAGGCTTAGATAGCACTTACCGGATACTGCCATGCAAAGAGCTCCATGTGCGAATACCTCTATTCGCACCAGTTCTCCGGCTGGTCCGGTAATATTCCTTTTCTTAATCTCTCGTGTGATATCAGCGACTTGCATCAAACTTAATTCACGAGCCATAACCATCACATCTGCGTACATGGCATAGAATTCTACCGTTTCTATGTTGCTGATGTTAGCCTGAGTAGAGATATGAACAGGGAAACCTATTTTCTTGGCGTAGTTCATCACGGAGTGATCAGCTGCAATAATGGCCGAGATACCACTCTCTTTTGCTGCGTCTACGATTGATCTCATCAGGTTCATGTCATGGTCGTACATCACCGTATTGAGTGTGATGTAGGACTTCATGTTGTTTTCTTTACAGATATCGGCAATTTTTCTAAGATCCTCCAGCGTGAAGTTATTTGAGGATCGTGCACGCATGTTGAGCTGCTCCACCCCAAAGTAAATGGAATTCGCTCCTCCTTTTATAGCTGAATGCAGGCTCTCATAAGAACCGGCAGGTGCCATTATCTCGATATCATGTTTTGTAGCTTCCATTTTCTAATCTTTAATTTCCTTCGTAGACAGCCCCAGATGTAGGCGTCTCATTCAGTTCCAATTTACTCAATAGCGGTAGTTTTGGTTGTATTTGTTCCCAAATCCATACGACTATTCTTTCGGCAGTTGGGTTTTCAAGCCCTTCAATATCATTGAGTAGTTGATGGTCTATTCGTTCGATCACCGGCTTTACCACATCTTTTAGCTCCTTGAAATCCATCACCCACTGAAGTTCTGTATCCAAATCACCTTCTAAAAAAACGGTGAGATTATAGGTGTGGCCGTGCATGTTTTTGCACTTATGACCTTCCGGTACATGAGGAAGGAAGTGAGCCGAATCAAAAGCGAACTTCTTATAGATAACCATGCTTGTCTGCTGTTTAATCCGCGAAGTTAGATCATTTTCTGATCATTGATAAAAATGAAAGTATAAAATCGAGTTGTACTAATTCTTTTTGAGGATTCTGAATTAAGTTTTGTCAGCCCTTTTTGCGTCTTAAAAGGCTCAGTATTTTATCGGTCATTTCAGGCTTTGCTTTTTTCTTGTTGGCAATCAGCGAAAGGCCACGATGGTTTATCTCTTTTAACTGGCATACTTTGAGTGTCCCATTATCGACAAAGGGCTGAACATTAGTATCGAACGCAACAGATAGTCCGGAGCCCAGGGTTTGCTGATACAGTACTTCATATTCATTTGGTATGATGTAATTGGGTACGATAGCCGGTCTCTTTTTTTCGAAAACGTTGAGCCAGTAAATTTTGATAAAATTGGAGTTGTTGTCATGAGCGTACCATTTGTGCTTAGCTAACCAGTCCTGGGCTTCATTAGTGTTCCTTTTATATGCTTTTATAAGTTCTGAGAAATCAATGTCAGGAGTCCCAACCAAGACCAATTTTTGAGGAGTGAGAGGATAACTATGGGTATCGAAAGCATCATGCTCTCCCGGAATCAGCGCATAGAGCAAATTCCCTTCTTCAACATCACGGATGAGATCTTGCTTTTTTTCAAATTTGATATGGACGTACTCACCGAGGTCGAGAACTCTCGGACACAAAGAGGTTTTGTACATGTGAGGAGACACCCCAATAGTTAGGATGTTCTTAAGATCAGAATCAGTCTTGATGATTTTGTGTTCAACATCTTCGAGCATTTCTATGGAGCCAGATACCATGGTGTTGAGCATTCGGCCAACATCAGTTTCAATTACTCCTTTGGACTTTCGTTCAAATAGTTTTTTACCCATTCGGGACTCCAAAGCTGAAATTTGTTGACTTACCGTCGGCTGGCTCACCATGAGCATTTCGGCGGCCTTACTGAGGGATTTGGTCTTATATACAGCACGAAATGTGCGTAGCCATTCAAGATTTATCATGGTATAAATATTTCAATATCACTTATGCAAAATTACAATAAATATTTATAGCTACTTTATTCCGATTCCCGTTTCCTGCTTTACAACTTTTAAAAAACTAAAATATTTAATAAACATGTCAGAGGTAAAAATTAATCCGGAAGGAAGAGTGGCGCTGGTAAGCGGCGGCAATAGAGGTATTGGGAAAGCAATCGTTGTGGAGCTACTAGAAAGGGGAGCAAGTAAAGTGTATGCAGGAGCAAGAAATCCAGATACTCTTACCGTGCTAAAGGAAAAATATGGTGACCGATTGGTGCCATTGAAATTGGACGTAACTGATACTAGTTCGGTAGCTGAAGCTGTAAAAGTGGCGAATGATGTTGAAATATTAATCAATAACGCCGGCATACTGAGCGCCGGAGGGTTGTTGGCTGAAGACGCAGCCGAAAATCTAGTCAATGACCTTTCTGTTAATGTGTATGGTTTGTTGAATGTGACCAACACTTTTATTGATGTGCTGAGGTCAAAGGACTCGGCAGCAATAGTAAATGTATCTTCTTTGGCTGGTCTTGCCAATATGCCAGTTATTGGTACGTATTCAGTTACCAAAGCGGCAGTTCATAGTATGACACAGGGTTATAGAGCAGAGCTTGCACAAACCAATGTGTTGGTATCGGGTGTTTATCCCGGAGCCATTGATACGGATATGACCAAGGGCATGGAGATGGGAAAGGATACACCCGAGAATGTAGCTAAAGCTGTGGTGGATGGATTGATAGCAGGTAGTGAAGATATTTACCCTGATGCTATGTCTGAGCAACTCGGTACTGGTTATGAATCAAGTCCAAAAGCCATAGAAAAAGAATTTGCCAATTATGTTGGCTAATTGATTGTTAGTTGAGGTGGTTTGAATCCCGACGGCATAGCCGCCGGGATTTTTTTTATTCTGTTGCAACTCGTTTTGCCAGAATTACTTCTTCCTTAAACCAGCAATCAACCACCATAGGCTGACCCAGCTCGTAGAGATTGGAATGTATTTCTTCCATAGAAGGAAACTGAGCAGCTGCAGTGGCCATTCCTTTCGTATCGTTGGCCATTTTAAATTTGTCGTAGGCGGCAATGAATACAGCTCTTCTGGCCACAATATCTTTTTCACCGATGCATTCAGTGAAGCTCGACATGTACAAATTACCGATGAGCTTGTAAGCTTCTTTATTACTACTTTTTGATATAGCGAGTTTAGCATATTTATGTGCTTCCTGCTTCTTTTGCTCCAGCGTCATGGTTTTTGCCAATTCCAGATATGCATCGCTTTCCTCACTTGGATCTTGAGCCTGTTGAAGCGCAATTCCCAAATATTTTTGAGCATCTCTTAAGCGCTTGTCAATAATAGATTTTTTTGCGGCATACATCGCTAGTTTGTATTCCGGTTCATTTTGAAGAACCACAGCCAACGCTTGTTCTGCCTTTTCATTGACCTCGCAGTCCATTTTAAAGACCATATTCAAATAACGTTTGGCATCATCAAGTTCAGTCACTCTTTGGCCATATATTTCTCCTATTTTGTCACAGTTTAGCGCTACAGCTTCAAGCAGCATCTTATCTATTTTATCCACGTAGCCTTTTTCATCGCCTTGGGCCCTCAATTCCCTTGAAATATTATCATAGTTCGCCAATACACTGGCTTCATCAACAGTTTGCTTATATTTTTTAGCTCTTCTCATGAGATCAAAATAAGCCAGCATATTCGATTGAGAAACTGCACTTAGATTTTCGTCGAATCTTTCCTGAAAGAGAGCATTCAAACTGTCGTACCTGACCGGCTGGTTAATCCAATAGCGATAGATAGAGGAAAGGAACTGATTTTGGATTTGGTCAGTTTTTCCATAAATAGTAAAACGTTGCTGATATAAGTCCAGCGCTTTTTGTTGATATTCCTTTATTTGCTCTTTGTCCTTTGTCGACTTAATGAGTTTTTCGTAGACCTTTACACCTTTGATGTAATACTTTTCTTCTTCATTGGGACTGTTTTGGATAATGAACTCCAAATTGGTCTTGGCCTTTTCCCAATCTTTAAGGTAATAGTAATCCTGAAACATCAATTTGCAGTCTTCCAACGTAGGTTGATGAGTTTGTGCCAAGGAGCTTACTGCCGTCAATAGTATTACATAGAGGGTTGCAATCGATTTATTCATCTGATTTTTTTGGTTTATTGCACAACCGCAATAATTGTGCTAAAACTACAAATGACGTATTAGGCAATTATTAACCTACTTTTAAATTATCAAGTGTACGATATCGATCTTTTTCTTAATGTTGATGAACAGCTTCAACCCGACCAGTTTTTTTGACAGCTACTTATCGTAAAATGATTTTGCAAGGACGAGGACTTCATTTATGGTACTCATGTCAATGTCCTCATTTGGATCTATCGTCAAGGTCTTCATTCTAGCTCTATCTCCCTGAACTAGTGAAGGATGGTCAATTTTTCCTCCTTCCACTATTAACAGGTATGGGTGACCTGATTTCTTATCTGTCCAAATGTAACAGAATGCTTTTTCTCCATAGAGATAACAGGGCATGCCGTATTTTTTTGTTTCCTTGATATTAGGATCGAAATGAAGTACGATTTCCCGTAAAGCGTATAGGCAGCTTTTGGCAGGTTCTTCTTTGGTTAGAAAAAATGAAGCTAAATCTGGGTGCATATGCTAATCCTGGAAATGAAGTTTGAATGTAGTACCTATATTGGTTTGGCTGTCGACCTCAATGTATCCTCCCATAGCTTCCAAGTGCCTTTTGGTCATAAACAGACCTAGTCCCTGACCATCAGAGTTATCATGAAGTCGCGTTCCAAGTTGAAACATTTTCTCACGATACTTACTTAAGTCTATGCCTAGGCCTTGATCTTGGATGAAGACCGAAGTGCCGGATTTTTCTCGATTGGCATAAATGTCAATCTTTTTGGAAGTGCTAGTAATGCCGTATTTGAGCGCATTAGTTATCAAATTATGGAAAATGCTGTCCAAATAAGCTGGGAATGCTTTGATTGTATAGGATTCTTCAATATCAATATTTAGATGTACTTCTTTGTGCTTAATGATCTGATTGGTGAGTTTAATTACACGTTGAACGGCCTCTGAAAGACTGCAATCCACCTTTTCAAGTACATCAGACCCATTTTCAAAATTGATCAATTCATTGATGTTGGTAATTGAATTGTCCAATTTCTGGGTAGTTACTTTCAACATATCCAAGTAATCCTCGCTGCCTGGGGTAACATTTATCATTCGTGAAAGACCAATCATATTTGCGACAGAGGCGCGCATGTTATGAGAGGTGATGTAAGAAAATTCCTTGAGTCTTTTGTTTTGATCCCTGGTTGTAATAAGTAATTTTTCCAGCTCTTTTTGTTTTTCGGTTCTGAGCTGAATATTCACAAGCATGTCTGAAAACAATCTTAATATGGCAATTTCCTTACTTGTGTAAGCGCGTTTCTTATCAACCGAATCGAATCCTACAAGTCCCCTGCAGATTTTATCATGCATGAGCGGTACAGAGATAAGGCTCTTGACACCTTGATGTTGTAACATTGATTTTGAGTGCCCTTCTGGCAAAAGCTGAGTATCTGAGATGTATAGAAAATCCCCTATGAAATGAGGTTCAAGTAAATCATTAAACTCGATCATAGACATTTCTTGAGATTCATCAATGGCCGGCTTTACTCCATCTGCACACCATTCGAAGGTGTTGCTCACGGTTCGGTTGACATAATCAAAATCAAAAAGGTAGGATCGGTCGGCTTGAACAAACTTTCCAATTTCCATTAGAGAGTTATAAATAACTTGGTCAACGTCTGAGAGGGGGGTATTGATATATCTGGAAGAAATCTTCATTAAAATATCTTGTAATTCCGCTTGTGCATTCAGCTCATTTTCCGCTTCTTTTTCCTTCGTAACGTCGCGAACCGTTGCTTGCAAGAACTGTCTTTCACTAAAATCTACTCTCGTGAGCAGTACTGTGGCTGGAAAACATTCGCCGGTCATGCGTTTATGAGTCCATTCAAAAAAGTGAGAACCATTGATCATGGCAGTTTGAATCATGCGCTTTGCCTTTACTGAAGAAAGCTCTCCGTTCGGCTGTACTTCCGGGGAGACTTCCCAAGGGCCAATGCTCGTCCATTCTGCCATATCTTTTACTTTGAACATGTCCAGTATGGTATGATTACCAGTGGTGAATTTCCAAGAAGGTGGCTCCAAAGTCATAATGGCATCCGTTGAAGTATAAAAAAGCCTTTTGTACATTTCGTTTGCCTGATGCCGTTCTTCTTCATGTTTTTGGCGCTCGGTGATGTCAGATACCAATGCTGAAAATCCAAATGTTTTTTTGCCATCCTTCAATGGGGCGTACATTATGTTGTAGTATCTCATTGAGTCCCCATCGCCGAAGGGCCTGATTACGGTGAAACTATCTCCGGCCAACGCTCTATCGAAATGCTCTTTAGCCAATGATCTGGATTGGCCCTTGGCAAAGAAGTCTAAGATACACTCACCTTTCTGAATCTCTTTGCCATACATGTTTTTGAGGAGATTGTTACCACTTCGATTTACGGTTAATACACGGTATTCGGTGTCGAGCGAAAATGCAATAAGCGTATCGTAGCTGTTTAGTATCTGTTCGTGGTAGTTCATTTATCTAGCTGGCTTGTCAGGTTAGGTCGACCCCTCACTAAATATATAACATCGTACGCATAGGAGCAAGCTGGTTTGTTACTTACCAATCCATGTATTACATTTTCTCATCTGCCTGATTAACACTATTCATCAACTAGTATTGTTTAGCTTGCGTTAAATGTGGAACATTGACAATGAATAAAAATCTTTGGTTGTTTGTCATTCCTGCTTTGATCTGGGGATCTACCTGGTTTACTATCAAATTTCAGTTGGGGATAGTGGATCCGTTGGTTTCGGTCGTGTATCGATATTTATTGGCAGGTGTGCTGATGCTTTCCTTTTGTGTTCTGGCCAAAAAGAAAATGAAATTTTCTCTAGGCGATCATGGATTTATGGCCTTACAAGGGTTGTTACTTTTTGGAGTTAACTATTGGTTGGTCTATGAGGCAGAAGTTTATCTTGCCAGCGGACTTATTGCTGTAGCCTATTCTACACTAGTTTTTCTTAATTCTGCTTTTGGTGCTATTTTTCTGAAACGAGCCATTAACAAGCAGGTGATTATTGCGGCCCTTTTTGGCTTGTCCGGTACTATCCTGATATTCAGCAATGAGTTTATGGGGCTTAGCTTTACCAAACAAACAATTCAGGGAACGATTATTACAGTATTATCAGTAGTGATAGCGTCATTGGGCAATATTACTTCGGCTAGAAACTCAGCTAATCAAATTCCGGTCATTCAGGCCAATGCTTTTGGAATGCTCTATGGTGGAATATGGATGTTTATTCTGGCACTGGTACTTGGCCGACCTTTTAGTTTTGATCCGTCAGCAGGCTATATTATTTCTTTACTTTACCTCACTATTTTTGGTTCTATCATTGCATTTGGAACTTATCTCACACTTATTAGTCGGGTAGGGGCGGATAAGGCGGCCTATGCGCTGGTTGTTATTCCGGTCATAGCAATTGGGATATCATTGGTTTTTGAAAATTATCAAATGACTCCATACGCAGCGGTAGGGATAGTACTGATCATGATTGGAAATGTGCTGGCCATACGAAAAAAGAAGCAAGTGACAGCAAAGGTTTAATTCAAAAAGGCTTCAGTCAAACACGCCCAGTGCGTCTTTAGGAATTATTTGATTTCAATTCCATCACACGTTCCTACAAATGGAACTCCCGTTAGCTCAAAAGCATAGGTGATAAGACCTACGTACACCTCGTCAGCATAAGTCGGAGCTTCTCCTGGCAATTCTCCTGTGCCGTTGTATAAGGTCCAATTATCGCTGTTTGAGGATGTATTAGGCACTTGCCAATAGACAGTGATGGAGCGATCTTCATTTCCAACTATTCTAATATCTGCTCTTCCATCGGGAACTGTATTGGCGCCTATATCATTGACGCTAGAGCTACCTTCGTTAGTATTTTTACCTTCAATGGTGAATCGAGTAGAGCCTCTATGACCTATAACCACATGGCTGGAACTTGGAGCGGTCAGGTCTAGCACATGAACCTGAACCCCGCAAAAATTGTAAGGATTGTTGTCGCCGGTTGGAGCAGTTTGGGAGTCATCCTGAGTGCCTATGCCTATGTTTCGAGCAATGAACTCAAAGGGAAATTTCAGTTTTTTGGCATCCAACCTCCCCTGATCTTCATGGAAGTGAAGTGTGATATTGTTTTCGTTACTTGTAAGGTTGGCATGATAACGTCCATTCTTTCTCGTCACATCTGGTAGGGCAGAAGCATTGTTAGTGACGTAGTCAATGAGTTCGCCGTCTCCTTCAAAATTGTCTGAAAATTCACTTGTTACTTCATCATCAGAATTGTCACCAGAATCATCACTTGGATTGGTGTCGCTGTCTTCGCTGCAGAAGGCTAAAAATAGGAACAGAAAGCTTAGGGTAAAAAGTTGGGCTATTTTTTTCATAAGGATGAAACGTATAATGTCTAAAAAACTTATGCTCGGAGCAAATATTAATTACCTCAATCAATCAATCAATCAAGTTAATCAGTAGATGCCTTTTTTAAAAAATGTTTTATTCCGCCGTTGATTTCGGCTGAAACATTAAAGAATAAAACAGCTCCACAATAGACAATGCCGATCACAACAGATCTCACTACAAGATCAACCAGAACGTGCTCAAGACGAGGTAAAGCCAAACCTACAAGCAAAACAACAATTCCAATAAGTAGTAGTATTCCGTTTTCTCGGGAAAAAGGGATGAAACCGAATTTATATTTAATAAAAATCATCTTGGTCATACCGAATATGAAAAGTGCTGAAAGTGAGGCGAATGCCGCACCTGAAATCCCATAGGCTGGTATTAAAACTAAGTTGAGCACAATCATCAATACCGTCAGTAGTGCGATTGTTACTACATTAAACTTGTAGTATTCAGACATAGAAATGATTTGACTGCTGTTGGCAAATGCCATGTCCATGACCTTAGATAACCCTATAAAGTACACCACATAACGACCCGTAGCAAATTCTGAACCATTGGACATAAGGGCAAATAAGTTGTCCAGATTACACACGAGACCTATAAAAAACAGTCCCCCAACGACCATTTGATTGATTGAGGTTTGTTTGTAGATTTTCTCTATTGCGACGAAATCTTGATTTTCCAATAGGTCCGAAACAAGTGGTGTAGTGATTTGTGCAATCACTCGTCGGGAAAGCTCGATCATGACAGCGAAATAGAAAACTGTTGAATATATACCATTAGCGCTGAGTCCAAGTGTTGATGAAATCATGATCTGATCTATATTCAGAATAATATTGGTACTACCCGCTCCGATCATAACGAAAAGCGAATAAACACCTATTCTCCTGATTAAAGACTTGTCGATGAGGTTTAGCTTGAGTGAGAATTTCAATTCACCCATCCATAGAATGTAGCCAATCAGAGAGAGTAGCATCAGCCCGTAGATAATAATTAGCCCATAGGCCAGCTGGTGGAAGGAGATGAATTGCAAATAGTAAAGAGAAACCCCGATGGTCAACATAATCCTTAGAAGGATCTCTTTAATAATATTTTGGATAATTATTTTTAAAAACAAGCGACTGTAGGCTTCAAGTAAGCTATGAAGCGAAAGAAAAAAAATCAGTACAACTACGACTAAAAAATATTCTGATAAAAGTGCAGATTTAGCGCTGAAATAAGCAGTAATAGGTGCCTTGAATGCATACAATACTCCACAAGTGAGTAGAAATCCGAAAAGGACGACGAGCACACAGAAGGTAATCAGTTGTGTAAGCCCCTCTGGTTTTTTCTTAAGCTCAGGGGCAAACTTAAGAAGGGCTTGACCAATACCCAATTGGGCAAATGACATGATCAAAAAGGCCGAGGATGGAATAACCCGCAGTAGACCAATTTGCTCAGTAGTCATAAACGAGGGGTATAGGATGATGGTGTTAACGAAACCGATAGCCGCACCCAAATAAGTGAAAAAGGCAGAAATGCTACTCTGTTTGATGACTACTCCCAACCGTTTTTTGAGCTTTGATACGACGCAATGATAACTTATAAACCGTAAATTGGTATTTATTTCTAAAGCAATTTGTAAGTTTATAATTCGATTCTAAATAACTACCGCAGTGACCAACGCAGAAATAAAAACCAAGCTCAAATTAGCCTCTAAACTCATGGAGCTCCATGGTGAAAACCCTTTTAAAATCCGTGGCTATCAGACCGCTGCAGATACAATCAGTGATCTGGACAAGGAACTCCATGGCCTGACTACAGATGAAATACCTCAAATAGAAGGGATTGGTAAGGGTATGGCGGCCAATATCGTGCAGTTGCTGGAAAGAGGTTCTTTTGACGGCATGGACCAATTACTTACGAATACACCAGAAGGTGTGGTAGAGATGTTTAAAATCTCGGGCTTTGGTCCGAAGAAAATTGCAGTGCTTTGGAAGGAAGGTGGTGTAGAATCACTCGACGATTTATTAAGGTTTTGTCAGCAGGGTAAGGTGGCTAAACTTAAGGGCTTTGCCGAAAAATCTCAAGAGACCTTGATGAACGCTGTGGAGTTTACTATTTCATGCAGAGGATATGAAAGGTATGCGAATGTGGAACCAGTCATGAAAGATCTCCTGTCGTTTTTCGAGAATCACGCGGCGGTTGCATTATTTTCAGAGACCGGTGATTTGAGACGTAGAATGGAGACGGTAAACCAGATGGATTTTTTGGTAGCTTCCGATGATTTTGAGTCGACTCGTAAAGCAATTAATCAAAATGACAAATTGGAAGAAAACGAGCTGATGTCTGGACCATTTAGTTGGTATGGGTATTATGAAAAATGTCCCATTCCTGTTAAAATACGATTCTGTGCTACAGATCATTTTTACAATACTTTAGTTGAGACCACAGCGCATCCCAGACATTTGAATGCAACCATAGAAGGAGAGCGGACATTAAAAACCACAATTGTTGAAAAGGTGTATCCTTCGGAACAAGCAATATATGAAGCAGCAGGTTTAGCTCCGGTGGTTCCAGAATTGAGAGAGGGAGAATTTGAGGTGGAGCTTGCCAAACAAAACAAACTCCCGAACCTTATTGAGATGAATGATCTCAAAGGGATTCTTCATAATCACTCCACATACAGCGACGGAAGGCATACACTTCGACAAATGGCTGAGCACTGTCGAGATTTGGGCTATGAATACCTTGGCATCTCGGATCACAGTCAGACAGCAGTTTATGCCAGTGGATTACAAGATTTTAGGGTCAAGGAACAACAAGAAGAAATCAAAAAACTAAATGAAGAATTAGCTCCTTTCAAGATTTTTTCAGGAATTGAATCAGATATTCTCAATGACGGCTCGCTCGACTATACAGATGATATATTGGCCAGCTTTGATTTCATTGTAGCGTCTGTGCATTCCGGTCTTACTATGGATATTACAAAGGCTACCAACCGCTTATTGGCTGCTATTCACAATCCATATACTACTATTTTAGGACACATGACAGGGCGACTGATTTTAGAACGAGAAGGCTATCCGGTAGACCATAAGGCCGTTATTGACGCTTGTGCTGAAAGAGGAGTGGTCATCGAGATCAATGCCAGCCCCTATCGCCTGGATATCGATTGGAGATGGGTGCATTATGCGTTGGAAAAAGGTGTGATGCTTAGTATCAACCCAGATGCGCATAAGATGGAAGGTTATAAGGATATGTATTACGGACTGCTAGCTGGACGAAAGGGAGGATTGACAAAGGACATGTGCCTGAATGCCATGACTCTTCCTGAGATTTCTAAATACTTTGAAGGGAGAAGGAAATGAAACCAACGTATAAAACCGTTATGATCATGTCATGGCGGTTCCATGTGACCAATAAAAATTATTAACGGATGAAAGCCCTCTATTTAGTCCGCCATGCAAAATCTAGTTGGAAAGACGCTTCATTAAGCGATAGAGATCGCCCCTTAAATAAAAGGGGGGAACGTGATGCACCGCGAATGGCAGAATTCTTGTCTGAAAAAATAACTTGTCCAGACACTTTTATATGTAGCCCGTCTCGTAGAACAAAGGATACTGCAGCGAGTTTTTTGCAAGTGTTTGGTAAAACGGATGCTGATTTGAAACTGGAGGAGGACTTATTCCATGGTTATGAGGAAGATATGGCCAATATCCTCAAACATGTAGATGGCAACTATCAATCCGCCATGCTTTTTGTTCATAATCCAGGTATTACAGATTATGTCAATGAGTTGACAGGTTCTAATATTTTAAATATTCCTACTTGCGGCGTGGCTGGAATCAAGCTTGAAATAAATAACTGGGCAGAAATAAACAAATGTCCTGCTGAATTGCTTTTTTATTATTATCCGAAAGGCCTAAATTTACCCTCATAATTGAGATTTTTCTCAGTTCCCCCCAAAACTCGTAGTAATTTCAATGAATCTCAATTGCGATCGAGGCGAATTAAATCGCCATTAATCGTTTGAGGTAGGAGATTTATTGCCCGAATTTTATGAATTGAAACAGCTAAAAAACTAAATCAGAAACTATGTCTTATAAACCAGCATCCGACAGATACGAAAAAATGAAATACCGCAGATGCGGAAAATCGGGACTATTACTTCCCGCAATATCCCTTGGTCTTTGGCATAATTTTGGCCATGTCGACCTTTATGAAAATGGTAGACGTATGGTCAGACATGCATTTGATCAAGGCATCACACACTTTGACCTAGCCAACAATTATGGACCACCTCCGGGCTCAGCTGAAGAGAATTTTGGTAAGATGATAGAGCAAGACCTGAGGCCTTTTCGCGATGAGTTGATTATTTCTACCAAAGCCGGATATCTTATGTGGGATGGTCCATATGGGGAGTGGGGTAGTAGAAAATACATTCTTTCAAGCTTGGACCAATCGCTGAAGCGAATGGGATTGGACTATGTAGATATTTTTTATCATCATAGACCTGACCCGAATACACCCGTTGAGGAGTCAGCCTTGGCTCTGGATCATGCCGTAAAACAGGGTAAGGCCCTGTATGTAGGAGTATCAAATTACCAGCCAGAACAGACTGAGGAGATTACCAAAATATTTAAGGAATTAAGAACACCATTCATTATACATCAGCCTCGCTATTCTATGTTTGATAGATGGGTAGAAGACGGCTTATTGGATACATTGGAAAATCATGGGGTTGGAAGTATCGTGTTTTCTCCTTTGGCTCAGGGGCTATTGACGGACAAATACCTGAAAGGAATACCGGAAAACTCAAGAGCGGCTAAAGAGTCTGGATTTCTAAAATCAGATCAGGTCACGGAGGAAAAAATCAATAAAGTATTGGCTTTACAAAAAATAGCTGAAACGAGAGAGCAGACTATTTCTCAATTGGCTATTGCGTGGTTATTGAGACGCGATGTAGTAACCTCTGTGCTGATCGGAGCCAGTAGTGTAGACCAGTTGCAGCAAAATCTGGCAAGCATTGACAATATTGAATTTAGTGATTCGGAGCTTCAGGAAATTGAAAATATTCTGAAATGATGTAAATCTAAGAGCCATGACAGCAATAATCAGTCATGGCTCTTAATTCATAGATAGTTGTTGGCGTGCTAGTCTTCAATCCTCATGTCATCAGATAGCTCATTATCTGGTTTGACCACATTGGTAAAGCCGTTATCCAATAGCAGAGCTTCACATTTTTTGATGGCGTTGGCTATGCCTTGTGCCGGTTGGTTGGTTTTTATACCCTCGATCACCAGGCCAAGTATTTCGTTCCAGTCATTTTGTTGAATTTTTGCATTGATGCCTGAATCACCCAGGACCTGCACCTGATGTTCCAACTCGCTGATGTAAATCAGAATGCCGATCCGATCACCGGTATCGAAAACCTGTTCCTGAAGAAAAATATCCCTGGCCTTGGTAAGTACACGATGACCTACGACCTCATTGGGTGTGAAAGACACACGAAGGGAATGGAGAAAGTAGGGAATGGCAAAACCTACTAAGAATGTGACAATACCCAATAAGCAAATGGATAGTACACTAGCAGATGCGGGTAAAAGCCATAGATAGGAAAGTACGGCGATCAAGGAAAGATAGAGTGTCAAAAACACACCAGCTAACTTCCAGCAGGCCATGAGATAGCTATCGCTGCTACGAGCAAAATAGACAACCATTTCGCCCGCAGTTTTTTGTTCTAACTCTCGAACGGCTTCTTTGACTAGTTGCTTATCGGCTTCGGAAAATTCGAATTTCTTTTTCATGTGTTTGTAATTTGACACCTATTGGTCACATGGAACCTCCATGAGATTATCATTCTTTTGCGAGTTGAATGATTTCACATGTCGGTTTCATTTGTTTCAATCATTAGCCTCTAACTGTTGGCTATTAAAAATCATTAATTCTTTGTCATTGTTGAATTAAACATTCAACAAACTACCAGTCTCCGGAAGCACCGCCTCCACCAAAACCGCCTCCACCACCAGAAAATCCACCGAAACCTCCGCCCCCAGAAAATCCACCTCCTGAACCACCGTAGTACCCTCCTCCATAGTATCCACCGCCACCTCGTCCGCCAGTAGAATTGCTGAATAGGACAAAAAGAGATACAATTAAAGAAAAGAAGCCCATAATGATATTGGACATAGCCCAAGCCAATAAAAGTGCGATGAGTACCGCCACTATGAATTTGACGGAAGACTTCTTTATCAGGCTTTTGATTATACTCAATCCTATCAGCCCAAATAAGATCAACCCAATAGAAAAATTCTTACCCGAGCCTTGAGGTTTGTAATTCTTTTTGGTAACAGCAGGGAGCTCCTCTCCATTGATCAAATCTATGATGGCGTCTAACCCTTTGTTGATACCGGTGGCGAATTGACTATGTCTGAACTCTGGTGTAATGATGTTTTCAATGATTCTCTTGGCATATATATCCGGAATGGCTCCTTCCAGGCCATAACCGACATCTATTCTCATTTTCCGATCCTCCATAGCAATAACCATAAGTACTCCGTCATCTACGCCGCCACGGCCAATTTTCCATTTTTCAGCTACACGAATGCTATACTGCTCTATTTCTTCGGGTTTGGTCGAAGGCAAGATAAGCACTGCAATTTGACTTCCTTTATTCTCTTCGAAACGGGCCAATTTATCTTCGAGGTACCCAAGATCGCCATCGGAAAAAGTGCCGGACAAATCAGTAACCCGCTGTTTGAGTTCTGGAATTGCCACATAGTCCTGAGCCATTGTAAGATTGCTCAGAAAAATGAAACTAATAAGGGCAAAAAGAGTTTTAGTATTCTTGATTTTCATTCCAGCTAAAGTACTAGATTTGTTTTTTAACCAATAGAATTATGAATAAAAAGACTTTAATCATATTAGCAGTTGTCGCCATAGCAGTGATCTGGATGTACAGTTCTATAAAAGGAATGTACAATACAATGGTGACCATGGATGAAAGTGCGATTGCTCAGTGGGCAAATGTAGAGACCCAATATCAGCGCAGAGCGGATTTGATACCTAATTTGGTGAACACTGTGAAGGGCTATGCTGCTCACGAAAAGGAAACATTGGAAGGCGTGATTCAGGCGAGAGCTAAAGCCACCAGTATGACCATTGACCCTAGCAATTTAAATGCACAGACTATTCAACAATATCAACAAGCTCAAAGTGGATTGTCTTCTGCACTTTCGAGGCTATTGGTCACCGTAGAGAAGTATCCTGATCTCAAAGCTAATCAGAACTTTTTGGAACTACAGGCTCAGCTTGAGGGTACTGAGAATAGAATTGCCGTAGAACGGAGAAGGTTTAACGAAAGCGTGCAAGGGTATAATACCTATGTTCGTAAGTTTCCGAATACTATGTTCGCAGGTATGTTTGGTTTCGAAAAGAAAGTAGCATTCGCAGCTCAGGAAGGAAGTGAAAATGCTCCTAAGGTGGAGTTTTAGAAATCTAGAGAAATATTAATAGTTACAATGAAACTCCTTTACTTGCTTCCATGTTAATAAGCATATGGCAACATTTTCTGATATGATCAATGCGAACCAGCCGGTGCTGGTCGATTTTTATGCTGACTGGTGTGGTCCTTGTCAGCAAATGGCCCCAGTACTGTCTGAGTTAAAAGGGGAGCTCGATGGTAAAGCCCAGGTAATTAAAGTAGATGTTGATAAGAATCAAAAAGCTTCTCAAATTTATCAGATTCGAACGATTCCTACGATGATTCTTTTTAAAAAAGGACAAATTCTCTGGAGACATTCAGGTACTTCTACCAAGCAACAGCTCAAGTCTGTGATCGAATCTCATATATGAAAGCCTTAGCCTTTGTATTACTTTGTTCGTTACCTATTCAAAACCCACAAGAGGATATGAAAAAAAAGGCTTTTTATACGATGATCAATGCGTTGATCAGCCATTCTGTAGATGAGGTAAAAGCTGATCAAATTACTCAGGAAAACAGGGTTTGGTTAGATGCCAGAGCAAAGGCTGAATTTGATGTCAGTCGGATCGAAAATGCTCAATTTGTAGGGTATGACAATTTTGACATTGAATCGGTAAGTGAGATTGATAAAAATGCTGAAATCATCGTCTATTGCTCTATTGGATATAGGAGTGAAAAAGTGGCTGAAAAGTTGGTTCAGGCAGGATTTACCAATGTCAAGAATCTTTATGGCGGTATTTTTGACTGGCACAACTCTGGAAAACATGTAGTAGACAGTCTAGGAAATCAGACAAATAAAGTACATGGTTTTGGACGAACCTGGGGCGTATGGTTGAATGATGCAGAGACCGTATATTGATGTATAAGGTCATTTGGCGATATCAAGTTAAACCCGAAGGTGTCAAAGAGTTTCTGAAAATCTATGACTCCAGTGGAGAATGGGTACAACTCTTTTCTAGGTCTCCGGATTTTATTAAGACCGAATTATTCTACGAAACCAATGCGATTCAATATTTTCTCACCATAGATTATTGGAAGTCCAAGAAGGCCTATAAGGAGTTTTACAAGGCGAACAAGAAAGAAGTAGGTCAGATTGATGCTATGGGTGAAGGACTAACCATTTTTGAAGAGCGGCTTGGCGAGTTTATCACCAAATGAGTAGAGTTTCCATCCAAACTTGAGTGATAGCAATAAAATTAATAGTTTTGAGCCATCAACTCTAATGGCCTCGTAGTTCAATGGATAGAATAGAAGTTTCCTAAACTTTAGATGCAAGTTCGATTCTTGCCGAGGCTACTTTTAACATGAAGTTTCCTAAAACGATAGATCCAGACGGTGCGCCGTGCGATCGATCCCTGGAGGGGCTACTCGATCAGTTATCCCGTCTTCCTAAACTTTAGATGCAAGCGGTGAGCCGTGAGATCGATCTCTGGATGGGCTACTTTCTCCCATTGATATAAAAGTAATAGTCAACGATTTAAAAAAAAGTATAAAAACTTAACCGGAGAGCATTAGTTTTAGAAATAGAGACACTCAAGAATGGATGTGATGGAGTAACATGACGCTAATTTTGTCAATTCT
The DNA here is from genome assembly GCF_039944555.1 of Reichenbachiella sp. Lineage (GTDB taxonomy): Bacteria > Bacteroidota > Bacteroidia > Cytophagales > Cyclobacteriaceae > Reichenbachiella. The sequence continues at coordinate 679,921 of NZ_JBDUYN010000006.1, read as the reverse complement.
TCCCCGATCCATATTAACTTGCAAGACCAAACAACATCCGACTCAGTTGATTATTCAATTGTTTACAACACAATTTTTTTAAAGAATCAATGTCGAAGTTATATCCACTTAAAGGGAAAGTGCAGCATTATGCCTGGGGAGGCGAAGCATACATTCCCAATCTATTGAACATCAGGGCTGAAAACCCTCCATACGCTGAATATTGGCTGGGTGCTCATGTCAACGCACCTTCAGTTTTGAAGTCAGAAAATGGAGAACAAAACCTGGATAATTTCATAGAAACAAACATAGACAGCACACTCGGACAGTCTATCGCGGCGAGATTTGGCAGATTACCATTTCTTTTCAAAGTTTTGGATGTAAAAGACATGCTATCCATCCAGGTACATCCCACAAAAGTGGAGGCGGAAAAAGGCTTTGCCAGAGAAAATGAAATGGGTATTCCACTCAACGCGCCCAATAGAAATTATAAGGATGATAACCATAAGCCGGAAATTATGGTTGCCCTTAGTGAATTCTGGTTGCTTCATGGTTTTTTGCCAGAAGTTGACCTAAAAGCTGTTTTGAACCAAGTCCCTGAATTGAGCTATTTGCTTAAAAATTTTGAAAATGGAGGGTATTTTGAACTCTACAAAAAGGTGATGGAGCAGTCAGACGAAGAACGAAATCAAGTATTACGACCGTTAATTGATCGAATTTTGCCCTTGTATAAAGCCGGGCAATTGGATAAGGCCAACCCCGATTATTGGGCGGCCAAAGCAGTCGATTCAGCGGAAGATCGATCGGTGTTGGATAGAGGAATTTATTCTATATACTTTTTTAACATTGTCCGCGCTGAGCCCGGACAGGCTGTGTTTCAAGATGCTGGGATTCCTCACGCCTATTTGGAAGGACAGAATATGGAACTGATGGCCAATTCGGATAATGTGCTTCGTGGAGGACTGACTCCAAAACATGTTGATGTAGCTGAACTACTAAAACATGTGATTTTCGAGGAGACTCATCCAAACATTATGCATGGTGAACTACAACCCGATGGCCTGGAAAGAATATATAAGAGTCCCGCGCCCGATTTTGAACTAAGTAAGATTGATTTGAAATCCTCGGACCGATACTTGTCAAGAGCCAGTACAGCTCAAATTCTAATAGTTCTGGAAGGTGAGGCAGAGGTGACCGAGGGGCAAAAAAAGGTAGTTTTGAAGAAGGGTGAATCTGCGTTTATAACTTCCAATTGTGATTATGAGGTGATAAGCCCTGCACCGACGACTACTATGTATAAGGCTACTGCGCCTTAAAAGGCACTGCGCATAAGATAAAACAATAAAGCCGGTATTGCCGGCTTTATTGTTTATTACTAATTAATCTACTTTTACAATATGATGTACTTCGCGCAATCGCTCAGTTTTAATCTGTAGAACGTAGAAGCCTCCTTCTAAGCTCGCTCCGATTTGCAAGCGATTGTCAGATCTTGTTATAATTTCCTGATACCTTATTGCACCTGTCAGGTCGAATAGAGAGACCTGAATATGATCTTCAGTAAAGGAACTTAAATCAATATTAATATGGTCATTGAAAGGATTAGGGTACATTTTGACCGTTCCGGACACAACTTGATCAGGCTCAGGGCCAGCAGATCCGGAATTTACAGAGACTGAGTAATCTTCTACTTCGCTGAAATACTCGGTACCACACGGATTTGGTGTTCCTCCATAAAGAGTTCTTACACGTAATCTGGTAGTTCCGTTGGATGCAGAGCCAGGTACTGTAATATTGGCTGAATAGCTGCCGCCCGAACCGGAACCTGACAGTACTTCTTCGTTAGCATCATCAAAATCACCATCCTGATTCCAATCGATCCATGCTTTTGCATTTGTACCACTCCAGGTGTTGTGAGGAGTTACAGTAATCGAAGTTCCATTAGATATGGTTGTGCTTTGTGAGGTAAAGTCAGAGTAGCCACTTGCGTCATAAGTTGTGGAATTATCAATTTGACCGATTTCCACTTGCTTAATATACTGGCCGCTAGGTGCACCGTTAGTTACATCGCAATAGTCAGCGGGTGGGTTGGTTGTTCCTGTGATATTGACTGTGTAGTCTTCCACTTCTCCATCACCAATGCTGCCACAAGGGCTAGGTGCAGAGTTGTATTTCATAGAAACTCTCATTCGTGTAGAGCCTAGAGCTACGGACGCATCTGGCGTAATTGTACCGTTGACTGCAGAATTTGAAGCAGAGCCCGCATCAAACACTGATTCACCAGCGTCATCGAAATCCCCATCTTGGTTGTAGTCGATCCATACTTTGAAGTACTCATTGTAAGCAGAGCCCGAAAAGCCCGGAGTCAAAGTGATTGAATGACCTTGTCCTCTGGCTAAATCAACCGTTTGGGCAGTAAAGTCAGAATACAATTGTGCACCTGATGTATGATTAAGGCTTCCAACCTGAACACCGGCAATCCATTCATATTGGACCCTGCTACCGGATGACTCACAATAATTTGGACCTGTGACTGGGTTGACAGTGATGTGATTCGACTTTGTCAAGCTGTTATTTCCATCCGCATTAGTCGCTTCCAAGGTTACAGCATAAGTACCTGCTGTGTTATACGTGACTTGTGGATTTTGATCCGTGCTTGTGGAAGGTGTGCCACCGGTAAATGTCCAATTCCATGAAGTGGGAGAGTTTGTGGATTCGTCAGAAAATGTTACAGATTGTCCCGCGTCTATGGTAGTCGCTGAAGCACTAAATGCAGCTACCGGTGGGTTTCCAGCGTTACCTGTTGTTTGTCCGGCAGTGATTGTTCCGTTGGGATCTTCATTGTAAGCATAGTCCAAAACGGTATACTCATTACCACTGGCAGAAACCGAGACTCTAAACCAACCGTGTACGTTCCATCCCAGGGAATTAGGTGCTTGAAATCCGATATAACCGGTTTGACCATCCCAAACAGAATAACTGCTCGTTCTGAGATTGTGTTCGTCAGGATAAGCACCGCCTGCCACCCAGTTGGATGCGGCACTGATTGGCGTACCACTTGACAATCTTGTCAAATTACGTGAAGTGCCTTCGCAAATCATTGATTTTAGGTAGGTCTCAAATCTCAGATCTCCATTGTCGTACCAGGCCCCGTATTTATTTCCGTTTAAGCTGATCGTAAAAGGTTTCCATGTGTCGGTGGCATTTACAGTCTGATCAGCCATGTTTTCATACACAATTTGGTATGGGTCTATAAAGTCGATAGAAAATGTCATGCTGGCGCTAAACAAACTACCTACGCCTCCCGAAATAGCCGGGTTAAGGAAGGTTATGGATAAGTTGTTTGCACTATTAGAAGCTGCATGGTTGCTAGCGGAACCGGAAATTGTAAAACTGGCTGTCGAATTGTTGCTTACATTAATACTTACATTTAGTCCGTTTGGAATGTTTGATGTAGTATAGTGGATCCCTTCTGTCAAAGTTCCCGTAGTAGCAAACGATGCTCCATTTGCTGTTGTTATACTTGCATTTCCACTGACGAGACCATTGTTGGATTGGTCTTCTCGATAGGAAGAAGTGGACAAAAGAAGATGTGCACCTATGCCATTCACGCCTGTGGCATCCAAATTGGAAGCTTGCCAGAGTGGCTGTCTTGTCGAATGGTTCAGTGCTGCTTCCATACGACTTACCTGGCCTGCGGTAAACATCCGATAACATTCAGAATAATCCATGAAGTTTTCTCCGTTGGCAGGGCCGGCGCCAGTACACTTTTCTATCGTATAGTTGCAAGTACCTGAGTTAGAAGTGGTAGCCGGTGTGTCACTCACGTTATCACCTGGAGCTGCACAATCATTGTCAAAAGTATGCGCTAGGTTTAGATAGTGACCGAACTCGTGGGTTAATACCCTTCTGAAATTCTCATCAGTGTTCGAGCCAATGTATCTCCCATTGTACACCACGCGTGCCAGATTGTTGTTAGACATCCAGTCATCCGGATACCAGGCAACACCAGATCTATTGGTCGTGCCATCGTTGTACAAGTCGAGCATAATGTAAATGTTCATGTACTTGTAGTTATCCCAGGCGTATTGTTGAATTTGAGCATCATAGCCGCTACCGTTACCAAAACCCGACAGTACAGGGTTGAATGTAATTCCCGTAGTTGCATTGCCATTGGGGTCAATCTTTGCAAGTTTAAATTCAATATCAAGCGTAGACTTTATGCCGCTAAACAACGCTGATACATCACCCCAGTCGTTGTTCAAGCCATTAAAATCTTCGTTGGTTTTTTGCAGAGCATCTTCTATGATGGATTGAGTAACTACATCTCCTAAAAAGTCTGTACCAAATACGTGGAATACCACAGGAATGGTGTAGCTGGATGCTGCCGTTTTTTGAGCAGCTTGCGAAGTATTAAATACCTCTGTGAATCGGTTAAATTCTTGAGCTTTTTCTCTTGAACCTGGTCTGGTTCGATAGAGCTCTTCCATAGCTTTTGATGTCCCGCAGCCGATACCCTCGGACTGCGCCATTAAAGTTGGCTGGTTGATAATTGATGACAACAAAATGGCCATCATAATACATAAAGTACCTCTCATAGATTTATAGGTTAGTGAATAAATGATTTACAAATTGTAAATTCTAAGCAATTGAAGGGACTACCAAGTAATAAATTGGCGACTGATGATATGATCTTATCCAGATGATGGAATGTTCTGTTACGGCGCGTGTTTTGTTTACTAAAATTTTGATTTTAGATATAAAAACGGTTGAATATTTCGATAAATTGACTTGTTGTGAAATAACTTAAAATGAACATTTCTGTTGTCACTTAAGGTATTGTCGATTTAGCCAAAGGCAGACTATATAGTATCAGTTGGATGTGAAATGATTGCAGGCAATTAGAAACAGGGGGCTATTTCCAATTCTATCTTTAACTCGATTGATTTTGCACTTGTTTGGCTTGATATGATCTCATCAATCTACCTAGGGTAAGGCCTTGGTAAAGTACCGAGCAAACTACTACGACATATGTCATCGTGACAATAATCTCCTGGCCATGAAATCCGGAAAGGGATAAAGAAACTGCTACAGGTAATCCACCGCGCAATGCACCCCAGGAGAGTACGGAAATTGTGCCATTGTCAAAGGCATGACTACGAGACATCAACTTAATAGGAAGAAAAACACTGAGCCATCGGCCAAATAACACAATGTTGAGGGCAAAAAATCCGGCAGCGAAATAATCGAGTCGCAGTGGAATCACAAGCATCTCAAAACCGATCAATACGAACAGCATAGCAGCTAATGACTCTTCCATTAGTTGCCAAAACTTGAATACATAGTACCCAACGGCACTTTCACCATCCGTCGAAGTTTCTGAATTCCTTATTACCAGTCCTGATATTACGGCAACCATCATGGACGAAATAGAGAGGTAATGGGCTACAAAAGATCCAACCATAACCAATGCCATGGTGACTAGTACCTCCACCTGGGCCTCATCATTGTCTATGTATTTCAAAGCTTTATAGCCTAACCAGCCAAAAAAGAGTCCGGCAATTAGCCCGCCTCCTAAATCTCTGATAAATACCCAGATTGAGCCACCAAGGCTCAACGAACCGGAAACGACTTCTTCTTTATATAGACTCACGAGTACAAGAGCCAAAATGATAGCAATACCGCCGTTCAAAAGAGCCTCGCCTGATATCTTGTTTTCCAACTCACTTGAGAGTTTATGTCTTTGTATCATTTTGGTAATGGCAACGGGGTCTGTTGAAGAAATCAGGGCCCCGAAAACCAAACAGCCGATATAATGCAACTCAATGTTCATAAAATCGAGCAGGTAATAGATTAGCGTACCAATAACAGAGGTAGAGATGAGTACGCCGAAAAAGGCTAGTACTAGTACAGGTACTAATTGATCACCCAACTTACCAAAATCGATGTTGAGAGCTCCGGCGAACAACATGACACTCAATACAAATCTGACTAGTACCTCTTCCATGTCATAGGCCTTTACCTGTTCGGCCAGGTGGAATTCCGGAAACATGCGTCCAAACACCAAAACCAATAGCGATAGAATAAGCGCTAAAATGCTCAACCCAATTGAGGAGGGAAGCTTAAGATAAAAGGTGTTCAGAAATATAAATAATCCTGAGAAAAAGATTAATACTGCAATGATGTCAAATATATGCATGCTTCAAAACTTTGCTTCAAATTAGCCATATAATGACTGATTTCAAGCTACTAAGTTAATTTTTTACACCGAAGGTCTGTCTCTGCATAATCTGGTATACTAAAATCAGTAAAAATACTGAGGTCTAAATGAGCTTTAAATGTGCGGCTTTTTTTATCAATTCAGCTGTATTCTGTACGCTGAGTTTTTTCATCATATTTACTCGATGAGTATCTACAGTACGTGCACTTACGAATAGTTGATCTGCGATTTCTTTAGTCGTGCGCCCTTCAGAAACCAACTCCAGAACTTCCATCTCTCGATCGGATAACTTTTTATGGGACTCTCCTTCTAAGGCCATGTTGCCAATCATCAGCTCCGATATTTCATTGTTGAAATACTTTTTGCCAAGGGCTACTGCATCTATGGCTGCCATTAACTCAATCTCATCTGCATTTTTGATCAAATAACCATATGCTCCATTTCGAACCGCTTTCACTACATATTGTCCTTCGGCGTGCATGGTTAGAACTACAAATCGACAATTCGGATATTTGTCTCTGGCCACTTTTATGGCATCCAAGCCATTTGTTTCTGGCATCGTGATGTCGATCAAAACCACATGAGGTGAAAACCTGTCCATAAGATCGAATAGCTCACTGACAGAAGCCGCTTCTCCAATGATATCCAGAGATTTATTTTTGGATAATAGTGCTATGATGCCCTCACGAAACAATTGATGATCATCAGCTACAATAATTTTGATTTTACTCATGCGGTTGGAATTTCAATTTCTAAGGTAGTTCCGGTAGGCTGACTCTCAATGTCAAGTGTACCGTTGGCTAATTTTACTCGTTCACGCATATTGCGGAGACCATTTCCCTTCGTGCTTTGATCAGGGTCAAATCCGATACCGTTGTCAGACACAAAGAAACTTACGTGCCTTTCGAAGGCAGTAACTGACAGCTTAATTTCATTGGCCTTTGAATGTTTGACAGCATTATTGAGAGATTCCTGTGCAATCCGATATAGTGTGATTTGTATGGAGTCATCAATATTGGCCTCACTCGGCATATCATTTTTGTAGCGAATTTGGATTGCAGAACTTTCATTAATTTGATCTACCAGGTTGCCAATCGCTTCTCCTGCACCAAAGTCTGCAAGTACACTTGGCATCAGATTATTCGACATTCGTCTGACTTCGCTAATAGTTTCATCAATATGATTGAGTAAGCTCTTTTTTGTTGTGTTTTGGAGCCCTGCTGTTTGAATATTCATTCGCAATGTGGTAAGCATAGGCCCCAGTCCGTCGTGCATTTCTTTGGATAATCTGGAACGCTCAATTTCTTCCCCATTCAGCATGGAACGTTGATTTTCGAGTAGTAGGCGCTCTTCATTCTTGTGGTACTCTTGAAGCTTCTCCTTCATTTGCTTCAGCGCCTGACCTAGTTTATCCTTTTCACTTAGCAGCTGATAAGTGGCATTGAAATTTCCCGCACCGATTTTTCCAGCAAATACAATAGTTTCATTCAAGGCATTTACCAATTTGTTTAAAGCTTCAAACATGTGTCCAATTTCATCGTGACGGGTCTGGGTTGAGTAGATAGGATTCAAAATTCCCTTTGACATGTCAATAAGCTTTTGTTCCATTTCTACAACCGGACTTACCACTTTTTTTGAAAGGTAGTAGGACCCTACAAGTACCGCGATGATGATTATCAGCAACATGATCATGAGGTTGTTTTTCAATTCCTCTAATGGGAAAAGAGCTTCCTGATGATTGATTTCCGTTAAGATGACCCATTTCAAACCATTAAGTTCTATTTTTTCATAACTGCTAAATACTTGCGTGCCTCTGTAGTCGGTAATTAGATCTTCCCCAGGCTGATTTGCAAATGCTCTTGTAACACCTTCGGACTTCACACTGACATTTTTGGGGCTGTCACGTAAAAATCGGGATTTAGTTCTAAGCTTGAAGTCACTGCCCACAATATAGGACTCCCCGGTTTGGCCAAGACCAGTTCTTTCAAGAAGGATACCCTGAATCTCAGGCTCTTCAGCCAATGCAATTAAAAACCCGCCATTGATGATTGAAATGAAGCCTACAGTGATTTCGTGAGAAGGGTTGTGCGGAGTCAGATCAAAAAGGCTTATTTGACCAGCATGGACTTCTACCTCGGAGGCAATTGGGTAGCCGAGAAGCGAATCAGGTTGAGTGGCATACACTCCTTCATGAAAAAATAAACCGGACGGAGGGGTCAAATCAGGTTTTTTAGATCTTAAGCTGAAAGCCTCATACCTCTCATTAAGCTCTTTTCTTATTTTCACAATTTTTAGCTGCTTCACCGAGGAGAGTTGTAACAGGACTCTTTCTTTAAGTGCGGCATCAAACTGGACATAAAACAAATAAGATAAAAATGCTGATACTACCAGCGAAAGCCCAATCATAATTAGAGCCAACTTATTGCCAATATTTAGTCGATTAAATAGCATCGATACAAAAATAGACTTTCTAGGAACTCAAGTAATATTAACTATTCAAATATATGAAAGAGCACGGGGTAGTATAGCATTACAATGTTTTATATCTTTCAGATGATGTAATCGACAAAAGACTTACTATGACAAAATCATCTGCTACCATTAGAGAAGCCGAATTCAGCCCCAATATCAAGTTATATACCTTATTGTACGTTTCTTTTTTTATAACCATTTCTTTTATAGGAATTGCCATACTGCCCATTTGGTTTTTTGGTTTGGGTCAGTACATCAGTAGACGATATTATGAAAGTTTATCCTGCCAATTGACTGCTCATCATCTTCAGTTCAAAAAGGGAGTGATGTTTAAGGTGGAGAAGACTATTCCATTGGAGAACATTCAGGACCTGACCTTTATTGAGAATCCGCTGCTCAAATGGCTCAATTTGAGAATTCTTAAAATCGAGACAGCGAGCCAAAGTCATCCGATGAGAAGTGATATGCAACTGGTGGGGATCGTAGACCCCAATGAATTTAAAGAGGCTGTTCTTGCTCAACGCGAACTGTTGTCCAATCGAAAGGATGGAAATTTATCTGACTCGAATGGCCAGAACGAAGTTGTGGAGATATTGAGAGATATAAAGGAGCTTTTGATCGAATTGAAAAATAAATAAACCGATTATCAATACTTGGAGCTTGGCTGCTGATGAATAGACCTTTTCTAATGATGCAACCTTAGCTGAAATAATGGCATCATCATATCAACTCAAAAAACCAAATAAAATGACCAGCACGAACAAAAAAGTAAGAATCATAGGAGTATTATTCCTATTGCAAATCACCACGGCCATCGTGAGCTATAGCGTGATGTTAGACCCCATTTTGTATGATCTGAATTTCATCCAGCTACTGGCAGCCAATGAAGTCACAGTTACTGTTGCTATGATTTTGGACTTAATATGCGGATTATCTGTATTTGGAATCGCAGTTTTGCTTTTTCCTATACTAAAAAAGTACAACGAACGGATTGCACTCTGGTATGTCGGTCTAAGGTTAAATGAATTGGTAACGTTTGTAATTGGTGGTGTAATGCTCTTGACACTGCTATCCTTGAGTAAAACTTATCAGGAAGCTGACTCATCCAGTCTTGACAGTATGGCCATATTGGCCAAGTCACTGTTGAGAGCAAGAGGAAATACTCAGGATATCAGTCTTTTTATCTACTGTTTTGGGACCTCGATGTTTTATTACTTATTGTTTCAAACCAAATTGATTCCCAGATTCATTTCTGTCTGGGGTCTCATTGGCGTTGTTCTGCTCTTCGTGGAAATAACAGCCAACATTTTCAAGACGTCAGCGGGAGGTATGATGATTATGATGCCTTTGGGTTTGAACGAGATTTTCCTTGGATTCTGGCTCATCTTTAAAGGATTTGATGAGCAAAGGTTAGACGCATAGACTCATTACTGCATACTACACCAACTAGAGTGCGAGTAGATAGGTGAAAAAATTTCTCATTAAAATTTGCGTAACCGATTAGTTACGTTTATACTTGTAACTGAACGGTTACTTAAAATAATGAGACGAGATGTTTTTCAGGCCATTGCCGACCCCGTAAGAAGAGATATTATAGAAATGCTGGCAGAGGAGGCACTTACAGTAAATACGGTAGCCGAAAAGTTTGATGTCAGTCGACCCGCCATTTCAAAACACTTGAAAATATTGAAAGAATGCGGCATAATAACTATCGACAAGCAAGGAAGAGAACGGCTTTGCCAAATAAAGCCTGCGAACCTTATTCCCGCTTTTATGTGGATAGAGCAGTACCGTAAGCTTTGGGAAGACAGACTGGATTCTTTCGAAGATTATTTAATCAAATTACAATCAAAAGATAAAAAAGATGAGTGACAAGAATGATTTAAGTAAAAGGACTCTGACCCTGGAGAGAACTTTTAATGCACCTATCAGATTGGTATGGGAGGCCTGGACGCAACCTGAGCATATTGCTAAATGGTGGGGACCTAAGGGAATGGAAACCAAGGTAATTGAACACAACTTCAAGGAAGGCGGCGTTTGGAAATTTTCAATGACCATGCCTGACGGTAAGGAGTTCATTACAGAAGGAGTGTACGCTGTAATTGTAGAATTTGAAAAAATCATCTCATCAGCTGATTTCAAGCCCATGACAGAAGGAGTGGAGATTCAAGCCTATTTTAAAGAAAATGGAGATAAAACCAATTTTACCTTTAGCGTGGTACATGAAACCGAAGAATACTGTAAGCAACAGGAGGAAATGGGCTTCTACAACGGATGGGTTTCAGTATTTAATAACCTGGAAGAATTTTTAGGACTAATAGTCAACAAATAAATTGATAAAATCATGAAGACAATGACTTGTAAGCAACTTGGAGGGGCCTGTGAAAAAGAATTTCATGCAAATACTTTTGAAGAGATGGCTAAACTAAGCAAAGAACATGGAACTGAAATGTTTCAGAAAGGTGATGAAGTACATCTTGAGGCCATGAACGAAATACAAAAAATGATGCAAAAACCGGATGCTATGCAGCAGTGGATTGAAAGTAAAAGAAAGGAATTTGAAGCTCTTCCTGACGATTAGTACGTGAAAAAGATGATAGCCTTGTCCGTTTTAAGCCACAGGTCTTCCAAGACAATCATTGGATGAATCAGTTGTTTATAAAACTGATGTAGATCATCATAAAACCCAAGTCAATCCTGGCTTGGGTTTTGTATTTTTATGGAAACCCCGAATGACAAAAAGGAAATGGCAAGACCAAAAACAAAAGGTGAGTTAATCAGTCTTAGTAATAAGAACTTTGACAAGTTGATAGGCTTCATAGATCAGATGTCTGTTGAGGAGCAAGATGCCGAATTTCCAAAAGGGACACTTAATAGGAATATTCGTGATGTACTGACTCATCTCCACCATTGGCATTCCATGCTACTCAACTGGTACAAAGTGGGTTCTTCAGGCAAAATACCAGAAATGCCAGCCAAAGGGTATACCTGGAAAACTACCCCTGAATTGAATAAGAAAATTTGGAAAGACTATCAAAAGGTTGAACTCAGCGAGGCCAAAAAGATGATAAATGGCTCTTTTGCAGAAATTCAAAAAATTATTAACAATCACTCCAATGAAGAACTCTTTGAGAAAAAGAAATACAAATGGACGGGGAGTACTTCATTGGGTGCTTATCTGATTTCTGCTACTTCGAGCCACTACGACTGGGCGCTCAAGCTGATTAAGAAAGCAATGAAATAACAAGCTCCTGATCCCCTTTCTCAATCTTCTGTAAATGAGCACAAGGATAGATTTCGTACAACCATATTGTGCGGCCTAAATTAGAATATTTATCTTAGGTGAAAAACACCTATGCTTAAGTCAAATATATTTCCCATCCTGTTGGTCAATTTCATCGGAATTTTGGGAATCAGCGTGGTCATACCCATCTTGATCTTTATTGTGACAGATTTTGGTGGAAATGGTTTTGTTTATGGCCTTCTCGGCGCTACCTATCCATTTTTTCAATTCATCGGAGCACCCATTCTCGGCAAGCTTTCCGATAGGGTAGGACGTAAAAAAGTACTTGTTATCTCCCAAGCAGGTACATTTTTTTCATGGTCATTATTTCTTCTTGCATTTTTTCTACCAACGATAGAAGTATGGAAGCAAACCACTTCTTGGACTGGAAGCTATCTAATGACGCTTCCATTACTGATCATTTTTGTTGCAAGAATGCTGGATGGTTTTACCGGTGGCAATATTTCTGTGGCCAATGCGTATATGTCGGATATTTCGACCGACGAAGACAGAAGCGAAAACTTCGGAAAAATGGGTGCTTCATCAAGTATGGGCTTTGTTGTTGGTCCGGCCCTAGCTGGATTACTTGCAAGCACCATTATGGGAGAGATACTGCCGATCATTATTGCTTCAGCGATATCTCTGGCGGCCATTTTCATTATCATTTTCAGACTGAAAGAGAGTAATCCCTGTGTGGTGGATACCAATAGTATTTCCTTTAAAGGGTTTAGGCAATTCTTTCAAGTGTCCCATAAACCATGTTATACTGAAGGGCAGGTGGAAATGGAGAAAGAGTCTAATGATGGTTGGCGATCAATTATCAAAGTGGAAGGTGTCCCGTCTCTGTATGTTATTTATTTCATCACCTTTTTGGCATTTAGCCTGTTCTATGCTGGATGGCCTGTGTATGTAAGTAGCCAGTTGGGTTGGTCATCTATCCAGTTGGGCATCTTTCTGGCCTATTTTAGTTTGGTTATGGTTTTTGTTCAGGGCCCGGGATTGAAAATTCTATCCAAGCGATTAAGTAGTAAACGTCTGATCCTGTATGGATCTTTAGTGCTCAGTGCTGGTTTCGCGATATTGACGACAGGAAATGAGATGATATTGTTTGTCGCAGCTACGGTGATGGCCGTCGGCAACGGTGTCATGTGGCCTAGCTTTATGGCAGTCTTGTCCAAGGCTGGTACATCCGATTCCCAAGGCAGTATTCAAGGATATGGTAGTTCTATGGGAAGTATAGCAAGCATACTTGGTCTGGTGATGGGAGGGTTACTTGTACAAAGTTTAGGGACCTGGGTTTTTCTAATGGCAGCTGGTTTGTTTTTGATAATTGCTGCTTTCTGCTTTAGTATAGATAGCCAAGACGGCTGACTGTAATCCGTATTCTTACTTTTTTTTCGAATCTTTTCTATGAACTTAAGGGGTAATTTTTCCTTGAGAGGGTATTTGTTTAATAGTGCCAATTATTCTTTGTATCAGCGGATATATAGAGATTTATGATATTTCAAGAATAAATACTTAAATTATTCGATCGGACTATTGACCTGACTTGAAGACCCCAATCTTAACCTTGGCACCAATTAATACCTAGAACGCAATGCCTTTTGAGCGGTTTAGAAAAGGTTGAAGCGTAATTGTCAATCTGAAGCTATGGAAATGATTAGATCAATATTTGTCATATTACTTATACTGTCAACCTTACATAATTTAAATGCACAAACTCCGGAACTTGACAGTTTGGAGGCAATTTTAAAAGATTATGCTGCCGAAGATACGTTCAAAGTTAATTTGTTAAATAAAATTGGCTTAAAGTCTAATCGATATGACTTGAACAAAACATTCTCTTACGGGCAAAAGGCTGGGCAAATTGGAGAATCCATTGGCTTCAAGAAAGGACAAGCTGAAGGCCTTAGACTGGTCGGTGAGTATTATATGCGAAAATCTGAGCCTGATAGAGATTCTGCATTATTAAATCTCGAGCAAGCTTTGCACTTATTTGAAGAGCTGAATAATAGACGAGGCATAGGGCAGACCTATAGAAGTCTGGGTACTTGCTATTTCTTTCTCAATAACTTTTATAAATCTCTTGAATACTCACACAAATCATTGAGCATACTGGAAGAACTTGGACTCAAAGAGGAAATAGCTAACATACTGACCAATATAGGGTCTCTTCACTCCATACAGTACAACCCCAAGGAAGCGCTGGATTATTACACAAAGGCACTGAATATTTTCGAAGAACTGGGAATTAAGTTTAAACGAGCCGTCTGCCTATACAATATCTCCGACATGCATATCAGAATTGGCAGTTACTCAGATGCCCTCGATAACCTTGAAAAGTCTATGGTCATTCTGGAAGAACTCAATTTGAAAACCATGATACCCAGTGGACTCAACAACCTGGGGAACATCAAAAAACTACAAAAAGACTATACAGAGGCTCTTACATACTATAACCGCTCGCTAAACCAGAGCGAAAGTTTGGGATTGAAGGGTACAGCATGCGACAATCTTATAGGTTTGGCCGAGGTGCACTATGCACTGAAAAACTTTAACAAAGCAGAAGAATATGGTATACGAGGTTTGGCTCTAGCTGATGAAATGAGCATTCTCGAACGACAAAAACAAATCCACGCTGTTTTATCAAAAATATATGAGGTAAAAAAGGACTATAAAAAGGCATATACTTTTCATAAACAATTCAAAATACTCAGTGATAGTCTCTTTAATGAGGAAAATATCAAAAAACTTGCTGGCTTGGAGTATCAATACGAATTTGATCAGGAGAAACAAGCCATACTACTCGAGCAGCAAAAGAAAGATGTCCTGCAGGCCGAAGCATTTAGAAGACAAAAATTAGTTAGAAATGCCTTTATCTATGGCTTTGTATTAGTGCTGCTATTGGTCCTGGCCATCATGTACAATTTAATTCAAAAACAAAAGGCGAATAAGAAGCTGACGGCTTTGAACAAATCTAAAGACGATATCTTTTCCATTGTGGCGCATGACTTAAGAGCACCGGTAGGCAACATCAAGGCATTCATTGAACTTATTCTTTCAAATCAGAAGAATTATGACCATCAGGAAACCATGACCATCATGGCTCGGTTAGGAACACAAAGTGCCTCCGTATTTAATATATTGGAAAACCTTTTCGCCTGGGCGAATAGTCAGCGACAGAACATCGTTCTAAATGCCTCCAGTCAACCTTTGAATCACGCGATTGAAAGCAACATTAATCTGTTAAAGGACAGCGCAAAGGCAAAAAATATTAGCATTACCAATAAGGTTAATTCTGAATTAGCTGCCTTCTATGATCTGATGCTTATTTCTACTGTAGTTAGAAATTTGCTGGCCAATGCTGTTAAATTCACGCATGAAAACGGAGAAATCATCATCAACGCAGAAGAAGTAGAACAATATGTTCAGGTGTCAATAACCGACAGTGGAGTAGGCATTGATCCGAAGAAAGTCAAATCTATATTTGATCCTGAAGTCTATGAAACCACCTTGGGAACAAATTCTGAAAGAGGTTCGGGTTTGGGATTAAAATTGAGCCATGAGTTTGTAACGAAGCACAATGGCAAGATCTGGGTGGAAAGTGAAGTAGATAAGGGAAGCAAATTTGTTTTTACTTTGCCTAGAGAAGAGTAAAAAAGTTTCTTACTAATTCGACATAAAAACGTGTGGGAATGACTTCGGTCTTTTTACTGATCTTCCTTAATGCAGCGTATCAAGAACCTTCTAAGTAATTCCATCTCGTCCAATTCTAAATGATGATCATGAGAATGAATAACCGTGAATTCGTTGAACAAATGTATGTGAGATTTACCCGGGTAACTGATTTTCACAGGCTTGTAACCTTTATTATTTTGCTCCCTTTTCTCTGTGGTCAAATTCTGTAACCAATAATCAGCACTTTCTGGTGCATACATAAAGACTGATCCTTGAAAAATGCCAGCAGGAACAATATTCAAAGGATTATCTGCCGTGAACAAATCGAAATGCCTAGAAAATTTAGTTATTGTAATATCAGCTTTTCTTGAGTTAATTTTGGGTGCAGCTCCTGTCATTTTTGATAGAAGATCAAAGTAACCAATCCAGTCATCAGCTGTTGGAAGCCGCCAATCCACAGGGCAAATTGAATCCAGTTCATTCATATGATACCAACGTCCCTTTATCTGAGGGTATCGAATTTCTTCTTTGGTGCTTAATTTTTTGGATAAATCTGTCTCCAAATTTAGGTTCTCCAGCATCCATATTTGCCCGTTTACCTCTCCGATACCGTAAGACTGATCATCTCTTTGGTCCACTAAAACCTCAGATTGTGCTAAGGTGTTCAACGGCAAGCAAAGAGCAAAGAACCAAACGATTTTATTCATACTCGATCAATTTTAGTATTGAAAATTAACAGAGAAGGTTTATAAAAACAGCATGGAATTTACATTTTTCTATTAGTACGCATTTGTACTAGGTTTACCTTTATCTCTCACTTTTTCTTCTTAAAAATATCCCAAAACCGCTTCTTTTTCTTCTTCTTAGGTGTGTCTGATTGATTTTCAGATTCTTCCTTGCTTTCCGAATTTTCCAAGCCACTGCCCCTATCCTTTTTGGTTTTCTTCTTGAAAGCCTTTACCAGGAAGTTGTCCTCACGATGGAGTTCGCAGTCCGCCAGATCATTAGGAAATGAGAAGTATGAGTTAAGTCGTTCGGACAGTTGGGAATCATTTTTCACCTTCAGGTGAAACTTGGCCCAAATCGGTAAGGCCATGTTGGCACCCTGACCATCTTTGATTGAACTAAAGTGCAAGCCAGGGTCATCAGCACCGACCCAGACAACACCGAGCCATTCCGGCGTGTAGCCTACGAACCAACCATCAGCATGATTCTGCGTGGTGCCGGTTTTGGCAGCAATTGGGTCGTGTATACTATACCAGTTACGTATTCTTCTGGCTGTCCCCCGATCCGCAACGGATCGCATCATGTTGGTAATTTGATGGGCCACTCGGGCGGAAAGTACTCGCTCAGATTGTTCAAGTGCATGACTGTATATGTCGTTTCCATTTGCATCTTCAATCTTGGCAATGATCATCTGCTGATGTTGCCAGCCCCCACTCGCGAATGGCGTGTATATGCGGTTGATTTCTTCTACGGACATGTTGGCTACGCCTAACGCAATAGAAGGTACTTCAGGTAAATCGTCCTTAGCACCCAGTTGCTCTGCAAAGGCAATTACATCTTCGATGCCAGATTCCATTAATAGCTTTACACTAATCGTATTGATGGAATGGGTTAGACCACCGAGCAATGAAGAACTACCATCATATTCTCCGCTACTATTTTGAGGTGTCCAGTCATCATATTGCGTGTATTGCACCTGTTGGTTCGAGATGAAGTCACAAGGTGCGTAGCCATCATCCAAAGCTTTGGCATAAACGATTGGTTTGAATACTGAACCCACCTGTCTTTCTGATAAGATATGGTCGTATTGTGAAGCTTGGTAATCACGTCCACCCACCCAGGCCAGCACCTGCCCATTGTGAGGATTGGTCACTAGAAATCCGGATTGCAAAGTGGCATCAATCTCTTCAGAAAGCTTGCCCTGCTGTTTTAAGTCCGAATCAAAGGCTTTTTGCAGCTGATTGAGATGAGCCACCACGGCCTCTTGTGCATACTGTTGCATACGTGAGTCAATAGTCGTATATATTCTCAAGCCATCTGTTTCCAAATTGTACGCATCACCTTCCTCGTTAGAAAGATCTTCGAGCAGCTTTTGTACCTGTTGCCGCAGGTGCTGCGTAAGGTGCAGGGCAGACGAAGCTTCGCTTGTATTTCTGCTATATTTTAATTCTAAAGGAAGATCCTTTAATTGACTGGCTTCCTCTGATGTCAAAAAAGTTTGCTTTTCCATCTGGGACAGCACCACATTTCTTCGCCTTTTGGATTTTTCAGGGTTCAGTCTGGGATTGTAAGAAGTGGGTGATTTTAGCATGCCTATAAGCACGGCCGCCTGCTCAGTTTTGATATCAGCTGGAGAGGTGGAAAAGAAGCGCTCACAAGCCGTTTTGATACCATAAGTGTCTTCACCAAGTGATACCGTATTGAGGTACAATTCCAATATCTCATCTTTGGTGTATACCTCATTCAGTTTGTTGGCTATGATGATTTCGCGTGCTTTCACCGCCGGCATGGTCAACCAACCATGGTCTTGCCTTCCGAATACATTTTTGGCCAACTGTTGGCTTATGGTACTGCCGCCGCCGGCATTTTGTCCCAGAATGATTGATTTTACGACCACACGAATCATACTCTGATGATCCACCCCTCGATGTTCATAAAATCTGGAATCTTCAGTGGCGATGAGCGCATCAATGATAGTTGGAGAAATGTCTTCGATAGCAACTTCCGATCTGTTTTCCAGAAAGTACCTTCCTAGAACCTGACCATCTTTACTATAAACTTCTGAAGCTTGAGCATTGATCAAATTTTGCAAATCTTCATTAGTAGGCACCGGGCCAAATACACCTACATAAACAGCACCGAAAAAACCAATAAAGAATAAAAGGCCAAGTATGGTCAGCCTAAGTGACCATTGAAACAGGTGGATAACCGGGCTGGTGCTTTCTTCTTTTTCTTTGCTGGAACTCTTTCTCTTTTTGGAACTCATAACTTGCTAGTGGAACGCAATATTCTTCAAATATTTTATCATTTAGTAGCTTCTCACTGATATCTTATGATGCATACTACAAAGCACTTCATCAAACCATGATAATTGTCATTTTTGTAGGAATTCCAGAACTTTCTTAACCATTTCAAATACTTTATCGTATTTTTACAATAAATAGAAAAATCATGAATACTTCTGAAGAATTAAAGCAAATCGTAAAAGACAAATACGCCAAAATTGCTACGCAAGAAACAGCTATCAACGCGTCCTCCTGTTGTGGAGCGACACCTTCGTCTGGGGAAGTATATAATATCATGACTGATGATTATAGTCAGGTTGAAGGATATAACCCTGACGCTGATCTGGCTTTGGGATGTGGATTGCCTACGGCGTTCGCGAATATTCAAAAAGGAGATGTAGTGATTGATTTAGGTTCAGGAGCCGGAAATGACTGTTTCATTGCAAGACACGAAACGGGAGCCGAAGGAAAAGTAATCGGTATCGATTTCACGGAGCCTATGATCGACAAGGCCAGAATCAATGCTGATAAATTAGGGTTCAATAATGTAGAGTTTAGATATGGAGATATAGAAAACATGCCAGTTGCTGATAATACTGCTGATGTGATGGTGAGCAACTGTGTCCTTAACCTGGTTCCCAACAAAGAGCGTGTAATCTCAGAGATTTATCGAGTGTTGAAACCCGGTGGTCACTTTAGTATTTCAGATATTGTATTGATTGGAGATTTGCCGGCCGAACTGCAAAACGACGCTGAAATGTACGCTGGATGTGTGTCTGGAGCCATTCAAAAAGAGGAGTATCTAGGGTATATCAAGGGTTTGGGTTTTGATAACATGGTCATCCAAAAAGAAAAGACTATCGATATCCCTTACGATATTTTATCTAAATACCTGGATGCCGAAGGACTTGCACAGTTCAAATCCGGGACAACTGGTATCTTCAGTATCACCGTATATGCTGAAAAGCCAGGATCTAAAACCAGCAAGCCTAAAATGAAACTATCAGAATTGCAGGATAGCTGTGCTCCAGGCAGTGGGTGTTGTTGATTAGCGATTAGCCAGTTGCCAAAAACTAACGGCCAATTATGCTTCCGCCAATTGTTTATGTTTCCCTTTGCTTTTTCGGATACGAACAGACACCACCTTATACTCTGGACACATCGCTTCTGAGCAATGCTCATCCGAAGTGATGATATTTAACATGACTTCCGGAAAATGAAAGGTTGAACTCAATATGCCAGGTTTCATTTGTTCAGTTACAGCAGCCTTAATATCTACTTTCCCTCTGGCACTTTCCACGCAGACAAAATCGCCATCAGCGATGCCCTCTTTTTTGGCATCAGCCGGATGAACGAGAAGTAGATCTTCTGTGAGTATCTCTACATTTCCGGTTCTCCGAGTCATAGCTCCACAATTGTAGTGTTCCAACTCTCTGTTTGTCGTAATAATGTAGGGAAAGTCCTTTTCGTTTCTTTCAACCTCGCGAGACTTCTGATAGTCGTAGTACTGAAATTTACCTTTTCCTCTTTTAAATTCTTCAATATGAAGCATTTGGGTATCAGTACCATCTTCCAGTACAGGCCATTGCTTACCGTTGTCGCCCAGCTCATCCCATTTGACTCCTTTGAAGAAAGGTACGATCTGCGATATTTCTTCGAGCATGCCTTTTGCGGTATAGTCAGGCTGCTCATAACCCATTCTGTTCATTACATCCACGATGATCTGACCGTCTGGTTTACATCCTTCCAGAGGCTCAACCACTCTGTTTACGCGCTGAATTCTACGCTCTCCATTAGTGAACGTTCCTTCTTTTTCAAGGAAAGAAGCACCAGGCAGGATCACAGTCGCTCTCATGGCGGTCTCCGTCATAAAGAGTTCCTGTACGACTAGCAATTCCAGGTTTTCCATCGCGGCGATTACTTTGTTGGTGTTAGGGTCTGTCTGCACGACATCCTCACCAATGATCCATAACGCCTTCAAATCTCCAGCAATGGCCGCATCAAACATTTCAGGTATCTTGAATCCTATGTGACTAGGTACATCAGCCCTGTAGAATGCATTGTATCTGCTGTTGACCTCAGGGTCAGTTACATCCAGGTAGCCTGCACCCTGGTGAGGTTGCGCACCCATATCAGCCGCCCCCTGTACATTGTTTTGTCCGCGCAAGGGATTTACTCCTGCACCCTTTTTACCTATGTTTCCGGTAATCATTGCCAGATCAGCAATCAACTGGACAGTAAACGTGCCTTGCAAATGCTCAGTTACGCCCAAACCATGAAACTCCATGGCAGCTTTTGAGCTGGCATACGCCAATGCCGCTTCTTTTACTAAATCCTTATCTACTCCAGTCTCCTCAGCCATTTCATCCATGTCTAGCTTCAGAATTTCGGCTTTCATTTCGTCGTATCCTTCAGTACGCGTTTCTATGAAAGCTTTATCTTCAACACTTTCCGAAATGATATAGTACAGCATCATATTCAAAAGAGCGACATTAGTACCTGGCTTCAACTGTAGGTGATAGGTAGCATATTTCGCCAATTCGATCTTTCTTGGATCAATCACAATACTTGGAACCCCTTTCATCATCCTTTGTTTGATCTTGGCGCCCGTTACAGGATGTGCGTCTGTTGGATTGGCCCCGATCACAAGGATAAATTCGGCAAAATCTAAATCTTCAATGGAGTTGGTAGCTGCACCAGTTCCGAACGAACGCTGCATTCCAAGGGCAGTAGGCGAATGACATACACGTGCGCAACAGTCAATATTGTTGGTGCCCACGACCGCTCTGATGAATTTTTGCATGAGATAATTCTCTTCATTGGGTGTGCGTGCGGAGGATATACCTGCAATCGCATCTGGGCCGTTACTGGCTTTTATTCTATTGAATTCACTTACGATATGGTCATAAGCCTCATCCCAGGTCACTTTTTCAAATTCACCATTTCGTTTGATCATCGGACTGGTCAATCGATCAGGGTGATTGTAAAATTTAAATGCATATCGGCCTTTTAGGCAAGTATGTCCTCCATTAGCTGCTGCATCATATGGGGCTTGAATGCTTAAAATCTCACCGCTGGAAGTGGAGACTTCCAGATTACACCCTACACCACAGTAGGTGCAAATGGTCCTTGTTTTTTCAGTGGCCTCAATGGCTTTGGATTGAAAGACGTCCGAGATCGCTGAGGTAGGGCAGGCCTGAGAGCAGGCACCACAACTTACGCAGTCTGATTCCATAAAGGTTTCGTCCTGTCCTTTGATAATCATAGAATCAAACCCTCTTCCCGCCATGCTAAGTACCATTTGGCCTTGTACTTCGTCACACGCTCGAACGCATCGATAGCAATTAATACATTTGGACATGTCCGAGGTCATATAGGGATGACTCAAATCCTTTTCCCTATCCAGGTGATTGTCACCGGCAGGGTAACGGACTTCTCTGATACCCACCTGTGCAGCCACAGTTTGCAGCTCGCAGTTGCCATTTACTTCACAGGTAAGACAATCCAGCGGATGGTCGGTAAGTACCAGTTCCAGGATGTTTTTTCTTAACGATTTAATGGAAGGTGTATCGGGATAAATATACTGACCTTCGACTACGGGTGTATGGCAGGAAGCCATAGTCTTGGAGTTGCCGTTTTCTTCAAGCGCCACATCTACACTACACACCCTACAGGAGCCAAAAGGGTCAAGGTTAGGTGCATCGCATAAGGTGGGTACGGCATTTTCTCCTTTATGTCTTTTAAGAAAGGAAAGCATGGTTTCGCCTTCTTTGATCTCAAATTTCTGGTTGTTAATGTATGCGTATTTCATAGTCTCTATCCCTTAGTTGAAGTACTGCTTCAGTTCATCCCCAAAATATTGTAATGCATTTCGCACCGGTAGTGGAATACCACCTCCATGTGCGCACAATGAGCCCTGCTCTAAAGTGGTAAGCAAATCGTCAAAAAGAGCCTGGTCAATTTTGTAATCGGATACCAGCGCTTTTGTCGCCAACTCTTGTCCTCGCTTTGTTCCAAGCCTGCATGGAAAACACTTCCCGCAACTTTCATAAGAAGCAAAATCAAAAAGATGTTCAATGAATTTCATCAGTGGGTAGTCGTCAGGTATACAAACAATGGAGGCATGCCCCAATAAGAACCCCTGTGTGGCAAACGATTCAAAGTCAATTGTTAAGTCTTCAATTTTGGATACCGGAACAAGACCGCCCAGCGGGCCCCCGATCTGCATGGCCTTTACCGGTTTTTTAAATCCACCACCCAATTCGTTTACCACGACCGCAAGCGGGGTACCCATGTCCACCTCGTATAGACCAGGGTTGTTGAAAAAACTGTCCAGACATATCAGCTTGGTGCCAGATGATTGTTCTGTTCCAATAGCCTTCCAGGCTGCTCCACCATTTTCCATTACAAAGTGCATGGCAGCCAAAGTTTCTACGTTGTTTACCACCGTAGGCTTATTGAACAACCCTTTTTGTGCAGGATAGGGTGGTCGTACCCGGACCTCAGGTCTTTGACCCTCGATGGAGTTAATTAATGCCGTTTCCTCACCACATATGTATGAGCCCTGCGCCCGAATCACCTTAAAGTCGAAATTGAACCGGCTACCCTCAATGTTTTCACCAATCAACCCTTTGGTTCGCAATTCGTCAATGGCGTTTTGAATAACAATAGCCGATTCGGGATATTCAGCCCTGATATAGACCACGCCGTGACTGGCACCTGTGACATAACCTGAGATCAACATGCCGAAAAGTACCGAATGCGGTTGGTGTTCCATCAAATACCGATCGGAATATGCGCCTGGATCACCTTCATCGGCATTACAAATAATGAATTTGGTGTCGCTGGAGGTATTTCGGCAAAATTCAAGCTTAGTTCCTATCGGGAAGCCAGCACCCCCGCGACCTCGAACAAAAGAGGTTTTTATTTCTTCCAAAACCACAACAGAATTCTTTTTGATCGCCGCTTTGAAGGGCTCGTAGTATTCGTCCACGGTTGTGAATGGAGCAGTGAGTATTTGCTGTCCGGCGGCCTTTATATTATACTCATCATTGCCTGTTCCTGATTCTTTGAGAAGATCTGATATGGGCCGACTGGTCCCGGAGTAATTTTTTCCGTCATAATGAAAAGCATTATTCTCGTGGCATCTTCCCAGGCAGGTCATATGCCCGATTTCTTCTTCCTTAAAATGAGATTTTAGGTTATCAATCAGGCCTTCTTGTGTTCCCGCGCAGAGACAGGCTGTGCCATTGCAGACATATACTTTTTTTCCTTTGTTTTCAGGCTTGAGAAAATCATAGAAGGTTGCCGTACCATAAGTATTTGCTTTGCCTATTAAAAATTCGTCAGCAAGCCGATCAAGATCTTCTGAGCTGGGTGTTCCTGTCGGCTCAGCCAACTTCCCCAATCGATCAAACAGGTTATCTTTTAATCCTTTTCTCCCTGATAATTCACTTAAATTTTCTGACATGTCAGCGTATGTTCCCAGGACTTGCAGCAAGTCTTGAGAGTTTTGGGTTAATAATAAAAAAACTGCGAGAATAAAGTTAAAGAATTAATTGCAATGGAGAATTGCAGATGAGCATGAAGTATCACCTTATGATTATTGGTGTCATTTATGATCTTTATTAAAAAAAGAGCGTTCTATTGATGAATCTATCACACTGACTTATATTTATCTTTAGTCATACGATAAAAAATTAAATCAAATGATACTACCAAGTCCTGACAACATCCTTCTATTTATTACGGCTGCCACTATACTAATTATCGTACCCGGACCTGCGGTGCTCTACATTATGATGAAAAGTATGGAACAAGGTTATAAAGCAGGCATTGCTTCTGTTCTTGGTGTGGGCATTGGCGCTATGGTCCACGTCATAGCCGCGGCTGTTGGTGTATCGGCACTGTTGGTTGCTTCGGCCACTGCCTTTTCTTTATTGAAATATCTTGGAGCATTGTATTTGATCTATTTGGGTATTAAGAAATTGACTGATAAGACACCGGTGATAGAGGAGAAAAAGATTGATAAAAAGTCGCTCTTTAATATTTTCTATGAAGGAATTATTGTAAATATTCTGAGCCCTAAGTCGGCTATTTTCTTCTTTGCATTCCTACCACAGTTTATCAATCCGGAAAGAGGAGGAACGACCTCTCAGATACTCTTTTTGGGTTTGTTGTTCTTCATAATAGCCCTGATCAGTGACATGTGCTATGTGCTCTTGTCTGGCAAATTGGTCAAGCAATTCAGGGCAAGCACACTTTATCCAAAAATTCAGAAATATGCCAGCGGCTCCATTCACATTGCATTGGGTTTATTGACACTCACGGTCAATAAACCAAGTGATTTTACTGGGTCAAAATAGTAACCTGTGAGGTTAAAAAAAATTACAACGCTTCTTGCAGGAACAGTTGTATTTATACTCCTGACCGTTCTCACTCAAATTGGTGGTCTCATATTTGTCATCGGACTTATTGTCAATGAAAAACTTAATGTCAAAAGAGCCTTCTACAAATTCGGAGTTATGTTGGGTCTGTATTTTCTGGGTACCTATCTGATGGTTCCGATACTTGCCGGACTATTTGGAAGGGAACGAATAGTGACTACCCAAAATATAAGTCCTACCAACTACATGACTGTTTTCCTTAACCGAAATTACGTACGACCTGAACTCAATCATATATTATTGAATGCAGAAAAATCCTTGAAGGGAACAGGAATTGAAATTGGTTATTTAGATGCCAGTTTTCCCTTTGTGGATGGGTTTCCGCTACTTCCTCATCTAAGTCACAAAGACGGCAAGAAGCTGGATATCAGCTTGATGTATGAAAATGAACTTGGAGAACTAACGAATGATAAGGTGTCAGTGAGTGGCTACGGTGTTTTTGAAGAGGCAAATGATATGGAAATCCAACAAACCAGCCTCTGTAAAGCCAAGGGCTATTTCCAATATGACTACCCAAAGTATTTGACCTTGGGACGAATTAATGAAAACCTGAAGTACTCAAATAAAGGAACTCGCCAACTGGTTCAAGCACTATTGTCTGATGCTGATTTGGGTAAAATGTTTATTGAACCGCATCTCAAACAAAGGTTAAAAATCAATGATAGTAGAATAGCCTTTCATGGATGTAGAGCAGTAAGACACGATGACCACATTCACATACAGCTAAGATAGTAGGCATCCATTAATCCCAAACTTCACGTTCTATCACATTGCTGTTAATTCTGGTTGCTGAAAGTCGTAAAATAGTGGCGTGAAACCAGCATGTAAGGAATACACCGCTTCGGCGGACCAATCTCGGCGAGGAACCGCTGGCCAGAAAAGACAAAATATAAACAGATGAAACGAAGAATAATTACTTTTCTTATGCTTTTGGTGAGCTGGGTGTCCCTGGCACAGTCCAAACTAATCACTACTAAAACCGAGTCTGGCAAGACTGTCAAATTTATTTTGCACCTGCCCAAATCATACGATGCTTCCGAAGTCTATCCTGTAGTAGTTGGCCCTTCAGAACTGGAGAATTTGAATGGCTCGTATTATTGGAAAAACTTCAAGTCGAATGATTCCTGGATATTGATAGATGCTGAAACCTATAAGGGCACAGGTCAGGTGAATGCACTAAAAGCGATTCGAAAATATTTGCAAGCCAATCATAGTATAGAAGGGGATAGGTTTCACGCGGTATGTTTCAGCGCCAATAGCTCACCCATTTTTAAACTGGTAATGGCGGCTCCTGAACTTTTCCATAGTGTAACAGGCATGCCGGCAAGCGTTTCAGCAAGTGACTCGGAATACAAAAAACTTGAGGACGTGAAAGTACAGTTCCTCGTAGGAGAGGATGATGGATACTGGTTGAGAAGCAGTCGATCGCTTCATGCAAAATTTCAAAAATTGGGTCTTGATTCGAGATTGGAAGTTTTTCCGGACGTAGGGCATTTCTTGATTTTGGTTCGAGGCCAACCTCTGATGGATAGATTGGATAAGTTCAGACCAAAATTATAGTAGAATGAAGCTTCTATTTTTTGCACTATGTATTTACTCATCTGTTACTTACGCCCAAGAGTATGAAATCCTCTTTACCAAACAGGTAAACAACAACGACAATATTTATAGCCTCAATCATTTGGGTCAGCTGACGCAAATCACAGATAACCCGAGGAAGGACAGTAGTCCTATGCTATCACCGAATGGTAAAAGGTTGGTATTCACATCTGAAAGAGTGGGGTGGTGGAAAATCTGGCTGATGGACATGGAAAAGAATGAATTCCGGCAGTTGACTAATTCAGGCAGGGCGGAATACAATCCATCCTGGTCGCCCGATGGACAAACCATCCTTTTTGTATCAGGTCGCAGCGGTGGGTCGGAGATCTATACCATGAATTTGGAAGAAAAAGGTGTAAAGCAATTAACCAGCAATGGAAGTAACACGCTACCGAGCTGGGCTACGGATGGAAGGATATACTATTCAAGTCAGGTCTCTGGAACCTACCAGGTATGGAGCATGAAGCCGGATGGTGCTGACAAAAAACAATTGACTTACAGCAAAGGAGACAAGCTGATGGCTCAGCTTTCTCCAAATAAGAAGGTCATCCTATATTATGGCAATCAGGATGGCAATATGGAGATATACGTGATGGACTTGAACTCCGTTCAGACCAATCGTTTAACCAATGATAATCTGATGGATATTCGTCCCAGGTGGTCTCCTGACGGCAAGCAGATCGTATTTGAGCGTGGCAACAAGCGTAATGACCAACAAATCTATATCATGGATGCTGACGGCCAAAATCAACGGCAACTGACTCAATCTGGATACAACTATGCTCCTTCTTTTGCTCGATAATTGATTTTAGAGTGACTCTCTGATATTAAATGTAACATTTTCTTTTATAAAGTAAGGAATCCTTACTAATATTGCTTCGACGATTTTGTCAAACACGTAAAATTTAGAGAAATGAAAAAGTCAACTTTTTATCATGCAGGATGTCCGGTATGCGTAAGCGCTGAGCAGGACTTGTTGAATCTGATCAATCCGAAACAGGTGGATATCATCCATCTTGGAGATCAAAGGGAGAAACTCTCTGAGGCTGAAAAGTTAGGTGTACAGTCTGTTCCTGCTCTGGTTACACCAGAGGGTAGTGTACTTCACATCAATTTTGGAGCAGCACTGGCTGACCTTAAGTCTTAATATTTTTTTAGTTTATAAAGTTAGGAATCCTTTCTAAAATTGAAGCTATGATAAAATTTATAACAATAATTTTTCTTTTGTTTCTCTCGGCCACTACCGGTGCCTGCGAGGACAGTCCGGAAATTGGATCAGACGATCAGAATTTCAAGGTAAAAAATGTGCAGGTAACTAACCTGAAACGGTTCGGGATAAATGTTTGGGAAATCGAAGTAGAGGGTCAAGCTGGAGCTACCATTCCCACGGGAGTCGGTCAGCTTGATGGAGCCCCAGTGATGGGATATGTTTTTCCTACCAGTCTAAAGTCTACAGACGTTGGGTTTTCTGTTGCTGAAGGAATTCTTGCACTGGCATTAACTTCTCATCCTGATTTTGACGATACACCGTTGTGGGATGAAAACAATGATACCTCATACGATAACGATGGTGTTATCTGGCACGCGCATTGGGTACTGCTCGTTGAAGACGAGCGTGTGGCCGGTGGACTGGCTGTCAGGCAGTTTGATACAAATGACGCTCAAGTGAACTTGCCACCTACTAATCCGGGTATGCCTATGTTTATGGACTCACCTGGCTTCCAGGTGATTACCGAAGGCTCATTTATTAGAGTGGTTGTACCGATGTATCGAATGAACAATCAGACTGATTTTAACTATGACGCTGTGGCTGTCTATATGCAGGTAAACACCTCTAATTCAGACCTACCTATGCTCGGTGTCTATGAGGTCTATAGTGTGGCTAGTGGTGATTTGTCCCTTCCTTATTCAGTAGAGATTGAGCCATGAAGGTAGCAGTTTGGGACACCTATGTAAAAAGGCAGGATGGCCTGCAGATGCACTTTGACATCCTGGTGCCAGAAGAGGTTCGTAACAGCGATCAAGTATTTGAATATATCGATCAATACCTGGGGCAGAAGAACTTCTTAGCTGAGGATGTACGATCTGGCAGATGTCAATTTTGCCATATGGAACAGGCCTCAGAAGATGTGAAATCCATAATTGATCAAAGAGGTTATTACATTTTAGAGTTTGAAAATTGTAATTGAGATTTGTCTGATTAATTAGGAATACTAACTTTGTCCGGCGGGTTTCTAAAACCTGTCGGACAATTTTATGAAGAAAAGCGCATTCGATATAGAATCACAACAGGAGAACCTGACAAGCAAGGTGGTGGTAGGCCTGGAGCGCATTTCTGAAGTTTTCAAGGCATTGCTATGGGATCAGGCTAAGGCTACCGGTTTGAGTCCAATTCAAATTCAAATTCTTGTTTTCGTCACCTATCACAAGCCAGAGTTGTGCAAGGTAAGTTACCTGGCTCAGGAGTTTAATGTCACTAAGCCTACGATTAGCGATGCGGTGAGAGTTCTTTTGTTGAAAGGACTGGTTGAAAAAAAGGATGCAGGCCAGGATAGCAGAAGTTATATAATTGGCCTTACAGAATCAGGACATCAAATAGTAACTGGAATTGAGCAGTTTGCTGCGCCCGTTAGCAGCCAGGTAGAAAAAATGTCTGCTGAGCAACTTTCTAGTATTTATAAATCTCTTGCTGATCTGATTTATCAATTGAACCGATCTGGGGTTCTGAGCGTGCAAAGGACTTGTTATTTGTGCAACTTTTATGAAAATCAAGAGGACGGGCATTACTGCCATTTTCTTAAGCAAAAACTAATGGAAACAGAGATTCGCATAGATTGCCCCGAATTTGAATCTAAACCAAGTTAAAGTATAATGGAGTCCTTTTACGACCTGACTTTCGAGGGTGTTAATTATTCAATGGAAGGTTTTCCAGAAGGGGAATTTGAAAGTTGCACTTTTAAAAATTGCATTTTTTCTGAAGTCAATTTGTCGCACCGAACCTTTATGGAATGCGAATTCCACGATTGTGATTTTACGGGAGTAAAACTGGGAGATACGGCATTTAAGGATGTGAAGTTTGTAGAAAGTAAGTTATTGGGAGTTGACTTTTCATCTTGCAATCCGTTCCTATTGGAAATGGGTTTTGATCGGTGTGTGATGAATTTGACCTCATTTTATCAACTTAATTTGAAGGGCACTTTTTTCAGCAATTGCAGTTTGGAAGAAGTGGATTTTGTAGAGACTAACCTAACTGAGGCAAGATTTGTTGACTGCAATTTGGCCTTGGCACAATTTGATCAGACCAATTTGGAAAAGGCTGATTTTAGAACGTCGATTAATTTTTCAATTAATCCATTAAATAACCGAATGGCAAAAGCGATATTCTCCAGAGAGGGCCTGATTGGTCTTTTGGACCCATTTGATATCAAAGTGGAAGGCTAGAAATTCATAAAAGCATAAGACAAAATATTAGCACCCATCTTTAGTGCTTCCTGCCTTTTACTCTCCGGGTCATTGTAGATAGATCGATCTTCCCAGCCATTGCCGAGGTCAGATTCGTAAGAATAAAAGCATACGAGCCGTCCTTCATAGAGGAGTCCAAATCCCTGAGGAGGCTTGCCGTCATGCTCATGAATCTTGGGTAAACCGTTCTTGAATTTAAACTTCTGATCATAAATAGGATGATTGAATGGAAGCTCAATGAACTCCAATTCAGGAAAAACCTTTTTCATTTCCAGTCGGATAAACTGGTCCATTCCGTAGTTGTCGTCGATATGGAGAAATCCACCTGCAATCATATATTTCCTTAGATTCTCTGCCTGTCTGGAATTGAAGACCACATTGCCATGACCAGTCAGGTAAATGTATGGGTAGAGAAAGATATCCGGACTGCCTACTTCTACTACATCATCTACCTTGTCTAAATTCATGCGCAAATGACGATTACAGAATGAAGCCAGGTTAGGCAGCGCAGTCTTGTTGGCATACCAATCACCTCCGCCGTCGTATTTGAGTTTGGCTAATTTGATTTTGTCCTGACCGTGCACATTGGTGGACAAGAGTAGAACGAAATAGAGGAATATATACTTTGACATAATTGTAGGATAAACGTAATATATTTGTTCGAGATATTAAGACGTTCTGAACAAAGAATTTCACAAGAACTAATTAAGATGATTCCCTGCTACAAATCGACTAAGCTGGTTATTGATAAAATATTAGCTGCATCATTGTTGGTATTGCTGTCTCCTCTATTGCTCCTATTGAGCATATTGGTTTATGTGGATCAAAAGGACATTTTCTTTTCACAAAAAAGACCTGGACTCTTAGAAGAACCATTTCTGCTTCTGAAATTTAAAACCATGCGAGATGGAATTGCTGATGATTATGAGAGAATTACTGTTATTGGCCAGTGGCTTCGAAAGTATTCCCTGGATGAACTACCTCAATTGTGGAACGTACTGAAAGGAGAAATGAGTCTGATCGGCCCAAGGCCGTATCTGATGGAATATATCGGTCTCTATTCTGATGAACATAAGCAAAGACACTGGGTAATGCCCGGTATAACTGGCTTGTCACAGGTTGAGGGTGGCAACGAGTTGGCCTGGAAAGAGAAATTGGATTTGGATGTCTATTATGTGCAGCACATGAGCTTTTGGCTGGATCTTAAAATAGTATTAAAAACAATTCTATTACTGGTCAGTGGAGAACGAAAGCATCATTCAGACACACAATTTCTTGGATATCAGGAAAAAACGAGCTAATCCTTGAGCAAAGAACGAATTTATCTGTCTCCTCCTCATCAGACCGGTGATGAACTTGATGCCCTTCAAAAAGTGCTATCCACAAATTGGTTGGCTCCTATGGGCCCCGATCTCCTGCGTTTTGAACAGGCGATCTGTGAAGTAACAGGCTTTAAACATGCAGTAGCTACTTCTTCAGGTACAGCCGCCCTTCATTTGGGACTCAATATTATGGGAGTAGAGCAAGAACAGGACGTCCTATCCAGTAATATGACATTTGTTGGTGCTGTTAATCCGATCATATACCAAAGTGCAAAGCCAATATTTATTGATTCTGAATCAAAATCCTGGAATCTGGATATTAAAAAGGTGAGAGACTATTTAGAAGGTAATAGTAAAAAAATTGGAGCCATGGTTTCCACTCACCTTTATGGCATGCCCGCCGACGTAATAGCACTGGAAAAACTGGGAAGGGCATTTAATGTACCCATATTGCATGACTTGGCAGAGTGCTTGACAGGAAGAGTAAATCAAAAACGAATCGGAGAATTAGTTGACCGGGGGGTACTTTCTTTCAATGGCAACAAGCTGATCACAACTTCAGGAGGCGGGGCTTTTGTAACCAACATCAAGGAAGAGGCCGACCGGGCTTTGTATCTGGCCACACAGGCCAAGTCCAATGCAAGTGGCTATCATCATGAAGACATTGGGTACAATTATAGAATGAGTAATGTACTAGCCGCTTTAGGATGTGCTCAATTATTAAGTCTGGAAGAAAGAGTAAAAAGCAAGAAAAAAATATTTGAAGCTTACCGATCTGAATTATTGCCATTAGGGTTTGAGTTTCAAGAAGAGCCCGCGGGAATCAGTTCAGATAGATGGCTGACATGCGTTTTGACTAATTCTGAGATGGCTACAAATATTGAACGTGTTGTACAACGTATGGAACAATACCATATTGAAGTCAGACCACTTTGGAAACCAATGCATCTGCAGCCTGTTTTTAGAGGAGAAAAGGTAGTTGGAGGCAAGGTATCCGAGAATTTATTCTCTAGAGGCCTTTGCCTGCCCTCAGGTTGCGGACTAACTGAGGCTCAGCAGGCTCGTGTGATTAACCTGCTAAAGTCTTTAGTTTAAGATAGTTAATTTTCTGGAAATCGATGATCCCAAATAAAATCAGTAGTGTCTAGGTGTTGAACTTTTGACTCAAAATCAGGATGCGTCTTATTCAATATGAAATTATTCTCCTGAGAAATTATTGCTGAGGGAATTTTTAACAACAGCGACTGTTTGGATTCATACCAAGAACTTCCAAGTTGCTGTGTATAGGGGTAGCTAGATAGTTCCTGCCAATTTACAGGAAGGGATTCAGAGGAAACGTTTGTAATGCCAGCTGCCGGTTCGATCTTAATATGCATAATACAATAGGTACCAGCCGGTTTAATTCCAGCACTGTGAGCTAGTAGCTCCAGAGCGCAAAGAGAGATACTGCCGGAAGCGTATATTACATGCTGTTCATTTTTGTTCCATCGGTTCGCACGACCCGAGCTCATCAATTGATCGGCAAACTCCTCTTTTGTAATACGGTAGACGGTCATACATTGTCTCCATATTCAATGGCACTCAAACGACCATCCACATGAAGAATACCGCTAATGGTGTTCAGAAAACTAATCGGAGCATCGTTATCAAAGAAATAATTTGTTTTCTCTAACCACTGATTGAATTTTTCTTTGGTGCCAAATACAGCAATTCCATGCTTGAATAGAGACAATAAAGCAACAACATGTTCTTGTACATATGGTTTAATGGGCATAGGTGCAAGTTTGTAGGATCTAAATGTCTTGGTATTCATATTCAGGGTGGTAGAAAGCAAATCATCCTTTAGTCCGGAAAGGTCCTTAAGCATGGTAATGTGGCCAGAATTTATATTTTGCTTCCTTATGGCGTATAAAATGTCAGGCTCAGAAACGACAGAAGGTAGACTGTCCGTGCTTTTATATGTTTTTTTCTTGCCCATATCCAAAGGTATACATTTTAGAAGAAAAAGAGTAAAATTACCTCAAAAAAAAGTACTTTTTACTTTTTTGAATTGACTTAGTCATATGCAGAAGGCTTGCCTAAGATTTTTTCTTTACGTCGTCTTCCATTTTTTCCTTTAAAAAGGTCTTGCGGAAGGTAAAGCTCAATATTTAAATTGATTAAAAAATATCCATCATTCTTTCCATTGCCGCGCTTAGCGCCGGGCACAAAACTGTCATAGGCGGCCTGATTAATTTCTGGTACCTCATCTTTCCTGTTGCTGAGCGATGCCTCAATAGATCCGTCGTTGAATGGTCCTGCAAATCTACCGTTCACATCGTCTAAATGCCCTGTGAAGGTAAATCTATAACCCATATCCATAGATAGGTTTAGAAATTCGTTCAAGGCTGCCTTTACTCCCAGGTTGACAGGAATAATCCAGCTGGAGTTGCTATATGATTCTGTCTCGGTACCCAAAGATCTCAGATCATAGGTCGTAGTGATATCATTGATATCTGTATGATCAGCTTTAGGGTTGTAATAGGTCTTACCAAATCCAACCGCTAGATACGGTTCGTAGGTTCGTCTTTTGTGGTATTTTCCTCGATATTTTAGAAAGTAATAGACGCCCTGGACCTGCCACTCTAGGTTCTTTGAATGAAAAGACAGATTTCTTTGTCGATTGAAAGAGCTGTCGGCTGCATTCTCGTCAGATCCTTCGAGTTTGTATTGTGCAAATTGCACACGCGCCCCAATGCGTGAATATAATCTGGCCTCAATACCTACATTGTAATGTGATAGGCCATCAGTAAAAGGGCTGCCATTAGCGAGGTCGCCAATGTACCCGGTCCAACCCGTACCAGCATAAATGGAAAAATAGCGATCGTGCAATTGCCACCCCAAAAAACTCTGCGAATGGCTAAGCTTTGCACTTACTATTAAAAAGGAAAGAAGAATTATTCTTTTAAACATATACACCTCTGCAATGCAGTAAATTTAATGCAATCAATGAAAAGATAACGGTCTGCTACAAGCATTATGCTATTAATCTCAAATTTCCTTGGTTAATTTTTTTTCAGGACCAGCGTAGTCATGCATCGCTGGTTGTCGACAATCACAGTCTTGACTGGCTCGATTTTGGCATATCCAAAATCTTGCAAAATAGTTTGAATTATTTCTTGTGTAATCAAGAATCGCTGACTGCCATCAGGCAGTTGAAATAACTGGTTGTCTAATTTAAGATGACCTGTAAGACCGATGTCCGAAGTCATACGAATAAACATTACACCTTCTTTTGCTAATACTCTGTCCAGCTCTTTGAACATTTGCCAGAAGTGTTCTTGAGATCTGGCGAAATGTAGAACGGCAGAGCAGATAAGGTAGTCAAACTGATCGTTTTGATAGGAAAGATGGGATAGTTCACCCACCTCAAACCGGTTTTTTGGACAATCAGGGAAACTTGAGCCGACTATGAATTGGAGCATTCTAATGGCATCGGGGTTTTGATCGATACCCCGGACATCAAATTCATTGTTCAAAAAATAAATAAGGTTTCTACCTTCCCCGCATCCTGCATCCAATATTTTGGACTTTTTATCGATATTGTTTTTTAGTATTTGATCCAGCAGGTACAAATCTATATTTCCCAAAAATTTATTCAACTGCTGTATAGTCATGAGAGGTGATTCTTGTTGTTGAGTATATCATGGCGAATTTATTAATTTAGCCACAGTATGAAAAAAGGACTTCTTTACTTTACGGCTTTGTTGCTTTTTGTTCTGCCAATACAATTATCTGCAGAAAAGACCAAACAGGCGCTTCGCGCACTTGACAAAGGTGACTTCGAAAAAGTGGAAGAGATTTTGACTAAGTCCATGAGAGAAGATAGTCTTAATCCCGCAACTGAATATGTATGGGCCCTGCTCTACTCAAATGAAGATTATCCGAAATATCATCTTGACACAGCCCATATATTTATTCAGTATGCATGTGAACATTTCAGACTTCAGGACGAAGATCATCTGGATGAACTCGATGATGCTGATTTGTACGAGTATGATCTGAAAAACAAAAAAATTGCCATCGACAGTCTGGCATTTGCACGTGCTACCTCTTTACATACAATCAAGGGTTATGAGCACTTTATTACCTATTATTTTGATGCGGCAGATTTTGCTGAAGCTGTTTCGATTAGGAATCAATTAGAATTTGAGGAGGTGCAGTCCGAACACACTTGGCAGGCTTACCGTGAGTTTATGAGCAAATTTCCCTTTGCCGCGCAATTTCCAAAGGCAAGAATACAGTATGACAAATTGGTATATGAAGCTAGAACTAAAACGGGTCGTATTGATGAGCTCGAAGAATTTCTAAAAGATGAGCCTAAGACACCGTATAGACATTCGATCGAAAAAAAAATATTTGAAGATTATGTCGGAGAATTGAATCCTGAGCGAATGATGGATTTTTTACACTCTTATAGCAATCCCGTATTTTCTTCAAGAACACTTAAAATGCTTTTTCATATCGACGGATTCGACTTTTCTTCAATAAGCGACCTTATTCAGGTTTCCGACAATTTTATGGATTCCGTCTCACAGTTGGAGGTTCTCAATAAGATGCCTTTGACGGTTACACTTAGGAATGATAGATTTCATTTTTTGGATTTAGAAGGAAACCAATTTTTGACTGATTCCTTTCAAAGTGTCAAAGACAAATACCGATGCGGTAATGTACTTGATGACCTGTTGGTGGTTCAATCTCAAAATAAGTCTCTTCTTCTTAACAGAAATGGTGCCATCGTTTTTGAGGGAAATTTTGATCAGGTCAATGATTTGGGTAGTGGTTTGCTGGCTATCACCGAAAACGGCAAAGTCGGCCTTATTCATAAATCCGGCTTTCGACTTCTACCTGCTGATTATGATGATCTCCTGGCTTTTCACAATGGGTTATTGGTATTTGAGCAGGAAGAGAATTTGGGAGTAATGGGTGTTACCGGCAACGAGTATGTCCGACCACAATATGATAACATCAGTATTAATGAATCATTTTGGGT
This sequence comes from Reichenbachiella sp., assembly GCF_039944555.1. Taxonomy (GTDB): domain Bacteria; phylum Bacteroidota; class Bacteroidia; order Cytophagales; family Cyclobacteriaceae; genus Reichenbachiella. Next base: position 643,420 of record NZ_JBDUYN010000006.1, on the reverse strand, counting down.
GTTTGAAAAAAATGGCCTTTTTGGTGTCGCAAACATTAGCAAAATTAAGGCTGCCAAAGGCAATCTATTTTCGATAGAAATGCCATTTGAAGAAGTTGAGGTTATCAATAAAAAGTATATCATAGGTTTTGAAGATGATGCCGAGGTTCTGATCGACCATGACCGGCAAGTGCTAAGCCCTCCTTCCACCAAACGAATCAATACTCGCCATGAGACCTGGGTATTGGAACTGGCTGACGGTTACACCACTTTTGATCCCGAGTTGGGTAAGCTATCGTCCAATGTCTATCAAAATGTGACACAAAATATTGAATGGCTTGGACTAGCGAGAAATGACAAGTGGTTTGTCTACAATAAAAATATTTATGACGAACCAATTATAGGAGTGGATTCACTCAAATTGTTGGGAGAGGATATTGCAATTATTTTTAGAGGTTCTGCAGGTATGGCCATATTCCCGAATAAGAAACTGGTGGAGATAGTCGAAGACCAATATCTTAAATCTATTGGCCCAAAGCTTCAGACTGATACACACTACCTTGTAATCAGAGAAAAAGGAGAAAATATTCTCTTTAAAGATGGAGTTGAACAATTTAGGATCGTATGCGACGAGCTTGGATATATTTCAGATAGTGCATTTTATGTAAAGAAAAATGGAAGTTATGGTGCGGTCGGTTTAGATGGAAGATTGATCATGAGAATTCGATATGACGCGATTAGCCAGGCAGACAATGGTGTGGCACCTGTATTATATAGAGGGAAGTTCGGAGCGTATAATTTCTCAGATAGAATTCTGCTAAGAATGGACTATCAAGAGAAGCTAAAATCATATAATGCTGATCTGTTCATCGTAAATGCAGATGCGAAATATGGACTTTTGGATCGTTTCAATCAGGTTCGTGTAGTGCCTGAGTATGAAAAGATTGCCTATTGGTCTGACACGACTTTTTTGGGACAAAAGGATGGTCAATGGGCTATTGTCGATGTGAAAAGTAATGAAAGTGTTTTATCAGGAGTACATTACTATGAATATATTAAAGACTCACCAGATGAGAAAATACTACTTATTCGCAATGAAGACGGATATGGAATATATCATAGTGCAAAGGGAATTATCATACCAACAGTTTTTCACGACGTGATAAATCTGGGTAATGATGAGAAGCAGCTTTACTTTACAGAAACAGCCGTTTCTGAAGCAGGCATATATGTAGTAGTATATTATGATTCCGAAGGCAACAAGATTTCTTCAGAGGCCTATCGAAGTGATGTATATGAAAATTTAGTATGCGAAGATTAGTTGTTTTCTTTCACTGCTTGGATCACCTTTCCATACCATTCGTTAAAATCAAAATTTTTACGATTGTAAGTGACTCCAAGCCTGACAATGACTAGTTCCATCGATGGAATGATCATGATTCTCTGGCTATGAAACCCATTCAAGCTATAAGCATCTAAGGGTACATTAGTGAAGTTCCCTCCACTGTTGATCCAAAAGTGTCCGCCATACAGACGATCCGACCCGTCAGCAGGCTGTTGAACAAAAGAGACCCAATCTTTGGATAAAATTCGCTGACCCTCCCAAATTCCATTTTGCAAATACAATTGACCAATTTTGGACCAGTCTCTTGCTGTCGCCCAGGCATAAGACGAGCCCACAAACTCTCCAGTGGCGTCAGTTTCTATCCTCATGCTATACATACCTAGTCTACTAAATAAACTATCATATGGAAATCTTAGGTAATCGTTTTGAGAATCAAAAAACCTTCTCATCTGGCTTGATAAAACATTACTGGTTCCTGATGAGTAATTCCAGACAATACCAGGTTTAGATTCTACTGGTACGCTCAATGCATATTGACCAATGGCATCGCTATTGAATAGCATGGTAACTGCATCACTCAGGTCGGCGTAATCCTCCTTCCATCGAAGTCCGCTATTCATTTGAAGCAGGTTTTTCCAGGTAATTTTTGAGCGGTCATCTTGTGCCCATTCAGAAATACCTGTAGCGGAATCAATATTTACAATTCCTCGATCCGCCAGCATTCCAAATAGAGTGGATGTCAGGCTTTTGGTCATTGACCATCCGAGTAGAGGGGTATTAGCGTTGACCTCAGGTGCATATTGTTCACCTACAAGCTGACCTTTGTGAAGAACTACCACGGCTCTCGTATTTTTTGCAGGTTGTTCAGGATCGTCCTCTATAAATGCGCTGTTGATGGCAGCAGCCAATGCTTCGCTTGTAGGCTGAGTTCGGGTAGCAAACCAACCGGACAAACTATCATGAACTGTTTCATTCAGTTTGAAATCTGCCTTATAAGCTTCATCAGGTTTTAATTCAGATACAAGGGCACATCCAAGTTCATTTCGAAAGACAGCGGTTTTAGGATGCAAGCCAAAGACTGAAGCCGTTGCTGTTTTCTTTTCATGGTCAATTTTAAACTTAACCAGATTAAGTGGATTGAAATTAAGTTCCTTTTGGTAGATCGATTCTTCATCCAGATTGGCAATAAATGTGCACGAACAGGCCATCTTGGCGGCATAGCCGGACATGATTACCAGTTTAGGGTAATAGGTAAGCACGGCAGTTAAAAAAACACAAAAGGCAAACGCCAATAGAATCCATCTAAACTTTTTCATATCCTTGGATAATTCTTCATTCGAAACTTATTTACTTATATCCGGTTCATTAATTACTAACTTAGCATGAGATGCCTATATTATAAAGTGGTGAAGCTAGATTCCTTCAAAAAATCAAAATTCGTTTTGGCTACTTCTCCTTAAACCATGTGCACATCCGATCAGGCAGAATTCGGATTTCTTCTAAAAATTTTTGAAAATTACATTGAATTCGAACTGCACATGGCCGAGAAAAAAAAGACAGATTTAATTATTAAATTGGGCTTGCTTTAACATTAAAACAATGTCAAGATCAATCCTAATAATTGCAACATTATTGTTCGCAGCTTGCTCGAAAGACAGCGAGTCCCCAAAGATTACAAAGTTTACGGAAAGTTGGTACAATGTTGAAGAAATCAACTCCCAAACCTGGATTATGCAAGAAGGTCGTAGTCCTCAGGGCAATGTGAGCTACTTGGTCTCAGGTTCAGAACGAGCTATTATGTTCGACGCCGGTACTGGTGAAAACTTTGGACAAGACGGCAGTAGAATTCTATACAAAATCAAAGAAACGACAGACTTGCCGGTTACTTTACTACTTTCTCATTTTCATTTTGATCACAATCAAAATATAGCTGAATTTGAAAATGTTGCTTTTCCTGACTTGGATTTTTTGAGGCAGTCAGTAGATGAAAGTAACGTTTACCATTTTAGCAAAGAAGACCTTTTTGTGGGGACAAGTCCTGCTTCTGTACAAGTAGGAGAATGGCTGCCATTAGAAACTGATATCGATTTGGGCGACCGACTCATTCAACTTGTAAATCTACCCGGACATACAGATGAGTCTGTAATCATAATTGATCACGAGAACAAATTGGCCTTTTTAGGAGACTTTTTGTATAGCGGTGAGATTTATGTTTTTGATCCTCAGAATTTGCAAGTCTATGCAAATAGTATGGAGAAACTGATGACCTTGATAAATAATGAGTACGTCTTATATGGAGCCCATGGGGCCCCACAAGTTAGTTATCAGCATTTGCTAAACTCCCTGAGCCTATTGAATTGTATTTTAAACAGTGATTGTTTTACTGAATCGGGAACTTCTGTTTTTGGAAAGTCTGCTACCCGGTATCATTCGAAAGATGGAGCAACGACAGTACTTTTAGTTCATACAGATTAAATAATTCAAAACAGATTATCAGGTTTGTTGAATCCATTCTCATTAATCAATCCATTTGTCGCAGCGACAGTCGTACCAATCGTCCATGAATTCTTTATATTCTTTTAAGAATTGGTTGATAGCAGCAACACCAACCACTTTTTTATTTCCTTCGTGAATTTCGGGTTCGGAAAGTGAAGGGTCAATGATAATTTGATGTGCAACACACCACTCTTTGAGTTGGTTTTGCCATATCAGCTCTTCAGAAATGGAAGATGTAATATGAAGATCAATCATAGGACAAAAATACTTTGATAAATTTATGATTACCTAACAAACACAAGTTGACAATTGTTCAATTAAAATCTAGGTTTGCCAAAAAATAAGAATGGAGACAATTGAAATACCTGTACCTAAAGGTGTATTGGGTCTGATTTTTGACTTGGACGGAACAATTCTGGACTCAATGCCCTTGCACCATGATGGATACAATCATGCACTAGCTCCATACAATGTCTCTTATTCCAAGGAAGTATTCCTCAGTGGCGGTGGTATTCCTACAAAGGAAACACTATTGATGATAGCCAAAGAAAATGACATTAAGAATTTTGATGTAGAGGCAACCTTAGAGGCCAAGCGCTTATTTGTTGAAAATCATTTGGAACGCATCCAATTAATAGATCCGGTGTTTGACATCATGAGCGCATATCATGGGAAATTGCCTATGGCCATTGGTACCGGAAGCAATCGAAAAGTTGTCAACGAAATGTTCGAAAGGTTTCCATTAGTAGGGCAATACGTAAGTCATGTGGTAACAGCCACAGACGTAACTCATTTCAAACCTCACCCGGAGACATTTTTAAAATGTGCTGAACTTATCAATGTTAGGCCGGAAGATTGTGTTGTATTTGAAGACGGGAAGCCAGGCATGCAAGCAGCTCAAGCCGCTGGAATGAAGGTTATTGACGTGACCAAATATCTGTAGCTATAAAATATAAAAATAGATTAGACTTAAGACGAGGTCTTTTTGCCCTTATTTTTTCCATCTATCCACTTGCCATCTTTCACTTGACCCAAGTAGTTTACAATTTTACTTTTCTCGTATTGCTTAGTGGCAAATTCTATTTCGGCCATGCTGTTTCTGCGCAACTTAATGGCAGAACTAGAGCCTTTAGTTCTTAATTCAATATAGTACCCTTCTTTTAGCGCTACCGGTTTAGTTGCCGGTCTTCCTTTTTGCTTTTGCTCCATCGCTTATAATTCTAGTTTACATAAATAACCAACGTCATTTGATGGTTATTAGTTTCTTATGGAATATAACCCGATTTTTCTAATAATCGATGTTTTGTCCAATTCATTTCATTTTACATAGCAAAAAACGTACCTCAATGCTGATTTTTAATAATTTTTATTCGCGCAAATATTATGTTTAAAGTGGTTGACCTCTCACTACACTTTAAATTGCTATTATCATTTACTATATTCACGATCAATCTAAACATCTATCCAAATGAAAAATGTCACCACCCTCATATTTTTAAGTATACTCATTTTTAGCTGTGCACCAAAAGAAACGCAGGTCCAAACCAAGTCATCCCCAATGACGGATCGTGTAAATGAGTACGCAGAATACACGCTGACGGCGGATTTAAGCCGTTTATCTGACAATCAACGACAAATGATCCCATTACTCATTGAGGTCTCTGACATTATGGATGGACTCTTTTGGAAAGAAGCCTATGGAGACAAGGATGCCTTGCTTGATAATTTGGCAGATGAAGCAACCAGACAATTTGCAACTATCAATTATGGGCCCTGGGATAGACTCAGAGCAGACGAATCTTTTGTTGACGGGATTGGCGAAAAGTCAAAAGGAGCACAATATTATCCTGAAGATATGACAAAAGAGGAGTTTGATGCTTTTGAAAATCCTGACAAAACGAGTCTTTACACTTTGATAAAAAGGAATGAAGAAGGTCAGCTCTACACGGTACCGTTCAATACAGCCTTTGCTGATGAAGTAGAAAGAGCGGCACACCTGCTTCGACAGGCATCAGAATTGGCTGATGACGAAGGATTTAGTATATACCTTAGCTTACGCGCGGATGCCTTGCTTTCAGATCAGTATTTGGCGAGTGATTTGGCTTGGATGGAAATGAAATCCAATATGATCGATTTTGTGGTTGGCCCTATTGAGAACTATGAAGATAAACTCTACAACTACAAAGCTGCTCACGAGGCTTACGTACTGATAAAGGATATGGAATGGAGTGAAAGACTTACCAAGTTTGTCTCCTTTTTACCTGAACTTCAGGCCAACTTACCAGTGGAGGATCAGTATAAACAAGAGTCTCCTGGTACTGACTCCGATCTCAACGCATATGATGTAATTTATTATGCCGGGGATTGCAACGCTGGTAGTAAAACCATTGCGATCAACCTTCCAAATGACGAACGAGTCCAATTGGAGAAGGGGACGCGACGATTACAACTGAAAAATGCGATGCGAGCGAAATTTGACAAAATCATGGTACCCATCAATAATTTACTTATTGATGAATCGCAACGCAAACACGTGACATTCGATGCCTTTTTTTCCAATACCATGTTTCATGAGGTGGCTCATGGTTTGGGTATCAAAAATACTATAACAGATAAAGGTACAGTTAGGCAGGCATTGAAGGAACACGGATCGGCGCTTGAGGAGGGCAAAGCAGATATTTTAGGCCTTTATATGGTCACACAGTTGCAAGAGAAAGGTGAGATTGAAGGTGAATTGATGGACTACTACACTACTTTTTTGGCTGGTATTTTCAGGTCCGTGAGGTTCGGAGCAAGCAGCGCACATGGCAAGGCGAATATGATTAGATTCAATTATTTCAAGGAGAAAAATGCATTCAGCTATAATTCAGATAATGGAACATATAAAGTGAATTTTGATGAATTTCAGAATGCCATGAATTCTTTGTCAGAATTGATTCTCACCTTGCAAGGCGATGGTGATTATGAGGGGGTTGATGCACTCTTTATTGAAAAAGGGATAGTAGGAGAGCAGCTGCAGAGAGACTTGGACAGGGTTGGAGAGTCCGGTATCCCAAGAGATATTATTTTCCGACAGGGTGTTGAGGTACTAGGTCTTCAAGCTGACAACAGCTAGGCAACCTCTACCGGCATATTTACATTGGAATAGATGGAATTGGCTTGCTCTTAATTGGGCAAGCTATTTTTTTCTAAAAAAATCACCAAATGAAATTTATTTCCGGAACCTTACTTCTAATGATAATGATGGCTTGTCAATCCAACAAGACTCAGTCAGTCATTCAAACCAATGAAATATTGAATACTGATCAATCTCAAATCAGTTATTCGGACTGCGGGCAAGGCAAAATTACTTTGCTCTTTGTTCACGGATGGAATATCAACAAATCATATTGGTCTCAGCAGCAAGAGAGGTTTTGTGGCGATTATAGAGTAATAACATTGGATTTACCAGGCTTTGGTAATTCAAAGAACCTCATTGGAGATTATTCAATGACCTCTTATGGAAAAGATGTAAGCATGCTAATCGAACAGCTCGGTTTAAGGAATGTAGTTTTGATAGGACATTCAATGGGTGGACGCGTGATCCTTGAGACGGCACAGGCAAATGATCGAGTCATTGCCTTGGTGGGTGTCGACAATTTCAAAGAAGTAAGCCAGCAAATGACAGATGAACTAATGGCAGAAGTAAATGGGTTTATGGATTGGCTAAAAGTTGATTTTGTAACCAATTCACCAGCTTATGCAGATCAATATCTAATTCATTCAGAAACAGATAGTTCTGTCCGAAGAAGGATCTTGCATGATTATAGCAATGCTAATAAAGAATCTGCTATTTCTGCGATTGAGGCGTATCTAAGTTATGAGTTTCAAGAGAAAGATCAATTGTTCAAGCTAAGCATCCCGCTCTATCTTATTTCGAGTGATATGTCGCCGGTAGACACCCTTGGTTTGAAAAGTACAGGATTAGACAGCAAGGTATATGAAATGAACCAAACAGGTCATTTTCCTATGGTGGAGCAACCCGAAATATTCAATGAATATCTGTCCAATGCACTGATCGAAATCATGCAAACAATTGAGAATTAAACCGTATGCTTGCATGAATTAGTCCTATTAATTCTTTTTAAAATCTAACTGGTTATTAAATGTAGCCTGATACTTTCGGATTGATGCAAATTGTGGCACTACTTATTGCTACTTAACCTATATTCCTACTTCATATAAGCAGAGAAGAATGATAGATGCACCGGTTGTACGATTTAAGGGTACGCACAATACTGATTTCATAAGCGAATTAAGACAGCGCGTTAACAAGTACTTTTTAGATAACAACCTTTCTAAGTTTGGAAACATAAACATGCAGTTGAAAACTGCATTTATGCTAGGGTTGTACTTTATTCCTTTTGTAATTCTGATATTGGGCAGTGTACAGTCATTTGGTACTATGATTGCTCTCTGGTCAGTGATGGCCTTAGGTATGTGTGGTATCGGCTTGGCTGTGATGCATGATGCAAATCATGGAGCCTATTCCAAAAGAAGGGTGGTCAATAATTTATTAGGGTATCTTTTAAATGTAATTGGCTCTTACCATATCACCTGGAAGATTCAGCATAATGTACTGCATCATTCTTCTACCAATGTTCACGAGTATGACGAAGATTTGAACAATCAAATCTTGAGATTTTCTCCTAATCAGAAACACCGCTCAATTAATAAATACCAGGCCTACTATGCGCCGTTTTTGTATGGGTTGCTGTCCCTGTATAAAACCTTTAGCAAAGACTTTGAACAAATTTCAAGATTCAATAGGAATAATCTATTGAAGAGTCAAGGTCTGACTTTAAAAAATGCTATACTCCAAATCACAGTAAATAAACTGTTGTATTTAGGTGCAACTCTACTGTTGCCGATGCTAGTGATGAGTCTACCTTGGTGGCAAATTTTGATTGGCTTTATTACCATGCATTTGATATGTGGGTTGATACTGGCACTGGTATTTCAATCTGCTCATGTCCTTGATAGTACAAATTTTTATAAGGCTGATGAAAATGGGAGTATTGATAACTGCTGGGCCATACACCAACTGAGCACCACAGCTAATTTTGCCAAAAAAGGCAAACTATTTTCCTGGTTGATTGGAGGATTAAATTATCAGGTTGAACACCATTTGTTTCCTAATATTTGCCATGTTCATTATACTGTCATTTCGGATATTGTTAAAAGGACCGCTAATGATTTTAACATTCAATATAACGAATACGCGACTTTTTTCGATGCCATAAAAAGTCATTTTAGGATGCTTCATCGATTGGGGAAAGCGACCTGACAACTACCTATATCGATCGCCGAAACAGAATAGTTGAAACCCACCCTATCATAGCAAACCCAGCTAGTACTAAAAATACAAGCTGATGGCCTAATGCCCCGGGGTTCTCATCGAGCAAGTACCCCATCAAAGGCCCCATAAATATTTCTGGTGTAAATCCTATGACCGAAATAATACCAATGGTTGTCCCGGTAATTGATGGAGAAATGTTGGCTTCCTGAATGAGTGCAAAATACAATCCACGAACGGCATAGACCCCTAAACAGGTAATGAGAATGATAAGCAGGTAATGGTAAGCCGGGTGATTTGGAAGTATACCTGACCCAATAACGAAACCACTCATTGCTGTGAGCAAAAAGCCCCAGCTGATAACTTTTGAACTTTGTCCAATTTTATCTGCCAAGACACCAGCAGTAATAGCCGTTATCACACGCATCCATAGTGCCAAAGTGCCTACTTGAGCAGACTCTACATCGGTATAGCCTAGAACATCTTTTGCCAATAGTGAGAAATCATCTGTTATCTTATAGCCAACATAAGCGCAAACAATGATAATGGCTTGAAACCAGATATTTGGTTTGCGGGCAATTAGGCCCATCTGCTGAAGTGAGATTTTATGAGGTATTGCAGAATCGTCAGATTGAACATTTTTTAAGAAAATCAATATCAATATTCCAATCAATATGACCCAGGCAGAAAAAAAGAAAATAACGAACTGAAAAGCACCTTGTTGCTCGGCTAAAGTGGCCGATACGGTATGCTGTGGGAGATAAAAGGCAAATACTACTACCGCTAGCGAACTGATAAATGCCGCAATAAAGCCACGACCACCGTCAAGAAAGCCAAAAGCTCTGGCTTGAAATTCGTTGCCGCCTAAAGCTCGAGTGGCCTTGATTAAGGCGGCCCAAAAAAGTAGTATGGTGGTTAGTCCCCAAAATGCGTAAAGCCAGGGAAGCGTACCTACAGATTGAGTAAATGCCATAAATAATCCACCCAGGCCGGTTGATAGTAGCGCCCAGGCTATTAAAACGCGAGGAGAGAATCGATCTGCAAGTGGCCCACCAAAAAAATAAGCGGCCATAGCCACGATTCCATAGATTGAAAAGAGTGTGCCTAATTCCAAGTTTGTAATTTCAAAAACACTAAGAAAAGTCGGACGAAAGACCCTGACCAGTACAAATGGCAAAAAGAATACAGATTCCCCGGCGAGCATGAGTAGCAAGAGTTGGAATAACCTTGAAGGTCCAGTTTTAGCCATAGATCTATTTGGGATTGAAACCTTTCAAAACTTCCTTTCGCTCTTCCTCTTTTTTTAATCGTTCGTACACATATGGAGGTGAGGCTCTAACCTTACAATTTTGTGCCATGCAACGTTCGCAGGTGTCGTTGACGAGTTGAGTCTTGATAGCAGTATCATCCAAAAACTTAATCATACTGCGGACCCTGTCATCCAACTTGATCCCTAGAGCCAGGCTATTGTTCATACCTTTAGTGGGAGTAAATGGCTTGGCTAATGAGAGTAACAAAAATTCTTCACCCGTATCTATGTATCGCGCTATTTGAGCTCCACCAATAATTTCACCCGGCTTAGTTTTATGAATTTCTTCGAGTTCGTCCAGCATCGTGATAAACTTCCACCTGCGGCAAAAGTGCTCCTGCAGCGTGGTTCCGCGTGGTTGATTCATTCGAGAGAGATGCATCTCCTTACTGAGATGATAATGGTCTGTGCCAGGCTGGTGGTTGAACTTAAAAAAGAACAATTCATGAAATCCAAAATATTCTGGCAACAGATTGGTCATGCGCTGCAATACCATCTCTGGTGTAGTATTGTAGTGCCGCATGGTGTCGATGAGTATATTCTGATTCCATTGCTCATTTGAGAAAAATTCATGTAGGTCCTCAAGGAAATTTTTTCTGTTGATCAAGACTGCCGACGCGAAGTATGAAGCTTTGAAATCGTTCAATACTTGGTCGAAATTATCAATTTTCACCCAAGGCGTGGCTGTGTTTCTCTGTTTGAATTTTAGATAGTTGAATCCAACTTCCTTAGCTAAATAGAAGGCACGCTGACGCTGGCTAAGTTCGCTATTCAATACCAGTTTCTTTCGACGTTTCTCTTGAATCATCAAGCTTCGAAGATCACTCAATGAAGAATGTTCTGTGAAATCGTTGCTGACCAATTTGTAATTGTATTTTTCGATCAAATAATTCTCAAATTCAGATTCCGGAATATACTTACCGGCAAGGAGTTTAATCTCTTTACTAAAAGTCTCTGCCGCCTCTTCGATTTCAGCAAAATGATTCTCATGAATTTCCTGATAAGAACGTAGTACAGAGAAATAAAAGGTTTCAACACGTACATCATAATTGCGACTCACCTCTAACAGAGTGCCAATAAATGCATTGAGTTTGGATGGAGCATTAGATAACAAATCGAGTAAACGGGACAATTCCAAACCGAATAGATCAAGGGGCAACTCGGACAAAATACCTGAATGCAACAGTTGGGAAACGGGAGCTAGTTTCTTATTTAATATTTCGGATTTGAGTTCGGTGGGTTTTACTTTGAGAGCGTCTGCAAGCGCTATGAGTTTATCGGTCTTGGGATATTTTTTACCTTTTTCTATCTCATTCAAATACGAAACTGATATACCCGATAGATCGGACAGTTGCTGCAAAGACAATTCGTGGTTCTGCCGCAATTGGCGAAGTTTGATTCCAAATATGAGTTTAATGTATTCCTTGTTCAATGCCATAATAAGGCATCAAATTAAGCAGATATATTGAAATTGGGTTAAATCAGTTGCTGGTCTTTATTAAAAAGTTTGATCAAACCGACCAAATGAGAAAAAAGAACGGCTGGCACTATAAAACCTGGGAGCAAAATAAATGGAAAGTAAAACACCGCAACGTTAGGTTGATCGAAAGCAAAACGCTGAATTGGTGTAGGTGCAGCCAGAATGGCGTGCCCAACTATATTGATTAATAAACCAAGTGTGATAAAATTCCAAAGAATGGCAGCAATACGCCTCTTACTACGCAAACCAACTAAGAAAATAGCTACAAAAGGAGCGGTTATACCGGATAAAATATCATAATTGATACCCTCAAAAGTCAGTAAAAAAGGAACTAATTGATTGACTGCCAACCACCACAAGACAATTTCTACTGGCACTCGAACGATGTGCAGATAGGTTAGTGTCGTAATTGGAATGCGAACTACATAGTCACGTGATTTTTTTACAGATAGCACAACGATGATGCCAATTACAGGTGGTAATAGTACAAAAATTAATCTCGGAGGCATGGCATCAAAAACCAAAAAGAAACTATTTAAAGCCAGAGTGATTAATGCAAATAACCAACCTACTATGATGATGGATGCAATGATTGCATGATTATCATTTTTTCTCGCTTGGGCGAGTTTTATGCCATAATAAAGAAACCCAAAGGTGGCAACAGCGGTTGTCAGGAAAACCCCACTGATGTAGGAGGGAAGTTCACTCATAAGGTTTTTAATGATGTAGAACTAAGTTAATAATTATCTTGATATGTTTGTTAGTCCGCATATTTTTTTTGAATAGGATAAATACCTGAAAATTGATTGATAGTAACCACTGGAAGACATTTACGCAAGAATTACGGGAAGCGCTCAAGGCAGAATCTCTAGGTAAAAGCGCCCAGATGGAAATGGCTCCTTTGCCAGATGTCTCGCAACGGTTCGATCGGGAAAGTGCCAAAAAAGCTCGACAAAGTGCCGTAATGATTCTTCTTTACCAGGATACCGGAATTGTTAAATTTCCACTAATCGTCAGGCCGCAATACCCTGGTGTTCATAGTGGACAAGTAGCCCTGCCGGGTGGGAAATATGAAGATGCAGATCAGCATCTGGTTCAAACTGCACTTCGTGAAACCTGGGAAGAAATAGGTGTAGCTATGAATGAAATAGAGGTTTTGGGTGAACTTTCAGAGCTATATGTACCTCCAAGCAATTTTAACATATTACCTGTGGTAGGAATACTTTCGTGTACTCCAGAATTTATACTCCAAGAGAAGGAGGTAGAAGAATTGGTCATTGCCGATCTGAGTGTCTTAAATGATAAAACCAAAAGAAAGCAAAAACAAATGACTTTCTACAGTGGAATCCATGTGGATGTACCTTATTTCGACATCCAGGAAAAGGTAGTTTGGGGTGCTACAGCTATGATTTTAAGCGAATTTGCAAAAATAATTAACAATATAAACAGTCAGAAATGAATGAGTCTTCAGCGATGATCACTAATGATGCAGTGGTATTTGGTCTTTTAATGGTTTTATTAGGATTTGTGTTCAAAACAAATGCTTCAGGACACCCATTTTGGAAGAAATTTTACGGCATATTCCCAACAGTATTAGTCTGTTATTTTCTGCCATCAGTCTTTAATTCCTTGGGTATTATTGATGGCAACAACTCCAGTCTCTATTTTGTAGCTTCAAGATATATGTTACCGGCCGCGTTAGTGTTGTTGACATTAAGCACTGATTTTAAGGAAATTAAAAAGTTGGGATCCAAGGCGATTATTATGTTTCTCACTGGAACATTGGGAATTGTTATCGGCGGCCCGATTGCGCTGTTGGTTATTGGCTGGATAGCTCCTGATGTAATTGGAGCAAGTGCAAGTGAGGTATGGAGAGGTATGACCACCGTGGCGGGCAGTTGGATTGGAGGGAGCGCCAACCAGGCAGCGATGAAAGAAGTCTTTGAGGTGAATGACCTGATTTTCTCTAAAATGGTCACGGTTGATATTTTGGTTGCCAATGTTTGGATGGCCGTCTTACTGATCGGTGCCGGAAAGTCCAAAGTCGTTGATAAAATGTTTAATGCGGACTCATCCGCTATAGATGATGTAAAGAAAAGAATTGAGCAATATAGCGCGAGCATAGCCAAAATGCCTTCATTAACAGATCTCATGGTCATATTGGCTATTGGATCAGGAGCTACTGGCCTGGCACATTTACTCAGTGATATCATTGCCCCGTTTCTTGCTACGAACTATCCGGGATTGGCAACATATAGTTTGACTAGCGGTTTCTTTTGGATAGTTGTAATAGCAACAGCAATCGGTTTGAGCCTGTCCTTCACAAAATACAGAGATCTCGAAGGTGTAGGGTCTACCAGAGTGGGTAGCGCCTTTATTTACGTTATTATAGCAACGATAGGCATGCACATGGACGTAATGGCAATTTTTGAATCACCAGGGCTGTTTTTGGTAGGTATCATTTGGATGTTGGTGCATGTGATTATGCTGCTTGGAGTAGCCAAACTCATTAAGGCTCCTTTCTTTTTTGTGGCTGTAGGTAGTCAGGCCAATGTGGGAGGTGCCGCGTCAGCACCTGTAGTGGCTGCAGCATTTCACCCTTCTCTTGCCCCGGTTGGGGTATTACTTGCAGTACTAGGGTATACTTTAGGTACTTATGCTGCATATATCTGTGGACTTTTGATGCAAATCGCGTCAGGGGGTTGATATCTAAAATCCGGTAAGAACTTTTTTTCGTAGATACGTGTATCTACATATATTAATTGTTATTAGGTAATGAAATTTGGAATTTTGATAATGGTGGTGCTTTTCGCCATGGGCTGTAGCGATAATCAGGAGGTGGATTGTGAGTTGTCTGATCTGGAACTTACAGTTTCCGGAAATATTAACGCTGATTGTAATACTGGAGCTAATATTATTCTGGATGCAATTGGCGGCGCAGGTCCCTATTTGTATCGATTCGATGGATCGCCTTTTCAGGATTTATCAACATTCGATGGAGTACCTCTTGGGGGGCCATTCCTGGCGGTGGTTCAAGATGCCAATGGTTGTGAAATTAGTTTGGAAGTTTCAGTGACCGGTGATGAGAATACGGTATCATTTGAAGTAGAAAAAACCTCAGCGGGATGTGGCACCGCCCAGGGAAGTGTTTCCATTACCGCGCAGGGAGGGGATGGAAGCTATACTTATAAAGTTGATGATGGAGCTTTTGGCGATATCAGCACCTTTACCGGACTGGAGGCTGGAACCTATCGTCTAAGTGTAAGTGATGCTACTGGTTGTGTAAATGTAAAAGGTATTAGGGTTTTGTCTGGAATCAGCTATGAATCCAGTGTAAGACCCATCATCATTGCGAGTTGTGCTACCACCGGTTGCCACGTGAGCGGTACTGGCAGGGTAGATTTGACTATATTTAACAATGTGCAATCAAATGCATCTTCCATCAAAACAAGGGTTTTGAACAAAAGCATGCCTAAGGATGGTTCAATAACAGATGCTGAAATCGAAGCGATTGTGTGCTGGGTAGATGATGGAGGACTAAACAATTAAATGAACGACACCAACAATGAAAAGACTATTCATACTTCCTATTCTTATTAGCATATGTTTTTCGTCATTTGCTCAAAAATTTATAAGTGACCAAAGTCGCATTAGGTTTTACTCAAGTGCACCGGTAGAAGATATCGAAGCGATTAATGAACAATCCAAGAGTGTGATTGATCTTGAAAGCGGCGCCTTCGCTTTTACCGTGCCCAGCAATCAGTTTCAGTTCAAAAAAAAATTAATGCAAGAGCATTTCAATGAAAACTATATGGAGTCTGAAAAATTCCCAAAATCAACATTTACCGGTAAGGTGAAAAATTGGGATGAGCTCAAAGGTGAGGAGAAGATAATCGCATCGGGAGAACTTACCATTCATGGTGTAACTAAGACTGTAGATATTCCCGCAACGCTTATAACCCAAACAGATCGGTTGATAGTGGATGGTGTTTTTCCTATCGCTTTGGCTGAGTATAAAATTAAAATACCAAAAGCTCTCTTCTATAATATTGCTGATACTGTCGAGGTAACGGTGTATTTTGAATACAAACCTTTTGTTAAATAGATTATCAATTATGAAATTCATTTTATCCGCCCTATTACTTTTCGCATTCCCTTCCTTCGCCCAAGAGGATCTCATGTCTTTGATCGATGATGATGAGAAGACACAGACAGTGGAATCAACATTCAAAAGCACCAGATTGATCAGTGGACAAACCACCGAAACTCGGTCTGCAGGTATTCTGGACTTTGTGATTTCTCACCGATTTGGTAGAGTAAACGAGGGCATAGAACAGTTTTATGGCTTGGATGACTCTCAGATTCGGCTCGGATTGGACTATGGTATAACAGATAAACTAAATATTGGGATAGGACGCTCTTCTTTTCAGAAAATCGTGGATGGTATGATAAAATATAAGGTATTGACCCAGCAGACCGGAACTAAATCTGTACCTATTTCTTTGGTAGCCTTTGCAAGTCTTGCTATTAAAACTGGGTCTGGGGCATTTAGCAACCCTAATGCTGATAACCCATTTGGGGATCGCTTGTATTATACGTTTCAGGCGTTGGTTTCTCGTAAATTCAACACCAATTTCTCACTTCAACTGATGCCTACTTTTGTGCACCGCAACTTAGTACCCTCCAGTGCCTATCCAAATGATATAATTGCATTTGGCGTGGGCGGTCGATATAAAATCACGAAGAGGATTGCTATCAATGCAGAGTATTTCCCGCAGTTGACCGAAAAAGCAACTGGGACTTACGACGCACTATCATTCGGTGTCGATATAGAAACAGGTGGTCATGTCTTCCAGGTTCACATAACTAATTCCCGATCTATGATAGAGCAGGGATTTGTTTCTGAAACGACAGGCAACTGGGGGGATGGCGATATTCATATTGGGTTTAATATATCGAGGGTTTTTGATTTGTCACCCAATAAATAAAACCAATCGCTAATGATTTTAATCGCAGGGCGATAGCCCATTGGGTTTTTTTCCCGATCCTTGGATCGAAGATATGAGCCAATGCAAAAGTTAATACCCTGTCAGCTTGCTGTGGGGATTGTTTATTGCCCTGTTTATTTTATCCCGGAAATAAATAAAAGGTTGTTTTCTACTTTGACACTCGAACAATTTCCCAATCTTTGGAAACCAAAATCGAGAAACAAACAAATGGAAAGACAGGCATATAGAATTGACAAAGTTGGTTCTACTTCAAATCTCAAATTAGTTACTGAATCATTGCAAGAACCTGAGGCCAATGAAGTCCAGGTGGAAGTGCATGCCATCGGGCTCAATTTTGCAGATATCTTTGCCGTTCATGGATTATACAGTGCCACGCCTAAAGGCAGTTTTGTGCCTGGATTAGAATTCTCTGGCATTATAACCAAAGTAGGCGAGGAGGTTACCAAATACAAAGCAGGAGACCGCGTGATGGGAGTGACCCGTTTTGGTGGATATGCTAACCATTTGAATATCGACGATAGGCATATTGTACCGTTGGGCGATGATTGGTCTTATGAAGAAGGCGCGGCCTATTTAGTGCAGGGAATGACCGCATACTATGCCCTGGTTTCACTTGGAGGATTACAAAAAAACCATACTGTTCTAATTCATAGTGGGGCAGGAGGAGTAGGTATCATGGCTAATCGCATTGCCAAGTGCTATGATGCCTATACCATCGGCACCATTGGCAATAGTAAGAAAATGAGTGTGCTGGAAACAGAGGGATTTGATGGCAAAATCATTCGTAGCAAGCAATTTGGAGCAGATCTCGAAAAACAACTCGATGGAAGAGATTTGAATCTGATCGTGGAAACAATTGGTGGTGAAATATTTAAGGCAGGGTATAATCTACTCGCGCCTCAAGGGCGAATGGTTGTTGTTGGTGCATCCCAATTTGCTTCTCCAGGTTCTCGGCCTAACTTTATCAAATTGTTGTGGAAATTTCTGACAAGACCAAAAATAGATCCACAGCAGATGATTCAGGAGAATCGATCAGTTATGGGATTCAATTTGATCTGGCTCTACGAAAAAGTAGACGTGATGGACGATATTCTGAAAGAAATGAGCGAGCTAGACCTGGGCAAACCAATGGTAGGTCAGGTATTTGAATTTGAAGAAATGCACCAGGCAATAAAATTGTTTCAAAGTGGTAAATCGACCGGGAAAGTAGTAGTAAAGACAAAAGTATGATCATAGCCATAGATATCGGGAACACTGACGTGGTGGTTGGTTTTTATGATAGCAAGTGGAGGCATTTGTTTCGTGTAGCGAGCAATCTTGAAATGGCACCTGCAGAATATGAAAAACGACTTCGCGCTTTTTTTTTGGAGGAGGAGGTTGACTTAGAGGGTGTTTCTGGTGTTATTTTAAGCAGTGTGGTACCAGACCTTACCACAGTGATTCAGTCGGTATTCGAACAATTATACGATGGAAACATCGTGATGGTAGATGGTGAGCTTTTATCCAAACTGTCACTGGGAAGCATCAATCCTTATGAATTAGGTTCAGACCTGGCTGCCAATGCTGTTGGAGCTTTCGATTTATATAAACAATCGGCCATTGTGGTAGATTTTGGAACCGCATTGACGTTTACAAGCGTGGATGATCAGGGGAAGGTCTTAGGAGTGGCCATTTCGCCTGGTGTAAAGACTGCAATGAAATCATTATCATCTAATACAGCTCGTTTACCCGAAATTCCCTTGGAAATCCCTAAAAAAGCAATTGGAAACAATACGGTCGAGTCTATGCAATCAGGGATTATGCAGGGCTATGTTGGGCTCGTTAGACATATGGTGGCTCAGATAGAATTGGAGATGGGTACTAGCCCTAAAGTGATTGCTACAGGGGGGTTATCCTTTATTTTTGAGCCACTGCACGACTTGTTCGATGATGTGGAAGTGAATTTAACCTTGAATGGATTAAGGGTAATCTTATCGCGGTTAAATTGAGTTTAGTGCCTGTAGTCTGGTTTCCTCTCTTCGAATTTTGCCTGAATCAGTTTTGATAAATTCTTTAACTGTAAGCATGAATTTTGGAATGTGATACTTCGAAAATGATTGCTCAACTACCTTTTGTACTCTCTCAAATCCATCAATTGAAAGAGGTTCTCCTTCTGTGATTAAACAGCACGTTGACCCAAGAACTTCGTCTTTTATCCAACTTATCAAATAATTCGTTTTAAGTTGAAGTTTACTCGTAATCGTCATTTCCAGTTGTTCAGGATGGATTTTCACCCCTCCTGAATTGATCACATGATCTGCTCTTCCTAACCATCTAAACTGATTCTCGCTAAAAATCTCAACAATATCGTTTGTTTGAACCCATTGGTTGTTGGTTACTTTTCCCTTTACATTCAGACATTTATCTGCGTTGGAATCGATGCTGACCCCGGGTAGCACCTCAAAGCGAGCCTCTGTGAAATTACCTTTTATTCGCATTAGAGCAATATGGCTGAGCGTTTCTGTCATGCCGTAGGTCACATAGATGTTAGTATCAAGACTTGTCAGTCTTTCGAATGCCGATTGAGAAAGTGGTGCTCCACCGATGAGTACATTGTTAATTTCACTTAACCTGTCGATATTCCCTTCATCAATCATTTTATAAATCTGGATCGGAACGAAAGAAGCAAAATCTATTTGAGAACTAATACCCTTTAAAGGGTTAGCTGTGGGCCTCTCCAATATTAGGTTCATGTCTAGGATCAGACATCTGGCCACCATCATCACGGCGGCAATAAAATTAGGATCGAGCGATGATAAAACCTGGAGATTGCTTTTTAGAGATAAATATTGAGAAGTTGCCTCTACACTTGCAACTATTTGTTTGCGATCGACATCAATAATTTTGGGGGATCCGGTAGAGCCGGAAGTTAGTAATTGAAAGGAGTTACTTTTGTTCTGCCAATCCAAGATGAAGCGAATGAGCCTCGAACTTTCCGGATAGACTTTTTGAAGCTCACTTAGGTTACTTAACTGATATTCGGAACCTTCGAAAACTATTTTCATCTTTAGGAAGTATTAGTACTTGAATTATATTCTTCAAATATCAAAAAAAAACCATTACCAAACTTGATAATTTTATATCAGATCAGAATGTATTATGTTTGAAATTGCAATGTAAGCTAAAGGCTTATCGAGTTTGGGAAAAATATAGAATGTTAGATAATCAGGTCAATTTACTCGTCCAGAGGATAATAAATAAAGAAAAGGCGGCCTTCGAAATTGTTTTTAATGAATACTATAAAGCACTTTGTAATTATGCTTTTAGGTTCTTAGACGAGTACGAGGAGGCTGAGGAGATCGTACAGGATGTATTTGTGAAGTTTTGGGAAAAGTGCGATACAATTGCTGAGGACTCATCTCTTAAATCCTACCTGTACAGATCTGTGCACAATACTTGTCTGAATCACCTTAAACATCTAAAGGTCCGTGATTCTTATCGACAGCATATTATCGAGCAAATGGATCATGCAGAAGAAATTAAATACCAAGCCGATGAAGATAGAAACGTACAGGCTGAAATTTACAAAGCCATAGATGAATTGCCTCCACAGTGCCAAAAAATATTTAAACTCAGTAGATTTGAAGGATTAAAGTATCAGGAAATAGCCGATCACATGGGGCTTTCCATTAAGACCATAGAGGTACAGATGGGAAAGGCATTGCGTGTACTGCGAGAAAGCCTGAAAGAATTTAGACGATAGTTACACCCAAAAATAGTATGATCAAGCGCCTGGCATATATGTTGAGCTGTGTGCTGCCTTTGGCGGTTGGTCTTATGATCTCATCTACTGAGTGCAATGCTCAAAAAAGGGTGCTGAGTAAAAAACTTCAAATTGACTTGCGTGAGGTGACCATCGACAGTGCACTAAATTATATTAGTTACAAAACGAATGTTTTTTTCTCATACAGTTCCGACATTATTGACGAGCGCCAAAGATTTACGATAGCCTACGAGGAAGCCAATTTGGAAGCGGTTCTACACCAGTTATTATTAGGAACCGGAGTGGAGTATACTATTATCAATGGACAAATTATACTTTTCAAAAGTAAGGCTTCTTCAAAGGCCCAATACTTTTTCGAGACAGTAAATGTTAGGGGAAACGTAAGAGATGTAGAAACCAATGAGCCAATTCCGGGAATTAATGTCTATGTAGCAGGTACACTAAAAGGAAGTTCGACAGACATTAATGGAAATTTTGAGCTAAAAGGACTTAGCCCTGGAAAGTATGAGATTGTGTTTTCTCACATTGTCTATAACCTGGCACATACTTTAGTTACTGTAGAAGGCGATCAGCAATTCGTTCACATTCCTATCAAGCTAGAACCAAAAATCACCCAACTGCAAGACGTTGAAGTAGTTGCCAATAGTGAGACTCAGAAAAATTGGCATAAGGGATTTAAAGTTTTTGAGGAAGAGTTTTTTGGAAATACACAAAATGCAGGGAAGTGTAGTATTCTGAATCCAGAAGTACTCAATATTGAATACGATAGAAACAGTGGAGAACTTAAAGCCACAGCTGATGAACCATTGATAATAGAAAACCTCGCGTTGGGATATAGGATTAATTATATTCTCGAATTATTCGAGCACACACCAACAGTAACACGGTTATTGGGGATTTCCAACTTTGAAGAACTTCCAGTCAATAATAATGCTGAAAGAAAGCGAATCATTCGAAACCGTCAGAAGAGTTATCAAGGCTCAATGACTCATTTTTTGAGATCACTAACCAATGGCAAATTGAAGAAAGAAGGATTTGTCATAGACGAGGTAAACGAGTTGCCAAGTTCGATTAATAATTCATATTTTGAATTGCCAGCTAAACTGCACGCTGACAGAGAACAATTTGCCTTCGACAATACACTAAAGTTTACTAAATATCTGTTAGTAATTTATACCAAGGAATATGAGAGCTCGGCCTATGTTTTCGATCAGTTGCAAATGGCGAATCAAGATGCAGCAGCGTTTAATAATTCTCTGGTAGGAATCAATAGAAATGTCGGCCAAATGTCATTTATCAAATTAAATTTACCAGTGGTCACAATTAACTCAAAGGGCTTTTTTAACGAACCATTGGCTGTTACAACATACGGTTACTGGTCCTGGGAGAGAGTTGCAGAGTATATGCCTTTTGAATATTCGCCATGATGTATAAATTTGTCATTGCTTGTTATAGGGGTTGTATTTGGATGACTTGTTAATAAAGCGATATAAACCGTAAATATGGAAGAGCAGTTAGTAAAATATTTTTCCGGAAACCTTCCTCCTGAAGAAGTCCGAAAAATTGATGTGTGGAGAAGTGAGTGCGATGAGAATGCTTCTGAGTTTCTAGAATACCATCAGGCATGGAAGTTTAGTAATTTGCCTGAAGTCGATTCTAAGGCTGCATTAAGTTCTATTATGAATAGAATTGAGGCCAACGATGGAAGGAAGGAAACTATTAGTAGATCTGGTTTTGGAACATACTTTAAATATGCCGCGATAGCTGTATTAGGTATAGGACTCGCATTTTTTGGAAGCAAACAATACGATAGTACTCCAGAGCAGTTGGCCATCGAAGCAGTTGATAACCTGGAGATAATAGCCCTTCCCGATGGTTCCGTAGTAACGTTGAGCGAGAACTCTGTACTTACCTATGATAATGATTTTAGCGGAGATTCAAGAAACGTAACCTTGAAAGGTAAAGCATTTTTTGATATCAGCAGAGATGAAAACCGTCCCTTTATTGTTAATACTGATCAGTCTAAAATAGAAGTCTTAGGGACGTCATTTTTAGTTAATACCGCTGGGGTTAATTCAAGTACTGAGGTGGTTGTGAAGACTGGACGGGTAGCCGTAAGTAAAAAGGTGACCAAAAAGGCTAAAACTGTGGAATTGGTAGCAGGAGAAGTAGGCCGATTAGATGCGGATGCTATGGTATTCGAAAAGTCAACAATAGCAAACTATAATTATTTAGCCTGGAAGACTAAGCTTATCGAATTTAACAATGAAGATTTGAGAACAGTTTTAGATGTTCTTGGAGATGTATATGGTGTGAATATTATTGTTTCTGATGAGAAGATATACAATTGTCAAATGTCTGCGAAATTTGACAATCAACCTATGGACTCTGTTCTGGAAATTGTAAGTCGTACCTTCAACTTGGAACTAACAAAATCCGGAAGCAAAGAATTTTATCTATCTGGAGAAGGGTGCATTGTGGTTCCCTAAATAAAGTATTCAGCAAGCCATAGAAATTATTATATTGCAATTCCAGTCATTTCGACTGGAATTTTTTTATGCCTATAATGAAAAAAATATTTGGATTAATATTTCTGTTCACCATTTTGGGTTTCGGGCTAGTTGCCCAAAATTCTTCCTCAATTGATTCTTCTGTTCAAGTCATAGATTCAGTTGCATATGACAATACTGGATCGGTCGACTCTCTTCAGGAAAATCAACTCAAATCCAATGTAAGGGCCAATTTGCTCACCTTGGAAGGCGATGAGAATCAAGGGTCAAGTATTTGGACGGTGGCTAGGGGTGTATTGGGTATGTTTGTACTCATTTTCATTGCATGGGTATTCAGCTCTGATAGAAAAGCAATTTCGTGGAAGGTAGTTGGTATCGGGTTAGCAATACAGCTTGGTTTGGCCCTCTCTATACTTCATATTCCGCTTGTACGTGGTCTTTTTGAAGTAGTTGGAAAAATATTTACTAAGATTCTGGATTTTACAAAAATCGGCAGCGAATTTTTATTCAGAGGGTTTATGGATATCGATTCGTATGGGTTTGTATTTGCTTTGCAGATACTTCCGACAGTAATTTTCTTTTCTGCGATTACAAGTGTTCTGTTCTATTTGGGTATCATTCAGAAAGTGGTTTATGCATTGGCTTGGTTGATGACTAAGGCAATGAAATTGAGTGGAGCTGAGAGTTTAAGCGTAGCCGGCAATATATTTCTGGGACAGACTGAAGCTCCTCTAATGATCAAGGCATATTTGGATCAAATGAATAAATCGGAAATGTTGCTCGTAATGACGGGTGGCATGGCCACGGTAGCCGGAGGAGTCCTTGCTGCATATATTGGCTTTCTCGGTGGTGATGATCCTGTACAGCGACTAATTTTTGCAAAACACTTACTTGCTGCGTCAATTATGGCCGCTCCTGGTGCCGTAGTGATTTCAAAAGTTCTAATTCCTCAAACACAAGATATCAATCAGCATGTTGCGGTGAGTAATTTAAATGTTGGAAGTAATTTGTTGGATGCCATGTCTAATGGTACTACAGAAGGGTTGAAACTAGCACTGAATATAGGCGCTATGTTATTGGTATTTTTTGCTTTTCTGGCTATGATTAACTTTGGTTTAGGTGAGTTAGGGTCTTTGTTAGGGTTAAATGAATTGATTACTTCTGCTACAAATGGAAATTATTCAGGGCTGAGTTTCGAGTTTATTCTTGGTTACACATTTGCACCGATTATGTGGCTTATAGGTGTTGCTTCAGAAGATGTTACCCTAGTAGGCAGGCTATTAGGAGAAAAATTGATCGCCAGTGAATTCGTTGGCTATGAGAGTCTCGCCAGCTTAAAAAGTGAAGGTGCTTTTGTCAGTTCGAGATCAATTATAATGTCTACCTATATGCTTTGTGGCTTTGCGAATTTCGCGTCCATAGGCATTCAGATCGGAGGGATTGGGGGCCTTGCCCCCTCTCAAAGAGTTTTACTATCACAGCTCGGTTTAAGAGCGCTATTAGGAGGTACATTGGCTTCTTTGCTTTCGGCTACAGTCGTAGGAATGCTAGTATAGTTTAGGTAAAAAAGCCCTCTATCTGAGAGGGCTAAAAAGTAGCTTTTCAACTATTTATTATTCGTACTTTGAATTTGGTACCGGCTCACCGGACATGATTTCTTCATTGGCAAAGTCTCTATACTTTTTGAAATTTTCAACAAATTGTCTGGCCAAGTCATTGGCTTTTTTATAATACCCTTGGTCGTTTTTCCAAGTTTCTCGTGGGCTAAGCACTTCGGAGGGAACCTCGGGACAAGTCAATGGGATTTGTACTCCAAAAATAGAGTGTGTTCTAAAACCAACGTTATCTAACGTGCCATTAAGTGCAGCAGTAATCATGGCTCTTGTGTATTTCAATTTCATTCTAGATCCTACACCGTAAGGTCCACCCGTCCACCCGGTATTAATTAGCCATACGTTGACATCATACTTCTCCATTTTTTCGCCGAGCATTTCTGCATATTTGGTTGGGTGAAGTGGTAAAAATGGAGCTCCAAAACAAGCACTAAAAGCTGTTTGAGGTTCAGTAATTCCAGCCTCTGTTCCAGCTACCTTTGCCGTATATCCAGAGATGAAGTGGTACATAGCCTGCCCTTTTGTCATTTTGGAAACAGGCGGGATAACACCAAAGGCATCGCATGTCAGGAAGAAAATATTCTTAGGTATCCCGCCAATAGAGGGCACTACTGCATTCGATATGTGGTTAATCGGGTATGCGGTTCTGGTATTTTCAGTTACTGATACGTTGGAGTAATCAACAGTTGTACTTTGTTCCTGAAACCTGGTATTTTCTACAATTGCACCAAATTTTATTGCATCAAATATTTCTGGCTCTTTTTCTCTCGTAAGATCAATAACTTTTGCATAACAACCTCCTTCAAAATTGAATACGTTATCTTCTGTCCAACCATGTTCGTCATCGCCGATCAAACCTCTGTTTGGGTCTGCAGATAAGGTTGTCTTGCCAGTACCGGATAGGCCAAAAAATATGGAAGTATCGTGGTGCTTTTTGCCAATATTGGCAGAACAGTGCATAGAGAGAACACCTCTTTCTTGAGGAAGGATATAATTAAGAACTGAGAATATCCCTTTCTTCATTTCTCCTGCGTAAGCCGTTCCTCCGATCAAAATCATTCTCTTAGTGAGATTAATGATCGCAAAGTTACTTTGTCTAGTACCATCTACTTCAGGGTCAGCTTCGAATTCGGGGGCGCAAATAATTGTGAAGTTAGGGTCAAATTCTTTCAGTTTGTATTGCTCCGGTCTTAGGAACATGTTGTTACAGAACAGATTTTGCCAAGCCAGGGTATTAATTACTCTCAGGTTTAGTCTATAGGTCTTATCGGCTCCGGCGTATGCATCTCGTACATAAAGATCTTTATCTTCAAGAAAGGCAACCATTTTTTGATGAAGCCGATCAAATTGATCCTCAGAGATTGGAATATTGACATTCCCCCACCATACGGTGTCTCTGGTTTTGTCATCTTCCACAATGAAACGATCTTTAGGAGAGCGACCGGTGAATTTACCAGTATCACACATTAAGGCACCTGTATCTGTAATTCTACCTTCATTATTTTTAATGGCCTCCTCTACTAGTTCAGCAGGTGTTAGATTCCAGTGTATGCTTTTGGCTTTTTTGATGCCTGAAGTTTCGATACCATTTGCAGTCGGTATCAATCCATATTGATGCATATTTAAACGGTTTTGGGTTATACTATCTTGGCGCGAAATTAACTGATTTATGGGTGCTAAAAAATGATTTGCAAAAGATATTTAAACGAGGGATAGTGCAAATTTAAAATAGGACAATTGGAGGGAAAAATTGAATGTATCTTAGGGTAGGTAGAAATACCTATGATATAGGAGATTTCTTTTAGTTGTTCTCTTCATTTAGTCTTGGATAGTACGGTTTATTTTATTTATGTTTGGTTTTTAATTTAGTAGCTCAGGATCAAGGTTGAGTTTTTAGAGGATGAATGGAGTGTCCTATTAAAACTTTAAAAAGTTATATTTTACGCTATGCAATTCTTGGAAAAGTCTAATTTTTCTTGGAATAGGATAGAATAAAATTTATATTAAAAGATTATATAACACTTAAACAAACTCGGAACTTTGCTACAGTCATTTCTAGCGTTTCTTGGAGGCGAACCCGGCGAGGAAAAACCAATGCTTCTTTTATTAGGCCAGGGTTTTTTCATGGGTGTATTGATAGCTACCTATACAGTAGGTGCCGAGACTCTATTTCTATCAACGGTTGGAGAACACTACTTGGCTAGAGCCATTTTCCTGTCTGGGGTGATGGGAATATTGAGTGCCGGTCTTTATGTTCAGTTCCAAAAGAAGATCAACTTCTCAACTCTGTTGCTAACAATTGCCTTCTTGGTCTTTTTGTTTATTGCGGGTATTCGAGGAGCTTTTTGGTATACTGATTATAGGACAGACCATTTGGGATTTCACTATTTACCCTTTGCACTTTTTGTGATGATGGGTCCTGTGATCTCTATTACTGTCCTTGCTTTCTGGGGTGTTTTTGGTCGAATTTGGGATTTGAAGCAAGCCAAAAGAATCATCGGAGGGATTGATACCGGTCAACTTGTTGCTACCATGATTGCCTTCTTTTCAATTCCGGTATTGTCCGCAATCGGAATGATTGACGAGACACATGATTTATTGCTGTTGTCAACGATGGCAGCTTTCGGCATTTTGATTTTTTCAATTCTAATTGTTAAGGATTTTAATCTTGATTCAGCAACCAAAATAAGACCATCTGACGCTAAGGTCAGGAAAATTACATATTTGGACTTGTTTAAGGACAAGTATCTGAGAATGCTATGTATTTTTATGGTCTTTTCAATGGCGTCTGCCGTGTTTGCAAACTTTGTATATTATTCGGCAACCGAGATCATGTACCCTGATGAGAAGGAGTTGAGAACGTTCTTATCGTTTACCAATGGTACTGTAATGGTACTTAGCTTTATCATTCAGAGTTTCATAAATGATATCATAATAGGTAAATATGGACTAAGGGTATCACTCATGGTAATGCCTCTCATTCTGGCACTTTTTACCTTAGGGGCGATTTTTTCTGGACACCTCTTTGTATATGATA
Organism: Reichenbachiella sp.; assembly: GCF_039944555.1. Classification (GTDB taxonomy): domain Bacteria; phylum Bacteroidota; class Bacteroidia; order Cytophagales; family Cyclobacteriaceae; genus Reichenbachiella. The sequence continues at coordinate 615,544 of NZ_JBDUYN010000006.1, read as the reverse complement.
TAAAAACAGATGACTTCCTATTCTTTTTTATTTTCCTTGTAGTAGGTAAGGTGTTTACGTCCTCACTTAAGGACGCTCTTGAAAACCCAGCATTCAAACTGTTCTTCCTACCATTTGATGTTAAGATTAGATTTGATATCCAGTCAAGAATTGAAGGTGTTGTGAATGAAATAGCAGTGTTAGCTGCTGGTGCACTTCAAATAGCTTTGGGTACATTGACTTTCTTTAAGCTGATACACTATGCCTATTTTATTATGGTATTGGCTGCACTGATAATATTTTATGCCGGCAAACTCTTTACTGAATATAAGATTGAACTAAAAAAGACTTTGGAGGATCAAAAGTCCAAATTGAAAGGCTCTGGCACTCGAAATGATCATAATACTGTCAATGTATTGAAAACAGAACTGCGCAAACGAGACCCAGAAAGAATCATGAATGCGCTGAAACTTCTGGAGCGCATGGAACCCATCATGCTTGATTATTCATTATTGGATTTTATTAGGTCTGAATACAAGCACATTAGAATTTATGCCTACAGGCGACTCGGGGAAATGAGGAGCTTTAATACATTAGAAATTCTTGCCAGGGAAATAAGGAAAGAAGATGATGATGAGGTCAAGAGAATTGGAATTGAAACCATCAAGCTTTTAAAAGAAATGGTTGATTATGAGCTAACAGAAACGGGAATTAAGAAGTTAGTTCGCTCCACAGACATACGTGATAGAATATATGCAGCACGTGTATTGGCCAAGCTCGATGATGACAAATTTGTACCATTTCTTGTAGAACTTCTCCGAGATATCAATCCTACTGTGAGACGAGCTGCCATGGTAAGTTCTGGAAAGCTGAAAAGACCTGAATTCTGGTCTATTCTGATAGAAAATCTTCATATTCCTAGCTACAGTAACGTCGCAGATTCAGCCTTAATTTCATCGGGTGAAACGATGTTTCACGCTATTGATTCAGCATTCTATAAAACAGGCCAGGAATTGGACGCCATGATTCGTATCATGCAGATATTTGGAAAAGTAGGAGGTCGACAGGCCACCGAAATGCTATGGAAGAAAATAGATTTTCCTGATAAGAATATAATTTCCGAATTACTTCTGTCTCTCAGTTATATCGGATTTGAAGCAAAAGATTTTCAAGCCGCCAGAATAAAATTGGCTATTGAAAGTACCATCAGTGACTTAACCTGGAATATAAAGGCGCTCCTGGAAATACCTAGGGACGATTTTTTTGATAGACTCATTATAAAGGCCTTCGAAGAAGAGAATAAGAAGAACTACGAGCATCTGTTTATGCTACTAGCTATGATTTACGATTCACAGAGTATCAAGCTAGTACGAGATAACATTGAAGTTGGTACTACAGACAGTGTTTCGTTCGGTATAGAGATGTTAGGCATATTTGTGGACGAGATACTTCGTCCAAAACTTACAGCTGTTCTCGATGATGACGATCCGAAAGAAAAGCTTGACAAATTGCATGATTTTTATCCGCCTGAAAGCTTCGAAGATTATGCCGATTTGTTGTTGCAGATAGTAAATCGCGACTATAACAATATTAATAAATGGACTAAGTGTCTGGCCATGTACAAATTGACCCAAATAAGAGGTCACAAGGTTAGTGATGATTTGGTTGCAAATTTATTTAATCCAGACAGTACCTTGGTACAGACCGCGGCAGCTGTTATTTATAAGTTAGATTCAGAACAATATCAATACCACACTAAAAGACTTAAGAGTTCCGTAAAGAAAAAGTTAGACAAAGCCATAGTTCCACCAGTTTTCAAATCCAGCGAAGAAAAATTTCATACAAAGCTTCTGGTCGTTGAGAGGGCTGTTTTATTGAAGCAAATCCCGTCTTTTATGGATATACCTGGTATTATCCTGTTAGATCTGGCTAAGCGATTTGAAGAAATAATGGTGGAACCTAATGTTGCTATAATGGAACAAGGTGATTCAGGAGATGCACCAGTCTATATAGTGATTAAGGGAAAATTGACTGTATCTTACGAAAATGGAGATACAAAAGAACTTTCTGAAAAAGATATAATAGGTCATAAATTAATACTTGCTTCTGATGTATGTCCATATTCTTTGACTACTGTCACTGAATGTTTGCTTTTGACTATTGACAAAGCAGAGTTATATGACGCAGTGTCAAGAAATATTGAGATGGTGGATGGGATATTGACAATTGTCAACGAAGCAGAAATTGAAGAAGAAATAGAATCGATATTTCACTAAACCAGCTACTTAAAAATTGAGCGAATGAATATTGAACAGGAAATATTGCTTGCCTATCATACAGCAGATGATCAACCAATTGGAGGTGGTTCAAGCAAAGGTTGGGTAACTAACTTTTATAAGTTTCTGTCCACCTTACTTGAACAAGTGTCAGGGGAGAAGCCAAAAATTAAAATGGTTTCAGAAAATGACAGTCATGTGGATTTGTATGCTTCAAGTGGAGTTTTGGTTGCTATTCTTTCAAAGGATTTTTTAAATAACCCTACCTTAACTAATGGTGTAAACCTATTTGCGAGTACATCAAAGGAAAGTGGAACGCTCTCAATGGTAGGACTATCAAGGTTATTCAAGGTTATTAAATTTCCACTGGACGTGGATGAGTTCTTACCTGAGTATTCCGATATTCTATCTTACGATTTCTTTCATATTGATCCGTTGACAGGAGAACCACAAGAATTTAAGAGGTTTTTTGGTAATGAGGCTGAAAGAAGCTATTGGATGAAAATGGTAGATATGTCATACGATATTTACCAAATTCAAACAAAACTGGTAGAACTCGGAACCAAGAAAAAAGAAGAAAAAGAGGTAGGTAAGGATAAGACCATTTATCTGGCAAATTCTGGTGTTGACATGATTATACAAAGAGACACCGTAAAACGTGAACTTATTCGTCACGGATATAGAGTATTACCGGATCAATCATTGCCAAAAGACGTTCATGCGCTAGAACCAATTATAAAGCAGGATTTAGATCGTTGTTGCTTATCAATTCATCTCATCGGCGAAGATTATGGTTACAAGCCTTCCGGATCCGAGCTCTCGGTTGTGGACATTCAAAATCAAATTGCTTCTAAGCATACACATGATATACATGACTACAATGTGAAGAAAGGAGGAACTGAAAAATTTAGTCGATTAATATGGCTTTCTCCCGATTTGAAAAATGTAAGCGAAAGACAAAAAATATTTATCGAAGATTTGAAAAGTGACGCAGCTTCGTTGGATGAGGCGGAAGTATTGCAAATACCACTCCAGGAACTAAAATCTATTATTCGAGAGGAACTGGTAACAGGAGGACGATTCAAGGCTAAAGAAATTGAAATAGATGAGCAGCTACCGGAAGATGGAAATTTGATCTATTTGATTTGTGATCAGCAAGATCGAGATGCAGTCAAACCTGTGATGGATTGCTTAAAAGACAAGGGATTCAGTGTGGTCACCTCCATGTTTGAAGGTGATCTCATGGATTTACGATATTTGCATCAAGAGAATTTGAGAAGATGTGATGCTTCATTAATCTATTTTGGAAAATCATCTCCGGAATGGATCAGAACTAAAATGCAAGACTTATTAAAAGCTCCGGGCTTTGGTAGAACCAAACCGATGAAAGCCACGGCAATTTTTACTGAGGATAATGATAAGGTGAACAATTTGGTGAATAATTCTGGTACAATGGTATTAGGAGATGGAGCATTTGCACCGCAGAAAATTGAACCCTTTTTAGCTAAACTACAAGACTAATGAGCGAAAAAGAATTACAAACCGGACAAGAGCAGCAGGCTGATATTACTCAGTTTGTTGATCCATTTCCTGGGCTAAGGCCATTTGGAATAGAAGAAAGCCACTTATTCTTTGGCCGTGAAGGCCAAAGTGATGAGGTATTAATGAAGCTCTCTGAGAACAAATTTGTTGGTATTCTTGGCGCCTCTGGTAGTGGGAAATCTTCCTTGATGTACTGTGGCCTAATTCCCACACTTTATGGAGGGTTCATGACTCAGGCAGGTTCCAACTGGCGTATTGTAGTAACACGTCCAGGTGGAGGTCCCGTCGACAATTTGGCGGAAGCCTTGTTGAGCAAAGATCAGGTTTACAACGAGTTGGATGATGAAGAACGATTAATTCGAAAAACTATTACCTCGACAGTACTTCGAAGTAGTTCGCTTGGACTAATCGAAGCAGTGAAGCAACTTAAGAGCTCTGATCAGGAAAACGTATTGGTCTTAGTCGATCAGTTTGAAGAGCTATTTAGATATAAGAAATTGGAGACCTTGTCTTCTGACTTGGATGAATCATCTGCATTTGTCAATTTGCTGCTTGAAGCCGTCCATCAGTATGATGCGCCCATTTATGTGGCTTTGACAATGAGGTCCGACTTTATTGGAGATTGTGCGGCATTTCCGGACTTGACACAAATGATCAACGATAGCCATTACCTGATCCCACAAATGACCAGGGACCAGAAGCGGTTAGCAATTGAAGGGCCAGTAGCTGTTGGTGGAGGTAAAATTGCACCACGTTTGACTCAGCAATTACTAAACGATGTTGGAGACAATCCGGATCAATTGCCAATTCTGCAACACGCATTGATGCGTACATGGCAGTTTTGGAAAGAATATAAAAAAGAAGGCGAGCCAATGGACCTTAAGCATTATAATGCTATTGGTACACTTAGGGAGGCCCTTTCTCAACATGCGAATGAAGCTTTTGATTCCCTTTCAAAAAGAGAGCAGCAGATTTGTGAATCCATGTTTAAGGCCCTTACGGAAAGAGGGACTGAGACTTCCGGAATTAGACGACCAACGAAGCTTGCTACTATAGCTGCCATCTCAGGTGTGAACGAAGAGGAAGTGACTCGGGTGGTTGATAAATTTCGAGAACCTGGTAGAACCTTGCTTATGCCGCCACATGGTATTAAACTGGATTCAGATACGGTAATTGATATTTCTCACGAAAGTTTGATGAGGATATGGACAAGGCTCAAGTCCTGGTTGGATGAGGAATCACGTTCCGCGGAAATGTACTTAAAGTTGGCTGAATCTGCAGAAAGATTTCAGCTAGGTAGAGCTGGGTTGTGGAAAATGCCTGATTTGCAGCTCGCTCTAAACTGGCAGGAAGAAAATAAACCCACGCTGGTTTGGGGGCAACGATACGACCCTGCCTTTGAAAGGACAATGGTGTTTCTTGAAACCAGTAAAAAGGCCTATGAAACTGAACAAAGAAACAAGGAACTTTTACAAAAAAGAGCGCTTCAAAGATCAAGAATAGTAGCGATGGTTCTTGGTTTTGCTATGCTGATCTGTATTTTCTTTGTGGTTTATGCAAATATTAAAGCAGGAGAGGCAGTAAAGCAAACACTGCTTGCAGAACAAAACCTAAAGCGAGCTGAAGAAAATGAGGCTAGGGCGAAAGAGGAAGAAGCCAAAGCAGCAGAAGCAGCGGCTCTTGCCCGAATAGAAGCAAGGAAGGCTCGTGAAGCAGAAAAACTGGCTCAGGTAGAAGCCGACAATGCAAGAAAAGCAGAAGCAGACGCAAGAGCACAACAAAAACTTGCATTAGAGGCACAGGCTTTGGCTCAAGAAAACCAGAAAAAAGCAGAGGCTAACGCTGAGCAGGCAAGAATAGCACAAGCAGAGGCTCAGGAAAATGCTGAACGAGCCGAGCGGCAGAGATTAGCAGCATTGGCGCTTCGTTATCAAGCTATTGCGAATTCAATGGCCATCAAGTCCAAAGGAATCGATGATGATGTAGAGCAGAAAGCCTTGATTGCGAGGCAGGCATGGAAGTTTGACAAGGAATATGGTGTGAAACAGTTCAATGCAGATGTCTATTCTGGGGTGTACTATGCCTACAGACAATTGCTGTTCACTGACACTACGGCGATATTCAACCATTATAAGGGACATGTAGCCGGTAATGCGGTTCGTTCTGTACGATTCACGAAAGATGGTAAGAGTATGTTCTCTGCAGGAAGTGATGGAAAATTACTTTTGTGGGACATGACCAATTCTCGTAAAAACAGCAAGGTTCTTCTTGATAATGACTTCGTAAATAGAGTAGTCGATTTAAGCCCTGAAGAGAAGTGGGTTGCAGTAGGTACTGATGACGATCGAATTTTGCTTTATAATGTTCAAAGTAAAGGTAATGACCCGAAGGAGTTAACAGGTCATTCGGGAACTGTATTTGATTTGGTTTTCCTCAAGGATGAGCAAGGCTTTATTTCTTCATCTGGAGATAAGGTGATTCGCAAGAATGACTTTAACAACAACTCCGAAATTGCTAGGGTAGCTTCACGTGTTAAGGCGTTAGCACTGAGCCCAGATGGAAGATTCTTAGCAGGTGGTAGTGAATCTGGAAGTGTTTATCTTTGGGATTTGGAAAATGAAAACGAAGAAAAGTCCTTGTACATCAAAGACGGAGCACCGGTCCATGCCATCTCTTTTAGTCACGATGGTAAAATTATAGCGATTGGTGATGAGGAAGGTGATGTAATTCTTTGGGATTTAGAAGAAGGCAAGCAGATTAGAAGACTCACTGGACACGATGCTAAAGTAACTGATCTTGAGTTTAGTATGGATAATACGCTATTGGCATCCACCAGTTTTGACGGCACGGCCAGAATATGGGTAATGGAATTCCTTAATGATTTACCAATCGTTCTCGATGATCACGGCACCGGAGCAGGTAGTAAAAAATGGGTGTGGTCAGCAGCATTTTCACCTGATGGACAAACACTTATGACTGGTGCTGGTGACGGAATTATCCGGTACTGGCCTACCTACCCTGATGAAATGGCGCAGGAAATTTGTGATGATCCAAAACTAGCCCATAATATGAGCCAAAATTCATGGAATGCCTATGTAGGGGAGGATATTGAATATGAAGAAACTTGTGAAGGCAAACCACAACGTGAGGATAACCAATGATGATGAAGAGAGTAACATCGACAGTATTATTTTTTGGGATTTTGATTTTCTGGGTGAATGACGATCTTTGTGCCCAACAACGTCAGCTCAATTGTACTCAAAAGCTTAATCAAGCAGAGGATATGTTTGATGCAGGAAATTTGAGTGGCATACCTAAGCTATTAAATAGTGATAAAGGAAGATGTTTCAACAAAGGAGGGTTTTCAAAGGAAGAAAAGATTAGGGCATATAGATTAATGGCATTAGTACATTTATTTAATGACAATGGCCCGGAGGCGGAAGAAGCTGTCATCGATCTTCTCAATGCTGATCCCGAACACCCTTTGAGTCCAGATGATCCAATAGAGCTTAAATATTTATTTGACAAATACCGATCTGAACCAATTTTTAGAATTGGGGGTAAGGTTGGTGTCAATCAGACTTTTGTCAAGTCAATAGGGGAATTTGGCTCTTATTCGAATGAGGGAGAGGTATCCAAGGAGTTCAAAGCTGGTTTGGGTTTTCAAGCAGAGTTAACTTTCGAATACACGATTGTTGATAATTTAGAAGTATTAGCCGGTTTTGGTTTTGCGGTTAGTAAATATGACTTGAGCTACAACAATGTTACCTCTCTTGGCGATGTCTATCCGGATGCAATTAGTTTTGCTGTCTCACTAACAGAAACACAAAATCAAGCCAAAGTGCCTCTTATTGCGAGGTATGGTTATCCCATGGGTAATACAATCCCCTATGCGACACTCGGCTTATCTCTCGACTATCTATTGAATAGTACAATTAGCGGAAGTAGGCTTGGTACCTCCACCAGGCAATTGCCAAGCTTATCACTGCTAGACGATAACATGCGTAAAAAAGTCAATTGGTCATATTTTGCAGGATTAGGTGTTAAGTTCAAAAATAAAACTGACTTTATCTTAGTGGAAGCAAGATACAATATGGGAGGATCAAATACTGTAAGGAGTAGATATAGATATAATAATGAAAAACTGCTCTTTGATATGGCTCATGTAGACGATGATAAGATTTTGAATAATTTAAGCTTGTCTTTTGGGTATATCAAGTCAATCTACAAGCCTAAAAAATATTCCGGTAAAAAGCTGGAGAAACTGTCTGGTAAAAAGAAGAAAAATAAATTAGATGAATAGAAAATTTTACGTACCTATTCTCGGTTTTTTGGCTACAATATGGCTTTTTGGCTGTGCCAATGAAGACTCAAACAGCCTGGATACCTCCGAGGTATTCATAAAATATTATGGCTCAGAGTCTCAAGAGGAAACTATAGATTTACTAGAGCTCAGCGATGGATTTTTGCTTCTAGGCTCAAGAACAGATGTTGATAATACAGATTTTTATTTGGTTCGGACGGACTCTGCAGGTAATCGGATTTGGGAAGGAATAATAGATAATGATACCATTGGCACCACAGACATTCCCTCTAAGATGTATTATGATGACGTCAATCAGGCATTGTACATTGTGGGTACATCTTCATTTGACAGGGGAGATGACAATCTGGAAAAAGTTCAAATTGATCATATGTTTTTGCTTAATTTGACACTATCAGCTACCGGCTTCACAGCCGTAGATACCCTAATCTACAGATACTACGATCAAAGAAATTCCACTGACCCAACGTATGTACCCGGTTTTAGAGGAACAACTGGAGCAGACATCCTTGAAGTTGGGGGGCAATTGCTTGTACTCGGTTCAGTTGAGGCAGGTTCTAATGATCCATCGCTCACTGATAATAGTATTCTATTGATGAAGATTTCGACAGATTTTCAGACCATTGAATGGGAACGAGTCAAAGGTTTTGCTAATGATGATTTTGGTCGTAGTTTGCTTGAGGCTAACGGTCGTTACTACTATATGGGAGCCATTACCACAACCTCGGGTGTAGGCAATGGTGGAGTTGACGTACTTGTAGAGGAATTTGATTTTACAAGTGGAAATGAAAACAATCAGACTGAATATGGTTCAGCCAATAACGATGAACCATTTAACATGATCTATACCAATCCGGGAATTGCAATTGCAGGTACTACAGGAACCGGTAGCTCTCAGTTTGCTTTTTTGCTTAGAGTATCTTCAAATTTAGGAACATCTCAAATTAGAGAATTATCCTATCCGGTAGATGAATCAGGTTCTAGGTGGAATACACAAGGTGCAGATTTGGCACAAACATCAAGCGGAGATTTCTTTATTATTGGAACCGTTAATTCCTTTAGTGATGCAGCAGATGACCCCAGAGAGAACGAAGTTGTACTCATACCAACAAATAGTATTGGAGAAGTATACGAAGGAGATGTGCAAGAATATGGTAGCGTGCAGAGTGATGCGGGCAATGCCATAATCCGAAGAGCAGATGGGACTATGATTATTGGAGCTACTGTGCATTTCGGAGGAAGTGCAACAATGATGTCGTTAATGAAAACAAACCGGAATGGGGAGTTTTTTAGAAACTAAAAATATAGACACTCAAAGATTTTCTTTATTAGTTAATTAACACTTAGCTAGTAATAGTATTAATAAATATTGAATTAAGGTTTAATGAGGCCGGGTTTTCAAATGGTGTTATTGCAAATTAGGGAAGTGCAATAAAAGGAAAGTACCATTGAATAATTCGAACCCGGAAAAAAAATACTCTCGTATTTTACTGATTGGAAATTGGATTTTTGGAACACTAACATATCAATGACTATGGGTCATATAAGTCACCGTCAACTACTGCGTCTTTTCTTACTTACTTATTTTCTTCTTTGTTGCTCTGTCCGCAAGGTGCTTGCTCAACAGGCACTAGATCTAAGCGCTGCGGGTAACCGAGTGGATATACCCTATGACTTGAATGTCACAGGAGCAGGATTCACTATGGAGGCTTGGGTACAGTTTAAAACGTCATTCCCATCCAATTATTCACCATTCTCGGAGACAACAGGAAACGCTCCACATCCTCTGGATTTGGTGCTCATTAATGATGGAGGGCCTATTTATTACAATCTGGATAATGGTGACAATACAGATGTACAACAGGTTGCGACTCCCAATCAAGGCTTGAATCTAGATCAATGGTATCATTTAGCCATTACCTATTCACCAAATGGCACAAGTAGCGAATCGCGCATCTACCTTGACGGTGTAGAAATTGCGAACAGCACAGCACTGATAGAAGCAAATATCGGTACAGGCGGTTCTCTGATGATCGGAGATAGAAATGGGGGCAGTAGTGAGGCCAATATGTATATCGATGAACTTAGAATTTGGGATGACGTACGGGACGCCACTGAGATACTTAATAACAAAGACGTTGTGATGGCTGGCTCAGAGTCGAACCTGATTATTTACTATGCATTTGATGGAAATTTAACTGATTTGGCAGCTGCTGGCGGAACCACGAATGGTACATCCAGTGGAACTATCGGTTACGTTGGAGGTGCTCCGCACACGGTGCCAGCTCCTGGAGGAGTAAGCAACAACATAGCCTATTGGCTAAAGGCTGATGCTGAGGTCTATACAGATGCTGGTACTACACCTGTTACGAACGGGAGTCCTTTTCAACAATGGAATGATCAAACATCAGCGGGTCTTAATGCTACACAGTTGACAGGAGCCAATCAGCCGATTTGGACAGATAATGCCCTAAATTATAATCCTGCTATTTCCTTTGATGGTGTTAATGATTACGTAGGGGTTTCATTTAATATGGGACCAACTAGTACGCCCAACCTGACCACGTTTGTTGTATTCAATAGCGATATTGCCGATAGGACTGACTTTAACAAATTATTCGGTCATGACAACGGTGCCTATCATAGAAGTATAGGAATAGATAATAGAGGCGCAGCGCTAAACATGACCTACTTCACAGGTACTGGAGTAGTTGACTATTTCAACATGGCTACTTCAGAATACTACATTTCAAGTACTGAATTTACTGCATCAAATTTTACAGGCCATGTCAATGGAATGTTCGAAGCCTCTGGTGTCGTTTCGAATGGAGATGGATTAGCTAATATGGTGATTGGAGCGATTTCTTCTAATGGAGGTGGTTCGGAGTTTTGGGACGGAAACATCGCAGAGATGGTCATGTACTCTGGAACCTTGACAGCAATAGACCGACAAAAAGTAGAGTCTTATTTGGCCATCAAATATGGTATCAACTTATCGAATGATAATGACGGAAATATTACAACCCTAGAATCTCCAAATGGCAATGGAATCCATGAAGGGGATTACGTAAGTAGTGATGGAGCAGTAGTTTGGGATGCTTCTGTCAACACTGCTTACGCCAATGACATTATTGGTATTGGAAGAGACGATGCTTCTCAACTGAATCAAAAACAGTCAAAAAGCATAAATGGGAGTGCAGATCTAGCCATAGGGAGAGGTGGAATAGCTGCTGCCAATGCGGCTAATGCCAACACTTTTGCCAATGATGATGTCTATTTTGTTGTAGGAGATAATGGTGGTGATTTGGCCTTTTTGGCAAGAAATATTGCTGATATACCTACCGGCGTAGTTGACGGACGTACATCGAAAGTTTGGTTTGCGGAAGAAAATAAGGGAGATGTTGGTGGATTGACTTTGGAATTTGACATGTCGGGAGAAGGTTATCCTGCGGCAATGACTGCGGCCAACTTTGTATTACTCGTAGATTCTGACGGAACCTTTTCCGACGCAGCCAACTTAGCGGCGGCCAGTTATGCAGGTGATGTATTAACTTTTAATAATGTCAATATTTCCGATGGAGAATACTTCGCTATTGGGATTATCAATCCAAACTTTGCATTGGACTTTGATGGAACAAATCATGTAGATGTGTCTAGCATTCCACTGGTTTCTGGCAATGCTGATCATACCTTCGAAACCTGGGTGAAAATTGATGCTGCACAGACAGGGCATAGATGGATCGCCTGGTGGGGAGCAAACGTAGCGGATCAAACAGTGATCGTAGGATATGATGCTGACAATGCAAACCAAATTAGAATTCATCACCTTAGCGGTAGTGATATATTGACCAGTACCACTCTGCCCATGGGAACATGGACTCACTTAGCTGTAAGCTATACAGGATCTACTCGAGCGGCTAGAATATTCCTTAATGGCGTTTTCCAGGAGGAGGTAATTTTCGCTACGAATTTGAACTTACCTACGCTTCATTCTTTACAGTTTGGGCTGTTTAATTCAAGCACTGCATCGGCGATTGATGGACAGATCGATGAATCCCGTTTTTGGAGTGTAGCAAGAGCTGATTCACAAATTGGAGCGTTCTATGACGATGAATTAGATGGTACAGAACCAGGGCTAATAGCCTATTACAATTACCAAGAGGGTGGAGGATCGACAGTCTTCAATCAGGCAGGAGCTGTGAACGGATCATATACTGGCGGTGCTGGTTGGGTCACAGATGCTCCAACTGTGAACGACGCAAACCTGGATACAACTGTGCCTAACGTAACGATCACTAGCACAGAGTCAGGAACGACCGCTGTTTCACCGATTCCGGTTACCATCACTTTCAACGAAGAAGTAGCCCACTTTGATGTTGTTGACATAACGGTTGGCAACGGCTCAGTAGGCAATTTAAATACAGCTGACAATATTACCTTCACGGCAGATATTACACCTCATACGGGAGGAGCAGTGACTGTCGATGTAAATGCCGCGGTGGCAACAGACTTGACTGGAAATAGCAATACTGCAGCTTCACAATTTTCTATCAACTATGCTGCTCCTGAGAATGCATTGAGTTTTGATGGTACAGACGACTACGTAGATTTGACCACACACCTTGCTCAACTAGACTTTGACGCCCCTGCGACCATAGAGTTTTGGTATAGATCCTCTCAAGATTATACCAGCGTCTCAGAAGAAATATTTGCTTTGGGTGCTACTGGTGGAACAAGTGAATTTTTAATAAGATATGGAACCTTTGGAGGCGGGTTAGTAAATCCCGTAATTACAGTTGCCCACTGGAACTCATCATCCACGCTCACCGCATCGGCTTTTACTTCTGCAAATACCTCAGCTTATATCAATTCTTGGCACCATTATGCTGTTGTAGCCACAGGTACTACTTATGAAATATATGTTGATGGAGTCCAGGTTTCAACTTCCTATGCAAGTACTGGCTCGAATGCCAACGATGGAGACTTTGGAGATGGAATCGCCCCGACAGTTGCTCAAATTGGCGCAAGAGGCAATTTTCAAGCAGGCTCATTTGCAAAGGGAGAGCTTGATAATTTTCGACTATGGAACGTAGCTCGTTCGGCGTCTGATATTCTTGGCAATATGACGACGAATATTTCCTCAGAAGCAGGACTGGTAGCTGCCTATGATTTCAACAGTCCATCGGGAACATCATTATATGATATTGCTGGCAGTAATCACGGAACTTTACAGGGTGCACCTCCTGCAGCATGGGTAAACTCTACTGTCACTTCATGTGCGCCTAATGGCAAATTCATTGGGAGCACAGACAGCGACTGGAATGATCCGACTAACTGGTGTGGAGGCGTAGTGCCAATGCCCAGCAACGTCAATGAAGATATTGTAGTGTCGGTCAACTCAGATGTTTCAGACAACGAAGATTTAGTACTCAACGGAAATAGCTTTCAAATATTAGCCGGAGCGACCCTCACACTCGACTTGAGTAATAATGCCTTAGATCTACAAGGAGGCGCCACCTTTACAAATAACGGAACTGTGTTCTTTGCGTCGGGCACTGAACTAACAGATGCCGCTGGCAACTTCGTTAACAACGGGACCATCACTGGCTTCTTCACGTGTAACAACGATTTCACGAATCCATTAGGAGGTACGGTAGCACCAGGTGCATCTCCGGGGTGTGTCACTTTTGCCTCCAACTTTACGAATGCGGGTACGCTCGATATTGAAGTAGACGGAACCGTGCCTTGTACGGGCTATGATCAAATCACAGTAACTGGAACTGCCAACTTAGGAGGAACACTCAACGTGACCATCGGCTATACCCCAGTAAGCGGCGATCAAATTACAATCATAACTGCAGGTTCTGTTGCCGGTACTTTTAGTTCAGATAATCTTCCAGCGAATTGGACATTAAACTATACCGCAACAACCGTAACACTGGATTACAATAACCCAACACAATTCGTTGGGTCCACTGGTCCGGGTGGAGTTTCTGATACGGATGGAGCTTCAAGCTTGAAACTTTGGCTAGACGCCAATTTAGGTGTGACTGGAAGTGCACCTGTGACCGGTTGGGCCGATCAATCAGGATACGGAAATGACCTGACAGCTTCACCACCTACAGGACCCACATTCGCAGGTAGTCTGCTCAATGGTCGACCAGGAATAACCTTTGATAATACCCAAACAGAGTTCATGGAAAATACGGCCATGGCTAGTTCAGCAGGTACGGACGCTGAAGTATTTATTGTCGGTCGAGTAAACACCACCACCGCCAACGGTCTGCTCTTTTCAAACCCTGACAATGGTTATCATATAGGAAGTTATTCTACGGCTATACCAGCAGGAAATATCGGTCAGATCAATTCAGCGGGTGCTGCATTGGTTTCCAGTCCGCTGGCCGATGGAAGTTTTGCTATTGTCCGAAGTTATTTTGGTGTGGATGACGGAGCTGGGCAGTCAAGCTTTGAAGTGAACGGTACAGAGGTGACTTACACCCTGACCAGTTCTGACTATACTGCCACCGAATTATCTAAAATTAATTTAGGTGCTTACCAACCAGGCGGAGCCAATCATTTCCAACACGGAGATATTGCGGAGGTCATTGTTTTTGACAGTGAATTAAACACAGCTTCAAGAAACATAGTGACCAACTACCTTTCTTCAAAATATAACCGCCCACTAACGGCTGGTGACTTATATGCTGGTGATGAGGCCGGCAATGGACATTTTGATTTCGACGTAGCTGGTATCGGACAAGAGTCAGATGGTTCCGATCCAAAAGCCAATACGGGAGGAGCCTCGCTATCAGATGCGGGATTCCTGACCGATGATGGGGATTATATGTTCGCAGGACACGATGGCACTGCGCATGCTTTGGTTCAGACTGATCTGCCTTCAGGTTACAATAATAGGTGGGCCAGAAGCTGGTACATCGATGTAACTGATGTAAGTACGAATGGAGGAAATGCTACGATGACCTTTGATTTTGGTGATGCCGGATTGACTATGCCAACTGCCAATTTTGCCCTGGCTTATAGAGCGACGAATTCAGGCGCATTCACCTTATTCGCACCAGGTGGTGTCGTCAATGGAGATCAGGTGAGTTTTACCGGAGATGCTACAGCCATTGCAGATGGTTATTACACTTTGGTGGATGATAATGTGGCTGACAACTATCTTGATTTCACCTCATCCAACAGTGATCATGTGAATTTGGGAAATGGTATCAGTGCAATATTGAATGGAACCAATGCCTTTACTGTAGAAGCCTGGATTAATCTCGAAACCAATGAAACATTCCATACCGTTGTAGGAAACTACAACACCTCTATGCAGTTCTTATTACGAATTGATTCTGATAAGTTGACGTTTTGGGTAGATAATGGTGGTGGATTTAGTAGTCTAAATAGCATCCAAAGTATTCCAATAGGTACCTGGACACACGTCGCAGGAACTTGGGACGGTACCACAAGAAATATTTATATTAATGGTCAACTCGAAGCCTCAGATGCGCTGTCCGGTACTTTTCCTTCAAACACAAACAATGTAACCATTGGTGGTCAATTTGGTTCCGAGTTTATGAACGGTAAGATTGACGAAGTGCGCATTTGGACTGCAGCTCGAACGCAACAGGAAATCATAGATGATGCCAATGCATCATTGACTAGCGGTACTAGTTTGATCGCCTCGTATAACTTCAATGCGGGAAGTGGAACGACTTTAGTAGATCAACAGACACCTACTTCTTACGACGGTACATTTGTCAATACGCCTGCATGGGACAATACGGCTCCAGTAGCATTTGACAATGATGCAATCGCCCCATATATAGTAACTAGTTACCCTCAAACCCAAAACATCGGAGATAATAGCTTCGACCTGGTGGTGCAGTTGAATGAAACGGGCCGCATCTATTATACAGTACTCAACGATACTGAACCTGCGCCTACCGCAGCGGCTGTAAAAGCAGGTGGCGTGGCCAACGAATTGTCATCAGGAAACTTTACAGTAGCGGCGGCTTTGACTAACGAGACTCAAGGCATCACTGGTCTACTGCCAGGTACCAACTACGATGTGTATGTAGTAGCGGAGGACGATGCCGGAAACCTGGAAGCTTCACCCACACTGGTTAATGTTTCTACCACGGGTGTTGCAAGCTATGCACTACAGTTCGATGGAAGCACAAGCTATGTTTCCGTATCAGATAGTGATAATTTGAGTTTTGGTGATGGCCTTACAGATGCACCGTTTACCATAGAAGCATGGGTATATTTGAACAATACCGCTAGCAGAGCGATTGTATCGAAGAGAGTCGGTGGCTTAGATGAATATCAGTTTGTACTTACCGGAGCAGGTCAGTTAAGTGTCGCACTCGCTGATGAATCTACTGGCGGATTTATATTTGGAGAAACTTCAGGTCTTACATTGAATACCGGTCAATGGTATCATTTGGCGTGCACTTACGATGGTCAAGCTACAGGAAGTGGGATTAAATTCTTTGTCAATGGAACAGAAGAAACCAATGTAGTGCCTGCTCCTTCGGGCAGTTATACTGCAATGGAAAATACGAGCTCAAGTTTTGAAATTGGCACATTTAACTCAAGCAACTCATTCGATTTTGACGGACAGATGGATGAATTAAGAGTTTGGAATTCGGTGAGAACAGAAACCCAATTGAATGCCTTTAAAGATCAAGAACTCAATGGTGCCGAACCTGGTTTGGTTGCCTATTACAACTTCAACGATGGGCCAGGCAACTCATCATTAATGGATATTTCAGGAAACGGTAATACCGGTACATTAACAGCCATGGACAACGCCAATGATTGGGTGAATCCTACTCATGGTGTAGCAGGCCCATCCGCTTTAGACAGCACACAACCAACTGTGGCGATCACCAGCGCAGAACCGGACCCAACGACGAATCTGACTTTTACTGTAGATATTCAATTTGATGAGATCGTTACCAATTTTGATCTTTCTGATATAACGGTAGGTAACGGTACGTCCTCCAACTTTGTTAATTCGGGAGACGATATGTTATTCAGGGCAGACATCACTCCTCATTTGGGTGGTACAGTCACGGTAGATATCGCCGCTGCTGTAGCTACCGACTTAACAGGAAACAGCAATACAGCTGCTACGCAATTTACTATTGAATTTACAGCCCCGGAAAATGCGCTGGATTTTGACAACACAGGTGATGAAATAAATATTGGAGACGGTGCAGGCAACGGCTTTTGGCTGCAAGCAGGAACCATCGAAGCCTGGATTAAATTACCTGCTGGCTTGGATGCCGGACTATACAATGCAATTGTGACTTTTCCGAGTGCGTATGGCATATACGTTTTAAATGATCAACTAGTGGCATTTGGCGGTATAGCTCATGGTTCTGGCGTTACCGTCGCTGATAACACCTGGCATCATGTCGCGCTTGTATTTGACAGGGGAGTGACCAATGGTTCACAGCTGTATGTAGATGGAGTAGCTGAAGGAGCAGCATTTACAATGAACTTCTTAAACGGAGGAACATTTGCTTCTGCCAATCAAGGATTGCAAATTGGGGACAACAATGAAACAGGACAAAACTTTCAGGGCTTAATAGATGAAGTTGCCATTTGGGACAACACGAAGGTAACAACCATCTCAGACGATGCGGAGAACGGTATTGATCCAGCCGCAACTGGTTTGGTGTCTTATTATAAGTTCAACCAAGGAGTGGCAGACGGGAGCAATACAGGAATCACCACGCTCTACGATGAAACAGGGACAAATAATGGTACATTAGCCGGATTTACGCTTAATAGTGCCGGATCAAATTTTGCAACATCTGCAGTACCGAAATTGGTATCCGGTTCAGAATACTATGTAGATGGTGCATCAGGAGGAGGAGGTACCAGCTGGGCGGATGCCTATACTTCTTTACAAAGTGCACTATCTGCCGCCGCATCAGGAGATATTATCTATGTTGCTGCTGGTAACTACACACCGACGACTCAAGTAGATATTGATGGTGGAGGAGTAAGTGCTAGAGAAGAGGCCTTTCAGATACCTGATGGGGTAATGATCTATGGTGGATTCGTTGGCAATGAATCTCCGATTACACAAGCAGTTCTTGACGCTCGTGATTTTGCAACCAACCGAACAATATTGAGTGGTGACCTGGGCGGTGATGATACGCCTCCTACGGTTAATACGTCTACTAATCCGATGTCGTTTACCTGGAATGGCACAAGGACGGAAAATGCTTATCACGTGCTATATGTTCAAGATGGAACAGTGACTATTGACGGGTTTACTGTGCAATATGCAGTAGCAGATGCAGGAGCAGATCAAAAAGGTGGCGGTTTATACCTTGATGTTACCGCCGCACAAACGACAGATGTAACGGTTAGAAATTGTGAATTTAGATGGAATTACGCTGGCACTAATGGACAAGCTATTAGTGCTGACGATGCTGATGCAGGGACTATCAATATTGCTTTGATCAATTCATCATTATACCAGAATGCAGGTGTAGGAGGGACCTTACATACCAATGGCTCTTCCCCAACGATTAATACAAACATCATCAACACCTCTTTTTATGAAAATACGTCAACCAACCTTGGATCCGGCGCATTCATAAACAATCTCAACGGAGATCTAAATATCATCAATAGTTTATTCTATTCGAATGATGTTTCTGCAGGAAATTTCTCGGGGATTGGTATCAATAATGCCAATAACATAAGTATCATTAATACAACGGTAGCGGACAATTATGCCAGTGGAAATGGTGGCGGTATCCATGTAGGTACTTTCAATACAAGTAATGTCAATAACTCAATTGTATGGGGAAATATTGTCGGCGGAACTGGAACTAATGTTTCCGGGACTTTCACGATCAACTATTCACTTATTGAGGGTGGACATGCCGGAACTGCCAATGTAAATACAGATCCATTGTTTAAAGATCGTGCAAATGGTGATTACACGTTGAGTAGTTTATCACCAGCTGTCAGCGTCGGAGACCCATCTGCTGTAGCAGCTGATACTTATGACCTGGATGGAGATGCAGATACCGCAGAAGATATTCCATTTGATTTAGCCGGCAATACTCGTTCGATTGGTATTGTGGATATGGGTGCCTTTGAATTCTCTGGTCCGGCCATGTCCATAGACTTGGTAGCTGACGGAGGTACGTATGACTTTGGTTATGTAGCCAGTCCGGCTGGCTCGAGTGGAGCTATTACCTTTACTATTAACAACTTGGGTGATGATGTTCTGAATTTGACTGGCGGACCTAGGATTGCCATTTCTGGAGCCGATCAGGGCTTATTCAGTGTAAATGACATCACCAGTACACCAGTCTCCGCAGGAGGTAATACGACATTTACGATAGAATTCCAGCCAACTAGTCTGGGCTTGAAAACAGCAAACATCTCTATTGATAACAATTCAGACAATAATCCTTACACATTTACGATTCAGGGCACGGGTGCTAATCCTACGGCGTTAGGAGAAGGAGATATAGCCTTTACCATGCTGAATACTTTCGGAGGAGAAGATGAATTTGGCTTTGTACTGTTGCAAGACATTGGAGTTGGTACTGAAATCTGGTTTACTGATAAAGGTTGGGACAATGGGCTATCGCAACCAAGTACAGCTGGTGAAGGATATTTGAGATTTGTAGCCACCACGGCACTGACCGCAAGAACCCAGATCAGACTGAACAGATTCAATCTGACGGCCTATCAGGAAAATACATCTACCCCAGCTGGTAATTTGACCATGCCTTATGGGTCATTCGATTTGAATTCAAGTGGTGACCAAATCTTGGCCTTCCAGGGTACGGTGACCAGCTTGGCTGTTGGCGATGTCGCAGTAACGAACTTCTTATCTGCAATCAACCATGACATTACGAATCAGGATGAAGGGGGAACCGAATGGTCCTTGAATGCTGATGGTAGCGATCAGCAATCCGAATTGCCAAATACCCTGACCAACCGTGTCAATGCAATTGCCTTATTTCCAGGATCAGATGCGCTGCAAGACAATGGGGTTTACGACAATGGAAATACACATCATTCAGGAACACTTTCTGGTATTTTGAGTGCTGCCAACGACCCGGCAAGATGGAACTTCCAGGCTTCTACTTTGTACACTTCCGTGAATCCATTCACTGCGAACACTGCCCCAAGTGGGCTAAGTCAAACAAGATATTCGGGTACAGGAGTGATCAGAGAGTTGCCGGCTGATTTGTTTGGTACAGACACAGATCAGATCGATCAAATCACTGCAGTAGACATCACCAGTCTGAATACGATTTCTAATATAGGTGCCCTGTTCTTTGATGCCAATGATGATGGCATACGTGAAGGAGACAACTCGGAGGATTTGGGTAGTGGCAGCTATCCACTACCACTGACGGTGAATCGAGCAGATTTGGATTTGAATCGCCTGAAATTGGAAATTGACCAGCCGGCAGGAAACTCAGGGTCATTCGACTTTGCCAATGTGACGGACGGCGAGGCTACCGATGCAGGTACTTACTCTTTCACAGTAAATATTATCGACAATGCGTTGAATTTTGATGGATCAGATGACTATGTTGATTTTCCTAGTTTAGTATCGGCTGGCATGGCACCAGCTACTACCAATTTCACGCTGGAAGCTTGGGTAAGAACCGAAAATGTAGGTAATCAAACCATTCTATATATTGGAACAACTGGTAGTGATACTGATGTGACTCTAAAAGCAAATGCCAGCGATGTATTTGTTGTAAATTCTAATGGTCACCCAGGCCCCACCAGTTCTGGGTTCTTGGTGAGTAACGGCGCAAGCCCGGCCACCTGGCATCATGTGGCGGCAGTATATGATGGCACAGACTTGTCCTTGTACGTTGATGGAATATTGCAAGGTTCAGACAACACGTTTGCTTTTAATATAGATTATTCTGTCTTTAGAATTGGAGATTCAGGAGCTACTGGCACTCCATGGAATGGCGATATCGACGAGGTCAGAATCTGGAACATAGCCAGAAGTCCTCAGGAGTTAAGACAAAATGCCACAACCACTGTTTTCTCCCATGCTAATTTGGTAGCAGCGTACGATTTCAATACAGGTAATCCTGGAAATCCGAACGCTGGAGAAGATCGATTGGAGGATATTACACCTAATACGACGGATGGTATACTGGATCCGAGTTTTGCTCTTACAGGAACCACAGGTAACTGGGTGACCTCTACGGCACTACAAACTACAGGTTTGCAAAAAGTGGCAATGAACGGACAAGGAACGGGCGACATTACAGCCGGTAGTACCAGCTTATCTGCACTCAACAGTACATTCTTTGGTCGTGTGTCGCAAGGCAATCAGGGTACCAAAGTGTTTGAATTGACCAACACAGGGTTGAATGATTTGAATGTCAATACGATCTCATTAACGAATGGGACCGAATTTGCTATCTCGGATGATCAGGCATCCGGTGGTACATTATCACCGGGTGAAACGCGTACGATCACGATTGACTATAATCCAACAGACAATAATAATCACACCGATCAGGTGTCAATAGATTCAGATGATCCGAGCAGCCCATTCAGTTTTGACATCGCGGGAACCTCTCAGATTGATGCGGCGCTGCATTTCGATGGTGCCGACGACAATGTGAACCTGGGTAATGGTATCTCATATGCATTGGATGATTTCACATGGGAAGCATGGATCAAACCGACAGATGTATCGGTTTCACGCGCGATTTTTTCTAAGGATGCCAGCGGTGAAACACAGCCATTGAATGTTCATATTATGGCAGGTGGACAAGTCAAGTTTAGCTCTCGAGTAGAAGTTAACTCGGTGGCCACTCTTGCTGTAGATACCTGGTATCATATCGCTGCGGTGAGAGAAGGAAATACACACTCGTTGTATATCAATGGCGATTTGGATAATCAAAATGTAACTACTGCACTAACTCTGGCAGCGAATACCAGAGATGTGACCATAGGTAATCGTGTAGGTGGAGATATGCCATTTGCTGGTACCATCGATGGGGTAAGGATATGGCAGGTAGCGCTGACTGAGCCGGAGATTGAATTTTCCATGATGAACGAGCTGGGTGGCGGAGAAAGTGATTTGACCGCCGCTTTTAGACTCGACGAAGGAACTATAGGTGCTAGCAATGTAGGGACAGAAACGGCCATTGATCTCACAGGTACTTACCCAGGTAATCTGGACATAGAAAATGACGATGCAGCTACTGGATTTGACTTTGGTACAGCCGATGTCAATGCTTCTAACTGGATTACTTCTACAGTATTCGAGAGCGATATATATATAGAAGAATCTGTTGCACAACTTGAAATTGAAAATGGCGACAACGACGCGACAGACGAAGCAGACAATACCGACTTTGGGTCAATAGCCTACGACGGAGGTACAGTTGTTAGAACATTCAATATCAGAAACCTAGGTGGTCAGACCTTGGATCTACTAAGTGCTTCGGCAGTTTCTGTAGGTTCTACGGACTTCTCTATTACTGCACAACCTGGCCAAACATTGGCTAGCGGCGGATTAGAGACCTTTGATATTACCTTTGACCCATCTTCGCCTGGTGTTAAAAATGCAACCGTAACTATTACAAGTAATGATCCTGACGAAGCGCCTTATCAATTCGCTATAACGGGTACCGGTACAGGTACACAAAACGCACTGACGTTTGATGGTACCAATGATTTTGTGGACGTGTCAGCAATCACTGGCGGACATGCCTTGAGTGACAATGGAGACAACTACACCATTGAAGCCTGGATACAATTGACTGCTATAACAGGCAATCCACAAACCATTGTAAGTTTCACGAATGGACTCACAAGTGCCGAACCTCATTTGAGTCTGATGATTGATGCGACAGGGAATCTACAATTCTTTAAAAGAAACAATGCTGCTGGAGAGGCACTTTCAGTTGTGTCACCCAATCCATTGACTATATCTGGAGAGTGGTACCATGTGGCCATCTCTAAAGAGAATAATGATTATCGACTATATGTCAATGGTCAGGAAGTGGCCAGCTCAATTGGAGTCACAACTAATGCGGGTACTTATAACCGTACAAGAGCTTTCATTGGTGCGGGCTATTCTGCCGATTCAGGAGGCAACCAAATCCGAGATTATTTTGGTGGACAAATTGACGATTTGAAAATCTGGAATGTACGAAGAAGCCAGACCGAAATCATAGCCGACGGATTAGAACAACTACCAGCGGTGGTGACTAACCTGGTGGCTTACTACAACTTTGATGAAACCACAGGAACCACTTTAAATGACCAAACCTCGAATGCGTATCACGGTACGGTATTCGGGGAATCAGGTCAAACAGCGGCCGGTTCTACTACAACCGTTATTAATTTAGCCACCTCTCCATTTACTGGAGGAGAGTTGGTAGGGCGAACACTGCATATCATCAATGAGATTGGCATTGGTGTAGAATCACAAACTGTATCAGCCAATACTACAAATACGATCACTGTGGGTACACCATTCTCTGGTGCGCCAGTGGCGGACGTGGCTTGGGCGATTGAATATAACGATCCTACTTTCAATGTCTCCGATCCATTGAATGCATCACAATCTTCTATTGCATTAGAGGATGGCAGTAGTAACGGCATAGCAGGAGACGGGTCAAACTCACCCGCAGTGGGCAACTCTACTGATTTCGGATCATTAGGTATCAATAGTACTCAGGATGTGACTTATAATATTGTAAACACTGGATTGAAAAGTGTAAGTGTAACAAGCGTAATGTCTGGTAACGATGGCGTGTTCAATATGAGCAGCTTTACCCCGGGAGCAATTGCACCAGGAGCATCTACGCCTTTCACAATTACTTATACACCAGATACGACTACAACACCACCAAACACAGCTATGGTCAACGTATCGTCCGATGCGGATGTGAATGGTACTCCATTCATGAACTTGCAGGCCAACCCATCGAACAATGCGCTGGATTTCGACGCAGGTGACAATTTCGTT
The DNA here is from genome assembly GCF_039944555.1 of Reichenbachiella sp. GTDB lineage: Bacteria > Bacteroidota > Bacteroidia > Cytophagales > Cyclobacteriaceae > Reichenbachiella. The sequence continues at coordinate 591,405 of NZ_JBDUYN010000006.1, read as the reverse complement.
GAGATTGGAAATGTATTCGATTTCTATGACGCACAGGATTTTACATGGGAAGCATGGATTAGACCAGGAACGGTACCTGCTTCATATGGAGCCATTATATCAAAACATAGTGGAGGGAATCAGCCGTTGTTGACTACCAATGCGGGTAAAATCATTTGGTACAATGGAGGTGATCAAATTACATCTATCACAACAATGGTTCCAGGTACATGGTACCATGTGGCCGTTGTTAATGATGGAGGAAATGTTACCCTCTATGTAAATGGTGCTCCGGAAGGAACAGACAACACTGCTTTTGCTTCCAATGCAATTGTATTGAAGATAGGTGGGCAAGGGGCTACAGGTTTAGCCACAGGATTGTTCGACGGAGCCATCGATGAAGTAAGGTTGTGGAGCATTAAAAAGGCGGACGATGAGATCCGACAAAATGCCATTAAGCATATGGATACCTCCGAACCAGGACTAGTGGCTTACTATCCATTTGATCAAGGTGCGCCATCCGGTACTGCCAATGGTGGCTTTAACAGCTTGACCGATGTGAGTAGCCCAGCGTATCATGGCACGATGAACAGCTTTGATTTGGACAATTCCACTCCAGATCAATCTAACTGGGTAGTTTCTAATGCCTTTGGTAGTGGTGTGCCTGTGTTGGCAGTTGTAGTAGATAACATCACCATCCCGGGAGACTTGTCAAATACGCCAGATCCTTCAGACAATACCGCATTTGGTGGGGTGGGAGTCAATGATGGTTTAGTAACTCACGTGTTTGACTTGGAAAACTTTGGACTGGCAGATTTGACAGGAATAACTATAACCGGACTTGCTGGTGATTTCAGTATTACACAACCAAGTGTGACTACATTGAAATCCGGAGAACAAACAACATTTAGTATTGGATTTGATCCATCAAGTACGACGGACCCCGGTACGCAGACAGTAACTATTCAGTCTACTGAGTTGGCAGACTATCAATTCAACTTAACTGGAATTGGGGTAGATAACAATGCATTAGATTTCGACGGATCGGATGATATTGTAGTAGTTCCAACAAACGCTACATTAGAAGTAGGCGCGTATACATTAGAGGCATGGTACAATCCGTCCACCATTCCAGCTTCTGATGGAGATACGCATATTCTAATTCAAAAAGGAAATATCGAAGCTACCGTGAACGGATATGCCCTGGCATACAACCAATTGGGCAGTGGGCCGGGCGTAGATCGACTCTTCTTGATACATATCAATGGAGCAGATGGCTCAGAGACTCTTACTTATGACGTGGCACTTTCTGCCGGTACTTGGTACCATGTAGCAGGTACATTCGATGGTACAGAGCAGATACTCTACTTGAATGGAGCCGAAGTGGCACGAAGAACTGTTGGTGCTGGCGGAATAGATCATACCGGTACAGCTACTGATTTGAAGATTGGAGCTGGACAGGACGAAACTGCGGCTGGTTACAACTTTACTGATGGGGTATTGGACGAAGTAAGAATCTGGAATGTCGCGAGAGATGAGCCTACCATTTCATCTAACCTATCAACATTTGGAATGGCCAGCGGCACAGGTTTGGTGGCTTCTTATAGCTTCAATAACGGTATTGCAAATGCCAACAATACAGGAAACGCTTCCTATGAAGTACTTGCTGATATTACCGGTAATGGCCATGACGGTAACCTGGATTCTGAAAATGACAATCAAGGCACAGGATTTGATTTCGGAACGGCTGATGTCAATCTATCTAACTGGATTGCTTCTACTGTCAGCGTATCATCCGGTCCGGAAATCACGGTTCAGGATGGTTCAAGTAACGGCATTGCGTTTGATGGTAGTGACTCTCCATCACCTACCAATAATACAGACTTTGGATTCATAGGTCAACATGGCAATGCGAGCAGAACTTATACCATCCAAAATGATGGATTGGCTAATTTGGCCGTGACCTCGATTGCTGTTCAATCTGGTGAATATACCATTGCCAATGCTACCGAGACTTTACCAGCGGTCATTGCACCCATGGGTAACATGACCTTTGATGTGGTCGCAGGGCCAACGACTTTGGGTACTAAAGCCGGCGCCATCAGAATATTGAGTGATGATTTGAATGAAGGTACCTACGATTTCAATGTTACGGCTGAGGTAGTCGAAAATTCATTGGATTTTGACGGTGTTGATGATAAAGTGATAGTAGCGAGCGATCCGGCATTGAACGTCCAACAGTTTACGCTAGAGGCCTGGATTTATATTAATACTTTACCGGCTGCATCAAGTCAAAACATGATCATTCAAAAGGGATCGGGTCAGGGCGATCGAAGTGGATATATGTTGCTTATCGCAGCTGATATTGGTAGTACGATGAGATTAGAGGGAAATCACATTGCAACAAATGGATCTGTACAGCAGATGGCTGCCGAATTCCCTTTTAGCACTTCAACCTGGTATCATGTGGCTTCTACTTTTGATGATACTGATGTACGCTTGTATGTCAATGGCAACTTGATCCATACGGAAACTGTAAGTTCAGGAGGAGTGGACTACGACGGAAGTGGTGTCGAAGATTTTAAAATTGGAGTTGAAGAGGGCAGTACGCTCGGATCGTATGATAATTACTTCGATGGTCAAATAGACGAAGTGCGCGTTTGGGACTATGCCCGAAGCATAACTGAAATTCAAAGTGCAGCGGGCTCTACCTTGTCCAATGAGTCTGGCCTGATCGCTTCGTATGATTTTAATAATGGACAAGCCGGCGCAGTGAATACAGCGATAACCACACTGGTAGATCTAACAAGCAATGGACTAAACGGTGATTTGGATATTGAAGGAGATGGCGTGACCAGCGGCTTTGATTTTGGTACAGCACTAGTTTCTTCATCTAACTGGGTAGGTTCTGTGGCACAGGCAGCCGCAAGTAGTGATATAGCAGTGCATGCAAATGGTGGGGCTCAACCTATCGACAATGCAGACGGAGCACTTGCTGCGGACGGTACGGATTTTACGAATGTATCAGAAACACGTAGCGTAGTACAAACATTCACCATTTCGAATGATGGAGTGACACCTTTTGATGTGACCAGTATTACTGGTAGTGATGCAGACTATACCATTAGTGATTTGAATACCTCTATCGGTAGCGATGCGACATTCACAGCTACGTACTTAGCCAACGGAGGAGATGATATTACCAACGTAACAATAAACAACAACTCTACGGTCAACCAACCAACAGACCAAACCTTTGTCTTTGGTTTGGCCGCAAATCCAGTCCCTGATTTAGCACTGGATTTTGATGGGGGAGATGACTATGTAGCACTAGCTAGAACAACCCTGGCCAGTGGCTTGACTTATGAAGCTTGGATTCAGACTACTTCTACCAGTTCGGCAAATAACTATGCAGGAAATCCTGCGCTTGCAGTTATTGGTGACACAGACAATAACGTGAGAAATGCCTTTGGTATTCATGGGGGCGTGGTTAGATATACCCATTACGATGGTTCCTGGAACACATTTGATGGAACGATTGCCGTCAATGACGGTAACTGGCACCACATTGCTGTTACACACGATCAGGCTACGGGCGACATTGAACTATTTGTCGATGGAAATGGTGATGGTAATTTCAATGTCACGTATGATGCCATTAGCTCTTTCAACAGAATTGGAGGTAGTTATTTAGATGGCTCATTAACAGGTGATTTGTTTGAAGGGAGCATTGATGAAGTCCGTATTTGGAATGATGTTAGAACGTCAACCGAAATAAGCGATAACCGAACAAAATCTTTGACTGGGCAGGAATCAGGACTCCAGGCTTACTATCAATTTGATAACACTACGGTTACAGGTCGAGCGGATAATTCAGCTGTAGGCACAAGAAATGATGTAGCCGATAAATTGGGTGTTAATAATGGTACTGCAAACAATTTTGATATGGGGCTCACCAACAATGCATCTACCGGATTCAGAAGCCATTCCAACTGGGTATATTCAGGTGCGTTGTCACCGGATATTTCAGTGAATATGACTGGTGAAGTGTATAGTGATGCTACTAATACGGTTCAGTTTGGAGGAAAAGGGGCCAACGATCCAGCCTTGTCAAGAATATTTACGGTTACCAACACAGGTGGAGCTAACCTGAATCTTAGTAGTCTGGCTGTCACCAATGACGGTACATACTTTACCGTAAGTGCTGACTTTGGTTCAATCATGCTTACTCCTGGCAACAGTACAACGTTTACTATCGACTTTATCGCGAATAGCAAAGGGAACAGACAAGAGACCATAACATTCACTACAGATGATATAGATGAAGGCACTTATCAATTTGATGTATTCGGAACGGGTATTATTGGACCTGGCGATGTCACCAATGGTTTGGTGACCTGGCAAAGAGGGGAAGATGCAATAGTTGGTAACTGGAATGACTTTAGTGGCAACTCGGAGCACTTTTCTCAAGGCGTAGCAATCAATCGACCCGCTGTTGGCACTTTAGGGTACCAAGAGGCAGTTACCTTTGATGGTACTAATCACTTCATGAACTCCTCGAATAGCGGAATCTTAGGAGGAGGTGCATATACCAAAATTCTGGTCATGCAACACACCGGTGGATCGGTTGGTCAAATCTTAAGCTCGGATGCGGCCGCTGGTCATGAATTGAAGATTTCTGCAACCGGCCAAATTAGTTCGACGCATGATAATACAGATCAAGTAACAACAGGTACTGGATTCAGTGATCAGGTGCTGGTTGTGACAAGCGAATCAGACGCCGCTCTATCGGCTGAAATCTACGTAAATGGTAATAGTGAGGGAACAAATAGTGCAAACGGTGCTTACACAGATGCAACGGTTACACAATTAGGTGCATTTAACAGCACTCCATTATTTACTGGAACCATTGCTGAATTTGTACTTTACAACCGAGTATTGACACCCGGCGAAAGAGCAAGAGTAGAAGGATACTTGGCAGCCAAATATGGTTCTGGATATACCGCTAATGTGGTAGCTTCAGACGGTACAGATATTTGGACCTCAGGAGGAGGCTATGACAATGGCATCGCAGCAGTTGGGCGAGATGATAATTCAAGTCTGCATGTCAAGCAAAACTATAACCTGAATGATGACCGCCTCTTTGCAGTAGGTGTAGAGTCCATTGCTGCAAATAACAATTCTAACTTGACATTAGTGTTGACAGGGGGGAGTGATCTTACGTTCCTCGCATGGGGACATGATGGCGGAGTGGCTACAGCTACAACGGATGGCACCTTGCCGGATGGTATCACCGAAAGGTTAGACAGAACCTGGTTAATAAGCGAAAAAGTCAACAACACACCAACTGATTTTGTGACTGATCTTGACATTGACATAGAAATGCAGGAAAGCGATGGTTACGGTACTACGGCAGATGATTTCGTGTTGTTAGTCGATCCTAATGGTGACGGGGACTGGTCCGATGCTACTGTTTACGGTGCGACAAGCTATAATGCTGGTACCGATGTGGTTTCCTTCCAGGGCGTTGATTTGGATCATGGTAATACAGTTACAATTGGTCACGGATTGGATATGGCCTTAGATTTTGATGGAACGGATGATTATGTGTCAATAGCAGACAATGTTTTGTTAGAACCTGCAGGAGCCTTTACTATTGAATTCTGGATGCAGACAAGCGTAACAGCCAACCAGATTATTTTAGAAAAGGGAAGCTCAAATGCTGAATATTCTGTACAAATAACTTCTGGGGGTAACGTTGGTATTAACATTGGGGGATTGGTCCAAACAAACGGTGCTTACGCGGATGGACTATGGCATCACGTGGCTTTGGTATATAGAGGGACGAATGACGCTACCATTTATATAGATGGTGTAGATGATACCGAGTTGCCGGTTACTATTGGCACACCAAGCTATACGGCAGCTGATGTTCATATTGGAAGTCGGGGAGGTGCCTCAAATAGCTTCAACGGGCGACTGGATGAATTGAGAGTCTGGGGAGATGAACGTACTCCTGCAGAGATTAGGGCCTTTGCGATAAGTACTCCTGCAGCCTTGCTGGCCGAGGATAATGAAATTGCACTTTTCAACTTTAATGAAGGCAAGCCTAATTTGGCCAATAGTAATGAACAGTTGTTTGAATATTCAGCGAATGCTTTACATGGAGACCTGGATCCTGAAAATGACAATCCAGGAGCTAACACTGGTTTTGATCTGGGCATTGCAAGTGTAACCGAGTCCAACTGGGTATTGTCAGACTACTCGTTGACTACAAGCCCAAGTATTGAAATTACTGGAGCTGGAGAAGTCATACCAGGGGATGATACCAATACACCGACTGTTGCTTCCACAAACGACACCTATTTTGGTAGCGTAAGTAATCCTGCCACAGGACAACAAACATTTACCATTACAAATACTGGTATTTCTGACTTGAATATTACGGCAAGAAACTTTACCGGTAGTGCCGAATTTACTGAAAATACAGCTCCAAGTACACCAATAGCCCCAGGTTCGACTACTACGTTGATTGTTGATTTTGCTCCAAATGCTACCTTAGGAGTGAAAAATGCGCAAATTGACGTGGTGAGTGATGCAACAAACGATACGAACTATACCTTCGATATTGCTGGAGCGTCCAATTCGCTTCCAGTCGTTGTGGCCATATCCGATAATGCCAACGGTTGTGTAAGTGGATCCTACATTGAAAACTTATATGACAACTTCAATGACCCGGATCTGGGAGACGAAGATGCCAATTTGACTTATTCAGCAGTTTCTGATAATACAGGAGTAGCTACTGTTTCTGCTATCAATCCGGCAGATGGAGATTTGACTATCTCCTTTACAGGAACAGCTGGCACAGCCAATATTACAGTGACAGTAGATGACACGAGAGGCGGACAAGTGCAAGACGTATTCCAGGTAACCTCAAACGATTTACCATCATTGACCTCATTTACAGTAGCAAATTCTTGTAACGGTTCAGATGCTACCGTAACACTTGATGGCGGAGGATTAGCTACAGGTAGTTATGACATTAGCTATTATGTGACCGGATTGAATACAATAGGATCTGTAGGCACCCCAATTGTTAGTTCAGGGGTGGTTATTGATGGGAGTGGAGATGGCTCATTTACAATTGCAGGAGCTGGCTTGACCAATGACGGATCAAATACAGTGCATATTTCTGTAGTTGAGGATGGAACAACGGCTTGCCAGCAGGTAGGTGCACCGGATATTGCTACGAACACATTCGACGTAGATCCATTACCAACCTTGGCTGCAGCTTCAAGTATTAGTGTGACCGATGGAGGACTCAATGGCGATGTGACCTTCAGCTTCCTAGGCACATCAGGATTGGCTACCGGGACGTACAATGTGACCTATAACGTAGATGGGACAAACACTATTTTGTCCACAACAGAGATGAGTGTTGCCATTGCAGCAGACGGAACCGGTGCATTTACCATATCTGGATCTGGTGTTTTTATTGCCTCTGGAACGAATACCGTTCATGTGACCAGTATCACAAATGCAACCACTACTTGTGTGCAATCAGGAGGACCAGACATTACGTCATTCGGGTTTGAGACCATAGCGGCTGCATCAGATATCATTGTGAACAGCGGATTCACACCAGCTACAGACATTGACTATACCCTATACGCAAGCGCTGGTGGAGATGATATTGATGAAAGCACAACCGGATTTATTTTAGGTGAATTTATCCTAACAGATGGTGGTGATGGAAATGGTGGTGATGGTGGAAACAAAGAAACCCGATTAGATGATATTACATTGACGATCACTAACTGGGAAAATGTAGACGAAATCGAAATATTTGATATCACCAATAGTCAGGCATCTGGCGAATTGGCAGTGACTTCTGCAACAGTGACATGGAATACTATTGGTGCCGCTGGTGTATTTGAAGCACCGGATGATGGAACTATGACCATTAGAGTTAAAGTAACATTCAAGCAAAACACAGATATTGATGACAACGAGCAGGTTTCAGTTCAGATAACAAATGTTACTGCAGATACAGGAGGCGGGCGTTCCGATTTGGTCAATAATGTAGGACATCCGTCATCTACAGGGCAGAGTACGTCCACTGTGCTGGGAGACAATACCATTGAAGTAACTGCTGCAGATTTAGTATTCACTTCGGTGCCAATAGGAGCAACCGAAAGAGAGACCTTCTTCGACCTGACCGTTGAAGCTCAGGATGCTATCGGAAATATAGACCTGGATGACAATGCTACGGCTGTAGATTTGACATTCGACATTACTGATATTCTAGAAATCAATGCTGTAAATACAGGAAACTATACCCAACAGACTTTGACTAGCGGTACGACTACATTTAGCAATGTCTTAACAGAGTTTTCAGGAGACATGATTGCTACGGCCACCGATGCAGGGGCTGTTCTGAACCCAGGAAATTCTACTTTACTTGATATTAATGATACGACTATACCTGTAGTAACAGGGTTGACTCCAGCCAATGGAGAAACTAATGCCACAGCTATCGACTTTCTGGAGATTACCTACAGCGAAAACGTTAGAGCAGTTGGAGGAAATCTGATTCTTCGTGATGGAGGTGATTTAAGCATCGTTGAAACTATTAGTGTAACTAATATTTCAAAAACTACTGTGGTAGATAATGTGGTGACCTTCCAGTTGGACGACATTTTGACCAAAGGAACCAACTACTTTATAACCGTGGCAGCTGGAGCATTTGAAGATAATCAGCCTGAAGGAAATGATTTTGTTGGCTTATTGGGTGTAAATAGCTGGTCATTTACTATTCAAGATGCGGCACCACAGATAGCATTTACTGATCCGGTAGACACAGAAATAGATGTGTCAAGAAGTACAAACATTACCCTTACTTTCGATGAACCTGTCAATATTTCGACCCTTGAGGCAGGTATATCAATTGATATTGACCAATCTTCTACAGGACCAGGTGTCGATATATCAATAGATATGAATACGGGTACTGTGAACAATTCCTTCTTCCCGACTGATGCATCTACGTTTGGAGATGGCACCAACATAATTGTAATCAATCCGGGAATCACTTTTGTTTCAGGAGAAACGATCACAGTGACAATTCCAGAGCGTTCATTCACAGCCGTGGATAATGGTGCATACATGGACGTAGACAACAATGAAGCAGACAACAATGCAACTGAGACCTTAACATTTACTGCGATTGTTACCACAGATAATGACCCACCAATTTTAGGGCTGGCTGAAGCGTTTGATTCGCATACCTATGGTGCCTCTGATATTACGCTTGGATCAGGGACTTGGACGCATACCAATGCAGTGGCTTCCGGTACACCATTGTCGAGAGGAGCTTCCGGAGATGCGGTGCAACTTCCTGCAGTATCAGGAAATGAGCTGACCACATTTACTGTAACTGATGCCGTGAACTTCTCCTTCTGGTATAGAGCAGAAACTGGCGTAGGAGCTGGTGCAACCGCTGATGTGCTCATTGACCCAGGTTTTATCACCAATGTTGGACCAATTTCCAGTACGATCACCGGATACACGCAGTTCAACTACAATTTTCCCACCCCTTACACCGGGGAAATTCAAATTCGTTATGATGCAACAACAGCAGATGAGGCCTTAATTATTGATGATTTGGTGATTGATAACAGCTCTTCACCAGTGGATGGAGCAACGGCAGTTGCGCTGAATACTACAGAGTTGAAATATAGATTCAATGAAGAAATAAAATCTGGAAACGGAACCATCCGATTGTTTGCAGCTACAAATCCCGATATTCAGGTATTAAGTTTTAATGCAAGTAGTGGATTGCTGGATTACACGGCCAATGTGTTGACAGTGGACATCTCTTCTTTGGGCGATTTGCCTGGTAATATCAAGTTCTACACCACGATTGATGCAGGAGCGATAGAAGATGTTTCAGGTAATCAATTCGGTGGAATATCTGTAGGAGACGACAGAAACTTTACAACTACTACGGAAGCTATTCCTCCTACTGTGACGACATTGGTACCGGAAGATAACGGTTCTAATATCGCTACTACTACCAACCTTGGAATGGAATTCGATGAACCATTGCTGGCTACAGGGGCAGGAAATGTTACGATTTATTTATCAGCCTCTGGTGATGTGGTGGAAGCATTTGACCTTTCTATTGATTTGGATAACGATGCTATTCCGGCCAATGGCGATGCGCCGAATGGTATACCCGATGTATTCGATTATGGTAGATTAGTATTGACTGGTAATCAACTTCAGATTGTCAATGCAGACGACCTGGCTGGATTGACAGGCTACAACATCAGAATATCAGCTGATGCATTCACCGATTACTCGGGAAATGCCTTCGCTGGGTTTCTAGTACCTAACCAATGGAATTTTACCACAGCTACAGAATCAGTAATTGTATACCCAGAGATCGTGGCCAATACCTTCTCTCCGGTGGACGATGCGGTGGCTGTTAGCATCACACCAACACTTTCATTTGAGACTTCAGAGCCTGTGAATGGGGTTTCAGGGTTGAATTTCACCTTTACTGATATTACCGATGGTACCGGGACTTATACGCTAGATGCTGCAGATTTCAACATCCAATATTTGGGTACTGACGTACAAATCTCCGGTCAGCTATTTGAATATAATACCGATTACGAAATTTCCATTCCAACCGGAGCTATTGCAGATAACTCAGGCAATCCAACTCAAGGACCCTATGGAGGGGCAAACTGGTCCTTTAAGACAGAAGAGGACGACCTGCAACCAACATTTATTGAATTATTGGTCGATGGTGCAACTTATTACGACATAGATAATTTAGTGAACGATCAGCTACCAAACCCGGCGCCTCCGGCTTATGCGGTAGGCACCAGAACCTTTAGACTGGTATTTGACGAAGCAGTACAAATTGGTGCTGGATTTGTACATCTGGTATTTGATGGTGCAGTCGATGATTTCCTTTTGGAGTCAAAAGATATTACTGTCGCAGGAACCGTAGTTACAGAAAACTTCACTAATGATGCCATAGAGTTTGATTTTGACCTACCATTTGGGGTTAATAATTACTACGTACTTGTGGATGCTACGGCCATTACTGATGTCACTACCAGTCCTCCGGATAATAATTTCGTAGGCATAGCGACGGATCAATGGGCATTTAGTACTACGGCAGATGGTGTTGCACCTACTCTGGATTTGGCCAATGATTCAGATGCTTCGTTCCCTGCTAATGATGATGTAGCGGTAGTGCCCGCTAATGCTACTCAAGTTCAACTCCAATTTGATGAGCCTGTGTCTGACGATGTGGCCAATGAACTGGTAGTAAAATATGCATCAGATGGATTGATAGTAGCGCGTGTGCCGGATTTGACCAGTGAAGATGCTGTAGAATTTGCCAATACAAGGTTCACTTATAACCTTGTATTTGAAGATGCACAAATGAGTCAATTGCCTGGTGGCACCCAATATTATGTTGAATTCCCGGTAGGCACCTATTCTGATAATTCAGGAAATATGGAAGCCAACACTACCAATTTGGCCATTACCAATTGGGATTTTACGGTGGCTGACGATGGGGCTGGACCGGCTATCGATTTTGCAACTGGATTGTCTCCTGCAGACGTGACTATAGTGCCTGTAGCGGCTTCCAATACTGTTACCCTTCAGATGACATTCAACGAACGTGTGGTGAAAGGCACAGGCTTGGTGAAAATTGTTTACTCACATGCACCAACCGTAGAAGCGGCAAGTTTCGATATGTCCGACATCACAGTAGTTAACGATATTTCAGGTGTGGTTTCAGTGGTTACCTTCCCAACAGTAGTTTTAAGTGGTAATCTGGCCTATCAGGTAGAAGTGCCCAATACTGCGTTTGTAGACCCGTCGGGAAATGCGTTCGCTGGATATAGCAACGATGATTGGCAATTTATCACACCAAACGATGCGGTGCTTCCGGTCGTCATGGTAAATACACCATCAGATGGCAATATGAGTACAGCGGTGAGTACCGATATCGTTATTGACTTTGACGAACCTGTAAGCCCTAGTACTGGAAATATTGAAATACGCCATGCTGGAGGTGCTGAAGTTACACCAATAGTCATAGATCCATCAGATGGAACACCGAGTCAAGGCTTTACTCGATATACCTATAATATCAACGATCTTTCAGGTCTGACTGATTACTATGTGCTGATACGTGCGGATGCTTTTGAAGATAATTCAAATGCAATGGCCGCCACACCAAATAGGAATGCATTATATGACGGTTCAATAACTTGGAATTTCAGAACCGTAGCTGACGCGGCCAAACCTCAGATTTTGGCGTTGTCACCAGCAGATGATGGATTTGGTATTACTCCTGGAGCGGGGTCCGCCATGTCTATCTTGTTTGATGAAAGAGTAACAGGAAACACAGGTGATATACATGTATTCACTGCAAGTGCTGATGAAGAAATAGCTACCCTGGACGTAACTACAGATATCGTAATCGACAATACTATCGAAACAGGCTCGGTGATCAACTTCACGGCTGACCTTTCGGGAGCAACAGACTATTATGTTCAGATTGATGCCAACGCATTTGTTGATCAATCAGGTAATACGACGGATCAGATCAACGACGAAATTACCTGGAACTTCAGTACGGATGTAGAATCCGGACCAAGTGTGGAATTGCCATATATAGTGAGCAGGACTCCATTGTCATCAGGTTATACTATCACATATTCTGGTGCCAGTGGATTGTTTGAAGTTGGTGAAACAGTAACAGAACTATCCAATGGAGGAACAGGTGTTGTAGTTTCTGACAATGGAGCGGGAACATTAGTTGTTGAATTTGTTTCTGATCCATTAAATATTGTACCAACACAGATGATCCAGGGAAGCGCCAATTCGTACGTGGCAACCGTTGATGCAATCTCCTTAATTGAGTATGGCATAAATGATAACCTAGTGCTTACTTTCAATGAACCGGTGTACGTCGGTCTGGGAAATATTACGATCGACAATCATGCATCTACACCCACAAGATCGATAGTGATTGCGGCTAACGATGGATCGGCAGTAACTGGTAGTGGTACAAAAACCATTACTATTGATATTCCTGAAGATTTGGACGCAAATGGCGTTACGCATTATGTAACCATTGATCCCACAGCATTCAGAGATGCTTCATTCAAGTTCTTCGATCAGACATTGGATGGAGATGGAGTATGGGATTTTACAACTGAAGCCGGAGCTACGGTTACAGCTGCTGCTGGAACAACAACGGCATGTATCGGGCAAGATCCTGTGTTGCTCGGATCAAGCATTTTCATTGACGAAGGAAATAATGATGATTTTGCCACAGGAACTTTTACCTATCAGATATCATTGACAGGAGACTTCTTCTTTGATAATACGGTTACACCAACTTATGGAGGCTCGGTGTCCGGTGATATTACTGGAGCTATTACGCACAATTATCTCAATTCAGATCAGACATTGGAGATTACTTATACGGTGTCTGGAACTTCGAATGATGACCAAATAGAAATTGCAGGTTTAGCAGTCGGAATCAATAGTTCAAACATCATTAGTATGGATGTACCGATGTATAGAAGCGGAGGTACGGCTGTGATGTACGGTAATGAGACTTATCACGAACTGGTGCATATCAACATGCAGAGTGAAGTTGTGAATGTACCTGGCATTGCACAAAATAATGTTACGGTTTGTGAAGGAGACAATGGAACAGGTGGAGCTAATCCTTTAGATAATCTAGAAAGTGATTTTGAAGTTTTGATTACGCCATTGGCAAGCCATACGGTTCATTGGTATGCTAATAGTGATTATACGGGTGAGATATTTGCTTTTGCCAATATCAATGATCCGACATTCGCCGAATTAGGGTTTACCTCTGCTACTGCTGGGACACAGACTGTTTATGTGTCGCAGTCAATCGATGCGACGGGATGTCAGAGTCAGCTAACCCCGGTGACAGTAACCATTTTACCAGCTCCAGATGCACAAGATCTGGCAGGAAGTGATTTGGACGATGATGCCATGGGACTAGGCAATGTATGTAGCTTCGAAGAAATAGACCTCGGAAAACCTGGTAATGCAAGCTTTGTAGGATATACATTCGATTGGGCAGGAGCTAATATTACTACATTTGGACAAGACAACGAACCCAACCCTGTACTGGATGCACCACAGAATACAGATGTAGTTGGGCCATTTGATGTTGAAAATTATGCTTACACGCTTGATGTAACTGATAATTTGGGATGTCAGAGTTTGGTGACAGGAAATGTGAACGTGAGAATTGATCCGAGAATTGATATTAGTTTGAACGCCAGTAGTGCCATATTCTCTTACGTAGAGAGTGAAGACGTAACAGTCAATCTGACTGGTTCAATGTTCGCTGGAGATGCTGGCGCATTCTCAGGTACCGGATTAGGAGGTATTGACATAGATAACATTGATGGTGGTGATGGTGATGGATTAAATGCTAGTGCTAATTTCAATACCAGCGTCGCGGGAATTGGAACCCACGATATTACTTATACCCATACCGATGGAGTTACCGGATGTTCTGATTCGGAAATGTTGACTTATTATGTATCAGCGGCATTCGATATTGCCAATGGTGGACTGAATGAAGAATATTGCCAGGATGCTTCAGCCGATGCATTTGATATAGACATTTCGGATTTAGGAGGCGCTGGCAAAGTGGGTTGGACATATGTATCCTATACAGTAACTGGAAACGGTAGTGCAGTCACTGGTGGAGTTGGACCTACCACTTTGGCTTTTGATCCAGTTGCAGCCTGGAATGATGCTACAATCATACCATCAGCCGATGGATCCAAAATTGTCAATTTGACGAGAATTGTAAATAATGGAGTAAGTAATATTGCAGATGGATTTAATCAGATAGTGATCCAACCACTTCCAACGGTTACCATCAATAATATGGATTTGTTGTATTGTATCGATGCGACAGATGTTGTTCTTGATGTCTCTGTGATCAACAACAGTAATGTTGAAAATTCGCCGGCATTAGGCAATCAGTTCTTTATAGCTAAAGAAACTGCCCCAGGCAGTGGTATGTATGGAACTCCAGAGGCATTTACTGGCACAACAGTGAATTTTGCTACTATATCTGCTGACGTCACCGTAGGATTAGTAGGAGCTGAAACTGAGGCCAATTACCAACTAAGTGTTGTCACAGATGTTGGAGACGACCCGTTTGGCGTAAATGCAAATGGCAATTCTATTGGATGTTCGCAGACGGTAACTGCAGATTTTACCTTATATGACTTACCTGCATTACCGACATTGAACGCTTCAACCTCTCAAGTAGACTTAGGTGGTGGTCAATATGAGTATGAATATTGTGCCGATGATGTAGACGCACTTTTCGAAACAATAGCAGCAGTGGTACCAGCCAACACTACCATTAGGTGGTATACTGATGATGGAGGAGGAGATCCAAATACAGAAATCATCACCGGTAATGTCAATAACATGGGCAGAACTGACTTTGAAAATACAGATGATTTATCAGTAGCTGGTACTTATGTTTTCCATTTTACTCAAACCAATACGTTTGGAAATGTTGGTTTTGCTGGTTGCGAAAGCCCACACTCAACGGTGACATTCAAAACATACGATACACCCACAAGCCCAACGGCTGATGTTACCGCTCCTAATGGAGAAGCCAACGTAGGGGGAGTCTTTACTTATGAATACTGTAATGGTTCAACGATCGCTAACATTGACCTCATAAATTCAGGTGATGCTTTATCAGAAGAAGTTAGTTTCTTTGAGTGGTATACATCACCGGATGGAGGCATGTCATTTGTGCTTTTAGATGGAATCGTAGATGGCGACAATGTAGATGATGCACTAAACGAAGGATTGGTTACCGCTGTGAATAATGCGTCAATCACAGGCACTCAATTCTTAGCGAATGCTACCTCAACGGTGAATGGAGATGCGACCACATACACCTTGTATTTTGCCAAACGAGAAAAAAGAAACACAGCCGCTGCGAGTCCATTTGATGGATGTCTAAGTGGTTATGTACAAGTAGACCTTGTAATTTATGCTGTTCCATCTGCTCCAGTGGTGGCGGGTGATTTTACAGATGACATCAGATGGTGTTCAGGCGATATTTCGGATATTCCTTCGGCCAACCTGAATGCAGGTGTCAAAATCATGCCTTCCGATAATATCAATTCACCAGGTACGGGAGGAGATGGGTTGAGATATATCTGGTATTCTACCGAACTTGCTGGAGATGGTGTTAATTTTATCGGAAATGTTGATAATGGTGTAGAAATAACCTATGAAACAGTTTTCGAGGATGATGGATTGATGAGTTTAAATTTTGATGGCAGTGTTTCTGATGACGTAAATGACGACGGCTTTTATGAAGTCGCCGCAGATGTGACAGAAACGGTCTATCTCGCACAAGTGACTCGACGTTTGGCCGGTACGAACTTGACCTCAACCTTCTTGGGTTGTGAAAGTCAGGTATTGCCAGTTGACATTACGGTATATTCGTTGGATGGTAAGCCTATACTTGAAGGCCCACATGACGACTTGAGTTATACACCATCTACGACTAGTGGAGATTATTATCATCAGTATCATGCCAATGAACTAACTACAACTGACTTATTCGTAGCGACTAATGCAGGGGTAGCCGATCAGAATTTCAACTGGTATTACTCAAATGCTGCCGGGCAACCCATTGGAGGTGCTTTTACCACTTCAGCGTCGGCTACTGCTGGGGCCATGTTTGTATCTGGTATTTCCAATGACAATCAGAGTTACTTTACTGTCAATCAAACATCCAAAATTGAAACAGGTGTTTTCGATGGGTGTGAGAGTGACTATAGCAAGTTAGAGGTCCAAACATACAACGAACCTGCGGCCCCTGCTGCGATAGGGGATATCAATGACTACTACTGCGAGGGTATTGCAGTAGGCAATCTGGATGCCACTGGAGAAGCTGGTGTAGAATTTTATTGGTACGCTTCTGACAATCAGGTGGGACGGGAAGAATTTAGGTTACTTACTACTGACCCAACAGTAGGGCTCATTACACCTGCACAATTAATCGCAGATGAAGTAGGTACGGATGCAGATGGTGATATGATTCCTGATATTGCAGATGTTGATTTGACCGGAGGTACCGATGTCGGTGCCGATGGCATAGATGACGCCTATCAAGTGAGTGTGTTAGGGTTTGGTACAGATGCTGACGGCGATGATATTGTAGATTATCTGACCGCCGTTCAAGCGAATATTGCAAATACTTTAGGTACTGACTCTGACGGCGACGGAATCGATGATTTATACGATGTGAGTAATATCGGTGGCCTCGATGCCAATTCAGATGAAGTCATTGATATAATAGATCCGGTGATTGCCTTGGCTGGTCCTGCGGATGCAGACGGGGATGGGATTCCTGATGGGGTAGACGTGGATGTTACTGCAGGAGCAGATGTAGACGCAGATGGCATTGATGATGCATTTGACTTTTCAGTGCTTGGTGCTGGAGCAGATCTTGACGGAGATGATATTGAAGATACTACGGATCCATTGATCGCTATTAATGGAAGTTTTGCATCTGATGTTGATGTTGATGGTATTCCGGATATTGTAGATGTAGACCTCACGGGAGGAGCGGATATCGACACCGATGGAATTGATGATGCATTCGATTTCAGTCAGGTTGGCGGTAGCGATGCCGATGGTGACGATATCATCGATTCGGTAGATCCTGAACAAAACCTAATGACGGTGGGCGACGGAATTTATACTTTCTATGTAACTCAAACGACTGACATCAACACACCAGCAAATGGTCCGGCCTTCAAAGGAAGTGAAGGGTCTGCACTTAAAGTGAATGTTTATGTAAGAAGTATTCCAGTCGTACCACAACTTAATTTTGACTCTCAAGTCGTATGTGATGGTGAGACTGATGCGCCTTACGTAGCGGTACAGTTGACTAACCCTGCCGGGGGAGTTTATACCTGGATTGATGATGCTAATGCAGACGGTCTAAGGGATGGAGGAGATATTGTCATTCTGGAAGATAAATTGCAAAGTCAATATGATCCGCCATATGACAATGCCAATGATGCATTAGACATGTTTGTAACTCCAGATGCAGATGCTACAACCAACAACTTCATTGTGTCTCAAACGACAAGTTTCAATATCAATGGTTCAAGCTTTGCAGGTTGTGAGAGTCCGTTTAAAGCATTTGATATTAAAATTAACAATATACCACCGCCGCCAACCATAGATGGAAATGCAGGTGTCAATACTTATGTTTATTGTGCAGATGAAACTATTGTAGATCTAACGATTGCAGATGCTGATGAGATTTTTGGAAGAACTTTCAATTGGTACAGAAATAAAGGGTCAGGAGCTATAGTGAGCACAGTCTCACCAGGAGATGTAGATGGAACAGTTATCGCTGCCAATGACAATCCAAATTTCCCCGGAACCATTAATAATTTCCTTAATGCTACCTTCAACTACTATGTGACTGCAGTTGAAGACGGTTGTGAAAGTAACCTGAATGACGTGGATGACATTACACTGGCAACTATTGAAATCAATCAATTGCCAGAGTTAGGCATTGTTTTCAATGCAGCAGTAGGGCCTTATGTAGCTGATGATCCTTTCAGCGGCACTGAAATTTGTTTTGACGAGACGAGTCTTTCCATCAACGGAGTAGAGAAATCCGACAATGCTCCATCGTCAAGAGACGCTGTTGATGCAAATGGCACGATTGTTTGGGCGATAGATACGGATGGTATATCTCCGGTAAGTAATGGAAATTCTGCAACCATCAATTTTGCGACAGCGGCGGGTGACAGCGGCAATGGATCAGAAGATGACCCTACCGTGCACAACATCACGTTTACCTACACCGACGACGCAACGGGTTGTACAAATTCAATTACCGATCAAACGACGATCAATCCGTTGCCTACATTGGAAGTATTTACCGGAGGAACTCCATTAGAAGCACAGGAGTTTTGCTTCGATGATGCCAATATTACATTGAGCGCGACACATGAAACTGGTGCTGCAGCAGCTACACCGGTGACCTCAAACGCGGTGTGGACCGTAGATACCGGAAATTCCAGTTTGACGGGGAGTTTGACCGGAACTGAAGTGGTAAATCTACAAACGGCAATGACCAATGTAGATCCAGGTGCCCTGCCAAATGTAAGGGAAGGTAGCATCACGAACCATGTACTGACATTTGCCTTTACAGATACCAAAGGATGCTCAAATTCTGTTGATAGGAATTTCGTCATCAATCCACAGCCTACTTTGGATATTGTTTACGATGTAGCAACAGGTGCTAACGCAGCTGATGCAACCATAGACGGTGGTGCTGTATGTTTTGATGAAGGAGCATTTAATTTTGAGGGAGTACAGGAAGGAGTTGCTGCTGTTCCAGGAGATGGGACTATTAGCTGGTCTATTAATACAGGCGGACTCGCAGCTAATGCAGGAACTGGGAAGGCATTGTTCACTCCTTCTAATGCAGCAATCGCTGCAGGTGAGTCTTCAGAAGGTTTACCAAGCAATCATGATGTGACCTTCACCTTTGTCGACGGACCAACAGGGTGCTCAAATACTGTCACACATACGACAGGAGTGGACCCGAAACCAACGTTGAATGTTGTGTTTAACACAGCCATTGCTGGTTTTTATACTGCAGGGGATGATTTGGCGGATGCACTCATGTGTTTTGATGAATCAACCATTTCAATCAAGGGAAGGGAAATTTCTGATGCTGCTATGGCCTTTAGAGATGCTACCGATGCAAACGGTACCATTGTTTGGTCAATTAATACTAATGGAATTACACCTGTAAGTAATGGTAATTCAGCTACCATTGACCTCACGGCTGCTGCAGCATCTTCAGGCAATGGACAAGAGGACGACCCAACCAGTCATACGGTAACTCTTACGTATACCGATGACGTTACTGGATGTTTTAATACGATCACCAGAAACTTTATTATTCAGCCTCAACCTACCTTGGAGGTACTGGTTGGTGGTTCGACGTTGGAGGGTCAAGAATTTTGTTTCGATGATGCGCAGATAATCATGCAAGGAACACATGAAACAGGCGCAGCAAGTGCAAGTAATGCCTTGTCAAGTTCTACCTGGTCGATATCCACTGGCAACACAAGTATTACTAGTAGCATCACAGGTGTTGAAATTGTAGATTTGCAATTAGCCATGACAAATAGTAACCCGGGAGCCCTACCGAACGTGCGCGAAGGAGTTGCTACCAATCATGCTGTGACATTTGGATATACAGATAGTGAAGGTTGTACAAATTCTATAGTCAGAAACTTCGTGATTAATCCTCAACCAACGCTGGACATTCATTTTAATGAAAACGTCGGCGCCAATAATGCAGGTGATCCAATGGATGGTAAGGCTTTCTGTTACAGCGAGGATGCATTTGAAATTATAGGTATTCAGGAAGGTATTGCAGCAGTACCAGCTACAGGAACGATCACATGGGATATCAATACTGGAGGTCAGACTGCTGATGCCCTAACGGGGATCGCTAGATTTGATCCACGTACGGGAGCATTTAACGCTGGAGCTGCAGATTCATTGGAAACCAACACTGATCATGATTTGACTTTTACATTTAAAGATCTAAATGGTTGTGAAAATAATGTTACGAGCACATTTGAGGTGACCAAGCTACCTACATTGAATATAGTGCATGATACAGGAGATGATGGAGCCAGTGCGTTTTGTACTTCCACTAATGCTGTGGCTCTACATGGGCAGGAGGATAATATCAACGTCTCTACCGGCCTATTTACAATCGATACAGGAAGTAGTAGTATTGATAATGGAGGAGGAGCCGGAGGAGATGGTTCGGCAAATTTCTTCCCGTGGGTAGCCCAGGCTAATGTGGCTTTAGATTCAGTAGCAGAATCAGGAAACTCTTCTGCACACATCATCACATTTACCTATACCAATACCTCACAAAATGCGAATTGCACGAATTCTATCACCTCCGAAAATCTAGGAATTGATGTAGTGATTAATCCGTTGCCTCTAATGGAGCTATTTAGTGATGATCTAGTGGACACAGGAGGAACCCTTTTGTTTGAAACTACAGATTCTCAGGTAGTTCTGTGCGAAAGCCAGGCGCCATTTACACTAAGTGGAAACAGAAATACGGGTAATAGTGGAACACGTACCATGTACCATACATATAACGGAAGCACAACCACTATAGGTACTTTCACTGTAGGGTCTACTGGAGACGATGATGTTGCATTTGACCTGAGAGATCCAATTGAACTTTGGACAGATGAGGTGCAAACCGCTTCAGGGACATTTGAAATTCAATATGAATACTTAGATGGAGTAACGGGTTGTTTCAACGAGATCACCAAAGACATTGTGGTAAACATTTTACCTGAAGTATTTGCAGTGGTCAATGGAGGGTGTATAGATCCTCAGGTGCAATTTGATGTGTCGTTGTTAAATGATGCTACTGACGTTTGGAGTACAGAGGGTATTCCTCAACCACCGAGAGAGTCCCCTTTCACATTGAGTGATTTGACTTTTGAATGGAGTTTCTTTAATGCTGACGATAATGGTGTTATACAGAAAACGAGTCCATATGACGATGGATTAGGCGCTGTTAAAGCCGGCCAGATGGTAACCCATGATTTTGACGGCTTTGAGGGATTGGATGCCCAGTTTGGGGCGATTTTGGTTGCAACAACTCCTGACGGATGTTCAAGTGATGTTGAAAATGGAATTACTGAACAGGCCATTTTGATTAAGATTAATCCAAATATTGCCGTGGAGTGGGACCAAGTCACTGTGGATCAGCCAACCACATTCTATATCAATGAGAACTTGTTATCATTGAATCAGATACAATCGATACAAATCCTGGACGAAGCGAATGGAAATTTCTTAGTAAATCAGAGTTGGGTGAATGATGCAGATGCACCGTTAACTACTCGTGCAATATCCACAGGTAACCTACAAGTATTTGGGCCATTTGATTACCAGTTTACTGATGCGGGTAAGTATGACCTGAAGGTTATACTTGAAAATAACAACGGATGTTTGGATAGCTTGCTCAGAGAAGTAAATATTATTCCGATAGAGGTGGTTGATCCTGCTACTGGGTTTCATGAGACATTTAGTGCTGCTGGGGGGTTCGATCCTGATGTTAAAGGTTGGTATGCAGAAAAGCTTGTAGATGACGCTATAATTAAGCAACAATCTTCGCTTGAAGGAACTGAATCTTTGAGAGCGTCTAGCTGGATCTGGAGCGAAATTGATTTGAACGCAGATTCTCTGGCACTGATTAATAAAGTCAACGATGATTTATTACAAACAGTAACAGACCTTTGGGCATGGGCCACATTGAGTAGCGATGGAGATAGTTATCAGTATTTACCTGGAGAAGATTCCTGGATATATAGCCCGACATTTGATATATCCCAATTAAGTAAGCCAATGCTGAAGTTTTCTACTGTTTTTGATTTTGAGGATCCAAAGGATGGTGTTGTTGTTCAGTATTCGACAGACCGTGGTGAATCTTGGACAGTTCTTGGGAATATTGAAAACGAAATACCTACAGGTTTGGAGTGGTATAATTTTGACAATGTGGGATCAGATCCTGGGCAACAGCAAAATATCATTAACGGAGGCTCATTAACTTCAGTCGGATGGTCTGGACAAGAAACTTCACTGACTTGGTCAAGCGCAAGACATGCCCTGGATGGTATTGATGTAACTGAAAGGTCAAATGTGAGATTTAGATTTGCACTTGCTTCCACACCATCTACGAAAGAAGGTTACTTCGGATTTGCCTTGGCAGATTTTAGTATTCAGGAAAGAAGCAAGAATGTGTTGATTGAACAGTTTGTAAGTGCGACAGATGAAACTAGCGATGCTGCCACAGCAGTTAGTGCTGCAACTGTTTCTTTGAAGTCAGCTATTGACGCTCTCATTCCGGCAGCTAATGTTACCAGCAGAGATGAGGTGATATTGGCATACCATACTGATTTTGGATTTGAAGACCCATTCAATAAGGTGAGTTCTGCCGGGCCAAGTGCTAGATCTATCTACTACAGCGTAGATCGGATCACTTCAGTTTTGGATGGCCAATTTGGTGGTTCTGGCTCTTCTTCTAAATCTGGCGACCTGACGTGGCAAAAGGATGACTTAAGTCTGAACTCATTGAAAGATCCTGGTTTTAGAATTTCACTTACCAACGATCCGTTGGCTACAGATACTGAGATAAAAGGAACGGTAGAGTTTCAAGCTAATCAGAATTACCCTTCGGGGACAGAATTTAGAGCCTATGTTGCTGTGCTTGAAGATACAGTAGAAATTGCGGTCGGCGGTATTCAAGGATTTGGTCATGTGATGAGGAAATTGTTGCCGGCAGGATCTGGAGAGTACGTAAAACTCACACAGGAATTGACTATAGGTGAGTCCCTGTTATTTGATGATGGCAATGGAGGCACAACAAATATGCTCTCAGTTCAGTGGGATTTGGCAAATATATCCGATGATACAAATTTGTCAGCCATTGTGTTTATCCAGAATAGCCAGACCAAGGAGATTTATCAGTCTGTAAAAATTCCTAACGCGCACGATTTTGTTTCGTCTAAAAATACAGCCACCGTTACCGATATCGGCGATGAGCTGATCGCGGCCGAGAATTTCAATATGTTCCCAAATCCTACAGATCATGAGGTATTCATCTTGTTTGATCATCGAATTCTGGAAACTTTGCAGTGGTCAATCTTTGATCAGACAGGTAGAATCTTTGATAAGGGTGAAGTGCAGAAAGGGCAAGAAGGTTTCAGTCTTCAGACAGATCGATTCCCAAGTGGATTATATTATATGTCAATTCAAGGTGATAAATCTAAATTCGACTTCAAAAAATTGATGATAACCCACTGATAGAAAATTGATTCTAAATAAAGAGTTACAAAAGAATGAACTCCCTGGCTTGTGTTTTCGCAAGCTAGGGGAGGACATTATTCGACACCGCATCATTTCGAAAGAGCTTGTCACCAGGGAAACAGCTGAGAAATTCCCAGATCAGCAAAAATGTTTCAGGAAACTTCTTTACTCGACAGACCGCTTTATAGACGAAGTCACGAGAGGTAGGAATCTTTTTATATCATAAGCCATGGTTCGTGGGGACACGAACGCTAATCAAAAAATGAGTAAAAAATTAAAATTCTTTTTAAGTACAGTAGTTGCGACCTGGGTAGTAATGACCAGCTGTGTAGATGAAAAGCAAGACATCGATAACAACGAAGGAAACCGAACGATCAATTTGGAGCTAAATGAAGAAAATGTGGAAGTAAGAACACTCGCCGTCAACGCGAATGGCTTCAATGTGATCGTGTAAGATGTAGCCGATAACGAAATATTTGACAACGCGGATTTGACAGGCGTACTGACAGAAATTGAACTCGTAAAAGGCGACCAATACGTATTTGTGTCTTCCAACGATATGCAAAACGTAGTCTTTGACCCACCATAATATTGCAGGCACAGTCACTGGTGCCATAGCCAAAGATCATAATATGTTCACCATAGACTTCACCTTGACAATGGACGCATTTTAAGTATCATCCGGTCAAATGCAAAATGCACTGACAGCAAATAAACGAAGGCATTGCTTCATTGATCGTCAAATATTCCATTTTCATCTAAAAATCATACCAAATCAGCTCTTGCTGATTGATTCTATTTAAGTTTACGGTGCAGAAATAATACACTTTATTTAATGATATTCCCTTTTTATTAATCTCCTCAAGTGATTAAATTCGCAAGGGAGATTAGGGTTGAAAAAAGAACGGCTCAGGGAAAATATAATTATTTAAAGATTGGTTTTAATTATTGTAACGCAGCCCTTATTGGGCTAATTTATACTGTTGATTAGGTTGATATAAAATGTTTCTAATTCAGTTAGTTATTAAAATGTTCTGTGACATTAGGTAACTGGTGATTTGGATTTTTTGGAATACTAAAAGCCACAAGCTATGCTTAAGAATTTACCCTCATGCACACCCCTCATACTCATATTGTTTCTTATTGTCTTCGTTTTTGGTTCAGGAACGCTGTCTGCACAGCAGGCTCGTCAGGTGATTACAGTTAATAGTTCTGGCGGAGCAGACTACACTACCATTTCAGCGGCTCTTGCAGTGGCTACTGGTGGCGATGTTATACAGATAGCGCCGGGAGTAGGTTATGACCTGGGAGCGGGAAGTATAGATATCTCGACCATGGCTGCTGCTGGGGATATTACCCTGGTAGGAGTTGGAGGTTTACCGGTAATCAGTAATGGCACCTTCGTTGAGGGTGGATTTACCAATAATCTATCACTTAAGAACCTGGAATTTAACGCAGTCTCTGTTGGGTTGAGCACCACCGGAAATTTATACATTACAGGGTGTACTTTTAGAAATCATACAAGCACAGCCATTAACTATAGTGGAGGTGTAGGTAATTCGATTGTTCTGCTAAACAATACTTTCAACAATATAACTGCGGGTGGGTATGCGGTTACGGTTTCTGCAATCGACGGTTCTTACATACTCCTGGATGGGAACTCAGGATTGGCCAGTTCAAGTTCGGGAGCTTTTATATCTACCACAGGAGCTACCTCTCAAAGTTTCATCACTGCAAAAAATAACACTTGGACGGGGACATCTTCTTCAATCGGTTTTACTTTCGATTCCAGTCATAGCGATGTTATTATTGCCCATGACAACGACATATCTGGAGTTACAAGCAGTGGATATAATGTTAACTTAAATAATTTCAGCGCAACGCTACGAATTACAGGACACAATACAGCTAATTCCTCTGCTATCAATTTGGGTACTACAGGCACTGGTATAAATGTGAACATAGGCGATCCGGCTACTCCTCAAATAGAAATTCGGGATAACGAGATTACCTCTTTGGACGGTATTAATGTGTCTACCGGAATCGCATTTGGAGGGGGAGGTGTGGTTTCTACCATTACAAATAACACAATAACCTCCGCGTCCACTGGTACAGGAATATATGTGCTTATGCAGGGCGCAGGATCTGGTCCTGTACATCATGTTACCGTCTCTAGTAATACAGGTACGGGATCTCCTGATCGGGGTGTGAGATTAAGTTTGCAAGACAATGCGACGATTAATGCTACGGTCAATAATAATAATTGGGTTGCTGGCGGTATTGCTACTTACGTACTTGAGAGTGTCATAACTGTGGCCACAGTTGATTTTTCACCAAACGGTGCGGCTAATTTTGGCGCTTATATTACAGCTCAGAATGGAGCCGGAGATACCGGTTCAGACGCAAGTGCGGCTTTAGGTACAACTAATTTTTCCGGCCCAACAATTACAACTATAGGAGCAGCCACCCTGCCCACAGCTGCCGACGATGGACTCTCCGTTTCACCGGGAAATCACTCGGCAGCCTTCAGCAATTTCACGGGAGCCGCCGGTAATGACAATGATGGAGATGCAGGAACAGCAGTATCCATTATTTCGACGGAAGCAATAGGTACTTATGGCGGATCAGTAAGTTTTTCCAGTCTTGCCACCGGCACAGGTACGTATACACCAGGTATCAATGTAGCTTCACAAACGGACAATATTTATATGCTCGTTCAGGACAATACGGAATTTGGACTCGACTATTCTTTGTTCGCACCTAATGTAGATGCTATAGAAGCCAACGGGCTGAACTTTCTAAGTGGGGGTTCTGATTATATTGATATGCCTACTCCTGCAGGTCTACCCATAGGTGCAGCTGTTAGGACGGTTCAAATGGCTTTCAAAAGAAATTCCACAGGAGCCGGGAGCCATACCTTGTTTTCTTATGGAGACAACAGTGTAAATGGACTCTTTTCAGTTTATGTTGATGCAGGGGACAATTTGTTTTTTGATTATAATGGAACTGATTTTAACTTATTAGAGCAAATCGACGATACCAATTGGCACCATATTGCCTTGGT
Source organism: Reichenbachiella sp. (assembly GCF_039944555.1). Taxonomy (GTDB): domain Bacteria; phylum Bacteroidota; class Bacteroidia; order Cytophagales; family Cyclobacteriaceae; genus Reichenbachiella. Next base: position 564,335 of record NZ_JBDUYN010000006.1, on the reverse strand, counting down.
ATACAATGGATCGGTAGTTACTTTTTTTGTTGATGGACGTGCGGCAGGAAATCCGTCTCTGACCATTGCATTAACTACTGTCGGCTCCAATGTACAGATTGGACGAAATATTGATGGTGCAACCAACTATGCTGACATTGAAGTGGATGAGTTTGCCATTTTTAACGCAATAAGAACTCAGGCAAATATCGAAACTGACGTTTTAGGTGGTGCACCTATCGGGGACGCTTCTCTTGTGGCTTACTACAATTTCAATCAGGGTGGAGTGACCTTGGACAATACAGAATTTAGTGTGGTTTATGACCAACAGTTCAATAGCGATGGAGACATCACATCTTTGAACAGAACTGGAGCAGTATCCAACTTTGTAACTTCTCCGATGCCCTCCGATATTGTAGCACCTGATTTCACAGTTTCAACTTCCAGTTCGATTACCTCTTTCGGTTTTGACATCAATACAAATTTAGACGAATTTGGAACGACTTACTATGTGGTCGTGGCTGATGGAGCCGGCCAACCAAGTTCCGCTGAGGTACTTGCCGGTACAGGTGCAGGAGGTTCCGGTGAGCTGGCATCAGGAACAATAGACAATACTGCAGGAGCTAACTCTGCAACCATTACCGGACTGGCTGGAAGTACGGCTTACGATGTTTACCTGGTGGCGCAAGATGTATCTGGAAATTCTCAGCGCAATGCTGACACACAATTGGATGTAACTACAACTGCAGCTACTGCTTTAGCATCGGGAGACATTACCTTCACCATGATCAATTCGGATGCTCCCCAGGCATTTGCTTTTATGCTGTTGCAACCTATTGTTGCAGGCACTCAGATTTATTTTACGGATGAAGGTTTTGATAATGCAGATAGTCCCAGCACATTGGAGGGAATTATCAGTTTTGTAGCAGACCAGTCACATGCAGCGGGTGATCAGATTATAGTTGATCCGACTGGATTAACGGCGACAGACGAATCTAATTCGGCCACAGGAGTAGTATCTAATCCAAATGCAGGATTTTCTCTAAGTCAACAAGATCAGATTATTGCCTTTCAAGGCACGCTTGATGGAGTCGGAGCAATACTTGCAATTAATAATTTCCTTGGCGCAATAAATACAAATGTCAACGGTTGGGTAACAACAACCTCAGGTGTAAATGATAGTGCGCTTCCATCTACGCTGACAAACGGAACCACCGCGACCTCCCTATATGATGGAGGATCAGCAGTTGACAACGCGGTTTATAATTTTTCAGAAACTACTGGCTATTTGCCTAATTTACAGGCCTATATTAATAAGGTAGCAAACTGGTCATCGAGAAACACCACGCCTTATGATTTTAACGACGTCACTGCCTATGGTGGTAATACAGCTCCTACAGCTACAGGTCTAGTAGGCTTTACGGGACAAAACACCCTGAGGGTACTTGAAGCCGATGTCTTTGGGTTTAATGACCCTGATGCAGTAGATGCACAATTGGCTTCTATTACGCTTACAAGTTTAGGAACCATCAACACCGCAGCTGAGCTATTTTATGATGTCAATGGAAATTTAACTAATGATGCAGAAGATGTTGCCGGAAGTGAAACGTTCACCTATGCTCAATTGCAAAACGATGAATTGGTACTTCTTATTACGGGAGCTACCGGTATTACTGGTACCTTCGACTATACAGTTAGCGATGGGGGACTTTCTTCCTCCCCGAGCACAACCTTTACCGGTACTATTGTAGACAATAGTTTGCATTTTGACGCTGCAGGTAACGATGACTACATCAGTGTGCCATACAGTACTTCTATGAACGCCTTTGATATGACCGTCGAAGGTTGGTTCTATTTTGATAATATATCCGGAGCCAGGTATTTAGTTGGCCGATCAGGAGGCTCGGCACAAAATGGAGATTATCGCTTAACACTTCAAGCCGGTGTGCCAAGGTTCTCCGTTTATGGTACAGTATGGACCGACGTAGATGCGACCACAACCTTGGCAGTGTCGAATTGGAATCATATTGTAGGAGTGAAAGAAGGTACAGATCTCAAAATCTACGTCAATGGTATTTTAGAAAATACAGTCACAGGAGAAGCTATCTCTGCCTCTTCTACAAACGCATTATATCTGGGCGCAGAGAGTGTGAGCCCACCGACACTTACTGACCTTTTTCTTGGTCAGATGGATGAGGTACGTCTTTGGAATAATGCTAGATCAGCGAAAGACATAAGAGCCAATGCGGCTGGAAGCTCGGCATTGAGTATTGTAGATGCGAGCCTGATAGCCTATTACACCTTTGATCACGGTGATGCTGGAAATGCCAATAACTCACCCGGCAATGAAGAAAACAGGTTAGAAGACTTTTCCTTGAATCAGAACGATGGAGACTTATCTTATTCTCCCGGATTCTTATTGAGTGGAGCCATCTCCAACTGGCTCACATCGACCTTATCAACTCATGTATCGACACTTACACCTGAAATAAATGTTCTGGTCGATGATGTCGACTATGCGGATGGAGCCGGAGCCTATGATTTTGGCACGGTAGCCACAGGTGGTCCATTCCAGGACGTTACTATTACCATAGAAAATGTGAGTTTGTCGCCAACGGATTTGACCGGCTTGGTGCCTGCAAGTGTTGCAGTCAGTAATGGAACAGATTATGCTATACAAACTGCCCCTACGCTCACCACACTAAGTGCAGGTGAGTCAGATGAATTTGTGGTGAGGTTTTCACCAAGTACTACGGGTGCCCTCAATAGTACGCTGAACAATACTTTGGTGTCTTCAGATTCGGATGAAAATCCTTACAATATTAGTTTTACTGGTACAGGAAGTGGTACAGTTTCAGAGATTGATGTACAAGGATTGGCCGTATCCATTCCGAGTGGTGCTGATTTTCTGGATGCCAATACGGCAGACGATACCGATTTTGGAAGTCTGGGGTACTCCGATGCTGGTTCTATAAGTAAGACTTTTGATATTATAAGCCAAACGGCTACGAATTTGGATGTAACAAACATCCAGATCAGTGGCTCTCCAAACTTTACACTGGATTTAGCGGGCTGGACATTTCCGGGTAGCAATATTGTATCTACCAATCAAACCTTTGGAGTAAACTATTTCTCTCCTAGCTCAGAAGCCATCGATGAGTCGGCAACTGTAACGATCAGCAACAACGATCCGAACGAAGGAACTTACACTTTTGTGGTGAAGGCCAGTGCTGCCGACCACTCTTTACATTTTGCTCAAACAGCTGGTAATAGGACTACTACTGATTTTGTGACGAGTCCCATTTCGGCAACCCTGGCGGTTAGCAACAATGCTACCGTTGAAGGATGGATCAAGACCACCTCGTCTGAGGATGATGAAGTCTTTACGCTCGAAGGTAACAATGGAGAATATATGCGAATACGTATCAATCAGGTAGCCGGATTTGCTAGCGCTGACATTTTCTTAGGGGCAAATGAAAATCTTCAAGGGTCACAGGTAAATGTGACAGACGGTCAGTGGCACCATGTGGCTTTAGTTGCCGATGGTACAGACGCCAGGTTTTATGTAGATGGAAATTTAGAAGCATCTGTGACCGGTGCGGCTGCGCCTATAGATTTTACCTCGGGGGGTACTACAGGACAGGTTGTAATGGGTAGAAATACGAACTCTAACGGATTTGAATATGAAGGAGAGATAGATGAGTTGAGAGTGTGGAATACCTCAAGAACAATAAGTCAAATTCGTGAAAATGCTTACAATATAGGTTTGTCGGATGCAAGCATACTTACCTATTATGATTTTAACCTTGGAGAAGCGGATGGAAATAATGTAGGGCTGGTAAGCCTCACAGATTTGTCCGGAAATGGCCTTAACGGAATACTGTCCAATTTTGCTTCAACAGGTTCTACTGGTAATTTTCTGGGATCAGCTGTGACAGACGCAGATGCAGTTCCTCCAGCGTTTGTTTCTGGCTACCCTATTGCATCAAACAATGGACCTTCAGGATTCGAAATAGAAGTACAATTAACCGAGCCAGGTACTTATTACTATACGGTTAATGCAAATGGTGTGGTTCCTGCAGATCAGTTAGCAATTGTCAACGGGGACGATTCGCAATCCGGTCAACATGGAAGTATAATAGCATCTTCAGCAAATACTACTTTCTCAGCTTTCATCTCCGGATTGAGTATTTCTACGACATATGACGTTTTCTTATTCGCAGAAGACGCAAATGGAAATACACAGGTTGAAATTACTGAAATTGCTGATGTCACGACCACTGCCGCTAATAATGCACCTGTAATTTCAGCATTAGATGCCACAGCGGCGAGCACCTTTGTAGAGGACGGCGCTGCAATCATCATAGACACCGATGTGACTTTCTCCGATACAGAATTTGATGGAACCAACTATGATGGATCATTCATAGCCATTCTAAGAGATGGAGGTTCAGGAAATTCGGATGATGTATTTGGATTTAGTGCTTTCTCTACTTATACGTTGGTAAGTGACCAGATTCTAAATGGAGGAACACCTATTGCTGATTTTAATACTTCTACGCCTGGAGAATTATATATTGATTTTAACCAGGGGCAAAGTGTTACCCAGGCTGATGTAAATGGTGTCTTGCAACATGTGACCTACTCTAACAGTAACAATAATCCACCGGCAAGTGTGCTCATTGATTATACCCCTCACGATGGGGTTTCTCCGGGTACTGAAGTAAGCATCACAATTAATATCACACCGACCAATGATGCGCCAAGTATGACGGTTTCATCTCCGGTAGCTTTCACGGAGGACGCTGGTGCCATCATTTTGGATGGAACCATGAGTTTTAGCGATGCAGAATTGAGCGTTGGTGGAGACTTTGACGGATCTACTCTTACTATTGTAAGAAATGGTGGATTTAATGCCAACGATGAATTTAGTTTTACAGGGGATGCCAGCTATGATTTAAGCGGTGGTTTTATTAGAGACATTTCAGGTCCACCGACAAACATTGCCACCTGGACTCATGTCGCAGCTTCAGGTACTTTGACTATCAATTTTGATCAGGGTGCAGGTGTAACCAATACGCAGTTGAATGATGTACTTAGACTTATTGAGTACAACAATGCGAACAATACACCACCGGCGGCTATTACGTTAGACGTGACACCAAATGACGGAACAGGTTCTGGTTCTGCTGCGGCAATTACAGTCAGCATTACTCCGGCCAACGATGCGCCGAGTATTGCCGTTACTTCGCCCGGTGCTTTCACTGAAGGTGCAGGAGCAGTGATTTTAGATGGTACAATGACCTTCAATGATCCGGAACTAATTGTAGCAGATGACTTCGAAGGTGCTACACTCACTATTGTAAGAAACGGAGGGTTCAATGCCAACGATGAATTCAGTTTTACAGGAGATGCCAGTTATGATTTAAGTGGAGGGTTTATTAGGGATATTTCCGGAGGACCTTTTAATGTGGCGACATGGACTCATGTGGCCGCTTCTGGTACCTTGACCATTGCTTTCGATCAATCAGCTAACCCAACCGGTGCTGAAACCAACGCTATTCTTCAACTAATAGAATATAATAACCCGAACAGTACACCTCCGGCGAATGTAGTTCTAGATATCACAGGGAATGATGGAGCCGTTAGTGGTTCAGCTACGCAGTTGACAGTAAGCATTACGTCAAGTAATGATATACCCGTTCTTGCAGTTAGTACACCAGTGGCCTTTACTGAAGATGTGGGGGCTGTCATCTTGGATGGTACCATGACTTTTACAGATGCAGAACTAGGAGCGGCTACAGACTTTGATGGAGCTACACTCACTATAGCCAGAAATGGAGGAGCAAATGCTAATGATGTATTTACGTTCAATCCTGCAGGAGGATTTACTTTACCTGTGAATGATCTTTTAAGAGGTGGCGCAACACCTGTCGGTAGTTTTATCGATGACGGAAGCGGAACCTTGACGATTAATTTCAACCAACCAGCCACTAATGTGAGCCAGGCTGAAATAAATACGATTTTACAAAACATTGAATATAACAATACGAACAATACGCCACCTGCCAATATTACACTCGACCTTACACCGAATGATGGTACGGATCCTGGTGTGGTACAACAAATTGTAGTGAATATCACGGCTGCGAATGACGTGCCATCGTTGACCAACTTGGGACCGAACGGAGACAGCCCATTCCTTGAGGGAGGAAGTGCTGTGATTATTGATAGCGATGTAGCATTTTCTGATCCGGAACTAGCAACGGCACCAGATTACGACGGTGCAGTGATTACTATAGCAAGAAATGGAGGATTCAATTCAGAAGATGTCTTTGGGTACAATGATGGAGGTGGTTACTCACTTGTAGGTGGATTTATTACCAATGGCGGTAACTTGGCGACTTTCGATCTTACCACTAATCCAGGGCAATTGGTCATTGACTTTGATCAAGCCGCAGGAGTTACGCTAACGGATGTTAACACGATTCTGCAGAATGTGACTTATTCAAATTCAATTGGCACCCCTCCAGCCAACGTGACTATAGACTTCACGCCAAATGATGGAACCGGAAGTGGTACACCTGTGAGTACAATCATTGATATCTACAATAATGATTCGGACATTGTAGCAACATCAACATTGTCTGCAACCCTTGATTATTTTAACCATACAGGCGTTACGGTCAGCGTTGCGAATGGATTGAAAGTCGGAGAATTGAGCATTAGAGATGGAGGAGGTACAGATACTGATGGTGTAGGCACGACATTAGATGCCATAACGCTTCAATTTTCTAGTACGTACGGTTTAATCCAGGAAGTACAATTGTTTGATCAAGGGTTCACAACGGCTGTTACCGGTGCTGTTGAAACAGCACTTGTGGATGACGCAGATGGTGACTCCGATTTAAATGAAGCTGTATTTACCGGTTTATCTGGGCTAACGGCCGCTGATAATGGAACAGCCATATTTAGCGTCGTGGTGACGTTCAACACTGCTTCAGGTATCAATGATAACGTAGATCAAATTGATTTTACAGTGACCTCTGCAACTGCGAATGCAAGTGGTTCGCAATTCAATGCTGCTGATGCCGGAGCGGCATCTCCCGCACTTACTACAGAAAACACCATAATAGTGAATGCAACCGACATTGAATTTACGGACTTCGCCGGTGGCAATGATGATCTGGTTTTGGATGAAACCAACGAAATTGGCATTGCGCTTAATATCCCATTTTCAGTAACAGTAGCAGCCGTCGATGCCAATGGTAATGTGGATGTAGATTACACAGCCAATGTGGCTGTGATAGCACCTACGCCGGATGCTACATTTACCGGAACCAATATAAATGGCGCTGCACTTGTATCAGGTGCACATACCTGGAGTGATCTCTTATTTACTACGGTAAGAACAGGCGTTACATTCACTGTTCAAGAGGATGTCAATTCCTATACCGACACTCCGGTCTTTACTTTTGATGTATCAGACGCGTTATCAGATATTACAGAAGATTTGGCCTTTGTATACCCACTGAATATAGACTATACTGCTTACTCCGGAAATATTACCTCACAGGCTGCAGCAGTTCAAATAGCGCAATTTATTGTTGCCGATGGAGGTTTTGGTCTAGGTCCTGATACAGATAGTAACGGCACCAGATTAGATGCTAATGGTTGTGGAGGCGGAAATAGCAGTACGGTTTGCCCGAATACTGCTGATGGATTCAAGATTCAGGTCGTTTCGGGTTTAGGAAATATTGATAAAATTGCTCTGTACACGTTGGACGCCACATTGGAAATAGGAGCCAACGTGGAAGTTGGGGAATATGCCTCTACCGACAATAGCGGAACAGGTATATTTACGTTTAACCTGGATGATGACAATCCTAATTGGCCTAATAATGATGACTACACAGTAGCTGATGGCTCAACAGCCAGATTAGGCGTTTATGTCACGTTTAAGCAAGGTGCCGGAGATATCACCGACAATGAAGAAATAAAAATAGAAGTAATAGATGCCCATTTCGACACTAACTTCTCAGCTTTGGCTAATTCTAATGGAGCCCCAGCTGCTACTCCCGGGGATGCTCCTGACACGAATCCGTTGATAGCTGGAGGGAACTTAATGGAAGTAATAGGAGATCGATTGATCTTCAGCGCGAATAACCCAACTTCCGCAACTTTTGAAAGAGGAAGTCAAGACTTGAATTTTACCGTGCAAGCCCAAGATGCAATTGGCAACGTTGACTTGGATGAAACTTCTGAGCTATTACTTTCAAGTACGGGTGGAGCTATTTTTGAAATTGATGGTACCATTACTACAACCTTCAATCTGGTGGCTGGTGAAGCTACTCCGGTCGTTTATGGTATGTCCGAGGAAGATGCTACTACCATTACTGTAGCCGATAATGATGGAACTACAGGTAGTCAGGGAACTGCAACAACACTTTCTACCCCGGCGACCTCCACGGTTGCCAGTAGTGTAAACATTCATGATACTACAGCACCATTTGTTGCTACGCCTGCTACAGATGTCGAACCAGATGACGATGCCCTCATGGATCCAATTACGAATGTTCTTACTATGCAATTCAATGAAGAAGTGGCTGGAGTGGCAACGAAGAATATTACACTTTTGAGTCTTGCACCTTCTGTGCATGTGATTTCAATCGGCGCAGATGATCCGGGAGTTGTCAGTGATGCCGATGGTTTGGTGACCATTACGTTGCCTGAAAGTCCGAAAGGAAGTCGGGCCTATTCGGTGACTGTGGATGATGGTGCTTTTGACGACTCACCAAACAATAACCCGGCTGTAAACGGAGGAGAATTTACCTATACTTCAGACTACCAAGGTACTACAGAATGGAACTTCACGACACCTGTAGATGCTACACCACCTACTGTGAGTATTACGAGAAACGCGATCGTCAATGGGGATATTGATGTTGCAACAAGCGATAACAGTGTGTCATTTGACATTGCATTTAATGAAGAAATTACTCCAGCTACCTTTGATGAATCTGACATTCTGGTTACGACTTCAAGCGATTTGGACATTGGTGGAGATCAAACGAATCAGACCGCAAATCTTTTTGGAGTTAACGATATTATATTAACCCCTGACGGAGATAATATTAATTGGACGCTGACCATAACGGCGATTAACGCACCAACTCCATTAAGCACAATCGGTATAAGCATTATCACTGCTTCTGGTAGAATGGAAGATGAAACGGGTAATGCTGCCGGAGGTCCTGGCTTTACACCAGTTGTTTCCAGTAATTTCATTTTTGACCAAACGGCTCCGGTTCATACTGTAGATATCCTCCGGACGGCCAGTAGCTCGCCTGCCTTAACCGGTGTGATTGATGACCTGACGGCAACGTTGTCGTTGTCAGTAGATGGTAATAATTATCCGGTAACCAATCCAGGAACAGGTGTATGGACTTTACCGGCCGCAACTATTGCACCGGCATTAAGTGCCGGTACGTTCAATGTGATCGTGACTGCCACGGACGATGCGGGTAATGTATCTTTAGATGGAACAAGCAATGAATTAACAGTTGATTTGACCAAGCCAACAATTGTGGCGGCTTATCTTTTCGATCATGACAATAGCGGAGATATAGACGAAGTAACCATAGAGTTTAGCGAAGATGTTCAGGATGCATCAGTAGAATTGACGGACTGGACCGTTGGAGCGGCTACACCAGATGCCGTAGTATCGTTCGGTTCTATCAACGGATTCAATTCCGAGGATTTAGGTATGGCTGATGACCAATTCGTAACTTTCGACGTATCTTCTTCAAATTTGGGCACCGGAATAGTACCTGTTATTTATACGAAGAGTACGAATGCACCTCTGGATATTGCAGATATCGCGGGTAATGAAAATGATTCTGATGCATTGATTGCTGAGGTTGATTTAGCTGTTCCTGTGTTGAATTTTGCCAGACAATTTGATACTGATGGCGATGGCAATATCGACGAGATTGTTATCGAAATGAATGAAGAGGTGGATGAAAATACAGCCGTCATTGGAAACTTTGCCCTCGGCAATAATTTTAAGGGAGATGGTTCTTCCGTGACAGGAATTTTGCTTAGCAATGTGGCCAATAATGCACTGGATGTTAGCGAAACAGATCAATATATAACACTTGGTGTTTCAGTCGTTGGAACAGCAGAAGTGACCGTAAACTATACGGCAGGTGCTTTGACCGATGCTTCGGGCAATCTGGCAGCTACAACGGCAATTACCACAGATGACCAGGCCACTCCCGTCTTTGTGTCGGCCACTTATTACGATACGGGTGGTACACCGGACGGCAACATTGACGAAGTTCTTGTTGAAATGAGTGAACCGATTACGGATATCGTTCCTGGAGCAGAAGGGGATTTTTCAGTTGCCGGTGCTACATTGGCTGTTGCGGCACCTATTGATAATGGTGTAGACGCAGGCACCATTGATGATCAGTATTTTACTTTCGACGTATCTGGAGCAGGTGCAAATGGTACTGCAGCACTTGTGCTGGCATATAATCCTGCAGGAAGTGCAGATGCAGACTTGGTTGATAAGGGAGGCAATACATTGGCTGCTTTGGTGAATGCAACTGTCAATGCCCTGGATGCTGCGGTTCCTTTGGTGACAGATGTGACTTCTTCTGCTGCCGATGGTTCCTACCGTCAAGGCGATCTAATAGAAATACAAATAACATTTACAGAAAGTGTTGCGGTCACTGGTGGACAGCCACAACTGACGTTAGAAACCGGAACGCCAGATAGGGATGCACTTTATACTTCTGGCACAGGAACGGCCACCCTAACGCTTGGTTATTCCGTCCAGTCAGGAGATGACAGCGGAGACTTGGACTATGTAGGTACGGGATCATTCACGGCAGGCACAATAGTTGATGCGTCAGTCGCTGCTAACGTTGCCGTTCGAACGCTAGTTGCACCAGCTGCATCAGGATCCTTAGGTTTTAACAAGGACATTGAGATTGACAACACTGCCCCAACTGTTGATGCAATTTCATTAAATACAGTTACAAATGGTGACGATGCAAGTAAAACCACGAATGACAATACGGTTAGTTTCAATGTTGATTTCGCAGATGATGTTGACCCTGCCACCATCTCATTTAATGACTTTACTGTAATTGTCACTGGAGACATTACATTTGATGCTTTGGATGCAGCCGATTTGGTAGTTGCCAATGCACTCACTGCAGAATACACCGTAAGTGTTACCAATGTTGCCAATGACGGAACAATCAAGTTGAGAGTAAGTACAGATGTACAAGATCTTGCTGGAAACTTTATTGCGACACCTATAACATCTGTTGGTGCCTTCAATATTGACAATACACCACCGCAGGTAACTTTTACTAACCCGAATTCGGACCCAACAAATTCAGATCCGTTTAATTTAACGGTGAATTTCGATCAAAGTATTTCAGGATTGTTACACACTGAATTTAATGTAACAAACGGTGCAACTACCGGTATTACAGGTACAGATCCAGGTGCAGGTCCTTTTACTTTAGCTATTAACCCAACTGACAATCAAACTGCAAATGTGGTTGTAAGTCTAGCAGCAAATGCTGTGCAGGATTTGGCAGGCAATAATAACGCGCTTTCAGCTGATTTTAATGCTGCATTTGATGACCAAGCGCCAACCATTACCGCGTCTACGGTAGTAGAAGGTCGAGACCTTACGCTCACAACACAAATCAATGAAACTGGTACAGTCTATTGGGGTGTTTATGCCGATGGTGCGACCCCTACAGCTGCAGACGTTGCTGCTGGAACGGGAGCAATCTCTTCAGGCAGTGTAATACACAATTTGGCCGCAAATGATATTAACACAGATATTTTATTAAATGCTGATAATACTGACTTTGACCTATTTCTGGTTTCTGAGGACGATTTGACCCCAGCTAATCAAGAAGCTACTGCTACATTGATTAACGTACGATCGGGAGGTGTTGTGATTACTGCACCTGTATTGACCAACATTTGCCTCGAAGGAGCCCTACTTGTTCTTGGAGATATAGTAATAGCAGAAGACATCATTACTGACTTTAGAAGTTCTGGTAGCCCTAGGACCCTGAAATTAGAACTTCCGACAGGATTTGAATTCAATACAAGTGCTGCCGGCGACGGTGTGAGCAGATTGGCTGGAGGAGATATTTTATCCGCTGGCCTCTCATTGGCCTATCCATCTTCGAATGCTGTTCAGATCACCTATAGCGTGCCGACTCAAAACAGCAGTACACCTGACCAATTGACTATTACAGGACTTGAGATTATGGCCGTTGGAGCAACTGATTACACGGGTGTGACAATCTCCAGAACCGGAGGTTCAGGGGATATTTATTTGGCGAGTGAAGGTGATGCAAGAACTTTTGCCACCCTGACTAGTATACCTCCCTATAGCGCACCTGCTATTGAAACTTCTGCTCCTGGAACACCATTGAATCCATATATTCTGGAGACCGGAACCAACGAAGCCTTGGGAAATACAAATGGAGATGCGATAACTGCCTATGTTTCTTCAGCACTGACTGCAGCTACAAGCCCTATAACCATTGCAGATGACAATACATTTGATGTGACTATCTATAGCGACGAAACGCTAATGACTGTGGTATATTCAGGAACTGGAGCGATGAGCTATTCTCCAACACTTGATGCTGGAGGTGCTAATGATTTGGGCATTACGAATACGAGTATTGGAATTACTAATTTCTGGATTACCGTCACAGATGGGCTCAGCTGTGAAAGTGAAGCTACGAAATACTCAATTGCCGTAATTCACGGAGCAAATAGTGAAGGAGAAACGGTGTTCACTGTAGATAATAGTGATGGAACAACTCTGGCACTGTCCTTACCAGCGGGATATAATGGCAGCTACAATGGCAATGGTTTGACAGATTTCGACGATGCTGACAATTCGGGTGCCTACATAACCGGGAATGCTTATACGGCACGGTTTGTTCCAAGTGCGGCTGGTGATGCAGGAAGCCCACACACAATAGAGTACATTTTAGAATCACAAACGGATGGAGTTCAAGCTAGATATACTACCGTTTTTACCGTGAACACAACACAAACGGTACTTACCTCAGGTCAGACAAAAACGTTCTGTTATCTCAACGTGAATAATGCTCTGGCTATTGAAAATCCTGATCCAACTGATTTTGACCCTTTAACGGACAATGGAACACCAGATTTTTACGATATCGAAGTATACCGAAGGGATGACCTACTTACTGATGTGAGTGGTACCGTTCTAACCAAGCCAGCGATTGTAAGTGGAGACCCTACCTCAACGGCTGGATGGACTTTTAATCCGACCCTGTTGCCTATAATGAGTGACGGTGATACATTGATATTCAGAATGATAGTTCAAAACGAAACGACGCTGGGTACTTCAACCTATGCGACGGAACAAGTGATCGTGTATTCTTTGCCAGTTGTAACCAATTTTGATAATGGTGATGGCGATGGCACATTCGATCGATTCTATTGCGAAAATGATGGAACTTTCAATCTAAGTGTGGATGTATCTTCTGATGTTGGAAGCGCTAGCGGAACCATTACTACCGGATATACATTGACATATATGGGCGCGGATAATGCGATTGGAGGAACAGGTTTAAATGCGGATGTCATTTATGACCTGACTACAGCAGGAGTAACCCCACACAATAATTTTGACCCAGCAGATCCAAACAGAGAAAATGCTGACCCTGCTACGCAGATCGGAACTTACAGGATTTCTTATACCACGCCAACTTTGCCATCGGTAGCAGTAGGTTGTCAGACAACAGTTGAGACAGATATTGCGGTATTGGCTCAACCGGCAATTCCTACTTTAAGCAATGATTTCACCAATCATGGTGGACTTGTAGGTCCTGATTATATAGTAGAATATACCGAAGGAACCAATGTGGTACCGGACCCGGCGGCGGTAACAGGAGCCAATTCGGCTTCGGAAAGATTCAATTGGTACAATGATGTTACACTGCTTAGTTCGCTGTCATTGAATACCACTACCTTGGATTTGGATGTGTCAAATGCGATTCCAAATACAAATGGTGCATTAACTAAGGATATTTATCTAACCACGGATCATTTTTACGATTCGTTGAGTTTGGCAGAAACTTTCCTCGGTTGTACTTCACCGATCAGAAAACTTTCTGTTCAGGTTCATGAAGTTCCGGATGAGGTGATTGTAGACGTTGGTGCATCTACAGCGGCTTTTGACTATGTGGCCGGTAATGAGTATATCTATGAATACTGTGTAGCTGATGCGAGTACAGTGGCTACTATGGATCCGATTACTCTCATCAACTTTTTGGACAATGATGAGGCCACGGAATCTTACTATGTAATATATGATCAGAGCCTGATTAGGTATGATTCGGTTACAAGTCTCACAATTGCTGATGTCACATTAGATCCAATAACAGACTTTCCAACTGTTGATTTCCCGGGATGGGAAGGAAAGGGTGGACAGAGTTTGACATTCTTTGTTTCACAACGTGATCACAACAATAACTACCCGACCGATATTGCAGCTGAATATGAAGGTGCTGAAAGTTCATTACAGAGAATAACCATCGAAGTAAATATCATTCCTGATGTTCCCGATGCCACCCAATTTACAGGAGGTGGTGCGAACTATGAACTGTGTTCTGGAGAAACTCTACAGAATATTGTGTTAACCAATGATTCAGACCCAAGGTTCGAATGGTTTAGAGAAGATAGTGGTAGCCCTGGAACGCCTGATTTGGTCACGGATGGAGCTGACGGGTTTGCGGTTTCTGGATTCAACGGGCGCTTTGCTGCACAGGCGGATTTAGCTGGATTTAGTAATATAAATCTGGACGGTGCCAATACACCGGTGGTTTATAACTACTATGTGAGACAGTATACAGGATACAATGATTTCACCTCCTATTCAGGTTGTGTAAGTGGATTTACTGAAATTACTATTACAGTTTACCCGGATCCACCAGC
Source organism: Reichenbachiella sp. (assembly GCF_039944555.1). Taxonomy (GTDB): domain Bacteria; phylum Bacteroidota; class Bacteroidia; order Cytophagales; family Cyclobacteriaceae; genus Reichenbachiella. The sequence goes on along the minus strand of NZ_JBDUYN010000006.1, from coordinate 549,332 downwards.
TCCAATATTTGATATTGCTGGGGACCCAACTTCACTTGAAATTAATGTTTGTGAAGGGGATCTTGGAAGTGTCTCATTCACAATGAAGACAACTGCTTTTGTAGATGCCACAACAACCTACAACTGGTACCCATCTACAGACGGAACTACATTAGCTAGCCCAACTCCGCAATTTACCGGAGCCACTGCAACTGGCTTAGATTTAGCAATTAGTACAGCGACACAAGCTGGTGGTATTAAGTATTTCTTAATATCGCAGGAGAATAACTCCGGAGCGTGTGAAACTGAGCTGGCATCGATGGCTGTATTGAGAATTAATGTATATGACATCCCGTCTGCTCCAGGTATTGTGGATCCAGATGAATACTATTGTGAGGCTGGAGGTGCTGTAATGGCTAATCAAACAGTAACAGGAGAAGGTGGTGCAGTTTTCACCTGGTATACTGACGATAATAAGGATTTGGTTGGAGAAACGGTAATCCACACAGGGGCCACTGCAACTGAGACTAATTTAGAAATGGATATAGCAACTCCTGGCGATTCGATTTTTTATATTTCTCAAAACCAAACAGATGCTGTAGTTGGATTAGGACTGGATGGACTAGCTGCTTTTACAGGATGTACAAGTCCGCAGCTCAGAGTTACCGTTCATAAATTAACCCAGTATACTGCTCCAGTCGTTGCGGATGCAAGCATTTGTGATGGAGATGCGATACCATTATTTAATGCAACAGGGACAGAAACAGGTGCTACAATTTCATGGTACGACAATGTGCCAACCCTCTTACATGATGATAATTTGTCAACCACATTTAATCCCACTACGGGCAATAATGACACCAATTTCAACTTACAAGGTGCTATTGATGCTTTTGATGGAACCTATACTTTTAGGGTTAGACAGACCACGGATATAAACATTGACGGCCTTGGATTTGCCGGTTGTGAGAGTGGTGAAAATACGTTTAATTTCACTATTCATACAATTCCGACAGCTCCTGATATTACTGGTAACAAGGGTACTTTGAACGAGCACGAATACTGTTCGGTGGACGCAATAACAACGTTGAGTGTAGATAACCCGAATGCGACACTTACCTATCAGTGGTTTTATTCGAATACACTATTAACTGGTGTCAGGTTATCCGACGACGATGTTTCAATATTAGCGGTATTGCACCCAAGTTTGCCTGCCGCAGTTGCTACTGACGATAATTTGGATATCGATTATTTTGTAACGTCTACCGATGTCAATGGATGTAGAAGTGATAGAAGAAGTGGAGATTTCCAAACTGTAAACCTTCAAGTACATCCACTACCTGAGATCGAAATTGTCGATGCCGGCGATGTGAGTTTGACCGACGAATTTTGCTATAGTGAAAATGCAGCGGATGATCCGATATTCCAAGCCAATGTGACTGCTGACGTGGCGGCTGCTTCTGGGGCATGGAGCATAAATTCTACGGGAAGTATTTATAATGATGATCCCACTAATGTCACATTAGACTTAGATGGCTCTTATAGTAACACAAGTATCGGTAGAGGAGATACAGATGGAGGACTAGCTGAGGTGTTCCAATTGACTTATACCTATACTGATGGTAATGGATGTACTTCTTCTGCTGTGTTAGGAGATGGAGCCGTTGAACAATTAACGATTAACCCTCTTCCATACTTGTCTATTTTTGATAATAACGAGGGTGTTACATTCTCAGGCACACCTAGGTATTGTGCAGGCGATTATAACCTTACCGATGTAACAAATGACACCCGAGACAATATTATGAATGTGTTAGGTGAGTTTGGTAGCAATTTCTCAGGATCAGGAACCTTTAGTTTGACAGGAGAAAATAATTCACAAGTACCTTTGGTTACGACAGCGAATTCCGCGAGTTTCTCACTGAGCGTGCTTGGGGACTCCATTGAACTCGCTACAGTAAGATCTTTTGATTTGATATTCGCTGCAACTGGAAGCAAAGGTTGTACAAATGATGTCACTCAAGTAATAGAGGTTAAAGCCAGACCAGAAGTGACTTACAATAAGATTTCAGGAGGATGCGAAAACCCTGCTGTTGCATTTGAGCCACTAACCATATTCGAAGCGACTGGCGGAGTTAGTGGTCGAAATCTTCCATATTCAATTGCAAGTCTCAATCTGACTTGGGAATATTACAGGACTAATCAGGACGGAAGTGCCAATACCGATGATGTATATCCAACAGATTTGGATGACGATTTTGTTGCGGATAATGATTGGATTGTAAATACTACGGGTGGGCTTTATGTAATAGATGCAGATGGTGATGTACGTGATTTTGGTGATACCAATATTTCAGAAACCTTCTTGATTGATGATGCCAATGCTGAAGGTCAGACTTTTGCGGCAAGAGTCGTTGCTTATACTGATGATGCGGATCAATGTATGAATGATTTTGCAAATCAGCAATTTGCCACTCAACAGGTAGATATTGAAATTTCCCCGAACCCAACTTTCAGGTGGGATGGAGTTTCATTAGGAGAACCTACTACCTTTTATCTCAGAGAGACGCGGCTTGCAGCCAACAAAATTGACAGGGTATATTTGTTCTGGGATCGAGATGTTGATTTTCAGGATATTATAGATTACTCAGAAATTGCAAACGATTCACTGGCAAAAACTGTGAACAATACTGTGGCAATTCCAACCATCGATTTGGCTGGCGAAGCAAATGACGTGTTTGTTTATGAGACTGATCCAGCTAATCCAGATCCAGATCAGAATCCATTTACTGTAGCTAAGCAGTACAACGTTACAGTTGCTTTTAGAACAAGTAATGACTGTGTAACTACATTGACTAAAGCTGTAAATATTGTTCCAAGTATTGACGTGGCAGGCGACTATGGAGGTACCTATCACCAAACGTTTGGACCTACAGGAGACGGTACCGGGGCATTTGATTTGATTACTAGCGGATGGTTTCCTGAGAACTTAAGAGATGATGTGTTAAGCATCGCGGATTCTGCAGAAAGTATTCGGCCATATAGTTGGACCTATGGTGATCTAAACAATGGTTCTGGTAATGGCCTTATTAGTGATTCGATGTACCCTCAAGTAGAAGGTTCAGATGGATTTGCCTGGCATACAGCTGCTTTGGATGAAACCGGTGCTACGAATACCTATAATTACTTGTCAAGCGAGGATTCATGGATTTATAGTCCAGCCTTTGATATAACGGGTATGTCGAGACCGATGGTGAAGTTTACCATGATTTATAACTTTAGTGCAGGGAATGAAGGTACCGTGTTACAACATTCTACAGATGGGGGTGTTACATGGACTCCGTTAGGTAGTTATGAAACTAATACAGGGATTTCTACAGGGCTAGACTGGTTCGATTTTGACAATGTTCAGGCAGACCCCGGCCAGCAAACTACTAAGTTTGGATCTTTGACGGCCTTAGGATGGGCTGGCGGTACGGATGATGGTAAAACTGTGCAATGGATAAGTGCAAGACATAGTTTGAATGATATTAGGACATATCTTGAAAACGACTTAGGACTTACGGACGAGGCAGAAATAACAAGTAGATTGAGTAATGTGAGGTTTAGATTTGCAATTGCAGCTACAAACCTTGATGACAATGACAACTACTTTGGATTTGCTTTAGATGATTTCACCATTCAGGATAGAACCAAGAATGTAATGATAGAGCAATTTGTAAGCGCATCTGATGCTGAAGGTGCAGCTGAGGTCAATGATCCGACAATTGCTTTGAAAACTTCTATTGATAATTTATTGCCACCGGTATCTGTTACGGCTAGAGATGAAGTGACCTTGGCCTATCATATGGATTTTGGATTTGAAGATCCTTTTAATGCCGTTAATCCGGCAGGACCAAGCGCAAGATCTATCTATTACAACGTTGATCAGGTTACTTCGATCTTGGATGGTCAACTTGGAGGTACAAGTTCATCTGCAAAGTCAGGCGATTTGACATGGGGACTTACGGATTTAAGCTTAAGCTCACTGAAAGACCCTGGGTTTATAATTGATCTAACGCCAGATCCAAGCGCTACGGACACGGAGGTGAAGGGAACAGTGAGATTTACAGCTCAACAGGCATATCCGTCAGGTACGGAATTGAGAGCATATGTTGCTATTTTGGAAGATACAGTCATCCAGGCAGTAGGCGGTATTCAGGGTTTTGGTAATGTTATGAGAGCTCTACTGCCTTCCGGGTCTGGTGAGTATGTAAAACTGACTGAGGAATTACCTGCGCTGGATCCTTTGTTATTCGATGATGGAAGTGGTGGTACAACAGATCAGCTTACAATATCCTGGAACCTGGCAAACATTGGAGATGTCACAAACTTATCTGCCATTGTATTTATTCAAAACAGCCAAACGAAGGAGATTTATCAATCTGTAAAAATTCCTAATGCTAATGACTTCGTGGCATCAAAAAGCGCTTCGATTATTACGGATGTCGAAGATGGTTTGATAATGGCTAAGGATTTTAATATGTATCCAAATCCGACTGATCATGAGGTTTTCATCTTGTTTGATCATCGCATTCAGGAGGACTTGCAGTGGTCAATATTTGATCAGACCGGTAGAGTATTCGATCAGGGTGAAATTCATTTGGGTAAGGAAGGGTTTAGTTTACAAACTGACAAGTTTCCAAGTGGATTATACTACATGTCAATCAGAGGAGAGAAGTCAGAATTCGACTTTAAGAAATTGATGGTTACGCACTGATAGCTATATATACTGAAAAAAGGCCCCTCTTGATGTCATCAAGAGGGGCCTTTTTTTATGTCAGATGCCATTCTTTAGTTTGGGAGAACTCCTCCCAAAAAAAGTAAAGTAACTTTCTTTTATAGCATGTTTAGTCTGTCAAAAACCTTTTCTCTGTAAGAGACGCCTACAGGAATATACTTCTCATTAATCACGACATTCATGTCTTCGAAGTAATCGATCTTATCGTAGTTGATAATATAAGAACGATGCACGCGGCCAAATGTACTGGCTGGCAGTTTCTTCTCAATGCCTTTCATCGTATGATGTACAATATGCTTACCCTTGATCGTATTGAAGATGACATAATCTGCCATTGCTTCAATAAAGAGAATGTTGTCTAAAATGATCTTGTAGATTCGAGAATCTGACTTTACATATAATTCATGAAAACTTTCTGCCTTTTTACGAATGTTTTCAAGAGTCTCATTTGCTTTAACGGCTGCTTTTAGAAAACGTCCATAGCTAAATGGCTTGACTAAATAATCAGTGACATTCTTTTCAAATGCACGAACTGCATATTTTTCGGCTGACGTAATCATGATCACCTGATAGTCAGCAGTTAGTGATTCCATCAATTCAATACCTGACATTTCAGGCATTTCAATATCTAAGAATATTATATCTACGTCTGGATTATCTTTCTGAAGTAGGATGTTGGAGGCTTCAATTCCGTTTGCCATCTCATGTGTCATTTCCAGAAAATCTGTCTTCTCGACGTATTTTCTTATCATGAGCCTGGCAAGCTCGTCGTCATCCACTACCATGCAGTTCAATGCCATAGTTTAAGTCTGATTAGTTATGTATTAATCTGTTAATTTACTTTTTATTTAAAAGTTTAGAAACATATTTCCCAATAATATCAAATTCAAGGTTAACCGTATGACCAGGCTGTAGGGATTTAAAAGTTGTGTGGTCCATTGTATAGGGTATTATGGTTACTGAAAATTTACCATCCGCTGAATTGAAGCAAGTTAGACTTATTCCATCAATACAGATTGATCCTTTTTCCACAGTCACATTTCCCACACTATTGTCATATTCAAAATCAAACAGCCAACTGCCTTCCTTTTCTTCTCTTTTTGTACAAACAGCAGTTTGATCTACATGTCCTTGGACAATGTGCCCATCGAAGCGGCCATTGGCAATCATACAACGCTCAAGATTGACTATGCTATGCACTTTCAACTCTTTGAGATTGCTTTTTAATAGGGTTTCTTCAACTGCTGTCACTTTATGCCAGTCCTCTTCGATATCGACCACGGTCAGGCAAACCCCATTATGTGCCACGCTTTGATCGATTTTCATTTCCTTGCTAATTGGACTTTGTATGGTAAAATCTATATTGGTACCGTGATTTTCAATAGTATTTATTTTTCCAATTGTCTCAATTATTCCTGTAAACATAAGTTCTGACTCTGGTGTAAGAATTTAATGTAAGGTTAGTCAAAATATAAATAGGTTGAAATGATCAATAATTAATTTATAGTCTAATTTTGAAAGCGAATGGTATTGACTGATAGTTACAAGCACAAAGGAATGAGACGAGCACTCGTAAGAAAATTACGAGAAAAAGGAATTGCAAATGAACCTGTTTTGAATGCGATCGGTAAAATACCCAGGCATTGGTTTTTTGACGAGATATTTGTTGATCACGCCTACCAAGACAAGGCCTTTCCAATCGCCGAGGGACAAACAATCTCTCAGCCTTACACGGTTGCTTTTCAAACAAATCTACTCGATGTCAAGCCCGGCAAGAAGATTCTGGAGATTGGCACAGGGTCGGGTTATCAGGCCTGTGTATTGCTTGAATGTGGGGCGGATTTGGTAACTATTGAGTATAAAAAGAACCTTTCTCTACTGGCACAAAAGATGCTGAAATACATGGGTTACAGTCCAAGGTTCGTGATTGGAGACGGTTCGCTAGGGTATGATAAGCTCACGCCATACGATGGCATTATTGTTACCGCCGGAGCGCCAACGGTACCTACCGCGTTGATTGAACAGCTTAAAGTAGGAGGGCATCTGGTTATTCCGGTTGGAGACAGCAAGTCACAGAAAATGTTGAGGCTAACCAAAATGTCTGATGGAACGATTACCAAAGAGCAATTCAGTAATTTCAGTTTTGTACCCTTATTAGGGGAAGATGGTTGGAAAAAGTAATAATATGAGCAGAAAAAAGAAAAAGACACCGTTAGAATCATTGGCAATTATGACAGAATTGGTTTTGCCAAATGATACCAATACACTTAACAATTTGATGGGAGGAAAGCTATTACATTGGATGGATGTTGCCTCGGCAATTGCTGCACAAAGGCACTCCAATAGAATTGTGGTAACTGCATCGGTAGACAATGTATCATTTTCTGCGCCTATTGCATTAGGCAATGTGGTTACTCTAACCGCTAAAGTAACTCGTTCTTTCAATTCCTCGATGGAAGTATTTATTGATGTATCTGCGGAGGATATTCCAGGAGGCAAGAAGGTAAGTAGCAACAAAGCCTTCTATACTTTTGTCGCAGTAGATCAAGGCGGTAGCCCGATTGATGTACCTGAGGTAGTGCCGGAGACCGATGAAGAGAAGGAAATGTTTGCCGGTGCCCTAAGAAGACGTCAACTTCGCTTGGTTTTGGCTAAGAAAATGAAACCAGAGGAGGCCACAGAACTTAAATCGATTTTCATCAATGAGTGATTCTAATGACTTCCTGAATTTTCTGATCAACGAGGACATCTATGTCATTGACGAGAATGATGTTACCAGCACGAATTTATCTGGTGAAAACGAACCCGAAATGGTTGAAGAGGCTGAAGTTCGTCTGAATTCTCCGGAAAAACCAAAACATGAGATTCTGGTTTTGTTTGATAATCCATCGGCAACAAACCTGTCATCGGATGATTTGGAATATTTAGGCAAGATTCTAGGATCTATTAACCTATCTAAAGATCATGTAGAATTTCTCAATGTAGCAGGTGCTTCGGCACCAATTACGGATGGGTACAAATATGTAATAGCTTTCACGCCGAATCATCAATTATCTTTAGACAAAAGTGTGCAGCAGTATGTTGCCATGAACCTAGGCGACACAAAAGTGATCATTGCAGACGCATTGAGAAACATTTCTACATCAACCGATTTAAGAAAGAAACTATGGACAGTACTCCAAGAAGTTTTTGTGAATTAGACTTTGGGTAGGACCACTTGTATGGTTGATCCCTGATTTATCCTACTCTTCACCTCAATACTTCCTTTTAGTTTGTCTATTGCGCATTTTACAATATACAAACCTAAACCGGTCCCTTTGATTTTTTGATGAGATCGAAAAAACATGTCAAAGATTTTTTTCTGATGTTCTTTTTTGATTCCAAGCCCGTTATCGGTGACCTTAATAGAAACACCCTGGCCTAGCTCATGGATATTAATTTTCACGAATGCAGCATTTTTTGTATTGGCATATTTAATCGAGTTTTCGAGGAGGTTTTGGAGAATGGAAGTGATAGTGCTTTTATCTGAACAGAAAGAAATTGAATCTTTTATTCGAATTTCAAAATTGATTTTGTCAAAATTTTCATGGTATTCAAACGAGCTCAAGCAGTTTTCAACAAGACTCTCAAAATCAATCATTTCATTCTGAATCTCTTTTTCCTTTATCTGAATAAGGTTTAAGAAATCCATCAAAATCCCATTCAATCGATTGATTTGTCTATTATATATTTCAAAGTATTCTAGTGCTTTAGCATCTGTGACGTCATATTTAACCAGATCGAATAGTCCCATTAATGAAGAAATCGGTCCTCTAAGATCATGAGACACTTTGTAGACAAAAGAATCCAATTCTTTGTTCTTTCTTTCTACTTTGCTGTTGATCTCCTTCTGCCATTTAGTTTCTTTTTCCAACAATTCTAATCTTGAAATAGACTGAATACTGTTAATCACATTCTTCGTTTCTTTATTGATTACCTTTTCTTTATGACTTTGGTGGAGTTCGAGATACTCTAGCGCTGATTGGTGGTCTTTTTCTTTTTTTGCAATCTTGTAAAGATGCCAATACGATTTGTGTGTAATCAGAAAATGCTTTGACTTTTTCCCTTTTTGAATGCAACTCAATAATAGTTTTTTGGCTTTGTCATATGCTTTTGTTTGATAGTACATCTGGCCTTGTTTGTTCAGAGTCATCATTGAACCAACCAGCTCATTCATAGTAGCGTGAATTTCTAAGCTTTTTTCTAAGTATTTTTTAGCCAAATCATACTTTTCCTGAGCCAAATAGACTTTGCCTAACCCATAGTAGGCAAAACCTAGACCTCGTTGGTCATTTGTTATTTTCTTTAGTCTAATACTTTTTTTGATAATCTTAAGCGCCTGATCTATTTGCCCTTTTCTTATTAAAATACCTGAGAGTGGATTTAACGCATTAGATACGCCATTTTTATCATCGATAGTTATGCTAATATCAATGCATTTTTGATAGGTTTCTTCTGCTTTGTCATACTCTTCAAAAAATTCATAAACTGAGCCGATGGCCTTCAATGTTCTTGACTGTCCTAATTTGTCATCAACATCCTGATACATTTGAAAACTATCAGATAAGAACTTTAGTGCAAGATGATAATTGTCTGTTTTATAGTTGATGCTACCAATGGTAAAGTAGGATAAAGCAAGCCCTGCTCTGTCATTGTCTTTTTCGAAGTGGTTGATAGCTGCTTGGGTGTGACTTAATGAAGATTGGTGATTACTCAGAATCATGTCGAAATAGCCCAAGTGTGCTTGGGACCATGCAATTAGTGACTTATTCTTAATTTGGATACTCCTTTCAAACGCATTGTTTGCCAATGCTATGGACTTTTCTATATTGTTTACCCGTTCTTTAAAAGCCTGTTCTAACTGGCTCGTAATATTTTCTGGATCAATACCTGAATTATTTACAATCATCAAAATTACTTTAGCTAGGCCTCGTGATAGATGATCAAACTTAGATGGAACATTTCCACATAAGTCATTCCTATTCACATAAGTCTATCCAAGCTGTTTGAAATTGTTAGGTAAGGGAGGTTTTAATTTATTTGTACTATTAAATTAACTTGTTTTGAGAAGAAAAGAGTCATTTAACCTCTGAATATTAAGTCAGCCAAATATCTCCTTCAACTTGGCTTCCAATTCAGCACCACGAAGATTCTTAGCAATAATAGTTCCGTCAGGGCCAATTAAATAGGTTGCGGGGATTGAGTTAATTCTATACAGCTGAGCAGCTTCAGATTCAAAATATTTAAGATCGGACACTTGAGTCCAGGTTAATCGATCATCTGCAATGGCCTTTATCCAAGAATCTTTCTGTCTATCCAAAGAAACCCCTAAGATTTCAAACCCTTTATTGTTGTAGGTATCATACATTCTTACTACGTTCGGATTTTCCATTCTGCAAGGTCTGCACCAAGCCGCCCAAAAATCTATCATTACGTATTTACCTTTGAAAGAACTGAGAGAAACAATTTGTCCTTCAGGGTTTGGTAAAGATATTTCTGGTGCAGCGGAGCCGATGGCCAACTTTCTATAAGATTCGACTTTATTCACTAACTCCTTAGTGTAACTTGAATTGGGTAGTTCTTTTTGGTATTTCTGAGAAAGGCTATCCAGAAAGGTGAATTCATTCTCCTCGTCAATGAAGGAAGTACTTAAAATTCCAGCAATCGAGTAGTCCATTTTTAAAATTGAGCTCTTAATTTGATCGTCATTTGCGACTTTCAACTGCATAAAACGCGAACGGATATCTTCGAGCAATTGTACGTCTCCACTATTCCTGGCATTCATGAACTTACTATTGAGCGCTTGTGATTGATTTTCGAAGTCTTGTTTAAGTGCAGTCAACTGATAAATATAATCCATATCTTTCGAGCCGGTTACCTTATAGCCACCCCTTGGATCATTTTCATCTTTAACAAGTTGCAAGTTGCTGTCGTTAAGAATCATGTTTGTAATGTGACGATTGTAGAAGTTTAGCCGGTAAAAGCCAGGTTCGGACACTTTAACCGTTCGGTTATATGCTCCGCTTGGTTCAAGGTAGAAGGAGTCAATCACGGTGAGTTCGTTGTTCATGATCAATTCAATTTTAACCAATTGATCTTCTACCGGATTTTCATAGGTTCCGGAAATAGTAAGACCCTCTTTCTTAGAACATGACATTACTACCAGAGCAATCACAAAAACAAATACTAAATTCTTTCTCATTATCATCTATTTACGATTCTCAATAGCTTTTTTCAACGAATTAAAGCGATTGAAGTTTATTTTTCTAATATTTCGGCAATTAACTTGTTTGCCGTTTTTGGATTAGCCTTACCTCCTGACCTTTTCATAACCTCGCCCATAAACATGCCTAGCAGACCCTTTTTGCCATTTTTGTAGGCCTCGGCTTTTTCAGGCATATTGGCAATCACCTCTTCAATAATCTTGATCAGTTCGTTCTGGTTATCACTTTGCAGTAATTGGAGCTTTTGCGCAACGTCGAGAGCGGATTGCTTTGGATCTTTGATGAGAGCAGGAAGTAATCGAGTGGATGCAATTGAAAAACTTAATTTGTCTTGAACAACTAAGTCGATAATTTCCGCAAGTAGAGTGGGCTTAATCTCAAAGTTTTCAATTGAACTATTCGATTCATTGAGATAACTTTTGATAGGCCCAATGATCCAATTGGCAACTCTTTTATAATGTGAAGTAATCTTACTCGTGGTATAGAAGTAATCTGATAATTCCTTAGAGTCAGCAATAATTTCGGCATCGTACAAGTTCAGCTGGTAATTTTCCTGAAGGTCAGCCAATACTTTATGGGGAAGCTTTGGCAGGGTAGATTGAATTTGATCAATCCAATCCTTTGAAATTGCTATAGGTAAAAGATCCGGGCAGGGAAAGTAGCGGTAATCATTGGCTTCTTCTTTTGAACGTTGCCCGGTTGTTTCGCCAGTTTCATCATTGAATCCGCGAGTTTCTTGCAGTACGGTTTTTCCATCATCCAGTAGTGCGGACTGTCTTTCAATTTCATGGTTAATTGCCCGCTGTACATTTCTAATGGAATTCATATTCTTGATTTCCACTCTTTTGCCCAGTTGCTTTGAGCCAACAGGTTTCAATGAAATATTAGCATCGCATCGCAGCGAGCCCTGTTCCATATTGCCATCTCCAACATTGATATATCGGACAATTTTGCGTATCTCGGTCAGAAGATTTCCTGCTTCTTCTGCACTACTAATCTCTGGCTCAGTAACCATTTCTATTAACGGAGTACCGGCCCTGTTGTAATCAAGGAGAGTGCCCTCGTGTTCCGGATCATGAGACGACTTGCCAGCATCTTCTTCGATATGTATTCTATTGAACTTTATACGCTTTTTGTCATTGCCGCTCTTTACATCCAAGTAACCACCCCTACAGATAGGGTATTGATCTTGGGTAGTTTGATAACCCTTCGGTAAGTCCGGATAGAAGTAATTCTTACGGTCGAAAGTGGTGTAAGAAGCGATGTCACAATTACAAGCCAAACCCATTTTTATGGCATGACTAATTACAGACCTATTAGGCTTGGGCAAGGTACCAGGATGTGCCAATGTAATTGGACTTACATTTGTGTTAGGCACGTCACCAAAGCTGTTCTTGTCCGATGCAAATAGCTTACTTTCGGTATTCAGTTGTACGTGTATTTCCAGTCCTACGACCAGATCATATCTTTCTAATATGTTTTTCAAAGCCTTCTAATGATTTGTGATTCCATCAATAATCTCCTTGGCTTTGGTCACCACGCTAGGCAATCCGCTAAGGTCCTTACCTCCGGCTGTTGCATAAAAGGGTTGGCCTCCACCTCCTCCTTTGATTTCTTTTGCCAACTCCTTAATCAGATTACCGGCATGAAGATTTAGCGATTTCACTAATTCTTCAGAAATCATAATTGAAATTTGGGGTTTGCCGGCAATATCCGCCGCCACTATCATTATCAGGTTATTTATTTCGTTTTTGAGCTCGAAAGAGAGCTTTTTTAATCCTTCTGCATCGGGCAACTGAGCCTCAGCTATCAATACATTGTAGCCATTAACTGGTTTAATGGCTTTTTGAAGCACGTCTTTTTGAGCTCCGGCCTTTTCCAGATTGACAGACTCTATTGTCTTCGTTAGTTCTTGTTTTTCTTTAATTAAAGTCTCAACAGCCTTTACCAAGTCCTTTGGACTATTCAAAAGCTCATTGACTTGGGCTACCAGCTTATTTTGTTTGGTGTAATATTCTTCAGCACGGTCGGCGGTTATTGCTTCAATTCTGCGTACTCCAGCGGCTACAGATCCTTCTGATACGATTTTCATAAGGCCAATAGTTCCGGTAGCAGGTACGTGTGTTCCTCCACAAAGTTCAACCGAATAATCTTTGTCGAAAGTAATGACTCTCACGAAGTCTCCATATTTCTCTCCAAAAAGTGCCATAGCACCCATTTCTTGAGCTTCGGCGATCGGTACATTTCTTTTTTCGTCCAGTGAAATATTCTCCCTAACCTTTTGGTTAACAATTTTCTCGACTTGATCGATTTCCTCATCAGTCATTTTTGAGAAGTGTGAAAAGTCAAATCGAAGCACTTTTTCATTCACTAAAGAGCCTTTTTGCTGAACATGGGGTCCAAGTACTTGTCTCAGCGCCGCATGTAGTAGATGAGTAGCACTGTGATTATTTTCCGTCAATTTCCTTTTTTTGCTATTGACAACTGCGTCAAATTCTGCTTCCAGATTTTCTGGCAATTCATTACTGAAATGGATGGTAAGGTTATTTTCTTTTTTGGTATCAATGATACTAATTCTTTTGTCACCATCTGAGAGATAACCTGTGTCGCCAACTTGTCCGCCACTTTCTGCATAAAATGGTGTCCGATCCAATACGATTTGGAAAAGCTTCTTACCTTTTTCATCAATCTCCCTATACTTAACGATGCTGGACTTAGCGGATAATGATTCATATCCAAGGAATTGTACCTCCTCGGTTCTTTTCAACTCAACCCAATCTCCAGCTGAAGTTTCCGCAGCCTTTTTGGATCTGTTTTTTTGAATCTCCATTTCCTTTTTGAATCCCTCTTCATCAACACTCAATTCATTTTCTCGAGCAATTAAGGAGGTCAAGTCAAATGGAAAACCATAGGTATCGTACAATTCGAAGACCGTCTTGCCATCTATTAACCCGTTTGCATTTTTTGCCTGATTGGTAATGATTTCCAATTTTGCAAGACCTTTGTCCAATGTACGTAAAAAGGAGAGTTCCTCCTCTCTTATAACCTTAGAGATAAATTCCTTTTGAGCTACGAGCTCTGGAAATACACCATCAAATTGCTCTGCGAGTAGCGGAACCATCGTATTCATGAATGGTTCTTTGAAACCTAAGAAGGTATAGCCGTAGCGAACAGCTCTTCTTAATATCCTTCTAATTACATAGCCAGCCTTGTTGTTAGAGGGCAGTTGTCCGTCTGCAATGGCGAATGCAATTGCACGGATATGATCGGATATTACGCGTAAGGCAATATCGGTTTTTTCATTCTCACCGTATTTAACATGAGCAGATTCTGCAATGAAGTTGATAAGTGGGGAGAAAACGTCGGTATCGTAATTAGATTTTTTTCCCTGAATGGCCATTGCCAACCGCTCGAAACCCATGCCAGTATCTACATGTTGTGCCGGGAGGTTTTGCAATGAACCATTGGCTAATCGGTTGAATTGCATGAATACCAAATTCCAGACCTCTACGACTTGGGGGTGGTCCATGTTTACCAAATCCCTTCCGGGAACTTTAGCCGCCTCTTCATCGGACCTTAGATCAATATGGATTTCCGAACAAGGACCGCACGGCCCGGTATCTCCCATTTCCCAAAAATTGTCTTTTTTGGAGCCGCTGATGATTCTGTCTTCGGGTATTATTTCTTTCCAATAGTCAAAAGCTTCCTGATCCATTTCTAAACCATCTGCCTCATCACCACCAAAAACGGAGGCGTACATTCTATCCGCAGGTAGCTTAAACTCTTTGGTCAGCAGTTCCCAGGCCCATTCAATGGCCTCTTTCTTAAAGTAATCTCCAAATGACCAGTTGCCAAGCATTTCAAACATGGTATGATGGTAGGTGTCCATACCTACTTCTTCCAGGTCATTGTGCTTGCCTGAAACTCTTAGGCACTTCTGGGTGTCAGTGATTCTATTCGATGAAGGTTGTGAATTGCCCAAAAAGAAGTCTTTGAACTGATTCATACCCGCATTTGTAAACATCAAAGTAGGGTCATTTTGTATGACCATTGGCGCAGATGCCACTATTTCATGTTGTTTCTCTTCAAAAAAGCGTAAAAACCGTTTTCTTATTTCCTTTGATTCCATCTAATCTACTGATACCCAATTGCTTGCAATTGAATTTATTTGTTATTTAAAAAATTGTATTAAATTGCGGACATAATTGTAATATTAGAAGCCGTTAAGTAGAAATATTAGCAACCACCCGAAAAACGAAGCACAAAGTTAGGATATTCTGATTTAATATGGCTAGAATAAAATACTATTACGATACCGAATCTTGTAAGTACGAGCGCGTCAAAGTGTCGTCTTGGGATATTGTACTCAACTCTCTTGGATTTCTATCCTTTTCATTGATACTGGCAGTAGGAATTTTCTATACCTATAATTTGTATTTTCAGTCTCCTGTCGAAGCTCGATTGGAAAAAGAGAATGAAGAACTGAAATACTACTACGAATTATTGCAGAAGGAGATGGTAGAAGCATCTGATATGCTATCATCCTTGCAAGAACGCGATGATAACGTGTATCGAGTGATTTTTGAAGCGGAACCTATTCCAAAGTCTATCAGAGATGCTGGCGTTGGAGGAGTTAACCGCTATAGGGAATTGACCAACAAGGATTTAGAAAGGACTGACCTGATTATCAGTACGCATCAAACATTGGATAAACTGAAAAAGCAGATGTATATTCAGACCAAATCGTACGATGAACTGTTGGATATGGCAGCAAATAAAGAGAAATTTTTTGCGGCAATGCCGGCCATTCAGCCTGTCTCTAATGAAGAGCTTAAAAGATTATCATCTGGGTTTGGCACCAGGATTGATCCTATTTTGAAAACAAAAAAGATGCATTGGGGTGTTGATTTTAGTGCACCTAAAGGAACGCCAATTTATGCGACCGGTGATGGTGTGGTTAAAAAAGTTCGCTCTTCTTTAGGAGGGTATGGACGACAAGTAGAGATTGACCATGGTTATGGATATATTACTAAATATGCCCACATGGAGATGTATAATGTGAAAAAAGGCCAGAAGGTAAAGAGAGGAGAATGTATTGGATATGTTGGTAACTCAGGAAAATCTACTGCGCCACATTTACACTATGAGGTTACAAAAGATGGGAAGAAAATAAACCCGGTTCATTACTTCTACCAAGATTTAAATGCATCTGAATATGAAGAAATTCTAAGGTTGGCATCTATAGAAAATCAGGCACTGGGATCTTACTGATCAAGCAAGACATAAAAAAACCCTGGCAATATTGTCAGGGTTTTTTTATGTCTGTTAGTCTATTGTGGAAAACTTCTAATGAACTTGTGCTGAAGAATTAAATGTTCAATTCTAATTTTGAGTCATGCTAAGAACTCTGGTTCAAATACTGTTTATCTCTATTCTGGTAACTGCCTGTAAGCCACAGCAAGTGGTCTCAACATTACCTGTCGACGAACAGGAAGTCGCTTTAGATTCGGCCCTTTTTGAACCTGAATATTGGATTACGTCAGATCGGGATACACTTTACTCTCTCAATGATGAGGTTGAAATTGGGCTGTCCAGAGTGATCAAAGATACGCTTACCTTTATAGGAGTAGGGGACATTATGATGGGAACCAATTTTCCAAGCGAAAGCTACTTGCCCGGTAATGATGGACGCGATTTATGGGTAGAGGTTACTGATACGCTAAAGCAAGCTGACGTGACATTCGGCAATTTAGAAGGAGTAATACTAAACGAAGGTGGGGATCAGAAAACCTGTAGAAACCCGAAGGTTTGTTATTTATTTAGATCACCAGAGTCCTATCTAGCTAATTTGAAAGATGCTGGCTTTGACGTTGTTAGTTTGGCTAATAACCATGCTGGTGATTTTGGTCAGCCTGGCCGACTAAATACGATGAAAACCTTAGATTCTTTACGCATTAACTATGCTGGCTTGCTGGATGTTCCAACTTCTATTTTTATGGTCGATGGAATGAAATATGGAGTGGTCGCATTTTCTCCAAATATTGGCACTGTCAGTATTCACAATGAAACCAGAGCAATAGAATTGGTGGAGTATTTGGATTCTTTGGTAGATGTCGTCATAGTTTCCTTTCATGCAGGTGCTGAAGGCTCAAAACATCAGCATGTAACCAGAAAGACGGAAATGTTTTATGGAGAAAATAGGGGAAATGTTTATGAGTTTACGCATTTAATGATTGATCATGGTGCCGATGTAGTTTTTGGTCATGGTCCCCATGTATCCAGGGCAATAGAAGTTTATAAGGATCGGTTCATAACTTATAGTTTGGGAAATTTTTGCACATATGGGCGATTTAATCTGAAGGGGGTAAATGGTGTGGCACCAATTGTGAAAATTGAAACTGATGCTACCGGAAAATTTCTTCAGGGCAAGTTGATTTCGATTTATCAACCGGGAGCAGGCGGGCCAAAAATTGACCCCAAAAGAAGAGCTATTTCTGTGATCAGGGAGCTCACAAAAAAAGATTTTCCTGAAAGTAATTTATTGATTGATGATTCAGGTTTTATTACCTATCTTAACAATTAGAACAGTGCCGTACAAAGAAAAGGAAATAACGAAACGATATTACACCATTGGCGAAGTGGCTGATGATTTGGGCGTAGCAACTTCACTCATACGTTTTTGGGAAACGGAATTTGACATCATTAGCCCTAAGAAAAATCGAAAAGGAAATAGACAATTCACGCCGGAAGATATAAAGAAAATAAAGATGATTTATCATCTTGTAAAAGAGAAAGGGTATACGTTACACGGCGCCAGAGATTTCATTAAAAACGATGCGAATGCCGCTATGGAAAAGATCGATATGATTCATTCGCTTAAGGGCATCCGTACTTTTCTGACTGAGCTACGAGACGGTATAAAAGGAAATCATTAATTTTTTTGAATTGTAACTCTTGTTTATTCTATGAATGAAGAAGAATGCTGTATACTGGCGCTTAAACTTACTCCGGGAATTGGTGATATTTTAGCAAAGCAATTGATCAGTTATTGCGGATCTGCGTCAGCTATTTATAGAGAGAAAAAAGGAACCCTGCTGAGAATTCCAAATGTTGGAAACAAAACTGTAGCATCACTTAACTCAGGCGAGTATCTCAAAAAGGCAGAGGAGTTTTTGGTGCTTTGTGAAAAGCAGAAAATATCAATAGTTCCATATTTTCATAAAGACTATCCCGAAAGACTTAAGCTTGTTAACGACTCTCCTTTACTTATTTATACTAAGGGACGAGCCAAGTTTAACGGACGAAAGCTTGTTGGAATAGTAGGAACTAGAAATGCTACTGAATACGGTAGACAAATGACCAAAAAAATTGTAGAGGAGTTGGTTGGTCATGAGGCTGTTATAGTAAGTGGTTTAGCCTATGGGATTGATATTGTGGCTCATCGAGCAGCATTGAAAGCCGGACTCCCTACCGTGGCTGTTTTGGCCGGAGGCCTGGATAAAATCTATCCATCGGTTCATAAAAAAACTGCTGAAGAAATGCTTGAGCAAGGGGCATGGATTAGCGAGTACCTGCCTGGAACAAAACCAGAAGCACATCATTTCCCAACACGTAATCGTATTATTGCCGGGATGACGGAAACACTCATCGTTGTGGAGGCGGCAAATAAAGGAGGCGCATTGATCACAGCAAACATAGCTTATTCATATAATAGAGAAGTATTTGCTGTTCCGGGTACATTGGAGCATAAATATTCTGAGGGGTGCAATGCACTGATAAGAGCGCAAAAGGCTAATATTTATACGGGAGTCAAAGATTTGAATTATTTATTGGGCTGGGAAGTTGGAGAACAAAAGTTGTCAAAGAAAAACTTCGATATGAGTGCTTATGATCAACCCGTACAAAAAATTATGGAGCTTCTCACAGAATTCGAGGTTGGTCTTCATTTAGATGAATTGAGCTGGAAGGCGCAGATAAGTGTCAATGAAGTAGTTGGTCATCTTTTGACCTTGGAATTTGACGGATTAATCAAATCTCTCCCTGGTAAACGATATGTCAAGCTTTGATAACCACTACCTTATCTACCCAAAAAAACTTCTGGAGCTATGTTTAATGCGGTTTGGAATGCCTTTTGATTATATTCGATTGGTATGTGATGGTGTTGGAAATAGGAGAGGATCGTTTCGGTGGCTATGTTTCCTACGAGTTTATCTTCAGCCATTGGGCAACCTCCGAAGCCATTAATGGCTCCGTCAAATCTCCGACAACCGGCCTTATAGGCTGCATCAATTTTTTCCAGCGCGGTATCCAAGTCGGAGTGTAGGTGAACACCAAATTCGACTCCGGAAAATTCGTGAGTAATACCTGTGAAAAGAGCCGTGATGTTTTTCGGATTAGATACTCCAATAGTATCAGCCAATGAGATGATTTGTACATCCATTGCTTTTAGTTTTGAAATAAAATCAGAAACATAGGGAATTTCATAAGGATCTCCATAAGGATTACCAAACCCCATAGACAGGTAAGTGACAAGTGTCTTGTTGTGGTCATGGCAAAGGTCTTGAATGATGTTTAATTCTTCAAATGCCTCGGCGATACTTTTGTTAGTATTCCGTTGTTGGAATGTTTCTGATAGAGAAAGGGGGAATCCCAGGTAGCTTATTTGGTTGTGCAGGCAGGCATTATGAGCGCCTCGTGCGTTAGCGACGATGGCTAGCAGCTTCGATTTTGTTTGTTCTAAATCCAAATGCGACAATACTTCAGCCGTGTCTTTAAGTTGTGGTATGGCCTTTGGCGAAACAAAACTACCAAAGTCAATCGTATCGAATCCCACCTTGAGCAATTCATTGATATATCGCACCTTTAATTCTGTAGGTACAAATTCCTGAAGTCCTTGCATGGCATCCCTAGGGCATTCAATAATTTTCATAAACTGTATTTTTTCGCAAATTAATTAAAAATGCAATTTGTTGGATTAACTATATACTTTCATTGCCAATGAAACGTGTATGCGGTGATTTATAATAGTCGGAAATTTTGCGATTCAATATCAAAATTGAACTAAATAATATCTATCTTTGCGCTCCATTCGAGTGAATGGGCTCCGCTCTGCGGAATAATTACAAACAAAATGGCGCATCTCCCGAACCCGGATTGACGCTGTATTTAATGGGTTCACATTATAATGGAAAACAAAGAAGAATTAGAAAACCAGCCTGTAGAAAAAGCAGAAACCACTGAGGCGGCAAACGAAGCTACAGTTGAAGAAACTGCTGCGGCTGAAACTGAAGCAAAAGTTGAAGAGGCTGCTGTTGAAGTGAAAGAGGAAGCTCCTGCCGAAGAGGTAAAGGAGGAGGCTCCTGTTGCTGAGGCAAAAGCTGAAAAGAAGGCTCCTAAGAAAAAGGAGACTAAAGCTGTAGTTGTAGAGGATGAAGAAGAGTTTGACTGGGACAATGTTCAGCCAAAAGGATTCGGTGATGGATACAACAAATCTGAAAAAGCCGACTTAGAAGCACTTTACGAAGGTACCCTGAACACTATCGAAGAAAAGCAGGTAGTAGAAGGTACAGTAGTAAGCATGACCTCTAGAGACGTAATTTTGAACATTGGATTTAAATCTGATGGTTTAGTTTCTGCTTCTGAATTTAGGGATACTCCTGACCTCAAGCCGGGTGATACTGTAGAGGTCTACATCGAGGAGCAAGAAGACAACAACGGTCAGTTGGTACTTTCGAGAAGAAAAGCCAAAATCGTAGGTGCATGGGAGAAAATCCAGAAATCTGCTGACGAAGATTTGGTGATCGACGGTATGGTGAAGAGAAGAACAAAGGGCGGTTTGATTGTAGATATTTTTGGTGTGGAAGCGTTCTTGCCAGGATCTCAAATCGATGTGAAGCCAATCAGAGACTTCGATATCTTCGTAGATAAGAAAATGGAAGTGAAAGTTGTGAAAATCAACTACACTAACGATAACGTGGTAGTATCTCACAAAATATTGATTGAGAAAGACCTCGAAAAACAAAAAGCTCAAATCCTTGAAAACCTTGAGAAAGGTCAGGTATTGGAAGGAGTGATCAAGAACATGACCAATTTCGGTGTATTCATCGACCTTGGAGGTGTGGATGGTCTTCTTCACATTACCGATATTTCATGGGGTAGAGTAAATCATCCGGAAGAAGTGTTGAATTTGGATGAGAAAGTAAATGTTGTTGTTCTTGATTTTGATGACGACAAGAAGAGAATTTCATTGGGTATGAAGCAACTGTCTGAGCATCCTTGGGATTCACTTGATAAGACTGTTGAGATTGGCTCAAAAGTGAAAGGTAAAATTGTGAATGTTGCTGATTACGGTGCATTCTTAGAGATTCAACCTGGTGTTGAAGGTTTGATCCACGTGTCTGAAATGTCTTGGTCTCAGCATTTGAGAAATCCACAGGACTTCATCAAAATAGGCGATGAGCTAGAAGCAGTTGTGCTCACTATCGATAGAGACGAAAGAAAAATGTCTTTGGGTATCAAGCAATTGACCGAGGATCCTTGGACCAAACAAGATGTATTGACCAAATACGCTGTTGGAACAGATCACAAAGGAATTGTAAGAAATCTGACAAATTTCGGATTGTTCATCGAACTTGAAGAAGGAATTGATGGTTTGGTACATGTTTCTGATTTGTCTTGGACCAAAAAAGTGAAGCACCCTTCTGAGTTTATCAATGTAAATGAAGAGCTTGAAGTACGTGTACTTGAGCTTGACGTGGACAATAGAAGATTGGCACTTGGTCATAAGCAGTTAGAAGAAAACCCTTGGGATACTTTCGAAACTGTATTTGCAAGAGGTACTTCCCACAAATGTACGGTGACCAACATCCTGGAGAAAGGAGCAATTTTGGAATTACCATACGGTTTGGAAGGATTTTCGTCGACAAAAAATCTAAAGAAAGAGGATGGCTCTAAAACGGAGGTTGGCGATAGCCTTGACTTTGTAGTGGTTGATTTCTCTAAAGATGACAAGAAGATCAGCCTGTCTCACGTAGCCACTTATTCTGATGAAGTAGTAGAAAAAGCTCCTGCTCCTAAGAAGAAAGCTGCTGCTAAGAGCAAAGGTGTAGATAAGGTAAATGCTGATTCTGAGAAGTCTACTTTAGGCGATATCGCTGCACTTTCTGCGCTAAAAGAGCAAATGGAAGATAGTGCTAAGCCTGCTGCCAAGAAAGCTGCTCCTAAGAAGGAAGCTGCTCCAAAAGCGGAAAAGAAAACAGCTGCAAAAAAAGCTGACGATAAAGAAGAAGCTTCTGAGGAAGCAGAATCTTAATCAGAAATATATTTATAAAAAGGTACACTTCGGTGTACCTTTTTTTTATTCAGTGCGTTACAAAAAAGTGGCAATATTTTAGGCAATTGAAGTTCTAAATAGTTTGCAAGGGATATAATTAATTCTATTTTTGTAGCCCGAAAAACATGGTCCTGTGGCCGAGTGGCTAGGCAGAGCTCTGCAAAAGCTCGTACAGCGGTTCGAATCCGCTCGGGACCTCAAGTTTTTAAACCCTAATTAATTGTTGATCAATTGATTAGGGTTTTTTCATGTCCAATGTCATACCACATTTTAACCCACAATTGGGAGCTTTTGTTTTGAATAATGAATCTTATGGAATTGGACAGGAACTTGCATTAGGCGTCTAATTTGATAAATGACCCGCTCGGGATCAGAAACAACGATTATAGTGGATTGACAGTCAATTATTTAATGTGCATAAATAGTTTTAGATATAAATTAGGCACAACAAATTTAAGTTGTACTATAGCCAGTAGATACTTAGTCTTGTTGGGTTTAATCTTGCGGTTATTATCTAATTATAAGTTATTACAACTTTAGGGTACCTCTTATGGGTTACTATTTGTGCTACTGGGTAATAATTGTTCAGGAATGACATGCTCTGATCAAGAATACTGTCACATGTATTTTGTGATCCAGTTAGAATCAAAACAGCTTTAGGCTTACAAATTATATTTCCTTTTTGGTATGAGTGTATTTCGCCAGTAGTGTGTATACATTATGTTATGCTCTATCTGTTTATCAATTAGTGGACTAGAGCGTTTTATAAATTCTAGCTATCTCATATGAAAAAGGTTTTATTTAGTTGTCTTGCATTACTATTCATTACGATTGGTTATTGTTCATATGCCCAGCACTCTGTAGCTAGGCAATGGAATGAAGTTCTTTTAGAAGGCATTAGAAATGACTATGCCAGGCCAACAGTTCATGCTCGCAATCTTTTTCACATTTCTGCAGCTATGTACGACTGCTGGTCCATATATGGTACTCATTCTGATGAATTTTTTTTGGGCAGGGAAGTAGGAGGTTTTAAAATTGACTTTGATGGTGTTCCGGAACCTGTCGATGTTGCCGAAGCCAGAAAGGAGGCCTTGAGTTATGCGTGCTACAGGCTTATCACTCATAGATTCAAAAATTCTCCAGGTGTAGTAGAAACTAAAAATCTTGCAGATGAATTAATGACTTCTCTTGGGTATGATATAAGTAATGAATCACTGGATTATGGCTCAGGTTCACCGGCCGCTTTAGGTAATTATTTGGGTGCAAAGATTATTGACTTTGGTATGCAAGATGGTTCCAACGAGGCCGGAGCATATGAAAACCTCTTCTATGAGCCGGTCAACTCTCATATGATTGTTTCAGCTCCAGGGAGTCAAGATATTTTAGATCCAAACCGTTGGCAACCTTTGGGTTTTGAAGTATTTGTCGATCAAGCCGGAAATGAGATTCCAGGTGAAATCCCAAGCTTTTTAGGACCTGAGTGGGGAAATACGCTACCCTTTTCATTGGCAGAAGAGGATGCAATGGTTCATACACGTGATGGTGTAGATTACAAAGTCTACCATGACCCTGGCACACCAGCATATATAGACGCAGAAAATCATTCCGAATCGCAAGATTATAAGTGGGGGTTTTCTTTGGTTTCTGTTTGGTCTTCTCACCTGGACCCAAATGATGGCGTTATGTGGGATATTTCGCCAAACAGCATAGGAAACCTAAAGCTTGACGAATTTCCTACTACCCTTTCGGGACTAAAAGAATTTTACGACCGAATAGAAGGCGGTGATCCGAGCACAGGCTATGACATCAATCCAAATACTGGCAAAAGATATACTGAGCAACTGGTTCCCAGGGGCGACTATGGTCGTGTCTTGGCAGAGTTTTGGGCAGATGGTCCTGATTCGGAAACACCTCCAGGACATTGGTTTACAATTCTAAACTATGTAAACGACCATCCTGAATTAGTTAAGAAATTCAAAGGAGAAGGTGATCTTATTGATGACTTTGAATGGGATGTTAAAAGTTACTTCATGCTAGGAGGAGCGATGCATGACGCAGCGATTAGCGCATGGAGCATAAAAGGATATTATGACTATGTTAGACCTATTTCTGCAATTCGATATCTGGCCGGCAAAGGGCAGGCCTCGGACTCGAATTTGCCGAGTTATGACGAAGCTGGGATTCTATTAGAAGACGGTTTTGTAGAGTTGGTCAAATCAGAAGACCCGTTGGCAGGAGAAATGGATGAACATGTAGGAAAGATTAAACTTTTTGCCTGGCGCGGTCCAGATTTTATTGATGATCCAGAGACTGATATGTCGGGTGTTGGCTGGATACTTGCCGAAAACTGGTGGCCGTATCAGCGACCCACTTTTGTCACTCCTCCTTTCGCAGGGTACGTGTCAGGGCATTCAACATACTCTAGGGCAGCTGCTAGAGTATTATCTTTATTCACAGGAGACGAATATTTCCCTGGGGGAGTAGGGGAATTTGTTGCTAGAAAAAATGAATTTCTTGTTTTTGAAGAAGGGCCTAGTCAGGATGTAATACTTCAATGGGCCAAATATAATGATGCTTCGGATCAATGCAGCCTGTCTCGAATATGGGGTGGTATTCACCCTCCAGTCGATGACCTGCCGGGTAGACTGATCGGTGAGAAAGTCGGTAATGGTGCTTTCGAGTATGCTGAGAAATTCTTTAACGGAAGTATCCTATTAGGAACACAAGAGAGTTTATATTCTAATACTGAAGTGTACCCCAATCCTGTGTCCAATGGGTCAATCATATCCATTAGAAACTTAAAAAAGTCAAAATTGAAGGAAATCCAGCTGGTCGAAATGAATGGACGGGTAACGATCATACCAAACCCGACAGGTAAATCAACGGATGTTCTTGAAATAAAATTGCCCTCGTTGAGCAGGGGTATATATGTTCTAAAAATACAATTTGATCGACATACGGTTTCCAAAAGGCTTAATATTTTAGATTGATTCATAATTCAGAAGTTCAAGCTGATGAATCTGATCGGGTGGTCAATGTCCCTAGGTATGGGTGTATTTTGATAGTCATGTGTATACAATATACAAGACGAAATACCATGATAAGAATCGGAGTAATTACTTGTGTCGGGATACTTTTGCTGTTTCATAGCGGGCGTGCCCAATTTAGCGACATTGCGGAGCATACCGGATTAGATAAATCAACAGTTTCTCTTTCCCTAATGGGAGGAGGGGCGGCATTTGTCGATTACGACAACGATGGATTGTTGGATATTTACCTTGTAGGAGGAGATGATCCTGATTATTTATTTCGAAATACAGGGCAAGGAACCTACGAAGACATCTCTTCGGAAGCCTACATTACCCAATTTACAGATGGCTATAATACCACAGCCGTTGCAGTAGGTGATATTAATAATGACGGATGCAAGGATTTATTTATTACCTCATTTAGCAGATCTAAGAGTAGCCTACTTTTACTAAATGATTGTGCAGGTGGATTTACAAATATTACTAAGCAGTCAGGTATTGGTTCCATGGTTTCTTCTGGTACAGGAGTTGCCTTTTTAGATGTTAATCTAGATGGTCACTTGGATATATATGTGGTAAACTACATAGACAAAAGACATTTTGTTTATGATGAATCTAGTCAGATAAGTGGATTTGATCATACAGGCTTTCCTAACCACCTTTTTGTGAACAACGGAGATCAGACGTTTACTGAAATGGGTGAAAGTTATGGTGTAGCCGATGCAGGTTGTGGATTGGCAGTATTACCTACAGATTATGACCAGGATGGTGACCAAGACTTAATTGTAGTTAATGATTTTGGTCAGTGGGTTCAACCGAATGCGCTTCTAAAAAATAATTACCCTGATATGCTGTTTAGCGATGTGTCAGCCGAATCGGGTATGGATGAAGGTATATATGGTATGGGTGTGGCCTCTGGCGATTTTGATAATGACGGCGATTTGGATTACTACATGACCAACCTGGGGGCCAACATATTAATGCAAAATAATGGAGATCTTACATTTAAAAATGTAGCAAAGCCTTTCGATGTGGATAACAATAATAACCTTGACGGTACCAACACTACAGGGTGGGGATGTTTCTTCTTCGATTACGATAATGATACAAATCTAGACCTTTATGTTTCCAATGGATACATACCAGCTTCGCCATTTTTAAATACCTCAGCTACTGACGCCAGCGTACTTTTCCATAATAATGGGCATTCATTTTTGAACGTATCAGAGGAATATGGTCTCGACAATAAAGAAATAAACAGAGGGGCGATATATGGTGATTATGATAACAATGGAACCCAGGAAATCTTTGTCATAGCCACCTCTAAAGGTGGTAAAGGTGCTTCTTCTTTGTATGAAAACAACTTGAACAGCAACCATTGGATTGATATAAAACTGGAAGGAACGATAACCAATAAAGACGCTTACGGTGCTTGGGCTTATCTCTTTTTTGGAGAAAAGACCTATATAAGAGAATTGAGCAGTGGAGGTTCGCACGCTTCTCAGCATTCTTCCCTATTGCATTTTGGGTTAGGTTCTGTCGAGCATATTGATTCTCTAGAAATTATATGGCCTCTTGGTGAGCAGCAGATCATTAAAAATATTGGTGTAGATCAACAGATTTTGGTGGTTGAAGGCAAATCTGAATATGACATAATAGGTTGTTTGGACTCAAGATATGACAACTATCAACCAAATGCGACTATTAGTTCAGGGTGTTTTACATCAACAAAAGTGGTCGGATGCATGAATGTAAATGCGGAAAATTATAATTCGCTGGCAGAAATTGATGATGGCAGCTGTATTGTTATAACGAGTGCTTTAGAATCTGGCCCTGTTCAACCGGTTATTTATCCGATGCCTTTTTCATCTGACCTTCAAATACGTTTGCCAGATGCAACCAACAATTACAGGATAGAGCTAATAGAATTGCAAGGTAAATTATTGAGACAAGACAATTTAAAGCCAGGGAATTTGTCTGTATTAAATATGCAAAATCTACCGAGTGGACTATATCTAATTAAGATAATAAATACTCAGAGTGGTAAAGTGTACTCTGAAAAAGTAATGAAAAAATGATTGACTGAAAACCTGCTGACGACCTATTTTATAGAGAAGAGTAACAAAATTTGAAAATAAGAACGGGCATAACCCAAAAAAGTATAGGAGTGATTGAAGGGTTATGTGTATTTAAGTTAGAGTGATAAAACAACAATGAAAAGAGACAAGAAACTCATACAGAAATTTTTTAACGGTGAATGTAGCAAAGAAGAATTGCTAGAAGTTTATCATCTGTTTGAGACAGAAAAATTTGACAAGAGGGTGCTTGATCATCTGGAAGAGGAATGGGATGATTTTGTAGAGGACAGATACCTGTTGCCCAGGGATTTCGATGAATTGTATTTGAAGACAAAGAAAAAGGCGAGTACTAGAACGTTTTCCATTTCCCGGACAATGAAAATTGCTGCTTCGATAGCATTGATCTGTACACTTTCTTTTGCAGCCTATTGGATGATGTTGAGTCCTGATTATTTAGGAGGGGCAATGGTTTATAATGAAGTCTCTACAAAAAGAGGAGAGACCAAAATCGTTCAGCTCAGTGATGGGTCAGAGATTGTACTCAATGCAGCCACAACTTTAAGATATCCAAAAAACATAACAGAGGAGAATAGAAACATTTATTTGGATGGAGCTGCTTATTTCAAAGTTTCTGATCAATCAGTCAAACTCTTGGTGTATGCCGATGAAATATCTGCTGAAGTAAGTGGAGCGTCGTTTAATTTTTCGGCCTATTCAGATGATGATGAAATCACTATTGCAGTAGAAGATGGTGGTACCCTCAAGACAATAGTTCCAATGTTTAAGCTTACTCCATCACTGCCAACGGATAGTAATCAAGAATTAGATCCGAACTATGGTCGCTCTATGCAAACACTCATTGTGAGCGAAGAAGAATATTTTTCCTACAATAAAACAGTCAAAAAAATGATCCAAGAGAGATTCGAAGATCATCGTGAGTACTTCGCTTGGGTCGATGGAACTGTATTTTTTCATGATGCAGGAATGAAGCAAGTGCTCAAGCAATTATCACGAAGATTTGATGTGGATTTTGAACTCCAGGGGTGCGTAGATGAAAGTCTAACCTTTACGGGCGAATATAAGAATCATTCGTTAAAGGCAATTTTAAGCCACGAGAACCTCGGTATGGATGCTCAGTATATGCTAGACAAGCACCGTGTGATTTTGACAGGCCAATGCAACTAACCAAAAAAGCAATTATACTTTTAACTAAAATTTGCCAAGATGAAAATTAATTTTACAAAATTAAAATGGAAAAACTTCCTAGCAGCAAACTTGATGCTTTTAGTGATTGGACTCGCGGGATGTAGTGATGACGATCCTGTACTGTCAGGAGAAAATGACCTCTCTGGATTCACACTTTTGGATGTCGATCGAGAATTCACTATTGATGAAACAACTGGTGCAATTACCAACGAGGTAGCCTTACCATATGGTTATGATGTGTCAAGTTTGGTCGCTACTTTCTCATTTGCAGAAAAGGCAATGGTCACTGTGGGTGATGTAGCTCAAGTAAGTGGAGAGACCGCCAATGATTTTACAAGCGCTGTGACCTACACGGTAACTGCTGAAGATGAAACTACTGCTAACTACGTCGTTACAGTAAATGTGTCAACAAGTGCGTGGACTATGGTTACCGAAGATGCATTTATTTCATTGACAAGACCAAGTGCGTTCACACATGATGATAAGCTTTGGATGGTTGGGGCCGTAGAAGTCAATGTTATTACTGATTTTGGTATGGAGGATCCAGGGCAATATTTCGAATATGTCTATTCTTCCTCAGATGGGATGACTTGGGATGTCGCTCATGTCAATACCACAGGAGCCAACGACTCAGTTCCTTTGGGAACGTCAGCTGGAACCATAGCATATAATGGTAGTTTGGTCAACGTTGGTGGTTTATCAGGAGCTTTCTTTGGAGGGTTTGGACTAGATAGATCTCAGCTGGGGATTTCTACATCTACAGATGACGGTGCAAACTGGACGACTACAGATGTTACAGAAGAAGGAGTTCCTTCTGTATTGAATGCAAAACTATTGGAAAATGACGGAGACCTTTTTATAGTAGGAGCACAGCCACTTAGTTTTGGGCAAGCTCAGTCTATAAATAGCATGGATATCTATAAGTCCACTAATGGTACATCCTGGGAAGCTATCGGTACAGATGTATTAGCAGGGCTTACGGTTGCAGATGCCCCACCTCCAACATACTACGCTACAACGTTATTTAACAGTGATATGTACATTGCTGGTGGTATAGCAGGAGCTGCATTCGTTTCTGGTAATTTGGCGAGTTATGCCAAATCGGCATACAAATCTGCTGATGGAGGTGTTACATGGACTGTGGCTACAGCCGAAGGGTTTCCTCAACTTATCGGAACTCAATTGGTGACATATAAAGGTAAAATGTATGCCATTGGCGGTGTAACTGCCCTTGCAGATGGTGGAACCGAAGATGAAGTGGCTTACAAAAGTGATATCTATGTCTCTGAAGATGGTTCTACATGGACACTTATAGAAGGTGGTTTGGCATTACCCGCAGAATTTGAAGGAAGAGCTTTCCACAATGCCGTGGTAATGGGAGATAAGATTTACATCATTGCTGGAGAAAATGCTCAAGGCGATATCAACGACGTTTGGGTTGGTGAATTTGTAAATTAAGAATAAAAGGCAGTTGTTTCCTGATTCTAACAATTGGGAAACAGCTGTTTCTTAAAGATTCCAAGCTTACTTTATACAAACATAATTATTCACTACATGAGCATTTCATTGAGAAAGATACTATGTACATCATTGTTGGTAGCTACCGGGTGGTGCAGTTTGGCCCAGAGTCCACAGACAATTTCCGCTGCTAAAATTAGACCCATCCAGGGAAAGGTAGGCCTAACAGATTCTGACAACCCTGCTATTGGAGCGACCATACTTGTTAAAGGAAAGAATAAAGGAACTATTGTAGATATTGATGGGAATTTCACAATAGATGTCTCTTCTGGAGATACCCTGGAGTGCTCATTTATTGGATATGAAAAAGAACTTATTCCGATAAAAAATCAATCTCAATTGATGTTTCATTTAGTGCCGGCATCCAAACAATTGGATGCAGTTGAAATTATCTCAGTAGGTTATGGTAAAATGGATCGGACCAAATTGACTGGATCTGTAGCTTCTATTAGTGGGAAGGACTTAGGTACCAATACCATCAGTTTTGATAATGCACTGACCGGAAAGATGGCTGGAGTACTTGTTAACACCTCTTCGGGCCAGCCTGGAAGCGCTACTGCTATTACTATTAGAGGAATAAGTACGTTGCAAAAAGATGGAAATAACCCGCTGGTGGTGGTAGATGGTGTACCTATATACAGCAGCGGAGGATCTTTAAATCGCAATGATTATGAAGATAGGCGATCAGTTCCGGGAGCAACATTGGGAACTAGATCAGTGAGTAATAGCTTTGATCGATCTACTGAATTCGAACGAAATCCGTTATCTTCTATCAACCCAGCCGATATTGCTTCAATTGAAGTGTTGAAAGATGCGTATGCAACCGCGATATATGGTTCTAGAGGAGCTGCAGGCGTTATTTTAGTCACAACGAAAAGTGGCCAAAGAGGAAAATCAGAAATCAATATTAGTTATCGAATTGGTGTTAGCGAACCACTAGGTAAGTATGATATGCTAAGTGGTCCAGAATATGGGAGACTGTATACAGACTACTATGGGTATATCAATCGAAATCTCCCAGGGGCCCCGTATGAGTTTGATACCCTTACCCATGTGAATTGGCAGGAAGAAGTACTCCGCCCGGCAGTATTTCAGAACCTGAATTTGTCAATGTCAGGAGGCAGTAAAAAGTCTAAGTACTACACGAGCCTCTCTATCCTGAAGTCTCCGAGTTATATCAAAAACAATGATTTTGAAAGATATTCGGCACGAGTTAACTACGAATATGAATTGCATAATAAGGTTACAATGGGCACTAATTTTCAGTTGAGCTACACCAATAATTCCGCTCTGAATTCTGGAACGATATACGGAGAAGCTTTGCTCAAAGCGCCAAATGTTCCCATTTACAATGCTGATGGAGTATATGAATGGGACTCGGGAAAATTCACTGATTACAATCAGTTAGGTCAATTGGACAATAATCCAGTAGCAAAGGCCAATGAAAACATCAACTATTTAAAAGACTTTCGTACGATTGGGAGCATTTATTTGGAGGTCAGACCGGTTGAATGGCTGGCATTGCGATCAGAAATTGGGTTAGATGTTTTAAATTCTGATGCCTATAGTCGAGAAAAAGACAGACCCCAAGTACAGGGAGGCTCTGCCGTTCAATCTACTAGCTCAAATTTTAAAACCGTAATGAACAATACCATTACGATGAACAAGACATTTGGTCGTCATGACTTCAACGCAGTGATTGGTCAGAGTTTTGAAACTTCGAAAGAAAATCGAAATCGAATTACCGGGGCCGATTTTTTTGATGATGATCTATTGAGCATTGGGGCGAGCTTGGCACCTCGGGTCGAGACCTCTGAGTTTAATGAATGGGCCTTGGATTCTTATTTTGGGAGGGTTAATTACATTTATGACTCTCGCTACATTGCCGGATTTACCTATAGAATTGATGGCTCATCAAAATTTGCTAAAAACCATCAATATGTTGGATTTCCATCTTTTTCCGTCGGCTGGGTGGCCTCAGAGGAATCTTTCTTGAAAGGTGTTAGCTGGATGGACCGGTTGAAATTTAGAGGGAGTCTTGGATTTTCGGGTATCAACGGTTCGGGAGAGACCTATTATGGATCGCAGGGTGTATTTAATTTAAATGCGCAAAGTTTTACTTATGGAAATCTAAGGTCCTTGGAGGTGAGCGTACCCGTGAACCCTAATTTGAAATGGGAGAAGACCAGGTCTTATGATTTTGGAGTAGATGTTTCCGGTTTGGGGGGACTCATAGACCTGACCGTTGATTATTATTATAAGTTGACGTCAGATGTATTGTTCTCTTCGGCGTTAGCTTCCTATAAGGGGTATAGTTCGGTTCAGCAAAATATTGGAGAGATCGAAAATTCAGGAATTGAGATTTTATTAGCTGTCAATTATTCAAGAGGCAATTTTAGATGGAACGGCTCTTTTAATATTGCTCAAAATGTAAACAAATTACTCAAATTAAATTTTGAAGGGGAAGCCGCTGGTGACGCGGCTTTGAACTATAAGTATTTTAAGGTAGGTGAGCCGGTTAGTCAATATTACCTGGATCAGTGGGCAGGAGTGAATCCGGAAACAGGAGATCCGCAGTGGCTGGATGAGAATGGCGAGATTACTCAAATACCAACTCAGGATGACAGAAAAGCTTATGGGTCTCAGTTACCCAAATGGTTTGGTGGCTTAAACAATACCCTTGGATACAAGAATTTTACACTGACTGCCTCTTTTAATTATTCCATAGGAGGTCAACTGTTAAATGGAAGCAGGGCGTCGTTATTGACTTACACATTGCCAGATGCGACCAATCTCTCACGAGAAATATTGGAAGCATGGGAGCAAGAGGGAGATATTACCGATGTGCCTGCTTTGGGAAATTCGGGAGTTACCAGTGGTACTGATTACATCTCTCGACCAAACAGTTCCAGATTTTTAGAAGATAATAGCTTCGTCAGACTTAAAACCATAAAGTTGGCCTACACTTTACCAAGCTCCCTTCTTTCAAAAATTTCTCTTAGAAATGTGGAGTGTTATGTAGAAGGAACCAACATTTGGACCTGGACGAGGTATTCGGGAATTGATCCAGAAATCACGATTGGCGGCTCTTCGGCATTAGTGGCCGGTGTAGATGATTTGACGATGCCGTTGGTTAAATCTTGGTCTATTGGAATAAACATATCCTTATAAGAAGATGGTAAAGATTAATAAAGTATTTGGAAGAGTCTTATCCTTGGTATCAATGCTAATGGTAATGGCTTGTAGCGATCAACTGGAAATAGAGCCTGAGGGTATTTTGACAGAAGATCAGGTGTTCAACTCGGCCGGAACTACTGAATTGGCATTGGGTGCTGTATATTATTCTTATATGACCAACTCTGTTGGAAGTGCATATATGTACGGAGATGTAACCACCCACAACGTTGAAGTCTCAGGACTAACGGATTTCACTGTTATCAATGCTGAATTTGCAGAAGACGATGCCTTTGTTTCAGGCGTATGGTCTGGTCTATACGCTACCATCAATTTGGCTAACAATTTGATAAATAAAGTTCAAGAGATCGGAACCTATGAGGAAGAGATAGAAAATCAGCATATAGCAGAAGCGAAATTTTTGAGAGCCAATTGCTATTTTAATTTGCTTAAATTCTATGGAGATGGCGCACTTACGGGTGAAATGAACGGTATGGGTGTGCCTATTCAGTTGGATGAATATGATGGGACAGGCATTGGTGAGTTCATTCCAAGAAACACAAATGGTGAGGTTTATGATCAAATTATTCTTGATCTGACAGAGTCTATTCCCCATCTACCCTCCTCCTACGGAGATTTACTATCTACAGCATCAAGAGCTACTTCAGGGTCGGCCTACGCGCTTTTGGCACGAGCTTATCTTTACGCGAGAGCGTATGAATCAGCCGCTGAATCAGCGAATCAGGTAATCATTGGAATGAATTATGAACTGGAAGCTGATTTAAGGACTTTGTTTCCAACCACTCCGATATCTGCAGGCAATGGAGGCGATCGATCTTTTACATCCGAAGATATATTCAACTTACCTATAGGAGCGAATAACAGTTTATCCTTTGCCACCTCAACAAATCAAGGCAAGAACAATATTTTCTATGATTTCACCAACTCTCGTTGGGTTAGTACTGATTTGATTGGGTCATTTGGCATTCTGGATAATCGTAAGCAACAATTAATCGTTGAAGGTTGGACTGGTAATACGCTTGACGAGGGTTTTGATGAATTCGGGAATCAATTGACGACTAATCTGATGACCTACAAGTTTGGACCGAGAAGCGAGGAGAATGTACCTAATATTCGATTAGCTGAAGTTATTTTAACAAGAGCCGAAGCATTAGCACGAGTAAATGGACTGAATCAAGAGTCTGTGGATCTTCTAAACCAGACCTATCAGAGAGCAAATCCGCTAGAGATTCCTATGGAGCTGGCAGATTTTTCGAATGCAGATGCTCTGATAAATAGAATTTTACTGGAACGAAGAATGGAACTCATGTTTGAGAACCATGAGCGATATGATCTTATCCGTACTGGACGTAAAGATCAATTGGCAAACCCTGATTTGCCGGACAACAAACTTGTCATGCCAATTCCTCAATTGGAGGTCGATTTGTCGAGAGGCATAATTCAACAAAATTCAGGATATAGTTATTAACAAAAACAGAAAAGTAATAAACAATACAACAATGAAAAATTTGAAATGGGCGATGGTATTTGTGATTGCTACACTTGTAGGAATAAACAATGCAGAGGCAGGAGGCGACGGAATTAAATTCACTAAATCTTCATGGGATAAAGTTCTGAAAAAGGCGAAAAAAGAAGGGAAGAATATTTTCGTGGATTGCTATACGACTTGGTGCGGGCCCTGTAAATTGATGGATAAAAAGACTTTTACTGACCCTAAAGTAGCCGCTTTTTACAATGAAAATTTCATCAATGTGAAAATGGATATGGAAACCCCAGAGGGTCTTGCACTGAATCAGTACTTCTATGTATCTGTCTATCCTACTTTTTTATACCTGGATTCCGATGGTAATACTTTGGAGAAAGCAACAGGATATCGTCCAGTTGATAATTTCCTTGAGCTTGGGCAACAGGCACTGAGTGCTCCTATCAAAAAGAAATATGGAAAGGTGAATTTAGTGGCGGAGAAGAAGAAGGAAAACGATCTTCAGAAGAACAAATACTTTACCATGGTGAAAAATGCTGGGTATAACGTTGAAATTAAAGAATGGGAAACCACAATGGCTGATGCCAAAGCTACAGACAAAAATATCATGGCTATATATGGTGACACGTACTGGCCATTGAAGGAGGAGATGACTATAGACAAGAATGTCAAATATTTGTCTGAAAATTTTGAACTTAAGGTGGTTTCACTCATGAACTCTTACGTCAAAGATGAAGACGGTGAAATCGTAAAGGATGAAAACGACAATTTACTTGTCAATGACTGGTTGCAGAAGTATAGTCCTTCCTCTTATCCAGGAGTGGTGTTTATCAATTCAAATGGAGATAAACTAGTTGATGGAGGACAAGCGCAAGCAACTGAAATAGGTCAGTTAGTGCAAAAAGGAATTTTCAAACCTATGATTGGTTTTCCTGAAAGCATTGAAAATGCTGGGCTAGCTGTGTATTATGCTAAAGCCAAGGAAGAAGCATTTAAAAAATCTACTGAAGAGAACAAACCACTGATGATCATGTGGTACCGGACAAAAGGAAATGATTTGCATCCAAATTATAGTGACGAGGAGGTAAAAAGCAAATTGTCAAAAAACTTTGTGCTGCTAGCATTGAAAAGAGATCAGGCACCAGAAATAGCGAAAAAGTACCAATACAGAGGCTCTGGATCTCTTTCGGTTGCAAAACCTAATGGAGAGCTACTCAATAATTATTATGGGGATCCTACGATGACTAAAGTGCAGATGCTTGAAATGCTGGATAAAATTATCCAGAGCGTATCCCCTAAAAAGGAAACTATACAGGGAACAGGTATGATGGGAATTCAACCAGCTAAGAAAACTAATTAAGCTGATATGAAAAAAATATTCTCATTACTGATTGTTTGGGCCGTTGCACTTCATAGCATACAGGCTCAGCAAGGAGAACTTAAAATCAAGGGCAACATCAAGGATCTTGATGTGGACAAATTATACTTGACCATTAGTGCGGATGATGTCGTGGTTGAAGATTCAGTGGAAGTAAAAAAAGGCAAATTCAGCTACACAGTGAAAACCAATGGATTCACTGCAGTGTTGTTTGACCCTAGATTTATGGCCAATGTAGGGCCTGATATCTTTAAAAAAATCACCCAAGGCAAGTTTTCTCTCTATGGAGAGCCGGGAGATGTGTTGAAATTGACTGGAGAGAAATTAAGCTATATTATTGATTATGATGTAGACGGCAATGAGATCAACAATGATTTTGTATCGATGGGTCATGCTATAGCTCCATATCTAGATGAAAAGCTTGTGATTGATTTTAATGATGAGTTAGAAGCATATTATTCTCCTTCTGGTGGAATGAATTTCCCAGGAGCCAACTCCAAGGAGCAGCAAGCGCAGATTGATAAGCTCAAAGCTGACTTTATAAAGGAGTACCCGAAATCATACTATACCATGTATCATATGGCCTTGTCTGCAGATAAGGATAAACTAAGGGAGTATGGAAGCACGCTATCTGATGATCAGAAGAAGCACTACTTTGGAAGGCTTGTGGATATGAGAGTGGCTAGTTTCGATCTGAACAAGAAAGGAGCTCAGGTACCAGAAATCGCTGCTACAGATATTTATAAAAAGTCGTTCAAACTTTCTTCATTGAGAGGAAAACATGTGGTTTTGGACTTTTGGGGGACCTGGTGCGGTCCATGTATGCAGGGAGTTCCAGATATGAAGAAGTACTATAAAAAGTATGAAGGAAGGATTGAGTATGTTGGGGTGGCTTGCAATGAAAAAAAAGGCGTAGAAGGAGTGATCTACCGAGTGGAAAAAAGTAAGATGAACTGGATCCATTTGATGAACGGAGAAGATTTGAATAACTATTCCAAAATGTTTGGTGTAACCGGATACCCTACCAAATTTATTATCAGTCCTGAAGGAAAAGTGTTGGGTTCATTCATTGGCGAAGGCGAACATTTTTATAAATTTCTTGATGAGGCGATGACGGCCAAGTAGGCTTATTGGAACAAATACAATGTAGGTATAGGAGTAATTACACGGTCAAGTGTACTAAATAGAAGAGGATAAGCTAGTGGTAACAAAATGATCAGTAGCAATCAACAAGTAAAGAAGAAGATATGAAAGTCAGTAATGTAAGTAGATGGTGTTTAGGGTTAGTGTTTTTGCTGCTCCAAAACGTGGCCATGGGCCAGATTTTAACACCTGCGAAATGGAGTAGTGAGACATCAGTGGATAAGGCCAAAGTGGGAGACATTGTTGAGTTGGTTTTTACTGCAGACCTGGATGACACTTGGTATATTTATTCAAGTGATCAAGATCCAAATGTAGGACCCCTACCAGCAGTATTTACATTCGAAAAGGACCCTAGTTACAAGCTCGTTGGTGAGATACAGCCAATAGGAGTGAAAGAAAAATATGATGAAATATGGGATGGTACAGTGCGTACTTTAAAAGAAAAGGCTGAATTCAGGCAGAAGGTAAAAATCCTTAAAAAGGATCTTAACATATTAGTTCTTTGCGAATACCAGGTATGTACAACGGTTGATGGTAAATGCATCCCAGGTGATGAAGAATTCGAGTTTGATAATATTAAAGTAATTCAATGAAGCAATAGTATTGTGAACTTGCAATAGGTTGACTGTTACTGGCAGGCTATTGCAGTGCAAATTTTATGCAGAGAAAAGCGGATGTATATGATGGCCATGGGGCAAACGATTTGACCAATGATAGAGATTTGGTTTTGCGTGTTAAAGGTGGACAAGAATCTGCCTTCAAGGAGCTTTTTGTCAAATATGGCAAAAAGCTCTACTACTTTTCTAGAAAGAAGAATTTGTCTCACGAAGATGCTGAGGGAGTAGTCCAGGATGTATTTGCTAAAATTTGGGAAATCAAAGAAGGACTGGATGAAACCCTATCCATTAATTCTTATATCATCACGATTGCAAAAAACCTCATCTATAATAGGTCCAGAAAGCAATTGAATCAACGCCTTTTTGAAGAGTATTTGGTGTACTCCCAACGATCAAAGTCACATCATGAGACAGAAGATCAGGTCTTTTTTAAAGAACTCGAAGGCATCGTGTTTGAAATTATCAAAAAGCTCTCTCCTAGAGCTCAGCTCATTTTTAAAATGAACCGATTGGATGGGATGACTAATTCAGAAATCGCAGAAGAGCTTCATATTTCCAAAAAAACAGTAGAAAATCAAATGCACACTGCATTGAAGTACTTGAGAGAGACACTTGTTAAAAGAGCAGATATCAACCTAGTATCTCTTTTAGCCATTCTTGTTAAATATTGCTAATCTGATTTTTCGTATAGGAGTGCTCTACGGGTTAAGTGTATAAGTATTAGACACAACTTAAGGTCTGAATATTTATATCATGAAAGTTTTTCTAATATCGTTTCTTACAGTGCTGACCATGTTTGATTCCTGTCAGGTTTTATCTCAAAGTCAAGGAGTCGAGTTTCAAAACCTGAGTTGGGAGCAGGCCTTAGAAGCCGCAAAAAAACAAAATAAGTTTCTTTTTGTGGATGTTGTTCGCTCGATAAAAGATGCTGCTCAAAAATCAGATTTTGACAAACAAGTGGATAAGGCCTTTTCTGTTGATAGCCTTGCAGGATTGATCAATGACAATTTCCTTTCTATCAAAATGGATATGAGTTCTGAAGAGGGCAAAACTTTCGGGCCAAAACTTCAAATGCTTATGTATCCAGTCTATGTTTTTTATAACGCAGAGGGAGATCAAATAGGTAATTCCAACAGCTATGAATTAGTAAAGAACCCTGGAGAGTTCATAGACAAAGTATATCATGCTGTCCAAAAGGGTGAACTGAAAAAAGAAAATAACGGAGTCATTGACTTCTTAGGTAACAAAGATAGCTCATGGGAAAGTGTACTCGAAAGGGCTGTTAAGGAGAAGAAACCAGTATTTATTGATGCATATACCACATGGTGTCGCCCTTGTATTCAAATGGATAGAGACATATTCACATTGAATGAAGTGGCTGATTTTCACAATAAAAATTTCATCAACTTGAAACTGGACGGAGGAAAAACCTATGGACCAGAACTAGTAAAGAAATTTGGAATAAGAGGCTTCCCTTCATTCATATATGTCGACGCTAAAGGAAAGGTTATTCATTCAGATTCTGGATTCAAAGAGAAGGATGCTTTCCTTAATCTTAGTAAGCAGGCTTTAAACAAGTTTGATGAAAAAACTCCGAAAATAAACTTTCTCGAACAAGCACCCTTCATAGAGGTACGAAAAATGGCCAAGAATCAAAAGAAACAAATCTTCTTTGATGCCTATACTACGTGGTGTGGCCCTTGTAAGCAGATGGATAAGCAGGTGTTTACCAATCCTGAGGTGGCAGATTTTTTTAACGCAGATTTCATCAATGCCAAATACGATATGGAAAAAGGCGAGGGTATTTCTTTGAAGACTAAATATGAAGTAAGTGCATACCCAACCTATTTGATACTTGATGATGAGGGAAATGTACTGCATAGATATGTCGGTGCGATGTCCCCGGAAGAGTTCATAAAGTTTGGAGAAACAGGCAAAAGCGAGTCTGGTCTATCCAAAATGAAGGAAAGGTATGAAGCAGGAGAGCGTAATAAGGCGTTTGTTTTAGAATATATACTATCGCTGAAAAATGCTTATCTGACTACGGAGGCCAGTCAGGTAGCTGACACCTACTTTATGGGACTTTCGGAATCTGATAAACTGTTAGGGTCAACATGGAATTTTATAGGCAACTACATTGTAAGCCCAAATACCGAGGCCATAAGATACATTGTTGCGAATAGAGCAAATTTCACGACCAACTTCGGCGATGAAGTAGAAAGCAAACTATACAATGTGTACTTGGGCGGAGCAAGGCAGTTTGCTCAATTGAATGAAAAGAACGAATTGATTGACTATGATAAAAAGGGTTTTGTGAAGTACCTGAAGGAGGTTGAAAAATTGGGCTTAACGAAGTATGACCAATTCGAAGCCTATGCTTGGATTGGCTCCTATAGAACTAGGAGTGATTGGGATAATTATGTGTCGGCCATAGACAAATACATGGATCAAGGGACTATTGACAGAGGCGTATTTTCTGTCTACAACTATGCGCTCGTGGTAGAACGTAATGCAGATGATGCCGCATTAAGAGAAATAGCATCTGATTGGATAATCGCTTCAGAAGGATCGGCTCCAGAGTATTATAAAGACCCACTTTCCAAGCTAAAAGAAAAACTGAGCGGTCCTCTATCTGAAAATTAGAGGATCATTCTAAGTGTAAAAGGTCTCGACTGAACTAAAATCTAAATCATTGAAAATCATGAACAATTTTAAATTCATCTCCCTTGTCCTTTTGTTGACTTCTCAGCTAGGGTTGGCGCAGGGAATCGAATTCCGAACTGGCACGTGGGAGGAAATTAAAGCCATGGCCAAGAAGGAGAATAAATTGATTTTCTTCGATGCTTATACGAGCTGGTGTGGACCATGTAAGTGGATGGATAAAAATACTTTTCTAGATAAAGAGACCGGTGATTTTTATAACGAAAACGTCATTGCATTCAAGCAAGACATGGAGAAGGGCGAAGGTCCTATGCTTCTAAAGAAATTTGGAATTTCTCAATTTCCAACTTTCTTATTCATCGACGAAAACGAAGAGGTAGTGCACAAGGGCATGGGAGCTAAAGAGCCAGCTGTTTTTATCGAATTTGCCAAACAAGCCATTGATCCTGCCTTGCGGCTTGAAGGCCTGAAGGTTCAGTATAAAGATGGCGATAGAAATCCTTCGTTCATCAGAAGATATTTATTTGCCCTTCGCGATGCTGGAGAAGGTAGGCAAGAAGTTTTGGACTGGTACCTAAGTTATACTACGGATGAGCAATTGCTGAGTGCTGAGAATTATGAACTGATCAAAAAGATGATCGGTGATCCGTACCATCCTAAGTTCATGTTCTTGGAGAAAAACAGGTCTACTTATGAACGTCTGGTCGGAGCCAAAGAGGTAAAGGAAATGCTCTATAATGCATACAATACTTTCCTTGTAATGGCTATGTACTCAGGAGACAAAGATCGGTGGGAGAATGCTAAAATACGCACAGGAGAATCCGGATTTGAAGATGCAGGGAAGCTGATCACTATGGTGAGTATCTATTACTATCAGCGAAATGAGCAGTGGGATGATTACATATTGAGTATAGATGACTATGTCAACGATTATAATATCAGTGGAGGCGATATGGCATACTACGCCAATGAAATAGCCAGGAATGATAATATTCAGCGTAAAGATCAACTGAATTTGGCTCTTGGATGGATCAATCGCTCCATAAAAATGGAAAGTAAATACCGCAACAATCACGCAAAAGCCGCTTTGCTTCTGAAAATGGGAAATACAAAAAAAGCACTCAAAGCAGCGGAAACGGCTCTGTCTTTAGCTACTGATGAGGAAAAAGAAAAGTCATGGACAGCCCCCACCGTGGCACTTATTAAGAAGATAAAGGAATCAGCCTAAGACAGATAACATACTCAAATTAAAAACAACAACCATGAAGATCACAAAACAAATACTAGCTTCAATAGTCTACTTGTCAATATCCTTTGTTGGATTAGCTCAAGGCATAGAGTTTAGAGAAGGCAACTGGGCCGAGGTTAAGGCAATGGCCAAAACAGAAAACAAGTTGATCTTTTTTGATGCAAACACCAGCTGGTGTGGCCCTTGTAAATGGTTAGCAAAGAACACATTTACGGATAAAGTAGTAGGTGATTTTTACAACCAAAATTTCATATCCTATGAACTGGATATGGAAAAGGGAGAAGGAGTCGCGTTAGCCGATGAATTCAAAATCAAAGCCTATCCTACATTACTATTTCTGGATGGTGGTGGCAACATCGTGCACCGAA
This sequence comes from Reichenbachiella sp., assembly GCF_039944555.1. Lineage (GTDB taxonomy): Bacteria > Bacteroidota > Bacteroidia > Cytophagales > Cyclobacteriaceae > Reichenbachiella. The sequence goes on along the minus strand of NZ_JBDUYN010000006.1, from coordinate 507,053 downwards.
CCGCAGGTGCTATGGACGCAGAAAAATTTCTTGAATTGGGTAGGGTTGCCTTAGACCCGAAACGAAACCTGGCTGGGATGGAGCAGCGATACAAAAATGGTGAAAGGTCACAAGAATTTATTAGAAAATATTTGGCCAGACTCAGTGAAGCAGGAAAACCGTTAAAAGAGATTCTTGATTGGTACTTTTATCCATTATCTGAAGACGATCTGCTAACCAAAGACAATTTTGAGGTAATAAGCAAATACGTTAACTCTCCGGATTCACCTCAGTTTAGGTTTCTTATGAAAGAAGGGGAGGCTTATGGACAGATTGTAACGGCGAAAGAAGTGAACGACAAAATATATAATGTCTATCAATCACACCTTTTCGGAGCTATGTATTCAAATGATTCTTTGAAATGGGAGATAGCTAAAGCTGAAGTTAAGTCTTCTTCAATGGAAAATTCAGATAAGCTGTTGGCCTATGTGGACACTTATTATTTCTCAAGAAAGAAGGACTGGAAAACATATGTGGATGCAGTGAATCATTATATCACGAACTATGAGCTTGATAACTGGGAGTCACTCAATAGATATGGATGGCAGATATATAAGAATACAGACATTACAGACCAAGTCTCACTTAAATTGGCCTTGTCATGGGTAGATCACTCAATACAACTCAAAAATTGTTATGCAAACAACGATACAAGAGCAGCTTTGCTGTATAAAATGGGGGACAAGAAAAGAGCAATCAAAGCAGCCAACCAAGCCATTGCGGCAGCCACCGCTGATGAGGATACATCTGGGACGAAGGAATTAATTGCTCAAATGTCAAAGTAGTATGTATTCGCAGATGTCTGCGAGCATGAAAATTTAGATTTAACATCAAGGATATGAGAGAATTGAATAAGATTTTGCTAATCATTTTGTTAACTGTATCAGGTGGATTGGCAACAGTTCAGGCTCAGAGCAGTAATCTTGAAGACGGAATAGTAAAGGAGTCTCAGGTAGGAACGGTCGAACAGGAACTTTATGGCTTGACTTCTATTTCTGATGTAATAGGAGATGATTGTAACGGCTCAGAACCTGAAGAAAAGCAAAGCAAGACCCTTGTTGGTATTTTCATATTAGGGATGATAGGTGGTTTGCTCGCATTGCTTACTCCTTGCGTTTTTCCACTCATACCGTTAACTGTAAGTTTTTTTACTAAAGGTTCTGAGAACAAGAAAAAAGGATTCAGGGACGCCATGCTGTATGGACTTTTCATATTTGGTGTGTACGTGTTGTTAAGTATCCCATTCCATCTTTTGGATTCCATCAATCCTGATATTTTAAATGAAATATCAACGAATGTATGGTTGAACCTGTCCTTTTTTGTAATCTTCTTATTTTTTGCTTTTTCCTTTTTCGGTTACTACGAAATCACAATGCCTAGTTCATTGACGAATAAGATCAGTGCTGCGGAGGGAGTCGGAGGAATATTAGGAATATTCTTTATGGCACTCACCTTGTCACTGGTGTCGTTTTCGTGCACAGGTCCCATCCTTGGATCACTGTTGGCCGGAGCGCTGAGCTCGGACGGGGGAGCCTGGCAGCTGACAGCAGGCATGAGTGGGTTTGGATTAGCATTGGCTTTGCCTTTTGCTCTTTTTGCCATGTTTCCAAGCTGGATGAACAAAATACCAAAGTCAGGCGGATGGTTGAATAGCGTCAAGGTGGTTCTTGGCTTTGTCGAACTGGCTCTTGCATTCAAGTTTTTGTCCAACGCTGATCTAGTCATGCACTGGGGTATTTTGAAGTACGAGTTGTTTATGGTTTTATGGATCGTTGTTGGAGTTGGGTTGAGTCTATACTTTTTTGGAATTGTTTATTTCAAGCATGATTCAAAACCCAACAATCTATCAGGGTTACGCATTGGATTGGGGGTTATCTCTGCGGTATTTACGATCTACTTAGCGATGGGCCTATTAAAAAATGAAGAGACCAACACTTTCACTTCATTAAAGTTATTGAGTGGTCTGGCACCACCAGTGGGGTATAGCTGGATTTATCCAAATGACTGCCCCAATGATATCAATTGTTTCAAAGATTTGGAAACGGGTTTAGCCTATGCAAAAAAGCAGAACAAACCAGTATTACTTGACTTTACAGGTTATGCCTGTGTGAACTGTCGTAAGATGGAAGAGCATGTTTGGTCTAACCAGAAGATCTTTGACTACATCAATGATGACTTCGTTTTGATTTCTCTTTATGTAGATGATAAAAAAGAGTTGCCTGAAGAGGAACGTGTGCAAATAGAACGAGTGCAAGGAGGTAAAAGAAAACTAAGAAAGTATGGCCACAAGTGGGCTCATTTTCAAACCAAATTTTTCAATACCAATTCACAACCATACTACGTGCTTTTATCTCCTGATGGCAAGCAGATGCTCAATACCGCTGTAGGGTACACACCAAATGTGGATGAGTATGCTGAATTTTTAGAGTGTGGACTCAATTCATTTAAAAACTTATAAAATTGAACCTACAAATCAAAAGCTGCCTAAAAGATACTGACCATTGGAGTCAGTTTCGAAAGAATATCATTGGCCATGATCTTACCTTTCAAAATGAGCATGGACAGCACAATGTGCTCTATGCTGATTGGATAGCCAGTGGCAGACTCTATAGACCCATAGAGCATGCAATGACTGAAAAAGTAGGAAATGTAGTGGCTAACCCGCATTCCTATTCTTGTTATACGGGAGCGAAAATCACTGAACTATATACGGAGGCAAGGACATGCATCAAACGTCATGTCAATGCCAACAAAAATGACATACTTGTCACAGTAGGCTCCGGAATGACGGATGCCTTGCTAAGACTTCAGGAGATTTTGCGAGTAAAACAGATGGTCAATGGCCAAGGCAAAAAGCCGGTTGTATTTATTACCCATATGGAGCATCATTCTAATCAAGTGAGTTGGATGGAATGTGATGTAGATGTCGTAGTCGTACCACCCAATAAGCAGAACCTGGTTGATCCATCTAACCTGAGAGCAGAACTCAGCAAATACCAGGATAGAAAACTAAAGATTGGCGCTTTTAGCGCCTGCAGCAATGTAACCGGGGTCATCAATCCCATACATCAATTAGCCAAAGTTATGCACGAGTATGGAGGATACTGCTTTGCAGACTATGCCGCATCAGCTCCATACGTAGATATCAATATGCACCCAGAAGACCCTAGTGAAGATTTAGATGCAATCTTTTTCTCACCGCATAAGTTTCTGGGAGGACCAGGGAGTTGTGGTGTTTTGATTTTCAACAAAATGTTTCATACCGGAATTCCAAATATTCCCGGTGGCGGGAATGTGAGATGGACTAATCCTTGGGGAGGCTATGGCTACACTAAAGATATAGAAGCACAGGAAGATGGAGGCACACCTGCTTTTTTACAAACCATAAAAGCAGCAATGGCTATTAAACTCAAGGAACAGATGGGTACCGAGCAAATTCGGCATCGGGAAAGCGAATTGCTAGTCATGGCCCACCTTGAGTTGCAACTAATGGACAATGTGGAGTTACTCGAAAAATATTATCAGGCAGATAGAATAGGCTGTCTGGCCTTTAATATCAAAGGGTTGCACTATAATCTGGTTGTACGTCTGCTCAATGATCGGTATGGCATTCAAGCCAGAGGTGGATGGTCATGCGCTAGTACCTATTCACATTATTTGTTTGATATCGATAAAGACCGTTCTCGTCAAATAATGACAGAAATAGATGAATATAACGCTTCAACAAAGCCGGGGTGGGTAAGACTATCGCTACATCCAACCATGACGAACAAAGAATTAGACTTTTGTATGAAAGCGATTAATGAGATCAGTAGTTATGGGCAACAGTGGGCCAAAGAATTTGAATATAATCCAGAAACCAATGAATTTGATAAAATTCAGGAATTTGGATTTGTTAAAGAAAATTCAGCAAATAAGCTCTATGTCTTTGATCATATACACTAAAAATAATAAAGCAAACGAAGTCAAAAACTATCAATAAAATGAAAAAGCTAATACTACTCTTTGTAACGCTGATATCTATCAGTAGTACAATATTTGCTCAACAAAGGCCAGAGCTATTAGATCCAAATATCAGGTATGGTGTTTTGGAAAACGGAATGACCTATTATATCCTTCACAATGAGGAGCCAAAGGATCGAGCGAGTTTCTACATTGTTCACAATGTAGGAGCCATCCTGGAAGAAGATGACCAAAATGGTCTGGCTCACATGCTAGAGCATATGGCTTTCAATGGCTCAACCAATTTCAAAGGAAAAGGAGTTAAAAACTTTTTGGAGAGGCAAGGGGTAGAGTTTGGAAAAAGTTTCAATGCGTATACAAACACAGACGAAACAGTCTATAACATCAGCAATGTGCCAACCGGCAAATCAGAAGTAATGGATTCGTGTGTTCTGATTTTACACGATTGGTCAGGGTCTTTGACCTTGGCGGGTGAAGAGATCGATGCCGAACGTGGGGTGATCAAAGAAGAGTGGCGAACAAGAAATAATTATGGCAGGCGTCTAAGGAAGACCTTGGCTCCAACCACATATTATCAATCTAAATACGCTGTTAGAGATGTAATAGGAGACATGGAGGTTGTAGAAAATAGTCCCTACGAGGCTATTCGTTCATTTTACAAAAAGTGGTACCGCCCGGATCTCCAGGCTGTGGTGATTGTTGGTGATTTCGACGCCGATCAAATGGAAAGTAGAGTTAAAAAAATACTTTCTAAAATACCGACTTCAGCTAGTCCTGCTAAAAGAGTAGAGTATCCTGTTGGAAACAATGAAGGAATCGTGTACGATTTTGCCACCGATGAAGAAGCTCAACTCGTGCAGTACTCAGTAATGATAAAGCACCCGACCACGTCAAGAGAAAACAGAAATCAAGAGTATTTACGCAATGACCTTCTGACTTCTTTGTACCGATCAGTACTCAATGAAAGACTTGGCAATATCCAACAAAAGCCTGATGCTCCGTTTAATCGAGCACAGATCGGATATTATAGTTTTGTGCGGACCTCAGATGTTTTCTATATGGGAGGGTCTAAACCGGATAATATCGATGTTTTAGGATCTATGAAGGCGCTGCTTATAGAAAATGAGCGAGTGAGAAGACATGGCGTTACGTCTACTGAACTTGAAAGAGCCAAAATACAAACACTGAAATATTACGAAGAGGCCTACAAAAACCGTAACGAGGTCAATAATGATCGATTGGCAGGTAGTATTAAAACGCACTTTTTGGTAGGTGAGCCGCAGCCAGGCGTAGCCTTTGAATTGGAATTTGCCAGCACTGAACTACCGAAAATCACTGCCAGGGAGGTAGGGGACTTAGCTAAAAAATGGAATAAGGAAGATAACGTGGTAGTCACAGTTCAAGGCCCAAAAAACGTAGATTTTGACTATCCGTCTAAAGATCAAATTGTGAGACTGTTTGATGAAGTAAAGAATACAAAGGTTGAAGCCTTCGTGGATGAAGTAGTGACAGCACCTTTGGTGGCCAATGAACCAAAGGCAGGAAGCGTAGTGTCATCAAAGCCACTGGACGGAATAAATGCTAAAGAATACGTTCTTAGCAATGGAGCAAGAGTGATTATTTATCCAACAGATAAAAATGACAATCAAATATTGTTTAATGCTTACAGTCAAGGAGGCTTGTCGCTGGTAGCAGACGAGGATATTCCAACGGCTAGTCTGGTCGCACAAATTGTAGATGAAAGTGGTATTGGAGAGCACAACTTAGAGAATCTTAAGAAATTGTTGGTAGGTAAGCAAGTGGGTATAAGTGCAAGTATTAGTCAGTACTCAGAAGGCCTCAATGGGTCATCAACCCCTGATGACATTGAGACTTTACTACAGCTGATATACCTCACTTTTGAAGCACCCAGGTTTGAAAAGGAGAGTTACGAGGCCGTGACAACTAAGATGAAATTGCGTTTGAAAAATGCGTCAACGAATCCTCAGAAGATTTTTGGGGATTCCATTTCTCTGACGATGTCAGGAGGCAATCAGACAAGAAGACCCATTCAAAACCTTGAATTTGTTGACAAGGTCTCTTTCGAAAAGTGCGAAAGAATTTATCGAGATAGAATTAGCCAAGCAGGAGATTTCGTTTTTGCCTTTGTTGGAGCAGTGGATGAATCCATCTTGATCCCATTGGTGGAAAAATACATTGGCTCAATAACTGATGGAAAAAGAAGAGAGCAATGGAAGGACGATAAAGTACGTCCATATGGAAATGGGTATATAAATCAGTTTTCGCAACCAATGGAAGTTGCCAAGCAGACTAACTATATCAAATATCTCGGGGAAGCGAAATATTCAAGCGAAGGCAATGTGGTATTGGCTATTGCTAAAGGGATACTCTCTAAGCGTTATTTTGAGACCATCAGAGAACAAGAAGGGGGTAGTTATGGAGTTGGTGTTTACAATTCGTTTTCTAGCATTCCATACGGTAATTATGGAATGACCATGTATTTCGACTGTAACCCAGATAAAGCTGACAAACTCGTTGAAATTATTCATAGTGAAATGAAAAACCTTTTGGCCAACGGACCAGCTGAGGAAGACTACAAAAGTGCTGTAGAAGGGATGATCAAGACTAGAGAACAATCTTTGGAGCAGAACGGGACTTTGCTTAGAGGGATAATTGACCAATATAGCATTGGATATAACACGGCTCAACCTGAGAACTATGAAGATATTTTGAGCGGTATGACAGTGAAGAAATTTACTAAGGTGTTTAAAAAAATCATGGCTAATAGTGCCACTACCAGCGTGATTATGAAACCAGAATAGTATATAGAATAAAAACCATTAGACCGGCCATTAAACACTAATTGACAGCCAGATGAAAAGTCCCATATTAATGAATGTAAAGTTTTTGCTTGTAATTTTTTGTGCATTGGTGTTAAACCATGCCAATGCGCAAATATCAAGTTTTGATAATCAGAAAAAGGCTAAAAGTATTCAAAAGAAGATATTGAAGGCCTATGAAAAAATGCTTCAAAGTACTGTTGATATTGGAGTACCAGAAACGGGTGCTAGCGGTGTTTTGATTTCTGAGGATGGTTATATTTTAACAGCAGCCCATGTAATCGCCGCATTAGAAGGGAAGGACAGTGAGATTAGATTGAACGATGGTACCAAAGTTACGGCGACTTGTCTCGGTAAGAATACAAACGCTGATTATGGTCTGCTGAAGATTAAGGAAAAGGGCAAATGGGTATATGCAGACTTGGGAAGTTCTTCGGATTTAGTCATGAATGAGGCCTGTGTCATGCTTGGGCACCCAGAGGTATACGACCCTGATAGACCGGCTGTGGCTAGAATTGGTTTTTACAAAGGAATTACGTCTCATGGTTATCTGAAAACGAGTTGTATTATGATGCCAGGAGATTCCGGAGGGCCACTATTCGATTTAAAAGGTAGAGTTATTGGTATTTGCAGCTATATAAAGGATGGGATCAATGAAAATTATTATCCGGCAATTGATAAGGTGAAGGAGAATTGGGAGCGATTGGAATATGCTGAAACGTTTTATGACGAGCGTCAGCCTGACGAGGCCAGCTTTATAAATGCATCTATAGAGTCATCACCAGATGTATTTAAAGGAGGGAAAGAAGGCCTTAAATCCATGTTCCAAGAAGGGAGCAAAGAAATTGGTGAATCTGTAGTGAAAATAGAAAGCATAATTGATGGCAATAAACTGGAAGTATATGGAACCCTAATTGATTCCAAAGGTTATATCATATCCAAATCTTCACGTGTGGGAGACGAGAAGTTGAAGTGCCAACTTAATTCAGGGGTTAGTTTGATAGCCAAAGTGATTGGACGTGATGAATCCAACGATCTTGTAATCATTCAGGTAGAATCGAATGAGGTACTAAAGCCCATTGCTTTGAATAAAAATGTGAACACCCAGGTGGGGCAATTATTAGGTACAGTTGGGCAAGGAAAGCAAGTTTTGTACGCTGGTATGCTTAGTGTAAAGCCAAGAGAGGTACTCAACAAGGATAGGGCCTATTTTGGGGTTGAGTTTGCCTCAAGTAAGCCAATCATCGGTGAAGTATTTGATGGCGGAGCAGCTGAAGTTGCTGGCCTAGTGGCTGGAGACGAGATATTAAAATTTGATAAAAAAGATGTCGAAAACCGACAGATTTTTTACAGCATTCAAAAAACAAAAAGGCCAGGCCAAAAAGTAGTACTTACTGTTTTGCGCAATGGTGAAGAGAATCAAATTGAGGTCACATTGGGAAAAGCCCCGATTAAGCCAAGTGAATGGAAAGAAAATCATCCAGCATTTGATACAGAAGAAAGTAAACGAAAAGACGATTTTCCAAATGTGTTTACACATGATATGTCATTGATGCTAGATGAATGTGGCACTCCGGTGATAGACCTAGATGGTCAAGTGATAGGAATAAATATTGCTCGTAAAAATAGAGTTAGTGCGTTTGCAATACCAATTGCGGATGTATTGGCTTCTGTAGAGAATATATTGGATAAGCACTAATGGTGAATTGAAATTTGAACAAGACAATTGATTTTCTCATAGTTTAGTGATGTCAAAAAAAGGAGTCGCAGTTATTTTAAATGGTTTTTTGAATGGCGGCTCCTTGACTTGACTGACAGGAGAGAACAAGTTGAGAGAAAAGAAAGGGTATGACTCAAGAGAACGTAAAAGTATTGATTATTGGTTCAGGTCCTGCGGGATACACGGCTGCTATATATGCAGCAAGAGCGGGTCTAAAGCCAGTGTTGTACACCGGAGGAGAACCTGGAGGGCAATTGACTACTACCAATGATGTTGAAAATTTCCCTGGTTATCCGGATGGGGTAAATGGCCCGCAGATGATGACTGACTTGCAAAATCAAGCGGAAAGATTTGAGACTGAGATCAGATTTGGTATGGTCACATCTGTTGATTTTTCAGGTTATCCTCACAAAGCCATCATCGACGAAAAACATGAAATTACAGCTCAAGCTGTAATTATTTCAACTGGTGCTAGCGCCAAATATCTAGGTCTTGAGTCTGAAAAAAGATTATTGAATGTTGGTGTATCAGCTTGCGCAGTATGTGACGGTTTCTTCTATAAAGGAAAAGAAGTAGCTGTAGTAGGCGGTGGAGACACAGCCGCAGAAGAAGCTACTTATCTGGCCAATATTTGCCCTAAGGTCTACTTGTTGGTTAGAAGAGATGAAATGCGTGCTTCTAAAATTATGCAGCAGCGAGTATTGAATACCCCAAACATCGAAGTACTTTGGAATACATCTACCGATGAAGTCCTGGGCAAAGACGAAGTAGAGGCCATGAGAGTGGTGGATACAGTGACAGGAGAGAAGCGAGATATTCAAATCAGTGGATTCTTTGTTGCCATTGGTCATGAACCTAATACAGGGATATTCAAGGAGTATCTGGAAATGGACGAAGCTGGTTATTTAATCGTCGAGCCAGGTACATCGAAAACCAAAGTAGAAGGTGTGTTTGTCACAGGCGATGCTGCTGATAGAGTTTATCGTCAGGCTGTGACTGCTGCAGGTACTGGTTGTATGGGAGCGCTGGATGCAGAGAGATTCCTTGCAGCTAAAGATGTTAATTTAGGCTGAATTTGTTCATATTGAACTAAAGAAAACAACTGATTGATACCTTTCAATTTTGTTGTGGCTCTAGTGCTCAATGTTCGCCAGGGAATTCAATAGCAGCATTCGTCTATGTTTTTAAGAGTGTAAATTTTTAAGATTTCAAAAACAAAGTAAGCCACTCAATTGAGCGGTTTACTTCAGTCGGGATACCAGGATTGAATGGCACCGGCCACCCGGCTGAGACCTCCTGGTCCCAAACCAGGTGCGCTCAGGACCTCATTACTCAGCGAGTAGTCTTTTTGGTTTAAGCCTTTCAATGATTATTTATCCCCTTACATTCACCTGCTTCTCCCTTTAAAATGTGTTTGATTAGGTGCATCACCGTGCATTTTTGTTTGCAAATGAAGCGAATCGAATCCATAGAAAGCAGGAATTGAGAAGTGAATGACACAGGGCTTATGTATATCTAAATGCATAAAGAAGGACAAGAGTTCTTGGGCAAATATGGGTTTTAAAGACGCATAAGTAATCAGGGAGGCATTTTATCCCGGTTTGGACCCCATCAACTTGAAATAATATTCCTGATCAATGTCAGGATTTGAACCCGCAAGGCTCATTCCATTTCTCTTATTTTCTAGGTTTATTGATGTATAAAGTTTTTGAAGTTAATCAGGTATTTCACGAAATGAAAAAGTCATGAAAACGATTACTAAAAAAAATGTTACTCAAAGTAAAAGAAGGGAAACGCCAAATTATAGAATAAGGAAGCATAGACCAGCTAAGGAGAAGACAGAACCGCTTGTATTAAGGCAAAATGACTACGCGGATCTTATAGAGATTAAGGCAATCAAAAACCAGAGGAATGCCGATCAGCGTGTAATGCTCTTCTGGTTTGGAATGAGTCTCGCCTTGGCTACCATGATTGTTATTTTCAACTGGAAATTTTATAGTGATCGGGAACTCATTACATTGGAGAACTTGGAGAATACCACCTTCGAAGAAGTTCAGGACATTCCGATTACGCAACAACCACCTCCACCGCCAAAGATCATTCAACAGCCTAAGGTAGTGGCGGTTCCGGATGAAATCATCATTAAGGAAGTTGAAGTTGTTATTGATGTAGAAACGACAGAGGAGATGGCCGTCGAAGAGGTTGAGTTTTTAATGGAAGAGGTTGAGGAAGAGAAGGCAGAGGAGATTTTTCACATTGTTGAGGAAAAGCCCGAACCCATCGGAGGCCTGAAGGCATTTTATGACTATGTATCTCAGCATATGACCTATCCGGTAGAAGCACGAAAGATGCAAATTCAGGGTAGAGTATTCATAAGGTTTGTGGTAGATAGCGATGGATCTATTGTGGATGTCATCGTCTTAAAAGGCATTGGGGGTGGATGCGATGAGGAGGCAGTAAGAATTGTGAAAAATGCCCCAAAATGGAAACCCGGTAAGCAGCGAGGCAAGCCGGTCAAAGTATACATGACACTACCAATTATATTTAGGTTGTATCGATGAGGGTACTTTTTATAAGTGAATAATCAATTAGAATGGAAATATTAAGTTGTCTTTTTATAGCTCCAAACTGCCAAGCCATTCATTGCTAATGCATAGACGAGCGTTTTTAGCAATTGAGGCAAAATATCTTCGAGATTTGAACCCTTTAGCATGACCATGCGCATGACCTCAACAAAGTATTTTACGGGATTGAATTCTGTGATAATCTGGGCCCATCCGGGCATACTTTCTATTGGAGTGAAGAGGCCGCTCATTAGAATGAAAATGACCATAAAAAACCAGGCAATAAACATGGCCTGCTGCTGTGTATCTGTGTAATTTGATATGAATAGTCCAATGCCTAGCACGACTAAAATATAAATAGAAGTATAGAAATACATCAACGCCAGGCTACCCACCATTGGAACATCAAAAATGAGTTTTGAAATAATGAGTCCAATGGAGAGTAAAGCCATACCTATCACCCAAAACGGAAATAGCTTCCCGATAATGAACTGACTCTTCCGGATGGGAGTCACATTGATTTGCTCTAGCGTGCCAATTTCCTTTTCTCGCACAATGTTCATCCCGGATAGGAATAAAGTGATCATGGTGACAAGCATTACCAAAATACCGGGAACCATAAATGTTTTATAGTTCAGCGTTTCGTTATACCAAAATAGTGGAATCGTAGCAATGCTTATTGGGGGACCTGAGCTCTGAGGTTGCCCGACCAGTTCAACCTTTATTGCCTTATTGAAATCTCGTACAATTTGATTGATATACACACTTTCTACTCCAGCAGCAGCTCCATTGATTGCGTTGATGGCAATTCCTAATTTGACGTATTTGTCTTTTACAAGATCTCGCTCCAAATTTCCAGGTATTTCTAATATCACGTCTACTTCACCATTGAGCATGGCCGAATTGGCCAACGATGCCGAAGGAAAATCTGAAATAACATTGAAGTAGCTAGAGACTTCGAATTTTTCAATAAGAGATCTGGATGCAGATGTGTGATCATGATCAATATAGGAGAATTTGATATTTTTCACCTCAAATGTTGCAGCATTAGATAGTATGAGCAATTGAATCAAGGGCATGACAAAAATGATTGGGAGCATAGCTTTATTTCTAAAGATTTGCCTGAACTCCTTTTGAATGATATATCCGATCCTTTTCATTACTCTAATCTGATCTTGTATTTTCTTACACTGACAACAATGAAAAATAGTGCCATACCAAAAAGCAACAGCGTTTCCTTCCATAGATAGACGATGCCAACTCCCTTGAGCATGATGCCTTTCAACAGAACGATAAACCATTTTGCCGGAATAATATTACTGATGACCTGCAAGGGGACCGGCATGCTAGAAATGGGAAATATAAATCCGGAAAGTAGAATGGTGGGCAACATTAGTCCCATTAGGGAAACCATCATGGCGGTTTGTTGAGTAGTAGAAATGGTTGAAATCAAAATGCCTAGTGATAGTGAAGTGATGATAAACAAAACACTTTCCACCCCAAGCAAAAACAAGCTTCCCTGGATGGGCATTTTAAAAACGAAAATGCTCAAAACAATTATTACGATGGCGTTGATCACAGATAGAAAAATATAAGGCACTACTTTTCCTATAATGATGAGTACTGGTTTTAATGGTGACACGAGCAAAATTTCCATAGTACCCAATTCCTTTTCTCTGGTTATCGATATAGAAGTCATCATAGCAGATACCAGCATTAAAATGATGGTCATTACGCCAGGAACAAACATGAATACCCCTTTCAGCTCCGGATTGTAAACCATACGTATCTCCGGTAGCACCTGATAGGCGAGCTGAATATCTCTGTTCAATTCCTGCTGATAGTTGCGAAGAATAGAACTTGTGTAATTACTGATCGTGTTTGCCGTATTGGGGTCTGTGGCGTCCGTTATAATCTGGATGGTTGCAGTGTTGTCTCTTATTAGGTTTCTACTGAAATTCTTTTCGAAATTTAATACGGCCTTGATCTTTCCTTTTTGAAAGACCGACTCAATGTCAGTTTCACGCTCGATAAACTCATTGATGCTAAAATATTTTGAAGCCGCAATTTTGTTGATGATTTCGCCCGTAGTTGCGTCTCTGGAATGGTCTAGTACGGCAATGTCCACATTATTGATTTCATTGGTAATGGCAAAGCCAAACAGCAGAATTTGAGCAATGGGCATTCCAAATAGAATAAAGAGTGAACGTTTATCTCGGAAGATATGATAGAATTCCTTTCTTACAAATCCCTTGAACCGCTTCATCCTCTTGCCAGTTTTAAAAATACGTCATTCATGCTGTCTACCTCAAATTGTTCTTTGAGCCTTTTGGGAGTGTCTAATGCTTCAATTTTACCATTTACCATGATCGAAACACGATCGCAGTATTCGGCTTCGTCCATGTAGTGCGTGGTTACAAAAACGGTCGTTCCGTTGTGGGCAGTTTTGTAGATCATTTCCCAAAACTGTCGCCGTGTAATCGGGTCCACACCACCAGTTGGCTCGTCCAGGAACACAATCTTTGGATTGTGCAGCAAGGCGACTGAAAATGATATTTTTTGCTTCCAGCCCAATGGCAATGCACCTACCAGCTGATGAGCGACCTCATGCAATTCCAATTCCTCAATCATCAAAGCGGTCTTTTCTTTGATTTGAGCTCCAGACAAACCATAGATACCGCCAAAGAAGGTGATATTTTCCTTCACGGTGAGGTCGTCATATAAAGCAAACTTCTGACTCATGTAACCGATGCTTTTCTTGATGCTCTCTGCCTGAGTAAACACATCATATCCCGCCACATGAGCTTTGCCGGAAGTTGGATTGGAAATCCCAATGAGCATCTTCATGGCTGTAGTTTTACCAGCTCCGTTAGCTCCCAGAAAACCAAAAATTTCTCCCTTATCCACCTTAAAAGTGATGGCATCCACAGCGCTAAAATCACCAAACCTTTTGGTTAAGCTTTCTACTTGTATGATCGGTTGATTGTCCATCTATTTAGCTAATTCCATAAATGTATCTTCTATAGTAGGCGAGATGGGTTCAATGTGAACGTGTTTTAATCCGTAATCCTCCAGAAAACCCTGTAATTCACCCTTATTGAAATCAGGGCGTTGATCAGCATAATGGACAAATTCTCCGAAGGGAAAGACGCTGTAATGATGTTCATATTCCTTGAGGCTTTGGATTAGCTTATACATATTGTCAGCGCCCACGTTGTACAGGGCCTTAGGGTAATGTTTCACAATCTCCTGAGGAGCATCTATTTCCAATATTTTGCCATCCTGAATTAGTGCAATACGATCGCACAGTGCCGCTTCATCCATATAGGGTGTAGATACTAAAATGGTAATTCCCTTTTGCTGTAAGCGCTTGAGCATTTCCCAAAACTCTTTCCGGGAGACCGGATCAACCCCTGTGGTGGGTTCGTCCAGAAACAACACCTTCGGTTTATGAATCAGGGCGCAACAGAGCGCTAGCTTTTGTTTCATTCCACCGGACAGTTTGCCTGCTCTACGATTTTTGAAGGGTTCGATTTGAGTATAGATGTCTTTGATCAAATCAAAATTCTCTTCGATGGTGGTTCCAAAAATGGTGGCAAAAAAGGTGAGGTTTTCTTCAATGGTTAAATCCTGATACAGCGAAAATCTCCCGGGCATGTATCCCACATTGTTTCGAATACTTTTGTAATCATCGACTACATCGAATCGAGCAACTGTAGCGGTACCTTCATCAGCGATTAAGAGTGTTGTCAGTACTCTGAATAAGGTGGTTTTACCAGCGCCGTCTGGTCCAATTAGCCCAAAGAGTTCACCCTCCTTCACACTGAAAGAAATGTTGTCATTGGCTTTTAGATTGCCATAAGATTTTGAAACATTAGTTAGAGTAATGCTCATAGTTTTTATTTTTTTAAAATAGAACTAACGGTCTCCTTAGTTGTTCACCCCATTGCCATGCATTTCTTTGAAATGCTCTTCAAACCAATCCGGTCTTTCTAACTCGTTCTCATACATGTAACTCGCTATCTTCTGAAGCACCTCGGTGTCTAAAGGCATGCTTATCATTACATTAAATTGATCCACCGCACCTGGCATTAGTACTCTTTCCTGACTGGGGTTTTGTACCCACTCTACCATGGCATTTACAAATTCTTCTTTCTTTGGATATTGTATCTGATAGCGTCTCTTCACCGCAACCAGGGGCGGGGCTATCAGATCATCATGTGATGCTGAGTTGGGATGATGACAAGCATAACAATTGTTCTTCATCAAAGTATACCCTTCGTTTGTTTGAACGGTGTTGGTGTCAGCTGTATCTTGGGCTGCAATGCGGTCATTCTTTTCCTTAGTCAATGGGCCGCAACTCACTAAACCAATACTGAAACTTATCAATGCAAGAAACCTTTTCATTTTCTAATGATTTTTATAAAACCTCTTCGTGTAGCCACATTTCTGCAGGCATTCCTATTTTAAGACTACCGTCGTTAGCGACATTAATTTTTACTGCATATACCAGCGCCACACGTTCCTCTTTAGTTTGAATTATTTTAGGCGTGAACTCTGCCTCTGACGCGATCCAGGTAATAGTTCCCGGATAAGACTTCATATCCGTATTAGAATCTATTTTAACGTTTACTTTTTGTCCAATCTTAATACCCGAAAGCTGGGTCTCACTTACAAAAACCCGCAGCTGCATGGTACTCAAATCGGCAATTTTATACAGCGGTTTGCCAAACGCTGTGACCTCATTGGGTTCAGCGTACTTCACCAGAACAGTTCCGTTTATGGGGTTTATGATTTTGCTTTTTGCTATCTGGTCCTCGATCTGCCTGATTTGAACATCTATATTTTTAAGCTCGCTTACAACAGGTGTGTTTTGAATTTTAACGCTTTTTATCTGCTGTTTGATCACGTCTATTTCACCCGTGATATCGTCCAATTGTTTTTGGGTTCCGGCATTGTCCTTAATTAGATTTTCAATCCTCTTTTTATTAGTGTCAGCGGTCTCTAGCCGGGCATTCAAAACAGCAATCTGAGACAAAACTCCTCTTGATTTTGAGGCAATCACTTCTTTAGAAACGGCGAGCTGATCACGCTTTAATGCAAGAGGAATCGTATCTATATAACCGACCAGGGCTTCTTTGGTCAGTGATTGACCTTCGTCCAGGTTGAATTGCATAAGTTTCCCATTATTTTCTGCGGAAATGGTGATTTCAGTAGCTTCAAAATTGCCATACCCATCAGCTCTGCCATTGTCAGAACTACAGGAAAATAGGGTGAGAGTAGCTATACTCAAAGTAGATATAAATTGGATTCTTTTCATTTTTCTATTGTCCTTTGGTGATGTTATAATCTGCCTTCATCAATGCAAGCTGAATCTTGTGCATACTCAATGTATTTTCGTCCTCAAACAAATTGGTCAATTCTGTGATGTAGGCCGAAGTGGTAATGACACCGTTTCGTAATTGAGATTCAGCTGATTTTAGCACTTCTTTTCGCAATTCGATAGATGCTATATCGGAAGTGATAAATGCATTCAATTTCTCGATTTCAGATTGCTGTTGATTCAGTTCGATTTGTGTGTTCAATTCGAAAATTTCAGATTCATTGTCAACTATTTCTTTATTCAACAGGAGTGATTCACGTTTCTTTTTATTGGCATTCCAGTCAAAAACATTCCAGTTAAGTTTTAAACCAACCGTGTAAAAGGTTTGAAATGAGTTATCAAGCATGTTCAAACCAGGGTTGCCATAGCCACCGGTTGCAAAACCTGATATTTTGGGAGCGTTTTGCTTTGACAGAAGTAGATCAGAGGATTGGATCTGTTCTTTTTTTAGCTGGAATAAGGCTAATTCTGGACGGCTGATTAGGGTCTGGTCATTGATTTCTATTTCAGCGTCAGGAAGTGTCGTAGACGGTTCGATATTTTTGCCAATAAGTGAGGATAGGGTTTGGAACAAACTGAGCTCATTGTGCTCCACTTCGATAAACTGTCTTTCTATTTTTAACATTTCCGCATCCAGGACTTTATCCGATGCTGGTAAAATTGTTCCATTTTCAATTCCTGATTTGACTTCTTTTAACCTTGCTTCAAGCTGCTCTCTTTTAGCGGTCAGTAAAGCTTTCTTCTCGCGAATCAGTAGAATGGAGAAGTACAACTGGTTTACCTGTTTTTTTAACTGATACAAATTGACTTCTACTTGCTTTTGCTGAGTTTTCAAAACAGCAGATTTTGCTTTTAATGAGGCATCAATTGAACCACCGTCGTAGATCAATTGATTAGCAGTGATGGTTGAACGATATTGATCCTTGTTCAACGGTTTTATAGAAGACAATGGGACTTGAATGACATCGGATTGATAGGTGGCTTGAGCTGAAAAGTCAAGCTTTGGTAGTTTTCCGGTATTAATGGCTTCTAAATCTAAGTCGTTTTGCTTCTCTAGCAAATCAAGCTGCTTGGCCAAAGGATAATTGTTAATCAACTGGTAGCATTCTTGTAAGGTCAGTGTTTGCTGCCCATAGGTGAATGCTGGAAATGCAAAAGCTAAAAGGATGACTAGTCTCTTCATGGTTTCACTTTTATAGAGTTGATAATAAAGTCTGACACCTCCGTTTTTCTATCCTCCATCAATTGTTTAAAGGTCTGATCATTTATATTGGCGAAAGCCTTGATCAAGGGTGTAGCTACAAAAGGGAAGATGTTCAATGCCATGATGTTGATGAATAACTGTTCCGCTTTAATAGATTTTATCGTACCGCTTTCAACTTCAGCAGCCACCTGTTTTTTAAATTTATCCAAGTTGGGGAACCCGGTTTTATCGCGCATTTTCAGAATGAATTCAGGATTTCTGTTCACTTCATGAATAATGAATTTGGGTAGGTAGGGGTGCTTGTTCATGAATGTGAGATAGTTGGCTGTGAAATTTCTGATTTTATCTTCTATACTCGAATCATCATTGAGAATCCCGTTCAATTGAGGGGCCAACAGAGAAAAAGCATTTTTGAAAACAGCTTCAAAGAGCATTTGCTTACTTCGATAGTAATAGTGAAGTAGTGCCTTGTTGATTCCGGCTTCATTTGCGATCTCTTGCATTCGTGAACCATCCATTCCTTTACGCTGAAACACATTCTTAGCGGCTGTCAGTATTTGATCTTCGGTGGTATCGTTTTTTGTTTTCGACATGTTTAACTATATGGTTTAACCGTTTGGTTAACAAATATAACGCCTTTATTTTAAAAGGGTTGTTGCACACTTAATTTTCTATTACAAACCAATGGACAATTGATTATTAATCAGGTGTCAACATCTATCCAGTCGACATGATATGCATGGGTACAGCTTCGATATTCGGTGCTACAGCATTGCTTTAATCATTTAGCCGGATGACGGTTCTCATTGGCCAAGTGCCACCAATTTCTTTACTTGTTTGAGAGAATTAAAGATGAGGAAATGGGCAGCCAAAAAGTTAAAATTGAAACCGATCTTAATCAAAAGCAGGTTTTCATGAAAAGCCTGTTGAGGGATTTGCAGGCGCTAGAAGTGATGATCGATGAAGGAATGATTGAGGCAGATATTCAGCGGATTGGTGCCGAACAGGAACTATGCTTTATCGATAAACATTGGTGTCCGGCGCCCGTTGTCACAAAGGTTCTCAAAGAGGCCAATGATTCTCGATTTACCTACGAACATGCCAGATTCAATGCTGAGATTAATGTAGACCCATTGCTGTTCGAGGGAAAAGCACTTTCGCGGCTTGAGGATCATTTGATGCACCTTTTGGCTAAGCTTGAAAAGGCAGCAGCTACAGCGAATGCCCGCATAATTTTAACCGGGATCCTCCCAACGATTAAAAAATCAGATTTACATATAAGTAACCTTACTCCTCAGCCCAGATACCACGCACTGAGCGCTATAATGAATGAGCGGCGGGGTCGACCCTATGAATTTAGAATTGAAGGAACTGACCTGTTGACCACAAAACATGATTCTACTATGATGGAAGGCTGCAATACGAGTTTTCAGATTCACTTGCAGGTATCATCACAAGATTTTGGCAAGCTTTATAACTGGGCTCAGCTCATATCCGGACCCGTACTTGCCAGTGCCACTAATTCTCCAATACTATTAGGCAAACGATTATGGAGAGAAACACGGATTGCATTATTTCAGCAATCTTTAGATACCAGAAGGCTCTCACATTTGGTTACCGAAAAAATGCCAAGGGTATGGTTTGGCAATGATTGGGTTCAAGATTCCGTACTTGAACTTTTTCACGAGGATGTGGTTAGATACCCGGTTTTGCTACACGCTGAGGGTCAAGAAGATGCTTTTGAAAAACTGGCATCCGGACAGGTTCCAACCTTGCGTGCCTTTCAGGTACATAACGGCACCAACTATCGATGGAACAGGGCTTGCTACGGTATTACTAACGGCATACCGCATCTGAGAATTGAAAACCGCTATCTACCATCAGGCCCTACGGTAAAAGATGAGGTAGCCAATGCCGCGTTCTGGTTGGGACTTATGAAAGGTATACCAGATGACTACCCGAGCGTTCCGATACTTCCATTTCATCAAGTAAAAAATAATTTCATTAAGGCGGCAAGAATGGGACTTGGGGCACAATTCAGCTGGATAAACAAAAAGAGAGTGACAGCCAAGGTACTTATACTTGATGAGCTATTACCTATGGCCAAAGTCGGTTTGATTAAAGCGGGAGTTGATCTTGCTGAGGCAGATGAATACTTGAACATCATAAAAGAAAGGGTGGAAACAGAGCAGACGGGATCTCAATGGACATTAGATTCCTTTAACACACTTAAGACTAAGGGTACAAATTATGAGGCATTGGTGGACACTACCTCTGCGATAGTTGACAATCAAAAGCAAAATATCCCTGTACATAAGTGGAAATCCGCAAAGCTTCATGCTGCAGGGGGCTGGAAAAGCCGCTTTAAAAAAGTGAATCAGCTCATGTCCAGAGATCTTTTTACTGTGAAAGAGGATGATATCCTGGACCTTGCCACGAGAGTTATGGACTGGCAGCACATCAGACATGTACCTGTTGAGAACAAGAAAGGAGAGTTTACCGGACTCATTACATCTCGAACAATTCTTCAAACTTTTGGTCTGGGTGTGACTTCGCAGCCTAAGGTTATCAAGGATGTAATGATTAAGCATCCAGCTACAGTTGAAGCAAATGCGACTACCGAAAAGGCCTTGACCATGATGATAGAAAAGAAAGTAAGCTGTCTTCCAGTTCTGGACAAGGGTATTTTGGTTGGGATTATTACAGAAAGTGATTTTATGAAAATGTTAGATAGAATAATCAAAGAACCTCATGAATGAAGTAGCAAATAGCCAAAATGTACACCTGGAAAGAGTGCTTGGTGAATATGATCAAAATGTTTCAGGTCCTACGGTGGTATTTACTTGTGGGATTCATGGCAATGAGCCGTCAGGAGTTAAAGCTTTCAGCAATGTTTTAGATCGACTCGAAGAAGTGAAACCCGCCATTTCTGGCAGACTAATTGGCCTATCAGGCAATATCACGGCCTTGGTGGAAGGTGAGCGGTTTATTGATGAGGATTTGAATCGCATATGGACTCAGGAACGCATAAATAGGTTAAATGATGATACTCATGTTCACGAATTAAGTGTAGAAGAATTGGAACAAAAATACATGTGGGACAGACTGAGTAAGATCTTCAAAATGACAAATGGACCGATCTATGTCATTGACCTTCATACTACTTCGTCCGAAAGTCAACCATTTCTTTCGATCAATGATACCTTGAGAAACAGGCATTTCGCCATGAAATTCCCACTACCTGCTATTCTGGGCATAGAGGAGCATCTTGAGGGTACGATTCTAAATTATATGAATCAGTTGGGGCATATTGCCGTTGGTGTGGAGGCCGGTAGCCACGAGGACCCAGCCTCCGTAAAGAACCATGAAGCGGCCATTTGGCTTGCGCTATTCTATGCCGGAGCTATATCACCTGCTTCGATCCCTAATAGTCATCTTTTTTACGAACAGTTGGCAAAAGGTACCATGAATGATAAGAAAGTATTTGAGGTACGGCACCGGTTTAAACTGGCAGTTGACACTGCATTCATTATGAACCCAGGCTACACTAATTTTCAAAAGATTCACAAAAATGAGTTTTTAGCGGTGCATAATTATGAAGAAGTCCGTGCGAAAGAATCGGGAAGAATATTTATGCCCCTTTATCAGAAATTGGGCAATGATGGTTTTTTTATCATTCGTGAAATCCGACTTTTTTGGTTGAAGGTTTCCGAATACTTAAGAAGATTGAAACTTGAGAAAGCACTGCCTTATTTGCCCGGTGTATCACGGCATAAAGGATTGGATCATGAGCTAATCATTAATCTTAGAATTGCGAGATGGTATGTCATTGAATTTTTTCATCTACTTGGGTTTCGAAGGAAGGAGAAAAAGGGCAAAAAACTGATTCTGATAAAACGAAAGTATGACGTGCAGGGTCCGGAACTGATGCAGTTGATGATCTGACAATCAGAATATTCTGATGTCTCCTGGCCACCGATGTTTATGGTAAAAACAGAGTTCTTGATAATGATCATTTATTTCTCAAGACGAACATTCGATTCAAAGTAAATAGAAGAATAATACTAATACATAATAACAAAATCATGAGAATTTCGAAATCAATAATCTACCTGGGGCTCATAAGTTTGGCCGGTTGTACTTCGCTGAAAGTGGTTACGGATCAGTTGGAAGGAACTGATTTTAGCAAATTCCGTACCTACCAGATCATGGAACCTGAAACCGTAGGTGGGGAAAAGATCTACTTCAACCAACTGAACAGAAACAGGGTCAAGAATGTGGTCAAAGAACAAATGGAGGTTCGAAATTATGAGTTGGCTGAAGAGGCAGATCTAAATGTTCACATCTATGTCAAAACAGAAACAAAGATGGATGTAGTACCAGTACCTAGTGCTCGGTATGGAGGCTATCGATACTGGGGGTATGAATCAACTGGTGTTAGATCATATAAAGAGGGTACTTTGATCATTGATTTGGTTGATGTAAGTTCAGGTAATTTGGTTTGGCACGGTGTGGCAGTCAAGACGATTGACGGGCCCTATAAGGACATGGAAGAACGAATTAGAAAAGTTGTTGTAGCTATTTTTGATAAGTATCCATACATGGCTGGACCAAATACATCTGAATATCAGTAGTGGCAGAGTCCAGTCCTCATTCTTACACTTTCGATTCTTGCCGGTCTCAGCGTGTGACCAGAATCAACAACCCCTTTGACTGACATCATAGTGATCAACTCGAATAGGGAGTAACTTCAACTTGTATCAAAATTGTATAATTAGACACCAATTAATATGGAAAGGCTAAAAGGAAAAGTAGCTATAGTTACAGGAGGTGCACTTGGGATAGGAGCAGCTACTTGTAGGTTGTTTGCTCAAGAAGGAGCAAAGGTGGCGGTTACCGACTTGGATGATTTGGATGGCCAGGCATTGGTTGAGCAAATCAGTTACAATGGTGAAGCCGCATATTGGCATATGGATGTATCAAACGAGGACGAAGTAGATAGGGTCTTTCAGGAGGTATACAAGAAATGGGGACCCATAGATATACTGGTCAATAACGCAGGAATAGCGGGAGCTAACCTACCAACGGATAGAATCACGACAGAAGAATGGGATCGTGTGATGGCTGTAAATGTAAAGGGCGTCTTTCTTTGTACAAAGTATATCATTCCCTATATGCGTGAAGCTGGAGGGGGAAGTATTATAAATTTATCCTCAATATATGGTATTGTGGGAGCACCGGATGTGCCTCCATATCATGCTTCGAAGGGCGCAGTCAGGGAAATGTCTAAGACCGATGCTTTGATCTATGCAAAGGAAAAAATTAGGGTCAACTCAGTTCATCCGGGATTCATTTGGACACCGATGGTGGAGCAACACCTTAAATCTCAGGGTGGCGATTTGGAGGAAGCTAAACAAGCAGTTGGTAATCTACACCCAGTTGGTCATATGGGCGAACCTGATGATATAGCCTACGGCATACTCTATCTGGCTTCTGATGAATCCAAATTCGTAACGGGTGAAGAGCTGGTTATCGACGGCGGATATGTGGCTCAGTAATGAGAAGGGGAATCTTTAAGCCGTCTATGCCAGATATGCCCTGTCTATGATAGGCTTAAGTTCTTTTGGAAGTACCGCTCTGATATCGTCCAGTTCTCCTGCGGATATGTACTTACCCAAAAGTAAGAGTACGGCCTTAAGTGCCTTGTCCATGTCCTGATCGAGATAAAAATCGTACTTAGCACTTTGTCCGTCAATCCTCCTGACCTCATCAAAGAAGTCTTCTAAATGCCTGACTTTTTTTGGGCCGCTTAGCCTCCAATTTTCGACGAATACGGCTTTCAAAAACATAGGTAACTGTGCCAACATCTGAATTGATTCTTCCGTAGTCAATTGATTGCGCAATGCCTGAAGAACAGACTTCAATACCCTTCCAGCTCTGGCTGAATCGCCGGGATGCCCCAGTTCTTTAGAGAGCTTGTTAATAAATTCGTTTCCCTGAGCAGCAAATTTGTTGAAATCTAGCGCCATGGTTCCAGGCTTTTAGTTGTTGATATCACATCAAAAGGATTAACCTTTGCCTTTATAGAACCTTTAGAAACTGGTCTTTGCGTACTGTAAACCAGCTTTTTATTTGAACGGGCTCGCTTATTTATTTTGAGGTGTACCTTACTTTTATGTTTTTCAATGATGAGCCTGGCAATCAGATAGCATACCGTTGATTCAGCTCCCTGATTAAGGTTGGGGCTGTATTTTTCAAGACCGTCGTAGCAGCCTCCGGTAAGCGGGTTGTAAATAATCTGATGTAAATGATTATTGCCCAGAAACCAACTGAATGCGACCCTCATTTTCCTTAGATATTCACCTTCTTTGAATGCCTGATAGAATAATTCCAATGCCTGAATGGTGTAAGAAATTTCGATTGGCTGTTCTCCATATTCATTCGGAATTCTGTCTTTTTGAAGCCATCCTCTATTCGATATCACCTTAATGGAGTTGGCCTTAAAGAGCTTAGAAAGAAGAAATTCAAATGTGGTGAGTGCGACATGCTTGTAAGATGAATTACCGGTGGCCATGTAGGCATACAGCATGGCTTCGGGTAATACACTGTTGGCATAGGTGAGATACTCTTCAAACCATTCCCAATTTGGAGCAGAAATTAAATTGTATTGGTCCTTTAACTTACCGGCAAGGCCATTGATCAAAAATTGAGTTTGCTCTTTATTACTTTCTTCACAGGCGTGATACAAGCCCTTGATCACAAAGGCAATGGCCCTTGGTGATTCCAGATTCGAGACCTGAACCAACGTTTGATCCAAAATTGCTTTTGCTTTTTGTACCAGCGCATCCGGTAAGATAGACTCATGATCTATGAGTACACCCAGTGCCCATATGGCGCGCCCATTAGAATCTTCGAGATTGGTGTAATGGTTTTGAACGTGAAAATTCCGATCCTTGTCTACATAATTCAGAAAGTCTCCAGTTGGCTGTTGACAATACTCAATAAAATTCAGATAGGTGGTAATGAGGTTCAAGTCCTCTATATCTCTTGTTTGATCATAGTGCATGCAAACGGCAATCAAAGCTCTGGCATTGTCATCAAGGGTATAGCCCGTGTTGATGTCAGGATCACTCATGGTAGAAAACTGGATCATTCCAACCTGATCGGTGAGTGCATATACATGATCCAGATGGATTTCCGGTGGAGTATAGGTGAGGTTCTTATTGCCCAATAGCTTATTGAATATCAGGGCATGAGCAATAGCTGCATTTTCCCATACAGAGGCTCTTGTTTGATGAAAAGCACTGAGTCCCATTTCTTCTCTTATTTTTTTGTTTCCCAGCAGTCGGATACTTGCATGGGCGAGTTGTTCAGGATCTTGAAAATCAACAATTATACCCGCGTTGTTTTGCAGCATCTCCACTGCATGTGGAATGGGTGTAGAAATCACGGGACAAGCACTGCTCATAGCATAGGCAAAAGTGCCGCTTACAGCCTGGTTAGGATCTTTTGAAGTGAACAAGTAAACGTCGGTAAGCCTCAGGTACTCCAATAGCTCCGATAGTCTAAGGTATTTGTTTACAAATTGCACGTTGTCTTTAAGACCGAGCTTCTCGACTTTGGCTTGGAGCGATTCTCTATAGATTTCGCCTTCATGACTGACTACACCCGGGTGCGTTTTGCCAAGTACCAAATAGAGTGCATTGGGAAACTTCTCAACGATCTTTGGTAATGCCTCCAGGGCGGTCTCAATGCTTTTGTTAGGGCTCAATAATCCAAAAGTTGACAGCACGAGTCTGTTCTCCAGATGATTCGCCTTTTTGACTTGCAATTTGTTTTTCCAGGTAACCATATGCGTACCATGGGAAATAATCGAAATCTGATCTTTAGCAACGTGGTATTCTTTTTGCAAAAGCTCCGAAGAATGCTTAGTCATTACAACAGTTTGAGTGCAGGCATCCACAATAGCCCGTACAGTTTTCTTTCTTTTTTTGTCAGGTTTTGGCAGTACAGTATGAAAAGTAACCAGTGCTGGTTTTTCCAGTGCACGTAGCAGGCCAAGGAGATGGTCTCCATACTCACCTCCATACAGACCAAATTCGTGCTGGACAAATACCATTTTAATAGCTTCATCATCATTTATCTTTTCCGCCAGTTGTATATAAGCTTCGGAATCTGATGACCTTAGGGTATACCTTACTTCTTCGGGATATGTTCTTGTAGTTTCCTCTTCTTCTATGGCACATACTTTTAGAGAAAAGGAGGAATCGAATTTGTTGCCAATGGCATCGATTAAGTCCTTGCTATAAGTAGCTATTCCGCAAGCTCTCGGTGGATAGGAAGTGATAAACAGTACTTCATTTCTGTGGTTTGGGTTAGTGTTGGACATGACTTTGATTTTCTGGTTTTTTCAATTCATTTAATAACTCTTCGAGTGACACCGATGCGGTGGCCACTCTGGAATCGGCCGCTCCATAGTAGATATAGAGCACATCGTCGAAAACGACCGCACCGCTTGGGAAAATGATATTTCTCACAACACCCTCTTTTTCCCATTGATAAGTAGGGGAAATGAGCGGTTGAGACAATCTGGCAAGCTCTTTTTTTGGATCATTCAAATCCAAAAGTGCTGCTGAAGCGTGATATACAAGCCCTTCCGGTGTATCCTCAGCCGCATGATAAATCAACAGCCATCCATCCTTGGTTTCAATAGGAGGGCATCCTCCTCCGATGTGGCTGGACTCATGGTGGAGCTTGGGATCCATAATGATGTATTGCTCCAGATTCATCATATAATCCTTCCAGAAATCATAGGTTAACTCGCCAAAATCTTCAAAATAGACGATTTGGATACCCGGATGAATGCGGTGGATCAGGGCCAATTTCCCACCTATTTTCTTTGGGAATAAAAACAGATTTTTGTCCCATACGTACAGTTTCCTAGACAACTCTTCACCTAAACCGTGTTCTTTGAACAACTTGTAATGGAAGAGGTACTTGTCGCTAAGGCCTTGACAGCATTCAATCAAATGTTTGAATTCGCGATAGGTGAATTTTGGAGTAATAATACCCTGCTTTTCAAACGTGACTAAATCTTTTGAAGTAGCATAGGCTCCGAAGACATTGATCTTGTCATAGGCAGAGTAGGTCAGGTAATAAGTGTCTTCAATCTTAGTGATGCGTGAGTCTTCGGTACCTTGAGATTCGTAAGGTTCTTCAGGGAATAGAATAGGCTTCTTTCTTCGCTCGATGATTCTCAGAGGTCCATCCAACTTGCAGTAGCCCACCGAAGAATAGTTGCCGTGTCTCACAGCTCTATAGTATAAATGGACATGATCTCCTTCTCTTACGGCAGCGGGGTTGCATACGGAGTCATTTTCAAATCCGTTGTTTGTTTTTTCAAGTAGAATACCCTCTTTCTTAACATTTAACATTTTGTAGATGCTTTTACAATTTGGCATACAATACTAGGGAGGAACCCATTGAACGGCAATGACTACCGTCAGGCGGAGAGACGAGATGTGTCAGTCGCTTTCAGGGCTCGCGGGTTTTGGAGCACTACTGAATTTAAAGTGTTGAAAATCAGTATAGTAGAGATCATCAAAGAGTTTGACCATAGTCATTTCACCTGACCGATTGCTCATGTAATTTTGATTAGACCAAATGAACTTTAACCATGAAATTCAAATCTGTAAAACAAACCATCAAAGACCTTTTGTCTAGCTCTGATGTGAAAATTGATGGTGAAAGACCCTGGGATATAAAGGTGTATCATCCGGATTTTTATTCCAGGCTGATGGCCGGATCTTCTGTGGCCTTTGGTGAATCTTATATGGATCAGTGGTGGGATTGTGAAGCGCTGGATCAATTAATTGATCGAATTTGGCGTGCCAGATTGGATAAAAAAATAAGAAATTCAACAGACCTGATATGGAACACCATTAAAGCCAAAGTGCTTAATCTACAAAGTCGGAGTAGGGCATTTCAGGTAGGGGAAAAGCATTATGATTTAGGCAATGATTTGTATGAACTGATGCTGGACAAAAGAATGAATTACAGTTGTGGTTATTGGAAAAATGCGAATACCCTCGACGAAGCGCAAGAAGCCAAGTTGGACCTTATATGTCGAAAAACTCAACTTACGCCAGGAATGGAAATTCTGGATATCGGATGTGGTTGGGGAAGTTTTGCGAAATATGCTGCAGAAAATTATGGTGCCAAAGTTACCGGTATCACAATATCCAAAGAGCAACTGAAATTGGCCAAAAGGAACTGCGAAGGACTTGATGTTGATTTAAGGCTGCAAGACTATCGTGATTTGGACAAGAAATTTGAACGCATAGTTTCTATAGGCATGTTCGAGCATGTCGGCTACAAGAATTATAGGGAGTATTTCAAAACGGTAGATCGGTGTCTGGAAGATGATGGCCTCTTTTTACTCCATACGATAGGTAGCAATAAAGCCTCTACGCATATAGACCCATGGATCAACAAATATATATTTCCAAATGCGGTACTTCCATCTGCCAATCAGATTACCAAAGCGGTAGAGGGGATTATGAAGCTTGAGGACTGGCATAACTTTGCTTCCTACTATGAAAAAACGTTGATCGCATGGAATCAAAACTTCAATAGTAACTGGGAAAAGATCAAAGATCGGTATGGTGCCAGTTTCAAAAGAATGTGGAACTTTTATCTACTAAGTAGTGCAGGTACTTTTAGGACGGGCCAAAATCAGCTTTGGCAGATTGTATTCTCAAAAATTGATGCTCGAACCAACTATGAAAGTGTGCGATAGCTGCAAGTGTTTATGCAAGCAAGGGTACCTGTGTATGATATGCCAGCCTCTTGGATACACTTTTGTGAAATAGGCTCTTTATAAAATTGAGTTTGGAGGGCATTACGACCAGCATGTTAATATTTTGATCCTCTACATAGTTAAGCATTCCTTCTTCGACGTCACTATTTTGAATAAAGTGAAAATGATGACGAACACCCTCGAGTGTTTCTGCCCACAGCTTCATTTGTTGTCGGTTAAACGGGTCTCTGCGAGGTTCAGGTCCATCTGCTATGGTAACCACGTGAATTTCGGAATTCAGCGCCTTGGCAATCAGAAACATGATTTCAACTATATCATAATCAGTTTCCATCCTGAAATTGGTGGCGATAGCAATTTGTCTCGCAATGGTGGGTTCAAAATTCTGAGGTACTATGAGTACCGGGCAATGGGCCTGTTTAAGAGTCTCATATGCTGTATTTCCAAATATTTCATCAAGTTTATTACTCACTCCTTTGGTACCCAGGATTATCAAATCGGCATGAATTTCTTCAGCAACTTTTGCAATAGTTTGCACAGGAAAGCCAACTTCAAACCTGAAGTTATATTCCAAACCCTTTAAAACAGGCATTCTGGATTTCAAGCTTTCAAATTCTTTTGTGGCTCTGGCTTTACTGGCTTCAAATATGGGCTCGTCTATAAAGAAGGTGACATCGCCACCCGCCGGAACCGGACTTACATAAATGAAAGTAACCTCCGCGTCTATCAAGTGAGCGATTTGCAGACCAAACTCTACGGCTTTGTCGGAGCAGAGTGAGAAATCAACTGGTAATAATATTTGTCTCATGATTGTGGGATTAGCGATTTTCTAATTTCTTGCTCCATCACGTGTCTGGCGATGATGCCAGATTGTTGCCACAGTATGACTCCTTTGTAGAAGAGGATAAAAGTGGGTATGCTTCTTACTTTGTATTTCATTGCCGTGGTCATGTTTTTGTCCACATCTATTTTGATGACCTTTACCTTACCCTCCATTTCCTGAGCTATTTCTTCGATGACTGGGGTCATATGGTGACATGGCTGGCACCAGTTGGCATAAAAATCTACCAAAACCGGTACTTCTGATTGCGAGATTAAGTGGTTGAAACTGTCCATGATTTTTTCATTAAAATTATGAACTGCAAACTTCCGGCAGTAGGATAACTGTCAAGTGAAGGGATGATTATGATCAGAGCGAATGGGTACATCTGATACATTGGTCTGATTAAAGAGCATTATACCGCACTTCTTGTACTTCAAGTTTGTACCAGGTAAAGTCCCCTGATTTTAGTTTCCAGGTCACCGACGCATTTTTCGGAATTCTTCTGCCCTCAAATTCATCGTAACTGTTTTCATCTATGTTTATATTCCACTTCTCCAGTGAAGATTCATTCTTATGAACATAGTACCTGAGCGTTTCAAAACTTCCCACATCTCCGCTTGGCGTGAAAGTGAAGATTCCAGTACCCGATAGGTGTTGGTATTTAATAGTTGCCTCAACGGTATGCTCGTCAATTTCTTTCCACTCGACGTAGTCGTTTAAGGCGGCAGATGGGTACCAAATCATTTCGGCAAGAAATCGGCAAAGTGAACCTTGGTCAATCGCATAGCCACTCTCATTCGCTATTGTAACCAGAGATTGCAGCTTGATAAGCATATTTCCATGACCAGCCGCATACTTATCTCGAGCTGAAAGATGAAATAATGGCAAGGCCCTAACATGAGCTTGCCAGATAAAGCCAGGTTTAGTGACGTTGATGAACTGTTGGGCAGAAAAAGTCATCCACCTGCCGTCGGGAGTAGTTTTCATTCTTCCCGTTTGTTTTATGTAAGCAAATTGTATGGAAGGGTTTTCAAGTGCTTTCGAACGCTCCATCCATTTTTGTATCATGGGAGGTAGGTGGCTTATGCTTTCTCTTGTAATGACGTTTTGAGTTGGGGAATCAGAAGTCATAAGTGCACTAATTTCACTCTCTACCTTGCGATTAAAACTCCATGTTCCGTAGGCAATTGCACAAATTAAAATGATCATTGTGTTGATCAGGGTTCCATATTTGGCATCCTGCCAGTAGATAAATATTAATATTTGTGATAGCAAGGCAGCAATAGGCAATAACATCCACCATTCCTTTCTCATCAGAAAACCGAATGCGCCTGTAAGAAATAGCAAGCCAATAAGAAGCCAGGTCAAGCCTAATGATTTGGGGGTAGGCTGAGAAAGTTGATCAACATGCAAGAGGCTATTAGCCTTCGCAAAGCCTAGAAAATGGATAAGGCCGTGAATTATAATTACGAAAGCAAATAGTACACGCAGCATGATTTCAATATTTGAGCATCTAGTCAGCTATTGTTTTCTTACAAAGTAGAGTGGGCCACGATTTATGACTCTGGCTGATCTGGCATGATGAGCAACGGAATGTGCGTATGAAATACCAGTTTCTTCAGCACACTTGTTTTAGCTATTTTTTCCATCAAACTGTGTTTCCGTTTCACAATAGCCATCAAGTCAATTTTGTGGTTAGACAAGTAATGGTTGATGCCTTTTTCTACATTTTGCTCTATTTCAAAGTGGTAGGTGTGTTGAATATTCTTGAGATATTGTTCGAATTTTTTGGCCTGCTGCGATTCCTGATCACCTATTTTATTGGATTTGCTTACATTCAAAATATGTATTTGGGAGCCGTAGATTCGGGCAAGGGTTATTAATGGATCAAAGACTTGTTTTTCAGGAACTTCATGATAATCAGCCGCTAACCCTATACTTAAAGGATTGGTGAAATTCGCGCTTTCAGGAATAACAAGAATGGGACAGTCAGTGGACTTAATGGCATTAAAGGCATTGGTACCGAAAAGGAACTCATCCAGGCCAAAAGCACCGGATGTTCCCATGATAACCAAATCTGTTTTTCTCATGAGAGCTGTGTCACTAATCACTTCAGCGGTGGCTGCACTATTTACCAAAAAGCTGTGCGTCACAGTATCTAATTCGGGTAAATTTTCTTTCAATTCATTGAATCTATCGAATGCCTGGGCTTCGGTATAGTCATACGCTTGTGGAACAGTGACTTCACTGTAAGAGATGGTTAAGGATAGTGCGTGAACTACCTGAATCTCAGCCTCAACCTTTTTGGCTAATGCTATAGCAAATTTGAGTGCCCGAATAGAGCAATCAGTAAAATCTGTGGGGACTAGAATATTTTTAATATGCATGACTCAAAAATTTAAGTGAATGATTTGGTTACATGACCTTTTCTATGAAATCGAAAAACTCACGTTTGTACATAATAAACTCAATGCGAAAAGAGCCAACGTGACTAGCAATCCCTGCATGTCTTTTTCTGTATTCTGACTCATCCAGGTGCTCCTTGTTAGTCAATTCTTCGGCCAAATATTTTTCGTGGCGCCTAATCTTTTGCTTAAACTGGTCAAGGACCTCGCCGATGTAGTAGATAATGAGGTTTTGAAAATGACTCATTCTTTTTTTGTCCTCTATAGAATCAAATTTCTGAGAGTTGTTGTCCAGAAGTTTCTGAAAAAATTTTAACTCAATTTTCCATAGCTTCAATTCAGATGTCCAATTTTGACTTTCTCTATGCAACGTTTCCAAACTTTCTTCAAGAAGGAAATCATGACTTGCTTGCTTCAGGTTTTTCATTTTGATAAGGTTTTGCGCATGGTGTCTAACTTGTAGTAAATGTCAATTTGGGTTTGGCCTACTGTAGGATTGGTCGGTCGACCATTGACCATCAGTAAGTAGCGGCTCAATCTGGAAAGTTTCCAATCCTGATAGACTTGGCTATGATTGTCTCTAAAGACTAATTTTATATTTTCTTCAACTGGGATATGTATTGATTCACAGATAGCAATAGCCCGTTCTAATCCCTCATCCAGCTCAGATAGTTCGGAATACCCCAATTCAGGTAGGAGATCAGACGCATAAAAAACGAGATAAGACTCCTTGATAGCATCTAAAAAGCCTTCAATGGCTTTTGGCTTGCTATAAGAATTTGCTACTAGAATAATGGGTATGTCAGTCATAGCTTTGGTCTTTTGCTATATCCAAATGTATCCAACACCTCCTACGATAGGAATGACATTCATCACAGCGCTGGATGAAAGAAATCAGGCAGATATCATTTTTAAAGTAATTCGAAACCGAGAGTGAAACCCCAATCAGGACAATCAAAGTCATTGCCTCAGCTGATGAATGTTCTAATTTTTTGATTGGGTCGAAGGTACATTTGAACCATGGCTAAATACAATATCATGGATAAGCACCTTAAGACAATAAAATGGTTGGTTCTATGTGTGATGATTATGATCACCTCGGGAACCCAAGCTGCCACGTTCAAGGGCGGAGAAGATAAGACCATCGATACACCGCTAGAAGATAATCTTTACATCGCCTCTGGTACACTTACAGTTGATGCCACAATCGACGGTGATCTTATAGCTGCCGCGGGCAAGATCACAGTGAATGATACGATTTTTGAAGACCTCACAGCTGCTGGAGCTGATATATTGATCAATGCTATAATTGGTGAGGATGCTAAAATTGCAGGTGAAAATATCACGATACTAAGAAGCA
The DNA here is from genome assembly GCF_039944555.1 of Reichenbachiella sp. Lineage (GTDB taxonomy): Bacteria > Bacteroidota > Bacteroidia > Cytophagales > Cyclobacteriaceae > Reichenbachiella. Next base: position 473,936 of record NZ_JBDUYN010000006.1, on the reverse strand, counting down.
TCAATGGAGACCTTATTGTATTTGGTGCAAATATTGAAGTCGGTCGAGAAGTGATCGTAGCCGGCGACCTCATGGTATGCGGAGGAAGGGTCGTGGTTAAAGGCATCGTCAATGGGGATGTCAAAATCATGGGCGGAACCGTTACGTTCAATGGCGAAGCACAAGGGGAGACCGACATAGAAGCTGATGTACTCAATATTGGTGGAAAGTTTAGGAAGAGTTCTGTGATAGCCGCCAATAAAATAAATTTCGAAGACAAGGCCGAATTCCATGATGGATTGGAGTATTGGCAACAAACCGGTGAAACAGATCTGAGTAATTATATGGTGAATGGCCTTGCCATTTTTAGCCCTGATCTTGAACTTTATCAAGAGGTGACCAATTGGAAGTATTTAGGATTTGGGTTGGCCACTTTCGCGATCATTTACACTTTTTCAATTGTTCTGACGATCTTCCTATTGACGATCTTATTTGGAAAGGTCTTTAGTAAGGCCGGAAAATTGATCAATGAGTCATACATTAAAAATTTCGGCTATGGCCTGCTATATTTTATAAGTCTACCATTGACCGCACTTTTCTTTTTCTTGATTTTAATAGGTATCCCTATAGGTCTTGTGCTCCTTCATGTCTTTTTGTTCAGCCTGCTGTTTGCCTATTCAATAACGTCTATCATCCTGGCCTACGGAATCAATATTCAGTACAAAAAGAACTGGAGCAAATGGAAAATTATGGGAGTTGCACTTTTGATCTTTGCGGTTCTCAAGCTCATCACAGGAATCCCATTCCTTGGTTTACTCATGATCATAATAGTCGTTGGGATGGCCTTTGGTACATTGATATCACAATACCTGCCCTGGGAGAAAACAAGCATTGAATCATAGAAAAACAGTAAGTAAGAATACTTAAGATTTGAAATTAACTATTGTATATAAAACAATTTGTCATGGAAAAGATAACCAACTTGAAGGACCTTTTGATCGAACAGATCAGAGAGCTCTACAATGCTGAAAAACAGCAACAGCACGCTTTGCCCAAATTAAAAGAAAAGGCAGAGGCAAGGGAACTGAAGTTAGCCATTCAGTACCATCTCGCAGAAACAGCCGACCACATTACCCGATTGGAAAAAGTATTTCAGCAATTGGAGGTAGCTTCTTTTGGAGAGGAATCTGAGGCTATGCAGAAACTAATCAAGGAAGGGTATGATTTGATAGAAAGAAGCTCAGATCCCGAAGTATTAGACGCAAGCATCATTGCAGCCATGCAGTACATGGAGCACTTTGAGATGGCCGGATACGGAACAGCATGTACTTATGCCAATGAATTAGGCCTGAGAGAAATTGCAGAACAGTTGCACTTCACCCTTGACGAGGAAAAGAAAATTGACGAAAAATTGACAGAGATGGCAATTGCCAAGATCAATCAAAAAGCTAAATCTCCGGTGATTGTTTGACTGGAGCAATTGCGAAACCAACCGGCCCTCTTGAGAATCCCGGGCCGGTTAATTGAAAGAACTTGTAAGTAATGAATTAACATTTCTACTGTTAAAAACGTTTTAAAGACATGAAACAACTTCGGGAATTAAAACAGGAGATCAACTCACTTACCTTAAAAATGAAACAGGAATACCCTGAACTATATGCGTACCTGGATGAGAACCCTATCACACTCCCAAATAATCAAAATCCTGACCTAGGGGTCAGCACGTATTCAGAATATCTGGATAGCCTGAAGCAACTACTAAAGCGCCATTTTGAAAATCATGACCCACATTCTGAGCGTATGTAAAGCTGCCTGAAGGCAATAACTAACCACTTCCAATTTCCAAAAAAAGTGGTTTTTTTAAACTACTTTTTTCGTGAAATTTCCTCATCGGACCGGTCAAAAAATATCATCCGACCACTTGACTATCGTCATTTTTTAGCAGCCCGTGCCTATCTATATTGGGGGCATGAAAAAGGCCATATTTTATATCGTTATTACCTCAATTATCGGCCTCATATCCGGCTGTGATTTGGTTCCGAATACATTAGTACTCGATAGCCCTGCACTGTTAGTCGAGGATGCAAAAAGGAGGGTGATGGAAGTGGAGGTAACCGATTTCAAAACAATGATCGATCGGGAAGAGTACTTTATCCTGATCGATGTGAGAACGGAAAACGAACACGATGCCGGCTACATTCCGGGTTCGGTGCTTATACCACGGGGACTGGTTGAATTCAGGATTGCCAACGAAAATTTTTGGGAAGACGAAGGGATGTACGTACCGGAAAAAACCGATCTATTGATCATCTACTGCAAAAGCGGGAACAGAAGTGCATTAGCAGCTGATGCCTTAAGATCTATGGGATATAAGAATATTCTATCCTTAATGGGAGGGTGGAAGGCTTGGAAAGCCACATACCCCGAAAACATTGAAAAAAATGCAGCACCTTCATTCATTGCGCCTTCCGATACAGAGGAAGAAAAAGATGATTCAAGTTGCTGATTAACCCTTAAACAACTTTGTCATGAAGACGCTAAGTAAATTTTTAACAGTACTACTAGCGATTTCGGTGCTCTTTGTCAGTTGTAAAGACGACGATGAGATTACGCCGACTTCGAGTTTTGAGACATTGACCACCTATATGGTCAATAATGATCTGGACCTTACCGATGTTTTGGATAGCTGGATAGTAGGGGCACCCGCAGAAGCAGACTTAAGCACATTTCTGAGTAGCTATTACATCCTCGATCTAAGATCTTCGCAAGATTTTGCCGATGGTCACATCGAGGGGGCAGTCAATACCACTCTGACCGGTCTGCTCGAAGTAGCAGCTCAAGAACCTGTAGCGGCAAATCCCATATTAGTTGTTTGTTACACAGGTCAGTCAGCTGGCCATGCCGTGACGGCTTTGCGACTTAGTGGATACGAAGATGCCAAGGTTTTAAAGTGGGGTATGAGCGGATGGAATTCAAATTTTTCATCCCCATGGGCCAATAATTCCGGGCTGAATGGAGATCATGGAAAAGGGCATCAGAATTGGACTAAAACCGCAACGGCCACAAGACAAACCTATCAAAACCCTTCCTGGTCCACAACGACTACCGATCCACCGGCCTTGCTCAGAGAAAGAGTGAATACCATGTTGCAGAATGGCTTCAAAGGAGTTTCTTGCACAGATGTACTGGCTGACCCAGGCCAATATTTTATCAATAATTATTGGGCCGAAGCTGATGTAGCTACCTATGGCCATATTGACGGGTCCCATCGTATCCACCCAATGTCAATTGCAAGCGGTGATTTCACTAATCTGGACCCAGACCAAAAAATGGTGACCTATTGCTGGACAGGCCAGACCTCGTCAATGGTTACAGCATATTTAAACGTGCTGGGATATGATGCACAAAGTCTGAAATTCGGGGTCAATAGTATGATCTATTCCGATTTACAGGGACACAAATTTGTAACGCCGACAGTAGATCTTCCGGTAGTTACAGACTAATCTTTCTGCCGGGGAGACTTTCTTCCTGGCATGTCTATCAAAACAATAAAAGCCATGAAAAATCTAATGATTTTATTAGCGGCTGTTCTAATTGGTGCTTTGCCAAGGCATACCTATGCTCAAGGATGCGCAGAGCCAAGTGCCGATGAAGGAGTGCGTGTATTCGGTTATTTGCAACCTCAGTTCGATTATAATTTCAGTGAGGATGAAATGGGAACTTTCAAATTCAACCGGATGAGAATTGGTGTCATGGGTACCATTCCCTATGATTTCAGTTATTATGCATTGCTGGAAACGAGCTCTTTTGCGACCGGTGATGTATTTCTGATTGATGCTTTTGTTTCATACACCCGATTTGAAAATTTCAAAATCTCCATGGGTTCATTCAAAAAGCCATTCGGCCTTGAGTTGTCTACACCCTGCTCAGGACTTAACACCATTCGTAGGACGAAAGTGGTCAACGAACTGACCGCTCCAAACAGGGATTTGGGTTTGATGATCCTGGGAGGCAATGACCAATCGCTATTCACCTATAGAGTGGCCATTATGAATGGCAACGGAGTAGGTGAATTGGACGATAACAACTTCAAAGACTTATATGGCCGAGTGACCATAAAACCTACTCCTTTTATGAGGATAGGAAGCTCAGGGCAATACGGTAAGCAAACTTCATCAGTAGCCGATGCGCCTGAAGACGAACGATGGAGACTAGGGGCAGATGTTGATCTGAAAATGGGACATTTTTGGATTCAGTCAGAATATGTTTATGGCAAGGATGTCGGTTCCTATACCACCGGTGGAGGATGCGATGGCGACATACAGCTTCAGCAAGGCTCCGTTACCAGGGATGGATTTTATGTGACAGGTATGTACAACGTGACCAACAAAATCCAGCCCGTCATCAAATATGAACAATATGATAACAACCGGGATGAGAGCAACAACCTAAGGCAGGTGACAACATTGGGGGTCAATTATTTTGCCAATGACTGGACACGTCTGCAGCTGAATTACTTGTATGCAACGGAGGATCCGGAAGAGATCAAAAATGATATGCTAATGTTCCAGGTTCAAGTCAAATTTTAAATCAGAAAATCATGAAGTCTATAACAATATTGTCTTTTACAGCAGGTCTGTTATTCCTGCTGGCAGACCTGTCCTACGGGCAGGATATAATCAGTGCGGCTGATCTGGCACAGATCATTAAAAGTGATCAGGTAGTAGTCGTTTCGGCAAGGAAAGCAGAGGACTACAAAAAAGTTCACATTACGGGTGCCATTCATTTGGACCATAAGTCGCTTTATAAGGAAAAAAGCATGTTGCAGGATCCAGTCCAAATCGCCACGATTTTAGGCAATAAGGGCATCTCTGATCAAATGAAAATAGTCGTTTACGACAACGGGTCTGCCAAGTATTCCGGAAGGATTTATTGGATATTGAAGTACCTGGGAGCAAAGGATGTGAAAATGCTTGATGGTGGTATGAAAGCCTGGAGAATGGCTCGAAAACCTGTGACCAAAAATCCTACCACAGGAAAAAAAGCTCGATTCAATCCAGCCGTTGATAAATCGAGCTTCGCATCGATGAGTCAGGTAAAGCAAGCAAGTAAAAACCCGGCTTATGTTTTGGTAGATGTAAGATCGTTTGAAGAATACAATGGCACTGCGCAAACCAAATTGCGTCCTGGTCACGTGCCCAAGGCGGTCAACCTCAATTACAAGGAAGTCCTTACTGCTCAGGGTACATTAAAATCAAACGCAGAACTAGCGCCCATTTTCGCCAATGTAGGAATTACAAAGAACAAGGAAATAATTCTCTATTGCGAATCAAGTGTAAGGGCAGGTATTGTCTATCTCGCACTCAAATCGGCACTTAAGTATCCCAAGGTACGAGTTTATGATGGCGCCTATCTGGAATGGGAATCATTCAAAGAGAATAAAATTGAAGTAGCTCCATAGCATCCCAATGTAAACGAACTAAACATGTTTCAGGCTAGCAGACGTGATTTCATTAAGATAGCTTCTCTGGGAGCTGGAGGCCTGTTGGCCGGTCCGCAGCTCTGGGCAGACTCCGACCCTCTCTATGAGAGATATGGCATAAAAAAAATACCAACCTATTGTGAGGTTTGTTTCTGGAAATGTGCCGGCTGGGTGCATTTCGACAAATCTGGTAAGCCTTATAAAATAGTTGGAAACAAAGCGGACCCCTTATGCAATGGTCGATTTTGCCCCAGAGGCACTGCAGGCTTAGGAATGTATACGGACCCTGATCGATTAAAAGTTCCTTTGATTCGGACGGTTCGTGATGGAAAACAAACGTATAAAGAGGCCACCTGGCCGCAGGCGATTGACTACATAGCCTCAAAAATGCGAAAGATCATAGATGAACATGGGGCCGAAAGCCTGGCACTTTTCAATCATGGTGCTGGAGGAAAACATTTCGGCAGACTGTTTAAGGCACTTGGATCCGGCAACATTGCGGCACCTTCATATGCGCAGTGTCGTGGGCCACGAGAAGTAGCGTTTCATAGCACATTTGGAGCTGGTGTCAATTCACCCGAAAATACAGACATAAAAAATGCCAAGTGCCTGGTTTTGATAGGATCTCACCTTGGAGAAAATATGCACAATGCCCAGGTACAAGAGATGTCCACATTGATCGATAAGAAAGCTTGTATTATTGCAGTAGACCCCAGACTGTCCACTGTTGCATCCAAGTCCAACTTTTGGTTGCCTATCAAACCCGCTACGGACATGGCCTTGTTGTTGGCCTGGATACACGTATTGATCCATGAAAACATTTACGATAAGCCATATGTGGAGCGTCATACTTTCGGTTTTGAGGACCTAAAATCCCACGTCAGGGAAATGACACCAGAATGGGCTGCTTCAATCACTGGGCTCAAGGCAGATCAAATTCGAGAAACAGCCTGGGAAATGGCAAAAGCTTCTCCTGCGGTCATTGTTCACCCGGGGCGACATGTCACCTGGTACGGAGATGATACGCAAAGGATCAGAGCAGTTGCTATTCTCAATGCACTATTAGGCTCATGGGGTAGAAAAGGGGGCTTCTACTTCCCGGCTAAGGCCAAAATCCCATCTTATCCTCATCCCGGATATCCGAAACCAAAATGGACGTGGAAGGACACATTGAATGGCAGGTATACCATGACCGGGTCAGCAGTCACAAATGCAATTATTGATGCTTCCCATCCGGATAATACAACTGATAAGAAAATCAAGGGATGGTTTGTTGTGGGGACCAACCTCATCCATACCATTCCGGATCAGAAACGAACCATTGAAGCACTAAACAATCAGGAACTTGTGGTGGTCGTAGATACCATGCCGATGGAAATTACAGGATACGCAGATGTTGTTTTGCCCGAGTGTACCTATCTGGAACGCTTCGATGATTTGAGGAATTCACAGTTCAGAGAAGCGACAATTGCAGTGCGAATGCCTGTGGCTAAACCAAAGTATCTATCTAAGCCAGCTTCGTGGATGGTTAGAAAACTAAGTAAGAAATTCGGGTTGCAAAACCATTTTGACTATTACGACTATGGGGAAATACTGGATTGGCAATTGAGGCAAGTAGGAAGCTCTTTAGAAAAGGTCCGCAAGAAAGGATTGATCAATTACCCTCGTTCAGAGAAAGCCATGTATATGGACGAAGCTTCACCTATGGGTTTCCATACCGCAACCGGAAAGATCGAGCTTTATTCGTTTGCCATGGAAGATGAGGGTTACGATCCAATGCCTGTTTATACGCCACATCCGGAGCCACCGGATGGTTATTACCGACTCAATTATGGACGGGCGCCTATGCATACCTTTAGCCGTACGGCAAATAATGCCCATTTGAATCAATTGATGTCTACCAATAACATTTGGGTAAGTCCCAGTGTGGCCAAGAAATGGAATTTGAAAGATGGAACAGAGGTTTGGCTCAAGAATCAAGATGGAAAAGTAAGTTCTTTTCCCGCTGAGATCCGGCTGACAGAACGCATGGGCAATGACTCGGTCTATATGGTTCATGGATTTGGCCATTCGGAAAAGAGATTGACTAAGTCATACGGAAAGGGCATATGCGATACAGAGTTGATGACTAAGGTCATGATCGACCCGATAATGGGAGGCACCGGTATGCGGGGCAATTTCGTGACATTTCAATTGACACCACCTAATACCATAGAGACATGAGATACGCAATGGCCATAGATACAAAAAAATGCATAGGGTGTGCCGACTGCGTCCTGGCCTGCAATATGGAAAACCAAATACCCGAAGGTTTTACCAGATCCTGGGTGGTAGAAATGGCTAAAGGAGAATACCCGGACACCATGCTTGAGTTCAGGTCTGAGAGGTGCAATCATTGTGAGAATGCGCCATGTGTCAGGTGTTGTCCGACCGGAGCGAGTTTTACTACCGAAGGTGGGATTGTGTTGGTAGACGAATCGAAATGTATTGGGTGTGCTGCTTGTGTAGAATCATGCCCATATGACGCACGATTTATGCATCCCGATGGATATGCAGATAAGTGCACTTTTTGTTATCATCTGGTCTCAGAAGGTCAAAATCCTGCCTGTGTGGATGTCTGTCCAACGAAGTGTATTTACTTCGGCGATCTCGATGATGCGGATAGTGAAATTTCAAAAATCGTAGAAACGAGAAAATCAAAGGTATTGCTCCCCGAAGCGGGAACAAATCCTCACATTTTTTATCTAACCTGATTTTGAAGTCATGGAAGAAATAATTGTAATAGGTAAAAGTAACCCCGGAGTTTACCCCGTCCTGGATGTTTGGGGATGGGAAATTTCGGTATATCTCTTTCTCGGTGGAGCGGCAGCAGGGACATTGTTCTTTGCTGCCATTGGCTATCTTTTGGGGAAAGAGGATGCATTGCCAATGTCGGTAAAAAATGCTATTCATTTCGTACCTCCAGCACTATTGGTCGGCTTGTTTTTGCTGTTTCTAGATTTGCATCACAAGCTCAACGTATGGAGACTTTACACTTCATTTAGTTTGGAGTCACCCATGTCCTGGGGTGCCTGGACTCTACTTGTAATTACACCTTTGTCAATCCTCTGGTGGTTGAGCTATCATTATTCGATGGTACCTAGATGGAAGCGCAGCGAAAGGTGGCTTAGAAAGATTTCAAACTGGTCAGTCAGAAATAGAAAAATCTTGGCCTGGATGATACTGCTGACCTCAGTAGTCTTGGGTGTCTATACCGGTATTTTGCTTTCAGCTTTCAATGCAAGGCCGCTCTGGAATTCAAGTATTCTTGGTGTGCTATTTTTTGTATCAGGCCTATCTGTGAGTGCAGCATTAATTCAATGGTTGAGTGCGAGCAAATTTGAAACGGCTCTATTCAGAAAATTTGACCTGGGTCTGATAGGTTTGGAGATCTTTCTGATTATTCATCTCTTCATGGGGTTGCTGTCCGGATCGGCTGTACAAATCCAGGCAGCCGGTCTTTTCCTTGGAGGGCCGTTCACCCTTAGCTTTTGGCTTATGGTCTTTACTCTGGGCTTGATTGTGCCAGCAATAGCAGAGGTGCTTGAAATGTTTGGAACTCGTGTAAACAAATTGGTTGTACCCTTACTCATCATCTTTGGAGGCCTGATGCTTAGAATTATCATTGTAAACGCCGGGCAGGTTTCATCTTTTTGAAAAGGCTAGTATATCCAACCACTGAATGTGGTTTGCTTCACTAATTCACAAGAATTTTGATCGTTTCAGGACTATTAAGTTTACCTCACCATTTATCGATATGAATGACCTTTATCAAGATTAATGAGGGTTTAGGTAATGAGCAATTTCTTGGATGACAACGATCAGAGCGCACTTTGATCGACGTCATGGCACAGGAGATTCTTTCAATGTAGCTTTCTGGTATATACAATGGTTATTGACCCGAGATGCGGAGTCAGTTTTTTACCTCAATCACAGGTCTGGGTACTTTTTTAGTGTCTTACCAATAATTAATGAACGGTCAGATGATATCATTTCGAAGTATTTTCATAAACAGCATGACGTTATTAACACTCATGGTCGCACCATGCGCCTATGCTCAGGATGCCAAGGAAATTATTAGAAAAGCAGATGAAAAGCGAAGGGGAGATGTAGCCACCGCAAGCATGACCATAAGCATCATTCGTCCTTCCTGGTCAAGAGACATGTCTATTAAGTCCTGGTCTAAAGGAACTGAATATTCGTTGATATTGGTCACATCACCTGCAAGGGATAAGGGCACCGTTTTTTTGAAACGAGACAATGAGATTTGGAACTGGATCCCCTCAATAGAAAGAAGTATCAAACTTCCACCATCCATGATGATGCAATCCTGGATGGGATCAGATTTTACCAACGACGACCTGATCAAGGAATCCTCTATAGTTGAAGATTATACGCACAGTATTGTAGGGGATTCAATCATCATGGAAAGAGAGGTCCATAAAATAGAACTCATACCCAAGCCGGATACGCCTGTGGTTTGGGGAAAGATATATAGCTGGATTGATAAAAAGGAATACATAGAATTGAGATCAGAGCTCTACGACGAAGATGGATATCTGGTAAACGAGGTTAAATTCCTGGAAATAAAGCCCCTTGGAGGCCGGATGTTGCCTTCTATAATGGAATACATTCCTGCAGACGAAGAAGGGCATAAAACCGTCATAAAATACCATGAGGTCGATTACAATGCCCGGCATGGCCTCGACTTTTTCTCTTTGCAAAACATGAAAAGAGTAAGATGATGTATCTAATACTGGCATGGCGAAACATATGGCGCAATAAACGCAGGACATTTATTACGATGGCTTCTATAGTCTTTGCCGTACTGCTGGCCATTCTGTTAAACTCTGTCAAAGAGGGTGTACTGATTAAGATGCAGGAGAATGTAGTTTCCTTTTACTCAGGAGCGATTCAAGTGCACAAAAACGGCTATTGGGATGAAAAGACATTGGACAATTCTATAGCCTATAGTGATTCTCTGATTACTCAATTGGTAAATCACGAAGAAGTCAATGTCGCCATTGGCAGGTTAGAATCCTACGCGTTGGCAGCATCTGAGAAGTACACAAAGGTGTGTATGGTCGTCGGAATAGAGCCAGAAAATGAAACGTTGGTGACATCGCTGGATAAAAAAGTCATTGCTGGCGATTACATCCGTAGCGAGGATGAGAGCGTACTCTTGTCGGAAGGACTAGCCGAATATCTCAAGCTAACTGTAGGAGACACATTGGTAATCATAGGACAGGGATATCATGGTGTAAGTGCAGCAGGGAAATATCCGATAAAAGGGGTGATCAAGTTTGCCAGTCCACAACTCAACAAAACGATGGTTTACCTGCCGATGAAGCTTGCTCAGCAACTGTTTGACGCCACAAATCGACTGACGGCTTTAGTACTCGATATCGACGATGTGAGCGACGCGGACAGAATTGAAAAAGAATTGACATTAACCACCAGTGATGAATATGAAGTTATGGGCTGGAAGGTACTGTTACCTGAACTAAACCAGGTATTGGAAGGAGAGCGTGCGGAGAATGTGATCTTTCTGTTTGTCTTATATATGCTCATAGCATTTGGCATATTCGGTACCGTGCTTATGATGACCATCGAAAGGCAATATGAATTTGGTGTCTTAATAGCTATTGGTATGCGAAACCTCAAATTGTCGAGCGTGGTCGTGCTGGAAAATATTATGATCTCGGTCCTTGGTGCTATAGCTGGCACAATGCTAAGTATTCCGATGATTGGCTATTTCTACAAATTCCCTATCCGTATTTCGGGTGATTTAGAAAAGGCATATGAGAATTTTGGTTTCGAACCCATTTTCTACTTTTCCATTGCCCCAAAGATATTTTACAGCCAAACCATTGTCATCTTTTGTATTGCCCTGGTGCTTTCGTTATATCCATTATTAAAAATAGCAAGGCTGAAACCAGTATCTGCTATGAGGACGTGAGCCGCTTAATTATGTAAACACAAAAAAATGTTACTAGTCATTGCTTGGAAAAACATATGGAGAAATAAGGTCAGAAGCCTGATTGTTATGGTATCTGTGATGATGGGACTTTGGGCGGGTGCTTTTATCCTGGCTTATGTTTTTGGTATGATCAATCAGCGGTTGGAGGATGCGATAGGAAGTGAAATTTCACACCTTCAGCTCCATCATCCCGAATTTGGTGTAGACTATGATCCCCAATTCTATCTAGACAATAGCCAGTCCATCATTGAGGACATAGAAGCCAGTCCAATGGTAGACGCGGTTTCTGGCCGTGTGCTGGTGTATGGAATGGTGGCTTCGCCATCAACCAGCACGGGGGGTAAGCTAATTGGCATAGATCCTGAGCGTGAAGATCAGGTGACGCAGCTCGCTAGCAATGTAGTAGAAGGAGAGTACCTACGCACTAAGGACAGGTACAAAATCATAGTGGGTAAAAAACTGGCAGATAAACTGAAACTGAAAATCCGTTCGAAAGTTGTACTTACTTTCCAGGACGTGGACGGAAATATAGTCGCCGGGGCCTTTCGGGTCAAGGGTATCTTCAGAAGCTATAATTCCAGCCTGGAAGATGGCAACCTTTATGTCAATCAAAACGATATGTCGGCCCTGTTGAAAACCAATGGACAGGTACACGAAATAGCGGTTTTGATGCAGAGTGGGGAAACAGTTAATGAATATGTGTCCACGCTGGCCAATCGGCACCCAAAGGCTTTGGTAGAGAGTTGGAAGCAGCTTTCTCCCGAACTGGGATTGATGATTGACTCGCTGGATCAATACATGATCATATTTTTTGTCATTATCCTGTTGGCCCTATCTTTTGGAATTGTCAATACCATGCTTATGACCGTCCTCGAAAGGGTGAAGGAGATAGGCATGCTGATGGCAATCGGGATGAACAAAATCAGACTGTTCGGAATGATTTTTTGGGAAACCATTTTTATGGTCTTGATAGCAGCCCCTCTTGGACTGCTCCTGGCTTATATCAACATTCACTGGCTTAGTATTCACGGATTGGACCTGTCCGCTATCTATCAGGAAGGTTACGCAGCCTATGGTTTCAAACCCATCATATACCCAAAACTGGAAGCGATCTACTATTACAGAATCATGATTCTTGTGATCATAACTGCGATTGTGGCTTCAATTTATCCGGCCATCACAGCACTCAGGCTTGATCCGGTGAAAGCGATAAGAAAAATTTGATGAGAAATTTAAATATATCAACCAATGGAAACTTCTAGCCACGAAAATTGTGTAATACACACGGAGGATCTTACAAAGATCTATGATGAAGGAGCAGTTCCTGTAAAAGCTGTTGATAATGTTCATCTACATATTGAAAGAGGTGAGTTTACTGCGTTGGTAGGCCCATCAGGCTCGGGTAAGACCACCTTGCTCAATCTCATCGGAGGATTGGACAAACCTACCTCAGGTAAAGTCTGGGTGCATCAGAAGGATATGTCTACGTTGAACAAAAACGAGTTGATTGATTTCAGGCTCAACAATATTGGCTTTGTATTTCAGGCGTACAATCTGATTCCTGTGCTTACGACCATGGAGAATGTCGAGTTTGTGATGCTACTTCAGAAAAAGGAGAAGAAGGAGCGGAAATCCAGGGTCAACCAGCTGCTAAAGGAAACTGGTCTTGAGGACAAGGCGGACAAACGCCCTTCTGAATTGTCTGGCGGCCAGCAGCAGCGGGTGGCGGTAGCCAGGGCGTTGGCTTCTAAGCCTCAATTTGTACTCGCAGATGAACCAACAGCCAACCTGGATTCAAAGACCGCTGAGAACCTGCTGGATATGATGGCTCGATTGAATAGGGAAGAAGGTATGACCTTCATCTTCTCTACCCACGACCAGAGAGTGATTGATAGAGCCAGAAGGGTCATTACGCTTGTAGATGGTGCCATTGCTTCTGATGAGGTTCGAGAACCCATGGCCATGGCTACCTAAATCCTCTGAAACAATGTTCCGGGCACAATACCTGATCCTGCTGTTTACTTTCATACATGCCGTGCATGGGCAAGATATTGAAAAGCCCCAAAACTGGCAGCTCACCGGTTACATCAAAGACTTAATGACAGTCAATTTTGGCGAGGACTCTACCCTGGTCGACAATCTGATCCACAACCGGATGAACTTCAAATGGTATCCCAGTGAAAAAGTAACCTTCTATTTGGATATTAGAAATCGATTATTTCATGGGGATCTTGTTAGAAGTATTCCAGAATATGCTGAATTTGTCGACGTCGGTAATGATTATTTGGATCTTTCTTATCAAACATCAAAAGGCAAACCCTGGTTATTTCAGACCATGATCGACAGAGCATACTTGGAGTGGTACGGAGATGAATGGGAAATCAGATTGGGGAGGCAAAGGGTGAATTGGGGAGTCAATTTGATATGGAACCCGAATGACCTTTTCAATGCCTACTCATTTTTTGATTTTGATTATGAAGAACGTCCGGGTAGCGATGCGATAAGGGTAAGAAAGTATATTGGATATGCCGGCAGTCTGGAATTGGTTTCAAACTATAGTGAAGAGGCGGATGAGATTGTGATGGCAGGGATGTGGAAAACCAATCGCTGGAATTATGATTTTCAGTTTTTGACAGGCAAGGCCCGTCAGGATTTGGTCTTAGGTCTGGGGTGGGCCGGGAATATTGGAGATGCAGGGTTCAAAGGGGAAGCAACCTATTTTTATCCGTACACAAATAAAGAATTGCTTGACAAAGCGTTTTTAGTATCTCTTTCGACAGATTATTCATTTGAGAATTCACTCTATCTTAATGGGTCCGTACTGTTCAATTCCAATGGTTCCGATGAGCGGTCGGTGGATGGGTTAATCTTTGCCTCATCCGGTGTTTTGACTGCCAGGGACCTGTCGCCCTTCAAGTATTCTACTTTTATTCAGGCAGGTTATAGCTTTCATCCACTCATCAATGGCGGACTGGCAGTGATCTATTATCCAAGCACAAGAAACTCCTTGTTTATGAACCCAAGCGTTACATTCTCGATCAAACCCAATCTCGATTTAGATCTAATTGGACAAGTCTTTCTAGATGACCAGGAAGATGAATATGAGGCAGTTGCCAAAATATTCTATACCCGTATAAAATGGAGTTTTTGAAGCCGGAAATAAAATTATTCAATGATGAGCAACCTTGCATATGAATGAAACGTATGAAGTTTTGTACATATGAAATAATATTCATATGTTTGCAGAGAAAAAGAAAATGGAATTATGGTTTCAACAGAAATAGATACCAAAAAAATTGAGCAGGTGGCCTTCATCCTGAAGACCATTGGTCATCCAGTGAGATTAGGAATAATTGGTCTACTGGCCAAAGAGGAGGAACTGTCAGTCAATGAAATCTGTCAGAGCCTGGGCGTTGAGCAATCACTTATTTCTCATCACCTGACCAATATGAAATTGAAAGGAATACTGAGTAGCAAAAGGGAGGGGAAGAGCATACGTTATTCTCTGGAACTCAAAGAAGTATTAACGGTTATCGACTGTATGTCAAAATGTAATTTGTAAAATTTTTTGATTCAAAACATGAAAATATTAACATATATAAATTTAAACATGTATAAGGTATTAGTTTGGGCAGTGCTACTAATGGGTGCTCAGAACGGATGGGCCAGGCAGGAGACCCGGGAGGTGTTGAAATTGTCCATGGAAGATGCCGTAAAGCAGGCCGTTGAGAGTAATTGGCAGGTTCAGAAAGCTAACCAGAATTTAGGTATTGCCACATCGGAACTCAGATCTTCTAATGCTGTCTTTCTACCTAGCGTCAACTTATCGGAAACCTATGCCACTACAACGGATCCGCTTTCTGCATTTGGGTTTAAGCTGCAGCAGCAAATTGCATCTACAAGTGATTTTAATCCGGAAGTACTCAATGACCCCGGTGCTGTAGATAATTTCAAAACGCGTATTTATGCCGAGCAGCCA
Source organism: Reichenbachiella sp. (assembly GCF_039944555.1). Taxonomy (GTDB): domain Bacteria; phylum Bacteroidota; class Bacteroidia; order Cytophagales; family Cyclobacteriaceae; genus Reichenbachiella. Next base: position 458,477 of record NZ_JBDUYN010000006.1, on the reverse strand, counting down.
ATCATTAATTTGGATGGAATCAATGCCAGAAAAGCCGCATCAGCAGGAGTACAAGCGTCCGAATTCAACCTGAGATGGACTAGGAGCCAAATAGCTTTGCAAGCCAAAAACTTGTATTTCCAGCTCCAACTTGCTCATGAAAAAAGAAAGGTAGCTGAGAGTGCTCTACAAGCGGCAGAGGCCAATTATAAAGTGGCAAACGATCTTTTTGACCAGGATTTGATTCATAAAGCTGATCTGCTGTCGGCCGAATTGAGAATGACTGAAGTCCAAAGCGAGAGAATTGCTACTGAAAATCAAATAAATGATGGCAATGCAGTACTCACTCACTTCCTTGGGTTAGATAGATCAATGACCATTTTCCCGATTGACCCCATTGCTAATATGGAAGTACCAAAGGAGTATTTGAAAATGACGGAAATTTCTACTGGACGTTCAGATCTTCAGGCGCTCTCTTCCCAGGTTATGGCCACCGATCAATTGGTGAAATCTGCGAGAGGAGGCCTATTGCCCAGGCTGAACGCATTTGCCAGTTACGAATGGAACGATCAGAGTTTGTTTGGTACCAATGCCAACAACTATATGCTCGGAGCCAAGCTGGAGTGGGACATCTTCAAAGGAGGTAAAAACCTGGCCAAGATCCAGAAAGCCACATATCAAAGAAACCTGGCTGAGATCAATTATCAGGAAAAATTATCCGATGGCCAGCGCGAGTTGGACAGGACAAGGGCTAACCTGATTTTAGCCAAAAAACAGGTTGAGCTGGCCGAATTGGCCATCAAACAGGCGGAGGAAACTTATAAGGTAAGGGCCGATCGGTTCGAAGAAGGACTTGAGCGGACCTCGGACGTATTGCTCGCAGAATCCGATTTGCTTGCCAAGAAAATTAATCACCTGCAAAGTATGAATAGGTTCCAACAGTTGGTTTTCAATTTAGAAATGCTGCTGGAGCAAGAATTGACCCTGTAATAAACGAAGAACAAAAGAATCATGAACAGTATAAAACAATCAATTTTTGGACTAATGATCATCGGAGGTTTAGCTTCATGCAAAACTGATCGGAAGGAAAGTGCAAAGGTAAATGCACTCAAAGTGACCGTGCAACAAGTCATACCAGTTGATAAAGTCAGTCTGTCCCAATTTTCCGGAAAGGTAAAAGCGGATGACAAATTGGTATTAAGTACCAAAGCCATTGGCCAGATCGAAAAAGTGCTTGTGGACAAAGGCGAGCGCGTTAAGAAAGGACAATTGCTTCTTCAAATAAGAAGTAAGGACATTTTGTCAAAGAAATCAGCAGCTGAAGCTTCACTGAAGGAAGCAAAGTCGGCATTGAAAAATACGCAAAAGGACCATGAGCGCATCCAACGCCTCTATGAAAAAGGCAGTGCCACGCAAAAAGAACTGGATGATATCAGCACAGCGAGCGAAGCAGGAGAAGCCAGAGTCGAATCTATTGACCAGTCCATTATCGAACTGAATGAATTGCTCACTTATGCCAACCTGAAATCTCCAATTGATGGATTCGTTTCAAAAAAATTCGTGAACGAAGGAACAATGGCTACTCCGGGCAGTCCGTTGTTGGCACTTGAATCACTGGATCGATTAATAATTGAGATCAATGTTCCTGAATTCGAAATTGGACTTTTTGCAGAAGGAGATCCTGTCAACATAGAGATTGACGCCATCGATGAAAAATCCATGATTGGGAAAGTAGATAGAATTATCGCTTCATCTGCATTTTCCGGTGCACAGTATCAAGTACAAATTCTACTCAAAGACGGCTATAAAGCTTTGAAACCAGGGATGTTCGCGAGAGTGAGTCTTTTGAAGAACACGGAATCGAAAACAGTAGTACCTCGTGAGGCACTCGTTCACAAGGGGCAATTATCGGGGCTATATACTGTGAATCAGCAAGGCGAAGCCATGTTGCGGTGGTTGAGGTTGGGTAAGGAATATCCCGACGGCATTGAAGTCCTTTCTGGGCTTAGGAGTGGAGAGCAGTTTATCCTATCATCCGAGTCAAAATTGACAGATGGAGCCAAAGTTGAAATCACCAAAAGTATCTAATCATGAAGGGGACAGCAGGAAATATTGCTAACAAATTCATTAATTCGAAGCTCACGCCGCTATTGATGATCGCCTTCATGGCGGTTGGTTTCTACAGCGCCACTTTGACGCCAAAGGAAGAAGAGCCTCAGATTGATGTGCCTATTGCTGATATATTTATTCAATATCCTGGCGCGAGTGCTGCGGAGGTAGAATCCAGGGTGGTGAAACCCATGGAAGCTTATCTCTCAAATATCCATGGCGTAGAATATGTCTATTCACAATCCATGGAGGGTAGAGCCTTCATAGTTGTCAGGTACCTGGTAGGTGAGGACATTGAGCGAAGTGTGGTCAAGTTGTACAATGAAGTACAGAAAAACATGGACAAAGCACCTCCGGGTATGAGCTTACCATTGATAAAAACCAGGTCTATAGACGACGTACCCGCACTTGGACTCACGCTGTGGAGCGAAGTCTACGATGACTTTGAACTAAAGAGATTAGCTGAAGAACTCACACTCGAAATAGAAAAAGTTCAGCAAGTAAGTGAAACCAAAATTTATGGTGGAAGAAGCAGACAGGTTCAGGTCCTGGTAGATCAGGAGAGAATGTCAGCTTACCAATTGGACCCTTTTATCATTGCCAATGGAATTTTGGCATCGAATAGACAAGTTCAGGCAGGTACATTCACAAACAATGATCGGGAGTATTTGGTGGATACTGGTGAATTTTTAAAGACTGCTGAGGATATTGAAAATCTGGTTGTAGGCGTAGCAGACGATACACCTATATATCTGAGGCAGGTAGCTCACGTCATAGACGGGCCTGAAATACCAAGAGAATACGTAGCCTTTGGTTATGGTGCGGGTCAAGCTGGTATGAGTAGCATGCCTAAAGGTGAATTCCCGGCAGTGACCATTTCGGTTGCGAAAAGAAAAGGGGCTGACGCAATGAAAGTGGCTGATGCCATTCTTGCTAGAATTGATCTTTTGAAAAAAGATTTGATTCCTGCTGACGTAAACATCGAGGTAACAAGAAATTACGGCGAAACGGCCTCTTTAAAAGTAAAAGAGCTACTGATACATTTGGCATCAGCCATACTGGCGGTGACCATAGTGGTAGCTTTGTCTATGGGTTGGCGAGGAGGATTAGTTGTTTTTCTTTCTGTGCCCGTCACCTTTGCATTGACACTCTTTGTCTATTATATATTCGGATATACACTCAACCGGATTACCCTATTCGCGCTGGTGTTTGTCACCGGAATTGTGGTGGATGATTCGATCATTATCGCAGAGAATATGCATCGGCATTTCAAAATGAAGAAAATGCCGTTTCTGCAGGCCGCAATCACCTCCATCAACGAGGTTGGGAACCCAACGATTCTGGCCACATTCACTGTCATAGCAGCTGTACTGCCGATGATCTTCGTATCCGGATTGATGGGACCTTACATGAGTCCAATGCCTATTGGAGCGTCTTTGGCCATGTTTTTCTCCTTGTTGGTAGCCCTGATCATTACGCCCTGGTTGGCCTATCATTTACTGAAAAATGACCATGGCAAAGAGAAGGAGTTTGTATTGGAAGATACATGGATCTACCGTGTGTACCATCGTGCCATGCAGCCGCTATTGGCGTCGCCATGGAAGCGCTGGACATTCATAGGTTCTATTACCGTGCTGTTGTTTGCCTCCTTCACCTTGTTGTATTTCAAAAAGGTAGCAGTGAAAATGCTGCCATTCGACAACAAGAATGAATTTCAGGTAGTCATAGATATGCCGGAAGGCACCACCCTTGAGCGAACAGCCATAGTCGCCAAAGAAATAGCGGCCTACTTGAAAAAGCAACCAGAAGTGACCAACTATCAATCCTATGTGGGCTCTTCTTCACCTATCAACTTCAATGGACTGGTTCGTCATTATGATTTGAGAAAGGCTGGCAATATGGCGGACATTCAGGTGAACTTATTACCAAAGGGAGAAAGGAGCGAACAAAGTCATGACATCGCCAAAAGATTGAGACCTGTCGTGCAGGAAATAGGTAAGAAATATAGAGCAAATGTGAAAGTAGTAGAAGTGCCCCCGGGGCCTCCCGTAATCTCTACCATTGTGGCAGAAATATATGGTGATAACCTGGACGGCCAGGAAAATGTAGCCGCACAAGTCAAGCAAATACTCTCAGAAGTAGACGATGTAGTCGATGTAGATTGGATGGTAGAAGATGACCAGGTAGAATACAATTTCAACGTGGACAAAGAGAAAGCCATGCTGGCTGGAGTGTCTCCGGCGTATGCATCCAACGTGCTCAAAACAGCACTCGAAGGATCGACGGTTTCTTATCTGCACAGTGACACTGAAGTGCAACCTACTCCTATCCATTTAAGATTGGAGGAAACTGAGCGATCGACATTGAATGACTTAAAGAAAATTAATGTCAAATCATCAAAAGGAGAGATGGTGGCCCTCGGGGACATCGTGCAAGTGGAAGAAGATCTTCGGGATAAAAGCATATTCAGAAAGAATCAAAAGAGAGTGGTGTATGTGTTGGCTGATGTGGCGGGGAAACTGGAAAGTCCGGTATACGCCATTTTGGATGCTTCCAAGCGATTGGAAGAAATCGAAGTGCCTGCCGGATATGTGCTGAATGAATTCTATACGGCTCAGCCTTTTATGGAGCAGGACTATGGCGTGAAATGGGACGGAGAGTGGCAAATCACCTATGAAGTATTTCGGGATTTAGGAAGTGCTTTTGCCGTAGTATTAGTCATTATCTATTTGTTGATAGTGGGCTGGTTTCAGGACTTCAAAGTACCATTCGTTATGATGGTAGCCATACCTCTTTCCCTGGTTGGTATCCTGGTTGGCCATTGGTGGTTGGGTGCATTCTTCACCGCTACTTCTATGATTGGTATGATTGCCTTGGCTGGCATTATGGTGCGAAATTCTATCCTATTGATCGATTTTATCAACCTGCGGTTAAAAGCCGGAGTACCTATTGGTACCGCCGTTATTGAAGCTGGTGCGGTACGGACCACACCTATCTTATTGACAGCAGGTACGGTGGTGATAGGAGCTGTGGTTATTCTGTTTGATCCTATTTTTCAAGGTTTAGCCATATCTCTTATGGGAGGGTCTATCGCCTCTACATTCCTGACGTTGTTGATTGTCCCTCTGATCTATTACATGACAGAAAAGAAGAAATATGAATCGTCCGTTCAAGCATCTGAATTCGTTTTGAATGGTAAAGAAAATGACCAATTGGAAGAATTGGTAGATGTAAAAAATGAGAATTAGGATTGAGTTTCATGGTTGTTAGTTGAGGTAAAGTCCTGGTATTAATGGCGAGCAGAGTACCCGGCTATGGAAATGCTCGCCAGCCAGGATGATCGGAAACAGTCACAATCAGAATGTACCAAACCATTAAAAAAATAAAGCGATGAAATTAATCATAGCGTTGGGTATCAAGGAACTACAAAAGGAATTGAGCCAGGTGTTCAAGGACAACAAAATTCCAATATTCAGCAAAGTCAACATTGAGGGATTTAAGACAGAGGACAATGAAGTGGACATGACCAATTGGTTTGTCAAAGATGTACATGCCGATTTTTCGGTGATGTTTTTTGCCTTTGTTCCTGCAGGTCAGGCTGATTCTATTTTAAAGGCCATAGACGACTTGAATTTGAGTAGAAAAAGGGTGAATGCATTTCACGCATTCCAACTGCCGGTAGAAAAATTTGTATAAGAGAGTTTAACATTAAAAATGAGAAAAAGATGAGAGATAGAATTATAAGAGGAGTAGCCGGAACCATGGTTTTGACAGGTTTGTTACTTGGGTATTTCGTAAATGAATACTGGTATATTTTGACAGCATTTGTCGGCATCAACTTATTCCAGTCTTCTTTATCAAAATGGTGCTTACTGGAAGACATACTTAAGAAAAATGGAATTGAAAATTAGACCTTTAGGGAGCAACATTAATTTGTTATTCACGAAAAAGAATAGGTGAACTGGCCTTGAATATAGAAGGTTAGCTCTTGATTAGAATCAAAATATTTATCTACTATACATAACTTTATTTATGCTCAACACAATTAAAAAATTATTTGGTTTTGGCCCTGGTGTGGATTATCTACAATTAACTATTGAGGGTGCTGTGATCATCGATGTTCGAACTAAATCGGAATTTCAGCAAGGTCATATCAAAGGCTCTCAAAACATTCCATTGAACGATCTCACGAGCCATTATTCAAAATTGGACAAGGACAAGTGCATTATCACCTGCTGTGCATCAGGCATACGAAGTGCCTCGGCAAAACGAATTTTGAAATCAAATGGTTTTATTGAAGTCTACAATGGTGGCGGATGGAATAGGTTACAAGATAAGATCAACCAATAAATAATAACATCAAATCAAAAACGGTAGATCCATATATGGATTCTATTACCACCTAGACGACTGAAATCAGCCACCTGATTGATGGAGGTCATTTCAAAGCACCAGTATTTCACCGTACTTTAATACATGATATGGGTTATACTGGTGCTTTCTATTTTACTGGGAGTCGTGATTTGGCTGCTATTTACGCCCATTACGCTTTTCATTGACACCTTAGAAAGTATCTACTGCATAAAGGTGAAAGGGGTTTGCAAAATCAGTTTGAATACTGCTCAGGAGCCAATCTCTATAGATATCAATCTACCCATCAGAAAATTCACAATTTCTTCTTTCGAAAGAAGGAAGAAATACAAAAAAGAAACTCAAAAAGGGAAAAAGGCACCCAAATCTTTCAAGGCCATTTACCAATTTGTCAATGATTTGATCAAGTCATTCGAACTGGTCAAAATGAGCTTGAACGTAGATACAACAGACTTTGCTCGCAATGCTCAGCTTGTTCCCGTATTCCATTTTTTGAGTGGTAAGAACAGAAGTTTCTCGATCAATTTCGATGGTCACACCTACTTCCAATTGATCCTGAAAAACCGTTTGATCAGAATACTAAGACCAGCAATCGCAGTTGCAATGAAATAAATATTGTTCACCTAAAACATTAATACAATGGAAGTCAATTTTGAAGAATTACTCGGAAAGATTACAGATTTTATAAAATCTGAAGCTAAAACTGATACGATCATAGGCTCACCCTTCGAGCTTGGTGAATTTACATGTGTACCAGTTGTAAAAGTTGGAATGGGATTCGGAAGCGGCGGCGGTACCGGAGATGCTCCTAAAACAGGAAAAGGAGAAGGCGGAGGTGCAGGTGTTGGATTAGGAATAGAACCTATCGGCTTTTTAGTCACCAAAGCAGACGAGATTTCCTTCCTGAGTGTAGACAAGGGAAGTAAGGGGATATCTTCGGCATTTGAAAAGGTCCCCGACCTAATAGAGAAAATCTTTGCAAAGAAAGAAGAAGCCAAAACCTGATCCTAGATCAGGTTTTACTACGGCTGTAATTGTACATCTTAAATCGAAAAAGTAAAATGGGATACTATATCGACCTGGCCAGCATAAGTATGGATACCTATAAGAAAATCCTAAAATCAGCTGATTTGATTCCAAGCTGGATGATTTTGAAAGAAAACATCAATGACAACCTGGACAGGATTAAGAACCAAAACATTCGAAATCTAGCTGAGTTGCAGGTAGTCTTAAAGGACAAAGAGAAACTTCAACAATTTGCGAAACAAAGCGACTTATCCGAAGGGTATCTGTCGGTTTTGAGAAGAGTAATCAACGGATACCAACCGAAACCTAACCAAATCAAAAATTTCCCTGAGACCTCTGAAGAAATTGTGTTGAAACTGAAACAAGTTAAGATTAGAAATACACGGCATTTATTCGATAAAGTGCTCACTCCACAAAGCAGAAGACTACTTTCCGAACAGACCGGAATAGACGAAAAAGACGTGCTGAGATTGACCAAACTAACCGACCTGTCAAGAATTAGATGGGTGAATCATACGTTTGCTTATGTCTTATATGAAGCTGGCTATGACACAGCCGAAAAAATGGCCGGGGCGGATCCGACCGAGCTTTACGAGACCGTGAAGCAATTGAATGCTGAACGAAAGTTGTACAACGCCCATATTGGTGTGCATGATATGAAGCTGTGTATTGAAGCAGCCAAAGGGTTGTCCTTTGATATTGAATATGAAAAGATTCGAAAACTTAAACCTCAGACATGAGCAATCCCTTGGCTAAAAATAAAGAAATAGTTTATGACAAAACAATAGAATGGCTGCTTGAGGGAGATGTGTCTATTCAATATCAGACCAACCGAGATTTACTTGGATTAGAACGAGAAGGCCTTAGAGCCAGAATAGCCACTGAAGGATGGGGGGCAGCGTTCTTGTCCAAACGGCGTGCTGATGGCCACTGAGGCCAAGGATTCTATCAACCCAAGTGGATTTCTACGCATTACACATTGCTTGATCTGCGCATTCTCTGTATCTCCCCAGACAACGACTTTTGCAGACAATCGATCAGCAAAATACTACAAGAATGCAAAGCCATGGACGGAGGGATCTATCCGATTGTGAAGAAAAGCGATGTATGTGTAAATGGAATGTTCCTCAACTATGCAAGCTACTTCCACGCAGATGAAGATCAATTAGAATCTGTTATTGATTGCCTGCTACATGAGCTGATGCCAGATGGTGGTTTCAATTGCAGATCGAATAGATCTAAAGCAGTTCACAGCTCATTTCATTCCACGCTTTCCGTATTGGAGGGTTTTACCGAATATGAACAGAATGGATATAGCTACAGAATCCGTGAAGTACAGCAGGCCATTCAGTCCTCGAAAGAGTTTGTTCTGATGCATCAATTTTACCTCTCGGACAAAACCGGAAAGATCATCAACAAAGACTTTCTTAAATTCAGTTATCCCAGAAGGTGGAAGTATGACATCCTGAGTGCGTTGGATTATTTTCGATATTCCCGGTCAAAATGGGATCAAAGGATGCAGCCAGCCATTGATGTGTTACTACAAAAAAGGAATAAGCACGGCAGCTGGAACCTAAATGCTAAATATCCGGGTCAAACCCACTTTGACATGGAGAAAGCCGGACAGCCCGGCAGATGGAACACACTCAGGGCCCTGAGAGTATTACGGCACTTTGAAAGATAGTACTACTCTTCCATCACATCAGGGTCGCCAATCATAATCAAGAATCCGGCTGATTTTAGTCATTCCGTGTAAATGGGTGAAGCCGTAACTTTCAATTGGATGTAAGGTTCAGGCCAGTGAGCTATTTAGGGGTTTGATGAAACTACATTCCTAATTTCAAAAAGGAAGCCATGAAAGTCACGGTGACAAAAAGAGATGAGATAGAGAATATTTCCAACAAGGGATTGAAACAACCTGGTTTTTTGTGGAAGTTAAAAAGGCGTCTCGGTTTTGAGGCGATAAGAAGGATGAAGAGAGCTATTTCGCATGGATGGAGTTGTTTTTGGAAATATGAAGACTGACTTAGACCAATAGAGAGATGAATGTAATTGTGATATTTGGATTACCAGGAACTGGCAAAAGCTATTTTGCCGAAAGGCTAGCCAAAAAGATCGGAGCGATTTATTTGAGCAGTGATAGAATCAGAACAGAACTAGATGATAGACATGATTATTCCCTTTCGGGAAAGATGAAGGTCTATGACAGAATGCTTGAACTCACCGCGCAATGGTTGAAGATAAAAGATACTGTAGTCTTGGATGGGACCTTCTATCTGAGAAGTATAAGGGAAAAGGCCCGGAATCAACTAAAGCGGTTAGGTGCTCATGTTTTGTTTCTTGAAATCAAAGCAGACAAGTCGTTAGTAGCTGAAAGGCTATCTCGAAAGAGGGCTTATAGCGAAGCCAATATTGAGGTGTTTGAGAAATTGGAAAAGCAGGCCGAGCGAATGTGCGAACCGCACTTTGTTATACATTCCAATGACCACAATATCGATGATATGCTGAGAATTGGTTTAAAATATGTTGATGCCTCAAAGTCTTATAAACCATTGCAATCACAATTTTCTAACGACAGAAACATAACACCTAAATAAAAGAATTGATAAATACTTAAATAGAACAAAATGGAATCGGCTCACATGCATTTATTACTTAACCATTTTCCGATTTTAGGTTCATTATTTGGCCTTTTATTGTTGGGTTACGGTTTGCTGAAAAAAAGTGATTCAATCATTGAATCGGCGTTGTTCACTTTCATTGTTATTGCGATTATTTCCGTGCCAGCTTTTTTGAGTGGTGAGGTCGCTGAGGAAGTGGTCGAACACATGAACAAGCAAAATGATATCCTTATTCATGAACACGAAGATGCTGCAGCCTACGGACTTTGGCTCATGCTGCTATTGGGATTGTCCTCACTTGTAGCACTTATCAGAACGATAAAGAAACGTGAAAACGTCAGGAAATTCCAGTACGGTATCATGCTCTTTAGCCTTATTGCCTTTCTGACCATGTCCTATGTGGGTATTACAGGCGGTAAAATAAGGCATACAGAAATAAGGGCCAGCGGAGGACTGAATCAACTGAATCAAATACCTAAATAGATCGGAAAACTAACTCATTCATATCGATGGATAGCGAATTGATTACGAAACTGGTTCACTCATTAGAAGCAAAGCACACCGATGCTTCCGTAAGGTTGATAGAAACTCATATTTCCTGGGTGCTCATCACGGATCAGTATGCTTATAAAATTAAGAAGCCGATCAAATATTCATTTTTAGATTATTCAACACTAGATCTAAGGAAGTTCTATTGTGAGAGGGAGTTGGAACTCAATAAAAGACTCACTCACGACATGTACCTGGGAGTGGCTCCTGTCTCGGAAAAAGGAGATGAAGTATTTGTGGACGAATCAGCAGGAACAGTCATCGATTACGCGGTAAAAATGGAAAAACAGGATCTATCCAGACAAATGAATGTGCTGCTCGAAAAAAATGAAGTATCCCACAGCGATATGATTACAATTGCTGCTACGGTATCCTTATTTCACAGCAACGCACAGATTTGCAGGCCCCAATTTTCGGCTGAATATTTCAAAGAAAAGTTCAATGATATCTTATCCGTTGGGGACTATTTAGTTGATAACCTTGGGGCCTCAGCTGGTAGAATTCTCGAGCGAGCGGTTGATTTTGCAAATTGCTTTGTCGACAAGAATGAGCGAATATTCCAAAACCGTATTGAACATGGATTTGTGCGCGATCTTCATGGGGATTTACACTCAAAGAACATTTTTTTGTACGATGAACCTGTCATTTTTGACTGTATTGATTTCAATGACAGCTTTAGGCGAATAGATGTACTCGACGAAATCGCCTTTTTCTGTATGGATCTGGATGCCTACTATAAGGGGGATCTGGTTGCCATATTTTTGAATAATTATCTTGACATGTTTCCTGCCATAAGCAATCAAAACGAAGAAAATCTCTTCACCTATTACAAATGCTATCGGGCCAATGTGAGGACAAAAGTGAATGGCTTGAGAGCACAACAGGCCAGTGATGACCATGAAAAAAACAAATGGCTGTCAGAGGCTGAGCGCTATCTCCGGTTAATGAATGGTTATGTTGGAGAGGGTAGGTATGAGAGTATAAGTTAAGATTTTAATTGATTTATCCTTAGGCCTTTGTTAGTGATCTAAATCATTAGTAGTCAGGTTCTTGGTCATTGGAAAGGTCTTCTAAATGGGACTAAATTTAAACATAAGAAAAATTCTGATCAACAAGTTAACCGTTAGAAAACATGTTTGCATACACACGATATTTAAGTGAAATAGGCTTAGAAGACCTTCAGGATTTTGGCGGAAAAAACGCTTCGTTGGGGGAGTTAATTCACCATTTGAAAGAAGAGGGCATTCAGGTTCCGGAAGGGTTTGCGGTGAGTTCGCAGGCATATGAAGATTTTTTGCAATCCAATGGCTTTGCACAGCGTATGGATCAAATAATGAATGAGCTTGACCGGGAAGGTTTCACCAACCTGGCAGAGATTGGATCCAAAATCAGAGAGGTTCTTCTCAAAGGCACCATACCACGGCCAATAAAAAACGAGATAGTTGCTCAATTTCATGAATTGAAGCAGGAATTTGGAGAGGATATTCAAGTGGCTGTAAGAAGTAGCGCGACCGCCGAAGATTTGCCAGAAGCCAGTTTTGCCGGACAGCAAGAGACCTATCTCAATATTTGTTCTGATCAGGAATTATTAGAGGCCTGTCTGTACTGCTATGCCTCTTTGTTCACAGATCGGGCCATTAAGTATAGGGAGGACAATGGATTTGATCATATGCAGGTCAAGCTGTCAATAGGCGTCCAGCTAATGGTTCGCTCTGATAAAGCCTGTTCTGGTGTTTGTTTTACTCTCGATCCGGAAACAGGTTTCAGAGATGTTGTAATGATCAGTGGCGGTTGGGGTCTGGGAGAAAATATAGTAAAAGGAGTAATCACACCGGACGAATACCTGATATTCAAACCATCATTGCTCAACGGCAAAAAAGCCATCATTTCAAAAAAAATTGGTGCGAAAGAAAAAATGCTAGTGTATACGAATAAAAAGCCAGACGAGGACCTGACACTAGAGACCAAAACCATAAATCTTAATACCTCTCCGGAAAAGCAACAAAAGTATGTACTTAACGATCGGGAAATTGAGATTTTGGCTGATTGGGCCATAAAAATAGAAAAGCACTATGGACGACCCATGGACATTGAGTGGGCAAAAGATGGCCTTACCGAAGAGTTATTCATTACCCAGGCCAGACCCGAAACCGTTCATTCCAATACATCATCTTATAAGTTTTATGAGTACAAACTATTGGAAAAAGGAAAGCTTCTTACCAGAGGAAAGAACATAGGAAATAAAATCGTATCAGGCAGGGCGCGCATATTACATTCTCCAAAAGAAATTAGAAAAGTAGAACAAGGAGATGTTTTAGTGACCGAAATCACAAATCCTGACTGGGACCCCATACTAAAAAAGGTGTCTGCAATCGTCACTGACAGGGGAGGCAGGACAAGCCATGCGGCTATCGTAGCGCGTGAGGTTGGTGCTGTGGCAGTAGTCGGTACCGGCGATGCCACCAAGACTATTAGAGATGGAGAAATGGTGACTGTCTCCTGTATTGACGGAAACAACGGTTTGGTATACGAAGGTGAGTTGAAATGGGAATCCACTGAAATAGACATTTCTGACATTGAATCACCGGAAACAGATGTCATGATCATTTTATCTGATCCGGATCAGGCATTAAGAATATCTCAGTTGCCAAATAGTGGTGTAGGTCTCATGAGACTAGAGTTTGCCATTAGCAATAGTATAGGTATACACCCCATGGCTCTTATTAAATACCCCAAACTTGGTGATCCGATCTCAAAAAACAAAATCGACGAAATGACCTATGGCTATCAGGACAAAAAGCAATTTTTTGTGGACAAATTAGCCAGTGCCGTGGCAGTTACGGCGGCAGCCTTTTACCCTAAAGATGTGATCGTGCGAATGAGTGATTTCAAGACGAACGAGTATGCAAATTTGATAGGTGGGAAAGAGTTTGAGCCTCATGAAGAAAATCCCATGATTGGGTGGCGTGGTGCCTCCCGCTATTATCATCCTGACTACAGAGAAGGATTTGGGTTGGAATGTGAGGCCATGAAAATGGTAAGAGACGAAATGGGTCTGGATAATGTCAAATTGATGATACCGTTTTGCAGAACAGTCGAAGAGGCGAACAAGGTTATAGAAACGATGTCCGAGTTTGGCCTGAAACGTGGTGAGAACGACCTTCAGCTTTACATGATGATAGAGGTGCCTAGCAATGTACTGATGGCACAGGAATTCGCTCAATTGTTCGACGGTTTTTCTATTGGATCCAATGACCTGACCCAGCTTACACTAGGTATTGATCGAGACTGTGAAATATTGAATGATTTGTTCGATACTCGAAATGATAGTGTCAAAATGATGATATCCCAGGCTATAAGGATGGCGAAAAAGAACTACACAAAAATTGGTCTTTGTGGGCAAGCACCTAGCGACTATCCATCATTTGCTCAGTTTCTTGTGGAGGAAGGGATTGACAGCATATCATTTAATCCTGATGCACTACTAAAAGGGATAGGCAATATCAATTTGGTAGAAGGGATAATAGAAAAAGAGGCTCAAATCCGACTGGCAAGTGATTGACGAAAGAAATACTTTTGGACAAGTAAAACGAAGAGACAGTCGGCTTCAAACCTTGACTACTTTAGCCGCTTCCAACTATCTACTTACTTTTCTGGCTGCGGTTTTGATCTTATATTTTGGACGAACGCTCTTTATTCCATTGAGTTTTTCTCTACTCATAAGTCTGGTACTCTACCCATTTTGTAAATGGTTGGAAAACAAAGGAATACCTAGAAGTTTGTCAATCGCCATTGGACTCATTTCGTTTTCGGTATTGATCATTTCAATTATAATGTTGCTCGTACAGCAGTTTATTTTATTTACAAAAGAATGGCCAGCACTACAACAAAAATTGACACATGTCATTGACAGTACAAGGTCACATATTGATCAATTTTATCTGGACAATTCTTTGGGGGAAACAGGATTTCTGGAAACCATAATGCAGTATGGATATGATCACGTGTTACCTGCAATACCTGAGGCACTTTATGTCTCCTCCATATCAGCCGTTCTGCTGGTGCTGATTCCTGTATATGTAGCTCTCATATTATTTTATCGGGACATTCTTGTTCAGTTTCTATTCAGTATTATTAGGAGTTCGCGACATCATTATGTTAGAAATATTCTCCCAGGAGTGATCACCACCTATTACAGCTTTATCAAAGGTATGGCTCTGGTTTATCTGATAGTAGCCGTGCTAAACACTTCCGGTTTGGCGATCATCGGTATCCCTAACCCGATATTCTTTGGATTTATCGCCTCCATTTTAACCTTTATTCCCTATGTCGGCATTACCATTGGCGCCCTTTTGCCCATTGCGGTAGCCTGGCTTAAGTATGATTCCGTTTTATACCCAATCGGCGTAGTTATTGTTTTTACTGTTGTACAAATTTTAGAAGCTAATCTTATTTTTCCGATTGTCGTCAGTAAGAAGTTGAAAATAAATGCCTTGGTAGCCATCATTGTCATTATTGCCGGTGGTATTATATGGGGCGCATCCGGGATGATTCTTTTCTTGCCTTTCGTGGCCATATTAAAACTGGTTGCGGATCAAATGAAAGAGACGGAACCAATATCAATATTACTTGGAGGATCTTAAGATCTCACTTATGGAACCAGACGGGAGCCAATAAATAGAATTAAATATCATATCAATGTTAGACCGAATTATACAGTACAGCATCCATCATAAGTTGATTGTACTTTTATTCTCTTTTGGTATAGTTGGATTTGGCCTATATTCGATAACTGAAATTCCTATAGGAGCTGTACCCGATGTTACCAATAATCAAGTACAAATTATTACCACCTCGCGTAATCTAGCCACTGAGGATGTAGAGAAGTTCCTGACTTATCCGGTTGAGTTGGAAATGGCCAATCTCCCAGGAGTAACAGAGATTAGATCTGTATCAAAGTTTGGTCTTTCTGTGGTAACAGTCGTGTTCAATGATGACATGGGTACTTATCTACCCAGGCAACTGATTACCGAAAAAATCAAGGCTGCAGAAGAGAAAATTCCAACAGGGTTTGGCAAGCCATTCATGGGGCCAATAACTACAGGTCTTGGTGAAATATATCAATATGTGATAGAAGTGGACTCAGCTCATAAAGACGAGTATTCATTGATGGATATAAGAACTATGCAAGACTGGATTGTAAAACGTCAGTTATCCGGTATCCCTGGGGTAGTAGAAGTGAACACATGGGGAGGGCACCTCAAACAATTTGAGGTGGTAGTTAATCCGGAGCAACTCAAAAGTCTAAACTTATCGCTGGCTCAGACTTTTACCGCACTGCAAAAAAATAACAGTGTAGCAGGCGGCGGTTATATCGAAAAGGCAAACCAGACCTACTTCATTAGAGGAGAGGGTCTGGTGAAAACATTGGAGGACATTGAAAATATTGTAATCGACAACAGAGATGGCATTCCCATTTTTGTCAAAGATGTAGCGAAGGTAGGTTTTGGTCATGCGACTCGCTTTGGGGCAATTACTGGCAACGGAGAAGGTGAAAAAGTCCTTGGTCAGGTGATGATGCTCAAAGGAGCTAACTCAAAGGCCGTAATAGATCGAGTCAAAAATAGAGTGGCTCAAATTCAGCACTCATTGCCTCCTGGTATTAGTATCAATCCATTTTTGGAAAGAAGTGAGCTGATAGAAAAAACGACTTTCACAATTGTAGAAAATCTTGTTTTGGGTTGCTTAATAGTAATCTTTGTAGTGATCTTGTTGCTAGGCAACATTCGTTCGGGATTGGTTGTAGCGTCGGTAATTCCGATGTGCTTGCTGTTTGCCTTGTCCCTTATGTACATCTTCAAGGTAGACGCCAATCTAATGAGTTTAGGGGCAATCGACTTCGGTATTATCATAGATGGTGCGGTCATTATTGTCGAATACATTGCCTTTAAGATAACTGCGCAACGCACTCAGGTATTGGCCTTAGTAAAAACGGAGCAACAAAACTTCGTTGATAACATCACTCATCGCGGCGCGAGTAAAATGATGCACTCGGCAGTTTTTGGACAACTTATTATCATTATCGTTTTCATCCCTATTTTATCCTTGGTAGGAGTAGAGGGCAAAATGTTTAGGCCGATGGCACAGGTATTTTGCTTTGCCCTGATAGGTGCTATGCTGCTTTGCTTCACTTATGTGCCAGTAATGGCCTCCTTATTTATTAAACCATCTGACCCTGACAAAAGAACCATTTCTTCAAGACTTATTACTTTTTTAGAAGCTAAATATCAGCCTCTGATTGCCTGGGCTTTAAGAAAGAAAAAATTAGTACTTAGCATGGCCTCAGTGCTTCTACTTGGTGTAGTATTCCTTTTCACTATCATGGGTGGAGAATTTGTGCCTACACTGGATGAAGGAGATTTTGTTATTCAACCCGTCTTAAAAACTGGAACATCATTGAGTAAAACTGTAGAAGCTACTACAAAAATTGAAAAGATCCTCAAAAGATTTCCTGAGGTAACACAAGTGGTCAGTCGAATAGGAGCGGCCGAGGTACCCACGGACCCTATGTCGATGGAAGAAAGTGATGTCATTATCAAATTGAGACCAAAAGGCAAATGGGTCTCTGCCAAAACAAAGGATGAATTGGCAGATAAATTCAAAGCAGCTCTAATAGCAAAAATACCAGGAGTAGAATTTGAGTTCACCCAGCCTATCGAAATGCGTTTCAACGAATTGATTACTGGCGTAAGAGCGGATCTAGCCATTAAAATTATTGGTGAAGACTTAGAGGTACTGTATAAGAAAGCCCTGGAAGTGGAAAAAGCCATTGGCCCCATTGACGGAGCGGCCGACATTATTGTAGAAAAGATAGCTGGCCTTCCTCAGATGTCAGTAAAATATGACAGACAAAAAATAGCAAAGTATGGACTGAATGTAGAAGAATTGAATGACATTATTGCGATGGGTTTTGCCGGATTGCCAGCAGGTACAGTCTTCGAGGGTGAAAAGCAGTTTGATTTGGTTATACGTTTTGATCCTGAACACCACCAAGATATTCAAGACATAGAGTCCGTATCTATCCTTCTTCCCAATGGTAACAGGCTGCCACTAGATGAATTTGCTACGGTCGCTTATACTAAAGGCCCGGCTAAAATTTCACGCGACAATACTAAAAGAAGAATTGTAGTGGGTGTAAATGTCAGAAATAGAGATTTGGAATCTTTGGTAAAGGAAGTTCAGGAGGTAATCAGTCAGAAAATCAGTCTTCCTGCGGAATACACCATTGAGTATGGAGGACAATTCGAAAACCTAAGAACAGCCAAAGAACGGCTAATGGTTGCAGTTCCCGTAGCGCTGATTCTTATTTTTGTAATGCTATACTTTGCTTTTGATTCAGTAAAAGAAGCCCTGATCATATATAGCGCCATTCCCATGTCTGCAGTTGGAGGTGTGATTTTACTCTATGTTAGAGACTTACCTTTCAGTATATCAGCTGGAGTCGGATTTATTGCCCTGTTTGGTATCGCCGTGCTCAACGGTATTGTACTTATAGAAGAATTTAAAGAGCTAAAAGCGCAAGGCGTTGACGATATCAACAGACGTATCCTTTTAGGAACAAAGAATAGATTAAGACCTGTGTTGCTTACAGCAGCAGCAGCGGCATTGGGTTTTTTGCCTATGGCCATTTCGACCTCGGCAGGGGCCGAGGTGCAACGACCCTTGGCTACTGTGGTGATCGGTGGTCTCATATCTGCAACTGCACTCACCTTGGTTATTTTACCGGTTTTGTATGCCCTCTTCGATAGGAAGGTTTCTCTCCCAAAAACAAAATTATCTATGACAGTTATGGTTATTGGAGCACTACTTGTCTCGCCTTTCCTGATGCAGGCACAACCCATCGAAATCAATCTAAATCAGGCAATTCAAGTGGCTCTGGATAATAATCTTGGTCTGAAGGTGTCATCTCAACGAATTGATCAAAGTAGGCAATTGATTGGTAGCGCATTGGACGTTGAAAAAACCCAGATATACTATAACGAAGACCAAAATAACATTGCACCAAATAACATTCCTCTGAATGTTTGGGGCATCAGTCAGTCCTTACAGTTTCCAACTGTTTATGGGGCAAAAAGAAAAGTAATGAAAGGTAAAGTGGTGTTGAGCAAAGCCCAATATGCGCTTGATTCTCGCATGGTAACGAGGGAAGTATCAAAAGCTTATTACGAGGTGGTTTATTGGCAGCTGTTGTTGAAAAATTATACGTATCTCGATAGTTTGTATGCCGAGTTTGAGCATGCAGCCAACAGAAGGTTCGAGCAGGGGGAGTCTAATTACCTGGAGAAACTTACTGCTGAAACAAAGCAGAAAGAAATTACAGTGCAGCTCAGCCAAATAAAGGAAAGTATCCGAAAGTCTTATATCGTCCTTGGAAGATGGTTACAAACGGATATCGATTACGCCATCTCTGAGAAAGAACTTATTCCTTTGGAACTTAAACCATTGGATACTGTAGATCACCCTGGTATAAATTATCATTCCTATGCCCTTCAGCTTGCCGAGCAAGACCTTTCACTAGAAAAGCAACTATTGCTTCCTGATTTGAACCTTTCAGTTTTTCAAGGAACAAATAATGGGAGCAACGCACAAAATTACACGGGGTTTCAAGCCGGAGTTGCTATACCGCTTTGGTTTGGAGGACAAAAGTCAAAGATTAACGCTGCGAGAACGGCTACATCCATTAAAAAAATGGAAGAAACAGATTATAGGGCTCAGCTCAAATCAAACTACCTCGCCTTACTTTCAGATATGAAACAATCCGAAACCGGAATGAATTATTACTACAGCACTGGAAAGAAACTGTCAGAACAGCTAATTTTTCACGCGGTCAAGGCCTTTCAAAATGGAGAAATAGGGTTTCTTCAATATGCACAACTTTTAGAGAATGCTCAGTCAATCGAATTGAACTACTTCTCATCTCTTTATCAATACAACAGGGCAGTATTAGAAGCTAATTATATAATGAACTAACGATGAAAAATCTGAAAAAAAATGTTAGGGTGAATGCAATGCAAAACATAGCTGCTAGCTACCTATTAGCCGCATTTTTACTTGGATTTGGTTCGTGTTCACAAAAAAAGACCGGAACAACTGATGAAAACAATCTGCCGGCCGCTGAGGAAAATGATTACAGAATTACTCGGTCACAATTTTTATCCGAAAAAATGGAACTGGGAGGATTAGAAATACGAAATTTTCACCATTCTGTAAACGCAAATGGTCTATTCGATGTGCCGCCGAAAAATAGAGCATCAGTAAGTACTCATTTTGCAGGATATGTAAGGGGCGTACTGCTTCTTCCAGGGCAAAAGGTAGAAAAAGGCCAGGTTCTCTTCACATTAGAAAATCTGGCTTATGTGCAAATTCAACAAGAATTTTTAGTGATAAAAGAGGAGATGAGTTATTTGAAGTCTGATTATGAAAGACAAAAGATACTTGCAAAGGATAGCGTTACCTCGCAGAAAAAGTACTTAAAAGCAAAGACGGATTACGCAATCACTCGTGTGAAATATGAGTCTTTGAAAAAGAAATTAAGCCTGATGAACATAAACCCCGATAATCTGAGCGTAGAAACAATAAGTACAACAATACCTGTGTTGTCCCCTTTGTCGGGCTATGTCAGGGAGGTTAATATAACAAACGGTTTATACCTTAACCCGGCAGACATTGCTGTTTCAATTACTGATATTACCCATCTTCATTTGGAGCTTTCTATTTTTGCAAAAGACCTGCATACAGTTGCTATCGGTCAGCCAATTAAATTTAAAGTTGTGAGTGACGCAGCTATGGATCATGAAGCGACCGTACACTTGATCAATAAATTTGTGGATATGGAGAATCGAACAGCGATTGTGCATGGACACCTTACTGATGAAAAAGAACTAGCACAATTCAGCCCGGGAATGTATGTGGAAGCAGAGATATATACCTCATCACAATCCAAATATGCGCTCCCTCAAGAAGCTGTTGTGGATATTGATGGTAAATATTTTGTATTGGTCAAGCGAGAGGATTCTGATGATATCTATGTTTTTGAAAAAAAACAGATACAATCGGGTAAATCTACCGGCGGATATCTGGAAATTCTGAATTACGAAGCATTCGAAGAGGGTACACAGTTTCTCACAAAAGGGGCCTTTAATATAATTACCGAATGATTATGAAAACAAGTTCACGAACCTCAGGACAAGCTCACTAGGCCTGTAAGTTGGAAAAAATTATTTTAACAAGACAAATCCCGAAGCCATAAACTTCACTGGTGGGTAACTAATGAGAAAGCCTTATGGACAGGCCAATTTAGTCTGCGCTCATTTTGTGACCAACAAACAAATCCATTTGATAATCTTTGTTACGCATGAGTTTTTTGAGTTGTCGTTTGTTAGGCTGTAACACAACCCTTACCAATACTCCTTTTTCGTCTCGAATTTTGACAAGAGGTACTTCCTCTTCAAGGGTTTCTATGTCTTCTACATAGACGGTGGATATAATCAGTTTGTCTCCTTTTTCGAGAGCCATGAGTTCAAGGTACCAATACTTGTCTAGCTCTTTATAGTTGAGATAGTACTTTCCTTTGAATTGACGCAATATGTTGCAATCCGAAATCAAAAAAACAGTATCGGCCCTCTCCTGGACATTCGCAATTGATTCGGTACGATTTGGAATGCTAACATTAGAGGATTGGGATAAGTTTGCTTCGATGATGCCGGCGTTTGAAACGGAATGTATTTCATTGACCGGTACTGCCCGGGTTTCGTTTGATGTTATCAACATCGCAGTTTCTGTAATTTCAAGCGTACGAGAGTCCGAAGAATCAAAATACATTCCTTGGAATCTTTTGTCAAATCTTGACTCATTCTTTTTGAAGAAAGGCTGCGGTTTTTCAAAAGCTACAAAAGCTACACATCCGCTTGCAAAAAAAGAAAGAGCAAGAAGCAGAGCTTTTAATCCGATATTCTTAAGAGTTTTCATCTTTTTATGCCATAGGCATTCCTCTGGATATTTTGTTCTACAAGGGCATCTGTTTTACGCAAAAGTTTAATCCGCTCGGCGAACCGATCCCGTCGTGTGTCCCTTTAAATTTGCTCCGGCCACGTCGGTTTCATTACAGAATCAAGTTAGCAACTGCCATGTTCTTATGCTATGACGCTAATCAAGAGACTCCTTGATTAAATGCAGTATACATCGCAAGCAGAATATATTGATTGGCAGAGAGTCACATGATTGTCTTTTCCAAAAAGCTTCCGGCGAAATAGGCCAGACCTGCAGCAGTCGTTCCCAGAAGCAACGTTTCCCCGATACCTTTGATTATTGAAGTATGGTTGATGGATGCCTTAAGGAAACCAATGAGAGTAAATGATAAGGAAGTAAGTAAACAGGACATAATGAACGCCTGATTTATATCTATACCTGATAAGAACGAAGCCAGCGGAATAAAGCCAATGAGCAAGAAGGACAAAAAAGTCGCAATTGCTTTTTTTCTAGGAGTTTCCTGGTCCATTACCATATTGTGTTCGTCCTTCATCATGACATTGACCCAGGTTTCTTTATCAGCAGTGATGGCTTGAACGACGTTTTCCAACAGTTCACCCTCAAGACCTTTTGACCTGTAAATCTCTCTTATTTCTTCTCGCTCACTCTCAGGTATATTGTCAACACCCCAATGCTCCATTTTTTTATATTTCTCATGTTTTTCCTGTTCTGATTTGGATGAGAGATAGCTTCCAACGGACATCGAAAAACCATCAGCAATGAGATTGGCTATACCCAAAATTATGATCACTTTAACATCGAATCCGGCACCAACCGCCCCGGCAATTACGGCGAAGGTGGTTACTCCTCCGTCGATTCCTCCATAAATAAATTGGCTTAAATAAGCGTAATTACTTGACTGCTGAGGCTCTGTGTGAAACTTGTATGCCTTGTGATAGTCCATCCCGTGGCGTGATTAAATAATTGTCTTAAGTTACCTGGTCTACTATTATTAGTCGATGACCAGAATCACGTCTCGGACTGATTGTACTCAGAGGGAAGCGAGCGTGCGATAATTACCTTTGTCATATCACTTAAACATCATGATCATGACACTCAGTAAAATAAGAAACCACACCTTTCAAAGAATTGGGGACAGGTATGCCAATTACTTTGATGCTGATCATTTCATGGGCAGAAGCTCCATGGACAATTTCGATATTTCAAAACCAAAAAGGAATCTTAAAAAAACGGAAAGGTCATATCACATTGATGTGGCACTTCCAGGTTTCGATAAAGAAGAAATTAATGTGACATTGGCACATGACAAGCTGTATGTGACAGCCAAACGCGATGAACTTGAGAATTACAAAGACGGGTTCCTGAGAAAAGAATTTCATACCGATCACCAGCAGAGACAGTTTTCTCTTGTACCGGAAATAGATCAGAACGCGGTATCTTGTGATTTCTCAAATGGCATTTTACACATCAATCTACCTTTGAGGCAGCTAAAGGATCAGGGTATTGTCAACCGAAAGATTGAAGTATTCTAGTAACCTACCGAGATTGGCATTCGAAATGTCGGGCTACTTTGGCAATCAGCTGTTTGTCAGTGAGCCTTTTGCTGGCTTGTGAGGTCACACTCTTGAAGGTAAATTGCTTTGAATCTTGAATCGTTTTGAGCAATCCCATCTTAGCTTCAGCAGGTCCTAAAATGAACAAATCGGATGCATCTTTCAATTTTGATAAGATGATAGAATAGTATTGCCTGAGCTGATGTTTTTTCCTGTTTAGATAGGTGCTTTCTGAAACTACATCACGAGGCCCCCAAGGTGTTTTGGACCGGGATCCGCCTGTTGGATGAAAATTCTCAATTTCGGCAAGCAACCTTGTTATGGCCGGATTTTCATGCTCTAGAGAGACTATAATAGCTTCCTGCTGATCTAGCCAAACGCCCTTGCAAATGTTGTTTTTAACTGCCATGATCTTATTTAATGATAAGCCCAATCCACAAAAGACAGGTAAACATAAGTACATAGAAAAAGGGCGGGTTTTGCCCACCCTTCAATCATTACACGCAAAAAAAAGTCAAGTTGATTACCGATTGAAGCAGGTTTACGCAATTTTGATCTCCTTTTTGGGTAATTTCTTAGCCTCTTCTCTTTTTGGTAAAGTCAATGCCAACACCCCGTCTTTGTATGTGGCTTTGATTTTGTCATCGTTTACACTGTCGGGAAGAAGGAAAGATCTGGAAAAAGCGTTATAGCTAAATTCTTTCCTGGTGTAGCCATCTTGCTCATCGTTTATTTCCAGTTCCTTTTCTGAGCTAATACATAAAGCCCCATTTTCTATGTTCACATGGAAATCTTTTTTCTCCATTCCTGGAGCCGCCAACTCGATTCGGTATTCATCATCCGTTTCGAGTACGTTTGCGGCAGGCACGTTGGATTTCCATCCATTCCAGAGTGGTTTTGACCAGGTGTCATCATCGAAAAAACCACCGAATAATGATGGGAAATTTAAATTATCTCCTCTTTTAGCTAGTAGGTTCATATCTCCTCTTGTTTATGTTGATGAAAAAATTAATCGTCTCGATAAATTTAGAATCAATTCCTTCCTCACCCAATGACAA
This sequence comes from Reichenbachiella sp., assembly GCF_039944555.1. Lineage (GTDB taxonomy): Bacteria > Bacteroidota > Bacteroidia > Cytophagales > Cyclobacteriaceae > Reichenbachiella. Next base: position 434,162 of record NZ_JBDUYN010000006.1, on the reverse strand, counting down.
GTCTCAACGAGCCGGATGATTCTTGTCAACGACTCTTGCAACACACTTGAAAATCATTCGACCAGCTGATTGACATCATTTCAAACAGGGTCATTTAGGTATAAATTTGACCATATCCACAATAGACTGTTGATGGTATTCAGTGGTATCAAATAGCAATACTATGTTAGGAAAACTTACTAGTGATCAAATCGATAACCTCCTCCATAGCGAGACTATTGGAAGGTTGGGATGTCATGGAGGTGAAACAACTTATATCGTTCCAATCTCCTATGCCTTTAAACACGGAAGCATTTATATACATACTATCGAAGGCCTGAAAATTGAACTAATGAGAGAAAACCCGAATATCGCTTTCGAGGTGGATCGTATTAGAGATATGAATAATTGGCAGAGTGTAGTGATAATAGGGATATACAAAGAGCTTGAAGGTCAAGAAGCAGATGAGGCCATTCAGATACTTACCAGAAGATTTATGCCATTCAACACGAGCGAAACCGTACCGTCCAAGTATGGTATGGAGAAAATACATCTCGACGCAAGGTCCAAGGCAACATCTGTAGTCTTCAAGATTGAAGTGCTGGAAAAAAGTGGCCGTTATGAGAAAAGTTGAAATCGCACGCTAGAAGTCCGGATATAAACTCATAGTGTGGGCTGATATTCCTCATATCAAAGAGCACCAGTTTTGGATAGGTTTACATCAAAAGAGTTTGAATCAAAATGTCAGAATCCTTAAATCCTCATGATGTGGTTCACCAAGATATGGAAGGTCTACAAGCACAAGGCTTGTCCAGTGCGGAGGCGGCTGAACTACTCAAAATTCATGGAAAAAATGAAATCACCGGAAGCGTTGAAATTAAGCCCTGGAAGATTTTTCTAAGACAATTCAAATCACCACTCATCATCATCCTGATTATTGCAGCAGCTATTTCCTTTCTTGCAGGCTACTTGCCGGACCAGGACCCACATATCATCGATACTGTTTTGATTCTGATTATTGTCTCAATATCTGGAGTAATGGGCTTTATTCAGGATTATAATGCGGAAAGAACCATTGAAGCTCTGCAACGCCTCGATATGCCGAAGGCAACTGTCATTCGAGAAGGTGAGACGATGGAAATGGATTCAAAGGAAATAGTGCCGGGAGATCTGCTATCCATTCAGGCAGGGGATATGATCAGTGCTGATGGGGTCGTTGTAAGTGCCTTTCACCTTGCAGTAGACGAGTCCATTCTCACTGGAGAATCTGTTGCCGTCAAAAAAATCTCTGAGACGGAGGTTTTCAAAAATACTGTGGTGATCGGTGGTCATGCGCTGGTAAAGGTGATGGCCACCGGAATGCACAGCAAGATTGGTCATATTGCTCATGGACTGCAAAAAGTCGAAGTGGAACCATCCAATTTCCAAAAGGAACTGAGCCTCCTCAGTAAAAAACTCTCCATCATAACCATATGTATTACTGTCGTGATCGCCATAGTAGGCATTTTCAAATTTGGCTTTTATACTTCGTTGCTCACTGCCATTTCGCTCGCCGTAGCGGCTATTCCAGAGGGCTTACCTGCCGTGATGGTATTGGCTTTGGCGCTTGGAGCAGGAAGAATGTTCAAAAGAAATGCACTAATTAGAAGGTTGCCAATAGTTGAATCTGTTGGAGCTGTGGACATTATTTGTACAGACAAGACCGGCACGCTTACGCTGAATGAAATGACGGTAACTAAACTTTACTTCGATGGAAGGGAGTTCATCTTAGGCGAACTGGAAGAGCAGGATAAAAACAATGAAACCTTTAGGAAACTGATGTCCTGTGGTACCTTATGCAATAATGCGACCCAAAACCGCCGATCAGACAATGAAAAAACCTTCATCGGTGACCAGACAGAAATTGCGCTGAAAAAAGCTGCATTGGATTATTTGGAAGACATTGACAAAACATCAGACTCTTATCAAAAGATAGACGAAATCCCTTTCAGCTCAGTGAGAAAGATGATGACCGTACTGCTGAAAAATGAGAGGGATGCTTTTCAGGTGTTTTCAAAAGGGGCTCCGGAAGTGCTAATTCATAAGTGCAGTAGAATGTTGGAAAATGGGGAAGAAATAGCACTCACAACAGAGAAAAGAGAGGAATTGCTACGGCAAAATAAGTCCTTTGCCGCTCAATCATTACGAGTTTTGGGCTTCGCCTATAAATCATCCCCATCCGAATCGGATATTGAGAATGATCTTGTGTGGATTGGACTACAGGCTATGATTGATCCGCCGCGGGCCGAGGCAAAAGAAGCTATACAGGATTGTCTAAGTGCCGGAATTAGGGTCATCATTATCACCGGAGACAATGCCGTTACCACGAATGCCATTGCTGAGCAAATTGGTCTAAGAAACAATGGGGTTGTTGAAGGGCCCGAAATAGATCAATTATGCGATGAGGAACTAGAAGTCAAAATCGAATCGGGGATTAATATTTTTGCCAGAACAGATCCGTTTCACAAACTGCGACTTTTAGAGATCCTGGAAAAGGAACACACCGTGGCTATGACCGGCGATGGTGTAAACGATGCTCTGGCGATCAAAAGAGCGGTTGTAGGTATATCGATGGGAGAGAAGGGCACTGAGGTAGCCAAGCAGGCTAGCGATATTATACTCCTTGATGACAACTTTAGAACTATACGGGATGCAGTAAAAGAGGGGAGGACCATTTTCAACAATATTCGCAAATTCATTGATTACCTTTTAACCTGTAATCTGGCCGAGGTGGGAATTATATTTTTCATTACCATATTTTTCAGCTTTGACGAACCCATTTTATACCCTGTCCAGTTACTATGGATCAATTTGCTCACAGATGGCCTGGTAGCTCTTGCATTGGGTGCTGACCCTCCGGCAAAGGATATTATGTCTCATCCTCCGCGCGAGAATGGGGAACCTTTAATCAACAAAAAATTAGCTTGGCTGATTGGACTGATAGGGATTAAAAAAGCCATACTTCTTGTTGGTATTTTTTTAATCATACTTCCGTATGGTCTGGATATTGCGCGTTCAACGCTAATCACTGGAATCGTCTTGTTTGAATTTGTGAGAATCGGAGCCATAAGATACGATGAGAATTTGGGATGGTTTGATAACAGATGGTTGGTAGGAGGCCTGGTTACCTCTGTTTTTTTGCATGTGATCATTACTTATACGGCCATAAACCAATATTTCTATTTGGTACCTTTAGGTTTGTTTGAATGGACTGTGCTTATGGTTGGATTGGTCGTTGGCTATTTCCTCGCTATTCTCATCACAAAAGGTGTAACCAATTATGTGCATCGCCGGCAAGAGTTCATTTAGATACTGGCAACAAAATCATTTCCATGCCTGCTCTAAGTCATTTCAAAATGAAAAAGGCCCCTGTAGCTTGTAGTATTAAATAACGAATATCAAATATGTTATACTACATAAACAAATCGGTGAAAGAAGAGTTTGAGGTCGTCATTGAACGAGTCAGCGAACTGCTCAAGGAAGAAGGTTTTGGCGTGCTCACAGAAATTGACGTTCAGACAGTGCTCAAAAACAAAATTGATGTGGACTTCAGAAAATATAGAATTCTGGGTGCGTGCAATCCGCACTATGCGTATCGGGCACTTCAGGCCGAAGATAAGATTGGCACCATGTTGCCGTGCAATGTGATAGTTCAGGAACTTAGCCCGGGCGAGATAGAGGTGGCAGCAGTAGACCCCATTGCCTCTATGGCCTCCGTAAGCAACAAGGCGCTTTTGGAAATGGCAACAGAGGTAAAAGATAAGCTCGGTCGTGTGATTGAGCGATTGTAATTTTAAAGAACTCGTCATATTAAAGAGGCCGTCTCAAAAGTGCTACGTCATTGCGAACAGAGTGAAGCAATCTTATCATATGAAGCGTAAACAAAGATTGAGATCACTTCATTTCACTCGTGATGACGTAATTTTTTTGACTTTTGAGACAGCCTCGTAGCGAGATATCCCTTGTGGTATATAGTCCGTTGGGGACTTCTCCACTTTGGCGAACTACTTTGAGACGGCTCTTTCTAAAACTAAATCAATTGTTTCCGCCCTGATTGCCAGGTTGCCCTGCTGGCGTTTGCCTATTTCTCTTATTCATTTTCCCCCGACCCATTCCGGATTGAGATTTGTTCATCATCTTTTGCTGCGAACGGAACCTGACACCGTTGTTGCTGATGCATTCGCCCTCTTTCAACATTTTTGTTTTACCATTTTTGAGTTGGTAAGATCCATCAGGGTTTACGATGGTACCGTTTTGAAATGTATAAGAACTTTGCATTTCCGTAGCTACACCAGCTTTCATTTGCATCATTTTTCCATCCTGGAATAGAATATGATCTTGCTGATGAATACGCTTTCTGTCTTGTCGCTGACCTTGGGCCATAAGCAAACCGGTCCCTAGAAATAGACCGATAATTACTAAAACCATCTTTTTCATAATACTTCATCTTTTATCTAAATAATACTCAAGGTATGAAACACCCATGCAGTCTGCTATGACTGGAATCAAGAGGTGCATAGATTTATATCACCTCTTGATATCGTTCTTTCATTGTTCGTTGAGATGGCCGTGCGTGGCTATCACAAAGGGACGGGCAGAAGCCAAATCTGAAGCAAAAACAATATCCTGGATATTGTCTAGATTCATTTTGCTTGTTACCGTCAGAACCGGGCATTTCGTATTTCTCACTATCTTTTCAGTAGTTGAGCCCTCGATTGACTTGCCAGGATTATGAATACCTCTGGAACCCATGACAACCAAGTCTACTTTTTCTTTTTTTATAAAATTGAGAATGACTCTGGAAGGATATCCCACTTTGACAAGTAATTCTATAGAGATTTCATTTTCTGCTCTTTTTTCAGGTAAGTCAGCCAACTCGCGCAGCGCCATATCTCGCAGCTGTGAAGCATAGGCTTCGGAAAACTTGGGTTCCACATATCGATATCTAGGTATTTCGATGACGTGAAGCAAGATGATGTGGTGTGATTGTCGATTCGCAATTAGACATGCCACTTTTAAGGCGTTAGCAGAATCATCAGAAAAATCATAAGGCACAAGAATATTATTTTTTTTGGTTGCCATGATCTGCGAATTTTAGTATCTAAAGGATTAATTAATTTAGCACTTGCTAAGGTCGTACAAGGTGTGATTATTAAATATGAGAGTGATTTGCGCGCCGAATGATTTTGGTCATTTCGGAGTATTTTAGCTTAAAACCGTTAGGTGTAAAAATTAGATAGTAGCGATAATTCTTTGTACTTTTATATAGACAATGAGGAGTATGAACCATAACCTATTCAGCCATGGAAACAAGTAAATCGCAAGTAATTCTTGAAAGTGAATCGGTATTCAAGGCTCTTTTTGATTATGCGACCATCGGTATTGTAGCAGTAAACAAAAAGGGTGAAATTGAAATGATCAATAAGAATGGTGCCATGTTGTTTGATCATGACCAGTCCGACTTGATTGGAACGAAGATAATGGAACTGATTATCGCATCGGTTCCTGGCTTCGAAATCCATCCACATGTCCAATGTTTTGATACACCGGATGTCCGTCCGATAGGAGCCGACCTTGATCTGTGTGCTAAAAGAAAAGATGGCTCGGAATTGCCCGTAGAAATCAGCCTGGGCAACTATGTAGTTGAGGGCGAAACACTTGCTGTAGCCTTTATTTGTGATATATCTAAGCGCAAAGAATTTGAGAAGCAGAAAGAAGAATACCTGAAAGGACTACAAGAAGCGGAAGAGCATGCCAAAGAACTTGAAAATGCTTATAGGCATGAACAAGAATTGAACAACCTGAAATCTGTATTTGTGTCGCTCGCTTCACACGAATTCAGAACTCCACTGAGTACCATTATGTCATCAGCAGAATTGCTTACCAGGTACAACAGTGAAGAATATGCTGAGCGAAAAGGCAAGCACCTGGGCAGGATCAAATCGTCAGTTAAAAACCTGGTCAATATTTTGGACGACTTTCTCTCTCTGGATAGACTGGAGCAGGGAAAAATAGAACCAGATCTGGCAGAATTTAATATTGTAGAGACGATCAATAATTTGGTAGATAGTTTCCACCCCATTCTTAAAGAAGGACAGACTATTTCTATAGAAGCTTGTGAGGCCACCACGATTTACTCGGATAAAAAATTAATAAAAAACATTGTTACAAATTTAATCTCGAACGCGAGCAAGTATTCTCCTGATGGTGAGTCTATAGAAATTAACTGTGAAATTCAAAACAACTCGATCGTCATCAGTGTAAAGGACCACGGTATAGGTATTCCTGAAGAAGATCAAACCAATCTATTTGGCTCTTTTTTCAGGGCCTCTAATGTCGGCAACATCCAAGGCACGGGATTAGGCCTAAATATAATTAAACGATACACCGAGCTTTTGGGAGGCGGTATTACATTTAGTAGCAGTGAGGGAGAGGGTACCACTTTCTCAGTCCGATTACCTTGTGAATTTTCTTAGAAAAGGTTCCATGACCTAAGTTAATTGACGGATGAGGTTCTTTATTTAGGATACTCTTGTTGTTTACTATTATGTGCTTTGTAAATCATAATATTCGAAATTGGACGGTTAAAATAATTCTTGTTAAATTTATATGGAAACTTACTTTCAACTTAACCCGCTATGGAAGCAGATCAATTAATTGGCACTTTTGAAAGTGAGGCTGGATTCAAGGCTCTTTTCGATTATGCAACAATTGGCATTGTTGTGATCAACCAACAGGGAGTCATAGTCATGATCAATCCAAACGGTGAAAAACTATTTGGATATCATAAGGCCGAGCTGATTGGACAAAAAATGGAGGTACTCATCCCAACTAAATTGAGAGAGCAGCACATCCATCATCGTACGGAATATTTTGATAGACCTAAGGTTAGACCCATGGGAGCAGGGCTCGACCTTTACGCTAGCAAAAAGGATGGGTCAGAATTGCCCGTGGAGATCAGTCTGGGAAACTATCAGGTAAACGGAGAAACACTTGCGGTGGCCTTCATTAGTGATATTACGGAGCGCAAAGAGGCCGAAAGAGAAAAAAAGGAATACACAGAGGAGCTGGAAAAAAAGGTTAAGGAGCGTACCAAAGAACTGGAAAACGCTTTCTTGCACGAGCATGAACTGAATCAACTGAAATCAGCATTCGTTTCCCTGGCCTCTCATGAATTTAGAACTCCCCTGAGCACTATTATGTCATCTGTAGATCTATTAGGAAGGTACGATACCGAAGAGTATAAGGAAAAGAAGGGAAAGCACCTAAAAAGAGTTAAGTCTTCGGTAAGAAATCTGGTGAACATTTTGGATGATTTTCTTTCATTGGATAAACTGGAACAGGGAAAAATCAAACCTGAATTGTTAGAATTCCCCATCGAGAAGCTGGTCAATGAACTGGTTGAAAACTTCCAGCCCATTCTGAAGGAGGGACAGCAGATCAAGATTAAGGCATGTGATGACGGGGTCATTTGTTCAGATAAAAAATTGATCAAGAATATTGTCACTAATTTAGTTTCAAACGCCAGTAAATATTCAGTTGAGAATGATCCTATTGAGGTAAGTTGTGAGTTCGAGAAAGATGTAATTGTTATTACAGTTAGGGATTATGGCATAGGTATACCTGATGCTGATCAGGTAAAACTCTTTGGCTCCTTTTTCAGGGCCTCCAATGTAGGTAGTATCCAGGGTACAGGTTTAGGCTTGAGTATTGTTCACCGATATGTTGAGCTACTGGGCGGTGCCATCAGGTTTGAAAGTAAACAGGGAGAAGGCACGGCCTTTGAAGTGCGCTTGCCTTGTGAGAGGGATTTCTGACCGAGTAAGGAGAAAAAATGATCAAAGTTCTGTGTTAGACTAACTGGAGTCATTGCTACAAATACGCAAAGCGCATATTTTGCAGTATGATGAAGCAAACAGTCCTACTGGTTGAGCCTCACGAGGGGCTCAGAGAGAATATCAAAGAATTGCTGGAGCTCGAAGGATACTCAGTAAAAACGCTACATACTGATTCTCTGGAGGGCGATTTTACTAAGACTGAAATTACAGCTGTTTTGCTGATAAGCGGGCTTTTTTTGCGAGAAGCTGAGATGCAGCTCACTTTTCCAACTCATGACATACCGATAATTGTATTCAGTGCTGATTCTGATGACCTTTCTTTAGTACCTGTAGGTAAATGGGTACCTCTGCCCTTTCAAACTGAAGAATTATTGGGTGCCGTGCAAGAAGCTTTCAGTTCAACGTCGCATGCTCAGCGCAATAACGATTCTCAATTCATTGACTATAATCATACCAGGCCTTGATTCGCCTCATTTGTAAGCACCCTGAATTGCTCTACTATTGGATAAGAAATTAACGATCAAATAAGATGAATGAGATTAAAGCGAATTGGAAAGGAAATATGTCCTTTGAAGCAAATGTCGATGGGCATAAAATAATACTTGATGCCGACGCAGAGGTGGGCGGACAAAACCAGGGTCCAAAACCAAAGCCTTTGCTATTGGTCGCCTTAGCCGGCTGCACCGGAATGGACGTAGTCTCTCTGCTCAAAAAAATGAGAGTGAAAATAGATGATTTGCAAATTTCTGTTGCAGGTGAGCCATCTGAAGAACATCCAATCTATTATAAAAAAGTCAAGTTGACCTATCTCGTCAAAGGGCAAGATTTGGATAAGGAAAAAATAGAAAAAGCTGTCAGGCTTTCACAGGAAAGATACTGTGGTGTCAGTTACACGCTTCAGCAAGTAGCTGAAATGGACTACGAAATTATATACAGCAATGAAGAGGTTCCAACTCAAGCGACCCACTAATCAGAGTGGAAATTCACTTCCAGGATGCATCATTGTCATCATCATCATGCTTACCCTTGGAGGAATAGCCGTGATGCTATTGATTACTTCATTTCGGCAAGTAGAGCCCCATTCAGTCCAGATTGCTAAAATTGGAAAATGGCAGGATCTAGGGGCTGAAATCAATCCATATCAATCCTGGTACGGACTATTTCAAATATCAGAAGAGACTTTTTCGCTAAGGAAGGTCAAACTCAAGGTGAAAGAAATATATGACCATTCCACAGAAGGCCCGAAAGAAAGGACTGAAATACAAATAGGAATTAAAGGTAATTCTTATCCAATTTTTTTGATAGCAGGAGTAGAAGATCTTGAGGTGGGAAATATCGAAGGGCGAAACCATTACAATACGATCCTGGCACCTGATCGTCTGCTTGAAATAATTTACCCATGGGGAGATTATTCATTAGACTCTTTTGGTTCTGCTAATCGTATGGTAGGAGAGGATACAGAACCAGAGTTTTCGGGTTATGGAATTAAACTAATTCATAAAAATATTCAGCAATTGCTACTGGAAGACCATTATTTCTATGGAAATGGTCCGGGTTTGGTTTGGTCGGGTGACCTGGACAGAGATGGTAAATTGGACTTACTTATCGACTGTATCTGTGAAGGCCCCTCGACCAATATGGCACTATTTCTTTCGTCTAAAGCTGATAAGAATGAGCTGGTAAAATTGGTGGCTATTTGGAAATGGGAAGAATAGTCATTTTTCGAAAAGTATAAATTTTAACGTCAATCAGAATTGTCATGAAACCAATAGGTTTATTAATCAGACTCACTAAGGAATGATTATTTCATGGCGGTTCCATCTGGCCGATAGAGAACAAATCACAAACAGATGAAAAAGATACTATTAATAGAAGATAATCCGGAGGTAAGGGAAAACACTCAGGAAATTTTGGAGCTTGAAGGATATAAGGTTCTTACAGCAGAAAATGGGAAACTGGGCGTAAAACTCGCGCAGAAAACTGCTCTCGATCTAATCATTTGTGATATTATGATGCCTGAACTTGATGGCTATGGAGTATTACATATTTTGGGCAAAAGCCCCGGTACTTCAACTGTACCTTTTATTTTTCTAACTGCTAAGACAGAAAGGGCCGACATTAGAAAGGGTATGGGGCTGGGAGCTGATGACTACCTGACAAAACCATTTGATGGAAATGAATTGTTGACCGCCATTGAGACCAGATTGAAACGACATAGAGAGGCCGAAGAGGAAGCTGTGTTTGATATTAAGGATTTGGATCAATTTGTACAGAACAAAAGGGCAATTGCTGAGCTAAAAGCGATTTCTGCAGAAGGACGGATTCAGCATTTCAAGACTGGGGAGGGTATTTATTGGGAGGGAGACGAAGCAAGTGCATTGATACTCGTGAATTCCGGTAAAGTGAAAACCTATAAGACTAATCCGGAAGAAAAGAAATTGATAACCGGGATACACTGCTCAGGAAAATACATTGGTTTTAATGCGCTAATCACCAGTTCGAACTATGCAGAATCTGCAGTGGCCCTGGAAGACTCAGAACTTTATTTTATCCCCAGACACAAATTCTTTAAACTTCTTTACGACAGTCGAGATGTAGCGAACAAATTCATCCGAATCATTTCCAACAACCTAAAGGAAAAAGAGGAACAAATGTTGCACTTGGCTTATAACTCAGTAAGACAGCGGGCTGCAGAAGCGCTTGTGTCACTTCAAAAGAAAGGTAAAAAGTGTGGGAATATCTCAATATCAAGAGAAGACTTGGCTTGCATGGTAGGTACTGCCCCGGAATCTGTGATCAGAGCCCTTTCTGATTTTAAGACAGAACATTTGATTGATGTCAAACCTCATCATATAGAAGTGTTAAACTCAACGGTTTTGAAAAAAATTGCGGCAATCGAATAAGCTAATTGTTATTAGGGTCAAAATAGCCTTCGGTATCGCGGATAACCGAGATAGGTTCTCTTTGTCAATTTACCCTTAGGATTGCAGAACAAACATGTAGTATTGGGTTACGTATTGGGATCGAAGATGCCTGTTCTAGTAAGCATACATCCAAATAGTAACCAGTACAACAATTACAATAAAGACGAGTACGAATATCCTGGTATCCTTTGAATTTTTAATCTGGTTCATGACTTTGTTGGTTGATGGTGAAATTACTTCTCCTGAAGTAATACAAAATTGGCCCTAATAAGGGTATCAGAACCACTACAGCAAACCATATGGCTTTCTGCTGAGTTTTCATCTGACCTTGTGCGACGTCGATCATAGCCCAAATGGCAAATGAGACGACAATGAGTGCAAAAATCATTTCTAACATAATCTTGATCTTTTGTTTTCAAGTTAGACCTAATAGATTGAATGAGGTATGACCGGAGTTAACCTGAAACATGATGTAAATCAATTTGGAAAATTCTTGCTCAAGGAAAGGTTCTAGACCAAACATGATTTGATTAAAGTCTTAATATTCAATGACATCGGTCAGGAGCAGTTAAGAATGCTATAAATAAATTGGTGGCAAACATTTAAACATATACAACTATGAAACGACACATCAATTTTTCATTATTAGCGTTTGCGATGTTGTCCTTGATGATTTTTCATACAAATCTATATGCCACCAATGGCTATTACAGCCATGGGTATGGCATACGCTACAAGGGCATGGCAGGCACTGGCGTCTCGTTGTCACAGAGCACATTAGGCTCTGCCACCAATCCTGCAGGTTTAGTATTTCTAGGTGATAGATATGACTTTAACCTGGCAATATTCAACCCAAATAGAAAATTTACGGTGACTGGTAATCCATCTGGATTTCCTGGCACATTCGGCCTTGCACCGGGAACAGTGGAAAGTGATAAAAAGGTTTTCTTTATCCCTTCTATCGGTGCTAATTGGTCTCTAAATGATAACAGTTCAATTGGAGTATCCTTCTATGGAAATGGTGGGATGAATACCGAATACCCTGCGGCCATTTTTGGTGGTGCTCAACCTACTGGTGTAGATCTTTCTCAAATGTTTCTCAATACTTCTTATTCAAGGAAACTAGGAGAGAAACACAGTCTTGGTTTCTCTGCGATTCTAGCTTATCAAAGATTCGAAGCCACTGGCCTTGAAGCCTTCGGAGCATTTTCCAGAGATGCAACCAAACTTACAGGTAATGGACATGACAATTCTTTTGGGCTTGGATTTAAAATAGGTTATATAGGTGAATTCACTCCAGGACTGAGATTTGGCGCCTCATACCAGACTCAAATGATCATGAGTGAATTCGATGACTATGCCGGACTATATGCCGAGCAAGGGGGCTTCAATATCCCTGCGACCTGGACAGCTGGTTTGTCGTATGAGTTTACGGATTGGCTCTTTGCTTTCGATGTACAGCAAATCATGTATGATAACGTAAAATCTATTGCTAACCCAATAGACCCTACTGCACTTCCGCCCGCATTTCCTGATGGATCAGGAGGATTTACTCCTAATCCCAACCAAGTAACGCTAGGTGAAGATGGCGGATCTGGATTTGGATGGGGTAATATGACTATTTATAAAATAGGTGCCGAATTTAGGGGAGTTGACTCCTGGGAATTCAGAGGCGGATTTTCCTATAGCGAACAACCCATTCCCGATAGCGAAATGCTCTTTAACATCCTGGCTCCTGGTGTAATAGAAAAACATGCCACTTTAGGAGTAACTAAAATCCTGGATAATGATCAGGAAATTAGCTTTGCCATGATGCACGGGTTTTCTAATACTGTTTCCGGACCTAATAGATTCGAAGCACCTAATCAACAGAATATCGAACTTAATATGAATCAATGGGAATTTGAAGTGGGCTTCTCTTTTTAGAATAACTGACAAACCGATTTCAGCACCAAAGGCCTTTATTTTGTTAAGGGCCTTTTTTTGTAAATCAGGGTAGTTACTTAAATCTGGATTCAATGTCGTTTAGTTAAGGCCCGTTGTGGTTTGTGTCTTCACAAACCACTGCTGCCTCGATCCGTGAGGACATGGATCGAGGCGTTTTATTTGTTTAGTAACCTTTATCTAAATATTTCATATTAGAGAATATTTGGATAAAAAGATTAAGGAAATGAAGATTTATACATAAACATGATTAATATCATAATTTCTCGTGCAATTCATCACCGACCACTATTTGGATATTGATCTCTTTTGTGTTGGTCAGGGTCAAAAGAATATGAGAACGGCGATAGAATGATCATCGCTATTCCTGATAGATGTCATTTTTAACATTTGTTACTCATTGTAGATTACATCAAAAGATATTCACCATGGATTCAAATCGTCGAGAATTTATTAAAATTTCATCCCTTGGATTAGGAGGATTGATGTTGTCCGGAACCATCTTCGATAGTGTATCAGGCAGCATCTTCAATGACGCGGTCAGCGAGACTATGAAATACATCCGTACTCCGACTTACTGCGAAGTTTGTTTCTGGAAATGTGCTGGGTGGGTGACCAAAAATGAAGATGGTGAGATTTGGAAAGTAGAGGGACATCAAGACGATCCGCATTGTAATGGTCGATTTTGTCCCAGAGGTACTGGCGGAGTTGGCATGTATCACGATGAGGACAGGCTCAAGCAGCCATTGATGCGTGTAGAAGAAAACGGAAAACAGGTCTATAAGGAAGTCAGTTGGGATGCGGCACTCGACTTTATAGCTGACAAAATGAAAGCTATTGCCAAAGAACATGGCCCGGAAAGCATGGCCTTATTTACACACGGCTCAGGGGGTAAGTTTTTGGGCCACATGCTTAAAGCTTATGGCTCTCCACACATAACTGCCCCGTCATTTGCCCAATGCCGTGGTCCAAGGGAAGTAGCTTTCTATTCCACATTTGGTGAAGGAATTTTATCTCCTGAAAGAACAGATATTAGAGATACCGACTGCCTTGTGTTGATAGGATCGCACATTGGTGAAAACATGCACAATGGTCAGGTTCAGGAAATGTCCCAAGCCATAGATAAAGGTGCCACCATAATTACTGTTGATCCCAGATTTTCCACAGCTGCCAGCAAATCTAAATACTGGCTGCCAATCAAACCGGCAACAGACATGGCATTATTACTGGCCTGGATCAATGTCATCATCAACGAAGAATGGTACGATAAAGAATATGTTGAGAAATATGCCTTTGGGTTTGATGAATTGAAGGCACACGTGCAGCAATATACTCCCGAATGGGCTTATGGAATCACCACTATTGAACCAAAGGTAATCCGTGATACAGCTAAAGAAATGGCCAATGCCTCGCCTGCAGTTATTGTCCATCCTGGTCGCCATGTGACATGGTACGGCGATGATACACAAAGATTGAGGGCTGTTGCTATATTAAATGCATTACTTGGCTCCTGGGGACGAAGAGGAGGATTCTATTCTCCTGAAAAAGTTTCTATTCCATCTTATCCACATCCGCCTTACCCAAAAGCAAAAAGAACCTGGAAGGACGGCCTCGAGGATAAGTTTAGCCTGGCTACAGAAATTATTTCAAATGAACTTTGTGGGGCGTCTATTCCTACAAAGGATCGTGAATTCAACGTCAAAGGATGGATAGTAAACGGGACGAATCTGATCCATACTTTACCGGATCAGAAAAAGACACTGGAGGCCATCCAAAACTTGGACTTGTTGGTGGTGATTGATACCATGCCGATGGAAATCACCGGATATGCAGATGTTGTACTTCCTGAATGTACTTATTTGGAAAGGTACGACGCCATAAGAAATTCACCACATAGAGAACCTGTCATTGCGCTAAGAATGCCGGCGGCAGAACCAAAGTATAATTCCAAGCCTGATTGGTGGATAGCCAAAGCCTTAGGGATCAAACTTGGTTTGAATGAATTTTTCAAATATAAAAATATTGAAGCCATGCTGGATTGGCAATTGAAACAAGTGGGCAGCTCGTTGGAAGAAATGAAAAAAGTGGGAGTGAAGAAATATAAAAGGAAATACGACGATCTCTATCTGGCTGACGGGCAGGACTTTGAATTCAGTACTTCCACAGGCAAAATTGAACTGTATTCTACCGAAATGGCAGGTAGCGGTTATGCACCCTTGCCGACCTATACTGAGCATGCTCAGCCGCCACAAGGGTTTTACCGACTCAATTATGGTCGAACACCGGCGCATACATTTAGCCGAACAGCAAATAATCCAAACCTGACAGCTATTTATGATGAGAATGATCTTTGGGTTAATCCCAAAGTTGCCAAACAATGGGGTTTGAAAAACGGACAATATGTATGGCTTAAAAACCAAGACGGCATCGTGTCCACTTTTTCAATCAAAGTCAGAGTAACCGAAAGAATCCGCTGGGATTCGGTGTACATGGTACATGGCTTTGGTCATAGCGAAAAGAAATTGAGCCGGGCTTTTGGCAAAGGCGCCAGCGACACGGAGCTAATCACCAATGTGAAACTTGATCCCGAAATGGGAGGAACCGGAATGCGCGAAAACTTTGTGACCTTTTTGACAGAAAAACCAGAACTTAAAGAAGCAGAATCATGAGATATGCAATGGCGATTGATACCAAAAAGTGTATAGGATGTGGCGATTGCGTAGTTGCCTGTCAAGTTGAGAATAAAGTTCCTGAGGGATTTTGCAGGGAGTGGATAGTGGAAGCGATTAGTGGCACTTATCCCAATCTGGATTTAGAATTCCGATCAGAAAGATGTCATCATTGTGCAAACGCTCCTTGTGTTAGGTGTTGTCCAACAGGCTCCAGTCACATAGCGGAAGGAGGGATCGTTTTGGTGGATCCTGATAAATGTATTGGATGTGGGGCATGTATTGCTTCTTGTCCATATGATGCAAGATATCCGCATCCAGATGGCTATGTGGATAAATGCACGTTTTGCATTCACAAAGTGAGAAAAGGGGAACAACCGGCATGCGTGAGTGTCTGCCCTACTAACTGCATGTATTTTGGAGACCTGGATGACCCTAATAGTGAGGTATCCAAAAAAGTAAAGGAAAGAAAATACAAAAGAATGAAAACCGAAGCAGGGACTGACCCTCAGTTGTACTTCTTAATTTAAGATCATGGAAGAATTAATCATTAGCGGTAGAATGAATTACAAGGTGGATCCCTATCTACATATTTGGGGTTGGGAGATCGCTTTCTATTTATTCGTAGGTGGGCTTGCAGCCGGAATATTGTTTTTTGCTGCATTTTACTATTTGAGAGGAAAAGAAAATCAATTTCCTGCAGCAGTAAAATGGGCTCCAATGATTACCCCTTTCATATTGATTTTGGGGCTTGGTGCGCTGTTCTTGGATTTACATAATAAAATGAATTTCTGGAGATTATATACCACTATAAGGTTAGAATCACCTATGTCCTGGGGTGCCTGGACACTCATGGTGATCACTCCAATTTCAATTATCTGGAGCAGTATTCATATCAAAGAGATTTTCCCAAATTGGGATTGGAAATTTGAATGGCTAGAAAAAGCAATAGCTTTTTTCGTTAGGCATAAAAGGCCTCTGGCTTGGGTAATGGCAATATATTCGGTTTTGTTAGGTGTTTATACAGGAATACTGCTGAGTGCATTTAACGCCCGACCCCTTTGGAATACCTCCATTTTGGGTCCATTATTTTTGGCCTCCGGACTTTCAGCCGGGGCAGCCGTCATTGTCTTATTCACCAAAAGCGAAATCGAAAGAAGATGGTTTAGTAAAATAGACATCCTCATCATTGGAGTTGAATTATTCTTCATCATACACCTGTTTATGGGATTGCTTGCCAGTACAGAAGTGCAGATAGAAGCTGCCCAATTATTTCTTGATGGACCATACACATTGCCATTCTGGATTTTTGTAGTCTTCATCGGTATGCTTGTTCCAGCCTTATTGGAATATTTGGAAATAAAGGGGCAAAAAATCCCAGTTTTCATTCCAGTCATATTAATCTTAATAGGGAATATAATGTTACGGTTTATCATTGTTTATGCTGGTCAGGCCAGTAGATATTTATATTAATTGTGGATAAATAGAATAAGAAAAATGAAAAACAACTGGTATCAAATATCAACTAGACAATTTGGATATCCACAACCTGAAGATGATTTTGGATATTTAGATCGAACTTATAAACCAGACACCGGTTGTCCAACTTGTGGTATTGGAATTGTTCAGGTGAACCCCTTTCGGTTTAAAAATGACTCTGATATAAGACATAATCAGTTTATTGGATTGAATTGGATATTTGATCAAATATTTGTTCATGAATCTGTAAAAACTGAATTTGAAAAAAATGGCATAACCGGCGTTCGGTTTTCCCAGCCAGTAATTCATGAAACTGATAAACCTATAGAATCGATTTATCAGATACATGTTGATACTGTCCTATCCAAAGGGCTAATTGGAGATAACCTTACAACTGAAAACTGTGATATGCCGACAGATGAAAAGATGTTAGACTTTTTAAAAGCCAGTGGGAGTAAGTTGGTCAAAGGCCCCTTTTGTGGACATTTGAAATATAACTTCCCCCATGGGCAGAAATTAGAATTTAATAGTGATGTTTTTAGTGGACAACCAGACTTTGTAAGAACCCATGAATGGTTTGGTAGTGGATGGAATACGAACCGACCCATTATTATCTCAGAAAGAGTTAAGAAATTAATTGAGAAGAATGAATGGATCGGGGCATACTTAGAAGTAATTGGATAAACACATATTACAAACAATTTGTGTGATACTTTAAAAAAATATAAAATATTATGTCACATCATAATTATATAAGTAGAAAAACAAAGTACATGAATCCATATATCGCGGGGATAATCCTGGGTTTTGTACTTCTGTTGTCTTTTTATTTGACCGGCCGTGGATTAGGAGCCAGCGGAGCTTTTAAGAGCGTGGTGGTGAGCACTCTGGACGCAGTATCCCATGATAAGGTAGAAGCGTCTGGGTTTTATGCCAAGTACATCGCTGATGGTAAAAATCCTATGAAAAGCTGGCTGGTATTTCAAGTACTTGGAGTCTTGATCGGCGGCTTTTTGTCAGGAGCATTGGCAGGAAGACTCGGTTGGAAAACAGAGCACTCACCCAAAATTACCAGCACCAAAAGAATCGTATTAGCGGTAGCAGGAGGGGTGCTTTTTGGCTTTGGCTCACAGTTGGGGCGGGGTTGTACGAGTGGTGCCGCATTGAGTGGTATGGCCACCTTATCAGTGGCCGGGTTTGTGACCATGATAGCCATATTTGGCACGGCTTATTTATTTGCTTATTTCTTCAGAAAAACATGGATTTGATATGGGACCTATAATACCGATATACGAAATTTCACAAGAATTGAACTTCCTCATAGCCTTTGGAATAGGCCTGGGTTTTGGGTTCGCTCTTGAGCAGGCAGGGTTTTCTTCCAGCCGTAAGTTAGCAGGAATGTTTTATGGCTATGACGCCACAGTGCTTAAGGTGTTTTTTACGGCAGCAATAGTGGCCTTACTTGGTCTTACCTTCCTCAATAACTTTAATATGATTGATATGAGTATTGTTTATATCAACGAGTTCTACGTGACCTCAGCCGTCCTGGGAGGGGTAATTATGGGCTTAGGGTTTATTGTAGGAGGTTTTTGCCCCGGTACTGGCGTGTGCGCCGCAGCAATTGGTAAAATTGATGCTATCTTCTACCTTATGGGGTCATTGATTGGAATATTTATTTTCGGTGAAACTTATCCTTTTTGGAAAGACATTTATCTTAACAACTATCTGGGAGGTCTGAAGATTTCCAATGCTTTTGATATCACAGACGGGTTAATGGTTTTGTTAATAATTGCAGCTGCCGTGATGATGTTTTGGGTGGGTGAATGGGCAGAAAAGAAATTCGCAAGACCCGATATTACAAAAGAGATTTAAATAATAAATACATGAAAACACGCGAAATATTTTCAATACTGATTTTAATGCTAGGAGTTGTAGCCGCCGTAATGCCGGGCAAGGATGGCGACTCTAAGGAATTAAAAGGAGAAGAAATGTCTTGGGAAACGCTAATGGAATCTAAATACGTATCGGTAGATGAATTAGCTCATTTGCTAATCAGCGGTGATCCATCTATCCAGCTTATTGATTTACGATCTATCGATGCTTTAGAAAAACTGCTGCCAGGGGCGATCAACATTCCTTTGGATAGCATCTACAATGAAAACTTTGAGTATTTGTTCGATCAGGACAATAGGAAAAATATCATTTACGCAAAAAGTGATTCGATTTCAAAACAGGTCTGGATGATTATGGCAAAAAAAGGCTACCCAAATAATTATATACTAGAGGGTGGTTTGGAATCATGGAATTCTAAAATTCTGGATCCTCAAGCCCCAGGACAAATAGCTTCTCAAGAAGAAATTGATTTGTATAATAAAAGGTTGGCGGCTCGGATGCATTTCACTGGAGCCAAAGCACTACCAAAAATAGAATTTAAAGTTATTCTACCACAAGGGGGTAAAAAGAAAAAAAGAGTGGCAGGCGGGTGTAGCTAATTTTAAAAAGTATATTCCTGTCTGTAATAATATTTCTTCGAAATGGTGGTTCAAAATAGCCTTCAAGTGAATTTGTCCATATTTATAGGAAACTGAACGATTTTTTTCACCTCTCATAAAACAAGTTACCTTTTTGCTGAATACGACAGTATTCTGCCCTTTTCGAATCTGATTTTGACCTATAATTTTTACGAGACAACCTCGTAGAGGCAATTAAGCCTTTGGGTGAGTGCTATAAGTCCAAACCGGTCTTTTAGCTTGATTCACAATGTCTTCCGCAATACTTCCAATAAATAAATGAGCCAGACCTTTGTGACCGTGTGTAGCCAGAGCTATCATGTCCATATTTTGCCATTCGGCAAAATGCATAATACCTCTTTCAGCATTGATTGCATTGTAAATATGAACTTCAAATTTGGTCAACTCATTTCGCTCTGCTAGTTCATTGAGCTTGTTTTTAACCATTTCTAAGTCTTGATTAACCTGAAACGTGTTTACCCATACCAGATGGAGGGTAGCTCCAAAAAGATGTTGGTACATTTGTAATTCCTTAACAATAAAATCTTGATCATCTTCAAGGTTAGTGGCGAAGGCAATATTTTTTATTGATTCTGCATTTACCTTATTAGGCACAGATAGCACTGGGCAGTTTGCAAACCTTACTACTTTTTCAGTATTTGATCCTAAGAGGTATTCTTCCAATCCCGTCGACCCTTTGGTTCCCATCACAATGAGATCCACATCCGAGTCGGAGATTTCCTTACTTATACTCTCAAATGGATTTCCTACAACCACCTTGTAATCTATTTTGTTACTTTCATATTTTTCATTGGTAGCCACTACGTTAAGTGTCTCTTCCGTTTTTTCTATCAATTTCAACATATAAAGTTTGTCAGTTTGATCCTCAAGCTCAATTTCACCATAAGTATTAAAACTGCTTCCCATTGGAGGGTCTATGACATGTAGCAAGATGATCTCACCATTTATTGATTTCGCTATTTGACCGGCAAAATCCATGGCGTTGGTGGCGTACCTACTGAAGTCGTAGGGGACTAGTATTTTTTTCATGGCTTTTAGATTTACATGAATTCGTAATATTTGAATGAATAAAGCTATGTTATGATGTGATAGATTGTTATGACAGGTGTCAGACAAGATGGTGATAGTAGTCAAAACCAACTCCATTTATGCAATACAGATTTACTATATTTGAAATGATTGGCTTGGTACGAACAAATAGTCAAATACTTAAATAAAATTTATCTCATGAAACCAACATGTTTAAGGATTAGGCTAAAAAGAGAATGATTATTCCATGGTGGCTCCATATGACTAATAAAAATCAAATTATAAACAGATGAAAACAATTCTCTTAATAGAAGATACTCTTGAAGTACGCGAGAACACCTCAGAGATTCTTGAGCTGGCCGGTTATCAAGTACTGGCAGTAGAAAATGGCAAGGAAGGTGTCGAGTTGGCTCAAAAAGAAAAACCTGATCTAATCGTTTGTGATATTATGATGCCAGAGCTTGATGGTTATGGAGTCTTGCATATTTTGAGTAAGAACCATGAAACATCTCATATACCCTTTGTTTTTCTTACAGCTAAAGCTGAAAAAGCAGATTTCAGAAAGGGGATGAGTTTGGGAGCAGACGACTATTTAACTAAACCTTTTGAAGAAAGTGAATTATTGGATGCAGTTGATATTAGGATCAAAAAGAGTGAGATAGTAAAGAAGGACTATGCTCCGGATATGTCAGGCTTAAGTCAGTTCATTTTTGAGGTAAAAGACCTCGAAGAATTACAAGGCCTTTCGGAGGATCGGAAGGTGAGAAAGTACAAAAGGAAAAGCACAATATACTGGGAAAAGGACTACGCCAACTCTCTGATCTTTATTATTTCGGGCAAAATAAAGACGTATAAGACTAATCATGAAGGTAAACAGTTGATCACTGGAATGTTTGGTAGAGGGGATTTCATTGGTTACCAGGCATTATTAGCGGGGGCCGAATATACCGAGTCAGCCATGGCAATAGAGGATGTTGAAATCTGCAAAATACCTAAAGAAGATTTTTTTAATCTGCTTTATGCCAATAGAACGGTCGCCAATAAGTTCATACAAATTTTATCCAACAATCTGGCCGAGCGTGAAGAACAGCTGTTGCATTTGGCATATAATAGCGTAAGGCAAAAAGTGGCAGAGAAGCTACTTGAAGTCAATGGTCAGTATAATCAGGCAGAAGTGTATGAATGGTTTACCATACCCAGAGAAGATCTGGCTAGCATGGCTGGGACAGCACAAGAATCTGTAATTAGAACTTTATCAGATTTCAAAGATGAAGCGTTAGTTGAGATCGAAGCGGGAAAGATAAAAATTCTCAATGCAGACAAATTGAATTTACTCGTGAAGCAGGGGTATTGCTAAAATCTAAAGGGTTGGCATTATGAGTAAAGAAAGCCGACTATCCAAAAAACCTATTGATTAATACGTCAGACGGATTTGAATACTTATATCATGGGGAGCTGTTTCATCTCCACCAAAATACGGATAGAGCATATAGTAAACACCAATATTGCATACATCTCCACGATTTATAATAATAGGAGCCTCATCTTCAATTTGAAATGTATATTGAGTATCGGAGACATTGAGCATGTAGTCTACTTTTTCGTTTAGTTCTACAGTCCCAATATAGGCTACTACTCGCTCTCCATTTACGTAGCAGTAGGCGTGTATTTCGAGTTGATCTTCAAACCATCTCCAGCCAAACCTGGCGCTGTTATCATGATGTTTGGAATTGCAATCTGCAAAACCCATTAGTTTGTTGATGTCCTGTTGGTTTTCTTCCAGCGCATTTTGGTATATCGCTGATTCATTAAAAACGGCATTAAAAACCAGAGTTTCAGACTGCAAGGACGAGATCTTTGGAACTAAAGGGGCGTGAGTTCCTTTGTTGATTTTATAGACTTGATAGGGCTCTTCCCATTCAGGTTCGCAGCTCATCATAGCAAGACTAAAAATGATCATGTATAATGCGATACGGTTCATGATTTGTTACAGACTTAAAATAAGTTTTGCGTTCACAGCGGCCTCAGCTGCTCTTATGCTCATGCCTAAGTTGACCGACAATATTTTGGTCAGTTTTAGTTCTGTGTCTATCCCAGGAGTAACGATAACGAATCTGCGATTGCTTAGTCCGCCACGGAGAACCGCATTAATCATGATATTCTCACACTTGGCGATGGCCAAACTGAAGGCGCCTCCTGTATATTCGTAAACATTGTTATTGATTTCATTTGCACCGCGCAGATTGCGTTGATAAAATCCTCCAAATGTCATGTTGTTCTTAAGACGGTAGCTCACTTCAGTGCCTACCTGTAAACCCATAATAGTTTTTTCGGCCAATGTGCTTATTCTCATCTGCTGTCCGATGCTAAGATGTGTGATTAATAAGAGTACTGATAGCAACAAGTATATGATAAGACGTTTCATGATTTCCGCTGTTTTATTTAGATCAAATCTCTTTGATTTTGTAACTGCTAACAAGCGGTGATATCCGTAAACTATGTGATAGGTAAATCCACTAAATAATACTAAAGAGATATCGTGGGACAAAAAAAGACGGCCTGAAGAGACCGTCTCCATACTACTGAACTCAAATCTATTTATTGACAAGCTTGATTATTTTTACTCCTCCCAGGCCAGATGCCACAACAAGTCGATTGCTTCGAAATCGGACGTGATTGATAGATTGATGATCTCCCAAATCCAGAGTGCCTAAAATGACAGGATTAGGATTGGCGGCATTCTTATTATCGAATTGGGCCGCAATCACCGATTCTCCATTGGATATGAAAATTTTGTTTCCTTCTACTGTTACCGAATTCGATACCATGTCTACTGAACTGTCTTCCTCAGGAATAGCTATTTGACCAACTGTGGCACCCGTATTTCTATTGATGATTTGAACACCATCATAACCTGACGCGAGAAAAATGAGATCACCACTAATATCAAATGTAGATTTTGATTCAGGTGTATTTAAACCGGTGAATCCAAATTGCTGAATTTGACTATTATCGTCAAGTTCGATGACTGACAGGTTACCCGGCGTTCCTTGTTGAACATAGATTTTTTTATCCTTAATATCTACCCAGCGGGCATCATGAAGCGGCTTATAAGAGGAAAAACTTAAGTCATTCTGACTTCTTGTATGCAAGCCGCCACCTGTCGTTTCATTATCTCCGGTGGTGACATAAATATATTTGCCTTCCTCTACCAATCCGGTGGCGGTGTGGCCACCCAACCAGCTAAACATGGCACTTTCAGTTACCAATTTATTGTCCTTTACGATAAGTTGATATATATAAGCCGTAGAGTCTGAACCTGTGGCAGCTCCTGCAAGATACAACCTGGAACCGTCGAAGTATGTAGCGTTGACGTCAGCATTTCCAGCAACTACCTGAGAGGTTAATTTTAGATTATCTCCACTTAATACCATCAGATCTACAGCTCCGCCATAAACATCGCCCCTCAAATTATATGACACGGCGATCAGACTATTACGCATGTCCAATGAATTAGCCATCAATGTCTCGCCATTCACTTCAGGCGAAGAAATCTCTGATGTCTTGATCAAAGTGAAGGTTTTTTCCGTCTTACCGTTAGAGTCATCCGAAATCACGTCAACGGTATCTGATGTCACCAGAATGCGAACACTGAGATCCTCTGAGTTGTTATTTACTACCAAATCTCCATTTTGATTATTGGTTTGAGAATCTTCTTCTTCTGAACAGCCGATCAAGGCGAACCCTGCCATCAGGCAGAATAGTTTAATAATTTTTAAGATTTTCATTTCTATTAATTTTATGTTACTTAATTATCTGGGATAAATGTAGATGCCTGTAGGATTCGAAAAACTAGGTCAATTCAGGAAAAATGATATTGGGTGAATTACCGACGATTTTGGCTAGTGCAATTTTATTTTAATACCCATTTGAAAATCTATCCTGGTTCTTGAGGACTCCGATCGATACTCCTCAGATCGCACACGGATGCCAAAAAGTAGAGCACTATTTTCCATAAGGCGAGCTGAATATTTCAATCCTGCACTTTTGTTCTCTAAAATGTTAGTAGTGCCTTCAGGGTTAAAATATTCCTGGACATTTGTGCCCGATATGATCACTCCTTCCAGATACTGGCCAGACCCCAGATAGCCCCTCATTCGAAGAATATGCGTGTAGTTGTTTGTATTGAGTGCCTTAGATAGTAAGATTTGGTAATTAGCGAAGTACTTTTTTTTGTAAAAACCCAGGCTTGCTTTGTGTAAAAAGAATTCATCGCGATCGAATTTGAATCTCTTGCTACCCACGCTGATTTCAAAATTTTGTAAGCTCTGGAACAGTTCAAGCCCGGCTGTATAGTTGGCCATAAAGCTGTTTGGAGAATAGGAGGCTACTATGAAAGCATAAGATTTTCGCGTCAGTCTCGGATAGGCCTCCATTTCAAGACTAAACCCCTTGACGTTGAATCGATTCACGGCCAGTACGTGACCGTTCCAAGGTAGTTTTTTGTTCATTCCAAAACCCACTCTGATTTGTTGCCAGGGATCTAAAATTGAGCTGAAGTGAGCATAGGTCACTTCTGTTTCCCAAAAGCTATAGTGTGTAGATTTGATCTCTTTGAGTAATCTGATTCCTGGTAGGTATTCAGAACTAGTTTCTAATAGCTGTCTGACCAGATTGTTGCTTTTATCCACCATGCCAAGCTTGTAGTAAGCATAGGCTTCATAATATTTGAATACGATTTCGTTTGGATACCTGGATAGAAATTCCTGAGCCTGGGTTAGCAACTTTTCTGAATGGCCTGACCAGTAAGATAGCGTTGCTTTGATTCTGAAAGCTTCTAAATCTTCAGGATAATGAACCAATACGTACTCCGCTATCGAATCGGCCGCTACAAGGTTTCCTTGCCACGAACATATTCTTGCCTTTAAACAAAGCAGATCATGGTCATTTACAAAATTCTCAAGTGCCAAATTAACAAGAGAGTCTGCCGAATAATACTTTTTGGATACCGCCAGGGACTTGACTTCAGACATATAGTGTTCGTAATCTTGTGCCTGACTGATCAGGTGAAAAAAAAGAATGAAGGCTGTAGTAAGATATTTCATGCTTGTGCTTTCTTGAATCCTGTCCTGACCATTTTTCCCCAGCTCTTTTTCCCCATCAATAGGTCATAATTGCCTTTTAGGGCCCAATAAACTACTTTGGGATGATATAATATGGGTTCGAGTATAGCTGCTAGGAACATACTATTTATGTCAGATTTTTTCACGTATTTGGCGAACGACAGTTCTTCAGCCAATAGGGCAGATATTGAAAGAAGGACAGAAAGCGTGTATGCCACCAGGATAAGCGCGATAGCTTTTAGCCAAAATACATGTCCCAGTGCAATGAGGATAAAAAAATATACCAGGCCAAGTGTTTCAATGATCGGAGCCAACCATTCGAAAAAAAACCAAAAAGGATAGGATAGCAGTCCCATCACTCCGTACTTAAGATTAAAAAACAGGCCTTTGTGTAGTTTGAGAACCTCAATGGTCCCACGTGTCCATCTATTTCTCTGATTGCCCAGTACCTGATGAGTTTCCGGAACCTCAGTCCAACATAGCGGATCAGGGATATAGGCCACTTTGTAATTTTTGTTCCGCTCAGCCATATAGGCCCTCATCCGTACAATCAGTTCCATGTCCTCACCAACCGTGTTGGTATTGTATCCTCCAGCTGCTACGGCAATTTTACGATCAAACATGCCGAGTGCACCCGAAATAAGGATCAGTCCGTTAAGTTTGGCCCAAGCCATTCTACCGAGAAGAAAGGCCCTGAGGTACTCCAGTACCTGAAATCTAGCCAGGGATGATTTTGGGAACCTAACACCCAATAATCTACCATCCTGTATCACACAATCGTTGGCCACGCGTATCACGCCACCACAGGCGATTACCTCGCTTTTATCATCACTGACAAATGGTTTGACTAATTTGAGCAACGCTTCCGGTTCAATAATGCAATCCACGTCAATGCATGTGACCAGCTCTTTGTTTGAGACATTCAGCCCTGCATTTAGGGCGTCGGCCTTTCCACCATTTTCTTTGTCTATCACCAATAGTCTGTGCAGGGCTTTGTTGGTAGACTTATAAATAGCCTTTATTTTTTGTGTCTTGATCTTTTCTTCTACAAAAAATGGAACTTTTTCGAGTGAAAAGTTGGCTTTCATTTTTTCAATTGAATCATCCGAACTGCCGTCATTTACAATGATTACCTCGTAGGCATTATACTGGATAGAAAGCAACGAACGAATATTTTCAACTATCGAGAGGCCTTCATTGTAAGCAGGCGCGATAAGTGAGATCGTAGGTGCAAACGGTGAGGAAAGAAGCTCCTTGTAGTTGGTGTATTTTTTAGTATCCCTATAGCTTAAAATTTCAAACAGTGATATGACCGCAAGTATGAAGTAAATACCAGTTATGCCAACAGCATAGGTGACAAACAGATGGTTGAGAAGGGATATGACGTATTCAAAAAACATGATTTTAGTGAATTAGAGGGTTAGAGAAATGTGAAATCATCAATCTGCTTTTTCCTTTGAAACTGCTCTTCGACAATTTCTTAGCTCCGCTTTTGTCCCAATCGACGAATATTTTTGACAGGGTCTTAGTAACCATAGGATTTTTTGACTTGTCAATTACTTTTCTAAACAGGGGTGCCAACTTTTGAGTGTCTCCTATCTGGGCCAAGCATTCTATGCATTCAATCCTTACTTTTAATGACTTAGTCTTATGAAGCAATAACAAAATGTATTTAGCAGCTTGATCTGCTTGTAAAAGCTTTAAGGCGTTAACAGCTTGCCAGCAGATCGCTGTGTTTTCATGGAAAATCAGGCGGGTAATAAGGTCGATAGCATCATATTGAAGAAATCTGGCCGCCATGTTTATGCTATAGCATACCACTGTCGAATTGGTATGACTGAAATACGCTTTGAAAGTCGGTATTTGCTCAGGTGAAAGGGATCTCAACTTATTGTAAATGAGTATCTCTTCCCATTTCGTAAGGATATCTTTCATAAACTTCATACACATTAAGGGATCTTCAGGAATTAGCCGGACCAGGGCTACCCGTGTTTCGAGCCTTACCAGCCGATGATAATGATCTAAAAACCCAATGATGGACTCGATATCTTCGTGTCTTTTCATTTCGGCAAGCTCTTGAATGCCTTGAATAACAATGGCATAGTTGCCTTGCATGAGCTTATGTTTAGAAACTCGATAGAGATGAAGATTGTCATATACATCTTTCAATGCCTGAGCTGATTTTCCGGTAAGGCTTTTATATAAGTCTAACAAGCGATCAATGACAAACTGCGCCAGTCGCGGGGACCCTTGGGTGACTCGTTGAAGAATCGACTGAGCCTCCTGAATTTCTGCCTTGAATAACTCAGAGTCAGGTGCCAGGGCCGCTATAGTATTGAGACAGTCCTTAATGATTTTTTGTGACTTAAACGATTTTTTGTAACTCAGCTTGTTCAATAGCCGATTGGTCAAAATACCTACTATTATGATCGTACTCAGACCTGCAAAAATCAGCACGAGATAGCCATAAAAGAAAATGTCGTTGGTCAATATAGGGGTAGAAGGCTCCATCAGGCACTAAGCAATCTTTTGACTCTCATCGATAGCTCATTAGGACTAAAGGGCTTGCTTATAAAATCATCAGCGCCCAACTGAAATGCTTCTGTCACTGTGTTTTCTACACCTTCAACAGAAAGTACAATGATGGGCATTTTGTCTCCGAGTTTTTCCCTTACAAATGTTACCAGTTCTAACCCAGAAAAGTAAGGCATATGTATGTCTGTAATAATCATATCATAATCATGATAGATGAGTTCGTGCATGGCTTTCCGCCCGTCTGCTACTTTTACCACTTCTCCATAATTGTCTTTGGAGAGTTTGAAGCGAATCATGCTGATCAACGCTTCGTCATCGTCGCATACCAGTATCTTTTTCATAATTTTATGTTTTGTTTGACATGATTAAGTTTGGCAATAATTGAGTTGCAGGCCAGCGTAAGCCGCGTGATGGCATCAATATCCTTAACGCTTGAAGATTTCTCCATTAGGATGTTTATTTCTGATGCCGAGTCATCGAGGGATGACACAGCAAATATTTTGTTGCTCGTTTCGATTTTGTGAAGGGCCTCTCTGAAAAGCCTGGTATCTTTTTGGGTAAGTGCCAACGCTACATTCTCCTTGTACTGTTGATAATTTTCAATAAAGCAATCAACAAGTTCGAAGGCAAATTCAGCACTATTATCAGCGTATTTAAATAGTGATTTTTTGAATTCTTCCCAGGTTTCTTTTTTCTGTGTGGCTGCTGTGGAGGGAATATATTTTTCAATAGTTTGATAGAGCTCTTTCATTTCATAGGGTTTGTGAAGGATGTGATCTATAGGTAAGCTTCCTGATGGATAAGAGCCTTCCGGAGAGACAGATTCGGAATATGCTATTAAGGGAATTTTGTTTAATTGTGTCATCAGATTTTTATGAATTTTAGCCATGTCTTTTATCAGCATATTCAAATCCATGAGAATCAACGAATAGTTGTCGGCGTTCAGCCTTTCCATTATTTCTCCGGTATCATTCACAAAATCTGTGGAAATGTCTTTCTGGGAAAGTATATGCTGCGTGATGAGCTGATTGATTGCGCTCTTATCTGCGAGTAATATTTTCATGATAGTTTGTTTTTGAATGATTGTTGACGCGGTGATTATTGGAGTGATAGAATCACTATAAGGGTCAAAAGAAACAAGTGGAAATACAGATAGGAGAACCGATTCTGCCGAATCAATTTTTGAATTCGGAACAAGGTGATTCTTTTCTTTGGTATGGTGTGTTTCATGACCTTTTGATTTTAATGATGAATCAAAAGTGTTGTCAAATTTGCATGGATAGAATACAAGATTCTCGGAAAGAAAACTTTAGGTGATTTGACTAAAAACTAAAGATTGGACGGGTGAAATGTGAAGTTAGACTATGACAAGTCGTGGATTGATCAAAATACCGGTATAGATGTTTCGTCCACGACTTCCGATTTCTTATACAAATAGGCGAATCCGATCGTAGACGCAAGGTGTCTGCCTTTCTGATGGGGTAGAAAAGAATACTAGATAGAAAACCTGCTAACTGCTGTTAGCAGGGTGGTTATTTTCGGTCAGAGAATTTAAATCTCAATGAATCCATTTTTTATAGAAAACTTGATTAAATCCACAGTGTTCTTTAATCCAAGTTTTTCCATAATATGACTTTTGTGCGAATCAACCGTTCTGACACTAATGAAAAGCTGGTCGGAAATTTCTTTATTGGTCATGCCATTACATAC
The DNA here is from genome assembly GCF_039944555.1 of Reichenbachiella sp. Taxonomy (GTDB): domain Bacteria; phylum Bacteroidota; class Bacteroidia; order Cytophagales; family Cyclobacteriaceae; genus Reichenbachiella. The sequence continues at coordinate 404,362 of NZ_JBDUYN010000006.1, read as the reverse complement.
TAGAGACAAAATTTCTTCTTCACGTTTGCTAATCTTGCCTGAACCTTTAGTTACAGCCGATGGTCCTTTGGTTTTCTTCTTATAATAATTTCTGAAAATTGCCTCTGATACTTTTGGATCAAAGAATTCCTCACCCTCATTTACCTTTTCAATTGCGGAGATCAAGGTTGCCTTTCTTACATCCTTAGGTAGATACCCTGATACGCCACATTCTAGCGCCTGCGAAATAAATTCCTCAGAAATCTCCATAGACATTAGAATAATTTTTGATCGAGGAGATGTGTCCTTTATTTTTTTCATAGCCTCGATACCGTTCATTTCGGGCATCATAATGTCCATCAGTACCACATCAGGTTCGTGATGCTCTACCTGGATGGTTGCGTCCAGGCCATTTTCGGCCTCGGCAACTATTTCAATACTGTCTTCATACTTCAACATGGCCTGTATGCCATCTCGAATCAGACCATGATCGTCTGCAACAACTACGCTAATTTTTCTCATGACTTGTTTTTGTTTTCAAATGGAACTTTTATTTGGATGGTTGTACCTTTTCCTGGTTTAGAATCTATATCAAGATAGCCATGTAGGCTTTTGGTTCGTTGATTCAAATTGGAGAGGCCATTGCCTTTTCTGTATTTTGGATCCGATTGATCAAATCCTCTTCCATCGTCTGATATCGTCAGATGGAGGTAATTTTTTTCTTGTATGAGTTGTACTTTGGCTACTTTGGCTTTTGAGTATTTAACAATGTTGTTGATGGATTCCTGAACCATCCTGTAAATGGTGGTTTGTGCCTTATCGCTTAAATAAGCATTACCAGGCCGATATTTCAATTCAAAAGATATGTCTGCAAGTTGAGAAGCTTCTATACACAATTCATGTAGTGCTTTTTCAAGTCCTAATTCCTCTAGCACTTTGGTTGAGAGGTTGCGAGTGATTCTTCTGGCTTCATCAATAGTCATCTCAAGTGTGTTATGAATCTTTTCGATATGTTTTTCTTGTTCTTTTTCTGGCATGCCGTCTAGTGCAGCCAGGTTAAATTTGGTGGCAGCCAGTAATTGACCAATGCCATCATGAACTTCTCTGGCAATTCTCGCTCGCTCTATTTCCTGACCTTCGAGAAGAGCGTTTTGCGCATTTTTCTTATCGGAAACATCTTGAATGGTACCCAGCAGACGTTCGGGTTGGTTTTGCTTGTCGGCTTTAAATCTGCCAATCGCACGCACAGTTTTGATAGACTGATCAGGAAGAAGTACACGATGCTCCACATCATATGATTCTATTGCGAGAAGGGCATCGAATATTTTCTTTCTCGTAAGTTCACGATCTGCAGGATGGATTTTCTCCAGATAATTGTCAAACGTGAGCCAAAAATATTCTTGTCCTAATTCGAGAATACTGTAAAATTCCTCAGAGCATTGTAGTATGTTTTGAGTGATATTCCAATCAAAGCTTCCGATGTTGGCAATTGATTGTGCTTCTTTAAGGAGCTCCTGGCTTTTCTCCAGCTTCTCTTGACTTCTTTTCTGCTCGCTGATATCCTGTATGGTACCCATAATTTTTTCAATATTTCCTCGCTCATTTTGGTTGGGTTTCCCTCTGGTATGCAGCCAGGAAACAGAGCCGTCGCTACGGAGTATCCTGTGCTCTATAGAAAAAGGTTCACCATCAAGTATGGCGTTTTTAAAGGCCGTCATGACCTTTGCTCTGTCATCCTGATGGCAGGCTTTTAAGAAAGTTTTGTATTCTACCTGACGCTCAGATAGTTGCACGCTCAGTAATAGGGATGCGCCTGATGAACAAAATATTTTCCCGAGCGACACATGAAATTCCCAGCTTCCGATGTTGGCGACTTTTTCAGCTTCGAGTAATAAAGACTTGCTTTGCTCAAGTTTCTCTTGAGCTTCAATGCTGGCAGTTACGTTCCGGCTTACACCCACAATACCGATGACTTGTTTCTTTGCATTTAGGATAGGATTCTTATGGGTGTCAAAAATGAAGGTTTCGTCGTTTTCATCTTTGTGGCTTTCTAATGTGGTTACCAGCTCTTTGGTGCGGACAACTTCCTGGTCAGTTTTTTTGTACTGAGCGGCTAAACTCTTTTCTATAAATTCCTCATCCTTTTTTTTGAGTACGTCTTTCATTTCCACGCCTAAAATCTTTTCAAAGGATTTGTTTACCATCAGGTATCTGAATTTTTGATCTTTGAGAAAAACTGCGTCAGGGATAGCTTCCAGTAGACCTTCCAGGAGTGCATTTTTTTCTCTTAGCTCGTTTTCCATTTTAGAGCGACTGGTGATGTCTTGACTTACACCTATCAGCCGCTTCGATCCGGTTTCTATATCATAATGAGGAATGAGAGTGAGATCTATTAGCTTTTTTCCGTTGCGCGAGTGAAAATTGCCCTTAAAAGCCTTCCCGTTAACCTTGTGTTTTAACCATTCATTTAATTGACCAGAGTCATTTTGATCAAGTAATTCTGACAGTAGCTTATTATTTTGCTTCATCTCAAAAATTTGCGAAGCCTGTTTATTTACTGAGGTTATCTGACCATTTAAGTCTAATTCGCAAATTCCAACAGGGGCATTTTCAATCAGTTGCTTGTATCTAGCCTCTGCGGTACGAAAAGCATTTTGAGCCTGAATTTTTTCTTTTCGATACGCTATTTCTTTCAATGCCCTCCGGATCACCATAGGCAAGCGCACCAGATTACCCTTTAACACAAAATCGGAAGCACCTTGTTTTACGGTTTCAACAGCCCTTTCTTCCCCAAGCGATCCTGTGACGAAAATAAAAGGAGTTTCAGGAGAGTTTTGATTAACCCATTTGAGAGCATCCATACCGGTATAGGTCGGTAAATTATAGTCTGCTATAATCAGGTCAGGTTTAAATACCTTGAGTTCTTTTTTGAATGCCGCTCCTTTGTCCACAGCTCTGTGTTCGAACTTCATTTTGTCTTTGGCTAATGCCCTGAGCGTTAGCTTCAAATCATTGGGCTCATCCTCCAAAATCAGAAATTTCGGTATGGGCTCCTTTTTGTTCAACCTTTTCATTTCCAGCTGGTTTATGTTTTGATGTTATGCTGTTTGATTTATTGACATCCAGTAGTATCCTATTTTCTTGGCCATTTTAAGAAATTGTTGAAAGCTCACTGGCTTTACGATATAACTATTGACGCCCAGTCGGTAACATTCATGCAGGTATTGATTTTCACTATATGACGTCAGAACAACGACCGGTATGGTTTGGGTGTCAGGGTTAGATTTAATTATTTTAACAAGTTCTAAGCCGGTTATATTGGGCAATTCCAAATCCAGCAATATAAGCTTTGGGCTTTCTCTTGAATCCCTCGATGTATACTGTCCCTTGGCTAGAAGAAAATCTCTAGCTTCCTGACCGTCTTTTACCCAGTAAATGTCATTGGTGATCTGCTCTGCAGCCAGTGCCCTAACTGTGAGTCTGGCCTCGTCAATATTGTCTTCTACCAACAACAGATCAATTTTTCTAGCTGAATCATTCATTTTGATAAACTTTGAAGTTCTGCCGATTGTTTTGAGAAATCAAGGTCGGACAGAGGGTTCGAACTTTTTATGGTGCCGGACGCCGGAAGAGTGAAGTACATAGTGGTGCCGTGACCAGATTCGCTTTCCCCCCATATTTTTCCTCCGTGTTTCTCTATGATTTTTTTTGCGAGAGTCAATCCCATGCCTGAACCCTTTATTTCAGATTGTTTGTGTAGTCTTTTGAAAGCTTTAAATAGTTTGGTATGGAATTTCATGTCAAATCCAATACCGTTGTCTTTTACAAAGAATCTGGTCATACCTCTGTCAGGGTTAGCCATAGAACCTATCTCAATGATTAAACCCTTCTCGTTTGAACTAAATTTTATGGCGTTGTCGATGAGATTTGTAAATACTTGTTTGATCAGCGATCTGTCGCCAGTTATGTTAGGTAGTCTGTCCTGGACGTTGAAAGTGAGTTCTTCCACGCTTTGATTGTCCTTAGTCTCATTCAATATTTCTTTGATTATGATATGAGGGTCTATTTCGGCCTTACATATGTTTTTGCGGTTTATGGACGAAAAAGTCAGAATCTCATTCATCATTTGATTCATTTTTGTCACATTCAACTGTATGGTTTCTATGGTATCCATTCCTTCTGGATCCAAAAAATTGACGTAATCTTCTGTCAGAATAGTAGAAAAGCCATCTATTACTCTCATGGGTGCTCGCAGGTCGTGAGAAACAGAGTAACAAAAATCTTCCAACTCGGTTTGAGCACGTTGGAAGTCCTCATTAAGTGATTCTGCTTTTTTATTTAGATTTTGAGTAAGGTTGATGAGCGCTTCTTCTGCCTTTTTTTCATGATCAACATTAATATAGAGGCCTTGTATTTTTTTGACTTTATTCTTAGATAATGCTACTGTTCCGATTATCCGAACCCAAATTGATCTCTTTCGGGCAGTTATTAGTTTGATTTCTATGTCAAAAGGCTTATTTCTACTTGCAGCCAGGTTAAATGCTTGTTGTACAATAGAATAATAATCTGGATGTATATATCTCAAGCTCTCATTCATCGAAAGCTTTGTTCCTGCTTGAGTCTCATGGATTTTGTATACACCTTTCGTCCAATAGAGTTCATCTTGCTCAGGTTCCCATTCCCAGGAACCCATGTTAGCCATTTCCTCTGTTGAGATAAGAAGTTGATTAACCTCGTCGACAGTTCGATCCTCTGGAGTTACAGGTTTCACTAACTCAGACATCTGCCTTTCTGCCTTTTTTCTTAAATTTTCTTCAAACTTTAGTTTTTCTTCAACCTGCTTCAAGCTCCTTGTTGAATGCAATAAGGTAAGTTCTGCAGTGTAAAGCAGGCCTTCAAGTTCTGCAACACGGCCTTTTCGCTCGCTTGCAGGTCTACTTTCCTCCAGGGTCTGCGAATTGCTCTTCTGTATCATATGTGAAAACAGCAAAAAGACGGGTATGATGGATATTGTGCCAATAGCTTCTGGCAGTGTCCAATCTGAAGAGATTGGGGTTAGAAGATAACCCAGTGTCAGTATTCCTACAATAAAAAAAACTCCAGTTTTGACCTGAAGCCAGGTCCATGATTTGATCGAAGAAAAATGCATTCGTCTCCTAACTGCGGCAGATGACTTAGCAATAACATGTCGGTCCATAGTGGCGCCGATGCGAGATATGAACTGATGAAGAGGTCGAAGAGCCTGTTGATCAATAAGCATTATTCCTACTGCTGCTACTAATGCAGTCAGGCAGGTGATGGTGTCAAAATTCCAAATTGTAACCATAGCAAATTCTGTTTTGGTCTGTGACTATTAACCTAAGTATTGGGAGGGAACCAAACCTTTGTTGATCAGAGTGCTACGAAGTGTTGCTTTCTAAGATGTACATTTATCTGAGTTAAGTAGGTTAAAAATATTTTATTTTATTAAGTGATATTTGTCAAATAATTTCTGAATTATGTGATTAAAAAATAAACGAATTCAAATGTTTAATTTGAAAACTAACTAATTGATTTCTTATTGATGTGACTCTCACAACGGAGAATAAACCTAGGAAATCTTGTAAGCCAATAAAAGAAAATAGGGTGGATTGTATTGGTGTGCGCTGGTATGAGGTATTATAAAAAAGCCAATAGACAGGTGAATTTGGACTAGTATTTCGTATTTGGACAAAGCAGTTTGTTGCTTGTGAAACCGGAAAAAATAATATCATTTTGTAGTAATCGAAACTCATAGCTTTTTCTACTTGAAAACCTTTTTGTTTTCTGATCTACAAAATGCTGCTTGTATTAAGGTATTAAATAACTTATAAAAAACAAAATTAAAATCATAACTGCTTGATTAATATTTCGAAAAGGAGTGTTAGATTAAAGTATTTCTTGAAAAAGTTATATCTGAGAGATAATAACTGATAACTCACTTTACGTAATTCACTTAAAAAAATATATACGATCATTTCGTATTTCGCAGGCTTCCATCTCACTATACTTTTGAATAAATCAATTCTAAAAAGTGAACAATGGAAACCTACCTATCATATTCAAATATCTTATCAGGGATTAGCCTGGTGGTGCTAATGATGGCAGTCCTGTTGATGTTCAGAATATATAAGAATATGAATGGGAAACTGTACAGTACGATATGGTGGACGTCCATTTCTCTTCTCTTGGTATTTACCATTTCAGATGGAGTCATGGCCTATTGTGTTTGGTTTGATAGGTTGAGTGAAATAGAGAATGTTCTAGGTGTGGCAATGATTTGCTCAGCATTTTTCACAATGGTAGTAGTTTATGCTGGCTATGTGACCACTAATGATCTAAAGTCTATAAATATTTCCAAACGCTATCTGGATAAGGTCATGGAGTCTATGAGCTCATACTTGGTAGTAACAGATGCTAAGTTCAAAATCAAAAAGGTGAATGCGGCCATTTGCCGTGAACTTGGAGTTGGTAAGGACAGTCTAGTTGGATCACATGTAAGTTCAATTTTTGTAAATAGTGACCTATCAGATTTAGTGGAGAACTATAGCGAGCAGATGGAAGCGTTCATTGAGAACAAGGAAGGTGGGATAAAATCAGTTTTGCTTTCAGGAGAACCCATTTTCAGAAGCCACGGCAGGAGAAAGGCTCAGATTCACGGATTTGTATTTCAAGCCTTTACTAATCACCAAAAGGAAATGCAGCATCTGTATTCCTTCTTTAGATCAATCCTAAACAATTCTGAGTATGCCATAGTAGCCACAGACACATTTGGTACTGTCACAGGTATGAATCCAGCGGTAGAAAATTATTTTGGATATAGGGAAGAAGAAGTGAAGAATCAGTTATCGCCCGACATATTTCATAGTAAAGAGTGTATCGAAAAATTTGCTGAAGAGAATAATATTTCATGTCCTGAGCCCGGGTTTTCACTTTTGACAAATTCCATAGATAGTGGTCATCCGATCAGCAGAGAGATGATGATGGTCAAAAGAGATGGAACACCATTTCCTGCCTTGATTACAGTAAATGCCATAAAAAATGGGGGAGAAACAATAGGTTACTTCGAGATAATCGTTGACATATCCGCCAAAAGGGACGCAGAAGAAGCCTTGAAAAAGGCAAATAGTGAGTTGAAGGATTTTGCACATATCGTTTCCCATGATCTCAAGGCTCCACTCAGGGCTATTGGCACATTAGCAGCTTGGCTAAAAGAGGACTATGGTACTGCGTTGGGTGAGGAGGGTAGAGAGCAGCTCACTTTGCTAATGGGTAGAGTCACCAGGATGGAAGGCCTGATTAATGGGATTTTGGAGTATTCCAGGGTTGGACAATCTGTACATGAACAAAATATGGAAGATCTGAATCTGGTAGTTGTAGATGTTCTCGATGCGGTCGTTCCCAAGAAAAAATTCAATTTCGTTATGGACAAACCGTTACCTCCAGTTAAGATCGACCGAACTCGCGCTCAGCAGATTTTTCAAAACATAATCAGTAACTCAGTGAAGTATATGGATAAGGAAATAGGTGAGATTAAAGTGGCTTGTGAGGCAGAGGGGCCATTCTGGAAAATAAGCATAAGTGACAACGGCCCTGGTATAGAGAAACAATACTTCGATAAAATTTTTCAAATTTTTCAAACCTTAAAACCAAGGGATGAATATGAAAGCACAGGAGTGGGTCTAGCTATTGTTAAAAAAAGTGTCGAATTGTACGGTGGTAAAGTCTGGCTAGAATCTGCATTGGAAAAAGGAACAACTTTCTTTTTCACCTTACCACAGAACTGATATCTAAAAACTAAACAGCTAAGAAATGAAAAATACATTACCAATTCTTTTGGTCGAAGACGACAAAGTAGATCAAATGACAGTGAAAAGGGTGCTCAAGTATCTCAATTCAGAAAACCCTTTGGTTATCAGGCAAAATGGATTAGAGGCATTAGAATATTTGAATGACGGGGAAAACGATTGCCCGGGATTGATTTTGTTAGATCTGAATATGCCCAAAATGAATGGTATTGAATTTCTCAAAGAGGTGAAAAACAATTTGAAATTGAGGCTAATTCCAATCGTGGTAATGACCACCTCAAAAGAGGAAAAAGACCGTCTGGCTAGTTTTGGTCAAAATGTAGCCGGCTACATGGTGAAGCCAGTGGATTACCTTCAGTTTTTACAGGTAATGGAGACCATATATAACTACTGGTTGCTAAGCGAATCAGCTGTAGTAAAGGAAATCAAGCAGTTCAGTTACTAATACTTAAAACTAGAATCATGGAAACCAAGATATTATTGATAGAAGACGATATTATTGACCAGAAAGCATTTGAACGATATGCTCAAAGAGAAATGCCTGATTATGTATATAACATAGCCGGATCTATTGCCAAAGCACGACAGTTCTTAGCAGGTAATGAATATGATGTGGTGATCACCGATTACTTTTTGGGAGATGGTGATGCATTTGATATCATCCCTGAGATCAAAGACACCCCCGTGATTTTTGCGAGCGGTGCTGGAGATGAAGAGGTGGTTATAGAAGCTTTAAGAAGTGGTGCGTGCGACTATTTGATCAAAGATGCCTCACGAAACTATCTGAAGGTTTTGCCGCTTACAATTGAAAAAATTCTCGTTCAAAAGCAAGCCGCTCAAAAACTGCTCGCAGCAGAAATGCAGGTCAAAAAGTTATCTCATGTATCTCAGCAGACCGTGAACCCTGTAATCATCTTTGATGAAAAGAAGAACATAGAATGGGTCAACGAGGCATTTGTCAATTTGACTGGGTACTCCTTAGACGAGATTTCAGGAATTTCAGCCGGACTTTTGCAAAGAGGAGAAAACCCGTTTGAAAATCCTGAAATCATCAAGAAGGTGGTAGAAGAAAGAAGCTCTTACGAGTATGATGTGCTATGCTACACCAAACAAGGAGCTAAGTACTGGTCTCATGATTCACTGACTCCGATTTTGGATGAGTCTGGTCAGACCAAAAATTATGTGATTGTTCAAACTGACATCACGGAAAAGAAAAATACGGAAATGGCCCTGATTCATGCGAAAGAAGCGGCCTTGGAATCAGAGAAAGCCAAAGAGCATTTTTTGGCTAACATGAGTCATGAAATCAGAACTCCTATGAACAGTATTGTGGGATTTACAGATCTGCTGCTTCAGGAGCCGCTCAGTACAAAACAACGTGAATATTTGGATGCTATAAAATGGTCTTCTGAAAATCTCCTTGGAATTATCAATGACATCTTAGACTTCAGTAAGATTGAATCTGGAAAGGTAGAATTGGAAATGGCAGAATTGGACCTTAGGCATCTGGCCGATTCTTGTGCTAAATCTTTTGCCTTGAATCAAATCAAGGATGGCGTGTCACTCAATGTGCAGGTTGATCCCTCTGTTCCCGAGTACCTGGAAGGTGACTCTATAAGGATCAATCAGATTCTGACCAATCTGTTAAGCAATAGTTTGAAATTTACCGAACGCGGTGAGGTTCGTTTGGAAATCAAAGAAAAGGCTGTTGAATATGGACAGCATGAAATTATGTTTGTAGTAACTGATACGGGCATCGGTATTCCTGCCAACAAATTAGATTCAATTTTTGAAACTTTTACTCAGGCTTCGACAGATACCACCAGAAAATATGGAGGGACAGGTTTAGGGCTCCCAATTGTTAAAAAATTGGTGGAGTTGTATGGTGGTGAGATTATAGTAGAAAGCCAGGAGGGTATGGGCTCCAGATTTGAGTTTACGCTACGACTTTCCAAAGGTGAGCCATCCAATGCAGAGAAAAAGGCTGAGATCCAGCTGGATCAAATCCAAAATGTAAACCTATTGGTTGTAGAAGATCATCCATTGAATCAGTTACTCATAAAGGCAACTCTGAAAGGACAAAATATAAAATTTGATATGGCTAATAATGGTAAAGAGGCGATAGACATGCTGAATAAAAAAGCTTACGATCTAATCCTTATGGATATTCATATGCCGGAAATGGGTGGAATAAAAGCTACCCAAATCATTAGAAATGTATTTAGCGAGCCAAAGCGAAGCACGCCAATTATAGCCATGACAGCCAGTGCGATAAGGAGTGACTTGGAAGCTTGTCTGAAAACGGGAATGGACGATTACATACCTAAGCCATTTAAGGCAGAAGAGTTGTTTTCAAAAATACTCAAATGGGTTCGGGTCGAAGATAGACTAACAAAGGAAGTCGCATAAGAAATTTTAGAAACGAAAATATATATTGTTATGATAAGTTTTAATTATTTGAATGAAACATTTCCTGGTGATACAGAATTGATTGATCAGGTGATAGACATTTATCTGTCTGAGTACCCAACTTTTATTGCTCAATTCAAAACTTCGGTAATGAAGGGAGATTATAAAGAGATGAAGGAGCTCGCTCATAAATGGCAGTATACCGCTAAAGTCCTGGGTCTGAATGGACTTTACTCTGACCTGAAACTACTGGGAGAGTATAATAAGCTGGTGCCATTCGAAATGGATCAAATCACCGCCAGAGTAGCTTACTTGGTAGAGGAGAATTATATAGAACTTCTGGCGTACAAAGCGGCGTCTTAGATAAGAATAGTTTGGTTTATTGTTATAAAAAAAGGTCTTGTAAAAGACCTTTTTTTATTTTGTTATTAATACAAATATTGTAGAACATAATATTATAAAAACAGGCGAAATATTTTTATTAAAATGCTATAAAACAATTGATTGAGTAAAAGTAAATTCTTATTACGAGATTTACGTAATATTTAAAATACGAATATATCTAATATTAATCAACAATTAATTATCTGATTTTTACTTTATAATTTATTGAAACATAAACTAAAGATCATGAAGACCATAAGCAAATTAACTGTCATTGCAATCTTGATTTTATTACCAGTTACTACCTTTTCTCAGACCCTTAAGGCGTCATTGTATTCTGCCTTTAAGTTGTCAAGCAGGGGTGCCACAGTAGGTGTTCAGCTCCCGGGTTTTATTGGCGATATCGAATTTGGAGCATTCTACGATTCTTACGAAGGTAGCTATAGGACGGAACAAGACTTCTCCGATAAGACTGTTACTAGCACCGCTGGTATATACACTACATTTTCAATGGTTTCTGTGAAAAATTGGGATGTTAGTATTGGAGCTAAGGTAGGCACTACTGGAGATGGTATTGTCATAAACCCAGGCCTTGGACTTGATTATTACGTGAACAATTATTTTGGGGTTGGACTTGAGACCAAGCTAGAGGTAATGAAGCCTGTGATCCAGGGTAAATTGGTTTTCAATGTATTTGGTGGGCAGAACAGAATAGCGAGGCAGTCCAAATATGCCCGAAACAAGGAATACTTTAAATCCCTAAGAAAAAACAGATATTAAAAAGAACTTGTTTATTGGGCATGTATTCTATTAGTTTGGCCTTTGCACTTATGGAGCAAGGGCTTTTTTATTTCCCTGCTACCTACAGATTTTAAGGAAAGTGTTTCTCAAAAAGCTCCTTCAAGCCATTTCTGGTTAAAAGCTTATTTTGGAAACCCTTAATGTCAATATATTTCGAGGCAAGGGTCTTGTCATTGGGGTTTGACGAGGTGGTCAGAATGAAAAGAGCCATTTTGTCCTTTTGGTTTTGATCAAACTTCTGGTATTCTTCTAAAAACTCCATGCCGTCCATAATGGGCATATTGAGATCAAGAAATATTATTTCTGGTAGATGGTTCTGATCATCATTCTTTTCTGACAAAAGAAAATCCAGGGCTTCTTGACCATCAGTTGCAACTTCGATTCTTTCCACGCACTGCAACTCGTTGAACAATCTCCGATGAAAGTAGTTGCAATCATCGTTATCATCCACAAGCAGAATGCAATTTAATTTTCTTTTCACAGTAATTCGGTTAAGATGGTGAAGTAAAAGGAACTTCCCGAGCTGGGTTCGGATTCGACCCAAATCTCTCCGTTATGAAGTTCTACAATTTTTTTTGCATGGGCCAGGCCTATGCCACTTCCTTCATATTTGTTTTGCTTGTGTAGTCGTCTGAAAATTGTGAATATTTTGTCTTTATGATTTTTGGCAATTCCTATGCCATTATCCTCAATCTTAAATTTCCATCCTCCATCTATTTTTTCCACTGCAATAATGATAATTGGCTGTATGCCTTCCTTTTTGAATTTGATAGCATTTTGGATTAGGTTTTGGAAAAGGAGCTTTATTTCCAGAGGGAAGGCTTTTATCATTGGTAAATTCTCAGTTTTCACCAATGCTTGGTTCGATTTTATTAGTCCACCTAAATCATGAAGTACCGATTCAATTGTTTTGCAACAATCCACCTCCTTCAGCTGTCGATGATTGCTTCCAAGCATGGAGTACTCGAGCAGTCCTGTGATCAATTCTTCCATTCTGGTTGAGGCTTTCACAATCGAGGTAGTAAAATGACTAGCTTCACCGTGGAGTTCGCTACCATAATCCTCAACCAGTAGTTTTGCATAGTTTTTTATGGTCAGCAGAGGCTCTTTCAGGTCATGAGAGGCGATGTAAGCAAACTGTTCCATTTCTTTACTTTTAGATTTGAGTGAGGCCATCTTTCTGGCTATTTCTTCAGATCTTTTTCGTTCCGTGATGTCCCAATTTGTACCAACCATCCGAAGAGGCTCTCCTTTGTCGTTCCGCTGCACGAGAGCCGAGGCTCGAATATGTCGAACGGATTGATCCGGCCAAATTATTCTGAACTCTGTATCGAACTTCTTCTTATTGTTTATTGCGAGTCTCACTTCCTCTTCGCTTCTTTCCACATCATCGGGATGTAGCCCCTTTTGCCACGCATCATATGCTCCCGAAAAGGAGCTTTTGGAAATCCCATAGAGGTCAAACATTTTATCGTCCCATTGGAGGAGATTATTTACTATATCATATTCCCAAATTCCAATTTTAGCCGCTTGCGTAGCTAGTGTAAGCCTATCTGATATTTGCCTGATTTCTTCGGATCTTTTTTGTTCGGTAATGTCTCTGATAGCAGCTGTCACTAACATGCCATCTTCCGTCTTCAGCGGACTTAGGCTTATTTCAACGGGAAATTCGGATCCGTCTTTTTTTGTAGCAAACAATTTCATTCCTGAGCCCATGCCTCTTGTTTTGGGGGATTTAAAAAATTGCCCAACAAGGTGATGATGGTGGCTTGCCGAGCGGCCGGGCATGAGCATTTCAACCAAATTTCCCAGCAGCTCTTCTTTTGAATAGCCAAATATTTTAACGGTTTGCTGATTGGCCATCACTATTCTGCCGTCGTTATTTACTATAATCATGGCATCCGGTGCTATTTCAAGCAGCTGTCGGAATTTTTCGCTGGATTCTTTTTCTTTTGGACTTTCGCTACATACAACTACCATCCTTATAGCCTTATTGTCTTTGTCCCTAATAGCTAGTCCTCTGCACCTAATCCGTACGGTCGATCCATTTTGATGTTTGTAACGAGAAGTCAGGTCATAAGGAAAGCTTGGGTCGTCGTAATGCTTCTGAAGATTTTTGTTTACTGATTTTAGATCTTCTGGATTAATAGTGGTGCGCCATGAAGAGGGGCGGTTCAATATTTCATTTGGACTATACCCTAGCGTGTCCCAAAACTTATCGCTTATCCAATCATTGCCCGGATTTTCGAGATCCCAGTACATTAGGCCATCAAGCGAGGAATTTTGTATAAAGTCGAAAATAGTGTCGTTCAGCTTTACTGAATCGTAAAATTCTTTCCTTAGGTAGTCCAACGGTTAGATGGTTACTTTTTGATTTAAAAAATTGCCCTTTATGATAATATTCAATGTAAGAAAAGTCATTGACTAAAGAACTAAATAACGTGTAATATTTGGTTGCTTATGTTGAATAATTAATCGAATCAATAAGTACCTATACGCTAAAAATTCTGTATTATGTAAAATACAAGCTATTTTAGAGTGCCATGCCGGTGATTGCGCGATTTATTTTATGTGATGGGTAAATAAATTGTAACAAAATAAACATGAACATTTCTTGTATATTTTTAATGTAATGATGGTCTGGTCTAATGGTGCATAGCTAAATATCGCCATAAATGGTTTATTAGTCTAAGCATGATTTGATTTACTAAGCCACGCTAGTAACCTGAATGGGTCTCAGGGACATAATTCAAAAGTCCATACGCCTTAAGAATCTAATAACTATTTGACAGACAGTTTATTATGATATACGTGATGTGGAATTTGATCAAAAGTCAGAGGCTCAATTGATCAATTTATCTCTCATAGTCAATAGTGTAATTATACTTTTACAAAAACAGAAGTATAAGCAACGAGTAATCTCAGGATTCTTCATGCTTGAATATAAAATAATTTCCACTTCTGTATTTTTCTAACAAGTGAAACAAACAAGGTGAATTGAAACTTATGGAGAAACTTAAGGATCGCGTAGCGATCGTCACTGGTGGTTCGTCCGGAATTGGTAGAGCCGCCGTATTGAAATTGGCTGATGAAGGAGCAAAAATTGCGATTTGGGACATCAACGAAGAACAGGGAAATCAATTGGCCCATGAATTATCCGATAGGAGTATTCAGGCCATTTTTCAGAAAGTCAATACAGCAGATCCTGATGAAACTCAACACGCAGCAGCGGAGGTCATCAAGCAGTTGGGAAGGATTGATATCTTGATCAATAATGCAGGCATTACTCGCGACGCTACAATCAAAAAAATGACTTTTGAGCAATGGCAACAAGTCATCGATGTCAATCTCACCGGTGTCTTTAATTGTATCAAAGCCGCTTCTCCAAACATGATTGAAAACAACTATGGCCGAATCATCAACACCTCTTCAGTTGTAGGTCTTACAGGCAATTTTGGTCAAACCAACTATGCCGCGACCAAATCTGGAGTGATAGGCATGACTAAAACGTTGGCCCGGGAATTGGGCAAGCACCAAATCACAGTCAATGCTGTAGCACCCGGATTTATCGCCACGGATATGGTGAAAGCCATGCCTGGCAAAGTCATTGAGATGATGATCTCCAAGACCCCATTGGGTCGACTGGGCGAACCAGAAGACATCGCAAACGCCTATGTTTTTCTAGCGTCGGAGGATGCTGCATTTGTTACCGGAGCGGTTTTGAGCGTAGATGGAGCAGTAACCTTATAACCTAACAACATGAATAGAGCACAAATAACTGGAATGGGCATACATGTGCCCGCACGCCAAATACCAAACAGTTACTTCAATGAAACCCTCGGAGAAGATGTAGATACCTGGTTGAGAGAAAATGTAAATATTACCACAAGATATTGGTGCGCTGAGGAAGAATCCGTTGCAGATCTGTGCGAAGCAGCGGCAAAAAAGGCCCTAACCGATGCCAATGTTTCAGCGGCCGAAATCGATCTGTTGATCATCTCTACTGATACTCCCGAATATGTCTCTCCGTCCACAGCATCCGTGGTACAAGACCGACTTGGACTAAAAAATGCGGGTACTTTTGACTTGAACACGGCTTGTGCCGGTTTTGTAACAGCTATGGACGTGGCAGCCAAGTATATATCATCAGACGAAAGGTATCGTCATATTTTGGTGATTGGTGGATATGCCATGAGTAAATACTTAAATAAAAAAGACAAGAAAACAGTGACTCTATTTGCCGATGGAGCAGGAGCGGTAGTGATGTCTGCAGAACAAGGCCAGTCAGGTTGGCTGACAAGCGACCTACGAACCGAAGGACAATACAATGGCTGGATGGGTATCTATGCCGGTGCTACAAACCAACCCATAAGTGAAGAAGTATTAGTCAACCACGATCATCAATTGAAGTTTGTACATAAATTCCCGAAAGAACTTAATCCAAAAATGTGGACTGAAATGGCACAGGATATTTGCAAACGATTGGGCAAAAAACCTGACGATTTCGATCACTTTTTTATTACACAATTGAATTTCAACTCTATCAATGAAACCATGGACAATTTGGGTGTTTGCCGAGAGAAGGCCCATATGGTAATGGATAAATACGGATATACCGGGTCTGCCTGTATACCCATGGCCTTGGAAGATGCTAAAGCAAGTGGGAAACTCAAGAGAGGTGACTTATTGATGTTCATCGGCTCTGGTGGTGGGTTGGCTTTTGCGGCTGCTGCTGTTCAGTACTAATTTTAGGTTTAAAGATCAAACTATGGGTAACATTGCTTCAACTGAACAAATCACAGCCACTTGGATAGTGGTCATATTATATATGATCATTATCCTTTTCTTTGTCATCCGAGGAGCAATCAAAATAAAAAGCATTTCTGACTATGCCGTAGGGAATATAACGTTTTCGCCGATTGCTGTAGGTCTGGCTTTGGCAGCGTCCATGACAAGCGCTGCTACATTTATCATCAATCCCGGATTTATTGCTTTGTACGGTATCAGCGGAGTACTTTCCTTTGGAATCGTCATGCCCTTGGCCATTTTTGTATCTCTCGTACTGTTTACCAAAGGGTTCAGAACGTACGGTGCGAATGTCAATGCCCTTACCATGGCGCAATGGATGGGTAATAGGTATCGAAGCAAGTCATATGCACTTTTCTTCGCGTTTGTATCTCTGCTGTTAGTCACCTTCATTGTCTTGATATGCGTCGGGCTCACGCAGGTACTGGCCAATTCGCTCAATGCTGATCCCATTGTTGTCCTTGGGTGTATCGTTTTGTTCGTTTTTGGTTATATGATGTTCGGCGGGGCCAATTCTATGGTTTACACCAATTCCATCCAGGCCGTACTTATGTTTGTAGTCGCCATCATTTTGTTGTCCTCAGGAGGGCAATACTTCAACGAAGGAGTCTCAGGGTTTTTCGATAAACTCCAATCAATTGGACCAAACTTCGCCAACTGGACGAATCCGGATAGCCTGCTGTTCAGGGATTATTTTGAGATTGTGTTTTGTCAAATAGTAATTGGCATTGCCATCGTTTGTCAACCCCATATCATTACCAAGTCATTGCTACTGAAAAGTGATAAGGATGTCAATCGATACCTGACCGTTGGCGTATTGGTGCTCATCGTTTTTTTTCAGGTTGTGATCGTTGGGTTATTTGCGCGATTGTATTTCCCTGACCTTTCGGTAAACGGCAACTCAATCCCCATGGACAGCATTGTGTCCACCTATGTAGTGAGCAGGTTCCCGGTTTATGTCGGTATTTTGGTGATTTTAGGTTTGATCTCAGCAGGGCTTTCCACGCTCGAAGGACTCATCCAGTCGCTTAGCTCTTCCCTCACCGCAGATCTTTTTAATCCCCTTTTCGGAAAATTCTATTATGACGAAAATAAACGAGAAAGGCAGGAAATAATCGTGAACAAAATGATGATCGTTTTCCTTGCTCTGGTCAGTTTTGGATTGTCCCATCAGCAACTATTGTCACCAAATCTCAGCGTAGGAATATTTGCCCAAAATGGTGTTTATGCATACTTTTCTGCAGCGTTTGTGCCAGTTTTGTTTGGCATGTTTTTGAAAGATGTTCAACTGAAATCTGTATTTTCAGCATCGGTAATAGCCTTGGTGGTTCATTTTACAGCTTATTACGGTAGGTTTTTGCCCTATATGCGGGAGACTGTGAACAACCCCGCGATTGCAAGTACGATGGCTATCCTTTCATCCTTGGTAGTTGGGCTCGGAATACATTATTTGACCAAAGAAAAGATATCACAACATGTATAGAAAGGATTGGATCGCGAAATGGGCTGCCTATACACCTGAGAAGATAGCTGTTACCGAATGTGAAACCGGCCGATCAATTACCTATAGAAGACTCAACGAGCAGTCGAAATTTTTATCAAATAAACTCGTTCAGAAGGGCTTTATTAAGGGAGAACGCTTAATTGTGGTGGCAGAACACTGCCTGGAGTATGTAGCCTTGTTTTCCATGGCCCAAAAAACGGGAATAATCATTGTTCCTGTCAACTACCGCCTTTCTGCCTCCGAAATTGACTATTTGATTGCCGACTGTCGGCCAAAACAAATCATTGTTGAGCGAAAATTTGAGCATTTGGCCAAAGGCCTGAAAGAAGGCGTTGACATGGTGTGGATGGAAGATTTGGCCAGCGAGCTCACTTCTGTTCAGATGAGTGCATTTGAGTCACGTGACTTTGATGAAAGTCATCCACTATTTATTCTCTACACTTCAGGAACCACAGGTCGGCCAAAAGGGGCCATATACTCACATAAGATGCTACTTTGGAATAGCCTGAATACAACCCAAAGTTTGGAAATAGTTCCTCATGATCAGACCATAGTTTGTACGCCAGCTTTTCATACCGGGGGATGGAACGTGCTATTGACCCCGCTTCTTCATCGGGGAGCCAGTATAGGTATTCTCAAAAAGTTTGATCCGGACGTGCTGCTAAAAGCGATGGAGGAAAAGGGTACAAAATTACTGTTTGGCGTACCAACCATGCTTAAAATGATGGCAGATAGCAAGCTGTTCGATACCATTGATCTCAGCGAAATCCGCTATTTTATTGTAGGAGGAGAAGCACTGCCACTAAGTGTGATTCATACCTGGCATGATAAAGGGGTTAAAATCAGACAGGGATATGGGCTTACCGAGGTTGGCCCCAATTTGACCTCTTTGCATCAAAATCAGGCGGAGCAAAAAATAGGCTCTATAGGTCTCCCGAATTTCTATACTGAGTTGAAACTCCTGGCTCAGAATGGAGAAGAAGTAGCATCGAATGAAATAGGGGAAATCTGTCTTTCTGGGCCGCTAGTCACTCCTGGCTATTGGAACAATGATAAGGCCACTAAGGAAGCCATACTGCAAGGTTGGTTTCATACTGGAGACCTGGCGAAAATGGACGATGACGGCTATTTGTATATTGTAGATAGAATCAAATGTATGTTTATCTCAGGAGGAGAAAATGTTTATCCCGCTGAGGTCGAACGTGTGCTGAGACAAATGCCAGAAATTGATGAGGCCGCCGTGATTGGAGTTGCCAGCGAGCAATGGGGAGAAGTAGGTAAGGCATTCGTGACAGTAAGTAATGGGGCTATATTTTCATCCGATTCGATCATCGAGTATTGTACTAAGCACCTCGCAAAATTTAAGGTACCGAAAGATGTGGTCCTGCTGAACGAGATGCCTAAAAATGACAGCGGAAAAATTGATCGTAAGAAGCTAAACACATAAATCATGAGAATACTGGTAGCATGTCTACTTATATTGATTATTACAATGGTAGAAAACAGCAGTTTTGGACAAGAGACCCAATGGAAGGTCAGCGAGAGAATAGCTGACTACAACTATGAAGTCGGGTACTTGGATCTGGAAAACAATAAAGTGGCCTATGTAGACGAGGGAGAAGGGGATCAAACGTTGCTGTTTGTGCATGGTCTGGCAACCTATCTGCCGTCTTGGTATAAGAATATTGAAGTATTGAAATCCAAGTATAGATGCATCGCCATAGACTTGCCAGGTTACGGCAGATCGACCAAAGTCAATTTGCCTTCAGGAATGAACGCCTACGCAGACGTAGTACTGCAAGTGATTGAGAAACTAAAATTAGAAAACCCAGTTCTTGTTGGACATAGTATGGGAGGGCAGATAGCCATATCTGCTGTATTGAAGAAGCAGGAATTATTTAAAAAGCTGGTCCTGCTTGCACCTGCAGGTTTTGAAACCTTTACTCCCGAACAAGCCACCTGGCTCAAATCGGTATTTACCCTGGAATCAATAATGCTGGACACTGAGGCACAGATCAGAGCCAACTGGGCACTGAATTTTTATCAAATGCCTGATGACGTAGAATTTATGATTCAGGATAGACTGAGAATAATTGAAACAGAAGATTTTGAGAATTACACCCAATCTGTGGTAAATGGATTCAACGGTATGCTAGATGAACCAATATTTGATCAACTGAATTCTATCAGCCAAAAAACACTGGTAGTGTATGGGGAAAATGATGCATTGATTCCTAACAAGTATTTAAATCCGACGCAGACTACGCAAAAAATAGGAGAATCTGGAGCTGCACAAATAGCAAATGCCCAGTTAAAGATGATCCCTGAATGTGGTCATTTCATCTCATTTGACAAACCAAAAGAAATTAACGAAATTCTGGACGAGTTTCTATCCAACTAAACATTGTCTTGAAGGTAAAGCTTAAAAAATTTACGGCCTTTGCTTCTGATGTTTTGCCACATGAGGCAGATTATTTGATGAATATCCAGCAGTTCGATGACGAACAAAAGTTGAGTATTCTCTCTAAAATTAAGATCAATGCTCACAATCGTGGGAGCAAAGAACCTTTCAATACTTTTATCGACAAACGAAAGTACTCCGGTATGATTCGCTGGGTTCAGGACAAGCTAGATGCCA
Source organism: Reichenbachiella sp. (assembly GCF_039944555.1). Classification (GTDB taxonomy): domain Bacteria; phylum Bacteroidota; class Bacteroidia; order Cytophagales; family Cyclobacteriaceae; genus Reichenbachiella. The sequence goes on along the minus strand of NZ_JBDUYN010000006.1, from coordinate 384,015 downwards.
TTGATGTGGACAAGTATTTTGAGTGGATCAACGAAATGGATAGAAAGGTAATTACCGATGCCATTACGCCACAAGAAGAGAAGCTTTTGCTCAGGCGAATCAAAAACTATGAGCACCCCATTCACAACTTTATGAAGTTTTTTGAAATGGTAGTTAATTTTCGCCATTTCCTGTTGATCAGACTAAGGTACGATGCCTATGAGATGGTCAATCGCTTCATTCAGCAATATCAAGATGCATACGATCAGTCCAAGGAAGTCAATAAAAAGCTTCATGAAGCGACTATAAGTGTTATTGACCAATTTAATCATAAAGTAGAGGATACCGGTGAGTGGGAGCAATGGATGCTCTCCTTATTCAACAATGACAAACTGGATGGCTTCAATAGATACATGGCAGTCATTCGTTTAACCTTTCTTTATTTTAATAGTCGCGAGTTTGACAAACTGAAAGAAGTGTATGACCACCTGGATAAGCTGCTCGTTCAAGGAAAATTCTATACCCGCAGAATACTGTACAACTACTACGCCAATCGACTGATGCTGCATTCAAAGTTTGACGTCCTCCAGCAGGCAGAAGAGTATGGGTATCTATCCATCCGGCAGAAGAATTCCGATCACGTCCAATACCTGAGCAACTTCAGCTCAATTCTAATTCGCCAGGGCAAGATAGAGGAGGCTCTCAATCTTTTGAAAGAGTCATTTTCGGAAATTCGAAACATCGATAATTTTTACCACAAAATTGGATTTGTATCCTTCTATATCAAATGCCTCAATCTCAATAATCAACCCGAACGCGGAGAGTTGATCGCAGATTCTTTCTTGAGAATCCATAAAAATGATATTCTGACGCAACGTTGGTATTCCTTTTTTACTGGTTATGTGCAGGGTTTAATCCGTCAGAAGAAATACGATAAAGTCTTACAGGTATTCAAACGATACGAACTGCTCCGGAAGGATCAGCAAGATCGCACAAAGGATATCTACTTGCCTACAATCAAGTGGTATTATGAAATAGCCCAACTCAAAACAGGCAAAATCAATGCAGAGACCATGTTGGATTCTATTGTCAGTCTATCAAGAGAACACTTTACGGACCCTCACAAATCCTTCATTCTTAATCAAGTCTTAACGGAATTAGAAAATTACATCCCCCGTACCGTTACACTAGCTAAGTCCGAACTGCACGGACAAACCAAGTAAATTCGAATTCATAAAAAGGCATGATAGACCAGCTAACTTTGTTAGCTCTGTTTTACTATTGTTGTTAAAACGGTAGGTAATTGGCAGAAATGTGGTTTAGTAAGTCGCACCCTTTATTATATTGGTTAAATATTTGAATATCATATAGTTACCAATTTTTAGTATCTAATTATTGATTAAAGTCAATGTTTTTGTATTGTGCCGATGTCCCAAAACAGGTGATGGCATTCTCTAAGTTTAAAGAATTAGCTGAGAGAATAGGCTGATAATGATACACTAAAAAACAAAACTATGAATAGAACATTTACGATTATGCTCGTTGGTCTTTTCTTCGTTTGCTTTCAATCGGTAGGACAACATTCGATTACAGGTCGAATTATGGATGCGGGTTCGGACGAACCTTTGATAGGAGCCAACGTGAGACTGACGTCGACAAACCAAGGAACCATTACTGCGGCGGATGGGACTTTTACCATAAAAAGTGTCGCCGACGGAAATTACGAGTTGCTCATTTCTTATGTAGGTTACAAAGATCAAAAGTTAGATATAAGCATCGATGGTAGCAATAAGGATATTGGTGCCATCAGTTTAAAGGAGTCCTTGTTCCTAAGCGATCAGGTGGTGATATCAGGTACCCGAATGGCCGAAAAATTGACAGAGTCTCCAGCCACCATTGGGGTTATTACCGCCAAGCAAATCGAACAGCTACCATCATTTAATCCGGGAGAATTACTTGCCAGAGTAAAAGGGGTAGACTATGTAAGATCTGGAGTGGTTGGCACAGGTGTCAATATTCGAGGATTCAATAGCAACTTCAATTCTAAGAACCTCCAAGTGGCTGATGGTCGTTTGGCCTCGTTGATTGCTACAGGTTTACCGCTTGGACCTTTAAATACTCAGATCAAGGAAGATATCGAGCGTGTAGAGGTCATTCTTGGTCCAAATTCTGCACTCTATGGACCTAATGCCCACAATGGATTGGTGCATATCATATCGAAAGACCCAAGGACCTCAGAGGGAACAACGATAGCTACAGGTATTGGAAATCAAAACGTTTTTTCAATACGGGCAAGGCATGCGCAGGTAGTCAACGATAAGTTCAGTTTCAAGCTTACTGCAGAACGAAGCCAGGGAGAAGAATTTAGTTACGCTGATTCCGTCTATATCGATAGAGATGCTGATGGGGTCAAAGAAGGTTACGAAGAATTTGAGCTAGACAATGACTTTAGCTTCAACAAAGTTGAAGGAGCTTTATATTTTAGCCCGACAGCCGGCTCCGATCTCATTTTATCTTCAGGTTACTCGAATAGCACTTACCTCGCACCTACCAATGTGGGAAGAAACCAGATCAAAGATTGGAATATCTTTTATACCCATCTTCGTTTTACCTCTGAGAACTGGTTTGCTCAGCTGTACTATACCTCAAGTAAGACCGATAGTACTTACGCCATTGATGAGAGAACCAAACAATACTATAGAGGCATCGATTCTGGTATGACTCCAGCGGAGGCTGGCGGTGCGAATTCCTATGCAAGTGGAGCAGTATTTCAGGATGATTCCAAGCGAATCAACGGTGAAGTGCAGTACAACAAAGCCTTTGGAGACCTTGAAATGGTGACTGGTATACAGTATCAGCAAGATATGGCGAATAGTAACAATTCCTATTTGCTAGATGATATTGATGATTTAAATATTTATCAAATGGGCTGGTATGGTCAGGTTCAGTATAAGTTGGCCAGTGGCTGGAAAGCTGTGGCTGCTTTCAGAGCAGATAATCATGAAATATATGATTTCAACTTTGTACCAAAACTAGGAATAGTTAAAACAGTCGGAAACGGTGCTGTGAGATTGACTTACGGGCAGGGAATTGCTGCTCCCACCATACTCAATATGTATGGAGACCTCTTCAGCGGTTTGATTTTAGGAAATGCGGAAGGTTTTACGTTGGCAGATGGAACTAAAATTGAGAAGCAAAAGGTAGAAAAAATACAAACTTTCGAAATCGGTTATAAGGGTCAGTTGTTACCGAATAGGTTATTTTTAGATGCCAACGCCTACTACAATATATCGACTGACTTCTTGAGTCCGGTCACAGTGGTAGGTGTCACTACAGCAAGAGGAGATACACCAATCGATCAAGTGCAATCTGGTTATGGTGCATTTGGGGGGCTAGTAGCTACATACATCAATTTTGGGAAAGTAAATACCTACGGTGCTGATTTTGGAGTCAACTACTATTTTAATGACAATATCAGTCTGGACCTTAATTACTCTTATTTCAATTATTCTGTTGATGAGAATGATATGGAAAATGACTTCAATAAAGATGGAGAGGTCAATGATCTAGACATTTTAGTCAATGCACCAAAGAATAAATTAAGCCTAGGATTGAATTATGCATCGGATAAATGGTTTGGAACCATTTTCATGCGATGGGTAGAGGCGTATAATTACTATTCTAGTTTTCAGATTGCTTCAGAAACGAAGCCAGGGTGGACCTACAGAGGAACGCCAATAGTAGAGAATGCCAGAAGCACCGATGCCTGGAATTATGGACCGCTTGGAGGTTTTGTCAATGTGGATATTGGGCTTGGGTACAATATCACCGACTATCTCACATTGTCTGGACAAGTGACTAATCTGTTTGATTCAGAGGTCAGAGAATTTACTGCCTCACCATTTATTGGGAGGTTATATAGCGCCGAAGTGAAATTTAAATTTTAGGTAAAGGTTAATTATGGATAAGGAAAAGCTTGCCGAAAGGCAAGCTTTTTTGTTTTTGGGAACTACCATTTAGGATTGTTATATTTGAATAAGTGTTTAATCAGCTAGTTCAATGAAAGACCCTGTCAAAAGCAAAAACAAATTCCGATTAGTTCCTGACTGGAACATGCCACTAGGAGCCAAAAAGAAGGAAGGTGATCTAATTAGAATTCACCCTCACACACTCATTAGGTTCACTCAAAAAAAATGGGGAATTAGCAAGGCTTGTAGCGTAGCACTATTACTTATTAAGACCAAATACGATAAAAAATTCAATAAACTTCACGAACGAGTGCCTAATATGCTTGATGTGTCTCAGCAGCAGTAGCTACTATTCGTGATCAAAACTCTCCAAATTATTTCTGAAGTGCATGAGGAGTGTGACGGACTGATCGTTTTGTATATTTTCAAAGTTTACCTTCAAGGCGAGCTCATTGATGCCGGTAATCTCTGAAATTTCCTTAAACCTTTCCGAGTGTCCATCTAAAGCATCAAGGTAGTCCAAAACATTTCTTACACCCACCTTCTGTAGCTCTTCTGTTTGATTTTGAAATTCAATAAGCAGTTTAGCCTGAGCCATCCAATCGAGGAGAGTTCTTACCGCAAAGGGTGTTTTGATGATCAACATAAAAAAATTGAATTGAGCCAGGTTCTGGACATTGTCAATACCAATCTCATTCAATCTAATCTTGTGCATCTCACTAATACCCTCAATCTTGCCTAATGAATAATTAACATTCTGATCATCCATCTTTGAGGAGAAGATCGAGATCTTCTCCATCAATAACCGTAGTCCTGAATCGGGAAAAACCCCTGTCAAGAATGCCAGTACAAGGATAATGTTGGAATCTACCACAGTAGTTCCTGAAAACACAAACATGAGCATCAGCGAGATTAGCGTAGCAAACACGATTCTAAGACTGACAGAAAAAAAACTTCCAGGAGTAAGGTCAATAGTAGAGAACCTACGATATACGTATTGAGCGGCGCTGACATACCCTCCCATAATGGCGAAGGCTATTACAGCCAAGCTGCGTTTTTCTGTTTGCAATTCTGTCGTCTCAGTCCAAAACTCTGATCCCGAAAATAATACGCTGGAATACCCACCCTTTAGGCCATAGATAGCCCAGGATAGAAAAAGCATGAACATGCCCAAAAACGTAAGCGCCGTCAAAAAAGACAGAGGCAGTAAGTAGTCACCGGGAGCAAACTCTTTGGAAATACGATCTTGCAGGCTCTCCTTGTCAATATTACCAGTCAGCTTTAGTCTTTCAATAAGCATGGTGAGCTCCTCTTTCTTTTTGATCAGGCGATATTTGAAAAAAGAATAAGTGAGAATAGGAAAATAGCCACTTAATACAATTGTGGCGCAAATTTCAAGTGCACGGCCGATATGATTTTCCAAAATTGTAAGGGTTGGTTACTCAATGATATGAGGAAATCAACGAAAATGCAATGAAGGTAGAAATGGATTAAATCAAACTTACTAAAATTCGGATAATCACTGAATCAGCTATAGCCTCAAATTGGCATAGACCTTCTTTAGGAACAATTAGAATATCCCCGGAAGTCATTACTCCGCAGTTTGTATCCAAATCTCCTTGAAATAGAAAGAAACAAGAAAAATCCTGACTGTTAATTTCATTGAAACATTCGGATTGCCCAAGATTCAGCACTTCGTGCTGGCAGTGCGTCGAGTTGCCCATCATGATGTTAAAATTCAAAACCCTGCCCATACTTGTGGTTTTCCAATCACCCCAAAAACTATCTGAGTCAAAAGGACCTAAATCTATCACATGATGATTTTCGTGCTCTAATTTTAGATGGCCCTTCAAGACTATTAGCGTTCTCCTTATACCATTCAAAGGAGTGAAAACTGATTTCTTGACATTTACTGTAGCCGTACTTAACCTAAAATCGAAGTTTAATTTACTGTACTCAGCTGCTTCAGGAAAAATAAATAATTCGGTAGTTTCTCCGCCGCTCCATGAAGTAGATGGTTGAGCATTATTTTTAATAATGAAGGGCTTACTCATTTGAAAATTTAAGTTGGCAACAAATATAGGACTGAAATCAATATGACTGGATAGTTGTTATATATGGGCCACAAGGTCGAATGACGGTAGGAGACACAGATCATAATAAAGCAGGACCATACAGTGATTCCACTTGATTTACTTTATATTTCTGTAGGCAATTATCATATGCCAGTTGTTCTAGTCATATAAAACTTATCAATGAAGGTTAATTTACTCGGTCTTATCGTCGTGCTCAGTTTAGGGTTGGCTAGTGAGGCTACTGGGCAATCAGATTCTACCCAGCTAAGTCAAAAGCAACAAATGAAGCTACGAGGTTATATTGGAGGAGTTTATGAACGCTCATCCGTTTCCCCGGTACATACCAATAGTTTTGGACTGCAGGCTGCCATTTTAATCAAAAACCATTTTCAATTCGGTTTTTACGGAAAAAACCATACATATCATAATTACCGAGAACAGCTTATTTTCCCTAATTTCTTCCAGATGAACTATAAACATGCTGGACTTCTAATAGGTTACCGTACACATTTGGAAAAGAAGTATGAATTCAATTTAGAATCTAAATTTGGAATGGGGGAGGTGAAATGGAACGAATTGGAGACAGGCAACCCTTATTTAGCTGACAAATTTAGAATATTTCACCTGCAAATGAGTGTAGACTACCTTCTAACAAAATTCCTTGCTGTAAATGGATTTGCAGGCTATCGTTGGATAGGTGACCTGGACATTACGGGATTAAGCAATGCTGATTTTGAAGGGCTCTATTATGGAATTGTTGTAAAACTCGGAATATTTAAATGATGAAAACAACTTGCAAAATATTGGCCATACTTTTATTCAACACAAGCTGTTTTTATAATGACAGTATCCCTCCGGATCAAAATGTCTGGCCTGTAGCTAACCCAGGAGACCTGAACATGAATACCGAAGTTTTGATGGCTATGGACTCCGCTGTAAATATTCATCCAAATGAAGGAATTACCTCCATTGTGGTAGTTAAGGAGGGGAGCCTTGTATTTGAAAACTACTATTTTGGTAATGACCGAAGTACTCTGTTTGATCTAAGTGGAGTGAGTAGCAGTCTTTCCAACCTAGCACTTGGTAGAGCCATTGATATGGGCTTGATTACATCAGTTGATGATTCTTTATACAAATATCTCCCGGCCTTTGCCCAGGAGTTTGAAGACTTTCCATTAAAAAAGAACATTACATTTGAGCACCTTATGACCATGAAAAGCGGATTGAGTTGGAACGAATTTTCAACGGCATTTGATGGTCAGGAAAATGATATTGATAGAATCATTCAAAGTGATGATTGGGTTGAATATCTGATTACCAAACCCATCGATGTACTGCCGGGTAGAAGATTTTCACATAATAGTGCTGTACCGGTGTTGATAGCAGCGGCTATCGAGAATCAATACAATGATGGCTATCAAAGTTTTTTAATGAAAGAAGTATTCGGAACTCTGGAAGTAAATAATTTTGATATTGCCAACTTTAGGGGCAATATAAACTCTGCTTGGGGTATCTCGATGAGTACCCTAGACTTAGCCAAGGTAGGTTATCTGTATTTAAAAAGAGGCGATTGGTTTGGACGACAGGTTATAAATGAAAATTACATGACCAGTTCAGTTGATGTTCAAGCCAATATTGATTATTACAATAGTTTTGGCTGGATGTGGTGGAGATATTCTGATAATAGCAATTTTCTATCGCTTTCAGAAAACGACGTATTTTTTGCTGCTGGTATTGGGAATCAACGATTATATGTGGTTCCACATTTGGAATTGGTAGTTGCAATCACTGGTGAAAATGAACAATTCGACTTTACGCTTACCGCTCCATTCGTACTCAAAGATTACATCCTTGAATCAATTCAATAGATAAACTTACCGCTGGAAATTTCGTAATTCTACTACATTTGCTACTAATACCTAAACAATCTAAGTGCACATATCAGACGAAGACGAATTAATCCTCAGACTGTCAAATCACGACAGGGGAGCCTTTGAACAAATATTCAGAACCTATTATGCGGATCTTTGTAAGTTTTGTATGAAATACGTCAGAGACGAGCAAGTCGCTGAAGAAGTGGTTCAAGAAGTCTTTATAAATATTTGGGAAAGAAGGTCCAATCTAACAATTACCACCTCCATAAAGTCCTACTTGTTTACAGCAATTCGCAATCGATCCTTCAACTATTTGAAACTGCAGTTGCCAAAAGAACAAAAGAAGGTTGATTTGGAAGGCATTGGATTTCTGGAAGCCGATAATCGTGAACAGGAAATGATTATGGATGAGTTGAGGCACCATGTTCATGCAGCCATTGAGGCTCTTCCTAATAAGTGTCAGATAATTTTTAACTTGAGCCGAAATGCTGGAATGACTTATAAAGAAATAGCAGATGAGCTGGATATTTCGGTTAAAACAGTCGAAAATCAAATAGGCCTGGCATTAAAGAAACTAAGAGAGAATCTTAATCCTATTTGGGACAAGATCATGTTACTGATTTTAATTAATATTTTTTAAAATTTTATAGGGGGATCAATGGGTTTGCTTGACATATCATTGAACGACGACTAAAATGCAAGAATTGGAATTTAAAATATTGGCCTATTTGAAAGGTGAGCTCAATAAAAATGAGCAACATCAGGTGGAGCAATGGGTAGCTGCTTCTGATGCCAACCGTCAGACATTTGATGATTTTGAGAAGATTTATAAATCATCTGAAATCAATTTGGACCACTTCAACCCGGACGTTGATCGAGCATGGCAGGTTGTAACTGATGCAATTGATCACTCTAAAAAGCCGAGCCGAATCATGTTATATAGATTGGCAGCTATGATTACCTTAGTGATAGGACTTGGTTTTATTGTGTTTCAGTATCAAAGTACGTCAGACCAGCATGTTGCAACAACATCGGACAACGAAATAAAGAAAATCGAATTGGCAGACGGATCTGTGGTATGGTTAAACGAAAACTCTGTTTTCACCTATCCTAAAGAAATGGATGAGGACGAACGACTGGTTAGCCTTGTTGGACAAGCTTACTTCGATATTGCCAGAAACCCAGAAAGACCCTTTAAAATTTCGGGACAGAAAACGATGGTAGAAGTTTTAGGTACTTCATTCAATTTAATCTCTGAATCCAACTATTCAAATGTAAATGTCACAAGTGGGCGAGTTGCCTTTGCATTGACTGATAATGAAGAAATTAAGGTGGTCCTGGAAAAAGGAAGCCAGGCGACATTTGAGCAGAACAGATTGGTAAAAAACGATTCATTTAATGAAAATGCCTCTTCTTGGATGACTAAGGACTTTGTATTCAAAAGTTCTCCATTGTCGCAGGTCGTTGAAATTCTAAGTGAACATTTCGATGTTAAAATTAAGGTCGATGATGCAATCAAAAACTGTTTGATTACTTCAGCTTTTGAAGATAAAGAACTAGATGAAATACTGGATACTCTGGAGGCCATTGCGAATATCAAAAATGAAAAGAAAGGTAAAACTATAAAGTTGACTGGCCCCGGTTGTTGATAAAATACTCGAATTACAAAGGACATAAAACCCGCTTATGCGGGTTTTTTTATGCGATCAGTTCGTCCCTTTAGTAGCAATGCCTAAATTTGACTCAGAATTGCACCTATCGAGAGTATAATTTGGATCGCGTCGTTGTCAGTAAATGTTTTTTTTACCTGTTTGCACTACTCATTGTCACATCTGAGTTGAGTGCGCAAGAGGCTATTTTGGACAGGACAGTCATCCTCTACAAAAAAAAATACAAAACCAGAGCTCTGCTTGAGTCGCTACTTCCCGAACAAGGAATCAACGTAGCCTATCACGACAATATAGTTCCTCTAAAGAAAGAGATCGAATTTGGTAAGATCAAGGAAACAAATGTAAAAGATATACTTTCCAGAATATGTCATAATGAAGATCTAGATTATACATATCTCAACGGTCAATTGATGATCAGATACTACGATCGCCCTGAAAATGAATACAGATATTCCGTAAGTGGATTGGTAGAGGATAAATCTTCCGGGGAGGCATTGATTGGAGCTACGGTCTATATTAAAAATATCGAAACAGGACTGGCCACCAATGGATATGGATTTTATGCTTTCACATTACCAAAAGGGAAGTATGATTTGTTGGTTTCATTTATTGGTTACCGGACAATTAATTATACCATCGAGTTGAATAAGGACTTTCAGTTTAATTTTCAACTGACAGAGAACTCAAGAGAACTAGAAAATGTAACGGTTGAAGAACAGCAGTTTTTCGATGTGAAGGCACAAAATGTATTGTTAAGTACCAATAAGTTGGATATGGATATGGCAAGTCAAATACCTCACATAGCCGAAGTTGACGTTTTTCAAAGCTCATTGTTGCTGCCAGGTATTTCAAATGTGGGAGAGGGAGTCTCCGGAGTGAATGTGAGGGGAAGTGCCTCAGATGCTAACCTGATCATGTTAGATGAGGCCGTTATTTATAATTCCAATCACTTTTTTGGTTTAGTATCGGTTTTTAATCCTGATGCCGTCAAAAATGTGGAGATCCTTAAAGGAGATTTGCCAGCTAAATATGGAGGAAGAACATCTTCAGTTATGCATATTAGACAAAAAGAAGGTAATGAAAACGACTTTCATTTTTCTGGTGGATTAGGATTAATTACCAGTAGAATCATGTTTGAGGGGCCAATTATGGACGGAAATGCAAATTACTTATTATCAGCAAGAAGTACTTTTTGGGATTTGATTCTAAGGAACACTAACAGTGCAACACTCGCCAATAGCAGGGTGAGCTTTCAAGACATCAACACTAAGATCAAATTCAACTTGAACAATACCAATAAAATATACTTTTCAGGTTATTTTGGAGCCGACGCCAATCAATTTGGTATAGATGCATTGCAAAAATGGGGCAATAGAGTACTATCAGTGCGCTGGAATAAAATTCATAAAGCTAAACATTTTATGAACTTGACTGCCTACTTCAGTCAATACGAGTATCGAGTGATAGAGGAGAGTGAAGAAGCTGATTTTGTAGGTACTTCACGGATTTCTGATCTGGCCGTTAAGTTTGATATGAGCTCATATTACAGCCCCAAGAATATTTTTGAATATGGGGGAGAAGCCATTGTTCACATTATGAATCCGGGAGAGCGCGTACCTGGAATTCGATCATCCGAAAATGCAGTCAAACTCAATAGTGAGCTTGGAATTGAACCATCCATATATTTATCCAATGAAAGGCATTTTGGGGACCTTACAGTTTCATTAGGAGCGCGGTATTCTGGTTTTTTTAATACTGGAAGATCAGATGTGTATGTTTATGAGGCCGATCAGTTGAAATCATTGAATACAAGAGTGGATACACTTGAGGCTGGAAGCAAGGAGTCCAAAAAATTCTATCATAATTTTGTACCTCGATTATCTCTCAAATATCAACTTAACCCAAATACCTCTTTGAAATTAGGTCACTTTGCTTCAGTTCAATACATGCACCTGCTTTCAAATACCCTGTCTCCGGCTTCGTCTGATTTTTGGCAAATTAGTGGTGAACATTTGCTGCCAAGTACCATGCATCAAACTACACTTGGCGTATATCAATATGTAGAAAGATTTGATATGGATTTGTCATTAGAGTTTTATTATAGGAAAATTGAAAATGTTATAGATTATAAAAATGGAGCGGATCTTTTATTCAATGAATCAATAGAAACGGAGATATTGAACGGAAACGAGCGTGCCTTTGGCATGGAGGTGTTTTTAAAGAAAAAATTCGGGAAACTGACCGGCTGGTTGGGATATACATTGTCAAAATCTGAGCGTCAAGTGAATGGCGAGCTTCAAGAGGAGAAGATCAACGGAGGGGCTTATTTCCCGACTAACTACGATCGGACTCATGATGTTGCTGTAACTGGCATATATCAACTAACCGAACACCTGTCTCTATCATCAAGTTTTGTTTACTATACTGGTAAGCCATTTTCTTTTCCTTCCTCAAAATACGAGATTGACGGACTGTTGGTTCCTCACTATCCTGATCGAAACCTGGATCGACTATCAGATTATCATAGATTGGATATTGCTGCTACATTAATGCTTAAAAAAAATCGGAAAAATGGAAAAGAACGTAGAGCTGTAAGTAGTTGGGTTTTCTCCATTTATAATGTCTACGCAAGAAGAAACGCCCAGGCATATTATTTCCGTGAGAGCGAAGATATCCAGGGAGTATCTGTGGTAGAAAAACTCTCCGTGTTGGGCACAATGATTCCATCTGTCACTTATAATTTCAAGTTTTGATAAGAGTTCGTAACCATATTATTTTGATTGCTATAAGCCTGATCAGCTTATCTTGTATAGATCAGATAAATCTAAACTTGGAAAGTGGAACAACAAATTTGGTTGTATTTGGCTGGATCACCAATGAAACAAGACCATATGAAGTAAAACTTTCATTGAGCAACGCTTATTCAGATCAATCAGGTTACCCTCCAATCATTGGAGCTGAAGTTTATGTAACGGATCAATTGGCGAATAGATATGATTTTATGGAAATCCCAAACACTGGCCGTTATCTTTCTGACCCATCAGATTTCATCGGAAGGCCTGGTGACGTATATCAGCTAACTATCATTCACGAAGAAAAGACCTATTTATCAGCTTTGGAGACTATGCCTTCATTAACGCAAGTAGAGGATGCTTTCGTCAATTTCATTGCGGATCCTGCCGACTTTGAGATTGATGCTGGAGATGAGAATTTTTTCATTTCCGCGTTTGTGTTAGATGATCCAAATGAAGACAACTACTATCGTTGGAAGATTTTTGTGAACAGCGAATTAAGAAACCAACCGGAAGAATTAGTTTTATTTGATGATCGTTTCACAAATGGAAATAAATTTAAGTATGATGCGGGAAATGTAGTTTTCACAGAATCCGACATTCCATACTTTCAACATATGTCTCTCTCAAAGGGTGCTTATGATTTTTATCTCAACCTAAAAGAGCAGACCAGTAGTTCAACGCTAAGTCCAAGGATTCAACCGGGAATTATTTCAGGAAATATGATTAATGAGAATGATCCAAATGAGCTCGTATTAGGGTATTTTGGGGCCTCTGAAGTAATAACAGTTGAAATTGTTCAATAATAGAATCAATCCAAGACAATCACTTCATTTACTTGATCTAGTGCGCTGAATCTAATTCTTAGACGCTTTGTATCAACAACTGAATCCCCACAAGTCAGCGAATAGCTGAAAAACTTTTGTCCTCGAGTGTAGAGATGCGTTTCTTCTGGGTTGCCCAGAATACCTACGAGTTCCGTTTCACTCATACCGAGTAGCTGATCAAATTCTGACTCCATTTCGTCAATTACACTGATTCTGTAGTTATTGCAATTTGTTGATTCTGATATCCATTGCTTGGTGTCGAATGAATTGAAGGAGACCGATTGACTTTGGCAAGCAATAATTGTTGACATTGCAGCTAAGAACAGTGAGCTTTTTGAAAACTTTATAAGAATAACTGACCGAATCAGTTGTGGTTGAAGCCAACAGTTGAGGTGAGTTGAAATTGATTTTAGAAAGAAAGTCATGACAGATATATTGGATTAAAGCAATATTTTGATTGAATATTTGATAATTTTATAGGAAAATACAAAGGACACCATAAAGTTGTTATTTCAAAATAATTCTATACATTTAAGGTGTGATTTATAAGTTTATATTAATTAGGTAATTGCTTAGATATGGCCGACGAGAAACTCAACGAAGGTTCGGAAGAAGAAAACAAATCAAATCAGTCAGATGAGGATTTTGGTTTACCAGATTTGGAATTTGATGAATTGCAGGAATTAGATTTTAATTTGGACGACTCTGGGGAAGAGGAGACAGGAAGTGAGGAAGGTACACTTCCGGAGCCTGAAGGAATAGATATGAGTGTCCTGGACGATATTGATGTGCCTGAATCCTCCGATGATTCAGTAGGACTTCAGCCTGGAGATTTAGATCCGCCAGAGGGCTCAGTATTGGATGAAGGAATTGAAGAAGTTGAAGATGTACTGGACAGCGCGCAATTGATATCTGATCGCTTAGGTGACGACGAAGAAGACCCATTGTCGCCTGATTTTAGTTCAGATATTAACTACGACGATTTAATGGGCGATGATGCTGGTTCCTCGAGCGAAGATGTTTCTACGATGGAAGAGATGGATTTAGATTTGTCTACCGATGATGCTGATACGGACGATCTGTTGGCCAATATTGATAGCCCGGATCAGTTAGCAGCACTTGGAATTTTGGATGAAGATGAAAATGAGGATTCAACCTCTGAAAGTGAATCTGCTTTTAGCGATGACTTCGGTAGTGATGATAGCTCAGGCTCGTCATTGTTTGCAGCAGATGATTCTCCTGAAGACGGAGGATCTATTTTTGCGACTGATAGTGTCGATTTGGAAGATGAGAAGCCAGTCTTCGAAGAATCTGATACCCCCTCTTTACCTCCGAATTACAAGCCTTATTCGTACGAAGAATCTTCAGGAGGTTTTGCAAAGGTGATTATTATTGGTGTATTAATTATAACCATAATTGGTGGAGTATTCTATTATATGTCACCAGCCGGAGGAGAAAAAGAAGTAGCTAAGAAAGAAACGCCTAAGAAGCGAGTCAAAAAACCGGTGAAAAAACCTGAAGCCAAGCCTGTTGAAAGCACGGCACAGGCAGCAAGTACTGGGGAAGAATCCAAAACTGTGACTCCTAAGAAGGAAGAGAAACCGGTAGTGAAGAAACCACAGCCAAAAGCGATAACGGCTAATCCAGGCGAGATAGTTCAAATCAAAGAGAGAACTTCTAGGTCTTATGTGATCATCGGAAGCTTTGTTGATGAGGACTTGGCGATGGACTATGCAACTGAGCTCAGTGGACAGGGAAGCGGAATTAAAATTATCCATCCATATGGAAAATCTAAGCGATACCGTGTATCCATTGCTGACTATGCGAGTTATGGAGATGCAGCCAGCCAGTTGAGTGGTTTTAAGGGACAATACGGTGACGAAGTTTGGGCTCTGCAATATTGATTTAGAACCCTCGTTAACGTAAAAACTGTATTAAAATATTAAAAGGTCATTTTGGCCTTTTTTTTGTTTAAAGGAAACTATGCAAATAATTAATATGATTTTAACTTCTTTACCACAAGAAGTTCCTGTCGAGGATGTGGTTCAACAAATATCAGTGTTGGATTTGTTATTAAAAGGTGGCTACATGATGGTGCCCATATTGTTACTGTCACTGGTAGGTACGTATGTTTTTATTGAAAGAATTCTTACAATTAAGGACGCAGCCAAGACTCCTCAGGCCTTCATGGACAATATCAAACAAATGGTACTTAGTGGAAGTATCACTGAGGCAACGACCCTTTGTCAGACCACGGCTACACCAATAGCAAGAATGGTTGGAAAAGGTATTGCAAGAATTGGCAACCCATTAAAAAATATAGAGGCCTCTATTGAGAACGTAGGTAAGATTGAAATTTACAAACTTGAGAAAAATTTAAGTCTTCTGGCTACTATTTCTGGCGCCGCGCCCATGATTGGTTTTTTAGGCACTGTTACCGGTATGATTCAGGCCTTTATTTCAATTGCCCAGGAGGAAGGCGCAGTTAGTCCTAAATTGCTCTCAAGCGGAATATATGAGGCAATGATTACTACAGCAGCAGGGTTATTCGTTGGTATATTGACTTACCTGGCTTACAACTATCTGGTGACAAGAGTAAGTAAACTCATTCATGGAATGGAATATACTTCTATTGATTTCATCGATTTGTTACAAGAACCTCAGAAGGCATGAATCTAACTCCAAAACATAAAGTTGAGTCAGCATTTTCAATGTCATCAATGACGGATGTAATCTTTCTATTGTTGATCTTTTTTATGCTTACCTCTTCATTTATCACCCCTTCAGGCTTGCCAGTAAATTTACCTACGAGCAAAAGTTCCAACATCGTCATGCAAAAAATCAGTGTGACAATTACTTCTAACATGGAGTATTATGTGAATGACAGCAAGGTCGCATTAAGCAGACTCGAGTCAACTTTGAAAGCAGAATTAAAAAATAAAGAAGGAGTAGTGGTTCTTCATTGTGATAAGTCGGTGCCTGTGGAGCATTTGGTAAACGTAGCCAGCATTGCTACCAAACTTGAAGCTAAAATATCATTGGCGACAAAACCAGATTGATTTGGAAGACAAAGAGAAAAAGAACAGATCCATTGGCATATACGCATCATTTGGTGCTCATGCATTGCTTCTATTGATTTTTTTTACAATGCTGGCATGGACAGAACCTGACCCTCCTATTCCTGAATATGGTATAGAATTGAATTTTGGCAATGAGCTTATTAAAGGAAGTGAGAGTGATAAGCAATTAGATGACGAAATAATTGAAGAAATGGAGGAGGTCCCCGAAGAATCAGCAGCAGAGTCTGATGACCTTCGACAGACTGAACAAGCAGCAGATCAGGACGTAGAGAGTCAGAATACTGAAACCGTGCCGAATGAAACGGATAAAGCAGTTTCGGAGGACATAAATAGCCCTGATATTGTTGAAAAAAAGGAAAACACGGAAGTTAGACAGCAAGAAGTAATTGAGGAGACGGATGAAAGCGTTAGTCCCGAAACAACTGAATCGACAGAAACTTTTGAAGAAAAAGATGAAGACAAAGAACAAGATGAGGAACCATCGATAGATGATCGAGCCATTTATAAAAAAAATGACAATACTGCTGAAACCAGTAGCGGTGGTTCTAGCTTGGATCTAGCAGGTTGGAATTGGGATTTTAAGCCTCAGCCTGATGATAAATCTATTGAAAATGGTATTATAATATTTCAAATTACTATCGATGAAGAAGGTGAAATCATAGGCATTAAGACCTTAGAAAAGACAGTTACTCCCGTTGTAGAAAAAGTGTATAAAGATGCTGTCATGGAATTAACATTTAGCAAGACTTCTGACAACAGGGTGACGGCTGCTACATCTACAGGCAAAATTACATTCATCATTCAATCCAAGTAGGTTTATGAACTATCAGGAAGTCCTTGACTTCTTATACACTCAGCTGCCCATGTATCAGCGTGTAGGGAAGGTGGCTTTTAAAAAAGATTTGACAAATACTCTTCTTCTTGCTCAGAAGTTGGGGAATCCTCACCAAAGTTTTGAGAGCATTCACGTGGCTGGTACTAATGGTAAGGGTTCTACATCGCACCTCATAGCTTCAGTATTGCAATCAGCCGGTTACAAAGTAGGATTATACACTTCACCGCATTTGAAATCATTTAGAGAGCGGATTCGGGTTAACGGTCTTGAAGTAAGTGAATCTTTTATCAAAGACTTTGTTAATCAAAATAAGAAGGCTATCAAGGAAATTTCACCTTCCTTTTTTGAAATTACAGTGGTCATGGCATTTGAGCATTTTGCCAAACAACAAGTAGATTTTGCTGTGATTGAAACAGGTCTTGGCGGGAGATTGGATTCGACTAATATTATTTCACCGGTAATTTCCATCATAACTTCCATAAGTATGGATCACCAAGATATGTTAGGAGATACTATTGAAGCGATTGCATCAGAAAAGGCAGGAATTATAAAAGAGAATGTCCCTGTTGTGGTTGGGAACCTACCTGATTCTGCATTGAAGGTTGTTCAACTTGTGGCGAAAGAAAAGAACGCAGCGCTAGATGAGCCCTTATCTGCCACGACCCGTATAGACCAGTTGGATTCAGATCTTTCACCACAGGTTATCAGATTAAACTTACACACGGTTGAGAGGGCTATTAATCAATTGAGGTCTATTGGTCTTTCAGTAAATAATGACCACTTCTCAGCTGGTATTAAGAATGTGGTAGCTCAAACCGGATTAAAAGGGCGTTGGCAAATATTGAGAAATGAGCCGCTTGTAATTTGCGATGTTGGGCATAATGAAGACGCGGTGCTTTGGCTTATGAATCAAATTTCAAAACAACCGTATGAAAGATTACATATAGTTTGGGGCTCAGTTGCTGACAAATCGATTGAAAAGGTACTTCCATTATTGATTAAGGAATGTGAGTATTACTTTTGCGCTGCAAATGTCCCGAGGGCAATGAAAGCGGAAGAGTTACAATTGTTAGCAAAAGAGATTGGGCTTGAAGGTGGAGCTTATGCCTCAGTTGGTGAAGCCTATCATATGGCATTGTCTCAAGCAGACTCCGGGGATTTAATTTTTGTTGGAGGCAGCACCTTCGTGGTGGCTGAAATAAAAGATTTATAGTTGTGGGAAGAAAGAAATTAGAACGATTTCAGGATAATGCGGAGCGTTACAACGTCGTTCAAGATGGAAAAGATAATTTTGGTCGGCTGATTGGGAAATGGAGAACTGAGCATTTTAAAAATGACCATGACCTTGTGGTGGAGTTAGGATGTGGTAGAGGTGAGTACACGGTGGGATTGGGAGAAAAAATACAGGACAAGAATTTCGTGGGTGTTGATATCAAAGGTTCTAGAATTTGGGTTGGAAGCTCATATGCACTGGAGAATGGATTGAACAATGTGGCATTTCTGCGCACTCAGATTGAACTGCTAGACAAACACTTTGGAGAACAGGAAATTAGCGAAATTTGGGTTACATTTCCTGATCCGCGTCCTAAGGATAAGGATGAGAAGAGGAGGTTAATAGCACCCAGATACCTCGACACCTATCGAAAACTATTGAAAGAGGAGGGATGGGTGAAGTTCAAAACTGACAATACACCGCTCTTTGATTATACGCTAGACTTGTTCAAAGAAAAACAAGTCAAAGTTAAAAACCTGGAATTTACGCACGATCTGTACAATTCAGAATATATGGATGAACATCTTGGAGTAAAGACCAAATACGAGAAATTATTCTTTGAGAAGGGTGAGCGAATTAAGTATATGAAGTTTCAATTTGCCTGATTATCCCAATACCAAAGAAATGCTTGGGTAAGACTTTTTTAAGTTGTCAGTAAAAATGACTTCAGGACCTACTTTAAGATGTTTGCCCACATTCCTGAATAAGGAGACTTTTATGGTAGTATCTTGAAATAACTGTCCGTCAGGATTAATTAGATACCCCGCTCTTGTAGTCCAGCCTTTATTTGTCTTTTTATTTAAAGATGCGAACTCGAGATTTACGAAAGTGTGTGGATAAACCTTCTTTTTACCTGTTTCACTTGTCGTAAAATTGAGCTGAGAAGAGATACCTAGTTTGTAAATGTCTCTTCTTTTTGCTGTATAATTTTCTGCAAATTTAAAATCAAGTCCAAATTCCGGAGAAACGGACTCAGTTTGAAAATTAACCTTTGCAAAGACAAATACGAAAGGGTTAGAGAATGGCGTGACTTCTACCTTACGCTGTTCTTTTTTGTCACGAATTAATTCAGTATGAGTTCGATTAACTGGAAGTGGACTTATTTCTAGCTTCATAATCGGTTCATTAGTTTTGGCCAATGGAATAGCCTCAAGAGCTGTTAACACTGTTGGGTTGCTTATCAAATGAGCTATTTCTTCGTTATGGTCTTCTTTTGTTACTACCACATTTTTTTTAATCGGCTGCTCATCCAGTGAGTTCCATAGGAACACATCAACATTGGCAGCCACAAGAAGCGAAAATGAAGCAGCCATAGCAAGACCCCATGTGACAAAGCGTTTGTCAATTTGACCCAATCGGCTAGAGAGTTTTTCCCACGTCTTACTAGGATCAAAGTCCTTTACAGGTATGTCCTCTACAACCTCCACAGCCTTTTTACTTAGTAGGTCTGTGGTAGATTTGTTTATAGCCGCTTTGGCATTATGATTTCCGTTGACTTTCATAGCGCACCTATTTGTGTTAGTGATTTAGACAGAGAAGCTCTGGCCTTGCTCAGCTGGGACTTCGAAGTATTTTCGCTGATATTTAATTTTTCTCCTATTTCTTTGTGTGAGTATCCTTCTATTACATACATATTGAATACTGTTCTGTATCCATTGGGTAGCTTCTGAATAACATTGACTATTGTTTCTTCCATCAACTCAGACTCTACAGTGGCATGATTTGACGAAAGATTATGGACTTTATCCAATTCTACTTGATCCATTTTCCTTTTTCTTATAAGCATCAAAGACTCATTTACCATGATTCGTTTGATCCACCCTTCAAGACTACCTTTTCCTCTAAATTCAAAAGTTTCAATTTTAGAAAACACCTTCATAAATCCATCAATCATGGCATCTTCAGCCTCCATTTCGTCATTTAGATATCTGAGGCAAGTGCGCATCATTTTATTCGCGTACTTATCATACAACGCCTTCTGAGCCAATTCATCTTTGGCCTTGCACAAGTCGGTCAATTGACTGTCGTCCAAAATTTGATTATGATTTAAGATATATCCCTGGTTATTCAATGCTTGCTGATAATAAAAGGTTGCTTTGCAGAAATGCAAATGCAAAATATTTCATATACAAACATCACGCCGTTAACGGATCGTTAAAAGGTGTTAACAACTGTTAACTACAAATCAGTAGGTGTGAGGGTTTGTCGTATTACAGACGATTGATGTACAAGAAGACGCAGTAGGCTACAAAACCTACCAGGTAAAGTGCTCCTTCGGCCCGGTCCAATTTATACTTCTGCAAAGTGAACATGAAGATGAACAACATGAGTGTACCTATCATTACGATATATAGATCCAAATTGAGATCAATATCATAAATAATCGGTGCGTTGAGCGTAGCAGTGGCTCCCAAAACCAGTAGAAGGTTGAAAATATTTGAACCAACAATATTACCAACTGCAAGGTCAGATTTTTTATGAAATGCTGCTACAGCTGTAGTCGCTAACTCAGGCAACGAGGTGCCGGCTGCAAGAATGGTCAAGCCAATTACCTTTTGGCTAATTTTAAAGTGTTCGGCGATGGTTATGGCATTGTCCACAATAACCTGACCGCCAATTGCCAATCCGGCTATACCAAAAACGATCATTAGCGTGGTCTTAAGACTGCCATACATTTCGATCTCATCCATGTCACCTCCAAGATCTCCGGTACGCCTCATGTTTTGGAAGACATAAACCAAAAAGGCTACAAACATGCCTAAAAGAATAAAACCATCGATTAGGCTCAGTGCGTTTTCTTCGGCACTAAAAATTAACTGATCGTTTACAAGAAGAAAAAGTACAACTGTGGCAAACAGCGAGTAGGGTACCTCTTTCCAAAGTGCATTCTTCTGAACAGTTAACGGATATATAACAGCTGCGATACCCAGAATCAGAAACATATTGAATATGTTCGATCCAATAATATTGCCAAATACAATGTCATCATTTTCACCTGAAGCCCCTGAAATGATATTAACCACTAATTCGGGAGCAGATGTGCCCATCGCGACTACGGTAAGCCCAATTGCAATGTCAGAAACGTTGTATCTTTTGGCAAGAGAGGAAGCTCCATTCACTAAAAAATCGGCTCCCTTGATTAGCATAACGAAACCGACAATGATGAGCAAAAAGGGCACTACCATATTTGAATTATTTTATGTTCAGGTGGTAAAATTATTAGAATTGAAATATAAATATATTCAGAATATTTTAATCACTTTTTCGATGAATAAAGATAGCTTAAATAGCTTTCTTATCTACATTCTTATTTCAATTCTATATTACACTAATTCATTGCAATATATTCAAAACATTTTTTTTCGTGAATATTCATGACGGCTAAATTTTACTTTTATCATAAATATCAGAAAATGAGCTGGTTGCTTATGTTAAATCAAGTTCTTCTTTAATTTTAGCGATTTTATATTGGAGGGTAAGTTTTTCCTTCTCAAAACTTTGTTCAGCATCTGAATCTGATCTTACGCTAATGTAGAATTTAATCTTAGGCTCCGTGCCAGAAGGCCGCATAGAAATCTTAGATCCATCTTTCGTGATAAATTGCAGTACATTAGATTTTGGGAAGTCGATTTTATCCTCTTGACCCGTAAGCAGATTACGTGCAGTGGAAGTTTCGTAGTCAATCAACCATTCAATCTCTGAACCTACAAGTGTTGATGGCGTATTGGACCGAAACTGACGCATCATCTCCTGAATTTCTTCGGCTCCTGATTTCCCTTTCTTTGTTAGCGAAATCAAATCCTCCTGGTACATGCCAAATTGTGAATATATCTCTTCCAATAATTCTTCAAGGGATTTGTCATTATCTTTAGCCCAAGCAGCCATTTCTGCGATCATTGCGCATGAGGAAACAGCATCCTTATCTCTTACAAAATCTCCAATCAGGTAGCCATAGCTTTCTTCTCCTCCTCCAATAAATGTCTTTTGACCCTCAAGCTCTTTGATCAGTCCGGCGATATGCTTGAAACCTGTGAGTGTATCAAAGCATTCAATACCGAAGTAGGAGGCGATATCTTTGATTAACTCTGTGGTTACTACAGTTTTTACTACATATTGTTTGCCATCGAGTTTGCCATTTTCTTTCCATTTAAGACATAGATAGTAAATAAGTAGGGCTCCCGTTTGATTACCATTGAGTAGTTCAAAATCCCCGTTGTCTTTTTTGATAGCTATGCCAACGCGGTCTGCATCTGGATCTGTAGCCATTACTAGCTCAGCACCTATTTGCTTTGCTTTATCCAATGCTAAAGTCAGCGCTTCTTTTTCTTCTGGATTAGGATATATCACCGTTGGGAAATTGCCATCAGGGGTTGCCTGCTCCTCAATGATCGTCACGTTAGTGAACCCAAACCTTTCTAAGGCTTGCGGAACTAAAGTAATTCCAGTTCCATGTATAGGGGAAAATACTATGGACAGATCCGACTGATTTTTAATGGACTCAGGGGACAGACTAAGGTTAGATACGGCATCGAGATATTTGTTATCGATGTCATTACCTATCTCTTTGATCAGGTCAGAATTCGCCTTAAATTTAATTTGGTCAAAACTATCAATCTTTCTAACCTCTTTTATTATTTCAGTGTCATGAGGAGCGATGATTTGCGCTCCATCCTCCCAATAAACTTTGTAGCCGTTGTACTCCTTCGGATTGTGAGAGGCGGTCACTACAATCCCACTTTTACAGCCTAATTCTCTGATCGCGAAAGAAAGTTCTGGTGTAGGTCTCAGTTCATTAAAAAGATAGACTTTGATGCCATTTGCTGAGAATATGTCAGCTACAATTTGTGCAAAAAAGCTGCTGTTATTTCTGCTATCATGAGCAATTGCAACTGAAGGCTCTTCATTTGGATACTGAGCATTGATATAGTTAGCCAATCCTTGAGTGGCACTACCAACCGTATATTTATTCATACGATTGCTGCCCAGTCCCATGATGCCACGCATTCCGCCCGTTCCAAATTCTAACTCTTTATAGAATGAATCGATGAGCTCTGCTTCATTACTATCAGCTAGCAATTCTTTTAGTGCAGATTTGTCAGTATCCTCTATGTTACTGGATAACCAGATATCAATTGTCTTTTTTATACTTTCTTCCATAATGATTAGAATCCAATCGTGTTTTTTACTCTGCTCAGTACTTTGTGGGCAATGGCCCTTGCTTTTTCTTCTCCTTCTTGTAAATGCTGCTCTATGGCTGGTTCATTTTCCATAAAATGATTAAACATTCTTCGTTCTTCTTTGAACTTATCGAGTATTAGTTCGAATAATGCGGTTTTCGCATGGCCATAGCCATAATTACCACCCCGGTAGTTGTTACGCATCTCAATTTTTTGCTCATCATTTGCAACCGTCTTATATATGTTATACACATTACACACATCAGGGTCTTTTGGCTCCTCCATCGGTGTACTGTCAGTCAAAATAGACATGACATTCTTCTTTAACTGTTTTTCAGGTAAAAATACATCAATAATGTTACCATAAGACTTGCTCATTTTTTGCCCATCTGTACCCGGTATAGTCATTACTTCATCATCTATTCTGGCCTCGGGAATAACGAAAACCTCTCCAAACTGATGATTGAAGGTCTTGGCAATATCTCTGGTCATTTCAATATGCTGTCTTTGATCCTTACCTACGGGTACAATGTTGGCATCATACAATATGATATCTGCAGCCATGAGAACGGGATAGTCAAATAGACCGGCATTCACATCAGACAGCCGGTCGGCTTTGTCCTTAAAAGAGTGTGCATTGGCTAGCATCGGGTAAGGTGTTACGCAGTTCAGAAACCACGTTAATTCACACACCTCAGGAATTTTGGACTGTCGATAGAATATCGATTTGGAAGTATCCAGCCCACACGCTAGCCATGCAGCCGCTATTGACTTGGTGTTTTCTTTTCTTACTTCAGGGTCTTTTATGGTAGTAAAAGAGTGCAGGTCTGCAATAAAAAGGAGGGACTCTTGCTTTTCATTTTCTGTTAGCTGAATGGCTGGCAAAATGGCACCTAATAAATTGCCTAAGTGTGGCCTTCCCGAACTCTGAATTCCTGTTAATACTCTAGCCATAGTTAATTTTTTGCGCAAATTAATAAATTTATTTCCCTTTGTTACGTTCAGGCATTATTGTTTATTTGCAATGAGCAATTCATATATTATCATGTCAAATTTTATTAAATCAACATTTTCGGTCCTTTTTATTTTCATATCTTATGGGCTTTTTGCACAGGAAAAGGGCAGACTGGAGTTCTTGATCAGCGACTATGATTTTGGAGAGATTAAGGAGGAGGCGGGACCAGCTATTTATGAATTTGAATTTAAAAATACCGGTACAGCACCTTTGATAATTTCTAATGTGAAGGCTTCTTGCGGATGCACGACGCCGGGTTGGTCAAAAGAACCAGTTATGCCGGGCATGCAAGGATTTGTTAAGGTTCAGTATAATCCAAAAAATCGTCCTGGCAGTTTTAGAAAATCATTAACTATTACTACAAATGGTGATCCAGCAGTTGTACAAGCCTATATAAAAGGGAAGGTGATACCCAAAGTCAAGTCGCTAGAGGAGCAGATGACTGTTAAAATAGGCAATACAAGATTTAAGAATCGGTCAGTAAATATGGGTAGAATTACAACTGAAAAGAAGGTGGAAAAATCTTTTGATGTGTATAACGATAGCGCTGATACATTGACTTTAACCGGGAAATATGATGCTCCCGACTTTATCAAATTGACTTTTTCAAATCTGGAACTGCCACCAAAGCAGGTTGGAAGGGTAACGATTTCCTATGACCCTATCCACGATGACAACCTGGGCTATAACAATCACGGTATTCAATTTTACACCAATGAGGAGAGCGCTGCACAGAAAAAGATAAATGTGCTTGCCACGATTAGTGAATATTTCCCTCCCATCTCTGGAGAGGAACTGGCCAAAGCCCCTAAGTTAGCAATAACAGACAGATTGCAGGATTTAGGCCAAGTCAAGGCGGGATCAAGAACCGTAGCAGAATTTGTACTGACCAATCATGGCAAGTCGAGTCTTAACATCAGAAAGGTAAAATCAAACTGTGCGTGTTTTGTGTCGGAACTTGCTAAATATGACATCAAACCTGGTAGATCACAAACACTTAAGGCCATCTTTGATGCAACCGATAGAAAGGGTAATCAAAATAAATCCATTACTATCTATTCTAATGATCCAATTGATCCTGTTCAAGTAATTTCGATTAAGGCGTCAATTATTCCAGCAAATTGATGAGATTATTCTCTTTAATTTAAGGATTCGCCTTAAGTTTGCGGAAAAAATATGTAATGAGACATTTGATGGTGTGGATATTGGGCGTAATGCTGTTTGCATGCGACAATGAAGAAAGGACAAAAGGAGATGATCTTTATAGCGAAGGAAATTTTTCGGAAGCAATAAAGGCTTATGACGAATACATAAAGCTGCATCCTTCTCACGTCAAATCATTATACAATCGGGGCAGATCTTATGAAGAATTAGGAAAGTTCCAAAAAGCATTCGATGATTTCACTGCGGTTTTGGATATTGATAAAAAGAACACCTCTGCGCTGCTAAGTCTGTCAAAATTCTATTATAGGGATCATAAATTTGATAAAGCCAAGTATTATGGCGAATCGGCGGTCAAATTGAACGACAACCTTCCTAGTGCTCACTTCTGGTTGGGGCGGGCACAACATCAATTGGGTCTTTTTTCGGAGGCACTCACCTCTTATAACAATGCCATCAATCTTGATCGTGAGTTGGGAGAAGCATATCTGTACCGTGGAGCCATTAAAATGCAAGGTGACAGAAAAAAATCTGCCTGTTCAGACTTTAAATCTGCTAAAGACCTTGGGGTGAAAGAAGCAGAAGTCGCACAGAGAAAGTACTGCAAGTAATAGTCCTAATACTTTGTCCGAAGAGTAACCTCAAAAGAGCTGCCCTTTCCTTCGGCACTATGAATTTTCAATTTTCCGTCAATTTCTTGGAGGTAATCTCTTGCCAGATTGAGTCCTAATCCAGTACCCTGCTCGGCAGCGGTTCCTTTGGTGCTGGTTGCACGGTCCGTATTGAAAAGCTTATTGATTTGTTCTTTTGACATACCTATGCCTTGATCTGTTACTGCAAGAATGATATGATCCGGTGCTTGTTCTACTTTGATTTCTATTTTTCCACCATTATGAGAAAATTTGATCGCGTTGGCCACTAAATTTCTCACCACCAAATTTATGATTCCATAGTCGCTCTGAATATGTAGTGGCTGGCTAAGGTTGTGATTTACAATAATCGATTTACTGGCAGCTATGTTTTGGGCCTGATTGATATTATTTTCCACTAATTCTTTAAGGTCAAATTTTTCAATTTTGACCTTCTCACCCTTTCGCTGTCGAGCGGTCCAAAACAGAATATTTTCCACCATGCTATTTGTGCTGCTTAGGTTACTGTCAATTTGTTTGATGAATTGATTGAATTCATGCTGAGAAAGATTGGTAGATTCGTGAAGTGAAATGAGTCCACGTAAATTGTTTAACGGACTTTTTACGTCATGTGAGATGATAGATAACAGGCGGTCTTTGATCTTGTTGGAATCAACCAGTTCATGGGTTCGTTCTGTTATTTCAACTTCAAGTTCTCTGTTGATCACCTCAAGGCTTTTATAAGAATTGGCGTAGTGTCGGGCCAGCATGTAGACCTGAAAAATTAAAAAAACGAGCAAGCCCAACTCAACCAGGTATCCGAATTTGATATCGAAGTTTACCAGAGCAGTGTTTTTAAGTATTTCAAGCAAAATAAATGGGAAGGAAGCAATAACACCAAAGAAGATGTATTTGGAGTCGTGACTTCTCTTTTTGATCCAGGCCCGAACAATGGTGACTATGGCGTAGATGAAAGTAAGCACCAAAGCAACATGACAAACGTCTAATAGTTGTCCGTAAACATGTTGTTTAGTAAAAATTACACAGGTAACAAGTACAGCCGCGGTGATGAGAAAAATTCTGACTACAAGTTTGGAAGAGGATGATTCGAACAAATGATGCACATATAATGGAAACAAGGCCACAGCAATGTATACACCACCGAACTCTAGCTTTTTCCATGTTTCAAATGAAACGTCAGGAAAGAGATTTGGTAGAAGAAATGACCCCCCGTTTAGCGTCATACTCCTTATTGCTACTACAAGGCAAATCAAGGCCAGCCACAAGTTTGGTTTTCCCCTGTTGTACAAAAAGAAAAGAAGGAATTGATAAATAAACATAGCTATAAGGCTGCCGGCGAATACATTTTCTATCCCATTGCGCAAATTCTTTTCTTTCAAAAGAGCTGCGGATTTTCCAATAAAGGGGGTACTCACAAGACCCGAACTGAAATAGGAATAATTGGCAACTTGTATCACGATGTCCAATGTATCTGTATTATCAGGAAGAGGCACAAAATTGTTGGTTAACTCTGCCTTGTAATTCTCTGTGTCTCCGCTCAGAGTGCCTGATGAGGATCTAAACTCTCCATTGATCCACACTTTCGATGCCGAATTAATCATCGGGATATATAGCATTAACGCACCTTTATCTTTCGGAATAATGACTTTTCTGCGATAAGTGGCTTTGCCGAGTAGTGCGTATTCCTGGTCCCTATGCCATGAACCTGGTACATAGATATAGTCGTTTGGCTGAGTCGATGTTAGCCGTTCTGGTGATAATAGTTGATCATAATAAAATTCCCAAGAACCGGACAATTGGGCATGAGTGGATAGAAAATTGTGTGATCGTAGATCAAGGACCGCCGTTGAATCATTTTGACAATATACCTTATGTATATGGCAAATCAGAAAAAATGCGAGCAATATATGATAGCGACAACTCTCCAATGTAACTAATATAAATTTAGTCTGGTTTAGTTAAAGCTGGTCATTTTTTGATAGTCTTCCAAACCCTTCATTTTGGATGTAACCTTAAAGGGGCTTCTTTTTTAGGCTCAACGGTTTGTTCCTTATTCCCAAAGGGAGTAGTTGTAAGTCTGTTCTATTTTGTTTTCTAATGGATCTGGGATAGAAGGAAAGAAATCGAGGCCGGTGGCCTTTTCAACCTCATCTATACTCATCGCATATGTGTCAAGAGGTTTTGAAGATTTCTCATTATTTAGAATAAAACCAATGCCTTTTACTTCTTTTCCATTTAGCTCTAGAATGACTTTGTAATACTGGCTCGGTACCAATACTTTGTTTTTGCCGATCTTATCACTTTTGCCCTTAAACAAAGGACCTGTGACTACATAAATTTCGTTGTTGTTTTTAGCCCAATTCCTGACCTTCTTTTCAAGTTGACTCCAGATTCCACGATTGAAGTCTGGATGCTGCGGACTCATATTACTCATATAGAATGACTCGCTCATTCCTTCCTTGGTCCAGCCAAAATCAGCAGCTGGAGCTAAATGACCTCGATCATAACCGGAGCCTTTGTAATCATCTAACGTTGCTGATTTGGTCTTTACTTCAGGGTCGGTTCGGAAATCATCTTTGCGTTTGAATTTGGATTTTTCCAAATTCATTTTCTTCAATTTATATGCCACCCAGTCGGCTTGTTCTGTTTTTTCATTGTACCGAAGCGTGTAGTAGGAGTGCTCGACGATTGCATCATTCTGTGTATATGCAGGCCAGTAGAAGTCAAAACTGGAAGAATAGTAGTAGTTATCGTCTTCATTGTACACAGGTAAATTTTCATTTGTTTTGGTGGTTTCAACCGCTCCATCCTGAGTATTTATCGCACTTTTTTCTGATTTTTTTCTTTCGCCCGATGAAGTGTTTTTTTTCTCTTTAACATCCTCCGTTCTCGGTGTTGCGACCGGGGTTTCTTTTTTCTTTTCTTGTTTAGGGGCTGAGGTGTTTTGTGTAGAAGTGATCTTTTTCAGATCATTACTCCAATTGGGGTTTTCATTCACCTGATATATAACCAACATGGCTATGATTGCAGCTATCACGAAGATGGCGGTGGTATTTGATCCGCCATCCTTGCCCTTATTTCCAGATGTTTTTCTTTTTCTTGCTTTCGCCATTTATTTCTGAAATTGCTTAGAAACGACTAGTTCCTTAGAGCCTGCTTCATATTTATAAAACCCTTCGCCTGATTTTGCTCCCAATACTCCGGCTTCAACCATGTTTACCAGCAATGGACAGGGAGCATATTTTGGATTTCCGAACCCTTCATGCAGTACTTTAAGAATCGACAAACAAATATCTAATCCAATGAAATCAGCTAACTGCAAAGGTCCCATGGGGTGAGCCATGCCTAGTTTCATGACTGTATCTATTTCTTCAACACCGGCCACATTCTCATATAGTGAGTAAATGGCCTCATTGATCATTGGCATCAGTATCCTGTTTGCTACGAAGCCAGGGTAGTCATTGACCTCTACCGGTACCTTGCCCAGTTTCTTTGAGAGTTCCATGATAACGTCAGTCGTTTCGTTGCTGGTGCTATATCCTCGAATGACCTCTACCAATTTCATCACAGGGACCGGGTTCATGAAATGCATACCAATCACTTTGTCCTTTCTATTTGTTGCCGAGCCAATTTTGGTAATTGAAATAGAAGAAGTGTTGGATGCAAGAATGCAGGATTCTTTTGTGTGTTCGTCTATTTGCCTGAATAGATCAAGTTTGATAGCCATATTTTCAGTAGCTGCTTCTACAACCAAATCGGCTTGTTCTACTCCTGTGGCTAGATCTGTAAATGTGGTGATATTGCTTAAGGTTCCGGTTTTGTCTTCTTCGGTGATTTTTTCTTTTTTGATCAGCCTGTCCAGATTTTTGCCAATAGTAGCAATGGCTTTATTGAGCGCATCTTGAGAGATGTCGATGAGGTTTACCTGATATCCTGTTTGCGCAAATACATGAGCAATACCGTTGCCCATGGTGCCTGATCCTATGACTGAGATGTTTTTCACTATTCTATTGTTTGGGTTTGTAATGTCATTTAAAAGAGCGACAAAAATGTCATTTATTGAGCAAGGTTCAAAATGATTCTAATCAAGAAATATTATTTGACAAACAAAAAAAGAACCGCCAATGACGGTTCTTTTTTTAGTATTTACAAAATCAGTCTCTGACTAAGCGTTTCTATTAATATTGTTTAGATCTTCGAAAGCATCTTTAAGTCGGGCAACGAAAGATTTTTCAGCTTCTCTAGTCCAAACCCTCGGATCGTAGAACTTCTTATTTGGACTATCATCGCCTTCAGGATTGCCAATTTGTCCTTGTAGGTAATCTTTTTTGTCAGCGTAGTAGTTTCTAATGCCGTCCCAATAAGCCCACTGCAAATCAGTATCGATGTTCATTTTAATGGCGCCATACGAAATAGCTTCTCGAATTTCTTCTCGTGTAGATCCGGAGCCACCGTGAAAAACAAAGTTTACGGGATTGTGGCCAGTACCATATTTTTCTTGAATATAATCTTGAGAATTTTTCAAAATCTTCGGCGTCAACTTTACATTACCTGGCTTATATACACCATGTACATTACCAAAAGCAGCAGCAATGGTGAATTTGTCACTTATTTTACCCAACTCTTCGTACGCGTAGGCTACTTCTTCAGGTTGCGTGTATAACCTTGATTCATCTACATCTGAATTATCAACACCATCTTCTTCTCCACCGGTAATTCCTAATTCAATTTCAAGTGTCATGCCCATTTTGGACATTCTTTCCAGATACCCCTTGCAGATTTCAATATTCTCTTCAATAGGCTCTTCTGAAAGATCAATCATATGAGAAGAAAAAAGAGATTTACCAGTTCTAGCAAAGAATTCTTCTCCGGCGTCCAACATGCCGTCGATCCATGGTAATAATTTTTTTGCGCAATGGTCAGTGTTCAATATTACAGGTACTCCATAGGCTTCAGCCATCATATGCACGTGATGGGCACCCGCTACAGCTCCTGCTATCGCAGCCTTTTGTCCATCATTGGATAGTCCCTTTCCAGCATTGAAAGCCGCACCTCCATTTGAAAACTGAACCATTACCGGCGAATTCAGTTCTGCTGCTGTTTCAATTACGGCGTTGATTGAACTGCTACCGATAACGTTGGCAGCGGGTAGAGCGAATTGATTCTCATTCGCATAGTTCAACAATTCTGTTACTTCGTCCCCAGTGAGAACCCCTGATTTGAATTTCATTTCTTAGTGTGTTTTAGTGATCGGAAGCCGTGGTAACTCTCAAAACTTCTGATTGAAAATAATTGTGATTATTTAGGCTGGCAAAGATATGAATTTGTATTAAAATATCATTGAAATGAGAAAAGACAATGCGCATTTGCAATCGATTGATTGAATTATTAGATATTTTTTAAATTATACCAGACTAATTATGAATGTCGTAATTTAATCACATTATTTACCTTGCAGAGCCTAACTCTATGATCCCTCCAAAAAAAAGTGCATTCAAAAAGAGTCTATTGGTTCCATACCAATATCCTCTGAAGTTGGGATTGTCCGTCATTGAAATAATAAGACCCTTACCGAAGGCAGAAAGTCCAACAGCCGGTGTATTAGGTATTTTTTCAAGGTTTTCGTCAGAGATATAACCTGCAAGCAGGGGACTCGCTGTATAGTGTATGGGCTGCGAGTAGGGGTTTTTAGCCAGTTCCATTAATTGCAGCCCTCTTTTGAAAATTGGTAATAAATCATCTTGAAAGCCAAAGCACAAGGGGTGAGTGAGATCCAGTTGCGTTTGAAATATAGCACCACCGATTTTCTGAGCACCATTGATTCTTTCTCTTTCATTGTATGGCAGAAACTTTCTTGTAGAATCCTTCTCTATCTTCTGGTATTTAACTTTAGATAATCCTGCATCAGAGGCCCATTTGCCAGCCGATTTGGTCGCAATTATTTTCCCTCCTTGTTGTACCCATGTCTTGATCTTGGCCTGAGCAAGTGTACCATACGAACCACCGACCATAATCAGTGTATTGTATTTAGATAGGTCAATAGTATTGAATTTCTCTTGCGTAATCATAGGCAGAGCAACACCAATCCGCTGGTCAAGCAAATGCCATACCTCACCGGCTTCGTACGCGTTTACACCACTTCCAACGATCAAGATAGGTTTCGGCTGAGTCAAGGACTTGAACTTTGGACTACCTAGCTGATAACTAGACCCATTTCCGGACTCCAAATTTGATATACCAATACGGTGTTTGTTGCCTAACCTGAGGAGGCTTTGGTAAATTTCTGAATCTGATAATTTTTGATTTTGGACGGGGATCAGGATAGAACCTCTTTCAAACAGTTCACCCCCTTTACTCGTCCAAGGTTCAGTAGTAGCTTTTGCTCTAATTCCTAACCGCTGAACATCATATAACAACGCCGGGCTTTGAGAATCTTGCCAATGAAAAGCATAGGCGTATGTGCTTGGCTCAAATCCTGTGTTTACTTGAAATAGGTCATTTGATTCCACTTGTTGGCCAATTAGAGCTAGGTCGAAAGCCTTGTTTTTAACTTCAGTATATTTTATATCAAAAGCTAAAGGCAAAGTCCATGCTGACACATCGTAAAACAGACTATCGCGAAACTGTGTTCTGGTTTCGAATATTGCCTGAATCATTCTATACTGATTTTGTTTCATTGGAATAATGAATGAATCTGTTTTATCAAACTCATCGAAATTTTTGCCTAGTTTGTAAACCTCAATTTGATGTGATTTAAGTAATGTCAAAAAAGCACGGAGTTTTGAAAAGTCATCTGGAGAATTGAATAAATAGGCCTTGATTGACGCATTATCGGCATTGGAAGGAATATTAGCATAAAACTGCCTTTGATGCTCTAGTAGTTCAACTCTCATCTCATTGGAGGCATCCAAGGTAGAAAGAGAAGTAGTAAAATGGTTTCTTATTGCAAATGGAAAGGTCAATATACCATTAGAGCTATTTTGAGCATGACTGCGCGAACTTGCTTGCTCAAAGAGAATGCCGACGCATCCATTCACATCAGGATAGCTGGACCCTTTACCTATGTAAAAGTCGTCAAACGACTCTTCGGTATAATATAGTGACCCTATTTCATCTAAGGCCATGGTATGATAGACGGCTATTCTTTTTGTAAGTTCAAAATTGTTTTTAGGGGTTAATGGATTGTTTCTACTTGGGATACCAGGCTGAAAAAAATAGGTGCCATTTGTTCCCATCTCATGATGATCGGTTAGTACATTGGGTTTCCATTTGTGATAATTGGCAATACGACCCTGGGACTCTGGGTTTTGTAACGGAAGCCAATCCCTGTTTAGGTCAAACCAATAATGGTTGGTCCTGGCTCTTGGCCAAGGTTCATTCTGTTCTGTGTTGTTGGGATCCGAGACTAAATTTTTACTTCTTCTGCTATTCACCCACGTGGCAAATCGATTTAGACCATCAGGGTTGTAGCTTGGGTCAAGTACAATAATTGTATTATCCAGCCACTGCTTTACTTCATTGTTTTCGGCGGCTGCCAAGTAATAAGCAACCAATAGAGCTGCATTACTTCCACTTGGTTCATTGCCATGTATGCTATAACCTAAGTATACTACAAGTGGCAGGTCTGTCAGATCCATATCTGAGGACTGTTTGTTGTCTGATAGTTTGAGATGCTCAGCTCGCATTTGTTCGAGGTTTAGGATGTTCTCAGCTGAAGAAATTTGGAGCGTTAGTAATGGGCGGTTTTCATGGCTTCGGGCATACTCTTCTATTTCCACCCTATCCGAGGCTTCGGCCAGGGCATACATGTATTGTACCAATTTATCATGGCTTACATGCCATTCTCCTACCTCATGTCCAATTACCGCTTTTGGCGTAGGAATTTCTTGATTGAAATTTGAGTTGGATGGGAGGTAGTAGTCCAGAGTAACCTGACCTGAGCTAACATTTGTTATAAAAAAGGCAATCGCTGCGAGTAAAGTTTTTCTTTTCATACCTGCTTATTTCTATCAAACATAAGCTTTTTAGACTGATTAGAATTTTTTTTTAAAAAAATCTAAGATCAGATTAAACCATTTGCTATGCCAGCAGTCAAAGAGCCAAACAAATTTGAAAAAGACAACCATTAAATGTTTAAATCATGAAAAATATATTTGGATTACTGATCACTGCTGCTGCTTTTACTTTCTATTCATGCTCGGAAGATGTAGAGAATCTTTCTGATACAGACGCTATCGACATCGCGATAGAAGATGCTAGTTTGGAGTCCACTTCCACAGAATTAATGGAAGATATTGATGAGGTAGCTGATTATGCAACTAGTTCATTTGGCAACTCAGGGGGAAGAATACTTTTCGGAGGAGGAAAGCGGTTTGGTGACTGTGCTGAGATTACTGAGGATGAAGCTACCAGCACTAAAACCATCGACTTTGGAGATGAAGGATGCATAGGACGTGATGGCAGAGTTAGGACTGGTAAAATTATCATCGTACATGAAGGAGAAAGAGACGTGCCGGGATTTAAAAGAACCATCACTTTAGAAGATTTCTCGGTAGACACAATTCAAATAGAAGGCATAAGAATAATGACCTACGTGTCTGGGACCGATACTGAAAAAGAATACAATGCAACCCTCACCGGGGGTAAAATGACTTTTCCTGATGGTCAGATAGCAACCAGAGAATCTACTCGTACCAGAATAGCATCATTTGATGAAGACGGTGAAAAAACTCAGGTGGCTCGCTACGGTTCTGCCAATGGAATCAACAGAGATGGGTTGACCTATGATAATGTAGTTGATGAAGCTACCCCAATACTTTCGTTGAGTACTTGTAGAGAAGAGGGATTTTTTGCACCGGTTTCCGGGATATTATCTATCAATATCGAAGGAGAGAGCGAAAAAGTGATTGACTATGGAGATGGCACTTGTGACAATCTTGTCACCATTACTCAAGACGGAGTATCTGAAGAGGTAGAAATAGACCCTAAGCAGAGACGCAAGAAAAGATCCAGAAGAAGAGGGTAACAATATTTAAGTTTAGGTTAAAGTAGGATAGAGGTCCGCCCATTGGGTGGGCCTCTTGTGTTTCATAGGATAAATAACTTGAAATCAAATTAACCGTTTAGCACTTATTGTTTTTTTCTTAGTTCATAGCCAACTATTATTGTCAGAAAATTGATTTACTTATGCGACCACTCCGACTGCTTACGTTAATACTAGCCGTTTCTTTCTTTTCATCATTACAAGCACAAAAACCTAAAAAGCCAAACGCTGCGGAAATTCAACTGATGCTACAGAAGCTCAATGTGTTAGGATCCGTGCTGTATGTTGCTGCCCACCCTGACGACGAGAATACCAGGGTAATCGCCTATATGGCCAATGAAAAGAAGTTTAATACCGCGTATCTTTCAGCCACCAGAGGAGATGGAGGCCAAAACCTAATAGGCTCTGAAATTCGCGAATTGTTAGGGTTGATTAGAACACAGGAGCTTTTGGCAGCACGACGGACTGATGGAGGTCGTCAATATTTTAGTCGTGCCAATGACTTTGGATATTCTAAAAATCCTGAAGAGACTTTTAATATTTGGAACAAAGATCAGGTGTTATCCGATTTTGTACGGGTATATAGAAAGCACAGACCTGACGTAATCATTACAAGGTTTCCTGGAACTGGTTTGGGAGGACATGGCCATCATACGGCATCTGCAATTCTAGCTAAAGAGGCCTTTGAACTATCAGGAGATAAGAAAAAATACCCTGAATCTGTGAGTCAGCATGGAACCTGGCAGCCCAAACGACTGCTGTTTAATACGCATCCCTTCTTTTACCAGAGATCGGGGCAAGAGATGGATACGGCTTCATTGATGACGTTGGACCTGGGTGCCTATAATCCGCTACTTGGAAAATCTTATTCTGAAATTGCCTCACTAAGCCGAAGCATGCATAAAAGCCAAGGTTTTGGCTCTACTGGTAGTCGAGGTACTCAGATAGAATACTTCGAACATACCGCTGGAGAAGAAAGTAAGGATATGTTTGCCGGCATTGATACAAGTTGGAAACGGGTGAAAGGTGGTGAGAAGGTTGGTTATCATGTAGACAATGCAATCATGAACTATGACCCCACCAATCCATCTATTATCGTCAGTGATTTAATTATGGCCTATAAAGAATTGGGCAAAGTTAGAGATCAATACTGGAAAAATATTAAGCAGCAGGAAATTAAGGACCTAATCAAGGCATGTACCGGTTTGTATATGGAGGTAAAGGCTGATCAATTTTCATATTCACCAGGTGATTCAGTTCTACTTAGTGTAGAATCAATCAATAGATCTGATGTTGATATGAGATTGGCATCAATCAAGTTGGGAGAATATCAGAGTTTCACTATACGCCAACAGCTATTAAACAATCGCCCCTTCAATATGGATATGAATTATGTGCTGGACAATAAAGTGGCTTATTCTGATCCTTATTGGCTAAAAGAAGAAGGGACATTGGGTATGTATAATGTCGCTGATCAGAATTTGATTGGTACCCCCGAAAATGCTTCGGCCATATCTTGGGTGGCTACTGTAGAAATCGAGGGAGTATTTCTGGAATACGAACTTCCTGTGATTTATAAAAAGAATGACCCGGTGGAAGGTGAGTCCTATCGACCCCTTGAAATCACGCCTCCTGTCTTTCTTAACATTTCAGAAAAGGTTTATGTATTTGGCAATGGAGGTTCAAAAAAAATTGACATTCAGGTTTTAGCCGGAAAATCAAATCTGACAGGTAATGTATCTCTTCAGATTCCTTCTGGCTGGAAAGTAGAACCAGCTAGTTATACCTTTGATTTGCAGGATAAAGGTGCAGAAGCAACCTATAGTTTTGAGTTGTTTCCTCCAAGCACCGCACATAGCGGAGAGATTGGAGCTGTGGCACAAATAAATGGAAAAATGTACAACAATAGCCTGGTTAGAATTGAGCATGACCATATTCCTGTCCAGGCCTTATTTCCTGTTTCTCGCGCAAAAGTTGTAAAAGTAGAACTGGAAAAGAGAGGAACAAATGTAGGATATATTGCTGGTTCTGGTGACGAAATTCCAGCTAGTCTCGAACAAATTGGATACAAAGTGACGGAGCTGACGAACGGTAATATCACAGCCGAGAAAATGAAGACTTATGATGCAGTGATTGTAGGAATCAGGGGATACAATACCAATGAGAGACTGAAATTTTATCAGGAAGAGCTTATGACTTATGTAAAGAATGGGGGTACCATGATCGTACAATACAATACCGCACATCAATTGGTAACCAAGGACCTCGGTCCTTATCCATTCAAGCTTTCAAGAGATAGAGTGGCTGTAGAAGAAGCAGAAATTAGGATACTAAAACCAGATCATCCAATACTCAATTTACCAAATAAGATTACTTCAGCGGATTTTGATGGATGGGTACAAGAGCGTGGACTATATTTTCCCAATGAGTGGGACGAAAACTATGATGCTATTCTTTCTTCTAACGATCCAGGTGAAGATGCCAGAGATGGTGGCCTTCTTGTAACTAAGTATGGAGAAGGTTATTACATTTATTCGGGTTATTCCTGGTTCCGAGAGTTACCTGCTGGAGTTCCTGGAGCATATCGAATTTTTACCAATATGATATCTATTGGAAAAGAATAAATACTCACCTCTAATTTAAATTCAATTTGGACTCTATAGACAAGCCCCCCTTTTTCAAAACCTGGAAAACTATGTACTGGTTTGTATTTGGTAATTTGGCAGTAGTCATCCTCTTGTTGTACTGGTTTAGCATCTCTTTTCGATGAGCACTATAGACTTATTGGTATTATTTGGTACACTGGGCTTGATCGTAGGCTATGGCGTATATAAAACTTTGGGAACAGATAACATAGATGGTTATTTGCGAGGAGGTAGCAGCATGAAATGGGGCACAATTGGCTTGTCTGTGATGGCAACACAGGCAAGTGCCATTACCTTTATTTCCACCCCAGGACAAGGTTATGAGAGCGGAATGGCTTTTGTTCAAAACTATTTCGGACTACCGATTGCTTTAATTATTGTGGCGGTGGTCTTTATACCGATTTATTACAAACTAAAGGTCTATACTGCCTATGAATATCTTGAGAAGAGATTCGATAAGAAAACAAGACTTTTAGGAGCATTTTTATTTCTTATTCAAAGAGGGCTTGCGGCAGGTATTACCATTTATGCACCAGCTATTATTTTGTCTACCATTTTGGATTGGAGCTTATCCTGGACCATATTATTAGTTGGTGTTCTGGTAATTATTTACACAGTTAGTGGAGGAACTAAAGCAGTAAGTCTAACCCAAAAGCATCAAATGACGGTTATATTAATCGGTATGGCAATAGCTTTCGGCTTCATTGTTCATTATCTATCAGAGTTCGTTACCCTGTCTGAAGCTCTTCATATAGCGGGAAGTTTGGATAAATTGAATGCGGTAGATTTTTCTTTAGATTTTGAAAAAAGATATACCGTATGGTCTGGAATTCTGGGCGGCCTTTTTTTAGCGCTGTCTTATTTTGGTACAGATCAATCACAGGTGCAACGCTATCTGGGTGGGAAAAATACAACAGAAAGTAGGATGGGACTGATGTTCAACGCCCTTATGAAAGTTCCTATGCAATTCTTTATTCTGCTTACAGGTGCACTGCTTTACGTTTTTTACATTTTCTACCAACCGCCAGTTCATTTCAATCAGCAAAGTCTTGCAGTTGTGGAGAAAAAAATAGGCAATGAGGATCTTGATATCATTACACAAGACCATGATTTTTGGGTCGAAAAACGTAAAGAATCGGCGGTCAAATACAAAGAAAGTCTGAAATCGGGATCCGCCGCAGATCAAGACCAGGCCAAACAGAAACTACAGCTTACGGCCGAACAGGTCAATGACTCAAGAACCGAGATGAAGCATTTGATTGCTTCAACCGACCCCTCGATAAAGATCAAAGATTCCGATTATGTGTTTCTAACCTTCATCCTCAACTATCTACCACAAGGTATCATAGGACTGCTTATAGCAGTGATATTCTCCGCGGCCATGTCCTCGACATCTGGAGAGCTAAATGCGCTAGCTTCCACAACTGTCATTGACTTTTATAAAAACCTTATTGATAAAAACGCAACAGAATCGAAGTATGTAAGGGTGTCAAAATTGATGACCGCTGGTTGGGGAGTTTTGGCAATTTGCTTTGCTTTTATGGCGCATCAGTCTGAAAATCTTATAGAAATGGTGAATATCCTTGGGTCCTTGTTCTACGGTAACATTCTCGGTATATTTCTTGTAGCCTTCTTTTTTAAGTATATAAGGGGAACAGCCGTTTTCTGGGGAGCGATTATCTCACAGGTCTGTGTAGTCTTACTTTTTTTGCGGACCGATATTGGTTATTTGTGGTATAACCTGATTGGTTGCGGAGGTGTGATTCTTCTAAGCCTGGTCCTTGAATTCCTAAGGGTACTACTCAGGCCATCAAGAGGGATGGAGTAGTAGAAATGGGCTGGTAAGATAATGTCAATTGGTAAGGTTTAGCTAAGTGATAAGCAATTTCTAAAATTCATAAATAACGCCAATGTTGGCTTGAAGGCCAAGTGTATCTTCAAAAAGCTTATTAAATTGATACTTTAGTTCAGTATTGATGCCTATATGATCTGACATCACAAAAATAGCACCAGCACCAACAGCTAGTCCTGTTTCAGAAAGACCACGACGACCACCAATAAAGCTAATGCCGGCAATACCATACACTTGTGTGGTGCCTGTCATTAGATAGTATCTACCATCGACGCTAAATACGTTGAGCTTATTGCTGTCTTTGTTTGTTAGATAATGCGAAGCTGCAACAGAGATTACATCGGTGATTAAATATTCGCCGCCAACGCCGAACCCAATCCTATAATCTCCGCCATAAGGAGAAAATAAATTGATCAATCCGGCATTGACCCTAATATCTCCCTGGTTTTGTGCTTGAGCACCATTAGTGGCAAAAAGAACAATTAAGGTTAATGAGACTAATATCGTTTTCATAGTTTAAATTATGATGAATTACTTGTAAAAAGACCGTTTACTTGCTGCAAAGTACAAAAAAAACCACGCCATTGGCGTGGTTCAATATTATAATTGAGTTTGATTCGACCTAGAACATGAATACAACTCCAGCACCAATAACCAATTGGCCGTCACCTGGTGTCTGATATTTTATCTGACCATTGATTCCCATAGAATCACTTAGGCCAAAAGTGGCACCTGCTCCAATATTTAGGCCTGTTTCTGAATCAGATAGTGGGCCAATTTCGTTCCTAATTATACCAATTCCTGCCAGACCATATACCTGAGTATCACCTGTCACGAAATAATATCTACCATCAATGTTGAATGAGGCGATGTTGATATCAGTTCCTCCTACAGTTGATTTGAAATACCAGTCATAAGAAACAGCACCACTGATTGCATCAGCGAATACATATTCAAAAGAAGGCGATAGTCCAAACCCAGCCTTGGAACCATCAGCGTCAACACCGGCTTTTGTTCCAATGACAACACCAATGCCAGCTCTCATGTCTCCTTGCTCTTGTGCCATGGCTCCATTGACGGCGAATAGACTTACTAAAGCGAGTGCGAGTAATTTAGTTTTCATAATTGTAATTTTAGGTTTAAAGATTAACCGGCATCATTGAGAATCCTCCGGTGTGATAAATAACTTACTGTAAGATTGCATTTTTTTTATAAAATGCAAGGGGTAATAAGGATATTTATGCTAATGGAATTAACTGTGAAAAGTGAGAGTATAACTAATTTTTTTCGTTTTTAGAATACTGGTTTTTGAGTATTTTTTCGGCCAACTTATTTTGTGGACTAAATTTCAAATCGTTTTGTCCACCTGTCTTGGAGTGTTTGTAATGCCATTTCCATGCGAATCCGCCGGCGAACCAATCCTCATTCCAATAAGTTTCGAAGAGTGCCCGATAGGCATTGGCCTGTCCCTGTAAATTTACCTTGTGATTAATGCCATCAGTTTTCCAATGGCCGGAAGTGCAAAAATCTACGCTTTGAAATCCGAATTCCGTGAATAGCACTTTTTTAAGATAGGCTTCGGAAAATTTTTGAAGTTGTTCCCTTATCTTAAGGTTCTCCGAAACAAGTTCGGCTATTTCCGGAGTCTTAGATTCACTGGCAGGAAAGTAGGCGTCGACACCTATATAATTCAGCTCTTCCCAAAACTTTATATTTTGGTAATTGTCCCAATTGGCTGAATAGGTGACTGGGCCATGGTAGATTGATCTTACTTGGGAAATTAAATTTCTCCAGAATGATGGGTGAGACTTGGCTATTTGACGCACTTCTGTTCCTACTGAAAGCATTTCAATATTTAGCTCTTCGGCTAATTGACTATAGTGCAAAATATATTTGGTATAACTGGCCATCCATAATTCTAAATCTGCCTGTGATTCATAATTAAGATCACCCGCCCAACCTTGCCCAATGACCCATAAATGAGGCTTTAGCATTATTTTCAGGCCTGATTGCTGAGCCAAAGTAATCGCTTGTCTTATTCCGTCTGTAGTTTCCCCAATCCACTGATTGGGGTGATCAAATTTCACTATCGGCTGAGATGGACTGCAAAAAGCATAGGGAATTATAGCCACCCAATTCGCCTTTACTGCAACAATTGGGTCATAATATTCACTTTTTATTTCATAGGGCGGAGCAACCAAACAAAGACCATTGATTTTGGGCGTAGAGTTTTGCTGCTGTGCACCGCATGAAAATAAACTAATAAGCAAGAATAGTCGAATTTTCATATCCTAGTAGAGTCATTTGGGAGCCACCAAAGCAAAAGCAAAGGAAGTAAATACAAATCAGCGAAAAGTGCAGCAATAAATGAAATACTCACAAAAAGCCCCATGTAAAAAGAAGCGCTAAAATTGGAAAAGCAGAATACAAGAAAACCTGAAGTTAAAACAATGGTAGTTATTAGAATAGGCCTTCCAGTTTCCAAGATGGCCCGTTTAATCGCATAGACTTTATTTTTTTCTCGGTCATATTCATGTTTGAACCGGCTGAGAAAATGTATGGTATCATCTACCACGATACCAAAGGAAATGGCAAATATGACAGAAGTGCTCAAATTGAGTGGAATCGCGAAATAACCCATGATAGCCGAAACGATTAAAATTGGGAATATGTTGGGGATCAAAGTGATGACTACTATACGAAAGGATTTGAACAACCAACCAGCTATCAGAGCAACAATGAACATGGCAATAAGAAGTCCTTTGATCAGGTTTGTAGAAAGAAGCGCGTGACTTTTGTCTACGAGTAAGGTTGTTCCTGTGAGTCTGTAGCCGAGCAATTCTTGATCGACAATGCCAGTCATAGCCTTCAGAAGGTTGTTGTGTTTGATTGTGGCATCCCTGGAACCCAAGTCCTGAAAATACCCCGAAATCTGAGCTTGCAATTTGTGACTCACTCTTGTTGATCGTCTTTCAGGGTGAGTGGTACGAATCCAACGAAATGCCCTATTCCATTCCTTTTCGGTTTCTGGAAGCTTGTAATAGTCTGGTGAACCCTTATGCAAACTTTGGTTGGCGAATCTGACCATTGCGGCAGGGGAGTACAAATCTCCCGCTTTGGTTTGTTCTTTGACAAGTCGTTCAATCTTATCTATTTGCTCAATGACCTCCCTACTGTAAACCTGTCTCGAGCTGTCTTTTGTCCATAAACTCAGTGTAAATGGCTTGGAGCCGGAAAATTCACTATCAAAATAAATGAAATCAGATTTAACAAGATTGTTTTTTGGTAGGTCGTTTACGAGATATGCATCTATTTGGAGACGTAGAAGCCCAATAACACCAATTACCAACAATAAGAGGGTCACCATGGTTATGGTCTTAGTTTTTCTTACAACTGTCAAAAAAACTTTTCTGAGCATAACCTCCATCATATCATGCGTACTGGGTTGGCGAAAGCTAGGTTTAACGATGAAAGTGATGGCTGGAAATAATAAATAGGTAATAATGAACGCAAAAGCAATTCCAGCGGCTGCGTAAATGCCAAGGTCTATGATTGGTTTTACATTGATTGTAACAAGTGTCAAAAAACCAACAGCCGTTGTGAATGAGGTTAATAGTGTAGCCAGTCCGACCTGCCTGACCGCATGGTTAACAGATTCATGGAG
Source organism: Reichenbachiella sp. (assembly GCF_039944555.1). GTDB lineage: Bacteria > Bacteroidota > Bacteroidia > Cytophagales > Cyclobacteriaceae > Reichenbachiella. The sequence continues at coordinate 340,435 of NZ_JBDUYN010000006.1, read as the reverse complement.
GTTGTTAGTTACAGTATATTGTTTTTGAATATGAGAAAAGAGATGAATAATGTCTGACATAGAGACTACGAGAAGAATAGTTGGGATCAAAGAGGACAGAATATCAATTTCCTTGCCCATAAGTGCTATAAACCCGATTGTTGCTACAACAGACAAGCCCGAAATGAGTAGAGATGTAGTAATCATAAAGAGATCTCTCATAAAAATGAGTAGAAGGAAGAAAATCAATACCATGGCCATAAGAATGAATTTGGTAAAATCATCCTTGACTGCATTAACAAAGGCGGATTGTGCAATTGCCTTTCCTGCCACTCGTACACGAGGCGATTGATTTTCAAATACTTGCATAATCATCTCGACATATTCATCAGCGGCCTCCTTGCTAAGGAATCGATTGTGGACAACAATAGCTTTCAGTCCCTTGCCAGATTTGGAGATAAACATTCCCCGATAGAGGGGATGTTGATACAATTTTGAACTATCCCTTTGGAGTTTGAGAGAATCATTGAGGTGTAGCAGCCGAACAGGTAGTAAACCTAAAGGTGTTTTTATTATTGACTTGATGGAGGTTGGAGATAAAACTTGGACCGTAGATTCCGAAGATGCAATTTCAGTTAGCCCGCTGTCTATACTTTTTAAGAATTCCTTATTGAAAACACCGTTTTTGGATTGAAAACCAAGCAACAGGTAATCGTTGTCATATCCGAATGTCTTTGAGAATTTTTGGTAGTAGGAGAGATCCGGGTCGTTTTTAGGAAAAAAATTTTCTAGCTCGTAATCAAATTGCAGTTTGGAGAGTTGAGAAGCAAGTAAACCCAAGACAGCTAGAGTAAGCAGAATGAAAATGATTGAGGTACGCTTGTTGATCATTGTGTGTGGTTATCTCTGATTGAGAAATTTAATGAATTCAAGTTTAATATGACCAACTAGGTAGTTGTACCTAGTTCAAATGCGGTACCTGTACCTATTTCAAGTTTCTTCAACTCAGCCTACATTTGAACTATCGATAAATAACTAATTTATTGGTGAGGGAAATAACCGACCTAACCTTTTTAAGTATTCTTTTAGTAAAGGAGTTAACAACCTAACTAACAAATTTGCTTCATTATTCTTTGGCCAGTTCATAACGTTGATCTGGCTTTTTTTATGCCTCAATGAATCCACTTTTCCCAAGTCATAATCTCTACAATTTAAGAACGTCCATGACGTTTTCTTATTAAATTGTGTAGTAAGGTTAACTTCTAAGAAAATGATGAACAATCGACTAATTACAACGAATCGACTGTTGGCATATCTGATTGCATTCAGTCTTATTTGCACTTCCTGTAGCGATGATGGCGTTGATACGCCGAGCGAACCCGCACCGGAGATTCCTCCAATCACCACGTTTGAAATGGACTTTGAATCGTTTCCTGAAGATCCTGGAGGGCGTCAAATACTGGATCCAAAAGCTGGTGCTCGTTGGGCACAGGCCAGAATCGGCATCGCGGTTTGGAATACGCTCATTGGGGTAGCTACAATAGTTCCTGTAGCAGCATTTAAGGCTTCTATTGCTCAAAGTCCTGAATTTATTGGAGATAATACCTGGCAGTGGACCTTCGATTTTGATGTTGCAGGAATCGCTCATCAGGCCAAGCTTCGAGGTACACTAGTTAGTGATGGTGTAGATTGGAGTATGCTTTTATCCAAGGAGGGTGAGTTTACAGACTATAAGTGGTATGCCGGACACGCGAATGCGACACGTACAGAAGGTTCCTGGACACTTAATTTTGGCCCTGAACAAGACAAGCCATTCTTGCAAATTGACTGGTCCAGAAATACCGACAATACTGTGGCTGAGGTTCGATATACGAGCATAGATCCCGATAATGTTGGTATTGGCAGTTATATCCATTTTGGCATTAACGAGGAGACTCCTTACAATGCATTCTATGATATTTTTGATAAAACCAATGACAATCTGGTTGAGATCGAATGGAATAGAGAAACGAATGAAGGCAGAATTAAGAATCCAAGGTTCTTCGAGGACGAGAATTATCACTGCTGGGATAGCGATTTAGAAAATGTAGATTGTTAGGCTCTTTGGTAGTACTGACATCTTAGAGCAAACATATCATGTAGAAAATATTGTGCTGATGGAGTTAAGGAAGGAGATAGGACATTAGATAGTTTTTTTTCAATTGATGATAGGGAGACATTCTTAGTTTTCCGGTAAATAGCGTAAGTCAAGTTCCTTATAATCCATGGAAAAGTACTCCTTAAGAATTGCTACGTAATAATAGTAAGGCTTGTGCTGAGAAAAAGAAGCTTTTTCATTATAGTAATTTCCGTCCTCGTCCTGTTTCAGTTTTGCGATCTTTTTCTTCGACATTTTTAGCGTGTCTATTGGGACCTTAGGATTAGAAAAGGGCTCTAATTTTCGGATCGCACCAGTTTGAAAATAATTTATATCTTCAACATACCCTGGCATATCAATTTGTATATAGGAAGTAGCTATCAGCCTTTCGATCAACTGATTACTTGACTTTATGTAACTTGTTAAAACGGGTTCAAATGTCCGAAGAACAAGTTCTTTTATGTTCAGAGCGTCAAAACCTTCTATGCCATACGCCCAGTTTTTGAAAAGTAAAGTGCCAAATAGTTTTCCATCTTCCTGGTAATGCATCGGCATTTTAGGCACTAAATCACTTGGGTTAATTATACTGTAACTCATATTGATTTTACAATATTTCACCTCATATTCTTTAGCAAACTCTTCATTACCACACATTGGGTTAGCAAAGGCGTAGGTTTTAAATTTATTCTTGGGTGAAATCTCATCTTCAGATAAGTTTTCTAAATAGGAACGGCTCAGATGTGCTAAAGCTCCACCCTGACTATGTCCAGTGATCATGATGTTGTAAATGCCTTTAGTGTTTAGGTTATTGATTTGTTCAATCAGTATTGGACTGAGTAGAATAACAGCTAAGGCGTAGCCGGAATGTACTGCGGCGGCAGTGTCCGATGCAAACTTGTAGTTGCAATCCTTGTTATTAATTTTGACTACTCCTTCACCAGGTATCATTGCTGAGTACATGTTTTCCACCCAACTGGAAGTTTTGTTCGTTGAGCCTCTGAAATTGATGACTCCTAATTTATCACTTTCGTACACTTGAAACATATTGTCTAAGCCAATCACCTCAGATGTAAATGTTTTCCGATAGTCTTTTGGTACTATTAAAGTATCTGTGCCATATAAGTCTAGAAAAGTGTAGCTGTTACATATAGCGATAAGAGCTTTAGCTTCATCCGGGTCAAAACCCTCCCTGAGTTGCGCAAAAGAAGGGTTCCTGAATCCTAAAATAAGTATTAATAATACTACTCTCATCGACTTGTTTTTTTTACTGACGGTTTTAATTTAATATTTCTTCAAACCATTAACCTCTACCTGGGTGTAAGTTGCATCCTACTGCTTTTTGGTTAGAAACTCATTCTTCAATCAAGAACCTTTCATAATTATTCAGACTAATTTACCCAAGTTGATATCTAATCCGTTTTGTTTTATGTCTTACGAATTAGTTGATGCCAGATCAAAGGAATTACCAGGCCTTTTGGAATATAACTTACGGAATATCACCATAAATGGCAATCGTCATTACCAAAAATGGTGGTTTGATTTTACTTTGGTGTTTCAATACTCGTCATATGGAAGAAGGAGTATTTTAAACAATCATTGATTTCTCTCTTCGGCTCAGGCGACGATTATCATAGGTCATCTACACCGATAAAACTACCTTCGATTCTCCATTGACAAGGGGAGAATCTCGTATGAAAAAGCTATTGATCATGGGTGGTTATGGTAATGTGGGAAAGCTACTGGCTTCCTACCTGCTGCAGCACGTTCCTCATTTTCAAATCACAATAGCTGGTCGCAATCTCACAAAAGCAAAGGAAACCGCAGAAATCTTGATGAATCAGTATCCAGGCAATGCTATATACTATTGTCGAGCTGATGCGGCTAATAAGGCTATGCTTCTGGAAGTTCTTTCCAAAATCGATATGGTAGTTGTAGCTTCAAGTTCTGTCCGCCATATAAGCCATGTGGCTGAAGCTGCCCTTGAGACCAATACTGATTATTTCGATACGCAGTTATCCTCTCCCAAAAAAATTGAAACGTTAAGAAAATACAGAGCAGGTATTCAGGACAAACAGCTCATTTTCATTACCGATGGCGGCTTCCACCCCGGAGTTCCGGGTGCAATGATCCATTGGGCCAAACAGAAATTAGGCACATTAACCCATGCCAGGGTTTATGCGGCATTGAAAATGGATTGGAGCGCATACAATTACACCTATGCTACAATAAAGGAAATGTTGGAAGAGTTTAAGTCTTTTGATCCACCATGGCTTGAAAATGCACAATGGAAAAAAACGAGTTGGACTAATATACCAAAATGGAATTTCGGAGAACCTTACGGTGAGTTGCCATGCACGCCAATGCTGATGGAAGAAATCAGATCCGCCCCTTCCCAAATCAAAGAATTGCACGATACTGGTTTTTTCATATCTGGTTTCAATCCGATAATGGATAATTTCTTGATTCCAATACTTTGGGTGGGTATACATATCTTGCCACCTTTTTTATATTGGCCATTAGGTAGATTATTCGAATGGGGAATCAAGCTTGGAAAACCACCCTTTGGGGTGAAGCTAGTGGCCGATTGCAAGGGAGAAAAAGGATCTATGCAAATTTCTGCTTTTCATCACGATGGTTATGAGATAACCGTTATTGCGATAGTTGCTTGTCTCAAACAATACTTATCAGGTTCTATTTCAACAGGTTTGCATTTACAAGCGTGGGCGGTAGAGCCAGATCATTTTTTTGATGATATGATTCATCTCGGTATTGAAGTTTCAGTTATGGATTATCAAGATGAGCCTATGAGTTAGTAATCTGGATTGAATTCATTATTAAACCCATCTTATCAAAAAACAGGAAGCATTCCCCTACATTGATTAGAAACCAAGTCGCTTTTGTCCGAACCTTGTTGACGTACGGACTTGATCAATGAAAACGTAGTTTGTAGGGCTAGAAAAGATTGTTTTTGAGCAAACACAGATGTCACGTGGAGGGCGACATTATGCAGCCGGGCTTATTTGTCGCGAGTTTATGATGCTTCACCCTTTCAAACATGATTGAAAAAAGAGTTAGTAACTGCTAGGCATTTGAATGTCATGAGGTACATCACGATCGTGCATGAGCAGGGTCAGTTTTTGGCACTATCCTGAATTGTAACTTGCACTCGTCAAGATGGGTTTTATAGACCTGTACAGTCTCATTGTGAGATATTGGAGATCTGAAAAGTTTATGTCTATATAACGCCATCACAGACTCATTAAGGTTAACCATCAAATAAATCTTTCATGGAAACATTAATAATAAACAACTTCGATCAATTTCTGGATGCACTAAACCTCTGCGACATTGGAGTTTATAGTTATGAAGAAGTCATCCATTCAGCAAACATTGATTCGGAAGATCTCTCCGAATTTACCAACTGGAGTTCGGAAGATTTTAGTGCAGTTTCAATCTTGAAAAAAAGCAACTTTGAAGTACTTCTTTATTGCTGGGAACCGGGTCAGCATACTGAAGTTGTAGAGCAAAAAGGATCGGGTTGGTTCCGGGTGATCAATGGACAACTCAACCAAGGGACCTACGCACAGGAAGGCTATATTGAACCGGAATCAATTTCAGAAAAATTGATAAAATCCGGAGAGACTACGAATCTGCCTTCCTTATATAAACTGAGCAACACCGGTGATCAGCGGTGCATGAGTGTCCATTTGCAAGTCAATTAAGTTCACTAATTTTTGCACAGAAGTTGAGATGCAAAAAAGTACTCCAAATTATCTTCCACTGCATGGTTTTCTATCGTTGAGAACTTTCTTCTTGATATAACGAATTGAACATTCGGAAAAGCGGCATTTAATTTTTTTTCGTAAATTAGATGTTGAGATACCTGGACTTATCAAAACAGTCCACTACCACGATTATTCTCATTAAGGTATGCCAATCTGCCACAACAGTTTAGGGTACTATTTACTTAAGTGTTGCTGCGAGTACTAAAAGATATTCCAGTTATCGAGTATATAAAAAAAATGCCATTGTTTTAAAAATGAGAATAGGCCATCATTGGCACAGTTAGCAAAAAATTAATTAGAAACAGGTTATAGGTTAATTTCCGGCTTGATTTCTTAAAAATATCTAAGGCAGTATGATATTGAGATCGATTACAATCATTTTGTTCTTCTATGTTACGGGCGTTCAAAATTCATTTGGACAAAAGGACAATGAGACGCCCTATTTTCTTCGCCTGACCAGCCTAAAAGGTGTGCCCATACAGGCCGTTTATGATATTAAGTTTGATCATTTGGGCTATGCATGGATTGCCTCTCGTCAGGGATTATTTAAGTATGACGGCCATCGCTTTCGAGAGATTAAATACTTCGAAACACAAGATAGTGTGGGATTTAATCCTCATGTTAAAAAAATAGAGATAGGTTCTGATGGAAAGGTTTGGATTGGTTCTCTTTTTAATGGAGTGTTCGAGTACGATTATAACAGAGGTAACTTTCAAATGGTTTTGGCACCGCATGGAGCCAAACTTCGGGATATCAGTTTGGATGACGGATCCTTGTTGACCATTTATACCAATGGTGACCTGCTAAAGTATGATTTTAGGACTAAAAATAAGGTACTGCTGTCTTCAGGCATTTATACTTACAAGGTGCTGCCGGATAAAAAAGGTGGGGCATGGGTGGCCGCTATCAATGGACTTTTGCATATACAAAGAGACTTTTTGTTGCCCAATATAAGTAGATACCTGGATGGTATGGACATTGCGTCCATGGTTTGGGATTCATCAGGATTTATTTGGCTCAGCGATGGAAATGACCTTTTTAAATTTTTCCCTGATACGGGAGATATTGAGCATTTTGAACTGAAGAACAAAAGCGAAACTTTAATCCTAAAAGTACTGAACTTGTTTGTTGATGAAAACTACCTCTGGTTGGCCAATGAAGGTAGCGGTTTAGTGAAAGTCAACAAGCAAACGGCTGAAATTTCCATCATCAGACATGATCCCCTCAACCATAACTCAATTTCTTCCAATACAGTACTATCCGTGAGAGAAGATAAGTTTGGGAATATCTGGACGGGAAACAACCAGGGAGGTGTCAATATTCTACTGGATCAATCTCATGGTATCACCTACCATAAAGGAGGTCCTGACGGTCCATCGAAGAAGGTACTATCTACCTATGTGGAACCAAACGGAGACGAATGGATTGGTACGGATGGCGAGGGCCTGTTGGCCACGATGGATGGTCAACATCGCACCTGGAACCTGACTAGTAACAAAGGCCAAATTGGCAATTATGTTCAGTTTATACTTAAGATTAGAGAAGGAACTCTTTTAATTGGGTCTTACGACTTTGGGCTTTCCATATATAAGAAGGAAACCAATCAAATAAAAAGGGTTTCATCGCTAAGTGATGGAGATCGGCGTTTTGAAATTGGACCCGATATCAGGACCATGTACAAGGATGCGAATTCCAGAATATGGATTGCATCGAAAAAGGCACTTTTCGTAACGGATAGCCTGCTCAACGTACTGAAGGTATTTGACTACAAGACCGATATACCATGTGAGATCGTGAGTTGTATAGATGGAAAAGGGACGGAAAATATCATTTTAGGTACGGTAAAAGGAGAGCTCTATGAAATAGACCTGCATGATTTGTCCTTAACGGCTCTTTCAAACAGGCTGATCTTCGAAAATGATCAGGGATTTCCAAAATTTGATGTCAACAAACTAAAAATTGATGTCAACAGAGCCGTATGGGTAGGCACTAATAATCAAGGTCTGTATACGATGTCTCCTGATCTTCGAACCATAACTAAATTTATGCGCGGAAACTTCAACGAACCATACATAAGTAGCTTGGAGTCAGATCTGTCAGGAAATATATGGTTTAGCACTTCTAATAGCGTTTATCAATACAATGTATCTAACCAAAGTCTGCTCAGTGTTTCTAATAACACCGGGTTTTATAACCATTACCTGAAAAGATCTTCTTTTAGAGATCATAGGGGAGATTTATATTTTGGTGGTACGAATGGCCTGGTGAAAATCACGCCTAAAAACGTAGAGACCAGCCCAACTTATTTACCCTCCATTATTCCGACGGATTTTTTTATTCAGAATGTGAAAATAGTCCCTTCAAAAAAAGGACCCTTACGTTCCGGAATAGAGCAAACCAGGGATATTACACTTGCCTATGACCAGTCAAGCTTTTCATTAGGTTTTACCATACTTGGACAATTGGTAGGTAGCGACTATGATTTGTCTTACAAAATGTCCCCCCTGGAATTGGATTGGCGAAGGTCGGGAAACGACAGAGTAGCCAAATACACTAACGTTCCTCCAGGTACTTACACCATGCAGGTCAAATTAGACAATTCAGAAAATGAAGAGGTAAAACCATTAAAAATGCGCATTACGGTGACGCCTCCCTGGTGGCAGACTTATTGGGCCTATGCCATTTTTGCTATAATTGTCATACTTACACTGGGGCTGTCTTATAGATACCTTTATAAATGGGCCAAGCTCAAACAGTCACTTCATTTGGAAAAAGTGCTACGGGAAAAAGAGAAGTCGCTGAACCAGATGAAAATAAACTTTTTCACTAAAATCTCGCATGAAATAAGGACGCCGTTGACTTTGATCATAGGCCCTTTGATGAAACTAAAGGAAACCTGTCAATATGATTACAAAGCGTCCAACTATATAAATATAGTTCAGTTCAATGCCGAAAGATTGACACACCTGACCGAGCAGGTCCTGGATTTGGGTAAGAAGGAAACCGGAAAACTGACCTTGCGACTCACTAACAAACCCGTGACGGAGCTTTTTGGAGAACTTACAGCTACCTACCATGAAGTGGCGCGTCAAAAACAGCTGGAATTTGAATCCATCTTTCCAGAGCATATCAATAACTTTTGGTGCGACTACGAGAAGCTGGAGCAAATTCTTTTTAACCTGCTCTCTAATGCATTCAAATATTCCCTGGCCGTAGGGAAAGTTGTCCTCAAGGTTGCTGAAAACCTAAAGGAAAGCGAATCTTACCCGGAGGGTTATCTAAAAATTGTGGTCTTGGATCAAGGCAAAGGGATTTCTGAAAATGACCTGGAGCATATTTTTGATATGTTTTACCGATCGCCAAAAGAGGAAATAGATGGATATGGCATTGGGCTGGCGTTGGTCAATGAGCTAGTAAAACTACATGGAGGGGAAATTGATGTGACTTCAAAGGTCGATAAGGGCACTTGCTTTACCGTTAAGCTTCCTTTTGGTAAATGTCACCCCAAAGCAGAAGAACAGGTCTATATCAATATAGATCACGAACAATTGCCTGAAAGTGCCACCTCACCTACAGTCAATAATGAAAATAAAGTTGAAAGTCTTCAATACAGCCTATTGATCGTTGAAGACAATTTGCAAATACTTCAATTTATCAAAGGTTTATTTATTGATAAGTATCATGTATTGACTGCCCACGATGGTCGACAAGGACTGAAAATGGCAAAACAGCATATGCCTGATGTTGTGCTCAGTGATGTAATGATGCCCGAAATGGATGGTTATGAAATGACCTACCATATTAAGAATCATGCGAAAACCTCTCATATTCCAGTGCTTTTGCTTACGGCAAGGGCTGCTGCAAACCATAAAATTGAAGGCTTGGAGAATGGAGCAGATGATTATCTGACCAAGCCATTTGATCTAAAAACACTTCAACTAAAAGTGGAAAACCTCTTAAAAGCAAGAGAAAAAGCGGAGCAATTTATTCGTCAGGAAATATTGGCAGATCCCAAACCGGTAGAAGCGCATAATGCAGAAGAAAGCTTTTTAAAAGAGTTGATTGAAGTCATTGAAGAAAAGCTTCAAGACACAGATTTGAAGATCAATGAAATTGCCAGACTCATGGGTATGAGCCATGTCGTTCTTTATCGCAAGTGCGTCTCTATTACCGGGCACACCGTAGTTGATTTGATAAAAATTACCCGATTGAAAAAAGCGGTAAAGCTTATAGAGGCTGGCCAATATAATATTAGTGGAGCCGCGTACGAAGTAGGCTTCAACGATGTCAAATACTTCAGAAAGTGTTTCAAAGCTTATTTTGGTAAAGCACCTTCCGCCTACATGAACAGTGTAAAAAAAACTAGTTAGCGCAGCCAGAAGCGCTTTAAGTAAGTTTCAACCCCTCTATTTGATTATTTTATACCCCATGCGCTCACGCTGTTTTGTGGACTTTTGAAGCGTTCGATTAACGCATTTTCAGCATGAAACAGATAACCCTTAACAGAGAAGTAAAAGATGGTCTCTGGAGGAGTTTGGAGATTAAGTAAGGAACTTATTGAGTTTGTGTTGTCGATCGAGATGTATTTTAACCAGCAAATTTTTATGAAAAGAACAGCGCATTTATTTCAACTTTTAATTTTTTCCTTTTCAGTGAGCCTCACACTTTCTTTTTGCACGGAAGAAGACACATCGGCATCAGAAACTATTGACCCTGAGGAAGAGAATGCCGAGACACTCACACTCACTCCAAACGAAAGTTTCTTCTCTCCGGTAGGTACCCTGCTGGCTAATCAAAGAGATAAAACTTCGGGCAACGAGTATAATAAAAATGAATACTACGATTACATAAAGGAATGGAAGGTGCTAAGCGACACCATATTATTCGGTGTAAAGATTGCATCCGAAGGTACTTTGCAAGTGATACTTGAGATGGGAATTCCTCAAAGTCAGGAAGGTTCCGTGGTCAATGTATATTTCGCAGATAAGACTGGCGAAGTGATCCTTAAAAATACAGGAGGAGAAACTACATATGTGCCACAAGAAAAAGTTTTGTTTGAAAACGTGGCGCCTGGCTTTTACCTGGTGAAATTGAAACTCAAATCATTGATTGATCCTAACCAGGGTGTAGGAAGGCTTACCAGAGTACATCTCACCGGTAGCGCAGTAGAAGGCGCAGAAACCGTCATGAGGAGGTATCGTCCCAAAGCTGTGCATGCGAAGTGGGGCACGGAGAGTTCTGAGCCTGTGGAGATCAGTGTACACGAGCTGACCGTTATGAATAAAACGGTGGATTGCTATCAACCGATTACTACACCGTTTGGCTATGTAGGCTCTCCATGGTCACTGGATACCGAAACGTTTAGTGGATTCAATTTTTCACTTTGGTCCTACGGAAAAAATGATCCGGTTCCTCCTTTCTATCAGGAAAGTCATTTGATTGCTGTTGGCTCAGGTTTGACATTTGGCGCGTTCGGCCATGAAGGGACAGGGGTAAAACCGAGAGGAGATCATCCTTATATTGATAACGATACCAATACGCAGACTATCGCGGTTCGGATGGAACCTGGAGAAGTTTACAATACATTCTGGAGCTATTACCTTGATCCAAGTGATGGACATTGGAAACTCTATGGTTGTGGTAAAAAATACAATAAGGACGGACTGATTGATGGGCTTTCAACGGGTGCTTTTGTGGAGGTGGCTGGCCCAGCGACCAAACAAAGAAGTGGCCACGAAATTCGAGAGTCCAGGTACAGAGGCTGGCAAATGGATACTTTGGGAAAGTGGCACCTCATCAATACTATGGAAGGAGGTACACAGCCCAATGGCCTTAGCTTTAGGGAATGGGGAAAAGTAGATAACAAGTTTTATATGAAAATGGGAGGTTGGGGCGAACCGGATACGGAAGCTACTACCGTTATACTGGATAACCCAGACCCACTTCCTGATTTCCTTAAAGGCACCTATTTGAATGAATTGTACAAGTTGCCTGCTGAATTTGCGGATCTTGATCCAACCGGAATAGGCGCAAACATGGCAAATGTAAACTTCGAGGTGACAGATTTGGGTACAAATGCGTCAGTCGAAGTATTTTGGGGTATTGCAGAAGGATTAACTAAAGAGGAAAAATGGACACAAAAAAAATCATTCACTGTAAGCTCAGGAACCAATACAGTACAAGTTGATAATCTTATGTCTAAGACTACCTACTACTATAGAATTAAAATTACCAACGATCAGGGGATCACCTGGTCTCTTGATACTCAAAAATTCACAACATTATAAACGGAATAGAATATGAAAACATGACATCTGTATAGCCACTTAACCAATCACATAGGTGGCGTTATTGATCCAATCATATGTTATAAGATAGAAACTGCTTTTACGAATAAGTACTTTTTTAATCTTTAAATAAACATTATGAAAAATTTTACACGTAAAAGCCGGGCAAAACTATTGCTCACATTGGCCATATTTCTCATGGCTTCTTTTCAAAAAACATCGGCTCAGACACTTACGATTGATGCTAACTATAGCTTCTTTTCACCGGTTGGAACCTTAAAGGCCAATGTCTCGAGTAGCACCGGAGGACTTGAATACAATAAGGGAGAGGTTATTGACTATGTCTACAATTGGAAAAACCTTGGAGACACCATTATATTTGGATGCAGGATTAATAACTCTGGGAGCCTGACAATCAAACCAAGAATGGGAGTTCCTGCCAGTCATGCAGGCTCTAAGATTTACGTCTACCTGGATGGTCGGAGAAAGACGGTCACCTTAAGTTCAACAGGAGGGCTTGGAAACTATCAGGACCAAAACAGTGTCACCTTTACCAGTGTCGGCGCCGGGTTTCATGAGATCAAACTGCAAATAAGGTCTCTTGCTGGTAGCGGAGAAGTTGGTCGGCTTAAACAGGTGAAATTGAGTGGAAGCGCAGCGGCCGGTTCGAGCAGGGAGATGCGTAGATACAGGCCTAAAGCCGTCCACGGTAAATGGAAAACGACTAGTAATAATCCAGTAGAAATAAGTGTGCATCAGGTGAAAATTGTTAGTAAAAAGTATACGCATTATTCTCCGATTACCACTCCGTTTGGCTATACCGGATCTGGCTGGGGTGGAACCGAGGACGGCGTTGGAGGATTCAAAGGGTATAATTTTTCTCTTTGGTCCTATGGGCAGAATGATCCGGTTCCTCCATTAGTTGAGTTTAGTCATCTGATAGCTGTAGGCCCGGGACTTGAGTTCGGTGAATATGGCCACGAGGGAACCGGCGTAAAGCCTAGAGGTGACCACCCTTATATCAATACAAATACCAATGTTCAAACGATTGCTGTCCGTACAGTTCCGGGTACTCCATACAATACATTCTGGTCTTATTACCTTGATCCTCACACTGGACATTGGAAGCTGTACGGATGTGGAAGAAAATTAAATGAGGATGGTGTTCTAAAATATCTTGAAGATGATATGGGTGCTTTTTTGGAGGTTACTGGTGGAACCAAAGAAAAGAGAAGTGGACATCGGGTGAGAGAAGTGCGTCACAAAGGGTGGCAATTGGATACCTCTGGGAACTGGCATAAAATAACAACATTGGAAGGTGGTACAGCTGTACAACAGCTTAGTTATCGAGATTGGGACAAAATAAATAACAATGAGTTTATTATGAAAATTGGTGGTTGGGGGCCTGTTGGCACACCCAAAGAAACCATAACCATAAGTAACCCCTCCGCAGTTCCTACCTATCTGCAGGGCGCCTATTTGGATGAACTTTATGAAATGCCGGCTGAATTTACGCATACAGCAGCTGGACAAATAACAGGAACTTCTGCACAACTGAAATATAATGTAACTAAAAAGGGAGCAAATGCGACGGCCGAGGTATTTTTGGGGACAGCTGATAAATTAACGTTTGACTATAAATGGCCCAACTCAAAATCGATCACCATTGGGTCTGGGAACAACACATTTACGCTTAATGGGCTCAATCCAAATACGACTTATAAATACCGTATTAGAATTAAAAACAATAATGGCATCACATGGTCTATGGATACCCAGGAGTTTACGACCACAGGAGGAGGCTCGGGGGGTGGAAACCCAATTCAGGGTTTACGAGCGCATTACAATTTTCAACAAAATCTTGATGATGAATCTTCATACGACCGAGACCTGTCAATAGTAGGAGGTTTTACTCCTTCATATATTTCAGATCACAATGGAGCGGCATCCAGTGCTTATCAAGCACCTGGACTGTCTGGAAATTACCTTGTTAACAATGGCTATAGAGGGGTCAATGGTACCAAGGCTCGTACAGTTACAGCTTGGTTCAAAACCAATACGAGTGGCACGAGAAAAACCATTGTTTCATGGGGTACAAATGCACAAGGTCAAATGTTTAATGTCATGATCGATGCAGGCAAGGTCAGAGTAGAAGGAGGGTCGTGCTCATTAAAATCTGTGGCCCATGGATTGGGTGACAATACATGGCATCATTTGGCAGTAACCTATGATCCGGTTGACGGGGACAAACTGAAAGATGTAAAAATCTATATTGATGGTGTGTTGAATACGAATGAAACAGACGCAGGTGCTTCGTACCGGTCAGAAATACAATCAATCAATACAGTGACCACTGGCATCAATGTGCGTGTTGGATCTGCCTCTTATAATTCCAATTATTTTTGGATTGGCGGACTAGACGATGTTCGGATTTATGCGGATGCTGCTTTATCCGCGTCTCAAATTCAGGATATTGTGAATGGAGCTGGAGCTCGTACGCTCAGAGATGGAGCTTTGGTAAGCTCAAAAAATGTTTCTGCTGGTGATATTTCACTCTATCCAAATCCGATGCAGGATTACTTCAGCATCAACGTCGGAGCCATAGCAAAGAAAGATGAGAAAGCGGCATTGGTTGCTATCTATTCATTAGCCGGTACCTTGAAGCTTTCCACAATGGCGAAAATTAAAAATGCTCACATAGATATTGAGACTAAAGATATTTTGCCTGGCGTGTACATTGTGCGCCTACATATGGATGAAATTTCTAAAACATTTAGGATAACCAAAGAATAAAGAAACTTATTCGTAATAGCGTACGCCTATGGTGGAGGTGATTTTGTTCGCAGAAAAACCTTGTAGGCGTACCTATTCGAATAACTCATTGTTAGTCGTAAGTTGAGGTTTGATACCCTGATTAAACTCTCCTAGAAGGTAGACGATTCTCAAGAGTTTACCTACGACTTTTTAGCACATTTAAGTTTACCAGATCATAATGAATTCGACTGTATGGTTGGTAGGTATATATGTATTGCACGGAAAACCTATGGCCCGCTCACTAATTATTTTTTAAATGCAGCCTCTTTCAATTCAGCAAGAAGGCTAATCCGATTTAGGTCAACTTAAGTGAAGGGGCTCTGGTGTATAGGATGTATAGGAAGACAAAGTGATTAATTCACTTTTGACTAACTACCAAATGAGTAAAGTTGATGTAGTCTCCGTTCTTGATTATCTTTAGTAAGCCTGCCTACTGATTAGAGAAGGTGTATGATTCATTAAAAGAGCAAAAAAGCCTTTAAATTCACTGTAAAGGCATATTGTCAGTTTTATACCCTTTCTTAGATCATTTTTTACCCCATCTTTTGACCCATTGTAAGGGACTTTTGAACTAAAGATTTAAAGGACTCAATAAACATTTATTATTAGAACATGGGAATTGATACAAATACAAACGATCGGCGGAAATTTCTGAAAAACACAGCAATTACTGGAGTAGGTCTTTCATTGCTTAGTCCGGAAATGCTTTTTGCTCAACAAAAGAAAAAGATCAAGTTGGCCTTTATAGGAGTAGGAGCCCGAGGAGTAAATCATGTAAGGCTTGCGCTACAGCGGACCGATATAGAAGTAACAGCTATTTGTGATATAGACAAGAAAGTATTGCAAAGGGCCAAAGACATGACCGAAGAAGCAGGTCACAAACCCGTTCTTTTTGGAGATGGCGACTACGCTTACCGCAAATTGTTGGAAAGAGAAGATGTAGACGCCGTGATCATATCCACACCATGGCTATGGCATACGCCAATGGCCGTAGACACAATGAAAGCAGGAAAGGCTGTGGGACTTGAAGTCGCAGGTGCCATGGACATCAAAGAATGTTGGGACTTAGTGAATGTTCAGGAGCAGACACAAGTGCCATTCATGATCTTGGAGAACGTATGTTATCGAAGAGACGTCATGGCCGTTTTTGCAATGGCCAAAAAAGGGTTGTTTGGTGAACTGGTTCATTTGGAAGGCGGCTACCAGCATGACCTCAGACACGTAAAATTCAACGATGGCCAGCAGTTGTATGGTGGAGGTGTTGAATTTGGTGAAAAAGGATACAGTGAAGCACGCTGGCGAACAGAACATTCAGTGAATAGAAATGGAGATTTATATCCAACCCATGGACTGGGTCCGGTGCATACCATGCTGGACATCAACCGAGGCAATCGTTATGCTTATCTGACAAGTACAGCTACAAAGTCAAAAGGTTTGCACAACTACATTGTCAACCATCCAAAAGGAGGTAAGAATCATCCTAACGCAGACATAGAGTTTAAGCTGGGAGATATAGTAACCACCGTAATCAAAACAGCCAACGACGAAACAATTACCCTAAACCATGATACTAACCTGCCCCGTCCATATTCTTTGGGATTCAGAGTGCAAGGGACAAATGGTCTATGGATGGATCTGAACAATTCGATTTATGTCGAAGGAGTGAGTCCATCGCATAAATGGGAAAGTGACGAAAAATACTTAAAAGAATATGATCATCACCTGTGGCGTAAGCATGAAAAACTTGCAGCAGGTGCCGGACATGGTGGCATGGATTTCTTTGTGCTCAATGCTTTTGTGGAAGCCTTGAAGAGAGATGCTCCTATGCCGCTCGATGTCTATGATTGTGCTACCTGGGCAGCAGTCACCTGCTTGTCCGAAGAATCAATATTGAAAGGGAGTGAACCGGTTCAATTTCCAGACTTTACTCGTGGTAGATGGATGAAGCGGAACCCCATTTTTGGAAGGGAGGAGGTGCCTTTTTGACGTAAAAGACTAAGTGAAATGAATGAGTCAGGTGCTTTATTAGATAAGGCCACCTGAATAGAAAACAACTGGCATTAAAAATTTGATGTAGTTGTCGCCAAAGAAGCAAGCATACTTGGGAGTTGCAATTTTGAAAAAAATGACCACTCTGAGTTTATAGGATAACTTGAGAGTATTGCTTTTCATGTGATGAGAATTAGGTGGAGTGAACCTGACCAAATGTTGCCAATCACCTAGGCAGGATGAACCAAAAGTTATTGGTTTAACTCATCATAGTATTTATGCTTTGGTACCTATATGCCAAAGCCCTTGTAAAAAAAACCAGACCTCAATTTTTTTTTACATAATGAAAGAAAGATGATTAAAATCGTACTAAGAAAAACTAGAGTACCTATACTCAGTAGTTTGTTGATGTTGTTAGTTCTATTGTGTCCGAGCCTGTCTCAGGCTCAGCTCTTACCAAATCATATCACGATATCAGTACCCAGGCCAGATGGCAACGGATTTGTAACCATGGAGCTTGACAAATATGACGTCAGAGACACTAACCATTGCAAGCTATATATTGATCCACAAAATCACACCTCTGCTTCCCACCCCAGTGGGGCGAATCCTTCCAATTTTAATGAGATAACGCTGAATAATACCAATTATCCGGTGAGAACCTATAGAGGTCATGTGACCCAGGAGCCCAATAGTGTGGTGATTGCGGTTATTTGGCCCGGTAATAATACGATGTCTGCGTTTACACAAGAGGGTATTCGCTACTTATGGGATATCGAAGATTTACCAGTAAGTATCAATCTGAATACGGGTCAGGGAAGTGTTACAGTGTCCAATACGCAGGCCTATACACATGCTTCGATAAACGGCAAATCTACTGGCTGGACACCAACCTTCGGTAACGCTCCGTACCCAACGCCAGGTTCAGGCTCTGGGCCTGTAACTAATGGTAATAGCGCACATGGTTGGAAATTGGTGCCTATTGGCTCAGGTTTTAAAAAATTGCAAGTTGCTTATGATGTTGAACCTGAATGGTTCAATGATGCGGGTAAGGCCAATGGGAGCAATCAAAAAATGTTTGCCATTCTTGAGCACGCAACTAATGCATTGGACTTGCAGTTTGCCCGTGATCTGGGGATTCAGCTTCGTTTGACCGGAGTAGTAAAGAGAAACGATACGGACTTGCATACCAGTGGGTCAGATGCCAGAACTACCTGGAGAGAAAATGGGCTGGCCGATAATCCGGGCGCGTCAAACGTAAAACCCAATTCTATCCCTGCACAGCAGATTGTTTATACGCAGCAAGGAGAGGGTAATCCAGTAGCTTTTCAAAGTAGAACACCCTTGGCCGGAGGTAACTATACGAAAGTACCTGTGAGATTGGATGAAAACTCAGGACTTCAGCATGAAATTTCTCATAATTGGGGTGGCGCACATTTTGTTTACCCCAATGATATCATGTCCGGAGGAGGGTCGTGGTTTGGGCCTACGACTAACCAAAGGCACGTGTACAATCGAGAAAACGCCGGTATTTCAGGGAATCTTCCAGTGGCGACCAATGCACAATATGGCTGGAATGTACATCCCTATGCAACACCAGACTTGGCAAGAGCCAATATTGGGCAGTCAATCACGATTGCTGTACTGAAAAATGACTTCGACAGCAACGGAGATGATGTGAAAATAGCCTCCTTTGACGCTATAAGCTCGAATGGAGGAACTGTGACACTAAATAATGGTAATCTGAATTATACGCCCGCACCGGGTTTCCAGGGACGAGATGAGTTCAATTATATCATTTCAGATGGGACTTTGCACAACACCACCTGGGTTCAGGTAGATGTCAATAACGGTGACTTATTGATGCGATATGACTTTGAGTCCGGAGGTGCTATTTTATCAGATCAAACAGGTTCTAATTTTGATGCAACGGCCGTAAACTTTACCGGCTCTACAGCTAACGGAAAAGCAGGCAATGGATGGAGTTTTCCTCAGCTGCCTAACGCAAATGATGATAATGACGACGATGCGCGGGCTTTTGTTTCTTTTGGAGATGTAGTCGACCCTTTCGACGGAGGACACACGGTGTCAATATGGTTCAAAATGAATTCCTATTCAGTCAATGACGGCCAGGATTGTCATATTGTTTCTAACTCTTCTACGGCTATACATAAATTGATTAGTGGATACAACATTTTCATGAATGGTAGTACAAAGAAGCTGACTTTTCAGTTGGCTGAGCAGCTTGATACCACTGATCCTGATGATAAGGGAACAGTCCTGGAAGTAATAGGAAACACTGTGCAGGCCAATACCTGGTACAACGCCGTATTGGTGGTCGATAGATCTACCAATCAAATGCGCGCCTATATGAATGGAGCACAAGTTGGTGCTTCACAATCATTAAAATCTAATGGCATGATCAAGGGCAAGCCAAACGGTGACCGATATACCTCTGGCGCTTTAGGTATATGTACTTATAAACCTAAAAAATACGCTCCATTCGTTGGTACTATGGACGAATTTAGAGTTTATGGAAGAAACTTGACTTCTCAAGAAATCCAGGATTTGTTCAACAACCCTGGCGATCCACTTGGAGGCGGAGATCCACCACCAGCTGCCCCGACAGGCTTGCTCGTTACAGCCGGAAACGGGACAGTATCACTGGATTGGGCGAATAACTCCGAACCTGATCTTGCCAGCTATGCGGTGAAAAGGAGCACAACGAGTGGAGGTGCCTATACACAAATTGCAACAGTCACCTCTAGCTCCTACACCGATAACGGTGTAACCAACGGAACGACCTATTACTATGTGGTCTCAGCAATTGATAATGGAAGCAATGAGTCTCCAAATTCAGCACAGGCACAAGGAACGCCTCAAGGATCTGGTGGAGGAGGCACATTTACCTTCAATCCAATTGACGACGCGTATGTTCGGGAAGCGGGAGCTGATAATATTTATGACCGGACTTACTTGAGAGTAAAAGCAGGAAGTGGTGCTCGCATCTTCACATTCATCAAGTTTACCGTAACCGGAGTATCCGGAAGCGTGACCGATGCAAAACTGAGGCTTTACTCAAAAGATGATATTAATACAGTTCGAGCAAGGCTGGGTGATAGCAACTCGTGGGGTGAAACGACTCTGACATGGAACAATAAACCCTCCCATGGTAATGCCATCAATACCATCAATGTGACCGCGGATACATGGAACGAGTGGGATGTTTCCAGTGCCATTACAGGTAACGGAACCTATACGTTTGTGCTTACCACGAGTACAAATGCCAATCAGTTGGATTTTCAAAGCAGTGAAGATACGAATCAGCCTGAGCTTGTGGTAACCACTGGAAGCGGTGCAAGGATTAGGACTAATGAGGTGGGCTCCAAAGAGTTGCAAGCAGATCCAAAAGCTCTGATTGTTTATCCGAATGCTGTGAACGAGGTAGCCAACCTGCAATTCTGGGTACAGCAGCCAGCACATGTAAACTTGAGCGTATTTGATGTCATGGGCAAAAGAGTGAAAACGCTGATAGACTCATCTAAAAAGGTGGGTACCCATACCATTCAATGGAATTTGATCTCCGATAGCGATCAACGAGTAATTCCGGGTTTGTATATGGCAAGACTAACAGTGAATGGAATTAGCGTTCAAACTGCCAGGATCATATTAAAAGAATAAGATGGTTTAGAACAAGAGAGGTCTGCGCATCGGTAGCCAGCGCAGACCTTCTACTTACTCTTAAATCATCAAATAATAGTTGAAGAAGAGAATAATGAAGATCTGATTCTTCCATAAAAATTGAAGTATTTCTGACTCGGTCAGAATCTAAAAGAAGAGAGATATGAAAAATAAATATTACGAAATAAGTTCAAGAAGAAATCAAAAAGTACCTATCCTGATATTCTTCCAAAGAATAATGTGCCTTTTGGCCTTTCTGATGATGCCATTTTTGGTAGTAGCAGGGGCAGCTAAACAGGGTGCTGCAGACGAAGACCTTACCGTATCAGGTAAAGTGGTCGATGAAGCGGGTGAGCCATTACCTGGTGTAAATATTATAGACAAACAAAACCCGACAAGCGGGACGGTAACGGATATTAATGGTGGATACACTATAACGGTAGATGAAAAAAGTACATTGATTTTTTCTTTTATAGGGTATAAGACCATCGAAGTTCCGGCCAATAGGACCACGATCGATGTTACCCTCGAGCCGGACATTCAATCCCTTAGTGAAGTTGTTGTGATAGGATATGGTCAGGTAAGGAAGAGTGACCTGTCAGGGGCAGTAAGTACAGTAAAGGCTGAGGATATCAATACGGTTCCTACACCTAATTTTGATCAGGCATTACAAGGCCGTGCTGCAGGAGTGTTCGTAACTGCCACAAACGGAGCTCCAGGCCAGGAAACTACAATTCGGATTAGAGGAGGAAACTCTATTACCGCTGGAAATGAGCCTTTGTTTGTTATCGATGGTCTGATTGGTGCTGGAAATTTGTCTACTATTAACCCGGAAGACATTCAATCGATAGAGATATTGAAGGATGCTTCATCTATTGCCATTTATGGGGCACGGGGAGCCAACGGCGTAGTATTGGTGACCACCAAAAGAGGCTCAGCTAATCAAAGCAAATTCTCAATACATCACTATACCGGGATTCAAAAACTACCCTCGTTTGTTGATATGATGAATGGTCAGGAATATGCTGAACTAGTTAACGAATCAGCGATAGCTGCTGGTGATGATCCTGTGTATGCGGATCCTGAACTGATTGGAGAAGGTACAAACTGGCAAGATGTAGCGACACAAACTGCACCTATTACCAGTACAACCCTAAGTTATTCAGGAGGTACTGAAAATACGCAGGCTTACATTTCTGCAAACTATTTCAATCAGGAAGGTATCATCAAAAATAGTGGGTTTAAAAGGTATCAATTTAGGGCAAATGTGACACAGAAGGCCAGCTCATTTCTGAAATTGGGAACAACGATCAATACCAGTTTTACCAGAAGAGAAAGAAACAAAACGAATTTGAACACCTTGCTGAGATTAAATCCAGCTGATTCTGTTTATAACAGCGATGGAGATTTTAACGATGAGGATTCTTTCACTGGAGCCTTTTTCAACAATCCTGTGGCGGACATTGAACAGATTACAGATCATGTGATTACCAGCCGTGTTTTTGGAGGCTTGTACGCCGAGGTTACATTTTTGAAGGACTTTACTTTCCGTCCATCGTTCAACTACAATTTGTCGAATTCTACGACCAATGTATATGAGCCAGGTACTTTGCCAGGTCGGGCTAGAAATAATGAAGGTGGATTTGCTGACATTAGGCAATCGCAGTCCCGAGATTTCCTTACCGAACACACCTTGAGTTATATTAAAACTTTAGCAGAGGATCATTCCATAAGTGCGGTGTTAGGCTTTACTTATCAAAAGGATGTTCAGCAAAGTACTAGAATCAAAGCAGACCAGCTTTTTACAGATGTTGCAGGACTCAATAGCGTGGAGTTGGCTGCAGCCGACCAAAGAGAGATTACGTCTGGACTGACCGAATCAGCGTTGCTTTCCTGGTTAGGAAGAGTGAACTATGTGTATAAAGGTAAGTACATTCTTACCCTGACCGGGAGACGTGATGGATCCTCCAAATTTGGTGTCAACAATAAATACGCTTTTTTCCCTTCAGGAGCAGTTGCCTGGAACCTGAGTGAGGAGTCCTTTATTCAAAGTATGAATATTTTTGATCGCCTGAAATTAAGAGCCAGCTTTGGTTATTCGGGTAATCAAGGAATCAGGGCTTATCAAACCATTGGTGCGCTGAGTGTAAATCAAAGCGCTGCTAGCTTTGGCGGGATTGAATTTGTCGGATTGTCACAAAGCAGATTGCCCAATCCTGATCTGAAATGGGAAACAACCAGACAATTGGATATTGGTTTGGAAGCCAGTTTCTTCGGTGGAAGATTAGGTTTTGAATTCGATTACTATCAGAAGCGTACAGAAGACCTGCTCTTAGATGTAGCACTTCCATTTCAGGTTGGCTTTGATTCGCAATTGCAAAATGTAGGAATTGTTGAAAACAAGGGCTTCGAGCTGATGGTCAACTCTACAGTTGTATCTAGCTCTGATCTAACTGTCGAGTTAGGTTTTAATATATCCAAATATGAAAATGAAGTGGTCTTTCTCAATGATGGTGTAGAGGAAATTATTTTGCAAAGAACAGGTTTGCCCGAACTCAATGCTGCATCAGCTCTAATACCGGGACAACCGCTGGGAGCATTTCTTGGCCTGGATTATTTGGGAACCTGGAAGTCTCAGGAAGAGATTGATGCAGATGGAACGATGCCCACGGCGCAGCCAGGTGATCAGAGATACGAAGACCATAATGGAGATGGTATAGTAGATGCAACTGATGCTCATGTTATAGGAAGCCCTAATCCAGATTTTTTCGGTGGAATTACCTCTACGGTGAAATACAAAGGTTTCCAATTGAATGTTTTCTTACAGGCAAGTGTTGGCAATGATTTGTACGGAAGAGTATGGAATGATTTTGCTTATGGTGATACTCGAGCCAACAACTATCAGTTCGTGGTAGATCGCTGGACACCGGAAAATTCAGATTCTGATATCCCAAGAGCGGATGCAGTACAGCATATTTTGTCTAGTACTGCAGATGTGCATGACGGGTCGTTCTTACGCCTCAAAACCGTCAATCTTGCTTATAACATTCCGCTAAAAACGAAAGCACTTAGCCAGGCTCAAGTGTATTTCACCGGAACCAATCTATGGCTGTTGACTAGCGATGAATTCAGAGGATATGACCCTGAAGTTAATAATGTAACCACCAATGGGAATGGCACATTACAAAGAGGATTTTATCAAACTGATTATCCTCAGAACAGATCCTTCATTATAGGGGTGAAAGTTGGTTTTTAATTCACAATTAAAAGAAGATAACAGATGAATAATTTATATAATAATAAACTGATAAGACTGGTTGTCCTAATGATTGTGATGACCGCGGTAAGTTGCGATGATCTCCTTGAGGAAAATCCAAAGGACTTTATTTCACCCGAAAATTTCTACCAGACGGAAGCAGACGCACTTACGGCGGTTGCAGGTATGTATGCACGTTGGTCGAGTGGAGATCTATTTGGACGTGACCTGGAAATGATTACTATGCACGGAGACCCAGCCGTTTCTCCCAATAGGGTGATTACATTGGCTCAGTCCAGATATGACTATACCTCTACGTTTGGAGATTTTGCTGACATTTGGGAATCACTCTATAGGATAATTGGAGATGCCAACAAGGCTGTGGGCAGACTGGAAGTATCTGAGCTAGCACAAGAGGACAAGGACCAATTTATTGGGGAGGCGCTATTCAACAGATCATTGGCTTACTATTACCTCTCATCGCTATTTGGTGATGTACCGCTGTGGACTGAGGAGCTAACTAATAATGCTGATGAAATTGCCAGTCGTTCAAGAACCGCAGTTTCAGAAGTTCGAGCACAGATCATTGCCGATCTTCTCAGAGCAGCTGGTTTACTTCCAGAGTCGTATGATGATAATTTCGATAAGGTGAGAGCCACAAGGTGGGCAGCCAAGGCACTGTTGGCTAAGACCTATTTGTACCAGCAAGAATGGAGTAACGCGGCTCAGCAAGCAGCCGATATTATAGCCGATTCGAACCACGATTTGCTCTCCAACTATGCAAATGTATTTACAGAAGCAAATGAATATTCTAACGAAATCATTTTTACTGTCGATTTCCAGCAGGAGTTGGTGACTACCAGTAAGGGGCAACGGTATGCACCTCGAAAGAAAGATGAAAAAAAGGCCAACAGAGAGGACTGGATGACTGGATTTGGTCATTATGTAGTGAGGCAAAGTTTTATTGATACTTATGATCCGGCTGATGATCGATTGAATGCTGTCATTCAGGATACCAATAACAATGGTGATAACCTGAACTTTACTTATCTCAGAAAGATGCAGAGAACGGCCAACTCGACAGACAAGCAAGGTCTGAATATGGTGCTGTTTAGGTTCGCAGATATTTTACTTGTACATGCTGAAGCCGCCAATGAAGACAATGATCAGGCCGGCGCGCTGACCAGTATCAATCGAGTAAGACAAAGAGCTGGGCTTGCAGATCTTTCCGGATTGGATCAAAGTCAACTTCGTTTGGCTATCAGACAGGAGCGTGCATGGGAATTAATAGGCGAAAACCAAACAAAGTTGGACTTGATGAGATGGGGTACACTGGTTTCTGAAATCAAAGCCCTACCTGCTAAAGTGGCAGCCGCCGGAGAGAAGAAGGGACTGGTCGATATGGCTCAAATTCAGGCTGATAATATTGCAGACAAACACTTGTTGTTGCCTGTGCCACAGGCAGAATTTGAGAAAAATCCAAGCTTGGGTCAGCAGAACCCGGACTGGGATGGTGGTTTGTGATTTGAGCCTTAATAAGTTTTAAAGCCTAATGTGTTGCTATGATATTGAAATCTGTTTTATTAAAAATGTTGAAAAGGATAAAAAGCATGTGCGCTGAATCAAAATATAAAAACCTCATTGCAGGTGTCCTAGGTTCTTTTTTCTTGTGGTTTTCAATATCATGTTCGGATGCCGATTCTGAGCAATTAAAGGCAGATTTTAGTGTAATAAACAGGGAATGGGTCGGTCCTGAATATTGGGCCAACCCACTCCAAGACTGGGAAATAAAAAACGGCAGTATAGTTTGTAATGTCGCCAAGCCAAACCGGGACCTTCATCTCTTGACCCATGAAGTCAGCGATGAACCAGGATATTTTATGACCAGTGTTCAGGCCAAAGTGTTGAATAGTCTTCCTCCTAGTGACGACAATTGGGTAGGCTTCAAGATCGGCAAAAAAGGAAAATTCAACGATTATCGAGATGACGCCATCTATGGCAAAGGCATAGAAATTGGAGTAACAACAAAAGGTCTGATGTTTGTGCGAAACAACGAAACCAAAGTTCTTGGTACACAAAATATAGATGCTGGATGGCTGCAAAGAGGTTTGGTGCTATCTGTATCTATAAGTGACCATGTTGAAAGTCAGGCTGAATTAGTTTTCAGCCTGACCCAAACATCGGGTGATACGATTCGCACACTGAGGTTTGATGATTGGCAAACGACTAAGTTCAATGGAAGTTTTTCTATTGTGAGTCATTTTCAGCCCCCTGAGGATAAATCAGAGCACCAGGGTACGGCCTTCCTTAATTGGTATTCTGAAGGTAGTAAGTTGAAATATTTTACCGAACGAAAGTTTGGCCCGTTGCTATTTGCACAGTATACCGAACATCAGAAAGAAGTCAAAATGAGTATTCAGATGACGCCTGTTGGCGAATTTGATGATAAAGAAGTTTCGCTCGAGCTAAAGAACAACCAGGAATGGACCAAAGTAAGTGCCTCAGCCATAGATCCTATGACTAGAACGGCTCACTTTCGATTTACAAATCCTTTCCCTATTGAGGATACCCCATTTAGAGCATGCTATTCCTACGTGGATATGAATATGGGGATCAGAACCGATACTCTTATTGGAACCATTAGAGCAGAGCCACTCCAAAAAGATGAACTTGTGGTAGCAGCCTTAAGTTGCAATCGTGACTTGGGGTTTCCGGCAAATGATTTGGTTTCGGCAATCAAATATCACAAGCCTGACCTGCTCTTTTTTGGAGGAGATCAATTGTACGAGAGCACCGGTGGGTTTGGTACTCAACGGACACCCTTGAATAAGGCTACATTGGACTACTTAAGAAAATGGTATCAGTTTGGTTGGGCGTATGGAGAGTTGACTAATAATTATCCTACGGTAACCATTCCCGACGATCATGATGTCTTTCACGGTAACCTTTGGGGAGAAGGGGGACATTCTGTGGCTGATTCTCTAGGACAAGGAGCTAAGGCTCAGGATTATGGCGGGTTCAAAATGCCTGCTACGTGGGTGAATATGGTTCAGAAATCACAGACCTGGCATTTGCCGGATCCTGTTGACCCAGAACCGGTTCAGCAAGGTATCGGAGTATATTTCACTGAGTTGAAGTACGCGGGTATCAGCTTTGCCATATTGGAAGACCGAAAGTGGAAATCAGCTCCTAAAAACTTTTTGCCTGAAGCTGGTATTTACAATGGTTGGCCTGAAAACCAATCTTGGAGTGCTCAGACACAATCTAAGGTGGAAAATGCGACATTGTTAGGCGAGCGTCAGCATCGTTTTCTGGAAGACTGGACGGCTGACTGGAGTGGAGATGCTTGGATGAAAGTGTTGCTTTCTCAAACCATTTTCCATAATATCGGCACACTTCCCAGGAGTGCCATCAATGACAATGTAGTACCCAAACTAAAAATCATGAAGCCAGGTGAGTACCCTTCAGATGATCGTCCTGTATCAGATTTTGATACCAACGGCTGGCCTCAGCAAGGAAGGGACCGGGCGATTCGAACCTTAAGAAAAGCATTTGCATTTCACATCGCAGGTGATCAACATTTAGGTAGTACCTCGCAGTATGGTGTAGATGGATACGACGATGGTGGATATGCTTTTTGCGTGCCTGCAATTTCCAATATTTGGCCAAGAAGGTGGTTTCCTTCGGAGCCAGGTATGAACCCATCTCCCGAATTCCCAAAGGTGACGGGCGGTTTCTTAGACGGTTTTGGTAACAAAATGACTGTAAATGCAGTGGCGAACCCATTTTCAACAGGCCGTAAGCCTATTGAACTGTATGATAGAGCAGCAGGGTATGGAATTGTTAGGCTCAACAAAGAGACTCGAGATATAGTCATGGAGTGCTGGCCTAGATTTCAGGACCTTTCAACAGGTGAAGGCGTGCAGTATCCCGGATGGCCAATAAAAATCAATCAGCTAGACAACTACGGAAAAAAAGCGGTGGCTTATTTACCTGAAATTGAGATAGAAGGCATGGAGAACGCAGTAATAGAAGTCATCAATGAAGCTGATGGCGAACGAGTTTATTCGGTGAGAGTCAAAGGAAAGTCCTTCAGGCCAAAAGTGTTTGATAAGGGTGTTTATACTTTGAGAATAGGAAATCCAGATGGAGAAATGAAGATTGTGAAAAATATCAAAGCAGGCTCGAATGAAAAAATCAATCTCTCTTTTTAGGTGCCAGCGATTATCCGAAGCTCAAAAGGAATCTGACCGATTTAGTTTCCCATTTAAATGAATTAAAAAATAACAATGATCATACTACAGAAACTTCACTTAACCTTATTACAGCTGATATGTTGTGTGTGCGTTATTAGCGGATGCTCGATGAAGCAAAAAACAACGCTAAACACCAAACCTAATATTATCTACATATTAGCCGACGATATGGGGTATGGCGAGTTGGGTTGCTATGGTCAGGACAAGATTGAAACGCCCAATATCGATGCACTTTCGAGAGCAGGTATGAAGTTTACAGAACATTATGCCGGAGCTCCTGTTTGTGCTCCTTCCAGATGTGTTTTGCTAACCGGAAAGCACAGCGGACATACTTATGTGAGAGGCAACGATGGCATGCCTGCAAGAGGAGATGTGTGGAACTATCTGGCTATGGCAAAAGATTCAACGCTAGAAGGGCAAAGACCCATCCCGGCAGGGACAATCACGATTGGGACAAAACTGCAGG
This sequence comes from Reichenbachiella sp., assembly GCF_039944555.1. Taxonomy (GTDB): domain Bacteria; phylum Bacteroidota; class Bacteroidia; order Cytophagales; family Cyclobacteriaceae; genus Reichenbachiella. Next base: position 311,785 of record NZ_JBDUYN010000006.1, on the reverse strand, counting down.
AGGCAGGGTATACAACTGCGGTAGTTGGCAAGTGGGGCCTGGGTGGCCCTGGATCCGAAGGAGTGCCGAACAAACAGGGCTTTGATCATTTTTTTGGGTACCTCTGTCAGCGGCAGGCACATACTTACTATCCATTGCACCTCTATGAAAATGAGGAGCGTGTGTACCTAAATAATGATACTGTGGCCTTTAATACTAAACTATCGCCCAATGCAGACCCGCAAGATGAAAGCAGCTACGCGCCGTTTGCTCTAGCGGATTATTCACCCGATCTCATGTTTGACGATATTACGGATTTTGTTGATGAAAATCATCAGAAACCATTCTTCCTCTATTGGGCCACACCTATTCCTCATGCTGCAATTCAGGCACCTAAGAGATGGGTTGATTATTATGTAAATAAATTTGGTGACGAAGAGCCCTATCTAGGGGAGAAGGGGTATTTTCCGCATCGATATCCACGTGCGGGATATGCAGCCATGATTTCATATCTGGATGAGCAAGTGGGGCTTTTGATCAGGCAATTAAAGGAATTAGGCGTTTATGAAAATACACTCATTGTCTTTACTTCAGATAATGGGCCTACCTACAATGGAGGAACAGATTCTCCTTGGTTCGATAGTGCTAAGCCATTTAAAAGTGATTATGGAAATGGAAAGGGCTTCGTGCGAGAAGGAGGGCTAAAAGTCCCAATGATTGCCTCCTGGCCCGGGCATATACAGCCAGGAACCACCACAAACCTGATCTCTTCATTTTGGGATGTAATGCCTACCTTTTGTGATATTGCGGGAGTGGCTACTCCACAGGATTCGGATGGGTTGAGCATGTTGCCTACACTTGAGGGGAAGTCAGGACAGAAGGAGCATGAATTTTTGTATTGGGAATTTCCGTCCTATGGAGGACAGCAAGCAGTCAGAATGGGAAGGTGGAAAGTGATTCGAAAAAATCTTCTTAAGGATCAACCGATAGTCGAACTTTTCGATTTGGAAGAAGACCCATTGGAGACAAATAATCTTGTTGACGATCGTCCTGATATTGTAGAAAAAGCCATACGTTTATTTCAGCAAGAACATCAGGAGCCTGAGGTAGGAAGTTTTAAAATTCCCTTTTTGGGAGATCAAAAAATCTAATAATGACTAAACGTGTAGCGGAACTACCCTATTCAAAAATCGCAAAAATTACATGCCTTGCTTTAGTATTTATGAGCTGGATTTTGCCAGGATTTGGCCAGAGCCAGCCAAATATTATCCTTTTTTATGTAGATGATTTAGGTTGGAGCGATCTTGGGTACATGGGGAGTGAATTTTATGAGTCTCCTATCATAGACAGCCTGGCAGGAGAAAGCATGGTGTTCACCAGTGCGTATGCCAACGCTGCGAATTGTGCGCCTTCGCGCGCAAGTATGCTGAGCGGTCTGTACACACCCAGACATGGTGTTTATACGGTAGCCCCGGCAGCACGTGGAGCCTCATCGCAACGTAAATTGGTTCCTTATCCCACAAAAACGAAACTAGATTCTTCCTTTACCACGGTGGCAGAGATACTACAAAGAAACGGCTATAAAACAGCTCAAATTGGAAAATGGCATTTGGGAAACAAGAGTTCAGATGCTTCCAATCAGGGGTTTGATACAAGCATTGGAGGATTCAAAGGAGGCCATCCCCCAACTTATTTTAGCCCCTATAGAATTCCAGGTTTTGAAGATGGTGAAGCGGGAGAATACCTAACAGACCGACTCACAGATGAAGCATTATCTTTTATTGAAGATTATGCTGACCGACCTTTCTTTTTGTACCTGTCACATTATGCGGTTCACACACCGCTAGAAGCGAAAGAAGAAGACGAAGAGGGTTTTTCAAATAAAGTGACAAAAGATCAGCAAGACAATACAACGTATGCTGCTATGATCAAAAGCGTGGATCGGAGCCTGTCTGATCTGGTAGCCAAACTCGATGAATTAGAATTGTCTGAACAAACTTTGCTGATATTTTACTCAGACAACGGAGGTTTGGGTTCTGTTACTTCGAACAAACCCTTAAGGGGAGAGAAGGGCATGCTCTATGAAGGAGGTATACGGGTGCCCATGTTTTGGCATTGGCCAGAAAAGATCAATTCTCAGACCAAATGTGACGTGCCTGTGATTGGTATTGATCTTTTTCCTACTTTGATGGCCGTGACTGGTATAAACGAGCCTGATTTGCTGCTGGATGGAAAAGACTTAACACCACTTCTTTTTGAGAGCGGAAAACTGGAGTCAAGAAGTCTGTACTGGCATTTTCCAGCTTACCTTCAGGGTCTAAAAAATACCAAATACCCCAACGAGTTGGTCAGAGGTTGGCGAGCTGTTCCTTCCGGTGCGATACGCAAAGGGGATTGGAAACTGATAGAGGATTTTGAAACAGGAGAGTTGTCCTTGTTCAATGTGACTCAAGACATTTCAGAAAAAGTAAACCTGGCGCTTAAAAATCCTGAAAAATTGTACGAGCTGATGAGAGATTTAAAAAGCTGGAGAAAAGAAGTCAACGCACCGGTACCTAGTAAGCTGAACAGCGCTTATTTTGAATAAGCAAGACGGGTAGTCTTTGCTATTCAACGCTAATCTTAAGGCCCTGCCAACACAATGCAGGTCAGATTAGTTGATCCACCTCCCTCTTCACTCGCTCAAAAATCTCAACGGCTTGCTGTTCTGTTTCCGACTCGGTATATATTCGGATAATCGGCTCTGTGTTGGATTTACGGATGTGTGCCCATTCCTGGCCAAAGATGATTTTCAAACCGTCCTCGGTATTTAATTTTTCATCTGCATACACCTTTTGTAGTTTCTCCAAGAGACTGTCTACGTCAATCTCCGGGGTCAGCTCTATTTTGTTTTTAGCAATAAAGGAAGGCGGAGCAGCAGCCTTAAGTTCAGATACTCTTTTACCACTCTTAGCCATGTACGAAAGAAACAATGCGATTCCAACCAAGGAGTCTCTGCCGTAGTGCAGTTCAGGATAAATAATACCTCCATTGCCTTCACCACCGATGACGGCATTGACCTCCTTCATTATTTGAACAACATTGACTTCGCCAACGGCTGAGTCGTATCTTGTTTGATTGTGCTTCTCGGCAATTACACCAAGAGCAGCAGATGATGACATATTAGAAACAACGTCCCCAGGAGTCTGTGACAAAACATAGTCTCCGACAAGCACCAAAGTGTATTCCTCCCCGATAAAAGTGCCGTTCTCATCAATAATCGCCAGTCGGTCGACATCGGGGTCCACCACAAATCCTACGTCAAAGTTGCCTTTTTTGATGGTGTCACAAATATCTGTTAAGTGCTCCGGCAAAGGTTCCGGGTTGTGAGGAAAATGACCTGTAGGTTCACAATATAGCTTTTCAATTACTTCAACACCCAGTGCCTCTAATAACGGAGGAAGTGCCAATCCACCGGTAGAATTGACCGCATCCAATACCACCTTAAACTTTTTTTTTGCTATGGCTTCCTTGTCCACCAATGGAAGTGCCAGGACGTCGTCGATATGCTGCTCAATGGCATCTGGAATTTGCCGAACCTGTCCTAAATGCAATACTTCAGCAAAAGTAAAATCCTCAGCTTCTGCCTGTTCTATGATCTTTTCTCCATCAGAGCCTGACAAAAACTCTCCCTTAGCATTGAGTAGTTTAAGAGCATTCCATTGGATGGGATTGTGACTGGCAGTGACAATGATACCGCCTGCAGCTTTTTCTCTCGGCACGGACATCTCCACAGTAGGAGTGGTGGAAAGCTCAAGATCGAGTACATCAATGCCAAGTCCCACTAGTGTATTCGTAATCAAGCCTGAAACCATCTTACCGGATAAACGGGCATCCCGGCCGATGACTACTTTGACCGGCCCATCGGATTGGCCTTGTATCCATTGGCCATAAGCAGCTGCGAATTTGACAATGTCTAAAGGGGTTAGGTTTTCTGTGGGGCTCCCGCCGATTGTTCCTCTTATACCTGAAATGGATTTGATTAGTGTCATAGATTTTACAAAAATGATTCGATATTTTCTTTACTTATGATGTCTAATGGAAGAAGTATTTCCTTTGGAGCCTGTTTCTTCAATGTAAGAGCATCTGTGAGTAGTGTTGCGGCTAGTTGCGCTTGTTTTTTGGGGTTTTGATTGATTAGGAAATCAATTTCTCCGGATTCCAAATGTTTAATGTTGTCCTCCAGTAAATCGTATCCTACCAAAGAACAATGGATATGATTGTATTTAAGATATTGAGCGAAACGGTAAGTCTTGGAGGTAGTCACAAAAGCGGCAACAATATTTGGGTCATTGTTGAAAAAGGTATCCAGGTGATCAAATTGATCTTGCTGATTTTCTTCTGTGATGTTTATGGTGTGTATTTTCCAACCCTCTGTTTTCTTGTCACTGAAAAAATCTCTAAATCCCACTTCCTTTTCCTGCATATGCATGGCATTGGAAATGTTCTCATTGAAGTGCACGACTAGGATGGTCCCGCTGGTCGCGGTGATTTTATGTAGCAGACCCGCAGCTACCCGGCCACTCTGATGCAGGTCTTGTCCTACAAAGGACAGGAGATAGTCGCTATCCATATGTGTATTGAAAGTGATACAAGGGAGTCCCTTTTCTTGACATTTACTCAGGAAATCAAGGGCTTCGCGATAAAAGAAAGGAGCAAGGATGATCCCGTCGGGCTGACTTTCAAGTACCGCACCGGTCATTCTTTTGAAATCTTCTTTGTTTTTCCTGTCAAAATAGAAGTTTTCATAAGAAACATCAAACAAATCCATCCCAGATTGGGCTGCTTCAATACCAGCCAGTGGTTCCTTCCAAAATACATCGTTTTCTGGAGATGGCATGAGTACCGCGATCCTAATGAGTTGATTGGCCTGCAGCGCCTTGGCCAAAACATTGGGTTGATAATTAATCTCTTTCAGCACCTTCTCCACTTTCTTTCTGGCCACTTCTGATACTTTCCCGCGGTTGTGAATAACCCGATCAACCGTTCCCCTGGAAACCTCTGCAAGCTTAGCTATGTCCTTGGATGTATATCGCATCTTTTTCATTCGACCAAATTGAGTCGAATTGACTATTTAAGCAAATATAATTAAACTTTTGATTTAAGGTTCACGTGAACAAATTAAATGTGCACGTGCACATTTTTGCAATTTTCCTTGTTTTTTGTAGTTTGATTGTTCTCCTTTGTATCAAACAAAAGTTGAGAAGAGCCATGATACAGCAGACCAATGACATCAAAGGAGGCACCGAGCGACTACCTGTAAGAATATTTGAGTCGGATCGGGTGGCATCAATTGCCATAGCAGAACAGATTGCTGACTTGATAAGAGCAAAAGCAAGTGAGGGGAAGCCTGCCGTATTAGGACTGGCCACGGGATCTAGTCCAATCAAGGTGTATAAAGAATTAGTCAGATTGCACAAGAGTGAGGGCTTGAGCTTTAAGAATGTGGTCACTTTTAATCTTGACGAGTACTATCCAATGAAGAAAGACTCCTCCAAGAGTTACCATTACTTCATGCATCACCATTTGTTTGATCATGTGGACATCAACCCTTCCAATATCCATATCCCTAATGGTGAGTTATCCATTGATATGATCCAGGAGTTTTGCAGAACATATGAAGAAAAGATAGATAGCCTCGGAGGGTTGGACTTACAACTGCTTGGAATAGGCAGGACGGGACATATTGGTTTCAACGAGCCAGGGTCACACCTGGAATCCAAAACCCGGTTGATCAAACTAGCCTCGTTGACTCTGCAGGATGCAGCCGAAGATTTTGGTCGTCAGGAATTTGTACCTAAACGAGCCATTACTATGGGCGTCAATAGCGTTTTCAAAGCCAAACGTATTATTCTAATGGCTTGGGGAGAAAAGAAAGCTCCTATTATTAAACAAGCCGTAGAAGGGTCAGTGGACGAAGAGGTGCCGGCCACTTTTCTTCAAAAACATCCAAATGTAGAAGTGATTTTGGATGAAAATGCTGCTTTGCATCTTTCAAGGATAAAGACGCCTTGGGTTTCCTCAGTTTGTGATTGGGATGATCGATTGACCAAATCTGCAGTGATTTGGTTGAGTAAAAAGCTAAACAAACCGATCCTAAAACTCACCGACGAGGACTATCGACAGTACGACCTGAGTGATTTGTTGGCACGTTACTCGGATAGCCAGGAATTGAATGTCGAGATATTCAATCAACTTCAAAGAACCATAACCGGTTGGCCAGGCGGTAAACCAGGAGTGGATGATAAGCACAGGCCTGAGCGTGCAGAGCCTGTTCAAAAAAGATCTATAGTTTTCAGTCCGCACCCGGATGATGATGTAATCTCAATGGGAGGTACTTTCATCAAGTTGTTTGAGCAGGGGCATGAGGTACACGTAGCCTATCAAACCTCAGGAAACATTGCAGTCTTCGACGACGATGCCCGCAGGTTCATGGATTTTTATCAGGACCTTTCAAAAGAACTAGGGCTTAGCGAAAATGTCGTTTCAAAGGCACATCAAGAAGTTACAGATAGTGTGTTGAGCAAGGCAGAGGGTGCTGTGGATACCCAAATGGTACGGACTATCAAAGGTCTGATCCGAAAGGGAGAGGCAGCCTCAGGGGCTCGTCTGGTAGGTTTGCCAGACGAGCGCATTCACTTTCTTAACCTACCGTTCTATGAGACGGGCGCAGTGGACAAAAAAGGAATGGGAGAAGAAGACATTCAGATTCTTGTTGACTTGCTTCAGGAAGTAAAGCCGCACCAGGTATTTGCAGCCGGTGATCTTCGGGACCCACATGGTACGCACAAAGTATGTTTGGATATTATACTGGCTGCATTGTCCAGAGTAAAAGATGAGGCATGGGCCAAAGATTGTTACCTGTGGCTCTATCGAGGTGCCTGGCAAGAGTGGGAAGTAGAAGAAATTGAAATGGCGGTTCCCTTGAGTCCAGTGGATTTGTTGAAGAAACGAAAGGCCATTTTCAAGCACCAGTCACAAAAAGACTCGCCAGTGTTTCCCGGAGATGACAAAAGGGAGTTTTGGCAACGGGCAGAAGATAGAAATCGTGAAACGGCGAGCATTTATGACGAATTGGGACTTACCGAATATGAAGCTATGGAAGCCTTTGTGAGGTATGAATTTTGACCCATGGAAATGCTGGAGGCTTTAAATCAGTTTAGAATCTGCTGTTCTTGTTGCAGGGTTGAATCTCTCGAAGGGGAATTCATCAATGACACGTTTTGGGTGGTCAACTCCAACGGGAAGAAGGAAGATTACCTATTGCAAAGGGTCAACCATAAGATATTCAGGGATGCCAGTGTATTGATGAAAAACATTTCATCAATCTTGAATTATTTGTATTTAAATGAAGCATTTACAAAGTTCAAATCTATCAATCTCCTTGAGACAAAAGTTGGTGGTCATTATTACAGGGATCGTATGGGGTTTTATTGGAGATTATTTCAAATACCAGGCAGGCAAGAGCGACAGAAAATTACGGAGACTCGGGAGGGCGCATATGAGTGGGCTAAGGCATTTGGACGGTTTTTGTCATGTCTGGATGAGTTTCCTGTTCAAAGTCATGAAGAAATTGTATTCACTCGCAAAAGGATTTTGGACAAACTTAAAAAATTCGAACGGGCAACCGACCCATTTTTTAGCGAAAGACGAGAAGTAGTGCAAGACGAGATAGACTATGTCTTTAAATGGACCAAACAGGGAATCATCCTGGATCATTTGTTAGAGCCAGAAGAATATCCAACTATGTCATTGAATAGAACCAGGGTTGCAAACGGTTAGGCCAAATGGATTCTAGAGCCCTGAAAGGTAAGCTATAGCGCTAAATGAATATTGAAAAGAAAGAAATGAATAAACCAAGTTTAGTAGTGTTGGCGGCAGGTTTAGGTAGTCGCTATGGAAGTTTGAAGCAAATGGACCATTTCGGACCTTCCGGGGAAACCGTTGTCGACTATGCCATTTACGATGCGATTGCAGCCGGGTTTGGAAAGATAGTCTTTGTGATTAGAAAACACTTTGAAGCCGAGTTTAAAGAGATGTTCGGTCCCAAAATGGAAGGAAAGGTGCAGGTGGAGTACGTGTATCAGGAATTGGATGCTTTGCCAAAAGGGCTTAGCGTACCTGAAAGCCGCGAAAAACCTTGGGGTACAGCTCATGCCGTAATGATGGCTGCCCCAGTGATCAATGAACCTTTTGCCATTGTAAATGCAGATGACTTTTATGGAAGATCCTCATTTCAAAAGATACATGACCACCTTTCTACTTTGAATAATGAGGAATTGTCGGCTTGCCTGGTAGGTTTTGTTTTGGAAAACACCCTATCAGATCATGGAAGAGTGTCGCGTGGTATATGTCAGGTGGATGAGAATGGTAATTTGAAAGAAATTATTGAGCGCACCCATATTTTCAAAAAAGAAAATGTTGGGGCCTATTTTGAAGATGAAGGAGTAAAAACGGAATTAACAGGTAAGGAAATCGTCTCCATGAATTTGATGGGTTTTACCTCTGTCATTTTTGAGCAGATGGAAGAAGCTTTTGCTAAGTTTTACAAAGAACAATCAGGACATCCAAAGGCAGAATTTTTTATACCTACCACACTTGATAATGTGCGTAAATCGGGAATCAAAGTGCCGGTTCTGATGTCAGAAGAGCGATGGTTTGGAGTCACGTACAAAGAGGACAAGCCCATAGCTCAGCGAAATCTTAATCAACTGGTTGAGAAGGAAGTGTACCCTCACAAACTTTGGACATAACAGTAAAAGACATGAAAATCAACAAAATAATAAACCAGTTTGATATTTCCGGAGAAATACAAGACACACAACCTTTTGGAAGTGGTTATATCAATGATACCTATCGAGCAAAAAACACGGATAATGCTCAACCGGATTACTTGCTTCAAAGGGTGAATCATGAGGTATTCAAAGATGTGCCAGCGATGATGGAAAATATCCGCATGGTAACTGATCATATCAAAAAAAATAGCTCCTTGGATTGGAATCAGGAAACACTGGAAATAGTGAAAACTATTGATGGACAGCTGTTTACCAAGCATCATGACGACTATTGGCGGATGTTCGAATTCAAGAAGGGTACAAAATCATATGATGTGGTTGAAACGCCTGAGCAGGCTTATCAGGGAGCTTTTGCTTTTGGAACCTTTTTTCGACTGTTGTCCGATTTTCCGGCAGAAAAACTAACAGATACTTTACCTGAGTTTCACAATATTATTTTGAGGCTGGAAGCGCTTGAAAAAGCTGTTAAAGATGACGTTCGGGGCAGGGCGTCAAAAGTGAAAGAAGAGATCGATTTTGTTCGGGCTATTGCGTCCCTGATGTGTGAGATTGAACACCTCAAGTTGGGTGGGAAAATACCACTAAGAGTAACCCACAATGACACCAAATTCAACAATGTTCTATTAGACGAAAATGATAAGGGTATCTGTGTGATTGATCTGGATACTGTAATGCCCGGCATCGTACATTATGATTTTGGTGATGGCATTCGCACGAGTACCAATACAGCAAAAGAAGACGAAACCGACTTGCAACTGGTTAATTTCGATATGAAAAAATTCGAAGCCTTTACCGAAGGGTATTTAGACGCTTGTCGAGACATACTAACAACAATTGAAATTGAATATTTGGGTTTATCCGGCGCTTTACTGGCCTACATCATGGGTGTTCGCTTTTTGACAGACTATCTCATGGGAGATGTATATTATAAAATCGACCATGAGAATCACAATCTGGACAGGTCGCGGACTCAACTGGAATTGACCAGGCAAATAACAGAGAGGCAGAAGGACATTAAAAATGTGGTAGCACAAAAATCTAGCCTTGTCTTGTGATACATATACTCCAAACGAGCGAATGATGACACAGAAAATTTTAGTGACTGGCGGAACAGGGTTCATCGGGTCACACACAACAGTAGAACTAATAAAAGATGGCTATGAAGTAGTCATTGTCGATGACCTCTCCAACAGTAAAATTGAGGTACTCGACGGTATTCAGGAGATTACAGGTGTTAAACCTCAATTCTATCAATTTAACATCTGTGATGAAAGAAAATTAATGGATTGTCTAAAGGCAGAACAAATAGATGCCATCATACATTTTGCTGCAAGCAAAGCAGTAGGAGAGTCAGTCAGCAATCCTTTACTGTATTATCGAAATAACCTGGTCTCACTGATGAACTTGCTGGATGCCATGAGACAATTTGGAGTAGGGCACATGGTTTTCTCTTCTTCATGTACCGTATATGGTCAGCCCGACCAGCTGCCCGTGACCGAGGATACCCCATTCCAAAAGGCCGAGTCTCCCTATGGCCATACCAAGCAAATAGGCGAAGATATTTTAAGACATGTAGCGACGGCCTATCCCGAATTAAATTCAATTGCCCTGCGATATTTCAATCCGGTTGGGGCTCATGAATCAGCGTTGATCGGTGAACTGCCAATTGGGGTACCTAATAATCTTATTCCATATATCACACAAACGGCAGCAGGTCTCAGAGACGAGTTGAGCATTTTTGGAGATGACTACGATACGCCAGATGGCACTGCTGTTCGTGACTACATTCATGTAGTTGACCTGGCAAAAGCTCATGCAGTAGCGCTTGATCGACTTTTGAAGGGAGCAAATAAGGAAGACTATGAATTTTTCAATTTAGGTACAGGCAAAGGGTACTCAGTACTGGACGTTATCAAGACTTTTGAAAGGGTAAATAAAGTAAAGGTTAACTATAAAATCGTTGAAAGGAGGGATGGTGATATTGAAAAAATTTATGCCAATACCGACCTGGCCAATAATGAACTTGGGTGGAAGGCAGAACTTGGACTAGAAGATATGTTGAAATCTGTTTGGAAGTGGCAGAAGCATATGAAGGGAAAATCATATTAACTCACTTTAATCCTACTATGCCACGTTCAATTGTAATACTATGATCCGAGCCCTCATAAAGTATCTCATGTAGAAATGCTGTTTGTGAAGACACACGAAGGCAGCCAAATTTTGCTGAACTCAAAGTTGGGTTAATCAAGGTAGTAAGTGCATCGATTGAAAGATACCTTCATCAGTACCACATGAAAATACTTAAAAAGGTGTATTTCATTACACCTTAAATATGGCTATCTATGTGTCTTATTAATAACTAATTGTATCACAGGCTGTATTCGAATACAGACCCTTTCAATTGAATGAAAACCAGAGTAAACAAAGCTCAAATTATCATTCTATCATGGTTGCTATTTGCCGTGATATCCAAGACAGCCTATGCTCAAAATTTCCAGTCAGTTGTTGATTTTGAAAAAGGCATAGGATACCTACCGTTCGAGCAACAGGTAGATACTTTAACCATGATGTATGAGGAAATTGCACCTCACAATCAAAATACATCGCTAGAATATCTTGATCGAGCCATTCAAATCAGTAAGGCATTTAATTACGGAGAGGGGTTGGTACGGAGTTTAACCAAAAAGGGAAATCATTATATAAATGTGGCCGAAGATCTTAAGAAGGCTGAAGCATATTTACTAGAGGGAGTCAAAGCGGCTACAAAGCTGGACAATGATGATCTCCTCCCAGCGCTTTATAACAGGCTCGGAGGTGTAAATTTTAAATATGGAAAGCTGGATGAAGCCTTGTTCTATTTTGAGAAGGGAGAGAAAGTAGCCATTGCACTGCAGAGCGAAAAAGAGATAGTAGATTTTGCGATTAACATAAGCATCCTTCATGTACAAATGGGACATTATGAGCTCGCAATAGCCAGTTTTAGGGAGTGTTTAGATCTAAATGCAAATGATAGACAGTTGGCTATGCTTTACAACAATCTGGGAGTAACCTACTCGAGGTACGGGAATTATGACAGCGCAATTTTTTTCTATAAAAAAAGCATGAATTACTGTGAGCAAGACACAAACCCCAGACGATGTAAGGTGAACAGATTGCACAATATTGCAGTGGCACAGGTACACATGGGAAAGAATAGGGAGGCTCTTGAAAGCTTCACAGAGCTTGAAGGGTTTGTGAAGGATTCTGGCCAACAGGAATTATTCGCACAATTGTTATTCAATAAGGGGGTAGCATTCAAAAGCTTAGAAGAATATGACAGCGCCATTCTTGTGCTCAACAGGTCATTGAAGATCGCCGAAAGCAATCAGTTGGCAATACATCTGAGAAAAATTCACGACGTTTTGGCTTCATGCTATAAAGGGTTGGGACAATACGAGATGGCACTAAGTCACCGCGAAAAGTATATTGATCTGAAGGATAGTTTGTTTACGGTCGAGAACAATAAGCATATAGAGGAATTGTTAGCAAAATATGAGTCAGAAAAGAAGGAAAAGGAAATTGCCTTATTAAAAAGAGAGGGATTACAACAAGAGGTGCTATTGAAAAGTAAGCAAGCAGACTTTGAGCAAAAAAGTCTAACTGATAGCCTGCTATCGCAACGCAAGGAAAATGAGATTTTGCAGTTGAAAGGAAGAAACGAAGTGCAACAGGTGCTCATTGAGAATAGTCAAATCGAAAAACAAAGGCAGGATGGAGAGATGCTATTGTTACAAAAAGAAAAAGAACTGAAAACGGTTGAAGCTAAACGACAATCCCAGTTCAGGAACGCGGTCATTGTCGGATCTGTAATGTTGTTGATACCAGCTTTGATACTCATTTTTGTCTATCAACAAAAAATGAAGGATAAGGAATTGCTTTACGCAAAAACAGAAGAAATCAACAAGCAAAAAATTTTGGAAATCATCCGCGATCATGAGTTGAAAGCAATTAAGGCGCATATTGAAGGTCAGGAGAAAGAGAAGAAACGAATAAGCAGCGACTTGCATGATGGAATTGCCGGGAATTTGGCTGGCATTAAGTTGATGTTGTCAAAAGTTGCTGAAGACACTCAGCAAGATGATCGTCTGATGACTGTGGTGAAAAAGATTGACAACACCTATAAGGAGGTACGAGCCATTACACATCAGTTGAACCCCCCAGGAATAGGCGGTGCATCTTTTAGCCAGTTGATCAGCGATATTCTTCAGGATATTTCATCAGGAAGTTCATTTAGTATCAACTTTATCTGTCACCCTCGAAAAAAACTGGATCAACTAAACGACGATATAAAAATTGAAGTGTATAGAATTACCCAGGAATTGACCAGCAATATCATTAAGCATGCTCAGCCTCATCAGGTGGAAGTACAATTGGTTATGAATGATGATTATGTAAACCTTCTGATTGAAGATAATGGAGTTGGGTTTGATACTAACAAGGCCAGTAAGGGGATAGGCTTGTTGAGTATTCGTTCACGGGTGACTAAGTTGAACGGAACGATAGATATAGATTCTAGCGTAGGAAGGGGAACTATTGTAAACATTGATATTCCAGTAGCGAAGGAGCACGCCGTTTAAAAGTGAGAATGGATGAAGTCAGAAAAAATTAATATAGTGATTGCAGATGACCATCAGATGTTTCTTGATGGATTGACTGCCTTATTGAAAGATGAAAAAGACATCAACCTCGTAGATACTGCTTTAAATGGGAGAGAGGCATTAGAGATTGTCGGTAAATGTGACGTCGACATCCTCATCATGGATGTCAATATGCCTGAAGTAGACGGCATAGAGCTTAATAATAGCATTAAGCAAAATCATCCAAATGTTAAAACCTTGGCACTCACAAGTCATAGCGATCATTTGATAGTTTCAAAACTCACTAAAAGGAAAGTTAATGGGTATCTATTGAAAAATGCCGAGAAATCAGAACTGCTACATGCAATTCATAAGATTAATGAGGGAGAAGACTATTTCTCACAAATGGTAAAAGACAAAGTAGTGGAGAGCTTATTTTCGGATACCCGCGACAAAGAGACCCCGGAGCTAAGTAAGAGAGAAAAGGAAGTTATCAAACTCATTGCTTCACAGTATACAGCTACGGAAATAGCTGAAGAGCTTTTCATCAGCCAAAATACAGTCAATACCCACAGAAAGAACTTACTGACCAAACTCAAACTAAAAAATGTAGCCGGTCTGGTGAAGTTTGCGGTCGAAAATGGATTTGCCTGACTCTGGTCAATAACCTACACTTAAGAGCGACATTATCTGTTTAGAGTACCAATTAATTTAATATCTCACCCATTTCTGGCATTTTTTCATATCCTCTTTTTAAGTGATTTTTTTGGCAAAGCCAAGACCTACATTTGTCTTTAAATACGAACAAATTGGACTTTGCTAATATGATAGTCATGAAACTCTCTTGTGTTTTTCACAGAAAATCGAACATCCAACCCCGGAATATTTCAGATAAAAACCCCACAACAACAATTAGAATCTATTTATCTGTTATGTTCTGGCTGGCTTGTTTACCGCTCTGCGCCCAGGTGCCGACTATTACCTCTTTTTCGCCTTCCAGTGGCCCCGTAGGTACTTCCGTGATCATTTCTGGCACTAACTTTGACCCCACGCTTGCAAACAACACAGTTTTCTTCGGTGCCACGGAAGCTACAGTGACAGCCGCAACAGCTGATCAACTGACGGTGCCGGTACCTACTGGTGCTACCTATGCACCCATTACAGTTCTGGTGAATGGTTTGACTGGTTATTCTTCAGATCCATTTGTTGTGACTTTTAGCAACCCGACCATCTCTACGGCTTCATATGCGCCCTTAGAAGAGCATACAACTGGTTCGTCGCCCAGGGGAATAGCTGTAGGTGATCTGAATAATGACGGTAAGCCTGATTTGGTGGTAGCTAATGGAAGCAGTTCCACGGTGTCAATTTTTAAAAACACCAGTACCAACGGGGCAGTAAGTTATGATCCTAAGGTGGATCTTACCGCAGGGACCACCCCACAGGATGTAGCTGTAAGTGATTTGGATGGCGATGGTAGACTGGATTTGGTAGTGGCAAATCAGAGTGATCATACGATATCGATATATAGAAATACTGGAACGGGCAGCACCATAAGTTTCGCAGATAAAGTAGATTTTACAGCCGGTACCAATCCATATGCTGTGGCTATTGGTGATATTGATGGAGATGGTAAACCTGAGTTGATTACAGCCAATAGATTGAGTGACGATGTAACTGTTTTGCGAAACACCAGTACGATCGGGGCTATAGATGTCACTTCATTTGCATCCAAGGTCGACTTCCCAGTCGGATCATCGCCATATGATGTTGTTTTGGGAGACCTCGACGGTGATGGTAAAGTTGATATAGCTGTCGCTAACAGAAGCGATAACACCATATCAACCTTGAGAAATACAAGTACAAACGGGATAATTGATGCCTCCTCATTTGCAGCAAAAGTGGATCGTAGTACCGGACTAAGTCCTTATGCTCTGGCCTTAGGCGATTTAGATGGTGACGGCAAGGCTGATTTAGCAGTAGCCAATAGAAGTCAGGGGACTGTATCTGTCTTAAGAAATGCGAGCTCAGGTATAGGTGTGATTAGTTATGGCAGAATTGACTACTATTCCGGAACTTCCGCCATAGCAGTGGCTATAGGAGATTTGGATGGTGATAGCAAACCTGACCTGGCAGTGGTAAGCCAAACGGGTAGACTGGTGTCAGTATTCAAAAACACGAGTACCCCTGGAACGATTGATGCGAACTCATTTGCTGATAAAGTGGACTATGATCCAGGCTATTATATTTATGCGTTGGTCTTAGGCGACCAGGACGGTGACCACAAACCTGATATGGTGGTGACCAATCAAATCGGTCATACGATCTCAGTACTGAGGCATACCGGTTCGGATACAGCCACTGACATAACAGCCTTCTCCTTTACCGAGCAAACAGGAGATGCGCTTATCGACGCCGCAGCACATACCATTGACATAGAAGTTGAATTTGGTACGGACCTCACGGCACTGATTTCCACTTTCACACTTTCTCCAGGTGCAACGGCTAAAGTAGGTGGTACATCCCAAGTAAGCGCTACAACCACAAATGATTTCACCAACCCTGTTGTCTACGGCATCACGGCAGGAGACGGGATGACCACTCAGGATTGGACGATCACGGCGACCACCGAATCTCCAAGCACAGAAACTGATATTGTGGAATTCACTCTGGCCGAACAAACTAAGGAGGCCACGATCGATGCAATCACACATACCGTGAATTTAGAAGTATTTTCTGGTACAAATATTACCGCATTGGTACCGACATTTTCGCTTTCTACGGTGGTCACTGCTGCCAAAGTAGGGGCTGTGAAACAGATTAGCGGTATTACACCTAATGACTTCACCAATCAGGTAACCTATACCATCACGGCCGAAGATGATATGACGACCCAGGATTGGGTGGTTACACTTACCGAAGCAGCACCCATAGTTACTATTTCTTCCTTTGCTCCTATCAGTGGACCGGTGGGAACTTCAGTGGTTATCACAGGAGAAAATTTTGATTCCACACCAGCCAACAATGTGGTATACTTCGGTGGGGCAAAGGCGGAGGTAACCGCTGTATCAGCGTCAGAATTGACTGTGACAGTACCCATTGGGGCAACTTATCAACCCATTACAGTACTCACCAATGGTTTAATTGCAGAATCATCCGCTCCCTTTGAATTGACCTTTACCGCAGCCGATATCAATGCCCATTCTTTTGCGACTCATGTGGATATTGTGGCCGATTCTGAACTGTCAGAGGTCATGCTTGGCGACTTGGATGGCGATGGTCAACTTGACCTGGCTTTTGCCAATGGGACAGGTTCTGCTGTATCGGCATCGATAATGAAGAATGCGAGTTCCATAGGAAATGTCAGCTATGAACCTAAGGTTGAATTGACCACCGGATCATCTCAAGTGTCCATGTCTTTAGGAGATCTCGATGGTGATGGCAAGCTGGATTTAGCAATCGTCGATTTCCCTAATAATGTGGTATCCATATTCAGAAATACAAGTGTAAGTGGTATACTTGAAGCTGGTTCGTTTGCTGACAAGGTGGATATCACGACCGGGTCAGGCCCAGTGTCAGTGGCCATTGGAGATCTGGATGGCGATGGGAAACTGGACCTGGCTGTTACCAACAGAAGCGGCAACAGTGTTTCAGTTTTTGAGAATAGGTGTTCGGCTGGTACGATCAGTTTTGCTGAAAAAGTGGATTATGTAACCGGTGCATCCGCTTTCTCGGTTTCGATTCAAGACCTTGATGATGATAATCGTCCGGAATTGGTTGTTGCAAATAGAGCTCATCATAATGTATCAATTTATAAGAATACGAGTACTGTAGGCACAATCAGTTATGCTGACAGGGTAAGCTTTGATGTGGGGACAAATCCTGAGCATGCGGCTATCGGGGATTTAGATGGAGATGATAAGCCTGATTTGATAATTGCTAATAATGGAGGCAGCAAGATATCCGTATTGAGAAATACCACCACCAGTGGGACGATTGATGCTACATCCTTTGCGACTAAAGTGAATTTCACAACAGGGACAAGTCCGCGATCGGTGGCAATTGGAGATTTGGACGGCAATGGTAAGCAGGATATTGCGGTTGCCAATGGTGATGACAGCACGATTTCAGTATTTATGAATACAAGTACGGAAGGCGTTATTGATGCAAATTCGTTTGCCGATAAAGTGGATTTCGATACCGAAGACAGTCCGTTCTTCGTAGCGATTGGTGATCTGGATGGCGACGGTAAGAACGACTTGGTTTCAGGCAATAGCTTCAGCACATCTCTACTTAGGCACAACAGGGCAGATACTGAGATAACAGCGTTTAGCTTACCCGGTCAAACGAGCGCAGCAGTGATTGATTCAGACAATCATACCATTGTTGTTGAAGTTGAGTATACCCCGGATGTGTCAGCATTGATCCCAACTTTCACACTTTCTTCGGGAGCAACGGCTAAAGTGAGTAGTACGACTCAGGTAAGCGGTACCACGGCCAATGATTTTTCTGATCCTGTGATTTACACGGTCACAGCTGAAGATAACACGACTGCACAGGACTGGGCGATCACCGTGACCCTGGCTCCGAACACCGAGACAGATATGACAAGCTTTGGTTTGTCCGGTCACAGTGGTACTTCTGTGTTGGACGCCTCAGCACATACGGTTGGTTTAGAAGTACCTTTTGGTACCGATGTTTCATCACTAGTAGCAACATTCGTATTATCTTCCGGAGCGACAGCCCACGTGAATAGCGTAGCACAGGTAAGTGATGTCACCTTTAATGATTTTACAAGTCCTGTTGTTTACAATATCATAGCCGAAGATGGTGCAACTGCTCAGGATTGGACCGTTACCGTGACCATCAAACCTCCCGGTGTTGAAACCGACATCACGGCTTTTTCTATTCCAGAACAAATTGGAGCTGCTGCAATTGATGATGTCCATCATACCATTGGACTGGAAGTGCCTTTTGGCACAAATGTTTCTTCATTAGTACCCACTTTCACCTTGTCAACAGGTGCAACAGCCAAAATAAATTCAACAACGCAGGTAAGTGGCACCACTTCAAATGACTTTACAAGCTCTGTTACTTACAGTGTCATAGCAGAAGATGGAACAACCAACCAGGATTGGACCGTTTCGGTCACGCTTGTACCAAATACGGCAACTGATATCACTGCTTTCTCTATTCCTCAGCAAACTGAGACAGCTATCATTGATGCAATTAATCACACAGTAAATATTGAAGTCCCTTTTGGTACAGATGTTTCATCACTGGTAGCAACATTCATGGTCTCCTCCGGGGCAACAACTCAAATGAATAGCATCATGCAGGTAAGTGGTAGCACATCCAACGATTTCACAGACCCTGTTATTTACACGGTCACGGCTGAAGATGGGTTAACCACTCAGGATTGGGAGGTTGTAGTTAAAGATAAACCCAATGGAGTACCAACAGTTTCTCCCGCTACGTTCACTATAGATGAAAATGCTTCGGTAGACGAGTTTGTTGGGCAAGTCACGGCTACCGACCCGGATGATGACGACTTGACCTTTTCCATCGAATCTGGAAATGAAGGCAACGTCTTTCAAATAGGTCAAAACACTGGAAGATTGTCCGTGGTATCACCTCTTGACTTCGAAACCACACCTGAATTCAGCCTTGTCGTTGAGGTTGAAGATGGAAAAGGCGGAACTTCTTCAGCAATCATTACCGTAAGCTTGAATGATGTTGATGAGGTGTCCGTTTTAGCGATTAGCGATGCAATCAGAACAGTGGATATCTACCCGAACCCCGTTTCAAGCCTCTTGACTATTCAATGGCATAAGTTCGATCAGGCCATATTTCGTGATTTTTCCGGGCGAGAGGTTTTGAGATCACTCCAAAGAGTAGTTGATTTAAAAGATCTGCGGACGGGGATATATATCTTGACACTCGAGAGTAAATCAAATGAGCAGGTTAGTTTTAGAGTAATAAAAAAGTAGTACTTGTTGATTAATCGTTACTACAAGAATTACTGCACATAGTTTTATTAGACCGTAAGAAATCTAGGTTGATGCCATTATTTTGACAACATTTTAAGATTGTTTAACTCAGTGCATAAAAAAAGACAGTCACATTTTTGTAACTGCCTTTTTATCTAGTAGCGGGAGCAGGACTCGAACCTGCGACCTTCGGGTTATGAGCCCGACGAGCTACCAACTGCTCCATCCCGCGATGTGTATTTTACTTTGCTTTTTTGAGGCTGATAAGTCATAAATTCACCAGTTTTTCCCTCAATTGCGATGCAAAATTAGAAGTACGTCTATTAAAAAACAAGTACCTTTGAGTTTATTTTCTTCTATGAGCAAAACTAATTTTAAATCAGGGTTTGTAAGCATTGTGGGCAAGCCTAACGTTGGAAAATCTACCTTGATGAACGCCTTGGTAGGCGACAATTTGTCTATCATTACTTCTAAGGCCCAGACTACCAGACACCGAATTATGGGTATCCTTACAGGGGATGATTTTCAAATTGTTTATTCAGATACTCCAGGGTTGCTCAAACCACAATACACCCTGCAAGAATCTATGATGAAGTTCGTGAGTGCTTCGTTAGAAGATGCGGATTTGGTACTTTATGTTGTCGATCTGATGGAAAAGCATGACGATGAAGAAATGCTTGATAGAATTGCAGCCGGAGAATCCAAAGTCATTCTTGTCATAAACAAAACCGATCTAAACAAAGGTTCACGCTTGACTGATAAGATCGACTATTGGCAGCTACTTTACCCCGAAGTAGAAATAATGACGGTATCTGCGCTGAGCAAAGAAAATATTGATGTTTTGTTTGCACGTATATTGGCACTTCTCCCCGAACACCCAGCTTATTTTCCAGGTGATACATTAACTGATAAGCCCGAAAAATTCTTTGCTTCAGAGATTATCAGAGAGCAAATTTTTAAGAATTATAAACAAGAAGTCCCTTACAGTACAGAAGTAGAAATCGAGTCATTCAGAGAAGATGAGGATATTATCCGTTTGAGAGCTGAGATTTATGTAGAACGCAAATCACAGAAAGGAATCATTATTGGTAAAGGAGGGGAGTCTATTAAAAAAGTTGGTACCGAAGCCAGAATTCAAATGGAGGCATTTTTCGGAAAGAAAGTCTTTCTTGAGACCTTTGTAAAGGTGGCTGCTGATTGGCGTAAGAAGGACAGCCTACTTAAAAAATTTGGATATAAGGGTTAAGCTTAGCCGGTCATATATATTTTTTTTCTAAAAAAATGATAGGTGGAAAAACTTTCAAATTTACGTGATGCAATAAGAAAGTGCTACTTGATTTATGCTTGTATTTCTTTTTTAGCCTATTTGTGATATTGATCCTGCCAATTTCTCTATGTCCAGAATTGGGGAAT
Organism: Reichenbachiella sp.; assembly: GCF_039944555.1. GTDB lineage: Bacteria > Bacteroidota > Bacteroidia > Cytophagales > Cyclobacteriaceae > Reichenbachiella. The sequence continues at coordinate 290,956 of NZ_JBDUYN010000006.1, read as the reverse complement.
TTCAGAACGATGTTCGCGAGAAAATCCGAGGAGAATTGGATCGACGGAACAGATTTGTGAATGCGGTAGAGGTGGAAAGCCAAAAAATGGAGAGAAGGATTGGAAGTACTTCGAATCTTTCGTTAGATGACCTACTTTTGTATGTATCGATTAGCCAACATAGAATTTGAAAAACCAACAAACTAATTTTCTTTGGATAGCTGTTCAAAGAGTCTACATGATCTACGTCGCTACTATGTTTTTAGTGACCTTTCTTCTAAATACGCCCGTGTTTCTGATTGCCATTCTGACAAAATCTGACCGGCTGGGCTTAATAGCGAATCATTATTGGGCGCATGCATTCTTTTTTCTCGTAGGAGTGCCCATGGAGATTATTCAAAAGGGAGACTTAGACAAAAAAGGGACATATATTTTCTGTCCTAATCATTTCTCTTTTTTAGATATCGCCATCACGCCATTCGTGCCGGTCCCATTTAAATTTGTAGGGAAGGTCTCCATAGCTAAAGTGCCTATATTAGGTTTTATATTTAGGAAACTTCATATCACGGTCGACCGGACAAGATTACGTGACAAATATGCTACCTATACCAAAAGTATTAGTGCCCTAATGGATGGTTTTTCATTGACCATTTTTCCAGAAGGAGGAATAAGATCATCAAATCCACCTTTGATGGGAAGTTTTAAAGAAGGGCCCTTTCGAATGGCTATTGAGACTGGTGTCAAAATTGTCCCCATTACACTTGCTGATAATTGGCACATTTTTCCAGATGATGGAAGATATTTTTTTAAAAGACGTAAGTGCAGGGTGGTCATTCATGAACCCATAGACCCCGCCAACTACTCTATGTCAAGGCTGAAAGATTTTCAAGAGGATGTGCGTCAACTGATTCAGAAAGAATTGAATCATCTGAATGCTATTCTCTAATTTGTAGCAAAAAAGCCCAAAGGATTGTTATATTTAATTTCAATGAGGTTACGCCTCAAAATACACCTGTAGAATTGAAAGAAGATGATAGATTTACGAAGTGACACGGTAACAAAACCTTCTGGTGAAATGCTTGAGGCTATGATGACTGCAGAAGTTGGAGACGACGTCTTTGGCGAAGATCCTACTGTCATGATTTTGGAAAATAAAATTGCCAAATACTTTGGAAAGGAAGCCGCATTGTTTTGCCCGTCTGGGACCATGACCAATCAAATTGCGGTTCGTATAAATACCCAGCCTCAGGATGAACTTTTGTGCGATAGAACTTCTCACATTTACAACTATGAAGGTGGAGGGGCGGCTTATAATTCTATGGTATCAATCAAGTTAATGCATGGCGATTTAGGTCGCTTCACCGCTAATGACGTTTTGGAAAATATCAACCCAGATGACATACACTATGCCCGAACATCGATGGTGTCAATTGAAAACACTGTAAACAAAGGGGGAGGGAGCGTATTCCCATTGGATACCATTAAGGAAATAGCCAAAGTAGCAGTGGACAATAAGTTGAAAATGCACCTTGATGGGGCAAGAGTTTTCAATGCACTGGTAAAATCGGGGGAAAATCCTCTACATCATGGAAAGTGCTTTCATACAATGTCTGTTTGTTTTTCAAAAGGACTTGGTGCACCCGTCGGCTCTGCACTACTGGGATCTAAGGAAGCAATTGCTAGAGCAAGGAGAGTACGAAAGGTCTTCGGTGGAGGAATGAGGCAGGCAGGGTATTTGGCCGCAGCCTGTATTTATGCACTGGAAAATAACGTTGCGCGACTCAAAGATGACCACCGTCGTGCCAATCAGCTCGCCAATATGTTCGAAGATAAGATGTATGTTGAAAACATAGTTTCGGCAGGTACCAATATTGTGATTGTGTCTATCACGAAAGACAAATCTGTAAAGCAGCTGCTGGAAGAATGGAAGAAAAAAGGACTATTGGCAGTACCTTTTGGGCCAAATGACATTCGATTGGTTACGCATTTGAATTTTACTGATGATATGCTCCAAAAAACCACCGAAATTCTGGCTTAACTTTTTTCTGCTTCTGCAAAGGCCTTAAATTGATTCATAAACTTTAAGGTCTGTTTGGGGAAGGCACCTTTCATAAAAATACCCATCACTTTCATGAATCCAGTGAATTGAAATTCATTTTCTGAAACCCATTTGGTTTGATTTTCATTTAGAACCTCAAACCGGTTAGAAATAACGTTGTACACTCCTTTGGTCTCATAGGTAGCGGCTAGTTCATCGGGTAAGTTGTTTTTGGTTATAGTTTCGATCATTTCAACGTCCCGCTTATCCATTTTATAATGTAATTTGGATTTAGCTCCGGGTTGGCCAGGTACACCACTTAGTGGCTCAAAACTCACTAATTCCGGCTGCCATTTACTCATGTTGTCTGGATTGTCAAATAGTTCAATCACTTCAGATCTCGGTCGGTCGATGGTAATATCAACAGTGTAGTTCATAAGTAGCGCGTTTGTACTATCTAATATAACTATTCGAAGACCAAAAAAAAAGATGACCTGCCAAAGCCGTCATTTCGACCTAGAGGGAGAAATCTCACACTTTTATGTTATGCACTCAATATTTAGATATTTCTGTACTGAGGAAGAACGAATTCCTTGCAATGCCTGAGTCGCGCAGACAACTCTTTTTGACTTTTGGGAAAGCTCTTGCAAAGTCTATACTACCACATTAATAATCCGTTTTGGAACGATGATTATTTTCTTAGGTGGCTTGCCATCCGTCCATTTTTTTACCAGATCATGGGAAAGCACCTCGGCCTCTATTTCGTCTTTTGGCTTGTCTATAGCAAAGGCAATCTTGGCCCTCACTTTGCCATTTATTGAGATTGGATATTCGTGCGTGCTTTCAGTTAGGTAGCTCTCGTTAAAATCCGGATACTTAGCCAAACTCACACCACCAGAATGGCCTAATTGTTCCCAAAGCTCTTCGGACGTGTGTGGAGCAAAAGGCGACAACGCAATCACCAATTTTTCCAGTACTTCACGCTTATTGCACTTCAAAGCCGTCAGCTCATTGACTGCAATCATCAGCGTACTCACTGAGGTATTCAAAGAGAGATTGTTGATGTCTTCTTCTACCTTTTTGATGGTACGGTGGATGATCTTTTGCTCCTCCTTTGTAGGAGTGTCATTGGAGACAACAAAGTCATCTGACTCATTGTGGAACAGTCTCCAGAATTTCCTGAGAAATTTGAACACACCATCAATGCCATGCGTGTTCCACGGTTTGAACTGCTCCAAAGGGCCTAAGAACATTTCATACATGCGCAGTGTATCCGCACCATATTTGCTCACAATGTCGTCTGGGTTAACCACATTGTAAAGTCGCTTAGACATTTTTTCAACCTCATTGCCGCAGATAAATCTTTCGTCTTCAAGAATGAATTCTGCATCTTTCAAATCAGGTCTCCATTTTTTAAATGCTTCAATATCCAACACGTCATTTTCTACCAAACTAACATCTACATGTATTTTGGTCGTATCATACTCATCCTTCAAACTAAACGAGACGTATTTGTTTGTTCCATTAATTCGGTAAGCCAGACTTGAACGTCCTTGTATCATACCCTGATTCACCAATTTCTTAAATGGCTCCTCTTCCTTCGCAAAACCTTTGTCGCAAAGAAATTTGTTCCAAAACCTGGAATAGAGCAAATGCCCTGTTGCATGTTCTGTGCCACCGATGTACAGGTCTACGTCTTTCCAATAGTCTTTTGCCTCATCGGAGACGAAAGCGTTGTCATTGCTGGCATCCATGTACCTGTACCAGTACCAGCTCGATCCGGCCCAGCCTGGCATGGTGCTTAGTTCCAGTGAATAGGCTTCAGTTGAGCCCTTAGGTGTATAAGTAAAATTATCGGCTCTGGCCAATGGCGGGTCACCATCAGCAGTAGGTAGATATTTGTCAATTTCAGGCAATACAATTGGCAAGTCCTCATCCGCTACTGGATAGGGGGTGCCATCCTTAAAGTAAATCGGAACAGGCTCTCCCCAGTATCGTTGTCTCGCAAAAATGGCGTCACGAATCCTGAAGTTGATTTTTTTACTACCAATTCCTTTTTCTTCCAAAAAAGAAATGGCTCTATCAGTGGCTTCCTGAAAGGTAAGACCCTCAAGCATGCCCTTATTAATAATCTTACCCTCTTTAGTAGGGTTTGCTTCCTCTGAAATGTCCATGCCTTCGTAAATAGGTAGGATGGACAGGTCAAAGTGCTTGGCAAAATCGTAATCGCGTTGATCACCTCCAGGTACGGCCATGACAGCGCCTGTGCCATAGCCAGCAAGTACGTAATCTGCAGCCCAGATTGGAAGTTTCTCCCCGCTAAATGGATGTATCGCATATGCTCCGGTAAAGACACCGGAAACTTTTTTGACATGAGTCATTCGGTCACGTTCCGATTTGTTTTTGGCCGTTTCAATGTATGTCTCAACTTCATCACGTTGCTCTGCAGTCGTAATTTTTTTGATAATGTCCAGTTCCGGAGCCAGTACCATAAAGGTCAGGCCATATACCGTATCTATTCTTGTAGTGAAGACGGTTATAGTGTCGTCATGTCCATCAATATTCAAAGTCATCTCTGCACCAATGGATTTGCCAATCCAATTACGCTGCATTTCCTTAAGTGGATCTGGCCACTCAATAGTGTCGAGTCCCTCGAGTAAACGTTCGGCATAAGCGGTTATTCGCATGCTCCATTGACTCATTTTTTTTCTTACTACAGGAAACCCTCCTCTTTCGGAGAACCCGTCTTTTACTTCATCGTTCGACAGTACTGTACCCATATCAGGACACCAGTTTACGGTAGTCTCTGACAGATAAGTCAATCTATACTTGAGTAAAATGCCTTGCTGTTGAGTTTCATTAAATGCTTGCCACTCGTTTGCAGTAAAATTTACCACATCTTCGTCACATGCAGCATTTACCGAAGCGTTACCACTCTGTTCGAAAATAGCGACGAGATTCTCAATATCTCTGGCCTTGTTGGAATCGTAATCATACCAGCTGTTAAACAGCTGGATAAAAATCCATTGAGTCCACTTGTAGTAGCTGGGATCACAGGTTTGAACTTCTTTGCTCCAGTCAAACGAAAAGCCAATATTTTTTAGTTGATCCTTGTATCTGTTGATGTTTTCTTCTGTGGTCACTGCAGGATGCTGACCCGTTTGAATGGCGTATTGTTCGGCAGGTAAACCAAAGGCATCAAAGCCCATAGGGTGCAGGACGTTGAATCCTTTTGTCCTTTTAAATCTACAAACAATATCTGATGCAATATAACCTAACGGATGACCAACATGTAATCCGGCGCCTGATGGATATGGAAACATGTCTAACGCATAGAATTTGGGTTTGCTTGTATTGACTTGCGCTTTAAACGACTGTTCTTTCTGCCAGTATTCCTGCCATTTTTTTTCAATTTTTTGAAAATCGTATGATGCCATCTGTTTTGTTGGTACTGTTTGATATAAGTGCGCAAAAATAATAGGAATATTGAATTAATTGGCTAGATTAAGGTAGTTGAAATAAGACCAGTGGTTGATAATTTTACAGCTTTAAGAAAATCAGTTGCTAGAGCAAACCTTTGCCCTTATTCAGTGTTGAGAAACAAAAAAGGCAGTTACCTATAATTAGGAACTGCCTTGTGAATCTAGTAGCGAAGACGGGAGTTGAACCCGTGACCTCAGGGTTATGAATCCTGCGCTCTAACCAACTGAGCTACCTCGCCGTTTGATTTTTCGAGGTGCAAATCTAGCCATTGTTTGTTTATTCACAAGTCTTTATAAAAACTTTTGATACATTCGTAGAAAATTCATACATTGAGAAAATTGGAAATCGATATTTAGGATATGAGCAAGTTCAAATTTGTAGGAGAGTATGAGATTAGGGCATCAAAAAAAATGCTATATCCATACCTGTCCTCGGCCAGTGGATTGGCTCAATGGTTTGCTGATGATGTAAATATTGATGAAGATAAAATTTTCACAATCATTTGGGATGGAGAAGAGAACAAAGCCAAAATGGTTTCTCATAGAACGAACTCTCAAGTGAAATTTGAGTTCATAACGGACGACGACGACCCCAACTATGTAGAGTTTAAGATTGATATGAATGAACTGACACAGGAAGTTTTCATTCGAGTCACCGATTATTCTGATATGGATGATGAAAAAGAACTTGAAGAGCTCTGGGACAGTCTGATGTCAGATCTAAGAGAAATTGTCGGCGGATGATCTAAGCATTTTCCAACCTGACCACTATTCCATCACAAACTGCGCATTTCCCTGCAAACAATCCAGGTTTTCCATGTTCTTCGTGACATTTAGCGCACCAGTGTCTACCGCATCCGCGGCAATGAAGTGTTGCTCTTTTCTGGCATCTATTGCAATTGTGCATGATTTGTGTTCTTTAGCTAAATATAATAAATATTAGAAATACCTCATTTGTTTATAGGTAGAGATTGAATTCTTTTTGTGTAATATTTTACAATAAATTGAACCAATTGAGCTTATTATTAGTATAGAATATGTGTGCTCTGCAAAAATTTGTACTTTTGTCTTGCAGAGTTTTTTTAAAAAATCTAGGAGTGATGATAAGAAATACCCATTTGCTAAGTAGTTGTTTTGTACTGTTAGTCTTATTGACTTTTAATAACGCTGTTGCCCAGGAGGGAAAGAAGGATTTCGTTGGTTCTGAAAATCAAGGTTGGATGGTGAATGTTGAAGAAGCTTATCAACTTTCTGAAAAAACTAATAAACCCATCTTGGCTAATTTCACCGGAAGTGATTGGTGTGGATGGTGCAAGAAATTAAAGAAGGAAGTTTTTAGCCAACCCGAATTCATTGAGTGGGCCGCGAATAATGTGATTTTGCTCGAATTGGATTACCCACGAAGAACTGCTTTACCTGAAGCGCAAAAAAGGCAGAATGCAGAGTTGCAGCAGGCATTCCGGGTTACAGGATTTCCCACCATCTGGATGTTCGATTTGGATAGACCTGATGGTAATCGTTTTCAGATTCAAGCTTATGGTAAAACTGGCTACGCAGCTGGCGGGCCTTCTGCATATATTAAGAATTTGGACAAAATGATCGAACTCAAAGAAAAGAGCGTCAACTAGTTGATTTTATCTGGAGTTAAATCCTCGCAATTTTATTTGTGTTAATTTTCTTTTAGTGTCTAAAGGGAAATCTCCCTTCATCATCCAATCATAATACCCTGGTTCTGCTTTCAAAATTTCCTCTACAGGTTTATGTCGATGCTTGCCAAAGTTGAAAACTTCAACGCCATCATCATTGGTTACGAACCTACCAGCTAAATCAACCATGTTGGCGGCTGTAACTTCATGTAAATTCTTCATGTCGTTGGCTATTTTACCAATCACTTTACCCATGGGATTTACGACCTCCTGCCCATCATACCTTTCAACTTGTGCCTTGATGACGGCTGCTGTGGCCAGGGTATCAGCTTCTGCGCTATGCGCATCTTCCAAGGATTTGCCACAGTAAAATTTGTAAGCAGCAGTTAAAGTCCGTTTTTCCATCATATGAAAAATTTTCTGTGCATCAACGAACTTCCTGTTGGATGTATCGAAATCTACATCTACTCTTTGAAATTCTTCTAATAGAAGAGGGATGTCAAATTTCAAACAATTAAATCCACCCAAATCACAGCCGCTGAGAAATTCGGCGAGACTTTTGGCTATTGATTTAAAAGTAGGAGCATCCTTTATGTCTTTGTCATAAATACCATGAATCATACTAGTCTCCACTGGGATTGGAATAGTGGGATTGATTCTCATGGTTTTTATAATTTCATCGCCATCAGGCATGATTTTCACCACTGAGATTTCGACAATTCGATCTGTCGAAATATTAGTTCCTGTAGTTTCCAGGTCGAAAACTGCCAACGGATTTTTAAGATTTAATTGCATTAATGTATGTTCTAATGGTAAATCAGCACGGGCTGATTATTGTATGATGCTAGCAGCCATAGACGCTAAATCTAATCCACCAAATGTCCCTGAGCTCATAAAGATTAAGTTCTTCTCCTGCCAGTTCATATCCAGCAAGTAGGTTTCAAGCTCTGATGAATCGGTGAATACCTTAATGTCTTTTCTGTTAAAAGATTTTTTAATATCCTCTTCAGATATTGACGCGTATTTCTTCTCTTCAATAAGTCCATTATCAAAATAAACAATGGCTTCCTCTGGAGCATTAAAAGCTCCTTTGTAGTTGCCCAAAAAATCTTTGTTCAAACTACTAAAAGTATGCAGTTCATAGCATGCAACTAGCTTTCTTTTTGGATAGAGTTCTTTGAGTGCTGATGCAGTGGCAGCGAGCTTGGACGGTGCATGAGCAAAATCTGTATAAACTGAGGTCTTGGCATTTTGCGCCAAAAGATTGTTGCGCTTGTAGGCTCCCTCAAATGAGGAAATGGCCTCATAAAACTGTTCATCGGTGATTCCTATTCTGTCAAGTATCAATCTTGCTCCTTCCATGTTTTGCATGTTGTGCTTACCAAAAAGCTTAACCGGAGTATCTCCATTGATGACAAACTGTGCATCATTTACTTTATATTTCGGAGTTTTATATGGTACAGGTTTTACGTCGTCTCTTTCTTTCGAAGCGATTTTGTTCGCATGTTTATCTTCGCTGCAGTAGATAAGAGTACCAGCCTTAGGTGTCCTGTCTGCTAATTTCTCAAATTGAGTTAGATAGCTTTCCTCGGTTGGATATACATTGATATGGTCCCAGGATGTACCGCTGATCAATGCTATATGATGATCATATTTTAAGAACTTAGGTTCTGGATCAAGAGGAGAAGTAAAATATTCATCTCCTTCTATAATGATAACGGGCGCATTAGACAATTTGATGGTCTCTTTGATGCCTTCAATTTTTGCACCAATTACGTAGTCAAAATCTTTGCCCCAATAGTTTAATACATGTATAATACAACCGGTAATTGTCGTCTTGCCATGACTGCCGGTGATTACAATTCTTTGTTTATCATCTGCCTGCGCTCTGATAAACTCCGGGTAAGACCAAATCCTGATTCCGAGCTCCTGTGCCTTTAGCAATTCAGGATTATCTGACTTGGCATGCATGCCAACGATGATCGCATCTAATGAGTTATCAATGTTGTCAGCATTCCAGCCCATTTCAGAGGGTAACAATTCATTGGTATTAAGCAGCGAAGCCGCTGGGTCATAAATTTTGTCATCAGAACCACTTACAGTCATTCCCTTGTTCTTTAGGGCGACAGCCAAACTACTCATGACTGCTCCGCCAATGGCTATAATATGGATTTTTTGATGGGCTTGACTCATGCGGTTTTTGAATTTTTTCAAAAATAAGACAATTAGTAAGGTGTGCAAATTAAACCTAAGCTTATAATTTCTACAACAATATTATAAGGTGGTAACGTTTAATATGCAGCTAACAATTGTACTTGAATTTTAATGTGGAAAGTTTGTATATAAGCCACTTGGTTTTTTGAAAGATTACACCGCCCAATTGCATAAGTTTGTTTTTGAATTTGTTGCAACATTTAGTCTAAGGTTTGTTTTAATAATATTATGGCCAATATAGATTCTCCGGATCAGGGAAACATTAAGAAAAAGGTAGGTGCACGAAAGAACAATCCTTCCAAGACGGCATTGGTACCTCTGGGAAAGATGCAACCGCAGGCTGTAGATATTGAAGAAACTGTGTTGGGTGCATTAATGCTCGAAAAGGATGCATTAACTACAGTCATCGATATTTTAAAGCCTCAGAGTTTCTATGACGACCGTCATGCTAAAATTTATGAGGCGATTGTCCAGCTGTTTAACAAGTCGGAGCCGGTAGATATTATGACTGTCACAGCTCAGCTTCGAAAAAACGGAACGTTGGAAATAGCAGGTGGAGCTTATCACATTGCCAACCTGACTACCAGGGTCAACTCGGCGGCGAATATAGAATACCATGCAAGAATTATCACCGAGCAGGCAATCAAACGAGACCTGATTAGAATATCAGCGAAAATTCAGGAAGATGCTTTCGAGGATACCGAAGATGTATTTGAGCTTTTGGACAGAACTGAGCAGGCATTGTTTGAAATTTCTGAATCAAATATAAAAAAGAACTACGCCGGCATGCAGCAGCTCATGCATGAGGCAATCATGGAAATAGAGGCCAGAAAGGAACACAAGGATGGCTTGACTGGAGTTCCCAGCGGTTTTACAGAATTGGATAGAGTGACTGCTGGATGGCAGTCTTCAGATTTGGTGATCATTGCGGCACGTCCTGCAATGGGTAAAACGGCTTTTGTAGTCTCAGCCATGAGAAATGCCGCGGTTGACTTTGGTGAGGCAGTCGCCATCTTTTCCCTGGAGATGTCTTCTATTCAGCTAGTTAACAGGCTAATTTCGGCAGAAGCTGAGTTAGAAAGTGATAAAATCAAAAAAGGAAACCTTGCCGATCATGAGTGGGAGCAGCTGGTACACAAAACGGCCAGACTAACTGAAGCTCCGATTTTTATCGATGACACGCCGGGATTATCTATTCTTGAACTGCGAGCGAAATGTAGAAGGCTTAAAGCTCAGCATGATATCAAAATGATCATTATTGACTATCTGCAGCTGATGTCGGGGGACTCTTCCAAGTCAGGTGGTGGAGCTGGAAACAGAGAGCAGGAAATTGCTTCGATATCGAGGGCACTCAAAGGTATAGCAAAGGAATTGAATGTACCGGTTATCGCTCTGTCACAGCTCAGTAGGGCAGTGGAAACAAGAGGTGGTGACAAACGACCGCAGCTTTCAGATTTGAGGGAATCGGGATCTATTGAGCAAGATGCCGATATGGTTATGTTCCTGTATCGTCCGGAGTATTATGACATCACAGAGGATGAAGATGGCCTACCAACGGCAGGAACCGGTGAGGTCATTATAGCCAAACACAGAAACGGATCCTTAGAGAATGTGAAGCTTAAATTTATTGGTCGGTTTACAAAATTTGCCGACCTGGATGGCTCTATTATGGGGGGGGACTATAGTGGAGGAAACTTTCCTTCTGCCGGAGTTCCAGCTGAATTTGACAACAGTCCTAATACGGTGACATTTCCGTCAAAAGCTAATGATGGGGATGCGTCATCAACACCTTCAGGTGAAGCACCTTTTTAAAATTTAGTAAAACATGAAAGCCTTATTACTAGTTGACGAAAGTCAGGATAAAATTGCCATTCGTGAAATCGAAAAACCAAACCCAGCGTCTGGTGAAGTACTGATTCAATTAAAGGCTGCAGCGTTAAATCATCGCGATCAATGGTGTAGAATTGGACTTTACCCCGGTATAGAATATGGTACGGTTTTAGGCTCTGATGGAGCAGGAGTAGTAGTAGCAAAAGGTGAAGGAGTCGATGACTACTGGCTAGGCAAGGAAGTAATCATCAACCCAAACATTAACTGGGGGGATAACGAGGCTGCTCAGTCTGTTGAGTATCATATCCTGGGTATGCCGTCTAACGGCACCTTTGCTGAATTTGTGTCGGTTGCGGCTGACCGTTTGATGGAAAAACCTTCACATCTAAATTTTTCTGAAGCAGCTGCATTACCACTTGGAGGCTTGACGGCATTCAGAGCGATTTTCACTAAAGCTCAAATACAAGAGAAGCAAAAAATTCTGGTTACAGGTATTGGCGGAGGTGTAGCGCAATTTGCTTTTCAATTTGCAGTGGCAGCCGGTGCAGAGGTATTTGTGACATCGGGTAGCGATAATAAATTACAAACTGCAAGAAAGCACGGAGTCTCAGGAGGATTCATATACAAAGATGAGTTTTGGGTAAAAACAGCATTTAATGAAACTGGAGGATTTGATGCAATTATAGATAGTGCTGGTGGAAGCAGTATGAACGACTACCTTAAACTAATTCGGCCAGGAGGAAGACTCGTGCATTATGGTTCGACTACAGGTTTGCCAAAAAGTCTTGATATGTTTCGGTTATTCTGGTGCCAGGCAAGTATCCATGGTTCGACTATGGGATCGGACTCGGAATTTGTTAAAATGACGGAATTTGTAAATCAAAAGAAGATCAAACCTATCATTGATTCGGTTAGAAGTTTTGATGACATCGTATCTGCCTTTGACCAAATGCATGAAGGCCGTCAGATGGGTAAGTTGGTTGTTACTTTCTAGTTTTCAAGGATTATGAATTCAACCCTTCTGTTTAGTGCCTGGTTTTGTGGGTTGCTATTGGGTACAATAGGTCGTGAACTTCCATAACCTTTGTATTCAAGCCTGAATTCATTGAGCCCTTTAGCCACCAAGTAATCAACTACTGCTTTTGCTCTTGCCTTGGATAATTTCATGTTATATTCTGCGGAGCCTACATTATCTGTGTGACCTTCAATCTCTATTTTTATCCTTCTGTGCTTTTCAAGGTAAGACAAGAGTTTATTGAGTTCCAGATAGGATGATCTTAACAAGTTAGCTTTGTCAAATTCAAAATAAATATTCTGAAGTGTGAATTTTTTTCCTACTTCGGCAGGGCCAAAATAGTCATCTTCAGGACTGGATTTGGCAATTTTGGGATCTGGGAAAATCGATTCAGTTGGATCAACAGGTCGAACCAATACATCATCTATAAAGTAGTAGGCGATCTGGGGTTGAAGATGTTTGGGTGTGCGTTTGTCTCTGACCTTTGAGAATTGACGTTTAGTTTTTTTTGTGACTAATGAAGAATCAGGATAAAAAGTTCCGATAGTCAGGGCAAGCTCTTCACCCTTGGCCGTGAAAATGCCCGAGATTTTGGTCCAACCTTCATAATCTTCAATGATCTGATCAGAAGGACTAACAATCTGAGGCTTGTAGTGCATAAAATTCATTACCTGCCAGTCGAAATTGGGCATGTCACGGGTAAAGTACATGCCCAGGTGATTAATGGCGAATTCACAATTGTCCGCTAGATTCACCCACATTTCTGCATAGTACTGATTTCCAGCTATAAGTGGTTTGGTGAGCTGAACCATGGCAAATTCACGATGATTTTCTGGCACTCGCCAGCCCCTTCCACTTTTTGAAGTGAGATAGGATATCAGGCCAATATAGGCCTCCCCACCATGTGCATTTTGCTCTCCGAAAACGTTCTTTGGTATGCTCATTAGGTCATTTTTACAGCATGCATGAAAGTAATCTGGAGATGGGTCTGCAGTGCCAAACGGAAACCAGGATTTAGTAAACTTGAGTTGGTTCATGGTGAAAGGACATTCCCAAATCTCCTCAAAGCCGGGATTGACGACCATATTCTGACTCTGAACTGACAAAGCCATCGAGAACAAAACCATCCCGAACAACATTCCATTTCTGACCATAAATGCAATATACATTCTCACGGCGATTTCTTCGCTTAGAGAATGTATATTTCAAAATGAGACGAGTAATCTTGTCACAATTTAGATTTTGGAACCGCAGATTGGTAACTCTGGAATATTTGATAATTTGGCCGTTAAAGCCTGTATATCGAGGTTCTCAAATATTGGTGGTTTCTCATTCAAAATCCGAGAGGATTTCAATTCGAAATCTGCGTATTGCCAGGCCTGCGCAAGTTGCTGGGCTACTGCATTTGCCTGCTGTGTATTATTTTGTCCTTTTAGGCTTAGAAGAAGCCCCGTGAGCGCCCATCCATTTTTTGGATATATTTCAAGGTCTTCTAAATAGGTGGTCTCTGCTAATTCAAACTGACCATTCTCTATATAAATGGCTCCGAGGATATGCCGTACGGAAAAGAACCAATCTGGCGGTTCGTTGTAATTTAGTTGGTCCTCTATACTTATAGCTTGCTTCAGTTTGTCAACCACAGAGGCGTATTGTCCTTGTTTGTTCTCGATTTCCGCTTCTAACACTAAAGTCGCGATTTTCACTAAATGATCGACTGTATTTAACTCCCAGATAGATATTTGGCTCAACTCTTCTTTGCCGTTGATAAGTTCTAGTTTCTTGAGTTCTTTAATAGAGGCCTCAAGATTGTTCATTCCTAGATAAGCCATACCTCTGGCATAGTGTCGGATTGCTCTAGGGTACAGAAGGTCGGATTCAGGCAAGGTCAATATTTTCTCCCACTGACCAAATTTCACCAGAATGTAATAAGGAATGATATAGTAGTGCTGCAGCGTGGCCCACTCTGACTGATACATCAATTGTGCATCTGCATTCTGAGCTACTTTGAAAGCTGCCTCAATAGCCTTTTCTCCCCGACCTTCTAATGTGGCCGTTGCAGCCAAAAAATGGTAATTGTGAGGGTAGTAAGCTAGCGGATAAATGCCTTGCGCTTTGCAATTGGTGATGTAGAGGCTGTCAGCTTTTACCGATAATTCTCCTGCTACTGATCCTGCATGGTAGTCTCCAGTTCTTATATAAATATGTGCCGGCATGTGAACCAAATGGCCCGCGCCTGGCACTAAGTCAGTTAGTGTGTTAGCAGCTTCAATTGCTCTGCCTGGGTTTTTGGAAGCCTCTGTCGCATGTATATAATAATGGTTGGCGCCTGGATGATTAGGATTGGCTGCAAGTGTGCGTTCCAAAATTTCTAATATTTCAATTGTCCATTCCTTAGGAGTGCCATCTGTTGTATCCCAATAGTCCCAGGGATGTAAGTCCATGAGAGCTTCTGCACACAGGGTGCTTATGTCATTGTTCTCCGGAAAGTTAATATAAACCTCCCGCATGCCATTTGCGAAATTTTCGTAGCACATCGCAAGCGATTGATCCGTTGCCTTGGGATACCGATCATCAAGCGCCTGAATCATTTGTTGCTCATAATCAGTAATGCCCTGAAGATGAGCTTTTGCTTTTTCGATATAAGCATTGGCTTCTTCAACAAGTGATGAATCCATGGCGCTATTGATATTGGGTCCTAGAACATATGCCATGCCCCAATAGCACATGGCGCAATTATCATCTAGTCGGGCTGCTTCCTTAAATGAACGCATAGCTTCAGCATGGTTCAGTCCATAGGTCAGTATAAGTCCTTGGTCAAAGAACTTCTGACTCCATTTGTTGGAAGTAGTAATCGCGAAATGATTGCCTCCTAAATTGTCAAAGAGAGGTGCTTCAAATTCGGGTTGTTTTTTTTCTTGCGTACAGGCATACATGGCCAAATACATAAGAATGGTAAAGGAAAGTGATAGTTTTCTTAACGTCATGGTACAGGTATTTAATTCCAGATCAAATCTAGGTACGTCTGGGTAGGTGGCTAAAAAACTCCTGTGTACAAAAGGTGAACATGTCAGAATTTAATCCATTATGAAGAACTGGAAGCTTATTACTTTAAAAATCTTCGTTATGGTTTAGTTTTGTGATATTGTTGATACAAAGTCGTTGATGAAGAAAGAAACTTACAACATACTCTTTTTATACACCTTACTATTTGCTGGCATTTGGGCATGCGAGGAGCAAGAAGAGCCGACGGCCAGAGATCCATTGGTGAGTATATTTTTATTGAATAAGGATAGCCTTGATAAGGTTAATATTATTGAAGACTCACTGGATGCCGAACTGGCAGCTTATGATGTGGTTATTGCAAATTTGAAGACTGACGCTGCTTCTTTGGCTGATAGTTTGATTGTACTAACTGACTCCATAGCCAATGGTGGAAATCTGGAAGCTGAGAAAAATCAAGTCATAAACGACCTGGACACACTCAACCTGTATCTGACCGGGGTGGAGAAAGAAGACTCTACAGTAAACGTTCGACGAGCCGAATGGGCCTTGACAGCAGCAACAATAAATTCGGGTTCAGTTCATATTTCCGCAATAGAAAACATAAAGAATGGACTAAGTGTTTTTTATGAAGATAGCAGTACGACTTGGAAACTTCCGTTAGATATGAATGAAGATGGTATTGACGTGAATATCACTATTGATGAAGAAATATATAACCTGGAGTTGTCCTATAATAGATCTACGACGGCGAACGAAAAAAACAGGGTGACTATAGGTACTTCAAATTTCAGTATCATAAAAACAGATTTTAACAACTCAAGCGTATCTTGCACCAATTGCGAGGCCGCAGAAACTACCGTCTATGTCGAGTTTTAAATATCTATTGGCTTTATTGTCTCTGCTGACTTTTCATGCAAAGTCTCAGGAATTCACCGGAATAGACAAGTCAGATGAACAAGCAGTTCTTTCCGAAGAAGATCAAACTCCGATTCCTTTTTTGTCTAGCGCTGCACTTTTGATAGACTATGGTAAACTTTTTGGACAGTTTTTAGATGCAGAATCAAAGTATGAATTGGGTACCCAATTTGAGCTAAAAAACCGTTTTGTAGTGCTGGGAGAATATGGATATGCAACCTTGAATCCCGCTGGCGCTTATCAAAATACAGACTACGAATCAGAGGGAAGTTATTTTAGAGTAGGGTTAGGGTACAAAATTGATATGACGACAAAGAATAACTTATACTTTTCAGTACGATATGCCAAAGCCTTATATTCAGATAGGGGTGTAATAGATATAACAAGCGCTTCTGGAATATTCAATGATCTAATCGATCCATTTGAACGTACCGGCTTATCGGCTGAGTGGTACGAATTATCCATGAGTTCTGAGGCTAGATTATGGAAAGGACTTTATGCTGGTTTTCATTTGAGATTGCGAATTATGAATAAGTATGATCAGCAAGAGCCTTTAGATGTCTATGCGATACCTGGTTATGGACGAACTTTTGACCGCTCAATTCCTGCCTTAAATCTTTATCTAAAATATGCTTTTGAGAGGTTTTAAAGAGCTTTGTTTTTCCATTTAATTTGATACTTCAAAAAACAAAAAACTAAATTGACCAGACCACTTGCAGGTCTCTTGCACTGTGTTAATTTTGCGCATGGCAGAAAAGATTATCATCCTCGATTTCGGTTCTCAATACACACAGCTAATAGCAAGACGAGTAAGAGAACTCAATGTTTATTGTGAAATCCACCCCTTTAGTAAAATTCCTGAGATGGATGACTCCGTTAAAGGTCTCATATTATCAGGAAGTCCCTGTTCAGTTCGTCAGGAAGATCATCCCGATATCAATCTTGGTGCTCTAATTGGAGAGGTGCCTATTTTAGGTGTTTGCTACGGAGCACAGCTAATTGCACACAAATCCGGTGGAGAGATTATGCCTTCAAAGATTCGTGAATATGGTAGAGCTAATCTTTCCAAAGTAGACACTACAAGCGAATTGCTAAAGGAGATTAATATTGACTCGCAGGTTTGGATGTCTCATAGTGACACTATAAAAAGTATTCCGGATAATTTTGAAATTATTGCAAGTACATCTCAAGTAGAAGTGGCAGCATTTCATAGTAAGTCACATCCCGTATGGTGCATACAATTTCACCCGGAAGTAACGCATTCAACTCAGGGTAAGATCATTCTTCGGAATTTTGTTGTTCATATCTGCAAGTGCAGCCAGGATTGGACGCCAGATATTTTCGTCGATGCCACGGTGGCAGATTTGAAAGATCAGCTAGGCAATGATCAGGTCGTACTAGGACTGTCGGGAGGAGTGGATTCTTCTGTCGCAGCTACATTGATTCATCACGCCATAGGTAAAAATTTACATTGCATTTTTGTAGACAATGGTCTGTTGAGAAAGGATGAGTTCAAAGATGTGCTCAAATCATATGAGGGCATGGGGCTTAATGTGAAGGGAGTAGATGCCTCAAAGGAATTCTATAAGGCGCTGGAAGGGCTCACAGATCCCGAAGATAAGAGAAAGGCTATTGGTAGGGTTTTTATTGAGGTCTTTGATGAGGAAGCAAAGAAAATCAAGAATGTCAAATGGCTTGGTCAAGGAACTATCTATCCTGATGTAATCGAATCAGTGTCGGTCAATGGACCGTCTGTTACCATCAAGTCTCATCACAATGTTGGAGGTCTACCAGATAAGATGAATCTGAAAGTCGTTGAACCTTTGAATACCCTTTTCAAAGATGAGGTGAGAAGAGTAGGAAGGGCGTTAGAGATCGATGAAAAAATATTGGGTCGCCATCCCTTTCCTGGGCCTGGATTAGGAATCCGAATTCTGGGCGATATCACGGCTGAGAAAGTTGAAATCTTGCAGGAAGTTGATCATATTTTTATCAATGGATTGAAGGACAATGGACTGTATGATGATGTTTGGCAAGCCGGTGCTATGTTACTACCAATTCAGTCCGTTGGCGTGATGGGTGATGAGAGGACGTATGAGAGAGTCGTGGCGCTGAGAGCTGTGTCAAGCGTCGACGGTATGACAGCGGATTGGTGTCATTTACCATATGATTTTCTGGCTGATGTTTCAAATCAAATCATCAATAGAGTAAAGGGAGTCAATCGTGTTGTTTATGACATCAGCTCGAAGCCTCCTGCAACTATAGAATGGGAATAGATTCAGAACTGATCGGACTTGATCAGTTTGTCTAATTCGCTCAAGATCAAATCGCAGAGCTTACGAAGCTCAGCGATTTGATCTGGAATCAATTCTATGTTTTTTGGAGCTTTGGCATTAGCTTCTAACTCTCTGATTAGCGTCGACAAATTATCGATGTTTAGTAGTAAAAGTGAAGGTTTCAATTTGTGCATGAGTCTTCCAACTGCGTACCAATCTTCTACTTCCCCCTTCTCTTCAATTTCGTCCAACATTTCGGGCGTATTCTTTACGATAGTCATGATCATTTCATAAATAAATTCTCTGTCATGATCGCTGATTTCATACAAGTAGGACAGATCGAGAGGAAGTTCAATTTTGTCTGAAGACATGATGGTATCGTTTTAGTCAGGGATAAATTCAGGGCCAAAATAAATAGAATTCGCCATTTGACTACTAGTATTCGCAAGAAATGAATGCTTGAATGGCTCCTGTTAATTATGATAGATAAAATCTATCATATTAGTATAGTTATTTGTAAATCAAATGTTTATTGTCAATGATATAAAGTATAAGTTTTAATTAAATCCATTGATAATTTAAATACTAACAATCAGGAAGTTTTCAATCCGAGTCTTGGTTAACTGTTTGACAAGTACAGGGAAATATCTACATATTTTGACCATGATCTGTTTTTTGGTGCAATCATAGCAGAGAAAGTAGGAGGCTTCTTCATTCCTTCGGAATCAGCATCACTTCGGTGTAACTCTTCGAGTCTTAAGAGAAATCGAGTTTAAATCTACCTCTGAATAAAGCCTTTTTTTCCATCAGCACCGACGCGTGCTACAAGAGAAGGTGGTCATATATAAACTCGTATTATGAATCTTTTTGTGCTGATAGTTGTAGGTATTTACTGTCTATTGATACTCGAAGGATTATTGAGTTATCTGATGTCTTTCAAATTTCTAGTCAAATAGAAATAGCACGCCAATTTGTACTTTGAAACTTCGCTTATCTGTAAATTGCTGCTTTAAGAAAAGTGTGTTAAATCAACATGTTTAACAACCATCCACCGAGATGGCGCAGCGATTTTTGCGGCGCATCGGTGATCCACAAAATCAAATTTAAAAAAAATGAAAAGGCCTGATTTCGACGATATATACATGGAGCTGGCAGTTAATCTTGCCAAACGCTCGCATTGCATAAAAAGACACGTAGGGGCTGTATTGGTAAAGGAAACCAGAATCATCTCTATTGGATATAATGGACCACCTGCACATACTCACAATTGCGATGAGGAATTTCCTGAAACGGGTTGTGACAGGGATTCTAAAGGGAGTTGCACATTGGCGATTCATGCTGAGCAGAATGCTATTCTTTATGCGGTGAAAAATAACGCATCTGTAGAAGGTTCTAAACTGTATGTTACACTTTCACCTTGCTTATCCTGCGCCCGCATCATCTATTCGATGGGGATTTCGGAAATAATATACCTCAAATCTTATGCTGAATACAAGGGATTGAAGTCTGACGAAGGCATTGATTTTCTGGAAAAGTTTGGAGTTTCTTGTAAAAAGTATTTAGGACAGATTGCTGATTTGACAGCTTTGATTTGAATTAGGAGAGTCTAAAAAAAGGAAGGGGCTGCCTTTTGACGTGCAACCCCTAAACCAACCTAACCTAAACTTACCTCAACAACCTTAAATGTTGTAATTGAATGCTATTCTCAATATAACGATAATCGTGCCAAAAGGATATAGCTATTCGAAATATTTTTATAACGATACAAAGATAACAAGCCGTTGCTACACACAAAAGTATTGTGCGAAAAAAAGTAAAATTTACGGGTATTCGCTATTATTAGGAGAATTACCTAGTAATATGGAACTATATCGGTCCTATTTTTATTCTACTCTTAAACTTGAGCCTAGCAGCCTATGCAAAACCATGAACATGTCGTAATTATTGGAAACGGAATATCCGGAATTACGGCTGCCCGCCATTTAAGGAAGAACAGTGATTGCCAAATTACAGTGATTTCCGGCGAAACTGACTATTTCTATTCAAGAACTGCATTGATGTATATCTATATGGGTCATATGGAGTTTGAACATACTCAGCCTTATGAAAACTGGTTTTGGAAAAAAAATAAAATCGATTTAGTCAAGGCATGGGTCACTAATATTGATCCACAAAACAAGGTATTGAAGCTAGAGGGGAAAGAGGATATTTCCTATAATTCACTCATATTGGCAACGGGTTCTGTTTCTAACAAGTTTGGATGGCCTGGCCAAGATGCTAAAGGGGTTAGTGGTTTGTACAATGCACAGGATCTTCAATATATAGAAAATCATACCAAGGATGTGACTCGGGCCGTAATCATAGGCGGAGGGCTGATAGGTATTGAATTGGCAGAAATGCTTCATTCGAGACAGATTGATGTGACTTTTCTGGTGCGGGAAAAGAACTTTTGGGACATAGTATTGCCAGAAGGTGAAGCAAAAATGATCAATCAAGAGATCCTGGATCATCATATAGACCTAAGACTGGAAACGGAGTTGAAAGAAATAGTAACTAATGCAAACGGAGAGGTTGCAGCAGTTATCACTAATAATGGTGAAAAAATCGAGTGTCAATTCGTTGGATTGACTGTTGGGGTATCTCCAAATGTAAAGTGGTTAAAAGAGACCGGACTTGAAATCAACAGAGGAATCCTTGTGAATCAGTATTTGGAAACTAATCTTCCAGGCGTGTACGCAATTGGAGATTGCGCTGAACATAAATCACCATCACCAGGAAGAAGACCTGTGGAGCAAGTTTGGTACACTGGACGGATGATGGGAGAGGTTGTAGCTCAAACTATCGCTGGGCAGAGGAATACGTATAAACCAGGCATTTGGTTCAACTCTGCCAAATTCTTCAATATAGAGTATCAAACTTATGGATGGGTCAAACCTCAGTTAGATGAAGGCCACCTACAGTTTTATTGGCAAGCGGACGATGGTAAAAAATCTCTAAGGGTTGTTTTTGATGAACAAACATTGGCTGTTATAGGGGTTAATGTACTGGGCATTCGGATGAGACACGAAGTTTGGAATGAATGGATCAGTTCAGAACTTAAGGTTAATCAAATCATGGAACGTCTGGAAGAGGCCAATTTTGATCCGGAGTTTTTTAAAAAATATGAATACAGCATCAGAGAGTCATTCAATAATGAATTTGATTCTATGGCAATTAGAAACCAACGACCTTCTTTTATCAAAAGACTTTTCGCATGAACTATAAATTAATTCAAAATACAGGCCTGATTATTTTTCTCATTGGATTTGGCTCCTTCTTATTGACGTTTAGTAGTGAGAATTATAAGTTAACAGAAACTGCCATTGATCAGGCTCTTAAGGATCCGGTAAAGACAAGTCTTGTCAAAAGTTTTGGTGAAAACGAGCTATTAAAACGAACGTACACCAATGCGTTTGATTTTAACAATAACTTAGAAAAGACTTTTCTAGAGATTAATAAATATCAGTTAGAACGGTTTGGTTTGAATAATGAGCGAATCGATCAAATTGTGAATGCGATTGAAGGAAAGAAATTTACGATGGAAGAGGCTCAGCGTGCATTCAAGACCAAAGATGCGCTGACAGGCTTTCAGTGGGAAGCATTCAAATCGTATGGTGGCTGGCTCGATGGAAGGACTTTTGGATCTGAGGAAGAGCTTCTTTCTTCTTTAGCCATAGTGCAAGACAATATTGCCAAATATGGAGTACTCAATAAAAAGGGTTTCAATGAATATGAAATAAAAGACTTGAAATATCAGTTGACAAAGGCATCCTCGGTTGGTTGGGTTTCATCCTATGCTGGAACATCTTTATTCCTTATTTATGGCTTAAGCATTCTAGGTGCATTGATTTATATTCTGCCTAACAAAAAAGTTCTAGGCCCTGCTGGTATTAAGAATGATGGTACTTTTCATAGCAAAACAACAAACAAAGGTTGGATTGGGATACTATTGGGTAGTTTTCTAATACTTTTCTATATCGTACTCTATTTCTATCCAGAATACATGACGAGCTGGATTATCATGGTTGACCCTGTAAGTCAATGGCTAAAAGGATCAGATGCGGGTCGATTCTTTCTATATGGTTTTATTTACACCCTGGCCATTTTAGTGATGGGTGTTCGTATGATGATCAAATATAGACACAGTAAATACCAGCTTTGGAGAACCACTTCTGTAATGTTCTTTCAACTGGCCTTTGCATTTCTAATTCCTGAAATATTGATAAGACTTAATCAGCCCTATTTTGATTTCAAGAATATCTGGCCATTGGATTATGATTTCTTTTTTGACAACGAGCTAAACACATTGATCAATCATGGTGGTATTGGTCTGTTTATGCTGGGCTGGGGAATCGGACTTACTCTTCTTGGTGTTCCTATTATGGTTTACTTTTTTGGTAAAAGATGGTATTGTTCATGGGTTTGTGGATGCGGAGGATTGGCAGAGACCTTAGGGGATCCTTTTCGTCAGTTGTCGGATAAGTCATTGAAAGCCTGGAAATTTGAGCGCTTTTCTATTCATGGCGTGCTGGTCTTTGCTATCCTCATGACAGTGGGCGTACTATATACCTATTGGACCGGTGAAAGTGAATTACTTGGAATGAGCTCATATAAAATCAGATCTGTTTATGGAGGATGGATTGGAGCTGGTTTTGCGGGAGTGGTCGGCACAGGTTTTTATCCACTGATGGGAAATAGAGTCTGGTGCAGGTTTGGTTGTCCTCTGGCAGCCTATTTGGGGTTGGTTCAGCGATTTAAATCGCGATTTAGAATTACTACCAATGGAGGGCAATGTATTTCTTGTGGCAACTGTTCCACCTACTGTGAGATGGGAATTGATGTAAGATGGTATGCACAAAGAGGAGAAAATATTGTTCGTTCGTCGTGTGTAGGCTGTGGAGTCTGTTCAGCAGTATGTCCGAGAGGTGTTTTGAATTTGGAAAACAGAGCCGATGATAATCGGTTTGAGACAGCAGGTCTTATTGGAAATAATAGTTTTCCTGAGATAAAAAAGTAGCTGTGAAAATTTCACAGCTACAAAATTTTAAATGTTTTGAATAAGTTTGTTTTATACGGCGAAGCTCTCTCCACAACCGCAGGTTCGTGTGGCATTTGGATTCACAAATTGAAAACCTTTTCCATTCAAACCATCGGAAAAATCCAAGGTAGTATCTAGCAGGTAGAACAGGCTCTTTTTGTCAACGATTACTTTGACACCATTCTCGCCTTCAAAAACATCATCCTTGTCAGTGATTTGATCATCGAAAGAAAGGTCATACATCAGACCTGAACAACCACCTCCTTTTACAGAGACTCTTAGGTTGTGATTATCTGTATGGCCCTCAGCCCTCTTTAATTGTACGATTCTGTTTTGTGCTTTTTCAGATACGGTCAACATATTTTGTTTATTTCTGATGGGATTTAAAATACCCATTTGAATGTCCAACTTATAATAGTAGAAAACTCTTCGTCATCCAGAAAAGTTTCACTTTTTTTGCAAATCTAACGATTTATTTAGAATCGGTTTAAATAATTGGCCTACAAATGAAACTAGAACATATCGGTATTGCCGTAAAGAATTTGAGTAATTCTAATCAGCTTTTTGAGCAATTGTTTGGACAGTCAAACTATAAGGTGGAAGCTGTCGAATCAGAAAATGTTTCTACTTCTTTTTTTCAGGTAGGAGAATCTAAAGTGGAATTGCTTGAAGCTACGGATGAGAATAGCGCTATAGCCAAATTTATAGCCAAGAAGGGAGAAGGGATTCATCATTTGGCCTTTGAGGTGAAAGATATTTACGCCGAAATGAAGAGACTTGAAGGTGAAGGTTTCGAATTGATTAACAAAGAACCTAAAAGAGGTGCAGATAATAAGTTGGTTTGCTTTCTGCATCCAAAGTCAAGTAATGGAGTGCTGGTCGAATTATGTCAGGAAATTAAAAAATAATGTCAGAGAAGCAAGGAAAAAGAACAGAAATAGGGGAGATTGGAGAATTTGGTCTGATTGATCAACTGAGCTCAAAATTTACTGTAAAAAACGAATCAACACTTAAAGGTATCGGCGATGATGCTGCTGTACTTGGATCTGGGGATCAATTACAATTACTTTCAACAGACATGCTCTTGGAGGGTGTTCATTTTGATTTATCCTATATGCCTCTCCAGCATTTAGGTTACAAGGCGGTGTCTGTAAATGTATCCGATATAGCAGCAATGAATGGTCTACCCAAACAAATTACTGTAAGTATAGCGCTAAGTAACAGATTTTCTGTCGAAGCAGTAGAGGAGCTCTATAAGGGTATTCAGTTTGCATGTGAGGACTATTCAGTTGATTTGGTTGGTGGGGATACAACTTCATCACCTTCAGGTTTGGTCATTTCTGTGAGCGTAGTCGGGGAAGTGAAAAAGGACAGTATAGTCTATCGGAAAAACGCAGAAGAAAATGATATCATTTGTGTTACAGGTGACCTGGGAGGAGCTTTTCTAGGACTTCAAGTACTTGAAAGGGAAAAGGCAGTTTTTAAGGCTAATCCTGAAATGCAGCCGGAGCTTGAGAAGTATGATTATATTGTTAAACGTCAGTTGAAACCCTCTGCAAGAATGGATGTGATTCATGAATTAAGTGATTTGGGGCTAGTACCCACTTCCATGATTGATGTGTCGGATGGTTTGGCCTCCGAGTTATTTCATATTGCCAAAAGCTCTGAAGTAGGAGTGACCATATATGAAGACAAGCTTCCTATTGCAAAAATGGCGTTCGAGACGGCGGTAGAATTTAATATTGACCCTATGACTTGCGCACTTAATGGAGGTGAAGACTATGAGCTATTGTTTACCATCGGGCAAAATGAATTCGAAAAAATAAAAAATCATCCGGACATTGCAACCATTGGATATGTGGATAAAAAAGAGAAGGGTTTGAAAATGGTGACTAAGAATAATAACACAGTTGCTCTACAGGCACAAGGTTGGAAACATTTTTAGAACAGCTAAGTTCGTATTAATACTTATAACTTCAATAGATTCTTTTTTAATCAGTGACTTTTGGCTTCATAGAAAGGTGCTGTGGTGATTTGCCAAGTCATAATTAGAGTCGATCCAATCAATTTATCCCTATTTATAGTGAGTTCTAAATTCCAATTATTTAGGGATTACCTACCTTATTTAGATCAAGTAATTTTGTTTACACTTTGCATTAACACAGAGTGGCTCTTTTAATTGCGTAATCAAAATTAAGTGATATGAATGGTATTTTTTTAGACCTGAGAGATGATGAAATAGACCTCATGTATCGGACTCCAGCCTTGATAGCCTTACTCGTAGCTGGTGCCGATGGAAAAATTGATTCCAGGGAGATGAGATGTGCGGCAAAATTTGTTTCCGAAGCGCAAGATTTTTGGACACCTTATTTTCATGAAGTAGCTGAAAGGATGCCAATAATAATGGAGCGATCGAGAAAAGAAGCAACTGAAGATTTGGATTTGACCATGACCCGAATTACAGTATCTCTTCGTCAGCTCAATAGTGTATTGCCGAAATTGGCAAGACAGGACGCCATCAAATTTTACGATTTCTTATTACGATTATCTAAAGAAGTTGCAGGCGCTTCTGGAGGCATTTTTGGCTTCAATAAAATCAGCAAAGAAGAAGAGCTGATTATAAATCTACCAATGATAGATAACCCGGCCTATTTTCAACCTTGCTAAGACATCTTGGGAGTCATATTTCATGATGGAAAGTATTTAGATTTCAAATTCGGTAAAAATATTAGCGTAATTCTGCTATTTTTTTAAAATGATCTTAACTTTGTTTAAGTTGAGAAATTGTGGTCACAAGCAGAAATGAATACGTCAATTGAAATACCAAAAAATTCAAAGGTCTATTTGAATAAACCCTATGTTCAGGTTTTCTGGAATCCGCTCAATAAGATATTAACCAGCAGATGGACAGGGTTTTGCACTTATGATGAAATAAAGGCGGTAGCACAGCGAATTATCGATGCGGTCACCTTTGAAGGTGCGAGAAAAGTACTCTACGATGCCAGAGAAATAGAAGTGTTAGATGAAGACTCTCAGCGTTTCATTGCCGGTGATTTCACAAAGGAAATGATCAAGGTTGGAATTGAATATTCTGCTACCGTTTCACCCACAGATACTTTCGCTAAATTTTCCTTAGACGATATTCAAAGCTCAATAAAAATACCGGAGGCCTCAAATAATAAATTCTTCAAGACGGTAGACGATGCTTTTGATTGGCTCAAAAGCAAGTAAGCTTAACAATCTTTAACACCCCATTTTTAACTTCTCACTCAATACTTCGTAATTTTCTTCACAGAAATTAATGACGAATGATTATGTCGAGATATATTAAAATTGGTCTGATAGCCTTTTTGTCTGCTGGAATGGGTGTGTGGATAACTTTTCAGTATATTCAATTTACTGAGCTTCAAGGGTCTCAGTTGGATTTGAAGATTTCGAAAATTGATAAGGACAATACCCACTCGCAATTCATTAATGAGAAGCAAGTCGTATCCAGGTTGCTCCCCGCCGAAGATTTTGTAGATGCTTCTGAGCAGTCAACCAATAGCGTGGTTTTTATCAAAAATCTCAGTGTTATCAATTACCGCACTGGCCATTGGATGGACTGGTTTTTCGAGCCCCGTACATCGCAGCGAATCAGTACTGGGTCGGGAGTTATTCTCTCAGAAGATGGTTATATCGTTACCAACAATCATGTGATTGAAGATGCGGACGAAATTGAAGTTGTGCACAAGAAGCGCAGTTACAAGGGAATTGTTATCGGAGCAGATCCATCCACTGATTTGGCGGTAATCAAGGTTGATGTGAATGGTCTTCCGGCTATTGCTTTAGGGAATTCTGCAAATGTGAGGGTCGGAGAGTGGGTGCTAGCAGTAGGAAATCCTTTCAATTTGACATCAACTGTTACAGCAGGTATAGTTTCGGCAAAAGGCAGGAACATAAATATTCTGAAGGATAAATTTCCGATTGAATCCTTTATACAAACAGATGCTGCTATTAATCCAGGAAATAGCGGTGGAGCGCTGGTCAATCGAAATGGCGAACTGATTGGGATAAATACAGCCATACTCTCAATGACAGGTTCCTATGCGGGGTATGGCTTTGCGGTGCCTATTGATATAGTCAAGAAGGTATTTAACGATATCGTTCAGTACGGAGAAGTACAAAAAGCCTTTTTTGGAGCTGAGTTTGCAGATATCGATAATGAAATTGCCGAAGAATTAAATATTAACGACCTAAATGGAGTTATTATCACTCATGTTCAAAAGGGTTGGGCGGCAGACGAAGCGAATATTGAAAAAGGTGATATTATTATTGAAATCAATGGGGAACCATTACTGGATAAGGCCCAGTTAGAAGAAACGATAGGATACAAATATCCGGGAGATTTGATACAACTCACATTGAAAAGGGGTAATAAGAATGTGACAAAAACACTTGAGTTTACCAACAGGGAGGGGACGAAAGAAGTATTGAAGCGCATGGTTTACGAGTCTCAATCATTGAAAGCTACCTTTGAGTCTATATCCAAAGCCGAAAGAGATTTGTTAGGCGTCGAATCGGGAATTAGGGTTGTTAGTGTTGGAAGTGGATTCTTCAGAAAATTGGATATACCAGAAGGCTTTATTATTACTGAAATTAATCACAGCAATATTGAGACACCGCAAGAACTGGAAGAAATACTAGAAAGGATAAGGGGAAAGGTGATTGTGTCTGGAATTACTACTTCAGGTAGAAAAGTTTACTACCCATATTTATTTTGATAAAGAAATTTAAAATGAAAGCCTAAATGGCTTTCATTTTAAATTTCTTTTTTAGCTCCGAGAAAGAAGACCTGAATCGCGCATCTGTATCAAGCATGTCGTTAACTGATTGGAGTGCATGAATTACTGTGCTGTGATCTCTTCCACCGAAATGGCTACCGATGCTTTTTAAAGAATGATTGGTATAATCCTTTGAGAAGTACATGGCTAATTGCCTGGCAATTACGATCTCTTTTTTACGGGTTTTAGCTTTCAAGTCATCAGACGAAACATTGAAATATTCTGAAACCGTTTTTTGAATATAATCAATGCCAACTTCTGATTCGATGTTCTTAACTATTGATTTTAAAGTTTGCTTGGCCAGCTCAAGATCAATGTCTGTTTTGTTTAGAGAAGAATGTGCCACAAGGGATATTAGTACACCTTCCAACTCTCTGATATTGGTGTCTACACTATATGCTAGATACTCTAATACTTTGTCATCAATAATCAGTCCATCATCTTGAAGTTTCTTCTGAATGATAGCTAGCCTTGTCTCAAAATCAGGGTTCTGTAAATCAGCTGTAAGTCCCCATTTAAATCTGGACACTAACCTCTCTTGAAGTCCCTGCAGTTCGGTAGGAGGTCTATCACTCGACATCACGATTTGCTTTCCATTTTGGTGCAAATGATTGAAGATGTGAAAGAAAATTTCTTGAGTCTTTACCTTATCCTTGAAGAACTGTACGTCATCAATAATCAAGGTGTCAACATTAAGGTAATAATTGGTGAAGTCTTGTAGATTATTATTCTTGAGCGCTTCAATAAATTGATTAGCGAATTTTTCCGAAGCTACATACAGCACAAAGTTGTCCGGTGATTCTTCCTTGATTTTGTTACCAATGGCCTGAGCCAAATGTGTTTTTCCCAGACCGACGCCTCCATAAATCATCAATGGATTGAATGACGTTACACCTGGCTTCGTAGCTACAGCATATCCGGCTGATCGTGCTAACCTATTGCAATCTCCTTCAATGTACGTATCAAAGGTGTTTTCGGGGTTTAAATTGGACTTTTGATAACAGCCGTCAATAGCCTGAAGCGCGAAAGGACTCGCGAAACGCTGATTTTGATCCCCCTTGATTTGTCCAAATTTAGAAATCCCGTTTTTTTGAGCCAAATTCACTGTATATGGCTGATTGGTAGAATTCCCCTGGTCTATAATTACTGAATACTCTAATTTTCCTTCTTCTCCTATTGCAGCTTGAATTGCTGCTTTAAGTACTTGCACGTAATTGTCCTCTAACCACTCATAAAAGAATTGAGAAGGAACCTGGATGGTGAGTACGGGATGTGTAAATTTTATAGGAATAATTGGTGCAAACCAAGTTTTGAAGCTTTGTTCGGGAATTTTAGACCCGACGAATTCTAAACACTTATCCCATATTTTTACATGCATTCGTTTAAAATTGTTGGTGGTTAAAAACTGATTATTTTCAACTTTCTTTCTCTAGCGGACATCAAATTTGAGGAAAAAATAATTAACAAAAAAATCAAATGAGTATTGACTTTTTGGATAATTGTTCTATCATGTATAGGCCTTTGTTTTTTTTTAAAATTCTTTGAAAAATGCAATTTTCAGAAAGATCGCTATAATCGCCTCTGAGGGCTTTATTCGCCACTTTTCAATAATTAATTGGCATTTTTTCCTTCTTCGTGGCGAACACCTTAAATTGCGAATACTACCCAAAAATTATGATAAAAGAATACAATTTTGACGAGTTTGCCATCGCTTCAAGGTCACAATGGAGAGATAAGCTCAACAAAGATCTTGGTACTGATTTGGCCGATCGAATTTCAAATTGGACATCAGAAAGAAATCTCAAGTTGTCAGCTTATCATGACAAAGAAGATGTTAACCTGGGAATGACTGTTCCGGAAGGAGTAAATAGATCATGGAAATATTTACAACCAATTGATTTAGTCGATACAAAAGAATCCGTGCAAGATGCTTTGATGAATGGCGCGGATGGACTTCTGCTCAATGACGTTCTGATTATGAGTTTGGATGCAGTATTTGAACAGGTAGCTCCAGAGCATTGCACATTGGCTGTGACCACGTCTAACGTTGAGAGTTACAAAAAAATCACAACCTGGTGTGATCAAAAAATTGGAACACAGAATCAATCTGATTTCCTGTTATTTTATAATAATGATAAGATCTCTTCAACGGTTACGACTGCGCATCAAAATTTTATGAAGGAGGTTTTTCATATTGGAAGCAGAAAAGGGCACAAAGTAATAAATCTCGATTGTGGACTTGTTCAAAGGAATGGT
The DNA here is from genome assembly GCF_039944555.1 of Reichenbachiella sp. Lineage (GTDB taxonomy): Bacteria > Bacteroidota > Bacteroidia > Cytophagales > Cyclobacteriaceae > Reichenbachiella. The sequence goes on along the minus strand of NZ_JBDUYN010000006.1, from coordinate 260,402 downwards.
GGATCAGTTCAGCTCGAGTTATCTTATTTATTGACTCAAAGTGTTTATTACATAAACAGACTGATTGACGAAGGTAAGGACATCAATTCTATTTCTAATAGCTTATTTATTAGCACATCTATTGGATCAAATTTTTTTCTTGAGTTGGCGAAGTTGCGTGCGATGAAAATATTAATGACTCAGGTTCTACAGGCCTATGGTATAGAAAATTTTTCACTTCCTATACATGCCTTTACCTCATCATTGAGCAAATCCATTTTGGATGAAAACACCAACTTTCTTAGATGTACCTCTGAAGCTATGTCAGCTGTTCTTGGCGGAACTGACTATCTCACTATTATTCCACACCACAGTCTACGCTTTGCAAGCAGAATCGCTCGTAATATCTCTAATCTTTTGAAAGATGAGTCGAATTTGGCTAAGACGGAAGACCCAGCGGCCGGTTCCTACTACCTCGAGAACTTGACTGAAAAACTTGCAAGAGAGGTTTGGAAATCTTTTCTAGACATAGAAAAAAAAGGTGGCTTTGAAGCCGCTGTAAGTGAAAGGTTCTTTGAACAAGAAATTGAAAAGGATCTTGAATTTCAAAGAGCTAGAATTGCCTCGGGTAAACGGAAGCTGGTAGGGGTTAATGATTTTGGTAACGAATCTGAACAAATTCCCATCGATAAACACAGACGTGAGAGAGTGTCACTATCCCAAAATTTTGAAGAGATTAGACAACAGGTCGAAGAATATGTATTGGAATACGGCGAAGAGAAGAGACCAATTGCCTATTTGCTAGGAGTAGGAGCAGATGCTAAGATGATCAATGCCAGGTTTACGTTTGCTACAAATTTCTTTAACTGGTCAGGTATTAAGGTAAAAAAAATAGATGAAGAAGAAAAACTTGGAGTAACATCAATAATTATTTGCTGTGGCGCTGATGATGACTATGATGAGGCGACAGTTAGCCCAGCCCTGTTAGGTCTTGAATCGTCAATAATGGTTTTGGCTGCAGGAAAACACAACTCCGCAGCATCAGGGAAAATATCAAGTTGGATAAATACCAGAACCAACAGACTTGAAGGAGTTAGAAGTGTTTTGATGGAAATGGGAGTCATCAAAAAATCATCAGTTTTATGAAAAAGCCAGATTTTTCAAAAATAAGTTTTGACCAATTAGATTGGAAAACTAAAGAAAATAAAGATTTACGAGGTTCATTTAATTCGCCAGAAGGAATCGCAATTAACACACGGTATAATTCTGAAGACATAAAAAATGCAAAGCAGATTGGCTTTAGTGCTGGCTTACCACCTTTCTTAAGAGGTCCGTATTCTGCAATGTACGCATCCAGACCATGGACCATCAGACAGTATGCAGGTTTCTCAACTGCGGAAGAGTCTAATGCATTTTACAGAAGAAATTTAGCGTCAGGTCAGAAGGGACTTTCTATCGCCTTTGATTTGGCTACGCATCGTGGCTATGACTCAGATCATGAACGGGTATCAGGTGACGTGGGTAAAGCAGGAGTAGCTGTCGACTCAATATTGGATATGGAAATCTTATTTGACCAAATCCCATTGGATCAAATGTCAGTTTCTATGACTATGAATGGTGCAGTACTGCCAATTATGGCATTCTATATTGTGGCTGCTGAAGAACAAGGGGTGGATAAATCTCTTTTGAGTGGTACTATTCAGAATGACATTCTAAAGGAATTTATGGTGAGAAACACCTTTGTGTACCCACCAAAACCTTCAATGCGCATCATATCTGACATCTTTAAATACACCTCAGAACATATGCCCAAGTTCAATTCTATTAGTATTAGTGGGTATCATATGCAGGAAGCCGGAGCAACGGCAGATTTGGAATTGGCATTTACACTGGCGGATGGTTTAGAGTATTTACGAACCGGAGTCGAAGCTGGTATAGATGTGGATGTGTTGGCACCTAGGCTTTCATTCTTTTGGGCTATAGGCATGAACCATTTTATGGAAATAGCCAAGATGAGGGCAGCTCGCATACTCTGGGCTAAGATAGTTAAGACTTTTAATCCTAAAAATCCAAAGTCAATGGCATTGAGAACACATAGCCAGACCTCAGGGTGGAGTCTTACAGCCCAGGATCCTTATAATAACATAGCTAGAACTTGTCTTGAAGCCATGGCAGCTGCTTTCGGGCATACACAGTCCTTACATACAAATGCGCTGGATGAGGCGATTGCTTTGCCAACAGACTTCTCTGCTCGTATTGCAAGAAACACACAGATTTACCTTCAGGAAGAAACCGATATTACTAAAGTTGTTGACCCATGGGCAGGTTCGTACTATGTTGAATACTTAACGGATCAGTTGGCGAGAAAAGCATGGGATATTATTACTGAGATAGAAGAAATGGGAGGAATGGCTAAGGCAATAGAGACAGGCATGCCAAAGCTAAAAATTGAGGAAGCTGCTGCGAGAAAACAAGCTCGAATAGATACTGGTAAAGACGTCATTGTGGGAGTAAATAAATATCTTACAGAGGAAGAAACCGATATTGAATTACTCGAAGTTGACAATGACGCAGTTAGGAATTCACAAATCGAGAGATTAAAAAAACTTAAAGCAGATCGAGATCAAAATGCAGTAGATGCAGCTTTAGGAGAACTAACCAAGAGTGCAAATACTGGAGAGGGTAATCTTCTGGACCTATCCGTCAAGGCAGCAAGGGTCAGAGCTTCACTCGGTGAGATATCGACAGCTATCGAAGTGGCTTTTGGGCGTCATGTTCCAAAGACCTCCGCTGTGTCAGGCGTATTTGCTAAAGAGGTAAAAGACAACAAGGAGATTTTGAAAGTACAAGACTTAGTTGAAAAATTTGAAGAGTTAGATGGGCGAAGACCGAGAATCATGGTTGCAAAAATGGGGCAAGACGGCCATGATCGTGGAGCAAAGGTAATTGCTACAAGTTTTGCCGATTTGGGTTTTGATGTTGATATTGGTCCTTTATTTCAAACCCCAGAAGAGGTAGCTAAGCAGGCTACAGAAAATGATGTGCATGTGATCGGAGCATCAAGTTTGGCAGCTGGACATAAAACATTAATCCCTGCACTCATCAGCGAACTGGGAAGACTCAAAAGAGAAGATATAATGGTAATTGCAGGAGGAGTGATACCCCCTAAAGATTATCAGTTCTTATTTGATTCTGGTGTTAGCGGTGTTTTTGGTCCCGGAACTAAAATTGCCGACGCAGCTACAGATATTCTGGAAAAGCTTATCAAGCAGGTGCAGCAATAATTATTGCTGCACGTACATAATCTCCTTTACTGCTTTTACAGTTCTTTCTACGTTAGGAAGAATTTCTTCAATCAATGTAGGAGCATAAGGTAGAGGCACATCCCTGTTGGTAATTCTGTGGATAGGTGCATCCAGATGGTCAAATGCTCTTTTTTGTACAATGTGGCTGATTTCAGCAGAAATTGAAGCAAGAGGCCAGGCTTCTTCTACAATTACTAGTCTATTCGTTTTCTTTACAGATTCGATAACTGTATTATAGTCTATCGGTCTGACAGTCTTCAGGTCAATCACTTCAGCATCAATGCCTTCTTTAGCCAATTCTACAGCAGATGCATTTGCTACTTTCATGAATTTCCCAAAAGAAACGATTGTAACGTCAGCCCCTTGTTTCACTACTTCTGCCAATCCAATAGGGATTAGGTATTCGCCCTCCGGCACCTGTCCTTTATCGCCGTACATCAGTTCTGACTCCATGAAAATAACGGGGTCATTGTCCCTGATGGAAGACTTTAGAAGCCCCTTTGCATCAGCAGGATTGGAAGGCACCACGACCTTCAATCCTGGAGTGTTGGCAAACCAGTTTTCAAAATTCTGAGAGTGCTGTGAACTAAGCATACCAGCGTTACCAGTTGGACCTCTGAACACGATAGGTACATTGAATTGCCCTCCCGACATAGACATCATCTTGGCAGCACCATTGATTACCTGATCGATGGCAACTAAAGAAAAGTTGAACGTCATAAATTCAATGATCGGACGGAGTCCGTTCATACCCGCTCCAACGCCTATACCTGCAAATCCTAGTTCTGCAATTGGAGTGTCGATTACTCTTTTCGCACCGAATTCGTCAAGCATACCCTGACTGACTTTATACGCACCGTTGTATTCAGCTACCTCTTCGCCCATAAGAAATACCGATTCGTCTCTTCGCATTTCTTCGCTCATTGCCTCTCTTAGGGCCTCTCTGAATTGTAATTCTTTCATCTGTTGATTCTTTTTTATCTATCAGGTGGAATCTCCATGTCTTCGTCACTCGTCTAATTTAATAGACTAGGAACATGTTGATTTCATCTGAAATTTATTTTAACCTTATAGCTTGGGTGCGTCGTTTTTCAATAGTTTAAAAACATCCTCGGGATGAATTTTAAGACCGCTAAATTATGACAAAGGGGGCAATATCACAATCAAACGGCAATAAATAGGATGAGAGGGAAACAAAAAAGTCTCACTTCAGGTTAGAAGTGAGACTTTCCATTCAAATGATTTTTAATCTTAGTTTAGCGCCTCAGCTACCTGAGAAGCATAATTTGAAAATTCAAGATCGTTTAACGCCTTTTCTTTCAATTCAGGATCTTTTTCAATAGCCATTTTAAGACTGCTTAACATATCTGCATCGTTTCTTAGTCGAGCAGAAGCTACAGCAGAAGCATAATAAGCTTTTGCAAATTCAGCACTTTGTTCAGTAGCATTACCGAACCCTGTTACAGCATTTTCATAATCTTTGTTTAGCAATAATGCCAAACCTCTATTGAAAGCAACAGAAGTTGATTCTTTAGCAGATTTCAAGGATTCGAAAGCCGCATCGTATTCACCTCTTTTGATTTCCAAAGAACCTTTTACAGCATTCATGCCAGAAGCATGATCAGCTGATGGGTTTTTTTCCAATCCAGCAACTACTGCATCATATGCCTGATTTTTGTCGCCTTGCATTGCATAAGCTGTTGCCATGTTAGCCAATACCTCAGCCGCGTTATTTTTGTTAGATGCAATTTCCAACTGAGTAATTGCCATTTCAACTTTAGAAGTACGGTCAGCACCTTCAGCAGCAGCGGCCATTTCAAGGTATACTGCGCCCAAGTTGTTGTGTGACTGCCAACTGCCATCTTTTTTAGTAGCAGCTTTAAAAATTGCTTCTCTTTCTGTCAAAGAAGGAGTTAAAGTGGCAGCAAACATCAATTCTTCACTTGATAAAGTATCTGCACTTGCAGTTCCTTCTCCAATTTGCTTGGCCAGAACGGCAATTTCAGCATTCGTTTTCTTTTCTTTTACAGTCAAGACTTCAGTCTTGGCAGCCCTTAGGCCAGGATAGATATCTTTGAAGATAGCTTTATACGAATCTAATTTCTGCAAAGCCTTTTCTTTATCTTCGAATACACCAGCACCGTTAACTACTTTTAAAACTTCAGACTTCTGAGCGTCAGATACGCCTTCAAAAGCGCTTAAAGCATCTTTAAATGCTGTCCAATCTTCAACAACAGGCTTAAGAATAAAATTGATAGAGTCAGCCATGTCTTTGTAGTCATATCGTCTCATCTGGCTTCTGTAGTACTTTTCGATAGCCTTGGCTCTATCACCAGACAAACCTGAGTTGATAGTTTCAGTACCTTCAGGAGAGTGAGTACCAGTAATGGTTACTGTTCTAGTTACGTTTTTGTCAGCAATAAAGGCAGCAAATTCTTTTCCTTTTTCACTACGAGTCTCAGAACTTTTCAATACTGAACGTCCTTGATCAAAAAAGAAATCTACGTTAGTTGGAATTAGCTCTTCCTGATCGTTGTATCCATGGAAAGCATATGCGCTGTAGAATTCATCTTCAACTAATCGAGAAGTTGTGATGATACCCTTTGCAGCTTCGTATCTTGGAGTTTCTGCACTTTTTCCGTTTTGATCTACGGCGGTGCCTTGTACTTCTAATACCCCTTGACTCATCGCAGGGTCATACAAGAAACTATAAGAATCGCTTTTTCTTGAAGTCGTCGTTTTACTGTCAGGAAAGTCTGCGGCATCAAATGCCATTTTTCCTACTTCTACATCGTTATCACCAGATTTATAGTAGGTGGTTAGATTATATGCATATTTTTGTGGAAGCATTTTCGCTGGTAGTACCACAGACATGTCGGCTTTCACTGAGTCACCATGTAGTTCAAGTGGATTAGGTACTACGTCTACCTGCTGGGTTGCAGCAAGCTTCACCATGTTGTTCAGGGCACTACAGCCTGATAACATTGTTAAGCCTACAAAAAAGGCTATTACAACATTCGATTTTCTCATTTGAATAATTGTTTTATTAAAATTGATATAACTTTTTGTACTTATTTTCGGAATAATTGCAATAATACGGAAAAAATAAATATATCCTAAACTTATATAACACAAATAAATTGAGCGTTTTACGTTAATTTTGCATCATTATGATAGGAGTACAGGAATTTTTTGAGAAATACGCTTTTGGGGTTTGTACACGACTTGGAGAGAAGTTAAGAATTCCCACGTCCAGTATTAGATTATTCTTTATCTATACATCGTTCCTAACGTTCGGTTCGCCATTGCTAATTTATTTGATGCTGGCTTTCGTTATGAATTTCCGAAAGCACATGCGGAGACGGCATTCGCTTTGGTATTATTGAATGGAGCCCGTTGTTGAGCCTTGAATTTCATTTGCATAAACTGTTTCAAGCTAACTGTCAATTAGGATTTTATTTTTAGGTTTGCATTCCAAATTTCATCATTAATCTATGCTATTAGAATTTGAAAAGCCCATTGCAGAGCTTGAGGAAAAGCTGGCTGACATGAAAATGCTTGCATCCAACAACGATGTCGATGTGAGTGAAGCTGTCAAGTCTCTTGAGAAAAAAATCAAAAAACTTAAAAAGGATACATTTGATAATCTGACACGCTGGCAGCGGGTCCAGTTGTCTCGCCATCCTGATAGACCCTATACGCTTGATTATATTTATGAGATTACCGAAGAGTTTGTCGAAATTCATGGTGATCGAACAGTAAAAGATGACAAGGCTATGGTTGGTGGGTTTGCTTCTATTGAAGGACAAACCGTGATGATTATTGGCCAGCAAAAAGGTCGAAATACCAAAGATCGCCAGAAAAGGAATTTTGGCATGGCTAACCCAGAGGGGTACAGAAAGGCGCTACGCCTGATGAAAATGGCAGAAAAATTCAATAAACCAATTGTTTGCCTTATTGATACTCCGGGAGCATACCCAGGCCTTGAAGCGGAAGAAAGAGGGCAGGGTGAAGCCATTGCCCGAAATCTCAAAGAAATGTTCATGTTGAAGGTGCCAGTGATCTGCGTGATTATCGGTGAAGGGGCCTCGGGAGGAGCCTTGGGTATTGGTATCGGAGATAGGGTACTAATGATGGAAAATTCTTGGTATTCTGTAATTTCTCCTGAAAACTGTTCAACAATACTATGGAGAAGTTGGGATTATAAAGAGCAGGCAGCAGAAGCTTTGAAACCTACCGCAATTGATATGAAAAATAACGGTATGGTAGACGATATCATTAAAGAACCGGTCGGTGGTGCACACGTCGATGCCTCAGCAGCGGCTAAGGAACTCAAAAAGGTACTTCTTGAAAATCTCAAGGTGTTGGATAAAATTTCTCCTGAAGAGCGAATTGATAAACGGATAGAGAAGTTTAGTCAAATGGGTGTTGTGGCTTCATAGTCTGAGATATGATCAGAATACTTGCCAGGTTTATTTTTATTACCTTATTAGGCTGGACAATTAAAGGTACCATTTCTGAAAATACAAAGAAGTGTGTTATTGCGATAGCACCACATACAAGCTATTGGGATTTTTTTATTGGCGTTATTGTACGCCCAATCAAAAATCTACGATCTTCTTTTCTGGTAAAAAAGGAAGTTTATAAGTTAGCACCTATTGGATGGTTGGTTACATATATGGGAGGTATTCCGGTTGACCGCGGTAGAAATAATAGCAATTTGATCGATCAGGTGATTCGTGTCTTCAAAGAACGCGAAGTCATGAGGCTGGCCATTACACCAGAAGGTACTCGTTCTAAAGTGACGGATTGGAAAACAGGCTTTTATAGAATAGCAGTGGCAGCGAATGTACCGATTGTACTTTGTAGTTTTAATTTCGAAAAAAAAGTAGTTGAATTCATGGAGGAGTTTCATCCTTCAGGAAATATGGCCGAAGACATAGCATACATTAGAAGTCAATTTGTTGGGATTCCTGGTAAGCATCCGGAACTTGGAGTTGACTAAATCAGTATATATACCAAAGTCAATGGCATGACATTAATAATTATATTTTTGATAGTAGCCGCAACTCTTCAAGTTGGTATCTTTCTTTATTCAAGAAACCTTAAGAAGCAATGGAAGAGCGATGACGTACTGACTAAATATAATATCAAATCTCGAAGTGACTTGTTTGCAGCCTTGAATCGTCGGGATATTCCAGAAGAAGACCTGACTAAGCTCAACGATATTTATGATCAGCCGGAATAGTATGAATTCCTTCATTAAGAAAATATTCTTAATTCCCATCTGGATATATCAATATAGCATTTCTCCGTTGTTTCCTTCTTCATGCAGGTTTACTCCCACTTGTTCTCAATACACAAAAGAAGCCATTATTAAACACGGTGTATGGAAGGGGATAGGTCTTGGAATCCGGCGTATAGCCAAATGTCATCCCTGGGGATCTAGTGGCTATGATCCCGTGCCTTAATAAGCTAAATGACCTAAATCATGGATTTAGCTATGGCCACTATTTTTAAGACAACAAAACAAAGTTATCTTTGCGGTCTAATTAAACAGAACAACATTGGAAAAGAAAAAAGGATTTTATTGGTCTGAGGAGCGAGAGCCGCATTTCAGAAGGAGAAAGGAAATTCTTGCACAACATCCTGAAGTAAAAGAGCTTTATGGTATTGACAATGGCCTGAAGTTTAAAATTCTTGGTTTGGTCATTTTTCAATTGGTGACGGCACCATTTATTGCCGAAATGGCCTGGTACTGGTACGTACCGATTGCATACATTTTTGGCGCCTCTGTAAGCCATACGATTTTCCTTGCTATTCATGAACTAAGCCATGATTTGGCTTTTAAAAAGAAAGTTTATAATAATTGGTTAGCACTCGTGGCCAATATTCCTATCGTCGTGCCATATGCAATTTCCTTTAAGACTTATCACCTCAAACATCATTGGGAACAAGGTGATGAACATAACGATACTGATTTGCCCACGCAGGTAGAAGCAAAAATATTTCGAGGCTTGGTAGGGAAAGTACTTTGGGCGACCAATCAAATTTTGTTTTACGCGTTCAGACCGATGTTTGTCCACCCAATTAAACTAGAGAAGTGGCACATATATAATATTGTTTTTCAATTGGCTACGATTGGGATCTATTGGTACCTAGTCGGTACCGGGGCAATTATCTATTTGTTGATTTCTATCTTTCTGGCGGGTAGTTTACACCCTTTGGCTGCTCATTTCATTGCAGAGCACTATGTGTTTAAGGAAGGTCAGGAAACCTATAGCTACTATGGGTTTCTCAATAAATTCGCTCTGAATGTGGGATATCACAATGAACACCACGACTTTCCAAATATCCCTGGAACCCGATTGCCCAAACTCAAAGAGACAGCACCGAGCTTTTACGATAATTTGTTCGTACATAAATCTTGGATTAATGTAATCGTCCAATTTATTACAAATCCTAAAATTGGTCTTAGCAGCAGAATCAAAAGAAACAATAGCATTTAGTCTTTTAATATTCTTTTAAGTAGAATAGAAACTCTGCACTAATCCGAGTAATTTCGAGCTTGAAAACAAGTGAGAGAATATGCGAATAGTATTTATGGGGACACCTGAGTTTGCGGTGCCCAGTCTTAAAATTTTGCATGAAAATGGCTATCAAATAGTAGGAGTAATCACTGCCCCGGACAAGCCTAAGGGAAGGGGGAAGAAACTTCAAGGAACACCGATAAAAGAGTTTGCCGAAAGTGTAGGGTTGAGGATTTTACAACCGACAAATTTGAAGTCCGATGAATTTCTTGCTGACCTGTCTGCCTTGAAGGCTGATCTTCAAATTGTGGTAGCATTCCGTATGTTGCCAGAGGTGGTTTGGAATATGCCTCCGAAAGGAACTTTTAACTTGCATGGTTCTCTACTGCCGCAGTACCGAGGAGCTGCACCCATCAACTGGGCAATTATGAATGGGGAGTCGGAAACCGGTGTAACTACTTTTTTCCTTAAACATGAAATCGACACTGGAAGTATAATCTTACAAGATCAGGAACCTATTCATCCTGATGATACTGTTGGCGACGTTTACATCAGACTGATGAATAAGGGAGCTGATCTAGTACTTAAAACGGTTAGAGCTATTGAAGCAGATCAGGTAGAACCTCTACCTCAAATTGAAATACCAAATTTGAAGTCTGCACCAAAGATTCATAAAGAAACATGCGAAATCAATTGGAATCAAAACAGTGAGACCGTTAGGAATTTTATTCGTGGCCTATCTCCTTATCCTGCTGCATGGACCACTATTTCAGGTAAGAAATTTAAAATTTACAAGGCTGAGCATTCCACTGAACGAACAAGCAAGGATAGGGATACGGGAGACTTCATTACTGATAACAAAAATTATCTAGCCATCAATACCACCAATGGCTGGCTTGATATTTTAGAACTCCAAATGGAAGGAAAGAAACGGATGTCAGTAGAAGATTTACTCAGAGGATATAAATTTGACTGAAACTATAACGGATGAAAATAGCATTGATAGCAGCCATGTCCAAAAATCGAGTGATTGGAATCAACAATGACTTGCCTTGGCACCTCCCAGACGACATGAAATTTTTTATGGAAACAACTCAAGGTCACGTTGTGATCATGGGACGAAAAAATTATGATTCTCTACCGAAGAAATTCAAGCCACTTCCTAATCGTACTAATGTTATTTTGACACGACAGGGAGGTTATCAGGTAGAAGATTGTACTGTATTTCATGATATTGATGAAGCTTTTAAGTTTGCCGGAACACAAGGCGAAAATGAGTTATTTGTAATTGGTGGCGGGCAGATTTATCAAATGGCTATGGATCGAGCCGATGTCATTTATCTTACAGAAATAGATGCTGAGATAGAGAATGGAGAGGTCTTTTTCCCTGAGATGGGCGCTGATTGGCGGGAGGTATCAAGAAATCACCATCCCGAAGATGGGAGGCATCAATATTCCTTCGATTTTGTCAAATACGAAAAAATAAGAGATTGAAAGATGAAGTATTTTGAAAATAAAACAATTTGGATAACCGGCGCCTCAAGTGGAATAGGTGAAGGTCTGGTGAAATGTTTGAGTCAAGTGAAATGTAATTTGATCATTTCGGCCCGAAGGGAGGAGCAACTCACCAGGGTAAAAGACGATAATCAAAATACTGCTAGTATCGAGGTACTGCCTCTGGATTTAGCAAACGGACCAACTTTGGAAGATAAAGCAAAGACTGCTGAGACCTTATTTGGAGGTGTTGATATCCTGTTTAATAATGGAGGCATTAGTCAGCGTGATAAGGTGATAAACACCTCTATGGAAGTCCAAAGACAGATCATGGAGGTAAATTATTTTGGCACCATTGCTCTTTCTAAATATTTGCTGCCTGGTATGATAAAAAGAGGCTACGGACACCATGTAGCGGTTACCAGTGCTGTGGGTATCATTAGTACGCCTCTGCGATCAGGCTACTCAGCATCCAAGCATGCCGTTCACGGTTTCTACGATGCACTCAGATCAGAACATTATGATGATGGAATAAAGGTCACCCTCATCTTACCCGGTTATGTAAATACCAAAATATCGTATAATGCTTTAATGGGTGATGGCTCTAAGCAAAACACTTTGGATAAAGCACAAGCTGCCGGATTAACCGTAGATCAGTTAGTAAAAAGATTACTCAAAAGTGTTGCGGCACAGAAGGAAGAAAGCTATATAGGCGGATTCAAGGAAGTTTTTGGCATTTACATGAAGAGATTCTTTCCTGGTATTTTTTCTGTTTTGGTTAGAAAAATGGCGGTAACTTAAATGTATCCATTGAGTTTGTAAGCCGCAACGCCTAGCCATTCCTTGAATAGGATGGTCCAAATTTTCAGTCCGTTCAAGGATGGAATAATGATTTCATCAGGCATAAAGGAAATTTCACCACCATAGTGATCTGTCGGGAAGGTAGAGACATGCAAACCGATTTTATCAAAACACCTTTTCGCTCTATACATGTGAAAGGCACTGGTAATTAGGATAATGCTTTCAGAAGTTTGCAAGTCTAGCAATGCTGAAGAAAATCTTGCGTTTTCATAGGTGTTTCGAGCTTGATCTTCTAGTAAAACATCCACTTTAGAGACGCCACTTTGAAGAACAAAATCTTGAAGCTGATGACTTTCTTTCTTTCCTTCAAATGTCAACATCCCCGAGCCCCCGGTAATTAAAATTTTCTTGATTATACCACGCTTATAAAGATCAACAGCATGGACAATCCTATCTGCCCCTTTGTTGAACTGAATACGATCGAATGGAGGCCTATCAGGGTTTGTAATACCAGACAATACCACTCCATACATATATTTGTCATTTATAGAATTATATGGGATAGGAGCAGGTTCCCAGCTATTAATAGCTAAAGTAGCAATAAATGGGTTAGTGAAAAACAGAAACAATCCGAGGCCCAAAACTCGAAGAAAGAGCTTGTGCTTCCCATTTTTAACAAAGAAGGAAGCAATTACTATCCAGACAATAAGACTGACAGGCATAACCAGCCAATAGATTATTTTAGATAGTATAAAAAACATCGGCCTGCTTACTTACCAAAACTATTGACCACTTTTCTAAACCAATCAAAATATAATGATATAACAAGAAATAGAGACATTAGCCAAATAATCACCACGTTGAAATACAAAGTGTCGTAGTAGTTACCCACGAAGTGTTTCTTTGGAGCATAAAAATGAGATCTGATATCAAGCATATGGTGCGGTGTCGGAACATTGTAAATAGGATATATTTTTTGTATAAGCTCCGTTTTAGTCTCAAGCAGTCTGTTTTCTGCCGTACTATTTTTGAGAAAAAACACGATCGCTTCGTTTTCACTGTCTTTTCTTAATTCTGCAAACGCTTCGGCTTTTTCTTCAGAATCCGTCATAGATTTCGTTAACGCATCGCGATTTGCTGAGGCCTTTTTTAGACGGTTATTATAAATTTTACGCATGATCTTAATGAATTTTTCTGTCTCGTCGAAAACTTCCTTATTGAACTTGTCAGGGGTCAGGTCTTCCAATGACTTGAACTTGTCATTTGGTATACCTCCCAACTGCATTTCTTTTCTCAATTCACTTTGAATAAGCTTCAATTTTTCTTTTACTTTTTGCTTTTTCTCAACATCTCCAGTAGCGAAGTTGGAATGAACAAAGTCGAGATTAGCTTCTATTGCAGAATAGAAATACACGCTTTTGAATTCCGAATTTGCAATTGTCTGATCATACTCAAAGAAATTTTCCTCAAACTCATTGTCTTTGAATTGGGTCACGGCAAGCGCTTCGTAGCCCCATTTGGAAGCCATCAATTCTCCAATGATCGGCACTTTTTTGGAGTTACTCAATAGAGGGTGGAGCTTATCAAAATTGACTACCACACCACTTAATATTAATTGAGGGATTATGAGAAGAGGGATTAGAATATAGATCGTGACTGCAGAATTGAAAGCAGATGAAATATTTAGGCCCATAATATTAGCGAAGCAGGATACACTAAACATTACCAACCAAAAGGAGAATGTCATACCATTGATACCTAATACGAAATCACCAATGAGGACAAACAATAAAGACTGCAAGGCAGACAACCCAAAAAGAATAACCATTTTGGATACCAGATAGCTGAGTCTACTAAGGTTCAAAAATGATTCACGCTTAAGTATTTTTCTGTCTTTAAATATTTCTTCTGCGCTCACAGTTAGTCCCATAAACAATGACACAATGATCGCCATGAAGAAAAAGGCAGGAATGTTTGGATTCTCTTTAAATATATAATCGTTAGAGCCTTCCGGTACGTATCTAATAATAAAGGCAAGAATGAGAGCTAGTAATGGTGCTTCCAATAAATTGATAGCCAGGTATTGCTTGTTGCTAAATTTGGAAGCGATATCACGGCTAGCAAAAATCATTAGTTGTCTGATTCTTCCTGGAATTTTTAGCGTTTTTTCGGGTTCGTCCGGAGATTCTGTAGCTGGTTTGATACTTACACGTTCAGTGAAATAGCCGTTCCAGTCCTGAGGTGATATTTTTCTTTGATCTGTAAGCTTGCCATATTCATCGACTACTTTAGTTTCTATAATATTGAATATTTGCTCAGAATTGACATTACCACACTCTATACATGATCCGGCATCTTTGTCAATCAAATCAACAATATTTTTAAAATATATAACAGCTTCAACGGGGTTGCCGTAATAAATTTGATAACCTCCTACATCAAGAATAACCAGCTTATCAAACATTTTAAAAATCTCTGATGATGGCTGATGTATCACTACAAAGATCATTTTGCCTCTTAAAGAAAGCTCCTTTAATAGATCCATTATGTTTTCTGAATCTCTTGAAGAAAGGCCTGAGGTAGGCTCATCTACAAACAAAACGGATGGCTCTCTCAATAATTCTAGTCCGATGTTGACTCTTTTCCTTTGTCCACCGCTAATGGTTTTTTGAAGAGGAGATCCAACCTTCAGGTTTCTAGTTTCGCTGAGTCCCAAAGCAGACAATGTTTTATCTACCAATTGGTGAAGTTCATCATCGTTTTTATCAGCAAAACAAAGCTTGGCTGCAAAGTAGAGGTTTTCCGATACAGTTAATTCCTCTATCAGCAGATCATCTTGCGGTACATAGCCAATCACACCTTCGACCTTGCCTCTTTCCTTATTAATATCAATTCCGTTAATTCGAACCGTACCTTGGGAAGGTGTCTCGTTACCGTTTAGTACGTTGAGAAGAGTTGACTTTCCAGCCCCACTTCCGCCCATTAACCCTATTAGCTTTCCAGAGCTTTCAGCAATTGTAATATCTCTAAGTCCTTGATGTCCATTTGGAAAAGTAAAGCCGATATTTTCTGCTACAAATGATATTTTCGAATCGATTCCTTCTTCCCTATAGGCAGAAACTACATCGCTATAGTAAATTGGATCAATTTTGCTACCCCTTATTGTACTTCCAGCTGAAAATACAATGATCTTATTTTTTCTAACTGGAATGCCATTTAGTGTAAGCGCAGAATCTCCCATGTATTTCATGAAATACATTTCCAATGCCGGTAGACGGAAGAAAGCTATATATCCTGATAGAAATGATCGTTTTAGATGCTTTGCAGCAGAAGTGGAGCCGTTGGTAGTGCTATCGTCAACGATTAGGATGTTTTCTGCGTCAAGCTGCGATCTCTCTTTTGTAATCACATAAGCCTTAATGTGATCTACAGCTTTGGTTGAAAAATTGAATGACTCACCAATGAGATGAAGAAGTTCCAATTCTCTATCTGAAATTTCACCATCTGCCATTATCACTTCTAGAACTTTGAGAATAACAACTATCTTTTGCTGCTGGGTGAGTTCTTGATTGACTTGCTTGGAAAGAATGCTAATTTCTTTTTGTTCTCCAAATGATACTTCGCGATCTCCTGACATATGGCTGGTCATTTGATCGAAGAGTTGCATATATTTTATGCTCTCGTCTTTACTTAGATTTTCAAGCAAAAAGTCTTCAATTGCGTTTCTTTCGTCTTCAGTTACATCGTCCTCCTTAGCCACTATTGCCAGAAGGTGGATAATGGCTTTTAACAGTTGTTCACTCATAGTTTAGATCGAAATTTACAGATGGTTCTAATCAATAAATATAGGTCAAATTGGGGCATAAATAAAAAAAGCATTGAATAAAGGATTCAATGCTTTTTAGTCAGAGCTAATGGTAGATTACTTTACCATTTCACTTCTAATTCTTTTTACTTCAGAAATAATATCAACTAGCATATCTCGGTTAAGAGTGAAGTTAGGATCACCCTCAGCAATCTTTTTATCAATTTCAGCTAAATCTTCCTGATAGAGAACTCTCAAGATGTCAAATTCAGCTACTACTTCTGCTATGGTCTCATCACTTTTCAAATCCTTTAAAAGCCTAACAACGTCATTCAATGGCTCTTTTTGATCAATAATGATTTTCACCAATGGTTCTAATATTAGATTCCTGCTTGCCTCGGGCAATAAATCTTCAGGGTAAGTGTCTATAACCATTACAGACAAGTAAAGCCCCTCTATATAGCTACCTGAAAGTACTAAGGCAATTGTTTGCAATCTATCTGTTGCCTCTAATTTTTCTTCAGCTACATCCATGGCATAGTTGATCAGATTAGCCAAAGAGTCTCTGTTACCTAAGTTCTTTTCGAACCTTTCCATTAGCTCCAATTCGAATGCAGATGCAATTCCAATTTGATCAGCTAGTTTTTGACAGGCTTCCATATATTTTAAAGCATCCTGTACTTGATCATAAGATGATAAGTATCCTATATCAGTTGCGAATGCCCCAAGGTTCATTGCCGCTTTATCAGTAGAGTTTTCATATTTCGCCACATTGTCAAGGCTATTGATCAAATCTCCATTGAAATCCGATCCAGTAGCTTGCAAGAGGTAAGGAACCTCTGATGGAGGTGGCATATCATGCACCACTTTGTCAATTTCTTCAATGAGTTGGTTTTCAGCTTCTTCAAAGGCTTCAGCCTCGATTTCAGCAGCTACTTTTTTGGAATTACCTCCGCAAGAACAAATGAAAACGGTCAACGCTATAGCAAAGCATAGGTTGATAGTTTGTTTATAGTTGATCATAGTTTGTGTTTTATGAATTTCTCAATGCCAATTTTAATATATTTTTGAATGGATATAAAGCACTGGTTGAAATAATTTGAACCGTTGCGTTCAATTAGATCGTTTTTAAGTGTTAATCGACTATTTATCAGGATTACCGTATTTATTGCTATGAACAAAACAACAATCATCCTTGTGCTGTTCCTTCTCTTTTTTGAGCTTCCTGTGTGTTTTGCTCAAGAAAAGTATGCGACCTTCTATGCCAATGGACAGTTAAAGTCTTCAGGTGCAAAAAATGAGATGGGTAGACAAGGTGAATGGACCTACTATTACCAAAATGGGGATCTGAATGCAATTGAGAGATATGAAAATAATCAGTTGCAAGGTCTATCGATTTCCTATTTCCAGAACGGAAATAAGAAAAGTGAAGAGAATTGGAGGAAAGGTTTGCAAGATGATAGTGCTTTTTTTTATCTGGCATCTGGGAAGTTAAAAAGAAAGGGAGTTTTTCGCTCAGGTTTGTACGAAGGAATCTGGTTGTCATATCACGAAAATGGTGAGCTCAAAAGTAGTGGGACGTACCAAGCTGGGCTTCCTGATGGCCCTTGGGAAGTATACACCGAAAATGGGGTGCTATTTCAAAAAGGTAATTATAATCAGGGCGTTGAAGAGGGTTACTGGGAATTTTACGATGGTGATGGTCAATTAAATTACTCAGGCAGTTACAAGGCCGGAAAAGAGATTGGGGAATGGTTTGAGTATTCAAAAAAAGGAAAGAAGAAACTATACTTTGATTATGGGAAATAACCTGTCGATTGTTTCAGTTCAGTAAAACTGTCAGATTAAGACAATTACCCCAAGTCGGTTTGCTACTTATTTCGAGTTGAATTAATATCGAGGCGAATCATTAACCACAAGTCAGAATGAAAATAATACATACTCTTTTAGTTTGCATTTTCGTAATTTCCGCTTCCTGTTCTGAGGATAGCAAATTGGGACAAAACTTGACTCTTGACGACTTCAAAAAGTCTTTATCTGAGAATATGGGCTATACTGAATTAGTAAATACTTTTGGGGTGCCTTCAGATGATGTTGGTAGCGGTCTGCATATTTACGTCTACCCATTATTGGATCATACCAAAGTACATATTGGGTTTGCAGGAGACAATATTGTTTATGCCTATCAAATGAATTCATCTGATCAGTTAATCTATACGTTGATTGACTAGCTCGATTCAGTACATTGGCTATGGTGTCCAATGCGCATGAAATGAATTTTTAGAAGACCAAAGGGCCCACATAGTGTCATCAAATCGCCAGAGTTAAAGTTAAGTTTTCAATTGAATAAAGGATTCCAAATCAGAAGAAAAAAAATGTGAATCAAATGTTAGATTCAGCTCATTACTAAGGCCGAATTAGTCAATTTTAAACTCGACCTTTGGGGGTGTGAGGCAGTATTTATGTCATCATTAAAAACCAATGTGGCCTCAAGTGAACATTAGATTAAAGCTATTTTTCTCCCTTTGTATATTGCTCAGTTCTTTTGTACTTAAAGGGCAAAATGATAATCCGGTTCGTGCGGAAGGTACTATTCTGAAAATTAATAAGAACCAAAATCCATATTCAAGTAACCAAACCCTGTGGCTAAAAAAAAATGGATTTAGGGCCAGTGAATATGATTGGAACAATGAAGACCTCAATCGTCAATTGGACGCGTGTCTGAAGAGACAAACAGGAGCTAATATTTTTGGAGTAATAGCCGGTGCAAGTGGAATATTGACTCTTCAAAAACTTATCTCGGGTCAAGAAGGTCAGGGGGGCTATTTCTTGCTTTCAATGACTTCAGGACTCATTTCGATTGGAAAATCTAATAAATCCAAGCGTCAGGTTCGACAAATAGAAAAATGGAGATTGGCTCCAGCTTCAGATCGATTAGATACAACCTATCTGCTGGAAGAAAGTAAAAGAGAATTCAGCCTGAAGAGCCCATACAAACCTTCAAAAAACAAATATCTGATTAGAAATGGATTTGATTTGCACGCCTACACCTGGGATAATAGGGCTGTGGATTTAAATCTTGAAAAGGCTATTGCAAGCAGAAGAAGTGGTCACGTCATGTTAGGGATGGCTGGAGGAGCATTTGTTTTGGGTAGTTTTTTCAAAATGCTCTCAGCCATTGTGGAAACTGACGAGGGCAGGAATGATGCAAGTTCTATCGGAAATACATTCTTTATAGCTTCAGGCGGGATGCTGCTGACCTCAGTGATTTTCACTTCATCGGCAAAAAATAAGGTGAGAAAGGCAGAAAAGTTGAGGCGTCTGCCAAAATCTAATAAATCCAGCCTATCAATTAAAGACATGAATTGATCGAAAGTTTATATATTTCCTCACGACAACAATTAAACAAGGCAAAATTAAATCCATGAAGCAACTATATCAATTTTTGCTTTTTTTTCTTCTCAGTATATTTTTTTTCGAGGCGAATGCACAAGACTCGCTACGGGCAGAAAATACAATTTTGAAGGTGCAGCAAATAGAAAGTCCTTATGGCATGTCCAGAACCAAGTTTTTGACGAATAATGGGTTTTCTGTTGAAAATTATAATTGGGAGAATCCTGCCGTAAACTTAAAATTAGAAAGTGCTTTTAGAGACAGGGTGGCCACTCGAGTACTTTTGTGGACAGCAGTCGGTGCAGCTCTCCATGGAGCTTTTTTTTCAACAATCTCTGGAATGGCAGATACTCAGGAGAAGTACGATTCTATTAAGAGAACAAGCAATGGCCTTTTTATAGCAGCTGGAAGTTTAGTCACCGGATCGATTGTGTTTGCTACTACATCAAGAGAAAAACTAAGAAAAGCTGAACGAATCAGAGTACAATCTAAACCTAAAGAATCTACCAATTCAAAACATGATCTATACTAAAATTAGAGCTTTGATATCAATTCAAAGCTTGATCAGGCCATTCTGAACAGAACACTTGGAAAAGTGACTTTGGCTGCGGCCGTAGGATCTTTTGTGCTAGGAGGCATTTCTTATCTAATAAGCGAGATGGCCGATGATGCAGATCAAAAAAATATAATCACAAATCATTATTTAAAGCCTCGGTAGGCTTTGCAGCCGTTTCAGTTGTTTTTTCTCTCAACGCGAGAAACAAGGTTAGAAAGGCCATTGTTTTAAGAGACTAGGCAATTACCTTGTATTGGATTTCATCCATTGCTTCAAGTTTGTCCAGGAGTCCATTATCTGGTTCGATTTTCACCTTTCGAGAAAGTAGGTTGACTTGCATATTCTCCTCTTCATCTACGATGTCAAGCTTGAGCAAACTGCTGCCAGCATATTGAATAGTCAGTTTTTTTATTTCCTGGATTAATCCTTCATTCACATCCTGAAGCCTGATTCTAAGGTTTAGCCCTTTAGTTTTTTCTTCCCGAATCTCGGTAAGTAGATGCATAGACTTCACTTTGAGTTCAAGCTCTTCGCCTTTCCATCTATTTTGTACCCCACATTGAAAGTAAAGAAACCATCCTGTTTCGAAATACTCTTTGAATTTGACATAGTCGTCAGAGAATAAGAAAAAGGTAAATGAGTCGGTAAAGTCTTCCAAGGTAATGGTACCAAAAGGCTTTCCGGTCTTGGTTACGCGATGCCCTACTGCCGAAACCTGTCCAGCGATTTTGATACTGCCTTTTTTCTGAAGCTCTGTAAGATCTCCGTTAAGTTCTTTAATCGCGGTATTACAAAACTGATCAATCTCAAACTTAAACTGATCTAGCGGATGACCAGATATATAAAGGCCAACAACTTCTTTTTCAATTCGAAGTTTCTCCAATTCTGTGAATGGCTCCACGGCTGATACGGTCGGAGTTGGAGTAGATACGCCGGATTCCCCTCCAAACAAGGAAGCTTGAGCACTTGCCTCTTCCTGTTCCATTTTGTTGGCATATTTGATGGCCTTCTCGATCAAGCTCGGCTCGCCGTCATCGGTGATAAGGTATTGTCTTCTATGATAGCTTTCGAAACAGTCGAATCCACCAGATTGAGCGAGCGCTTCAAGTGTTTTTTTGTTAACCGAGCGCAAATTGATTCGGGTGACAAAATCAAAGAAATCTTCGAACTTGCCATTCTCTTCTCGTTCTTCAATGATTGAAATTGCCGCGGCCTCACCAGCTCCTTTGATGGCTCCCATCCCGAAACGGATTTCTCCCGCTTCGTTTACCTGAAAGTCAACGCCTGATTCGTTGACATCTGGGCCCAATACGGGTATTTTTCTTACTCGGCATTCTTCCATAAAGAAGCTGACCTTCTCAATATTGCTCTGGTTGTGTGTGAGCACTGAGGCCATAAACTCGGCTGGATAATGTGCCTTTAGGTAAGCCGTGTGATACGCCACAACGGAATAACAGGTGGAGTGTGATTTGTTGAACGCATAGGCAGCAAAAGCCTCCCAATCTTTCCAGACTTTTTGAACCTTAGTCTCCTCATGGCCTCTTTCGAGACAGCCTTCGACGAACTTTGGTTTGAGCTGGTCCAGCAGTGCCTGAATTTTCTTACCCATGGCTTTACGAAGCATATCGGCTTCGCCTTTGGTAAACCCGGCCATGGACTGGGAGAGGAGCATCACCTGCTCCTGATAGACCGTAATCCCGTAAGTTTCACCAAGATACTCTTCCATCCCATCGAGGTCGTAGACGATGGGTTCAGTGCCTTGCTTACGAGCGATAAAGTTTGGAATATATTCCATTGGACCTGGACGGTACAAGGCGTTCATCGCAATTAAATCTTCAAATCTATCAGGTTTTAAAGAGCGCAAATGCTTCTGCATACCGGGTGACTCGAACTGGAATGTTCCATTCGTTTCTCCACGCTGATACAGTTCATAAGTCTTTTTGTCGTCAAGCGGGATTTCGTCTGGAATAATTAGTATGTCGTGCCTCTTTTTTACATTGGAGCAGGCCGTTTTTATGATCGACAGCGTTTTTAGACCCAAAAAGTCCATCTTCAGCATGCCGGCGTTTTCTACTACGCTGTTATCAAATTGTGTTACTAGTAGATCAGAGTCTTTGGCCACGCCTACAGGTACGTGTTGGGTAATATCGCTTGGTGTTATGATCACTCCGCAGGCATGAATGCCAGTATTCCTTACCGAACCTTCAAGCACTTTGGCTTGCTGGATGACTTCCGACTTCAGACCATGACCTGCTTCCATAGCCTGCAGCTCCTTGACTTCTTTGAAGGCCTTCTCCAAACTGATGCCTGGTCTTTCGGGGATTAGTTTGGCTATTGAATCGGTTTCTGGTAAAGGCAATTCCATCACACGACCCGAATCTCTGATTGAGGATTTGGCGGCCATGGTGCCGTAGGTAATGATTTGTGCCACCTGTGTTTTGCCATATTTGTCTATGACGTACTGAATTACTTTGTCACGACCTTCGTCGTCGAAGTCAATATCAATATCAGGAAGGGATACACGATCTGGATTCAGGAAACGCTCAAATAGAAGGTCATAGGCTATCGGGTCGACATTGGTGATCCCAATGCAATAGGCGACTGCCGATCCCGCTGCCGATCCCCGACCCGGACCAACAGACACTCCCATTTCTCTGGCAGCAGTTGTAAAATCCTGGACAATGAGAAAGTACCCTGGATATCCTGTGTTTTCGATTGTTTTCAACTCAAAATCCAGCCTTTCGTCAATCTCAGAAGTGATTTCTTCGTACCGTTTCTTAGCACCTTCATAGGTAAGGTGACGAAGGAAATTATTTTCACCGCGTTTGCCACCATCTTCTTCGTCTTTAGTGTCTTTGAATTCAGCTGGGATATCAAATGCTGGAAGCAAGACGTCTCTTGAAAGCTTGTACTCTTCGACGGAATCAATCAACACCTGAATATTCTCAATGGCTTCTGGTACGTCAGCAAATAGAGCTTTCATCTCCTCCTGAGATTTGAAATAATATTGATCGTTTGGCAAGGCGTCTCGATAGGCACGACCTCTGCCTACTTCGTCATTGATACTTTTGCCATCCTTAATACAAAGCAATACGTCATGCGCTTTAGATTCCTTTTGGTCCAGATAGTACACATGGTTAGAGGCAAGCGCCTTAATGCTGTGCTTTTTAGAAAACTCGAGAAGTATTTCATTCAGGTGATCCTCTTCAGCCAGTTGATGTCGGTTAAGTTCAATATAAAGATCTTCTCCAAACTGCTCTTTCCACCACAAGAGCGCCTCTTCTGCTTTTTCTTCTCCCTGGTTTAAAGCAAGCGATGGTACTTCACAACGCAGTCCTCCTGTTAAACAAATCAAGTCTTTTTTGTATTCTACAATTAGATCCTTGTCAATTCTAGGATAAAAGCCATAAAGCCCCTCCATATGACCCAAAGAGCAGAGCTTGGCCAGATTGTGATAGCCATTTTTGTTTTTGGCCATTAGCACAATTTGAGTCATTCGGTCCGGATTGTCCTTGGTGAATTTGGTCGTTTTTCGATCTTCCGAAATAAAGAATTCGCAACCCAAAATAGGTTTGATACCTTCTTTGAGTGCCCCTTGAACAAACTGATAACCGGCATACATATTACCCAGGTCGGTAAGGCCTACAGCGGGCATGTTGAGTTCTTTTGCCTTGGCTATTAGATTCTTTATTTTGGGCGTTGCTTGCAGTACTGAGAATTGCGAGTGAACGTGTAGATGACAGAAAGGGGAGGTGATGCTTTTGGCCGCCTCGACATCTATGCCAACGCCTTTATTATCGTCCTTGACCGCAAAATTAGCAGCTGCTAAATCGGGTGCCTCGTATTTGATGTTCTCTTTGGCTGTATCATCGAGGGGAGTGATTACTCCTTCGGTCAAGAGTCCGAAGAAACACTTAGCCGTGGCATCCACATCATATGCAGCGTCATGAGCATCATCGAAACCAACACCAAACAATTTGGTATGTAGCTCCGTCAGCGTAGGCCACTTGAATTTACCACCTCGACCTGGAATAGCCACAAAATCGGTTGATTCGTCCTTGGTGTCAATCGAGTCAACTGCAGAAAGATCATTGGTCCGTTCTTTCCTCAGGTATTCTGCACCAACAATGTTGAGATCAAACTCAACATTATGACCAATCACTGCTTTGATGGTTTTCAGATCTTCTGAGAAGTTGCTTAGAACTTCATTGAGATCGTGTCCTTCCTCTTCAGCGCGTTTAGTTGAGATACCATGAATTTTCTGAGCGTTGAATGGGATAGTATACCCTTCTGGCTTGATAATGTAATTCTTATCACTAATGAGTGAGCCGTCATTTGCGTGTACCTGCCAGGCTAATTGCACCAATCGTGGCCAGTTATCTAAATCCTCAAGAGGAGCATTGTAATTCTTGGGTAATCCAGTGGTCTCGGTATCAAATATCAGGTACATGTTTTTTGCTTTTTGGCTCGAACAAAGTCAGACGAAATTGACTTTAAAGCTAGAAATTTTGCAGTGATAAACGACGGGGAAAAGACGGAAGTTTTCCACAATCTTAATAAAGCCATGAACCTTGTCAGGTTTTAGATTGCGAAGAGATTTTATCCCGCAATTATGTAAGACTTGCCTTCTTGATAATTTTTTTGGCAGAGAAAATCTCGTACTTCGTTTCGTCTATTCCTGTTTGTGATATAACTAAGAACAAATGATTGTTCAGTCAGGTGAATATCTTCAAAATGAATGCAGGGGTAATTTTTTAGTCGTTTGTTTTTTTTGATATCAATGTAACCTTCAATTTCAATCGCATGTTCCTGCAACCATTGACTTCTCTTATATCCCAGTTTGCCGGCACCCCAGATCCAAACCCGAGTTCGATCAATGGCTTTGAGATATTCAGCCAGATATTTTGTTTTGATCTGAAAAAAAGCTTCGGTTCGGTAGCGTCGATCGATTCTGGTCAGTCTCAAGTCTGAGTCAGACCAATCAAGCAGGGGAGTAGTGAGCTTTTCTATTTGATGACCTTTGGCCATAGCACGAAGAAACCATTCATAATCCTCCGGGAAATCTCCTTCTTCTAAATATCCGATATGCTCAAGGGTTGATTTTCGAAACATGAGTGTGGGATTGACTACTGGAAATTCTACAAATCGATTGTTGTAAATCTCTTCCCAAGTCTTAAGACTATTACTCCAATTCACAAAGTGATTGAAATCTTTTAGATCAGTTTGCTCTGACTTGTAGTTGACCTGTGTAGCGGAAATTGAGATATGCGGGGTGTCTTCAAGATGTTTAAGTTGCAGCGCCAGCCGCTCAGGATGTGCAATGTCGTCCGCATCCATGCGAGCGATATATTTTCCTTTTGCGGCTCTCATTCCAGTGTTGGCGGCGAAGACCACACCTTGCCTAGATTCGTTGAAAAGCCTGATTCGAGAATCGGTTTGAACTAGTTTTTCTATAATTTTAAGACTTCCGTCATCGGAATTATTGTTAACTAGAATCAACTCAAAGTCTTTGAATGTTTGACGAATAATACTTTGAACGGCCCGCTCTAAAGTTGTTTTAGCATTGTAGAAGGGAAGAATGACTGAGACAATTACGTAATGCATAAGTCTAAATTAGTCAATTGAGAAAGAGACAAAAAAAGACCGCCAATTGACGGTCTTTATAATTTCTATAACTGCATAGTTCTAAATGTTATCTGAAGAAGCTTTCGCCGCTAGATATTCTCTATTCAGTCTTGCGATATGCTCAATGCTAATTTCCTTGGGGCATACTGCTTCACAAGCTTGTGTATTGGTACAGTTACCAAATCCCTCTTCTTCCATCTGCGCAACCATATTTTCTACTCTGGTCTTGCGTTCTACCTGTCCTTGTGGGAGCAAGGCCAACTGAGAAACTTTCGCAGCCGTAAAAAGCATGGCCGAAGCATTCTTACATGCGGCTACACAAGCGCCGCAACCAATACATTGCGCAGCATCCATAGCCTTATCAGCAATTACTTTCGGAATGGCGATTTCATTGGCATCTGGTACTCCTCCGGTGTTCACATTTACATAACCACCGGCCTGAATGATTCTGTCAAAAGAACTGCGATCAACAACTAGATCCTTATGGACGGGGAAGGCCGCAGCTCTCCATGGCTCAATCACAATGATATCACCATCTTTGAAGCTTCTCATGTGCAATTGGCAAGTTGTGACTGCATCTTTTGGTCCATGAGGTTTGCCATTGATATATAGTGAACACATGCCACAAATACCTTCTCTACAATCATGGTCAAAATGAATAGGATCATTGCCGGCCCTTGACAAGTCTTCATTCAATACATCCAGCATTTCAAGAAATGACATGTCCTCAGATATATCTGAAACTTTATAAGTTTCGAATGCACCTTGATCTGTGGCGTTTTTCTGTCTCCAGATTTTTAATGTTAAGTTCATATCAATTCTTATTTATAGCTTCTTTGAGTCAATTTCACATTTTCGAATTCAAGCTTCTCTTTGTTGAGTTTTTCTTCTTTGCCTTCGCCCTGATATTCCCAGGCGGCAACATAAGAAAACTCATCGTCGATTCTTAAGGCTTCGCCTTCTGGAGTTTGCGATTCTTCTCTGAAGTGGCCGCCACAAGATTCTTTTCTGTTTTGTGCGTCATCGACCATTAATTCACCTAATTCTATAAAATCGGCCACTCTATTGGCCTTTTCAAGCGACATATTCATCTCTTCATTGTCACCAAGTACCTTCACGTTTTTCCAGAACTCTTCTTTGAGAGCTTTGATTTTTTCCTTGGCGATTTTCAAACCTTCTTCGGTCCTGGCCATGCCACAATATTCCCACATAATGTGGCCCAATTCTTTGTGGAAATCATCTACCGTCTTTTCCCCATTGATATTCAAAAGAGTATTGATTCTTTCCTTGACAGCCGTTTCTGCTTTTTGAAACTCCTCATGATCTGTTGGGATCTTGTCGTATGGCATATCTGCCAAATAGTCCCCGATTGTATAAGGCAAAACGAAGTATCCATCTGCTAGTCCTTGCATCAGCGCACTGGCGCCCAATCTATTGGCACCATGATCGGAGAAGTTGGCTTCTCCGGCAGCATACAAGCCAGGAACTGTTGTCATTAGATTGTAATCAACCCAAAGACCACCCATTGTATAATGTACCGCCGGATAGATCATCATTGGCATTTCATATGGGTCATCTCCAGTGATTTGTTTATACATATCGAAGAGATTACCATACTTGCCTTTAATTGTTTCATATCCGTCACGCTTGATTGCATCTGAGAAGTCAAGGAATACAGCCAATCCAGTATTACCCACGCCGCGACCTTCGTCACACATTTGCTTGGCATTTCGAGAAGCAACATCTCTTGGTACCAGATTACCAAACGCAGGATATTTTCGCTCCAGGTAGTAATCTCTATCCTCTTCAGCAATCTTGGCAGCATCAACTGCTTTCAAACCTTTAACGGCTGTTTTAGGAACCCAAATTCTACCGTCGTTCCTAAGTGATTCAGACATCAAAGTCAATTTAGACTGGTGATCGCCTGATACAGGAATACAAGTAGGGTGGATCTGAGTATAGCATGGATTTCCGAAGAAAGCACCTTTTTTGTGTGCCCTCCAGGCGGCTGTTACATTTGACCCCATGGCATTTGTAGAAAGAAAGAACACGTTTCCATATCCTCCTGTTGCTAAAACGACGGCATGAGCACTATGAGATTCAATTTCCCCAGTTATCAGGTTTCTGGTAACGATACCTCTTGCTTGCCCATCGACAATCACAACGTCAAGCATTTCAGTTCTGGCATGCAGCTGTACCTTGCCAGAAGCGACTTGCCTGCTTAAGGCACTGTAGGCACCTAACAGGAGTTGCTGCCCTGTTTGACCCCGAGCGTAGAAAGTACGCGATACTTGAGCTCCACCGAAGGAACGGTTATCTAATAGTCCTCCATAGTCACGAGCGAATGGAACGCCTTGCGCTACACATTGGTCAATAATATTGACCGATACCTCGGCCAGTCTGTGAATGTTAGCCTCCCGACCTCGGTAATCACCACCTTTGATGGTGTCATAAAAAAGTCTAAAAACGGAGTCTCCATCATTTTGATAATTTTTTGCGGCATTAATACCACCTTGAGCAGCGATACTGTGTGCTCTTCTCGGACTATCTTGAAAGCAGAAAGATTTCACATTGTAGCCAAGCTCTCCAAAGGAAGCAGCAGCTGAGGCTCCGGCCAGACCGGTACCCACTACGATGATATCATATTTTCTTTTGTTGGCAGGATTAACCAGTTTGCTTTTGAACTTATGTTTAGTCCATTTTTCAGCTAACGGTCCTTCAGGTATTTTGGAATCTAAAGCCATTATGTATAGGTCTTGAAGTCTTTTAAATGATTAAAATTTAATTCCGAGGTACATGCAAATTGGAATACTCGCAAATCCTAGAGGAATCAGAATGGAATAAATCAATCCTAGTTTCGAAATGAAAGGCGTGTATTTCTTATGATTAAGTCCCATTGACTGAAATGCACTTGAGAAACCATGGGAAAGATGGAAGCTCAAGAAAATCATGCAAACAACATAAAACAAGACGAATAATGGATTTGAAAAAGCAAAATCCACTATTGCGTAACCATTTTGGACAGCTAAACCATCATAAGTCAGCATGTCCAAACTACCATTTTTGAATTCATACCAAAATCCTTTAAGGTGTGCAATGATGAAAATCAAGGTGATGATACCAAGCAATGCCATATTTTTAGAAGCCCAACTACTTTTTGAATCTTTGGTGGCCACCTTATATCGAACATTTCTAGCGGCTTTGTTTTTCATGGCTAGAACTAAACCATCTATCACATGTACGATGATAAAAAAGAAGTTGCCATAAGAAACTATCTTAATGAATGGGTTATTGGCCATGCTATGGGCATAGATATTGAATGCCCGGCCTCCGTCATTGGCGAGAAGTTGCAAATTTCCGGCCAAATGAACAACAAGAAATAAAATTAAGAATAGCCCAGTCAGTGCCATCAAGAGTTTTTTGCCGACGCTGCCTGTTAGTGTTTGTGTAAACCAACTCATACTACGATTGTTGAAAATTTAGATGCTAAATGTTGCCCCAAATATATAGGTGGGGCACATAGCAAGCAATGGAATGCGAAATTCAGTTTTAGTATTTAGACTTATTATAAATTAGAGTTGGGATTTTTGAAAAAAATGCAATTCCGATGCAAATTAAATATTAAGAATGGTGCATGAATTACACCATGAATGCCGTTTATCTTATATCTTTAATGCCAAAGATTCTTTTGTCTCCTATGCGGTTTGGAACAAAAAGAGTAGGGAATGAGTTGAAAGAATTGTTTCAGCATTGAACTTCGATTATAAACCTTTGACTTTGATGAGATATCGTGCAGTACTTAGAGTATTAGGACTATTAACATTGTCTGTTGTTTTTTGCCTTGAGAAAGCAATTGCTACTCACATTAGGG
The DNA here is from genome assembly GCF_039944555.1 of Reichenbachiella sp. Classification (GTDB taxonomy): domain Bacteria; phylum Bacteroidota; class Bacteroidia; order Cytophagales; family Cyclobacteriaceae; genus Reichenbachiella. The sequence goes on along the minus strand of NZ_JBDUYN010000006.1, from coordinate 231,043 downwards.
CGGGTGAGATAGTGGCTATCCGAACGTCTAATTCCAGTCTTACTTATAAGTTTACCGTGATTGGATATACTGATACCGGGTCATCTGTGATATTCGGAGGAGGTGAAATTGATTTTGGAGACGGTACTATAGTGAATCTGACAGAGTCAGCAGAGAATAGTGGAACAACCCCACTTGAAGATGAGGTAGCCTATAATTTCTTTGAAATCACACACACATTTTCGGCACCCGGTAAATATACTATTCGATACAATGAAAGAAATAGAAATGCTGGTGTCCAAAATATGTCAAACTCAGTCGACACCCCTTTTTATATCGAGACGACCATACTGATTGACCCATTTGTCGGACTTAATAATACACCGGTATTTTTGGTTCCTCCAATTGACAAGGGAGCCGTAGGTGCAGCGTTCTTGCACAATCCTGGTGCGTATGATAGTGATGGAGATAGTTTGTCATATCGGATTACTACTCCCAAGCAATCTTTTGATCGTAATGTGAATAATTATTTATCCCCAAATGACCCGGAATTTTACGACGGTAATTACCTTCAAGGTAATGAAGCTCAGAATGATGTGCCGGTTTTTACAATTGATCCCATTTCTGGCAATTTGCTGTGGGATGCACCCGGTGCACCCGGTGAATACAATATTGCATTCATCGTAGACGAGTGGAGGAAAATTGAGGGGCAGTGGTTTTTGCTTGGTTCTCTGACAAGAGACATGCAAATAATAATTGAAGATACTGACAATGAGCGACCTGAAATTACCCCTCCACCTGATCTATGCGTAGAGGCAGGTAGTACAATCAATGAAATAATTACAGCTACAGATCCTGATGGCCATGAAGTTAAGATTGAGGCCTTTGGTGGACCTTTTCAGCAGGATATAAATAGCGCTACTTTTACTCCGAGTCCAGCCATTTTTCAAAATTCACCAGCAAGTGCAACATTCAATTGGCAAACGACATGCGAACTGGTAAGACGACGCCCATATGAAGTCCAATTGAAGGCCACGGATAATCCAGATTTAGGCCCTAAGCTTGTTGATTTTAAAACATGGAATATCACTGTTGTAGCTCCAGCACCCACAGGACTTACAGCTACTTCTCAACCTGGTCGCTCTGTTCAGCTAAACTGGAATTCGTATTCAGGCTGCATTGGAGCCAGTCATATGCAAATTTGGAGGAGGGTAGATTCATATGCTTTTCTTGCCGAAGATTGTGTAGTGGGATTGCCAGAGTCTGCGGGTTATCAATTGATTGACACAGTGGATGTAAGTTTAACTACCTATTTGGATGATAATAATGGGAATCGACTTGCTCCCGGGGCAGAGTACTGCTATCGCATTGTGGCTGTCTTTCCTGAGCCTGCTGGAGGAGAAAGTTATGCTTCCTCAGAATCTTGCATTGAAATGGGCCTTACTGCACCAATCCTTGTCGAAGTAGATGTAGAAGAAACGGATGATGAAGCTGGCCAAGTATTTGTAAAATGGCAATTGCCTGAAGACCTTGATTTGAATGATTATGAGTATGAACTAGTTCGGTTCGAAGGACAAGGTGGACTAACCAACCCAGATACAATTGTGACGGACATACAGTATATCCCGGGAGTCAACTTTTTGACTTTTACCGACGTCGTAGATTTAAATACTAAGAGCAGCTCCTATCATTATGTGGTCAACATGATTACATTATCAGATGATAATATTGTAGATTGGTCAGCTCCAGCTTCTACAGTTTGGTTAGAAACCTCTTCAACAACAGAAGCGCTTATTTTGAATTGGGAGGCCCTTACGCCATGGTCGAACATTGTGCAGCCTGAAGTTGGGGATCCTGCTGATAAGTTTTATCACGAGGTTTACAGGTATGCTTTTGATGGATTTATAGCTGAGGAAGATTTGACTACGGCCGACTTTACTTTTTTAACTACTGTAGACGCAGCAGTGACAGGTCTATTTTATGAAGATAAGCACGATGAGACTACAAATCCATTGGATCCGAACATTGTTTACTATTATTATGTGGAGACCAAAGGAAGTTACGGCAATGATTTAATTGAATCTCCTATAATTAATAAATCTCAGTTTAATTCAGCTCAATTGGATGATGGAGTGGCTCCAAATTGCACACCTGTTCTGACATTTGATAGTGATTTTGATTGTGCAAATTATCTATCAGATCAAAATTGCTCGTTTTCCAATTTTTTTAGAGACCTGAGCTGGACTTATGATTTTGGCAATTGCGACAATGATGTAAAAGCCTACCGAATTTATTTTTCAGAGGATGGAAGTGAGGAAGGTTTTGGTGAGAAAGGAGTTGATTATGTGGCGGAAGTGCAGGGTACGTCATTTACTCATACAGGATTGGGGTCTTTCAAGGGGTGTTATCGAATCACGGCTGTAGATAAAGCTGATAATGAAGGGGAATGGGATGTTGAGCAAACAATCTGCGCGGATAATTGTCCAAACTATGTACTTCCTAATGCCTTTTCTCCAAACAATGACAACAATAACGACAGTTTTACGGCCTATTTAACCAATAGCGTAGAAGGTATTGATATACCTCTTTGTCCAAGATTTGTTGAACGCGTAAAATTTGAAGTTTTTGATCGTTCAGGTGGTGTGATTTTTGACTTTGATTCTGACGGCTCGGGAGGTGAAGGCCAAAGTGTCAATAGTATCTTGATCAATTGGGATGGAAATACAAATACAGGCAGGGAATTGCCTTCAGGGGTTTACTATTATGGTGCCGATGTAACTTTTGACGTTCTCGACCAAGAAAATAGTCAGAAGACGATAAAGGGATGGGTCCAAATAGTCAAATAAACAACTTGGTGCTTTATGATGGTGTTTGCAGGTTTTGCAACAGCTCTGTGAATTTTATTCTAAATCATGAGAGAAATCAGAAACTCTTATTTGCACCGCTACAATCAGATTTGGGACAGTCAGTGCTAAGACAATTTGAGCTCCCTAAGGATTATACCAATAGTTTGCTATTCCTGTCAGATGAAAAGCTTTACTCGCATTCAAATGCGGCATTTAAGATTGTTAGTTTTTTAAAGATGCCGTGGCAAATTATTTTAATTCTTCGTTTCCTTCCCACGTCTATTACTGACTACTTCTACAACTTGATTGCCAGACATCGCTACAAATTAATGGGGAAAACAGAGGCCTGTGAAATTCCTGCTCCCGAAAATAAAGGACGGTTTTTAGAATGACAGTTTTGGGTTAAGTTTGCCAGCAAATTTTAATTAAACACAAAGTAAAACGAACGAGTAGGCTCAATTATTAATTTTTCAATTAGAAAATGATTGAATTTCTTGAAAGTTTCGTGTGACTAAAAAAGTAAAATCAAAACACTTGGACCGTCCATGTTCAAATATTTATCTGCTTAAGAAGTAATGATTATTTGAAAAAATGGAAGGTTCCATTTGACTATTAAAAGACAAATCATAAACAAATGAAAGCATACATATTCCCGGGACAGGGTGCGCAATTTACTGGAATGGGTAAGGACCTTTATGAGAGTTCAAGTAAAGCAAAGACTCTTTTTGATAGTGCCGATCAAATACTAGGTTTCGGCATTACTAAAATTATGTTTGAAGGTACAGCTGACGAATTGAAAGAAACTAAAGTGACTCAACCCGCAGTTTTTATTCACTCTGTAATATCTGCACTTGTCAACGAAGATTTTAAACCGAATATGGTGGCAGGTCATTCGTTAGGAGAATTTTCTGCTTTAGTGGCCAATCGTACTTTGACATTTGAGGACGGTCTTAGATTGGTGTCTCAGCGTGCACAGGCTATGCAAAAAGCTTGTGAGCTAAACCCTTCTACGATGGCAGCAATTCTGGGTCTTGAAGATCAGACCGTTGAAGAAATTTGTGAAGGAATTGATGAGGTCGTGGTTGCTGCAAATTACAACTGCCCCGGACAATTGGTCATTTCAGGATCTAATAAGGGTATAGAAGTGGCTTGTGAAAAAATGAAAGAAGCTGGAGCTAAAAGGGCATTACCGCTACCGGTTGGTGGGGCTTTTCATTCACCTCTGATGGAACCAGCAAGAGAGCAATTGGCCTCAGCCATCGAATCCACAAATTTTGCTATGCCTACTTGCCCGGTCTATCAAAATGTGGATGCTTTACCACATGACAATGTTGAGGAAATAAAGTCGAATTTGATTTCTCAGCTTACGGCTCCTGTAAGATGGACGCAATCTGTAGAAAAAATGGTAGCAGATGGAGCCACAGAATTTATTGAATGTGGTCCGGGTAAAGTGTTGCAAGGTTTAGTAAAGAAAATTCACAGAGAATCCGAGGTAAGCGGGATTTAATCTAAGTATGCTTTTACCATTTCCCAATCAAGTGGGATGGGTTTCTCATTGAAGTCATCAGGTAGTAGAAAATCTGATGACTTTTTTATTCTGTCATTTCCTAATGGATGGGTACTCAGGAATTTTAGTTTTTCGTGAAGGTCAGACTGATGTTTCGCTTTCATTTTTAGGAAGAATTGAGCCAATCTTCTCGGATTTATTTGACTGTCAAAGGCTAGCCGTAAGGCAAAATCATCTGCTTCTTCTTCATTGAGCCTATCAAATGAAGTAGATATTGTGAGCTTGCTAAGTTCTGAAATTAGCACTGGATCTCCACCAGTTATGATGCTGAACAAGACCTCTATTCCAATGGTTTTAACTAATTTTTCTACCACATGCCTGTTTTCTGCATGACCGATTTCGTGAGCAAGAATGAGTGCAAGTTCATCAGCAGAACTAACCTCCTCAATAAGACCTGAGAAGATATAAATGTTTCCATTCAAGGCAGTAAAGGCATTTACATCTGGGTTGTCGATCAAATGAAATTTGTATTCATACTGTGCAGAGTCCAAATTGGACAAAAGCCTATTCGTAATGATTTGAAGGGAAGAATCTAATGACCGATTTTGGATTACTTCAAAATCAGTCATTAGATATTCTGTCATAAGTTTGGAGAGCTCAGCTTCGTTTTCCGCCGAAATTGAAAAGGGATTTTTGAACTCTTCGTAGTCATAATAGGAAAACCCTCCCCAAACCAGCAAGAATATGGCTATAAGTATTCCTAACTCTTTCAGTGCGCCCCATTTCATAGTTTAGGCGGTAAATTTACATCGGAAGTTTGGTCTGCCTCATCACGAATTTGGTAAACCTGATGGTAACATAATTTTCCGAAAAACAGGAAATAATACATTTTACCATTTCTGGCCTTCACAGCACCAACGATGCTGAAAGCGAAGTATGCCAGGTTTAAGACTACCATCATGATCAAGTAACCAAAATAGCTATCCGTTGTTTCAAGATTGTCAAAAAGAAAAATTTGGAGCGTCCAATACATAGCGCCAGCATTGACCAAGGTTGTTGGGACTTGACTCCAAAGGGACTGTAAACTATGAAACCGCACAAATCTTGTGTTTCTTTTTTGAACAAAGAAATAAACGACCGAGGCAATTAAATTGATGATTGGTAAAGGAAGACCTGCACCTATGGCAGCAAACATCATGAGATAAGCACCCATGGCGTCTTCCTTTTCCTTTTTGCTCAACTCATTTGGTTGTTCGAGATCGTAATATTCCATATGTTATTTCCCGGAAAACGGCGGATAGTCATCGGTCATATATCCTAGATATAGTTGTACTCTCAATCCCCATCTAAGTGTGCCAACGATAAATTCGTGCCAAGACTCTGGAAACTTACCAGTAAATAGTACGCTCCACCACCCGAGGAACAATAGAACTAAGGTAGCAATGGTTCTGAAAATAAGTAGGATACCATGAGGTATCGCAACGTAAACAACACCGAAAAACAATTTAAGAAGTTGAGTCGATCTACTTAAATTGTCGGGATATGGAATGTCCAGTGTAAAAGCTGGATCCTCTCTCTCCAGTCCAAAGGCAGGATAGCCATCTGAAAGGTTATATAATCGAAGATTTACCCTGGTCGACCACTTCATAAGTTTAACCTGGTACTCGAAAAAACTTTCAGGATAACTGCCGGTAAACATGATAATCACCCAGGATATGAAGGTTAAAATAGACCCCCAAAGACCTAGAAAGGCTAAGATTAACATGTGTGGAAGTACAATGTAGAAGTATCCGAAAAAGGATCTTAGGAGTAATTCACCTCTGGAATAGGACTCCTGGTGCGTAACAGTAAATGTCATAATAGTTATTGTTTGGTTGTAAAATGGAATACCGAATATACATCGAAAATCTTATCATGACAAAATGCTGATATTCAATGGATTTACAGGGATTTTATGCCTATTGAATAGTTGCAATACATTTCAGTTCGATGGCTATTGGGGTTGGGAGGGAGTTGATTTCCACCGTTGTTCTACAGGGCTGATTATCTTTGAAATATTCAGCATAGATGCTGTTGTAGGTCTTGAAGTCTTCTTTCATATTGGTTAGAAAAACAGTTACATCAACGAGTTGATCCCAAGATGAACCTGAGGCTTCCAAAATCAATCGAATATTTTTAAATACCGAATGACACTGTGCTGCGATGTCATATGACTCGATTTGACCGCTGGCATTCAGTTCTACTCCAGGGATTATTTTTGTTCCTTTTTCTCTGGGCCCTACACCAGATAAGAATAAGAGATTGCCGACTTTTCTGGCATGAGGATAGAGCCCAACAGGTTCTGGCGCTTCATTTGAGTTTTTAATTGATTCTTCGTTCATTTCTTTGATATTGAGTTCTAGGCGTTCATTAAGCTTTCGATTTCATCTGCATGAATTGGGATGTTTTTCATCAAGTTAATATGGCCGCCCTTGGTAATTGTGATATTATCTTCTAGTCGGATACCAATATTTTCTTCGGGGATGTAGATGCCTGGCTCAACCGTAAACACCATGCCAGGTTCAAACTTTTTATAAATACTTGCTACATCATGAACATTTAGACCTAAGTGATGAGATGTGCCATGCATAAAGTACTTTTTATACGCTGGCCACTCCGGGCGTTGTTTTTCAATATCTACCTTGCTGATAAGACCTAAAGCCAGTAATTCTCTTTCCATTATTTCGCCAACGGCCTTGTGATACTCCGGAATAGCATTACCAGGTCTGAGTAATTCTGTAGCTTCATTTTTCACCCGTAGTACAGCGTCATAAACTTGACGTTGTCTTTTTGAAAATCTTCCGTTGACTGGGATGACGCGCGTCATATCTGCGTTGTAATTGGCATATTCAGCACCCACATCGAAAAGTATGATATCTCCACTTTTACACTGCTTATTGTTTTCAATATAATGCAGCACACAAGAATTACCACCGGAAGCAATGATTGGGTCATAGGCAAACCGAGTTGCTCGATTTCTTAAGAACTCGTAGGAAAGTTCAGCTTCAAGTTCGTATTCCCACACACCGGGTTTGGTGAATTCCAGTATTCTTCTGAATCCTATTTCCGTGATGTCGCATGCATGTTGTAATAACTCGATTTCGCGTGATTCTTTCACACATCTCAAATCATAGATAAGCGGAGCAATTCTTTCATATTGATGTAAAGAATATTGATCCATGCACCACTTTGTAAAGCGATCTGTCCTGCTTTCAACTTTTGATCCATTACGAATATGCTCGTTTGAGTCGAGATAAATATTGGAACTTTCCGCAAGAATAGTGTTCAAAATTGATTCAAAATCAGTGAGCCATCTAACGTTCTTAATACCTGATGATTCTTCAGCTTCTTGCTTTGTATACTTATGGCCTTCCCATATTGCGATTTCTTTACTTGTTTCCTTTATAAATAGCACTTCTCTGAACTTTTCGTCAGGAAAATCCGGAGCAAGTAGTAGAATGGATTCTTCTTGGTCTATGCCAGATAGATAAAATATATTGGGATCCTGTTTGAACGGTAAAGTGCCGTCCGCAGAGGTTGGCATTATATCACTCGAATTGAATATGGCTACTGAATTTGGCTTCAGCTTGACTTTAAGCTTGTTCCTATTTGTTGTAAACAACTCTTGGCCAATAGGTAAATACTTCATGTTGTCTTATTTAATTATCAATAGGCGAGCGCCTTATCGAGACCGTAAATCTAGCTTTTCTTTAAACGATTCTGATGGGTTAAAATAATTTTTCACCGGATTGTCCTAATCTCTATTATTTATTCGTCTTGAAAATAAATAAGAGGCAAATGCCAAGGTTAGAGAAAACATATTTTGTGAACGCCAAGTCCAGTGATTTCTATGAAGCACTAACTAATCAAACGATTATAAGTCAATGGTCAGGAGCCTCGGCAACAATGAGTGATGAGATCGGAAGTAATTTTTCACTTTGGGGAGGCAGTATAGTTGGTATCAACAATGAAGTATCATCGAACAAGCTCGTACAACAGTGGAAAGAAAGCAGTTGGCCCGAATATTCCAAGGTAGTATTTGGATGGCGTCAGGAATCAAATTTTTTGGTTGTGACTCTTATTCATGAAGATATTCCTGAAGACTCCTATGATGATATAACCATTGGATGGGAAGAACATTACATGAATCCCTTGATTAGTTGGTTAGAATCGAATAATTTATAAACTAAAATATAAAACAATGAAAGAGTATCTTTTTTTATTCAGAGGTGGTGATGCTGCCAGAACAGACCAAACACCGGAAGAAATGCAAGCGCACATGGCCAAATGGGGTGTATGGATGCAGGGGTTAGCTCAGGATAATAAATTAGTAGGAGGGCTTCCCTTGGACAAAGGAGGCAAAGTAGTAAGAAGCGCTGGTGCGGTGATTACGGATGGTCCTTTTGCAGAAGGCAAGGAAGTGGTTGGCGGCTATCTCATAGTCAAATCTGATACACTGGACGGAGCTGTAGAAATATCTAAGCAATGCCCGATATTTGAACATGAAGGAATTGTTGAAGTAAGAGAGTTGCTTCCTATGGATATGTAATTCTAATGTTAAAAGCTATGCTCAAGGAATAGGAAGATGCAATTTTCGTCTTCCTTTTTTGTTTTATCACATGACTTTCTAATTTAAACAAACCAGAACTGGTGAATTCAAGTAGCACATCTTCGAAGACCATAGTTGACAACCTATTTAGAAATGAGTATGGAAAGATGGTCTCACTTTTGGTCAGTAAATATGGTGCGCCTCATTTGACTTTGGCTGAAGATGTGGTTCAAGATGCGATGTACAAGGCCATGCAAATCTGGCCTTATGGAGAGGTGCCTTCTAACCCCGCAGGATGGATCTATCGAGTGGCGAACAATCAGATGATAGATCAATTGCGCCGAATGAACAAGCAAGAGTATACAGAGGACTCAATAATTGATCTGCAAGAGTCATCATTCGAAGCTGATATTAATCCAGATGACGTACTAAAGGACGAACTACTGAAGATGTTATTTGTATGTTGCCATCCACAACTTAATATTGAATACCAGATTATTTTAGCACTTAAAGTACTATGTGGACTAGGAATCAGAGAAATTTCTGCTTGCTTGCTCAAGTCAGAAGCTGCTGTAGCTAAATCTTATACACGAGCCAGACATAAATTGATAGAGGCCAATGCAGATTTTGAATTACCCCCAACCGATGAGCTAAAAGACAGACTATCAGTTGTGCTAAAGGTGATATATCTATTGTTCAACGAAGGTTACAAGCCGAGTCATGGAAAGAAAATCCTTAATGTTGACTTATGCATAGAGGCCCTTCGACTCAATCGACTATTGTTGGAGGCAGATTTTGGCAACCTTCCAGAGACCAATGCATTAGAAGCACTCATGTACTTTCATCTAGCTCGATCAAAGTCCAGAATGAGTGAAGGTGGATTTATCATATCATTAGAAGATCAGGATAGGTCCACATGGGATCAGGAGTTGATCAGGACAGGACATTATTTTCTTAATAGAGCGGTTGAAGAACCTGTATACTCTGAATATCATATTCAAGCAGCTATATCATCCTTGCATTGCGCTGCCAAGTCGTTCAAAGAGACCAACTGGAAAGAGATATTAAGTTTGTACGACGCTATGGTGCTACGATACCCTTCAGCCGTGGCTCAGCTCAATCGGCTAGTGCCATTAGCTCAAGTCGAAGGGTATGACATTGCCATGCGAGAGTTGAAAAAAATTGAAAAAACCGGTTTTCTTAGCAACTATTATTTGCTTTATATAATCAAGGGCCACCTGTTGGAAAAATCCAAAAAGCCGAAACAGGCAAGGGAAGCGTATTGTGCTGGAGTAGATCTTGTTGAGAATGAAAAGGAACGAGAGTACATCGCACAAAAGATTGAGGCGCTCACTAAAAAATAGATATTCATTTCTGAAAATCCTCTGTTTCCAGTATCCAAAATGTATAACTTTGTTACTTCGAATGAGGTAATATGATGGATTACGAGTTGTGGGAATTGCCCAATGGAATAAGGGTTGTTCATAGACAAGTTTCAAATACAAAAATCGCCCACTGTGCATTAATGTTGGATATTGGTAGCCGGGATGAGGGGTTGCACCAGCAAGGTATTGCTCATTTTTGGGAACACATGGCCTTCAAGGGTACCCACAGACGTAAAGCATTTCACATCATCAACCGACTGGAATCTCTAGGGGGTGAATTGAATGCCTACACAACAAAAGAGAAAATTTGTTTTTATGCGGCTGTTCTCGATAGTCACCTAGACAAGGCTGTTGAACTACTCAAGGATATTACCTTCAATTCTATTTTTCCAGATGCTCAGATTAATAAGGAACGACAAGTCATATTAGAAGAAATGGCTATGTACGCTGACAGCCCGGAAGATGCAATTCAAGATCAATTGGATGGTCTGGTATTTAAGGATCATCAGCTAGGCAATAACATTTTGGGTACATCATCTAGCGTCAAATCATTTGATCAAAAAGATTTCCTGGATTTTGTAAGTGAAAATTTGGATACCCGGCGCATGGTTTTTTCTTCAGTGGGTAATTACTCTCTTAAGAAATTGAAAAAGATTGTAGAGAAAAATCTGAAATCAATCGATAATATCAGTTGCGACAGGGAGCGCAGAGTGGTCAATGGCTATGCGCCGCAAAATGAAATTACACCTAAAGACATTACACAGGCACATGTTGGAATAGGTTGCAGAGCATTCGATATTTATTCTGAACAGAAAGTGCCATTCTTTGTGCTTAACAATATTTTGGGCGGTAGTGCCATGAATTCAAGACTTAATTTAAGTCTGAGAGAAAATCATGGTATGGTATATAATATAGAATCGAATTTTCAGGCATTTACTGACACGGGGCTCTTTTCCATTTTTTACGCCACTGAACCTGCGAATTTGGAGAAATCAATTCAGTTGGTTAAGAAGGAAATAAAAAAACTAACTGAAACAGAACTTGGATCCAAACAACTTCAGACAGCTAAAAATCAAATCAAAGGGCAGCTCGCTATGGCAGAGGAGAACAATCAGAATTTCATGCTTATGATGGCTAAAAGTATCCTGGACCACGGAAAAGTTGAAGGACTGGATGCCGTTTTTGGCAAAGTAGACGCAGTTACAAGATCACAGCTTCGAAGATTGGCAAATGAGCGACTCGACTTTGGTCAAATGAGCATTCTCAAATATTTGCCGGTTATACAGGACTAGACGGTTTGTATTAGTCTCATAAATATTTAAATTTCAATGACTAAATTGAAATGATTGAATATGAACTATTGGCTGATCAAAACTGAACCGAATACCTACTCATGGGATGATTTTGTGAAATTGGGAAGAGATCATTGGGATGGTGTGCGAAACTATGCCGCCCGTATGCACATGATGAATATGAAGGTAGATGATTTGGCTTTGTTTTACCATAGTGTAAACGAAAAGTGTGTCGTAGGTGTTGCCAAAGTGGTGAAAGAGCACTATTCTGACCCTACAACAGATGATGACAGATGGGTGGTAGTGGACTTGATTCCCGAACTAAAACTTGATCAAGCTGTTACGTTAGAGCAAATAAAAAATGACAACCGCTTGTCTGAAATGGTTCTTGTCAACAACTCCAGACTCTCGGTACAACCCGTTAAAAAGGAGGAGTTCGACATTGTTTTATCTTTAGGACAGAAATGAACCTTGATGAAGTAAGGGTTTTAGTAGCCTCAGGCTTTTTTTATGTAAGACGATGGAAATGAGAAAAACAGCTTACGTATTGGTATTGCTTATGGCAGGTCTTCAGTTCTTGGCTTTTGGCCAAAAGAGAAAGAAGGATGTAGAAGCAGATACCACAGAACAAGAGTCATTTATAGTTCAGCCAAAAAGAATTGAATTTGAAGTAGGGACTAAGGATGAAGACTTTATCATCATCTCGGCTAAAGAGCGAGGGCTACTGGTAGTAAAAGAAACGCGCAACAGAACTGAATCAGGCTTTGTTTGGGAGCTATATTTAGTGGATAGTCTGCTCAATGTGGTTTGGGATAGAGCAATTTCCATTGACTATGGAGCAATATTCTTAGGATACGACTACAGCGAAGAAGGCTTTTTCTTGCTATTTGGAAAGTCACAATACAAGCTTGATGATATGATCGTCTATCAGACCGATCTTGAGGGAGATCAGATTCTCTCGCATAGCGTCACCCTTGGTGTACCGTTGGAATTAAGTCATTTTGAGGTTGTTTCTAATACATTGATTTATGGTGGGTATTCGAATATGAGGCCAGTAGTTACGGTGGTTGACTTGGACGACCCGAAACCAAAGGTTATGCCTGGAATTTATAATAATAACAGTACAATCATTGACGTTCGAACCGATAAACGCACGAATAACTTTACCGTCGTGATGAGCGAACAAGGGCAAAATAAACAGGTTACAGTTTCCTTAAAGACCTTTACAGAAAAGGGTGAATTGGTTCATACAGAAGTTATCAGTACGGATTATGAAAAGAGCTTGTTGGATGGGGTATCGACAAGCTTCGACAACGGTACGCAATATATTGCAGGTACCTACTCCAAGCGCAAGTCTGAATTTTCCAGAGGACTATATTTGGCCAAATTGAATCTTGGACAGCAGGAATTCATTAAGTATCACGATTATGCAGACTTGGACAATTTTTTTTCATACATGAAAGCCAAAAGAGAAGAACGCATAAAAGAAAAAATTGAAAGGAAGAAAGTCAAGGGTCAAAAAGCTAAATTCAACTACCGATTGTTAATTAACGACATCGTAGAGCGAGAAAACGAGTACATATTGATTGGTGAAGCCTATTACCCTAAATATTCGAATTATGGCAGTAGCAATTTTTATGCGTCAAATAGCTTTGGCGGAAGTGATGGATTTTCAAACCCGAATTTTATAGGTTATAAATACACCCATGCTATCGTTGCAGGGTTTAGTAAAAAAGGTGAATTGCTTTGGGACAATAGTTTCGAAATTAATGACCTGCTGAGTTATTCTCTTAAGGAAAATGTGCAAATCAGTGTTGAGAAGGATCGCATTGTATTGCTCTATGTGTATGAAAATGTGATTAGATCTAAAATCATCCAAAATGACGAAATACTTGAAGGAAAAAGTTTTGACCCCATAGAACTACACTTTAAGTCTGATGAAATCCGTGATAACAATAAAGAAATGGAAGGTTTGGAAAAATGGTTTGACGGCAATTTTTACACTTTTGGGATTCAAAATATCAAAAATCTGAAAGATAAGGATGTAAAGCTCAATCGTCGGGTATTTTACATCAATAAGGTCCAATATCAATAATCTTAAATCTTCTTTCCAATTTATTTTCAAATGTGAATGGCTAGGTTCTATATTTGCCTAATCAAAGACACATGCAAAAGAGACTTCTTCTTAATAGCCACCATCTTAGTATTACCATCTCCCGTCTTTGTTATCAATTAATCGAAAATCATAATCAGTTTGAGAATACAGTCTTGCTGGGACTTCAGCCAAAAGGCATATACCTGGCGGAGAGGATCAAAGCTGAACTTGAACGAGTAATAAACAAAACTGTCCCGCTTGGTTATCTCGATATTACTTTTTATAGAGATGATTTTCGGAGACGTGATGAACCGCTGGCACCTAATGAGACCAAGGTGCCTTTCATTATTGAAGATAAGAATGTAGTGCTGATTGATGACGTTTTATACACCGGACGTTCAGTAAAGTCTGCTATGGACGCCATGGGTGCTTTTGGAAGACCAGCTAAAGTTGAGTTCTTAACCTTAATAGACCGCTCTTATAGCCGAGATATACCGGTAGAGGCCAATTATATTGGTAAACGAGTGAATACAGTTTTATCTCAAAAAGTGTTGGTAGAGCTGACTGAGCAAGGCAAGAAAGAGGATAAAATTTGGTTGATAGATAATTCTGAGAAATGAGCGAGTTGAGTAGCAAACATTTATTGGGTATCAAAAGTCTAACACCAAGTGATATTCAGTTGATCTTTGAAACGGCCGACAACTTTAAGGATGTCATTAATCGCCCGATCAAGAAAGTTCCTTCACTCAGAGATGTTACCATTGCGAATGTCTTTTTTGAAAACTCCACCCGAACTAAACTTTCTTTCGAACTGGCAGAAAAACGCCTTTCGGCAGACGTAATAAACTTTTCTTCTTCAGGAAGCTCTGTAAAAAAAGGAGAAACACTTCTGGACACCGTCAATAATATCCTGGCAATGAAGGTGGATATGATAGTCATGCGGCATTCGTCTCCAGGTGCTCCACATTTCCTATCTCAGCACATTGAAGCAAATATTGTAAATGCTGGAGATGGGACACATGAGCACCCTACTCAGGCGCTGTTAGATGCTTTTTCAATGAGAGAAAAGCTCGGTGAATTAGCGGGTAGGAAAATAGCAATCATTGGTGATATCATACATTCTCGCGTCGCCTTATCGAATGTTTTTGCACTTCAAAAGTTGGGAGCGGAGGTTATGATATGTGGTCCTGCGACATTGGTGCCAAAGTACATTACCTCTTTAGGAGTAAAAGTTGTGACAGATGTGTTTGAAGCCTTGCAGTGGTGTGATGTGGCCAACATTCTTAGGATACAACTCGAAAGACAGCACATTAAATATTTTCCATCTCTCAGGGAATACTCTCAGCATTTTGGGGTCAACAAGAAGCTCCTTGATAGACTAGACAAAGAAATTATTGTAATGCACCCTGGCCCAATCAATCGTGGGGTTGAGATTACAAGCGATGTAGCTGACTCTCACCATTCTATAATATTGAATCAGGTCGAAAATGGCGTAGCTGTTCGAATGGCTGTTCTTTACCTTTTGGCTGGAGCCAATAGATAAAAAAAAGCTCTGAGACTAATCAGAGCTTTTCTAATCAATATAAATCTAATTCTTTATTCATCCAATTTACTCAATCCATTACGGATAAGAAATTCACCGTAGAGCATTTTGAAGTCTTCTACCTCAGGTGATTGTTCCAGTATGTCTTCATACTGAGTCAAAGCATCTAGGGTCAAGCCATTGTCTTCAAAGTACGAAGCTAATATCAGTTTCCCAAGTGGACTGTCTCCTGATATTTCTGACTTCAGTTGTGTAAGTGAAGCCATCATTTCTGCTTCTTTTTCGTCAGAGAGTCTTTCTATTCCATAGTCAGGAGAAAAGAGATCTGGATTATCTTTGACTTTGATGTTAAGAATCACGAGCTGTTCGTTAGCCAGGTTTTCGTCATCTAAATTTAGCTTAATGTAGGGCTTAGTCGTCTCCGCAGATAGTAATTCTTCGTCAAAGATGTTTTTAACACTTACAATATAATAGGCGTCCTCTTCTTCAACCGAATTCCATCGAATCACGGCTTCCGGATTCAAGACGTTGACCGAAGTTGGCAACATGGCCGAAATGGCCGAACCACTTGATCTTTCAACGGCTCCAGTCGCTTTCATATTGGCTCGATAGTTCTCATTACCTCCGTCGCCGTTCATCTTTGCCAATACATAATTAGCATATTTTCCCGCTACTGATGTTTTGGAGTTAGCAAGTTTGGTTTCTAAATCCGTAATTTTTGTTACACCAGGCGCTCTAAGTTCAATAGTTCGTCCAGTTCGGTGCATCAGTCCAATGTAGGCACCGGTAGATGCAATAATCTCATCATCTTGCATAAGGGTTAGCCCGGTGCGTAAGATTACTTTTTTACCATCAGCCGCTTTTTTGACGTGGTTCACACCTTTGTTGGCCAGCACTCTAAATACAAAACTTTTGTTACTATTCTGCGCCATGCCAGAGCTGAAAATCGTAATAAACAGAAATACAAAAATGGTTCTCATTAGGATATAGTTTAGTATTTGTTATTCAAATCAGTGACAATTGAAAGTGATGACTCTTATAGGAAAGAAAAAGGTCATGTCGTTCGGGACATGACCTTTTCATCTTAAAAATCTATTTTCTTATTGCAACCCATTCTTTACTAAGAAGTCATCGTAAAGCGTTTTGAAGTCCTCTACGTCCGGCGAAGCCAAAACGGCTTTTTCATATTGAGTCATAGCATCCAATATCAAATTGTTTTCTTCATAGAATGAAGCAAAAATCAAATTGTTCAATGGGCTGTCCTCGGAAATTTCAGATTTCAAGGCTTGCAAGTTCTCATTGATTGAGGCCGCATCGTCGGAGGACATTCTTTTGATACCATAGTCACCTGACTTAATATCTTCATTGTCCTTAACCTGCACATTCAATATTACTAATCTCTCGTTAGCAAGGTTTTCATCATTAAAATTGATATTGAGACTAGTTTTGGCAGTCTCGGCATTAAAGATCTCCTCATCAAAGATGTTTTTAATACTTACAATATAAGAAGCATCAAGAACCTCTTCCGTTCCTTCCCATCTGATAATGGCTTCAGTGTTTAGAACGTCCACAGAACTTGGCAATAAGACCTTAAGAGAAGCACTACTAGTCGCTCTTTCCACGGCCCCGGTAGCCTTCATGTTTTTTCTGTAGTTAGAACTCAGATCACCCTCGCCTTCACTCATTTTGTTCATCACGAACTTAGCATATTTGTTGGCAACACTAGATTTGGAATTTGCCAATTTAGTCTCAAGGTCTGTGATTTTGGTAATACCGGGGTTTCTCACCTCGATGGTCCTTCCCGTCTTGTGCATCAATCCGATGTACGCACCGCTTGCAGCTATTAGCTCATCGCCAGACATTAAGGTTGCTCCCGTTTTAAGAGGTACAGTTTCTCCACTTTGTCCCTTTTTTACCTGATTGGCTCCTTTGCTTGCCAATACTCTAAAAACAAAACTTTGTCCGTAGCTGGTATTGACTAGAAAGAATATCAGAAGAGTAGATGTTATGAATAATTTAGTTCTCATGATATATATAGATTTATAGATTACAAATTTACAATTTCTTTAGTTCACGAAGTTCTTTTCGACCTTCTTTTGTAAAAAGATTAACAAAGACACCAAAGAATACCTCCAGTGCATCCCCTACAATAAGCACAGCAACAATGGATAAGGTAGTATCGATTTTATAGTTAAAACTATTGAATACGAAAAGACCTAAACTAAATAACGCTGCGGCTTCTATTAATTGTATAAGTTTCGATAATCCGTCATACCACTTAGGCATGACTTTATAGATGACGGTAAACAAAACGATGTTTAGGTATAAAATTACAAGTGCCAATATGTAGCCTATGTTTTCGCTCATTTCATTTATGTAACTCTCAGACATAATCATCGAAAAAGCATTGGCATGTACTACACCACCAAACATATCAGCATGGGTTTTACCTACATAGTTTTTGTTGAGCGGAGTGAAGTATTTATCATCAAGTGCCTTTCTGTCGCCCAATTCACTACCCATATAGCAGAATATAACCGCCTTATCTTTTATGAGTTCGGGAGCAAATTCCATATTTAATACCTGGTACCAATCTAAAGCGAAGTAACTGATAGCATACTCTGTGGCACCATAATCAAATATATTGCCACGATAATTGATAACTTCTACGTCCTTATCTCTTGCTAAAAAACGTGCTACTTTAGCGCTGTCCATGTGTTGAGCGATTTTGACCGAAAAGGCCAGCTCTTCCTGTCCTTTTACACTTTCGCTTACCGCAAATTCTCGGCACATTTTTAGATCATCCTGATCTGCGGCGCCTGTAATAAAATTGACAAATGCAGTCTCTCCGTAACCGAATAGTGGAGGATATGAGACTTCAAGTGAGTCAAAATCATCATCATCGTCAACGTTGAGTAGTTTGCTATACATGACCAGATTTTCAACTCTGGAGAAAGCATCAGATAGTTTTAAATCGCCTAAAGTGTCTTCTTTTGGATACTTAAAAACCATATCCATGCCAATAACCTTTGGCTCGGCTGAATTAATGATATTTACCATGTCTGCAATACCTGACCTAGGTAAATCTCCAATATTTATCAAAATTAAATTTTCTTCCGCCAGGGGGTCCTCACGCAACTGTGAGAATACAATGTCGGTGCTTTCCATATCCTCAAAAACAGCACCTATGGGGTCAAAAACATCAAATATTTTGAAGGCGGTTACTTGGGAAACTAAAAAAGCTAAAACGAGTATAAAGAAAAGCCCATAAATAGTTTCAAGCCAGAATCGTTTGAACATGTCAGTTAGTTAAGATTATTAAGTGTTCTCTATTTAATATGTATTTGGAACAATTGGTAACCTTTCTCTCAATCAAATTTAAAGCTAAACTAATCTTAGATAAATTCAATTATTAATCGACCAACCTTTCCAAATTATCTATAAACATAGGAAATCCACCTATAAGAACTATCGGGATAAGGAAATTTTTGATATTTATCTACGACCTGTTATATCATTGCTATATTTAAATTTTTTATGCATAAATTTTGAATGAAGAGATTTAGCCTTGAGTACTATCTGGATGGATTGCGAGCACAAAACACGGTGGTATTAGCTCAATCCATAACGCTGGTTGAGAGTCGAAAAAGAACTGACCAGGATTTGGCCGATCAACTTCTTAATCATATCTTAAATCAAGAATCGAAATCTGTTCGGATTGGAATTACCGGTACCCCCGGTGTGGGGAAAAGCAGTTTTATCGAAGGTTTTGGGACTTATTTGACTAGCAAAGGAAAAAAATTAGCTGTTTTGGCCATCGATCCGAGTAGTCAACGTACTGGAGGTAGCATCTTGGGTGATAAGACAAGAATGGAAACATTGAGTAGAAATCCCAATGCATTTATACGACCCTCTGCGTCTGGTAGTACGCTTGGCGGGGTCAATAATAAGACCCACGAAGCCATCTTGCTCTGTGAAGCTTCAGGTTTTGATGTCGTTATTGTGGAAACGGTTGGTGTGGGACAATCTGAGACGCTCGTAAATGATATGGTTGACTTTTTCCTGCTTATGATTCAGCCAGGGTCCGGAGATGATCTGCAAGGGATTAAGAAAGGCATCATGGAAATGGCGCATGGCATAGTCATAAATAAAGCGGATGGCGACCAGGAAAAGCTGGCTAAGCGCTCCAAAACTGATCTTTTGAATGCCCTGCATCTGTTTGCGGCAAGCGAAACGGGCTGGTCAACTAAGGTGGAATTATGTTCTTCATTGGAAAAGAAAGGATTTGACCTTATATGGCAAATGATCTTGGATTTTCAGCATATAATGATCGAAAATGGTCTATTCCAAAATAACAGGAGTAATCAAAACGTCCGCTGGTTTGAAAATCGGGTGAATTTTGGTTTGATTCAACACTTATCTGATCATACCGCACTAAAAAAAAATATAAAAGAATTGAGAAGTAAAGTTCAAAGCGGTGAACTTTCAGTTTCTATGGCCACAACAGAAGTATTGACAATCGTCAAACAGCTTTTGACTTAGCCAAACCCAGATCGGCAAACTCAAATGCGGTCTTAACTTCTTGCCCAGATTGAAGTTTATGTTCGTACGTGTGCACTAACACCTCATTTACTTGAACAAAAATAGGATTTCGGAAAATGGGGCCGTCGAAGGCATAGGAGTGAAACTCACCATTTTCACCACAAGGATCTATTTCAGAACCAAATGTATCGAGCATAGCATGACTATATTCTTTGCCACATATGCTGTTGGGGAATAGCGATTGCTTGGCACAACAAATCAGTGTTTTGAAGTCATTGGATAAAAAAGAGCTAGCGAGGTCTTTGGTTTGCCTTTTCCAAAGGGGATAGACTCCTGTTAGACCATTTTTGTGCAATAGTTCATCACGATACCTTTTCAAGTCTTCTAAGAAAATATCTCCAAATCCAATGTGATTAATGCCTTGAGACTTTAGATCAGAATAATAGGCATTTAACGCTTTTTCGTAGTTCGCATTGGTGGAATCCGGCTCGATGGAGATAAAACGAATAGGCAGCCCAATAGAATCAGCTTGTGCACGTATTAGCTCTTGAGAAACACCATGCATAGATACTCTACCGGTTTCGCTAGAAACAGCAGTATGCAACTCTACAATAACATATTTATCATCATTCATAAGATGATGGAGCATCAAGCTGGAATCTTTGCCACCGCTCCAACTAATTGCCAATGGAATTTTTGTCATACTTTGTTGATATAATCGACTGAGAAAATGGATTCATTGAGACTGATTTTTGTAATACTGCCATAATCTACCCGTAAGGTAAAAGTGTCCTTTAAAGGAAGATTGAGTACATAAGATAGAATTGCACGGATTGGTCCCGCATGAGTGACAATGCCAGTCGACTTTCTGTTTTGTGAGATAATACCTTTGAAAATTTCTACTACTCTGGTTTTAAGTTGCTCGTAGGATTCACCATTACTCGGGCCTTGAGTGATGTAGTTTTCCATCCACTGGTTGACGGCAGGCTGTGAAATGTCTTTCCACTTCTTCATCTCCCAATCTCCAAAACTGAGTTCCATCAATCTTGACTCTTCTTGGACTTTCACATTAAAACTCTTAGCTAACTTTGAGCAACGTTTCAATGGACTAGAAAAGATGTAATCCAGTGGTTGTTCAAATTTTTGATGAATATTGCTGGCTTCTGCATCGAAAGTGGGTGCCAGGTCAAGGTCGGTTTGACCATAGCAAATGTCCTTGTCCACTTGAGGAGTAGTGTGTCTGATTAGATATAATTCCATAGCGATAAAACCAATAGGTAAAAGGTAACTTCTGATATTTGTTGTAGTGCTCCTAAGCAATCTCCCGTATATCCGCCGATCCATTTTTTAAAATAGCCGGACAGATACAATTTAACCAAAATAAGAACAGGAATACCGGTTAGTAAATACAGATTTTGGAAATAGATCAACGGGGCAATGCCCATAGCGATTGCTGCCAAAAAACTTCCCTTTTTCATTTGCCTGGCGACGGGTTTAGCCTTCGAATCTTCGTTTTCTCTTGCATACTCATCCGAGAATATCATAAACACCGAGTTGAGGCGACTGATACTATGTCCCGTGATAATAATAAAAACAAGCGTTGTCGCCTGAAGATGATTGCTCAATTCCCATAGCAAAAGGAATTTGAAAAGAATAATAAGTAACATGCCCAAGGCCCCGTAGGCTCCAATAGCTGAATCCTTCATGATTTTGAGGATTTTCTCCTTAGTCCATCCTCCCCCAAACCCGTCACAAACGTCTGCAAACCCATCCTCATGAAATGCCCCTGTAATTAAAATGCTTGAAATCATAGATAAAATAATGGAGATACTGAATGGTAATATTTGCGCTGAGCCGTAAAATACGAGCCCTGCAAACCCTCCAACAATCCAACCGATTAAAGGAAAATACCTGGTTGCCTTGTTGAGCATTTCAGAGGAATGGTCAACCCATTTGGGGCATGGGATACGTGTATAAAACATCACAGCTGTAAGAAATATGGACCATTCTTTTTTCATGCGTTATTCTTTGTTAGAAACGCCTGCACTTTCAAAGCTGGCCATTTGATTCATGAATGCCACACTGGACGCCAGCAGGGGATAGGCTAGTGCACAGCCTGTACCTTCACCCAATCTCATATTCATCTTAAGGACTGGATTTGCCCCAATATATTCTAGCATTTGTCTGTGACCTGATTCGTCTGATTGGTGGCAGAAGATCGCATAATGTCTGATGTTTGAATTGAATGACTGAGCGCAGAGATAGGCTGCACAGGCTATAAATCCATCTACCAGTATGATCATTCCAAGACTAGCGGCTTGCAACATCGCTCCGCACATCATGGCGATTTCAAATCCTCCAACGGCCTGTAGCAGTTCTCTTGTTTCGGAAATCCCTGAATGTTTCGTTTGCACTTGTACCAAAACGTTTACTTTTTTTCTCCATCCTTCGTCGTCCACACCGGTACCGCGCCCTACACATGTTTCAATAGGTATTTGACAAATGTGGCTCATGATCAGACTCGCTGCTGAAGTATTCCCAATACCCATTTCGCCAAACCCAATAATGTTGGAGCCTTCCTCTTGAATCTCAGTTACAATCTCTGATCCCCTTTGCATGGCCAGCTTCAATTGCTCTAACGACATGGCTGGTTCGGTTAGTGAATTCTTTGTACCCATCCCGATTTTTGCATCAATAAGGCCAGGGCGATTGCCGAAATCAAAGTTGACCCCTGCGTCTACAATTTTAAGGTCAATCTGGTGCTGCTCACTAAAAACATTGATAGCGGCTCCACCTCCGAGAAAATTCAACACCATTTGATGGGTGACTTTTTGAGGATAAGCACTTATGCCTTCATTGGCCAGACCATGATCTCCTGCCATTACAACAATAGTCGGTTTGATTAAATTCGGGGTCAAGGTTTGTTGAATTTGACAGATTTGCCTTGCCAGGAGTTCTAATTGGCCTAAAGCACCAATTGGTTTTGTTTTTAGATCTATTTTGTGATCAATTTTAGCATTTAGTTGCTCGTCAGGTTTTGCAATTTCAAAATCTATCATTATTTTAATTTTATAGGAAGGCCTGACACCATGAAATAAGCTTCATCAGCAATTTTAGCAATATGCTGATTCATCCAACCTTGAAGTTCTACAAAGTCACGACCAATTTGAGTATTGCCATGAAGTCCCATGCCAATTTCATTGGAGATTATAATCAGATGCCCTGGATAAACTTTCAGTTTTTCGAATTCGCCTTTGGCCAATGCAAGTGCCTCGTCTCGATTGGATTTTGTTTTGGAAAAAAAATTGGACAGCCACAAGGTGACACAATCGACCACAACGACCCGATTGAGTGGAAGGCATCGACTCAGTTCAAGCGGTTCTTCAATATTAGTCCAACGCTCATCGCGTTCTGCCTGATGTCTTTTGACCCGTTCTTCAAAATTTCCGTCATAGACCTGAGCGGTGGCAAGATAAATCGGATTGTCAGCCAATTCTAGCGCCATTTGCTGTGCATAACTGGATTTACCAGAGCGTTCTCCACCTGAAATGTAAGTGATCATTGCAGTAGACTGGTTTCTATGAAACAATAGTTTTCCGTTTTCACTTTTTTCCCTTTAGAGACTTTAATTTCCTCTTTGAAAAGCGGGCAATTCAAAACCAAGGTATGGTATTCTCCATTCTCACCACACACATCTACACCTTTTTCTTCGAGTTTTTGAATCAGATCGTGAGAGATTTCTTCACCCAAAAAGTCCAACCCGAGTTCGTGATTACAAGAAACGATGATGGCCTTGATACCTGCATCAATCATAGATTCAACAAGTTCGCGCCTACTGCCTTTCCATAATGGTAGGAAAGCCTCGAGTTCAGCAGCAGCAGATACCTTCTCTTCCCACTCCCTATGTTTTTCTATGTCGATATCGCCATAGACCATGCCATCAATTTGATGTATTTTCTTGATGAGTTGAAGGTTGGAAATAAAGTTTTCTTCATAGGTAGTCCATGAGGCAGAAGCCAGTTGAATTGGAACGCCAAGTGCTTTGGCCTGAGCGCAAAGGACCTCTTGAGTTAATCCATGAGATTTCGAATAGGCCTGATTCTCGTCCATCACATTCATGACTACTTTGAGGGTGTCACCATTAGCCAATTGTTGCATGAGAGCGAAACAACTGTCTTTACCACCACTCCAGGAACAACCTATATTCATAATATATTTAATGATGCTGTCTCAGAATTCGACCAAGCCCGTTGTATTGAGAGGAGTGAGATATCTCAAGAGGCATTGTGACCCGATAGAGAACGCTCCGTTTCAGCGGACCGAGTTGTACCTCCTTCAAATTGGAGAGGCTAATTCTGAGACAGCACATATTTAAAATTTATAATTTAAACCAACTGTGGTATTTCTTCCCCTACTGGTAAAGCCGTAGATACCATCAAAATCTTCATCCAAGATGTTGTTGATTCCGCCATAGATTGATAGGTTCTGATCCATTAACTTGTAATTAGCAAAGAGATCTACCAGGCTGTAGGCTTTCAGATCTATCTCTGAAAAAGATCCAAAATCAAAAATTGTTCTTTCTCCGGTATAATTGTATTTCAAAGACACATCCAGGCTTTCAATTAAAGCCATCGTTACGCTAGCACCAAGTTTTACATTTGGGATTCGATAAAAGGTGGTTTCGTCATCGGTGGTTACGTATGCATAATTGGTACGTAAGTTTATTTTTTCGTTGACGGACCATCTTGCATCCACTTCTAAGCCTTTTACTACACGTTCACTAGTGGTATTATTATAAATGCCACCTATCCAATTGCCATCTGAATCAAAAAGACTCTCAAATTGAATTGGATCGTTTTCATCTCTTCTGAAGTAGACAGTGTTTAGCTCAAGAGATTTTCCCAGGTAGAATGAAAGGCCACCTTCATAGTTGGTCGACGTTTCAGGCTTCAAATCAGTATTCCCATAAATGGAATAAAGTTGATAAAGACTTGGTGTGATATAACTGGTTGAAATAGATCCGAGTAATTTAATGGTTACATCTTGATCAATAAATAGCTGGTACGATGGATTGATATTATATACAAACTCAGAACCGTATTCGCTGTGCGTATTAAGTCTTACTCCGGCATGCACATTGAACCCTGAACTATGATCGAAAAAAACTGAAGCAAAAGGGTCTACCAGATTAAAATCATCATAGCCGGTGTCGGGCTCAACGACTTGTTTGGCAGACAGTTTTTGATAATTTACGCCTATCAATGTTTTTATTTGTTCTGTAACTTGATGCTCGTGAGTGATTTCGGTCTGCAAGTTTTTCGATTTGTATTCTGAAGGGAATGAACTTATGAATTCCCTTGTACCGGTATTCAGGAGCAAGTTTACTTTTACATTTCCAGAGCCGTAATTGTAAGTAGGAGTAATGCCAACTCTAAACTGGTTACTATTATTTTGATTTTCGGCATCGACAAACGCAGACCCATCATAATCAGCAGAAAATTCATTGTAACCGGCATTAAATCCCAAGTTCAATTGGTCAGTGACCTGCAGTCCTAATTTAAGTGCCCCGTTCTTTTGATTCATGCCATCCTTTTGAAAGTCGACAGTTGAGTTCTCATCGGATGCAGCTGAAAAACCCTCAGCATCCATAAAGCCCCCGCTTACGGCATAACTTAGTTTGTCTTGTGTACCATTGACATTGGCAGAAAGTTGATGGGTTTTATAAGAACCAAAACTATAATCAACTTGTCCGTGGGTGCCATCGGATGCAGCTTCTTTCAATTTGATATTTATTACCGCAGCCGAGGCCCCGGTTCCGTACAAAGTGCTCAATCCGCCTTTTAGTACTTCTATAGACTCTATTTGGCCAACAGGTAGAAATCTGAGATCGAAAGAAGCATCAATGCCAGACGGGTCATTTAACGGTACACCATCAACAAGTATCAATGTGTTTTTATTTCGCCCGCCCCGTACAAAGTAACTGATGTTTGTACCCGGAGCTCCAAAGTTGCCATCCATTTGTATCCCAGGCACCTCATTGAGTAAATCGGCTACAGATTTGCCTGCGTTTTGTTCTATATCCTTAGCAGTTAACTTGTAAATGCTCTTTCCGGACTTTTCAACAGGGATTTCAAATTTGGTACCTGTTACCACCACTTCATCTAGTGATATGGTGGACAATTCTTCTTCTTGGGCGCTTGCCCAAAATCCAGTCATCAGAAATGCTCCAATGACGCACAAATTTTTGAGATTAATTTTTAAGACTCTCATAGTAAATTTTTAAATGGTTAAAAAAACTATGAGCCTTTGTTAGAAAAAGGGAATAGCAGAATGATTCATGCCGCAGTTCACTTCACTTTTCTCCCGAAAGCTCAGATAAATAGTAATTATCGGCAGGTCTCCTGGCTCTTCGATTATTTTGATTGGCCTTCCCATGACCGATGAAAGTCACAGTGGCTTAAGGGATCAAAATTGAAATCATCTTGAATGATGACGTCTTCGAATTACAGTTGCGGGAACAGCTTTGGAGTTTGTGCGGTGCACATCACCAAATTCCCTTTTAATTCATCCAGAACGTATTCCTTCAGAAACCAATAATTGCCGCAAATCTAGGTAAATAATCGAGGATCGGAAACAATAAAGAAGAAATGCGGTTATTCATCGATTGAGTACAATTGTTGTTATTTGGTGGCCGCAAGTAGCCGTCAGTCATCAATAAGAACCCTGAATATAAAGAACAGGTTTATAGTAGTCGATGAAAATAATTAGTAATAAATTTACTTTTTATGCAACTAAATGTAGAAGACCATCATCTTATAGTTGTGAAACCGTAACGACCGTTTCACGTCTTTAAAGAAGAAATCATAAAGAACCAAAGATCAAAACTCGACTATCATGGGATTATTAGGGCTGTTTAAAAAAGAAAAAAAAGGGAAGAAAGCTACCCAGTGTAGCGTGTGTAAATCACACATGGAAAGAAACGAGGGGTATGCATTGACTACATCCCAGGTAATTACCAGTAAAACTTATTGGGATCATAAGATGGTTGAACCTGAGACGATGTCTTATACTACTCAACATTTCAAGGACAAGGATGAAAATGCCACTAAAATGAGAGGTATCATCTTCGAAAAAACGGCTGAAAAAGATCAGACCTGGATGACTTGCGATACTTGCATTAAGCATTTTGACGTAGATCATGAAGAAACCAAGGTATTGGCTGGAGAATGGTGGAATGCTGAAAATGGTCATAAAATCCCAAATGCAGGAAGAGCCATAGATCATCTGCCGAACGAAGATTATGAATCAATCAAGAACTATGCTACCATGGAAGCTGGTTCTACCTTGATCAGATTATAGGCCTGCAGTATTATTTTCTAAAAGGATAAGTGTTTATTTGCGCGATGAATAGATACCTATCCTTTTTTTTATGGCTATTTTTTCTGGTAGGCTGTACAAGTAGCCCCAAAAAAGCACCAATTAAGGCTTATAAGCCTTCAGGCGGTATTCTTTTTGCCGAGCGATTCCAAATAGAATATAAGGAGGGTGTCAAGTTGATTACCATTGACAAACCCTGGCAGGGTAGTAAAGAACCCATCAAATACCTACTGTACAAGGATTCTATCCCGAATGTTTTTGTTGACGATAACTCATATGTTAAGATTAAAGTCCCGGTTCGGACCATTGTTTGTAACCTGACGACGCAGCTGGCACTTATGGAGGAGCTAGGTGTATCTGACAGGCTGATTGGTTTTGCCCAGACTCAGTTTATTTACTCTCCAGCATTTATTGAGAAGGTGGACAATGGAATCGTGAAAGAAGTGGGACCGGACGGTAGTTTGGACATAGAAAGCATTTTAAACTTAAATCCCGATATAGTTTTGGCCTTTAGTTCGGGTAATGAAAACAGGCAGCTGGAAAAATTGCGCGAATTGGGTGTAAACGTAGTCATGAATGCCGGATACATGGAGACAACCGTGCTAGGTCGCTATGAGTGGATTAAATTTCTTGGCCACCTCACGGGAACAGAAGATATCGCTACACGCATATTTGACGAAAAGGTGATCGCTTATGATTCATTGGCGCAACTTGTAAAAGGGAAAGAAGGGCCAGCAGTCATTACAGGAACATTGTACGGAGGCACCTGGTTTATGCCGGCCGGCGACAACTACGGAGCGAATATTCTAGCGGCTGCAGGAGGGAATTATTTATGGAAAGAGGACCAAAGTACCGGTTGGTTAAGCATGGATTTTGAATCTGTGTTCGAACAAGGGTATGATGCCGACTATTGGATTGGGGTAGCCAGTTACAGCTCATTAGGTCAACTGTTAGAGTCTGACGCGCGATATGCGGAGTTTGAGGCCTTCAAAAAAGGAAATGTGTACGCCTATATGGCCCGGGTCAACGAAAATGGCGCCAATGACTACTTTGAGTCAGGCAATGTCAATCCTGACAAATTGTTGGCAGATCTTATTAAGATTTTGCATCCGGAGTTATTGCCAGATTATGAACTCTATTATTATATGAAGTTGGAATAGGCTAATCTTTTCTTGTAATTTCGTAAAAATCTCCATTCCCTGTTTTGAATAGACCTCTTGTCATACTGATTGCCATCTTTGTTATCACATTCTTATTGGACGTGATGTTTGGCTCTGTTCTTATTCCTTTGGAGGCCATTTGGAACATACTAATGGGACACGCTGTGGAACATCCTGCCTGGGAACGGATTGTATTCAACTACAGGTTGCCGAGGGCAGTCGCTGGTGTGCTAGCCGGTAGCGCACTAGGGTTAAGTGGGCTGTATATGCAGACCTTCTTTCGAAACCCACTGGCCGGACCGTATGTGCTGGGAATCAGTGCTGGTGCCAGTCTGGGTGTGGCTCTTGTGGTATTTGGAGAATCCCTTTGGCTATTGTTTGGCCTTCAGTTTACCTCCGGTTTTTCTATGGCAGTGGGCGCTATTATTGGCTCATTCCTGGTTTTTGCAGTGGTTTTATTTTTTTCAGCCAAAGTCAGAGACAACACCTCACTGCTTATCATTGGCTTGATGTTTAGTAGTGCCACCAGCGCCATTGTGAGCATTCTTCAGTTTTTTAGCAATCCTGAAGACGTCCAGTCGTATTTGATTTGGACATTCGGAGATTTAGGTAGTGTAACAGTCAACGAACTACAGATCTTGTTTCCTCCTATAGTCATAGGCTGGCTAGGATCCGTATTTCTGATCAAGCCTCTAAATATATTTTTGTTGGGCAATCAGTATGCGAAGAACGCAGGCCTAAACATGACGTTGGCCAAATACGGTGTTATCAGCATTACGGCATTGCTATCAGGAACGGTTACAGCTTACTGCGGTCCTATTGCTTTTGTTGGGTTAGCCACACCACATATTGCCCGTATGATTTTGGATACTTCAGACCATCGATTACTTATCCCATTTGTGGGGTTCCTGGGAGCAATTATTCTAATGTTTTGTGATATTATTTCACGGATGCCCGGATTCTCTCATTCTCTGCCATTAAATGCCATCACGTCAATATTGGGCGGGCCTTTGGTTATTTGGTTAATCGTCAAACGAGGTAACATCTCAAACAGCTTCTAGATGACAACGCTAAAGATCATAGGGCTGAATATTGGGTATGGGACTAAAGAAATTGCCAGGGAAATTGATCTGACCCTGGCTGGTGGTCAGTTGGTCTGTTTGCTTGGACAAAATGGAGTAGGAAAGTCTACCTTGTTGCGGACGCTTTCAAACTTGCAAGAGCCTTTGGCCGGCGAAATCAAACTTGATGATAAAGACATAAAAAGGCTGGATCGTCGGGAACTCGCCACTCGCTTAGGAATTATCACTACCGAAAAAATCGGTATGTCTAATATGACAGTTCGTGAGTTGGTGGCACTCGGACGCTATCCCTATACCAACTGGATAGGAAAGGAATCTGTAGAAGACACAGAGAAAATAGAAGAGGCTATTTCCAGATGTAAGATCAATTATATAGAAAATGCCAGATTATCAGCTATCAGCGATGGGCAGTTTCAGAAAGCCATGGTCGCCAGGGTTTTGGCCCAGGATACGGAAATTATCCTAATGGACGAACCTACCGCACACCTGGATGTAGTAAACCGCGTCGAAATGTTTCAGTTACTTGAGACCATTAAAGAGGAAACCGGAAAATCTATTTTGATATCAACGCATGAATTGGACTTATCCATGCAGTTTGCCGACGAGCTTTGGCTGATGAATTTTAATCAGCCGATTATCACAGGAGCTCCGGAAGACCTGGGGTTGAAAGGGGAGATTGAGAAAGTATTTTTTCATGAGGAATTTGTTTTGGACAGCCGAACCGGGCAGGTGAGAATGAAGCATACACCGTCCCGTTACTTTCATCTGACGGGGGAAGACAAATGTGTTTCGTGGGTACAGAAAGCACTCGAGCGCAAGGGATATGGTCTTCGCTCAGATGGAATGACCATCGAGGTCGAACTCAAAGAAAATGTACTGGTCTGGAAACTTCAATCAAAAGAGGGGACTTCTATCCATCGTCTATTGGAAATCATTCGAGACTTATGAGCCAAATTAGAAAAATAAGAGAAGAGGAAATCATATTGGCCAAACATCTACTGGTATTGGGCAAAAAGAACCCCGACGAATACAGTTTTCCGAAGGAAGTGGATGAATATGAAGGGGGAGTAATGGGAAGTATCAACTTTACACTGGGTGATTCGGGCGATTATGCCGGTGATATCGTGCAGGTCGAGTACCATGACCAAGATGGTATTCGCGTATTAATCACGTTGACACAAAATAGCAAAGGAGAACTTTTGGATATGGATTTTTGGAAAGAGAATTTCACCAAACTGCTTCAGTATCCAAAACCGGTTGAAGTAAGTGTCAATACTCGTGGTATTTAGATCTCTATCGTTACTTTGGTTCCCTTTCCAAGCATACTTTTCACAGTTATTTTGCCCTGATGCATGCGGACTATTTGTCGTGATAAACTCAGTCCTATTCCTGAACCTTCTTTTTTGGTGGTAAAAAAAGGCACGAATATGTCGTCAAGGACGTCTGGAGCTATTCCGCAGCCGTTGTCTTCTACGACCACTTGGGTCCGATGATTGGAAGTAGACGAATGGACGCTTATTTGACCATTTTCTACACCGTCGAAGGCCTGTATGGCATTAAGCATTAGATTGAGAATGACCTGTGAGAATAGCTCTCCATCAGCCTGAAAATAAAGTTCATTTTGCTTATAGTTTAACTCTATGTTTTGCGCTTCCAGGGTAGCGCTTAGCAGTATGACACTATCATTAATCAGATCATTAAGGTTGATTTTTTTGATTTTAAGCGGTTTTAGCTGAGTCAGATGTTTATACGACTCCACGAATTGCGTTAATCCCTGACTTCGATTTTCTATCGTTTTCAACCCCTTGAAAATATCCTTTTTGGATTCATCACTTATAATATCATGAATCTTATCGTTTTCATCAATCATCATTTGCGAAATGACGCTGGCCAGCGTCGCAATCGGAATGGCTGTGTTCATGATTTCATGAGTGAGTACTCGAATCAATTTTTGCCAGGACTCCAATTCTTTCTCTTCCAGTTCCTGTCTGATGTCTTGAAAAGAGACGATGGTAAAAGAGGAGGTTTTAATATTGAAATAAGATTTTTTAATAGCCAGCGTGGTCAAATTACCATTTAGCGTCATCTTGTAAGCAAAGTTGACCACCGTGTGATCTGATACTTTTTCTTCAAGCTCAGGGTGATCCTGGAAAAGTCTCTTGACTTTCCTAAAATGGGGAATGTGAAAAAGGTCCCGTGTAGCCTGGTTACTTATTTCTACATTTCCATTTTCATCAAATACAACAATGGCAATGCTGATATGTTCCATTACAGTCTGAAGCAGCAAGTGTTCTGAAGCCCGTTTACTGTTTAGTTGATGAAAAATTTGTGCTATGTCTCTATAGAGCAAATTGAAATTGAACTTGCTATCGTGTCTACCGGATATGGACCCTTGAGAAAAGTCGCCTTGTCTGATAGCCTCTAGAAAGTTGAAAAGTTCCTTTTTCGATCGTTCGATATATCGTATCAGATTGAACACACCGAGAAAAAAGAAAAACACACCCCAAATGCCGAGTAACCAAAATTCGGTTTGTGTGATCAGATAAGCAGCCCCAAATCCCGTGATAAAAATGAAGACCAAACGAAGTATGATAGAAATTCTTGAAGTCAAAATCTAGAGGGCTAGTTGATATTTTTTTATTTTTCTGTAAAGCGTGGTTCTCCCCATGCCAAGAGATGCAGCGGCTTTCGATAAATTTCCCTGATGCTCAGTGACTGCTTTTTTGATGGCTTTGATCTCCCAATCAGATTTGTGCACAGGGCTTTCATAGGTATCTGTTGATACTTCTTTGAGTGCAAGATCTTCTGCTTCAATGATCAACTGATCTGTGAGGATAATGGCTCGCTCTATGGTGTGCTGAAGTTCGCGCACATTTCCCGGCCAGGGATAATCTTTCATCATTCCATGGGCAGATGAAGAAAATTCTATATTCGGCTTGTTGTACTTTTTACTATATAACTGCAGGTAGTGATTAGCAATGGGCTCCACATCCTCTTTTCGCTCACTTAGATCAGGAATATTGATGGTAATGGTATTGATCCTGAATTGCAGATCCTGGCGAAACTCTTCTTTTTCTACCATCAGGTCCAGGTTTGCATTGGTAGCACAGATCAGTCGAATATCGACTTGAACGGAATGTTCGCCACCCAGCGGATGAATCTCACGATTTTGGATGACAGAAAGAAGCTTAGCCTGCTGCGAAGGAGAGATGTTGGCCATCTCATCGAGAAAAATGGTGCCGCCATCTGCCAGTTCGAATTTCCCTTTTTTGTCGGTATGTGCATCAGTAAATGCTCCTTTTTTGTGACCGAAGAGTTCTGATTCAAATAAACTCTCAGCCAGGGCACCCAAATCAACTTTAATAAAAGGTTGATTGGCACGATTGGACTGCTGGTGAATTTGTTTGGCAATGAGCTCCTTACCTGTTCCGTTAGCACCCAGGATCAGCACGGAGGCATCTGTCTTGGCGACTTTATTAGCCGTCTGGATCACTTTTTCCATGGCAATTGAGGCAAATATCAGAGGCGTGGCCGACCCGATGATTCTATTTAATTCGCTTTGCTTTTCACGAAGTTCATTGACCTCTTTTCTTGATTTTCTTAGTTGGTAGGTGTTGATTGCTGTGGCTAGTAGTTTCTCCTTTTCCCAGGGCTTTACCAGAAAATCAATCGCGCCCAATTTCATAGCTTCTACCGCCAACTGAATATCGCCGTAGGCTGTATTTAGGATAACATGAGATTCAGGAAATTTCGATATGATTTCCCTTAACCAAAAAAGTCCTTCCTGACCGGTAGTGGCTCCTTTGGCAAAATTCATGTCCAGGAAGATCACATCCGGGTGCCAGGACTCAATCACGTTCAGAATACGCTTGGGGTCGGCTTCCGTTCTAATATCCTTGAACTTTGACTTTAGGGCCAATTGAGCCGTAAAAAGTACGTCCTTGTCGTCATCAACTATTAATATCCTACCACTTAGCTTGCTCATATTTGAGTATTAGAATTAAAGCAAATCAATTAAATGTTTCATATTGAAACAAGTCCGTGTTTCAATATGAAACAGTTGTAGCTTATTTTTATAAGTCAATTTTTGTAAATAGCTTATAATGAGGTATATAGGAGTTTGGCCTTGTTTTGGACTTGTGATGCGAAAATAGAATGATCATGATCAAGAATTTTATCAAAGTTGCTTTTCGAAATCTAGTCAGGAATAAACTCTATACCACCATTAATGTACTTGGTTTGGCTCTGGGTATTGCAGCCTGTCAGATGGTGCTCAACTATGTCTTGCACGAAACAAGCTATGACAACTGGCACAGTAAGAAGGATCGGATTTATAGATTGATACAGGAAATAGATAGGCCTGATGATTTTTTGAAGTATGCCAAAGTCCCTCATCCGGTGAAACCACTTTTGCTACAGGAATTTCCCGAAATAGAGCAGGTCACAAGGATTTATCCTAGTGCTATTATTGGTGGGAAAATCAAAATGAAATACCAGGAACAACAATACTATGAGGAGGATATCTTTATGGTTGATCCTAACTTTTTTGAAGTGTTTGACTTCGAGTTTTTGGAAGGAAATGAGGCAACTGCTCTGATTCACCCAAATAGTTTAGTACTTACAGAAAAGTCAGCCAGGAAATATTTTGGAAGTACATCTCCCTTGGGTAAAACCATAGATTATAACGGACGAACCAATCTGGAAATCACTGGCGTAATCAAACATGTACCGGAAAATTCTCATATGCAATTCGACTTTTTGATTCCCATGGAATATCAAAGAGATACATGGGTTAGAAATTTCAACTATGATTTTGAGGAGGATTGGATGTGGTCCGGGGCAGCAGTTTACCTACAGCTCAAATCGGGTGTAGATCACAACCAGTTGACTGGCAAACTGCCCACATTTGTTGATACTCACTTTCGCGGAGAGAAGCAGGAAAGGACCACGCTTGATCTTCAACCATTGACAGATATACATCTTGATTCTGATATGAAGGGAGAGATCGGTATTAGCGGAAGCAAAAGCCAATTGTATGTGTTCACCATTATTGCGATGCTCATCCTCATGGTGGCAGCCATCAACTTCATGAATCTGGCAACAGCGAAATCTGTAAAACGGGCCAGGGAAGTAGGTATCAGAAAGGTGATGGGCGCACGACGAACTCAATTGATCTATCAATTTATAGGAGAGGCTTTGGTTATCGCATTGATTGCCATGCTGCATGCCTATTTGATTGCCAATTTGGCCTGGCCAGTGTTCAATCACTTCACTGATAAGAATTTGTCCTTTATGGCTTTTATGACCAATCCAATGATTCTGACAGGAAGCTTTGGAATCACCTTCTTGACTGGTATTCTGGCTGGTGTTTACCCTGCTTTTTTCTTATCTGCATTTCAGCCTGTGAGAACATTGAAAAATGATTTTAAAGGGAATGGAAGCCTTTCGCTCAGAAAAATACTGGTGCTGTTTCAATTTGTGATTTCCATTGTTTTTATCCTTGCCATTCTCGTAGTTGGCAATCAGCTGGATTACTTGAGAAATAAGGATTTGGGCTTCAACAAGGAAGCGATCATCACGATCAACGATCAAGGGAATGCCGGTAAGAATTTCAATGTATTGAAGCAGAGACTGCTGACGAACCGAAAGATAAAAGATGTATACCGTGGGCAGATTCTGGGAGGCACGGTATGGTCTAATTCCGTAGTACCTCAAGGCTTTCACGACGACGAAGCCATTTCTGTCAGTATGCTCTATACAGGGGATAATTTCACAGATCTATTTGAAATTTCCGTGCTAGAAGGGCGAAAATTTGATAAGTCCATTGATATCGACAATGACAACGAAAGGTGCGCTTTCCTTATAAACGAGGCTGCAAAAAGGAGGTTTGGATGGACAGAAGACCCAATTGGCCGAGAGGTTCAATGGATAGGCGGTAATGATAATAAAACCCTGGTCAAGGGAAAAGTAGTGGGGGTGGTAGAGGATTTTAACTACAGATCGCTCTATGAAACAATTGAGCCTATCATCATTATTTTCAGCAATTGGGGGCATATAGCAGTAAAGGTAGATACGGAAAACATTCAGGAGAGCATTGCATTTATCCGGGACGAATGGGAACTGCAAGCCCCAGGCTGGGACTTTGACTTTAGCTTTTTGGATAAAACCCTGGATGCACAATATAAAAAGGAAGAGAACCTGTCACAGGTCATTCGATACTTTGCCGGGCTCGCCATATTCGTTTCCTGTTTAGGTGTGGTTGGTCTGGTGTCGTTTATCGTAGAACAGAAAAGAAAAGAAATTGCCATTCGTAAAACACTTGGAGCATCAGTAAGGCATGTATTGAGCCTGATTTCCTCAGGGTTTATAAAACTCGTTCTGGTATCAAGCTTAATAGGCTGCCCTATAGCCTATTTTCTGATGCAGGATTGGCTGGAAAATTTTGCCTATCGAACTGAACTGGGGCTCGATATTTTTGTCCTGGCCATGATCGGTAATTTGCTAATTGTTTTAATTACTATCACCTCGCACACGCTGCACGCAGCTACAGAAAATCCTGTTAAATCATTGAGACAAGAATAAATCTAGAAAATGGTAAGTGCTTATATAAAAATTGTATTTCGTCAGTTGATCAAAAGCAAAGACTTTTTGGTCATCAATGTACTGGGATTGGCAGTAGCTCTATCTGCTTGTCTGATTATCTGGCAATTTGCCAACTATCACTTGAATTTCGATTCATTTTATGGCCAGGGAGATCAGCTATACCGTGTGTCTTGCCACATCAGGCAAGGAGATATCGAAGATTCACACTCAGCGGCGTTGTCGACCTTGATTGGCCCGACGGCCAATGATCAACTACCCGAAGTGGAGACCTATGGTAGATTCTGGAACATCAGCTATATGAACCATAGCCTGATCTACAAGAATGAGGACGAAATTAGCATGTTCAGCGAAAAGAAAGTTTATCTGGTAGACGCCAGTGTTTTCGATTTGTTCGAGCTTGATTTTGTTTATGGAAGCGCACTTGCATTCGAGGGCAACAATAAAATGGTGCTCTCCGAAAGTTCGGCCATTAAATATTTTGGTCAGAATGACCCTGTGGGTGAAACGCTGACCTTGGCGAGCAACATGGGCGACCATGAATACGAGGTGGTAGGTGTCGTTCGGGATTTGCCGACCCAAACACATGTGCAATTTGATTTGCTCTTGACCTTTGATGCCCACAAAAAGTACTATGAAAACTCAGCCAACTGGCAGCGCTTCAACACCATGAACTATCTGAAGCTTAAAAAACCGGAAGAGGCTGAGGAGGTAGCCGCCGCCATTCAACTAATGATAGATGAAAATGTAACGGCAAAAAAAGACCAACGGGGATACGAATATGAAATCTATTTGGAAGCCATCAAGGATATCCATCTCTATTCTAAGGTTAGCGACTCCTTCAAGACCGGCGCAGATGCTACATTGATTTATGCATTGATAGGGATTACTGTTCTGATTCTGGTCATCGCTTGGATTAATTATCTGAACCTGGCCATGGTCCGCGCCTTTGATCGAATGAGAGAAATTGGTGTCAGGCGTGTGTTTGGTGCTAACAACAAGCAGTTGGCGTCTTTGTTTATCATGGAGGCGCTGCTGGTCAACCTAATAGCGTTTGTGCTGGCGCTGACCCTCTCTCAGTTGGGATCGCCATATGTCAGTCAATTGACTGATTTACAGATTGCTATTTTCAGTCAGCCGCTTGTTTTGATGGCACTGTTGGCCACTGTCTTGTTTGGTGCAGTCATTACAGGCCTATACCCTCTGGCATTACTGAAGGTACTGAAAACCGCAGACGTACTGACGGGTAGAAAAATTAGATCCATAGGCAGACTACAGTTGCGGCAAATGATGATCCTGTTGCAGTTTACTGTTACCTTCATTTTAGTCGCAGGTACAGTGACCATATACAAGCAGATTACTTTTATGAAGTCCGCCGACTTGGGTATCAATATAGATGATACGCTTATTATCAAATCTCCTCCGGCCAATGTTCACAATTCGGAAGATGAAGGTCAACAGGCTTATAACTTATTCAAAACGGATTTGGTAGATCAATCTGCCGTCCGGGCGGTCACCAATGCAGGTGAAGCACCTGGTGAACCCATCAGCTGGAGAGCAACCTCTGTCAGACTCAAAAATGCTTCGGAGAACATCGGTATCAATACAGGTTTGGTCTCCATGGGTTTGAACTATCGTGAATTCTTTGACATTGAATTGCTCGCCGGCCGATGGTACCGACCAGGTGATAGTCCATGGCGCAAGAAAGATTGTGTGATCAATCTGAAGCTGGCTAAAAGATTGGGTTTTGAAAAGCCGGAAGATGCTGTTGGAGCTGAGATTGCGGGATTTTTTGCTCCTGTAATTGTGCGCGGTGTAGTTGAAGATTACCATCATGAGTCCCTGCATGCTGGTTTTGAGCCGGTCATCTACATTTTAAGTGACTGGACAGAATACTATTTTGTGAGATTGAATATTGACAGACAACAGACGCCAGAACGGCAATTTGAACAATTGAAATCAACCATGGCAATTGTAGAAGCAGCCTGGGACCGGGCTTTCATCACACCTATGGATTATACTTTTTTGGACGAAAAGTTCAATCAACAATATCATGAAGATGAGCGTTTGGGTAAAGTTTTTGGCATGTTTGCCTTACTCGCTATTTTTATTGCTGCCCTGGGTTTGTACGGTATGTTTAGCTTTTCCCTAAGGCAAAAAGTAAAAGAAATAGGTATCAGGAAGGTACTCGGTGCTCATGTGATAGACCTGACCAGACTGCTTACAGCTAACTACCTAAAAATCCTATTGATCGCTTATTTGATCTCTGTACCATTATATCTGTACCTCACAGATGCCTGGTTAAATAACTATACTTTCAGAATAGAAAAGGGCCTCTGGATTTATTGGATGCCATTGGTACTGATTATCACCATTTCGATATCAGCTGTCATCACGCGGTTGATCAAATCCATCAATGACAATCCTATTAAGGCCTTAAGACAA
Source organism: Reichenbachiella sp. (assembly GCF_039944555.1). Classification (GTDB taxonomy): domain Bacteria; phylum Bacteroidota; class Bacteroidia; order Cytophagales; family Cyclobacteriaceae; genus Reichenbachiella. The sequence continues at coordinate 192,602 of NZ_JBDUYN010000006.1, read as the reverse complement.
GAATAATCATTTCATAGATGCTATATAATTATATCAAAATCGCAATTAGAACGATCCAGCGAGATAAGTTTTTCTCCATTATTAATATCCTAGGTTTGGCAATTGGAATGGCCACCAGCTTGGTTATTTATCAATATGTATCCTTTGAAAAAAGCTTTGATGGCTATCATAAACTGTCGGATCAGATTTTCAGAATCCGAGTGGAGGGACAAACATATGCCGGAGAAATGCAATTTCAAAGTGCCAGATGTTATCCAATTGTCGGACCGACGGTAAAGGAGCGTTTTCCTGAAGTGGAAGAGTATGCCAGAGTTTTTCCTTGGAAAATGATCCTATCCCAACAGGATGATAAGATTGGGAAAAGAGAGTTCAATGAAGATAAAATGTGCTTTGTGGATCCATCATTTCTCGACTTGTTCGATGTCAAGATAGTCAGCGCCCATGGTGAAACACTACTTGAAGAACCCAACACTTTTCTGATTTCAGAGCGTATGGCTGAAAAGTACTTCGGGGAAACAGATCCGGTAGGGAAGACCTTATTGGTTAATGGAACAGATCCGGTTGAAGTGGAAGGCGTATTTGAAAATATTCCGAAAAACTCTCATTTGCAATATGATTTCCTAACCGCCTATCAAACGCTTGGAGGAGGGCACTTCGAGAACAGTTGGGGCTGGAACAATGTGTTCGTCTATTTGAAAATACAGGAAAATGCAGATATTGTAAAGCTGGAAGCCAGTTTTCCCACCATGATAGATGAGTACAAAGGCGATTACTTTGAAGCCACGCAATATCGAGAGGACTTGTATTTGCAACCGCTGAAATCCATCCATTTGAATTCTAATTTTCAGGACGAAGCCAGGGTCAATGGCGACGGAAAAACAGTGAAATATTTGGGCATGATTTCAGTCTTTGTGCTGTTGCTAGCATGGATTAACTATATCAACCTGACTACTGCCAAAAGCATCCAAAGGGCAAAAGAAGTTGGCGTAAGAAAAACTACAGGTGCGTCCAGAAGTTCCTTGATTACTCAGTTTTTAATGGAAGCTTTTTTAATGAATCTCATATCTATCGTTCTTGCCTTGTCACTCGTACAGCTTTTTGTGCCTCTATTCAATGCCTTTGCCGAAATGAATATTCCGTTTGATCTGTGGACCAACGCGCAGTTTTGGTTTCTGCTCACCGGTGTGCTTTTCACGGGTAGCTTGCTTAGTGGTATTTATCCAGCCTTGGTGTTGTCCGGATTTGATCCCATACGGGTATTGAAGGGTTCCTTTACGAAATCCAAAGAGGGGCAAGGAATTAGAAAATTGCTGGTAGTGTTTCAATTTGCTTCTACCGTGATTCTTGTGATAGGGACAGCGGTGATCTTCTATCAGATAGAATATATGCGGAACAAAGATCTGGGGATTGACCTGGAACAAACACTGATTATCAAAGGAACCAATATTTACGAGGGCGATTCCGTTGGAGGGGAAGCTTTGTTGGAGCAAAAAATCAATCTTTTCAATCAACACCTGCAAAGCAGCCCGGCTATCGAAAATGTATCTGTTTCCGAATATATTCCATCCGTTAGTCCACATGGATGGGGAGGATACATCAGGAGGTCGGGTGCAGACTTAGCAGAAGCGCGAGCCTATCAGTTACAAGAAATTGATCATAATTATTTAGATCTGTATGGAATTGATCTTGTAGGCGGAAGAAACTTCAATCAGGATAAAATTACTGACAATAGAAAACTACTCATCAACGAGTCTGCCATGCGTAATCTGGGGTTTACTACTTCTGAAGAGGCCATTGGAGCCTTTGTCATTTTTCCTTTTGTCGGACAAAATGATGAAGAAGGAGAGGTCATTGGGGTTATGAAAAACTGGCATCAGAAATCACTTCATGATGAAGTATCACCCATTATTTTCAGCTACAATCCTTCCCAATTTTCTTATGTTTCGGTGAAAATCAATACTAAAGCTTTAAATGAGGATGTTCAAATGATAGAAGAGACCTGGCAGTCCGTGTTTGCAGGAGTTCCTTTCGACTATTTTTTTGCTGACGATAGTTTTAACCAACAGTACAAATCCGATCAGCAGTTTGGTAAGATTGTACTGTTGTTTTCAGTCCTTTCCATTTTCATTGCAATATTGGGTCTGGCGGGACTTTCAGTTTTCAACTGTGCACAACGTATCAAGGAAATTGGCATACGAAAAACACTTGGAGCCCCTATTTTTCATCTGATATACATATTGTCTTCTGAAGTTCTCTTATTGGTTGGTTTGGCAGCAATCATAGGAATTCCGATTTCTTACTTTGCCTTCGATAGCTGGCTGGCTGAATTTGCATTTGCGGCATCTGTTTCCCACTGGGTGTATGTGCTTCCTGTACTCGGTATTCTATTGGTTTCTATATTAATCATCGGAATTCAGACGGTGAAGACGGCTCTGGGCAATCCTGTGGATTCACTCAGGTATGAGTAGCCCTACTGTTGCTTATGTGTTTTGCGAAAGCGGCTCGCTTTGCGGTGTGATGAAAATCAGAAGTTTGACCATTCAATACAATCGAATTGCCCAGAAATGATTTTTTTTCATGGGTTCGTTTCTGACTATAATTTCTATATTTGAGAAAGAGTCAAAAACTTATTTAAAATAAAATCTAATGATCAAACTAAAAGACATAGACAAGTACGTCGATTCTAAGTTTCAGCGCCTGTTTATCCTCAAAGGCATAGATCTTGAGGTCAAGCAGGGTGAATTTGTAAGTATCATGGGGCCGTCAGGTTCGGGTAAATCGACCTTGCTCAATATCATAGGCATGCTTGATAAGCCATCGGAGGGAGAATATTACTTTCTGGACGAACCCGTGCACAAATTCAGTGAGAGGAAAACTTCCAAACTTCACAAAGAGTACATCGGATTCGTGTTTCAGGCCTATCATCTCATCGACGAACTGAACGTTTATGAAAACATAGAAACGCCGCTTCTTTATAGAGGAGTAAAAGGAAAAGAAAGGGCCAGTATGGTGGCTGAAATGTTGGACAGGTTTCAGATGGTTGCCAAAAGAGACCTGTTCCCGGAGCAGCTTTCCGGAGGGCAGCAACAACTGGTTGGCGTGGCCAGAGCATTAATCGGGGGACCTAATCTATTGCTCGCAGACGAGCCAACAGGAAACCTTCACTCTGAGCAAGGCGAAGAAATTATGCAACTATTCAAAAAGCTAAATGATGAGGGAATGACCATTATTCAGGTGACACATTCTGAAAAATGTGCTGAATACGGATCTCGCATCATCAGGCTTGAGGATGGAGCCATAGTCAGTGATGGCAAATAAGCTTTAGGGCCAAATTATTGAAAACCGAAGTCACTCGCTTCGGTTTTTTTTATTTAGAACAAGGAGTTGTAATAGCTAACCACCGCAATTAAATGGTTCGGGTTGGATAAATCGGATTTATTTTCTTTTATATACCCCTTTAGTTCCTCTTGAAAACCCTGTAGAGCTTTAATGAAAGCCTTTTTTGAAAGCTTTATTCTTGAAATTTTACCACTTTCATCCCGGAGATAAAACTCATTTGTACGACTGAAGCGATCTTTGATTTTCCCATCACTATTGATCATACTGTTTTTGGTGGCCCGCTTTATTTTGACATCTGGCCGTCCCAATAGGGCGTTTTTATCATCCAAAAGAATTAAATAAAAGTCTCCTGACCTCACTTTGCTCTTCTGATCTGGTTTCGGTGGGATATAGTAGAAGGTAAATACGGTGTCCTTATTCTGCAGTTTATAAGAAGTAAGAAATTTGGAGAGGATAAGTGTAGAGTCCTTGGTGAATGGATTTCTGTAGATGATTTGATCGGTGAACAAGTTAAGTTTAAGGTCCACGTCTGTGTATTGGTCTCCCTTAATAGTGGTCAATTCGCCTTTGGTCCAATCATCAAACAAGTAAGGACTTCCCACAATTACTAAACCTGAAGTTTCGCTATCTACTTCAGAGGCCCACTGGCTAAAAATAGACTGGTCAATTGGGTTTAGGGGCACACCCTGCACGGGTACTACCTGTGCATAGTCCAAATGATAAACTAATAAGGCAAGAACCAGAATAAGTTGTCGCATAGGTTTTTAGGTTTGAACATATAACAAACATTTATTGGTCTTCCATTAGCTTCTGTAAAATTACGATCATAGATTTATCCGTAATCCAACGCTCTGTTTAATTGTGCATGCCTATATTTGATTTTGTATTTACCCTGGAAATAATTTAACTAATTCCATAGCTATGGATTGCAAAAAACACACCGCCAAAATTCTCATTTTTATAGTTTCGCTTGTTTTCATTGATACAGCAATGGCTCAAATGCCGGACGAGGATAAGAAACAATTCGAAGAATCTATTAAATGGCTGGAGACAAATCTGGCCTATGTCTATCAAAATAAAAGTACAGGAGAATGGTGGAATAATAACTTTTTCTATAATCCGGAAAATCAAGAAATCAATATAAAAAATGCCAGCTCCGATGTCCCGAATGCAACAGATAAAGACGTTTATTTTGATAGGATAGTAAATTTAAAAGAGTTGGATATGGCCTCCGTGAGAATCGATCATGCCTATTCAAACAAAGGAAGAATAGTAAAAGGGAAAGTATTGCATGTAGATGTGATCGGCAAGACCAAACGAATTCAAAAGCTGTATAATGGAAAACCTTCCTTCAAAGAATTCTTTCTTCAGGTATCTTTTCCAGCTGCCAATGATAGTTTGTTTGCCAAAGCGGACCAATGTAAGAAGCACTTTGAAACCATACTGCAACTGTCTACAAAGGTTTACCCAGCGGTTGATTCACTTCAAAATACAAACTACTTGTTTGATTTGATACCAGGCTTATATAATGGTTCAAACAATAGCCGTTGCGAAATAGTGGAGCTTTTCCCTCATTCATTGGAACTGAAATTCTTCAGAAACGACAAACTCTATAAGAAAAGTGTCATCAGCTATGACGAGTCTAATCATCATTTTATCTATTGGATGGTCAATGTAGCCGGCAGTAGTCATTTCGAACTCAATCTCGACTTTGAAAACAATATTAAGCTTGAAGCAAATGCAGAGAACTATAAGCTTATATTTCCAAATAGCAATCAGTTCTCTATATTGGATGAGGGAGCTACTGTTGACTATAATAGAATAGGTTTTTGATTACTAGATTTTGAAAAAATCCGCTATTCTAATCGGTTTGAGTATTGGGCTGCTACTCAGTTTTTTAAATGCCCTGGACTATTTCCATCTTGTAAGAGTGCTGTCATTTGAATATTATGCAGCAGCCATTGGGCTTTGTTTTATGGCTTTGGGGATTTGGGCTGGATTCAAGCTTGCGAATCCTAACAAAATGCCACAAATAACCTCCGAAGTATCTGTAGAAAATGGGAAGAAAATTAATTTGAGTGAGCGCGAAATAGAAGTGCTTGTTGAGTTGAACAATGGCTTGTCAAATCAGGAGATTGCAGACAAGCTTTTTGTCTCTCTCAATACGGTCAAAACCCACATCAGCAATCTTTATCTCAAACTACATGCGAAACGCCGCACGCAAGCTTTGGCCAAAGCCAAATTGCTGAAAATAGTTGAATAATGGTCATTTCATACTTTTGGGTGAGCTGTATTTCTGTTCATTAGTATACATTTGACTTGAATCAAAACGATAAAACAATGAAAAATCTGGCCTTCAAGTATGGAATCATCTCCTCAGCTGTTATGTGTACAATGGTAGTTATTCCATTGTTTATCTGGGAAACCCCGGCAGAAAATAAATATGGTGAGGTGCTTGGTTATGCCGCCATGATTTTGGCTCTCACCGCCATCTATTTTGGCATAAAGGAATACAAAACTGAGCTGGAAGGCGAACTGTCTTTTAAACAAGCCTTTATTTTTGGCACCTTTGTCAATTTTGTAGCCGCGTTGGCTTTTGGTATTTTCTCTTATGCGTTGTATGCCTGGTTGATGCCTGATTTTCTTCAGCAGTACCTGGATCATTCTATAGCGAAAGTAATGACTGATACTTCTTTGACCGAAAGTGAGCGGGCCACTCAGATCAAATTTATTAATGATAGAGAGGATTTCTTTTTGAGTCCTGCACTTGGTGGCTTGTTGATGTTTGGTACCGTCTTTCCAATTGGATTGGTGATGACCTTGATTTCATCATTTGCATTGAAAAGCAAGTAGCACTACCGAAGGAAACATCTCAAGTAAAACGTAGGATAAAAAAAAAGAGAGCTGAGAGGTTCCCTTTCCACTGGCGCAGATGTCATCTCTGTGTAGCTAGATTGAGATTCACAATCCAAAACCCCTCCATTTTTCATGACAAATATCAAATGTGGATAACTATCCAAAGAAAATTTTTACCAACTCAAATTCTGTGATTAGCACCGTGCCAGCATTTTTTATTGTCAGAACTTGTAGATGGCATCGATTGTAAAGAAAAAGATGAATAAGCCGAAACCATCAGAAGGAAGACAAACGGCATGACGGCATTAATTTTCCTTTCCATCCGTAAGTATCCCAATAAATGAGACTAAAAAAGCTCTTGAAGAACACTTCAAGGGCTTTGGTTTATTTTGGAACTGTAACTTAAGAATCCGCCTTGGGCAGAATGTTCGTTACAATCTTAACTCTTTCGGGGTTGTTGGTTGCATTGCTCATGATGGTGATCACCTTGTTTTGATGACCGATTTTGCCTGTGCTGTTGAAAGTCACCTCGATTTTGCTCGATGCACCGGGTACGATCGGCTCGCGTGGCCAGCTGGAGGCTGTACAGCCACAGGTAGTCAATACGTTGGAAATCACAACAGGTGCATCGCCCGTGTTCGTAAACTCAAAAGTGTATTCCACTCTGTCACCTTGCTCGATGTCGCCAAAATCATGAGACATTTCCGAAAACTTAATAAATGGTCCCGGAGGGGTAGGGTCAAGCAATTCGGCATCCTGTGCCGAGGCAGCCATAGATAAAGAGAGAAGTACAACCAGTGTTAATAAATATTTTTTCATCGCTAGTTTATTAATTTTCTTACTTAACGTAATTCTAAAAGAATTTGGTGTCAAAATTAACCAGAAAAAGTTCATTTTTTGCTCGGGTGATGGCAGTATATGTCCATCGAATAAAATCATCGTCCAATTCTGCATCGCCCAAATAGCCCTGATCTACAAAAACAGCATCCCACTGACCACCCTGACTTTTGTGACACGTCAGGGCATAGGCATATTTTACCTGTAGCGCATTTAGGTATTTGTCTTCCTTCATAGCCTCTTTTTGTTTTTTTCGAGTCAGATCTGCATAATCAATCAAGACGCTTTTGTATAAGTTTTGATTTTGCTCCTGCGTCAAAGCCGGGGTATAGCTATGTAGCCCATCCAGAATGATCTTCGCCTCAAATGGCTCAGCATCGGGGTAATCTGTCAATCTAATCTCTACATCAGCGAATCTGAGTCCGTGCAAATCTTCGAACTTTTTTATTTTCAGAATCTCTATAAAATCTCCATTGGCCAGAAAGCCTGAAGGTACCTGATCGGTAGCGAAGTTGTAATTGTTTCGGGAGATCATGAGTAGGTCACCCGCATCCAGCTCATCCTCCTTGTAGAATAAGGTATTACGGATATAATGATTGTACATCACCGCGTTCTTGTTGGATCTGCAGATGATCAAGGTATTCTCCAGCCCGTATTTGTCATGTGCATAACGCAATCCATCTTCCAACCTTTCACCCGTCATACGATAAATGTCCGGACGCGATTTGGTATTGAACTTAATCTTCTTTTCTTTTTGAAACAAGCTGTTTCGCAGGCCTGTGGCATTTAAAAGAATACCGCTATTTTCTGCCTGCCTGGTGATTTCGGTCAATACACTTTCGACAATGTTCAACTGATACACGTTGGCCAGATGCGTGGGATCCAGGGCCATGCTTTTCTCCTGATGAACAGGTGGAAGCTGAGCGGTGTCTCCTACAAGCAATAGCTTGTTTCCTTCTTTTTCAAAAACGTACTGTATCAGGTCATTCAACAGACTCTTGTTATTATAATCAGCCTCAGAGCTGATCATAGAAGCCTCATCCACAATAAAAATTGTATTGGATTGGTAATTTTTTGTTTGGCTAAACACCGGGCCACTCGATTCCTGACTGGACTTGGCCTTATATATTCGTTTATGTATGGTAAAGGCCGTTTTCTTGGCGTACTGACTGATTACCTTGGCGGCACGTCCTGTAGGAGCGAGCAGTACAAATTTATAGTTGAATAGTGGGAGGACTTTTACCAGGGCAGCCACTATAGAGGTTTTACCCGTACCGGCATATCCTTTCAGTATCATGGTAGGTTTGGTTGTCCTGGCAGCGACAAATTGATCAATAGCTACGAATGCCCTGGATTGACTTTCAGTCGGCTCGTGTTCAAATTTGTTTCGTAATATTTCGGAGGGTAATGGCAATTGTATATGTTTAATCTACCGCAAGTATAGCCACCACTGATAATGGGATCAGAAGAAATCAAAAGTATTTTTGGAAACAGGATACGCATCCGTGTAATGGGCCTTTTGGTGAAGGAAGATCAGGTCCTTCTGGTGGATCATTCCGGACTGAACGCTGAGGATGAGTTGTGGCTGCCTCCGGGTGGCGGAGTGGAGGTAGGAGAAAAAGTTGCCACTGCTTTGATGCGTGAATTTCAGGAAGAAGTAGGATTACGGGTTAAAGTCGGAGAGTTTTTGGGTGTAAATGAATTTATTGCCAGCCCTTTGCATGCTATTGAGCTATTCTTTGTAGTGGAGCAAATCGGTGGTAGATTACAGTTAGGTTTTGACCCTGAAATAAAGGGACATTCCATTTTGAAAGAGGTGAGATGGATGAATATTAATGACCTTAAAATGATACCCAAAAGTTGCCTTCATTGGCTATTACAAGACATTGAAACTATAGACGATCTATTTGCCAAACAGGGATTTTTTAATATTGGAAATAATCCGTAAAATAGCATTTGCTTAAGGCAGAATTACTCTAAAAAATAATTATACTTGCAAAAAATCGAAATTCAAGCATGGAGAAGACAAAAATAATATCAATAGGTTTTTTCGTCCTATCGCTCTTGTTGGCGATATTCTTAGGTAGAAGTATCTTCACTTCTATAAACGAAGCTGATAGAATAGCCAGTATGGAGGCAAAGATCATTAATAAGTTGATGATGATCAGAGAAGCACAAATCGGTTATCAGGCAGTGAATGGTCAGTACACAAGTGATTGGCCTAAATTGAAAAATTTTATTGATTCAGGTCAATTTTATCTGACTTCCAGAATTGAGACTATCATTCCTTTATCTTATGGTGCCGATAGTGTGGTTGTGGAAATAGACACCTTGGGAACCGTGGCCGTCAGAGATTCTTTGTTCTCACCTGCAAAATATCCAAACTTTGATTTGGCAACCTTATCGATTGTACCAGGAACTCAGGATAAAGAATTTGCCATGTGGGCAGACAAAATTGAGAAGAGCAACGTTAGAGTGGACGTAGTAGAAGTGTGGAACACTTCACCCGTTGACCCTAAGAGAAAGGAAGACAATGAATCGAGAACCAAGAAGCCTTTAAGGTTTGGTTCAAGAACAAGTATCACTACTGCTGGAAACTGGGAATAACATAAGATTTGGAAGCTATACATAGCGCAACATACAAACTCGTAAAAAGAATCAAAGACAGTGATTTTGATGTAGACCAACTGCACAATTACTGTCTTTCGATGCAAATAGGGATTCGTGATTTTCAATTGTGTATCACAGATACCCGAAATCATACCTGTCTTTTAATTGAAGATTATATCCTTCAAGACGTCAAAACTATCAATGCCAGATTACAGGTGCTGGCCAAACTTTTTGAAAACCATCACCTTTTGATGGCTGGTTTTTGGCACTCGATTAAGCTTTCGCTAAAGAGTCATAAGTTTTCGTTGGTGCCGGCAACCCATTTTGTAGAAGAATCGGTTAGAGATTATCTTTTGCTCAATTGCACGATCAATGATAGTGTCGAGGGAGAGTATACCTACAGACATTCTTCTTCGAATGTGGTCAACGCCTTTGCTGGTGATAAACGCCTGGTAAGTTGGATCAACTCTCTCTATCCAAATAAAGAAATTGAGGTTATACATCAGGGTAGCACACTGATAGAAGGAATTTTAAAGAGCAATACCCAAAATGATTCCAAGGTTGTATACAGCATTTTGGATCGCGGTATCATGCACATCTTCGTGTCAGAAAACCATAAACTTCACTACTATAATCAGTTTTCCATCAAGGAGGCTAAGGACTATGTGAAGTATATCATGTTGGTGTTTAAGGAGTTCAACCTTAGCCAACGTACACAAAAGGTCGTTCTCTGGGGTAATGTGACTCAAAACTCTGAGCATTATAAGATGTTTTCAAAGTATATAGGAAATATCTCTTTTGGAAAACGTCCCTCACAGCTCAAGTTCAACTATCATTTCGATGAGTTGGCTGATCATCAGTATTTTGATCTGCTAAGCGTTTATTTATGTGACTAAACTGAGAACCATGTCGGAAAAAAAGATTGCTCTTTTCCCGGGTTCCTTTGACCCTTTCACCAAAGGGCACGAAGACATTGTGCGAAGATCCCTGAAATTATTTGACGAGGTGATTATTGCAATTGGATACAACAGTGCCAAATCGAGATATTTCGAGGCAGATTATATGGTAGACAGAATCAAGTCTGCTTTTTTGCCTGAAGATCGCATGTCGGTGATGGTGTACAACGAGTTGACGGCTGATCTGGCCCAAAAAACAGGAGCATCCTATCTTGTTAGAGGTTTAAGAAATACTACAGATTTTGAATATGAAAACAGCATATCTCAGGTCAATAGATATTTGAATGATCATTTAGAAACCGTCTTTTTGATTACCGCTCCAGAGTATGCGCATATTAGTTCTACGATTATTCGGGAGGTTCATAAATACGATGGAGATATCAGTCCATTTATTCCTTACAAACTTTGATATTTCAATTCTCCAAGTTCATCTAGTAGGTCTCGGTATTTGTTCACTACGCGCTTGATCGTTTTGTAGGAGTGCAATACAGCCACGTCTACCTCATTGGCATTCATCCAGACAGTCTTTTGAATGTTCTCAGCTTTCTGAGGCTTCATTTTCGAATCGTCGAGGCAGGACATCCTATACCACGTAGTCTTTTTGAGTACATATTTCTTGTTGCGGATATAGGTATGCCACGTGGAGCAAATAAATTCTTCAGATTTTACCTTTACGCCAGTTTCCTCCTCTACCTCTCTGATCGCTCCTTCACGACGTTTTTCTTTTTTCTCTAGCTTACCTTTAGGGATATCCCAAAGGTCATGTCTCAAAATCAACAGGATTTTGTCATCCTTTTCTACAATACCACCGGCAGCTTCTACGATGTTGAATTTTGACTTGAGATATTCTTGCGCTTTGATCTTGTTCTTAACTCTGATTTCAATTTGCTTTATTTTACTGTACTTTGTGTCAGTCATGATGTGCAGCAGTCTGTTGATGGCCTCATGAGACTTCTCTTTGATCAACACTTTTCCTTTGAGTTTGATAGCTTGAATATCATCTGTATCACTATCTAAAACAACATCGAATTTCTTGTTAGATTGGTGCTGATTACCGCGAATTCTGACCGGAATGTCGTTTATGTATATTTTCATAGCCTATTAAGTACTTGGCGAACATGATAAAAAATCCTTGAGTTTCACAATATTCTTCAAGATATTTTAGGCTCATTATCATTTGATAACAGTCCGTAATGATAAGCAGAAGCTTTTTCAAAATCCTGATTGGCCTCACCGAGCCAGCTATTTCATTGAAGACTTCTTACCCGTAATCTCTTTCCCTGTAGATTTTAACTGTATACTAAAGTATGATGGAGATGAAAAATAATACGACCGGAATGTTAAAAGCCCAGTAATATAAACATGAGGTACCATGTACCTACAGCCGCTATATAACCGAGTAATGCAGGTAAGGAGCCCTTTTTGAAATAATCATTGAATGTGAGCGTGTCTACCTGACCCATGGCAGCTACGCCTGCTGCTGATCCTATTATCAGAATACTTCCACCTGTACCTGCCGTAATGGCTAGGAGAATCCAATAAATAAAATGGATGCCGTCTGGCAGCATCTTAATGGCGGCAGCCGTTAGGGGTACATTATCAAAAAAGGAAGAAAGAAGTCCCAGGGAAGTATGTCCGGTAATTAGGGCGCCGGGGTTGTTTAATATATCGCTTCCGAAAATGGATTGAGCCATGATGTCCAATGTTCCCGCATACTTAAGCGCATCTACGGCTAGCAGTATGCCGACAAAGAAATAGATGGTAGCCATGTCTATTTTCTTGACCAGATTTACAATGTCTCCGGCCTTCTCTTTCAACTTACCTCTTTTAAATTTCACGTCAATCACAATGGCTATGATGCCCAGTCCAAAGAGGATACCAAAGAAAGGAGGCAGGTGAAGCATATTGATCAAAACAGCTACGCCGAATGTTGAAAAGCCGATAATAATGAGCCCCCATTGTGTTGGGAGACCATTTTTCAGATCTCTTCCTATTCGGTCCTCATATTCAATTTTCGCAGTAAGTATGGCCTGCGGAACTATCCAGGCGACTATTGAGGGTAGAAAACCGTAAAGCACGATCTGCCAGGCAGTAAACTTATCAGCCAACCATAGCATAATTGTAGTAACATCACCAACCGGGGACATAGCGCCTCCTGCATTAGCGGCAATTACGGTGTTGATCACGAAAATATTGAAATTCTGTTTTTTGATATACAGGTATCTGCCAATATGAATCATGACAAGTGTACTCGTCAAATTGTCCAAAAGGGCTGAGGCAAAAAATGTAATAAGGCCTAGAATCCAAAATAACTTTCTATTGGAAATATTGAATTTCATCAGGCGCACTTCGACCCAGGTAAAGAACCGAAAATGACCAAGCATTTCTACAATGGTCATAGCACCCATAAGGAAAATAACCAGTTCAAAAATTTCAGCAAAACTATCGCTTAGTGGGCCATGAAGCTGAGCTTTAGTCTGACCAAAGGCAACCGCCATCCACATAATGGTGCCCATAAATAGCGCTAACCAACTTTTGTTTACTTTAAATTTATGTTCGAAGGCAATGCCAATGAAGCCAACAAAAAAAATAGCTAGGAGAATAATTGAGAAAGTGTCCATTTTATCAAGCAGAGGCTTTTATTAATAAATATTAATAGCGCCCGTCGATGTCAGATATTATCTAGGATAACAGGAACTATTTTTGTGCGAATTTAGTATTGAGCCTTGGTTGTTGTAATGACTTTTGAAGCGCGCAAAGGTATTATAAATCAGTCCATCTTATTTGGATTTATAAAATAAAATACAACCCAGGGATATTGATAGGAGAAGGTGGAGAGTTTTCGGAATGGTGTGGTTTTATGATTGGCCCGATAAATCAACAATAGTCTCGGATCATAATTTAAAATATGACTAATTTCGCCACATGATGAACAATGAATCAAATCTTCCGCTAAGTGCTCAAATAGCCACAGAATTATTAGAGATCAAAGCCATCAAACTTCAGCCGAAAGACCCTTTTACCTGGGCTTCTGGATGGAAATCCCCAATTTATTGTGACAATCGAATGACCTTATCGTACCCATCCTTAAGGACATTGATTAAGAATGCATTTGTAAAAGAAATAAAAAGCAGATATCCGGATACAGAGGTTATAGCTGGAGTTGCCACTGCGGGTATTCCTCAGGGAGCGCTAATAGCTGAGGAAATGGGCTTGCCATTCATCTACGTAAGAGACAAGGCCAAATCACATGGCCGAACGAATCGAATAGAAGGACAGGTACAAGAAGGAAAGAATGTATTTGTAGTGGAGGATCTAATTTCTACCGGAGGTAGCTCAATCAAGGCGATCGAAGCACTAAGAGAGGCAGGTATGAAAGTACTTGGGCTGGGTGCTATTTTTACCTATGGTTTTCCTCATGCAGACCGAAACCTGATGCAGGCGAATGTATCTCACTTCACCCTGTCTGATTATCATTCTTTGCTTGATATAGCGGCTTCTTCCAATTTAATTAAAAGTGAGGAGTTGGAATCTCTGAATTCCTGGAGAATGGAGCCTGAGAATTGGAGAGGGTAATTACTTCAAAGTTTAAAGTCATGAGTTTAAAGTTGAAAGTATTTTTTTCATAATCAAAGTTCAACTTCCGACTTATACTTTCTACTTTTTGCTTTCAACTCCTAATACTTCTCCATCACACCTAATCCGAATAAGGCGAAATCGTATTTCACTGGATCCAGTGGATCCAGTTGGCGCAGATTATTGGTAAGCTCTAGAGCTGCTTGCCAATCAGTTTGTTTTCGCTGTAGCAACCCTAATTTTCTGGCGACGCGTTCTACATGAACGTCGAGTGGGCAAATCAATTGAGTGGGGTCGATGGTATTCCAAATCCCAAAATCAACGCCTCTTTTATCCTTTCGTACCATCCATCTCAGATACATATTGAGACGCTTGCAGGCAGACTTTCGCTTAGGTGTTGAGACATGCTTTCTTGTACGATCTGGAGCATCTGGCATCGCAAACATGCTATTGTGAAAGTTGGTCAGGTAAGTTTCGATGTCTCCAGTTTGATCTTCAGTAAAAGCAGTTTCAAGTGATTGATGCCTTTTGTAGTGATGATTGAGGAAATCAATAAAAAACAATGTATCAGTAGGATTGAACGTACGATGCTTAAAACTAAGAAATCTTTTCAAGTCATTCTCCTGATGATTCAGGATAAAATCATGAGGTGACCCATCCATCATTTGGATTAGCTCATTGCACTTATTGATGATGGTTTTGCGTTGCCCCCAAGCCAGTGTGGCAGCAAATAAGCCGGCAATTTCAATATCCTGTTTTTTAGTAAACTGGCGAGGTATCGAAATTGGGTCTTCAGCTACAAAAGATGGCTGATTGTATTTTTCGTAATTGTTATCAAGAAAATGTTTTAGTTCGCTATTCATTTTCCAGATAGCTAACCGTTACGGGCGTCTTTAGGTCTCGGGCGCCAAGTGCCTTATAGGCGGCAGAAGATAGGCGCATGAGGAGTGTTCGGTTCATTGCGCTTTCCGGAAGTTTGCCTACCACGCGAGCTTTAATGGATTGATTGGTCATTTGATTCTTTACTTGAATGGTCGACCCTAGCGGGGCAGTTCGGTGAAGTGCGAGAAATTTTTTGGTATAATCTGTGTCTTCTATTTTCATGACAAACCCTTCTTCTATGGTCTGTTTTCCACCCTCAACCTCATTCGTTTTGGTTTTAAATTGACTATTGTCAGTCCTTACATAAAGGGTGTCAAGTTTCGGGACTTCAGGCGTTTTTGGTCGGACAGAATCGATAACTACCTTTTCAACCGACTTGACTGACAGGCTATCCCTATATATCTCGCTTTCACCAGATACAATCAATTTCTGACCTATAGAAAGGGAGAAGTTTGATAGCCTATTCCATTGCTGGAGATCTTCGATCTCGACCTGATACATTTTTGAAATTCCGAAAAGGGTCTCAGAAGGCTTTACAACATGATGTTTGGTAATTTTTGAAGCTTGATCAACGGCATTGTCCTGAATGGTGCCAGACTTGACCAGGAGTGTGTCGCCTATGCTCAATGTCATATTTTTCAGATCATTAAGTGCAACAAGAGAGTCCAGAGGAAGGCCATACAGCCTTGAAATTGCAAATAGGGTTTCTCCCTGTCTGACTAAGTGAAAATTGTCAGAGACAACGGATTCGATTTTCGGTTCGACTTTCCTTTTCTTCTTGACGAGGGGTATCCGAATCTCGTCATACATTTTCAAACCATCTTTCAAGGAAGTGTTTTGTTTATGTAAGTCCTCAATAGTTACTCCATAGCGTCGGGCAATTGAGTATAAGGTTTCTTTAGGCTCTGCTCTGTGAATGATAAACTTTTTCCCTTTTACTTTTTCCGTTCTCAAGCTGTCAGTTGGATTGATGGAGTAAACCAGTTGAGCGAAACTCATGACTATAGTGAAAAGGAGTAGTCTAAACATCATATATATTGAGGGTATTTTTTTGTGTAACAAATATGGTCTTATTTCTAAATACAAAGAAGGTATCCTTACCAATTCCGGTCAACTGATCTTCAAGCAAAATACATTCCAGCATTTGACCATCAGTTTCCAGAATGGCCAATGAATTGACTAAGCCTTTTTCTGATTCTTCGTAAAACGAGATTAAAAACTTATCGTCCGTCTTCAGATATTCAATTTGCCTACAAGGAACAATGTCGTGAGTACTGAAATATTGTACGAACCATTGGAAATATTCTGATGCCTCCGGATATGCTATGGCATATTGTATTTTAGCTAAGTGATCAATATTATCAACAATGGCCGGTTCATGCTTCATTTCAGTTCCTGAATCCAAGTCCAGATATATCTTTCTACTGGTGAAATTTGGATGAGGAATCTGAATCCAGCCAGGTCCGGATTGAATAATTTTGGTATTAGTCAGGCTAAAGGTGGGATCACCGCCATCCCAATTAAAACTGAGTATATTGGATTGATCCGGATTGTTTTGATCTGAGTATTGATTGAATAAAAGGCTATCCGTTGTGTATGATTTCAGTACCAGTCCACTGTATTCAGGACCGAAGGCTATTGCCTTGACAATCTCCAGGGGGATGAAAGATAGAAGAAGAAATGTTTGTTGTTTTAATGTTGCATCTGCGGTTTCTATCAATAGCAAATTCTCGTCTGCTCCGGGCAGAATCGATTTAATAGGAAAATCAAAAGTTACTTGATGATGATGGGTTGATTTTTTAACCGCCAAAATTTAATATTCGTTTAAGTGATATGGCAAATAATAAATATCTTTCAGGCAAATCTAAAAGTAATCCTTGATGTATAGACGTCTACTTGTTGTAATCTTACTATTCTTAAGTTCTACTGTGGTCAGTCAGGCACAAGATAGTACCTCGACAAAACCACTGGTGTTTCTGATGAAATTGGATGCTGACATAGATCCGCGAACCAACAGATACACAGAGCTGGCATTGGAAGATGCCGTAGAAAGAAATGCCGATTATGTGGTCATAGAGATGGATACCTATGGTGGAGCCCTCAACGACGCAGATGATATTCGCACCAGAGTGTTGGAATTTGAAAAACCCATTTACGTTTTTATCAATAAGGATGCCGCATCTGCCGGAGCGTTGATATCCATAGCCTGTGATAGCATATATATGGCAAAGGGTGCAAGCATAGGAGCTGCTACAGTGGTAACCCAGGATGGTGCCGCAGCCCCGGATAAGTACCAGTCATACATGCGCTCCATTATGCGCTCAACTGCCGAAGCGAATGGCAGAGATCCCAAAATTGCCGAGGCGATGGTAGATCAGGATGTGGAGGTGGATAGTATTTCTACAGAAGGAAAGGTAATCACGTTCTCTACCTCAGAAGCTATCAAGCATGGATTTTGCGAAGCCGAGGTCAAAGGTCTTGATGAAATCATGGATCGGTCCGGAGTAGCTGAATATGACTTGTTTGAGTATGAGTTAACCGCTTCTGATAAGATAATAGACATTTTTATTAATCCGTTCGTAAGCGGTATTTTGATACTGGTGATTCTAGGAGGTATATATTTTGAATTGCAGACTCCAGGTGTTGGATTTCCAATTCTAGCCGCTTTGATTGCACTGGTTTTATATTTCACCCCATACTATTTGAATGGTTTGGCGGAGAACTGGGAAATCATCATTTTCTTTTTGGGTGTGGTGTTGCTTGCGGTAGAGATATTTGTGATTCCAGGATTTGGAGTTGCCGGGATATCCGGCATCACGCTGATGATGGCGTCTTTGATCCTGGTGATGCTCAACAATGACTGGTTTGATTTTTCTTTTGTGCCTGAGGGCGAGTTGACGACTGCCATGTTAGTAGCTTTTTTAGCTGTGGCAGGTGCTTTCGTTGTTATGTTCATTGGTGGAGTTAAACTGACCGAGTCGAGAGCGTTCAAAAGAATTGCGCTTGAAACTACACTTGATAAAGCTGACGGGTATACGTCAAACTTTAAAAAGGAGAGCTTTATTGGTAAAAATGGCATTGCTTATACCATTTTACGCCCGAGCGGGAAAGTAGAAATAGACAACGAAATTTACGATGCCTATACACGAGGAGGGTACATCGAACAAGGTACTGATATTGTAGTGATTGCAGAAGAAGGCACCTCACTCAAAGTAAAAGCTGTTTCCTGATTCACATGACAAGAGAAAAACTATTGAAGATCATCTATTGGACGCTCTTTAGCGGAGCTGTTATATTTCTGTATTTCAGTCTGCGTACGCAGTATTATCAATTAGAATATAGCTTGGTAGCTCTGGCCTTGTGGGGTGGAGCTTTCTTTTTGAATCGATTTGTCAAAAAAGAGGACGCTTCAGAATAGATGAGAGCACTACGAAAGACTAGAAAATGTTTGAATTGCGGAACCCCACTTGACGAAGTATATAACTATTGTCCCAATTGTGGTCAGCAAAATGATGACAAGAATGTTTCCTTCAAAGATTTGTCCAGGGACCTTTTTGAAAATTTTTTCTCTTTTGATTCCAGACTGGCTCACACCTTCGTTCCGTTTTTTTTCAAGCCAGGCCATCTCACCAATGAGTTTAACAAAGGGAGGCGATTTACTTATGCCAATCCCATTCGGTTGTACATTATCGTTAGTGTCTTTTACTTCTTTGTTTTGAATGTAATAGTAGGAGATGCCACTCGTGAGTTTGATGCAGCCATGGATTCACCTGAAGCTGATTCGGTGCAAACAGCTGTTTTAGCAGAATTGGACTCTTCCGATATCAATATAGACAATGGTCCTGTTCAATTCAATATGGCGAGCGAAGACAGTTCTCAGCTATGGCCTATGAATAATGGGCAATGGCAGTTGTTTTTTGAACTTAAAGACAGAGATGAATTAAGCGAAGATCAGTTTTTTGATTCTCTTCGAGTTGAAAACAGACATGCCTTTACCCAATATACAGTCAGGCAAATCATTCGTGTATATAAAAAAGACAAGGAGCATCTGACTTCGAAGATTGTTCAGAACCTCTCCTTGATGATGTTTATTATGATTCCTGTTTTTGCCTTACTGTTGAAGCTACTATACGTAAGGAGAAAGATTCTCTATATCAATCATCTTATTCATACGATTCATATCCATACGTTTGCTTTTTTTATTTATGGAATGACCATGGCGATTGCGTATTGGGGTGTTGATAGTGACAATCTTCGAGGTTGGATGTTTTTTGGATCGGTGGTTTTGGTGTCCACTTATGCTTATTTGTCTTTTAAAAATGTATATGGACAGAAGTGGTTCAAAACATTGATCAAATTTTGGTTGACCGGATTAATTTATTTTTATGTGGTGATATTTGCATTGTTTGTGGAGATGTTTGTTTCGTTTTTGGTTTTTTGATCGCTACCTTAGAATACTATTATTATGAATATGCATGAGAGAGAAACGGTTAATTATACAGCCTTCTAAATTGTTAATACACCGATTAGGTTTCATATTGGTTATTTTTCTATTAGTTATTTCTACAAGCACTTTAGGACAAAATCGATCAGAAATTGATTCACTTCTTCAGGTTGCATCAACTGATATTCCCGATAAGGATAAAGTAGATATCTACGTGGCAATTGCTAGGCAGTATTCAAATACCGATTCAGTCAATACAACTACATACGCCGATCAGGCTATAAAACTAGCTGATCAAATTTCGTATCATGAAGGAAAGGCCCAGGCATTGTACCAGATTGGGTGGGTGACCATGATCATGGGACATTATACGGAAGCAGAGCCGTATTTTGAGCAAATGCTTGCTTTAGCTAATACCAACGACTACAAAAAGGAAAAAGCAGATGCTCTAAATGGTATAGGACAAATCAATAGCTACCTGGGCAACTTGGAGAAAGCGTTGGAGTCTTTCTTTCAATCACTGCAATTGAGAGAAGAGTTAAAGGATAAATCCGGAATATCCGGAAGTCACAATAATATCGGCATGCTCTATATGCACAAAGGTAATTTTGAAGAAGCCTTAAAGCATTATTTGCAAACGCTTGAGGTCCGAAAAGAATTGAACGATAAGCCAAACATAGCTTTGGTATCCACTAACATAGGCATTATTTATGAAAAGCTTGGCGAGTACGAAAAAGCCTTAGACTTTCAATTGGATGCCCTTAGACTTGCCAAAGAAGTTGGATATACCCGAACAATGGCAATAGCAGAAACAAACCTTGGGCATCTCTACGCCGAATCTGGTAAATATCAGCGGGCCGTTGAGCACCTGCATGAGTCGATGAGATTAATAGAACAAATGGGTTCAGAATCAAATAAGCTGTACCCATTATTGATTTTGGGACGCACCCACTACAAGATGGGGCAATATGGCTTGGCACGAAAATATATTTCACAAGGAATTGAGTATGCCAAACAAACAGGCCTGATATCCAGTATCCAAGCCGGCTCAGAACAGTTGGTGTTGGTTGAAGAAGCAGCTGGTAACTACAAAGCTGCCTATGAAGCACATGTTCTTTATAAACAAATGCAGGACAGCCTAAATAATGAGGATGTAACCAAAAGAATCACCCGATTGGAAGCCGAATACGAGTTTCAAAAGGAAAAAGACTCAATTCAATTCGAAAATGAGAGATCATTGATGGCTAAAAACACCGAGATCCAATTGCTCAATGAGAAGGAAAAAGTATCGCGCTTGCGGATGTTGGGTTTTGTTGGTTTTTCTGCCTTTATCATCACCATTGGCTTTTTCATAGCCAGGTCTAAGGTCCGGGCCAAGGAATCTCAGGCCATAGCGTTGAGAGAGATCGGTGCTTTCAAAGAAGCCATGACCGGCATGATCGCTCATGATCTCAAAAACCCGTTGAGCATTATTTTGAATAATAAGGATGTAGATAAGAATCAGCGTACAGCCAGGCAGATGCTCCAGCTCATCAATAATATGCTGGATGTGCAGAAGTTTGAAGCCGCACGAATGCCATTGGATCTCAAGATGGTAGATTTAGAGTCGTTGGTCACATCTGCCAGGAAGCAAGTAGAAATGCTGGCCGGCCAGAGTAATATTAAAATAACAGTTGATACCCAATCTCTTCAGGTGAACGCTGATCATGAAATTTTGGAACGGGTATTGGTCAACCTTTTGACCAATGCTATCAAATACTCTCCGCTCAACAGCGAAATAAAGGTATCTGTTAGAGAAAAAGAGGGTCAAGCTGAACTGTCTGTAGTAGATGCAGGTAGCGGAATTGCCGAAGAGGATCAGGAGCTGGTCTTTGAATCTTTCGGACAATCCGATCCCCGGATGTCCGGAGGAGTGGGGTCCACCGGATTGGGACTTACCTTCTGTAAGCTGGCAGTGGAGGCTCATGGCTCCCGATTGGATCTGGTTTCTGATAGGGGAAGGGGTACCACTTTTTCTTTTAACCTTGACTTGTTTTCCAAAAGTGAAATGGAAGCCGCAGAAGTCAGGACGCCACAATTGTACCTGACTATGTCGGCAGATGAACAACAAGCTATAGCTGCTTGCATCCCCAAGCTCAAATCGCTCAACCTATATCAGATCAGTGAAATCGAAAGGGAATTAGAAGTTTTGAAAGGCAGTTCTGATAGAGTTATCAATGATTGGGTAGATGCTGTATTAGACGCAGCCTACACTGGGAATGGTCAACGCTATGAAGAGCTGCTGAAAGAAGCTGAACGACTCAATTAAGTTGCATTAAAAAATCTCTCAGACTTTCTTCTTCTTTGATATCCAATCTCTTTTTGAGCCGATACATCGCTGTACGGATGCTGGCAGGAGTTACGTTGAGTAAATTGGCGATTTCCTTCGTGTCCATACCGAGTTTCAAATAAGCACAAAGCTTCAGATCCTTTTGCGAAATATCATCACCCTTTGCTAGTAGAGATTGAAAGAAATGTGGGTGTACCTCTTCAAAATGAAGTTTGAAAGTGGCCCAGCTGTCATCGAGTTCTAAATGGTGATGAAGCCTCTTTTTAATTTGGTTAATGTGAGTCAAAAGCGATTCCTCTTTCGAAGATCGATCGGTATCTTCTATCGGCTTGGCTAGCTCACTGAGATCGTCATGAAAACGTTGAATCACGCTGTTTTTTTCTACGATCAGCATGGAGGTGGTACTGAGTTTTCGGTTCTTCAGGTCGATCTCATTGGAAAGTAGTTGTTTGATTTCTTCTTGCTGTCTCTTTAGTCTTAGGGTAGAATTTATACGTGCCTTCAATTCTACGAAATCAATCGGCTTGCGCACATAATCCCAGGCACCAGCTTCAAGGGCCATTTGAAGATTTTCCGAGCTGGTCATTTCTCCGGTTGCCATGATTACAGGAATATCAGCCGTATCTTCATGTTTTCGAATCGAACGCGTGGCCTCTAAACCATTGAGTTCAGGCATGTCCCAGTCCATTAAGATCAAATCTGGCTTTTCTAACTTGGCGACCTCAAATGCTTCTTTTCCATTACCAGCACGAAAAACCTGCCATTCATACTCGTTCTTATTGAGGTGATCTACAATCAGCCGTACGATATC
Organism: Reichenbachiella sp.; assembly: GCF_039944555.1. Classification (GTDB taxonomy): domain Bacteria; phylum Bacteroidota; class Bacteroidia; order Cytophagales; family Cyclobacteriaceae; genus Reichenbachiella. The sequence continues at coordinate 169,962 of NZ_JBDUYN010000006.1, read as the reverse complement.
TGGCTGGTCATCGGCAATCAAAATACTACTCTTTCTCATAGGTGGATTTAAATGAGCTAAAGGTAACCTAATTTCTTTTTTTAAACCTCAATTCAACATCGTAATGTATAGCGTGATACTTTGTCTATACAATATAGCACACCTGTTATACTTTGTCTATGGCTGTTGTTTCCGGTTTCATTTCACCCACTGCAGTTTTGCATAACTGCCTTTCTATTAAACCATAATACTAAAATTTTCAATCAACGAAATAGGGTAATTGCAAGATTCCCTGTAATAGCAGAAGAAACTAAAGAAAGCCATGGAAAAAAAAGAAAAACCAAAGCAATGGAAGTTGCTGATCGCCTTGTCAGTGCTATTAGCCTTATCAGGGCAAATACACGGACAAAATCTAAAAATAAGCTCTGTATCGTTAAAAGGCGATGATGTGATCATCAACTATGACCTTTTAGATGAAAACCTCCAGCATAAATACACCCTGAGTTTGTATAGTTCGCAGGACAACTTTGTTCAACCACTGAAAATGGTGGAAGGAGATGTTGGCATCGATCAAAAGATTGGTGGAAACAAGCGGGTAGTTTGGCATGCCAAAGATGAACTCGGAGAGCAGTTCAAAGGAGATGTTTCTCTTGAAGTCAAAGGGAGAATTTATATTCCATTCGTTACCCTGAATAATTTTGCCGATATCAGCTCAATCAAAAGGGGGAAAGACTATAATGTCACCTGGACGGCAGGTCGTGGTAGTAATGTGCTGACCTTCGACGTGTTCGATAAAAAGGGGGAAATTGTCCACACCTATACGAACATTGCTAATGTCGGTGAATATCAAATGCAAATGCCTAAGGATGTTAAGCCAGGTAAAGATTACAAGATTAGAATAACCGATCAGAAGAATAAAGAAGACGTAGTTTTCACACCAAATTTTAGCATTAAAAGGCGTATTCCGCTTTTTGTTAAAGTAGGTCTTGCTGGGCTCATAGCATCTGCTATTTACCTTACGACCAGTAATATACAGGGCGAATCGGCCCCTGGAGAGGTACCATTATTGCCAGATCCTATCACTCCATTTTAAAATCTAGAATATGATGAAGACATACATAACAGCTATACTATTTTTTATCGGGAGCATCACAGGGCTATACGGTCAGGTGGTCGTAGATGAAAATTTTGATGCTTCTAATAGCAATTGGGCAGGATCTTCCGGTTCAGGTGGTACATATTGGCAGTGGGGAGACCCTATAGGGACACTTATTAACGATGACAATGGAGTAGGCGGGAACGCATGGGTAATTGGATTAGCTGGAGATTTCAATATTCAGGAATTTGAAGCTATCTACCTAACCTCACAGGCCTATAACCTTTCCAGCGTCTCTACTTCCGGATTGGTCTCAATGGCCATTTACCGCGATTTGGGAACTTTTAACGGTGGCTTTGAAGATTTAAATGATGCCGTAGGTTTCCAGTACAGCATTAACGGAGTTGATTGGAACATTCTAGACGCAAGTGGGTCAGGAACCAATTGGTACAACGATGCGATGATTGGTGGATGGACACTTAATTCAGGGGGGTGGGTGACTGCAACGCACGAACTTCCTGCTGAAGTTTTAGGTCAGGCTTCTGTGCAATTTCGATTTATCATGTTTTCAAATGCCCCAACTGGAGCTTATGGGAAGGAGGGGTTTGCCTTTGATGATTTTCAAATCCTTTCAGGAAACACTGGCACGGATATACTCACTATGTCTGTATCAGGAGAATTATTTACTTCAAATGTTGATAATGCTTCCAAAACTGTAACGCTATTTGTGCCTGATGGTACAGATGTCACCAATTTATCACCAACTTTTACGCTTTCTTCCGGGGCTACGTCGAGTATTACTTCAGGAACACCTCAGGATTTTACTTCTCCGGTTACATATACCATTACCGCCGAAATCACCAGCATTGCTGAGGCCTGGACTGTCCAGGTGGTGAACCCAACACCGACGATCAGTCTTTTCCCGAATTCAGGAAAAGAAGGAACTGTAGTTTCGATTTATGGAAGAGGCTTTAGCAGCACTATAGCCGACAACAGTGTCTCGTTTGGAGGAGTGAGTGCTACCGTAACTTCTGCGAGTACAAATAAGCTGGTAGTGGCTGTACCGGCAGGAGTCAGTTTAGGTATTAATGAAGTAAGCGTTTCTTCTAACGGACTCAATTATTTCAGTGAACCAAACTTCACAGTAGTTTCTTCCGGAACTTCAGGTGTATTCACTGATTACAAGCTAAGTGATTTTGATCTGGCCATATCTAAGGCTATTTCATTAGAGGTCGCCGATTTTGATGCAGACGGAGATTTGGATTTTGCCTATGATGACGGAGCAACACTGAAGATCGCCACCATACAAGATGGAGGTATTGTCAGTACTGTTTCCGTGGCCAGTGGTAGATCTGTGACCACAACCACTTTGATTTTAGAAGTATCAGATGTAGATAAGAATGGCTACCCGGATATCATAGCGGGAGGAGCTAGGCTAGGATGGTTCAAAAATAATGGAGATGGTACCTGGTCTACGGAAAATATAATTGATGGAAGTGCTTCCTCTACATCGGTTATTGTTTTCGATGCCGATACTGATTTTGACGAAGACATCATTTCTGGTACATCACTTTACAAAAATAGAGGTGATGAAACATTTGGTCTGTCCAATGCAACGATTCCCGATGCTTCTGGAGTTCCCATTGACTGGGATGAAGATGGTGATATCGATTTGATCACTTATGGAGAAGATGACATGACATTTGATCAATCCATTCTTCTATTGATAAATGACGGCGCCGGTTCTTTCACGAGCAGTACACTAACTACTACTGGCTTATCACAGATAGGAGGTGTGCAAGTAGGTGATTTAGATAATGATGGCGACCATGATTTTGTGTATGCTGATTTGAATCAGGGTGCAAGTACAAATGCTATAGGCTATATCCTAAATAACGGCGATGGAACCTTTGCTACTGAAGTCTCTATTGCGGCAGGCTCCACTCCTCAGAATAACAAAAAATTACAACTGGGAGACCTCAATGGTGATGGGTTTTTGGATATTGCCAGGACTACAGATGATGGATTTGGAAATGGATGGTTTTATGTCTACATGTCTAGTGCAGCACTTACCTATTCGGAGACAGAATTGGATGGTAGTATAGCTGGTCAGGACGTTGAACTGATAGACATTAACAAGGATGGTGACTTAGATCTCTTGCAGGAAGCATCTGCATCAGGAGGCTATTTTCCATTGTATGTTCAAGGAAGCACAGATTTAAACATCGCAAGCTTTTCTTTTGCGGAGCAAACAGGACCTGCCAATATCAATGGTACCGCGTTCACCGTAGATATTGAGGTGAACTCGGGAGCAGATCTTACCGCTTTGACCCCGACCATTGGACTTCCGTCCGATGCAGTTTATGTCAATCCCGCTTCTGAAGTAGCTAACGATTTTTCAAGTACCGCTACATATACCGTTAGGACGGTGGATAATCGATCGGCCACTACTCAGGATTGGGCGGTTACGGTTACTCAAGTACCTTCAGTGCCGGTTCCTTCCGCAAGTTCGGTCGAACAAACTACAGTTTCCATTTCATGGTCTGAGATTGGATCGGCAGCCACCTATGAATTGCAACTCAGCGAGGCACCAGATTTTAGCACAGTGGTTAGTGGTTATGATCCATTGGTGATCAATACTGGGGCAGGGGCAACAGCGAATGCTTCTCCAGCAGATCTGTCAGCCGGTACAACTTATTATTATCGGATAAGAGCTAAAAACGCAAACGGAACCGCTTCGGCATATTCATCCGGAGCATCTTTTCTCACCAAACCAGCTACTCCAACGGCCTTGCCAGCAACAAACATTCTAACGAATTCATTTGTTGCCAATTGGAGTGCAGTGACTGGTGTCACAGGATATGTACTTGAAGTATTTGATCAAAATGATAATTTGGTTTTCACAACCAATACTACAGCAACCAATGTATTGGTAGATCAGGACCAAAGTGGAAGTGCTCTGATCCAGGGAACATTGTATAAGTACTCGGTTTATTCGAGTAACGCCACGGGAAATTCACCGAAATCCAACGTGATTTCTGCCACTTCAAATATTCCACCCAATGGGTTGACATTGGATGGAGGATCAGTGGCTGAAAATCAAGTGGTGAGTACTTTCGTAGGAACATTAATCACCGAGGATGATGACGACCCCACCGGACCGTTTACCTACCAATTAGCTGGTGGTACAGGTGATGCTGATAATGCCTCCTTCGCCATTGATGGAATTAATTTGGTGACCAACGAAGTTTTTGACTTCGAGAGTAAGTCGAGCTATTCAGTTAGGGTTCAGACTACCGACCCTAAGGGAGCAACCTTTTCGTCCCAGTTGTCAGTAACGGTTACTAATGCCAATGACGTGCCTTCAGCTATTTTTCTGGAAACATCGGCCTATAATCTTACAGGATATGACCCTGAATTCACTGGAGTTGGGATCTTTTCTACCACCGATGAAGACGCGGATGATAACAACACCAATATAGCGTTGGAGTTGACTCAGGGGGGTGATTCTTTTGAAATAGCACAAAATCCGAATAACGGAAATGAGGTGACCTTCCTGAGAACTGGAGCAGGAGTTCAGTTTACCAATGAGGTGGATCTTGTAGTCCCAATTACTGTGAAAGCAACGGATAATGAAGGAGCCAGTATTACCCGGAGTTTTGAAATTACGGTTAAAGCTTTTGTTGATACCGAGCCGCCTGTTTTTGAGCAATTTACTCCACCTAATCCAACCACATTCCTGATTGGAGCTGATTATGATAGTTTGGCATTGACGGCTAAGGTCGCTGACTTTAGAATTGGAGAAGTTCGATTATACTCCAGACTGTTAAACGAAGCAGAGTTTACTAGTAAGGTATTAGTGGAAGATCAGGGCCTATATACAGACTCTGTTGGAAGGGATGACTTGGGGATTGCCGGAATTGAATATTATTTCGAAGCCATTGATCAGGAAGGAAATAAAAGTATTTCAGAACCCAAAAACCTGGCACTTGCCTTTCCTGCAGAGGGAGAAAATGCGCCTAAAGTTGAGTCTGTTACCAAGTTTGGAAGAACGGTCGATAGCTATCAGATCATTTCGATTCCATTTGCTTTCAACGACCCTACAGCCAAAAGAGTGGATGCCATTTTTAATGAATACAATGGAGATCAGATCAACAGGGAGTACCGAATCATAAAATGGGATGCGACCAGTGGCACTAACGGTGAGCTAGTCAATTTGGATGCATCATCTACTATCGAATTGGGACAGGGCTACTTCTTTATCTCATCCAAGGAAAGACAGATTACGATCGAGCGTGCAAATATCAATTTGCAAGATCCATTCCCTCTTGAGTTGAAACAAGGATGGAACCTGGTAGGGAACCCGTACAACTTGAATATTAATTGGACATCCGTGCGATCCAACAATAGTGCTAATGATATTGTTGGTCCGTTAAGGGTTCTGAATCCTGAAGACCCGGAAACATGGCCGGAAAGCGATGTTTTAAAAACATTGGAAGGGGCATTCGTCTTTTCTTCACAAGATATCATACTAAATGTCAGCTATACGGATGCCTCCATCTCTTTCGGTGGTGGAAGAGTGCGAGATCAAGTGGACGAGGCGGAGTGGTTTCTGCCCATCACGCTCAAACAAAAAGGAGACTTTAGAAAAGGAGGCATCGGAATGGATAGCGGTGCCAGCACAGCGCTTGATAAATATGATGAAGTTGTGCTCCCAAAATGGTTAGAGTATTTGGAGATGGCTTTTCTTCATCCGGGAGAAAAATTCGAAAAATACAACAAGGACGTAACCATGTCAATGGATTCAAAAGTTTGGGAATTTGACGTCTCATCCAGCAGCAATGGATCCTCTACTTTGGAGTGGGATGAGTATGAATCTCAGGTGACGAACCTTAAACTTTATGATGTGCAAAAAGGTATTGTAATTGATATGACAGAGCAATCTTCTTATCAGTTTGAATTAAGTGAAACTGCCAGGTTCAAAATTCTATACAGTACTGATCCAAGTAAAACATTTGATTTCGACCAGGTAGCACTGCTCAATCCTTATCCAAATCCGTTTGAGCATGCATTCACCTTACCATTGCACATTCCGAAGAGTAATGGAGAGCAATCCATACAGATCAACTTATTGGACATCAATGGAAGAGTCGTTTGGGCCGGAGAGCAAAAGGAGATACTGGCTGGCACACATAACATTGAGGTAGAAAGACCCATTGGCCTGAAATCAGGTTTGTATTTTGTAAAAATGAGCCTGTTCAGCCAATCAGATATCAATGTGCAAACGAAACGGATCGTACTGAAATAATGATCCCATAATGAAATTGAATAAAGAATAGAATATACACACATGAAAAATATTTTAGTAAACTTTTCGATAACTGTTGTGTTGGCCTCCATAGCAACTGTAGGCCAAACACAGATCGTATCTGATCAGACAAACGCGATCAGGTTGGACTTTGAACAATCGACTAATGAACATGGAATCACTCTGCCTGTGATTACCTGGGAGCACCCTACCAGGGAATATACCAATGCACAGGAAAACAAAGCAAATTTTGCAGCATCAATTGAGTCCAAAACGCCTTTGACTGAGGTTAAACTAACCTTGGGCAAGCAGCGAGGAGGTATGGCATTGGCGACCAAGTCTATCGAATTGCCCGAGAATACCTTGAAGTATAGGTTAGAAAAGGATATGAGGTTGATGGATGGAGAAAATGTGATAAGCCTGGTCGTGACCAATGCAGAAGGCGGGACAGTGGTTGACTACAGAAATGTATTGATTGGTCATGACGCTATTTCAAAAGCGATAGATATCAATAGGAAGGACTATGCCCTTTTTATAGGTACGGATAAATATGATCATTGGTCAGATCTGGTTAATCCGGTATATGACGTAGAAACGATATCAGGAATACTCTCTGAGAACTTCAATTTTGAGACAGAGGTATTGACCAATCCTTTACAGGATGAGTTTTTAGTAAAAATCAAGGAGTACACTCAAAAAAAATATAAGCCGCAAGACCAGCTAATGATTTTCATAGCCGGTCATGGGCATTTTGATGAGTCCTTCGGTGAAGGATATATTGTGACAAAAAGTAGTCTTGAAAAAGACGAAGCAAAAACGACCTATATACCTCACAGTGTGCTGCGTAATATCATAAATAATATACCATGCGACCATATATTGCTAGTCATGGATGTATGTTTTAGCGGAACTTTTGATCCCGTGATTGCCAGAAGCAGGTCTACTGTGTATGAAGACTTGGATGATGCTGAGCTCTTGGTAAGAAAACTGTCAAAAAAGACCAGAAGGTACCTGACCTCAGGAGGTAAAGAATATGTTTCGGACGGTATTCCTGGCCAGCACTCACCCTTTGCACAGCGATTCATTGAGATATTAAAATCAAGAGGAGGTGAAGACAGAATTATCACTTTACATGAAATTTATCCAGTCATGCAACGATTGAAGACGCTACCACGAACCGGAGAGTTTGGTCAAAATGAAAAGGACAGTGATTTTGTCTTTGTTGCGAAGTAACAAGACACTGGCTGTTTAGCGGTGGACCCTTGGGGGGCTGCCTGTTTTAGGACTTAGCAATTTTAGTAATAATAATTTAGGTGGAGCGGCAGGGGTGTAGATCCTTGCCGTTTTTTTTACTTAGCTGGTTATCATTGCTAAAGTCATTTCAGCAAGGAACCTTCTAAGAATCTAGCTCACTTTTCTTTGCAGGAAGATTCCCTCCGGGAGTGACCATAAATTTTAATGTTCGTTTTTTTAAGTCATTCCCGCAGGGAATCTTCCTTGAAAGGAAACAGGTTGTTGTAAACTGAAGACTCCCTTCGTCGGGAGTGACTGTAAATTTTTAATGTTCGTTCCCCAAGTCATTCCCGAAGGGAATCTTCCTGCAAAGAAAATAGCTCAAGAAAAACCGAAGACTCCCTCTGGGAGTGACATACTCAGATGGTGTGGACTTAGTAGAATTAAAAAAACACCCGAAAAACAGCATTAGGAGTGATACCCAGCGAATGTCTTTGGACCACCTGCTTAAGTTCAATTCCACCTTCGCCTTCATCTTCCGCTCTATAAATCATAGAAAGTGGAATTTTGCGGTCATAAAGATTTAACACGGATAGCCCAAATCGCCCCCTCCATTTGCCCTCCTTAGAGAAATTGAAGTCATATATTATTGAGACATCCAGTCGATGAAAGTCTTCCAATCGGCTACTGTTTACATCGCCGAATGTGGCAAAAGCGGTGTTACTATCATAACTAGCAATAGGCGTAAGTGGTTCTCCAGTTCTGTAGGACCACCCCAATGAAAATTGCCAATTGTTTAATTGATAAGTATTGGATATTCTGAAATTATGGGTGATGTCATTGTTACCAGGAAATGCATCGGATCGTAGTGCATCAAATTGATAGACAATATCATTGTAAGTATATCCAGCCCAGATGCGATAGTTTTCTATTTTCTTTTTGATCAAAATATCTACTCCTAATATATCGCTTGTCCCCTCTGATAACTCGATGATGGGGTTGCTAAATCCATTGGTGTAAGAAGTGAGTCCGTTTATTTTTTTAAAATAGCTGTCAGTATCGATGGTCCAGCCGTTGTAATCAACCAAAAGGCCTGCAGAGAACTGAGTGCTGCTTAGGATAGGGAACTGTTCGTCATCAGAAAGTGTCCAAAGGTTGTTTTCGAGCCTCAGTTCCGTTTGGTTAAATTCTACTAATTGACTGATGGGCTGATATCTTCTTTCGGCAGAGGCTTTTAGTCTTACAGCTTGCGAAAGTGGATACTCAAGGTTCAATCGAGGTTCTCCATAAAATTGCCCCAAAGACGAATATTGTACGCCCCGAATACCGATACTTAACAAGCCCGAATTACCAAAGGAATGCTTGTATTCTGCATACAAGGCATGAGAAGTATTAAGTTTTTGTTCTTTGCTTTCAAAATTGTCTTCTAAATTATCCGGTTCTAGCGGTTCGCTTTTAGCTATATTGATCAGTACATCGGCGTTGGTGTATTGATAACCCACAGCCGCAATATGACCGTTTGGGAAATAATGGGTGAGGTTATAATCGATACCAAAATCAGAAATCTCATTATTCCTGGTATTAGATTCCTCAAGCATGTTGTCCACGATCTCCACATTGAGATAGTCGGAGGTGTACTCAGAAAAATAGGCCTTAAGGTCATGTCTCCACAGATCGGAGCCTTGTTTTCTCCAATGAACACTTAGCCCCTTATTTTGTGTAAGCAAGTCATCATCACGTATTTCGCCACCATTTTCAAATGAAAAATCCAGACGATTCCTGGTTAATAGGCCACTGATGGCTATTTGATCGGTGTCAGATGGTTTGACCAGCACCTTAGCGTTAATGTCGTGGTAATAAAAGCTATTAGAACTTGTATTTATATCGAATTCGTCATCGCTGATTATTTCAATAACCTCATTATTGGCATTAGTTACCACGCCACTATTTTTGAAGATCTTCGTGGCATATCCGTCGTAAGTAGGAGATTTCCAAACATCAGCGTAAGACCTTCTGGCAAACAAGTAAACGGCCACTTTGTCCGAAACCGGAGCTTTGAAAAAGCCATCTACGCTCAATCCGTCAATTCCAAAACCGCCCTGAGCTTTTTTCGGTATCTCATTACCTGTAGAAATATCTATCACACCAGCTACGCGGTCCCCATAGGCTGGACTCGCTCCCGATTTGAATATTTTGGCCTTTTGCGTGGCGTAGGGATTGAAAGCCGAGAACATACCATAGAAATAGCCTGTGTTGTACAGCTTAATATTGTCCAAAAATATAAGATTTTGATCAGGGGCTCCACCACGGATTTGTATTCCTGTGGCGGACTCATCCAGACTAGTAATACCTGGAATGAGCTGAATACTTTGCGCAATATCAGGGGTGACCAGTCCCGGTAGAATGCCTAATTTGTCAGTATCTATTGAAACAGAGCCATCCTCGTATTTGTCAATACCCGTGGTGACATAGCCTAGAATGATGACTTCATCCAGAGATTCCGGACTAGGATCCAAATAAATATCTCTGCAGCGCGCTCCTAAAGGAATACTGATGGTTTGATCACCGTATCCAATATACTTGACCCGAAGACTAACATCAGTTGAGCTCGTGGATTCAAAACTAAAGTAGCCGGTAGAGTCAGTAGTAACGGCCTGTTCGGTACTGCTAATGACCGTGGCCAAAGTCAAGGGCTCTTTCGTTTCTGCGTCGTAGATGCGTCCACAAATCTGCTTATTTTGGGTAATAATGATCTGTTGGCTGGAAAGTTGTTCCAATTGCAACCCTGTTTCGTAAGAGATCACTTTCACGAGTTCATCAATAGTCACTTCCTTATAGTTTAAGGTTATTTTCATTGAACCAATGAGTTCTTTCGAATAAGAAAAAATGATATCAGTTTTGGACTCTATGTCGGATAGTACAAGTTGTAATTCTTTATCCTTATAAGACCCGGAGAGGAGCTGTTGAGAATATGCGTATTTCGAAATTGTAAAAAGCAAAAAAAAGAGTAAAACTCGTTTCATTCGAAGCTGGTTAAAGTAAGTCTATTGTAATCTAACGACCCATTCCGCGGCATCCAATTGATAATTTATTCCCATGGGCACAAGGGTAGATCGTAGTGCTTTGTCCAGATCGCTGTGAATGAAGCTTCCGGAAAACAACCCAGATAAATTTTTGTTATTCGTTTCAAACGCTACACCATATTGAATTTGTATTTCGTCAATCACTTCTGATAAAGTGGCATCTTTAAAAATGCTTATACCGTTCATCCAGCTTGGGAGGCCAATATCGGGATTCGTTCCTTCAACTTTTCCATCTGATATTTGGAGTCCTGTGCCTGCTTCAAGAATATAATGATCCGAAACTGAAGGTCCTACGTATTCCACCTTTCCTTCAAAGCAATCCACTGTAAAACGTTTAGGTCTTGCACGAATGTTGAATTTTGTGCCTAGGACTGATGTGATCCCATATGAAGTAGCTACACGAAAGCCATCCCCTTTCTCAACAATAAAAAAGCCTTCTCCCTCCAGATTAACCTTTTTGTCGTTCAACCAAAAGAATCGCTTATGACTTAGCTTTGATTCTGCATTCAATCGAACCTTGGAGCCATCAGGCAACACAATTGAAAGCTGCTCGCCGTAAGACGTCGTATACGTTTTAGATGAGAAAAGCAGTGTAGAGGCTGTCACTAAGACAGACACCGATGCGGCAATGGCCCACCGAGCCAAGGTTCTCCTCTTTTTATCAAAAACGATTTTCTCATTGACTTCGATCAGAGAATTTTCTTTATTAATTGGAGGAGCGCTAAACTTCTGGGACTCCTGATTGATGCGTTCAAAGTCCTTGAAAGCTTCAGACTGCTCAAATTCAGCCAGTTCCTCAGGGCTTAGTTCACCTGCCGCCCATCGCGCTAAAAATGTCTCGTCTGATTGATACTTTTCCATGATTCGTCAGGTCTGAATTCCTACTTAATTAATACTTGCTTTACTTTCATACAGTTGATAATGAATATACCCTATTAATAATCATATCTTAATATGACCACCAAGCAGCTCTCTGAGCTTGATAAATGCCAGACTCATTCTTCTTTCGACTGCTTTTACCGTTACGTTGGCAATTTCAGCTATTTCCTTATAGGATTTTTTATCAATGCGACTGAGTAGAAAAACTTCTCGTTCTTTTTCGCTCAATTGATTAATCGCATGCTCCAGTTTTACTTTGAATTCCTCCTCTTCAAGAATGAATTCAGGGCTTTCCTGATTGCTATGATCGTGCATAGTCGATTGATGCCTTAGGACTACTTTCTGATGGGCCAGCTCATTGAGGAAAGCGTTGTTACAAATCTTGAAAACGTATTGCTTGGCCGTTTCGAAAATTACTTTTTTGCAGTGATTCCACAACTTAATAAAGGCATCTTGGGCGAGATCTTCAGCCAATTGCAAATCGCCACATTTATAGTACAGGTAGTTTCTGGCAGCTTCGAAGTTTTCGTTGAAAATAAAATCAAAATTTTTCTTCTCGCAGACAGATCGCTTTTTGTCGGACATCAATTAGGTTCTCATAGGCTTTAATGCCCAAAATTATAGAAATAGTTGAAACCATGAAATATCTGCCCGCCGGTCTTAGTTGAATTTCCTATTTCATAGGAACATTTCCTACCTATTCATACTACTGTGATACTTTGTCTATGCCTTGTCACAACATGGTGATGTTTTGTCTATGCAGCCCTTTTTTAAGTCCTATTCATGCCAAATAGCTTTGTTGCTTTCAATAATGAATTTACTGAGCACCTGTTTTTCAGACCAGCGTCAGTCAGAAAATTCGACAATTGAAAATAAAAAATAGGGTAACTCAGGTGATCCCTGTATGAAGATTGAAACTACAAAACTATTAAGCTATGAAGAAAGGAAATCTCTACTGCCTGCTATTCTTATTTATGTCGTTTTCGGGCTTTGCTCAAAATGAATTTATCTCGACTTGGAAAACAGATAATACCGGAACCTCCTCTGACACGGAAATTACGATTCCAATGGTAGTTTCCAGCGGAAGCTACAGCGTAGATTGGAATAACGACGGAACTCCTGATGAAACTGGAATTACTGGAAGTGTAACGCATGACTTTGTTTCTGCCGGCACGTATACGATTCGTATCACAGCTACTACAAGTGATGCGATGCATATGTCTTTTTCCAATGGTGGAGATAGATTGAAGATAACAGACATCAGCCAATGGGGAAATATAAAATGGGCGACCTTTAACAATTCCTTCTTTGGTTGTGCCAATCTTGATATCAGCGCAACGGACGCACCTGATTTAACCGCTGATAATAATCAATACGCAGAGGCATTCATGGGTTGTACCTCGTTAACCGGCGGCTTGTCGAATTGGGATATGTCCGGTGCTGTTATTACCAGAAATATGTTCAACGGGGCAACGAGCTACAATGAAAATATCAGTGGTTGGACGGTGTCTAGCGTCACTCTTTTTTCTGGTATGTTTCAAGGGGCCACCAGTTTTAATCAAAATATTAGCTCCTGGACAATATCAAGTGGAGGTTTCTTGGCTTTCAACAACATGTTCAATGGAGCTACAAGCTTCAATCAAAACCTGGGTGCCTGGAACATGGTAAGAACCTGGGAGGCACCAGGTATGCTGGCAAATAGTGGTATGTCAGTGACCAACTATGATGCTACACTACTAGGTTGGAGTAGTCAAACGCTAGCTTTTAATCCGCCAAGAATACCATTCAGCGCTGCTAATGTATACTATTGCGATGATACAGGACGAGCAGCATTGATAGCTTCGGGGTGGCCAGTAACTGATGGAGGTCCTGACCCGGCTGACACTGACTCGGATTTAGATGGCATTGGAGATGCTTGTGATAACATAGTCAATGCGAGTCTGGCTATAAGTGCACCGAGTGCTTCAACAACAGAAGGAGAAGACGTTACCTATACGATCACCTACAGTAATGCCGCCAGCATTACACTTGCAGATGGAGATATTACGGTAAATACTACAGGAGATGCAAGTGCTACAGCAGTTGTTTCTGGTAGTGGCCCGACAACTCGCACCGTGACTTTAACAAGCATCGGCGGGACCAATGGAACATTTGGAATCAGCATAGCGGCAGGTACTGCTGATAATGCAACCGCTAATGGCCCAGCTGTTGCTATTGGTCCTTCTCAGACGTTTGCGTTCGCCGATGCAGATGGTGATGGGGTCTTTGATAGTGTAGATAGCTGTCCAAATGGTATAACTGGTGTGCCGGACGCTTCCGATCCAGACTTAGATGGAGATGGATGTAAGAATAGTGAAGATAGCGATGATGACGGTGATGGAGTGGACGATGCCACGGACAACTGTCCGCTAACTGCGAATGCAGACCAGTTGAATACAGATGGTTCAGCTGACGGTGGCAATGTTTGTGATGTAGATGATGACAACGATGGGATTTATGATGAGTTTGAAATTGAATTAGGGACAAATCCACTAGATGCAAGTTCTGTACCTATGGAGAAAAGTATTGTACCTGTTGGTGCCACGGCAAGTTCGCAGTTTAATGCAGCCTACCCGCCTACCCAAACCATAGGATCATCCAACCTAAATGCGGCCGGAGCAGGGACCGGCGGACTTACCCGACTCAGGAGGCATGCAGCCGTTCCCAATGGAGCAGGCATGTGGTTATCCGCCAATGATGGTTTACCCATCACACTTACCTATGATATGGGAGCTCAGGGTGCGGACATGGATGGAGCGTACTTTTGGAACTACAACCAAAATAACTTTTCAACCTTTACTCCGGGAATTAACGCTTTTACCATGGAGTATGCCTCTGTAGATGATCCCACGAATTTCATTAGCATAGGGGATTATAACTTAGCCGCGGCTGATGGTGTCAACCCCGTTGCAGCGCAACTTGTGAGTTTTAGTAGCCTTGGGGATGTGCGTTATATCAAAATCACGATCAACAGTAATCACGGAGGGGGTGGTTTTGCCGGCCTTTCAAAGATCCGATTCCAGGATATCGATTCTGATGGAGATGGCATGATCAATAGTGTGGATACTGATGATGATGGTGATGGCATCCTGGATGCTGCAGATAATTGTCGTTTGACTGTGAATGCGGATCAGGCAGATGCAGATCTGGATGGCGTTGGAAATGTTTGTGACAATATTGTAAATGCAAGTGCTGTAATTGGTGCACCTGTATATGATGGCACAGACATCACCTACACGGTGACCTATAGTAATGCAAACAGCATCACTATATCCGACGCGGACGTGACAGTCAATGCGAGTGGAGATGGAACAGCAACAGCTACCGTATCAGGGACAGGCTCAACAACTCGGACTGTTACATTATCCAGTATTTCGGGTTCTACAGGAAATATTGGTATAAGCTTATCGGTAGGAACTGCCGATAATGCCACGGCCGATGGACCAGCAGCGGCTGTAGGCCCGTCTGCAACGATAGGCTTCCAATCCATAACCTTCGGAGCTTTGGAAGATAGGGTTGCGGGTGGTGTGGATTTTGATCTTGCGGCTACTGGTGGAGCTTCGGGTAATGATGTCACGTATGCAAGCTCAAACTCCTCAGTGGCGACGGTCAGTGGAAGTACAGTTACAATAGTGGGTGCAGGAGTTACCAATATCACGGCTTCTCAGGCTGGAAATGGCAGTTACATAGCAGCAGCAGATGTGGTTCAAAGCCTTACAGTAAAAGGCACCCAAACGATCACTTTCAATGCACTGGCAAATAAGACCTATGGAGATGCCACTTTTACCGTAGGTGCAACTGGTGGTGACACAGGTAATCCCGTCACCTTTGCAGGAGACGATGCGTCAGTTGCTACAGTCAGCTCCTCGGGAGAGGTGACAATAATTAGTACCGGTTCTGTAAATATCACCGCCAATCAGGCAGGAGATGCCAGCTATGCCGCAGCGGACCCTGTCGTACAAAGTTTGACCGTTGATCAGGCAGACCTCTCGGTCAGAGCCCAATCTTTGGATGTAGAAAAAAATGCCGGTTCGCTTCCCGCAATAACCTTTGAATATCGTGGTTTTGTAAATTCCGACGGAACGGATGGCGATACGGATATCAGTGGGCTTGTTGGAGTCGCTGATTTGAATACGCTCTCAGCGACAGCTCCGGGAATTGATTATACAACTGCCGGCAACAGCTACGATCTTGTCCCTGATTTGGGTACAGCGAGCACTACAAATTACAACCTGGTGATTGATGCTACGCAAGGACAAGCCACAATAGTGGATTCACCACCTGTTATTACATTAATTGGAAGTGCAACCGAAACGGTTATTTTGGGAGGAACTTATACAGATCCTGGAGCTACCGCTTCTGATTTAGTAGATGGTGATCTCACGGCAAGCGTTGTGACTACCAACCCGGTGGATGTAAATACTTCCGGTTCTTATACCGTCAGATACAACGTAACTGACGGATCTGGAAATGTGGCTGTGGAGGTTACAAGAACGGTTGAAGTAGGTTTAACTTCCGAACCAGGGTTACATTTGGACGGGCAGATTGGGAGCTACGATTATATCTCCGTTCCTGATGACGCCAGCTTAGATTTTACCAATGCCTTTACCTACGAAGCCTGGGTGAATTTTGATCAAATAACGGTTTCAAATGCTGGCTATGGATGGAGAAGCTTATTTGCCAAATCGCGATACACAGAATCTTATGGGCTGATGGTATACGCGCCGGATGGAACATTACGATTTTATCATGATGGTTTTGGAACAGGCATAACGGATTATAATTGGTCCGGAACTTTGGCAGCAGATGCGTGGTACCATGTGGCGGTGACTTTTGATGGTACAAAGACTGCTATTTATATTGACGGCGTTGAGGTGTCTTCTCAGACAGCAGCGGCCGGAAGCCTTACACCAAATAACAATGTGCTAAAAATCGGAATTTCAGGTACTGACCCTTATGCTTTTGACGGAAGTATGGACGAAGTGAGGTTCTGGAATATTGCGAGAACAGAAGCAGAGATCATCGCCACAAAGGATGCTGAATTGAAAGGTAGTGAAACCGGATTAGTCCTGTATTACGATTTTAATGAAGGAGTCATAGGAGGAGACAATACGGCACTTACCACTATTAAGGACAGAAGTCTAAATGGAAATGATGGAGATTTAGTTGGTTTTGCTTTGACCGGAGCAGCCGGAAACTTTGTCAGCTCAGGGCACAATAGAATTGCAACACCCTATGAGGATCAAGTCATTACATTTGATGCGCTGGCTGATAAGAATTTTGGAAATTCTGATTTTGCCCTTTCGGCTACAGCTTCTTCCGGACTCCCAATGACCTCTTATAGTAGTTCTAATACTGCAGTGGCTACAGTTTTAGGCTCTACAGTCACCATTGTAGGTGCAGGAACTACAACAATCACAGCTGTTCAGGACGGCGGTGCCAGCCATAGAAAGGCAGAGACGAGTCAAAGCCTGACTGTTCTGCCCTTTGCTACATCGATTGCCTTAAACCTACCTGGTTCTGATTCGGAATATACCGGAACGGGAATTGGGGTAACACCGACGGCCAATGACGCGAGCAGTGACCCAACTTTAGCTATTTTGACGGAATACAGTGTGGAGGGAGCTAATACATTTTCGACAACCCTTCCAGTGAATGCAGGAACGTATGATGTAAGGGCAAACCTGGACAGCGAACCCAACTATGCTGCTGCCGAAGCAACTGGTAAATTGACAATCATGCCATTGTCGACAACTATTAATCTTAATTTACCGGGAACTAATCCTGTTTATTCGGGCGCAGGTCAGGGAATTTCTCCTACTGCCAATGATATAGATAGTAACCCGACACTCGTTTTAGCAACAGAATACAGTGTGCAAGGAGCCAACACCTTCGTATCTACAGTTCCTGCGAACGCTGGAGTGTATGACGTACGAGTGAATCTTGATGCAGCGGAAATAAATTATTCAGCCACCGAAGCAACAGGCATTTATACAATTGACAAGGTTACCTTAGACGTAAGGGCGCAATCATTGACTGCAGACTACAATACAGGAGTATTGCCAACTGCTACATTTGAATACCGTGGATTTGTCAATGGGGATGGTACAGACGGAGCGACCGATATCAGTTCGCTTGTAGGGATTGCTGATTTGAACACAATAGCTGTTTCCGCTCCCGGTATAGACTATACATCTGTTGGTTCATCATATGGCTTGACAGTAGATGTTGGCACTGCCTCTTCTACAAATTATGATTTCCAGTCAGACGCTGTACAGGGACAGGCAACTATTGTGAACTCTCCACCTGTGATTACCTTATTAGGCGATGCTACGACTAATGTGGTTATAAATGATAATTATGTGGATGCAGGGGCTACGGCTTCAGATCCATCCGATGGTGATATCACAGCCAATATTGTTACGGTCAATTCAGTCAATACTGCTGTGCTAGGTAGTTATACTGTGACTTACAATGTGATGGATCAAGCAGGACAAGCCGCTCCAGAGGTTGTTAGGACGGTGGTAGTAGTAGCACAACCCAATGCACCTGTAGTCGATAACGCTACGTTTGCAATTGCTGAATACACCGTACAAGGCACAGGTAGTGATAATGGGACTTCTGTAGGTACTGTAGTAGCTAGCGATGCAGATGGAGATAATTTGAGCTTTGCGATAACAACTGGCAATACAGATGGTGCTTTTGGTATTAGCAATACTGGTGAAATTACAGTAACCAATAGGGCAGCAGTTGATTTTGAAACCAACCCAACCTTTGAACTGGTTGTGACGGTAACAGACGATTCACCTATCAATCAGTCTGGCACAGCTACAATTACAATCAATCTAAACAACATTTCTCCAAACGATTTTTGCACCAATGCCATTACCGTGGGAGTTGGAACAGTAACTGCAGGAAGCACAAATGATGCGACAAATGACGAAAACATAGCCGCAAGTTGCGGAGGAAATGATACGAGCTCGAGTGATGGAAGTGTTGGTGTTTGGTATCATATTGTCGGAAATGGGGAGACTATCAAGGTAAGTACATGCAGCGGTAGCAAATACGGCTTTGACGACACCAGTTTGAGTATTTATACAGGATCTTGTGTGAGTGGACTGACATGTCTGGGAGGAAATGAAGATGCCGGAATTGACAATACCTGTGGTTCTTCTGGCTACCAAGCAGAAACCAAGTTTAATTCAACATTAGGTGTTGATTATTATATTTTGATTGACGGTTATAGCTCGGATGCCGGTGATTTTGATTTGACAACATCCAGTACGCCTACCCCAGCGCCACCAGCCAACGACAATTGTGCCCAAGCTGAAGCATTAACTGTTTTTGCGGCGAGTACAGGTACAGCAACTACCGGGACGAATAAAGATGCAACAAACTATTCCGGGGTGGTAAATTGCGATGAGTATGCGAATATCAATGATGTATGGTACACATTCAATTCAGGACCGAATACACGCGTAGATGTTACAACGGCGTTGGTTGGTGCGGGTTCGCTAAGTTTCGAAATGTATGCAGGTTGTGGAGCAACCGAAATGAGCATATGTGGATCTACAGGTACTAAACAAGTATCGGTAACTCCCAATACTGATTATGTCATTCAGTTTTGGAATAAGGTAGCAGATGAAGGGACCTTTACCGTTTTGGTCAATGACGGCCCAAATACGGCAGCTACGGTAAGTACGTCAACCAAAGATCTAAGTAGATATAGTACGGATGGTGACCTGGTCGAAACTGTAACAGTAACAGACGCAGAGAATCACAGTCAGCTATTGTCTATATCTGCAGGAAATGATGAAGGAATCTTTGCAATTGATGCCTCAGGTAAAATTACAGTGGTTGATGCCAATGCACTGTCCACTTCAGCTACTGCGACATTTACTTTGACAATTCTTGCTGCCGACCAGGGGCCCGGAACTATTTCTTCCACTGGTACGACGACCATAAATATTATTGACAATGCTTCTCCAACGATCACCGCTGAGACCGTAGCATTGGATGAGAATACAGCTAACACTACTGAGGTATTGACAGTGACGGCCTCAGACGGTGATGGAGATCCGCTTTCATTCAACATTAAAAGTGGCAACACAGGCAATGCTTTTACCATTGACGGTTCAGGCATCATCACGGTTAATGATGTCAATCAATTGGATTTTGAAACTAACCCATTCTTTGCTTTAGAAGTGGAAGTGACAGGTACAGGTACATTGACTTTGAGTAGTACTGCTATCATTACCATTAATTTGAATGATATCAATGAAGTATCAGTTGTAAATGCTGGAACTGCCACCATCGGGACATCGATGAGCGCGGGAGAAATTGTTTCTACAGTTACATTTACCGATCAAGATACCGGTCAAAGTCACACCTTTTCAATTAGTTCAGGGAATACGAATTCAATTTTTCAAATTGATGCAATATCAGGAGAACTATCGATAGCCGATGCCGCGGCATTATCCGCCGGAGGAGCAAATTCCTACACTTTGACTATTGAGGTTTCGGACAATGGATCACCTGTTCAGACCGGATCAAATACCATGACTGTTTCGGCCTTTGTAAACAATGTACCCGTGATAGTGGCAGCTAGCCTCGCAATTGATGAGAACTCAGCGAATGGTACTACTGTTGGAACGGTGCAGGCCACTGATGCAGAAAATGATAACATCACCTTCACTATAGCTGATGGAAATGGTTTGGGAGGTTTTATGATTACTCCAGCAGGAGAAATTCAGGTAGCTAATGTGGCAATATTGAATTTTGAGGTTAACCCCGTATTTAATTTGACGATTAAGGCGCAAGATGACGGTGCGGGTAATCTGTCAGGTTTTGAAACAGTATCAATCAATTTAAACGATGTCAACGAAACACCTGTAGTTAGTAATACTACCTTTGGTATTAGTTATCAAAGTGCCAATGGACTTTCTGTTGGCTCGGTAACAGCAAGTGATCCTGAAAACGATGCGCTGAACTACACCATTACAACAGGTAATGAGGATGGTATTTTTGCTATTAATGCCACTACCGGGGAAATCGCAATTGCAAGCGGCTCTTTGCTCAACCCTGCAACGAAACCAACACATACGCTAACCGTTCAGGCAGCGGATGCTGATTTTTCACCTACTGGTACGTTTACGATTAACGTCTATGGTAATGAATTCCCCGCTTTGGATGTGACCACATTCAACGTTGATGAAAACACTGGAGACGGTACGTTGATAGCTACGTTGTCCTCTAGCGATGCCAGTGGTATCAAATCTTTTGAGATCGTTTCTGGAAACGAGAGTGGGGCGTTTGCATTCGATGCAGTAAGTCATCAGCTTACTATCAATAAGTCCTCCGAATTAGATTATGAGACGGTTCAGCAATTCACTCTTCAAGTGAAGACCACAGATAATGGACTTGGAAATCTTCAAACAACTGAAACAGTGACTATTTCATTGAACGACATAAATGAATTTGCCCCTTCGGTTTCTTCATCAGTAAATGCTGTGAATGAAAATACGACTTCTGGCACAGTAGCTATAGTTTCTGCAACAGATGATGATGTTTTGCAAACATTGAGCTATTCAATTGCCTCAGGGAATACGGGCAACGCATTCAGTATTAACAACTCAGGAATGATTACAATTAGTAATGCATCAGCCTTGGATTTTGAAACGAACCCATCATTTAATCTGACTGTAGATGCAACTGATAGTGGAACACCATCGAATACCACATCAGAGAATCTTACAATCAACTTGACGGATGTAAATGAAGAGCCGGTATTGAGTGCAATAGGAAATCAATCTGGTGATGAATTAGTTGCACTTTCATTTACCGCTGGCGGATCGGATGTAGATACCGGGTCTTCACTTACCTATAGTATTGATGCGACTTCTGTTGCCAATGGGATGAGTATTGATGCACTCTCAGGAGCTTTCAGATGGACACCTGCTGAAGATCAAGATGGAAGTCATTCAGCGACTATAACTGTTAGCGATGGAACTTTGGAAGCCAGTGAAACCATTTCGATTACCATTTCGGAAGTGAATAAAGCTCCCGTGCTCGCATCGATTGGAGACCACGTCACATCCGAAGGTGTTGAGCTGACATTTACGGCAATTGCGTCTGATGTTGATTTACCTGTCAATGCGTTGACTTACAGCCTGGATGCTACGTCGGTTTCAAACGGAATGACCATTGATGCTTCTTCCGGTGCTTTCAACTGGACACCTGACGAGTTACAAAATGGAACTTACAGCGTAACTGTTACAGTGAATGATGGCGTGCTTGAAACAAATGAGACTATTAGCATAACCGTTTCGGAAGTGAATGTAGCTCCTGTTTTGGCATCTATCGGAGATCAGAATACAGATGAGGGAGTCGAATTGACTTTTGTGGCTTCTGCCACCGACGTGGATTTGCCTCTGAACAACTTGACATACAGTTTGGATGCTACCTCTATATCCAATGGTATGACGATTAATGCTTCTTCCGGTGCTTTCAGCTGGACACCGACATCATCACAAGTGGGTACATTCTCGGTGGAAGTCTCCGTATCGGACGGTACATTATCTGTTTCCGAAATCATTACTGTTACAGTTAATAGTGTGCTTAGTGTAAACCATTCGATCGCGGAAAAACTAATAGTCTATCCTAATCCAACTTCGGAGCAGTTTGAGATATCTTCAACTGGCGATATTGAATTAGAAGTTTATGACCTGGATGGCACAATGGTTAAGAGAGCTGCAACCAACAGACCCATAAACATTGGGGATTTGAAAGTGGGTCTGTACTTGATCAAAGTAGAAGACCAGGTATTAAAGTTAATGGTAAACAGATAAGAATAACCCTTGCCAGGCGGGTCACTGTGAGCTACTATCGGCCAGACTTGGGAGGGGTTTGCAAATTTTAAATCGCAACAACGATAAAGAAGCTGTCAGAAGGACAGCTTCTTTCACTTTCAAAGACTTCTTATCGGGTCATTGGTTTACTTAAATGTGCTGACACAGATCCGTTTTCCTCCGATACAAACGCTTTTTAAAGTGGCGCAAATACATTTCTCAGTGGTACAATCACGTTTCCAAGCGATACAATCACACTTTCTTGTGACGCAATTGCGTTTTCTGTTGACACAAACACATTTTTTAGTGATACAAATGCATTTTCCCATGACACAGACGTGTTTCTTAGCGACACAATCGCATTTTCTTGAGGCGTCCTAAAATAACTTGAGGCGTCCTGAAAAAAGTTGACAGGTTTTACATTAATTCTGTTATTGGTTTACAATGATATTGATTAATCCTAATTGTACTATACAGCGATTACTTTAATCCTGTATTGAGTAAACAGCGGTGGGGTTAGCCCTTGTCGCTGTTTTTTTTGAGGTGAAACGTGAAAATCATGAACGTTGACCGTACATGTCGTTTGTTCAGTATTTCAGCTTTCGGGAAGCAATGGCCCACCTGTCTTCATAGGAGAGCAATTATTAGAATGGAATTGCACAAAATCTAACAAGTGCTGCACAAAATCTAATTCTCTATCAGGCAATTTTGACTAATCGCAGTTAGATGCAATCGGTACTTACGGTATACCGAAAAAGTAAAATAGGGTAGGGCTAGATCTGCCTGTATAAAAAGATGAGAAACCAATAAACGAACAAAGCTATGTATCAAGAGGTAATTGAACCAGAGACGACTCCAAGAGATAATCGCATCACTTCGTCCATTCCACCATTTGCAATGCAATATTCGCCGGCTATTCCTGAATTGCTCATGCAGCTTAATATCAGCCTCGCACTGACCACCTATCAGGCGGGCAAGCTGGTAACGATCAGTCCCAAGGATGAAAATAGCCTCATTTCGCTTCCCAGAACGTTTGAAAAGCCCATGGGTGTGGCTCTCGACGGTGATCGCATGGCCATTGCCTGCAAAGATGAGGTTATCTATCTCGAAAACTCAAAAGAGCTGGCCAAACATTATCCTAATAAGCCTAATACTTACGATAATCTTTTTGTGCCTAAGGTGACTTACCATACCGGGCAAGTGGATATGCATGACCTGGCTTTTGGCAAAGAAGGACTTTGGGCTATCAATACATCATTTTCCTGCCTGTGTCAGGTGGATGAGAGCTTTAATTTCATGCCCAAATGGAGACCAAAATTTATATCTGATTTGGTATCGGAAGACCGGTGTCATTTGAATGGCTTGGTCATGCAAGAGGGACATCCCAGGTATGTCACCGCCTTAGGGCAAACCGATACTCCTCAAGGATGGAGAGACAACATCACTACAGGAGGAGTGCTGATTGACCTCAGAACCGATGAAGTTATTGTGGACCGTTTGGCTATGCCGCATTCTCCCATGTTCTACAATGGAGAATTGTACTTGCTACTTTCAGCTTCCGGCCAACTGGCTAAAATTGACATTGAAAGTAAGCGATTAGAAGTAGTAAAAGACCTTGAGGGTTTTTGCCGGGGCATGGATATTATCGGTGATTACGCATTTATTGGTATGTCCAAGCTGAGAAAAAACTCTTCCACATTTGCGAAGTTGGACTTTGCCGAAAAAGCGGATCAGGCAGGAATTAAAATTGTGCATTTGCCTACCAAGGCTTTGGTTGGAGAAATTGTCTACCAATCCAGTGTAGATGAAATCTACGATGTAAAAATACTTGAAGGCATGCTTAGACCTAACGTGCTGAATACTATCAACCCGCTACATAAGTATTCTTTGTCTATTCCAGGTAAGACTTTTTGGGCCAAGACCGGGCAAGAACCAGAAAACTCAAATCAATAAATCGACAATTTTTTAAGAGGTAAAATAATGAGAAAAGAAAAGTACCTATTCAATCAACTGCTATTGCGATACAACAAGTATCGACGCAAAATGCAGCGGCTGACAGTGACAGGACGCAATGCTCGTCGGCAAAATATTATTCGAAAGCATATCGAGCGCTTGCGGGCAAAACTTGAAGATCTGTATGCCAGTATTCAAGTAGCCACGGCTACTGCAATGTTATCAGGTGCTATGTTGGTAAGCACTTCGGATTCGCTGGCACAAAGTACACCTACCTTTCAGACAGCACAGAGGAATCTTTTTGGACTGACGGATATTGGGAGTTATGCAAAGACTGCTCTGGTAGATCTTGATGGAGATGGTGATCTTGATGTATTCGCCGGCAACAACACTACTGATTTTAGTTTTTTTGAAAATACGGGTACTGCCACAAATCCTGCTTTTGGACCTGTACAAACCAATCCTTTTGGCCTAACAGGTATCACGTCTGCTTCTGGTATGAAACTTGTCTCACCGGCCTTTGCGGACATGGATAATGATGGGGATTTAGACTTGCTAACTACGTATAAAGCCGGTGATTTTCAATTTTTTGAAAACACAGGTACAAAGACAGCTCCTGCCTTTGGCCCTTTGCAAGTCAACCCAATGGGACTGGCTGCAGTCGGGGAGTACGCGTCGCTGGATATAGCAGATTTGGATGGCGATGGCGATTTTGATGTGTTAACCTTGGATCCGAATGCCACATTTAAATTTTTCGAGAATACAGGAACAAAATCTACTCCTGCTTTTGCAGCTGCTCAAGACAATTCTTTTGGCTTGAGTACCAGTACGATTAACAACTATGCGGTGTTGAGTATATTGGACATTGATTCAGATGGTGATTTTGATGTCTTGGGATCAGAACACTATGATACTCAAATTTACTTTTTTGAAAATACAGGTACCGCCACGGCTCCTGCTTTTGCGCCTCAGCAGTCCAACCCATTTAGGATGCAGGTTGTTTCAGACCTCAATGTGGGTTATACCTATCGGGTCGCACCCGTAGGAGGTGACTTGGACGGTGATGGAGATCTGGACTTGCTCGGAGGGGATTCTTATGGCAATTTTCAATTTTTTGAAAATAAGTACCTCAATTTCGATCCAGTCCAGTCCAATCCGTTTGGATTAACGGATATCGGAAGCTATTCCGCACCGGCCTTTGTAGATATCGACAATGATGGCGATTTAGATGTTTTTAGCGGTAATAATTCTTCCGGCAACGGAGAATTTGTTTTTTTTCAGAATGATGGAAGCAGTTCATCACCGGCCTTTGCTGCAGCTCAAACCAATCCCTTTAGTTTGACCTCTGTGGCAGGTGGTTATTCTGCACCCACTTTTGTAGATATTGATGGTGACGGTGATTATGACCTGATATCAGGAGCTAATAATGGTCAGTTTAGCTTTTTTGAAAATACTGGCACGGCTACCTCGCCAGCTTTTGCTGCAGCAGTTTTAGACCCTTTTAATCTCACCGATATAGGAAACAGGTCTGCTCCGACATTTACTGATTTAGATGGCGATGGAGACCTGGATCTGCTGTCAGGTAATAGTTCTGGGACTTTTGACTATTTTGAAAATACAGGGACTGTTAATGCTCCAACTTTTGGCACGGTACAAAACAATCCTTTCTCACTCACCGATATTGGAGACAACTCCATGCCTGATTTTGCAGATATAGATCAAGATGGTGATTTTGATCTGATAGCAGGACAGGGTTACTATGGCAATTTCTTTTTCTTTGAAAATACAGGCACCAATACCTCGCCTTCTTTTGGTAATTCAATAAGAAATGCGATGGGTCTGGGTTATACGGGTTATTATGCAAATGTATCCTTTGGGGATATTGATAATGACGGAGACCTTGATGTACTTACCGGAAGACAAGGTGGTGATTTTAGGTTTTTTGAATTTAAGGCACCGGCTGTTTTCACTTCAGAGAACGAAGCGAATGTAATTGAGAATAGTTCAGGAACCGTATTGGATGTCAATGCCCATGACGGAGTCGGTGGAGCCAACGATGCAAACATTACTTATGAATTGACCGGAGGAGCTGATCAGGCAAGATTTGCTGTTGATGCCGCCACCGGTTCGCTGTCATTCGTCTCTGACCCTGATTTCGAAAATCCACAGGATTCAGATACGGATAACTCTTATGAAGTGCAGGTTCAGGCCACCAATACAACTGTAAGAGCCTCATTTAGACAAACCATAGTATTGACAGTAACTGACGAAACACCTTCGGTGACGCTAACAGTGACTGCCGACAATGCCACCAGAGTCTACGCAACAGAGAACCCATCGTTGTCCTTGACATATAGCGGGTTTCTATCAGGAGACGACGAGACGGCACTTAGTACAGCGCCAGTGGTCTCTACAGCAGCCACCAGTACAAGTACTGTAGGGTCATATGATCTTGTGCCTTCTGGAGGAGTGGATGAAGATCGATACTTGTTTAACTATGTCAATGGCACGCTCACTATTGAAAAGGCAGAGGCAACGGTGAATTTGGCCAGCTTGAGCCAGACTTATGATGGATCACAAAGAGTTGTAACTGCTACTACAAACCCAACCGGGTTGACTGTAGATTTTACATATGATGGTTCAGCTACTGCACCAACTACTGCGGGTAGTTATGCTGTTACGGGAACGATTGATAATGTGAATTATCAGGGATTATCGAATGGTACTTTAAGCATAGCAAAGGCAGCAGCTACTATAACATTGAGCAATCTGGAACAAGAAGCAGATGGAACTAGTAAAGAGCCTATCGTAACAACTGATCCTTCAGGCTTGGTATATTCATTGACTTTTGACGGAAATACCGAAAAACCAACGGCTGCCGGACAGTATGAGGTGTTGGCCACTGTGGATGATACCAACTACGAGGGTCAGACGGAAGGTACTTTTGTTTTAACTGCCGTTTTGGATGTGATTGAAGGACTAAGGCCCGTAAGTGTTTATCCAAACCCTGCTACTGATAAATTTAAAGTATCAACCGTAGAAAGTTCGGAATTGGGTGTGTATGATCTCAATGGAACCCTTTTGATCAGAGCATCGACCAATCAATTCGTTGACGTGCGAAACCTGAATAATGGCGTCTACCTGGTACTAGCCAAAAATAAAATCATGAGATTGGTTATAGGCAAATAATCAGGAAAGTAAATTTTAACTCACAACAACAGCAAACAGCGATGGATAGTTCTCATCGCTGTTTTGTTTAAATGAGCAATACACAGGATAGCAAATAGAATAGGTTTTTAACTAGTCCGGGGGGAAGTCGATTCTATTTCTCCCTGGTTTTTAAAATTTAGATTAAAAAAATTTAGATGAGTTGAGGTTTATAGATTGGCCAGGGTGAATGTCTACTTCGGGTGGAAGATTGCCCTGGTCACCTTTTGACATCCTAGATAACCAA
Source organism: Reichenbachiella sp. (assembly GCF_039944555.1). GTDB lineage: Bacteria > Bacteroidota > Bacteroidia > Cytophagales > Cyclobacteriaceae > Reichenbachiella. The sequence continues at coordinate 142,091 of NZ_JBDUYN010000006.1, read as the reverse complement.
CTTGAGCTACTTCATCCATGAAAGTACGAATTTTGTTTCAAATGTGTCTGGCTCGCCCTGGCATTGGCAAAAAAACCTGAAGAAGCACAATTAGCGTGTAAAAGGCTCTTTACCAAATTGCCTTTGATATTGAGTTTTAAACTCTGTCCCATTTTTCATGCCGATGGCCTGCGCTGCTTCAAGTAGGGTAGATACCTTACTATTTTGTATTAGGTGCTGCACATATTCCAACCGGATGGTTTTTATATAAGTTTTTGGAGGTTTGCCAGTCAGGTTTTTTATGAGTGTGTGCGTCTTTCTGGTGCTTGCACACAAGGCATCTGCCAATACATCTACCGTTAGATTTGGGTCACTGATTCGTGCAACTACGAGATTGTGTATTTTGGACAGTATATCCTTTTCTACATCTGTTTTTAAGTTATTGTCTTTGGTAATGTACTCCCAAGAACCTGAGTGACTGGTTTTTGAAATCAGGTTTTTAATTCGCTTATGAAATTCCTGTACGTTGAAGGGTTTATTTAAAAAATCATTAACGCCCAGCTCTAATACTCTCATCTTGTCTTCATCAGAAGTCCTGGCTGAAACGACCATGATAGGAATTTTTGAGTATTCAGTATTTTGTTCCAATGCTTCTATGAGTTCAAAACCATCCATCCAGGGCATCATAAGGTCTGTAATGATCAAATCGGGGATCCCCTTTTGGAGAATTTCCAATGCTTGCTTACCATGGCTGGCTTCTTTTACTTTGAAATCTGAGCCAATCACATCAATGATATAGTCCCTTACCGCCTGATGATCTTCCACCACAAGGATTTCCGGCCTGTCTGATTCATCAAGGTCCACGTTTTGATAGACAGGTTGCACGATCTGTTTGTCATCAGGTACATTCGATATTGCCGCTTGTTCTTCTGAAATAACCTGATCTAAATGATAAGGCAGAGAGAAGGTGAATGTAGTGCCGGTGCCTTCGTGGGATTCAACTGAAATGCTACCTCCATGAAGGCCAATTAATTCTCGGACCAGCGTGAGCCCAATACCAAACCCTTCTTTTTCACTATAAGGATTAGCAGAAGACTGATAAAAACGATCAAAGATATAAGGCTGGTCGCCCTCCTTGATACCCATACCCGTATCGTTGACGGTAATTAGGGCATGATGTTCTTCTCCTTCAACGGACACCGTTATGGTATCTCCCTGCCGGGTAAACTTGAATGCATTGGACAAGAGGTTATTCAGAATCCTTTGATAGTGCCTTTTGTCAAGATGAATAAGGTCTTTACCTGCTGTTTTGTTTTCAAATTTGAGGTATTTCACTTCCATATCGGCACGAGACGAAAACAGCTCAACTATGGCATGAGTAAATGCTGAAAGGTTTACAGCCTGCCATTGGACTTCAAGCTGACTTTCTTCGATTTTGCCCAGGTTTTGAATTTCTTCGCTCATGTGGTGAAGGGTTTCTGCATTTTCCAAAATCTGCTGCAGATGCTTTTCGGACTTCTTGGTTAGGTAGCTTCTCTCATCTCCAATGATCTGTTCGGTTCTTCCCTTGATTAAGGTAAGTGGTGTTCTGAAATCATGATTGATATTGGCCAAAAACCGGGTTCTGAACTCATCCAACCTGTTCAGCTTGTTGTTCTTAAGAAAAAGGTCGTGGTTTAAGGCCTCTAACTTCTGTCCCGTCTTTTTCTTGTTGTACAGTGAAAAAGTAATGCCAATTGTGATGAGTACAATAAGAGTCAAAGCTATGAGTGTATTCCGTTGTTGTATTTGGGCCTGGAATTTTTCCTTTTCCAGTTTCAAAGTTGCTTCGTTTTGTTCGATCCGAAGTTGTTGCCTTTCTTTCTCTGATTTATAGCGTTCCTCGTGTTTGGTCACTTCTCGAATATTTGCTTCATTGAGCAATTCTGTTTTGGTTTTTTCATAGAGTTCGAAGTACTCCAGGGCTTTCTTATAGTCTCCGCGTCTTTTGTACAGTTCGTGAAATCTCAGAGCGGCCTGTTCGATCTCAGGCTTCAGGTCACTCTCCAGAGCCAGTTGGTAGGCTGCTGTGAGATGGCGCTCTGCTGCGCCCAACCTTCCTTTTCTCAGTTCAACTTGCCCAATCAGTAGTTTGGCTACCGACAACGTTTTGGGTTGCTGTGTCTGGGTGCTTACGGCGACAGCCTCCTGTGCATAAAGGTAAGCGGAGTCCAGTTGTCCCGTATTGAAGAACAGTTGTCCCATCCCTATGAGTGGATTCGCTCGATGGTTCTGAGATTCAGGAGCATAGGCCTTTTCCAGAGATTTCCGGTAAAAAAAAGACGCACTATCCACCTCTCCCTGTTCTTCTTTGATCAGCCCCATGTTGTTGTACAGTTGGACTAGCCTAAAATCGTCCTCCAATTCGGTTTGGATCTTTTCTGCCCGACGGTAAAATCGAAGTGCATTCTCATTGTCATGAATTTGTCGATAGATCAATCCAATGTTGTTCAGCGAAGAGGCAAAAGCTGCTTTGTCTCCAAGCCTTTCATCGATCGTGGCAGATCGTAGGATAAACTCAATTGCACTGCTGTTGTCGCCCCTGTTAAGTTTGATCAGTCCAAGATTGTTGGTCACAGAAGACAATCCAGTAGAATCATTGGACAATACCAATTTCGGAAGTGACTGTGAATAGTAATGCTCCGCACTATCCAATTCTCCTTTCACATGAAAGCCAACACCAATTAGATACAATGCCTTAGCTGTTTGAGCGGCCAAATCATTGGTAGTGGCTAATCGATGTGCTTCTTTCATCCAGAGTATGGCCGAGTCGGTATGGATATAGCGTAACTCTTCAGATCTTTTTATTAACTCTTCGATCCTCAAACTATCTGAGACAGATTGTGCTACTGCACTATTCAGCACTAAAACAATCAGGAAATGAAGGGCTAAAATGGACTTTTTCAATCGTTGTGCTGAAGTGGTGATCCTCAAAAATAGGGAATGTGGAATAACACTTCCGTTGATTCCTGAACAATTGCAGAAAATCTAAAAAAACCGACCGAAAATCTAATCTCCTGCTATTCAATTTTGGCGCTGGAGTTATGAACAGCCATTCTTAAGTTCAACCAGCTAGTTGTTCATTTCCAATTTTAAGTCACTAAAAACAAATGTATGAAATGGTCATTGACAGGATTCTTCCAGTGGATCCAAAGTGCACGTTTTTGTCAACTTCGTGTAGTTCAAGTAAAGTTTTTTCTTTTTTCAGTATTAACGCTCTGCCTGAATATTAATAGGTTGGCAAACGCCCAGGAGTATCTTTCACACGATGCTTTCAGTTCATCTTTTGATTTTAAAGATGCAACAATAGATGCTTCAGGTAATATTTACGTGATTGGTAGTTTCTCCAATACCATTGATTTAAACCCTGGAGTGGGGACAGTAAATGTGTCTACTACCAATCAGTGGGACTACGATATTTGCGTCATCAAACTGGACGCCAATGGTAATTATCTGTGGGGGCATGCCATCGGTGGTGATGGCGAGGACAGGGCCACATCACTGGCTGTCGATGGTGCAGGAAAAGTCTACATAACAGGTTATTTCAATAATAAAACCGGCGATCTGGGAATAGACTTTAATCCGACTGGAGGCGGAACCCTCACTTCGTTTGGTGGCTCGGATATTTTCGTCTGGATATTGGATGCAAGTGGAGGTTTTGTCTATGCCAGAAACTTTGGCGGAACAGGCAATGATACCGGAGAGGCCATTGATTTGGATGCCAGTGGAAACATATTCACCCATGGCCTTTTTTATGGCACGTCCGATTTTCAAAACAACGGCGGGAGTGTCAATGTTGTCGCCAATGGAGATCGGGATGTTTTTACCATGAAGATGGACTCCAACGGGGATTACCTATGGGTTAAACATTGGGGGCAGGGTTATACCAACAACGGGAGTATAGATGACAATCCTGGTAGCATGAAGGTTGATTCGCAAGGAAATGTGATTACAGCCATGGCGGCATTCAGACCAATAGATATGGACCCAAGTGCAGGTACCGATACACCTCCTGTTTGGCAAGGAAGTTATGATATTTATACCATCAAGTTGGACAATGATGGAAATTATGTTTTTGGCCGACAGTCAGGAGGTAATGGCACAGAGCTTTTTCACGAGGTTATTACAGATACAGATGATAATATCATTATCATGAGTAGGTTTGATAATACCATTGATCTAAATTTTGAGGCTGGTGATGATACTGTGACGCCTGAGGCAGGTATTGACTTCTTCATCGTCAAAATGTCTTCTTCAGGAGCATACCAATGGGGAGCCACCATCAGCGAGAGCTACCAATACCAGGATTTTGCTATGGCTACTGATAAACATAATAATGTCTACATTTCAGGACGTTTTGGTGATGCACCCATGAAGTTACTGGATCAGTCCAAAGCAACCGTAGCGGAGTTCACCCCGAAAGCCGCAAGTGATGGATTTCTTGTCAAACTCGACGCCAATGGTAACTTTTTTTACGCCGAACAAATGATGGGCGATGGTGATGTTGCGATTGAAAAAATATTGGTGGATGACAACCTGGACATGACATTGGTAGGCTTGTTTACCAATACTACTGACATGGACGTGAGCCATGGTACTACCAATCAGTTGGGTAGTGGTATTTATGTCAGTAATTATGCGCAAGATGTATATTTCACTTCTGCTTCAGAGGTAGATGTTCCTGAAAATCAATTATCGGTTCTGACAGTGGCGGCAAAAGATATGCAGGATCCATCCGCAACCCTTCCCATTACCTACTCCATTACCGGTGGCACGGATCAGGCATTGTTCAATATTGATGGAACATTCGGTATCCTGAGTTTTAAAGACCCTCATACCTATCAGGCAGGATCCAATGACTACCAGGTAGAAGTTACTGCTCAAAATACTAATGAATCAAATACACAGTTGATCACAGCGACGATTGTAGATGTGATACCTCCTTCGATTAGTATTGCGTCCATTGCTTCCAATCCCACCAGGCAGTCAACAATACCTGTCACCGTGACTTTTAGTGAAGCGGTCACCGGCTTTGAGGAAGCCGATCTTACGATCAACGGAGGTACGGTGAACAGTTTTACTGGATCGGGAGATACTTATACTTTTGACTTGACATCATCCAGCTGGGGAACGATGACCGTAGATGTGGCTGCAGGTGCAGCTGTTGATGTAGCCAACAATAACAATACGGTGGCTTCGCAATTTAGTATTGTGTATATGACGCCTGTGACCGTAACTAATACGAGCACCAGCGGTGCGGGAAGTCTGGATCAGGCGATCCAGGATATGATCAATTCCAGTGGAGCCATAGATAGTATCAAATTTGATCCCAGTCTGAAAGGACAAACAATCAGCGTTACCGAACAATACAGCCTATCTGCTGAAAGCCTTGCAATATTCGGTGATGTAGATAACGATGGAATAGCTGATATCACGTTACAGAGTGATGGCACCAATCACAGATTTTTCGCCTTGTCGGGAACAGCTGACATTACCTTAAGTCATCTAGAAGTAGGGAGTTTCAGTACTACTAGTGACGGAGGAGTATTCCATATGTCTGAAGGTACTTTGACTCTTGAGAATTGTGTGATTAAGAACAATGCGGCAAGATCTGGAGGAGTAGTTTACTACACAACCGGAAGTGGAAATATAAACATTAGTAAATCTATCTTTTCGGGTAATTCAGCAACCAGTCAGGGAGGGGTAATTTATCAGTTATCATTTTTTGGAGTAAATACCGTCATTGAGAATTCCCTATTCTTTGACAATAGTGCCCCAAACAGTAATGGGGGTGTGGCATACGTTGAGTTTGGCTCGAATTTGATATTGCGTCATGTCACTTTAACCAATAATAGTGCAAAGTTTGGTGGTGGAGCGATTTATAATTCTAACAACGTAACGACGGAAAATTCCCTGATTGTGGGTAACCATTCTGAATCAGGGTCAAACAACGTTCAAAATTCCAGAACATTCCACAATGCAGGAGGAAGTATCCTGGGGGGTGAAGATGGGGCTTCAGACGATGTTGTTGATTATTTTGTAGATGCTACTAATGGAGATTACAACTTAATCTTAACCAGTCCAGCAGTGAACGCCGGAGTGAATTCCTTGTCTACTATTGCCGGTATTACAGCGGATATTGTGGGTAATGTAGTGCCTTATGATGGCATCGTAGATATCGTAGATGCTGGGGCTTATGAGTTTCAGGGTGATCCACCAATAGGTTTTGAGTCTGAAAGTGTTATTAATTCGAATACCATGACGGTCACGTTTACATTCAACAGAGCCGTTACCGGGCTGGATAATGCTGATTTTTCAACGAAAGCAGGTGCCCTTTCGCTTGCTTCACTCACCACATCGGATAATGTAGAGTATACTGCCACCTTTACGCTAAGTGACTTGACCGAGAAAGTCATTGATACGGTGTATATGGATGCAATGGTAGAAGATGTGCTTAACAACATGGCCCAGGTTAAAGATACCCTTGCCTATGTTTTCTACGTCCCTGTAGCTCACGTGACCAACACCCAAACCAGCGGTGAGGGATCATTAGATCAGGCATTGCAGGATTTTATAGATTCCAAGGGTACAGTAAATACTGTTGAGTTCGATCCGAGCTTGAGTGGAAGCACAATTATGATTACCAAAAACTACAGCTTTATCCAAGGTACACTATTAATAGATGGGGATATTGATGATGATGGTATCATTGATATTACGTTACAAAGCGACGGACAGAACCATGGGCTTTTTAACGTAAACGGGTCTACGTCCTTGACATTAAATAAAATCAGAGTCATAGATTTTAGTCCCTCATCCCAGTGGGGTCCGGTGGCACTAGTCAATTCGAATGCGGCTTCGCTGACTATGACGGGCTGTGAGATTAGAAATAATAGTACTGGTGGCCACGGTGGCCCTATTTATTGCGAAAACGGAAATGTGAGTATCAAACAATCCATTTTTAGCAATAATTCAGCAGTTTGGGGAGGAGCTGTTACTATTTATTCTGGCGGGACGACTATCATTGAAAACTCATTGTTCGAGGGAAATAGTGCCAATACCGGCGGAGCTATTTATGGTCGAAATGGAGCTAACATTACCGTAAGACACTGTACTTTTTCCGATAACTCTTCAACTGGTAATGGGGGAGCGATTTACAACCTGAAGACCCTCAAAGTAGAAAATTCCCTTTTTGTTGCCAATACAGCTGGAGGCACCGGAGACAATATTCAGAATGACAGCTCCTTTGACAATGTAGGAGGAAATATCCTGGGTGGTGAAGAAGGTGCTTCAAATGATATAGCAGACTACTTTACCGACGCCACGAATGATGATTACACGCTGTATAGAAGAAGCTTGGCTGCCGACCTTGGGGTAAATTCTTTGGCAACAGATGCAGGTATTACTACAGATTTGTTAGGGAATGCCAGGCCATTTGCCGGTAATGCGCAGGTAGTAGATGTCGGGGCGTATGAACTGCAGGCCGATCCTGATTTTGTAGCACCTACGGTAAGCATCAGCTCTACGGCTGCAGATCCGACCAATTTGGATCCATTTCCAATCACCATCGAATTTAGCGAAGAGGTGGGCGGATTTGAGTCAGGCGATATTGTGGTCGCAAACGGTGCTGTATCAACCTTTAACACGGTAGACAACATCACATTCACGGTTACTATTTCACCTGTAAGTGAAGGGGCTGTGACCGTAAATGTGGCAGCAAACGTAGCGGCAGATGTCGCAGATAACTCTAACACGGCTGCCGAACAATTCAGTATCGATTCGGATCGAACTGCTCCTAAAGTAAATATTACTACAACGGCCGGGGCGACAACGAATGTTAGCCCCATTCCCGTCACTGTAAACTTCGATGAACCCACGACCGGTCTCGAAGAAGGAGAACTTATCATTAGTGGCGGAACCGTATCTAATTTCAGTATTACCATGGGAGGTTATTCCTTTGATTTGATTCCAACCGGAGAAGGTATTTTGACAGTCGATATTGATGAAAATTCAGCCATGGACCTGGCAGGAAACGGCCATGTGGCTGCCGAACAATTCAGTATCACCTACGATCTAACGGCGCCTTCGCTTAGCCTTTCTACCACGTTATCAAGTCCAACCAATACCAACCTGATTCCTGTCACAGCAACGTTCAGCGAAGCAGTCACAGATTTCGAGTCCTCAGATCTGACAGTGACAGGAGGGACAGTTGCCAATTTTGCAGGTTCAGGCGCTGACTATTCCTTTGATTTGATTCCTTCGGCAGATGGAGAATTGACTGTAAATGTAAATGCCGATGTGGCCATGGATGTCTTGGGTTATGGAAATAGCGCTTCAGCTCAATTGGCTATTAACTATGACAGTACAGCTCCTACGGTAAATATCGCCACAACCTCAACGAGCCCAACTAATGATAATCCGATTCCCGTGACGGTGATGTTTAGCGAAACGGTGACTGGCTTTGAAGCAGGAGATGTTGTTGTTGTTGGTGGGACAGTCAGTAATTTCTCGGGATCTGGTGATGCTTACACTTTTGACCTAACGCCAACTGAAGACGGCACATTAACTGTAGATGTGGCAGCTTCGATGGCAGTAGACGCATCAGGAAATGGTAATCTAGCGGCTCCTCGCTTGAGTATTGAAAATGATGCAACGGCACCTGTAGTGACTATTGATTTATTAGACACAAATGATCAGACACCCAAACTGACCGGAACCGTAAATGATAATGAAGCGGTTATTTCAATCACCATAGATGGACAAACCCTGACCGCTACTAACAATGGTGATGGGACCTGGACACTTATGGATGATCAACTATCTGAAATCAATTTTGGAACCCACAATGTGATTGTCACAGCGACAGATAAAGCCATGAATATAGGGTCTGATATGACTGTGGATGAGTTAACCATTTCTCCTATTACCGGTTTAAAAGGGATAGAAAATCATTTGGTAGTGTATCCTAATCCAACTTCAGATGGGTTTTGGGTATCAGCAGCTAGACAATCAGGGTTGGATGTATATAGCCCCGATGGCACCCTTCTGATCAAATCTGAAACCAATCAATTCATAGATATTCAAAACCTTAACAATGGTATTTATTTGGTGATAGTGGAGAATAGGACCGTGAGATTGATTGTCAATAAATAAGTGTAACCAAAAACGAATTTTAACTCACAACAACAACAGCGGTGGTGAGGAAGATTTCTCACCACTTTTTTATTGCATTCGAAATTTTAAGGAATGAGTCAGGCATCATCTTACTATCCGAATGTAAAATTAAAAAAGGTAGGGTATTTCCTCCTTTAGCGGTATTACATATAACACAGGATAGCAAATAAGAATAGGTTTTTAATTAGTCCGGGGAGGAAGTCGATTCTATTTCTCCCTGGTTTTTTAAAATTTAGATTAAAAATTCAGATGAGTTGAGGTTTATGGATTGGCCAGGGTGAATGTATGCTTCGGGTGGAAGATTGCCCTGGTCACCTTTTACACCCGATGTCATCGTTTGTTTTTTTACAAACTACTTTTTGATAAATATCTAAAAAGTTGGACTAAGACATACTCTTCTGTATTTGTAGGAAATGGTGAGCTGCTAAATCTTATGAACTACAGAAGAGTTTTCTTTTTTTAAATAGGGTATTTCCTGATCAGGCGGTAGTGCTTGTATTACAGGTTATTTAATAACAGTAGGTGAATGGGCTAGGAGGAGTATTCTTCCTAGTCACTGTTCAAAATGGATGATTACTTTAATGTGTATTGATTTTTGGATTATAGATCAGGGTGAGTTCGTGTTTCAGGTGGATGCATGGACTGCCCTGGTTTCATCTTAGGCCTTGTTAAACTAGGGTAAGTGTGTGTTTAACTGTAGTACAACTAGAACGAGATTAAATGAATATGAAAAAGGTAATTGGGGTATTGATGCTGACTGCTCTTGCGTGGCAATCTCAGGCCCAAAACTGGCTTACGGACATTGACATGGCCAAACAGATAGCAGAGGATGAAAATAAGAAGATAGTATTGGTTTTCGCTGGATCAGATTGGTGCGGGCCGTGCATCAAGTTAGAACGCAGCATCTGGGAATCTGAAAAATTTAAAAATTATGCGGCCGAAAACTATGTTTTAGTCAAGGCTGACTTTCCCAGAAAGAAGGCGAATAAGCTTCCGAAAGAGCTACAAGCACATAACGATGCCTTGGCCGAGCGCTACAATCAAAATGGATATTTTCCCTTGGTGCTGATTTTGGATTTTGCGGGAAAAGTACACGGCACCACAGGTTATAAGAACATCACGCCTGGCGAATACATAGAGTTACTTAATTCATTCAAGAGCTGATGAAGAATTTCTGGTTTTTGGTTTTGATTGCTATGTCCACTACTACCTGGGCACAGCAAAAATTTGATAGTACGTTGACCCTTATGGGGAGCAAGTTTGATATAACAGTGATAGCTAATTCTGAGGAAGAGGGATCGCAGTACATCGATTTGGCCATTGCAGAAATAGAAAGAATCGAAAGACTCATATCTTCCTGGGATCCAAACTCACAGACTTCAAATATCAATCGAAATGCTGGTAAGGCCCCTGTGAAGGTTGATAAGGAACTTTTCGATTTGATTGAAAGGTCGATCAAGATATCCAATCTTACTGCTGGCGCATTTGATATCAGCTATGCCAGCATGGACAGGATCTGGAAATTTGATGGCAGTATGATGGGTAAACCGGACGCCGAAGTCATTAAAAAGTCAGTTGAGAAAGTGGGTTACGAAAATATCATTCTGAATCGGGAGAAGAGTACCGTATTTCTAAAAAAACAAGGAATGAAAATCGGATTTGGTGCCATCGGTAAAGGCTATGCGGCAGATAAGGCCAAACTGTTGTTGATTGAAAAAGGTGTGAAAGGCGGAATCATCAATGCCTCCGGGGATTTGAATACTTGGGGAAAACAACCCAATGGAGAACCATGGATGGTAGGAATTACTAACCCTCTAAATAAGAACAAAGTGTTTTCCTGGATGCCTGTCGATAATCAAGCGGTGGTTACTTCAGGGAATTATGAAAAATATGTACTGCTGGATGGTCAACGATATTCACATATTATTGACCCCAGGACCGGTATGCCGAGCAAGGGAATCGTAAGTGCAACCGTATTTGCCAAACAAGCTGAACTGGCGGATGCATTGGCGACCTCACTTTTTGTGATGGGAGCGGAGGTAGCCTTGGACTTTACCAATCAACTGAATGGTGTCGAATGCATACTCATCGATGACCAAAACAAGATATACACTTCGGATAATATTGATTTAAACAAAACGTCGGAATGAAAAAGATATATGGTATAGCGCTGATGATGTTGGTAGCTGCGAGCGGATGCTCAGTTGTCAAGGAATATCAAAAGGTAAATCTGAATGATCCTGACATGGAACTGGCTGCCCATAAAAGTGAAAGATTTGAAACCATATTTCAAATCTATAGAGAAGGAGCTTCAGGAGCCAATGGAGGAAAATCAGGTGGAGGATGTGGATGTAACTAATATGATGAGGACCTACATAATTATTCTTTTTTCTTTACTCTCTCTTTCCGCTTGGGCGCAAGAGAGTGACTCTACCAGTCACTATAAAAAACGTGTGCTGGATGCTACTGAAATAGACCTGCTCTTCAGTTATTATGAGCAAGATGGTAATAACTCAGCAGTGAGTGGTGGTGTGGGCAATGAGCACTTGACAGATGTAACGCCAACCATCATCGTTTCAATGCCCGCAGGACCTGATGGCGTACTAACGATCGACGCCGGAATTTCAGCCTATTCATCTGCTTCTTCAAGCAATATCAATCCGTTCAACAGTACCGGTGCCTCTCAAGGTGGTCGCTATGAGGACGATGATGATGACGACGACGATGATGAAGGGTATGGAACAGGTACCGGAACCCCAATCGGAAGCCCATGGGTGGCTTCATCAGGGGCTTCCAAAAGTGATGCCCTTACCAGTTTGAATGTGAGTTATGCACATAGCTCAGACGATCGCAATAATATTTGGAACATGAACGGCAGTATTTCGCGTGAATATGATTACTCGTCGTTTGGATTTGGCGGTGGATTCGCCAAGCTGATGAATCAGAAAAACACAGAGTTGAGCTTCAAGGCTCAAGTCTATCTGGATCAATGGAACCCTATTTATCCAACCGAATTACATGAGTATGAAACTTACGGGCAAGAATTCTTATCCAGTGGTTTTTTTAGCGGTGTCACCGTATACGATCAACAGGGAGTAGCTTCTACCTCCTATTTACCATCGGCTTTCAGTGCTGTTCAGGACAAAAAGAGGAATTCATACGCCTTGTCGGTTGGGTTTTCTCAAATCCTTTCGCGCAATTTTCAGATTTCACTTTTCGTGGATGCGATCCGTCAAGAAGGGTTGCTGTCTACTCCTTATCAAAGAGTGTACTTTGCTGATGTGGAGAATTATTTCATCGGAGATACACAGCAAATCAGTGTCTACGAAAGCAAACAAAATACAGGAGTATACCAGCTAGCGGATGATGTTGAACGACTGCCGTCTACGAGATTGAAAATCCCGATAGGCGTAAGGGCAAATTACTACCTGACCGAATTTTTATCATTACGGACCTACTACAGATATTACCAGGATGATTGGGGACTGACAGCACATACCGCAAGTATCGAACTGCCGATCAAGATAGGAAGTAGGTTTACTTTTTATCCGAACTATCGATACTATGAGCAAAATCAGGCAGACTATTTTGCACCATTTGATACACATCTTTCAACGGAACAGTACTATACATCAGATTATGACCTGTCAACTTTTGACAGCCAGACATTGGGTATGGGCATTAGTTATAAGGACATTTTCACCTCTATGAAGATTGGAAACATTGGTCTGAAAAGTATTGATGTCAGATATCAAAACTATCAAAGAAGCAATGGACTGAATGCCAATATCGTTTCGTTTGCGTTCAAGTTTGTCGTGGATTAATTAAAGAATAGTGAATTTGCCGGATAGTTAATGCCGTTGGCGGACTATCTAGCAAATTTGGGTATTAATACTCTTGTATAGAACCGACTCACCAAATTTCCATAAACCAGGCACAACGTATGTATCATCGAAATATGAATACTGGTGCCAAGCACAAGGTGATTGATGACCTCAAAAGACAATAGGATAGAAACCAAAAACCATCCTCTACAGCGCAAGAACGAAAACGCCCCGATAATGGCATAAAAGCCCACCGAGCCGCCCATCCAGTTGCGTTCAAATCCATATTGAAAGTACTCGTTGTCTGGCCACCAACTAATTCCAATGTTGAACAGTATAGCAAAGGTGATACCTATCAAGATATGTGTGATAAAAAACACGAATACCGTGAACCGAGAGCCATATTGAGATTCGAAAGATTGAATGATGATCACGATGCCAATGATGGAAACAAAAAGCAGATGTTCGATTCCATTGTGAATCCAAGCCGATGTGATTAGGCTCTGAATAAAACCAATTGGATCGGTCTTAATTTTTATGAGCCATATGGCCTGGTCACACAAGAGGTTGAGTTGCCATGTCGAATGGCAATCCCTATTCGAAGCAAAGCCTAGTAGCATCACCAGCATCCAACTAATCAACAGATAGGCAAAAGAGAACTTTCTGGATAAAAGGACTTCCTTCACTGATAGACCTTGGCCACTTGGGTTTGCCCAGGGCCAAACAAAAGGCAATAACCTTTTATCCGACACCTGTTGCGAAATATCTCCTAATCTCATTTATGAATTTTCAACACGTAAACTTTTCTTGCTACCGGATACACCGGATAAGCCCATCTGGAAATAGTTACCGTTTCCACTAGTTCCAGGTTATTTTTCAAAAAGAAATCTCTCCATTGGTTATGGCTTCTGAAAGAATCATTGCCCTTGTCCCATGGAGAAGTATTGAGGTGAATAGCGCCTATTAAAGCATCGAATTTATTTTGGATCACATCTTCCGCGATAATGATATAGTTTCTGGTCACCCTAATACAATCACTTATTAGTTCCTGTTGCACGTTAGTATGATGCAAGACGAACATGAGCAAGGAGGTGTCAAATGCATTGTCGCGATAGGGAATGTCCTGTCCATTGAAAAGTCGAATGTTATGATTCTGTTCTTCTTCGGATTTGTCGACTACATCTATGGAAGTGACCTGATGTTCCTTACCTCTGAGAAATTTGGAATAACTACCATTGCCGGCACCAATGTCCAGGCATTTTGTTCCATAGTACTGTTTAATCAATTCGTATTTGTAATGAAGAAAATAGTCCTTCTTTTGGCCTAAAATTTTTGAATAAGCGATTTCCAAAAGCTTCCTGCTATTGGGAATTTCCTGATAGATTAATGTTTTTGTTGGTGTTTCCATTTTGAAAAAGACATAAGTTTTACTGCCTCCAAAAAAAATGGAGGTGCAGATGAAAGAATAATTTTGTGATTTGTTTAACCCGTTCGAACGAAACTGAATCGAATACCCTGCGGCCTACGGTTCGTTTTTCATATCATAAATCTTGGTTTGATATTTTTAAAACATTTCTGAACAATCGAATTATGTTTTGGATCCAATAACCTGGTAGTGTATAGTACAAGTGAACCGTAAACAGTTTTATGAATTTTTTTTTAATACTTTGAAGGGGACATTACCTTTTTCTTGTCTACAGTATGTAATGAAGACCAATAACAATCTAGAAGTATATACCCTTTCCGAGGCAGATGTTTTCGTCAAAAGCTGGGAAAGTGAAGCTGTATCATATATCCAGCGCATGCTTTATTGGAATAGAGAGGACGCCCAAACACTCTACCACGACGCATGTATTCTCGTTTTGGATCAGCTAAAGAAGGGGCGGATAGACTCAATAGCGAAAGGCTACCTTTTCAAAACTTGCAAGAACTTAGGTGCAAACACCTGGCGAAACGTCCAAAGGAAGAAGAAATACTACGAACAATATTGTATTGAAGAACGAACAAGGTTCCAAAATTCAGTGAATGAAAAGTATGGGATCACGTTGTTTGAAGAACCAGATGAATATTATTTATTTGAGTCGAAAAAGGCCCTTCGTGCATTCAGTCTACTGAATGAAAAGTGCCAAAAAATAATAGCTTTGAAGTATGTAGATGGAAAGGCGCATAAAGATATAGCAGATGATTTGGGTCATATTGGTTCGGAAAGCAGCGCCAAAACCACACTCAGTCGGTGCATAAAGTATTGGAAGAAAATATTTAAAGATTTACCCAAATGACGAAGCGCTCTGAAAAAAATGAATTGATCGATAAGTTCCTCAGAGAAGAGCTGACTGAGGGTGAATTGGTGACCTTCCGCAAATTGTGGGATAGCGATCCTGCCTTTGTTAAAGAGGTGCAGGACTATTCTCGTATGACGATCGCTTTGAAAGCCGTTGATCGACTTGATGAACACAAAAAAAAGACGCGTACCGCATTTATAGCACCTTTCAGAAAGGCCTTTTTTAAGTATCAATCCGTGGCAGCTATCTTTTTATTGGCCATTATGTTGCCACTCTACCTGCTGCTCCAAGGGCAAAAAAGAGCCATCACCGCGAAAAGCCCTGAAATTAAAATGTTAGCACAAAATCATTTTATTAAGGATCGTTTGAATAATCGTTTGGCTCAGGATGAAAATATAGGACTTTCGGAAGCCATCTCTGTCTATGCAGAAGGTCAGGTACAAGAGGCTATCACTTTAATTAGGCAAGTTGAAAAAGAAAATGCTCGACACTACCCGTTGATCTTGGCGGATCTTCACTTTGAAATGGGTCAACCTGACAGTGCGATATATTTCTATAGTATAGGATTAAAAGATAATCCCAAGGATTCTTCCGCATACTGGAACAGACTAATGGCGAAGATGGCGTTTGGGAAGCTTGCAGAGGTAAAAGAAACGTTGAATGTGCTGTCAAAATCCGAAAATGCTCACTTTCGTGACAAGGCGGACCAGATCCTGACGAGCATAGAATAAGGCAAGCGTAGATTTTCGGGGAAGACGATTTCAAGTGAAAGAAGAACTATATATACATAATTTGAAATCCGCTTTCAAATCAGCAATTGTTGAATAGTTTTGCCGCCTAATCCCAATGCAATGCTAGAAGCAGTAATATTTGATATGGATGGTGTCATCATGGACAGTGAGCCTATTCATTACGAAACGGAATTTGAAATTCTAAAAAGATTCGGTGTGACCGAGTATCCAATCGAGGAGCACGCCAAATATGTGGGTATGCGAACCCGGGACCTTTGGGACGGTCATATCACAAAGTATGGATTGGACGCAACCTCAGAGGAGCTTACTGTTGAAGGGGATGAGGCTTACATTGGTGCCTTGAAAGAGAATGATTTTAAACCCATTGCTGGATTAATTGATCTGCTTCAACGCATAAAATCGGGCAATATCAAAATGATTGTAGCTTCTTCAGCATCAAGGGAGAATATTAAGTTGGTTTTAGATAAATTCGCCATCTCAGATTTCTTCGAAGGCTATGTAAGTAGTCAAGATGTGAAGAAAACGAAACCCAATCCTGATATTTTTCTGCTCGCAGCAAAGACATTGGAAGTGAATCCCGAAAACTGCGTAGTCATTGAAGATGCCAAGCATGGTGTTCAGGCGGCTGTATCCGCAGGCATGAAATGCATTGGTTATCGCAATCAAAATTCTGGAAATCAGGATTTGAGCAAAGCAGATATTATTCTTGATTCACACGACGACATTGACCTGAAATTGTTAGAAGAATTGACAATTGATGTACTAAAACACTAATTTAATTATGTTTCCAAAAGTTAATCCCGCAGAAACCAAATCGTGGGAAGCCTTAGAAAACCATTACGAGGACATATCAAAAGATCCTATTATCGATATGTTTGAAAAAGACCCCGAGCGGTTCAACAAGTTTTCTATACAGTGGAATGATTTTCTACTCGACTACTCTAAAAACATTTTCTCAGATAAGACCAAGTCTTTATTGATGCAATTGGCCAATGAATGCCAACTGAAAGACGCTATCGAAGCCATGTTTAATGGAGAGAAAATCAATGAAACTGAAGATCGGGCAGTTTTGCACACTGCACTAAGGAGCAACAGCAATGAGGCACTTGAGGTAGATGGTGAAAACGTTCGACCGTTGATTCAAAAGGAACTTCAAAAGATGGAAGCCTTTACCAAGAAACTTCATGCCGGTGAGTTAAAAGGATTTGACGGAAAGGAAATTAAGAACATTGTCAATATTGGAATTGGCGGATCTGATTTGGGACCATATATGGTGACTGAGGCCTTGAAGCCTTATCAAAAGGAAAACGTCAACTCTTATTTTGTATCCAATGTGGATGGTTCTCATCTGCACCAGGTATTGCAGCAGGTGGATGCGTCAGAAACTTTATTCATCATTGCATCTAAGACCTTCACGACTCAGGAAACCATGACCAATGCCCATTCGGCAAAAGACTGGTTTTTGAAAATGGCAAAAGATGAAAGCGCTATTGCCAAGCATTTCATAGCCCTTTCTACTAATAAAAAAGCAGTAGAGGCATTTGGTATCGATTCGGCTAATATGTTCGAATTTTGGGATTGGGTTGGTGGTCGTTATTCGCTATGGTCCTCTATAGGGATGTCTATTGCATGCGCGATCGGGTTCGATAATTTCAGGTCATTGCTCGATGGAGCGGAGGCCATGGATGAGCATTTTAGAGATACAGCATTCGAAGATAACTTACCTGTGATCCTGGCCATGCTTGGTGTATGGTATAATAATTTTTTCGGTGCAGAATCTCATGCAATCTTACCCTATGACCAATATCTACATCGCTTCGCCAGCTATTTGCAACAAGGTGATATGGAAAGCAATGGTAAATTCATAGACAGAAACGGTGAGCCTATTGCCATTCAGACTGGGCAGATCATTTGGGGAGAGCCTGGAACAAACGGACAGCATGCCTTCTATCAGTTGCTTCATCAAGGTACCAAATTGATTCCTTCTGACTTTATTGCAGCTGCACAAAGTCAAAACCCTATCAGCGACCATCATGAGAAACTATTGGCTAATTTCTTCGCGCAGACCGAAGCACTCATGAAAGGAAAACTTGAAGAACAGGTGATAGATGAATTGCTTAAACTAGGAAAAGAAGAAGAGGAGATTGATGCTTTGTTGCCGTTCAAAATATTTGAAGGTAACCAACCAACCAACTCAATCTTGATAAAGAAGATTACTCCTTATAACCTGGGAGCATTGATCGCTATGTATGAGCATAAAATCTTTGTTCAGGGAGTGATTTGGAATGTGTTTAGCTTTGATCAATGGGGAGTGGAATTAGGTAAGCAGTTAGCTGGTCAAATTTTACCAGAGCTAAAAGGAGAGGAGAAAGTATCCTCGCACGATGGGTCAACCAATAGCTTGATTAATCAGTGGAAGGCGTGGAGGTAATTCGATACTAAACATCAATTAGGCTTTTCTAAAGTTATCAACTTTAGAAAAGCCATATAAAAGAATAAATATGAGACTAGCAGTAATCGCTCATGACGGAAAAAAGGCAGAAATGGTGGCCTTCTTGTTAGAGAATAAAGATCGTATCATCGATGCGGACATTGTAGCTACAGGAACTACCGGGTCGCATGCGGAAAAAGCAGGGCTGAAGGTACATAAGTTCCTGTCTGGCCCAATGGGTGGGGATGCTCAAATTGCGACGATGGTAGCTGAAGGTAAGTTGGACTTGATATTCTTCTTTCGTGACCCCCAGGGAAAACATCCGCATGAGCCGGATATTCAAATGTTGATGAGATTATGCGACGTACACAACATTCCGTTTGCTACAAACCCGGCTGGTGCTCAGTTATTATTGAATGGTTGGCCAATGGGCTGATTGATTTTGTCCGAACAAGAATCTATTTTCCAGAGTAATCCCTGGCGCCGAAAATAGTACTTCCAATGCGAACCATGGTACTCCTTTCTTCTACTGCAATTCTATAATCACCGCTCATTCCCATAGAAATGTCTTTGAGGTCCAATTGGGGGCGTGAGTACGTTGATTTCAGATGATCGAAAAGAGATTTCAATCCGGAGAATTCCGACCTTACCTGCGCCTCATCTGTCGTATTGGTAGCCATGCCCATCAATCCGACAATAGAAATACTTGTCAGTTCGTCCAATAAGTCAGAGGCCAAAAACTCTTCAATTTCATTTATGCTGAAACCAAACTTGGTTTCTTCTGCAGCAATATGAATCTGAAGGAGACAGGGTATTACACGGTCATTCTTTTTGCCCTCTTTGTTTATTTCCTTCAAAAGCTTCACCGTATCGACACCGTGAATCAGATGCACAAAAGGAGCGATATACTTTACTTTATTACGCTGCAAGTGACCAATCATATGCCATTCAATATCTTTTGGAAGTACGACTTGTTTTTCTACCAATTCCTGAACCTTATTTTCCCCGAAAACTCTTTGTCCCGCGTCGTAGGCTTCCATGATCAGATCATTCGGCTTGGTCTTGCTCACAGCTACTAGTTTCGCTGATGTGCCTTCAAGTTCTTTTCGAATGGTATTTAGTGACTCTGTGACTGACATTTTTGTTACTTATTTCTTAATGGTGAATTAACAAAATAACAATTAACTTAGAGTAGTTCATCTTATTATTTCTTCTAATTTGATGCAACTATTTTAGTCAACCAGTAGTTCAATCATCATGGCGATATTAGGCACCCTTCTCAAGCGTGGGATTAGGCTTCGAGAAAGTTTGGAACAAGATTATACTTCCTCTTTTGACCTGCAGAAAACAGAGTTGCGGAAATTACTGATTGCCGCAAAGGATACTTATTTTGGTCGCTACTATTATTTTAAAACCATATTGAATGGTTTTAAAGATCAGGATCAAGATCTTTTTTACCAATACTACAAAAGCAATGTCCCCATCCATGATTATAATGCCATTAACGATGAATGGTGGTCCAAATCAAGAGAAGGCATAAAGGATGTTACCTGGCCAGGTAAGGTTAAATACTATGCACTGAGTTCCGGCACATCGGGTGCTCCATCTAAATACATTCCAGTAACAAAAGAGATTCTAAAATCTATGCAGCGTACTGGGGTTCGGCAACTCCTGGCGTTATCCAAATTGGAAATAGATTCGAAATATTATGAAACCGACATTCTGGTAATCGGAGGAAGTACTGATTTGAAATTCAATGGTACCTACTTTGAAGGAGATTTGAGTGGGATAACCACCAGCCAAATACCGATTTGGTTGCAGCGTTTTTGCAAACCTGGAAAAAAAATTGCCAAAGCTCCGGACTGGGATTCCAAACTGGATGAAATTGTCCATAGAGCGAAGGACTGGAATGTAGGGGTAATCGTAGGCGTGCCCGCCTGGATTCAGCTACTCATGGAAAAAACCATTGCTCACTATCAGGTAAAAACTATTCATGACATCTGGCCTAACCTTAAAATATTTGTACATGGAGGCGTTTCCTTTAAGCCATATAAAAGAGGATTTGAAAAACTATTAGAAGAACCCATCCACTACATGGAGACCTATTTGGCCTCGGAGGGTTTTATTGCCTTCCAGGACAAGCCCAAGCATTCCGCCATGAAACTGGTATTGAATAATGGAATCTTCTATGAGTTTATTCCCTTCACAAATAAGAACTTTAACATGAGCGGAGATCTATGCGCGAATCCTGAAACGCTAAAAATCGATGAAGTCAAAGAAGGACAGGAGTATGCGCTGTTGCTCAGTACCAATGCAGGAGCCTGGAGGTACCTGATCGGTGATGTTATTGAATTTACTAATGCAAGGGAAGTCGAAATTGTCATAAAAGGCAGAACCAAGCATTTCCTGAGTCTGTGCGGCGAACATCTATCCTTAGATAACATGAATGAAGCGCTGGAGATGACGGCCAGCCAATTGAATGTTACAGTGAAGGAGTTTACAGTCTGCGGCGAATCCTACGATACCTTATTTGCTCATCACTGGTATATCGGTACCGACGATCCGGTAAATCAGGGGAGGTTCAGGAAAATTTTGGACAAAAATCTCATGTCTCTCAACGATGATTATAGAGTAGAACGATCAGCAGCGCTAAAAGAAGTACTGGTGGAATTCTTGCCAACCAGTCTATTTTATTCATGGATGAGCAGTCAGGGCAAAGCAGGGGGTCAACACAAATTTCCTCGCGTACTCAACGGAGATAGACAAAAACACTGGAATGATTTCATTGCAGCGAAGCGCAATCCAGCAGAATAAGCAAAGAGATTTATTATTATCTGTAAATAATTATATTATTTCTTGATATAGTTCGTTTCGATTAATATTTACAATAATATTGTAATAGATAATCTACTATTAATCTAACTTATTAATCACCTGTTATGCCTTTACCCGCCTTAGTCGGAACATTGGGGAGAAAGCGAGCTGCTCATTTACTCCGGCGAGCAACGTTTGGATCCACGAAAGCACAAATTGATCAGGTAGCTGCAATGACAGCCAGCGAAGCAATGGACCTTTTGTTCATCATGAATGATTTGGCTGAGCCTGAACTGCCGATAGACCCTGAAACGGGAATAGAGTGGATATCCACGCCAACCACAGATGCCAATTCTGGAGAGAGTGATCTAAGAAGTTATTTGAAATCCTGGCATTTTGGTCAGTTATTAAGCTTGGGAATTGCCTCAGACCAAGCCATATCCTATGCTACGAGAGAAAAAATCACATTCTTGTTTCATACCATTTTTACTACGATAGAGTCTAAGGTCAATAGCAGCAAATCCATTTATTATCAGAGTTCGCTTTTTAGAAAATACAGTTTTGACGACAACGGAGATCCTGATTTCAATTTCAAGGCGCTGTCTAAAAAGATTTGTGTAGAGAATGCCATGCTTAGGTATTTGGACGGTGACACGAATGTATTGGGTAGTCCAAATGAAAATTTTGGCCGTGAATTTCTCGAACTTTTTTCTATCGGACGAGGGTTGGAAGGGTCGTTATCACCACTGCCTGCTCCAGGTGACTATTTTAATTATACTGAGCAGGATGTACAAGCCGCGGCATTAGTTTTCTCAGGATTTAATATTGACACTAGTTACAGTAATATTGATCCTGATACCGAATTACCCAAAGGCATTGTGAGAGGTGGGACGATTGCCTCATCTCACGACAATACGACCAAACAGTTTAGCTATAGATTCAACGACGCCACAGTAACTCCGAATATTGATTTGTTGCAAGGAGGGTCACCAACTGAAGAAAGCGCACTTGATGAAATAGATCAGCTAGTGGAAATGATTTATAATACCTCCAACGAGGCAGCAAAGAATATTTGTCGTAAAATCTATCGGTTTTATGTGTATTACAACATCGACCAGACCTTGGATGATGATATCATTGAAAACCTAACCCAAACCTTCATCAATAGCGGGTACAAAATTCAGCCGGTTCTCATGGATTTGTTTCAAAGCGAACATTTCTATGAAGCAGGGGCAGGTACCGCCAACGACAATTTTGGAGGCATCATCAAATCTCCAATGGATTTGATTCTTGGTACTCTTAAACATCTTGAGGTAACGATACCAGACTACCAGACGGACCTGGCAAATTATTACACCTTCATGGGTAATTTACAGCGTTCGATGGAGAGCCAGGGTATGGTTTACTATGAGCCATCTGAAGTGGCAGGCTATCCGGCCTATCATCAATTTCCGATATATAATAGAAGCTGGATTTCTACCAACTACTTGGCCGAGCGCTATCAGTTTGTGCAACGATTAGTTGATAACATGGATGGAATGGAGCCAGGAGGAGTGGGAGTAGATGTTGTACAATTTATAAAGGATGAATTTTCCGCAGTGGCGGCCGATGCTAACGACCTTATCATCGAATTGTGCAGGTACTTTTTGCCAGTCAACGACAATCTGACCTTCGATGCAGCAGCAGATGACTCCTCAGAAATCACAGCCGAGAGGCTCAATTATTTTCTAATGGCTTTTCTGTATTCTCCACAGATTGATGCTGACCCGGAAGGTTCCTGGACGTTCAGGTGGAATAATCTGGTGGATGATGAGGTGGTCACCCAACAGTTGAAGAATTTAATAAATGCACTTTTGCAATCGCCTGAATATCAACTTTCCTAAAGCTTAGTCAGATGAAAAGAAGAAATTTTCTAAAGAAGATACCATTGGCAGCAAGTGTCCCATTTGCGATTAGCGGCGTGCCGATCAATCTGATTGCTAAGAGTAGTTACTTCCGCCAAATGGCAGCTAGTAGCACTAATGATCGCGTGATTGTGATTCTTCAGCTGCTCGGCGGCAATGATGGCGTCAATACTATCATTCCGGTGGAACAATACGATCAGTACTATAGTCGAAGGGCAAATATTGCAATTCCTGCCAACAACGGCGCCAGAAGGTATATACCTCTCGATGGTACCTTAGCCTCAGCCGATCAGGTAGGATTACATCCCGATATGCTAGGGGTGAAAGAACTCTATGATCGTGGCAAAATGGCTATTGTGCAAGGTGTTTCTTACAAGAACAACAATGGATCCCATTTTCGTGGACGTGATATATGGAATATGGGTGGAGGAGTCGATGATTTCTATTCTTCCGGTTGGGTAGGGCGATATTTACAGAGTAATTATGCGCCGCAGGTCTATCCGGACGATTTCCCAAATACCGAAATGCCCGACCCTCTGGCCATAGAGTTGGGCAGTGATGTATCGTTGGTTTTTCACCAGCAAGGAAACATACCTTCATCTATTTCATTAGGAGGAAATCCAGCGAGCTTTGCGGATTTAATAGAAAATTTAGACGGATTTGTGGATCAGGGAAGCGACCCCAGGGGACGTCCGCCGGAGTATTTACTCAATTCCCCATATTGGAACGAGATGAACTGGATATTGGGATTGGAGGATAAGTCGGAAGACTATGCTGCTCGATTATTGGAAATTTATAATAATGCATCGGCTACCTCTGTTACTTATCCGGAAGTATATCCATTCAATGCACCAAATGGCAGTAAAAGAAACCGTCTGACCCCCCAATTACAGCTGGTAGCACGACTTCTTGATGGAGGCGGACCAGGACTTGGGGCAAAGACAAAGGTGTTTTTGGTGAAAATTGGTGGGTTCGACACACATGCCGATCAGGTCGAAAATTATGACCCAACAATGGGTAATCATGCCTCTTTACTCTATCACATCTCCTCTGCGATGAAAGCCTTTCAGGATGATTTACGAGCCAGGGGTATTGAAGATAGAGTGTTGACGGTAACCATGTCCGAATTTGGAAGAAGAATTGCCTCAAACGGCAGCTATGGTACTGATCATGGCACAGGCGGGCCCATGCTCATATTTGGAAAAGGGGCCAATCCAGGTGTCTATGGTACAAATCCGGATATGTCAGCCAATAACGTTGGGATGCAGTTTGACTATCGCCAAATCTATGCGAGTATCTTAGAAGATTGGATGCAAGTGGATAAAAGCGTAATCACCAACGATATTTTCTTTAACAACTATATCGACGGAACCGATGATGACGGGCAATCTTTGGTTAAAGCCGAAGTTTCCAAATCGGTAATTACAGGTGTAGAGGACTTTATTACACATCGCTTTCATTTAAAGGAATGCTATCCTAATCCGGCGATAAAAGAAACTAAAATAGGGTTTTACCTAAATACCCCAGCGCAGGTCAGTTTGAGCCTGTATGATAAGAAGGGAAGACTGGTACAGAAAATCCTTCAGGAAATGAAGGAGGCCGGAGAACATGAAGCAATTCTCGATGTTTCTGACCTATCGCCGGGGGTATATATTTATAGAATAAATGCTGGATTGCTGAAAGATTCAAAAAAACTAATTGTAAAGAACTAAACCTATGCACCATTTGATTCGAGTCTTGTTTTCTCTTTGCCTTTTAATTGCTGGCCAGAGCATGGCGCAGAAAAGAGATAAACCTAAAAAACCGCTGAATCCTAATCAGAAATTTCTCCAGACCCAATTTTGGATCGGATTGAAAGGAGGTCCCAACCTGACCAAGGCCAACCCCACCGAATTCTATTCCACCTTTGAGGGATTAGATTTTGTGGATACCGAGCTTGAAAAGGACTATGATAACTTTAAGACGCTGGGTTCTCAGGTAGGTCTGGAGTTTGTGTTTTATCATCGTGGGTTTTCTGTTGCATTTTTTCCTAACTATTCACGATTCAATTTTACCTATCACAATTCTTATACTTATGAATCTGCCAGCAATCCCGGCGATCAGGTTATTCTGAATTATGATCAAAAAAACCATCTTGAGTACATCGATTTACCACTCATGTTCAAATATGATTTGTTTCAGGAAAAGATCAGGCCTTTCGTTCAGTTAGGGGCTTACTATAGTAGGTTACTCAACGCCAATAAGGAAGTGATTATTGAAAATAATGATATCGCATCAGGAGCTGTTCTGCCTTATCAACCCCCGGCCATCATAGTCGGCGCCAAGGATATATTTATTGGCTCTTCTTTGGGAATCATGGCGGGTGTAGGTGTGCACTATGACCCCGGTAATGTTCGTCTGTCGATGGACATCAATTATAGGTACGGTCTCAATAATATTGCTAGTGCGTCGAACCGATTTTCAGATAATCGGCTGGCCGCGTCCGGAGACGCTTTAGATGACCTCACACTGGACAATCTGACAATGAATGTGGGTGTGTTTTTCCCCATGCGATTTATTAGTAAAAGTTTTAATTCTGATTTTTAGCTTGCCATGCACAAAAACTTTACACATATACTTACAAGCCTGGTTGTAGTCATCGCCATTACCTCTTGTGATATCGGAGACAACAAGGACGTAAACCCTGCCTCTTCCTTTCTGAAAATCTATGATAGCCATCAATTTGATCATGCCATAGGCCCGGTCGATGTGGTACAGACGGATACAGAAGGCTATTTATTGCTAGGAAATTATAGACGGGATGACACCAATTTTTTGGGTACTTATATCGCCAGTGTAGATAGCAGAGGCGAGTTTATACGCAATACTTATGTGCAGGGTAGTAACGTACATCCGGTAGGTAAATTTCTGTTGTTGGGAGGTCAGCGTTATTTTGTCAGTATGGATGCCGTAGGTCTACAAGGGTATCTCAATCAGGTCGATGATTCAGCCAGAGTCGTGAGTACGATTGCTCTTGGCGTTACCTATCCCATGTATGCGGAAAACGATGGAACGGATCAGTTTATCTTGTTGAGCTATAACTCTGTAGACGCAACCACCGTGCTCTCTTTGGTAAGTGCAGATGGCTCAATTGCCAATCAAAGCGCGTTTGGAATAGGAGCGGGCCAGTCAGTTGAGGAACCAATTATTGATCATTTTACGCGCACAGGAAGAGAACTGCCCTTTTTTGCAGGGCGAGCCAGCAGCGGTCTGTATTACTTAAATGGGTTTTATAACTATACATTGTCGCTGCTGTTTAGCGACTTGAGTGATAATAATCCAACAGGGGTAGTGCAAGGCCAACAAGACGAAGGAGGCGTGAGTGGGTTACTGTCATTAGATGGTGGCCAATTCGCCGTCTCTCGTTTTAATTTTGGAGACAGCTATACCAATGCACTTGCCACACTGAATGCCAGTGGAACGACTTCTTCAAATGACATTCAAAGCAACCCTATGCTGGAGTGGGAAGTGGATGCAAAGGTAAAAATGATAAGTTTGACCCTTGACGGTGTAGGCTACGTGGTCATCGGGACGACCACCAAGAATCAGCAAATAGTACTTCATTTTTATGACCAAACTACCGGTAATTATGTGGCCGTAGACTATTTGGGCTTTTCTAGTCCGTATCAGCTGGGGGCCATCGAAGTCACTGCCGACAACGGATTGGCTATACTGGGATCTATACAGGTGGCTGGTAAATTTCAGCGACTGTGTTTGTTTAAGGTCTCTGAGGGTGAGCTCTTGGATTTGGTGCAGTAATTAACTTTTAAAAGAAATGAGAATTTATTCGCTAATTTTAGCGAAATATTTCGTACATTTGAATTGTGAAAAAAAAGGAAGAAATACTGTCCATTGTTAGTGAGCCTGCAGCACGATACCAAAAAGCACATGAGGGGATAAGTAAGTTGGATTTTCTGGACATAGTAGCAATGACCGGGATGAACCTTACCGAATTTTCAGAATTTTTGCCTGTGAGCAAACGTACCCTAGAAAAGATTAAAGAGGAAGAGCTTATCAGTGCCACGGTGAGTGATCGCGTACTTCAGATTGCTGCTCTATTTCAACATGGTGCAGAGGTTTTAGGCAATATGGACGCGTTCAAATCATGGTTGCAGACGGAGCTACTCTCCCTCGCCAATAAAAGACCTATGGATTTTATGGACAATGGTACCGGGTTGTCCATCATTCACGACCTTCTTGGGAGGATAGAGCACGGTGTGTATTCATGATACTCTATCGGATCACAACTAAACCTTACATCAATGATTTGTCAGGAACAGGAGCAATGCTCTACGGAGGCAGATGGAATGCGAAGGGGCAAAGAATGATTTATACCTCTGAAAGTCTCTCACTTGCCATGCTTGAAATTATGGCCAACTTATCTTCCAAGTTGCTCGGTAGAAGTTTTTATTGTGTAGAGCTGGAATTACCCAAAGAGACGGTGATTGAAACTTTACAGGTTCTTCCGGATCAATGGAATGCTTATCCGTATACACTGGCCACAATTGAAATGGGGAATGATTTTTTAAAAGGAGGAGGAGCTTGTCTAAAAGTGCCCAGTGCAATTATTCCCAGTGAATTCAATTACCTATTGAATCCACTTCATGACGACTTTCGTCATTTGAAAGTAGTGGATGCCAGGCCTATTATGTTTGATCATCGGTTGATGGATTAATGTTCTGTTGTTTGAAATTACGCATCCATTGAATACTTATTATTCAAAATGAGCTTAGCCCACTGGCAAGAGATCAAAAACTGGCTTTGCCTACTCTTTATGCAATAAAAAAATCCCACCGACTCTAAAGACAATGGGATTCCTATTCCTTAATATCCAAGTGTAGATGCAATCTACACCTGGTAACTGCTTTTTATTTTATTCTTCACCCAGAGGGAGGGCTAAACGCGCCCGATTGAATCAGATCTATTTTATGTCAAACCAAACTGCATACTTCGAGATAAAGCTTTTGTGTACTTGCAAATCTTCCGTGCCAGTCAATTGAATATCTTTAGGTCCTGCACGCCTATAAATAATCGCCTTATTAAATATCTGCTTAAAATTGGAACCAAAACCTAAGTGATATGTGGAATGTGGTAAGATTGTTAAATTCACTTGATTATTCTTGGGTTCCTGTTTTAATGTCTCTATTAAATTTTCATACGTATCAAACTTTATCGGCAATTCTCTATTTATATATTTAAATTCAAATTTATCAATATCGTAACTTCCATCTTTTATTAAAGAGATTTTAACAGGCTCATCTGTTAAATTTCTAATGTAATAATTGACTGGAACTGTACAGCCGAAAAAAATAGGGGTTATCAAACTAATGAATACAAATACTTTCATAATACTATCTTAGCGGTATAAATTGTCTTCCAAACATTCCAAATGCATATTGATCAGCTTGATACTCTAAAGTTCCTGATGTATTATATACTTGTGAAAGTCCGTACCTCATATACTCTCTTATTGTTCTTCCATAAAAATTTATATACCCATGATTTCTTAGTTGAATAAAATGTGCAGTTTCATGAGCTCGCAAAAAATCATTTGCACGAGCAATGTCTACTTCTTTTCCAAATAAGGAAAATCCCTCTTTGAATTCATGAGTTACAAGGTTTCTTCCGAGTGCAACACCACTACCCTCTCCTGATAATGCTCTTGAAATAAATGTACCCTTCCGATAAACTGGACCATTATGCTTGAAAAAATTCCCATAACTCTTTTCGGGAACGTAAGCTGGCCCATATGCAGCAATTTTCAGGGCACCCATTCCAGCACCTACCATTGCCCCTGTCTTTGCTCCTCTAACTATCCCGTCCATTATATTTCGTCTATGAATAGCAGCGTCTACTCCTCCAATAACTGCACCTGAAATACCATATTGAAGTGTATGATGACCTAATTCAGCACCTATATTAGCCAAAGAACCTCCTTTTACGCCACTAAAACCTGGAATTCCTCTTGCCAATCCTGCAGAAACACCTCCATAAACTGCACCTTTTGCACCAGCAGATAACCCATCTCTAAAATTGGCTCCATTCGTCCAGGCGTTTCCTGATCCTCCAGCAAAACCTCCAGCAGCTCCTGCCGCAACACCTGCTCCAAATGATGTTGTAGCTGCCGCTCCACTAGCCATCACGGTTCCCCCTGAGATTGCTGTCCCGCCTGTGACGGCTGCATTTGCCGCTCCACCTGTAAAGGCTGCCGCCGCTCCAACGAAAGCACCTTTCTCCCAAGTTGTAAACAAGTCCCAGGCATTGTCTATGTTGTCCCAGTTAACTATGGTATTACCGACAGCCCCTACGATCGCACCCACCAGGATATGTACCCATTGCCCGTCAGGATCAACTCCAATGATCGGATTGTTCCCCATCCCTGTATACCCACTCGCAAACTGATCCCTCGGGTCATTACTCAAAAAGCGTCCTGTCGCCGGATCATACTGTCTGGCGTGGAAGTCGTAGAGATTAAGTGCTAAAGCCGTCTGCCACTCCTTGCCCTGGTAGAGGAACCTGTTTTCCTTGTTGCCTAAATCTTCGTATTTGTTACCACTAATCGGCAAACCGAAAGGGTAGTAGTCGTCGGCCTGATGCACATAGGCTGCCGAGGTATGGGAAACTTTGAAGTCGTCGAAGTAAACATTAACATCCAGGGATGATTCATTGCTCACATAAGTGTATAAATAGCCTTCTGTAGGGGCGGTATAGCTAAGGGTAAGCTCTTCGAAGGCATTTTCGGCACCGTCACTGATCTGTAAATGACCCATTAGCGGGTTTTCATAGTTTTGGTCATAAAAGATGTAGTTGAGATAAGCAGCGGGTACATCGCCCGGGCTTTGGGCCAGAAATGAAGCACCACTCAGGGTCCCGGACAGGGCATTGTAGGCCTCGCTGCTGGCGCTTAGTCCATAGGCTGAGGCGACAATGTCGAAGATCAGTAGACTGGAATTGGCCTGCACAGCTCCGTCTGTATCTAAATACCTGGCAAACACTTCCAGATCTACTACATCTCCGGCATATACTTTCAAAGCTTTCGCTGGGCCGATGATCCGGCCTTCACTGGGGTTGAGGCGGGCACTTTCGTTGCCGCTCCTGGCATTGGCTCCGTCCAATTGCCGGGTCTCAGCAATATGAAGGAACTGGGTTTCTTCGGATATGGCCTCGTCGGATTCCATGGTGGCCAGGTATACCCGGGTTTCAGGCGCCACGGTAGAGCGGATGTTGCCCAGGTGATCGCTCAGGTGGTATTGGTAGTCGTAGTTGTAGTCATTGGCTACTTTTTCTACTACGACCCGACCCTGCGGCATAGAGATGTGCGTCAGTTCGTCTTCTTCGAAGATCAGCCCACTGCTGTAGTCGGTCACGTAGGTGGTACCTCCGGTGGTCACGGACATACGCAGCCGTGTGCCAGCTGCATCGTAGGTATAGTCGATGTGGTCGCCATTCGTGAAGGTAATGGTCCCGGGCTTGTTGAGGATATTATAGGTCGTACTCGTGATCAGTTTATTGGCATCGCCGGTGAGGTTGCCGTTGGTATCGTAGGTGTACTCGATGGCCTGCTCAGCCCCGTCTTTGAAGCCTTCGTCCAGGTTGGTCAGGTCATCCAGGCTCACTAGTCGGTTGCCGTCATAGTTGTAGTCCAGGTCGTCTATCAGGATGTTGGTATGGTTTCTTTTCAGGCTCAGGATATTGCCGTTGAGGTCGTAGGAGATACCGCTTACGTTGTGGTGGTTGGTCCGTGTGCTCCAGCTATCGTTTTTCTTTTCTTTGTAAGTAGCCCCGGTCAATCGGTACACTGCATCGTACGCATAGCCATAAGAGCGCTGATCGGCGCCGGTCATGTCTGCATGTCCCCAGGTGGTGCCGGCCAGGTGGCCGTTGGTCCGGGTTGCAAAGGACAGTCCGGACGGAGCACTGTCATAATACAGCTGCATACCAAAGCGATCAGGATGGTCGTCTGTTTCTCCCGAGAGGGGAGTACGGTCGGAGGAGTTGATGTGGGTGAGTTGCCCGCGGATGTTGTAGCGGTAGTCTACCGATTGTACAAAGGTGCCATCGTCCAGCTTGTGCAGGTTTTTTTCGATCAGTTCGCCAAGTTCGTTGTATTGGTACTGGGCGATCAGCACTTCGGGTTCGTTGTCCGTGCTGTGGTATTGTTCGGTCAGTCTGCCGGCATGGTCGTAGACGAACCGCTCTTCGATGCTTATCGTTTTGTTGGCCGACAGCTCGTGTTCGAAGCGGGTCTTTATCACTTCGCCGCGCCAGCTGTATTGCGTATATACCCGCTCTTTGAGGCCCCGGTGATGATCGGACAGACCTTGTATCAGCTGGAGGTCGTTATCGTAATATTTTACCGATCGGAGCCATTGGTCAGTGCCGAGTACACGGACCTTGCCTCCGGTTTCCAGGCCTCTGGGATAGCGTCGGCAAGGGTCATTATTGACCGCATTAGCCTGGTCATAGGCAAAGCCAGCCCAATGGCCATCCATAAAATCATAGTCGTCGTAGTAGCTGACCACTAGGTAGTCGTCGTCCGCTATCCCCTTGGGCCATATGGCATCGGTGTAGCCGTGCTTATCCGATCCACGGATTTCGTATCTTTTGCCCACTACTATTTCGGCTTCGACGAAGGTTTGAAGGGCATCGCGGTCCCGATGGTCGGTCAGGATCCCAGTGAGTACGGGCCGGTCTTTGTTGTCGTATTTGGTAAAGGTCCATTGGCTTGCGCTCCGTTGGTTGCCGTCCTGGCTCAGGATCAGTCGGCCACTTTGATCATATACATAGTAGATCGCTTCTGCTCCGGGTGTTTTTTTACTCACCAGCCGATTTTTGTGATCATAGGAATTGATAAAGACGAGTTTGGCCATGTCTGAATCCGGGTTGGTGGCGTTTATCGTAGTACCCTCAGGGAAGGGCTTTAGTTTAAAGCCGGGCAGGATATTCAGACTGGGCGAGAAAGTAAGCAATACGCCTTCGGCCTTATAGTACACTTCGTCTAAAGGCAGGTGGTCGGGGAATGACTGTGAGGCATGGAACACATGGTCCGGATCTACTGCAGAAAAGTCACTGAGACGGGTCAATTGGCTGGCCTTAGGAGGAATGATATATACCAGTTGGCCCTGATCATCATATACGTAGTAGGTATCGAACTGGTCGGTACCGTTGTAGTATCGGGTCAGGACCTTTTGTCCCAGGTAGTTGGTATAAGTTTCTGAAGTATGATCTGTGCCGCTTTGCCACTCCGGGCTTTTGGTCACTTGTTTGTGCAAGGCGTGGGGAGGATGGTAAGCATTTGACGCGAGGTAAAGATCTCCTTGTTCATTGGGCAGCCATTCAAAAACCAGGTCTTCTGAAGTGTTGAAAGTGTATTGAGCCTGACTTTTATAGCCTTCGGATAGCTGGTAGTTGGCCCCTGTGCCTCCCTGCGCCAGCGTTCTTTTGAAAGGTGACCTTTCCAATTCTACCTGGCTCCAGGGGGCCGTGTCATGACCGATGTTGGCGGCTGATGAATAGAATGTCGTCTGGGCGGAGAGCGCGTCAGTCTGATAAGACCCGTCTGATCCGGTGACCGCAAAGGGCATGTAAGTGGTGGTAGGCTGGCCATATTCATTATAACGATCAAATGATACCAGGTCTTTGCCTGTAGGCGAGGCACTTATCGCTATGCTTTGGTCCGGACGGTTGAGCCTGTCGTAGTAGCTCACCGCTGTAGATACTTCTATGGTTGATTTACCATCCAGGGCAGCGTCGGTTTTCATGCCGGCTATCCTGGCGGTTTTGGTGATCACGTGGTTTTTTGTGAGGGAGGGTGACTGCCCAAAACCGGTCAGAGTGATGCTCAACATCAATAGG
This sequence comes from Reichenbachiella sp., assembly GCF_039944555.1. GTDB lineage: Bacteria > Bacteroidota > Bacteroidia > Cytophagales > Cyclobacteriaceae > Reichenbachiella. Next base: position 108,998 of record NZ_JBDUYN010000006.1, on the reverse strand, counting down.
AGAGGGCTTGATTCTTTAAACGTTTGGCACAAGTTCATATTTATCCTGGAGTTCAAAGGGTTGATAATTGAATGATTTCCTCAAAGGAGATGACCTGGTCGCTGGCTTCCAGGACATCGACCCTGACCTGGTAGGTGTCGGCGGAGAGGCTGTCGATAGTAAACAGAAAATGGGACTGACTATGAGCCAATACACCGGTAGCTTCTTCTCTAACACCGGCAATATGATCTGGATGGATCAGCAAGGATTTCACCAGTGTGCGGGTATGAGCTTCCTTGAGGGTCAGTAGGATGTTTTTTGGGGTTTGCAAAGCCGCTTTGTACAATTGAATCTCTACCTGATAGGTTGATGAGAGACTATCTTCCGAAATTGACAAGGTCATGGGAGAGGCAGGTGTTTGGGCTGTTGCGGTCACACAGGGTTGTATCAATAAAATTGATATTATCAAGGCCACGCAATGGGGTGTGATCAGGTCTGAAATGGAGGTGTACAGTTTCATATTATCGTTTATTTTATATTTATTCATCTCCCTCTGGGGCATTGGCATTTACGAATATGGTGAGATCAGAACCATCGTCGAATGTGATGGTGATTAGCCCTTGCCCGACATATCTGGCCTCAAGCGTGACGTCGAAATTTCCATTGCCGAGCCCTTCGGTTTCCGAAAAGTAAAGTGGGCTTATGTTGTCCGATGTGACTGTCCAACCAGTGTTGCTCAGCACTTCTACCGTATGTGTTTCTTGTGTTTCGGTGAAAGAAAGAGACCTTGGAGATACGGAAAAGCTGCCCTTATAAAATCCTTGATTGACGGCGAGTGTGCGTATCTGGCCGCTGGCTGAGGTAAACCTGACTGTAGCTGATCGTGTAGAGGTGCCGTTATTTACCGCAGTACTTATGATCACGTCACAGTTAAAGGTGCCTGTGTTTTCTGAAAGAGATATCCAGCCCGGATTGCCATCAACACTCACTGACCAACGTTCATTGGAAACCACTGCGATCCGTTGATCTTCTGCAGCATAGGAGAAATTGGCTGAAGTCGTGAGAATGTTAAAGAACGGTGCGATATGGTATTGTTTGGCGGTGATCACGTCGAGGTTTTGATCCCGAATCATGGACAATCGGCCAGCTGCGTCGTAGGTGTAAAATATGGTGTTGTTGTTGACGTCGGTCTCTGACGCAGTGCCAAAGATCGGATCGACTATACTGGTAGTCATTTCTGCTCCGGATGGATAGAGCTTCAGTTCGTCGATGCTGGCAGATCCGGTGATATAAATTACGCCATCTGAGGCTCTGCTGATCTCTCTTTCCTCGTAGGTCCACCCATCCAGGGTTCGGCTGGCGAGAAGCGTGTTGCCTGATAAGCTTGAAATGGATACCGTGCCGTCTTTGTACCAATAGCTAAGACGGAATTCTTTTGATCCCTGAATGGTGGGTGAGGTGATTCGGCCATTATTCAGGTCGAATGCATAATTGCCGAACAGGCCTGCAACCTGATAAGCGGACTTCTGCGTGGCTGCCACACATTCGTACTTTGTCTGACGGCAGGCTTCCAAACATTCCTGACTCGGAGGGTCGTTTTCTTCTTCTATGCAATCATTATTGTCTGCCAGGCAATCCTGATAGCGTTGATCGCATTGTGGGGTGGATGCGGTGCCTTCATAGCTCCATCTGCCGGAATCATGACCTTCGAAGCTGGTGTAGGCGCACTCAGCATATTCCGCATCTACAACGCTGGCGAGGCTGTATTGTCCATTGTCATCCGGTATAGTGACCGTAAGAAGACCGGTCATGTTGTTTTTGCTGCCTACAGCCCTGCCCGTACCGACATCATACAAGTAACTGACATCGTTGACCAAGAGATCGGCTGTAGCGGTTCCCGTATATTGTTTGGTGGCTACAGGCACCAGTTTTCCCAAAGCATTGGTACCATACTCCGTGACTCCGGTAGAGAGGGTGGTCAGCGCCGTACCGGTTTCTTCATCGCTTGATTTGCTGGTCCGGGTTTTCGGTAATGTCAATAAATTGGCGTAATAAGCCCGGGAATCCGACTCAAAGAGATAGGAGGTTTCTTGTACTCTGGCGTTGTTTTTTTCATCACTCCGATAGGTGATGGTTTTGATCGGCAGTGGGTGGTCTGCATGATAACTATATTCTGTGACGGTGGTCAGCGATTTGGTAATGTCCTCAGCGTCATAAATGGTTGTTGTCTTTTTCTCTAATTGGGGATAGCCTAGGGATAAAGTGTAAAACCCCCAAGAATAGGTTTTGTAACTCTTCTCTGATACACTATTATTGGTATAGTACCCTGTCATTAGAGAGGTGAATCCTCTTGTATAGTCTGTGTTTTTATTAAGGGTGTACTCGAAATCCTGACTATTTAATTGCTTGCCTCGCTGATCGAAGATTTCTATTTTTCTGGGATATCCGACAAAAGAACCATTGAAACTCTTTGATCCAAAGGGAAGGCTGCCATTAATAGCCCTGGGAGAGAGGTCATACAGGTCATTTGTTTTATAGTACCATTTATGTCCTGATAAATCCAATGAACCTGTACCAAACTTGGATTGATCATCTTCAAAAACATGAAATTTTGTTGTTATTTGTCCATCGTCAATGTCCGTAGTTGTCACCTCACCATAGCATATATGTCTACCCATGGCGTCAGCCAAGGGTAGGATAGCATATTCACGGTGATCATCAAGAACCTTCTCTTCAAAATAGATCTTGGAAGTAAAGGACTTTGAATAAACAGGTTCAGTAAAGAGCTTGCCACTGGATATAGACTGCCCGTTGACCTGCTCTGTATAATCATAGGATTTTACAAGATAGCGAGTACCTGCCCCGTCATTTTTGTATACATTTTTAATCCTCAATCCGCCGGCCTCGGTTTCGACATCATTTTTCATATAGGTGTTCAGCTCGTATTCAAATTCATCATAGCCACCCGAAGTGTAGTAGATACTTTTGAGTGTATTGGCTTGGGCGTGAGTCAAAGAGGGGTTTCTTTCTGCGCCCATGATCTCGTAAAGTGTGCCTGAGCTATTCGCATTATGAAAGCCCCAATGGTCTTGTTTGGTGCTTTTGTGCCAGGGCAAAATTGGTTCGCCTTCGGCATCGCCATAGTATAAAAACTGGTACAACAATACATCGAGTCCGCTTTTGCTCACATTTCGGAGAGTAAGCCTGGCCGCTTGGCCCGAACCCATGTAACCGTAATTAAAATTGTAGGCTACTTTGACCTGATCACCGATCAGGTATTCGACAGACTCCAGTTTGTTTTTTGGTGCGCGATAATCATCTTCCCTTTCTCCATAATTAAACCTGATGGTGGTGTTTTTATGCGAGATTTCGCTGACCAAAAAAGGAAGGCGTTTAACTTTAAGAATTTGCTGGTTGACTGTTTCCAATACGGAAGTGTTTTCCTTATAGTATCTGGAGTTTAAATGATTGTATTCTGTATAGGCATCAGAAGAAAGGGCTCTGTAAGAAAAAGTGATTTCTTCTTGTGTGCTATAGTCTACGACGCGACTGAGGTGCCATTTGAGGATCGGGAATTCTATATTATTAGGCAACACCTGGCCACTTGCAGCTCCAACAAAAAGACCAAAAAAATTTGACCCCCCCGAGTCTGTACCGAAGTTTTCATTGGTGCTGATTCCAATTCTTTCTCTGTAATTAAAGTAATACTCGTTTCCCCGCTCATCTGCAATGTGGAAGGTAAACGTGTGAGAAGCGCTGATGTACCCTACATTTATTTTTAGGTTGCTTGGGGTAAGATGGATCACTGTCCGGTCAGAGCGAATGGCAAAGCTTCCGCTATGTCCCAGAAAATTGTAGGTGAAAATATCCGGCTCATGGTCCCAATGCTCTTCCTGGCGAGTATCCATGTAATCACCGACACTTCCGGCATGATTGCCCGGTTGAGGCCTGTAATCCGGAAATTCCAGTAACCTCCCCGTGGCATTTGTACCACTGAAGCCGTTTTCCTCATCATCGGCCTTATCCCTTTTTTGTCGCATGATGTAGCCGCCGGCATTCAGGGTCCAGCCCAATCCTACTTCAGAGGCTTCTTGCTTTACTCGTATTCCACCGGTACTATAGCTGATGGATACAGGTACCAGATGGTTTTCAATGGGCAGGTTGATATTGAGTATGCCTGAGCTGAGGTTTTCGGAGGTCTGTATTTGGTTGATACCAAAATTCTGTGGTGCACCGGGCTCGGGGTCGTATTGTGCCCATACCTGACCCGTCCATACGCCAAGCAGGCTTATTAGGGTACAGACCAGGGCTTTCCTGATTGGTTTCAAATAATTCATCATATATATAAATGGTAGGGTTTGTGAATTTTTCTGATCGGAGTATTTAGGTAGGCTATTTGTTTTCAAGCTTTGAGAGCCTTTCCATGACTTGCTGAAGCTGCAGGTCCTTTTCGATCAGGTGAAGTGTGAGTTCTTCTATTTTTTTGAGTAGGATCATGTTCATTTCCCCCATTTTCATCCCGTTGTTGGTGATCTCTTTCGCTGAGGGCACTTCGGGCAGGTGGTGGTTTTGCTCCACAAAAGATTTGATTTCTGAGAGCGGTTGCAGCTCATAATTTTTCTTAAAAACGTAATCAGGCCAGTTGACTTCTACTTCCACAGTGATTTCTGCTACGGCCATTTCTCCAGCAACGGCCAGTTTGTATCCTTTGGGATCCGTGGTGCCAATGGCTACCTGCCCGGCCACACTCAGAAGATTATTTACCGAAACCTGGTCTGCAAAAGTGCCGTTGGAGGCTTCTACACCCGTACCTGTCAGTTTGCCTAAGGCCTTGATATTTCCGGCTACTTCCAGCTTTTCTGATGGGGTTTCCACACCGATACCCATTTGTCCACCTACAAAGGCATTTTGCGCAACCGATGAGTTCCCTGCTACATTAAAGTCTCCGCTCAATGCCATCTCGACCGCATTTAAGTTTTTGGTAGTTAATGTCTCGCTGATGATGGCATTTCCCAGTACTTCTAGTTTTTCGGTAGGGGCTTCTGTACCCACACCCAAATTTCCGCCAAGGGTTACATCATTGACAACCGTCACTCGATCCGAAAAGGCACCGTTTACAGCTTCGATATCGGTCGATATAATCTTATCCGAGGCTTTAATGTTGCCAGCTACGTCCAGTTTTTCGACAGGCGTGTCAATTCCAACTCCTACATGCCCATCAATTCTCAAAAGATTACCTATTTGAAGCTGGTTTGTAAATGACCCGTCGACGGCTGACATTTCAGTGGAAGAGATTTTATCCGTCACCAGCACATTACCGGCTACTTCCAGTTTTTCGATTGGTTCTGGTACACCTATTCCGAGGTTGCCACTGACCACTGCATTATTGACTACTTCTATATCTCCTCCTATGCTGATGTCCTGTGAGAAAATCCCTGTTTCTGAGGTTACAGACTTTGAACTTACCCGGTCGCTTACCTTGATATTACCTGCCACTTCGAGCTTTTCTGTTGGATCTGCTACTCCCAAGCCAACTAGACCATTAACGTTCAGGTTTTGTTCGATTTGTACATTTCCGGTAAAACTTCCGTCTGTAGTTGTCAAAGTTCCGGACATCAGATCCTTACCGGTAATGGTCTCGCTGGCCTTTATGCTGCCGGCTACTTCTAAGCGTTCAGAGGGATTGGTTATGCCTATTCCGACAAATCCATTGCTATCAAGTATTGTCATCTGGGTATGCCCATTCGTGCGAAGTTCAAGGTTTCGGTTGCCATAAGTCCCTATCGCTCCGTCCACGCGAAGTTCCTTGTTCATGACAAATTTTGACAGGTTGGTGTGTATGTGAACTGATTGTCCGTTTTGAGCACCCAGGTCGAGCCAACCGAACTCGGTATTCACTCTAAGGGCTCCTCCGGTGGCGTTGCCTCGAATGGCGCCCCCCATATGTAATTGTTCTTGTGGGTTGGTGATGCCCATGCCTACATAGCCATTGGCATCCAGTACGGTTATACGTGTGGATTGATTGGTTTGCAGCACCAGATCTTTTTCTCCGGCTGAACTAATATTCCCGTCAACCCATAAATTCTTTTTAATCAAGTGAACCTGTGGGCCGGACTGGTCCTTATTGCTTTGTGCAAAAGATGATATGGAGAGGGTAATTAAAAGTAGGGATAGAGTAAATCGGTTCATAATTAAAATATTAATAGTTTTAGGTATTTCTTGAATCACACAGGCATCATCAAAAATTATTGAATATGTTTTTGTTCAAATAGGATTGAAATGAAGTAGACTGTCTGACCAGATTTTTGCAGGTTCGTAAATCGAGTGAAGAAGTTGTTGTACTTCGAATAGTCGATAAATGGCTTAGCGCTCCTGATAAAATAGATGCGGCATTAGTTGTTATTTGAAAAACGTGGTTAGGTTTAATCATTGGCGTTGATCAGAATTTATTTTTGTCAAAATCCGGTATACTTCCAATCCAGTGCTGAATAAGTTTCAGAAGGGTTGATCAGATGGGTTGAATTAAATGAGGTCAGATGCCGGACAAATGCATCGTACTTTCGATATTCTACTCACAAGGCTCAAAATATTTTTCACCGTGTCGAGTAGATATGAGGCAAACACATTTAAATGAATATATAGATTAACTCTACTTTGTCATGTTAATACAATCAATCTAATTGTGGTCAGATTTAGCTTGTCGAAATCCGTTCTAATTTACATTTCGAGAGCTGGGCGGCGTCCACTCAATGTGACAATTATCACAACATGACAAAGTAGGATCAAACTTACCCAAAGTCCGGTTTTCGAATCCGTGTTAAGCTTGAGTATTGCGGAGCAAATAGAAGCAACAACTTTTGAAAAGTTAGCTTTAATGTGTTTGTCTGAAGTAGGTAGATAATAGCGCGGGTTAATTAATAAATACGCTAACTTGGCTTTTTAAGTTAAATTTTCAAGACTTGATTGCATACTTAATCGGCCTATTCACAGGCCTAGTACCAGCATTTTCTACTGGCCCTGTTTTTCTTACTCTTGTTCAACATGCCATTGATCATGGTTTCAAAAGAGCTGTCTATTTTATTGTTGGAGTTGCTCTGACGGATACTTCAATTATTATCCTTACCTGGCTTGGCCTAAGTCAGCTATCTGATGGGAGTGAAACTTCGGTTGAATTGACAATAGGAGGAGGGGTCCTTCTTTTACTATTTGGGTTAGTGTTTATTCTAAAAAAGGAATCCGGAACTCAAACTCCTCAAAATTCCTCCTCAGGCCATTTGCATAAATTTGGATTATTTACCCAAGCCATCATGTTGAATGCTATTAATCCTATCGTTTGGGGTTTTTGGGCAGCTATTTCCAACTATGCGATAACGGAATTTCATGATACCACACAGGAACTGCTATTTTTTGCAGGGGTATTGAACATGGTTTGGATTACAGATATCCTTAAGGCCTATTATGCACAGCGCCTGAAAAAAGTACTCAGCGACAGGATCAAGAGATACATCAAATTAGGCATTGGTGTAGTCTTGGCGCTGCTTGGTGTGAAGATGTTAGTTGAGGGGCTGTTGTAGAAAGGACGGACTGAATGAATCGGGTCACAAAGACGCTACAACTAGCAGGGGCGGTAAGCACAGCATTCAAAGACATGCCGGCTTGGACTACTTAGGTATTCGAAAAAACATCTTATTGGCTGTCATATGATTAGCACAAATCTTTGCACATCAAGGAAAAGTCTCTTCATTTATTGTTTTTGCAAGTAGGAAATGAAGAGGTCTTTAATTACCTGCAATTATTTATTCGGTCTTTATTCGTTCAATAAAGACAAGTAAACGAACTTATCTCCTATATATGTTTGGACATATTGTGTTCAACTGTTCGGACTAAGAATGTTGTTGAATGACAGAGTTTAATCTTAGCCTTACAGTTTTTCTAGTACTAACACTTCTTCACTTGCAATTAACATCAGTTGATAGATATGTTTGATTCTCGTAAAAAAGAATTGAGGTATTGTTTTATTTGGTAATCTAAATTGCAAGTCTGATTTGACATGTTGCCCTCTTTTAGTAATTGTCGTTTTTAGACTGCCGCAATTTTTTGGGATGGATTTATTTAATTGCTGTGGCAATTCTTTTAATTGAAGGTTATCAGGAATGGTCAGAGATATGGTTTTTTCATATAAAAATGGATAGTCTAGCTCTATTGGGAAATCTCTCCTTTCGTACTTGAATGGATTTTTTGGGAAAGCAGATAGCGGGTCTGTCGACAAATATATTATGGGTGAATTTTCCTGGTCTATATCGAAATTGACGCTTATGGAAACCGCGCTTCCTCCAGTCTTTGTAGTGTACTCTTTTTCAACAATAGAATCATTTAATTCGAAGTTAACGAGTAGATTGGAAAATTGTCTTTTTTCAGAGGCCATATACTTTTTAGCCTCATATCCTTCCAAAAAGACTTCATAGTTGTAATTCCATGATTCTTCTGTGTCTTGTCTTATTTTGATTTTTACCTTTTTCTTTGAGATAGAAAACTGTTTTATATCTTTCCATTGAGAATAATTCTTATCAACAATATAGCCTTCTGAGCTGAGGCAATCTATCGGCAACAAATCAAATGAACTAGCAGCGCTTGAAGCGTCTAAAAAATACTCTCGATCATTATGTTTAGCGTATACGATCAGATGATTGAATTGGCTGAGGAGAGGATAGCTCTTCATGATGTCACCATTGGATCTAGTACTTATTAGCATTGGATAAGCTTCAATTCCCGAATTTTTGAGTAATGAGTTCAAGAAAAGATTAATTTCATCGGCATCAGCAGGTAAATCAGATTCATTTATAAGTTTGCCCAGTGGACGTTCTGGAAAGATTCCGTACAAGTTAGAATGTTTGAATTTATTTTGAACATAGTTAAAAATTGTTCGAATTGTATCCTGCTCAATTTTCAAGTCGGCCACAATCTTGGAAGATATTTTTCTCTCTGCTAGATAGGTGGAAAATTTCTCTGAATTGACGATTTCAGATCTGAGCTGTTCCCAGGTAGTCATTGTCTGAACTTGTTTGGTCTCGTTGCTCATAGCATCCATTAACTGCATGTACCCTTCAAGTTGAAAACTAATGCCCTCTGCGTATTTCTGGTGATTGAATACGAAGTCCTCCTTCCGTAAGGATGGTAAGTTGGTCAGTTCCCAAACATTGGTCTCTTTTTCGAGATATTTTTTTTGTATTCTTGTTCCATTGTAAATGGGCTTATAATTGATGCCTTCAGGAATATCAGCAGTACAAATGCTTAATATGGTCGGTAGTTCGTTTTGAAAATACCAATATTCTAGTTGTCTGACTGATTTAGACTTCTTAGAATACTTGTATTCTATTATAGATCCTACTTTAACATTTTTAAATGTAAATACTTTCTCTCTATGCGTTGGACTTATATCTTTTGTGTAGATATCTGAAGAGGTCAGTTTGGTAGGAATTATTTTGCCATTTACAATATTTAATGTTTGAGCATTGATTTTGCCAATAGCGTCTTGATCATCCTCAGGGTTATAGGGTATGCTGACATCAGCATAGCCTAATCCATTTTGGGATAGAATTTTAATTTTGAAATGGAATCTCGTATAAACCTCACCCTTAAAAAAAGCGATATCAGCGAATTCTCCTAGTATTACAGCATCTGCCTTTTTCTCAAATACTACCTCATCAAGTTTTATTTCTTTTTCGGAAAGCCTTCCCCATTTACTGATTTTTTGCTGAGAAAAAGTTGAGATTGAAGATGTAACAATCAAAAGGGAACTAAAAAATAAAATCTTCACAGATAGGAAATTAAAATGCAAAATGGCGATCAACTTCACCAAGTTCGATACTTGTCACTCAAATCTACAAATTCACCTTCAAAATGTCATTATTAAGATTCTTCTAACGTAATTAAAAGTTCTTTTCCAATTTTATTTTCTATTGTAGCATACTAGATCCCAATGTCAATTTTGACAACAAACTATTTCATTTTTCTTCTTTCAGTTTCTCCAATGATAGCATCTCGTCTCTAAGCCTGGCGGCTTCCATGAAGTCTAAATCCTTAGCTGCCTTCTCCATCGACTTCTTCGTCTTCTCAATCATCTTTTCAATGCCCTCTTTGTCCATATAAGCTACAACAGGATCTGCTGCTATGTTTACCTCTTCACTTTCTATATATGGTTTGGGTTTAGTCGATTTCTTCGAGTCTGCTACGGAAGTTTGTTCCATAATAGCTTCTTTAGACTTAAAGATGGTAGTAGGAGTAATGCCATGTTTGGCATTGTATTCCATTTGGATACCACGACGGCGATTGGTTTCGTCTATTGCCATCTGCATAGAACCGGTTACCTTATCGGCATACATGATCACCATGCCTTTTTCATTACGGGCCGCACGACCTATCGTTTGCACCAGAGACCTTTCATTTCGTAGGAAGCCCTCTTTATCCGCATCAATAATCGCCACCAAAGACACCTCAGGCAAATCCAATCCCTCTCTTAGTAAGTTTACTCCGACCAAGACATCGAATACGCCTAATCTTAATTCTCTGAGTATTTCAACTCGATCGAGTGTATCTACCTCAGAGTGAATGTACCTGGTTTTTACGCCTGCATTTATGAGATACTTAGACAATTCTTCTGCCATTCTTTTGGTAAGTGTGGTCACTAGTACGCGTTCTTCTAGCCTTACGCGCTCATCTATCTCATCCATCAGATCATCAATCTGATTTAAACTGGGGCGAACTTCAATGACCGGGTCCAGGAGACCAGTTGGTCGTATGACCTGTTCCACGACAACCCCTTCCGACTTTCTTAACTCATAATCGCCAGGAGTGGCACTAACATAAACGCTTTGTCCAACCATTGCCTCAAACTCATCAAAGGTAAGTGGCCGGTTGTCCATGGCAGAAGGAAGTCTGAATCCATGATCTACCAGATTTACTTTTCTCGCTCGATCTCCTCCCCACATGGCTCGAACTTGCGGCAATGTGACATGGCTTTCATCGATGATCATCAAAAAGTCATCTGGAAAGTAATCGAGCAGGCAAAAGGGACGTGCTCCTTTTTCTCTCCGGTCGAAGTATCTTGAGTAGTTCTCAACACCGGAACAATAACCTAATTCACGCATCATTTCTATGTCGAATTCGGTACGCTCTTTCAGGCGCTTGGCCTCAAGAAACCTGCGTTCCTCTTCGAAGTATTGGACTTGCAGTACCATGTCATCTTGTATTTGATTAATGGCCAGATGTAGTAGGTCCTTTCCTGTCACGAACAGATTTGCCGGGAAAATGGTAACTATCTTTTCATCTGATAGCTTTTTACCGGTGTAAGGATCTATTCGTTGAATCGTTTCAATTTCGTCACCCCAGAAGATAATGCGATAAGCAAAATCACCATAGGCGATAAAAATATCAACCGTATCTCCTTTAACACGGAAGTTTCCTCTTTTAAAATCAGCCTCCGTACGACTATACAGGATATCTACAAATTTAAAAAGGAGCTGGTTTCTAGAGATTTGTTGTCCGGTTTCTAGAGTTACAATGTTTTTGCCAAATTCTTCGGGATTGCCAATACCGTAAATACATGACACTGAAGCCACAACTATAACATCTCTTCTTCCAGTAAGTAAAGAGGACGTCGCAGCCAGTCTCAGTTTCTCAATTTCTTCATTGATACTTAGGTCCTTTTCTATATACAAACCTGTGGTAGGCAGGAAGGCCTCAGGCTGGTAGTAGTCATAGTAGCTGATAAAGTATTCTACCGCATTTTCTGGAAAGAACTGTTTCAGTTCACCATAAAGCTGCGCAGCCAGGGTCTTATTGTGACAAAGAACAAGGGCGGGGCGATTAGTTTTGGCAATGACATTCGCCATTGTAAAGGTCTTTCCTGAACCTGTTACACCTAAAAGAACCTGAGATGGTTCGCCATTATTAAGCCCCTCGGTTAACTGTTCAATGGCTTGAGGTTGATCTCCAGTAGGAACGTATTCAGAGGTGAGTTTGAAATCCATAAGCGTAAATATCGACTAGTCTATACGGATGAACAAATGAAAGGTGGCAGAGAATGAGAATATGATGATACGTTTTTTTAAACTTTCTTATCGCTATATTGTTTTAATATAATTGCCAACTCAATAATCCTATTAACCTATGAATGAAATTTACCATCTAAAAGTGGCTATTGCCCAAATTTCCCCAGTCTGGTTGGACAAAGAAGGAACAATTGAAAAAATATGCTCCTCCATTCAAGAGGCAGGACAGCACTCCTGTGAATTACTTGTATTCGGCGAAGCTTTACTTCCTGGGTACCCTTTTTGGCTAACTCTTACTCACGGTGCGGAGTTCAACTCCACTATGCAAAAAGAAATTCATGCGCACTACACAAGACAGGCTATTCAAATAGAAAAAGGCGACATGAGTCGAATTTGTGAAGCGGCGAAGTCAAATAAAATGGCAATATACCTGGGTACTATTGAGCGTGCAGAAAACAGGGGAGGTCATAGCCTTTATTGTTCGCTTATCTATATTAATCAGAATGGAGAAATAGGCTCAGTGCATCGAAAACTGCAACCTACATATGAAGAACGACTGACCTGGGCACCAGGAGATGGTCATGGGCTCAGAGTACATCCATTGAAAGAATTTACAGTAGGTGGACTCAACTGTTGGGAAAACTGGATGCCACTTTCCCGCACTGCATTATATGGTCAGGGAGAAGATCTGCATGTGGCAACCTGGCCAGGCAGCGAAAAAAACACTTTTGATATCACACGGCATATTGCTAAAGAAGGTCGCTCATTTGTGATTTCTGCGTCAGGCCTGATGAAAAAAGAAGATTTCCCAAAAGATACACCATATTTGGATGAGATTCTTAAGAACGCTCCTGACGTACTGGCCAACGGCGGTTCTTGCATAGCCGGGCCAGATGGCGAGTGGTTGGTTGAGCCGGTGATTGATAACGAAGGCCTTATTATTCAGACATTAGATTTCAACAGGGTACTGGAAGAACGCCAAAATTTTGACCCAACAGGTCACTATTCAAGGCCAGACGTCACACAGCTTATATTAAATAGAGAACGACAAAGTGCTCTGAAGATAAAAGAATAGTTAAGCAGGCCTGTTTTTTAAAATAGCTGCTAAGGGTATGACCAGCAGCGGAATGGTCGTGATAAGCATGTTTTCCCATCCCAGGGAATGTACTACAAGACCTGCGGAAAGGGCTGCTACTGCCTGCGTACCAAAAATCATAAACTCGTTCAGGGCCTGAACTTTAAATCTCTCATTCGCATGATAGGCCTGTGGTAATAATGTAGTGCCACCAATAAAAAGGAAATTCCATCCAATACCTAATAGTACAAGTGAGCCCCAGTAGTGTCCTACATGATGTCCGGAATAGGCAATGCCAATGCAGATGGCAAAAGCTAAAATTCCGGTAAGCATCATCTTCGTAACACCGATTTTATTAATAATCCAAGCGGTAATCAGACTTGGAAGAAACATGGCTACTATATGACTTTGAATTACCCATTTGGTGTCTTCCAATGAATGACCGTCCATGACATGCATACTTACAGGCGTGGCAGTCATTATAAAACTCATGACAGCATAACCCATCATTGCACAAAGTACGGCTGTCCAGAAAATGGGTTGTTTGATAATGTTGGTAAGCGGCCTTCCTGGGGAATCCTTTTCTTCTTTATTGATTTTTACGTTTTGATAAAACGAAAGAATGATAAAACCAAATACAAACAAGAATGCCAGAAGTACAAACGAACCAGTGAATGACGCAGACAACAATTCCTTTCCTCTTACTGCTATTTCAGGGCCGATAAATGCTGCGGCGATACCTCCAAGTAAAACAGTCGACGCAGCTTTTGGTATTTGATCCGATGAAACACTTTCCATAGCGGCAAAGCGAAATTGATTAAGCGAAGCGACGGAGATACCTATGAGTGCCAGGCTAGTGCAGAATAAATAAAAGGATTGTATATGAATACTATAGGCGGCCAGCAGCGATACTAAAATAGAAAATGCTATGATGGACAGAAAGGTCATACGGCGTCCAAATCTTTTCATTAATAGTGCCACCGGTACAGTTGCTAAGGCAGTTCCTACAATAATAGCGGCAACTGGCAATGTGGCTAAGTTGTCCGAAGGAGCTAGCATTGTGCCAACCAATCCACCCACAAATACAACAAGTGAACTGGCTGACATCATGAGCGCCAGACCTAGGGTAAGCACCCAGACATTTTTTGGGAGTGACTTCATTTATTTCGAGTTTCAGCGAAGATAGTAGATAAGTCGAGATTTAAAATGAATTATTTTTCATTCCAAATGCTCCATGAAGCCTCAGCCTGTCCGACCAGCATGGTATAGCCATTTTTGATCTTGGCTCCTCTGTCAAGGCCCTCTTGTAAAAATGACGTTACTTCAGGGTTATAGACCAAATCGAACAATAAGTGTTGATTTGTGAGTTGCTTGTAAGGGAGTTTCGGCCTTTCATCAATTGCAGGATAGGTGCCAAGGGGAGTAGTATTTATAATTAGTTCATGTTCTTCAACCCATTGTCCATCAAAAGTGTGCTCATAACTGATCGCATTTTCGGTGGTATATCTTGAAACCGATTGAAATAAGATGCCAAGATCAGTAAGCGCCTTTTTGATCGCTAATGAAGCACCACCTGTTCCTAACACTAAAGCCTTTTTATTTGATAGATCCCAGTCTTCTTTTAAGGCATTGATAAAGCCGAAGTAGTCGGTATTGTATCCTCTTAGCTTTCCATTTGGCAGTGCCTTAATCGTGTTTACAGCTTGTATATCAGCAGCATTTTCATCTAGTTCGTCCAGATAAGGTATGACTTCCTTTTTGTATGGAATAGTCACATTCAGCCCTTTCAGTTGATTGCCATACCTCTTGATAAGGTTCGGGAATTCGGAAATTTCAGCCAACTCGAATAAGTCATATTGACAATCATTGATTCCTTCGGTTTCGAATTTATCGGTAAAGTATTTTTTTGAAAACGAATGTTTTAAAGTTTTGCCGATGAGTCCAAATTGTATCATGATGGATTTTTATACTTTGCTTTCTTGATGGCGAAGGCAATCTTTTCCATAATTACCACCATCATAAATCCCAGAGCCATAAACAGAATAGCTTGGATGATCATGGGAGAATGGCCTGTTTCAGCATAATAATCAGTTGGTAATAAATTTCTTTCGAATGTAGGTACTTGCTCACCATGAGAATTGAATCTGAAAAGTTCTGCTTTTTTCCAAGGCCATATTTTGTTGAGGGAGCCTATCATGAACCCAGCCAATAAAGCGATAGCGTAGTTATGGAATTTTTGAAGAAACCATGAAATGAGCCTGGAAAATGTAAATAGCCCGATTACACAACCGCTTGCGAATACCGCAATGATTGTAGTATCAAGGTTTTTTAGGGCTGACATGATATAGGCATACTTTCCTAGTATCAGTAAGATAAAGCTACCGGATATTCCGGGCAGGATCATAGCGCAAATAGCCACGGCACCGCTAATAAACACAAACCACAATTCGTTTGGGGTGGTTGAGGGTGTGACCATTGTAATCACATAGGCAATTGCGATACCGCATAAGCCTGAAATGAAGGTATAGAAATTCCACTTATTAATTTCTTTCGCCACAGAAATGGATGATATGATAATCAGTCCAAAGAAGAATGACCAAATTTGAATGGGATGTTTGTCAAGTAGAAATGTAATGATTTTTGCCAAGGTCATAGCACTTAGCAATATGCCGGCTACTAGGGGTAGAAGAAATGAACCGTTGACCTTTATCCAAAACTCTTTAATCTTGAATGAAAAGAGGAGTCTAAAGGCTTTAGCATCAAATGAATTAATGGAACTTAACAGTTCCTCATAAATACCCGTAATGAAGGCAATGGTACCACCTGATACGCCTGGGACAACATCTGCGCTGCCCATCCCTATTCCCTTAAGAAATAGTAAAAAATAATCTTTAAACGAACGCATATGACTATTTTAGGCAGCTAGATTTTGGCGTCCCCATTCAGGAAGTAGTCAAAGGTATCCCCTCTAAGCCCTAATCTGAGTGTTTCTAACGGAATGACTTCCGCAGGAGCTATGTTTCCCAAATTCACATTGGATCCCAATAATTTGATGAAATAAACCTGTTGGGATTTTTGAGGTGCTTCCCAAATGACTTTTTCCATTGGGATTTTGGTTAGAATTTCCTGAACCAATCCGGACCGAACCTCTCCGGACGATCTGAACAATCCAACATTTCCACCTTCACGAGCTTCACCAATAACCTTCCAGGCACCGGCGTCAAGTTCCTTTTGCATCAATTCAATCCATTGATAAGGCGGTATAATTTCGTCCGCATCTTTGGATCCTACTTCAGAAAGTACAGTAACCTCCTTAGCCAATGTGCTTATGTACTCACACTTTTTGTCATGATCCAATGTAATTGAACCATCAGAAACTTCTGCATGATTGATGTCATATTTCTCAAGCACCTTGCGGTAATCATCAAACTGATCTCTGATAATGAATGCCTCAAACAATGTACCTCCTAAATAAACTGGAATTCCTGCAGACTTATAAAAGTCTAATTTGTTCTGCAGATTATTTGTAGCATATGAGGTGGCCCATCCTAGTTTGATAATATCTATGGAGTCTCCACAAGTCTCAATTAAATCTTCCGCTTGACGGACGCTTAAGCCTTTGTCCATTACCATTGTGAACCCTTTTTCACGCGGTTTTACCGTTCTTTCAGGTACATTATTAAGGATATAATTCATTCTTTGTATTCAATACGATAATCTGGCTGGTCGATTTTTTCAACCTGCAAATAAATTGATAATAGCCCTATTTGCAAAGGGTTTTGACGAATGATTTGGGGTAGATGACTAATGTCTTATTTGTACTGCTGAATGATCTTGTAGAGCGCCTTTTGTGTTTCTAAATTGGGAAAGTGATCATACAATACAGTATGGCCTTCATAGTCCAAAAACAGGCCTTTTTCTAAATAAGTGAATGCTGTTTTATAAGATCCGTTTTCAATCAGGTAAATTACTGCTCTATAAAAAAGGTCTGCTTCTTCTGGTAATTCTTCCATGCCGTCATGAAGGATATTTATTGCTTGCTCATGATCACCTTGTTCATGGTAAATCTTGGACCAGTTTATCCAAACGTCTACATTGCCCGGATCTAGCTGACTAACTTCATCGTAGGCATCTATACTTGAAATTACATTGCCTACCTTGTATTCAGCTTCTGCCAGTGCCATCCAATAGTCCGCGTTCTCTACACTGAGTTTGAGTGCTTTATTGAAGAAATGCACAGCTTCATACCATTTGTTTTGGTGGCCTAAACATACGCCAGTACAATACCAGGCTTCATCATAGAATTGATCAAGTTTTGTTGACTTTCTGAAATACCGAATCGCCAAATCGAATTGTTCCATTTGCTCGTATACAGAGCCTATACTGAAATAAATCTCAGGAGTAGGTCCTTCCAACTCAAGAGTAGTTTTAAAAGCATTGAGTCCCTGTTCATACTTTTTGAGCATCATGAGTGAATTACCCATATTGAAATAAGCAGAGCTGTATTTTTCGTCTATGGCGATACAATATTCATATGCACTTATAGATTCCTCATACTTTTCTAGCTTGTTGTACACGATTCCAAGGTTGAACCAGGCATACTCAGAGTAGGGGTCTTTATCGATAAATTCTTTGTAATATGAAATGCTGGTTTCCAACTCTCCGGTAACATCTAAACAATAGGCCAGTTCGTATAGTGCATTCTCATTATTAAGATTTTCCTCAAGGGACTGTTTGAAAAAGGTGATGGCTTCTTTGTAGTCGCCTCTGTTTTGATAGGCCAGACCTATGCTATAGAATATTTCATCTTTTTCATCAGATTGTTCCAATGCACGGTTAAAACTCGCAAGGGCCTCATCTATGTCTCCGTTCAATATTTGAATGTTTCCTTTGATTAGAAACACATCAGAATCTCCAGGGTGTAGATTGCCAGCTTTTTCCAGAAGGTCTATCGCAATACCATATTCTTGTAAATTAGAGTAGGTCTGTGCTTTGAGTACCATGAATTCGACAGCGAAGGGATACTGTTCGATGGCCAAATTCACCGCTTTAAGTGCCTTCCTGTGTTTGTTTTGCCCCAAGTAGGATTGAATGATAGATTCGTATTCGTCAGAAGTGAAATAAAACGCTTCCTTGTTTTCACGAAACGATTCGTACTTCTTAATGAGTTCTTTCTCCTCGTTTCGTTTCTTAAAATTCTCCTCCATTATCCAATAGCATTTGGTCGCAAAGATACTGATTGAATGATCTGTAACATCATGATCATTTAGGAAATATACTCATTATGAATTTACAAAAGACTTGTTGCGGTTTATTTTTATACATCCACACATCATAAAAATTTAATGCCTTGCCTTGCAAAATTGGCTATATAATTTTGATAATCAGTTAGATATAATTCACTAAATTAATTTTTTCTTGATATCTAATTTTTAGTATGTGGAATAGATTTGATTCGAATATTTTTACAATTGATCATTAAAGTGGGAATACAGCTTAGCAATAATCGATGAATGAATATATAGACACATTTTGGAGATCTACTACGGGCTACTTCGATTGGTTCGTTGGACAGCTTACATTAAGAACAAGTGACGGTCTTTGGGGAAATTACTTTTATTTACTCATTATTTTATCAATCATTTTTTTTGGGTTAGAGTTGGTTAAACCCTGGAGAAAAGATCAACCCAAGTTCAGGAATGACTTTTGGCTTGATTGTTTTTATATGTTCTTTAACTTCTTTCTGTTTTCTATTGTCGCATTTGCAGGCATGACTCAAATAGGAGTACAGTTGCTGACTGATTTTTTGGGTCTGTTTGGAATAGAGAACCTAGTGGCTATAGAAGTAGGAGGCCTGCCAGCCTGGCTTCAACTAGTCCTCTTATTTGTTATAAAGGATTTTATTGAGTGGTTAATTCATAGACTTTTACATTGGTCGCCGTGGCTTTGGGAATTTCATAAAGTTCATCACAGTGTTAAACAAATGGGGTTTGCTGCCCACCTAAGGTTTCATTGGATGGAAAACGTGGTTTACAAGTCGCTGGAATATATTCCTCTAGCATTGATTGGGTTCAGTCTGACTGATTTCTTTTTGGCTCATGCCGTGGCTATTGCAATCGGACATTGGAATCATGCCAATTTCAATATGAACATCGGCCCATTGAAGTACATAATAAATAACCCGGCCATGCATATTTGGCACCATGCCAAAGAGCTGCCTGATAGCCGAAAGTATGGTGTGAACTTTGGGCTATCGTTAAGTATTTGGGATTATCTTTTTGGTACCAATTATATCCCTTCAACCGGACGGGATATTGAGTTAGGGTTTCCTGAAGATGATAAATTCCCAAAGAATTTTATTGATCAAAACCTTAGTGGATTTGCTGCTAAGAAATAATAGTGATTAAAGCATTAACATCTTACACCTCATGAGTGTTATCAACTTCGTGGGAATCGGTCTTGCATTGTTTCTTTCATTTCTTTTGATAATTAAAAAGGAGAAGGGTACGTTTGACTATATTTTGCTGACTTGGCTGTTGTTGAATGGAGCCATGCTTTATTTCTATTATTTAAATTTTATTGGACAGACTGATAATTTTGTCCCTGCGCTTATTGCTTTAGGTTTGATTCCCTTCCTGGTTTCGCCTTTGTTATTCATTTATGTGTCATCTTTAGTTCAAGGCCCAAGATTCTCATGGTTAAAGCAACTCTTCCATTTCATTCCCTTTCTGATCATGCTTTTTTCGATCTGGTATTACTATTTGGTACCAAGTGAAAATTATATTGTAAAAGTTTCACAGGGATTTATCAACATAGGTGGCAAGCTTCCATTTCAAGTAAGATATTGGTCATTGATTATGGCTTTTTCTGCTTGCCTCTATCCGATACTTTGTCTTTTTAAATTATTTAAGCATCGTACATTCATTGAGAACGAATTCTCTAACCTACAAGAAAAGACACTTGATTGGATGAGGTATTGGATTATTATTGAGTTTGTAGGTTTTTGGATTTCATTCCTAATTATTATAGCCGGAGATTTCGATATGTTAGAGCGAATGACATCATTCAAGGTGATTGCGGCGATGATTATTGTGAACGTTTTTGTCGTTGGGTTTTTCGGTGTAAAGCAGTCCAACATATTCGTAGGGACTGATATTAAGGCAGTTCAAGGAAATTCGTCTGGCGAGAAATACCGTTTTTCAAACCTCAGTAACATAGAAGTAGACACTTTAATGACCAGACTTCAGGACATTATGAAAACGGAAAAACTCTATAAGAATCCCACTTTGAACGCAGCGGAGGTAGGAGATCTTATCGGTATCAGTAAACATCAGTTGTCTCAGCTCATTAATCAGAAAACAGATGGTAATTTTTATGAGTTTGTCAATAAATTCAGAATTGAAGAATTTAAGGCAAAGCTAAAATCAGATGAGGCGAATCGATTTTCACTATTAGGATTGGCATTTGATTGTGGATTCAATTCAAAATCTACATTTAATCATCTATTCAAGAAAGAGGTCGGAATTACTCCTTCGGAATATCGTAAAAGTTTGACTTAAAAGAGTCCGAATCAATCGATTCGGACGATTTGAGAAGTTCGAAGCAGCATTTTTGTATCAAAAACTCAAATGTCATGCTTAGAAATTATTTACTCACATCATTGCGTTCCTTACGTAAGGAAAAGTTTTACGTGGTCATAAACCTATTGAGCCTTGCTATGGCCTTTGCCCTATGTACCATCGGCTTTTTCAACTTCATGTACAATCATACCTATAATCACAGTCTGAACGGGTATGACTCCATCTATAAAGTCAATGCCAAACCGAAATCGGTAACTTCCTCTAAAGAGGTCGGTATTTCACCGCTAGCACTTTATGATGCTATGATTTCTCAATTTCCTGATCTAAAAATTGGCAGATTTCAAAGAGGTGCCTTAAACCTGAAAGTCGGAGATAAACTGTTTAGTGAATCTGTTGGATATGTTGATGGTTCATTTTTGGATATCGTGCATTTTCATAAACAACGGCTGAGCCTTGGTTTAAACCAATTGATAATTACAGAAGATGTTGCCATTCGGATATTTGGGAGAACGGATGTCAAAGGTGAATTACTTGAAGTTTTCTTTCCTGGCGGAAACAGTAAGTCTCTAATGGTGAGTGAAGTGATTCCGGTACCAAACCAAAATACCAGTTTTAAGTTCTCTGTACTTTTAAGTATAGATCACTATATCAGGACGGTGCAAATGGAGGGCAATAATTGGAGGCACTGGGTTAGTGGCACCTTTCTGCAGCTGGAACAGGAAGAGGTACAAACTATAGAATCTGCGCTACAAGCATATCTACCCATACAGAATGAAGCCAATCCGGAGACGAAGTTGAAATCATATCGTCTCGATAAAATAGCTGACTGGGCTCACTTTGAAAAGAACTTGCATGGCAGGAGTTTTGGAGGTGTACTTCATCCGGCATCAGTGATTGGGACTATGAGTTCGGCATTTGCTATTCTGCTTTTGGCATGTTTTAATTTTTTTAATACCACAATTGCCACATCCGGTAAACGACTGAAAGAAATTAGCATGAGAAAAATAATAGGTGGACAGCATAAGGATATAATTATTCAGTTTATGACAGAAAGTGGCTTGCAGGTCATTTGTGCTTTTTTATTATCTCTGGTTATTGCACATACTCTTATTGGTCCATACAATGCAATGTTTAGATACGAGCTGGTGCAATTTCAGCCAGCTTATTTACAGTCTTATGTGTTTTTTGCAGTCGGCATATGCTTGCTTACCATTTTGCTTTCAGGTGCATATCCTGCTTTTTATATCAGCAGATTTAGATCGCTGGACATTTTAAAGAACAAAACGAAGTTTAAGGGGAATGGCTTTTTGACGAAAAGTTTATTGGCCATTCAGTTTGCAGTTTGCGCTTATAACATATTTGCCTTGGGTGTATTTGTGGAGAACGCGTATTATCAGGAGAGTTTGGATCGAGGGTATGATGTGAAAAAATATATTAATGTTCCAGTCGAACCATCTTCCTATGTGCAGCTAATTAATAAAATTGACCAGACCGCCGGATTCGATTTGGTCATAGGAACCAAAGATCTGGTAGGGTTCTCAGATCGAGAAATATCATTTGAATACGATGGCATAGAATACGCTTCGGGTAAATTAGAGGTTGGAACAGGGTACCTGAGCGGTTTAGGAGTGGAGTTCATAGAAGGGGGGGACTTTCTTTCGGATCGAACCTCCAATGAAAACTTAATATTGATTAATGATACCTTCAATAAGCAAATGGGAGGTGAGATGATGAATAATGTGATAACAATTGGTGAAAAAAAGTACCGTGTGAGTGGTGTGACTGCTGATTTTAATTTGAAAACCATCATGTTGTCTAATAAGATACGACCTACAATCTTCTTTTTTGCACCTGACTCACTATACAACTATGCAGTCATTAAGTGTGATGAATCAAACCTTGTAGCAGAAAATAAGCGGATAGAACAGATTTGGTATGGCCTTTTTCCTGACAAGATTTATGAAGGCTTTTATCAGCATAAAGTGTTTGAAAATGTGAATATGACAAATCAAATCATGGTCAGAATAAATTCATTTATTGCCGTGGTTTCGATATTGATTTCTATTCTCGGTTTGTATGCCTTGATTTCACTGACCGTACAGCGACGCATTAAGGAAATTGGAATTAGGAAAACTTTGGGTGCTTCGTTTCATCATATTCTGAAGCTCCTTTTAAATGAGGTAAGCTGGATGATGGTGATTTCAGTTGTGTTGGGTTTAGCAGGAGGAGCCTACGCTATCAATATGCTGCTGGATATTATTTATGCATATCATATTGAAATTGATGTTTTTAACCACTTATTTTCAATTGTTGTCATTCTAATGTCTGCAGTAATATCCATTGGATACAAGGTGATCGTTACTGCACAAATGAATCCAGTAGCACAACTGAGAACGGAATAAAAAAAAACGGTACCTCGAAATACCGGGGTACCGCTTCTATATTTGATTTTTATCCTAAAAAGGCAGGTCGTCAGCCTCTCCACTGTTATCGGTATTCAACCATTCAGGCTCGGTAAGACTAGCACCGGCTTCGTCTGTTTGTGGTTGGCTAGCTGGAGTAGCAGCAATGTCGTTGGCTGCGCTAAGTCTCCAGGCTTGGAGAGAATTGAAATAAACCACTTCCCCTTTAGGGTTAGTCCATTTTCTTCCTTTTAGGTTGAATGCGATGTTCAATTCTTGTCCAATATTAAAGCCATCCAATTGCTCACATTTATCCTGGATTAGTTCGAATTTGATAAATTCCGGATACTGAGGATTTTCTGAATATTCTACTACAAATTCTCTTTTTTTGAAGCCACCAGTACCGAAGGTAGCGGTGTCGTATTTTTCTAGCAATTTCGCTTTAATTTCCATGGTGTATATTTTCTAAATGAATGGTTTGCAAAGATGGGAATTCAAAAGGGAAACTTCAATGATGTGTCCAAAATTTTGAATCCAAAGCTTGATCAACCCTAAAACCTATGCGCATTTTCTGGTTTTTTTTTAAACGACTCTGTAAAATGGAATGTATATACGAAAACCACATGTGCAAACACAAAACAAGTATAAATGTTTTATGATGCGCTAATGATTCCCTTTCACGAGATTTGGACAGGTGTCTTCATATTGGAAATTGTGCCCCACGTAATCCTGCCATTCTTCCGGAGTCATATTGCGATTGACATATTTACAAAGCCTGTCCGCCATCCATTCGAAATCTAGGTTAAAAATTCTGATTGTCTTATCCTTAGAACCTGTCAGAATCTTTGTGCCAGTCTGATCAAAACAGGCAGTCATTACCCAGTCGTCGTGATCATCCAATACAATAGGGAATTTTTTGGAATCAAATACATCCCAAACTCTGACTGTTCCATCCCGACTAGCAGTCAATATCCTTTTGTTGTCAGGACTGAAGTCAATTGCGGTGATAGCAGATTGGTGACCTGAAATTATGCGTATGATTCTTTCTTCTTCCAAATGCCAGATGATGGCATCACCCTTCTCTCGGCCTATGGCCAATAGCTTATGATCTGAACTTACGGCCAGTACATTTACCGCAAAAGTTTCCGGAATGTCCAGATATGAATTTTCAAATCGCTCATTCCAGACCTGCACTACACCATTGATTGTACCGGCATAGATCTCACTTTTTCTCACATCGACTGCGAGAGACCTTACTTCATATTGTGTCTGACCTTTTATTGAATCCAGTTGATATCCTTTTATTTTAATATGGCCCTGTTTATTTACCGTCAGATAGTTCAATTCATTGGGCAAGAATATCGCGGCTTGCGCGTTTTCAGAGTCCTGGCTTACGCGTGAGAATTTTACCTCGGAATTATTCAGTTTTTTGTTTTCTGTGCTGATGATTAGAATGCCATTTTCTTTGGTTAGAGCTAGCAGCCATTTACCATCAGAACTGAGATCGATTGATCTATAAAGATATCGATCCTTGAACAACAGTGTTGGTTCTTTGCCTATTTCGGCCTCATTCCATTTTAAGATTTTGCCGTCTGATGATGCAGAGTAAAAAGTATTGGGTTCGGTGCCGTAAACAATCGATGTTACCATTTCTTCATGTTCACGAATGTGGTTATAAAAGGTGTTTTCTACGCTGTCGTACTCGTAGTACTTATTGGCATCATAGAGAGCGGAGTAAACATTTAGATGGGAAATGAATTTGCTTGCACTATTTCTTATCCAGAAATTATAGGCCTGTCTGGCAGTGAGTGATTTTCTGTCATTATAATATTTAGGCGTAAGAATCGATCGCTGGGACATCGATTGGATAAGCTCGGTAGTTTCGAGAGATACAATCAGCTCGCTTAATGAATCAATTTTATCTTGTAATTCTATCGTGACACCTGATTGGGCAAATAATGGACACTTGAATAACAAAAGAGTTGGGAGCAGGAATAAGTAGAGTTTCATACTTAAAGATATGAAATTATAAGATCAATGAAATCTATAAAAATTGGTTACTCCTTGATTCAATAGCAGAAACAAAAAAGCCATTCCGACTCTGATATTAATCAGACTGGAATGGCTTTGTATATATTTAAAATCGTCCGAAAGGACTACCGTGCATAGATTATTACATCATGCCGCCCATGCCACCACCCATTGGAGGCATAGCAGGTGCTGCGCCTTCTGGCTCAGGTTGATCGACAACAGCAGCATCACTAGTCAATAGCAATGAAGCAATAGAAGCCGCGTTCTCAAGTGCTAATCTTGTCACTTTTGTAGGATCAATAATTCCCGCCTTAAACATTGATTCGTAAGTGTCATTGGCTGCATTGTAACCGAAGTCAGCTTTGCCATCTTTTACAGCATTTACCACTACTGAACCTTCGCCGCCAGCATTGGCTACAATTGTTCTCAATGGAGACTCAATAGCTGTTCTTACGATGTTTACTCCAGTGTTTTGATCTTCGTTTTCTAGCGTCAACTTTTCCAAAGAAGCAATAGCTCTGATCAAGGCAACTCCACCACCAGCTACAATACCTTCTTGTACCGCTGCTCTTGTTGCGTGTAGCGCATCATCTACTCTATCTTTCTTCTCTTTCATTTCTACCTCAGTAGCTGCCCCAATGTAAAGGATGGCCACACCACCTGACAACTTAGCTAATCTCTCTTGAAGTTTTTCTTTGTCGTAGTCAGAGGTAGTATTTTCTACTTGCTGCTTGATTTGATTTACTCTCGCCTGGATGTCTTCTGATTTGCCTGCACCATTAACAACTACTGTGTTGTCTTTGTCAATGTTCACTTTATCAGCAGTACCTAAGTACTCCAAAGTGGCATTTTCCAGGTTGTATCCTCTTTCTTCAGAAATCACTGTACCGCCAGTCAAAATTGCAATGTCTTCCAACATAGCTTTTCTTCTGTCTCCGAATCCAGGAGCTTTAACGGCAGCAATTTTCAAAGAGCCTCTAATTTTATTTACAACCAATGTAGCTAATGCTTCACCGTCAAGATCTTCGGCTATAATCAATAAGGGTTTACCGGTTTGAGCAGTAGCTTCCAAAATTGGAAGAATTTCTTTCATCGTGGAGATCTTCTTGTCGTAGATCAAGATGTAAGGGTTTTCCAATTCAGCTTCCATTTTCTCAGTGTTGGTCACGAAGTATGGAGAAAGATATCCTCTGTCGAATTGCATACCTTCTACAGTCTTTACTTCTGTTTCGGTACCTTTTGCTTCTTCTACAGTAATTACACCATCTTTACCTACTTTGTCCATAGCATCGGCAATCATCTTACCGATTTCGGCATCGTTGTTAGCAGATACAGTAGCAACCTGAGAAATTTCACTTGAGTCTTTAATCTCCTTTGACTGTTTTTTCAAGTCATTAACGACAGTACTAACTGCTTTATCTATACCTCTTTTCAGGTCCATTGGGTTAGCACCAGCAGCTACATTTTTGAAACCATTTCCAAATAAAGCTTGTGTCAATACTGTAGCGGTTGTTGTGCCATCTCCTGCATCGTCAGCAGTTTTAGACGCTACTTCTTTTACTAATTGTGCACCCATGTTTTCCAATGGATCGCTTAGTTCAATTTCTTTAGCAACAGAAACCCCGTCTTTTGTTACGGTAGGAGCACCGAATTTCTTATCAAGGATTACGTTTCTACCCTTAGGTCCCAAGGTTACTTTTACTGCGTCAGCTAGTAGGTCAACGCCTTTTTTAAGGCCGTTTCTAGCGTCTGAATTAAAAAATATGTCTTTAGCCATTTTGAATGATCTTTATTAATATCTAATTGAAATAATTTAAAAAAAATTAAAGTGTACCAAACAGGTCGGAATTGCGCATGATAAGGTACTCTTGGCCATCCAGAGAAAGTTCAGTGCCTGAATACTTTCCATAAAGCACTTTGTCACCAACCTTTACTGTAACAGGCTTGTCAGTTGTACCTTCACCAACAGCTACCACGATTCCTTCTTGTGGTTTTTCTTTGGCAGTATCAGGAATGATAATACCAGAAGCGGTCTTTTCTTCTGCAGCAGCAGGTTCAACCAAAATTCGATCTTCGTTTGGTTTAAAGCTTACTTTTGACATGTTCTTATATTTTTTATTTGATTCTATAATAAGATAATACTGCGACGCATATAGCATTTCTTATGCCAATGATAAAATTGTGTCAAAAAGTCAGTCAAATCTGCTGCAAAGATGACAAAGAAGAAAATTTACAATTGATATAGCTGTCAACTTTTCATTAAAAATACTGTATAAAAAAAGTCCCGAACTTTTTGAGTCCGGGACTTAAATTTCTTTTTGATAGGATTAGATCAATCTTCGCTTTCAGTTTCTTCCACCTCAAGTACCTCATCCAGACCTTCTGCATCAGTTTCATCAGCATTCAAATCCAAATTTGGAGCAATCGTTTTGTCTTGTGCACTTTCGATGTTAGGGCTTGCAAACTCATCACTTCTGGATTCAGTGATTAAAAATTTTGTAGATAGAGTAAGGCCAATCAACGCAATTGCTAATCCCCAAGTTAACTTTTCAAGCAGATCACCGGTTTTCTTAACGCCCATCAGCTGTGATGTACCTGATCCACCAAATTGACTAGTCAAACCACCTCCCTTAGAGTTTTGAGCTAACACCACTAATACGAGCACTACGGCTACAAAAACTATCAATACAACAATAGTAGTAAACATCTATTTCTTCTTTAATTTTTCAATTTGAGACGCAAAGTAAGACTTTTTTTGAGGATTATTCAAAATTAATTTTTCATAGATAGCGATGGCTTTTTCTTTCTTACCCTGACCAATCAATATATTGGCCAAATTTTCGGTAACCAAGTCATCTGGGAAGACCTCATACTTGGCTGCTAAATCCTCTACTGGTTGGTTATCTGTCGGATTGTTTTTTGATACCTGGATAGACGGATTGAGCTCAATGAATGAATCAATGATATCCAGTTGGTCTGGTTTTTTTTCCGACTTTACTTTTTTAGGTTTTTTTTTTTCTGACGAAGAATCCTCGTCTTTTTTAGGAGCCTTTTTGCTCGCCGTTTTTTTGGTGGTCTTAGCACCTATCGAGGCCGACATCCTGAATTTTGGCGTCGCTTTCTTAGATGGGCTTTTCTTAGTTTTTGCTTCCTCTTTTCTTACCGCAGTCTTTTTTGTAGCCTTCTTAGTTTCTGCCTTTTTAGGGGCAGCCTTCTTAGTCTCAGTTTTTTTTGTTGCAGCTGTCTTTTTAGCAGTTGTTGTCTTTTTTGTTGTGCTAGTTTTGGAAGCTTCCGGTTTTGTAGCTGAAGCTTTTGTCGCTGTGGCTTTAGAGGTGGTAGATTTTGTGGTTGAACTTTTTGTTGAAGTCTTTTTCGGAGCTTCAGGTTTTGCAACTTTTACTGTTTCAACCTTTGCCTCTGGCTTGGTTGCTTTTGCTCTGGTAACAGTTTTTTTCGACGTTGCTGATGTTGGAGACTTTTTTACTTTTTCTTTTGTGAATTTGGTTCCTCTTTTTAAAACACCAAGTCTGAATTTTTTTCCTGTAGGTGAACTTCCAGGAGTCAGTTTTAACTCTTGTATTTCTTTACCAATTTGGTCGAGTTCTTCTTCAGTTTCTTCTGTAGATTTGTCTGAACTCACGTCAATTTGTATAGGAATCTCTACCTCATCCTCCTTCTTATGTTCTTCCTGATCCTCTTTCGCTGACAGGTCTGATGCTACCGTATCATCTTCGTGCACTTCGACTTCTTCTGAAAGGACTGGCGAGTCTTCTTTTGAAGCGGCTTCTTCCTCAATCTCTATCTTAGCTACCTCTTCTTCAATCTCTTCAGCAGTTGGTAATTTATCTGCAACAGATTGCTCGATTTCCGCAACTTCATCCATTTCCTTGCTTTGCTCTTCAGGAGCATCAGTAGTTTCAGAAGGCTCCATTGATGATTCAGCGTCAACAATGGCCGTGAGTTCCTCAGAGGATAGGTTAATTCCAGAAGGTTTTGCAATGGCGTCTTCTTTGGGTAGGGTATCCTCAATTTGTGGATCTTTTGCTTCCTGAGAGACGTCCTCCTTTTTTTCTTTTTCAGTAATTTCGGAGAGCGCTTTTGAAATGGATTCTTCTTCAGCTTCTATTTCTTCAGCAACTTGATTTTTGAGTTTTTCAACCTCATCAACTTCAACTTCTGGTTTTACCTCGGTCGTTGGGATTTCTGGTTTTGATTCGGGTGTTTCCTCCGATTCTGACATATCCGGCTCATCGTGCTCTTGAGGAGTAGGCACTGAAATTGCATTTTCTTCTTCAGGAGGGGCAGGGGTATGCCTCGCGTCTGAGGATGCAAATGGATCTTCTATGACGATTTCTTCAGGATGCTTTTTGTCATAATCCAAATAGTGCTCTCTACTGGCTTTCCATTTTTCCAGATTTTCATAAATCTCTTTCACCAATGCATCCTGCTCCTCATCAGAATTGAGTTTGGGCGCTTTTCTTGGTGCGGCCTTTGGTTGAGGCGTAGGTGACGGCTTTGATGTAGGTACGGGTGCTTTTGTTGCTGGTGCTTGCTCAAACTTAACCTGCCCTTGAATGTATTGTTTAAATATATTTCTGTTGGTAGAATATATGGCTGCGGAACTCATCAACTTTGGCGAAGATGGTTTTTTGAGCTTTCGGCCAGCATAGGCTAGAACACATCGTCCATTTTGAAAATATGGGTTTGCCTTGACGAGGGTTTCCAACTCTACAAAATCGACATCTGATATCTTATCAGGTGTCCTCATTAACTCAAGAAATGTTAGCTTATTCAAGTATGGCTCTCAGTTTTGCGTAAGCGATAAAGATAACAAAATTTACCAATTGGCAACAGAAGAGTTGAAAATATCCAGAATGATTTGATCGAAGATTTCATTAACGAATTCTTCTTCATTTGCGGATAAATCCTCTCTATTTTGGTCAAAATCTTTAAAGAATGAAAATGTTTTCTCAAAGTCAAACTGATCATCCTCAAGGTTGGTATAGGTAGCTGAAACGAATATAGTAATTCTTGTCAAACTAGTTAAGTCCACTGCACTTGCGTCTTCGGAGGCAGACACGGCCACCGGAGTCAATGTATAGTTATCGATGCTTCCTTCTAGCTGTAAATCGCCTTCACCATCTACCAAAGTGAGGCTTGTGTTTCTAAGATAATAGTCCTTTATTTTCTCAGTAAAATTTGGACTCATATTGGATGGCCCAAGAGGTGAGTTATTGTAGAAGGTTTGGATTGAGATTGTCTCTACATTTGGGGAAATGGAGGCCCCTGTAAATGAATATACGCCACATGAAGTATTCATGAAGGCAAAAGAAATAAATAGAAAAATGCTATTCCTCCAGTTCATAATGTTTTATTTTTCTGTAAAGAGTTCTTTCGGAAATGCCTAAATCCTGAGCGGCATACTTTCTTTTATTTCTATTTTTTCTTAAAGCGCGAATGATCAGTTCTTTTTCTTTTTTTTCGATGGAAAGAGAATCGTCCTGCTCAGTTTCATGAGCTATGTCTTCTACTTTGTCAGAGTCAAATTCCTGATAATCTTCCTCACTTATTATAACCGGAGAATCTATTGGGTTCTCTGAAAATTCTGAAAAATGTTCATCCTTCAATTCGAGGTTACTAAATAGTTTACCATGCTCCTTGATGATTTCATCACGATCGCTGCTGTCACCAGCATTTTGCAATACCAATTTTTTAAGATCATTCATATCCTTTTTCATGTCAAAAAGGATTTTGTACAGTATGTCTCTTTCTGTAAATCCGTCGTCCGATGAGGAGTCTGATTTTCTGTCTAACAGTGCGGGAAGGTTACTCACATTTTGTGGGAGGTATTTTTTTAGTGTATCCTGGTCCAAAGTGCGATTCATTTCTAGTACAGAAATCTGTTCTACAAGATTTTTCAGTTGACGAATATTGCCTGGAAACCTGAATCTTAAGAGTGACTCCTTAGCTTCATCTGTGAGCTTGATTGGGTCTACATGATACTGTTCTCCGTAATCAAAGGCAAATTTTCTAAACAACAATTCAACATCAGCGCCTCTCTCTCTGAGAGCAGGTACATATATGGGTACAGTGTTTAGTCTGTAGTACAGGTCTTCTCTAAATTTTTTATTTTCTACTGCGGTAATTAGGTTGACATTGGTGGCGGCCAATACTCTGACGTTGGTTTTCTGCACTTTAGATGAGCCGACTTTTATAAACTCACCATTTTCAAGAACTCTAAGCAAGCGTGCTTGTGTGCTCATCGGCATTTCCCCAATTTCATCAAGAAAAATTGTTCCACCATCTGTTACTTCGAAGTAACCTTTTCTGGCCTCATGGGCGCCTGTAAATGAACCTTTTTCGTGACCGAACAATTCTGAATCAATCGTTCCCTCTGGTATTGCTCCGCAGTTGATGGCAATGAACTGTCCATGTTTTCTTTTGCTCAAAGAGTGAATGATTTTTGAAAAGGATTCCTTACCGCTTCCGCTTTCACCGGTAATGAGAACGCTCATGTCCGTAGGAGCTACCTGGGCTGCTACGTTTATCGCTTGATTGAGCAATTGTGAATTGCCAATAATTCCAAATCGCTGTTTGATTGACTGTATTTCCGATTCTTTCACTGAGCTCTATAATTTAGTTTTGAGCTACTGATGCCAATAGCGTACCAGTTGTTACATCATTGACAACTATATTGACGTAGTCTCCTTTTTTGAAGTTGCCAGCATCGAATACTGCTACTCTATTGCATGTAGTTCTTCCCTGAAGTTGCGTTTTTGACTTCTTAGAAACTCCCTCTACTAGTACTTTGTAGGTCTTGCCAATGGTCGTCTGATTTCGTTCTATGGAAAGTTTTCTTTGTAACTCGATTACTTCAGTTAGCCTTCGCTTTTTTACTTCCATTGGAATGTCGTCTTTGTATTTTTTCTCAGCTAAAGTGCCCGGTCTTTCAGAATAGAAAAACATATATGAATAATCGTATCGAACGTATTCCATTAGAGACAAGGTATCTTGATGTTCTTCCTCCGTTTCACCACAGAAACCTGAAATCATGTCACTTGAGATGCCACATGTTTCTCCTAGAATCTCTCTTATCCTGTCAATCTTACTTATATACCATTCTCTGTCATAAGTACGATTCATTCTTTCCAAAATTCTGGAATTGCCGCTTTGAGCCGGAAAATGAATGTATTTGCAAAGATTGTCGTACTTCTTCATGGTATAAAGTACGTCGTCAGTAATGTCTTTAGGATGAGAAGTGGAAAATCTGACCCTAAGCAGAGGGCTAACTTCTGCCACCATTTGCAGCAAATTCGCAAAATTAACTACTTCTTTGGTTTCAGATTTTTCTAACCTTGCCTTGTTGTTTTGTTCAGGTGACCATTTGTAGGAGTCAACATTTTGACCTAGTAACGTTACCTCTCGATAACCTTTATCCAAAAGGTCTTGAGCCTCTCGGACAATCGAGTAGGGATCTCTGCTTCTTTCTCGACCTCGAGTAAAAGGTACTACGCAGAACGAGCACATGTTGTCACAGCCTCTCATAATTGAGATAAACGCGGTGACGCCATTCGAATTTAGTCTTACCGGACTTATATCAGCATAAGTTTCTTCTCTTGAGAGGAAGGTATTGACTGATTTTTGTCCCGTGCTTACTTCATCTAGCATATTTGGTAGTTCCCGGTAGGCATCAGGACCAACAACCAAATCCACTATTTTTTCCTCTTCAAGCAATTTGGACTTTAATCGTTCTGCCATGCAGCCTAACACGCCCACTACCAATTCAGGATTTTTCTTTTTGTAGTGGTTTATTTCTGTTAATCGATTTCTGACCGTAGTTTCTGCCTTTTCTCGAATGGAGCATGTATTAAGAAAAGTTACATCAGCCTCTTCTATAGATGATGTGGTAGTATATCCTTCTTTTTTCAGTATCGAAGACACAATTTCACTATCGGAAAAATTCATCTGGCAGCCGTAACTTTCGATGTACAATTTTTTTTGTCCGATGTTTTTCTCCTCCTTTGTAATATTAACGACATCACTATTTTTCTGTGTGTTGTCTATAATATCAATATCACCAATTATCTCTTTCACCTGTGTAAGTAATTTTTAAGATTGCAAAGATAGATAAACGCGACAGAATGTCAGGTCTAATTTGAATAGGAAATCTTTACTTATTAGGATTTAATATTTTACTGCAAATTTGTAGTGAATTTTGAGTTGTACTGTCACAAATTGTTTAACCGATGAGAATTTGGAGAGTTAGAATATGGGTGATGTGTTTTGTACTGATCGTACTTCAGTGTCTGGCATTTCGTGCGTCGTCCCAAAATGACTATCAGACGGTATATGTTAAATTAAATTCAGAATTTCTCCAACCAGGCGCTCGCTCAATTTCAGGAAATCAACTACAACGGTCCGACATAAGTGCTCTTTCTGAAGTGATTTCTTTAGAGGATTTGAGTTATGGATTTGCTCATGAGTCCAGTGCTGGCCAAAGGGTTGAGAAAAAAAAGAGCAAATACCTGGATGGCATGATTAAGATCAAAGTGAATTCTGATTTCAATTTGGAACCTTGGTTGAAAGAATTGGAATCCTATTCAAATGTGATCTACGCCGAGGTTGAGCAGCCAGTAGAACTTCTACTCACCCCCAATGATCCAAACTTGTCTAATCAAGATTACCTAACAAAAATTGAGGCTTATAATGCATGGAATGTTACTCAAGGGAATCCATCAATTGTGATTGCTATAAGTGACAATGGTACAGATTACGGGCATGAGGATTTGGAAGACAAATTGGCTTATAACATTTCGGATCCTGTAAACGGAATTGATGACGACAATAATGGCTATGTAGACGATTATTTAGGGTGGGATCTGGCTGATGGCGACAACGACCCCTATGGAGATACACCGAATTCAAATCCATCACATGGAACTTTAGTAGCTGGAATAGCTGCCGCCAAAACTAACAATGGCATTGGTATGGCGGGAGTTGGATACAATTCAACTTACTTGCCAATTAAGATTTTTAAATCTTCGTCAGGGTCTTCGAGCAACTCCTACGAGTCCCTCATTTATGCCGCAGATCAGGGTTGTGAGGTAATCAACTTGTCCTGGGGAAGTACGGGAGCCTATTCTCAAACCTTGCAGGATATGGTCAACTACGCAGTTCTTGAAAAAGATATGGTAGTAGTAGCTGCGGCCGGAAATACCAATGCCGATCTGGATTTCTATCCAGCATCGTATGACAATGTGCTTTCAGTGGGCATGACAAATATCGACGATAGCAAACAAGCAAACGCAACCTATAGCTATAAAATAGACTTGATGGCACCTGGTGGTGCTGTATATGGCACGGCCAACGAGGATACCTATGCCACCAAATCAGGTTCTTCTTTTTCATCACCCCAAGTGGCTGCTACCGCGGCTTTGGTCAGAGAGGTTTTCCCAGAAATGAATGCCATTCAGGTCATGGAACAAATCCGAATGACCGCGGATGATATCTATGAGGTCGGCAGTAACTCGAGCTACGAAGGCAAGCTTGGGAAAGGTAGATTGAATATGTATCGAGCAGTATCTGAAACCAATGTGGCTTCTGTCCGATCTTACAATTACTCATACGCAGGCCCTTTTGGTCAATTGGTTTTCAGGGATGATACCGTGGTTGTCGATATTAGCTTTGCCAATATCCTGCGACCAGTTGACAATGCAAAAGTGAGTATTACAAGCACATCCTCATACGTTGAGATTTTAAATAATGAGATTGCATTGGGTAGTCTTGGTGAATTCGATTCATTAAAAAATGTATCGATAAACATTAGGCTTAAAACTGATGCACCAACGAACGAAAAAATTGGGTTTAGAATGGGATATTCAGATGTTTTAGGCCATGATGATTTTGAATATTTTGAATTTACTACTGCGCCGTCTTATCTAGAGATGGATAATCAAAATATTGAGTTAACTGTTGGGTCAGATGGCAGACTTGGGTATGCCAGCGATGTTTTGAAAGATGGAAATGGTCTAAAATATGACACGGAGCGAAGGGCCAACTTCATGGGGATCATGGTGGGAAATGATCCCGATTCCATTTCGGACAATGTAATCAATAGCTTTTTGAACTTTACTTTTGAAGATGATTTTATTGGGACCCAAAACATTAAATTTATTGAGAGAGACGATGCAGATTATTACAGCTTGGGTACACTATCAGATAATGGAGCAGACAAGCCACATGGACTCTTGATAGAGCAAGAATTTTTAGGATGGAACGATATTTCAAATAATGACTTTTTTGTGGCAGAGTATCGTGTGACCAACACAAAGAATTTTGCGAAGGATAATATGAAATTTGGGCTATACATGGATTTTAATCTTGAAGATTCTACCAAGAATTTCGTATCCTGGGATGTTACAAATAAGTTAGCTTATACCTGGAGCAATGATGAACCAAATTTGGTAGTTGGAGTTGCACTAATTACAAGCCATGCTGCCATTGTTAATGCTATTGACTTATTTGATCAAAACGAGTTGCCAATTGACGTGACCAATGATTTTACAGATCAGTTAAAATACAATTTTCTTACTACTGAGAAAACGTCTGCGGGCGGAGTATCAGGTTATGATGTCGCTCAATTGGTGGCTGCTGATATAGGAACACTTCCGGCTTATGGATCCGAGAAAATAGCATACGCTTTAGTGTTCGGAGCGAACCTTACCGAATTGATTGACAACGTGAACAAGGCCAAAACAAAGTATACAGCCTTTCTGAACACACCACCGCTTAATATGGTAGTGGGAACTTGTAAAAACGAAGATTTACTCTTAAATAATACAAACCCCATTTCAGTCTACACCGGTGCTTTAGCTAGTAATTTGTTGGGAAGCGGTACCAATCTAAACCTGGGGTCCTATACTGCCAATACATCACTATATTTTAAAGAAATTATAGGCGGCTACGAATCGGATATTTATAAAATGCAGGTATCAATTGCCAATCCTCAAACTGACTTTGAGGCCTCTCCAGAAGTACTCTATCTGGGTGATGAACCGAACAATGAAGTACAGTTTCAAGATTTAAGTCTGGGAGCTCAACAATGGAGTTGGGACTTTAGTAATGGGTCTTTTTCTTCGGTTAAAAATCCGAGAACATCTTTTAATACTGTAGGGAGTTATCAGATCAATTTTACTTCAAATACGGCCATAGGATGCGAAGAGTCTATTTCTAAGATGTATGAGGTGAAAGAAAGAGGAGCGGCTCCGATTATCTCAGATCAGACCGTATGCCATGGGAGTGGTGTTTCAATTACAGCAAGCAATTCCAATTCACTACGTTTTTTCCATGCGGAAAATGGCGGAGTTCCATTTTATGAAGGAGCTGAGTATAATATAGCTGCACTATCAGAGAGTGTAGTTTATTATGTTTCATCTAGTGCAACAGCCAATGAAAGCATAAGGGTACCGGTCGCTCTCATAGTTGATCCAATAAAAGCTGGTTTTACTTATTTACCTGATACCCTGGATTTCTCAAGAGCAAGTTTGATTCGAATTTTGGATGAGAGCGTCAATTCCGATAATACTGTTTGGAGTATCAATGGTACAAACCTGGTAGGGGGTAGTTCTTTTGTTTATGATTTTGATGGATTAACTAGTCTGTCCATTGTACAGCAGGTTACAAGCGATAATGGCTGTTCAGATAATAAGGAAAGCGAGGTCGCCCTACAGGCAACCAGTAAAGGCGGTATCATAGCACAGTCGATCTGTGAATGGGAGACGGTAATTGCGCAGCCTCAATTTGGTGATTACTTTGTTTTCTATTTGGATGAGAGCAAAACGGAGATTTTAGATAAAGGAAAAAGTGCTTCCTTTGGTCCGATTCGGACAGATACTTCATTTTTCATTTCAAATATTACGAATTATTTAGAAAGCGATCTTATTGAGTTTGAAATCAATGTTGATGAATTTGAAACGAAAATAGTGGCCAACCCTGATAGTTTGTTTTTTGAAACAAATCGTAATGCGTCTTTTGCAATAAACAACAATGATGCGATTTCCGTGAAATGGACTCAGGATGACGGTCAGCAGGCTTTGGTTCTCGCACCAACACTTACTTATCATCAGACCGGTAAATATATCTTAACTGCTATTTCTAGTAATGCCAATGCTTGTACAGACACAGCGACCATTGCGTATAGAGTATATCAAATTCTTGACGCTCAGAATTTGCCCGAAAGCATTGCACTTTACCCAAATCCTGTTGTGGATGAATTGGAGATCATTACTTCTTCATCTATATCCGATATTCGAATCGTAAACGTAAATGGATTGATAAAAAAACCACAAGTACATAATAAGAAAGGACGGGTATCAGTTTCAGTTGTTGGTCTGCCAGCCGGAGTTTTTTTAGTACAGGGAGTAATAAATAATGAGCATTTTAGTCTGAAGTTTGTCAAAAAGTGAAGTGACCACTTTTTGAAAATAATTTTACTTTTAAAATTTCTTCAGCTCTCTTTTAGTGATTTCTTGAGTTATCAGCTTTTCCTGACAAGTGTTTTTCAAACCCACAAGGTCTAATGATTTTTAATCGCATTTCTTTTCTCAATTTATAAATGCTCTTCCTTGATTGTTTTTATTCCAACCTTTCCTTGCCAGACGGTGTCATAAAACTGAATCAAAAATTGACACAATGAAAGTTCTCCAAATATCCTTTTTTCTTTTTCTATTTTCATCATGTGAAGAGTCGGCCGTTGATCAAACATCAAGTTTGAAAGGGATAAGTAAAGTCACAGTCGATCAGAAACAACTCGAGATAACATGGGGAAACTTGCAATTCGATCGGCAATCTTCTGATCCTTTTAAGTTGAAGACGTTACGCCATGAGGATTCAATACTATTCATAGATGTGGCCTACAGCGGAGGCTGTTCAACCCATAATTTTGAGCTGGTTTGGCCGGAAGTTACAACAATGATTTATCCACCGAGATATACCGTGGTATTAATGCACGGAGCGAATGATGACTCATGCGAGGCTTATCTGTCCGAAACTCTTCAATTTGATTTGTCAAAGTATGAACTGGGATTATCACCAGATGTAATAGATATCATGGATTTGACAATTATTAATGGTAGCAACCCTGATGAATCTTTAAAACTGAATAATTAAAAAGACCAATTGTAACCAGAGCTCTGAGGAAGCTGTCTTACTAGGACAAGACTCAAATAATATTTTGTGATGCAACCCTTATTTGTGAATGTGCATCTGTCGAATATTATAAACTCAAAAAACTCAGGTCATGCTCAAAAATTTCATAAATGTTGCGTTCAGAAACCTTCGGAAGCACAAGTTCTACTCCATACTAAATATTCTCGGCTTGTCCATAGGCCTATCATGTTTCATGATGATCTCGCTTTTTGTACTAGATGAGCTTTCATTCGATAAGTTTCATAAAGATTCATCAAAAATCTATCGGATGGATTTTCAAGCCAAGTTGAACGGATCTGACTTTAATTCTTGCAAGGTAGGTGCTCCAGCTGCACAGGCCATACTGAATGATTATGCTATAGTAGAAGACGCCATAAGAATAGCAGCCACCGGCAATTGGTTTATCAAGGAAAAGGGCCTTCAGAAGACCTTTAAAGAGGAAAATGTGATGATGGCGGATTCCAACTTCTTTTCTTTTTTTACTTTCCCCATGATTCATGGCAATCCAAAAACAGCTTTGGAGCGTCCTCATACACTGGTAATGGACGAAACCACAGCAAGGAAAATGTTTGGTGATGACAACCCGGTTGGCAAAATATTGGTTTTGGATAATACAACAGACTACGAAGTAACGGGGGTCTACAAAGACTTGCCCAAAAACTCACACTTTCGTCAAAATATTATTCTATCCGTAGCTAGTTTTCCCAGAAGGGCAAAAAATCCGAATTGGGTAAATACAAGCTTCAATACCTATCTGAAATTCCAGGACGGTGTTAATGCAGAACAGCTTGAAGCGAATTTTCCGGAGTTAATAGCAAACTACATAGGCCCATTAATCCAGAAGTTTTTTGGCCAAAGCCTGGAAGAGTTTAATGAGGCGGGAAACAATGTGGGGTTCTCACTTTTTGCGCTCGAAAAAATACACCTTCATTCAGACAAGGAAGGAGAATTAGGAGCCAATAGTGATATAAGCTATGTTTATATTTTCTCAGCCGTTGCTATTTTCATATTACTTCTTGCATGTATCAATTTTATGAATTTAGCAACCGCAAGGTCGGCAGGAAGGGCAAAGGAGGTAGGTGTAAGAAAGGTAATGGGTGCACTCAAAAATCACTTGGTCAATCAATTTATATCAGAAGCATTGATTATTTCCTTTATTTCCTTTTTGATAGCGTATCTACTGACGTTGATCTTTATACCGTCATTCAATGAGTTGGCCTCTAAACAACTTGCTATGACCCAGCTGTTTGATCTTACTTATATCTCCTACATGCTGGTTATTATGTTCGTAGCGGGACTGTTTGCAGGTAGCTATCCGGCATTCTACTTATCCAGATTTCAGCCCGCTGAGGTTTTGAAAGGGAAGGTAAGGCTTGGGATGAAAAGTGGAGTACTAAGAAGCTTGCTGGTCGTGTTCCAATTTAGCATCTCAATTATATTAATGATTGGTACTGCTGTGGTCTTTGACCAGCTTTCGTTTATTCAGAACAAAAAACTGGGATTCAGCAAGGATCAGGTTCTAATGGTAGAGGATGCCTGGATTCTGGATAAGAAAATTGAAACTTTCAAAAATGAAGTTAAAAGGAATGTAAATGTAAAAGGGGCAACACTTGCCAGCTTTAGTCCGGTAGGGGGCGATACAGATGGTGATTTGTTTTTCAAAACCCCAACTGCCACGACCGACCAAAGTAGGGTGATAGAAATTGCTCGGGTAGACCATGACTTCGTTGAGACCTTGGGGATAAAAATGGCGGATGGGAGATTCTTCTCAAAGGAATTTTTGTCGGACAGTACCGCCGTGGTTATGAATATGGCTGCAGCCAAAATTTTTGGCTATGAAAATCCGGTAGGAGACAAAATTTACACTTACGGGGGCTCGCAAGAAGAACCAGTTGTGATGGATCTCAAAATCATTGGCGTGGTAGAGGACTTTCATTACAGATCACTAAGAGACAATATTACCCCATTGTTGTTTTTTCTAGGTGACAGGTCAGGGTTTGCCATGTTCAAAGTGAATGCTAATAACATTCAACAAACGATTGCAGATATCGAAAATATATGGATAGAAATCGCACCTGGCCAACCATTCACCTATAGCTTTATGGATCAAAAATTTGATAGCATGTATGAAGCAGAACAAAAGATTGGCCAAATTTTTAGCGTATTTGCGATCCTTGGAATTTTAATTGCCTGTCTGGGTCTATTCGGATTGGCCGCATTTACGGCCGAACAAAAAACAAAGGAAATTGGTATTAGAAAAGCCATGGGAGCTTCAATCACGGGTATTGTGGTTATGTTATCCAAAAACTTTATCAAGCTAGTGATTGTATCCTTCGTAGTGGCCGTTCCGGCAGCCTACTATGCCATGGGTTATTGGTTGGAGGATTTTGCGTACAGAACTGAGTTAAAACCATTAACCTTTGTTGTTGTGGGCGTTATTGCATTCGCAATAGCCTGGTTGACCATGGGATTTCAGTCCTGGAAAGCAGCCAGAATGAACCCTGTGCAGTCACTTAGAGAAGAATAAGCATTGATTTCAAGTTGAGTTTTAAGCCACACCGGAGGGTGTGGCTTTCTTTTTACATACTTATGGAAAATATATTTTACCAATAATTGAACGCTAGAAAGTCCGTCTGTTTTGTAATTTGCACATGGTGAGTATCAGTCTTATAAATATAAGAATTGAAGTCCGCAAGATTCGGGTTTTGTCATTTAGACCCTGAGGCTACTTTTGTTTCATACAAATAAGCACTTGAAACCATGAACGAACAACAACAAATCAACTATACAAGGGTAGCAGAGGCAATTAGTTATATTCAGGATAACTTTAAAAATCAGCCAGGACTTGATGAAGTAGCAGAGCAGGTGCACCTGAGTCCTTTTCATTTTCAGCGCCTTTTTACTGATTGGGCCGGAGTGAGCCCTAAAAAATTCTTACAATATATCAGCGTCAAGTACGCGAAGCATGTTCTGAAAAATGAACAGGCAACTCTTTTTGATGTGGCCTACGAAACAGGTCTTTCCGGTACGGGAAGACTGCATGACCTCTTTGTGAACATTGAAGGGATGACGCCAGGAGAATATAAGAATGGGGGAGAAAATCTCATAATAAATTACAGCTATACATGGTCTAAATTTGGAGGATTGCTGATGGCTACTACCACCAAGGGCATATGCTATATGGGATTTGTAGATGATAAATCCAAAACGTTTACCGAACTAAAGAATCGATTCCCAAATGCTAAATTTTGCGAAAAGCTTGATGGATTTCAGGAAGATGCGATAAAAATATACAATGGAGACTGGGATAAGATCGACCAGGTCAAGTTGCATCTGAAAGGAACCGATTTTCAACTAAAAGTATGGGAAGCTTTGCTCAAAATCCCAAGAGGACAGCTTTCAACGTACGGAAATATTGCAGACGAAATCAAAAGCCCTGGTGCCTCAAGAGCAGTTGGTACCGCTATAGGGAGTAATCCAGTAGCTTTTCTAATACCTTGTCATCGAGTGATTCAATCCAGTGGGATCATCGGAGGATACAGATGGGGAGCGACACGTAAGACTGCAATCATAGGTTGGGAAGCGGCACAACAGGAGCTGGCACAGGCAGTCTGAAATGAATATTCAAAAGACTATAGAAACCATAGACTGGAAGTCTGTGGCTTCATCTCTGAATGAAAAAGGATTTGCTCTTGTTCCTCAAATTCTTTCAGCAAATCAGTGCAAGCTTCTGATTGAAAATTATGATAGAGTAGATGGGTATCGAAAAACTGTCTTAATGGAGCGTCATCGATTTGGATTAGGGGAGTACAAGTACTACGATTATCCACTACCCGGGTTGGTTCGGGAATTAAGAGAATCCATCTATCCTTATCTAGTGCCAATTGCCAATCTTTGGATGAAAGTGCTTAAAATTGATAGGCAATTTCCGGACAATCATGGTGAGCTTATCAATCAATGTCACACAAAGGATCAGATACACCCGACAGCCTTGATCCTAAAATATGGGAAAGGCGGATTCAATACATTGCATCAAGATTTGTATGGAGAAGTATACTTTCCCTTACAGGCCGCCCTGTTTCTGAACGATTCGACAAAAGAATACGATGGTGGCGAATTCGTTTTGGCCGAACAAATTCCCAGGGCACAATCTAAGGTTGTGGTATTAAGACCCAATCGGGGAGATCTGATGATTTTTACGACGAATTTTAGACCCATTAAAGGAAGTAAGGGTTATTACCGAGCCAATGTACGTCATGGAGTTAGTGAAGTGTTGGCAGGAGAGCGACATACACTCGGTATTATTTTTCATGATGCGATTAAATAGTAATGATACTGTATCACAAAGGAGTAAGTGACCAGGCTCTTTTCGTTTTTTTAAAAAACAAAAGGATAAAATGGGTCGGAAATCAGAATTTAAAGATCTACGGGAAACTTAACTGCAAGACCGGAAAGCGTATGAAAAGAGAAAATCGCATCTTTTTCACCACTGAAATTGAGGCAACAGAACTGGGCTATCGGCCTTGTGGGCACTGTATGAGAGTAGGTTATAAACGATGGAAAAATGGACTTGTTTAACTCAACACCTGGAGCTAATCTCCTACCTTACGATGGAGAGGTTCAATATTTCGGAAAAATCATGGATATCGAAAAGGCACAATACTATTTGAATAATTTGTTGCAAACCATTCAATGGAAGAATGACGAAGCCATCATCTTTGGCAAGCATATCATTACCAAACGCAAAGCAGCCTGGTATGGAAATGATAGTTATGCGTATACCTATTCCAATACTACAAAGCGAACGCTACCCTGGACGCAAGAGTTGGCGGAGTTAAAAAGTTTAGTAGAGCATCTTACTCATACTTCATTCAACTCATGCCTACTCAATCTCTACCACAGTGGAGAGGAAGGTATGGCCTGGCATAGCGATGATGAGAAATCCTTGGGCAAAAACACTACAATTGCATCACTGAGTCTGGGCGCAGAACGTAAATTCTTATTAAAACATAAAGAGACCAAGGAGCCTATGTCCGTAGTACTAGAACGGGGTAGTCTG
The DNA here is from genome assembly GCF_039944555.1 of Reichenbachiella sp. Taxonomy (GTDB): domain Bacteria; phylum Bacteroidota; class Bacteroidia; order Cytophagales; family Cyclobacteriaceae; genus Reichenbachiella. Next base: position 65,616 of record NZ_JBDUYN010000006.1, on the reverse strand, counting down.
TTAGTAATGAAGGGAGCTACTCAAACTCATTGGCTCCATTGCCTACCGAAATCCAAGAAGGTACAGTCTCCAAGAGTGAATCTGACCTTTCGTACCATAGTAATTTGACGGCTATTTATAATGCCTTCAATGCTAATTGAAAATATGCTATTTTGTGGTGAATGAATAAAGGCTCTATTTTAAAACTAAATCATACCCATCCCGACGTTGCCAAACATTTGTGGATAGTTTTTCAACAATCTTATCAGGTTGAAGCAGACCTCATTGGTGCGAAGGAGTTTCCACCACTCAAAAGGATGGTGTCCGATTTGCAGTCGAGTTCGACAGTGTTTTATGGTTATATGAAAAATGAACTGCTGGCAGGGGTAGTAGAATTAAATCATATAAAGGATCAGTTGGAAATTTGCAGTTTGGTTGTAAGTCCTGACTTTTTTCGTCAGGGTATTGCCAGCCAGTTAATGGACTTTGCCTTGAAAACCTTCAACCACGAATTGTGTGTTGTAGAAACGGCAGCAGCAAATGTTCCAGCTATTAAACTTTACGAAAAACTGGGGTTTATAAGATCGAAGTGTTGGATAACACCTGCCCAAATTGAAAAATTGAAACTAATAAGGGACCTTAGAGTTAGCCCTTAGTTTCTTTTATACTTATTGTAATATTCTCGTGCCTTAGGCAATTGAGCATTTAGGTCAGAGATTCTAGTCTCATGCGATGGGTGGGTGGATTGCCATTCTGGCGGTGCTTGTCCTCCTGATCCTGCTGACATACGTTCCCAAAACTTTGGAGCAGCTTCGGGATTGTATCCTGCAATAGCCATGAATATTAATCCAATTTTATCAGCTTCAGACTCATGTGTCCTTGAAAATTTGAGCATACCCAATTGGGTTCCGGCTCCAATCGACTGCATGAGTAGTTCTTGCGTACCTGTTGGATTAGACCCCATTGCTACCTGCAAAGAACCGAGTCCAAGCTGGGCCATCATACCCTGGCTCATTCTCTCGCGACCATGACTTGCCACAGCATGTGCTACCTCATGCCCCATGACTACAGCCACCCCCGTTTCATCTTTACATATCGGCATAATGCCAGTGTAAAAGGCTACCTTGCCTCCGGGCATGCACCAGGCATTCACGGTACTGTCATTATCAATCAGGTTAAATTCCCAATTAAATCCTCTAAGCGCATCGCTGAACCCTTGCTCGGCTGCATAGAGCTCTACTGCTTTCTGAATACGGGAACCTACTCTCTTGATCATAGCAGTCTGCTCTTTGTCATCAGAGAGTTTGGCTTCTTTAATTACCTGCTCATACTGCGTAAAACTCATCGGAATAATTTCATCATTACTCACTGTACTGAGCTGCTTTCTGCCAGTAACAGGGACGGTGGCGCATTGAACCATCAAAAAACCGGCAAGTATTAATGAAAGGAAATTAAAATATTTCATGGGGCTCTCTAATTATCTTTTACAATATTTTATCTTCACGATTGTAAAGACAAATCTAATCAGTTTTTAATCATATGAGGGATTCGAGAAAATGAAAATACTGGCCATTGGAAGAAATTATGCAAAGCATATCGAAGAGCTAAATAACGAACGCCCTGATGAACCGGTGGTCTTCGGGAAGCCTGAAACAGCCATATTGAAAAATAATGCGCCCTTCTATTATCCGGATTTCTCTAACGACATTCACCACGAAGTTGAAATCCTTATAAAAATTTGCAAAGTCGGAAAAAATATCGATGAAAGATTTGCTTATAAATATTATGATGAAATCGGGATTGGAGTGGATTTCACGGCTCGTGATTTACAGAGTAAGGCTAAATCCAAAGGCCTTCCTTGGGATCTGGCTAAGGGATTTAATGGATCTGCACCCATTTCTGAATTTGTACCTAAGTCCAATTTCGACCTTTCAAATCTAAATTTTAGTTTGAAAAAAGATGGTCGGGATGTACAGGTAGGGAATACTTCAATGATGCTATTTAGTTTCGATTATATCATATCATATGTCTCCAAATTTTTTATGCTAAAGAAAGGAGATATTATTTTCTCAGGAACACCTGAAGGAGTCGGTCCTGTTCAAATGGGCAATCGGCTAGAAGCATTTATTGAAGATAAAAAAATGCTTGATTTTGAAGTTAAATAAAGTCCTCTTTCTTCTATCATTCGTTATAGCCTTTGATTGCTGGAGTCAATTAGCGCCTAAGCGCGGAGATTTCATGTTTCCGGTTCGTCCAAAACAGGAGAATTACCTGGCAGGTACAATGAGTGAACTTAGGTCTTCACATTTTCACTCTGGGCTTGATATCAAAACAAGTGGAATAACTGGTTTGCCGGTATATGCAGCAGCCGATGGCTATATCCAACGTGTCAGAGTATCATTGAACGGCTATGGAAACGCATTGTATTTGGTGCACCCACAAAACGGTTCAGTTACAGTTTACGCACATCTTAAATCATTTCATAAGGACATTTCCGAATACGTGAGAGCCAATCAATATAAGGAAGAGTCTTTTCAGGTTGATTTGTACCCTGACAAAAATAAATTCGTCTTCGAAAAAGGAGAGATTATAGCACTTTCTGGTAATTCTGGCTCATCATCTGGACCTCATCTCCATTTTGAAGTTAGAAACCTGAAGCATAGGGCGTTAGATCCTCTCGATTACGGTTTTGAAGAAATTGTGGACAAGCAACCACCAATTTTGGCTCAGATAGCTTTTGTCACAATGGACCAAAATGCAAGAGTAAATGGAATGTACGGTCGAGTAGAATTCGATGTAGAAACCGACGAATTTGGAAATGCTACCATTCCAGAAGGGATCTCTCTTTTTGGGAATATCGGTGTCGAAATTTATGCCTACGACAAGTTTGATGGAGCAAGAAACCGAAACGGAATTAGACATCAAACGATGTTGTTTGATGGTAAACCAGTATTTGAACAGAAAATTGACCAGCTAAATTTCAGCACACAAAGAAACATTCTGGTACATACCAATTACAAGCGATCAAAAGAGGGGGGGAGGCGATTCAATAAACTATATGTTGATGAAGGCAATAGCCTTAATTTTTATGAGACTAATTCGCTATCCGGCTTACTAAGAATATATGATCCAATGGAACATGAAATTGAAATACGCCTTGAAGATGCCTATGGCAATATTAATCAGGTTAATATTAAGATTAATGAAAATGGATTCAATCGAAGTCGAGACTTAAAGCATACTTATCAACTAGATGCAGATGGGTATGATATTATGGGACACTTTTTAGAAGTACAAAGTGAGGAAGGTTATTGCTCGGCGGATTTTTACTTGAATGGCAAGAAGGAGTCCGTGCACATGGCTTACTATACAAGTAGTACTCATCACTATTTGTGGGATCTTAGAAATGGGTTGCCCGATTCCGCTCAGATCTGTGATCAATTCTATCGTTTCAATTTGGTAGCAAGTATTCCACCAGGTCAAAAAACAAAATGGCAGGGTGATGGCTTATCCGTAAGCTTTCCAAAGCGAGCCTTGTTTGATTCTGTCTATTTACAATATAAAAAGTATGTAAATGATGATGGATTAGAAATTTTCGAGCTCGACAATTCAACTACAGCTTTAAGGCAATTTGCCACGATGCACATCAGGCCCGAAGGAGTATATGATTTAATAAAGTCTGGGGTTTACGCTATTAGTAGTAAAGGTAGGTTGTCATTTGCGGGTGGTGAATGGGAAGGTGAAGAACTGGTATTTAAAACAAGAGATTTGGTGTCATATACTATTGCCACAGATTCCATACCTCCCACTATTGTACAAAGAAAATTTCGTAGTGGTCGCCTTGAATTTAAAGTTGCAGACGAAATGTCCGGCATTCAGTCCATACGTGCCACGTTAGATGGGGCCTGGTTGTTGATGAATTTCGATGCCAAAAGCGGACGCCTCTGGAGCGATGAAAAGACTGAAATATCTGGCCAATTTTCACTCGCCATTAAAGACAATGCCAGCAATATTACCCGATTTGAAACCGTCTATTAATTTTTTTGGCACAATCTCTGATAAAGATCATTAATTAAATGACAGGCGTGTTTTGATATTCGGGTAATTGAGATTAATTTCATGCTCTTATGACAAATCAGAGATAAACGACTGTCGATTGTATTGATACATATGAATTTCACAGAACAAAAATTTCGATTTGATCACCTCTAAAACTATTAAATAATGAAAAGAACTATAGGAATAGCAATTGCAGCCGTGTTATATGCTGGTGCAGCATTGGCACAAAAGCCAGTGGCAAGTTTTCCTTTTGAACAATTTGGCTCCCATTCGTTCATTAAGGTTAAAATTAACAATTCAGAAGAGTTGGATTTTATTTTTGATACTGGCGATGGTTTGACGGTGCTGAACATTAACAGAGCAAAACAACTTGGAATGGCCTCGGGTGCAGATGCTACAACCACTAGCGCGGAAGGAACGATCAGTGGAAAACTGGTTAAGCACAATGAGATATCCGTAGGAGGTGCGCCGATCCATAATGTAAAGGTATATGAAACATCACTGAATCACCTTGAAATAAGTATTGGCAGAGATATAGATGGGATTATCGGATACGACATTCTAAAGAATTATGTGGTGTCCATGAATTACGATAAGAAGAAAATAGAACTGTATGATCCTTCTGGATACAGTTACAATGGGAATGGTAAAGTAATGAGCATCAATTTGACTTCTTTCATCCCGCATATTCCTGGACAGGTTACTTTGAGTAATGGAGAACAAGTAAAGGGAGAGTTTTTTGTAGACACAGGGGCAAAAGCAACTGTCGATTTTAATACCCCATTTGTCGAGTCCAATCAATTGGCCTCTAAGATAGGCGATAGCTATATCTATTTGGTGGCCGGACTAGGAGCCACTGAATATGAACATCACAGAGGTAAAGTGAAATCATTTGCTTTTGAAGGGTTCTCTTTTAGTGATATGCCTGTAGGATTGAGTCATGCTAAACATGGTATTCAAAATCATAAGAAAATCTCCGGCATTATTGGTAGTGGGGTATTGAGCAGGTTCAATATCGTTTACAACTACCGCGAGAAAAAGATGTACTGGGAAGCAGCCAAGTCTTACAACGATGAATTTCCGATAAATGCGTCTGGTATTGAATTACAATTGAGTAAAGACAAATCGCAGGTGCTTGTACATAAGGTATTTGAGAACAGCCCTGCCGCTGAAGCTGGTATCGCTGTAGATACCGAAATAGAAATGGTAAACGAAAAAATGGCCACAGAACTGGGCTTGGCGAAGCTAAGAGAAATATTCTCACAGGATGGCGAAACAGTCACTTTAACCATTGGAGGTGAGAAAACGAGTATGAAATTAAAAACTATGCTCTGATTAATTGGCTGTCAACACAATATCAATGGCCTGCAATATCTTATTGCAGGCCATTTTTATTTCCTCTGCAGTAATTGTAAGGGGTGGAGCAATTCGCATAGAATTATCGCAAAACAAGAACCAATCTGATATAATGCCATCCTTGAGTAGTTGATGTATGATTTTATCCAAAAGTTCAAAGGATTCGAACTCAACTGCCATCATTAAACCCTTGCTTCTTACCTCCCTAATTTGTTCATGCTTTAAAAGAGACAAAAAGAGTTGCTCTTTTTCAGCCACCATTTCAATGAGGCCATGACCTTGAAGTACATTTAACGTAGCAAGCGAGGCAGCAGCACTCACTGGATGACCTCCGAACGTGGTAATGTGTCCCAGAATTGGTTCGTGGGTTAAGTCGTGCATGATCTTTTGCGATGAAATGAACGCCCCAATGGGCATACCTCCACCCATTCCTTTTGCGCACAATAATATATCAGGAATTATGTCATAATGTTCAAATGCCCAAAATTTACCTGTGCGACCAAATCCACATTGGATCTCATCTAATATTAAAAGAGCACCGACTTCCTCGCAACGAGATTTGAGTGCACGGAAGTATGCCAAATCTGCCTGTCGAACACCCGCTTCTCCTTGAATGGTTTCGATGATAATAGCAGCTGTTTGCAAATCAATTTGAGAAAGATCATCAATGGACCCAAATCGAATTCGGTACGTATCGGGTAGGAGAGGGCGAAAAGGATGCTTCAAGTCTTCGCTACCTGCCACAGAAAGAGCTCCAGCTGTTGATCCATGGTAAGCGTTTTCACATGAAATGATCTTACTCCTTTTCGTATGTCTTTTAGCCAGTTTTAATGCACCTTCAGTGGCTTCGCTACCAGAGTTGACAAGAAATACGTTGTCTAGAGGGGGCGGAATAGTGTTCGAGAGTGCATGTGCCAGTTGAACCTGTGGAGAAGAAACAAACTCTCCATATACCATTAAATGCAGATGTTTGTCTATCTGATTTTTAATGGCTTCGATTACCTCAGGGTGCCTGTGGCCTATATTACTTACCCCAATACCTGATATGAGATCTAAATAAGCTTTGTTGTCCCCATCATACATGTAAATACCCTCTGCTCTTTCTATCTCAAGTAGTAAGGGGAATTTGGACGTTTGTCCTAAATGCTTTAGGAAGAGTTGTCTGTTGTTCATAAATAAAAAAGCTGCCTAAATTTAATATAATTCAGGCAGCTCAGTGATTTTGTTAGAATGCCTGTTTAGGCGTTTTTCCTTGCGATTGCTTTCTTTGCTGACTCAACTATGTTCTCTACGCTTAATCCATATTTAGCAAGTAATTCTACAGGTTTACCGCTTTCGCCAAAAGAATCATCTACACCAATAATTTCTAAAGGCTTAGGACTGTTTCTTGTCAATAGCGAAGCAATACTTTCTCCCAATCCACCAGCTATCTGGTGCTCTTCTGCTGATACGGCACAACCTGTTTTATCAACGGATTTGAGTATTGCCTCAGCATCCAGAGGTTTGATGGTATGTATGTTGATAATTTCTGCAGATATACCCTGCTCAGCAAGTATAGCTTCAGCTTCAATAGCCAGCCACACCATGTGACCAGTTGCGAAGATTGATACATCAGTTCCTTCAACGAAGTTTATGGCCTTGCCGATTTCGAACTTTTGATTTGGGTCTGTAAAAATCGGCCAAGCCGGTCTACCAAATCTCAAATATGCAGGTCCTACATGATCAACAAGTGCCAGAGTAGCAGCTTTGGTCTGGTTATAGTCACACGGGTTGATCACCGTCATGTTAGGCAACATCTTCATCATGCCTATATCTTCCAGTACCTGGTGTGTGGCACCGTCCTCTCCTAGAGTAAGGCCAGCGTGAGAAGCACATATTTTTACGTTCTTTTCAGAATAAGCAATGGACTGTCTGATTTGATCGTAAACCCTGCTGGTAGAGAAGTTAGCAAAAGTACCTGTGAAAGGAATTTTTCCTCCAATAGTCATTCCCGCAGCAATACCCATCATGTTAGCTTCAGCAATACCTACTTGCACAAATCTTTCAGGAAATTCTTTGATAAAGTCTCCCATTTTCAAAGAACCAATCAAATCTGCACAAAGAGCAACTACGTCAGAGTTATTTTTACCAGCTTCTAAAAGCCCTGCTCCAAATCCTGATCTGGTGTCTTTTTTTTCTGTGTATGTATATTTAGTCATTGTCAGTCAAGATTTAGTAATCGCCTAAAGTTTCTTCCAGTTGAGCCAACGCCTTTTGCAGATCGTCGTCATTTGGTGCGATGCCGTGCCATTTATGAGTACCCTCCATAAAGTCAACACCAGCACCCATTTCGGTTTTCATTAGGATCAGAATAGGTTTTTCCTTTTTAGAAAGTGACTTAGCTAATTTTATATTGGAAAGAATGTCCTCCATTTCATTACCATTGGCCTCTATAACTGTCCAGCCAAAGGCCTCCCATTTGGCTTTGAGGTCTCCCAAATCGTTAACCTTAGATGTGGGGCCGTCAATTTGTTGGCCGTTATAGTCTACGGCTGCAATTAAATTATCTACTTTGTTACTGGCCGCAAACATGGCAGCCTCCCAAACCTGGCCCTCTTGCAATTCACCATCACCCATAAGGGTATATACAGTAGATGAGTCATTGTTGATTTTTTTAGTCAAAGCTGCACCAATTGCCGCCGACAAACCCTGTCCCAAGGATCCTGATGCAATTCTGATTCCCGGCAATCCTTCCTCTGTCGCAGGATGACCTTGAAGGCGTGTATTCAGTTTTCTAAAAGTTGCCAATTCTTTGGTATCAAAATAACCACTTCTTGCGAGCACACTGTACCACACTGGAGAGATGTGACCATTAGACAAAAAGAAAAGATCTTCATTTTTGGCATCAGAATTGAAACTCTTGTCATGTTTCATGATGTGAAAGTACAGTGCGACCAAAAAGTCAGTGCACCCTAAAGAACCTCCCGGATGACCGGATTGAGCGCCATGGACCATGCGGACAATGTCACGTCGGACTTGGCTTGCGATTGATTTTAGTTTTTCTATATCTGGATATTGATCCATGGTAAAGACAATTTTTGTCGCGAAGATATAATAGAATGGAATGACATACTAGGCGATTTTAAAAGATATCTTTTAGATTATAAAGAACCGTGCTACCGTAGAAATAAAATGAGAACAAAATACACCCTAGATTAACTTTATATCGTTGATATAATCCATATTTACCAGTTCTACTGGGGACGAAAAATGAATTTATATATGAATTTGAAGGAATTGAAAAAAATATTGATTGTTGGTTTGTTAAATGTGTTCGCATTTTCATCACAGGCCATAGCCCAAAAAGATTCTGTTGCTATTTTGCAACCGGCGCAAAAGCATGTCATGGAAATTGGGCTAACCATGGATATACTTAGCCGGTACCATTATTTAAAAATTGGAATGAACGATTCATTGTCATCGGTCATATTTGATAATTTCCTAACCTCCCTGGACGACAATAAGACCTATTTCACAAAAAATGATGTTGATTATTTCTCGAAATATGAATTCCAGCTTGATGATGATCTTAAAGAGCGCAATGTTGATGTGGCCTTTCAGATTTTTAGAATGTTTCGAGAGCGGGCAAATACAAGGATAGGGTATATCCAAAAGTTGATTGATGAAGGATTTGACTTTACCCGAGAGGAGTCCTTAGATCTATCAGATGAGGAATTACCATGGGCCACCAGCGAAGCCCAAATCAATGAAAGGTGGCGAAAAATTATCAAAAGTCAGGCCCTGAGTTTGAAATTGTCAGGAAAAGACGATCCGGGAATCAAAGAAACCTTGACCAAAAGGTACAAACGATATCAAAAAGGCATCAATCAATATAATTCAGATGATGTCTTCCAGTTTTTCATGAATGCAGTGGCATCGTCCTATGACCCGCACACCAATTATTTTTCTCCTATTTCATCTGAGAACTTCAACATCAACATGAATCTGTCTTTGGAAGGGATAGGTGCACGTCTGACTCAAAGCATGGATTATACGGTGATAAATGAAGTGATTGCAGGTGGGCCAGCTTACAAGAGTAAACAATTGCATAAGGACGATAAAATCATTGGGGTTGCCCAGGGCGATGAGGATTACGTGGATGTGATTGGGTGGAGACTTCAAGATGTTGTTCAACTAATCAGAGGTCCGAAAGGAAGCACGGTAAGGCTTCAATACCTTAAAAATGGAGATGAGGGTATGGTGAATGAGGTTGTACTCATTCGCGAAAAAATAAACCTTGAAGATGAGTCTGCAAAGGCCGAAATGATACCCATATCAAAAGGTAATGAAGTGTATAACTTAGGAGTCATTACAATTCCCGGTTTCTACATGAATTTTGAAGATGCAAGAAATGGAGTACCTGATTATAGAAGTGTTTCGCGTGATGTAAAAAAACTTGTTGAAGAATTGCAGGAACAAAATGTTGATGGAATAATGATTGACTTAAGGTATAATGGTGGAGGAGCGCTTCCGGAGGCAATCAACTTAACGGGTCTCTTTATTGACCAGGGGCCTGTAGTTCAAGTAAAGCATAGTAATGGTGAGATTGACGTCCAAAAGAATAAAAATTCTGGGGTCGTATATGATGGACCTTTGGCTGTATTGGTCAATAGATTTTCCGCATCGGCCTCGGAGATTTTTAGTGCCGCTATTCAAGATTATAACCGTGGAATCATCATAGGAGAAACAACTTTCGGTAAAGGCACCGTGCAGCAAATGGCAGGCTTTAACAGGTATTACCCTAATTATCCTGAAAAGATGGGAAATTTGAAGTTTACACTTTCAAAATACTATAGGGTATCCGGTAGTAGCACTCAAAATATTGGCGTAACTCCGGACATAGAGTTTCCTTCGGCTTTTGATGCGGCAGAGTTCGGAGAGAGCTCAAGACCCAATTCATTGAAATGGGATCAGATTATTTCTTCGTATTACCAACCAACAAATACCATTTCACAGGAAATTATTGAGAACCTTGAATCTCTTTACAAGGAAGATCTCAAGACCGACGTGGATCTGAAAAATCTCGTAGATGATATTGAGAAAATGAGACAGAATCAGAAGCGTAATGAGCTGTCTCTGAATCTGGATGAAAGAAAGGCTGAGCAAGAAAAAAATGAGGAAGAAAATGATTTACAGAAGAAGCTTTCTGAATCAGCAGGTAAAATCTATCAGGAATACTCAACGTCTGAAGAAGATCAGAAAAAACTCCGGGAAGACCCGTATTTGAAAGAAGGACTGAGATTATTGGCCGAACTTGTAAAGTAGTTCTAATAATCCTGAAAGATGAGTACGACTTCAGTTTGGATTGGTGTGGCGGTTTTGATGAGTTTGCTGCTATTATATAACTTATTTTTCATCTTGTTTTATGAAAAGCTTCTTTTCCAGGGAGATGCACTTGAAGCGGATTATTCCTTTGATTTCAAATTTCAATTCGAAGAGTTAATGTTAAAACCCGAGTCAGAGGTGACCCTGCATGGACTGCTCTTGAAAAGTGACTCATCTAAGGGATTGATTCTTTATTTTCATGGTAACAGGGGTAATTTAAGCCGCTGGGGGTTGATTGCTGATGACCTGCGCCAATATGATTACGACGTACTCATAATGGATTATAGGGGATATGGGAAGAGCACCGGCCTGCGGAGTGAATCAAATCTCTATGAAGATGCTCAATTTGTTTACGACTACGCCGCTCAGGAGCTCTCTTACGATAACATTGTAATTCATGGACGGTCTTTGGGGACAGCAGTAGCTACACATTTAGCTACTCAAAGACCGGTTACCCATTTGATTCTAGAGACACCTATGACGCGAATTCGTGAGGTCATTCCAACGTTAGAACTTCTATTAGTATACAAACCTTGGCTTCAATATGAATTCAATTCAATCGATAGAATTGATGAAATTGAGTGCCCAATCACCATCTTGCACGGTACCGATGATTCTGTGGTTCCCTATAAAATGGGACGATCGCTATATAAGGATATCAAACACCCTAACAAAAAAATAATTAAGATAAATCGTGGTAAGCACAATAATTTGGATACTTTTGAGATTTATCAGCAAGCTATAGGACAAATTTTGAAGTAAATGATTTGATACCTCCTGGGTGTTTGCAGTGATGAGAAATTTTTTATTATTCCTATTTGGCTGTTTGTTTTTTTGCGCAACAATAAATGCACAAGATGTTACAGTTTATAATAGTCCGCATAATCTCGATAACACAATTTCCAAACTCTATTTTAGTATTGATAAAAATGGATTCGCCTATTTAAATACAACTGAGTACAAGACTAGTTCACGTGGGGTTGATGGTACTTATAAGGGCAGAATTCAGGTAATTAGCTTTGAAACAGAAGACGTAGCAAAATTGGCTGCTTGCGAGCCAACAGCCATGCTTGACATGCCATTCAAAATATTAGTATGGCAGGATGGTGATGACACTTTCATAGCTTTTACAAATGCAATTCATTTGAACCGCAGGTATATGATTAGGGGATGTGATGAATTAATCCACAACATCAATAAGTCTCTCATACGCATTGTCAACGATGCCGTTCGTACTAATTAAACCCTGAAGTAAAGCAGTTCATATCATTTTCGAAGCAATTCATTGCGCTCACAATTTTTTTTAGAAAAACAGGAGGAATTAACCTTAGGTAGTGCATTCTTAATGAAACACTCTAAATGAAACATAACTCATTACTGTTTAAAAATTTATTTTCAAGTTTATCAGATAGTAATGTTGACGATTTTGGGAATTATTCTACTACAATAATTAGACGTCCCAGGAATCAATAAGATAGCTGACAGGTAGAGAGTGTACTGTTCCGATTATTGCAACTTCATCAAACCGAGGAATCAGTATTGGCTGGAAGACAGACGGTCTTCCAGCCCACTCTCTCATCTTCTCCTGTTAATAGAATTCATTCCTATCAATCAAGTGTAATAGCAATTGCATATTTTGCTAGATCTTTATTTTTCTACCTTCTCCGAACTAAAAAGTGTTGATTTTTTGTTAACCAATAAATAAAACTAGGTTGATGTGAAACGACAAGAAATTAATAATCATGCCTTTTTGCGACTGTAATTAGATATGTCTAAAGAGCTTTTTTGCTGATTTAAAAATGAATTGTCAAGGGTGTGCATCAACAAATGAAACCGACATGTGTGGTACTCTACTCACTGAGATACGATCATGGAAGCTGGTTTCTAATAATCAACACAAAAATAAACAGATGAAAAGAAATACAATAGCATGGATTTTTCAGGTCTTGATGGGAGTACTTTATATAATAGCTAGCTCTGGAAAAATTACTTCTCAACCTGAAGTGATAGCAAGTTTTAATGATTGGGGCTATCCATATGGGTTTTACTTGATTATAGGAGGACTTGAGTTACTTGGTGGTGTTTTGCTGTTCTATCCCAAAACAGCAGGCTATGCATCTGTTATTTTGATTGCCGTCATGATTGGAGCTGCGCTTACCCATATTGTTCACAATGAAGGTTTTGTCGTATTGAAACCTGTGGCCTATATGATTGGTTTGATCGTAGTGTTTTACATTCGGTTCATTCAGGATATGCAAAACGATGATGCCGGACATTTTCCGCTTAATGATGCTGGTTGATTTTATGTAAACTGTTCTTGAAATTTCCCCAGATTCTCTGATTAATTTCATTTATTTGCCAAGTTAGAAAATAATCAATTTCAAGCGTGGCTGTTACCTATCAGGACATACTTACTAATCTTAAGAACAATCAATACGCTCCCTTCTATTTTTTGCAGGGCGAGGAGTCCTTTTTTATTGATGAGGTAGTTAAGCATATAGAAAATCATGCACTAGAGGAGAGCCTTCGCAGTTTCAATCAGGTAGTCATGTACGGTAAGGATGCCGATATTCCGACTGTACTAAATCATGCCAAGGGCTTTCCTATGATGGCGGAGCGGAAGGTAGTGATTATTAAGGAGGCTCAGGAAATTGCGGGTTTTGGTAAAGAGGAAAATGAAAAAATGCTCCTTAATTACCTGGAGAACCCACAACCATCTACAGTTCTTGTATTTTGTTATAAATACAAGACGCTGGATAAGCGGAAGAAACTGGGTAAAAGTATTGATCAGAAGGCAGTCCTAATGACTGCTACCAAATTTTATGACAATCAAATTCCTGCGTGGGTAGAATCGTTTGTCCAATCGAGAAATAGAACGATTGATCAAAAGGCCTTACAACTGATCGTAGAAAACATTGGCAATAATCTGACACGGATCGCCAATGAGGTCGATAAAATGCTGATCAATATTGGTGATGAATCCAAAATTACGGCTGAACTTGTTTATAAGAATATCGGAATAAGTAAGGAATACAACGTATTTGAATTACAGAAGGCCCTTTCATTTAAAAATGTTCTGAAGGCAAACGAAATTATTGCCTATTTCAAATCAGATCCAAGATCCAATCCGATCATTCCGATTATCGCTAATCTGTTTTCATTTTTTAATAAATTATTGCTCGTCCACCACTCGAAAGATAAGTCGGACAAGCATTTGGCATCTTTATTGGGAGTTCATCCTTTTTTTGTAAAGGAATATATGATGGCCGCTAAAAATTACCCGCTGGGTAAAGTGGTTGCCAATGTGCGGCATATTAAAATTGCGGATATGAAATCAAAGGGTATCGATTACCCAAGTCAGTCGGAAGGTGAGATTCTGAAAGAACTAATATTTAACCTGATACACTGATTTTGAGGACAATATTTAATAGTATGTACAATTCTACGTTATAGTTTAACCTGTTCCCTAAAGAATAAAATTATCTACTTTGAATTCCCAAACACCTTTTAGTATTTCTATCAGCCTTATTCTGGCATTTGCAATGGCCCTGACTTCGGTTTTTCCGCTTCAAGCACAGCAAATTCTAGACATAAGAGTGCGTTATGACCAGGCTAAGGAGCTTTATGAACGGGAGGCCTATCAGGCGGCAAGGGCTGCATTTGCCATGACGCTTAAAGCACCCTATTTGGCTGAGTCCAAATACTTTCTGGCATCCAGTGCAATTCGAGCTGGTCATGAGGATGGTGAAAAACTAATGCACGATTTTGTTGAAAATTACCCCAAGCACTTGTATGCCCAGCGAGCCTATTTGGATATTGCTAGTTTTTACTTTAGCAAGGGAGACTACAAAAGTGCACTGAAAAACTATAGTAAATCAAAGGTTTATTTGACTCTCGAATTGCTTTTTCAGAAAGGGTACTGCGAATTTCATGAGAAAAAGTATGATGAGGCACTAATTACATTTGAAAAGTTAGAAGGCAGTTTTTCTTCCTATGAGAATGATGCAGCTTATTTCAAAGGTTTTGTTTTTCATCTTAGAGAAGATTACGAAAAGTCTTATTCATTTCTCTCAGAAGCTTTTGAATCTGAGGAATATGGAATTCCGGCGATGGAATTATACGTAAGTACACTTTATCGAAATGGTAAATACCAAGAATTGATTAAGCTGGTAGATAGTGAATTGACTCCGGTAGACAACGGTGCGGTACTTAATTTTCTTGCCGATTCGCAATATGAACTAGAAAAATATAATTCTGCTTCTAAAAATTATAAAGCGCTCTTTAAGTCTTTTGGAGCGCATAGAAATGTAAGAAACTACTTTCGTGCAGGGTATAGCTATCTCAAAATTGAGAACACAGATGACGCAACTGAATATTTGAAAAAATCTGCGGTTGCCGACGATAGTGTTGGGGCCTACGCGTCTTATTACTTGGGTATGATCTATTCGGAAAACAAAAACTTACCTTTTGCCATCACATCTTTTGAAAATACTGCCAAGTATCCCACCGTACTTAGAGAAGATGCTCTTTACCACCAGGCCAGATGCATGATGGAATTGCCAGATTATCAAGGAGCAATTGAAGTGTTGAACATTTACAAGTCAGAATACGAAACTGGAAGATTTGTCGAGCCGGTCAATGAAATGCTCGGAGCAGCGTACGCCCAAACGAATGACTATGATCTGTCCATTCAATATATCGAAGACCTCGATCGTCTTACTCCGCAGTTGAAGAGAACCTACCAAAGAGTATCCTTTTTGAAAGGTGTGACACTTTTTAATGATAAGAAATTTGAATTGGCCGCCGAGCTATTTCAAAAGTCATTGATCCACGATGAGGATGCGGAGATAGAGCAGCAGACTTATTATTGGATGGGTGAAACCTTGTCACTTCTGGGACAGTTGGATGAGGCCTTGTTCTATTACCAAAATGTGAATCATTCACCGAATTCTGAAGTCTATCAGAAAGCCATTTACGGCAGAGCCTATTGCTATTTTAATTTGAAGGATTATGAAAGTGCAGTTCAATCTTTTAAGCAGTTTGAATCTGAATATACAAATGATTTAAACCAAAATTATCTGGCAGATGCTTTATTAAGAATGGGGGATTGTCATTTTGCACTCAAGCAATATCAAGCAGGAATTGATTTTTACATGAAGGCTGAAAATAAGGGAAACAAGGACAAAGGCCACATCTATTATCAAATTGGTTTACTCAGCAGGTATATGGACAAAGATGTTCAGGCCAAACAGTATTTTAATAAATTGATCAAAGAAATACCAGAATCCTCCAAGGCAGATCATGCTTATTTCCAGATGGCTCAAATAGACTTTGAGAAGGGAAATGCGGGTCAAGCGATTAAAACCTATCATGCTTTTTTGATGAAATATCCAACTAGCAGTCTGGTACCTTTTGCCTTGTTGAATCAGGCTGTGGCTTATGATAACGAAGGCAGATTTGAGTTAAGCATTTCAAATTATAAGCAAATATTAGATCGTTTTCCGCGGCATCAAACTGCCAATAGTGCTTTGCTTGGACTGCAAGATAAAAATGCTAACGGACGATTTGATGAATTTGATCAATACCTGCTAAAGTATAAGCAAGCCAATCCGAATAGCGAAGCCCTGGAAAACATAGAATTTGAGACCGCAAGGACCAACTATTATAATCAGAAGTACGATCAAACAATTGACGGCCTCGAACACTTTATTAAGACTTATCCAAAAAGCTCGTTGATACCTGAGGCACGATATTTAATAGGAGAAGCCTATTTCAGAAGAGAGCAGTTTGATATGTCGCTGGCTAACTTCCAACAGTTGATAGGCCTTACAGATTTTGCTAAGTATCCTAAGGTACTCTATAGACTAGCTTCCATTCAAAGTGAATTAGGAAACTTACCTCAAAGCAATAATTACTACTATCAGCTCGGTAAAGCCTCCAGATCCTCCAGAAATGTGATCAACATGCACAGCGGACTTATGGAAAATCATTTTACCGCAACGGTGTACGATTCTGCTATTTATTATGGCAATAGGTTATTGGATAACCCTCGAGTAGATGTACTGGTTGGGGCTCAGGCCAATTTGATCATCGGCAAGTCTGAATACGCGCTGAACAATCACGAAAAGGCATTGCAGAACTTTCTGCCTTTGGTTGGTAATTCACCGGATGAGAATGGCGCTGAAGCCTACTATTATATCAGTAAAATCTATTACGATCAGGCTAAGTATGATCGGGCCTTGGAAAGTTTGTTTGTGCTTACCAACAATTTCAAAAATTATGAAAATTGGCTTGGGGAAGCTTATTTGCTGATGGCGGATATTTACATCGAAACGAACGAGTTGTTCCAGGCGAAGGCTACGCTCAATTCATTGATCGAGCACTCTTTTTTAAATGATGTAAAAGACAAGGCTGCATCCAAGCTGGAAGAGATCGAAGATGCAATGGACTCAAACGAATAAGGAGAAAAATGAAGCATAACACTAAAATTGTCTGGGTGATTGGCACCATTTTATTTCTTAGTCAGACGGCTTGGTCCCAAGTAGATGATCAACAGGATGGAGAGGTGCAGGATGCCGAAATTGTGATTGAAAAAGAACGTAAAATCAAACTCAACAACGAACGTAAGTTGTATGAGTTTATCAAATGGAAACCGGAGAGAACCAGTGTGATATCCCCACCAAGCGAGTTCAAATGGTATATCTATGATGTAGCGAATGAACCCGTTGATTTCGAGCCTGCGCAGGCTTCAGTATCAGAAAATCTGAGGACCTATCGACATTATGGTAAGGCTGGCTTAGGTAACTACGCTTCTCCATTGCTTGATGTCAGTCTGACGGGTGCCAGCGTTGTTGATCATATGATAGGCTTGAATGTGAAGCACAGGTCTTTTGGAACCGGCGAGGTGGATGGTGAAAATAGTGGGGCTGCTGTCACCGAATTAAACATTTTTGGCGGCCTGATTCGTGAGCAATTCAGATTAGAATCAGGCTTGAATTATAGATTAGAAAAAAACTACTATTATGGCTATCCGGAAGGAACTGTTGTAGGTAACAATGATATTAAGCATCGGGCTAATTTTTTAAATTTGAACCTTGGCATTGTTGATAATTTTGACGACGACGATTGGGCCTATCGAGCCGACTTTAACTTTAGGAATTACTCGGATAATTTCAATGCCAAGGAGAACACAATCAAAGGAGAATTTGATCTGGGCTATTCTGAAATATTGTATTTGAATACTGAGGTTGTACTGTCCAAATATCAGGATGTTGGGATTGATGAATCACGGTCGTATTTTAGATTGAACCCTTACTACAGGTTGCTCATTGAAGGCCTGATACTCGATTTGGGAATCTCCGTAAGTCTTCAAAATGATGATTTTCCGGACCTTGGATCAAGTCGGTTTTTTCCTTATGCAAAAGCAAGCTATCCTTTACTTGATGGATACACCGTGTTCGCTGAGCTAGATGGCGGGTATACGTTCAATTCGCTTTATGAATTTGCAGGAGAGGTTGGAGTGTTGAATCAATCGACAACTCTGGCAAATTCTGAGCAGCTGTTCGACTTTTCCGGAGGGATTTCGGGTAATCCGACAGAACGATTGAGTCTAACAGCAAAAGTGAGTTTTCAATCCGTTCGATATTTGCCGGTTATGGTAAATAATGTATTGGATCAGTCAAGAATCGATTTGATTTATGATGTTGAAAACTCTAAAATTTTCGCCTTTATAGGTAAGGCGTTGTACGAAATTAATGCTTCGCATGAGCTATCAATGGGCGTCAATTTGTTTAGCTACTCATCCAAAGGATATGATCAGATTTATCACCGTCCAACTTCTGAGATTCTGATTTCGGGGAGTCATGAGGTATTGCCGAGACTCCAGGCGAAATGGAATTTTACTTTTATGGGTGGCCTGGTTGCCAGAGGAATACAGGTCACCGATCCAGATGTCAATCTTGAGGCAATTTCGAAGCTGGATTTGGAGCTGCACTATCAACTAAAAGAACAATGGGGTATATTTTTATCCGGTGAAAATATGATGAACCAGAATTACTCGAGATACCTGTATTACCCACAACGCGGAATTCAGATAAGGGGAGGTGCCACATTCAGGTTTTGATTTTAAGTTATTCTCTTGACTTTTTCTCTTTTTTTGCGTTTATTGTCTTATCAGCTAAAAGGGAAAGTTATGAAAAAGGGCCTATTCATTATAGTGAATTGTCTGCTTAGTATCGCACTTTTTGCTCAGGAATTCACTGACAACGGAAAAAACAACTTGCAATCTCTTTGTCCAACTGAGTCTTGTATTTATATCACATTTACATCTACAATTTATTTTCCTTTTGAAGAGGATAAAGAATGGGAGATCAGGAATATGGAGGTCGCCACTAAAAACACGGGCCATTTTTTGGCTACAGGTGACCTATACATTCATGGAATAGATACAGCTGCGGTTATCTCGATTGATCTGGTATTTATCTCCGATGATGATCAGGAAATTTATAGACATAGTATTCCGGCATTTGAGTTTTATAATGAACCCGCTGCAGCAGAACCAATAGTGGTATCAGGTCAAATGGATAAGGGTCTGGCCGTGGCCATCAGCTATGTCGACATAGACATTACAAGTAGCAAAAGATTACCTTATTATGAGATTTCCTCAGATTGCTATCATGCCTGCAAAGAGCACAAGCTCAAAGAAGCGATGAAAGCATTCAAAAAGGCTAAGTGATCATATCCTGGCTTGATAAGTATATAGATCGAAGTATCGCCCCTCTTTGGCTATTAGCTCATCGTGTGTGCCCGACTCAGCAATCTGACCTTGCTCTATCACCAATATTTGATCCGCTTGCTTAATCGTACTCAATCTGTGCGCAATCACAAAAGTGGTTCTTCCGTGCATTAGAGATTTCAGACTTTCCTGAATGAAAGATTCACTTTCCGTATCCAGATTAGATGTGGCTTCATCAAGAATCAAAATTCTTGGGTTTGCAAGCACAGCTCTTGCTATTGCGATACGTTGTCTTTGGCCACCCGAGAGCTTCACACCTCGTTCTCCGATTACCGTATCTAGGCCGTCTTCAAAGCGATCGGTAAATTCCTGAACGTGAGCGGCTTTTACAGCAGACAAGAGTTGCTCTTTCGTGGCATCAGGTCTTGGGAAAAGTATGTTTTCACGAATGGTTCCTTCAAACAAAAAATCATCCTGAAGTACAACCCCCAACTGTTTTCTGTAGCTATCCAAAGTGATAGTTGAAAGATCAACATCATCGAGTAAAATTTTCCCGGATTGCGGGCTTATGAATGAAGCCACAAGTCCAGCTATGGTCGATTTGCCAGACCCTGAGGTACCAACAAGTGCGGTAACAGATCCGGGAACGGCTTCAAAGGACACGTTGTTAATGACATGCTTTTCTTCTTGGTAAGCAAAACTTACGGATTCAAACTTTACATCTCCCTTGATTCGTTGTATGTCATGAATACGCTTGGGATTTTCAGACTCTGTCGTCATAGACATGATTTCTTCCGTTCGGTCTAGGCCCGCAAAAGCCTCCGTCATTTGGCTTCCAATATTGCTCATTTGTACGATAGGAGCGATCATAAACCCTAAATAAAGTGTGAAGGATAGGAATTCACCAAAGGTTAGATCATCATTTATAATCATGTATCCACCGATACCCATAATGCCTGCAGTAGCCAGTCCTAATAAAAAAGTCGCCGAACTTGTAACAAGAGCTGTTGATGTCAGGCTCTTTTTTACATTTTCATATAAGCGCAATGCACCAGATTCAAATGTTTTTATTTCTTGTTCCTCTGCATTGAAGCCTTTGATGACACGGATACCATTGAGAGTTTCTGTCAATCTACCGGTCACTTCTGCGTTGATTTTCCCTCTGGTTCTGAAAATTGGACGGATATAGCTAAATGCTTTTAGTGAAATGATTCCAAAGATAGAGACTGGCACCAGTACATAGATGGTCATCATAGGGCTGATTCGGATCAGTAAAACAAGCGAAAGTACAGCGGCAAGTGTGCCTCCGAATAATTGAACCAATCCTGTGCCGACTAAATTTCGTACTCCTTCGACATCGCTCATTATTCGAGACACAAGAGCTCCGCTCTTATTGTCATCAAAAAAATTAATTGGTAGTTGAATGATTTGCTTTTGGACTTTAACTCTCAGCTGAGCGATCAGGTGCTGAGCTTCGACACTGAGGAGCCGGGTAAGTGCAAAACTTGTGGCAGCTTGTACAATGATAGCGCCAACCACAACCATGAGAAGCGTTTTTAACATGTCAAAATCTTTATTTGTTATTACATCATCGATCAGGAACTGACTGGCTCCCGGCAAAACCAGCCCTGCCAAACGACTAATTATGATCAATGCCAGCCCAAGTAGAAGAAGATTTTTTCTTGGTAGCACAATTGTTTTAAAAACATGGCCTAAGGAAGCTTTTGAATTACTCATAAGATAGGATAAAAATACTCGTGTCTAATACGGCAATTTGCTGAAATAGATTAGTTTATTTTTATAAGTCATCAATAAAAATGAGCTGAGTAGACTAATTCTGAAAAACTGAAATGACAAGACCAACGTCTTTATCCTAGATTCTCACAAAATGTCGTGTTCACCTTAGAGTCAAACGGCAGAATTTTTACCACCAAGAAGAGTGATTTACAGCTAATAAGATAGTCTCCTTATTCGTCGATGACTACTGCTATCCATTTTCGGTTGGGGCTAACGGCAAGTCTAGAGGCATCAGCAAGATTAAACCAGGTCATATCAGCAACCAAATTCCAGCTCTGATCAGAACTCGGATTGAATGAGTAAATCTTCTTTTTGTCACTTAGAAAGACGGTCCCATCTGAGGCCCAGACCATATCTTCTGCGCCTTTTATGCATTCTGTTATGTAATTGACCTTATCAGTGAATGGATCATAACTATTGATATACCAAATGTCCTCGGATTCCTTATGAATAAAACTGATTGTCTTCTGATCTGGAATTTTACTTAGAGATCTACCTGGATTCATCATAATAATCTTGAATTGAGAATTTTTTGTGTTCCATTCTTGCAACGAGGGTGGTGACCCGACTACATAAGAAAATACCGTTTTACGATCAAACCAGCAGTAATACCCAATTTTTTGTTCAGAGGGTATGATTTTTGGTTCACCTCCCTTGATAGGATATTTAGCTAATACCTGACTGCCGTCCTTGGCTAATATAATTGAAGAAATATATTTACCGTCGGGCGTTGGTTTAGGTGAAAACTCACTACCCGGTGTACTTGTCAATCTTACCTTTTCTTTAGTTGTGAAGTTTTGTTTTACAATATCAGTTTGATTATCATAAGCGGAAGCGTACACTATTTCTTCGTCGTTAATGAAGGTTGGTTGATTGTCGTATCCTTCATTGTTAGAAAGATTTACAGGATTAGTTAGGTTGTATCGACCATTATCCTGTTTTAATTCAAATAAGAATATTTCAGTTGGGGACTGAGCCACTCCCACTGAAAATTTGGTCAAAAGTACTATTGCAGTTAGTACGGAGGCAATAATTCTACTCATAGATTAAAAGTACAAATATTATTTTGTTTTCAAACGCTATTTGGACTTAACTGCTAAGATTGCACCTGCTATTACCGCAAAAGCGCTAAAGAAACCAGGTATGGTAAGCGTATCTGGCGAAATCCAGCTGACTTCTAAATAGGTTAATGCGGTCATTACAAAAATTGTAATGAGTGGGTTTAATGTAATAATTATACCCACCTTGTTAGCATCGGCATATTTAAAAGCCTCTCCCAAAAAGCTATACGCCAGCAGCGTATTCAGACCTAAAAACAACATTAAAAACCACATCCCTATAGTCATTTGGAAAATACTTTGGTAATCTACCATTGGAGCCAAAGCAAATGTTGAAAATATGAAAAGAATGAAATTTATTACTCTTACTGGGTAAGACCTGACGAGCACTTTTTGGCACACGGCATAGATTACCCAGCACAATGCTGCAATGAGTATGTAGAGAGAGCCATTATTGTAAACAGCTTTGGCGCTTTCTATTGTGCCATCTAGTTGATTGAGGTAAAAAAAATAAAAGCCAACGATGGCTATGCCAATGCCTACTAATTGACGCTTAGAAATTTTTTCTTTGAAGAATACGATTCCAATTACTCCTAACAGAAGGGGGGCGGATTGAATAATGATTTGTGCATTGTTAGGTGAAGTCAGTTGAATACCGCTGATATACCCGATGTAGTTCAGGCTAAGGCCGGCAGCAGCAACAAGAGCCAGCCATGGAAATTTTCTGAGTGTCTTTATTTCATTGTTGCCTTTGATGGTCATGAACACGAGAATTAGAAAGGTAGCAATAGAAAACCTGAACCAGGAAACCGTGATAGGATCTATTTCAGCCACAGCGACTTTTAAGGCAATAGCCAAAAATCCCCATAAAACTGCAGTGAGACAAGCGAATATGAGTCCCTTTTTTTGATTGGCCGTGTGTTCCGTCATAAATGAGGTTGAGAAAGTAAGATACGATTATATCATGATTTCCATTTCGATATCACATCTTTCATAAACAGATTGATCTCCGAAATGTTGGCCAGATTTAAACCCTAATGATTTATAAAGATTGATTGCCGGAGTCAATTTTTTATTTGATTCGAGAATGACTTTTTTCCCTTGAAGAGATTTGGCTTTTTCTAAAACGGCCAGCCCTAATTTTTTTCCTATTTGCAGACCCTGACACTTTTCTGTGACCGCCATTTTTGCGAGTTCGTAAACTTCATCATCAAGTTTTATCAGGGCACAGGTGCCTACGATCTCGTCCTTATACCTGGCTAACTTGATAGCACCTCCAGGTCCTAAAATGTATTTTTCAGGATTCTCTAGCGTTTTTTTGTCCTCAGGTTCAAGTTTGAAATATTTTTCTATCCATTCGACATTCAATCGAAGAAAGTCATTTGCATATTTCGACTCGTAGTCTATGATCTCGATTTGGGCCATGAGTCGAGCTTTTCGGTGCAATTGTACTCGCTCGAACATAGGAGTTTTCTCGAAGTCATCTTCACATTGCTCTATTGCACAGAGAATATTGTGTGTATGCTTGCCTATCATTTCATTTAGCGCATTCGATATATCAGACCAAACGGATTCAATCGAGGGAAGGAGAGACGTTCCTTTTTTTGAAAGTTTGAGATTTCTTTTTCTGGCATCCTCGCTATTGGTGGTGCTTTCAATTAAACCGTGTTTTTCTAATTCTTTTACCAATTGGCTCACTGATGGGTGCTTAAGGCCAACGGCTTCGGATATTTCTGTTACCGTCATCTGTTCAGTTTGAGAAATTGCATAGTAGACCGGAAACCATTTGGGTTCGAAGTCAATTTTGTTAGCGGCATAAATTTTTCTACCTGCCTTCATTATTTCTTCACTCAGCCTTTTGAGGCGGCTGCCCAGTGCAAGTTCTCCAAGCTGTTTTAGAGTATCCATAGATGAAAGTATTTTAAAACGTAGTTAACTACGTAAATATAAAAATTAATGTATTAATCTTTAGCCTGATGAGTCAAATTATAGGTTGAGTTCGAAGTAGTCAACATTTGTATGATAGTAGTAAGCTTCAGATACGTGTTTGAAACCACATTTGACAAGGACTCTTTTGGAAGCCTTATTTTGAAGATCGGTAACGGCAACCAGTTGGTTTAACTCAAGTTTTTCTTTGGCATATTTTATTATGGCCAGCGTGATTTCGGTCGCAAACCCTTGTCCCCAATATGTTTTGTCCAGGCGATATCCGACTTCTATATGAGATGAATTTTCAAGGTGTTTCAATCCTCCCCAGCCAATAAAAGAGTCATCTGATTTTTTGAAAACTGGCATCAGACCGAAGCCATTTTTTTTGTACTCTTCTAATTTAATACTTAACCAATTCTCAGATTCCTTAACCGTCCTGGGTTGGCCGTTTGTAATATATCTCATGATTTCGGGGTCGGCATCCAACTTTCTGATTTGATCAAGTGTTAGAAAATCCGGAGTGTGTAAGTAGGTCCTTGGGGTCGTAATTAATGGAGAAAGAGTCATCAACCAAATTGATTATTTTAGCAATTAAATTAAACAACATGAAAATGAAAAACGGTATTTTGAACTCAATGTTACTTGTTATGATCACTTCTATCGCGATTTCATGTACCGCACAAGTCGCAAGTAAACTAACGCCTGAAGAATTCCTAATGCGGATAGAAAATGAAAAGGACAACTTTGTCATTTTGGACGTTAGGACAAGTGAAGAGGTGGAGCAGGGAAAGATACCAGGGGCGATGCAAATGGACTTTTATGATGATAGTTTCACGAGTCAATTGGATCAGTTGGACAAAAACACTACATACTATGTTTACTGTGCTGTGGGAGGTAGAAGTGGTAAAACCTTGTCTAGAATGGTCGAACTTGGCTTTAAGGAAGTGTTTGATTTGGAAGGAGGCATGAAGGCATGGAGGGCTGCTGGATTCAAAGTGGATTGATAGAGCCTATTTGTAAAGTAAATACTGTTGCCTTTTTGCTTTAAAGAGAGCCAAGTCTTTCTGCCAACTGATTTTGATTTCATCTTCCTTAAGCCCATTCTCGATTTGTTGTCTCAGTTTTGATGTGCCGGACAGATTGGTGAAAAAAGCATTGAAATACTCTTTTTTGTCAGGAGC
This sequence comes from Reichenbachiella sp., assembly GCF_039944555.1. Classification (GTDB taxonomy): domain Bacteria; phylum Bacteroidota; class Bacteroidia; order Cytophagales; family Cyclobacteriaceae; genus Reichenbachiella. The sequence continues at coordinate 40,159 of NZ_JBDUYN010000006.1, read as the reverse complement.
CAGTTTATAATACGCGATTAGAAATGAAAGATCCAAGCCAGTCGGGGACACAGAGTCTCTTAGGTCATAACCATAGCACAATTGATTTTCGTGCTTGGGATATTTTGACGCAAACGGAATGCTCTTTGGAGTAAACTGAAAAGTCCCAAATTCTTGACTGGGGTAACCTATGATTTGAAAGGGGAAATCAGTGCCTCTACCTACACTTATATTCGTGCCTTCGAATAAACACAGAGAGGGGTAAAGTGCAATGGATAAACGGTTGGGTAGATTAGGAGATGGTTTGATGGGTAAAAGATACGGTGTGTCATATGTCCAGTTCTTTAACTTCACAACTGATATTTGCAATTGCTCCGCCTGGTTTATCCAGCCTTCACCTTTAATCATGTGGGCTAATTCGCCGATTGTCATACCATAGACGATAGGAATAGGATGGATCCCCACAAAGGATGCATGTCCTTTTTCTAAAACTGGTCCATCCGTATAATGTGCATTTGGATTGGGACGATCCAAAATTAAAAACTCAATCCCATTTTCAGCACATGCTTCCATCATATAGTGCATAGAACTGATGTAAGTATAGAACCTTGTCCCAACGTCTTGAATGTCGTAGACGACAATGTCAATACCATCAAGTTGAGCAGCAGTTGGTTTTTTATTTTCCCCATAGAGGGAAACAATTGGTAAACCGGTCTTTTCATCTTTACCATCCAGTACTTTTTCACCGTTTGCCAGATCTCCTCTAAAACCATGTTCTGGCGCAAAGATTGTTTTGACAACTATCCCACCGGCTAGAAGCGTGTCTAGCAAATGGGTTTGGTTTACCACAGAAGTGTGATTCACCAATAAAGCAACTGATTTGTCAGCGAGTTGAGGTAAAAACAGATCCAATTGCTGAGCTCCGGTGATGACGTCATTACCTTTTGGTGACTGTGCATGGCATCCGAGCTGCAATAGACAGACGATAGTTAAGCCGATGCAATCAAAGTATTTGATTATCCCAAACAATTTTGTTTTGATTTAATTATTTTACAACCTTTTTGGAGTACTCAACGAATGTAATTGTAAAATTTGAATTTTCCTTATTTCATATCTAAACGAATCACATCAGAGGCTAACTCGTCCTTTTCCTCCATTATTTCTAAACTAGCAGTAATCAGTATCAGCGTAGGACTGGCGGCGATGATTTTGGCATTTTTTATTCTTGGCGGCTTCCAACAAACCATCAAGGAGAAAATTTACAATTTCAAAGGACATTTGGAGATCACCAAGTATAACATGGGTAATTCTCTGGACGAAAAATCCATTAGTTTCAATTCTGATTTTTATCAACAGAAGGAGCATTTCGAATTTATAGATCATGTACAGGCGTTTGCCTACAAAGCCGGACTCATCAAAACCAAAGATGAAGTAGAGGGCGTGATTTTTAAAGGGGTCGACATTCATTTCGATACCTTACGCTTTCGCGCTAATATGCTGACCGGTCGATTTATCCAACATCCCGAAACCGGATATTCCAATGAGGTAGTGCTTAGTACACATATTGCGAAAAAACTGAGATTGAATCTGGGTGACCAGTTCATGATCCATTTTGTTCAAAATCCTCCTCGATTCAGACGCTTAAAACTAGTAGGGCTTTATGAAACCGGACTTGAAGAGTTTGACAAAAGTGTAATTATTGGTGACATTCGAATGATTCAGCGACTTAATGAATGGGGTGCAGAGCAGGTAGGGGGCTTTGAAGTTTTTGTGAAAAACAAAAGGAAAATCGATGAAGCTGAGAATGTACTCTTCAATGCAATAGATGCAGATCTTTATGTCGACAAGGTTAGTGACAAGTACAATCAAATATTTGATTGGCTTGGACTGTTGAATCAAAATGTAACTGTTTTCCTGGGCTTAATTCTGATCGTGGCCTGTTTCAACATGATCTCGATCCTTTTAATTTTGATTCTTGAAAGGACCTATATGATAGGCGTGCTACAAGCTTTAGGAGCAAGTAAAAGACAAGTGAAACGAATCTTTCTTTTCAAGGGTATGCTGCTCGTTTCTAAGGGCCTGGTGTACGGAAATCTGATCGGTCTACTCATCGCATTCATCCAGGATCAGTTCAAGTTGGTGCCTCTGGATGCAGCTAATTACTATATGTACTATGTGCCCATTTCCTGGGATTATGAATCCCTTGTTGGCCTTAACGCTCTAACATTTTTAGTGGTCTCATTAGCTTTGGGTATCCCAATGACCGTAGTGTCTAGAATTAAACCCATTGCGGCTATTCGGTTTAACTAGATTTAATATCAATCTACTCGATCAATTCATCGAAACTTACTATCAGTTTGCGCGACGAATCTTGAAATTCGGACGTTGATTGTTTCCATATAATAGTAAAGAAAGACATTATGCAGCAACAAAATAAATCGATATTATCCGTGATGGGAAGCTCACGAAGTGATGGCCATACGAAGCTCGTGACCGAGTATTTCTCAAACATGAATGGAGGTGAGATTCTTGATTTGAACAGTCAAAATATTAGCTACTACGACTATGAACATCAAAATAGGGATGATGACTTTTTGAATCTGATTAGGAGTTTTGTAGCTAACAATGACGTGCTTGTTTTGGTCACTCCCATCTACTGGTATACCATGAGTGCTCAAATGAAGACTTTTTTGGACAGAATTTCTGATTTATTGACCATTGAAAAGGACTTAGGCCGTCAGCTGAGAGGTAAGTCTATGGCACTAATTAGTCAGACAGAGGGTGACCACGTTAATTCTTGGTTTGCTGAGCCCTTTAGTCTTACTGCAAAATATTTAGGAATGGAGTTTAAGGGACATGCGCATGTTTCAATAGAAGAAGGACAAATAACTGAAGCGTCCGGAAAAAGATTAGAAGATCTGTTTCATTCTATCGGATAATCAGCACATTTTTGGTGCATGAATTATCAGAAGATACTCGACGAGATAGCAGTTGAAATAACTACAATGCCTCATGAAGGCACGGTAGCTGACTACATTCCGGAATTAGCTAAGGTAGACCCGGATAAGTTTGGTATTCATCTTTCTACGGTCAGGAATGAAGATTTCGCCATTGGGGATTCTGAAGACAAATTTTCAGTTCAGAGTATTTCCAAAGTTTTTAGTTTGGCCATGGCCTTTTCTATTCTTGGAGATAAACTTTGGAAAAGAGTTGGTGTAGAACCTTCGGGTAATCCGTTCAATTCGATAGTACAGCTTGAATATGAAGATGGAATTCCAAGAAATCCCTTCGTCAATGCCGGGGCTTTGGTAATTGTGGATGTATTGCTCTCTGAACTTGAAAACCCGGAAGAGGACTTGTTTGCATTTGTGAAATCACTCACGGCATCTCGGCAAATTGGCTACAACGCTGTGGTGGCTCAATCAGAAAAAGAAACTGGTTTTCTTAACGCTGCATTTGTGAACATGATGAAAGCCAAAGGGAATATCATCAATCAGACAGATGACATTTTAGACTTTTATTACAAGCAATGTTCAATAGAATTAAACTGCAGAGAGCTTGCAAGCGCTTTTTTACATTTTGGCGAAAACGCACTTTCTTATAGCCATGCCGGTTTTAGTCTAACCAAAAGCCAGGTCAAGAGACTTAATGCCTTAATGCTATCCTGTGGATTTTATGATGAATCAGGCCAATTTGCCTTTAAGGTAGGATTGGCAGGTAAGAGTGGAGTAGGGGGAGGAATAGTAGCAGTTTATCCTGAAGAATTTGCTGTGGCGGTTTGGAGCCCAAAATTAAATAAAAAGGGTAATTCAGTGCGTGGTTTTCATAGTCTCGAATTATTGACGACCAAAACTGAGTCGTCAATATTCTGACCATCTCTTTCTATAGCTAATGAGAAAAAACCTAGTGGAGGTTTATATCTTTCCTGCTCTCAGACCAAAATTAAATACAGTGCAACTGGAATGGCTTTCATCAATACAGTGAGCACGATAATTGATTTTCTGATTACTTTCATGATCTTGTTTTTAATTTTCTTGTACAAATATCAATCATTAGTTGCATAATAGTAATCCGTAGATATACCTAAATAATTTATTAGGTAATTCTCCTAAATTGCATAATTCTAATAATTCATTGTTATTTATCGTTTAGAATTGAATTTATCTAATATTGTCAACTTTGTAATCGACGTTATTTATTGAATAATTACGTGACAACAATTGTATTATTTTGCGTTTAGGTACATTTCTAATATGCAATTGTACTATGTGAGTAGTTAAGTATTTATTCTATAAAAGTACAAGTACGCTGCACTGACACAGGACACTTTTCGACCTTTGATTGTATTAGTTCGTATCGTGCAAACTGCTGACGGTCGTAGGAGGTGTTTTTTTTCTTGATTTGTTCGTAAAAAACGAATAACCTGATTAAAACCTTGATGCGAATTTTATGTTTACTCTTTTCTTTTGTACCTCTATTAGCAATTGCCCAAACTGTAAGCCTAAGCCATCCGCTATCAATCTATGATTAGCAATCTCCAACAGCGGAGACATAATTGCTACAGCAGGAAAGGACTCTTCTGTGAATATTTGTTGAATAAAAAGTAATCTCATGCGCAAATTATTATTAATTCTATTCACTTTCCTTAGCCTTGGAGGTGTTTGCCAACCTCGGAATTATCCTTGTCAATATGCCGATGCCGGTATATTATCCTCGTTGGTGGGCACCTGGAAGGTTGTAACCAAAGATCGGATCTCTCCTGGTAATTATGAAACCAATGCTGGTATTTCGGTTATTTCCAAGGGCATTCAGGGTTGTAGTATCAAGGAATCTTATCAGGGCATTTTCAAAGAAAAGAATTATGCGGTCGAAGCTATTCTACTCATGACTGATTCAATGAAGTTACAACGTGTTTACTTTGACTCTGAACATGCAAATGCAATGGTTTTCGATGGAGGGATTAATGCCGAAGGAATGGAGCTATTCTGGGTGCGTGACAAGGAAAGAAAGAAGATGCAGGTCAAATTTGAAATGATCGCTCCGGGAACAGACTCTTTTGAATGGAAGACGCATCTGACTACCGATTTTGGCGAAACCTGGCAGCTGACCCACCATTGGCAATACACCAGAGTTGCACCTTTTGAGGCGAACAATATTGAACATCGGTTGATCAAATCGGCTCTGGACAATTACCATGATGGGTTAACTACTGGAAATACAGAAAGGGTGAAAGAGGCACTGGCGGATCAGTTTATCATGTATAACGGCAATTATTCAGGAGATGCAGTCAATTGGCAAGCACACATGTTTTTAGCGGGAAAGGATCTGGAATTATGGCCTGAGATGTTCATAAAAGAAGCTGGGCCATATCAAAACGATTTTGGCATAATTTCTATCCACATCCGTGGTAAGGCAGCCGTGGTTGTCACCAGCGACACTGGAAAAAATAAGTTCAGACAATGGAACAAAGAGCAAACCACCTGGCTACTTGGTAAAAAAGAAGATCAATGGGAAATAATAGGCTACTACTTAAGGGATATCAGCAACCCTTAGAAGGCCACTCTGGCTAGAATCCAATTTTTTTCGCGATATCCCTAGGAATAGCATCTTTATGTACCGTAATACTGATTGTTTTAAGTCTCATATACGATTCACTCATATTGATATAACCGTCGTTTGAAATACGCGCTGAGTTACCTCCCCAGCTGTTTTTCACTTTATAGTATTTGTTACCCGATTGATCTTTGAGCTGTCCAATGATGTGCATCAGATGATCGTCCGTGGTGGTGAAATTTTCGAACTCATCCTGTCGATAATTTTGAGTCACAGCTAATTCCGGATAAATGGCCTTCAAAGCCGCTTCGTTATTTGTCGGATCTGCCGGGATAACTGCCAGTGCATGTTTTGCAGAAAATGTGGGTTCACTTACATCGCAATCAAACTCAACGGTATATCCATTGGACAGAGAATTATCCAATGTCTCAATCAATTCATCGAGTGGAAGATTGTAAAAACTGCCGTTACTAAAATTGTCCGGAATGTTCAGAATGAACGAAGAATAAAAGTCAGCATGACTGAAAGAGGTCAGGGAAACATAGTCATCAGGGTTGATTTTGGTCATTTTCAGAAAGGACTGAGGAGTATAGGTTGTGCCTTCATACACGAATTTTTCTGGCCTTACGCCTAAGTATACATCTAAAACGGCATTTATGGCAGGCTTCCAGTTTTTACTCAGTTTTTTTCCAGGTTTAGAGATATAAGTATCCAGCATGGACTCAAGTACGGCAGCTAACTCGGCATGATTATGATAATCAACGTTTGGCTCCAAACCTCTATAAACGTTCAATGGAACCAATCCATTGGTGCGAATTGAGTTGATCATATCGTGTGCTAATCCACCTTCACTGAACTGGGATTTGCCTTGACGCATGACATAGTTTTCAGCTTTAACCGAATAGGTGTGTCTTACAGAGTACATCTCAGAAAGGTCGATGGCCTTTCCTGTCTTTCTGATTATTTCAGATTCAATAAACGATGAGGCTGAAAAGCTCCAGCATGTTCCCGTCCTTCCCTGGCTAATTACTGGCGTGGCATCAAGGTCTATGACTGTGGTAAATTCATAGGGATCCTGTGCAACAAGCGTAGAGGAAATAACTAGTAGAAAAAAAGCTATTGAGCGGCGCATACTGATTTGGTTTAATGTTTTACGCTGATTGAAAATCGAAGATATATAATCTTGTAAAAAAGAATGGACGATAGGCCTCTAAGTTTGATGAACGGCAAATTACATCTTAGTTTTAGGATATTTTAGCCAAGGAAATCGAACTTTCCCATGTCATGATAACAGGCAGGTTGAAGTCAGAAGCTGTCATCTCCTCAATACCGTAAATCTTATAAATAATGTTGTCTAGCTCTAAAGGAGTGGAGTTGAGATAATTTATATAGAAACCGAACTCGTTTTGATTAGTTTGGAAAGCGAATGGCTAAGAGCGAACAAGTTTATTTATTACTATCTGTACAGACCCCGGCATGCCTTTATTAATTGTAGTTTTTGGAATAGCGTTGCTATTCATTTTAATAGCGTTTTTTAAGCTAAACGCCTTTATTTCATTTGTCATTGTATGCCTGTTTGTAGGCCTTTTTCAGAACATGCCTTTAGAGGCCGTGGTACAGTCTATTCAGCTAGGGATAGGTAATACGCTTGGTTTTTTGGTTATGATTTTGGGGTTCGGCGCGATGTTGGGTAAGCTGGTGGCCGATAGCGGTGCAGCACAACGCATCACATCCAAACTCGTTTCCGCATTTGGAATTAAATACATCCAATGGGCCGTTGTCCTGGCCGGATTTATTGTGGGGATTCCGATGTTCTATTCAGTTGGTTTCGTCATTCTGATTCCATTGGTTTTTACGGTCGCCGCTTCCACAGGATTACCACTTATCTATGTGGGTTTACCTATGCTGGCTTCATTATCTGTCACGCATGGATTTCTTCCACCTCATCCGGCTCCTACAGCTATAGCCACCATATTCAATGCAGACATTGGCAAAACATTACTCTATGGTATTTTTATTGCAATACCGGCGATCGTAGTCGCCGGGCCACTATTTTCAAGGACGATCAAAAAAATTGAAGCCACTCCGCTTAAGGAGTTTTACAACCCCGTAGTTCTGAAAGAGGATGAAATGCCGGGGATGACTACTAGCGTACTAAGTGCTTTGCTTCCGGTTATTTTAATTGTGCTGGCAACCGTGCTCAACTACGCACTTCCAGACAATTTCCCTTTCAAGAACGTGATTGCCTTCGCAGGCAATCCGGTGATCGCCTTGCTAATCGCAGTATTGGTAGCAATATATACTTTGGGACTGGCCCGAGGTAAGAAGATGAAAGAAATTATGGATTCTTTGGCCAACTCAATTTCAAGTATCACCATGGTACTACTTATTATTGGAGGCGCTGGTGCGCTAAAGCAGATTTTGGTAGATAGTGGGGTAAGCGAATATATTGCTGAATTATTGAAGGATTCCAGTATTTCACCTTTGATATTGGCGTGGTCTATCACTACGATAATAAGAGTTTGTGTGGGATCGGCTACCGTAGCCGGACTTACTGCGGCGGGCATTGTCCTGCCTTTGGTCTCCAACTCATCCGCAAGTCCGGAATTGATGGTTCTTGCGATTGGTTCAGGCAGCCTCATGCTTTCCCATGTCAATGACGGTGGCTTCTGGATGTTCAAAGAGTACTTCAACCTATCGGTCAAAGAAACACTTTCCACCTGGACGGTGATGGAAACCACAGTGGGCGTCATGGGACTCCTTGGAGTTTTGATTTTAAATACATTTATATAAAGAAGCAATGCAAAGTTTACCATCAGAAAAAATAAAAGAACTGGGATTGGAATTTCCACCGGCACCCAAACCTGCCGGTGTATATAGACCGCTGTTGGTGGTCGATAACTTTTTGTACGTCTCTGGTCATGGGCCAGTCAACAATGACGGCTCTCTGATGCAAGGTCGGGCAGGGGATAATATAAGCTTGGAAGAAGCCAAAGTGGCAGCAAGACAAGTAGGCCTGACTGTACTATCGACTATCCAAACTCATTTTGGAGATTTGAACAAAATTAAAAGAGTAGTAAAAGTACTTGGTATGGTCAATTGTACACCGGATTTTATACAACAACCCTTTGTTATCAATGGCTTTAGTGAGTTGATGGCGGATGTCTTCGGGCCAGAGCACGGCATCGGAGTAAGAAGTGCTGTAGGCATGATGTTGCCTGACGGAATTCCAGTAGAGGTGGAGGCCATCTTTGAACTACACTAGTGTTTACAGGATATGAATAGTATCGACGAATGGTATAAAGTAAAAAACAGCGAAGACGTCATTTCACCGTCTCTACTAGTCTATCCGGACCGGGTTAAGAAAAATATTGAATTGATGGTGTCAATGGCTGGAGGAACAGCTGACTTGCGCCCTCACATTAAGACGCACAAAATAGCTGAAATTGTTGAGCTCCAAATGGGCTATGGTATCGATAAATTCAAATGCGCTACCATTGCCGAAATGGAGCTTCTGGCTAAATGTGGAGCACCGGACATTCTTTTGGCCATGCAGCCTGTGGGTATTAATGTGGTTAGATTTTTTAATTTGTTGGAGCAATACCCAAATTCATTGTTTTCAACCTTAGTAGATAACCAAGCCTCCATAAAGGAAATGGCTGATCTGGCCGAGGCTAAACAAGTGACAGTTTCCATTTGGCTGGATATCAACAATGGCATGAATAGGACTGGTGTTCGACCGGGAAATGAAGCCATAGAAATGTACAAGTCAATTGATGCTAGTCCATTTCTGAATGCCAGGGGATTACATGTATATGATGGCCATATTCATGAGTCAGACTTCGAACAGAGAAAAATAAGATGCGAGTCAGACTTTGAACCCGTACTGAAATTAAAAAGTGACCTGGAAAGCTCAGGCATCAAAGTAGAAAGGATTGTTGCCGGAGGAACACCTACCTTTCCCATTCACTTGACAAGAAAAAATGTGGAAACCAGTCCTGGTACTCCCTTGTTGTGGGACCAAGGATATGCAGAGATGTTTCCTGACCTGAATTTTCTTTCTGCCGCAGTATTATTGACCAGAGTGGTCAGCCAACCGGAAACGGGCTTGGTATGTTTTGATCTTGGGCACAAATCAGTGGCTTCGGAAATGAATTTACCAAGAGTTAAGTTTTTAGGAGGTAGTGCAGCTAGGCAAATCAGTCAGAGTGAGGAACATTTGGTAGTGGAAACCAATGAAATCGAGAAATTTAACATAGGATCGGTTCATTATGCCGTCCCATTTCATGTGTGCCCCACGGTAGCTAAGTACAAAAATGCGCGACTAGTGAATAACGGAGAAATAAATGATGCTTGGGAAGTAGCTGCCAGGGATCATGAAGATTTAGATTAAAAAAAGAGTTAAAAACATGTTTATATTCGATGCACACCTTGATCTAGCCATGAACGCTTTGGAATGGAACAGAGATCTGACCTGGACGGTAGAGGACATCAGAAAAAGCGAGATCGGGATGACTGATAAACCCGATAGAGAGAAGAATACCGTTTCCTTATACGCCATGCGAAAAGGTAATGTGGGTATTTGTGTGGCGACACAAATTGCGCGATATGTAAAAAAGGAAAGTTCTTTGCCAGGGTGGAATTCACCGCATCAGGCATGGGCGCAAACTCAGGGGCAACTGGCCTGGTATAAGGCCATGGAAGAGATTGGCCAAATGACACAAATCTCTAATCTGGAGCAACTCAATAGTCATTTAGAGCTATGGGAAAAACCTGATTCTAAAACACCAATTGGCTACATACTGAGCCTCGAGGGAGCAGATTCTATAGCCACTATTGATCATTTGGAAAGATCTTATGAACAAGGATTGCGCGCTATTGGACCTGCTCATTACGGTCCCGGAACCTACGCACATGGAACAGATTCTGTAGGTGGCATTGGAGCAAAGGGTAGGGAGCTACTTAAAAAAATCGAGGAACTGAATTTGATCTTGGATGCCACACACTTATGCGATATTAGTTTCTGGGAGACTATGGATGCATACAATGGACCCGTTTGGGCCAGTCACAACAATTGCAGAAAGTTTGTGGACCATAATCGACAATACTCAGATGAACAGATTACCGAATTGGTCAGCAGAGATGCAGTTATCGGAATAGCACTTGATGCATGGATGATGGTTCCTAATTGGGTAAGAGGAGAATCTACTCCTGAAAGTATGGGCGTCACCCTCAAGCAAATGATTGATAACATCGATCATATCTGTCAATTGTCTGGAGATTCACTTCACGTGGGTATTGGGACTGACCTGGATGGTGCTTTTGGAAAAGAGCAAAGCCCAAGTGATTTGGACACTATAGCAGATCTTCAAAAAGTACCTCAAATGCTAGCAGAAAGGGGCTACAGTGAAGAGGAAATCGACAATATTATGCATCAGAATTTTATAAACTTCCTTCAGCGAGTATGGAAATAGATTATGGTTTAAATGAAACTTGGCGCAGATCTCTATGAAAAAGAGTCGTCTCATATTGCTGTACCTTCTTGCTGGTTGTAGTACCTCACACGGGAAATGGGCAAATGAGCCCATAAATCTTGTGCGATCCAATACCTGGTATATCGCTGGGCCGGTCTTAGAAGACGAGCATGAGATCAATGAAGTCAGAAAGAGGGATGGCGTCATTCGGGTTACAGCTAATGATGCGCCAGTTGGAGAAATAGAGCTAAATGTTATGATTACTGAATCTAATTCGAACGACGGGCCACCAACTCAATTGTCTGACAAATCTACATTTGTTGAGATCACATATAGATCATCTCACCACATTAAACTTCAGGCTCGCCAGGGTGACACTAAGGGTGTTGGTTGCCTACATGGAGGATCACATCCCAGAGTAGATTTACCAGCGTCAACTCATGATTTTAAAACGCTAAGAATACCTTGGCTGGCATTCAAACAGGATGGTAAGCCTGACGGTCAGCTTTTGAACATAGACAATCTCTGTAAATTCAATTTTGTGAATTATAATCCTATTCCAGGGGCCAGCCTGGAAATTCTCTCAGTGAAAATAGAAAACTTTAATTAGTAAAAGGCTCAATAATGAAACACATGAATAATTATATAAACAATAACACTATGGTTAATCTCATAAACAAACTTTTCGCTTTTTTGTTGATCTTGACTGCTGTTGCCTGCAGTCCTTCGGCTAAACAGGACGAAGGATCGACTGAAAAATACAAGGTGCCAGTCTATGCTTGGTTAGGTGGTCCCGGAGAATCTTCGGACGAAGAGATCAAAGCAAATTTTCTAGATCTAAAGGCAAAAGGAATTGATGTACTGATGTATAACGGGGGACAAGATCCCGATACCTATAAACGAGTTGGGAAAATCGCCAAGGCGGCAGGACTAGGTTTTCACACCTGGATACCAACGATGGTCCAAAGCCTCCGGGATGAGCTCAAGCCAGAATGGTATGCGGTCAACGGAAAAGGAGAATCTGCCTATGACAAACCGGCCTATGTTCCTCACTATCATTTCCTTTGCCCGAGTCGTCCTGGGGTACAAGATTTTCTAACTGATATGTATGGTAAGATTGCGGATTTGGAAGAAGTAGATGCCATTCATTTGGATTATATCCGCTTTCCAGATGTGATATTGGCAAGAGGTCTTTGGGAAAAGTATGGCTTGGTCATGGACAAAGAATATCCAGCTTATGATTACTGTTACTGCGACAAATGTACGGCTGACTTTAAATCACAATCTGGTATTGACATTATGTCTGTGGAGGATCCCACTCAAGTAGCCGAATGGAAACAATTTCGTTACGATTTGATCACCAATATCGTAAGTCAACTGACCGAAGTGGCCCATAGTCGGGGTAAGCAAATCAATGGGGCGGTATTTCCGGGCCCTAATTCTGTAGCTAAGAAAATTGTGCGTCAAGAATGGGATAAGTGGTCAATGGATGCTTATTTCCCCATGAACTACAATGATTTTTATCTACAAGATACCACCTGGATAGGTGCGGTGACTAAAGAAGCTGTGACCGCTCTTGAAAATAAGAAACCAGTAATCAGTGGATTGTTTATTTGCCCTGACCCAGCCAAAAAGACCGGTGAGCCAGACCCTGAAAATCATGGATTACTACCGGAAGAACTCGAAGGTGCTATTCGTGCTTCTATGCAAAATGGTGCAGCCGGTATATGCTTGTTCACACCAGGCCGAATGACTGAAGAGCATTGGAAAGTATTTGAAAAGGCCATCTACAAGAAATACGAATAGCCTTGAAACAATGCCCAAAAGCCGTGTAATAAGGCTTGGGCTAGGTTATGAAGAATAATATGGACAGAAGAGAATTTACCAAACAAGCGTCGAAAATAGTACTAGGAGGAAGTATGGCCTTATCAATCCCATCATGTATGCACACAGTAAATAGTAACGATCCGTTCTTTAAAATATCCCTGGCACAGTGGTCTCTACATCGAAGCCTTAGGAAAAGAACACTAACAACACTTGATTTTCCGGCTAAGGCTAAAAAAGACTTTGATATTCATGCAGTCGAGTATGTCAATCAATTCTTTTTAGACCAGGCCAGAGATCTGATATTTTTGGATGAATTAAGGCAGCGTACATCTGATTTGAATGTAGAGAATATTTTAATCATGATTGATGCCGAAGGCGAGTTGGGCCATCAGGATCAGAAAATGAGATTGCAGGCAGTCGAAAATCATTATAAGTGGGTAGAGGCGGCTCAAATATTGGGTTGTAGGGCTATACGTGTCAATGCTGGTGGAGAGGGTGATAAGGTTGAGGTGGCTAAAGCTGCTCAGGACAGTTTGTTCCAATTGTCCAACTTCGCAAAAGACTATGAAATTAATGTGATCGTGGAGAACCATGGCGGATTTTCTTCAAATGGTGACTGGCTGTCTGGAATAATAAAAAAGGTCAATCTGGATAACTGCGGAACCTTACCCGACTTTGGGAATTTCTATGAATATGATCGTTATCAGGGAGTCAAAGAAATGATGGCATTTGCCAAGGGAGTGAGTGCGAAGTCTAATTATTTTGATGATTCTGGAAACGAATCTGAAATCGACTATGTAAAGATGCTTCAAATCGTAAAAGATGCCGGATACACCGGTTACATAGGTATAGAATATGAAGGGCCGGATGATGACGAAGATAAAGGCATCCGGCTCACAAAAGCGTTATTACTCAAGGCATCGAATCAATTATCATGAAGCTTGAAAATCAAGTATTTATCATAACAGGGGCCACCAGTGGCATGGGTAAGTCAATGGCCACCCTATTTGCAAGGCAGGGTGCTAAACTGGTTTTGAGCGGAAGAGATAAGGAAAGGGGAGAAGTTTTGTTAAAAGAGCTGAAACAGAGCCATGCGGATGCCGTATTTCATGCTGGTGATATTGGAGAACCGTCCGTCAACGAGCAACTAGTGGAACTGGCTCTGAGTACGTTTGGAAAGTTGAGCGGTGTTTTAAGCAATGCTGGTGTGCTCGGGTTGGGGCGAATCACGGATATTGATATTGAAGAATGGCATCACACATTGAATACAAATTTCAATGCCTTTTTTTATATCTGTAAATATGCCATTCCCCATATTGAAAAAGAAAACGGAGTAATCATTGCCAATGCTTCCATTGCAGCATTCAAGTCTTTTCCCAATCATCCGGCCTATTGTTCATCAAAAGCTGCCCTGGTATCACTGGTGAAACAAGCTGCTCTGGATTATGGCCCCTCGGTTAGAATAAATGCCATTTGCCCGGGTCCGGTAGATACACCATTGATTTGGGATTCGGCCCAGGCATTTGAAAATCCTGATCAGGTGGTTGAAAGCGTGAAGGAAGCCACTCTACTAAAGCGGTTGGGTACTCCTGAGGATATTGCCAAATTGGCTTTATTTCTGGCATCGGAGGATGCCTCTTGGATGACGGGTTCAGCAGTGACTATTGACGGCGGAATCATGGCCACCAGTTAACGATCAATAATTAAATATGAAACTAAAAGTACTAGTAGTGGGCTGTGGTAATATGGGAACTTCTCATGCCCGTGCGTATCACCAAATAGATAATTTCGAAATAGTGGGATTGGTCAGTCGAAGCGCAGAAAGCAGAGAGCGTCTCTCAAAAGAACTTGGCGGTGTCCCAATGTTTAGTGATTTTGAGCATGCCTTGTTAAAAACAGAACCCGATGTAGTGTCCATCAATACTTACCCGGACACCCACGCGGCTTATGTTAGAGCAAGTCTGGAAGCCGGAGCGCATGTCTTTGTGGAAAAACCATTGGCAACGACCGTCGCTGAAGCAGAAGATTTGGCAAGGCTAGTCAAAATGCGAGATAAGAAATTAGTTATTGGTTACATATTGCGTGTTCATCCGGCATGGACAAAATTTGTGGATGTAGCTCAAACACTGGGAAAGCCACTGGTCATGCGAATGAACTTAAATCAGCAGAGCTTTGGTGAACAATGGTATACACACAAACAATTGATGAATACGGTATCGCCAATCGTAGATTGCGGAGTGCACTATGTGGACATCATGTGTTTGATGACCCAATCAAAGCCGGTCTCTGTCAGTGCCATTGGGGCCCGGCTATCCAATGAAATCCCATCAGATATGTATAATTATGGTCAGTTGCAGGTTCGATTTGAAGATGGGTCAATCGGTTGGTATGAAGCAGGCTGGGGGCCAATGATGAGTGAAACCGCTTTTTTTGTAAAAGACGTCATAGGACCAAAAGGATCTGTTTCAATTACTGATGAAGCCAAAGGAGAATCGCAAGATATCGAAGGCCATACTAAAACAGGCAGTTTAAAGCTGCATCATAGCCAATTAGATGCAGCTGGTAACTTTGCACACCAAGATGAATTTCTCAGCACTGAAGATGAACCCGATCATGATGGGCTATGTCTCCTGGAACAAAAATTCCTATTGAAGGCTATAGTAGAAAATTTGGATCTTACAGTTCATGTGAATGACGCAGTTAATAGCATGAAAATAGTGCTTGCGGCAGATGAGGCATTCAGAGAAGGCAAAACTGTTGAGTTATAAGATTTCCCAGATCTGGGCAAGATCAAAGTCTATGCTAGCTTATGCATGTATTCATCAATAAACTCTTGCTTTCTTTTTAGTCTGTACTGCATCACCCAACGTGGGTGCGGCACGGGTACAATTTGTTCAAAAAAATGATGCTGGTCGTTTATTTTTTGGAGGAATTTAAGGTTTTGGCCTTGCCCGATACTAAATGCCACCGATGTGTCAATTGAAAAAGTGAGCTGTTCTTTGATCCAGACGATCATATCTTTTTCAAAGATCTTTTGCCAATTCGGCAGGTCGTAATAATTGAGATTTTTACCATTCATTACAAATCCCAATGGCGACATTCCCGTGATATAGAATTTGGAATAAAATTGTTCGGCTCCTCCGTAAGCTGCGATCATTTCATATATAAATCTAGAGCTAAGTTCTGCTCTTTTATGGAAGGGGTTCTGAATGTCACAAACTTGCTCAAGCAGAAGCGGATCGGTAAAGGGTACTCCAGTTATGCCACCGCCAAACCTTCCAGGGTTGATGCCAAATAGCATTCTCCTGGGGTGGTTATCAGCATAATACTTCTTGTAGAACTGTGAGGTGCTTTGCCAGCCATCAGCAGTCTGATATGGGTTCAATGTTTCTACCTCTTTTGGGAGTTTGGATGGAGGGGCTAAGGATTTATAAAAGTCCAGAATTCGATCAGATACAAGCATACTTAACCTTGGGTTTTGAATCTTGACCTAATTCCTTCTATTCAATTCATCACGCAATTGAGCCGCTTTTTCATAGTCCTCTTCTGCTAGTGCTTTGTCCAGCAAGCGATTGAGTTCTTCTACGGAGTGTTTTTTTATTCCCTTTCCTTTAGGTTCTTCTTTGGATTCTTCATCAGAAGTTGACAAGGTATCAAGTTCTTCTTCAAATTCATCCGTCACCACAATGCCTGCTTCTTCCATAACAGCCGGATTGGTGTAAATATCAGCGTTAAAGCGAATGCCAATGGCTATTGCATCGGATGGTCTGGCGTCTATCTCTACTTTTTTGCCATTGGTATCGATGCATACAATTTTGGCAAAGAAAACACCCTCTTTCAAATCAGAGATGATAATCTCTTTGATGTCTATTTCGAAATGTCCGGCAAAAGACTTGAACAAATCATGGGTCATGGGCCGGTTAGGCGTAATCTTTTCGATTTCAATGGCAATGGCTTGCGCCTCAAACATGCCAATGATAATAGGCAGTCTTCTACCACCTTCCGATTCGCCTAACACAAGCGCAAATGAGCCCGATTGTGCATGGCTGGAGGATAATCCTATAATGTCTAGTTTTATTTTCTCCAACTGTCTGTTAATTATTTAGTGCCTTGATGGCTTCTGTTAATTTTGGAACCACCTCAAATGCATCACCCACTATGCCATAGTCCGCTGCTTTGAAAAACGGTGCTTCGGCATCTTTGTTAATGACGACAATATATTTAGAGGAGTTTACTCCGGCCAAATGTTGTATAGCACCAGAGATGCCTACGGCGATATACAAGGACGGGGCCACTTTGATCCCAGTTTGTCCCACGTGCTCGTGATGAGGTCTCCAGTCCATGTCAGAAACAGGTTTACTACATCCGGTTGCAGCGCCCAGAGTCTTGGCCAAATCCTCGATCATTCCCCAGTTTTCAGGACCTTTTAGGCCTCTTCCTCCCGAAACGACTAGATCAGCTTCTGGTAATAAAATGTCTCCTGTTGCCTTTTCTTGTGAAGTCACGTTTACTTTGAAATCTGCATCGTCAGCATTGACTGCAAATGCCTCTACAGAAGCATCAGCACCATCTTCCTTGATAATAGCTGCGTTCTTCTTGATTCCTATAATTCTCTTACCCTCTGTTAGACTGACGTTGGCAAAAGCTTTTCCAGTATAAATGCTTCGTTTTACTGTGAATCCATTGGATGTATCCGGTAACTCAGTCACATTGGTTGCGAGTGAGGCTCCGATTTTGATGGCCAGTCTCGCTGCGACAGGATCGCCCAACGATGATTTAGCCAAAATGACGGTTTCAGCACCTGTGCTTTCTACTGCAGAGGCAATAGCTGAGGCGTAGGCCTGAATGTTTCCTTGTTTGTATTTGTCATCGGTGACGTGTAGTACCTTTGCGGCACCTGCTTTACCTGCTTTTGCCAATGCGGATGCATCAGCTTCCCCGAAAGCGATAGCGGCAACATCACCTCCGATACCGGCTGCGTAGCTTACAGCTTCTAATGACGATTTTTTTATTTCGCCTTCTGATATTTCTATAAATACTAATATGGACATCTTTTATTTTTTGGGTCGAAATCAAAGTTTCGAAAGGTTAATAATTAGAGAACTTTGGCCTCGTTTTTCAATAAATCAACTAATTCAGATACGTTATCCGCATCAATCATTTTCACCGCACCCTTAGCTGGAGGCAATTCATAGGTGCTCAACTGAGTTCTAACTGAATCGTCTGCAGGTTCTACTACATTCAAAGGTTTCGTTCTGGCGGTCATAATACCTCTCATATTTGGAATCTTCCATTCCGCAATTGGTTCCTGGCAACCCAAGACTAAGGGTAAGTCAGCTTCTAAGTATTCCTTACCACCTTCTATTTCTCTGGTCATTTTGGCTGTACTTCCTTCGATATCTAAGGTCATCACTGGCGACAACGAAGGGATGCCAAGTATTTCTCCAACCATGCTGTGTACTACACCACTGTTGAAGTCGATAGATTCTCTGCCCATCAGGATCAAGTCATAGCCACCTTCTTTAGCAGCGTTCGCGATTTGGTTGGCCACAAAAAAAGAATCTTTAGGAAATGAGTTGATACGAATCGCATCATCAGCGCCAATAGCGAGGGCCTTTCTCAGGGTGGGTTCAGTTTCGGCTTCTCCTACGTTTAAGACAGTTATGCTTCCGCTAGTTTGCTCTTTAAGCTCTACAGCTCTGGCTAAAGCATAATCGTCATAGGGTCCAATGATATATTGAACGCCCGTTTGATCAAACTTGGTATCACCATCTGTAAAGGCAATTTTGGAAGTCGTGTCTGGAACGTGCGTAATACAAACAAGAATCTTCATGTGCTTATTAATTAATGTTGCTATTTAATCTATTAAATTTTGAGCCCAATTGCGAATTTTAGATGTACTTAAATCCATTGCTCAAACGAGCCACGAATATAGCAAAATCACTGTCAACTTCATGGGAGAGGCCAAAGATTAATTTAGGAAATGAAAAGAACCTAAAAAATCAGGTGAATGTCGGCGGCATTTACAAACAACCTTGGTTTTGTTAGGTAATTAGCTTCCATGTCACCCTCTTATATCTTAGATAATCCGGCCTATATTGTAGCCTATGCTCCTACTCGTGGTTGCCACGAATGAACAGGTCATCACCACAGCTATTTGCTAGCTTCTATATTACTTAATGGTCTTTTTTATCGAACCGCACTTCAACATCTTGTCTCCGAAGTAGGGGTTCAAAATTTCCTTACCGCTGGTAAACCAAGAAGCTCCTGTATTGTCCAGTGCCATTGGGCAGAAACATTTGTTGATTTCGCCGGATACTACGGCACCCTCAAAGACACTTTCCATTGAATTGTTAAGTTCGGAAAAAACTGCTCTTGCGGCTTCTATTTCTCCTGCATTCAAGATGCCATCTGCGAAGCTGGCTTGCTGCATGGTACTCTCATCAGCTTTTAATGCTTCACTAAGTTCTGCGGCAAATGTTTTGGCTGTTTCAAAGTCCGTTGCAACTAAGGCGTCACGTAGTTTTTCATAGGCGCCATAAATGGTCTGTATGCCTTTGCTTTTGAATTTCACACCATCGGTTGCCTTGCTGTCGGCTGCGTCAGTTGAAGCTTCCATCGTGTTTTCCTGGGATTCCGTATTAGTCGACTGGTTGGAGGTGCATCCTGCTGCAACAATAGTAAACGATATAAGTATAAGCTGTATGTATTTCATTTCTGATTGGATTTTAATAGGTGTTCTTACCGGCTATAAAATTAGTCAATCTGGATTCTTATTAATAAAAGGAAATAAATAATTTGCAGGGTTTAAGAATGGAAGATCATAGATGTTTGGATTATTTAAAAAGAAGAAGAAAGAGAAACAAGCGCCACAGCTACTGGATATAGATGGAGAGTTGCTTGTAGAAGGTGATAAAGTACAGGCGCTGCGATATGAACTTGGCGAATGCCTATTGACTCTTGATGGAGTGCATTATCACTATGAATCTGTAGCCACTGGTAAGAAAGTGAGTTATGCCAAAATGATAGATGCATCCACCGAAAACCAGAAGGTGAAGAAGATTTTATGATCAGACTCAATCATTTATGGTTGTATAGTGTGATAAACCGTTATCTCCTATTCCACTAAGGCGAGAAATGGCTTAAATTTAACCTATGAAAATAAAACCTGACAAAGCTCAGGCTTTGATTCAGCAGATAGAGGACATTCTGAGTAAACTGTCAAAAGCTGAATTGGAGTCAATACACCGGATCGAACAGGCACACCCTGCTTTTCAGGAAAGTGTGCGGAATTTAATTCACTATCGTACGCTAAGAACTTTGGACATTACAGGTTTACAAAAGAAACTTGGTAGCCTTGGACTTTCTCGAATTGCCAGAGCAGAGGCTCACGTTTTTGCGAGTCTACAAAATTGCAGACATATTTTGACGGCGCTGATTGGAGATTCAACTTCAGAGTTGGCCAACAGACACACGTCCATAAAAAAAGGGGAGAAGCTACTGAAAAGTCACACTAAAAAGCTCCTCGGTTATCGATCAAAAGGTAGACGAGTGAGGATTATGGTTACTCTGCCGAGCGAAGCAGCTTACAACTATGACTTGGTTCACGGATTGATAGATTCAGGCATGAATACGGCCAGGATCAATTGTGCGCATGACGGCCCTGCCGAATGGAAGAAAATGATTGAAAACATTGCGCTTGCCAAAAACAAACTGAACAAAAATTGCAAGATATCTATGGATCTGGCTGGCCCTAAAATCAGAACAGGAGCCATCGAATCAGGTCCACAGGTACGTCGATTCCGACCCACCCGCAACGAATTTGGACAAGTGACCGAGCCGACAACTATCCTACTGGTCGAGGAACTTTATTTTGGTCGCACCAATGAGTTGGCAGTAGATAAGACCTGGCTCAAAAGCCTAAAAGTTAAAGATCAAATTACTTTTACGGATTCCAGAGACAAGCAAAGGGTCTTCACGGTGAAAGAAGCTCTCGAAGACCAAGTAATAGCTACCTGCCTTGACACTTGCTACATCCAAATGGGAACTGTTCTTAAAGCACCTGGCTCTAACTCTTGTGAGGTTGGGGAATTACCAGCGCTGGAACAAGCACTTTTGTTGAAAACGGGTGATAAGTTGAGAATCGTGAAAGAACAAATTCCTGGAAAACCGATTCAATACGATGACAATGGGAATCCAAAAAGTGAAGCGTTTGTGTCCTGCACTTCTCAAGAGATCTTTGATTTTGTGAAAGCCGGAGAAAAAATATTATTTGATGATGGGAAAATAGCCGGAGTCGTAAAAAATGTGAGCGATAATGAACTGAGAGTAGAAATTACCCATGCAAAGGCTAACGGTGCCAATCTCAAAGCAGATAAGGGCATCAATCTTCCTGAGACGAATTTAAAGCTGTCAGGCTTGACAAAAAAAGACAGGGAAGACCTGAAATTCATTGCTGAATACGGTGATGTGGTCAATTTTTCTTTTGTCAATTCAGTAGAAGACGTCAGAGAGTTGCATGAGGAATTGGAGAAGCTCGATGCCAAGGACAAACTCGGTATTATTCTCAAGATAGAAACACAGAGTGCTTACAATAATCTGACCGATATCCTGATAGAAGGAATGAAAAGCTACCCGCTGGGTGTCATGATTGCACGAGGTGATTTGGCTATAGAGTCCGGTTGGGAGAATATGGCTAGAATTCAGCAAGAGGTTCTTTCGCTTTGCAATGCTGCCCATGTCCCGGATGTATGGGCAACCCAGGTGTTGGAAACTCTCGCCAAGAAGGGGATACCTTCAAGATCTGAAATCACAGATGCAGCTTCTGCCCTCAATGCCGAATGTGTGATGTTGAACAAGGGGCCATATATTGAGAAAGCCGTTGGATTACTAGATTACATCTTAAAGAGCCTGAATCAATACAGAGATAAAAACGTAAAAATGTCCCCCATCATGGAGGAAGCTAATACTTCACCGGAAAAGGTTATTGACCCGAATTAACACGTTTCCATCGGAACTCAGAACTGTGATTTTAAGTAGCGTAATAATTGGGCATAAATCGACGCAATCATTTCATTTGCCTTGGCGAAATAAATAATCCAGCATTGATAAAAAAACCATTTTCCGTGCCGAAATCAATGTCACCTATACTGTCAGAAATAAGTTGATGCCTTCTGTTGATACTCATCCCGGAAAAAAGAAATAAGGAAATTGGATCTTTTACTCTGTAAGTAAATTTTGGCCCAAAATTCATCCTTGAAAATCTGATCACATCAATGGGATTCGATGCTGTGGTGTCCAGGTTAAACTGACTACCCCTAATGCTAAACCTAAGCCCGTATTCTAAATTATTTTGTTTATTCGATAACAAAGCCTCGATTTTATATGGAACGGTGGCATTCAATTTGAAATTATTCTTTTTGTAACGAAAATCAGCTATCGGAATAATGATCGGTTCTCCAAATCGCGTGGTGTAGGCTAGACCTGCACTCCAGGAAAAGGCCTGACTTACCTGTTTCCCAACCATCAGATTACTCAATAAAAGAAAATCATCTTTGGATAAAGAGCCTTTCAAATTAGAGGAGATTGCAGGTGTGATAGTCGCTACCAGTCGCCATTTTTCGCCCAGACGCTGGATAGCGGTCAATGAATAACCTATATAATGTAATCGGCCTTCAGCTGAAGATAATTGGGTATTGGTGGCTTTTGGATGTACGAGGCCATAGCTCAACGCATTAATCAGGATTGTTTTTTTATCATTGAAGACAACGGGAACTTTTAAGGTAGCCTGTAGTTCTCGATAGATGATTTCCTGGCCGGCTGTAGCTTCCTTGATTTTTGATTCAGGGTAGTAAGCATACCCTATCTCAAAAAGCTTCAGATCCTGTGCTTGTACAAAATTGAAACATGCCAGTAGAGAATGTATCAGTAGCGTTTGTTTCATATTTATTGGTTTTGAGATTTGATAAAGATACAACATCTGACAGGGATAGGAAAAGGCCATTCAAATGACTGATAATTATAAAATAAAAGCCCGCAGATTAGGATAACTACCTTTTTTAGAGAAGCTTTAGTAAATTGTGTAGAGGCAATTTATTTTTGGTTGCAAATACACTCCTGAGAACTGCATTAATAGCTTAACTTAAATATGAACCACCAGAAAGTCCTTCTCCTCCTGTTACTGGCCTGCACGTCAGCTTTTTCATATGCACAGAAAAACACTATCAGCCTAGGCGTAGTCACCGACTGTCCGGGTACGGCCTCGACAAGTTTCCTTCTGGATGAAATCATGAAGGAAGCGAAAACGTTACTCAAATCTGACTATCGTTTGGTCTTAGAACCAGAAAATATCATTCACTCCGATTGTAACGTAGAGAAAGCCAAAGAAAACCTTGATCGTCTCCTTGCAGATTCAAAAATTGACATGGTTTTGGGTCTGGATGCTTTGAGTTCTCATGTGATGGCCAGCAATGGTCCTTATCGAAAGCCAGTCATTGCCACTACGGTAATAAATGCCCAGGTTCAAAAAATACCAATAACCATCGAAGGGCGATCAGGGGTGAAAAATCTGACCTATTTGGAACTGCCCTATTCCCCGATTCGAGATATAGAGGTGTTTTCTACGATGATTGGCTTTGAAAAACTGGCTCTACTGATAGATGAGGAAGCCGGTGGAATTCCTGAAATCAGAAGTTTTCTTGAAAAAAGCCTTAACGAGCTGGGAATAACCTACGAATTTGTTCTAATGGAGGATTCCGCTCCAGCTGTAATAACCAAATTGGGCAACAACTTCGATGCGGTTTACCTCTTTCCTTCGGACCGCCTGGGTATTGATCAGTACCAGCAATTAATCAACGCAGTGAATGAAAAAGGACTACTTTCATTTTCGCTTTTAGGACGGCCGGATGTAAACAAAGGAGTCCTGGCCGGAGCGGCTCCCAGTTCTAATATTAAGCTGATCGCCAGAAGAATGGCCTTGAATATTCAGCGAATTGCCAATGGAGAAAAAGCGGGAAATATGAATGTCAAACTTCCTTACAAAGAGGAGTTGGTTATAAATATGGCTACGGCACGGCAAGTTGATTTCAGCCCTAGTTGGGAGACAATGGCTGAGGCAGTACTCATCAATGAATTGCAAGACGACATTGATCGAAAAATAAATATCTTCAGTGCCATCTCAGAAGGGATTGGGCAAAATCTTAATATTCGAATAGCTGAAAATGAGGTGGAAATATCAACGGAAGACGTCAACATAGCCAAGGCCAATTTGTTGCCCGAAGTGACGGCTTCTGCGAGCCACACCGTTGTTGATGACCACTTGGCCACCATATCGAACGGTCAGAGTCCCGAACATAAAGGTGCAGCGGGTATTCAGTTGAGCCAGGTGATTTACTCCGAGCAGGTGACCGCCAATAAACAAATACAGGAATTATTACTAAAGGCTACGGAATCTGCGTTGGAAGTACAGTCTTTGGACATTGTGTTGGACGTTTCCACCGCTTATCTTAATCTGATGCAGGCCAAAACAGCAGAAAATATCCAAAAGCAAAATTTGGATGTCACACGAAAAAACCTGGAATTGGCCAGGATTAGTTCTTCACTTGGGCAGTCCGGGCCTTCGGATTTGTACAGGTGGCAAGGAGAGATAGCCAATGCTAAATCCAACCTGCTTAATGCCACTGCACAACGCAAACAGGCAGAGATGGCCCTCAATCAAATTCTCTACCGGCCGATTAGCGAAGCATTTTTGACTGAAGAAATTGATATCACCGACAGCAGATTACTGGTGAATAATCAGGCCATTGGCAAGTATGTAAACAACCCGAGGGATTTCTACAAGTACGCTGACTTTATGGTGGGCCGAGCAAAGGCGAATGTGCCTGACCTTAAGCAACTCGATTACAATGTCAGAGCACAAGAGCGTTCTGTGCTACTAAATAGAAGAAACAGATACATACCCAACTTGACCGTAGGTGGAGGCTACAACTATGAATTATACAGAAATGGTGCCGGCACAGAATTTCCTACAGGCTTTGGAGTACCTAATGATTGGAACTGGAACTTACAGGTCGGAGCAGCTATCCCTATCTTCCAGGGAGGTAGCCGAACGGCAAAAGTTCAGCAATCAAGGGTCCAGTTGAGCCAATTGAGTACGCAGAGACTCAATACCGAACGTCTGATAGAGCAACAAGTCCGTTCTGAGTTGGAAAACATTCGGGCATCCTATCGAAATATGACGCTGACCAAAGATGCTGAAGAGGCAGCGGTCAAAAATTTCGGATTGATACAGGATAGCTATTCTAAGGGCGTAGTGACGATCACACAATTACTGGATGCGCAAAATGCGGCCATTTCATCTCAACTGAATAGTGCCAATGCGATCTATATATTTTTGAGCGACTTGCTGAATATGGAACGAGCTACAGGAGCTTACTACATGCTCATGACCAACGAGCAGAAGACAGATTATGTCAATCAACTGGAGTCCTTTTTTAATCGATAATAACTTTCAAACCAAATAAGATGCATAGGAAAATTCAAACCACACTGTACCTGCTTATGGGCCTGATCATGATAGCCTGTGGTGGAAAAGAGCAAAAAAAGAAAGAGATCATCAGACCCGTGATGTTCCAAAAGGTGGTGCCCGGAGGTGGTGTCCAGAGCAGAACATTTGCCGGTACAGCCAAGTCCGGTACAGAAACAAAGTTGAGTTTTAAGGTGCCGGGAAACATTCAGTCATTACCAGTAAAGGTTGGACAGGAAGTCAAAAGGAACACCCTGATTGCCACCCTGGATGATTCTGACTTTCAGCTCGAATATGAACAAGCCGATGCCTCCGTGAAAAATGCCGATGCACAGGAGAAACAGGCCAAATCTGCGTACGAAAGAGTCAGGTCCTTATATGAAAACGGCAATACTTCGTTGAGCGAGTTTGAGTCTGCGAAAGCCGCCTATGAGTCAGCGAAAGCCAATGAAAGTTCGGCTAAAAAATCCCGGAAACTGGCCAGAGCCCAGCTGGGTTACACTAAACTGTACGCTCCGGTGAGAGGTAAAATTGCTACCGTAGATGCCGAAGTAAATGAAAATGTAAGCTCAGGTCAACAGATTGTCATGTTGAGTTCAGAGGGTGATCTGGAGGTGAATATGGGAATTCCTGAATCATTCATATCCAATGTCAATGTGCAAGACGTGGTAGAAGTAGTTTTTTCGTCTATTGAGGACCAAGCTTTCAAAGGAGTAGTCTCAGAAGTGTCTTTTTCAATTAACACGCAGACCTCCACCTACCCGGTAGTTATCAAAATAGAAGGAGATACAAAATCTGTACGTCCGGGTATGGCAGCATCGGCCACCTTTCAAATGAGTAATGCAAATGGGGCCTCATCAGATCTGTTGATTGTACCTGGACAGGCTGTAGGTGAAGATGAGGAAGGAAAGTTTGTATTTGCCCTAGAGGCCAAGGATGAGTATTACCTGGCAAAAAGAAGAACGGTGAGTATTGGTCAACTGACCACTAGTGGATTTGAAATACTAGAAGGTCTTGAGGAGGGTGAACTTGTGGCGACCGCAGGCCTCCAAACACTGCTTGACGGCGACAAAGTCAGGCTTTTTGAAAACTAATCCAAACTTCTCACCCCAATCCATTCGACTATGAATCTGACACAATTTGCGATAGAAAGAAACCGCATTACGCTTACCATACTGACAGTTATCGTGGTGATGGGTCTTGTGCTGTATCAAAGCTTATCCCGAGACAGCATGCCTCCCTATACCGTTCGTGTAGCAACTGTCGTTTCGGAGTTTCCAGGAGCTAGCCCGGAGCGTGTGGAACAACTGGTCAGCGATAAGATTGAAAAAGTAGCCCAGGAACTCCCTGAGCTCAAAGAAGTCAACAGTACTTCCAGAACGGGTATTTCTATTGTTTCCGTTACGCTAAAAGATGAAGTACGACCAGAAAATTTGCAGTCGGTATGGGATCGGCTTCGAAGAAAACTAGATGGATTGAAAGGCCTGCCGGAAGGAGTAAATCCCTCGTTGGAAGATGATGGGGTCGGAGACGTATATG
Source organism: Reichenbachiella sp. (assembly GCF_039944555.1). Classification (GTDB taxonomy): domain Bacteria; phylum Bacteroidota; class Bacteroidia; order Cytophagales; family Cyclobacteriaceae; genus Reichenbachiella. The sequence continues at coordinate 13,264 of NZ_JBDUYN010000006.1, read as the reverse complement.
GCATCATTGTCGGGTTGACCAGCGATGGTTTCTCCTATGCGCAAATGAAAGAGTATGCAGACGACCTGAAAGATGACCTGATCGCATTGGAGGACGCAGCCAAGGTAGAAATAGGCGGTGTTCAGGAAGAACGAGTGTTCGTAGAATTTGACAACACACGACTAAAAGAATACGGCCTTACTGCGGGGAAACTTCAGAGCATCATCGGTTCTATCAATATCCTCAGCTCCGGAGGCAAAATCAATCTACAGGACGAACGTATTATCCTGGAGCCTACAGGAAACTACAACTCAGTTGATGACATCAAAAAAACACTAATACCTGTAGGCGATGGTTCCCAGCTGGTTTACCTGGAAGACATTGCCTCTGTGGTTAAAGGGTATATAGATCCCACTAAACAGAAAGTAAGAGTAAGTGGCAGGGATGCTATTGCCTTGCATATCAACCTCAAGGAAGGAGCAAACATCATCAAGCTGGGAGAGGAGGTAGACGTAGTCTTAGAACAGTGGAAGGGAACCCTTCCCGTAGGACTTGAATTGAGCCGATTGTCTTCCATGGACAGCTATATTGATTTCAAAATCAGCGACTTTATCACAAACTTGATGCAGGCCATTGGGATTGTCCTGGCTGTAATGTTGCTATTCCTCGGATTACGTACGGGCTCCATTATTGCTAGTCTGATACCCATAGTGACGATTATGACACTCATGCTCATGGGTATGATGAATATCGGACTGAATCAGGTGACCTTGGCCGCTTTGATCATGGCCCTTGGCATGATGGTGGATAATGCCATCGTGGTGGCTGAAACTATTATGGTGAAAATGGAAAGAGGAATTGAAGCCAAAAAAGCAGCTATAGATTCATGCTCAGAGTTGTTTACTCCGTTGCTGATTTCTACACTTACTACTTCAGCCGCCTTTCTGTCATTTTATCTGGCTGAGTCTACCATGGGAGACATTGTAGGGCCCATATTCGTGGTCATATCTTTGGCGCTGCTTTCTTCCTGGTTGATTGCATTGACCGTAGTCACTCTATTCTGTTATTTATTTTTGAAAATAGAAAAGAAAGGTGAGAAAAAACCTGGTTTGGTGGATCGTATCATCAATGCCCTGAAGGTTTATTATAAAGATTTAATTCTTGTTGCCCTTGCCAACAAAGGACTGGTGATGGCCATGATCGTAGTACTGTTTTTTGCTTCCCTTTTTGGTTTCACCAAAATAGCTTTCGTATTCTTCCCGGACAGTGATAGAAACATGATCACGGTGGATATCAATCTGCCTTTAGGTACCAAGATAGAAAGAACCACCGATGTGGTACGGGGTATAGAGCGTTTTATCATGGATTCACTATTGGTGGATGATCAAAGAACCATCGGCATCAGCAGCTGGTCGTCTTACATTGGCGAAGGCCCGGAATCATATGACCTTGGCTATTCGCCGGATGAGGCCAACTCCAGCTATGCACATATGCTTGTCAATACTTCCAGTGCGGTATACAACAATCAGGTAATCAACGAGCTCGACGCCTATTGCTTCAATAATTTTCCCAGCGCTGACATCAAAGTAGGGCCGTTAGGAGCGGGCGGCGGCGGTGTGCCTATTGAGATCAAGGTATCTGGCAACGATCCGGATGAATTGGCAGGTATTGCTAAAAGAGTCAAGAAGAAACTTTCGGAGATTACGGGTACAAAAAATGTAAAGGACGATTGGGGACCAAAAAGTAAGAAGTTGGTGATCGATATTGATCAGAGCAGAGCACAAGCAGCGGGAATTTCCAGTCAGGATATTGCTACTTCTTTGAGAACTGTTTTGGATGGATTTAAGACTGGTGAGTATCGGGAAGACGATAAATCAATTCCAGTGATTATGCGGAGCGATGCCGGACAACAGCAGTCACTGGAAACGTTGGAAACGCTGAATATATATGCTCAAAATTCAGGTAAGAGCGTTCCGCTTTTGCAAGTGGCCAAAATCATTCCGCAATGGCAATACTCTAAAATCAAGAGGCTGGATCTCAAACGGACAGTAAATATCTCTTGTGAGTTGCGTGATGACGGAAACGCATCAGCCATTACTGCTGAGATTACACCCTGGCTAAATGAAGACAGGCAGAATTGGCCATCAAATTATAGCTATCAATTTGGAGGAGACGCAAAGAATACAGCGGATAACATGGGCGCCGTTGTCGCTTATTTGCCACTTTCCGGATTTATCATTGTCATGCTATTGATCATTCAATTCAACTCCATAAGAAAAATGGTGATGGTTGCCTCTACCATCCCGCTGGGTGTAATCGGTGTGGTGATAGGATTGCTGACATTTCAGGAACCCTTCGGCTTCATGCCGTTTCTTGGGGTTATTTCTCTTTGTGGTATAGTGATCAATAATGCAATTGTTTTAATCGACCGTATTGAGATTGAACAAAATGAGCTAAAAAGAGAGGTACAGGATTCGGTAATAGCTGCATGTCTACAACGTTTCCGACCCATATTGTTGGCTACTTTTACGACCGTCTTAGGTCTTGTTCCTCTCTATCTGAGTGGAGGCGAAATGTGGGAAGGCATGGCGGTCTCTATCATGATTGGACTTTTATTCGGAACCGTTATTACCCTGCTTTTTATACCGTCATTTTATAGCATTTTATTTAAGGTAAATTATAAGGGATATGAGTTCAATCAAGACCTTTTGAACGATTAATAATTAGTCTGTTTTGACTAGATGATGTACAATCTGAAAAAAAGTAAATACGTCAAGAGTATCATTCGTCATTTTTTGATTTGGACTCCCGCTTTTGTTTTCTGGACCGTCATGCGCCAGTTTGGCCACGAGATCGTACAAGATGATTTTACCGAGCTCACTTTTTTTCAGCAAATCAGGGTGCATGTGGCGCTTGGTGTGGTGGCCGGTATATTATTTGGTTCGCTTGAATACTTTTATGATAAAAATATTCTGAAGCGGGTGGCTTTTGGTAAGGCCGTACTCATCGGTTCTGTTAGCTATTTGATTGCCATTATTATTCTCATATCTATGGGAATGAGGATTTTTGCAAAAATATTGCAGGTAGAACTTAACTGGGAAATCTATCATGAATTTATGTTTTCCAAGGAAATGATATTGCTCGTTTTCTATTGCTTTCTGGTTGGTTTTTTTATTGATTTCTTCAAGCAGATCGATAAGAAATTCGGTCCCGGCAATCTATGGCGAATGCTGAAAGGAGAATTTTATGACCCTAAGGAAGATGAGCGTATTTTTATGTTTCTGGACCTCAAATCTTCTACGACCCTCGCCGAAAAACTCGGACATATCAAATACAGCAGACTTTTGCAGGATTGCTTTCAGGATTTGAGTATTGTTGAAAAATATGAGGCCGAGATTTATCAGTATGTGGGAGATGAAGCCGTACTGACGTGGAAAAAAGAAGAGGGATTGGCGAATGCCAATTGCCTTCGGGCCTTTTTTGATTTCAGAGATTTATTGTCGGATCGATCCGAATACTACCTGCAGGAATATGGAGTGGTTCCCGAATTCAAGGCAGGGCTGAATATGGGTAAGATCATTGTGGCAGAAGTAGGGGAGATCAAGCGAGAGATTGCCTATCACGGAGATGCCATTAACACGGCTGCTCGAATACAGGACCAATGCAATGAACTGGGGCAAAACATGTTAATATCCGAAAGCCTCCAGGAGCGATTGGAGTTGAACGCGGATTTTTCTAGCAGCCACGTAGGAGATATTCTTTTGAAAGGCAAGAGTATCAAAGTCAATATTTTCAGCATAGAAGCCGCCTGATGCATTCTTTCAAAAAAATATATCCACATAGATTTGAAATTTTCCTGATTAGTCAGGCAGTGATCTTGTTTGGGTCTTTGCTGGTTCCCTCAACCTGGTTTGAAGATTTTATGTTACCAATACTTTTTCAGATCAATCTGCTGGCGGGAATCTTATTGATTTCAAAAAAAAAGAAATTGATGTGGTTTTTTGTGGTATTACTGGCTCTCACGGCTGTCATCTTTGGTATATCACAAAAGGGAGTAGATGAGCGGGTATTTGGTTTATCCAGGATGGTGATCTACTTTTTGTTTTATGCGGTCGTGAGTTTTGAAATCATAAAACAGGTTTGGAGAGCAAAAGAGGTTAGTGAAAATGTAATTCTAGGGTTGATAAGTGGGTATGTGTCGCTAGGTTTTATTGGTTTTTTTATCTGCCTGAGTATTGAACTAACTCATCCAAATTCCTTTCAGGGCTTACATCTGCAAAGTGCAGATACGACCATACTGCTCACTGACCGGTTAATTTACTTCAGTTATATTACCATGCTTACGATAGGATATGGAGATATTATACCCGTGACCACTTTGGCCCAAAAGGCCACGATACTTATTGGACTTGTTGGGCAGTTTTACCTGGTTATACTCACGGCAACAATCGTGGGCAAGTACATCAATCAGAAACTTCAGGATAAGACTAAGGACTGATTTTCAGCAGTAAATGAGCTGATTCGGCCGCCTTAAACTGATATTTATCATTATTTACGCTGGTTTTCCTCACCAAAACTTTCCTCATAGGTGAGTTACTTTATGATCGAACATCAATCACTACGATCATGAAAAATAATTATTCAGATTTCATCATTCAGTGGCAGGAGGGAGCAGAAGTATGGTCATTGCTTTTTTTGTTTATTGCCTTTTCTATCTTTCTATTTTATGTCATTGGCCTTTTGATAGGAAAAAACAGAACCAAGGTGTATGAATATGTAAGTTCACACGAAATTCCGGCCTTTCTGAATGTAATGATATTTGCTTCTATTAGCCTGGCTTTATATGTAAACAGCTTGTTCATTGGTGAATACAAAACAGTGAATAATTTCGAACTGATTGTGCAGTCTGTGGGGTCCTTGGTGATAGGGGTGATGGTTTGGTATATTACCAGGGTCATCATCAGAATCTACTACCCATATATTTTGGCCAAACACCTGGCACATATCCGATTTAAAAAGATGAAGGCGACATGGAATGGAAACGAGATGAAATTGCTCAATGAGGATGAAGAAGACTTGCATCTGACCGAAGAACAAATAGAACATGAGCAAATCTTCGCTTTCGATTATGATGTCTGGATTGATGAGGAGACTGGAAAGAAGGTTGTTGAAAAATACGATGTTCATCACACCAGTTTATTATGTGACAAGTGTAGATTCAGGACTTTGCATGAGTTGAAAGAAGAGATCATTGTAAAACCGACAATAACCGGCGAGGGTAAACTCTTAAAGCACTACAGATGTGATAATTGCGGAAATAAGGAGAGTATTGAGAAGCACATTGCACCATTGAGCGATGACTAATTGAGTAGTCTTTCAGCTAAAGAGGGATGTATATTGTTCATTCATTTATCATACCAAGAAAGTAATTGTACGCCAATCCAGTAAGAATAGCAAAACCAAAGCTCAGCAATGTACCGATAAGTATATATTCGGTGAGCTTGCGATCCTTGGCCTTTGAGAGATCGCCGAAGCGAAAGACAGACTTGGCAGCCAACAGAAAACCTATGGCCTGCCACTGGTTCATTATGATAAACCCAAAGACGAAGAGGCGCTCTAGTATTCCGATGTATTTTCCCGCTTCTTCCAACGAAGCACTATTGGGATCTTCTTCCAGTTCCCATTTAGTTATAATCACTTTCATAAAAATGGAAGAGACTACAGTTGTTGTAAGCAACGAAATGATCAGCAAGAGGGATTGATCAGATAGTGCTGCTGAAAGGTTGAAGGTGTACGAAGTGTACCACTGTACGACCAGGGCTATGACTAGCAGATGGGCAAATTGATCGACAAAGAAAAGAAACCGTTTGTTTTTATGGGTTTGTAAATTGAGTTTGATGACGTCAATGACATAGTGAGAGATGATAAGTGTTAAAAAACCTTTCCAATAAACCAGGTCAAATTGAAGTAAAAAAGCAAGTGCAAAAGCATGTATGACTATATGCCATAGCAGATAAACAGACTTGTGTTTTTTATCTTCTTTGTCTTTTACCCAAGAACCGGGCTGGATGAGAAAATCGCCGATGATATGGGCGAGTAGGAGTTGTAGGGTCAAGTGGGTCATTGGTTGGTGACTAGTTTACGATATTTTTTTTCCAGGCGCATGATGTCTTCAAAGCCGGCACGGTTCAGGCTTTCGCTTACGGTACTTTGGCTTTTGTTTAGGTTTTTAGCGAGCTGTACTTGTGTCCAGTTGGGGTGCTCTATGACTGTTTTTATGTAGTGGGCGGCATTGGTCTGCCAACCATTCATAGTAAGCAGGGCCAGGTCAATGGACAAATTGAGTTGCTCATCTATTTCTGGCCATGGAGAGCGCAAACTCAATGTTTTTTTCTTATTGAGTTTATTGAAAGCATGTCCGGAATTGACGAAAGCCTCTCCGTTTGATTCGGTGATTTTCATCATGCTGTAGTCCTTTTTTCCAATACCAATGGCCATGCGTACATCAAGTCCTTTGAATTGCCTGATGCTTGCCTTCAGATGAATAACGATTTTTAGTGCTTCTTCAGGAGGCGCCTCCAGCTGAAAGCTGTCTCCTCGATAGATCTCCCAAGCCTCAGGTTCTTTACCATATTGATCGAGCACGGATTTCAGGGTAGGCATCCAATCAGTATGGTCTGCCCGTCTTGAGTTGATGATATCTCCCGTAATGATACTTGTCATGTTTTATGAAAGTTTGGAATCGAGTAAAAACCCGATAACAGCAAATATCGGTTAAAAACCCTATAATAACAAATATCGAGTAAAAGCCCGATTAGATACCCTTTTTTCGAACTATTGCCTGGTTAATACGAACAGGTAGTGCGCAGAAGTGGTGATATTTTGTATGATCAAGTTTGCAATGTATGCCGCATATTTATTTGAATGGCGAATGTGGATAATTATCCAAAGATAATTTTGGCCAACTCAAATTCTGTGATTAACATCGTGCCAGCATTTTTATGAGCATGATTAATTAGGATCGTCGGGTACGATCAATTAAAGTAAAAAGTGGATGTCATATTCATTTTTGCTCAAACCAACCTCTTAACCTGAGAAACTGAATGTTCAGTTTCATGCGACCTGTTAGTCAGTTGCATTCATTTGTTTTCAATAGATTTTGGATGGTATTTTCCATGCTGATCTTTTTGAAACCTCAGGGTATTTGCAACGCTACGGTCGGAACAAAGAACGGTTTATACACTATAAGTTAAGAGAAAAAATGCTGCAATCCGCACCAAAATTAGTCATGACCTTGGCGACGTACGCCGTCTTCCTTTTCGCCCTATATCCTGGAAATAGTTTGCCAGAACAACTTCTGCAAGAGTTATCCCAGGGACTCTTTAATTTGAAAATGTAGGCTTTCAGAAACGAAATGATTGAACGCTGTAGACAATTTTGCTTTATTGGTATTAATATATCGAATAGTTGGGTTAGATCATTTTCAAAAGTCAAATAAATAAAATAACGAAGCACAAAACTTACAAACAATGTATACGAAGCACTTACTCTCCGCCTTACTTATCTTTCCATTTTCACTTTGGGCCACAGGCTCTGGTTCCGACTGGACAGCCACCTCTGCGCTACAATTCCAGCAGCAGAGCGATACGCAAGTCACTGTGGGGGACAATGTCATTAGTTTTACTACCAGCTCCACGGAGCGGATGACCCTGGACGCCAATGGGAATGTGGGGATTGGGACGACCACGCCTGCTAATCGACTAGAAGTTTTTGGAAGCTCATTCAATCGAGTTTCCGCTATCGTTGACACCAATGTTCAAAACGGTTTTCAAATCAAAAGAACAGGAGCCTCATTCAGCACAGATTGGGAAATATATAATCCCACGTCAAGTACAGACCTTAGATTTTATAATACAGGAGATAGACTAACGATCAAATCAGACGGCACTGTTGGCATCGGCACTACTACACCAGTAACTAATTCAAAACTAGATGTGATTGGTGGGATCGCTGTTGGCGGACAAAGGGTTTTGGATAGTGATGCAAACAACATTATGGTTGGTGATTTAGCAATTGGAGATGGATCAAGAGGATTGATGCTACGGGCAGGAGACCAGGATAGGTTATACATCAAAGAAGACGGCAATGTCGGCATCGGCACTACCTCACCCTTTTCAGGAACAGGTAATCTAGGTGTTCATGTGAATCGCGGAATTCAATCTTCATTGCTCCTTGGTGATCCAAAGTCAGGTCATGGGGGCATAGTTCAAACCTCTGACGGTAAACATAGGGTCTTTATAGGCGCAAACTTATATGATGACCACACCGGTAGTTGGAGCTCATTTCAGTCTGGGAAAGGTAGTGCTGGTATTAGCTTGCACGCAGACGAAGGGGGATGGGGTACAGAAATAGATTTTATTACCTCGCAGTCCGACGGACATTATAATACGAGGATGGCCATAATTGGAAACGGCAACGTCGGCATTGGTACGACCACACCCTCACACAAACTACATGTGGTAGGCAACGTGCATGCATCAAGCTTTTCTGCGGAGCCGTCTTTCGTTTGGCCCGACTATGTCTTCGAAGACGGTTATGAACTGAATGAGTTAGAACAAGTGGAAAAGTACATCGAAAAAAACCACCACCTACCGGAAATTCCGAGCGCTGCCGAGGTAAAAGAAAACGGCGTGGACATCGTATCCATGCAAGCCAAACTCCTGCAAAAGATCGAAGAGCTGACGCTGTATGTGATCGAGCAGAATAAGCAGATTGAAGACTTGCAGCAGCAAAACCTTCAGATGAATAAAAAAATTCAAACCCTAGTCAAGTAATAAACTCCTGATGATGAAAAGTATATATTCAAAATATTTACTCCTATCGCTAATCGGAGTAAGCAGCCTCTGTGTTGATAGTGTGGCGCAGGGAGGCGAATCTTCGGCAGATTTCAATCCCGGAGAGATCAACATTATGCCACCATCGCCTACAGCAGGCGCTTTAGGCCAGTATGGACTGACCCCAGTGTCGCTTTCTACAGGGACACCCAACATCAGTGTGCCCTTGCACCAGATCAGCTACCGTGGCATCAACGTGCCGCTGTCGCTGTCTTATAGCTCTAACGGACTTAAAGTAGACGAAGTAGCCTCCTGGGTAGGCCAGGGCTGGTCACTCAATGCAGGCGGTGTGATTACTCGTGTGATCAAGGATGAAGCCGATGAAGAACGAGGAGGAAGGCCTATACCCGAAATTATCGACATCGAGGACCCACAGACCCTGGTCTTTATAGATGAAGCGCAGGGAGATGGAATTGATACGGAGTTGGATCTATTCATGTTCAATTTCAATGGCAACAGCGGCAAATTTGTAATCGATGAACACAGGGTGCCATTGATCATGCCCGCTCAGAAACTTGATATAAGCTATACTGAGAATAGCACAGTAGGGTTTGCAGATTATTTTATCAAAACACCTGATGGCATCGAGTATGTATTCAGTGATTATGAAGTGTCAAAGACCTTTAATGAGGGTTGTGGTAAGGACTATCAATTTTTTAAAACCACAGCCTGGTATCTTTCAAAAATCATACATCCAAATGGGGCAGAAGTTCTGTTTAACTATGAGCCCGTTGTTACCAACAATTACACCAGTGTAGACCAAACCTATCAGGAAAGGGGCTATCAGGATTTTATCGACTGCCTTGAGGGAGGAGGAGCTTCAACTTGTGGTTCGGTTAGTAAAAACTCTACCTGTGTGAGAAGATCCTGGGTAAACGGTGTCAAACTCAATTCCATTGTATATGGAAATGATAGTACGGTGTTTACTACTTCGAATCGCACGGATATAATCCAGGGTAAGAAACTGGATGAAATCAAGACTTATGTCAATGGTAACCTCGTTAAAAAATGGACGCTGGATCACGAAGTTGTCACAGCTAGTCTGTTACCAAGCGGACATGGAGGAACAGAAGTAACCAAGCGGTTGTATTTGAACGGATTCAAAGAATGGGATCAAAACAGCAGTGAAAGCAAGGATTACGTTTTCGAGTACATTGACAAAAGTAATTTACCAGCCAGATTGTCTTTTGCACAGGATCACTGGGGCTATTACAATGGAAAAAATAATTCTCATCTGGTTCCGGATGTTTCGGGACCTAGATTTACAGGAATAGGAGGTAGCCGGGAGCCGGATAGTAATTATGCTCAAAAGGGCATGCTAAGTAAGATTACCTATCCGACGGGGGGATTTAGCGAGTTTGACTACGAACCGAATGGCTACTGGACAGATAGCTACATAGTGGATGAATTTGATAGTTACGAGTTGTCGCATTTTAGCGATGAAGAAGTGATTTCCACTTTTGCGCGAGATACGCTACTGATTGACTATCAGTATGAACCAGACATGCTTATTTTCAATGCCGCCGTCCGACCCAGTCACGCCGGATTTGGGTTTGTGAACTGCAGAGCTACCATAAAAATCTATCCATTGAATGATCCGGATAACGCTGTTGCTAAAAGAGAACATACTTTCATATTTGATTCGCTTGGCCAGATGGAGTATAAGATTTTCAATCAGGGACCTGAGGATCCATTCGTTTTGTATCCGGGTGCTTATGCTGTAGAAATATCCTCCCGTGAATTTATCGAAGCATCCATTCGATTCGACTATAAGTCAGGCGAAATAAAAACAGCCAAAAATGTTGAGCTCGGAGGAATGCGAATAAAAAAAGAAACGATCTCAGATGGGATACATACTCCACAGGTGAAATCTTATTATTACGCCCCTTTTGAAGACTTGAATAGTTCTTCCATTTCGATACCTCAGACACCAGTCTATTTCAAAGGCGTCACAACCGTTGCTAAAGCGGGAGGATGTCCGATGTTTGGAGAGTGTCTGAATTACTTCTTGTACTCGAATAGTCAGACCAACCTCTTTCCAATCAGTGGTAGTCACATTTATTACAATAAAGTGCTGGTTGCCGACGGTGAAAATTTCGCTAATGGCTTTACCGAGCACGATTTCATCATCACACGCGATGCCAATCCCAAGATCATTTTGGGAGACGATATTACATCGGCCACCTATTCCAATATTGGCTGGAACAACGGTTTGGAGTCTAAGGTGACACAAAGAGATGCCTCAGGTAAAATAATATACCTGAAAGAGAATGAATGGCTGATTGATTCCACCTACACGCGAAATCAAACCGGGTTGGTCATACAAAAGAAGAATGAAGATTATTGGAATCAGGAGGTTGTTGTGACCTGTGACGAATCAAATATTGATTTATGTTTCGCGCGTGAATCATGCATAACTCAGCACTCGCACTTTTGGCACTATAAATTTAGTGAGGGGCAGTATGTATGCAGGGCTTCAGGTCACCATAATACCATCGTTGGCGAAACCTGCCACCCTTGCAAAAACAAAAACGTAGGCGACACGGTCATTCAATTGAAGGCAATTGACCACCTCAATGTAGTAGAATACCAGAATTACTCTTACCGAAAATTCCTGGGCTCTACGCTCGAAACCACGATCAATCCTGATGGAACCCAGATAAAAAAATATTCGAGCTACAAGTATGACGATCCGGATCACATGCAGTTGACCGCCATGGAAAGTTTGACTTCCAGGGAGGACACTTTGAAGACTTACTACTATTATCCATCAGACTATGGCCTGGCTGAATTAAAGCATTTGGACACGACCATGTTTATGCCGGCTCTTCCGGTCCGTGTGGATCAGTATCGTGCTGACCAACAAACCAGTTCCACCATTGTAAAGTATGATACACTGGGACAACCGTTAGAGGTCTATAAAAAAATAGATCACAGTCAGAATGATATTCAGTCTTCCAATGTTCACATACCTGCTTCAGGATATACCAAAGAAGTTTCGTTGACCTACGACTCGGCCTTGCATGTGGTCAGAGGTCGATCACCGCGAAGTGGTGTAGGAGAGGCGTATGTTTGGAATGATGAAGGAACATTGGTCATCGGTAGTGCCATTCATGCACAGACGGACAATTTCTATTATACCAGTTTTGAAGAATACACCAACGTATCAAAAATAGGTTCGGGATCAAGGTTAGGCTCTTATTTCTTATCAGACCATGGATTTAGTCCTTCAGATACAACCAACTTGGTCATGACCTATTGGTATTATGAAAACCTGGAATGGAAATTTAGCGGTGAACTGGATTTTGCCAACAAAATCCATGATGTCAACTACATCGACGAATTACGGGTTTATCCAAAAGGCGCACAAGTCACGACCTATTTTTATGATGACTATGACCGGCTCACACATGTTACCGATCCCAAGAACCGAACGACTAGCTATAGTTACGACGATTTTGGTCGCCTGGAGTTTGTGAAGGACAACGAAGGTCATGTGCTCAGTGCACAGGAATATCACTACAAGAATCCTATCTCCAACCAATAATCCTCAGCACATGAAAAGCAATAGAATCATACAAGCAATAAAAACAGGGTTATTGGCCATCGCATACGTATTGATGCTCAGTACCCTGACTTTGGCCCAGAACGGCAATGGAAACGGCAATAATGGCAACGGCAATGGAAACAACACCAACACCGAAGAACCAGTAGAAGAAGCCCCAATTGAAGAAGTGGCTCCGATAGAAGCCGCAGCCTTTGCAGCTCCCGGCGGCGGTGGAGGAAATCCTCCAGTGACCGACCCCATGGGCTCGATCACAGAATCCGGTGGCCCTTGTGGTAACAAAACCCTGACCCGGACGGACAGCCCACCAGCTGGCATTGTTTGGTATTGGCAGGAATCAGCGAGTGGGACCAGCGTGACCTATAGTGGCACGACTTATACCGCTACTAGCACGCGTACCTACTATATCAAAGCCTATAGACCCTCTGATCAGCAATGGAGTAATGGCTACGTCTCTAAGGCGGTGACCATTGTGGACTATCCTGCCGCACCGGCCACACCTAGCGTAAGCAATGGTTGTACAGGCTCTGTCATAACACGTAGCAGTTCTGGGAGCAATACCTGGTATTGGCAGACCAGTAGTACAGGGACTGATGACACCAATAGTGACCTTACTTACAATACGACAGGCTCCGGAACCATGTACCTGAGGGCCAGAAACAGCACCGGTTGTTGGTCTTTGGCATCAGCAAGTCGTACCTATGCAGAGTTGGCCAAGCCTGCCACACCGGGGAGTATCAGTGAAACCAACAATTGTGGCAATACCGTACTGACCAGACCTACGCCGCCGCCTACTCAGACCTATTATTGGCAAACTAGTAATGGT
>NZ_JBDUYN010000005.1:0-11058 GCF_039944555.1 Reichenbachiella sp. | reverse complement strand
GTTGTATTGGCAGTCCAGTGCAAGTGGGACGAGTCTTTCCGAATCAGGACTATCCACTACCCGAACCTCCGGGACTAAGGTATATGCCCGTTGGAGAAACAGCAGCAATTGTTGGGGGCCTGCTACGGAGGTAACTTATAGTGTGACACCTGTACCAGCGACACCACCTTCAGCTACAGTTTCTAATCAATGTGGGAAGTCTGTCCTGACGCGTAGTGCGCCACCGACAGATCACATTTATTATTGGCAAAGTAGCAGTACAGGGACTAGTATAGGCAATTCTTCATTGACTATAAACCGAACAAGCGGAACCAAATATTATCTACGTTCAAAAAACACAGTCACAGGATGCTGGTCATCAGCCAGAACGGTCAATTATAGCATTATAGCGCTACCTGCTACACCCCCTGTACCCACCACGCTGGTGGTATGTGAAGGCAATACACTCACACGAGCCAATCCACCGTCGAATCATACCTACTATTGGCAAAGTAGTACATCTGGAACGAGTACGAGCAGTTCAGCCAAATCGATTACCAGGACGTCGGGATCTAAGTATTATCTACGATCAAAGAATACAGTTACGGGTTGTTGGTCATCGGCAAGCACGGTAACCTATACTTTACCGGCAGGCATACCTTCTCCTGTGATTAGTTCTATAATCAACAATTGTGGCAGCACGACTTTGTCGGCAGCCATTAGGATCTTACCTGAAGAAGAATTGATTAAAGAAGACGATATTATTCCTCTGCCTACAGTGGCAGGTTTCACGTTGTATTGGCAGTCCAGTGCAAGTGGGACGAGTCTTTCCGAATCAGGACTATCCACTACCCGAACCTCCGGGACTAAGGTATATGCCCGTTGGAGAAACAGCAGCAATTGTTGGGGGCCTGCTACGGAGGTAACTTATACGGTGGAAGAAATTCCGGCTATTCCGATAGTCACAGTCGCAAACAATTGCGGAAGTTCAGTTCTGACGGCGGACCCTTCTCCTGCAAATGTGACCTACTACTGGCAAAGCAGCGAACAGGGTCGAAGTATGAGTAATTCTTCGCCTTCGGTTACAAGATCTTCAGGATCTACTTATTATATAGTGGCTAAAAATGATAACGCCGACTGTTGGTCTGCGGCAAGAACTATTAATTACTCTATAAGAGCTGTTCCCACCGCTCCACCTGTTCCCACTCAGAAAGACGTTTGTGGTGGAATAGAATTGACTCGTGCTGCCCCGAAAGAAGGCTATGTATACTATTGGCAAGGCAGTTCGACAGGTCAGAGTAAGAGTAATTCAGCCGTCTCCGTCACTAGAACATCCGGATCAAAGTATTATTTAAGATCATATAAAAACTCGAATTCATGTTGGTCGGCTGCTGCAAAAATAAGTTATAGCATAACTCCACTGCCAGGTGTGCCAAGTAGTATTGTCGTGAAAAATAAATGTGGAAGAGCTGAATTGTCTCATACTAATGCCAATTCTGATAATGTGTGGTATTGGCAGAGTAGTTCTGGGGGTGTAAGTACTTCCAATTCATCTAAATCAAAAATTAGAACTACTGGATCAACTTACTATATAAGATCCAAGAATAGTACGACTAACTGTTGGTCTGATGCTAAAGTGATTAATTATGCACGCAGACTTGATTGTGCCCAAACCTATATCCCTGATGATAATTTTGAAACCATGTTGATGAACTTGGGATATGATTTCAAGAAGGATAATAACTCCTATACAGAAGACCTGGAATCGATTACAACTTTGAACATGTTTGGTGCCGGTATAACGGATCTAACCGGTATTCAGAATTTTTCCAATTTAACGGAATTGTATAGCCAAGAGGAAGGTCAGTCTTATGCGGAAAGATCACCAATTAAATTCAAGACGGTTGGTGATGGCGACTGGGGTGAATTGCTCATTTGGAATTACAAGGTGAAGCCTCTGTCAATGGTAGATGTGATTATCGAAGGAAATACGGTAACCGTTGATTCTCAAGTTAATTGTCATGCCGTTGAAATTGTTCAGGATGGAACGAATCGGGTTGGCGAGCTCATTGTGTTAAAAGGGGGCGTTTTAGAGGTTGAGGAGTATATAGAAGTAATGGAACAACCTGTGGGCGGCGTAGATATTAATAATCTGTTTATTGAGCCGGGTGGAAACGTAATTGTTCAAGATTAAAAATTCATAGCGTTAATCGAAAATGGTGAATAAAATGAAATTGAAAGAAACTATTGTCCCTAAAATGGATTGCTGGAATTTGAATAAAAAAATGAGTTTCAAAATTATTCTCATGCTGAATATGATTTTGGTAATGACAAATAGTTTATCAGCTCAGGATCCAGATGAGGTGAAGTATGAAACGGTAATTATCGATGACGTAGAAGTAATTCTGAATAAGACGGAGTTATATTATGATGAAGCTGGCAATATCGATCACTTGTTGGTATCTGCCGCAGATACCATTACAGGTAACCCAGGATACATCCCTTTTTTGAAGGAGAATAAAACGTATTTAGTTGTTGATGGGTATTTGACAAATACATTGCTCACAGATGACCATTCGATTAATCTCAACTACGGAAATGCTGCAGTACAGTGGATTGCCAGCTATCAGTACATAGCGACTTACAATGCAAGTCGCCAATTATTATTAGAAGAGGATTATTATTTCAATATTGAAGACAATGCCTGGGAGGGAAACAAGAAGTTGAGTAACACTTATTCTGCAGAAGACATTCCTAGTGCTCATGTTATATACCTATGGGATGAAACCAATGCTGATTGGCAAATGCAAAATGGATGGAAACATGAGTATTTCAATGAGACAGTTGATGGTATATATTACACTACTTTCATCTCATCATTAGTTCAGGACAATGATTGGGTCTATCGAGAGCAGAAGATAGAGGGATATTTTGATGAAGCTCTCACTAGTATAGAATCTGTTATCCGCCAATCCTGGGATACATCATTGCTAACCTGGATGAACGAATCAAAGGTTAAATTCACTTATGACACGAATGGAGAAATTACAAGCGAATTAAGTGAAAAGGGCTCCGGGTCCGCTTGGCTAAAAGAGAAAAAAATAGTCTATGCATATGATGCCGCCGGACAACTTGAACTACACAAAGAATATAGAGGCAACCATACAACAGATAATTGGGAGCTGATTGCTAAAAACATATATGATTATACGTCATCCTCTGTGATGAGCAGGTTCTATGCTCTTGATGAATCAAATCCGGGGAATGAAGGTTGGATTGGAATCATGAAGGAGTATACGGAATTTGATGGTTCAGGAAGATTAACAGTAAAAGAAAAATACGGAAATCAGTCCGGGATTTCATCAAATGCAAATAGCCTTTCCGATGAAAATTGGAAGCACATCAGTAAAACAGAGTACTACTATGAAACAATGAGCGGGTATTGTGGGTCAGCCGATTATGAGAAAATTGAGTACGGAACCCAATATCAACAAAGTACGGAAGGTTTTCTGATACAAGAACAAGGATGTTTTTTATATGCCAACCCAAGTGACCCTAGCATATATGAAGCGGACAATACAGTAAGTAAAATGAGAGTCAAAATCTACAAAGGGGAAGAGAGTTCCTGGAAAGAAGTGTTGTAATACACTGAAGTTTCATTTAATGGGATTGTGAAATTGAATATAGAAGAAAACATGAAGAAATATATACTTGTATTAATTGTCTTGTTGGCTATTACACAGGGAGGAGTTATTGGATATTTGGTTTGGTCATCATCTTCTGAAGAACTGGTGTATATCGATTCGGCGAAATTACTAGATGAATACAAAGGGATGCAGGAAGCAAGGCAGGCCTTTCAAAGACAAAGTCAAAGCTGGCAGGCTAATATTGATACGCTGGTCAATGAAATCGAGCAACAGATCACTGATCATGAGATGAACATTCCTCAGATGAGCACTAAAAGAAAGAATCAGTCTGAGGAAGAGATTAGGAAAAAACAAAAAGAACTAATTCAATATCAAGAGGCGATTCAAAAAAAAGCTGCTGAGGCTGACAATAAGATGACTGCTCAGGTATTAGCCGAAGTCAACAGTTTTCTACAATCTTATGGAGATAGCCGTAAATATAAGATGATATTGGCTGCAACTAATGCAGGAAATATTGTTCATGCCAATGAGGGATTGAATATCACCAAGGAAGTAATCGAAGAACTCAACCGTAAATATTTAGCCAAGTGAAGAGATTGACAGTCCATTTCCTGGCTTTTTTGGTCCTTTGCTCATGTACAGCAAAATCTCTCGGTCCCGATGAGTGGCGTGGCTATTTGCTCAATGAGAGTCATGGTCTAATAAAAACAAAGGTATGGAATGGTATCTCTTCTGTGGTGAGTTATCGACCAACAGACGCTATGATATGGCAGGAATTTGGTTATCAGGAGAGCGTGTCTGTTGAAGATTGGGACAGCCTGGGTAAAAAGTATATAGATCATACGTATTTAAATCTGTCACTATCCTCTGATTCTACCGATTTGCTAAGTGCGCTGGGGCCACAAGACCCCAGGTACTATGAAGTACTGAAAAATCTATCCTATAATATGAGCCAGAACTGCGGCATTGTCACAGCATGCAAAGACACCTTGGCTCCTAAGTTTGCTCAATTTTTCCGAGGTTATGGAAGTGGAATAAGTTCGGATGTATTGCTTGTTTTTGAGGCTAAGCCATTAAAAGCATGTGAAAGTTTTAATTTTTATGTACGGGATATTGGGTTGAATCTTCCCATCCTGACCTATGAATTTGATATGAAGTCTATTGAGAAAATACCTCAATTGAAGCTTCCTCAAAAAAGCCTGAAAGAATAGAATATATGAGACACCTACATTTACACAGAAGAAAAGTCGCAACGATTTTATTGTTGTCCTTTGTCAGTCAGATACTACTTCCTGTAGTAGTACATGCCTCAGGGGTATCCGCTTCTACTGCTGGCCCGTCCGCTCCGGAGGCGACCAGCTTCGAACCAGTGGACACCTCAGACATGGTCAATTTGCTGACGGGTGATTTTACTTATAATGTCCCATTACTTGAAATACCAGGCCCGGCAGGGAGCTATCCAATGGCGCTCTCTTATCATGCCGGAATTAAGGTCAAGCAAGAACCATCATGGGTAGGCCTAGGTTGGAATTTGTCTCCGGGAGCCATAAATAGGAGAGTTAATGGTATTGCCGATGATTTGAGTGGAGAAGCAGATTTACATGAATCCTATTGGGAGGGAGGAGAATCGAAAGTAACCTCTGTAGGTATTACTATTGGATTTGCTGCCGGACCAGCTAGTGTAGGGGTTTCTGCCGGACTGCAAATTGCAAATGATACCTATAAAGGAAGAGGTGTCGGTGGTTATGTGGGAGTTTCGGTAGGTACTCAGGGGCCAGCGACTATTGGCGTCAATGCCAGAATTGGGGTGACACCATATGGTGAAGCCTATGCATCGGCCGGAGCAAACATTGGAATGTCTACTAAATTGGGCGAAACAGATTTAGCACTTTCAACAGGGCTTGGTATTTCTGCAAGTACCCTGAACGGTGTTAGTGCTGGAATGTATGGTGGTATAAGCGTGAGTAAATCAAACCCTAATAATCCGAAGACTGGAGAAGGCACGTATTTGGGAGGAATAGGTGCATCCTTACTTGGTGTTAGTCTTTCAACCAGCGGCGGCGGCGGCCAGATTAGTGTAGGAGGAGGAAGTGTAACCTCTTCAGCAGCGCAGGCCAACAAATTGAGTACATCTACAAACTCATGGAGCTTTAGCATCCCGGTATACTACGGGGTCTCTCTTAGTTTTGGTGAGACTAAGACAAGATATTGGATTGATAATAAAATAAATGTGAGGCTGTATGGTACGCTGAACCAAAGAAATCAACAAAATACAACTGATTTTGAAGGAGATGTCTATGATTTGTTTAATTCTGATACAGGTTTATATGGCGAAGAAAATGAAACCATTAAACAATCCGCTGGTTCCTACCCTGATTATGATGTATATAGTGTGAACGCCCAGGGCATTGGAGGAAATTTTCAGCCTTATCATGTCCAGAGAGCCTTACGCAGGGCTACTAAATTTGATGAAAAGATCTATGAAGGGTATGCTGGAATTGGGAAGTATAACAATGCAAAACAAGGATTCAGATTCGTTGGAGATTTTTCCAATAAAATGAAAAGGAAAAATGACCAACCCCCAGCAATTGGGTATAAACTTGGTGAAATTCAGTGGGTAAGTAACTATATGCAATGGAACAGGGTAAACAATGCCACCACTGACACCTACGACTATGAGGAAGAAGGATATGATCCTTACAAAAATAAAGCGGCAGGTTCAAAACATATCGAATACTACACCAATCAACATTTGTCTGCCAACCCTTCCATGATAACAGCCAATTGCATAGATCGGACCAATTTACCTCAAGGGCAAGTTGGAGGTTTTGAAGTAACCAACAAGAGCGGATTGACCTATCATTTCATGCTACCTGCTTATTCTAAGAACGAAGAAATCTACTCTGAGAACACAGAAATGGAGGGCGATAATCATTATAGAATCAAGAAAGCGAAGTATGCTTATACCTGGTTCTTGACGGCGATCACCGGACCTGATTATGTAGACAGAGGAGAAGTTGGTTTAGACAAAAATGACTTTGGTTACTGGGTGTCATTTGACTACAGTAAATGGAAAGATGAAGACTGGAGAAACCCTGAAGTTGGTATGAATGAGGATCTTGAAAAAGGCGTGGAGTACATGACAAAGGGGACAACGGAAAGGTATTATATGGATCGCGTATCTACAGCGACACATACGGCTCTTTTTGCCAAATCACAGCGCATCTTCGACCCAAAAGACAAGGCTCAATTGGATGCCATATACCTACTTGATAATGCTCAAATGGATCGACTAAATGGACAGATATCTAGTGTGAATTTGAAAACAGGTAAGCTAAAAGGTATAAATCCGAATGATATCGAGCTACTCGACCTCGAGGCATTAAAAAAGTTCCAATTTGATTATAGTGGATTTGGATACTCCGATCTGCGATTGAAATTAGATCGCCTTTGGAGTTTGGGAATAGGTAGTGCAGATTTGGTTCCCCCAACTATTTTTAAGTATAAAGAACTTGGTGATGAAATGGGTTATGGCAAATCAGGAATCTACAATTCGGAAGCATTTGATTTAAGCTCAATGTATAAGTCGGATTATTCGAAGGAATATGACAATGAGAATATTGATAGAATGACCTCACAAGAATCCGCCAAACATGTTGACATGTGGTCTATGAATGAGATTATTTCCGCTACCGGTCAGCATATCAAGATAGTTTATGAATCCGATTCTTATACTTCATCAAAACTTAGCCAGTATCAATATCCGATTGATGATTTTGAAGAGCATGAACTTCCTAATGATAACCTGGTTACGATGAAAATTATTTCGGAGGACTATCTCGGAGAATTGTTGGAATATTTCAATTCGGGAGCAGATCTCAATCTTGATTTATTGTTTTCAGTTGATTACAAGATAGCAGGCTTGAATTTTGAATTGAAAACCCATGTTCCCAGAAGTTATCAGGGCAAACACGATGGCGCGAATGATTACATTTCAGTAATACCAAAAATTAATCCTGAAGGCTCCTCTTCAGGCAGAGCAAGCAGTGTGGAAATCAAGGATGTAATAGTGAATTCTGACGAATTGGAGCAGTTACTCAAGTTTGCTGAAGGAAGTAATACTCCGGGAGGACTTAATCAGGCACAAGTGCCGCAATTTTTAAAGGATGCACTAAGTAAAGTAATGCAATCTCCTCCTCACTGGTTCTTGCCTCGATCTATCGATTTTATCAGCTACCTAAAAGTAAATTTTAAAGCTGGAGTTGCTTCCCTGGATGCGAATCATATGGTAGCAGACAATAATAAAAATGTTGGTTTTGAGAAATTTGGTGGTGGAATTAGAGTAAAGGAAATCGTGAGTGAAAATCCGATCACAAAGTTCAGGAAGGGGACTGAATATGATTACGCACACAAGGATTTATGGAGTTACAACGATACCAATAGAAAGATTAGCTCTGGATCTGTTCTTTATGAGTCCGGTGTACTAGCTCCTTATTCTGTTAGAGACTTGAAAGAAGTAGAAGACGAACCAAAGTTTGAATTCTTAAATGCAATCACCAGAAATTATACCAAATTATTAAAGAATTCCAGATTGCTGCCGGCACCAACGGTATTATATCAGCATGTAGCGAAAAAGTCTTATGTAGAACATTTAAATGGAAGTAAAAAGTACCTGCCGACCTACTCAGCATATGAGTTTGAAATGTTTCATGAAAGTATGTTGAACCACTTCATGGGTCCAATATCAGAAGATGTACATGCTGGTAGATTCTATGGCGGTGATCATTCGTATCATCATGTGAAAGACAATCATTCGAGAGTAGAGAATATGCTTTCTCAAATAGGACAACTCAAAGCAATCAGGCTTCACGATATTAAAAATGATAATTTGCTATCGAGTTCCACCTATCATTATTTACATGATGAATTAACTCCGGCAGAGGATCCTACGGATCAGCAAAAGAGAAATTACTTCAAAAATTATTTGCAATTGCTTGGCAATAACTATGGCTATCAAGGTTTGGTTCAGGAGACCTTTGCCAACGCAAGAGTTTATGACTACTCCCGTTCCAGACATCGAAGAAGCAGCGGGTTTTTGTCATGGGAATCTTATCATAAACACAACTATTTTATGGTAACGAATGTGAGCTACTGGGATGAATATCCGGTAGTGAAAACGGGAGAAACACATACAGACTATAGGACAGGTACTGTAAAGAGAATCAAAAATACAGAATTTGATTTTTATTCCGGAGATGTAATCGCCACAGAAACTGAGGATAGTAATGGAAGGACAATCATTACTGAAACTGAGCCAGCTTATTGGCATTATCCTGGAATGGGTCTGAAGATTCACAATGCTAACAACAAGCACATGCTTAGCCAACAGGCAGCTCAGACCAGTTATATGAAGATTGCAGGCGTGCCTGATCGGGTTTTAGCTTCTTCGGTAACAACATGGGGCGATGAGTTTGATGTCATACACCTGGACAAAAGCGAAGGTGTTAATGGACTAGTGACTATCGCAGACCCATTACACGACGCTGAAGGCCCTAAGCAAACCACCCGAGGAATATGGAGAAAAAAGGCTGGTTATCAGTATGTAGGTGATATCACAGAAGAAACTAATGAATTTGGGTCTTCCTTATCGGCCTACACGCCGTTGCTTCCTATTGGACCAGGTCACGATTGGACGAACATTAATATTTCTTTAAATGATAGTGATCCCTGGATTAAACAAGGTGAGATCACCTTATATGATGCACATTCTCATGCCTTAGAAGCCAAAAATGAGGTGAGTGGACAATATGTAGCTACAAAAATGACTTCGGATCAGGTACGAGTGATTTCTACTGCGACAAACTGCCAATACGAGGAGATGGCATTTTCTGGTGCTGAAGAAATGAGTAAGTTGGGAGTGAGTCAAATCAATGATGTTCGCACTACCGGAACCGTACGAACCAGTCCGCTCTACAGCCACTCCGGTGAGAGTTACGTGACCGCGGCAAGTGGGGAAACAGGTTTTGAGTACACATTTGTTGTACCAGCGGATGCAGGTGTAAAGAAATACAGAGCCATGGTATGGTGCTATTTACCCGGTCCAGCAGCGGAAGAAATAGGTAAAATACTCTTAAAGGCTGATTTGCCAGGTACGGCAAATGATGCTGAAATGACGCCTAACGTCGACATTAAGACTTATGGAAGCTGGCATCCAATCGAATTGGTATTTGAAGCAAGCGCTGGTCAATCAGTTACTGTGAAATGCGTCAATGATGTTGAATCAGCATGGGCAGTAAGTTTTGATGACTTTAGGGTGCAGCCATATTTGTCTGGAATGCAAGCTTATGTATATGATCAGACCACCGGGCAGCTTACTTATTCACTAGACAACAATAACCTTTATACACAATACAAGTACGACCCTATGGGTCGACTTTCAGATGTGATTAGAGAAATTAATTATGTAGTGCCACGCTTCGAGCAGAGTCACAGGTATTTCAATAAATTTTCTGAAAACAAAAACTAGTAGATTATGAAGAAAAGCATCTTTCTTTTTCTGATTTATTTGCTTCAGTGTGGTTCATTATTTGCTGCAAGTGATCCTATCATTGTACATGTCAATCCGGAGTTTAGTGGAACAAAGAAAATACCTCTCACTTTATATCCTTTTATTTTTACCCTTACCAGGGTTTCATCAGAAGATACTTATTGGACTTTACAACCGAATGGAAATTCTGATTTCAGGGTTACACATATAATTGACAACTGGGATTGTGACATTCCTGACCGTGGAATGCCTCCACAATGTAGATATAAACCAATAGCTGGATATCCAAAAACTATTACTGGTAGCAACATACCACTTCCTAGGACATCAGCCGTTGATAAATATCTGACTCATCTCTCAAAGTCCTTTTTTAGAGGGCCTTCAATTTGGATGGATCAATTCCAAGGGAGCATAAATAAAGATAGACTCATAGAATTTTGGACAAAAGCTGGTCAATCATCCGGAGGCCATGATCCAAATTTCATCAATAATGTAAGAGCAAATTGGCATGATAATAATAACGGTCAGTTAACTGATTGGATTGAGGAAATAGATGCTGAAATACAAACTTATTATACCGAGACTCCTGATGGACTCCCGCAGCATAGAGATTTTCATACCTCTGTTCGGTTTGATAAAATCATTATATATAAGGGAAATTATTCCATAGATGTAGCATTGAACCTGGCCTATCCATCCTTATATATGGGAGATTATCTAAAACAGTCAGTAGCTAAAAATGTAGTCGAGGACCACCTATTTTCTCCTACATCAGGGGTTGCCAAGTATTTTGTGGGGCCCGATGCTTTTGATTTTGTAGCTGGAAGCATACCCCAAACCCCTGTGACTTTCTATGGTCAGGTAAGAGAGGCCTACCGTCTTCAG
>NZ_JBDUYN010000004.1:0-775548 GCF_039944555.1 Reichenbachiella sp. | reverse complement strand
TATTAAAGTCAATGGAAGACAATATGGGCTAGCTACTAACTTTAGTACAAGCGCATTCAACTTGCTAAATTTCGGTGAAACTTGTAATGCAACTCCTTCACTAAGCACCGCCTCAGAACCACAAATATCTTATTCGCAATCTGGTAGCCAGCCCGTTGAATTTATATCTCATAGTTCCAACGGTAATCCTCAGCGTTCAATAGAGTTTATTTCCGTATTAGGCAATCTGGCTCCTGCAATCTCGCTTACAACGACCAACGAATGCGTCACTCAATCCAATACCTTTACCCCCATAGATGGTGGAGGACTTACCTATGCTTGGGACTTCGATAACAATGGGTCTACTGATAGTACTGACCCCGCACCGAGTTACACTTTTGGATCAACAGGAGAACACATAGTTAAACTATCGGTCAATGACGGTACTTGTACTAATATTGTCAGCAATACTGTTTCTATTTTCCCAATACCACCAACGCCGTCCTTTACTATTGAAACTCTACCAGTGAATTGCACTGGTCAAGACATTGTATTTACCAACACAAGCAATGAATCGAATCATTCTGGTGCCACACTTACATATAGCTGGAATTATAATGGGGAAGGAAATACCACAAACAGAGATGGCTCCTATAATTTTAGTTCAGCTGGAGCAAAAACCATTACCCTCACGGCTGCTATACCAGGTTGCTCAACACTTAGCGCTCCTTTAAATATTAACTTAGTCGCAGGCCCTTCAGTCGATTTTTCATATGGCAACAAATGCCTTGGAGATGTGACACAATTTACCAATCTTACTATAGGAGACAATATCACTGGTCAAACCTGGGATTTTGGTGACCTAAATGGAACAACTGATCTTTCACCTACACATGAATACGAAGCTGCTGGAAATTTTAACGTTTCACTAACGGTAGACAACCTAGCCGGTTGTAGCAATTCCTTAATTATCCCTTTAACAATCGACGACCGACCAAAAGCTGCCTTTAATATGGGAGTGGGATGCGAGGGCCAAATAGTCGGATTTGAAGATCAATCTACTGTAAGCAGTGCTAACATCGAGTCTTACGCTTGGGATTTTGGTGGACAGGGTTCATCAATCGAAGAAGACCCCCTATTTATATTCGAAACACAAGGCACTTATCAGGTTAAGCTAACCGTAGCAAGTACTTTTGGGTGTGCGGATGAAGTGACTAAAAACCTAAATGTGCAACTGGCTCCAGTAGCTGCATTTGATATTGATCTGGGCTGTTTGAATGCTAGCACACAATTTATTGACCGGACCGACACGGAAGTAGAAAATCCAATTAACATTTGGTACTGGGATATCAATGGCGATATCATTCCAAATACTCAAAATCCGGTAGAGATATTTGATACTCCAGGTGATTACACCGCTACTCTCACCGTAACCCCTGGTAACTTATGTATTAGCTCTGTCTCACATGATTTCACAATTCATGAGCTTCCAGTGGCAGACTTCACAGTAGATAAGACTTGTGATAATGAGTTTACATCTTTCACGGATGCTTCTACGTTATCCACTACCTCAATTATAGCTTACAGCTGGCAATTTGGGGACGAAGGTACTGGCAATAGCAATCCTACTGCTTTCAATTTTGACAAAGCAGGTGACCATCTGATTAGTTTTACTATAACCGATCAGATAGGATGTGAGAGCAGCGCCTTCCAAACCATAACCATCAACCCATCACCTGTAGCGGCTTTTACTGTAAACAAAGACATTGGACCGGCCCCGCTATTAATTGATTTTACAAATACTTCTACAGGGGCAACAAGCCATTTTTGGAAATTTAATGATGCTGCCCAGACCACTAGTATAGAAACTAATCCTGATTTTACTTATTCCAATTTAGGTGACTATACTGCTGAGCTTATCTCCACAAATGATTTCGGCTGCAGTGATACCACTTCAATACCTCTTACAGTGGCTGAACCGTTATTAGACCTGGAACTCATACAAGTCAGCCAGGAAGAATCTGAAGGGAGGACAAGTCTTTCTCTGACTGTAAAAAATAGTGGCAATGTGGTCATCAACGGGTTTGATATTAGAATTGACTTAGATAACAATTCTTCAATCTTTGAAAGCTATGAGGGAACACTTCTGAGAAACCAAACCATCAACTACCCACTCAATTTTACTTTTTCAACAGCCAACAACAATATTGGCTATACCTGCATTAGCGTGATTGATTTGGAAGAAGGACAGAGTGACATCAATATTGTCAATAATGAAGGATGCATCGATTTTGAACAAAAGATCATCGTAGAAAATTCGTATCCCAACCCAGCAGAGAGTGGTGCATCTAAGGTACGTCTAAATATGATACTACCTACTGAATCTCCTGTCCAAATCTTCCTGTTGGATGCTACTGGTGGTATCTTATATGAGAATGTCTATTCTGATACATCACTAGGCCTCAATAGCTTCTTTCTTGATGTGTACTCTTTAGAACAAGGATTATACTTCATCAAGGTAGTTTACGATAATGTACAGTCTACTCAACGATTCGTTAAACTCTAGACATTTAATATTAATACCCTTTCCACAGTTTGACCATTTCCGACATTACAAATGAATAGTTCAAAAAAAGTCTTAAAATGTCCGAAAGCAGTCATTTGTGCATTAAGGGTCGATTTTTCATAAGGTAGCCCACAATCCGGCTTGTTCTCAAAGAGTCAATCTACTACCCGTTAACTCAAATTAAAAACATTCTATTGAAATAATAATATTTCATTATTAAGATAGAATAAATACTAATCTTACTAATTTTGAACCGAAGAATATTTTGCAAATGCTAATGATCGGCAACACAAAAATCGACAAGACAGACCGGAAAATTCTGAAGATTTTACAAGCTAATGGTAAAATTACCAATGCTAAATTATCTGAAGAGATAGGATTGTCTCCTGCCCCTACTCTTGAAAGGGTCAAAAAACTCGAAAACTCAGGTATTATTAAGAGCTATCATGCTGAACTAGATTCTGCCATGCTTGGGCTCGGGGTAAACACTTTCGTACAAGTTTCACTAAAAGGGCACAATAAGCCCAACATTGAAACTTTCCTGTCAAAAATCAGGGATATAGAGGAAATTATTGAATGTCATCACATTACAGGCTCTGGAGATTTTATTCTGCGGATTGTAGCTAAAGACATCGCCTCCTATCAACAATTGATGTTGGAAAAAGTAAGCGATATAGATATAGTCGATAGTTTGCAGTCTATGGTGATACTTTCTACCTTTAAAAACAGTAAGGAAGTACCCGTACCAGCGGATAACTAAGTCTGTATGACAAAAGAAAAGAATCTGATTTTGAATGCCATTCAAATCGAACAACGTATCGTGAGGATGGCATACGAAATCTATGAAAACAATCTAAGCGAAAAGCATCTCATGATGGCCGGTGTTTCAGACAACGGCTATGTTTTTGCCTCGATGATGAGCAAAGAGGTGGAAAAAATTTCTCCATTAAAAACATCCGTAGTTAGGGTGGATATCAACAAGGCCGCCCCTTTTACAGACGATGTTCATATAGATAATTTAGCCGAAAAAGAATTGGTCAAAAAACCAATCGTATTATTTGATGATGTGCTTAACTCTGGTAAGACGGCTGCATTTGCGCTAAAAGCTTTTCTAAACACAAACATCAAAAAAATAGAAGTTGCTGTAATGGTTAATCGCAGCCACAAGGCCTTCCCCATCTATCCTAAATATAAGGGATATGAACTAGCCACAACTATCAATGAGCACGTGGAAGTGATCCTAAAGGGAAAGGAAAAGGGAGTCTATTTATTTTAGGTTATTATTCAGTCCCTTTCTCCGGATAAAGCACCACTTGAATAAAGCTCTCGGTGTTAAGATACTTCTTAGCTACTCTTTGAATATCTTCAGCGGTCAAATCTTCAATTCTCTGATCCAACCAACTCACCTCATTATAATCATAATTATTGATATGATAGATTTTAAGAACATTCATCCAATAGTTATTTGTTTTCCATTTCAATTCCTGATCTCTTCGTTGAGCTTCTTTAATTTTATTCAGGTTTTCTTCGGTAACACCCTCATCCCGAATTTTACCAATCGCGTCCAAAGTTGATTCTACCAGCTGATCTACGTTCTCTGGACCACAAGGAAAACTGACAGTGAGCTCGTAATTTTCATAAGGCGTTTTACCGGCGGAACCAGAAGCTCCAACGCCATAAACACCACCTTTTTCTTCACGGAGGATTTCAATCAAACGAATATCCAATATTTCACTCAAACATCTCAAATAATAGGCCTCTTCACGCCTGAATTCCATATCGCCTGTGAAAATCAAATTGACAGAACTCTTAGGCTCTGTACCTTTATAAATCTTTTTGTCAACCATACCTACAGGTGGCCTAACCCCTCGATCCACCCAAGTTTCTTCCCTTGTGGAGTCAATAGACCCTAAATATTTTTCCACTAGTGGAATCAAAATCTCCTCATCAATATTGCCGATGAACCAAAATGAAAAATCACCGGGACTTGCAAATCTCTCCTTATAAAAGGCAAGCGCATCGTCCAAATCTACTTTTTGCAAATCCTCAACGGTCGGAATACCCCCTCCTCTCATATTATTCTGTGAAAGAATTTTTGCCATTTGATCCTGATAGTAATAATTCGGATCTGACATCACATTAGATAAAAAGGCCATATTACGTTGCATGAGAGATTGAAAAGCAGTTTCATCTCGCCTTACCTCAGTGAAATACAAATAAACCAGCTGAATCAAGGTCTCTAAATCTTTTGGGGATGCACTTCCCCTAAATCCGTTATTCAGATCACTCAGGTAAGGCTGAACTCCAACTGACTTGCCTGCGAGAACCTTCTGAAGGTCCGTGTAGGAATAGTCTCCGATACCACTTAGACCAACAATATTGGTGGCGAAAGACGCAGACCAGTAATTTACATCTTCGGCTATTGAGATTCCTCCTTCCCGATGTGCCATAAATTGAATTTCGTCATTTTTATAATCAGTCTTTTTTATAAATACTTGCGCTCCGTTCGACAATTTTAATGTCGTGACATCCAAATTTTCAATTCTTGATTTTTCAACTACCTTTCCAGGTACCGGCTCGGTTTTAATCAATTGATCATCCAAAATAGACTCTTTCAAGGCATTGGGAGCACTTTCGTCAGACGCTTGCACCCAAGCGAGTAAGTCAGTTGTTGTCGGCAGTTTAACATCTTCTTTATCTGGAGCAGTCAGATAAACCACTCTGTTATCATCTGTAATTTGCTCGCCGATGACT
This sequence comes from Reichenbachiella sp., assembly GCF_039944555.1. GTDB lineage: Bacteria > Bacteroidota > Bacteroidia > Cytophagales > Cyclobacteriaceae > Reichenbachiella. The sequence continues at coordinate 770,249 of NZ_JBDUYN010000004.1, read as the reverse complement.
GTATTGACCTCTTCAAGTGTAATACCTTCAAGGTATTTCTTAGTAAACTCATATTCATATGTTATGCCTGGTACGGGTTCTTTTTCGAGAAAATGTCCAACGAGTTCATTGACAATTGATTCAGATTCAGTTTTATCTCTTTCTTTATACGCACTTTCATAGGCCTCCATGAGTTTGAGTTTTTCGGTCTTTAGTTCTGAAGACGTAAAACCATGCAATTCCACTCTTTTGATTTCGTTCATTAAAGTGCTTATGCCACCCTCCACATCATCTGGCCTTGGTACAGCAAAGCACGAAAAAGCGCTTTTACTACGGGTAATAAATGATCCAATAGACGTGGAAGCGTATAAGTATGGAGGATTGGCTTCTTGTAATAAATCTCGTAAGCGCTGATTAACCATGGAGGTAAACAAAGACTGAATGAGACCCTTTCTATAGTCCTCACCGGTTGCCAAATCCTTTGCCTCAGATTTGTACATGATATTGAAAATAATATTCGTTGCCTCCTTGTCTGACGCTACAGCCACCAGTGGTTCGCTATTGTCAGGCACTTCGATTTCTTCGCGAGGCCTTGGGTTTGCGGGATTTACAAACTCCGAAAAGTGCGTCTTTATCTTAGCCTCCATCTTATCAACATCAATATCTCCAACGGCGATGACTGCCATCAAGTCAGGACGATACCAATCACCATAAAACCTCTTGATTACTTCGGGTCTGAAGGTTTCCAGAGTCTCTTTAGTTCCTATGGGTAACCTATCCGCATACTTTGAGCCCTTGAAAATTACGGGAAGATACTCCTGTACCATACGCATTTGAGCACCTTGCCCCAGCCTCCACTCTTCAATCACTACACCTCGTTCTTTTTCTATCTCCTCACTATCAAACAGAAGTCCTCCACCCCAATCTTGAAGGATAGTCAGACCTTTATCTACTATTTGCTCGTCATCCGACGGAATAGGTAAAATATAAACCGTTTCATCGAAAGAAGTGTAAGCATTCAAATGTGCACCAAATTTCACCCCCACGGATTGCAAGTAATCTACCAGATCATTCTTGGCAAAATGATCAGAACCATTGAATGCCATGTGCTCTGTAAAATGAGCTAAGCCACGTTGATCGTCATCTTCCAACACAGATCCAGCATTCACAACCAACCTTAGCTCTACTCTATTCTCCGGTTTAATGTTCTTCTTAATGAAGTATTTTAATCCGTTGCTCAAGGTGCCTGTTCGAATTGAAGAGTCAAAGGGTATTTTTTCTTGAAGGCTAAATTCCTGCCCTTTTCCCTCCAGGGAAATAAAAAGAATAAGAAAAAAAAGTAAGAGTCTTTGCAGATTATTCATATAATGGAATTTGATATTTATTAATTATAGCCTGATTTGAGCTTATATAATAGTATTCTTTGATTGAAGGCTCCTTGGCAATTTCAGCTGTTATTTATTGTTTCAGTCGGAAGTAAAAAGAGGCATAGGTTCTGTTCAATTTTACATGAGTACACAGACCATTTACATACGTATGCGTATTTCTACCGTCTTCAGAATATAAAGTATAAACATGCTCGTCGTCTTTTTTTATAATCAGGTTTTCAGCGAATTGTTGAGAAAACGTCTTGTCTCTGCTGCCTGGCTCAGAAAAATACAATTCTGGCACTGAATAGTCAATATGATCTGTACCCATGTCTTCCTTAAAACCATTTACTTCGACCACATACTCTCCATCTTCAATCCACACCTTAGATTTAGTCCTGGAACTCCCATTCAATTTACTTTCGGCCGTACCACTGACTAAACGACCATCTACATATAGTTCATTTAATGTGTAGTCTACAGTAAAAGTCAACAACATCCTTATGGAAGTTTTACTTTCAATGGAATAGAATACCGAATCGCCGCTTACTCTCTTTTCTGTTACCAAATGTCCTACATTTTTGTCCCCTTTGATTACCTCATACTCCAGGCGCTGCGCGTACGCTGGATATAGACAACAAATCAATAAGGCCATTGAAGCTATAGTAAGAATAGATATTCGACAGGGAAATTTCAATGCCGTCATTAAAGAGATATTACGTTTTGTCCTAAGATTTAATCGCGAGGGAAGTTAATCCAGTTTTTGTAAATGAGAATCTTAATTTAACTAAATTTATTACTCCACTAAAGTTCTTGAAAGATGGCGACAAAACACTATAGTAATGATAAGGTCACGGTCAAATGGCAATCAGATCTTTGTATTCATTCAGAAAAATGCTTCCACGGTTTATCTAATGTGTTCAATCCTAAAGAAAGGCCTTGGGTCAACATCGAGGGTGCCTCATCAGATGAAATTATTGCACAGGTACACAAGTGCCCCTCAGGTGCTTTGTCCATACCAGATGAAAAAGAAACAACGATTGATCATGAAACTATAGTAGAAACTATGCCCAATGGTCCATTAATTGTCTATGGCAACATGAAAATAAAGCACGCAGGTGAAGAGACCATAAAAGACAGCAAGGTGACGGCCTTTTGCCGATGTGGTGTTTCTGAAAACAAACCCTTTTGTGATGGATCTCATAAAAAAATTGATTTCACTGGCTAGTTTTTAACCCTATCTTTGCGCAATGAATGAGGTAGCAATATTGACAGATCTAAGAAAGTCGTCGAAAGAAGAGATTTCGGAGTTCCTTATTGGAATCGGGGAGAAGCCATTTCGTGCCAAACAAATACATGAATGGATCTGGAAAAAGTCAGCCACCTCAATAGATGAAATGACCAACTTATCGCTTACGACGCGCGATAAACTCAAAGCTCACTTTGTCATCAGACCTGCGAAAATAGAAAAAGAACAGAAAAGTAACGACGGCACGATCAAGTCTGCGTTGAAACTTCACGACAATCACCTGATTGAGAGTGTATTGATTCCTCAGGAGGAACGTATGACAGCCTGTGTATCGTCCCAAGTCGGTTGCTCACTTAGCTGTAAGTTTTGTGCTACCGGATATATGGATCGAGAAAGAAACCTGGATGCATCCGAAATTTACGATCAGGTAGTAACAGTGGCACGACAGGCAGAGGAAAACTTTGACAAACCCCTTTCCAACATTGTATATATGGGCATGGGTGAACCGCTACTCAACTATAAGAACGTGCTTGAATCAATCGATCGCATCACGGCATCCGATGGTCTCAATATGTCCCCAAAACGAATCACCGTTTCGACTGCCGGTATTGCCAAGATGATCAAGAAACTGGCTGACGACGAGGTAAAATTCAACCTTGCCCTTTCCCTTCACGCCGCCAATGATGAGAAGCGAAATAAAATCATGCCAATCAACGAGACCAATACATTAGATGCTTTGAGGGTAGCACTCAACTATTTTTACAAAAAAACGGGAAACAAAATTACTTTTGAATACATCTTGTTTTATGATTTCAATGATTCTCTTCAGGACGCCATGGAACTGTATGAGTTTTGGAAAAGGGTACCTGCCAGAATTAATATCATTGAGTATAACCCAATAGCAGAGGCAAATTACAAAAATGCAGACGCCGATACGTTAGACGATTTCACCAAATTCTTGACCAACAAGGGTGTAAATGTACATGTGCGAAGGAGTCGGGGGAAGGATATTGACGCCGCCTGCGGTCAATTAGCCAACAAAAACTAGGTTTTACTTACTTTGACATGAACCAGATTAAGTTTATCCTTTAGCGCCTCATATTTTTCTGGCTCTATCCGACCAAAAAGTGTACATGCAGCCAAAAATTCTTGGTTGTTAATTTCTACTCCGAAATCATTGATTATTCGCAGCACATCATTGGTTTTTTCATAGCCATACTCTACTACGAAACTTTGCTTGATTTGGATCACTTCAATTTCAGCCTTACTGAGAGCGTCCTCTGCCGCCGTTTTGTAAGCATGAATCAAACCGCTCACCCCTAGTTTCGTGCCACCAAAGTACCGGACTACAACGACTAGCGTATTGGTCAAATCAAATGATCTTATTTGTCCCAGGATCGGATCACCTGCGGAATGGTTCGGTTCTCCGTCATCATTAGCTCGAATGAGTTTCTGATTGCCGTCATTAATCAAGTGTGCATAGCAGTGATGACGGGCATCATAGTATTCCTTCTTTAGTAATTCTATTTTGTTTTTGACATCCTCTAGGGAATTTACATGGTAGGCAAAACCCAGAAATTTGCTTCCTTTCTCTTTATAAAATCCTTCAGTAGGTGATTTGATGATTCGATAGGATTTCATTTTAATCAATTTTATCCAATCTTGCCTCACTTTCTTCTGTGAGCCAGTCCGTTTCAGCTAAATCGATAGTCTTCTCGTAATACTCTGCAGCCAAAACCACCTCTCCATTGTTTTCTGCTATTCTTCCAAGCCCGAGATAAGCTATACTCCGGTAATACTCTCCACGATCAGGGCTTTTATGGCCTATTGCAAGCCCTTTTTGATAATATTTTTTGGCCTCTGACAGACGCCCCTTTGCTTTCTCACAATAGACGCCTTGAAATATTTGACCACACATCTTATAATAAGGCTTCTCATGGTTTTGAAGCTGCTGAATCAATGGGAGAGCACTTGCATAGTCCTTTTGACGCATCAGACATTCCAAAAACTTGGCTTTGAAGTAATCATTAGCAGGATACATATTGTGCAATCGTTCTAAATAATACCGAGCCTTGTCAGGTCGATTTTCATACCTCAACCAAATGTAGGAAAGGTATAATCCGGCCTCTATTTTTACAATTTTGCTTTGATGCACCGCACTATCCAACTGCACCAGTCCTCGTTCGATATCACCCGATTTAAAAATCCATACAAATGACTTGTAAATCGGATGACGTTCCGGATACTTCTCACGAAAGTAATTATACAAACCGGAGAGAAAGAGAAGTTCAGGGCTCTTCGCTGTATGTTCCATTGTTTTTTTTATCAGGTTATAAGTCTGTTTGGCCTGCGACATAGCCTTAAAACTACTCCCTTCCTGCGCATAATACTCTGCCAATAGCCCATGCGCTGACATTTCAAAAAACATGGCTTCAAGATTATTTTGGTCTATGCTACTTATCTTCACTGATTGTTCAATGGTTCGCATTAAATATTTTTTGTGCTCTGCATACCACGGACTGGATGTTCGAATGGGTTGGTCATGCCAAGCCAAGCACATCGCGCGCATCATCGGTACAATAGGATGCTCTGGAAGTATGAATTCAAGAGAATCGATAACAAGTGATGCAGAATCAAATTGCTGATTATACAAATAATCACCCCCTCTATCAACCATTTCTAATAGCTCCGAATTACCAAATAATGGCATACGCTGAGCATTTACCCGGATCAAAAACAGATTGGGCAAAATTACTATCAGTAGTATTTTTTTTATTAATGAAGTAATAGTCTTGGGCTTTGAAGGTAAAGAACAGATTTGGTTTTTTTTAATATTAATAATCAGCAAATTTGAAATTAAATTTAAGATATGACAATTCCTAGATTATTTGATCTTCCAATAATAGATTTAAGTTCCATAATGACAGTTGCTGAAGGTGATAATATTCCATTTACAGTAAAGAGAGTCTATTGGGTTACATCGAATCAAAAGGATGAAATTCGGGGAGAGCATGCACACAAGTCGTGCCAACAATTAGTCGCCTGCATTGACGGGGAGCTCATCGTAATGCTGGAAGATATTCAAGGAAACAAATACTCTTACAATCTCGCCACGCCTAACAGCATGTTATTAATTCCATCACAATTTTGGAGCAAAATTGAATACAAAAAAGACTGCATTGTTTTGATACTAGCTTCTCACGAATACGATGAGGAAGACTATATACGAAACTACTCTGAATTCAGGTCTCAAAGTTTGATACAAAAAAAATGATTTTCGCTGGAATAGAGTTTTCTGCTCATAACCCCGGTTCACTCCAGCTGAATTCATGTCCGATATATTATTCTCAGCCATATCTCAAGCAAATCGAAACTGAGATTTCTAGTTTTTATGCGATAAAAAAAGATACTCAACAGATTCTCATAGTCATCCATTTTCAGGTGCTAAACAATCAGGCAATCAGTCTCAGAAATGCGCCATTCGGTGGAATTCACTTTGAACATGCTATTGAGACTAGTGTTTTCGAGGCCTTCATGAACTTCATAGTCACCAAGCTTAAATCAAAGCGAATAAATGAGATTGTGATAAAAACGGCTCCTCCGTGCTACCATGACCATTCCCACTTACATTGGGAATCGCTCAACAAATTGGGTTTTACAAATTCACAAGATGATATTAACCATCATATAGAAATAGCGCAGCCGAAAATAACCGAACAACTATCTCATATGCAGAAAAGGAGACTTGAAAAATGTAAGAAAGCAAATTTCCAATTTAGAAAGGAAAGCCCTACTGAACTTAAAAGAGTGTATAATTTCATAGTTGACTGTAGGAAGGAAAAACAGCAGTCTGTCTCTGTATCACTAAACAAACTAGATCGATTGATGAGACTGCTTCCCGATTCTTATTTGATATTTTGTTGCTATGACGGCCAGCGGTTGATTGCAGCCACAATCTGTGTAGTTGTAAATGACCTTGTATTATACAATTTTTTTCCATCCAGTAAGGCTACATATAATACCTACAGCCCTATGGTCTTTTTGATATCCAACCTATACGAATACTGTGTCCATTACAACCTGAAAATACTTGACCTTGGAACCTCCATGCTGGACAATGCTCCGAACGACAAGCTTATTGCTTTCAAAAACAGAGTTGGTGGAATTGCCACTAAAAGATCGATTTATTCAATGAAATTATAAACAGGCTTACGGTATTACAAACTAGAAACCTAAGTAAATCACCTAATTTTCAACTAAAACCAATAGAAAATTCGTTCTGCACATTCATTGTAACATTTTTCTCTATAAATTCGTTGCTTTCAATAGCATAATCCAAAAAGTTGAAAAAACTCTTTTCTATACTATTCTGCATGTCGCTCAGCCTGTCGATTTCGGCATATACTGAGAAAAACTCCAATGGGAATGGTGGTGGTGCAACATATAGTTCTGAGAACTCGAACGAGCCTGAAGGTGAAATCAACACGAACAAAGAGGCTGAAGAATCTCAACAGCATGAAGAATCGGACGCCGAACCAGACTCGAGCTATTACTCAGTCAATAAATTCAACTTCCTTTTTTACTTCGTCTATAAAATGAAATATATGGATGAGGAGGCAGAAACGGAATCTTTGAAAGACTAATATTTTCTCGCCTTTTTTCTAAATGTAGAAGGTCCTCCTTCGAAGGTAACATAGATTGTGAAACTATGAATATTGAGGCTTTCTATACCAGCGCTAAAGTCATTTTCTTCAGCATCCAGAACATTCAATAGTCCAAAAGAATATCTCACTTCTGGTGAAAACTTAAACAAAGGCTGAAACAAATCTAATCCCACACCAACATCAAGTGAAAGGTTAAATTTTTCAATCAGCAACCTTTCTGAAGAATCCTCCTGCTTTTTGTTACCAGAAACTTTTATACTTGGAGTCAAGCCTGCGAGCAGATAAATAGCTCTGTTTTCTCTGCGAACAGATTTATACTTAAGTAATATGGGCAGCTCAAAATAAGTCGGATCCCGAAGTTCTTGAAATTCTGAGCCATTGTCATATCTATAGTCCAGACCCAATTGATAAAAGCTGAAAGTTGGTGCGACACGTACATCTAAGTACTGAAACAGATGAAGATTAACAATAAATCCAATTTTAAAGCCAAATTTCTGAGTCGGTAAAATTGAGTGTACTGAATCTAAAGCTGGTGCTGTAAAAGCATCTGAGTATTTCAATCTAAACCTTGAAGTATGCCCTCCTATTAGAAATCCGTAGTGTACCGTTTGTTCATCAAAATTAGGAAGATTAATCCCGCCAGGTAGTTGTGCGCGAGACTCAGTAGTAATAAAACAAGAAGCGCCAATTACAAAAGTCAGAACTACTTTGTAGCTATATATATTGAACTTATGCCAAATGTAAGAGGTTTGCATTGAGTGTCTTTGTATCCTGTTTTTTCTAAAATATTTAGAAATTCTTGCCCATAGGGAAATTCCGCCACCGATTCCGGAAGATAAGTATAAGCTGAATTGTCACTAGATACTACTTTTCCAATCATCGGCAATATAGCCTTAAAATAAAAACCATAAAGCTGTTTCATTGGAAATTTAGTCGGTTTAGAAAACTCAAGAACTACTAGTTTTCCTCCTTCTCTTAGCACTCGCCTCATATCGGCCAATCCCTTTTCCAGGTTTTCGAAATTCCTTACGCCAAAGGCAACGATCACGGCGTCAAACTTATTGTCCTCAAATAATAGCTGCTCTGAATCTCCAAGTCTCATTTCAATCTGATCCTCTACTCCAAGTTCAACCATTTTCTTTCGACCTACTTCCAGCATACCCTCAGAAATATCTACCCCAATTATCTTATCTGGATTAAGCCTTAACGCTTCAATGGCTAAATCTCCTGTACCTGTAGCAATGTCTAAAATCAATTTCGGTTGATGAGATTTGAGTTGTCGAATAGCACTTTTCCTCCAGAGGATATCAATACCCATACTTAGAAAATGATTGAGAAAATCATATCGCTTGCTGATCTTATTAAACATCTCAGCAACCTGTTGTTTCTTAGATTTTTCCTGATTCTTATAGGGTAGTACTGTCAACTTCTTTGATTTTTTATTATGCTGCAATATTACATGTAATCCTTGAGATAATTGTATAAATGGAATGCCCAACATGAGCGGGTTTCATACTTTGATCAGGTTCTTTTGAAATGTCGACCGTCATTAGAGACTAAAGACTAGCATCCAAGCAGAAATATATTGTTCTTCCGTAGAGTTCCAGTCTGGTTTTGAGCATTTTTGCCAAAATATTAGTTGTCATGGAATGTCCACAAGCTTGACTATCAACCTAAGATGAATATTGAAACAGTATTAATCACTTTTAGTTGAATTATAGCCGTGAACATTTCCGCCTTGGCGGACCGATCGCTACGTCGAATCGGTGACCTTCGAAAATAGACCTATACGCATGAAAATCAAAAGCTCCGAGTTCGTCATCAGCAATACAGATTATACTTTGTGTCCTACTCCTGATAAGCCGGAATATGCTTTTATCGGACGGTCTAATGTGGGTAAGTCGTCACTGATTAATATGCTGACAAACAAAAACAAGCTTGCTAAAACCTCTGGTAAGCCAGGAAAAACACAATTGATCAACCATTTTTTGATTAATAAATCCTGGTTTTTGGTGGACCTGCCAGGATATGGTTGGGCTCAGGTGAGTAAAGAGATGAAAGAAAAGTGGGATCGAATGACCAAAAACTATTTGGGTCAGCGAGAAAATCTCCACAATGTTTTTGTTCTTATCGACTCACGAATCCCTCCGCAAAAAATCGACATAGAATTTCTTAATTGGTTAGGTCAATATCAAATTCCATTTTCAATTATTTTCACGAAAGCCGATAAACCAAAAAATTCCAAAATTCAATCCAATATCGCTGCATTCAAAAATGAACTCAAACAATTTTGGGAAGAGATACCTCCAACATTCGTTACCTCTTCTGCGCAAAAAATCGGTCAAGCTGAAATCTTAGATTACATCGGTCAAATTAATGAGAGTGTGTAAGATTATATTAATTTTACGAGCGATTAACAACAAACTATGGATTTCAACGAAATAGCAACAGTATCAGGTAAAGGTGGTCTATTCAGCGTGGTAGCCCCTACACGCGGAGGAATGATTCTCGAATCAATGGATAAGCAGAAGAAAAAGTTGGTAGTAAATGTCAACTCGAAAGTCTCTGTACTTGGAGAAATTTCAATTTACACAACTGACAAAGAAGGTTCGTGCCCTTTGGAAAAAGTGATGCAGAAGATTCACACGGAGTTCGACGGTGATACAGGTCTTAGTAGTGATGCCGATAATGAAGAACTCAAAGCATTTCTAAAATTCATTCTGCCTGATTACGACGAGGATCGCGTCTATGCATCAGATATTAAGAAGCTGGTAAAGTGGTATAATCTTCTAAGTCAGAATTATCCTGAATTATTCGAAGAAAAGGAGGAAAGTAAGGAAGAGACCAAAAAATAATCTAAAAAGATGAGTGTTTCTCTCTCATCCTGCACTTCATTAATTGTGAAGCATTTTCAACTACCTCAAGAGGAGTTGGATCATTGTAAATCATCGGAATCAGAGCTGGAGCAAACCTTGGCCTCTATCATCAATAATTTGCTTAATCAAGATATTACTCGTCTGATGAATGCCTTCTATAAAATAGATCTAGACGAGACCATATTCATGCGAATTATAACATCAGTAGATCCTGATAAAATTGGCCTTACTTTAGCTCGAGAAGTTATCAAACGAGAAATGCAGAAAGTAAAAACCAGAGAGAAATACAGAAACTCTTAATTCTTTTGTGCAATAATTTCCTCTCCTCTGAAAGCATGCGCTTTATTCACCATGTCCGGAGACCCGATGAAAAGTGGCACTCGCTGATGTAGCTCTGTAGGATCTATTTCCATAATGCGACGCTGCCCGTCGGTGGCCATGCCGCCAGCTTGCTCTATGATAAATGCCAAACAATTGCATTCATACATTAGTCGAAGTTTACCATTTGGGGCCTTTTCAGTACTGGGGTACATATAAATTCCCCCTTTCAATAAATTTCTATGAAAATCTGCCACTAGTGACCCAATATATCTGGCACTATAATTTTCAGCTTTGCAATATTGAAGATATTCTTTGACAGATGGTTCAAAGCTTTGATAAGAACCTTCATTTATTGAATAAATTTTTCCATCCTTCGGGCACTTCATATTTTGATGCGAGAGCAAAAACTCCCCCAAGGTTGGCTCGAAGGTAAATCCATTCACTCCATGACCAGTAGTGTAAACCAACATGGTAGACGAACCATATAAGATATAACCAGCCGCCACTTGATTGTCGCCCTTCTGTAGCACATCCTCAGTTTGAACCGTTGTGCCAATAGGCGATACTCTTCGGTATATAGAAAAAATCGTCCCTATAGATACATTAACATCTATATTTGACGAACCATCCAATGGGTCCATGGCTACAACATATCTGCTGTTAGCATTCAGTCGAATAAGATCGTCCTCCTCTTCTGAAATAATGGCACAAACCTCACCACCATTCTTTAGTGCACGGGTGAATCGAATATCAGCAATCACATCAAGTTTTTGCTGTTCTTCACCTTGTACATTAGTGGCACCATAGGCCCCAGCAATATCCAACAGACCAGACTTGTTTACCTCTCTGTTTATAATTTTACCAGCTAGTGCTATGTCTCTCAGCAGCTGAGATAACTCGCCCGTAGCAAAAGGAAACTCCCCTTGTTTGTCATTGATGAATCTATCTAGTGTAGTACCAATAGTAGATCCGAGTGTGTGCTTATCCATAAATGTGAATTGGGTCGATGCAAAAATAGAAATAATCCGCTTAATGTTAAGTCAGTGATAAGAGATTCTACCCTCAATTGTTAGTCTTTTATTTTTTTATTCTAGCTCCCTAGGTAGTTTTGCATTCCTAATATATTCGAAATGAAAGTATTCAAATTTGGCGGTGCATCTGTAAAAGATGCACCCTCAGTAAAAAATGTTGCGGAAGTTATACGACAGTTTTGCAACCACGAATTGGTCGTAATTGTCTCAGCTATGGGCAAAACTACGAATGCGCTTGAGGAATTGGTTCGCTTACATTTCGAAAAGGGTGATTGGCAAACTCAATTGCAAGCCATTAAAGACTTTCATTTTGAAATTTCAGAAGGGCTTTTCAAAGCAGAACATCAGGTGTTTGATAGGCTTGAATCAATTTTTGAAGGTATAGCCGAATATATAAATGGGGCCAATGGAAAATCTTATATAGAGGTATACAGTGAAATGGTAAGTCAAGGAGAATTACTTTCCACTCGTATTATAAGAAATTATCTGAATGAAAATATTCACAAGACTATTTGGATAGATGCCCGCAACTATGTAAAAACAGACTACAATTATATTGACGCCAGGGTGGACTGGGATATGACAAGGAGGAACATCAGTGAAAAAATTCCAGTGTTCACTAAAGATGCCATTGTCATTACTCAAGGCTTTATAGGATCTAACGGTGAAGGTAAAACCACAACACTGGGACGCGAAGGGTCCGATTTTAGCGCATCCATCTTTGCGACAGGCTTGAATGCAGAATCTGTAACAGTCTGGAAGGACGTACCAGGAGTAATGACAGCCGATCCAAACAAAATGCCTGATGCCAAAATTATACCCAAACTGAGCTATACAGATGCTTCTGAAATGACTTACTATGGGGCATCAATTATTCATCCACGTACTATCAAGCCGTTAGCGCAGAATGGTATTAAACTATACGTGCGTCCATTTACTTCGCCTAAGGAGTTGGGAACTACGATTGGTGCGGATGCGGCCGGTAAACACCCCGCCTCTTTCATTCTGAAAACAAAACAGGTCTTTGTTGACTTTAAGGTTACAGATTTTGCTTTTATTGATGAAAAAAAGCTTAGCATGATCTTCAATGCATTAGATCAACTCAACATCAAGATTAACCTGATGCAAAACTCAGCGGTCAGTTTTTCAATCTGCATAGACAAGAAATTCGACAAAGTTGAAAAATTAGTGGCACGTTTGAGCGATTCCTTCAACATTGAGATGAGAGACAATCTAGAAATGCTCACAGTAAAAGGATACGATCAAGTTGCTCTGGATAAAATTTATACTCGCAAGGAAGTTTTGTTAGAACAAAAATCAAAGGACGTTTATCATTTACTCTATGTCCCTGAAAAAAAACATCAGCGACTAGGTGAATCTGCCTAATGTTCGAGTAATTTCTTGCAAATATGCGCTCCCAAATAAATTGAGATGAACAAGCAACGGGTATAAATTAAAAATACCCACACGCTCCTCATGGCCGGGCTGCATTGGATATGATCCATTATAGGCGTGATAGAATTCAGAGTCGAAACCTCCAAACAGTCTCGTAAAAGCTATTTCTGCTTCTCTATGGCCATAGTAAATGGCAGGATCAAAAATTACCGGCCTACCAATTTCGCCAATTAAAAAATTGCCAGACCAAAGATCACCATGAAGCAAAGCAGGTTTTTCTTCGGGAATTAACTCTCGTAGTTTATTGAATAATATTTCAAAATCTGAAACGAGTTCCTTTCTGATCAATCCTTTATCCTGAGCCATTTTTAGTTGTGGCATCAGTCTTCTATTAATGAAGAATTCGATCCAATCCTCAGCGGGCTCATTCGATTGAGCCAACCTTCCAATATAGTTATCATAATCCAACCCAAAATAGGCTGAGGTGTGTTGATGCAGTTGAGCCAGTAACTCACCGAAAATCTTCCAAAAATGAGCCTCTGCAGGTCCGGACTCGACATACTCTAAGCACAGATAGTCGACTCTTTCAGTCGTACCCCGCCCCATTACCTTAGGAACAATAAGTGACGATGTCTCGCTTAGCAATGTTAATCCATTCTTTTCAGCTTCAAACATGGAGGAAGCATTTTCATTCCATTTTATAAAGTACTTTTTATTTTCAAATTGAAAGACTCCTGCCGAATGAATACAACCTCCACCAACGGCTGTGAGGTCAATGTCTGCTACAATCGAACTGCCAAAAAGTTGCTGCACAACTTCTCTCAAGAAATTCATTTGCTCTACTTTATATGATCGATTAGCTTATCTACTGACCTTGATATCATTTGAAAAACCTTTTCAAAACCGTCATATCCTCCATAGTAAGGATCTGGCACATCTAACTTCCCATCAGACTCGGGATCAAATTCCCTCAGAAGAAAAAGGTGGTCTGTAGTTCCCCTGGCCAGCTCTTTCATATCATTATAGTTGTTTCTATCCATAGCAAGAATAAAATCAAATTGATCAAAGTCCTGGGGAATAAACTTGCGAGCTCTGTGATTTATAGGTACGCCATGTTGCCTGGCAACTTCTATACTTCTATAATCAGGTTTTTCGCCCACGTGATAAGCGGCAGTACCTGCCGAATCGGCCTCCATGTTTAAGCCTTTAACTTTACTGTTAAATATTGCCTCCCCTAATGGGGAACGACAAATATTTCCTAAGCAAACAAACAATACCTTTTTCATAAACACCTTATTTTCGGCCTAACAGAATCCGCGTAATTTAAATCGATATAGAATGAAGTAGCATTAGTCTATTAATTCATCAAATTCATCGAAATGAGATTATCCTAATCTTATAATTGTATAATTTTACCTTCGAGAAATCTAAACCACTCAAAGCATGTCGAGAAAAGTTAAATCGGAACTGACCTTTATTTTAAAGATATCACTTTTGTTTCTGATTTTATTTGCAAATAAATTGAATAAATCGACTGAAGTCCTCAACACTGCAAAACAGGCACTTTCTCCAAAAGAGCACATTACGGTGATTACAGCCTCTATTCGCGACTAATTAAGTCTCCATTTCATTAATCTAAAAAAATAATTAAAAAAAATCACAATGGGTGGTTACTTTGTTTATGTATCTGGTATAAAGAGGTACATAACACAAATTTTATTCATACACCTGTTTAACATTTTTATCAAAAATGAAAAGCCCCGAGATCACAATCGGGGCTTTTCGTTTTTATATGGTTGTAGGTTTTATCTGAAGTTGTAGGTTTTATCTGAAGCTAAACCCAAGTCCTGCGGTTATTGTATTGTATTTCTGCAAAGTGTAGTCAGCATGTAAAGTAATAATTGCTAATTTCAACCTAAAACCAGCTGTAGCTCTCATTCCACTACTAGTAAAACTTTCCGACACAGGGTCTACCAAAGTAATCACCAAGTTTGAGTCAGTATCATCTTGTATATCATAACTCCCTTTGACCTCCAGGCTCGTCGATACATTATTAAAACCAAACCCACCATACAATGTCAATATTGATAATTTTTTAGAAACCAGCACCTGATAGGTCCAAGCATTAATTCCAAATTCTCCTTCTTGACCCGCACCAGAGACAGCATCGTTGGTCAGATCAAGTTTTGCGTTGATTCGATTAAACGCTACCAACACAGACATATCAATTGGAATATGTTTAATCCCTGGAATCCATTGTTTAAAATCATGCATAACACCTAATCCAAACATTTTCAGTTCGTATCCATCCTCATCACTTTTCTGCGTTGGAACCCATCTGATTTTCAAATCTGTATTTTTAATCAGACCAATACCTGCCTGAAGCATCGGAACAGGAACATAACCATTTACGTCATCCTCTAAGTTCAGTCCTGGTGGGGCATTAAACTGGCTCGTAACTGTAATACCATTCTGGGTCAGGCTTGATTCCAAGCCCACAGTTCGGTCATCGCCAAAAACAGTAGCAAATTCTTCAGTATTCCCAGATTGTGTTCTTATACCTCCAGAGGTTATGTCACCAGCTTGAAGCATACTAAAGAATAAATCCGAATTTGGTGTTTTTGCAAGACTCAATGTAGCCGTAATATCAAACCCTAACGGCTTATGTGGTTTTGCCGTGTTGTACCAGCCGTTAGCTACGCCAAAACCCATTCCTGTGAAGGCCGGGTTCAAATACAATCCCATTAATTCGCTAGCTGCCTCCTCTCCTCCTTTAAGAAATACTGAGATGTCCAAAGCCTCAGCATCTTCTAAGGAAGTGATTTGTCCATACATGGAACCTGGAAGGCAAATCCCAACGCAAAGGCAGACAAAAAACATTCTTCTAGTAAAATTCAATTCCATAATAGTAGTTTTTAATTAGTAGTCTAAAAATAAGGCTAATTCCAGTAATTACACAAAGAAACACCTTAAAGTCTCTTAAAGTGAGTTTCGCCCACGCCAATGAAAATCTATCCACTCATAAATAAAATTGATTTAATCTTTCAACCAACCAGCAACGAAATGCTAATTTTGCGTTATTAAAAATTACATTTTAAACATTCATATATATTATGTCACTAGTAGGAAAAAAAGCACCACTATTTGAAGCTCCGGCTGTTATAAATGGAGAAGAAATAGTTGAATCTTTCTCATTAGATCAGTACCTAGGAAAAAAAGAGGTCGTCTTCTTCTTTTACCCAAAGGATTTCACTTTTGTGTGCCCAACAGAAATCCTGGCTTTTCAGGAAAAACTGGCTGAATTTGAAAAAAGAGGAGTTGCTGTAGTAGGTGCCTCAACCGACACTGAAGAAACTCACTTAGCCTGGTTGATGACTGACAAAAACAAAGGTGGAATTTCAGGAGTAACTTATCCTTTGGTTGCAGACACAAGCAAGACCATCGCAAACAACTATGGCGTGCTAGCTGGAGATTGGGATTACGACGAGGAAGGAAATCTTTCTTTTAAAGGTCTACCTATTGCCTATAGAGGTTCTTTCTTGATTGACAAGGAAGGAACAGTAAGACATGAGACAATCAACGATTTGCCTTTAGGTAGAAACATTGATGAAATGATCAGATTGGTTGACGCGCTTCAGTATGTGGAAAAACATGGAGAGGTTTGTCCTGCCAACTGGGAAGAAGGCAAAGAAGCTATGCAAGCCACAAGAGAAGGAGTAGCTGAATATCTGTCAAAGAACTAAGAAAACCGCATTATAATAGCGATGAAAAGTCCTCCATGATGGAGGACTTTTTTATTTTAGTCCTCCAAATGAGTAAGATGCAGGGAACGGTAACAAAATCGATGGGATTGTGGTATTTGGTAGAGGGATCCGATGGGGTCAATTATCAATGTAGGCTGAAGGGCAAGTTTAAACTTGAAAATAAAAAGATATCGAATCCAGTAGCGGTAGGAGATCGCGTTGAGATTATAGACGACGAAGGTAATGTCGAGGCAAAAATCATTTCCAAAATTCACGCTAGGCAAAACTACATCATCCGTACGTCTCCAAAGAAGAAAGGCCATGGCCACATCATAGCAAGTAATCTTGACCTCGCAGTTGTTGTGGCAACAGTAGCTAATCCAAAAACCTCATTGGGTTTTATTGACAGGTTTTTGGTCACGGCCGAAGCTTTCAGGATACCGGCCATGATTTTGTGTAACAAAATTGATTTACTTTCTTCAGAAGAACTTGATGCACTCAAGGAAAAAATGAAGGAGTACGAAGTTTTAGGGTACAAAACGGGTTTTATTTCAGCGCTAAACCCAAAAGATATTGAACATTTCAAAGAAAGCCTTTCTAACCAATCAACACTCATCTCCGGTCACTCTGGTGTCGGAAAGTCAACCATTGTGAATCAGCTAATTCCAGAAGCTGACCAAAAAACTTCAGAGATATCTGAATTTTCGGAAAAGGGCATCCATACCACCACATTTGCGGAACGATTCAAGGTCTTTGAAAATTCCTATATCATTGACACACCAGGAATCAAAGAACTCGGATTGGCTGAGATAGAATCAAATGAATTAAGTCATTATTTTCCTGAGCTTAGAGAATTATTAGGGCAATGCAAGTTCAACAACTGCACGCACACGCACGAACCCGGTTGTGCCATCGCGGCTGCGTATGAGGACGGTAAGATTTCTCAAAGCCGCTATGACAGCTACCTGAGCATGTTGATGGGAGATGACAACAGACGATAGGTCTTTCTATCTAAATAAGGTAAGAATTGATCTTTTAAGCCAACTAAAGTTTAAACTTAATTGTCCAATGCATTTTATAATTAGGTAATGATTAGGAATTCGCTCTATTTTTCTCCAGAGCAAGAAAAAACCGCTAAGCTCGGTCTTTTTGCCGGCCAGAAAAGCATGCCTAATTTCATATTTTAGCCTTTTAATTAGTGCCTTTACTTCTTCGTTCGTTTTATTTAAGCCCAAAATCTTGTAGCACACTGTGAGCGTTGATTTCAATTTTCGATCATTCTTTTCATAAAAACTTGTGGAATGAGAACCTTTTACTTTCCGGATCAATGTCAACACCTCAGACTGATAGGCATAATGCCACTTACGAGCCGATCTGATCCAAAAATCAAAATCCTCATAAGCCAATGATTCGTCGTATCCCCCCAAGTCATCAAGTACCTTCTTTCGAATCATCATAGTAGGTGTAGGAATAAAATAAGTGTCTATTGCTCTTTCATAAATGTCCCCTTCGAACGGAATCAACCTTAAATCTTCAAAATGTTCGTGCAGCTCCTTACCTTCTTCGTTGATATATTGTGCGTTAGAATAAATTACACCAATCAAAGGACTTTGCTCATCAAAAAAATTCACCTGGCGCTCAATTCTCTCAGGAACTAATATGTCGTCACCTGCCAAGTCGATAACATAATCTCCATGGGCAAGGGCTAATCCCTTATTGAATGCAGTTGTGCTTCCAGCATTCTCAGCAAGATCCACAAATGATACATCTCCTGTATTATTGAGCCATTCTAATATCACCTCCTTACTCCCATCCGTGCTGGCATCATCGACCACAATCAGTTGGATATTGCTATAAGACTGGCCAATGACAGAATCCAGCGCTTCTTTAACAAAGCGTTCCTGATTGTAACACAAACAAATGACCGATACCAATGGATTTTCCATGAGTTCAAAACTAAATATTTGTTCCATTCTTCCATCTAATTAATATTTATATACTTTTGTGGGCTAAATGAACATGATCAATAACATAACCAAGTATAAAGCACTCATTCTTGCAATAGGAATGATTGCCGGACTGGGCATAGTCGCTCAGCCCGTACTGAAGGCTTATGTGGATTGTGAAAAGATTTGCCAGTTAGAAAAAAATGCAGATTCTGATCAGAAAAGTGATGCTGAAGAAGAGAATCCAAACGAAGCTCAAATATCTGCACTGGAAGCAGTAGCACCCACTGCACAAATCCATTTATCTCCCTTGGACTTTGTATTGGAAGATCAGCCGGAAGCTGAAATGCCAGAGACAAGTATATTGGCAAAAATGGCAGTTCGCCTGCCGGAAAAGCTCCTTAAGGTGCTTTTCAACATTATTATTGCCCCCAACGCACCATAAGAAAACTTCCTGTTCCTTCAATGAACACGAAACTGGTCACTCACGACCAAACACTCAATTAAAAATCTTACTTAGTAATTACTTTTTAAACATTTATAATAATGAAAAATAAAGGCGGAGTAGTACTACTCACGATTGTAGTCTCCTTACTTTGTGTTTATTACCTGTCCTTCACATTTGTGGCACAGCGAGTAAACCAACAAGCAATAGATGCAGCTACTGTGGACAATACCACAGACTACCAAAAAAAGCAAGAATACTTAGATTCTGTTTGGAATGAGCCGGTATACAACCTTTTTGGAGTTGATTTTACTTACAAGGAAATCAAGGAAACAGAATTGAACTTAGGCCTCGACCTTCAAGGTGGTATGCATGTAACCTTAGAAGTGTCTCCAGTAGAAATCGTAAAAGGCATTAGTGGAAATAGCAGGGATGCTAATTTCCTCAAGGCCCTGGACATGGCCAGACAGCGTGTAAAAGGTACTCAACTAGACTTCGTTACTGAGTTTTATAATGCCTACCAGGAAATCGCTCCTAACCAGTCTTTAGCGAGTGTGTTCGCCACTGCAGCCAACAGAGGAAGAATCAGTTTAAGTACAACTGATGCAGAGGTTATGGATTTGATCAATACTGAAGTAGATGGTGCTATCGAACGGTCTTTCAATATTCTAAGAACAAGAATTGACAGATTTGGAACCTCTCAGCCAAACATTCAAAGACTACAAGGTACTGGCAGAATTCAAATTGAATTGCCTGGTGTAGATAATCCTGAAAGGGTTAGAAAACTACTGCAAGGGGTGGCCAAGTTAGAATTTTGGGAAGTTCATGAAATGCAGGAGATATTCCCAACGCTGCAAGCTATGAATGATGTAATGGTAAAAGAAATGAAGGTTGAATTGCCTGAAATTTCTGGTGAGGAAGCTGAAGTTACTGAGTCATCCGATGATTTAGGAGACTTATTATCAGATGACAGCCAAGAAGATTCTCTCAGTACCGATGATCTGGAAGCACAATTAGAAAATGACAGCACTGCTGTTGATTCTACCTTCAACTCTCAGGTTTCTCCTTTGTTTAGTCTTTTGAAAGCACAATATGGTCTGGTGTATGATTTGAAAGACACTGCAAGGATCAACAGAATGCTAAAGAATCCAAAAGTTCAGCAAGTCATTCCAGCAACTATCAAGTTTATGTGGTTGGTGAAGCCAATCAAAAATCAGGACGAGTTGAGCCAGGATGAATTCCTTGAACTATATGCCATCAAATCAAGCAGAGGTGGTAAGGCGCCACTAAGTGGCGAAGTAATTGTTGATGCAAGACAAGATTTAGACCAAAGAACCGCGCCTGCCATCAGCATGAACATGAATGCAACGGGTGCCAAGAAGTGGAAAAAACTCACTGGCTCAAATGTGAACAGAAGAATTGCTATCGTACTCGACAATTATGTCTACTCTGCTCCAAATGTGCAAGGTGAAATTCCAAACGGTAGTTCGCAGATAACTGGGAACTTCACATTAGAAGAAGCTAAGGATTTAGCAAACATTTTGAAAGCAGGTAGTCTTCCTGCTCCTACCACCATTGTAGAAGATGTGGTCATAGGGCCAACCTTGGGTAAGGTTGCTCAGGATCAGGGCATGCTATCCATCTTCGCAGGTTTAGCTATTGTGATTCTGTTCATGATCGCCTACTACTCTAAAGGAGGCATGATTGCTAACCTGGCTCTATTCTTCAATGTATTCTTCATATTAGGAATTTTGGCTCAGTTGAGCGCAGCATTGACTCTGCCTGGTATTGCAGGTATTGTATTGACTATTGGTATGTCTATTGATGCCAACGTACTGATTTTCGAAAGAATCAAGGAAGAACTAAAAAATGGTGCAGGTATAAAACAGGCCATTTCTTCCGGGTATAGAAAAGCATACTCTTCTATTGTAGATGCGAACGTAACTACTTTCTTGGTTGGTATTATTCTTTACACATTGGGTCAAGGTCCAGTAAAAGGATTTGCAATTACCTTGATGGTGGGTATCGCCTGTTCATTCTTCTCGGCAGTATTCATTACAAGAGTGGTCGTAGAATGGATGAGCAAAAAAGGAGATCAAAGCAAGATTTCATTCGCAACAGGATTTTCTAAAAACCTATTGTCTCAAATGAATTTCGACTTTATTTCGAAGAGAAAATTTGCTTACTTATTCTCAACCATATTTATCTCAATTGGAATTGTTGCTATGGTTGCCAAAGGGTTGACCTATGGAGTTGATTTTACTGGTGGTAGATCTTATGTGGTGTCTTTCGACAAACCTGTGGAATCATCCGCACTCAAAGTGGCTTTGGCTTCCTCATTCAACAATCAGGGTGTAGAGGTGAAAACTTACGGTGCATCCAACGTGCTAAAAGTGACCACCAGTTATTTAATCAATGACGAATCTGATGAGGCAGACTCCAACGTGAAAACTGCCCTAGTGAGTGGAGTATCGGAATTCACCGGATTGAACTATGTACAAGACGACACCAAGGCTGACACGGGGGATTTTACAATCGCTAGCTCTTCTAAAGTAGGAGCAACTATTGCCGATGACATCAAGAGTGCCTCCACTCGATCTGTTGTTTTTGCATTGATCGTTATCTTCTTATACATTTTGGTTAGGTTTAGAAAATGGCAATTTGGGCTGGGTGCAATCATCGCTCTATTCCACGATACCCTATTTGTGCTTTCTGCCTTTGCTATTGCTAACCTACTCGGGATTTCCTTTGAAGTAGATCAAGTATTCATTGCAGCGATGTTGACCATTATTGGTTATTCAATCAATGATACCGTGGTGGTATTTGATAGAGTTAGAGAAAATCTTGATATTAAAACTGGCGGTGAAATGAAAGCTGTATTCAACGAATCTTTGAACAGCACAATTAACAGAACCATGATTACGTCTATTACAACTTTAATTGTTGTGATTGTTCTTTTCTTCTTTGGAGGAGCAGTGTTGAAAGGGTTTTCTTTCGCACTGATCATAGGTATCTTGATCGGTACTTATTCTTCACTGTTTATTGCTACGCCGATTGTAATTGATTTCAACAAAGAGAAAGAATAGAAAATAAATTCTTTGACAAAAGCCCTTCTGTTCTTAAACGGAAGGGTTTTTTTATTGCAAAAATTCAATATACCTCTCCAGCAATTCACCAGGAGCCTCTACTTGTGGATAATGTCCTATTCCTTCAAGAAGCCAAATATTTTCTTTTGATATAATCTCCTGGTATCTACGAACCATGACACGACCAGAAATGGGATCTTCAGGCCCATTGATCAAACCACGTTTACCTGGATAATCCTTTAGAGCTCCTACCCATCGTTTACGATTCACGACCCTTTCCTGCATGTATCGAATGATTTTATGTGCAATGTGGTGTCCGTTTTCTCTGGATACCAAATTCCAATAGATAGCCAACTCTTCCTTACTCAATTGAGTTTGAGCACCGAAAATCCTTGAAAAGGATTTTTCAAATTTTTGCCTGTTCAGCAACCTGCTCAGCACAAAGCCAATTGGGCTCATCAGCAGCTTTTGAATCATTAATGGATGATGTGCTTCGGGAAAAATACCTCCATTCAACAGGCACACTGATTTTATGTTTAATCTATTATCCTTAGTGGCCCTTGCTAAAATTTCTTGTGCGACTGTATCACCGTAGTCATGAGCCAATATATGAAATTTATTAATTCCTTTCTCCTTTAGCAAATCAAGTATCAAATCTGCCTGTTTCATAATTGAATAGGGAAACCCAGAAGGTTTGGCAGAGTACCCAAATCCCAACATGTCTGGCGCCAGCAACGAAAATTTATTGGACAGTGGTTCCCAAATTTTCCACCAATCATAAGAAGCGGTAGGAAAACCATGAATAAGTAGTAATGTCTCATTGTCTGATAGACACTCTTTGTAGATGATCAAATGTTCGTACCATGTAAAAGTCTTGGCAGACCCATACCACTGATCGAGTGAGCAATTTTGCATAGATTCGCTTTAGTTACTAAAGATAATCATTTCGATATGACAGCGGTTCTAAACCAGGGTGTATCAATAATTGGATCCGGAAGAGTGGCAACCAGTTTGGCTCACGCCTTACAGTCAAATAGTATCTGCATCAATGAAGTTTATAGCCGAACACTTGAACGCGCTGAGAAGTTGGTTGTGAATATTCCCAAAGCAAAGCCTACGGATTCTTTGGACTTTTCATCTAGTCAATCCGGCATTTTTATCGTGGCTGTAAATGATGATGCCATCAATGCTATCGCACAAAACATAAAGGTTCGTGCCGATTCCTATCTGTTTCATACATCTGGAACGGTATCGATGCAAACCTTGTCGGGCGCAGGTTCCTCCTTCGGAATCTTCTACCCTTTACAGACATTTGTAGCTGACTCCAAAATAGATTTTCAAAAAATTCCAATTTTGATTGAAGGCGGAAATTCAGAAGCATTAGCTATCCTAAACACAATGGGTCAGGCCATCAGCAAACAAGTACATGAAGTTTCTGAATCGGATAGACAGCGGCTGCATGTGGCAGCAGTGTTCGCAAGTAATTTTACCAACAGGATGCTGGCTGCCGCAGAGGATATTTTGAGCAATTCCAATTTGGATCTTCATATTTTGAAACCGCTTTTGGAACAATCCATCCAAAATGCTTTTAATCAAGGCCCCGACGCGGCGCTCACAGGACCAGCCAAAAGGGGAGATGGCAAGACGATTGAAAAACACCTATTGATGCTAAAAGACAAGCCAGAACTGCTTGAAATTTATCAGCAGGTAACCAAATCCATCATCTTAAAATTCTCAAACCAAAATTAAAGACCTGACCTGCTCCATCGCGCTTAGACCATAGAAAATTGGCATAGGACAGTTCCAATTCCAGATTGTTCAGGATAAGATACTTAGCGCCTACTCCTAGCTGCGTGTACCATCTAATTCTGCCAAATTCCGCATCCTCGACGGTCGTTAACTTACCATAAGCTGCCGCATGCTGGATATTACCATAAAGTGTGAGCTTATTCGACGGAAAGAAACTGACGATGGCACTTATAGGAACTCTAAAAAAATCATTTTGAATATCCTCCACTTTGAATCTATACAGTACATCTGCTTCAAAAAACAGGTTCCACTTGGCGTTAAGAGAATGGTCATAAAAAAATTGCGTCCACCAGGTGTAACGGTTATGGTTAATAAATCTTGGGTTTTCCAGCTCGCTGCCGTTCATAGGAAAAAGAAACGTGCTTTGTATGCTAAAATTTCCACGATGCTCAATGGGTACGAATTTGACAGTGGGGCCGATAGAAGATAGGAGTGAACTGGTTGATTCCGATCCGTACCAAGCGGTGGTAAGGTTTGCTTCGATTCCCACATTAAGACGTTGGTTATTTGATAAGCCATATAAATACCTGAATTGGTGATTCAAAAAGGATTGCCGTTCGCCAAGTTCAATACTATTCCCGTTCTCGTCCCGAACTTTGGTCTGCGTATATAAATTATTGAACAATTTGAATTCCATTTGGCCTTTGCTCAACAAAACCGACGGAGTATATTGTTGTAGACTTGATTGTCCAAAAAGGTGCTGTCCGGTCAACAAGACCAGGCCTATGATAAATATCTTTTTCATATAACTAGAAATATTAGTCGTGGGTGAATTTCCCTACCACTTTCCAACTGTAATAGTGCGAGCTAACAACAATCTCTTCACTGGTCAGGCTCTCGATATACATGATTGATTCGTGATCCAGTCCTTTATCAAAGGTCAAAGTTCGCGAAGGCGCATCGATCTCCCATGTACCTGATTTAATTTTTTGATTATCCTCCGCACCGCAAAGCATCGTCCCTCCGTCATACGCATAGGTGTTGTCTTCATTAAGTCGAATTTCATCATCGAGTCTGCAATTTTGAAAACCATTAACCCCCTCGATAGTAAAAGCCACAGTGGTCCAGGTTCTGTTTCCGCCCCCCAGCAAGTAAGTATTGGCATCAATTAGACTATTAGGAAAAACATTTTCAAAAGTTATTGTATTGGATTCGGAGGCGTCATTGCCCTCTTCTACCACAACACTGCATCCGGTAATTACGGTCAGAAGTGTCCAAAAAATGTATCGCAAGTATTTCATTTCAATCGAATTTGAATCCAATATTACTGTTCAAACATCACAGAACTGTCACAGGATTATCAATTCAACATAAATTTATTCAGAATTGTTCTTCATTTCTACCATCTCTGTGGTTGAAAATCAATATTTCTATATTTTACATACAAATAATGAATAAATGAAACCGGAACTATCCATCTAACGTCTTATTTTTCATACATTTAATGAATAAATAGATTTGAATCCAGATACATCTACAAATCATCCTCCAAAATGGGCCAATAGGCTGCTTGAATGGTATTGCCGAGAAGATTTACTCGAAGACCTTCAGGGGGACTTATATGAATATTATGATCGAAATCTGGAGAAAGGTCCTCGAATGGCCAATCTCATTTTTATCATAGATGTATTCAAATTTTTTAGGTCATACACTTTTAAAAAACTCAAAAACAAATACAAGATGAATGGTTTTATGTTATTCAAAAATTATTTCAAGACTTCAGTAAGAAGCCTTGCGAGAAACAAACTGTTTTCGATAATCAATATCGTTGGGCTAGCCATTAGCATGTCCGTAGGTCTGGTTGTGATCACCATGATTGTAGAAAGTCTCGGATTCGACGATTTTCATACGAAAGGGGGGCAAATTTATCGTGTGATTAACACACGTGTCGATGCAAAAGGAGAAGAATTGAAAATGGCATCTACTTCCTACTTCATGAGCCAAAAATTGGAAGACGTAGATGGCTATGAATACAAAACAACGCTGCATCGTGGGTTCGGTGGAGATGCAGATGCTGAAGGAAAAAAACTTGTTGTGTCTGGTCTTTGGGCTTCTAAAGATTTCTTCAACGTCTTCACATTTCCATTAATTCAGGGAGACAAGAATACAGCCTTGTCAGAACCTAATAGCATAGTTTTAAGCGAAACTCTCTCCAAAAAATTATTCGGCGCCGGAGAGGCAATGGGTAAAATTATAGAGGTAGATGATACAGAATTTCTGATTAAAGGCATAGCCGAAGATCCACCAAAAAATTCTCACTTCACCTTTGAAGCACTTGCCTCTATGACGACACTTGTCAATCAATCAAGAGATGATCCAGATTGGTCAAAATCAACCAATATGTGGAGGACATATATCTACATGACAATTCCGACCGAATCTGATCATGGGCGAATTACTAAAACACTAAATCAGATTTCTGAAAGTGAGAATAAGCTCATCGACCCACTGGCCATAACCTCAAGGCTACAGCCGCTTCATGAGATTTTCAACGGTTCACCACTCAGCAATCAAATCGGACCAACTGTACCAGCCATGGCAGCCGTTATTTTTGCTATCCTGCCTCTCATCATATTGCTTACTGCTTGTTTCAACTATACCAATCTCTCGATCGCAAGGTCTCTCCGAAGAACAACAGAAGTAGGTATCAGAAGAGTAATTGGAGCTTCCCGAGGGAATATATTTGCTCAATTTGTGGTGGAATCAGTAATTATAGCACTATTAGCACTGGTGGTATCTGGCATTCTTTATATACCCTTGAGGGGACAATTCCTTGTAATGTTAGATGGTGATGGTCTAAGCCTTCCGATCAGCGGTACAGTAATCATTTTCTTTATCCTATTTGCCCTTTTTGCCGGAGTAATCGCCAGTTTAGTTCCGGCAGCAACACTATCTAAATTTCAGGCCGTAAAAGTTCTGAGAAGTACATCAAGTGTAAAACTATTTGCCGGTATGACACTTAGAAAAGTCCTACTCATTTCTCAATTTACCATCTCCACCATTCTTATTCTTACCACTATCATACTCAATAAACAATACTTACATGCAACAAACTACGACCTAGGGTTTTCAACAGCACAAATTCTGAATGTAGAGTTACAAGGTAATAACCATAAACTAATGGGTTCAGCACTTAGTACTGTTCCGGATGTAAAGGCCGTATCGCGATGTAGGAATGTGATTCATTCAAACAACATTCACATGACGCATGGCAAGTACAAAGATCCCACAGATTCAGCGCTGGTGCACACAAACTATATTGATGAAAATTATCTGTCCAACCATCATTTTCAATTAATTTCAGGCGAGAACTTTAGAATGCGACCTGACAGTGCAGAGGAACAATACGTCATTGTCAACAAAACATTCCTTGATAGATTTAATGTCGGAGAGCCGCTAAAAGCATTAGGGGAAAAAGCAAAGTTTGACGGTAAAATGCTTTCCATAATAGGAGTGGTGGCAGATTTTAATCACTCGACCCTCGACGCACCAATTGAACCATATGCCTTTAGGTACAATCCGGAGGAATACGAATACCTCAATCTAGTCATTGAATCAAAGGATTATCTGTCGACTATAGAAAAATTAGAAGCCGAATGGAGAAAAATTGACGAATTGCACCCATTTTCAGCCACATTCTATGACGATCACATTGAACAAACCTACATGGTTTTCGGTATGCTGATCAAAATTGTTGGTTTTTTAGCCTTCCTGGCTATTTCAATAGCAGCTATGGGTTTATTCGGCATGAGCGTGTATGCTGTAGAAACCAAAATCAAAGAAATCAGTATTCGGAAGGTGATGGGAGCAACGGCCTTCAAGCTAGTGTATCTCCTATCTAAAGGGTATGTGTGGTTGTTGATCATTGCCAGTCTTATTGCTGCCCCATTTACCTATTTTTTGGTGAATGAAGTAATTCTTCCGGAATTTGCTTACCTCACTCCAATGACCATTTGGGATGTGCTTGGCGGATTAATGGTTGTGTTTTTTATTGGTTTGATTATGATTGGTTTTCAGACTTACCGGGCGGCTCAAACAAATCCGGCTGATACATTAAGAAATGAATAAAATATTGTACCCGGAAAGCAAGCTTTCCGGGTACTTCTTTAAACTTGTAGAATCATGAAAGGAACAAACATTGGTGAATTTGAAGAACTGGTCTTGCTGACCATAGCTTCGCAGATCGATCAGGCCTATAGCGTTCTTATCTGTGACGAAATAGAGAGGGTAACCAGTCGAAAAGTTAAGCTTGGTGTGGTTCATTCGGTGCTAAACCGACTGGAAGATAAGGACTTGATAGTATCTAGGTTAGGCGAAGCCACCAGGGCTCGTGGGGGTCGCAGAAAACGATTCTTCGAAGTCTCTCAAGCAGGAAAGGCTGCGCTATTGAAGGCGAAGGAGCAAAGAGACCAACTTTGGAGCACAATACCGGAAGTAGTGTTCGACGGAATTAAATAACTCAGGACTTTATCCACTCGCACATGCCATAGTGTTCGCTGTCCATTCCAAGCTTCTGATAGACTTTCAAGGCATCTGTATTGGTTTTGTCTACATAGAGCCGAATACCAACATATTCATCAGAATTGTTCACAATACTTTGAATGTGCTCATACAAGGCCCGGTAAACTCCCCTGCCCCGAAATTCCTTGCCTACAAAGACGGATTGAATCCATAAGATCATGGCATTACGCCAATCGCTCCATTCGAAGGTTATTAGCAAACTGCCTGCTATTTGTCCATCGATTTCAGCCACAAAATACCAGCCTTTGGATTCGTCACTAAACACAGCTTTCACTCCTGGAGTGATGAGATTCCTATCTAAATCCACATCCTCGGTTTCCCTAGCCATATCAATTTGAAAATCAATTATGCTTTGAGCTTCTTCTTCTCTTGCGTGTCTTATGTTCATACTTCTAAATTATTCTGCCATTGAAGAAATTTTCTTGTCCCAGGGCTTGAGCATAATTGCGAGGATAGCAAATACCAGGAGCAAATACAGATACCAGACATTTCCCGCCAGATCAAAGAAATTCAAACGGCCATCTGTAAATCTCAACAAAATCAAAACCTGCGCTCCATAGGGCAACAAACCCTGTACAATACAAGAAAATATATCTATGAGGGCAGCGGCCTTTCTTTTATCCACTTCATAGCTTTCGCTAATCTCTTTGGAAATATCGCCTGTGATTAAGAGTGTAACCGTATTATTAGCTATAGCCAAATTGGTGATCCCAATCAAAGCCCCCAATCCAAACTGAGCAGATCTCTTACCTTTCACCCATTCTTTTACTTTTCGCAGGGTATAATTGATTCCTCCGTCATGCGCCGTCATCGCTGCCAGTCCACCGCTAAATAGAGCAAGTAAAAAAACCTCTGTCATACTTTCAAATCCTAAGTAGGTGGTTTTAGCAAACCCCATTAAAGTGAAATGATCGTAAGACATCCCCATAAAGCCACTCACTATAATTCCAATGATCAACACATGAAATACCGGTACGCCCATCACAGCCAAAATGATAACCAAGAGGTAAGGAATAATTTTCACCAATTCATAATTACCAGTTTCTGTCAGTGCTTCTACCCCAGACAAGTCTTTGGTCAAACCAAAAACCAAAAGCAGTACAACTGTCACAATGGCTGCAGGCAAAGCGATGTAAACATTAGCCCTGAACTTATCCTTCATCTTTACACCCAATGACTGCGTCGCTGCAATTGTGGTGTCTGATATAATGGAAAGGTTGTCTCCGAACATGGCGCCGCTAAGCAATGTGGCAGACATTAAAGCCAATGAAGTGCCTGACCTATCCGCCAGTCCGACAACAATGGGCCCCAAGGCTACAATCGACCCCACTGACGTACCAGTAGCAATAGACAAAAAACTGGCTATCAGAAACACGCCGACCGGTAGGTACCGCACCGAGATAAAGTCCAAACCAAAATTGACCACCGAGTCCACCGCACCCATTTCTTTAGATACAGTGGCAAACGCTCCAGCTAATAAATAAATGATGCCCATGGTCATAACCTTCGAATCGCCACAGCCATCCACCAGTTGCTTGGTTTTTTCCTGTAGGCTGTCGCCAAACAAAACAAAGGCCACCATGATACCCAGTATGACTGCAATGGGAGCAGGAAGCGCATAAAAATCATCTAGTAAAATACCAATTCCCAAAAAAGAAAAAATAAATACCATCAGTGGTATCAATGATTTAAAACTCCCTTGCTTTTCCATGTAATTCAGTTTTAGTTCGGTTGCGATTGAACGATCGCTAAGCTATGGATAATAGATAGAAAATGAAAATACGCAGATTGGGTAATAAGCGTTCCATTTCTGACCATGGATGTCTCAAAATAATCTCCGAGTGCGTAAATTGCAACCATGTTGGAAAATGCGGATTTAGACTATTTGAATGCACTGAACCCTCCACAGCGGGAGGCAGTAGAAAATGTAGATGGACCTTCCATGATCATTGCCGGAGCCGGCTCAGGAAAAACACGAGTACTTACCTACAGAATCGCTCATTTAATTAAACAACACAAGGTTGATCCATTCAATATTTTGTCACTCACCTTTACCAATAAGGCCGCCAAAGAAATGCGTCAGCGGATAGAGGATGTGGTAGGTAACGATGCTCGTAATCTTTGGATGGGGACCTTTCACTCTGTATTCTCAAGAATTCTTCGCTCAGAGGCAGATAGACTGGGATATCCCAGTCACTTTACAATCTACGATGCAGATGATTCAAAATCCCTGATCAAACAAATTGTCAAATCTTTTGGCCTGGACGACAAGGTCTATAAGCCCAACGTGGTTTTCAACCGAATCTCGAGCGC
Source organism: Reichenbachiella sp. (assembly GCF_039944555.1). GTDB lineage: Bacteria > Bacteroidota > Bacteroidia > Cytophagales > Cyclobacteriaceae > Reichenbachiella. Next base: position 739,504 of record NZ_JBDUYN010000004.1, on the reverse strand, counting down.
CAAAAACCGCCTGGTCTCCTGGCAGGAATACAACAATAATCCTATCTATCTGGCAGATGATACTGAAAACGGCAAGCCGGAAATGGGAAAGATTTATAGAGAGTATGCCACCCGTTGCTTCAAGGCGGATGCTATGGACTTCGATGATTTACTTTTCAATACCAATGTTCTTTTTCGGGATCACATAGATGTACTCAACAAATACCAACAACGCTATCACTATGTAATGGTCGACGAGTTTCAGGATACCAACATTTCACAATATGTGATAACAAAAAAACTAGCCGCCGTCCGAAGAAACATATGTATCGTAGGAGACGATGCGCAGAGTATTTACGCCTTCCGCGGGGCGGATATTCAAAACATTCTCAATTTTGAAAAGGATTATCCTGAACTGAAAGTAATCAAACTAGAACAGAACTATCGTTCTTCCAAAACGATTGTGAATGCCGCCAATTCTGTAATAACCAAAAACAAAAATCAGTTACGGAAAAGTGTTTGGACTGACAATAACGAGGGCGACCTAATCGAACTGATCAAGGCGACCACAGACAATGAAGAAGGTAAGTTAGTAGCCTCCGCCATTTTTGAATCCAAGGCCAATAACCAGTACAAGAATTCAGACTTCGCCATTCTTTACCGAACCAACAGCCAGTCGAGAGCGATGGAGGAGGCCCTCCGAAGAAACAACATCAAGTACCAGATCGTGGGCGGCCTGTCTTTCTACCAAAGGAAAGAAATCAAAGACCTCCTCGGTTACATCCGATATTCAGTTAACCAAAATGATGAGCAGGCCCTGCGCCGAATTATCAATCTACCCAAACGAGGAATCGGAGCAGCTTCAGTTGATAAGCTTTTCGTGGAAGCTGCTGAACAAAATACTGATCTGTGGACCGTGCTCGAAAATGCCAAAAATGTAATCTCTGGCAGAACGGCTTCAGCCATTGACGGATTTGTTACAACTATCAAAAGCTTCAAGCTTGCCATTGAAAAGAAAGATGCTTTCGAGGCTGCCTCGCACATTGCCAAGAACTCTGGCTTGATGAAGGAGCTCTACGACGACAAGACTATTGAGGGTCGTAATCGCTACGAAAACGTACAGGAGCTACTGAATGGGATCAAAGAATTTGTCGACAACCCTGAAAACGAAGACAAAAGTATGTCGGCGTTTTTGCAGGAAATTGCCTTGCTGACTGATGCTGACAACAAGGACAAGGATGGAGACAAAGATTTTGTAACCATGATGACCATTCATATGGCCAAGGGCCTGGAATTCAAAAATGTTTTTATCGTAGGTATGGAAGAGGATCTATTCCCTTCTCAAATGATGATTAGTTCCAGGCAGGATTTGGAAGAGGAGAGACGACTGTTCTATGTCGCCATCACCAGAGCAGAAACCAAGCTCTATCTGAGCTATGCCCTGACTCGTTACCGATTTGGTCGCTTAAAAACCTGTGAGCCGAGCAGATTCTTGGAAGAAATCGACAAGGATTTTATCAAGTTCAATCAGAAGATGAGTAGCACCCCATCCCCGGGAGATCAATATGCAAAAACCTTTATCAGCAATGTGCAGCGAACGGCTCCCAAGCCTCCTCCAAATCAACTTATTCACAAGCCATCAGCCAACTTCCGTCCGAGTGATACTTCAAAATTGGCCATTGGCAACAAAGTGGAGCATCCAAAATTCGGTTTTGGAGAGGTGACAGAGATTGATGTACAAGGCGCCAATAAAAAAGCACATATCTCCTTTGAAAAAGCCGGTGATAAGACTTTGTTGTTGAGCTTCGCGAAGCTGAGGATTGTTTCTTAATAGCTCAGTGGAGCATATTCTTGTCTACAGCAAAAAGCACTATCCATTGGATTAATTGCAGAATCATAAATACATTATGGTAGCGCATATTTTTAAAATTCCCTACAATAAAAATCAAATAAACCCCCATATAACAAAAGTGAGGCATATTTTCTTTCCATGTGAGTCCGGAGATATAAACATTCTGTAGAATGCTAATAACAATTGTGGAAACAAAGAATGAGTAAAGCCAGCGCCAGTTCTCCGAAAAATATGTCACCATGTCTGTTTCTTGGCTCCTAGAGCCAGTTGGGAACAAAAACCGAGCTAGGAGATACAAGAATATCGGGAAACTCAATAAAGCCATTACGATTGGCAGCGTCCATGCATTGATCTGCTTAGAGTATTGATAACTATACCACCAATCCTGAATAAATACTAAAAAAATAATTAGAATATAAATCGTATGGGCTGTGCTAAATTTAACCTTCTTATACTGAGCGAGCATATCTGCAAGGCCATTCAACAGCTGAGCGATACCCATGCCCAAAATCAAAGAAATTAAGACAATGACATATTCAAACGGATCCATAGCAATGCTTTTTAGTTTTCCCTAAAATAATAAAAGTCTTTAACAGCACAAGATTTTAAAAAGTTCGATGCCATTCAATCAAACAATAAACACTTCCAAAGCTTTGAACTTTGGAAGTGCCATTTTGAAAGGAGCACCCCCCTTTTACCCTCTCTCTGGAATATTCTTCAAAGTCTCTAGCAAAAATGGCCAGTACTTCTGCACCGAGCTGATCTGGACTTTTTCATCAGGAGAATGTGCTCCTCTGATATTGGGTCCGAAACTGATCATTTCCATGTCCGGATAATTAGTTCCTAAGATACCACACTCCAACCCTGCGTGACAAGCACTGACATCAGCCTTTTGGCCAAATTGTGTTTCGTACAACTTGTCCATGAGCTTTACAATATCAGCTTCTGGTTTTGGTGCCCAACCCGGGTAATTGCCATCAAGGCTAATATTTGCGCCAAGCAACTCCATAATTGCCTGAATTTGTAGCGCTAAATCTACTTTTTCAGTGTCAACAGAACTCCTGGTCAAGCATTGCATGGTGTATGATCCTCCTGCCACTAAAACTCTGGCTACATTATTAGAAGTTTGTACAAGCCCTTCCATATCCGGACTCATTCTATAAATTCCATTGGGTAAGGCATACACCGCCCTTAGCAACTTATATTGGAAGTCTTGGTTCATTACTTTTTTTGGTGCATCAATAGATTCGATAAGCACTTCCAATTCCGGGTCTGTGGTGTCATGCTCTTCGATAATCATTTCTGCAAGCCCGATAATTTCTTCTTCTACTGCTTCTTTTTCTGAAGCCAATATTGAGAGCGTGGAGATTGATTCACGCGGAATGGCATTTCTTAGTCCACCTCCGTCAATGCTGGCCATTCGAATATCAAACTCCGAATCAAGTGCATAAAGTAATCGATTCATCAATTTATTTGCATTCCCCTTGCCGAGGTGTATTTCCATTCCAGAATGCCCTCCTGATAGGCCTTTGATTTTTACCTCTAATCCAACTCGGTCGCCCGTCGTGGCTTCTTGTTCATAAGTGCCTTCTCCGGTCACGTCCACTCCACCGGCACAGCCTATTGTCAATTCATGATCATCTTCAGTGTCCAAATTGAGCATGATCTCTCCGTCTAGCAGGCCACCTTTCAAACCCATAGCCCCTGTCATACCTGTTTCTTCATCTATGGTAAACAAGCCCTCAATCGCCGGGTGCGCAATATCCTTAGAAGCCAATAAGGCCATAATAGAAGCCGCGCCAATTCCGTTGTCCGCGCCAAGAGTTGTGCCTTTGGCTTTCACCCAATCTCTGTCTACATACATTTCAATACCTTGGGTATCGAAATCAAACACAGTGTCGGCATTCTTCTGATGCACCATATCAATATGGCTTTGAATGGTAACCGTCTTTCTGCCTTCCATACCAGGAGTGGCCGGTTTCTTTATAATGATATTTCCTACGTCATCGACGTAGGTCTCAAGGTTCAGGCTTTCACCAAAATTTTTGACAAATTCAATGACGCGTTCTTCCTTTTTAGACGGCCTGGGGACTGCATTCAGATCAGCAAAGCAATTCCACATTTCTTTGGGTTCGAGATTTCTTACGTCGTTGCTCATTGGGTAAATGATTTAAGGTTTAAAGATTTTAATGATTCACCGTTTCATTAATTCATTGTTTTATTAATTCACTGTTTCATTGCTTAAAGCCAAAGGGACAGTGCTTGCATCCATTTTTACAACAATACCCTCTTTTGAGATGATAGACACTGGTAAACACCATCAATCCTTGCTCATTGAAGTAGAAGTCTTCAGATTTATTAGCATTTGACTCTCTGTTATCGTTTTTATCGCTCAAAGCAAAAAGGGTTTCGTTTGTGTTATTCGGAATGCTTTTCGTAATTTTGAGCGAAATTAATGAGTTCTTCACAAAGAACTCATTTTTGTTTGAACAACCCAAAATATACGATCATGGTGAAAGAACTAACTAGCGAGCAGGCGATTGCCTTAGAAGATAAGTACGGCGCACACAACTACCATCCACTTCCGGTAGTACTATCGCGTGGAGAGGGCGTACATGTATGGGATTTGGAAGGTAAAAAATACTATGATTTCCTTTCTGCATACTCAGCAGTAAACCAAGGACATTGTCATCCGAAAATCGTAGGTGCACTTACTGAGCAAGCTCAAACATTGACTTTGACGTCTCGTGCATTTTACAACGACTCACTCGGTGAGTATGAAAAGTACATGTCTGAATTTTTTGGCTTCGACAAGATTTTACCAATGAATACAGGTGCTGAAGCTGTAGAGACGGCTATCAAGCTTTGTAGAAAATGGGCTTATGAAGTAAAAGGCACACCAGAAAACGAAGCCAAGATCATCGTGGCTGAAGACAATTTCCACGGACGTACCACTACGATCATTTCGTTCTCTAATGATCCAGACGCACAAAAGAATTTCGGCCCATACACAGGTGGATTTATCAAAATCCCTCACAATGACATTGATGCTCTGAAGGAAGCGTTGAAAGACCCTAATGTAGCTGGTTTCTTAGTAGAGCCTATTCAAGGTGAAGCTGGCGTTTTCGTTCCGGACGAAGGATATTTAACCGCAGCCAAAGAAGCTTGTACGGCAGCCAATGCTTTGTTTATTGCGGATGAAGTCCAAACGGGTATTGCAAGAACTGGAAAAATATTAGCTGTAGATCACGAAAACGTGAAGCCGGATATGGTGATCATGGGTAAGGCACTTTCGGGTGGCGTATATCCTGTATCTGCTGTAATGGCCGACAATCGTATCATGGATGTGATCAAGCCAGGTCAGCATGGATCTACCTTCGGTGGTAATCCCATTGCTGCGAAAGTAGCCATGGCGGCACTTGACGTGGTGAAAGAAGAAAAATTAGCAGAGAATTCTCAGCGATTAGGTGAAATATTCAGAGATCGTATGAATAGATTCATCGAAACGACAGACATGGTTACACTAGTAAGGGGTAAAGGTCTTCTTAATGCCATCATTATCAACGACACCCCTGACAGCTCAACTGCGTGGGATATTTGTGTGGCGTTGAAAGAAAATGGCTTATTGGCCAAACCTACTCACGGCAATATCATTCGATTTGCTCCGCCTTTGGTAATGACTGAAGAGCAGTTACACGATTGCTGTGATATTATTGAGAAGACAATTAGAGCGTTTACGAAATAAATTGAGTATCACTCAATAAAAAGGCCAGTGTATATTTTACGCTGGCCTTTTAATATGCCTCAAGGAAATACTTGATGATATCAGTAGTGGTCACAATCCCTACAATTTTATCTCCATCCAAAACTGGCAGCGCATGAAACTCTTGTTCAGTAAATATCTGAGCAGCTTCCCGAATGGTTTGATTCTGTCCAATAATCATTGGTTCGTGCTTCATGACCTGATTTATGGATAACATGTCAAAAATAGCTTCATCTGCATCTTCTTGTCCCGCTCCAAAGGTATTTCCAAAACTAATCCTAAGAATGTCAGTTTGGCTAATGATACCCACTAATTCTTCCCCTGAAACCACTGGTAAATGGCGAATGTGATTCTTTGCTAAAATTTCATTTACTTCATGCAGGGATTGATTTACATCGATTGTCAAAACATCCCTAGTCATAATTGCGGATATATGCTCTCTTCTTTTCATAATTTGACCTCTATTTATTGTTGCATCAAATTAGACCATGGATTCGAGCAAACGAATGGGCTAGGTCAGATCAAAACATGACTTTACTCAATAACAAAGCATATGGGTAAGATCGCGCTCGTCAACACCTGTAAAAGATTATTTAGAACTACCAAAAGAGTTTAGCTAATAAGCTTATAGATGCGACGCAAAAAATGTCTCACTTTCCTACCGAATCCGATTTTTACAATTTTACTTCTATTTCCATCGACAAGGTCAGGAATAAAATCAGACTTCACATCTAAAAATTGGTAGAGCAACTGAAGATAGTCAAGCCCAAGAAAGAGAAAAGTCTCGTAAGACCAAATCAGATATTTTTGATCTTTATTCATTACACCCTTCATTATTTCTTTGGCTTTTTCCGATTCTAGTTTGGATTGTCTTAAGGGCTTAGCAAACCTATCAAATCTGGAAATTTCAGAAATCATAAGATCTCTTGTTGTCAGAACGAAGTGAATATTATACTCGTCCTTGTTGGTGGAAATCCAGGCATCTATATCCGGGAAAACCGGTGGGTTAGAATAGGGTAAAGAACGGTGACATACCTTGTGATGGCCTTCGTCGCTCCAGCCAGCCCCATCCCAGCTTCCATATGCTTGAATACCAAGAACGTGGGAGCAGATCTTAGCTATTAGCATACTCCCAGAACTTTCCGGGCCAATGACAAACACGCATTTTCTTGTTTTCCCCTGCATATCAAATGGCTTAATTGAGTTGCATTAGATCCATCAATTCTGACTTTTAATTTATGAAGATCAAATACAAAAATTACCCCTTTTGAATCTTACTTTTTAGAAAACCTGTTAACACGCCCAATCCATTTTTGAAGGAATCGTTATTATTTGGAATAATGATATCCGAATCGTGTTTATAAGGTTTGATGTATTTTTTGTATGCTGGCATGATATGATTTTCGAAGCGATAGAGCACATCCTCCAAGTCGTAGCCTCTTTCCTTGGCATCCCGCAAAATCCTTCTCTTGATCATTAGATGGTCCCTGGCATCAACAAATACTTTTAGATCAAGTTTCTCCGCCACATCCTGAAAATAAAAGACGAAAATGCCCTCAATGACTAGAATCGGTGCAGGTTTATGAATCAATACCCCTGGCTCCCGGTCACTATTGTTGAACATATACTCCTTTACCTCTATGGTTTCACCGTTTTTCAGCCTTTCAATGTCATGAGCAAATGCCTCATGATCTATGGAAGATGGAATATCAAAATTCTCTATGCCATGATCATCCACATACTGTTCTGCCAATGGTTTATAGTAATTGTCCTGCGACAGTACACATAAATCTGTTTCCTTAAACGATTTTTTCAATTCGTTCAAAAGCAAAGTTTTTCCAGAAGCACTTCCGCCTGTAATCCCGACGATATAGGGTGTGATCATTTGAAGATGAGTTGTTCGTACTTATAAAAGATATGCAATTTTAGATAAAATATAATTTGGACACATGCAAAACCCTGGATTCAATATTCAGTATTATTAATTAATTTTAAATAAAATAATTACCACCATGAGCACAGACCAACAAGGACAAGTCGAGAAAATTCTTAAAGAACTAGGTAAAAAAATTGATGACTTGATCTTAGAGGCCAAGGATGCCAAAGATGATATTCGCGATGAGGTTGAGGAAAAAATCAAAGAGTTGAAAAAGAAAAAGGGTAAGCTAGACGATGAATATCAGTCGTTCAAGGAAAAAAACGAAGGGAAGTGGGATGAGATCAAATCACATCTGAGCTCTGCCGCCGAAGAAATAAAAATGGCTGCTGAAGCGGCTTTCAGGAAGAAGAGCTAAACACAAGCTTTAAAAAAAAGGGCTGATTTTGAACTCAAAATCAGCCCTTTTTTACATTTTATGTTACTTAGTTCTTGCCACCGAACAAGAAGGCTCCAACTCTGATTCCGATATAACTGTTTTTTACATCGTTTTCCTTAGGAATAATGTTGTAGTCAATATTTATATTGAAATGCCCTGCATCAAATCCAATTCTTGGATAAAACCCAAACTTTGTACCGAAGTCGGCTGATGCCGTAGAACCATCAACCTCCACAGTACCTAAGCTGTAAATACCAAAACCGGCACCTACATAAGGTCTAAAATTGCTATCTCCAATATAATATCTGCCATTTAAGGTATAAGAGCTAACTCCCGAAGCGCTAGCCTCAACTCCACCTCCTAGATTTTTTGCCATCACAGCAGCTTCATACCTCAACCCAACGGCTAGTTGGTCGTTGATACGGTAGGCAGGTTCTATATCAAAAAGAACTCCTCCTCCACCATCAGGAATGGCGTATCCAAGGCCAATATACAACTGAAACGGTTTGTACTCTTGTGCATAACTTACAGCTGATACACTTAACGTGAGTAAAATAATTGCTAATGTTTTCTTCATTACTTTTTAATTTGATGAGTATAAATCTATTAATGCTCGATCTTGAATCACAGCCCATCTGATTCTATTTAAAGAGCCTCGAACAGGCTGATCAACTACGAGACAGTCGCAAGTATACATTTAAATTTTAATCGAACTAATAAAAATATTAAATAACATAGACTTCATATATCATTAAAACCTGATAAGGCCCTACTATTCTTAATTCTTAGGAAAGGCTGATAAATCTGTCAATAACCATTTTTTTAGAATTATCGATCTCCGTCATGCCGCTATTCACTTCAGTTACTTTTCTATCCATTATAAGTTAAGGAGCTTCTATATTTGCAGCCACACTTACAAGAAACTTACTACATGCCTCCGATTGCCTTATCAGTAGAAAAACTCACCAAGAGTTTCAATGACAAACAACTCTTCGAAAACATTACCTTTGGTATTGACCAAGGCCAAAAAGTAGCGCTAGTTGGTGTGAATGGCTGTGGGAAATCCACGCTGCTCAACATAGTAGCCAAAAAGATGAATCCGGATGAAGGAGTGGTTTCTTTTCAGAGAGATTTGAAAGTTTCCATTCTCGACCAGGCACCGGACTTAAGTGGGTTTCATACCGTACTGGACTCTATAACAGAAGGCACTCACCCTGAAGCCCAGGTACTTAGTGAATATTGGAAGTTAATCGAAAAACCAGATCCCTCCGACAAAGAGCAATTACGCGTACAAGAGCTGATTGAAAAGATCGACAGTCTTAATGCCTGGGACTATGAATACCGTCTTAAGGAAATTCTGGGAAAACTGGGTATTAATGATCTTTCTCAACCCATCCAAGACATGTCCGGAGGCCAGCAGAAGAGAATCGCATTGGCAAAAGCGCTATTGGACGAGCCAGATTTTCTAATCCTCGATGAGCCTACCAACCATTTAGATCTGGATATAATTGAATGGATGGAAGAGTATTTATCTTCTCAAAATCTTGCCATCCTGATAGTGACTCACGATAGGTATTTTTTAGATAAAGTATGTAACCAAATTCTTGAGATTGATCAGGGACAGATTTTTAAGTATAATGGCAACTACAGTCAATACCTGGAACGGAAATCCGAGCGGGAAGAGTGGCAACAGCAAGCCAAAGACAAAGCAAAAAACCTGTTATCCAAAGAGCTTGAATGGATGCGCCGACAGCCCAAGGCAAGAGGGACAAAAGCAAAGTATCGTATTGACGCTTTCTATGAAACCAAGGAAAAGGCCAATGTGAATCTGAGTAAGTCCGAACTAGAGATCAAAATCAGCGGCAAACGACAGGGCAAGAAGATTCTGGAACTAAACAAGGTTACGAAGTCATTTGGAGACAAACCCATATTCTCACAATTCTCCCACATTTTTACTCGTGGTGAAAAGGTAGGGGTTGTCGGCAAAAACGGTACTGGAAAGTCCACGTTCTTGAATGTCCTTACTGGCGTCTTGTCACCCGACTCTGGCACCATTGACAAAGGAATTAATACCGCATTCGGCTACTATACTCAAGATACCATTCAGGAAGATGGGTCCAAAACAGTGATCGACGCCATTAAAGAAATAGCCGAAGTGATCACATTGGAAGATGGCAGCACTGTCACGGCTTCTCAACTATTAAATCAATTTTTGTTTCCTCCAAAATCGCAATATTCTCACATTTCAAAACTCAGCGGCGGTGAAAAAAGAAGGCTTCAATTACTTAAAGTTCTAATGGCCAATCCTAACTTCCTAATTCTTGATGAACCTACCAATGATCTGGATATTGTTACTCTTAACATTTTGGAAGATTACCTCGACAACTTTGGCGGGTGTTTATTGATTGTATCGCACGATAGATACTTTATGGATAAATTGGTAGATCATCTGTTTGTGCTTGATGAAAGTGATCAGATCAGGGATTTTCATGGAAATTATACTGATTATCGCCTTGAGCCGATCGATAAACAAAAACCGTCCAAACAAAATTCCGGAGGAAAAGAAACACCCAAAAGCAAAAAAGAGGATAAGCGAAAACTGACTTTCAAAGAAAAACAAGAATTCGACGCCATTGAAAAGGAGATGCCTAAACTAGAGTCGCGAAAGGAAGAACTTTCCGACCTTCTAAATTCTGGAGAGACAGATCACGTACAACTCACCGAGTGGTCAAATGAAGTTGAAAAAATTGTGGAAAAACTGGATGAAATGGAAATGCGCTGGCTCGAATTGTCAGAAATAAACTGACATCAGCTGCCAAGCGGCATTACCGCTGAATAATTTGTTTTTCAATAGCCAACATAATTATCTAATTTCCGACTCGAATATTAAATAACAAACCATGAGACAATTAGTACTAGTCACCTTCCTAGCCTCTGCAGTTCTATCGGGCTGCAAAAAAACACAAGAATCGACTTCTTCTGCTCCCGATTACAAAGCACAGGCGGAACTGTTAGCCAAAAAATTTATTATTACCGATGGTCATATAGATTTACCCTACAGACTAGCCGAAGAAGGCCATATGACATCCGGTGAACTGCCTGATTTATCTGAGTTGGTCAATGGTAATTTTGACTACGTAAAAGCTTCAGAGGGTGGTCTGGATGCACCATTTATGTCCATTTACATTCCCGCATCGTTACAAAAAAAATCAGGAGCATCGAAAGCTTTGGCGGATTCTCTCATCACCATGGTAGAACAAATTACAACTACATTTCCAAAACACTTCGCTTTGGCAAGTGGGCCTAGCGATGTGCAAAGAAATTTTGAAAATGGATTGGTTTCTCTTCCAATGGGTATGGAAAATGGGTCAGGGATCGAAGACGACCTAGAAAATGTAAAATATTTCTTCGATAGGGGTATTCGATACGTCACGCTCACTCATTCAAAAGACAATTTAATTTGCGATTCATCATACGACCCTTCCAGAACCTGGAATGGATTGAGTCCATTCGGACGTGAGGTAGTGAAGGAAATGAATGCCCAGGGCATCATGGTCGATATTTCTCACGTATCTGATAGTACATTCTATCAAGTGATGGCTATGACCAACGTGCCATGTATTGCATCTCATTCATCAGTAAGGAAATTTACTCCCGGGTTCGAAAGAAATATGAGTGATGACATGATTAGAAAGCTGGCTGCAAACAACGGTGTAATACAAATCAATTTTGGTTCCACTTTCCTACTGCATAAATCACGGCTTAAGTACGACACCTTAAAAGAAGTAAAGAAGGAATTCATGGCCCAAAATCCTGGCGCATCTGATTCCGTATGGTCAGTATATGAAAATGAATGGATGGAATCCAACGATTTTTTTGCTGACGTAAAAGACGCCACAGATCATATCGATCATGTGAAGAACCTGGTAGGTATAGACTATGTGGCATTCGGCTCCGACTACGATGGTGTGGGCAACTCTCTTCCCACCCGTCTTAAGACCACTGCAGACTACCCTAAGCTTATCGAAGAATTGTTGATAAGAGGATATTCGGAAGAAGATATTGAAAAAATATGCAACAAAAATGTATTCAGAGTCTGGAATGCTGTCCTGACTGCTGCAGGCAAAAATTGATACAAATCGATCACATTTAGTTAAAAGAGTGTCCGTATTTGAGACACTCTTTTTTGATTTTCCTTCATTAATACCTGTATCTTATTGTATAACAGTGACTTACAAAAGTTGGCACAAGTATTGTAAAAATTCTGGCAAGGTCAAAAACTCAAACCTTTACTCAAGAATTTAAACTCACTGTAATGAAAAAATTTGATGCCAGATATTCTAAAATACTCCTGATTCTGTTAGGTGTATTGGCGGCTATCGCTATCGGATTTCAATCAAATGCAGTGGGTTTCGATTCTGAGTCGCAGCTATCAGATCCTGACAGGGATGCTATTGAGCATTCAGCACCCATTTTCGACCCCACGGGAAAGCTGCATATTAAGCTACTCAGTCTATTGAAATAATCATTTCAATTTTAGAAAGTACCTTTCCCATTCTCAAAAAGTATGATAAATTAGTAATCAAATAATAAAACTATGACTAGACGACTCACAAGATCCTCAGACCGAATGCTGGCAGGTGTATGCGGTGGTATTGCCAACTACTTTGACCTGGACCCTACATTGGTAAGAATTGCATACGTAGTTCTTTCTATTTGTTCTGTAGGATTTCCGGGCTTGTTGGTTTATGCTATTCTATGGCTAATCATGCCTGATTATTAAGTCATTTTCGAATACGTATTGATCCATCGTTCCGGAACCTCTCCTTTGGTGGCCAATTCATAGTCTGTATAATCGCAGGGCACAATATAATGTCTATCATAAATTCCTACATGCGTTGTATTGGGTACTTCCATCCACCATTTATCCGAAAGTCTACTTTTGTAGAAAACTATAGATTCGGGTTCGGCGTCAAATGATACCACATATTTCATGTAGTCATTAGTCTGGAACCCCTTTTCTCCTTTTCTATTTTTAAAGCCTTCAATGAAATACCATATCATGGTAGCGACAACCATAGCCGTAGGGTTATCAGGAGTATCTTTTTCAGGGTTATACTCATAGATTCCAGCCGAGCTTAGCTTGTCATTCATACCCGCATACCACATAATCTGGCAGGCTTCCTCACCGGTCAAACCAAATATCTCACTTCTATGGCCTCCCGGGCAATAAATACTTTGAATAGCCGAAAGGTCGAAAGTCAGCATATCTGCCTCACGGATAAGAGGTTCCATTCTTTTGATATCATCTCTCAAAGCCCCTAATCGAACCGGACTGAAACTCAATTGCTCAAGTACTTTAGTTGCAGACGCATTTACCAGGTATGATTGATGAGCCAACTGGCTAAAATTGAAAAGGTAATTTGGCTCATGAGTAAAAATCCTGTGAATATGATTTTCATTTGGATCCGATTCTGTTTTGTCATTCAGATCAAATCTGGAATCGACATTGAGCATACTCACCATTTTATCCTCTTCCTGATAGGCCAGATATTGACCCAAATCCAAATCATGCGAACCCCCAATGAGAAAGGGTAGAATATCCTTAGTCATTAGATAATGGCAAATGGTCTGAATCCGTTTATATGTTTCGTCCAAGTCTGGACCATTTCTGAGATTGCCAAGGTCTACAACATTGCAAGCACCCTCTCCCTTTTTTAAGCCATATAGTTTCTCTCGAATCAATTTCACACCTGTTTGCCCAAGCGTGCTGCTTCCTCGCGTCTCCTTCAAGCCTATTATAGCCACATCCATCAGTTTGATATCAGGCATTTTATCCTCATTCAGATAAACAGATTGGATAAAGGAATCGGTGGAAAAACGTCGATTAGACAGGCTTTGATCTACAGGATCGAAATAAAGTTTCAAGTCCATACTTCAGGCATTGTTAAGGTGATGTCTTTGTCAAAACTACATAAAAAAACCCTGACGTTATCGCCAGGGTTTTTTGTTTATTTTCTTTCGATTGAGATTTCAAATTATCCTCCAAAATCATCAAATGATACATTTTCATCTGGCACACCCCAATCGTCGCACATCTTGAGCACTGCCTGGTTCATCATAGGAGGTCCACAGAAATAGAACTCAATATCCTCTGGAGATTCGTGAGCTTTCAATTGATGATTAATTACCGCATCGTGAACAAATCCCAAGAAACCATCACCTTCTTTGTCATCGATAGACTTTTTTTCTACCCAATTGTCTTCGGGAAGAGGTTCAGATAGAACGATTTCAAATTGAAAGTTCGGAAATTCTTTCTCGATCTGTCTAAAATCGTCTTCGTAGAACAACTCTCTTTTCGATCTTCCGCCATACCAGTAGGTCACTTTTCTGCCTGTCTTCAAGGTATGGAAAAGGTGGAATAAGTGTGATCTCATGGGAGCCATTCCAGCTCCACCACCTACGTAGATCATTTCAGCAGGTGTCTCCTTGATAAAGAACTCACCATATGGGCCTGAAATAGTTACTTTATCTCCAGGCTTTCTTGAGAATACGTATGAAGAACAAATCCCAGGATTTACGTCCATCCATGCGTTCTTTGCTCTATCCCAAGGTGGGGTAGCAATTCTGATGGTCAACATCACAATGTTCCCTTCGGCAGGATGGTTGGCCATGGAGTAAGCTCGGAAGATTTCCTCGTCATTCTTCATTTTCAAATCCCAAAGACCAAATTTGTCCCAGTCTTCTTTGAATTTGTCCGGGCCGGCAGGATCACCAGGTTCTGGTGTAATGTCTATATCTTTGAAATCAACTTCTACCTTCGGCACATCGATCTGAATATATCCTCCAGCTTCAAAATCTAGATTCTCACCTTCTGGTAGTCTCACTATAAATGCTTTAATGAATGTGGCTACGTTATAATTGGAGATCACCTCGCATTCCCATTTTTTAATCCCAAAAATCTCTTCCGGAATCTCTATGTCCATGTCTTGCTTTACTTTAACCTGGCAAGCCAAGCGTACATTTTCTTTTTGCTCTGTTCTGCTTAAGTGACCAACCTCAGTGGGTAAAACGTCTCCGCCACCATCTGTCACTGTACATTTACACATGGCACAGGTACCACCTCCACCACAAGCAGAGGGTAGAAATATTTTTTGTGCACTCAATGTAGTCAACAAAGTAGAGCCCGCAGAGGCTACCACAGGATTTGAAGAGTCTCCGTTGATAACAAGGTTTACGTCTCCTGATTGAACCAATTTGGACTGTGCAAAAAGCAGGATAAAAACCAATAGAAGTATTACGACAGTAAAAGCGACTATTGATGTAAATATGATAAAGGACATCTTTCTCTAATTAAAATTTTCCGTCTCCATTTTTCAGGCACAAATATAAAAGAATAAATAGTAAAAATTCCCTGTACGATACCCATTTAAATAGTGGTTAATAGCAATTAATTCTAATAAAAAAGATGCGACACCAAAAAGACTGTAAATCATACTTTCGGGTGAGCTTGAAACGGGCTCCAACTGGTATATTTGGCTAAATCAAAACCAATAATTATGAAAAGAGTAACAGGAGTTGGCGGTATATTCTACAAAAGTAAGAGTCCGCAAAAAGCAAAAGAATGGTACAGTAAACACTTGGGTTTAGTCACTAATGAATATGGTTCTCTATTTGAATTTCGACAAGGTGCTAGCCCTGATAAAATTGGTTATTTACAATGGAGTCCCATGGGATCAGACACGGAATATTATGCACCGTCTAAGAGTGAGTTTATGATCAATTATCGGGTAGATAATCTGGTAGAATTACTCAAAGTTCTCAAGGAAGAAGGTGTTGAAATTGTTGGCGAAATGGAAGAATACGAATACGGTAAGTTTGCCTGGATTATGGATCCGGATGGGCATAAGGTTGAGCTTTGGGAGCCAATAGATGGGGTATTTACAAAGGAATATGATGGAAAAACCACCATGTAGAAATGTTTTTTAGAAAACTGTAGTCTCCTTGTTTATTAAGAGGATGGGATTACGGAATTCTTAGCCAAATCAAACGAAATCATTATATTGTTAAGCCCTAAACTATTATAGAATGAATCCAATACTCAAAAACATCCTGGCCCTGGTGACTGGAATTATCATCGGTAGCATTGTTAATATAGGCCTGATCATGCTCGGACATGTAATTATTCCCCCACCTGAAGGTATGAATCCAATGGATATGGAGAGTCTCAAAGCCCACATGCCATTATTTGAAACGAAACACTTCATTGCGCCATTTTTGGCACATGCATTAGGTACACTTGTGGGCGCATTTACAGCTGCAAAAATTGCTTCTAACCATCAGATGAAGTTTGCACTCGCCATAGGTGTATGGTTCCTTTATGGTGGTGCTTCCATGGTGATGGACTTTCCAAGCCCCATGTGGTTCAATGTACTTGACCTCGTGGGAGCATATTTACCCATGGCGTGGATTGGGTGGAAGCTAACAGAGAAGAAATAGCCATTTGGAAATTATACATCGCTTCTTTCTTTCGATAATTCCAATAAGGTTCTGCGTACATCCGTTGCAAATGACTGTGGTTGCATCGAATTAATGATGCAGCCCTTCATGCAACGAAGATGAGGATCAAGGCCCTAAGTTTCGGCTTCAAATGAAAAACTGTCCTCTTTTCCCATCTTATCCGTTTAAACTAAATTTGATATTCAATAGGATTGTGGTTCATTTAACTGGACGACCCGTTTACATTAACAACTAATAGCAATCAAATTTTATGAATGTATAAGGTAATAGCCGTCATTTTTTTACTTTTTGCTTTTTCATGTAGAAATTCTAATGAGGCCAAAGTCACGGTAGCAGTCTCGGCAAACATGCAATATGCCATGCAGGAAATCATTGAAAAATTCGAGGCTAAATATTCAATTAAAGTTGAGGCCTCTAGCAGTTCGTCCGGTATATTAACTACTCAAATTCGGCAAGGTGCACCTTTTGATATTTTTATGTCTGCCAATATGCTCTATCCATCCACACTATATAAGGAAGGACTTGCCGCCAGTAAGCCAAAAACCTATGCCCACGGAGCCTTGATCTTGTGGACTCTTAAAAGTTCGGTGGATCTGGACGGTGGATTAAATTGTTTACGACAAAATGAGATAGAAAAAATAGCCATAGCTAATTCTGAAATAGCTCCGTATGGCATAGCGGCACTGGAAGCTCTAAATAATGATTCATTATATGATCAGTTAAGAACCAAGTTTATTGTTGGAGAGAGCATTGGTCAGGTGAACCAATACATTCAATTGAAAGCCGTTGATATTGGCATCACTAGCAAATCGGTACTTTATTCCCCTCATGTAACAGAAAAAGGGAAAAGCATTGAGATTGACCAAAAGTTGTATGCCCCTATTGATCAGGGAATAGTTATACTAAAGCATGGAAAGGAGAACAATCTTATTCATGCGGAGTTATTTTATGATTTTATGTTTTCTGATGAAGTACGTAGTATTTTGTTCAACTTTGGGTACAATGTTAATTAGATGATAGAGTGGGGTCCCTTATTAATTACTTTAAAACTGGCGCTTACAACGACCTCATTATTATTTATAGTTGCGATTCCTTTCGCCTACTGGCTGGCTTATTCTGAGGCCAGAATTAAGTTCCTTTTTGAAGCATTGGTGGCACTGCCACTGGTTCTTCCTCCATCTGTTTTGGGTTTCTACCTTTTAGTTACATTTAGCAACAACAGTTCCATAGGTGCCTATTTAGCTCATCATTTTGATGTCAACATCCCTTTTACTTTCACTGGATTAGTTGTAGGCTCAATGATATATAGCTTACCCTTTATGGTTCAGCCTATTCAGGTTGGGTTTCAGAATCTGTCGCCATCACTCAAGGAAGCCTCCTATACATTGGGCAAATCCAGATGGCAAACGTTGATCAGAGTCCTCCTGCCAAATATCAAGACATCTTTACTTACAGGGATTGTTTTGTGTTTTGCCCATACCATCGGTGAGTTTGGAGTAGTACTCATGATCGGAGGAAATCTGGATGAAACGAGAGTCGCTTCTATAGCCATATATGATAGTGTAAACAGGCTGGATTATAGTGCCGCTCACACCTATTCTTTCATTCTCCTTCTTTTTAGCTTCACTATATTGATGCTGGTCTATCTTTTCAACAAAAAAGGATTTAGTTCTGTAAAATGATAACATTTGATTTACATAAGACCTTTGTTTCTCACGGCAAACGAGTTGGTATTCAACTCAAGGCTGAATGGGAACAGGGAAAAATCATGGCGCTCTATGGGAAATCAGGAGTGGGGAAGAGTAGTCTATTACGTATGCTTGCGGGACTGATGAAACCAGATAGCGGAGTAATATCTATAGATCATGAAATCTGGTACGACAGTTCTAAAAAAATAAATATCAAGGCCAACAAAAGAAATGTTGGGTTCTTGTTTCAGGATTATTCCCTTTTCCCCAATATGAATATTCTAAAAAATATTCGATATGGTGTGGAAGATAAGAACGACCATGAACTGGTTGAAAGAATCATTGATATCGCCGATCTGGGCGATTTACTGAAAAGAATGCCTGCTAGCTTGTCGGGAGGTCAACAACAACGCGTGGCATTGGCTCGTGCGATTGTCAGGAAACCCAAATTGTTACTTCTGGATGAACCGCTATCAGCACTTGATCCTGAAATGAGAATTAAACTCCAGGAGGAGATTCTGGCCTTCCAGGAAATTGTCAATACCTCGATCCTATTTGTAAGCCATGACTTGCCAGAGGTATTCAAGTTGTCTGACGAAGTATTGATTATGGAGAATGGTAGTTTTTCTCAAAGGGGTGCGGCATCAGATATTTTTGTTAAGGGTACCCAAACTATTGATACGATAGGCGAAGTATTGGCTGTAACTAAAACCAGTGACCAAACCTCTATGGCCATTATGATCGACGGCAAAGTGGTGAGTGTGAATTTGCCTGACAATACTATTTCTTGAAGTACCTTCTCGTCACAGCATCTGCTATAATCTAAAAAAAGGCGCAGTCCCAATAAGTAATCGGGATTACGCCTAGTCATTTCTTTTTATTCTGCACTCAGTTGGGACAAAAATTAAATTTTCAATTCTGATTGCTGCAATTTTGCAATCCTTTTATCTGATTTGTTTTTTTCAATAACGGAAATAAATTTGCTTCTTTTTACCTTCTTCAGATCGTTGAGCCAATTTTCAAAGTCTCCATAATAAGCGCTAAATCTATTCATGTCCCAAGACTTACTATCTTTTTGTATTTGCTCTAATATGACTTCTGCTTCTTTACTTGAAAGATATAAAGCTGAATAATATTTGACTTCATAGTATTCAGGTTCCTTCAATTGTTTTTTCACTAGCCCATTGTTAATCTGTGTATCAATTAATTTATAAAAAGAGGTGACATCTATTTCACCGTCAATATTAAATGCCAATTGATTCTTAACATCTGTAAATACCTCCTGAAGTATCGACAAACTATTCTTATAAGCTATTGAATATTGTAAATTCTTTTTATTAAAGAACTCAAAAAGCAAAACGGGATAGGTCATACAAGCCTTAAGATCACTTCCAGACGAATTCCCATAAAGCGGATACAGAACAAAATGCGGTCTATATTCATCAACTCTAGGTAATTTGATAATTTCTATTCCCATTATGAATGGTCCTACAACTTTATACAATTTATCTTGTGCATAAGCACAAAGCGTTGGAAATGCTTTAATCCATGTTTTAGCTGTTTCTTTTTTATCTGCAGAGCTTATTGGCATATTTCAAAACTTTTAACGTGGAATTACATTACCTGCACGATCGACAATATTAACCGGCAACCTCCAATGTCGAGAGTATTTGGTAAATTGAGAATTACTCATAAAAGGTCTACCAAACTTCCAATCATAAATAATACCATTTGTTTCATCCAAGACATCTAAAAAACCTCGCCCGTTTCGACCGTTAAAATAAACATTCGTTCGAAGCCCTCTATTTCCATAAATACCCTGATATCTTCTCAACAAATTAGTTGCATATGTATGCTTAGCCGTTCCAGCAAATCTTCCGGTACCTCCTACAGCCTTTTCAGCAAGTGTTGCCGACTTTGTAACTAACTGGTTATTTGTAAGTCCTTTCTTAGCAGTATTACTAGCAAGCAATAGTGCATCATCCGCAAAGACTCTAATACCGTCATCTATTAAATTAGTCGCTACTTTAGACGTCAATTGTGCAGACTTAGTCGCTGCGTTACCAATTCCTGAAGTCGTTATCAGTAGTGCTATTTCAAACTCAATATTGACAGGCTCTATTGCTCCTGTCGCTCGAGGAGAAACTATTTCACGAAAATAAATAAAATCAAAAATATCATACTCATAACTATGAGAATAAACACCGGTAAAGTTTTGACTATAGTAATCAGTAAAATATCCATTTTGCGCTACAACCTCATGAACTGGCAATCTCGTCCCTGCGCTAACGTGCCTGTTGTAAATAGCGGCATCAGTAAAGCCATAAAATCCGCTAATAGGGCTGTGTGCATCCTGATAATCCAATGCCCCGCTATACGATCCCGGAGCATAATAACTACCAGACTGATATCCCCAATTCGCCTCAATATTTCCTGAAAAGGTTAGTGGTGAATTGTCGAATGAGAAGGAATCCGACCAGGACAGTCCTTGTTCAAAGTGGCTCTCGCCTACAGACCACAAGTAATTCACTACTCCGGCTAACAACCATCCCCACTCTCCTGTAGGATCCACCATATTGACTGGATTGCCTCCTACATAAGAATATGGGGAGTGGAATTGTCCGGCAGGATCAGTTGCGTAGAACGTTGCCGTTTCCTCGTCGTACAATCGTGCGCGATAGTTGAATAGATCCAACTCCGGATCACGTTCTTGACCCGTGTATTGGTAGCTGATGTTCTCTGTACTAGGAGTGATCAATTCACTACCGTAGGCTGTGTATCCATGACCTTCTTCAGCCACATTGCTGCTGTTCATCACGACCCGAACCGAACCCAGGTGATCTTTAATCAAATATTTCCAACCTTCAGCACCTTGTTTACTGGCTACGAGTCCATTTGATCCATAGATGTAGGCATACTTAATTATAGATCCATCAGGCTCCTCATGGTACTCTACCAGGGGATAATCATTTTGCCCGTGGACATACAAAATCTTCTCTGAGTTGCTGGTTTTAAGTACACGCTGGTCACTGGCACCGTAATGAAACTCTCCACTCACCACAGATGTATAGGACGAGGTCAGATTGGTAAACGTGTCGTAGGTAAAGCTTAAACCCTTCTTGGTATTACCGACCGTATTGCCATTCGCGTCGTAGGTATAATCATCACCTGCTCCATCCCAGTTCTTAATTCGGTTGGTACCCGGGTAATAATTATAGGTATTGACCTGATTGCCCTGTGTGGGCATTTTTCGAGACGTAATGTTGCCATTGGCATCATACTGAACATTGAAGGCACCATTGATACTTGAATTTTCATTGGTCATGCGATTCAAACCATCGTAGCTATAGCTCATGGTATGATCCGGTATTAAGAGGGAACCGGCATATGAATGTGAAATTCTAGAGATCTTACCGGTATAATACCCACTCGGTGACCCATAGGCATTGCTCGTGTAGTCGATAGACTCACTGTAAGGGTTGCTATTTATACCTGTGAGCCAACCCAACTCGTTGTAGGTGTAGCCCACTGCGATGCTTCCATTGTTGAGCAAGGCATTGGCCAATTGGCCATGATCATCGTAGGAATAGGTGGCAAATAAATCCTGATCTCCAGGAATACCTATGGCTTGTATTCTTCCCAAAGCATCATAGGTATACCCCACTTCAAGTCCGTCTCCATAGTCCACACTCACTGTTCGACCAAGTGCATCATAAGTATAGCCTATGTCATAGAAGTTATCGTCAAAGCCTGTTGTTTTTTGCTTTTTATTGACCAGGTTACCACGGTCGTTATATTCGTACTCCTCTATTACTTCGGCTCCATTGCTTTCATGACCAGATACGCTTTCGAGACTGTAATTATTGATCGTGTGATCGGCATGCTCGGAGTACTCGAATTTACGTTTCCAAATCAATGGATTGGTTAGATTTTTTACTGAAAATACAGCCCCTGGCTTGATCCACGTACCTGGTTTTATAATTACATAGTCAGCCTTTGCAGTCATGTTAGACCCGGACTCAAAAGTGGTTGGATCTCCTGCACTATTTCCGAAATAAATATTCTTGCTTTTTACATCGTAAGTACCAGTGAAAGTACCATTCGCAAAAGTGAGCTCACTATCCGATAGAAGTGATGCGAAAGTTTCCTCATCCCATGCCGAGCTATAATTACCGTTCTGGGTAAGTCTACCCAACTCATCATAGATCCAATACAATACCATACCATCTGAGGCAGCCTGAGCATCTTGCATAAACCTCAGCCTACCTAATACATCATAATAATAACGTCTTACTCCAGTGTCTGGTCGATCTTCATAGACCAACTGACCCAAGCCATCATATTGCATGGTGGATACAAAATCATTGGCACTTCCATGAGGAGGGTTGTAATAATTCGGAGGTTTGATTTTAATGACATTCCCTTGTGCATCGTATTCATATCCAGTCTTGACATATGTACTTGCTCCAGTTTGTGAAGCTGTCATAATCACTCTCCCCAGTTTATCGTTTAAGACATAGGATGTATGTCCATCTTGATTTTCGGATTCTCTAACATAATACCTGCTTTCGGTATATCCTGGAAAGAGTCCCTTTACCGTTGCCGAAGCATTGCTCAGCATATAACTATCGGAAGTAGCTGTATGTCCGGAAGCCAGATTGAATGTGCTACCATACTGACCGATTTCTTTTTGTCGGCTCAATGGAGAATGCTCATATTTAACTTCTGCATATGGATAATTGCCACAATCGCTATTCAAAGTAGCTGCCAGGCCGCTCATTGCGCCGGTGGATGAATTGTAAATGGCAAAGTTGGAAATGAACTCTAGCTTCCCTGTGGTTTCGACCGGCTTAGTCGAGAGATGCGGTCTACCTGCATGATCGTAAAAGGTTTGAGAGATCATTCGCTTGTCATCTCCAGTTTCTTCCTGCGACTGTATCGTTTTACCATGGGCATCCACCCACGAGGTGGATTGAATTCCTTCTTCATAAACCAACAGGTTGTCAATCATCCAATCTGCAGCTGTACTCCCATAATTAAGGAATGTAATCTTCTGAATCCCAGAAGTAGGTTGTCTAAGAGGCTGGTCCTTCAGGAATATTCTTCCATCAATATAGTAATCAGCCCTATCCTGATCTAAATCGATTACGATTTTGATCCTATAACTTCTTAGATTGATTTCCGGAGCGCTTGAAATCGTATGCCAGACTGACCCATGATACGTCTGCCAGTTAGTACCATTAAATGCTGCCCAAATGGCATTTTCACTACTTCCCGGGCTACGACCATCAAAGTCACTCCCTCCAGCTGCAAAACCAAAATTCCAGCTCGACAGACTTGAAGAACTGCGGACATCAAATTCAACACTTACTGAGCCCTGGTACTCTTCTCCCAAATCATAATAGAAGGCATCAGGATTGCCGGAGCCTCCGCCAGGAGCAGCGGATATCAACTGGCCTAAAGCACTCGTCCAATTGGTGCCTTGTCCCGCATCGTACTCAATCCAATCTTTATTTATTTCAAAATCATCATAAAATGCATTTTCTCCTAAAATACTGGTACTTGTGCTTAGATCCGGAGTGGCTGAGTTATAAACATTCGTCAATCGAAATGATGATGCATGGGTCCCAATTGGTTTGCCATAGCCATCTATGGTGGCTACCACCTGGTTTCGATCATTAAACAGAGCTTTACCAGTTAACCCACTTGGAGCGGTTGCATTTTTCTCAAGTTTAGTTGTAGGGTCAATTGATTTGGAAGTGCACGATGCATCTGCCGGATAAATACGAATGTTGTCATATTCTATATCGGCACTAAACCCTTGGAAGAGAACATGACCATTGCCAGAGGATTCTGTCAATCCAAGCTCTTTAGTTCCATTCACATATAATTTTATATCACCTCCCTCTTTAACAATCCGGATATGATTCCATTCGAATGGATCGATACTTAATGTTTTAGTATCCAGGCTTCCTCCAACTCGTTGAAGTGTAATCTGCCCATTCGCGTTAACATCAGCCTTAATGGTATTACTCGATACAAGGCTCACGCTGGAAATGCCGGCTCCATCCTCAAATCGAAGATTGTACTCTACAATTGTATTACCGACATATGTTATATCCGGAACTACCTGATCGGCGCTTCCACCATCGAGTATCATTGTTCCATTGGTCGTTTGCTCAGGCTCAATATCCAACATACCCGGCCAGCCATCCAGAGCAGATCCATCTTCAAAATCTTCGTAAAAAACTTCATTCGACCGCGCATTGACAAATGTGGCCAGTGGGACAGAAGCATTGAACCCGTAAACTGTGGTCGAAAAAACTCCATCTAAGCCTCTGGCCTCTGTCACATTCCCAAAAGCGTCTCGGGCATAAATCTCTTGCGTCGTTATCGTACCGGAACCTTCCAGCTCTCTATATGGAGTGGAAGAGGCCACATAGGGAGTAATTTCGGATTGAATTCGTAATCCCTCACTCACAGGGGTGCCCTCACCGTACAAATTGTAATGACTGGCATACTGACGAGAAATAATATTCGTCCCGTCTTCTGTAAACTGTCCCAAAGGAAAAGTGAGAATGTTTCGGTTAGTCAATTTATCAGCTTCCCCTTCACGATTCTGTCCTTCATTCGCATAAATGATGTGCGTAGTCAGCGTTTGCTCTATATTATTATGGTCATTATTTGTAGTGGCAACCGTGGAAGTCAGTCCGAAGTCATTGTATGTTGTGGTAGTTTCCGTGATCAATCCATCCAAACTCGAAATTCTATAAGTTGGCCTTATATAATATGAATTTCCGATGCCTGCCCCCAGGTTTTCCGTGATCACATCATACGTAGTAGAAACTCTAGTGACCGCGTTCATGTCAGCATCGTATTCAAACTTCGATGTGACCAAGCCTTCTGTAGCAGCTACCCCATCTTGATTGAAGAAAAAAGTTGTGAAACCTAATGGCAAACCTGCCTGACGATATGCGACATCCGTGCTTCCACCAAAAGTGATCACGCCTCCTGAAGAAGATGGAACTGAGGTGATATTACTATAGGTTCCAGGCATGATAGAAGTATTACCGAACCTAGCGGACTGTCCATTTGGCATCATTTGCCCATCTCGGTATTCAATGGCTACATAAACGGCATCAACACCGTCTATCGCATGGCCATCATTGTGAGTGACTTTCGTGACTGCATAAGCCGTCTGCGTGCCTGAGATGTTTTCATTTACGGCCCGATGCAATTTGATTGAGCTTACTTCATCTAACTTTTGTAGTCGAAAGTTTAGGTTCTCTAAAACCACCTCGTAGTATGAAGCAATCGAAAAATTCCCAACTAGATTGGATATGTCATTGTTCTCTTCAAACTCCTGACTAAATGAGCGTCTGAATCCAAGTTCAATGGGACCATTCAAAAAAGCTCCACTTTTATAAAACTGTACAGCAGAGTACCGGCTATTATAAATCAGTACTGGGTCAGTCGTGTCCAGATAGCTTCGATAGGCAGTGAAATTTGCGCCGTGTCTGATTTCATTTCCGCTGGAATAGTAACCCGCGTTGCTGGTCAAGACGTTGGCAGCGGATAGTGCTCCGTCCGGTTCAAAGAA
This sequence comes from Reichenbachiella sp., assembly GCF_039944555.1. GTDB lineage: Bacteria > Bacteroidota > Bacteroidia > Cytophagales > Cyclobacteriaceae > Reichenbachiella. The sequence continues at coordinate 713,787 of NZ_JBDUYN010000004.1, read as the reverse complement.
ATAAATTTGATTATTTAGGGATAACATATCGTTTCCTATCCTGGAATAAGACCAGGCATCATAGCGGGTGCTGTTCCACCATTCGGTATTGGCATCCCAAGTTTTTACGTAGAATCTATTTTCATCATCAACATCTCCATAGATGTACCGATCAGATCCCATAGCTACATCGTTCAAATTGCCATCGAAACGGTTCATTGAACTGCTCTTCCAGGTACCCCCTCCGTCCGGTGAGTATTTGTAATGTAATACTTCCTCTGGGTCTGCGGTAATCATCTGATCGTGATTAGTCAGGACGTAGTTCTCGTCCAAATGGGCATTAGGAACCTCATTATCGAACGAGTTCATGCTGTTTGCGGCAAGAAACCCGGTTTCAGAAAGGTTGTATACATCATAGTGATACCGCACACCATTATCATAATCCCACACAACTTCATATAATTTGGCCTGTCTGGTGAAAAATCGTTCGTCAATCACATTCGTCCACTGGCCGCATTGGTAACTAGAAGCACCCGTCGTCCAGTTGTAGTTCAAATCATTATCCAAATTATAGCTCCATGGTACAAAGCAAGGCTCATAAGAGTCAGACCAATCCACAATATAATTTCCAACTCCCTTACATACATCACTCCATCTATTGGTGTAAGGTGAGTATTGTGTATTCCAGGTGGCTGGACAGGGCGGGTTACAATTATTGTCGATGAAATTTTGTGCATCATTTGTATATGCCATGTGAAGCTTTAGCTCCTCCCAACCACCTCCGGCTTTCATGACCCCGATATTATTCCAGGTTCCTTCCGAACATTTAGTGGGGTTGGCAATGCAATACTCAATCATCTGAAATTCGTAGTTAAATTCCTGACGCAATACTGGATGCGGGTTGTATTTGATACTATTGTTCGTAACCGTCTCTTCGGACTGAATAATAAATGAGCTTCCGGAAGTTTTTATTTCAATATTGCTAAAGCCCTGGATGCCTGAGTTAATTACAGAGCTGGTATTCCAGTTATTATCCTGATCAAGAAAGTAGCTGTATATCTTGCCATCTGAATTGTTATGTGTTACTAGGGTACTCTGATAGGCTGCTGCTTTATATTCACCCAAGCCTCTATTGACATAAGAGTAGATCCAATCATCACTTGTTCTCACATATCGATATAGACTTCTGTTTTCTACTGACACGGCAACAAATTTTTCTCCCACCACAAGATCAGCATTCACACCATTTCCCAGATAAATTCCCTCTTCATGTAAGGCCCATTGATTCACAGAGTTTTCAAGTTTATAGCCTATGGCTATTTTTCCAATGTCCTTTGATGTGGTAAAAAATATGGCGAAAAAATCATCTCTCACTTCCACGTCAAAAGACTGCTCTCCATTGGTCCTGGGAATAGTAGCTCCACTGTACTGCGTTATCTCCTGATCGATTACTTTTACCCACTTACCAGTCCAATAGTAACATTGCAACCAAACCTTATCCGACACATCATTGTACCAGGTGATCACACTATAATTGTCTGCATGCCATATCCTTGGGTCATCATATCCCGACGGAGCATTTACCGTGATCTCTCTATCCGAATTTGGAATTGCGATTGTACTAAATTCATAAGAGGTTATCGCACCAGCTGGACTTGTTTGAGAAAATAAAATGCCTTTATGAGCTGCGCTTAATGTGTAGGCAAAACTTGTCGGTGAAGAAATTTGCCCTTTGTCATTGTATCTTTTGATCTTACTTAGTAATCTCTTTTCATTATCGGCGCCATCATTAACTGCGGTATATTCAAAGGTAACCTGATGCGATATTCTACAATCAGATGAAATTATTCCATTGGTTTCCGTGATTGGGCATGAGCCCTGGGCAAGCGTTGGATATTCAATCACAGAACTTTTAGCATCTATGATCGTACCAACGTGGTCTACGTGTGACACCAAATGGCTTTGGTCTATCACTGCCACAGATTTAAGATATCGGGTGCCATACATTTCCTGATAGGCATCTGGATTGGTGGTATCTTCTGCCCTCTCAGTATGAGGATCGGCATATTCATTGGAATCCTTTTCTAAATAAGCAAGAACTATTTTGTGCCCTAAGTTGCCCTCAATTGATTTCAAATAAGTGGCTTTCGTATAAAGTTGAGTTGAGCCCTGAACTCGTTCTGTTACCTTATCATAGGTATAATTTACCTGATCACCATAGATGTTTTCGCGGCGATTTAGACACCAACTAACACTCATCACTTGCCTGTTAGTAGGTTCTCTGGACTGTCCTATCCAATTACCCCATTTTATAATGGTTTGCTTTGCATCCTCATTTTGGCCGTAAAAATATTTTGTTCCATCCTCCTTTATTACTTCCCAATAGTCAGCCATATGATAGTATGTGACCTTCCAAAACATCTGACTAAAAGTGCTATAGGTCCAGGTGGTTGCATCTCCTCCGGTTTTCAGCAGCTTGTTTCCATTGATATAGAACTCATCATCTAACCTTGAGCCTGTCCCTTTATGATCACAGCTGATTTTATCGAGTCCTATGGACCAGCCTAAACCCAGCACGCCTGTGGATGCCTGTAGATTACGTACATCTACTTTGTCCCTGACCCCGGCTGAATTGTAACTGGCGCTTACACTCGCTCCCAGTCCATTACGTCCTGGAATAGTCGCAAGAGTCACTGGAATGTTAATTTCTCCAGTGTTAAGATTTATATTATTGCTGGCACTTCCAGCCATACTCATTGCTCCACTGCCTTTAGGTTGAGAAAGTACCTGAGAAGGTCCCTGTGCTTTGGTAGCCTCAAAAGTAAAAAAGGCGATTAAAGTCAATAAATAGTATTTAAAGAACGCAGATCTACCTAAAATGTAATTATTAAGCTTTAAAAACATAATTCGATGATATTTTGATGATGTGGACTTCATTGTTTTAGCATTTCGGTTGCTCGAGCGATTAATTTTCTTTCTGAGTACTATTTTTTCTTTAATACATCAATTTTCTTTTTCATTTCAACCAAATGCAAGGTCAGATCCTCCATTTTCTTAGCAAGAGCATGTTCATTTAAAAGTGAGAGTCCGCATAGAATTAACATGCAGTATGGTCTAGGCATAGAGTTGATAATCATTGGAGATTGCTGGTAATCGAGTTATTATAATTTTATATGTGTTAATGTCTGTTTTCACAAAAGGTCAACACCTTGAAGTAAAATTCTTTAATCGTATGAAAAAAATAAGATGAACGCTTGGGTTTCGTCGTCCCGGAAGGACATAAGTGGCACATATAATTACTTCTAATTTAATTATTACACGTAGGCAGGCCGAAACAAATAAAGAGTAATTTTTCTCAAAAATATGCTGATGCGATGTTAAAACTTATGATGGAGAAATAAAAAATAAAACCACTGAAAATCTGTGATTATTGAAGGTTTTCCAACCAGCGAATGAACATATCAACGTTATTTTTAAGCAAGTTCCAACCCTTCGAGGAATTGCAAACAACAAGAATTTATCTGTTAAGGCGTCCACCAGACAATCTCGATGTAGTTGTTTCAATAATGCTAAATAGGATTAACCAGTCCTAAACAACCCTTTCCAAGTCCCCTTCATACGATTGTACTTGATTGTACTCGGCAATGATTTCCAAAAATATTTACTGGTCTCCACCGAAAAAGACGGCTGCATATAGCAATTAATCGTACAACCTTCGCATGCAGGCAGTCTGCCTTCAGTTGCAATTTGTTGCTGAACTTCGGAGCTATGGTACAACTCTTCTAAGTCACCACCTATGGTAAACGACTTTTCACCTAAATGATAACAAGGCAGAATCAATTCATTTTCCGGACTAATTACTAACGTGGTACTGGCAGCTTTGCAGATTGGATTGTTGATGTGGTTTCCGCCATCTCGCCTCAAATCGATGAAGGCCTGATTTATGAATATATTTTCCTTTCTTCCCCAGGCTTCCAATTCATCAAGTGTCTCATTGGACAGGTGATCGCCTACCTGGTTGTATTCAAAAGCCGGATTGAGAATAAGTACTAGATTGTTGGGCAGACATATCTGTTCATATACCTCTTTGATATCAGTTTTGTTCTCCTCAAATACCGTGAATAAAATATCCGGCCGTTCGCCTAAGCTCTTGGCAAGGGCTATGGATTCCATGACAAAATCGAAACACTGCACACCCCTCATAGAATCATGTTTATCTCTATCAGCTGTATCCAGACTAAAGTGTAACATGTCTACCTTACCTTTTAGTCTTTTGGCAAACTTCGGATAAAGCAACCCATTAGTTGTTAAAGTTGTTAAGAATTTCAACTCTTTTGCCAACTCGAAAAATTGATCAATTTGCTGATGAAGCAGAGGCTCGCCTCCGGTAAAATCAATGACCTTTACACCTAGCTTTTTAAGTGCTATTAGATTTTCCCTGACATTATCCAGTGTTACATAAGGAGAAGGTTTTTCCCAAATGTCACAAAACCCACACTTGGCATTGCAGCGATAGGTTACATAATAGTTGCAGAGTACGGGATGTTTGATCAGTCTCATCCCGATTGATTATTTTTTGCTCGAATTTTCGAATATTCCCGTGATCGTAAGAGAAGACGATCGGATTTTATAGAAGAGCGTACATTGACCACAAGTGGTTTCTCGCATTCCCGGATAACTTGATTCTATACCTCCAAAATTATAATTAGACAGGAACTTAACATTAGAGCGAATCAAAAAAGCCAGTTTCTTACATTCATTTTTATGACCATCTCTTTTGAAATATTTTTCCAAAATTTTCTGTCTTTCTTCCCGGGCTGTGTTTGTCCAAATTACTTGTTTAGCCATTCGTCTTCATCCACCTGGATATGTTTTTCAGATATCACTGTTTTGCCTGCCATTTCTGCCTCACTCAGCTCTAGCAGTTTTACTTGGGTAACAGTTAGTTTAATTGGTTTTTTTTCTTCTCTCACAATTCCCGAGGCGTCCACATCTTTTAGCAACTGTGCCAATTCAAAGTCATCTCTGTCCTTTTCGCTGATCTTCTTTGCTTCTATCTCCAATGATGTCAAAAGTTCCAGCACATACTGTAGCTCTTTTTCGGTTTTGGGGCTTATGAGAATAGAATCCATTAACCAAAATTATGGATTTTATTTGAAACAAAAGAACAGCAACAGTTCCATTCCCTAAATCCTGAGAATTAATCAAATCTCTAAACACATGAAAAGATAAATTCTGCTCTTTAACCTATTTTTGCGCCATGACGAAAGAGGCACTATTCGAACAAATCCTACGGAAACAATCTTTTCTTTGTGTGGGTTTGGATACAGACATCAAAAAAATTCCAAAGCACTTACTGGACACGGAAGACCCAATTTTTGAATTCAACAAACAGATCATCGATGCCACAAAGGACTTCGCCGTCGCCTACAAGCCCAATATCGCATTCTATGAGGCCATGGGTGCGGCAGGGTGGGCTTCGCTAGAAAAGACAGTCAACTACATTCCAAAAGATATTTTTACAATTGCTGACGCCAAGCGCGGAGACATAGGCAATACATCCTCGCTTTACGCGAGAGCTTTTTTTGATAACATGAATTTTGATTCCGTGACCGTAGCTCCTTATATGGGGTCTGATTCTGTCAAACCATTTTTAGCATTCGATAACAAATGGGTCATTCTTCTTGGAGTCACTTCCAATGAAGGAGGAAAAGACTTTCAGTTTCTTGAGTCTGACGGCAAGCCACTCTATCAACATGTAATGGAAAAGTCGTCGACCTGGGGTTCTGACCAAAATATGATGTATGTAGTAGGTGCCACACGACCGGAATACCTGCAGTCTATCAGAAAAATTATCCCTGACCATTTTCTTTTGGTACCTGGAGTAGGTGCTCAGGGAGGAGACCTTGAAGCGGTGTGCAAAAACGGAATGAATGATCAGTGTGGACTTTTGATCAACTCTACACGAGGCATCATCTATGCCTCTTCCGGTAAAGATTTCGCCGAAGTGGCTCAAGAAGAAGCAAAAAAATTGCAGGAGCAAATGGCTCCACTCGTGAAAAGCTTAAAGTAGAAAGTTCTGAGTTGAAAGTTCTTAAAGTATAAAGTGAGGAATTCTACCGAATGAAAATTGAAAAATTTGAAGATATCTTATCATGGCAAAAGGCTAAGGTCTTAACTATTGAGATATATTCCATTTTCAAGAACACTGGTGACTTTAGCTTCAAAAATCAGATAGAAAGAGCTTCCGTATCTGTAATGAACAATATCCTGAAGGTTTTGAGCGAAAGACAAATAAAGAATTTAAATACTTTTTATTCGTGGCCAAGGGGTCTTGTGGTGAAGTTCGTTCCATGTTCATACTTTCCAAAGAGCTAAACAAAATCACAGATGACGAATACCAAAAACTTTATAACCTCTCATTAGAGATATCAAAACTCCTTAGTGGATTGATCAAAACTCTCTAACTTTCAACTTTCAGACTTTTAACTCCATAAAATGAAATCCATAGACTATATACTTTCAAACAAACAACGATTCTTAGACGAGTTATTTGATTTACTCAGAATCCCGTCGGTAAGTGCCGATTCCAAATTTGATGGCGATGTACGTAAAGCTGCAGAGTTTATCAAAGAAAAATTCATAAGTGCCGGTGTAGATAAAGCAGAACTGCATGAAACAAAAGGACATCCGGTTGTTTATGCAGAAAAAATCTTAGACTCCAGTCTCCCAACAGTTCTTGTTTATGGACATTATGATGTTCAGCCTGCTGATCCTTATGAATTGTGGGACTCCCCTCCGTTTGAACCAGTCATAAAAAATGACAAAATATATGCTCGTGGTGCTTGCGATGACAAAGGTCAGATGTATATGCATGTAAAGGCATTTGAAGCCATGATGGCAAATGATGAACTTCCTTGTAATGTCAAATTCATGATCGAAGGAGAAGAAGAGGTAGGGTCTGAGAATCTCGGTGTATTTGTGAAGGCTAACAAAGAAATGCTAAAAGCAGATGTCATAGTTATATCTGACACTGGTATCATAAGTAATGACTGTCCATCTATGACTGTCGGTTTAAGAGGATTGAGCTATTTGGAAGTAGAAGTCGTGGGGCCAAATAGAGATTTGCACTCAGGTATGTACGGAGGTGCTGTAGGCAATCCAATCAACACTTTATGCGACATGATCTCTTCTTTGATAGACGATCAAGGTCATATCACCATTCCTGGATTTTATGACAAAGTAATAGAACTTACCCAGGCCGAACGAGAAGAAATGGCAAAGGCACCGTTTGATCTGGAAGAATATAAAAATGAGCTGGACATTGCTGATGTAAAAGGAGAAGATGGATTCACAACTCTAGAAAGAATTGGCATCCGTCCGACACTGGACGTAAATGGAATTTGGGGTGGATATATCGGCGAGGGTGCAAAGACTGTTTTGCCGTCCAAAGCATATGCCAAAATATCCACTCGTTTGGTACCCAATCAAAACAGTGGTGAGATTACCGAATTGGTGAAAAATCATATCGAAAGTATCGCTCCAACTCATGTAAAAGTAAAAGTAACTCCACACCACGGTGGCGAAGCGGCTATCATCCCAACAGATTCTGATGGATACAGAGCCGCAAGCAAAGCGTTTCTAAAAGCTTGGGGCAAGGAACCCATACCGATGAGAGATGGTGGAAGTATTCCAATCGTCGCACTCTTTCAAAAAGAGCTTGGTCTGGATTCCGTTATGCTTGGGTTTGGTCTGGATGAAGATGCCATTCATTCCCCAAATGAAAGTTATGGAGTTTTCAACTACATGAAAGGAATTGAAACCATTAGCTGGTTCTTTCAATACTTTGCTAAACAATAAATCAAGGATTTAATGAGTCAATGATCTAATACACTGACTCATTGATTCATTTTCACATTAAATCATTGAATCTTGCGTCGATCCAAACTAGTCATCAATTGTCAACCTTCGCTTTCTCCATTCTTAAAAAAAGAAGTCGAAGGACTGGGTTATAGAATTCTCAAAGCTGAAAAAAACGGAGTGACTGTAGAAGGTGGCTGGAAAGAGGTGATGCATCTCAACCTCAATCTTCGGACGGCGTCCAGAGTTCTTTGGTTGATCAAATCATTCGAAGCGAATCATCCGGACAAAATGTACGAAGAGGCTAAGAAAATTCCCTGGCACAAACTGCTTCCCGAAAAGACTAAAATCTCAGTACAGTCCTATGTAAAGAACGATTATATCCGAGATGGCAGATTTGCGAACCTTAAATTGAAAGATGCCATAGTCGATCGCATGCAGGAAGAAACTGGGATACGTCCAGATTCTGGCAACGACAAAGACCATACAGTCGTGTACCTTTTTTGGCACTTAAATAAAGTCCATGTCTATTTTGACACATCGGGTGAAACCATAACCAAACATGGCTACAGAAAACTGCCTTTCAAGGCTCCCATGCTGGAATCATTGGCTTCTGCCTGCCTGATTTCAGCCGGCTGGAACGACAAAAAAGAGGCCTTCATCAATCCCATGTGTGGAAGTGGTACCCTGGCCATTGAGGCGGCATTGATGGCTGCTGGTATTCCACCGGGATTGCATCGCGACAATTTCGGGTTCATGCACATCGATGGGTACGATGAATCGCTTTGGAAAGAGGCATTGGCCAATGTTCAATACAAGGATCGTATCAAATCAAGCATTATCGCAACTGACTGGAACGGTGATGCTATCGAGGCTGCCAAAGCAAATGCACGCACCGCTGGTGTCGAGAAAATGATAGATTTCGATAAAGTACCGTTTGAAAAAACCTTTGTGCCGTCAGGTCCGGGCATCGTGATGCTCAATCCGGAATATGGAGAACGACTGGGTGAAGAAACTATGCTCAAATCAGTCTACAAGGACATTGGAGACTTTTTCAAACAATCTTGCCGAGGCAAAACGGGTTTCATTTTTACGGGAAATTCTAGCCTGGCAAAATCTATTGGTCTACGAACCAAAAGCCGAACTGAATTTATGAACGCTCGTATTGAATGTCGTTTGTTGGAATATGAACTCTACGAAGGAAGCAGAAGGTAAATATCTTTCTTAGGCCACTTGCTTTCTAGTACTGCACGCCATAATTTGCATGAAAAGTGCTCGTGTGAAAAAAGTAGTAATCATTATCGTTTTGGGACTCCTTATTGCGGGAGGAGGAATTGGAGGATATTATTTATGGAAACAGAGCCGAATTACCATCTGGTCCTTCGTTCCTGATAATTCTATTCTGGTTTTTGAGCCGAACGACTTTTCTTATCTCTGGCATCCGGATGAAAAAAGAAAGATTGTTAAAAACCTCAAATCACTACCTGAGTTAGACTCTGTTCAGCAAATTATTAACAAACTCGACTCAGCAACTAACTATCGATTTTCAAGGGTTATTGATCAGGGTCATTTACTCATTTCTTTTCATCAAAACACAAACGAATCATTAGCCGCACTTTACTTGCTCGAGGTAGAAGAACTTCAACAACACAGCCTTTTGAGTGATTTGCAGCAATACTTAAAAGACAGCCTGGCTTTCGAGCAGAGTGAACGAAACTATCAAAACTATTTAATCACCGAATTCAAAAAGGACGGAACCTCGCTTGCCTACATCTTTCATAAGAATTATTTGATTGCCAGTTTTTCGCCCTTTCTCGTAGAAGATGCCATTCGAATGATTGCTGATGACAAGGTGAATACCTATCAGGAAACAGAACTACACGTAGCAGAAATTACTCAAGGCCCTGCTGGTGCCGGCAGATGCTATATCAATACCAACTATTTCAACAAACTAGCGGGAATATTTGCCAATCCTGTAGAGATTGATACCACACCATTGAAATGGCTCACTCATCTTATGTATCTCGACCTTTCTTTTGAAGACGACAAAATTAACTTGTCGGGCTTTGCTGTCAACGACACTGCCAAAATCAATTACCTGTCGGCCTTTGATGGCATTAGAGGCGTTGGGTTTGATATGAAAAATATAGTGCCTGCCAGCACATCTTATGTTTTGCATGCGTCGGTTGAGAATGTTAGTCTATGGCACAAGGGTCTTAAAAATTATTGGCGCAAACACGAGCCCGGACAGCTGACTAAAATTGGTGAATTGGAGAATCGATACGACTTCGATATCCGCGAATTTTATGAATTCATGGCCAACGAGGTGGGTTATTTTGTACTGGAATCGAGTCGGTCGTATGATTCAGAATTAATTTTCTGTATTGAACATAAAAGCAAAGATTTGGCCGTTCAGTTTTTTGAAAGCCTTGGAGAAAAATCAAACACCGATACTACGACCTATAATGAAACCTATGCCGACCGACAGATCAAACAGATCCATATCGATGATCTCCCCGCCAGATTATTCGGATCTATGTATGAAGGGTTTCCAACTTCGTTCTATTTTATCGATGGTAGCTACGTTTATTTCGGAAATAGTCAGCAGGTATTAGAAACTTTGATTGACGACATAGATAATGAAAATACATGGCGAAGGTCAGTGAGAACTAATGACTTCCTTGAAATAACCCATGAAGACGCCAACTTCAGCATGTATGTAAAATCCAACGGGGCATTGAACCAAGTAGGAAGAAAACTGAATGACAACTGGGCAAAGTATCTGGAAGAACACAAACCTATTTTGTCACAGATAGAATACGCTGCTATACAGTTCACCCACGTAGATGGACAGTATTACACCAGCGTTTCGCTCCAACATCCCGGCGAGTTGATCAAACAGGTCAATCCAAAATCCTTTGAAGTAACAACTCAACAGGGTTTTGCCAATAATCTGATATCCAAACCCTATGCCGTACGCAACCACAACGATCGCACCTTAGAAATGATGGTACAGGATGAAGCTTTCAACTTGCATTTGCTCGATGCCAATCTAAAACCGGTGCTTCAAATTCCGTTGACAGAAAAATTGAGGAGTAAAATCTACCAGATAGATTATTATAAAAATGGGAAACTTCAATACTTGTTTGCGTTGGACAAAACCATTCATATGATAGACCGGACAGGAACTTATATACCTGGCTATCCGGTAAAAATAAAATCTAAAAGTCCAATCGCTGAACTATCGCTCATTGACTATGACAATTCCAGAAACTATCGCATCATGGCAGCCGACCAGAAAGGCAACTACTATCTTTACAACAAAACAGGGAAGTTACTTGACGGGTGGAATCCAAAGAAACTGGGCAGCAGCCCAGCTACGCTAGCGAGACATTTACGTGTACAATCAACCGATTACATTTTAATGGTTCAGAAAAATGGCATTTTCCAAAGCTTGAGCAGAAAAGGTATATCGAAAGATGGATTCCCAATAGATCTAAAAGGCCCGGTTTCGCAAGACTATTTCATAAATAAGGGCAGTAAACCAGCCAACACGGTCATTTCAGCCCTGACTGACCTGGGCGAATTGGTATCATTCAATTTGGCAGGAGTAGTCACTGATAGAAGACAGCTGGTCAGAGAAAGTGATTCAGTCACATTTTCATTGGTAAATTCCGGAACGGCGAAAGAGTTTGTTGTGGTGAAAAATGACCAGACTCAATTGACTTTTTATAATGAGGTCCTCGTAGAGCAATTTTCAATAGAATTGGCATCCAACCAATTGACCTTTCAGTATTACTACTTCGGTGTAGACAATCAGCTCATTATCATTATTGATCAATCCAAAAAACAAGGATACCTGTACAATGAATCCGGGCGCTTATTGCATAGTCAGCCACTTCAAGTTGCTTACCCAATGGCAGTGCTTTATCAGGAAAGTAAAGGGCAATATGATCTATATTGCAGCAGTGGCAATCAATTGAACATCGTGTCTCTGAAAAAATAATTAATGAGCGACCTCCTATCAAAAAAAGCCAATTTTGGCACTTTACCTGTTTTTCTAACCGCCATCTCGACCATACTTGGTGCTGTGATGTTCTTGCGTTTTGGTTTTGCAGTTGGTAGTGTAGGTTTTCTAGGCACCGTGGCTATTGTCATCATTGGACATTTGGTTACTATACCAACAGCCATGTCAATTGCCGAAATTGCGACTAACCAAAAAGTAGAAGGGGGTGGTGAATACTATATCATTTCAAGGTCGTTTGGTATCAACATAGGCGCATCCATTGGGATTGCCCTTTATATGTCGCAAGCCATCAGCGTGGCTTTTTATATCATAGCGTTTGGAGAAGCCTTCGATCCGGTCATTGCCTGGGTAAATGAAACCTACGGCCTCTGGATTGCAGACAAAAGATGGATTACCATTCCAGCCGTTTTATTCCTTAGCATTCTTATGCTCACAAAAGGTGCCGACCTGGGAATGAAAGCACTCTACATCGTAGTGGCCACCTTGTTTGTATCACTCACCTTTTTCTTCATGGGTAGCACCGATTACAATGCCAATCTGGAAAAGTTCAACATCATGGCCCGGGTGACGGAACACAAGGATTTCTTTATTGTATTCGCCATCATCTTTCCGGCCTTTACAGGTATGACCGCAGGAGTCGGGTTGTCCGGAGATTTAAAAGATCCAAAAAAATCTATCCCCTGGGGGACATTGTCTGCCACGCTGATCGGCATGGTGATTTACGTTTTCATTGCCTACAAGTTAGCTTCAAATGCCAGCCCGGATGACCTGGTGAATGATCAGCTCATCATGTCAAAAATTGCACTATGGGGGCCTATTATCCCAATTGGTTTGGCCGCAGCCACCATTTCATCCGCACTAGGTTCGATCATGGTTGCTCCACGTACATTGCAGGCACTGGCTGCTGATCGTATTTTCCCAACGATGAGAATCAATGCCTTTCTGTCCAAAGGGAATGCCAAAAACAACGAACCAGTTAATGCAACTGTAATTACGGTGCTACTCGCCTTGTTCTTTGTGAGTTTAGGTAGTATTGATTCTGTAGCGAAGGTCATTTCCATGTTCTTTATGGTGACCTATGGTGCTATTTGCACGATTTCATTTTTTCAGCATTTTGCTGCTGACCCGTCATATCGCCCGGCCTTCCGATCCAAGTGGTATATCTCTTTACTTGGCGCCATCATGTGCCTCTTTTTGATATTTAAAATGGACGCAGGCTATGCCGTAGCTTCCATTGTGATTATGGTTTTGATCTATTTTGGTCTATCCAAATTCAATGACGATAAGGCCGGAATGGCGAATATTTTTCAGGGTGTGATTTTTCAGCTGATTCGTCAGATTCAAGTCTTTATTCAAAAAGCAGATAAGGATGACGACAACTGGCGACCTTCTGTCATTTGTATTTCGGGTTCATCTTTCGAACGTCCCTCCGCTTTTGAGATGATGAGTTGGATTTCGCACCGATATGGATTTGGCACCTACCTCCACTACATTAAGGGTTATTATTCTAATGAGACGAACGAAGAGTCGAAAGAAGAGCTCGCACGTTTAATTCGTGTAGCCGATATTTCTGAAAGCAATGTGTATGTGGATACTTTGGTATCACCATCTTATACAACGGCTGTCGCTCAAGCATTGCAACTGCCCAGCGTATCGGGCAAAGACATCAATATGATGCTGTTTGAGTTCTCAAAGAACCAACCGGAAGGATTGCAGGAAATCATGGATAACTACGCCATGGTTCGTGCCTCAGGCTTTGATACCTGTATTCTGGCCAGTAGCGATCGCGGGCTCGACTCAAAAGCAGAAATTCACATATGGATCAAACCCTCAGATTTCAACAACGCAAACCTCATGATTCTACTAGGCTTTGTGATCCTTGGCCACCCGCAATGGAAAAAGGCTGAAATTAAAATATCAGCCATTGTATATGATGAGGAGCAGGAACAACAGAAAGAAGAGTTACTCAATCTGATCAAAACAGGTCGCTTACCAATTTCAGCTAACAATGTAAACATCATCGAGCGTTCTGAAGGTGTAGACAATCGCCAGGTCATCAACGAGCATTCAAAAGATGCAGATCTTACTATTCTTGGCTTTAGATCTGAAGCCATAAAGCAGCTGGGAGAAGAGATCTTCCAGGGTTATGATGCCATCGGCGACGTAATGTTTGTGAATAGCACGAAGTCGAAGGAAATCAAATAAGGTTCACCCTTTGCAAAAAATAGTTGTTAATACAGTGCTAAAATTAACAGTGCTGCCAATCCTGCCAAGGCCAGACCTGTCAATCCAATATAAAACTGATCTTCTTTATTGCCTTTATTTGAAGCTTTGCTTATCGATACTTCCGCGTTTTCTTCTTTAGTTTTCATATCCTTATGGTTTTAATTTCCAATTAGCCGCTTAGGCCTTTAGATATAAAACGAACAAGGAGTATTATACCCCACCCCTTACAAAATCAGGGTATAACTGGCTAAAAGTAGAAGGGTTGACTAATCGAAATGAATACTAGGGTTTTTCAACCCGTAAGAAATTCGTTTTCACCAATACCAGAAATAGTGCTACTGAGATACCCGCCGAACCAAAAGCCATGCACATGACCATGATTTGATAGCGCACGGCGATCAGAGGAGATACTCCGGACAAAATCTGCCCCGTCATCATGCCTGGTAGTGAAACCAGCCCGACTGCAAATAGTGAATTGGTAATGGGAATCAATGCCGCACGAAGTGCCGTATTTCTGGCCTCCGTGTAATCTACTCCCCGGCTCAACTCAGAAGTCAAGCGCTCACCAGCCAGACTTACGCTGTTCATAGCATTGGCGAAAATCATTCCGGCAAGTGGAATCAAGTATTGTGGCAGATACCATGGGTCTAGCATCAGTACACCCTGTGTGATTAAAATCAGTACGGCTACTCCTCCGACTACAATCGAGGCAAGCGCTTTCAGAAACAGTTCGTTTCTTCTGTCGCTAAGCGTTCTCAGTGCAATCCAACTGGAAGAAAAAAGCATTACTGCAAGTACACCAATCACTATCCAAGAACTATCCGATTCGAAAATGTAAGTGAGAACATAACCTACCAATATCAACTGAATCACCATGCGAACCACCGCCCAAACGGAAGTTTTGATACCCTGCTGCCATTTCCAAAGAACAAACAATACAACCAGAACAGGCAGCAAGGCCACCAGCAGATTGGGGATCGATATGAGTTGAATGGATTTGTCCATGAGTTGGAATCGGTTATTTCGTGCCGCCTAAAGTATTCACTTGAAGGTCATGTACCAATAAGACTGATGAATATTTTATTTTAAAATACATGGATAACACTGACATAGGGTTGTCACCGGGTTCAGATAGATTGGCTTCGTTACAAAATGAAATTCATCATGAAATACGAATGGAGGAAAAAAGAAAAGAGTATTTATCTGCCCAAAAACAAGCCTCAAGTAATTGAAATCCCTGAATATCAATTCCTCACCATTAAAGGAGAAGGTAACCCCAACAGCGAATTTTTTTCTGAGTGTATTGGCGTGTTATATGCCGTCTCTTATGCTATCAAAATGACGCTGAAAAAAGAAACAAAGCCTGCCGGATATATGGACTACACAGTTTACCCGCTGGAAGGTGTATGGGATATTAACGAGGAGGCCAAAAAGACTTTTCAAGGTAAAATCAATAAGGACGACCTGGTTTTCAAACTAATGATCCGACAGCCTGACTTTGTAGATGAGGTATATGTTCGTAAAATGATTGAACAGACAAAGATCAAAAAACCACACGACTTGCTGGATCGACTCAACTTTGGAAAAACAAAGGAAGGGAAGTGCATACAAATGCTTCATGTAGGAAGTTATGACGACGAGCCTAAAAGTTTTGCGCTCATGGAAGCATTTGCTGAGCAAGCTAATCTTACCAGAAAATCGAAAGTGCACCGGGAGATCTATTTATCTGACTTTAGAAAAGTAGCTGCACAAAAGCTAAAGACTGTATTGAGGTTTGGTGTTGAGTAACATATAACTGCTGAGAATGGTATCGACACGAACTTCAGCACGAAGGCTGATTCAATAATGAACCAGCCTTTTTCTATTATTCACATGCTTTTTGAAACAAAAAGCAGGAGGTGATCAAGTACATTTCCTTTCCGTCTCAGACATGCTAACTAAGTTTGGTTGAACCTTATATCCTGAAGACAACCATCTTTTGTTAAGTCAGATTAATCTAATTTTTTAGGAGAATAAACTTTCATATTCGTTGGGTTCGCAAACATCACATAGGGGTCATCTGTATTATCAAAGACAAGTCGGGGCTGTCCGACATTGGTTCGGAATTTTTTATCACCTACAGCGTTCCACTGATTTTGAACCATTTTGTAAACGCTCACATCTGCGGTCGTTGTCGTGGTATAGGCCACATGCGGTATGTCGGAAGCAAAGGCCAAATTGATTCTTAGCGCATTAGTTACCAATGGTTCTGAGATCACATTGCTCCAGGTTGCCCCTGATAATTTGGCCAAATAGGCCCTGAAATTAATATCATTATACGCATAGTACAAGTTCCCTTGTGAATCCATGGCCATAGAACCTTCTCTTACAAACGGCAAACCTGTGGTTGTCACAACCGTCCAATCAGACGCCCCATCAGCTAAAGTTGCAATTTGATTTGATTTTCCCGCAGCTATTAATGTCCCGGCTGCATCAAATCCAATAAAATAGTTGCTGGGGAAAGTCGTAATGATGGGGTTCGTACCTACATCTGTCCAATTATTGCTAGCATTTAAGGTTTTGACAGCCAGCTGCCCTCCATTCATATTATCAGGTTCCAGATAACCTATATAAAGCTTCCCAGTGCTGTTGAAAGCAAGTTTGGCTCCACGCGAATTGGTACTACTCGATATCACACTGTTACCGACATTTACCCAATTCATCCCATCAAACTTTTTCATTCTTAGCCCATCATCTTGCGGGTCTGTATTCGAAAAGCTCGTATACATTATGTACGGCGTATTATTGTGTGCAACGATAGTTGGCAGACTGGACAGTGTACCATCTGATATACCTTGCCCTCCTACTAGCTCCCAAGTGATCCCATTGAATTTTTTCACCGATAGTTTATCTTGGTTATTAACTTCTCGGTAGACTACATATACAGTTCCATCTTCTGCCACGGCCATATCATGATGACCATTTGTGTCACCTGGAGCGATGTCGTCACCATTTGTACCCACCAGTTCCCATGGACGGAAGATCCTGAAACCACCTGTACTAAAACCTACTCTATAACCCAATGTTTCTACCCTGACTGAATTGGCTCCGGATATTGCATTGTCCGGTATATCTACTACAATAGCGCTTGCAGTTACAGACTTTACCGTTGCCACCGCCTGATGACCACCTGACAGAAAACTCACGCTATAAGACTCATCAGGCAGGAAATTGAAACCATGGATAGTCAATTCAGCACCAACCGCCACTTCAAGAACAGAAAGAGAAATCACTCTGAATTCAGGTAGTACTTCTATTGTCTCTGTACTTGATGTTGAGTGTCCCTTTACAGCAACGTGGACGTTCTGACTACCAGTCTCGTTCGGAATGAATACTACGAGCTCTGTTTCAGTAGCAGAAAAGACAACAGCGGTTGTTCCATTTTCACCGCCAAACTTCACTATATTCTCTGATAGGACTGTACTGAAATTAGTACCCGTTATGGTCAGTTTCGTTGTCACGATTCCTTTTGAAGCAGAAAAACTGGCGATGGTAGGCACAGTTTCCACGGTGAAGTCTAGTTCGCTCTGACCAACTTCATCGCTTATCGTGATTTTGATTTTTCCAGTAGTTGCGCCATTCGGAACATCTACAATCAACTCAGAAGCCGTAGCCGATTTTATCGTTGCTGACGTACCGTTGAATGTCACGATATTCTCAGCTATCTCGCCGCTAAACGTACCAGTGATCGTTACTTCTGTACCTACCAGTCCGGAAGTCGGTGAAAAGCCGGATATGGCCGGTGACAGAACGGAAAAGTCGTCTGCGCTTGAACCAATAGTACCTTCTACAGTGACTTTGATCTTTCCTGATGTAGCACCTGCCGGTACTATAACTTTCAATTCTGTGAGGCTGGCGGAGTTTACTGTCGCCGCAGTCCCATTGAATTCTACTACATTTTTGCTTACGTCTGTACTGAAGTTAGTTCCTGCAATAGTTATCTCAGTGCCTACCAGCCCTGAAGTAGGAGAAAAGCTGGAGATGGCAGGTGAAATAATCACAAAACCTTCTGTGCTCAAGGCTATATTCCCTTCCACTGTAACTTTGATTTTTCCTGATGTGGTACTTGCAGGTACTGCAACTTTCAATTCGGTAAGTGTAGCAGACTTAACAGTTGCTACTGTTCCATTGAACTCTACTATGTTTTTACTTACATCTGTACTGAAGTTGGTTCCTGTAATGGTTATTTCAGCGCCTACTGCTGCGGAAGTTGGCGAAAAGCTACTAATTGTAGGAGCAGTGTCAGGGGTTTCTTCAATGGTGAAACTATCTGAACTGGTGGCGATTATTCCATTGACTTCAACCGTGATTTGACCAGAAGTAGCATCTGCGGGTATATCGATTGTTATTGTAGTGGTGGAGCTGGATTTTACAGCAACAGCCGTATCATTTATTTTAATCGTATTTTCGTTGGTGACGGCACTAAAGTTAGTACCTGTGATGGTTACTTCGGTACCTACCGTTCCGGATTTAGGGCTAATGTCGGTGATCGTAGGCGTGGGTATAAAGGTAAACTCTTTAGTGCTCGATACACTTACACCATCTATTTCGACCGAAATTTTTCCCGTTGTTGCTCCCGATGGGACATTTACTTTTAACTCTGAAGCGGAAGCTGACTTGACTACAGCAACCGTACTATTAAAACTTACAAGATTGTCTTCCGCTGTAGTGCTGAAGTGGGTACCTGTAATAGTTACTTCTGTATCCTCAGGTCCAGATTCAGGTATAAAACTGGTGATCGTAGCACTCGGTGTCTTATCATCTTCTTCACAAGCATAAAAGCTAATGCTTACCAATAACAGAATGGATAGTGCTATTTTGGATAGTATTGAGAATTTCCTTTTCATTTTGGTAGATATCTAATTAAAATCAGCGGCAAAATTATGCGGCGTATCTATGAAAAGACAGTCCCCTATTTTGGCATTTTTAGTTAAAAAAGTGAGGGTGAGGTAGTAGGTACTTGCGGAAAGAAAGAGGGTATTGGAACAATTGTTCTTACAATGTTTAATTCGGATAATGTATTAGGGGTCTAATTCTACCTTAACTGACCTATTAATCGGTTCAGTAGTTTTAAGGAGGTATTTGTTAAGTGCTACTCCAGTATTACTTTACCTTCTTCATCCTTTTCTGGTCCTAATAATCCATAATTAGGGAATAGCAATTCTCCCAGGTGAAAGCCAAATCTTAGTCCATCGACCGTAGTTACTAGTATTAATAAAAGAAATGTTTAGCAGTTGTTATTCTCTCTTTGCTTTTTTAGTAACAATTGCAGTCTTTCTAGTCTTAAAATATATGATTATTGACCAGAAAAAGGCAGACCCAAACCCAGTAACTAGAATTCTCCCTCTTTCACCAATTGGGCCAGGTTGCCATCCATGGATATCACCTGTTACCAATACATAAAGTATCAATCCGGGTAAAAGGAATAACCAAAGAAAACCTAAAATTGAATCTTCATTCTTCTTTTCTAAGTACTCAAGAAGGTAAGCCAAAGAACTCATTAAGCCAACCAAAACGAGTAGTATTAAGACAAATTTATATTTCATGACAGTATTTATTCAAACACCAAATAATAAATATAATACGCTCAATAATGGCTAACAAATGAGTAACAGGTCACACCAACATAAATGCCTCCTTCTTTGCCTCGCAGGTCGAGCATAGGTAAGTGTCAGGCAGATCATGGAAAGATGTACCGGGTGCGATATCAGCAGCTTCGTCGCCATATTGAGCATCGTAAATGCTCAGGCAATGCTTGCACTGATATCTTTCGGATACCGGTTCTTGTACGGGAGCTGATTCCTTTTTGATTGAGTGCTTTGGCTGATCATCGATCTGATCAAAATACATCACACTCAGCTCCATCAGTAGGGCAGGCAGTACATTTTTCGTTACGTTTTTCACGTAAGTCACATACGCTGCGGAATTAGGATTGAAATCCTTCGCATAGAGAATATTATAAGTATTTCCTCCATCACCTTCCTCGGTATTGATCTCAATCACGACTGAGGTAAAAAGATAGATGTCGTCATTTGGTTTGATCGTAAAGGTCAACCCGGATGTGCTTATGTCTTGTTGATCGAGCGCCCGAACCAGATACTTTTTCAACTCCAGCGCTTCATCGCTCAATACCGGCAAATGCCAGTTGAGTTCAAGTGAAGAGTGTCGAAGGTTGATTCCAAAGCGTCCCATCAGCTTTTCCCAACCCACCAGGTAATTCTCTTCTATCCCTTTTATAATCAATGATTTCCAGGGTGTCAGACTGATTTTTCCGACGTTGGTTTCCATACAACGACGACACAATTCAATTAGAAAATTGATGGAAAATTTATTGTTTCGCCAATAGAGGCCCAACCAATAATTACCTCCGGGCTCACGATTCAGGCCTTCATAATAGGGAAAGGCGGCATCCGGATATTTCAGTTCTTCCAGCGGATTGAGCGTGTTAATTTCCAACTGATCTACCGCTGCAAAAAATTCTTCTATGGTAGTATTCTCACCTTCTAATTCACGCTCGTTCAAGCTTTTGGCAGCTTTGGCCAGATCATAGCCATGAATGAGTTTACCATAAGGGATCGGCATGTTATCGAACTTCTTCAGGCGCAAGTACATGTACCAATAATTATCGGTAGAAGAGGCGATAAAATTGATATTACCTGTAAACAGTGGCACCAGACTTTGCGAGGGATCTACCAGATTGATACGATGCTTGGTCCGAAAATCGAAGCTGTCCAAAATGTGATGATATACATGTGGCACGAGCCACTTTTTGTTGGGCATCACATCAAGGGCAACATAAGAACTTACAATGTTCTGATGAGTAAATTCGTTGACTTCGTATTCGGTATTGATCGACTTGAAAATATTCTCTAGCAATGCTTTGCTACGATCCTTCGCGGGAAAAAGAATATCCTGTCGGGAACCCAAATGAATAAATTCTGACCCCAGCTCCTTTGCTGTAGTCAAAACCTTCAAAAAGTCGCCAGGAGAAAGAATACCACCCTTCACGAAAACCCTGACCAAATTCTTTTTCTGCATTGCTAATTCTTTACTTCAAATATAAATCAATCAGGAAATGAGTGTTGCCTCTTCATGCGCCAAATGTTTTTTGAGCATTTGCTGGACTTCTCCCTTGCAGCTTCCACAGCCCAGTCCTGCACCAGTAGCCTGGCAAGCCTCAATCAACGTATGACAGCCTGAGTTGAATGCCTTTTCCAGATTGCCGGTACCTACATGGCTACAAGAGCAAACCAGGTTGCCCAACATTGGCTCAGCGGGTTCGCCGGAGCGAAGAAGTTCCTTTCTTTTCTCGGAAAGTTCTACTTCATTCTCTATCAATTCTTTGAATTCGGCAAATTCGGCCTTGTCTCCCATCAAAACTGCACCGATGAGTCGATCCTGGTGAATAATACATTTTTTGTAGTACTTCAGTGACTTATCTATAAAGATGATTTCGTCGTGACCCTTCATATTGAGTGGCGCATCGGCCATACCAATTGAACACAAATCCAGCTCCGGGAATTTCAAAATGTTCATAGACACTGTGCCTGAGTACAGCGTACTTAAGTCGCCCGCGATATGCCTGGCTGCTATGTCGGCCTGATCTTCGGCGGCGGCTGTAGTGCCATTCAATTTCTGATTGTGTTCCGCAATTTCACCTATGGCATAAATCTGCTCGTCACTCGTTTGCATGTAATCGTTGACAATGATGCCGCGTGCACACTTCAAACCAGCCATTCGTGCCAATTGATCATTTGGTCTTGTCCCTATAGCAAAGACTGTCGCGTGGCAATCGATCTTTTTACCACTCTTTAGCTCTATTTTAATGTCTCGTTCTCCTTTCACATTGATGTGATGCACCTCGTCATTGGTATAGACATGCACGCCCATTTCCTCAATGAGCTGGCGCAAAAGTGTACTCGCCATGGTATCTAGCTGTCGCTCCATCAGACGGGTGGACAACTGCACTATAGACACCTCGACGTCTATCTCTCTCAGCGCAGAAGCCAACTCCAATCCTAACAATCCACCCCCCACAATCAGCACATGTCCCTGGTGGTCAATATATTTCTTAAGTCCATCTGCACTGTGCCTATCACGCATGGTAAACAATCCTGGCAGTTCCATAGGTATATTTCCAGGCACAAAAGCTCTTGAGCCTGTAGCTAATATCAATAGGTCGTAATGATGTGTAACTCCTTTTGAGTCGACTACTGTTTTCTTCACCTTGTCCACATCTTCCACGCTTGTAGCATTGTGCAGAGTCACATTCAGCTCTTCAAATTCGCCATATTTGAATTTAAGCAGGTCTTCCCATTCTTTATGCTCATTTACATACTCAGGGAGTAATACACGATTGTAGAACGGGTGTTCCTCTTTTGAGAAAACATGAATTTCATCTTCTTTGTTAAGTGTCCGATATGAATTAATAAAGCGATACGCAGCAGCTCCGGCACCTACAATTACGATCTTTTGTTTGGCCTTTTTATACTTTTCTACTCGTACAGCAGAGTATTTGAAGCCCGGCTGTTTTGATGTAGGATCAACCTCCTTATTTGTGATATTGTTGGCTCTGCCGAATGCATTTTGCAAAATTTTTCCCCAGTGCATGGGCAGGAAAACCACGCCTTTCTTGATTTTATCTGTCAGGACAGCATTTACCCGTACTTCACCTCTTTCATTTTGCACGACTAACGGCATACCATCTTCGATTCCTCTGGTTTTGGCATCTTCTGGGTGCATTTCAAGGAATGGTTTGGGCATGTGCTTATTGAGCTTGTTCACCTTGACTGTGCGTGTCATGGTGTGCCACTGGTCACGGATTCGGCCTGTAGTCAATATCAGTGGATACGCTTCTGAAAGTTGATCCGCGTCATTCCTGCTTCCTCCTGCTAAAATTTGTGCTTTGCCAGATGGGGTATAAAATTTCCTATCTTCAAAAAGTCTGGGCGTACCCGGGTGATTTTTAAAAGGTACAGGCCACTGCACAGAACCTTCGGCTTTCAATCGCTCATAAGTCAGACCCGAGATATCGATATTCGTACCTTTGGTCAGCCGACCATGCTCTGTATAAATTTCTTCTATCGAATGGAAATCGAAGCCCTCGAAGCCCATGCGTCGTGCAAACCGAATTAAAATTTCATTGTCCGGAAGCGCTTCTCCTGGTGCTTCCACCACCTTAGGCAGATAGCTAATTCGTCTTTCCGAATTGGTCATAGTGCCTTCCTTTTCGAGCCATCCGGCCGCTGGCAACAACAGATCAGCATATTTGGCTGTATCGGATCTGGAAGAAATATCCTGTACCACTACGAATTTAGCTTTTTTCAGAGCCCGGTCTACCAGCTCAGCATTGGGCATGCTCACTGAAGGATTGGTGCAAATAATCCACACGGCCTTCATTTCTCCAGTGTCCAGGGCCTCAAACATTTGTGTAGCAGTAAGCCCCGGTTTGTCAGATAAAGTCTCCACGCCCCAAAAATTAGCAACTTCTTTGCGGTGATCTTCATTGGACTGAACCCGGTGAGCGGCTAATAAAGAAGCCATGCCTCCCACTTCTCTTCCTCCCATAGCGTTGGGCTGACCTGTCAGAGAGAAGGGCCCGGAACCCGGTTTACCAATATGGCCCGTAATTAGGTTTAGATTAATCAACGCCAGATTGTTATTTACTCCTTGCGTACTTTGGTTAAGTCCCATTGTCCATAGGGACAAAAATCCCTTAGCATCTCCTATGTACTGAGCGGCCAACCTGATTTGATCAACAGGCACATCACAAATTTCAGCTGCCTCCGCTAGTGAGGTACTCAATACCTTTTCTTTATAATCTTCAAAACCGTCAGTATGGTCCTGAATGAACTTCAAATCGAAATTGCCACTTTCGATCAGGACACGACCGATGGCGTGTAACAACGTCTCATCTGTACCTGGTGTCAACTGCATGTGCAAATCAGCTATTGCGCATGAATCCGTCACCCGGGGGTCGATAACAACTATCTTAATATCAGGATTTTGTTCTTTGTGCTGCTCGATTCTTCTGAACAGAATAGGATGGCACCAGGCCGGATTGGCTCCGGCTATTAAGAAGCAGTCGGCTAATTCAATATCTTCATAGGAGATAGGCACAGCATCTTCACCAAGCGTTTTGGTATATCCCACTACCGCTGAGCTCATGCAAAGTCTGGAGTTTGTATCGATGTTATTGGTGCCGATGTAGCCTTTGGTCAACTTATTGACCAGATAGTATTCTTCTGTCAAACACTGACCTGAGATGTAAAATCCCACTGAATTGGGTCCGTGGTTATCAATGAAAGTTTTAAAAACTGCGGCTGCCCTGTCGATGGCGGTATCCCAATTGACGCGTTGCAATGGATGATTTTTTGACCCTCTCATCTGCGGATAGAGTATTCGGTCTGACTGATCCTGAACTACGTAGTTTAGGCTTCTCCCTTTAGAACATAGCATGCCCCGATTCACAGGGTGATCTGCCGTCCCTTCTAGTTCAATATTCCCCTTTTTATTGATGCTAACATCTATTCCACAGCCTACGCCACAATAGGAGCAGGTTGTTTTAGCTTTTACCGGAAGGTTCATTTTTGACGCACTCATATCCGTAGAATTTGCATTGCGCTCTGATCATATCCAAAGCACAATGTAAAATTACGTATTTTTAGTAAATTTATTACGTATAATTACGTAATAAATTATACTATAAACGACTTCGGTAAAGACTTGGATAAAGCTAATTTCAACAAGGACTGGAGAAGTCTTGCTTTATATAGATTGCCTACAATAATCTGAAAATGACCTTATGTAAAGAGTACTTAATTAATAATGTAAGGTTCGCTGTCGATTTTTCGAATTAGTTCTGTGACGTTGCCCACGGACAGTTTCTTCATAATGTTAAATCGATGAGTTTCAACCGTACGGATGCTTTTTTGGAGTTCATCAGCTATTTCTTTATTGCTATGTCCTTCGTATACCAATTTCAGAATTTGCTTTTCTCTTTTCGTAATATGATAATCGGTTTTGACCAGTGTGCTATCACCGGCTTGAGACGATCTTGGCACTCCGGAAGCCTTATTCAGATATCCGTTGACCAGGACATCAGAAATGTCACCGCTAAAATATTTGTGGCCTTCAAGGACACTTTTCAAGGCTTTTACAAACTCCTCTTTGGTGGTGTCTTTGAGCAAATAACCAGAGGCTCCAGATTCCACACTTTTGATGATGTACTCTTCATCGTCATGCATGGATAGGATCAACGTTTTAGTTTCTGGGGAGATTTTTTTCAATTTAGCTGTGGTCTCTATCCCATTCATTATTGGCATGTTGATATCCGAAATTAGAATATCAGGCTTGAACTGCTTTACTTTTTCAATCGCTTCTTCTCCATTTGAAGCTTCGGCAATTACTTCTACTTCTCCTTCACTCTCGAGCAATATTTTGATGCCATTTCTTACAATGACATGATCGTCGGCTAAGATTACTTTTATCGTGTCCATAAGTCTAGCTTAAAGGTAGTTTGATAATAATTTTCGTCCCTACCCCTAGTTTTGTTTGAATATCAAGCGAACCATTGATAAAGGCTGCTCTTTCTTTCATATTGAAAATACCATGTCCGGAAGCTCCAAAATGTCCGGTTTTTTCCAATTTCTTAAATTCAAAGCCCTTGCCGTTGTCCTCTACAATCACGATCAAGTGCGATGGATTATGTTCAAAACTAATAACAATTTTATCAGCTGCAGCATATTTGATTCCGTTGTTTACTGCTTCTTGGACAATGCGGTACAAATTGGTTTCTACATTTTTGTCTAACCGATTGATAAAATTAGTTCTATTCTCAAATACAACCTCGGTGTTGGTTAAGGCGGAGACTTCCTGACTGATCTTTTTCATGGCAGGAGTAATACCAAAATCAACCAGACTGCTTGGTGTCAAATTGAAAGAAACCCGTCTCACTTCTTTGATCACACTCTTCATCAGATCCTTAGTATCCCTGATTCTTTTTTTCATGTGTGGCGAATCTGAAGGGGTAATTCCCTCCAGGTTGAGTTTCAGGCCTGTGAGCATCTGGCCAATACCATCATGAATCTCCTGGGATATCCTTTTTCGTTCTTCCTCCTGACCTTCGAGTATAAGTACGGAACGATATTGCTGCTCTCTTACTCTTTTTTCAATGGCTTCGCGGTTAATTTCCCTGGAGCGTTGCTTGGCCTCCTTTTCCTCGGTCACATCCCGTCCAATGGCCAAAATTTTGGTTTCACCGGATTTGCCGTGTAGTACAGGTTGCATAGACATATCCAGCCAAATCAGGTCACCATCAAGATCTGTTAAATTCAACTCTCCATTCCAAGACTGACCTCTTGAAAGAATATTTCTTAAGCTTGTGATAAAGTCTTCGTTTAGGTTTTCTTCTTTGAACCAATCATAAATGTTGGTAAAAAATCCGTCTTCACTGATAGACATGATTTGCTTGAACCGATCTGATATAAATTCTATCTCTCCACTGGTACTCAGCTTCAGCAAGGTGGTTGGGTCTTCTGGCACAAGGTTGACTGCTTCGAGGTCCTGATAGGATTTGCCTAGCTCATTGTAGAGTTTGTTTAACTCCTGCGTCATTCTCTTAGCGGATTCCTCGGATTCGATGAGGTCAGAATAGATGGCCCTAAACTTGACATAGGCAGGGCGAACAACGGTGAAAAAAACCGCTAATCCCGTACCAATCAATATTCCTACTAACCAGCGCCAGTCCTCCACAAAAAAATATTGCGCGGCAACGGCCATGAGGGTAACTCCGGCTAAAGCAGCGACGCATACTTTTACCAGTTTGCTAAGTGCCTGTGTTTTTTTCAATTTTAATAATTTGATGCTAAACTTACTCGAAAGCCATGAGATACTAACATAAAGGCCTTTCTATAGAGCCCGAAAGTAAAGTTTTAACTGGCTTCTAAATTAGACT
This sequence comes from Reichenbachiella sp., assembly GCF_039944555.1. Lineage (GTDB taxonomy): Bacteria > Bacteroidota > Bacteroidia > Cytophagales > Cyclobacteriaceae > Reichenbachiella. The sequence continues at coordinate 686,701 of NZ_JBDUYN010000004.1, read as the reverse complement.
TTAAATGACAATTTAATTTTGTTGACTTAATTTTTGAAACCAACATAAACCTGGCCTGCCTCCACTTTGACCGGATAGGTAGCCAATGCACAGTGCTCTCCGTTGAGATTGTTCCCGTTTTTTAATGAAAATGTTTGCTTGTGAAATGGACATGCCACCTTTGGCTCATCTCCATCGGAGCCCAGCATACCTCTACTTAAAATCATTTGTTTTTTGTGGGGACAAAGATTTTGAGTGGCATACCATTCGCTCCTACGGCTAAAGTTGAAGACAGCCACTTGTAGTCCTTTATATTCTACACAGACACCACCGTCCGAAGGAAAATCTTCGACAGTGGCTACCTTGTGCCAGGTATCAACTTCACTCTCTTTTACTGTTTTATACGCTACTATTTCGTCGGTCATCATCTTTTTTGATTATTTGCTTTCCACCAAATTTTTGTCCCAATCCACAGGTTTCTTCTGCCCTCTGAAATCTTCGAATTGCATGGTTGGATCTGGTATTTCTGTATTCACAAAGTGGCTGAATTTCCTTCTCAGCTCAGGATTGTTGACCACCTCTTTCCACTCGCATTTGTAAGTGTCTACCATGAATTCCATTTCTCTTTCCAGGTCTGCAGCTACTCCCAATGAATCCTCTACTACCACCTGCTTTAAGTATTCCATACCGCCATCCAGTTTGTTTAGCCAGGTGGCTGTTCTGTTCAATGGTTCTGCCGTCTTGATGTAAAACATTAAGAATCTATCAATGAATTTCTTACAGGTTTCAGAGTCAATATCACCGGCTAAGAGTTGGGCATGTTGCGGATTAGCTCCGCCATTGCCACATACATATAGATTCCAACCCAGATCCGTGGCTATGATGCCAAAGTCTTTACTCAAAGCCTCTGCGCATTCTCTTCTACAGCCCGAAACTGCGCTTTTCAGTTTATGCGGTGAGCGCAACCCTCTGTATCGCTCTTCTATTTCAATAGCAAATGAGACCGAATCGTGTAATCCATATCTACACCAGGACGAACCCACACAGCTTTTTACAGTTCGTAGCGACTTGCCATAAGCATGCCCGCTTTCAAATCCTGCATCAATCAACTCTTCCCAGATATCTGGTAACTGATTGACTGTAGCTCCGAATAAATCGATTCGTTGACCTCCGGTAATTTTGGTATACAAATCGTACTTCTTAGCCACTTGACCTATCACGATCAATTTGTCTGGCGTAATCTCGCCTCCGGGGATTCTGGGTACAACAGAATAGGACCCTCCCTTTTGGATGTTTGCCAAAAACCGATCGTTGGTATCCTGAATGGTATCTTGATTCAGAATGAGTTCGTTCCAGATACTGGCCATTAATGAAGCAACTGCCGGTTTGCAAACTTCACATCCATCGCCATATCCATGAGTATCCAGTAGCTCGTTGTAGCTTTTAATTCCTTTTACCTTGATCAGGTCGAATAACTCCTGTCGAGAATAGTCAAAATGCTCACAAAGTACTTTTTTGACCGTTTTCCCCATGGATTTCAACTGTATGTCAAAGATGTCTGTCACCATTGGACTACAAGCGCCACAACCTGTTCCTGCCTTGGTACAGGTTTTTACGTCGGCTACACTTTCAAGATTCTGTTCAACGATTGACTTACAGATATCCCCTTTGGTCACATTTTCGCAAGAACAAATTTGAGCCGTATCCGGCAACTCCATCTCCATGGACTCTCCACCTCTACTCCCCAGGATGAGATCTTCAGGGTTTGGGGGTAGAGCCATTCCATTGAGTGTCACTTGTAAGAGCATGTTATAGGCTTCTGCGTCCCCTACAAGGATGCCACCCAGTAGTTTTTTTCCGTCTTCGGAAATGTTAATTCTTTTGTACACTCCTTCCAGCTTGTCCTCGAATATGATAGGCTTATGAGGCGTGTTTTCACAGAGTGCATCTCCAAAACTGGCTACGTCAACACCGATCAATTTCAACTTGGTGGACATATCGTAGCTTTGAAATACTTTGTCGCCACTATCCAACAGTTGGTCTACCACTACATCGGCCATTTCGTAACCGGGAGCAACAAGGCCATAGATAAAATTTTTGTGAAGCGCACATTCGCCAATGGCATAGATATCCGGGTCTGTAGTTTGAAGTGAATCGTTCACAACAATACCTCCTCTTTGTCCTATTTCCAGACCACTTTGAGCAGCAAGTTCGTCTCGGGGCTTTATACCGCAAGAAATTACGAGCATATCTGCCGCCAATAATTCACCATCAGTAAATTCAAGGCCGGTCATACTTTCTTCACCCAGAATACTGGCCGTATTCCGGCTCATATGAATATTGATCCCGAGCGCTTCCATTTTATCTTTCAAGGCATCAGAACCGGTCTGGTCCAGCTGTCTTGGCATCAGCCTCGGAGCAAACTCGATAACATGAGTTTCCTGGTTCAAATCCAACATGGCTTTGGCCGCTTCCAAACCAAGTAAGCCTCCGCCAAGAACAGCTGCTTTTTTGGAAGTTTTACCATAGGCTATAATGGCCTCCAAATCTTCTATGGTACGATAAACGAAAACGCCCTGCATTTCGGATCCTTTGATGGGAGGAACGAACGCACTTGACCCCGTGGCCAGTACCAGCTTATCATACGAGGCTTCTAGTCCGGTGTGACTGGTAACCTTTTTATTATTTCTATCAATAGAGACAATCAGTTCTCCTGTGATGAGCTCTACGTCATTTTCTACGTACCAACTTCGTGGTGCCATCTCCAAATCAGCTACTGATCGATTGGAAAAGTATTCACTGAGATGCACTCTGTCGTACGCAGGATGCGGCTCTTCGCCAAAAACTTTAACTGAAAATTGTCCCTTAGCGGCCTTGGATCTAAGTTTTTCACAAAACTTGTACCCAACCATACCATTGCCTATTACTATGATCTGTTCCATACCTTAGATTAATTACGTAAAATTACGTAGTTTTTTCTAAGTAATGGAAATAATTACGTAGTTAATTTTGAGATTGACTACGATCGGGCAGATATTTCTCTGCGATGTGCAGGTCCAACTTTATGTCAACAGCATTCTTAATAGGTCTACAAACTTCCACACATCTTCAAAAGAATTATACAAAGGAACAGCCGCTACACGAATCACATTCGGTTCTCTCCAGTCAGCTATGACTCCATTGTCTGCCAATTTATTGAACAAGTCTTTTCCTCCATTAGCCAGGGAAAGAGAAAGCTGTGCACCTCTTTGTTTCGGATCATTAGGTGTAATAATCCGGATTTTTTCTTTTTCAGAATTTAGCTCATTGAGTAGATATTCCATATAACCGGTTAGCAGTACACTCTTGCTTCTCAGCTTTTCTATACCCGCTTCAGAAAATATCTCAAGTGAAGCTAAGTGAGCCGCACTTGGAAGCACATTGACATTGCTCAATTGCCAGGCATCAGCGCCTGACATGGGAATGAATCCTTTCTGCATTTTGAATCTTTGGGATTCATCATGCCCCCACCACCCTGCGAAACGAGGCAAATCCGGATTACTGCTATGACGCTCATGAACAAATACACCGGATACGCCGCCTGGTCCTGAATTCAAATACTTATAAGAACACCATACCGCGAAGTCCACTCCGTCATCGTGTAACTGAAGTGGCACATTACCAAAGGCATGTGCCAGGTCAAAGCCTACCAATGCTCCATACTGATGTCCTTTTTGAGTGATTGATTTGATATCGAAAAGTTGTCCGGAATAATACTGAACACCAGCCATCATGACCAACGCTAATTGATCTTTATGCTCTTCAATAGTTGATAATATGTCCTCGGTTCTTAAGGTTTCCTCTCCTGGTCGTGGACTGAGCTCTACTAAGGCCTCCTTCGGATCGAATAGCTGCTTTCCACCATGATAGGCATGAAAATTCAATTGAGTCTCTAAGGCATACTGATCGGAAGGAAAGGCTCCCGCTTCTGTTATTATCTTAAATTTCTCCGAGGTAGGTCTATAAAAAGACACCATCATCAGATGTAAGTTGGTGGTCAGACTATTCATAGAAACTACTTCGGATTCTTTGGCACCAGACAGTTTAGCCAAATGGCTTTTCAGAAACTTATGATAATGAAACCATGGACGTGTGGCTTGCTCATCGAAGTGCCCTTCTACACCTAGATTTTGCCAATCTTCCAATTCTTGCTCTACATATTTTCTGGTTGATTTTGGTTGTAAACCCAAAGAATTGCCTACCAAATAGATGCAGTTTTTACCTTCATGCTTAGGTATGTGGAATTTGTCTCTAAAAGATTGCAGTGGGTCATTGAAATCGCATTCTTGTGCGAAATCTAACGTGTTTTTGTATTGCATCAGGAAGTATAATTCTAATTTTGAGAAGTACGCTCAGACGAACAGTGAAAATCAAATTCTTTCCAAACGAAAGAGTTAATTGCTAGACAAATCGTGGATCCGTTTCCATGACATGCCCGCAGTTGTCGCAGGTACGCAACTCTTCTGAGGCGTAATACTCTTTAAATCTCGGTTGAAAATCTTTCTCTACGTTGGTCAGATAAAAGTAGGTTTCGTGAAGTTTGTTGTTACACTTATCGCAGAACCACATCAGACCATCATCCATATCTCTTTTCCGCTTACGTTCAATAACCAGTCCGACCGTGTTTTCCCCCCGGATCGGAGAGTGCGGAACTTTGGCGGGATGCAGGTACATTTCGCCTTCTTTGATCACCACATCTACGGCCTTACCGTCTTCCTGAATTCGGACTGTAATTTCTCCCTGCAATTGATAGAACAACTCCTCAGTCTCGTTGTAATGATAGTCTTTTCTTGCATTTGGGCCACCCACAATCATGACAATATAGTCCTCTGATTCTACGTAAAGATTTTTGTTGCTCACCGGGGGTTTAAGAAGATCACGATTGTCGTCGATCCATTGTTGTAAATTGAAGGGTCTGCGAATGGGCATATTGTTGTTGTTTAATTAAAAAAAAGTGTCAACTTCGAATTTCAAATTCGGTAGGGTTATGCCGACTATAAAGAAACCAGAATTGAATTACCTGACCTTCAAAACTAATAAAAATTGCGCATAGGATTGATCTCAGACACTCATGGATTTTTAGATCCAAAGGTATTTGACTACTTCAAGGAAGTGGATCAAATCTGGCATGCCGGGGATGTGGGTACTGCAGCTATCATCGAGGAGTTGGGTGCCTTCAAACCTATACTGGGAGTGTATGGCAATATCGACGGACAAGATGTACGGCAGCTTTTCCCAGAAGATCAAAAGTTCGACTGTGAGGGAGTGCGTGTTTGGATGACTCACATAGGGGGCAAACCTCCCAGATACAATCCAAGAGTGAGACCTCTTATAAATAAATGGCTTCCACAATTATTTATTTGTGGCCATTCCCATATTTTGGCTGTGATGCACGATCCGAAAAGGCCAGGCATTCTATATATGAATCCGGGCGCTGCCGGAAGGCATGGTTTTCACAAAGAGAGGACATTGCTAAGATTTACCATTGAGGCAGGGAAAACCAAAGATCTTGAGGTGATCAAATTAGGCAGTAGAGCAAGGCTTGTATAGTCTACTTGCACTCTTCAAGTTGTTGTTCCAACTCTTTAACCCTCTTGCTGGCTTGCACGGCTACTTCCAAAACTTGTTGTTGATCAGCTTTTGCCATGTCTAAATTCTTTTGTGCGTATTCAAGATTGACCTTGGCCGACATCGTTTGCTTCTCTGCTTCATCTGCCTTGATTTTGGCAAAGACAGCAAAAAATATTATCAATAGGCTCAATACTCCGATGATGATGTTTTTTATCATTTTGTTAAGTTCATTTCTTACAATTTTCAAGCTCTTGCTCTAATTTACGCGCGTTTTGGGCTTCTATAGTAGCAAGTGCTGCCTGTTCTGCTGCTTTTTGCTCTTCTAGCTTCGCTTTTTCTTCATTTTCCTTCGCAAGTTTCAGATTCATTTCGGCAAGCAGTGTCTGCCTTTCCGCCTCTGTTGCCTTAATGTTGGCGTAGACCACAAAGAATACGGTAACGAAGACTAGAACTCCAATGATTATGTTTTTTAACACGTCTGTGAATGTTTTGAGTTGTTCCATCAAAATAATCCATTTTCATGCAACCACAAAATCCGATGATCGATTAGAAGACCAGTTTTAAATGTACTAGCTAATTAAGTATCATTTATAGTCCTCTCTCACGGGATTAAATACATCTATCACTTTGCAATCTGTCAAAGCTTTTCCAGAATGTTCTGCGTTCGCGGGAATAGTGGCCACACTACCAGCAAGGAGTAACTGTGTTTCGCCGGCAACAGTCATTTCAAACTCTCCTTCTAATAAGCTTGTCACTTGTTCATGGATATGTGAATGTGCAGGAAGTACTGCCCCTTTGCTAATATTGAAATAGCCAATGGTCATGGTATCAGTATGAATCAAATTCCCAACAATACCAGGTAGGAGTTCTTTCTTTTCTAGATTCTTAAGATTGTGAAATATCATAGTCGCTTGTATTTTTCGCCAGCCAGAATTTTTAGTGGCAAGATATTTTGCGCCGGCGGCAATGGGCAAGTAGTAAATTCTGAATAAACGCAAGGGGGATTGTACAGGCGATTAAAGTCTATGGTAACTTTTCCGTTGTTTTGAGGTAAGTCTACATAAACATACCTTCCACCTCCGTAAGTGGTCTCATCATTTGTCAGATCTCCTACGATCAGGAATCCTCCCTCGCCAACTGATAGTTCATATCCCATTCCATTAAGCTCAAAGGACAATATGCCTTTAAAATCCATTTGCTGCGCGGTACCGAGTTGTGTATTAACATCCTCAGTTTTTGATTTTTCAAAAGGCCGGTAGTCTGCAATTACCACATACTTACTTTTCAAAGGATACGCTTCAAAACCTTTAAATGTCTTTGCTATTTTGCTGTTTTGATCTTTAACGCGAAGAAAATACTCCTCTGCTCGCTTGATCACCTGCCATTCCAGATGCTTATATTTAAGCATAGGAGAATTAGGAAAGGTATCAAATTCATAAGCCATTTGACTCACTAGAGAATCTTGATTCACAGTTCTGATTTCGACACTATCTGAAGCGGTAAACAATATATCGTCATCAGAAAACTCTATTACTCCAATTGTAGGTGGGATGTCAGCGCTGGTGAGCTGAATATTGTTGTCTTGGGATGCGCCAAAAAAATTAGTTCCGGACACAAGAGGGTGCAATCCAACTAACTTTAAATAGTGATCTCTTCCTTTTGCCAGACGTTCACGAAATTCTTTATCTGCTTTCAGATAATCTTCCGAAAGCGGCTTATCATTTTGTTGACACGAATAAAGGAACAGAAAAAAAAATAAAGAGCTGCTAAGCTTCAAAAATTTGGATAGTGTATGATGCATAGTGAATACTGCCTGGTGCAAGTTTAATTATTCCGGGCTTATGAATGAGTTCATGATCAGAATCCTCAAAATCAGGTAACCCGTCCCATGGTTCTATACATAGAAAATTGGCATCGGGTTTCGACCAAACGCCTAGAAATGGAAAATCATCAAAATTAATGCTAATCTTACCTTTGGAGCTTTTGGACTTAATACTTACTTCAGAAGAGTTCAGCTCGGTGAAAATCAATGCATCATTGTCAAACAAACCGTTTTCCAGAGACAGTTTATTAGTTTCCTCCATCATCGTTTGCTCTTCTTTCGTCAATAGACCATTTTCTGAAATCATGAAAATCGAATTATTCTCCTTTCGCTCAAACTCTAAATAATAATCGTCTCTATTTTCGCCGTCTTTCCATGGATAATTGAATGCAGGATGACCGCCTATCGAAAAGTAAATAGGTCCTTTATCAGCATTGACCACTTCATGAAAAACTTGCAAACGACTTTCAAACAGGAAAAAGCTGATTTTCATCTCAAACTTAAAAGGATAAACTGCCAGTGTTTCCTCATCGCTGGAGATCGAAAACGACAGTCTCGAACTCGTTCGGTTGATCAAACGCACTTTAGTGCTATTTCTTACAAATCCGTGCTTGGGTAGCTCGTAAGATTTGCCTTCGAAAGTATATTTACCATCTTTTAGTGCTCCAATGACCGGAAACAGAACTGGGGCAGCTCCTTTCCAAATTTTTGGGTCAGCTTGCCAAATGTATTCATACCCGGAGGTCTTAGACAAAATACTACAGAGTTCAGCTCCACATTCATCGATTTCTACTTTGAACAGGTCATTTTCGATCGAGTATTTCACTTTGGTTTTAGTTTTGAATTGTACTGCAAATTAATCAATATCTGAGACTGATAGAGACCAATCCGACCCTCTCAGAACAAATGATTAAAAAAATTAAAGAATGAATGACACGATTCCCAAGAATAGTGCAGTTTTCTTTTTTCGTAAGGAAGAAAATTACGGAGTTGATATAATTTTGCAGTTAGTAATTTTTGTTTAAATGGAATTGACAGCAGACAATAAATTAAAGAAGTTAATCGTAGTGGGAGATCGCCTACTGATCAAGCCTAAAAAGGAGGCAGAGAAAACTGATAGTGGATTATTTCTTCCACCGGGAGTAAAGGAAAAAGAAAGAATACAGTCTGGGTATATTGTAAAAGCTGGACCTGGCTTACCTATTCCTATGCCGGTAGAAGAAGAGGATTGGAAGCCCGAAGAAAGCAAAGTAAAGTATCTGCCACTTCAAGCCAAAGAAGGAGATCTGGCCATCTTTCTACAAAATGGCGCCTTTGAGGTGATCTATCAGAAAGAAAAATATTTTATTGTACCTCAAGCATCTATCCTAATGCTTGAACGAGAAGAGGATTTGTAATTAAGCTGCTCTCACGCTGGTCAAATGCTTAGCTAGAGAACAGCTTTTCTTGCTTCATTATCGGTTAGACACTCTGACCATTGAACCGACTAATACATTCATGCCCGGTGTTGCTCGAAACATAACATTCATAAGCCAGTAGGAAATAGTATCGGTAAGGGAATTTGATTTTTTATTGGGTTTGGTCTGGGGGTAGTAATTTTTCTCAATTGCTTTCATGCTCATCTATTTATTCCTTCTTTTTATCAATTGAACCTAATGATCAATTGATTTCTCTGACCTAAAGTAGGCTCTCAAGATTGAAAAAGCATATTTACTCGACCAAAGAGTCCAAGTTATCGATCAACCCTATTTTAGGGGCCGATTGTTCGTATTCAAAAAAAAAGAGCAGCCGAAGCTGCTCTAACTTATCCTAAACCTTTATGCCAAGCTTATCTGCGGATAAGGATTTTTGTTGTTGTGGTAATTTCGTCGTTTGTAAGCTTTAATAAGTATAAGCCGTTTTCCAAATCTTGCAGTGATATCCTTGTCTGCCCCTCCAGCTTTTGAGCCATCAATAACCCACCTCTCAAATCAAATAATTGAATATTAGAAGTGGAAGTGTTAGGAGATATCACTGTCAACCAATCTGATGCCGGATTGGGATAGACACGCACTTCGTATTCACTATCATCAATAGCGGTCACTTCTCCCGGCTCTACTGTCGCGGTCACGGTCCAATCCTGAGTGGTACTTCCATCTTCTGCGGTGACAGTGTAAATGACTGGGTTTGTAAAATCCTGAGCGCCTTCCGGAGAAACAGTGGCACCTGATGATAAAGTGATTGTAGGTGTAAGGTTGGTTACATCCGTACTGTTTGCTACTTCAATAACTACAGTATGATTAGTGGCGTTTATAGCTGCTTCCTCTGTTTCCTCGGTCAATACAAAAGTCAAAATATCAGTCTCACTACTTGGTGCCTCAGTGACAGTTACGATCCAATCCTGAGTAGTAATACCATCTTCGCCTGTTATAGTATAAGAAACTGGAACCGAGAAGTCCTGAACGCCTGAGGGTGAAAATTCAGCACCTGCTGATAAAGTGATTGTCGGTTCAAGACTTGTCACATTGGTGCCATTTGCTACTTCAATTGCGACTGTATGATTAGTTCGATCTATTGTTGCATCTCCGGTTTGCTCTGGCAGCACAAAAGTCAATATATCGGTCTCATTGTTTGGTGCCTCAGTGACCGTCACTTGCCATTCCTCAGTGCTAGTTGGCTCCTCAGCAGTAATGGTGTAAGTCACGGTACTGCTAAAGTCCTGCGAACCAGAAGGAGTGATACTGGCACCAGCGGAAATCGTAATACTTGGCGTCAAACTAGTTAGGTCTGTGCCATGGGCTACCTCGATTTCAACAGTATTATTGATATTATCGATCGCTGCCGGCCCTGTCTGATCTGCCAAAACAAAGGTAAGGATATTGGTGTCAGTAGATTCTGAAACATCCCCTATCGAAATGGTCAGTTGTTGATCGAGGGTATGGCCATTACCATCATCAGTCATTACCAGAATCGAATAGCTGTTTTTCACCTCAAAATTGAAGCTTTCTGCGGTAAACAACTGACCTCCGGAAGTGGTGAAGGATGCATTGTCGTCATCACCAGTACCTGACACAAGGTTGTAGGTAAAACTGCCAGACAAATCTTCACCTGAAGTTGAAAATGTTCCGATCAATGATGAAGGAGCTTCATTTTCGTCGATCGTTGAAACATCAAGCGTTACGGCTGTAACAGATGCCGGAATGTCATTTATTGAGATAACAAAGCCTTCTGTAATCGAAAGACCACCTGCATCGGTAGAAGTAATATCAATGGCATATCCATTCAATGTTTCAAAATCAAATACCACCTTACTTCTGAGTTCATTGCCTACAATCTCAAAATTCGATGACTCTTCTGTACGACAAACGCCGCAACCATCTGCCACAGTGTAAGTGTGTGTGTCACCATTGTCAACGTCTTCGGTGGAAAGGATGCCAATCACCGTACCGGCGGGATTGCTCTCATTTATATTGTTGTTAGAGAGCATGATATCGGTTGGTGCTTCGTTGATGTCGTTCAATGTGATATTGAACTCTTTCTCTAATGTTTCACCGTCATCATCCTCTACAGAAATGTAAAAGAAGAAAGAAGAATTGCTTTCAAAATTCAATGATTCGAAGTCAGTGGTCACAAGATTACTTCCGATTACTTGGAAATAATCATCATCACTATTGTCAAACTCATCTACAACAGCGAAGGTAAAACCTTCATTGAAGTTGGCATCGACTCCTAACAAGGATCCTACGATAGTTCCAGGAGAACTCCCTTCATCAACAGTTGTTGAAGAGAGAATTATATCTGTTGGAGTAGCAATTGCTTCGGTAATCGAAACATCCCAATCCTGTGGAGTACCGTCTTCTGCAGTCACTGTGTAAGTCACTGTAGTGCTAAAATCCTGCTCTGTTCCACTCAACGGTGAAATAGCGGCATTAACCGAGACGGTAATATCCGGACTTATTGCCGAAATGTTCGTTCCGGCCACTGCTTCGGCCGTTATAGTATGAGCCCCATTATCAATGGCTGCACTTCCGTTAATCTCACTAAAAGTGAATACTGTGATATCATTCTCGGTGTTCGGAGCCACAGTAACCGTGACATCCCAATCCTGAACAGTGGCGCCATCTTCTGCTGTAACCGTATAAACCTGAGCGCTGGTAAAATCTACCTGAGCACCGCTTACTGGAGAGGCCTGTGCACCATCTGATAAGGTTAGAGAAGGTGCAAGTGTAATTACATCTGTTCCAAATACTACTTCAATATCAATCGTATGATTGGTTGCATCAATAGTGGCAGATCCAGTTTCCTCCGTCAACATAAAGGTGAGAATATCTGTCTCGGCACTGGCAATGAAGTCAATACCTACACTGCTTTCGGCGGTAGTAGCATTGTTGACCTCATTGGCCTGGTAATTAACAAAGGCTGAATTCTCAAAAGTAAACTGCAGGCTCCCAACATCTTCGCTGTTCAGATGACTGCTTGCATTTCCTCCTAAAGTTAGTACGGCGCTTAAACCATCTCCGGCAACTGCCAAAGAGGAGGTAAGACCGGTAGGAAGGTTTGTAATAGTGAAGTCATTTGGTGAACTCAGGCTTCCTCCTTGATTTGCAAAGAAATCATCAACTAGTCTTATCGTAAGTGACCCATCAATATTGCCATCATTTGCTGAATTTTCTTCAAACCCGTCATTGGTAAGGGTGTATTGGTTGACTTCATCTCCAGTGGCTCCTACGACGTACAACCTACTGCCACCAGGTCCAAAAATGAACCCTTGCGGAAAGTCTTCCTGGCTGCTTACAGAGAAAGTATTGACTAAATTAATTGTACCGGTTAGGTCATAGGGGGCATCCAATTTCAGTTCATCTATCTGATCGCTCAGCGCACCGTACAATACGAATAAGCTTGTACCGTCTCCATTGAAACTCAAATCATATAGGGATTCGCTTTCGACTTCATAACGCAAATTGCCATCATATGTCAGTCCGCCGGAAATGTCATAAGCATTATTGAACGTATAGTAGTAAATCCATTCACTTGCGTGGAATCCATTGGTAATAAAAACTTTCGTTCCGTCACCATTAAAGGTGAACCCTGAAGGCTGAGTCATCTGTGAACTCAGGTCGTAAGAGTGACCGGAATAGGTAACGCCCGAAGTAATATCAAATGCCAGGGTTAGATCATATTGTGCGATGACACTACCAAAGTTGGATGAGATATTATCGCTCAATACGAGCAGTGTCATTCCATCAGGACTAAACTGAAGATCCATAGCATCTCGGGTTTCCACAGATATATCCAGCAATCCTTCATATGAAACTCCACTGGTCACAACAAAAGGAGCGGCGAGACCATATTGGTAAATAGCATCATTTCTTCTCCCGGTCACAAACATTTTAGATCCATCTGCATTGAAAGTAACATTGGTTGGAGTGTCATCCTGGGTTGCTACATCAAATAACCCATCGTGGCTAGCGAATGTAAAATCGTAGAAATCTCCATAAGTAATTGCAGGATTATTATCTCTAAAAATAATACCCAGGTTACTATTGGCAGCAACTGCTCCTGCCACATTAGACGCCGGATTGGTAACGAATGCAGAATTTTGAAATGTAAATTCCAGCCCAGCAACTGAATTTATGGCTTGATGCTCAGTGACCTGACCACTAATTGTTAGGCTGGCAGACAATCCATCGGCAGCTACATTCAATGTCGGAATAAGGCCGACAGGAAGATTACTGATTGAATAATCAGAATTGAGAGTCAAAGTACTTCCGGCATTGCTAAACAAATCATCTGCTATATATAAGGTCGTGGTTCCTGCTACATTACCATCATTAAGTGCAACTTCATTGAAATGGCCCACATCCAGATCATACTGAAACACTTCATCATTGTCTCTTCCGGTAATAAACATCCGATCACCATTGGCACTAAAAGCCAAACCAGTGGCCTGCCCATCTTCGGAAGCAAAATTGAAAGGAGTACCTACATAGGTCACACCGGCTGTTACGTCATATGGAAAGGCCAGGCTATATTGATATACCTCATCATTTAGTCCAACGATATGCATTTTTCTTCCATCCTTGCTAAAAGCAAGTCCCTGGGCATTTGATTCTTCGCTTACTATGCTATAAGGGTTACCATCAAAAATAACTCCTGATGTAATATCGAATGGGTTTGTAAGACTATACTGATTGACTGCGTCTGATCCTCCTCCCAAAACAAATAATTTAGTACCATCTGGCTTAAAGAATATGGCAGCAGGGCCTGTTTCTTGATTGAGAATATTCAGCGGATTGCCGTCATCACTTACCCCTGATGTAATATCAAATGGAGTCGTCAGGCTGTATTGATGAATCAAACGTAAGTTCGAAACGACAAACATTTTCATACCGTCTGACGAGAACGTAACACCGGTCGAAACCTCCTCTGCAGTCAAACCAAATGAAGGTGTATTCATCGTTACTCCACTCGAAAGATCAAATGGATTAGCCAACGTGTATTGTTCTACATTGTCAAAAAAATCGACAATAAACATTTTGGTACCATCCGGACTAAAGGTTAAGTCCAGAGCCTCGTCGCCTATTGAAAAAGATGTCTCACTATAACTAACCCCATTGGTGACATCGAAAGCATCTCCATAGATCAAACCCGGATGGTTGTCGCTAAAATCAATGCCAAGATTAGAACTCGCCGCACTGGCATTTTCAATCAACGAAACGTCATTAGTGAAAGCTGAATTTTCAAATGTAAATATCAGATTCGATACATCATTGACATTTTGATGAGCTGTCGCCATTCCTGAAAGTGTAAGTACAGCACTTAGTCCGTCAGCGGCTACAGCCAAATTCGAAGTTAACCCAGACGGAATACCTGAAACCGCATAGTCCGTAGGTTCTGTTAGGTTCCCTCCTGAGTTGGCAAAAGTTGCATCAAAGACACGAATGGTCATGTCTCCTTCGACCCCACCACCATTATTCAAAACTTCATTAAATCCCCCTGTGTTTATATTAAACTCTGTTATATCTCCTCCTCCCGCAGCATCTGTGATGTATAACATAGAACCGCTATTATCAAACGCCATACCCGAAGAAGAGACGACTATGGAGGCAAAATTGAATGCCTGATCATAGGTAACTCCATTGGTTATATTGTAGGGAACGGTCAGTCGATAGCTATGCACACTCCGATTTAACCCGACAATCAACATGGTAAACCCATGATCACTGAATAATAACCCTGTAGGGTTTGGCTCTTGGGTTCTGGGATCAAAATTTCCTCGCAACGTCCAGGTTGAAGTCACATCATAGGCCACAGAAATACCATATTCATATATTCTTTGGCCAGAGCCTAAACCAGCTACAAGGAATATCGTGGTTCCATCATCATTAAAAGTTACTGCTCTTGGGTAAGTTGGATTTGATGAGGGAGTACCATCATAGGTTACTCCTGTTGTGATATCAAATGGAGTACTTAAGCTGAATTGATAAATCCCATGATTTTGAATCCCAGGAACATAAAGTTTGTCTCCTGAAGGGCTAAAAGTCATATCCAAAAGTGTAATATCATGCCCGGACATTGCAAGAGTCCCATCCAATGTCATTCCAAGATCCATCCTATAAGGAGAAAGAAGTGAGTATTGGAGAATTTGATCTGTAGCATTTCCTGCTATATACACTTTCGTGCCGTCTCCATTAAAAGCCAGGCCTTGAGGATTGCTCTCTTCTGCAATATCTACTGTATACCCTTCAGAGGCACCATTCTCAATACTGAATGAATACCCATAGCTCAGGTTAGAATTATTATCGACAAAATCAATCCCGATTCCACTCTCTGCACTTGTGGCATTATCTACTTCTGAGGCATTTCCTCCTACGAATGCAGAATTGTTGAAGTTAAATCCCAAGCTTGAAACATCATTGGCATCCTGATGCACGTTTGCTATTCCTGAAAGGGTCAAAGTGGCAGAGAACCCATCCGCTGCAACATTCAGGGAGGAGCTAAGGCCTGTTGGTAGGTTTCCAAGCGTATAATCTGTAGTGTAGGTCAATGTGCCACCTGCATTGGTGAACGTCTCATCCTGAATATAGATGGTCAGACCTCCCTCAACTGCTCCATTGTTGGCACTGGCTTCATTGAAACCGCCGGCATCAAGATCATATTGAGCAAATTCATTTTGGCTTCTACTTAGCAAATAGATCATTCCTCCGTCGGGTCTTACAGTAACTCCCAATGGGCCTGGATTGGATGGACCAAACTGCTGATCAGAAACATCAAGGCTCTCAGAAAACGACATAGAAGCAAGGTCATAGGGATTTACCAAATCGTAGGCATAGATTTGATCATTGACGTTGCCTACTGTATATAATTTCTTGCCTCCATTTGCAAACGTGATATCATTTACAAAATCGTCTTCGAATCCTAAATTGAAAGAAATATCATCGTAAGCCACACTTGATGTGATATCAAAATTTGTGGTGAGGCTATACTGATGAATTTTGTCATTGGCACTACTAAATACAAACATTTTGGACCCAACCTCATTGAATGCAACAGACACAGGGCTTCCTCCCTCATTTGAAACACCATACGATCCCTCAAAAGAAGCCGTTGTAATATCAAAAGTAGAAGTCAGTGAATACTGATGTACAGCATGCGTGACACCACCTGTCATAAATAGCTTCATGCCGTCCGAGCTGAATGTAAAGGCAGTAGGAAATGCATCCTGAGATCCCACTGAGAAGTTGCTGCCAAAATCAAATCCTCCAGAGACATCAAACTTATCGGTCAAGATTAACTCATAAATACGATCATCTGAAAACAAAAGAAACATGATAGACCCATCGGCATTGAAAGCGAAATCGGGATGCCCATCTCCTGTAATTCCTGAAGTTCCTGCTAGTGTAGCATTTACAAGTTCAAATGCGCTCCCGTATTGCAGCGCTTTGTTGTTGTCATGGAACTCCATACTCGTGCCCGTACTTTGATTAACTGCATTGACCACATCAGCGGCATTGCTGTTTACAAAGGCGACATTGAGAAAGTTAACTGTCAAGGAATTGACCGCGTTGATGGCTTGATGATTATTAGCAGCCCCTGTAAACGAAAGCGTCGCATCTTGTCCATTCGCATCTACTGAGATAGAAGCAGTCAACCCAGTAGGTTTATTTGGAATGGTGAAATGAGTGCTTTCCAATAGCGTTCCTCCTGCATTTACAAAGAAGTCATCAACGAGTTTAACAATCATGGAGCCGTCTACACCTCCCAAATTTTCGGCGTTTTCTTCAAAATTTGAAGTAGGCGCATCATATTGATGTACTCGATCCGTATCAGATTCTACTATTAATAACTTTGTACCGTCACCACTCCAGACTATTCCGGTAGGACGACTCCCAATACTGCTTATGTCCAATGTAACGCCAGTGTAAGACACACCTGAGGTAACATCAAATGGTGTGGTAAGTTGATAAAGATGAATTTCATTTAAACCAGCAATCAACATTTCTGTGCCGTCACCATTAAATGTAATAGCAAATGGACTTGTACTCTCACCAGCCACACTAAATGGGCTACCGTCAAAACTTACACCTGAAGCGATGCTGAAGGGAGTAGTAAGGGTATACTGATTGATGTCACGACCGGAACTACCCACCACATATAGCTTGGTTCCATCATTGTTAAAGGATATTCCTTGTGGAGTAGTTTCCTCGGTACCTACATTTAAAGAGACATCATCATAGGTAACTCCAGATGTAACATCGAATGCTGATGCGAGAGAATACTGAAAAATTCTTCTTTGATTGCTTCCTATAACAAACATGCTCATACCGTCATTACTAAAAGCCAAATCTTTAGGAGTGAATTCCTGAGTAATTACACTGTATAATCCGTCAAAAAGCACAGAAGAAATGTCAAAAGCATGTTGAAGACTGTATTGATTTACTTCTCTTCCCGACTCACCGATAACAAACAATTTCATACCGTCACTTGAAAATTTAAGCCCTTGAGGAGAATTTTCCTGAATAGAAATAAGATGGGAAGTTTCAAAGGTTATATCTGGATTAAAGTCGTATGCAAAATCATAGGTCAACTCCGGATTATTATCATTAAAATCAACCGAAATGGCACTGTTGGCTGCAGTAGCATTGGCAACTCCTGCAGCATCATCACTGACAAACGCAGAGTTTTGAAATGTAAATTGCAGGCTGGCTAAATCGTTCACATTTTGATGGTTGGTTGCACTTCCAGAGAAGCTCAATAATCCATATGAGCCGTCGTCACCTACTGATATGACAGGCGTCAAACCAGTCGGGAGATTGTCAACTGTAAAATCAACTCCAGAGGTCAAAGTGCCACCTGCATTGGTGAATGTGTCTCCCGATATTTGAACACCGGCAGACTGCGGAAGTGAACCGTCATTGACGTCAGATTCGGTAAAAATTGAAGTGTTGAGCTGATATTGACCGACCGAGATGGTACCACCAAAACTACCGGCTACAAATAGCGATGCACCATTTCCACTAAACGTCATGCTTCCAGGGATGGCATAGTTTGCTCCTACATAGAATTGAACATTGTCATACGACATGCCTGAAGTAACATCGAATGGGGTAGTCAAGCTGTATTGAGCAATTGCATCATGCGTTATACCTAAGATGTACACTTTCTTTCCATCCTGACTAAACGCAATGGTTCTCGCGTTATTTATCTGCCCGCTATACTTAACGGAAGTACCTTCAAAAGTGACTCCGGATGTAATGTCAAATGGGCTAGCCAGATTATATTGATTAACATCTTTACCTGATGCACCCAGAATAAACATTTTAGAACCGTCCTTGCTAAAATCTAGGTCGAATGGACTTGAATCTTGCCCAGCTACACTATAGCTTGTAACATAGGTTGCTCCTGCAGTAATATCGAATGGAGTATTCAGATTGTATTGATGTACCTGGTCATTCACAATACCAACAACAAACATTTTGGAACCATCACTACTAAAGGCCAGACCACTGGCACTTGTCTCCTGAGCAGCAATGCTAAATGGCGTGCCGTCATCCGAACCACCTGCAGCAATGTCAAAAGGATTAGTAGGTGTATACTGCAGTATCTGGTCGTTGATGGCGTCCAATAAGTACATTTTGCTACCATCTGTGCTAAAGGTCACGTCACCATTTACCGGCAACAAAAAATTGTCGACAAAACTTCCTCCAGATGTAAGGTCAAATGAAGATCTATAGGAGAGCGATTGTGAATTGGCAACAAGTGCCAACATCATAAACATAAAAGATAGTAAAATCGTGAGCAGCGCCTTGTCTATGTGCACCCAATGTTCTTTCAATTTGTCAAATACAATTGGCTTG
Source organism: Reichenbachiella sp. (assembly GCF_039944555.1). GTDB lineage: Bacteria > Bacteroidota > Bacteroidia > Cytophagales > Cyclobacteriaceae > Reichenbachiella. Next base: position 667,954 of record NZ_JBDUYN010000004.1, on the reverse strand, counting down.
ATTGTTTCATTGATTTTCATGGCATAAAGGTTTTTGTTCATGTTCCTTTATTGCGCTGAAATAAAAAGGTATACACCAAGTCACTTTTTTGTAAGCAAACAGGGTTTCAATCACTCATGTCCAAAAAAACCTTTTGATAAATATTGATCAGATGTATACCTTTAGGTACTAAAGCTATTAATGGATAGAAACTTGGATAAGGAGATTATTGAACAACTAAAAAAAGGTGATGACAACCTTTTCAAAAGTTTCTATATACAGGAGAGAAATAAATTTCTGTCCTGGTGTGCCGGAGAATTGCTGATGGCTACGGAAGAGGCCGAAGACTTCTATCAGGAGGCGCAAATGTACTTGTACGAAAACATTGTTTTGGGAAAACTGGATGAGCTGACCAGCCAATTGAGCACTTATTTGTATGCGATTGCAAAAAATCAAATCAAGATGCGAAAGCGAAAGTCGGCCACTACAACCAAACATGAAGATCGACTCAATGAACATCTGGTATTCCTGAAAGGTACAGAAGAGACGGATAGTGATAAGGTGGCAACTGCTCAGTTGATCAAAGAAGAAATTCGGCGGATGCTGGAGCCGTGCAAAACCTTGTTGCGATTGTTTTACTACGAGAGTTTGTCATTCAAAGACATCGCCCATCGAATGAGATATAAGAATGACGGCGTAGCTAAAAACCAAAAGAAAAGATGTCTTGAAAGGTTGAGAAAAAGTACCCAACAATGAGAAAAATGGAAGAGGCTGAAGTTTTCATCAGAGATTATTTCAATGGAAGGCTAAGTACGGAAGAAAACCAATCTTTTAGGGATCGGTACGACAATGATGCCGAATTTAAAGTGTTGGCAGACCAGATAGAAGTAGAACTATTGGGTATTCGATCGCATGGGCGTGAGCAGCTTAAATCAAAATTTCAATCCTGGGACGAAGAGGCCTCTTCAGAATTTGTCAAAAGGCCCTTTCCATTTTTCAAAATGGGAATAGCGGCCTCCTTGATTCTGGCCTTTCTATATCTAGGTAAAATGCTTTTGCCCTCCAACCGAGAAGATCTCTTCCTGGCTTATTATCATCCTTATGAGAATTTTGAATATACGCCTACAAGGGAAGAAGTTGAAGCCAGTTCCGATAAACATAAGGCTTACACCGAATACGATGCTAAGAATTACGCTAAGGCAGCCCTGTTTTTTGACAAGGTGATATTAGTTGATTCCATGGATGTCCCAGCCATTTTTTTTAGAGGATTGTGCCAAATTGAAGCGCAATCATATGAAAAGGCCTTAAGTGACCTAATGACAGTTATTGAAAGTAATGATCCCTATTATTCGGATGCCGCACTTTGGTACATGTCGCTCATAGAATTAAAATTTGATCGCCTGGACAAAGCCAAACGATATCTGGAAAGACTCCACTCATCTAAAGACTATCAAGCCAGAGCACATAAACTTCTGGAGGAACTGAACTAGTCTATCGACAGATATCTATTTTTGATTATCAAAATTAGAGGTACACATGTCAGTAAAAACAGAACTGCCAACAGGCTTGCTAAATTAGAATTACCGGTTTTGATTGGACTATCGTCTCCAATCAACACAAAGCCACCCCAGTAAAACGGGTGACGGGCCTTCCCGGTGGCAGTTGCAAGGTATTGTTTTCTTGCATTGTTTAGAGCTTCACTTTTGGATTGACCATCCTTAAGGTTTTGATAAAAATATTTCATTAATTCCGGAGTGGACTTGTCCGAAGCGGGCCACAGACTGACTACCGTTGCTGGTACTCCCGCGTAAGCAAATGCCCGCGAAAGGCTCATTACGCCTTCTCCTTTCTTGATCTTGCCAAAGCCTGTGTTGCAAGCGCTCAAGGTGACCATTTGTGCATTAAGATCCATATACGCAATTTCGTGAACGTGAAGATAACCATCGTTCAATGTATCACTGCCAATGTTAAATATCATGCGGGACTGCTTTGGATCCTTGTCGTCTACCAGGGCATGTGTAGCTAAATGGATCATCCCATACTTGTAGGCAATGTTTTTGAAGTTGGATTCAGTTGCTGCTTCTTTTATAAATTTTTTGCCCTTAAACATCTCAGAGATCGTCGTGACCTCATCGAAGGCTCCTGGGATTGATGACAGTTCACTTCTGACGGCATCATCTGATGCTAAGAAATTATCAGTACTGAAGTCAGGTGCGAAACTTACTAAACCATAGGACTTCGAGACATTATCTTGACTCTTTTGATCTAATAATTGAAAAATGCTATTTCGATAGTTGACATTGAATCGGTCCATAAGTAATGAATCCCCGGAGGCATCAAGGGCCAATAGTTCAAAAGGAATATAGTTAAGTATTCCATCGGGAATGATCGTTAGTTTTTTGGAGGACACGTGCTTTAGGAAATCTGTCATATCATTGGTGATCGATAACTGATACATCTCTTCTGTAGGGTCTGAAAGTCCTTCTCGCATCTTCACGACTTCCTCCTGAAATGTAGAGTCAACTGAAATTTTTATATAGGACAGCGACCCATTATCAATTAAAAATGTATAAACATAATCTTTTGCAGTATGCATGGTCAACACCGGATCAGTACTCAATTCCATCAGATTTTCTGTACTGATTTGTCTAAAGTGGTTGTATTGCGCCTGATTATCAATTTCTTGCTGTATAGAATCAAGTTCATCAAAGTACTGGTATAGCAGAGAGGACCCTTCTTTTAAAGAATGGATACTGACCATACTTTTGAGTCTGGCTTTTTCGGCCAATAAAGCCTGATAATCTTCACTATCGCTGACTGCGGCCTCTCCAGTTATTTCGTTCAGTAGAAATGACTTATTGTTTTCGGTAAACGAGAAAGCCATTCTCAAATCATATGGATCACCGGTCACTTTATATTTCTCAATGTAAAAAAAGACGGCATGATCATAAAAATCGTCTGCAATTTCAAGACGACTATTGTCCCCTCGTATGGCCTTCCTGACCAGGTCAATTGTGACGTTAGTTTGATGGATTACATCCAAAGCTGATTGCATAATTTCTTCGGACGGATTCTCACTCCACATCTGACGAAGAAATTCTAGTTTGCTGTTCAGTAACTCTATCTGCCATCGTGTGCCACGATAACGCATTACCTTATTTGAATCGTAGGGTACAAAATACTGATTCATCAAAAGTGAACTATCCATGTAAATCATGGCCAAATCATAGGATTTCATACCGAAATAAGCATCTGCTAAATTACCCATGATCGGAATAGCGTTCGGCCCCTTCAATTGATCAGTCGATCTTTGCAATTCCAGAGATTGAAAAAGATAATTCAATGCTTTCTCGTATTGCTCACCAATAATATTTGCCATACCTATTTCAAGATAGGTACGTAACAAAGGCGCTCGATTATCTTCTAATTGTTTTTGAAAAGTAACAATATCATCAAAAATCTCTTGTGCTTCCTTCCAGCGATTGAGTCCCGCAAGCGCCCTCCCTTTTGAAAGGAGTGAATTATAATAGTAAGGTGTACGATAATTTGAATTGAGCTCACGATACGACTGCAGATGCTCATTAATAGCCTCCAACGCCTTTTCATACTCCTTCATGTCTTTATAACAAGCAGCCAAAAACAGCATGTTATGATAATACCCATACGCTTGGGTCTGGTTATTGCGACGATGCATTTCTGTCACAGCGATTAAATATTCTTCGGCACGTTCATAATCTCCCAACATCATATAGTTGAGCGCAATATTTCCAGCCATGACAGATCCTGATGGCCCCAGATTGTTGAGATTCATATTTTGTGCGTCAAATGGAACCCTCATTACTTCCAGGGACTTTTCATAATCTCCTAACCTGTAGTAGAGCCACGAAACAGTTCTGTAGGTATTCGGAAGTAATTGACCACTGCTGTCAGCCTTGGTATAATATTGCATCTTTTGGACCATGTCGTATGCGCTATCCAGCAGATTACGAAGAATATATGATTCTGCCAGGGTCTTGTATGCATGTCCCAAGAAAAATGCTCCTTTGAAATCATCAACTGACAACATGCCTATTGCCTCACGTACCAGTTGATTACTTTCTTGCAATTTTCTGTCTTTAATTAATAGATACCCTTTTAGTACCAAAAAAGCCTTTAAAGGTTCTTTATTATCAATACCTCTTGCTAGTTGCTCAGTTCGTTCATAATAATGATATACCGAGTCCATGACCTCTGTCTCTTCGTAAATCTGTGCTCTTTCCAACATATTGTAGGTGAGTTCTAACGAGTCTTCACCTAGCATCATGAGGCTTGAATCCAGTTGAATTAATGCACCCTTAAAGTCCCTTATGTTTCTTAAAGAATCTGCCAGCTTATAATGTGTGGTGAAACTTTGCTCCAAAGGGCTAAATTGGCCTTTGCAGACCTGTGTAAGGATTAGGGTGAGTAGCGCTAGGCAAACATTTTTCATATCAAAAAGGTGCTAAGGTGAACGAAAATATAAAAATTGGGCTATATAAACGATGATATGCAAATTGATAAAAGATTATACATTTGAAGTTTCCGACTGTCCTTTGGTATACTCATAAACTACAGTCAAAAGCTCAATAGGGTTGAATGGTTTTGAAAGGAAATCATTCATACCTACCTCAGCGATTTTTAATTTGACATTGTCATAAGTATCGGCTGATACTGCCACTATCGGAATATTTTTTAAGTCCAGATTGTCGAGTGAACGTATAGTGGCCGTTACCTCATAACCATCCATTTCTGGCATTTGAAGATCCATCAGGATCAAGTCATAGTCAGCATCGAACACCTGTTCTAATGCCTCTTTTCCGGAAGTAACCACATCACTAATCAAACCCCATTTGTCAAGAAACTTCTTCGCCATCATCAAGTTGATTTCATTATCATCTACCACCAGTACGCGTTTGTCTTTGACCTCCTCCTTCATCAGCTCGTCATCCACTACCACTGCTGCATTGGCATGTGCTGCCTCTTCCATGTAAAGCGAAAAGTAAAACTTAGATCCCTTGTTTACTTTACTTTTCACAAAGATTTGACTATCAAACAACTTGATCAGTTTTTTAGTAATAGCAAGCCCCAAACCGGTTCCTCCGTATTTTCTTGTGGTATCCGCATGTGCCTGTGTGAAGCTCTCAAAGATAAGTTTCAATTTATCTTTAGATATGCCAATGCCAGTATCTTCCACAGCAAATTCCAATTTCACCCTACCATTGCTTTTCGCCAATAAATGAATAAGCAATTTGATTTCGCCTTTTGGTGTAAACTTGAAAGCGTTGCTAATCAGGTTATTGAGAATTTGAGTAAGTCTTGCCGGATCACCTTTGAGCATTGAAGGAATATTGTGATCAATAAGAATGTTAAATTTTACTCCATTCTCACTAGCCTTTTGTTCGTAGGTGTTGCCAAGACCTTTCGTAAGCTCTCTCAAATGAAAATCAATATGCTCAAGCTCTACATTGCCTGACTCTACTTTACTATAGTCGAGGATATCATTGATCAAAATCAATAGATTTTCCGAAGAAAATTTTAGCGTTTTCAAGTGTTCGAGTTGATTCTTTTTAGGGTTTTCGTCGAGAAGCAAATGAATCGTTCCAATTACCGCATTCATCGGTGTCCTAATCTCATGGCTCATGACCGAAAGGAAGTCAGATTTCACTCTGGCGGCAGTCTCGGCTTTTTTGATGGCCCTTTTTAATTTTTTGTTCTTTTTCTTAATTTTTTGAGTACGATGGTCTATAATTTTCTCCAGTTCCTCTTTTTGCCATTGAGCTAGACTTTCATTTACTCTCAACTGATCGATCTGCTTGTTAAGAGCCTTTCTTCTTTCCTTCTCCCTGATTTTTTTCCGTTGGGACAATCCCATTGAAAATACTATAATCTCAGCGAGAAGACCATATTTTACAAAATTGGCCTGAGAGGTAGATGGATTCCAGAGTATCACATCTATCAATACCATGATCACCATTGCAGCTGTGCCATAGATAAAATATTTTACCATCTCATACTTCGAATCATAAATTCTGGAGATCAGCCCAAGAACAAGAAGCACGTTGATGACAATTGCCACACGCAGTACATCTGTGACAATATAAATTTCACTGGTAAAGTGAATTACTGCTACTGATAAAACGAAAATGGAAGTATTTGTCCAAGCAGTAATCTTGATCCATCTATGATAAAGTACAAAGTGCTTTCTGGCACTGATAAAATCATTGACAAAAGCCCAATAAGCAGCTGCTGCCAGAATGGTAGTAGGAACGAAATAAATAGTTAGCCAGGGTACATTGTTGAAGAAGTATTCCCTCAGAATGTCCGTAAGAAAGAGGTAATTAATTGCCGTACAGAAAAGATAAATGGCATAATGCAAATAGCCTCTGCTTCTGGTGGATGCATACATGAACAGGTTGTAGAACATGATGATCCAAAAAAGTCCTTGAAATATAAAGTCTACAATGTGTCTATCTAAAATTTTATAAACCCAATCAGCTCCACTGATCAGGTGAAGATCAAATTCGGGATCGTTGTGCACCTTTTCCTCAATTCGGATATACAATTCTTGTTTGGCGTTGGCGCTCATGAGTAAAGGGACGTAGTAGCTTCCCTTCGGCACCGACTTTACGGTTTCGGGGTACAAATAACCACTCTGCTCAATTTGCACGACGGAATCATTCTTCACATAGTAGCAATCGATATAATCATTTTTGCCAACGTAAAGCAGGTATAGTTTAATGTTGTCCAGATTGTTCTCGACAATTAACTTTCCCCAATAGACATTACTTTTTGAGAGCGGAACATTTATTTGGCTAAAAAGCGGATTCTCTTTCAGGATATCGGAAATGGTCAATTCGCCTGAAGGGTCGACCAAAATCTGGAGGTGGTCATTTAGCGACAATGAATCCTTTAGGAAATATTCGGGGTGAACAACGTCTTGATCTGAGCCATATATGTTGAACCAACAGAAAAGGATCAACAAACTCAAATAAGATTTAGCGCTTTTCACAACAGGTAAAATTTCCTAAAAGTTAATCAATTTATTATTCTTCCCAACTTCGATTTCTGCGGACTATTCAATGATATTGTATTTATATTTAATCCAAAAATGAACCCCTCTATGATTTCCACATTTTTTGAAATTTCCAGTCATACAATATGTTTACAGCGAACAGGAAACCTACAGGATAAATGAAACAGCTTTGGAACTACCTTGCCAAGTACCTTAACGAAAATTTTCACTTGGGATTGTACCTGTCGGTGGCAGCGTTTATCGCTATCTGCACGTATCTCAATTTTACTTATGATTTTGAAGATAGTGTAGTAGATAGCTATCATAAAACCTGGCTGCACTGGTTTTATATGAGCCTTTATATGGGGTTCCCATTTCTGGTCACCTGCGGATTACTGACTGTTTTCAAAGTTAACACAGTCTGGTTCAGATCTGGGGAGTTTTGGCTGTTATTCATTTTTGGATTTATCCTAATTGGATTCAGCCGAACGCTCTATTATCATTATGCATTAATTGACCATCTCGGGCCAATCGATCATCACTTTGCTCGCAAGGTACTTTGGCGTGCTAAATCTTTTTTTACACTCTTTATTCCTCTACTCCTTTTCTATTATTTCTACGAAAAGAAGAAAGATGAACATCAAAGCTGGTATGGGCTAAGTTTTCGGCAAACAGATTTCAAGCCTTATGCGATTCTACTGCTGGCCGTGGTTGTCGGAATAGGCCTGGCCTCATTTCTATCAGATCTTACAAACTATTATCCGAGGTATTTATACAGCGGAGGAGGGCGTTTTGCGGAACAACACGAATTGGCCGGCTGGATTCCTATGATATTTTATGAAGGGATTTACGGTTCAAATTTTCTTAACGTTGAACTATTTTTTAGAGGATTTCTGGTCATAGGATTTGCTCGGGTTCTTGGTGGTCACGCCGTGCTGGCCATGGTCGGGTCTTATGTCTTCCTTCACTTTGGCAAACCAATGACTGAAGCCATTAGCTCGGCTTTTGGCGGATACTTTATTGGTATTTTGGCCTTTTATTCCAAACGAATATGGGGTGGTGTGGTCTTGCATGTCGCGCTGGCCTGGAGCATGGAGTTTTTCGCCTGGCTACAGCGACTCTATGCAGATTCTTAGAAAAATTGATACCGCCTCGGTGTAAAAACTGCTCACACTTCATAGATTTGTTTCATGGAAGTTTATCATTTCGTATACCTGTTTACTGGTTTAATTCTAGGCGCCGGAGCTGCATGGTTCGTAGCCAAGTCAAAATTTCAAAATCCACAAAATGCTGAAGAGCAGATTAAGACTAAAGAGCTGGAGATCAAACTTGCTAATGAAATTGAAAAAGTGAGTGGTTTGAGCGAGAAGGTAAAGGAAAATGAGGATAAGCTTCAAGGAGAGCGAGAGATGAATGTGCAGCTCAATAATCAGCACACGAGATTAGAATCAGATTACAGAAACCTACAGGAGACTCTAAAAACTCAAAAGGAGGAACTTAATGAAATCCGGGAGAAATTCTCCGCCGAATTCAAGAACATGGCCAATGAGATTCTGGAAGAGAACAGTAAGAAATTTACTACACACAATAAGGAACAAGTAGATCAGCTCCTGAAACCACTGGGAGAGAAAATAGTTGCTTTCGAAAAGAAAGTAGAAGAAACCAACAAGGAAAATATTGAACGCAACTCGGCCCTTAAAGAGCAAATAGCTGGCTTCAAAGAGCTGAACCAGAAAATTACGAAAGAAGCAGAAAACCTGGTCAATGCCTTGAAAGGTGACACCAAGGCTCAGGGTAACTGGGGCGAATTCATTCTTGAAAGTATTCTCGAAAAATCTGGACTCGAAAAACAGCGAGAATATTTTGTACAACAATCTTATGCAGACGATGAAGGCAATAGGTACCAGCCCGATGTTGTCGTAAAGCTACCGGATGATAAAAGTATCATTGTAGATTCAAAAGTCTCCTTAATCGCCTACGAGCGATTTGCCAATACAGACGACAAGGAAGAAAGAGAAAAGCAGATCAAGGCTCATTTACTTTCTCTCCGTGCACACATCAAAGGACTGAGTGAAAAGAATTACCAGAGTCTTTATGGGGTAGAAGGTTTGGATTTTGTGTTGCTGTTCATACCAATAGAGCCTGCTTTTTCTTTGGCAGTTCAAAAAGATGCAGAACTGTTCAATGATGCTTACAGCAAAAACATCGTAATTGTAAGCCCTGCCACATTGATTGCTACGTTGCGAACGATCGCCAGTATTTGGAAGCAAGAGTATCAAAACAGAAATGCCATAGAAATCGCCAAAGAGGGTGGTAATCTCTACGATAAGTTTGTGGCATTTACCGAAGACGTAAAAGGTATTGGTCGCCAACTCGATCTAACCCAAAAGGTATATGTAGAGGCCGCCAAAAAACTTTACGAAGGTAAAGGCAACCTGATCAGTCGAGCAGAAAAAATGAAAAAGCTCGGTGCCAAAGCTACCAAAAACATGGATCAGAAACTGCTGGAGAGATCTGGAGAGGACTGAACAGCTCTACTAACTATTTCAGTGCTCATTACTGAACTAAATAACCAACCAATCTTTAGCATCGTCCACAGTGTCAAAGGCTCGGGTACTATTTCCTGAAAATCTATTAAACGCGTTAAAAAGTACTTTCTTTGCTCCTGTGATACCTACAGCGGCCCTTTTGATCGTCAGATGATTAGTGGTTTTTCCGCTGACTTTTGCCTTTTCTACCACTTCCTTTACTGCAAAAACACCAGTCATATTAGATAGACGAAGTAATGGTTTATTTAGCTCCAAGGCATATACAGTAGCTTCATCCATGGTTCTTAGAATTTCATCCTTGCTCATTCCAGTATAGTCGACATAGAGAATATCCTTTCCCTTGTAATTGATAAGACTGTATCCTGACATTCAGTAAAATTTAAATTTTTCACAATATTACAAATTTTGATTGTTCACAATGTGTTTCTTTAAAACGTTTTCGTGATTATCACCCCAAAAGAAATTGTCAGGTAGAGAAGCGAATTACTAATAATATTAGTAATTTAGTAGGCCAATTTTCTGGCAACTATATTTCTATTTTTCATGGATTACATCAAGGGTAGGGGTGCTCAAATCAACCCCGACAATCGTTTTTTTGAACACAACTACGAAAAGGACTTATCCTTTTTGCAACACTTGCATCAAGCCGGGGAAAAAGAAAACAAACCGAAAACAGAATATATCCAGGTACATCCTAAAACGATTGTAAACAAAGTCACCAGCCCCGACCTGGGTTTCTCCTATTCGATGAATCCATATCAGGGATGCGAACATGGGTGCATTTATTGTTATGCGCGCAACACGCATGAATATTGGGGGTATAGTGCTGGTACGGATTTCGAATCTAAGATTCTAATCAAAGAGAATGCTGCGGATCTGCTGCGTGCTCACTTCAAATCCAAATCCTGGCGTCCCTCTCCTATTATGCTTTCTGGTAATACCGACTGCTATCAGCCCATCGAGCGAAAACTGAAAATTACCCGATCGCTTTTAGAAGTTTGTCTCAAGTATCGACATCCCGTAGGGCTCATTACCAAAAATGCCATGATCTTACGTGATTTAGATATACTGAGTGAAATGGCCCAAATGAAGCTGGCCAAGGTGGTCATCTCGCTAACCTCGCTCAAGGATAAAACCAGATCGGTATTAGAACCGCGAACAAGTGCCGTCGGTATCCGCTTGAATGCTATCCGAAGTCTTTCGGACGCTGGCATCCCAACTATGGTGATGATGGCACCCATTATTCCGTCGATCAACAACATGGAAATTATGAAACTGGCAGAAAAAGTAGCAGAAAATGGTGCAACAGATTTAGCCTACACAATCATTCGACTCAATGGTATCATCCCTGAAATATTTACGGATTGGTTAGAAAAAAATTATCCTGATCGAGTGGATAAAGTGCTTAACCAGATCAAAGATTTACATGGTGGTACACTCAACGACAGTCGGTTCAAGCTGAGGATGCGAGGTGAAGGAGAAATGTCAAATCATATCCATCAAATGTTTGCCATGGCCAAACGCAAGTATGGCTTGGGCCTCGAAAAACATCCATTTGACTTAAAGCTATTCAGAAGATCGGTAGACGAAAATCAATTAGAATTGTTTTGAGCAACTAATAGTGAATTAAAAATGCCGATTTGACCAGAGTGATACAGATCGTGCTCGACTATTCCCTGAATGAGATAATTATTCTTATAAGATTTATTATGTGTGTCCTCATTGAGCCAGGTATCGTCTTTGGTCTTGAGCAATGACAAAAGTTCTCGCTGCGATTGATTCAGTCTATCCAAATAATACTGCTTAGGATTGCTACTAGATTGAGGTTTAGGCCAGTCGGCTTCAGTATTCAGTGGTATATCAAAACTCTGATTCTCCTTCAGTTTCTCAATGGCAAACTGGCGCCAGGCAATGATGTGTTCTAAAATATGTGAAATGGTCTTTTCCCCAGGGCTTACAGGCAAACTAAAATGCTCATTAGGGACTGAACTAAGCAGACCTGTCATTGATGCTCCGTGCCAAGGGTTTCCTCCATAAATTTCTTCTAGTTTGTGAATGAGTTGGTCTACTGTCATTTCAATATTTTTAATAATTCTTAATTAGATGTTCTAATTGTATCGAGAAGTCAAAAAAGTTAAATTGAGTCTCGTAAATTCTAATCTACATGCAAACGTTCACATTCCTTCTGGGTTTCCTCCTCATATCAACTCTCGTCTCTGCTCAAATCAAGCCCGAAATTATCCCGGTGGCTTCAGGCGAAATAAAAATCTATCCCGTCTTACATGCTACAATGGCTATTCAATACAAGGAACAAGTGATTTACATAGACCCTTATGGTGGTAAAAAGGCGTTTAATGGAATTGAATCTCCTACTTTCATTCTTATCACCGATATCCATGGAGATCATATGAATTTGGAAACCTTACGGGAAATGGAAGCTCAAAACATGCAGATTATTGCGCCTCAAGCTGTCATAGAAAAACTTTCACCAGACTTCACACAACTAACTTCATTAGGAAATGGGAAAGAGCTAAACATGGGTCAGATCAATATTGAAGCCATTCCGATGTACAACCTCCCTGAAGATTCGACCTCCAGACATCCCAAAGGTCGTGGAAATGGCTATGTGCTAACGATAGCAGGAAAACGCATTTATATCTCCGGAGACACCGAGGACATCGACGAGATGCGCTCATTACAAAATATTGATATCGCATTTGTATGCATGAATTTGCCCTATACAATGACTATTGAAGCTGCTGCTGATGCCGTGTTGGCATTCAATCCTAAAATAGTCTACCCATTTCACTACCGTGGGAAAAATGGGTATAGCGATGTTGAGAATTTCAAAAGATTGATCAACGTAAGCTCTGATCGGACTGAGGTTCGTTTGATTGATTGGTACCCAACCCTGTAATAAATTATCTCACTCAAAGCGGTTCTATTACGAACAAATGATATCGTAGTGAAGAACTAAAACCCTCCTGCAGCTCCAAAAACAGCCTTTAAGGAAAAAAGTGTTTATTTTTAAAACAAAAGTTAATCATATCAGTTTATATATTAAACAATAGTTAATAAAATGAATAATATCGGATCGCTGGAGGAAATTGTACTCATGATTTTGATGAAATATGAACGCTGCAGCGGGGTAGAGATTGCCAAATATCATGATGAGGCATTGAATAAGGCAATCTCACTGCCAGCCATACATGTGGTACTCAAGCGTATGGAAAAAAAAGGCTGGGTATCGTCAGAGTTTGGGTCTCCAACTGCAGCACGGGGAGGAAGGCGCAAAAGGATTTATTGGGCCTCTTCATCCGGTAGAGCAGTAGTAACACAGGTTCATGAAACCAAAGCCAGACTCTGGGACAGTATTAAACCCTCTTTTGAATATGTCAGAATATAAACCACCAACCTGGGCCAATCGATTGTTGGAGAAAATCTGTCCGGATGATCTACTTGAGGAAATTCAGGGTGATCTGTTTGAAGCCTTTGAATGGCGTTCGGAAATAAAGAGTCTGCGATATGCAAGACGCAAATTTTGCCTCGAAGTATTCATGGTTCTCATATTCTATAAACCAAATCTTATGAAAACGCCAAGACCGTCTTTGCTCAAAAATTACCTCGTTACAGGACTTAGAAATCTACAAAAAAACAAGAGCTATGTCATTATCAATACTTTTGGATTGGGAATAGCATTGGCCTGCTGTGTATCCGCCTATCTGTTTGTGGCTTACAATATCGAATTCGACGACTTCCATGCCGATTCAAAAGTGAACAAAATCTACAGTATACATTCGCATTTGCTCAAAACTGAAAGAGGAACCTATGAGTGCATTAGTGCACCCATCAATCTGGCACCAAACGCCGCTGCCGATTTATCGGGAATCAAGCGATTCACCAGGTTCAACAATGAACAAGGTTATGTAAGATATGGAGACCATACATTCAATGAATCTATCTCATTTGCCGATAGCTCATTTTTTGACATGTTCGATTTTCCCCTGATTCAAGGCAGTCATGAATCTTTCAAAAACATGCACAGCGTCTTTATAAGTCAAAAAATGGCAGAAAAGTATTTTCGCGATGAGAATCCAATTGGTAAGGTTTTGCTCATGAATTTTCCCAACCAAACCGAGATTCAGGCTGTAGTAGGTGGTGTTCTGAAAAAGGTACCAACGAACAGTACATTTGTTTTTGACATGCTGCTTCGCGAAGAGCATTTTATGGAAATACATGCCCTTGGGGCTGACGACTGGAAGGATTGGCGAGACCCTTCAACTTATTTTGAGTTGACATCGCACGATCAGGTCTCTGTCATAAATGAACAATTCGACAAGTACATCAAACGGCGAAACAAAGAAAGAACTGATCGAGTTGTTCTGTCCTACAAATTGGAGCATTTCAAAGCCAATTTTGGCCAGGATGACGTGCGCTGGTCTCAAGTCAATTTGCGCATGTCCATAATACCTTTGATCGTATTTATGACAATGGCTCTCATGATCCTGCTCATCGCATGTTTCAACATGACAAATACTTCCATCGCAATGACAGCCAGACGAATGAAAGAAGTAGGTATCCGTAAGGTTATTGGTGCTTCCAAATGGCAGGTAGTTACTCAGTTCCTGTTGGAAACAGTTTTGGTCACGGTGGGTTCAGTATTCGTTGGGATTGCCATGTCATATATTATTGTTCCAGTCTTTGCTGACATGTGGGAACTCAATTATGGCCTGGAAGACCTCAGTGGACTGAATATGTTTTTGACGCTGCTGTTTCTGATTTTTTTCACCTCATTACTAGCCGGTATTTACCCGGCGCTTTTTAGTAGCAAGTTCAGACCCGTTGTTTTACTCAAAGGAGGTGTGAAGATAAAAGGTTCTAATCTCCTGACTCGAGGACTTATTTCTGTTCAATTCGCACTTTCTGTTATAGTTTTAATAGCGGGGGTAATCTTTATACAAAATACCAATTTTCAGGAACAAGTCAACTTTGGCTATGATAAGGACATGGTATTTCTGGTCAATGTAAAAAGTCAAAAGCAATACGAAGTCATTGAGAATCGACTTAAAAACAATACTAAAATATTAGAAGTGGGGGGAACTGCACATTCGCTTGGCGGGATCTACTATCAAGCGCCAGTAACAGTGGACACCGCCCATCACGAGGTTTGGCATTACGGTATAGGCAAGAATTATTTTGACGTGATGGGTCTCGAAATAGCTGAAGGACGTGATCTCAATTTGGAGAGCACCACTGATCTTGAAGGCTCGGTAGTTGTCAACAAAGCATTCTTGAAAAAAATACAAATGTCTGATCCCTTGATGAAAGTAATCAGCGTTCACGAAGTAAAGAGACGTATTGTGGGTGTGGTGGAAGATCATATAGACAACCTTTTTGTTAGCAATGAACCTGAACCTTCTGTTTTCTACCCTGCCACTCCACAGCAGTATCATTACTTGCTTGTGCGAGCCAATTCTGACAACCTGCTATCTTTAAAGAACGACATAGAAGAAATTTGGAAAAGTGAATTTCCTGATATACCCTTTCAACTCCATTTTCAGGAAGATTTGCTGTTTAATGAAATAAGGAATGTCAATGCAAATCTCAAAACAATATTCCTTTTTCTTACCTTTCTGGGGGGTATGCTTTCCGCTTCTGGCATATTCTCACTTGCCACCCTAAACACAGAAAAAAGAAGTAAAGAAATCGGCATTAGAAAGGCGTTGGGTGCATCCATTCAAAATATTATGACTCTTATGAACAAAGAGTTTGTAATCGTATTGACCATTGCAGGTTTTTTAGGTGCTCTCGGAGGATACTTTCTCATCGGTATATTGCTCGATGAAATTTATGCATATCATATTCCGGTGAGTGTCATTTCGGTCGTTCTTTGTGCACTACTTATATTTATCATTGGACTTTCCACTACTAGTATAACCATTTTGAAAGGAGCAAAGGCCAATCCCGTGGATACACTAAGGACCGAATAAACCCAAGAGGATAAGACATCAATTTTTCATACAAAAGTTGAATTTTTAGTTAAATACCGTTCAAGATTTAGGATCAAAGTCGGAAGAAAGAACTGCTTCTGACTTTGATCTAAATCGCTTGAAACTACTTAAAAATCAGAATCAACTCACCTTATGTGACATTATTCGTACCTCAGGCTCTCGGTGGGGTTTGCGTTTGCGGTGCGAAGAGAACGGATCAGAATCGTAAAAAGAGCAAGGATCAGGGCCAGTATTGCACCGATAACAAAAATATTCCATGAGTCCAGCAGGTTGATCCGATAGGCAAAATTCTCTAACCACTGGCCGATCACATACCATGCTAACGGAACAGCAATCAGGCTTGCCACACCGATCATGATTACAAATTCACCAGATATGATTCGCAATAAGGAAACTACACCAGCTCCGAGTGCTTTTCTAATACCAAATTCCTTTTTTCTGCGCTCTACCACGAAAGATACCAGTCCAAATATGCCCAAACAGGCTAAGAAAATCGACACGCCTGAGAACATCTGAAATATCTGACTTTGTTTTTGCTCCTCTGCATAAAGCTGATTCAGCGAATCATCCATAAACTCATAGGTAATCGGATAATTCGGAGCTAATTCTGCATAGATGCTCTCTACTTCGCTCAATCCATCGAAAATTTGATTGGGCTCTAATTTTATCCCCATTCTCCGATGGTACAAACCCGGAACAACGATAAGTGGCTCTATCTCATGTCTTAGGGAATTGAAATGATAATCTTCGGTTACCCCTACCACGACATGCTCAAGGGTATCCCACATAGAGATTCTAAATTTGGTTCCTACGGCCTCTTCCAGGCTCAGTCCAAGATCTTGTGCAGCCTTCTCATTGATCATCGCGGCATGTGCATCATTCATTCGGTACTCATTAGAAAAATCTCTACCCGCCACCAATTTGATACCAAAGGTCCTGAGGTAGTTTTCATCTACAAAAGCCGTTCTGGTTCTAATGTCTTCCACGTCGCCCAAAAAATCTACCGTGGTAGCGTCATGAAAACCGCCAGGCTCTCCTGACATGCTGGTTACGTTTTTTATTTTGGCACTTTGCAACAATCGCTCTTTGAAGGTCTCTCGCTTTTCCCTGATTTCATCATTATCAAAATCAACCATTATGATGGCATCTCTATCAAACCCCAAGCTTTTATTGTTGACAAAATCCAGTTGCTCTCTTATGATTAGGGTAGAAATAATCATGAAAATGGAAATGGAAAATTGCGCGATTACCAAACCCTTTCTCAGCCACAAATTGTTTCGTTTAAGGTGTGCTTGTCCTTTGAAAATATCCAATGGTTTGAACATTGATAGTAATAGAGCGGGATACAAACCAGAGAGCAATATTGTAATTAAGGCTAGTAAAGCAAAGAAACCCATCACAACGGGATCTAGCCAAAACGTGGTGATAGATAAATCCAGCACCCTATTGAATGCAGGCAGAATCAACTCTGTCAACCCAATGGCCAAGGCAATCGCCAACAAAGCAACAACACTGGATTCGCCCAAAAATTGAAGGACCAATCTCAACCGATTTCCTCCCAGTACCTTGCGCATGCCTATTTCTTTGGCCCTTCTAAACGACAGGGCTATGGCCATATTCAGATAATTGAAACACGCAATGAAGAGAATGGCAATCGCCACTCCAATCAGAAGGAAAACGGCTTCTTTATTACCATGCTTTGCCCAATCATATCGAACCGCATCAAAATAGATATCTGTTAGAGGTTCCAGTGTCAAATCAACACGCTTACCCGATTTCTCAAAGTCCTTCCCAAAGTACTTATCCATAAATCCCGGAAGTTTGGCTTCCAGACCAGCCGCTATTGTAGGTGATTCCACCTGGACGTAGGTAAATAGACCATTGTTCCACCAGCGCTTCATAAACCGGAGATCTTCAAGATATTTCATGGAACACATGAAATCGAAGTCCAAATGAGAGTTGGAAGGTAAATCATCCATAATGCCGGCCACTACAAACGGTTCCTCTTTATCCAAAATCAAAGTCTTTCCTAATGGATTTTCATTCCCAAAGTACTTGCTGGCCGAGCTTTTGGTCAATACGATAGCATTTGGTTCATTCAACACCGCCGCCGGATCCCCTACCAACAGAGGGAAAGAGAAAAATTGAAAGAAATTTGGATCTGCAAAGAGTAGCTTATCTTCTTTAAACGATTTTTGTCCATATTCGAAAAGCGCCTCGGTAGAATAAATTCTCAGTGTACTTTTTATGTCTGAGGAAAAATCCAGCTGAAGATGTGGCGCATATGGACCTGATGTGACACCTATTTTGTACTTTTCGCCATTCATTTCACTTAGCCGAATGACACGATAAATTTCATTTTTTTTATCATGGAAATTGTCATAAGACAATTCACCTTTGATATAAAAAAACAAGATGGAGACGCAAAGCATTCCTATGGCATAGCCACTAATATTGAGTATGGTAGTGGAGCGATGCATCCAAAGACTTCTGACGGTCTGTATGATGTTGAAATTGAACATGATGTAGTATTTTGAGTTTTGACTTATTGATTTTATTGTAGATGGTCTTAGGTAGGTGAAGACCTGATAGAAAAATTTCCATTTATCTCTTACAGAATTCTCGCTTAATCCTTCTTTATATTCAATCAGATTTCCTTCAATCTCTTCATGCAATTCTTCACGACACCATCGCCGTATTAGGCGCAACGCCCAGCGTGGTATGTGATTCTCATCCATTGGCGTTCTCAAATTTTAATGAAAACTGGGGTACCCGATCCCAGAGAGATTGACGCATTTCCCTAATTGTGCTTAGTTCACTTTTCCCCGCAGCGGTCACCTGATAAATACGCTTCCTTCTACCTCCTCTTTCCTTCGTTGGCTCACCCATTTCGGATGAAAGCAGGCCTTTCTTTTCCAATCTGGAAAGTGTAGTATGTAAGGCTCCCATGGTAATTGATCGATTGGCCTGATCTTTCAGCTCTTTCTGAAGTGCAATCATATAGGCCTCATCTTGAAGGATGAGGACCATCAACAAAACTGTTTCTTCAAATTCTCCGATTGAGGTCCGCTTCATGGCATATACTTTTACTTTGCAGAGGTAATATACGAATGAAATATTAATTAGTTCTGCAAAATGAAAGGAAATGACTTTCAACCCGCTCTGCCATTTTTGCGTAAGCCTAGCATCATGCTCACTAAACTCTACCAGACCAATACACGGCTCCTGCGCTACATGATACTTCCTGTATTGGCGCTAATTCTCACACATTTAGTTTCCTACAGGAAACTTCCTTTCGAAGTGGGCTATCAGTTTCCTATAATGACTTTTGGGTTTGTTTTTCTAATATGTGCCATATGTTGTGAAACTAATTTTATCTGTTATAATTCGATAAAAAGGCGATTCAACTCGAGCCACATGAATCAGTCAAATATTGCTCGCCAATTAATGATATCCGGTATACTTACAGCTGCCGTATTCGGACTCCTTGTATATAGTATCAATTATTTCATTTTCGGAATAATCACGCCTATTACTCGTTTCCTGTCCTCCTTATTAATAGCAGAGCTAATTATACTTGTTGAAACTTTATATTTCATTACACGGGATCTATACGTGTCCAAGAATACGCTAGTGTCGGCTTCTACATCCGAAGTCTGGCAAATTTCAAGCGGTAGAAAAACTCAAATGGTAAAGGAATCTGATATCTCCTATTTGTATTCTCAGGCCGGTATCGTCTATCTCATCACTCATGATGGTAGAAAAATATTGACTCAATTCAATTCATTCAATGAAGTCAAGGAGGCCTTCGATTTGGATTCATTTTTTCAAGTCAATCGTCAGTATTTAGTCCGGCCACAAGCCATAGATACAGTTATGAAGGAAGTAAATCAGAAGCTTAAAATTAAACTTTCTCCGTCCGCCCCGGACATACCCGAAGCAGCAATGATCAGTCGATATCGCAGCGTAGATTTCAAAAAATGGATGGCACAATAAGACCATTCATTCTAAAATCTAACACCATTCATTTCACTTTCCGTCTCATTCTTCTTTCCAGATCGTGGACTGTCGTAACCATTGCCAGAAACCAAAATTTAAATACTATGAAAACAATTTCACTAATGATGCTGGCTTTGGTACTAATGAGCGCGGGATCAAACAGTTCACTGTCAAAAAAAGAAATCAAATACTCTACAAAGTACCTCGATTCTTCAATGTCTCTTGCATTTAGTGCGGTAGAGAATATCTCTACTGAACAATGGAATTATCAACCGGATGTAGATACCTGGTCAATTGCTGGTATATGTGAGCACATGCTAATCGCAGAAAAAAACATTCTGGTACTCATTCAGAACAAGATCATTACAGATGAGGCCAATCGCAATGTTGATCCGTCTGACCTGGTCACAAACGAAGACATCATACTCGGTCTTAAGGATCGAGGTGAAGGCAAACGCAGAAAAACCAATGAGCGCTTTGAACCAACAGGTGCACTAAAAACCCCAGCCCAATTTATGAAAGAGTACCAAGCTGCTCGACAAGCCACCGTCGAATTTATTAAAACAACGGAGATAAACCTCAATGATTATTACTGGCCAAGCCCCCTGGGCAACAAGCTTTCGGCTTATCAATGGACTATTCTACTAAGTGCACATGCTGAAAGGCATACAGCACAGATTGTGGAGGTCCAATCATCAGACGGATATCCGATGTAAAGAATACAGATGGAAAACCAACGGCAATGCTGTTGGTTTTTGAGTTTACTGGTCGCCTGGTGCGACCAGTTTTAGTTTAGAGCCTGGTAGTGCTCCACCGTTGGAAATGGATCATAGAAATGATGGAGCAGCCTCTTCCATTCCAGATATTCTGTTGATTGACGAAACCCAATCTCATGATCTTCAATAGTTTCCCACTTTACCAACAATATGTACTTATCTGTTTGCTCCATACATTTCATCAGATCATGACTTATATAACCACTCCTTGAGGAAATGATCAATCGAGCTTCGTCGAAGGCTTTTTCAAATTCTTCTCCTTCATCAAGCTTTACATTTAAAATGGCTACTTCTAGTATCATGATCAGAATTTCAAAAAAATATAGAATTGAAAAAAGGCAAAAAAAACAAAGAAAATCGCAATAGTCAGTTGATTCTCAAGTGACTCAAATACATACTTATACAAAAAAATAGCTATGAACAAAATCGGTATGAGATAGCCAAAAACTCTATAAATATTATATTGAGGCCAGTAAATCTGAATAGCTTCATTACTCAGCACATCCAATCGAATGGGAATGCCAAAAAGTTTTGTCTCGTGAATTATTATACCATCTATGTATTTCACCGGCATAATTCCAGCTGGTGCTAATCTAAAAGTATGCTCGTCGAAAATTACATCCGTATACTTATGCACTCTTCTTTCATATATGTCTTTTTCAATGAACTTAGTTGCTTCAATAAATTGCTTTGGCAAAAAATAGTCTATCGTCAATAGCACATTGAAGCTAACAACTAAGATCGCGAGGACATTCATGCCTTGGAGTAGCATTTTGATCAATTCAATTTGTCTTCGAGCTGCGTCCTCTGCTTTTTTTTGCGCAAACACTCTGGCTCTTCTTCTCCATTCTTCATATGCTTTATTATGAGTATCATAGTCATAGGCCTGAGCAGAGGATCTTATAGTCGAAGGTCTAGGTCCCACTGCCGTTAGAAATTTATACGCCTCGTTGATCTCAATAAACTTTTCTCGAGCATTTTCATCCTTGTTTACATCAGGATGATAGCGTTTGGATAACTGCCGATACGCTTTCTTTATTTGGGGCTTTGTAGCACCAGGCGCAAGCCCAAGTACTTCCAGGTACTGGTTATTCATTAACCAAATGTAAGAAAAAAGGCGAGACTAAAAGCTGGTTAAAAAGCTTAATACTGCCGCCCAGGTTTCATCTGTGCTTCCATCCACTCTGTCCGGATTGAGCATAGAGGAACCATGAACTCCATTCTTTGACACATGGGTTGATAAGCCGGCTTCTTTTGCCAATGCCAACTGATCCTGAACAGAAGGAATTTCCATTTCTCTTGCCGGACGCAGAATGAGCGCACTCCCGTTCAAATCATTGAATTTATCATTAGGACTGCAAGGTTTCATTGGTCCTCCAGAAGCTGGAGAAAAAGCCAAAATTCCAGCAATTTTATCTGGATAATCGGCCTTCAATTGAACAACCATGGCCGCACTATAGCTACTTCCCCATGCAATGATCTTACCCGTGTAATTGAGTTCGTTTGTCACATAATTGAGGGTCGCTTCAAAATCAGGATAGGTCTCGCAATATCCATATTCTTCCCCATCTAGCTTATTCACAGTCCTATTGATTCCACCAAGCTTACTACCTCCACTCCTTTGGTCAATGGCTAAAATGTTGAATCCATTTTCACTTAATACAGGAATAATATTCTCATATTCACCTTGAGCACACGAGCCCGCTTGATGAAAAAGCAGAATCATTGACTTGTCCTTGTTTTTTAGATATAAATCGCCAAAGATGGTAAGTCCGTCATTGGTTTTGAATTCAACTTCACGTTGAGTTTGGGCTGGAAGACTATAGGTAATCAAAAGCAGTAGGATATAGACATGTCTTTTCATACTTTTAATTACTTCTTTAATAACAATAAGCTGCAAGCTAGGAGTAAACAGTGAGTTGCACCCGACAGAATACCTTTAAACACAATCTAAATACTGTATGGGTGCTCAGGCCATTACTACAAACTGTCTCCCTGTAAAATTCTATTCTTAAGGCCATCATTTCATCCGTGTTCAGATATTATTCATCGAAGTAATTCTTGATTACCTCTCATCCGTATTATTTTTACTTAGCAGCAATAAAGTAGTTATGAAAAATTTAATTATAGTCGCAATTCTCGTTTGCGTCCATACCCTAAATGCAAATAATGTAGATGTATCGGCCGTCTCCACACAAGGTCAGGACGTTTCTGCTGGGGTCAACAATGCAGCAAACTTCGCAAACGTAGAGTTTGATCTAAACTGGGACAACTCATGGAGAGTATCCACCGGGCCAAGCAATTGGGACGCCGTCTGGGTATTTATAAAATATAAAATAGAAGGAGGAACAGGATGTACCGCAGGAGATTGGCAACATGCCACACTAAGTACAAACAATGCTCATCACAGTGTGCAAACCGATAACGGAGTGACTCCGGCTTTTTCAGCTTCCTCAGACGGGATGGGTGTATTCCTCTATCGAAATGCCAATGGAAACGGCTCAATCAATTGGGATCAGGTCCGACTTAGATGGAATTATGGCTCTGATGGGTTATTGGACGCTTGTGAAGTAACGGTAAAGGTTTTTGCTGTAGAAATGGTCTACGTACCCCAATCCAACTTCTTCCTGGGCTCTGGTGGCACGGAACCTGGAGAATTTGAAGACGGTGTCTCCGGTAACCCGCTTCTAATTACCAGTGACGGCACGTTAACACTAGGCGGCGGTGGAGCAGGTTCCCTAGGCAACCACAATGCCACCGGTCAATCAGGAGGTGTGGATGATTTCAACGACGCTTCAAGCCAAACGCTACCGGCTGCCTTCCCATTAGGCTACGATGCTTTTTATTGCATGAAGTATGAAATCACCAACCAGCAATATGCTGAATTTCTTAATACACTTACCGCAGCGCAACAAGCAGTACGGGCAAGCACCACCACTGCCGGCAATTTCCATGAGAATTCTGCAACTCCGGTGGCCCGTGCGGGCCTCAAATGTCAGATTGCTCCGAGTGGATCTGTTGCCGGTGTATATGGCTGTGATTTAGACGATGACGATACTTATAATGAAGTAGGCAGCGATGGACTCGGTATCGCATTGAGTGCTATAAGTTGGCCTGATTTAACCGGATATTTGGATTGGGCTGGCCTCAGACCGTTCACCGAAACCGAGTTTGAAAAATCCTGTAGGGGTAATCAATTACCTATAGTTAACGAATACGCGTGGGGGACTGCAGCTATTCATGCAAGTACGTATACCGCACTGACCAACAGCGGTGGAGAAAGTGAATTACCCAATTCGCCCGGTGTAGGTGCAACAGCTGGCAATGCGGTTTATAGTACTACGCACTCCACCGGACCTTTGCGAGTCGGGATTTTTGCAACTGCTTCCTCGACAAGGGTGATTGCTGGAGCCAGTTACTATGGCGTCATGGAATTGACGGGAAATGTCTGGGAGGATGCAGTGGGACTTGGCTCCGTAGCCGGAAGGTCTTATACCGGCCTTCATGGTAATGGTTCATTGAATGCTTCGGGACATGCAGACGTAGACTACTGGCCAGGAATCAATGGAAACAATACGTCTACCAATGCCAACAGTACATATGGAGGAACAACCGGAGTTACCGGACGAGCTGGAGCAGGCTTTACTGGTGGCACGTACAACACCACAGCCTGGCTCAGGGTGGCCAACAGGCAATACTCACTTTGGACAGGTCTCACTGGTAGAGACACCAGGAACGGAGGAAGAGGGATAAGAACAGCCCCTTAAGTCACCAGACAATGGTATCCTTGCGGAATATAATACTTTGCGTATTTGTGCTGTTAAGCATGAGACATATGAGCTATGGACAATATTCCGGAGGAAATGGTGATGGCTTCAATGCTGATGCGACCTGTAACACCAATTTAAATGGAACCTCATCGGCCCTCACAATAGGAACCATCAGTGGATCGTCTATCTTCTGCAACAATGGTGCTGAAACCTATAGTATCTCAATTGCAACCGGTAGTGCAGATAGTTACAACTGGTCCGGTCCAACAGGCACTGCTATAGCCTCCCAACAAATCGATGGATCTGCCAATCTACTCTTTGGTAATACCTCTGGAAATGTCACCGTGCAAGTCAGCAACGCCTGTGCAACGGTATCAACCAATCTGGCTGTGACTAACACCGCCTGCCAACAGTTCTTTGGAGGCAACAATGACGGGCAGGATGATGAGGCTTCGTGTAGCACCACTTTGAACGGCGTTGGCACCGGACTGGCCATTGGTACTATCTCTGGGCCTTCTGCCTTTTGCGACAATAGCAACGAGACATTCTCTATCAGCGTAACCGCTGGAGCTGCGGACAACTTCCTTTGGACGGGACCTACAGGAACCATCGTGGCTTCACAACAAATTGACGGCTATGCCAATTTACTCTTTGGCAGTACCTCAGGAAATGTCACCGTGCAAGTCAGCAACGCCTGTGCAACGGTATCAACCAATCTGGCCGTGACTAACACCGCCTGCCAACAGTTCTTTGGAGGCAATAACGACGGGCAGGATGATGAGGCTTCGTGTAGTACCACTTTGAACGGCGTTGGCACCGGACTGGCCATTGGTACTATCTCTGGGCCTTCTGCCTTTTGCGACAATAGTAACGAGACATTCTCTATCAACGTAACCGCTGGAGCTGCGGACAACTTCCTGTGGACTGGTCCGACAGGGACTACCGTGGCTTCGCAGCAAATTGACGGCTATGCCAATTTACTCTTTGGCAGTACCTCTGGAAATGTCACCGTGCAAGTCAGCAACGCCTGTGCAACGGTATCAACCAATCTGGCTGTGACTAACACCGCCTGCCAACAGTTCTTTGGAGGCGACAATGACGGGCAGGATGATGAGGCTTCGTGTAGTACCACTTTGAACGGTGTGGGAACTGGACTAACCATAGGCGCGATCTCTGGACCCTCCTCTTTTTGCGACAACAGCAATGAGACCTTTTCCATCAACGTCACCGCTGGTGCTGCAGACAACTTCCTTTGGACGGGACCCACTGGAACCACCGTGGCTTCACAACAAATCGATGGATATGCCAATTTACTCTTTGGTAATACCTCTGGAAATGTCACTGTGCAAGTCAGCAACGCCTGTGCAACGGTATCAACCAATCTGGCCGTCACCAATACAGCATGTACGAATAACTTTGGAGGCAATGGTGATGGTTTTGCTTTCACAATTTCCTCATCATCTATTAGCTTGCCAGTTGAACTCATCTTCTTTCATGCCACTGTTGAAGACAAAAGTGTTAAGCTGGAATGGTCTACAGCTTCTGAGACAAACAATGACTACTTTCTGATAGAACGCTCTTCCAACCTTCACGATTGGAAGCCCTTAGGGAAAACCAAAGGAGTAGGAAATAGCAGCATTCAAGTAGACTACACTGACTACGACACCAGTCCATATCCTGGACTTTCTTATTACCGACTTAAACAAGTTGATTTTGATGGCAGCACCTCCTATTCAGAAGTAGTATCAGTTATTATAAATAGTCATAACTTGAGTATATATCCAAATCCTGCCCACAATCTGGTGTACATCCAGCTTAGGTCAAATCAGCCTACACTTCTGTCTGTGACCAATATATCTGGCACAACCTTACTAAAAACTCAGCAGGCTACCACAGATTTGATTCCTATTGACCTATCGAACATGAAATCAGGCATATATTTTATTCGCATTCAAAACTCTTCAATGACGGAAACCAGAAAAATAGAGCTAGTTCAATAAGTCCATAATTGATTATTGATGAAGTCACCCGTTCATATTAGCTATTCATCTTGTAGGCTGTCAACAGGGTTAGCCATCGCTGCCCTGAGCGTTTGAACTCCAAGGGTGATCATCGTAAAAATACATGTAAGTGCAAGTGGCATCAATATGAGTAGGACAGAAATTCCCATCCTGTATTCAAAACTCTGTAGCCAATCGGTCATCAGCCAATAAGTCACCGGCAGAGCTATCAGGAAAGCCAGTCCAATCAATTTGAAGAATTGATTACTGATAATAAACAAAATATGAGATGTTGAGGCTCCAAGAGCCTTTCTGATACCTATCTCTTTTGTTTTTGTTTCGATTATGAATCCAACCATACCTATCAATCCCAGACAACCGATAAAAATGGCAATAATAGCAAAAACCTTAATCATGGTACCAAGCCTTTCCTCCTGCATATATTGCCTGTCAAAAAGCTCATCTACAAATTTGTAACGTGCTGGATTTTGGGTGTCATGCGATACCCAAACCTGCTCTATAAATTCAAGTGTCGATTGTATTTCACTTTCCTTAATTTTCAATGATAACTCTCTAATATTTTCATTTGTTTTTAGCATCACCATAGGTACTATAGGGCTATGCAATGACTCAAAGTGAAAATCTTCTACCACTCCATATATTCTACCTAGTCCCATATCCTTGCCGTCAAATGAACCATAGGCCAGTCTCTCGCCAATTATCTGGCTGGGATCAGCATACCCAAGAAATTCTGCAGCTCTTCGATTGATGATATAATAGCCGGTTGAGTCTTCAAACATTTCCATTTTTTTATCAAAATTCTCTCCGGCTATCAATTCGATTTCATAAGTTGGTATGAAATCCTCATCCACCATGATGCAGGGCATTCTAAAATTATTGGGCACCAAAGAATCCCCCTTGAAAAATTGTGAGCCCCAGTTATCGGCAAGCCTTCCAGTAGGAATTCTTGAAGAATAGGTTCCCATCTCAATATTAGGATGCTCTAGCAATTCTCGCTTCAAACGTTCTAAGTTTTTTACTTCGCGGGAAAGTCCTAGGTCGATTACCTGGCTTCTGGTATATCCTGGATCAGAAGTCTGAATAAACTTCATCTGCCCATCGATAACCAACAATGCGAAGATCAGGGATATGGTGACAATGTATTGAAATGTGACCAGCCAGTTTCTGAAATTCCATCTGGAAGCCTTGATCGATGACTCTCCTTTCAATGCGCTCAGCAATTTTACTCGTGACAAAAACAGAGCCGGATATAGTCCAGAAATCAACCCAACAGAAATGGTCAATACAAATACAGAAAGCGTTAACTCCAAATTTTCAGTCAAAGAAAACATAAGCTCTTTGCTCATAAAGGAGTTGATATAAGGAAGTCCCAGATACACACATCCAAGCGCCAGAGGAATGGCCAGAATACAAATCAATACAGATTCTGTTAAAAATTGAGCCAGCAATGACGACTGTCCAGCACCAATAGCCTTTCTGACGCCTACTTCTTTCATCCTTCTCGAAAAATGAGAGGTGGCCAGATTCATATAATTGACGCACGCCACTAATAGCAACAACAAGCCAACAATGCTAAAGATATAGACCTGCTGCAGACTTCCATTGGCCTGGACCTCGCCTTCCAGGTTAGAGTTAAGGTGAATATCCAACAAAGGCTGAAATCTAAATCCATAAAATTCACTTGCATCCCGCCCTCTTCTTTTTCCAATGTACTTATTAAAAAATTCTTTTGAATATTCCTCCAGTTCGACAGCATCGGTGCCTGGTTCTAATCGTACATAAGTCAGCCAATTGTAATTACCCCCTATATTGTTCATTTCTTCCTCACCAAAGAAGCTATATACAAAGCGTATTGGTGCCAAATATTCAAATTGGAAATGTTGCTGATTAGACATATCCTCAATTACACCACTAATTTCGAATAGCGACTTCTGGCCTTCTGCATATAATTCAACCGTCTCGCCAATAATGTTTTTCTCCTCCCAGTCCTCTCCAAAAATCCTTATGGCCGTAGTTTTTGTAAGCACCAGCGAGTACAAATCTTTGAATGCTTCCTCCTTGTTTCCTTGAATAAAGGGAAAAGTAAACACATCAAAAACCTCATCGCCTGCAAATACCACTTGTTGACTGGGTAGCTTTTTCTGCTCATACTGAATGTCTGGAAACGCCCATAGAAAGAACCTTACAGCATGTGTTATAGCTGAATAATCTTGTTTCAATCGCTCGGCATGACCAGCAGAAGCAAATGCCCAATGTCGGCTTAACTCACCATCCAGGGTGAAATTTTCAACTGTTACACGATGAATTTCATCGGCAAATTCATGATGCCTATCATAGCTCAGTTCATCCTTGACAAAAAGAGCAATTAGCATAAACGCAGATAGGCCGAGCGCTAATCCTAAGGTGTTGATAGCGGTGCCCGATTTATACGTCCATAAATTTCGGATTCCTATTTTTAAGTGGTTTTTGAACATTGTATTTTGAGTTTCTAATTCTTCTTGACCTTTAATCTTTTTCATCATCGATGGACGAAACAACTTAATGATCTGCCATCTGTACCATTTTTTTGCCTTTACCAGTGTGGAATCTTTAGACAAATAATGGAACTCTTCTTCCAAGTCTCCCTGGATATCTTCATAGTATTCATGCTTGCAAAACCATTTAAGGAATTTGGTAGCACGAGTCGGAGGGATTCCATTTTCTACTTCTGCCATTAATTACCAAAATCGAAAGCTATTGAAGGAATGGACTCCCAAAGCTTCATTCGTGTATCTTTTGCATGTTCCAGTGCATCCTTACCTAGGGGTGTCACTGCAAACAATCTTTTTCTTTTGCCCCCACGTACTGCAGTGGCTTGTCCAAATCTTGAATCCAGAAACCCCTTTGATTCCATTCGCCTCAAGGCGGTTTGCAATGCGCTCACGCTCACTTTACGTTTCATTTTTTCTTCAATCTCTTGCCGAATTGATACGCCATAGGCATCATTATAAAGTACGGCCACCGTTAACAGCACTACTTCTTCAAACTCGCCTAGTTGATATTTTTTCATTTTCAGAAGGGTTTATTATTAAATTACTAAATGTAAATTAAATGATAAAACTCCTAAACGTAGATATTATTGGAAAGTTTTATGGCACAAAAAAACCCGATCCATTGGATCGGGTTTTTAAATCAATATGTTTTACTGACTCTAATGCGCCAGCAT
This sequence comes from Reichenbachiella sp., assembly GCF_039944555.1. Lineage (GTDB taxonomy): Bacteria > Bacteroidota > Bacteroidia > Cytophagales > Cyclobacteriaceae > Reichenbachiella. The sequence continues at coordinate 638,614 of NZ_JBDUYN010000004.1, read as the reverse complement.
CTTTTCTTTCCTCTTTTTCAATTGTCTTCTGAGTCCTTCAACAGCCTCATCAGTTCCAGCTTCAAATGACTTTGCCTGCTCCTTTGAAAACACCTGTGCGCCAGGTATGTTCAATTTAATCTCTACGATCTTATTCTCTCTCGAATCATCTTTCTCGACTTTTAAGATTACTTCTCCGTCGATGATCCTATCATAAAACGTTTCTAATTTGTCAACTCGCTTTTGAATGAAATCAATCAATTTTTGATCTACGTCAAAATGAAGGGAATGAAACTGTAACTTCATAAGATTAATATTTAATGTTAGAAAATAATTTACGCCTTTGGATGTGCCTGGTCGAAAACCGATTTCAGCTTATCCAAAGAATTGTGCGTGTACACCTGAGTGGCAGCCAGGCTGGAATGACCCAGCAAGTCCTTGACCGCATTGAGGTCTGCACCGTTGTTTAATAAATGCGTTGCATAGGTATGCCGCAACACATGAGGGCTTTTCTTATAGACCTTTGAAATGTATCCTAAATATTTCTGTACGATTCTATACACCATCATAGGGTAACACTTTTTTCCTTTATCAGTGATAAGGAGCCAGTCATTATCGGAACTATCGATCAACTCCCTTACTTTAGCATACGCCTCAACAAGCCTGATGTTGTCCAAAGTCAAAGGAATAATTCTCTCTTTGTTTCTCTTACCCAAAACCTTAATGCTTTGATTGAAAAAGTCGACGTCTGAGTGTTTTAAATGTATTAATTCTGACAGGCGCATGCCCGTCCCATACAGAAGCTCTATGATCAGTTTATCGCGGGCTCCTTCAAATCCACTAGAAAATTCAACTCTGTCTAGCAGGTTATCCATTTCATCTTTCAGGACAAATTCTGGCAAGGCCTTCGGGGTCTTGAGTGGCCGGAGTTTAATGGCCGGGTTCTCAACAATGACTTCTCGCTTAAGTAAAAACTTGTAAAAAGATCGTAGGGAGGCAATTTTCCTGTTTACAGATCTTGGGTTGATCTCAGCCTCAATCAATGATACCACCCAAGCACGAAGCATTTTGTGGTTCGCCTCTTGGGGAGTCAATTCTAAGTCAATACATTCCAGGTAATCTTGAAACTGAAGAAGATCAGTTTCATATGCACTCACGGTGTGAGTGCTGTATCTTTTTTCTTGCAGGAGGTATTTTAGGAATGGTTTTATCATTAGTACAACCTTGATATAAGGCTATACTAACTTATAAAAAACCAAGCACAAAAGCTACAGATACTAGTAGTTTTCTTTGGCAAACATTTTTTGCTTGTAAGCCGCTTTAATCATCTCTTCTCTTCTTGCTACGGAAGGTTTTTTGAATGCTGTTCTTGACCTCAATTGTTTCAAAACACCAGTTTTTTCAAACTTCTTTTTGAATCTCTTAAGTGCTCGATCAATCGATTCGTTTTCTTTTACGTTAATAATCAACATTATCTTCTATTTTTAAACGGGCTGCAAATTTATGATACTTGTCATTAATTCACAACCTGTTTCTATAATTATCTTAATTAATTTATGCTATTTATCAAACAAGGTCCTTGCAATCACCAATTTTTGAATCTCTGAAGTACCTTCTCCTATTGTGCAAAGTTTAGAATCACGATAGAACTTCTCAACTGGAAAATCTTTTACGTAACCATACCCTCCAAATACCTGCACCGCGTCGTTAGACACACTAACAGCTGTTTCGGATGAATGTAGTTTGGCCATGGCCGACTCCTGATTTACACTCTTTCCTTGATTTTTTAGTTCCGCGGCCTCTTTGATTAACAACCTTGAAGCCATCACCTGAGTAGCCATGTCGGCTATTTTGAATGATATACCCTGGAATTTAGAAATGGATTGATTGAATTGCTGTCTTTCTTGTGAATATGCCACTGCCGCATCCAAAGCTCCCTGCGCTATTCCTAAGCCCAGCGCTGCGATAGAAATTCTTCCTCCGTCCAATATTTTGAGTGCTTGAACAAAACCTTCTCCTACTTCTCCCAATAGATTGTCAGCAGGTACTCGACAATTATCGAAGATCATTTCTGCCGTTTCCGAGGCACGCATACCCAATTTGTTTTCTTTTTTGCCACCAGTAAAACCAGGAGTACCTCTTTCCACCACAAATGCCGACATGCCGTGAGAATCGCCAGCCTCGCCAGTTCTAGTCATCACTACGGCCACGTCTCCTGATATACCGTGGGTAATAAAGTTCTTGGTCCCATTGATCACCCAATGATCTCCATCTCTAACCGCGGTTGTTTTCATGTTGCCAGCATCAGATCCTGTATTGGGCTCCGTAAGGCCCCAGGCTCCGATCCACTCGCCACTCGCCAGCTTTGGCAGCCATCTCTTTTTCTGCTCCTCATTTCCAAATTGCATAATATGCCCGGTACACAATGAATTATGTGCGGCTACAGATAATCCAATTGACCCATCAACTTTTGATATTTCTGAAACAACAGTAACATACTCATGATAACCAAATCCGGCTCCACCATATTCCTGAGGCACCAAAACACCCATCAGCCCAAGCTCTCCAAGTTTCTTGAAAAGAGGAATTGGAAACTCCTGGCTTTCATCCCATTTCATAATATTCGGTCTGATTTCCTTTTCACAGAAATCTCTAAGCATTTCTTTGATCATCTGACAGTTTTCTGCTACCAGCTCCGGCGTATTTTCGCTAATATTATTCATCTTATCTTGTTGGTTATCAATTGTTAATAGCAATATTAAAATATTTTTTCGCTATTTATACTCAATGTTTCAAATAATGTTTGGGGTTCGAAGAAAATTATCCTCTTTCATGTATTTAGTACCATCAGTTAAGAATATGGTTTTATCGAGTTATTTTATACCATTGCCACTTGATATTAATACCAATCGCCTTAGATTTGCGCCTTTAAAATTGACTTAGATTATGAATATTGCCGTAGTAGGAACCGGGTACGTAGGATTGGTAACGGGAACATGTTTCGCGGAGACAGGAAATCAAGTGACGTGCATAGATATTGACGAAAAGAAGGTAGAAAAGCTGAAAAATAAAATCATGCCGATCTACGAACCTGGCTTAGATCTTCTATTTGAGCGTAATATCAAACAAGGAAGACTCCACTTCACAACTAACTTGGCTGAAGGCATCAAAGATGCGAAAATTATATTTCTAGCTCTACCTACCCCTCCGGGAGAAGACGGTTCAGCAGACTTAAGATACATTCTTGGAGTTGCCAATGATCTTGGTCCACTTTTAGAAGATTACACTGTAATTGTCGATAAGAGTACCGTTCCCGTAGGCACCGCAGAAAAAGTGACGGCCAATATCAAAAAAGGGGCAAAGGTAGATTTTGACGTTGTTTCAAATCCTGAGTTCTTGAGAGAGGGTGTAGCACTAGACGATTTCATGAAACCAGACAGAGTTGTAATTGGCACATCTTCTGAAAGGGCCAAAAAGATCATGGATGACCTTTACTCTCCTTTGGTAAGACAGGGTAATCCTATTATCGTTATGGATGAAAAGTCTGCCGAACTTACAAAATATGCAGCCAACTCATTTCTAGCGACCAAAATTACTTTCATGAATGAAATTGCCAACATGTGCGAATTGGTTGGTGCAGATGTGGACATGGTCAGAAAGGGAGTAGGTACAGACTCAAGAATAGGCAAAAGATTCTTGTTTGCCGGAATCGGTTACGGCGGAAGCTGTTTTCCCAAAGATGTTCAGGCTTTAGCAAAATCAGCCAAAGAAGTGAATTATGATTTCGAAATTTTGACGGCTGTGATGAACAAAAATGAATCTCAGAAAATGAAATTGATAGATAGAATCAAAGATCATTATAATGGAGATTTGTCAGGCAAAACTTTTGCCATCTGGGGACTGGCTTTCAAACCGTATACAGATGACATTAGGGAAGCACCTTCTTTACTCAACATCAAGGAATTATTAGACGCTGGGGCGGCTATTAAAACTTACGATCCTGAGGCCATGGATAATGTCAAAGAAATATTCGGAGAACAGATTCAATTTTGCCAGGATGAATATGATGCAGCTCAAGATGCAGATGCATTGTTGATTATGACCGAATGGCCTGTTTTTCGAACACCAGATTTCAACAAGTTGAACAACACGCTTAAAAATAAATTGATTTTCGACGGAAGAAACCTTTATAACACTGAGACTATGACCGAGCTCGGGTATACTTATTATAGCATTGGTCGAGCAACGGTATCTAATTAATATGAAAAATATCCTTGTCACTGGTGGGCTGGGGTTTATAGGTTCTCATACTTGTGTAGAGTTGATAAACTCCAATTTCAATCCAATCATAATTGACAACCTCGACAATTCAGAAATCTGGATAAAAGAGAGGATTGAAAGAATTGCAGGTCAAACGGTTACTTTTTATCAAGGGGACTGCAGGGACAAGGGATTATTAGATCAAATATTTACAGATAATCAAATAAGTGGAATTATTCATTTTGCTGCATACAAAGCTGTTGGAGAATCTGTAGATGAACCCTTAAAGTATTATGATAATAACCTCGGCGGTTTAACAGCTATTTTAGAAGTTTCACAAAAGCATGGCTGCTCGAACCTTGTTTTTTCGTCTTCTTGCACAGTATACGGAACTCCTGACAGTCTGCCTGTAAATGAAACCGCACAGATCAAGGATGCTGAATCCCCATATGGCACAACTAAGATTATTTGCGAGAAAATCATTCAAGACTTAGTCAAATCGGTTCCTTCATATAAATCGATTCTGCTAAGATATTTTAACCCAATTGGGGCACATGAATCATCCTTGATCGGAGAACTTCCTTTAGGATTGCCAAGTAACCTAGTCCCATTCATTACCCAAACGGCAGTGGGCATTCGAGAGAGCCTGACTGTATTCGGTAATAATTACGATACCAAAGACGGCAGCTGTGTAAGAGATTTTATACACGTTACGGATTTGGCCAATGCGCACATAAAGGCCCTTGAATTTCTGCTAGACAAAAATGAGGGGACTTGTGAAGCGGTGAACATTGGTACCGGAAATGGGAATACCGTCTTGGAGTTAATATCCACTTTTGAAAAAGTAAGCGGACAACGACTCAATTACTCTATTGGTGAAAGAAGAGAAGGCGATGTAGAGGCCGTATATGCAGATGCCAAAAAATCTCAAGATCTTCTCGAATGGCAGGCAAAAATTAGTTTGGAACAATCCTTACGAGACGCCTGGAATTGGCAAAAGACACTTGAAAAATAAAAATGGACAAAAAAATTAATCACAGGTGAGGCGGATTTTATAGGTTCACATGTTGTTAAACATTTCGTCCATAACTATCCGAAGTATCAAATTTTCTATCTCGACAAATTGACCTATGCCGGTAATTTGGAAAACTTGAAGGAGATCCTAGATGCTAACAATCATGCATTTATTAAAGGTGATATTTGTGATGAGTCCCTTATTCGCAAATTTTTTATAAAAAAACAGTTTGACAGTGTCATTCACCTGACTGAAGAATCATGGGCAAGAACTAGGTAGGGAAACAGGTAGCTGTGAAGCTCTTATCACTTATGTAACAGATCGTGCCGCCACGATCAACGCTATGCCATAGACTCAACAAAAAATCTAAGGGGCTGGGCAGGAAGCCTTCTTTGCAATTCGAAGACGAACCTGAAAAAACGGTAGATTGGTATCTCGGGAACCAGCAGTGGCTGGTGAATATCAAATCAGGAGCTTATCTGAAAAAATAACTCAATACCTATTGTTGGTTTGGAATTAGATCAAAATACACTGTATTTTGAGTTTGCGTTTTTGACCAAATAATAAGACATGGAAATTTCATCTGAAGTTGTTCTCAAATCACTTTCAATTCATAAGATTACAGAGGAAGACGGCCTTGTCAATTCGTCGCAAGCATTAACCATTGAAGATCAGGATCTGAATCAATTATTGGTCAAATATTTCTTCAAGGCGTTCAGAATAGAGGAACGCTATCGATTCTTTCATGAGACTTCTCTCGATTACAATGAGGTCTATTGCTTCGTGAGAGACATATTCGAGTCACCAAGCAAGCTTCATGAGAAATCAGTGGAAATAGCCAAACATCTGTATGCACATTCTAGAAATCAAAATATTAAAGATGGTGACGTAATGGTTACTTATTTCGAAGATTGTGTGTTGGGAGATGAGGTCACAGATGCCGTCGGCATATTTAAGGTTGAAAACAGGGACACTTATATAAAAATTATGGGGCATGCAGGAGTTTTTGACATTAGCAGTGAAGAAGGCATTAGCATCAATAAACTAGACAAGGGGCTAATTATTTTCAATACTGATAAGGAAACCGGTTATCAAACCATGTTAGTGGACAAAACCAACAAGGCTGGAAATGCACAGTACTGGCAAAACGACTTTTTGGGCGTCGAGCCCTTTACTGATGAATATTTTCAGACACAAAATATTATTAACAATTTGCAGGAATTTGCGCAAGAAGCCTTTGCGGGGCAAACGAAAACCGAAAAAATTGCTTTTGTGAATGAGTCCATAGACTATATGAAATCTAATAATCAATTTGACCAGACAGATTATCAGGAGACAGTTTTACAAGCACCTGAGTTGATTGAGCACTTTGAAAACTTTCAGGAGAAGAAACAAATAGAGCAGCCTGAGATGAATGTTGAAAATTTCGACATTTCAAAGCCTGCTATCAAAAATACCAAGCGATTCATTCGATCCGTCATCAAGCTGGATAAAAACTTTCATGTATATGTTCATGGCAATCGGCAGAATATAGAAAGAGGCTTTGATGAAAATAGAAAACAGAACTTCTATACCTTGTATTTTGAGAGAGAAGAGTAATCAGATTAGAAAAATAGCATTTTAGCTAAAATAAAAACTGATTGGCCTAAAAATCAGGAATTAAATATCTCTTCAAGCTTTTCATTAGTAAGTGGCTTACTAACAAATCCAACGATGTCATCATTGTCTCCGGCTCTATCAATATCTGACTGAATTACAGATGATGTCACCATATATAAACTAATCTTATTCTTTATCTCCGCAGATATATGGGCATAATCCTCCAAAAAGCCCCAGCCGTCTTTTACGGGCATGTTTACATCAAGCATAACAAGGTCCGGTATACTACCATTACCACTCCCACCTTCTAAGCTCCTGAAAAAATCGATCGCTTCTTGCCCGTTATAAAAATTCAAAATATCACACTCGATATTCTTCATCTCTATCTGCTTTTTAATGATAAGTTGAAAAACCTCATCATCATCAATTACCGCAATTTTCTTCTTCTCGCTCATTTACAATAATTCCTAAAACCAAGCGCTACCTTTTAGCTGATTATAAGTGCATTATACTACACTTCTCCAAAATTAATAATAAAATTTGATCCTTTCCCTATTTCGCTCTCAACTCTGATGGTTCCTCCCATCGATTCCACTTGGGCTTTGGTGATAAACAACCCTACTCCTCTTGCGTCTTGATTATTATGAAAGGTCTTTCTCAACCCAAATATTTTCTTTCCAAATTTACTTAGATCGATTCCTAAACCATTGTCTTTTACCTCCATACTCTTGACACCATTTTGAATATAGGTTTTAATAAGAATTATAGGCGGCCGTTTAGGATCGGCATATTTCAATGCATTAGTTATCAGATTAATTAGTATACTTTCTAAATATACTTTTGGATAAATAATAGCATCAAACTCAGAAAAATCACTAGTTATCTTTCCTTCCATCTCAATGAGCTCACTTTTAACGCTGCCTAATATTTTTTTAAGTACCGCTTGCAAACTTATTTTCTTCTTTCTCTTGTCCAGCTCCCAGGAAGTTTTCACTACTTCATTGAGTTCCACAATGGTTTCATCCAGATCGGCGACTCCTTTCTTTAAATTTTCCCAAACGAAAAATTCGGTTGCTGCGTCCTGATCACTTTCTTTGATCTGAATGAGCGACATCATATTGGTGATGGGTGCTCTCAAATTGTGCGAAGCAATATGAGCAAACTCTTCGAGCTGATTATTTTGTCGTTTGAGGTGTTCATTCAACTGCTTTAATTTCGCTTCATCTTCAAGAATTTTCTCTTGTGCTATCTTCCTATCGGTAATGTCATAAATGGCAATTTGCACAGCTGGTTCTCCCTCATAAGATATCAAGGTTCCCATCGCTTCTATCCATATAACACTGCCATCTAAGCAATTGAATTTTTGTTCATTCCTATGAGCAGTTTTTTTTGTGTAAATATTATGAATTCTCTGTTTGGCAACGTCTTGAGAATCAGGATGAATAAAATCCATTGGGCTTTTACCCAATATTTCTTTAGCAGATTTAGCCTTGGTCAATCTCACGGCCTCTGCATTTACCTTCTTTATTATACCTTGCGAATGTATAATGATGCCCACAGGCGAATGGTCAAACAATGATTGCAGCCGCTGAGCATCCTCCGAAACCCTGGATTCACTCTTTATGATTTCTCTTCTTCGCTTATTGATATCAGTGACATCCTGAAGACTTGTCAGTGATTTTTGGAATTTGCCGTTTTCATCTTTTACTACTACAGACGAAAATAAAACATCCAATATCTCTCCATTTTTCTTCAACAACTGAAACGGTACATTTTTGCAATACCCCGTTTGCACATACTTGGGGAAAACTTTGCTCATTCCATATGTCTTGGACTCAGGCGTAAGTAAATCAAATGCCATTTTACCAATAACTTCTTCTCTGGAATATCCAGTCGTTTCCAAAAAATACTCCCCTGCTTCGGTAATCCTTCCTTCGGCATCTATAGAATTGAATAATGCTGGAGTATTGAGATAAAGTGCCTTGAATTTCTCTTCGCTGGCTTCTAACAATCGAGTTCTTCTCACCCGATCTAACTCAGTGGCGGCCCGAGTTGAGAAAATCTGAAGAATTTTGTCGTAATGTTGAAAGGTGTGATAATATTTCTGAAACATCACACACATAATCCCTGCCGGTTTTTCCTCATGTTCAGCGTAAAACAGAGGGATTCCAATTAATCCTTGAATTTCACCGGATCGAAAAAGAGAATGATCAGGGTAAAGTAAACTACAATCAGCCGGTATGTTTATGATATCATGTCTATGCAAGGATTCAAAGGGCGACTCTTTTACATCATACCATTCATTTTCCAACATTTTGTTGTATGTAGCACGGGAGACAGTATTCAGCTGACCGTCTTCAAACAAACCAATAAATGCATAATCACCATTAAATGCCTTGCACAATTGAAGGGTAAGGTCGTCCAAAAAAGTCCTTCCGGTTGAGGAAGCCGTCCCTTGATAGATGTTTTGAATTAAGTTGTAGTATTGAATGAGCTCTGCTTCTTGTCGCTTTCTATTGGTAATTTCCCTCACTATTGCAAGCACCTCATCCGACCCAGATGGCTCTATTTCAACCTCAAAATATTTTTCTGAACCATCCTCAGCCGGAACTGAAAAATAGGTGACTTCAGATTTATTGTTATCGATGCAATAACGCACCACGTCAATTCCGTTTGGTAGATAATCAAATTCATCAATATTTCTGCCGACCAAATTTCCTTTATATGGAATTGCATCAAATCCTTGATGGATATGACATTCGAGTATCTGTCCAATTTTATCAATTCTGAAAATTGGGTGTTTAACTACACTTAGCAAGCTTTGCTTGACATCTATTTCACTCATTGGCTCTCATCTAGCGACATTTCGACCGACCTATGTTAGGTTTTATATAATTATGAACCGCGCTATTTTAATGAATAATATAGGTAAGGCATTTTGGGAGGGAAAATATAACTAATAAATAGCAATAAAAGACTCTTAAAACGTGGTAATCATACGATATTCTCATTTTCCAATCCAAATTTTTCCAATCTCGTAAAATTCTCATTCACTACAGTACTTTTCTTTGTTTACACGAACCCATCTCGTATTTTTGCGCCTTATAGAAATTCATAAATCATGCAGAGAGACCAACAAGTTTTTGACTTAATCGAAAAAGAAAGACAACGCCAGGAAAATGGCCTTGAACTGATCGCTTCAGAAAATTTCGTATCTGCCCAGGTAATGGAAGCCGCAGGTAGCGTATTAACTAACAAATATGCAGAAGGATTGCCTGCTAAAAGATATTATGGCGGATGTGAAGTCGTTGATCAAACCGAAAATATTGCAATCGAAAGAGCAAAAGAACTATTTGGTGCTACCTGGGTAAATGTGCAACCACACTCTGGCGCTCAAGCCAACTCAGCAGTGATGCTTGCTTGTCTAAAGGCCGGTGACAAAATATTGGGTTTCGACCTTTCGCATGGCGGTCACCTCACACATGGCTCCCCGGTTAATTTTTCCGGAAAATTGTATGAACCCCATTTCTATGGCGTAAACAAAGAAACAGGTAGAATTGATTACGACCAGCTTGAGGAAGTAGCCAAAAAAGAAAAGCCAAAGATGATTATCTGTGGTGCTTCTGCCTATAGCAGAGACTGGGATTACGCTAAATTTCGGGAGGTTGCTGACGAAGTTGGAGCGATACTTTTGGCAGATGTTTCTCATCCCGCCGGATTAATCGCCAGAGGTCTTTTGAACGACCCACTTGAGTATTGTCATATCATTACAACCACTACTCACAAAACGCTAAGAGGTCCAAGAGGAGGTATGATCTTGATGAGAGAAGATTTTGAGAACCCGTTCGGCCTGAAAAGCCCAAAGGGAGAACTAAGAAAAATGACCGCGCTACTGGATTCTGGCGTATTCCCAGGAACACAAGGTGGCCCACTTGAGCATATTATAGCGGCTAAAGCAATTGCTTTTGGCGAAGCGCTATCTGATGATTACATGAATTATGTGGTACAAGTGCAAAAAAATGGCCATGCTTTAGCGGAAGCATTCATGGGCAAAGGTTACGATGTTATCTCTGGGGGCACAGACAACCATTGTGTATTAATTGATCTAAGATCTAAAAATCTTACGGGCAAATTGGCGGAGAATTCGTTGGTAAAAGCTGATATCACAGTCAATAAAAACATGGTTCCCTTTGATGACAAATCTCCATTTGTGACTTCAGGCATTCGAATAGGTTCTGCTGCTGTTACTACCAGAGGCATGAATGAAATAGACATGGCTAAAATAGTGGAACTGATAGACACCACGCTTATGAATCCTGAAAGTGAGGAGAATCTTGCTACGGTAAGAGGTCAAGTCAACAACTGGATGGCTGACTTCCCGTTATACACACATTTAGATTCACTGGTATAAAAATAGATGCAAGAACTGCCCCCTGATCAAATACATGCCACAGACCAACAAGAGATGTCCTTTCTGGATCATCTGGAAGAACTCAGATGGCATGTCATCCGGGCCTTCATGGCTATTACCGTATTTACGGTAGCGGCGTTCTTATCTAAAGAATTTGTTTTTGGAACATTAATACTAGGACCCTCCAAAACAGATTTTTGGACTTATAAACAGCTGTGTGATCTTGCCAACGTCATAGGTGTGCAAGCGCTTTGTATTGATAAACTACCCTTCATTATTCAGAGTCGGCAAATGACAGGACAGTTCACCATGCATATTACCTCGTCTTTTGCCGTAGGTATAATTGCAGCCTTTCCATATGCCTTTTGGGAAATCTGGAGATTTATCAGTCCTGGACTATATATCAAAGAGAGAAAAATTGCTCGAGGTGCTGTTTTTTATGTTAGTCTACTCTTTTTGATTGGCGTCCTATTTGGGTACTTGATTCTCACGCCGCTTTCAGTCAATTTTTTGGCTAATTATCAGATCGACCCTTCGATACTCAACGAGTTCGACATTGTGTCCTACGTCTCAACTGTAACTACATTGGTATTAGCCTGTGGACTCTTGTTCCAATTGCCAATGGTGGTTTACTTTCTGACAAAAGCAGGTTTATTGACTCCAGATATTATGAGATCATATAGGAAACATGGCATTGTAGTTATTTTCCTATTAGGAGCGATGCTCACGCCACCAGATCCGTTCAGTCAGATTTTGATAGCCATCCCACTAATAGGTTTGTATCAATTTAGCATCACAGTATCGAGCAGAACCTTTAAGAAAATTTCGAGAGATTTAGATTAGTTTTGTATCACGAACCCCAAACAAAACACTAATGAAAATTGCTATAGGAGGAGATCACGCTGGATACGAATACAAAAAAGAAATAATAAGCCTACTTCAATCCGAAGGTCATCAAGTTGAGGATTTTGGCCCTAATTCTACAGATTCGGTGGACTACCCTGATCATGTTCACCCACTGGCCAATTCAGTAGAGCAGGCTGATTGCGAATTAGGTATTCTTATCTGTGGTAGTGGAAATGGTGTAGCGATGACAGCAAACAAGCACCAGGGAATCCGGGCAGCCCTCTGCTGGACGGAAGATCTTGCCGAGTTGGCTCGTCAGCATAACGATGCAAATGTAATAGCGATACCAGCCAGATTCGTTTCTTTGGACATTGCAAAAACTATGGTTTCTGCATTCGTCTCAACCGACTTCGAAGGCGGCAGACATCAAAATAGAGTAGACAAAATATCTTGCTGATATAAGCCAGTTATTGTTAGGTTACGGTTAATCAATATGAATCTGAATTTTCATGTAGGCCGCCCCAACTGCCAATCGCTTTATTCTTTAAGTATATAAATTTCTGGGTACATCTCATGACGAATGTATTCCGACGCGATAGTTGGCATAATGCCAAACAATTCTGGAACAACGCCTTCCTGATCAATAATTAGCTCTGGCAAATCAGTACTGAAATTTAAAAAAGCCTCAGCACTATTATCGTAATAATTTAGGCTTTCTAATTGGACTCGAGAGAGTTGCCAATTAAGGTATGGTGTCGCGAGTGATGCATTTTGATAATAGTGCAATCCCTCTCCAGTCACAAAAATTTTCTTGTCTGCTGTTAGTTTGGCATGACTACTTTCTTTAACAAGCAACGGCTCGTAACTGATTATCTGTTCCATCCCGAACCAGTGATTCGAAAATAAGAGGTGATTGAACAATATTAAAACAATGACCAATCCGGTATTGAGTTCAGCAATAAGCCAGTGTCGAACCAGTAGCAAATAGTGAGTCACAAAAAAAGCAACTGTCGGAACAAAAAAGATCAATTGAAACGTGGAAATTTCTCTAGACATTGTCAACGCAAAAAAACCAGACAACATAAACATCAGCATTACCTGTTGTATTTTTTCCTGAAAGTTGATGTATTTACCTAATTGTCGAACCTTATAAAATGAGAAAACTAACAAAACACAAGGTACAAGTGCAATAATTGCCAGCGAAGTCCAATTCAAATAATTGACAGTCTCGATTACCCAAAGTGACTGAACGACATGGTGCTGAAATATCAAATAATTATCAAACCAATAAAAATACAAACTAGCCAAACCAACAATCAGTGCAAACCCATAAACCAACAACATCATTCGACGAAGGATCGAACCTGTGTAAAGGATTAGAGAAATAATTGTAACCACAAAATATAGTATTGAGGGCAGATAAAAGAGTGCAGCTATCCCGAGATAAACTCCGGTAAATATGAACAACTCGTCCTTTGTCTGATTATCCATTCTCTTGAACAAATTATTCATGGCCAAGAGCACAAATGTCATACTCATTAGGACTGGTGATAATGTCAGAAAGTCAAAATACGCATTCATTAAAACCATATAGATTAATGCTGGAACATAGCTGCTGCTGTTGTAAGCTTTGTTGCGTAACATGACGTTATTGAAGATGCCAGCTTGTATTAGTACAAGAATCAATGAAAAAATAAAATAAGGTATTCTTGATTTACCGAAAATGATAAATAACCACTTGTATACCAGTACCGATAGTGGTGCTGTATAATCCCACACGTCCTGATACATAATAAAATCTCCGGACCCTAATCGCTCGCCAATTAGCACCCACTTCAACTCAGGCAAAATCAGAGGCACTCCAGAAACAAACATTGGAACACGAATAACCAGAAGCAATAAAAAGACTCCTACTAAACGGTATGGATCATTGGTTTTGAAGAATGTTAGCAACTGTAAATATGTTTGATTAGGTAAAACTTATCTGCTCGCTAGAATCTAATTATGATAGCAGTTATCTTCACGATTCGGACGAAATTACGGTTTTATTAAAATATAATATAAATTAATCGGGATATTTGCAGTGAGTATGAGTAGCACTAGACAACTGAAGTACGCAGGGTTGATTCAAAAAGACCTAAGTGAGTTATTCCAAAGAGATTCCAGGCATTGGTTTGGCAATGCCTTCATTACAATTACAGATGTAGATGTAAGTCCTGATCTCAGTTTTGCTAAGATTTACCTTAGCCTTATGATGGTCGATGATGAGAATGCCTTTTTAGAATTAGTTAAATCTAAAAAAAGTGAAATCAGAAAAGCTTTGGGACTTAAAATAGGCAAGCAAGTTAGAATTGTGCCCGATCTTAATTTCTACATTGACGACACGCAAGAAAATGCACAAAAGATTGAAGATATACTTTCCGGCCTCAATATTCCACCAGCACCTGAAGAAGACGAAAGTGAAGACTAGCATTTGAATCTCCCATTTTTCATATCGAAACGCTATTTCTTCTCCAAGAAGAAGAAAAATTTCATCAATATCATCGCTATTATTTCGATGCTTGTAGTCTCCATAGGTACAGCTGCATTGATTATTGTATTGTCCGTATTTAATGGCATGGAGGGTCTATTGCGGTCTATATACGGAACATTTGATGCGCCTCTTCAAGTCTTGCCTGCTGAAGGTAAATCATTCGTTTTTACCACCGATCTTAGAGAAAAAGTTCGAAGCATTGATGGTATATTGGATATCACGGAGGTTATCGAGGACAATGCCCTGATCAAATACAATGATGCTCAGATGATAGTAAAGATCAAGGGAATGAGTGACAATTTTATTGAACAGGGTAGGATGAAAAATGCCGTTCGCCAGGGTGAGCTCAAATTCCTGGACAATAACACTGCATACGCCATTATTGGTCGTGGGATTCAATTCAATTTGGGTGTCTCTCTTCGAAATGATTTTTTGGCCTTGCAGTTTTTTTATCCCAAGAATGTTAAACCAGGTGCAATTGATCCCTATCAGTATTACAGTCGTGCTAATATCATGCCCGGGGGCGTGTTTGCATTAGAACAACAGTATGATGACAACTATGTTTTTGTACCGCTTTCATTTACAGAGAAATTGTTGGATTACAGAGGTAAGCGTACCTCCTTGGAATTAATGGTAGACCCCGAGCAAGATCTACTAACGATTCAAGACAATCTTGCCGAAATTTTGGGCAAAAAGTTCGTGGTACTCAATAGTGACCAACAGCACGCTGATTTGTACAAAGTTTTGAAAATTGAAAAACTGTTTGTATTTATCATTTTCTCAATGATTGTAGGAATTGCATCAATCAATATTTTCTTCTCCCTCTCCATGCTAGTGATTGAAAAGAAACCTGATATTGGAAGTCTATTTGCCATGGGAGCTCCTAAAAAACTAGTTAGAAAAATATTTTTACTTGAAGGAGCCATTATAGCCTTTATTGGAGCTGGCAGTGGCCTTGTTCTTGGTTTTGCTTTCTCATGGCTTCAGCAAACTTATGGCATTGTATCCATGGGAGTTGCTTCATCAGTGACTCAAGCCTACCCCGTAGAAATTATACCCACTGATTTTCTATTTACTGCTATTACCATCATCTTCATTACTTTTATGGCATCAATACAGCCAGCAATCAGAGCTTCCAATCAAGGTGTACAGAGAGTCTAAGTCATATTGGCTATAAAACGTTTAGACTTACATTTATACTATTAATAATTTCTAGTCTTAAATGAACATCTCAAAATTGAACAGCCAATTACCCCTCTTTCGTTATAGTTATCAAAAACATTGTGCCAATTAAATAAGAAAACTAGCTATTTTGCGAGCTCAATTTCAATGGATAGACTAGTTAAATATATCAATCAGTTCACAGAGAAAACTGGCCAATGGGTATCATGGCTAAGCATTGTTTTGGTTGTCCTAATTGGCCTGGACGTTGTACTGCGCTACGCATTCAATTGGAGTAGCTCTGCCAACCAAGAATTAGAATGGCATCTCTTCGCAACTTTATTTTTATTGGGATCAGCCTACACACTTAAACATGATAAGCATGTGCGTGTAGATGTTTTCTATTCCCATTTCAGTGAATCAAATAGGTCATGGGTTAATCTGATCGGAACTACGATCTTTTTAATTCCTTTTTGTCTTGTAGTGATCAAAACCTCGATTCCTTTTGTAATAGATGCTTGGAAAATATCTGAGTCAAGCCCGGAACCTGGTGGATTACCTCATAGGTTTATCATTAAATCAACTATTCCTGCGGGCGCCATATTACTATTCATTCAGGCTATCTCACAAGGGTTATCTGCTCTTTCTTCCATCCTCGACAATAAGACCAAATGATCTCAGAATACTTACCTCTCCTGCTCTTTGCGCTAGTATTTGTATTGATATTATTTGGCTACCCTGTCGCCTTTACTCTTGGAGGGCTATCGATTTTAGCGGGAGTACTTATTTATGATATTGACTTTTTCTATTTGCTGTCGCTACGCATCTATGGAACGATGCACAATTTTGTTCTGATCGCTGTGCCCTTGTTTGTCTTTATGGGAATCATGCTGGAAAAATCAGGACTTGCGGAAAGCTTATTGGAAACCATGGCCAGCCTTTTTGGTCGGATGAAAGGTGGCTTGGCCGTTTCGGTTGTAATTGTTGGGGGCATGCTAGCTGCATCAACAGGAATAGTAGGTGCCACTGTAATTACCATGGGCATGATCAGTCTACCAACCATGCTTAAACGTGGCTATTCTCCCACTTTGGCTACAGGTACGATTGCATCCTCCGGTACACTCGGCCAAATCATTCCACCATCGGTAGTGCTTGTTCTTTTAGGTACTGTACTGAATGTTTCAGTAGGAGACTTATTTACAGCAGCTATTCTTCCTGGCATTTTGCTCGTCGGGCTATACATTATTTATATCATTGCCGTTTCATATATGAAGCCAGATGCGGCTCCAAGCATTTCATCCAAAGAGCATCAAGATTTTTGGAAAGAGGGTGCCTTCAAAAAAGTTCTGGTTGCCTTCATCCTGCCATTTATGCTGATTCTATTGGTACTGGGGTCAATATTCGCAGGTATCGCATCTCCAACTGAAGCTGCAGCGGTTGGAGCTCTTGGCGCCATCATTCTTACAGCCATTCAGAAAAAATTAACCCTTAAAATCTTGAAGGAAGTCATGCGGGATACTACATTTCTGACCTGTATGGTTTTTATGATCTTGGTAGGCGCTACATCCTTTTCTCTTGTTTTTCGCGCCATGGGTGGAGATCGATTATTAGCCGATTTAATTACTCAAGGAGGGCTTTCTCCTCATCTCTTTTTGGCCGTTGTACTCCTGGTAGTTTTTGTAGCCGGTTTTTTCATTGACTTTATTGAGATCATTTTTATAATCATCCCAGTAGCGGCTCCTATTTTCTCCGCCATGGGCATTGATCTGATTTGGATAGGAATCCTGATTGCGCTGAATCTTCAAACCAGCTTTCTCACCCCACCGTTTGGATTTTCACTGTTCTATTTGAAAGGAGTTGCTCCTCCCGAAATCAAGACCAGTCATTTATATCGCGGAATAGTTCCGTTTGTAATTATACAACTCGTGTTATTGGTAGCTGTAATCGTGTTTCCGGAATTAGTGAGTTGGTTACCCGACTTACTAAAAAACTAGGTTGTACTGACTATATTCTGGCTCACTTCCGATGTACCTCTAGCTCCAGCCCCTTTATACATTATATAGAAACAACCAACCATTACTACATGGCTAATGTCGTTGAAGTTGAACCATTCATTTATAGAAATTTTAAGTAAATGAATAATTGCTGGAATTAAATTAGTGAGTACCCCTGCCACTATCAAAGCTGACCTTTTATCCTTGTATTTAGCATAATTGGCAAACGATACTGGAATAACCACTCCTATCAATCCTACAACGGAATCAATAAGCACACTCGAAAAGTGCTGAAATATCAAAACGGACGCAGACATGACCATGAGCTGAGTATAACTGAAAATTCGAACGAATGAACGAACCTTTACCCTTTGTATGAGAGGTAAAACAGCCAGCTGCGCACAAAAAATAGAAATACCACTTAATAGCCAAGCCGCATGGTGAAATTTATGACCTACATAATTGATAAACCCGTGTGCGGTGCCCCCAGTAACTGAAGCTAATCCAATGAATAGAAAAAATAATGCCCAAAATTTTTGTGAAATGTCCGCACGTTCATCATAAAATAATCTATGACCAAAAATAAAACAGGCAATGGCCACGACCCAATTGGTAATCCACGTCATAGGCTCCGTCACCTGAAGGTCAAACAATTCTATAGTAGGTACTTGCATCGCGCAATGATAATAAAGCTTGAAAGACTTCTTTCCTCCAGGCCAATGAACTTTACCAAAGTTTATAACTTTGGTAAAGTATCTTCTTATTTTTACTAATATGTGGCAAGAGCAAAACGACACCCTCACAAAGACCTTTACATTCAAAAACTTTATTGAAGCATTTGGTTTTATGACACAAGTGGCCATTGAAGCAGAAAAAATGGATCATCATCCCAACTGGTCTAATGTTTACAATAAGGTGATCATTACCTTATGTACCCATGATGCCGGAGACATAGTGACCGATAAAGATCGAAGACTGGCAGAAGTCATTGACTCACTTATCAGCTGATGGAATACAATGCTTCTCTTTACTTGGTACCTACACCTATTGGAAACCTGGCTGATATTACACTTCGCGCGTTAGAAGTACTTAAATCTGTGGATATCATATTGGCCGAAGATACGCGCACTACGGGTACATTGTTAAAACATTATGACATTAGGAGTCAGCTCAAGAGTTATCATATTTTCAATGAGCACAAACAAGTTGAAAAACTTATAGAAGAATTCAAGGCAGGCAAAAAGATGGCTCTTGTTTCCGACGCAGGCACTCCCGCCATCAGTGACCCGGGATTTTTACTAGTAAGAGAGTGTCTGAAGACCGGTGTAAGACTGGAATGTCTACCTGGTGCAACGGCATTCGTACCAGCACTCGTTGCTTCAGGCCTGCCTAGTGACCGATTTGTATTTGAAGGCTTTTTGCCACAAAAAAAAGGAAGACAGACTAGACTTCGCTCTTTGATAGAAGAAACCCGAACGATGATTTTTTATGAATCTCCTCACAGATTGATAAAGGCACTAAATCAGTTGGGCGAAACGTTAGGGTATGACAGACAGGCATCTGTTTCTCGTGAATTAACTAAATTATACGAAGAAACCATTAATGGCAGTATACAAGAAATCATCAACCACTTTGGAGATCAAAAAATAAAGGGAGAAATAGTAGTGATAATAGCTGGAAAATGAACTTAAAAGACATCACACAAAAAGTAGTTGATCTATCACTTGAATGCGGAGCCTTTATCAAAAAAGAAGCAGAGACCTTTAACTATGATCAGGTAGAGATTAAAGGTAAAAATGATCTGGTTTCTTATGTAGACAAGGAGGCTGAAAAAATGATGGTTGAAAGGCTGAAGGTCATTCTACCAGAAGCCGGATTCATTACTGAAGAGGGTACCGAAATAGAATCAGAAGCCTCATATAAATGGATCATCGATCCCCTTGACGGCACTACTAATTTCATCCATGGATTACCTATTTACTCAACCAGCATTGCACTAGTAAAAGATAAGGAAATTGTATCAGGAGTCGTCTACGATATCGGCCGAGACGATTGTTTTCATGCCTATAAGGAAGGAGGAGCACAATGCAATGGCAAATCCATTAAAGTCTCCAAACTACCTACCTTAGGGGATAGCTTACTCGCGACAGGTTTCCCCTACTATGACTTTGATAGAATGCCCGAATATCAAGCGATTCTCAACGAACTCATGCAAAATGCACATGGACTGCGCAGGCTTGGAAGTGCAGCTATTGATTTGGTGTATGTAGGTTTAGGCAGGTATGAAGGCTATTTCGAATATAATCTCAATCCCTGGGACATTGCTGCCGGAGCACTAATAGTTGAAGAAGCTGGAGGGAAGGTATCCGACTTCTCCGGTGGAAATAATTACTTGTTCGGCCGGGAAATACTCGCGGCCAATACAATACATGCCGAAATGCTGGCGATTATCAAAAAGCACTGGTAATTTTGCATTCAATGATACAAGAAATTCTTATCTGGACAATATTTGGTTTTGCTTCCTTTTTTGTTGCTAGAAAGATCTATTTAGATTTCAGCTCAAAAAACAACTGCCCAAAAGGATGTGGGAATTGCGAAATAGCGGATCAAAAAACAATTCAAATGAGCACATCAATTAAGTCTATCAAATGATTTTGGCAGCAGCCAAATAGCTCGTAATTTTGCAACCTGAAATTCTGAGATTAGAAACACCGAGCAATTGCTCGTTCAAAAAAATATAAACAATGGCCTTTAGTTTTTTTAAGAAGAAAAAGAAGAAAGAAAATACCGATTCAAGATACATTGACCTGACGGTAAAGGAGGTAGTGAAGGAAACGAATGATGCTGTTACCTTGGTATTCGAGCAACCATCGAGTGGGGATTTAAATTATGAACCAGGCCAGTTTATTACACTTATTCTAACCATAGAAGGGAAGAAGGTCCGGAGGGCCTATTCGCTATGCAGTACGCCATCTCTAGGTGAATTCCCTGCCGTCACGGTCAAAGCCGTAGTCGGAGGCATCATGTCTAATTATATCAACAACGAGGTTAAGTCGGGAGACACAATCCAAATCATGGAGCCTATGGGTTCTTTTGTTCTGGATATTAAGGCATCAAATAAAAGGCAGGTCTTTCTATTTGGAGGTGGAAGTGGCGTAACTCCTCTCATGTCCATAGCAAAATCAGTCCTTAGCCAAGAGCCAGAAAGTAAGGTATCACTGGTATATGCTAATCGGGATATAGATTCGATTATTTTCAAAGAAGTAATCGAAGGTCTTCAAAAAGAATATGAAGCAAGACTTGATGTAGTACATTTTCTAGAAACACCACCTACAGATTGGACAGGCGAGGTAGGCTATATGACAAGGGAAAAGGTAATCAAAATTATTACCGACCTAAAAGATGGCAGTTATTCGGACTTTTCCTTTATGACTTGCGGCCCCGAGCCGCTTATGAATATCGTTTGGAAATCGCTCGAAGAGCTCAAAATACCAGAAGACAAGAAATTTAAAGAAAGCTTCGTGGCCGGCAACACCTCCCCGAGTGCCATAATAGCAGATGCGAACGGAGCACATGAGGTTACTATTTTGCTTGAAGGAGAGGAGTATACCTATGAAGTACCAGCTAACAAAACTATTTTGGAAGCTGGACTGGACAGGAACATTGACATGCCCTATTCTTGCCAAAGTGGACTGTGCACGGCCTGTCGGGGCAAGTGCCTTCAAGGAAGCATTAAAATGGATGAAGACGATGGACTATCTGATGAAGAAAAAGCTGAGGGATACGTACTGCTCTGCGTAGGTCACCCGGAAAGTGATGATGTGAAAGTGGAAATAGGCTAAGAGCCTACTTTCAAATTGGATAGTTCAACCTCAGCTGCCATAAAACCGAAGGCTTGCCAATAAGGGCTGTCCATCATTTGGCCAAAAATAGCTTTAGCTTTTTCGGCATCTCCATTGTAGTAATACCAGTTGCCAACTCCATACCCCATTGTCATGTCATCAATGGCCATTTTTTGGCTTTTATTTGGATTGAACAATTGTTCGGGTCTCTTGATACCCTTATACATCAAAAGTCTATTGTGATAAGCATAATTTTCAATTACATTCATCCTGCTTTTTATAGGTTCTAGTAGTGCTTCTGCAGCAGCTAAGTTGCCCGTCTTTCTGTAGGTCATATATAGCCAATCTGTTGCCGCTACCAACATATCATCATTGTCAGAAATGGCTATGCACTTTTTATAAGCGGATACTGACTTGTCGTAGTTGCCTTTCATATAGTATGCCAGACCCAGATGATACCAAATATTGTACTGAATAGAGTTTCGAGGAATATTTCTTCGGTTGGGCAGGCCATCTTCTTCCATTTCTACTGGTGCTGTTCTTGAATAGAATACTGCTTTTTCCAAATCCTGAATGGCTTTGTCAAACTGACGAATAGTGAGATACCTGTGTCCTCTATGTCTGTATAGTTTATAAGACTCTGGAAATTTGCTCAGACCAAGAGTGAATATCTGAATAGCATACTTGTATTGATAGAGGTACGCAAGTCTACGACCATACCATATGATACTTTCCAGACTGTCAGGGTTATTATTGAAGTTCGCTTCTGCCTCTTCAAGCTCCTTCTTTCTTTTATCAAGCACCTTTTGTGGTAATTCTGGCGGAAATAATTTCACACCAAGCAAGGACACGGCTTCGTGCTCGCTTTCATCCACGACCTCTGCTCCTACATTAGAAACATCTGACACAATAGATTTCTTTACTTGCGTGTCATTAGTATTTTCTATTTGAATGCAGCCACCCAAGACTAGTATTAATGCAAAACCAATAATTCTTTGCTTCACTGTTTATATTCTTTGTATTCAAGAAATAATCCAATTTTTACTAACTATTATTCTAATTTTGGACATTTAAATTTCTTAGTATCAAATCTAACTCAACATTATTATAATGTTAAAAATAACACGGTGGTTTTCTTCAATTATGTGTTTATGAAAGGTGATTCATAAGATTGTCTAGTCCAAGGGGTATCTATTTTATTTAACAACTTAAAACGGCCATCCCATCATTATACCAAATAAATTATTGTTGGAATACAGGTAAATTGTATTAACGGTGTTAAAATCCTGTCGAGTAAAACATTACGATATATAATTTTTTCTATCTTTAGGTTCCTCTGGACAATGAAATATCTATCTGAAATAATTGATTCCAAGAGATGCCTTTTTTCTTAAACCAATTAATACATCAATTATAATGAATGAATCAACCCTTAACTTTTTGAACAACTGGAGTTCTGCTATGTTGATTCTTACTCCTGTGTTCGCAGGTATTGGAATCTTTATATTTATTTTCTACAAAGTTAAACTGGCCACCACCAAGATCTACAAAGACAAATATGATCTGGTAAGTAAGCACGAATACAAATACCTATTAACTGCTCATATTGCCATAGCTTCTGCAATATTTTTTATTTGTAATACCTACGAGGCCTCAGGACTTACCCACTCATTTATGTGGTTTTGGATCAGGCTCTTTATTTCGCTTTGTATTGGCGTGCTTTATGGCTACGTAGCATTACTCATGCTCAACTTCTATTATCCTACTCAGCAAGCGAAGCGTCTGAAAGCTTACAGATATGAGCCTAGGATAAACCCTAAGACAGGGAATAAAATGAAACTCTTAAGTGAGGAGGAGGAAGATGCCTACCTTGACGAGGGTATGCAGGCAGAAGAAGATGTGTTTTCAGTAGATTACGATGTATGGATAGATATAGATACCGGCGATACGCATATTGAAAAATACGAAGGCAGACTCCATGCCATGGAATGTGACCGATGTGGGTTCCAAACATTAAAACTTGAAAAGGAAGAGATCACAAAAGAAGTCACTGAACATGAGGATGGTGAACTTATTAAACATTATAAGTGCACCTATTGTAAAAGGATCAAAAGGAAAACAGTGAACTTGTCTCATGAGAAATCTGCGAGTGATTTCAAAGTAACAGAATCCACCCAATTTGTTGAAGACCCATTGAATTCTGGACCTAAGATTGTGTTGTTAAAGATGGACATCCACATCTCTGGTGGGCGTATCCAAAACTATGAATTTCAGAATATGAATGAAGCACAGAAATTTCTCAAAGAGTTTGACATAAGTAAGCTAGAAGAAGAGGCCGACCAATAGGATATCAAATGACCCAAAACAAGAAAAGCCATCCCGACAGATCGAGATGGCTTTCTTTATATTTTCTGTAGACTAATTTAAGACTTAGCTTCAGGTGTAACTACTGAAACAAAAGATCTGTTTTGTCTTCCTTTTTTGAACTCTACAACGCCATCGGTCAACGCAAATAGGGTATGGTCTTTACCAATACCTACGTTAGCTCCCGGATGATGCTTAGTTCCTCTTTGTCTTACGATGATGTTTCCAGCGATAATATCTTGTCCGCCAAATATCTTTACTCCCAATCGTTTACTATGGGACTCTCTTCCGTTTTTCGAACTACCTGCTCCTTTCTTATGTGCCATGGTATTATATTATTTAATATTTTCGATTAAAACTTTAGTCAATGGCTGTCTATGACCATTTTTTACCTTGTATCCTTTTCTTCTCTTTTTCTTAAAGACAATCACTTTATCGTCTTTCTCCTGAGCAAGGATTTTACCTGAAACTTTAGCACCCTTTACTGTAGGGGCACCTACTTTGACCTTCCCGTCATTGTCTATCAACAATACTCGGTCAAATTCTACGGAAGCGCCAGCTTCACCCTCCAAACGAGGAGTGTAAACATACTGATCTTGCGTTACTTTGAACTGCTTACCGGCTATATCAACTATTGCGTACATAAATAATTTGTAATAAATCCAGTTTTTAAAATTGGTCTGCAAAAGTAAAGTTTATCCTGCACTTTTCAAACCCTTTCACTAGCATTTTAGCTGACATAAAAAAATAAAAAAAAATTCAACTTTTTTTAACCCTCGATTCAAGCTCATTTTAATACAAGTTATTATTTAAAATGAAGGCTTCCAACGTGCTAGTTTTCAATTATTTAAATCTTTTTTTCTAAGTTGTCTAAAACACCATTTCGCCACCATTCTCGCCTTGTCTTTTTACCTTCTTTTTTTCATATTTGTACTGCTTGTTCAAAGGACTCGACACACTAACGAACAAGTAATCCTATAGAAAAATGAACACCACCGTCTCACCTCGTGTGAGACACGAAAAAGGAGAATAATGACTGGCTTCAGTATCATTAGTCACGACTATTATTTGTCCTTTTTTAAAAGAAATGAAGTAAAAGCAAAATGGCAAAAGACACCCGGCAAGACGAACCTATACTCAAAGAGAATAAGGATAGGTTTGTACTCTTTCCCATCGAAAAAGATGACATCTGGCAATTTTATAAAAAAGCTGAGGCCAGCTTTTGGACCGCTGAAGAAATTGATCTCAGCCAGGACTTGAAAGATTGGGAAAATCTGAATGATGGCGAGCGCCACTTTATTACTCACGTACTGGCCTTCTTTGCGGCTAGTGATGGAATTGTAAATGAAAATCTTGCTGAGAACTTCGTGTCCGAAGTTCAATATACTGAAGCCAAATTTTTCTACGGCTTTCAGATTGCTATCGAAAACATTCACTCAGAAACATATTCCTTACTTATTGATACTTAC
This sequence comes from Reichenbachiella sp., assembly GCF_039944555.1. Classification (GTDB taxonomy): domain Bacteria; phylum Bacteroidota; class Bacteroidia; order Cytophagales; family Cyclobacteriaceae; genus Reichenbachiella. The sequence goes on along the minus strand of NZ_JBDUYN010000004.1, from coordinate 613,141 downwards.
GTAAAAGACAATAAGGAAAAAGATAAGCTGTTTCATGCGGTAGAAACCATCCCGTGCGTGAAGAAAAAAGCAGACTGGGCTTTGAGGTGGATCGACAATGGCTCATTTGCAGAAAGATTGATTGCTTTTGCCGCAGTGGAAGGTATTTTCTTTTCAGGAAGTTTCTGCTCAATCTTCTGGTTGAAAAAAAGAGGCTTGATGCCAGGTCTGACTTTTTCCAATGAACTTATTTCAAGGGACGAAGGACTACACTGTGATTTTGCGTGTTTATTATACAATGACCACTTGATTAATAAGCTTCCTACTGAAACCGTAGAAAAAATCATCATAGACGCCGTAGAGATTGAAAAGGAATTTGTCACTGACGCCATTCCGGTAAAATTGATTGGAATGAATGCAGAACTCATGTGTCAATATATTGAATTTGTTGCAGATAGATTGTTATTAGAGCTTGGATGTTCCAAACAATACAATGCGACTAATCCATTTGATTTTATGGAAATGATTTCTCTACAAGGGAAAACAAATTTCTTTGAAAAAAGAGTGGCAGAGTATCAGAAAGCCGGAGTGATGAAAGAGGCCAGTGATGACTCACCAAAATTTAGTTTGAACGAAGATTTTTAAAAAACATACGTATATATCCCATAGCTGTTAACCTGTTTACCTTATGCTAGTACTAAAAAGAGACGGAAGGAGAGAATCCGTCAAATTCGACAAAGTCACTGCCAGAATTGAAAAACTCTGCTACGGACTGAACACCAAGTTCATTGAACCTGTAGACATCGCTAAAAAAGTGATCTCAGGTATTTATGATGGTGTAACAACTGTAGAATTAGATAATCTGGCTGCTGAAACTGCCGCCTCACTTACCACGGTCCACCCTGACTTTGCTAAGCTGGCCGCCAGAATAGCTATTTCCAACCTACACAAAACAACTAGTAAGTCTTTTTCAAACACTATGAAAAGGATGTACACTTATATAGATCCAAAAACAGGGGAGAATGCTTCACTTCTTGCGACGGATGTATATGGAATCATAAAGAAAAATGCTGCGCTGCTTGATTCTTCAATTATCTATGACAGAGACTTCAGTTATGACTATTTCGGGTTCAAAACACTCGAAAGATCATATTTGATGAAACTGGATGGACAAATCGTAGAAAGACCTCAGCACATGCTCATGCGTGTAGCGATCGGGATACATAAAGAAGATATAGAAGCAGCCATCGAAACCTACAACCTACTCTCTGAAAAATGGTTTACACATGCTACTCCTACACTATTTAATGCAGGTACACCTAAACCACAATTGTCTTCATGCTTCCTTCTTACCATGAAGGATGACAGTATCGACGGGATATACGATACTTTGAAACAAACGGCTAAGATCTCTCAATCTGCCGGTGGAATCGGATTAAGTATTCATAATGTAAGAGCTACAGGATCTTACATCAAAGGAACCAACGGCGTATCGAATGGTATCGTTCCGATGCTAAGAAACTTTGACATGACAGCTAGATACGTAGATCAGGGAGGTGGAAAGCGCAAAGGAAGTTTTGCAATCTATCTTGAGCCTTGGCACGCCGACATTTTTGAATTCCTTGACCTAAAGAAAAATCACGGTAAAGAGGAAATGAGAGCAAGAGATTTGTTCTATGCTCTTTGGGTGCCGGACTTGTTTATGAAACGAGTAAAAGAAAATGGCGATTGGACACTGATGTGTCCCAACGAGTGCCCAGGGCTCGCTGATGCCTATGGAGACGAATTTGAGAAACTATATGAAAGATACGAAGCCGAAGGAAAAGGCCGTAAGACCATCAAAGCCCAGGATCTTTGGTTCGAAGTTTTAGAATCTCAAATCGAGACCGGTACTCCGTATATGCTGTTTAAAGATGCCGCTAATAAAAAATCAAATCAGAAAAATTTAGGTACAATCAAGTCTAGTAACCTTTGTACCGAAATAATGGAATATACTTCTCCCGATGAAGTTGCTGTTTGTAACCTGGCTTCCATCGCACTTCCAATGTACGTGACCGAGGACGGCATGTTTGATCATCAGAGACTTTATGATATCACTTATGTGATTACCAAAAATCTGAACAAGGTAATTGATGTTAACTATTATCCAGTACCAGAGGCACGAAACTCAAATTTGAAACACCGTCCTATTGGAATAGGAGTGCAAGGGTTGGCTGATACTTTCATTAAAATGAAAATGGCTTTTGATTCAAAAGAATCAAGACAATTGAATAGCGAAATTTTCGAAACGATCTATTTCGCTTCTATGACCGCTTCTAAAGATTTGGCGAAGGTTGACGGCGCATATGAGACATTCAAAGGCTCACCAGTATCTAAAGGTATCTTCCAATATGATATGTGGAATGTCACTCCTAGTGAAAGATGGGACTGGACAAAGTTGAAGCAAGATGTAAAAAAACACGGTGTGAGAAATTCTTTGTTATTAGCTCCTATGCCTACGGCTTCTACATCACAGATTCTGGGCAACAACGAATGTTTTGAGCCATACACTTCTAACATCTATACCAGAAGAGTTTTGTCCGGTGAGTTCATCGTAGTAAACAAACACCTGATGAAAGACTTGATTGCTATCAATCTTTGGGATGATAGCATGAAAAACAGAATCATGCAGGCCAATGGATCTATTCAGAATATTCCTGAGATCCCTCAAAACATCAAAGACTTGTACAAAACCGTTTGGGAAATCTCGCAAAAAGCGATTATTGATATGTCGGCTGATAGAGGTGCTTATATATGCCAAAGCCAAAGCTTAAACATTCACTTACAAGAGCCTAACTTTGGTAAGATGACTTCCATGCATTTCTATGCTTGGGAAAAAGGTTTGAAAACTGGTATGTACTACCTCAGAACTAAGGCTGCAGCTGATGCGATTAAGTTTACAGTATCAAAAGAAGAGAACAAAAACTTCATTCCTGCTAACGACAAAGAAGGCGAAGCCAACTCACAGTTCGAATGTGTAGGATGCGGTAGTTGATTCGAAACAATATATTACTGAAAAAAACTCCTCGTTGATAATTATCAGCGAGGAGTTTTTTTTGCCCCAAATCTCAACGGATCATAAGTATGTGGCAGACCCGGACAATTGGAAAATTTATGGTTATGAAAACCATGTAAATATTCTGCTTAGGGGGTTTAGCCATAAATAATGCCTTTCTCATATCATCTCATTGTAAAAATAAAATGCTTCGCCAATTCCTATACCTCTTATTGTTTTTCAGTACTAGTTGCGCTATTTATTCGCCACATGTTGCTCCACCTGTACTAGTAGAAGATGCTGGAGATACACAAATAGATATTGGTCTAACAGGGCCTGTTGCCTTAGGTCTACAAACTAATTTTGCAGTAGCAGCAACGGATAACCTATCACTGCAACTAGCCGCCAGGTTTTATGCAAAGGAAAATTTTATGCTAGATGGTAGTATTGGTGGATCAAAAAATATAGGCAAGAGAAGCAGATTAGGTCTCTTTGCGGGAGCCTCGGGAGGGTCAGGGAAAAACAAATATTCAATTCTCTATGATGACTTTGAAATAAACGGAACCAGCCGGTTATACTATTTAAGGCCTCAATGGACTATACATACCAAAAAGGTTGATTTTGTTTTGTCCTCAAAATTTGGAAAAATCAATCAAGATTTTTACTACTACAGAAAAGAAACAGGGGCCGATGGTGATTGGGTAGAATATGTGATTGATGAAGACCGTGAGCTAAGCGCTCTATTTATCGAACCTTCAATTTCAATAATATTTAAAAACAAAACTGGTAGACTTGCTCTCACCAGCTCTTACATTATCAATAACGGGACCGATCAACAACAAGGAGGTATTAGCCCATTCAATACTGGCCTAAGTTTCCAATACTTCAAAAAAAGACAAAAATGATTTATTAATTTCAACGTAATAGTTGTAGGACTACCTTATGTATTGTAATAAATGTCGAGTCGATCATTATCAACTTGATGCGACCTCTCAACAGCAGCACGAAAAGCAGGTCCCTTAATCCCCTTTTCAAACTTATTTCCCGCAGTAAACACACGAGCTTCATCCCAATAGTTATTTTCAATCAGAGACTCTATTAAGCAGGCTCCTCCTTCCACCAATACAGATTGGATACCTCGCTGCCTTAAATCAAAGAAAATATCCTCTAGGATTTTCTCCTTATTCACTTTGACCCATTCCAGATTTTCCTCTTTTCTATTCCTATTTAGATTATAACAAATAGTGGGAATCTCTTGATCAAACAAATTGAGACCGGCATCTAATGATAAATCTTTGTCAATGACAATTCGAATAGGGTCACTGCCCTCCCAATCTCTAACATTGAGTCTAGGGTTATCATATTTGGCCGTGTTCGTTCCTACCCAAATGGCATCTTCCTCAACTCGCCACTTATGCACCAATTTTCTGGATTTTTCATTGCTGATCCATTTCGAGTCATAATTCTCACGCGCTATAAATCCATCAGCCGTTTGAGCCCATTTCAAGATCACATAAGGTCGTTTTTTTTCTACTCTGGTGAAAAATCTCTTATTCAAATTTCTTCCTTCCTTTGATAAGACACCCACATCCACTTCAATACCCGCTTCCCTGAGTTTTTTTATCCCTCCACCATCTACCAGTGGAAAACTATCCTGATTGGCAATTACAACACGCTTGAGCCGGTGTTTAATCAATAAATCAGCACATGGAGGAGTTTTACCAAAGTGTGAACAGGGTTCTAATGTCACATATGCGGTGGCCTCTTTCAGGAAAGTCAAATTTTTTACATTTTTAATCGCATTGACCTCGGCATGTGCTTCTCCATATTTTTCATGCCAACCCTCTCCAATGATTATATCATCATGCACAATAACACAGCCGACCATCGGATTTGGACTTACTATTCCAAACCCTTTTTTAGCCAACTCTAGTGCTCTCTGCATATATTTTTTATCTTTTTCTTTACTCACTGGTTTGCTATTATGATTCCTACTTGATCTAATCCTATCATTTATTAGTTCCCTTTGACACGACGAGCGTACTCAAATTTACACCGTTTAATTATTTTTGCGACATGGAGGAATACTTTCCCAGGAATACATTTCAAGATACCGTAGCGCTGCTCAATCCAGAATTGGGACTCCAGGAAAGCCAGGCTCTTGCTTATATTATACTTGACAAAATTTTCAGCATATCCAGAACTGATATAATAGTCAACCGTCAGTTTTTCCCGGATAGCCTCCAAAAAAAGAAATACAACCTGCTGGTTAAGCGCTTGATCGACAATGAACCCATTCAGTATATTTTCAAGGAGGCAGAATTTTATGGTTATCGGTTTTATGTAGATAAAAATGTTTTAATCCCAAGGCAGGAAACAGAACTTCTTATTCAGATTATCAGCAATTTCAGAAGTTGGAATAAACCCAAGATGGCCGACATAGGAACCGGTTCCGGATGTATTGCATGTTCTCTAGCCTTGAGTATTGAAGACGCACAATTGGTGGGTTATGATATTAGTCCAAATGCACTCAAAATTGCACAATACAATGCTGCCAGGCTAGGAGCAAACGCTGCCTTTTCTACTTTGGACATTGTAAAACAAAATCTCCCGCCTGAAGAACTTGATCTGATCGTAAGCAATCCTCCTTATGTCATGGACCAGGAGAAGCAGGAAATGAAAAAGAATGTGCTCGAATTTGAACCTGCCTTAGCCTTGTTCGTTCCCGATGATGATCCTCTACTCTTTTATAAAGCAATTATGAAAAAGGCCAAGATTTCTTTAAAAAAGGGTGGTGCACTGTTCTTTGAGATTAATGAGCAATTTGGCGAGCAGACCCTATTGCTTTTTCAGCATTATGGCTATTCCCAAGCCAAAGTATACAAGGATCTCAATGACAAACAGCGATTCGCTTCTGCCGTACTAGAATGAAATGCTATTTCTTATAAGGTTTACTCGTTCTACGAACGCATCGTATTTCGGTTGAAGATTTTCATTGGATAGCATACGGGTCGTCTGAAACCTTTTCCATTTTCGAAGAAATCCATTGAGTGATACCAAAGATATAAATGGCAGAAGGGTTCCTATTATCACCAGTTCCCACCGAGAAGAATAGTCCCAAATCCAGGAAGCCAACAGCCACCACCAAACACAAAATCCAAGCAGCGCAAATCCAAATTTTAGCGATGCTACAAATTCAACTTCTTTAATTTTTGTTTTTACAAACCAATGAACAGGTAGTAAGACCGGCAAATTGATGAGTAGACCAATCAATGCCAAAGGCACGAGCAAAAGCATTTTTAACTTACCACCATTACTTATAGACCGAAATGGGAACGACAAACCGGCTTCTTCCAATTCTTTCTTTTCATCGTAAACTTCATTCACTTCATCCAATCGATTTTCCAGGGCAGCAGATTTATGGTTTATTTTTTCCGGCTCTATCAATTGATGAGAATCTAGATCATGAAAAAAAATAGCGTCCAAACCAAGATAAGCGTTCCTATCCAATGAGACATGCACCAGACTCAGTCCTTCTGTGATCTCAGAAGTCAACTTGTTGTAATTCTTAGCGTTCTCTTCTTGTTCTTTCACAACAATGGGCTCACCGAATACAATATGAACGGTTGATCTAAACCCTGTATGATCTGAGTAGTTTACACCCACAGGTACGACGGATACTTCTTTGGTGCCTCCTTCAAAGTTTACCGCACCTAAAGCTATCCGGGTGATACCCTTCTTCAGTACCCTCCTGTGCCGCCTCATATTATGTTCACCTTCTGGGAAAAGCATGACTGAATACTTTTTTGCCAAAGCCTCAAAACAAGCTCGAAAAATTTGCTTATTGGCTTCTAGTGGATTGACACCATCCTGCGCTCGATATACTGGCATCAAATTGAGTGAATTAAGGAGGGCCTTAGCGATTGGGTTTCCAAACACACCTGCGCGTACCAGATAATGATCGAAACGAGTATTGCTTGTCGTTATCAGAAGTGCGTCTATGAAAGCATTTTCATGATTAGACCCAAAAATTATTGGTGTGTTTTTGGGGATATTGTGTCTTCCCGTGACTTTGATTTTTGAAAAATAAAGGTGAAGCCCTATCCTGACTAAGGTCCACATGGTATAGTACCAGAGGTATTTAATTACAATCATTTAATCTATGTGATTGACATAATGCTCCCACTTCTCTATCACATCCTGCAAGTCTTGTGGCAGCTCAGAGTCGAATTGAACAAATTTTTCAGTAGTTGGGTGAATAAATCCTAACGATTTGGCGTGCAGCGCTTGTCTGGGTATCAGCTTAAAACAATTTTCAACAAACTGTTTGTATTTTGTAAAGGTGGTCCCTTTTATAATTTTATCTCCCCCATAAGTTACGTCGTTGAACAATGGATGTCCAATGTGTTTCATATGCGCCCTGATCTGATGTGTCCTGCCGGTTTCCAGATTACATTTGATAAGGGAAACATATCTAAGTCTTTTGATTACCTCGTAATGCGTAACAGCTCTCCTACCCAAATCGCCTTCCGGGAAAGCTGCAGTCACTCTTCGGTCCTTAAGGCTTCTTCCTAAGTTCACATCGATTGTTCCGCTATCCTCGTTGGGTTCACCCCACACAAGCGCCAGATAGGTTCGTTCAATGCTATGATCAAAGAATTGTTTAGCCAGGCTTGTCATTGCTTTCTCACTTTTAGCTATTACCAACAAACCTGATGTGTCTTTATCTATTCGGTGTACGAGACCAGGTCGCCCGTCATTATTGGGCATGGTAGGAAGGTTCTTAAAATGAAAGGCTAAGGCATTGACCAAAGTTCCGGACCAATTTTGATAAGCGGGATGTACTACCATTCCCGGCTCTTTGTTGACTACGAGAAGGTCGTCATCTTCGTAGGCAATATTCAATTTAATATCTTCCGGAATTATGTCGGTATCCTTAGGAGGTTCTGGTAAGGCGACAATTACAACATCACCCGGATGAACCTTATAATTTGGCTTTATTTCCTCGTCATTGACTTTGATAAAACCGTCCTTAATACCAGCCTGAAGCTTATTGCGTGTTACGTTGGGCAAGCGATCCATCAGAAATTTATCTAGCCGTAAAATTTCTTGCTTTGGGTCCGCAACGATTCGGTGATGTTCGTATAATTCTTCTTCCAAAGGTTCCTCTTGCATAGTGGGCAAAGGTAAGTATTAGTTTTAGATATTTTGATTATCTTAAAGCAACAAAGCAGCGATATATTAACATGACACAAATGACAAATCAATCAGAATTCTCCAGATTGCTCCTTAAGACGGTTTTCTCTTTTATGACCTGTGACGGTCATATATCCCCAAAAGAAGTAAGCTTTATTAAGAAAATGGCCAATGAAAAAAAGGACCTAGCCAGTCTCGATATTGATCAGGAACTGAATCAGATGATTGATCTGATCAATCTAAAAGGCCTGGATTTTTTTGATGATTACTTTAAAAAAGTGAAAAGTGCCACGCTTACAGAAGAACAAGAAATATTGCTGCTCGAATCGGCCATTCAGACTATTACAGCCGATGATAAGGTGAAAAAAGAAGAAATCTACTTTCTTAAAATTCTTCGTACCGCATTGAAATCCCCTGATCAAAAAATACTAGATAAGTTTCCAAAGATTGGAAAGGATTTTATTCATAAGGATGCACTGACGGATATCTACATTAAGGAACTCTATAGCAACTATTTTAAGCAAAAAACACTTCCTACATTCGATCTCTCCCAGGTACAAGACATTTCAGATTCTGTAGATTTTGGTACCGGATCATCTGAATAGCGAGTATCAATCTCCCTAAACTAATGGAAAAGAAAGCGATCAGTGTCCACACAAAATATACTCTTGGAGGTATTCTGTTCGGACTTTCGTTTCCTATCTTTTCTCAGTTTATAGATTGCCTACTCAATGATCTTGATTTTAATTGGGCCAGCATAATTATTATTCACCAAAGGAACGTAATTCATTATGTAGTAGACACAGCTCCAATCGTACTGGGTGCAGCGGGCTTTCTTCTCGGTTTGACACATCAAAAAAAGAATGACAGCAATCGACAACTTAGAATAATTAATAAATCCTTAGACACGCTTACCTACAAAATCACTCATGACCTACGCGGCCCTGCTCTGAATATAAAAGCGCTTACAGAGATTTTGAGTACCTCAAATGCGACTTTGTCGGATACCAAAAAAGAAGAGCTGATTGACAAGATTAATGAGTCAGTTGCCAGCTGGCTGCTGACATTTGAAGACTTCATGTCATTACTCAGACATGAAAAATCGGGTGCTTTAGAGCAAAAAAAGTGTTCATTGCAGGATACTGTATCAGATCTAATACAAGTGCTAGATTACGATATTCAAGAATCCGGAGCTAAAATCAAAACTGATTTTACCAAAGGCCCATTTGTTTTCGTTTCGGAAATTTACCTGAATAGTATTTTGAAGAATTTAATAACCAATGCCATAAAATATCGACATGCAGAACGCGAACCTGAAATTAACATTTCATCGTTTGATGATGATGGCATGGTAAAAATAATATTCTCCGATAATGGCTCCGGTATTGACCTGGACAAATATGGAGATAAGCTTTTTACTCTTTTTGAACGTTTTGGTGAAAAACCGGAAATCCAAGGATCAGGTATTGGATTATACCTAGTAAAAGATCAAATTGAAAAAAATAATGGGTCGATAATGGCCCAAAGTAAGCCTGGCGAAGGCACAATATTCACCATCCATTTACCTATTACTTCCTAAGTAACAATGATAGACATCAACATAATATCAAATATCCTTTTGGTCGACGATGATCAAACTTCGATTTTCTTACAGCAGCATTTACTAACCGATGTGTGCAACTATACAGGTAAAATACATGCTTGCCACAACGGAAAGGTGGCCTTGGATTATTTAGAAAATAAGGGAGAGTTTAAAGAGAATGGCACAAGTTATCCCAAGCCAGATTTAATATTATTAGATATCAATATGCCTGTCATGAATGGCTTTGAATTTCTCGATCGGTATGTGCTATTGCCAAAAGAACTTAAAGGCGGCATAGTGATCTCAATGCTAACCAGTTCACTTAATAAACTTGACCGGGACAAGGCAAAAAAATACCAAGATGTCTCAGACTTTATCACCAAACCAATTACAAAAGAGCAACTCCTTGGTATTGTTGAGAAGCATTTCGGGGAACGAGCGAATTCTTAGGCAAGTAGTTTTGTAACTCTTGTAGGGTTGTCCTTATTCTTTATACTTTTCGGGGTCCACGTAGGCTGTACGCTTTTGCTCTGATACTTTTTCAAAAGTCGGTATCTCGACCTTTTCAAAATAATCATCAAATAATTGGCCTAGGTATGCATGACTGAATATGTCACTTTCCAAAAATTGGTCTGGAAGGTGAGGGTTTTGTGTCTCAATTTGTTTGTCTGATACGCTAAGAAGTGAACGGAATATTCTGAAAAATTTCACCTCATTGTAATCTACTTTGCCGTCAGCATAAAGGGTTTTGACAGCCATATCAATCAACTTAAGCTCTTGTTCCTGCTTAAGCCCTGCATTCTTCAATACTTTTAGATAATCTTTTAAGAAACCCATACCCATCGTATTGATCACTTCTATAAGAAAGTCCAGCTCGGTATCAATGTCTATGTCTCCAAAAGCCTTATCCTCCTCAGCCATTTTTCTAATTAAAGCTACCTCATTGGGTGCGATATGCCCATCACAGGTCATGAAGGAAAATGCCGTTTTCAACAATATTTTATTGAAGTCATAAATGTTATTTTGACTATCTCGTAGTGCCTGGTTGCTTACCCAATCACGAATACCTTCGACATTGTCTTCTATCCTTTTCTGAATTTGAGCATCTGCAGAAATCTCTTTGGCGCTATTCAAAATCTCTAAGGAATTTGCCTCCGAAAAATCAGAATTATCCTTTATGGCTTTGAAATAATCAATGCCACATTGCAATACTTCTGTAGCTAGCAGATTGCAAACAGACTGATAACGCGGGTCTTGTGCACCTATCATTCCCTGCAGGCTATCCAACTCCTTTTTCGTCTTGAAGAGAAGTTCTGTTCCTAGTTCATAGGCATTCAATCTATTTTTTCGGCGTTCGCTTTTGGTATGTTCTACCTTAGATTCTATCGATCGAGTCAGATTTTCAGCCATTTCTTAAATTATGATGAGTTAATTAAAAAGAACCCCCAACCCGGGTTCATGTATTGCCAACATTCCTATATTTCTATTGACTCTACAAATTAATAAAAAATATTATCCCTTCCACCTAAGCTCTACTGCTTTCCTCTTTGCTTATTACATTTGAGACATGTTTGAGTCCCCCAAACCGACCCAGCTCCAGCAGCTTTTTGACCCAATTTTGTCGAAAAAGGGGATAGAGGTGTTTATCAAGCGAGAAGATCAGATAGACGCGGAAATTTCAGGTAATAAATGGCGTAAATTAAAATACAACTTACTTGAAGCCAAAGCCCAGGGCTATCAATCAATCCTGACTTTTGGGGGTGCTTTTTCAAATCATATTGCTGCTACTGCGGCAGCTTGCAAACGTTTTGGGTTCCAATCCATAGGTATCATCAGAGGCGACGAGCTTGATTCAAACTCAAATCCAACGCTGCAGAAAGCAAAAGTAGATGGGATGAATCTGCAGTTTATCTCCAGACCTGATTATCAAAAAAGAAACCAAAAGGACTGGCTTGAATTACTAAGGGAAGAATACCAGGCCTTCATAATTCCTGAAGGAGGATCAAATCAACTCGCACTGAAAGGTGTGGCTGAAATAATCGATGAAATAGAAATAGATTTTGACTTCATCGCTTGCCCTGTTGGAACCGGGGGAACATTGGCTGGTCTGGCTAGTCAACTTAGCGGAAATCAAACTGCCTTGGGAGTCAGTTGTCTAAAAGGAGAGCATTATCTGGAGAACATAGTACAAGACTTAGCGGGCCCGGCAAAACCATGGCAGATCTTTCATGACTATCATTTTGGGGGATATGCTAAATTTGATAGTCTTCTTATTGAATTTATTAATCACTTTAAAAAAGTGAGCGGAATCCAACTAGACCCTGTTTATACTGGCAAAATGATGTACAGCATTTTTGATCAGATTAAAAAAGGTAAGTTTGACAGTGGGAACCGGATCATTTGCGTACATACGGGAGGCCTGCAAGGAATTGCTGGCTTCAATGAGCAAAACAATTACATACTCAATACATGAACTGGAAAAAGAACCTTAAGGATTGGTTATTCATCGTCGGCGTTTGGACCGTTGCCTCAATAAGCGTGACTGCCACTGGCATCTTTTTCCAACAACTCATTCTGAAGTTATTGGAAATCGATATTTCACACGTCAATGGACCTTTTCTAGAATACATTAATTCAGGTTTTCAGTATTTGGAAGGTGCTCTTTTTGGTTTCCTTTTTGGGACTGTTTTCTTTCTTATCTATTGGTTATCTGAAAACACGAGGTTGAGGAATCAATCTTTTGGGAAGATTATGCTCATCAAAACAGGTCTCTATACAGTTGGATTTGTATTTGTATTTTTGACCGTCTTTTTGATCTTGAGATTTTTGAACATTTCTCCCATCAAAGAGACCGATAAATTTGTCCTGCTTTTTCTTGACAATCAATTCTATATTGCCATTGCCTCATTCATTATCCTCTATTCCATAATTGTCAATTTTATACTTGAGGTAAGTAAAAAATTTGGCCCAGGTAATCTATGGGATATGTTCACCGGGAAATACCACAAACCGATCATTGAAGACAGAATTTTTATGTTTCTCGACCTCAAAGACTCGACGGCCTATGCCGAGAAGCTTGGGCATATTAAGTATTCTAATTTGATCCAGAGGTGTTTTCTGTACCTCAATGAAATTGTTTTCAGACATAAGGCTCAGATTTATCAGTATGTTGGGGACGAAGCAGTTTTGACCTGGGATTCGGACGATCCGGATGCTGCAAGACTCTGCATGGAGTTGTTTTTTGCCTTTAGAGAAAAACTGGAATCAAAATCAGAAAAATTTGAAAAAGAATTCGGTTTCGTTCCTGAATTCAAAGCTGGAATCAATGAGGGGCCAGTGACCGTAGCAGAGGTTGGTTATATCAAACGTGAGATTGCATATCATGGCGACGTATTGAATACTGGAGCACGCATCCAATCCATGTGTAATCAATTTGGCAAGAGCCTTTTGGTCTCAGAATTATTTGCTAACCAGACAAAAAACTTTTCCAAAATAAAGCAGGAGCTCATGGGAGAGATTTTGCTGAAAGGCAAACAACAAGCAGTCAATATTTACGCAATAGATAGCTTAGCCTAAAATTTTACTGTACCATTAGTTCTTAAGGTTCTGCGGGAATGCAATCATGCGATTTATAGCATGATTAAACTGGCTGGTTTGATATTTATTTTCTTCCATCAATATTCTAATCTGGACCAATTCAAGCAATTGAACTGCCTGACCTACATTCAATCCGTCAAACATTTTATGTCTAATTAAAGAATTGGAATCGTCATGGCCCATTTCTGTTAGAAATGATTTCAGTGAATTCCCTTTGGTGCTGGGATGCCTATCAAACGCGGTCAAGCTTTTTACGACAAACCGAGTTAATTTCTCAGGGATTTGTTTGTGTTCAAATTTGAATGTCCTTGGGTAATATGTCCCTCTTACCCGGGTCGACACGATTTGCTGTGCCACGAGCTCAGAGCCATTAATTGCATATTCAATAATACTCATTTTGACCCTCTCAATATCTGTGATCAAATCATTCGTAAATAATCGAACCGACTTGTGGTTGGAGTTCATTTTCCAAAGAATAATGGAAAGTGCCTTATTCTGATTGTTTAGATCATCAACATGTTTTTCTAATGCTAATATTTCCCAATTTCTAACTTGTTCGCCGTGCTCTTCTTCTGAGCAGCTGATGAAAAACAAAAGAATAAAGGCAAAATGGACGGCCTTATTCATCTGAAAAAACTTGATATTATTGGCAAGAAAGTGATTCATCCATTCAATTTAGGGCATATCGTGCAATTAATAATAACATATTTACGCCAACTTTTAACTCGAATAGCTGTCCTTTTATGACCTACCATAAGGATTTAACGAGATGCGTCAGTATATAAACAGCCATGTACTGAAAAGGGCATAAAAAAACCCGCCGTCTGCGGGTTTTTTTTAACGTAGATTGTGTGCTTTATCTTGTAACAGTTCCAGATGGGTACGTGCTGCTGGCTATGTTATCCATGGTCTGGAAAGTATGGTTCGCTAATGCGGCAGGCACCTCTCCAGCCAAAGGCTTTAAAACAAAAGGAGAAGTGCTGTTGTCTGGTACAGGTTCTATACTCACAACGATTGTCGCTCCTTTTAAATCAGTTGGGAACGTCATGCCTGTTGGGGCATTTTGTATAAAATCTTCTCCTGGAAATGCAGGACCGTCACCGTCATCTCCCTTGAAAGATGTTGTAGTAGCATTGTCATCAAAGCCAGCTGCAGTATTGAAGGTACCAGTTGAAACAGGTGTCCCGCCCATTACGGCCCACCCTTCGTAGGTCCAGCCCGTTTGATTGCTTAGATCAGGCAAGTTTGTCAGTCCGATAGCTGGAGATCCTGAGGAGTTGTCGAGAAACCAAACACCGCTGGCTTCATCAGTATCTACGGTAGTAGTAGGAGTGGCCAGAATATATCCGCCCGTTACCCCACTGAAGCCCGTACCAAAAGCTGCAGCATGCATGATAGATGCTGAAGCGGAGGTACCGGAAAAATCACCACCTAAAATTTTAGTAGCGCTTGGAGAAGCGTCAGTGTCCGGACTTGGCTCAATACTTAATACAAATGTAGTAGCAGCAGCAAGCATGGCTGCATCCATTTCGAATGAAGTGGCAGAAAGTACCCCTTCGTCGTTTACCGAAAAGGTACCTGTAGATACTGGTGATCCATCTACAATCACCCATCCTTCATATAGATAACCATCTCCCAGATTGCTCAATCCTGAAATGTCTAGTGTCAAATTTCCTGTGTTTTCATCATCATCGTCGCATGAATAAAATGCTACGGTGACGGCTAATAATGTGAATAATATCTTTTTCATTTCTTTAAACCTTAGTTTTAAAATTTTCTAAAACAAAGGTTGAAAGAGAGTATCACGAGAATGTCACAGCGATATAAAAGAAGTATACTGATTTGGTCTATTAAACAGAATACTGTGGTAAAATGAAGGAGAATGTAGTGCCTTCACCTATTTTGCTTTTCAGATCGATAGATGTGTTATGTATTTCCAAAATTCTTTTCACTATGGCCAATCCAAGTCCGGTGCTGTTGGTATCCAGTGAAACACGCTTATCACCGATGTGATAGCGGTCGAAAACGAAAGGTACTTGGTCTTGTGGAATCCCGTTGCCTGTATCGGTTACTTGAATTTCTACCTCCTGGGCCTTTTCGTTGATTTGCAATTTGATTTGGCCATTTTCCGGAGTGAATTTAATCGCATTGTCAATCAGGTTTTGAAGTACACGCTCTATCAGGCTGATGTCTGCAAAAACCATGAATGGTTTCTCGTGACCTTCGGCAGATATCTGAATTTTCTTCTCTTCCACCAAGATCTTATACTTCTGAGCGATATCATCCATGAGCTCATTGATAAAGAAAGCTTCTTTGATCGGTTTGATCTGCTTGGCTTCAAGTTTAGACAATTCAAATAACTCCTCTACCAGTTTTTTCAATCGTTCTGTCCCAGTCAGTGCACGAGATAAGTACTTCTGCTTGTCCTCATCTGTCAGTTGGCTTTGTTTGATGATAAGTGTCTCTATGAAACCATGAATAACGGCCAAGGGTGTCCTCAAATCGTGAGATACATTCCCTACAAGTTCCCGCCGTAAATTTTCCATCGACTTCAGATTTTCGATATTCCCGACAATGGTGTCGGCCATCTCGTTGAAGGCCTCAGCCAGTTTGTTGATTTCACCACCGCTTCCGACTTTAATCCTGGCACTCATTTCTCCTTGCTGAAACTTCTTGACCGTCTGAATGATTTTGTTCAAGTTTTTTGTAATTAGCCAAATAGCTAAAACGCCAATGAGCATGGCTGCTATGATTGTAACCAGGCCGTATACTGAACCCAGTTGTAGAATGTAACTACCAAATAACTGATCATTGGCTGAATCATACTCTTCACTGGCCAGTATCACATAGATATAGCCGAGGGTCTTTCCATCTTCTTCTACCTTCTTAGCTGAAAATACCTTTTGCCTTCCTTCTTTGCGGGGATCATCTCCCAGGATAGTTTCGTCCTGATAATTAGCAATAAAGTTTTCTATTGGTTCCAGACTTACCTTGTCCAAGACCACTTTTTTATAGGGTGCCACATAGTTCAATATCTTTCCTTCAGCGTCCAGTAAATAGACTTCAATCGAGGGATTGACAGCCATCATGCTGTGCATAATTTCGTCTGCTGCTTCTTCCTTCAGGGTACCATTCAGAAACGGCTTCAATTCGGAAGCTATATGGCTTGCTATGTCGGCGTTCAACTTCTGATTTTTTTCCTGAAAGTGCTTTTCAGCAATCTGAAAGGAAGAGTAAAAATAGATTCCTGAAACGGACAAAAGTAGGATCAGAAAGATCAGGGACAGTTTTAGAAAAAGATTCCCGGAATTTACAAATGATTCGTTCATGGCAAATTTCTTAAGTATTAGTTTATTTCATCACTGAATCTATAACCCACTCCCCAAGTAGTGAGTATATAAGTTGGTTGGTTAAGATCATCTTCTATTTTGGCTCGAAGCCTATTGATGTGTGAATTGACTGTGTGCTCGTATCCACTAAATTCATAACCCCAAATGAGTGACAGCAGCCTTTCCCTGGTATAGCTTCTACCCGGGTTTTTGGCCAGCAAGTTGAGTAGGTCATATTCCTTAGGGGTGAGATCCACTCTTTCGCCAGACTTGAGCACCTTTCTTTTTTTCTGGTCTATCTCAATGTTGCCTTTGGCGATAATCTCTTCCGCATCATCACTTGGTGTTTTGAGCATTTCTATCCTCCTGAAAATGGCCTTTACTCGAGCGGTGAACTCTCTTACACTGAACGGCTTGGTTAGATAATCATCCGCACCTGTCTCCAGGCCAAGAATTTTGTCGATCTCTTCTGACCGTGCTGTAAGCATAAGAATTGGAGTATTTATTTTGTTTGCCCGCAGGTCTCTGCAGATATCTAAGCCATCTTTATGTGGCAAATTGATATCCAGGATGATTAAATCAAAATCTCCTGTGGAAGCTGTTTCATAGCCAATTTTACCATCCTTTTCGCTTTCTGTCTGGCAGTCCATATCCTTGAGGTGAATAGTCAGTAGCTCAGAAATACTTTCGTCGTCTTCAATTATCAGTACTTTCTTACTCATTTAGCTTGCGTCTTCTTTGCACTTCAACACAAATCAACCATAAAAAGATCACGAAATGATCACAAAAAAAGGCCGCACCCGAAAGTGCGACCCAACCTAACCTAATCGTAAATTTCTTTGTTATTCTCCTCCGCTTTGGAAAAGATCAAAACGTGAATTGTTCTCCATTCTTGGAAATACATTGTTTTCTGTGGCCACATCTGCGGTCTCTTTATTCGGATCAATGACAATATTGGTGACTTTCTTGTCTTTAGCAAATACTTTAGTCACAACATTTTCATTTTTTTTCCAAATCTCTGCTGGCAGATATTGACGTTCGACTGAACCATCTTCGTAAGTCCATTCGATGATGATTGGCATCACCAACCCTCCTTTATTTTCAAATGTCAATTCATAAAAGTTGCGATCAGCATTGGCTTTCATGATGGACTTGTCATCTGTCACATTCATAAACTCCGCAAATCGCTCACTCACAGCTGCAGGGTCTGTGTCTGTAAATGTAAAAGTTTCGGCCTCATCTCCAAAATCCATCAAACTTTGTGAACTTTCACCAGAGGATATTTTTGCTTTCTTAGATTTCTTGGCCTTATTTTCAACTTCATTTTCCGGAATATCCATCTTGTACCACTTCACTTTTGACAAGGACAAGTCTACGTGATCGGTGGTATAAAACCATCCCTTCCAAAACCAATCCAGGTCCACCGCTGACGCGTCTTCCATGGTGCGAAAGAAATCTGCCGGGCTCGGACGTTTGAATGCCCATCTTTCCGAATAGGTCTTAAAGGCATAGTCAAATAGCTCTGGTCCCATAATGGTCTCTCTCAAAATACTCAGTGCTGCTGCCGGCTTTCCATAGGCATTGTCGCCGAATTGTAAAATTTGCTCTGAGTTGGTCATTATGGGCCTGATCCCTTCCTTGTCTCCTTTCATGTAGTCCACGATCAATCTCGCTTCACCTCTCTTAAGTGGCTTAGTTGGATAGTGTTCTTTTTCTGTCAATGACTGAACAAACGTATCCAACCCTTCGTCCATCCAACTCCATTGGCGCTCGTCAGAATTGATGATCATCGGAAAGAAGTTGTGTCCTACTTCGTGGATAATTACACCAATCATTCCCCATTTGACGGCATCGGTATAGCTGCCATCTTCGGCTGGGCGACCGAAATTGAAACATATCATCGGATACTCCATCCCTATTGACGCTGAGTGAACAGAAATGGCCACGGGATAGGGATATTCAACAGTATGTTTTGAATAGGTTCTCAATGTGTTGGCCACCGCTTTAGTTGATTCTTTTTCCCAAAGTGGGTTGCCTTCTTTGGGATAGTAGGACATGGCCAGAGGTGTTTTGGTGTCCAATTGCACCGCCTGTGCGTCCCATATAAATTTTCTTGAGGCCGCAAACGCAAAATCTCTGACATCACTGGCATGATACTCCCAGGTTTTTTTAGCAGAAGATTTATTTTTTTCAGCTTTTCTGGCCTCTTCTTCTGATACAATAATTACAGGTTTGTCAAAAGTCTTTCTGGCTTGAGCTAATTTTTCAAGTTGAGCTTTGGTCAATACCTGACTCGCATTTTGCAACTCTCCTGTGGACCCAACGACAAAATCGGCCGGCACGGTTAGTTTTACCTTATAATTACCAAACTCAAGGGCAAACTCTCCCCTACCTAAGAACTGCTTATGCTGCCAACCTTCTACGTCGTCATAGACTGCCATTCTCGGAAACCATTGTGCAATGGTGTACAGATAGTTGCCATCTTTGGGAAAATATTCATACCCAGAACGACCACCCAGTGGCATTCTATCTTGAATATTGTATGACCAGGCGACGTTGAAGGATACTTGCTCTCCTGAAGCCAATGGCTTAGGTAAATCCACTCGCATCATGGTCTTATTGATGATATATTTTAGCGGTCTGCCCGAAACATCTGAAACCTCACCGACCTTGAACCCTCCATCGAAATCATATTCTCGTGAGATTTTTTGAATGTCCCGACCAGACATGGCCTTAGTCACTACATTCTCTGTAATCAATGGCGTGTCGGAAGCTTTGCTTCTCATGTTTTGATCTAACTGCAACCATAAGTAGCTCAGCTGATCTGGAGAATTGTTGAAATACGTGATGGTCTCTCGTCCTGTCAACGACTGATTCTCATCGTTGAGTTCTGCGTCAATTACATAATCTGCCCGCTGCTGCCAGTAATCTTTACCTGGAGCCCCTGAGGCGTTTCTATAATTATTTGCCGTAGGTAACTGGGTACCAAGTTGTTCAAACTTCTGGTTCCATTCCCCTTGCGCGGATGCGAACATCGGACTTAAAATGAGTAACCCTATCAGTATTCTCTTCATTATTTTAGATTTAAAAATCACCAAAATTTCGTATCTATCATAAGTGTAATGGCCACACCTGCCACAGCAGATGAGATGGCCAGTATCCAGTCTTTCCTGGATACACTTAAGTATTTATCTGTTAAATATCCTATGCCCATAAAAGCAACTACAATAATTATTTGTCCCAACTCCAATCCAAGATTGAATGCAAACAACTCTTGAAGTATAGAAGTTTCCTTACCCAGTAATCCCTTTAGATAATTTGAAAATCCCATGCCATGTATCAAGCCAAAAAAAAGTGCCAGATAGTAGTTGAGTTTGCTCATCTCTTCTGAGAGATATTGCTCTCGACGCCAGATATTACAAGCAGCAGTAATGAAAATAGTAACAGGTATTAAAAACTCGATGAGGCTGGCATTTACACTGAATACGTCGAGCGCCACGAGCGCAAGTGTGACTGAATGGCCAATGGTAAATGCAGTTACCAGCACCAATACTTTCTTCCAATCTGAAGCCATAAAGACCGCGCTTAGTGCTATCACAAAAAGCACGTGATCGTAGCCGTTGACATCCAAAATGTGCTCTCTACCCAGAGAAAAAAATAGTTGAAAATCAGACATACCGGTTGAAAATTACCACTTGAATAAAATAGCCGAAGCCACAATAAAGAATACCTATTTTTGTTTTCTGTTACTGTCTAATGGCTGTAAACTTACGACGGAAAACGAGTACATCATGACCTATTTATTTATTTTGCTGATAAATTATATGAGCGGTATGCCACTTCATGCTTTTCATGTCTCCGTATGTGAAATCGAATTTGATGAGGGCAAAAGGCAGCTGGAGATCACGCACAGGATATTCCTCGATGATTTGGAAGTGAGCCTCACAAACTGGTCTGGTGAGAAGATTGACATCCTAAATCCCTCCGATCGAAAGAGACTGGATCAGCTCATTGGAAAATATCTGAGTGAAAAAACTTCTTACACGCTCAACAAAAAAACTTTTCAGGCCAACTATTTAGGATCAGAAAAAGAAGATGGTGTGATGTTCTGCTATCAGGTCATTTCGGATGTAAAAAAACTCAAATCTCTAAAAGTCAGTAATACTTTGCTTATGGAAACCTTCGACGACCAATCAAACGTGATACATGTTGACAGATCTGGTGAAACGAAGAGCTTGAAGTTGACTAAGGGAGAATTCTCGGGAGAACTCATTTTCGATTAAAGCCATTTCCACTCTTCCCACCTCTTTCCATCATGTTTAAGCAAACAAATGTTTGAGACATTGAACTGTCTTTGATAAGATTGATCCTTGTAGTAAGTTTTTACTTCAGGAAAAACAGCCTTTTTCAAATCACGGAAGCCAATCGTCATATGGGGATGAAATCCTCTGTCTTTGTAGTCGGCATTGAAGAATTTCAATTCCCTTCTAACAAAAGTAGTCAGCTCCTTTTGCAGCAAAGCCAGCCATTCACTTTTTATCACATGAACAAAAACCACACGTGGCTCGAAGAAATCAAAACCATCTAACTCAACGGTAATCGGGTAATGCTCAAATTTGAATTGCGATAGTCTTTCGATTAATTCTTCTTCCTTGTCACTCCTCCACTTGAAAGGCATGTGCAGAGTGATATGCGGTGGCGAACGAAGTGCACCTTTAGAATTGAATTTTTTCGCAACTTCTTCTTTGAAGGTCATCACCTCAGCATAGATCTCCTGATCGGGAACCAGCGCTAAAAAGTATAAAGATTGTTCTGGTTTAGCCATCGCTCAAAGACACATTTAGTCCCTCAGAACAGTTCTTGCAAATGTCTATAGACGCACGAGAAGTCAATATGCTTCTGCGAAACTTTTCATAGCCTTCGCTCTGCCAGATCTCGCCAAAAGATTGTTTATTCCAATCCCCCATAACGTATTTGGCATCTTTATCGAAGCAGCAGGGCACTACTTTGCCATCCCAGGTGACTACGCAGCTTTGCCACATTTTCCAACATTGATTGTGAAGCTCATTTTTGAGTTTATACTTACCATTTTCTCCCTGGATATATCTGGAATACTGCTGATTTTGAGGGATCAGCTCGGATCCGTTTTCGTAGTCATAAACCTGGGCAGTTTTGAATTGAATCTCATCTACCCCGATTTCTCTGGCCAGCAGGCGGGCTTCTTCAATTTGGTGCTCGTTGGGTGCTACCACCAAAAACTGAAAGATCAAGTGCGGCGTTTTGGACTTGATTTTCCTTTTCCAATGTACCATGTTTCTTGTTCCCTCCAGAACCTTTTCGAGTTGGCCGCCCACACGATATTGCTCATAGGTATCTTGCGTAGTTCCATCAATAGAGATGATCAAGCGATCCAGACCGGACTTCACGGTTGCTTCCGCTTTTTCCACGTCCAGATAGTGAGCATTCGTGCTGGTGACCGTATAAATTTTGTTTTTGGCCGCATGGCTTACCATATCTAAAAAGCCAGGATGAAGATAGGGTTCTCCCTGAAAATAAAAGGTGAGATATGCCAAATGAGATTTGACCTCCAAGATTTTTTCTTTGAAGAAATCAACGTCTAGCATACCCGTAGGTCTTGTGAACGACCGTAATCCACTCGGGCACTCCGGGCACCGCAGGTTGCAAGACGTGGTGGGTTCGAAAGCCATACTCAAGGGTAAAGCCGGATTCACAAATCGACCCAGATGCTTAGACTGATAATAGCTATTTAGTACACCAATGCTATTCCACACCTTGGCAGGAGTAAGCTTGCTCAATATGTTATAGCTATCGTAAAAATGCACCTATCGGTTGTTCTAAATCTTAACGTATTTTAGTGGATACAAATTTTGAATCAAAGTAAGGTCAACCTTTCTTTACCTCAAATTTAAACCGCCCGATTTATGCTATTGAAATTTAAGGTCGCTATCCTATTCACTTTATTCTTCCTTTCCGGAGTCCACGAGTCGGATGCCTCTAAAATTGAGCTTTCGGAAGAAGCCGAGATCATTGTGTTGATTCTTGACCCTACACAGGTCGAGCTTTATTCTGCCTTTGGGCACAGCGCCTTTCGGGTAAGCGATCCTAAAAATAGAATTGATATCGTGTTCAACTATGGCATCTTTGATTTTGATCAGCCAAATTTCTATTTGAATTTCACAAAGGGCAAGCTTTATTATAAACTAGGGACAGGCTCGTATCCGGCTTACAAAAACTTTTACTTTCAAGAAGATAGATCCTGGCGTGAGCATGTTTTGAATATTGACCAAAAAGACAAGCAAGCAATTTTTGATTTTTTGATGACAAATGCTCAACCCGAAAATGCCAATTATTACTACAACTACTGCTACGACAATTGTGCTACTCGTATGAGGGATGTGATGGATCTAACTTTTGGTGACAAAATCAAATACGACTACAGCTATGCCCGTGATTCGCTAAGTTTCAGAGATTTGATGGATAAGTACCTAACCTATCAGCCTTGGGGTGATTTGGGAATCGATATTTGTTTGGGAGCGGAGATTGATGCTACAGCCAATGGGTTTCATTATCAGTATATGCCACTCTTTTTGGAAAAGGCAATGTTGGGAGCAACCCTGAATTCAGATAGCACTACTGTCCCATTGGTTGCTTCTTCATCCACCATCAACAGAAGTTCAGAACAGCCAAAAGAAGGAGGCTTTAAACCCATTCATCTCTTTGTGATATTCTTTTTTATTGTTGGATTGATCACTCACCGAGGATTGAAGTATAACGTGAACTATCGATTTATTGACGTGATCTTATTTGGGGCAACGGGATTGCTTGGATGCTCTCTACTATTC
Organism: Reichenbachiella sp.; assembly: GCF_039944555.1. Taxonomy (GTDB): domain Bacteria; phylum Bacteroidota; class Bacteroidia; order Cytophagales; family Cyclobacteriaceae; genus Reichenbachiella. Next base: position 589,561 of record NZ_JBDUYN010000004.1, on the reverse strand, counting down.
CTTTGGTTTGGCACCGATCATCTATCTAAATACAATTACAATCTGATCTGGGCCATGCCTCTGAATTTAGTTGGGCTGGTTTTTCTTTTGAAAAAGTCAAGACCTGACTGGCTGAGGTTTTATTTCCTCGGGTTTGGCATACTTCAGGTGATTCTGATTGTTTTCAGAGAATTACTACCACAGCAAATCCATTTCGCTCTGATTCCTTTGATTCTGGCTTTGGCGTTGAGATCGTTTTATTTGGCCTTCATGCTAAAAAAACGAACAGAAAGTTATTAGTTTGGTATAAATCAAGTGGGAATTTACCGAACGACACTCAAATCGAAGTAGGTGCTAACACATAAATTGCAGACATGATCATCTGGACAGGCAGAGGAATTCTTACACCACTTATTCTTGCGGTGGCTATTATCTTAACAGCAGCCATTCCTTCAAAAGAAGTAGCCAGTTTTTTATTACCATTCGCTTTCATAGCTGCTGGAACAGCCAATTGGCGTTTAGGCAACAAGTGGAACAACAAAGAAGGCAGGGTCATCGTAGATGAAACCACCGGTCAACGAACAGAATACAAACCCAATCACTCATTGTTCTTTATAAAAATGCAATATTGGGGAATCTTATTCATCGCCTTGGGTGGCCTCATGGTTGCCATCGACGTAGTCCTTTCATTAATTAGTTTTTTCGTGAATTGACCGCTGTTGGTCTAAGATAAAGGCTATTCATACCTCAAAGTCTGGCTTGGATTTTTGACTGCTACTCGTATCGTCTGATAACCAACGGTGAGTAGCGCAGAAGCAGCTACTACCAAAAGAGCAATGACCACAAAAACCCAAGGAAAATCAACTCGGTACGCGTAATTGTTTAGCCATCCGTCCATTCCATAATAAACCAGTGGAATCCCAATAAGAGACGATAAGCCAATCAGCAGCACAAACTCGCGATAGAAAATAATTAAAATCTGTGGAATGGAGGCTCCCAAGACCTTCCTGATACCCACTTCCTTTGCTCGATTAATGGCCATAAAGGCTGATAGACCGAACAATCCCAATGAGGCTACAATCACAGCAAGTGCTGAAAAGGTGGCAATCACTTGTCCAAACTGCCTATCTTCTTGAAACAGCGCACTGAATCTTTCGTCTAAAAATGAATAGGACAAGGGCGTATTTGGGAAGTAGCCCTCAAATGTCTTCTCCAAATGAGTAATCCCTTCTCTATAGTTGCTTTTGTTTAACCTGATCACTGAGTTGCTCGCGTAAGTATGATAAAAGGTGGCAGTGGGTTCTACCTTACTTTTCAGTGAAGTTCGATTGTAATCTTTCATCACCCCAATTAATCTATACTTATGTCCCTCTTCATCATCACCGTATTGAATATTCTCGTTGATGACGGAATTGATATCCTGAACACCCAATCTCTTCAAAAAAGACTCATTAACGATTATTGCAGAAGTATCGGTAGAGATTTTTGAATCAAAATTTCGCCCTGCCAATAACCTAATACCTGCAGCAGCAAAATAGCCCTCGTCGCACCATTGCATATAGGTGGTACCTTCCATAATATTTGTCTTCCCGGGAATCTGAACCTCACCTGTAGTGGAGCTGATGTCAGATCCTTCACCACCCGGTAGGGCATCTGCAAATCCCACATTCTCAATCGCATGATGATTCGACAGACTTTGTTTGAACTGTTTAAGCTTTTCTTTCAGTCCCTCCCTGTTCTCATTTGTAAACATCGGTCTTCGAAATCCAACCACATAATCCATATCAATGCCCTTATCCACTGACTGCATATATTTCACCTGCTGGTTGATTACAAAAGTCGCGACCAGGAGTGTCAACGAAACAGTGAATTGGACAATTACCAATCCTTTGCGTAAAATGGTTCCCTTTGCAGAGCTTCTAAACTTTCCTTTAAGCACGACCACTGTCCGGAAATTGGAGAGGACAAAAGCCGGGTACAATCCTGAAACAATAGCTCCCAAGGCAGCAAAACCAAAAATTTTGCTCAGAAACAACTTGTTGCCCCAAATACCATCTATTACATCCTTTCCAACCAGTTGATTGAAACTAGGATACAGCAATTGAGCCAAGAGAATAGCGCATACTGCGGCCAGCATATTAAGCATGAAGGATTCAAATAAAAATTGTGAAACCAATTGTAATTTGTGTGCACCAATGGCCTTTCTCACGCCTACTTCACGTGCCCGGTCGATCGCCTTCGCGGTTGATAAATTGATATAGTTGACCCAGGCAATAATTATAATCAGTATGGAAATGATATTCAGGAATATGACTGTATTAGCACTGCCGTGTGTTTCGGGCTCATAGGTGTAATCTGAATATAGATGAATATCTTCTACCGCTTGCAGATTAAATTCAAGATTGGTCTCTTCGTCGAATTCGGACATTGGAGGAAGCTTCTTCCTCACTTTTTCTATGTCTGCATGTGAATCCAATTTCAAATAGGTGTAGTAGTTGAAAGAATTCCAACCGTCTTCGTCAACGTCTTTTTGGAAACTATTGATGGATACAAGTACATCAAATTTATAATGGGTATTTTCGGGTACGTCTTGGATAACTCCTGTTACCTTAAAACTTTTGTCGAACCCGCTTAGCACCTTGATGGTTTGACCTACGGGATTCTGATTTCCGAAATAATCATAGGCTCTGGATTCCGTAAGTACCATGGAAAAGGGCTCATTTAGCATGGTCTGAGGGTCTCCGCTGGTCACTTTATAGTCGAACAGATCGAAGTAGTTTGAATCGGCTGCAATCGCCTTTTTTTCTCTTATAGACTGTTCGTTTTTTCTGAGCACCAATTCGTTGAACTGGTAGGTGAGTGTTGAATGAGTGATTTCTGGTACCGCCTCGACCAACGCCGGTCCCGAGGGTGCAAATGACATGGCATCCCTTGTCCCAATGACTCCATCCAATACCTGGTCAGTCGTCAACCTATAGAGTCGATCTGAGTCTGAGAAAAATTTGTCGTAACTTTTTTCAAAGGCCACATACTGATTAATCAATAAAAAGGCAGCCAGACCAATGGCCAGGCCAACTATGTTGATGGCAGAAAACACCTTCTGCTTTACTAAATTTCGTACACTGATTTTGAAATAATTTTTGAACATGCCTGTTGAGTTAAATAGTGAGTTTTTGAAAATTGGCCTAATAAGAGCTGGCCTACACAATCGAAGTACTTCGACCAAATATTTGAGTTGCGCTGTTTTGGGAAACGCTACGATTTTGTCCTGATATATTTCCTCCAGATCTCCTTTGATGTCTGGATAGTAATCCGGATTGCAATACCACTTAAATATTCGATCTGCTGTTTTCTTAATCATACAAATTTGGCCTCAAGTGCTACATCCGGAATAGCATTCCAGAGTTCCGCCCTAATGTCACGGTTGTACTCAAGTGCCGCTCTACCATAACTGGTCATCTTGAAATACCTTTTGGGTTTACCTCCACGTTTTGCAGTAGTTTCTCCAACCTCTGATTCGAGAAATCCCTTATTTTCCATTCTGCGTAAGGCCGACTGCAAAGCCCCAACACTTACCTTTCGTTCTAGTCGTTTTTCAATCTCCTCTTTGATGGCCACTCCATAAGCGTTGCCGTGTAGCACGCCTACAGTTAACAGAACAATTTCTTCAAATTCGCCTAACTGATACTTCTTCATTTTCTAATATCCTAAATGTAGTATTGCAATTATAGGCTATAAAATCAATACCTAAATGTAGTATTGACAAGTTTCAAGAAACAAGGTTGCATAGTGAGTGATTAAAAATGTCGGCTAAGCGATAAAACTCCAAAGACCCATACCAATGAAAACAATACCTGGTACACGATAAATAAGGAAGGCGTTGCCCTGAAAAGCTGTAAACCGGCTGCCAAGTTGGATGACTACTGCTAGCAACCCAAATGTACCGAAAGACACACCTGCTACATAAATCCAAAAGTTTTGATTCGTCAACGCGACCCAGCCCATGCTTTGTAAATAGGTGGTCACCATTAGCCAGAAGGGAATGGCCAGAGGATTAGCCAGACTCAAAAGCACACCTTTTTTAAATGCGTGTCTTTTTTCTCCAATTTGAGTCTGTTTGACTTCCTTTTGTTTTTTTAGCAGGTTGATAACGCCCAAGATTAGCAAAACAGAGCCCGAAATGATTTGAAAGTATTGAGAAATGTTCGTGTCTGTGGTGAGATAAATCTGGAACCGTACCGCGATACCCGCATAAAGATATTCTGTTAGTCCCGAGGCAAACGCAAACGAGAGTGCAGCTTTTTTTTTCCCTTGCAGAGCGTATTGCAGCGTGGTGATGTTAATACTACCGGGAGGAATGGACCCAATAAAACTAAAGAAGAAAGCAATGCCAAAAAGGATCATCAAACTCATGACACCTTTTGCTGATTGTATTTTTTAATTTTTATAATTTCCCTAATGCCTTCTTGAAAACTGTAATAGGGATTACCTTTTTTTCGATTGAGTATGCTTATATCTGCCAGAACTTTTAGGTGATGTATAATATCCTTATATGCCTGAATCAATGAAAAGCCCGGATGGTAAATGTGAGCAGGCTCGGCTCCGGCTCCATTAAGTTCAAGTATTTTAAAATGTTTTCCGTTGTACAAATCCTCTATCGACTTGCAGCGCAAGTCATAGCGTCCAAAATAAAACCCATCGATTTGATTGCTTACTTTGTCAAATAATTGGATCAATCGATCATTGATGAGGTGGTTGCCATTGAGAAATGTGGTACCAAGGCAATGGTTGCCAATCGAATTGAGCTCGACCTTTTCTCCGCGGCTGGGTACCTCCGCCAGCAATTCGGGATTTTTCCTTTTCAGGTTTTCGATATGCATTTTTGCTCTTACATCATCGTCCATCAGTGCCTCGATGTTTCGACGCCCGTCTCCGATTACGCTGAGCATATCTTTCAACACAATGGAACTTACAGTGCCGTGATCGCAATTCGGATAGCGATAATAAAACACTCCTAGTTCTACTTCATAGGGCACATATTCCTGAACTAGAAAATCAACCTTGATACGTGCTAAATAATCGCTCAGTTCCTCTTGATCTTTTATCAGCTCTACCATCCAGCCTCTCTCTCCTATATCCGGCTTCAGTATAAATGGAAAATCAAGTCCCTCAATTTGCAACCTTTCAAGGAAACTTGCCTGGTCGACGGCGCAATCTAAGAGATAGGTCTTTGGAATGTACTGATTGGGTATGAGCTTAAATATCTTGTCTTTAGATTCACCAAGCATACCACCAAACTCAATGGTCGGATTAGATGCCGTAAAAAAGAAGAAAGATCTCGCCCTCAATGAAAGCCAGGCCCAATAAAACATGACTGGAAAGTAGAAAACCGAAAATGGCCAGAATTCCCAACGAGAAATTTTTGCCCAAACTACGCTTGTGCTCAACTTCCCATAGAGTGTTTCCCCCTGAGCCGATTGCTCCCGGACCTTATTGCTGGATTCGACGGCAATATTCATATCTTAATTTTAAGCGTTGGCCTGCTGCGCTTGACGATGCTTCATGGTAGAACTGGCTACTCCAAAATCGACTGGTAGAACAAGTTCCGGTTTGATTTCTTTTAAACCAATCTTAATAAGAGCCATGTGATGGACAGCATGTTCTACGTTGTAGATCAATTCTCGATATAAATTTGTAGATACCTCCATCGTGAGGTCTGAGGATTGATCGTAGGCATTGCGAACCAATTTCAATGGCTGATTTTCATTCAGGTGTTCCAATAGTTCGCCAAGACTTTTGATTGCCCGAACGGCTTCAAGCGTATTATTCTCCAGAAAAACATCACGTTCTCTGCGGTCATAGTTGACCACGCCCGTTGACAATCCCTTGAATAAACAGGTGAAGAATTCTAAGGTGTGACGCATATGCTGACCGATGGAATTGTCATGAAGCACTTCGGAGGCTTTGCTATATTCGTCGTTGCTCAGGTTTTCAAGGACTAAGGTCAATTGATCAAAAATCTGAAGAACTGCTGGTTTTATATCCATTAAAATTTAGACTTCTAATTTGGCGTGTTAAGATAGTAAATAGTCAACAATTGGATGATGTGCTTTTTGTGTAAACTTTATTTTTGTCCTAAAAGTTCAGTCCACAATTCGCTTCACGACATCCCAAACCAAATCAGCCTCAAAGCCTTTGTACATAGCGTGTGAGGCTACTTTGTTCCTCTTTTTAAAACTATCCGATTCACGCAGCGATTCAGCCTTTTTGGTAATTAGCTCTTCTAGTGTTTGGATATACTCTTCTTCATCTATTTCGGCCAGGCCCTTTTTAATGCAATAAGGTGATAATTGATGCGGCCCAAGCCCGATTAGTATTTTTTTTCGGCCCCACTTCTTTACACGAAATTTCCCCCCAACATAGGCCTTGGCAAATCTCTCTTCATTGATGAAGTTATCAGTAATTAGCTCGGACAAAACCTCTTCTACCTCGTTTGGGTATAGGCCCAGATCATAAAGTTTGTTTCGTACTTCTTTTTGGGACCGTTCCTGGTAGGCACAGAAATTCGCAGCCTTTAGTTTGGCTTCTTTTGGGGTATGACGCTTTGGTTTTTTATGTTCTTGCAAAGAGTATTTCTTTGAAGTGAAATTAAAAAATACTGAATTGATTTCCTTACCACAAAAAAACCACATTAGGTAGCTAATGTGGTTTCTTATTCCTTCGTATCCGAATTACTCCTTGATATACCCTTTTCTTTTCAAGATGGTCTCTACGAATTTGATTTCGTTATTTGAATTAAAGATTCGGTGTGGAAGATGAATATGTTGCGCCTTGTTGACTGTGAACAGAAAATAGTCCTTGGCTGCCTTGGCTCTTTTTATGGTGTCCCACTTCATCGGCATACCTTGTTTGCTATTGAGTTTGATCAGAATCTGTTGACTATTGATTTCATAGCTCAGTTTCTCAAACATAAACTTACCTTGTTCTAATTGAGAAATACCGGCAAATTGGATCAGCCAAAACAAAATATACAAAGTCAAAGCAATACTCGCTCCTGTAATCCACCAATGATTAGGTATCCAAAAATAACCTGCACAAATCGCCAAATAAATCAATAGAACCCACCACTGGTCTTTAATCAAATTGCCAAATGCCAACTTTACATAAGTCCCGGTGGTCATTTGATACTTCTTAGTCTTAACGTTCATTCCTATTCTACTTTACTGCTTTCAAACTAATATCTAAACTGGTATAGGAGTGGGTGAGGGCCCCTACCGAAATGTAATCTACTCCCGTCTCTGCCATCTCCTTAATATTCTTTTCCGTGATCCCTCCCGAAGCCTCTGTCTTACATTTACCACCGATCAGCTGAATTGCTTCTCGCATGGCGGACGGCAGCATATTGTCCAGCATAATCACATCTACTCCACCAGCCTCTAATGCGTCCTTCACTTCGTCAAGGTTTCTCGTTTCTACTTCTATTTTCAGGTCTTTGTCCTTTTCGGCCAGATACTTTTTTGTTCGTTTTACGGCCTCTTTGATTCCTCCGGCATAGTCTACATGATTATCCTTCAACATCACCATATCGTACAATCCAAATCGATGGTTCTCACCTCCTCCAATACTCACAGCCCACTTCTCGCAAATTCTGAAGTTAGGTCCTGTCTTTCGCGTATCGAGTAATTTGGCATGCGTATGTTTGATCATATCAGCTAAATCTCGGGTATAGGTAGCTATGCCACTCATTCGCTGCATACAGTTGAGTACCAACCGCTCTGTAGAAAGAATTGACCTGGCCTTTCCTTTGACTATAAGTCCAATTTCTCCTTCTGAAACTATGTCTCCGTCTTCTTTGAGCAAATCCACTTCTAACTCAGCATCAAATCTTTTGAAAATCCATTCTGCCAGTTGCAATCCAGCAATCACTCCATCACTCTTGATCAAAAGCTTCGCTTCCTGTTGCAACTCTTCCGGGATCGCCGCTAATGTACTATGATCCCCATCCCCGATGTCCTCCTTCAGTGCGGCATCAATAAATTTTAAAATAGCCTGTTTTGTCAGATACTTAATTTTCATCTGTTTTTACGTTTTCAGCGGTCTGTGCTTATAGCCGGCAGCAAACTTGCCGCAAAAATATACAACTGAGACTTATTGAGACAATGAATTAGTGGTTTAATGAATTAAGGAATCAATCAATTAGGCAGATATCCATTTATTGACTCATTGTTTCCTTAATTTAAGGATTCAATGATTCAATGATTCATTGGTTCAATGAGTTAATGGTGAATTGACTTCATTCTTGAAAAATAAAACTAAAAAATGACCCAGGTATCCGGACAGTATATAGACATACTCAATCAAGAGATTTATCCTGCCACTATCCATTTTGAAAACGGCATTGTTAATAAAATAGAAAAGGTTGTGTCAGCCCCGGATCAATATATCTTGCCAGGATTTGTAGATGCACATGTGCATGTAGAAAGCTCCATGCTTGTACCTTCCGAATTTGCTCGATTGGCGGTAGTTCACGGTACGGTCGGTACTATCTCTGATCCTCATGAAATTGGCAATGTTTTGGGAGTAGAAGGTGTTGAATACATGATAGACAACGGCAAGCAGGTCAATTTCAAATTTCATTTTGGGGCCCCATCATGTGTGCCTGCAACTACTTTCGAGACCGCTGGTGCGGAAATCGATGTCGATGACGTAGAATATTTACTTAAAAAGCCCGAAATCAATTATTTGGCCGAAATGATGAACTGGCCTGGTGTTTTATTTAATGATGAAACTGTATTCGCCAAAATAGCAAAGGCCAAGGCTCAAGGTAAGCCAGTTGATGGTCATGCGCCCGGGCTGAAAGGGGAACAGGCAAAAACTTACGTTGCCGCCGGTATCAGTACGGATCACGAATGTTTCACTTCAGAAGAAGCGTTGGACAAATTGAAGTGCGGCATGAAAATATTGATCAGAGAAGGGAGTGCCGCCAAAAATTTTGAAGCTTTGATTCTCCTGCTCGATGAGTATTTCGAAAACATCATGTTTTGCTCGGACGACAAGCATCCGGATAATCTGGTAGATGGACATATCAATCTACTCGTCAAACGAGCTTTAGCCAAGGGTAATGATTTGTACAAAGTGTTGCAAGCTGCTTGCATCAATCCGGTTAAACACTACAGCATGAATGTAGGACTCCTTCAAGAAGGTGATCCGGCTGATTTTATTGTAATCGATAATCTGGAAGAGTTCAATATTCTTCAAACCCGAATCAATGGAGAACTTGTGGCTGAAAAAGGAGAAACCAAAATTCATAGTAGCGAAAATAAGATTGTCAATAACTTCGATTGCAACCCTAAAACGACAGAGCAGTTCAAAGTAGCTATTGCCGGGCAAAAAATGAAAGTGATGGAAGCACTGGATGGCCAATTGATCACAAACCTGCTGTCTTTTGACGCTGCTTTGATTGACAATTCCAATCAAACCAACATTGACCAGGACATTCTAAAAATCACTGTCGTTAATCGCTATCTGGAGGCCGCACCTGCCGTCGGGTTCATCCAGAATATTGGACTTCAATCCGGCGCGATTGCCTCTTCAGTTGGCCATGACTCACACAACATCATCGCTGTGGGTGTAGATGATGAATCTATTGCCAAAGCGGTCAATCTGATCATTGAAGCCAAAGGAGGGGTTTCGGCTGTTGGAAACGATAAAGAAATGCTGCTCGAATTACCCGTGGCAGGCATCATGTCCGAGAAGGATGGATACGAAGTCGCAGAGGAATATTCTACTATTGACGCTTTTGCTAAATCTCTTGGGTCGCCTCTGAATTCACCATTTATGACTTTATCCTTTATGGCTTTGCTCGTGATCCCAAAAGCCAAAATGAGCGACCTGGGCTTTTTTGATGGGGAGGAATTCAAATTTTTGGAGGTGTTTGGGGAATAAAAAAAGGCATCCCTTTATCAGTAGATGCCTTTCACATAATCTATAATCTATTCTTAATTGATCATTCAACGAGAAGTTTGATCGTTTGCGTATGATCCTGACCACTTACTCTTAGTAATACAAATCCGGTTGGTAGCTTTTCGGTCATAATCATATTTTCACCAGCCGTTAGTTTTATAGGCTTCATGATTCTGTTGCCTATCAGGTCAAAAATTTCTAGCTGAGAGTACCCCAATTCACCCATGTCCAGGATAAAATAGTCCTGAGCGGGGTTGGGATAGAGGGCAATATTAGTCTTAAAGATTTCAACTTCTTCTGATTCCTCCCGGTCTTCTCCTAATCTAGCAGATGGTGTACTACAATCTAAATTGTAAGAGGCTCCGGCATCCTTCTGCCAATATGTATTAGTAGGAGCATCATTAAGCTGATCCTGATTTACTTCTATGCATAGAAGGTTGGTATTGTTATCACATCTCACTCTTGTCAAATTGGCGTTGTTGGATAAAGTCAGGCTAGTTAAATCATTAGCGTTACAATATAGTGTTTCCAAGGCTAAATTAGCTGACAGATCAAGACTAGTTAATTGATTCCCCTGACTGTATAAAGTATCCAAATTTACGTTGGAGGAGAGATCCAGATGTGTTATTTGATTACCTCCACAATACAAATATGTTAAGGCCATGAAGTCTTCAATTCCAGTAAGACTCTGAACATTTCTATTCGAAACAGCAAAGCTTGTAATATTGCTTACGTTTTGCGTAATCACATAATCATCCAAGCCCCAATCGTATCCCAACTCTATCAATCTCAACTCAAAGTTATCATCCGGCACATAAGTTCTGGCTATGCCATTACAATCTGAACTATAGATTGTTCCGGGGTCCTTATTCCAACCTAAAGGAATTGCTGCTAAATGAGCTGGGGTTACCTCAATGCAACTCAAATTGCTCCCGATTGCATTCATCGTAGTTAGGGCCAAATTGTTTGATAAATTCAAGCTCGTCAAACCATTGTTATAAGCGCAATCAAGGTCTTCCAAAGCTGTGTTAAATGAAACATCTAAACTCGCTAATTGGTTACTCGCGCAATCCAGATTTTTTAATGAGACAAAGTCTTCAATTCCTGTTAAATCTGCAATATTGGCATTTCTAATATCAAGCGTAGTAAAATCCTGAATATTGACAGTGTATATAGAGTCATCCAATGACCTATCCAGATTTAGATCAATAAAGTACTGCTCAAAGTTATCATCAGGGATATAGGTTTTGGCAAGGCCGTTGCAGTCCAAGTTATAAATTACACCGTCATCTTTTCTCCAGCCTGTTGGAATACTGGCGAGTTGTGCAGCACTGACTTGAATACAGCCTAAATTTAGGTTATAATCCCCATACAGTGAGGTGAGGTCAGAAATATTAGATAGATCCAGAGTAGTTATTAAGTTATTCTGACATCTAATATAATTTAACGCTGTGTTGAGTGACAAATTCAAATTCGTCAATTGATTTTGACTACAGACAAGTCTTGTTAAATCCGTGTTGATGGTTAAATCTATATTGGACAATTGATTATCCGAACAATTTAACTCATTCAACACCGCATTAGTAGATAGATTAATATCTGTGAGCTGATTTTGTTCACATTCCAATTTTATCAAATTTAAATTAGACGTTAAGTCCAAATTTGTTAGTGAATTATTAGAGCATCTTAGTATTTGTAAATTACTAAACCCTTCAATACCCCGAAGATCCTGAATACCTTTTGATCGTACATCTAGTGTTGCTTCTGATTCAATATCAGATGTATACACATAATTCTCAAGAGGAAAATTATCGTAGGCTGCCAGTGCCAATTCGAAATTATCATCTGGCACATAGGTTACACGATGAATATCAAACTGTGTGCTGAAACCTGAATGAATAGTCTGTCCGACCAGATTAAGAAGCTGACCGTTCACAGTAACGCTAATCTGCTCTCCTGAGGCATAATAGCTATCTGCTGTAAAAGTCAAGGTTCTTCCAACCTGACTCCAGGTTCCAGATATCGCTCCAGAGACACTCCCTATTATGGTAATCCCATCCGGAACTGTGGTTACATCCGCAATATCCTTCAAGGTAATAGTAATGTTAGAGGCATTTATATCTACTGTTTCTCCTGGCTCGGGGTTTACGTAATAGTCATGATACCTCGCCCTAAAATCACCCTCGATGGCTGCCCGAGCCTGGAAACCTGGAAGCAACTTCAAGTCATGCACAACATCATAGGACTTGCCTTCATAAGCACTTTTATCTCCTGACAGGTGAGTTTCCACGATTTGTCCGAAACCCACTGCATAGAGCAAACTAAGGACTAGAATTAATTGTATCTTTTTCATTTTTCTAAGGTTTAGAAATGATCAATTAATTTCCGGCTTCCAGCTCATCCACACGCTCCAGCAATGTTTCAATTTTCTTATTCTGATCGATGAGGTGAAGCGTTAACTCTTCCACTTTTTTAAGCAAAGCAGCGTTCATAGCACCCAGGTTGATTCCTTCATCCTCTACTTCTTGTGCGGATGGGACATTGGGAAGATGCTTATTTTTTGAGATGTAATTTTCTGTTTCTTCCAGAGATTGAAGTTCATAGCTCTCTTCGAATACATAATCTGGCCATTCTATCTTTAGTTTTACGTTAACCTCTTCCATGATGGCATTACCAGCAACAGAAAGCAGATAGCCTTTCGCCACATCTGTCGTACCAATGCTCACACTATCCGCATAAGAAATATTTCCATTGGTTTCTGTCCACCGGCTACCTTGTTTGGAGTTGATCAAATTAACCACCTCATCAACTGCGTCTTGCGTGTTTGCAGCTGTTAAACCTGAGGTAGTATTGTCATAAGTTACTTCGACGGCTGTTTGGTCGTCTGTTTCTGAAATTAAATATCCATTATCTGCCACAAATGCATCTACTTCGGTTTCAGAAAGCTGCGTATTGGTATCTATAGTACTTAGGCTTATTGTATTGCCTCCAGAAATGGTCAGATCATTTCCTGAAAGAGATAATATTTGTCCGTCTGTGTTGGCTTCATAGCCATCCTGCAGATCAACAAGGTTCACAGTTCTGGTAGCCTCTCCGTCATCTTCTAATGAAATTGACAAGGTTGTTCCTGAAAAACTCAATACATCAATTTTTTGATCATCGGTTCCCACACCTCCACTGATCGAGCTGGCATCTCTGATATGCAGCTTTCCGTTGCCATCGGCTACCACCACATTATTAATTGAGCTACCTGTTGGCAATGATCGTACCCGAACGGTTCCATTGATGTCTAGTTTGTCGGAGGGTGACGTTACTCCCATGCCAATATTGCCGTTCGTTCCTACCAAAAAACGGTTTCCACTAGGTCCAACTTGAAAAATGCCGTCTGTCCGCATGGTTCCAGTATTATGATAAAAGCTTTTGTTGCCATATGTTCTGATCCATGTGGCGTCAACCATATATAAACCACCTCCGTAACTTTGAAAGTAGATGCCTCTTTGTCCTGAGACCCGCATCCAGCCTCCATCCGCATAAATATCACCTTTGGTGTGCAGTTTATATGAAGGCGATGTAGTACCAATTCCTACACTGGCATTAAAATTCAATTTGTTAGCTCCAAAATCTCCCCAGATCAACGGTGATGATGTACTCGAATTGTCGATATGTAACCTGTTTGAAGTGCTGGTTTGATTGTAGCCTGCCTGGTAGCCAATAAAGACGTTACCAGATCCAGTGTTTTTATATCCGGCGAAAGCCCCTACTGCTGTGTTTCGTGATCCTGAAGAATTATAATAATTACTCGCGTACCCTAAATTGCTATTATAGTCCCCTGCACTTAATCTCTGACCGGAGTATACACCAAAGTTACTATTGTACTCACCTCCTGAAGAAATAATGTCTCCGGCATATGCACCAAAATTTGCATTCCATCTTCCAGAAGGGCTTGTGCTCGTTCCATAATTTGTGTTTTGTGACAAACAGATATTAGCGTATGACACAAACATCACTCCGAGTATAAATCTAATTTTTTTCATAAGGTAATTTTGATTTAGATTGATTAATTCAATTGATTTCGCCCTATAATGTCAGGAAAGGAAAAAAGGTCAACAGTCTACCAGCTCTTTTTTTAAATTGCGCTCATGGATCTCATCTACACCCTCAACATCATTGGCACCTTTGTATTCGCTATCTCAGGTGCGCTTACCGCTTCTGAAAAGAAGATGGACGCTTTTGGGTCTGCAGTTATCGCATTGATAACGGCATTAGGTGGTGGCACCCTCAGAGATATGCTTATCGGTAGTCAACCTGTTGGTTGGATGCTAGACCCTAACTACTTATATGTGGTCCTAGCTGCTTTGATCTTTTGCTACTTTTTTAAAATAAGGATCATGAAACTCACTAAAACCATGTTTCTTTTTGACACCATTGGGATCGGCTTGTTTGCCGTGCTGGGTGTACAAAAAACATTAGCTTTTGGTTTGTCTCCCGCCATTGCGATTATGATGGGCGCTGTTTCTGCCGTGTTCGGTGGTGTATTGAGAGATGTATTATCTAACAGGGTTCCCTTGATTTTCAGAAAAGAGATTTATGCTACAGCCTGTTTGGCAGGAGGCGCCCTTTATTTTGGTTTAACCCAAACCAATTTATCAGAAACATGGAGTATCTGGATTGCCGTTGCAGTGGTGATGGGAATTCGTTTTTTAGCAGTGAAAAGAGGCTGGGGGCTACCCGGAATTAAATGAAGCTGAATATATTATCTGGCAACGTAACAAAAATATTCCAGTGAATCATCTCTAATGAAACACAAAACTTAATATCTAATTGCCTGTTTCGTCGCAAAAAGAACAGATTATTAAACTCATTAATCTTTCAATTGAGCATATTCGGTGTTATCTTAATTAGCTCTTTAAACTACTAAGTGAAGTAGAGAAAATTGTAGAAGTGCGTCAAATAAAAAATAGATCCTCCATCCTCCTAACCATTGGACTAATTATGTCTTCTTCAATGGGTCGATCGCAGGAGTTACACTTTAAAAGATATAGTGCTGACGACGGACTTTCCCAAATCACAATCCAGTCCATCTACCAAGACAAAAAAGACTTCATGTGGTTTGGCACCCGCAATGGTTTAAATCTATTTGATGGGCATAATTTCACTACCTATTATCACAATCCATGGGATTCTACCACGCTACCAAATAATTCGATACAAGTAATAACTGGTGGTACAGATCATGACATTTGGATTGGAACAGCTGATGGGTTATGCTTATATAAGCAAAAAAAAGACGTATTTCAATCATTCGGAATACCGAATGCTAACCAATCCAACTGGACAATACATGATTTGGCTTTAGACAACAACGGCACACTCTGGATTGCCTCTGAATTTGGCTTGTTCTATTTAGGCAAGGGTGACCGTGAAGTTAGCCGTGTGCAGATAACTCCCAATCAAGACATAAAAGAAAATCAAATATTCGTCACTATACTTAAAATCAACAATGGCGATGTATGGGTAGGAGGTGGTTCGGGACTATTCAACCTTGTAAAAACAGACACTTCATACCGTTTATCGAAACAAAATTTGCATACAAAAAATCTGGAGATAAAAAATGTCTCTGATCTCTACCAAGATGAAAACAATGACATCTGGCTTACCACTCGAGAATCGACATTCCGATACCGTTTAGGCGCACAGAAAGTAGAACAATTCCAAAATGTGCTAAAGAAAAACACTCAGAAAACGTCTTTCGAAGGAAGAAACATAACCAAAGGATTGGGTAATTCTATTTGGGTGTCAGGATATAAGGGAATTTTTGTTTTTGATTTAGAAAAAAAATCATTCGTGGATCGAATCAGTCATAATCCCAGCGACCCATTTAGTCTATCCGACAACTCTATACATGCGTTGTTTGTTGACCAGGTCGGCGACAGATGGATAGGTACCTACTCGGGAGGCCTTAATTTTTATTCCCAAAATCAGGAATCATTTCGACTTACGAGACAATCGAATTTGGGCAATTTGTCCATCAACTCTAATATCATCAATGCCTTTACTGAAGGACCCGATGGAAAACTATATATAGGAACCAGCCGGGGTGGACTAAATATTTATGATCCAAAATCCAAAACATATCAGTACGACATTACCCAAACCAATATCAGATCCCTGATTTTTGACAGCAAAAACAACTTGTGGATAGGCACTTTTTTCGATGGACTTATTCACTATGATATAAATAATAATGAAGCTCGTTTTTACCAGGATTACCCTTTGGATTATGAAGGAAATCTGGAAAGAATAACCACCAGACATACTCCCTTCATTGATTCTGAAAAAAATCTCTGGGTCGGGCAATGGAATTTCATCTATTTATACGAGCCTGAAACAGATACTTTTCAAAAGTTTGAACATCCACTTAATCAATTTGAAACTACTGCCAGAATTAGACAAATCGTTCAAGTAGAAAATAATTTATGGGTTCTTTCCACTACAGGCATTCATATATTTGATCTAAATGAAAGAAGGTTTATTAAAAACTATGTGCACGAACCTGGCAACCAAAAAAGCCTTCCTTCAAACACCATAGTGTCCATGGTTCAGGACAAAAATGGAATGCTTTGGGTCGGGTCGTATGGAGGATTGAGCAAATTCTCTTTTGAACTCGAAAATTTTGAGAACTTCGATATTTCAAATGGTTTACCCTCCAACATGATTGCCTGCCTACTGGTAGATGAAACGAATAGAGTTTGGATCAGCACTTCCAATGGTCTTGCTCTCTATGATCAGAGGGAAAAAACATTTACTCAGTTTGGAAATGACAATAATATTCAGAGTCATACTTTCCGTGACAGGGCTTGTTACTCTTGTAGCAATGGTGATTTTCTTTTTGGTGGCAACAATGGTTTTAACAGAATCGACCCCAATCAAGTCGTGGGCATTATAGAAAACCCCGGAGTAGAACTCACCAACTTTTCTTTATTCAACGAACCCCAGACCCCAGCAAAGGATGCCGTACTCAGCAAACAAATACAATTTCTGGACACCTTGTCTCTAGATTATCACCAAAACGTATTTTCCATTTCTTATACGGCAATGGACTACTCAGACGCTGATAAAAATAAATACAGTTATAAACTCGAAGGGTTTGACGAAAACTGGAACGAAGTAGGGTACAAGCGAACAGCTACTTATACTAATTTAAGTCCTGGCACATACTATTTCAAAGTAAAAACATCCAATGGAATATTTAATCCTGATGATCCGGCCAGGCAACTTAAGATAATTGTAGTACCTCCATTTTGGATGACAGGAGAGTTTAAGTTCTTATTGTTTGTACTGACCACTCTTGGTATCCTGGCGATTCACCGATTGAGAGTAAGAAAACTCAGAAAACAGCGTGCTTGGCTTGACAAAAAAGTTTTGGTCAGAACACGAGTCATAGACGAACAAAAAACTGAATTAGAAGAAAAAAATAAACGACTGGAAGAAGCTCAGGAAGAAATACGAACCGCCAACGATCAATTGCAGGAAATCAATGATCATCTGGAAGAAAAAGTAGTGAAAAGAACCAATAGAATTACCATGATTAATCAGAAGATCAAGGAATATGCCTTTTTAAATTCGCATAAAGTTCGCGCTCCCATTGTCCGCATCTTAGGTCTCGTAAACCTTTATGACTCTGACACACTCTCTAGCCAAGAAATTTCTGAAGTTAACGCCAACATAAAAAATGCCGCTCACGAGCTAGAGTCTATAACAAAAAAAATAAATAATGCGCTGGATGCTGATATCGACAAATAACGAATCGTATTCTCATTCGGTTAGTATGTGTTCTATGAGATAGATTGTCTAAGACCTGGAGTATCTGGGCCACCATATTTGTAGTCATTAGCATCAGGTTTTGGCTGTAAAAAAAGCCGGAGCCTTCGGGAATAAAATAAACACCATCCTAGATCCCATGATAAGAAGGGATGTTAAATCTCAAGTGATAAATTTTCGTACGTATCTTTGATCAGATGCTATTAAAAGAATTTCCCGATATCAATTGGCTCAAAAATGCCATCACAGATAATTTCGCCGAAAAGCGGTCATGGGACAATAAGCCTCTACCCAACACAGGATGGCCTACAGCAATTCTAAACGTAAAAACTCATCATGTCGAGCGTCAGGATATCAAAGGACCCTTTTCTTTATTTTTAAACAAATCAGGGAGTAGCGAAATTACTTGTGATAAAAAAACAGTGTCCATCCACAATGACACGTATGTGGTTAGCAATAATGAACAGCACTATGACTTACTTATTGATGACAGGTGTTCGACAGAAACTTTCAATATTCACTTTGGGGAGAAAATTTTCCAAGACACTGTTCATTCATTATCTAAAAACGATGAAGTCTTATTAGCGGATATTAAAAGTTCTTCCATTGATTTTAATCTTGCTATCAAATCCAACTTTAGGACAGCCATGTTCAATGCTCTGGTTCAAAAGGCAGAATTTTCCTATGGGAATGAAGAGAAGGAAAATTCGCTTTACGAATTGCTGAATTATTTACTCATCACTGGCAACAAGCACCTCACTCAAATTACCAATATTTTAAATTTGAAATCCTCCACCAAGGAGGAATTGGTTAGACGAATTTATCTGGCAGTTGATTTCATTCATGCCCATTTTACCGAACCTATTACCCTGGATCAAATGGCCGAGGTAGCTATGCTTTCCAAATTTCACTTTCTCAGAGTTTTCAAATCTGTTTTTGGTTTGTCTCCGCACCAGTACATCAAACATGTACGTCTGCAAAAAGCAACAGAATTGATCAAACAAAACAAGTTGCCACTTTACTTAATAGCCCAGCTCGTTGGAATCGAAAACGGCAGTTCTTTAAGCCGAATGGTCTATCAGTTGACTGGTCAGAGGCCAAGCACAATAGCGAATAGTTAGCAATTTTGGTCATCGCAAAAAATACCATGACACCTTAGTTTTGATGTATAACTAAAATCGTTTGTCATGAACTATCATCTTTTTGTACAAATATCCTTCGTTGTACTATCAGCCACCTGTTTGATTGTCATTTATCGTGGTCTTAAAGTGGGTCTGAGGAATTTTGAGGAAACGAAGCGTAAATCCATTCTACGCAATTACTGGATAGGGCTTGGTGTTTGGATTGCTGTTGTTTCTATTGCATCACTCACAGGGTTCAGCGCTAACTTCGATACACTTCCTCCAAGGCCGGCCATCTTCGTTGTCATTCCCGTAATAGCTCTTGTTTTTATTCTGAGATCTAAAACCACCAGTCATATTCTGAAGGCCATTCCGCCGCAACATCTCATCAACATTCATTTATTTCGAATTCCTGTTGAATTGTTACTTTGGATGTTGCTGCTGGCCGAAATCACCCCCATTCAAATGACGTTTGAAGGTCGAAACTTTGACATTTTGATTGGTCTTACTGCACCTCTGATTGCCTACCTGGCTTTCGCCAATGGAAAATTCAACAAAAAACTGGCTATAGGTTGGAACATCTTCGGGTTAGCTCTATTAGTCAATATCCTCGTTATTGCAGTTTTGTCCATGCCTACGCCTCTGCGAGTTTTTATGAATGAACCGGCCAACACCGAGGTGGCCATGTTTCCGGTTATTTTTCTACCTGCCATTCTGGTCCCCATTGCTTACTACTTTCACATCTTCTCCCTGAAGCAGTTGCTGATGAAACCAGAATAGCAACCTTGCATAATATCGTTCGATAGCATTCGATCCTTTCATGGATTGAATGCTTTTTTGTTTTTTAATCCGGTCATATTTGATTGGAGAAAAACCAAATCATTATGACCGAAAATTTAGCAACCGAACTCTCTCAAATCATTCAAGACTCCTTGAAGCAATTTGAAACCATACCGGAAGAATACTGGGCAAAAAAACCTTCACCTGAAAAATGGAGTAAAAAGGAAATCCTAGGCCATTTGACGGATTCTGCTTTGAACAACATACAGCGATTTGTGAGGGTACAGCATGGCGATCAAACCAATCTGTACTATGAGCAGGATTTTTGGGTAAAAGCCAATGATTATCAGCACCAGGATTTAGCCTCGATCAAAACACTTTGGCAATCGCTGAATTTACAAATTGCACGAGTTTGGAAAAAAACCTGGGATGCCGATTTGCAAAAAACAATACCTGTGAAAGACGAGACCCCTACATTACAATTTTTGATGGAAGACTATATTGTTCATATGAATCATCATTTGAGACAGATTTATGCAGAATGATGTAAAATCTCTTTCACTCTATCTCTATAGCTCCTGCTAATAGGCAATTGATCATCGTCGATGATGATATGTTCTGCATTGAATGATGATACATGGTTAAGGTTCACCACAAAAGATCGGTGAATTCTTACAAAGTTCTGGGTAAGCTCCGATTCAATGTGGCTGATCTTGGCCTTGGTGATAATGGGAGAATCAGTATTTGTAGTATGAACCTTTACGTAATCAGAAAGACTCTCTATATATCGTATTTCCTTGTGAAGAACTTTTTTGTTTCGTCTTTCTGACCGCACAATTAGGAAGCCCTCTTTCGATTTTGTCTGCTCGGTCTTCAATTCTTCCACCTGAGATTCAGAACGTTTGAACTTTCTTAGTAGAATAAGAAATCCCTGGCTAAACACAATGGCATACAGTGTCATACTTAATTTCGACACATCCAGGATAGAAGGATGCATCGCCTTCACCTGGTAGTTGGCCAAGTAGATAAAGGCCAGAAAAATCATAATAATCTGCAGGTGAGCAGATACAATCAGTGTGTAGATGAAGTAGAGTACAAACTTCCCCTTTCTGCCGGTAATTAGATAATTGGGGACTAAATAGAAATTAAAAAAATAGGCCGTAGCAATTACAACAGGGAAAAGTATAGTAATAAAATAGATAGAATAGAGATAACTCTCAAACGCGTTTGTATATAATAAGATCAGTATAAAATATGCGGCCGCCCAAAACGCCCCATGCCCTTTAATCGTCATTGATTTTTTCTTTCAAAATTCGCTAAATATATTCACAGTTAAGCGATTTGTCGACAAGTGACCTATTTAGCGACGGATTCTACCTAGGTGCCGAACACGCCTCCCTTTAGCTTTGAGGCAAATATTATATTAACTAAAAAATTAACAACATGATTAATTTATTATTTGAAGGAGGAATCCTATTCATGAGCATTCTTACCATCATACTTGGAACAAACTGCGGCATTTTCATTTTCCACTTGATGAAAAAAACTACCGATGAAAGTCAAATAAGTTTAATCAAATCGGTTGGGCTTTTCGCCTTAGTATTTGGACTTTTGGGTCAATTCATTGGGCTTTATAGTGCTTTACAACATCTCAGCACAGTAGAATCAGTTTCGTCAACCATACTGGCCGGTGGCATAAGGGTTTCATCAATTACCACCATCTATGGGATGATCATCTTTGTGATCAGCTACCTGATGTGGTTTGGATTGAAATTTATCCCAAAAACTCCCAAATAAGATTGGAATAGTAGTGGTTTAGAATGGATTGTCCAGAGTTCGAGATTAACTTTGGGCAATCTCACGACTATGAAGGACATTCAAACCAGGGAAGACATTGATCAGCTAATTCTTCAGTTTTACAAGAAAATTATGGTTGATCCAATTATCGGATATTTCTTTACTGAGGTAGTAGCATTAGACCTGGATCATCATATTCCAAAAATTGCAGACTTCTGGGAAACCACTCTTTTTCATCAGGCCAAATACAAGGGTAACCCGATAACTCCACATTTGGCGATGCATGAAAAATCGCCAATGACAAAAGAGCATTTTGATCGATGGGTAGCTGTTTTTTGTCAGACAGTGGATGAATTTTTTTCAGGACAAAAAGCTGAGTTGGCTAAACAACGGGCTCAGTCTGTTGCTACCGTAATGCTCATTAAGATCAAAAGCTCCTAGTTCTTTTGAGTTTGCCTTTACGATTATAGTATTTCCATCGCCCGGCAGGCTCGCCGTTATCATAGAACTCCTCAGAGGCTTGATTGCCATTGTCGTGATACGTTGTCCAAGCACCATGTGGTGAACCATTTTGATAGGTTTCCTTGATTTGCAATTCTCCATTGACAAAATAGATGTTTCTTGTACCATTCCCCTTCACCAAAGAGCCTTTCGGCAAAACTTCTCCCTGCTCCGAAAAGTACTCGCTTACATCCATCAGACGTCCATGTTTCCAATTTTCATCTTGAATCAACTGCTCATTTTCATAGAAATGTCCCCAAAGTCCATTCCTTAAATCTGATATGTATGAACCAATAGATTTTAATTTTCCTGATTCATAATAATCAATCCACTGACTGTCTTTCAAATCATTTTTGTACTTCCCCTCGGATTGGATTGCACCTGACTTGTAAAAATATTTCCAAAGTCCTTGCTTCAGTCCGGCCAGGTACTCACCAATTGAAAACATCACTCCATCTGGTGACATGCTGACCCAGGTGCTCGTCTTCAGGTTATTTTTGTAGCTTCCTTCAACACTTAAAGAGCCATTCTTGTAGTACTCGTTGTACTTCCCATTTAGCAGCCCATTTTTATAATTCGCTGAAAGAGTTTTATTCTTGTTTTGATGGAATTCTTCAACGCTGCCGTTGAGTAAACCTGATTTGTAGGACTCAGTCCGAGCTACCCTACCATTGGGATGATAGTACTTCCAGGTACCCACTGGCAAATCGTTCGAATAAAACTGTTCAAAACTCTTATTGCCTAATGCAGAATACTCCGTCCATGTACTATCTTTCTTTCCCTGATCATAAAATCCGGAAAGTCCTACTTGCCCGTTGTCATAGTATTCAAAATAAGTACCATTCAATACGTCATTTTCAAAATTGGAAGACGTGACAATCTTTCCATATCTATCGTAGGTTTTGTAAGGGCCCGTTTTCTTTGCATCCTTAAGAAGGATCGCCTCTACCGCCACATAATTGTAGAACTTGTACCAAACGCTGTCCGGCTGACCGTTTGTATAAAATCCAGTGATAACAGCTCCATCCTTTCTACGTTCGAAAGTCCATTGGCCTTCGCGTACACCATTGACAAGCTTGCCTTTTTCTAAAAAAGTAGAATCGGTGGATACTTCCTTATAAAAATTTTGAGCCTCGACCATATATGGTACAAGAGTAATTACCAGCAAGACGAATGTACATTTTTTCAAATGCATATAATCTAGAGTCGTTTGGCGCAAAGCAAACAATTAACGTGCTAGGTTATGCCTAAATCAAAATTATTTTTACCAACGGATCAGTGCGGAAGCCCAGGTAAAGCCACTACCGAAAGCTGCCAGACAAACCAAATCCCCTTCTTTTACCTTACCTTCTTGTATCGCTTCGCTCAATGCTAAAGGTATAGAAGCTGCCGTGGTATTTCCATACTTCTGAATGTTGTTGAATACCTGATCGTCCCTAAGCTTCATTTGTTTTTGAATAAACTGGCTAATTCGTAAGTTGGCCTGGTGAGGGATAAGCATATCTATATCGCCTGCCTCATATCCATTTTGAACTAGTGCTTCATGAATCACTTGCTGAAATCGCACTACGGCATGCTTGAAAACAAAGTTCCCATTCATATAAGGATAGTAGCGAATATCGTCCGGGTCATTACGATTAATGTAGTTTGGCACCCAGTCCGTGGTTGAAGGGCCAATCAATGAAAGCTCTTCGGCATGTTGCCCTTCTGAATGTAAATGGGTAGACAAGATTCCTTTTTCGCTTTCGTCCGTAGCCTGCAGGATAGCTGCACCCGCCCCATCTCCAAATATCACCGATACTCCTCGACCTCGTGTGGTGAAGTCGAGTCCTCCGCTGTGTACTTCACTACCCACCACGAGTACCGTTTTGTACATACCAGTTTTAATAAACTGATCTGCTACTGAAATCCCATAAACGAATCCGGAGCATTGATTTCTAATGTCAATTGCACCAATCTCTTTTTTGAAGCCCAATTGCTTTTGAAGCATAACACCCGGTCCGGGAAAGTAATAATCCGGACTCAAGGTAGCAAAAACAATAAAGTCGATATCATCTACCTGAACACCTGCATTTGCTATCGCCATATGAGCAGCCTTGGTAGCCATTGTTGATGTCGTATCTTCACTGCCTGGGACGATATGACGTCTTTCCTTAATGCCGGTCCTTTCTTGAATCCAGGCATCATTGGTATCCATTAGAGGCTCAAGTTGCTGGTTGGTCACCACATTGTCCGGCACATAATGTCCCATGCCGATAATTTTTGTGCTTTTCATATCTTCATCATTTTTGGGTTCAGAATCTTAGTTTATTCAATGACCAAAACTTCAATTCTTCTGTTCAGTTCACGACCTTCTCTTTCCTGATCATTTGTAGCCAACGGAATAGCATAACCATATCCTTTGGCTACAACACGATTTTCACTTATGCCTTGTTCCGTTAAATATCGGGCCACAGACCTGGCTCTAAGTATAGAAATTCTAAGATTAGTCATTCCATCCCCAATATCATCAGTATGTCCTGCAATTTCAATATGAAGCTCAGGATTTTCTTTCATAGCATTGAGTAATGGCTCCAATTTGGGAATTTCGGCATCTCTCAAATCAATTTGTTCGAACCCAAAATAAATATTTGAAATTAAGGCCTTGTTACTTGCTCTGAACTTGCTGCCAATATTTTCGAGGTCGGAAAATTCAGGGTCGGGATTGTGAACTATATCTTCAACAGGAACTTTTTCTTTATCGATAAGAAAATTCTTACGAATCCGTGTTCCTGTTACTTTAGCAGCTGGGGTTTGAATAGATTCGCGATGCACCAATTCATCGTGAAATAAGATCTCCACTTTGATTTTATCTGAGCTTCCTACTTTGACTTCATATTTTCCCTCGGCGTCGGTCATGGTCTTTAATTCAAGACCGGTGGTACGAGCAGGATAAAAATGAATTTCGACATTTTCAGCCGGCAAACCTGAACCGTCTACCACGGTTCCGGCAAGCAACACCTTGTCCGAAGCATGAAAGAAGTAAATATCGAAACTTCCCATGGCACTCAGCCGGTCAGACACAAAATATCCGGAATTAGTCAAGGGATCAATTTTGAAGTGGATATCATCTGCTATGGAATTGGTTGGATAACCAAGTGATTGAGGAGCCGACCATGTTTGATTTGAAGGATCAAATTCTGACTTGAACACGTCGTAGCCCCCAATAGACCCGAACCCTCTTGAGCTAAAATAGAGCGTATTACCATCTTCAGATAAATAGGGGTAATCCTCGTCAGTCTCAGAAGTAAGAACAGGTGATAGTGGTGCCGGTTTGGTCCATTTGTTATTTGCGGGATTTAGATGCGATTCATAAATATCCAAATCTGCCGTATTCCCTTTTTTTCTATGAGCAAAAAGAATTTTGTTTTCCTGCTCATTAATAAAAAAATGAGATTCCAATTTTGAACTAGAAACCTCCCTATCCAAGGATTTGGGAACACCCCATTTATTACCGGACCCTGTACTCACAAACAATTGTCCTTTTTTGTCCCCTCGATATAAGTAGAGCTTACTGGAATTATTCACCACTTCAATGTTTGCATTGTCCTGTTGAAAATTTCCAAACTGACTCAACACGCTTGGCGCGCTCCACTGACCCTCTTTTTGAATGGAGTGGTAGATACTAAATGGTTGGTCGGTTGTGGTAGATTCTCTCGAGGATAGGAAAAGCAATTCTTTTTTCTCATTAAAATATACAGGACTATATTCAGTGGCAGTGGAATTTATCGGTGATGGAAGCTGTTCTATTTCATAGTTTTCGGGAAAGCTGTGATGGGTCTCTGCCCGTGCCGCCCAATCTAGAAAATACTGCGTTTCTTCTATAATAATGGAGCTTTTGTATTTATCAACAGTCAAAAATTTATTCCAGCTTTCAATAGCCTTTCTAAACTGGTTTTGGAGAAAGTAGGCACGTCCTAACCAATAGTAGTAAAACTTATCTCGCTTACCCTGGGTGCTCTTGTACTGTAGGAGATCATCTATTGATGACTGACCCGGACTTAAAAGTAACTTACAGATCTGAAGTCTGTATGTGGCAATGCGATGTTTAGCATCCACATCCAAAATCTCTTGATAAACGTCCGCCGCCTCAGAAAGCTCCTCAGTGTAAAAAAGCTTCTGTGCTCTCTTCTCTAGTTTTTCCAGACCCTGACCCAGGGCAACAGATGAAATAAAAGTAAGCGTAAATATTATTTTGCATTTTCCAAAAACCATAGCTCAGTAATTATTACACTCAAAATGCTATAATTAAGATAGTGTTTTTTTTAGAAAAAAATGGATTAAAAACTGCAATAGAAATTATTGGGTATCTAAGAAGCGTACTGCTACTCAAATAGCGTGTAATTACCCAATTGGTCTACAGAAGATTGGGGCTTAATAAGGTCCGCTCCATTGTTAGACACATTAGTAATATGTGGTGATACAGGATGATGGCTGATCTGACCTAAGGTTTCTGTGTTGTGTAGTATTTCTACAAGTTCCTCTAGCGTAGAATAACCATCCAACCATTTCTTCTCCAAATCCTTAGCAATCACAGCCGGCATATTGGAACCAAACTCTGGCAAATTAATATAGTTTGGAATTTCTATGATTTTGAAGGTATAATGTGTGTTTCCGTCCATATCTTCATTTTCTTCCCATATGCCTGGCAGACTAAACAATGTTTCAGACGGATTATAAAAATAGTGAGGCGTTTTTCTCTTTTTGCTGTACTGTTTCCACAAATAAAATCCATTGACCGGTATCAGGCATCTGTGACGCTCCAGTGCCAATTTCAGGGTAGTCTTAGACATCAATTGATCTCTTTCGCAAGTCAATAATTTAGGAGAAATGCTCTTGTTATTTGACCACTCTTTATTGGTTCCCCAGAATAAAAATGAAATTTTGCCCTTAGCTTCGTTAGTCACAATTGGAAGTTGCTGAGCAGGAGCCGCGTTGTAGTTGGGTACGGTAAACTCCTCGCCTTCTAATCCAAATCGGCTGTTGATGGCTTTAAAATCTGAGTATATAGCGTACCTGTCTATCATGAATCTATTCTTAATGCTTGCTGGTTGATAAAATCAAATGCCCGGTCTTCTGACCAAAATGTACCATTACTTCCCGAAGAAGAAAATCCCACATGGCCACCAAATTTAGGCATCTCAAAATAAACATTTTTCGAAGTTTTGAATTTTGTTTGATCATAACATGATTCTGAGAGAAAAGGATCATTCAAAGCATTGACCAAAAGCGTTGGGATTTCTATACCCTCAATGAAATTTCTCGCACTGCACTTGGCATAGTAATCGTTAGCTGATTCAAATCCATGAAGAGGAGCTGTCACCACATTATCAAACTGGTACATATTTTCAACTTTCATGAGTTTATCTATATCCACAGAGCCGGGTAGTTTTTTGTTTTTAGCCATACCCTTAAGCTTCAAAGACTTTAAAAATCTTCTGCAATAAACAAAATTGTGTGGTTTGTCAATTTCATGGCAACAACCTTTTAGATCGATTGGGACAGAAAAAGCAAAAGCCGATTTGATTCTTGAATCCCTCCTTTTTTCTCCTAGATATTTTAGGGTCAAATTTCCGCCCAGGCTAAACCCTCCGAGTGCGATATTCGGAATACCTAAAGTCAGAGCATATTCGACCATGGTCGTTAAGTCCTGGGTGGCTCCACTATGATAAAACCGTGGGGTATTATTTATTTCTCCGCTACACCCTCTGTAGTTCCAGGCTATGACATTCCAACCTTCTCCATGAAATTTCTTAACCATTCCCTCTATATAGGGCCGGTGGCTGTCCCCCTCCAACCCATGTGATAAAATAAGCAGCCGATCAGAGTCGGCTCGGTACCAATCCAAGTCTAGAAAATCCTGATCAGGCGTATCTATTCTTATCGTCTCAAATATGGGCAAATCCTTGACTTTTCTCGTAATTCCTGGTATGATGGTTTCAAGGTGTCGATTAAATAGCAATTTTGGTCTACGGTAATCGGAAGATGGGATTATTGGCATTGAAATTAACTACTTGTTTTTTTTACTCAAATTTAAAATTTTAAAATATTACAGGCCATTCTTTTCAAAAACTATATTTTTTCGCCTAAATACCGTTCGCAGTCGAAATTTTCAGATTAGATAAATTTGATTAAACCTCTATTTCAAGCTAATTTAGCCAATCGATTTTCAATTAATCAAAAACAATGGCGGAAGTAATAAAGATGCCTAAGATGAGCGACACCATGGAAGAAGGTGTAATCGCGTCTTGGCTAAAGAAAGTAGGGGATGAAGTGAAATCAGGAGACATTTTGGCTGAGGTAGAAACCGATAAGGCCACTATGGAACTGGAATC
This sequence comes from Reichenbachiella sp., assembly GCF_039944555.1. Taxonomy (GTDB): domain Bacteria; phylum Bacteroidota; class Bacteroidia; order Cytophagales; family Cyclobacteriaceae; genus Reichenbachiella. The sequence continues at coordinate 561,225 of NZ_JBDUYN010000004.1, read as the reverse complement.
GTATGACGACGGTGTGTTACTTCACATTGGAGTACCGGAAAAATCTGCCGTGCCTGTGGACGGCGTGATTGCCATCATCGGTGAAAAGGGAGAGAAAATTGATGATCTACTGGCTGGGTTGTCAGCTCCGGCAGCTAAGGCTGTTGAAGAAGCAGCTCCAGTTGCCGTTCAGGAAGCTAGTGCACCAAGTGCAGAAAAAATAGATACTTCCGGTATCAACGCTCAAGTCATCAAAATGCCTAAGATGAGCGACACCATGGAAGAAGGTGTAATTGCCTCATGGATTAAAAATGTTGGTGATGATGTGAAATCGGGAGATATTCTGGCCGAAGTTGAAACTGACAAGGCCACCATGGAACTCGAGTCATACGACGATGGCGTTCTTTTATATAAGGCGGTAGAAGCTGGAAATGGAGTACCCGTAGATGGCGTCATTGCAATTATTGGTGAAAAAGGAGCTGATTTTGAAACCTTACTGAAAGCAGAAGTTGCCAATGCTGCTGCTCCGGCTCCTGAAGAAAAGAAAGAAACTAAAGCAGAACCAGCAGCCGCGCCAAAAGCCTCAACGCCAGCACCAGTAACTTCAGCTGCGCCTGCAACAACCTCTTCCAACGGGAGAGTCATAGCAAGTCCGTTGGCCAAAAGCTTAGCGAAAGAAAAAGGATTTGACCTCGCACAGATTCCAGGGTCCGGCGATGGAGGAAGAATTATCAAAAGAGACGTAGAATCATTCGTTCCTTCGGCTGCTCCCGTTAGCGGAGGTGCATCTGCTGTGGCCGTAGGAGTAGAAAGCTATGAAGATATACCGGCATCTCAGATGAGAAAAGCCATTGCCAAGGGTGTTACAGCCAGTCAGTTTGGTGCTCCTCACTTCTATCTTACAATGGAGATCGATATGGACAAAACCATCGAAGCCAGGGCAAGCATCAATGAATTGGCTCCAGTCAAAATATCGTTCAACGATATTGTAGTCAAAGCGGTAGCAGCAGCCTTGAGAAAGCATCCGGATGTAAATACCTACTGGATCAGCGATACAAATAGTATTAGAAAAAATCATCACATAAGTATCGGCGTAGCAATGGCAACTCCCGAAGGCTTGGTTGTGCCTGTGATTAAATTTGCTGACAACAAGTCATTGGCTCAGATCTCTGCCGAGGTTAAGGATTTTGGTGCCAAGGCGAAAGCCAAAAAGATTCAACTTGAAGAAATGCAAGGAAATACTTTCACTGTATCAAATTTGGGAATGTTTGGCATAGAACAGTTTACTTCAATTATCAACGCACCGGAATCTTGTATTTTGGCAGTAGGTGCCATCAAGCAAACACCAGTAGTAAGAAATGGTGAAATAGTTCCAGGCAATATCATGAAGATTACCTTGACTTGTGACCACAGAACTGTGGATGGTGCTGTCGGCTCTGCCTTCTTACAAACACTTAAGGGCTTCATCGAAGACCCTGTAAGAATTCTAATATAAAATCAAAATCGAAGGAGAGGCTAACCTCTCCTTTTTTTATTCGTTTGAAATTTCCTTAAACAAATAAGGCATGTCGAAATACCCAAAAATAAAATCTACTACCGTCTGCGCCATCAAACATAATGGCCAGGTAGCCATAGGAGCAGATGGGCAAGCAACTCTTGGCAATACAGTTGCTAAAAGCAACGTGAAGAAAATAAGAAAACTTCAAGACGGAAAAATTGTTACCGGGTTCGCAGGCTCTACGGCGGATGCTTTTACCCTTCTCGAACGTATGGATGAGAAGCTCAACTCCTATGGAGGTAATATGAAAAGAGCGGCCATTGAATTAGCTAAGGATTGGCGGATGGACCGCTATCTACGAAGGTTGGAGGCGATGTTGATAGTCGCAGACAAAGATGAAATTCTGGTGGTATCTGGAACAGGAGATGTGCTTGAGCCTGATAATGACATCGCAGTCATTGGCTCTGGCAGTATGTATGCCCAATCAGCAGCACTTGCACTAAAAAAACATGCTGGAGATAAACTAACTGCAGAGGAGATGGTGAAAGAAAGTCTGAACATTGCCGCTGACATTTGCATCTACACCAATCACAATCTGGTGATAGAAAAGGTGGATTGATAATTATCATACCCAAATCAATATCAATTTGACATCTTTTTATTTCTCGAGAAATTCTACCTGAATTGAGCTAGAGATATTTTTGCTCTATAAGGCTTATAGTTACATTTGCGCGTCTGTTAATAAACAGGCATGACCAAAATTGAACAACCATGGATACCAAGAAAATAGCCCTTAACGACCTCCACGAATCTCTAGGTGGAAAAATGGTCCCATTTGCAGGATACAACATGCCAGTGCGATACACTTCTGACAAAGAAGAACACAATCAAGTTCGTGAAAGTGTTGGTGTTTTTGATGTTTCCCATATGGGAGAATTCCTTCTCGAAGGACCAAATGCCCTGGACCTTATTCAAAGAGTTAGTAGCAATGATGCCTCTAAATTAGTTGACGGCCAGGCACAATATTCATGTTTACCAAACGAAGATGGTGGTATAGTAGATGATTTGATTATCTACCGTATGGGGGAAGAAAAATACTTTCTTGTAGTCAATGCCTCCAATATCGAAAAGGATTGGAATTGGATTTCGAAATACAATACCGATGGGGTAAAAATGACCAATATATCGGATGAATATTCACTATTTGCGGTCCAAGGCCCCAAAGCTGTAGAAACGCTACAGAAACTGACTGAAGTTAATCTATCAGAAATAAAGTTTTACACCTTCGTAGAAGGACAGTTGGCAGGCATTGATGATGTGATCATATCTGCAACCGGTTATACTGGAGCTGGAGGATTCGAACTCTATATTAAAAACAAGGATGCTGAAGCTGTTTGGAAAAAGGTATTCGAGGCTGGTGAAGAATTTGGCATTTTGCCTATTGGCCTGGGTGCAAGAGATACCTTAAGATTGGAAATGGGATATTGTCTCTACGGCAACGACATCACTGATACTACTTCTCCGTTAGAAGCAGGATTGGGGTGGGTTACAAAGTTCACTAAAGATTTTACTAACTCTGCGAATCTTGCTCAGCAAAAAGAAGACGGAATCAATAAACGCTTGGTTGGATTCATCATGGAAGACAAAGGAATTCCCAGAGGTCATTATGAAATTGCGGATGCCGATGGTAATATAATTGGCGAAGTCACCTCAGGTACTATGTCCCCATCGATGAATGTAGGAATTGGATTAGGCTACGTAAAAGTGGGGCATCACAAATCAGATTCGGAAATCTTTATTCAAGTAAGAAATAAATCGCTTAAGGCGATTGTCACCAAATTACCACTTTACAAAAAATAGTATTGAAAAGAAACATAGACGTTTGCCTCTCTCCTGAACTAATCAATCTGTATGATCTGGAAGGAAAAATAGTTGTAGTTGTAGATATTCTGAGAGCAACATCTGTCATGGTTACAGCCTTGGCCCATGAAGCCAAAGAAATAATTCCTGTAGCAACGCTCGAAGAGGCTAGGTCTTATCTAGACCAAGGTTTTCTATGCGCTGCAGAGCGAGGTGGTGCACCAGTAGAGGGGTTCGAATTAGACAATTCTCCTTTCAACTACATGACCGAGCAGATCAAAGGAGAGTCCATTGTGATCACGACGACCAATGGCACTTTGGCCATTACTAAATCAACAGCCGCCGATCAAGTATTGATCGGTGCCTTTCTTAATATCAATGCATTAGCGAAATATATTTCCCATCAGGATAAGGATGTAATCATACATTGTGCAGGATGGAAGGGAAAGACCAATATGGAAGATACTCTTTTCGCAGGAGCTCTGGTGGAATTATTAACTGACAGTCACGAACTGGCTTGTGATACAGCACATGTTGCACTTAAATATTATCAGTCAGTGAAGGGAAACCTTTTTGAGACGGTTAAAAATTCCGCGCATGCAAAACGATTGGGCAAACTGAACATAATTAAGGATATAGAATTCTGCGTCCGTCAAAGTGATTATGACATCGTGCCAATCCTAGTTGGCAAGACTTTGGTCGCAACGCAACCTCAATAATCCCAAAAGGCCTTTAAATTAAGTGCATGAAATAATCTGTAGTGATCAATCGCCGCGACATGATTTTGTTTTAGCCATTTTTCACTGGTCTTTGATATCCATGACAAAATCTAACTTTGGTTAATAACCAAATTCTCAAACCGCTTATTCGTTGCGTATTTTTTTTCCTTTCGGTAGCTTTCAAAGGCCTTTTCGTGAACCTCCAGCAAGTCGTCATAAGGGCCTCTTGGTGCAATCAACTTCGATAAAATTGGAGAAATCTCCAGTGTAATGAAGAGTAGTATAATGAATAAATTCGCATAAAAAATTGTTGGGTATTTCTCTCCAAGACGATCGAGAGCTGTCAATTGAAACGAAATACCGTTTAAGTCCGAAATTACCAATGAATCCATTTCTTGCTGCTTTAGATCCAATAGGGTTGAGATTTTATCCTCGATGTTCTTTGTTTTTTTTTGACTCACCTTTTTTAACGCCTCTAATTCGTCCTCGGCCTGGTCGGCATTTTTCTTTTTAATTAAGTAAATCGGTCCAGGGTTGACTTTACCTGAACCACCAGTACCATCTGCCTCTTGTCTAGCCAGGTCAAGCAATTCATCTCTTTTATCTTGCTGCTTTGCGATAGCTTCAGCAATTGTCTTTCTTTCTTTATTAAGGGAATCGAGCTGACTGGCATATCGCATGGAAATGGACCTTTCGTTCTCTAGCTTGACTTCCTGCTCTATCAATGATAATTCCGTAGCAATTTCCTTTTCAAATATTTTCAACTCTAGAGGTTTTGAAATGACAATGGCTATTAAAATCGCTAAAACCAACCTCGGCAGAGCCTGAAAGTACTCTCCTTTACCGTGATGTGACTTTCTCATACTCAAAACAATAAACCTATCAAGATTAAAAATCATCAGTCCCCATATAATTCCAAATCCAATAGATAATACAAGGCCATCAAAAACAAAAAATAGTGCATAAGCTGAGGAAATAGCAGCCAACAGACCAGTAAAAAAAACAGTGGCACCAACGCCAACAAACTTGCTGATTTCAGTTGGACATCGTTTGAGTATAGATAATGACGCACCTGAACAATAGCAGAAGAATCTTTCAAATTTTTTCATAAAAGAGAGTTTTGACCAATCAGCATTAATTAGTAGGTAATAACCAGTTCCTGCTATTGCCTATTAGATGTACAAAAAAAACTATGAAAGAATTCTGGACGGTAATAAAAAAAGTGCTCTGATAAATGCAAATACCCCGTCGACTGCAATACCAACCAATCTAAATGGTAATAGTAGCAACCATATAACCGGATAAATAAGCAAAAATAATATTGCCAACGGCCAACAAATAACCAATAGGATGAGCCAAAGTAGAATTTTCATGATTTTGAGTTTTATTTTCATAACGCACTTGCTTCAAAATTGTTGGCCTGGTGCTTTAATTCAAATTGATTATTTCAATCATCAAAATTTGAATGCGTTAAGAAATGCTATATTTTTAGTGTTCTTGGCATAATATTCGCTTCCATAAGACAAAATCATTACTATGAAAAAGTCATTTCTTTTGATCATCACAATCCTAATTGCTTTTTCGAGCCATGGACAGTCTACGACAGAAAATGTCAAACTTGCACTCAACACTGGCAGTGCAAAAGAGTTGATCAAATACTTCAATGAAGTGACAGAGTTGAAAATTGATGACTCCGGAGCTAATTATAGCAAGATTCAAGCAGAATCGGTTCTTCGTGAGTTCTTTCAACAGAATCAGGTAGAAAGTTTCGATTATATTCATAAAGGTTCGTCTCCGGAAGGTCTTAAATATAATATCGGAATGTACAATGCCAAATCAGGTGCTTACCGCGTAGTCATTTTATTGAAAGAAATAAAAGGACAGTATGTAGTGGATACTATCAATTTCAACAAGGAATAACCAACAATCCTTTATATGATGACTTCTGTCAGAAATGTAAAGCTTAGCGGCAGATTTTTAAAGTTTATACCAACCTCTTCAAAATACTGACATCATTTGAGGGCAAATATTGTCAGTCTAGTTAATTCTTTTGGCAGAAATGCAAATCCAACATAACCTTACTTTGGGGTATTACTAAATTAAAAAGCATATGCATTTTATCTGGTACAACCCTGACCTAAACGAATATAAATATGGAAATGTGGCTGCTTTTAATATAGAGATTGAAAGAGCCAATAACCCAAAAGCATATACGGTGCTTATGGAGTTTGACAAAGATTCGAATGATTTGGCCAATAAGATCACACAGCAATTAAACATTGCAAATACGCAATCCATCGTAAGAATTGCGTCTTAGATCGAAAAAATTGGACAAACCGAAGTGTTTTGCATTAGTATTAAGGCGGTTCGTTTTTAATGCAAGCATTGAACTTGGCAGTTGAGTAAAGAAAACTGGCAGATTCGAACACTTAGAATTAGGTTTATTTGTAACGTTAACACATTGGCTATGCATCTTATTTGGTATAATTCTGTAACCAAAAAGTATGAGTACGGGAGTTCAAGGGAATTTAAATCCTTGAAAAAGAATAGTGAACTAGGGGATGCTCTTACTATACTTATGGAGTTTACTGGTGATGACAAAGTGTTAGCGACCAAGATAATTGGTGAGTTGAACATAGCCAAAGGAGAACCTCTCATGGTGGTTTAAAACCATGACTGAATTTGCAACCTTTTTCTCATAGCTTATCCTGTAGACGGCAGGAAATAGTGTTAATAAACGAACCCCGGCTTTAGTCGGGGTTTATTTTTTGTCAAAAAAGAAAGATGGAAACGCCATACGTTCAGCTTTTCCGAGAAGATTCAATTGAAACTGTGATTTTAAAAAACCAAATCCATAGGCAAGTAACTGAATAAGGGAAGCCGGAACTGCAAGTAGTGCAACTGATAAAGAGTTATTTCTTAGGGCATCAATAAATATTAATGCTGTATAAACCAGCAACGGTACCAATCCATAAACAGAAATCTTCACAGACCATAATACCAAGCCTAAGACCCCCACTAGAAAAAAAGTAGGCAAGAAGTAAACAAGTTTGCGCGTATCCGGATACCAGCGGTTAAGTATAACTCGTACCACACCGAATTTATAAACTTGTTTCATAAACTTACCAAAATCTATTCTACGCTTATGGAACACTACTGCTTCGCGAATAAGAGACACTTTATATCCAGCTTTAATAATCCGAAAGCTCAAATCCGGATCCTCTCCGGGGTGAATATCAGAAAATCCACCCACTGCCTCATATACTTCTCTTTTTAGCCCCATATTAAAACTTCTGGGCTGATATTTATCTAATTGCTTCTTGCCTCCTCTTATTCCGCCTGTTGTAAAAAAAGACGTCATTGCATAGTTAATTGCCTTTTGCACATTGGAAAAGGACGAATGTGCAGTATCAGGCCCTCCAAACGCATCAGGATTGGTTAGATCAATAACCATATCCAGATTTTTAAAGTAGTCTTCTGGCAACACACAATCAGAATCAAAAAATAAGAAATAATTGCCCTTAGCCTTTCCCATACCAAAATTTCGACTATCTCCGGGCCCGGTATTAGGCTTGTAGTAATAATTTATTTCCAAATTGAATTGATCTACCAAAAAGTCCGATTTCTGCGTAGATCCATCCTCTACAAGAACAATCTCAAACGGCTTTATCGTTTGATTTTGCAAGCTTTCAAGCATTTCTTTCATCTCATCTGGACGATTGAAAACTGGTATGATTATGGAGTACTTTGGATTGCTCATTCGGAATCAGTAAAGGCTGCAATTTAACGTATCGACACAATTAAACCACTCTCGTGGAAAGGCTCAGAGCAATTACCTCTTCTGAAACTTTCTCTGAATGTTGCCTTGCTCTGTATTGATTTGAAGTAAGTATATGCCAGCCTTAAGTTGTCCGGCATCAATGCTCATGACATTTGTACTTAGAATGATTCCTGATTTAATTCTTTTCCCTGTCAGGTTCATAATTTCATAGGTCGTAGCTCCTAAATTGAGTCCTTCAATGTTGATTTGTGTAGTTACAGGGTTTGGGTAGATCACTAACTCATCTTCCAGATTGTTTGACTCTAGAATAACGAGTTCTTTGGACTTTGCTGAACAACCCTGTCCGGTAGTAGCTACTACAAAATAGGTGCCACCGCCCAGAAAGTTGAGAGTACTACCATTTACATCATCCACTTCCTCATCCTCAAAATACCATTGAAAATTAGTTGCGTTGCTTAGAGCGATCAAATCTCCATTTTCATCAGTAGAAATTTCTACTTCAATGCCGTCCGTGCTGAAAACGGTGAATTCGTCCGTCGCCACCAGATTTCCATCTTGTTTGATGTACAAATTGTGATCCCCTTCCTCTAAGGAAGCAAAAATACTTTCTTCCTGGTAAGACTCATTGTCCAAACTATATGAGAGGGAACCGCTGCCAGAAGCAATGACTTCAGCCGTTCCATCAGCTCCCGCCGAGGTACAACCAACAACAATATTTTGAATAGCCAGATCAGTATTTATGCGTTCAAAGCTAATTTGGTCTAAATATAGATTGTTACCATAACCGTTGACGGCCTTGAAAGCCACTCTAGCACTTTCCCAAGATTGATCAAATTCAATAAGTATTTGTTCATTTATCCATTCAAAGTTCTCAGGAACAAAAGAAAGTGTATGTGGTTTAGCAGTAGCCAAATCTTCTGCAGACCATGCGTGAAATAATTGCCACTTATTGGAACAGGATTCTGCAATGACTATGACCAAACTATCCTTATAATCTTCATCGAAATAGGCATAAGCACGATCAAAGGACAATCTGTATAAGTTATCTTCAGATAAGTCTATATCATCAAAAATCAGATAATCTTCTTCTCCTATTCTGTCATAATTTAGGAAATCCATCAACAGTGACTTACTGCCTAACGATGAGGTCGCAGAACTGACTTCATAAGTATCGTCATTATCTTCATTCTCAATTGAGTACAGGACACTCTCACTGGTTTCAAACCCCACCTCCAGCTGAGCTAGTTTGTCTACTGAAGGGTCTTCAACCACGATAAAATCTGTGAACGTTTTTACATCCGATTCATCTGCATCATTACTAATGGTGAGTGTTACACTATAGGAACCAGCCGACGCGTAAGTTATTTGTGGGTTTTGCAAATCAGAAGTAGCGGGTATTCCTCCTGGAAATTCCCATGCCCAGGTACCAGGCGAAATGGACTTATCCTGATAGGTAATCGTATTTCCCGTACATATTTTAGTTACATCTGCATCAAAATTGGCAGCCAAGGACTTTGATACCAGATAGTTTCTATTATTAGTATATGTATCGGAAATATTGCTGTATTGCTCAGTACTAAAGTGCACACGACAATTTTTTGGTGCATAAGACATGATGTTTCCAGTGTCAGGTACATATACATCATTATTGGCATCAACCGCTGTTCCGGTATAATTGCAATCGACGCTATTATCGACTCCTCCGCTCAAATTAGGATCTGCAGGCGTATCACAAATATTGTCGCCAGCTGTAGTGCAGTTCGAACCATCGACTAGCTCATCTGTAGTCCCATTGTTGGTGGTTCCATGCGTATGATACAAATTAAAGAAGTGACCTATTTCATGTGGCAACGTACTACCATTAATGGTACAGCTGTTGGCCATAATCACACGGTCAGGTCCGCCTGAAAAATAGGCATATCCACATAGTGGGTCCTCTCCGCTTACTACTGAATTGGCAAAATAGATATTGATAGTATTCTCTACATCATTGCTTCCTCCTAAAACTGATTCATCATTGGAATCAAAATTAAAATACTGATTATCATCTATGTAATGGATATCACCAAGAAGAAAGAAGTTCAAGTTGGCATTGGCATAGAATCCATTCAACGTAGCCAACGCATCATTAAAATCCGTCTCGCTTAGTCCTCCAGTGCCATCAGATTGTCTCAGTATATGAGCAGAAATTGCCACGTTAGAAGTTGCTGCGGCAAGCATTTTACTACTTGATCGCTCTCGCATTCTCTGATTTATCCTGTTTATTTGCTTTTGAGTTGGCTTGGTACCACAGGGTAATAATTCCTGTCCCTGTGAAGGAAATAAAATAGAAAACAATAATAAAGTTGAGAACAATAATTTCATCAGTATATTTTTAGGTCAGCCGGGCAACCATCCTACAGTTGCTTGAGAAATATTTAGACCATAGGTAGATTCATCATCAAATTTCATTCCTGGGGACTTTAGGTCTACTTTATACCTCTTGCCTTTTTTGTAATTTATCCATTCAGCTTCTGTCATGCTAAGGGTCAATGTACCAAGAGTAGCGAGAAGCGCTATCGCTGGTTTGTTTCTCCGAACATTTACATCATTACAAAGTCGAGAAACAATCTCCTCTTCAAATTTTCTGAGCCTTACGGTCACGTAAGCATTATCAGAAGGTATCGTCCAGATGTTCTCACGATCCAATTCTATTTTTTCTGTGTCTATAATGATTTGTATGTATGATTTATTGTCTTCGCTGACCTGGTAAATAGTCAAATGTCCGCAAGAAACAACCGGACCTTTTAAATATACCTCAGAAGAGTCTACTGTACTACGTGTAGCACAGCTGTTACACATAATTATGAAGGCTCCTAGTAAGTAATAAAAAACGACGCTGAGCTTTTTCTGTTGTTTCATCAGGTACGGTTTGGATAAAGTTACAACATTAGACACCAAAACCTGATCAAAGTTTATTCTGGATAGCTTTTACAAATTCGTGTTTGACAAGGTGGAAAGCAGATCTAGATGCAGAATAGGAAAGGTCAACAGGCTTTCCCTTACCCAATAAACCCAACTGTAAATTATAAAAACCGGCCTCCGCCATATCTTCAAATGCCTTGATGCCCGTTCTAATTTGGAGCTCCTTCGGTTTCAGCTTTCCCGCCAAAAATCTGGAACCAAAATCATCATAAAGTAAAAAGGGTCTGGCCATGCCTACTACATCCAACAACCCCTCGGTTAAAGCCCTGTTGCAAAAATCCAGAGAACGTATACCTCCCGTGACCATCAAAGGGATAGCGCTCTCTTTTTTTACTTTCTCAGCAAAATCGAGAAAATAGGCTTCTCTTTTTAGCGTAGATTGTCTGACGTTACCTGCAAGAAGAAACTCGGCATTTTCGTAGGTACCTCCTGAAATTTCCAACAGATCCACACCAAGTCCCTCTAGTTTATCAATCACCCACAAAGACTCCTCTTCACTAAACCCACCCTTTTGAAAGTCAGAAGAATTGAGTTTCACTCCAATAGGGAAACCTACCCCCACCGCAGTTCTGGTAGCTTTAATAATTTCAAATAAAAATCTGGTTCTGTTTACCAGTTTGCCTCCCCAGTTGTCCTTTCTCTTGTTGGTAATTGGAGATAAAAACTGATTGATGAGATATCCGTGAGCTGCATGTATTTGAACACCCGTAAACCCAGCATTCTTGCTTAATTTGGCAGCACCAGCAAACTTTTCAATGAGCGCTGTTATCTCCTGGTCCCGCAATGGCCTCGGCCTGGCAAAAAAACCTAGTTTGTTCAATTTAATATTTGAGGCAGAAACCGGACGCAGATTATTGAAAATAGACGTCTGTCTGCCACTATGTGAGATTTGCACCCAGCAATGGTTATTGTTAGACGTTGCGGCAGATGCCCACTGTTTAAATTCCGCCATAAAGGACTTATCTGCCATCACATTACCCGCAGATTCCAGATGGCTACGCTCCAGCATTACATTTCCGGTAATCAATAAACCCGTCCCACTTCCGGCCCACTGTCCATAAAGTGTGAAATGTTTTTGATTTGGTTTAAGATCCTTATTACTAAACCGCTCAGTCATTGCAGCTTTTGCCAATCGATTTTTGAGTACAGCACCGCACGGTAATCTAAATGGTTCGTGAATATCCATCTTAAAGAACTTCCTTTAGAAATTTTAATGCGGTTTGATAAAATTTCCTGACTACCCCACGCTGATCTTGTATCAGGTTACATGCCGATAGTTGGGTAAATGGCAAGACTGCTCCAACCCACTCATCCTCATGCCAATGGGCTTTTACAGGATTTAGGTCAATGAGGTTTTTCGTTGGATATGGCCAAGGTGAACAATAAAAATATGGCTCATTATAATACTTATCTCCAGGTGACATTCCTATGTTGATACTCCTCGAAGTCTCTGGGTCGCCTGTATCCAGCAGCGTAATCCTTGCTGCAATGTCAAAATGATGAGGCCAGCACTTGATCTCTGAAACTTTTTCTTCTTCCTTTAAAATCTGCCTGAGCAAATAAGCTGTATTATTATACAATCTGCTTAATTCTTGAGAAGCGATCTCGTTATCGATATGAAATGGCTCCTTTTTCGCCGTAGGATATTCAGGAATTATATAAGGATAAGAGAGGTTGATTTTAGAAAAGTCTGCTCCTAAATGGCTAAGCTCGTGTTCCAGCCAGACCATGACGTCAGTTTGTCTTGCATCCTGCATGGATATGGAAGAAATGGTGTTGAGATTTTCATCAACCAGATACACTTCAAACCGCTTGAGACTTATCGAAGAACGGAATTTTATGTCCGCTTCGACCCATCGTCCGACTAGTCTTTGCAAGTTGAAATCCCATTCCAAATTCGCATTTTCGTCTTCGGCACTTGCTGGCAAAAATGATCTGCCCACAGCTGCTACATTTTGAATGGCTTGGTGAAATTGCTTGCGTGTCTGAATAAGCTCCGTGACATCAGGAAATGTAAGCAATTGCCAATCTTTATTCATGTTCGCCTATTTTTATGAAAGATAACAATTGACCATAGCTTATCCCAGATTAATCCCTGTCAATATTTTAAATTGTTTTACAGCAGAGCTGTCTGTCATTCCTGAAATATAGTCAGTGATTTCAAGGGCAGATTCATATGGGCTTTTTGCCCAATCCAACTTGAACTGGACATCTACTGGCAACAACCGATAGAAACTCCTGTGCCTGCCAGAGTACCTTTCTTTAGCATAAAATTTACAGAATGTGGCCTCCATAAATGCTGTTAACAAGCCATCTATAATCTCAAATCCTGCAGCTTCTTTTTCCAGTACTTGCCTGCTTTGGTATATCCTTTTAACTGAAAACGAACCGAGTTTTTCTAGCGTTGGTGCCGCAGGGATCAGATCGGTGAGTGCCTGATCAAACTTGCCGCCCAATATATCCTTTTCATTCGCCATGAATACCTGTGATGCCTGATGAACCAATGTATTGATGGCCACAGCTCGTAATACACCTATTTTCTCTTTATCACTGGCTATATTTTCCAATTTGTCCGGGTAATAGCTGTCACCTAATATCTCGGCCAGAAAATCACGGGTCTCTTCAAAAGTCACCAAACCCAAACCAAAACTGTCTTCCAGATCGATGATGCTGTAGCAAATATCGTCGGCGGCTTCGACTAAAAATGCCAATGGATGACGAGCAAAAACAAGTTCTTTTTTAGATAACGCCATTAATCCCAAATGTTCTGCCATTTCCGAAAAGGAAGATTCGTCGGCTTGAAAGTATCCGTATTTCTTTTGACTTTTTCTGGACTTTTCTCTCGCGCTTAAACTCGAGGAACATGGATATTTAGTAAAAGCTGCTAACGTTGCATAGGTCAGCCGTAGGCCTTGCTTCTGATTTTTAGTAAGTAGTCGAAATCCCTGTGCGTTACCTTCAAAGCGAGTCAGGTCGTCCCATTCCTGATCTGAAACCGTTGCCTTGATTTTTCTTGCCTTATCGCTGAACAAAAAATAGTCTGAAATGGCCTGCTCGCCGGAATGACCAAAAGGGGGGTTGCCCACGTCATGCGCAAGAGCAGCAGCTCCAACTACCGCTCCAAAGTCATGTGGAGACAAATGGCCTAATTCTGGATTTTTTTCAATGACAGTAGCTCCAACATTTTTTCCTAAAGACTTACCTACACTTGATACTTCCAGGCTATGAGTCAGTCTGGTATGTACAAAATCCTGATCAGGCAATGGAAATACCTGGGTTTTGTCCTGCAGATTTCTAAATGGTCTGCTAAAAATAATTCGGTCATAGTCTATCTCGAAGTCGCTCCTGAGTGGATTAGCATTCTTACTCCCTTTCGGGTCTCCCAGACGAGCAGATGACATCAGATTTTTCCAGTTCATCATAAGCTTAAGATTGTCGATGGACCATGGTGCTACTGGCTTGAGCAGTTGGGAAAATGGTAATGTCTGCCAGGGTAACATGCGGTGGCCTGTCTATAACAAACTTTACCGTTTCAGCAATATCTTTGGCATAGAGTGGAGTAATTCCTCTATAAACACTCTCACTTTTGCCTTCATCACCTTTGAATCGAACCATTGAAAATTCTGTTTCTACCAAGCCTGGGTGAATACCGACAACACGTATGCCATAAGGATTTAAATCCATTCGCATACCATTGGTAGCGGCATCTACACCAAATTTGGAGGCACAGTATACATTACCCTCGGGGTAAACTTCTTTGCCAGCAATCGAGCCAATATTAATAATATCCCCAGATTTTCTTTCAACCATTCGGGGTGAAATAGCTCGGGTGACATATAGCAATCCTTTCAAGTTTGAATCGATCATAGCATCCCAATCGGCAAGATCCCCTTGATGAATAGGAGCTCGGCCATGCGCATTCCCGGCATTATTAATTAATACCTCAATATCCTGCCATTCTTTGGGCAATGATTCGATTGCCGCGTTTACCGCTGCTGAATCCGACACATCAAAGGACAACTCGAAAACCTCAGTATTTAGCCTGAGTTCGTTAGCCAACTTTTCTAATCTTTCTTTTCTTCGTCCGCAGATAACTACGGAATGATCAGCAGCGAGCGCTTTGGCAATGGCTTCGCCAATTCCGGAGGTTGCTCCAGTAACAAAGGCTATTTTTTTCATTTATTGAATGATGATAATTGAGTCCCGAAATTACACGGAATCCATGAGATTATTAAATATCAAATGAGTAGATGAAACTAACAAAACCAATTAAATATCAATTCTAAAGATCGAAACTGACACTCAATTGTGGAAAGACCATATGCGTTCTACTTATTTTGGTGGATTCATAGTAAAACGCCCCTTCATCATCTTGTTTTAGGTGTTCTGGTGAAATGTACTCTATTGGTCCACTGGCGAGATAAAGTACTCTCAGGTCCGCTCCAAATCTCTGCTTTCTAATAGAAAATCCCAAGCCCATTCCATAACTCCAAACTCCGTTAGTCTGATCCGCAAATACTGATTTATCCTCTATTTCCAAAAGTGTATCAAACAGGTCATTGTTATACTTTGTAGTTGTGGATATAAACTTACCTCCGCCTAACAAATCCACGTAAGGTTTTATAGCCGACTCTGTCTGCACCCTAAGGCGAGTAACCAAATGTGTCGTGATCAGCGTATTAGTGGTTTTCATCGGTACTCCCCCAATTTCTTGCTTATCCTTGCCCATGTAATTAATTCCTAAATCAAGACCTATTTGGAAAAAATTGCTCACTTTCGATGGGTTCCAAACACCACCCAGATTACCACCATATCCCAAATTTCGATCTATTTTATCAGCAAACGTTCCTACCGGAACTGCAAACTGAAGACCTATCCAAAACTCACCTTTCGGAATCTCAAAATCGTCCTGAGCGATCAGGCAGTTTGCATAACATAGAAATAGAAGCACCAAGTTTAATTGTTTCATTGGTCTGGAAGTTTTTTATTAAGTCAACTAAAAATGTGCTTGCCCCTACAAAAAGGCGGCAATTTGACCAGCAGTCATCTCATTAACTAGTAATTGATATAAATTGCATCGCGTTAAACCAAAATTAAAAAAATGAATCTAGTCAAAAATTCACTACTCTTTATTTTAGCCATTCTCGCTGCCTGCACTCCCGAGAGCAAGAAAATCAGCTACACTGCTGAAGAGATGGCAGCTGAATCAAAAAAAACAAACGATTTCTTCGAAAAGTCATTCAACGAAGGATTAGACAGAAGCCCTGAATTTCAAACACAGCTTGGCATCAAAACGAACCAAGATAAATGGGACAACTATTCTGATGAAAATGCAAAAACTGAATTAGAAATTACAAAACAAGAATTGCAATGGATCAAAGATTCGATCAACTACAATGCACTTGACGAAAACACAAAGGTAAGTTACGATCTATTTGTAGCATCAGCTGAGAAAGAAATCAACAACTTCAAATACAGGCATTACAATTACCCAGTAAATCAAATGTTTGGCATGCATTCTGGAAAGCCAGCATTTTTGATCAACATGCATCAGATTACAAACAGGGTCGATGCAGAAGCCTATATTTCTCGTTTAAATAAATTGAAGCCAGTATTTGATCAACTCATTGTAAATCTCAAGACAAGAGAAGAGAAAGGCATTGTGCCTCCAAAATTCGTTTTTCCGAGAGTTATTTCTGACTCTAAGAACCTTTTGAAGGGCGCTCCATTTACAGGCGGCGAACCAAGTACGCTGTTGGCAGATTTTTCAGGGAAATTGAGTAGGTTGGATAACTTAGACCAAAACGAAAAAGAAGAACTGTTAAGCCAAGCCAATGAAGCCTTGATAGGCAGTGTAAAGCCGGCCTATCAAGGACTCATTTTCTTCTTATCCGAACAAGAAAAAAGAGCAACAACAGATGACGGTGCCTGGAAATTTCCTGACGGCGTGGCTTTCTTCAGTCAAGCACTGAAAAATACAACGACCACAGATTTGACCTCAGATGAAATTCATGAGATTGGCCTGAAGGAGGTTGCTCGTATTCATGACGAAATGAGGGAAATCATGAAAAAAGTAGGATTTGAAGCAGAATTACAAGATTTCTTTGAATTCCTAAAGACCGACGATCAGTTTTATTATCCAAACACCGACAACGGAAAAATAGCTTATATGGATAGTGCTACGTCCATCATAAATAACATGAAAAATCGATTGGGCGAATTATTTTTAACCAAACCAAAAGCAGACATGGTTGTGAAGCGCGTGGAAGCATTTCGCGAACAGTCAGCTGGAAAAGCATTCTACCAAAGACCTGCTCCTGATGGAACTAGACCGGGCACCTACTATGCCAACCTTGCTGATTCGAAGAACATGCCGAAATTTGAAATGGAGGCTCTAGCCTATCATGAAGGTATACCAGGACACCATATGCAACTATCTATCTCCCAAGAGCTCGAAGGACTTCCCAAATTCAGGAAATATTCGAGATATACAGCATATACTGAAGGTTGGGGATTGTACTGCGAATACATACCAAAAGAAATGGGGCTCTACGAAAATCCGTACTCTGATTATGGCAGATTGGCAATGGAGCTTTGGAGAGCATGTAGATTGGTAGTAGATACAGGAATTCACGGCAAGAAATGGACACGTGAAGATGGTATCGCCTACTATCAGGAAAATACCTCCGGCTCAGAGCGAGAATGTGTGAGAATGGTAGAGCGTCACATCATTATGCCATCTCAGGCAACAGCTTACAAAATAGGGATGTTAAAAATTCTAGAGCTGAGAGAAGGGGCTAAAACCAGACTAGGTGAAAAATTCGACATTCGTGAATTCCACGATGTTGTGTTGACTAGTGGTGCTGTTCCGTTGGACCTGCTGGAAACGATGGTCAATGACTGGGTGGCTTCCAAGAGCTAATTTTAAGTATTAAAAAAAAATAGGAACCACCAAGATTCACTTGGTGGTTTTTTCAATTCTCGGCTGTCACCATCTGATCAGTTGTTTTAAACTCCCAAATCGAAAATCCAAGGGTAGCTAAAAACGAAAAAGCCAAATAACCTATGATCAGTACAGAACCAAATGACCAATAAGCGTTAAGTCCAAACCAGTCTCCAGACTCAAGAATCCAATAAACACCACCCAAGCACTTAGCAGACTCAATCAAAACGGCCGATTTATCCAAATCCATCAAGGAGGTAGAGCTGTAAATGTGGAGATAAAGGAAAGCGCCATAAGCAAAAAGCAAGGGAAAACCGATCTCAACAAAATTGATCAGCATAAAGATTAGGAATGCGTGAGTCATACCTAACTGAAACCATGACCAAATATGTAACCAGGAAGAAGCTTGAGTATCATATTTAATTTGATCTTTTGGATCGACGATGTAATCAATCGGGTATTTATCTCTGATATCTTCCGGCCTCCATCCCAATGGCATAAACCAGATTCTCAATTTATCCCACCAATTATCGGTTCTCCATGCGTCCTTAATCAGCAACCACAAATGTTGGAAATTGATCAATATTGGATTCCAGGTAAGGGGCGCTTTCTTTACGCCATATACGCAAGGCTCATCATCCAATTCTTCCTGAAAAGTACCAAAGGCCCTATCCCAAACACAAAATATAGCTGCCAAATTCTTGTCGAGATAAATCGGATTAATAGCATGATGAACACGATGCTGTGAAGGCGTTACTATGATGTATTCTAAAAAACCAAGTTTCCCAATATGTCGGGTGTGGTACCAAAACTGTAAAAACAGATGGAGCGGAGCTATCGTTGCCATGACTTGTGGGGGTACTCCCAATAATGCCGCAGGAATCAAAAGCACAGAATAAATACCAAAAAATGACGATATGCTCTGACGCAACGCACATGCCATGTTGAATTCTTCACTGCTGTGATGCACAACATGCTCATTCCAAAAATAGTTGACATGATGACGCAGACGATGGACCCAATAGGAAGAAAAGTCGATAGCAATGAAACCAATAGCGTAGATCCAAAAAGTACTTTTTATTTCTATAAACGCAAGTTTTTCATATAACCAGGAATATGCGATAATGACCAATGTGAGGCCAAGTAGATCTTTGATGGAGTTAGTAATTCCCGAAGATATTCCAGTGATGGTATCAAAACTTCTAAAGGTATTTTTATTAACCCATATCCCATAGGCCGACTCGATAGACATAAGCACTAGAAAGACAGGAATAATGTAAAGAACCGCTTCTGCGTAAGTGATCATAGCTATTATTTAAGGGTTCAATTTGAAGTAATGAACTTTCAAAAATAAAAAAACAGATCCCCGGAGTCAAGCACTTGTCAATTTTAATTATGCATGCATACTATATTACCTGCTCCTCTGCATATTTTTTCATGGCCTCATTCATTGACTCAAACCCTTTAATGGTTTTGTCCTGGATTTTCTTCATAATTGCTCCTTTCAGCAATCCGGTAAAGTTTTCTCCGTGAATAAATTTGGTTTGAAATTCAGTAACGGGTTCCAGCTTAAAATAATGATTACCTGCGAAAAGTCCTTTTAAGATCAGTTTGCCCGTCCATTCGAAGCGCCGGCCTTCTTCAAATGCCACTACCTTGGGTTTAAAGAAGTTTCGTTTACCTTCCATACTAATGATGACATCCAGTTTATTACCAAGAATTGCTTCTCCCTCTATGGTAAGGAATGGATTCCAGTGTCGATAGTTTTCGAAGTTCATAAGCGTGCGCCATACTACCTCAATGGGCGCATCTATTAATATTTCGGTTTCAATATTTTTCATACGAATTCTATCGGTTTCTACAATATTATTTAAGTTGCAATTAAGTTAATTACAATACGCTAGAAATTTTATGACAGACGAACTGCGCACAGCTTTCTTACTCATGGGAGTCGGTATGATTACCGTATTCATCGTTCTACTTTGTGTAGTTATAGTAGGAAAGCTATTAATACGCTTCGTCAATCATTATGTTCCAATGGTGGAAGCATCTGCAGACCATACCTCAAAAGCTACAGAAATCGCACCAACCAAAATTGCGGCCATTACATCCGCAATTGAAATTTTCACAAAGGGTAAAGGAAAAGTCACTAGCATCAACAAAATCAAATAGTATCATGGGAAGAGAGATAGGATTGTGCTTAGTATATCGAGACATGTGGCAATCATCAGGCAAATACATGCCACGGGTTGATCAATTGACCAGAGTAGCTGAGCCCATCATTGATATGGGATGCTTTAAAAGGGTAGAAACCAACGGAGGGGGATTCGAGCAGATCAACTTGTTGTATGGAGAGAATCCCAATGTGTCGAATCGTGCCTGGACACAGCCGTTCAATGATGCAGGTATTCAAACCCAGATGTTAGAAAGGGGACTAAATGCCCTTCGAATGTATCCAGTCTCCAATGACGTTCGGGAATTGATGTTCAAAGTAAAAAAACTTCAAGGCACTGACATTTCCCGCTCCTTCGACGGATTAAACGATGCTCGTAATCTCCAGAAGTCCATTGAGTATGCCAAAGCCGGAGGAATGATTTCCCAAACCTGTTTGTGTATTACCTATTCCAAAATCCACACGGTAGATTATTACATCAGTAAGGCCGAAGAGCTAATTAACCTAGGAGCAGAAGAGATATGCATTAAGGACATGGCCGGGATTGGCCGTCCAGTTTCTTTAGGGAAAATTGTAGCCGGTATTAAAGAAATTAAGCCCGACATTTTAGTGCAATATCACGGTCATTCCGGACCGGGGTTTTCAGTAACTTCCTCTTTGGAAGCCGTTCGAGCAGGCGCAGACATAGTTGACGTAGCCGTCGAACCATTGTCCTGGGGAACTGTGCATGCTGACCTTCTTACCGTGCATGAAGTATTAAAGGATGCTGGATATTCTCTGCCTGACATCAATATGAAAGCCTATATGCAGGTTCGAACGCTGACACAGGAGTTCATTGATGATTTCTTGGGTTATTATATCAATCCCAAAAATCGATTGATGAATTCCTTGCTCATTGCTCCTGGCTTACCTGGCGGAATGATGGGAAGCTTGATGGCTGATCTGGAGAATAACCTCAAAAGTCTCAACAAATGGATGGAGAAAAACAACAAACCACAGTTGACACAGGATGATCTGCTTATCAAGTTGTTTGATGAGGTACAACATGTGTGGCCAATGATGGGGTATCCTCCACTGGTAACACCATATAGTCAATATGTAAAAAATGCCGCACTCGTCAATGTCATGCAAATGGAAAAAGGTAAAGAAAGATGGTCTTTACTCGATGACAACACTTGGGATATGATGCTTGGTAAATCTGGCCGCCTGCCGGGTGAGGTCAGTACCGAACTTAAAGATTTGGCCAAAGAGCAGGGAAGAGAATTTTTTGAAGGAGATCCAGCAGAGTTAGTTCCGGATTGTTTAGACGATCTAAGAAAAGAAATGGCTGAAAAAGGCTGGGAAACTGGCCAAGATGATGAAGAGTTATTAGAATATGCACTTCATCCACAACAATACATTGATTACAAATCAGGAAAAGCCAAGGCAGATTTTGAAGCTGATTTAGCAGGCAAAAAGACAAAAGCACAAACACCAACCTCTGCTGTCGCTAATGGTAATGACGGCTGGGACTTAGGCCCAAAGTCTATTCAGGTTGATGTTAACGGAGAAAAATTCAACGTAAACATTTCCTATGATGGTGGTCAATCGGCAGACGACTCACAAAATGCCGCTACCCCAGTCTCATCTTCCAATGGTGTAGTGAAAGAAATTCTTGCACCACTTGAAGGCAAGGTATTCCTGACCAAAGATTCCTCAGAAACGGCAAAAAAGGTAGGGGATACAATTAGTGAAGGAGATGTCATTTGCTACATTGAAGCGATGAAGGTAGTGAATGCAGTCAAAGCGGATCAAAGTGGGACAATCGCTGAAGTATGTATCAAAGATGGTGAGGACATTTTCGATGATGATGTCTTATTCAAATTGAACTAAAGACTATCTGAATGGAACTACTTCGCAAAGTATATGAAATGACTGCCATTGGAGATTTGGCAGCCCAACCAGAGAATATTCTGATGATTTTAGTAGCCTTTGGGTTACTTTATCTAGGCATTAAAAAAGAGTACGAACCTTTACTTCTTGTGCCTATAGCGTTTGGTGTTCTTCTTGCCAACTTTCCTGGGGGGGAAATGGGTGTTGTAAAAATTGAGGATGGCCAAAACCTTTTGGAAATAGCCAAACATCATGGGATCATGAATTTTCTCTATTATGCCCTGATTAAAACCGGTTTTCTTCCCCCAATTATTTTTATGGGAGTAGGTGCTCTTACTGACTTTGGCCCTATGCTCCGTAATCTACGACTGGCCTTTTTTGGTGCAGCTGCACAGATAGGTATTTTTTCGGTATTGATTGCCGCCATTCTCATGGGGTTTACTCCTAAAGAGGCGGCCTCTTTAGGAATTATTGGCGGTGCTGATGGTCCAACCGCCATCTATACCACAATCAAGTTAGCCCCTCATTTACTAGGGCCAATCGCAATTGCAGCCTACTCCTATATGGCTTTGGTTCCTGTAATCATTCCTTTTGTCGTTCGATTCACCATGAGCAAAAGTGAGCTCCAAATTAACATGAAAAAACAGGATAAGTTGTTTCCTTCAGGAAAGCCAATCCAAAATCTACAGGCCGTAAAAATATTATTTCCTATTGCTCTAGGTACTATTGTAGCTATCATGGTTCCTTCTTCCGTTCCATTAGTTGGCATGCTTTTATTTGGTAATCTGGTAAAAGAAATCGGTAGTAACACCTCCAGACTTTTTGACGCAGCTTCCAGCTCAATCATGAATGCAGCTACAATATTTTTAGGGTTGTCCGTAGGGGCCACAATGACAGCTAAGGCCTTTCTAAATGTAGAAACCCTAATGATTGTCGTAGGTGGTTTTATCGCCTTTGCGATCTCTATTGCCGGAGGTATCTTCGCCGTCAAACTTTATAATTTATTTGCCAAAAAGAAAATCAATCCATTAATAGGCGCTACTGGGCTATCCGCTGTACCTATGGCATCACGTGTAGCAAATGAGATTGCTCTCAAGCATGATTCGTCAAACCATCTACTACAATACGCTATGGCCAGCAACATCTCAGGTGTGATTGGGTCGGCCGTTGCGGCAGGCGTTTTAATTTCTTTTTTGGGGTAGACTTACTAGCCTCATTATCGATTCAAATATTTGTTTTGACAGATTATTAGTCTAAATTTGCATTCGAAATATAGATTTCAGGAATGAGGGGACTTGAGTCCCCTTCTTTTATGGTAGAAATTGTGACTGAAAGCATAGTAGATAAAATACAAACGGTAGTAGAAAATGTCATATCAGAGCAAGAGGACTTGTTTTTGGTCGATATTATCAAAAAAGGAAATGACCGAAGTGGAAAGGTCATTGTACTACTTGATGGTGATCAGGGAATTTCTATCGAACAGTGTGCCAAGGTAAGCCGTGAGGTCTCTCACTTTATTGATGAAGAAATCGAATTGAGCGAACCTTTGACCTTAGAAGTCTCTTCAGCCGGGCTGGATCATCCGCTCAAACTGAACAGGCAATATGTCAAGAACATTGGCAAGATGATAAAAGTGACATTGAACGACCAGACCCTTATGGAAGGTCAGTTGAAAAAGGTGACGGAATCTTCAGTAGAACTAGAAATAGTCATTGATAAAAAGAAGAAAACCACCGAAACCAAAGTCATAAATTTTGAAGATATAAATAAAACTATTGTTCTAGTTTCATTCAAATAATAAAATGGATAGTTCTGTATTAATAGAGTCGTTTTCGGATTTTGCAAAAAGCAAAAATGTAGACCGTCCTACCATGATAAGAATACTCGAAGATGTATTCAAAACCATGATCCGAAAGAAGTTTGAATATGATGACAATTTTGACATCATTATCAACGCGGACAAAGGTGACCTTGAAATCTGGAGGTTTAGAGAGATTGTGGATGACAATTCAGAAGACATTTGGGATCATGACAAGATCAGTCTGACAGATGCCAGAAAGATAGAACCCGATTTTGAAATCGGAGAAGAAGTAGCTGAAGAGGTAAAACTTCTAGATTTTGGCAGGAGAATGGTTATGACAGCACGTCAGACTTTGATTCAAAAGATCAAAGACCTTGAAAAAGATATCTTATTCCAAAAGTATAAAGACCTGGTTGGCGAGATAATCAACGGCGAGGTTTATCAAACTTTGAGTAGAGAAGTATTGCTAATTGATGGCGAAGGAAACGAATTAACGATTCCTAAATCTGAACAAATTGGCAAAGACAGATACAGAAAAGGCGATTCAGTCAGAGCCATCGTGGATCGCGTAGAGATCGTCAATGGTAATCCAAGAATCATTCTTTCAAGAATCTCTCCTACGTTCCTTGAAAGACTTTTTGAAAGCGAAGTGCCTGAAGTATACGACGGGTTGATTACTATCAAAAAGGTCGTTCGTGAACCAGGAGAGAGAGCCAAAGTAGCAGTAGAATCTTACGATGACAGAATTGATCCTGTAGGAGCATGCGTAGGTATGAAGGGGTCTAGAATTCACAGTATTGTACGTGAATTACAAAACGAAAACATTGATGTGATTAACTTCACAGACAATATGGATTTGTATATCACGAGAGCACTGAGTCCTGCAAAGATTACAAGCATCAAAATAGAAGAGGAAAATAAGAGAGTTTCTGTTTATCTCAAACCTGATCAGGTGTCTTTGGCCATTGGAAAAGGTGGACAAAATATTAAGTTGGCGAGCAGGCTGGTGGATATGGAGATTGATGTCTTCAGAGAATTAGACGGGCTAGAAGAAGAAGACGTGGCGTTGGCAGAATTTACTGATGAAATCGAAGACTGGGTAATCGACGAATTGAGAAAAATTGGTTTGGATACAGCAAAAAGTGTATTGTCACTTTCTACTGAAGAATTACTCAGAAGAACTGATTTGGAAGAAGAGACCATCAACAACGTATTGGGTGTCTTAAAACAAGAATTTGAACAATAACTGATTATTAAAATCAGAAGAATACTTTTTAATTGACTATGGCTGAAGGTAAAATGATAAGACTCAATCAGGCAGCAAGAAAGCTCAACGTCGGTATTGATACCGTGGTTGAATTCTTGTCTGAAAAGGGGCATGAAATAGAGCGGAGCCCCAACACCAAGCTTACCCCGGATCAGTATGCAATTTTGGCAAAGGAATATGCTGACTCTGCACATGAGAAAGAAGAAGCAAGTGGTCTCACTATTGGATCCAAGTCTGGAGACAATGTTGTGATCACAGCCGAAGTCGCTCCGGAAAAAGAAGAAACTATCAAAGAAGAAGAAATTCTTATTACCGACAATACACAAGCTACCGTGGAAGACGCTCCTCCTGCGGAAGAGAAGCCTGAAGAATCTGCCAAAACAGAAGAGTCATCTGTAGACAGCCCAAAACTTCAGGGAATCAAAGTAGTAGGTAAAATAGATCTTGGAGATAAAAAGAAGAAAGAGGAAGAAGAACCTAAGGTAGAGGAAAAAGCCCCAGAGGCCGAACCAAAAAAAGAAGAGAAAGAAGAACCTAAGGTAGAAGAACCTATAGTGGAAGAGGCTCCTGTGGTCAAAGAAGAACCTAAGCCTGAACCACCGAAAGAACCTAAAAAAGAGGTAACTAAAGATCCCGAGGTGACCCCAGCGAAAGCGGAGAACAAAACCATAGAGGCAAAAGCCGATTCTTTAAGAGGATTAAAGGTGCTTGGCAAAATTGAACTACCCAAGACACCTAGCAAGGCGGATAAAGACAAACCTGTGGCATCTTCAGACACCTCAGGAGATAAAAAACGTCCAAGAAAGCGCATAAGCACTTCAAAAAAGGAGTCAGGACCACGAGGTGGTACGGGCAAACCTGGACAAGGAGGAAGATTCGACAAAGGCAAGAAAAAAGTTGTTAAAGAAGAACTGACTGATAAAGAAATTCAGGATAAAATCAAAGCAACGCTCGCCAAATTGAGTGGAGGTAAAACAAGCTCAAATGTAAGCAGATCAAAATACAGAAAAGAGAAAAGATCTGCCGTAGCAGATGCCGAAGAAGAAAGACTAATACAGGAACAGGAGGAGTCAAAAACTCTTAAAGTAACTGAATTTGTATCAGCTAATGACTTGGCAAGCTTGTTAGATGTCTCCGTCAATGATATTATTTCTACGTGCATGTCGTTGGGCATGTTTGTGTCTATTAATCAAAGACTTGATGCAGAATCAATTACCATCATTGCTGATGAATTCGGCTTCAATGTCGACTTTACCACCCAAGACGAAGAAGTTGATGTAGTAGAAGAAGTAGATTCAGAAGAATCACTCGCTGATCGTGCCCCTATTGTTACTATTATGGGACACGTTGATCACGGTAAAACATCCCTTCTAGATTATATAAGAGATTCAAAAGTGACTGCTGATGAAGCTGGAGGTATAACCCAGCACATTGGCGCATACGACGTAATGACTGAATCAGGGAAGAAAATTGCTTTCCTTGACACACCTGGTCACGAAGCCTTTACCGCTATGCGTGCCAGAGGTGCGAAAATCACTGATATTGTAATCATAGTGGTCGCAGCGGATGACGACGTCATGCCACAAACTAAAGAGGCAATTAACCATGCGCAAGTAGCAGGCGTACCTATCATTATTGCCATAAACAAAATAGACAAACCTAATGCTAACCCTGATAAAATTAAGGAAGCATTGTCTAGCAATAACATTCTGGTTGAAGATTGGGGTGGAAAATACCAGTGTCAGGAGATTTCTGCAAAAACTGGACAGGGTGTAGAAGACCTACTTGAAAAAGTACTGCTTGAAGCAGAAGTACTAGAACTGAAAGCGAACCCTAATAAGAAAGCTGTTGGTTCTATCATTGAAGCATCTCTAGATAAGGGACGTGGATACGTGACTACCATGATGGTTCAGTCTGGAACACTTGAAATTGGAGATGTTGTGTTGGCGGGATCTTACTTTGGCAAAGTAAAAGCCATGTTCGACCATAAGGGAGCAAAATTAACTAAAGTTGGTCCATCTACTCCACTTCAAATGCTGGGACTAGATGGAGCTGCTCAAGCCGGTGACAAGTTTAATGTAATGGAGTCTGACAGGGAAGCAAGAGAGATTGCCACCAAACGTGAGCAGATTCAGCGTGAGCAAAGTATCAGAACCAAGAAACATATTACACTTGACGAAATTGGCCGTCGCCTGGCTATCGGTTCATTTAAGGAATTGAATGTAATTGTGAAAGGTGATGTGGATGGTTCAGTTGAGGCATTATCAGATTCATTACTGAAACTTTCTACAACCGAAGTACAAGTAAATATCATCCACAAAGGAGTGGGCCAGATTTCAGAATCTGATGTACTGTTAGCATCTGCCTCAGATGCGATTATCATTGGATTCCAAGTTCGTCCATCAGGTGGCGCTAAGAAGATTGCAGAGACAGAAGAGGTTGAAATCAGACTATACTCGATCATCTATGATGCCATCAATGACGTGAAGGATGCTATGGAAGGTCTATTGGCTCCTACTGTTGAAGAGGTAATCACAGGTAATATAGAGGTGAGAGACATTTTCAAAATCACAAAAGTAGGTACAGTAGCCGGATGTTATGTAACTGATGGATATGTAAAACGTGCTAACAGTATCCGATTGATTAGGGATGGTATTGTAACTTATGAAGGTGAAATTGGGCAACTGAAGCGATTCAAAGACGATGTTACCGAAGTGAAACACAGTTACGAATGCGGTATTTCAATCAAAGGGTTCAACGACATCAAAGTAGGTGATGTGATTGAAGGGTTCGAGCAGAGAGAAATCAAAAGGTCGCTCTAAAAGACACATTGGAAGCGATAAAATATATCACTTCTTTCCTATGTTATGCCTCCATTTTACTTCTAATGACTGGTTTGTTTTACAAACCCTGGGTGGTACTCTGGTGGCATGACATACAAAATCGCTGGTTAGTGATCATGTATTACGGAACTGCTGCGATTGGCTTCTTTTTATTGAAAATACTCATAAATGGTTGAGACAAAATAATAGACTCAACTATATTTGCAGAAATACTTGGCCTTGTAGCTCAACTGAATAGAGCACCTGATTACGGCTCAGGAGGTTTCAGGTTTGAATCCTGACAAGGTCACTTAAGATAAAAAGTCGGCACCGTTGTGCCGACTTTTTTTATCTTTTTGACAGAGGTTTGTAGTATATTGCTGAGTGATACTTACTTCGGTGAGAACACAAAATGAATGATCTCATGAATATTTCATTCCTCTGACCCCGTGCTGATCAAACCACTCCTTCTTCTTCAAGCACTCTATTAATCTCTCTCAAAATTTGATCCAATTCCAAAGCTGAATGATAAACATTTTTGCTTATGAACCGCGCTTCATCCAGATCACAATTATCATTATCAAAAAGACTGACCAAGGCAAGAATTCTTGACAATGGAGCTCTTACAATATGTGAATTGGAATAGGTATATTCTTTTAACTTCTCGTTTTTCATTAGTAACAAATGAGTTCTTTCTTGTATCCTTTTTTCCAAAGTCATATTCATCTCTTTTATTTCCTCATATGCAGATTTCAACTCGGTGGTTTGAGAGGCTATTTTATCCCTTTGCATAGCAATTTCTTCGCTATGTTTCCTTAAAAGATCAATTGCTTTTCTTTTTTTGGCATTATATCTCCACCAATTCAAGGCTAATATTGTCATAAGAAAAGCTGTAATCATTAATGAAAAACTTATCAAACGTTGTTTTTCCAACTCAAGAACTTGTTTGGTTAGCTTCCCCTGGGATATAATCTTTTCCTTTTGCAGTAAGCTATTTTCATTCTGCAATCTACTTGCTCTATAAAGAGTTTCTAGTTTTACTGTTTCCTTCAATTTTTCTGTGTTGACCAACTTATTAAAATGTTGGTTGTGCAAAACAAGAGTCTGGTATGCCTCAAAATGTTGATTCTGGCTATTTAGTACCTCATGTTTGACTCCAGTTGCGTTAGCCAATCCACGAGAATAATCGATAGCATTTGCTATACCAATACTTGAATCACTATAGACAATAGATTGACTCGGCCTATTAAGGCCTCTCATGCATAGTGCAAGATTAAAATAGGCATCTGCCAAACCCTGTTTGTCACCAATGTCCTTTTTTATCAATACAGCCTCCATGAGATGAGCCATGCCTAATTCATATTTTGCATCTAGTACATACAGTTCGCCCATTTTACTGTAAATAGATGAAATGCCCTTTTGATCATTTCGGCTTCTATAAATATCGATAGCTTTTTGATACATAGACAGCGCTGAAAGGTTATCATTCGTTTTGTGTTTTACCTCGCCCAGAAACTCGTATACAAATGCCTGCCCCCTGATATCATGGTGTTTTTTCTTTATTTCCAGAGATGTCTGTAAATAGTTCAAGGCCACTTCATAGTCTCTTACATAAAGTTTAACCTTCCCTATGTTCAGAAATGTACTGGACAACCCAAGTTCATCTCCTGTAACAGTTTTTAAATCTATCGACTGCACGAAATAAGAATAGGCACTATCATATTCACCCAGGTTCTGATAAACGATACCTAAGTTGCTTAGACAATGACTTAGTCCAACTTTATCGTCTATTGTTCTTTTGATTTTTATAGCCGTTGTATTGGTCTCTATAGCCCTATAGTAATCTCCCATAAACCGATACGTTACTGCCTTTCTTTTGAGTATATCTGAGATCAAGGAATCATGATTAATTTTCTTGGCAAGCATAGTGCCACTATCTAAATAAGTAATAGCTAATGCATATTGATTACTTTCCCTATAACCTGTTCCCATATTGGCATAGGCTAAAATCATACCCTGCCTATAATTAATTCTCTTGGCAAGAACTGAAGCTTGATGTGCATAGGTCAGCATAGTATCCGCTGAAATTCGATAGTAGGAATAGCTCAGCTTGTTGAGCATATCTACTCTATCAATATCCTGAAGTGAATTATTTTCAATACTGGAATTCGCAGACAAGTTAGTTAGCTGCTGTCCAAAAACCACCTGAGTGGTAAAGCCCAAAAAAAATAACAATTTATTCATGACTGCAATGTTCAAATGACAAAAGTTATGTTGTCAGTTAGGCGCAGCAAGCAAGTCATCTAAAAAGGTTCGGCGGTACAAGTTTACACAGCTTTAATTAGCTGAGTTATTCAGTTTTTCGGTCAAAATTCCCATGCAGGTTAGTATTCCTTCAAAAAAATTGCCGACTCGCAGATTTTCATTAGGTGCATGATGGTTAGCGTCAGGATTGCCCAACCGGACAGCAACGGCTGGAATATTTAAGGTATTTATGAAAGGTGCTATAGGTTGTGACCCACCAGTCATCCTTATCCTAAGTGGCTTTGTACCTGTCGCCTTTTCTAAAGCATTTGTCAACCAAGAGTCAATGGTTCCTCCAAATTCTGTCACAAAAGGTTTTGAGCCAATGGTATATTCCAATGAGGCTAGCTTAGGGAAGCTGGATCTTTCTTCTTCTGTTGGCAGCTTACCTTCTATCACATAGAAACCCTGACTCTCAATATGTTTCCTTATCAGTCTAACCTGTCTTTCACCCGAGGTTTCTTTAACCAATCTCATATCTATTTCTACAATCACCTTATCAGGAATAATTGTTCTTCTGTTCTTTCCTACCCATCCCGCCTGAATTCCTCGAATATTTAATGATGGGTATTGCATAGCTTCTTGATAAGTCTCCCCTATACTTTCCGTAGCAGCCACACCCATTTCTTTTAGTAAATTATACCTGTCTTCAGGGACCTTGTCTAACTCTATTTTTAGAGCATCATCAATTTGGATCCCATCGTAAAACCCTGGAACAAGTACCAAGCCTTTTTCATTTTTCATTGAGGCTATCAGATGCGAAGCGCTAAATACAGGATTTGGAGCATAATTTCCATAATGTCCACTATGCAACACCTTCTTAGGACCATAAACAGTCAATTCCAAAGTGGTGTTACCCCGTGCTCCAAAGGTCAGTGTTGGCACATTAGATATACTTCTGACACCATCCATAATAACCAGATAGTCTGACTTAAGCAATTGTCTATTCTTTTCAACGGCCTTTGGAAGATCCGGAGAGCCCAATTCTTCTTGAAAATCCATAATAACCTTAACATTAAATTCGGGCTGAATTTTCTTATCTTCCAATATATCCAACGCCCTTATAAAGGCTAGTGCTGGGCCTTTAGCATCTGCAGTAGATCTGGCAAACACATGCCAGTCGGGATTTATTGTCTCATTAATTTCAGACCATTCAATAGTCTCCCAACCTCTTCCTTCGACTCCCTTTTTCTTTATCACCGCCTGGTACGGATTCTTCTGATCCCAAAGTTCATCATTTACTGGTTGACCATCAATCTGCAGGTAAAACAAAACCGTTTCGCGATCGGGGCAAATTATTTTTTCCGCCATCAACAATGGCATACCATCTGTTTCAATTTCTTTTACTTTAAAATCGAGTCCAATAAATCTTGATCTACACCACTCAAGGTTTGGTCTTACCTGATCTGAATGTCTTCCATAATTTGGCAGTGCTAAAAACTCTCTGAATTCATGAAGTGATTGAACTTTTGTTTCATGAGTAAGTAAATGAAGTTCCTGCTGCGCCATTTGCTGAGCACAAGCAGGACCCCATACCAAACTAAACCCGACAAAAAAAGTCTTAAGTAACGAAACTAAAATTTTACATTGAAAATGGAACCAACTACTCTTTTCAATGTACTTATGAATTGATATCTCCAATCTACTAGACATTACTACTGATTTATCCTTTTATCACGACGACCCAAACATTTATTCAGGTCATTCAACAAATGCTTTATTATATACAATTTCCCCCTAATGTTACATATAAATTATAGGTCGGCTATTGGGCGAATATTTCAATTTTTGTGCATTTGCTAGACATGACAGAAAGCAAATCGCTATTACACATGGCCTTATATGTTGTTTTTATTCAGATAATGCATACTTGTGTCAAATTCATTCCACACATCCCCCCCGAAATCATATTTTTTAGGTCCGTTATTCCCCTAATGCTTTGTCTATATGGATTAAGCAAGTTGCAAATCAATCACTGGGGCAACAACAAAGTTTTACTCATTTCAAGAGGCATATTTGGTGGCACATCACTTTTATTGATCTTTTACTTGTTACAAAAGATCCCATTTGCAACGGTAACTACATTTCGTTATCTGGGTCCCATATTTTCTTTGTTTTTTGGTATTCTCTGGCTAAACGAAAAACTTAAAACATCACAGTGGATATATATGGCAATTGCATTGCTCGGAGCAGTTCTCGTAAAAGGTTTCAATGGTCAAATTAACATGATCGATTTTATGACAGGTATAATTATGGCAATCAGTGCGGGTTTGGTTACTGTGATAATTAAAAAAATGAAAGGGCTCGAGCACCCACTGGTGATTATATTTTATTTTCCACTGGTTCTTTTACCCATATCAGGAACATATTCTTACTTCTATTGGGTACAGCCTGTTGGACTCGATTGGCTAATACTACTTGTGATAGGTATCTTGACACAGCTGGCTCAATACTATCTAACGGTATCTATTCATTCTGGTGCTTTATCTAAGGTAGTGCCTATACAGTACTCTGGCATAATCATTTCTATTGTCTTCGGGTACTTCATTTTTGATGAGTCGTTGGGTTATCTATCGCTCATAGGTATTTTTCTAGTTGTCTCTTCACTAACGCTCAATAACTGGGAGAACATCAAGTCAAGCGTAAAATAGATTGTTCAGCAAAGTTTTTAAATATATTATGTATAACGAAATAGGATTATGAATTCAAAGAAAATTTCCCTGCATCATATTGCCATTATGGTAGAAAACCTGGAAGAAGCTCTTGAATTCTATCATACCCTCGGGTTTGAAGATATAGAAACACCTCAATCAGCATATAATCACCGTATCAGATGGTTGCAAATTACTGATGAGTGTTCGCTACATATCATAGAAACTCCTCCACTTGAAAGTATTGAAAGAGTCCATTTTGCCATATCGGTCAGTGACATAAATGAATGGAGGGACTATATTACCGACCGAGGCTTATATATTAAGGAGCAATCAATAGAATTATATGGGATTAATCGATTCTTTTTGTCTGACCCCTCAGATAATTTAATAGAATTTTTGGAAGTAGAAAGAGTCGAAAATAAAAATCATAAAATACAGACTTCGTTTACTGAAATAGAAGCTGGCATTCCGGCAGAAAAAATTAACCCTATTACTAGTTCTCAGGATTCATGAAAAAAGAAAATTTCTCGCTGGCAGGTTTATGCGATATGCATAGCAGTCATATCAAGTGTTTACCACCAATTTTTACTAGTTATGGACTTCGGCCTCGTTTTACAGGCGAGATTGTTACCTTGAAACTTTATGAGGATAACGCACTACTTAAGAAAAA
The DNA here is from genome assembly GCF_039944555.1 of Reichenbachiella sp. GTDB lineage: Bacteria > Bacteroidota > Bacteroidia > Cytophagales > Cyclobacteriaceae > Reichenbachiella. The sequence goes on along the minus strand of NZ_JBDUYN010000004.1, from coordinate 527,918 downwards.
AATACTTGAGGATGGCAATGGAAAGGTACTTGTAATAGACGGGTGCGGATCTCCACATTGTGCATTGATTGGTGACCAGGTCGTGGTGCAAGCGATTAAAAATGGTTGGGAAGGATTTGTTATCAATGGTTATATCCGAGATTCTAAACAAATCAATATACTTCCTATCGGTATTAAAGCCTTAGGCACTTGTCCTATTAAAAGTAGCAAAAAAAGTTTTGGCTATGATAACATGACAATCAATATTGGAGGCACTGACATCCATCCCGGGGATTATGTCTATGCTGACGAGGATGGTGTTCTTATTTCTCACCAATGGTTTTTGGATGACTAAATACTTCCTAGTTGTTGGAGCTCTGAGTATATTGATTCATCTGAATCTTAGAGTTACTCTCAAAAATGAATTTTTCGCCAAATATCTGCTCATAAATTAAGGGAATAGGTGGCATTCCAAAGGATAAAAGTTCATCATGAAATTCCTTTAAAGATTTCCCATTTTTTATACCCTTACGTTTCATCTCCCTAATCATCAGCTTACCGAGTGTGTAATTAAAATAGCCTGGATCGTAGACTCCACGTGCAGCCTGTTGGCGAGCCGATCCAGGACTTAAAAACGCCTTCTCTCTGAACATCTCTTCGGATTGTTCTACAGTCATATCAGAAGTATGCAATCCTATAGCACTTAGAAATCTCACATTTCTTGTAAGTGATCCCAGGATTTGTGTAATTCGATAAGCCTCATCATCACTTTTGAAACCTGCTTCTAACATCATTTCCTCTGCATAGTGTGCCCATCCTTCAGAAAAAACACGGCTTTTGAACAATTGCCCAAGCTTAGAAGAACAATTATACTTGGCGTGCATGCGTTGCAAAAAATGTCCAGGCCATACTTCATGAACTGCAGTATTTATGACACTATTTTTACTTCTGGTATACTTTGTAATTTCCTCCTCAGACCAATTTTCATTTGCCGGAGACAGATAGAACATGGCTCGAACAGAATCCGGCTCATACGGACCTGGAATACTTATATATGCTCCATTTGTTCTTCTATATGGAGGTGCCTCCACTACCAGACACTCTTGTTCACTACGTATTGATATTATTTCATTTTTGATAATAAAATTTTTCAGACGCTTTAAGTTTTCACTAGCAGCCTGAATCGAGCCTTCTTTTGGCTTTTCATCCTTTACCTTTTGTATGCATTCTGAAATGCTTAGTCCAAAAGAAAATGATTGGCAAGTTTGCCTTAATGCCTCAAGGTTTCTGTGCAAATCCTCCTCTCCTAGTTGCTTTAGTTGTTCAACGTTAACATTTAGTTGTTCCGTTTGGCGTAGCATATCTTCAAACATCTGCTTACCCATAGCAAATTCACTCTCAGTCTTTATCTGCTCATCTAGCCACTTCGTCAAATCTCGTGCGGCATTAATAGCTTCCCTATTAGCTTGTTCGTATTTAATTTTCAATGCCTCATTCGAAACAACTTGAAAAATTAGTGGGACCTCACTTTCAAAGTAGTCTGCTAATCCTCCAAAAAAACCACGCCCCAAATCTATCTGCACTTCACCAAGTGGATAGGCTGACATATTTTCTCGAATTTGATTTACAGCGACCGGAAACCGTTCGAGGTAATTAATGAAAGCTACCAAACGTTTGTCTAGAGGTGCATAATTTTTAGATACGTAAATTTCAGGGGATAATATGCTTCTATAGTAGCGAAAATTTCGATACGGCCACCTAGCTTGCTCAAGCCAAAAAAGTTGACTTTGAATGATACTGAGTAAGTGTTTTTTTTCAAACAGCCTGATAGAATCTAAGTCTGCTGACTCAAAAAACTGTACTTCACTCCGATACTTTTTCAGCATCATTATCTTTCCAGAAATTCCTTCATAACTAAAATCTGGTAGTTGCCCATCAAACTCATGCCTTCCAGCATGGATTGCCACTGTAGGCTCTAGTACAAAATATTCTTCAATAAAATTGTTGACCAGTACATCCCATTTTTGACCGGAGGGTAATGTCCTCTCTTCATTCTTTGTAGAACATGAAAATATATAGAAGAAGGCAAAAAAACCGATGATGATTAGTCTCATTCTACAAGAATCTAATAGAACAAGCCCGCAAAAAGCGGGCTTGTATTGCATTTTAAAATATGGTTGTATCTATTGATTAACTGGGGTCGCATCGAATAAGCCAGGTAATACAGTAGGCGAACTTGTATTAGAATTTACTTCTACGTTCGCGTAAAGAAACCTCTCCGGATACTGAGTTCCAGTATTTGTCGGAAATCCCACTGCAATATCACCATCTGATTTTCGCAACCTTCTAGCATCGTTGAAAGGAATGAAAGAACCAAAACCTGAAACATATCTCTCTTCTATTACCTCTCTTAAAAATGCTCGGACTTCAGATATATTGTCAGTATTTTCAATACCTCCAGCAGCAAAGTCAGCCGCCACGTACGCATCATATGTATATGCCAAACCTGAATAGGCCGTATTCAAACGTCCGCCGCCAGCCAACCAGAATCTTAACTGATTCAGATGATTTAAACCTGCAGTCAAACTATTAATTCTTGCATCACATTCAGCCAAAATCAAAAGATTTTCTTGATATGACACTAGTTCATGTGGCTCCGTTTGTGCAATGATACCATTGTTAGCCGTTCCACTTGATTCATCAATAGCGTAATATCCATGACGTGCAGTTTCATCGGTTTTAGAATTATTTCTTGATGTTGCAGACGCTGGATCGAGAAGGTTCATCAAATAACTACTTCCCGTACCTATATCTCCTGCTCTACCTCCATTTAATATTTGCCAAAATAAGTTTACTGCATCATTATCTTCTGCTGCATCTCCCGGATCAACTGGGGTGAAAATCATTGATCCAGAATAATCTGATATACCAGATTGCGCTGCAGTCAAGGCATTGCTGTAGTCTTTAAGCTGAAGATAATACCTTGCTTTCAGCGTGTTAGCTACTTCCAACCATTTGTCCTTATTACCTGAAAAATGAATGTCCTGCGCAAGTCCACTTGTAGCAGTTCCCAATAAAGTAATTGCATCGTCCAAATCATCAATGATGGCTAAAAAAACTGCACTCTGGGAATCATAAGCCGGATTCGCAATGTCGGCATTATTTATCTCGCTGTAAGGGATATCGCCGAATAAGCTAGCCATAGTACCTAGTGCATTAGCTTCTACAATTTTCGCGATTCCACGCAATAAAGGAGTAGATGCTTCATTATTTACGATGTATCTTGCGTTAGTAACCACTCCTGTATACGCCGCTATCCACGTAGCTTCAGCCTCCGCAGAAGTAATCTGATATTGATGTGCTGCACCATATACAGATTGAAAACCTTCCAATTGACCAGACCATGTGCCGGCAATTCTGTTAAAATGTCCTGCCTGAACCACCGTATTTGCGAGCATTGCACCTGTCAAAAACTGGCTACTGCTCAGGTCTTCAGGACTAATGGCGTTCGGGTTGTCATTAATATCCTCTACTAAGTCTTCACATGAAGTACCTATCATTAGGGATATTACTAAAAATATATTAATTAAATTTTTCATTGTTTTCTACATTAAAAGTTAATACCTACTGAGAATACAAAGGATTTTGTACTAGGGTTGGTAAAGTATTCTAGACCTATACCGTTACCTGTTCCAAACTGGCTCACTTGCGGATCGATACCTTCTATATTGTCCCAAAGAAATAAATTCCTACCGGTTGCAGTGAAAACAATCGAGCTCAGTTTAGTCGCATTTCTGAATCCCTGGCTATTTAACGTATAAGACACGGATAACTCTCTTAATCTTGTGAATGTAGCATCTTTAATAGCTCCCTGGTCATATAACTGACTATCTCCAAAACCGCCTCCTAGGCCACTACTTCTATACCAAGATTCGTCCAACAATACATTTCCTCCCCCGAAATCATGTACATTTCCCCTTACTGTTGTACCTGCAGTAATTAGATCACCATCAATATTGACTAAATCCTGGGATAAGGTCATTGTGTTGGCAGTCTCTACAGTAGTACCGAATCTTCTTAACACCCAAAGAGTTCTTGGTGAGAACACGCCTCCCTGAGAATGCTCAAATAGAGCATTTAGCGCAAATCCTTTCCAACTTGCTCTGAATCCAAATCCACCTTTCCAATCCGGGTTAGGGTCTCCTAGTATTACAGGTTCAGGATTTAGTTGAGGAAAGTTGTTGGCATCTAAGACAAGATTTCCAGCATCATCGCGAAGTGAGCCTGTACCATATAGAACACCCAAAGGCTCTCCGACAATGGCTCTAGAACTTACTGAGGCTCCAGGAGTCAAATCAACCGTTTCCGTATTCTTTAGTGCAGTTACTTCATTTCTGTTTTGGCCAAAATTGCCATAAACACCGACGTTCCAGTCCGAATTACGTAAAATAGTTACGTCCAAATCCATCTCAAGGCCTTTGTTTTCCATAGTTGCAGCGTTGGTGTACTGAGTCTCATAACCTAAAGAAGGTGCTAATTCAACAGGAATAAGCATATCCTTTATTTCGTTTTGGTAATAAGTCACACCGTAGCTAACTCTATCGCTGAATAGTTTTAAATCTAAACCAACTTCCCATTCGGTCTTAATCTCTGGTACTAAATCCGGATCTCCGAGTTCATCTGACAATCTGAAACCACCTCCAAACTGAGCAATGGCTAGATCGGAATCATAAGTGGTATGTGTAAAAGCCGTCTGAGAAAGTGTTTGAGTCTTATGTGGCAATGGCTGAATACCAACCTGCCCCCAAGTCGCTCTTAGTTTAGCAAATGTTATCCCTGCTGGGCTTAAATCAAATTGCTCTGAGAATCTCCATCCAAGTTCCACTGCCGGATAAAAGAAAGAGCCTTTAACCGTTGATGCAGCTTCGCTCGCCCCTGACAGTGATACATTTAACTGATTAAATAAGTCGAAATTAAGAATTCCGTATCCTCGGTTCGATCGTGAAACCTGTCTTTCATTCTGAAAGGTAGTTGAAGAGGCATCACCGTTTAATTCACTTGTTGGCCGAAGGACAAAAGCACTAAACCCTCTTAATGTTGACGACTGAATTTTATAGGCTTTGTCATTGACATTGAAACCCAAAGTGACTTGCAGACTAACGTTTGAGTTTAATTCAAAATCTCCGCGAGCTATGGCATCGAAATTGATTTCACGATTGCTTATATCATCATCCGCAAAAACACCAACACTTCGGTCGCTGGCCGAACCTGGCGCAAACATATAGATTTGATTATCAGTATAGTAATCAATACCATTTCTTAGTATAATCTGTAACCAATCAGTTGGCACTATGTTTAATTCATTAGATATTACAAATCTGTTCACCTTTGAATTAGCTCCCTGATTTTCTACAGTCCACAATGGGTTATTATAGCCTGCTGACCCATTACCCAAATGACGTCTATATGATCGCTGTACATTTTCTGAGGCAATACCGTTGGCATCGTAATAAGTTCCCTGATAATGTGTGATGTCAAAGTCAGCTGGTCCTCGCAGCAGTCCTAGCATAAGACCTGTAACATTCGAACTTTGCTGAATTCTATTTGTGAAGGAATTCGTATATCCAGCCTTAGATTTAAAAGTCAACCAGTCAGCCAATGTAAAGTCAGTGTTAAAACGTACATTGGTTCTTTCATATTCTGAATTCTTCACTATTCCGTTTTGATCCAAACGGCCAAGACTGAAAAAATAAGTTGCCTTGTCACTTCCTCCACTTACAGACAAGTCATGCTGCAAAAACTCCCCAGTTCCGATTACGGCATCCCAATTGGAATCCACAAATGTTTCTGTTGAGTTTTTTGTATTTACCGGATAATATTTCGTGCCATCAGGTGCCTCAAAGTATCCTCCTGAAGTATTCACATCATCAGCACCTCCAGCTCTGTCCGGAATGTAGTCTCCCCAAGATTCTGTACGGGTAGCTCCCCAGGAACCGCTTCTTCCCTGCCCATAAGTATTTTGTAACTTAATTCTCTCCTGAACTTTGTCCACTGAATAAGTTGCTTTGTAGCTTATTGTAGGCTTACCAGCCGAGCCATTCTTGGTAGTAATAACAACAACGCCATTAGCCGCTCTTGATCCCCAAAGTGCAGCAGCCGAAGCTCCCTTAAGTACCTGGATTGATTCAATATCGTTTGGGTTGAGGTCATTTAATCTAGAACTTTGTGAAGTTCCTGCGTCTGCCCCACCCGAAATTGTATTTCCGCCAATCGTCTCACTAACGGTAACACCACCAGATACGGGAATTCCGTCAATAATATATAATGGATCAGGACTACCCGTTATCGTATTAGCGCCTCTAATTCTAATATTAGTGCCTGCCCCCGGATCTCCATTTACTGCATTTATTTGCACGTTAGATGCCTTTGAGGCTAAAGAGTTCAAAACATTGGATTCTCCTGATCTCACCGCATCTTCAGTTTTTACTGTAGAGTAGGTCGAACCCAGTTTATCCTTTTTCTCTTTGAAACCTAATGCTGTAATCACAACTTCTTCAAGTTGTTCTAAATCCGGCTGCATGGTTACATCAATGGTGGTTCTACTACCAACAAACACCTCCTGCTTTTCATAGCCAATGTAGCTAATAATCAAGGTAGCATCCACACCCTCGGCCTCAAGACTGAACTTTCCATCGATATCAGTCGTAGTTCCTTTCGTAGTACCCTTGATTAAGACACTCGCCCCAATCACTGCTTCTCCATTTTCATCAATGATAGTACCGGACACTGTATCCTGAGCCATCAAGGCCGTACTAAAAAGTAATGAACAGAGAAAACCAAGTAGTTTTAAATGTTTCATATTTGTTAAATTTGATTTGAAATAAGTTTTAATACTTGTAGGTGTTTTATGGTCAAGATGAAGCACCTACTCTTTTAATTATTCTTGTGCGAGACTTCGCTATAAGGGATAAATGCCATTCTCTCAGAAAATTCCCCCTACGTTTTTCAAAATTTTGAGTTAGAAGGACAGAAATGTACGATTTCAGAGCACCAAGGCAAATTAATATTAAGATAGATCCTCCGATTTGACAATTATTATGGATAGAGCGCCATGTGTTGCATTGACAACGGCCCGAATCGTATTTTAAAATCCTTCAGCCGAAAATTAGAATTACCATCAAGGTGGGATTTAGGGGGCATTCACGTATTTAAAGATGGGCTAAGTGAAAATGTTGAGAATACACTATGTTAGTTCAACCTACATTTTTATATGGCAGACTCAAGAGACGAGGAATCTATTGGCTAAGTTGGTAATGACACGTCTTAGGGATGGTAACAATTCGGATTTACCGCTCAGCACCATAAAGCTCCTCTTTGGTTAATTGGATTGTCTATTCAATCTACAGAGATACTTATTGATTTCAATAGCTATCCTTTAGACACTTAAGAATTTGAATTTATCAACCTTACATACATATATGTATGCCTGACCACTTTCATTTTGATGCAAACTTTGCTGACTGATTCTAACCTATACGCCAATGATCGAGGCCAGCATCACTAAAACGCAAAAAGCCCCCCTTTAGGGAGGCTCTTTGTGCCAGAAGTGGGACTTGAACCCACACGACTCGAAAGTCACAAGATTTTAAGTCTTGCGTGTCTACCAATTCCACCATTCCGGCAGTAGACTTAAGCGTGATTTGGATACAAAAAAAGTGTATGCGCGATGCTTATGCACCTTCTCACTCACATACACTCTCACACTCAATTGGAGCGAAAGACGAGGTTCGAACTCGCGACCTCCACCTTGGCAAGGTGGCGCTCTACCAGCTGAGCTACTTTCGCTTTTTACTATCCCCTCTGGTTAAGGGACTGCAAAGATAAATAGCGACTTTAATTTATCAACTCTTTCTTGAAAAATTTTAATAATATTTTGTCAGACGGAATGTCTTAGAATTCTGAAGCTGCTTACGAGCTTTTCTATAACTACTAAACAGATAATCCCTTCTATGATGAGAAATAGCTGACGCAACTTCGGATCAGCTATTATATCAAGAACCTTAAAGGATTGCTCTCTTACATTATCCAAATATGTGAATTCAAAACTGGGCTCTCCGCTACCCATCAAAAAGTAGGAAGTAATGATAAGTATACCAAAGAAAGCCATCATCCAAACCAGAATTTTAAAATTAGCATGACGTTTCTTGGCCAGTAAAGCAGATGCTATCACGGTAGAGGTGAAATTAGTGCCTACCTTTTTGAGCGGCAATGATTTCATCCATTGATCTAGGTCTTGAATATCCTTCAAATCCATCGATATTTTATCGCTATTTTCTAGTGCTTCAAATTGTTTGATCTCTTTATCCGTACTGTCCATGGTTTCAAAATTAAACGTTTCTATAAACAGGATTACATGATACTTTCCAATTCTGACGGTAGAAGTCTCTGCAAGTGGACCGCCAATTTCTTTCTTGCCCTGAATATTTTCACCTTCAGGTTTCCTTTGTCTATTTTAGTTACCTCCTCTATCTCATCCATATCTAGTTCATCGAAATAGTAAAGTGTGATAAGGAGTCGTTCTTCTTCTTTCAGTTGACTCACCGCCTTATTCAAATAATAAGTCCGATCTTGCAAATTGAGTCCTCCAAATTCTTCAAAGCTAGAATATCCTGCAATACCATCGGGTCGATTATCTATGTCTTCCGTCCTTATTTTTTTCTTCCTTGTTTTACTAATCGCCATATTCATGACAATTCGGTAAAACCAAGTAGTGAATTTAGACTCACCTTTGAATTTGTCAATTGAAGTAAGAAGCTTTACGAAAGCATCGTGTGCTATTTCTTCGGCATCTTCTTCATTCTGAAGAATTCGATCTGCAATCGTAAAGGCAAAATTCTTATGCCTGTTAACTAGTACTTCAAAACTGGACATATCTCCGGTTTTGATGTTTTCTATCAATTGAATATCTGAAATAGTCTCTTTCACTGCCGATGTGACGCAACGAGTTTCAATCAAGTTACAAAGAATATTTTTTGGCTTTCTTGTAACCAGGAACAAACTCTCTGTGTCCAATGGGCAAATCAAAAATTTAAAATCATGAATGGACCAGAATTTTTAATCCCAATCGTACTCTTTATTTCAATAGCGATTGTCTTAATCATTATTAGAAAATTTCAAAACGACGAAAGATTAGCGCTGATAGAAAAAGGTGGGGATGCTAATATTTTTAATAGGAACCAAAAGAATAATTCATTTCCAGCACTCAGATATGGCTTATTACTCATTGGAGCCGGTATTGGGATACTGGTAGGAAACATTGTTGCCGAAGCAAGATTATTAGACGATGAACCAGCAGTATTCTCCTTCTTGATGATCTTTGGAGGCACCGGACTATTTGCCTCTTATTTTATCGAGAGAAAAGAGGCAGCCAAGCAGGATAAAGAATAGATTTTGCAACACAAGATACAACAACGCGATCCCCCTCTCTCAAAGGGGGATTTTATGATTTGAATACATTGTCGCCTTCTTCCTGACTACTGTCAAACACCCGAATGCCAATCACTTCAGCTTCTGCCGTTTTCTCCCCCTGACAGAAAAAATCACAATGCATCACTGTTTTTTTACCTTTTACTTCTAATACCAAGGCCCGCAATTCCACCGGATGCTTATTTGAGGTAGGTCTGAGGTATTTCACATTCAAAGTACCAGTAGCATAGCGGTATTCTGGCAAAGTATCCAGCTCCCGGCCTTCCTCCCGATAAGCGTGAGCCATGGCGGTGCCCATACAATGACAATCGATCAAAGTGGCCATGATACCACCATTCATCAAATCCGACCAACCATGGTAATGCTCTTTTGACTGCCAGTGACAGACGGATTCATCACCTTCCCAGTAGCTTTTGATTTGTAAGCCTTTATCATTGAGAATACCACAGCCAAAACATACATTTTCGGGCATATGATTTTGAAAGTACTTTTTGTCTGTTGGATTCATTAAATTTCATTTTGAGTTAAAGAACGAAGATGGATAGAACAAACAAAAAACAGAAGAAGAAGCTCAAAAAAGAAAAAGAAGAGAAGTCAATTGGCCAAGACGCAAAAACGCCGGAAGGAATTCCAGAGGTTAATTTTAAAAAATTCTTAGGTTGTGGCTGATCAAATAGTGGCAAGCAAGAAGGCCGCCAGACCTACTGCCCATACTACAATATAAGCTCTTAGTATTTGCACTCTAATTTTTTCTATAGCTGACATAAAAAGGGTTTGTGATGAATTACAAATTAATTATGTACGCAAGATAGATTTGACAACTAGTTAAGTCAATTGGTAAATTCTCCTAATTTAGAATTGCGCTATTCACTTAGAAAGACTCGCTTAACCCTTTGGCTGACATTGGTCAAAATTTCGTAAGGAATTGTTTTGATCCAATCTGCCAATTCACTAATCAATGGTTTTTCTCCAAACACAACCACCTCATCTCCAGACTTTACGGATGCACCAGTTACATCAATCATTGTCATATCCATACAGACGTTACCAATGGTGGGCACCAATTGATTACCAACTAGCATTTTTCCTATGCCGTTGCCAAAAGCCCGTAAATACCCGTCGGCATAGCCAATGGGTACAATTGCTATAGTTGTATCTTTTTTTGCAAAGCCGCTCCGTCCATATCCAATTGATTCTCCCGCTGGGATTTTCTTGACTTGAGAAACATTGCACTTAAGGGAACTCACGATCTTTAGCTTATCCTGTTCGGTTTGTGTAGGGTCGAAGCCATGTAGGCCTATTCCCAACCTGACCATATCGAAGTGTAATTCAGGATGGTTTACTATTCCCCCAGTGTTTACCAGATGGCGCATGGGCTTATACCACAGACCATCTGCAATCTGAGTACTCATTCTTTCAAATCTCTCAGCTTGCTGCAAGGTATAGTCCATATGCCTGGGGTCTTCGCTACCTGCCAGATGGCTAAAAATACTTTTCACCTTTAGATGCTTATTAAGCTTGAGTTGCTCCATTAGCCGCAAAAGGTTAGATTCGGTAAATCCTAACCTGTTCATCCCTGTTTCCAGTTTGATATGGATGGCAGGGAGGTCTTGCATATTTTCAAAGTAATCCAGAAAATCAATCAATTGATCGAGGCTATAAATTTCTGGCTCTAAATTATACTCCTTGAGCAATCTGAAGGAACCGGGGGACACATTCATGATCATGATTGGAATGTGAATACCATTTTTTCTCAATTCAACCGCCTCATCTCCATAGGCTACTCCGAGGTAATCTACTTTATGAAATTGGAGCAAATTTGCAATTTCAAAATTGCCACCTCCATAGGCAAGAGCTTTCACCATTACCATAATTTTAGTTTCGGGCTGAAGTTTGCTTCGAAAGAAATTTAAATTATGAATTAAGTTTTCAAGGTTAACTTCCAACACCGTACCATGTGCCTTCTGCTCAATGCTATTTACAATCAATTCAAACTCAAAGTCCCTCGCTCCTTTAACCAGAACAATTTCATCCGAAGGGGCGTAGCCAGCATTCAAAAAATCCTTCGTCGAATCATAAAACTCCGAGGAAACGTGAAAACTTGCTGTGGATTGATTGATTTCTTTACCAATGCCAATAAACTTTTGAATATTGTTTTTTTGAAGCAATTCATTAACTCTGGCATAAAGAGACTTATTAGATAGCCCTGTTTGATATAAATCAGATAAAATAACTGTTTTTTTTGAACGTTGATTCTGTCTACCTAGAAAATCAAGAGCTACCTCCAACCCATATAGGTCATTGTTATATGTATCATCTATCACGTAAGATCTATTGACAGCCTGCTTCATTTCCAAACGCATCTTGATCAATGACAGCCTATTGAGTCTCAATTGGATAAATTCCTCATCATACCTTAATGCAACCAAGGTCGCTGCGCAGTGCATAATATTTTCTACGGAAGCCGGGTCTTCATATTTTAGATAAAACGTTAACTGCTTCCCAAGCACTTCTACCTCGTACTTCTTTCCTTTTTGCTCTCTTATCTTCCAGGCAATCAATTCCACCCGATCAGACAAAGTGTCTTTCAATGCGCGGTACACTGCTTCGTGTTGCTCACAAAAAATCACCTTCTGGGCATGAACAAAAAGTTTGGACTTTTCAGCTGCTTTTTGAGATATGCTATCAAAGCCGGCGTTGTGTGCTTCGCCGATATTGGTAAAAACACCCAAGGTTGGCTGAATTACTTGCGCCAAGCGTTCCATCTCCCCTGTCTCGGAAATTCCAGCTTCGAAAATACCCAAATTATGATGTGCATCCATCGCCCAGACAGATAGTGGGACTCCCAACTGGGAGTTATAGCTTTTGGGACTTTTTACTATATCAAACTGATCATCAAGCATTTGCGCCAGCCACTCTTTCACAATGGTCTTTCCATTGCTTCCAGTAATACCTATGACCGGATAGTTAAACTCAACTCGATGTGCTCTTGCGAGCACCTGCATTGCACTGATAGCATTTTCTACAAGAAAGTATGCTGCGTCAGATTTTGTCTTTGTTTCCCGCTCTATGACAAATAATCTTACGCCCTTTTCATATGCATCATTTATGAATTGATGTCCATCATGGTTTTGCCCGGTAATGGCAAAAAAAACTACACCGGATTGAATAGCTATTTGACGAGAGTCGAATGCCAGGCCTTGTACTTCTATATCCAGGGGCAGTTGTAATATTTTTCCTGTACATATCTTGGCTAATTCGCTAAATTTCATACACTTTTTTAAATTTTAAACGACTAATTAACAGGATGTTCGTATACACATCAGGCAATCTAAATTACATACAATACTTTACAAAAATGGTATCGATAATTTTCATCCTTTTCTCTTTTCTGTTTTCACATTTCGCTTAACTTGCAAAGTTTAGTCCATTAACAATTATCATTAAATTGTCCTTCTGCCTTAGTCAAAATGAAAGTATCTCCAAGTGAACCTTTTCAAATAATTTATACCCTGTTCGAACACCAATATTTGGGCTATTTGTTCGAATCTTTTGTGATTCAATTGGACTCAGAGGGGAGATTGACATTTTCGCATCAGAACATCTCAGCTAAAAATGCCAGTGAATTTGATATGGGTCTTGATGAACAAGATTATGAACTTATCAAATTCATGGATTCTATGCAGCCTGACGTGGTGGCTAAAAAATACGACAGGAAAAAAATGAAACCTGATGAATTTTTTCTCAAATGTTTTGATCAACATACTGGTGACGAACATGCCCAGCAGGAAATAAAGAACTATGTAGAACGCAGAAGGGCTAAGATTATGCCCCTTCTTCACGGCAAGAGACTATTCGAAATGGGTAATGATGGAGAACCAGCATGGAAAGAAATAGAGGTTCTCAATGAAAGGGCAACGGTATTGTTTCATTTCCGAAGAAATGAGGAAAACACACACTATTTTCCAACCATTAAGCACGGTGATGAGAAAATTGAGTTTCAATATAAGGGAGCATATATTCTCTGTAATGATCCGGCATACATTGTGGTGGAAAACAAGCTATACAGCTTCGAAAAAAATGTTGATGCTAACAAGATCAAACCTTTTTTGAACAAAAAATTCATTGCCATACCGAGGAAAATAGAAGATAATTATTATCACAAGTTCGTAGCTCCGCTGGTAGCTTCCTTTGATGTATTTGCAAAAGGATTCGAGATCAGGACTGAAGAGAAAGAAGTAATGCCTATTTTGTACTTTTCAGAATTGGCATCCAACGGTAACTCAATGGAGTTATTTGATTCAAACGGTAATGGCACTGCTTCGGTGGAATCAAAAATTCTGTTTGAACTTAAGTTCAACTACGGAGAACATCATTACAGTGCTGAACACATGAAAGAGGTTAGTGTTCATGTGGAGAAAAAAGAAGATCAATACACATTTTGCAGAATTAAGCGAAACTTAGAAAAAGAAAAGAGGTTTGTTTCGTTTCTCGGTGAAACCGGAATGGCACTTAAACACGCGCGGTCAACGATGGACACCGCTAAGGCATTCTCATGGATTCAGAGTACCAAAAAACTATTGGAGGACGCAGGTATTACTTTGACGCAAAATGGAAGAGGAGAAAAGAAGTATTTCCTCGGTAAGTCTGAAATGACGATTGAAATCAAAGAAAATATTGATTGGTTTGACATTCATGCGGTAATTAAGTTTGGAGAATTTGAAATTCCATTTAGAATTATCCGAGATTATATCCTCAAAAAGAAACACGAAATCGAGCTCCCTAATGGAGAGATTGCTGTGATCCCTGAAGAATGGTTTACCCAATACTCGGAATTGATGGCCTTTGCCGACCAAGGTGAGGAAGAGTCCTTGCAACTTCAAAAACATCACATTTCCTTGGTTAAGGATTTAGATGAGTCCAATCTCGCACATCTGCAACTTTCGCGAAAGCTTGAGAGACTACGAGACTTCGATGAGATTGATGATTATGAAATACCAGAAGGTTTTGGAGGTGAACTGCGTCCTTACCAGCGAGCTGGATTCAACTGGATGCGATTCTTAAATGAATATAGGCTTGGTGGATGTCTTGCGGATGATATGGGACTTGGTAAGACTGTACAGACACTAGCATTGCTTCAGTCAGTTCATCAGAATCATGACGTTGGTACTAGCTTGCTGGTCATGCCTACTTCACTTATCTACAATTGGGAAAAAGAAGCAGAGAGGTTTACTCCTGGGCTTAAGATATTGAATTATACTGGAGTCAAAAGAATCAAAGACCCGAAGAGGTTTGTCAATTATGATTTGGTTATCACCTCCTATGGTTTGATTAGACAAGACATTGATCTTCTCGCTGATTTTCATTTCAACTATATTATTCTGGATGAATCGCAGGTAATCAAAAATCCTGACTCAAATATCTCCAAATGTGTCAAAGATTTGAATTCATCTTATAAACTGATACTGACAGGTACACCTATTGAAAATACTACCATGGACCTTTGGTCTCAGATGACTTTCCTCAACCCTGGACTTTTGGGTGGCAAGACATTTTTCAGGAATCAATTTCAACTCCCAATTGAGAAGAAAAATGATGAGGAAAAGACAAAAAAACTTTACACAATCATCAAACCATTCTTGCTAAGGAGACACAAATCTCAAGTGGCTACAGATTTACCAGAGAAAATTGAGAATGTACGATACTGTACCATGTCGGAAGCTCAAGAGGAAGCCTATGAAAAAGTGAAATCTGCCTATCGGGATAAGATCATGCAGGAAATTGAAACGGGGGGAATTGGCAAGTCTCAGTTTATGATACTACAGGGATTAACTAAACTGCGTCAAATTGCTAATCACCCTTATCTTGCCGATGAAGACTACACGGAAGATTCTGGCAAACTAGAAGATATCAGCTATATGCTTGAAAATGCAATCAATAAGAACCATAAAATATTGGTGTTTTCTCAGTTTGTTAAGCATTTGAAAATCGTGTCTGGATATCTTGAAGAGCGAAAAATTAAATACTCTTATCTTGACGGCAGTACAAAAGACCGTCAGAAGGAAGTGGAGAATTTTCAAGATGATGAGAGTATCAAAGTGTTCTTGATTTCTCTAAAAGCAGGAGGTCTGGGCCTCAATTTAACCAAAGCGGAGTACGTCTTTTTGCTAGACCCCTGGTGGAACCCTGCCATAGAGGCACAAGCTATAGATAGAGCACATAGAATCGGCCAAAAGAACAAAGTATTTACTTACAGATTTATTACGAAAAATACGGTAGAAGAGAAAATCTTGCAACTACAGCAGAGCAAACAAAAACTGGCTGATGATCTGATTACGACGGAGGAGAGTTTTGTTAAGACCCTTAGTAGGGATGATATCGCTGGACTATTGAATTAATCCTCAAAAGCAGCTGAGAACATGAATGCGCTGGCATTTTTGATACGCTGAGTAGGGTAAATGCCCTGAGCGATGATAATCATCTTATAGGCTTCACGATAGGAATTGTTATTGAATTGCCTCAAGGCTTGGTTATAATAATGCAAACCTGCTAATTGACGCAAGTCAACGGTGGTGTCAATATAAGTTGCCTTTTGAAGAGCTACATCCTCACTAGCTAAACCAGTCATAGCCAGCTCCGCATTAATCCTTAAGGATTCTTTATTCACATAAGCTCTCCTTTCTGCAATTTCCCGGGGATCCCATGCAAACCCATTTAACGGATCGGTGGATTCAAACAAGTATTCCCTGCCCTTTGAAAAGGCCACCAAATAGACATGGTAGTCCGTTTCGTGTACCTCATATTCGATTCCCAATTCATCTAGTATCAAGGCATAAAACGCAGTCCCTGTTACACAGTCATATTTCTTTTGCTTTTTGAAAATGTCACTAAATGTCACGTATTGCTCATACTCGCCGAGCATTTTCCGATGGACAGTGTAAAATACATATTTGAGAAACCCAACTTCTGATTTCATAGATGCTTGCTTCTCCTTGAGTTTGCCAACTAATTCACCAAAGCTGCTCTCATAGCTCAAAACTTCCTCTGGACTGAGGTCGTCAAACTCTGATCGAATGAATAGCCCAAGCTTGGTATCACTAGATAGATACTTCTCACCCGTGGCATGAGAGCTGGTCACATGCAGAGTCAAAAGTGTCAGTAATAAGAGTCCTTTTTTCACCCCTGGTTAATAGTTTTCTTAATGTTAATTCAATGTTACTTAATTGTTAACAAAAATGCCAGCGAAAAAGTCTCTTTAGGCTTGGTTTGAGCCCATACTGTGTTGGAATCATGTCTTTTTGCGTATAAAATTTAGTTCAAGCTGGCGATTGTACGCCAATATTGTCCCGACTTCATTATCTTTCTTAGCTTTAACAAAATAACAACCCAATGGTAAACCAGTTTCAATCTCAATTTGATAAACAAAAAAGCAAAAGCCTGGAACTTCGCACGGAATCTATCGCCATTCGACGAAGCAGGTTGAAATCACTGAAAAACTGGATACTTAAAAACAAAGACAAGATTCGTTCAGCACTGCACACTGACCTCAGAAAATCTGCCACAGATACAGATATTTCAGAAATATTTACTGTTACCACAGAAATAAATGATGCCTTAAACCATCTACATCAGTGGGCCCGTCCGCAGCATGTTTCTCCAGGCATGACTTATCTTGGCACATCTGCCAAAGTTCGACCAGAGCCCAAGGGTGTATGTTTGATCATTGCACCCTGGAATTTTCCTTTCAACCTGATTGGCAGTCCGCTAGTCTCTTGTTTAGCCGCAGGCAACACAGCTATCTTAAAGCCTTCCGAACATACACCTGCTACTTCAAAAATGATCAAAGAAATGGTGGAAGACATATTCGAGCCTGAAGTAGTAACAGTGGCGGAAGGTGCTGTGCCAGAAACTACGGCACTGCTCGAGTTACCTTTTGATCATATTTTCTTCACAGGTAGCACGAACGTAGGCAAAATCGTAATGGCAGCCGCTGCCAAAAATCTGAGTTCAGTTACACTGGAACTTGGAGGCAAGTCGCCAGTTATTATTGATGAAACAGCCAATGCGGACGACGCTGCAAGAAAAATTGTATGGGGTAGATTCACAAATAATGGGCAAACCTGTATTGCTCCAGACTACATTTTCATCAATGAAAAAGTGAAAAATAAATTTATCGCATCTGCTAAAAAGTATGTTTCACAACTATTTGATAGTAAGGGACAAGGAATGGCAAATGCTGATGATTATTCGCGACTTGTCCATTCCAACCACGCCAGGCGCCTGGTAGACATACTTGAAGAAGCCACAAACTTCGGAGCCAAAATAGAATTCGGGGGAGAATATCAAGTTGATAATAAATTTATTGAACCTACACTTCTATCCAATATAGACGAGTCCAACCGCATATGGCAGGAAGAGATTTTTGGACCCATCATGCCATTGAAAGTCTATGACAATATAGATCAAGTCATTGACCACATCAATCAAAATGAAAAACCGCTTTCTCTTTATCTCTTTTCCACAAGTAGAAAAATGAAGAAAAAAATTACAAAGGCAACATCCGCCGGTTCTATGGCAATCAATGATGTAGTTGTGCAATATGCTCATCCGAACCTTCCGTTCGGTGGAGTAAACCATAGTGGCATCGGAAAATCACACGGCCGCTATGGGTTCCTGGAGTTTTCCAACCAGAAATCTGTACTGAGCCAACGCATTGGGTTGACCAATGCTTTACTTTTCTATCCTCCCTTTAATGGATTTAAAAAATGGGTGGTGAGTTTTTTGATCAAGTGGTTTTAGTAGAAGAATACGTCCGCAACTAACATTGAATTTAAGTTGCGAACGTAAAGTTTGGTCATTCCTTATCAATATTTAGCTTGTACCAATTGATATTTCTGGTAAAGTACATAGTAGCACCTAATATAATCGTAAGACCAATGCTTCCCATAAGCAAGGCGTAGTCTGCCAATTGAAGAGTCACAAAAAGAAATCCGTATATCCCACATAAAGTGGTGACCAAGACCAAAACTAATTTCCTTGCATTAAATATACTCAGCGCATAAAGGGTAATCATCGTGACTATTCCAAAAGTAGAAATGCCATAGGCCAAATTGAAATTGGAATGCTCAGAAATCGATACCAGCAATACGTAAAAAAGACAGAGTGCCAAACCTACCAGAATGTATTGAAAAGGATGAATTCTTCTCATGTAAAGAATTTCAACAAGAAAGAAGATTAAAAAGGTCAATGCTATTGTCATCACTCCATACTTCGAAGAACGTATTGATTTTTGATAGTCATCTAATTCCAAAATAAGGTCTACCCCAAATGCAGAAGCCGACATTTCATCAACCTGATTACTGCCAATCCATGATTGAGGTAAGTTCCTATTAAGTTTTAATATTTTCCAGCTGGCCTCGAATCCGTTATCTGTCAACTTTCTATGATCAGGTAAAAAATTACCGTTGAAACTAGGTGATTTCCAATTCGAGACCAATTGAACCTCGGTTGTGCTTCCGATAGGCACGAAGGACATATTTTGACTACCGAGTAGGTTCAAGGAAAACTCAAAATCAATAGGCTCTATACTATCTCCGAGATTAGGTAGCTCAACAGTAAAGCCAGAATAGATCATGTTAGAAATTCTGGACCCTGATTCAACCTCCAAAACTTTATCTGCCCATTTAAACTCTACTTGATTTTTTATTCCTCTTAAATCAGAAACGCCTACGGTTAAAAATGCCTGATCATAGAGAACCTTTTTCAAATTTGTTCTATCCAAATGATGGTCAAGTATAAAATCACCAGATATCGCTACGTTAGATTTATAAACTACCACTTCGTATATTCCGCGGCGCAACTTTTTAGGTTCAATATTTCCATCTATTTTGAGGTTTTTAGGGAGAATATACCAGTACTTAGTTACTAATTCCTTTACGAGCTCTTTCTTCTTACTCTCACCCTTTTCTACCTCGTATTCTATTTCATATAGCAACGGTATTGTCAATATAGGTCCGTTAATTTGCTGGCTATCAGCCCATTTAGAACTCACCTCTTGGATACTCTGGTCTTTCAGGTTCTCTCTTTCCCAAATGATAGATTCGATCATCGATGCTGGTATGAGTAGTAAAAGCATCAAAATTGTGATGGTAAGAAGTTTAAGCATCACCGAATTCTTAATCCAGCGGCTCAACTTGTCAAAAAAAGAATTTTCTGTATTCATTTGATTTTATTAAAAGTACTTTGCATTTCAAAGTACGGGGTTAAAAAAATATTACTTTAATAGCTTCTCTATTGCCTTAATATGCTGCACAAATGCCTTTCGTCCTTCCTCAGTTACGCTGTATTTTGTATTTGGTTTTCTTCCTAAAAACTCCTTTTGAACAGAAATATATTGGCTCTTTTCAAGTGACTTAAGATGGCTTGCCAAATTACCGTCTGTAACTGCCAACAAATCTTTCAAGGTATTGAAATCCAGGTAATCATTCACGACCAGAGCTGACATAATCCCCAATCTGACCTTATTTTCAAACGCCTTATTTAAATCCTTTAAAATATCCTTCACGACTTATACTTCATCTGCATCATAATTCCATAAATGATATGCAAGAGGCCAAAACCTACGCTCCAAAACAAAAGACCAAAACCAATATAGTAAGTCGCAATTAAGCCAAGTATAATTTCTATCAAACCTAAGCTTCGTATTTCAGTCAGCGTATATTTGCTGGCATTCACCAGTGCCAATCCGTAAAAAGTTAAAGTGAGAGGTGCAACTATACCTATGTACCCTTTAGAAAGGAGTATAAAGCACAAGATGGCTCCTGTAAGCAGTGGAATGGCCAAAGCTGTCAAAAGCCTTTTGGATTGATGGTCCCAAATGCTTTGCCCCTTCTTCCTTGCTTCCCTTGTGGTAAAAAAAATACCCGCTCCAATCGAACAGCCCAAGGTTAGGACTGCTATACCCAAAAGAGACAAAAGGCTTTCCATTGTAATTGTTGCAGACCTAAAGCCAAGATAATCCTGATTGGTATAGACTGTCTGATAGGCAGCATACGCTCCGCAAAGGGCGAAAAATCCGGCCGATACTCCGGACCAACCACTGAGTGAAATGAACCTGGAAGATCTGTTCATAATATCTCTTATGTCCTTCAGATCTTCAATGTATTGTTCTTGCTTCATAAAAGTACTTTGAATTACAAAGTAAATATACAAGATTACTTATCAAAACAAAATATTATCCACTAGTCAATATGCTTGATTGGCCATTAGCCAAAACAACGAACAATTCATGACCAGCATCAACCATATTTCTGAATATTATCATTTCCTTCTGTCTATCAAAAAGGCAAATTTGGTTCATGAATGTTCGGGTAAAATTTTTAGGTGGAGCTCAGTCGGTAACCGGCTCCAAATACCTGCTGGAAATCGACCATTTCAAGCTACTTGTTGATTGCGGTCTGTTTCAGGGCCTGAAAGAGCTTCGCCTCAGAAATTGGGATTCTCTTCCTATAGAAGCTACCAGCATTGATGCGGTGATTCTAACCCATGCGCATATAGATCATTCCGGATATCTTCCCAGATTGGTCAATGAGGGCTTTTCTGGCCCAATATATTGCACAAGCCCTACTGCTTCACTTCTTGATATCATGCTAAAGGATGCTGCTAAGTTGCAGGAAGAGGAAGCCGAATTTGCAAGAAAGAAAGGATACTCTAAGCATCACCCGCCAAAGCCCCTATTCAACACGAAAGATGCCGAACAAGCACTTAGTTTACTTGAACCCTCTGGCTACCATCGACCTGTCACTATTGCTGACCACATAGAAGCAACTTTTTATGATGCAGGGCATATATTGGGTTCGTCTATAGTCTCGCTGCAGATTAGTGGGCAGCAACAAAAAAAAAACATAGTGTTTTCTGGTGACCTCGGTAGATATAACCAACCGCTACTCTACGATCCCTACCCTATGAAAAAGGCAGATGTGCTTTTCATAGAATCGACATATGGCAATCGCATAAATGCTGAAGATAGAGTAGAAGACAAACTAGCTGAAATTGTCAAGAATGCTTTTAGCAAAAGCGGTTGCTTACTTATTCCTTCTTTTGCAGTCGGAAGAACACAATTGCTGCTCTATTATTTGCATTACCTATTGGAGAAAAAACTAATTCCTGATTGCAAAATCTTTATTGACAGTCCTATGGCTATCAACGCCACCTATTTGCACAAAAAACACCGAAAAGATCATCGTCTTAGCGTAGGTAAATTAGAGCATGAATCTATTTTTGACGACCCTCATTTTCATTATTACAGATCGCAGGATTCTTCAGAAAATCTCAACGCAATTGATTCTGGAGCCGTCATTATATCCGCAAGCGGAATGTGTACCGGTGGCCGAATTTTGCACCATCTGTTTCATAGACTTGGAAGATCAAATGACACCCTCCTTTTTGTGGGCTTCCAGGCTGAAGGTACCAGGGGAAGAAGAATAATGGAAGGTGAGCCAAGCACCAGAATTTTTGGTATCGATGTCAAAGTAAAGTGTAATATTGCACACCTCAACGGACTTTCTGCTCATGCCGATCAAAATGAGCTTATCAAATGGGCCAGTCAAATCAAATCCCCCCCCAAATTTACATTTGTGATCCATGGAGAATCTCAGAGCACTGCAAGCCTTTCTAAATTATTAACCGATCGTTTACAATGGCCCAATGTAGTAGTTCCGGAATATCTAGAAAGTGTAGAATTATTTAAGGGGATTTGATACGGCAAATCTCTACCCGCTCAGCTTTTTAAATTAAGACGCATCTCTACCATATGTTTTTTAAAGCCCGCTTTTTCATACGCTCTGACTGCTGGTTCATTGTCGTTGTATACTTCAAGTCTAATTTCTGTAATGCCTTTAGATTGAGACCACTTCTTCAATCTTTCTAGTAACTGGGAAATAACTCCCTTGCCTCTTTGGTCAGGCTTCACAAACATAAACCCGAGGTAAGCAAAACTTGTAAACGATTGAAAATCTTTGCCCTCTCTAATCTGGGCATAGCCAGATGCAATAATTTCTTTGTCAAATTCCACTACTATAACCTCGGCTTCGTCTGATTCAATCAGCACTTTCAAATCATAGTAATTAATATGTCCACCCTTCAATGTTGAATCAAATGGACGTTCTGCAGTAATAATGCCCTGTTCGAAATCATAAAGTAATTGTAAATCCTGAAGTTCCGCCGGGCGGAAAGTAATAAGAGACATAGAAATTTGATTAATTAAATGGTAAGTCAAATTAGAAAAAGAAACCTTCTTGTTTGTAGTTTTTTTATTCTTATTCAAAAAAACTCACTACTTAAAACTACTCAATCAAAAATTCAAGACATTCGACTTGCTGCTCAACATAGTCTTTGGAAAGCATGTCACCATGTCCATAATTAGGTACTTCGACAAGCTCAGCCTCTACACCGTGCGATAGAAGATCATCATGTAGCAGTTTGTTGGCCTCATAGGTAAAATCAATTGTCCCTGTACACTGACAAAGCCTGGGCAGCTGACTCCATGTTCTTTTGTCTTCAAAAACGCCAACAGCTCGACCAGTAGCAAGAAGCAAGAGTCCCGTAATTCTATTCTTTCCAAATTCTTTCCCTTTTAGAAAAGCCGAACCGGCACCTGAAGAATAACCAGAGAGAAATATTTTCATCGGATCAACTGCTGAACTTGCAATCAAAGAATCAATTAATTGGTCGTATGGTGCCCAGCCTTTTTCAAAAAAAACATCAATCTGTGGAGAAACCACGACAGCATCATACAAATTTGCTAACGGTGCCAGCTGATATACTAGATCATCAGAAGTCCCCTCAGTCGAAGCAAAAGCAATAATCAATGGTCTATTCTCGACAGCCTTTTCCTCGTTTGATACATACATGTGAGTGGTAATTGATAAATAATTATCAACTGTGTGGCCATACTCAAAAATTAGAGGGTGATCCCAAGGTAGTGGCACAAAGTTATCCTCAGGACTTTTTTCATCTGTGCATGATAAGATAATCATACAACCAAGTGCACAGTAAAAGCTAAGCAACTTTTCCATGTCAATCAATCTTTTGGATTTTAACTACAAGAGAATAAAGCTAGCTATTTCTTCTCATAAATCAATTTTCCCCTCTTGTCCCATTCACGAATGATGTAAGGACGAAAATCATCGTTGAATGGGTCTTTTGAATATACAATCTCGCGTTTACGGCGATTTCGCGTGTCGTAATACTCCCGCCAAAGCCCTACTTTACTGTCAAAGTGATATTCTCCAACTGCAGCGAGGTTTCCACTCTTGTGAAAGGCGTAGTAGTTGCCTTCCTTTTCTCCAAATTGTACCGGGATTATTTCCTGTAACTGTTTTTTTTCCTTGTTATGATAAGCTACTAAGGACTCTTTCGGCCATCCCTTATAGTACTTTTCTTTTGACTGAAGAATATTGTGTTTATTCCATGCTGACCAGCGTCCATGTTTAGTCCCCATATAAAAAATGCCTTCTTCAATCAATTGATCTCCAACCATCTTTTTATATGGTCCATGCAGTATGCCCGCATTGGCCTTGTCAATTTTTCTTGACTTAATAATTTTTCGTTTTCTGAAGTCATACCAATAAATGTCCCTTACATAGGGTAACGGTTCTTCGTACACTTTTAGAACAGTAAAAAGTTCTGTAACCGTGTTGCCACCAAAACCTTGTCTGGTAAATGCTTTTCGCGTTTTTTTCCCATAGTAGACGTTCTTCTTTGGCTTCTTCTCCTTAATCTCGATGATATCATCTTCATCTACCGCATCCAAATCCACCGTCAATGGCTTTTCATATTGTGTTTCAAAAGCGTCATCATCGGTGTAGTCCTGAGCAAAGCATAATTTTGCAGTCAGTATGAAAAGGAGGAAGAGGCTATATTTTTTTGAATTTTGTATCATTTATTAGTCGAACGCCGCACCTATGCGATCATTGCCAAACCAAAGCTATAAAGATGTATGGAAATAAAAAAAACCTCCAAGCTTGTGCAAGGAGGTCTCTGAATTATTAAAGTCTGAGCATAATCCCAAGACTCAATATTATTTCTAATTTACTCTGCGCTAATCTGCACAGAGCGCTTAATAAAACTAGTAAGCGCTGCTCCTTCTAAAAGTCCCTGTGACAAAAGGGCTAAGTCATAAGCCTGTCTGGCCAACTGTTCTTTGTTTTCCGCTTTTTTGGCTTTCAGAATTTTAGATACCAATGGATGATTTGCGTTGACTGCTACGGTATACTGATCAGGCATGTCTCCCATCATCATCATACCTCCACCACCTTGCTTCTGCATGTCTTTCATTCGACGCATAAACTCAGGCATGGTCACAATCACAGGCATTTCATCAGCAGCTAAAGATTCAATATTTACTGTAGAGTTCTTATCATTGATGGCCTTTTCGAAAAGCTCCTTCGCAGTTTCCTTTTCTTTATCTGAAAGTACGGACTCTACTTTTTCATCTTTGTCAATGAGTTTATCTGCTGTTTCAGCATCGACACGCTTCAGTTGAGTTTTTTCCAATTTGTGCTCCAAAGTACCAATGAAATGACTATCTAATGGACCATCAAATTTCAATACATCGTATGACTTGTTCTTTACAGATTCTATAAAAGCATGCTGCTGTGCTGGATTAGTAGAATATAAATACACCAGGTTGTCATCTTTATCCTTTTGCAAAGCAGTAGTCTGTTCCTTGTATTCTTCAAACGTAAAGAACTTGTCATCCGTGTTTTGCAACAAGGCAAAGTCCTTAGCTTTGTCATAAAACTTCTCGTCACTGAGCATGCCATACTTCACAAACAATCCGATATTTTCCCATTTGTCTTCGAAAGCCTGTCTGTCCTTTTTAAACAGTTCTGCCAATTTATCAGCTACCTTCTTCGTGATATAGGTGTTAATTTTCTTCACTGCTCCATCGGCCTGTAAGAAGCTACGAGACACATTAAGTGGAATGTCGGGAGAGTCAATCACACCATGTAGTAACATTAGGAACTCAGGAACTACGTCTTTTACTTCGTCTGTTATAAATACCTGACGAGAGTATAATTGAATTTTGTTTTTCTGCAATTCCAATTCGTTCTTCACTTTAGGGAAGTAAAGCACTCCAGTCAAATTGAATGGATAGTCAACGTTCAAATGAATCCAGAATAAAGGTTCTTCTGACATCGGGTATAGCTCCCTATAGAAAGCCAAATAATCTTCATCTTTGAGCTCGGATGGTGACTTCGTCCAGAGAGGAGAAGGGTTGTTTATGATGTTGTCCTTCTTTACTGTCTTATACTGAGGCTTGCCATCTTTGTCTTCTCCGTCAGGAATACTTTCATCTTTCTGACCGAACTTGATTTCAATGGGCAAGAACTTGCAATACTTGGTCAGAATACCCTGCAATCTTGCTTGATTCAAGAACTCTTCTGACTCTTCATTGATATGCAAGATGATATCAGTCCCTCTTTCTTTCTTTGATCCTTTTTTGATCTCGAATTCAGTGCTACCATCACAAATCCAGTTGGCTGCTTCAGATCCATCTACATGAGAAAGAGAATTGATTTCTACTTTGTCTGCTACCATAAAAGCAGAATAGAACCCTAGTCCAAAGTGTCCTATAATTTGTTGTTCATCACCTTTGTCTTTGTATTTCTCAACAAACTCAGTAGCGCCAGAGAATGCGATCTGATTGATATATTTTTTTATCTCATCAGCTGTCATTCCTATACCTTTGTCAGAAATGGTAATGGTCTTCTTCTTCTCATCGAAGCTTACTTCAACTGTGAGCTCTCCAAGCTCACCCTTATACTCGCCAATACCAGACAGTTGTTTCAGTTTTTGCGTAGCATCCACTGCATTAGACACTAACTCTCTCAAGAAAATTTCATGATCTGAATAAAGAAACTTCTTGATAATTGGAAAAATATTCTCGGTATGAATCGAAATATTACCCTTCTCTTGCATGATATATTTTTATTTAATGAATTAAAGTTTGAACAGATTTCTACCTGTGGTGGGCAGATATCAAATGCCATTCCAAACAGATAATTAGCTAAATCAGTGACAGGATGTCAGCAGAACAGGTTTTTTTGACAGGAAAGCGGTGTTGATTTCATTTCTCATGCACCGTCATGAATGAGATTATCGGATTCTGTCAGCAGATCTTACGAGTTTCTCATCCCTGCGAATGAAACGATTAGATAATAAATTGAACAACAAGGCAGAAACTCCAAGGTAGAATGCAAATAAGTAATTGCCTTGCTGAGTTGGCGCAATCAGACGCTCGGCTTGGTAAACATGATAGACAATAAGTCCCATAGCTCCGCCCATAAAAAGAGAGTTGAGTGCTCCTAATTTCATTTGCATCAGTCGGTTGTCATATCTTGAAATTGAATATATGGCAATCCCTGCGGCCAAAATGGCCAAAGCCGCTATGTAAAATGTTTGACCCTCTGATATGACCGCGATCTCGCTGGTATCTATATCTTTCTTCGTGTGGATAAATTTAAATGCCGACAACTCTACAAGCTCACTTTTCTCCCCATCAAGCTTGTTCCAGATTGGGAAAAACAACATTCCTATCATACTTGCTGCTACCAACAATAAAAATATAGACTGAACTCTCTGTATCATAATTTTGGAAATTTGGGCAAAAATAGAAAATTGTATGTCAATATTCAGACTGATGGATTAACATTTTCTCTAGTCTATGGAAAGCTCAGACTTAACTGATTCCTGCCCATCTTTAGCCGCCTTGTCATTTTGATCCGGCTTGATTGCCTTGGTCATAAGGCTTTCACTTTTTGATTCGTCAAGGTTGCTCAGATATTCATTGATCCGAGCGCGAACCTCCTGTGTGGACAGATTGTATTCGAACTCTCCACTTCTGGCTACAGTCAATTGGCCGGTTTCCTCAGATACAATGACTACCAATGAATCTGTGGTCTCGGACATACCTAAAGCCGCTCTGTGACGAAGGCCAAACTGCGCCGGGATATCATCTCTTTCGGATACAGGGAGAATACACCGTGCAGCCACTATCCTGTTGTTATTAATTATGATGGCTCCATCATGCAGAGGAGAAATTTTATTGAAAATCGCTAGAATGAGCCGTTTAGAAATTTTTGCTTCTAATCGATCTCCAGAGTCTGCAAAAAACTTCAATTCTGAACTTCTCGAAAAAACAATTAAAGCTCCCGTATTAGATCCACCCATGTTTTTTATAGCATCTATAATAGGAGATACATCCAGATGATTTTTATCGTACTTCTCATGCCAAAATTGCTGGACATTTCTGAGAATATTTCCCTCTTCAAAAACCGTGGTTTTCCCTAATAGCAAAAGAAACTTTCTAATTTCTTGTTGAAACAACACAATTACGGCTATTACTCCTACACCCATAAATTGGCCAAGTATAATACTTAGTAATTCCATATCCACCGCCTTCACAACAAGGTAAATCATATATAGAAACAAGAATCCTAAGAAAATCTTGATTGCAACACTTCCTCGCATCAACTTGTAGACATGATATAAGAAAAAGCTCACAAATAAGATATCAAGCACATCGACCCATCCTATCTCTAAAAATCCGATTTGAAATCCCAATATCATATCTTATTCATTATCATAGCCTCATATAGTTGGATTGTCTCTTTGGTCTCTTTTACGTCATGTACTCTCAAAATTGATGCGCCTTTCATCAAGCAAGCCATGTTGAGAGCTGTTGTGCCATTGAGTGCTTCATCCGGAGTTGTGTTCAGTTCTTTGAAGATCATTGACTTCCTCGAAACACCACACAACATGGGCACATCAAGCACATCAAGCAATTCCAACTTATTTAATAACTCAAAATTTTGTTCTTTAGTTTTAGCAAACCCAAATCCCGGATCGATTACTACGTCATTTACTCCTCTGGATCTCAGGTCGTTGACCTTTGCATTAAAGTAATCAATAATATCTGAAACCAAATGATTATAGTTGGTAAGATTGGCCATAGTTTGTGGATTACCACGCATATGCATCATGATATAGGGTATATTTTCTTTGGCAATCAAATCAAACATGCCTTCATCGAGATTTCCACCAGATATATCGTTGACTATGCTTGCTCCATGTTCCAGGGTAATTTTGGCAACAGACGATCTGAAAGTATCGATTGAAACAACGGCATTGGGAAAGTGGTTGAGAACATTTACAACGCCGCTCACAGCATTATCCATTTCCTCACGTTCTGGGATATCGGTGGCTCCAGGCCGACTAGAGTATGCTCCAATATCTAATATATCAACACCTTCAATTATCATTTTTTCTGCCTTAGACAGCAAATCTTTGTCAGATTTGATTTTTCCGCCGTCATAAAACGAATCCGCAGTCAGGTTGATAATTCCCATCACCTTTGGTGATGAGAGTGACATCTTTTTTCCTTGTATATTTATAAATTTAGATTCTTTCATTAGTGCTTTTACCCTTTCCGATAAGGCATTTCGCTCGGAATACATCTGCACGAAAAAGCCTAAGGCCTGACATACTCATTAATCTATGAAATAATTTGTTGCCAGCCATTTACACCTTAATTTTAGCCGCTCAATTCAATAAAATCAGACAAATAGTGGAGGAAAAAACGGTAGGCGAATATACGGAAGTTATAAAAGCTTGTAAAGATATTTTTGAAAAGAAAACTAAGGATTATGGTACCGCCTGGAGGATTTTGAGAGCATCTTCCCTAACTGATCAGATTTTCATCAAAGCCAAGAGAATTCGGTCTATTCAGGAAAAAGGTGAACAAAAAATAAAGGAAGATATAGCCGGTGAATTTGTGGCTATTATCAACTATTGTATCATGGCCATTATGCAAGTACAAATGAATGGAGATGAAGGAATGGAAATACCATATGAAAGGCTGGAACCTATGTATATTGGTATTGCCGAAGAAACGCGCGATCTATTGGCCAATAAAAACCATGATTATGATGAGGCGTGGCGTGAGATGCGAGTATCTTCCATGACCGACATAATCTTGATGAAGATATTAAGGACAAAACAAATCGAAGATAACAAGGGTAAGACATTAATCTCTGAAGGGGTCGAAGCCAATTATCAGGATATGATCAACTACTCTGTTTTCTGTCTGATCAAATTGAACTTCATTCAAAGTACGTAATGGCAAGTATGTTGGACTACAAGTGTTAATGTATTGTTATTAACCACAAACAGAAACTTCTCTTTCACGTACTTGATTAAATTGAACACTAAAAATATTTGCTTATGAAATTAGCTTTGAACTTGATAAGGTTTTTTGTAGGAGGGTTATTTATCTTCTCAGGCTTAATCAAAGTAAACGACCCCGTAGGGACGGCCATAAAGATGGAAGAATACTTCGAAATCTTTTCGTTGGATATCGCCGGTTTCTTTCATTATCTGGTTCCGTTTGCCTTGCCTATTTCCGTTTTTCTTGTCGTATTGGAGGTGGTGCTTGGTATAGCCTTACTTCTTAACTACAAACAAAACTTCACACTAAAGTCCCTACTGAGTATCATTGTCTTTTTCACCGCACTGACAGGTTTTTCAGCAATTACCAATAGCGTAACTGATTGTGGTTGTTTCGGAGATGCAATCAAACTCACTCCATGGGAATCTTTTATAAAAGACATTGTTTTACTGGTAATGATTGTCTTTCTCTATTTGAGTGAGCATGACACACAATCCAAAGAGGCTGAAAAGAGGGGTCACTTTTTAGTTGGAGGATCATTGGTTCTTTCGCTAGCCCTCGCTCTTTATGCCATTGCTCATTTGCCCTTCATCGATTTTAGAGCATACAAAGTTGGCAACCATATCCCGACCCAAATGCAACCCTCTGCTGAATACATCTACGAATATGTAATGGAAAAGGACGGTGAGAAGTTTTCATTTGATACCTATCCAACAGACAAGTCTTACACATTTGTGGCCATGAATCACCTAAACCCGGAGGCCGCACC
Organism: Reichenbachiella sp.; assembly: GCF_039944555.1. Taxonomy (GTDB): domain Bacteria; phylum Bacteroidota; class Bacteroidia; order Cytophagales; family Cyclobacteriaceae; genus Reichenbachiella. The sequence goes on along the minus strand of NZ_JBDUYN010000004.1, from coordinate 497,454 downwards.
TAAGATTACTGATTTTGGTGTTTGGAATGATGACGGGGATTTCACCACTGAGGTATTTACTGGAAGTAAGCTCTTTGTGATTTTATATGATGTATCTAAAACTAATAAATCGGGAATTGAGGAAATTAATGAATTGATACGAGCGCTAGGTGGCAAGGTCGATATTTATGCACTCACAGCTTCCGACGGAACTGTTTTTGAGGCATTTCAGAATGAAACAAATCTTTCGATTCCGTACTACTACACAGACGCTACAGTTCTCAAGACAATTACTCGATCCAACCCAGGTTTATGGCTATTAAAGGACGGAACTGTGATGGGAAAATGGCATTACAACGACGTTCCGAATTATGGGAAAGTGTTGGACTTAGTGAGATAATGAAATTCTTAAAAATTGGAACTTTATAGCTCGCTTATTACTTTACTAAACTATGAAAAGAAATAAAATAATCTACTGGGTATCAACAGGCTTGCTATGTGCTATGATGCTATTTTCAGCAAGCATGTATTTTATGAAAACCGATGAGGTCAAAAGTATTTTCGAGGGGTTCAATTACCCATCCTATATTGTCATTCCTTTGGCTATTGCCAAATTGCTGGGTATTGTTGCCATACTTACCAGAAGATCCAGGATGCTGTTAGAATGGGCTTACGCTGGCTTCTTTTTTGATTTTATTCTGGCATTTGCTGCACACTGGAACGCCCAAGATGGCGAACACGGTGGTGCTTTAATTGCTCTTGTTCTTTTAACCATCTCCTACATTTTTGGAAGAAAGATTTAGAAAATAAGAAAGGCCAATTCATTAAGTTGGCCTTTCTTATTTTAACCTTAGTTATTGCCACTTCTACATATGAATTGGTCTCGCATCTGTGGCTGCCAAACATGCCTCTTTAACCGCTTCCATGTATGTAGGATGCGCGTGCGACATTCTAGACACATCCTCGGCTGAAGCCCTGAATTCCATGGCGGTCACGCCTGCTGCAATCATATCTGCTGCTCTAGCTCCAATGATATGTACACCCAGAATTTCGTCGGTTACCTTGTCAGCCAATATCTTGACTAGTCCATCGGTATCCATGCTGGCTCTGGCTCTTCCAAGCGCTTTATAGGGAAACGACCCTACTTTGTAGGCTTTCCCAGCCTCCTTTAACTGCTCTTCGGTTTGTCCTAATCCAGCAACTTCAGGCCATGTATAAACCACCCCAGGAATTAGATTATAATTAATGTGAGGCTTTTGACCAGCCAACTGCTCGGCCACCAATACTCCTTCTTCTTCTGCCTTATGTGCCAACATCGCTCCTTTTACCACATCGCCAATGGCATAAATGTTATCAGCTGAAGTTCGCAAATGCTGATCCGTCTCAATACGACCGGCCTTATCCACCGCTATTCCAACATTTTCCAGACCTAATCCATCAGTGTAAGCTCTCCGGCCAATAGATACTAAACAATAGTCGCCTTTCAGCTCAAGTACCTCTCCTTTTGGTGTGTCTGCTTTCACAGTTACATTCTTCCCTTTTGCCTCAACTCCAGTTACTTTATGCTTCAGATAGAACTTTACACCTAGTTTTTTTAATGACTTGGTCAATTCTTTGGACATGGTACCGTCCATTCCTGGGATAATTCTGTCGAAAAACTCCACTACGGATACCTCAGCACCCAATCTTTTATAAACGGAACCCAACTCAAGTCCTATCACACCTCCACCGATAATGATCATGTGTTTTGGAATTTCTTTCAACTCCAAAGCTTCCGTGCTTGTAATCACCCTCCTCTTGTCGATATTAATAAATGGTAGAGAAGAAGGCTTCGAACCAGTGGCAATAATGACTTTGTCAGTGGAAATTTTTTCTTCCTTTTCTCCGGCTACCTTTATAGTATTCTTGTCAATGAATGAGCCATGTCCGTGAAAGACATCTATTTTGTTTTTCTTCATCAAAAACTGAATGCCGTCAGTATTTTGCTTCACCACGTCACCCTTTCGAGCGACCATCTGCTTGAAATTCACCTTCGGCGTTGGAATGTCAATTCCGTGTTCTTTGAAAGTATGCTCTGCATTGTGAAAATGCTCCGAAGAATCCAGCAACGCCTTGGAAGGAATGCAGCCCACGTTGAGACATGTGCCACCTAATGAATTGTATTTTTCTACTATTGCCGTTTTGAATCCTAATTGAGCACATCTGATGGCAGCCACATATCCACCAGGGCCAGATCCTATTACAGTTACGTCGTATTTCATTTTTTTTAGTATATAGTACTAAGTATAGAGTACAAAGTACAGTTGGTATTATTTTAAGGAATTCATCAAGCCAATTAACATGCGATGAATTTCATCTATTTTCTTTAAAGTTTCGCCTAAAGCTTTTTCAGTCTCAAATCCAATGCGAATAGAAAGCATCATTTGAGTTTCTAATTCAAACAATGAACCAATAGCTATTGCCAAAAACTGGTTGAACTCCTTTTTGGAATTCCTTCCCGATCCTTCAGCAATATTGGAAGGAATAGAAACTGCAGATCTTCGCATTTGACTGATCAAGCCAAACTTTTCATCTGCTGGAAATGACTTTGTTAGGTCATAGACCTTTTCGGTCAAATCCATAGCCTTTTTCCAAACCAACAGCTCCTTATATCGATGCATTGCTTTTGTACTTCGTACTCAATACTTAGTACTTTTTAAATACCCAACATCAATCGGGCAGGATCTTCTAACAACTCCTTAATTCTTACCAGAAAGCTAACCGACTCTCGTCCATCTATAATTCTATGATCATAAGAAAGTGCCAAATACATAATCGGTCTGATTTCTACCTGACCATTGATGGCTACTGGTCTCTCTACAATATTATGCATTCCTAAAATGGCGGACTGAGGGGCGTTGATTATCGGGGTTGAGAGCATTGATCCGAAGATTCCTCCGTTCGTCACAGTGAAAGTACCTCCTTGCATTTCGTCAATGCTCAATTTATTATCTCTAGCCTTTTTAGCCAGTCTCACCACTTCACTTTCTACCTGATTGAATGACAAGGACTCTGCATTTCTAATCACCGGAACTACAAGGCCTTTTGGTGCAGAAACCGCTATTGAAACATCACAGAAGTCATTATATACAATCTCATTACCGTCAATCTGTGCATTTACGGCAGGCCATTCCTGAAGTGCCTGACAGGCTGCTTTGATAAAAAACGACATGAACCCTAATCCTACTTCGTACTTATCTTTGAAAGCGTCTTTGTATTTTTTTCGTAAGTCCATTACTGGCTTCATATCCACCTCATTGAACGTAGTCAACATCGCCGTCTCATTCTTCACAGACACCAAACGCTTGGCTACCGTCTTCCTTAAAGGAGTCAGTTTCTTTCTGGTTTGTGTTCTACCTCCTCCAGTAGCGGGTACTGCTGGAGTCGCCTCTTTCACTGAGGGTGTTGTGGGTGTCTGTGCTGATTTATTGGCAGCTTGAGCATCTTCTTTTGTAACCCTTCCTCCAACACCAGATCCTACTAAATCTCCAGCAGGAATTCCTTTTTCGGCTAATATTTTTGCAGCTGCAGGAGAGGGATGTCCGGCCGCATAACCTGGGGTGCCAGTAGGAGTTTCTGAGGTTATTTCCGTAGTTGTAGATGCTGTTGGTACGGATGCAACACCATCCATTACCTCTATTTTGCAAATCAGGGCACCGATTTCGATTGTATCGCCTTCTTGCGCCACTATGCTCAATACCCCTCGAGTTTCAGCAGCCAATTCAAACGTTGCTTTATCCGATTCAATTTCTGCAATCGGCTCATCAAGCTCAACCACATCTCCGTCTTGTTTCATCCATGTGCCGATAGTCACCTCAGTGATTGATTCGCCAACAGTTGGAACCTTCATTTCCAACACTTCACCTGTTTTTCCTCCGGACGAAGGAATGCTTGCAGATGGTGCTGACTCGGCTTTTGCCACTGGTGCTGATTGAGACGCTCCCGCCGAAGCAGTTTCATCAATGGTACAAACCACAGTTCCTATCTCAATGGTTTCGCCCTCTTCGACTTTGATGGTTAGAATACCGGCAGCCTCGGCATTGAGTTCGAAGGTAGCCTTATCTGATTCCAGTTCACAAATGATTTCGTCCATTTCGACATAATCACCACTTTGTTTTGCCCATTGCGATACCGTCACTTCGGTTATTGATTCACCAACGGTGGGTATTTTAACTTCAATCATTTCTATATTATTAATTTTTTTATGTCTCTATTATTCAATTAGGAAAAGGCCTGGTTCACAAGATCATCTTGTTGTTGTTTGTGTACTTTAGAATAGCCAGTAGCAGGAGATGCCGCTGCTTTCCTAGAAATCACATCCTTAGTCACCTCTCTAAATACTCTTAGAATAAATGACCATGCACCCATATTCTCAGGCTCTTCTTGTATCCAGTGCACCATATCCACCTTGTATTTCTTCAACTCCGCCATCACCTGTTTTTTAGGGAAAGGATGAAGCTGTTCCACTCTGATAACTGCAACATCTTTTCGTTTGTCAGCTTGTTGCTTTTCGAGCAAATCGAAATAAACCTTACCGTTACAAAGCAGTACCTTCTTTACCTTCTTGGCATCTGCATAGTCATCTCCTATCACTTCTCTAAATTTCCCCTTGGTGAACTCCTCCATTTTAGACATTACCAGAGGGTGTCTAAACAATGACTTTGGTGACATCAAAATACAGGGCATCCTAAAAGGCATTGCCAATTGTCGTCTGATCATATGAAAGTAGTTGGCCGGTGTGGTCAAATTACATATGTACATGTTGTTACCTGATGCTAACTGAAGATATCTCTCCGGCCTGGCGTTGGAATGTTCCGGGCCCTGACCTTCATACCCATGTGGTAATAGCAGCACCAAGCCATTCATTCTTCTCCATTTCGTATAAGAACAAGAAATGAATTGATCTACCATAACCTGTGCCCCGTTGGCAAAATCTCCGAACTGCGCTTCCCAAATTACCACAGCATTAGGATCTGCCATAGCATAGCCAAATTCAAATCCCATACAGCCGAATTCGGAAAGCAAAGAGTTATAAATTTTAAAATCTTTTTCGCAACCTTCTATGTGATCAAGAAAACTATAAGGCTCGTTAGAGTTGATGTCTCTGACTACCGCATGACGATGCGAGAAGGTTCCTCTTTTGGTATCCTGACCAGAGATTCTTACCGTCTTATTTTCAAGCAAAAGAGATCCATAGGCCAACATTTCTGCAGATGCCCAATTGAGCTCTTTCTTATCAAAGAACATTTCTTTTCTCTGCTTCAACACTTTCTCAATCTGTTTCAATGCCTTAAATCCTTTTGGCACTTGCATCATGGCTTCTCCTACTTTCTTGACAAAGTCGAGGGAAATTGATGTATCTGGCGACTGGTCAAAATCTTCAGGCCTCGATAATCTCATTTCTGAGAATTCCTTTTCACTTTGTTGCAAAGTGTAAGGCAATTTGTCCTGTTTTACCTGATTCAAACGATCCTGCAGCATGCCTTTAAACTCCTTGTCCATGGATACCGCAAGGCCTGCGTCTATGTCACCTCTTTCGATGAGAGATTTGTTGTAAACTTCCCTTGGATTGGCATGCTTAGATATTAAGTTATACAGCGATGGTTGAGTAAATTTAGGTTCATCAGCCTCATTGTGTCCATGCCTTCTATAACACACCATGTCGACGAAGATATCTCGTTTAAATTTCTGACGATATTCCACAGCCACTTTCATGCAAAACACTACTGCCTCTGGGTTGTCACCATTGACATGCAATACCGGAGCGTCTACCGTTTTGGCCAAATCAGTGCAGTAAATACTCGATCTGGCTTCATCAAAGTCCGTAGTAAAACCAACTTGATTGTTGATTACAAAGTGAATAGTCCCACCAGTTGTATATGCCGCCAGCTTAGACATTTGCACCAATTCATAGCCAATTCCCTGGCCTGCAATTGCTGCATCACCATGGATTAAGATAGGCATAATCTTAGAATTGTCGTTTTCGTATAGCCCGTCAATTTTTGCTCGTGCAAATCCTTCTACCACCGGATTTACAGCTTCCAGGTGAGATGGATTTGGAGCCAACTTCAAATCGACAGTATGCCCTGATGGCGTAACGATCTGTGAAGAAAATCCCATATGATATTTCACATCGCCATCTCCCATGGTTTGATCCGGCACATATCCACCCTCAAATTCGTTGAAAACCTGTTCGTAGGTTTTACCCATAATGTTTACAAGTACATTGAGGCGGCCTCGATGGGCCATACCCATTACTACTTCCTGAACACCAAGCTCAGCTCCCCGATTAATAGCTGCATCCAATGCCGGAATAGTAGTCTCACCGCCTTCCAGCGAAAACCTCTTTTGCCCTAGGTATTTGGTATGAAGGAAATTCTCAAATACAACTGCTTCATTCAGCTTAGACAAAATCTGTTTCTTTTCTTCAATAGGAGGATTAAAATGAAGAGCCTCTCTTTCCACCTTTTCTTTGAACCATTCTAGTATATCAGGTTTCCTGATGTACATGTATTCAAAGCCAACAGAACCTTCATATATATCTTGGAGAGCAGCAATTATTTTCTTAAGTGTCGCCCGGCCAATACCTATTACATTTCCGCATTCAAATTCAGTATCCAAATCCTCCTTTGATAAACCAAAATCTTCAATGTCAAGCAGTGCTCTACGATCCTTTCTTTCTCGGACAGGATTGGTCTTGGATTTTAGATGCCCCCGTGACCTATAGGCATGTATGAGATCACGTACTGCTAATTCTTTATTAGACACTGCCTCCGTAGAGACTTCTCCATTTTCTCCATATTTTTGAAGAGAGAACTCAAAGCCTTCAAAAAATCGCTGCCAAGAAATATCAACAGAATTAGAGTCGGCCTTGTAAGATTGGTACATATCGTCAATCACTCCACTGTGTGCATTGGCGATATAAGAATATTTGTCCATTGGCTATTTTTAATCTTTGCTGGCACAAATATAGTGATCGGGTTATACAATCAAAAACCGTGTAATCGTTTAAACAAATATATTGATTTAAGAGCCAAAATAAGCCAACAAATTCAATCTTAAATCTTATAGGTCATCATTTATTAATTAATAAACAAAAAAGTACTACATTTGCGGACTTTTTATTCATGCGGACGTGATCCGCAACATTTAAACTATACCATATAATATAAAATGGCAGTAAAAATTAGACTTGCCCGAAGAGGGCGAAAAAAACAGGCAATTTACGATGTAGTCGTAGCAGACGCCCGTGCGCCACGAGATGGCCGATTTATCGAGAAACTAGGTTCGTACAACCCTAACTCAAATCCTGCATTCATTGATATCGATGAAGAAAGTGCATTGAAATGGGTAATGGATGGTGCTCAACCTACTGATACCGCAAGAGCGATTCTATCTTACAGAGGTGTGATGTACAAAAAACACCTTCAAGTAGGAGTAAATAAAGGTGCAATCACTCAAGAAGATGCTGACAAGAAATTTGAAGCATGGATGAAAGAGAAGGAAAGCAAGGTTCAAGGCAAAGTTGATTCTTTAGCAAAAGCGAAAGACTCTGCGAACAAGACCAAACTGGAAGCAGAGGCTAAAGTAAACGCAGCCAGAGCAGAAGAGATCGCCAAGAAAAGATTAGTGATAGAAGAAGCAGAGGCGACTGCAGCGGCAGAGACAAGCGAAGAAGAAGCTCCAGCAACTGAAGAAGCTCCAGCAGTAGAAGCAACTCCAGCTGTAGAAGAAGCTAAGGAAAAAGCTCCTGCAACAGAAGCTAAAGAGGAAGCTCCGGTAGCAGAGGCTGAAGAGGCACCGGCAGTCGAAGAAAAACCTGCAGCAGAAGCTAAAGAGGAAGCTCCAGCAGCAGAAGCTAAAGAAGAAGCTCCGGTAGCAGAGGCTAAAGAAGAAGCTCCAGCAAAAGAAGAAGAAAAACCTGCTGAAGAAGCTTCAAAAAAGGAAGACAAAGGCGCTGAATAATTTGTTATGACGGTGGATGATTGCTACCAGATTGGTCACGTAATCAAGACCCATGGCTTAAAGGGAGAGGTACAACTATTTTTAGATGTAGACAACCCTTTAGAATATAAAGAAATGGAATCGATGTTTGTTCATCAGAACAATTCATTGATTCCATTTTTTATTGAGCACATCCAAATCAACCCAGCCAAGGCTATCTCAAAGTTTGAGGAAATAGATGACATAGAGGCGGCTAAAACATTGGTCGGATGTAAGCTTTATTTGCCGCTCAACAATTTACCCAAACTCAAGGATGGCGAGTACTACCTACATCAACTAATCGGCATGGAACTTTTCGACAAAGGAAAGTCAATTGGTAAGGTTAAGGAATTATTTGAAATTGGACCTCAAGAATTAATCTCCGTCATCCACCAAGAAAAAGAGGTACTCATCCCATTGAAAGATGAAATCATTAAGAGGGTGGACGTCAAAGAGAAAAAGATAGACGCGGATATCCCCGAAGGTTTAATAGACATCTATCTAGAGGAAGATGAGAATTGATATTATAACATGCGTGCCGGCCATGTTTAGTGGCTCAGTAGATCAAAGCATACTAAAACGAGCTGGAGATAAAGGATTGGCTCAGATTCATATCCATGATCTCAGAGATTATTCTATTAATAAACATAATCAAATCGACGATTATGCCTTTGGAGGAGGTGCTGGTATGGTTCTGATGATTGAGCCAATTGACAAATGCATCAACAAGCTCAAATCAGAACGAAACTACGATGAAGTGATATATATGAGTCCTGATGGCCAAACACTATCTCAAGGGATTTCGAATGAACTTAGCCTGAAAGAAAACATCATTCTATTATGCGGCCACTACAAAGGTGTGGATGAACGCGTTCGAGAGCATTTAATTACACGCGAAATTAGCATCGGAGATTACGTTTTAACAGGAGGAGAACTAGCTGCAGCGGTTGTTGCTGATTCTGTCATACGCCTACTTCCTGGAGTAATGAATGATGAAACATCTGCATTGACAGATTCATTTCAAGATGACTTGATTGCTCCTCCCGTTTATACTCGACCCGCTGAATATAACAATTGGAAAGTACCTGAAGTACTTACTTCTGGCCATCAGGCTAAAATTGATGCCTGGAGATTTGAGCAGCAGGTCAAGAGAACTAAGTCAAAAAGACCTGATCTCTTAAAAGGTTCAGAGTCTGATGAATAACACATCGGATTTTAATTATATTTTAAATACCCTTTTGAATATTTAAAAAATAAATTTCTATATTTGCAGTCCGATTTTTGGAAGGGCATATAAAGCTAATAAAATGAGCGACTTAATTAAATTAATCGAAGAAGAGTACAAAGAGAAGAGAGCAGCAATTGCCTCTTTCAATCCTGGCGATACCGTGAATGTACACGTGAAGATCAAAGAGGGCAATAAAGAGAGAATTCAGCAGTTTCAAGGGACTGTTTTACAAATCAAAAACCCTAGCTCTAATGGCGAAACCTTTACAGTAAGAAAGATTTCTAGTGGCATAGCTGTCGAGAGAATTTTTCCTATGCTTTCTCCTAACATCGAAAAAATCGAAGTTCTAAGAAAAGGAAAAGTTAGAAGAGCAAAACTGTACTACCTAAGAGGTAGAAAAGGAAAAGCGGCAAGAATTAAAGAAAGAATTTAATTTCAGCTCGGAAAAAAATTTAAGAAGCCACGTTTACGTGGCTTTTTTGTTTTCTAGTTTTACGCATCCACATTAGAAAACCCTCTTAAGCATATTGAATATGAGTATCCCATTTTATAAGTATCAGGGCACAGGTAATGACTTCGTGATGATAGATAACCGACAGGGTATCTTTCCTCACAACGAGACATTAGTAGCCAAATTGTGCGATCGCAAATTTGGCATTGGGGCCGATGGTCTCATTTTGATTGAAAATCATGATAATCTGGACTTTGAAATGATTTATTTCAACGCCGACGGTAGCCAAAGCTTATGCGGTAATGGCAGTCGGTGTGCCGTAAGTTTCGCGAATTTTCTTGGCATTATAGAAACTCAAACTCATTTTCTGACCATTGACGGAGAATACGAAGCAAACCTTAGGGATAACTTGGTTTACTTGCATATGCGTGATCAAAAACACCCAACAAAATATGACTCACATTACTTCTTAAACAATGGCTCGCCTCATCATATTATATTCGTATCAGATGTCGAAGTAGAAAATGTTTTTTCGCAAGGCGCTAAAATCAGATACTCAGAGCCTTATAAACCGGATGGAACCAACGTCAATTTTGTTGAAATCAAAGAAGGGAATACCATTTTCGTACGAACCTATGAACGAGGAGTAGAAGACGAGACTTTGTCGTGCGGGACAGGCATTACCGCATCAGCTTTAGCGGCTGCTGACAAAGGACTGAAAAGCCCAATCGCAGTTGAAGCTAAAGGGGGCGAATTAGAAGTTCGTTTCGATAAAAAAAACAACAACTCTTTTGAAAACATCTGGCTTATTGGGCCTGCACAACAAGTTTTTACCGGACGTTTTGACATATAAAATCCTTCCGGTTCATTTTTTGCTAATAGCCTGTTCAGATTCACGTCTAGAACAAAAAAGAAATTAAATTTACCGATTCATTAAAAACGTAAATATTCATGTTAAATATTATTACAAAAGGCATAGCCAAAGTATTTGGCACAAAAGCTGACAGGGATTTAAAGGAGCTTTTGCCTTATGTGGAATTGATAAATGTTGAATATCAGAAATTAGCCCAAATCTCAGACGATGAGCTTCGAGGAAAAACTCAGGAGCTAAAGGATGAAATCGCTGCTCACCTTAAGTCTATTGATGACGAAATGGCCGCACTTCATCAACAAATCGAAGACAATCCTGAACTAGATATTGTCGAGAAAGAAACCGTTTTTAATGAAATTGACGAGCTCGAAAAGCAAAGAGACAATGCACTTGAAGACAAATTACTAGATATTCTCCCCAGGGCTTTTGCGATCGTAAAAGACACAGCCAGGCGGCTAACCGAAAATAAAAAACTGACCGTGCAGGCCACAATGATGGACAAAATGCTAGCTGCTCAAAAGCCAAGTGTTGAAATCCAAGGTGATACTGCCATATGGCATAGCAAATGGCAGGCCTTTGGTCAGGATGTCGAGTGGAACATGATTCATTACGATGTACAGCTTATCGGTGGCGTGGTGTTACATCAAGGTAAAATCGCTGAGATGGCTACAGGAGAGGGCAAAACTTTGGTTGCCACACTACCTGCCTTCTTGAATGGTCTTTCAGGACGAGGGGTACATGTGATTACAGTAAATGATTATCTGGCTAAAAGGGATTCGGAATGGAATGCTCCATTATTTGAATTTCATGGCTTGAAGGTGGACTGTATCGATAAGCACCAACCGAATTCTCCCCAGAGAAAAGCAGCCTACGAAAGCGATATCATATACGGCACCAACAATGAGTTCGGTTTTGATTACCTCAGAGACAATATGGCTCGCCATCCGGATGAGTTGATGCAAGGCAAACACCATTTTGCCATGGTTGATGAGGTTGATTCAGTTTTGATCGATGATGCCAGAACTCCATTGATCATTTCTGGCCCAATTCCAAAAGGAGATGAGCATGAATTCTATGAGCTTAAGCCCCGCATCAGCAAACTAGTAGATGCGCAAAGAAAAACAACTTCCCAGTTCTTAAATGACGCCAAGAAAATGATTGCTGCTGGCAATGAGTCAGAAGGAGGAGTGGCACTATTTAGAGCATTTAGAGGCTTACCAAAGTATAAACCTTTGATTAAATTCTTGAGTGAAACTGGTATTCGTCAAATTCTTCAAAAAACTGAAAATATTTATCTGGCCGACAACCAGAAGTTGATGCCCGAGGCAGATGAGCCTCTGTATTTCACCATCGACGAAAAAACAAATGGCATTGAACTGACCGATAAGGGAATTGATCTTATTACAGGAGAAGGTGAAGACCCTAACTTTTTTATTCTTCCGGACATTGGTCTGGAAATCGCTCAGCTGGAGCAAGATACTTCACTCAGCGAGAATGATATGCTTCACAAAAAAGAAGAGCTCATTCGCGACTATTCTGTCAAAGGACAAAGAATTCACTCTGTCAATCAATTGCTTAAAGCTTATACTCTTTTTGAAAAGGATACCGAGTATATCGTGGTAGACGATAAGGTGAAGATCGTCGATGAGCAAACTGGCCGTGTCATGGACGGAAGAAGATACTCCGATGGGTTACACCAAGCCATTGAAGCAAAAGAAAATGTAAAGGTGGAGGATGCCACGCAGACTTACGCAACAATCACCTTACAAAATTACTTCAGAATGTACCATAAGCTAGCTGGCATGACTGGTACAGCTGCCACTGAAGCTGGTGAATTCATGGAGATTTATAAGCTTGACGTGATTGTAATTCCTACAAATCGCCCGATTTCCAGAAAGGACATGGAAGATAAGGTCTATAAGACCATCCGAGAGAAATTTAATGCTGTGGCGGATGAGATTGTAGAGCTTACCCAAGCCGGCCGACCCGTGCTTGTAGGTACAACATCAGTAGAAATCTCTGAATTGGTGAGCAGAATGCTAACCATGAAAAATATCAAGCACCAGGTACTCAATGCCAAACAACATGCTCGTGAAGCAGAAGTTGTAGCCATAGCCGGCCAACCTGGGGCAGTGACGATTGCTACCAACATGGCTGGTCGTGGTACGGACATTAAGCTAACCCCCGAATCAAAGGCAGCTGGTGGTTTGGCAATTATTGGTACAGAAAGACATGAGTCAAGACGCGTGGATCGACAGCTCCGTGGTCGATCAGGCCGTCAGGGTGATGTAGGGTCATCGCAATTCTTTGTTTGTCTGGAAGACAATCTGATGAGACTTTTCGGCTCTGAAAGGATTGCGAGAATTATGGATAGACTAGGGCTTGAAGAAGGTGAGGTTATCCAACACAGCATGATTACCAAATCTATTGAAAGAGCCCAAACCAAAGTTGAAGAAAATAACTTTGCGACGAGGAAAAACTTGCTTGAATACGATGATGTCATGAATTCTCAGCGTGAAGTGATTTACGCTAGAAGAAAGAATGCACTATATGGCGAAAGGCTAGATCTGGACATACTAAATATGTTGTATGACACCGCAGATGATATCGCTGCTAATGCCAAAGCCTCATCCGACTATGATAGCTTAAAGTTGAATTGCCTTGGAATTCTGGGTATGGATGCAAAGATAGATGTCGAAACGTTTACAAGTTTAGGCCCTGAACAATTAGGAGAAAATCTTTATCATGAAGCTCTTGATGCATATCACACTAAGAACAAGTTGGTATCAGAAAGGGCCTTACCCGTCTTGAAAAACATTCAAACCACCAGGGGAGCTACCGTCAAGGAAATCATGATACCATTTAGTGACGGCAAGAAACAAATTGGCGTGGTTGCAGATTTGGAAAAATCCATCGAGACAGAGGGTCGTGAAATGATGAAGGCTATGGAAAAAATGATTGCATTGGCTATCATAGATCAAAGCTGGAAAGAGCACTTGCGTGAAATGGATGATTTAAAACAGTCCGTGCGAATGGCGGTACACGAACAAAAAGATCCATTATTGATCTATAAGTTCGAATCTTTTGAAATGTTCAAACAATTCTTGGCCCGGGTGAATGAGGATACCGTTTCATTTCTGACCAAAGCAGAAATAGCAGTGCAGGAACCAGAGGAAGTTCAAGAAGCGCGTCAGCAACGAGCTGCACAAAATTATAGCGAATCAAAGGCAGATAGTGGATCAGCCCTTGCAGCAAATAATCGCACCGCACCGGTCGAAAAAACAGCTCCGATTAAATCTGCGAAAGTTTATGGTAGAAATGATCGAGTAACAGCTCAGTATGCCGATGGCACATTGAAAGAAGACGTAAAGTACAAGAGCGTAGAGTCTGATGTTGCCAACGGAAACTGTGTAATTGTTGACAATTGAGCTCTTGTATAAGTTCCTTGAAATATAGATCAATTATTTAAATTTTCGTATTTTGAAAATCCTTATATCAAAACTAAACATCGTGTTCCCAATCATAACTATTGCGACCCTATTGCAATTTTGTGCTCCCACGGCCTCAACTAAAGTCAGCAGTTCAGTATATGAAGAGGATCTTTCCATATATCGTCCAGAATATAAGGTGAATGAGGAATCAGTTATAGAAGAATTCGTCATACCTAACGAATCTACCAGTGTTGAAAAAGATGTGAGTCCGACCAACGATATTAGGTCAGAACTAGACACCGTGCTCTATAGAATTAAGAAGTCAAGAGAAAATACTCAACATATTGAAGGCTTCTCTATACAACTCTATTCTGGAAATAGCAGAGATAAAGCCAATCAAATTAAGGTACGCACATATGAGGTACTTGAAGATCAGAGACCACGAGTGAGTTATGAGCAACCCAATTATAAAGTAAGAGTTGGTGAATATTACTCGAGACTTGAAGCAAATTCGGACTTTGTAACACTCCAAAAGCATTTTTCCAGAGCTGTCTTAGTGCCTGTAAAAATCAAAATTGAGAACTGAAGCTTGCTATTAGTTTATTAATCCTTCAATAAATATCCTCCAAGATTAGATAAACTTTAAATTTATTTAAGATGCCTAGAGAGTGTCAATTCAACTTGGCAAATTTCGTTAAATTGTCAAAAATTCCTTCATGGCTTTATTAGACAAAATAAAATCTCTTTCCCAATCGCTTCATCAGGAAACGATAGCCAATCGACATCATCTGCATGCCAATCCTGAACTTTCTTTTCAGGAAACTGAGACAGCCAAGTACGTATTGGCTCAGCTGGAAAAAATAGGTGTTAAAACAAAAACCGGAATTGCTGGAAATGGAATCGAAGCCATCATCGAAGGAAAAAATCCTGCTAAAAATGCGATTGCACTTCGAGCGGACATGGACGCATTGCCAATAATCGAAGATAGTCAGAAGCCTTACAAATCTAAAAATGATGGAGTCATGCATGCCTGTGGACATGATGTTCACACCTCATCGCTCCTGACAACGGTTAATATAATCAATCAAGTCAAAGAAGAATTTGAAGGAACCATAAAGTTTATTTTCCAGCCCGGCGAAGAAGTTTTCCCCGGAGGAGCTTCTCTCATGATAAAGGAGGGGATTTTAGAGAACCCAAAACCTAAGGCCATATTTGGTCAGCACGTGATGCCCTTAGTCCCAGTGGGTAAAGTCGGCTTCCGTAAGGGCATGTATATGGCCAGTGCCGATGAACTATATGTGACCGTAACCGGAAAGGGCGGACATGGAGCCTTGCCTGAACACAACATCGATCCTGTGGTTATTGCATCTCATATCATTATAGCATTACAGCAAATCGTAAGTCGGATGGCTGCCCCCAAAATCCCAAGTGTGCTTAGTTTCGGTAAGGTGCAAGCCAATGGCGCAACCAATGTGATCCCAAATGAAGTAAAAATCGAAGGTACCTTCAGAACACTGGATGAAGAGTGGAGAAAAGAGGCACATATCAAAATGAAAAGAATGGCGGAAGGTATGGCCGAATCCATGGGTGGCTCTTGCGACTTCAACATCCAGGTTGGCTACCCCTTCTTAAAGAATGAACCTGAGCTGACCGAACGAGCCAAACAGGCGGCAATAGCCTATATGGGTGGAGAAAATGTCGTCGATTTAGACATCTGGATGGCTGCAGAAGATTTCTCTTATTATTCTCAAGAGACAGACGCCTGCTTTTATCGACTTGGCACTCGCAATGAGGACAAGGGCATTATTTCTGGTGTGCATACACCTACTTTTGATATTGATGAGGACGCTCTCGCACATGGACCGGGCTTAATGGCATGGCTGGCTATCAATGAGTTGAACACTCTATGAGAATTGATTTAAAACTTGTTGGCAAGTTTTTAGGCCCCACCACGTTTCTCGTTGTATACTTTGGACTACCATTAGATGGTTTAAGCCAAGAAGGGCGTGGTGTCTTAGCTACAACAGCCTGGGTTGGTATTTGGTGGATGACGGAAGCTATTCCAATTGAGGCCACAGCCCTTTTACCCATGATTCTCTTCCCAATACTTGGTGCGCTGAATATGAAATCCACAACGTTTCCTTACGCACATCCACTTATTTTTTTGTTTCTTGGAGGGTTTATGATTGCTATCGCCATCGAAAACTGGAATCTGCATAAGCGAATTGCATTAAATATCATATCCTTGCTAGGCTCTAACCCAAGGCAGCTTATTCTCGGCTTTATGATTGCCACAGGCTTTTTATCCATGTGGATTTCGAATACAGCCACTACCCTAATGATGATTCCTATTGGTATTTCTGTGATTACCAACCTCAAAGAGGATAAAAGGTTTTCAAAGGCGCTACCACTGGCCATCGCCTATTCGGCTTCCATAGGTGGCATGGCTACACTTATAGGCACTCCTCCCAACATTGTATTTGCTGGTATTGTAAAAGATACTTTTGGGGTAGAAGTAAATTTTATGGAATGGATGATGATCGGCCTTCCCTTTTCCGTTTTGATGATTGCAATTACCTGGTTAGTGATTACAAGAGTTTCATTTAAAATTTCATCAGACGTAAGCCTATTAGATTCAGGAATCAATGAGAAATTACATGAATTAGGGAAAATGTCAGCGGAAGAGAAGAGAGTATTGGCTGTTTTTCTATTCACCGCGTTCTGCTGGATGTCCAGAACCTATTTACTTAACCCTCTTATTCCTGCGCTCAACGATACCACCATTGCCATATTTGGTGGCCTGGCTTTGTTTTTAATTCCCAATTCCGGTGAAGGCAAACTACTGGACTGGAAGATGATGAGCAAAGTACCATGGGGGGTATTAGTCCTCTATGGTGGTGGATTATCGATGGCCAATGCCGTAGCCCAGACAGACCTGGCTCAATGGATTGGCAACTTATTAAATCACTGGGGTACCATTGACTTGGTGCTTCTAATACTCATGATAGTTGCTGCGGTTAATTTCATGACCGAAATCACGTCAAATATTGCAACTGCCAGTATGGTTTTGCCAATTTTGGCAGCGTTAGCCATTTCGATCGGTGCTCATCCGTATTATCTTATGGTAGGTGCTATACTCGCTGCTTCATGTGCCTTTATGCTACCCGTTGCAACAGCACCAAATGCAATTGCATTTGCCAGTGGTACCATCAAAATGCGGGATATGATCAAAGTGGGCGTTTTGCTAAATATCTTATCCATTTTTATTATCAGCTTCATTGTGTACGTCATTATGCCGAATGTCTGGACCCTGGATATTTCATCATTTTTATCTCCCAACAAGTAACGATTCATCTGGCTGATATCCTTTATATTTATGTTTCAAATGACTGAAACATAAACGTGGATATACTGAAAATAAGCAAACTTAAGGAGACCTTTACGGAATACATTCGTGTAAAATTTGAATTGTTCAAATTGGATCTCGCCGAGCAATTGTCCAACGTATTGGCACAGATGATTGCTTATGTGGTCATCCTCTTAATTTCCGGATTAATGATCACTTTTCTAAGTATTGCATTAGCCAATTTTCTGAACTCCTTTTTTAAGGGAGAATCGGTCGGCTATCTCATTGTCGCAGGTCTTTATCTTTTGCTTTTATTGCTTGTGTTCTACTCACTAAAATCAGGAAAACTGAAAACCTTTTTTGAAAAGAAACTTATGGAAAATATTTCCAGCGAAACTTCGGAAAAAGATGAGTAATAAGCAGGAAATAAAAGCAAAGAGATTGCAATTGCTATCGAAAGAAGAGCAACTCATAGCGGATCTTGAAAAAAGAACAGCGGAGCTTGAGTCTTCAGTCTTTAGCGGCTTGAAAACCTTATCAATAATTGGGGGTGGGGTCCTTGCTGTTGGTCTCCTTTATAAATTCTTCGATTCTAATGACTCAGCGCAAAAAGAGAAGAAAAATGACAAAAAGAAAAACAAAGTAAGCAACGCAACACCATCTCCAGTAACAGCTTCTGTCATCTCTTTAGCCTTACAAAAGCTCTTGCCTCTAGCCATAGAAAAATTTTCATCATTGAATAGGAAAGATCAAAAAAATGAGCAGACTACTGAATCAACTTCAAGATAAAAAGGCTCGTAATGAAAAATCTCTGGCTGTTCTTGTCGACCCTGACAAGGCAACAGATGTAGGCGAACTTATTCGGCTTATCAATCTGTGTACTGAGAGTAAGGTTGATTATTTGCTCGTAGGCGGGAGTTTAATTGCAAACGATTCTTTCTCAAAGGTAATTTCTGTCATGAAGACAAATTGTACTATTCCGGTAGTCATTTTTCCTGGCAATCACATCCAAATAGACTCAAATGCAGATGCGATTTTTCTCCTCTCATTGATATCCGGACGAAATCCAGATTTTCTGATAGGGCAGCACGTTCTGGCTGCGCCGATCCTAAAAAAGAGTGAACTTGAAATAATACCTATGGGTTACATGCTCGTTAACTCAGGTGCTCCAACTTCGGCAAGCTATATGAGCAGTACCGTGCCACTTCCATCTGATAAGCCCACCATAGCTGCATGCACAGCTTTGGCTGGTGAGATGCTTGGGCTAAGATCCATTTATCTAGATGCTGGAAGTGGAGCCGAAGAACCTATCCCTCAAAAAATTATTTCTACCGTCGCAAGATCAATTGATGTGCCACTCATAGTTGGTGGTGGTATAAATTCAATTAGTCGGGTAAACCTAGCCCTTGAGGCAGGGGCGGATATGATTGTTATTGGCAATGCGCTGGAAAAAGAAGAAAGGTTCCTAATTGAAATTTCAGAACGTATTCATACACTCAATAAGAATCTAGACATTCATTAAGGTCTCTCTGCGTCTCATTTTGCCAGCCGGAATTCCAAACATCATTTTGAATCTTCTACAGAAATAGGCCGTATCCTTATAGCCTACTTCTTTTCCAATTTCTCGAATACTCTTTTTCGATGTACGTAGCATATTTACAGCCATTTCCATGCGTTGGTACTCTATATAATCTTGTGGATTGATACCAGTAAGCATTTTGAAATACTGCCCTACATAATCCTCAGATACATTAGCCACATTAGCAAGCACCTTATTAGATAAATCCTCCTGAAGGTTATCCTTAATGAAAGAGAAAATATCTATTAATCTTGGGTCCTTAAAATAAGTTGAATTGGTGGCTAATTGTTCCACAAAGAGACCTTTATGTAAAATATGTCTGATCAACTCTACTACCAAATGATCAGTCTCCAAGTTCACCACCCTGGCTTTACCCGGAGTATCTGAATAAATCTCAGAAACAATAAGTTTTACCAGCGAAATCAGGTTGTGATTACCTTTGATGACAAATGCTGGAATATCCAGTGAAGCAAAGAAATTGACTGTATCAAAAACCTTAGCTTCAAAATTTATCATTGTGATATTTTCATGAAGTGGGGTAGGTATAAACTCTTCACTGGTTTGAAAAAACTTCTCTTTGTTGTTGATAAAATCATCGTTGGACAGATTCATCGAATTGCCACTACCATAAGTTAACCCTACCATCTTCCCTCCGGGAACGAAGAGTATTTCATTCTCTTTTACAACTTCCTTTTCTTTGCCAAATCTCACCTCGCCTTTGTGCACATAGATGAACACATTTTCTACATCATAATAATTTTCAACCGTCAGTGGCTGCAAAATATTAATATTCTTAGCTGAGATGAATCTTACTGAAAGAGACTCGATGATCTTATTATAGTCCTCCATTGAATTATTTCGGAGTAGCCCATCGATTTGAGCTAATTTCCATTGGTATTATTGTATAAATCTAATATAATGTATAATAAATACAAAGATTATAAAATAAATTAATACCGAGGGCTATTTATACTATTTTAATATTTCTCGCGCAATTACTATTTTTTGTATCTCAGAAGTGCCTTCATATATCTGTGTAATCTTCGCATCACGCATCAATCTTTCTACATGAAATTCTTTCACATAACCATAGCCACCATGTACCTGAATAGCCTCTACGGTGGTCTCCATGGCAATTTTTGACGCAAATAACTTGGCCATGGCCGCTTCTTTAACAAAGTCTTCTTTCCTATCTTTCTTAGCAGCCGCCTGCAAACAGAGTAATCTTGCAGCTTCAATATTCATTGCCATTTCTGACAATTTAAATTGAATTCCCTGGTGCTCACAAATGGCTTTACCAAAGGATTTTCTTTCTTTTGAATAGTTAAGAGCCAATTCCAAAGCACCGCTGGCTATTCCCAACGCCTGTGAAGCAATACCAATTCTTCCTCCGTTGAGCACTTGCATGGCCATAGAAAATCCAAATCCGTCTTCCCCAATTCTATTTTCTTTAGGTACTTTAACATCTTGAAACATTAAAGAATGAGTGTCAGATCCACGAATGCCAAGTTTATTCTCCTTTGGTCCAATTGTGAAGCCTTCCATATCTTTCTCTACAATCAGTGCATTAATTCCTCGATGCCTTTTATCGATGTCAGTTTGAGCCATCACTATATAAACGGATGCGCTGTTCCCATTCGTAATCCAGTTTTTAGTACCATTTAGTAGGTAATGGTCTCCTTTGTCTTCTGCAGTCGTCCTTTGTGATGTGGCATCAGATCCTGCCTCAGGCTCAGACAAGCAGAAAGCTCCAATTATTTCTCCTGAAGCCAATCTGGTAAGGTATTTCTGTTTTTGTTCCTCCGTACCAAATTTTTCAAGCCCCCAGCAAACCAATGAATTATTTACTGACATTACGACTGAACATGAGGCGTCCACTTTTGATATCTCTTCCATGGCTAGAACATAAGAAATCGTGTCCATACCGCCACCATTATATTTCGGATCTACCATCATGCCCATAAAACCCAATTCTCCCATCTTTCTGATTTGTTCGGCAGGAAACTGTTGCTTTTCATCTCGCTCGATCACTCCGGGTAAAAGCTCTGTTTGAGCAAATTCTCTGGCCGCGTCACGTACTGCTAGTTGTTCTTCTGTCAATGCGAAATTCATTCTGGGATTTGTTTTAGTTACGAAATATAATTTGTTATTTTATTAAAAAATAAACTTTTCTTCTGATAAAAAATGCATATTCAGTAGATTCAGTATATTATTCTGAATATATATAGTAGGTATGCATACAAATATATAAAAAAAGGACTTGAACACAGTTCAAATCCTTTACAATATCTTGACTAGTCGAGCTTAGTCTCTTCCTCCAAGAAAGAGCATTAGAAAATATAATAGTTGCGTAATGGCAGCAAGCGCAGCAACCACATAGGTCATGGCAGCCCAATGCAAAGCATCTTTTGCCATTCCATGCTCTTGACTTGTTACAATTCCTCTTTGATCAATCCAGGCTAAGGCACGCTTACTTGCATCAAATTCGACGGGCAAGGTTACCAAAGAAAATAGGGTAATTACAAACTGTGCAGCTACAACAACCAGAAAAATAGTATCAAGCCCGAATGATTTCATTGCAAAGCCAAAGAAAAGCATTCCAATCATAATGAAATTTAGAATTTTGGCACTCAAATTCTGGATTGGTACCATTGCGGATCGAAACTCTAGAAAACTATATGCAGACGCATGTTGGACCGCATGACCACATTCGTGTGCTGCCACGGCAGCTGCAGCGGCACTTCTACCTGAATAAACCTCCGGACTAAGGTTCACTGTTTTATTGGCAGGATTGTAATGATCCGAAAGATGTCCCTGTACAGAAACCACCTGAACATCCAGAATCCCATTATCCCGCAGCATCAGTTCAGCTATTTCACGACCGGAAAGCCCGCTTTGTAATCCAACCTGTGAATACTTTTTAAACTTGTTTTTGAGCCTGTTACTTACAAATAGCCCAACAACAAAAAAGACTAAAAAAATGATTAACATTTGCTTATTATTTAATTTTTCAATTAACCTAATTAACCTTACGACTACAACGCCATTTCTGTTTTTCTCCTTCGAGAAATAAATACTGTCCCTAATACACTTAGACCGCCTACCACGACTATTGTGACTAATTGTGAAGTGTGTAATAGAGTAGCAAAGAATAAGCTACTCGTTGCTTCTACTCCGTAGATAATAAGTACTCCACTAACCAAAGTATGATAAGCTCCAATCCCGCCTTGGACTGGCATTGCCATCGCTACACCTGCAGCGGCAAGAATTGACAAACCTGCTCCAAATCCCAGACCGGACGTCTCACTTATAGAAAAGAAAATGACATAGCTCATAAGATAATAAAACACCCAGATCCCTATGGTGGAAAGCACAAACCCTGAAATGTTCTGAACCTTCCTTATTGAAAGTAATCCATTTACAATGTCGGTCAGAACTCTATGAGCTTTTTGAAGCAAAGGATTTTCAAACTCATGCTCAAGTATTCTCTTCAAAATCAAAATTCCTGCTACTGCAAAAATCACAAGAATGGTAATGATTATAGTGATATTGGTTGTGTGGTCAACATTAACATCCCAGCCTATTGCCGAAATGAAAAAATCATACACCATATCAAATTCAATAATAAAATCCATTAGGATCAATGATAACAAAATCAGAAAATCAAGCACTCTTTCGGTAATTACGGTTCCAAAGGAAATACTCATAGGAATTTTATCATTTCTTTTCATTACCCCACAACGAGTTACCTCACCTAATCGCGGAAATGCTAAATTCGCTAAGTACCCGGTCATTACAGCCAGGAAGGTCCTGCCATCTGATAATTTTTCATAACCCAATGGCCTTAGTACCAAATTCCATCTATAGGACCGCAGCCAATGACTCATAATGGAAAGCACTATAGATAACAGCACCCATGAATAATTAACTTCAGCAATTTTTTGAACGAATTCTTCTAAAGAAACTTTCCTAAACGCGAAATAAAAGAGTACTCCGGCTAGAACCAGAGAAAGACTATATTTTATAATGGATGAAATTTTCAATCTTCTTGCTTTATGTACAAATTATCAATAATTCTAACTTTTCCCACATATGCTGCTGTGCATATTGAAACATTTTCAGAGGCACTCAAATCTGTTATTGCATCCATGGTATGAGCGTTTACAATCTCCAGATATTCTAATCTTAGACCCTCAAGTTCATTCAATTTTTCCTTTGTTTCAAAAATAGCCCGAGCCGTTGCAACACCCATCAAAATTGATTTCTTCAATTCCAGCATGGCCTGATATAACTCAGATGCTATCACTTTCTCTTCCTTCGACAGCCTCAAATTCCTTGATGACATGGCTAGCCCGCTCGACTCCCTTACCGTAGAGACTGCAACAATCTTTGTTTGGATGCTTAAATCCTTCACCAATCTATTGATAATCGCCAATTGTTGGAGATCCTTTTGCCCGAAATAGGCTATATCAGGTTGAACAATATTCAACAATTTTGAGACTACAACTCCGACTCCAGAGAAATGTCCCGGCCTAAATTCTCCTTCGAGAACCTGTTCTAACTGCCCGAAATTAATTGCAAGGCCAAGTTTCTCATCCGGATACATTTCGTCAACAGTTGGTAGAAAGACTGCGTCACACCCTTTTGCGGCCAACAATTTTTTATCAGCGTCAATCTGCTTAGGGTAATTAGCTAAATCATCAGGATTGTTAAACTGAGTAGGGTTTACAAAAATGCTGCACACAGTCAAGTTGCATGATTTCACTGCTTCATTCACTAATCGGCCGTGCCCCTCATGAAGAGCTCCCATTGTAGGGACAAGTCCGATAGTATCTCCTTTTCTTCGATAGAAATCCAAATAATGGCGTAACTGAGTTATACTACTAAATATTTTCATTATTTCCTGCCACTCAGGCAGCTATATAAGGTTAAACCACATTTCGCTATTGAAAAAGATTCAAAAATAGTGTAATTTTGTGGTCATTTTGAAATTATCAAACTAAAAACACGGTTTATGTCAAAGTACAAAATACTATATGTGGCGAGTGAGATTAATCCTTTTCTACAAACCACAGAAGTAGCCGATTTTGTGAGAGCGTTGCCACAAGCAATGCAGGAGAGAGGTATGGAAATTAGGATATTGGTTCCACGGTTTGGATTGATCAATGAGAGAAAAAACAGACTTCATGAAGTCGTAAGATTATCAGGAATAAATATTGCAGTTGGAGATGAAGAAAAACCACTTATTATTAAGGTGGCTTCAATTCCAAATGCAAAACTTCAGGTTTATTTCATTGACAATGAAGACTATTTTCACAGAAAATCCGTCTTCTTTGACAAAGAAGAAAAGTTCCATGCGGACAATGATGAGCGCGCAATATTCTTTTGCAAGGGTGTTCTGGAAACTGTGAAGAAATTGGGGTGGTCCCCCGACATCGTTCACTGCAACGATTGGATGACGAGTCTTATCCCACTTTACTTGAAAACAACCTATAAAAATGACCCCATCTTCAAGGAGGCCAAGTCTGTATTTACTTTGTATGACAATGAATTCGAACACAAATTCGAGGGAGATTTGATCAACAAAGTGATGATGATGGATATCGAGGAGAGCATGTTAGAGCATCTTAACACAAAAGATTTTGAAGGTTTTGTAAAGCTAGGCATCGAATATGCCGATGCTGTCATTAAGTCTAAGAACGAGACAAACAAAATCATAGACAAATTGATATCATCTGCTCCAAAAGACAAAAAAGTAGAAACAATTCAGAAAGACGACAACTTTTTAGACTCCTACTATAACTTATATAATGAACTTGTTGGTTAAAAACTGGTCAGGGCTACTGATAGTCGTAGCCCTTACCATTTTTTCGTGTGAGGATTCCAGTGATATTGGACTGGGGTTAGATCCTGATGGAATTAGATTAAACGTATTGTATGCAGAGCTGCCATTAGAGGCTACCAATGTGAGAATTGATAGTGTCCGCACTAGTGGAGATTCAAGATTGCTGGCAGGAAGAAGCTCTGATCCCATATTTGGAGACATTACTTCTACAGTAATTAGTCGGTTGTCCTATCAGAATGCGGTAACCACGGTCCCTACTTCGGTATCTGAGGATCGGGATAGTGACGGAAAACAGATTTACTTTATTGATTCTGCTGTTTTATATCTTCAAATTTCTAAAGTGCATACAAGCAATTTTGCGCCAGCACAAACCTTCAATATTTATCAACTTGCTGACACACTATTTCCTGGCCCAAGCTATCTCTCCAACTTTGATACTCCTTACCTAACTAGTCAATTAGAAGGGCAGTTGCGAATAAACCTCAATGAGGACAGTATCAGAGATTTTGTTGTAAAGGATAGTTTGCAATATGTTGTGAGTACAAGACTTGCGGACAGTTTTGCCGAAAAAGTTTTTGGATATGCCGAGGATGATCAGCAAACCGCAAGCAGCAACCTAATCTATGATTACAAGGGTATTGCAATCGTACCAGACCCTACAAATACAGCACTCGTTGGGTTTCGTCCGGCAGATTCTTCAAGTATTAGAATACACTATCACATTAGAGACCACTATCTTGATGACAATTTGGTTGAGACCGATTCACTTTATGAGGATTCTCTATCACTTAACATAGCATTAAATGGAGCAGGTGCATATTATAATCAAATTTCAATAGACAGATCTGCTTCTCTTATGAATGCTGAAGCGGGAGACTATAATAGTTTTGAAGTCGGGAATGGTAGTGTTTATCTTCAGCCGGCTTCAGGTATTTATCCCAAAATCAATTTAGATACTCTAACTAAGTTCCTTGCCGCGTACCCTAATATTCAGATTAATAGGATGGAATTTGCTATCGAAACTAAAGAAAATGGCAAATATCAGGATAATGTAGAAAATATGCGCTTTTTGTATGTTGATGCCACTGATGGATCTAAAGTGAACGCATCCGGACTTTCATCCAATCGTGTTTTCGAATCTGCGATAATGACGGATAATGGGTATTTAGCAAACATTAATGAGCTACTTGTCGCTACCCTTGATGAAACTTCTCTTATTTATAACGGTACTCCAACATTCTTTGCTCAATTGGTAGAATCTCAGACGCTGACGGTTGATCATGTAATTCTAATGCCTCAAGACGTAACTACGCCCGATTTTTCTATCTTTGATGATGAAACTGGCTTTAGAATTAAACTTTATTACACCCTTCCTGAATAAGATACTAATATGTGTGGAATTGTTGCCTATATAGGCCATCAAGAGGCCTTTCCTTTAATCATTAAGGGTTTAAAAAGACTTGAATACAGAGGGTACGACAGCACTGGGATTTCAGTGCATGACGAAGAACTCAAAATTTTCAAAAAAGCAGGAAAGGTTTCTGAGCTTGAGTCCTCAATCAATGGACAAGAAATTAAAGGCACTATTGGCATTGGCCATACCAGATGGGCAACTCATGGAGAACCTAATGATCGAAACGCCCATCCACACTTCTCTGCAGACAAGTCATTATCTATCATTCACAACGGTATCATTGAGAATTATGACACCATAAAAGAACAACTTTTCTCAAAAGGATATCACTTCCAAAGTGATACAGATACAGAAGTGCTCATCACTTTTATTGAAGACATAAAAAAACAGAACGGCGGTGATCTTGAACAGGCAGTCCGATCTGCACTTCACGCAATTGAAGGGGCATACGCAATTGTTATACTAAACAAAGAAAATCCCGATCAGCTTATAGCTGCCAGAAAGGGAAGCCCAATGGTATTGGGGATCGGAAGCAACGAATATTTTATTGCATCGGACGCTACGCCTATCATTGAGTACACCAATGAAGTTGTTTATTTGAAAGATCGCGAAATTGCTGTGGTGAACAGAGGTAATTTCAAGATTACCAATATTGAAGACGTAGAGCAAACGCCTTATATTCAGAAAGTAGAAATGAAACTTGAAGAGCTCGAAAAAGGAGGCTACGAGCACTTCATGCTCAAGGAAATTTTCGAGCAACCAAGCTCTATTTCAGACAGCATGCGAGGAAGACTAGATGCGGTTAATGGCACACTGACATTAGGTGGTATCTACGAGTATTCCCAAACGCTAATCAATGCCAAAAGAATTATTGTTCTGGCCTGCGGCACCTCTTGGCACTCTGGCTTAGTTGCCGAATATTTATTCGAAGAATATTGCAGGATTCCTGTCGAAGTAGAATATGCTTCAGAATTTAGATATAGAAATCCAGTTGTCTATGAAGGCGATGTTGTAATTGCCATTTCTCAATCTGGTGAAACAGCTGACACTTTGGCCGCAATAGAACTAGCAAAATCAAAAGGTGCGATAATATTAGGAATTGTGAACGCAGTAGGATCATCAATTTCTCGTGTTACTCATGAGGGTGCTTATCTACATACCGGACCAGAAATAGGTGTGGCAAGTACGAAAGCTTTTACAGGTCAATTGTCTGTTTTGACGATGATCGCCCTTAGCGTCGCTCATAAAAAAGGAACAATCACCCAAACTAGATACAAAGAGCTTCTCGTTGAACTCTCCAATATTCCTTCAAAAATTAAAGAGGTTTTGGATAACAACAATGTTGTTGAGGAGATCGCTAAACGTTTTAAGGATGCCAAAAATTTTATTTATCTAGGGCGTGGGTACAACTTTCCAGTTGCACTTGAAGGAGCACTCAAACTCAAAGAAATCTCATATATTCATGCAGAGGGATATCCTGCAGCTGAAATGAAACATGGGCCTATTGCTTTGATCGATGAAGAAATGCCTGTTGTGTTTATAGCCACCAGAGACAGTTCATATGACAAAGTGGTGTCCAATATTCAGGAGGTAAAAGCCAGAAAAGGTATAGTCATCGCTGTAGTGACTAAAGGTGATGCACTAATTCCTGCATTAGCAGATTATATTATTGAAGTACCCCCTTGTGAAGAGGCCTTGATGCCTTTGGTTTCAGTGATCCCATTGCAACTACTGTCCTACCATATTGCCGTGATGAGAGGATGCAATGTAGACCAACCAAGAAATTTAGCCAAATCCGTAACTGTAGAATAAATCATGCACAAAATCATTAACACTGAAAATGCACCGGCTCCAATTGGCCCATATAGCCAATCAACATTAGCTGGAAACACTTTATATGTATCAGGTCAAATTGCAATTGTTCCAGGTACAGACAACCTTCTGATTGACGATATCCAAGAGGAGACACATCAGGTTATGAAAAACATGGGTGCTATTTTGAAAGAGGCAGGTGCTGACTATTCTAATGTAGTGAAGTGTTCCATTTTCGTGAGTGACATGGGAAATTTTGGTAAAATTAATGCTGTGTATGGCGAATATTTTCATGCCAGCCCCCCTGCCAGAGAGACAGTAGAAGTAAGCTGCCTTCCAAAAAATGTGAATGTCG
Source organism: Reichenbachiella sp. (assembly GCF_039944555.1). GTDB lineage: Bacteria > Bacteroidota > Bacteroidia > Cytophagales > Cyclobacteriaceae > Reichenbachiella. Next base: position 469,121 of record NZ_JBDUYN010000004.1, on the reverse strand, counting down.
AAATTTCCTGCATTGCAGTAATATAAACTCGTCTGAAATATTAATAAATTTGCATTGCCGGAAGACCTCCGGCATATTTTTTTGTAAACATTTGATCCATGAGTAGCGAAGTAAGAGTAAGATTTGCACCTAGTCCAACGGGCGTTCTTCATATTGGCGGTGTTCGTACAGCCCTATACAATTTTTTATTCGCTAAAAAACATGGAGGGAAATTTATTCTCAGAATTGAAGATACTGACCAGGCCAGATTTGTTGATGGTGCTGAGCAGTATATCAAGGACTCACTAGCATGGTGCGGCATAGAAATAGATGAAGGAACGGATCAAGGAGGTGATTATGCCCCATATAAACAATCTGAGAGAAAACACATTTATAAGAAATATGCCCAACAAATGATTGACGCTGGCACGGCATATTATGCCTTTGATACTTCCGAAGAATTAGATGAAATGCGTGAGGCATTGAAAAAGGCAAAAGCCAACTCTTTAAATTATAATTCTATAACCCGGAATAATATGAAAAATTCGTTGACCCTTTCTTCTGAGGAGGTGAACCGACGAATTAACTCGGGAGAGCCATATGTAATCAGAATTAAGGTACCAGCAAAGGAGGACATAAGGCTCAACGATATGATTCGTGGATGGGTCAATGTACATAGTTCGACAATGGACGACAAGGTTTTGATGAAATCTGACGGTATGCCCACCTATCATTTGGCCAATGTGGTTGATGATTACTTAATGAAAATAACTCATGTCATTCGAGGTGAGGAATGGTTGCCATCAGCTCCTCTACATGTATTATTGTACAGATACTTAGGGTGGGAAGACAGCATGCCTCAATTTGCCCATTTACCGCTTTTGTTGAAGCCCGACGGTAATGGAAAACTGAGCAAGCGCGATGCCGCAAAACACGGCTTTCCTATATTTCCTATGCAGTGGAAGGTCACAGAAGAAGATGCTTCACTCAAAGGCTTCAAGGAAGAGGGTTATTTAAGTGCTGCCTTTGTAAATTTCTTAGCCTTGCTAGGGTGGAACTCTGGTACTGAAAATGAAATCTTTAGTCTCGAAGAGCTCATTGAGGCTTTTACCATTGAAAGAGTCAGCAAGGCTGGAGCCAAATTTGACATTGATAAGGCGATTTGGTTTAACCAACAATACATTCGAAATCTGGAGATATCGGAATTAGCTTCATTACTACTTGACCAGACAGCAAAAGAGGGATTTAACTGCGATGAACAAAAAGCACAAGCTATTTCCGCTCTATTGCAAGAAAGAATTGACTTCACGCATGAATTGCTCTCCAAGGGAAAATATTTTTTTGAAGTCCCATCAACATATGTGGAAAAAGTAGTCAGAAAAAAGTGGGATGATATAGCACGTAATGTGTTCAATACCTTTAGTAATCAACTGGCAAATGCAGACAATATGGTTGCTGAAGGATTTCAAAGCAAATTAGAATTGGCTGTTGAGACTCATGAGGTAAAAGTAGGCATGATCATGCAAATACTTAGAGTAGCAATTACTGGCGAATCCGGAGGCCCTGATCTCATGAGGGTCATGGAAGTACTTGGAACAAAAGAGGTTGCTGACCGTATAAAAAAAGCAATCAACGCTTTTGATCAGGCAACCAACAATGAGTAAAAAAGAAAAAAAGACCAAACCCAATGTCAATCCAGATTTGGAGGGATTCGAAGTACACATTGATTCCTTTGGAGAAATTAAGTCATCAATGAAAATTGACGACTTGAATCAATTCTTAAACAAGAACGTGGAAGACAAAAAGCTTAAAGATCGCGACGATCTAAAAGATTCGGAATAAGCTTCTAATACAAAATTCAAAAACATGAGAAGTCACGAAATCGACTATGAAATCAAAGGCGAGAGTATTCAGATCGTCGAAATTGAACTCGATCCTCAAGAAACTGTTGTAGCCGAGGCGGGAGCCATGCTCTTTATGGAAGATGGCATTACTTTCGAAACTAAAATGGGTGATGGATCCGACCCTGACCAAGGCTTCTTTGGGAAACTTGTTTCGGCTGGCACGAGAGCATTAACCGGTGAATCTCTGTTTATGACGCACTTCACGAATCATGGTGCAAGTAAAAAGAAAGTCGCATTTTCAGCCCCTTATCCGGGCACAGTTATCCCTATAGACTTACAACAATCTCCAAATCAGGAGTTGGTTGTGCAAAAAGACGGGTTCTTGTGTGCAGCACTAGGAACAAAGGTTTCAATAACTTTAAACAAAAGACTAGGTTCCGGTCTTATTGGAGGAGAAGGATTTATTCTTCAAAAACTTCAAGGTGATGGAATGGCATTTGTTCATGCGGGAGGCACAGTGATCGAAAGAAAACTGAACAACGAAACCCTAAGAATTGATACCGGATGTGTCGTTGCGTTCGAATCCACATTGGACTTTGATATCCAGGCAGCAGGTGGACTCAAATCTATGGTTTTCGGGGGAGAAGGCATGTTTCTTGCAACCATGAAAGGAACAGGAAAGGTTTGGCTCCAATCCATGCCAATTCGAAAATTGATTCAGGCGATTGCACCGTATGGTAAAAATGCCGGTAAAGAAGCCTCGTCGATTCTTGGTAATCTCTTAGAATGACGCATCAAGAGCGAGTTTACTCTTCACTTTTTTAGGTATTACTGGCCTCAAAATAGCTTGCATTCAAATTCCATATGGGTTAAAAAAAACACATATTTGCAGCCACATAATTTACTCAAAAAACTGAATGCAAATGCCCAAAATTGGTATTCTAAAAGAAGGCAAAGTTCCAATCGATCGAAGAGTCGCCATTATTCCGTCTCAGGCCAAATACATTAAGGAGAATTTTCCAGGAGTTGATCTGGTTTGCCAAAAAAGTGACATTAGGTGTTTCCCTGACGAAGACTACACATCCGAAGGTATAGAATTAGTAAATGACGTACAGGATTGTGATATTATATTTGGAGTAAAGGAAGTTCCTCTAGGACAATTGATTCCAGATAAAACCTATTTCTTCTTTTCGCATACCATAAAAAAACAAGATTACAATAGGGAATTACTCAATGAGGCATTGGATAAAAACATTCGGCTTATTGACTACGAAACACTAACGGATGCCAACAATCAAAGAATTATTGCTTTTGGTAGATATGCTGGAATAGTTGGGGCCTATAACGGAATTTGGTCATATGGAAAGCGGTACAATCTCTTCAATATCAGGAGAGCACACGAATGCTTCGATCTTGAAGACATGAAAACCGAATATGACAAAATAAAGCTTCCGAAGATTAAGATTGTGATTACAGGTGGTGGTCGTGTTGGCAAGGGTGCCATGGAGGTACTTTTAGGACTCGGCATACGAAAGGTTACTCCAGAGCGATTCGTGAGTGAAGATTTTAATGAACCTGTATTTACACAACTAAATAGCAGAGATTATAATAAGCATAAAGAAGGCAAGGAGTTTAGCCGATCAGAATTCTTTGAATCTCCGGGAAATTTTGAGTCTGATTTCTATCAGTATGCTAAATGTGCAGATCTACTAATCGCTTGTGCATACTGGCACCCAGAAGCTCCCGTTTTATTCACTAGAGAAGATGCTACTCATCGAGATTTTAAGATTAACATCATCGCCGATGTGACCTGTGATATAGAAGGATCAATACCATCAACTATCCGTCCTGCTGTAATAGACGATCCGGTTTTTGATTATGACCCCACTACTGGTAAAGAAATGCCAGCTTTTGCTGAAGAAGGTAATATAACAGTGATGTCCGTAGACAATTTACCTTGCGAATTGCCAAGAAATGCGTCAGAAGACTTTGGGCACGAATTAGTAAACAATGTACTCCCATGCTTGTTTGGCGATGATCCCGATAAAATTGTGGAGAGAGCCACAATTGCTGAGAATGGCAAACTGACATCTCATTACTCTTACCTGCAAGATTATGCAAATGGAAAAGCGTGAGAGGTTAAATAACTATCAACGAATATTCGAAAGTCTAACAACTAATATATCTTTGCACTCCTTCTTATTAAAGGTAATTTATGGCTTGGTTTAATAGAAAAGACAAGGGCATCCAGACGCCTACCACCGCGAAAAAAGAAGCACCTGATGGGCTTTGGTACAAGACTCCTAGTGGAAAAATTGTACACATGCGTGAGCTCAGAAACAATTCTTATGTAAGTCCGGAAGATGATTATCACGTGCGAATTGGATCAAAAGAGTACTTTGAGATTCTTTTTGATAACAACGAATTTGAGGAACTGGATGCAGACATGATATCTGCAGATCCTCTCAATTTCACTGATTCTAAACCTTATCCGGCTAGAATAGAAGCCACGCAAAAAAAATCAGGATTGAAAGATGCGGTTCGAAGTGCTACGGGGAAATTGTACGGACAGGATATTGTTATTGCATGCATGGACTTTGGATTCATTGGAGGGTCAATGGGTTCTGTTGTAGGGGAAAAAATAGCAAGAGCCATTGACTATTCGTTGAAGAACAGAGTTCCATTCTTAATGATTTCTAAATCAGGCGGGGCAAGGATGATGGAGGCCGGTTTTTCTCTGATGCAGATGGCTAAAACTTCCGCAAAATTGGCTCTACTTTCGGAGTCCAAAATTCCCTATATCTCATTGTTGACAGACCCCACTACTGGTGGTGTTACGGCATCTTATGCCATGTTAGGAGATTTCAATATTGCCGAACCAGGCGCTTTGATAGGCTTTGCTGGTCCTAGAATAATCAGAGAGACGATTGGCAAAGATTTACCTAAAGGATTTCAAAGTGCCGAGTTTGTGCTTGACCATGGTTTTTTAGATTTTATTGTAGATCGAAGAAGTCTCAAAAAGAAACTCAACACTTTACTTGAGCTCCTCAAGGCTTGATGAAACTAACTTTGCAATAAAAAGGGGTCTCAATCAAACTTGAGACCCCTTTTTATTTAATCAGTATTATTTAGACCTCCACTGTCTCCGTTTGCATAGATGAATCATTGGTTTCTTCTTCTATCTCTTCTTGGAAAAAAGTTTTTTGGAAAATTAATATTGCGAAAACTCCAACAAAGATTGAAGCGTCAGCTACATTAAATACAGGCCAAAGAGACATATACTTCCCGCCCATGAACGGAATCCAATCCGGAATATGTCCTTCCCAAATATCTACATAAAACATATCTACCACTTGACCATAGAACCATGGCGTGGGTGATCCTACTGGAGCATTGTCTAAAAATACTCCATAAAATATACTATCGATCACATTACCAATTGCTCCTCCCAAAATCATAGCAATACAGATTAGCATACCTTTGTGCACGCCTCTGTTTACTAAAGTGTACAGGTAATAGCCAATGCCAACCATGGCTACCAGCCGAAAGAGAGTTAAAAACAGTTTTCCGTATTCTGTCCCGAGCTTCATACCAAAGGCCATTCCAGGATTTGTAAGGTAATAGAGTTTAAAAAAATCACCAATGATATGAATCTGGCCTGGCATTCCCATATCCATGTTGAAATGGACAAGCAACTTCACAACTTGATCTAACAAGATCACGCCCAGACTCAATAAATAATATTTATAATACTTCACGTTAACTATTTCTTATTTTAAAACATTCAGTTTCACGGACACTTCAAAGTCATCCATTTCCAATTTCTGGCCTCCCTCAAATGATGAAACAAGATTCAATTCAATTGCTTGCGTCTCCCGACAAATATAGTCTTTAAAAGATTTGATCGAAGACTTCACCATATCGTCATTGCTTTGTAATTCTATAGCAATTTTATCTTGTACTTCCAGTCCACTATCTTTTCTGAGATTTTGAACACGGTTGACCAAGTCTCTTGCCACTCCCTCTTGTCTTAACTCATCAGTCAAGTGAATATCAAGGGCAACGGTTAGCCCATTTTCGCTAGCTACCAGCCAGCCAGGAATGTCCTGAGAGCTAATTTCTACATCTTCTAACGAAAGATTTATCTTTTGGTCACCTAAATCCAGCTCAAAATTGTTTTCTTCTTCCAATTTTGAAATATCTTCTTTTGAAAAGGCATTGATTTTTTGAGAAATATCCTTCATTCGAGCTCCATGCTCCTTTCCAAGTTTCCTGAAGTTCGGCTTGATTGATTTCACCAAAAGACCTGATGTGTCGTCTATGAACTCGATGGCCTTCACGTTAACCTCACTTAGAATTAGTTCCTCCACGGCTTTTACGTGCACTTCGGTGTCTTTATTCAATACCGGTATCATAATCCTAGACAATGGCTGTCTTACCTTCAACTTTTCCTTTTTTCTTAAAGAATGTACCAAAGACGAAATTTTTTGAGCCATTTCCATTCTAATTTCCAAGGCTGCATCAACCAAGTTAGGATCAGTCATTGGATAATCCGTGAGGTGTACGGAATCATGAGCTTCATGACCAGATACAGCATTCAAATCATTGTATAGACGATCCATATAAAACGGAGCTATTGGTGAAGCCAGCTTTGATATTGTCTTCAAGCAGGTATACAGCGACTGATACGCCGCCATTTTATCTTCATTATATTCACCTTTCCAGAAGCGTTTTCTATTGAGTCGAACATACCAGTTACTCAGGTCATCTATCACGAAATCCTGAATCATACGTGCAGCCCTCGTTGGCTCATAATCATTGTAAGCTTCATCTACCTGACTGATCAAAGTATTGAGTCTACTGATAATCCACCGATCACTTTCTGTTAATTTGTTGTAGTCTACATCGCTTTCGCTAAAATTGAATTGATCAAGATTTGCATAAAGCGCAAAGAAAGAATATGTGTTGTAAAGCGTTCCAAAAAATCTTCTTTGAACCTCTGCGACACCTTCTATGTCAAATTTAAGATTATCCCAGGGGTTAGCATTTGAGATCATATACCACCGCGTGGCATCCGGGCCATATTTTTTTAGCGTTTCAAATGGATTAACCGCGTTACCCAATCGCTTGGACATTTTGTTTCCATTTTTATCCAATACCAAGCCATTGGCGATTACGTTTTTGAAAGATACTTGATCAAAAAGCATCACTGCTATAGCATGTAGTGTAAAGAACCAACCTCGTGTTTGGTCAACACCTTCTGCTATAAAATCAGCAGGATAGACATCACTAAGCCCTCCATCCTGTTGAGCTGCCTTCTTGGGGTCATCACCCATAAAGTGAAACTGAGCATATGGCATGGCACCGGAATCAAACCATACATCAATCAAATCCGGTTCTCGTGTCATTCGCTTACCTGAATCGCTCACTAGAAATATATCATCAACGTATGGTCGATGTAGATCAAAATCACTAGTCAGTTCACTGGACATAAAGCCTGCAGTAACTGATTTTTTAACTTCAGATTCTAGTTCTGCAATAGACCCAATACATTTTTGCTCTTGTCTATCCTCCGTCACCCAAATTGGCAATGGGGTCCCCCAATATCTGGACCGGCTTAAATTCCAATCCACCAAGTTTTCCAACCAGTTGCCAAATCGACCGCTTCCTGTTGAGGCCGGTTTCCAGTTGATCGTATTATTTAGTTCGACTAACCGATCCTTATAAGCGGTTGTCTTAATAAACCATGAATCTAGCGGATAATATAATACTGGCTTGTCAGTTCTCCAACAATGTGGGTAACTATGCTCATACTTTTCTACTTTAAATGCACGGTTTTCTTCTTTCAAGTGAATGGCAATCAGGACATCCGTAGGTTTGAAGCCTTCTGCCTTTCGTTCTTCATCCGAGTAGTACTCCTCTTTTACATATTTACCTGCAAAATCAGTCACCTCGTCAATAAATCTACCTTGCTTATCTACTAAAGGAATATCCTCTCCCTTTTCATCCTTCGCCACCACAGGCGGAACTCCTGCAGCCTTGGAAACAAAGTAATCGTCTGCACCAAACAAGGCAGCGGCATGTACTATGCCTGTACCATCTTCAGTAGTGACATAATCTCCTGGTATCACCTTGAAAGCATGGGCTTCTAATTCTTCATTCGTGACATAGGGAAACAATTGCTCATATCTTATTTCAAGTAAATCTGCTCCAACAAATTCTGACACAATTTGCCATGGAATTGTTTTATCGCCACCAGAATAGTCTTCCAGTCCAATTTCTTTAGCTTTTTCAGAAAAATACTTGCTTACCAAATCCTTAGCCAAAACCACTGAAATAGGTTGATAGGTGTATTGATTAAAGGTCTTAACCTTTACGTACTTAATTTTCTTCCCAACAACCAAAGCTCCATTAGAAGGTAACGTCCACGGAGTGGTCGTCCAGGCCAAGAAAAAGACCTCTTCATCTCCTTCGAATAATTTAGCGGAAAGATCAGATTTCTTTACTTTAAATTGTGCCACTACAGAGGTGTCTTTCACATCTCTATACGTGCCTGGCTGGTTCAATTCATGCGAACTCAGTCCAGTTCCCGCAGCGGGAGAAAATGGCTGAACAGTGTAACCCTTATAAAGCAGCCCTTTATCATAAAATTTCTTCAATAGGTGCCAAAGGCTCTCAATATAGTCCTTTTCAAAGGTGATGTATGGATCATCAAGGTCCACCCAGTAGCCCATCTTTTCAGTCAGGTCATCCCACAGATCTTTGAACTTCATGACCGCCTCCCGGCACTTGTCATTATACTCTTCAACAGAAATTTTGGTACCTATGTCCTCTTTGGTAATCCCTAGTTCTTTTTCTACCTGAAGCTCTACAGGCAGACCGTGTGTATCCCAGCCTCCTTTCCTCTTGACTTGATACCCTTTTAAGGTCTTGTATCGGCAAAAAATATCTTTTACTGCCCTCGCCATCACATGGTGAATACCTGGGGTACCGTTGGCAGAAGGAGGTCCCTCATAGAAAACAAACGTTTCAGCGCCATCTCTCTCATTCACAGACTTTTGAAAGACTTCATTTTTTTTCCAAAACTCTAATACCTCATCTGCTACCTCAGCATAGTTGATATTCTTGTACTCTTTATAACTCAATGTCTTATTTTATAATACTGTAAAAATTGATGTCTTAAATATGAATGGCTAATTGCTTTCCCTGTCCGTTACTTCAATCATACCTAAATCGATTTCCTCGTCCTCAAGTTCATCATAAAACTCAGGAAATTTCTCAATGAGTGGATGGTTTTCAACGTTTCTACTTCCTGTATCGAACCTTAACAATAAAGCTGGAAGTACTATTAAATTGGTGAGCATGGCCATTAGTAGCGTAGTAGAAGTCAAGGCTCCAAGTGCTACTGTACCACCAAATTCAGAGGCAGCGAAAATTACAAATCCAAAAAATAATATAATAGATGTATATATCATACTGGCCCCCGTTTCCCTAAGACTTTTACTAACTGCCAGAGGAACAAAAAAATTGTTGGCAAAAAGTTCCTGTCTATACTTAGCTAAGAAATGTATTGAATCATCCACAGAGATACCAAAAGCAATACTAAATATCAAGGCAGTACTGGGTTTCAAAGGAATCCCAGCAAACCCCATCATACCACCGGTAATCATCAATGGAATAATATTTGGTATGAGACATAGGATGATCATTTTAAAGTTCTTGAATAAAAGAGCCATAATAAAGGCAATGATTACAAAGGCTATAATCATGCTCGTGATCAAATTGTCTATCAAAAATCTATTCCCTTTAATAAACAGTAGCGTTGTACCAGTGATTGTTACCTTCATCTTTGATCCATCAAATATTTCAGCAATTTTTGGTTCGATCACTTGATTAACCAAAGAGTCCAACTTGTTAGATCCAATGTCTGCAATTTTTAACGATACTCTGATTTTTTGTCCAGTAGAGTCAACAAACGCCTTAGATATACCTTTTTGGTCGGATTCTTTTTTGAGGTACCTAAAAATAAAATTCTTGTCTCTATTACTCGGCAAAGCATATTTAGCAGGGTTATCATTATAAAAGGCCTGTCTGGTTGCTTTGATGAAGCTGACCACAGAAAGCGGCTGAGATACATCTTCGAGAGAATTTAGGAAATTTTCAAACTCATCTATCTTCTTGAGATTTTTAAGGCTCTGTACGCCCTTTTTTGTCCCTGTATCGATAATTATTTCGAGCGGCATGACACCGGAAAAATTGTCTTCAAAGAACTTCAAATCTTGTTTCACTTGGCTTTCCTCGGGTAAATCATCAACCATGTAAGAACGTGCCTCGATCTTTGTGATACCATATGCTGAAAGTGCAACAATAATAGCGGCAACCCCAAATATGTAATACTTATGTCTATGAACAAGTAAATCTAATCCTGTAAGCACCTTGTCTAACGGGACAAATTTTAGGTGTCTGAGATGTCTGCTCGAAGGTGGTTTCAGATAAGAAAAAACCGCCGGTATCATGATCAAGCTTACCACAAAAGTGGCCAGGATATTCACTCCGGCAATAACTCCAAATTCTTTCAGCACCACGATATCGGTGAAGGCCAAAACCAGGAAGCCAACAGCTGTTGTGAAGTTTGTAATCAGCGTTACTATTCCAATTTTCCTTATAATTCGCTCTAAAGCTTTACGTTGATCACCATGCTGAAAATACTCTTGATGATACTTGTTGAGCATATAGACTGCATTGGGAATACCAATGACCACAATAATGGGGGGAATCAGACCTGTAAGCAAAGTGATTTGATAATCAAAAAGCGCCAGTGTACCCATTACCCAAACTACTATCATTCCAATGATAAATAAGGCCACCACTACCACCTTGACTGATCTAAAGAATAGAAATAGAATAAAACCGGTTACAATAACTGAAAAGATTAGAAACATGTTCAGTTCCTTCTTGATCTTTACTGTATTAATGTATCGTACAAAAGGTAAGCCAGCATATCTAAGATTGATTCCGGTATGTTCTTTGAATTGCTCTGTTACCAGCAAAATATCTCCGACAACTGTATTACGTGCCTTAGAGTTCATTACCTCATTTTCAATCGTGACCAGAACCATACTAGCCCCATTTTCCGAATTAATTAGTTGCCCACTGTAAAACTTGAGGCTCAGGCAATAGGCCACCAAACTATCCAGTTTTTTCTGGTCTTCCGGAACTTCATCAAACACATTCTCCAGTTTGAATCGATTGTCTTTTTTATCTTTAACTAATCTTTTGAGACTGGGAATACTTAAGACATCCTTAACATATTTGATGCTCGCGAGCTCATCAGTCATATATTTCAGCCTGCGAAAATTATCTTCTCTATAAACTGCACTATCCCTAATTCCAATAGCCAAGATGTTTCCATCTTCACCAAACTCTTTTTTGAATTCCTGGAAATAGATCATTTCAGGATCAGTCTTAGGAACAATATTGGCCAGGGTAAATGACCACTTGACAAATTGAGCCTTATAAGCCATAAAGGCCGTTATTCCGAAGAGTGCAAGGATCAAAAAGAGCCTGTGCTTAAGTATTATTTGAGATAGTCTATACCACATGAGCAAAAATGAATCTGCAAAGGTAAGGATTTTTACTATTTAAATTGAGGGCAGATTTTCCAACCAATAATGCTAAAATCATACCATCTTTATGCTTATATTTTTTTATAGTCTGACAAAAAAAAAGGAGGTTAAATTCCTCCCAATTTTTGTTCTTCTAATAATTCCTATCAAATCTAATTTTGATATTTTAGAACTGCCTTCTTCAACGATTCTCTATTAGCAACGATAGTCGGGTCGGAGTATACTTTGGCTGAGAGTTCAGCAATTACTGCCTTTTTGAAACCAAGTTTTACTGCTACCTCTTCGCAGTATTTGACCTCGCTCAAAAAAACCTCCTTATCAATCTTCATGAGCTGAACCACGTTAAACAAATACTCAAATTTGTCATCATCTGTCATGGTGCCAAGCGGAGGTAATGGTTCTGGGTTTTCGAGAAGACCGTTGATTTCATCTTCAGAAACCCCATTGGCCTTACCCACCATAAGAATCATTTCCTTTTCATCATCGGCGAAGTCGTTGTCTATATTTGCCAACTTCACCAACATACTTAGTTGCGATTTAATGCTCATTGTTTATTAACGTTTTAATAGGTGCTTATTGAATTCAAAATTAGATTGCTTTATATTTTCCTGCTATTTCAAGTAGCGTGTCTCTATTTATGCCAAGTGCTGCATCTCCAAAAATTTTACCACTAAGAACACTAATTACTTGCTTTTTATACCCTAACCTTTCAGCCAAATCTTCGCAAAATCGGATTTCACTTAAATATACCTTATTATCTACTTTCATCAATTGAATAAGATTATAGAGGTATTCAAATTTATCATCTTCTGTTAAATTCAAAATTGGGGGTAATTCATGTTTCTTTTTACCCAGAAGCTCTTCAAATAGACTATCAATTTCTTCTTCTGGTATTTTGTTGGCCTTACCCAGAGTATAAATCATTCTTTTTTCATAAGGCGACAACTGTTTGTCCACCAATGAGAGCTGAATGAGAATACTCATCTGAGTACGAAAATCCATTAGAATATCTTTTGCACTTTGAAATTAAAGATACAAAAAATATTAGGATTGAAATATTAATGCATCCTTTGGAAGATGTATACTTGATATTACTCTAAATATTGTAAACTATAATTAGCCTTGTCGTCTCTAAGGAGACTGCTTGAATCTATCAATAAGTTTATAATCTTAATTTTTTGCTATCACATTAATGAATGATTTGTTTTATTCCTAGGACGATTCATCCCAATATCCACCGTCGAATAGTTGTCAACTCTCTTTTTAGTCAACCACATATTTAGTCTTTGGTTGCTGTTTGTTTAAAAAAATACTTTAATTTAGAATCCCAATCAGCATATTAAAAACATTATATATATTGAGTTGTGCTTTCCTTAATTAAGAATTTTTGATACTTGGCATAACTTAAAATAGTACAATATATGGGCATCATAATACCGTTGATTTTAATCGCCATTAGCTGTGTAGTAATTTGGAGGGCCGGAGATGGCTTTATGACTGCATCTGAATATATTGGCAGGAATCTTTCAGAAGGCGTACGAGGAGCATCAATCAATGCAATTGCCAGCTCAATGCCTGAAGTTTTTACCTCTTTATTTTTCTTGTTTGTACTCATGGATGCTTCAGGCTTTTCGGGAGGTATTGGTACTACAGCTGGTAGCGCAATTTTCAATAGTATGGTCATTCCGGCAGTTTCTGTTATTGCTGTCATCGGCATTGGTCTTGCAAAAAGAATTGAAGTTTCAAAAAAGGTGATGCTTAGAGACGGAATTGCCTTGATCATCACCGAATTGATTTTCCTGATATTGATTAGTGGCTCAAAACTAGATTGGTATCATGGTCTCATTTTGATGGGAGTCTATGTGATTTACATCACATACATGTTTATGTCCATGAAGAGCAGTCAGAAAAATGATGGGCCAAAAGAAGAAAAAGAAGAAGAGGAGGAAGAGGAAGAGGATAGAGGCCCTGCTCCATCATTCATTATGAGCTTGCTTACTTTCAATTTGGAAGACTTATTTATTAGAAACAACAAAGTAACAGGCAAAAATGCTTGGCCACTTTTGTTGTTTTCAACACTTTCTATAGCATTGGTTTGCTATCTACTAGTAGTAGCATGTGAGTGGATGGGTGCTGAAGTCTATGAAGTACCTTATTTAGGTTCTTTTAATGGCCTTGGTATTCCCTTGATGTTCGTAGCACTGGTATTGGCTTCAGCTGCATCTAGTTTCCCTGATACTATCATTTCGATTAAGGATGCTCAAAGAGGGCAATATGATGATGCGATCTCTAATGCGTTGGGAAGTAATATATTCGATGTTTGCTTCGCCTTGGGATTTCCATTATTCATCTTCTGTATCATACATGGGCCTATTCACATGCCTCCGGAAATTGTAGATTTAAGTAGTGAATTACGATTTTTGTTACTTCTTTTAACAATCCTGGCTGTGGTCATATTCACGTCAACCAAATATATCGGCAAGTTAAAGGCCTTTATGCTATTGGTCATCTACTTCCTGTTTATTGCCTACATTATAGGAAGAAGTGCAGACAATGAAATTGCAGCATCTATAGCCGACTTCCTTGTCTCCACAGTGAGGGTACTAAGTATCAATTAAGGCACACAAAAAGAAATTGAAAAGGCGAATCTTGAGATTCGCCTTTTTTGTTAGTTCAACCTAAATGTAATTGGCAACACCATCCTTACTTTTACTGGACGTCCGCGCTGTTTACCAGGTGACCACTGTGGTGTATTCTTGACCACCCTTACTGCCTCCTCATCACAACCTCCGCCAATGCCCTTGATGGCCTGTACCTCAGTCAATCTGCCTTGCTTGTCTACTACAAATTGAACGAAGACCCTTCCTTCAATACCCATTCGTCTGGCCTGATTGGGATATTTCATTTTTTTGCCTACATATCTATAAAAAGAGTCCATTCCGCCCAACGGCTCAGGCATTTTTTCAACAAAAAGTAAAGGCTCTTCTACCACCTCCTCGTCTAATGGAGTGTCAAAAATGATATCCTCTATAACGTCATCCTCATCTACCTCGGCATCAAATATTACCTTAATCTCCTCTTCTATTTCTATGTCATCTTCAATCTCAATAATTCTCGGTAACTCCACTACTGGCGGAGGCGGAGGTGGCTGAACAGTAGGAGGAATCTCAATAATTTCCTCAAAATTTTCATCGAAGTGATCAGGGATTTCGACAATTCCGTCGTTATAAAACTTCCATTCGAAAGCTGAGGTGACCAGCAAAAGACTGATAGCTAGTCCAATATTAAAAAACGCACTTCTTTTCCTCTCCAAATCAATTTTTGGATTTTTTCTTAATTCCATGATTATTGAATTTATAGTTAATAATACATCCACCACCTTGGTGAATTAGAACTAAGACTTCCCCGGGTGAGTCTTATATCTTTTATTTATTCTGTTTTGAATTCATCAAATATGTCCGTGTCGTCTTGCTCTACAGGAGTCCGCTTCTCTTGTAGACGTTTGGCACCGGCATACATCATAGCTGCAATGGCTAACGCCGCCAGCACGATGGCGAATATGCGAAACCAGCCATTACCTCTGCGTCCTTCTCCCGGCTCTTTATGGTACAGCCCTTTGAAATCCTTATGTCTTTCAATCTGTCCTTTGCTCAAAGCCTTTCGTCTCAGTCTGATGTCGTATTTAGTCATTCTTCAGCTTATTCATTATCTCATACCTTTCTTTCAACTTGTTCAAAGATCGGTACATTTTCATTTTCACAGCACTCTCCTTCTTTTCAAGAATGAAGGCTATTTCTTTAAAGTTTTTGTTTTCGAAAAATTTTAATTCCAAAATTCGTATTTCACTATCATCCAGTTCCCGAATCAATTCGGTCAAAACTCTTTGTTTTTGTTCAGCATCCGCATCTTCAAGTTCGCCACATGTCATGACCAAATTTACTTGATGGTCTTCCAGACTCAACAATCTTTTTTTATTGTCTCTAAAGTGCTTATTTGTCTCATTAGTCGCAATGCGATACAACCATGCACCGAACGGAATTCCTCTAAACTCAAACCTCCCTATAGAGTGCATAGCATTCATAAACACTCTGGAGGTAAGATCAGCAGTGAGGTCTTCATCATCTGTCTTTCGATATACATATCTGAAAATAGATTCGTAATATCTATTGTAAATTGGCTCAAAAAACTTCAGATCAGCCTTTGCCTTCGCAATCATTGCCTCTTCGTCGTTCCAATCATTACGGTCAGTATTTGTATCCAAATGCTTAAAGTTTATAGATATAACCCTCAATCACTTAAAAAGTCACAACTATCTTACCAAAAAATATTAGGAGTCATATGAGGCATGGCTTTTACATAAAATGTTAATTTCGAATCATGAGCGATGGCACACCAGTCATAGATAAAAAAAAGTATCGTACCGTATACCTTAGGAAAAGGAAGATGTTGTCCTCAAAGGAATTTGACGCCAAAAACGCTAGGTTACTCTATCATTTTCATGATTTTTTTGAAAATCATGATGGGTCTGTTATCCATTCGTTTCTTTCAATAACTAAAAACAAAGAGGTAAACACATGGCCAATGATTGAATGGCTAAGAAACAAAGGAAAACAAATAGCCATTTCCAGGTGCATTAGTGACAACGAACTCATTCATTACCTCTTTAATGACTATGCCCAATTAAAGGAGTCTAAATACGGCATCCCCGAGCCACAGTATGGTACCGAGGTTTTGCCCGAAGCGCTCAATGTTGTTCTTATTCCGTTGATTGTGTTCGATAGGAAAGGTCAACGGGTTGGTTACGGTGCTGGATATTATGATCGATTTTTGGCAAAATGCACCGCAAATTGCATAAAGGTTGGCCTTAGTCTGAGTCCACCGTTAGATGAAATACCATTTACTGAACCGCATGATTTTCCAATGGATTATTGTATTACGCCCTTAGGAGTTTACTCCTTCAAGTCATAATTTAGACCTATGAATAAATCATTAGATGTATTGATTATTGGTGCCGGTCCGATCGGCCTTGCCTGTGGTATTGAAGCGCAGCGAAAGAATCTTTCCTATCAAATTTTGGAAAAGGGCTGCTTGGTCAATTCATTATATAACTACCCCATGAACATGACCTTTTTCTCTACATCAGAAAAGCTGGAGATTGGTGGTGTTCCATTTATCTCGCACAACAGCAAACCTCTGCGGGCTGAGGCTTTGGAATATTACCGAAGAGTTACCACTTCATGGAATCTTAATGTTAAGCTTTATGAAGCCGTAACAGAAGTGAAAAAAGGTAAATATTTTGAAATTACATCTGAAAAAAACAGCTATAGAGCTAAAAATTTGATCATCGCCACCGGATTTTATGATCTGCCTTTTTTGCTAAATGTGTCCGGAGAAGATTTACCTAAGGTCAAACACTATTACGATGAACCGCATCCCTATTTTGGACAGAAAATAATTGTTGTTGGAGCCGCTAATTCTGCAGTAGATGTGGCACTTGAGACGTACCGAAAAGGCGCAGAAGTGACCATGGTGGTACGCGAACCAGAAATCAACCCAAGAGTTAAATACTGGGTACGCCCTGATATAGAAAACCGGATTAAAGAATCTTCAGTTAAGGCTTATTTTGATTCATCCATCACCGAAATCCGAGAAAGAGAAGTGGACATTACTACTCCAGACGGACCTACAACCCTTGACAATGATTTCGTACTGGCTATGACTGGTTATCAGCCCAATTTTTCCTTTTTGCGATCTCTGGGCATCGTCATCGGTGAAGATGAAATGCAAACACCTTCCCACAATCCCGAAACCATGGAATCAAATGTTCCGGGTATTTATCTGGCTGGCGTGATTTGCGGAGGACTTCAAACTAACAAATGGTTTATTGAGAACTCCAGAGTACATGCTGAGGTGATAATTAATCAAATAGTGGATAGCCAATAGACAACAAAAACTTAGCCCTGCTCGGCAAAGTATCTTTTGGCCTCCCTCAAAACTTTTGGAGATAGGTAAATTGCAGATACCATTGTTGGGATTGCCATCAATCCATACATTACGAAGATTAGGTTGACGACACCATTTAAGGACCAAACAGAGCCAATTACAATAATTGCGACATACCAATAATTAAAAAAGTGCCCATACTCTGCGCCGAAGAGATAGGAAAAGCACTTCTTACCGTAATACGCCATACCAAAAACTGTCGTAAAGGCAAAAATTAGTACTGGGATAAACAGAATGTATGAACCAACCACCGGTATCGAATTCTCAAAAGCCTGAGCGGTCAAAGAAATGCCGTCGTTCCCTCCAGTTTGCCAAACACCGGTAGACAAAATACAAAGCCCAGTCATGGTGCAGACAATAAGCGTATCTACCACTGGACCTAGCATGGCCACAAGACCTTCCCTTATAGGTTCATTGGTCTTTGCCGCTCCATGCATCATCGGTGCGGTGCCTATACCAGCCTCATTTGAGAAGGCGGCCCGTTTGGCTCCTTCAATAATTACGGCTCCTACTGCACCTCCTAAAACTGCCTGAGCTGTAAAGGCATCCTCAAAAATCAAAAAGAAATTCTCGAGCACAGATTCGGCGTTTATGATCATGATCGCCAGCACACTCAATCCATAAACTACCACCATGGCTGGTACCAGCTTAGATGCAACATCTGCAATTCTCTTTATTCCTCCAAATATGACCAGGGCGGTAAAAAATGTAATCACCAAACCGATAGCTACATTTATCATAAGCTCATTTTCACCCAACAAGCCCATTGGCTCTAAAATCACATCCTTAGTGACTTGCACAATTTGATTGGCTTGAAATATGGGTGTAGCTCCAAATAGTCCTGCAATACAAAAAAAAGCGGCGAGAGGTTTCCAGGCTTTAGGCATGCCTTCTCTAATCACGTACATGGGTCCGCCTTGCAGGTTACCCTGACTGTCTTTGCCACGAAACATTACAGCTAACGAACAAGTGAAAAATTTGGTAGTAATACCCAGCAGGGCACTGACCCACATCCAAAATATTGCTCCTGGCCCTCCAGCTACAATAGCCAACGCTACTCCACTGATGTTACCCATACCGACAGTTGCCGCCAAGTGTCCAGACAATGCCTGAAAATGGCTAATTTCCCCTTTCTCTTCTGCCTTGTCATATTTTCCAGTTAGCACGTCTATACCATGCTTAAAATACCTGAAAGGAAGAAAACGGGCATAAATGGTAAAATACAACCCACCACCTAAGAGTAAAACCAACAACGGCATACCCCAGACATAGCCAACGGCCACATTGAAGAAATTTTCTAAAGATTGAAGTAAGTCAAACATATTTTTGTTTTCGATTACAGCATTTCCGCCAGTATTTGCCAAACGTTTTCTGCTAATATTTTGTGCCCTTCCGGCGTGGGGTGGATGCCGTCCTCCAGATTCAATTCCGGGTTTCCAGCTACACCGTCCAATAAAAACGGGATCAGAGGAATATTATACTCTTTTGATAAATCAGGGAAGATCTTCTGAAAACTATTAACATACTCTTGTCCCATATTTGGTGGAATCATCATTCCCGCCAAAAGTATTTTGCATTTCGGGTACTTTTTTTGAACCTTCTCAATGATCGACTTCAGGTTTTTTCTGGTCTCATCGGTGCTTATTCCTCTTAAGCCATCATTAGCGCCAAGCTCGAGCACAAAAATATCCATGGGGTTTTTCATCACCCAATCCACTCTAGAGTTACCACTGGCTGTTGTCTCTCCGCTCAATCCGGCATTGATGGTTCGATATCCCAGCTCCAATGAATCCAATCGTTCTTGAATAAGTGCAGGGAAGGCTTCTGACAAGTCTAACTGATAACCTGCAGTGATGCTATTGCCAAAGAAAAGTATGGTTTTCTTTTTAGTAGATTCTTTTTGAACCGGATTCGATTTCAGTTCTGGGGTATCAGCTTCGTCTTGTTTTTTTTCCGGTTGACATCCCAACAAGATAGTTATAAAAATGAGCGCAATTGACCTGTTCATTCGCCGAAGATAGGAAATTGCTTCTTGAATACATGAAGGTCATGAATTAGAGGAGGAAATTTCTTGTCAATTGCAGAGTTCGTTCATAACTGACTAATTAATCAGATCATCTATTTTTTATCTTCAACTTGTTACTCTTGTAGAGGAACATAAACAATACCCGTTAATAACGAAAAGTCTTTCCAAAAAGAGGTATCACCGGCTTGAATTGTTCTTGGACCAGCTTGATCAACTATGAAAGTCGGAAAACCATTTTCTTTGGTTTTCACCGAATCCAAGGGAATTCTTTTACCCTTCATATCTTTTAATGAAATCTTTACATTTGTCAACCACTTTTCTCCTTCACTATAATTGCCATCAAGCGATACATCCAAAAACGGCCGCACTTCAATTTCAATTGGAATAAAAAAATATGCGGAAATTGTTGTTGCAACTAACACGGTGATAAGTGCTTTCCATAATTTTATATAAATCAACCAAATAATACACCCGCCAGTGGTAACCGCTAAGATGATTTCAACAAATGGAAGAATCTTATCCATGTTAGCAGCTAAAGCTATGGACAAATTTGCAAGCGATATCAAAATCGTAATTGTATTATTTCTATTTCGATGGTCCATTTTCTGCTTTCTTAAGATTTCCTCCTATATTATCTGGAATAACAATGTCAAGCACAAGTCCAACAGTGGCCGCTACTGCCATGTGCGAACGGCCAATCGCAATTATGGCATTTCTAACTTCATTATTACCTTCGATAACAAACTTTGAAAAATACTCTGGAATACAAAAAGACATAAACATGGTAAAACCAATTATAGAAATATTTCGCATGTTTTTTGTATCAGTTTTAGCCGTAATTTTGACTCCAATTCCAGTAATTGTTCCTAAGAGGATACAATATAAACCACCCATAACTGGCTGTGGAATTGAATTAAACAAATTTCCAATATTTGGCACATATCCACTTATAATGAGAATAATCCCTGTTACGAAAACTACGGATCTCGATGCCACCCGCGTGATGGCCACTAAGCCTACATTTTCCGCATATGAAGTCGTAGGAACACCTCCAACTATACCAGTAACAATATTGCCTATCCCTTCTACAATTATTCCTTTATTTACACGATATTCAGATACACGATCATGATTTGAACTTTGATTATCAGAAGGGTTGGTATTCCCTTTGTTGTCGTCAATATCTGATATTTCTGCTACAGCATTGTAATCACCAATTGATTCAAATGTGATTACTGCATATGCTATTAAAATAGTTAAGAAATATCCTAGACTAAAAATTGGAAATCCCCATGTGAAAACTGGTAATTCTGTTCTAAACCAATCGCCTGTATTGATTCCTTCCAATGAGACAAATCCCTTATCAATTGGGGTATAAATCCCTGAAATGCTAAGTATTAGACAAATAGAGTAAACAATTATTACAGATGACAATACTGGAATCGAACTAAGAATAAAACTAAACTTGTGAATACTATCATCTTCTCTCCTAATGAAATATGTAAATACAAAAACCAACACAATAGTAAGTAGAGCCAATTTCCAGTCAGTGCCGGCCTGATTTGCGCCAGTCTTAAAAAGAGATAGACCTATTGCAATAATCACCGGTCCAACAACAACTGGAGTTAAGAGCTTTTGTATTTTACCTGCAATACCAAGGTAACCCAAAAAAAACTGGAAAATAGCTCCTAAAATGATAGTTCCAGAAATATACCTTAATGCAACATTAGCTCCGTCAATTGCCTGATCTGGTAATGGTTCATTTTGAGCTATAATCAACAACATTACCGGAAGAAAGGCAAACGAGCTTCCCTGCACAATTGGTAATTTCGTGCCCAGGGCAGATTGAAGGCAAGTGGCTATGCCCATACAAAAAAGTACATTAGAGATTAATATTCCAGTTTCAGACGCGCTTAATTTAAGCTGAGTCGCAAGAATAATAGGCACTACAATTGTGGCTCCAAGCATGGTAACCAAGTGTTGAAAAGAATATAATGCAGTATGTTTAAGAGGAGGGCTATCGTTAACACCGAATTTAAGTTCCATGGCGGAAGTTTTAATGAATCCATGAATCTCAAAACGCTGCTTAGTTTGTCAGGATCGATGATCTGAACAATAATAAATTTAACCAAAATAAATTTCTATTGCCAACTATTGGATAGGTTTTACATATTCTTTTTCATTTCAGCACTGATCCCTTTGCCGCCCACCAAGGCTTAATATCTATTGCCAGTCGACCGGCTTTTACTGCCGGGTCATTACTAATGATACTATCCGCTTCTGCCTTGGTTGCCACGTCATAGATAACAATGCCTCGCATGTCACCATCATCACCGAAAGGCCCCGCAATAAGGAGCGTACCCGTTTTAGCATTAGCACTCATATAGTCTTGATGTGCTTGCTGTATTTCCATCACTTTAGCTGAGTCCAATTCCGGCTTATCAGCTACGCGCATGAGGAATCCCATGTAGTATCGTTTCATCACATAGGTGGTATCACCTTCTTTCATCTCAAATTCCCTTGGCCCTTGTGCCGAAGCTTCAAAAACAAATAGGGTCAATGCGATTAATACAGCCAGATTTTTCATGGTAAACATATTTAAGAACGTACAATATAAAGATTCCTGAAGAATTAGGAATTACTCATAAAGCCAAACCTTTTACTAAGTAATCCTGTTTAGGTAAAAACCCCTAATTTTGCAGGTGTACATTCATATGCCCTGAGTTTTATTTAAATTCGCGGCGCAACATTAAAGTCAAGAAGCGTATGAGATGGATCATGAGATCAAAGATTCACAAAGCGGTAGTAACCGAGGCGAATCTTAATTATGTGGGAAGTATCACCATTGACAAAGATCTAATCGATTTGGTTGGATTAAGAAAAGGTGAAAAGGTGCAAATCGTAAGTAATACGTCAGGTTCCCGTCTGGAGACATATGTAATCGAAGGGCCGCGGGGTTCAGGGGCAATTTGCATGAATGGAGCAGCCGCACATCTAATCAAAGAAGGTGAAGAAATCATCATCATGGGTTATGAACTGACCGACCAGGAAATAAAGCCGCAAACCATCCTGGTGGACGAAAAGAACAAATTCGTGCAATGGCTGGAAGAGTCTTATGAGCTGAACAGAGACATGAACTTCAACTAGAGTTCAACTGTCTAATCACTTGCATTCATAAACTTCTGGTATTACTTTCCGTAAAATTCGGAAACATCAGATTACATGTCTACAATTCTTAAGGTTGAAAACCTTTCAAAAACTTATCAGAGCGGGTCAAGATCGCTTCAAGTATTAAACGGAATCAGCTTTGCTCTTAATGAAGGTGAATCACTGGCCATTGTGGGTCCATCCGGCAGCGGCAAGACCACGCTCCTTGGATTGGCTGCAGGACTGGACCAGTCGGACGAGGGTTCTGTTGAAATCAATCAAATTAAACTCAATAGCCTGAGTGAAGATGACAGAGCTCAGGTAAGAAACCAACATGTAGGTTTTATTTTTCAAAACTTCCAACTCATTCCTACACTATCCGCACTGGAAAACGTAATGGTACCATTGGAATTGCGTGGAGACAAAGGAGCTAAAGCAATAGCCGAAAGTTTGCTTGCGCAAGTAGGTCTGACAGATCGAGAGAACCACTATCCGGCTCAGTTATCCGGAGGAGAGCAGCAACGTGTGGCTATAGCCAGGGCCTTTTCCAACGAACCAAAAGTGCTGTTTGCTGATGAACCTACCGGAAACCTGGATGCCGAAACCGGACAAAAAATAGAGGCCCTGCTGTTCAAATTGAATCGCGAAAAAGGAACTGCCCTTATATTAGTCACTCACGACCCGGAGCTGGCCCAAAAGACGGATCAAGTCATTCACCTAAAAGGTGGTAAGATGGTAGAAGGCTCCACTCTGAAGACTTCAATGGCAAGCTAGTATGGATTCAAAAATTACAGTAAGCCCTAAAAAATATTCCCGAAGCTGGCTGCTCAAAATGGCCTGGAGAGATAGCAGAAGAAGCCGGTCCAAATTACTACTTTTTACCACTTCTATAGCCATTGGCATTGCCGCATTGGTAGCCATCAATTCGTTCAAAAGGAATCTCGATGAAGAAATTCAATTGCAGGCCAAGGCGCTACTAGGTGCCGATCTTGAGGTTTCTAGCAATAGGCCATTTACAAAAGAACAAATGGCTCTTATTGATTCACTCGGTGATGAGCGATCTAGTCAAACCAGATTTGGGTCGATGATCTATTTTCCGAGAACTGACGGTACACGTCTGGTTCAGGTACGGGGAATTAGTGGATTTTATCCCTATTATGGTAAAATAGAGACTGAACCCTATTGGGCGGCGGGAGATCTGACCAATGGAGCCTATGCACTGGTAGATGAAAAGCTGATGTTGCAATTCAACGTAGAAATAGGTGATGACATTCTTATTGGCAAACTCAAATTTGAAATTAGAGGTAAACTAAGAAATGTGCCAGGGCAAAGTGGCATTTCAACTTCTGTGGCTCCTGTAGTATATGTCTCTGAAGGTTACTTGCCTTTTACAGAATTAATCAAAAAAGGTAGCAGAGTCACCTATTCAAAGTTTTTCAAATACCCAACAGAAGCCACTGCTGATGAAATTGTAGCCGCTCGTAGGGAGCAATTCAAAGAGCTGGAGCTCCGCTATGAAACGGTAGAAGAACGAAAAAAAGATACGAGCGAGGCCTTCGAAAATATGTCAATATTCTTGAATTTGGCTGCGTTTATTGCGCTCCTTCTCGGGAGTATCGGTGTGGCCGGTGCGGTTCATATTTATCTCAAAGAAAAAAATCAATCTGTCACTATTCTGCGATGTCTAGGTGTAAAAAGCAAACAGGCATTTTATATTTACCTCTATCAGGTGCTACTGATGGGATTGATAGGCTCAGTGGCAGGCACTTTTATTGGATTGGGCCTACAGTACTACCTGCCACAACTGCTAGGTGAAGTGCTGCCGTTTTCTTTTGAACCTAAGATTTTCTGGATTGTAATTGTTGAAGGTATTTTATTGGGTATTATCATAGCCGTACTATTCGCTTTATTGCCGCTCATTCGTCTAGGAAAAATCTCTCCGTTGCAGTCGATTCGAGCTGCATTCGAAAGTCAGAGGAACAAGCTTAGTCCTGAAGCCATGGTCATATTTTTATTGCTAGGCCTATTCTTGTTTGGCTTTGCTTTTTTTCAAATAGGAGAGTGGAAACAAGCGCTGATGTTTGTACTGGGTCTGGTAGCCACTTTTGGTCTATTGGTTCTAATTGCCAAAGGACTGATGATTGTCGCCAAAAAAGTCTCCTCAAAAACGACCTCCTTTCTTGTCAAACAAGGTATTGCGAACTTATACAGGCCTAACAATCAAAGCACGATATTACTTCTTACCATTGGAATTTGTGCCGTTTTGATTTCCACTCTACTTTTTTCGCGCTATATCCTGGTGGAACAAATTACGCTCACTGGAGCAGAGAACAGACCCAATATGGTGTTGTTCGACATACAGACTACTCAAAAGGAGGAGCTTAAGACGCTGACCCTGGACTATGATCTACCAGTTATTCAGGATGTACCGATCGTCACCATGCGCCTGAAGGAAATCAATGGAGTGAACAAGAAAGTGGCTGAAAAAGACTCCTTACTGGATATCCCCTCCTGGGTTTTCAATCGAGAATATAGAGTTACTTTTAGAGACTCTTTAATTAATTCTGAGACCTTGGTTGAAGGCGAACTTCAGTCTAAAGTGGAAAGTCCCGGGGATAGCATATTTGTGTCTGTTTCCGAAGGCTTTGCAAAGGGACGGGATTGGAAAATCGGTGATGAACTGCTGTTCAATGTTCAGGGCGCTTTGATAAAGACCTATATCGGAAGTTTGAGAAAAGTAGATTGGAGACGAGTACAAACCAACTTTCTTCTTGTTTTTCCAACCGGAGTTTTGGAACAAGCTCCTCAATTTCATGTACTAGTAACTAAAGTCGATAAATCAGATGTCTCTGCCAGGTTTCAGCAGGCCGTAGTCCGGTTGTTTCCTAATGTGTCCATTATAGATTTGGAGCTCATTATCAAAACCCTTGAGGATATATTAAACAAGGTCTCCTTTGCCATCAACTTTATGGCTGGGTTTAGCGTGCTTACCGGATTGATCGTGCTAGCCGGTTCTGTGGTACTTAGTAAAACTCAACGGGTACAGGAAAGTGTGCTGTTGCGGACCCTAGGCGCTCGCTCTTATCAGATATTTTGGATCACTTGTCTGGAATATTTTGCTCTGGGTGCAATCGCATCATTGGCAGGCCTGATTCTGGCGCATTCTTTTAGCTGGCTTCTAGCTAAGTTCGTTTTTGAAAATGACTTTTTATTCAGTACATATTATACGGTACTGATATTCTTGTCCGTTACATTAGGTACAATTATGATAGGTTTATTTAATATAAGGCCTGTGCTAAAAAAGAGTCCTTTAGAAATTTTGAGAAGAGAAATTTGAGGGGGTTGCTAATAATTCTTGTCATATATGTAACTAATTCAAGAAATAATGAAACATTTCGTAGTCATTTTAATGATAGTACTGCTTAGTTTTTCTGCCACATTCTTTATTATTTAGTTGATCTTTCGCGCTTTCACGACTTCATTTTAGGAAAGAATTTTCTGACAAGAAAAAAAGGAAACCCTTTTGAGTCTCCTTTTAGTCAATTTGAAATAAACAGTTCATTTAGGCAGGAACTTGCTCTACCACAGCCGTTTTTACAGTTTTGATGATTCTTGCCGCGATTTTGTAAGGATCGCCATTAGAAGCAGGTCTTCTGTCTTCCAACCAACCCTTCCAGCCATTTTCCACGGTAGCAATAGGAATACGGATTGAAGCACCTCTATCAGACACACCAAAACTGAATTTATCGATAGATTGAGTTTCATGTGCACCAGTCAGTCTTTGATCATTTTCAGCTCCGTATACATCGATATGTTCCTTTACAAATGGAGCAAAAGCTTCACAAATGGTTTCATATACTTCCTTAGAGCCACAAGTCCTTAGCGTAGAGTTTGAGAAGTTTGCATGCATACCAGACCCATTCCAATCACCTTTTATTGGTTTTGGTCTCCACTCGATAGCAACGCCATATTTTTCCGCAGTTCTTTCCAATAAATATCTTCCAACCCATGTATGATCTCCGGCTTCCGCAGCTCCTTTAGCAAACACCTGAAATTCCCATTGTCCTGCCGCTACTTCAGCATTAATTCCTTCTACATTTACACCAGCCTCAAGACAAAGGTCCAAATGCTCTTCGATGATCTCTCTGCCATAAGCGTTATTGGCCCCGACAGAACAGTAGTATGGTCCTTGAGGTCTTGGAAAACCATCTTCCGGGAAACCAAGTGGTTTACCAGTATTGGTATCGATGAGGAAGTACTCTTGTTCGAAACCAAACCAGAAATCGTTGTCATCATCGTCAATCGTAGCACGACCATTGCTTTCGTGCGCAGTACCATCGGCATTTAAAACCTCAGTCATTACAAGAAATGCATTTTTTCGATCTGGGTCTGGAAAGATAGATACAGGCTTCAATAAACAGTCCGAAGACCCACCTTCTGCTTGCTCTGTAGAACTTCCGTCGAATGACCACATAGGACAGCTTTCCAGCT
This sequence comes from Reichenbachiella sp., assembly GCF_039944555.1. GTDB lineage: Bacteria > Bacteroidota > Bacteroidia > Cytophagales > Cyclobacteriaceae > Reichenbachiella. The sequence continues at coordinate 442,005 of NZ_JBDUYN010000004.1, read as the reverse complement.
TGCCATCGAAGTTATCTACGATTTTAGTTTTGCTTCTTAAGCTTTGGGTTGGCTTATATCCATCCAACCAAATGTACTCTAACTTTGCTTTTGCCATTGTATTATGTTTTAGCTTTTACTGTTTTACTTTAATTCTATTTTACTCCGCGTCTTAAAAATTTGGATGACTAAGCATTACTCAAAAAACTTTGCCAAGGCACCTTGCGGGCACCCCGGCAAAAGCTAAATTCTAAATTTTCTAGAACGCATATACTGCCGCCAACGTGAACGAAGACAGGCTTTTATTCATTTCAGGATTGATCAACACGGGGTTATCCGGGTCAGTCACATCCCATCCATCATTATCACTCACAAAACCATCATAAGACAGCATGTCAATTCTGAATTCTGGTATGATGGTTAGGTTTCCAACTTTTTTGTTAGCCGAGAGCGTCAGATCAATTACATTTTCATCCAAGGCAATTGCACCCACGCCATCGTCCTTGAAGTACTCTCCTCTGATTCCCATTGAAAAGTCGTTCGAGAACGAATTCTGCAAATACAAAGCGGCTCCTGTGAAGTTATCTTTAGCTTTTGTTGCATTCACCCCTAGGTAAAAATCATCTGTTAGATTCCAGCCAGCTGTCAAATCCACCTGAAAGAAATCATCTGACAAGATCGTATTCAAGTATGCTCCTCCAAATCCTAATTGTGCACCAAAAGCGTACTCTCCGTTAGGATTGTAATCTGTCGCATCAGTTGGGTTCAGTACGGCCAGCATTAATGAAGCCTCTCCGAAGGTGAAATCAGCCTTCAATCCTGTGTGGGAGAATGGCCCATATGAGAACATATAAGAAGTTGAGTAGTTGTAATTTCCTGTTGGAGAAATCACTTCATAACCTAAGAAGGTGTTGAAATTACCAATAGTCAGGGTTACCTTATCACTCACATTCCAATAAGCATAAAGCTGATTAACTATACTAGAAGATGCGGTTGAGGATAAAAATACGGCATCAGTTCCTCTTGGGCCGGTCACAAGATCGGCTATGAAACCTGATTTCTCTCCCTCCAATCCGAGCACAACATTGGCCATACCCAATGCAAAACCCGTTTGGTTAGCAAATGATGTACTTGGCGCTAATGAGGAGCCATTGCTTGCGTCATTGGTACCTCCACTTAATACTGCCCTATAATAGGCGTCTACACTTCCAGAAATTGAAAGGGCTGGAATTTTTGATTCCTCATCTTGTGCTACTGCATTATATGACAAAGTGAAAATTGTCAACATAACTATAGATAGAAATTTCTTCATGATTAAATTTGTGTTTTGGTTCATAAATTTGTTTTGACAGATTTGTGATATTAAGTCCTGCTTCAGCATGTTGGCAGACATGCGAAGCAGGCTCTTTTATTTTATTAGTCGTCGTAGACGATTGTATATCCTCTGATACCATGCTCATGGGTATCGAGTCCTTCTGTTTCGTGTTGTTCTGAAACTCTCACTCCTACAGTTTTCTTCAGAATAAAGAAGATGGTGAAAGCAATAGGGAAAGCTCCCAATGCATACATAGCCACACCATAAAGCTGAGTCATGAAAGTATGATCCGGATTAGTTGAAAAAATCCCTACAGCAAGCGTACCCCAGATACCGCAAGTCAGGTGAACTGACACGGCACCAACTACATCATCCAATTTGAATTTGTCCAAAGTGATAGCAGAGAGCACTACAACAATACCTGCAACAGCTCCTACAATCAATGAATTATTAACTGAGATTACATCAGCCCCTGCTGTGATGCCAACCAGCCCGGCCAGGATGCCATTGAGCACCATACCTAGGTCAAGCCTTTTGAATACCACGTAAGCGGTAAGGAATCCGAAAAGACCTCCTGTACAAGCAGCCATAGAGGTCGTAACCAATACAAATGATACCACATCAGGATCAGCGGAAAGCACTGATCCACCGTTGAATCCAAACCAGCCTAACCATAATAAGAATACACCAATTACTGCCAGAGGTACTGAGGTACCTGGCTTATCAATGACTTTGCCATCAACATATTTTCCAAGTCTCGGTCCAATCACCATAATACCAGCCAATGCACCCCATCCACCTACTGAGTGAACAAGTGTAGAGCCCGCAAAATCATAAAATCCGGCATTATCAAGGAATCCAGCTCCCCATTTCCAACTTCCTAGAATTGGATAAACAATACCTACATACAGTAAAGTAAAAAGCATGTAAGTAGAAATTTTCACTCTCTCAGCGATGGCACCAGAAACTATAGTGGCCGCAGTGGCTGCAAACATTCCTTGAAAAAGGAAGTCCGTCCAATAAGTATATCCTCCACCCGCGTAGTCAATGGATGCACCGTCACCCGCGTCAAGTCCAAAACCTGCAAAACCGAGGACACCATCAATGATTCCAAATTCTCCAGGATACATCAGGTTAAATCCACAGATCATGTAGGTGACCAGGCCCAAAATGGGGGTGATTGTATTTTTAAACAGGATGTTTACAGTGTTTTTAGATTGGCCGAATCCAGCCTCAACACCAGCAAAACCCAGGTGCATAATGAACACCAAAGCAGTTGCCAACATCATCCAAATGTTGTTAGCCGTAAAGAGTGCACCAGCACTGGCAGCTGCCGCTTCTGCGACCGCCGAGGTCACTTCAGCAGGGACCTCAGTCGCTGTGGCTACTTCATCAACTACATTTGTCAACAGATTAATCATAGCATATATTTTTTAGTTCTAAATTGTTTTTCTCATGACTCACCGCTAGGGTCATCAAGGTTTTTTCATAGAATTTTGCAGTTCTGGCTGATTTGGGTTGAAAATTCAACCCATTTTTGCCGTTAAGCTGCTAATTCAAACTATTTGGGGTTAATTTTAATGCTGTTGAGATGCTAAAGTAGATTATTTACGTATAACTACGTAATTTTTATACCTACTTTTTTGATTTTTACATAGATTTTTACATTTCTCATTATTTTTTTAACCTGAAATTCAATTTTTTGCAAAATGAATATCGAGAATTGACGATAATTATGAAATTCTTATCGTTTTCGCCACATACAAGAATTTCATTCAATAATTAGCATCAAATAATAAAAATATTCCATGAATCTGCTTACATTTTTGAGACAAGCAATATTTAAAAAGTAATATAATCTGCTGTTTTTATACCTTTGAGTTAATAAATCAATCTAAAATTTGATCAATCTTGAGATCCGTGAACAAACGTAAAGAACTCGGTGAGCAAGGCGAAGATCTCGCACATACCTACTTAGCTAACAAAGGATATGTACTGCTTGAAAAAAATTATAGACGCAAGCAGTCTGAGATAGATTTGATTATGCAGGTGCAAACTACAATTGTATTTGTAGAAGTGAAGTATCGCAAATCCAATACATTCGGATACCCCGAGGAGTTCGTATCTGCCAATCAGAGACGCTCAATTATAGAAGCTGCCGATTATTACCTGACCTTAAACAACTGGGGTGGCAATATCCGATTTGATATCATAGCAATAAATGCAAGATTCGAGATTGAGCATTTCGAAGATGCATTTTATTGAATCATTCAGATCACCTAATAGATTTCATTCAAATAATTCATACGTTGAGATAAACTTACTATTCAATGGTGCGTTACAAACTGACTTGATAATTAACACGTATGACTATGACTACGCATCATTTGGCTCAGTTCAACATTACCAAGCTTAAGGCTGATCTTTCTAACCCTATTATGAAAGAGTTTAAAGATTTTCTGGCACCTGTCAATCTTCTGGCCGAGCAGAGTCCGGGCTTTGTCTGGAGATTCAGCGATGAAAGTGGGGAAGCTGCCATTGATGTTGAGACTCCATTTGAGGACCCTTCAATATTTGTAAATATGTCCGTATGGGAAAATTATGAATCACTAAGGGCATATACTTACGATACGGTTCATAGCTATTTTCTGAAGAGCAGAAAAAAATGGACGGAAAAAATGGATAGTCATCAAGTAGTGCTCTGGTGGGTTGAACAGGGTACTATACCAACATTGATTGAGGCTAAAGAAAAGCTAGATAAATTAGAACAATCGGGACCTTCTTATGAAGCTTTTAATCTTCATGAACGTTTTACATCAGAAGGCAAAAAGGCTTTTTAGCCTACTTAGGGGCGTATTATGTGAAGAGATTTATGCGTTTTTTATGAGAGATTATTAGATTTGATTTATAAGAATCAAATAGTCAATCAAGAAAATGAAAATCAAATTAGTACTTCTATTTATTCCTTTACTTCTTTCTGCTTGCCAGACTAACTTACTTGAAATTGAAAGAGAGGCCATGCAAGCAACCATGGAAAAGCACCTTAATGCAGTGGCTACAAGAAACATCGAGGATCTATCTGCTACACTCTCCACAGATGATGATATGATTCTCATACTTCCTCAAACAGAAATAACCTATACCACAAAGGAGTTTATTGACTACCACATAGAATGGTTCGAGGACACGTCTTGGACCTTTGACTCAAAGATTATAAGCCTGAAGGCAGGCACCTATTTTGGAATGGCTGTTGTGGAGGTTATGTACCGCGAACCAAATCGCAATGGGAAACCCTACTTTAATAGAATGAACGTCAGTTACGTTTTGGAAAAGAAAGCCGGACGCTGGTGTGTCATTAAGGACCACGCTAGTTCGATAGAAAAAGGCGAGGATAAACAGTAGAGAATGCATGAATCTTTGAAATAGTCAAAGATTCAACCCTAGACTCTTTCAGAGCGCGTCAATTAATTCGAAATCATATAAATCCGCTCGATCAGTTCCTTGAACTTATCCTTAATTACTCGACGTTTGAGTTTGAGCGTGGGTGTAAGTTCTCCCGTATCAATCCCCCAGACTGTCTCAACCAGTTCAAATTTTTTGATCTGCTCCCAATTGCCAAACTCTTCGTTAAATCGACTTACTTCATCCTGATAAAGCCTAATTACCTCTTGGTGACCGACCAAACTCCTCGGGTCACCTTCTGCAATACCATTGCTTTTCTGCCATTCAGTTAGCGCCTCGAAATTTGGCACAATTAAGGCTGATGGAAATTTCTTCCCTTCTCCTACAACCATTATCTGCTCAATGTAGATGCTCTCCTTGAATTTGTTCTCCATCATTTGAGGAGCAATGTACTTTCCTCCGGAGGTCTTGAACATTTCTTTTTTCCTGTCAGTAATTCGGAGGAATTCTTCTTCGACTACACCAATATCTCCAGTATGAAACCATCCGTCTTGAATTACTTCATTCGTGAGTTCCGGAGCTTTGTAATAACCCATCATGATATTGGGGCCTTTGCACAGAATCTCACCGTCTTCTGCTATCCTCACCTCTACGTCATCTATGAGTTTACCGACTGCTCCTATGCGTACATGATCTGGATAGGGTGCAGTTGCAGTAATCACCGGCGAAGTTTCAGTAAGTCCATATCCTTCGCAAACCGGAATCTCGGCTGCCCAAAACACCCTGGCCAACCGCGGTTGAAGGGCGGCTGCACCGGAAGAGATGAACTTCAGTTTTCCTCCTAAGGCCTCTTGCCACTTGGAAAAAATCAATTTCCTCGCGATTTTCAGTTTGAAATGATACCAGCTACTGAAATTTCCGTTGGGGTCATACTTGAGACCCAAATCAATGGCCCAGAAGAATAACTTTCGTTTGAGCATGGGCAGCTCATAACCCTTGGAAACAATTTTGTCATATACTTTTTCCAGTAGACGAGGCACACAGGTGAACATGTTTGGATTGACCTCTTTTATGTTTTCACCAATCTTATCCATACTTTCTGCATAGTAGATGGCCAAACTGTTGTAGAAATATACATATATGGCGGTCCGCTCATAGATGTGGCACATAGGCAAGAAACTCAATGTTCGATCCTCGCCTGCTACCAAACTACCCATAATTCGTTTGGAGACACCCAATGTATTGGAGACAATGTTGTTGTGACTTAACATCACCCCTTTAGGTCTTCCTGTGGTACCGGAGGTATAAATTATAGTCAGGAGATCAGATGGTTGAACTTCATCCATTAGCTTTTGAACATCCGCGAGGTCTCCTTGGGGGTTCCTGTTCTTCACCTCCATCCAATGCTCTACTCTGTCCACTTCATCAAAAGAGTACACAAATTCAATATTCAGGGAAGCGGTTGCGATTTTAACCTTATCGATTAGTTCCTGGTTTGCAGCAAATATCATTTTGACCTCTGCATGTCCAAAAATATATTCGTAATCTTCAACTGTAATTGTTGGGTACATCGGAACGGTCACTACGCCAATTTGCTGACAAGCAAAATCCACAAAGTTCCATTCTGGTCTATTCGGTGACACGATAGCCACCTTGTCACCGGGATTTAGTCCCAGCGCCAACATCCCCAGGCTCATATCATTTACGATCTGGACTACTTCATCAGTACTAAAACCTTTCCACTGGCCAAATTCTTTATAATTCAGGGCATTGGAAATACGACATTGATTCTGTTGATAAGAAAGGAAGTCAAATACTCGAGTGGGTGTCATAAAATCGAATTTAGAGTCTTCTAAGATAAAGATTCTGGCGGTTTTGTTTTGCTATTTCAGAAAATTATCCGCCAACCCTTTTGGCATTAGTTTTCGAAGTCGATAGGCATTCATAGCTGTATTACCCAGTCGATTAGTCAGTTTATGGTTTACATATGCCCCAACGACTGCTCCAACGCCAGGGATCAGCTGTAGCAACTTGGCTAAATCCAGATGATCTCGATATTCCTGTTGGAATGATTGCCAATCGAACGCATTGATATCAGATGGTAGTCGATCTTTTTGTACTTCCCAGTTGCTGACAATTAAATATATTTCGTTTCTTCTTTTTTGGCTTGAAAAAGCCAACTGAAAAACGTACAAAATGAACAGTCGCTCTTTATAATCTTTGGTGTCATAACCATAAGATGAAGCTATATCAAAGAGCATTTTCATCTTGATGGACAACCAAAGTGGGAAATCTGCCAATCCACTTACAAAACCTCCAAAACCCGTAATGGCGCCCTCAGCCGTAGCCGTTGAAGTATAGCGATTGATCTTTTCTTTTACCTCTTCCTCAATATCCATCAAAGATCGGATTCCCGTGGCAGGCTTGGTTGTAAATTCGGCTCCGATAAGAACTGCCCTGGTCAACTCTTTAATTACTTTGGTAATCAGGCGATGTAGACGGTTGGGCAACAAACTATTGATTCTGGTCTGTAGTCTTCTTACAGCGGCATTGGAAAATGAAGGGGTTCGTTGCATAGCCACTTGCCATTCACTCAGCTCTCCAGCTATTTTCTCTTCATAATCAGACATCCGCTATTTTCTTTTGCATTTCAAATTGAAGAAGATCGCATCCAAATCCTAGTTTGGTGAAAAAATTAATCACGCCTTCCTGTTTCGTTTCAATATTCAATACTGATAAGGCTTTGCTTTCGCACAACTGTTGTGCTTGATATACCAAAGCCCCCGCAATTCCCTGTCTTCGAAATTCAGGCCTGACAGCTAATTGCGCAATTCGTCCGTTGCCAGGTTGAAATATAATATAGGCCAACAGTTCGTCTCCCTTTCTAAACTCCAGGATGCTTTCTTTAGCCAGATGATGCTTGATCTGCGAAAGTTGGTCTAACATACCAGGTTGAATTTCTCCAATCGAAGAGTATTCCTCAATAGAGAAGTCAAGAACCTTACTAAACCTATCTGACAGGTTTCGGATGTTATTCAATCTGCCATCTTTCAGCATAAAGCACTGAAAAGTTTTGCCTCTTTCAAATCCAGCGTTTTCATATGCGGATATGGCTCTGGCATTATCTGTTAAAACTTCAAGCACGCATTTCTCTATTCCCCTTTTTTTCATTTCCGGAAGTATGAAATCATACATTCTGCCGGTCAATCCCTGACCCGTGTAACCAGGTATAACCCCAGTTCCTCCGTTGTATGCTGCGAGTTGCCCTTCGTATGTATTCATACTCTGAAATATAAACCCAACAAGCTTGTCTCCTGAGTATATACCTGGAGATATTTCAAATTCAATGTTGAGTTTGGAAAGCATTCTATCTTCAAAAGCTTCCCTCGACATTTTCATATTTACCTTGTAGTCCGAAAAGGCCTCAATAAAGGTTCTATGCATTTGACCAATATCATCTGGTCGGAGTGCTCTATAAATCAACGGCCGGGTCATTAGCAAAGTCTGGCGCCATTTGGGAGTTTGCGTTCGACGCCGGATAGCACAATATCTCCGTTTGCATCTGCAAAGCCCGTTACCAATATTTCCGACATGAACTTCCCTATCTGTCTGGGTGGAAAATTGACAACGCATAGGACTTGTCTACCCACCAAATCTTCAAGAGTATAATGTACTGTGATTTGCGCACTTGATTTTTTTACTCCAATTTCTACGCCCAAATCAACCGTTAATTTATAGGCTGGTTTTCTTGCTTCTGGGTATGGTTCGGCAGTAAGTATTGTTCCCACCCGTAGATCGACCTTTTCGAAATCATTCCAGTCTATCAGTTTCTGATTCATATTCTTTCTAAAGTTTTTTGGATTAAATCCTTTACTACTCGTCCTGGTTGCGCTGAAAATTCATGAGTCACGCGATTGGCAAGAATAGCATTTAAGCTCAATACCTCATGTCCTAGTAATCTCCCAAAGGCATAATAAGCTGCAGTTTCCATTTCGAAATTGTCTAGTCTGAAGTTTCCATTTCTATAACCATTCAGGCTATCCATAAAGCTAGAAGAAGCATTTTTAGCCCTTACAGTTCTGCCCTGAGGGCCGTAAAACCCTGGGCACGTTGCTGTATTTCCAGTTGTCATATCAAATGCCAATTTCTCTTTTAGGTCAACCGAGCCAGATACACAATACGGTTTGAAGGGTAACCCAGTTGCAGATTGAAGTTCTAGTGAAACGGAATTTTCGAATTCTGTCTGGGTCAGGTCATAATAGCACATCAGAGAATCTAAGCCAACGGCATATTCTGAAGCGAGCAAAGTACCGACCGAAACGTCCTCCTGCATACTTCCTGAAGTACCCACCCTTACAATATTTAAGTTTGTCTTCTCTTCCTTGATTGTTCTTGTTTTCAAGTCCACATTGACCAGAGCATCGAGCTCAGTTAGAAAGATGTCAATATTGTCAGTTCCCATGCCTGTGCTCATCACTGTAAGCTCCTTACCTTGAAAAGTCCCACGATGAGTGACAAACTCCCTGTATTCCTTTTTGAAATCTACATGATCGAACGCATTGGTGATACTTTCAACTCGTCGTGGATCTCCTACTGTAATAATCGTATCGGAGATATCCTCCGGTTTGAGATGAAGATGATATACACTTCCGTCTGGATTGAGAATAAGGTCTGTTTTGGGAATTTGGGTCATGCCATTTCAAGAATGATAATTCCTGAAAAGATAGCAAAATCTAAAGTAGATTGACCAAACTCCGTGCGTTATGCATCCACTTTTTGAGCAGGATTACCGAAGACAGTCTCACCACTGGCCACATCAGCGATCACTACAGAACCGGCGCCAACCCTTGCATTTTTTCCAATCTTCACTCCGCTCACAATGACTGATCCAGCACCTACAAAAGCACTTTCTCCTAGTTCTACATTAGCGCTTACAGTTGCCCCCGCTCCAATCTGGACAAAATCCGCAAGCTTGGCATCGTGATCGACTGTGCATCCACTGTGGAGAATACAGTGATTTGCCAAATCGGACCCAGCCCCAAGGGTGACATTGGCATTAATGAAATTTCCATGACCAAGAATAGCTGACTTGGCCATATGTGCAGATGCGTGAATAGCATTCGCTGGCATCACCTTGCGCTTATCAATAAGCATCTTGGCAATCGAATGCTTCTCTTTATTGTCGTCCGTAGCGACAAAAGCTTCACATTTTTGGCCGATTAGTTTTAAGAATCCCTGATCAGTCGTTTTTCCTAAAACGGGAATATTGTCTATCTCTGTATCATGTAGAGCTTTGTCATCATCCAAGAAACCATAAACTACGCTTCCATTGGATTCGAAGATTTCAAGCGCCGCCCTACCGAGACCGCCAGTACCAAAAATAATTACGGGATTTTCCATGCCTCAAAGTTAGAGAAAGAGATGAGATCAATTAATCTTTTGATAGGATTTTAGTCGATTTCAATTGATAAACCACCAACATGATTACAAATGGCACATAGTATATTTTGAAGCGAGCCAATGTACCAAAGTTTGGCGCAGAGTAACTCAAAAATATGGATAGCCCACTTATATAAATAATGACAGCCAATAGCTCTGGAGAAAATTGCCGTCTAACCTTAAAAAAGAGTGAAAATGAAATCACGGCAGCGACTAAAAGAACTGAGTTTTCCAGGCTGGAAAGTACAGCAGGAAAAGTCATATCCTCTCCAATCAATGGACGAAATATTCCGGAAAAACCCAGATAGGGGAGGTTAACCACGGTGTCTAAGTTGCTACCAAACCATGTTAATGTGTGCAGCGCCCCATCGGGAACCAATCGGATATATTCATAATGGCTGGCCTGCATGACTCTCCACAATTCGCCATAGCTCAGGTTGGGACTAAGCCAGGATAGAAAGAGCAAGATCGGAAGTGCCAGCACAACCATTAGTAATCCAGTTTTCTTCCAAATCCCAGATACGCCCGTCTTACTCCAAAAAGACATGTGATATAATGCCAAATAGATAAGTAGAGGAATCAGTGCTGCCGCGATATAATATTTAATGAAAACGATGATCAGCAAGGCTACTGCAGCAATAAAAATATTGCCTGCATGTAATTTTCTGCTTTGATACCGTGAAAAGTAGGTTCCTACTAAAAACGTCAGAGCTCCAAAAGCTAGACTTTCTTTGAGCAGGCCCGAAGACCAAAATACTATGGACGGGTAGTATAAAAAAGCAATATGTGCAGGATAGGCCAATTCGGATTTCCACCGGGCAATTTTATCAACAAGATAGGCACATCCCAAAAAACTGAAAAGCGAAAAATAAGCTGACAACATCCAATAATCAGCATGGGTCAACCATTTTATGATAGCTAAAATTCTGACGAAATAGATGGCTCTAACTGGCTGATTGGCAACTGTCCTTTCCGTCACAGATTTAAGCAAAGAAGCCAAATCTTGATTGGCCAATTCGCTGGCTTGGTTGAACATCGTTATAGTGTCTCCGCTTTGGTAATGGGAGAAAAAAAGTTGACCCAATAATAATCCACAGATGATTTTAAATCCTAAGGCTGGCCAATAATGAACTTTTAATGTGCTCTTTTTATATCTATTATAACACCATAGACTGATACCGATCAGGATTGAAACATTGATAATATAAATGAGGGCTATTTGCAAGAGCTAACTATTGATGAGGCTGACCCCGATTTTACAGGAGAGGCATTTCTTTTTTAGACAAAATTCGTTCCTTAGCCCAATCAGAGCCTGACTATCAAATGCATCTTTTGCCTTGAAATCCAGGTTTTCCCACATGGTAATAATATGGTTTTTCTCAGGTTTCACGTTTTGCAAAAGAGCAATGGCTTTATCCATATAGGTGTGATCGTCAGTATACTGTGAATATGCCGCTAAAAGTGGCGCTACAGTATTTATGAAAATGAGATCTATACTCGATTTGCCTAATTTTTTCACCGCTCGCTTACTTTTCTTTCCAAAGTCATAATGCTCCTTCCAATACTTGGAAACATCAAAATCAAAAAGTGCAAGTAATTCTTTCTGATCCGTGTAATGTATGAACTGGTCGAAGCACTTTGAATTCTTTCTAAAAAAAGCAGAAAACTGACCGAGCCGGACTGTTGGAAAGTTACCGGGGCGAAGTCTTAAATATTTCCATTCTGCCCGAATCATTGCCAATTCTTCAAGCTTATATTTTTTTGACAAATAATTAAACTCCTTTCTTAGTTCCGCATGATAACTGTCCTCAGATCCAACTAGAAATCCTGCCATCCCAAAAATCAATGCCTCAGACTCCCTCTCTTGTTCGGCATGACGGATCAGTATTTTATGACTAACAGATTCGGCCAACTTCAAAAACGAGTCTTCATTAGTTTTAAATCCGAAGTTCTTGGCTAGGAGCTGGTAAACAGTTTCCTCCCAGTTCCCATTATTCTTAGCTAGTTGCTGCAATACCATTTCAGATTTTTGCTTCAACCTGGCAACACCAGCCTGATCAAGCATAGCTAGCTTATCTATATTTCTAACTTGATGAAATTGTGATGCACATGGAATTTTTTCAGGGTTTTTTATAAGCTGGTTGCACTTCCTGAGCAGGTCCGGCTTGATCCTCTCTTGCAGTTCGAGCACCGGGAGAACCTGGCCACTGGCACTTTGCACTTCTTCGTCATGCTCCCAAACTACATGCAAAACTACATTGTTGTACCCCTCGTCATGTTGATGCTTATGACGATTCCAATCAGAGGATTTTAGATGTAGTTCTATATGTCCATACCATGTGATGTCTCCAATGAGTAATTTGGCATTTAAAAAGTCAGGGCCTGCGTCAGTGTTGTAGTTTCCAATGGAATATATCTGAAGTGGTTGACGGTCTGAAGTGGTCAATTCAATAGTATTGAACTTCTGAAATTGCCAAATGAAATGTAGAAACGATTCGCGCACAGAGAGTTTTGTTGATTTATTAAATTCGTCTTAGGTTTTAATTTAAGAATTGGCTTGATCCGATCAAAATCAGGTGAGTCCCAGTTTTTGCTCAAAAGAAGCACCATCTAATTTAAAGTTGCTCATTTTATTCAATAGTCCGAGGACAGTGTCGTCAGTAACAAACAATTCTAAATTGGAGGCCTTAACGAAACCATGCCGGTGCATATCTTGAAACAAGTCTAATAGTTTATTATAAAATCCATTAACATTCAATATTCCAATTGGTTTTTTAATTAGACCCAGCTGCGCCCAGGTCATTACTTCAGCCAATTCTTCCAAAGTACCAAAACCACCTGGCAGAGCAATAAATCCATCTGCCTTTTCAACCATAATGGTTTTCCTTTCATGCATATTTTTCGTCTGTATCAATTCTGTCACCTCGTAATTAGTGATTTCCCTCTTATCCAAAAAATCAGGAATCACGCCTGTTACTTCACCACCATTTTCCAAACAAGCGCTAGCCACAGCACCCATAGTTCCAATTTGGGCTCCTCCATAAACCAATCTGATTTTTCTAGCGGCTAATGTTTGTCCCAGAGCTAAGGCCGTTTCTTTATAGACGTCCTCATTTCCACTTGAGGATCCACAATACACACAAATGCTGTTCATCTAACTAAGATAGCTTCTTGAATCAAATTGCCAAAGATCTGATCCGCTCATCTGGTATAATATTACCTGCTATCGTTTTTCCGCTCTTTTCGGAAAAGGTTGGACGTGTGGGTTGATCAGGATAAATTTGCGGACATTTTAAGCATTGTTATGGCCAAGGAAAAATTAAAAGCAGAGGAGAAGCGTGCACTCAACAAGGAAAATTTTAGGAAACTATATGGTATCTTTCGTTACTTGCTACCATATAAGGCTAAGTTTTTAATAGGTCTGGCCTTTCTTGTTCTCGGTAGCTTTTTTCTATTGGCGTTTCCTCTCATAACAGGCAAATTAATCGATGTTGCCTCGGGTGAAGGTACATGGCTGCTCAACGATATCAATAGCATCGCCCTGAGCTTAATAGTTATTCTTTTCTTACAAGGTATCTTTTCATTTTTTAGAGTATATCTATTCGCTCAAGTTAGCGAACACGCCATGGCTGACGTCCGCTTTGCCTTATACAAAAAGATACTATATCTTCCAATTAGCTTCTTTGACAGACATCGAACGGGAGATTTGATGAGTAGAATGTCCTCTGACGTCACTATGTTGCAAACCACTTTTTCCACCACGTTGGCAGAGGTAATAAGACAGGTGGTTACTTTGGCTGTAGGCATTGCCATGATTTTTATTAACACACCTGCGCTGAGTGTATTCATGTTACTTACATTCCCACTGCTTATCGTTGCGGCCATGGTCTTTGGCAAAAAGATACGTGTGCTCTCACGCCAATCGCAAGATGAATTGGCTCAATCTTCAACCATTGTCGAGGAAACTTTCCAATCCATACTCGCAGTGAAATCCTTTACCAATGAGTTATTTGAAAAGACGAGGTATCAAAATTCTCTTAAGCAAGTTGTAACTATTGCCCTGAAAGCTGCTACTTATCGAGCCGGATTTATTTCATTCATCATATTTGCTCTTTTTGGTGGGATGGTTGCAATTATGTGGTACGGCGCACTTCTATTACAACGCGGTGAAATGTCAGTAGGCGATTTAATTTCATTTGCTTTTTATACCGCATTCATTGGAGGTTCGATAGCTGGTATAGGAGATTTATTCGGGCAGATACAACGCGCCATTGGTGCTTCGGAGCGTATTTTGGAAATTCATCAAGAGTCTTCAGAAACGGAAGAATCTTCAAATAATGATGCCCCAAGATTCAAGGGGAACATTTCGTTCGACCATGTAAGTTTCCAATACCCAAGCAGAAAAGATATGGCCATTCTCGAAGGCTTTACCATGAATGTAGAAGCGGGTGAAAAAGTAGCTTTAGTTGGCAAAAGTGGAGCTGGCAAGTCGACAGTAGCTCATTTACTTATGCGTCTCTATAATGGATATAGTGGTAGTATTAAAGTGGATAATAAGGACATTGATTCTTATGACCTTTCTGACTTCAGAAAAAATATCGGCATCGTACCACAGGAAGTCATTCTGTTCGGAGGATCGATAAGAGAAAACATTGCTTACGGAAAGCCAAGTGCCACTATAGAAGAGATAGAAGACGCAGCCAATAAGGCGCATGCACTTGAATTCATAAAATCGTTTCCGGAAGGTTTTGATACCCTGGTAGGAGAAAGAGGTGTCAAATTATCTGGTGGTCAGCGTCAGCGAATTGCCATCGCTAGAACAATTCTAAAAAATCCGGCCATTTTGATTCTTGATGAAGCAACTAGTGCTTTGGATGCAGAATCAGAGCAAAAGGTACAGTTAGGTCTGAACGAACTGATGAAGGGAAGGACTACCATTATCGTTGCGCATAGACTCGCTACGATAAAAGAAGTTGACAGAATTTACGTGATCGAGAATGGCAAGATCAAGGAATCTGGTGCTCACAACGAATTAATTGACAATTTAAAGGGAACCTATCACCATTTGGTCAATTTACAATTGGTGAATTAAATACACAATTATGCAATAAATTTCATTATCTCCCTGATTATCATTTCCTTTGCGCCTTGTTAGTTGAATTTTCGATTAACAACTAGTAAAAACCACCAAGATAAACATATCCATGATTCTCAATTTGTTTTCGGGCACTAACGAAGTGCTGCTATTCGGCGTCTTCGGAATTGTGATCATTCTTTTCCTTGCTGTTGATTTAGGACTTGTCCATAAAGGCCCAGCAAAAATCACGCAAAGAGACGCTCTGCTTCAGACCATATTCTGGATCGTCATTTCTACAATATTTGGTGGATTGATCTATTACTTCGGCGGAGGTTCTGAAGATGCATTAGAGTACTTTTCGGCCTATGTAACGGAAAAAGCCCTCTCTGTTGATAACATCTTTGTCATTCTGTTGATATTAAGGTATTTCAAGATAAAGGATGAGTACTATCATGACATACTGTTCTGGGGTATTTTAGGTGCTATTATTTTTCGTGCCGTTTTCATATTCCTGGGTGCTCTGCTTATTGGTGAGTTCCACTGGATATTATACATCTTCGGCGTATTCCTGGTCTACTCTGGAATCAAAATCTTCAATGAAGATGATGACATGGAGATAGAACCTGAGAAAAATGTCTTGACACGCTGGGCCAAAAAAGTTTTACCTATTTCTACCGAAGATAGAGGTGGCAGATTTGCATTTATCGAGAAAGGGAAACTTTGGTTTACTCCATTATTTCTTGTTATACTGTTGATTGAATCAACAGATTTAATCTTTGCAGTAGATTCCATTCCTGCTGCATTCGCCATTACTCAAAACGAATTTGTTATTTACACATCTAACATTTTCGCTGTTATGGGACTACGTGCCATGTTCTTTCTCCTGGCAAATATCCTCGATCGATTCTATTTACTGCAGAAGGGCTTGTCGGTTGTGTTGATTTTTATAGGCGTAAAAATGCTTTTGGAAATGAACATTATACAACAAGGTTTTAACATGGCATTTGGTATAGAGCATGCGCATATCCCTGTCATTTGGTCCTTTATTGTAATCATTGTGGCCCTTACTCTATCTATTATTCTCTCAATCATGTTTCCTCAGCAGGAAGAAATCGTGGAACCAGTCAAGACTACTGAAAATTAATAGCGATTATCGTTACTTTTGAAGCCTGAATTTCGTTAGGCAATAAAAACAATGCTATTATGTATATTCCGTTTGAAGAAATGGCGGAGACGTCTCGTGTTTGGGTTTATCAGGCAGACAGATTGCTTTCTGAAAATGACAAACTTAGACTGAGCGCAAAATGCAACTCATTTTTACAACAATGGGCCGCGCATGGTCAGTCACTTAAGAGTTCTTTTCAGATTGCTCATGACAAGTTTTTAATAATCAGCGCCGACGAGTCATTCAATCAGGCCAGCGGTTGCTCCATAGACGCATCAGTTTCACTAATTAAGAGCCTGGAGCAAGAACTGAACATCAATTTCTTTGATCGTACTAAAGTTTGTTTTTTAATTGACGGTAAGGTTATTGATTTTCCCATGACAGGAATTAAATCAAATGTAGAGGATGGGAAAATTACCGAATCTACCTTAACGTTCAATAATTTGGTCAGTGACATTAAGGCATTCAATGAAAATTGGAAGGTGGAAGCAAAAAACAGTTGGCTAAAGCGCTATTTCCAGTAAGGGGCGTATATTAGGAATGTGTTTTATCTTTAGCCACACCATGATATGGATTCTATGATATTTAATAGCAGACTTCTTAGCTTAATTCTAGTATGTGTACTAGCCTCATGTAGCGCGACTAATAAGGCAACCAAAAGTTTTGAGTCTGGTGAATATAGTGACGCTATCTATCAGTATGAAAAATCTTTAAAGCCAGATGACCCCGAGTCCAATTTTCTTTTAGCCGAAGCTTATCGTAAATCTAATCGAATTCAGGAAGCCGAACCTTATTATATGGCAGCCATTGATGCCGGAATTGAAGATGAAAGTGCCCACTACTTTTATGCTGTTGCTCTGAAAGCTAACGATGATGTGCAAAGGGCAAATAAAGTGCTCGAAGATTATCTTAAGAAAGGAAAAGATGATGCTGTAGTGGCCTTGGCAGAAAGAGAACTCAATAACCTAAGTCAACTCCCAGAGATTGAGACCCGAGTCAATTACTTTAGAGTTAAAAATTTAGAGGCCATTAATTCCAAATGGGCAGAATATTCACCTTTTTATAATAACGGCAGACTGTATTTCACCTCTAATCATCATGGTGGAAAAATTTACAAGGGAACGGGTACGCCGTTCACCGACATTTTCGTGGTCAACACACGAGGAGCTAAAGTTGACATTGCAACTCTGGAAGAACTTAGCCCAATTATTAACGAACCCAATGTAAACCTTGGATCTATTACCATGTCCAAAAATGGCAATACCGTCATTTTTGCCAAGGGTAACTCTGGAAAATCATCTGGCCCAAGCGAGGTCAATCTATACTTTACAAGATTTCGGAATGGAACCTGGCAGACACCCAGGCCTTTGAGCATCAATGGTCAAGATACCTGGGACTCCACTCCTGCACTAAGCCCTGAGGGTACAACACTATATTTCTCATCCAATCGAGAAGGCGGGTTCGGAGGATTGGACATTTATACAGCATCGCTGAATAGAAGGGGCCGATGGGTAGATGTTCGAAACATGGGAGAGCACGTAAATACTCCGGGAAATGAAATTTTTCCCTATGTAGGTGGCACGGGTAAACTTTACTTTTCTTCTGATGGGTGGCCTGGTTTCGGTGGCCTGGATATTTTCGAGGCAACTCGAGAAGGGGGACACATTAAGCTTGAGAATCTCGGTGCTCCTATTAATTCCAATGCTGATGATTTTGGCCTATTTCTTTTTAATCCTTCTCGTGGATTTTTTACTTCCAACAGAAAAGGTGGCAAAGGCGATGACGATATCTATACCTTCGTGAATGATGATCCTAATCTAAAAATCGTGAATTACTGGCTAGCAGGTACAACACTAACTCATGATGACAATGACAATCTCGTGCCGCTATCTAATACCAAAGTAGTTCTAAAAGATGCAGATAATGAGATAATCGATGAAAAATTCACTCAGGTCGATGGCAAATACCGCTTTCGCGTTTTTGCTGAAGAAAATTACTATTTAGTTGCTGAAAAAGAAGATTACTTCACTTCCAGAATTGACTTTTCAACGATCGGAAAATCTGTTGATCGTGCTGAGCTAAAAGAGATGATAACTAATGTGCAATTTGAAGTGGATTTGCCGCTAGATCAAATTGTGGTAGACAAAGCCATTGTGCTGAACAATATCTATTACGATCTAAACAAGGCCGACATTAAGACTGAAGCTGCAGCTGAATTAGATAAACTGGTCACGCTAATGAAAGATAACCCCACCATCAATATTGAACTCAGTTCACATACTGATGTAAGGTCCAGCCATGACTATAACATGAACCTGTCTCAAAGAAGAGCACAGTCGGCCGTAAACTATTTGGCCTCTCAAGGAATTGAAGGGCGTAGAATGATAGCCAAAGGATACGGAGAAACTAAACTCATTATTGAAGATGCCCAAACTGAAGAGCAACACCAAGTCAACAGGCGTACTGAATTTAAAGTAACGAAATACAATAAGAAGTTTGCCAAGCAGCAGGCTGAGGAAGGTTTTGACGAAACAGATAGGTTCTTTGATGACGCTGAAGACTCGCAATAACCACTAATCAGCAATTAGGGAAATTACCTATCTACTTAATATTGCCTGACAATTCTCACGTCGATGAAGGAAATTTCAACTGAACGCTGCGCCTTTTACAGCTATTTTTTTGCTCGTGTCGACCGTTATGGCACCTTTTGTAGATAAAAATAAATTTTTAGGAGAATCCTGTATTCTATTTTTTTAAAAATCAACTGATCTTTGAACTTGAAATAATATCAATCAACCAGCTAGTTCTTCTTACTTATTAAACAAGAGTGTTAGCACTAATTAGTGTGAATCGTCGGAATGATTATTCCTTTTGACTAGGATTCCTCTAGCATAAATTTCTATATATGAAAGGTTTTTTTATAAGAGCAACAAGAGTGACCCCCTCGATATACTTCGATCCAGGAAAAGGATTACTGGACATCAGAGGGAAATCAAGCCCTGAAAATCCTCTTGTTTTCTATAGATATATTAATGATTCAATTGATCATTTCGGAAAAACTGCCAAAGAGGCAATCACGCTAAATGCCGCATTTGAGTATTTCAATACTAGCTCATCAAAATGTATCTACATTTTATTTAAAAAACTGAATGACCTGAAATTGGAACGTGGTAAGGAAATACACATCAACTGGTATTACGAAGAAGGTGACGAAGATATGCTAGAAGCTGGAGAAGATCTTAGTTCATTTTTTAACTATGATTTCAACTATGTGGAAATTCCAGAAATCAAAATTCTTGGCGAAATGAAAGAAGAATCTTCGGATAGTTAACCCTAAACAAGATTTTGAACTGCGTAAAAGTCCCTTTTTATAAGGGACTTTTTGTATTTGAGCTGCAACACCATGTCAAAATACCCCAATCCTCCGATTTTCCTTCAAATTCATAAAAATATTCAACCTGCTATATGCGCACGTTCATCGAACGCATCCTTTTAGTCATCTAAAAGTCGCTCCCAAAGTCCAATATAATTTTTCGAAACAGCGTTTTACCCATCACAAATCATAATCTTTGTTTTGTATAATTAATTACATTAATAATTATATCACAGGATAATGATCGCTATATAAATCAAACTTAAATCATTATTATCCTATTAAAACCGAACAAAAATGGACAAAGGAATCAAAAGTTTATTACTGTATTTTATGGCTTTATTACTCTTAGCCATGGTCAGCTGTTCTGAAGATGAGCTGAAAGATCTTGCCAATTCTGAAATTGGCAACTATGAAGCAGAGCAATTCAATGATCTTACCATTGAAGAATTTAGTGCATTGGAAACTCCGTTTGAATCATTGCTGAGTGCTGCTTCCAGCGGAGGCAGAACCCTAGAAGGCATTGACATCGATGAGCTTACTTCAGCTATTCTTGAAGTTTTGGAAGGAGCCAAAAAGATAGAAATTAAAGAGAGTGAAGAACGTGGCCTGGCTGTTTACGAAATTGAACTACTTCTCGCCTCAGGCGGAAAATTAGAAGTTGTGGTAGTTAAGGATGTGTTTGAAATCTTAGAAGTGGAAGGACAATCCGGGCCATTCGATTATGATATTGACCCGCAAGGCAGCTTCATATCTCTTTCTGAAGCCCTTCTATTGGCTACAGATTCCCTTGGTGGAGAAATCACAAGATGGGAACTTGAGCTGGAGGAGGACAACAAATGGGAATTTGAAGTACATATCGCATCTGATGCCGGGAAATTCGAAGTAGAAATTGATGCGTTCACGGGAGCTATTTTGGACATAAACAAAATAGAAGAGGATGATGAAGAAGATTTCGAAGAAGAGGATGAGCAGGTTCCCGCAAATGTATTGGAAGCTATAGGTTGGTATATCGAAGGAGATCTGGTTCAGGCCTCGAAATACGAAAAGGAAGAGCAGGTCTATTGGAACGTTTATGTAAAAACGGAATCCGGTGCACTCGTTAAGCTTGTCATCACTGAAGATACAGAAGACCTGGTAGATGCCCGGGATGAAGATGGGCCTTATGATTACAATTTAACACCAGGAGAGAATTTTATTTCGCTTGAAGAGGCCATTGAAGTTGTTCAACAAGCCTTCGAAGGAGAACTATACTATTGGTACTTTGAGCAAATATGGCATCAAGAAGCTGCTCACTGGGCGTACGTTATAAAAATTCGTAACGACCAGGATCAATATTACAAATTCGGAATTGACGCAACAACAGGAGATATTCTTTTTGAAGAATTCTTCGACTAAGACTTACCGCTATGGTAAGAATTTCGGAGCGGCCTTTGGCCGTTCCGATTCCTGAGCTGTCCCGCACCTTTTGGTGCGGGATATTTTTTAGTTTGAAAGCTTCTTAAACACTTCGGCAATGTTTTGAACCAATACTACATCAATTTTAAAATGGCCGGCAGCAAGTGTCTTAGAATTGTTTTTGGAAACAAAGATTTTTTTGAAGCCTAGCTTTTCAGCCTCTGAAATTCTGCTTTCAATCCGATTGACTGCCCTCACCTCACCACCGAGTCCAATCTCCCCTGCAAAGCAAATATCCGAACTAACCACTTTTTCCTCATACGAGGAGACAATAGAAACGGCAATACTCAAATCCAAAGCCGGATCATCAATCTTCAATCCTCCAGCTATATTTAGGAAAACGTCTTGATTGCCCAGGCGCAAACCACCTCTCTTTTCAAGTACTGCCAAAAGCATATTCAGTCGCTTGGAGTCATAGCCGGTAGTGCTTCTTTGCGGGGTACCGTAAGCTGAAGCACTGACAAGTGCCTGGGTTTCAATTAGCAAAGGTCTGTTTCCTTCGATAGAGGCTCCTATCGTCACCCCACTCAGTTCACTATCCTTGTGTGCAATCAATATTTCTGAAGGATTAGATACCTGACGCATGCCTGAACCTGACATTTCATAAATGCCAAGTTCAGATGTAGAACCAAATCTGTTCTTGATTGTTCGAAGAATACGATAACTCAAATGTCTATCTCCCTCGAATTGCAATACGGTATCTACCATATGCTCTAATACCTTAGGTCCGGCAATTGTTCCCTCTTTGGTGATATGCCCAATTAAAAATACCGGGACATTGCTTGTTTTGGCAAATTGCAGCAATTCTGCCGTGCATTCCCTCACCTGACTAACGCTTCCCGCAGAGCTGTCCACCTTGGCGGAAAACAAGGTTTGAATGGAATCAATAATTAGAACATCCGGATTAATTTGTTTGATCTGTTGGAAGATATTAGTCAAGGAAGTCTCAGATAACAACAAACAATTAGCTGACTGAGCTTGCATTCGATCTGCTCGCATTTTGATCTGCTGAGGACTTTCTTCTCCAGAAACATATAGAATTTTCTTATCCGTAAGGCCTAAGGCCACCTGGAGAAATAAAGTGGATTTGCCTATGCCAGGCTCACCGCCAATCAAAACCAAAGAACCCGGAACAATCCCTCCACCCAATACACGATTAAATTCTGCATCCGGGGTCTTGTATCTTACACTATCTTCGGCCTTTATCTCCTGAATCGAAAGAGCTTGATTAGGCCTGGTATTCTTTTCTCCTTCTGTCCAGATTTTTGTATTACTAGTGGGCTGAGAGACTACCTCTTCCACATAAGAATTCCATTCGTTGCAGGAAGGACATTTCCCAATCCATTTAGGTGATTGTGCTCCACAGTTTTGACAGAAAAACGCAGTTTTAGTTTTGGCCATAGGGTGCTAATATTTCAGATGACAATTTAGTTTGAATTTTAAAAACAAATGAGAATTTTAAGTCAATGACCTTTGTCATAAAATTAGACTTGCTGGCTATTGTCAAATCACATAGTTTTGCTCTTATTTTTAATAATTCTAAATAAGAGATTTATGCGATCGGTGGCACAGCTCAGACCTGGGGAAAAAGGAATTGTAAACAACTTTACTAATGAGTACATCTCTTTGAAATTATTAGAAATGGGTGTACTACCTGGCACAGAAGTAGAAATGAAATTTGCAGCTCCGCTCGGAGACCCTATCTGTATTCGTGTTTCGGGCTATGACCTTTCTTTGCGAATAGAAGAAGCTTCAACCATTACTTTATCTTAGACAGCTATGAGCAGCACGCCTCTGAATGTCGCCCTCGTCGGCAACCCAAATGCTGGTAAAACTTCCGTATTCAACCTGCTTACAGGTATGAATCAGAAGGTAGGAAATTTCCCTGGAGTCACCATGGACAAGGTAAGTGGGTCATTCAGAGAGAATGGCTCTTTGGCCAATGTCATTGATTTGCCCGGTACATATAGCATCTACCCAAGATCTATGGATGAGCGTGTGGTATTTGATGTATTGAGTGACAAAAATGCCCATGATTTCCCCGATAAAATAGTAGTCATTGCGGACGCCTCCAATCTGGAGCGAAACTTATTGCTCTTTACAGAAATTCAGGATCTCGGCCTTCCAACCATATTGGCACTTTCGATGCTCGATGTAGCAAACAGAAGCGGATTAAACATTGATTTGCGAGCTTTGGAGGAAGAGTTCAGTACCACTGTATTAACCATAAATGGACGAACTGGTGAAGGGATTGCCGAGTTGAAAAAGATTCTTTGTTCGGATGTAGCTTCGAATACAGACCTCTTTTATGACATCAATGAACTATCACCGGAAATCATTCCTGTAATCAGGGAAAAATTTAAGCTAGACAATGATTATGTAGCTTATCAATATGCTCAGCAGACTTATAGCAAAAGCTTTCTAACCAATGATGACAAGAAATTCATTGCTGATAAAAAGTTAGAATACAATTTCTGTGATCGTCAATTTCAAACCACAGAAACGGTAGAACGCTACAAAATAATTCGAGAAAAGTTAGCCAAAATTGTCACTAAAACTGACCTCAAAACAACAGCCACTCGGAATCAGAATATTGACAAAATACTGACGCACAAAATCTATGGGTACGTCATATTTTTTGCCATCTTGTTCGCGTTGTTTCAATCCATTTTTGCCTGGGCAGAGCCCTTCATGGATTACATAGATTTTGGTTTTGCCAAATTAAGTAGTTGGGCCAAGGCCTATCTGCCACCTGGAGTATTCACGGATTTGATTGCGGAAGGCATCATTCCAGGGCTCGGCGGAGTAGTCATCTTCATTCCACAGATTGCCTTGTTATTCTGCTTTATAGCCATTCTGGAAGAATCCGGATACATGGCGCGAGTCGTATTCCTGATGGATAAAATCATGCGCAAATTTGGACTAAATGGAAAAAGTGTGGTGCCCCTGATTTCAGGGGTGGCCTGTGCCATACCGGCTATTATGGCTGCACGTAACATTGAAAGTTGGAAAGACAGAATAATCACCATATTCGTCACACCATTCATGAGCTGCTCCGCACGCCTACCGGTTTATGCCATATTGATTGCTTTGGTCATCCCCAATGAATACATCTTTGGCTTTATGAGTGTTCAGGGACTAGCGCTAATGGCGCTCTACCTGATCGGATTTTTAGGGGCTATATTATCGGCTATGCTGATGAAGACCATATTAAAAGTGAAAGAGCAAAGTTACTTCATCATGGAGCTGCCAATCTACCGCTGGCCGAAATGGAAAAATGTTTGGATTACCATTTTTTCAAAAAGCAAAACCTTTGTGTTTGAGGCTGGGAAAATTATTTTGGCCATTTCTATTATTCTTTGGGTACTGGCATCTTATGGACCTGGTGAAAATTTTGATCAGGCCGAAAAAAGAATAGTTCAACAATACCCCCATCTGGAAATTGATTCGCCT
Source organism: Reichenbachiella sp. (assembly GCF_039944555.1). GTDB lineage: Bacteria > Bacteroidota > Bacteroidia > Cytophagales > Cyclobacteriaceae > Reichenbachiella. The sequence continues at coordinate 417,344 of NZ_JBDUYN010000004.1, read as the reverse complement.
GAGTTTGACGATCTACTGGGTGCTTATAAACTAGAGCACTCCTACGCTGGTATTCTTGGGAAATCCATTGAGCCAGCCATCAGGCCATTGGGTTATGATTGGAAAATCGGTATCGCGTTGATTACCTCATTCGCGGCGCGAGAAGTTTTTGTTGGTACTATTGCAACCATCTATAGTGTAGGGTCTGGGGCAGAAGATGAATCTACAATTAAGGATAAGCTCAGAGCGGAAATCAATCCATATACCGGTCAACCTATGTATTCGATTGCCCTAGGAGTATCTTTAATGTTGTTTTATGCGTTTGCTATGCAATGTATGAGCACATTAGCAGTCGTATACCGCGAGACAAAGTCCTGGAAATGGCCTATGCTGCAACTGGTTTACATGTCTGCAGTAGCATACATTTTTGCATTTATAGCCTATCAATTGTTGAAATAACTCATGCCCAATTCCAGTAGTTCACCAGTCCTAGATTATTTTAAAAAACGTGTAGCCTCTTTACTTGAACAATCCAACAATCTTGAGAAAAGAACTAATACTCTCTCATGGATTCGGGTACTCATCTTTGTGCTTTTTTTAGTTTCCTTCTTCTACTTCGCTAATATCAGAGAAGTACAGTACATGTTTCTTACTTTTTTTGTCTTTGTCCCATTTTTTGGTTGGATTGTCAGAAAGCATAATCGAGCAAAATTTGCACTATCACAACATCAATATCTATTGGAGATTAATCAGAACGAAATAAAAAGAACTACAGGTTCTTTATCAAGTCTGGATAGTGGCGTGGAGTATATGGACACACATCACGAATACGCCCCTGATTTGGACCTTTTCGGCTCCAATTCTCTTTTTCAATTATTGGTTAGAAGTAGACTCTTAGGCTCCAGGGAGTTAATTAAAAACTGGCTACTCAAAAAATCCTCCAAAGTCGAAATCGAAGAAAGGCAAATTGCTCTGACGGAGCTCGAAAAGGACACTGAATGGAGACAAAACCTCACAGCGTATGGCTATCACGGAGATCAGCAGGATAAGAAATATTCAAATGTGGTGCTCTCATTGATTCAATGGATCGACGATAATCTTGGCCTGATGGAAAAGCCCTTTTGGGCCATAGCACGTTATGTAATGCCCACCTCGTCTTTAACTATACTCTTTGGAATTGGATTTTTGGCCTGGCCCTATCAATGGATCTATTTACCCATTTTGATCAGCCTGGCATTATTATTTTTTATTTTCAAACCACTAATGACCCTTACCAAAGAGTTTGGGAACCTTGCTTCTTTCCTTAGAGGTTATGAAAATGTAATTTCAGAAATTGAGAAAAAGGCTTTTCAATCTCCACTCTTGATCAGATTTCATAACCAGCTCAGGTCAGAAAAAAATTCAGCATCCAGTTCCATTAAGTCGTTAAGAAGGATTCTGATGTTTTTACTCAGTCGCGCCAATATTTTCTACTCAATTTTTAATCTCTTGTTTTTGCTTGACGTCAATTGGCTCTTAATGGCCTTGAATTGGAAAAAGAAGAACATTAGTCATGTAAAGGATTGGTTCGATGCGGTGCATCAAATCGATGCACTAAGTGACATGGCTTCTTATGCATTTGCCAATTCAGACTTTGTTTACCCACAGGTATCTGAACATAAACATCTGCTGGTTGCTGAGGAAATGGGTCATCCTTTGATTAAATCAACCCAGCGAGTAAGCAATAATTTCACGTTATCAGATAAAGGGAAACTAGCGTTGGTAACAGGTTCCAATATGTCTGGAAAAAGCACCTTCTTGAGAACAATTGGTGTCAATTTGGTTCTTGCACAAATGGGAGCCCCAGTTTGCGCTAAAAGCTTTACGTTTACTCTCGCTCAAATTTTTACCAGCATGCGAACCCAAGATAATCTAGAAGAAAATGTAAGCTCCTTCTATGCGGAACTTCAGCGACTAAAAAATCTTTTAGACCTTCTGCAAGATGGAGTACCTGTTTTCTATATGCTGGACGAAATACTCAAAGGAACTAATTCAGAAGATCGACATAAAGGTGCTCTATCGTTAATCGATCAACTGATTAAAGAAAACTGCCGTGGTCTTATCTCTACACATGACATCCAACTTTCCACACTGTCTAAAAATCAACCCAATATTCAGAATATGAGTTTCAACAGTACCATTGTTGATGACGAAATTCTATTTGACTACAAACTCAGTCTTGCACCGTGCGGTAGCTTCAATGCGAGCAAGCTGATGGAAAAGATGGGAATTATCAAAAAATAAGATTTCTTTCTCGGATTACGCTGTTTAGCTTTGCGCGTATTAACAATAGAGAATAATTCATGAGCTTTGATCCAAATGTAAAAGTAGGTGTTTTAGGCGGTGGCCAGCTTGGTCGTATGATGATTCAGTCAGCCATTGATTTGAACCTGGGAATCAAGGTGATGGATCCCGACCCAAATGCTCCATGCAAATCCCTGGCCAATGAATTTGTGAATGGAGACATCAGGGATTACGATCAGGTGCTATCCTTTGGCAAGTCCTGCGATATCATTACGGTAGAAATTGAAAACGTAAATATTGAAGCGCTCGAAGAACTGGAGAAGAAGGGAAAGAAAGTTTATCCTCAGCCACATGCATTAAAACTAATCAAGGACAAGGGAATTCAGAAGCAATTTTATTTGGATCACAGTATTCCTACATCAGAATTTGTTTTAACCAATTCACTAGAAGAATTATATCAACATGTCAATTTTTTGCCGGGTGTTCACAAGCTAAGAACCGAAGGATATGACGGGCGAGGAGTTCAAGTCATTAAAACCGAAGCCGATTTCAGCAAAGGGTTTGATAAGCCAGCACTGATTGAAAAATTTGTCGATTACGATAAGGAAATATCTGTAATTGTAGCCAGAAACGAGAAAGGAGATATGACTACCTATCCTGTTGTGGAGTTGGAGTATCACCCTGAAGCAAATCTGGTCGAGTTTCTGTTTTCTCCCTCTGGCTTACCCGAAGACATTAAAATACAAGCCAGAGAGTTAGCGAAAAAAGTAATCTCCTCGCTGGACATGGTCGGACTACTGGCTGTAGAGATGTTCGTGACAAAACAGGGAGAGGTCATCGTAAATGAATGTGCCCCTCGTACCCATAATAGTGGTCATCATACCATTGAAGGTAATGTAACCTCGCAATTTGAACAGCACCTCCGAGCCATTTTGAATTTGCCTCTAGGAGATACAGCCATCAAGGGGTCATCAGTGATGATCAATCTTTTGGGGGAAGACGGTTACGACGGCCTGGCTCAATATGAAGGATTGGATGAGGCCTTGCAGATTGAGGGGCTTCATGTACATTTGTATGGAAAAAAATTAACTAAACCCTTTAGGAAAATGGGGCACGTAACTCTCGTAGGTCAAAATCTAAACGACTTAAAAACAATTGCTCGTTCTGTTAAGGAATCAATTAAAATCAAAGCATAAATGAAGCCATCTGTAGGAATTATCATGGGAAGCAAGAGTGATCTGAACATAATGAATCAGGCTGCAGAAATACTTGATGAGCTGGGAGTAGCTTATGAATTAACGATTGTCTCTGCCCATCGAACGCCACATAGGATGATAGAATATGCTGAAAATGCAAGATCGAAAGGTCTAAAAGTAATTATTGCAGGAGCAGGAGGAGCTGCTCACCTACCCGGTATGGTAGCGTCTATCACGACACTTCCGGTAATTGGTGTTCCAGTTAAATCGAGCAATTCAATTGATGGCTGGGATTCTGTACTTTCGATCCTCCAAATGCCAGGAGGAGTTCCTGTAGCAACGGTGGCTCTAGATGGAGCCAAAAATGCTGGAATTTTAGCTGCACAAATCATTGGAAGCCATGATAAGGCCTTAGCCGACAAATTAGCACAATACAAAGTTCAAATGAGGGAAAAAGTAGAAGAATCTATCCGGTCTTTATAAAATCTCTTGATATTTTTGAAAAAGAAACAATAAAGCTGATCTTAACCGTTTAGGTTTTAGTATTTCTAAAACTAGAAATATTAGTATATTGCCATTCAGCGTGGCTAAAAGTGTGGAATAAATAAAATTTGTGCAACTTATCAAACTTGTCTTGATCAAAATTAATCAGTATCTCAATGCCATTTTTTATGGGCTAATTCTGATGCTATTCTCCATGTGCAACACAGGAGAACTGGACTTCGACGATATTAAAACACCCAATCTTCAGTCGAACAATTCTGTACCAATCGGTCAGACTACCTATACAATCAAAGAGTTGATTGAAAAATTAGAGGACCCAAGTATCGAAATCACAGAAGACAATACCAAGCTTCTTTCTATAGCTTACAGAGACACCCTTACTTTCAACGACTATCTGACTGTAATACAATTAGAAGACATTAGTAATCCTGGTGTAATACAGGCCAATTCAACACCAATCGCAGGATCGCCGTCGGATCAAGACGTTCTAATACCAACACAAAACCTTTCTTTTGAATACTCTTCACCAAACAATGAAGAATTGGATTCTGTTAAATATTCGGCAGGCACCATAACCCTTGATATTCAAAATGGATATGCCACAGCCATTGAATATGAGCTGACGCTAAATGATGTAGTTAACCTTTCTACCGGTAATCCAATGGTTCTTTCTGGAACTTTGCCTGCGAGTGGAAGTGACAATATATCCGAATCGCTTATTGATCATAAAACAATTGTCAATTATGACGGTAGTAAAAATCTTTTCACCGGACAGTTTAACGGTATTCTAAAGGTCAAAACGGGAGACTTTATCAACGGCACAGAGTTCATCAATTATACGCTGACAATTACCGGTGCAGATTTCAGTGAAATATTTGGATGGTTTGGAAACAAAAACATCGCTATAGAGAGCAAAACCATTTCAGTAGACTTTTTTGATGGTATTTCTGAGAATAGTGTTGAATTCGGTGACCCACAAATCAATTTCCTAATCGACAATTCATTTGGAGTACCTATGGGATTAAATCTTGACGGCTTGTCCTCATCAAACGCCAATGGCGTAAGTGTGAACTTGTCCGGTGATATAACTGCGACTCCTCAATTAGTCAGGGCACCTAGTACGAGCCAGGTAGGTACTACTCAAAGTTCTATCATTGAGGTAAACAATACCAATTCGAACCTGCCAGATTTACTGGCAATTTCGCCAAATCAATTTGCTATCGATGTAAGCGCAACAGCAAATTACAATAATGACAGCAATACTGGCGATCGGAATTTTGTATCCTCAAGTAGTGCGGTTCAGGTGATAACTGAAATCAATTTACCTCTGAATCTTAAGTTGCAAAATTTATCCAGAGATTTCGGTACTGGCGTAGAAGGGTTCGATTTTGAGGACGCCGATACCATTAGATTAATTTTAACAACAGTCAATCAACTACCAATTGAAGGTACGATCACGATGCAATTCTTAGCCGCCGATTCGTCAGTTTTACATGAAAAACCAGACATTGCGTTCTTGCAATCTCCCGAAGTTCCTATATCAGGAAGAATAGAGGAGCCAATTACCGCAAAGGATACCGTAACCATATTTAAAGGAGAGGGAAATGGTTATCAAGAATTACTCGATGCTAGTATTCTTAATATTGTCACTAATATCACCAGCTACCAAGCCGCAGACGGCACTTATGTGAAAATATTTTCAGATTATGAATTGATCCTCAAAGTAGGAGTTCAGGCAAACACTAATTATGAATTTTAAGCTGAAAGTACTCTCCGTCATCATATTTTTCGCCTGTAGTGCAGGGGCTACAGCTGTGAATGCACAATCAGGCATTTCCCTTTATCACCTGACCAACAGTACTTATCAAGGCAGTAATTTCAACCCCGCCTTTATGCCAGAGGGAAAGGTGTTTGTTGGACTACCGGTATTATCGGGCATCATGATTGACTATAACGGCCGTATAAACTATGACGACGCAGTGACGATCAATGAAAATGGTGAAAAAGAATGGGATATTGATAAATTTGTTAGCAACGCAAAAAAAAGGAACTTCATAAGTTTTGAAGCCGAAATTTCTACTCTTCATGTAGCATGGAGAAAATCAAAAACAAGGGCCTTTTCTTTTTTTATTAGAGAAAGAATGGCAGCGCGGGGCTTTTACAGTGATAAACTGGTAAGTACGGTTTGGAATGGAAATACCTCATTAGTCGGTGATAAAATTGATCTTAGTAAGACTGCAATTGATGTAAGGTATTACAGGGAATACGGATTCGGGATATGGAGGAGCATACCAAACAGAGGGATTAATATTGGCGTTCGAGTAAAGTTCCTTAATGGTATGATCAGTGCTGTAAGTGACAACAAGTTCGACGGATCTATTGGATTCGAAGACGATAATTTTCAAGCAAATTTCGACGTGAATAATGCGGTTATTAACACATCAGGTTTTAACGTTTTTGATAGCGATCAACTTTCATCTCATCTGATCAGCAATAGTAATCTTGGAGCTGGAATCGACATCGGGGCTCATTGGAAAATCAACAAAGAGCTTTCAGCTGCTGTTTCCGTAAATGACCTAGGGTTTATCAGATGGAAGGTAGATCCGGAAAATTATCATCTGGCTGATACCACATTTAGATTTGAAGGAATAGATTTGGGTGATGTGGGAAGTTTTGAAGATGCCTACGTCGATTCACTTGAAAATAGACTGCAAGACACTACAAAACATAATGCATATACCACAGGCCTTAACACGACCTCTTATGCCAGTTTGATGTACCAACTCACGCCAAATGATAGATTTACCGGATCCATAGCTACTCATATCGTAAGAGGAAATTTCAGAATGATTTATTCAGCGGCATATACTCGGAAATTTGGTCGTGTATTAGATGTTTCTGTCAATGCATCAAGAATACCTCAACAAGGAATAGATGTAGGAATGGCTGCGGCCGTCAATTTTGGAGCGTGTCAGATCTATATGGCCTCGGACAAACTCCTTAGAATATGGGACGTGCCTAAAATCGATGCGGTTGATTTCCGCTTTGGCTTTAATTTGGTTTTTCGAGGTGGCGGAAAATCGCCAAAAGATGATAATAGTGATTTAATGCACCCGTCTCCATATGGTAAGAAAGAAAAAGTTGAAAAGAGCGATGGAATATACTGGATTATTAAAAAACAGAAACCTCGTCCTATCTACGAAAAGACCAAATTCAGAGACACTTAATTGACCCCTACAGCAAAGCCTTCAATATCTTTGAGCGTTATTTTTCCTTCATAGAAAGCTTTACCGAAGATCACACCATATACGCCAATATCCTGCAGGTGTTGTATATCGTCAACACTTCTAATACCTCCACTGGCAAACAGGCATAGGTTTGGGAATTTTTCAATTACTTGTTGATACAAACCAAACGAGGGGCCTTCCATGGCACCTTCTCTTGATATATCAGTTGTTTTCAAATACTTCAATCCTCTGGAATAAAAGTAATCTATATGCTCAAATAAATCTATTTTAGTTCCCTTTTGCCAGCCGCCGACACGAATGAGCCCATCCAGCGTATCTGCACCCAAAGCAATCTTCTCCCGACCATAAGACATCATCCAGGAAGAAAACATATCCGGATTATACACCGCAATTGTCGCTGAGGTAATACTTTCGGCTCCAAATTCAAAGCATTTTGTAATGTCTCCATCAGTATGTATGCCACCAGAGAAATTAATAGCAATGTCGGAGTAACCAGACATCATCTCAAGAATATGATAGTTTACCGGTGTGCCTTTTTTTGCTCCATCCAAATCAATCAAGTGTAATCTATTGATCCCATGATCCTCAAACTGACGAGCTAGATCTATCGGACTCTCGTTATAAATCTTACCAGAAGTATAATCACCACGAGTCAGTCGAGTCACTTTTCCGTCTTTGATTGATATTGAAGGTACTAGTAGCATACGCAATTGGGTTACAGGTAAACAAATAAAACTATAATAGAATTGCCTTGCACAAGTCCGACTTTAAAGAATTGTTAATTCTACAGGCAATTGGAAACTATCCTTAATTTCGCCCAAATAGGAAATGGGCGGATACACAATATAATAAATTTACTCCATTTTTACAAGCTTAAACCCTTGTCCGTGCACTGTTAAGATATGTACAGATTCTTCCTCTTTTAGATATTTTCTCAATTTGGCGATGTAAACGTCCATACTTCTAGCGTTGAAGTAACTATCGTCCTTCCAAATTGCCATGAGCGCAACACTACGATCCAGTGTTTCATTCATATGGTCGCAAAACAGTTTCAATAATTCGTTTTCTCTTGATGTCAGTTTGATTTCACCAGAAGGCCTCTCCAAAACACTTTTATCATATCTAAAGTGCAGAGAACCTAATTCATAAGCCGTTGTACCGGACTTCCCATTCCCATTTTTACTTGTTCTTTTCAGAATTGCCTTTATTCTGAGCAGTAACTCTTCCATGCTAAAGGGTTTGGTTAGATAATCATCAGCCCCAAGTTTAAGACCTTCAATGGCGTCCTCCTTCATGGATTTGGCTGTCAGGAAAATCAATGGAGTATTTTTATCCATAGCACGTATATCTCGGGCGAGGGAAAAACCATCCTTTTTTGGCATCATTACGTCCAGGATACAAAAGTCAAAATTTCCAGTTTGATACGCTTCAAATCCTGCTTCTCCATCTTGGCACAAAACGGTTTCATAGCCTTTGAGCTGCAAATATTCATTCAGTATCTGCCCCAGATTGGGGTCATCCTCTACAAGCAGTATTTTGATTTTGCTCATGTTTTTAGTTGTTTAATTGAAAGGGAAGAAAAACAGTGAACTCACTTCCTTTCTTCAGCTCGCTCTGAACGTATATTTCGCCCCCGTGTGCCTCAACCATATTTTTCACGTAAGCCAATCCAAGTCCAAATCCTTTTACATCGTGCAAATTTCCCGTTGGGATGCGATAAAATTTTTCAAATATTTTATTTACTACTTCTTTAGACATGCCGATACCCTTGTCAATGATTTTAATCATTATTCCTCGAGCATTATCTATTGTCATAATTTTAATTGTGGGTTCGTTTAGTGAATACTTATTCGCATTATCCAAAAGATTGTATACTATGTTGGTCAAGTGCATCTGATCTGCCGTAATGGTCTGATTTAATGCTTGCAGGTCCTTTGAAATATTTCCCCCTTTATTAGAAACCTGAATGAGAATGTTGGCCATGGCCTTCTCTATGATTTCGTGTACATTGACTTCTTCTAGTTTGAGCTTGAAATCATTTCGTTCAATCACAGCCATTTGAAGCACTTTTTCTACTTGCAATCCGAGTCTTTTGTTTTCATCGTGAATAATTCCTAAGTACCTTTCGTTTAATCCTTCGGTATTTCTGACTTGATCATCGCGTAATGCTTCGCAAGCCAGGGACACCGTTGAGATCGGTGTTTTAAACTCATGAGTCATGTTATTGATAAAATCATTTTTGATTTCTGACAGCTTCTTTTGTTTGAAAATAGTATGGATGGCATAAGAAAAGCAGACAAGTATGATTACAATAAAAATCAAAGAGGAAAGTAGCGTAACCCAAATTTTTCCTAATAGATAGGTCTTCTGATCAGGGAATCTGATCACTAAATAGCCAGCTTCACCCATTATATCGTTGGGAAATAAGCCAGCCTTCAATTCAGAATTTCGTAATTCGTCTCTACTGTCCTTGATTTGTTCAATTGTGAATTTCTCTTCAAGAGGATCAAATATTCCAAAATCATATGGTAATTCGATTCCCCTGTCCAAAAGGCTGCTTTTTAGAAGAGAATCTGCTTCTGCAACGTCAATCCGACTATCAAGTGATTTGACCCCGGCGAAAAGTTCGTGCATTGCCAGCTGTAGATATTCACTTTTTTTTGCAATCCGCTTCAGGCGCTTTTGATATTCTTCATTATCCGTAATTATAGAGTCCACTTCACCTTGCATGATATAGATTGCGGTGTTGGGATCATTAGGTAAGGTCTCCTTCAGTTTGATAGAAACATTTTTCAACTTCGGATCATCTTTTTCAGAATCAAAGTAAAAACTCAACCATTCAGGCCTCCTACTCGAGTCTTTAGCATAGTCCTGAACTTGAATAACCTTCTTTTCAAAGGTGCTTTCTATCAGTTCAAAACGAGTGGAATCACTCTCTGATGGGCTTTTAAAAGCGAAATTGGTATGGAAATTCTCAACAGCTACAACCAGAGCCTCTTTCTTTTCAAGTTTTTGTGCAACGTATGTCAAAGCATCTTGTACGTCTCTTTTAAAAGCTTCTTCGTTAGCACTGACTATACTCCCGATCCAATAGACTTGAAAAACGACAAGCCCTACTAAAGACAGTCCCATTGCTACTATCAACCCACGAATTGCCGTTTTGTTCATGGTTCAAATTTACGTTTTTGGAGATGTATTGATGATTATTTAACTTTTTTTAACTGCTGGCTAGTTCTTCAAGAGGCCTAATAATTGGATCAATTCAGTTATTTCCTTGGTGACTTCTTCCATGTGCGTATTTCCAGAAGGATTGAAATAAACCTGATCCATCCCAAAGTCTCTAGCGCCTTTGATATCAGTAAACAGATTATCTCCAATCATGAGAGATTGTTCTAACCGGGCACCAGTGTGTTTAAGGGCATATTTATAGATGCCTTCGCCCGGTTTTTTATGGCCTGCTTTTTCTGATGTAATAATCTTATCAAAATATTTGTCCAATCCAGAATGTTCCAATTTAATTGATTGCACTTCTTCAAATCCATTAGTAATTATATGCATATCATATTGGCCAACGCAATAATCTAATACTTCGAAGGCACCTTTTATAACCTGCTTTTTTTTTGAGCATTCTCTTAAAAAATTGGTGTTAATATCTGAGAGTAGCTCATCGCTCACGTTGTCCATATTGGCGCCCGCAGCCTCCATTACAATTCTGAACCTATTATTTCTGAGATAAAACTTATCAATTTTCCCTGCATCCATATCCTTCCATAGTTTGCTGTTTTCATGAAAAAAAACGTCACGAAATTGCAAGGGGCTGGCCACACCATAATTATCTAATTCATAACTGAGATATAATTCGTTTAAAGTCTCACCAGCATTAGCGTCATAATCCCATAGGGTATGATCAAGATCAAAAAATAAATACTTATAGGATTTCAATATTGGAGTGGTTTTTTATTGATAGATAATTCTCTGTTGGAGTCCAAAACTTTTAGTATTTCAAGATCCTTTTGTAATTGCTGGTCCTTATTTAAGAACTTAAAAATCTGGGAAACCATACCCATTACCTCTTCCTTAATCTGATAAAACACCCACTGGTCTTTTTTTCTTGAATTCAGCAATCCGGCATGCTTCAGATACGAAATATGCCTCGAAGTCTTAGTTTGAGTAAAGTCAAGTACGTGCTCAATATCTGATATGCTCAGTTCACTTTTATTGAACAGTAAAAACATAATTCTGACACGGGCCTCCTCAGAAAATGACTTAAATATCTGAGAGCCAAATTGAAGATTAAAATGCTTTAATTGCATGGATTCGTATTTTTGCCCTTTATTCCAACTTACTATCAGATAATAGTTTGCTGAATTATTGTGTAGTTTTGTGATCTTAGAAAACCATCAAGTGCAAATTAGCATTAATTAAAGAAAAAGAGTCGGTGAAACACGTTTTAGCAGGTCTGTTTGGAATTTTACTCATGTCATATGCCTTTGTATCTTTCGGGCAGGTAGATAAAAGAATTATACAATTTTCAGGAATAGTGGTGGGCGAAGATAGCACCTCGGGTGTAGCTGGTGTTCACATATTTGTTCCTAAAGGTGGGAGAGGCACTACTTCCAATCCCTATGGTTATTTTTCGATGCCAGTACTCGAAAAAGACAGCTTGATTATTAGCGCAGTGGGATATGAGAAAATGCACCTCATCATTCCAGAAGGTAAAAGTGATAATTATACAGTGATAATAGAGCTCTTGGCGGACACCACCTTTCTGCCAGAGGTAGAAATATATCCTTATCCTACAGAAGAGCTCCTAAAGGAAGCGATCCTTGCTCTTGAAGTTCCCTATCAATATCACTATAAAAACATGCAACAAAGTCTGGATCAGGCGATGCTAAATAAAATGTATAGAAACTTACCTATGAATGCAGGTAACAACTATAATTACTATGTGAATCAACAGATGGCAACTTATAACAGTCGATTCCAGACTACTTCCATTCCACTACTCAACCCTTTTGCATGGGGTGAATTTATCAAGTCATTAAAACGAGGGGACCATAAAAAAAGGAAGAAATAAGAAAAGGGACAGTTTATGCCCCTTTTCATCAACCAACCGTAAACTATTATCTTTATTCTTCTAGCTGATAGATCATTGCCGTACCTGAATCCATAATCAGATTACTTTGACCAATAACCACCGCTAGCTGCTGACTACTAACCTCTTGCATAGGGGTCATTTCACCAGACATAATAAGATTAAAATCTTTGTCGAAAACCTGAACCGGAACGGGACAAGCCACACATTCTTCAATTGCCAAATTTTCTGTATCTACTATATCCAAAATCTCTGTCTTGGCACCAGCGTCTTCTTTTTCGTTAATCTCTCCTGTATTAGCCTTAAGTCCAAAGCTGAAAGCCACCAGGGTAAGCGTGAGTAAATAGGTGTGCGTTTTCATGAGTAAAATATTTTGAGTAATTGACCTTGCCAGGTTTAATACCAATCCAGTGCCAACAATTTCAACTACCTGTTTATCAGGCATTTAACTATTCTCTTACTTGAATTCATTATCCCTTACTGTTCAGTTCTGTACAAAAAATGGGTCAATCCTGTACAGAAAACCTTTTAACATCTAGATTCGTACTTTTTTTCATTTAGATTTTATGATCGTTTTCCGCTTTGGATTATCTTGTTTGATTCAATACAAAATTTGTCTGTATGAAATCAAAACTTGACATCGATCACCTACCCACGCTTACCGAAATGCTATATCACTGGGAGCGTGAACAGCCAAATCAAGTGTTTTTAAGGCAACCACTCGGAGATCAATGGATCACCTATACCTGGAGCCAGTCTGTTGTACAAATCCGTAAAATGGCAGCCTATCTCACAAATCTTCAACTTACACCGGGTAGCAAAATCGCCTTAGTCTCTAAAAATTGTGCTCATTGGATCCTTGCTGATCAAGCAATCACGATGGCAGGGCATGTTTCGGTACCGCTCTATCCCACCTTAACAGCTCCACAGCTCAATGAAATTCTAGTCCATTCTGAGGCCAAAGTGCTTTTTACCGGTAAGCTCGATGACTGGAATGGCATGAAAAATGGCGTGCCAAAGGAAATTCATAAAATTACTTTGCCGCTGAGCACAGATGAAGAATACTTGAACTGGGAAGCAATAATGGACTCTACTGACCCACTTGAACATAATTACATTCCCAGTGCAGAGGACTTGGTTGCCATCTTGTATACCTCAGGTACGACGGGTACTCCAAAAGGCGTCATGCTTCATCATAGAAATTACCAACTGGCTGTGCGAGCCGTTGAGAAAGTCATCGAAGTAATTTCTAAACCCCATACCCTATTTTCGTATTTGCCGCTCTGTCATGTAGGTGAGCGAGTAGCCGTTGAAACTGCTGCTATATACTCTGGTGGTACCATTTCCTTTGTTGAATCACTTGATACGTTTGTTAAAAATCTGCAAGACACCCAGCCCACCATCTTTTTTGGTGTTCCAAGAATCTGGTCCAAATTCCAACTTGGAGTCCTCGAAAAATTATCTCAGCAAAAACTTGATATCCTGCTCAAGATTCCACTTATCAACAAACTAATTAGGGAAAAAATAAAAAAAGGACTTGGATTGACACGAGCTGAGATCATTATTACTACTGCTGCGCCATGCCCAAAAGCATTGTTAGAATGGTATGAAAAAATGGGCCTTCCTTTGCTGGAATTGTACGGTATGACTGAGAATCACGGAATCTGTACAATTATGCCGTCAGAAAAAACTAAAGTCGGCAGCGTAGGCAAGGCCTATCCCGATTCTGAACTTATCATCGATGAAGAAACCGGTGAAATTTGCATGAAAGCAGATTGGGTCATGCCGGGTTACTACAAAGAGCCAGATTTGTCAGCTGAGGTGATGAGAGATGGATATCTTCATACCGGTGATATTGGCGAGCTGGATGAAGAGGGATTTCTATTCATTACCGGAAGGCTGAAAGATACATTCAAAACTGCCAAGGGAAAATTCATTGTGCCAGGGCCAATAGAATGGGGATTTGCACTCAACAATGATATAGAACAAATCTGTGTGTTGGGCCGAAATCTACCCCAACCTATAGCACTGATAGTCCTTTCGGAAATCGGTATGAATAAGACTCCTGAACAAGTCTTGATCAGTCTCTCTCATACGATTTCTGAGGTCATCAAAGATTTAGTGAGTTACGAAAAACTCCAAAAAGCCGTTATTGTTCAAGAACCTTGGAGCATCGAGAATGGCATTCTTACTCCTACATTGAAAATCAAACGAAACGTTCTCGAAAAACTGTACATTGACAAACTTGAAGATTGGTATCACCTGCCAGAAACTATTATTTGGGAACAAATACCTGTCTCTCGATCTGCGCATTCTGTGTAATTTTGCCGTAAGAAAAGGAGCGCAATGAACGAAGTAGTAAACAAACAAACAAAATTTATTGATTTAGGTCTGATTGATTATCAGGAGGCCTGGGATTATCAAACCAATTTGTTTAATCAGACGGTTGCTCTAAAAATTGAAAATAGAAAAAAAGAGGCTGCGGATCAGAAGCCCACTCCTAATTATCTGATATTGTGTTCGCACCCTCATGTATACACATTAGGCAAATCTGGTGATCAGGCCAATCTTTTACTGGACGAAAAGGGACTTGAGGAAAAACATGCCTCGTTCTACAAAATTAATCGTGGTGGCGATATCACCTACCATGGTCCAGGGCAAATTGTAGGCTACCCCATTTTAGATTTAGATAATTTCTTTACAGATATCCACAAGTATCTCAGGCTCCTGGAAGAAGCTGTAATTCTTACCTTGGCCGACTATAGCATCAACGGAGGTCGAATTGAAGGGTTAACTGGTGTGTGGATTGAGGGAGATAAACCAGAAAAGGCTCGCAAGATATGTGCGCTAGGTGTGAAGTCGAGCCGATGGGTCACAATGCATGGGTTTGCATTCAATGTACTAACAGATCTCAACTACTTCCAAAACATCATCCCATGTGGAATAGATGATAAAGCAGTAACCTCTCTAGAAAAGGAGCTTGGCGAAAAGCCAAACCTCCAAGAGGTTCAGAATAGGCTCAAAAATCACTTAATCCAATTGTTCGGTTTTAGTTTGACGGAGAATTAGAGCACTATTTTTCCCAATCTCTCCATCACCTCAAGCTTATAGTTTCTTCCCACCGGAATACTCTCATTGTTTAGTTCGATTTCACTCGCTGAGTAGCTTTCTATCTTTGGAATGTTTACGATAAAGGATCTGTGTATCCTGATAAAATGTGTCTCTGGCAACTTTGTCTCAAGAACGCTAATCTTTTGATGTGTGACCACTTCTTTGTCTGCTGTTTTGATCTTCACATAATCTTTGATGCTCTCTATGTACAAAATATCCTTTAGGCTAACTCGAATCATTTTTTTATCACATTTGAAAAAAATAAAATCCTCACCATCAGAAGCAACTGAGACATCTCCTTCAT
This sequence comes from Reichenbachiella sp., assembly GCF_039944555.1. GTDB lineage: Bacteria > Bacteroidota > Bacteroidia > Cytophagales > Cyclobacteriaceae > Reichenbachiella. Next base: position 401,624 of record NZ_JBDUYN010000004.1, on the reverse strand, counting down.
TAGTTAAAGTACTTTGATTTATGGCCTTTGAAATCGCTTTCATAAATCTGTCGAAAGAGATTGGTTTCAACAAATAATCCAATACCTCAAGGTCAAACCCTTCGAGCGCATATTCTCGATAAGCTGTCGTGAAAATTACTTTTGGCGGTTGCTGCAGTGTTTTTAAAAATTCTATGCCGGTTAGTTTTGGCATTTGAATGTCAAGAAATATCAAATCAACCTGCTCTCCAGATTGAATGAAGTCAAATGCCTTAATCGCATTTCTAAATTTTCCTACAAGCACAAGTGACTCGATGCGCTCTACATAAGATTCAATTACCTCAATGGCTAATGGTTCATCATCTACTATTATACATTTAAGCTTCATCTTCTATCGATACTAGTTTCTAAAATTTATTTCCATCAAGACGGTAAAGGTCTTCGCTCCATCTACAATATCCAAACGATAGTCATCACGATAAAGTAAATCCAACCTTCGTTTCACATTCTTTAGTCCAATACCATGCTCATGATCATCCAGTCTCTGTGTATCGCTCTTACTATTTTCAATGCTAAGTTTAAGCGTATTTTCATTTAGGGATAAATTCAAATACACCCACGATTTTTCGAGCTCTTCATTTACGCCATGTTTGAAACTATTTTCCAGAAAGGGTAAAATGATCATTGGGGCAACATATACGCCTGAGGTTTCTCCAGAAATCATAGCCTGAATATCCAAATTGTCTGCATGGCGCATTCGCTCAATTTCAATATAGTTTTTTATAAAATTTAGCTCGTTATTTAGCGGTACTTTAGGAGAGTTGCACTCATAAAGCATATAATTAATTAGCTCTGACAGTTTCAGAACCATTTCCGGAGCTTTGTCGGATTTCTTCAGTGTAAGAGCATAAAGATTATTTAGTGTATTAAACAGAAAATGTGGATGTATCTGTGTTTTCAAAAATTTGAGTTCGGCTTCTAATTTTTCATGGGCCAGAATCTGCTTATCCTGCTGATTGACGTACCAGTGCTTCAAAATCTTAATTGTGGTAGCCAGAAATACTACCGGATAAATTTGAACAATGCCTTTGAAGATCTTGAAAATTTGCAAAACCGGTTCGTTGAGGTATTTTGGATAAAAAAGAGGGTACTCTATGTAATAAGTGATTAGTCTATATATGGTTCCACCGGTGAGTGCAGAAGCCATGAGCAGAAAGGCAAACGAAGCCCACTTACCTTTCAACACATACTTTGGCAAAAGCACATAAATCGTGTAATAGGTAATGACTATTTTGACAGGTAAATAAATCGCTTGGTCGATAAATGCCAGTTCCCATTCTCCCTTGTAACTCCCCCAAAGTGCGGCATGAAAGACAACATAGCTAAACCAAAAGATGATATGACAAAACAGCCTGTTCTTAAATAATTCTCTAATGCTGGCTTCTAGATTTCCCATCGCAACAAATATACGGTTTCGGCTAGTTATTGCACCAGAATGGGTATAAACTACCATTTGCGGCCACCAAACGTTAGAGTTTTTGCTGCAAAGCGTAGCTCACAGAAAAGGTCAAATCAGATCAAAGTAGTAATGTAGAAATGCGGCAGGTAGCAGACTTCAACAATTTAGTAAGATCATGTACGAAGTACATTGCTCTGACGTCCCTGCCCCATTTTCAAAAATATCAGTTCGGACCAGCTAATCGATTTTATTCAATTGCCCTACTTTCTGCCAATTAGGATCTGCAGTTAATGTAACAGCCAGGTAAATAGTATCATCTTCTGTTTTGTTATTCATTGCTGTCAATTTATCCATTTGGGCAATTATTTGATCAGGCGTTAATTTATACATGGATCCATTTGACGCGTCTATTATGATTCCAATGAGCCCGCCTATTAGTACATTTCCAAGAAACCACCCATCCATCTCTCTTTTGACCTTTAAATCATATGGGTAGTACCTATCCAATTCTATCTGAACGTCATATACCTGTTTTTGAGATTTATCATCTTTTTCTCTTCCTTTTCTTCTTAGCTCAATGGCATGTGGAGTTTTACCATATTCTTTTCCATCAATAATGATAGTTGCTCCTGTAGGTTGACTGCTAAAGTCTACCGTCTGCGTAGGCCCATGAATGATAGACGCACAGCTTGATAATAAAAAAATACTCAATGAGATTCCTGATAGGATTGTTTTCATTTTGATTGTTTTTAACGTTTAGTGATTATAATGACATGGATTGAGTAACATCCGTATTTAGTTTTTCAGGACTTTCTTCGTGATCGATGTGCCACCTATATTTATCAGCAAAAAATACAGGCCTGTTGGATATGCCTGCATGTCAATGAAAGCAGGTGTCTTGAGCATAGGATTTATTCTCTGTGCAAGTAGTTGCTTTCCTCTGACATCTATCAGGGCAATCTGGTTACTGCCTTCCTTGTATTGTTGATAGTTTTTAGTTTCAATAAACAAACCACTTGTAACTGGATTGGGGTAGAGGCTCACTTCATTCTTTTCTTCATCAGACAATCCCAGTATAGCCTCATATCTAATACCAAATCGTGCCGCTGCCATATTTAGGTTACCAGCCAAATCTGTCACTTTATCTGCGGCGAGATCTATCGTAACAATACCTGATGCTAACGGAGTTATTTCCAGGTTAAAGGTCTTATTGTCTGTACTTTGTACATTGTCTGCTGTGCAATTATCCAACACAAGATCGGCTAGCTCAAAGTCGGAGACTTCTTCACTAAATGCGATGGTCACCGGAACGGGTAGAGCTATTGCATCTCCAGTCATTATGGTGGCCCTCGGGGGCGTTATGTCGTAATTAATGGTAAACTCCTGTGCCTCAGCGTTTGGATCTCCATCCAGATCTGTTGCTCGATTCTCCGATATACTCAGAACGACTGGACCTTCTGCAAGTGGTGTTATATCTATGGAATAGACTATGTTGTCAGAAGTTTGCAGTTGATTCGCTGTGCCGTTGGACACTTCAATGTCGGACAGCTCAAATCCGTTTACTTCCTCTCCGAATGTGATGGTTACACCAAATGGTGATTTGTTAGTTTCAATCGCATGTGAGGTGATAACGGCCGAAGGTGGAACATCTGAACAATAAGTAGTTTCTTTATCCTTCTGCCATTTTGAATGATTTGCCGAAACATCATCAACAATAATGCAGGTAAGATCATTGTTTTGAACGCTTACAGTCCACATACTGGCATTGCTGCCATTCCTTAAATCGAGATGGCCCAGTTGATTGTCCGAACAGTAAAGAGACCTCAAAGCAACATTAGCACGCAAATCGAGACTGGTGATTCGATTACCGGTTCCTGATTGTCTTGAGGCGACGTCGTCACCGAGATCTAAACTCTTTTTATCTCTTCCATCTTCAGAATTGGAACAGTTCAATTGCTCTAGCACTAGATTCTTACTTAAATCTAAGGCTGTCAGTTGATTGAAAGAACAATTCAATTCTGTCAGTGCCGTATTAGAGCTTACATCCAGAGTCGTTAGCTGATTATAATCACTGCTCAATTCCTCCAGAAGAGTATTGGTTTGAAGGTCCAGGCTGGTCAGTTGGTTTTTGGAACAACTCAAGCTTACCAAAGCAGTATTTGCACTTATATCGAGACTGATAAGTTGATTCGCATTACATTCTATGCCAATCAAAGCGGTATTGTTGCCGACATTCAGAGTAGTTAGTTGATTGCCTCCACAAGACAAATATGTTAAACCGGTATTCATGCTTACGTCTAAAGTAGTTAATCGATTTTCATAGCACCCTAAAACGCTCAAAGTTGTATTAGTACTCACATCCAAATTAGTCAGGAGATTGGTCGTACAATACAATCGAGTCAAAGCTGTATTGGCACTTACGTCCAGACTGGTCAGCAGATTATTTTGACAATTCAAATAGTCCAAAACACCATTGTTTCCTATGTCCAGACTTTTGAGCTGGTTATGGTAACAGTCCAAAATATTCAAATTTGTGCTAGCACTTGCATCCAGGCTGGTCAGTTGATTCCGGAAGCACCTCAAAGTTGTTAAAGCAGTATTCGTACTTATATCCAGACTGGTCAATTGATTACTTGAGCAATCCAATCCTGTGATATTTACAAAAGCTTCAATACCGGTGAGATTAGTAATATCCCTCGACGAAACATAAATAGTCCCGCTATAAGAAGCGGCTTCGCTGACCTGTATCTCCTCATCGCCATTAGTATTGATAGCAGTGTTGGCCACCAGTGCACTTTTGAAATTTGCATCGGGGATGTTTACATTCTGTGCCGATGCCCAGGAGGTTGAGAGTAATATTAGGGCGATAATTGTTCCCGTCAGTACCATGCATGCCACTGAATTCAAAAACATCTTCCTCTTAAATTTGTTGTTGCGGAATCGAGGAGAGATCGTTATCGAATTAGGCTTAATTGGCCAGAGAAGAGCAACCCGTGAATTTTTCGATCCTTTTTGGTAATCGAGTGAGGCTTCCCTTTTTGTGTGCTGGATGAGAGTTTTCATGATGAAGTAATTGAGTTGACCAATTCAAAGAAATACTTGTATTTTAGCAACATTTTCTTTGGACAAATTTATGCGCCTCCAGGATCAAAAAACATCGCTATAAATGAGTAAAATAAACTCACTACTTATAGCGATGTATCATTGATCAGAGTCTCTTAACTTGCAAATTCGGAGACTAGGTATGTCCTACTGTTTCTAAGTATAAATCGGCTTCTACCATATTCTTGAGTCACTCGAAATACAACTATAAAATCTACTATGCATCGAATTATTAGTTTTCTACTACTCATTCTCACATTATTGTTCGTATCAGAATGGTCTATAGGATATGCCCAAAACCTGTCGAAAGCGGTTATGACTAATCAAGAGCTTCTGCTCGCGAAAAAGGTAGATTCTTTGTTTCGTGAATTTGACAAAGCCATTAATTCTACCCCACATCAGGCGATGGAATATGCAAAAAAAGTTTTGGACATAAGTGAAACAGGTGGATATGAAGCAGGCATAGCAAACGGCAACCTTATGCTCGGAAGAGCTTATTTTGGTCTTTCCAATTTAGATCAGGCGTATAATTACCTAACTCGAAGTTTGCTGTTATTTCAGGATCAAAATTATCGCCAGGGCATAGTACTAAGTCATAAATGGCTTGGAACAGTCAATAGACACAAAAACAACTCGGAAGGAGCACTCAAGCATTATTTACGCGCTTCAGAACTAGCTGAAGATATAAAATTCGATTCCGAAATTCCAAAAATTACTCAAAACATCGCTGCCATATTTCTGGATCAAAAACAATACGATAAAGCCATTGAATACTTTCAAAAGAGCTTACCTGAGATTCAAGGTGAATATGGTCAATCCGTATGTTTGGCCAACCTTGGTCTCGCTTATCTTAGAAAAGGAAAAAAAGATAAGGCCATGGAATGTTTTCAACAAAGCATTGACCTATGTAGAAGTAAGAATGACGAAGTCTGTGAGCTGCTACCTTTAGGCCATATAGTCACCTTGTATACCAATCTGGGCAATTATGATAAGGCCCTTGAATACTCCTTGGCCATGCTGGAGAGGCAAGAACAGGCTGGTTCCATCTTAGAACTATTAGAGCTCAAAAATAGTATTGGCCTTATTTATCTTGATATGGGAAAGTTTCAATCAGCGGTTGATTTCTTTGATCAGAGCCGTGATCTGGCTGAGCAAATCCGCTACAGAAATCTAGCCTATATCCATGCGAATATCTCCCTTGCCTATGAGGGACAGAAAAAATATGATCTGGCACTTAAACATCATTGGACATTCCAGGATTTAAAAGATAGCTTGTTTAATGCGGAGAAGGACAGAAAAATAGATGAACTCCTGACCAAATTTGATACTGAAAAGAAAGAACAAGAAATTGTCATTCTGCAAAAAGAAAAGGAATTGCAAGGAGCAGAGCTAGCCAAGCAGGCATATGAACGTAACGTTGCGGTTTTGGGTAGCATTCTGGCTTTAGTGATTGCTGCTATTTTCGGGTTTGTATATCAGCAAAAAATCAGAGCAAGTCAGCAATTAGTGATAATAAGTAACCTGATAAACGAGCAAAAAACGATGGAATTAGTCAGGGAAAATGAAATTCGAGCCATCAATGCAAATATTGACGGACAAGAGAAAGAAAGAACAAGAATCGCACGGGATCTTCATGATGGTATTGCGGGAAATCTTGCAAGCATTAAACTAAACTTATCTAAAAAAAGAACTCCGCCACTCCAGACTATTATCAAGGACTTAGACGAAACCTACCATGAAGTCAGAATTATATCTCATCATCTGATGCCGCCAAAAGTCGAAGAAACTCCCTTCATCGATCTCATCAGTCATTACCTCTACGATATTGGAGAAATGTGCAATCTTGAACTCAAATTAGATTATTATCCTAAAGAGGGAATCGATAAACTTCCAAATGAAGTAAAAGTAGAAGTCTATAGAATTATACAGGAATTGATGAGTAATATCGTTAAGCACTCTCAGACTAAAAATGTTGGTATTAGTCTCACGCAAATTGAAAGTAATCTTAATCTAATAGTCGAAGATTCTGGCGTTGGATTTAATCAATCCAAGAAAACAGACGGCATTGGCATAAAGAACATTTTTGATAGAGTTAATAAACTTAAGGGTCAAATACATATCGACACCGCTCCTAATCAAGGTACAACCGTGAACATTGATATTCCTACTCAAACAGAAGCAACCATTTTTGCTTAATTTGAGTCTTAATCTTTTGAGCTTGTGAGACAAGCACTCAAATGAAATGGATCATATGATTTCTAAGCAAGAGATAAATTTAGTTGTAGTCGATGACCATGTCATGTTTTTGACTGGCCTAAAAGCTATCTTTCAGGATGAGGATAACATACATCTGGTAGCAGCGCTATCAAACAGTGAACTGGTCATGGAAGTTCTCGAAAAGGAGCCAGTAGATATTGTTGTCATCGACCTCAGCATGCCAGGAATAAATGGCACTGCCTTAAACACACTAATCAAAAAGAAATACCCTAACATCAAGACGCTGGTATTGAGTACTTATAATGATCCCGGAAAAATTGATCAACTGATGAAGAACAATGTTGATGGCTACCTGCTCAAAAACGCAGAACCAGCTGCGCTCATAGAGGCCATTCATTCCATTTTCTCAAATGAGAAATATTTCTCTGATGAGGTCCAACAAAAATACATGAAGAGCCTGTTTTCCAACAAAGACCATAAAATTCTGACTAATCGGGAAATCGAAATTTTAAAACTCATAACCGCTGAATACACAACTGCACAAATAGCATATAAGCTTTCTATCAGCGAACATACCGTAAACACGCATAGAAAAAATTTACTCTTCAAACTAGACGTAAAAAACACAGCTGGTCTGGTAAAATATGCCCTTCAAAACATATAGACCATACAATTCATCTCAAATCGGAGCATAAAATACAGAACATTGACCCGTTTCCGCTGTTTAAGCACTTTCAGATAAAAAGTACATCCATTGGTAGATAACTGCCAACTAACATACGAAAACGACCTTTAGTCAAATTGAGGAAACTTCCTGACAGTGGGCCGTTAGTTTTGTAGACTCAACGAACTACTAATGAACTATCGACTGACTGCCGTGCTGGTCATAATGGCGACAGGGCTCTGTTTTGGCAATGGAAACAGGGCCAATAACAATGAAGGCTCGCAACTAGCCATTGTCAAAACCAAGGCAGAAGTAAATCTCGATGGCATTCTTGATGAAGAATTATGGGCAAAAGCTAGCGAATCCTCAGAATTTATCAATAAATGGCCTCAGGACACAGGGCTCGCGCTGGCTCAAACCAAAGTCAAATTGGCCTACAACGAGGAGTTCTTATATGTGGCCGCAATTTGCTATCAGGATATGGATGACCTGGTTATCCAATCTTTAAAAAGAGACAATACTGGGGCCTTTTGGGACAGTGACGGATTCACCATTGGATTAGACCCAATCAATACCAAATCAAACGGGTATCTATTTGGAGTGAATGCCGGTGGAGCTCAAATGGAGGCGACACTCACTGCCAGACAGGGCAATACCAATATGGACTCTAATTGGGATAATAAATGGTTTTCCGCCGTTCGGAAATATGAAGACCATTGGATTGTAGAGATGGCTATTCCATTCAAAACATTGCGCTATAATCAGAATAACAGGACATGGGGGATGAACCTGATAAGAAACGACATGAAAAGAAATGTGTATTCTACGTGGGCACATGTCCCGATTGCATTCGACGGCATAGAGCTCGGGTATTTTGGTACCTTGGAATGGGATGCGCCTCCAGCCAAAAGCAAAGGTAATAGGGCACTAATTCCATATATTTCAACCGCCCGATCTAAAGATCACGAAGAAGGTGAGCCTGTGGAAAGCAATTTGGATGTTGGGATGGATGCGAAGATTGCACTTACCTCTTCCCTTAGTCTGGATCTAACTGTAAATCCCGATTTTTCTAATGTAGACGTAGATCAGCAAGTAACTAACGTATCAAGGTTTAGCGTTTTCTTCCCTGAAAAAAGAGGCTTTTTCCTGGAAAACAGTGACCTGTTTTCCAATTTTGGTACATGGGGTGTTCGTCCGTTTTTTTCCAGGAGAATCGGTATTGACGACGGGGATCAGGTACCTATCGCTTTTGGCGCTCGTATCTCGGGCAACTTAACAGATGATTTGAGGATTGGCATCATGGATGTACATACTCGTGCCACTAGTGAGCTCAATCCTACAAATTTCTTTGTGGGAAGTGTGCAACATCGAATTTTTAAACGCTCCTCAGTAAAAGCGCTATTTACGAATAAAGAAGATTACCCGGAAGAAAACAGCAACACAAAATCTTTCAATCGAACGGGAGGGGCTGAATTCAACTACACCTCTGCTACAGGAAAACTCAATGGCTCTTTGCGAACGCACTGGGCCACCACAGAAGAAGGACTCGGTGATAACCAGTTTCTATCCCTAAATGGCAACTACAGAGGACCTAATGTAAGAGCCGGATTCAACTATAACATGCTGGGTGAAAACTATATAGCTGAAATGGGGTTTACTCCACGCCTGCATCATTACGACGCGGAACTTGACACGACCATTCGTATTGGATATCACTCTATCAACCCCTGGATTGGTTACGTTTGGAATGGAAATGATCAGACAAGCTATCGCAACAGAGAGCTGTTTACCTGGTCAGTTTTTGAATATGATATGGACGGAAATCTGTTGGGTCGTCGAACTTCATTGAACGGAGGTATGATATTCCGGAACAACTCTCGCTTTTATTTTAACATTAGGAACAGTACCATACAGCTGCAAGTACCCGCTGACTTGATCGATGATGATACGCCTCTGCCTGTCGGCCGCTACGATGCCACCTTTTTCGAATTGAATTATTCCACTAATCCACTCAAAAAAATATTTTCCAGTACGGAATTTAATTTTGGTCAATTTTTTAATGGAAGTAGAATAGAGTTTAGCGAAGAATTTAGTCTTAGAGCACAGCCGTGGGGTGTATTTAGCATCAGCTACCGTATGAATAAAATTACTCTAGCTGAGGGCTATGGAGAAACTATACTTCACCTGCTCGGCCCCAAAGCTGAAATCAGCTTACGCAATAATATGTGGTGGACAACTTTTGTGCAATTCAATACACAGGATGAGAATTTCAACATCAACAGTCGCTTGCAATGGAGATACAAACCTATGTCTGATTTCTTTCTGGTCTATTCAGACAACTACGCGACTACAGATTTTAAAACGAAAAACAGGGGCTTGGTTTTCAAGTTGACTTACTGGTTGAACATATAAACCCAATGCTAATTTGGTCAATAAGCTCTGATGTCTGGTTATTCTTTGAATAAAACAATATTTTTTGATTTATTTAGCGATCCATCAAATCGATGACCATGATCCGATTCATCTTATCTGCAGTTTTCTTATTCTTTTTATCAAATTCCTATGCCCAAGACCAATGGCTGGTAACGGCCAAATTGGATACAATAAGGGGTAAAATATTCCTGGACTACGGAGGACCTTATCAAGCTGATGAAGCCCAGGTAAAAATTGGGAAGGAAAAGTCGAGCTATAAAGCCTATCAGGTTCGCTCTGTTTCTTTAGGGGAGAATGATGTTTATGAATCTATAAAAATTGATCAACGCTATCAATTTGCCAAAGTCGATGTGAAAGGCAAGTACTTCACTCAGTATTTGTACATCGACGCTACTGCCGGAAATACCTCCAATTATTCACTTAAGCTTTTCGTCAATTGGAAAGGCGACATGTATAAAATTAGTAACCTGACTCCTAGAAAACGGTTTGCTATGTTTTTCGAAGATTGTGAATCTGTAAAAACTAAAATCGAATCGGGAGAGCTCAAGAAAAAAGATTTAAAAAAGATTTTTGAAGCCTTCGATGAGTGCATGGATCAAGCGCTGGAAGCGAAGTCTGTGGCAACAGTGCAAGTAGCCACGCCATCTGCGGATATGTCTGAATTCATCGAAAAACTAAAATCAATGGAACTATACAATGACGACCTTGAAAATATGATCAAAGATATCAGTCAAAAAATGGTCAATAAGCAGTCTATACCTCAGTATCTCCAGCAAGCTGTTTTGGGACAACTGGGAGAGGATGAAAGTCTCAAATCAATGTTTCTTGAGTTGATCAATTGAGTAATGACGATTTTCACTCAACTCTGAGTCCATCCACAGGATTGGTACGAAATACCTTGCCGACCTGAGAAGCCATTGTGAATATCAGCACGATGACTAGTAAAAAAACCGATAAAAAGATACCGCCAAAGTTCATTGGCATATGATACTTATATACCAGGTCCATTAATGCCTCCACCGCCAAATAACTAACAGGTGCCCCAATTGCCAGGGCAGTCAGAATTAGAATAATGTACTGTTTGGTTACATTAACTACAATATTCCCAAGCTGAGCGCCTAGCGCTTTTCTGATACTAAATTCACGAACACGGCCTGCCACATTCAATGATACTAGTCCATACAATCCCAAACCTGCTAATAGGATAGCAACCATAGCAACTGCATTGAGCAACTTGGTATGACCTTTTAATTCTTCAAAATAAAACTTGAAAACATCCTCCTGATGCCCTCCTTCAAATGGCTGTTCCGGAAACAAACTGGCCCATTGCTCTTGTGCGTACTCGTAGGTTGATTGCTGAGTTCCCTCTTTAACCTGCAACACCATATATCTGTAATCTTTCTCCTCGGCCATTTTGAAAATAGTAGGTCGGATCTCATCATAGAAGCTGTAGATATGAAAATCTTCGACCACACCTATAACCTGATATCTAATACTATCTATTTTGATAACATGACCGATAGGCTGCTCAATTTCCATAGCCTTGACCAAACTTTCATTCATTACTACAGCTTGCTTATCACTGGTAGAATTTTCTTTGAAAAAACGACCAGAAATGATATTTAAACCGAGCACCTCTTCATACTTTGGTTCTACCGCCATCGACCGTATCTCGTACTGTCTGTCCGGAGCGTGAATCACCTCATGAGAAATCCTGCGTCCTAAGTGATGCTGAGCTCCGGCTATGGATAGCACATCCGGATGTTGAAACATGGCTTCCCTTAGTCTTACATAAGATGACTCGTCTGCTACTTCAATATAGAGACCCCGGTCTTGGTCATACCCCCAGGATCTTTCGGACTGATAGTCTGCATTTTGCGAAAGCATAATGGCTGTGGCTACTGTGATGCAGGCCAGAATTAATTGAAATGCCAAAAACACTTTAGTCAATGGGTTTTTCTTCCCAAACCTCAAGGAACCTTTGAATATGCTAACTGCCTGGAATTTAGAAATATAGAAGGCCGGATAAATCCCGGAGGCAATTCCTGTGAGGGCCAAAATACTTAGCAAAAACAACCATAGGTTAACATTGAAGAGTTTGAGATCCATGCCAATGTCAAAAAGTGAATCAAACCAGGGTTCAAAAATAAATACACCCAATAGCAGGCCTATTACCATTGCCAGGAAGGTTATGAAAATATTTTCTACTAAAAACTGGATGATTACCAACCGCCTATTGGCTCCCACCACTTTTCGTATTCCGATTTCCTTTAATCGTCTAGTGGCAGATGTAATGGCAATGTTGATATAATTAAGACAAGCCAAGGCAAGCATGAAAATGCCAATGATACTTAGTACAACACGACCTTCCTCGCTTGCACCGTCTGAAATATCACTTCTAATCTCATCCGAATTTTCGTGTAAGGTGGTAAGTGGTTCAAAGGCAAAAGAATTGACTGCCCAATCCTTTTGTGCCTGATTTTGCAACGCCTTATACTTATTCATACCCTGGACAATTACTTTCAAATTCTCAGGATCTTCCACCTGAATAAAGGTAGCATTCACAAAATGTTTCCAGTCTGTAAGTAGATATTCAGGGTCAGAAAACTTGAAATTTTCAAAGTTGATTAAAAAATCAAAATCAATGGCATGCGCTTGAGGAAATGCTTCTGCTACACCAGAAACAGTGAAGCTCTTACCCTTGCCTTCTCCAAATTTCAACAATACATCTCGCCCGACTGGATTTTCGTCACCAAAGTATTTGATAGCCATTTCTTCGCTGAAGATAATACTGTTCATATCGGACAGTGAGGATGACAGCCCCCACTTAAGGGGAAATGTGAACATATCAAGAAACTCGGGGTCTGAAAACAAGATACTTTCCTGAAATACATCATTCCCGGATTTTACAATAGCATTGCTATATTCTAGTCTACAAAGCCTTTTTATTTGAGCAAAATCCTGGCGCATAAGTGCCCCAATAGGAGTGGGAGACAGACCATACTGATGAGTCGTTCCATCCCGGTCTACATAAAAGGTGGTAAGATATATTTCGTCCTTTTGCTTGTGAAACAGATCGATGCTCATGTCCCATTGAATAAATGCATAGACCACTATACAAATTCCAGTGGCAACCGAGAGTCCAAATAAATTAATGAATGAGTTTAAAGGGTTTTTAAGCAGGCTGCGAATCGAAGTTTTGAAATAGTTCTTGAGCATGATGGCAAGTTTGAGTTCAGATCCTTTTGAGTTTTATAATAGATGCCACACCGTAGTGATTGGTTGCATATCCTTCATGAAAATAAAGACAGTAGAAAATCTATACCGTTACCAGTTATGGCCAAAAAATAGTTCGCTTTGGGAATGTTTAATCCTCCATCGATGTTTACCAATCATGCGATATACTATCCTTGGACTCCTATTCATGGCCACTGCTTCAAGTCTGGCACAGTCTTCTCAACAATCTATATCCATCGTTGAACTATTTACCTCGCAAGGTTGCTCAAGTTGCCCTTCGGCGGACAAGCTGCTGAAAGAGGCCGTAAATTCGAATAGCGCTGATGGAGAGGTGTATGGTTTGTCTTTTCATGTAAGCTATTGGAATCGATTGGGTTGGAAAGATCCATATAGCTCAGAGCAATTTACGGAGAGACAAAAATGGTATGCAAAAAAAATGCGCCTGAGTAGGATTTATACTCCACAAATGATTGTCGACGGTCAGGATGAATTTGTGGGATCTCAAAAACCAAAGCTGATTGCATCTTTAAAAACAAGCTTCTCAGCAAATAAGAAATCTGCAATATCTATCACCAATCTTCGAAAAACTGAAGATCGGCTTACCATATCTTATACCGGTCAAAATATCTCCTCTGGAGAAGTGCTTAATCTGGCCATCGTACAACGGATAGCTTCCAATCATGTACCTAGAGGGGAAAATCGTCACAAAACATTGGTTCACTCTAACGTAGTACGTGCCTTTCGTTCGATTCCTGCTCAGAAAAGTGGTGAGGTAGCTCTTGATCTGCCTGAACTGAACACTGAATCTTCCTATGAGGTAATTGCCTACGTACAGAACCTAAATACGCTTAAAATTTCAGCAGTTGGTAAAGCAACTCTCTAAGTATCAAACCAAAATATTGGAGAGTCAAGTCATCTGATTCGACTTTGGAAGCATAAAAAAAACCGGAGAGGTTGCCCCCTCCGGCCACTATATATTAAATAATAAAAGGTTGCTAGGTAGTAACGACCTAATTCAAATTTTATTTCTTAATGAACTTCTCAACGGTAGTTTCCTCCTCAGTTTGAATCTGCATAAAGTACATTCCTCTGTCCAAAGCTGAAATATCAATCGTTTGTTGATTTTCACTCAATTCAATTTGACGTACAACGTTTCCGTTGATTCCAAAGATGGTCAGGCTCTGAATTGGATCCCAAGAATTCAATGTGATCGTATGAGTTGCTGGGTTAGGGAAGATCATTATATCCTCATCAAGACCTGGCAATTCGCTTCCAACATTACCATCTACACCAGCAAATCCCCCACCTACTTTGACTGGACTACCGGCAGCAAATCCATTGAATGGAGAGCCTCCAGATGAAGCAGTTACGGTGACAGCATCGATATAGATATGATCAGCGTTTGCGCTAGCATCGCACTGGAATCTAAATTGTGCATTGGTTGGGAAATTATAGTTTGCGCTGGTCAGAGTAACTGTAGCACTATAGAATGTATTGTTGTTGAAGTTTGTGCCAGAGGCATAAGCTGCAACCGTTTGCCAGCTAGACCCATCGTAGTACCTCACCCAGAAGTCTTCACCAGTCTCCATACCATAGGCATAGAAATAAAATTCAATGTCTAATTGGCTATAGCCACTTACATTATAGGACGGCGAAGTCATTGCAGATACTGTCCCGGAGTTGTCTCTGATTCTGATAGAGTAGCTTCCTTCCCATGATCTGCTGCCTGAATAACGATAGCAATCACTGCCACCATCAGACCAGCCATCCCATCCGTTTTCGAAGAAGTGAGACAATAAAGTGGTAGACCCACCGCTGTTCGCATCAGTAGTCACATCAATCGCTGTCGCAGGAGATTCGTTGCTTGCAGCATCTATTGCTGTCACAGATACCGTATAGGTAGTATTAGCACCCACACCTGTCACAGAATAAGAAGTATTTGAAGTGG
Source organism: Reichenbachiella sp. (assembly GCF_039944555.1). Classification (GTDB taxonomy): domain Bacteria; phylum Bacteroidota; class Bacteroidia; order Cytophagales; family Cyclobacteriaceae; genus Reichenbachiella. The sequence continues at coordinate 386,585 of NZ_JBDUYN010000004.1, read as the reverse complement.
AACCATCTAAGAATCCATCTACATATACATTGTAGCCTGTTACGCCTACATTATCTGCAGAAGCAGACCAAGACATATCAAAGCTAGATGTAGTCACATTCGAAGCAGCAAGGTTTCCTGGTGCTGTTGGAGCTTCTGTATCGGCAGAGCCAGTCACGATATTTAGTGTATAGTCCTCCACTTCGCCATAGTTAAATGATTCACAAGATGTAGGTACTCCATTGTACTTCATGGAAACTCTCATTCTTGTGTTGCCATTTGCAGCTCCCGAAGAGATACTAATTGATCCACTTATTGGCGTGGCGGTAGTAGCCGATTGACTCAGTACTTGCTCACCAGCATCCGTAAAATCACCATCCTGATTGTAGTCAATCCATACCGAGTAACCTTCATTGTAAATAGTTCCTGTCCACGTTGGTGTAATGGTCATGGTGTAAGAACTGCCTTTTGTTACCGTGGTAGACTGCGTGGTGTAGTCACCGTATCCTCCTGAAGAAGCACTGGTACTATTGTCAATCGAATTGAATTGAACCCGCCCAATATACTCATCGGAGGTATTGTTGCCGTTCGAAGCACAATAGTTGACAGGAGGCGTACCCGTGGTGGTTACGTTCAAGTTGGATGTAGCGCCACTTCCACCAGTAGAGCAATTCGCAACTATTGAACAAGCATATTGCGTACCTACGTTCAAGCCGGTAGCTACATAGCTTGTGCCTGTCACGTTAGAAGAAGAACCTCCAACAGTCACAGTATATGATGCTGCGCCTGAAACGCTATTCCAGGAAAGTGTAAATCCATTGTCGTTGATGCTGGATGAAGCAAAATTGCCTGGGGCAGCCAATGAACAAGTTTGCACATATTCTGCTCCTACACCTACCGCATACCATGAGTTAGTCACTGCTATTTCCTGAGCCGAACCGCTCCCGAATAATTCAACCGCAGACTGAATAGAATAAGTTCTGAAGTCAGCATAATCAGAAGTAGTGTTTAAATAAATAGACTCTGTTCTCCAGGCAATGGCAGCCGCATCGTCTACGCCTATACCAGTTACGCTGTACGCATCATTGTTGTCGTTTGTACTGGTTTCCCCAACGGCCAATACATAAAACCAGTGATTGGTCACACCACTATTCGTGTGCACACCACAATAATCATTCTGACTACTTGGATTACAATTCTGGCTTACCCAGTTAGTTCCTCCATAAGTGTCAGGGTCACCGTAAGCCTTAGGATTAGACATAGATCTGAATGTTTGTCCAATTTCAGTACCCAGATTCCAAACGTCTTTATTAAGCCCATAAGTTTGATTTACATAGTATTCTACACAAGCTCCCCAGATATCGCTCAGTCCCTCATTCATTGCTCCTGACTCCTTTTCGTATACCAGGTCTGCAGTACCGGTACAAAACGCATGACCAATTTCATGAGCGGTAATATCCACAGTAGTCAAAGGGTCCAAGGTGTTACCCTTTCCATAGACCATGACATAGCCTGTCCAAAAAGCGTTGTCGTTGTATCCTGCCGGGTATCCGTAAACGGCCTCAATGTCAGTGTTTACATAACTTGTAATCGCTGCTCCGTTTCCGTCATAACTGTTTCTTCCATAGTTGGACATGAAAAAATCATAGGTGGCTTCTGCTGCAAAGTGAGCATCCAACGCTGCATTGTCTTTGTCTGCGTTGTTGTATTCTCCTGAGGTCCAGTTGTTATCATTGTCAGTGTATTCAGAAGACCCATTAGGTACTCCTGTTACCTGGTTGGCGCTTGTAGCTGTAGTTGCATCATAGGTCAATACCCCGTTTCCACGAGAGTAGTCCCTTAGTCTGTAACTTCCCGAATTGCTGTCTGTATGAATCGACTGAGTACCGCTGTAACGAGTAGCCGCCGAACCAATGGCATCAGCATGCTTGATTACACTGTTGTAACGCACGACTTCGCCAGACTGAGCATCAACGTAGACATAAGCATTCACAAATGGCTTGTCGCCAAGAATGTGAAATTTGTAGGCTAGTCTGGATTTGTATCCATTAGCAGTCTTTTGAACAATTACCAATTCTCCTTCAGGCTTTTCAAAAGTTTCACCTTCACGGCCGCTGGCATTTCCTTCCCAGGCAAAAGATGTCGCATTCGTTGCAGATTTTGCAAAGTCGAGCGCTCTGTCACTGGAAAGACTTGGGTTTACATCTACTTCCGCAACGGTAGCATAGTTACCTGTCATGTGAGTAGCCACTCCATTTTTAGAGTGAATGGTGTAGGTTGATCCTTCTACTTTAAATCCCTTGTAGAAGTGTTCGAATTTCTCATGACGATAGCCGAGTTGATCATCTTCAGTCTTGAGGGCTCTCATCTCCTCTGACGAACTCATTCTCAGTTGACTTCTGAGTAATTCTGATTTTAACATCCGTCCCTGGCTTGCTTCCAGCTGGATGAAAGTTTTGGATTTTTCTTGCGAAAATCCTTGATAGCAGACACAGGCCACTACCAATAGTGTGGTTAACACTTTTTTCATAATGTAAAATGGTTTAGTTGAATAATAGATTAGTATGATCAATCAGTCTAGCTGCTGTTAGACTGATGTAAATCCAATAGAAATGTGTGTGAAGTCGAATGGCTATCAATGTAGTGATAGCAGAATTTTCGATAGAATATTTCGGAAAACACCGAATATAATCGCGTAGTCATTTGGGTTAGGTTAGGTAATAAAATATTATTCTGTATTCAGAATAATTTCACAATATATATTTTTAAAATAAGAAAAACTAACAAACATTAGTAAATAAGTTTTGGCGTAGCTGCAATAAAGAAAAATGGATCGCCAGAACTAAGAAAAGGGGATAAAATTGAAGGGTAAAAATGATCCCCAATGAACCCTACCATGTATTGTCCAATGGGAATCAGAGGTTTACTACGCCTCTTTGAACCGAATCTTTATGTAATACCTAATACCTCTCAAATTCCATAGAGGTCTTAAATACAACCGCATCTGTATAAACATTGTTGACCACAGACTTGGCCGTGGAAGTAGGCAGATGAAGACCGATAATGTGGGCAGGACTGATCTGCTCTTCTATCAAAGTCTTATTGGCACTGCTTATCAGGGTGTTGAAGGTGGGTATGAGCAAAACATCAATTTTTTCTGCGGTCAAGTTAAAAGGCATAAAATTCTCCTCTGAGTAATCGACATCACCAAGGTGTAGTACTTTTTTTCCTCCTATTTCCACTAGAAATCCAAAATTATCAACCGAAGAAAAGTCGTTACCGAAAAGATCAAAATGCCGTAAGTGAAGGACCTTGACTTTAATACCATCAAATGTCTCCTCTGCTGATTCTCCTCTTAGGGGAGTCAAATCAGCCACCTGAGATTGATTCGATATCGAACCTTGTAGGCCGCTCGGAACAATGACCTTGGCACCCGAATTGGCGCTCAAAAATCGATTGACAGAGGCAGAACTCACATGATCTCCGTGTGCATGAGTGGCCATGGCAACTTTAATGTTAGCAAAATCACCTGACCCCGATTCGATAGCTGATTGTATCCCATTTGCAATAGGAGACCATCCACTTAAATCGCCCGGCAGGGCGTCGATAATTACTCCTTGCACTCCATCAGAAATGTGAACGCCATCATTGCCAATGTAAGTGATTTTAATCGAAGATTGCTTTATTGTGATGGCATTGGAGGGCTCCGACAAAACATTCGAAACACCCTCCATACCCATCGACAATATGAATCCTCTATAACTTACACCTTCCACGATTTCGTCTCCATCGCTGTCTAAGGCTGTGGCATCAAGTACTACTTTTTGACTTGGTGTTCCTTTTGGGATATCCAAAAAATTAATCGTGATAGCTTCTGCCGCAGCAAGGGTAAACGAGCCGCTATTTGCAGCTTTGACAATAAACAATCGATACGCCTCCAGGCCTTCTTCCTGTGTGATACTAGTAAACGAAACCTGAAGGTCCGATGCATTGCCGTTGTTGGTAATATCATCAATTGATAGACCAGCAACGGCCACAACTGTTAATGCAGAACTATCACTCTCACCATCGCTATCGCATTGAAAAAAAATGAATGCGGCTGCAGTAAATAGTATGATTATATTTTTCATGGGTTTTATTTTATTCAATGACATCTATTTCTCTAATCACAACAGGACTGATAATTCTTTCATCAAGGCTGCTACCTGCTACATCGTTGATATACATTTTTCTTCCATCGGCGCTTATGGCTATATCATTTGGAAGTGAAAATGTGGCCTGACTCAAATTGCCATTGGCTGTCCCTCTCGAACCACTACCGGCAAACTTGGATACTTTACCCTCGAAATCTACCTGATAAATAGCATTGCCCCTTCTGGCGACCACATATATGAAGTCTCCGTGAATAAGTAGATGTCCGTTGTTTCCACCCGGTACCGTTGCAAAAACACTTACTTCTTTTGCAGGGGTTACTTTCACCACATCACCATTGCCGAAATTGGCCACGTATAAATTACCTTCCGCATCAACATCAATACCATTGGGGCAATTAAATAGCGGGCTCGCCACATAAGTAGAAATTACACCGTCGGCGGACACCTCATTGATTAAATTGCCTCCACAGTTGCAGGTATACAATCGGCCATCATCCTGGACAGAAACGCCTATTAGGCCTCCAGAAAATCCACTTGCAAACGTGCTCGACACTCCTTCGGGTGTGATCTTACTCATAAATCCAACCGTACTGGATTGGTACAAATTCCCATCTTTATCAAAGTCATTTCCAGAAGCTCCGTTCATTGCGCTATTGAAAATCGCTACCTCTCCTTCTGGTGTAATTTTGTAGACATTTTTGCCTCCGGCATCAAGCGTAGAACCAAAATCTCCCATATAAATATTGCCATTCGCGTCCATGTCCATCCCTCCAGACCCAGCCTGAATAACTCCAGTAATTGTTCTTACGGCACTTCTTTGTTCCAGCATAATACTAGCCGAAGCCGATGATAGCGGAGAACCATTATTTTCTGTACCAACAGAACTAACAAATAGCTGGTAGGCCTGACCTTCTAGAATCAAATCGCCATCTACATCTTTGGAAGTCGCTATCAGCAGAACCTTGATGTAGTTTTCAGACGCCTCTACTGCCGTATAGTTATTAGAAATTCCTGCTGCGGCTAAAGAGTCAAAGCTCGTGGCATTTTCAGCCTTTACAACATAGATTCGGAATTCACTAACCAGTGACAGATCGCCAGGTGGTTCAAATCCCAATTCCATATCCTGACCATTGCCAAAATTTGAAATGTCTCTTACATCGAGTCCGGTAGGTGCATCCAGCACGGGGGAGGCCGGCGTGGAATCTCCATCGCTGCATCCGAAAAACATAATTAAAAGGGAAAAAGGTAGAAACAGTCTCATATTCGTTCGATTTAGCTTTTTGATTTAATTCGCATTTAATTCTACCAGATCAATTTGATCCAGCCACTTATGCACTTCGGTATAGAGCGACCCTCCAGGTCCAATGACTCCCCCGTTGCCTACCCTGTTTGTGAAAATCACATAGGCAACGTTTTTCTCCCTGTTTATTTCCGTCACATGTGTGACGCCCACACCAGCACCGGTATGGCCTATCCAGCCCGTGCTGCCAGCTGCCTGCCTCCAGACTAAACCAATACTGGAATCGTAAGCAATACTGTTGCCTTGAGGATATTTTACGTCAAGCAAAGCTTCGACAGAAGAAGTCTCTAAAATCTTATTCCCGTTATATGTGCCTCCATTCAGCATCATAAACAAAAGCTGTGACCAGTCCGAAGTAGAGGTTCGGAGCATACCTGCCGGATAGAAAAAGAAGGAGAAGGGCTCGAGAATACTTCCATCCGAGCCATAAATTACCGCAGCTTTTGAATGATCGATATCAGGATAGTGAAAACTTGAGGAAGACATTCCTAGTGGTGTTAGAATCTTTTCCTTGCTATAGTCATTGAAATGCTGACCTGACAATTTTTCTACCATATAACCCAGGAGTGTAATGCCGTAGTTTGAATTTTTGTGAAAAGTGCCAGGCTCTACATTCATCCAGATACCCTCTTTATAAATAGAGCTTCCGGGTGTAATTGCCTCCTCGATGATGGGATGTAGGGCTATAGCTGAGTCGGGCTTTATAGCAGCGAATACATCATCGATTATTTCTCCTACACCTGGGTTGGATAGAGAGCTACCATGCTCCATGACCATTTTTACAGTGATCTCCTTGTCTGGAAAGTTGGGGTTTCGTACCTCAAACCCAACATAATCACTGATATCCCGATCTATGTCGACCTCATCGAGTTCGACTTGCTGCATAACGGCAATAGATACCACCAGCTTGCCAATCGAAGAGGTGATGTATAACGTGCTTTCATCTGCAGCTTTGGTAAGGTCAACGTCGTATTGACCAAAACCCTGGCTGTAATGAACTTTGTCATTAGCCAATACTGCCATTGCGAGTGATGGAATTCCGCTCGATGCCATGGCTTGTTCAACTTCTTTTTGCAAATTGACAAGCACTGTAAATACCTCATTACTCGTCGTTGATGAATTACCCACCCGCACCGTTATGTTACCATCAATTGCGTCTTCAGGCACTAGAACCTTAAGTTGATTCATTGAGGCTTCTAGCACCGTAGCCTGCTTGCTGCCGAACCTAACGATGTTTTCGACGGCAATGCTGGAAAAATTCAAGCCTTTGATGGCAATCTCTTCTCCTTCATGCCCGAATATGGGACTGATTGAAGTTATTTCAGGTATAACAACTTTCTCACTGTCTTCATCACAACCACTAAAAGTTATAAGAAGAGCTATAATACAAATCAAATAGGGCTTCATAAAAATATTATTTTACGTTTGTTGTTTATCGGTCAATTTTATTCCGCAAAAAGCCATTAGAAATTAGGTTTATGAATAAATCAACTGTTATATCTCGTATGGCATAGACAATATTGACATATTGGTAAAATTCAGCATTAGAAGAATCCTGAATGTTTTCTGAAAAGCAACCTCAAAACCCATATTTGACACTTCCACCCTATGAAAAAGAGTTCTGACTTGAATTCGAGACCCTTTAAAATTGGTGATTGGCTGATAATGCCGGAAATCAACCGAATTATAGGTACCACTGGCAAACACAACATTGGCTCCAGAACCATGCAAGTTTTGGTTAGTCTTGCGCAAAGCCAGGGCCAGGTCGTTACCAAAGAAACACTTATGGAAACCGTCTGGAGAGACGTGGTGGTTACTGAAGATTCGTTGATGAAGTCGATATCAGTATTAAGAAAAATATTTGAGGAGGCTGGGGAAAACAAACCAAAAATTGATACCATACGCTCCGTAGGATACGTGCTTCTTTCACCAATCAAATATGCTGAAGGACACAGGTTGGTAGAAGGGCTACGCAAGGATAAACCGAGGCTTATTACTTATTCTCTTGTATTGGTCCCGCTGGCACTCATCGCTCTTAGCTTTTTCTTTTTTGATTCTTCAAAAAATGTTCCCGTAAATAAAGTGATTCAGATAACCGATGACTGGGGTCAGGAGAGAGTGCCAAGATTTTCCCCTGATGGTAAAAAGGTCATGTTTGCAAGGGCAACTAGTGGAAACAACAATCTCGATATTTACATAAAGGATTTAAAAACTCAAGACCTAAACCATTTAGAAAACCCTCATAATCTAGAAACTGATCCAGTATGGTCTCCTTCAGGAGGTGAAATTGCCTTTTTTAGAAATGACGGGAAAAGTGTCTGGATCATTGTTAAGAATGTAAAAAATGATCAGGAAACTGAAGTTATTACAGTCAATTCAATTGTTAACTTATCTGCCATGATATGGACACCAGATGGTAAGTCTATCATCTATTGCGATAGGCTAGAAGGACAGCGAGCATTTGCCTTGCATCGTGTTGATCTGGGTAGTAAAAATATCACACAACTCACCAAACCTGAAGGACGAATAGTTGGAGATAGTTCTCCTAGAATTTCACCCGATGGAAGCAGTATGGCATTTATCAGATCCTATCGGTACAGCAACCTTTATTACCACCTGATCCCAGGGTACGGTCGCATCATGACCATGGCCCTAAACAATGGAGAGGAAACTGAGGTAACGAAAACTCCGGAGCAAATTACCGGTGTAAGTTGGGCAGACAATGAACACCTGCTCTATTCTTTTGTCCATAAAAATTATACTTTTCAAATTGCCAAAATCAATCTAGCAACTGATGACAGAATAATTGTTCATGAGACATCAGAGATCATTCGAAACCTTGATTTTCATGCAAAAACCAACCAGCTGGTGTTTGAGACCTGGAATGAGTCATATAACATCTGGAAGTTTTCTGACTTACCTCAGAGTACTAACTTCAGCAGCAAATACATCAAAGGAGGAAATACCAGTTGGAATCCAACCTATCACCACAAAACAAATCAACTTGCCTATGTTTCTCGTGAATCTGGCTATGCGGAAATTTGGATTGAGAATCTTGAAACGAAATCCAAAACCAAGATGACCAATTTCAATGGAGCAATTGTCAGATACCCACAATGGTCTCCTAACGGAAAACAAATTTCATTTGAAGTTAACAAAGAACGCAATAATGATGTCTTCATGTTGGATATTGCATCGAAACAATCAAACAGAATCATTGACGATTTAGGTCATGAGAAGTTCCCTTGCTGGTCCTTGGATGGTTCAGCCATATATTATGGCTCTAACAAAACAGGAACGTTTCAGATTCATAAAAAAAGCTTGACGGATAGCACCGATATCCAAATCACAACCAAGGGAGGCATAAGGGCCATACCTTATGGCAAGGATATCTATTATTGTTTCCCTTATAGTCGTGGAATATGGAAATTAGAATCGGGAGAAGAAAAAAAGGTAATAGAAAATTTCATCCCAAATGACATTGCCAATTGGCAGATTGTAAAGAACAAATTATTTTATATATCAAGAAGTAGGTACGGTAAACCCGAACTTTACTACATGGATCCGACTGACGGTAGCCAACACCACTACCAGTCTTTTAGCTATCCGATGTCATATACTTTTTCGGGTTTCACATATGACGTACGAGATAGCTCCTGGCTAATCACCCTCAACGATGTTATCCGTTCAGATATAAAAATGATTGTGGTCGAAGCTAATCATCCTCGAAATGAGAATCCTCCAGCGACCTCGAAGTATGCATTCTTTAAATAGATTTTTGGAGCTTCAACATTCACTTAACTTTTTGCACAAACAAGTACCTTCAGGCCTTGATCAAGCAAAGTAGTAGCAAATAGGAACACATCTCCTCCTTCTTTAATTCCCGTTTTCTTTCGGATTTCTTTTACGGTCATGGGATAATTACGTACAGTTATATTCGCCTTTCCTTGAGGTAAATAGGATTTCAGTTTTTTCTTACTCAGTGCACTTATTCCTTCGATATGAAAGGCTCTTCCGGGAAAGTTCTCGATTAACTTGTCTGACGTATAAAGATGCGAGTTTCGATGTAGTTTGCTTAGTCCAAATGCATTAGCAACCGAATTGAAACCTCCCGCTTTCATGATAGAGGCATTCGGCTCGTAGAGATAATTGAGCGGCTGACTAAATGCAGGATTCTCTTGTTCCTGATGTTCCGAAAACTCAAAAGTATCCGTATGGCCCTGCAATAGATTGACTGCTACCCGTACTGGTGACTCTTTAAAATCTGGCTCTATTCTAAATAGCAACTCTTTGCATTCATTCCGAACGGAAACGACGTGAATTTCCTTGACATGAGATAAAGCTGCCAAGGCCTGATGGATATCGAGCAAAGGAGACATTTTGATCAAAATTTCAGCTTTTCGTTCCAGAAGTAGGGGAAGGATCAAACTCAAATCAGGTGTGCAGTCTTCGATTTGAAATACTTTCTGGTTGGCTCCGTCTCGTCGAGCCGGGTCTATGTAGTAAAGATCTGAACCAGCTTCTTCATTTGATAGATATTCCTCAGAAGTTGTGTTGAAAAATTGGACGTTTTTAGCCTCCAGCTTTTGGTAATTATATTTAGCAAGTGAGACCAGTACTTCAGACTGCTCTACATAATTGGCTTGCTCAAAACATTTGGACAGGTAGTATAAATCTATTCCGAACCCACCGGTTAAATCAGTCACCACTTTTCCTTCAACCAATGAAGCCTTGTATTTGGCTGTGATTTCGGACGAGCATTGTTCCAGAGATACTCCAGGAGGAAAAATAACCTCTTCATTCTCAAACCATTCAGGGAGTTTGCTTTGGGCCTTCTTTCTGGACTGAATTTGCCCGGCTATTTCCCTAATCGGTAAATCGGGGTAGTTGGCACTTTTAAGCACCAACGCCAAGGGGTCCTCGTTCAAATGTGCTTTGATGAATTGCCGAACTTGGGGCTGACTGAGTGTATCTATGAGTGCTTTGGACATAAAAAAACTGGCTCAAATGTATAACATTCGAACCAGCCTTTTATTTGTGCGAGATGTTTTCACACGAATAACTAAAATAGGTTTCTTATCAGTACACGAGGTTGTGCTCAGTCACATACTGTGCAATTTGTACTGCATTAGTAGCAGCTCCTTTTCTAAGGTTGTCCGCCACAATCCAGAGGTTCAATGCATTTTCTTTTGACTCGTCATGACGTATTCTTCCAACAAACACTTCATCCTTTTTATGCGCGGTCAATGGCATCGGATATACATTATTGGCCAAATCGTCTTGAATCACTAATCCCGGAACTTTGGACAAAATCTCTCTTACTTCTTCCAAATCGTAAGGATTGTCGAATTCAATATTAACAGCCTCTGAGTGACCGCCCATGGTAGGAATTCTGACGCAAGTAGCAGACACCTTTACGTTTTCATCTCCGAGGATTTTGACAGTTTCATTGGTCATCTTCATTTCCTCCTTGGTATATCCGTTCTCCTGGAACACATCGATATGAGGCAATACGTTCATGTCAATTTTGTGAGGATAGACCATTTCAGGTGTTTCACCATTTCGTTCCGCCATCATCTGGTCAACCGCTCCTTTTCCAGATCCGGTTACCGATTGGTAAGTAGACACCAATACACGGTTGATACCGTACCGTTCATGCAAGGGCCCTAGAACCAATACCATTTGTATGGTAGAGCAGTTTGGGTTAGCAATGATTCGATCATCTATCATGATGGCCGAGCCGTTGATCTCAGGTACAATCAACTTTTTACTAGGATCCATTCTCCAAGCGGAAGAGTTGTCGATGACAATAGTGCCTACTTCTGCAAACTTAGGTGCCCATTCAAGAGACGTTCCTCCTCCAGCTGAAAAAATTGCAATATCTGGCTTTGCCGCCACGGCGTCTTCCAAACCGATAACGGTGTGTGCTTTTCCTTGATATTCGATGACTTTACCAGCTGACCTGGCCGACGCGACCAATAACAGTTCATCGTATTCAAATTTTCTTTCTTTAAGGACTTCCAGGATTTCCGATCCTACCAAGCCCGTGGCTCCTACTACTGCTAGCTTCACTTTTTGTACTTTTTATATAAAGTCCGTCTTGGGGAAACATGCTAATTCTTGCAACATGCCCACTAAACGAACGAATTTGAATAATTATCTCTTGGATTCCATGTAATTAGAATTCAAAATTACTACAATTTCATTGAGAACCAGAACAGCGAAATGCTGGTTTTTTTAATATTTGTTAATCAAACGAATCAATCGTTAAATAATTAACCAATTAAGAAACGTAAAACAAATTTCTAACAGAATTTTGGCAACTACCAATCTGATCTCTGAAATGTTTTAATCAGATGGATGAATACTGGTCATTAAACTCATTCCCTCAACATATTCACAGGATTTTCCAGCGCTGCTTTTACGGAATACCAGCCAATAGAAAGCAGGCCGATTGCTAAAATCGATCCTACAGACATTAACATCAAACCAAGATCTATTTCTATACGGTAGGCAAAGTTATTCAGCCATTCATTGCCTAAATAATAGGCGATAGGTAGTCCAATAAGTACAGCCAAGGCAATAACTGATAGTTGCTTAAAGGTGAAGTATTTTAAGATCCATAGTTCCGAGGCACCTAATGTTTTGCGAATGGCAACCTCCTTTCTTTTCAGTTCTGTCAGATAAGCTGAAAGTCCATACATGCCAAATCCCGCTAAAAAAATCGCTAGTAAAGTGAATATTGAGAACAATTCCTGGGTATGTTTTTCACTGACATACAAGGTCTCCAAATTGGTGTCTAAAAATGAATACTCCACCGGCTTGTCCGGTGAAAAAACCGACCACTGATTGAGCATGTCCTGAACAGCCTGCTGTGTGTTACTTTCTTTTATCTTGAAGACCATCCTGGCCGGAAACCTCAATCCGGTTGAAATGACCAATGGCCGAATGGATTCATGAAGCGAATGAATATGAAAATCCTTTACCACTCCTATCACTTTCAACCTTCTTGTTCCGGTAGTGTTTTTGATAAAAGAATTGACCGCCTGGTCGGCTGTCCAGCCAAACTGCCTAACGGCCTCCTGATTGATGATCGCACTACGAATCGTATCCGTAAAATCGCCAGGTCTATAATTCCGGCCAGTTAATAACTCCAGCCCGAATATATCAGCACTGTGTTCATCACCCGCAAAAAAGAAAGAAACATTCACAGGATTACCTTCCGCTTCTGCCGTGGTATAGGTGGTTGCGCCATTAACAAAGCCAGGGACTGATGACATAATCGAACCTTGATTGATATAAGGCGATTTCACCAATTCATCTCTGAATGTACTTCCCTGGGCTCTTATCTCTCCGGCATTTTTTATAACTAACAGATTCTCCTTGTCATATCCCAAATCAACTGTTTTCAAAAATTGATTTTGTTTGGATACGATAAGTGTAGATACAATCACCACAAGCGAGACACCGAATTGCAGACCTACTAGTATATTTCTAACCCATCTTTCCTGGGCAGATTCGCTGCCGCCTTTGGAATTAGTGGTAATCACTTCTGTTGGGTATACACTGGACAGTTTTAATGCAGGATAAACGCCTGCAATTAGGCCAAGTGTCAATGAGAAAATACCAACAAGAGCTAAAAAAGCTGGTGCCAACAAAACATTTAGTGACCAGGATTTACCTGACAAGTCGTTGAAATACGGAAGCACCTGAAATGCCAGCAGCATGGCCAGCAAGGCTGAAAGTACCGTGAGTATCACCGACTCTCCTAGCAGCTGTCTGATTAACTGCACCCGTGAAGCTCCCATGATTTTTTTTAGCCCAAGTTCTCTCATTCTTTTCCCTGCTTTGGCTGTAGACAAGTTCACATAATTGATGCACGAAATAATCAAAATGAAAATCCCTACAGCCATAAAAAGTTGAACGTTGCTCTTATTGCCATTCGGCATAAATTCCCATCTTAGATTGGAGGTCAGGTGAATGTCGGTCAGAGGCTGAAGAAAATAATCGTAGCTGTTGCCTTCGTCCAACCATTTCTGAAAATCCATGCCTGTTGTGTTTTCAGCCATTTTTTGAAGTAAAAACTGACGTGCTTTGCTTTCAAATTGACTAGATACTGTCCTTTCATTGAGTTTGACATAAGTAAAATAGAAAAAAGCCGTGCCCCAGGTATTGTGATAGCGAGGTTCGGATGAGTCTTGCATGGGTGCAATCAAATCGGCTTCGAAATGGGAATTGTCTGGGAGATTTTCTATCACGGCACTCACCTGATAATTCAGACTGTCGCGAACAATCAATTGCTTTCCAACTGCCTGGGTAGTATTAAAATATTTGAGGGCTAGATCTTTAGTAAGTACCAGCTGGCGTGGTTGACTCAAAGCTGTCTTCAAATCACCCTGGATTACTTTTACATCGAACACGCTGAAGAAATTTTTGTCAGCGTAGAGTCCCTTCATTTCATTAAAAAGCTCGTTGTTGACTTTGATATTGAAATCGCCGGTGCTCATTCTTGTGGCCTCCCCTATTTCAGGAAAGTTGTCAGCCAAAGCCGTACCGACAGGTGCGGGAATGGAAGCCCAGCCGACTTCGTTATTAGGGTAAACACGGTTCAGTGCCACTCGGTAAATGCGATCCGAATCACTGAAGTGCTTGTCAAAAGTCAGTTCACTCTGAAGATAGAGAAATATGAAGATAGTTGAGGTGGTACCGAGTACCAGGCCAATCAAGTTGATAGAATAATAAAGCTTGTTTCGACGGGCGTTACGAAGGAAGAATTTTATCATGGCTACATTTTTAGTAAGATCTCCCTAACCACAAATTACTACATTTGAATTAGAAAAGCCACTATGTAGAATAATGTCTGAGATCCTAGACTATATATCTGGACTTGAAAGTCCACAAAAAGAAATCATGACCATCCTCGACCAAATGTTTCATGCCAATGACCGAATGAGTAGTAAGATCCGTTTCAAGGTGCCATTCTACTACCAGAAAAGTTGGGTGTGCTATCTCAACCCGATCAAGAAAGGAGGCGTTGAATTGTGCTTTATTCGCGCCAACGAACTGTCGAATGAAAATCAATTGCTCGATTTTAAAGATCGAAAACAAGTGGCCGGAATCAGTTACTTTTCGATTGAGGAAATAGATCAACGAGCGCTCAACCAGGTGATCCAGGAAGCACTTATCTTGGATGAAACTGTCAAGTATGCCTCCAAAAGGAAAAAATAATAAAATCATAACCCAGCAGGGATTTAAACCGCTATTGAGGTTGATGAATTATCCGTATTTTAGTAGTTGAAACTCAAGTTGAATGAGATACCTGCTAACCTTTTTTGGCCTGCTTACCGTTCAGCTCTCGCTGGCTCAGGTGAGTGATGATTTTTCTGATGGAGACTTTACTGGTAATCCGGCATGGAGTGGGGATGTCGTAGATTTTGGCGTTAATTCCGAACAATTGCAACTCAATGTAACACCGGCACTAGAAGGTGAATCTTATCTTTCCACTTCCCAAACAGAACTAGGCCAAACTACTTGGGAATTCTATTTTAGACTTGCATTTTCACCTTCAGGAGGAAATCGCACTAGAATTTATCTAGTTAGTGACAATGGCGACCTTAGTGCCTATCCAGATGGATATTTCATTTTAGTAGGAGAAAGTGGAAGCGGTGATGTGTTAAGGTTCTATAAAAGAAATGGAGGTTCAAATAGCTTACTCTTTTCTGGGTCAACAAGTTTATCTTCTAGCTTTGAAATTTGGGTACAAGTCACAAGAGATGCAACCGGCAACTGGCAAGTGAATTCAAGCAGTGATGGTATTGCACCGTACTCAAGTGAAGGTGCTTCCTTTTTAGATGCCACACATACAAGCACAAGCCACTTTGGGTTCTGGTGTGACTACACATCCTCAAATTCGACCGATTTTTATTTCGACGACATTTCCATTTCAACCACTCCTGTGGTTCCCAGTTTTGGGATCGAATCACTAGCTAAAGAAGGCACTAATTCGATACGAATCACCTTCAACCAAAACGTAGATCAGACGACAGCCGAAACTCTGACCAACTACTCCTTAAATTATGGCTTTGGAAACCCTACTTCGGCTGCGAGGGATATGACCAATCTGGATGAGGTTTTACTAACCTTCGCAACCAATTTTGTCAACAACGATTACACACTCAATGTTGATCAGGTCCAACATGAGGCCATGGATGAAACCATTAACGATGTTGACCAAGCATTTAATGTTGAACTTCAGACTCCCTTTAGGGATATTGTGATTAACGAAATCATGGCTGATCCAAACCCGGTAGTGACACTGCCAGATGCTGAATTTCTTGAACTGTACAACACTTCTAATCAGGCAATTAATATTGGTGATTTTATGATTGACGCACGGACAATTGGTGATTTCACTCTGGAGTCGGGATCATATGTAACCTTGACTACTTCCGCCAATGCAGGATTGTTTTCCGGTGATGTCATAGGTTTAAGTGGGCTGTCGTTGAGTAACTCTGGCGAAGCCCTGCAACTCACAGACAATTTGGGTAATCTGGTTGATAGTGTTTCTTATACATCGGACTGGTACAACGACACAGATAAAGATGGTGGCGGATATAGTCTTGAACAAATCAACCCCGAACTGACCTGCAGCAACGAAAACAACTGGACGGTATCGGCTGATGCCAATGGAGGAACGCCCGGTATTCAAAATGCAGTCTACGACAATACCCCGGATGCTACGGACCCCAATCTCATGGGTTTTATCGCTACTGATGCTAATACCTTCTTGCTCACCTTCGATGAACCGATGGACGAAACTTCTTTAAACGGCGCCACCTATTCATTTGACAATGGCATTACAGAAAACGGCATTACACCAATAAGCCCTGGTTTTTTGACCACAACGATAGATGTAACTCCCGATCTAACCAGTGGGGCTAACTACACCATTACCATCACCGGGGCCACTGACTGCGCCGGAAATGCTATCCAAACCAATAGCCTTTCCTTTGACTATGACACCAACCCACCTGCCCTTGACCGCATAGTAGTAAGAACATCTAACCAGATCGATATAAGTTTTACCGAAGATCTAAACGAAACCATTGCTGAAACTGAAGGGAATTACGTATCAGACCACTCAGGTTCCAGCCCCACATCGGCCATTTTGAATAGTGAAGACGCAACCACAGTTAGCCTCACCTTCGCAGACGAATTTGTACTTAATACAGAAAGTACACTAACAATAAGCAATCTCGAAGATTTACAGGGCAACGTTCTGGCAGCAGCCTTGACACCTACTTTTACCCTGTCTCAGCAGGTTGATACCATTCAGGTTATGGGAATTAACTTACTGGATATCTATTACAAACAGAATCTGGACCCTACCAGCGCAGGCACTGAAAGCAACTACTTCGTTGATGATGGTGTCGGCAATCCTTCTAGTGCCTTTCTGGATGGCTCCAATGATCGACTTGTCCATTTGGCATTTGCCAATAATTTTGATGATAACAAAAATCTTACCTTGACTATTTCGGACGTTCGAAATTCCAGCCTGGAATATCTAACTACGCCAGACCTCATTTTTGTGTACGACACTTCTCCTCCCAAATTGGATACAGTGAAAGTGGTCTCCTCCTCATCACTGGAGATTGTCTTTACTGAAAATGTAGATGAGCAATCAGCTGAATCTAAGGAGAACTATGAATACGAAAACATCTTCCCCATCAGGGCCACGCTGGCCGTTGACCAAAAAACGGTAACCCTTGAATTTGACGAAGACTTTGAACGTGAAGTAGTTTTCGAGTTGTCGATTGATGAAGTAAAAGACCTCTATAATAACGAAATCAAAACTAAGCTTAAGCAAGAATTTGTCTACGACGTATTCGAACCGGAATTAGACAGTATCATCGTTCGATCTTCTGATGAGTTAATTCTTTGGTTTAATGAGAATGTAGACCAAACGATAGCGGAAAATATTACGAACTATTCAATTGAGGGGCTCGGTCAGCCAACCAGTGCGTCCCTGGACTTAGAGTTTCAGCACATCGTCTATCTTAATTTGTCTTCAGGCCTTCCTGAGACTTCAGAGATCGATTTAGACATTTCAGCCATGCAAGACCAGAGAGGCAATGCGATTATCAATCCAATCTCATCCTTTTTCAATTATGATATCTTCTACCTAGCTGTGGTTCAATCCACCGGTCGAAATACCGTTCAGATTGAATTCAACAAAATCCCGGATTTAACTTCGAAAAGTACATTAATAAACTATTCGATCAACGGACAATCCATAAGTGCAATCAATTTCACTGATGACAAAACAGCTACATTGACTTTTAATTCGACCTTGGAGGACAACAGCGAAAACTCCCTGACTGTTGATAACGTGAGCGATCAAAATTCGAATGGCTTGTTTAAAAGTAGTTATTCATTCCTATTTGATTCAAGAATTTCCTATTCCGGCCTGGCTGGAGATCGTACTATCGCTCTCGAATTCGAGGTCGAATTGAAAGAGGGGCAAACACTTACGTTATCAGACTTTACGGCTAGCCCATCCCTGGGCAACTGCAACGCGGCAGTTATTGACAATGAAGACCCGAAAATTCTGCGACTGACATTTGAAGAAGCCCTGGTAGGAGACTTGGAGTACACCATTTCCTGGCAAAATCTTATCAACACATTTGGCAACGATCTGGCAGACTACTTTACCACGGTAATAAACGATCAAACGGCTCCATCGGTATCCGAGCATTTGATTGTAGATGCCAATACCATTTGGATCAAATATTCTGAACCGCTCAACGAGGTTTCTGCCGAATTCTTAAACAACTATCAAATTACACCTACCATTGGATATCCGACTGAAGTCAAATACGATGATGCCGATTCAACTACCTTATTAGAGTTCTCTACTGAATTTCTAGAAGGAACTGCTTATGAATTGACCTTAGACAACATTGAGGACCTATCTGACAATGCTCTAATTAATCACATCATCCCTCTTACCTTCGAGGCTGCGAATTCTCCCTCTTTTGGAGACCTCATTATCACTGAAATTATGTCTGACCCAACCCCGGAAGTGGGACTCCCAGATACCGAGTATATAGAAATATACAACACCACTGATCAAACCATTTCTTTGGCTGGTATAAGCATTGTGGATGAAGGGGGTAGTGCTACTATCATCTCTGGAGAAATTCAAAGCAGCAACTATATAGTGCTGACCAGTACGTCTTGGGCAAGTCAATTTCCTGGTGTAGCAACCATAGGAATAACCAGTTTCCCATCTCTCAATAATTCCGGAGAAACTATCTCAATTTACGCAGGGGAGACGCAAATCTATTCCAGTTCCTACACCAAAGATTGGTACAAAGACAGCGATAAAGAAGACGGTGGCTGGGCTTTGGAGATGATCGATTTAGAGAATCCTTGCGGGGAATTAAATAATTGGACGGCATCGATCAGCCAGACCGGCGGGACACCTGGTGAAGCTAATTCTGCTGCCCTCTCTAATCCTGATAGCTTCGGCCCAGAGATCACCACGGCCATTGCCACAAGCGAAAACTCCATAGAACTTCAAATGAATGAGAAGTTGCACCCCTCACAATTTATTAATGCCGTAATCTCAATTTCGCCTGAAAAAACAGTTTCGTCTCAGGAATTGGACAGCCCTCAAAATACCAGCGTCAATATCAGCTTAACTGAAAGTCTGGAGCCAGGTCAGCTGTATGAAATCACAATCAATCAGGTTGCAGACTGTAAGTTGAATATTATTCAACCGGGCGCAAATTCTGCAACCTTCAGGCTGCCTGAAGCGGCCCTCCTTTCAGAAGTATTAATCAATGAGGTGCTTTTCAATCCAAAAGTTGGGGGCGTTGATTTTGTAGAACTATATAACAACTCGGATAAAGCGATCAATTTGATCAAATGGACGATTGGAGATCAATTGGACAACTCTGTGACAATTACCACAGAAAACCTAATTCTTGATCCCGAAGAATACATGGCTTTAACGACAGACCCAGCCATACTAAATGCGAATTATCCAAGTGGTGATGTTTCGAAGTTCGTTGCCATGAGCAGCTTCCCAAGCCTTTCCGACGCGGAAGATTCTGTAATTCTGATCAATAGCTCTGGAGTCAGAATAGATGAAATGAAGTATCAAGACGACTATCATTTCAATCTTCTGGACGACGATGACGGTGTTTCTTTAGAGCGGGTATCATTTGAAGCAGAAAGTACTAATCCTGATAGCTGGAAATCTGCGGCGAGTACGGTAGGGTTTGCCACTCCCGGTATTATTAACTCACAATTTCGGGAGGCCAATCAATCGATTGCGGAGGTGTCGGTCGACCCACAAGTTTTTGTGCCAGACAATACAGGTATGAATGATTATACCACAATCAGTTATCAGCTGGATCAGGCCGGAAACTTTGCTAATGTGCATATCTACTCCACCAGTGGGGTTTTGGTAAAAACCCTGGCCGAAGGGCAGCTACTATCTACAACTGGATTCTTCACCTGGGATGGAATAACAAACAATGGTAATCGAGCATCAGTGGGTTACTACGTGATCAATTTTGAAATTTTTGACGGGCAAGGCAACAAGTCTGTACAAAAAGAGACCGTTGTGCTTGGTGCTAAGTTTTAGGATTTTTAATGTATCAAATTTCATTTTTAGGAGATTCTCCTAGTAAAATTTAAGTCTTTACTCTATTTCAGGACTCACAGGTTTACAACAACTTTGCTATTCACAAGATCAGTTAAAAACTCACCAGCTATGAGTGTTTCGCAATCACTAGTATCAAAGAGAATAAGGTTGCTTTTCGATAATGAAAAGAATGTTTGGTACGCCGTCATAGGAGAGCGAAAAAAATATCTTGGCGACGAACAAGAATGTCAGCAATTTTTAAAGGGCCTTAAAACCTGACAGTTGACTTTATTGTTTGATTTAGAAAGGCACGGGATGAAAATCTCGTGCTTTTTTGATTTTCAAATCACTCCTCTTCGCGTTCTTCAAGATGCTCGTAGTATTTTTTTATAGCGTCGGGCAATAGTTTGATCAGATTATATTCTGAGCAATCAGCCACATACTGCACGGTTAGCCCCGAATACTGAATGAAATCTCGATAATAATAATCATCAAAATATTCGTTGATCTGATCGAAGGCATTATCCAGATTGGCCTTGGCCTTGTTGTAAACCAAATCTTCGGCCTGTTTTTCCTTGAGATATAAATAGTTTTTCTTTTCCTCCTTGTATTGCTTACTAAAAGACCTATAGAGGGCAGTCATAGGACTTCCTATGGCAGCCAGTCCCAACTTATAATTCTTTTGAGGTGGTTTATTAGAATATTTTACACCAGGGATCTGAAAAGTGATTCGCTCTGGCTGCTTGATGATCGTTTCGGCCTGATAATCCGAAGCTATCTCCACACTTTCCAAAATAATTGTGCTCCGATGCATCGCTAAAATAACCTTTTGAACTTCGTCTACATTGGTAATCACAAGTGACAGTGAATCATAACCCACCAAGGAGAAGTGCAGTGTATCCATATGGTTTACCGCAAATTCGAATCTGCCCTCCATAGTAGTAGTGGTGCCCAAATACTCTTCCAAATAGACATGAACATTAGCCAACTCTTCGAGGCTCGTTCCATCTAGTACCTGTCCATGAATAATTACTTTCTGTGCCAAGCACAGCTGACTGGCAAATAGAATTAAAGAAAGAATTCCTGTTAGTGGTATGGCCGACCTACAAAAAACAGGCATCTTCAACATCCGGCTTTCGGTTCTCATTGTAGAACTAATGCCATGAATGTATCTGAAGATGCCCGTTAAATTAAAATTCAAAAAAGAATTTTTAATTATTTTTTCTTACCAGAACCTGAACCTTTTGGCTTAGAAATGGATTCTCTCATTTCCGTATCGGCTTTGATATTGTCCATTTTGTAGTAGTCCATGATACCAAGATTTCCTTCTCGGAATGCCTGTGCCATAGCTTTCGGCACATCAGCCTCGGCCTCGATTACTTTAGCTTTGGCTTCCTGCGCCTTCGCCTTCATTTCCTGCTCTACGGCTACCGCCATAGCTCTTCTTTCTTCAGCTTTAGCCTCTGCCACCTTCAAATCAGCTGCGGCTTGGTCAGTTTGTAAATCTGCCCCAATGTTTTTGCCCACATCAACATCCGCGATATCAATGGAAAGAATTTCAAAGGCAGTACCTGCATCCAACCCTCTTGTTAAAACCAACTTAGATATTTTATCAGGATTTTCTAAAACCTCTTTATGTGTGACCGCAGAACCTATGGATGTAACAATACCTTCTCCTACTCTAGCCAGGATAGTGTCTTCTCCTGCCCCCCCTACTAATTGGGTGAGGTTAGCTCGCACTGTTACCCTTGCCACTGCAATCAATTGAATACCATCTGAGGCAACTGCAGCGACTCTTGGCGTGGTGATGACCTTCGGATTTACTGAAATTTGTACTGCTTCGAATACATCTCTACCAGCAAGATCAATTGCTGCCGCCTGATTAAATTCCAACGCAATATTTGCTTTATCTGCTGAAATCAACGCTTTGATTACACTAGGCACATTTCCCCCGGCAAGGTAGTGAGTCTCCAACTCACCCGAAGTAACTTGCAAACCGGCCTTGGTCGCAGTAATAAGAGAATTTACTACCAATGATGGTGGAACTTTACGGATTCTCATGAATACCAATTCAAATAGCCCGACCTTAACTCCGGAAAACTGAGCGGTAATCCACAGACCTACGGGAACAAAATAGAGAAAGGTAAAAAACGCAACTATTCCCAGCATTGCGTAAATCGCATATATCATCATATTATTTTATGTTTTAATTGGTTCAACAAATATCTTATTACGTTCTAGTTTGATAATTTTTATAGGTTGGCTCTCTTCTACAAAATTACCTAATGAGGTCACTTCAAATTCTTTATCTTCAAACTCAGCCTTGCCAATTGGCTTGAGAGAAGAAACAGTGGTACCTTCCATTCCGATTTCCAAACCGGAGGTCAAATCTTTATTTACGGGAGTCCTCATAGCACCTTTGAGCGCAAAACGCTTCCAAGCTCCAGATTTAAAACTGAGAACAACAGCCACAAACATTAGGGTCAGGGAGCCGACAAGCACAAAATGACCAGCAGTCTGTCCATACAATTCGTAACTTCTATAGACTCCATAAGCTCCCGTAAGAAATCCCAATATTCCTACTATAGTAGTACCAGGAACAAAAATTATCTCAACGATAATCAATGCCACACCTGATAGAATAAGAAACGCTATGAGAAAATAGTCAAGCAATACAAGTGGTTTAAAATGAGGGCCTAATATACAAAATAGGCATGGAATTAATTCCATGCCTATGTTTATTAATATGCTTTTGCGAATACAACGCGACCCGCTGAAGGTTTACCAGAATAGACACATTTACCGGCTTCTTCTTTCTGGTCTATCGGTATACAACGTATGGTTGCTTTCGTTTCGTTCTTTATATTTTCTTCCGTTTCAGCAGTACCGTCCCAATGTGCATAAACAAAGCCGCCTTCTTCACTTTCAATAATTTTCTTGAATTCGTCATATGTATCAGCCGTGAAGGAATGTTCTTTTCTATAGTTAAATGCCTTTTTATAAATGGTCTCTTGTATATTATCTAATAACGACGATATGCTTTGAACAAAATTATCATCCAAAGGCATCACATTTTTTTCCAATAAATCTCTTCTGGCCACTTCGACCGTTCCATTCTCCAGGTCCTTTGGGCCAATGGCTATTCTTACTGGTGTACCTTTTAATTCATACTCAGCAAATTTCCAACCTGGCTTATGTGTCTTCCTGTCATCAAACTTGACACTGATACCTACTTTCTTTAGATTCGCTTTAATTTTAAGCGCTACTTCAGATATTTCAGCTAGCTGCTCATCACTTTTGAATATAGGCACTATCACTACTTGAAATGGTGCCAACTTAGGAGGCAATACCAATCCCTGATCATCAGAATGTGCCATGATAAGCGCACCCATCAATCGAGTACTTACACCCCAAGAAGTACCCCAGACATATTCCATAGCACCACCTTCAGCGTTTGCAAATTTCACATCGAAAGCTTTGGCAAAATTTTGTCCCAAGAAATGCGAAGTTCCAGCCTGAAGCGCTTTGCCATCTTGCATTAACGCTTCAATACAATAAGTATCTTCTGCTCCAGCAAAACGCTCGCTTTCAGTTTTTACGCCTTTCAATACTGGAAGTGCCATATGATTCTCAGCGAAATCAGCATAGACATTCATCATCTGAACTGTTTCGTCAATGGCTTCCTGCTTGGTTGCATGGGCAGTATGGCCTTCTTGCCAGAGAAACTCTGCAGTTCTAAGAAAGAGGCGGGTCCTCATTTCCCAACGTACCACATTGGCCCACTGGTTTACTAAAATGGGCAAATCCCTGTAGGACTGAATCCAATTCTTATATGAATTCCAAATGACAGTTTCAGAAGTAGGACGGACAATTAATTCCTCTTCCAGCTTAGCTTCAGGATCAACCACCACGCCCTTGCCGTCTTCATCATTTTTCAACCTATAATGAGTAACTACAGCACACTCTTTGGCGAAACCTTCAACATGAGCCGCCTCCTTGCTCAAATATGATTTGGGAATAAAAAGTGGAAAATAGGCATTTGAATGTCCGGTATCTTTGAACATTTCATCCAAAGCAGCTTGCATTTTTTCCCAAATAGCAAATCCATACGGTTTGATTACCATACAACCCCTTACAGCCGAATTTTCGGCTAAATCTGCCTTCTTCACTAACTCATTATACCACAAAGAATAGTCTTCGCTTCGCTTTGGTAATCCTTTACTCATCTTGATTTATTAAATTTGGTATGGATATTGCTCTTCTCTTGTTAGAAAAATTGGACACAAATATAATATGTTGTCCAGTAATTAAAATCAATGTCTTACCATTTAAACTCGGAGGTCGTTATGATACACAAAAATTTCAAATTCGCCGCTCTCTCTGCTCTTATCCTGATGATGGGATTGACGCAGATTGGATTTGCTCAAAATGAATACGACGACATGTATTTTTCTTCGAAGGATCGAAAGAAAATAAAATACACCGAGGATACTCCAACTGATGCGAGTACTACATATCAATCTTATTCCAACAACACCTATGGCAATGCCTCTTACTCTGCCAAAGAGGTGAACCCAGAATATATTGAAAAATACAAGCAGCAAGCTCGTCAGTCGGTCAATGGCGATAACTATGAGAATAAAACTTCAGAAAACGATAACTATCAAAATCCTACATATAGTAGTCAGGATTATTACGTAGAGGATCAAGTTGCAGAATACGATGATGAATCATTTTATAATGACCCAAAATATAACAGACAGAGTCAGCCAACTGTTGTGAATAACTACTATGGAGCAGGGTACTATGCAGACCCATACTACAATAGGTTCAATACCTGGGGACCATCATTTGGATTTGGCTTTAACAGTTTCGGTGGATGGTATTCCGGCATAGGTATTGGTTTTGGCTGGGGTAACGCATTTTATGACCCCTTCTTCTACGACCCTTTCTTTTGCCCAGTTTATAG
Source organism: Reichenbachiella sp. (assembly GCF_039944555.1). Taxonomy (GTDB): domain Bacteria; phylum Bacteroidota; class Bacteroidia; order Cytophagales; family Cyclobacteriaceae; genus Reichenbachiella. The sequence goes on along the minus strand of NZ_JBDUYN010000004.1, from coordinate 361,530 downwards.
CTTCAACAGATTCAGATGGTATAGTCCATACTATGGCGGATATGGATATGGTGCCTATGCTGCGACTGGCTATCAGGCCGAACGATATTACAGAAATGTTACCAGAGGTGCTCGATATACTCGGGGGTCTACTGTGGCCAGAAGCACAAACATTTCAAGAATGTCCTCAACAAGACCTTCTAGATTATCCGGGCGTGCAGCAGCCGTTGCAAGCAACGGCCGGACAAATAGTTCAGCTCGAGTTGCGTCAAGCACCGGAAGAAGTAGTTCAAGCAGCCGAAGTCGGTCAGCAACTGCAAGAGATTCCAGGGATTACAGTCGCTCACAAAATGAATATTTGCGACGAGCGAATGTAAGTACTTCCAGATCCAGACTTTCGGATGTGTCCAGTCGATCCACCTCACGTTCATCGACCAGAACTAGGGAGACATACTCAATAAGTAATTCAAGATCAACTACCTCAAGACGAACTTCTCAGAATGTGAATACGCGAAGCAGGTATGAACCAAACAAAACGATTTCCTCATCACCACGTACGGTAAGAAGTTCTTCGGCTCGATCAACCGGTAGTTCCTCTGGCAATGTAAGAAGATATAGTACTCAAAGCTCGGGAAGAAGTTCAGGATCCTACTCAGGTAGCAGGTCATCTTCACCAAGTCGGTCCTATTCAACTCCATCACGGTCTAGTAACAGCCGGGTTAGGATCAGTAGCCCAAGTCGATCTAGTTCACCGAGTCGTACAAGTTCGCCGAGCCGATCTTCGGGATCATCAAGTAGATCATCAAGAGGTAGATAAGTATTCAAAAAAATCGAAGTATGAAGAGGCTATTTTTTTTAGGTTTAATGCTCGTGGTGTGCGTTTTTTCTACGCAGGCTCAGTTTGGATACTACAACGACGCATTGCAATTCAGCAGGACTAATTCTATTGGGACTGCCAGAACTCAGGCGCTGGGAGGAGCACAAGTTGCGCTAGGTGGTGACATCAATTCAGCCTATGCCAATCCCGCAGGACTAGGTTTCAATAGAAGCTCTGTGGTCACCTTTACGCCCTCAATTAATTTCTACAACAGTGAGTCTGAATATTTTGGAGAATTAACCGATGACTACAAGGCAAATTTCAACATTGCTAATTTGGGAGTCATTTTCAATTTTGCAAATAGCGACATTGAAACGAGTAAATTCAAAGGAGGGTCATTTGCCATTACGGTAACTCGAGAAAACAACTTTCATAGCGATATCAGATATGATGGGTTTAACACAACCCCATCTGAGAGTGGTATCAGCAGATCTTCCATTGTGGAATCCTGGCTTGACCAAGCATGGGGTACTCCTGTAGATCAGCTCGGAAATCTTGGTATTGTCTACGACGCCTATAACCACTATTTAATCAATGATTTTGTTGACCCAAATGAACCCAATGGGTATAATAAGTTCATTGGAGACTTCCCACGCCAGATTGAGGTGCTTACCAGTAAGGGCAGTCAGTATCAGTGGGACTTTGCCGCCGGAGGAAATTATGATGATATCCTTTATTTCGGCGCTAGTTTAAGTATTAACTCAATCAGATATACAAAAGAAAACACCTATACCGAGTCGGAATTTCTGTACAACAACGCACCCGATGACGCGATCAATGAAGTTAGTACTAGAACAACTTTAGATGTACGGGGAACAGGAATAAGTGGAACATTTGGACTTATAGCACGCCCCGCCGATTTTCTAAGAATTGGAGTGTCGGCAACCACGCCTACTTATTATGGCATGAGAGAGGAAAGTTCTGAAGATTTATTTACTTCTTACAACAATTGGGAATATGCCATTACCGCTGACTCCTCAATTGTGCTTCAAGACTTCTACGATGAATACTTTAGCGAATCCTCATACAACATTACGACTCCATTCAAGCTAACAACCGGTGCAGCCTTCTTCCTTGGTAAGCATGGGTTTATCTCGGCCGATGTTGATTTTATTGATTATTCGTCAGCCAAGCTAAAATCAAGTGACTTTAATGTTTCTGAAGATAATCAAACTATAAAATCTCTTTACCAAAACACTATAAATTTCAGAGTTGGAAGTGAAATACGCCTGGATGCATTCAGATTAAGAGGGGGTTATAGCTATGAAGGAGACCCATACTTGAGCAGTGGAATTGACAATAGTATCAAAAAAATATCAGCAGGATTGGGTTATAGAAATCAAGAATTCTTTGTTGATGTATCTGCTGTTCATTCTAAGTGGAATACGGCTAGAAGTCCATATACCATTTACTCCTTTGACGATCCAAATTTGAACATTAGCCCTACAGCTTTTACAGAAAACAAGAACTTAAATGTATCAGTGACCTTCGGGGTCAACTTTTGACAGAATCTAGAAATTGGACAATATCGTCCAGTTTAGAATTGGTAGTGAATGAGGCTTTCTTGTAATAAGGAAGCCTCTTATTATATAGAGCCTCCATATCAGATTCCAGAGTGGAGTCACTCATTTGTCCTATCAGCGGACGACTCTTCTTGTCTTCTTGCACACGTTCCACCAAAGTTTCCATTGGAGTATCAAGAAAGACAGTGGTACCGGACATATTCATCAGAGTCATGTTGTCATAGAAGCAGGGTGTGCCTCCTCCCGTGGCAATTACCGCTGGTTCGTTTAGTCGAATCAGCATCAACAACACACTTTTTTCCAGTTCACGAAAGTAATCTTCCCCTACCTGAGCAAATATATCTGGGATAACCCAGCCAGCCATGCGTTCAATTTCTTCATCAAGATCGAAAAAGTTCCTATTAAGCTTTTCAGCCAATTCTTTTCCCAAAGTAGACTTACCAGAACCCGGCATGCCTATCAAAAATATTTTCGGCGAGTGTTTCAAGCGATTTTGTTCTTTAGCTCCTTGTATTGCATGCTATGAAGTTGTGCATAATAACCCTCTTTTGCAAGTAATTCGTCGTGCGAACCAGATTCTTTTATCTCTCCTTGCTCCAAGACAAGAATTTTGTCTGCGTGCTGAATTGTAGAAAGCCTGTGGGCAATAACAATAGAGGTACGGCCTTTCATCATACGATCAATCGCCAGCTGAATTAATTCTTCCGTTTCCGTATCAACACTCGAAGTGGCCTCATCGAGAACAATAATCTTGGGATCATAGACCATGGCCCGGACGAATGAAATCAGCTGACGCTGACCTACGGATAACGTTGAGCCGCGTTCCATGACATTGTAATCCAGCCCTCCAGGCAATCGTTCGATAAATTCTCGTGCACCAACCAGTTCTGCAGCCTCCATTATTTGCTCTGAAGAAATATCCGTGTTACCTAAGGTTATATTTTTTTCAATCGAATCAGAAAACAAAAAAACATCCTGCAATACAACACCAATGTTACGACGCAAGGCATTTAGCTCAAATTCATGAATATTATGCCCATCAACTTCAATAGTCCCCTGGTTGATATCATAAAAACGACTCAGTAAATTAATAATGGATGATTTACCTGCACCAGTTGCTCCAACCAAAGCAATGGTCTGGCCTGAATCTACATCAAAGTTGATGTTTTTTAACACATAGTCTTCATCATTATAAGCGAACCATACATCTGTAAACTTCACCCTTCCCTCCAGTTGCATGGGATTGAGGGAGCCTTCATTTGAAATATGTTCATCATTTTCTAACAAATCGATTAATCGATTTGAACTTACTATTCCCATTTGAAGCGTGTTGAACCGATCGGCAATCATTCTTATAGGGCGAAAAAACATCTGAATATACATGATAAAAGCGATTAGCACGCCAGGCTGATATTGGGCATCTATCATCTTTACGGCTCCATACCATACGACCAAACCAATTCCAATCGCCTGAATAACCTCCGCCACAGGAAAATACACCGAGTAGTACATCACAGACTTAACGTTTGCCTTTTTGTGTTCTCGATTGATTTCCTTGAATTTTTTTAGTTCTCTTTCTTCACTATTAAAAATCTGGACAATGCTCATGCCAGTAATGTGCTCTTGTACAAAGGAATTTAAGTTGGAAACAGCCGTGCGAACTCTATTGAAAGATACCTTGATTTTCTCTTTGAAAATATAAGTCGAGAAAACTAGCACAGGCAGAGTGGACAAGCTAACTAAAGTAAGTTTCCAATCTGTATAGAACATAAAGATTAAAATAACTACCAACTGAAGTAGGTCCCCGATCATCATGGCGATCCCCTGGCTAAAGACGTCCGCCAGTGTTTCGATGTCCGAGATGTTTCTAGTCACCAATCTTCCTATAGGAGTCTTATCAAAAAACTTGAGCTTGAGCTTTTGAATATGTTCATAAAGGTTTGTGCGAATATCTCGAATGATATATTGACCCAACCAGCTCGAGAGGTACGTGTGGCCGTATTGTACAAATGCTTGTGCAACTAGAAGTGTCACCAACAAACCAATCATAAATATCAATCCATCAAAATCCCCATTGGCAACTTCGTTGTCAATAGTGATCTGAATTAAATAGGGTCTGATTGGGACCAGTATTGCCAAGGCTATAGTCAACAATACCAATAACCAAAATTGAGACATATACGGCTTCGCGAAGACAAATATCCTTTTTAAGACTTTGAAATCGAGTATTTTGCCGTCAACTTTTTCTTTTTCCAAACTAAATTAAACGTGAACTGAGTTAAAGATAAATGTCTTTTGGGTAGGTAATGTCCCGCAAATATAGACCATGTGCCGGAACAGAACGGCCTGCTTTTTTCCTATCCTTGCTTTCTAACACTTTTTGAAAATCTGATATCGACATGCGTGCCTGACCGACCTCTAGCATGGTACCTACAAGTGCTCTAACCATTCCCCTCAAAAATCTATTCGCACTTACGTGAAAATGAGTCCCATCGTTATGCTTTTCCCAATTGGCATTAAATATTTCACAATTAAAGTTATTGACCTCAGTTTTGACCTTGCTCATAGCCTCAAAATCCTCCCATTTTTTGATCAAATCACAACAAAGATTCATCTGCTCTAGATCGAGAGACTGATTGAAATGATACGACTGCCCTTCTTTGAAAGGGCTTTTGTGCTTATGCATCTTGTAGACGTAGCCTCGAGACATGGCATCAAACCTGGCACTGGCGCTTTCTTTAACTCGCATCAAGTGATTAATGGCAATGTCCTTAGGCAACAGACTATTTAGCTTAGCCATTAGCTGATCCGCGTCAATTTCTTTTTCGTGGTCAAAATGAACCATTTGCATGATTGCATGAACACCTGTGTCCGTTCTGCCACTTCCAATACTCGAAATATCTGTCCTCAATATGGTAGATAAGGCTTCATTGAGTACTCCTTGAACAGTGCGTGCGTTATTTTGAATTTGCCAACCGTGGTAAGACGAGCCGTCATAAGAAATATCAACGAAGTACCTCATGCAATCTATTAAATGACCTTTAGCTCCTTACCTACTTTGGTAAATGCGGCTATCGCTTTATCCAAATGATTCTGATCATGAACAGCTGACAGTTGAACACGTATTCTGGCCTGACCTTTAGGAACGACGGGAAAGTAAAAGCCAATTACGTAGATTCCTTCCTCCAATAGTCTGGCAGCAAATTGCTGGGAAAGCACCGCATCATAAAGCATGATTGGCACGATCGGATGATGCCCTGGTTTGATATCAAAACCAGCAGCAGTCATTTTTTCACGGAAGTATTGTGTGTTTTCTTCCAACTTATCTCTGAGTTCTGTAGTCTCGCTCAGCATGTCAATTACCGCAATCGAAGCACCGACGATTGAAGGTGCCAAAGTATTTGAAAACAGATAGGGTCGGGATTTCTGTCTCAACATTTCAATTATTTCCTTTTTTCCTGATGTAAACCCTCCGGAAGCTCCACCCAAAGCTTTACCCAACGTACCTGTAATAATATCGACGCGATCCATTACTCCACAGAGCTCGTGCACGCCCCGACCAGTTTTACCCATAAATCCAGTTGAGTGGCATTCATCAGTCATTACTAAAGCATCATATTTATCTGCCAGGTCACAAATTTTGTCCATTTGGGCAACTGTGCCATCCATAGAAAATGCTCCATCGGTTACAATAATTTTGCATTTTGCATCTTTTGCTTCAATTAGTTTAGCCTCCAGGTCAGCCATGTCATTGTTATTGTATCTGTATCGCTGAGCTTTGCACAATCTTACGCCGTCGATTATTGAAGCATGATTAAGCGAATCAGAAATAATCGCGTCTTCAGGTCCAAAAAGTGGCTCGAAAACTCCCCCGTTGGCATCGAAGGCAGCGGCATAAAGAATGGTATCCTCGGTACCTAAGAAATCTGATATTTTTCTTTCCAACTCTTTGTGAATATCCTGGGTGCCACAAATAAATCTCACGGAAGACATTCCAAAGCCATGTGTATCGATGGCCTTTTTGGCTGCCTCAATTACTTTTGGGTGTGAAGAAAGACCAAGATAGTTGTTTGCACAAAAATTAATAACCTCTTTGCCTTCGCTTGTTTTTATATCGGCTCCTTGAGGGGTGGTTATGATTCTTTCTGATTTAAAAAGACCAGCTTCTTTAATCTCTTCTAGTTGAATTTTCAGTTTGGACTCTAATGATTTGTACATTTGAATTATCCTATTTTGGGTTTAAACTTCATTTTGGGTTTGGATGGCAATTCACCTTCTTGCTCTTTCAATAAATACTTTCGTCTGATTGGGTTAATCAGAAAAAGTTTTTGAGCGGTAAAGCTGTCTGGGTGCGATTGTTCAAAGATAATTGCCAGTTTTTCAAACAATTCAGATTCTGCACTTTTGAATTGATCTGGATCAATTTTCTTTGAAATCAAATACGTTTTAAAGTCGATATCGTTTTCCATCACGTCGCAAATATACGGTTTGTTCATAAAGTGAAGCGCGAAAATTTTTATCAGACAACACATAATATTTTGACCAAAAATGACATTCCTTAATTTGGACGTTAAGTAAAAAACATTGGCAATCGTAGTATTAATTCTCAGCATTAAATAGATTTGAAAAAACCATTATTCACCACTATGGATCAATTGGAAACACTGGCCTTACAAAACTCTGACGGTATCCTGACGATTACGATCAACAGAGAATCGGCATTGAACGCACTGAATCAGAAAACATTGAATGAACTCAAAGGCACTTTTGAAGAAGCTATTGACAATGTTGATATTTCAGGCATTATTCTCACCGGAGCAGGTGAAAAGGCGTTTGTAGCAGGGGCAGACATTACCGAATTGGCCAATTTAAATGAGGTAAATGGACGGAATTTTTCCGAAAAGGGGCAAGAAATTTTTGACCTAATTGAGGGTTCGGCGAAGCCAGTCATCGCAGCTGTTAATGGTTTTGCTCTGGGTGGTGGATGTGAATTAGCTATGGCATGCCATATGAGAATCGCAACCGCAAATGCCAAATTTGGACAACCCGAGGTGAACCTGGGTGCCATACCCGGTTATGGGGGAACCCAACGACTTACACATCTAGTTGGTAAGGGTAAGGCCATTGAGCTCATGCTAACAGGTGACATGATTGACGCAGAAGAGGCTCTTTCACTTGGTCTTGTCAATTACAAAGTGGATACCAAAGAAGAAATGCTTTCAAAAGCTGAAGAAATTCTGGCCAAGATTACAACAAAAGCACCGCTTGCTGTTGGCATGGTCATCGATTGTGTAAAAGCAGTATTTACAACGGGTGAAAATGGCTATCAGACTGAGGCTAATTCTTTTTCAAGATGTTGTGGTACAGAAGACTTTAAGGAAGGCACTTTGGCTTTTCTTGAAAAGCGAAAGCCCAATTTCAAGGGCGAATAATTAATTCGATCTATGATAATAAGAAATCTGGCTAAGACATGAGTACAGTCAAAGGATTAGCTGGAGACACTATGTGGTATGGCCTGAGTAGTATAGTAGGCAGAATGATTTCGTACCTACTTGTTCCGCTCTATACCACAGTGTTTCTTCCTGGTGAATATGGTATAGTTACTGAACTTTACGCCTATACTGCATTCCTCTATCCTGTATTCACCTATGGCATCGAAACGGCTTATTTTCGGTTTTCCAACAAAGACCCCGACGGTGAGAGCGGACTATTTAACCTGGCAACATCATCACTGATTTTGTCCAGTATCTGTCTGGCAAGTTTACTATTCTGGTTTGGTGCTGATATAGCAGTTTGGCTTGAATACCCAGGCAAAGAAATGGTATTCTACTGGCTGGCTGCGGTACTTACAGTGGACGCTATAACTGCAGTTCCATTTGCCAGGCTTCGCTTTCGTAAAAAGGCCAAAAAATTTGCCTTCATTCGTTTTTTTAATATCACTTTCGCTGTTTTTCTGAACCTATTCTTCCTAGTATTCTGTCTAAACATATACGAAGGAGACTGGTTCCCACAATGGAGGCCTTTCATGCTTGAGCATTATGACTTTGAATTTAAAGCCAAGTATGTTTTTTTATCCAACCTTATTTCAAATTCCCTACTAATTATTCTTTTGATTAAAGAGTTCAAAGGCTTCAAGTTCACCTTTAGTCGAAAAAAATTTACCCCAATTATATTATACGCATCTCCATTACTCTTCATGGGATTAGCGGGCATGACCAATGAAATGCTATCTCGTGCATTACTGAAGTTTTGGCTACCTGCTGGCTTCTATCAAGACCAAACTAGCATGGACGCTTTGGGTATTTTTGGTGCTTGTTACAAATTGTCCGTTTTTATGATGCTCGGGATACAAGCTTTTAGATACGCAGCTGAACCTTTTTTTTTCTCTAACGCGGAGAGTAAGGATTCACCCGCTTTATTTGCTCGAGTCATGACAGGATTTGCAATATTCAATGCGTTCATTTTTGTTTCTGTCTCATTGAATTTGGAGGTAATAGGTATGCTGTTTCTTTCGAAACCAATTTATCGAGAAGGGTTATACATTGTTCCATTTCTCTTAATGGCATATTTTTTTAATGGAATCTATTACAACTTATCTGTATGGTATAAACTTACCGACCGAACTATATATGGGGCTTTGATAACGATATTGGGGGCGCTAATCACAATCGGGCTGAATTACGTTTTAATCCCAATCATGGGATATTTTGGTAGTGCCATTGTCACATTGATTTCATTTCTAGCTATGGCCGCCACTAGTTACATCTTGGGAAAAAAATACTATCCAGTACCGTATCAGGTAAATAAAATTCTCTCCTACGTGGTGTTTTCTTCTTTTTTGGTGTTCGGTTTTTATCAATTCGATTCCGGCAACTGGTTGATTAATTTTATCCTTAGAAACCTTGGTGTGTTGTTATTTGTTTTAGTAACATACTTTTTAGAGCGAAGGCATCTTTCTGGCCGAGTGGTTTTCGGTCTAAAAATTCCTTAAATTATCAAATAATTTGGATTTGCTTTGAGTTTAGTCGGAATCCAAATTTTAAGTAGAACGTCTGGGAATTAACTTTTAACAAATCAATGAAGTCAAAATCAATAAGGTAAAGCGGTTTTTCGTTAATTTTGTGAACCCTAACTAATTATTATTATTGATCGTTAGATCGAGACAACAATGACAGTATTTCGTACCATATTTCTTTTTTCGCTACTATTGATATGGAGCAATGACGCTTTTTCCCAAAAGAAAAAGAAAAAAAACAAGGAGCAGGTAAAAATAGAAAGGGTACAATTCCTGACGGAAGAAGAAAAAGCTGAAGTTGATCACTATTTCTTAGAGGGAGAGAAATATTTTTTGCTCGAAGATCTGTCCAAAGCCATGAGTGCCTTTCAAAAAGTGTTGGAATTAGATCCCAAAAATGCTGCTTCACACTATAAAATTGCACAGATCTATAGCGATGGTAGTGATATGAATAAGGCCCTGCCTCATGCCATATTCGCTAAGAACTTTAACCCCGAAAACAAATACTACTATCTGCTGGTCACACATATACAAACTAGCTTGGGCGACTTAAATGCTGCGGAAAAGACTTACATCGAAATGCTAGACAAGGTTGGGGGTACCGAAAACTACCTTTTTGAACTAGCCGCAGTGCAGTTATATCAGAAAAAATATGCCGAAGCTCTGGACACTTATCAAAGGGCGAGGAATCATTTTGGCCAGATGGAAGAAATCACAATCCAAAGGCAGCAGATATATCTTAAAATGAATCGATTGGATTTAGCCATCAATGAAGGAAAAGAACTTGTTGAGCAGTATCCAAACCAGCCATCTCACGCTCTTTCTCTAGCCCAAATGATGCTATCAAATGACAGATATGAAGAGGCCGAAAAGTTCATTCTTTCCAAAATTGATCATTATCAAAACAATGAACGGCTTTATATTTTTTTATCAGAGGCTTATGGTAAGCAAAAGAAATTTGCTGAAGCTATCAAAGTGTTGGAGATTCCATTTGCAAGCAGCACGCTAGATTTATCAAGAAAAATACGAACAATGGCAGGTTATTTGGCTATGCTTCCAAATGACGAACTAAATCAACCACTTCTTGCGCTTTCGGAAACCCTTGTAGAAACCCACCCAAAATCGTATCAGGCCTTAGCCATGACCGGAGACTTGTATTATAACATCAATAACAGACACAAGGGTCGAGAATACTATCTAAAAGCGGTAAAAATTGACGGCTCAAATTTCAATATTTGGCAAAATATACTCTCACTCGATTTAGAATTGGAAGACTATGACGGAGTCATCGATCATGCCAATCAGGCGCTAGAAATATTCCCCAATCAGGCCACACTGTACTACTTTGGAGGTACAGCATATTTGATTAAAAAAGATTATGAAAATGCACTCAAAATATTCAATGCAGGAAAATCATATGCTGCCCGTGACGCAAACATGAAAAGTTTATTTCATGGTCAGCTTGGAGATGCATACAATAGCCTGGGCGATCACAATAAGTCCGATGAAGCCTACGAAATTGCGCTGGACGCAAAACCAGATAATGACCATGTGCTCAATAATTACAGTTACTTCTTATCACTGCGTAAAAAAGATCTGAACAAAGCTTTTGAGATGTCATCAAAGCTGGTTAAAGATTATCCTGAGAATTCAACCTACCTGGATACACATGCCTGGGTCCTTTATATGATGGGTGACTTTGTTGGAGCAGAAAAGAATTTAAAACAGGCCCTGTTATATGAGCCTAGTTCGACAATAATCGAGCATTACGGAGATGCCTTGTTTAAGCTTGGAAAAATTGACGAGGCCATTATACAATGGAAAACGGCTCGCGATATGGCCGAAGATACAACCACACTTGATAAAAAAATAGCAGATAAACAGCTCTATGAATAGATTTATCCTATGCCTCACAGGCCTGTTGGCTTTATCGGCTTGTAGCAAAAAATTGGCGATATTTTCCTCCAAATCAGAACAACTTAATCTGAATAATCTGGACTATTACAATCTGTCAATAAAATCAAGAATTAAATATAAAGATGAGAATCGTGATCTTAAAGCAACGGCTAATATCAGGGTTCGCAAGGACAGTATCATATGGTTCTCTCTTACCCCAGGTTTAGGCATTGAGGCAGCCAGAGGAATAGTAACTAAAGATTCTATTATCATTTTGGATAAGATTCACAAAGAATACCAGGTATTGAAAGTCTCTGAGTTATCCAACAAGTATCATTTCGACTTTGATCTTAAATTAATCGAATCCATCATCATTGGTAACCTAATTTGGCCTATCACGGATGAAGATGAAATCAACAAAGAGGAAGGTTATTTTAAGGTAAAAAAATCGGAAGGCGATTTGAGTGTTATGAACTATATAGGTTCAAATTCTATGAAGCTAGAGAAGATTCAAGCGGTAAGCGATACCAGTAGAAATGCCATGAATATAGACTACGTAGATTTTCTTAAAGTAGATGGCAAAATCGTGCCGTCGGAAATCAATATGCTAATCAACTACCGATCAAAAAGAAACAAGGCTAAGAAAGTATCTAAGGTTCAAATTCGACATTCAAAAATCAGCATCAATAAAGAAGACTTGAATTTCGCATTTAGCATTCCTGATAAGTATGACCCAATGTAAATTCTTTACATGGTTGTTTTTGATCACAACCCTATTTTGTACTTACGAGGGCATCGCCCAAAAAAGTAAATCTCAGATTGAAAAAGAGAAGAAAGACAATCTGGCTAAAATCTCTGAGGTTCAGAAGATTTTAAAGGAGACCGAAACAGAAAAAAAAGCATCTATTGGTCAACTTCAGGCACTTAACAAACAAATTGAGGCAAGACGAGCTCTTATTTCTTCTATTACTCAAGAAATAGAACTTATCAACGGCGAGATCAGCGACCTTTCGATCGTAGTAAACTCACTACAGACAGACTTGGAGCACCTTAAAGACGAATACGGGCAGATGATATATGATGCCTACAAAGCCAATCAGGGATTTAGCAAATTGACTTTCCTTTTTTCTGCAGAAACATTCAACCAGCTCTTTCTAAGACTCAAATATCTCGAACAATATACTAAGGCCCGAGAGGTGCAGGTAGAACAGATTGAAAAAGTCAGAGATGCGCTTAACCAGCAAATGGGGGTATTGGTAGTAAAAAAGGAGGAACAAGATGCTTTACTCAAATCAAAGGTTAAAGAAAATAAGAATTTACTGTCCTTAAAAAACAAGCAAAGCAAGGTAGTTCAGGAACTGAGCAAACGTGAAAAAGAACTTAGAGCAGAAGTTGCGGAGACCAAAAAAGCTGTGACGAGGTTGGATAAATTATTAGCTAAGATTATAAAAGCAGAGATTGAAAAATCCAATGCTGGCAAAAATGCCAACTCAATCAATCTTACAGCTGACATGGCACGCATTTCTACCTCTTTCGAAGGTAAGAGAAATCGACTTCCCTGGCCTGTACAATCCGGCTTTGTTTCAGAAAGGTTTGGTAAACATCCCCATCCGGTTTTAAAAAATATCTGGGTGGAGAATCAAGGCGTGGATATCCAAACTCAAAAAAATGCTCAGGTAAAGGCTGTTTTTGAAGGCAAAGTTGCAACAACTGCCTTCGTGCCTGGAATGAATCGTGTAGTCATCGTTCAGCATGGTGATTATTATACACTCTATGCCAAACTGAAAACTGTTAACGTCAAAAAAGGACAGGTTCTTAGGGCCAATGAGAGTTTGGGTGAGGTCTTCACTAATAGCGACGGGATTTCAGAGCTTCAGTTTCAGGTATGGAAAAACAACGTAAAAATGGATCCTGAAAAATGGCTTGCCAATAAATAACTTACTTTAGTACAAATTCACATTTTTCATTTTTTTAACGAATTATTGAATTTCATCTAATATTTGGATTGATTCATTGAAAATTACCTCCTTTTTTCTGAATAAATTTCAATGCTGCTTTTAAGAAAACTATATTTGCGGTATGAATAAAAAGGTAATACTTATGATTTTGGATGGGTGGGGTATTGGCACCAATCCGGAGGTCTCAGCAATCAAAAAAGCAAAAACTCCTTTCATCGACTCTTGCTATAGTAAGTACGCACATAGCAAACTGGAAGCATCTGGTCTGGCCGTAGGTCTACCCGAAGGTCAAATGGGAAACTCAGAGGTTGGTCATATGAATATAGGAGCAGGCAGAGTGGTCTATCAGGATTTGGTGAAACTCAATAATGCCGCTGCCGATGGAAGCCTTGCTCAAAACGAAACTCTACTTGAAGCTTTTAGCGATGCCAAAGCCAATAATAAGACTGTTCATTTCATAGGATTGGTATCTGATGGCGGTATACATTCTCATATCAGCCACCTGAAGGCCCTATGTGATGGCGCCGCCGCACAAGGACTAGATGATGTATTGATTCATGCATTTACTGATGGCCGAGATACAGATCCAAAGAGCGGAAAGGCCTATCTGTCTGATTTGCAAGATCATCTTGACAAGACTACCGGAAAAATTGCTTCTGTTACCGGGAGATACTACGCAATGGACAGGGACAAAAGATGGCCCCGAGTAAAGCTGGCCTATGACGCTATGGTAAGTGGAAAAGGGAAAAAGACTACAGACGTCCTGTCCGCCATAGATGACTCTTATGCAGAAAATGTCACCGATGAGTTTATTCTACCTATCGTCCAAACTGATGCCAACGGGAATCCATTAGGACTGATTAAAGAAAACGATGTCGTGATCTGCTTCAATTTCAGAACAGACAGAGGACGACAAATCACAGAGGCACTTACTCAGTTTGACTTCGCTGAAGATGGTATGCAGAAATTGCCATTGAACTACGTCACCATGACCAATTATGACAACACATTCAAAGGAGTGAAGGTGATGTATGATAAGGACAACCTCAAAAACACATTAGGAGAAGTACTAGAAGGAGCTGGGAAAAAACAAATCCGTATTGCTGAAACAGAAAAATATCCACACGTGACATTCTTCTTTTCCGGTGGTAGAGAAAAAGAATTTGACGGCGAAAAAAGACTGCTGTGCCCATCGCCGAAGGTAGCAACTTACGACCTTCAGCCTGAAATGAGTGCCGCCGATATTCGTGATGCTATTATTCCAGAGTTGAATAAAGGAGAGGTTGATTTTGTATGCCTCAATTTCGCCAATCCTGATATGGTGGGTCATACTGGTGTATTCGAAGCAGCTGTGAAGGCCTGTGAGACAGTTGATAGTTGTGCCGAAGCGGTGGTGGATGTTGCTAGGTCCAATGACTATACCACTATCATCATTGCAGACCACGGCAACTCGGACATCATGGTCAACGCAGATGGGTCGCCTAATACAGCCCATACTACTAATCTTGTACCTTGCATCTTTGCTGATGAAGATATCAAAGATCCTGTAAAAGATGGGAAATTGGGAGATTTGGCACCAACTATACTTACACTGATGGGAGTGGGTATTCCAGAGGAAATGACAGGAAATATTTTGGTATAAAATATTATAGCCTAGCGACTAATCGCTAGGCTATAATATCGAAAATAAATATATATTTGCCTTCCCAATTATTTGGGGCATTAGCTCAGCTGGCTAGAGCGCTACGCTGGCAGCGTAGAGGTCATCGGTTCGACTCCGATATGCTCCACGAAGGAAGTCTGTTTTAGGCTTCCTTTTTTTATACTTTTTCCTCAATTCTATACGCTGCACGGTCCAAAAAGGTGCATCGGACCTGGTGCCCCTCTACGGCTTCGATATCCTCCATAGAAGAGGTCCAGACTTTTTCTCGATTTGATCCGGAAAACCTATGTTTATAATAAGTCTTTAAGCCTCAACGGGCACAAACATTCCATTCACAACATTAACCAAATTCTCTGGCTCAAATGGTTTTACAACATAGTTTGAAGCACCAAGCGCTCTGGCTTCATCAACGATGCTTGCCTGACCCAGTGCACTTACCATTACAACCTTAGACTCAACCCCGTCTTCACGAATAGTCTGAAGAATATCAAGTCCATGCATATCTGGCAATATGTTGTCTAAGGTGATTAGATCTGGCTCTAATCCAATACATAAGTCAATGGCTGTTTCTCCATTGCCGGCTTCTCCCACCACGTCGTATCCAGCCTTTTCCAATGTGTTCTTGATCATATGTCTCATATATCCTGAATCATCAATAATTAAAACTCTTTTCATGGTTCTAGCTTTAAATGTTTAAAAGAATACGGGTTAGTTGATAGTTCCGTTCAGGTCAAATATCTACCATTTTATATCCAAATAGTATTGAAATCAAGCATTCTCGTTAACGTTCCATATTTGGCAGTTGAAATGCACTTTTTGCTCTTTGAATTAGACGTCCTATTAATCTTGTTTATCGTCCATAAATTCGAAGAAGTAATAGATTAGGCTCTATTCAAATAAGTACTTTTACGAAATATTAATTTCAGCACAGATTGGTCGTTTTGTGTGGGGTTTTATTGTAGGGACTTAAGGATTTTTCAATACTCAATCCCCAGGTTATGAAGCATGTAACTTCATTGCTTCAGATAGATTTGTTCAATGGAAATGCTTTAACTGACACCAAAAACTATACCTTGTTGCTTACAAACATCTTGCTCACTGCCCGTATCAAATCTTCTGACTCGAAGGGCTTAACCACATAGTCCAGAGCGCCAAGTTGAATGGCTTCCTCAACTATACTGGCCTGCCCAAGCGCACTCACCATTATCACCTTGGAATCGACGCCTTCACCCCTGATGGCTTTTAAGATATCAAGCCCGTGCATATCCGGCAATATGTTGTCTAATGTGATCAGATCAGGTCTAAGTCCAATGCACAGATCAATGGCTAGTTCCCCACTACCTGCTTCCCCTACTATCTGATAACCCGCTTTTTCTAACGTATTCTTGATCAAGGATCTCATATATCCTGAGTCGTCTATAACAAATACTGTCTTCATAGCATATTTGAATTAAATATCTCAGGACAAACTAGCTGGCAAACTCATTTACCGCCTTGACTACATCTCCGGGAGTAAAAGGTTTTACAATATATTTTGCTGCCCCAAGTTCTAAAACATCAGATATCGTGGACTGCTGTCCTACTGCACTAATCATTATGACTACGGCATCTAGCCCCTCTTCCTTTATTACTTTAAGGATATCCAGGCCAAGCATGTCTGGCAAAATATTATCTAATGTGATAACATCCGGATGCATTTCTATCGCCATATCAATGGCTGCCTCTCCTGATTCAGCTTCTCCGATTATCTCGTATCCCGCTTTTGTCAAGGCTCTGTTGATCACCTTGCGGGTATAGCCCGAATCATCAACTATTAACACTTTCTTGTTCATATCTTTCTTTGATTGGTGTTAGTCGTTTTTTATATATTCTGGTTGAATTGTTGTGTATGTCAAAAAGATCAATGCTTTCATTTGGCATAGTGTCGTAATAACCTAAAATCAAATATCCGCCATCATTTAAGCACCCGTTTAGGAAATTGAGGATTCTACTTTTTAACTCAGAGTCAAAATAGATCATCACATTCCGGCAAAAAATTATGTCGAATTTCTTTTCCATTTTGAGTTCCACCAAATTGTGCCGATCAAATGTCACCTTTTTAGTATATCTGGGCTTAATGCAGGCTCCATTCTCGCCAAAATCAAAATAGTCCTCCATAGATCGGTCAGGAAAAAATTTCATGAACGGCTTGAGATAGTTCTTGAGAGAAGCTTTCGAGTAGATCCCACTTTTTGCTTTTCTCAATGCGGTTTGGCTCAGGTCAGTAGCCATCATACTGGACTTGAATAGCATGTTGGATTCTTCTAGCACAATAGCCATGGTGTAAATTTCTTCTCCCGTAGAGCAGCCGGCATGCCAGATGTTAATCTCATTGGCTCTTTTAAAGGTAGGTAAGACCTCATCCCGAATCATCATCCAGGCATCTGGGTTCCGAAATAGTTCGGTAAGATTCACGAGTAAATCATCAATGCTACTCATAAAAAAATCATCATCCTTTAGGATTCTACCCCAAAGGTCAATCATACCGTTCATTTTGTGCTTGCTCATCAGTCGCGTAATGCCTCGATTAAGGGATTTGGTCTCATAGTTGGTAAAATCCAAACCATATCTTTTTTTCATTGCGATCATTAATGACTTTACTTCTTCTTCTGATATCATTTTTCGATAAGCACGTTTTCTAATAATTCTGATTCACTCAGGCTTTTCAACTTTTCTAAAAAAGCCGCATTAAAAAACCACAAGAAATCCGGAGATATGGCCAACTCCGGGACGTGCATGTGGCAGTGTAAAACCAGGCTAGGATGCAATCCGTATGTTTCGCGTTCAATGATTTGATTTACTCGATCTGCATGAATAGCTTGAATCTTTGGTACATCTCCAAAAAGGTCCGTTTTAAGCTTATCGGAGATTTCAGAAATAGTGGCTGCGGCCAATACGTTTTCTATTTCTTTGAGGAATTCGACCAGGAAGTTTGCAGCGCTTGATGAAGATTCTTTAACCAGATCTTCCGGAAGGCATGCCTTGCCAATGGTTTTCATTTCGCTTTCTGAAAGTAAAAAATAATTGATACCGGCAACACCTCCTACTAACTCCGTTTTCAACATGATGATATGATCAGTGTTGGTTCTTCCATACTCCAGCTCCAGGCTCACCCAATCATCATATTTTTTTAGTTCTATTCTCACCGCACTCACCTCTCTGTTCAGCATAGAACCAAGTGCATTGGCGGTTTTCTCAACCCCATACTCAAGTATTGATTTCGCTTTATATTCTTCTTCAGGTGCCAAATTTTTAATCATGATTAGGATACATTTTTGGTTTCATGAACTTTGAGCTTGGACTTGTATAGGATATCAGCAATGGCCACGACGTCCACGACCAGGCAAACATTACCATTCCCCAATATTGTAGTTCCACTCAGAAGTTTATTATTGTCCAATGGCTTAGGAATGGTTTTCTCAATGATCTCCTTTTGCTGTAAAAGTTTATCCACCACGATGCCAATAAACTTGTTGCCATAGGACACGACAATAACATCAAATTTTTGATCATCCTTATAAGAATCAAAAGTCTTATGAAAAGTACCCTGTTCATACACTTCTGAAAAATCCTTCATGTTGAACAAGTCACTGAAAAACACGACCGAAATGGTCTGTTTGAGATAGCTGGACATCAGGCCGATCCCTGCCTTGTGGATGTCCTTTTTGTATAGCGAAATTACCGCTTCCGTATAGGCTAGTGCAAAGGCAAATTCCTGCTCACCCATTTGAAATAAAAGCACGCCCTTGACCGCCATCGAGGAAGGGAGTTTCAAGCTGATAGTTGTACCCACTCCAACTTCAGTGTCAATGAGGATTTGGCCTCCTATGGATTCGGTAGAGTTTTTTACCACATCCATACCTACACCTCGTCCGGAAATTTCATTTACTTTTTCGGCATTGGAAAACCCGGACTCAAA
Organism: Reichenbachiella sp.; assembly: GCF_039944555.1. Taxonomy (GTDB): domain Bacteria; phylum Bacteroidota; class Bacteroidia; order Cytophagales; family Cyclobacteriaceae; genus Reichenbachiella. The sequence goes on along the minus strand of NZ_JBDUYN010000004.1, from coordinate 342,661 downwards.
AATGAACATGATCACTTCATCATCACTGAGTTGGTCTGCATATTCCTGCGTAACCATTCCTTTTTCCAATATTTTTTTCCGAATGGCAGCTGCATCTATACCCTTTCCATCATCCGTGACTTCTATGATTACATTGTCTTTTTCACTTCTTGCGTTGAGTGTAATCGTCGCTTCCTCGGGTTTATTTAGCCTTTCACGATCTTCGGGGCTTTCTATTCCATGGCTCACTGCATTTCTGATCAAATGAACCATAGAATCACTCATGATCTTGAGAATATTCCGATCGATTTCAACTTCAGTTCCTTTTACTTTAAGTTGAACTTGCTTGTTTTCTATGGCTGCGACATCTCTTGCGATTCGATGGAATTTATTGAAGAGCGTTCCGATCTGTACCAGGCGCACATCCATTACACTATATTGTAAATCAGAAGTTATTCTCTGTAAGCCGGCATACTCCGTATTGCGTTGGCCATTGACAGCATTAATGGCCATCAAACGATCTCTTTCAATAATCAATTGGCCGACCTGATTCATTAGATTATCTAATTTTCGAATGGGTACCTGTACCAGGTCAGTAATGGCTACCTTATCTTGAATGTTTTTGAGCAAATCGGTATCCTCCTCAGCTATTTCAGCGCTCATTCCGTCCAGTAGATTCAAAACAGAATTTTCATCATTTTCGGTCAGGGAAGGTCTTGAATCTGCCATTTCTAAACCATCCGGAGATGGCTCTGACTCGGTTGCTGTTGATTGCTCTCCTTCCCATTCTGGATTCGAGGCCTCCTGAGCGCTTTCGACTTCATATGGCTCTTCGGCCTCTATGGCTTGCTCACTAAAACGCTCCTGAGATTCTTCTTCGTGGTTACTTGAGGGCTGAAAGAGCTTTCTAAGCTTTTGCTTCCATCTTTCCCAGCCCGATGCGGGCTGATTGTCAATAGGAAGCTCATCTGCAGGGTCGCTATTGAATGACTCATGCTCTAGCTCATCATCTTGGGTCGCTTCAGTAATAGTTTCCTCTTGGGCCATATCCTTACCTTCTGGTCTATCATCCTGAGTGGTTTGGCTCCCTGATTCAGGTGAGCTTTCAGGGTTGGAGTGAATTTTCCTAAGTATGACTTCAAGTTTGGTTTTGATTCCCTTATGGCTAATTTTCTTTTTAGTCTTAATATTTGCTATGAGTTCTCCCAGTTTGTCACAGGCCTTGTATAGACTGGTAAAAATGGATTTGCTGGTTTCCAATTCTCCTGTTTTGATGGCTGTAAATATGTCTTCCATCACATGAGAAATATCAGCGATACCGACATAACCCATCCCCATGGCACTTCCCTTTAGCGTATGGGTAATTCTGAAGATTTCGTCAATTACCTCATCATTTTCTGGATTGGCTTCGAATGAAGTAAATAGTTCATTGAGTTGCTGATGCATTTCCTGTGCTTCAAAGGAAAACATCTCCAGCAATTCTTCTTCTTCTTGGGCACTCATTGAAAGATCCATTTTCTCAAGTTTTTAGGACAAACAACTAATTATAAATTCTCCCATTTCATCAATGGCGACCACTCTATCCACGCAGCCACTAGCAATAGCTTCTTTTGGCATGCCAAAGACGACAGAGCTTTCGCGATCCTGTGCAACAGCATATCCACCTTTGGCCTTGATAGCCTTCATTCCCTCGGTACCATCGCGGCCCATGCCGGTAAGTATAGCCGCAATGGCCTGAGATCCGTAAAGCTCAGCTACGGACAACATAAGTGAGTTGATCGATGGATTGTTGTACTCTTGGTATACCTTATCTACAAAATCTACTACTACCTTACCAGAGGCCTTGTTTTTGCGCAAAATCATATTACGATCTCCAGGTGCGATGTATATTTTACCATCTTCGATTGGCATTCTTTTTTCGGCCACGAGAACTTCATGTGGTACCAAAAGATTGAGTCGTCTGGCGAAAGAGTTTACAAAGTTCGCAGGCATATGTTGTGCTATTATGACCGGCACAATAAGATTGCGAGGAAATTTGGTAATTATTCTTTCAAGCGCATTGGGTCCACCAGTAGATGAACCTATTACAATGATGTCGTAGTTCCGCTGATCAGTAAAGGTATGCTTGAGGTGATTGACCTCAGCTCGACCTGCAACTAGCTTTTTCACATCAACCTTAGCTGCTTGTCTTACCTTTTTTACGATTTCGGAGTCAATGGTTCTTAGCTTAGCTGTATTCCCCTGAGGTTTATTGAGGTAATCGAAAGCTCCCAGATTCAAGGCTGTAAGAATAGGCCCAATGTTGTCATTGCCGACTGTGCTGAGGATGACGACAGGAGCAGGGCATTCCTGCATAATCATCTCTACTCCATAAAGCCCATCATACTTAGGCATAAGCATATCCATGAGGATCACGTCCGGTTGATAATACTTCGTCTTCTCCAACGCTTGTTTTCCGTTTTCTGCTGTGGCTACCACCTTAATAGTCTTATCTGCGCTTAATATATCTTTTATCAATAATTGCATAAAGCCCGAATCATCGGCAACGAGTACTCTTATCTGCTCAACGGTCATTTATGCTTGAATAAGAAAGTGATTATAGTTTTGTCTTTAGTTCGCCGCTCTGCATCATAAGTAAGACATCAATCAGGATTATCATTCGATCCTTTGCCTTAACAATCCCTTTTATAACTGATTCATCCAATGTTGAGTGCTGCATGATGTTGGAGGAGCTATCAATTTTTGAGGATAAAATGGTTAATGTATTGGGCACTTCCTTAACGAGGATACCTACATGATAATCTTCACTTTCTATCACCAATGTATAGTTGATGCCATTGGAGCCTACACCTTTTTTTGCACTTCCATTCAGGCCAAATTTTTCTTCAAAATCCATTATTGAGATCACATTACCCCTGATGTTAGCTATTCCCTTCACATAATCTGGTGTCTGTGGCATGGCTGAAATACGTGGAGTAAGGACTACTTCTTTGATCTGGGCAATAGGCAGTGCATACTCTTCCTGTCCTAGTTTAAAAACTATCAGTTGCTCTCTGGTACCTTCTTCGATTTGCTCCTGCTCCTCTATTTCTTCCAATACCTCTTGTTGATTATCTGGTTCCATCTTGCTTTATTAGATTTGACAATTCGATTTAGCTTAAGCGGTAGTTGTAAGCTTGAATTTGGAGACCCCTTCCTGTAACTGATTGGCTATATCACTAAGGCCTCTACTGGACGAGTTGAACTCATTCATACCATCACTCATGTCCTTAGATGAGGTAGCTATTTCCTCCGTTCCGGAAGAAGTTTCTTCAGAGACGGTCACAATTTTTTCAATGTTCTTGACCGTTTCGTCTATACTCGTTTTTTGAACTTCGGTAGCCTTTAGCACTTCTTCTGAAAGGCCTAAAGTTTCAATAATGGATTCGTCGATTTCCATAAAGACAGTTTCGGCTTCTTTCGAGGCTTCATTTCCTGCTTTAACACTATCGCCCATTTCGCCTATGGCCTTTCCGGCTTGAGAGATATCCTTCTCTACCGCTTTGATCACCTTTTCTATGTCTCCGGCAGAGGTTCTGGAGTCTTCCGCCAGTTTTCGTATTTCCTCAGCTACTACGGCAAACCCTCTTCCTGCGTCGCCGGCCCTCGCTGCCTCAATTGCGGCATTCAAAGCCAACAGATTAGTTTGGCCGGCTATGTCCGTGATTACGTTTAGTGTCCGTGCTATTTCCTCTGACCTTTCGGTTAAAACATCGATTGATTCAGAGGTAATTCCTGCTGCTCCCTGAATTTGGGTCATGCTGTCTACCACTTTTTTTACCGTGTCTAGTCCCTTCTTCGCATTGTCCTGGCCTTTTTTGGCTGCAGCATTAATCGTTTGAGACTGCTCACCCACTTTCTCGGCTGACGTACGAACCTGATCGATGAGTTTGGAAGATTCGTCTATTTGACGTGCCTGATCCTGTACACCTTCGGCCATTTGTCCTATGGCAGATGCCACTTCCTGTGTGGTGCCTTGCATTTGGTCGCTCTTAGTCAACATTTGTTCGGAACTCGTCGCTAATAGCGTGCTACTCTCGTTGATGTCTCCTAGCAGATTATTCATGTTGGCCAATGCCACATTCAACGCTTCGCCCATTTCTCCTACATATCCATCGGACTTCATTTCAAATCGATTGGTCAGATTACCATCTGCCATGTCTGTGATGATGTCTTTGACACGAAGTATAGGCACCTTGATATCTGTAATGTCTGCTGCTATTTTTATTATCTTGAATACATTACCTTCAGCGTCTTTGATGGGCGTATAGCTGGCGTTGATCCAAAGCTCCTCTCCACCATTTTTATATCTTAAGAATTCGCCTGATTGCACATGGCCATTGGCCAGATCTTTCCAGAATTGCTTGTACTCATTAGAATTGGCATAAGCCGTATCGCAAAACATGCGGTGATGCTGACCCACCATTTTATCCTTAGTATAACCCAACGTTTTTATCCAGTTTTCATTGGTATCGAGAATGGTACCATCCGGCTTGAATTCTATGGAAGCCCAGCCTGTATCTACGGCGGACTTCACAGCATCGCCCTGAATCCGCGTGTTAACCATATCAGTGACATCGGCAGCAATTTTGATCACTTTAATTACTTTTCCTTCCGAGTCTTTGATCGGCGTATAGCTGGCATTGATCCAAAACGGTTCACCGCCCTTTTTTAATCGCTGAAACTCTCCTGACTGCACCCGGCCTTCGGCCAGATCCATCCAGAATTGCTTATATTCAGTTGAATTGGCATAGGTCGCATCGCAAAACATGCGGTGATGCTGACCTACCATTTCTTGTTTGTCATAGCCGAGAGTTTTGATCCAGTTTTCGTTAGTATCGAGAATGGTACCATCTGGTTTGAACTCTATGGACGCCCAGCCTGTATCTACTGCCGATCTGACCCCTTCTCCCTGTATACGATCATTCACCATGTCAGTAATGTCTGCAGCGATTTTGACTACTTTGATCACCTTGCCTTTCTGATCAGTGACCGGTGTATAGCTGGCGTTGATCCAGAATGCTTCACCTCCTTTTTTTAGTCTTCGGAATTCGCCTGACAGTACTTTGCCATCAGCCAAATTTTTCCAGAACTGCTTGTATTCAGAGGAGGATGCGTAGTTGTCATCACAAAACATTCTATGATGCTGGCCGACCATTTCACTTTTTTTATAGCCCAAAGTTTCCACCCAATTGTCGTTGGTGTCAAGAATGATCCCACTAGGTTCAAATTCAATCGATGCCCAGCCTGTATCCACAGCGGTCCTAATCTGCTGCGCATTGCTAAGTGCGAGCTCTAATTCTTCTATTTTTCTACTCAAATCATTAACGGACGCACCGTTTTTTGAAATTTCAGGTTCCACTTTTGTTGCCATTGTTAGAGTCTTTTAGATGTCATTATTTTTAGAAAATTATGAGGCCGAAGAAACGGGTCTTCGCCCTCATTTTTTAATATTCACTCTGTATTTTAAATACAGTAAACCTAGAAAAGAGATTAGCATCTAACCGGTTGATGATCTTGCTTTTTTCCATTGCTTTATGGCCAAATTTTGAGAAAAAAATGATTAATAAATAGCGTTTAAAACGTTACTCGTTGAAACCGAATTTTTGCTGGTTGGAACCGTACTTTTTCACGTTGAAAATTGCTAGATAAATCGGTACAAAGTGGAGAATGGAGTTCGATCAATCGTTTTTTTGCTCCTATAGACTTTTTCGGTCATAGCATTTCTCAAAGGGTAGAGCTGAAATGGCCGTCTTCTGGTTTAAAGAAAAGTGGGTTGATTAGAAAAGTGAATTATTTTTTATAATAAAATAACTTCACATACAGGAATTATAAAAGTATAAAGGCCTCCCAGTGAGGCCTTTCAGCCATTTAGAAAAATGACCTCTTATCTATTAACCCTTTCATCTAGAACAGAGCCAGAGGCTTTTTCAAAATGGTATGTAGAAGTACTGATAAGTTAATTCAGACTTATTGTGGCTGCTGCGTCAGTGGGGAGAGGTGTCTCTAAGTTTTTTTCCTTTTTACTGTTCTCTGATAGTTTAAACTTACTTACCTCTGTTTTTAGTTCGTCTGCAATTCTGGTGAGTCGCTCAGATTTTTGAGTGTACACTTCCATACCTGAGGACAACTCGGTCGCGGAGCTTGCTATTTCTTCCGTCCCGGCTGCCGTTTGCTCAGCAATGACAACAATATTTTCTGTATTGGATACTACTATGCGAATGTCTTCTTGCTGAACCCGGGTCGCAGTCAAAATTCCTTCCGACAGAGATAAATTCTGCCCGGCTCTTTCAGCAATCTTTTTAAACATTTCAGCCGCGTCCTTCGAGGTCGCCTCTCCAACCTGTACACCTTCACTCATGGTTTCGGTAACTCTTGCGGCCTCCCTTGTATCTTTTTGTACATCCTCAATCAGATTTTCTATCTCTCGTGCCGAACTTTTTGAGCCTTCTGCCAGCTTTCGAATCTCTTCGGCCACAACGGCAAACCCTCTACCGGCATCTCCGGCCTGAGCAGCTTCAATGGCTGCATTAAGGGCTAAAAGGTTGGTTTGAGAAGCAATCTCTGTAATCATGCTCAATACTCTTGTAATCTCGTTCGATCTAGAAGTCAATATTTTCATAGACTCGCTGGTCTTTGTTGAATGACTGGAGATTTCGGCCATATTTGAAACCACCTTATCTAACATTTTTAGACCTGACACGCTAGTGGTAACCACGTTGTTAACGCCTTCATTGATCGTCTTGGCTCTTTCACCCATTTCTGTAGAGGATTTCAGAATGCCTTCTACCAGGTTTGAGGACTCATCTACTTTGGCTACCTGGGTTTGAGCACCATTGCTCATTTGCGCTATTGAAGAGGCAATTTCTCCTGTATTTCCATTCATCTCCTCACTAGAAGTTAGCATCTCTGAAGCAGATTCATCTACTGCATTCGCATTCTTGGCTATTCGGTTCAGCAGCGCATTGAGATTATCCAGCGCACTATTTAAATCTTCTGCCAAAGACAATATTTCTCCTTTCGCATCTTCCGTATATCGCCTGGTTAGATCTCCATCAGCCATGGCATTGACTATTTCTTTGACGCTTAATATGGGTATAGCCACAGAAGTCAGCAGGTTATTGATAGAACCTCCTAAATCTTTCCAAGCTCCTGCTTTGTTTTCAATATTGATTCTGGCACTAAGATCGCCCTGATTTCCAGCTTTCCTTACGACTTGGTTCGTTTCGTAGATGACATCTTTCAAATTATCACGCATCATCATAAGGGATTTGCCCAAAACGTCACTTTCACTCAATAATTGATGATCCGACCCCAGGTTACCATGACCAATATCAACAGCAAACTGCGCTTTGGACTCAAGCCCTTTTGTCAGTCTATTTATTGCTTCATGAGCCATACCTAATTCATCTGCTGATAATACCTTTTCCTCATTAGGGAAAGCGCCTTCAGCGAGTGTAACACAACTATTCTTTATCAAATTAATGTTTTTGGCTATTACTGCTATGTGGAAATAACCAATTACAACCCCAGACAAAATAATAAGAAGGAATAACACGAATAGTGTTATTAGGTTTTGATTAATTTTTGCCTCAGCAAGTTGGCTTGACTCATTTGCCATAGTTTCCATATAGCGTACCAAAGTTTGTACGGCTAGTTGAAGCTCCCATTGAACCCCGTCATTCTCTGTTAGTCCAATCTCTTTTTGAATATTCACCATCTTCAAAAACTTGGAAAAGTATTCATCCAGATTGTCAAGTATCAAGTCCCTTTCCTTAGGGTTTGAAATGCCCACAATCTCAATGTGATTTATCATTTCGTCGAAAGATTCGCTAAATGAAATGGCATAATTGAGATCATTTCGCAGAAAAAAATCTTTCTCATGCCTCCTAAGTGTCAGCACATATGATCTATCGTACTGAAGAGAGGATTTTTCAACCTGATGGATCGCAGTTCTAAGCTCTCCCTCAAAACCATGATTCTTAAACCCCTTTACCCTAATCAATTGAGCCAAATGATTAAAGTTTGTTTTATACTGATTCAAGAGTGCAACAGCTGAGTCGACTTCTTGAGCTTTTAAGTGATCTGATTTTTTAAACCCCTCTGCACGGGTGATTAAGTCATCTACGAGTTCATTGTTGGATTGTAAATATTTGCTCTTACCTGTCAAAAAATAATCTTCATTCTTATATTCTCTTGATATAAAGTCTTTTTCATGAACCTGGATTTCCAATAGTTTATTTTGAAAGGTTATCAGATTCTGCTGAAAAGAGGTTTGACTACCAATATTTGTGATTGAAACGTATGTCCAGGCACCAAATATTATTGTTAAAACATATGGAATTAGAAACTTTCCAAGTAAACTTTTTAAAAAATTCATATTCGTTAAATAAAAGTGAAATAAGAATATAAGTTGGTCAGCTCTATTTTAATGAGCAGAATAGTATTGAGGTATGCCACAATCATTGTCTAAGAGTGGCTGTCATTCGATGCGCATTATTTTACAATCAGCACTCACCTCGTTTTTTAAAGAGATTGGTATAACTCCAATGGCCCCGCTTGTATTCCCCACGTAGTCGATTACATTTTTTACATCCCCGAATTCAACCGGAGCAACACCATTACCCGAAAATATTTTTTTGGTCCAAAAGCTCTTATAGCTCCTCTTGCTTGTCTCTATATAACTCAAGAAAACTTCAAGTTCGATCTCAGAATATGTTGGTTTTATTTTTTTCTGGCCTTTCCACTGAGTGGTAAGTCCAAAATAAATCTTTCTGAGCTCGTTCTGATTGATGATATCCTGACTAACATCTTTGTTGGCTATTATCAAGAAATCAGTTTGAGCGACAGCTATATTTGAATGGGAAAAAAGGATTAAAAGGAGTACTATTAATATATTTATGCTTTTCATGTCATTACAATTTGGCGTTTACAATACTTTCTTTGTGATTAGAATCCGAGGACAATTGCAGATTGGAATTCACTAAAATCTACACCAGAAAACCTGGAATTGTCTGCACTAGAGGAAGTTCTGTTGTATTGAAGTTTGAGAAAGAAATTTTTGTCGATTCTTGTATTAACTCCAAAACTGAACATGTTGGCCTCATCGCTGCTGACGTCCTTGTTAGGATCCAAATACTCGTATCTGAAGTACGGAGTGATCTTATCCATAAGCGTATAGTAAACCATACCTTCAAATGCACTTTTCTTAAGTGTACCATTTGTTGAATGTTTGGTTTTTCCTGTGATATACTCAAGCTCAAGACCAAAGTTGTTTTTTGTATACTCGGCATGACTACTAATACTGAATACCTTTGTTCTGCCACCGGTATCCTCATCTAAGGCGTCAAGTTCGCTGACCCTATCTGAAAAAGTAGAAACGCCAATTTTCAAATCCTGTAATGGCATCATCAACAAGCGCATGGCAACAGCCTTTTCTTTGTTATCGTCCTCTTCGAATCTGTTGGTATTCTCTTGTTCGCCATTACTCAATTGCACGTGGTACTCGAAATCAAATGACTTAATAGAAAAATTTCCTAACACTGAAATGCCAGTTGCCCATCTTGGATAAAAACGATCAGCTGCCCCAAATTTTTGCGGTTTGTTTGTACTCAAAGGCTCTTTGACGGCAAGAAATGCCGGTTTCGCCGTATGGATTTCATTATATATTCCAAAAGGCACAAACATTTTTCCTGCTCTAAATTTCAGCCAATTTCTGACTGTGTATTCCGGGAAGGCATATTCAACAGCTACATTGCCGAGTCCATCCTCTGAGGCCGAGCCATGTTCCCAGGTCAGATCCGTTGCAAACCTGAGGTTTGAAGTAATGTCTACATTAATTACAATGTCAATCAGATCGGCGTCAAATGATCCATTAGGATCTCCTTTTCCCTCATCAGATATCATGTATTCATATTCAAAACTAGAATATCCATTGATTCTAATTTTTTCCGCAAGCTGCGCCAATGACGCTTGACCAAGAAGTAGAAATAAGCCCACCATTAATACCGTAACTCCAATTTTCATATCATTTTAATTTATTTTGTTACCTAATTTATTATTGAATGCACAGCTAAATATTTCTTGATGCCAAATTTTCTCTTGTGTAGATCACCCGGCTTTCAACAGTTCATAATTAATTTTGAAAACCTCCTTAAACTGAAATGGGTAATTATATTGCTGGCTAATGTCCTTGCCGGTGAGAAGTATTTCCTCAGCATTTTTTTCGTAGTACCAGCTTATGTTTATCTGTTTTCCTGCTTTTGAAAATGAGATCAGTCTCTTGATCAGAATAAACAAATATGACTGTGAGTCAATGATTTTTTTTAACGCAATTTTTACGTCAATCACCTGCAATTCTTCCTCTTCGAACTTGCTGAGTAGTGTGTATAAATGGCCATAAAAACTGAGCGGGTCATCTGGTGCCGACACGCCACTTATTTCAAGTACCCCTAGCTTGGAATCAATCCTTATTGAAGGAGTAGATCCAGTTGGATTTAAATAGTATAGGTTGGTGTCGCTATTAATTTTCATGCTGCTTCACCATTTGGTATGAATCAAAGTTGTGTAGAAAAAGCTGCTTACAGCAGGAATTAAGGGCATTCTCGTTGACTGCGCAGAACTAGTCGCCAAAAACGACTTTTTGCCTGTTGAAAAATTTGCCGTTTTTTGACTAATTCAAGAGTGAAAAGAACGGTTTTCCAAGACTCCTTATAATTTCAATTTGAGAGGATAGCGAATTTGTGATAGACGCAAGAAAATCGCCAAACTCAGTCTTCGATTTGAAAGGCAGCATTCGCTGTTTGAATTAGCGTTTCGGAAGTGAATGGCTTCACGATGTAATAGCTTGCACCGAGGTTGAGCCCTTCCCCTATCACGGCGTGCTGACCAACTGCACTAATCATTATGATTTTTGCTTTTACTTCCTTATTTAGTAATAACTTAAGAATATCAGTTCCATACATATCCGGCAATATGTTGTCAAGTGTAATAAGGTCAGGGGCGATTGCAAGTGCCAGACCTATCGCAGTCTCACCGTCACCGGCTTCTCCAACCACTTCATACCCTGCTTTCACCAGAGTTTTTTTTATCAGTGATCGCATGTAGACTGAATCGTCAACAATCAGTACCCTTTTCCCATTTGATTTCTCAGTGATCATAGATTTGCTGTTTTGATTTTATCACAGTGAGAGATGGTCGCATTCCCTAAATGCATGCTATTCTCAGGTTGCATCATGATATTATTACTAAAATAGCTTTTGGCTTGTACACCCTTGCAGAGGAATATAAATTCGAAAGATACCCCAATTTCATGAGCGTAAAAGGTGGTCTTAAATTGTGCCTCTGAGTTTAATCCAATCGAATCTACGAGGATGTGCTTGTTTATTTCCTTACCACTTAACACATACATGTCCGGGGTTTTGATCAACGATCTTTGATCCCAGGTATTGTCAATTTGGGAGATAATAGTCGATGCCAACAAATTATCAATCTCAGTTAAAAAATCAATCTTTAAGGAATGCATTACCTCATAGGAGTGATCAACCATTAAGTCTTTAGGAAGACATAAATCACAAACTCTGTTTAACTCGCTGCTATCAAAAAGCATATAACAGGTTCCTTTCAATCCTCCATTTACTATAGTCTTTATGAGGTGGGTTTGTTCTCCCTTTTTTGTACAAAATTGGGGTATACCACCTAAACTCTTTATCCCAAAATGTTGGCTGGAAAAAGTAACCGATGTATTTAGAACGAGTTCTAAAGAAAGAGCGGCATCAATTAAACCGTCACGTATTAATCCTACTTTCTCTTCCTTACTGATTCCTATTAGTTGCTCATATACCATAGCTTATTTTCTTTTTTTTAGTGAAATTGCAGAAATCGCAGCGGCCAGGTTTATGATTAATCTACACTTGGCAAGAGTGTATTGCCTAAGTTTTGAATTAGATCCTATTCAAATATCCATCATTTCTCTTTCCATTCAATGAAGATTAAATGATACTCGTTGAATCGGTGTAGTTGCCAGATGAAAGAGCGGATTGGCATGGCGAATTAATCCAAGTTAACGGCCATATTTCAAACCATAAATTTGAATATTTTTACATGCACTTCTTATTGGTGCAGGAAGTGATTGTCCGATTTTTTCAACGGTATTGCCCTTGACCGTTGATTGGCTAGAGTGTGTCAATATTCGAGAAGAGATCCTTTTTATACCTGGGGCTTACAGGTACTTTTCGTTCTGCAACGAGGACATCTCCTTTATAGATTTTTTGAATGTGGCCGGTATTGATAATGTAAGATCTATGAGTCCTTGTAAAATGAATAAGTGGCAATTTTTTTTCAATGCTACTCAGCGAGCAATAGACCACGTGTACCCGATTTCTTGTATGAACTTTGATATAGTCTCCATAGGCCTCTATAAAAAGAATCTCATCGTATGCAACATTGATTAGCTCAGAGTCAATTTTTAAAAAAATGCCCAGCTTCTCGCTTGATGCAAGTGACGGCGGTGCTTTGGTAATATTGGACATAGCCACCTGAACAGCCTGCATGAATCGTGCATAGTTTTTAATCGGCTTCAGGAGAAAATCAGTCACCTGAAAATCAAAGGCTTCTGTGGCATATTTGCTATTGGAGGTAACTAAAATTATCTGTGGCTTTTTTGTGAGGGATTTGATGATGTCCATACCTGATATTCCAGGCATCTGAACATCCAGAAATACAATGTCCGGCTGCCGCTGAACAACGAAATTCATCCCTTCTTCAGGGTTCTGAAATGTACCCAGCAATTCAAGCGTTTCGGTTTTCTCAATAAGTGATGTGATAATTTTGAGCGCAACAGGCTCGTCATCTATCGCAATGCACGATAATTCCAAGGACATAACTAGTTATTAGTTGTAATTAACTTTAATTTCTACATTCCTATCCTCATGCAAGCGTATAATTAATTTTCTCTCTCACTGCTGCTTGCTTAATAGAAATAACAACAACTTTTTCTCATTTCAATATACTCATTTTATACCATTTCCGAATATCTACAAGTGTATAAACCGCAAAAATACCTACTATTAGGTACACATCATTTAATGGGCAACATTGATCTTATTTCCTTCTATTTTTTCAATTTTTCTCCTAACCTCAGTGATAAAACTTTCAAGGCTATCATGTAAAAGGTCATTGTTGCTATCTAATGCTGCATCCTCCAAGATATCCGTTTGAGCAGCCAACTCACTTAACTCCAAACTCTCCAGGTTTGGTTTGATTTTGTGTAGGGTTTCAGCCAGATCATCAAACTGCTTAACTTCCAATTGACTGCCCAACTTACTTAATTCATGAGGGACGGTCTTTGTGATCGTTTTTATCAAGTCAATCACCTCACCCTCATTACCATCAGTAATCTGATACAGATATGGGTACATTCTTTGTAATTGATTAGTGGGTCCGTTGTCTGTCTCGGTAAGTTTGACTGCTTCAACATCTTTGCTATACTTGACTATGCTTGCATGCAGTTCCGGAATTTTGAGGGGTTTGCTTAGGTAGTCATTCATGCCAGCAGACATGACTTTTTCGAGAATATCAGAAGAGGTGAACGCACTCAATGCCACGATCGGAATCTCCTGAAAGTAGGGGTCATCCATTTTTCGAATGGTTTCGGCTGCAGTATACCCATCCATCTCCGGCATTTGTATATCCATGATGACCATATCATAGACTTTTCTTTTGATCTTTTCTATCGCAATTTGCCCGTCAAAAGCGAAGTCTACCTTGACTCCCCAGGATTCCAAAATCTTCTTGAGAATCATGCGATTACCAACATTGTCCTCAGCTGCAAGTACATATATGTCTTCGTCTGTGAGCTTTTTCAACTTCTTACTTTTAGTAGTCTTTTGCCGATCTTGTTGTTTACTGGCTTTTGATGACAATTCAAGATCAAAAAAGAATATGGATCCCTGATCATCCTCACTGTCCACATGGATTTTACTTCCCATCAGTTCGACTAGCCTTTTGGAAATGGCAAGTCCTAGTCCTGTTCCTCCGTATTTTCGTGCGGTGTCCTCTCTGCCCTGCTCAAAATCTTTAAATATATTTCCTTCATTGTGCCTCCCAATGCCTATACCGGTATCTTCTACCAAAATTCTCACCGTACATCTTTTATCATTTGCGGACAACAGAGCGGATTCTACCTTTACATACCCACTGTGAGTGAATTTTATGGCATTGCTAATAAGGTTGAGTATCACTTGTGAAATTCTCATGGCATCTCCTACAAATACTTCAGGAAGATGTTGATCATATTTTAAGACCAAATTCAAACCTTTTTCCTCAGCCTTGAGCTGCATTGATTTTTTAATATCAAATAGTAGCTCTTTGAGATTAAAATCTATGGACTCCAGCGCAATTTTACCAGCTTCAATTTTGCTGAAATCCAGTATGTCGCTAATCAAAGAAAGTAGGTTTTCACTGGAAAATTTCAGCAAATTGAGATCGTCCAACTGATTTTCCCTAGGATTTGATTGTAGCATCAAATTAGCTACACCGATAATGGCATTCATCGGTGTGCGGATTTCATGACTCATAGTGGCCAAAAATTGTTCTTTTGCCTTAGAAGCCTGTTCGGCCAGATCTTTGGCTTTGCTAAGTTCTTCGGCCTGCACTTTTTGAGTAGTAATATCTTCGGTAAACATCACTATGCCACCGACTTCACCTTTTGATTTCATCCAGGGCCTAATTTCCCACTTCAACCATTGCTCTTCACTTCCTTCTAGTTTGATTTTCTCGCCTTCGCTTTTATCTACTTTTCCTGACAGACTCTGTAAGAGTCTTGGCTCCCATTGTTTCTTCAAAGAAGGAGAAAGGCCTCCTAAAGATTGTCCCAGAATGTTCGATTCTTCCAATTGATAATCCTCGATCCATTTGGCACTCACTGCGAGATATTCAAGTTTCTCATTAAACATAGCGATGGCTGCTGGAGCCGAAAATACAAATGCCTTCAAAACTGTACTTTCAGATAGCAGCTGTTCTCTGAATTCATCTCTTTCAATAAGAAAACCAACCCATCTCGAAAAAAGACTCACAAACTCTATTTCCTGATTGGAAAATGGTGTTTCTCTTGGTTTGGGTGACGAAAACCCAACTGTACCTCTTTTTTCACCCTTTACATAGTATGAAGTCCCAATAAATGATTTTAGCTGCATTCCTTTATAGCACGGATGATTGCGAAATTCGTCTTCATTGGTTTTATCAATGGTAAGTGTTCCTGAATAATCAAATACAGTATCACAATAGGTTTCTTTCAAGTTGAACTGATCTCCACTTTTTATCTCTACACCCTGGACTTGGACTAGTGCGTCGTAGATGGTGTACGTCCCTTCCTTAATAATACTTACTGCTCCTATGTCAAGTTCCAAATAATTCAAAGTCACCTCCATCGCCTGTCTTATCTGCTTGCCTGCTTCCAGGGAGTTGTTGGTAATGATATCATTAAGCTTGTGCAAGCACTCCTTATGGTACTCGGATTTTTGTTTTTCTTTAATCTTGTTCGTAACGTCTCTTATTTCTATAGTGAGACCAACTACTTGATTCTGTTTATCATGAATAGGACTACAATGACCAACAAGTTCGTAAGTTTTTTCACTATGGCTTATGGAAAAAGCTCTTGACACCTTTTTCTTGTAAGCCAGGCCAATTGCCTTTTCAAAATCAGGATAAATCTTGTTAAGAATTTGGAAATTTATTTTGTCTCCAATCAACGGGACAAACCCAGCAAATTTTTTCATCCCCCAGGCATAGACTTTATTGAAGCTAAGATGCGTGCCATTATTATCTAAGATACACACGGCATGTTTTGAGTTTTGAATTAAGGACTCTAATTTGGCCTGTTTTCGAGCAATTTGCTCATCCTTCTTTTTTCGATCTGAAATGTCCCGTGCCGATATTTGAAAACTTGTAATTTCATTGTTTTCATCCCGAATGGCCTTTATAATTGACTCCATCCACAGGTATTCGCCATTTTTCTTTCTTATTCTTGAAGTAGCAAACCTCAGATCCTGTTCCTCCTCGTTTTCAATTCTTTTATGTTCAAGTAATCTGGAAGCATCTGCTGGGTGTGTGATATCGAAAGCATTAACACCTATAAGGTCCTCTACATCATAACCAAGAAGCTCCTTTACTGAAGATGAAACATAGAGATAATTGGTTTCTGTATCAACGAGTGAAATAAAATCTCGTGAATTTTCTGAGAGTAAGCGATATTGTCTTTCACTCTGACTTAGCTTGTCTCGAGCCTCACGTAATTCGGTAATATCTCTGGTGACCACGTAAGCATGTTCTACTCGATTTCCTTTATAGTCGACTTCTACGCTTTGCCCGACCCATTTGATACCGCTTTTGGTCAGTGCCTGAAATTCATAATAATCGGATCG
Organism: Reichenbachiella sp.; assembly: GCF_039944555.1. Taxonomy (GTDB): domain Bacteria; phylum Bacteroidota; class Bacteroidia; order Cytophagales; family Cyclobacteriaceae; genus Reichenbachiella. The sequence continues at coordinate 326,222 of NZ_JBDUYN010000004.1, read as the reverse complement.
AATCTTTCTCTTAAAGATCCCCAGATAATGTGAAATAACCTTATCCCGATGATCAGGAGCAACAATGTCCCAGAAGTATTTTTCATGTAGTTCGGCCTGACTAAATCCGGTGACCTGCATCATTGTTGAATTGACATAGGAGAATTGACCTTTTTTATTGAGTTCGAAAATCATATCTCCGACGCGCTCAAGTAGGCCGCTAAGCTTATCAGAGCCATCTTGGATTTGCTTTTCAGCACTATGTAACAGACGGTTTTCGTAATGGAGATTAAGCAGAGACTCTACTTGTTGTGAAAGCAATTTTAAGGACTCTCGTTGAGTGTCGCTCAGTTCTTTTGGCTCAGCACCTAAGACGCACAATGTGCCTATGGGAAGTTGATCTTCATCTTTGATACATATACCGGCATAAAACCTTATACTCAGTTCTCCCTTTGTCAGTGGATTATCACAAAATCTTTGATCAGCATTAGTATCCGGTACCTGCATGATTTCTCCCAGACCATTGATTGTATGCCCGCAAAAGGAAACATCGCGTGGGATTTCAGTTGCACTTAGACCATAGTGAGATTTAAACCAAACTCTGTCGTTGTCAATAAAACTTATACATGCGATGGGAACCTGGCAGATATTGGCCGCCAATTGGGTAATACGATCATATTCAGCTTCCGGCAAGGAATCAAGGATTCCCATATCACGTAAAGCATGAAGTCTCTTCTTTTCATTTTTCGGACGAGCGGGAGCGATCATTAAATATGCGGTAAACTCTGGATTAATCTTTAAATATAGAGTTTTTCCATCCAGCCTATTCAAAAACTCTTTGAACGTATTGTTTTGCTTGTTGAACGAGCCCATTTACTCGTTGAAAAGGTGCTTATCAGCTCAATTAATCCTGGCAAGGGAGCGAATGGTTTATGTCTCAGAACTAGGTGCGCTTTGGACTCTGTTTTTATTGATGAATAATGGCAAGTACACTTTAAAGGTAGTGCCTTTGCCTTCTTCGCTTGCTACTTCAGTCCTGCCATGATTCAACCCTACAAATTCATGCACAAGTGAAAGGCCAAGTCCAATTCCTTTCTCTCCTTTGGTCCCTCCCTGACTTCTGATACCCTTGAATGAAAACAAATCTTCAATTTTCTCTTGTGGTATTCCAATTCCAGAATCCTTTACAATAATAACCCCATGGTCATCTTCCCTTCTGATGTCAAGATTCACCAGACCACCTTCCGGTGTAAACTTGATTGCATTACTAAGTAAATTCCTGATAATAGTGGAGACACTATTTCTGTCTGCCTCAATAAAAAATTCTTGACCTTTCTCAGCCTCCAATTTAATCTTCTTAGCAGCAGCCAGGTTTGCCATAATATTTAGATTGGATTGACAAAGCTCATTCAAATCTATTTGTTCAGGGTGATATGGAATTTTCCCTTCTTGGCTCAAGGCCCATTCCAATAAGTTGTCCAACAGTACAGAGACCTCTCTGGCTGAAGTTTCCATCATGGTTCCCAGCTGTTTCAACCCTTTTGTGTCCTTACTTTCGGCCATGATATTGATCAGACCGGAAATCCCTTGAAAATTACTGACTGGTCCCCTGATATCATGTGAAATAATTGAGAAAAATCGATCCTTGGTCTTATTTACTTGATCTAGCTGATTGCGTTGAGCTGCAATGACACGCCTGCGTTTGCGTACAATCCGCACCGCTCTATCTTTAATTCTGTATATCTTCAAAAGAGCCAGAGTTAATACCAATAGCAGGGCTATAATAAACACCGCACTCCAACTGACTATCCTGTTCAATCTGGCCTGATCGGTCAGCAGGTCAACCTCGGTCTGTTTTTTGGCAACTTCATACTCGGTTCGAAGATCTGCCATTTTTCGAATGGTTTCTTCATTGTTTATACTATCTCTATAAACGACATACTGCTTGAGATGAGTATAAGCCTGATCAGAATTCCCTACTACTTTGTATAATTCAGAAAGTTTGAGACTGGCATCACGTATTTGTTCTTTCAGACCTTCTTCAATCCCTATAGCCAAACTATTTTCTGCATACTCTAGTGCTCTATTGAATTCACCACGTTCGACATAAATATCTGCCAGTGATGTCTGATAGACGGCTATCGGGTAATGATCACCAAACCTTTCAAGAATGGCAATGGCCTTATTCATATTCTCTTCTGCCAGTTCTGGCTTACCCTGCTGTGCATACACCAGACCGATGTTTCCAAGATTATATGCTGTACCAAGTGAATAATCCATTTTATCAAATATTTCACCAGACTCTTTGAACGCATTGCGAGCTAGGTCTAACTCTCCGCTCGACCTGAACAATTCACCAGCATTCATCAAAGTGGAAGCCAATTTTAAGGTATCCTTTTCCTGTCTAAAAATATCAATTGCTTTATTGAAATAGCGTCTGGAGTTTTCATAATTCCCTTCAGTCAGGTACACGTTACCTAGGTTGGAGTAGACAGTTGATACTCCGATAATTTCACCAACAGCATTATAAAATTCTGCCGCTTTTAAATAATTGGAAATGGCCAATGTCAAATTTCCCTTGAGCCGATGACCATCTCCAAGGTGCACATGACTTTGAGCAATTTTCATTTCTTGATTCAGGGCCTTACTAATGGTTAAGGCCTTCGTTCCATACTTAATGATTTGATCGGGGGAATTGGAATGGAAAGCTATTTCTGCAATCAAAGTAAGTTTTACCGAGTCTGAATGGTGACCGTTACTTAATACATTAATAAGGCTATCGGCCTTACGTTGGTCTTGGCCAAATCCCTTAAAGGAAAAAAAGCCTATGAAAACATAGGCTATCAAATTTTTGCAAAAATTATTCATCAGCCTCCAGGAGGTTTAATTCTTATGACTGGATCAATAGTCACTGGTTCCTTACTTCCGACTGCAATATAAGTAATACTATATTTTGAATCTCCAGACTCTTTGCAATCAATTTTGGCTATCCATTTACCCTCTTTCTCACGGGGCAATTTTTTAAAAATGTCCTCACCAGAATCAATTGTGATTGCCGAAATCGATTGGATTCCTTCACCAGCTTTCCAACCAATCTTTCCATTTGGAGTTACATTAGTTTCGAATTTCTCAACCTTCCCCGGCTCACTGCAATGGCCCTCGTTATCAGACAGCACAAGCTGCCCGTCTGCATCGCACGAAACCGTTACGATGGCGTTTTCTTTTACACTCATTATTCAATGTTTAAGATTATAAAAATAATTATCCCAAAGGGATGCCTTTGGCATAAACAGGTGGAACATTAATATTAATAAAAGCTTTCGGATTATGAAACACTATTAGATAAGCATTCAATGGATGGTAGATAAAAGACCATTAGGAATTTTAATATATGATTTAACCTGAATTGAATAGTATTATTTTGGCTTAAATTTCTTGTAAACGTTGTCACTGTAGCAGTAGGCCCAATACTCATTGCGTTCGGCAGAGGCAATAACGGCATGTCTTGTTTGTTCGTAATGTGCACGTGCATGCTTACCTTCAGAAGAATCACAACACAGTGTGACTCCACAAGCCTGGCACGTGCGTAGATGAACCCATTCAGTGCCAGTCTTGACACATTCTTCACAGACACCTGCGCCAGGCTTTAGATTGTTGAGTACATCAAGATGCGTACAAGTTTTTTGATTCATAAATAGATATCAATGGGCCACACATAATTTACAGAATATTTTTCAAAGGGTTATTTTAATTGAAATGCAACCATTCAAAAGTGATCCGGTCTTTTGGATGAACTATTTAAAATCTTATTTCCTATAGCCCAACAGAATTTGAAAGCGCTTTTAATGCATGTTGGGCTTATTTGTTCCTAATGTTTGAGTTGATTAAGCTCATTTACCCACGACCAATAAAGCACAAGATTGGAAGGGACACCACAAGGATTTAATAGCAGCCATTTCAAGCAATTGCCAAATCTAATTGGATAAAATAGAAGAAAAAGCTGATTAACTTAGACCCACTTATCCATTGTTTCGTATGGACTGGTGATTTTATTTAATACAATGTGATTATGCCCGATTCATCCCTACTGGTTCAACCTTTCAAGTTTTTAAACCGACTAAGAAAAAATAACAATCGAGAGTGGTTCAACAAAAACAAAGATGAGTACTTGGAAGCTCACAAGCATATCATTGAATTTGCAGAGCATCTCCTCGCTGAGCTCAATAAAACGGACATAATTGAAACGCCTACCGGGAAAAAAAGCCTCTATCGTATCTACCGGGATGTGCGCTTTTCAAAAGACAAAACTCCCTATAGCACTTATTTTGGCGGTGGTTTCAGGCGAGCCACAGAAGAAAGACGAGGAGGCTATTATTTCCATTTGGAACCAGACAATACTTACGTAGGTGGGGGGTTTTGGGGACCTAATTCTCAGGATATGATGCATATCAGAAAGCACTTGCAGCAGGAGCCGGACATGCTTAGAGAGATATTAGAAAGCAAGAAATTCAAAACAAACTTTGGTCAACTTCGTGGAGAACAACTCAAACGGGCACCCAAGGGATTTGATATTGACGATCCTGCCATAGACCTTTTAAGATATAAACAGTATTGGGTGCGTCATGAATTCAGTATGGAAGAAGTCCTCAACCAGGACTTTCATAAAACTATTGCCAAACAATTTCAAAATATGAGACCGTTCTTTGACTGCATGAGTGAAATTCTAACCACAGACCTGAATGGACAATCGGTTCTATAAATAGGATTTCAGGCTCTTGTAAGGCTCAAAATCAATTCTGTATGTTCGGGAAATCGGCTGATTAATTTGGTTTGTTTGGCCATTTCAAAATCTATGAAGTCAAATCCTGGAGCAACGGTACAGCCTACCAGCCCATATTTCCCAGTGATAGATACCTTAGAGGCAAACCAGCAATTGGCCGGCACTACCGCTTGGGGTACCTCTCCATTTTCCAAGTCGAGTCCCAACCGGATTTCCTTCAATTCCCCTGTTGGATAAATAATGAATATACTAACGGAATCACCTGCATAGAAGTGCCACATTTCATCCGACTTAATCCTATGAAAGGCCGAAAAATTGCCTTTAGTGAGTAAAAAATAGATTCCTGTAGATACATTCCGTTGATCTTGATAATCTGGAAATGACACCTGAGCCGAGGACCTATAAGTCTCCTTATAGTAGCCGCCTTCAGGATGTGGTTCCAGACCAAGATGATCAATCCAATAAGTCGCCGGCTTCATCAATCTTTAATTCGGGTCATTTTAATTTTTAGATTTTGTTCATAAAATCTAATGCGCATTACTTCAGCATCTGACACCAGGCAAAGTGACAATCCGTTGGCGCCAGCCCTTCCAGTTCGTCCACTCCTGTGAGTGAAATACTCAAGATGCTCGGGTACCTGATAGTGTACCACGTAAGCCAATCCTTTTACATCTATTCCTCGCGCAGCGACATCTGTGGAAACCAGAATTTGCAAGCTTTCATTTTTAAATGCTCGCATAACTTTGTCTCGCTCCTTTTGCTTCATGTCACCCTCAAGTGCATCTGTTGCTATGTTCTTGGATTGCAACTGTTTACTTAACGTTTTCGCGGCGGCCTTTGTATTGCAAAAAATCAAACCTCTGTTTTCACCTTGCGAACGAAGAAAAGAAAGTAATACTTTGACCTTGTCTTGGGGATTGCAAACCACATATTGGTATTCAATATTCTCATTTGCACCTTTCTTTTTTAGCTCAACCCGCTCCGCGTTCTGAGAAAGATAGGTACGAATCATTTTTTTCACACCTTCTGGCATGGTGGCTGAAAAAAGCCATTTATTGCTCGTGACGGCGGTCTTGTCCAAGATTCTATTGAGATCCTGCTTGAACCCCATACTGAGCATCTCATCCGCTTCATCCAGCACCACGGTTTGCACGCGGTCCAGTGACAAGGCTTTTCGCTGAAGTAAATCCACAAGGCGCCCTGGCGTAGCAACAAGAATTTGAGTTGGCCTTCTTAGCCTGTTTATTTGTTCTTCTATTTTCGCCCCCCCAAAAACAGCCTCGGTATATATCTTATCAGAATATTTGGTGAATTTAAACAGCTGCTTTGCAATTTGCTGACATAACTCACGTGTGGGAGCCAGGATTAAGGCCTGAATATTTTCTTCCTTTGAATCAACAAGTTCCAATAATGGCAATCCAAAAGCAGCAGTTTTTCCAGTGCCGGTCTGTGCCTGGCCAATAAAATCCGTCTGCCCCTGAACAAGCACCGGAATGGCCCTTTCCTGAATTTCCGATGGGGTCTTGATTCCCAATTCATTCAAACCTTTGACCAATGATTTAGAAATACCTAATGCTGAAAATGTAGACACTATGAGCTGTTTATTTTTGTGAGGTCACAAAGATAGACAGCCCAATTCATACCTCGCCGATAAAACGAGCTTATTCGGAATAGTTATTCTACTACTTCAACGCCTTTCCAGAAAGCCACATAACCTTCAATGTTTTTGGCCAAATCAGAAGCAGATGGATAGTACCAAGCTGCATCTGCATTGGTTTCTCCACCAACCTCTACAGAATAGTAGCTTGCTACTCCCTTCCAGGGACAAGTAGTATGTGTGGCACTTTCTTTGAAAAACTCTTTATTTATGGATGAAGAGGGGAAATAGTGATTGTTTTCAACAACAAGCGTGTCATCGCTTTCTGCTAATACTTGTCCGTTCCAGATTGCTTTCATGTTTCTATAATTATTTTTTTCGGTCACATGGAACCTCCATGACTTAATAGCTCTCCTGTGAATAGGTAGCCATTCATGTCGGTTTCATATTATTTTTTTGACTTTTGATATAAACTCCATTAGGGGTATTACAGTTCCATTATTGTCTTATTAATCGAAAGTACTCCTACTTTGATCGAATTTTATAGAAGTATATTTATAAAAAATAGAACTTTCATAAGATTTTTCTTTCATAAGTCGTCATGGTTTGAGTACATTTGAGATGCGCCTTTCTATTTTAACTCATTTCTTTAACCAAACACGACAATATGGATTAGACATGTACGTTAAACAAAAGTGTTAAACAGATGAATAATTTTGGTGTTAGTGATAGCTTATTAGTATCACATTACAAAAACGGTAGCGAAGAGGCATTTGAAGAGTTGGTGGCTCGGCATAAGTCTCGTGTTTTCACTACTATTTACTTGATTGTTAAAGATAAGTATGTTGCTGAGGATTTGCTTCAGGAAACATTTATCAAGGTAATTAAGACTGTCAAATCAGGTAAATACAATGAAGAGGGCAAATTTCTACCATGGGTGTTGCGCATTGCGCACAATTTGGCGATTGACTTCTTTAGAAAGGACAAGCGCTACCCAACGATTGTAATGGAAGATGGAAGCGGGGTATTTAATACGCTTGCTTTTGCGGAAGACTCTGTAGAGTCTGTCCAAATCAAACAAGATACTAATGCGTTATTAAAGAAGCTTGTACAAGAATTGCCCGAAGTACAAAAAGAAGTTTTAATAATGAGACACTATATGCAAATGAGTTTTCAAGACATTGCAGAGTCCACTGACGTCAGTATCAACACAGCCCTCGGTAGGATGAGATATGCCTTGATCAATTTGCGTAAAAAAATGCAAAAATTGAACATCGCCTATGATCACCACTTTTACCGAAAATGACCTTCTCCGATATATTTATGGAGAATCTACTGACAACGAAAAAACCGACATTGAAAACGCACTAGTCTGCGACTCTGAACTCGAAGCCAAATTTTTTGACCTGAAATTGGATAGCTCACTCCTTGATGGATTGTTTTTCGATCCAGCAGACTTCTGTCTGGACAAAATATTCAATTTTTCTTCAAATTATCCAGTTGGCTCTTAGTCAAGATTTGAAACAAGGTTAAACTATTGCAGCTCTTTTTGTAGATTCGAGTCATGAATAAAAAAGAGCGCTTTCAGTTATTTATAGATTACTTCAGTCGAGAAAACCCGGAAGCTGAAACTGAGCTTCATTATGAAAACCCTTATCAACTCATTGTAGCTGTAGCACTCAGCGCCCAATGTACAGATAAGCGTGTTAATATTGTGACTCCAGCCATTTTCGAGTCCTTCCCTACTCCGGAAACTCTTGCTGCTTCTAATTTTGATGAGCTCTTTCCTTACATTCGGAGCATTTCCTACCCAAATAATAAGACAAAGCATTTGCTCGGAATGGCTAAGATGCTGGTGGAAGAATTTAACTCCGAAGTTCCGGCCGATTTAAATGATCTCCAAAAATTACCTGGTGTAGGTCGAAAGACGGCTAACGTAATAGCATCTGTGGTATTTAATCAACCCACAATGGCAGTGGACACTCATGTATTCAGAGTATCAAAACGTCTTGGTTTGGTTACACAATCTGCTAAAACACCTCTGGAGGTTGAAAAACAACTCGTTAAGTACATTCCCGAAGAGCATATCCCAAAAGCACATCACTGGTTAATCTTGCACGGCAGATATGTTTGCATTGCTCGAAAACCGAAATGCTCAAGTTGCGCGATTACTCTTATGTGTCGTTACTACGAGAAAAATTACCTCACTAAGAAACTGTCACCTTAGCCTTACCCACTGTTTTCAACACGATCTCCCATAGATGTTCATAGGGTATGATTTCAAAATCAGAGAACGGAGGGTACTCCATTTTCTCTCTCATTTTCTCATGATACTTATTAGTTTTGATTCGTGTTTTCTCAACGTTAAATCCAAACGTTTTTAACATTTTGAGCATTTTATAAAATTGCTTTTCACGAGGGTTTTTACCGGGCTCATTAAGGTACTTAAAGAAGTAATTCTCTACTTCATCAAGCTTATTGATTGCCAAATCGATCCTGTCCTTATTTATATGGTGAATGAATTCCAGAAGAGGTAAAGTAAAGTAATAGCCTTTGGATTCGATATAATAATAATCTGCCGCTTCATACACATCCGAGAAACGAACTCGTTTGAGCATATCCTTATTAGGAGTAGCAAAATTGAGATAGATTCTAAACACCTTCCACCTACTCATAGTGCTCTCAGCAGCTCTCGAATAATTCGGATTTCTTAACACGTCCTCCAGAACAGATTTGGCATGCTTATAGTCCTGATTGTGCATGGCCAGAAGAAAATCTGTTTCAGAATGATCAAACCATCGCTCTGTGGACTTATCAATAAACTTATAGCCAGCTTTGGCCTCTTTGTACCCCTCTTTATATTTCTCAGCAGCAAGTAGAGCTCTGCTTGCTAGATAACTGTTATAGCCGAGGTCAAACCTTCTAACATCAACCTTAGCCATATCCACAACTTTGGCTGCTCCCTGAGTAAATTTGTACAAGCCCGGATAATCCTGATTCAGTAAAAACAGCCAGACTTTTAATTGGTAAGAATTTAGAAAAATATTAATCGACTGAGTTGATTTCCATGATTTATCAGTTAGACTGATGGCTTCTTTTAAATGATCATGACAAGTATTTCTTGAATGTATTGATTTAGACATCAACATTCTGATTCTCAAAAATAGATCCTGGTTCTTTCTTTCTTCCAGGTCAAGCTTTCTAAGGTCATTTATCTTTTTAGTTGCAATATCAAAATCAGTCGGCTTGCATTCATAAGATAATATATCACTTTTCAGTTCGTAAGCCGCGAGCAGAGCTGAGGTGATTTGATTTTCTTCTGCTAATGTTATGCACTTATTGAGTTGCTTTTCCGACATCGCATACTCACCCAATTTATAGAGGATATGAGCTTTGTGTACATATTCTTCGCATTCTAACTCCACCTGGGTGGTATGATCAAATCCAGGATCATCAAAATTGATATGATAAAGTAAGTCGTAAAGTTTATGCCTCAGCCTTGACTTAAGCATTCTAAATCGCTGGTCATAAATATCAGATCCGTACATCCCTTGGGCGGCACTTTCATCTGTAGGAAAATCGCCTCGTAAAACGCCGTTATAAAGTAGTTGTTCTTTTCCAGGATTTTCAACGTCACCAGTCAGGTTAATTACATCGAAATTGCTTTTTAGACCATGGGTGACCAGGTCGACTAGTTTATTAATCTCTTTCATGCTGCATTACGTTTACCATTGGCAAGTTCAACTAAAGACGCGGCTGCTGACACCTCGTCTCAATTGATTCTACCAAAATGGATATTATTTTTCTCAATATGCAATATAAAATATTGCGCTCTGATTTCCACGCATTTCAGATTAAATGCCCCATTGGGTAGATTTACCTCCGTTTAGTCAGTAATAATTCAAAACCTGAAAAATGAATAGGGTTCTTTGATAGATTAAAATTAATTTAATATTTAAATTAGTCTCCCAATTACAATATACTCGTCAGTGGCGGTCAAATAATTGGCATATTTTATTAACCAGCTACAAGAAACAGAACGCTAGTACGCATGAAAAAATTCAAATCCATTTTCTACGGCATATACATTTTTTATTTTGTCTTTTCTGCCTTCATTGCGTTCTACTATGAAAAAATCGTTCTTCATTGGGATTGGGATTGGATAAACACCTGGACCGGATTAATACGATTTGTTCTGCAGATGGGTGCTATTGGATCCATCCTATTTATCACTGAAATAATTGTCGAAAATATTCATCTGGCAGCAAAAAGAAGAAAAATAAAGACATTGGAAAATGAAATCACCGACCTTAAAGCCAAACTATACGACAAAGCCAACAGCAAAGAAACATCATTGCAAGCTGAAACCCAGATAGAAAAGCCAACTGACACCCCGCAACAACCCAAGGAAGAATAGTTCTAAATCAATTCATTCACTTATTGGACGATCAACTTAAATGCTATCCAAAACTTTCGGGAGTGCTGTTTATGGAGTAGACGCACATATTATTACTATTGAGGCCAACGTAATCGCAGGTACCAAATTTTACATGGTGGGACTACCAGATTCTGCAGTGAAAGAAAGCGAACAGAGGGTCGAATCTGCACTCAAACAAAATGGTTACTTCATGCCAAGACAAAAAGTGATAATAAACTTGGCCCCAGCCGATATCAAAAAAGAAGGCTCTTCTTATGATCTACCAATCGCTCTTGGTATTCTCAATGCATCCGGCCAACATGAACTTGAAGGGCTCGATACTTCAATCATTATGGGAGAATTGTCTTTGGATGGAACCATTCGCCCAATCAAAGGAGCTCTACCTATTGCCATAGAGGCGCGTAAACAAGGTTTTAAGTCTTTTGTTTTACCTAAAGAGAATGCCTCCGAAGCAGCCATTGTAGACAACTTGGAAATAATCGGTGTTGAAAACTTCCAGGAAGCCGTAGACCATCTTTCGGGGAAGACCAAAATACAACCTACAACATATGATACTAGAGATATGTTCCAAACATATGTCAATGAATATGCCGCTGACTTCGCCAATGTACAAGGACAAGAGAATATTAAGAGATCACTTGAAATAGCAGCAGCCGGAGGGCACAATGTTATTATGATAGGTCCGCCAGGAGCGGGCAAAACTATGTTAGCCAAACGGCTTCCGTCTATTCTACCTCCTATTTCGTTGCAAGAATCGCTCGAGACCACTAAAATTCATTCTGTGGCCGGTCATCTAAAGGAAAATTCATCTCTTATTACTACAAGGCCATTTCGCTCCCCCCATCATACTATAAGTGATGTTGCCTTGGTTGGAGGAGGGGGTATACCACAGCCCGGAGAAATTTCTTTGGCCAACAATGGTGTATTATTTCTCGATGAACTACCCGAGTTTAAGCGAGCGGTTTTGGAGGTGATGCGTCAGCCTTTAGAAGAACGAAAGGTAACGATCTCGAGAGCAAAAATATCTATTGAGTTTCCAGCCAACTTTATGCTAATTGCCAGTATGAATCCTTGCCCCTGCGGATACTACAACCATCCTGAAAAGGAATGCGTTTGCGCGCCTGGAGTAGTCCAAAAGTATCTGAACAAGGTCAGTGGACCATTACTGGATCGTATAGATCTGCATGTAGAAGTTACTCCCGTTTCATTTGATCAGCTTACTGAGGATAGGAAGACTGAAAGCAGTGAGATCATTCGAGAAAGAGTGATTGAAGCTCGTATGGTCCAGCAAGAGCGATTCAAAGATCATCCTGAAATATTTAATAATGCCATGATGAATTCTCAAATGGTAAAATCAATATGTCAGATCAACTCAGCTGGAAAAAATCTCCTCAAAACGGCTATGGAAAAATTAGGCCTTTCCGCAAGGGCTTATGATCGAATACTCAAAGTGGCACGAACCATTGCCGACCTGGCTGGCAAAGAAGACATTCAGATTGAGCATTTGGCTGAAGCTATTCAGTATAGAAGTTTGGACAGAGAAGGATGGGCGGCATAGCCGTCATCGTCAATTCTTAAAAGCGTTTACTCGTTCACTCTTGATAAATCGATGCCAGATATTCTTTGGTTACATCAATTAAAAGTTAGAATTTGTATGGCATATGAAGTATTCGCTTTACCATTGCCGTTGATAATTTTTAAAAATTGCAATCTGCTAAGTGCTACAAAAAGGACATTACTTATTTTTGAACAAAAATCCAATTATGAAAAGTGTGCCCTATCTTATATTCGGACTTTTTGTTTCCTGCCTTGATACGGTCGAAGAATCAGATGAAGAATTCTTTACTTCTGAAGAAAATATGTTTTGCGAACGATTTGAAAGCAAGGATTATTCATCGTACGATGATTTGGCACTAAAGTGCCAATACACTCACGAAGACGGGCAAGATATAAGAACATATGAATTTGTGGGATGCAAAACAAAAGCACAATACACCCAATGGCTCGACTCCATGAGATGCTATGACTACGTTGGGCTGACGTCAATTGACGGCTCGTACTTTGAAGGCGTCCGCACAATCTCAGGCGGTTCAATTGAATGTGATTGTAGTAGAGATTTTAACATCGAGGGATACGACTATGTCGGCAATTTTAATGATCACTTATATTATATTTCTGATGCGCGTACCTCATGGACGAACGCGAACGACTTGGCCAACCGGCATGGTCATCTTGTCACAATTACATCAGAAGAAGAAAATCAGTTTATTCTAAACATCATTGGCGAAGGCATTGTATGGATAGGACTTCATGACTCAAATACCGAAGGTGATTTCGAATGGGTCACGGGTGAACTGGTTGACTATACTAACTGGCGAGCTGGTGAGCCAAATAATCTAAACGATGGAGACTATGTGCTCTTTTGGGGTACCAATGGATGGCTAGATTTAAATGATTCAGGAAACCTATTTTCACACATTTTAGAAATAGAATGATTGGATGCAACTATTTAGAACCTGCCGATTCAGAGATGTCGAGGTTTATTCAAGTGATAAAACAACTCGCTGCTCCTCGGTTCGGATTGGCATCCGGTCGATATTGCAAAATCGTGTTTCACCTTACCCAATATACCTTTGATGAAATATAATTTAACCTTAATCCTATTGGTGCAATTGTTATTTCTTAGCTGTGTAGAAAATTTCAGTTTTGAGAGTGAAGATGAACAACAGGCCTTGATTGTAGAAGGATTCATTACAAATATTTCATACAATGATGCCGCCTCCTTACCCATGGATGCACGCAACTTTGAGGTCCGATTGAAAATGACGTCTCCCGTAACTAACGTACTGGATCGACCAGTTGTTTATGCCGAGGTGAAACTGGTCGATGACACCGGTAATTGTTGGGACTACACGGATTGGAGCATCAATCTTAGACCTGGTGTTTATGTTTTGGAGGACAATGATTTTAGAATCCAACCAGACCGCATGTATCAATTGCAAATTGTACTTGGAGATGGCAGGCGCTATGAATCAGAATTTGAATCGGTGCCTGCACCGACGACTCCCGGCCAATTAATTACCGAGCAGATCGTAAGGCGGCAACTACTTGAAGACGAAACTACGATTACGGATGTAGATGGGCTATTACTGAAGTACAAATTAGATCCAGGTGTAAGTTCAGATGAAGTCACTTATAACGTCTGGGATTTTACCACTACTTATGGGTACCTCGCTTTAAACAATAGGGATAATTCTTCCCCTGTTCGGAAATGTTGGATGACTACAATCTACGACCATTCACAAATTACACTGACTGACCATATGCAGCCAGAGCTGGACTATGAATTAATGTTTTTTGATGTAGGCCACCAATGGCTTCCTGAAGGGATCTCATTATTAGTTAACCAACATTCGGTCTCAAAAGATTTTTACCAGTTTAGGGAGGACTTGCAAGCCCAAGAGGAACAATCTCAACTATTTGCGCCCCCGCCATATAACGCATCGACCAACTTTTATCCAGTAGATCATAACTTTCCGGTTTTTGGCTACTTTGAGGTTGCCAACCAAAACGTGTTTCGATGGATATTTTCACCAGAGATGCTTGATTTTGTAATTCCTTATCCGGCATGGATGCAAGCAGGATGTGATGCGCGACCGCCGCCGGAATGTTTCAATTGCACCCTTGCTTCTGTACCCCCAAGAGGATATTTAACAAATGTTAAGCCTGATTGGTGGGTAGATTAGAGCCCTTATTGCTATTGATTTGGTTGTATTGGTAAAGAGGGAATAAAACCCAACACATTTAGCTTAAGCCTATAAGTTAGCTGTCTGAATGAAGAGACAGGACTGCCTAGTCTTCCACATTGAAAATAAAGGTTTTTGCTTTTTGCTTCTTCTGAATGTATCCTCGGTACATTCCTGCAGTATTGAATGTCATAGATATGTTGCCGTCTGCATCGAGTGCTATCACTCCACCGCCTCCGTTGATTGCTTTTAGCTTATTCATGATGACCTCTTCGGTAGCCTTACTAAGCGATACACTTTTATATTCCATGCGGGCTGCTATGTCGTAGGCTACCACATTTCTTATGAAATATTCACCATGACCGGTCCCAGAAACTCCACAAATTTGGTTGGCAAAAGTTCCTGCTCCGATCACAGGAGAGTCTCCAATTCGGCCATATTTTTTATTCGTCATCCCTCCTGTAGAGGTAGCTGCGCTTATATTACCATCCTTATCTAGCGCAACAGCTCCGACGGTACCATATTTATAATCCTTCCATTTATTGATACTGCCTTCTTCCTTCACTTTTTCGGCTTTTTGCAATTTTTCTAGTTGCTTCTTTCTTCTTTCAGTGTAAAAATATGAGGGTTCAACGAGTTCCAAACCGCTATCTCTGGCAAATGACTCAGCACCAGATCCTGACATCATTACATGTACTGAATTGTTTTTTACCACCTGAGCGGCAAGAATTGGATTCTTTACAGTTTTGATTCCTGCCACTGCCCCGGCAGAGCCATCGCCGCCATTCATTATAGAGGCATCCATCTCATTTGTACCTTCGCTGGTAAAGACTGCCCCTTTACCGGCATTAAATAGTGGTGAATTTTCCATGACTATGACGGCCGCAATCACAGCCTCTTCAGATGTCCCACCACTATCCAAGATTTCATGCCCGGCATTAAGCGCTTCTTTTAGTTTGGCATGATAAGCCTGCTCTGATTCTGGCGTCATGTTTTCTTTCAGTATGGTTCCCGCTCCTCCGTGAATAACTAGAGTTGGCTTTCCATTAGTTTTAATATTCTGAGCTTCAAGCAAGAAATTGTTGAGAGTAAAAAAAACTAGAAATAGAAAAAATAATTTACACTTTTTCATCGTTTGGTTGCGTTTAAATGTCGTTAGCTAATCTAACCAAATGGCATGTAACTAAATATTTTGTGTGACTACATTTTTTCCTTTTGTTTTTAAAAGCGTTGAAGTAGATTAGCGCAAATATTCTTGGATTAAAATGCTACAAATATGAGCAATGGAGAGAAAACAAGATATTCCCAAGAAGAGCTAGCTGAATTTGAAGAGCTTATCAACGGAAAACTTGAAAAAGCAAAAAGTGAATTGAAATACATCAAGGAGTCTTTGACAAGAAGTGGTGATTCAGGTACAGATAGCACTTTTGGAAATGTCAAAACCCTAG
This sequence comes from Reichenbachiella sp., assembly GCF_039944555.1. GTDB lineage: Bacteria > Bacteroidota > Bacteroidia > Cytophagales > Cyclobacteriaceae > Reichenbachiella. Next base: position 310,234 of record NZ_JBDUYN010000004.1, on the reverse strand, counting down.
AAGATGGTGCAGACACTGCCGAAAAAGAAAGCCTTAATCAGCTAGCCGCAAGGCAACAAAAATTTATCACCAACCTGGAGAATGCCTTGATACGAATCAAAAATGGCACTTACGGCATTTGTAAAGAAAGTGGTAAGTTGATAAGCAAGGAGAGGTTGCGTGCGGTACCGCATACCACGCTTTCCATTGATTCAAAACTGAAGCAAAGCAGCTAGTTGGATTATCTTGCTAATCATATCGAAGCACTGATTTTTTGTTCGCAAAAGCCTATTGCAGACCAGGAAATCAAAGATTGTCTTACCGAAATGTTCGAAGCTGAAGTACCTCTCTCCGACATCCACGATGCCATTGCCAAATTACAAGAAAAGTATAAAAGTGATGAGTATTCCTTTGAACCCATACTCAGCGGTGGTGGCTTTCAGTTTCTGACCAAACCGGCCTATCAGGCAAGTATTGGTATTTTGCTCAAACAACAGTCCAAAAAAAGACTGTCGAACTCCTCTTTGGAAACCTTATCCATTATCGCTTACAGACAGCCCATTACCAAAGGAGAAATGGAGCAAATACGTGGTGTAAACTGTGACTATGCCGTTCAGAAGTTGTTGGAAAAAGAACTTATCGAAATCAAAGGCAAATCAGAGGCCGTAGGACGTCCAATCATCTACGGTACCAGTCAAAATTTCATTGACTACTTTGGCATTAATGACCTCAATGAATTACCTACCCTCAAGGACTTCGAGCAGAAAGAAAACGAGATAGGCGAAGAGAAAGAATAGAGTGTCTTCAAGTCATTCGTCTCTTTTCAATACTTTTGCAGGAACCAAAGTCATCATGCGAAAGAGAACAAATCCAAAAGGCCCAAATAAACCTGCTCAAAAACTTGAGACACTAACGTATCCCGCTCGATTAAACAAGTTTATATCGAATGCAGGCATTTGTTCCAGACGTGATGCAGATCTATTGATCGTTGAAGGGAAAATCAAAATCAACGACAATGTAGTAACCGAATTAGGCACAAAGGTTGAGCACGGTGATGTGGTAAAATTCAACGGTAAAGTGATCAAACCGCAGAACTATGCTTACATCCTAATCAACAAACCAAAAGACTACATTACGACCATGGAGGACCCCGAGAACCGAAAGACGGTCATGCAACTGATCAAAGGAGCCTCCGAATCCAGGATATACCCCGTTGGTCGACTAGATAGAAACACAACCGGGTTACTGTTATTTACCAATGATGGGGACCTCTCTCAAAAACTCACACACCCTTCCTATCAAATCAAAAAGATTTATCAGGTTGAGTTGGATAAACCACTCACCGCTTACCACTTTGAGCAAATCTCTCAAGGTATTACACTCGAAGATGGGGATGTAAAAGTGGATGAAATTGCCATTTTATCCAGTGACAAAAAATCTATTGGTGTGCAAGTCCACGTGGGTAAAAACAGAATCGTCAGAAGAATATTCGAGCATTTCGAATATGAAGTCATCAAACTAGATAGAACCATGTATGGTCCACTTACCAAAAAGGACTTGCCAAAGGGAAAATGGAGAAACCTGACCGATAGGGAAGTGGTGGTCTTGAAGAATTTGTCTTAATTTACTATTAAATTAAGAACACCAATTTGGAAGATTTGATTGAGAAAGTGCTTCTAATTCAATGTAGCAATCACAGTCCTGCCACCCTTGGTAACATCTCCAATGTTCACATTTATTTCTGCATCCACGGGTAAGAATACATCCAGCCTAGAACCGAACTTTATGAATCCATATTCCTGACCCTGCATCAATTTCTGATCTTCAGCCACATACCATTTGATCCTTCGAGCTACGGCTCCAGCTATTTGACGAACCAGAATCTCTACTCCGTTGGCCAACTCTACCACCAAAGTCGTTCGCTCATTTTCCGTACTCGACTTTGGATGCCAGGCCACCAGGTACTTCCCCGCATGATATTTGAAATACTTAACCAGTCCTCCTACCGGTGTTCTACAAACATGCACATTCAATGGTGACATGAATATGGAAATTTGCTTTCGTTCTGACTTAAAGTACTCTGATTCTTCAGTGTCTTCGATCACCACTACTTTACCATCAGCAGGGGCCAAAATCAAATTTTGATCCACATTTACACTGACTTTTGGGTTTCTGAAGAACTGTAATACCAGAAGGTAAATAATCAAGCTGGCGATCAGGGCTAGTTGCTGAGCCAACTCATTGACAGGTAGAAAATATCTTACTGCATAATTAGCTAAAGCCAGAACACACAACAGTACGAAGAGAATTTTGTATCCTTCTTTGTGAATGGTCATAATAATGAAAAAGGGAGGGTTTTTAGAACCCTCCTCTGTATTTATATGTTGTCGATACCTTTTCGATAGCCACGATATATGCAGCTATCCTCAATGATACTTTATATTCCTGAGATATTTCATACACCTTATTAAAAGATGTTTTCATGATCCTGTCAGATCTGCGGTTTACCCTCTCACGAGTCCATTTGTACCCTAGTCTGTTTTGTACCCATTCGAAATATGAAACGGTCACACCACCAGCATTAGCTAGAATATCTGGCACCGCTAATACGTCGTTCTCTTGCAAGATTGCATCTGCACGTGCAGATGTAGGGCCGTTAGCTCCTTCTACAATGAGCTTGGCTTTAATTTTACCTGCATTGTCGAAGGTGATAACATCTTCCTTGGCTGCAGGAATCAACACATCCACTTCCAACAATAACAATTCATCCGGATCGATTTTTTCTGCTCCCGGGAGTCCTTCTAATTGCCCATTGTTATTGTTTCTATATTCTATCGCCTCAGACATATTTATTCCGCCATCATTGTAATAGGCACCGGAAACATCGCTTATCGCAACTACACTAACCCCTCGTTCTTCAAGCAGCTTTCCTGCCCAAGACCCAACATTGCCAAATCCCTGAATGGCACATTTGGCATTAAAAGGGTTAATCTTCATTTTTTCCATCGCGGCAAGCGCAGAGATCATCACACCACGTCCGGTGGCCTCAGTTCTTCCTAAAGAACCTCCAAGTACAATTGGCTTACCGGTAACTACGGCATTCACGGTCATACCCTGAGCTCTTGAATATTCATCCATCATCCAGGCCATTTCTCTTGGTCCTGTACCCATATCCGGAGCAGGAATGTCTCTGTCGGGTCCAAAAATCTCATGCATATTTTGTGTGTATGCCCTCGTCAATCTTTCAATTTCACCGGGAGACATTTCACGGGGATTACATCGAATACCGCCTTTGGCACCGCCATAAGGAATATCAACCACTGCGCATTTCCAGGTCATCCAGGCCGCAAGTGCCTTGACCTCATCCAGATTCACTCCCATGTCAAATCTCACACCACCCTTAGATGGTCCAAGAATATTTGAGTGAATCACGCGATACCCTTCGAAAACTTTAATGGAACCGTCATCCATGGTGACAGGCAACGAAACGATCGCCTGCTTATATGGAGACTTAAGTACATTGTAAATTTCGTCGTCAAGACCTAGTGCTTGTGCCGCGATATGAAATCTCGACATCATTGACTCAAAAGGATTTTCTTTATCCTTAATTGGAGCCGGTTCTATATATCCCATTTTAAGCGTTTGTGTGTTGTCATTTTTAGGTAGGCAAAATTACACATTCATCCAATGAAAACAGGACTTAACCCCAACAATCGATCATTCTTGCACAAAAAACTTCAAGAATATGATGATGAAGGGAATGGACAACAATAAACCATCAAAACGATCCAGAAAACCACCATGGCCAGGCAATTTTCGTCCTGAGTCTTTGATATCCATGCTTCTTTTGAACAGTGATTCAACCAAATCCCCATATGTACCAGCAATAACTGTAATCACCGATATCACTAACCAATGCCATAGAGCTAGGTCAGTGAAATAATAAGAAACTCCAATAGCAAAGGCCAGAGAAAGTATAGCTCCTCCAACACTCCCTTCCCAAGATTTTTTTGGAGAAACCCTTTCAAAAAGTTTTCTTTTTCCAAACTGAATACCGGCGAAATACGCTCCCGTATCGCTGGCCCAGAGGATAAGAAATATGCCGATTATAATTTGATAACTATACCTGTCTAATATAAATGCCGCTACACTCAACAGTGAAAATGGAAGCGCTACGTATATAATGCCTAAAAAGGTGAAAGCAATATTGGTAAAGGGTTTCTTTTCATCCTTCTTATATAATTTGATAAAAAAGATACACGAGCTAAAGGGCAATATCATAAAAAAGGCATCAAAGCTGATGGTTTCTTTCTCTACCAGATATATCATAGTGAATAAAATGACACCCATGATTGTTCCAAAGGTTCTAAGTGGAACTATGCCATTCGCTATAATGAGTTTGTAAAATTCCCACTGAGTAAGAATGCATAAAAATAGGAAGACACCAAAGAAGCCATATTCGTGATAGGCGATGGCAAACAAAACAAAGAACGCACCAATTACCCCTGTGACCAGCCGCTTGGCCAGATCTGAAAACTTACTTGAACTCGATGTCATTCTCTATAATCTTAATTGCTCTAAGCACATGATCAGGTGCAACCAACACTTCAAAATGACCAAACTGGTAAGCAGCATCCTTCTTGTTGACCAGTACAGGTTGTAAACCCGATTCCTGTAGCACGGCTATGACAATCTCTGCGCGGTATTCGTTCTTATCCGAAAATACTTTTTGCCAGTTACTCATTTTTCAAATTACCTGTAATATGAAATTGTTTTTTGAACAATACAAACAGAATACCTCCAATAATCACAAAGCCAAGAGCAACCCAAATTGATAAGGTCTCCGTACTTTCAACATCATACTCCACCATGCCTAGTTGAAATAAATAAATCATGAGTAAAGTGAATCCATTATTGATCAAATGAGCAATCGAGGCATACCAAAGGTTCCCCGAGAAATAAAACAGGTAACCAAAAAAAGCGCCTAAGGCCATCCTTGGAAAAAATCCGTAAAACTGCAAGTGAAAAGCGCTGAAAAAAAAGGCGGTCGCCCAAATAGCGACATGGGGGTTACCCCATATGCTGTGCAAATATTTTTGAATGAGTCCTCTAAAGAGAAGTTCCTCCCCGATTGCAGGTACTACTGCCACCACAATCATTACCAACAAAAAATAGGGTAGCGAATAAAAATCTGTTAAGAATTCAGTCATAAGCCTGCCTTGCTCTTCCAAATGATCGAAGGTGGCTGCAACTGCATCTGGAAATTCAAAACTTAGGTTCCACTCAATGAGCAAACTATTGACAACCATGAGGGCAAGGGTTAAACCCAATGTAATGACAGTAGCGTTGATTGCAAGTGATTTGGAATGAAAATACTCTGAAAGTGAACTGGACTCATATTTTTTAATAAAAAAGGCAGGAACGAGTATAAAACTCAAGATGGATGCTCCGGCTTGAATTATGACCAGTGTGAGCTGAAGAGAAGGCTCCGGATCCTCCATGCCGATCTGGCTCATAAATTCTTCGACTGTGATGCCTAATACTTCAACACCAATTGCCATAAAGATGGCAGGGGCTATAAGATAAGTCCCCATGCTGAGCAAAATGAGTATCAGCAATAACGATAACGGGCTTCGTGAGCTTTCTGGTGAATTGGACATAAAAAGATTAAATTTGCAGCAAAAATGATCGGATATTCTGAATAAACAAAAAGAACTATTCGAATGCTCAAATAAAGCAAGATGGTAAAAATTGGCGATATAGAATTAGGGGAGTTCCCATTGTTGCTAGCTCCTATGGAGGACGTGAGTGACCCTCCATTCAGAGCAGTCTGCAAGGAAAATGGGGCTGATCTGATGTATACTGAGTTTATTTCATCTGAGGCATTGATTCGGGATGCCGCAAAGAGCATTCAAAAACTGGACATCTATGACTATGAACGCCCCATTGGCATTCAAATCTTTGGAGAAAAGATAGAGTCGATGCGAGAAGCCGCCGCGATCGCAGAAGAAGCCGATCCCGAACTGGTAGACATCAACTATGGCTGCCCGGTAAAAAAAGTAGCATGTAAAGGAGCTGGAGCAGGAATATTACTTGATCTCCCTAAGATGCAAAAAATGACCGAGGAGATCGTCAATCGTGTAAAAAAACCAGTAACAGTAAAAACGAGATTAGGTTGGGATCACAACACGATACAAATCGTAGAGGTAGCAAAGAGATTGCAGGACGTGGGAATAAAGGCGTTAAGCATCCATGGTCGAACCCGTCAGCAAATGTACAAGGGGGAAGCTGACTGGAATCCAATTGCAGAAGTCAAAAACCATCCAGACATCCATATTCCGATCTTTGGAAATGGCGACATCGACTCGCCTCAAAAAGCGAAGTTGTATCGAGAGGAATACGGTGTGGATGGTATTATGATAGGAAGAGCTGCTATTGGTAATCCATGGATTTTCAACCAGGTCAAACATTTCTTTAAGACCGGTGAGGAATTAGCTCCTCCAACACTTTCCGAAAGGATGGACGCGGTAAAAAGCCACCTCAAATTCTCTATAGAGTGGAAGGGTGACAAAAAAGGCATTTTCGAAATGCGTCGACATTATACAAACTATTTTCGTGGTATCCCGGGGTTTAAGCCATTCCGTGCCCGCCTCGTTGAATCTCCTACATATGAAGACACCATGCAGATTCTGGATGAGATAGAGGACATCTTTCAGGCAGATAATTTAGTCAATCAATGAGCGACAATCAAAGCTCTCCGGGCCTCGGCGCCTGGGTATTACTCGTTGTTCTGGCATTGGTTTGGGGTAGCTCATTTATTCTAATCAAAAAAAGTTTACTTACTTTCTCTGCAGGAGAGGTAGGTACTCTTCGTATGTTTATTGCTTTTCTGGGACTATTGCCATTTGCCCTACCGATACTAAGGAAGGTCGAAAGAAAAAAACTGCCCGTTTTGTTTTTGGTAGGGTTCGTTGGTAGCCTACTCCCTGCCATACTCTTCGCGATAGCTCAAACACAGCTTGAAAGTGCAATTACCGGAGTCATCAATTCATTGACACCTGTTTTTGTTCTGTTGATCGGCCTGGTATTCTTTCATCACAAAATTAAAATCATAAACTCGTTTGGCATCGCTATTGGTTTCATAGGGTGTTCATTCATTATGCTTGGAGGCGCTTATTTCGATCTATCCGGAGTCAATCTTTATGCTCTATTTGTAATAGCCGCCACGGTAATGTATGGAACAAGTATCAACCTGATCAAACATTATCTATCGGATATTCGATCCTTGCATATCACTGCTGTATCATTCACTTTGGTAAGTCCGATCAGCTTGGGATATCTCTTGCTGGCCACCGACTTTCTAGATAAAGTAGGAACGGACCCTCAATTTTTATCAGGCATGGCCTATGTATCTGCACTTGCCCTTATTGGGACTGCGGTGGCACTTGTCATATTCAATAAACTAGTGAAAACTGCTTCTCCGATTTTTGCCAGCTCCGTGACCTATGTGATCCCAATTGTTGCCATAGGTTGGGGAATAGTAGACGGAGAAACACTCAATATATATCAGATCGTTGGTATTGGGATTGTATTAGTGGGTGTATATCTTGCCAACAAAAAATAGAACTGATCCGAATGGAGGAAGTAGAAAGTTTCATCCTAACTGCCAAAGATGGCACCTCTCTCAACGGCCGTGAGTGGCTTGTAAATGAGCCGAAATCTATCATTTGCCTAATTCATGGGTTAGGCGAGCATTTGGGCCGATACGAGCATGTAGCAGAATTTCTGAATGCCTCAAAAGTTTCAGTTTTCGGTATCGACCTTCGTGGCCATGGTAAATCAGAAGGCAAACGAGGACACACTCCGTCGCACGAAATGCTTCTGGATGATGTGGAGGAATTACTGATGTACGCCAGGGCTGAGTACAACGATTTGCCAATTTTTCTCTACGGACATAGTTTAGGCGGCAACATTGTGGCCAATTATATTCTACAAAAGAACACTAATGAACTACAAGGAGCTATTATTTCCTCACCGTGGTTTGAACTCGCAGAAGAGCCAGCCGAGTGGCAAATCAAATTGGCCAAATTTTTCTCTGGTGTCCTTCCCTCGCTCACACAATCCAATCAGTTAGACATAAATCATCTAACCAACGACGATCAGGTAAATCAAGCCTACAAAAACGACTCTTTAGTTCATGGAAGAATCTCAACCCGAATGTTTACAGAATGTTACCAGGCTGGTCTATGGGCATTGGAAAATGCGCACAAAAACAAGATTCCACTATTGATCTACCACGGCACTGAAGATGCCATCACCTCCGCTAATGCATCAAAGATCTTTACAGAAAAAGCGGGTGATGACGTTACTTATCATCAATGGGAAGGCGTTAAACATGAGCCTCATAATGACTTCAAAAAAGAAGAACTATTCAAAACAATATTGAAATGGGTTTTGGACAAATCAGAATGAGTAACAAAACCGTGGCCTATCCATCCTTGAAACGATAATTATTCATTAATTCTATCAAAAGACATTATCCAATTGATCTCCCATTTGCCATTTTCTTCATCATAATAGGCTTGATCCCAATAGGCCCTATTTTCATCCAGGCTCTTCCATGTGAATCTAAGCTTCACTGTTTTTCCGTTAAACTCTTCTTGCCCATAAAACAATCCTACTCCATCTTTGAAGGAACCTTTAGTTTGCTCTGTAATACCCAAGTCAGGGTTCCAACTATCTACCCAATACAAAGTCCACTCCTTACGGCTTGGGCTATATGTTCTAATCGTATTGCCTTTGAATATTCTGCCTTCTCTTGACTTCATTTCGAACTCGTCCATATTACCAAATCCGTCGAGAATTTTCCAGCAATGGCTATAGGCAACCCATTCTGACCACTCATTATTTCCACTTAGTCTTTGCCTCAATATTTTGTTGGTTATTTTCCATTTTCCTATTAGAAAATCGAAGTCATTGGACATGACAACTGAGGAGCGAACAGTATCTTGGGCATTCACCGTGATCGGTGAAGCCGAGGATTCAGAACATAAAATACTCATCGTTAAAAAAAATATTACACTCTTCATAGTACGTATCAGCTAATTCTTCCATGCAAGAAAGCGTTCATAGTCAAGAAAAAATTGTAAAAAACGCTTGCTATGAGTAATAGTTCTTTGGGGTCTGCCCAGTGATGGATTGGAAATCTCTTGTGAAATGAGATTGATCGTGAAATTGAAACCTGTAGGCCAATCGTGTAAACGAGGTTTTAGGGTGTCTATTATAATACTCATCCAATGCTCCCACTCTAATGACCCTTTGAAATTCTTTTGGGGAAAGCCCTACCTCTGCTATAAATCTACTTCTAAATTGTGAGGTGCTAAGGTTCGATGCCACGGCGAGGTCCTTGATTCTACATATTCCCTTACGTTGAATTACAGTTTGCACAGCCGCTTCAATTGGTGAATATTTTAGATGGTACATGTGCCTGAGTAAAAAAGATTCCAACAGCTCGCATCTTTCCTCATGACTCCGTGCCATAAATATTCTATCAATTAAGACTTCGCCCTGTTGTCCCCATATGTCTGAAAGTGGTATCAGCTTATTCTTAAAATCGTCAATTGGGTTCGGGAAAAAATAACGATAACGGCCTGGTAAAAATTTCAATGAAAACATCTCAACTCCCTTTTCAGCAGCCATTGTGTAACCAAGGTTATAGGGTCCGCCTAAAAAAGCTTCTGGACGTTTTGTCCAACCATCAGTAAACGAAGTACTATGGTAAACTGATAGATTCAGTTGAAAAAAAACTTGTACTACTCCCAGTGGCAAGACTCGAAAAGGTCTTATTTCATTGTCCAATTCAAAAACCTCGAACCTATCCAAGTAATTTGTGAGTACTTTCGGCTGAAAAACTTTGGTAGGTGAGGTGCTCATTCTTTCAGAAAATTAGCATCAACTAACTAATATTACAAATGTGACTATCAGCGGTGGCGTTCGCTGGATACATCACTCCTAAATGTACCTTGAAATAAAAGAATCAAAATGCTCGAACTCCCATGACTAATTTTCGGGAGGCTTCTGTTTCCAAAGCTTCTTATTTTCCTTATGGCGAGTAGAGTCACGCTTGGTTTTCTTTTTGATATTATCTTCTAAAGCCTTAGTAAGATCCACACCCGTTTGATTGGCAAGACACAGTAGTACCCAAAGCACATCAGCCATTTCATCACCTAAATCCCCTTCTTCTGCTTTCGGCTTGAACGACTGATCTCCATATTTGCGAGATATAATTCGAGCCAATTCACCCACTTCTTCTGTAAGCACGGCAAGGTTAGTTAGTTCACTAAAGTAGCGAACTCCATATTTTTTGATCCAGTCATCTACCAATTGCTGTGCCTCTTCTATGGTCATTATTGCTTGTTTTTAGAATCTAAAAGAATAGTTACGGGCCCATCATTAGTCAAGGACACCTTCATATCGGCACCAAATTGGCCAGTTTGAATAGGCTTACCTAACCCCAACTCTAACTCCGCAATCAACTTCTCGTACAACGGGATGGCAGTTACAGGCTTGGCTGCTTTAATGTAAGACGGGCGGTTCCCTTTTTTGGTACTGGCCTGCAAGGTAAACTGGCTGATCAACAAAATATCTCCATTGATATCCATCACACTTTTGTTCATGACACCATTTTCGTCATCGAATATTCGAAGGTTAGTAATTTTTTTTGCAAGCCAATCTATGTCTTGCTGATCATCTTCCTCCTCAATTCCCAACAGAACCATTAGTCCTGCCCCGATTTTCCCTACTACTTTTTGATTGATTTTGACCGACGCTTCAGACGTCCGCTGTAACACTGTTATCACCTTTATATTCTTTGGTGCGTGCAATTCTTTTCATCTCTAGAGGCTTGTGAACGTGTATTCCAGTCTCACCGCTAAGTGCTACGTAAAACATGGATTTTGCGACTTCACTTCCTTCAATGGCCCAAAATTTTAATCTTGATCCAATGATAAAAAATGAAAGCACACCGGAGGCGATTTTGGCTATTTCCTCCCAAAGTCTGAAATGCTGCCTGTACCCAAGAAGTAAAGAGGGCTGAAAAATATGTAATGCCCTTATGTTAAGTTCTTTCAGAGCATCTTCAACTTGTCCTTTTACGGCGTTGTAGAATAAACCAGACTGTGCATTGGCGCCATAAGAAGAAACCATATGAAACTGATCACACTGACTATCTTCCATTGACATTTTGGCCAACTCCAAAGTATAAGTAAAATCCACACGATAGAATGCTTCTTTCGACTTGGCCATTTCCATGGTGGTCCCAATACAGCAATAGTAATCATTCGCAGTGATCTGATCTTTATAATTAGCCAGATCGTCGAAGTTGATCAACAACTCTTCAATTCGGTTATCTTTCACACCTGGGGAACTCCTCCCCAAAATCAATATTTTTGAGTAATGATCATTCTCCAAAAGCACGTTTAAGAGCTCTCTACCTACCAATCCGGTAGCACCTACGATCAATGCTGTTTTGCCTGACATGTAATTCTAATTAGAAGTCGATTAAATTAGATACTTAGCCAACAAGATACAAAAAATTCATAAACTTATTGACAAATTATGAGCTTGCAGAAAAGGTTTGGACACAAAAAAAGCCATGAAACAATTTCATGGCTTAGTCTATATTTTATGCCAGACCTTACTCTCCGATTTTCTCGGCCAGCACCAAAATTTTGTTGTTTAGCACCTCCACTACACCACCGTCTATACTGAAATGTATCTCTTCAGTTTTCTTTTCATGAATTTTTACAATCTTCACATCTCCTTTTCCAATTGAACTGACCAAAGGTGCGTGATCATTTAGAACTTGAAAAGATCCATCGCTTCCAGGAAACATAGCAGAATCTACTTCTCCTTCAAAAACGTTTTCGTCCGGTGTGATTATTTCTAAATACATAGTTTCAATTATTTAGCTTCAGCTAATAATTTTTCTCCTTTTGCTATCGCTTGATCAATATCTCCCACGAGGTTGAAAGCAGCTTCGGGCAAGTGATCCAATTCACCATCCATGATCATGCTAAAGCCCTTGATGGTGTCTTTAATATCTACCAACACGCCTTGCAGACCTGTGAACTGTTCTGCCACATGGAATGGTTGTGAAAGGAATCTTTGTACTCTTCGTGCTCTGTGCACGACTTCCTTGTCCTCATCAGACAATTCGTCCATACCCAAAATGGCAATAATGTCTTGCAACTCTTTATACCTCTGAAGAATCTCGATTACGCGCTGCGCACATCCATAGTGCTCTTCGCCTACTATCTCTTCAGACAAAATTCTTGAAGTAGAATCTAAAGGATCTACCGCAGGGTAAATTCCAAGCTCAGCGATTTTTCTTGAAAGTACGGTAGTTGCATCTAAGTGAGCAAATGTTGTAGCGGGTGCTGGATCAGTCAAGTCATCCGCAGGTACGTATACAGCCTGAACCGAGGTTATAGATCCTTTCTTTGTGGAAGTAATTCTTTCTTGCATTGCTCCCATCTCTGTTGCTAACGTAGGCTGATATCCTACTGCTGATGGCATACGGCCTAAAAGGGCTGACACCTCAGATCCAGCCTGAGTGAACCTAAAGATGTTGTCTACAAAGAAAAGAATATCTTTTCCCTGACCTTCACCATCCCCATCTCTGAAGTACTCAGCGACAGTAAGACCAGAAAGAGCAACTCTAGCTCTTGCCCCTGGAGGCTCATTCATCTGACCAAAAACGAAGGTTGCTTTTGAGTCACCTAATTTTTTCTTATCAACTTTAGATAGATCCCATCCACCTTTCTCCATTGACTCAAGGAATTCATCACCGTAGTTTACAATTCCTGACTCAATCATCTCACGAAGTAAATCGTTTCCTTCCCTTGTTCTTTCACCAACACCAGCAAATACAGAAAGTCCACCGTGTCCTTTAGCAATATTGTTGATCAATTCCTGAATCAATACCGTTTTACCAACACCAGCACCACCAAACAATCCAATTTTACCACCTTTTGAATAAGGTTCAATCAAGTCTATTACTTTAATACCGGTATAAAGAACTTCAGTAGAAGTTGACAATTCTTCAAATGGCGGAGCAGATCTGTGGATAGGAAGGGATTTTTTTCCTTCTGGTTGTTCTATTCCATCAATGGCTTCACCGATCACGTTGAACAACCGACCTTTGATGTCTTCTCCTATTGGCATAGTGATTGCCTTACCAGTATCAGTTACTTTCATACCTCTGGTCAAACCTTCGGTACCTTCCATTGCTATGGTTCTTACTCTGTCTTCGCCTAAATGCTGCTGGCATTCCAACACTACTTTTTGTCCGTTTTCTTTTGTTACGTACAGAGCGTCCAAAATATCCGGAACCTTAGAACCATCAGCTTCGAAGCTTACATCTACCACTGGGCCAATTACTTGTGTGATTTTACCACTATTTGCCATTACTTGATTGTTTATTTCAATGAAAAATTGTGTCCTGTTTTTTCAAAGTGCGAAGTTAAGGTAATAATTAGTTTTTCCCCAAGTATCGCATTTCTTTTTGAACGATTATGATTTTAATGAAATTCTAAAGGTAGTCCCCCGATTCACATCAGATCTCTTTACAAAAATTTTACCCTTATGATAATTTTCAATGATCCGTTTGACTAGTGTCAAGCCTAACCCCCATCCTCTTTTTTTTGTGGTGAAACCCGGCTGAAATATTTTCTGTACTCCAGACTTTGAAATGCCTTTACCTGTATCGGAGATGTCAATAATGATATGTCCTTCGTTCGCCTTCAGTATTTTGATATGGATTTTTCCTTCACCACCCATGGCGTCTACAGCATTCTTACATAGATTTTCAATTACCCATTCAAATAGAGGCTTGTTGATGTTTGCTTCCAAATCTTTGTTTGGAAAGCATACCAAAGTGAACTCAACCCTGGTAGAGATTCTCTTTTTCAGATAGCTCATGGTCTCTTCAATAAGATTGTACACGTTAGTACTTTGCAGAATGGGCTCGGATCCAATATTCGAGAATCTTGAGGTTATCATATTTAGCCGTTCCACATCCTTTTCGAGCTCCACGATCATCTCCATATCCTTAAGTTTCTCATCAGACTTCAGGTATTCCACCCAAGCCATCAAAGAAGATAAGGGAGTACCTAATTGATGGGCTGTTTCTTTCGCCAAACCTACCCATACCTTGTTCTGCTCGGCGGCCTTCGAATAGTTGAAGACAAGAAAGGCAATCATTCCAAAAATACCGATAACCAGTAATTGAGTAAGTGGGTAATATTTTAGCTGGGTGAGCAATAAAGAGTTCTTGTAATAGATAAACTGATAACCAGTAATACTTCCATCTCGTCTTAATGTGACCAACAGAGGCTCATGCTCCTCTTCCATTTCTCTTATCTCATTAAGCAATATCCGATTACGTTCCTTTCTAGTTGCCGCTCTATCAGCAGCAGCAATATTTTTATACTCCAAAGGGTTTCCAAGTTCATCCGCCATTACCACTGGGATACTCTTGTTCGACAGAATAATTTCATCGAAGATAAAATTGAGGTCGGAATTGTTTTCCTGATTAGCGAAATATTCCAATGTATTGGCATAAAGAGCGATCAACTTTTCCTCCCTTGATTTAATCTGCTCGACCAATATATTGGTATAGTAGATTGATACAATACTTATTATAATGGATATACCTAACACAACCCATTTGAATTTGGATCGGTTTCTATATAAATCTAATTGGGTGCTGTCGTAAAGTTTTGAAGCCATATTCAATGTGAGCCTGCACGGCAAATATAAGTTTTGAAATAGGTTTGCCTAGTTTATTTTTAACTTTTACAGTCTCATGTCATTCGTTTGAAATATTTTTAGAGCCCATTATTAAACTTCAACTATATATTCACCACCTGTGAAGCTCAATATATTAATCTTCCTGGTTTTCATTTCATTCTCCACCAACGCACAAACAGTGGCCCTCGTACTCAGTGGTGGCGGCGCTAAAGGAATTGCACATGCCGGAGTACTCAAGGCCCTAGAAGAGCACCAAATTCCCATAGATTATATTGTGGGAACATCCATGGGCAGTGTGGTTGGTGGCTTTTATGCAGCAGGGTATTCACCTGATCAAATTAAAGATCTGGCTCTATCACAAGATTTGCAGGACTGGGTAGATGGTATTGTGAACGAAGATTATCAATATAGTTTTGATCCAGCTCCAATTGACCCTTCCTGGCTTACTGTCAAACTTGATTTTGATTCGGTATTCGCAGCAAGTCTAGACCCTTCTCTAGACAGAGACTACGTATTAAATATCAATCTTGCCGAGAAACTGCAACACGCCTCTTATGTATCACAAGGAAACTATGACAGTCTACTAGTTCCTTTTCGTGCCATAGCTTCCAATATCTTTATGGAAGAGGAAATTGTAATGAATCGCGGAGTTTTGTATGAATCTGTACGCGCATCTATGGCCATCCCTTTACTCTATCGACCTGTTCGGGTGAATGGAGAGCTACTTTTTGACGGAGGTGTATATGACAATTTCCCAATCACTCCTGCCCGACGAGAATTTAACCCTGATGTCATCATTGGAGTCAATGTGGGAAGCAAAGTTTTAGATCAATACCCAAAAAACTATGATGAAAAATTGCTGGCCGAGTCAATTCTTTTTTTTATGCTAAATAAAGGAAATCCATCTTTACTAGATAGTACAGATGTTTTTTTAGATATAAAGCTATCAGAATATAGTACACTCGATTTTAATAAAGCCAAAGAAATCTATGAGATAGGTTATCATACGACCATGGTTCAAATGGATGAAATACTGTCAAAGATTCCAAATCGTGTGACCCAGCAAGAAATAAATGAGCGAAGAAAAAAATTTCTTGATCAATCCATTCAGGACACATTCGATGAAGTAATAGTTGAAGGTTTCAGTGAAAAAAAATCGCGATATATAAAAAGCATTTTCAAGAATAATGAACCTCTTGACTTTGAGCAGGCTAAATCTGGGTATTATCGATTAATTAACAACGATTATTTCATTAACGTCTTTCCTAGCTATACGAGAGGGGAAAAATATACATTCAGGCTCAGTGGTAGATCCAACCCAAGACTTAAAGCCAAAATTGGTGGTAACCTTACTTCACGCAATACCTCATACCTTTATCTAGGTCTGGATTTCAAACGATTGTCCGGTATACTAGAAGAATACACCGCTAATTTTTTTGCAGGGCCGTTTTATGAGTCGTTTTTACTTCGAAACAGGATTACCCTACCAGGTAGAAATTCTTTTACTTTTGGCCCTACGATCTCTATCAATCATAGAGATTATCTAAATCTCACAGATTATTTACTTGGCAAACCTGATTTGACGGTTGTGGATAGGGTAGACAGAGGATTTGGTCTGTTTTTTGGATTTCCGTTAAGCCGAAAAGTTGGCTTTAGCGCCAAGACCACTTATGTCCTGAACAAGGACAAATTCAGCAATTTTGCACGGGTCAATACGAACGAGAGCCTCGATGAATTGAAGCTTAATGGCTATCGGATTAATGCAAAAATTTATCACAACAGCCTAAACTATCGTCAGTTTGCGTCACGGGGGTCGGAATTTGAATTGAGCATAAATCAATATTTTATTGAAAGCACATATTCTCCCGGCACCACTTCAACAATACCTAATTCTGATAATGACAATATTAGATGGTATAGGGCTAAATTGGCGAGCAAGATCTTTTTTGAGCTAGGTAAAAAATACAGTATCGGGACTGAATTACAGGCAGCATATTCAAACCAGCCGGTATTGGGCACACTGCAAAGTACAATCATGAATTTCCCCGGATTTTATCCACTACAAGATAGTCGTACGTTGCTCTTGGAAAAATTCAGAAGTCGGAAGTATTTGGCTCTAGGTTTAAAAAATGTTTGGTCTCCTAACAAGAGTCTGCAATTAAGACTTGAAGGATATGTCTTTAACCCAGTCGAGAACTTATCTGGTGTTGAAGGTGAAAGAGCAACATTGACAACCGACTGGATTAATCCTTCATATGCAGCTACAACCGGAATAGTATATCATTCACTCATCGGTCCTATTGGCTTCCATGTCAACTACTACGACGATGCTCAGCATCCTTGGGGAGCCTTTTTACAAATAGGCTATCTTCTTTTCAACGATCATTCCTTAGAGTAATTTTTAAAATATCGCTAAATTACGTGCTGTCGAACTTTTGATTCTACAATATCTGCTTGAACTATGAAAATTGCATTCTCAAAAAGCGCTCTTTGTTTAATAGCCATATTCCATTTGGTTTCTTATGCTGTTCCGGTCATTGGTCAGTCTCACGAAGAGGGTACTCTGATTAGAGTGACTGGTGCCGTTTTGGACAAAGAGTCTAAGACTCCAATTATTGCCAATGTATTCTATGAAAAATTGCCTTATTACGATGACATGGGCATTGCGGCCACAAATGAGCAAAATGGAGTATATGAGTTATTTATGCTCGAAAATATCAAATACATTATCAACGTAAAGGCCGATGGTTACAAAACCATCAGTGAAGAAATGGACGTAACAGACAACGGCACCCAATTGATTGAGAAAAATTTTGCGATGGTGCCAGATGCGGCTCATGAGAAATTTAACCTGCATAACTTGATATTTGCCAGAGGTAGAGCCATTATAGATGAATCATCCTATACGGAACTTAACGATTTTGTTGTCTGGTTAGAGCAAAGACCAGCAATTAATATTCAATTGGAGGGACATACAGACTTTCAGGGCAACGCTGACGCCAACCTAAAACTATCTCAAGAACGCGTTGATGCTGTAAAAGAGTATCTTACAAAAAAAGGAGTTAAGAAGGTTCGAATTCGTACCAAAGCTTATGGTGGAACCCAACCGCTGACCAGGGAAAGAACCCCAGAAGCCCGTACCTCTAACCGTCGGGTAGAAGTTAG
Source organism: Reichenbachiella sp. (assembly GCF_039944555.1). Classification (GTDB taxonomy): domain Bacteria; phylum Bacteroidota; class Bacteroidia; order Cytophagales; family Cyclobacteriaceae; genus Reichenbachiella. The sequence continues at coordinate 292,279 of NZ_JBDUYN010000004.1, read as the reverse complement.
AATACTCAAGCAATAAAAAATTGAATATCTTTATTCCCACTCAGAAAAATTGTTATCCTCAATGAGAAACATAATCACTCTTTTAGCTGCCGTTGTCATTTCTTCTCAGCTATTTGCCCAAGAAACTGTTAAGTGGGCATCTGAGGTCATGCATGTAACCTCTGAAACAACGGCACTTCAATATGCCGCAAGTCAGGTTCTTCACTCACCAAATGTATATCCAAAAGGAGGGGAAAGTCCAAATGCGTGGAGGCCTGCTAGGCCTGACAATGATGAGTATATCGTAGTTAAATTTGATGCTCCAATCAGAGCACAACAAATCGCAATTGCAGAAACTGAAAACCCAGGAGCCATATCCAAGGTCTATGCTTATGACTCTTTAGACAACGAATATGTGATCTTTGACCTTAACCCCAGACCAATTCCACTGCAGAGTAGGTTGCTCAACCTGTTTTTCGAAAAAACGCCTTACAGGATCGCTTATATTCGGGTAGACATAAAAGGTGGGAATGTACCAGGCTTTAACAGTATTGATGCTATTGGGTTATCCTCGTCAAATATTCCGATCAGTGTATTGATAGACTTGGCCAAAAACGTGAACGAAGAGCTAAGCACTGAAAAGCTAAGCGAAAATGTGAATAGTCAATATTTGGAACAAAGCCCTATTCTATCACCTGACGGAAAAACGTTATTCTTTAGTAGAAGAGGTCACCCTGACAATGTAGGTGGTGTGGATGACAACGAGGACATCTGGTACTCTGAGTTGAACGAAGAAACACAAGAATGGTTACCAGCTAAAAATCTTGGTCCTCCGCTTAATACACCCGGACCCAATTTCATTTGCTCGATCACTCAGGTCGGTGACGAAACCATATTGCTGCTTGGTAACAGATATGAGAAGAGAGGAAGGATGTCTCAAGGAATTTCAATGAGTAGAAGCAAGGGTGAAGGGAAATGGGAAAAACCAACCAATTTGAATATTACCAACGACTACAATTATTCTGAAAAGGTGGATTATTACATGAGTCAGGATACCAAGGTAGTCCTAATGGCAGTTGAGCGCGACGACACATATGGAGACCGTGACATTTATGTCTCGTTTGTTGGGTTAGATGGTCAATGGTCTGAGCCAAAAAATCTTGGAAATAAAATTAACTCAGCTGATGTTGAGAGAAGCCCCTTTCTTCATCATGATGGGGAAACGCTATATTTCTCTTCCAAAGGTTTTAGAGGTTATGGAGGAGCTGACATATATGTGTCCAAGAGGTTGGACGATACTTGGACAAACTGGTCACAACCAGAAAATCTAGGGAAAGGTGTAAATGGCCCTGACGATGACACTTACTTCAACATACCTTCTACAGGTAGCCATGCCTATTTTACCCGAGGTAAAGCAGACGAAAACACAGATGTGTTCAGATTTAGAATAGACGAACTATTTATAGAACCTACAGACGAGCCAGTAATAGACGCTTCTGAAATTTTTGTGACCATACATGGTAAAGTATTCGATTCAAAAACCAACGAATCTATAGTAAGTAGCGTGTTGGTAGAAAGACTACCCGACGGTGTAACAATAGGTCAGACAGATACTAATGAGTATGGAGAATTTGTTTTCAAGGTGCGCCCTGGAGCCACCTATGGCATTCTGGCTCAAAAAGAAGGATATCTTTCACAGAATGAAAATGTAGATCTCAATGAAGTAATTGAAATCACTGATCTTCAAAAAGATTTATTTTTATCGCCAATTGAGAAGGGAGTAGCAATAGCACTCAACAATATATTCTTTGATTTTGATAAATCAGATCTCAAAACTTCTTCGTATTCTGAACTCGAAAGAGTATTGAAATTACTGCAAGAAAATAAAATTGAAAAAATAGAAATTTCAGGTCATACGGATTCAATTGGTGATGACGACTACAACTTAAACTTGTCACAAAGAAGAGCTTGGTCAGTATATAGCTATTTTATTGCCAACGGCATCCACTCATCAAGACTCGAATCTGTAGGATACGGTGAAACTTTGCCAAAAGTACCAAACAACACCAAAGCAAATCAGGCCATAAACCGTCGGGTAGAATTCAAAATAATTGATTAACTCATGAGGCTCGATTTTCGAGCCTTTTTTTATCACTCTTATTCGTACAAATTTGACACTAGTACAACTTGAATATATTATTGCACTGGACAATCATCGACATTTTGCTGTAGCAGCAGAAAAATGCTTCGTGACACAGCCTACGCTCAGTATGCAAATTCAAAAACTGGAAGACATCTTAGGCGTAATCTTATTTGATCGGTCAAAGCACCCAATTGAGCCAACAGAAATTGGTGTACAAATAATAGAGCAAGCAAGAATTATTATTGCCGAGTCCAAAAAAATTGATGAAATCATTGATGACGAAAAACATGAAATTCGTGGAGACGTTAAGATTGGTGTAATACCAACATTAGCTCCCTATCTTATTCCTCTTTTCATTTCACCGTTTATTGAAAAATATCCCAAGATTAATCTTCAGGTAAGTGAGCACATGACTGACGGCATGCTTGATCTTCTAAAAAAAGATCAATTAGATATTGGCTTGATGGTAACTCCCCTCAATGTTGATAGCATGCAGGAAATACCATTATTCTATGAAGAGTTTTTAGCTTACATTTCGCATCGACACCCCTTATACGAACACAAGGCCGTAGCATCTTCAGAATTGAAAAATGAGGGGTTGTGGATATTGGACGAAGGACATTGTTTTAGAAGCCAAACACTCAACATCTGCAACGCCAAAAAGGCCGATCGATATAACAATAGGGTTCTCTATGAAAGTGGCTCGCTAGAGTCATTAAAAAGATTGGTAGACAGACGGGGTGGTTATACACTGTTACCAGAACTGTTCACATTGGATTTAAACAAAGACGAACGATCTAAGTTGCGCAAATTTTTGGACCCAATACCGACAAGAGAAGTAGGGTTGGTTGTAAAGAAAAGCTATGTCAAGAAAAAACTACTTGAAGCCCTACACAAAGAAATTCTTGCCAATTTGCCCCCAATTATGGTTAGCAGGAAGAATACTAATGTGATCAAAATTTAGTTAATCAACAATCCGGATAACAATGTAGCGGCTCCGTCAATGATCGCCTGTCCGAAAGACTGATAGGGATTACCGGAAGGGTTAAAACTATCATATCTTGTCTGTCCGTTCGGATGTGTATTAATTGGAGCAGTTGGGCGGATTGTATGATACTGGGTATTCCCATTCTTATCAACAAAGTAAACGTCATCGTGCGTACCCCCTGCTCTGTTTACAGAGATCACCTGCATGCCCTGAAACTTTTGAGGTCGATATTGGCTACCAAACCCGTAGCCATATTTAACATCTTCTATTTGAAAAGTCTTGACCGTTTTCTTTTTATACTTCTTTAAATCTTCACGGTGATAAGGTCGATATTGGCAGCAGGCCAGTTTAGTTAACATGACCAGAAATAGTGTAAGTAGAGCGAATTTCTTCATCTTTTATGTTTTTTAATAAAAAAGCAAAAATTAGGCCATTCACTTAATCCAAAGCCAATTAATTTGTGGAGCCTGCTTATTTCCGCTATTTTGAGATATGGAAAAGTTTATCTGGATTGGTCTCGGAGTTTACTTTTTTCTTTCGGTACTTGTCTATCTGGTTCAGGAATATTTCATGTTTCATCCTGAAAAACTTCCTGAAGACTTTGAATATAAATATGAAGTCCCTTTCGAAGAGCATTTTTTTGATGTGGAAGAAGGAGTCAGAATAAACGGACTGCACTTTACGGTGAAACAGTCTAAGGGTATAGTCATTTACTTTCATGGTAATACCAGAAGCATTAAAGGATGGAGTAAATATTCTAAGGACTTCACTCGTAATGACTACGAGGTATTGCTTATTGACTATCGAGGTTTCGGAAAAAGTACAGGAAAACGTGCAGAGAAGGCCATTTACAGAGATAGTCAATATGTTTATAACCAGGTAAGGGCCTGGTATCCGGAGAAAAAAATTGTGATATATGGTCGATCCATGGGCTCGGGTTTCGCGGCCAAGCTCGCTTCGAAAAATCGACCAAAAATGCTCATCTTAGATGCACCTTATTATAGTTTATCACAGCTCACCTCACGATGGTTATTCTTCCTACCATTATCTATTTTACTCAAGTATCACATCCGAACGGATATCTGGATTAAGTATGTGAGATGCCCAGTTTATATTATCCATGGTACGAAAGATGGGCTAATTCCATACCGATCTAGTGTTCGATTGCGCAAAGAAGCACCATTGACCACTCGATTGATACCTATTCACGGAGGAAAACACAATAATCTTACTTCTTTCAATGAATATCATAACCACCTAGACGAAATTCTTCAAGAAAAGCATGATCTAATATTCGACAAATCACTAAAAGACTTTCTCGATTTTTAGTTATATTGATATTAACAACATGATGATAAAATGACCCAGGTGCAATTTCTGAACATGACCCTAGGGGATCAGGTTCAACATATTTACAAAAATGGAACGTTCGTGACCGATATCAGGTACTATGAATATAAGGTCAATTTGTTCTTATTAGAAGGAAATTATTTCGAAGTTTTCATCAATCACAAATCAGTGGAAATCACTAAAATCGCTCCGCTCAATTATGAGTCAAATAGAATTCTGTTCTATTTGGACCAAGTGAGGCTGCCTAAAATTTAAACGTGATCTATTTCTAATCGATGAGCGAGTTTATTTATCGCTTCTTGCTCCTCATCAGATATTCCATCTGTGATATTTGCAAACAGATACATTGTTTCCATGATAAATTCCTGATCAAGCTTATTGTCCTTGATGCTATCATGTAGTGCATTGAGAAACTTTTTGTTCCATTTATCTACATTATCAAGCAGGTATCTGATTTCTGTCCTGAAAGACATTGCAATCATATCGCGATCATCACTAGGAGATTTTACAAATTCAGCAGAGAGTCCTCTTGTCGCCATTACAATCCCATCCCATTCTTCCTTATCAAGCACGCCATCGCTCATGCAGACCAACAAGGCTGGATATAATTTTGCTAAATAATTGAATTGATCTTCTGGAATTTTAATCTTTCTAGATTTGATATACTCAATGTAGAGTTGATGAAGTTGCGCGTTCATAAAAACGTTTAGGACTAATTAAGAAATCTAAAGATAATACCTAAATAGAACATTTCTGTTATCAATTAGAAGTATTCCAATTGCCGGTTCTAATTAGAGATGGCAACTGTACCTGCTCCCAACTGCAAATAACGGTTGTATCTGTAGAGTATGTCGGTTACGTAGTCCACGGGCTCATCACCTCTGCAGTATCCGAATTTAACAACCTGATCATTGTAATATTTCTTTTTGGATTTTAATCTTAGATATTTTGAGACCGCATTCCAGTCTTTAGGGTCCTGCCCATATTTTTCTGCTAGCCGAGCTGCATCTTGTACATGGCCTTGTCCCACATTATAAGAGGCTAATACAAACTTGGCTCTTTCATCTTCTTCATTAATATCCTTCCACACCTCCTTTAGCCAAAGAATGTGTTTTACGCCAGCTTCTAAGTTTTGGACCGGGTTGTATAAATTTCTGACTCCATAAGATCTTCCTGTTTTTGGCATAACCTGCATGAGACCTCTTGCCCCTACCCATGACTTTGCTTTTGGATCAAATCGAGATTCTTTGGAAATCTGAGCAGCAAGCAATTGCCAATCCCAGTTGATTTTTTCGGCCCCCAACTTGATGATGCTATCGTAGGGTGATAATCGCTCTGAGTTCTTAGAAAAGAAATCACTTTCTACCATCTTCTTGCTTTTCCGGGTACTTTTGAAATACTTGTCGTACAGTACATAGTACTCATTGGTGCGCTTCATCTCTCCAATCCAATTATTAAGAGTATCTAATAGCACTGGTGAATTCTTTCGTACACCCCATGCAATCTGCTGCGGAAAGCTTATAGCTGTTCGAACATCAAGAATCGGAAAGTATCTCGCATTCACTAAAGCAACATCCTCATCAGCAACCGTATACTCAATATTCCCGTTGGCCACCAATTCTATTAGTGCTTCTGTTTCCAGTTCCTCTTCCTCCTCTATTATCAGTATGTCTCCCCCTATCTCCTCCGCCAAATGTCGTAATCTAGTTGTATAGGATGAACTTTTCCTAACATAAACTTCTTTCCCTATCAAATCTATAGGGTTACGCAGCAACGTCTTATCAATTTCATGCAGCTTCATATCTCTCCATTCAGCTGGTTTTCTTTGCACTAAAACTTGCCGTACGTAGTTGTGAGGCAAGGTAAAGTCCATAAATCGTTGACGGTCTTTGGTCACGGTGAGATTATAAGCCAATATATCCCCTTGTCCTGCATTGAGTTTTCTAAATCCATCCTCCAAACTAGGTGTGACATCAAATCTTAACTCAACATCTATGCTTTTCGCAAAAAGAGAGAGAAGTTCATATTCGTAGCCCATAGGTTCACCACGATAAAGAAACATGCCGGTAGAACTGTTATCCAAAATAGCGATTAAATATCCTCTTTCTTTAATCTGATCAAAATCAATTCCCATTAATTGTTCTGGGTCATAGCCGAATGTAGAATCTTCATTCTGAGCTTGCATACCAAAACTTATTTTTTCTATACTAGAACGTTTGCACGCAGATAGGGAAGTAATAATGACTAGAAAACAAGCAATTAAATATTGATTTATCTTTCTCATAAGAGAGCCTGACACTGAAATACAATATACGTTTTTCCAATCACTTAATGATCGAACTAACTACCTAATAATTTTAGATAGGGACCTCAACACCAAATACGGAATCCTATTAAAAAAGATTAAATCATAATCAAATGAAATAACTAGCATAGCACTCAGTATGGCAATGCCATAGATGGTCTACCATTAAGGTCAAGTCAAAAGCCCAGGATATCCAAAGAAAAAAAGGTTGAGCCTGGTCTCAGTAATCAATATAATCGGATTGATTCGATTTTGTAGAATTAGATGCTGTGAGAATTAAACCGCCTCAAAGGTCAAAAGTTTCTTGGCAGAGAGGTATAGGCCTTCAGGGTCAAACCCACACTCTTTGTGTAATTCCATCTGCGTGCCATGTTCCACTATTTGATCTGGAATTCCGAGTCTCAAAACTTTACTTTGATAGTCATGGTCTACCATAAATTCGAGAATCGCACTTCCAAACCCACCTTGTAAGCAGCCGTCTTCAACGGTTATCACATATTTATACTTTTTGAAGATCTCATGAAGCATTTCTTTGTCAAGAGGCTTAACAAAACGCATATCGAAATGGCCTGTCTTTATCCCTTCCTTCTGCAATCTGGAACAAGTATCGGTAGCATAATTTCCAATATGGCCTAAGGTTAGAAAAGCGAGATCTTCACCATCTTTTAACTTGCGCCCTTTGCCTATCTCGATTTCTTCAAATGGGGTTTTCCAATCTGACATTACGCCGTTGCCTCTTGGATACCTAATTGAAAAAGGACCCTGGTCGGGTAGCTGCGCTGTATACATTAAGTTACGGAGTTCAGCCTCATTCATCGGTGCTGATACAATCATATTTGGGATGCATCTGAAGAATGACAAGTCATAATTACCATGATGCGTAGGCCCGTCTGCTCCAGCAAACCCCGATCTATCCAAACAGAATACCACATTGAGATTTTGTATAGCGACATCATGAATAACCTGATCATATGCCCTTTGCATAAACGTGGAGTAGATATTGCAAAATGGAATCAATCCTTGTGTTGCCAAGCCTGCGGAGAAGGTAACCGCATGCTGTTCTGCTATCCCAACATCATAAGCGCGATCCGGCATGGCCTTCATCATGATATTCATAGAAGAGCCAGAAGGCATAGCTGGGGTAATTCCCATGATTTTATCATTTTTCTCGGCCAACTCAACAATCGTATGTCCAAAGACCTCCTGGTACTTTGGTGGTTGTGGAGTTTCATATACTTTTTTGTATATCTCGCCGGTGAATTTGTCAAACGTACCTGGCGCATGCCATTTGGTTTGATCCTTTTCAGCTAAAGAGTACCCCTTACCTTTTTTGGTTAGGCAATGCAGTATTTTGGGTCCTGGAATATCTTTTAGATCATTGAGTACACTTACTAAATGATTCACATCATGCCCATCGATTGGACCAAAGTACCGAAGGTTGAGTGATTCAAACAGATTGCTTTGCTTCAGCAAAAAGGACTTGACGCTACTTTCTACTTTAGATCCAATCTCTTGCGCGTTAGGGCCAAATTTGCTGATTTTCCCTAGTATATTCCATACTTCATCACGCATCTTGTTGTACGTTTTAGAAGTGGTGATATCAGTAAGATAATCTCTAAGTGCCCCCACGTTCGGGTCAATAGACATGCAATTGTCATTAAGAATGATAAGTAGGTTTGAATTAGACACCCCGGCATGATTCATTGCTTCGAATGCCATTCCACCGGTCATCGCTCCGTCACCTATCACCGCTATGTGCTGCCTGTCTTTTTCATTTTTATGACGAGAAGCCTCAGCCATACCCAACGCAGCAGAGATCGATGTGGATGAATGCCCAACACCAAACGCGTCATATTCACTTTCCTTGCGCTTGGGAAATCCGGAAAGTCCTTTATAAAACCTATTAGTATGAAATTGATCTCTACGACCAGTTAAAATCTTATGTCCATAAGCCTGATGTCCAACATCCCAAACAAGCTGATCCTCTGGTGTATTAAAGACATGGTGCAAGGCCACTGTGAGTTCTACTACGCCAAGGCTGGCTCCAAAATGTCCACCATATACAGAAACTACATCCACTATATATTGACGAAGTTCCTCAGACAGCTTGACCAGTTGGACAGCATCCAGATTCTTCATATCAGCAGGAGAGTTGATTTGGGCGAGTAACTTACCAGGCTCGATTTGCATAAACTAAAAGTACTGTTATAATTTCAAAGCGCCAAAAAGTGGCATAATATGTGCAAAAACGCAAAGTGCCTGCAAAAGTAAACAGATTTAGTTATTTATATTGCATCCAAAATTTAGGTTTGAAGTATGAATAGATTTTTAACACTTTCTTGTTTTTTTATTTTCGCGATAAACGTTTTTGGCCAAGAACCAGAGGTTATTGAAGATTCTGTAGGCCTCGATGTAATGATAGGTCAGTTGATATTGACAGGAATTGGGGATTTCTCTTATCTGTCGAAGGAAGCAGAAATACTTGAGGAGATAAAGAATGGAAAAGTAGGTGGGGTAATTCTATTTGAAAAAAACATCAATGTTGAACACCCTCAAAAGCAATTGAAAAGGACCATAAAAATGCTTACAGAAGCTGCTGAGATTCCATTATTTATTAGCATTGATGAAGAAGGAGGAAGAGTAAACCGTTTGAAACCAAAATATGGATTTCCAGTCACAAGACAGGCAGGCGAGCTGGGACAACTGAATAATTTGGACACTACAGCATTCTATGCTAAAAATACTGCCTCTACGCTCAGTGAATTTGGTTTCAATGTCAATTATGCACCAAATGTTGACGTCTCAATTAATCCTGACAATCCCGTCATTGCTAAATTAGGAAGAAGCTACTCTAACGATCCAAAGATTGTTGCCTCACATGCCCAAACAGTCGTCGATGTTCATAGAACTCATCAGGTAATAACCGTTTTAAAACATTTTCCTGGTCATGGAAGTTCAAGAAATGATTCCCACTTGGGAGTTGCTGATGTAAGCGATACCTGGCAATTCTCGGAACTCATGCCATATAAATGGATTCTGGATTCTGGAAGAGTAGATGGCATAATGACTGCACATATCGTCAATGAACACCTGGACCCTTCCAAATTGCCGGCCACGCTCTCACCTTATGTCATCAGTAATATCCTAAGAGGTGTGTTGAATTACGAAGGAGTCGTTTTTACCGATGATATGCAAATGCACGCTATTTCAAAGAATTACGGGTTTGAGGAGTCCATCAAAATGGCAATAAATGCTGGAGTCGATGTCATGCTCTTTGCCAACAACGTTCCCGGAAATGAAAGAAGGTCTCCTTCACAAATTCATGCAATCATAAAGGACTATGTTAGCTCTGGTGAAATCACTACAGAGCGTATCAAAGAATCCTACAACCGCATTATGCAACTCAAATCTAAATTCAGATGAATAAAATAATATTGCTTTCTGTAACAGTGCTCATTCTCATGGGCTGCACAAAAAAAGATCCCGCGGGGGAACAAAAGAGTCTTAAAACATATGGTGAGGCATTCGACTCAGCCGGCAGCTCTGACATATCAAATTTAAGTTCTCTTATGGGAAATCTAGATTCTGTTGCTCTTACGCTAACTGCTCAAATAGAAAAGACCTGTGCGGTTAAAGGTTGTTGGATGCAACTAAAAACAGATAATGGTAATCCTCTCAGAGTGACATTCAAAGATTATGGCTTCTTTATTCCCAAATCAGGAGTTGAAGGAAAAGTCGCTACAATAAAGGGGTATTGCATTAAACAAGAGACGTCCGTGGAAGAACTTCAGCACTATGCTCAGGATGCTGGAGAATCGCCGGAGTACATCGCATCAATAACTTCACCTAAAATGGAATTTAATTTTGTTGCCAGCGGAGTAATCATTGAAGATTAAATTCTCATTTCAAATTCTAATAGCTAGCTTTGTGCCCAAAAGCCTCACAGCCTTAATTTAGGTCTGTAGGAGTTAGGAATCAATTTATGAAAGGATAATTTGGCTGGAGCTTCCGCAGCAGGGTTGTAAGCTCTCAATAGCAGTGAGCAGGTAAGTTTAGCTATTGCATAATAAGCCAACCATCAATTTTCTATGGTCAATTTTAATGCTAGCAAAGAGCAAGAAAAATTTAGACTAAGAATAAAGGCAATAACAATCCTTTACTTTATAAGATAATAGGCATAAATGAAAAAAAACAAAAGAATTCTAATAACAGGGGGAGCCGGCTTCATTGGGTCTCATGTGGTTCGGTTGTTTGTAAAAAAATATCCAGAGTATGAAATATTCAATTTAGATGACCTCACCTATGCTGGAAATCTAGAAAACATTCATGATGTTTCTTCGGCAAAGAACTATCATTTCATAAAGGAAAATATCGTCAATGAGAAATCAGTACTTGAACTTTTTAAAACACATAAGTTTGACAGCATCATCCATTTGGCAGCAGAGTCGCATGTAGACAGATCGATATCGGATCCCATGGCATTTGTACAGACAAATGTGATCGGTACATTAAACCTTCTAAATGCGGCAAAATCTCTTTGGAAAGACAATTTGGAAGATAAACTCTTCTATCATATATCTACAGATGAAGTATATGGATCTCTTGGAGAAAGTGGTTTCTTTCTTGAAACAACTGCTTACGACCCCCAGTCGCCATATTCAGCATCCAAGGCCAGCTCAGATCACTTTGTACGCGCATATGCCAATACCTACAAGATGCCAACGGTAATTTCGAATTGTTCTAATAACTATGGCCCAAACCAATTTCCGGAAAAACTGATACCACTCTGTATTAATAATATTCTCAACAGCAGACCTCTCCCTGTTTATGGAAAAGGAGAGAATGTAAGAGATTGGCTATATGTAATTGATCATGCAAAAGCCATTGATAATATTTTTCACCATGGCAAAAATGGTGAAACATACAATGTAGGGGGATTGAATGAATGGAAAAATATTGATCTTGTACAAGCACTATGTGATATAGTTGATGCCAAACTAGATAATCCAAAAGACCATTCTAAAAAACTGATAACCTTCGTAAAAGACAGGGCTGGGCATGACGAAAGATATGCCATTGATGCCTCCAAATTGATGTCAGAAATTAATTGGAAACCATCGGTAACTTTTGAAATTGGTCTGTCTAAGACGGTAGATTGGTATCTATCTAATCAAAGCTGGATGCAGAACATCACATCAGGAGAGTATAAAAATTACTACAACAAACAATATCAAACAACATGAAGGGAATCATTTTAGCTGGAGGATCTGGAACCAGGTTACATCCGCTAACTGTAGCTGTCAGCAAACAAATACTGCCGGTTTACGATAAACCGATGATTTACTACCCGTTGTCAACGCTATTGCTATCGGGCATTCGAGAAATATTGATCATATCAACTCCACGAGACCTTCCTTTGTTTAAAGAGCTACTAGGAGACGGTTCGCAAATTGGCTGTACTTTCGAATACGCCATTCAAGAAAGACCAGAAGGTTTAGCTCAAGCATTTATCATTGGAAAAGAATTCATTGGAAGTGACAAAGTGGCTCTGATATTGGGCGATAATATTTTCTATGCCTCCGGTCTATCTAAAAAATTGCAGGAATGCCATGATCCTGATGGGGGTGTAGTTTTTGCATATCATGTAGGAGACCCACAGCGATACGGTGTTGTAGATTTCGATAGTAAATTTCGTGTATTGTCCATTGAAGAAAAACCTCTGAAACCAAAATCAAATTATGCGGTTCCTGGACTATACTACTACGATAATGAAGTAATTGAAATTGCAAATTCTATTCAACCAAGCCCAAGAGGAGAGCTTGAGATAACTACAGTGAATAACGTTTATCTAGAAAAAAATAAACTCAAAGTTCAAATACTTGACCGGGGTACCGCCTGGCTTGATACTGGAACATTTGCTTCATTGAATCAAGCAAGTTCATTCGTGCAAGTTATTGAAGAACGTCAAGGCCTAAAAATAGGATGTATAGAAGAAATAGCATTTAAAATGGGGTTCATCACAAACGAACAACTAGAAAAAATTGCCGCTCCTCTTATCAAAAGTGGCTATGGAGTGTATTTGATGAGCTTATTGAAATAAAAATATGAAAATAGAAGAATTAAATTTGGCCGGAGCATTCTATATTGAGCCAAAATTATTCCCGGACGACAGAGGATACTTTTATGAGTTTTTTAATCAACAAGCGTTTCACAACGAAACAGGCGTGAAATTTCAAGCTGTTCAATTTAATCGCTCAAAATCTTCATATGGTGTACTCAGAGGCTTGCATTTTCAGCAAGATCCGAAAGCACAGGCCAAATTAGTAAGTGTAACTAGTGGAGAAATTCAAGATGTAATTGTAGATTTAAGAAAGGGCTCACCAACATTTGGCAAAAGCCGTTCAATCATCTTATCATCACAGAATAAAAACCAGTTATTTGTACCAAAAGGATTTGCTCATGGCTTCTTGGTATTATCAAATGAAGCGGAAATCTTTTATGCCATTGATGACTTCTACTCTCCTCAACACGAAGGAGGAATCATGTACAATGACCCATTGATTGACGTAGAATGGCAAATGGAGAGCAATCAACTTATTATGTCAGACAAAGATTTGGTGTACAAATCTATAGAAGACACCACACTCAACTTTAACTACTGATGACTAAAAAAAGAGTATTGATTACTGGAGGTGCAGGGTTCCTTGGCTCTCATCTTTGTGATAGATTTTTGCAAGAAGGCTGTCACGTGATTGCCATGGACAATCTGATTACAGGCTCTCTGGATAATATAGAACATCTTTTTCATCGAGAAGATTTCGAGTTCTACAATCACGATGTTTCAAAATTTGTATATGTTCCTGGCGATTTGGACTACATTATGCACTTTGCATCACCCGCAAGTCCAATCGACTACCTAAAGATGCCAATCCAAACATTGAAAGTCGGCTCATTGGGTACGCACAATTTATTGGGGTTGGCTAAAGCCAAGGGAGCACGAATGCTTATTGCATCTACATCTGAAGTATATGGTGACCCTTTGGTTCATCCGCAGACGGAAGACTATTGGGGAAATGTCAACCCTATTGGGCCAAGAGGTGTTTATGATGAAGCCAAAAGGTTCCAAGAAGCGATAACAATGGCCTATCACACTTTCCATGGTGTAGAAACAAGAATTGTAAGAATATTCAACACCTACGGACCCAGAATGCGCTTAGATGATGGGCGCGTCCTTCCTGCCTTTATAGGACAAGCCCTTCGCGGAGAAGACTTGACAGCGTTTGGTGATGGGTCTCAAACTCGTTCATTTTGCTATGTAGATGATTTGGTTGAGGGCATTTACCGCCTACTATTGAGTGATTACCCTGATCCAGTCAATATTGGAAACCCAAGTGAAATCACAATTAATCAGTTTGCTGAAGAAATTTTGAAACTCACAGGAAGCAAATCTAAAATAGCATATAAGCCATTGCCAACGGATGATCCCAAACAGCGTCAACCAAATATTAGCAAGGCAAAAGAAATTCTTGATTGGGAACCTAAATTCTCAAGAAGCGAGGGATTGAAACCAACACTTGAATACTTCATGAAAAAAGTGAAGGTTTGAAATAACAACTCCTGACTTTAACCATTCACTTTTGAATAAGTATCAAGTTAATGGTTAATGTAAAAAAGTTAATGTTATATGGAATATAGAGTTGCAATAATTGGCCTCGGCTATGTTGGATTACCATTAGCCGTAGCTGCATCTGAAAAATATGCTATCATAGGTTATGATATAAATGTCAAGCGAATTGATGAGCTAAACAATAAGTATGATCGGACAGGTGAGATTGACAGTGCTGATCTGGCAAAGAATACAAATCTGCAATTTTCAAGTGACGAACAGGATTTGGCAGCGGCCAACTTCTATATCGTGACTGTGCCAACTCCTATAGACAAAAACAACAACCCAGATCTGTCGTTATTGCGAAGTGCTTCGACCCTTATTGGGAAACAATTATGCGACGGAGACATTGTTGTGTATGAATCCACCGTCTTTCCAGGGTGTACTGAGGATGAATGCGTGCCCATTCTTGAAAAGTGCTCTGGGCTAAAGTTTAATAAGAACTTTTTCTGTGGCTATTCACCCGAACGAATCAATCCTGGAGATAAAAAAAGAGGTGTAAAAGACATACAAAAGGTAACAAGTGGTAGTACACCTGAAATAGCGGAATCAGTTAATCGATTTTATGCTTCTATTATTACCGCCGGTACCCACAAGGCATCTTCTATCAAGGTAGCAGAAGCGGCCAAGGTAATTGAAAATGCACAACGAGATATCAATATAGCCTTTGTTAATGAACTGGCCCTAATTTTTAACCGAATTGGAATCGACACACATGAGGTCTTGGAAGCTGCTGCCACAAAGTGGAATTTCCTTCCTTTCAAACCAGGTCTTGTAGGAGGACATTGCATTGGCGTTGACCCCTATTACCTCACACACAAGGCGGAAAGCCTTGGGTATTTGCCAGAGGTGATACTAGCCGGCCGGAGAATTAATGACAACATGGGTAAACATGTGGCTCAAGAAGTCGTAAAACTGATGGCAAATAAGAAATTAGAAGTCGTCAATTCCAAAGTTTTAATATTGGGCTTGACCTTCAAAGAAAATTGCCCTGATATTCGTAATACCAAGGTGTTGGATATTGCAAAAGAACTTGAGCAATACAGTATCAATGTAAGTGTACACGACCCATTGGCAGACCGAGATGAGGTCATGATTGAGTACGGGTACGAGTTAAAAGATAATATTTCTTCTGAATATTCTGCCTACATACTCGCAGTCGCACATAATGAGTTTGAATCGATTAGTTGGTCTGAGTTAGGACAGGATGCGGTGATTTATGATGTAAAAGGTATCCTTTCTCAAAATATTTCTGATGGCTCATTGTAGCGTTTTGTGATGTGTCAAATACCTAATTAGTCGATTGAACGTCATTCTGAGACCTAATTTTTGAGCTTGCCAAAAATTAGGTCTCAGAATGACGATTAAAAGTTTAATCCAACTCGAATTGCAGTTTTTATTCTCATCTATTTTGACATTAACATTTTGTGACTAAGTTTGCGGCTCATTTAACCCTACGGATAGGAAATTGAAAACTTTATTCACATACAGAACGCACCAATCAACAACCTGCTGTTGATGTTTTGTTAATTGCCTGATGCAATGTCAGGAAGAATCTATTTCAATTTTTCTTATCTAAATTATCAACAATCATGGACAGTAGGGTCAGACATATAACAAAATCGATTACATGGCGAATAGTTGCTTCTGCAACCACATTCTCATTGACTTTAGCTTTTTTTGGCAAGGCTGAACTAGCTTTGGCCTCATGGCTAACAGCTATTGAAACTTCTGTGAAAATTATTTTTTACTATTTTCATGAGCGTATTTGGTTTAAACTAAGTACAAATTTAAATTCAAAAATGCGCCACATTGCAAAGGCAGTAACCTGGCGATTGATCGCTTCCGGAACAACTTTTATACTAGCTCTAGTACTCTTTGGTGCTCATGAAGGTGCATTAGAAAAAGCCACCTGGATAGCACTGATTGAATCGGTTTTAAAGATGGGGTTCTACTACGGTCATGAAGAAATCTGGTACAGAATCAATCTTGGTCTAGACAATAGAGAAAAAGAAACAGCGTCATGACAGAAAATATTATCCCACATAGTCATGCAATCACCCAAACAGACAGAATAAAAAAATTGGGTTACAAACCCCTACTCATTTGGTTTGTAGGCTTATCAGGGTCTGGCAAATCAACATTGGCGAGTGGTTTGGAAAGCAAACTTTTCCACGAAGGAATTAATACCTACATTCTAGATGGGGATAATATAAGAAGTGGTCTAAACAAAGATCTTGATTTTTCAGACGAAAGTCGGAGAGAGAATATACGAAGAATCACAGAAGTCTCTAATTTGTTCGTAGATGCCGGCACTGTGGTTCTTACTGCCTTCATTACTCCATTCAAAGAAGAAAGGGATAAGGTTCGTAAAAAAATGGGTAACAAATACGTCGAAGTATTTGTAAACTGTCCTATTGAAGAATGTGAAAAAAGAGATGTAAAAGGCCTCTATCAAAAAGCCAGAAAAGGAGAAATAAAAAATTTCACTGGAATTGACTCTCCATTTGAGGTTCCTGAAAACCCCGATGTTGAAATAAAATCTCACAAATTGACCGTTGAGCAAGGGGTTCAGAAAATATATGACCACATAATAGAAAAAATCAAATAGATAATGAGTAACTATAACCTCACACACATCAAAGAACTCGAAGCAGAGGCCATTTATATTCTGCGAGAGGTATTCGCTCAATTTGAGAACCCAGCCATCTTATTCTCTGGAGGCAAGGATTCAATTTGTGTAGCTCATTTAGCAAGAAAAGCCTTTTTCCCATCCAAAATACCATTTCCTTTTGTACATGTGGATACCGGTCATAATTTCCCTGAGACCATGGATTTCAGAAACAAGTATGTCGAGGAATTAGGCGTAAAGCTTATTGTGGGCTCGGTACAAAAATCAATAGACGACGGTGCTGCGGCTGAAGAAAAAGGTAAGAATGCCAATAGAAATGCCATTCAAACAGTAACCCTATTAGATACGATTGAAGAGCACGGCTTCGATGCATGTATTGGAGGGGCCCGACGAGATGAAGAAAAGGCCAGAGCCAAAGAAAGGTTCTTTTCTCATAGAGATGAATTTGGGCAATGGGATCCCAAAAATCAGCGTCCGGAATTGTGGAATATATTTAATGGTAGATGTCATCAAGGAGAGCACTTTCGGGTATTTCCTCTAAGCAACTGGACAGAAATGGATGTATGGCAGTATATCTTGTCTGAAAATATTGCTCTGCCTAGTTTGTATTTCGCTCATGAAAGGCAAGTGATTCGAAGAAGCAATACCTGGTTGCCAGTTTCAGATTATATCCAAATTGGTGATAATGAAGAAATAGTAACTAAGAAAATAAGGTTTCGAACATTGGGAGATATTACAATCACCGGAGGAGATGAATCAGATGCCGACACGCTTGAAAAAATTGTAGATGAAGTAGCATCTGCAAGGCAAACAGAACGCGGGAACAGAGAAGATGATAAGCGCTCCGAGACCTCAATGGAGGATCGGAAAAAGCAAGGGTATTTTTAGAATGGCTTTTTAAAAATGAGTTAAGCAAGCAATTGAACTCATTGAGAAATAAATTAAAAAAATTGAAATCATGCCAATGGCCAATGGTTAACGGCAAAAAGCTATAAAAAAATGGCAAACAAAAAACACGATAACAACTCTTACCTAGACATGGAACTTCTCCGCTTCACTACGGCAGGTAGTGTGGATGACGGCAAGAGTACCTTGATTGGTCGTCTGCTTTATGACTCTAAATCAATTTTCGAAGATCAACTAGATCAGGTCGCTAAATCCAGCGAAAGGAAGGGTTTAGAACACACAGATTTAGCATTACTCACCGACGGATTGAAAGACGAACGTGAACAAGGAATTACAATTGATGTTGCTTACAGATACTTCGCGACACCTAAAAGAAAATTTATCATTGCAGACACCCCAGGCCATATCCAGTACACCAGAAATATGGTGACAGGAGCTTCGACAGCTAACTGTGCCTTACTCTTAGTAGATGCTAGAAAAGGAGTGATCGAGCAAACTCAAAGACATTCAATCATTGCATCTTTGTTGCAAATCCCACATGTAGTAGTCTGCGTCAATAAAATGGACTTAGTTGATCACAGTCAGGAAGTTTTTGAAAAGATCAAAGAAGACTATGAAGCCTTTGCATCCAAGCTAGAGGTGAAAGATGTTCGTTTTATACCTATATCAGCCTTAAATGGAGACAATGTGGTAAATAGAAGTGAAAACATGCCCTGGTATGAAGGCTCTACCCTACTCTATACCTTGGAAAATATTCATATTGGCAGTGACCATAACCACATCGATTGCAGATTCCCAGTGCAAACAGTTATTAGGCCAAAAAATGATAAGTACCATGATTACCGCGGTTATGCTGGTCGTATTGCCAGTGGGGTTTTCAAGCCTGGCGATGAGGTTACAGTAGTTCCATCCGGTTTCAGTTCTAAAATCAAATCTATTGATACTTTCAATGGAGAAGTAGAAGAAGCCTTTGCTCCGATGTCAGTCTCTATTCAGCTAGAAGATGATATAGATGTTGGCCGGGGTGACATGATTGTAAGAACCAACAATAAACCGGAACCAATGCAAGACATTGAAGCCATGATATGTTGGCTGAACCCTCAGGGTCCAAAGCCAAGAGCAAAATACCTCTTAAGACATACAACAGCTGAAGCCAAGACTATGATTAAAGAAATTAGCTACAAATTAGATATCAGTACGCTTCACCGAAACGAAAAGGATAAGGACATCACGGCCAACGATATTTGCAAAATGAAATTGCGGACCACTAAGCCTTTGCTTGCAGATTCCTACAAAAAGAATAGAATCACAGGCAGTTTGATCTTGGTTGACGAAGCTACAAATGAAACCGTAGCCGCTGGGATGATTGTTTAATTGGCTGTTGGCTATTGGCTTTTTGCTAATGGTCACAGACTAAAAGCTAAAAAAATGGATTTACAACCACTTCTAGAAGTAGCCAAAGTCGCGGCCAAGAAAGCCGCAGTAGAAATACTTAAGATCTATGAATCTGGCGATTTCTCTGTTGAAGCCAAAGCTGATGATTCACCATTGACCAAAGCCGACAAGGCTTCTCATCTAGCTATTGTCGCAGAACTCAAAAAAACGGAACTGCCTATTCTTAGTGAAGAAGGAAGAGATATCCCTTATGAAGAAAGAAAGGACTGGGAATACTTTTGGATGATTGATCCACTGGATGGTACTAAAGAATTCATCAAGCAAAATGGCGAGTTTACAGTCAATATTGCTCTCATTCATCAAAACAAACCAGTGTTGGGTGTAGTTCAAGTACCAGTTCAAGACAAACTGTACTTTTCCAGTCAAAATGAGGGTGCCTTTTTAGAAGACCAAAATGGAACTCGTGGTATTTCTGTAAACTGTTTTCAGCAAAATGATTCAGGAATAAAAGTGGTAGCCTCACGTTCCCACCTCAACGATGAGACTCAGACCTACTTAGATCAATTGAATGACCCGGAAATTGTAAGCATGGGTAGTTCATTGAAGTTACTAGCTGTTGCAGAAGGTAAAGCTGACCTTTACCCAAGGTTTGCACCAACCATGGAATGGGATACTGCCGCCGCTCATGCCGTAGTTACAGAAGCTGGAGGTAAAATATTAATTAAGAATTCCAATGCTTCAGTAGCCTATAATAAAGAAAATCTCCTCAATCCACATTTTCTAGCGACATGCAGTAAGAGTAATTAGTTTTAACTAAGTTTGCGGAAAATTTTAGTCCTATATGAAAACCCTTTCTTTTTCTGTGTTGGTGCTTGCACTGACATTTTTTCTATGTGAGCATCGCACATTTGCTCAAGAAACTCCTAGTATACAGAATATTGGAAGCATTGAAATTGATGATCTATCAGATGAACAGATTCAAACGTTTATAGCTAAAGTGGAAGCAAGTGGCTTCACCGAAGACCAGCTCATACTTATGGCCAAGTCAAGAGGAATGAGCGAATTTCAAATCCAAAAATTAAAATCCAGAATATTACAAGTTAAAGGTGGAAGTGGTAAGTCCGAGACTAACAATCAAGATGCTCTAACCAACCTTAGGAAATCCAAAATTGAGCAAGAAAACGATGAGAAAGATGAGGACGAGCTTACCTTAGATCCCAATGATCCATTTTATAAATTACTCCAGGATTCTACGGAATTAGAAGAAGGATTGCAAATTTTTGGAATGGATTTTTTCGAGAATAGCAAACTCACTTTTGAGCCTGGATTGAACATGCCTACACCAAAAAATTATGTGATTGGACCCGGCGATGAAATGGTCATTGACATCTGGGGAGCCTCCGAGCAAACCTATCAACTGATGGCATCGCCTGAAGGCTCGATTAGAATTCCCAATCTTGGCCCCATTTATGTTTCCGGTCTGACGGTGGAACAAGCCAAAACAAAGGTAATATCAAGATTGAAAAGGATATATAGTTCTATAGGTCAAGGCTCCTTTGCTGATGTTACTTTAGGACAAATACGGTCAATCAATGTTCATGTCATCGGTTCTGTAAAACAGCCTGGAACGTATACCCTCTCTTCTTTCGGTACAGTATTTAACGCATTGTACAGTGCTGGTGGCCCTACGGAAGATGGCTCTTTTCGACTAATCGAAGTTTATAGATCACAGGAGTTGGTTTCGACCTTCGATGCCTACAAATTTTTGGTAGAGGGTACAGGTCAAAATATAACCTTACAAGATCAAGATGTGATAATTATCAAACCCTATCAGAACAGAGTAATATTTGATGGCGAAGTGAAAAATCCGGCAATTTATGAAGTACTTGAAGGAGAAACTTATGAAAATCTTCTATCCTATTCAGGCGGATACACTAACCTGGCCTATCGCGGAGTGATAAACCTTCGAAGGATCGAAAAGAATTTTAAGACTGTTCGGTCTATTGATCTAGACAGTATAAGCTATTTTAAAATCCAGAATGGTGACGAAATATTCGTCAGTGAGATCAGCAACGAATATATTAATCGTGTGACCATTGAAGGCCCATTGATGAACCCGGGGGAATACGAATTAAAAGAAGGGATGTCCTTGCTAGACTTAATACACAAAGCCGATGGTTTAAAGGGAGATGCCTTTTTAGAGCGAGGAGTAATCATTCGACAGAATAAAGATTTTTCATTATTAAGTTTTGCTTTCGATCCCAAGAAAGTCTTAAACGGCGAAGAATCGATAGCACTTCAAAGTAACGATATTGTTAAATTTCAATCAATATATGACCTGAAGGAAGATTACCATCTCGTTATAGAAGGAGAAGTTCAGTTGCCTGGTAAGTTTTCCTACACCGAAGGTATGACCGTAGAAAATCTAATATACTTGGCCGGGGGGTTCAAGGAATCTGCCTCCAAATCTTTTGTTGAAGTAGCTCGACGAATTAACCCCGATAGTGCAAAAGATTTCAATAACACTGCAGAAATATTTAATTTCGGCATTAGTAAGAGCCTTGGATTGTCTAAAGACGCCTCCAAGTTCGTTCTTCAACCGTTTGATCTAGTAGTGGTTCGAAGAAGCCCATTTTTTGACGACCAAGAGGTAATACGGATAGATGGAGAAGTTAAATACCCTGGAGTATATGCACTTGATCAGAAAGACGAAAAGATATCCTCCGTTCTGAATAGATCTGGTGGCCTCACTCGTTTTGCATATGCTAAAGGAGCTACGCTGATAAGAAGAACCGAATTTTTTGTGCCGCGAGAAGATCTCATCGAAGATGAAAATGGAACGCTTGTGCTCAAAGAAACAGTTGGTAATGATGCTGCTAAAATTAGAAGAGAAGATTTAACCTACCTTTTTAAAAAGGACACGATCTTTTCTGATAGCGCACATATTTTCAGGCAACAGGAGTCAATTGGAATCGAACTGGATAAGATTCTCAAAGATCCCGGTGGTAAGCATGACCTAATATTACGAGAAGGAGATATACTGAGTATTCCTAGGGAGTTTCAAACTGTTCGAGTTAGAGGGCAAGTGCTTTACCCTAGTAATGTCAGACATGACAGTGGCTATGGGTTCAAAAAATTCATTGCTTCAGCAGGGGGATTCGATCAGGATGCAAAAAAATCTAAATCGTATGTCGTATACGCTAATGGTCTTTCTGCACAAACTAAGAGTTTCTTGTTTTTTCGCTCATATCCAAAAGTAGAACCCGGAGCGGAAATTGTAGTACCGAGAAAGCCGGAAAGAACTCCAATGACAGCTCAAGCTTGGGTTGCAATTGGCTCTAGTGTTGCAACTTTAGCGCTAGTTATCGATCGACTTGTAAATTAGTCTATTAAATGCTCGAGGAAAAAAAACATAGAATCATTCAATTCGAATTCGTTTTAGTCGGGTTTTTTAAAATGATTTGGACTGGAAATAGGTTTAATGCAAAAGTCCATGGAATTGCCCCGCTTTTGTGGTTATTTATAGCTTATGCCAGTTCATTTAAACATGAAGTTTTATATTAATTCCTTAAACGGTTGGTTTTGAACAAATCAGAAGATAATAAAGTGGGTGAGTTAGACTTGTTAGAATTAGCCAAAACTATTTGGTTTAACAAATTCAGGGTATTTAAATTAACTTGCCTTTTTGTGCTACTAGGTTTTTTTGTAGCGTTATTTAGTCCTATTCAATATACAAGCACTGCCGTCCTTATGCCTGAAACACAACAACAGGCAGGCGGTGCGGGCGAACTATTGCAGAAATTTGGAGGGTCGTTAGGCTTAGGCGGACTAGATTTGTCAGGGATGCAATCCGGAACAATTCCGCCCATGCTCTATCCGAAATTGGTCAATAGTAATACATTTCAAGCTGAACTACTTTCGATGGAATTGACTTTTGAACAGGACGGGATTACGACCACCCTTCCAGATTATTATAAAAATCACTATGATAATACTTTAGTCGAATCAATCCTCTCCTACACCATTGGTTTACCTGGGACCATTAGAAAATTAATTGTAAAAAGCAATAATAAGACCAGTCAGAAAGCCGATGGAGAAACCACATACACTATGCTAAGTGCTGAAGAGTTGGAAAATATTGAAGCAAACAAAGTCAGAATTGGAGTAACACTTGATGAGGAGACAGGACTTTTGTATTGTACGTCAAAACTCACAGATGCCAGAGCTGCTGCTGATCTGAATCAAAATGTAATTGATCTCTTAAAGAAGCAGGTAACCGAATATAAGATCGAAAAAATTAAATCAAACTTAAACTTTGTTGAAAATCAGTATGATGACGCAAAAAGTAGGTTTATAAATGCTCAAGCTGCTTTGGCAGATTTTAACGATAAAAATATCAATATTTCAACATCCAGACAGCAGACAAAATATGACATGTTGCAAGACGAAAAAAATATTGCCTTCAACGTCTATAATTCTATATCTCAAAGATTAGAACAAACAAAATTACAACTTCAAGAGGAGACACCAGTTTTCAAAATACTTGAACCGGTCAGTGTGCCGCCAATTAAAAGTAGTGCCAGAAAAATAGTTGTAATTTTAGGGTTTACTTTATTTGGACTAATAATTGGTGTCTCATACGTTCTTTTGAAAGAACCAATTGTCAATATTATTAAACAAATAACAGAGTCTTAACATGTTCGAGAAATCATCAATTTTAATTACTGGAGGCACTGGCTCCTTAGGAAAAGCTCTCACTAAAGAGCTTGTCACTAAGCATCCCGATATTAGCAAAGTGGTAATATTTAGTAGGGATGAACAGAAGCAATTCCAAATGGCTCAAGAGTACCCGGAGGATCAGTATCCACAACTGCGATTTTTAATTGGAGATGTTAGAGATAAAGATAGGGTTGTTAGAGCCTTTAAAGGAATCGATTACGTTATTCATGCAGCGGCCATGAAGCATGTTCCTATAGCAGAATACAATCCTGATGAATGTGTAAAAACAAATATTGGAGGGGCTCAAAACATAATTCATGCCTCACTGGAAACAGGGGTTAAGCGCGTAGTAGCTTTGTCCACTGATAAGGCCTGTGCGCCTATTAATTTATATGGCGCAACTAAGCTTACTTCTGATAAGTTATTTATTGCCGCCAATAATATCAAAGGCTGGAATCCAATAAGATTTTCCGTGGTGAGGTATGGAAATGTTATGGGGTCAAATGGCTCAGTTATTCCTTTTTTTATGAAAAAAAAGAAAGATGGCACATTACCCATTACAGATCCGGGAATGACTAGATTTAATATTTCATTACAAGGAGGAGTGGATATGGTAATGCATGCTCTGAAAAATGCATGGGGAGGTGAATTGTTCGTCCCAAAAATACCATCATACAAGATATTGGATGTAGCGAATGCTATTGGGCCCGAATGTGAAAAACCTGTAGTAGGCATTCGACCTGGAGAAAAACTACACGAAGAAATGATTACTTCTTCTGATTCATTTTATACCTATGATTTAGGTGAATATTATGTAATCATACCTAGCCATCCATCTTGGGATAGGCAGAAATTTATAGAAGAATTTGATGCTACGAAAGTAGAGGAGGGTTTTACCTACAATTCAGGTGAAAACGAGAGTTGGGAGACCATTGAGAGCTTGAAAGAACTAATTAAAATACATGTAACCCCAAATTATTAAGCCATTGAACCCAATTCCATACGGTCGTCAAGAAATAACAGATGAAGATATAGCTGCTGTAGTAGCTACATTAAAATCAGACTATCTTACTCAGGGACCAAAAATCAAAGAGTTTGAATTTGCTTTTGCAAATTACGTAGGGTGTAAGTATGCAGTGGCTATATCAAATGGTACTGCTGCCTTGCACCTAAGTGCAAAAGCAATGGGTGTTAAGGCTGGTGATAAAGTAATAACTACTCCAATTACTTTTGCAGCTTCCGCTAACTGCGTTAGATATTGTGGAGGGGAGGTAATATTTTCAGATATCGACCCTGAAACATATTTGATCGATTTGAACGAAGTGCGGAAATTATTGGAAGCTTCGCCAATTGGAACATACAAAGGCATAATCCCTGTTGACTTTGCTGGGAGATCTGTTGATCTGGAGGCTTGTAAAAGATTGGCCGATGAGTATGACCTATTTATCATTGAAGATGCCTGCCATGCACCTGGAGGATACTTCACCGATAGCAAACAAGAGGTGCAGAAGTGTGGTAATGGAGTTTATTCCGATCTATCTGTGTTCTCTTTTCATCCAGTAAAACATATCGCTGTGGGTGAGGGAGGAATGATTACCACAAATGATGAAACATTATACAAAAAGTTATTAGGCTTACGAACTCACGGAATGGTTAAAAGTGATTCGGCATTTTTAAATAGTAGCACGTTCGCTCAGGGAATTGAGAAAGATGAACAAAATGATAATTACCCAGGATGGTATATGGAAATGCAATCACTAGGTTATAATTATAGACTAACTGATTTTCAAGCAACTCTTGGGGTAAGTCAGCTAAATCGTGCTGCGAGAGGATTGAAGCGAAGACGAGAGATTGCTAAGATGTATTTTGATGCATTCAAAAATGATGATTTTATAAAACGTCAATCTGGTAATGTTGAAGGTAATGCGTATCATTTATATGTACTTGAGGTAAAGGATAGACTTGGTTTGTATAATTTCCTGCGAACGCAAAATATTTTCACTCAAATTCATTACATCCCTTGCCATTTGATGCCATACTACCGTCAATTGGGATGGAAAGAAGGAGATTTAAATCACTCCGAAGAGTATTATAAAAATTGCATCAGTATTCCAATGTATCCGAGCTTGTCTGATTCAGAAATAGAATATGTAATATTGTCTATCAAACGTTATTATCAGTGAAAATGGAACAAAAAAAAGCATTTATTTCGTATGAAGCCGACGCTTGGTTCGAGAGAAATAAAAATTATATACAGAATTATAAACCTCAAGCTGATAGTGTCATTCAATTACTTAAAAAGTACCAGGTAAATTGTAATAATGTATTGGAAATAGGAGCTTCAGCGGGTTACAGGCTGCAGGGAATCAAGGAGGAATTGAATGCAAAAAAAGTCACTGGAGTTGAGCCCTCAGCTATGGCAATTGCCTATGGAAATAGGCATTATCCTTCCGTAAATCTCATTAATACTACCGCAGATTCTTTAGGTATGATACCTGAAGGAAGTGTAGAATTAGTAATAATGGGTTTCGTGTTTTATGTAATTGATAGAAGTCTAGTTCTCAAAGCTATTTCAGAAATTGACAGAGTACTTTCTAATGGAGGCCATTTGGTATTAGTCGATTTCTTTTCAGAAACAACTCTAAAAAACAAATACCATCATATTGATGATTTCAATGCCTACTCTTTCAAACAGAACTATGATGAAATTTTTTCCGCCACAAAATTGTATCATTTATTAGATAAATCTTGTTATAATTATAATAACGACCAGCCAGATGCAAATGAGGAATTTTCAAATTTATATTCAGTAGCTTTATTAAAAAAAGACATTCATGTCTCTTACAAGTAAATGGGTACTTGGTGCAATGCAATTAGAATTGGATTATGGAATTGTATGCCAAAGTGGACGAATTCCTGAATCAGACACTTCTCAAATTTTGATAAAATGCTGTACGAATAATACAGTGAAGAGACTTAAAGTTTACCATAAGTTGAGGAATTCCAACCCTAATGCATTCCTTGCCAAGGTTTCTACTTTTTAAAAAGGATGACTACAATTTGAAATTGAAACTATAAAAAGTTTTTATATAAAATGAAAGCAACCGTATTAGAATCCGATAGATTAATATTTAAACCGTTGGATACATCTTATTCTAGTCAAAGATATGTTGATTGGATGAATGATTTTGAAGTATTTAAATATCTTGAATCTGGAGGAGATTATACTTTAGAAAAATTGAATCAATATTTATCAGATGTTGAAAATAAATCAATTCTATTTTGGGCTATCAATGTTGGCGACAAACATATTGGGAATATTAAAATAGACCCAATCAATTGGAAGAACAAAGTTGGTGAGTTAGGCATAATGATAGGCGATAAATCAGAATGGGGAAAAGGGTATTCCAAAGAAGCAATTGAAACAATTGTTCAATACTGTTTCTCGAGCCAAGTTAATTTAAGAAAGGTCACACTAGGTGTAATAGAAGATAACGAGGCAGCTTTAAAATTATATAAAAAACTACAATTTGAAATTGAAGGTGTGTATAAGTTACATGCATTACACGACGGTAAATGGTGTAATAATATAAGAATGGCTAGGTTCAATCCTATATGTTATGAACACAAGTAGCAAATTAATTCTTGGTACAGTGCAGTTTGGACTGAACTATGGGATTAACAATTACGATGGAAAGGTTAATAAAGAGGAGGCGTATAAAATTTTGGATCTGGCTGGAAAAAATGATATTTCAGCTTTGGATACCGCAGCTGTTTATGGTAATTCGGAAAGTGTAATTGGTTCTTATCTTAACGGGAGCAACAATAAGTTCAAACTCATAACAAAATTAGCTTCTCACGATTCAGACTGGAAAACATCATTAAATCAAAGTCTGAAGCGCTTGAAATCAAAGAAAGTGGAGACTGTATTATTCCATTCATATAAAATGTATAGAATGATGAGAGCTTTAGATTCCTACCAGGATCTATTGAGCCTGAAAGGAAAAGTTTATTCTAATCTAGGAGTGTCTGTTTATTCCAATGATGAAATGAATGAATTATTAAATGATGATACAATTAATATTGTGCAAGCGCCCTTTAATTTATTGGACAATGAATCAAAAAAAGGTGATATTTTGAAGAAGTTTAAAGATCAGGGTAAGACTGTACATGTTCGATCTACTTTTTTACAAGGTCTTTTCTTTATGAAGAAAAACCATCTCCCTGCTGATTTACAATCTTTGGGTGTTTATTTGGACAAGCTTCGAAAAATTGCTTCAGCTGCTCATTGTCCCTTAGGAGAGTTGGCCATAAAATATGTTCTATCTAAGGAATATATAGACGGAGTATTAATAGGAGTGGATTCCGTCCAACAATTAGAATTAAATCTTGAATGGAGCTCAGGGAATATTGATTCGAATTTTTTTGATGAAATAGACAATATTTCTGTCGAAGATGTTAATTTATTAAATCCATCAACATGGAATCTAAAAAAGTAGTTCTTATTACACAGGCGAGAGTTGGGAGCACAAGACTTCCAGGTAAGGTAATGCTAAAGATAAACGGGGACTCACTGTTGTCGATCCATCTTAAAAGGCTAATTCAAGTGAGCCAAGCCGATTCAGTGATCGTGGCCACAACTAACGAGGAGGGAGTTCAAGAAATTCTGAACATTGCGAAATCGTATAACGTGAATTCTTTTCAAGGATCTACCAACGATGTTTTGGATAGGTTTTACCATGCAGCTAAGAAAGAAAAGGCAGATATTGTAGTTCGAATAACTTCTGATTGCCCACTTATTGACCCTCAGTTGATGGGGGATATCATTGAGATGATGATTTCAAAGGAGTTAGATTATTGCACAAATATTTTAGAAGAGCAATTTCCCGATGGTCAAGATATCGAAGTAATGACCTTCGATGCACTGGAGCGTGCATGGAATGAGGCTAAGTTGAATTCAGATAGAGAACACGTAACTCCATACATCAGAAAGAATGGCTCATTTAATGGAGGGCAATTATTTAAAACAGATAATTATGCTTCACCTCGTAATATGAACCATATTAGAATGACCGTTGATGAAAAAGCAGATTTTGATGCCATAGTTACATTGTTGAATAGACTAGGAAGTGATAAATCTTGGCGAGAATACGCTGAGTACGTCGAAGCCAATGAGAATGAATTTACGAATCAAAAATATATCCGGAACGAAGGCTATCTAAAATCATTAAAAAAAGACATTTCTAATTGACATGGGAACAGGACAAGATTTATACAAAAAGGCTAAAACTCTAATTCCAGGTGGTACAATGTTACTATCTAAACGGCCTGAAATGTTTTTACCAGATGCATGGCCTTCATATTTCAAAGAAGCCAAAGGTTGTGAAATCGTTGATCTGGATGGAAAGAAATATTTGGATATGTGTATCATGGGAATCGGAACCAATATCCTAGGTTACGGTCATGATGAGGTTGATGATGCTGTAAAGAAAGTTATTCAGCAGGGTAATATGTCAACCTTTAATTGTCCAGAAGAAGTTTTTTTAGCTGAGAGACTCGTTGATCTCAACCCTTGGGCTGACATGGTTAGATTTGCCAGAAGTGGAGGAGAAGCCAATGCTATTGCGGTTAGAATTGCAAGAGCAGCCTCAGGAAAGGATAAAGTAGCCATCTGTGGATATCATGGATGGCACGATTGGTATTTATCTGCTAATTTGGGTGATAATGATGGTCTTGGCGGACACCTGTTGCCGGGGTTAAACCCTCTTGGCGTGCCTGCACATTTAAAGGGGACAGTGTTTCCATTTAATTATAACAATATTGATGAGTTAAGAACCATTGTTAAAGAGAACCCTGATTTAGGGTGTATAAAAATGGAAGTTTCAAGAAATCAAGGACCGGAGGAAGGATTTCTTGAAGAAGTTCGACGTTTGGCAGACAGTAATGGAATTGTACTAGTTTTTGACGAATGTACTTCTGGATTTAGGCAAACATTTGGTGGTTTGCATAAACAATATGGAGTTGAACCCGACATTGCGATGTTTGGTAAGGCTATGGGAAATGGTTATGCAATTACAGCTGTAGTTGGTAGAAGAGAAGTTATGGAGGCAGCCCAAAAGACTTTTATTAGTAGTACCTTTTGGACGGAAAGAATTGGTCCTACAGCTGCCTTGGCAACTTTAGATGTAATGGAGAAATTAGAATCCTGGTCAACTATTACCAATACTGGAAACGATATTACAACGAAATGGAAAGAATTAGGTGATAATTATGGACTTCCTTTGGAAACAAGTGGACTGGCTTCTTTGACGAGCTTTAGCCTGGATACACCTGATTGGCTAAAATATAAAACCTTTATCACACAAGAGATGCTGAAAAAGGAAATTTTGGCCTCAAATTGTGTATACGTTTCAATTGCCCATACACAAGAGAAAGTAGATCAATATTTTTTGGCACTGGAACCCGTTTTTGATTCCATAAAATCATGTATTGAAGGAGAGAGGAGTATAGATGATCTGTTAGAAGGACCAGTCTGTCATGGGGGATTTAAAAGATTAAATTGAATTCAAAGATATTAATTAGGGTAGATGCCAATGCTGAAATCGGATTGGGCCATTTTTACCGGTGTATTTCCTTAGCTCAAATGCTGGACAATAGTTTCAGTATTATATTCGCGATGTCAGATCCGAATCAAGAATTAACAGAAATTATAAAAAAAAGAGGCTATCAGCTTATAAAGCTCCCCAAATTAAACTACCGTAAGCCAGACGACATAGGAGATGAAGAATGGCAGTTTGACTTAGTTGGGGTTATTGATGATGTTGATATTGTGGTGTTAGATGGGTATTGGTTTAGGTCAAAATATCAGACAACTTTAAGAAACTACAATGTGAAGTCGGTCATCATCGAGGATGAAGGAAAAGGGCAGTATCTTGCTGATCTGATTATTAATCACGCTCCATCTTTAGATTCATTAGATTATACTACAGACTCATCAAAAACTATGTTTGCATTAGGTCCTGAATATGCACTTTTGAGATCGGGTTTTTTATCAATCGCAAAAGAGTTTCGCAGATCATTGGATTCTATTAATTCAGCGTTTGTATGTTTTGGTGGTGCGGATCATGAAAATCTCTCCTATCATTATATTAAATATTTGTTGAGTCATACGCAATTGAAAATTCATCTCATAGTCAGTCGGACGAATTCTTGCTGGGAGAAATGTCAAAAAATGATGAAGAAAAATTCTGATAGGCTTGTAGTAAGTACAAACTTATCTACTGATGACATGATATTAGCTATGAAGAAAGCTGATTTTGGAATTGTACCCTCAAGTGGTATTTTGTTGGAGTGTATAGCCTGCAGATTACCAGTGATATCGGGTTATTATACGGATAATCAAAAATCGATTTACAATGGATTTTTGAATTCAGATGTTTTCATTAATGGAAATCACCTGACAAAAGATACAATATTCAGTCAGGTAAGCCACAGTGGTTTTTTAAATCAATTAAAATTATGTGTCGAAAACCAAAAAATGATAATTGATGGACTTTCAAACTATAGGTTATTAAGATGTTTCAAAAAGTTAGTGAACTAAAAATTGGTTTATTGATTTCTGGTGATCTGGGTAAAAAAGTTTTGGACTTTTGCTTGGATTTTGTAGAACCAGAATTTATCGCAACAGACAAGAATTCTAATGAAATCATTGACTTAGCCAATAGAAAAGGAATTCGTACATTTGTTGGGAATCCAAGAGGAGGAAGGTTAGTAGAGTTTTTAGGAGGCGAATACTTTGATATTTTCTTGTCCATCAATTACTTATTCATTATTGAAAAAGATGTAATATCAAGAGCAAAGTATCCTGTGAATTTTCATGGTAGTCTCCTACCAAAATACAGGGGACGTACTCCCCATGTTTGGGCTATCATCAATAACGAAAATGAGACTGGTGCGACCGCACATATAATTGAAGAGGGTTGTGATACAGGACCAATCTTGATGCAAAGAAGAATTGATATTTCTAAAACGATGACAGGAGCGAATGTATTAGATAAATTTAATCTTTTGTATCCAAAAATGGTCAAACAAGTATTGAAAGATATTATATCGAACAATATAAGTATGAGAAATCAAGATGATTCAAAAGCAACTACTTTTGAAAAAAGGACTCCAGAAGATGGTGGGATTGATTGGAACTGGCAATGGGAAAGAATTAACAATTGGGTGAGAGCATTAGCGAGGCCGTATCCAGGAGCTTTTGGCTTTCTCAATGAAAACAAAATTATTATAGACAAAGTTACCTTCTGTGAAATGGGCTACAATTCAAAGATGTCAAATGGACAAATTATTGGTATGGAAAAAGGAAAACCAATTGTCAAAGTTTCAAATGGAGCTCTGATACTAGAAAGTATCAGAAATAGTAAGGGGCTTATTTTTAAAGTAAATGAAAAATTCGATGATTCATATTGATAGTTATGAAATAACAGATAATTCTAATGTTTTTATTATAGCTGAATTATCTGCAAATCATAATCAGGATTTGCAACTGGCAATAGATACTATAAAAGCTGCAAAAAGAGCTGGAGCCGATGCAATAAAACTCCAGACATATACACCAGATACACTTACAATTGATTGTAACAATGAGTATTTTCAGATCAATCAAGGATCACTATGGGATGGGAAAACATTGTATGACCTTTATAAGGAAGCCTACACACCTTGGGATTGGCACGAGAAACTATTTGCCGTAGCAAAGGAAGAAGGGCTAGTGTGTTTTTCATCTCCTTTTGATACAACAGCCGTTGATTTTCTTGAAAGGCTTAATGCTCCAGCATATAAAATTGCATCGTTTGAAATTCAAGATATTCCGCTCATCAAGTATGTAGCACAAAAGGGGAAACCCATTATTTTAAGTTCCGGAATAGCAACTAAGGAGGATATAGAACTGGCAATAAACACTTGTAGAGAAGTTGGTAACGATCAAATAATAGTATTAAAGTGTACATCTTCATATCCAGCACCTATAGAATTAGCTAATTTGAATACAATGCTTGATTTAAAAAATAGCTTCGGTGTTCAAATTGGACTATCTGATCATACATATGGGGGACTGGTTCCGGTTGTTGCAACTACTTTGGGTGCTAAAATTATTGAAAAGCACTTTATTTTGAATAAATCGATTGGAGGACCGGATTCGGATTTTTCTTTGGACGAAACGGAATTTGCCGAAATGGTTAAGAATGTTCGTGAAGCCGAAAAGGCAATTGGAAATGTAACTTATGAGTTATCAGAGAAAGTAGAAAAAAATAGAAAATTTGCCAGATCTCTCTTCATAGTTAAAGACATAAAAGCTGGCGAAATTATTACTGAAGAACACATAAGATCCATCAGACCAGGATATGGTCTACACCCTAAATATTATGATCAGATAATTGGAAAGACAATTTCTTTGGCGCTTGAAAGAGGGACTCCTCTAAAAAAAGAAATGTTTAACTTGGAAGATTGAGCTATGGTGAGATTATTAAAACATTGCTATCATTATGTAAAGGCATTTATGTACATGTATAGTATCCCTCGCAACCAAAGTGGAAAAAAAACTATTCTTGCAGTAAATCACTTTTATGATCAAGACATACAAGCACTAATTAATGCAAGCGATTCAACCGATCTGAATTTGATCGTCATAAATCCAAGAAATCTTTTTGCACCTATTGTTTCTCTTTTCCCAGTTGACATTAGGGCAGGAAAACTTCCATATGATGATAGTTCAGTTTCTTCAGAAAGAAGATATGCAAAAAGAATCTCGAAGATCATATTCAGAACATTATATAGAAGGTTAAACTTTGATATAATACTTACTCCTTCGGATGCGTATTATTGGATACGCGAATTTATTCACGTCTCCAAAAATGAGAATGTTCCGACTGTTGTAGTTGATAAAGAAGGAACTATCTCTCCATATTATTTTGTCAACCATTGTTTAGAAGTTAAGGACCTTTATCCACCTATTTCTGATAAGTTTATTGTCTGGTCAGAGAATCAAAAAGAATTTTGGTCTAATTGTGGAGTCTCACCAGATAATATTGAGATTATTGGACAACCGCGTTCAGATCTCTTGATGTCCTTGAAGCCTGAAAAACTAAATCTTTTTGAAGAGGAAAGAAATCCTACAGTATTATTTTATACTTACGAATTGGACGCATACATCCCTTCACATATGTATGAAGCAGGGTTAACATGGTCTGATTTAAGAAATCAATGTCATGAGCAAATAAAAAGACTTGCGCAAGAGAACAGCGAGGTCAATTTTATCATTAAATGCCACCCACAGCAGCTGGATATTGAAGAAATTGAAAATGATTTCAATGGTTATGAAAACCTGAAAGTGCTTACCGGGTCGGCTTCATCAAACCAGTTATTGGTTAATTCAGATTTAGTTGTAGGGTTTCAAACTACAGCATTAATTGAATCCATTGTATTAAGGAAACCAACCATTTATACTTTTTTTTCTGAATCCGTGCATTCCTTTAAAGAAGGAATCTTGCCATTTCATGAATACAGTGCATTTGAAACAGTTTCTTCAGATATTGAATTATATGATAAAATTAAAGAGTTTATTAAAAATAAGTTTTCATCAAACATACCTGATGAGTCTCGTGAAAAACTGATAAAAAGATACTTAAACAACCCAGATGGAAAAGTTGGACGGAGGGTGCTAAACTATCTACAGCAGTATCTTGAAAACAGTTAATCATGTATTGAAGGAGAGAAATGAAAATATTAGGTAATACGCTTATCAATGGATTGGATATGGTGGCAACTCTCCTGTTTGGGTTTTTACTGGTTCCCATATTGCTGGATAGAATTGGAGAGGATTTATTTGGAGTTTACACCTTGTTGTTGGTGTTTTCAGCAACAGGCCTTTTATCCTTTTTGGATTTGGGTTTAGAAGGCGCTCTATTGAAGTATCTAGCAGGGTATGAGGCAGTTAATGACTTTAATAAATATTCCAAGTACTTTTGGAATGGCGCAGTAATGTATTTTTGTATTGGCCTTTTATTAACTGTAGTATTTTTTACGGTTATCAATGTATTTGGTGTTTTTCCTTTTAATATTCCTGAGAATATTCGAGAGTATTCCAAGGGCCTATTCAATATTTATATTTTACAATTCCCACTACAGTTTTTATCACTTGCTCTTAAAGCTACTTTGATTTCAGTCCATAAGTTTCGTGTTCTGAAGGCCATTAATTTCCTGTTTCTGTTAAGTAATTTCCTAATAATTTATTTCGCTGTGAATCAAGGAAATGATCTATTTCAGTATGTGATATTATTTAATACAATCTATTTGGTTAAATGTATCATAGAATATAGTGTTGCGATTAAAATAATCCCTACAAAATTTAGATATAAGATTAAATTAGATTGGAGTGTTATCGTGCACCTCTTCGGGTACGCCAAATATTTATTTGTAAGTAAGATTGTTGGGCTAATTTACAACCAAACAGATAAGTTACTGATCAGTTTTATGTTGCCCATCTCAAATCTAGCCATGTTTAACATTCTTAATAAGATGCCAAACACGATGGGTGCAGTTAGTTCGGTACTAAACTCAACTATAGTACCTTTGACCGCCAAAATGAATGCGAAGAATGAGACTGATAATATGAAGCAATTGTTTTTGAAAGGAACAAAATGGAGCTTGGTTATCATGATACCATTGATTATTATTTGTATTTTTTTGATAAAAACCTTCCTTAGTATTTGGGTAGGGCCATCCTATGAGTACTTGGCACCGCTTAGTATTGTACTTCTTTGCCAGTATTTTTTTAGTCAAATTTTATCAATTGGTTCTACAATGATCGTTGGAAGCGGGCATGTAAAACGCTTAATTCCCTACTCTGTATTCGGGAGTGTGGTCAATTTGATAATTAGTATCAGTCTTTTACCTCAATATGGATTATTAGGATTGGTTATAGGAACCACGGTATCTTATTTTTTGATGTCAGTTCCGTATTTATATAATCTCTTAAAAATATTTGATGTTTCCGCAACAGAATTGTTGAATGAGTTGATTAGACCAATAGGTTCTTTTGTTTTGTATACGGCAATTTGCTATGTCATTTGCATGCATTTCGATGTGACGTCTTTATTTACCTTAGCTTTTGAGGTCGTATTGATGCTAGTAATATACATTCTTCTTGGATACCTAATCGTGTTGTCAAAAGATGAAAGGGAAAATATTATGAATGTTCTGAATGTAAACAATGCAATTCATCCTAATTAATACGATCGCCTTTATCTTATATATGCTATATATGAACTATAGTATTAGGCAATATGGCTTACATGTCTTGCCAATATTATACTTGCTTATTATTTCATTCTGGATACTTTGTTCGGTGTATGCCTTAGATTTTGGTGGGATATACATATTTGAACTCAAAATTACGTCCT
Organism: Reichenbachiella sp.; assembly: GCF_039944555.1. Classification (GTDB taxonomy): domain Bacteria; phylum Bacteroidota; class Bacteroidia; order Cytophagales; family Cyclobacteriaceae; genus Reichenbachiella. The sequence continues at coordinate 255,735 of NZ_JBDUYN010000004.1, read as the reverse complement.
ACAGTTCGTATGCAACAACAGCATTGGTAATTTGTTTAATTGTTTTTTTTGAATCCCTTCGAACCTTTCTTGCCAGGAGAGGATATACAAATAAAATAGATACTGAGAGGGCTAAACTTAGCTTTGACTCCAGTAAGGTTAGGTGGATATCTTTATTTTGTTGGGTATCTTTGGCTATATATTTTTTAACTTTTCTAAAAACGGGAGTTCCTTTGCTCAATAGTATGGATCGAGCCAGCTATTGGAAAATGATTGAACCGATTCCGGTCGTTTATACTCTCTTGAGTAATTTTTTGTTTATTTCCTTTTTAATTGGGTATTGCTTTGCTTTTGAGAAAGTGAGAACAGGTTCAGCGAATCTACCTTTAATTCAATTTGCGTTATTAATTCTGTTTTTTGTACTTTCTGGCAACAAATTTTCTGCTCTACTTGCATTAATCACTAATTTTTTAATAGTGCCCGTTTTTTTCGGGTTTCAGAAATCATTTAACTGGAAAAAAGTTGTAAAGTGGGGAGGGCTAAGTATTTTGTTTTTTGCCGGAGCCATTCTAATTCAGAGTTCAACCTATTCGTTAGACGGTGATTTTTATGGAAAGTATGGTATTTTTTCCTACTTATTCCAGCGTGTCTTTATTCTTCAGGGTGAAATTTGGTGGAAAACATATCAGGACATTATAGTAAATAACCAATTTGACAGCAATCATATCTGGCAGGAGATAAGAAATGTGTTTTCTCTAGAAACAGATGGATACACGGGACTAAGATATCTAATGGCTCAATCTGCTCAAGGAGATTTTATTTATAATATTATTAAAAATGGCAAATACCTCTATACTGGAGCATTTCCCGCAATAATTTTAGTGACTTTTCCATTAATATTTGTACTACCGGTACTGTATATTCTTGGGAAGGGCTTTGGATATATTATTATGTCATTTAAGCGATTAATATTTTCTAATAGTTTAATACGCATATATTTAATTTACATCATTTACAAAACATACAATTCGATGATCTTGGGAGGGGCTTTTGATGCTTTTTTTATTGCAACTAATATAGGACGCATACTAATTTTGCTTGCAATAGCAATACTAATCTATGATCAGAGCAATAGAAGAAAACTAGAAGCAAACCTGAAGTAATGAAAAAAATTAATATCGCATTTTTATCCATTTTTGATTTAACAAAGGTTTTTTTGAAAATATCCGAAAGGTTTGCCAAGCCTAACTTGAATTGCTTTTGGATGACAACAAATGACTATTGGACTAATTATCTGCTTGAGGAAGGGATACAAGAAGAAAGAATAAAGCAACTAGTCTATACGTCAAAGGACTTTGTTAATGAGGAAGAAAAAGAAGCGCTTAGAAAGGAAATTGTAAATCTAGAGGGAAAGGTAGATTTAAATATTTTTCAAAGTCTCATTATGGACAGGTTTGTACTTCTCAATAATCGCAAAGACATCGACGAATTCGTTTATCTATACTACAGAGATATTAAATCATTTTTAGCTAACAATAAAATTGATCTAATCATCGGAGAGCCCACAAATTTCAATGAATTAATGGTCTATATGATTGCTTGTTCAATGAATATAGATGTTATAGCTCCGAGACATATGCGATATCCTAGTGACAGGGTAATATTTACGTATGGATACCTGCAACAGCATTTGGTGAATTTAAACAACAAGGCAGACGAAGAGGAAGCAGGGCAATACTTAGAGAAGTTTAAAAAAGAAAGAAATGCCCCCTCATATTTTCACCTCAACAACAAGGCAAAAATTTTGAATTTTGCTAAAATAGCAAAATCTTTAAGACGTAGAGCACAGCAAATGAAAAGTGGTTCTACCAATCATTTGACATACCATCCCCTATTTGACAGAATCAAGCTGAATTTGAGAAAGTTGGTCTATTCAGTTGTCCTGGATAAAGTGTTTAGGTATGAAAAAATTGAAAATATCAAATCTAAGATTGCTTACTACGGCATACACGTACAACCCGAGGCATCCATTGATGTATATGCATCTTTTTTCAATGATCAACTAAAATTGATAAAAGATATAAGAAGGTCACTCCCTTTTGATTTCACTTTGATCGTTAAAGAGCATCCAAATGGCTTAGGAGCTAAAGGATTGTCATTATACAGGCAGATTAAAAAAATTCCAGGAGTAAGATTGATTAAACACAACAATTCCTCTTTTGAAATCTATGAAAAATGTGATTTGGTCTTTACTGTTTCAGGTACGGCCGCTTATGAAGCTGGCATGATTGGTGTACCAGCAATTATGTTTTCTCCTCTTTATTTCAACCAACTTTCTATGATCAGATACTGCAATGATATTTCCAAGTTAAAAGAAATTATCTTGGAATTGATAACGGCAGATATTGATATAGAAAAAGATCAGCTTGTAATCAAGAATTTATTTGCAAACTCAGCCAAAGGATATTGGACTGACCCTTACTCAGACTCTGGCGTTTTGAAAAATGATAACTTGCAAAAATTAACAAGTGCATTTGAAATGGCGATTTCTTCAGTTTGTAAACCTTATAACCAAGCCTAGATGCTAAACTATATATTCCAGGATGCCTCACGAAACAAAGGAAATATAAAAATTATTCTTACCCTGGCTCTGTTTAGAATCACTCACTGTTTTGCAAAGAGAAAGAGAAGTCTGTTGTGGTATTTTGGAATTCCAATTATGATTTTTTACCGATTATTGGTTGAAGATTTATTATGCGTTGAACTTCGAGCAGCCACGAAAGTAGGAAAAGGACTAAAAATAGAACACGGTTTTGCTCTTGTTATTAATGATCAATCAATTCTTGGCAAAAATGTTCATTTGCGTCATTCGACTACCATCGGATGCAAAATGATGGACGATGGTTCTCAAGGCCCGAGTCCGTACATTGGAAATAATGTAGAAATAGGCTCAAATACCGTTATTCTGGGTGACATTAGAATTGGAGATAATGCAAAAATCGGAGCGGGAAGTGTTGTTATTCATGATGTGGAACCAAATACCGTTGTTGTAGGAAATCCTGCAAAGGCCATCAAACGTCTTAAATAAGAGGTGCAATATATTTGACCACCAGATCCTATGGATTTAAAAACAGTTGTTGTCGTTAATGATTTTGGATATGTAAATGGTGGTGCAAGCGAGGTGGCAATCATGAGTGCTGTCGAATTGTCAAAAAAGCATAGAGTAATTTTCTTTTGTGCCGTTGGGCCGATAGACGAAATCCTAAAGGATAGTAATGTTGAAGTAATTTGGCTAAATCAAAAATGGATAGTAAAAGAACCCAATATTTTCAAGGCAATGATACAGGGCATTTGGAATCTGAAGGCCAAACGCAAATTCCAACAACTATTAGAAACTCTAGATCGTAACCATACCATCATTCATGTTCATACATGGGTTAAATCTTTATCCTCTTCTTTTGTCTCTACAATTCATTCCATGGGGTTTAAGAATGTCATCACCCTGCACGATTATTTTACTGCCTGCCCGAATGGGGCATTCTATAACTATCAAAAGAAGAGTATTTGTAAATTAAAACCCCTATCCACGAATTGTTTGTTAAGCAATTGCGACAAACAATCCAGACTACAAAAAATATGGCGTGTGCTTAGACAGTTCGTGCAAAAAAAAATTTCAAAGGTTCCTGGCGGCTTCCAAAATTTTATAAAAGTTTCAAATTTCAGTGAAAAAATATTGAAGCCATATCTACCGAAAGATGCTCATATCTATGTCGCTGAAAATCCCATTAGAATCTCCAAAAAAGATCGAGCTCATGTCATCGACCATCAAGTTTTTACTAGCGTGGGTTCGATAGATTTCCAAAAAGGCCCTTTCTTATTTGCCAAAGGAGCGCAGAAAGCCGAGGTAAAAGCAAAAATGATAGGAGCAGGGCCGCTGATGGCTGAAGTAGCTCAAAAATATCCTGAAATTGAAATTACAGGTTGGCTCAAGAGAGATCAGGTGACAGAAGCATTGGAGCAATGTAGGGTGCTAGTACTCCCATCGGTATGGTACGAAACTCAAGGGCTTGTTGTACTGGAAGCGGCGGCTCTGGGCATTCCTGCCATCGTACCAGACACGTGTGCTGCCCGGGATTTGGTTGAGGATGGAGTCACAGGACTTTGGTTCAGAGGAGGTGATTTGGGTAGCTTATCGGACAAAATGCAGCAGTTGAAGTCAAATGAACAGGTCGATAAACTTGGGGAAAATGCCTATGAAAAATACTGGTCAAACCCGTATTCATTGAGAAATCATATAGGCAGATTAAACGATATTTATACAGAAATTCTTAGCGACAATAATAATCCGATTGATTAGCGAGCCACAAAGCTTGAGCTTAATAAAAAATCGGACAGAACAAATTAGAGAAATCGGCTTTTAAATCTTAACATTAAAATAGATGGAAAAATCAAAGTTTACAGAATCGAAAATAGATTTTGCGATCAACCAGGTTGAAAAAGGTACTCGTTTGGAGGTGTAGCCTTCCCCAATAATCAGACAGTTTACAAATGTAAAATTTAGATAATTTTGTGAACAGACTTGAAGAAGACACGATCTAGCGAAACACAAATCATTAAAGTACTCAAGGAGTACGAATCAGGGTAGATAATGGACCGGAATTCATCTCTCATCGTCTCAAGGAATGGTGCGAGAAGCAAGACATCACACTTAGTTTTATACAACCTGGTAAGCCTACCCAAAATGCATATGTAGAACGATTCAATAGATTATACGGAGAAGACATACTTGATGCATATATTTTCGAGAGTATCGATCAGCTCAGAGTATTATCTAGAAAATGGCAACAAGATTACAATCTAAACCACCCACACGAATTACTAGGCGGACTCGGTCCACTACAGTTGGCATTAATAGTGGAACGCCACCCGATGAAATACTCTCCAAATTTCCAGCAATTAAGAACGAGGATATAGTAATAAATGATTGAAATATTTAATATTAAAAAGCTGTCCGAAGAATGGATAGGCTACAAGAATAGACAAGCTACAAAACCACAAAAATATCATTATACAATAGTCATAATCACAGAATTAGCATTCTTTATTACTTACATTTGCCTCCCAATTGTGACCATTATACTAACTATTATTTATTTGCTTTGGTTAAAAATGTGTTACTCGAGCTTGATACCTCAAAAGATGAGGTAAAAAACACTATAAATGTTATCAAAACATTTCAGGATATTCGTGCACCTGTTGAACGTTGTCCAAAAAAATTGACGACTTTTCTTGTAATAAAATATCACAATCCGGAACCAAATGAAATTTTAGTCATTGGGTTTAGTAACCTCGGTTTCGCCTAAAAATAGTACTTTTAATAATAATGGTTAGACCCTCTCATTCTCTTGCGAACAATCAAATAGCTGTTGTATGCCCAACTTACAATGCGGGAAAATTATGGAAGGACTGGATTGAAGCCTTGCTGAAGCAATCAATTAAACCCAATAAAATTCTTATCATCGATTCGGGTTCCAATGATGGAACTGTTGAATTGACCAAACAATATGAACTGGACGTATATGTTTTATCAAATGAAAAATTCAACCATGGTGGTACCCGGAATCTAGGAGTAAAAATGATTCAAGAGGAAAACGATTTAGTCGTTTTTCTTACACAAGACGCTATCCTTGCTACAGAAGACTCTCTCTTCAACATTGTTGAACCGTTTGCAGATCAGAATGTTGCAGCCGTCTGTGGAAGACAACTGCCTAATAAAAATGCAAAGCCTTTAGAGGAACACGCTCGCTTATTTAATTATCCCAACACAAGTAAAATAAAGTCAAAAGAAGATATTTTAGTACTAGGTATCAAAACTGCATTTATGTCTAATTCATTCGCTGCATATAGGCTTGCACATTTTAACAGTGCCGGAGGTTTTCCTGAAGATACCATCTTTGCAGAAGATATGTCTATAGCAGCTAAATTGATCCTTGAAGGTTATAAAATTGCCTATTGCGCCCAAGCATGCGTCCACCATTCGCATAGTTATACCATGCTGGAAGAGTTCAAAAGATATTTCGATGTCGGTGTATTTTACAGTAGGGAGAAATGGGTCAAAAACAACTTTGGTACTGCGGGAGGTGAAGGTGTAAAATTCGTGATTTCAGAAATCAAATTTCTTATTAAATCGTCCAAATTTCTCCTGATACCGTCGGCTTTAGTACGGACCTTTTTGAAATTACTAGCATTTAAGTTGGGGAGAATTGAAAAACACCTACCTAACGGGGTTAAATATAGAATCAGTATGAATAAAAATTATTGGCGGTGAAAAATTATCTTATAACGGGAGGCGGAGGGTTTATCGGAGGACATTTGATAACCTCTCTATTGAATCTTGTCGATACAGGGTCCATACTAATTTTGGATATTCAGCCAGCTAGTGGCTTTGAAGACAAAAGAGTGAAATATCAATACTGGGATATTCGCCAAATAGCCGAATTTAATTTGTCCGAAGAGTATGAGGTTTGTATTCACCTTGCTGCGCTATGCAAAGAGCCAGGGTTCAGTTGGGAAGAATACTTCGAAACCAACTACATCGGAACTAAAAATGTATTGGATTTGTGTGATCGGCTGCAAATAAAAAAAGTACTTTTCACAAGTACCATGATGGTTTATAAGGCTGGAGAGGAAAGAAGAGATGAGAACTCCCTTACTGCACCAGATACGGCATACGGAATCAGTAAATTGTTGGCCGAAAAAGAAATTCAGTGTTGGGCTGAAAATGACAATTTGAAAAGTTATGGCATTTTACGCCCCTCGGTTGTATTTGGTGAGAATGAAAGAGGAAACTTCACTAGGTTATATTACGGTATCAAATCCAATAGATTTGGGTATGTGGGAAGAAAAACAACAGTGAAAAGCTGCGTTTATGTTAAAGATGTATGTCAATGTCTCATCTATTTATCAAAATTAGAATTACGAGAAATCTATAACTTTGCTTTTATTGTTGATTATCAGATAGGTCAAATTGTGAAACAATTCAAAGGAGTTTTCCAATTGAAAGCAATGATTCCAACATTACCGCTTTGGCTTTTAATGCCCGTGTCAAGGTTTTTTTTGATGCTGAATCAGCTTGGAATGAAAAACTCAATCCACCCGAGAAGAATTCAAAAATTATATTTTTCAACAAATATTGATTCACAAAAAATTATTGACATGGGGTTTAATTTTTCATTTGATTTAGAATCTGCTCTAAAGGATTGGAAAAATGATTGCAACAACAAAGATTTATACTAAAGGCATGTCAATAAAATCTATATGCTTTCGCTCTCCAAATAATGAAAAATTCAAAATGTATGTTGTTGAAGTGTAATAATAGAATTTCAATATTCATCTCAATAGATCAATACAGATTTTAAATAACTAGAAATGACAGTAAAATGTAACAAGTTGGGCAGTTTCTACTAAGAATTACACATACTTTTAACTATCTTAGCATCCCCAAAACAACTTCATGTGCCTTAAGATGCGGAGAAGGAGATTTTCTAAATATTTTCCTGCTTTATTTTTATTCATTGACTTACTGTTTTTGAACATTGGCTTTTTTGTAGCCAATTATGTCAGGTTCAACACTTTTTGGTTTCAGGGAGACAGATATCCTTTTCTTTTTGTATTTCTAAATATCACTTGGGTTGTTATCTTTTTTGTAACCAAGCTTGATCGCGTTGACCGTGAACGAAGTGTTGTAGATTACATCTCGCAGATTCTTCTTGGATTGACTATCAATCTAGCGGTTGTATTCACCATGTGGGCTTCTACAAGAGCCTACTTCTATTCCAGAGAGCATCTGTTTTACACCTACCTAATCTTTTCAATTCTAATCGTGGGATGGAGAGTAGGTTTTATAAATATCCTGCGTTTTTATCGAACCAAAGGATATAATATTAGAAACGTTGTAATAGTTGGTTATGGACCTATCGGACGGAATCTTAAAAGACATCTGGAAAATAATCCTGAAATAGGCTATGTATTTAAAGGGTTCTTTGATCATAAAACAGAACAATCAGAAGTAACAGGCCCTGTTGAAGATGTTCCGAAGTATGTTAAGAAAAATGGTGTTGATGTCATTTTTTGCTGCTTACCAAAGCTTTTCGAACAAGATGTAAAGCCTCTAATCGATTTTGCGGAAAACAATTTGATTACCATAAAATTGCTTTCTGATTTTAGCAAGGTCGGCAATAAAAAATTGGAGGTTCAACAGTACGGCAGTATACCTGTTCTAAATGTAAGTTCTATTCCTTTGGATCGAATGATCAATAGGATCGCCAAACGGGCATTTGATGTTTTGTTTTCATCGTTTGTAATGGTGTTTATACTCTCATGGCTAATTCCTTTGATCGGCATCTCAATCCGACTCGAGTCTAAGGGGCCAATTTTCTTTATCCAAAACCGTCATGGAAGACGCAATAAATACTTCCCTTGTTGGAAATTCAGAACAATGATTGTCAATAATGAAGCAGATACCAAACAAGCAACAAAAAACGATCCGCGTGTTACCCGTACCGGTTCTTTTTTAAGACGAACCAGTTTAGATGAATTACCTCAGTTTATCAATGTTTTCCTTGGCAACATGTCAGTTGTGGGCCCACGCCCACATCCGATCAAGCTCAATGAAGAATATTCCCCGAAGATCGACCGATTCATTCAACGTCATGCGGTAAAGCCTGGAGTGACCGGATTAGCTCAAGCCAAAGGATACAGGGGGGAGACTTCTAGGTTTAGCGAAATGTATGGTCGCGTCAAGCTAGATAGATTTTATGTCAAAAATTGGAGTCTGTGGTTTGATATTAAAATTATCATCATGACTGTATACTCAATTGTCTTCAAAACTGAGAAGGCATACTAATATTATCGATTATTCTATTCTTGTAAATGTCATTGATCCCAATGGAACAACTACTCCGTTCGAGCCAAGTGGTGAATTAGTGATTAAGAATATGTTTTCTAAAGGATCAGTGGGTTGATTCGCAGAAGTAAAGGTAGTTCCACTGTCAGTTCCTGAATCATAACTACCTGCCGACTCGGTAAGTTCCTGCACCCATTTGCCATCTACATGAAGGCTTAAATCGTGAACGGAAATAAACCAATCAGGGCTCGGTGCTATCATGGATACTACACTCACCACTGGATGCGAGAAGTTAATATCAAATTCAGTGGACACTGAACCAGGCGAAAGACTTACTCCTCCACCACTAATAAGAAATTGTGAGTTTCCATCGGTTATCATCTGCTCAATTTCTGTTGTTAGGCTGTTTTTTGAACCGGTTTCCGCCATGTTCTTTATTCCAACCGTCGCCTGAGTACCCACTTCGAAGAGAGATGTTGCACTTACGTGCGTCATCCCTATCAAACCAGAAAAGTGAGGATTAGATGGAAAATCGGTAGGGTGAGTTGCGGAACTCCAGGTAGCATTAAATGTAACTCTATATTTGGCAGGAGTTGTCTCTTCAAGGGTAGTAAAAGACCAACTTGACATGGTTTGTACATTATTAGATTCGTCTCTAATGACACTGGACAATTCAACTACATATTCTTTTTTAAACTCTAAATCTGTGTTCGGTTTAAAAATCAATTTGAATAGTTCTGAATCATAACTTATCACACCACTTACCTGAGAACCATTGTTTGATAAGGCTATCGCATTTTCTAATGTGTTTTGATCAAGTGCCCTATTAAATGTTACCTCAATAACTGCGTCCAAAGAAACATCGATCGCATCTTGCTCTGGGAAAACCTGAACGACAGTAAGCTCACCATTATCAGAATCATCGCAGGAAAAGATCGAAGCAAATAGTAGGAGCACAGTTAATAATTTGATCTCTTTCATAATGTTAATTTTAAAAAATAGAACGACTTAAAGCTAATGCATAAGTATCGCAATTTGATTACGTAAATATCACGAAAGAATAACAAATCAGGTCTTACACCTTGGCCACGATGCATTGGTGGGTATGTTTATATCTAGTGGGATAAACTAAAAGTAGTTGACTTTAAGTTAGACATATGCTTAAACCATATTAACTTCGCAAATTCAAATTGAAACGTATGTTCGAAAAGGTAGAAGAATACAAAGCCATGATACAAGCTGCTGAGGCTAAAGCAGCTGATGAATTGGAACAGTTCAGAATGAAATTCATTAGCAAGAAAAGTGTCGTAACCGAACTTTTTAATGATTTCAAAAATGTTCCTAACGAACAGAAAAAGGCATTTGGACAAGCATTGAATGAACTCAAAACACTCGCTCAGGATAAATTCAAAGACTTGGCCGATGCGCTGAGTAATAGCACAAGCGAGGCTTCAAACCAAGGCATAGATCTTACATTGCCCAACGTGCCTAATGAAAATGGAAGCGTTCACCCATTGACGATCACACGTAACAAAATCATAGAGATCTTCGAGAGAATGGGCTTTAATGTTGCCAGTGGGCCAGAAATAGAAGAAGACTTCTACAACTTCACTGCATTAAATTTTCCTGAAAATCATCCGGCTAGAGAAATGCAGGATACATTCTTCATTGAAAAGAATCCGGATAAGGTATTAAGGACTCATACGTCTAATGTGCAAATTCGAATGATGGAAGGTAGTACTCCTCCGTTTCGTTCAATTATGCCTGGTCGTGTGTATAGAAACGAAGCCATATCGGCAAGAGCCCATTGCTTCTTTCATCAGGTCGAGGGGCTTTATGTAGACAAAAACGTAGGATTCAAAGATCTCAAACAGACAGTGTATCATTTTGTAAAAGAGATGTTTGGTGAAAATACCAAAGTAAGATTCAGGCCTTCCTATTTCCCTTTTACAGAGCCAAGTGCTGAAATAGACATCAGCTGTTTCATCTGTCAGGGCAAAGGTTGCAATGTATGTAAATACACCAAATGGGTGGAAATAGCCGGTTCAGGTATGGTTGACCCCAATGTACTAGCTAATTGCGGTATCAACCCTGAAGAGTACACCGGATTTGCTTTTGGTATGGGAATCGAAAGAATTGCTATGCTCAAATATCAAATTAACGACCTGAGGCTCTTCTCTGAAAATGACGTTAGGTTTCTAAGACAGTTCCAGGGAACCTTCTAACTGACATACTTTATTGCTAGTTTTCCAGTTGTAAACTCTTAGCATTCCTATGTGTGGCATCACCGGTATCTTAGCATATAACGAAGTCGGCAGATTCAATTTGACCAATCTCGAAAAAGCCACTTTGGCTCTGGGACATCGTGGACCAGACAATCATGGAACTTACTTCGACCATTATGTCGGACTGGGACATCGCAGACTTTCAATCATTGACACGAGTCCTAATGGCAATCAGCCCTTCGAAATTCTTGATGGTAGATATGTAATCGCCTTCAATGGGGAAATATTCAACTATCAGATTCTAAAAAAAGAGCTGGTCTCAAAAGGTATTCAATTCAAGTCTGATTCTGATACCGAAGTCCTAATCCATTTATTCGCTCAGGAAGGGAAAAAATGCCTTGAGAAACTCAATGGATTTTTTGCATTTGCCATTTATGATTCTGTCGATAAGTCCCTATTCATAGCACGAGACCGATTGGGAATCAAGCCATTACTATATTACATAGACGAGTTCAAATTTCTATTTGGCTCAGAAATGAGTTCCATACTTGCCTACGGTATCGAACAAGATATTAATCAGGAGGCACTTAATTATTACCTCCAACTTAACTATACACCTGCTCCACTTACAATGATTAAGGGAGTGCAAAAACTGGAACCCGGTCACTATCTGGAAATTAAAAATGGGGCAGTAAGCAAGTTTCAATACTACGATATTCCAAAGGTTCAAACTACAGAGGGACTGACTTACGCCTCTGCAAAAGAAAAGCTTCATAATCTTTTGGAACAGTCCGTTGGGCGTCGGATGATAGCCGATGTTCCATTGGGATGCTTTCTCAGTGGCGGTATTGACTCTAGTGTAATCACTGCACTAGCTTCAACACAAACCAAATCGCTAAGTACCTTTTCCATTGGGTTTGAAGGCAACAAGTTTTTCGACGAAACCAGCTACGCTGAGTTGGTAGCCTCAAAGTTTAAGACCAATCACACTACATTCAAATTAACAAATGAGGAAATTACCGCCCATTTAGAAACCATCGTCGATCATATTGACGAGCCCTTTGCAGACTCTTCGGCCATTCCAGTCTATTTACTAAGCAAAAAAACAAGAGAGCATGTAACCGTAGCCTTATCTGGAGATGGTGCTGATGAAATTTTTTCGGGCTACAACAAGCATGCCGCTTGGTGGAAAATAGAAAACGACAAAAATTTCAAAGCTCTTATGGCGTTCGCAGGTCCGCTAGCTCGAATACTTCCAAAATCAAGATCCAGCTTCTTTGGCAATGGCGTAAGACAAATAGTGAAATTCACCGATGCGATGAAAATGTCTCGTAAGGAAAGGTATTGGTTCTTAGCATCTTTTGCCAATCAAAAACAGGTACATCGTTTGATGAAGGATACTCAATCAGATTATTCTCAAAGAGATCAATGGATGGAATCAATGGCCAACTATTCCAGGTTAAACGACCTCTTATGGTTAGACTCAAAATTCGTTCTCCCAAATGACATGCTCAAAAAAGTAGATTTGATGTCTATGGCCAACAGCCTCGAGGTACGTGTTCCATTTCTTGATCATGAATTAGTCAACTTCGTATTCAGCCTCTCTGAGGAAATGAAAATCACTCAATCCATGCGAAAAAGAATTCTGCAAGACACATTTCGAGACGTACTTCCCAAAGAGCTATACAACAGGCCTAAAAAAGGATTTGAAATGCCATTATTAAATTGGCTCAAAACCTCGCTCAAAAGTGAGCTGGATCAACACCTTTTTGACAAAGATAAAATTGAAGGACAGGGATTATTTAAATGGGATGAAGTTGAGTCACTCAAGAAACAGCTCTTCTCAGGAAATCCCGAAGATAGTCACGCCAGAGTTTGGGCTCTATATGTTTTCCAAAAATGGCACTCAAAATACCTCTAGCATTCATGCAAATGTGTTGAGAACATATTAAAAAAATCAATTGGCGAACGGTGCTAATTATTAAAGAATTAGATTAATTTTATTCCATTCGACTTTATGTAAATCAACTAGCATGCAAAACTTAAACAAATTTCTGGTCTGTTTAGACTCTTCTTCACTCGACGAACACATCATTCGATACAGTTCTATGATCGCTGAGCTTGCTGGTTGTGAAAAGGTGTATTTCGTACATATCGCACAAAAGAACCTCAGCCTAAAGATTAAAAAGTACTTCCAGGAAAAAATAAAAGATCATTTCACTGCGAACTGCGAAACGGAAATGCAAATCCATCAGGGAAAAAATGCAGTTCAGATATTGAAATGGTCAGAATTCAAAATAGTCGATTTGGTCATTCTTGGTATAAAACCTAAAACAGAATCGACTGGAAAGCACGCCGCAAGATTGATCAATGAAGCTCAGTGCTCAGTACTTCTCGTGCCAGCTACAGCAAAGCTAAAACTGTCGAAAGTAATTATTCCATTAGACTTTTCTGCGAGCGCAGTTACAGCACTCGACGCTGCGTTGAACATCAAAGAAAAGGCAGATGTGGAGGTATTGCTACACCATGTTTATTTTGTCCCAACGGGCTATACGCATACCGGCAAAACGTATGAAGAAATGGCCGAAATTATGGATAAGAATAAAAGGCGGGAATATGAACAGTTCAAAAGGAACCATTCTATAGATGAGTCCAAATATGAAGTAATATTCGAATTAGATGATGATCAAAACCCCTCAGACAACATTTATGAAATGGCAAAAGACCGTCAGGCCGATTTAATTATAGTTGCGTCGAGGGGAAGAACAAAATTAGCCTCAATGCTCAAAGGAAGCACAGCGGTCAATTTGATCAGTTATGACAGAGATATTGCTTGTCTAGTCGTAAAAAACAAGTCCGAAAACATGGGCTTTTTCGAGGCTCTGTTGAAAATTTAAGGCTGTACAATAGTCGCTTTGATAGAATAACTGGACAATCTCATACCCACTAATTTTCTGCTACCCGAAATTTGATATTGAGATAATCTTTCCTTTTCGAATATCAACTCAATCTTCTTATCAGATTCATAAAGTAAGTTTTTGTCTTTAAATCTTACTTTCAAAGCCGAACGAACATCATCGTCCTGGATAAAACTAACAGAAACGGGTCCTTTTTTCTCTTTAATTTTCCGTTCATAAAGCCAGCCCTTTTCAATTTTGGTTTTGTTGTAATTGGTGGATCTTATCAATCTGGCAAAAGAAGATTCCGTAATCGACTTCAAGTCCTTTATTAAAATCAATGTATCAAAAGATAGAATCACGACCTCTTGCTCACCATCAAGTGTTACCTCTTTCTTTATTTGATAATGCTCTTGTGGAGCTATTGATGATTTAAGCAATTGATCCATGATCACAGTATCAGTATCAACAGAAATATTTATTTCATCTGGCGCAAGACAAGAAAAAGAAATGGCAAACAAGAGTAAGAGTAAGCACTTATTCATATGGCTAATTTCGCAACGTAAGACTGATTAAAAAAGGGTTTACGGTTTTTCCAGAGTATAGATTTCATTTATCAAAAGAATAGGAGTTGGGAATCCAATAATTGACTAATTAGCAGCAGAGTATTTATTAGATTTGCTTTCAAATTTGTTGAAAATGGTAGAGAAACTAGAAGAGATCAAGCACAGATTCGAAGAGGTCGGGCAACTTATCGTTCAACCTGATGCTATGTCAGACATGGCACATTATTCGAAGCTAAGCAAGGAGTACAAAGATCTTGAGAAGATTGTCAATAAATATGAAGAATATAAAAACGTTCTGGAGAATTTAGCCAGCTCTAAAGAAATTCTGGAAACAGAAAAAGACCCTGAATTTCGAGAAATGGCCAAATTGGAATTAGATGAATTGGAGCCTAAGAAGGCCCAAATGGAAGAGGAAATCAAACAGATGCTAATTCCAAAAGATCCAAACGATGATAAAAATAGTATCCTTGAAATAAGAGCCGGAACAGGAGGTGACGAAGCCGCCATATTTGCAGGGGATCTTTTTAGAATGTATCAGCGTTATTGTGAAAAACAGGGCTGGAAACTTGGCGTGATGGACCTTACTGAAGGAAGTTCAGGTGGATATAAAGAAATCGTGAGCATGGTCTCAGGTGAAGATGTCTATGGCAAACTAAAATTTGAATCAGGTGTACACCGCGTGCAACGAGTACCAGCTACCGAAACACAGGGTCGTGTACACACTTCAGCTGCCACGGTAGCCGTACTGCCAGAAATGGAAGAAGTGGATGTGCAAATTGATATGAACGACGTGCGGAAGGATACTTTCTGTTCTAGTGGGCCGGGTGGCCAATCTGTAAATACTACTTATTCGGCTATAAGATTAACGCACATCCCAACCGGTCTTGTTGTATCATGTCAGGATGAGAAAAGTCAGTTAAAGAACTTGGACAAAGCGCTCAAAGTATTGAGAGGTCGTATTTATGATATTGAATTGAAGAAACACAATGATGAAGTGGGCGCTCAACGAAAATCAATGGTGGGCAGCGGAGATCGATCTGACAAAATCAGAACGTATAACTATCCGCAGGGGCGTGTTACAGATCATAGAATCGGTTATTCTCAACACAATCTACCAACTGTAATGGACGGGGAAATTGGCGAGTTTATAGAGCAGCTTCGTATAGCAGAGAACGCTGAGAAGTTGAAAGACGGAGAAGTATAACATTGAAAGTAATCAAGCATTTCATACTGCCATCAATCCTAATTCTCTGCGTCATGCTGGGTTGTGAGCCTATGACCGAAGAGTTATCAACTGACACTAGTATCCAGCTATCATATTCTACAGATACCGTGACCTTCGATACACTTTTTAGCAGTGTAGGGAGTATTACCAAAAGATTCAAAGTCTACAATCGGAATAGCAAGGCAATCAACGTGAGTCGTATGTACTTAGGAAATGATGACCAATCTCCATATACCATGGTGGTGAATGGTAAAGAAGGTAAAGGATTTGAGAATGAAGTAATCTTCGGCAAAGACAGTTTACTGGTTTTAGTAGAAGTCTTGATTGACACCAATGATCAAAGTCTCCCCTTTCTGGTCAAGGACTCAATCACCGTAGAATACAACGGTCGATCAGAAAACATCAAACTAGTTTCGTGGGGACAGGATGCCATCTTCATTAATAACCGGGAAATAGAATGCAATGTTACATGGACGAAAGACAGACCTTATGTTATTTATGATTCTGCATGGGTGAGCCAAGGCTGTCAGTTGACAGTTGAGGCCGGAACAAAAATTTTCATTGACAATGATGCCTTTTTTACGATAGCCGGCACACTGCTTATCGAGGGAACTGCCGAAGAAAAGGTAGAAATAAGAAACACCAGATTAGATCAAAAATACAGTGTTGCTCCCGGTCAGTGGGGTAGCCTTTTCTTTTTTCCAGGAAGCACTGGCAATAGCATTGACCATGCGATAATCAAAAATGGAACCAATGGAATGATTCTCGCTATTAATCTGAGCAACGGAGAAGGTGCGCAAGTACAAATTAGTAATACCTCAATTCAGCACATGTCAGAATCAGGTATTGCCGCTTATGCTGGAGAAATCTCCGCCCAAAACTTGGAAATATTCCATTGTCAAAATCAATTGTTAGCGGGTTTCGCGGGGGGAAACTATTCGTTTGAGCACTGCACCTTTTCAAATGAACCCAATGATTTCACGCGTGAGGGCGCTTCCGTTGGATTTACAAATTTTCTTGAATTCAGCGATGGTTCACTATATGCCAATGACATTACCCTTAGACTCAGTAATTCTATTATTTGGGGACGAGAGGACGAGGAATTGGCTCTTGATTTCTCGGCGAGTACGATGGAAGATGTCAAAATCGAAAGGAATATTATCCGCTCTTCAGCAAGTAGTTGGGTAGATATAGGTAATTATATTAGTCAGGACAATAACTATCCAGGGTTCTACTCACCTAATACATTCAACTATCAAATTGACTCTCTTTCTAGCGCCAGAGATAGTGCATTAATCTCGACCATTACTCATGATCTGCTTGGAACCGTTCGCGATGCCGCACCAGATATAGGTGCCTACGAAAGAAAGGACTCCATTCCTTAAGAATGAGACCAGTTGCTATCATTAGACTGATCATTTGGAGACAGGCCTAAAATATCTCCATCTGTACTCACACCTAGCCCCAAGACCGTACGATTGGCATAGCAAAAGTAGCTCACCACTTGATTGACTTCTAAAATCTCACCATCATCAAACCCCTCCTCCCTCATTTTGTGCAAATCAGACTCTTTTAGTTCAGCAGGGTTGAGTGCAAGTTTTCTTGCATAATCAAATATGGTACATTCCTTCCTCTCGAATGCATCACACGGCTGATCGCTATTTAATGACTCCAATATCTTATGTGCCCTCTCATCGTCTTTCAGCAAACGCTTCATTCCTTCAAAATGATGATCAACACAGTACGTACATTGATTTAAGGAACTCACGTAAACGCCAATAGCTTCCAATAAATGAACAGGCAATGAATTTGTTTGATTATGGAGGACATACTTATATAGTGCCATATGCCCTTCCAGGCTGAAAGGTCTCAGGCCATGCACTTTCAAAATATTATCTATATAATCTCCCTCCCCTTTTATCCGATCATAAATTTTTCTCAACCTCCCGGTGGAATCCTTATAATCAATTTGTTTAATCCAAGCCATTTTTCCCTTTTTGAATTCAATATAATCTTTATGTCACAAAAAATATAATATGCAATTTCACGGCAGTCTAGAGTTGAAATATCACTCCTCATGTCATTTGTATGCTGTGATAGTCAAACTTAAACGTAAGATCAGGGTATTCTTTGGGTTTTCTTCTGCTGAAACTAACGGACTTATTCTTCTGATACCCATAGTCCTTCTAATCCTTTCTGTTCCAAGCATTCTACGTAAAATTCTGGAAGGTCAAGATGAACAAAACAATTTGGAGGATGCAAGAATACTCCAAGCCTGGCTTGAGGAGTCCAGGTCCAAAATAAAAGCTAAAAAAGAACCCATCATTAGCCTCACTTCTTTCAACCCAAACAAGATCACATTTGATCAATGGATTGCCCTAGGGTTTGATAAAAAAATAGCTCACAGGATAATCAACTATAGAGAGAAAGGGGGTACGTTTAGAAAAAAGAAGGATCTTCTGAAAATATATGGCATAAACAAAGAATTGGTCATGGCCAATTATGATTATATCATTCTACCTGAGGCAAGGCGCTCATCAACCCTTAAAACATTGCCTTCGAAAGGTATTACTAAAGAAAGAGCCACTAAAAAGAAAATCATTAAAATTGATTTGAACCTAGCAGACACAGCACAACTCAGGCAGATTAAAGGGATAGGACCTGTACTTTCATCCAGAATAATTAAATACCGTAAGGCACTAGGGGGATTTACACATATGAGCCAGCTCAAAGAAGTTTATGGAATCAAAAATGATATCCATCAAAAGATCAAAACCCATTTTAATATTCAAGCGACAGACATACTAAAAGTTAACATCAATCAAGATTCAATCAAATTACTAGCCAGACATCCGTACATCTCTTACCCAATTAGTCGTGCCATCGTAAAATATAGAAAGCAACATGGAGACTACCGATTTATTGAAGAGTTAAAAAAAATTCATATCATTTCTGACTCCATTTATCAAATAATGGCCCCTTATATTGAAGCTTCTGGTGCAGAATGAGCTCTCTCTCTAGGGAAAATCGATATCCTTTTCTATTTTACCCACCAAGTGGGGTTTAATATCCCAACGCCTAGTCGAATGAATACAATTTTAGCCAACTCATACCCGTGGGCTAACCCGGGAACAGTTGATGAACAGAATTTCTAATGAGAGAAATACTTCAGTCCTACTTGCGAAGGCTTACTAATCTGTCCGGAAATAGCCGATCTATTTTCCTCCCTAAGCTGCCAGCTGGCCAGTTTATAGACATTCATGAATTCGATTTTGCGCGCAATGAACCCTCCTTTCGTATACTAGAGGATGTACTAGCCAGAAAGGCCAAAATACCACTCTGTGAGATTCAAAACAGCCGAGACGAAGATGCCAACCGATTATCCCAAAAACTCAAACAACTCAAACGCGAAGATCATCTGATTTTCGAAGAGCGCGGTGCCAAAGACTTATATGTGGGTTGGCCGTTTATAAAAGGAAAGTTTTCGGATAGCACGCTATCCAGGTGCCCACTCATGTTCTTTCCTGTAGCCCTGGAGCACGACAAAAAAGAATGGTATCTGGTCAGTCGAAAGGATGTAAACGTGACGATGAATAAGTCCTTTCTTCTCGCTTATGCCTATTTCAATGGTTTGCCGGCTAATGAAAACCTCCTTGAAAGGGTATTTGATGACTTCGACAAAGAAAGTAAGGGGTTTCGCACAGATCTATACGAATTACTAAAGGAAGAAAAACTTGAGGTAAACTTTAATCAGGATAATTTCACCGATCAGCTCACTTCCTTCAAGCCTTATAAAAAAGCGGATTTAGAATCCTCAGAAAAAGATGGAGTACTCAAGCTGTTTCCTGAAGCTGTGGTAGGCATTTTCCCTCAGGCTGGTTCTTATTTGGTACCAGACTACCTTACGCTTATTGATCACCCAAAATTATCATCGCTTGAGAATTTTTTTGCAGAACGAAATCTCGATGAAGAACTAAGCAAGGACACTTCCTACTATCGTTTTTTGAAGAAAGTAAAAGAAGACCAAACTTTTACTCCTTTTAAGATGGATGCCTATCAGGAGAATGTAATCAAGGCTATTAAAAAGGGTAACTCTGCCGTAGTACAGGGTCCACCTGGCACAGGCAAATCACAGTTGATTTGTAATCTGGTTGCTGACTACATTGCTCGTGGAAAAAATGTACTGGTTGTAAGTCAGAAAAGAGCCGCACTGGATGTTGTATTCGAAAGGCTCAAGGAGAAAGAGCTCAACGATTTCATTGGGCTGCTGCACGATTTCAAAAACGACCGAAAATCAATTTACGAACAGCTGGAAGGACAAATTGACCGAATTGAGGATTATCAATCAGTCAACAATTCTCTTGACGCCATTCAGCTAGAACGAAATTTTCTAAAAACAAGCCGAAGGATTGATCAACTAGATGAGGAGCTTTCGGAGTTCAAAACCAGCTTATTTGATGAAACCGAATGTGGCCTTTCCATTAAGGAGTTGTACTTAACTTCTAATCCGCATGACCCCGCCATAGGTCTCAATTTGGAATATCGAACTTTCAAATTTGGTCAGATAGATGTGTTCAAAAGAAGGTTGAGCAGTTTTGCTAAATATGGAGAATCATTTCTCAACGAACATCATCCATGGCATAGCAGAAAGTCCTTTGCAAACTATGAGGTGTCCGACCTGCTTTTGATCTCAAAACATCTTGAGGAAATCGAGCCATATATCAGTGTACTTGAAACGGTCACAGAAAAAGCAATCGGAAAAAAAGTATCTTTCGAGGATACCGTTGAAATTGTCAAAAAATACGATGAGATAAAGCACCTTATTTCTGTACTTAAAGATCCTCATGTATACAACGCCCTCGCCCTGGTTTTGAGGAATGTTCAGCGCTCTGTGTCCAAGGACCGGTTAGTAGAAGTAGAACGACTGGTCATGCAAAGTTATGACGGAGAGGGATCAGAACTTACACTCAAGTCAGAGGAATTGGGGCGTTTTCAGGAGGCACTAGATCGTAGTCTGGACGCAAGAAAAAGTATTTTCAAATGGCTCCGTTGGAAATTGTTCTCTAAAGATAAAATATTCATTACACGGGTACTGGTCAGTAATGGACTGAAAAGTGATAAAGCAGGTTTCGAAACTTTGGTTCAAAAAGTTGACAACAGACTCAACCTGGAACATAATCTAAGCTTGTTAAAAAATGAGCCAGCCTTAAGTCCATTTCCCGAATCGTACCGTAAAGTTGAAATCAAAAATTGGTTTTTCTATCAGAAACAGGCTGCTGAATCCCAACAAACACTTGATGGTATTCGGCACATGAATGAATACATCTCACCGCTTTCGCTTAATCAATCCGAGTACACCAACCAGCTCTCGAATTTGCTCAAAGCTCTCGAGCCTATTGGAAGAAAACTGATTGAGTGGGAAACTTACTTCTCTATTCCTCAGCTCAGATTGATTTTTGCAGGCCAGTTGGATATAGAACACTTACTTATTTCTCTAAAACAGGATTTCGATTCACTCTGTGAGTTTGACAAATTGCAAACCCAACTTTCAGAAGATGAATTAAATATTATCAAAAAACTTCAAGAAGAAGAACCCAGAGTACATGATGTTAGCTGGTGGCAGTTGTTTGACAACAGTCTCAGACTTGCCTGGATTGAGCACATAGAATTAAAGTATCCTATTCTTCGCTCCGTTTCTTCTCAAAAATTTGAAGATCTTCAAACGGAACTCCAGGAGTGTGTGAAAGATAAGTTGCGCATGAGTGTAGAAATCCTTCTGCTCAAATCACGTGAAAAGGTTTATAAAAATGTAGAGTATAATCGCCTCAATAATCGAGTAACTTATCGCGACGTTTACCATCAGGTGACAAAAAAACGTCGTATCTGGCCCGTTCGAAAACTTATTGCTAATTATCCCAGAGAAGTCTTTGACCTGATACCTTGCTGGTTAGCTTCTCCAGAATCAGCTTCTGCCATCTTTCCTATGGAGAAAGTTTTTGACCTCGTGATTTTTGACGAAGCTTCTCAATGCTTCGTGGAAAAAGGCATACCAGCAATATTTCGAGGCAAACAAGTGGTAATAGCAGGAGACGATAAACAGCTACGTCCCAATGACCTCTATAGGGTTCGATGGGAAGAAGAGAACAACGAAGATATTGTTGAATTAGATTTTGATTCTCTGCTCAATTTGGGTAATCAGTATCTTATGCAGGTTCAACTCAATGGACATTATAGAAGCAAGAATCTGGATCTTATCCGCTTCTCTAATGAGCATTTCTACGGTCAGCGTCTGAAAATGCTTCCTGATTTCAATGATCTCAATGCGAAACAAACCGCCATTGATTATGTGAAGGTTGAAGGCTTTTGGCAGAAAAATACTAATCATGAAGAGGCGGAAAAAGTCGCTAACATTATTCAGACTCTTCTGAAGAAAGATCCCAAAGTAGAAATTGGAGTTGTTACCTTCAATGCTGCCCAGCAAATGTATATTCTTGATTTTCTTGAGGAATTCTCACTTGAGAACAATTTCATTATACCAGACACTTTGATTGTTAAAAACATTGAGAATATACAAGGAGATGAAAAAGATGTAATCATTTTTTCTACCGTTTATGCACCAGACCTGAATGGCAAAATGAATATGAATTTTGGCAGTCTAAATGCCGAAGGTGGCGAAAATAGGCTTAACGTTGCTATCACACGAGCACGCCAAAAGATCTATTTGGTTACTAGTATTGTGCCACAGCAATTGCATGTGGAGGAAAGCAAGAATGAAGGACCCAAGCTACTTAAAAAGTATCTTGAATATGCAAGAGCCATATCCAACCAGGAACTACCTCCTGCTGAAAAATCAACAGACAACCATTCATCCAATTGGTTTTTAAAGACTCGAATAGAAAGTCTTGGGTTCGAGCATTTTAATTCTTTAGAAATGGACCATTCTTTGCCATTTGTAGATTTGGCACTAAAGTACAAAGATCAATACCTGGCAGCCCTCATCACTGATGATGATCTATATCACCAAGATATATCAATTAAGGCTTCCCATGTATACAAGCTCTTTACATTGAAACAAAAAAATTGGACGTTCAACATCATCTCTAGCAGACAATATTGGATTGATCCGGAGCATGTAAAAGAACGAATCAATCGAATGATTTCTCGATCGATTAAAGACTAACGCTAGTCATCTTCTGGTTTTTCAATTTTTACTCCAAATGACAGTATACCTGGCAGCTGCTCCATCCGCATAAACTGCTTCACTTTAAATGAATACTGCCCGGTAGACGAAAATTTTTGATCCTTAAAAATGGGCACAGTTCTATCAAACAAGTCACCCAATCCCTCTCCAATGGGCTCTCCCGTTTTCTTATCAAAAAGAATCAGTTCCTGCAGCTCTGAAGATAATATTTCGCCTGTAGAATCTTCCAAATAGTATTTCAAGAACAGGTTGTAATAAGGATAATTCACTGCATACCTCACATTATACTGAATTTGATAAATAGACGCAGTATCCTCAATATCAAATTCAAATGCAACTAAAGAGTCCAGATGCCATAGTCCTTCTTGAATATCCGATTGCTCGTCAATAACGATATTGCTGTTGCAGGATGCCATCGTCAAAGCTAGACTGGCCATAACCAAAATGTAGGAGGTAGTTTTTAGCATATGTTTAATCTGTTTTTTTATTGTTAAACTTCTTGTTGCCGCCTCGTCCTTTGTGACGACGATTCTTATTTTTTGTTTTGCTTTTTCCCTTTCGGAATTTTTTATCCATGCGCTCCAAATCACTATTCAATGCATGCGACTCTCTATCTTCTCCACCTACCTTATCTTCGAGCAAAGTTTCAGGCTTTTTCCCTTCTTGATTCATCTTCTGAACCTCCTTTACACGCTCAGTATCAAGGGCTATCCACGCGTTGTCATTCTTGTACCCAAACCACATGATCTTTCGAAATATATCTGTCTTCTGCAATCGCGCCTCTCCCTTATCCGTCAGCAACCCTGTCTCTACTTTAGGAATATCTTTAAGTGCATCCATGTAGGTTTCGAGTTCGTAATTCAGACAGCACTTAAGGCGACCACATTGCCCTGATAGTTTGCTTGGATTAAGTGATAAGTTTTGATAACGAGCAGCTGAAGTCGATACATTTTTAAATTCAGAAAGCCAGGTGGAACAGCATAATTCACGACCGCACGAGCCAATACCTCCTAGTCGTCCTGCTTCTTGCCTGAGGCTGATTTGTCTCATCTCCACGCGTATTTTGAACTCCCCTGCAAGTCTTTTAATTAGTTCGCGAAAGTCAACACGTTCGTCTGCCGAATAGTAAAATGTTGCTTTGGAATTATCGGCCTGATATTCGACATCTGTTAATTTCATTTCGAGCTTAAGCTCGTTGATAATCTCCCTAGACCTGTACATGGTTGGGTTTTCTCTTTTCTGAACAGATTCAAACTTTTCCAAATCCTTTTGAGAAGCGACTCTATAGATACTACGGATTTCGTCGTCGTTATTAACCTTTTTCTTTTGCATCTGAAGGCGGACTAGTTCTCCCTGTAAGGATACGTATCCCACATGATGACCATTCGGTACATTTACAACTACCGGATCTCCAGGATAAATTTCCAGATCATTTGAATTTCGGAAAAAGTCCTTCCTACCATTCTTGAATCGCACTTCAAAAATATCAAACTGATATTTGCCAGGAGCCTCCATATTTGAAAGCCAGTCAAACGTATTCAATTTGTTACAGCCACCGGTGCTGCAACCACCATTACTTTTACATCCTTTAATACTTCCATCCGCAGCAGTCAATGTACTGCAAGTACTGCATCCCGACATCTATCCTCGCTTTTATTAGCCTTAAATATAGTGAAGATTTGTCATCCTCATTCCTATGAAACGACGGTATCTTTTTCGAACAAGAAGATTGCTAAAGTGACAACAAATCCTGTCCAATATCTTTTCTAAAATTCATACCTTCCCAGTGAATTAATTTGAGATTTTCGTAAGATTGGTCTAAAGCCGATTGAATATCGGACCCTAGTCCTGTAGATGCAATTACCCGACCCCCATTAGTAACTGTTTGGTCATTAGATGCACTGGTTCCTGCATGAAAAACTATACCTTCAAAATTGTGATCCAATCCTGACATTAATCTGCCTTTTTCATAAGAACCAGGATATCCTTCAGCTACAGCCACTACTGTGGTTGCTGTTTCAGTTTTTATTTCAAGTTGTTCTTTTCCAAGCTCTCCTTTAGCGGCAGCAGTCAAATGGGAAAGTAAATCCGACTCAATTCTCGGCAACACTACTTCCGTCTCGGGGTCACCCATCCTAACATTGTATTCTATTACGAAGGGTTCTCCGTTTACATTCATCAAGCCGATGAAAAGAAATCCTATGTAATGAATCTCCTCTGCCTTCAATCCTTCTACCGTAGGTTTTATGACTTTGTCCTCTACCTTTTTCATAAAAGCGGCATCAGCAAAAGATACAGGCGATACAGCACCCATTCCGCCGGTATTTGGCCCCGTGTCTCCTTCTCCAATTCTTTTGTAATCCTTCGCTTCGGGAAGTGTCATGTAAGACTCACCATCTGTAAGTACAAATACCGAAAGTTCAATGCCATGCAGGTATTCTTCTATCAAAACCTTTTGGCTGGCAGCCCCAAACTGACCATCCAGCATTTTCTTAAGAGAGTCTTCGGCTTCCTGAATATCTGAAGTAATAATAACGCCCTTCCCCGCAGCTAATCCGTCAGCTTTGAGCACGTAAGGAGCTTCCAATTTTTTTAGGAATTGTAATCCTTCGGAAAGATTGTCTGCGGTGACTGCAAGTGATCCTGCGGTTGGTATTTTATTGCGGACCATAAAATCCTTGGAAAAATCCTTACTACCCTCTAATTGTGCTCCTACCTCATCGGGGCCAACCAACAAAACATTATTTAGTTGGTTGTGCGCATTGAAGTAATTGCGGATTCCCTTGACCAATGGTTCTTCTGGGCCCACAATGACCAGATCAATTCCTTTATTTAAGACTGCCTCGCCAAGTTCCTCGAAATCATTGACTCCAATTTCAAGATTGTTAGCAATCGCTGCCGTCCCGGCATTTCCTGGTGCCACATAAAGATCATTGCAATTAGGGCTTTGTTTTATTTTCCAGGCCAGGGCATGCTCACGTCCTCCGGCTCCTACTACTAGTACGTTCATGAATTGATTCGATTTTACGAGACAGCAAAATTAATCCAATTCATGAATCGGTGATTAAATTGAAGGAATTTAATAGGAGCCTAATTGGCGTATTCGGACATGAATTTAATTCTCATTAAACGAACTTCGTCTTCTGAATATCCATCTTGTTCCAATTCGTCCATTGCGGTTTCAAGATCATCAGTTTCAGCCGTCATAAAATAATCGAGAAGATCATCCTGGCGGTCGTCATCAATAAACTGGTCGATGTAGTAATCAAGATTGAGTTTAGTTCCGGAGAAACAAATGTTTTCTATCTCTGTCAGCACTTCATCAAACGAAATATTCTTCAACTCTGCGACTTCTTCAAGATCTACTTTTCGATCAATTTGCTGAATTAGGAATATTTTAATTTTAGACTTATTAACTGCTGATTTGATAACAACGTCGGAAGCTGTTTCTAAATCATTCTCTTTGACATAATTGGCGATCGTATCTAGAAAAGGCTTCCCAAATTTCATCACCTTACCCATTCCTACACCATTCACCTGCGCAAGGTCTTCTTTAGTCGTAGGGTATGAGGTTGACATCTCTTCCAAAGACGGGTCCTGGAAGATCACATATGGGGGGAGGTTCTTCTGCTTGGCCACTTTCTTTCTTACGGCTTTGAGCATGTCAAATAGGTCTTCGTCGTAGGCCTTGCCTGTGGCGTCAACTCCATTGTCGTGATCAAGGTTCTCCACGGTATAATCATGATCTCTTGACAATTCAACAGAGAATGGCTTCTTTAAAAAATCGTGCCCTTTGGCAGTAACCTTTAATATGCCAATATTTTCAATGTCTTTAGCCAGAAATTCATTAAGCAAAGTCTGTCTCACTACCGACCTCCAAAATACTTCTGTTTCATCTTTTCCTATACCGTATATATCTAGCTTGCTGTGATTGTAACTCTTTACATACTGGCTCTCAATGCCTCTTATTACATTTACCAAATGTTTAATCCCGAAGCGTTCTTCTGTTTTTATGGCGGCATTTATTACGTGCTCAATAAATCCCATTCCTTCAAATATCTCCTTGGGATGTGCACAATTATCACAGAGGCCTTGCTCTGAGCAGTCAGGGTCCATATACTCTTCACCAAAGTAGTGTAGCAGTTGTTTCCTTCTACAAACAGAAGATTCTGCGTAGGAAGACACCTCCTCCAGAAGCAACTTGGCTGTTTCTCTTTCGGTTACCGGTTTGTCCTTATTAAATTTCTCTAGTTTGATGATATCATCCAGGGTATAAAAAAGAATACACTTACCTTCCAAGCCATCCCTACCGGCGCGACCAGTCTCCTGATAGTAGCCTTCCAATGATTTAGGGGCATCATAATGAACCACAAATCTTACGTCAGGCTTGTCAATCCCCATACCAAAAGCAATGGTAGCTACAATTACATCTATATCTTCATTAAGAAAGCCATCCTGATGTTTCATACGCAGCGCGCCATCAAGCCCTGCATGATAGGGTGCAGCGTTCACATCATTCACTCTAAGTAATTCTGCAATCTCCTCCACTTTCTTTCTGCTTAAGCAGTAGATAATACCAGAAGTTCCTTTTTGCTCTTTTACAAAACGGATCAATTGCTTTTTTACATCAACCTTAGGTCGAATTTCATAGTACAAGTTTTTCCTATTGAATGAGGATTTGAAGACATCTGCTTCTTCCATCTGCAGATTCTTCTGAATATCTAATTGTACTTTTGGAGTAGCTGTAGCAGTGAGGGCAATGATGGGTATATCACCAAACTGACCAACGATTGATTTTATTTTTCGGTACTCAGGACGAAAATCATGCCCCCATTCGGATATACAATGCGCTTCATCGATGGCGGCAAATGAAATATTGGCTTGTCCAAGAAATTCAATATTCTCTTCCTTGGTTAAAGATTCAGGTGCGACATAAAGAAGTTTCACTGCACCGGACAGCGTATCTTCTTTTACCCGTCTCATTTCTGTTTTATTGAGGGTGGAATTCATAAACCTGGCATTCACCCCAAAAGCGTTGAGCTGATCTACCTGATTTTTCATCAAAGCAATCAATGGAGATATGACGATGGCTGTGCCTTCACTGATAATAGCAGGCAATTGATAACATAGTGACTTGCCTGCACCCGTGGGCATCAATACAAATGTATTTCTACCTGAAAGTAGGTTGTTGATTATCTCTTCTTGGTTACCTCGGAAATTACTAAAGCCAAATATTTCTTTCAGTTTTCCCCTCAGTTCATCCACCTGGCATGCAATCATCTTCTTCTCAATTTATATACCGGATACATAATTTAACAAAAAACGAGCTAACCTGAGTTAGCTATGCAAAATTTCGTTTCCGGTCGCTGGTTAATTATTACTTAAATTACTAAAATACCGTGATATAATCAACGTAATCGGCATGATCCTACCACAATCTCTTTACTAATTCTTTAGTCAATTAGTTACACTTACCATTATTCTCCTTCATATTTGTCTTCCAAAATCAAAAGGGATGAATTCAAACATATTTGTAGTAATAATGGCCGGTGGTGTTGGAAGCAGATTTTGGCCCTATAGCCGAAACGCTAAGCCAAAGCAATTCATTGATGTTTTAGGCAACGGCAAGTCTTTGCTGCAAATGACATACCAACGATTCTTACCAACCACTAACAAAGATAACATATTAGTAGTAACAAATGACATCTATGTAGACCTGGTCAAAGAACAACTTCCTGACTTGAATGAGGAACACATTCTTGGTGAGCCTGCAAGAAGAAATACCGCCCCATGTATTGCCTATGCTGCTTATAAGATTAAGAAGAAAAACCCGAATGCCATAATGGTGGTCACACCAGCTGATCATGCCATTTTTCAGGAAGAAAACTTCACTAACGTTATTAAGACTGCCATACATGCGGCTGACGGATCATGTAAACTTCTCACCGTTGGAATTACACCCAATCGACCTGAAACAGGTTATGGATACATCCAATATCTGGAAAATGATTCGGAAGTAAAAAAGGTGAAGACATTTACAGAGAAACCTGAGCTCTCGCTCGCGAAGAAATTTCTGGAAAGCGGGGATTTTGTATGGAATGCCGGAATCTTTGTCTGGTCAATATCAGCTATTATCGAATCGTTTGAAAAATCCCTGCCAGACATTGCCGAAGCATTTGAAGCTGGAGACTCGCAGTATTACGAGAGCAGCGAAAAGGATTACGTTGATAAAATTTATCCTCAGTGTGAGAATATCTCTATTGACTATGGCATTCTTGAAAAATCAAAAGAGGTTCATGTCGTTCAAGGCACGTTTGATTGGTCAGATTTGGGTTCATGGAATTCTCTTCATGAAATCAGAGAAAAGGATGGCAACGACAACGTCGTAGACGGTGAGGTTATACTTGGGGATTGCACAAACAACATTATCAAGTCTGAAACCAAAAGATTGCTTGTACTTGACAATTTAGATGGCTACCTGGTCGGAGACTTTGATGACGTGCTCATCATTTGTAAAAAAGATCAGGATACCAAATTTAGAGACTACGTGGCTCAGGTCAAAAGTAAGAAAGGGGATAAGTATCTCTAAACTAGCTGCGCTGTCTTACACTTTCAAATAAGATCACCCCTGCTGCAACGGATACATTGAGGGAGTCGATCTGCCCTACAATTGGAATCTTCAGTTTATCATCTGCAGCGTTAAGTAGTTCGTCTGATATGCCATCTTCTTCGGATCCCATGATAATAGCTGTGGGTATTGCCAGATCAGCTTCAAATACCATTTTGTCAGTCTTTTCGGTACAGGCTACAATCTGAAACCCACTGTCTTTAAGGTACTTGACGGCATGAGTAAGACTATCTTCCTTGCAAATAGAAAGATGACTTAATGCCCCTGCAGAAGTTTTAACAGCATCAGAATTAATCATTGCACCTCCTTTCGAAGGTATGATGACTCCATTTACACCTGCACACTCTGCTGAACGGCAAATAGCACCAAAGTTCCTGACATCTGTCACACGGTCCAAAATGAGTACCAATGGAGCCAAGCCATTTTCGTAGCTGTTGGCTACAATGTTGTGAAGCGTTACAAAATCTATCGGAGACACAAAGGCGACAACGCCCTGATGGTTCTTTCTTGTCAGTCTATTTAGTTTCTCTACGGGCACTCTTGAAACCGTCACCATAGCGCCTCTTAGCATTTCAACCAGCTCTTGAGTCAGGTCATTTTTGAGGTCTTTCTGGAGAAAAATTCTTTCTATGGTTTTTCCAGATTTGATAGTTTCGATCACTGCTCGCGTACCGAAAATCATGTTTTCAGCATTTCTATCTTCGCTTTGAGGTGTTTTTTTTACAAATCTCCGGTTCTCCATTTTTGTACTGCCTTAAACCACGCCTTGTTAAGTGACTTCTCACGAATGAGGGAATAGTGGTGTTGAACAAATAAGTTGCGTGTTTTGGCAAAAGTAAACTTTAAATCTCCGTCGAAGGTCTTGTACTTCCATATTTCTACCTCCTCCTTTTTGGTTACCTCCTCAGGCGGACCAAAAACAATGTAGATCATGCCTCGATCAGTTTTCCAACCATTCTTATAATCTGAAAACAGCGCATTGGCAAACTTCACCGAACGGAAATATTTTTTTATGGTTTCTGAGGCCCGTTTTTTATCATTTATATGATTGAGCCAAAAATTATTGAAGGCTAGTTTCTTGTCCTCAGATTCGTTCAGCTCTTTAAACTCATCTCCGGTACAGATATACTTAAGAGTTTCTATCAACTCTTCAACTTTTTTGGTACGGGGATAGTGTTCTTTGTGACTGAGAATAGATACCCCTTTATCGGATGCAGTATCTTTTTGTACAAAATAGAGATAATCAGATTCATTGAGCATCATGCCACGCTGAAAAGAAATCATTCTTTTGATTTCAAGAAGCTCCCCACCTTGGGCACCATCCACTACCATTGGCGGTATGGCAGCAGGAAAATCTTCCTTGTACAAATACGCATAAAATTGCTCGTTCTCGCTATCGTCATCTATATCTTCAAACCAAACCGAATCCAGTTTCTTATGCCCATTGTAGAACATGGCTTCTGCATCTGAGCCATAGATGATATTGGAAAGAGGAAAAGCGAGAGATTCATTGATTGGGATTCCATACAAATAAGGCTTACCTAGAAAAGAAAACCTGACCACCAGATAGTTGCTTTCATTGCTGGCGTAAAAATCCAATTCGATTACATTCTTAATAAAACCAGAATCTACTTTGACTGAAATCGGTTTAATCAAATCTTCGCGAATCGAATTAATTTTACGCTGCTCAGACAGCTCAAATCCAACTAGACTATCCGATGGTAGCACCTTCACCAAATGAAAGGTAAGAATCAACTTGTACAACGAATCTTGCTTGGCTATCTGATAATTGATTTTGACCGGATCATGATTATATAGATAATTGAAATTTTCTTTCGTAAGGTCATGAGCCAGCAGATTTGAGCTAATCACCAGTAGAAAAAAGAAGATTAATGTCCTAGTCATATTTTTGGAAATGCACATAAAACTAATATAAATCAATTTGGACACTAACGTATAAATTTGACTTATTTTTGCCGTCTATGGCAACATACACTACAGAAATAGCTTCGGACAAAATCATTTCCGACAACCCGATCCACCAAAGATTGCTGCAAGCTTATTATGAAGCAATACCGTATATGAAAGGAAAAGTGCTTGAACCCGGCTGTGGAGAAGGACGCGGCATTGCGGTGCTATCACCTCAGGCGGAAGAATATGTGGCACTGGATAAGATTGATGAGGTCATTGATAAACTAAAGCCGGAGTTTCCTTCTGTCGACTTCAGAACAGCCGTTTTCCCCCCTTTCGATGGCATCGAGGACGACTACTTCGATACGGTCATTACCTTTCAGGTGATTGAACACATCAGGAATGACAAGCTTTTTCTAGAGGAGATTCATCGCGTATTGAAACCCGGAGGCCGGGCGGTCATTACCACACCCAATATTAAAATGTCGCTTTCCAGAAACCCATGGCACGAAAGAGAATACACCAATAAGGAGCTGAAAGATTTGGCAGGCAGTATTTTCTCCGAGGTAGAAATGAAAGGCATCGCCGGCAATGACAAGGTCATGGAATATCATGAGCAAAACCGAGCGTCGGTAGCAAGGATCACCAGGTTCGACATATTCAACCTACAATACAAACTTCCAAACGCTCTCCTCAGAATCCCGTATGATCTTTTGAACCGATTGAACAGAAACAACCTGCAGAAACAGGACGAAGGCCTGGTAACTGAAATTGACAGAACTGATTATTTCCTTCGAGATCAGCATGAAGACAATCTTGATCTCTTCTGCGTCGTTACAAAATAGCAGGGCTAGAATGAAACCTGTTTGAAACCCTAAAGAATCAATATGGCATGGGGCAATAAACCGTGGCAAGGCGGTACCAGAAAAAAATTTCAGCATGAATCTCCCCGAAATCAGGAGAGAGGATATGAACATATTGCCTTTGACTTCACCAGCCAGTACCGTAGTAAAAGAGAGGCTAGCAATACTTTCAAAGGATTTCTGTCCATGATCGTTTTTACCGGCGTGTTGGCCGTAGCCATGTGGGGATTGATCTTATTTATCCACTGGGTAGGAGTTACTTTTTAGGTAAAAACAGATTTTTCAAATTATTTTTTCCAGGCAAGCAAAAGACATTGTGAAAGGCCGGTTTTTGTATAGATTTGCCTCAAGAAGATGGGTCGTTAGCTCAGCTGGTTTAGAGCACCGCCTTGACAGGGCGGGGGTCGTTGGTTCGAATCCAATACGACCCACATTTGGAAGACAGTTCGCAAGAGCTGTCTTTTTTTGTTTCTTTATAGGTAACCGGTTTCAAATTTCACAAATAATCTGGTTTAGAGCACCACCTTGACAGGACGGTGGTCGTTGCGGTTCGGCGTCCCGATTCGAATCCAATACGACCCACATCATAAGACAGTCCGATAGGTCTGTCTTTTTTTATACACATTTTTGGATGGGAACTAACGGTTCGAATTGCGGAGCAATCACGAGGGGTTTGCGCGCATGGATGTGCGTATGAGGAAAATAAGCGAAGCGATTCGTGAGGGAATAAGCGCATGTCTGGTGCGTATGAACAATCCAATACGACCCACATCTAAAGGAGAATATCATAAGATGTTCTCCTTTTTTATGATCTCCGAAAGGTCAGAAAGAAAAATCGAATCCGACAGGAGGAATTTGCAAGCACACTGGCATTTGCAAAACATGAGCCTAACTCAAATCAACCAAAGAATCTGTGGAATCCGAGAGGAGCCGCGAATCTCGCAGATCTACATTGGTGCACGCGTATTTCCTACTGATACAAACGCATTTAGGAGTGACACAAACACATTTATTCATGACGCAGATGCATTTCCAAGCGACACAAATGCATTTTTCTGTGACACAGATACATTTCTGAGTGACACAAACGCATTTCTTTATGATACAAATGCATTTTCCTCTGACACAAACCCATTTTTCCGTGATACAGATGGATTTTACAATGAAGCAAACACACTAATCAGTGACGCAAAGGCATTTTCCCATATCACCAAGGTCGGGCATCATGACAACAACATTTTTACCCATTGGCATTTATCAATCAATTTTCTAACCATAAAAATCAATACGATGAGTAAATCAATCGAGCAGTTGCTGTCCGACAGCAACACTGCCATTCACAATGCAATCGACAACACAGAGGTCAATCAGGCCATAGGCTTGTTTGGCTACACCGCCGAAAAACTACAGGCCGGCAAGGCCCTGCTGGACCAGACCCAAACCCTATACACCAGGCAGGTACAAGAGTATGGGGACAAGTCCGAGGCTTCACAGCATATGACTGAAGCCCGCGACCAACTGAATGCATCATACATGCCACACTTAAAGATTGCCCGGATCGCCTTCAAAAATGACATGGGAGCTTTTCAGGCGCTAGAGTTGCAGGGTACTAGAAAACGCACGAATGCCTCCGCCCTGGCACAAGCCAAGGTCTTTTATACCAACCTGCTGGCCAAAGAGAGTTACAAAACTGCCATGGCTGCTTTTGGGATCGACGAGGCTAAGATGACCGAGGCTTTGGGTATGATCGAAAAGGCAGAGGAGGCGCTGGCGGTCTTCAAGAAAGAGAGCGGAGAGGCGCAGGAAGCCACCGATCAGCGGGATAAGGCTACCGGGGAACTGGAAGAATGGATCAGTGATTTCAAGGCCATTGCCAAAATTGCCTTGGAAGACCAGCCCCAGATGATGGAAGTCCTGGGGATTGTGAGCCGCTAGTGTAGCGGCTGTCTGATTTTTGGAAGAGCAGCGGCCTCAGGGTATACTTGTTTTCACCTTGAGCGTCGCTGCTTTATTTATCAATCCAATAGCCAAAGGCGAATAATACTTAACAGATTGTGCCGTTAGTGCGGCATATAATGGGATATGCAAAGAAGGGATATGGAGCTTTCGAAAGGGTAGGTACAAATTGCCCCCCTTTCCACTTACTCCCCTCCATATTTCATCGCAAACCCATGCAGCTCTTTGATCAATTGCTTATTGACTCCTGCAATCCGTTTATTCTGCTTCTTCAGGATACGAACCAACTCTTCGGTGGCCTTCAATTTTTCCTGCTGCAACGCAACTATCTGCTTGAGTTCGGGTTTAGTGAGTTTTCGATCCATTTTAGTTGCTGTTTGACGACCCAAATTCTCCCTCCTTGTCTTCCAATTTTCGATTGATTGCTGATAACCAATCATTTTGCTGCCTCATGGTTTCTACCAGCTCGTAAATCGCAGCTGCATTCTTTAGTTGACCAGATATGGTCTGGTTTAGGTCGACTTGGGGTGTTTTTTCAAGATTCAAAATTTAGTTTTTCTATATTATTGACATATAAACTTGCAATAATATAGATATCTCAACATTCGTACAAGAAAAAATCAAGATTTTCTAAATTGATTGAACAACATTCTAAATTTATGCTCTGTATTCTTGATAAACATGACAGATTTAGGGCTATACCTAGCAAAAAAATCAATTAGCAAAGCGGCTGTTTCTACCAGAACTGGCATTAGTAGGGCGCGCTTAAGTGAACTTACATTAAACCCAAGTACTCATCTTCGAGCCAAAGAGCTTTTTCTAATCGCTCTGGCTATTGATGTTGATCCTTGTGAGGTATTGAAGGAGATTCATAAGGATGTTAGCTTAAACGATTAGCAATACTGCAGAATGTTGATGTCAGGCGTTATTGTATACACAATAGTGCTCAACCGAGACGGGTCCGCCCCACCCACCCCACTATATCACCGCTCACTTTTTTGATTTGCAAGAATTCAGCTGATTGATTTACCTTTCCCAAAAGATTACAATCAATTCGTATACACATGAAACCGACAATGTCAGTAGTTGACTCCTTAACCAGTCAGTATTATGCATTTGGAGGTTCCATGTGACCAATAAAATCGTACTATACACATGAAACAACTCTTAACCCTCCTCCTTGTCTTGGGAACGCTGATGTCCAGCGCCCAAAGAAGAAAGTCTTCTTCTAACCATACAGCCAAATCTATCCTTAGTGAAACTTCAGTCGATGGACTGAGATTCCGACATGTAGGCACGGCGCTGATGTCAGGTCGGATTGCAGATTTTGCTGTGAACCCTGATGACCCCACAGAATATTACGTTGCCGTTGCTTCCGGCGGTGTCTGGAAGACTGTCAACAACGGCAATACCTATGAGCCGGTCTTCGACGACCAAGGCAGTTACTCTATCGGTGTAGTTACCATGGACCCGAATAACCATAATGTGGTCTGGGTGGGTACCGGAGAAAACAACAACCAGAGAAGTGTGGCCTATGGCGACGGAGTGTATAAATCTATGGACGGTGGCAAATCCTGGCAGCACATGGGGCTGAAAAATTCTGAGCACATCGGTTCTATTGTGGTGGACCCTACCAATTCAGATATTGTTTATGTGGCCGCTGTGGGCCCGCTGTGGGGCAAAGGCGGTGACCGCGGACTGTACAAAACCACCGACGGAGGAAAAAGCTGGAATCGGGTACTCCATCTCAATGAGCATACCGGTGTCAACGAAGTCCACATGGACCCCAGGGATCCAAATGTGCTCTATGCAGCCTCGCATCAGAGACGAAGACATGTATTTACCTATATCAGTGGTGGCCCGGGTTCGGGTGTCCACAAATCTACGGATGGCGGTGCAACGTGGAAAAAGATCACCGGCGGATTACCTTCAGTGGATTTAGGCAGAATTGGGCTAGCCATCTCGCCAGCCAATCCGGAATACATCTACGCGATAGTCGAGGCCGCACGTGGTGAGGGTGGGTTTTATATTTCTACCACCCGAGGCGAATCATGGGAGAAAAGAAGCAGTTACACCTCCAGTGGAAACTATTACCAGGAAATCATAGCCGACCCTGTTGATCCCGACAAAGTGTACAGCATGAACACCTGGATGAAGGTGACTTCCGATGGCGGACGAACCTTTAATAATGTAGGTGAAGACAATAAGCATGTTGATAATCACTGCCTGTGGATTAACCCTAATAATACCCGACACATGCTCGCCGGATGCGACGGCGGCGTTTATGAAACGTGGAACACGGGCAAACACTGGTCTTACAAAGCGAATTTGTCCATCACTCAGTTTTATAAGGTGTCTGTGGACAACACCAAACCTTTCTATCATATCTATGGTGGTACCCAGGACAACAACAGTCTGGGTGGACCGTCTCGAACCGTAAGCGCAAGCAGTATTGTGAATGAGGACTGGTATATCACACAGGGTGGTGATGGCTTCGAAACCCAGGTCGATCCTACCAATCCGGATATCAGCTATGTGCAAGCCCAATATGGCGTACTAAGCCGACACGACAGACAAAGCGGCGAGCTCAAAGGCATTCAGCCAAAGGAAAGAAAAGGGGAGAACGAATACCGGTGGAACTGGGATGCTCCGCTGCAAGTGAGTAACCACAAACCGCAAAGACTCTACTTTGCCGCCAACAAACTCTTCCGTAGTGATGACCGTGGTGACAGCTGGGAAGTACTGGGTGACGACTTGACTGCCCAAATAGACAGAAACAAACTGAAGGTGATGGACAGAATCTGGAGTGTCGACGCGGTATCGAAAAATGGTTCCACGTCTCCCTACGGTACCATCGTTGCGTTTTCGGAGTCGCCGGTCAATGAAAATTTGCTGGTAGTGGGTACTGATGACGGATTGATCCAAATCTCTAAAGATGGCGGAAAATCCTGGTTGAAGAAGTCTACCTTCCCTGGCATTCCTGCCAATACCTATGTCAACATGGTTTATACCTCGAAGCACAATGAGCAGATCATCTATGCGGTGTTCAACAATCATAAACGAGGTGATTTCAAGCCTTATATTTTGAAATCCACCGATCAGGGTATTTCCTGGACGAGCCTAAGCTCCAATCTTCCAGCGCGCGGTTCGACCTACTGCCTGGAAGAAGATCGAGTAGATGCCAATCTGCTGTTTGCCGGCACTGAATTCGGTGCCTTCTTTTCTGACAACGGTGGAAAAGAGTGGAAGCAGCTAAAGGCCGGATTGCCAACGATTGCTGTCCGTGACATGGCCATTCAGGCAGATGAAAATGATTTAGTGCTAGGCACCTTCGGACGTGGTTTTTATGTGCTGGACGACTATTCCTCTTTGAGAAATGTGAGCAGTACATTGACTAAAAAGGCCGAACTCTATTCGGTAAGAAATGGACTGTTGTTCGAGTATGCCTATCCTTTAGGTTTGAAAGGTGCGGCCACTCAGGGAGATAATTATTTCATGGGTGAAAACCTGGGATCAGAAGTCATTTTCACGTACTACCTCAAGGAGGATATCAAATCAAGAGCTGATATCCGAAAGGAAAAAGAAGCTGAAAATTTAAAGCGTGGGGCTGACAATTATTTCCCTTCTTATGAGGCGCTGAAGGCAGAAAAAGAAGAGGAAAAACCATCGCTGCTTTTTGCTGTGAAAGACGCCGAGGGTAAAATTGTTAGAAAATTGACTGCTGAACCTTCTGCAGGAATCAGCAGATTGAAATGGGACCTGCGCAACACGCCCAAGAACCCGGTCAATCTTAATAAACCGGCATTTTACAACCCCTGGGCTGAGGTGAACGAAGGCACTATGGTAGCTCCCGGTATTTATTCGGTGACTATGTCTTCGTTTGTCGACGGTTCGGAAACTGTCTTAGGAACTCAGTCCTTCAATCTAATTCCGCTCAACAATGCCACACTTCCGGCAACGGACAGAAAAGAGCTGGTAGAGTTTATGACCATGGCTGGGCAGCTCAGAGGCAGAGTCAAAAGTGTGCAGCAAGCACTGTCTGAAATTCAGGGAGAACTCATGCAGATGAAGGCGGCCATTTTGGCCACGTCTATCGCACAGTCAGAATTACTTGGTGAGTTCAATGCCATCGACGACGAAGTCAAAGGGTTGGACATTCTCGTCAACGGAGATCCCGTAGCTGCCAAATTGGATCAAGGGCAAGTGCCCTCCTTGTCGAGTCGATCAGGCTCATTGGCCTGGGAGCAAGGTGCTTCTACTGCCGCCCCGACTCAAACGCACAGAGATATGTTCAAGCTTACTGCAGAAGAACTGGAGCCGGTCTATAAGGCCACGAAAGAAATTCTGGAAGTGAAAATGGTAGCGTTCAAGCGTAAACTAAGGACAGCAGGTGCGCCCTATACGCCAGGGAATTTGACACATTTGGATTGATATGATCACTTGTTCATGGATCGCGTGTGAAAGTTTAGGATAGGCTTGAATATTCCGACATCTGGAGTGGTCTTTATTTTCCACTTTTCCATTGATGAAAAGTGGAGCAAAAATCTAGGCCATATTCATTTTTTAACACTTTTTAATTCTCAAAATCAGGAAATAAAAAAACTCGTCATATTGATTCATCAATTGAAATTATAAGTATTCATGACTCAAACAGTTTTTATTTCTTATCTGCTTTTGAGAATTAAAAACCTAAAATGATTTGAGGCCAATGAAGATAAATAGTACTTTTAGAAGGGCGTTTTTCAGAAATATTGTTTGGACGATTCTTGATCCTAATTCATGAGGTTGTTTTGCAAAGGCGGCCTCATGAATACTACTTCTTATATCTCCAACCAAACCCTCAGCGAGTCATAAATCTGCTTTTGCTGAAGTGAATCCAAGTCTTTGATCCTCGTCCGATGCGTACCATCCGGCTTCACAAATTTCATGGTGCTTTTTCCTTTGGGTTCGACGGCACAAGCACCCCAGGGATCCAGTCCTCCATAAATCCAGATCATCTTTTCTCCACTGTTCTCTACATATTCTCTTACTTCTTTCATGTAGTTGGGATTGTAGCTAAGATCTACGTCTTTCGGAGCGAATATTCTGTGACTGTAAAAATCGGCGCTCAACCACTCACTGAGTCCACTGGTATCCATGACATAGTAGCCCAACTCTCGCATGTGCTGATAATAGGAAGCGTGACCGGACGTATAAGACTGATCAGCAAAGTTTTTAACACTGGACACTTCTTCTAAATGAGTGAAAAGAGACTCAGCTGACACACTGCTCTCCGGAATTCCGGCACAATCGGCATTCCATTGCCAGAAAGAAAATGGATATTCCAATACGGCATATTCCAACGCCATTTCATTTCCTATGGCAAAAGTAAGTGAGTCTGCTTCAGCCTTACTTTTCATTAGCTCCAACATTTCCGACTTCTGAGTGAGTATGCTTTTCTGAAAGTCTTTGATCTTCTTCCTGCAATCGGCCGTCCCCACGCTGGCCACATGTTCCCAGGGATGCATATCTATGGTGTCAGATATGATGGGCGCTACATAAGGCACCACCACATCAGCATCTTTAGGAAATTTGGATTTATAAATCATGGCGGTCTCGCCTCCTTTGCTTATACCGGAAGTCAACCATTTTCCTTTTTTGTAGATCTTTCTAAATGCCTGATTGATTCTATGGTAGTCTGCAATGGCTTGGTCATTGGTCAACAACTCCCAGGGAATGGTATCCGGCTTCGATTCTCCATAAAACCGATATTCTACAAGGATCAGATTAAGTCCGAGATTCTTACTGATTTCGCGCTCAGCCAAATAGGCATCGTAGCCGCCGGTTTCTAAATGCACCGGCCTGTCATAACCTACATGATATAAGTAAATATGATGATCAAAAGTGCCCTTCTCGGGTTTTTCATGATCAAGATATTGCTGTAGCACTATCTCGTATGCCTCCGCATAGGGCGCTTCAAATGAAATGGCCTCTATTTGTGATCCGGGAAACAACTCCAAAATCTTATTTTTTACATCCGCTTCAATTTGCTGCGTAGAGTGGCATTGTGTCAACAATAGGCATATCAACACGGCCATCGATAATTTTAAAATCATAGTAATGCTTAAAGAAGTTGTTCCTGGAAATGTACCTTCTGATATTGTGAAGGCGTATGGTTGGTCAGGGACTTAAACTTTCTATTGAAATTAGAGAGATTCACAAAACCCGATCGATAACAAACCTCAGTTACGTTGATTTCTTTGTTGAGCAAGAGTTTGCAAGCGTGCGCCACCCGAAGTTCATTGAGAAAACTCACATACGTTTTGCGCGTTCGCTGTTTGAAGTATCTACAGAAAGCCGAAGGGGTCATGTTAGCTACCTCAGCCACCTCATCCAGCGTAATTGGTCGGTGATATTCTTTCATGGTAAACTGAAAGATATCATTCAGGCGCTTGCCTTCAGACTCGTCTACATTAAGATTGTGCGGTTCCTTTGAGAGCCATTGATGCTCATCGGTTTGGCTAAGCAGGTTGAAAATATTGAGCAAAGAAATGATTTTAGTAATTCCGTCCTGCTCCTCTATTTCATTAATAATCTTAGAGACCCGTCTTTTGGCATCGCCGTGCAATTTCAGCCCTCGGACACTCTTCCGCATAAAATCATTGACGCTTCGCATCTCAGGCAATTCAAAAAAGTCCCTACCGAAGCTTTCGGAATCGAAGAAAACACATATGGCATGACACTCTTCCGTACTTCCTTCTTCATAATAGACCGGATCGCTCTTTAATACATGTGGCACATTGGCTCCAAATATATAAACATCTCCTGCCTGGAAATTGCCAATGTAGTCTCCCTGAATAACGGTGCCGTGACCATTTACTATTAAAGTAATTTGAGATTCCGGATGCTGATGTAGGATATCATAAAAGTACGGCATCTGGTCCACCTGTACTCTAAAAGATGAATCATCAGTCTTTGGAATTTTAAATGGTAATACCTTCATATCTGATCAATTTTTCATTTTCTAAATAGCTGCTTCAGAGATCAATCGGCTTCATAATGAAACACAATTGACTACAAAAGATATTATTTATACATAAATATCAAAGTAAACCCTTATATATGGTCAAAATAATATTAGGATCAATCAAATATTGATAAGTCGCAGATTTTAGCTTGGTCTACTTTTACAAAAATTTTAAATTGGAAAAAAGAATACAGAGGTTGTGCAGATACTCGGGCATTTTATACGCTGTGTTCATTTGACCAAAAAATAAACTCTAAAAAAGATGAAGATAAATTGGCAAGGCGTATTCCCGGCAATCACGACAAAGTTCGATCAAAATGACAACCTTGATCTCGACGCATTCAAAAAGAACCTGGACGTTCAATTGGCGGCAGGCATTCATGGTGTGATCCTGGGCGGTACATTGGGTGAGGCAAGCACACTAACAGAGGAAGAAAAAGATCAGTTGATCAAAACAACTATTGAGGTGACTAAAGGAGACATTCCTGTAGTAATCAATATAGCAGAACAAAGTACAAGAGGTGCAATCGCTGCTGCGAAAAGAGCCGAAAGTAACGGGGCAAATGGCCTGATGCTTTTGCCGCCTATGCGCTACAAAGCAGACGATAGAGAAACTGTAGAATATTTCAAGGCTGTAGCTGGAGCTACCTCTCTACCTATTATGATCTACAATAATCCAGTAGATTATAAAATAGAGGTGACCATTGAAATGTTTGAAGAGCTGGCATCTATACCAAACATTCAGGCGATCAAAGAATCGACAAGAGATGTAACTAACGTTACGCGATTGAAGACAAAATTTGGCGATCGATTTGCCGTGCTTTGCGGTGTAGACACGCTTGCTGTCGAAACTTTAGTCAATGGTGCCGACGGATGGGTAGGTGGACTCGTTTGTGCATTCCCAGCCGAAACGGTAGCCATCTATGAATTGATGAAAAGTGGAAGAATCGAAGAAGCCGTGGCTATCAATCGTTGGTTCATGCCATTATGTGAACTTGATTTGCACCCTAAGTTGGTACAGTATATCAAATTGGCAGAAGTAGCGGCCGGAATAGGAACCGAATATGTTAGAGCTCCTCGCTTGCCTTTGATTGGAAAAGAAAAAGAAGAAGTATTGGCTATCATTGATGCCGGTATCAAATCGAGACCTGTACTGCCTGAGTATAAAAGCCTGGCCGTATAAGTCGTAAAATATATTAACGTCATTGCGAGGAGGAACGACGAAGCAATCTTGACCACTTAGGGATAAAATAGATTGCCACGTTTTGCTCGCAATGACGTCATATTTTTAAAAAAATTAAAATAACCACATGCACGGAAAAAACAGGATCGGTTTCAGTTTATCAAATCAAGGCGCAACAGGCCTAAGTTCTTTCAACCCAGCTACCGCAGAGATTAGAAGTGACCAATTCACTGGTGCTACTCAGGAAGAAACGGAGTCTGCCATGCAGAAAGCGGAAAGCGCATTCGACACGTACCGCAATACTACGCCCGATCAAAGGGCTCAGTTCTTAGAAGCTATAGCGGATGAAATATTAAATCTCGGTGATGAGCTTGTTCAGACAGCCATGCAGGAGTCCGCTTTGCCCGAAGGCCGAATAGTAGGCGAAAGAGGCCGGACCATGGGTCAGCTAAAACTGTTTGCTTCTCTGTTGAGAGAAGGATCATGGGTAGAAGCCACCATTGACACTGCACAACCTAACCGTGAGCCCCTACCGAAACCTGACATCAGAAAAATGCTGAGACCCCTTGGTCCTGTAGTGGTATTCACAGCTAGCAATTTCCCTCTGGCGTTTTCTACGGCTGGAGGAGACACCGCATCGGCACTGGCAGCCGGATGCCCGGTGGTGGTAAAAGCACACAACTCTCACCTGCATACCAATGAGCTGGTATCCGATGCCATCAGTAGAGCAGCCGAAAAAACAGGAATGCCAGATGGCGTTTACTCTTCTTTGGCAGCCGATGGATTCGGGTTGGGTACTACCCTGGTGAAGCACCCAAAAACTAAAGCTGTCGCTTTTACCGGATCGCTCGGAGGAGGTATGGCGTTATACAAAATGGCGATTGAGCGTGATGAGCCTATTCCAGTCTTTGCAGAAATGGGCAGTATCAATCCCGTGATTTTTTTACCTAAAAAATTGAATGCTGAAAAAGAGGCATTGGCCAAAACCTATGCCGGGTCAATTACCTTGGGCGTAGGCCAATTCTGTACCAATCCAGGGTTATTGATTGGTTTGGAAGGTTCAGATCTGGATCAATTCTCTACGACTTTGGCCAGTGAAATATCTGGCATCCAGCCATCGGCCATGCTCAATGAAGGCATTGCCAAAAACTTCAACAAAAACAAAGAATCTTCATTGACCCAAAACGGAGTGAAGTTAATTAGTTCAAATAGTGTGGAAACCCCTCGCAATGGTGCTAGTCCCGCCGTCGCGAGGGTATCTGCCAAGGACTTTCTGGCCAATCCTAACCTACAAGAGGAGGTATTTGGTCCTTACTCCATTGTGGTATCATGTAAAGATCAGGCCGAACTGGATCAGGTTATCGCTCAGTTACATGGACAATTGACTATCACATTTATGGGTTCTGACGATGACTTCAAGTCCTTCGAAACTCAAATCCATAGCGCTGAAAAGAAAACCGGAAGGCTAATTTATAATGGCGTGCCTACTGGTGTGGAAGTATGCGGATCTATGCAACATGGTGGACCGTTCCCGGCAGCAACAGATAGCC
The DNA here is from genome assembly GCF_039944555.1 of Reichenbachiella sp. Taxonomy (GTDB): domain Bacteria; phylum Bacteroidota; class Bacteroidia; order Cytophagales; family Cyclobacteriaceae; genus Reichenbachiella. The sequence goes on along the minus strand of NZ_JBDUYN010000004.1, from coordinate 211,640 downwards.
GGTTTACTTCCGTAGGCTCTGACGCCATCAAGCGATTTGCCAGGCCTGTAGCCTATCAAAGTGCACCGCAAACCATGCTACCGGATGAATTGAAAGATAATAACCCAAACAACGTTTGGCGCGAGGTAGACGGCCAACGGACTAACCAGGGTTTATGACCAGAAGAGTAAACATCTATTGGATAGTACTTGCGCAGCTAATTTATAGCTGTGCGAGTCCTTCTATTTCTGAAAAAGACCAACTTTTTGAAATCATAGCCTCTAATGAGGCTTTTCAGGAACAAGAGTTTCTGAATCTTTCGGACAACTACACCAGTCTCCCTGACATGAGTGAAGCAGCCATCCTGAAAAGAGCTGACTTCGCCAGAGATATCGTGTCACAACTGGAGGCCATTGACCAGTCGAGGCTCACTTTTGAAGACCAGATAACGCTTCAGCTCTTTCAGTTTGTACAAGAAGACCTGGTTGCTCAGTACGATTTGAAAGGATATCTAAATCCTATATTGGCTGATGACGGATTTCATATTGCATTTGCCTTCACAGCAGATGCCTTTTCTTTTACATCCAAAAAAGACTACATCAATTACATTAGTGTTCTCAATTCCTTTCCAAAATATGTAGATCAGCATATTTCGCTCATGCGAAAGGGTCTGGAAACCGGGATGGTGCAACCTCAGGTGATTCTTAATGGATATGAAGTAACCTATGACGATCATATTGTTGCTGACATAGAAAAAAGTATTTTTTATAAGCCATTTCAAAATCTGCCCGATCAGCTTGCGGATGCTGATAAAGCGGAGATCTTAACTGCCGGTCGAAAAGCCATCTCTGATGGAGTCATCAAAGGCTATCAGCAGTTTTCGGATTTTATGACCAATGAGTTTCTACCAAAAACCAGAACCAGCATTGGTGCAAGCGAACTGCCGAACGGAGAAGAGTTTTACGAACAACGCATTAAGTACTTCACCACCCTGGAACTTAGTCCCGATTCCATTCATCGCCTCGGCCTTCAGGAAGTGGCACGAATCAAGTCGGAAATGATGGAAATCATAGAAGAGGTCAAATTCAAGGGAAGTTTTACCGACTTTCTACAATTTCTGAGAACAGACCCTCAATTCTACGCCAAGAGCCCGGAAGAGCTGTTGAAAGAGGCTGCATGGATCTCTAAGTCAATGGATGGCAAGCTACCTCAGCTATTTGGAAAATTACCCCGCCAACCTTACACAGTCAATCCGGTTCCTGATCATTTGGCTCCGAAATATACCGGAGGACGGTATGTCCCAGGTTCACTAAAAGCCAACCAGCCCGGACAGTATTGGGTAAATACTTATGCGCTGGAAAACAGACCACTATACGTACTGGAGGCATTGTCCTTTCATGAAGCCGTGCCGGGACATCACTTGCAGGAGGCCTTATCTCGTGAATTATCTCACTTACCGGAATTCCGACAGTCTCTTTACCTTTCAGTTTTCGGCGAAGGCTGGGGATTGTATTCAGAATTTCTCGGTGTAGAAGCCGGTTTTTATAAGGACCCTTATAGTAGGTTTGGGAGATTAACCTATGAAATGTGGCGTGCCTGTAGATTGGTAGTAGATACCGGGATACACACGAAAGGCTGGTCGAGAGATCAGGTCATGGAATACATGGCCAACAATACGGCCTTGTCCATCCATGAAATTACTACGGAAACGGATCGCTACATTTCTTGGCCTGCTCAAGCACTTTCTTATAAAATTGGTGAGCTAAAAATAAAGGCCTTGCGAAAAAAAGCTACCGACCAATTGGGAGATCAATTTGACATTCGTGAATTCCATGATCTAATTCTGTCTCAAGGCACCGTGACATTGGAGATCATGGAAAGAATGGTTGAGAGGTACATCAATGATATATTGAGCCAATGATTCAATGGATTAATAATTCATTGAATCATTAAAGCATTGAAACATGAAATATATAGAAGCGGAGGAATTGGAGGAGTTGTTGACTTACGAGGAGTTGATACCTAAAATCAACGACGCATTTGCGCAGGAATACAATATTCCGATGCGGCACCATCACCAATACCCAAACCCGAAAGAAGGTCCTGAATCTACGCTGCTCCTCATGCCGGCCTGGGACAATGGGGACAATCTTGGGGTTAAAATTGTAAACGTTTCCCCAAACAATTCGAAGCACAACCTTCCTTCTATTCAGGGGCTTTACATCTACTTCGACCTTCAAACCGGCACGCCAAAAGCTCTAATGGATGCCAAGAAGTTGACTGTCAAAAGAACAGCTGCGGCTTCCGCATTGGCTTCTCAGTACCTTTCCAATCCGGATAGTTCCAAATTGCTTGTCATAGGTACGGGTGCACTATCGGCAGAACTCATTAAAGCGCACACATCTGTACGCCCTATCAAAGAAGTCCTCGTATGGGGCAGATCTGAAGAGAAGGCACAGACCATTGTTGATGCAATTAATTTGCCCGGTTTAACAGTCAACACGATCGCTACCATCGAAGAAGGCATGAAGCAATCAGATATCATTAGTTGTGCGACATTGAGTCCTACACCACTGGTTCTTGGACAGTATTTAAAACCTGGACAGCATCTGGACATGATAGGCGCCTATAAACCTGACATGCGCGAAATGGATGATGAGGTACTGGAAAGGACGGACGTTTATGTCGACAACATCGAAGGTGCAAGCAAAGAAACCGGTGACTTAGCCATCCCAATCGCAAATGGAACATTCAAAGTTGAAGATATCAAGGCTGACCTGTTTCAATTGGCACAAGATAAAAAGAAGGTAAAAAGATCTTCAGAAGCTATAACGTGTTTCAAGTCCGTTGGACATGCTTTGGAAGATCTGGCTGCCGCCAACCTGGCGTATGAAAAAAGTAAACAACTAAAAACAATAGATCATTGAATCATTGAATCATTGAATCATTGAATTAATAAAACATTTAATCATTAATCCATTGGCTAGAAAGACATTTTTTTGTGTAGACGCCCATACCTGTGGCAATCCGGTTCGAGTAGTAGCAGGCGGTGGTCCCGACCTGGTTGGTGCAAACATGAGTGAGAAGCGTCAGCATTTCCTGAAGGAATACGATTGGATCCGTACAGGTCTGATGTTCGAACCCAGAGGTCACGACATGATGTCAGGAAGTATTCTCTTTCCACCATCTGACCCACAAAATGATGTCGGCGTTTTGTTTATCGAGACCAGCGGATGCCTGCCCATGTGTGGTCATGGTACGATTGGGACAGTAACCATTGCCATAGAAGAAGGATTGATATCTCCAAAAACACCTGGAAAATTGAGATTAGAAACTCCGGCGGGATTGGTACTGGTTGAATACCTACAAGAAGGAAAAAAGGTGAAGTGGGTAAAACTCACGAATGTTAAATCTTACCTGGCCGCCGAAAATCTAACCATCGAAAGCAAAGATTTAGGAAAATTGACCTTCGACGTAGCATACGGTGGAAATTTCTATGCCATCGTCGATCCTCAAAAGAACTTTGAGGGAGTTCACAAAAATACTGCAGGTGATTTAATCCGCTGGAGCCAGGAACTTCGTAATAAAATAAACGGCAAGTACGATTTTGTTCATCCGGAAAATGAGACGATTTGTGGTCTTACACACATGCTCTGGACGGGTGAACCGATGGATGGCGATTCTACAGCGCGTAACGCCGTCTTCTATGGCGACAAGGCGATTGATCGATCTCCATGCGGTACTGGCACCTCAGCAAGAATGGCCCAATGGCATGCCAAGGGCAAATTAAAATTAGGTGAAGAGTTTATTCACGAAAGCTATATAGGTTCTAAATTTATAGGACGAGTAGAAGAAGAAACTCAGCTCGGTGACAAGGCTGCCATTGTTCCCAGTATTCAGGGTTGGGCACAAGTCACAGGGTACAACAATATTATCATCGACGATGATGATCCATATGCTCATGGGTTCCAAGTCATCTGACAATGAATTAATGAGTAAAGGGAGTAAAATGATTCAATGAAGGCATTATCCTGTAAAGTTTAAACATGGATAAAGTTGAGTTCGTTGAAAAATTCAAAGCTCGAACGAAAAAGTTCTCAATAGAGATTATTTGGTTCTATGAAAGGTTAAGAAAAACAGATAGCAGCAGGGTCGTTGGCAGGCAGTTATTAAGGTCAGCTACTTCTGTTGCTGCCAACTATCGTGCAGCATGTAATGCAAGATCTCAGGCCGAGTTCTTTGCTAAGGTGTCGATTGTGGTCGAAGAAGCAGATGAGTCTTTGTTTTGGTCGGAAGTAATCGACGAATCTGAAATGTCAAAAGACGAAAAATTAAATTGGCTTACGCAAGAATGCACGGAGATAGTAAAAGTTGTGTCCAAAGCCAGAAAGAATGCAAGAAAGAGTTAAAACATTAGATCATTGAATCATTGGTTCATTAGAAATTAGATCATTAAACAATTAAATCATTGAAAACAGCAATAATAGGTAGCGGGATGATCGGGCTGTGCTCGGCATATTACTTGAACCAGCAAGGGTTCGATGTGACCATTATAGACGAAGGTGACGGATCTGACAACTGCTCGTTTGGCAATGCCGGTTATTTTTGTCCAAGTCATATGATTCCTTTGGCCTCTCCCGGAATTATATCACAGGGTCTGAAGTGGATGACCAATCCGGAAAGTCCCTTCTATATCAAACCAAGTCTGGACATTGATCTGGCCAGATGGGGTTGGAACTTTTACAGAGCCGCTACGAAAAGTCGTGTTGAAAAGGCTGTCCCCGTCCTCAATCAAATGCTCGACGAAAGCCGCACACTTATTGAAGATATACTATCTGAAACGAAAATAGATCCGGGATTTGGTTCAAAGGGACTGCTGATGTACTGTAAGTCGCAGCATATACTTGACGAGGAAGCCGAGGTAGCTGAACTGGCCCGGAAATGCGGACAAGACGTTGATGTACTCACCTCTGCTCAGGCTGAAAAGCTCAATCCTGGATTCGAAATTGATACCGTAGGTGCTGTGCATTTCAAAAACGACGCCTGGTTTACGCCTAATACTTTTATGGCTGAGTTTCAGAAATATCTGGAAGCGAAAGGTGTTGTTTTTAAGTTCAATACCCAGGTTACTGGCGTTGAAAAAAATGGCAGCAAGGTTTCGGCACTTCTCACTTCTGATGCTAAAATTGATGCCGATCAATTCGTGGTAGCCACGGGATCGTGGTCGGCCAAATTTTTGAACCAACTAGGAGTAAAAATTCTGGTGCAAGGAGGCAAGGGTTATAGCTTCACCCTGCCCAACCCGCCAGTCATGCCAGAAACTGCTTCTATTCTTACGGAAGCTCGGGTGGCAGTTACTCCTATGCAAGGGGGTTTACGTTTCGCAGGTACAATGGAAGTGAACGGGCTTGATTTATCGATCAACCCTCGTCGAATAAAAGGGCTACAAAAATCAATTCCTGCCTATTTCCCCCAATTTGATGAAGGTTCTTTTGAAGGACTTCCGGTTTGGGCTGGTCTGCGCCCCTGCTCACCTGATGGTTTGCCATATATTGGAAAAACCAAAAAATTTGATAATCTGATTGTAGCTACAGGTCATGCCATGTTGGGTATATCGCTGGGACCGATAACCGGACAACTAGTGGCTGAGTTAGCCCAAGAAGAAAAACCACATATTGACGATACTCTTTTAAAAGTAGAGCGCTATAGCTGAACAAGATTTTATGAGCACTTTCGACAACATTCAATCCAATCAACATTTTCGGTCTCCGTCAGATTGGCTCCGGATCAAGACCATAGATATGCACACCGGGGGCGAACCACTTCGAGTAATACTCAGCGGCCTGCCCGAACTGAATGGCAATTCTGTGCTCGATTATCGAAGATACATGAAAGAGAATCATGATCATCTTCGCACGGCCTTGATGTTTGAGCCACGAGGTCATGCAGACATGTATGGATGTATACTTATTCCACCAAATGATCACGAAGCTGACTTCGGCATTCTCTTTTTGCACAACGAAGGCTACAGCACGATGTGCGGCCATGCTGTAATCGCGATAACAACTTTAGCCGTACAAATGGGCTGGGTCAAGGTCAAAGAACCGGAAACACAAGTTGTCATCGACGCTCCTTGTGGAAGAATCTATAGCTATGCCAAAGTTGAAGGTGGGACAGTAACTTCAGTATATTTCCATTGTGTACCCTCCTTTGTGGCTGACCAGGATTGCATAGTAGAGGTAGACGGAATTGGCCAAGTCAAATATGACCTGGCCTATGGAGGCGCTTTCTACACCTATGTAGATGCAGACGAGCTTGGCATTGACATGACGCCTGAGAACTATCGCCAACTCATCGAGAAAGGGATGGCTATCAAACATGCCGTTATCGAATCCAATGACCGGATTATTCATCCGTTCGAGCCCGAAATGAGTGAACTCTACGGCACCATATTCACAGGTGAATCTCATACTGCAGGTGTTGATTCTCGAAACGTCTGCATATTCGCAGCGGGCGAGGTAGACCGGTCTCCCACCGGCTCCGGCGTATCGGGCAGAATGGCTATTCATCATAAAAGAGGAGACCTGAATATTGGAGAGACTATGTCTGTCGAGAGCATTATTGGCTCTTCTTTTGTCGGTTCGGTACACAAAGAAGAAAAGTACGGACCTTTCGATGCCGTAATTCCTCAAGTAGAAGGCACAGCCCATATTGTAGGACAAAACGAATTTTTGATTGACCCCAATGATCCGCTGAAGGACGGGTTTATTTTGAGATGAGATTTCATATAAGATCAACAAGTTGATCTTATATTGATTTTTCCAGAAATGTCGAATTATGGAATTCTTCTAATCATGCCTCAATACATGCGCTGGGTTTTCGCGAAGCGTCCTCTTCAAAATGAGTGCAAATACAAACAAGGTTACCAATACGACCAGCAATACAGCAAAAGCAAACTCCCAGCCTTGCCAACCAATTCTGTAGTGAAAATTTTGCAGCCAGCCATTCAGCAAATACCAGGATGCTGAGCATCCCAAAACAACTCCTACGATGAGCGTCCACATATACTCTTTGACCAAGAGACGCTGCTGCTGAATAAAATTGGACCCAAGCACTCGCCGGATGCCTATCTCCCTTCGTTTTTGTTTGACACTATAAGAAAGTAGACCAAGCAACCCAAGCGCATTTATTCCTATGATCAAAATAGAAATGTAAGTGAGAATGGCAAAGAGCTTATTCTCCCGATCATAGAACGAATGAAAATTCTGATCCAAAAAAGAATAATCCATGGGTGCATCTGAATCAAAAGATTCCCATTCTCGAGTGATATAGGAGACCGTCTCGCCTATTTCCATACTGTTTAATTTAAGCATGACATAGTTTCCGGCATTACTCTGATGAAAAATCACAATGGGTTGAACCTTATTGTGTAAGGACCCAACATGAAAATCTTCCACCACCCCAATGACTTCATACAATATTCGATTGCCAAGAGAATCTTTACCAACACCGATTTTTTTCCCCAGTGCTTCTGCCTTCCACCCATATTGTTCTGCTGCCGCCTCGTTCAGCATGATACTTCCTAATAAGTCCTTTTTGGAATCTGCAAAGAAATTTCTCCCTTTTGCAAGTTTCATCTTTAGCACATCCAAAAAATCCCCATTGACCTCAATAAATTGACCTCCAGTCGAATTATATTTTCCTTCCTTATCGGGAATATCAAAGAGCGTCTGATTCAATTCAAAACCCGGAATGTTTTGAGTAGAAGTTGCACTTAAAATATTGGGATGGGATATAAGCTTGTGCAGCAGTCCATCCAGTTTTGACTCAGTCGGGTCATTTTTTACATCTATAACCATTACATTTTCCTTGTCAAACCCCAGATCTTTACTGCTTATAAAATCCAACTGGCGGATAACTAAAACTGTACTGGCAATTACTGCTATTGAAACAGCAAACTGAAAGGTGATCAACCCTTTTCTTAATATCATACCGCGATGAGATGATGAAAACCGACCCCTGAGTATTACAGCAACTGAAATGGCGCTCATGTAGTAAGCCGGGTACCATCCCGAAAGGAGTCCAATCAAAACAGATACCCCTAAGTATACCATAATGGTAAAAGGTTGTATGAGATAGGTTAGGCCAATGTTTTGATCTGTTATGCTATTAAATGATGGCAATAGCAATGCACTAATTACCCAACCCAATATCGCTGCCAAAATGACCATTACAATGGATTCGGTGAGAAACTGGCCTCTCAATGACCTCACTCTGCAACCCATGACTTTCTTTATACCAATCTCCTTGGCACGGATCGATGCACGGGCCGTAGTCAGGTTGACATAGTTGATTGAAGTGATAAGAATTAAGAACAAAGCCACAGCAGAAAAAACCAGCACGTCGTTTGAATTACCATTTTCATAAGCCTCCCAGGTCAGGTCAGAGTTGAGATGAATACTTTCCAGAGGTTGAAGTATCAGATTTGCTTCTGCACTATACTGCTCCAAGGTCTTGAGCATATACTTATCTTTGAAAGTCTTAAAATTTTTGAGAAGCATAGAAGGTTCAAATCCATCTTTGAATAAGGCATAAGTATATACATGCCAACCAATCCAAACATTCTCTTCTCCTTGTCTGGAACCCAAATCCCAGGACAATACTGCCTCATAAGGAAGATGTGTTTTCGTATTTGGGCCTTCTATAAATACGCCTCGAACGGTAACAGGAATTTTGCCATCCAGTTTGATCAGCTTTTGTAAGGGAGACTCATCTCCAAATATCTTTGTGGCAAGTGCCTGGCTAAGAACAACAGATTTAGGGCGAGAAAGTGGATCTGAGTCTGATCCGGGAATAAACGATTTCTTGAAAACATCAAAAAAGGTGGAGTCAGCACTAAAAACATGTTTACTCTTTACTCTTTTTTTGTCGTTGTTTTCAAAAAAGGCCTTATGGTCATAAAGGCCGTTGTAGCCTGCTACCCTGGTTTGAGCCAAAATCTCAGGAAATTCCGTTTTCATAGACGGACCTATAGGCCTTGCAAGGTTACAAAACTGATCGACATTGCCCCCAATGTCATAAGATATACCAATCCTATAAATCTGATCTGAATTTGGATAGTGCTTGTCGTACGAGCTTTCAATAGAAGTATATATGAAGATCAAAAAGCCGAAGGCTAGCCCAAAAGACAGGCCAAGCATATTGATGATCGAGTAGCCAAGATCTTTCTTTAAAACTCGAAAGGCGGTCTTAATAAAATCAGTCATGTTGGTTAGGTTTTAGTAAAAGATAAAACTTCTTTTTGAAAAAACACCGAGCTCTGCGGAAACCCTAAAAAGAGTAAATAAAATTAAACATCTGATAACTAACACAATACCCTCACTAAAGTGAAAAACTTAAGCATAAAATCGTATCAAGTACGGTTATAATAATACAGTATAATATACTGACTTTTAGCTGGTTGAGAAGACATTATTCTGATTTTTATAAATCGAACAACAGTATATAGAAGACATTTGCTTGTTTTACCAAATATGTATTCCCATAGGTCAAAATAGTATAAAATTCTACTATATTTTTTGTTCTCTTTTACCATGCGAAAGACTTAGAAGAAGTCAATCACAACCGTAGGCCATAATATTTGCGCATCCATTAGCTGAGTTTTTTCAGCCCTACCATTCAAAACATGTCCATTCCCGATGACGATCGGCATGGGGATGCTATGTATTAATTCTAAACTATTAAGTATGAAAAAGTTTTTACTCATGACATCCGTCGTATGTGCGATGGTGTCGAGCGTGTGGGCACAAAGCACGATCAAAGGAACTGTATCATCGGACGGAGATAATCTCCCGGGTGTATCAGTTTTGGTGGAGGGATCCGCCGCAGGAACCGTCACGGATATTGACGGTAATTATTCCCTGGAAGTACCTTCCGGGGGCAGTACATTAATTTTCACCTTCATTGGTATGGCAACCGAAAGGGTTGACATCGGTGGACGATCGACCATCGATGTAGCCATGACCGCAGATGTCAAGCAACTATCAGAAGTAGTAGTTACAGCATTCGGTGTCGAAAGAGACAAAGCTTCTCTTGGGTATGCAGTACAGGAAGTTAGCGGTGACGCTGTGAGTACAGCCAAGGAAGATAATTTTGTCCGATCTCTTTCTGGTAAGATTGCCGGTGTAAATATAAGAGCGGCGTCTACCATGGGTGGAGGAACCAACATCCTTATTAGAGGAAATAGTTCGATGACAGGAAACAACCAACCACTTTTTGTGGTAGATGGAATTCCCGTGAATAACTCCTCTTACAATTCGTCTAGTCAGCTATCCGGTGGTGGTGGATATGATTTTGGTAATACTGCGTCAGATATTAACCCTGATGACATCGCTACCATATCTGTTCTCAAAGGAGGAAGTGCCTCAGCACTGTATGGCTCCAGAGCAGCCAATGGCGTAGTTCTAATTACAACAAAAAGAGGAGCAACCGGTAAAGCGAAAGTAACCATCAGTTCTGGAGTGACATTCTCTCAAATTGACAAATCTACTTTGCCAAGATATCAAAATGAATATGGCGGCGGATACAGCACGGATTCATTCAATACGTTCAATTATGATCCAGCGAATCATCCTGCAGACTGGGCATCTTTTGATGGTCAGGACATGGTAGAATACTACGCCGATGAAAGCTGGGGCCCAAGGTTTGAAGGCCAAATGGTAAGACACTGGGACAGCTGGGATCCAACAGATACTCAGAATTTTGGCCAGCTCAGACCTTGGGTGGCTTCGCCTAATAGTATCGATTATTTGTTTGATACCGGTGTAGCATTCAACAACAACGTTTCAGTAGAAGGTGGCTCAGAAAAAAATACGTTCCGAGCGAGTTTTACTGATTACAGAGTTGATGGCACTTTACCTAACAGTGAACTAAAAAGAAGAACGTTCAATGCTTCTGTTTCGACACAATTTACTGAGAAATTGAGATCAACCTTCAGTGCCAATATAGTCAGGTCCATTGCGGAAGGAAGAGCAGGCACAGGATACTCCGACAACGACGGTGTAAGTATCATGGCCTCATTTGGCAACTGGCATCAGAGACAGTTGGATTTATCCAGAATGGAGGATTGGAAAAATGTAGATGGTGTCCAAAGATCCTGGAATAGAAACGGTTATGACGACTCAAGCCCTGCCTATTGGGACAACCCTTACTGGACACGTAATGAAAACGTGCAAAACGACAACAGAGATCGATTCTATGGCAAATATGAACTTACCTACCAGGCACTTGATTGGCTATCCATCACAGGGCGTGCAGGTTTAGATTTCACTAAGTTCACCAGAGAATTCCGTATTGCCAAAGGAGGAGTTGTAGAATTTGTCGGCAGAGGAGCATATCCTGGATACTGGGTCAGAAGGGATGTTGAAAAGCAACAGAACTATGATCTTTTTGCAAATTTCGAAAAGTACTTTGACAACCAATTTTCTATAAGTGGGTTGTTAGGTGCTAATTTCAGACAAGAAAACTGGGAAGCTTCAAGACTAGGAACCAGAGATGGTTTGGTAGTACCTGGAGTTTATGCTGTTTCAAATTCAGCAAGCGACAATATCGTTTACCAGGAGTATGACAGATTAAGAAAAGATCAGGCCATTTATGGTTCTGCCAATTTCGGATATGCCGACATGGTATACCTGGAAGGGACTTACAGAAAAGAGTGGACTTCTACCTTGAATGACCCGTTCGATTATTATTCAACGTCCTTATCATTTGTGTTTTCTGAATTGGACGCACTTAATTCAATCTCCGCTATATCGTTTGGTAAAATCAGAGCGAGTTATGCCAAAACAGGTAATGCGGCAGGTATATTCCGCACGAACACTGAATATACCTATACGGCTGGAGACAAGTATGGAAATAATCCTTCCTACTACATGCAAGGAAATATCAACGACGCCAACTTAAAACCTGAATCCACGAAAGACATTGAGTTCGGTGTGGAAATGAATTTCTTCGAAAACAGAGTAGGTTTTGATTTTGCCTGGTACAACAGAAAAAGTTCTGACCAGCTGCTGGCAGTGCCGATTGCAGGGTCGTCAGGGTTTTTCAGTTACTACACCAACACTGGAGAAATTGAGAACAAAGGCATAGAACTGGCTCTAAACGCTACGCCAGTCAAACTCGGAAAATTTTCATGGGATATCAACGTCAATTTTTCTAAGTACACAAGTAAAGTGACTGATTTGCCTGAAAGTATTGAGGCTATTGAATTGGGTGGTTTATATGAACTCAAACAGCAGCACAGAGTAGGAGAAGACTTTGGCAGCTTTATCGGCCGTGACTATGTCTATGATGGTGCCGGCAATAGAGTTATCGAAGACGACGGAACATATGCTATGTCAGACCCTAAAGTATTAGGAAGTGTAGTTCCGGACTGGGAAGCAGGTATCAGCACTTCCTTGAACTATGCAAGTCTAAGTCTTAACGTATTGTTCGACATTCGTCAGGGAAGCGAAATATTTTCTCAAAGCCACAGATGGGGCAGAACTACCGGTATCCTGGCAGAAACAGTGGGCACAAATGACCTAGGCAACCCTATCCGAAATGATTATCACGAAACGATTGATGACGGAAATGGTAATCAGATAGCCAATCCTGCGCAAGGCGGGGTAATCCTTGAAGGAGTGACCAGCGACGGCCAACCTAACGATGTAAGGATCAGCGCCCATACAGCGCACAACGATGGTGAAAACCCTGAATCAGCCTCTATACTTGATGCCAGTTATGTAAAATTACGAGAAGTCTCTCTTAACTATAGCTTGCCAAAATCTATCATTGGTGATACACCATTCAACCGTGTTTCAATATCGGTGGTGGGACGTAATCTGGCCATTCTCCAGCGAGGCACAGATCACATTGATCCGGAGATATCCTATGGTGTGGGCAACGTGCAAGGGTTTGACTGGGGTATGCTACCAAGAGAGCGAACCTACGGTTTTAAGCTAACTGCCGACTTTTAATTTGCTAAAAACATAAAATAAGAAATTATGAAAATATTTAATAAATGGTTAGTTGCCTTAATGGTAATCGCTACGGTCTCTTGTACAGGAGATTTCGATGAGATCAACACTAACGATCAAAACCCCACAGTTGTGGATCCAGGCTTTATCCTGACAGGAGTTGAAGGTTCAATTATGAATCGATATGTATTCACCAGTGATTTATTCGCCAACGAAACCGGATCCCTGGCTCAGTACTTTGTGAAGCATTTTTATACCAATGAAAATGTTTACAATTTCAGAGGAAGCATGTTCAATGCCTACTGGAATACTTACTACAATCAGATGCTCCGAATGAGAGAGGCCGCGAAAATGATCGAAACGCCTCCATATTCTTTGGATGATGAAGCCGTAAAAACTAACAGAAAAGCGGTTTTAGAAATTCTTGAGATTTGGACGTGGACTCAAATCACAGATCAGTTTGGTGATGTCCCATATACCAATGCACTGCAAGGAGGTGAGAATTTTCAGCCAACTTATGATACGCAAGAAGCTATCTATACTGATTTGATCGCTAGAATCTCTAGTGTAGTCACTACTATAGACAACTCTGCAGGTTCGTTTGGTAACTCTGATGTTATTTTCGATGGTGATATGGATGCATGGGAAAGATTTGCCAATTCGTTGAAACTACGAATGGGAATGCGAGTGATTGACGCAAATTCTACGCTCGGCACAACCGCCGTGCAGGAAGCTGCTGCTACTAATCTCATTAGCTCTAATGCACAAAACGTGACCTATGAGTTTCAAAATGAGACTTTCCGAAGCCCACTCCGAAGAAATGACGGAGAAGCTGCCTGGGATGATGTAGTAATAGCTCAAACTTATACTGACGTAGTAAATGCCGTGGAAGACCCAAGAAGAGGATTTCAAATGTATGACTGGGGGCCGGGAGGTACGTTCAGAGGATTTCCTATCTCGGATAAATCCTGGGCTGATTTAGATCAAAGCAAATGGAGCTACTCGTATTTAGGTTGGGCATTTAGATACTGGGACGAAAGAGCCGATACACAATGGCCTTATGTGATGATGGACTATGCTGAAGTTTCCTTCTTATTGGCTGAAGCCGCTGAAAGAGGTGTCATTACAGGTTCTGCTGATGCTTACTATACCCAGGGAATTACAGCCTCCATGGAGTATTGGGACGTAGACCCGGCTGACGTTGCTACCTATCTGGCCAGACCTGACATTGTCTATTCCTCTGCCAACTGGAAAGAGAGAATAGGAACTCAGAAGTATATCGCTCATTTTCCATATGGATCTGAAGCATTTTCAGAAGCCCGTAGATTGGATTTCCCAGTCCTCGTGCAGCCTCTCAATGGAACACAGACGCTCGACCTTGCAAATAGAATGCTTTATCCTAATGACGAGGTTTTGTTAAATTCTGAGAATACGGCAGCCGCCATCAGTAGACTGGAAAATGGAAACACCTTGACAGGTAAAGTCTGGTGGGATGTAAATTAAGAAAGTAGTTTTCTCATAAGATCACTTATGTTGCATTAAGGTCGCCGAGTATTTGGCGACCTTTTTCTATACCCAAAGACCAGCCGCATCCTGCTTTATATTATATTTGAAATTATAACAACACAGTATCCATGTTTAGCAAAGACACATACATCCAAAGAAGAAATAGATTAAAAAAAGACGTAGGCAGTGGGCTCATCGTGCTCCTAGGAAACGAAGAGAGTAGTATGAATTTTAAGGACAACTGGTATCACTTTCGTCAGGATAGTTCCTTCCTCTACTTTTGTGCTGTTTCGCTACCCGGGCTTACCTCCATTTTGGATTGCGATAGTGGAGAAGACCTGATATTGGGTGACGAATTGACCATCGATGATATTGTATGGACCGGGCCGCAGCCTACCATTTCCTCATTGGCTGAAAAAAGTGGTATCACAAAAACCGCTCCGAATAAACAGATCGAAATTGTTATCAAAAAAGCTATTGCCGATGGACGAAAAATTCATTTTACTCCCCCCTATAGAGAAGAGCACGTAACTAAACTTGCCGAATGGACAGGCAAATCTGTTGGTGAAATCAGGTCTGGCGAGTCTGTGTCGCTAATCAAGGCCATCATAGCACAAAGAAATGTCAAGACCGCTGAAGAAATTGTAGAGCTGCATAAAGCTGTGGACCTTACTGCCGACATGCATTTGGCCGCTATGCAATATGCCAGATCAGGCATGAAAGAAGCGGAAATAGCGGCAAGAGTAAATCAGGTAGCACTAGCAGGAGAAGGCCAACTTTCATTTCCGGTGATTCTGACCAAAGACGGGCAAACACTCCACAACCACTACCACGGCAATATAATTAAGGACGGAGATTTGATCTTGTGCGACGCTGGAGCGGAAATACACTCAGGCTATGCTGGAGACATGACCAGAACTTTTCCTGTGTCATCTCAATTCTCCGAGCGCCAGCGAGAGATATATCAAACCGTACTGAACGCACATGAAACCGCCATAGCTGCTCTGAAACCTGGGGTAAGATATAAAGACGTGCATCTCAAAGCCTGCAAAGTATTGGTAGAAGGACTTACTGAAGTCGGCCTTATGAAAGGCAACCCCGAAGAGGCGGTTGCAGCTGGAGCGCATACCATGTTCTTCCAGTGTGGACTGGGTCATATGATGGGAATGGACGTGCATGATATGGAAAATCTAGGGGAGCCTTATGTAGGCTATTCAGACACCGTAAAAAAAGGAACCGAATTTGGATTGAAATCACTGCGTTTAGGTAAAGAATTGGAAGCTGGGTTTGTCATTACTGTTGAGCCAGGCATATACATCATTCCTGAATTGATCGATATGTGGAAAGCTGAAAATAAGAATGCAGAGTTTCTGAATTATGATAAATTAGAAACCTATAAAGACTTTGGAGGCATCCGTATAGAGGAAGATTTTGTCATCACTGAAAATGGTGCAGACTTACTCGGTAAACCGATAGCCAAAACAGTGAAAGATGTGGAAGAAGTTAGAAAACAAGCCTTAGAATCATGAAAAACACGATAATCATCCTTGCTACAATACTAATAAGCTGCCAACCATCGAAGACTACCTATACCTGGGAAGAATTTTCCCTGGAAGGGAACCCTTCACTACGAGGTATTTCGGCTTTAAATGAAAAAATAATCTGGGTGTCTGGCACTAATGGTACGGTAGTAAAAACAGAAAATGGAGGACTCAATTGGGAAGAGGTCTTCATTCCAGATTCAGATTCACTGGATTTCAGAGATGTAGAAGTATTGACCAAAGATGAAATCGTGCTCATGAGTGCCGGATCAGGTGCACAATCCAATATTTTCAAATCTAAAGATGGTGGTCGTCATTGGAAAAAAGCGCTTGTCAATGCATATGATTCGGGTTTTTATGATGGCATAGCTTTCTGGAATGAAACGGAAGGCATATTGGGTGGAGACCCGGTTCATGGTAAGTTATTTTTGATGCGAACCTCAGATGGAGGAGATACCTGGCAACGCATTCATCCGGACAAACTTCCCGAAATGAACGAAGGTGAGTTCGGTGGCTTCGCTGCTAGCGGGAGTCATTTGACAGTCAAAGGTGAGTCCGTATGGATTGGATCAGGTGCAGCGACTTCTAGAGTTTTTTATTCACAGGACAAGGGTGAGCATTGGGAAGTGGTTTACACCCCAATCATCCAGGGAGGGGGATCTCAAGGCATTTTCTCTATTGATTTCTATGATGAAAATACTGGCATCGCAGTAGGCGGGGATTACACCAAAGAAGATGAAGGCACTAAAAATGTAATTCTTACTTTAGACGGTGCCACCAATTGGAAGCTGGCCGACTCGTTTCCACTTTTTCAATCCTCTGTTCGATATCTGTCTAAAGATCAGCTCATTTCTACCGGTCCTGCGGCCAGCTATACTTCTGACAATGGTGGGAAATCCTGGTCCAAAATAGAAGGAACCGGTTATCATACTTTAGATGTATCAAAAGATGGCACCATCTGGGCTGCGGGTCGAGATGGAAGGATAGCTCAGCTCATTGCCGAGTAATGAACAAGAAAAAATTATACGATGCATGTCTTAACCTATTGAAAGAAAAAATTTCAATAGCAAAACAAGGCATGGCAGAAGCCCAAGCCTCTGCCAACAACGAAACCAAGTCCTCCGCCGGAGACAAGTACGAGACAGGGCGAGCCATGAGTCAGAGAGAACGAGATTTGCATGCCCGTCAATTAGCCGAGTTGATAAATATGCAGAAAGCATTCTCTGCTATCGATCCGGATAAGACTTGTCTAAAAGTAGAATTGGGGGCATTGGTCCAAACTTCAACCTCAATGTTTTTTATTGCATCAAGCTTGGGTGCTGTAACCGTTGATAAAAAGCAGATAATGGTTATTTCTGCCATTTCTCCCATAGCTCAGACGATGTTGAACAAAAAGGTTGGAGATCGTTTTAAATGGATCAGCAATGAAGTAGAGATATTATCAATATCTTAAAATATCATCCAGAGTTTGCTTTATCCTCCTCACTAGTTCGGACTGAATATGTCCAATTCTTTTTTTCAATTTGGTTTTGGAGACTGAGTGGATGTGTAAGTGCTCATAGGTCATATTAGAAACCTAGCTGCTCAGCGACTCTTCTCATATTTCTGTCTCACGTCCTCAGGCACTTCACAATCAGCTTTTCGTCTTGTATCAGCTAAATGGAAAATTTTCCACCCTTCCAGTGTTTTCACCAACTGAAAAGCATCCACTCCACAATGCAAGAATTGGTCATTCAAATAAAAGGCATAGTCTACCCAAACAGCTGCTAGCGATCCATCGATCTGTACCTTTTCATTCCAAATGGGTTCGTTCCAAACATCTTCCTTGGGGTTACCTACAGCTTCAATAAATTTTTGTAAATCTCCTTCTCGAAATTGGGTTTCACCGGCCTGGTTCTGAAATATAGTATATGTGGCTGGCTGGGGAACGAAGCTGGATTTGAGCAGAGTACTATCACTCCTACGCATAGCTTCAAATACCCGGTTTACCACGTCCATCACTTGCCGTTCTTCCGGGTTTTGCGCAGAGAGATTAAATGCAAACAGGGCAAATACTAGCACTAAGGTATGTCGCATAAGCTTTTGATTTTACTTATAAAAATACCTTTGGCCGGTTGTCTTGACAATAGATCCGTCTCTTTTTGGATTGCTGCAAACTAGCATGGAAGAGTGGTTAGCACTAATTATAAACGGCAGCTTTCAATGCCTGCTCTCTAGCACTTTCACTACATCCTCCAAATCATAACCTTTGGCCCGAAGCAAAATCATATAATGATAGAGTAAATCGGCCGACTCATTGAGAAATAGTTCTTCGCTGTCGTCTTTGGCTTCGATCACTACTTCTACCGCTTCCTCTCCCACTTTCTGAGCTACCTTGTTGATACCCTTTTTAAACAATGACGATGTGTAAGATTCTTCATCGGGATTATCATGTCTATCTTTGATCACGGCTTCCAATTTGGATAGAAAACTGAAATTTGACTTGTTTTCTTCCGCCCAGCAAGTATCAGTTCCTTTGTGACAAGTAGGGCCTACAGGTTGGACCTGAATGAGTAGAGTGTCATTGTCACAATCTAACTTCATGCTTTTCAATTCCAAGAAGTTTCCGCTTTCTTCACCTTTCGTCCACAGCCGTTTTTTAGTTCTACTAAAGAAGGTCACTTTCCCGGATTCCTGAGTTTTGGAGAGCGCCTCTTCATTCATATATCCAAGCATCAGAACGTTCTTGGTGTTTTCGTCTTGAATGATGGCCGGTACCAAACCGTTATTTTTTTCAAAGTCTATGTTCATCTTGTAGTCTTTTAGTCCATAGTCAATAGACCATAGCTATTGACTATGGGCTGTTGACCATTGACTGATTATATTCTTATTGCAATTCCCTGCTTTTTTAATTCCCCCTTTAAAACGGGGATCTCAATTTCTTTAAAGTGAAACACACTCGCCGCTAAGGCCGCATCTGCATTACCTAAAGTGAATGTGTCGGCAAAATCCTGGATGCTACCTGCGCCACCAGAGGCAATTACTGGTATGCTGACCAAGTCCGATATTTTGGCCAGCGCTTCATTGGCAAAACCATTTTTGGAGCCATCATGATCCATAGAGGTGAATAGTATTTCTCCTGCTCCTCTTGATTCAGCTTCTTTTACCCAGTCAAATAAGTCAATTGCTGTTGGTACTTTACCGCCAACCAAGTGAACCTTCCATTGTCCATCGATCTGTTTGGCATCTACAGCCAAGACCACACACTGGCTTCCAAACTGTGCCGCCAGTTCGTCCAAAACGGTAGGCTCTTTCACGGCCCAGGAGTTAATCGATATTTTGTCAGCTCCTTTGTGCAAGAGTGTGTATACATCCTCTACAGATTTGATACCACCTCCGACCGTAAAAGGGATATTGACCTTTTCGGCTACTTTCTCGACCAACTCTGCGGTAGTTTTGCGTCCATCGCCAGTTGCTGTGATGTCCAGGAAAACCAGCTCATCGGCACCTTGTTCGGAATATAGCGCAGCCAACTCCACCGGGTCACCTGCATCGCGCAAATTCACAAAGTTCACACCCTTTACCGTGCGGCCATTTTTGATGTCCAGACATGGTACAATTCTTTTAGTCAACATACTTTTCAAGTTGTTTCAATGTAATTCGGTCTTCGTAAATGGCCTTCCCAATAATAATTCCGTCCATCTTCAATGCTGCGGCGGCCTCTACGTCAGAAATATCTTTGACACCTCCGCTGGCAATAATTTTCTGACCTGGAAAAGTCTTCATCAAATCTTTGTACAGATCCACCGCAATTCCTTCGAGCATGCCATCTTTAGAAATGTCGGTGCAAACAATATACTTATTGCCCAATGACTCATATTCGGTTATCAACTCAAACAAATCCACTTCAGACTCTTCTTGCCAACCATTAATAGCAATTTTTCTGTTCGTAGAATCCGCACTCAAAATAATCTTTTCGCTGCCAAACTTTTTTAGCCATTGCTCATATAGCTGTTTGTTTTCTAATGCTACACTTCCCAAATTCACCTGTCTTGCTCCAGCATTGAATGCAATATTGATATCCTGATCACTGCGTATCCCGCCACCAAAATCAATTTTTAAACTGGTCTTTGAGGCTATATCATCTAGTACCTTTGCATTCCTGATTTCCTTAGCTTTAGAGCCATCTAGGTCCACCAGATGCAAATACCGAATTCCTGCTCCTTCAAACATCTTTGCTACTTCCAACGGGTTCTCATTGTAAATCTTTTTTTGATCATAATCTCCTTTGGTCAGCCTTACACACTTACCATCTATGATATCTATTGCTGGTATTATTCTCATTATTCAGTGATTGATTTAATGAATTAATGATTCAATGACTTAGTGGTGGTTTAATGGTTCTATGATCCATTACTTCATTTGACCATTAAATCATTGTTTCACCGTATCATCGGCCCATTGGTTTACATTTCAATAAAATTCTTCAAAATCTGCTGACCCAATTCACCGCTCTTTTCCGGGTGAAACTGACAGCCATAAAAATTGTCTTTGTGCAGCGCTGCACTAAAAGCTTCAGGATAACTTGCCTGAGCGATTGTCCACTCCGAATCAGGCACATAATAGGAATGCACAAAATACATGAATTCCTTCTCCTTCAACCCACGCATCAAAGGAGTCTTTAGGTTTTCAATTTCGTTCCAACCCATATGTGGGACCTTCAGCCCGTTACTCGGAAATAATTTTACCGGTAAGGGGAATAAGCCCAGACCCTTCGTGTCGTTTTCTTCTGAGTACTCACACATCATTTGCATACCCAGGCAAATGCCAAGGAAAGGCTGATTGGCGTTTTTAATTACGTTCACCAAACCATGTTTTTCCAAAGCCTTCATCGAACTGCTTGCCTCTCCCTGACCAGGAAAAATCAGCTTATCGGCAGACGAAATTACCTCGACATCGTTGCTCAATTCAGCGTTCAATCCCAAACGCTCGCAAGCAAATTTCACGGACTTCACGTTGCCGGCTCCATAGTCAATAATTACAACTTTACTCATAGCATGCCTTTGGTTGAAGGTAAAATCATTTTGTCTTTGTCTTGCTTCACTGCCATTTTTATTGCCTTTGCAAAAGCCTTGAAAATGCCTTCGATCTTATGATGTTCATTGTCTCCCTCTGCTTTGATATTCAAATTGCATTTGGCAGCGTCTGAAAAGGATTTGAAAAAGTGAAAAAACATTTCGGTTGGCATCTTACCTACCATTTCTCTTTTGAACTCGGCCTCCCAAACAATCCAGTTTCTTCCGCCAAAATCCAATGCCACCTGGCACAAGCAATCGTCCATCGGAAGACAAAATCCATATCGCTCTATCCCTTTTTTATTCCCAAGTGCTTCAGCAATTACTTCTCCCAGCGCTATTCCGGTGTCTTCTATTGTATGGTGTTCGTCTACCTCTAGGTCGCCTTTCACGATTACTTTTAAATCAAGCAAACCGTGTTTGGCAATCTGATCCAGCATATGATCAAAAAACTTGATTCCAGTATCGATCTGAGATTGGCCGGTACCGTCCAATTCCACAGTGATATCTATGTTTGTTTCTTTAGTTGTCCGCTTTACGGCAGCAGTTCTTGAACCACGCGCCACTAGTTCATATATATCCTGCCAATCTGTGGTAGTTAGGGCAATGCTCGATTCCAACTCATCGATTTTAGAAGTAACCTCATCAGCCCCAAGTCCTTCTTCATTAGATATGAAAATGGCCTTGGCCCCGAGGTTTTTGGCTAGCTCTACGTCTGTAATTCGGTCTCCAATGACAAAGGAATTGGCAAGATCATAGTCTCCCTCCAAATATTCCGTAAGTAAACCTGTCCTTGGTTTTCTTGTTGCTGCATTATCTGCCGGAAAACTCTTGTCAATTTTGACAGCGTCGAAAACTACACCTTCATTTTCAAAAGCCTTCATGCACTGGTTGTGTGCAGGCCAAAAGGTCTCTTCAGGAAAGGAATCCGTACCCAAACCGTCTTGATTAGTCACCATTACCAGCTCATATCCAAGTTTAGCAATCTTGGCCATCCACTGAAACACACCCGGATAAAACTCTAGTTTCTCTAGTGAGTCCAACTGGTAGTCCACTGGAGGTTCGATGACCAAAGTGCCGTCTCTATCTATAAAAAGTACCTTTTTCATCTCAATTTCTTTTTGTCGTATTCAGCAATTCCAGCTAGCAATTTCGTATTTTCTTCTGGCGTACCAATGGTCAGTCGTAAACAACTACCACACAAATATTCTTTAGAACGATCTCGAACAATGATTTGCCGCTCTAATAAGAAGTCATAAAGCACCTTTGAATCATCAACCCTCACCAGAACAAAATTGGCGTCCGAATCAAAGACCTGCTTAATACACCCCAACCCGCCAAGTGCTTCTTCTACCTTTTGTTTCTCGTCCAATATAACTTTTAAGTTTGCCTGAAAGGCTTTAACATTATTCAATGCTTTTAAAGCTGCCTGTTGAGAAAGTTCATTGATATTATAAGGTGGCTTGATGGCATTGAGTACGCTAATTATTTCTTTAGCGGCAAAACACATACCCACTCGCAATCCTGCCATTCCCCAGGCTTTAGATAAGGTCTGACAAACGATCAAGTTCGGGTAACTATTCAACTCTGTCAACCATGAATCCGCATCCGCAAAGTCGATATAAGCTTCATCAATTACTACCAGTCCTTGATCAAGGTCCAATATCTTTTTGACCTCTTCTTTGGCCAAAATATTTCCGGATGGGTTGTTGGGCGAACAGATAAAAAACAGCTTGGTATTTTCGTCCGAAGCGTCAATCATCGTTTGCGCATTAAGCTTAAAATCTTTTTCTAAATCAACCTTACGAAGTTCAACATTATTGATCCCCGACAATACAGGATACATGCCATAACTGGGATTATGTGAAATAACATTGTCCAATCCCGGTTCGCAAAACGCTCTGTAAATCAGGTCCAAAACCTCATCACTGCCATTGCCCAATAGGATATTCTCAACCGGTATATTCTTGATTTCACTTAGGCGCACCCTGACGGCCTTTTGATAGGGGTCCGGGTATCGGTTGACACCATTATCAAATGGGTTTTCGTTGGCATCCAGATACACTTCTGCGACATGATCAAATTCATCTCTAGCAGAACTGTATGGCTTCAAGTTCAGTATATTCTGTCTTACAAGTCTAGTAAAATCCATAACTATAATTTAGCCAGGCGTTTTGTTACTGCCAGTTTGTGCGCTTTCAGCTGTTCAGCCTCTGCCATAAATTCTATGGCAGGCCCTATCCGCTTAATCCCTTCTTTAGAGATTTTCTGAAAGGTGATTTTCTTGGAAAAAGCATCAAGATTCACTCCGCTAAATGATTTAGCAAATCCATTTGTAGGAAGTGTATGATTGGTCCCGGATGCATAGTCTCCGGCGCTCTCTGGGGTATAGTTTCCAATAAAAACCGAACCTGCGTTCACTAATCCATTGAGGTAAAAGCTTTCATTTTCTACACATAAAATAAAATGCTCCGGCGCATATTCATTGATAAAATCCAGGCAGTCCTGATCGTCTTCTATTAGGATCAACTTCGAGTTTTCAATCGCTTTTCTGGCTATTTCTTTTCGAGGCAATGTGGGTAGCTGATTTAACAATTCCTCTTGGATTTTTGGTATCAGACCGACAGATTTCAACACACAAATCACCTGACTGTCCACACCATGCTCAGCTTGCGATAAAAGATCTGAAACAACAAACTCAGGGCTGGCTGTTTCATCAGCCAAAACGAGAAGCTCTGAAGGGCCGGCTGGCATGTCAATAGCAACACCCAATTGGGTCGCCCTTTGTTTAGCAGCGGTCACGTATTGATTGCCCGGACCAAAAATTTTGTTGACTTTGGGAATACTCGCGGTTCCAAACGTCATGGAGCCAATAGCCTGAATTCCTCCCGCCTTAAAGATTTGTGTGATTCCAGCATGTCGTGCAGCAAACAATATCGCAGGGTGGATCTGTCCATTCTTATCTGGCGGAGTACACAAAACAATCTCTTTGCAGCCAGCAATTTGTGCTGGGATTGCCAACATCAACACGGTGGAAAACAAGGGTGCCGTACCACCAGGAATGTAGATTCCCACTCTTTCTATGGCACGAGTCTCTTGCCAGCACCTTACACCAGGCATGGTTTCTACCTCAATCACAGGAGAGGTCTGTGCCCTGTGAAATTTTTCAATATTGTCAGCTGCTAGGCGAATGGCCGCTTTCAGATCTTCAGAAACTTTATCGCAAGCCACGTCAATTTCGTCCAAGGTGGCCTTCAGGCCTGAAACTTCGGCCTTGTCGAATATTTTGGTATAAGACAGTACCGCCCGATCTCCTTCTTCCCGAATGGCCTGAAAAACTTCATCGACCAACTGATCCAAATTTTGTTGTTTCAGCGCAGGTCTGCGAGTGAGCTTTTCCCATTCTTTTCTTTTAGGGTTTTTAACTAAAATCATAGTACCATTTTTTCAATTGGAACAATCAACAATCCTTCGGCCCCGGCGGCCTTAAGCTGGTCAATGACCTCCCAAAATTTACCCTCCTCAATCACAGAATGCACAGAACTCCAGCCCTCTTCGGCCAACGGAAGTACAGTTGGGCTTCGCATACCAGGCAATAGTTTTATTACCACTTTTAGCTTATCATTGGGTACATTCATAAGAACATACTTTGACTTCTTTCCCTTCTGAACTGCATCAAGTCGAAACAATAAGGTGTCTAACAGAGCATTTTGCTCAGCGTTTAACTTTTTACTTTTGACCAGACAAGCTTCTGAGGTAAGAATAGTATCTGTTTCTTTTAACCCGTTCTTGAAAAGTGTACTTCCGGAGCTCACCAAGTCACAAATACCTTCCGCCAAACCAATATTAGGAGCTATCTCGACGGAACCCTTGATGAGGTGAATTTCGGCGTTAACGTTATTTTTTTTAAGATACTGATTAAGCGTATTGGGGTAGGAAGTAGCAATTTTCTTCCCGTCGAAGAATTGCACCCCATCGTACTGCACATCTTTAGGTACTGCTAAGGAGAGCTTACATTTTGAGAATCCCAGTTTTCTTACGATTTCTATATCATTCTGACTTTCAACAAGGAGATTCTCACCAACAATGGCTAAATCTGCTACTCCATCTTCTACATACTGAGGTATATCTCCGTTTCTCAGATATAGGACTTCAAGCGGGTAATTGGAGGCACTGGCTTTGAGCTGGTCTTTGCCATTGTCGATATGGATTCCACAGTTCTTGAGCAGACTGATAGAGTCTTCATTTAACCTTCCTGATTTTTGAACTGCAATTTTAAGTTTACTCATCTTTTATTTTGTTAGTGCCTGAGTAAACTGAATTTGGGCATAAAAAAATCCCGTCCAATTTAACTCAGACGGGATTCGATATTTTTATAGAAACAGCAATATCACCTCGTCTGTGCGATCATATGATGGTGATGATGTTGCCTATTGATGTTCATGATTTTCTTGTATTGAGATGCAAACATAGACAGGAATTGTGGAAAACAAGGAAAGAAAAAAACTATTTTTTAATTCGCTGAAGGCAAGATGAGTGTATAAGATGGAGTGTCTATTGTATTAAATTGTACTTAATGCAAAATAAGTTGTATTATTTGTATAAATTAGATTAGCTATTTATCCAAACAGGATTCTCAAATTTGGTCAACTTGTTTTCAACGAACACCTTGTTGCGACTTACATTATTGATAGCGTTTTTCACTCTTACCGGGTGTTCCTGGTGTTATTCTCAATCCAAGGTACTTCCTGACACCATACAGTCAAAAATTGCCACCGCTAATGAAGAAGATGATATCAAGAACTTGATCAAGGATGCGATTTACTTCGTTTACAACTACCCGGAAACAGCTTACGCGCTTTCGAAAAGAATTATTGAAATTTCCGATGCTTACGGATTTAAAACACATGAATCCAAATCGCACGATATCATTGGCGTCTATTTTCAAAATAGAGGTGCATACGACTCGGCTCGGCATCACTATTTGGCAAGCCTAAACATTAGAAAGGAACTTGGTGTATTAAAACTGGTATCTCAGTCTTATAATAATCTTGGGGTACTTTTTAGAAGACAGGCTCAATATGACAGCTCCTTATTTTATTATCAATCAGCGTTAACAATTGCACGAGAAATCAATGATAGTCTTCTCCAGGGAAATTATTATAACAATATTGGCCTCACGTGGTACAACAAGGCACAATATGATAGCAGTATAGCCAATCACCTAAAGAGCCTGACATTTAGAAAAGGATTGAATGACACGAAAGGTATCTCAGGTTCTTTGAACAATCTAGGCATTGTTTATGAGCAACTTGGAGACTACAAACAGGCATTGGCCTATCTAAATGAAAGCCTTGAAATAAAGAAAACACTTGGAAATAAGAGGATTCTCGCTAGCGCCTACCTGAATTTGGGAAATACCTACTACAGATTGAAGCTGTTGGATTCTGCTGATACCCATTTCCATCTGGCCTTGAGCCAGTACGTCGAACTGGGAGATCAAAAAAATATAGGTGCTATCTATCATGATCTGTCTGTATTATATCTAAACAAAAAAGAACATAAACAGGCAAGCTCCTATTCTCAACAAGCACTAACCATACGCAGAGACCTTGAAAACAAGGAAGACCTGATTGTTTCATTGGTACAACAAGCACGCATATCTAATAGCCTGGCCATATGGAAAGATGCCCTTTCCTATGCCAGAGAAGCTTACCAAATGGCTCGGTCAATAAGATCGAAAGAATCTATGGAATTGACAACGATAGCACTCTCCGAAATTTTTGAATCAAATGGTCAAGCGGACTCTGCTCTTTATTATTACAAAATAAGTCAGGCCTTTCAGGACAGTATATTTAGCGTTCAAAAGGTTCAGCACATCGCAGAATTGAAAGAAAAATATGAGTCGCTGGAAAAAGATAAACGCATCTCAGAACTCGACAATGAAAACAAGCTAAAAGAAGTGCTTCTCGAAAGTCAATCCAGACAAAGAAGTTTGTACTTGGCAGGGGTGGTCTTACTCCTGCTAATTTTATTCTTCATTATCTATACCTATAAACTCAAAATCAGATCTAAAGAGTTGATCTCAAAAGAATTAAGAGAAACTCAAAAAATAAGATCCAAATTTTTCGCAAATGTTACTCACGAGTTTCGCACACCTCTTACCCTGATTATAGGTCCATTGTCAGATCTGATCTCCAGACTTAAAGGGAATGACAAAAAAGTGCTGTCACTCGCAAAACACAATGCACTCAAATTGCAGCGGCTGATAGATCAGCTTCTTAGTCTTTCTAAACTTGAAGTAGGTAAATTATCATTACAAACCGAGGAGTCCGTTTTGGCCCACTTTATTCAACCAATCGTGATGTCATTCACTTCGATGGCAGAAAACAAAAACATAAATTATGAATACCAGCTAGATGGCCTGGACGTGAACTGTGAAGCAGACCCCGAAAAAATTGAAATCGTTTTGTACAACTTAATTTCCAATGCTTTCAAATTCACTCCTTCCGGCGGGCGTATTCTGGTTGAAATTCATTTTGATAAACAAAACTCTCACCTTTCAATAAAGGTGCAGGACAGCGGTGTTGGAATAAAGGAAAAGGACCAAGAAAGAGTTTTTGAGAGGTTTTTTCAATCCGAAAATGTAAAATCCGACAATCAATTGGGGACCGGAATTGGTCTATCGCTCACAAGTGAATTGACGAATCTGATGAACGGAACTATTGGGCTGGAAAGTCAATTTGGCTCAGGCAGCACGTTTAAAGTAAGATTGCCTTTACAAATAGTACGCTCTTCTAATATTCAAGATTCACTGTCAGCTGCTCCCACCATAAACCTTACGTCCAACGAAGAGGCCTTTGAACTTGAACCAGAACTCCTGGTAGAAAGACCTGTCTTACTGATCGTGGAGGATCATCACGAACTAAGAAACTATATCAAATATTCCTTGGGAAACATTTATGACTATTTGGAAGCGGATAATGGCAGTAGTGGATTTAGCCTTGCTAAAGAGCACATGCCTGATTTGATCATCAGTGATCTGATGATGCCTGAAATGAACGGTTTCGAATTATGCAAAAGAATTAAGGGAGATGAGATCACAAATCATATTCCTTTCATCATGCTTACCGCCAGGGTAGAGCGGGAAGATAAAATAGAAGGGTTGGAAGCTGGCGCAATAGACTATTTGATGAAACCGTTTGACTCCCTGGAACTTAAGTTCAAAGTACAAAATGTCCTTCAAAAGCTAAAAAATGTACACCAATACCTGAAACATCAGCTGGTGAGCGAACCATCAATCGACGGCGTCTTCTCGAGTGATGATATGTTCATGTCAAAAATGAATAATTATATTTCTGACAACCTTAAGAATGAAGAATTCTCGGTAGAACAGCTGGCGGCAGAAATGAATTTGAGTCGTGTACAATTGTATCGTAAGGTCAAATCCATTACTGGTTTATCCGTTTCTGAAATGATTCGGATATTTAGGTTAAAACTGGCCTGGTCAATCTTGAACAAGCAGGCGGCCACAGTTTCAGAAGTGGCGTACACGGTTGGGTTTCAAAATCTATCCTATTTCTCAAAAAGTTTCAAAAGTCACTTTGGCATTCTGCCCAATGAACTGCTCAAAAGCGGTTAAAAAATGACATGTTACCTGAGTGCTAAAGGTTGAAACCTGTGTGTTATTGGTTTGAAATTTAAGGGGATACCTTCACTAAAAAACTACACCTATGAAACCTATTTATTCACCACTGCTCATTCTGTTTGTGCTATTTTTATTGGTTAGTTGTACCGAGGACGAAGAAAATGAATGCTTCGAGTGCTCATACGAGAAAAGAAGAACCTCCTGTTCAAGTTCTTCTTTTGGAAGTTGGGAATCTTTAACCTCCGAATCCGTTTTCACTGAGGATATTAAAGAAGGCCTCTCGAAGCAAGGGTATTGTGACCTGGTCTATCCTTCAAGCGACTTGGCATGCTCTGGGGACTGTTGTATAAGTTTTCAGTTTCGAAACGTAACCGTAGAATCTTGCAACTAAATAATTAAAACCATGAAGAAGTTATTATACACTTTACTACTGATCTTTTCAACTTTAACGGTTCACTCTCAAATAAGCCTCGAAGCGTATGCGACAGTAGGCTACTCTGCTATGGACGTAGAAAAATGGTTTGAACAGTCCCTTGAAGACTGGGGACAAGTGGCCTATGGTGGATACGTTCAAGGCATTTATGATCTCAATGATGACCTTGCTGTAGGTGCCGAGGTGGGCTATCTTGAATACTTCTGGCTCACACGCCAAAGTCCTTTTAGTTCTGGCGTTCAAGAACTTCACTTTTCTGCTACACGTGTCATGCTCCTGGCAAGATACAAATTTGGAGAATATGGTTTTTTGGAAGGGGGATTGGGAAACAATTCATTTGATGAATTTTCAGTGTTTACCGCAGCAATCGGTGTTGGCTACAAAATTCCTGTTTCTGATCAACTGTTCATCCCGCTTAAATTTCGAACTGATTTCCTAACGGGCGAAGGCATTACACCTATCACTCTTTCTTTTGGGGTTTCTTACCTCTTTTAACTAAAAAAGGATTCAGACAAAATAGCCAATCCTGCTCCAAGTAAACTAATGATCAATTTTTTGGAGTTCCACTGGTGTTCAGGACTCGATTCGATGAAGATGGTTGTGGAAATATGCAAGAAATTGCCAGCCACAAACGCAAATAGCATGACCATGCCTTCTTCGCTGATAAGGCCCGCCGGCTCCAACCAATGTCCGGCAAGAACGCCAAAAGGGGACGCCAACGCGAAGATGAGCAACAAGATCATCTGCCTTTTTTTCTGGTTATAGTGGCATGAGAGTACCGTCATCAGCGCTAATGCAGCAGGAATCTTATGCAATACTACTCCTGTAAGTAATGTGCCTTGACTGTGTGCACCATGAATGACATCCGGATGAGCCAATATGGTACCTTCCAAAAATGCATGAATACATAGCGCCACCATCAAAGAAAAGCCCGACCAGGCCGAATGTTCATTACCATGTTTGTGAACATGCATATGCCCATGTTCTACTCCACTGGTGAAGTACTCCAGAATCTGCTGAAAGAAAAACCCAATAAGAATGAATATACCAATATAAAACTGGTCTTTGTGGGTTTCAAAAAGCTCCGGAAGAATATGTACTATGGTAATCGAAAACAAAAAAGATCCTGCAAAAACCAATATGCTTTTGACCTGTGACTCTTTTGTCTTTGTCACCTTCAACGCATACAATCCACCTATCATGGCAGAAAGAAACAAAATGATGGAATTGATTATCATGCTATTTTTCTAAAACAAAAATAAGTCGTTGAGATTCTTCTTTTCGATATTCGGAAAGTTCATAGTCGCCAAATATATCTATTACCTTCAAATTGATTTTATCAAAGTACGCTAAAAAATCTGTTCTTCTGATAGCCTTAACTTTTTCTTGAAATTCGTAGTGTTGACCGTGATCATCGACTGCGATATTCTTTAAAAGAAATTCATCTTCCGTATATTTCCTTTCAATTCGAAAGTGAATATTTTCGATGGTTTTGTCCTCTTCATGAACGAGATTATTCACTACCACATATGGGTTTAAAAAATCCAATAAAAATTTTCCTTTTGGCTTAAGGGATTTGATGGTAGCATCTATCACATTCAAATTTTCTTCCTTGGAATCGAAGTAACCAAAACTGGTAAATAGATTGAAGACGTAATCAAACACCCCGTCTGCATAAACGTGCCGCATGTCGTGAACGGCAAAGTGTAATGATGCGTTCTGTTTGGTGCTAGCAAATTTTATATTCTCTTCCGACAGATCTACGCCCGTTACGTCAAAGCCTTTCTTATTTAGGTAAATTGAGTGCCTGCCTTTTCCGCAAGCTAAATCCAGAATCTTAGCGTTAGGCACGATCTTAAAATAGTTGATCAAGTGATCCAAAAATTTGGCCGCCTCCTCATAATCTCTGTGTTTGTACAAAATGTGGTAGTAGATGGTATTGAACCATTCATCGAACCATTGTTTTTTTGACATGCAAATGCAATTACTTATACATAAATGCTAAAATAAGGGATAATGTGATGGCAACTAGAGAACCTCAATCTGAGATTCGATACCTGCCGTAGTATATGACTTCAACGTGCCGTCTTCACCCGAATAGATAAAAAAAGCGTCTACGCCATTCAACCTTTCAATCATGCGGATAGATTTTTCCAATCCCATGACCATACATGCGGTAGCATATCCATCAGCCAGAGTACAATTGGGGGCAAATATGGAGGCACTTAATAACGAATGTGAAATCGGGTAGCCGGTAAAAGGGCTAATGGTATGCGCGATAATTCTACCATTTTCCTTATAATAATTTCTGTAATTACCGGAGGTCGCGAGTGATCTGTTTTTTACAAACACGGTAGCGAAAGGATTGCCTCCAACTTGGTTCATATTCGGTTCTTCTATTCCAATCTTCCAAACATTGTTGTTGATATTTTGGCCTTGACACCTTACCTCTCCGCCAATTTCAATCATATAATTGGATATGTCATTGCCATGCAAAAAATGAGCAATGACATCCAACGCATAACCTTTAGCTGAGGCACTAAAATCTAAATATGTATTTGCTGGTTTGATCGCTGAAGTTTTGTCAAATACAACTCGCTCAAAACCAACAATTTGTAGCAGCGAGTCAACGAACGCACTATCTAAAACAGATTTCTTTTTTGGGCCGAATCCCCAGGCATTTACCAATGGCCCAATGGTTGGATCATAGGCTCCTTCACTATTTTCGAACATCTCCTGGCTCATTTCGAGTACAGGGTAGAAGAGATTCTTTTCAAAGATGATGGTATCCTCCTGATTGAATTTGGAAATTTCCGAATCAGGGATGTATGTGGACAGAGATTGGTTGAAAGCCACCAGAATCGAATCTATTTCAGATTGGTAAATTTCCTCCTCACCGGCCAGGTACTTAATAGAATAGGGAATTGTCCCCATGGTTGTTCCCTTAAGATGTTGAAGCACTTGAGTTTCAATAGGATTGATTTGTCGATAAACAATCAAAATTCCAACTGCAAGAACGACCAGTAATATTCTTCTTTTCTGCATGGTTTCTTTTTTTCCGGAGGCAAAGAAAGATTATTTATATCAAACGATCCATTTTGAACCATCATTTCAGTCAGAATGCGCCGAATACCTTATTTTAGTAAAAATTTTTGAGTACGATGAGGGAAGATTATTTGAACGCGGATGATGAGGGGATGAACTCCGAAGAAGTAGAGTTTGAAAAAGCCCTACGACCGCTATCTTTCAATGATTTTACCGGTCAGCATAAGGTAGTTGAAAACATCAAAGTCTTCGTACAGGCGGCCAAACAAAGATCAGAGCCCTTAGACCATGTTTTACTTCATGGCCCTCCTGGGCTGGGCAAAACCACGCTTTCCCATATTATTTCCAATGAATTAGAATCCAACATTAAAGTGACGTCAGGCCCGGTTCTAGACAAACCTGGTGATCTGGCCGGTCTGCTGACCAACCTGGAACCCAATGACGTCCTCTTTATCGACGAAATACATAGACTCAATGCTGTAGTTGAAGAGTATCTCTACTCAGCTATGGAAGATTACAAAATAGACATCATGCTGGATTCAGGACCCAATGCCCGATCAGTACAAATTGGCCTCAATCCATTTACCCTCATCGGTGCAACGACAAGGTCAGGCCTGCTGACTTCACCGCTTCGAGCGCGGTTTGGTATCAATGCCAGGCTGGAATATTATGATTCCAAATTACTCTCTACGATTGTAAAAAGATCCTCTGGTATTTTGAACATGCAAATTGAAGAGAATGCAGCAACGGAATTGGCCAGAAGAAGTAGAGGTACACCAAGGATAGCGAATAATCTGTTGCGTAGGACTCGTGACTTTGCACAGATCAAAGGCGATGGAACAATCACCAAAGACATCACCCAATTCTCCCTAGAAGCCTTAGATGTGGATGCCAATGGACTCGATGAAATGGACAACCGTATCTTGTCGACCATTATTAACAAATTCAAGGGAGGGCCTGTTGGCATTTCTACAATAGCAACAGCCTGTGGCGAAGAAGCGGATACCATCGAAGAAGTCTATGAACCCTTTCTGATTCAGGAAGGCTTTCTGAAGCGTACAAGCAGAGGCCGACAAGCTACTGAGTTGGCTTACAAGCATCTGAAAATCGTACCACCGTCAAGAACCGGAACTTTGTTTGAATAACTGGTGGAGCATTCCAAACTCACACAACTCATTAAAAAAAAATCTGCAGAAGAGGGCTTTCAATTCTGCGGTATTGCCAAAGCAGAATATTTAGAGGAGGAAGCTCCGCGTCTGGAAAAATGGCTGAATCAAGGCATGCACGGGGAGATGACTTATATGGCTAATCACTTCGATAAACGCTTGGACCCTACTAAGTTGGTAGATGGCGCGAAATCCGTCATTTCGCTTCT
This sequence comes from Reichenbachiella sp., assembly GCF_039944555.1. Lineage (GTDB taxonomy): Bacteria > Bacteroidota > Bacteroidia > Cytophagales > Cyclobacteriaceae > Reichenbachiella. Next base: position 178,043 of record NZ_JBDUYN010000004.1, on the reverse strand, counting down.
CTATAACTATTATCCTAAGGAAGATGTCAATAAAGGCAATGAGGTAAAAATCGCGAAGTATGCCTTTGGCAAGGACTATCACTACATTATTAAGCCCAAGCTCAAAACAATCTTACAGAACATTACAGCAGAAATTGGGGAGGTGAATGCCAGAGTATTTGTAGACTCTGCACCTGTGCACGAACGAGCCTGGGCGGCTAAGGCTGGGTTAGGCTGGGTTGGTAAAAACTCATTGCTAATCAACCGCTCAATGGGATCGTTTTTCTTTTTGGCTGAAATTATCCTCGACGTTGAGCTCGACTATGATGGACCGATTAAAGACTACTGCGGTACTTGCACCAGCTGCATGGATGCCTGTCCTACCGATGCCATTCCGGCTCCTTATGTGGTGGATGGAAGTAAATGTATTTCTTACCTCACTATAGAGTTGAAAAATGAAATTCCCACCTCATTCAAAGGTCAGATGGAAGGCTGGGCATTTGGTTGTGATATTTGTCAGGATGTATGCCCATGGAATAGATTTTCGAAGCCCCATCAAGTGCCCGATTTTACTCCTCATGAAAGACTGGGAGAAATGAAATCTTCGGATTGGGAAGAAATGACCGAAGAGCTATTCAGAGAAATTTTCAAAGGATCGGCAGTAAAAAGAACTAAGTACTCCGGTTTAAAAAGAAATCTTGAGTTTCTTCGAAAAAGTGAATAAAGATCAAACATCTATTTGATCTTTATCGTACCAGTTTTGATTCTATATTCATATATTTTTGCCGACGCTTAATTGAAATTCTATGGCCGATAACAATCCACTATTACAATCCTTTGACACTCCTTTTGGCGTTCCCCCATTTTCGCAAATCCTGTTAGAACATTATAAGCCTGGAATAGAGAAGCTAATTGAAAAATCTCGCAGCGAGATCAAGGCTATTGCCGAGGCAGAGGATACGCCAGATTTTGAAAACACAATAGTTGCACTAGAAAGAGGCGGCAGAGATTTAGATCAGGCAGCAGAAATATTCTTTAATCTCAATTCTGCCGAAACCTCAGATAAGATGCAAGCCCTGGCCAACGAGCTTTCTCCATTGCTCACAGAATTTGGAAATGAAATCATGCAAAATGCCAAATTGTTTGAAAGGGTAAAGATTGTTTATGATAGCAAATCCACTTTGAACCTGGACCAAGAAGATCAAATGCTCCTGAGAAAGACTTATTTAGGTTTCGTCAGGAGTGGAGCTAATCTCAATGAAGCGGACAAAAAGAAATACAGAGAACTATCCAACTCCCTGGCTATGGCCTCGCTTAAATTTGGTGAAAATGTATTGGCCGAAACCAATAGCTACGAGCTTATACTGGAAAATGAGGCGGACTTAGCTGGATTACCGGAAGGAGCTATTGATGCCGCTGCACTTGCAGCAGAAGAAAAGGGTCATAAGGGTATGTGGCTCTTTACCTTACAGGCTCCTAGTTTTCTCCCTTTTATGGAATATGCAGAAAATCGTGGCCTCAGAGAAAAAATGTATAGGGCGTACATGTCTAAGGCATTTAAAGGAGATGATTTAGACAATCAGCAAATCGTAAAAGAAATAATTAAACTTAGATACGAAATAGCCGAATTGCTAGGGTACAATACCTACGCAGACTATGTACTCGAAGAACGAATGGCTGAAAAGCCAAAAAAGGTACTTGACTTTCTTAATGACCTTTTAGAAAAGGCATTACCAAAGGCTAAAAAAGAGGTAGAAGAGCTCAAAGACTATGTAAAACAGCTTGGCGACGATATAGAGCTGGAGCGATGGGACTGGGCGTTTTATTCTCAAAAACTGAAGAATGAAAAGTATCAGTTGGATGATGAAATGCTACGACCCTATTTTCGAATGGAAAAGGCGGTAGAAGGTATTTTTCAAGTAGCTAAAAAATTGTACGGTCTATCTTTTAAAAAGAATGACGAAATTCCTGTATACCATAAAGATGTGCAGGCCTATGAAGTTGAAGACCAATCAGGCAAACATATTGCGATCTTCTACGCAGACTTCTTCCCGAGACCAGGCAAAAGAGGAGGAGCCTGGATGACCTCATACCGAGGTCAGTGGAAAAACGAAACAGACCAAAGACCGATAGTCTCAATCGTCTGTAATTTTACCCCTCCAACTGAATCTAAACCATCGCTACTTACCTACAACGAAGTTGAAACACTGTTTCACGAATTTGGTCATGCCCTCCATGGAATGCTGGCAAATGGAAAGTATAATTCCTTGAGCGGAACAAGTGTATACTGGGACTTTGTAGAATTACCTTCTCAGATTCTTGAAAATTGGCTCATGGAAAAAGAGTGCCTGGATCTGTTCGCTATGCATTATGAAACCGGCGAGTCTATACCAGAGAACTTAATACAAAAGATTAAAGCCTCATCTAATTATCATGAAGCTTATCAGACCGTACGACAAATCAGTTTTGGTTTGATGGATATCGCCTGGCATTCTTTGACCCACGACGATATTGCTGTCTCTGATGTAGCGGCCTTCGAACAAGAAGCAATGAAAAAAACGGAGTTATTCAACCCTATTCCAGGTGTATGCATGAGTACCCAGTTCAGTCACATTTTTCAGGGTGGATACGCTGCTGGCTACTATAGTTATAAATGGGCTGAGGTATTAGATGCCGATGCATTTTCTGTTTTTAAGGAGCGTGGACTATTCGACAAAGCCACAGCTGATTCCTTTAAAGAGAATATATTATCGAAGGGAGGAAGTGAGCATCCTATGGAATTGTACAAGCGATTCAGAGGTCAGGAACCAACTGTTGATGCACTATTGGAAAGAAGTGGGTTGAGATAAAAAGGTAATTGCAAACTCGTTGAGGGTGGTTTTGTACAGCTATTGTCTGGTGATTGTCATCTGAACAGCGTAGGTCGAGTTAATGTTGGCTTTTTCATCTTGACTGGTCGGGTAAATAAGTTTTTGTAGTTCAATGATGTATTCCTTGTATTCTGTCTGAGGATTATTTGCATCTCCGATTGAGAGATTTTTGTCCGTACCATTTATGTTGATCACTATGGCTAAAGTACCCTGGGTCACACATTCCACATCTTCCGGGCAAAGTGAATCGCTAACCAATTGGGTGAATTTAATATTAACTATGGATGCTGCTACATCAACCGTTTCTCCCTCTGTAATTGAAAATGGCTCACCAAGGCTAACCTCCGTTGGTCCTGCACAGCAATCCAGACCAGGATCATTACAGCCTGCAATAGCCAAGATTAGAAATGCAAAACCTAAAATTTTCATGTAGTCTAATTTGATTTTTACTCGTTACCTAGAATCTCCATGGCATAATCATACACTTAATTTAGTCGATTATTTTACCTGTCGAATTCATCTTATCATTTAAACACATTTTGTCATTAAGTGGTTGTAACAGAACAAAAATAAATTCAAATAGTTGGATTAAACAAAATTAGATTTACCTTAGCACCATCATGAAGTTACAAAAGAAAACCATAGCGTTTATAGCCGCACCGGCTTGCACCTTAGTCTAAGGCCACTTAGACCCCAGCTAATTTTCTTTTAATCAACACTTTACTTCTTTAATAATGACAAGTTTGCTCAAAAACCTTCGAAAAGGTTATAAATATTTTCTTATTGCTCTAAAAGGCGAAGAAACAGAATTCACTACCGGTAGCATCAACAAGGCGATATTTCTATTGTCTGTGCCTATGGTGCTGGAAATGATCATGGAATCTTTATTTGCCGTGGTTGATGTCTTTTTCGTTGCCAAGGTAAGCGTGGATGCCATAGCTACCGTGGGTCTTACTGAATCTGTAGTCATGATTGTGTACTCTATCGCCATTGGTCTGAGTATGGCCGCAACTGCAGTAGTAGCACGACGTATTGGCGAAAAAGACCCTAAACGAGCAGGAAATGCAGCTTTTCAAGCTATATTGATTGCTGCTTCACTATCAGTTGTAATAAGTATTTTCGGTATTATTTTCGCCGAGGACATCCTGCGAATCATGGGTGGTTCGGAGCAATTAATTGCTCAAGGAGCTGGTTACACACGAGTTATGTTAGGCGGAAATGCCAGTATCATGCTCCTGTTCCTTATCAATGGTATATATCGAGGTGCAGGAGACGCTTCTATGGCCATGCGCTCACTTTGGATTGCCAATGGGCTCAACATCGTTCTTGATCCTTTATTCATTTTTGGCTTGGGGCCAATTCCTGGCTTTGGAGTCGAAGGCGCAGCGATAGCCACTACTATCGGACGTTCTGTAGGTGTATTTTATCAGCTGCTTGGGCTATTCGGTGGGGAACGGATTATAAAATTGACGATCGAAAATGTGAAAATCAGATGGAATACTGTTCGTAGTATTTTTAACATTGCCGCGGGAGGCATGGGTCAGTTTTTGATCGAGTCTGCTAGCTGGATATTCCTGGTAAGGATTATTTCCGAATTTGGAAGTGCTGCACTGGCAGGTTATACGATTGCTTTTAGAATCATCGTATTCACCATTTTGCCTTCATGGGGAATGGCCAATGCAGCGGCGACACTTGTGGGTCAGAATTTGGGCGCAAAAAAACCAGAAAGGGCGGAAAGCTCAGTGTGGAAAACAGCGCATCTGAATACAGCCTTCTTGTTTGTTGTATCCATCATATTCTTCTGGTTCGCACACGAATTTGTCGGACTATTTTCAGATGAAACTGTGGTGAGAGATTATGGGGCTCTGGCCTTGCGGGTAATTTGTGTAGGCTACATCACGTTTGCTTACGGCATGGTGATCAGCCAAGGTTTCAATGGTGCCGGTGATACCAAAACACCAGTGGTAATGAATATCATATTCTTCTGGTTTATTCAGATTCCTTTGGCCTATGCATTGGCCATTCACTTGGAATATGGATTTCTAGGTGCAATGATTTCGGTAGCAATAGCTTTTGCGCTTCACGCTGCGGCCTGTATCTATTGGTTTAGATTAGGCAAGTGGAAGCTGGTAAAAGTTTAAGAATCATAAAATGAAAAACGCTTCCAAAGTTTTGAACTTTGGAAGCGTTTTTATTTAAGAACGGGCCACTACTGCGCCCCTTTAATAATCTCATCTACCACCTCAGGGTTGAGCAATGTAGAAGTATCTCCCAAACTTGAGGTATCATTTTCTGCCACTTTTCTGAGAATTCTCCGCATGATCTTACCAGATCGCGTTTTGGGTAGGCCAGGCACAATTTGAATCTTGTCAGGCTTAGCAATCGGCCCGATAATCTTGTTCACCGTGGCTTTGATTTCATCCTTAAGGCTCCCTTCTGTTCGTCCTTCGATATCGCAGATCACATAAGCGTAAATACCCTGACCTTTGATGTCATGTGGATAGCCAACAACGGCAGATTCTATCACCAATGGATTCTCATTGATCGCATTTTCTACCTCCGCAGTCCCTAATCTGTGTCCGGATACGTTAATCACATCATCTACTCGACCGAGAATTCTATAGTAACCGTCCTCATCTCTTTTTACTCCGTCTCCTGTGAAATACATGCCCTTGTAGGTAGAGAAATAGGTGTTGATACAGCGTTCGTGGTCACCATAAGTGGTTCGAATCATAGATGGCCAGGGGAAATTGATGCAAAGATTCCCCTGTACTCCGTTGCCCTTCAATTCTTTACCTTCTCCGTCCACAATCACGGGTCGAATGCCCGGTAGAGGTAACGTTGCATAAGCTGGCTTGGTGGGAGTCAATCCGGCCAAAGGTGATATCATAATACCCCCAGTCTCTGTTTGCCACCAAGTATCAACAATAGGACATTTGCCCTTGCCAATATGATCGTGATACCAGTGCCAGGCTTCTTCATTGATCGGTTCGCCTACCGTACCCAATACCTTCAAAGAATCTAGCTTATATGGTGCAATAGGATCAAGACCAAAAGCTTGTAGTGCTCTGATAGCCGTGGGTGCGGTATAAAATTGATTCACCTTATACTTGTCCACCACTTCCCAAAAGCGACCAGCATCCGGATAGGTAGGCACCCCTTCGAACATCACTGAAGTAGCTCCTGCTAAAAGTGGCCCATAGACGATGTAAGAATGCCCCGTGATCCAGCCTACATCTGCTGTGCACCAATAGACATCATCACTGTTGTATTGAAATACGTTTTGAAAGGAATACTGACTGTACACCATGTAACCACCAGTAGTATGGACCACCCCTTTTGGTTTACCCGTTGACCCTGATGTATATAAAATGAAGAGCATGTCTTCACTATCCATTTCTTCAGCCTTGTGTTGTGTATCTACTTTGACTGTCTCCTCATGCCACCAGAGATCTCTCCCAGCTTTCATGGTCACTTCTGTTTTTGTCCGTTTGACAGTAATTACTTTCTCTATTGTCGTACAATTTTCAAGTGCCTCGTCTACCACTGCTTTTACAGGGATTGATTTAGCTCCCCTGAAATTTCCATCTGAAGTCAGTACCATTTTTGCCTGGCAGTCATTGATCCTATCTGCAAGTGCAGAAGAAGAAAACCCGGCAAATACCACAGAATGTACTGCGCCTACTCGTGCACAAGCCAACATGGCAATTGCAGCCTCAGGAATCATTGGCATATAAATAATCACACGGTCTCCTTTTTCAATGCCGTTGTTTTTTAACACATTAGAAAACTGACATACCTTCTCAAAAAGCTGATGATAGGTCAGCGTCACCCCTTCTTCTTTTGGGTCATTTGGTTCCCAAATAATAGCAGGCTTATCGCCAATGGTATAAAGATGTCGCTCTAAAATGTTCTCTGTGATGTTGAGTTTAGCATTTTGAAACCATTCGACGTGGGCCTTTTCAAAATCATACTCAACTACTTTGTCCCATTTCTTCCTCCAATAGAATTGGTTGGCCACCCGCTCCCAAAAAACTTCAGGATTGGCCACACTCTTTTCATAGGCCAGGAAGTATTCACTTAGATTTTCTATTTTATTAAACATGACTACATTGGTTTCAATAATTATGAATTTTCAATTTATATTCTTTTAATTATTTGAAACCAATTTTTAGCTGAATTGCATTATAAATGAGCTTAATGCTAATAACCTGGGTTAAAAATCGTCTTCCACACGGCAAGCTATAGGAACGATAAATCTGTCAATCGAAAAAGAAGTATCCGAGATAAGAGTTTATTAGCTTTGCGCTCGAATCCTAAATACCATTCGTGATGAACGAAAGATACATGCAGCGCGGGGTCTCAGCCTCCAAAGAAGACGTCCACAATGCCATCAAAAACATTGACAAAGGTGTGTTCCCCAATGCCTTCTGCAAGATAGTCCCTGACATGCTAGCTGGAGATGAGGCCTACTGCAACATCATGCACGCTGATGGTGCAGGCACTAAATCTTCATTGGCTTATATGTATTGGAAAGAGACCGGAGATTTGTCCGTGTGGAAGGGAATCGCTCAGGACGCTGTCATCATGAATACCGATGATTTACTATGTGTAGGAGCGGTAGACAATATCTTGCTGTCATCTACCATTGGAAGAAATAAAAATCTGATTCCTGGAGAAGTGCTTACTGCACTCATTGAAGGCACCGAAGAGGTGTTACAGATGCTGCGCGACAACGGTGTAGATATCCGCTCAACAGGAGGAGAAACTGCAGATCTTGGCGACCTCGTCAGAACTGTGGTTGTTGATAGTACAGTCATCGGCAGGATGAAAAGAGCCGATGTCATTACCAATGAAAATATCAAAGGGGGTGACGTAATCGTGGGACTCGCATCCTACGGACAGTCCAACTACGAAAGTGAATACAACGGTGGTATGGGAAGCAATGGACTTACTTCCGCCAGACATGACGTATTTGCCAAAAAATATATGGAGAAATATCCGGAATGTTTCGACCCGTCCGTTCCGGGCGATTTAATCTATTCCGGATCTAAAGATTTACTGGACCCAGTAGAGGGATCACCATTGGATGCTGGTAAGCTCGTGCTTTCACCAACACGTACCTATGCCCCTATCATCAAACAAATGTTGGAAAATTACAGGGATCAAATTCATGGTATGATTCACTGTAGCGGCGGAGCTCAAACTAAGGTTTTGCACTTTGTAAATCATGTACATGTAATTAAGGACAATCTATTTGAAATTCCTCCGCTGTTCAAACTCATCCATCAGGAAAGCGGCACAGACTGGAAAGAAATGTACAAGGTGTTCAACATGGGGCATCGAATGGAACTCTATGTTCCAGAAGCAATCGCTCAGGACTTAATTCAAGTATCGGAATCTTTTGGAGTGGCCGCTCAAATAATCGGCAGAGTGGAATCAGCCGAAAAAACCAAGGCAACCATCGAAACTGAAAACGGGACCTTCGAGTATTTGAAGTAACCAACAATCAATTCAGATGCCTTTTTTATCCAAATCTGGAGAAAAAAGTAAATAATTTAGGCAGGATTTCGTCAAATCGTTAGCCTTCATTATTTTGCACAATTTGTAGGCTTTATTGCATTAAAGAAAGAGTTGACAAGAATCGTGATTTCATCTCAACCAATCTGCTTTGTTTTTCAAGGGCTTTGTTTAATATTAGGGTTCCACCTGTTCTCAATCATTTTTTTTAACTTTAAAAGCAAAGAATAATTATGCCGCAACCAAAGAACATTACGGTTACAGTGACGGTGGATACCGAAACCATTACCCAAGCTAACGTGGACACAACGATCGTGTTGACAGACACTAATCATGATCATGACATAACTCCCGATGACAGCGCCACTTTCGAGATTGTCGCTAACAACGGTGGTCAAGTCACTTTTGAGATCGCTCAAAAAGATGGTAAGACTGGTGTTTCATTTGTTTCATTTGAAGAGGCACCTGCACCTCCAGGAGGAGTGTGCAAGAGTGTAATGAAGCCGCTTCCAAAATCACCCAAGTGGAGATCTACTATAAGTGGAAATCAGAAAGATACTGAGTACTTTACCATCAAAGTGAATGTACCAGGAAAGGGGGATTTCACCTTAGATCCAGAAGTGAAAGTCGAGGGACCTTGATACTTAAAATTAAATATAGAATAACATTGATAGCCTGCATTCTTGCGGGCTATTTTTCTTACAGCGTAAAAGGGCAGGATCAGTCATTGGCTGATAGTCTTATACATGTTGTAGATTCAAGAAATGATCTGTCAGATTCTACTATTTGCGCACTACTGAATAAAATTTCGTTCAACTCAACAAACCCAGATAGGGAAATTTCTTACGCCGAGCAAGCAATTATTTATGCAAAAAGGATTGGCAATGAACGCTTGCTAGCACAAAGCCTTAGAAATGTAGGTAATGGAAAAAGATCAAAAGGTAATTTGGCTAGTGCCATTGATTACTATCTGAGAGCGGGTCTTCATTATTCCAATATTGGGTTGGAATTGGGCGTGGCAGTTGTGTATCTCGACCTAGGCGAGGTATATAGAAAGCAAGATAACTTTGACAACTCGAAGTTATACTACAATAAGAGTATTGATATCCTAAGATCTGAAAACGATTCCATAAGGCTGGGCAGTGTTTTACTTAATACAGGAGAACTTTATCGGATCCATGATTTACTTGATACCGCTATGTTGTATTTTGACGAGGCTGAAAGCATTTTTAGGAAAATTAACTTCACATCAAGAATAGCTTACACCTTAGGAAACAAAGGCTTAGTGTTTGCTAAACAAGGAAAAAATGAACAAGCAGAAAAAAATATAGTTGAAGCTATCCAAGTTTTGGAAGAATTAAGCGATTTCGACCCAATAGCTATATATCAAATTTCACTCGCGGACATCTATGAACAACGAGGCGATCTAAAAAAAGCACTAAACTACGCTCACAGCGCACTAAACATCGGTCAAGAAGAAGGCCTTAAAGAGCAAATCAGAGACGCAAGCCTCAAACTATCAGAACTCTACCAGACCCAAGGCTACTACAGAAAAGCTTACAACTATCAAAGTCAATACATTACCTATCGTGACAGTATCAATAATGATGAGGTCATTCGAAAAATGGCTGACCTACGTACTGAGTACGAGGTATCAAAAAAACAAGCAGAAGTAGATCTCAAGCAAACAGAAGTCGATTTGCTCAACGAACAAGCTCGAAACAATCAGATCGTACTTTGGAGTGTGATCGTGATCTTGGTACTGGTGCTATTTCTTATGTATGCTTTACTTAAGATATATCGGGTGAAAGTGCGTGCCATTCGTATAGTGAAAAAGCGTCGAGAGATTATTACCGCACAGCGAAATCAGCTGGCGGAAGCGAACCAAACTAAAGACAAGTTCTTCTCCATCATTTCTCATGATATCCGTGGGCCTATTAGTAATTTCCATGGGGTGTCACAGCTGATTCAATTGCTTGTAGAAAGTGACGATAAGGAGGCGCTACTCAAACTAGGCCGAATGCTTGACACTTCAACTAGCGAAGTATCCAGCTTATTGGACAATTTATTGGAATGGGCGATGAGCCAACAAGGTCGAATGCCATACAAGCCAGAGAAGATCAAACTGCATCAACTTTGTAATTCCAATTTAGGCATTATGCAAAATTTGGCAGCTGCCAAGCAAATAAAGCTTACCAAGAAGGTAAAAGAAAAAGTCACTATTCAGGCAGATAAAAATAGTGTGTCTACCATTATTCGAAATTTGATTAGCAACGCCATTAAATTTACACCGGAAGGAGGGAAAGTAGAGATAACTCTCTCCTACGAAATAACTATGGCCGTGATTAGCATTCAGGATTCCGGTATCGGCATACCCCAGGAAAAAATGTCACACCTCTTTGATTTCAAAGGTGAGCGGAGTCGCTGGGGTACAGAAGGTGAAAAAGGGGTTGGTCTTGGCCTTACCCTTGTCAATGAATTCGTAGAACTCAACAATGGTAGAGTAGAAGTAGAAAGCCAAGAAGGAAAGGGTACTACCTTCAAAGTTTATTTGCCAATCTTATCTGAGTAACCATTATCACCTAAAATCAGGCATGTCCAACTTTTTGGCGATTCTGTGCGCAGCATTAAGCAGACCTACATGACTGTATGCCTGCGGAAAGTTGCCCCACATGCTTCCATCCTTTTCATTTACATCTTCACTAAGGAGGCCAACATGGTTAGAATAACCGACCAAATTGTCAAAGTATTCGATGGCCTCATCGAGTCTCCCTACACAAGCCAATGCTTCCACATACCAAAAGGCACAGATCAGGAAAGTAGTCTCCGGTTCTCCAAAATCATCCTGGTGCTTATACCGGTAGAATAAACCATTAGAAGCTTTCAGATCTTTTTCCATGGCTATGAGGTGCTGTTTGGCCCTTTCCGAATCATTCTCCAAATAGTTCATGTTGATAAGCTGCAAGCAGCTGGCATCCATTCGGTCTGTTCCTATCGCCTGACTATAACCCATTTTGCTGGCACTGTAGCACTGCTCTATTTTGCCTTTAGCAATTTTTCCAAGTTTGTTAGCCAGATTGCCCATCTTCTCATCCTTGAGCACTACCGCTATTTTCTCAGCGGCCAAACTACCCGCCCAATGGAAAAGATAGGTGTAACAATGATGCTGACTCAGGTTTCGAAATTCCCAAAGCCCGGCATCCGTTTGCTCCATGGTTTTTTCAATTAAGCCTAACGTCTTAAATATCAAATCGCCAGAATCAAACCTTTCGGTAAAAATAATCCGCTGGTCATAGTATAACGGAAGTAAAGAAAGGAGCACTTGGCCATACACATCGTTCTGGATGTGCTCGTAGGCCTGATTACCCACACGAACTGGTTGATTTCCCTGATAGCCCTTCAGACTAGTTTCAATTTCTATCAAATCCTTTTCCCCTCCTATTCCGAAGAGTGGCTGATACCTGTCATTCTCACCACTGGTAATATTCATGATGTAATGAAAATACTTCTCCAGTTCTTCGAAGTGACCTATGTTATTGAAGGCATTGAGCGTGTAGAAAGTATCCCGCATCCAGCAGAAGCGATAGTCCCAGTTTCGTGTAGAGCCTGGGGATTCAGGCAGGCTCGTGGTAGTGGCAGCCACTATGGCTCCGGTATCCTCATACTGATGAATTTTCAGTATCAAAGCCGATCGAATGGCAGCCTTTTGATAAAAATTGACAATACTCGCAGTCTTTACCCATTTGTGCCAATAGTTGACGGTGCGATCAAGAAACAGCTCTGAGGTTTCTTTTAGGTCAGCCTCCATTGGTGGACCAAAAGTCAGCACAAGGTATTTGGTTTCGTTGAGCACAAAATCCTGATCATTGATCAAATAGTTCAAAGAAATATTGGTAGTCAGCCTCACCTGCGCTTCCAGTCCGATGTATCTGATATGATTACTACCCATACTCTTTTCTGGACGGATGGCGCCATAGTCACCAACAGGATCACATATCACTTTGATATTTGGATGATCAGAGATAGGCTCGATTTTTCTAATCAGCATTAGCGGTTTATAGCTCCGCTCATGTTGCAAATACCTGGGAGCAAAATCTGTCACCTTATATTTTCCGGTAGCACACTCTATTTCAGTGCAGAGCACGTTCGTATTTTCCAGGTAATATTGTTTGGAAGAAAATTCGCCTTCTGCAGGAAGTGCTGAAAATTCGCCTCCTTTTTGATCGTCGATTAATTTACCAAAAATGAAACTGCTATCGAACCGAGGCCAGCACATCCATGAGATGTTTGTGTCCTTTTTGATATGAGCGGTGTAAGCACAATTGCCAATTACACCAAAGTCATAGGTATGTCTTTTATCCATAAGAATCTAGGATTAAAAATTCGAGAAAAATGTTTTGGATCTTGTGCTGTATTGATCAAATCCAACAACGTGCAAATTCAATCAATACGCTAAAATGATGAAATATTATCAATTAATGCCATAATTATTGCAACTTTGTTCAGCGAAAATTCATATTTATTAATAAACACACAATGAGAAAGAAAATAGTAGCGGGAAACTGGAAGATGAACAACAACCTCGAGGCAGGTATCAAATTAGCCCAAGAGGTCTTAGAAAAAGCCACCGGGAATGAAGAGGCACAAATCGTATTAGGTACTCCGTTTATCCATTTGAATAAACTTGCCGAGTCCATCGTTGGAAAAAAAGGTATTGAGGTAGCTGCTCAAAATTGCAGTGACAAAGCATCAGGAGCCTATACCGGGGAGACTTCTGCCGAGATGGTTAAATCAACAGGCGTCAACTACGTAATTCTGGGGCACAGCGAAAGACGTGAATATTTCAACGAGACTAATCAGGAATTGGCGGCCAAATTGGATTTAGCTCTCGCAAACAACCTGGTACCAATTTTCTGCTGTGGCGAACCGTTGGAAATCCGCGAAAAAGAGGAGCACTACGCATATGTAAAACAACAATTAACGGAAAGTCTCTTTCATCTGTCAGCAAATGATTTTGCAAAAACCGTAATTGCCTATGAGCCGATTTGGGCAATTGGTACGGGTAAAACAGCAACCTCTGCACAAGCGCAAGAAATGCACGCTGAACTAAGAAACCATTTAGCCGACCATTTTGGACAGGAATTAGCAGATACCTGCCCAATACTATATGGAGGTAGCTGCAAGCCTTCTAACGCACAGGAAATATTTGCTGGAGCTGATGTAGATGGTGGGTTGATTGGTGGAGCATCTTTGAACGCCGATGATTTCCTCGCTATTGTCAACTCTTTTTAAGTATTGAATTAAGCAACATTTACCCGCTATGATTTCATTTATTCTTTCATTGAGCATTCTACTTTGGAACAAAGAACCCAAAGGCTTCTCTCAAATAGACCCTTGCGAAATTTACGGCAAGGTGTATATCGAACCCAACCCCAGATATGCCCATTTCAAAGTCTATGAAGATGAATCCGAAGCCTTTGCTGACATTATTATCTTTGAAGAGGAAAATTCCTTGTATGCAGATCAGGTAGGTCACTGGTCTTTTGTGGATGACCGAGATTTTGCTGATGTTTACATATACTTTGAAAAAGACAGGAGTTTGGCAGACTTTTCGGTTTACTACACCGACTATGAATCCTTCGCTGGCTGCAACAGATAAATGACATTTACAAGAATTATATTCCAAACTAACCGTGAATTTGCTGATATCCTGACGGCCGAACTTGCCGAAATGGGCTTTGACACTTTTGAAGAAACAGATAAGGGCCTGGATGCCTACATTCTTACGGAAAGATACTCTGGTCATGCCATTAGCGAAATGGTAAATAGATACAGTGCGCTTGCCTCGATCGAATACAAAATTGAAACTATCGAGAAGGAAAACTGGAATGAGGAATGGGAGAAAAATTACGATCCTATTGCTGTAGACAGCCGCTGCAGAGTGCGCGCTACTTTTCATGAGCCTGATGATTCATATACTTATGAAATTGTGATTACACCAAAAATGTCATTCGGAACGGGACACCATGCGACCACGCAGGGAATGCTGGAATTGCAATTGGACGGAGACTTCAATGGAAAATCAGTACTCGATGTGGGATCTGGCACCGGTATTTTGGCCATTATGGCCTCCAAACTAGGCGCATCGTATATAGAAGCCACTGACATAGATCAGTGGTGTGTGGAAAATGGTCTGGAGAATTTTCTGCTCAATGGGCTTCAGAACATCAATTATCATAAAGGTGCTATTAACAAATTATCACTTAATAAGACCAATTATGATGTGGTGATTGCAAACATCAACAAGAATGTATTGTTAGAAGAAATGTCCTATTATGCCCAATTGTTGAAAAAGGGCGGTGAGCTTTATCTAAGCGGCTTCTATGAAGAAGACATTGAGGACATTAAAAATAGTACGGATTCATATAATCTTTACCTTGAAAAATCAGTTATAAAAGACAACTGGACAGCATTGAAGTTCAGCAAATACTGATAAAGCGCATAGCATATCACAATCGGTTTACTATCTTTAGCAGTTGATTCAGAATAGCATTGGATGGTCTTGTACAGGCGAATATACTTTCTTCTTTTTTTTACACTTTCTGCAGGTTTGGCACAAGCACAATATTTCAGGTTCTCGCCAGAACCAGATCAGTTTGTAGAAGACGTGGTGAAAAATATCTCAGGCATCGGGACAGAATCTGCTGAAAAAGTATCTTATGACTTTCGTAATGCTTGGACTTCAAGTATTTCTGACGAGCAGAAGGCTTCTATCATCGAATTATGTCGAAAAATGGAGGATCGACGATTTGGAACACAGCCTTATCATGAGTACTTCTTTAGCTTAATCACCTATGCACTAACACAAGAAGGTGCCAATCCTGCGGAGTTATCGAGCATTCTGGATGTTTGTCACCATGCTGTTGATCGCTACGACAAAGATGATGTGTCTGATTTCTTCAAGACACTTACTTTTTTCTTCGCTAGAGGGGCGCTCTACCACTCACATTACAACAAACTTTCCACATCTGGAGGGTCTTATAAGGTTGCACTATTAGAAGAATCCCAACCTGAACCCGAGGAATCCTCAGGCGAAGAAACTGAGGAAGAAGATGACGAATTTATCTCAGAAGAGGAACTGTTAGACGTACAGGATGAAGAAATTATAGAAGAAAATGCCGGGTCTGACGACTGGGCTTCTGATGATGACTGGGGCAGCAGTGATGACAGTTGGGGGTCTGATGATAGTTGGGGTAGCGACGACAGCTGGGGAAATGATGACAGCTTCGGTAACTCGGATGACTATCAAGAAGAACCTTTAAAAGAAGAGGAAGTTAAAAAACCATTGGTCTTGGAACGTCAGAGTTTTTCACTCGAAAAGGTAGACTTGGTTGCTCAAATGCAAGCCGACGATAAGGACCCAATTCTTGCTGGCCCTGTATTACAACTTACAGGCATCGATTTTAAAATAGCCACGCCGTATGACACATTAACGGTCACAAATGCCTCTGGCACTTTCCTGATTAAAGATCAAGTATTTGTCGGTACATCAGGAGAATTGGACTGGCCTGATGATATGAAAGGAACTGACGGTGCAGTTATTTTGCTCGAAGGTTATTCATTCGATGTTAGCGTCCCAAAACTAAAAACCTCGCGAACCAAATTAAGGTATCCGGAGTTGTTCAGCGGAGACGCCCCAGGAGCATTTTATTTCAAAAGTGGAAGACGCCTGGATCATGAGGAGAAGGTTTATCCACAATTTATCTCTCATTATTCTGATCTGGAATTGAGCTTACCTGGTGAACGTCTAAAATACAAAGGGGGATTTGCCATGAAGGGTGCTCGTAAATATGGGACTTCAGTTTCCAAGGACCAATCTACAATAGAGGTCGCGGATGGCAGAGGTCGTTCTTTCATAGCAAAAGCCGTAGAATACGTTTTCGAGGATTCTTTGATACTTTCGGATAAAATATCATTTGCACTTTATCATGGCACAGATTCCATCTACCACCACTCTGTGCGGTTTGATTATGATCAGGGGATATCAAAACTAACACTGCTTAAAGATCAGGGGGATTACAAGAACACCTATTACTACTCTTCTTTTTTCAAATTGGAGTTTAAAGCTGACATGCTTGAATGGCACCTGGAAGCAGACAGCATTGACATCTCTATATTGAATGCCAAAAACAGAGTTCCTGCTCTTTTTGAATCTGAAGAATATTTCAATCCGCTTCGTTATAAAAAAATGACAGGCATGTTCGAATTTCACCCGGTAAGGGCAGTTGTTGAATTCGCCAGGTTAGTACAAGGGCCGGAATACAATTTGATCGAAATGCAGGATCACTTCGGAATTAAGCCTGAATTGGCTCGTGCCGCTATGGAGTTTCTTAAACAAAACAACTATATCCTTTTAGATGAAGAGACTAATCAGATTACTGTTCTTCGCAAGGCCTTTCATTATGTCATGGCTTACTCTAAGCAAAAGGACTTTGATAATATTCTCATCTCATCTCTAAATCCTCAGGGATCCAATGCATCCTTGAATTTTGAAACAGGTGAAATGGAGGTACGAGGTGTAAGCAGAATTGTGGTCACTCCAGATCAAGACGTTAGAATTACACCGGATTCAAGTAGGGTCACATTACTAGAGGATAAAAACATGAAATTTAGCGGTGGAGTTAATGCAGGCGACTTTAAGTACAGGGGTCAAGATTTCTTTTTCAACTATGATGAATATTTGATTCAGATGCCAGTCATCGACTCTATCAGAATTCAAGTAGACTTTCATGAGGAAAGCGGAGAACACAAGACTTCCTTGAGTAATCATCTTACCCAAACTTCTGGCACACTATACATCAACCACCCAAAGAATAAGGCCGGAGTTCGGCGATTCGCTCAGTATCCTTTCTTCGTTTCTGACTCTGAGGCTATCGTATATTTCGACGGTCCCGATATCCTGAATGGCGCCTACGATAAGTCTGTTTATTTTGTCGTCCCTCCGTTTGAAATGGATAGCATCAACCGTGACGACCCTGCAGGTATAGCCTTTAAGGGTACCTTTTTCTCCGGCGGAATTATTGCGCCAATTGCCGAAAACCTTGTGATCATGCCTGATAGGTCATTAGGTTTCGAGCATGTAATTCCAGAAGATGGCTATGCACTATATGGTGGTGAAGGAATCTTGTATGACAGCCTTTCACTAAACGCAGACGGACTACGTGCAGATGGAAGAATAGACTATAGAACTACTACGGTAAACTCCGATGATTTCATTTTTTATATGGATTCTGTCTCTGCCGTAGGCCAGGAGGGAGTCATTCGGGAAGGGCAATTGGACCAAGCCTCATATCCTGAAGCAGTTCTGGCTGACTACAAAATGCTTTGGTTGCCTCTCAAAGACAGTATGTACATTGCCAATAGAAATGAGCCATTTCAATTCTATAACTCCACAGCCTCACTTGACGGGAAAGCCAACATTACAGCTGGAGGTGTTTATGGATCAGGAGAAATGCTATCCAGAGGTTCGAAATCGATCTCTGATGAATTTCATTTTAGCCAATACGAATATTCCGGTAGGCATGCTGAATTTGAAATCCTGACCGACAATCCTGACAAACCCGCTATGAAGGGGGATGACATCGCACTGGACTTCGACCTAATCGATAATATTGCAGAGGTAAGACCTGAGCAGGAGGGGGTAGCTGCCATCAGTTTTCCTTACGCTCAAATGAAAACCTCTATTACGGAGGCTACCTGGTATCTGGATTCGGCCCAAATAGCGATGACCAAGCCTGAGGAAGTAGATATCATGTCTTCCTATTTCTATACTACTCGTGATGAATTGGATTCTCTTGCTTTTAATGCCACCAATGCAATTTATGACATCAACACCTACGAACTTAATATACAGGGAATACCCTATATTAAAGTAGCTGACGCCGAAATCATCCCAGACAACAACGAAACTACCATCTACGAGAATGCCGTTCTACGTCCATTTGAAAATGCTAAACTCAAAATTGATACGCTCAACGGATACCACAACTTGTTTGATGGCAATATCACTGTAATTTCTAGTAAGAAATTCGAAGGACATGCTACCTATGAACTTGTGAACGCTGCTGAGGATACATTCGCTATTAAATTCGACAGTTTCGAGTTAAAGGGTTTCCAAATTGGTAAAAATGAATATGATAGCATGACGGTATCCGGTGGAACTGTGCTTGAGTCTCAAAAGCTTCAGCCATCACCAGGCTTCTATTTTGCTGGTGATGTAACCATGTATGCTGATCGCAAGAATCTAGAAATGGAGGGTCAGGTCAAACCAGATATTAAGAGCCTGGGTGAATTTGATTACTGGGTCAACTACTCTGTTCCGCAGGGTCAAGATGAAGTAATCATTGATATAGATACGGCTACTACAACCACCGGGCAACCCATTGTCGCTGGATTATTGTACAACAGCCTCACATATGAACCTTATATGGCCTTCGTTCATAATAAAACCCGTGATATTGATGAATACCTATTCAAAGCCGGTGGAATTATGTCATATACCGACTCATTGGCTGAATTTCGAATTGAAGATCCTGCAAAAACGCTTAATGAGAGCTATGCTGGCAGAAGTTTTATTTATAATGACGACACGCAACAGCTTTTGTATGAGGGTCCTGTTTCCTTCATAAAGAACAAAACTGAATTTTCTCTTGATGCAACAGTTCTTGGTTTTGCGAAACCTGACTCTAACACTTATTTCATGGATGCCATGCTGGCTTTGGACATGAAACTCCATCCAACGGTGATTACTGCAATGACAGCAAACATAACTGACGTAGTAGCACAAATTGGTCCGGATGTAGCACATGGCAATAACATCGAATTGATGTACAAGCTAGCGGATATGATCGGTGATCCTGCCACAAAAAATTACGAAAACAACTCAATGAATGAGTACATGGCATTGGCCGAGAGCTCACCAAAGGTGACAAAAACACTTTTTATTTCTAATGTAAATCTAGCATGGTCTCATAGACATCGAGGTTTCTATAATACCTCTAAAATGGGGCTTTCTCATATCCTACAAACCGACATTAACGCACTTTCAGATGGGTTTTTGGAAATAAAGAAATCCGACGAAGGAGAAGACGTAGTTCATTTATTCTTACAAATCGCGCCATCGACCTGGTATTTTTTCAGCTACGAACACGGACGTTTGATGATGTTCTCCTCAAACAACGATTTCAATAATTTTGTTGCAGAAAACTCCACGATCAGTACCGCGGGTCTCGGAGAATATGGGACAGTAGTAGGGGACGAATTTGAGGTTCTGAAGTTTGTAAATGACTTCCGCAACAAATATTATGGAATCAACGAGGCTTACAGTCTCGAGTATCCGGAAGAAACTCATCTGGAAGAAGATATTTATGACACCATTGAAGACGGCACAGATAATTCGGATGAAGATGCTCCGGTGGAAGAAGACTACAATACTTTCGAAGAGTTAGACGAAGACGAGGACGACGGGTTTTAAATTATACTTTGCTCTCTTCCCATCCACCAAATAACCAATTACCTGCGGCATTTGGATTGTCGCTTCTCATGAATTGATCGACCGAGCGTACCATCTCTTCATGCGAAAGACGCCCGTCTTGGTTTGTGTCTAAATTTCTGAATGCCTTTGGAGCAAAACGTACCTCTATCCTCATACCGATGAACAGATCGATATACTCGGTTTGAGAGATAAATCCATCATCATTGATGTCAAACAACCTAAACAATGTTGTAACAAAGTTGTTTAGGTATTTCTTATAAGTCTCTAAGTTCTTTGGGTCAAGCAACACCGTCATAAACTGCAACCATTGTTGCTGAGTACCTTGCCCATTTTCAACATACGGTACCAGCTTTTCCCAGATGCCGTTGGTCATCCCCATAACAATTTCATAATCAGGAGTATCCAAGTCAATGTCGCGAATGATGGCCAGGTTTTCTCCAATCGCCTCAAAATCATCTGCTTCGATAGATCCATTTTTGTCAAAATCAAGGATGTTGAAAAAATGTGTTAGTTTCTTTATTTGTAGTGGTGTTAGCATAGTGCATTAAACTTAAAGATTCTGTAAAATTTTACCTACGGTTGCTCTCTTCTTATAATCGGGATCGAAAAAAGTATACAATATTTGTCTGTCCTGACCTATAATATAGGTGGCTGGAACAGGAAGGTTCGGGCCGTTGTCACCGTTCGCTTCAACAACATCAATGCCCCATTTTTTGTACTTTTTTAACATGGCCTCTTCCAGATTAAAAGCGACATGGTAAATGTTCATGATTGATAAATCTTTGTCATGAATGATCTTAAAAGATGCTCCAGTTTTATCAATAGTCTTTTCTACACTCTCTGGTTTTTCGGGTGTGACAGCTACTACAATTCCTCCCTTTTGAGTAATGAAATCGAGAGAGTCTTCCATCTGAGACAGTTGCTTATTGCAGTGTGGACACCAAAACCCACGGTAAAACATCAATACGACCGGGCCCTTCTTTAGGATTTCATAAAGTTCAAATGAATCTCCGTTCTGATCTATTCCTTCAAAGTTGAGCGCTTCGTCCCCCACCTTCAATGGAATCGGTATCTCCTGTGCGTTCGCATGAAGCGAAAACATAATTACAAAAAAAACTAAAGCACATCTAATCTTCATTTCTGCTCTTTTCACGCATCCTATGATTAGGCTAATATAGGGTTTAATATTGTTCAATCGCAAATTTTGGGACCAAATGAAAAGATGTCTTTCACGTTGTGAACCCTTAGTTATTGTGCCTTTAGGACATCTTTCATATGAAATATGAAATTCTCAAGAGCCTGCTCCCAGTTGAGGTCGGCGTCCCATCTTGAACCAAGATAAACATCCTTGGTATAGACATGCTTGACATAGTATTTGTACACTACCGCTTCTACCGGCAACGTGCTCAGGGTACTGCCGGCTTTGATAGTGACATAGTCGGTTTCATAAGGATCAGTATCGTAGTTTAACATTTGTCGTACAGTCTTGCCCGTTCCTAAAATAATGTGAAGTGCAAATTGATGACCCTGGTTATAAATGTCATCATCTGACATACTTTCAGAGAACACATATTGCAGTGGATAACCGAGCATGATTTCTTCAAGCCTCTTGTTTTTACGGTCCACTTCATCATTGTAAGCTTCAATCGTTTCTCTTGTCTCCATATCCAAAGACGTGCTATCCTCCATTTGATACTTTTGAAACTTCGGAACCACCAGCTTATCTACTTTCAAATCCATGGCATATGTAGGTATTCTTTTACCTTCCAAAATTTTAGTATTGGTGAAAAACTCAGGCACGTCAGGAATCAGGTAATTTTCCACAACCATTTCTGCCCTAAAAACATCTTTTCTCATTTCATTCAACAACACGTCAAGTACGGGACCCTGCACTTGCCATGCTTTTTGTCGCTCTGAAATAAAGGACTTCTTGTCATTGAATGCTGTAATGGTAATTGAGAAAGACTCAACACCCGCTGCATTTGGTGCGCCTTGTTCAAGCACTACGATGTATTTAATTTCACGCTTCTCCATGTCTCTGGCAAATGATTCATTGACATCTGGGCTGGCAAATACGTCATCCAGGTAATAATAAGCTATGGCGTCAATCTTCATTCTTCGAAAAGCCCGATGAACCTTTTCAGACAATTTCTTCCAATCTTCCCTAATACTTGGATTTTGTTTTGACCTGGGAACAGACACAAAAACGGCAGACTTTCTAGACAAGAGATACTTTGGAAGATGTGGCTGAATATCGAGGTCTTTCATATCCAACCATTGCTCACCGGACGATTGAGCCAACAATACTGCTTGATGTTGTGGTACACCAATGACTAGAAAAAGGAATACGATAAGTGACTTGATGTATGCGGACAATGAGTAGCTTTTTATTATTCTGTTGTAAAATTCAACGCTGAAAAATAGCCAAATTGATACACTTCCGCTTAATTTTATTGGAAATAATCTCTACTGTATGTGCAAAGTCAAGTGTGAGTGGGCAATCGGCCATTTTGAGGAATATGAAAGGTATCACGATGAGGAATGGGGAGTTCCTTCGCATAGTGATAGGATTCATTTTGAGTTTATGATATTGGAAAGTGCTCAGGCTGGTTTGAGTTGGAGTACGGTTCTTAAAAAGAGAGGAGGATACCGTAGCGCCTTTGCCAATTTTGATGTGAAAGAAGTAGCAAAATTTGACGAGGTCAAAATAGAATCTCTTATTGCCAACCCAGCGATTATCCGCAATCAACAAAAAATTAGGGCTGCGGTAAACAATGCCATCAGGTTTATTGAAGTTCAAAAAGAATTTGGAACATTTTCTAAATATATCTGGTCTTTCGTAGGCCATAAGCCGATTGTTGGTCATTGGGCCAAAAAGACAGATGTGCCTGCCACCACTCCTGAATCTGATGCCCTTAGCACTGATTTGAAAGAAAGAGGATTCAAGTTTGTGGGCAGTACCATCATGTATGCACATATGCAAGCTACAGGTTTGGTCAATGATCACACCCTCGACTGCTATAGATACAAGGAACTTTTGAGTTGAACGGATTCTTATTTATCTTCGCAGTGTTAATTTAAAAGAACTAAGATTATGTTTAATCCAGCGGTTACTTCAGGAGTTGATTTGTTTGTAAATATTGTGATCGTCCTTGCGAGCTTTGCCGCGGCGATTTCATTTATTGACTTTAGAAACACCAACAAAAAAGAAGAAAAAGAAGCTTAAAATGTAGCTTCTTCCAAGATATTAAATCCAGCCTTCGGCTGGATTTTTTTGTTATACCACCTCGAGTAATTTTTTAACCTCGTCAATAATAGATGTAGATTCAGTATTAACCGCTATTCGAAGTGCTTTCAGTCCACTTACACCCTGCAACTCTTCTAGCTCAAATTGCTCCAGCTCACCGGTCAACAGACCCTTATTCTTAAGATAAACGATATACCTCCTATACTCCTCGGCATCTCTCTCCTGCGAATAAATTATTGCAATTTTTCCAGGTTGGGTGATTCTTTCATCAGAGTCTTTGATAACAGCCTTATCAATCCGTTTTTTGATTATCTCATACCGAATATTATAGGCGCCGTCTACATCAAACTTTTTCTCCTCCTGCCTAAATCTAATGGACAATGGGTTGGAATGAACCAATATCAGGTGTGTAGTTTCTAACGGCATGTTGAGTTCCGGAATCATTGCAGCAGTTCTGTTAGCAATTTCTGCCGTCACCACCAATTGCCAGAGTCTCAGGTTTCTCAAGTACACCTCGTCGAACTCCATATTTTCGACCATAGAAGCACCAATATAAATGTTATGCTCCACTCCATCAGTTTTATACTTTTCGAAATAATGAGGAAACATTATTTGTGCCTTTTTTTCCTCCTCATCGAGAATGCTCCCAATTGCGTCATTAATGGAAGTCAAGCTGTTTTCAAATTTCATTCTATGATCATATACAACACCAATCTCTGAATCAAGTGCTTCCCAGTATTCCCTGGAAAACTCTTTATCACCCGCATGACCAGTTTCAATGTTTCTTATGATCGGCTCTACCTCCTCCTGGAGGAACTCAAGTATTATGGTTTCGTCGCCTGTAACTAATTTGTTCTTTATTTTCTTTCTGAACTTTTCCAGTCTGAAAATAGTCTCGTCAAGAATTGGTAAATTGGTTAATTCCATAGCTCTTGACAACACCTTTTTTGCCAATTGCAATTGCCGCATCAGGTCTTTATAAATACAATGATGCCTTTCTACCGAAGAGTTTCGAATATCAGATGCTGCATACAAGGGATAAACATCGTTGAAAACAATTTGCGGCGCAACAGTACTCTTCTGCTGAGAAATCTGATCAAGCATTTCATGCGCGGCATTGTTAAACTTCCACTCTACTGTAGGATGAATGGAGGTGTATTTTTCTTTAATTAAATTCTGAATGCTATTTTCCAATTCATCTGAACTACGCTTAACTGCTATAGCAAACAACGGTAGTACATTTCTTATTTTCGTTAAGGTCAATGCATTTAGGTCACCCTTGTTGGGCGAAGCCAGCTCAAGCAGGCCTACAAACTCTCCGTTGTAAAACAATGGATTGAGAATCAAGTTTTGTACGCCTTCCTCCATTAGGCTGTCGACTTGCGGCTCCAGCTGATTGCAGCAAGTAGACATATCTTCTACTATCATTGGTTCTCTTTGCCTCGCAAAGCGATCAAACAGGCTATTATTAGCTTCTTCGCATTCGATTTTATCTTTTTTGCCTATCAAAATACTACGCCGAGTTCCGCCTCCGAAATTAATAAATCGGTTTTTGCTTTTTTGATATCCGGCAATGCCCAGGTTAAGGTCTGACAACTGTAAAAGTGATCTGAATTTTTGCTCCAAGTCAGCAAAGCTCTTTTCATCTGAAATACTATCTTTTTCAAGTAAGTTTTCCTTGATTCTTGATAACACTTCGTCTTTCGTGACCTCATTCAATTTGAATACAACCAGTCCTTGAAATTCAAAAAGATCAGTAGGGAGTAGGGTTTTCCAAACATCCAAATTGTCAATGTTGTCAGTGAGCAATTTGATTTGCTCATCACTCAACTCAGGTAAATCACCTTTAAGGACTATTTCACAAAACTTAGGGTTAATAATTATCTTGTAGTACTGTTTTAGGCCTGTTCTGTGGTCGTGAAGTGTATAAATGATGTCTTTGTGCAACTCTATAGAAACACCATAGTACATTTCCATAATGGCCAGGTAAGCCGCCATGGTCTTGTGTTTCATGATTTCGGCCATCTCTTCAGGATCAAGTAGAGCATCATGTGAACCAGCCTTTACCATTAGGTCTTTGTAAGCCTTAGTGCTGTGTACATCTTCCTTTTTGAAGGGAGTAATAGCAGCCACCATTTCTTCCTCCTCGGTATATGGAGAAAAGATAGCAGTCATCAACAAGTTTACAGTATCCTGATATTTATTTAATATAGAAATATCTTCTATTGGCTTAAGAAGCTCGGGTGCTTCATTCACCTGCTCCATAATGATCCCGGCAGTAGAGGCCAAATATTTATTCTGATCATTTGTTCGCACTTGCCAATAACCAATCAGATTAGTTAAGCTTAATTTACATTCGAATGGAAAATCCATTCCTCCATCACACGAATCCGTCTTTGCCTGCATATTTTTCACTTAAAAGCCTTTCAATGCGAACGTATTGGCAGATTCTTTAGTTTCACTCGCAGATCGGATTCTATAGAAAAAAGATTTAACAAATATATCATGGACACCTCCACTCGATTGAAATTCATTTAACTTATATTTCTTTTTAAATTGAAAAAGGACATTGGAAGCACATCAAAACACGGAACAGAACCCTGAAGAGATCACTAACACTTATTTTGACAGGGATCTTAGCTGGTTGACCTTCAATTACAGAGTGCTCATGGAAGCAGAAAGCGACGATGTTCCTCTAATCGAACGGCTGCGCTTTTTAGCCATTTATTCTTCTAATCAGGATGAATTTTTTAGAGTAAGAGTGGCCAATATTCGAAGACTTGTAGAAATTGACAAGAAAAAAATTAATAAAGCTTTCGACATTGCGCCAAAGAAACTATTGAAAAAAATCCATGGAAAAATTCAAACACAACTGAATGAATATGGAGATACGTTAAGAAATAGCGTGCTTTTGGGTCTTGAAAAGCAAGGCATTTATATTTTAAAACCCGAACAACTTACAGAGGAACAAAAAGCTGCGAGCTTATATTATTTCAAAACCAAGGTGCTTTCCTTTTTACAACCATACCAATTTGGAAGCTCTGAACGCGATGCTTTTTTGAATAACCGAGAATTATATTTTGCCCTTCAACTGAAACAAAAAAATGATTCAGAAATAAAATATGCATATCTTAATATTCCTTCCAATGAGCTACCTAGATTTTTAGAACTCCCATCAAAAGTTGGTCAATTTCACTATATGTACCTAGACGATATAGTGGCCATGCATCTTGACTTTGTTTTTCCAGATCACGAGGTACTTGAATGCAAAAGCATCAAATTGAACAAAGATGCGGATCTCAATATAGAAGATGAGTATGCTGGAGATCTTGTTTCAAAGATTCAAAAACAGATTGAAAAAAGGAACGTCGGCGTACCCTCTCGTTTTTTGTTCGATCGCACTATGTCTGAAGGCCTTCTCGAGCATATACGAAATTCCTTCGAGCTTCAAGAAGATGATTTAGTACATGGTGGTCGCTATCATAGTTTATTCGATTTTTTCCAATTCCCCAATCCAATTGGAGGCTCCTTGGAATATGAAAGGCAGGACCCATTGCGTAACAAAACACTTGACAGCTTTCGATCCATATTTGAAGCAATCGACGAATCTGACCAGATGCTTCATTTTCCTTACCATACTTATAATTACATCCTGCAGTTTTTTAACCAGGCGGCCATTGATCCAAACGTGACTGAGATCAAAGTTACTTTCTATAGAATGGCTTCAGATTCATTAATCGGCAATGCCTTGATTTCTGCAGCGAAGAATGGCAAGAAGGTCATTGTTTTTATAGAACTAAAAGCAAGGTTTGACGAGGCAAATAATCTCGCATGGGCAGAAAAAATGCAGGCGGAAGGCGTAATCATAATCTACAGCATTCCAGGACTAAAAGTCCACGCCAAGGTGGCTTTAGTTAAAAAGAGAGAAACTGATGGGTCGAAGAAAAATTACTGCTTCTTTGGCACCGGAAATTTGAATGAAAAAACGGCTACCATCTATGGAGATCATGGATTGCTAACCTGTCACCATGAAATGGGTGAAGAATTGGACCGACTCTTTAAGTTTTTACACAAAAGGAAAGAGCCAGATTTATTCAATCATCTGTTAGTCTCACAATTCAACATCGTGGATCAATTCATTGCACTAATCGATCGGGAAATTGAGAATGTAAAGGATGGCAAAGAAGGAAGCATTATCATCAAACTAAACAACATTGAGGACCGGGAAATGATCGACAAGCTTTATGAGGCTAGTCGTGCAGGCGTGAAAGTTGAGATGATTGTAAGAGGTATTTGTTGTGTTATTCCTGGAGTCCCTGGTATGAGTGAAAATATCACCATTCGGAGAATCGTAGGAAGATACTTAGAGCATGCCCGAGTATTTTGGTTCAAAAATGATGGAGCAGATGATATCTACCTAGGTTCAGCAGATTGGATGAAGCGCAACTTGAGAAGCCGCATCGAAGTCTCCTTTCCCGTCTATGACGCCAAGATGAAAAAACAAATCATGGATCTGTTGACCCTTCAGTTGAAAGATAATACAAAGGCAGTCTTCCTCAATGAGCATCAAGACAATATTCCAGTGCAAATCAAAAAAGGAGAAAAACCAGTAAATGCTCAGTTAGATACCTACCAAATGATCAAGAAGTGGGAGCAGATCGAATAGAGGTGAAATCAATACATATACTGATTTTTGAAAAACACTTCGGCAACAATAAATGAAACCACCGCCACTACAAACCCGAACATGAAAACGGTGTACGCAACACGTAGATTTCTATATTTCTTGCCCAAAACATTACCCAGATAATAGATATCCTTGATCAAGCTACCATAGAGATAGTCACTATCCTTCATCAACTCTTTCATGCCCCACTCATATTCATCCAGGCTCATACCATGAAAATTTCCAAAGAAAAGCAAGTTAGTCTTCCTGTTCATGATATCGCTTTTCGTGAATTTCCCTTTAGATATATTAGGTCGAGTGGCCAGGATGCTGAGCACAATTGTGACCAAACAAACCACCGTCATAATCAAAGTAGGTACAACAAAATGAGGATATTCTTCCAGTTTTCGTATCAACACCGATATAATGATAGAAAGGATAATCGAATTGATGGATATCATGATGTTGGCTTTGGCATCAGCCATGGCGCTTAAATCCAAGTGGTTTTTGGAAGTGGTCCGAAACATGGTTTCTATACCTCTCGTCGGTGTATTATCCTTCTCTTTGACTTTTGCCAACTTTTTTTCTAAACTCTCAATTTTCTTTTTGAGGTCGGCCGTTTTTTCCTTTTTCCCAGTTTGCACTTGATCCTTAACGGCCTGCAAATTTTTCTGTTTCCCCTCCTCAAAGTTAGTCTTGGCATATTCAGTAAAGTAAGAATGCCCACTCAAAAAATCAGCATTAATCTTGAGCCATGAAGAATTTTTGAACCCCTCCTCATTGACCTCTTCCCACTCCTTCCTAAGTAGTTGGGCCCGGCCGTCAAATTGATCAGTAGAGAGGTGATACAAATCAGCATCACATAATACAGCCTCCATGTTGTTGAGGGGGCGTTGCGGCATCATAGTAGCCATTATACAGCCTTCGACCTGAGAGATTCTTTCGGCCGGTAAGTTCTGTTTTTCAAGAAACTCCCTGGCTAGCTCTGCGCTTTTTCTCTCATGATCTTCACAGGCATAAATATGTCCCAAATCATGAAACCAAGCAGCTATTTCGACATTTTCCCTTTCTTGTTCTTTGAGGCCCTCTCCTTTCGCAATTAATTCAGCAGCTTTTACGACTTCTTCGGTATGCTCCAGATCATGATAATAAAAATGCTCTGGCAACTTATTCTTGAGAGTATTCCTGACATATTCTGCCACTTGTGCCAATACAGGTTTTTGAGCTGCCATCAATTTTTCATCGGTTAAACAACAAATTAACAAAAATGCTTTGAAACAAATTCCTTACAGATAGTGTAACATACCAAACGCATTTCATATTTTTAGTGTTAGTAACAAAATCCTCTCAATTTAAACGAGAAATCATGTCAAAAGCAAAATTTAGCTTGCTTGTCATCTGGATGTTTATATTCGGCTGTCAGTACAATTCACGGCCAACAGCCGAGGCCTTGTTTCATTACATGCCCAATACGCTTAAGAATTATGATCTGCAAAAACCGGACGCTAAATATTTTCTTCCCTACGTCTTGGAAGAAATATCGGGAATGACTTATTACAAGCCCGGTATTATCGCCTGCATACAAGACGAGGATGGCAAGGTTTTTTTCTACAACCACAAAGAAAGAGAACTGGAAAATACAGTGAGGTTTGAAGGTTCGGGAGACTATGAAGGCATTGCCACTGACGGTAAAAAAATCTATGTGGCCGAAAGCAATGGAAATATTTACAAATTTGAACTCAAATCGAAAGGTAAAATTCATAAACTAAAAAAATATAATACGGCCCTGAAGAAAAATAATGATGCCGAAGGGTTAGCCTATGATCCAATAACGGATCAATTATTCATCGCTTGCAAAGGAGACGCAGGCATCCGAGGAGAAAAGAAAAAAGGCAGAGCGATCTATCGATTTGATCTTGATAAAAAAGAAATCAAAAATAAAGCGGCGTTTAACATTTCCAGAGACGATATCAAAGCTTATTTGGAAGAGAACAAGGATTTTGAATATGAAGCCAATCGAATCAATTTCAAACCTTCCGGCATCGCACTACACCCAATCAATGATCATTTTTATATCATTGCATCTATCGGTAAACTATTGTTGATAACGGATAGGAAAGGCCATATCAAAGGAAGTATGCCGCTAGACCCCAGGCTCTTAGGGCAACCTGAAGGTATTTGCTTTGCGCCAAATGGCGATCTCTTCATTTCGAGTGAAGGACAAGGGGACAAAGGCTATATTTTAAAATTTAACATGAACTAATGGTTCGATATATATTAATAATTGTCGCTCTTGGATGCTCTCTTATCACCCAAGCCCAGACTCCAAGTACGCAGCACCAGGTTTTCCTTATAGGAGATGCTGGAGAACCAAAACTGGCCAGCGAAAACCTCTCTACCCTCAAATCGCAAATAGAATCTGCTGGTGAAAACGCTACCTTGATCTATTTAGGTGACAACATCTATCCTAATGGTCTCCCTCCAAAGGGCCATCCCAGTAGAAAAGAAGCTGAAGAAAAACTGAAGCTTCAATTCGAGATCACAAAAAAATTCAAAGGTCGCACACTGGTAATCCCTGGCAATCATGACTGGGACAAGGGCAAAAAAGATGGATGGACCCATGTCAATCAACAAGAAAGATTTGTAAAAAAATACTTTGACAGTAAAAAAGTATTCTATCCAAAGAATGGGCATCCGGGACCTGAAGATATAAAGTTGGCCGATGGCATATACTTGATCGTATTTGACATGCAATGGATTCTTCATGCGTGGGATAAACCATTGCAACACGACCCCTTACAAAAGGTGGAGCCTCTCGACGTCATGGCTGATATTGCCTCGATGATGGAAAAACACAAAAATGACCATGTTATTTTAGCTTCTCATCATCCACTGTATAGCTATGGAGCGCATGGCGGAAAGTTTCCTTTCAAATCGCACTTATTCCCTTTGACTGAGTTGGAGGATAATCTTTACATTCCGTTGCCAGTCGTAGGGTCTATCTATCCGACCTATCGGGCAACTGCCGGGTCGATTCAAGATATCCCACATCCGAAATACAAAGCCATCCGCAATATCCTGGAACGAATGCTCAAAGTCTATCCAAATGTGATCTATGCTGCTGGTCATGAGCATTCACTCCAACATATTCAAAAAGATGGGGTAAACTACATAGTCAGTGGCTCAGGTTCTAAAACAACCTATCTAAAAGAAAAAGGGAAGTATTTAACCTTTGGTCAATCAAAGGTTGGCTTTGGCAAAGTAAAATATGACAATGATGAAGTAGCACTTGAGTTTTGGACCTCTGATCCCGAAGAAGCAGTGGGAAAAAAGGTATACGAAGGCCAATTATATAAATTTGAATACATCCCAGACCCTAATGCCAATTACCCCCGATACGATTTCAAAGAAAGTAGCAAGATTACATCGGCCTCTGTTCAGTACGAGGCTTCAAAAAACAGGCGGACTTGGATGGGTTCCAATTACAGAGACGTGTGGAATTTGCCTGTCGAAGTTCCCGTTTTTAATATCGCTGAAGAAAAAGGTGGGCTTGAGGTGCTCAAACGAGGAGGTGGCATGCAAACCAACTCTTTACGCCTGGAAGCCAAAAATGGTAAACAGTACGTGCTGCGTTCTGTCGAAAAATATGCAAGTAAGGCACTCCCGCATCTGCTTCAGGAAACTTTCGCTGTCAATGTGGTTCAGGATCAAATTAGCTCAAGCCATCCCTATGCAGCATATGTGATTCCTCCGCTCGCAGATGCCGTTGGCATTTATCATACGAATCCCCGCTTGGTATACGTACCAGACGACGGTGCATTTGGGAAGTATAGAGAAGTGCTTTCCAATTCCCTGGCACTATTTGAAGAACGACCCAGTGGGAATTGGTCCGATTCTAAATTTTTTGGTTATTCAGAAGATCTGGTAAGCTCTCCTGATGTGCAAGAGGAGCTCATGGATGACAATGATAATCATGTAGATCAGCAGTTTGTGCTCAGAAATCGATTATTCGATATGGTAATTGGCGATTGGGACCGACACGAAGATCAATGGCGCTGGGCTTCTTTTGAAAAAGAAAACGGAACCATGTATCGTCCCGTGCCAAGAGATAGAGATCAAACCTTTTTTATGAATGAAGGTATTTTGCCCAAAATTGCAAGTAGACGATGGGCCATGGCAAAGATCGAGGGGTTCAATAACGATGTAAGATGGTCCCCTGGTTTCAATTTTAACGCCAGATTTTTCGATCGAATCTTTCTGACAGTGCCCGATCGAGGGGATTGGGAATCAATGATCAAACTCATACAGGATAGCCTGACTGATGAAGCCATTGAAAAAGCCATTAAGCAATGGCCTGAAAATGTATTTGCACAAACGGGAGAAAAGACCATTAGTACCTTGAAGGCACGACGGGATAATCTTACCGATTATGCGATGGAGTTTTATGAGAGTTTAGCCAAAAAAGTGAATGTCCTTGGCACCGATAAGAAGGAACTCTTTTTAATTCAAAATCTGAGTCAGGACAAAATCCGCGTAACGGTGCACAAACTCTCGAAGAAAGGAAACATAGAACAGGCGATCTACGACCGGACATTCGACGCCAATGATACCAAAGAGGTTCGCATTTATGGCTTTGACGAAGAAGATCAGTTTAAAATATCGGGTAATGTTAGAAGCAAAGTCAATGTCAGAATCATCGGAGGTAAAGACAAAGATGAAGTTTATGATTTAACCACCAATCGATCAGCCAAAAATGTGAAGGTCTATGATCGGAAGTCAACAAAATTTGAAACTCCTTCCTACAGTTTTAAACCCAGAGTAAGCAACAGACCTGAAATCAACAATTACAACAAATATGAATTCAAGTATGATGTGCTATTACCTCTTGTCAATGGCTCATACAACCGAGACGACGGCGTATTTTTAGGCGGTGGTTTTATGTATACCCAGCACGGCTGGCGCAAGGAGCCATTTGCTTCCAGACATCGTCTGATGGCCAATGTGGCTGTTGCCACAGGTGCCTTCAATATTGAATACAAAGGAGACTTCACTAATGTCATCGGTCAATGGAACTTAGGTGCAGTCATCGACATCAAAAAACCAGAGGTCAACAACTTTTTCGGATTGGGAAACGAGTCGTTTTATGATGTGGATAGAGGTATAGACTACTATAGAATACGAGTGGAGGACTATTCGTATTACCTATCTCTGCACAACGAAATCGGTAATGTGGGAAAATTCGAATTCGGCCTTCATCAGCGCACGATTGAAATTGATGAAGATCAAGACACTTTTATTGCTTCTACAGGATTCAATGAGTTTAACACGGATGTACTTTTTACAGAAACAAGACAATATGGTGGCCTATATACTACACTCGAATTTGACACGCGGGATGAAAAGCTATTTGCCACACGGGGCCTTTACTGGGAATCAGAATTCGCAGGCTACAAGGGCCTAAAATCAAATTCAACAGATTATACACACTTTCATTCTAGTCTGGCTCTGTTCTACAGTTTTCAATATCCTGCCATCGTGACCCTAGCCTCTCGTACAGGGTATGCTCATAACTTTGGCAAGCTCGCACCAGACGAGTTTTTCAATGCCAATACATTAGGTGGGCGTAGCAATTTGCGAGGATTTAGGAAAACCAGGTTCTATGGCAGAACCACTTTCTATCAAAACGTAGATTTAAGGCTTAAGCTATTTGATTTTTCTTCTATTCTTTTTCCAGGCAAATTTGGTCTGCACGGCTTTTATGATGTAGGTAGAGTCTGGGCGGTTCAGGACTCTGAGGTATGGCATAGGTCGGCGGGAGTAGGCATTTGGGTAGCACCTTTGAGTAAGGCTGCGGCATCTCTATCTTATGCATTTTCACCAGAAGAAAATCTCATTTCATTTGATTTCGGATTTTTCTTTTAATACCGTGTATTTTTTCTTTTCTTAATTTATTCACGATTTTACGTATAGCGTAGGTTATAGTATTATGCCAATACATCGCAAAATGATGAAAACGGGAATTCAATATATAATTAGATGGAGCATTGCTTTGCTTATCATTCCCAGTTGGACCTGGGCTCAGGCACCTCAATCCAGCCACGAGGTATTTTTGATCGGTGATGCAGGTAAACCAAAGGCGGCTACCCACAATCTAAAGGTTCTCAAGAGTCATCTGGAATCTGCTGGCGAAAATGCTACTTTGATTTTTTTAGGTGATAACGTCTATAAAGATGGCCTTCCTGACAAGGATCATAGTGACAGAGCATTACAGGAGGAAAAGCTCTTAAAACAACTGGAAATTACTAAAAATTTTAAAGGAAAAACCATCGTTATCCCGGGTAATCATGATTGGGATCACAGCGGAAAGGAAGGTTGGGATCGTGTGCGGAACCAGACCAAGTTTGTGAAGAAGTACTTTGATAGCAAAGAAGTGTTTTTTCCAAAAAATGGCAAACCGGGACCTGAAGAAATCCAGCTCGACGAAGGCCTCTATTTGATTGTCATTGACTGGCAATGGATTCTGCATCAATGGGAAAAGCCTTTAACAAATGATGTGCTAGTCCCTCATAAGGTGGCCGATATCTTACATGATCTGTATGGAATGATGGAAGCTCATAAAAATGATCATGTCATTTTAGCGGCACATCATCCTATGTACAGCTATGGTCCACACGGAGGAAAGTATAATTTTAAAAGTCATCTTTTTCCGTTGACGGCAGTGAATCCTTCATTGTATATTCCATTACCGGTTATTGGTTCGATTTATCCTGTATACAGATCTACTGCCGGCTCGCTTCAAGATATTCCACACCCAAAGTACAAGGCCATAAGAAATACGCTAGAAGGCCTGTTGGCCAAATATCCTAATACGGTCTACGTGTCGGGTCACGAACATTCTCTTCAGCACATTCAAAAAAATAACATGAACTACATAGTGAGTGGGTCTGGTTCTAAAGTGTCTTATCTTAAAGAGAAAGGAAAATACTTGCAATTCGGAAAATCCCGAAGAGGGTTTGGAAAGGTAAGCTACAAGCCATCAGGCAATCCGGAACTGGAATTCTGGGCTGCAGATGAACAAAGTCCAAGTGGTGAGAAAATTTATACCTCAGGCTTGTACACCTTCCGTCCAATTGCCGAAAACTTTGATTTTCCGAGATATTCGTTCGAAGATACGGTACAACAGGCCCATGCCTCCAGCCAATACAGAGCCGGAAATTTCAAGCAGAAAATGATGGGGGTTAACTATCGAGACGTTTGGGAAACAAAAATAAAGGCTCCTATTTTCAATATCACTGAAGAAAAGGGAGGGCTGAAAATCATAAAAAAGGGAGGGGGATATCAAACCAATTCGCTACGCATGCAGGCAGCAGATGGCAAACAGTATGTATTGAGATCTCTGGAAAAGTATCCGGAACGCGCCTTGCCCGAAATTATGAAAGGTACCTTGGCCGTGAACATCGTTCAGGATCAAATGAGTGCCAGTAATCCATACGGCGCCTTTGTCGTACCACCAATGGCAGAAGCCGTAGGCATTTATCACACCAACCCTAAACTGGTTTACATTCCCAACGATGGTGCTTTTGGCAGGCATAGAAAGACCTTTGCAAATACGCTTGCCTTATATGAAGAGCGCCCGGCATTCGACTGGTCTGATGCCTCTTTTTTTGGTAATTCGAACGACGTGGTTAACTCAGCTGAAGTCTTAGAAAAAACTCATGAAGACAACGACTTCCAGGTTGATCAAACATTTACCCTCAGAAACAGGCTGTTTGATATGGTCATAGCCGATTGGGACCGTCACGAAGATCAATGGAGATGGGCTTCTTTTGATCAGGGAAAAGGAAAACTCTATCGACCGATTCCCAGAGACAGAGATCAAACCTTTTACCTCAACGAAGGATGGTTCCCTAAATTCGCCAGTAGAAAGTGGGCCATGCCCAGAGTAGAAGGCTTCAATGATGACGTTCGATGGGCACCCGGATTTAACTTCAATGCCAGACACTTCGATCGATGGTTTCTAAACGAAACCACCAGAGCCGATTGGCAAAAAATGGCGCTGGAAGTAAAAGGTAATCTTTCTGATGAAGTAATCGAAAAGGCAATTGGACAATGGCCGAAAGAAATTTACGAGCAAATTGGAGAACGTACCGCTCGGACGCTGAAGGCCAGAAGAGACAATTTGCCAACTTACACCCTTGAACATTACGAGTCCTTGGCCAGAGAGGTGGAAGTTTTAGGCTCGGATAAAAAAGAGTTGTTCCTGATTGAAAGCCTTAGTACAGATCAACTGAAACTATCTATCCATAAAATATCTAAGAGTGGCGACAAAAAGCAGATCACCTATCAAAGGATTTTCGAAAGTAATGAAACCAAAGAACTCAGAATTTACGGACTGGATGATGATGACGAATTCAAAATCTCTGGAAGTCAAAAAAATAAGATTTTAGTAAGAATTATTGGAGGAGATGGCACCGACAAATACCATGATCTGACGACTAATAAAGCTGCTGGAAATATTAAAATCTATGACAACGAGAGCTCCTCTGTGATTGAAACAGCCGGACCAAGCTTCAAATCAAAATTGAGCAACAAAAAAAATATTAATAAATACCATCAGTATAGTTTTAAGTATGACCAATTGATGCCTTTGATTTATGGTGCCGTAAATCCTGACGACGGCTTGTTTATTGGTGGTGGGGCGTTGATTACCAAACATGGTTGGCGAAAAGATCCCTACAAAGCACAGCATACCATTCTGGCCAATATAGCGCTGGCCACCGCAGCCTTTAATGTTAAATATACCGGCAATTTTACGGAAGCCATTGGCAAATGGCATCTGGGAATTGGTGTTGATATTAGAAATCCAAAGGTCAACAACTTTTTTGGGTTGGGCAATGAGTCCATTTATGATGTAGACACAGGTATTGACTTCTATAGGATACGTCAAGAAGGTCATATCTATGACATCAAATTGAGTCGCAATCTGGGAAACAAAGGACTGCTTTCACTTGGCTTGCGGCAGCGAACTATGGAGATACAGCGAAGATCGGATTCTTACATTAGTTCCTCTGGATTTAGCGAGTTTGATACCAGCCAGCTCTTTGAAGATAAACGTCATTATGGAGGGCCATTCGGCGCCTTAATATTTGACACCAGAGATGAGAAATTATTTCCAACCAGAGGTTTGTTCTGGAATACCGAACTCGCTGGATACAGAGGATGGAACGAGAACGCTTCTGACTTCGCACATTTTCATTCCAACATCGCATTTTACTCTAGTTTTCAATATCCGGCAAGGGTAACTCTGGCTTCCCGGACAGGCTATGCTCACAACTTTGGCGAGCTCTCGCCGGACGAGTTTTATAATGCCAACACACTCGGCGGGCGAAGTAACCTACGGGGGTTTAGGAGAACCCGATTTTATGGTAAAACAAGCTTTTATCAAAATGTAGATTTGCGATTAAAGTTATTTGACTTTTCCTCAGTGCTCTTTCCGGGCAAATTTGGCATACACGGATTTTATGATATCGGAAGGGTTTGGACCGACGTCCATTCAGATACATGGCACAAAGCCGCCGGAGCAGGTGTTTGGGTAGCTCCGCTGAGCAAGGCCTCCATCTCTCTGTCCTATGCCTTTTCTCCGGAAGAAGATCTCATTTCTTTGGATTTAGGTTTCTTCTTTTAGCCTTCCTGAATTCTGGCTTTAACCATTCTAAAGATCTGACCACCTGGAGCCTGAAAATATAATTCCCCTTTCTCGGGTTGGTCTTTAATAATCTTCGCCGTAGAGTCTTTAATTTTCCTATATCTCGAATCAAAATCATTGACCAAAATTTTTATCCAAAGGCCTTTATGAAATTCAGTAGCATTCGGCACCATTTCTAAGTCCTCTTGATAAATAATATTCAGGCGCAGGCCATTGTCAAATTGGATAAAATCCCTAACCACTGGCGTCTCAAACGAAACCAGTTCCGCATCCATAGTTTTACTATAAAAGTATTGAATTTCTTGCCTGGTGTTCAATGGCTGGTTAATCTTCAAATCCCCGAGGTCTATTCCTGATTGGGCGCTCAACGTCTGCCCGGAAACAATCAGTATTGTAATAAGCTGAAAAATCCTTTTCATTGTTTTTTAAATTAATATGTGACTACTATTTCATTTCGTGAAAGTTGAATCCTTCAGCAATATTTAATTGAACAGGAGCCTTAACTCCAATTTCGATAAGAAAAAAACCATAGATGGTATGAGAAATTGAGTTGAATGGTAAGCTAAAGCCGATTACTTTTTTCTGATAGTAGACTCGCAAATCATATACTATTCAATAGCTTCTCAGTTTGTTACCAAAAATTACACCTTGATGCTTTAATTTCGGGCTTGATTTTGGTCCAATTGTTCCTTCAATGAGGAACATAGCAAATGATTAGCCATGGGCCTGGAGAGTTGTGGTATAGCCTAACTAACTTAGACAAAGAATACGAATGATCAACACAGAGTCAAAGCGTTGTGTTATGTTGAAAGTATTTAGATGTGATTCATGGATATACTAGATCAATTGATTGCCAATAAGGACAATTTAGATGAGGTTTCCAAACACCTGCCTTGCGCCGTTCATATCAATTCGGTGGATGATTTTAGCATACTATACATAGATCCGGTTTTTGAAAAAATTGCGGATATTGATGGCATAGTAGGAGACCCTGAAAAAAACCTGGGTCTTGTTCACCCTGACGATCTGCCCAAAGCGATGGATGCCTGCAGATACTATCTAGACCACGTCAAGGAATTCAGTCAGGTAAGTTTTTTACAGCGCATTCTTGGCACAGATGGCAATTACAGAACCTACTATAGTACGGCCATGTTAGTGGAAGAGCTGGGCGGGCTTCTTCATTTTAGCGTAGATGTCTCGCGCACCATGAATCAGCAAGAGCAGCTCGTTAAGATTTTGGAAGATACCGAGTTTATCAAAAAGAACTTTATGAAATTTGATCAGCTCACACCGAGAGAATTGGATCTGGTCAAATACTGGGCACAAAATAGAAGCAATCAAGAACTCTCCGCTCAACTAGACCTGACAGAAAATACAGTAAAAACCTATAAAAAAAGGGTGTATAAAAAATTAGAAATCAATTCGTTTCAGGAGCTTTACCAATACGCTCATGCATTCGAATTGACAGTTTGACAAACCATGGAGCTAGCATACGAAAAGTTAGGAAAAGTAATTAACCATGTCAGTAGTAACTCTCTACTTCCCGAGCTCTTTGGGAGAAGAGTAGGATATACTTCTCCAAGATATCCTGGGTTTTATCACGTGCACCATATCGCTGACTATTCTGTACAATATATGGATGAACATACCTGTACAGAATTTGATGCGACGTTGGATCAAATTAGGGCGCTTGGTGCCTCGTTTCAAGAACTAGTCACCCACCCTGAAGATGTCCCCAGAGTAAAAGGGCTCCTGCAAGGATTAGTTGACCGAGGAGATGAAAATGAAATACTGGCCTATTTTGTCAGAATCAAGTTAAGGATAGAGGAAGAAGAGGGATACAATTTGGTCATCACCAGCGTAAGGCTCAACCTTGAAAATCAGACTTTTGTATCCTTGAGTAATACGGTGGATCAATTACCTGTATTCAGCAAAAAGATATCCAATGCACTCAATACTCAATTTGATACCAGGAACTATATCAAGCGGTATATGACCCTGACCCCTCGGGAAAAGGAAATTTTTTCATTGTTGGCGCAATCAAAATCCGTCAAAGAAATCTCCCAGGCACTTATCAGGTCCCCTCGTACCATAGAGCAGCACAAAAAGAACATATATAAAAAAATGGAGATCAACGCGCTTGCTCAGATCATTCACATCGCTAAGGTTTTGCACATTAGCTAATTGTAAAATTCCAAATCTCTCACCTGGCCGTCTACGGTCTGAGATACCTTACTTAGTTTGACTCACATCAAAGAGCCAAAGTTCTAATCCCTGTTACATCTAACATTGCCATTAAAACCTATGGATGTTAAAAAAAATGCCAAATCAGGGGACTATCCTTTGAGTGGCAAGTATGATTTATTTGCAATGGGGGAAAATTACAAAGAACATAATTGAGCGGACAGCTGAATAAGCTGTAGAGATTATGAATCATTTGACTAGCCGGGTCGCCAATCCTCTCTTTCACATATATCAAATTAAAATAGGACTCTTTCTTCAAGCCTGAAAGAGTCTCGATTGCATGATGAATAAGTCTAAAAAAGATAAAATGAATAAAATAAGCTTTTTAACAACTGGTTTTCTGCTTTTGACAGGTATGCAGCTTTTAGCTCAACCTGTCCTGATACTCAAAGATTCAATAGGCTCTGGTCTGGAAACGTCCGGAAATGGGGATGTTTACGGCCCACAAGGCATGGCGGTAGACCCTGACGGAAATATCTATGTTGCCGAAGAATACAACAATCGAATTCAAAAGTTTGATAAGAATGGCAATTTCCTGTTAAAATTTGGGTCAGGCGCTGCAGCACCAGTCAGAACTAAGGCTACCGAACCCTTAATGAGTCGGCCCACAGGCATCGCCCGCGATAGCAATGGAAACCTATTCATCACCAATCGCTCCAACAACACGGTATACAAGTATGACAAAGATGGCACCTATATCAAAACTATAGGCACAACCAGCGCCAGCTCTGATAATGGTGATTTCAATAGCCCAGTAGGAATTGCCATAGACTCGAAGGACAACATATATGTGGTCGATCGATTCAATGATCGGATTCAGAAATTGGACAACGATGGTACCTTTATCAAAGCTATTGGTTCAGACGGGGATGGCGACGGTCAGTTTAGGGCACCCTACGGCATTGCTATAGATAAGGAGGACAACATTTATGTCGTAGATACAGAGCGAGATAACCTTCAAAAATTTGACAGCGACGGCACATTTTTATCCTCCATCGGAGGTAGTGGAGTAGGCGATGGCAAATTTTCTAACCCAGCCGGAATCGCCGTGGATTCTAAAGGCAATTCCTATGTCTCAGATATCACTACCGACTCTATTCAAGTTTTTAGTCCATCAGGAAGTTTTATAAAAAAATATGAAACGCCCATTCCATTTATATCATACCCTGCGGGAGCGCGAGTTCAAGCGGATCTTGTCTTTCAAAAAACAGTTTTTTTTATAGCCTTTGACGTAAAAGACAACTTCTATATTTCAGGCAACGACAACCATCGTATTTATGTATTTGCGACACAACAAGAAATAAACGTCAAGATTGGCGAAACTGATGTAGCTTCAACCGGTTCGGTAGATTTTGGCAGTTTCGAAGTGGGTCAATCAAAGGACACTACATTCATTATCGAAAACCTGGGTGGTACAGATCTAAAACTATCAGGAACTACCAGTAGCCAAGTCATAAAAAGCGGAGTCAATGCCAGTGATTTCACTGTCGCGCAAACCGCAGTCACAGATGAAATTACAGGATTTAGCCAAGTAACCTTCACGGTGAGCTTCACTGCAGGTGACTTAGGCGAGCGGAAGGCTACCTTGACTCTTCAAAGTGATGATCCAGACGAAAGCACTTACACCATCGATTTGACGGCCAATGTAGTTGCGCCAGAAATCAATCTAAAAAACGGCGATAGCGAATTGGCCTCAGGAGACGTCATAGACTTGGGCAGTGTGGAAATAGGGAAGTCGACGGATATGACTACACTTACAGTGGAAAATAAGGGCACCTCAGACCTCAAGCTTACGGGCGCGGCAGGAAGCTTAATTGCCGTGAGCGGCGCCAATGCCACCGATTTTACCGTAGTTCAGACTGAAGTCGTCTCGACCTTTGCACCAAACAGTTCTGCCGCCTTTACTGTGAAGTATACTGCCAGTACTGAAGGTACTACCAATGCTGTGCTCACCCTGACCAACAATGACAGTGATGAATCCAGCTACACGATTGTATTAAAAGGAGAAGGCGCGGCGCCGGTTTTAAGTGTAGGAGTCGATGACAGGCTCAATAACACGATCTTTCCAAACCCAAGCCTATCCGGCTTAGTCAACCTGCATCTGGCAGAGCAAATGTCCGGCAACCTGAGCGTGACAAACATCCAAGGCAAAATAATAACACAACAACCAATACTCAGATCGAACCGGGCAATGGTTGATCTGAGTAAAGAAACTGCCGGTTTGTATTTCATATCCATTGAAGGAGTAAACCAAAAGCCAATACAATTCAAGTTTTTGAAAAAATAGGATAAGTTGAATAAGGGGCTTCGTCATGCCGCATGGCGGAGCTATCTTTTATTATTTTGATCATCGCATAGCCTAAACATAAGTCTATCTAAAAGCTGGCAGAGTTGAGTGTTCAACTCTGTAAATAATCTTATTGGAAAAATCAAAGCATGTACATTTTGACCAAGACAATTGGCATCTTTGTGTAGATTCATCTCGTAAAAGGAATAAATCAAAGCAAATCAACATGTGGAAATCAGCTCTATTACTCATCCTATTTTCATTCAACATTAAATCTGACCTCCCCGACCTCAATGCCAAAATAATTACCTACGTAGATAGTGTCATGGGCAAGAAAGTAGATCGTGGGGAATGTTGGGATTTGGCTGCGGGAGCATTGGCTTACTCAGGTGCCTATTTCGACAGGAGTTCTATGAAAACAGTCACCATATATGGGCGGAAGCTAAACCCTAAAAAGGAAGACATAATACCCGGTGATCTCATACAATTCGAAAACATAGAAATGAAATGGACTGTCGGAAACACCACATATAGCGCTGCCATGGGGCAACACACGGCCATTGTGTACAAAGTGAATGACACTGGCGATTTTGAAATTGCCCATCAAAACACTAGTGACTGGGGTAAGAAAGTTGGCGTAAGCAATTTCAACCTCAATCATGTGACAAAGGGCAAAGTCATGATCTATCGACCAATAAAAGAAAAAGGGTAATTAGGATTATAGATAAGATTTTCTTTTAGCCCGACGTTCTTGTCCTCGTCGTGCAACCTTTCTGTTTGTTATTTCATCTTACCTGCGTTGATGCCGCCCTTGTCATTGTGGCAACATAGTAAGGATATTTCGCCCTGCGAGATATCCTTTTAAAAGGTTCACTTAACTCAAAACAGGATGAAACTATCCATTATTCTAACGGCCATATTGGTCGTTGGCCAGCTCCATGCTCAAAAACTAGTCAGTGGTCGGGTAATCTCAAAGCAAAGTAATGCTCCCTTGGCTTTTGCAAATATCGGTATTCTAAATTCTACAGTGGGAACTTTCTCCTTTGAGGACGGCTCCTTCAACATTATCATTCCAAGTGATAAACTCAATGACCGACTAACTTTCTCGGCACTCGGATATGACAAATTGCATCTGAATTTATCCACCTTAGATTCAACAAAATTAGTTGTAAGCTTGAAGGAAAGCACCAAGGTTTTGAATGAAGTCAATATCACGGCAGGTCGAGAAATCCTTAAC
Organism: Reichenbachiella sp.; assembly: GCF_039944555.1. Taxonomy (GTDB): domain Bacteria; phylum Bacteroidota; class Bacteroidia; order Cytophagales; family Cyclobacteriaceae; genus Reichenbachiella. The sequence continues at coordinate 134,733 of NZ_JBDUYN010000004.1, read as the reverse complement.
GGGACATGGGGTCTTACCAAAGTGAAATCAGCCACAGGTTATTCCTGTACCCGGGGTACAGGAGGATTCGCAATGGCCTCTTTTGTACCAGTCGGAGATGAAGTTTTCGGCATCAAGAAAGTGAACTTTTTTATTGGCGTAAGCCAGCTAGAAAGTTATATGATGCGTGTGCGATTTCAGGCGGTTGAAGCAAATAACCAACCTGGTGAAGATTTGTTTCACGAAAACATCATCGTGACTTCTAATATCCGCGAAGGATGGATAGGGGTTGACGTTACCAAATATAACATACAATTCAATCAGGATTTTTTTCTTGTGATAGAGTGGATCATGGACGAATCGGGAACACTAAAGATGCTGGAATACGACGCCAATCCCCTGTCCTGGGATATCGTTGGCTCTACGATCGTCAACCAAAAGAAAATGACCTATTTCGATGACGATGGAGAAAAGATCACAGTAGAATTGACAGAAGAACAAATAGCCGAGTATAAAGCACGGGTCCTACCTAAAGTTTACATTGGCAGCAAAAAGCGAAATAGAAGAAGCACGCCTTATAGCTACTGGAGAGAGGGTAACATGGCCCCATGGACAAGAGAATATGACCACGAACTGGTCGCCAATTTCGAATATGAGTACTAATCCATTCCTTAAGATGACCCTATTAAAGTAATCCAATCGTCGAGCAGGAATCAATCGCATTTATATATCTTCTCAAAAATAGAAACTAATAATCATTATCTTCGTATGAGATATTTGAAAACTCAAAACTCATGCAATTATGAAAGGACACATCGGAGAATTCGAAGAGCTGGTTTTACTTACCATAGCCACACTCGGAGATCAGGCCTACGGAGTAGCCGTGTTGGAAGATATCCAACAGCGAGCTAATAGGAAGATTAGCATTGGGGCACTGCACTCTACCATAACCAGACTGGACGAAAAAGGATTTATTACGTCTTACCTGGGAGAACCCACCAACGAAAGAGGAGGAAGAAGAAAACGCTTCTTTCAACTAACTGCTTCAGCCAAACAAGCACTATCGGACATGAAATCTCTACGGGATGAATTGTGGCAATTGTCAAACCTTAAGCTCTCTTCGCAATGAAAAATCAAGGTCAAAATACTCAACAACCACCGAAATTGGCAACCAAACTCTTCTTTTGGTTTTGCGGAAAAGCAGTCGTAGAAGACCTCTATGGAGACATGGAAGAATTATACTTTTCCAATCTAGATACTCTTGGTAAGCGCAAGGCCAATCAATTATTCTGGCGACAGATACTTTCTCTGATCTTCTCTTATGCCATCAAAAAGAGAAAAAGAGACTCTTCTTATTCGTACCGAGCCAGTGGACCTTCAATGGCACTAATATTTAACTTTTTCAAGGTCTCGATGAGAAGCCTGATCAAGCACAGGACGTTTTCATTTATCAATATCATTGGACTATCCTTTGGCATGTCCATTTGCCTGCTGGGAATCACCATGATCTACAGCGTGCAGCAATTCGACAAGTTTCACACAAACGCTGATCGCATCTATCGTATCAACACACATATTAATAGTGCCAGAACCAACGATAATTTTGCAACCACGGCTCCCTATGTGCTTGACGGTATCAGTGGGTACACTGAACAGATCGAGACAGCCATAAGCATCAACGATGGATTTAGGGGATCGGTAGAAATAAATAAAAACGAGTTGTCTATATCCGGACTATACGCGCCACCGCAATTTCTTGAAATTTTCAGCTTTCCGCTAAAAGCAGGCCATGACGCTACTGCTCTGGCAAATCCATTCAGTATTGTTCTTACCGAAAAAACTGCCACTCGCCTTTTCGGCCATACTGATGTGTTAGGCAAGGGTCTTGAAATAAAAGAAAAGGGTACGTTTCAGGTCACTGGCATCATGAAAGACTATTCTTCTGCTTCCCATGTACAGTTTGAAGCACTTGTCTCTTACGGCACCTTACATGCCATTGACAAAGGATTGGTTAAAAGGTATGACGACTACCGCTTCTTCACCAATTGCTATACCTATATTCTGCTCAAAGAGGATATATCTCCAAGCTTATTGAGTGAGCCATTGGCTAAAATAGCTCAAAAACTATCTACAGAAGATGAAGCAATCAGTCTTTACCTTCAACCACTCAGAAAAATTGTCACTGCGGGTATCAATCATGAAATCGGCCCTTCCTTTGATAATCTGACCATGATGTTCTTCACTTTTCTCATGCTCCTGATTCTGCTTCCAGCCTGCTTCAACTACGCGAACTTGTCTCTGGCGCGCTCCTTAAAACGAGCTAAAGAAATAGGTTTGAGAAAAGTAGTGGGTGGTGGACGACGCGACATTTTTATTCAATTTTTATTCGAAACACTGATCATCACGTCTATTGCACTCATAGGCGCAGCCTATATTTTCACCCTCATTAGGGAAGAGTTTCTAAGCATGATCATGGGAGCAGAAACGATAGACTTGACCATTCATTGGCCGGTAGCGCTGTTCTTCATAGCGTTTGCTTTTTTTACCAGTCTGGTTGCAGGCATTATTCCAGCCATTTATTTTTCAAAGATGAGGGCCATTGCCTCACTCAAAGGTGAAGCAAAAGCAGGTTCACTATTCAAAACCAAGCTTAGAAATGTACTCACTGTTGTTCAGTTTGGGCTGTCCATTATTTTTATTTTCGGTGCTATTGCCATGAGCACCCAGTATCACCATACACTCAATTTCGAGAAAGGGTTTGATGAATCCAATAAGGTACTTGTTCCTTTACATGGAGTGGATGCAGACATTTTGTCTCACGAATTTTCCATTCACCCTGAAGTACAACAGATCGCTTTGTCTTCTGCCATACCTGGTACATCATCATCAGACGAAGTATGGGTTCAACTACAAGAAGTTGTCGATTCGGTTGCGGTAGAGCAAATGTTCGTTGATAACGCCTTCTTAACACTCATGAAGTTTGATATCAAGGAGGGAACCGCTTTTGTTGAAGACCTCACCACCCAACAGGAAGAGCAAATTATCGTCAATGAGACCTTTATACGATCTATGAACTGGCAGGAAGATCAAGTGCTAAATCGCTCTGTGGAAATAGAAGGAGAGGTCACCGGAAGAGTCATTGGTATAGTGACAGATTTTAACCATTCTGCTGTTTTTAGAGAAATCCAACCCTTCTTTTTTAGATACAATCCTGAAAAATTCACCACTGCCACCCTTCAGGTAAAAACTTCGGACGTTTTTGGTACGGCCACAAAATTTGAATCTACATGGGAATCTTTGAATGAAATAATTCCATACGAGTTCATGTTCTTAGAAGATAAGCTTGACGATGCATACCAATCGCTGCGATATCAGATTAAAATTTTCTCCTTTCTTAGCTTCTTAGCCGTTTCTATTGCTTGTCTGGGTCTACTAGGTATGGTCGTTTTCTCTATGGAAAACAAAATAAAGGAGATTGGCATTCGAAAGGTAATGGGCGCATCCGTCAAAGACCTTACCATCTTGCTCTCCCGTGGTTTTTTCAAATTAATGCTCATAGCAGCAATTGTTGCTATCCCTATTGCTTTTGTTTTTTTCAAGTTCATGCTTAGCATGATGGTCTATTATCATGCTCCATTAGGTATTTTTGAAATCGCATTGAGTTTTATTTTTCTGCTCATTTTAGGAGGAGGCACTGTGCTTACCCAAACACTCAGAGCTGCTAGAATTAATCCGGTGAATAACCTGAGGTACGAATAATAATAGGAAATAATATTATATTTAAAGAAGACTTCTAATAATTTGGGAGTCTTCTTTTTTGTCTGATCTGCTTTTTTAAAATTTGCCAGAGCAATCAGCTCCTCTTAATATCTTTTAAATCTAACTGTCCTCTTGAATAAAATCATCCCTGACGTTCTTTTACTTCTGCTGTCCCTGTGTTGCGGTCATTCTATTTATGCCCAACAATTTGAGGAAAACCCTGACGTGTTAATGGACACCATAAAGGTAAAAGGAGACCGATTTATATTCCTCAACGACGATGCCTACTATGTACGAAAGGATACCGTTTGTATCATTCCGGATACGGTAGATTTTTATGTCAGAAAAAATAACATGAAAAAGACTGACAATTTTTATAGTCAGGTCGAGAAGAAAATGTCCAAAGGGAAAGTCTCAAGTATGATGTATGATTACCTGTTTAAAAGCAAAAATGGAAATGAACCACATGGAGAAGAATCAAGTGAGCAAAGATTCACTCCTTATGAAAATGAATCCATCAAACACATCGGATATAAACCACTACCCGTATTTGGCTCAAATATCAACGACACCACCATAAATAACCCATCAAGATGGGAAAAACCCTTGAACAACGTTCATGTCCATACACAGGAATGGATAATCAGAAAGAACACGCTATTTGAAAAAAATCAGAAAATCGATCCGGATGCTATGGTGGACAGTGAACGCCTCCTACGACGTCTGGATTATATCAAAGACGCCAGAATATTCGTACATGAGACGCGGCGAAGAAGAGAAGCCGATGTAGTGGTAGTTGCCAAAGATGTCTTCCCTTACAATTTTTTGTACCGGCCAAACAACGACAACGATGCCTTGTTTGGAATTAGTAATATCAACATAGCTGGTATTGGGCACGAACTGGAATATGATTATATAAAAAGTGGCGGTTCTGAATTTTTCTATCGCATCAGAAATATTGAGGGAACGTTTATCGATGCCGAACTCAACTATGCCAGTCATTTCCGAAAGACCGGATTTGGTGCCTTTTTCGAAAGAGATTTTGTAACACAGGAAACAAAATATGCCGGAGGGGTCTCATTCAGCCGATATGAGTTCGGTGAGCTCAATTACGAACCAACAACCGATGTCACATCCGAGTACTTCTATGATCGCAAGTATGAGGATATATGGGTAGGAAGAGCTTTCAATACTTCGGTCGTATCCGATTTTTTAGGGCTGGAAGAAAACACCAAAGCCGTCGCTTCTGTTCGGTTAGAGTTTTCCGATTTTTTTGATCGACCGGTCACAAATGCCGATACCAATTTTCGCTACCACGACAAAAGAAATATCCTGTTTAGCCTTGGACTTACCTCCAGGGTTTATTTCAAGGATAAATTTATTTTGCAGTATGGCAGAACGGAAGACATCCCTACCGGTAGCGCCCTGGGAATAGTCATCGGGCGACAAAAAGGCGAATTCAAAAGCCGCTTTTATATCGGTGGTAACTATGCACGTGGAGGCTATATCAAACAATTTGGGTATCTCAACAGCATTTTTTCTTTGGGCGGTTTCATCAGAAATGGATCACTTGAAGACGGTATTTTCAAGATAGGCATGGATTATTTCACCCATCTCTATCCGATTAACCAATTCAAGTTTCGACAATTCGTTAACCTCGATTTTTCTCAGGCCATTACCCCTGACGAAGAGTATATCCTTAGTACCCAGGATCACCTGGGCATACGCGGTCTGACGAATTATTACCTCAGAGCTACCACCAGGCTAAATATAAAGGCTGAGTCTCTTCTCTTCACACCGATCAATGTACTTGGTTTTCGCCTGGCCACCTTTGCCTTTTTTGATTACACTATGACTAGCAACAGTAGAAATGACTTTTTTGGCAACGATAGTTTCATGGGGTACGGTGGTGGTATTCGTTTGAGAAATGACAACTTGGCTATTTCCACCATTCAGCTCAGAGTAGGTTTTTACCCAAGTGCGCCTATCAATACCTCTGTGAGCACTGTCGGTTTTTCCACCTCGACGCAACTTAATATCAGGGACTTCGACTTTAGAGCTCCTGAGATTATCCCTTTTAATGAGTAGCCCTCCTGCATGTCGCCTCGAATCCCATCCTGAGCTTTTCGAAGGGAGGGTCAGAGGCCTCCTCATTACAGGGCAGCGAGAGTAAACGTCGTTCGAAACGCTCTTTAACCACATCACTTCAAAAGAGTCATCCTGAACCTGTTGAACGGAACGCTGCACGGAAGTCCCTTGCGACACTGCTAAAGTCGGAAAACTTCTCGCTGTGCTTCGAAGTGACGGCATATCCTGCGACTTCCACTTTATCTCCGATATTTACTTTTTTCAAAATTTTTCAAACATCTAAAATTTATTATTATGAAAAGAGTAATTGTAATTTTCTCGCTAGTTTTTGTTTCAATGTTCGGATTCTCTGCTTGTGAAGATCAAGCCGACGAAATTCAAATTGATATTGAAGATACCAAACGACCCAATGAGGCTGACGACGATGAGGATGAAACTAACGGTCCCGGTTAATTTGCACGTGGAACAGGTACTTAAGGTACCTGTTTTTTCCTTTTCAAATGAACAGTCGCTAATTGAAGCTTATTTTGTAGGCAAAAATAGAATATTCTAACATGCTTGATTTAACTTTAAACTGCCAAACCTAATTTTAAGATGAATCTAATATCAGCCATTCTACTATTCTTTTCCTGGCCCTTTTCTTTCGATCAGGAGGCCATTCAGGAGATCAATGCTATCAAAGAGCAAATGAAAGGTTATTACAATACTAACCTGGATAGCGCCGCAATTTTGGCTGAAACCATCCTAATAAAATCGCAAAAAGCTAATTACGAACTAGGCAAGGCTAAGGGAGAGTTTGCTTTGGCTCACATTGCATACAAGCGAGGTAAAATAAGTGTAGCTATCCCTCATTTTTTGAAGGCCCTTGAGATTTACAAACCACTGAAAAGTAATGACTCATTAACCGATCAAGCCAATATTTATATTATGCTGGGAGTAATCTTTCGGCGACATCAAAGTTTCCAAGAAGCGCTCAGCTTTTATGATCTAGGTATTAAGGCTGCAATAGCTGCCAACAACAAAAGCGCTCTAAGAAGTTTGCTGTATAACAAATCAATAGCCTATAGAAGAAAAGGGAATTTTGCTGGAGCAATTCAAACTCTAATCGAAAGTGTAGACTTAATCCCAAAGGATAACCATATTATTACTCAAAAAACCTACAATCAGTTTGGTCTTATTTATGCCGAATTGGGAGAACATGACGAAGCCCGAAAATGGTATAATAAAATGATAGAACTCGAGTCAAAAAACTCATCTCCCTGGTATTATCGTGGTCAAGCGTATCACAATATGGCACTTTCATACAACAATCAAGAAGACTATGTCATGGCTTGGAAATACTACATTTTAGCCAAGGAAGAAAAAAAACTCTTGGGAAATCCTGAAAAGCTATTTATTACCTATCAGAATATGGCGGAATTAGCTCTTGCTGATAGAAAGTCAGAATTGGCAATAGACTATGCTAATAAAGCATTGGCTCTAATCGATCAAGTACCCAACACTCCCGAATACTATAAAATATTTAAGTTCCTCGCTCAATGTGAGTCTGCTCATAATCCGACACTGGCTATTACTTATGCTAATCAATTTATAGCGTCCAGTGAAGCTTTTAATAACCGACAAAAAGAACTACTCGATAATGGCGATAGATACAAAGTCCAACTGATCGCTTCCAACTACTTCAGCCAAGTAAAAAGAGAAAAAGAGCGATTGAAGGTAGCCTGGACGATGAGCTGCGCAGCGGCCTTTATATTCTTGGCTGTCATACTCTCTATTAAGCTCTACCGCATCTACAATTATCGATCGCCGGAGTTGGCCCTTTCTCATATCAAAAATCAAAATGAGATGATCTATCTACTTGACATGTTTAGAAAGGAAAAGGAGGAGATGAAAAATACCCTAAGGCAGAGGAAGTAACTTTGTCACTGCTAAGGAGGAATGGGTTTGACGGATTTTTTCACATCAGAGCCACTAAACGCAGAAGTGAGCTCACTATAATCTGCCTATTCCAAAGAAAGCATCAACGTCAAAGCAAATGAATGCCGATCGAACACATCCGGTGTCGTCAGACCCTCATCAGATCGCCAAACAATAGACTCCTGAGGATAATCATGTTTTTTTGAAAATAAATTGAACAGTCCATATTTTTTCTTTACATATAGTCTCTCCTTATCATTGAAAGAATAAAAATAGTTATAACTAAGTCCTATTTTCCATTTGGGATTTACGCGTATTTCATAGTTCAAACCACCCATCAGCCCACTAGCCTTTTGTTGATAAATTGGAGTTAGTCCAAGTTGTTTGTCGAACATAAATTGATTCTTGAACTCCGCATAACTCATCGAAAAACTGAGATGAGTGGGTCGGAGTGTTTCAAAATTTAGGCGATAGGCCATCCCTAAACTCCATCTACTTTTTTTAATACTCTGGTTATAGTTTTCAGACTGATTGAGCAAAAGAATATAATTCGGTCTTATTCGATATCTGAAAGTCGAGGATAAGCCTATATCAAATGACGGTATTCTAAAAGATTCATTTAAGCTAATGGCTTCAAAGTTGTAGATCAGATCGGCGTTTGCGTCAATATTTTGAGCGTTCAACTTATAAAGTTCCAGACCGAATCCGGCTTCTATTTTCTTAATGAATTCTAAAAATCGTCTTTTGCGCGCATATGAGCCATCGGGCAATGCATTTGGTTTACTAATTATTACAACTGTGTCCGCAGTTTTAGCTTCTATTGCTTCTACAAAATGTGTTCGTTCCTCATAGTTCCAATCCGAAATTGTATCCGGCGTAACTTCAGATGTTCTATAGTACTGACTCAATAGAAAATTCCTTTCGTAATTGACGGCTTCGTCCCACGTGTATGCAAAGTACCACCCTTCAGAACCAGATTTGTATTCCGTAATAAACACTCTTTGATCGGCCCATCGAGAAGCAGTATTGCTCAATATTCCAAATTTTGTGTATTCATATTTTGCCTTAACGAACACCTTCTCATTCATATCGAGATAGATTTTTCCTCGAAAATGTGCTCCCAACAGGCCTTTAGATTTAGGCTCAAATTGTATAACCTCTAATTTCCTATTATCAACTTCACGTTCTCCCTTGTAGGTGTACATGTATTTATCAAAAGAGTTAGGATTGATAAATTCCTCTCTCCTCATCACAAAATCAAAACGATGCGGAATATGTGCTCCTGCGTAAATTTGATACTGTTGATTTTCTTTAACATCATATTGGCGGGCCAAAGAATCGATTTTTACCTCTCCCTTGGTATTCCGATTCAAATATGCTGCTTTCTGAATTTGCAATTCGGCCGACGAACTAATGTTTGCATGCCCCAAAGTATCCATATACCTTTCTTCCAGTACCCCGCTAAGCATGTGCGGTTTGGATTGATAGGCATTGGGAATGTTAGAATAAACTTCAGCAATCATGTCTGTCAGACTTGTAGGTGTGATAATAATTGCTTCCAATATTTTTCGATCAGGTGTCATAAAGACAATATTCCTCTGATTTGGATTTAGCTTACTCAATCGAATTTGAAGTGATCCAAACCCAATACAGCTGATCGTATAATCAACTTCCAGATTCTCATTATTTATTTGAGCATTTCCAAAATGATCTGAGACAGTCACTAGCTGTTTGCCCTGCAGGATATGGGCATAAGGAATTTTCTTACTGCTATTTTTCTCAAGCAAAACAATATTGAATTGGTAATTAGAGCTTTGTGCCAACGTTAATCTGGCACAGAAGAAGTACACAAAAACAAAAAGTACTATTCTCACAGAGGTTATTTTGATTCTAGATTATCATTCCAATTTGAGTCTGAATTTTAAAAAAATTCATCCATCAATTTCTTTTCTTCAGTCATTTCCAGTTGGGTGAGAGCTGGGTCTCCAAATTATGCTATTTTCCTTGCCTTAAAAATTAAATATTTAAAACCCCTCTCGATTTGTCAAAAACTAAGGATTACATAAACCTGATTCTGGCACTCTGCACTTAAGTAGTAGGTATTTTATAGTCAACTAGAATATAGCTTACCATTCAAATGATACTTTGAATTAGCAGCGTGGGGCCCGTCTGGCCCCACTGTCATCTACTACATAAGTGATTAACTAAACCACATTTATTGAGTGATGTGGTACTTCTGGAAAACCAAAGTCCGAAGTACCTCTCAATGTTTTTAATAATCTTATCGCTTTTTGGAATGTGTTCGGTACATCAATGAGTATAGAAGGGCCCCCGAGGAATGATCCTCAGGGGCTACAGCCTATCACCCCGCACTATCAATCCCAACGAGAAATGGGAAGATAGCAGAGACTAATCATGAGGTGGGATGACATCTTGTTATTAAATTGAGGGAACTTGTTCGACATGTTTCTTTTGTTTTTTTATCATTCACTGATCATTAAACATAAATCATCTCTGCTCATTGACAAGTCTGACATTCATATCCGACATTCTGATCAACCCTCGGTAAATCTCGTGGAGAAGCCTTTATTGTATACATAAAAAATACATATAGTAGCGCACTCAGTAAAAGTTTCAAAATAGGTTTTATCATGATTGGTTAATTTATCATTCGATTCATGTTAATCGTCGTACAATAATTAACATTTACTTATTAATGTCAGGTTTTGCGAAACGTCAACAGTTTTCAAAAAATAATAATCACAATTTTTTTCAGCTTATCATATCGCAGATAACAAGCAGATTATGAGAAGCCTTTCTCTTGTACTGTGCATAAAGTAATCTTGAGAGCATAAAAAAAGTCCTGCCAAAGGCAGGACTTCCTGTTTCAAATTAAATTCTTTTTGCTTTTACAGCACAATCCCAATGAAGGATTTGAAAGCGATACCCATCAACCCTGTAAGAATCATCGTGATACCCAGACCTTTCAATCCATTGGGAACATTGGAGTATTTGAGTTTTTCTCTAATGGCTGCCAAAGCCACAATCGCCAGGAACCAGCCGAATCCGGAGCCAGCGCCATAGGCAGTTGCTTCTACTATAGTATAATCTCTTTGAACCATAAACAAGGATGCACCTAGAATGGCACAGTTTACAGCGATTAGTGGTAAGAAGATTCCTAGTGACCCATAAAGTGCCGGAGAAACTTTTTCAATAATCATTTCCACAAGCTGTACCATTGCCGCGATAATGGCAATGAACATGATAAATTGCAAAAAGCTCAAATCTATAGTTTCAAAGCTACTGTTCAACCAAACCAGTGCACCTTCTTTCAGGATATATTCCTGAAGTAACCAGTTGATAGGTACTGTAATTGTCAAAACGAATATTACGGCTGCACCAAGGCCCAAGCCCGTAGATACCTTTTTAGATACCGCCAGGAACGAACACATACCCAGGAAGTATGCGAACACCATGTTGTCGATAAATGCGCTTTTTATAAATATATTAAATGCTTCCATTTCTATTTTTTTATCTACTTAGAGCAAGTCTTAGTGTTCTACGTATCCGTTTTTAGTTCTCTGAATCCAGATTAAAATTCCAAGTACCATAAAGGCACCAATAGAATCTACCATTAATCCGTTGGTTTGAATATTTACAAAACCGCCGGTTACTTGAGAAATACTTTCGTAAACCGGAAAGTCGAATACTGTGCCTGATCCAAGAAGCTCTCTAAAAAAAGCTACGGTCAAAATAATCCAGGCATAGCCAAATCCACTTCCAAGACCATCAAGTACTGAGTCATATGCTTTGTTGGCCATGGCAAATGCCTCCAATCGACCCATCACAATACAATTGGTAATAATCAATCCAACAAAGGCTCCAAGCACCTTATACATGTCGAAAAGATAAGCTTTGAGCACTTCACTTACTAAAGTCACCAAAGTGGCTATCACGGCCAGTTGTACAATGATTCTTACACGACCGGGAATTAAATCTCTCATCACTGAGATGATCAGATTAGAAAAAACAATCACAAACACAACGGCGATAGACATCACCAGAGTAGGCTCCATTTTGACTGTAACGGCCAAAGCTGAACAGATCCCTAATACCTGGATGGTAACTGGGTTGTCATCATTTAGCGGATCGGTGATGAACTTCTTCCTTCTCTTCGACAATAAGGGCTCTGCTGGCTCTTTAACTATCGCTTGTTCCAAAGTTTCTGTACTCATTGTATTATATTTTTAAATGGGGCAACCCCAATCAACTTCTTCCTTTATTATTCTGCAGCTTCTACTTCCTCAACTGGTTCAACAACTTCCGCCACGGGCTGGTTTGCAGCTTTTGTTTTTTCTATGAAGTTTCCATAGAACCCAAAGTAATCTTTCAACATGGCATTTACACCTTTGCCCGTTAGCGTTGCACCCGACATTCCATCTATGTGGTGGTCATCCAGTGGCAACCCCTTCTCTCCTTTAACCATATTTACTGATTGTAGCACACCGCCAGCATCGAATAATTTCTTCCCTTCATATCTCGACCTAACTTTAGTGTCAGTAATACGTGCTCCCAATCCTGGTGTCTCCGATTTGTGATCGAAGGCCACTCCGCGAACAGTAACCAAATCACTATCTACAGCAATAAAACCTGAAATCCAATCCCAAAGTCCCGCTCCGAACATCGGGAAGATATAAGCATCTACACCAGAGCCGTCCTCCTTCATGTACATAAATACAGGGTAAGGCCTGGCGTTGACATCCTTCTTGAACTTGTTATGGTTTTTTTGGAAATCAATTTTTTCAGCGATCAAAGGATTGCCCTTAGCATCTTTCTCCATGAGGTCACCATTGATATCTACCACGGTAGAGGTTACCCTTTTGTCATAAAGCGCTAAGATCTCTTTAGGATCTTTGATATTGGAGATATCCATTACCGCACCCAAAATCTTCTTTTTGGTGTCCAGTTCTACCTGTTTGTCTTGCAATGGCTTCAGTACCACTGAAGTACCAGACAACAATCCACCTAATACTATGGTTAGTATGGCGGAAAATATTACTATGTATAAATTAGATCGTTGCACGTTTCAACCTCCTTTTCTTGTTAGCTGCCACCACATAATAATCAATCAGTGGAGCAAATACATTCATTAATAAAATCGCCAGCATAATTCCTTCAGGATATGCCGGATTAAATACTCTTATGATCACGGTTAGCATTCCGATAAGGAATCCATAAATCCATTTTCCAGTTTCTGTTTGTGTTGCAGTCACAGGGTCCGATGCCATAAATACCGCACCGAAAGCCAACCCTCCAATAACCAAATGGTAGTGTGCTGGCAACAACATGTATTCATTCACGCCAAGCATATTACAAACCGTACCCATCACAAAGGCTCCGGCAAATACACTAAAAATAATTTTCCAACTGCCTACACCAGTTAGGACCAATATCGCAGCACCAATCAAACACATTAAGGTAGAGGTTTCGCCTATACTACCGGGGATAATCCCCATAAACAGGTTGTTGAAACTATACAGTCCTGTTGACCAGGTTTCGCCAAGCATACTCAGCATAGATTGGTTGCCTTCTACGGCGGCGGCTCCAATCGCTAAAGGGGTCGCTCCGGAAAAACCTGCAACGGCTTCCTGGCCTCCCAAGTAGGACCAAACATCTCCTGAAATCTGAGAAGGGTAAGCAAAGTACAAGAAAGCTCTGGCTGTTAAGGCCACATTCAGGATATTCATTCCGGTTCCTCCAAAGGCTTCTTTTCCGATGATCACTGCAAAAGCAGTAGCCAATCCTACCTGCCACAACGGAATGGTAGGGGGCATCACCAAGGGAATCAACATCCCTGTAACCAGGAACCCTTCATTGACTTCATGTTTTCTAATAGTAGCAAAGGTAAATTCGATGCCAAGACCTACAGAGTAAGAAACGATGAGGATTGGAACAACAAGAGTTGCACCCAAAAGAATTTCACTAGCCAAATCAGCTACTTCGCCAACCGCCAGATAGTGCTGATGACCAGCATTCCATATACCGAAAAGTAAACATGGCAGCATCGCAATGATTACTGTCATCATCATTCGCTTCATGTCTATCGCATCTTTGATCTGAGCACCTTTTGCACCAGTTGTGCTGTTGGGCGCCAGAAAAAGCGTTTCATGCGCTTCGTAGATATAGAAAAACTTCTCCCACTTACCACCTTTTTCAAAGTTGGGGCGAACCTTCGCAAATATGTCTTCTATAAACTTCATTCTTAACTATTTTTTACTAGATCTAGTCCTTCTCTTAAAATGGCTTGCACATCGTTTTTCGACACATCAATAAACTCACACAGTGCCAAATCTTCTTCAATCACTTCGTAGATACCCAAACCTTCCATATCATCAAAATCCTCTGCGAGGATTGCTTTCAACAAATAGGTAGGTAGAATGTCCATTGGAGTCACCTTATCAAAGGCACCAGTCTGAACAAATGCTCTGTGTTGGCCTCTATTATTCGTGTCGAGCACAAATTCCTTTTTCTTTCCGCCAAGGAATGACAACAAACCAAAAGCTCTGTGAAAGCTCAATCGATTGGTTGTAGGTAAAATCCAACCAAACAGCTCATAGTAATCTCCTTCCGGAATTACGCTCAGTTGATGGTGATAAAAACCTAAATAACCTGTTGAATTGATCTGGTTACCTGTCAACACATTACCAGAAATGTATCGTACATAACCATCCTTGATGGTACCATCGATCAACTTGCTGATCGCAGCTCCCGAATAAGTTTTGTAGTACTGTGGTGCTTTCACTTCAGAACCAGCTAATGCAATCACTTTAGACGCATCGTACTTTCCTTCAAGGAAAAGTTTTCCAATCTGAGCTACTCCATAGGGATGCACTGTCCAGGAAACCTCACCTTTGTTGATCGGTGCCAAATGATGAATCTGAACGCCAACATTGCCTGCAGGGTGCGGGCCTGTAAAGGTGTTCGTTTGTGCCTCAGAACCTTTAAAGAAATCTGAGGAGTCCGAAGCGTTGATATTCACATGAACTTCGCCTTCTGTCAATTTCGACAAAATGCTGATTCCTGCCTCAAAGTACTTTTTCTGTCCTTCCAGGGTATAATTCATATCCGGAGCCAGGGGATGTGTATCAAATGCAGATACAAAAATATTTTTGGGAGAGTCGTTTGGATCTGCCACGACACCGAATGGTCGCTGGATAATATTAGGCCAAACTCCACCTTTAGTCATCTGGTCGATAGCCGCTTCCTTTGAAAGACCTTTCACGTCGTCATGCTTACCGAACGCCTCGAAGGATACCTCTTTATCAGCTAATATTCTAACTTCTAAAATTTTTCTCTTAGCACCTCTTACCACTTCGGCAATCTCACCACTTACGGGTGAGGAGTACATCACGTTTTCTACCAATTTGTCGACCATGATTGGCGTACCTGCCTTCACATTGTCGCCCTCCTTCACAAGAAGTTTCGGGCGGTTCATACCAACAAAATCTGTGGGTTTAATGGCGTAAGTCTCCACTGGCGGGAGCTCTCCGATTTTTTTTTCAGCTTTTCCTGCGAGATTAATGTCGAATCCCTTCTTAAGCTTTATATTCTGAGACATATTTTAATGCAAAAGTCCTGTTTTATAAAACGAGGCAAAAATAATAAAAAATTGATGATAATGGGCTAGGAGCGCAATTATCGTAAAAGTATTTGAGGATGGAAAGCGGAGAGAAAAAAATTGCGAATTGATATTAGTTTACGGGTCAAACAGAATCAATCAAAAGTACGTCATGAAAAGGGTACTGACATTCGAAGAAACATCGGCTGACACACCTCCTCCTTCGGTCTTTTACCTACACAAAGACATCATTGTTAAGGTTGAGATTGTTGCATCGCTTAATTCACTTAGCAGTGAATTAAGCGATGCAACAATAACGTAGACTTGTTTTATTTTTATCTTATGAAAAAGAAAATTCTACTCCCATTACTCGCCATGACGCTGCTCGGTTTTTCTTCAAGAGCGCAAGGCATTTCGGCCTCCGTATTAATTCCTAAAGATGGCTATCTCTCAGTACCTGTCAGTCCGCTATCGATTCGCGGTCTTGGTATCAGTATGGGTATGCTCGGTATTGAAACCGGTGCTTCTTTATATAATATGCCAGGCTTACCTATGAAAGGCCTTCCTTTTGAAGCCAACAAACCACTTACCGGGCCACATTGGTCAATACTGATGCCGCTGCAGCTGTCTTTGACCATTGATTCGGACGCTATCGCGGTGAAGTTGCTGGCGGGGGGTTTTGGCATGGGCCATATAGCCCCAAGAATCAACTACGGCAACATGGATCGTGCTATTCGGGAATATGAGAATTGGGATGTTGCCAATTCCGACTTAAGTGTCGAAAACAAAATCGGGTTCGGCTGGATGACGGGAGTGGAATTTGCTTTTCATGTCAGTAGTAAATTTTCAATTACTACGGAGGTGCAATATCTATCCGGGACTTCAGGTGCAGCCATTACTGGAGAATACTCTGGTGGCTCTGTAGGAAGCAATGTTGAAACTCGTACCATCGATTATCCAGATGCCGAAGTGCTATTGGAGGGAGTAGAGATATCGGTTGGGGTGAAGATGAATACGAATAAGAAGTAAATCCTATTTCGAAAGCTTTCTAATTGCTATTGAACCAACTGCAAGCACAGCGGACGGTAGACCTATCCAGAGTACCTCACTCCTAAGCACCTTTAGCCCCCATTCTGAAAAAAATCTCTCCACTCCAATCGGCGAGACTGCAATAGGACGCCAGGGGAGAAAATACCGAGTATCATCCCAGGGAGAAAATAGAGCGACGCCAAGTCCTCCATTAGTCATAGCATCTAATAACGCATGAGAGACTGTACACAAGAAAAAGAAGCTCCAAAGAAAACAAAAGACTTTCCACGAAAACCGTCTAAGAGAAAAACAAATAGCGCACAGTATTCCAAAAAGTAAGGCAAAAAGAATGGAATGCGAAAACCCGCGATGCCCCCAAAAACTTTCATAAGGTATACCAAATTTGAAAGCAATTACATCTAAGTCTGGAACAATGGTGCAAATCACACCTACTAAAATGACTAGCCAACTGATATGTTTTTGAGAAAAACTCTTACCCAGAGCAATGGCTACTACTGCATGACCGAAAGCTGAAGCCATTTATTTAGGGACTGCAGCAAATTGAGATTGGATGAAATCTCTCACTTGCTCCATCAACCACATCGGAGTAGAGGTGGCTCCACAGATGCCCACGGAATCTGTAGGCTCGATCCAACTAATGTCAATTTCTTCTTCGCTTCCTACGAAATAGCTTCGTTCATTGAAATTCTTGCATACACCGTAGAGCGCTCTTCCATTTGAACTTTTCTTGCCACTTACGAAGATGATTACATCATGCTTTTGCGAAAACTTCTCCATACTTGGTTCTCGGTTGGATACCTGTCGGCAAATGCTGTCATTGGCTTTGAAATCAGTGACTTCCAATCCCTCTCCCTTGACCGCTTCTATTCTAGTCTCAATCATTTCCTTGAAACGATAGAAGCCTTTGGTGCTTTTGGTGGTTTGGCTATATAGTGTAACAGGTCTTGAAAAATCGATTTGATTGAGATCTTCATCTTCCATAACAATAATCGCTTTTTCTTTGGTTTGCCCTGTCAGGCCTATGACTTCGGCGTGTCCGGGCTTACCATATATCACAATCTGACCTTCGCGTTCTTCCATTTGGTCGAATGACCCCTTTACTCGATTTTGAAGTTTGAGTACGACCGGACATGATGCATCAATCAACTCGATGTTGTTTTCGATGGCAATCTTATAGGTCTCTGGTGGTTCGCCATGCGCTCGGATAAGCACTTTGCAGTCATGTAGTTTTTTCAACTCTTCATGTTCAATCACCTTTAGACCCTTAGCTGCCAATCGATCTACCTCCATGTGATTGTGCACAATATCTCCCAGGCAGTAGAGCTGTCCGTTCTCATTGAGCTCATCTTCCGCCATTTCAATGGCATACTCCACACCAAAGCAATACCCAGAATTTTTGTCGATTTCTATATTCATTCTTTCAACAACGAGATTTGATGCAAAATTATATCAATTCTTTTTGAACAGACTTGTACAGCTGTCTGTATTCAACCATTTCTTCTATGTATTGATTGATAACCGCAGTAGAATCTTCCTCATGAAGAAAATAAATAGACATATCCGATAGTTTCCATCGGAGTTGATACTTTTTCAAATAGGGATTGAAGCGATTACCGTTGGCTGAGGAGAGTACAATGCCCATTTCACGAGCCAACGAGTCTGTAGCATGATTTAGCGACTTATATGAAACGGCTCCGTATTTGATGGCAAGCTCGTCTGCAATGGCACGATCAAGTTCATACTTCTTTCGACACAATACACCATCGATATAATAAAGTGTAATCTTACTGACTTCCGCATCGTGAAGCTGAATGTCAGGTTCGTCGATGATATGAAATTCTATTCGATCATTATAAAACTTTCCGAAAAGGTTTTCATCAGCATTTGCCAAATCCGGCTTTTCTGTATTCACCTCAATACTAGACCAAACATCAACAATTGGATTTTCGGTAGCCATGTACTCCTGAACATCTTGATTCGCTGCCTCTGGTCTGCTCATTGGCTGACAGCTGGCTAAAAGCACACCCATAAGGAGCAAACTCCTGGTCATTACGAGTCCACCATCTTTGTGGTAGCCAATTGCACGATGTGCTCGACTTGCTCTTCCAAAAACATATGCGTGGTATCTACCTCAACGCTATTTTCGGGTCGAATAAGAGGACTCTCTTCTCGTGTGGTGTCAATCCTATCCCGCTTTCTAAGGTTTTCTTTTACTACATCCAAATCGACCAATTGATCCTTGTCAAAAAGTTCTTTTTGTCTCCGTTCTGCCCTAACATCGAAATCAGCATTCATGAAGATCTTTAATTCTGCCTCGGGAAACACTACGGACCCAATATCGCGCCCATCCATCACAACACCTTTCGATCTCCCCATTTTTTGCTGCTGCTTTACCATGGCCAGTCTAACTTCTCGAATCGCTGCTACTTCGCTCACTTTTTGGGAGATTTCCATGTCCCGAATTTTAGCTTCAACGTTCAATCCATTCAAAAAGGTCTCGTTTTGGCCTGTAGACTCATTGTGATGAAAAGTAATTTCTATGTTGTCAAGGGCCTTACTTACAGACTTTGGATTAGTTAGATCAATATAGTGCTCGATGAAATACAAAGTAACAGATCTGTACATCGCTCCTGTATCTACATATCCATAATTGAGTGCTGCAGCTACTCGCTTGGCTGTGGAACTCTTTCCGCAAGCCGAATAGCCGTCAATGGCTATGATGATTTTTCTCATAAGATGTTTAGCTCAAGTGGGTTAATGAGTCAATAATTCTTTAAGGTGCTCTTGACTTTTAGCAGTCTTTTATTGGGCAAGGAATTGGCTTGCCTTTCTTGATCTTCCTTGGTTTTCTCTCTTTAGGATAATGAGACGACTTACATGAGCCAAAACTTAGTAGCAACCCTATTAAAATTAATGAAAAAGTTCGTGAAGTGAGTTTGTAGCGCATGTAAATTTTTGTTTGAACAAATATAGCAACAAATGAATTTTTGAATCCAAAGATTGTACTCGCTTTTATAACGGTGTATATTGAAACAATCATATAGCATACCAGTCATTGCCAGTCCTTTTTATAGTTTTTTTCACTTAAAAAAATCCAAGGAGGGTTCGCAGTTCGTATCTCTATCGATTTTAACAAAAAATAATAAGCATGAGTACCATCACAGCAAAGGCGGACGATATCAAATGGCCCGAAATTTTTAGTCTAGGTGCATTAAATGTTTCAGTTGTCATCAGTTGGATAGCCTATCATGAATATCAACCTATACTATTAGAAAATTTCAGTTTTGATCACCTGTCAGACTTTTTGATTATTTCAAAAGCGTTGATTCTGGTGCTTATTCCTGCTCTGGCTGGACTTTTAGCAGATTATCTTTTGAGTAAAAACGGAAAGTTTTTTACCCTGTTCACGGTAGGGATTGGGGCTACAGCTATGATTTTCATGATCGTAGCCTCAATAATTGGTGCCGGACCCGTAGGTGCACTCAAACCCTTTTTGCCTTATATGATAATTCTCTGGTTGGTATCCATGAATCTGTTTATCAGCCCGGCCTATTCGATGATTGAGGCTTTTGCCCCAGCTCAAAAACTTCCTATTGTGATGGGTTTTTTATTTTTAGTCACAGAATTAATCTATGCTTTGGAGCCATTGGTGGTAGGGCTTGTTCAGTTTTTTGGTGATACACTTACATTTATTGTTGGTGGAGTATTGATCTCAGCAAGTGGTTATCTTTTTCACAAAATATCCTCGGATGAGGTCATATCCAGAAAAAAAGAATTGATGGAAGCAAAAGTGAAACCGCAAAGTTTTCAAAGCTATATCGCGATTTTAACAATAGGTCTGGCACTTGGTGTAGGAAAAGCCTTTTTGGTCGAATATATTCCCGCTCGATTCGAAACAATCTTTCCCGAATCAGGAGATATGGGGAGTTACATATCCTTCGGTCTACTAGGGCTTTCTGCTGTTTTGGCTTTTGCAATTAGTAAAAAAGTCGCCAGCATGAGCACACAAAAGGTACTTATCACTAGTCTGGTTATTATTGGTCTTGGCGCTATGATATTGCTGGCTTCACCAGATTTATCCTTGTCAATAGCCGGAGGAATAATCACGGCTATTGGATTTAGCATTTTAAATATTAGCGGATTGCCCTTTGCCATCAATCAGCTCTCGGTAAAGCACATTACCTACGGTGTGGGTATTTACATTGGCGCATCAGAAGTTTGCTCCGGTTTATTTGAGTATTATTTTCGTTAGAGATAAAATCACGCCGACAAATTGCCTTCTTAGGCCTTTTTCTTTTCAGATCCCCAATACTTGATCATAAAGGTAACGCCCCAAAAGAATAATGGAATACTTAGCCACTGACCCATGTTGAGCGGGATATCGGCTTCCCATGCTTCCTGATTTTCCTTGAAGAACTCAACAATAAATCTTTCGGACCACAGCATGGTCATAAAAAAGCCGAAGAGAAAACCGGTTTTGAGCTGATTCCTATGATAGAACCACACATGAGCCAATATCAAGAACATCAAAACACAGGCCATAGATTCATATAATTGGCCCGGATGTCTGGGTATTCCGAGTATATGAATTCTTGCATACTGCGTACCTCCTTCCTTATACAATTCATAAGGCATAACGGTACCCTTTTTATGGTATATATGTTTCTGCAATCTACTGGGGCGACTAAAAGCATTGGGCACGTTTCTTTCAAAAAAGCTTTTGGAGGCATTGTCATCTAATTCGACACCCCTCTTATATTCCAATACAATGGTTATTGGTACTAAGCCCGCACTATCGCTTTCGGCTTTTCCGCCTTCTTCAAAAGAAACCTCCTCAATTCGCTCATCTCCATTCAAAAACATGTCTTCGACGCTTCGAGCAAATACGATTCCACTATCTGAACCAGTAGGCAGACCTATGATCTCTGAATTCATAAAATTCCCAAAGCGAATAAAGGCACCGACCAAGACTGTGACAATAGCCACACGATCCAAAATCCATAGGTAGGTCACTCCATATTTTCTGGCGTAGAGGTATAGTGCGATAAACATCCCTATCGCTCCTCCATGACTCGCTAATCCGCCTTCCCAAATTTTTATTATTTCAAGAGGGTTGCTCAAATAATAGCCAGGGTTATAGAACAAGCAATGCCCGAGTCTTGCTCCTACCACCACAGCAATCACCAAGTACATAGTGAGTTGATCAACATCTTTCGGATTCTTGTTTTCCTTTTTGAAAATCCAATACATGACCTGTTGAGCCACAATAAATCCCATAGCAAACAGAAGTCCATACCAACGTACTTCTCTGTCTATACCAGGAATAGTAAACATTTCTGGACTTGGGCTCCAGATGATAAATTCAAGAATTGATGTCATGCTTAGTTATATTTTTCGCCAAAAATATGGCGTAAGTAAAATCAATACAGTAAAGAGTTCTAGTCTTCCAAGGAGCATTAAAAAAGATAAAAACCATTTCCCTGTGTTTGGTATATTGGCAAAATGGTCCACTGGACCCACATCTCCAAGGCCGGGACCTATATTGCCAAGACAGGTGGCAACAGAACTAACCGCAGTAAGAAAATCTGCTCCAACCCAAGCCATAATAGCCGAACCAATTGCAAAAATGGAAATGTAAATCATGATAAAGGCCAAAATATTGAAAGTAATATCCCGATGCACTGCCTTTTTGTTCAATCTTACAGGAATAATTGCTGAAGGGTGCAACTGCCTTTTAAGCTCAAGTATGCTGTTTTTTATCAATACGATGTGTCTCACAATTTTTACACCTCCGGCAGTACTTCCGGCTGATGCGCCAAAAAACATCATTACAAATATCAAAACGACAATTGATGACGCCCATTGACTATAATCGGCTGTCACATAACCTGTGGTGGTAATAATAGAAATAACCTGAAAAAGTCCGTCCCTGAATGATTTCTCCAATCCATGAGCTGAGTGAGTATAAACACTAATTGCGCAAATTGCAGTCAGAAGAATACAAAAGGAGGAATAAAACCTGAATTCTTCATTTCTATATACTGTCTTGAACTTGCCATGCAGACCAAAATAGGTAAGGGTAAAATTCGTGCCTGCCAGGAACATAAAAATTGTTATCGTGTATTGGATAAAGGGTGACTGAAAATGGGCAATACTTGCATTCTTTGTTGAAAAACCGCCCGTGGCCATAGTCGTCAGGGCATGGTTGATAGCATCATAAAATGTCATTCCGCCGATCCAGAGCAACAACATTTCCGTCAGCGTTAATCCTACATATATCAACCATAGCCTTTTTGCGGTTTCGGTAATTCTTGGCTTCAGTTTGTCAGGGGAGATTCCAGGTGCCTCTGCCACAAAAAGCTGCATACCACCAATCCCCAAAATAGGCAAAATGGCGACTGCAAGCACAATTATTCCCATTCCACCAATCCATTGCGTCAAGCTTCTCCAGAATAAGATTCCCTTATCTATAGATTCAATATCCGTGAGAATCGTGGCCCCCGTCGTGGTAAAACCTGAAATAGTTTCAAAAAACGCATCTGTAAAATTGGGTATTGACCCGCTCAAAATATAGGGCAAGGTTCCAAAAACTGACATGGTCAGCCATCCTAGCGTGACTATAAGGTAGCCGTCCTTTTTCTTAAGTTCTTTGGATCTGTTCTTTCGTGTAAATGCAAAAGTGATATACCCGATTAACATGGTAATACCTCCTGATTTTAATAATGGAATCAAATCTCCATCTTTAAAATGTAAGCTGAAAGGGATACAAAGCATCATAAAGGCACCATTGAGGAGCAAAAGCAGTCCTAGTACATTGATGATGACTTTATAATTAAATCTCATTTGAAGTATGCTTCTACTTTTCGGATGCACTCAGAACGAGTCAGAACAACAACTCTGTCTTTGACCTCAAAGTGAAAATTTCCTCTTGCAATATGTCCACGTCCATTTCTGATGACACCACCAATGATGGCTGACTGAGGGAAATTCAGATTTCTCAACTCATGATCAAGAATTTTAGAGCCTTCCGTAACTTCAAACTCCAATATCTCAGCATCAACTCCGTGAATTGTGGTCATATTTACCACCTGCCCCTTTCGGATATATCTGAAGATGAAACTAGCCGCAATGAGCTTTTTGTTGATCATTGTGTCCACACCAATATTTTGAGACAAGTGGATATAGTCCATGTTCTCTACCAGCGATATGGTTTTGCCCACGCCATGATTCTTAGCCACCAAGGAAGAAATTATGTTTGTTTCTGAATTTCCAGTAACAGCAATAAAGGCATCCATATCATCAATACCCTCCTCCTTTAGTAAATCCACATCGCGTCCATCTCCATTGATGATCATGGTATTTTGTAGCATATCCGCCAGCTCAAAACACTTATCTCTGTCCTCTTCTATTAGCTTGATATTATATCTTTTACTAAGTTGAAGTGCCGCTTGAATTCCAATCTTACTTCCACCGAGAATCATGATGTTCCGAATATCCTCACTTTGCTTTTTGGCTAAGTCCAATACTCGTTCCACTCCATCTGGCTGACAAATGAAATACGCGTGATCATTGTTAAGAAACTTGTTATCGCCATGTGGAATGATTGTTTCCCTGTCCCTAAGAATAGCAACCGTTGTAAAACTATGGTCAGGGTTGAGATAGGCGGCCTCGACAAGCGTCTTACCGTTGAGTTCGGAATGCTCATCGATAGTAATACCTACCAAAGACAAGGTTCCTTTTTCAAAATCAAATAAATCTGTCAGTGCCGTTTGCTTAAGCAAACGCTTAATTTCTTTGGCCGCCAAGGACTCAGGAGAAATAATCTCATCAATGCCAATATCCTTTAAATCCAATATTTCCTTTTTGTGCAGATATTCCGTGTTAGTAACTCGAGCTATGGTCTTGCGAGCTCCCAGATTCTTACCTATGATAGAAGTCGAAATGTTTGTGGTTTCAGACTCAGTGACGGCAATCAAGAGATCTGCTTTTGCTATTTGAGCTTCTTCCAGTGTTCGAAAAGAAGTGGAGTTGCCCTTCGTGGTTTGGACGTCCAAATGATTGGCAATGTACTGCAACTTATCATCATCCATATCGATGATGTTAATATCGTGCGATTCAAAGGCCAGAAGTTTGGCCAAATGAAACCCAACATCCCCTGCACCTGCTATTATAATCCTCATATATGGCTTATCCCTTTACCAGTTGGTGTTAGCAAATATAAAAAAACCCTCCTGTTGTGAAACTAATCCTGTGTTTTGTTAATTTATTTTCGATGAGTTAAACGCCAAAAGTCTTTTTAGTACCTCTAGTCATCTCTTTCTTTCCTGGCGGACCTTCCAGTTCTTCTGTCTCAAAACCAGCCAATTTCAAATCTCTCTTGAATTGACCTTGTGCGCAATATGTTACGAATACGCCTCCTTCATCGAGCAAGTCGAACATTTTGTTCAAGATTTCCAGAGACCACATCTCTGGCTGTTTGGAGGGGGCAAATGCATCAAAGTAAACTATATCGAAAGATTGAGCAGGGGTATCAAAATCAAATAGATCAGACTTGTTTTTTATCAGTGAGAACTGATCGGTGATTGCCTGCTCCTTACCCCAACCGGAAGAATGAATCTGGTCAAAAATTTCTTCCGCCTCAGTTCCCTTCTTGTTTCTATAATTTAATTGATTGACCAAATTGGCTTCCAAGGGAAATTTTTCAATAGATACGAATTTGATCTTCAAATCAAAATCCATAGCTGCCAAGGCCGTGAGCCAAACATTCAACCCTGTGCCAAAGCCTATTTCAAGAATCCTGATTTCGTTCTGATCCGTATGCATTTCCCTAAAATGATTGAGTCCCATTTTGAGAAAAACATACTCCGATTCTGTAATTGCCCCGTGTGTAGAATGATAAGTCTCATTCATTTCTGGAATAAGGAGTGAAGATGACCCATCCCGGGTTTCTATGACCTTGATGTTAGACATTCTTATAAATTAGAGCCACCGCGTGAGCAGATACGCCTTCCTCTTTACCCACGAACCCTAGTTTCTCAGTTGTGGTGGCTTTGATAGAAACATCCTCTTCTTCCATTCCCATTACCTCGGCTAGCACAGCTTTCATTTGTGGGATGTGCGGATTGACCTTAGGGCGCTGTAAACAAATGGTACAATCTACGTTGCCAATCTCATAGCCTTCGTCACGAAGGAGATTCATCACATCTTTAAGAAGAATTTTGCTGTCAATACCTTTGAACTTTGGATCTGTATCGGCAAAATGAAAGCCTATATCTCTCATATTGGCCGCTCCAAGTAAAGCATCGCAGATTACATGAATCAGCACATCTGCATCTGAATGGCCAACCGCTCCATGTGTATGGGGTACTTCTATACCTCCGAGCCAAAATGGCTGCCCTTCTGCCAGTTGATGCACATCGTAGCCATAGCCTATTCTAATGTTCGGTTTCATGTTTTCAATGATTTAGTGGTTTAATGATCGAATGGTTCAATGGTTTAATGGTTTAATGCCTCATTATATCACTAATTCAGTGCTCAATTAACTCATTGTTTAACTGACTCATTGATTCTTAGCTTTCTCCCAATACTTGTCCATTTCTTCCAAGGTCATTTCTCCCATAGTTTTACCGTCCTTTTTGCTTTCGGATTCAAGGTATTGAAATCTTTTGATGAATTTTTTATTGGTACGCTCCAGAGCTTCTTCCGGATCTATATCTACAAAACGGGAATAGTTAACTAAAGAAAACAGCAGATCGCCAAATTCATCTCTGGCTTTTTCTTTTTCATTGTTCTCAACTTCGGTTCTAAACTCGACTAATTCCTCATGCACCTTATCCCAGACCTGGTTCTGATTGTCCCAATCGAAACCTACTCCTCGTGCTTTTTCCTGAATACGCATGGCTTTTACCATGGCAGGAAGGGACTTGGGTACCCCTCCCAGAACAGAAACATTTCCCTTTTCTTTGAGCTTTAGTTTCTCCCAGTTCTCTTTCACTTCCTTTTCATTTTTGACTTCAGTATCACCATATATATGTGGGTGACGATGGATCAGTTTGTCACAAATACCGTGAAGCACATCAGTAATGTCAAATTGATTGGTCTCCGAAGCGATTCGGGAGTAGAAAACCATGTGCAACATGATATCACCGATTTCCTTTTTTACTTCTTCCAAATCGTTCTCCAAAATAGCATCTGACAATTCATAGGTCTCTTCAATTGTTAAGTGACGAATAGACTGAATTGTTTGCTTCATGTCCCAAGGACAATTTTCTCTCAACTCGTCCATGACAGTCAAAAGTCTGTCAAAAGCGGCCAATTTGGCTGAACGATTGGAATCTGGCTTACTTTTTGCGATGGGCATGAAAAATGATCTTGATCATTAATGTGGAACTTATGACAAAGCTATTGGCTTTAATGTATAAATTTGCATTCAACATTTGAAAATATGACTACAATATTGTTAGGAATTGGTTTTGTGGCAATATTCTTCATTTTTATGAGCGTACGTCTCATATTTTTGAAAAATGGGGAATTCAAAGGCACTTGTGCTTCACAAAATCCTTATCTCAATAAAGAAGGCGAAGCATGTGGGTTCTGTGGCAAGACTGTTGCTATAGGAGATTCATGCGGCAATCCTGAAAATGAAGTTGATAAGGTCATGAATAAATTTTAATTCGTCGATAATAACGACAACCAGCATTTCTAAAAGAATTTAAAAACGTAATCACGGGAGCATAGGCAAAATTTCGAAAGACACTTTCGAATCTCAATGGTTTGTCTAGTTTTGCGCACCCTAAAAACTAATACATCAATAGATGACACTTATAAAATCAATTTCTGGAATCAGAGGCACCATCGGTGGCAAAGAAGGAGAATCGCTGACTCCCAATGACGTAGTAAAGTATGCTGCAGCATTCGGGTACTGGGCGAAGAAAAATTCTGGAATCAATAAAATAGTGATTGGTCGAGACGCTCGCCCATCGGGTGAGCTAATCACAAAAATAGCAGCGGGCACCCTGCAAGGTCTAGGTATTGATGTAATCGACCTTGGTCTTTCTACCACGCCTACAGTAGAAATGGCCGTACCTGCTGAAAAAGCTGGTGGAGGAATCATTATAACAGCTAGCCATAACCCCAATGGCTGGAATGCACTCAAACTTTTGAATGCAGAAGGAGAGTTTATTTCTGCGGCCGATGGCGATAACATTTTAAAATTAGCAGATTCAGATGAAATCGAATTCACTGTCTCCAAAGATCTTGGTAAATACGAACAAAATGATTCTTATATCGACTATCACATTGATCGAATCCTTGAATTGGATTTGGTAGACGTCGATGCCATTCGAAATAGAAATTTTAAAATCGGAGTGGATGCTGTAAACTCTACTGGAGGAATTGCCATTCCTAAATTGTTGGAGAAACTTGGGGTAAGGGATTATCACATCTTTTTTGGAGAGCCTAATGGTTTGTTTCCGCACAACCCTGAACCGCTTCCAGAGAACATCACTCACATCTGCAACGAGGTTGAAAGTGGGCATCTCGATCTTGGGATCGTTGTTGATCCTGACGTGGACCGTTTGGCTTTTGTTGGAGACAATGGTGAACCTTATGGTGAGGAGTATACACTTGTTACTATTGCCGATTATGTTGTAAAAAATAAACCTGGCAATACGGTCTCAAACATGTCCTCTACAAGAGCGCTAAGAGATATAACCGAACGTGTCGGAGGACAATATGAAGCTTCCGCAGTTGGTGAGGTGAATGTGGTAAACAAAATGAAGGCTACAAATGCCATAATAGGTGGAGAAGGAAATGGAGGTATAATTTTACCCGAATTGCATTATGGGAGAGATGCTTTGGTAGGCATCGCTTTGTTCTTAACTCATTTGGCCAAGTTTGGTAAATCAGCGTCTCTTTTGAGAGCCATGTATCCAAACTACCACATTTCGAAAAACAAAATTGATTTAACACCCGAAATCGATGTTGATTTTGTACTAGAGGAGGTGAAGAATAAATACGAAAAGCAGCCAATCAACACGGAAGATGGTGTAAAGATCGAATTTGACAAAGAATGGGTTCATCTTAGAAAGTCAAACACTGAGCCAATTATTCGAATCTATGCAGAATCCGATTCCAGAAACACAGCTGACGCAATGGCAAAGAAGTTGATGATGGATATCAAAGAGATTGTTACTGAGAAGATCGAGGATTAATCTCTATAACTTTAATATCAAGGTCGGATTTTAAAATCCGCCCTTTTTTATGATCAATTTTTCGTCCACATCCAGATAGTTTTTAATTACATTTTTCGCACCTTTTGCACTTAGCCTACCATTGTTTTCGTAATCAATTCCTACGAAATCGATATTCAATTCCTTAGAAGCTCTGAGATCCCACTGACCGTCACCAAAGTAAGTAATGGAATCCACATGTCTAATGTCGTATTGCTCTATGGCAGCTTGGATCGCTAGCTTTGTAATCTCAGTCCTTTTGTAGTGATCATCCGCTGATCGCAGTATGTAATCGATAACTTTGATATTTAAACATTGGAGCTTCAAATATGCCGTCCTGCTCCAGCCTCCAGTGGCAAAGGCAATCAATACTTTTTTTTGTGCGCCTAGTCTGGCGATAAATTCTGAGGCCCCAGAAATTTCTTGAAATTCGCTCACCCTTGAAGTGAGAAGGTCAAAAAAATAGTCCTTGGTTCTATTTACCTCTCCTTCCGTTGGCAACCGGTCTAAGTGTTTAAGAAAAATTTCATTGGTCAATCCACTATCAGTCACATGCTCGAAATCATTCCAATCAGCACCTGATAAATCAATTTGATACAAATCCATAAAGGTTTGAATGAAGCACTCATCATCAACAGATACCGAGTTCACAACGGTACCATCTATATCAAAAATGGCCAGGTTCATTGTAGTTAGATACGGCCAAAAATCTCCTCAAAAAAATTGATCATGGTTTGCCAGGCGCGTCGGTTGGAGGTTTCCTTATAGTACATTCCTTTTTCTGGAAATTTAGCCGCCGGATTTGTAAAGGCATGACCTGTGTGTCCGAAGGCCAGGATTTGCCAATCGGCATTTCTCTCAGTCAGTTCATGACCAAGAGCCACCGTACTTTCCGGATCAGCCAGTGGATCTTCCCATCCATGCAACACAAGCACTGACGCCTTGATATCTCCTTGATGCTCCATACCAGGCTTATCATATATGCCATGGAAGCTGACTACACCGCCGATCTCTGCGCTTGATCTTGCCAAGTCCAGCATGCACTTGCCCCCAAAACAAAAACCAATACCACCAACCTTGGTCTCGTCAACTTCAGGGTGTTTTTTTAAAGTATCAAGAGCAAGTAGAATATTGTTTAGTAAAAGTCCTCTGTTGTCTAAAAAAGGCTTCATCAAAGCATCTGCTTCTTCTGGTGCGGTTGCCCTTTTACCTTTACCGTACATATCCAATGCAAACGCCACATATCCTAGTTTGGCTAATTCTTGTGCCCTACCAATTTCAAAATCCGACTGCCCTTTGAAAGTATGGGAAACTAGTATACCTGGTTTCTGTCCCGCAAGATCTTCATCCCAGCAGATCACTCCTTCGAATGTATTCCCTGACGTAGGATCCTGATAAATAAGTGCCTCTGATTTTATCATAAACTAATTAATCATGTGAGATTTTCTTGCCCACCTTATCTTTGATTTTGTAAAATTCAAATTGTAGTTCTGTTCCTCCCTTTTTATCAAATCTAAAAGTGTTGGTCTTTGAATCATACAAAACCTCGAAAAATTGTTCTTCCAGCTCTCCCGAAATCACATGTGTGTTTTTCACCTCTGAATCTCTAAGGCTGAGCATACTTGCGTAGTCAACGGGCAAATCAAGTATGATGTAATCTTCAATATACAAATCATGACTCTTCCCATTGAGGCGAATTTTTATGCCTTCTTTGGTTTTCTGAAATTGAGTCCGATATAAATAAACTGCTCCCAGAACATCATTGGGGGATGGGGTTCTTTCCCTAAAATTTCGCTTGTTGTAGTACTGCGCTACGGTAATGATATCTTTCCATCTCAATTTGAAACTGGATGACGCAATGTAAGAAAGAGACTCATCATCGTCCTGAACAAATGACTTGAAACCCTCTAATCTCTCGGCCTTCAGCGATTTAGAATCTGTGACACTTAGTATTTTTTCTAATCTACCATCCTTTTCCGCATATAGACTTTGATTGTTACCTGTCCCTTCAAATATTGAAACATTCCCTACTTCGAGCCGGCTCAAAAATAGATGACTTTTCTCGTCAGTCTCCGGATTTTTTTTCAGGAAGTAAGTTCTCTCTTTCATTCCTTCACTATATCCGTAAACTGAATCGCACGGGTAAATTTCGAACGCTTTGGTCTCTGCATTTTTTATTTCAACCTCGCCGTTAAACATGGCCAACCTTGAGTAAGGAATACGTTTATTGTTGCGCAAAACCAAGCTATCCTGGGAGAATCCAGGAAAAACTATGAGAAAGGTTATGATAAGTAGGATTGTAGCTCTCATAATGAACTGAATGTAATATTTGTTCTTCAAATATATAAAAGGTCAGTCCCGCCTCATCCCTACCGGCCAGAAAGAATAAAAAAAGCCTGTCAGCACAAAACCGACAGGCTCCAATCCATAAACCTAGTCCTCAAAACTGTATTCTGTATAAAATGTCAGGAAAGAACCCAATCTGCTCAACCACATTGATCTGATCAGTCACTTCATTGTATCTTTTCACAAATTCATTTTTCCGGTTGGTGACATTTTGTAAGTCCACGAAAAACTGGTGCGACACATTCTTCTTGGCACTGTTGATCCGAACTCCAAATTTCACATCCCACCTGAAGTAATCGCCATAATTCATGGTATAAGCCTCGTCTTCAAATCTTACCTCATCACCTGCATTGTTTCGAGTGCCATCCAAATCAATTGGCGTATAAGGCTTACCGCCTGAAGTGGTCAGCTTGGTATCGAACGTCCAGGCATTTTTTTGACCCTTTCCAAATTTCCATTCCTTTCCGAAAAGGATATTGTATACGAAGTGATTATTAAAAGCAGTACTTCTTTCAATCCCATCGCTACCTTCATATTTTGAATCAAAAAGAGAGGTCGTCATCAGCATATAGTAGTTATTGCTAAAGAACTTTTCTAAAGTCACCTCCACACCATAGTTTCTCCCAATACCATCGTTGATCAGTGAGCCTTTCTCCTCAAATACAAAATCGGCTCCTTCATTCAAAATCGAATAACTACTCGGCGTACGTTCCACAGGTACATCAAAAATGTACTGATAATAGGTCTCTGCTTTCAACCGCCAGCTGGGGCCAAGATTTCTATCATAACCGAGAACAACGTGATGGCTTCTCGTAAATCCAAGGTCCGCATTGGTTTTTTCATAGACCCCGGCACTTACTTCTTCTTCATAAAACAAGATTGGGCTTGGCACCGCCTGAGCATGTAGGCCGTAAGCAAGGCTGAGCCTTTGACGTGGATCGAACTGCCAGCTAATGGCCGCTCGTGGTTCCAATGCTGTAGACTCCGTGTAGCTGTGATACTGACTGTGAAGACCAGCTGTGATACTCAACTCATCGGTTACATTGTATTCTGCCTGAGCAAATCCCTGAGAAACGGTGTATTGATCTTTGAAATCTCTGATCAAACGATAATAATCCGGAACTCCATCAGCATCTGTGTCTGGAATCCCTGCCTGATTGTCTCTATCTTCCACAAAGAAATTAGCATCATATAATTCAGTTACAACCCCTGCTCTTAGTGACCAGCTTGCATTAAATTTTTTGTTGAAGGTGGAAGATAAATTGTATCTGATTTCGGTATTGTCCACGTTGGTCGACCTATATTTCAAAACGGTATTGCCATCCGAATCTCTTATAAGATTATCTTGATTATACGTGTTAGCAGTCGCCGAAACTCCCAGAATCGTTTTTAAATAAGTCGTCTTATTGAGTCGAAGCAAATGAGAGAGCCCTAATACACCCAGGTCGCTATTCACGTAGGCGTCCTCATTCGGATTGGCAAAAAGATCTGTTTCATCTATTTCATCTCCAAAAAAATCGATGCTGCTTAAGCCGCCTAATCCAAAGATCTCAAACCTTCCAATCTTGGAATCTCCGAGGTTAGCCTTGAATGAAAAGTCGTGATAAATAGGAATGGCGCTTGTGCCTGGGGCAGCAAATCGTGCAATTCCATATCGGTAAGAAGCTACAAAGGATGAATTATTTCCTTTTTTGAGAGGACCTTCGGCCATAAACTCTAATCCTGAAAAAGCTGCCAACTGACCAGTAAACTCATATTTTTCGGTATTTCCGTTTCTAAAATTCACATCGAAAACAGCAGCATTAGCATTGCCATATTCCGCCGGGAAAGCACCAGTCATAAAATCCGAATTTCTCAGCAAGTTTGTATTTAACGCACTAACGGGGCCTCCTGTGGAACCAATTGTATTGTAGTGGTTTACCGTAGCTACCGGCATACCCTCTATTCTCCATAGCAAGCCACTGGGGGAATTGCCCCGTACTACAATGTCGTTTCTTGAGTCATCTGGCGCACTTACACCGGCAAATGAGGCCGCCATTCTCGCTACATCGTTTCTCCCACCCGAAAATCTGGTGACCTCCTCCAAACTGAAGGTCCTGGCACTCACCTTCGCCAATTCGTTGATGGGTAAGTCCTTATTGGCATCTGCCGTAACTACTATTTCTTCGAGCTTCTCTACAGATTCCTCAAGTTTGATGTTAAGTATGACTTCCTTACCTGTCGTGACCAGTACATTAGGAATCGTTTGGTTTTTGTATCCGAGGTACTGAACAATCAACGTCTGCCTTCCGATTGGAACATTTTCTAACTTAAAATATCCATCCATATTAGCTACTGTTCCTAGATAAGGATCGGAGCCAATCAGGCCAACTGTAGCTCCAAATAAAGGGTACTCCGCCTGGGCATCGAGTATTTGCCCTTTTACGGTCTGTGTTTGAGCCGTAGCTTTCAAACTGAGAAGAGCCACCAGCATTCCGAGCACTATGATTAACTTCTTATTCATGGTTTCTGATTTTGAATTTTCATTATAGACTCGAAATTAGAGTGAGGGTTAACATTCTCGGGGTTTAATATGACCGAGTTGGGAAATTTTCAATATGAACCGGGGAATTTCAAGGATGAAAAATTCGTGTTTTGATTATTATCTTAATTGGGGAATGTCCGGGTTCATTCAGAGAAATTCACGGTTCAACTGCCGTATGTATCGAGCATGATCAAAAACCTTATATTATTGTACTATGAAATGGAAATGGCCAAGTGAAAAAGTTATTCGATGGGTGGGTATTCCTGTTTTAGGGCTCATCATGACCTTTATTGTCAAAGCAGGTAATCACGCTAATAAGCCTCTACTAGAAAATTTTGTAGTCTCAACCGTATTTACAGCAGTATTATGGAACGGTGCGGCAATGATCATTTTCTCGTTGAGGAGAAAGTACCCAGATATTCAGCAGACCGCCAAGCGTCTAATCATCACCTCATTAGTCGTAACTATATTTTTGATTATTGCACCAAATATTATTCGATTGGTCTTAGGCATTCATACGTGGGCTGAAATTGCACAGCTCAAAACCATTTTTTCACATTCAGAAATCAACATGGTTGCTGCTTTTATGGTCTCTTCGATCTATGAAGGCACGTATTTTTTTGGTAAATGGAAAGAATCTTTCGCACTCAACGAACAACTCAAAAACCAACAAATCCGGACTCAATTCGAAGTATTGCAAAATCAAATGAGCCCACATTTCCTTTTCAATAGCCTGAATACCCTCACCACATTAATAGCGGAAGACCAAAAGTCGGCTATCGACTTTACGCAGACTTTGTCAGAAGTATACCGTTATATCCTTCAGAACAAAGAGAAGGAACTGGTTCGTCTTAAGGAAGAATTGGAATTTTCAAAATCATATGTCTTTTTGCTGCAGATGCGCTATCCAGAAAACCTAAATGTTGATTTTTTCATCAAACCAGAACATGAAAAATTGTTCATTGCCCCTCTTACACTTCAGATGCTAATTGAAAATGCTATCAAACACAACATTGTCTCAAAGACGGCTCCTCTACATATTGAAATATATGTAGACAAAGGAGAAGTCATTGTGGTAAAAAACAATTTGCAATTGAAAAATACACTAGAGAAATCCACGAAAACCGGACTGGCCAACATCAAAAAAAGATATCAATTTTTGGGCAATCGGGAAATTGACGTGATCGAATCTCAAAAAAATTACATGGTAGCAGTGCCTTTGATCGAAATGCTAACAGAAATAGAGTTTTCAAAAGAATTAGCCTATGAAGGTATTGATCATTGAGGACGAAGCGCCCGCCTTTCGTCGATTGCAAAAGCTCTTGGAAGAACTAGATGAGTCTATCGAAATAGTAGAAGTTTTTGATGGTGTAAAAGAAGCTGTCAAATGGCTGAACAATCACCAATGCCCCGACTTGATTTTCATGGATATCCAGCTAAGCGATGGTTTGAGTTTTGAAATTTTTGAGCAGACTGAGATTACCAAGCCTATAATATTCACCACGGCATTTGATGAGTATATGCTGAAGGCTTTTAAGGTCAATAGTATTGACTATTTACTAAAGCCCATCAACAAAGAAGATCTGTTGCGTAGTTTGGAAAAGTATCGAAATTTGAAATCCCAGTTTTCCGATACACCGCCACCTTCAATTCAAGAGTTGATTAAAAATATTCGCCTGGACGATCGGAAATTTAAATCAAGATTTCTGGTGAAAATGGGTGAAAAAATGATGTCAGTAGAAACAGAAGACATCAGCTGTTTTATGGCCAAATCTGGTTTGGTTTACCTACTTACCAAGGGAGGAAAGAAATATCTAATGGACCAAACGCTTGACGAAATCATCAAAGAGCTGGATCCGGAAAAGTACTACCGGGCTAATAGACAATACATCCTAGGTTATGCCGCCATTCAGGCAATCCATAAATTTGGAAAGAGTAAACTACTGGTGGAAACCAATTTTGAGCATGAAGAACAAATTGTAGTGAGCAGTGAAAAAGCCACTGCATTTAAGCAGTGGCTTGGTTAACCTTTATTCTCTAATTTATCCTATTTTCCTATTTTCCATTCATCATCTGGCGTGCCCACAAAACAGTTTGGGGTAACAGGGAAATCAGCAGTAATAACATAATAATAGGTCCCATTAGGATACTCAGGTGTCACACCGGTGCGTCCATTACATTCATCGAGGTTTCCGACATTGGCCATGTATTCAAAATCCTGAATATAAAACCCGTCATAGGTTCCATCCGGAGCCGTAGTACCGTCACCAGGTCGGCTTCCTGATCTCAATTGATAACTGGATTTAAGCTCTTTGATCGCTGATGTTGGGTCATTTTCATCTGTATAACCATACTTGTAATAAATAGGGAACCCATCTCCGGCAAACCCATAAATCAATGAATGTCTGCTACCGTCTTCTTCATCGGCCAACGCTACAATATCTCCATGATAATGGTAGTTACCAGCTGATGTGACGTGTGCTCCATACGCATCTAATCCGGTATCATCCTCTTCCGTTACTTTGGCTTGCCATTCCCAATTCTCCTCGCCGGTATCCGGGTTTTCCCATGGTTTCAGTCCCATAGGATGAAATTCTATCCCATTCACGGCAACACCAAATTGATAAAATTTGTCGTTTGATGGAGTAGGCCCTCCTGTTTCATCATAGACGTAAGTAATACTGCCAGCCTTCTCAGGAGTCAAATCTATACCATGAGTAGATTCAATGGCCGTTGGATCCGCATTAGGGAAGCTACCCACAGCATGACTTGGGTATTGATTGGATGATATGGTTCTTATGTCACCGCTAATTGAAAAACAAACTTGGCTTATGCTGGTACTTGAATAGGAGCATGTAGTTGTAGTTCCCTCTTCTGAGTCTAATTGATTGTCATAGACGTGGCTTCCCGTATATGGAACTAATTTGAAATAGTAAGATTTCTCCACTTCCAAAATCGTAATATTCAAAGGTGAGATGGAGGTTCCATTATAAATTAATTGCTCTCCAACTCCATTGTAGCTGGTACTTGCCGGATCGTTTTCACCATTGGTAAGATTAGTAAAACTATCTTCTGTATTGATGACAATTGCATATCCATCTGCACCATCAACTGCCGTCCATGAGTCTATGGTCAGACTATTTCCGTCCTGATTGGAAAAAGTAAAAATATCAGTTGCGGAAATTGTCTCACTAACCTCCACCTTGAAAACATCCGAAATAGAAGCTTCGCTTGGGTCTGATGCAGTCACTGTCACGTTCGTCGTTCCGGCAGACACCTCAGTGATCGTAAGCGTAGTTCCTGTGATACTTACCGTAGCTACAGCTTGATCACTACTTGAAGCGGCATACGACAGATTGTCACCATCTGCATCATTAAAGACATTGGCCAACTCAACAGTAGCAGCACTGAATCCGGCATCTAAAGATTGATCCGAAATTGCGTTAGCCACTGTAGGAGAACTATTGTCCCCGATACTTAGAGTAAATTGAGCTGTAGCGCTACCTCCATCTACGTCTGTTGCAGTCACAGAGATGGTAGTAGATCCATTTCCCACCTCGATAAGGGTTAGCGTTTGTCCATTGATTTCAGCCAGCGCTACTTCTTCATCACTTGACTCAACGGTAAGCGTGATATTATCACCGTCTTCATCAGTAAACACGTCCGACAACAAAATGTCAAATGTTTCAAATCCGGTTGCCAGAGACAAATTTCCAAGTGACTCTGAGAGGGTTGGGGAATTATTCGTACTTCCGGGTTCATCCTCAGTACAAGCAAACGCGATGCTCAGTAAGAAAAGAGCATACAATATCTGTTGATTAATTAAATTTTTCATTGCTAATATTTGATTAAAGTTGATGTCCTGTCGGCGTTCAAGCGAAAGGACCTATTTCTTTCGTGAAAATATGTTTTTATGATATTGGTCTGTGTATCCACTTCGGATAGCAAAATCGTGTTACGGATTTGAATCTCAGATACGGGTTGGTGTGGGGCAATCACTTTCGCTAAAATCACCACCACATCCTCAGTTGAAGAAATTTCCGTGTACTTGAGCCAAGTCTTCATGTTGTTTATTTGGAGCTCGATGTTTTCATTAAGATATTCCGTCAGCTCGCACTGCAGTGATTGTATATTTTGACTGTAGTCATCTATACCAATCGCCTTCAAGGTATTGACTTTGTCCAGGCGGATTTCCATGTAAAACAAATTTTCCTTTTCGTACAAGTCGAAGAGTCCAAAATTGAGTTCGTGACCTAATGCATGCTGGCCCCATATACAACCGATTAAAACAAATAAGACTTTCAGGTTCATAGTAGCGAATTTTAACTGATGTCAACTATGGGACGAGGAGTTGCTCATCAACCCTACTCGTACCAATGATATTTGATACAAATCTCAGCTTAAAAAAATCATGGCTTGCACATTCGGTAATAAATCTCACGTTCTGTTGCGATTTTGTTAAATAATTAACCGAGCGATTCACTTTTTGTCAAAAACAGACGTTGAAAGAAATTTCCCTTCTATCTTTGAACCCTGAATTGATAAACCTCGTTGAAGGAAACACTTCCGGACATAAGGAAATGAACAAGACAACATTAAATACTATCTCAATAATGAACATCTGTTGGATGTGTTGTTGCTGTATGCTTTCATATAGCGGGAGATATACATTTAATGAATTATTGATAAGAAGAAGTTAATTAGATAACAATAAAACATTAAAAAGCCTCTCCCGAGAAATCAGGAGAGGCTTTTTTATTGGACTAAAATCAGAATATACCATGCAAAGTTTTAGAACGGAACTTGAAAATCTAGACAACCCAACCGTCCAAAAAGACATCATTGCCCTGGCAGACAAAATTCAGATTTTTCGTGAAGGAAAAATTGATCCTGACAAATTCAGAAGTCTGAGATTGGCACGTGGTGTCTACGGACAACGTCAACCTGGCAACCAGATGGTTCGTATCAAAATACCTTTCGGTAAAATGACGGTGAAGCAGCTGAGAAGAATTGCAGATATTTCCAACGAATATGGTGGAGGTAATCTGCACGCCACCACCCGTCAAGACATTCAAGTGCATTATGTAAGCCTCGATCGTACCCCGGAACTTTGGGCCAAGCTTGAGCAAGACGATATTACTTTGCGCGAGGCCTGCGGAAACACCTTGAGAAATGTAACCGCTTCTCCAGTAGCCGGCATTGATAAGGATGAGCCGTTTGACGTATCTCCTTATGCACATGCTCTGTTTAAGTATTTCTTAAGAAATCCGGTTTGCCAGGAAATGGGCCGAAAGTTCAAGATCTCATTTTCGTCCAGTGAAAAAGACACAGGTATTTCTTTTATCCATGACATTGGATTTATCCCGAAGCTGAAGAAAGAAGGAGGAAAAGACATTCGAGGATTTAAAGTGATGATCGGTGGCGGCCTTGGTGCACAACCTGTGGCTGCACAAAAGGCCTTTGATTTCTTAGCAGAAGATCAAATGATCCCATTCACCGAAGCCCTACTTCGCGTATTCGATCGCTTTGGTGAAAGAAAAAGAAGAATGAAAGCCCGTTTCAAATTCTTGATTTCAGAAATCGGAATAGACGAAGTGATGCGATTGGTGGAAGAAGAAAGAAAAGCACTCAGCACACAGTCTTATGTGGTTAAAAATTTACTGGGTCAGCCCAGGCTACCGGAAAACCCGGTCTTCTCCGATAAGGCGATCGTAGATCAGGAAAAATATGAAGCATGGAGAAACACCAACGTATTCGAGCAAAAGCAAGAAGGTTACTTCGGTGTTTCTATCAAATTGCCAAACGGAGATATGAATTGGGAAAAAGCTCACGCCTTCGGTGATGTAGTTTTGAAATATGCAGCAGACGATATTCGTGTGACAGTCAATCAGGGCTATCTCCTTCGATTTGTGAAAGAAGAGAGCTTGAAATCGCTTTACGCAGAATTGGATGCTTTGAATCTGGCTGATCCGGGGTTCAACAGTACAGGTGATATCATGGCTTGTGCGGGAACCGACACTTGTAATTTGGGTATTTCCAACAGCACAAGAGTAGCGCTCGAACTTGAAAAAGTGATTGAAAAAGAATATCCTGAGTTGATCAAAAACAATGATCTCCACATCAAAATCAGTGGTTGTCCTAACTCATGTGGTCAGCATGCGATTGCTTCGATTGGGTTCCATGGTTCTTCGCTGAGACACAAAGTAAACAAAAAAACAATCCCTGCTGTACAAGTGTTATTAGGTGGCGGACTAGGCAACAATGGTGACGGCTTTCTCGCTGAGAAAGTAATCAAGGTACCTAGTAAGAGAACGCCCGATGTTCTTCGAGTCTTATTCAATGATTATGAAGAAAACGGAAACGAAGGAGAGTACTACTATGATTACTTCAGAAGACAAGGCAAGGACTATTTTTATCAACTGCTAAAATTCCTGGCGGACCTGGAAAGCTTGCAACCTTCAGACTACATTGACTGGGGTAAGGACGAGCAATTTGAAGTAGAGACAGAAGTGGGTGAATGTGCTGGTGTCATTATCGATTTATTCTCTACCTTGATGTTTGAGGCGGAAGAAAAGCACACCTGGTCGCAGGAAGCTTTCGATGGTGGAAATATTGCCGATGCTATTTATCATTCGTACACTGTATTTATCAATGGAGCTAAAGCCTTGTTGGTAGATAAGGGCATTACAGTAAATAACCAAGTCAGTGTCATGAAAGCTTTTGATGAAGAGTTTGGTCAGGACTTCAATGGATTGACTGGTGGCTCCTTCAAGGATTTTGTTTTGAGAATAAATCAAAACGAACCTTCAGCAGCATTTGCGACTGCCTATCGGGAAGATGCGGCTAAGTTTCTAGATCGAATCAAAGAAGTACAAAAGAATCAGTTGGTCGAAGAGCCAGCATAAACACAACTAAAATGGAAAATCCAAAAGTTCCAAAATTGACACTAGTCGGCGCTGGTCCGGGCGATCCGGATTTGATAACCTTAAAAGGTATCAAAGCTTTGAAGACTGCAGATGTGGTCCTATACGATGCATTGGCCAATGAAGAACTTTTGGATTTTTGTTTACCCCATACCAAAAAGGTATTTGTAGGCAAACGTGCAGGGCTGCACCACTATCAACAGCATGTGATCAATCAAATGATCGTTGATCATGCCATCAAACATGGTCATGTGGTGAGATTGAAAGGTGGAGATCCCTATGTGTTCGGACGGGGACATGAAGAACTTGAGTACGCAGAGAAACATGGGCTACTTGTAGATTTGGTGCCGGGTGTCACCAGCGCCATTTCTGTGCCAGCACTCAATCAGATTCCTCTAACCAGAAGGGGCATCAATGAAAGTTTTTGGGTGATGACTGGCACCACCAAAAGTGGACAATTGTCTGCGGACATTCAGCATGCCGCAAAGTCGTCTGCCACGAGTGTAATCCTGATGGGAGTGAAAAAGTTGCCGGAAATATTAGACATCTACGCAAAGAACGGCAAGTCTGAAACACCTGCTGCGATCATACAAAACGGCTCAAGAGCTGACGAAAAAATGGTGATTGGAACTGTCAGTAATCTACAAGCGTTAACATTAAAAAATAATATCGGGTCTCCAGCTATTATTGTAATCGGAGAAACAGTAGCTTTAGGTAAGGAAAAGTTAAACAGCACATTAGATAAAATCGTTTTATCTAAGTAAACCCCACAATCATGAAAAATGGTAATAACCTTTTTCCAGTATTTTTCAAACTGGAACAGCTCCACCTTCTCGTCGTAGGAGGAGGCAACGTGGGTCTTGAGAAATTGACCTCGGTGCTGAGAAATAGTCCCTCTACCAGCATTCGCCTGGTGGCCAAAGAAATCAGCGATGAAGTGCGTGATCTGGCTAAAGATCACCCGAACGTAAAACTGATTGAACGCGAATTCAGACCCTACGATCTGGAAGACATAGAATTGGTCATCGTTGGCATTGACAATACCCGCACGAGCGAATTGATCCGCGATATGGCCAAGGCCAGAGGACTCATGGTGAACGTGGCTGACAAGCCTGAGCTGTGCGATTTCTATCTCGGCTCTGTGGTGAAAAAAGGAGACCTCAAAATCGCTATCTCTACCAACGGCAAGTCACCGACTGTGGCCAAGCGTATCAAGGAATATCTGAATGAGTCCATCCCGGAAACGATCGACGAGGTGCTTCAAAACATGAACAAGATTCGTGAAAAGCTACACGGCAACTTCGACTTCAAAGTCCGCACGCTCAATAGCATTACCAAAGATTGGTTGAAGAAGTAAGGCAGAGCAACCTATTTGTACCCAATTTCTTCTGTCAATCCAATCTTGCTTTTCGCAAAATTGCCGGTACCGAAAGCGATTTCTTTGCCTGCCTCATTGTATAATGTAGACTCAGCTGTGTAAATATTTTTGGATTCGAATCGTACCTGACCGATGGCTTTGATCTTTCCACTGCTTACGGGCCGGATGAGGTTGATATTGAATGAGGTGGTCAGCACAAAGGCATCCGTCACAATAGAATTGACAGCAAAAAAAGCGGCATCGTCCAAAAGTTTAAAGTACACTGACCCGTGCATAGCACCCAGGGCGTGAAAATATTTTTCTGTAACGGTAAGGCCTATTTCAGCTTTTCTTTCGGAAATCCGGACTGTAGTCGTATCAAATATTTGGGTGTTGACATTGGCTCCAAGATACATGCGCTCAAGCTTGTCGTAGTGTTGTTGGGTCATGAGAGAAGTGTATTAGGGTTGTTGTACATTTTAAGGTAAAGGGGCATGTCAATTAAATTTTACGAAGGATTGGTTGAAAGGGGTAATGCCACGATAAGGGTCCTTTATCTCTCGTCACTTAAGTTTAGATGACCGCAAACATGCTCAAGTAGTTCACAAGGATTGGCTTCAATTGCTTGAGCTATCAGATAAAGCTCATCCGCTCGCAGTTTGGTGGCTTCGTTTATTGAAAGTTCACTTAGCCTCTGTTTGCTAATTCCTGTTCTGCGAGAGATATGTGATTTATTAACTGCCTTTCTATCTAAATATACTCCAAGTTTTGTCATTCAATTTCATGTTAATCTGCATAATTATATGAATTAATATGACTAATGTGAAGATACTCTTCAAATCTATTTTTTATTGTCAATTTATTCTGTATAATTGACAATAAAATATTGAAACATGGTCTCATATAATCAAAACAAAAACACATTAGAAGTCAACATATCAGTCCCAGGAATCTGTGAATTATATGATTATCAAAAAGGACTGCTTGGCATTTTAGGAGAAATCCAAATCAATGATTGTGATGAGTTGTTGAAGGAAAACTTGAAATCAGTTTACAAACTTTTAGGACATCTTTTACTTGACTCAAATTTTCTTAAGCAACATGAATCTTTATTACAGGAGTATAAAGCGTTGATCGTTCAAAGTGTAGATGGAAAAGTTCAAGGGTCATGAAAGTAGAAGTCGGAAATCTCCCATTTTTCAAATTATCCTCCAATCAGGATTTGATCCTATTCCTAATCAAAAAAGAATTGCAAGGAACAAAATTTACCAAGGAGTTGGACCGTGTTGGGTTTGATCACTCGCTTTTCTGCATCGATTTAGGAGTTGTGATTCTATCTCTTATGGGATTCGAAAATCGTAGTGACGATTTATGGGGGTGGTATTACAGGATTATGGATTCTTATGCGGATAAAGTTGACCTTTATGATACCCGAACCGCCCATGAATTAGCACTAGATTTTTACCTTGAGTTACGCAGTCAGCTGAAACCGGGGAAGTAACGTCTGGCTAATAAACGTAGGGGAGTTTTAAATGCTACCCTTTCAGTTCTCTC
Source organism: Reichenbachiella sp. (assembly GCF_039944555.1). Taxonomy (GTDB): domain Bacteria; phylum Bacteroidota; class Bacteroidia; order Cytophagales; family Cyclobacteriaceae; genus Reichenbachiella. The sequence goes on along the minus strand of NZ_JBDUYN010000004.1, from coordinate 91,388 downwards.
ATTAGCCAAGCCAAATATTTTTATAATTTACTTCCCTTTTTCATTATCAAAATTTTGGATTAGCGGACTTTCTAGAAGTACTGAACTTCCGATAGCCACCAAACTCCTATGTTTTCTTAGCCCTTGTTATCGGCTGGGTTTTATTTTCTCGCAGCTATTGCCTGTTCAATCCATTCCTCCATATTTTCTTTTATGTCATTATACGCACTTGCTACACTAGGGGAATGACATTTCACTTTAGATGATAATTTTGTGCCATCCTTAAAAGTGAATTGTTCAAACGGATTTGTTCCTTTAGAACATTTTCCAGTTTTTGGGTCTTTTAAGTTATGTATATGTATTCCAACCAATCCTTTGCCATCTGTCCAAGCTTTCTTTATTTCATGTTTTACCCAAGGTCTTTTATGAGTTTCTTCACCTATGAGGACAACAACACAACTTTTATAACTCATGTTATCATCAATCCATTTTTCAATTGCTTTGTTCCCTCCTTTTTTTACTGTTTCCCAATCATTGGCTGAAACAGGCTTATTGTCTTCTAATGCTCCGATGTTTCTAATTTGTTGCACACGCATTACGTCATTCCCATAATGGAAACTGTAGAAAATTTGTCTTTTAATGGCCATATTTATTTTATTAATTGATTGCTGTATTTTTAATCTATTTATCTTAAATGAAATCCTTTAAAAAATCTCTAAACAAGGCCATATAAGCATAATCTTTCAAAAGTCTTTTGTCTAGGTTTTGTTCAAATCTGTCATAGAGGAATTTGGAAGCGGCACCAGTACTTGCCATTGGAAGAATAATTGCTTCAGGATGTGCTTTTACAAAAATTTCATATTCATCATTAATACCTTCCATGCCACCAATGAACACTCCAACTTTAAATTCATTATCTTCTATAAGTGATTTTCTCATTGTTGCCAAACTTTCGACTAAGCCCTCTTCTTTTGGTGTTAAGACAATATTTTCAAAAGCAAAATTATCTTTCGGAAATTTGTCTTCAAAAAACAATGATTGATATAATGTAACATGCTTTTTCAAATCAATATCCATTCTTTCCAATACAAACCTTATTAAGGGTGTGATAGAAGGGTGGCCTCCCCAAATCAAATGAGCTTTCGGAATTACAACAGTTGCCAATGCGCGAACTGCATCTCTTATAGAAACAATATCAGCAGTATCATAGAATTTCTTATCTCTGTCTGGATAAGGAATACTTGCAGACAAAAACACTTTATTTAAATTGTCTTTAGCCATTCTTCTGCTTTAACGATTTTAATTGTTTTTACTGGAAGATAATTGTCTAACCAATCCAAATGTTTAATCCATTTTTCTCTAATGTTTCTATGGTCAAAAAGTAAGAATGCACCTGCAACATTTTTAGATTTAATTCTCACTACTAGTTCTTCGGATTGGTTGTAGGTAAATGCTTGCGGAACACCAACTGTTGGAATAATCACCAATTCTTTACCATCACTTCGTTTAATTGTGATGAATTTTTCCGATTGCAAGTCAGCCTTTTTGCCAACTCGATTAGATGATGCAATGAATTCAGTAATAATATTGTCTTGTCTTGACGCTAAACTTCTTGCCCGTAGCGATTCAACTTGGCTAATGATATTTGAAATTGTGATTGGGTTCAGATAACTCGTTGTTTTTTTAAAGATTTTGTTCCCGAAATCGGAATCACTTAATTGAAGAGGGATACTTAATTCTGCATCTCTTTCAAGTTTATGCGATGGCCAAATCACCTGCAAAATACCAATTGACATAGAGTTCGCTTTAGCCAACTCTTGCGTTGTCCAATTGCTATTTAAAAATCCAGGTGTATTTAATAAAACAACTACATCTGTATCAGCCATTCTATGCCAAAGTTCCTCTTGAAATGGCTCTCCGGGCCGAATACTATGTGTGTCAAGGAAAACATCAAAGCCGTTTTTTTCTAGTTGCTCAAACAACTGTATCGCAACAGTTGAAGATTCGTCTCTTTTGTAACTAATGAATAGCCTTCGAGAAAGTCGCAACAAACTTAGTCCTTCTAATATGCACGAAACGAGTTTTTCAATATCATTACTTGTCGCCAATTCAAACCCATTTACATTTCCTAATTCCGTTGGAATTTGAGAACTAAACTTTGCTAAGTCAGAGGCAATAGGTAGTATCAAGTTGGCATCTTTGATTAAAATTTCAAGTAAATCAATGTTTTTGAAAGAATCTGAATCGCTTCCGAAGTAAAGGCAAAATGTCGGAGCACTACCCTTGTATTCAGTATTGAAATTGGTTTCATCAATTTCAATAATTGATTCCTTTTCTAAACCAAGTTCAGCAGTATGATGATACAAAGTATCCATTACCTCTTTGTAGAAAGGATTGTCAGAACCAATTTTGATTATTTGATACTTAGTTTTCATCTACCTTTGATTTAGCCAAGTTTTTAGTGAAGTGATGATTCTAATTCCTTCTTTATTTCGCGGTTTAGCTACATAATAACCTTTGGGAATTATCTTGCCATTTGTATATTTCGCTGTTCCACCTTCATAGTCAATATGAGGGTATATCTGCAAATACTCATTACCTTTATATTGATGATTATACTGTCCTTTTTCTTTTACAGGTAAAATTGCAATGTGTTTTTGGAATTTATGAACATCCCCAATTCCAAGCTCCCAGTTACACCAATATGATTCAATTGCTTTTGCTGTTGCAAGCAAAATGAATTTGTCACAATATTTAATTACTTCTTTAATTCTAGCTGCTGTGTCACCAGATGTTTGGTCTGGCATTTTATTGTCCATACTATCAATATAAACTTTAACTCCTAAATCTTCTAATAACTCAATTACTCCTGTTGCTTCTTCAATTTCTTCAAGATCTTTGTGCTTATGAGAGAGAAATAACGTTGTCTTCGTGTCATAGGTACTCTTAGCACTAAAGGTCTTGATTTTATTTAAAGACTCATTAATGAAAGATTTCTCCAATCGTGAACTTCTAAAATGTCCCTTTTCAAATATCATATTCAGTCACTTGTCTTTCTGTTGGTTGAGTCTATTCGCCTTGCCGATAATGATGAGTGGGGGTTAGAAAGTACTAACCTTTCCAGCCACACATAGCCACGCCTTGTTTTAAATTTATTAATTGTGGGGGAGTTTCCAATCCCCACTAAATTATCCTGACCGATAAAACCCCATTCATTCATAGCATTTGGCATGAGTCTTATTGATTCGCTGCGTTTTTTGCGGAGTTTACAATTCCATCTTCAACTTCATCGGCCGCTGTTTCAATAATGTCTTTTGTCTGATCTTCTATGGTCTTAACTATTGATTTGTCTTTGTTTTTGTCACGATCCAGCATGTTTAAAATAGGGTTGTCAGATTTCTGATAATCAGATATCAATTTGCCTGGGTTCTCGTTGGTAACACTAAGGAAGTTGTAAAGAAGTTTGACCCTAAGTTCTTCTGATAAATCACTATCCTCTATTTCTTCTATTTGATTCGACAGTCCTTCAATGGTCATGCCAAGTACTTGCTTATGAGAGTATTCTTCAATTAGTCTTTTCGATAAGTTAACCTTTTTGTTTGCAGAAATTGTAGTCCAAATCAACGGGATGTAAAGCGGCATAAATGACAAAATTACTTTTGGTGACCGCTCTACTACTTCAATCAAAGTTGATCCGGTTGAAAGGAAGAATACACTTATTGCAATTGGCAGGATTGAAACCAGTGATAAATACATAATCCCTTTACTAAAACTCACCTTATATTCTTTAAATAGTTCTTCTTCTTCTTTTTTCTTAGCAACAAAAGCAGAACTTAATCCAGCAGTTAAAGCATCTGGTAACAAAGATGAAATTCGCTTATTGATTTCGTTGTATTCATTCTTGGCTTCTTCCTTCGCACCGTCAATTTCCTTCTGATTTTCTTCGATAAAATTGTCGTACTGCTCTTTACTGTAGGTTCTTAAGGCTTCTATCTGGGTGTCGAGTATCTTGGCATTTTCTTTCAGCTCACTATATGCTATTTCGAGTTCGGATTTTAAGCCTTCTACAGTTACTGTCTCACCATCTTCATCTTCATCTTCATAGCCAATAATCTCTCGGTGTAACTCATCAATTTCAGATTTCTTAGCAAGTATCCCTTTGTATGTCGTGGTAGCTTTGCTTGCACTTTCTTGAATGTTAGAAAGTAAGCTTTCTAGTTCTTCTGCCTCTGTTTCTAATTCTGGGTGATTTTCTAGTACTTCTGTTATTATATTTAGTGAGTTTATTAGTTTCTCACTTCGCTCGTTGACGATATTACTAGATTCAAGAGAACCCTGATTAAGGATATCGATTTCCTCCTTTGTTTTTGAGATTGATTCAGCTTTGTCATTCAGAAACAACTCTGTGCTTGTAATTCGTTCTAGAATCTCAGTAGCTTGGTTTAAACGTTCCTCTGTTTTATTTCTAAACTCAGCGGCCCTTTTTGAAGCTTGTTTTGCGTCTTTTTCAATGTCTGAAGGCTTTTCCTCAATTCTTTTTTCCAGAATTGTTAAACGTTCCCAGATCTTCAATCTTTCTTCCTCTAGGTATTCAATTTTTTTAGAATTCTTACCATCAAACATGATTCTTAGTTTTATATGTGCGGTGAAAGTTGTGATCCATTACAATTGTATAACACACATTAATGTTTGTTATACAACTTTCAAATTATTTAAATCAAGTCTCTTAAAATGAGAGATATTCGATTTTGGTCATTTGTAACCATTGTTATCGAATATCATCAAGTACTTTTTGCCTTAATTTTTCTCAGGAATGCGGCGGGAGGGTTCGGTTAGGAACCGCAGATAGTAAGATAGGAAAAATCAGGGAGGAGAACAAGGAGGTTAAATCACGTGTCCAATCGATCAAAAGCAAAACATTTCCAACATTGAATATTATTGGCCGGATCCAGGAGTCAACACCCTCCACCCTTTATTTAGCTTGATCTTCCTGCGACCCGCTTTTTTTAGCATGAAATAGAGATCTAATCCATAATAAATCAGCGGGACACTAATACCCAGCAAACCAACACCAAGTACAACACTGTTACCAAGAGTAGCAATCCCACCTATCAAAGCGGCGCCACCTAAAGTCAAAGAAGTAGCACTCGCTCCTCCAACAGCAATTCCCAGCACACTATTCATCACGTTGGAATGAGGGTAAACCGTAACGTGTTTGATATTTGTTATTGCTATTGCAATAGTATTTCCTCTCTGTTTTAGCATGATGCTGTCTTTTGATGCTCTTTTAAACTCTCCCATAATTTTTTCTTTGTCATGAGTAAGGATATCTAAATTCATCCCTTCTTTGACCGTAACCTTCTCGTTTCGTTTGGTATGTACAAACTCCAGACTATCGGATGCTAGAATACCTGGTTCCTTATTTTCAACAGATAGGGCATGAGTTGAAAAAGAACTTGTCAAAATGAATAGGCTAATGAGTATCTGTTTCATCGATCAAAAAGATTAACGTCTTGTAATTTTTACTTTATCCATTGGGATAATAACGATTCGGATCTGACAATAGATTTGATTCAGATTCGAAACTGTCATGAAGATAACGAATTAGAGTGAGAGCAAATTATCATGGGTTAAATATAAGCGTGCTGCTTTACACAATTGACCATAACATATGTCAATGACCCAAAAGATCATAGCGACCATCTTAATACCTGGAAAACTCTACTTACTCATCCCTTAAGAACACCACTGGATTCGCACGGATGACTTTGGTGAGTTGGATGACAAGCGTGGTCACAAAAACCATCGTACAGATACCAAGCGCGATCAGCGCAAAGTCCCAGGACAACTCAATTCGGCTTGGATAATCATCCAACCACTCAGACACATAGTAGTACGCAGGCAGGCAACCCAGCACAAATCCACCTACGATCCAAACCGCAAATTTCCGCGCATACTGACCATATAAGTGTGCGGGTGAAGCGCCACTGATTTTACGGATGCTAATCTCTTTCATTCGCTGATTGACGTGCGTTCCTACCATACTCATTAACCCAAGTGCAGCCAGAAATACGGCAATTAATGAGCCCGTAGTGGCGATCTTTTTGACCCGTTCTTCTACGGCCATTTCGGCCTCATTGTGGTCATTCAACCAGATCACCTCAAAAGGATACGGATCGTAGGCTTCCCTCCATGCCTTTTCTATATGATAGAGAGGATCACTACCTGCAGACGCATCCAGTTTGACCAAAATGTTTTGAATGACATACTGCGGTGACTGATACATGACCAAAGGCATCTTCTCATACTTGGGGGAGTAAAAATGAAAATCTTTGACCACTCCAATGATTGTTGGATTTTTGAACTCTCCATAACTAAATGGCAGGACAGTCCCTAAAGGATCGGGCAAACCCAGCATTTTTACCAGAGTTTCATTGACGATGACACTGTTGTTGATGTCTGTCGCCAGATCCGGGTCGAAATTTCTGCCTTGAAGTATCTCAATCCCTAATGTAGGTACAAACTCGGGTGAGACGACTATATGACGCGTGCTATAGCGGTTTTCTTGATAGACAAAATCGGTACCGTTGTAGCCGGAATTGGAAGCAAAGCGCTGAACACCTGGAATGGCGCTCAAGGCAGCTTCAAATCTTTCTAACCGTTCTTTATCGAAATTGGTAACACCCAGGGTGACTACATTTTCGTCTTCATAACCCAAATCGAAATCTATCAGATAATCAAATTGCCTGGTGGCTGCCAACATGCCTATGATGAGAAAGATGGCCAATCCGAATTGGATCGTCAAATAAAACCTGCTGAGCAAACTTCCTTTACCTATTTTCTCTTTGCCACGAAGGGCATCGTTCACTTTAAAACCTGATAGTACGATGGCAGGATAGAGGCCGGCTATCAAGGTAATCACCAATAGGACTGACAAACCACCAATGATGAGATCGGGTTGAAACAAATCTTCGAAAGTGAGATAACCCTTATTCATGAATTCGGCAAAAAATGGCAGTATGCCCAACAACAGCAACAACGAAACAATAGCAGCTATCGTCGTACTCAAAAATGATTCACAGATAAACTGGCTAAAAACAGACTGCTGATGAGCACCTATGACTTTGCGTACGGCAACCTCTTTGGAGCGAACGATATAGTTTCCCAAAGAGAAGTTGGAATAATTGATTGCACTGATCAACAGACAGAGCAAACCCACAATTCCCGCTATCCAAAGAATGTCCATATCTGCCGTTGGTCTCAGTCCATTCCCGTTGCGATAGGTAGTATCCAAATGTATTTGTGAGTAGGGCTGGAGAGTCATTTTTTCTCCGCTGCCCTCCTCAGCATCGGCCGTTGCCAAGGCAGTCATTTGCGCTTCCACCAGGCCTTTATCTGCCGCGTCCTTGAGCATTATTAGTGCATTCATATTGAAATCATGCCAGTTTTTAAGCCGCTCTTTTTCCGCTCGTGTGGCATAATAGGCAAACGGTAAAATGAATTTAGGTCGTACCGTACTATTGTGTGGGAGGTCCTGATAAATGCCAATAATATTGAAGCGCTTATCCTGATTTCTAAAATGAATTGTAATCTCTTCCAGGCCTACGTTGAGAGTTCTGGCCATGCGTGCACTAATCAGGATATTGTCTGGCGAACCAAAGTCCAGATAACTACCTTCCAGTATATTAAAATCGAGCATTCGGAAAATATCAGCATCTGCAAAGTGCATGTATTGAAACATGTTTTCTTCATTCATCTTCACAATACCATAGGCACTTTTGAATCTTGACATGCCATCTATTTGTGGGATATTGGCAGGAAATACCTCCCCCATTATGTATGACCCACCATCGAATTTGAGTAAATCACCTTCTATCATAACCTCCTGTGTAACACGATAAAGGCGATCTCGATTCTTATTGAATCGGTCGAAAGTCATCTCATCGTAGAGATAGAAAAAACACATCCAGCAAACAGTGATACCTACTGTTAATCCTATAATGTTGATCCCAGCGTACTTTCGTGTTTTCCATAGAAAGCGCAATCCTGTTTTCAGGTAATTGTTGAGTAATGCTAATTTTGAGTTTTTCATCATTTTTGGTTTATAGAATTTAGAAACCATTAAGACCTCCAGAAGGAATTTTCTTTTGGCGTACGCCACAGACAGGTTCTTGCATCGCCAAACAAAGGCCTCGTGTAGATCTCCCTGGATTTCTTCCAGCAAATCATTTGGACACAGCCTGACCAAAAGCCTGTCCATCCAATTTGGTGGTTTAAATACTGACATATTCTAACGCAGGTGAAACACCGCTCCAAAGTTTTACTTTGGCTTCATGTATTTCCTTTACTACCACCCGACCTGAGGAAGTCGCTCGATATATCCGCTGCCTTCTTCCTCCACGCTCAGCCGTTGGTAGGCCAAATTCTGATTCGACCCAGCCCTTTTTCTCCATTCGCTTGAGTACTACGTGAATGGCTGGCAGGGAAATAGATTTGTTCAGCGCCTCGTCATGATACCTCCCAATCTCGACACCGCTACATTTCTCGTGTTTGAGCAAAATCATCAACACGATTTCTTCTAGTGATCCTAAAGTTTCCATATCATTAACAAAAGTATATCATATAAACCATATTTCATTAACTTTTGTTTAATTAATAAAATGAGAATGACTAAAGGAGTGCCATATGAATTGTGTCGTCACCGTCTAGTTATTCCAATCGGCATCGTACTCATCCGTTCTGGATGAGGCCTCTCGATTTTTAATAGTCAAATGAGTTCTGTTTACCTGTTTGCTGCGATAGCCGAGCAGATGCAAAAATGGTTTGGTGAAAAACCGAGCGATTTTCAAATTGACTACTAAGGCATCATAACTGGCCGATTGCCACTTGATACCGGGAAGCAGGGGGAGGATATGAGCCAATTTGGTCTTGCGCAGCACGGCCGACAAGCGCAGAAAAAAGGGATGAACTTTTTTTATTTCAAAAAAGCCCTCTTTGCCCTGACTTTGATAGAGCGGCATGAAAACTCTTCCCGTATGAGAAGCGATCACTGTTTTGCCGTTTCTAATGGCCATCTCCTCACCTTTCTTCACTTTTTGGAAATTGACAAAACCGGGACGCATCTCAAATCTATCCCCTTCATGTATCCTAAATCTAAAACGGATCTCAAAAATATCCCTTGAGGTAGCGGAAGTTTTGGCGAGTTGCTGGTAGTAATGAAAATAATCGATCTCTTCCTGACCAATGATTTCTGAAAAAACCAAACTCAGATAGATAAAGGCGATTTGATTCTGATAAGAGGCCAGATCATCGTGCTGACCCGCTTCATAACCAAAAGAGACGTATCCCAACTCGTTGATGTGGCTAAGTATTGGGCCATCCAGATATTCTTCCACTCCCAAAATCATGGGCACAGGGTATTGTTCGGTGAACTTTCTGTTGAGCAAGCTATCGTTGACCACAATAAATGGAATGGTTTCGCTCGAGGTGGTATGCAGGTCCATAAAGTAAAAGGGCCCTTCTCTCTCACTCATAATACTCCTCAGGGTTTGGTGTATTTCATATTGCTCCAGTTTTTCGTCCTGAAGATCGCCTACTTCACCGGTTTCTAAAATTTTAATGCGATCTGCTGTCCATAGGCGATTGAGATCTTCGGTGCAATAGCGTTGGCCTTTTTCCAGGGCACGTAGATTACCGGTAATGCCGTAAATGTGGCCATTGATTTGCTTTTTTTTGTGTTGCAGATCCGCCAACACCTGATGTAAGGCAAACACACCAGAGTTCTCGTTGCCATGCATACCACCAAAAAAAATGACAGTGGGACCCTTCTTACGACCTTCAATATGTCCGATGATCCGCCCTGTTTCAATCGTTCGATTAAGGGCCTTATTATGCACTTTAATCATCGTCGAAGGGAATTACGTCTTTGATGGTTATGATACCTACCAAATGCTTGCCTTGAACGACGGGCATACATCCGTATTCCAGTTTTTTCATCAATTGGATGGCCTTTTTTATCTTGGTATCCGCCTGCACAGTTACCACATCTTTCGTCATGATATCAGCCACCATAAGGTCCTCATCTATGGCCTCCATTTTTTTGTATCGCTCGATATGTGTCGAGGTCAGCAGACCACACATATCACCTGCATGATTCTCTACCGGCACATGATGAATGTCTTTCCATTCCATCACGCTGGTAGCCAATTCGGCCAGATCATTCTCATTGACCACAAAAAGCCGGGTAGACATGATATGTCCAACAAGGTGTGCCGTAGGTGGTCTTTCATGATTGTTTTCAAGCATGGGCCATTGATGTATAGGCAGGTTTGCTTTCTGTTGATTGTCATAAATGCCTTTGGTGACGGTCAGGAGTGCGTCGTCTTTTTTCAGCTCTTTGCAGAGGTTGCGATAGTTCTTGATTAGCCATTTCGATGCAGTTTGTCCTTTTACGCGCTGCTCAATCACTCCCAATAATTTCTCAGTGTCCTTTTTGTCAATATTCATTTTCTTCAGACCCTCATAAGCCAGCGGTAACAATTCTTTAGTGACCAAATCGGCGACCGTCAGTCGTTGACCCATCCAATGAAGTGAAGTGTCTCTCCCGGTTCGAGCAGCATTGATGAAATTGGATTTGGCATCCCGATAGTCCATATGATTGGACATGTCGTCAAATTGGGAGGGCCTTCCTTTCATCAGTCCCACCCAAAATGCAAAATTGGCCATCTGGTCTAGCACAGTAGGTCCAGCCGGAATGTATCTGTTTTCTATCCGCAAATGAGGTTTACCATTGCCCACGCCATAGCAAGCACGGTTCCATCGATAGATGGTTCCATTGTGTAGACACAACGCAGCCAGAGACGGAATCTTCCTGGCTGCCAACTCATCCATCGAATCAACGGCTATGTCTTTGGTTAGGATTAATTTATAAAGCGCTACATCATTCTTAAATATATCTGCCGCCGTTCCGGTAGCCCACTGGTTGCCGATAGTGACTCGGGCTTGCTGATCTTTCAATGCTCGGGAGGAGCCACGTGTGTCTACACTTTGCTGAAACAAGGCGATCCTCGTTTCACTCCACAACTCACGACCGAGTAACAGCGGAGAGTTTGTACATGCACTTAGGACAGGTCCGGAGATGGCTTGCGCCCAATTATAGCTGGATATGAAATCGAAGGAAGGAATTTGCAAGTGCATCTGAAAACTAGTGTTGCAGGCTTCGAAAAGTACGGAATCATGCCTGATCGAGAGCTCGTCTACACCACTCAGGTTCAATTCGAAATCACCACCTCTTAGTTCTTTCGCTATGTCATTTAAATTCCAATATCTCGGAGAAGGAGTCATGAAATCAAATCCCAATTCTTTCTTCCCAATGGTTGGCAAAATACCGGTAAGTACCACTTTGTTCTGATGCTTTTTTGCAGCTGCCGCAGCTTTTTTTAGCAAGGCACTCAATTGACTTTCAACTTTGGAAAAGCAATTACTTTTCAGTTCTACAGGGTCAAGATTAATCTCGAGATTGTATCTGGCCAGTTCTGTGGTGAAGTGAGGGTCATTGATGGAATTCAAAACTTCCTGGGACAATTTGGAAGGCCTCCATTGGTCATTGACCAGGCAAAACTCTTGTTCGGCTCCTATGCGAATGATATCATTTTCTATCATGCCCTCTTTAAGCATGGTTTCCAGCGCTTTGATATCGCTGAGCAGATGCTTAATGAACTTGATTCGAGTTTCATTGTCCCTCATTTCGGTTGTGGTCTGACGATTGAACACCTAAATACCTGTAAACTGAAAGGCATTAACTACTTTCCAATTTACAGATAATGGGACGTTAGACAACTCCTGAAAAACAGACCTTCATCCGACTATTTAATGATTTTCATCATATCATTGGCTTCGGGTACTTATCAAAATCCTTCCGAAATCAGGTCCTTATTGGCAACAATGCCAGCTACAGAACCAGACGACACCGCAATAGAAACTGCCCTAAGGCCGGAGTTGTCACCGCAGGCATAAACCCCCTCGACACTCGTTTTTTGGAACATGTCTACAGAAATCAAGCCCTCTTCCGCAAACTCACAACCCAGTTGTTCGGGAATACTACAATGTTGGACATTCTCTGGACTGGAATAAATGGCAGTGGTGTCAACCCTTGAGCCGTCCTTGAGAATTACATTTTGTATTTTACCCTTTTTGTGTTCCAGGCTTTGAATTTCTGTTTCTATGATGTCAATCCCATGGCTTCGAATTTTTTGCGTCTGTTCGCTGGTAAGTGTTGATTTCCCATTGGTCAATATCACGAGATCATTAGTCCAATGAGAAATCAGTTCAGCATAATGATTGGCATGCTCACCATTGGCAAGAATGGCTGTCTTCTGATGCCTGACTTCATAACCATGGCAATAGGGACAGTGCAAAATGGAAATCCCCCAACAGTCGGAATACCCAGGGATATCCGGCATGATGTCTTTTAATCCTGTGGCGAAAATGATTCTCTTAGCCGTGAAGGTGTCACCTCTTTGAGTGAATATTTCGAAGCCTTCATCAATCTTTTTACCTTGTACTGCCAGACCATCATAAAATTGGACACTATCATACTTTTCTACTTGCCCTTTTGCGATAGCTGCTATTTCTCCCGGAGCTTGCCCATCCTGAGTAAGAAAATTATGGGAATGTGGGGTTTGAGCATTGCAGGGCTTCCCACTGTCTATGACCAGCACCTTTCTGAGCGAACGCCCCAGGGCCATGGCAGCCGATAGCCCGGCATAACTTCCTCCTACTATGATTATTTCAAACTTATTGGTCTCTTCCATCCGATTAATATTGTTGATGGAACAAAGCTAACCTATAAATGCAACATTGTTGCATTTAAGTAGAAATAGTTGTTGCACTAAACTTTGAAGATAAGCACACGGACAATGCTACGGTGCCTGCCATCTGTAAATCACCACTTGATGGGAAGTCTAGTTTTATAGATTGTCCAAATTAATAATATAGCGCCTTTCTACTCCATTCCGGTCATTTCAATGTACTTCTGATCAAGCGTTTGAGAATCCTTGTACTTCACTCTCAGCTCAGCAAGCTGTGTTTTTAGCTCCTTTACAACTCCCGCATATTCTGCTTCCTCATAGACATTTTTCATTTCCTGAGGGTCGTTTAGCCGATCATACAATTCCCACTCGTCCACGTCATAATAGAAATGAACCAGCTTAAATTCTTTAGTTACAATGCCATAATGTCGTTTGACCATGTGGACTGCCGGGTATTCGTAATAATGATAGTATACGGCATCACGATTCCACGACGCTCGGTCTTTTTTAAGGAGCGGCATCAGGCTTTCTCCCTGCATGTCTTCCGGCGCATTGATTCGTGCGGCTTCCAAAAAGGTCTGCGCAAAATCCAGGTTTTGAACCATCTCATCATTGGTCATACCTGGGGTGATTTGGTTTGGCCAACGAATCATCAGTGGTGTTTTGAACGATTCGTCATATATAAACCGCTTGTCGAACCAGCCATGTTCTCCCAGATAAAATCCCTGGTCTGAAGTATATACCACCATGGTGTTTTCAGCTAACCCGCTTTCGTCGAGATAATCCAGCACCCTACCCACGTTGTCATCCACAGACGAGATTGAACCTAGGTAGTCTTGCATATACCGCTGATACTTCCACCTCATCTTTTCTACATCACTCATAGTTGGCCAGTTGTTCTTGAACCACAGATTGATAGAATCAATGACAGGATCATATAAAGCTTTTTGTTCTGCATTGGCCCTTCCATAGGGCCCTGTAAATCCATCTATCCCATCCCACATCACTGGCGGGACATCTGGGCTTACGCCTCCCATTTCTGCGATGGTCTGAGGTCTTATCTTGGAGTCGTGACCATACCTGAGATGATGAAGTAAATTCATTTCCGCAGTTCTGGCCGCTGATCCTCTGTTGGAGTAGTCATCAAAAAGAGTCTCAGGTTCTGGGAATGTCTTCTTTGTAAAAGCCTTGAATTTTTCGGGGCTTGGCCACCAGGGTCTATGCGGTGCCTTGTGCAAATACATCATCATAAACGGCTTATCCTTGTCTCTTTTTTTGTCTAACCATTCGATGGTAAGGTCTGTTATAATATCAGTAACATATCCTGTAATGGTAGTATCTCCCTTTGGGGTAATAAATTTGGGATTGATGTAATAGCCTTGTCCCGGTAAAATCATAAAATCATCAACCCCTTTCGGATTGTTGCCAAAATGTAACTTACCATACATGGCCGTTTGATAACCAGCCTTTTGAAATAACTGTGGAAAAGTCACCTGCGTGGTATCGAAAGGCATACCGTTGTCTATTTTCCCATTGATGTGTGTGTGCTTTCCGGTAAGGATAGTCGCTCTTGATGGCGCACAAATAGAATTGGTAACACAGGCGTTGGTGAACAACATGCCCTCATTCGCAATTCTATCGATATTGGGCGTTTTCAATAATTTATCTGAATATGCGCTGATCGCCTGATAGGCATGATCATCAGCCATGATAAACAGTATATTAGGCCTGCCCGGGTTTTCTTTCTTGTCTTCAGAGCAAGCGCTAAGTATTAGTAGTGTGAGCAAAAAAAGTATGAGATTGCGTTCTGATTTCATTTTATAATCCTTGTTTGTTTTATTGATGACATCGCCAGTCATAGCGCATCAATTTATACAAAGATTTATTTATGTGATAACATCTGCAGGTTTTGAACCAGCTATGCCGGATTCTGTTTTTAAAATGAAGGATCTGTCCTATCTGGGTGTAATCAAATACAAATCAAATCTCTAGTGGGGCATAGGACCGCCCAACTTTGAGGCGTTGGCCAGAGGCTAAGACGACAAATTCATCGCGTTGCTGTTTTTCCTTACCAACGATTTGCTTTCGGTTGACCAGATACCTTCGGTGAATTCGAATAAAATCAGGTCTTAGTTCTTCGGTCATTTTTTCTAAGGTTGCCCGTTTGACCATCTGGAAATCACCGGCATAAATTTTCAAATAATGATCATCGGCCTCAATCCAACTGATTGTATTGGCCTGAAGTGTAAGTTCTTTCCGACCAATTGAACCTGAGACCATTCTAACGTTGCCCATACGCTGGAAAACAAAATAAGTCAAAGCCATAAGGCTCAGCAAATGAAAAAATGCTTCACGACCAAAATACTGTCTGGCAAATTTGATCTCGAAAAAGCTGTCGTAAAAACCTAATACATGCATAACTACCGTGCCCGAAATGTAATGCATGGCAATTGTGCCAATGGCGATTAAGGCGATTTTCCAAAGCGGTAGGCTTTTTTCTGCTTTCAGGTTCAACAATCGATTGATCGCCAAAAGCCCAAAAGGAAAAAAAAGTATGATTGTAATGCACAGATAGATAACCGAATTCCATACATCGTATTTTTCGGAATGGCCATATCGTAGGTAATTCTGAAAGAGCGCCATACCAAATAGCACAGCCAACCAAATCAGGAGAGCTGAGAGATATTTTTTTCTTTCTGGTGCTGCAATGGTCATCTTGCCAAGATATTCACTTTCCCGCATATCCTAGATAAGGCAGTATGGGAAATCTAATTCACCCGAATACCCCTTTAATGAATGTCTCTGTTAACCCTTTTTCCTGAAGCCACGATGCAAGATTCCCTCTGTCTCCAACATTGGCATGGTGCAATAGGGTGAAGCCATGTGGTCCCGGAGCTTTCAGAAGATTCGGATAATCAGTCAGAAGTTTCATAATAAACTCATCGTAGCCCAAAAAGGCATAGTTGAATATGTCAAGTCGAGCACCCTTGCTGACCAACAGGTCTGCGATATCTCGGCGGCCCATGTGAGAGGCTCCACCGACAGCGGTCTCAAAATCTCCTCTTTGCGGCTGGTTCGTACAGTTTAAAATCAAGGGTTTTTGCTCAACAATTCTTTTGGTCTCTTCAAAATCTTTGTGGGCTGCAAAGACGAAATCTTTAATTTCCTGCTTATCAAAGACCTCACCTTGTGGACTCGCAAAAGATGGTGATGGCAATACGGCAAGTCCACTTGCAGCTAGTATTCCTTTTTTGATGAATGTACCTCTGTCCATAGTTTTTAGCCAAATCAACGGACTTCGACACCACTCAGGTCACTCAAACGGAATTATTTCGCGAATGGGTCATTGGGTGTCGTGAACGGGAATACTACTTGACTGTGGAATTGCATTGGCCTGGCTGCTCTTAGTTCTTAGAATACTCGAAAACTGATTTGAACGTATTTTGGGTGATCACCTGGTCCAACATACCTTCATAATTCTTCTGCAAAGCACCAAATAAGAAGTTGCCCATACTGATACGTCTAACGCCTAGAGCTTTCAACCTTTCGAAGTCAGGCAGACCAGGCATGCACATGACATTGACCGGTAAGGGGGTGCTTTTCACAATGGCCTCAATGTCGTTTTCATTTTCGACACATGGAATAAAAATTCCATCTGCTCCGGCCTTTTCGTAAAGGCGTATTCTTTTTTGGGTTTCTTCAACTGCATGTGCAAGGCCCAATAAAAAGGTGTCTGACCTTACGTTTAGAAAAACATTTTGGCCACTCTTAGTTAACTCATCCTTTACTTCGGATAAAATCGAGGCAAAAGCATTAGCATTCATTAAGCTTCTGTCTCCATCTACCAAGCTGTCTTCTATATTGATTCCTACTACTCCAAGGTTTGCCAATCTTCTGATATGGTCTGCAATTTCTTTTGGCTCCCGGCTGTAACCTGATTCTAAGTCCACGGAGAGCGGTAGAGTTGTATTCGCAGCTATTCGTTGTACGATGTACTCCAATTCAGAGAAGCGCATTTCTTCTCCGTCTTCATAACCGAGCATGGCTGCAATGGCTGCACTGGAGGTACCAAGAGCCTGGAAGTTTAGTTTTTCAGCCGTTTTTGAGCTCGGCACATCCCAAACGTTTGCAATCAATAATGGATCCTCCTGTTCGTGCAATTTTTTAAATTCCCTCATAAAGTTTTTATGCAAAAGAAATGACTGTGCAAATCGCGAACAACCGGAAAATGGACAAGCATGTGATTTTTAATCTTTTAATAAAACTACTTCGTCCATCGTTGATGGACGGGAAATGGAGGTTTCAATTGACACTAGTCATCACCAAGTCGACCATAAAATGGAAGCTCAACAGCAAGGTCGAATAGATCAATTTCAAAGTTAAGACCTAATATGTTTAATTCTATTCCCTCCTGATAGCCCAGTGAAGCACCCAGCATACCAAAAATAGAAAGTTGGAGGCCGGACCCACTGGCTGATCTGTACAAGGTTTGCTCTATTGGACGCCAGTCTTTGCCTATGGCAGTAGCCGGTAGATCAAGGCCTAATTCGGGCACCTGAAGGCCAACCCAGGAAACGAAAGTGTTACTGTTCGGCCCTGGCCATAGACTGTAGGTATCCGACCAGGGATATTTCGAAATAGCATTTTCAATTTGATCTATTAATTGTTCGGCCTTCTCACCTCGTTGGTCGAGCAGAAGATTCGGTGGGTTGCCATACCATCCTTTGTCTGGGATACCAGGCTGACTAAATAGGACATCGCCGTCCGGACTAATCGCCCAGCCTACAATTTGGCTTACGACGTAGCTGTCTGCATTGGTGCGTTTAGTAGCAATCCATGAGTGAACTGCCAATGCTCCTTTCGCTCCCCAAACTCTCGCCGAGTAGACTTGAACGACTGCCTCTGGGTGTTGAGCGGGAGCTGGCGCCAAGCCGTGACTAAACCCTGCACCACCAACATTGGAAGAAAGACGAAATCTAGGCTTCGATTGGAAGAGCTTAAAATGATGATGCCCAAATCCATAGCAAAAAATCAAAACAACCGTAATCCATATTTTTGGCCATTTTCTTTTCTTCTTAAGGTTTAGTCTTTTATCCATAGATGAACTTCTGGTCATTGTACGGACATGAGGCTCAAAGTGTTAGGAATCTGGCAACATCAAAACAATCACCTAATAAACGCAGGCACCTCTGGATCTCCTTTAAAGAAATCTCCTGATTTGCCCTGACTCAATGCCCATCGGTCGAGCCAGGAGATCCCCCAGTTGCCGTAGCGACTAATTTCGGATTGATAGGCCGAATCCCTTAGTACTTCTTCTTGTGAAACGAAAGTATAACCGTGCTTGACATACATCGCGGCAAGATCATCCAGATAGTGCGCATTCAATAGGTTGGCATGCGTAAGCAAGGTCTGGGCGATAGGACGTCCAAACAGTTCATCGGCCAGCCATTCAAAATATACTACCTTTTCTTCCATGTATTTCACATAGGCGCTTCCGATCTTTTTCATCTTCTCACTATCCTCTTCCTTATAAGCATCACTGTAGGCTTTGGCAAAAAGGTAATCCGCATTATCGATTGTCACCGGAGCTTCGATATAACTATTGGTCTTCAGAAAGTTTTTCAATGAATCCGTATGACCTTGCCGTAATCCGGATTGCAAATAGGGGTGTCTAAAGTATCTCAGTTCTTTTCCATACTTCTTTAGCAAGGGTCTGGTTATTTGTTCCCCTTTGATGATCCCGTCTGTATAATCATTAAATGCGGTTTGATGATAACTCAGGTGTGCGTAGGTGTGATTGCCAAGATCGTATCCATTCGCCGGCCACAATTCCAGCAATTTAATTTTAGTGGAATCAGGCTTTTCATTTGTGTAAAGCTTCGACTCATTTACATATCCGATAGCTGGTATCTGATATTCGTCAAAGGTTTGGATTAAATCTCTGGTCAGATTAAATACAAATGTGGAATCATGAATCCCATAGCTTACTACCGGCAAGTCATCCACGGTGATGCAGAGTTTCTTTTGTTGTGCAAAAAGTAAACTGGAACCCATCCATAGGGTCAAACTTATTAAGAGTGATTTTTTTACCATAGAAGTTCATCCGTCCGGACGAAAGTTTAGTCCGGACAGATAACAAATCTATATCAAATAATCAACCTCTCTCACACGGCTTCAAGACAAAGCTGGTGAGACAATAATTCCAACTTTGATTGTGCCTTTTTTAAGCTCGTTCTAAATCCAGTGGCCATTTCATTACTCAGGTTTAAATCCAGCTGCTGATAATAGGCTATTCCGGCTTCAAGGTTTTTAACGAAGCTACTGACGCGGTTTTTAACTTTTTTGGACGCATCCAAAGCATACTCATCCATCAGTTTTTTAAAGTGGTCCATATAAAGACCTAATTCCTTGATAAACATGTGTGGTCTGTCATTTCTTGTAATGATATTGGCTCGACCATAAATGTGATCTATCATCTTTCTAAGAGACACCAGTTCGGTGAAATAGGCAATATTCGGTCCTGGACAAATAGAAACTCCTTCACCGGATTGACCCGTTTCCAGCTCATTCTCAAGTAAAAATGGTGTGCTGAGACCTGTACAAATGCAAGCCTTCTCCGTTATTTTCCTGTACTCACGTTGATATTGCACCGGAGGTAGTTTATTTTCCTCCAGCTCTTTTATTTTGATGTGTTGATATTTTCTTGAAGCCGTGCACAGCGGTTTCTTCGAATATTCTGTATTGAAAGCCAGATATTTTTTGATGCATGGACTCCCTGGTTTCCCCTTTCTGATCAGTTCTTCCTTTTCTAAATCTTTTGTGTTATCTCTTAAGTTGTTGAATGATACTCCCAAAGGAGAAATTTCACTCAGATAGAGATCTTTTTCTTTGGAAGCCCTCACTCTTTCGCGAGTACCCCGATCTACACAGGTAGCTTCTGGTACGAGCAGGAATGGCGAACCCCAGCCTACTGCATCCATTCCATACTGCTCTTGCAGGAAAGTATGTTCATCAGCTGTACCGACACCTCCCTGTGCCGAAATTTTCATTTCAGGTACTGGAATCTGAGAAGGTCTATTGCCTTGTTCGAGAGCCGTCGCATAGATATCAAATAATGTCTGACGCAGTTCGGCCCTGTTTTGGTTGAACTCCTCAAGAATTGGTCCCATCAAATGTCCATCGGTGGCAAACGCATGACCGCCACAATTCAGGCCGGATTCTATTCTAAATTCTGAAACCCATAGTCCTTTTTTGGCCAAAAACTTGCCTTGAATCAATGCAGAACGATAGTCGCTTACCTTAAGAATGATTTTTTTCCTGAATACGCCGCGTTCATCCGGAAAGAAATCATCGAACGAAGCCATATAACTATATAGACTCGGATTCAGCCCTGCTGATAGAATTAACGAGGATTGCAATTCGCTTTTGGCAAAGCCTCGCAGTGCTGCATGAGCGTCGTTATACTCTTTACCAAGCGGTTGAGCGCCTTTGAAATTGACTCGATCGAGCTTGGTCATGATATTGACATCAATGCTTCCCATTTTGGCGTGGTTTCGCACGTAGTTAATCAGATCGGCAGAATTTCCTATCTCTTTCAGTTTTAAAAACTGTTTTTTGAGAGACGAAGCATCTGGCAGCATACCAAAGTAATCTATGGCTTCACCCAGCGAACAAGATTTCTTAAACCGAGCGAATTTTTCTTCCGCTATCTTTTTTACTAGGTTCAGATACTGCGTAATTCGTTTGGCTCGAGCATCCGTTACCTTGTTGGTAATAGGCTGAAATTTAAATCCATGTTTTTCGGAGTAAAATTTTCGCACCTGCTCAAGTAGAGAATCCTCCACAATTGACATCACAGAGTCTATCCCAAGATGGGCTACCTTAATAGGAGTATCGACAGAAAAGGCCAGTCCTAATACCGGAATATGAAAAGAATGTATGTTCATTTAGTTTGTTTATTATTTGTGTACTTCGATTTTATAATTCTTCATTAGATGACACAGACATCGTTGTTGCAGAATTTCTCAGCCTCTGCGTCCTCCTGAATGTTCATAATTTGAAAAGGCCTCATTCGCTTTTTCATTTCTTCATACTTTTCTTTCGAAATCGCTTCATAAGGCATTTGCGCATAAGCGCCCATTTCTAACTTGGGCAAGAAACTGACTGACTTCAAAGTGTATTTGTAGAAGTCGAGAATAGGTGCGATCTGAGAGGATTCCTCCGGTTTGAAAGTTACCGTGCAAGAAACCTGGTTGTCGGACCAATAGGTTTGTAAAAATGCCGCCAAGCTCACCTGTTCCCAGATGCTGACGTCTTTCAGACACTTGCCACTGTTGTGCACCGGAAAGGAGACCACCGCAGATGAGGAATCCATTTTATCGTCTTCCACATCAAGTCCGGCGGCCTCCAGAGCAGGTAATAAGTGCGAAGTTTTTGCGATACGTACCCTGCGGATATAATATTCGAATTCGGGATAGTGACATCCGGGATTGACTCCTGCCAACAGACTCACTGTTCCCGAAGGTTTTACGCTAGTTGTTTTTTTGCTCTTTGGCACACAGAGCCAGGAGGAATAGATTTCGTCCCACTTTTGAATTTCCTGGTAGCCGTCTTCGAGCCAGTTTTTGAGGGTATCAAGTGAGTGATCCTCAATAAAATTAGTAATACCTGTGACGGAAGTACCTATTCGACGATTGCGTTTTTGGACTCTGTTGGTTTGATGCCAGGTAGTAGTTACAAGGGTTGCTGTCTTACCCACCATATAGGCATATTTTAAGGTTCTCATGAAGTCCTCCTTGGACTCGGCTCTGGATGGAAAAGTTTCTACCAAACAGCATAGCTCATAGCTTTCCAGAGACTGTTCACCGCAAGGGTTGGTTCCCTTGGCTTTAATGTCTTTGTAATCAGCAGGATCACACATGCGTGAATGCGACCGGATATTATCCATAAATATGTATCCCGGTTCCCCGTTCACAGCAGTTTGTCGGGCCACCTCTTCGAAATCAGTCGAAGTATTGACCAGTACACTGTTGTTGGAAGCCCAGCCATAGGCTGCACGATGTGCCATGCTGCCCACATATTTTTGTCCTTCGCTGTCCCAGTGATAATCTTTAAGTTTTCGATATTCTTTGTTGTTTACCTCTCCAAGAGCGATCTGTGCAGTACGACGTACGTTTCCGGCGACCACGCACTGACCAATCATATTCATGATATCGGTAATCGCTGTAATGCTAAGATATTGGTTGTCAAGTTGGTCCAGGGTTTTTCGTATTTGCTCGTGCAGGCTTTCTAATGGAGCCGGGCCAGAAGAGATTCCTCCAAATCCCTTAATCGCCACTCCGGCAGGTCTGATTTGACTGTAGTCAAATTGAATGGGGAGGGAAGAAGTAGCGTTGAAATTTTGTGAAAAGTAACTGTTGAGCAGTCGTTTCAGACTTTCTACCCAGCCCTCACGCGTGTCAGGAATGGTATATAATTCATCATTCCCTTTTGGTCTATGAATTTGGACCCCCTGCGCTCCTTCTACATCAAAACCTACACCAACGCCCACCATGCTCATATCCATCATAAAAGTGAATGGTCGGGTGGCATCTTCCAGTGATTTGCCAATGAGGTCCGTAGATACAAATGCACAATTGAATAAGGCCTGGCCGACTTTCTTTTCATGAATGATTGGCGTACCTAAGGCCCAAAGCATCCGACCAGGGGGAAGAAACTTCATTTTGAACATGCGGTCGTACATTTCCCTTGCGGAGTGCTGGGCCTTGTAGTCATTCCATCCTAATTCATTATTCAGTATATAGTCCTTTTGCAAACTGTAACAGCCTTCTACCACGCGCCTAACTGTTTCAAACCACTGCTCATTATTACCATCTGGCTTAAGTCTGGAATAAGTTCGATAATAGGTGAGTAGGCCCAGGCCATTGAAACCAAATAGTGGATCGATGTTCCGATATTGATCGATGAAGTCGTCGGTAAGTTTAAAGTTTAAGTTCATGAGCAGAAGGTTTTAATTATTAAATAGGATTTAAAGATGCTTTTATCCTTTTTAGTGAAAAAAATTTTTACGGTTCTATTAGAAATACTTCATTCTCTTCCATAATGCCTTTTAGCTCTTCAAGAGAAGTGGACTCAAACGTCTCGGTCATCGCAAGTCTCACCGGTTTGAATCTATGATGAATAGGACAAGGGGTGACATCTGAACATTCCCTAAATCCTAAAACACAGCGCTTGATCAACTTATCTCCATCTATAGCCACAATTACATCTGAAAGTGCAATGGCCTTTTTCGGCGGTAAAGAAAAACCTCCACTCCGACCACGTACCGACTCCAAGATGCCAGCCCGTGCCAGCTGCTGAAGTATTTTGGCAGTGAAAGCCTTTGGCGAATCAATTGCTTCTGCAATCTCATCCAAGCCGATGCGCATATTCTCTTCCTCTTTTCTCGAGGAAATATATATCATGATCTTAATGGCGTACTCGCAGGTTTTTGAAAACATTCTATGTCAACTTGGGACAAAGGTAATCAAACAATAATAAAGGATAAGTTTATCCGAAATTAAATATTCATTTTTTGTACGGATCAATCAAGCCATCACGGAAACCATTTCGAGTACCTTTTCTCCAAGAGCCTCGTCTCCGGTGATTTTGATTTGCTTCCTGATTTCGGATGGGCGCAGACTTTTAGAAAATAGCTTCCAGGAGGTTTCAGCAGGAATTTCTACAGTTGCGTCTGGTGTCTTCTCACCACCTGAAGTGAGAAGCCAGCCTTTCTCCTCTTTCACTAAAAACCAACTACCTCCAGCTTCAGAAGTAATTGTGGCTTGAATCAGTGTGCCTTCTTCAGCTGCTACGTTTCGAAATGTGTTGGGCAATGCCCTGAAAAAAGTATCCATAAAAGGGTAGAAAAACGCTTTGGTCATGATACCTTCCAGGCCAACAGCATCCCTGATTTGCTGCTGGTGGTGCCACTTTTCCGTATACTCTCTGGCCAAATGCATCCAGTTGAGGCTGGTAGATTCTCCTGCCCAATCTACAGCGAATATGGCCTCCGTTTGCAAATCCAGACTTTCATAGTGGTCGCAAACCAGAGGGCCTGTAGTCTGATGCAAAAGTGTTAGTACATCCGGACTCAGCCTCCTCGAAGCGGCAACCCAATCAGCATTTAGCTGATTCAACCAGGCCACGAGATCCTCATAGCCTTTGATGTTTGGTGGCTGCTGACCAAAATATTTATCTCTCTGCATGGATAACACGCGGAGGTCGCCATCCAGTAAATGACTGACGACATCTTTGACTTTCCATTGTTTGGCTACCGTTTGGCTATTCCAATCTTCCGCAGTTAGTGAGCTCAAAAGCTCGATCAACTTATGTTGCAGAGGCCTGAAGAGTGGCCGCACATCAGAGAAAGGAAGTTCCGGATACATGATTAACGTCAAATTCAGCTAAGAATTTAATAAAAAATCATCTGTCGGTCATCATGACTGCCGAAGCTATTTCCACATCAATAGCCGGATGTGTTGACAAAAAGTCTTTTTCCCAAAGTCTTTGATGAGTGCCCTGATCAATGTTTCCACCTGACAGAATAATCAAAACTCTCTTTTTACCTGATTGTTTTGTAAGCCATTGCCTGGCGGCTTCCATAGAGAGCGCACTAGTCGGTTCTACTTGTACTTTTAGCAGATGCGAGAGCCATTGTGTCCAATAAGTCATTTGCGTCTCGTCCACTTCGTAAAACTCATTCAACTCTTTCAGGTACTCAAATGTAAGCTCGCTAATAGCATTGGTCATAGCTCCATCTGCCAGCGTGTCCGGAACAGATTGCAGTCGTTGAATTTTACCCGTTCGTAAAGACTGAGCCGCGTCGTTGGCGTTTAAGGGTTCCGCACCTATTACCTCTGCCTTTGGTAATAGCGCCTTGGTTGAGATGTAAGTTCCTGACAAAAGCCCTCCTCCTCCACATGGAGCAATAACCGCATCTACATCTTTTATTTCTTTGATCGCATCATAAGCCGCTGTGGCTTGTCCATAAATAATCTGTTCGTGATTGAATGGAGGAATCCAATAGTTACCCGGCACTGTAGCAGCCTGCTTTACTTTTTCATCTGCCTCTGTTCGTGATTGACACAATACTACATCTGCCCCGTAAGCAGCCGTAGCCTGTATTTTTATTTTGGACGAATACTCAGGCATGTATATAGTAGAAGGAATACCAAACATACTGGATGCCCATGCAACAGCCTGGGCATGGTTGCCAGAACTATTTGCAATGATTCGATCCGGTTTTTGGTTGTTTTCAACCAACCATGCAATGGTGTTCACTGCTCCCCGGGCCTTGAAGGCACCGATCTTTTGTAAACATTCTGCTTTGAAAAATATATCATGGCCCAACCAGGAATTCAGTTGAGAAGAAGTTAGGATTGGTGTTTGATTGATGTATTTGTCAATACGATTTTTCGCATTAATTACCTGCTGAATGTCTACTTTTTGCATGTCTTTTTTAAGAGAATTAACCTGAGTTCGGTTATCAAATTATCTAAAACCCGTCATTCTGAGACTTTCAAGAAGCTTTTGCGGAGTGAAAGACGTAAGAATCTCATTGATGGAGACTCTCGCGCACTCTTCTCAACTTCACAAAGTTGGAAAAGCGTTCAGAGTGACGGTTACGGGATTTTAATAATAATATCAATCGGACTCAGGTTGTTAAGGTTACCTCTGGCCTAACGTAAATTGGTTTAGCGTGTTTACCTCTACCTCTATTTTTCCTTTTGATAGAGTATTTTAAATGCCTCATAGATGCTGACATGAAGTACCGTAGCATGGTCCTCTTTTTCGAAGTATTGATAGTGAACCTTAAGGTTCTTTTTCTCAGCCAGTGCCAGGGACTGGTAAAGTCCGGCAGCCTCTTTGATCATCATTGGATGCTCCTGTCCGACTGATATGATCACCTCTGTATTATCGAAATTTTGATCAGCCAGCAAGGTGTCCATTTGGTTATACATAGATTCATTATCCCACCAAAGGCTCGGACTGACAATAAGATATTTGCTGAAAAGTTGTGGTTTTTTGAGCAAGATTTCGCTCGCCATCAGGCCACCCAGCGATTGTCCAATCAAAATTCTCTCTTGATTTACATTGTAGTTTTCTTGAATAAAGGGTTGAAGTTCTTCTTCCACGAAAGCCATAAATTTCGCAGAGCCACCGGTAGTCGGGAATTGTTCTTTGAGTTCGGCATCATCGGTATGAAAGGTAAAATCCCTTTTACGATCCACATTGGCTATACCAACCACAATGGTAGGAGGTGCATTCAGCTGCAAATCAAAAAACTGGACGAGCCCCACAATGTGCAGAAAATCCTCGTGAGCGGATCCATCGAGCAAGTAAATTGTCTGATGGGCTGCCGAATCAGGGTGGTAGTCATTCGGAAGGTAAATGTTTAGAGTTCGGGTTTCATCCAGGTGCTGAGATTCGATGGTTCTGACCTCGCCAATATTAAAAGGTGCCTTTTTACCGTCCTGTGCTTGCAATACTGTTCCGAGGAGTAAGAAGATGAGGAGAATGTTGATCTTTTGGTACATATAAAGTTGATCTTAATTTATAGTTGTGCTTAAAGCTAAAAGAAGCACAGGTAGTTCAATCTGGATTTATGTAAACGGCGATCTTTTGATCTGGTCTAATTTCACAAGTCTTTGGGCTTTTTCAAAAAAAGATGGTGCTGTTATCTGGTCACTTTTGTTTGAAACAAAAATTCAAACAAAATGAAAAATTCAAATTTCGAAATTTCGCAAACGATAGATGTCTCTGCCGATGAAGCCTGGGACATCATCGGTGCCGTTTCAGGCGTGGATCAATGGCTTGGACCTATCACTGCTTGTAGTGTCGAGGGAGACAAACGTATTTGCAGTACAGAAGAAGGCTCATTTGAAGAAGACATTCTGAAAGTGGATCATGCGAACAAAGTGCTCGAGTATGCCATTCCTTCTCAGCATATGATTCCTGTTGAAAATATACATGGACAAATGCGTGTAGAAGCTACCCCCTCTGGCCAGGCCACAATTACCTGGTCCTGGAACTTTCAGGTAACTAATGAGAATGAACCTGCGGCCAAAGAGGCCTTTCAAATGATCGGCGGCATGGGCATTGGCGGCATTGAGTCTTTGATCAAGCAAAAAGCGGCCTAATCATGGGAAAAATAATTTTGATCATTATCGCAAGTATAAACCCTGCAGAAAAAGAAGCGGCTGAAAACTATATTAAGCAAGTAACTGCCATGCAGGAGGCAGCAGGTGCCGTTGCATTGTACAGGTTTCCGATTTCAGAAAATTTTATTGGAGATATGGAAGTGGACGTTGCTGCGGCTATCGAGTTCCCCAGTCAAGAGGCTTTCGATTCGGTCTTTGAGTCAGAGGAGTATAAATTACTTATTCCATTCAGAGATAAAGGATTTTCTGTATTAAACGCCTTTATTTCAAAACAATAGGTTGACTTTTAAAGTTAAAAAGTGATTTAAGGCTTAAAGAACCTTTCCAAGGTTTTAAACTTTGGAAAGGTTAAAATTCTGATAAGAGTCTCCTACTTTTAACAGCACTCCTAAATATAAATTTGTGATTATAGAGCATAAAACATTTGATCTGTATGGCAAGAAGGTTTTTGTGAAAGCGGTTATCAAACCACCTCTCACCATGCCCAATCCCATGCTGGACGAGGCCTGCTTTCTTTATATCCGCAAGGGCATAGGAATAGCCTATTCTGAAACTGATCATATCACGGCATATGAAAACGAAGGTATCTTGATGAAGTGCGGCAGCTACCTCAACAAGATGCTTGCAGATAGTGAAGACGGAACCTATGAAGCAATGGCAGTCCACCTTTATCCTGAGGTACTTTCCAGGATATATGATCGGGAATTGCCGGCCTTTCTTAAAAAGAAAAATAAATCGTTGCCACAAAAACCAGGTACCAAGATTGTATTAGACGAATTGTTTCAGAAGTTTTTTGATAGCCTGTTGTTTTATTTTGCAAACCCGGAACTAGTCAATGAAGAATTGATGTCTTTGAAACTTAAAGAGCTCCTTCTCTTACTCGAGAATACCAAAGATTCTGACAAACTCCACCATATTTTATCCAGCCTTTTCTCGCCTCAGACCTATTCTTTTAAGTCGATCATTGAATCCCATTTGTATGACAATCTTTCTATAGAAGATCTGGCCGAAATTGCCGGACAGAGTCTGTCTAGCTTTAAGCGAAGTTTTAGAGAAGTTTTTGACTGCAGTCCCGGAAAGTATATTCGTGAACAGCGGTTAGCTCGTGCTGCTCAATTGCTTACTTCTACCGATCAGTCCATTTCTGAAATTGCCTATGCCTGTGCCTTCAATGATCTGGCCAATTTCTCCAATTGTTTTAAACAGCAGTATGGTTGTTCGCCTTCGGATTATCGGCTCACTAGCGAATACCCGTAATAAAGCGGACCTATAGCCTGGAGCTATCGACCCGCTTCTCCTTTCTCCACCTAGCTTACTGCAATATTTTCCAGTTTTCTGCCGCCATTTTTTCCATGGCCGCCTCGTTGTTCAACCAGGGAACTATGGTATTAAATGGCTTTCCTTCCCAGTAATCATTAAAAAATAAGTACAATTTGCCATCGTCAATCCTAAATGTATTGGGATCTACCGGAACCTTTTGATTCATTTTGGCTACGGCAAACGCACAGTACCCGTCGAACTGCGGTAGGTAACTATCAGGGTTCGACTTGAAAGACTCAAGATTTGCGGCGTTCATAAAGTAATACGTTGCTCCATTCTGAACTGCGGAAAAATCCTTGCTCCCCCGGGCAGCCGTATTGGTATTGAAATAGTTCACCACATCATAGCCATTGTTAGCTACGTTGTTGGCATTCTTAAATACATCTTGCGCTGAAATGCTACTGCATCCTATCAGAAGTAAAACAGCAAAAGTCAATTTAATTGTGTTCATGATAATACTTTTTAATTTTAACATGAGACAAATATATCTGTCAGATTTATACTAATAGTATCAATATATACACTATTATTGCTCATTCGTACAAATATTGATATGGATGTATTAAGTGACATATTGAAAAAAATCAGATTGTCGAGCGCTGTGTATTTCAAATCTGATTTTTCTTCTCCCTGGGGTATGGATATCCCTAAGGGGCCATTTGCCCAATTTCACATTGTGACAAGAGGTCAATGCGTGCTGAAAACAAAAAGTAAAGCCATTCAATTGTTTACGGGAGACATAGTAGTATTCCCTCTTGGCACCAGTCACTGGCTTGCAGACTCGGAATCCAGTGACAGGCAAAACGGCAAGGATGTAGTTGAGGCCATAATAAATGGAGATTCTCTCTTTTCGGGTGAAAAAATATCAACCACATTGGTTTGTGGTCATTTTGAGTTTGACAAAGCTATTGATCATCCGTTTGTTCAAGAGCTACCGGAAATCATTCATATCTCAGATGCTGAAAAGAAAGAGCTTTCCTGGCTGGAACGCATTACTGATCTGATCATTCAGGAAGCGGATAGTGAGCAATCCGGAAGCAACATCATTGTAGACAAACTGGGAGAGGTACTTTTTATCCATGCACTGAGAGCGTATATCTTGAATAACCGTTCGGAAAAAGGGTTCCTGGCCGCACTGCAGGACGAACGCATGCGTAGGGTGTTGAAATCCATTCACGATTGCCCGGATAGGGAGTGGCAACTAGACACACTTGCTCAAGTGGCCGGCATGTCGAGGACCAGTTTTAGTAATCATTTCAAAAGTTTGATGGGAGAGACACCACTAAATTACATAACCCAATGGCGGATGCTACTGGCGAAGGAATTGCTTAAGGAAAGTTACCAATCTGTGGGTGAAATTGCCACTAAGGTGGGCTATCAATCTGAGGCCGCATTCAATCGTGTATTTAAAAAGCGAGCAGAAATAACACCGCTCAAGTTCAGGCAGGCTTCTGTCTAATCTTGAATAATGCAAAACCAATAATCAACAGCAAAGTGGCCCCTGCATCTATTTGCATGACTTTTCCCAACTCCTGATTCACTCCACCTATCAGAAAATACAAGATCAAAAATGAAACCATGCTGATCAAGCCAACAGATACTGCCATTGCATAGTATTTCTTTTTAAGGGCTGAATAGATCATTAATCCACCAATAATGCCAAACATAATGGCCCGATGTCTCAACAAAAGCTCAAGGTCAGCGCCTGCTAAAATTATCCCATAGGATTTGGAGATTCTTTCTGGAAAAAAGGTGAGTAATGAAGGAATGAAATTTACGACTCCTGCCAGGAAAAGGATAATTCTGAAAATGGGTTCCATGCTGTTTTTAACGACGAGTTGACTTTACGATGACCCAATTTAAAGAAAGACTGCCTTATTTAAAATGGAGCTTCATTCCCTCATGTGAAGCTTTGAACCCAAGCTTCTCATAAAATTTGAGTGCTTCCGGTCTTTTCTTGTCGGTGGTAAGCTGTATCAAATGGACACCTCTCTCTTTAGCATGATCAATTGCCCATTGCAAAAAAGTTTCCCCAAGGCCTTTGCCGCGTTGACTTCTGTGAATTCTTACCGCTTCTATTTGTGCCCGAATTCCTCCTTGATAAGTGAGATACTGCAGAAAGGTCAATTGCATCGTCCCAATGATTTTGCCCTCCTGCTCCACTACAATGAGTTCCTGATCTTCGTTTGAGTCGATACTTTCGAAGGCTCTATAATATTCCTTTGGTAACGGGTCTTGCGGGTTTTCCCTCAATTTTCCCAAATCATCGTCGACAATCATTTCGATAATCGCAGGGACATCTTCTCTTACGGCCTTTCTAAATTTCATTGATTTGGATTCTATCTGTTCAAAATTGTTTGTAGCTCCTGCTTCAAGGCCTCTACGCTTCTGGAGTTGTTGTCTATGGCAAAATCGCACTTCAGATTCTTCTCGCAAACCTTTTGGTTGATACTTGCCACCTGATCATCCGAAATATTAATATGAATACTTTGATCCCTTGACTTCACCCGACTCAAACAAATATCAGGATCGGTATTGATTCTTATGGTTGTCACCTCAAAATCCTTGCGCAGGCTTGTCAGCATACTATCGAAATAGCTGGTAAGGCCTGTGGACTCAAAAGTAACGCAATCGTGCTCGACCAAGCCTGCTTTTACTCCTTCTTCAATGCAGTTAAAAACCTCCTCCAAATAGGTTTTATCATCTACAGATCTTCCTTTCTTTATCTTTTTTACCCAATCCTCTACTCGTAAAAATGAAATATCAAAATGCTCATGTAGTAGTCCACCGATGAAAGACTTTCCGCTTCCCTTTGGACCTATGAGTAAGTATATCTTTTTCCCTTTGTTCAATTTTCGATTGGTTGGACGATAGATTTAAAATTGGCAACTTCGATCTTGCCCTTGGTTGGTATCATATTCTGCCAAACCCAATTGTAATGTTCAATGACTTGCTCCGCAGTAAGGTGAGGGCGCTCGCCAGTGGTATGCCCATCTGCGACTACTGTAATGTTATAATCCTTGGCAAGAGCCGATTGAATGGTAGACTCCACGCAAAAGTCGGTGGCACAACCGGTCATGAACAACTCATCCGCCTTCTGTTCGGCAAGTACCGCTTGCAGTTCGGAGCGATAAAAAACGTCATTGGCATATTTGCTCACCAGCAAATCCGTCTGTTCTACCTGCAGGCCGTCCAGCAATTCCCAATCTTCTGAGTTCGGGACAAATTCGTTGGCCGATGAACCATCATGCTGAATAAAGATCACTGCATGACCCTGCTGCCTGAACAGAGCAGCCAATTGATTGATTCTATCCACTACACCTTCGGTGTCAAACCTTGGTGTCTTTGAAGTGAAGGATCCTTTTTGCATGTCTATGACAAGAAGTGCTTTTCTGGAATTTGTGCTTGATTGTATCACGAGTTAGTCGTTTTTTTGGCAACAATGGTTTGCATTCGGTTTATTGGTTCGTTGAAGAGTATGCTCATTCCGCAATTTTCAATAGCTTCTACTACCTCAACAGGATTGACTCTTACTTTTTCGTATGAACTGACCTTTTGGTTCCATTGGTCTCCTGTTTTTTCGTAAAGCAGGTCTGTTACTTTTACTTTTTCCTTGCCGTATTCCAGAATGCAGGTGAGTATTCTGGAAGCATCACTCTTGACAGGAATAAATCTCTGATGGTCTGCTAATTCACTTGAGTAGTCCCGAAACGATAAAATAAGCTTTCCTCCAGCTACTAATATCCGCTCACAATCCGCTATCAATTGCGTTGCTTCAGATTTACTTTCCAAATGGGTAATTGTGTCACCGCAGCAAATGATCAATTCCGGGTTTAGTCGTCCATACTCCTTGATCGATCTAATATCTGCTGCTATTGTCGCTACTTGTCCTTCACTGTTTGTGCTAAGCTCTTTCAAGAGCTGGTCGCTAAAATCGATAGCCGTAACATCAAAGCCTGAACCCAGAAGAGCAACACTTTGAATGCCATGTCCAGCACCCAGATCGATGGCCACTTTTGTGTTCGAAGGATAAATATTATTGGTTTCCAGAAATTTTTGAAATTCCTCTTTTTTCTCGAGGAAATCTCCAACCATCCAGCTGTAAAAGTCTGCGAGATGATCATCGTAGTGTTTCTTACTCATGGAAAATTATTTTTTCGATATGTCCTAATTCCGAAAATTCGATTGTCAGTAAGATAATTTAATCTTTAAAAAAAATAGAAATGGATATTACACACAATTTAATCATTAACGCTTCGGCTGAAACTATTTATCAGGCTGTAGCCACGAAAGAAGGAATCAACGGCTGGTGGTCTAAGGACTGCATGGTAGGAGAGAAAGAAGGAGAAAAATCCCTCCTGAAGTTTGATAAACAAGGGACGATTGTTGAAATGGGATTTCAAACCAACACGCTGGTACCCAACAAAAGTGTGGTTTGGACTTGTATTGAGAATGCAAACCCAGCGTGGTTGGAGACCAAAATCATTACTGAAATTTCAGATTCTGGAAACGGAAGTAAGGTTGTATTTTCTCATGCCGGGTTTGATGAAAAATGGAAGGGTCAGGAGCCTTTTGAAATGACCAAACAACGGTGGGAGCACTTTGTGTACAGCCTCGTCTCCTACTGTGAAAATGGAGAAGGCCAGCCTTGGTAACCTTAATGTGAGTTCGACTTATAAACTACAAGAACCGTCATAGTAAGGCTTTAAAAAAGGCCTCGATAGAATAATGGGCGTGAGAATCTCACCGATGGAGACTCTCACACCCTTTTCTCAACTTCACAAAGTTGAAAAAAGGGCTCAGAGTGACGTAGTTAGTTTTTTTGTTTTCATAGTATGTCGAACTCAGAGTCTAATCGACTATAACGCTGAGAGTAATGCTTTGCATGCTATGATTTTGTCTAAGATAAAATTACTTTCTGTAGGAGACGGATTCAGTGCCTGCGCGCTTTCCAAATAGGAAATGGCCTGCTCATAACGACCCAGTTTCATACAGAATATCCCTTGCGTGGCAGGAAGTAAATGATAGTTTCTTAGTTCGCTGTGGCCTTTCAATTGGTCCAGCATTTCCAGAGAGGATTCAATTCCTTCAAGTTGGCTGTTGATAATGGCTAGATTCAGCTGGATGATAGCATTGGGCTTAAACTTTGCCAATAAGGTGTAGAGATCATGAATATGCTGCCAATTGGTGGCTTCAAAATTTGCGGCCATACAATGCTCAGCAGCAATGTTGGCTTCTATGTGATAGGCCGAAAGTTCTTTGTCATGGATGGATCTTTTCAAGTACTGCATGCCTACCGCAATCAACTCTTTATTCCAGGCTTTGCGATCTTGGTCTTCAAATAAGACAATAGCTCCTTTGTTGTCAATACGGGCGTCAAAGCGGGCCGTATGAAAACACATCAATGAAAGTAAGGCACATACTTTTTTATTCTCTTCGAATCGATCAACCAGAAGCTTGGTCAGCCGAATGGCCTCCAGGCAAAGGTCTTTCTGAATAATTGTATCGCTTGTACTGGAATTGTACCCCTCATTGAACAATAGATACAAAGTCAGGCATACGGTTTCCAGTCTGCTTTTCAGGGCTATCCCTTGTGGTATATCAAAAGATGCATTGGACTCCCGAATACTTTTTTTCGCTCGATAGAGTCTTTTGTTGATGGTTGATTCTGTAGTGAGCAAAGCATTGGCCACCTCTTTGACACCAAACCCGCAAAGGGTTTTCAAGGTAAGCACAATTTGCGCTTCAACATTCAGGTTGGGATGACAACAAGTGAAAATCATTCTGAGCTGATTGTCTTCTATCTCACCTTCCAGAAATACATCGCTTACGTCCTGTTCTGAGTATTGAAGAGTGGCTTGCTCCCAATCGTGGCGTTGCCTCATTTTATCCCGTTTAAGCTCGTTGAGTACTTTTCTTCTGGCCACTTGCATCAGCCATCCTCCGGGATTATCTGACACACCATCAACACTCCAATGTGAGATGGCAGATATCATTGTTTCTTGCACCATGTCTTCTGCCAATTGAATATGGGTGGCTCCAAAAATCCGCACGATGGCTGCGATCAGTTTTCCATATTCAGTTCGGAAAAGGTGCTCTGCGATATGTTCGCTGCGCTGAGACAGTGTTATTTCATTTTTGGAAAGGCAATGGGTCTCACTTCAATGGCATACAAACCCAGATGTGGTGAAGATTGCACAATTTGGTTGGCTTCGTCCTGATCTTTGGCTTGAATTACGAAAAAGCCGGCGATGATCTCTTTAGATTCTAAAAAGGGTCCATCGGTCACAATGCTTGCCGTTTTAGACGTAAGCAATGCGCCATTGTCCTCCAATCGCTGACCACCCAGATAATTTTCACCTAATTCTTCTACCCAATTTTTGTATTCGCTCATGATGTTTTGCAACTCATCAGGTGAAAGATGGTTCATGCCATCTCCTCTCAAGATTAATAGAAATTCTTGCATACTGTTTTCTTTTATGACAAACGAAGGTCTGAAATTAGGACAAGAGTACGGCGTTTTGTTATTAAAAAAGAATCGTTGACAACTTCCAGAACTAATTCAAACTATTGAGTTCTGGTGAAGTTTCCACTTCCGTCATTTAGGTACTTAAAGCCAAAAGCTGAATCATCAGGGAAAAAATCAATGTCACCATCACTATCTGCGTCCTGAGCTCTCAACCAGGGAAACCAATCATCCGTATCCGATCCGGGATTGTCTATCTGACTCGTTTTATCAGAGAAAGTTCGGTTTCCATCATTCATCAGAAGTTGGATTCTGCTGCCAACGTAAAAGTTATTATTTCCTCCGCCGGTTCTATTGATTAGCAGGTCTCTGTCTCCGTCCTTATCGAAATCCTCCGCGTCAAAATCCAATACCGTTCCGTAGTTACTAGTTGCCGGCACAACGGTCCGCAAATTGTTGGTATAAGAGCCTGTGCTACTACCCCAATAGATACTAGTTTCATCCCCATCATGTTCGTGTGCACCTGCCAATAAGTCCACGAAGCCATCCTCGTCGACATCGATGAGTTCGGCACTGAATATCTTTTGAATACTTCGATCAAATCGATCTGTAACCATTTCAAAATTTGCATTACCATCGTTTACGTAGAAGAAAGGTTCATTTCCGCCAACAAATACATCCACATCACCGTCATTGTCGATATCAGCAGAAGCACCGCCATGATGAAACCCCGTCTGATCCAATAATTTCGACCATGAAAATGAACCTACTGCATTTTGTATGATTAGTTTAGGATTACTACCTGGAAAGGGATCACTATCAAAACCATGGTCAAACACGAAAATGTCATCTAAACCATCGCCGTTAAAGTCGCTGACAATGGATTTCCTCGCATGAGTGGCAGGAGGCATATTATCACCAAATTCTGAAGTAGACGAACTGAAATTTCCCGCCCCATCGTTTATCGCAAGAATACTATTTACTTCTCCCTGAAGTTGAAATTCTCCTGTAGCCATAAATACATCTGTATGTCCATCTCCATTGGCATCAATATAGGCAATGGCATCTCTCAAATCTCCCGTATTATCACCTGATGGCACAAAAAAATAAGACACCTGTATATCCACATGGTTTGCGTGAGTGTAGGAACTACCAGTATTCGCATTTGTAGAAGGAGAGATGCTCAAATCGATTGTGTCAGATTCCTCGTCATCTGAACAAGAAATGTTAAAGCCAGCCATAGTCAAAATGACAAAAAATTTAATGTTTATATATTTCATTTTCTGATTTTTAGAGGCTGGTGGGGTAGCATTGAATAGCAGAGCTAACCTCAGGTCAATTTATCGGATTGGTCCGAACTTTCCTAATTGGGGGAAACATGCACTGCATGTCTGTCTTTGTGACCGGTGGTTAAATGGCTAAAGGATCGACTTAGGTACAACACCTCGTAACCACAACTGAAAGAGCTTGCCAAAATCGGCCTCAGTGTCCGGGTTAAAGGAAGGCGTAATTTCCCAGGCATTTTCAGGTTTCAATTCTTCGGCCATGGTGGTGAATAGATTTCCAGCAATTGTGCGGTCATAAATGACTGCAATGCATTCAGTATTTAGGTTAGCACTTCGAGGATCTAGGTTGAATGTACCAATCACAGCTATTTCCTTATCTATCACCATTGATTTGGCATGCAATCCAAACTTGGGTGTAAAATTCATCGTCCTTTGAAGTGCTCCGGTCATTACCTCGAACCTTATCGCTGCGTCAGGTCTGAATTCAAAAATATTGACCCCCAGGCTCAATAGCTTTTCTCGTTCCCGTTTGTAACCACTAAATGCCTCCAGATTATCTGTGGAAGTTAGACTATTGGTCAAAATGTTTATCTCTACCCCTCTCTCTACTGCATCCCGGAAGAGACGCTGGCTCAACTCTGTGGTGACCAAATATGGTGATTGGATGCAGATGGAGCTTTTCGCTTCTGAAATCAAACGGATCAAAGCATCGGTGCTAATTCCGCCGCCTTTTAGGCCCTCTTCTCCGTCGTTTTTGCCTGGAAGGTCGGAAATGAATGCAACGCTATCCACCCAAACCAACTTACCTGAATCCTGTATTTGCTCAAATGATAAGGGAACTGATTTTATCTTCTCTCGCACTTCCGGCCAGAAATTCTCCGGATTGCAGGCATATTGGTGGAGGTATTCCATCTTACCTCTTGCGTTTATTTTCGAGTCTTCAAGACTTACGATATCCGAGACTGGAATGCTCAGGTCGCTATTCCAAAAAAGTGAAAACGAGTCGACTATTCTTTGGGTTTCTTTACCAATGAGCAACACGTCTCTATCCCTGAAATTGTATTCATGATCGTAGTCAAAATATTCATCAGCGATATTTCTTCCACCGGTAATTACAACTTTACCATCTACGGTAAAAGTCTTGTTATGCATACGTTGATTAAATCCTCGAAAATTGGTAGACAGACTGTACAGTTTTTCGGGCAAGTTTTTGCCAATATTAGCTGTTGGGTTATATATTTTGATTGACATGTTAGGATGTGAATCAAGTGCTAACAAATCATCGGCATCTGCCTCTACCATAATATCATCTACTAGAAGTCTGACTTTTACACCTCGCTCGGCAGCCCTCAGCAGGTAGTCAACTGCAATTAGTCCGACATTGTCACCTGAAAAAATAAAGTATTGGATGTCGATGGATTGCTCTGCCGTTTCACTCAGCCAGGCCCTATAGATCATAGAAATGTCCCCCTCTTCCAAAACGTAAACACCGGTCTTGACGGCCGTAGAGTCAGAAAGTGTGGCAAGATGCTTTGATAATGAATCTAAACTGCCACGTTCTATTTGTGAACAATAGTCTTCTGTGATCGGACTGTATTTGTTTTGATCTGACGTGCATTCAAATAAAAGAAATGCCAATATCACAATCGTAAATGGCTTAACCCAAGTGTTCGTAATCAAGATAAAATTCATTAGTTAGAAACAACTAAACTATCATATCCGAAGCAACAAACCTATCTCAGTTCAATTTTAAGCTAATTCACCCTTTTAAAAACGTCGTGGTAGACCTGTTCTGTCTATTCTGTAAAAAGATCCAGGATATCAGATAGGTCTGTCTGGTTTCCATTGACCATTCGAAAATTGTCATAGTATGCATCAGTAATCGGGTAAAACTTTTCTGCCTGTTTGGCTTCAGACCATCCGGCTTTTATTGATTCCAATGCATCAGTGTTATTCTCTTCCAGGTTCAAGATCAATTGAGTAATCTTTTTCTTGTCGGTCTTGGATAGGTCATTGTTTATTAAAACGGGTCCCAAGGGTATTTCTTCTGACATCCAGAGCAGGTTAGTTGAGTTCAAAATGGTAGAATCTGACCGGATTTGCTTGAAGTATTCATTGCTTCCCATTGCGCATACATCAGTATCTCCTGCCATCAGCTTTTCGAATGTGGATGTATGGTTTCCACCATATTGAATCGCTTTGAATTGTGTTTCGGGTGATTTAATGCCAATCGAACTAAATAGTAATCTGGGGATCAGGTTGCCGGAAGTGGAGCCTTCACTGACAAACATCATGGTTAGATCGTTGGGCTGAACACTCAACGTTTTCAAATCAATAATCTCTTTGTTGTTGGTCAACAGCACCGTTTTATAGTTGTCCACGGCATCCTTTTCTACCTTCAGTGTGGCTACAGGTTGCATAGTCTCGTTATCTAGAGAAAGCAATAAATACCCTAATGTATTGATCAGGGCAATATCTACTTCATTCGATTTTATCCCTTCGATAAAAGAGGCCACGTCAGGATAGCTCCGTGTCTGAACGGGTCTTTGGAGGGTTTTTTCCAGTTGATTCGAAAGTGGTTTTAGGTTATCGATTCTATTGTTGGTAGCGTAGGTATAAGTGGCCAGCCTCAATGGTTGGCCATTTGCGTATTCAATTTGGAAAACTCCAATGAGGACAAGTAGTATAAATTTTGTTAGTTGCATTTTGGCGTGATGGTGTTTCAATAACCTGACGCTTCGCGTATCCTAATCGATACAAAGAAGTGTGCA
This sequence comes from Reichenbachiella sp., assembly GCF_039944555.1. Classification (GTDB taxonomy): domain Bacteria; phylum Bacteroidota; class Bacteroidia; order Cytophagales; family Cyclobacteriaceae; genus Reichenbachiella. Next base: position 52,556 of record NZ_JBDUYN010000004.1, on the reverse strand, counting down.
ATTCCTTGTTTATCAAGACAAACGAACTTTTGGCTCTGATAAACTACATCGGCACCTGCTTATCGTACTGACAGAAACAGGACTCTTATATGGTAGGGTTGACGAGTCTCACTGCTTGATTGCAGATGATATGGCCTAAAGCAATTTTTAGTAAACATCTTCAACAAAAAAAATCGCATTTTTATTCAAATCATAAAAGCCAAACTCATGGGTATTCCATGGGGTATGCGACCTCAACTTGTCTTTAGTCACTGTTCCGCTTTTGACAAATTCTTCGAATACTGATTGAATATTTTTTACAAAAACCTTGACCACGGATCCTCCAAGTAGGGGATCATCTTCTGTATCTGCATGCCATTGCAAATGGATATAAAGATTTTCTCTTTTCAGAACGGCATACATATCATCCCTCGATTGCATTTCGAACCCTGCCTTCTCCTTGTACCATCTGATATCGCGATCGATATCGGAGGTGGGTAAAACAGGTACAGTTTGAATTAGTTTAGTACTCATATGATTTAAAGAAATTTTGACATCGCATTTATTCCCTTCTCTGAGCAAAAAGCCAATCAAGCAAGCCTGGCGTACTACTTACTTGCCACCAAATGTTATGGCCTCCATCTGGAACCTCGGTGTACAAAGGATTTCCACCTACCTTTTTGATTGCCTGAATCATGTCGCGCGAAAATCTCACAGGTACCAATTTGTCTTTCGCGCCATGGAAAGCCCAGACCGGGACACTAGCCATATTTTCAGCAAGGTTCGGATCTGCATATCCACATATGGGTATAGCAGCGGCAAACATTTCAGGGCGGCTGCATACAAAATGCCAAGATCCTGAGCCACCCATGGACTGGCCAATGACATATCGTCTTTTCTCATCAATTCCGAACTCCTTCTCCAGCTCGTCTATCATTTCGAAAACTAAATAGTCAACACCTGGTTGATACGGAATTCCTCCCCAATGAGCCCCAGGGGGGCATTGAGGTACGAAAATAAATGCCGGATACTTGCTTCTGTTTATCTGTTTTGAAAGTAGGCGAGCTGCCGACGACCCTTCAATTTGGCGAATATTGTCTGTTCCATGCGCACCTCCGTGATGCAGACATACGACTAGCGGGTATTTTTTCTGGGGATTATAATCCAGCGGCTTGAGCAATCTATAACGCATGGTGTCATTCTGACTACTTACGTAGGTTCGAGCATCAAATGATTGTGCCAGTCTTTGTACCCCTCGTGCTACTACTTTTGTCCGAGGAGCGGCTGTATAACTGTCAATGACTACTTTTCCAACAAATAAAAAGGCCACAATGGCAATGAGAATGGCTACCCCTTCGGTTATACGTTTTGAGTTCCTACTCTGTGTTTCACTTGCCTTTTCTAATTTGATTTGCTTTAGTTCACTCAGAAAATTCATGATGAAAAACACCAAAAATAGGTTGGAAACTCTTGGGGTCCAGTGTAGCACTTTATCCAAAATGGTATTTAACCAAACATCATGAACGTTTAGATTCCAGATAAATGCCGAAAACATAGTAAGATAACTAATGAAGAAACAGACCCCGACCCGCTTTAGCCAAGGTCTTTCTTTGGTATTAGAAAATATGAGGATTGCAGTGTGCAACATGCCTGCTCCGGAAAGAGCTAAGTAAGCTGGGGCAAAGAGTTTCTGCCATTCATTTATAGCTAACAAGTCGAAAACAACAATGAGATAACAAAGAGAGATTATGACAGAGAAGACTCCTGATGCAAATGCCAGTGAATATTTTTTGTCATGATAATATTTAAAAACAATGATTTGCCACATATAACTTATGGCAGCCAAAAACATTGACCAGGAGTAAAACGACGGCAAAGAAAAGGTCGCTGTTCCAAGGTAGAAATATACCAGGCTATCAAAGGAGGTTAGAAAAAAGTATAACCCAACTAAATAAATGCCTAAGTCGTATTGCGTGCGATTCATCGTCAGTTCTTTTCTTTACCGTATTTTTCAGCAATAATATCAGCGTCATGTGTTCGGCTTCATCCTTCAATCTACAAAAAAATACCCACAGGTAGCTGCCTTCTGCACCTCCCGTGGGTTTCTACTTGAAAAGGTTATTTTAAGGGGTTAGCTCCCCAGTTTTTTCCTGGACATTAACATGATAGCAAGCAGCGTCCCGAGCATAATTCCACCACTACCAAGCATTAGAATTTTATTATCCTGAGTCTCTTTTTCTACCGCCAGTACGCCGTCGGGAGTGAAGGTCAGATCGACCTTGAAGTCGTTGTCTTCACTTAGAAAAAACTTCGTGATGTTCTTCCCTCCTCTATATATCCTGAACAGGTTGGTTTGATTGTATGTGGTACCAAACATGGGGATATATACAAAAGCTTTGGTTGGTTGAAGCGGTAAGTTGGGGAGAACAAATTTCAAATCTGTCTGATGCGAACCCATCATGATTCCACCGGTCTCCAGGTTTATTCTTTTCCCATCTACAATAAGATTGAAATTTGATTTTACATAATCAACCACCAAATCCTGATACACTCTTTGGCTAAGACCTTCGAGGTTCTGCTTGCCGTGCTCTTCAATCATGGCAGCATCAACACCAGCTTGGGCAAAGTTCATTTCAATCATCCAGCCGGCGCCCGTATCACGCAAGGTGAATGTGGCGATCTTGGCATTGTGTGCGACGGCGGAAAAGGCCGTCGCACCTATGAAAAGTAAGATTGCAAGAATCGTTTTCATAACTAGCTTCTTTAAGAGGGTTTGTCAAACGACTTAACAGACTGTTTGCCAGCAATACACGGAGGCACGTTGGTTATGTCTGTTGAGGCATGATAATGGTACACGCCATCGGGATAATCTGATGTAGCAGATACATGACCATTGCAACTATCCAGATCAGTAGGATCAACACCTTCTGTATCCTGTCCTGAATAGATAGGGTATCCGTCTCTGGCATAGCCAATGAGCACTGTTGCTTCTTGCGTTTTTTTAGAGCACTGAATGTCATTAGCCTTATCAAGCAATCCATTGGCATCTAAAGTAGCGTCCATGTGAGCAGCCAAAAAATGCCAGTGGTAATAACCTGAGGGGTCATGATGACCTCCACATCTATCGAGTGATGGTATCTTGCCGTTGTTGTCGACCACTGACGGAGGAGCTCCATTGATTGGTACGCCATCCAGGGCAAGTCCTACAAATTCCACACTTTCTATATTGTCCACTGCACTAAGCGCAGACGGTACCACTGGAATTTCGAAAGTCAATGTCAGTCCATCATCTGGTGTAGGCTCCAGACAAGCTGCTGAAGCTGCCATCAACGTTCTTCCACCACCTGGTACGTCTGTCTCTATGGTGATATTAAAGCTTCCATCTCCATTTGGGGTATTAGATATGATATCATAACCATCGGTCTCCATGGCTTGGAAAAGGGCTGCTTTCATGACCTGGAAGCCAGCATTGGTGGTTCCATCATAGTTGCCAAATCCTCCAACATCGTTAGTTGTCTCCGGGCAAAAAGGTCCGTCATCATCTACAGGATTACTGGAAAATTTGATTTGATAACACTCGCCTGAACCACCTTCGCTGTATTCACAGTCAACAAGAGTAGCACTAACAAATCCAGCCATAGCTTCATAAAGCGATATATCAATCACATAAGAGGTAAAGCTGAAGTTGGCTTCAGAAGTTCCTCCATTACCGTCTGAGGCTGTTACCTTGCCTGATAATTCAACGCCCGAAGCTAAATCAGTCAAACTATAGGTTATGCCCGTTTGGTTTGTTTCAAGTTCGTCAGAGTCGAGAGTCACCGCATAGGTGACTGCATCTCCATCTGCATCGGTTGCCGCAGTCCAACTCAATTCGGCAGAATTGTTAGTCAAACTGGATACAGTTACGGTAAACGATCCGGGGTTTTGATTTTCACTCGGGCTTCCATCTGGATTGGCCGTAGTAAATGAAAAATTGGCAGAAGCTTCTCCTCCGTTACCATCCATAACGATCACGCTACCTGAATATTCGGTGGCAGCGGTAAGACCGGTAAGAGAATAAGTCAAACCTGTTTGATCCGTGGAGACCACGTCCGTTCCAAGCATTACATCATAGGTCAAATCATCCCCATCGGCATCTTCAGGTGCGGTCCAGGATACGGTGGCTGTAGTTGACGTGATGTCAACCGCAGTTACAGTAAAGCTGCCAGGGGCAGAATTTTCTGTCGTTTTTTCTTCGTCGCAAGCAGTAAACCAAAGTACCGCACTGGCGAGAAAATAATTGGTTAAAAGTTTAAATCTCATAGCGAAAGTAGTTTTTATGTATTTATCGGCAAACTGCGCCGACTCTTTCCACTATCAAGACGGGGAGGTGTGTGGTAACCCTACCGGAAAATTTTAAAAGTTTGTATTGCTGGCAAATGGAAGGCTATATCTCCCTCTCCATAACAGGAAGGAACCTATTTTTAATTGTGGTCTTCTTTTGACCGACGGTAATAAAGTCATACTTTTTGTAAAATGCCTCGGCATGAGGGTCCGCATCTAACGTAACTTTGTTCACACCGACTGCTTTCATCCTATCCATGAAATCGAACAGCAATACCCTGCCAAATCCCTGTTTGATAAATTGAGGATCGATAAAAAGATTGTCCAACTTTACTGTTTTATTGATGATGGGAAAGTGTGAGTAGTATCCAATGAGTTGATTGTCATTACTCAATTTAAATACTCCGTTTTCCAGAATATACTTAGCATGAATGGTCAAATCCTCACGCCATAAATTTATTTGCTCAGCGGAATAATCCCAGTACGACTTAGAACGAATGGTCAAATCCGTTAAGTCAATGGCATCAGATACATGGGCAGCGACTATTTCCATCTTTTTAATCAGCTAAATATGGATTAGCTACCTTCTGAATCCGTATCCAAAACAGCCGACTGACCGCTTAACAATTTCCACCCACTTTTCCGTCTGATGAGCGTTCCGGATTCTATAATTGAAACCTTAGATGCCACACCAGAGGTGTCAACCATTTGTCCTACTACTATTCCAGTATAATTAGCAATTTCATATGAAAGCGGAAAAATTCTTAAAGTATCCCATTGAAATGAAATCGATTGAAAGGCCAGCGCGTTTTTCTCCAAAATAGTCTTTACCGAATCGTAGTTCAGCGCTGAGTTGTAACCGGGAGGTACCCAGAAGAAATCATCGGATTGGTCCAGATATTTAAATTCAGCCGTGAGTCCACTTTCGGCGATGTCGTCATGGTAGTCAGCCAGCATTTGTTCGACCTCTTGAGTTACCTTTTCTTTGTCCAAAGGCATTGCTTTTTTTTCACAAGATGCCCAAACGAGAATCAGGCTTAGATAAATGATTTGTTTCATGATGCATATAGCAGTTATCCCTTGTACAAGATAAACGAATCTGTTTGCATTGTCAATTAGCTAATAATCAGGTTCTCAACTCTTCCATCTCCGTTAGCAATTCGTCCAGTTTTTTAAATATTCTGCCATAAATTGAATTCAAATCAAACCTAAAGAGGATGTCGCTAAAATAAGCTATCAACCCAATAAACAACATTACTCCCAAGATCCAAAAAACAGGAAACCCATACATCAAATACGTATCAGGGTTATTCATTATTATATCTATTGTTCTTTCACCCTTGGCGTTTTCAAATAGGCTGGAATACATCGTTCCTACGATTGCTGAGAGAAATATTAGTGGGTAGATATATTTATAGACTCGTGCATATTCTGCAATTGAGGCTTTCAACCATTGATCAAATGCTTTCAGGTATTGATAACTACTTTCTCCCTTGTCCAATTTTTCCAATTTATGACCCTGCCTTAATCCAATTGCAACTATTATGGAGAACAGGGAAAACATGATTGCACCAACGTAGGGCACATCCACATAAAAGGATCCAACCAAAACAAAAAATGCCGTGGCACCTATGACGTACAAATTAATCTTTCCCATTCTCTTGAACTTGTCAATGGAATCTTTCGATTTTTGATTGTACAGATCGTTGATCTTAGGTGCTATCAATGCATTGCTTTCCAAAAACCCTTCTTTCCAGATGCTTTCAATTGACTTTTCCATTTAATAATTTTTTTAATCGTTCTTTAATTCGTTTGATTCGTACACCAATATTATTGGTGTTTGTGCCTATGATATCAGCAATGTCCTGATAGGTCTTCTCTTCCAGGTAGAGTAAGATCACTGCGCGATCTACCTCGGACAACTGCCTGATCGCCTTATACAATTGATTAAGAGCTTCATCTGCAAAAGCAGGGTTTTCTTCTGATATATCCATCAAGGTATAATCAGCAGCCAAGTGCACTTCGCTGTTTTTCTTTTTCTTTAATAAAGTCAAACAAACGTTGAGTGATATTCGGTATATCCAGGTGGACCATTTGGACTCTTCCCGGAAGCTCTTTCTACTCCTCCAAACCTGCAAACAGACCTCTTGGTAGTAATCTTCGAAATCTTCCTGCGAGTTGGTATAGGCCCGACAGATCTTTATGATTATCGCCGAAAATGGTAAAATAGAAGAGGTATAAAAGTCCTTGCTCACCGTTTTTGTTTTGTTTAGTGGCTTTGGTTAAAGATTATTACACCTGGGTGAAAAAAAAATTGACGCCGACGCTTTTATAACATCTTACCTAATATCTCTCGCATCATTTTGGCAGCTAAAAAAGCGGTCATCTTTTGAAAGTCCCTATTCGGATTGTATTCTACAATATCTGCTCCGATTACCTTTCCTTTTAAATTATGAATCAAATTTATCACCTGCCTTGAAGACAAGCCCCCTGGTTCGTGATGGGAGACTCCCGGGGCAAATGCAGGGTCGAATGCATCTATGTCCAGCGAAATATACAGTGGGTTTTCGAATGCTGGAATTTTGCTAAGATCCAGATCTTTCATTTGATGAATCTCTACATTGAATTTTTCTGCTTGATCTTTTTGGTGCGTGGTCAGCGTTCTAATCCCTACTTGCACCAGATTCGCTGCCAAGCCATTTTCCATAATTCTGGCGAATGGGCAAGCATGAGAATGTTTATCTCCTTCAAAGGAATCATACAGATCTCCATGCGCATCAATGTGCAGAATATCTAGTTTTGGATATTTTTTATGATGTGCCTTGATGATTGGATAAGTAATCGAATGATCCCCTCCAAGCGTGAGGATCTTATGATCAGTTGCTAAATGGCCAGTAGTTATTTGCTCAATTTCAAAATACTCTGAGATATCAAAATCCCCTTTGTCGATGATGGTGTCATTTTCAATTGTGACCCCATTCTCGGCGAAAAGATTGGCTGATCCGCAATACAACGCTTCCCGGATAAGTGGTGGCGCCGAGGCCGGACCTTTCTGATAGGACGATTTCTCGTCAAACTTTATTCCCTGGATAATTATTCCTGACATTTTATTAGGCCGTTAGGTACGTTGTTTATCTCTATAAATGTATTCTATTCAAACACGGTTTGCAAGCATCCCATGGACAGCGGGATTTATGGAATTTTTGGTTGAGGTTTTATTCTCGTATCGATAAAAAAGTATATTCAGCCAGATTTTACAATTTCACAAAGTAGGATTCCCGTAACTTGTCCTAAAGTATTTGATTACTAAATGAATAAAGGAAACGAAGGCGATACCTCAGCGCTATATGTTTGGAATGGGCTCTCCATGTTTTGGGGTACTTCTTTTCACACGGATCCTCATTTGCACAATACTTTACAATTAGTTTTTGATATTGACAGGCAATTTAAACTAAAGGATATTGCTTCTGATTGGACCAGTTATTCCGCTGCAATCATTAAAAACGGACATATGCATCAGCTCGATAGCTGTGGAAGCATACAGCTATTCATTTATCTTGATAAGGACAGCCGTTTTGCCAAAGAGTTGACCGATCGGTATTTGTTGAATGTCGGGATAGCAAGCTTTGACGATCCTGTATTATCAAAATTAAGTGCCCGGTTCTTTAAAAAACTCTTAGTTAACAATGATTGCAAAAGATTATTAGAGGGCTGTCAGTTTATACTGAAAACGCTCCTTCATGATGACTCTCCTAAGGAATTGGATGATAGAATTCGTCAGGCCATCAGGTATATAACCAGTACACCAAACAAGAAATTCAAGGTCAAGGCTGTGGCCGAGCATGTGTGTTTGTCTGAAAGCAGATTGAGGCATATATTCAAAGAGCAGGTCGGTCAACCCATACAGAATTTTATTCTCTGGATGAAAGTCGTCGATTCACTAGGCCTGGTATTGAAGGGAAATCCAATCGGACGAACGGCTATTGAAACGGGATTTTGGGACAGCGCCCATATGTATCGCTCTTACAAAGAATTACTTGGAGTGGCGCCCGGCAAAATAAAAGCTTTTGAAAAAGAGCTCAAAATTGTAACCTGCACACATGGAAATTTGCATGTGCTTCGAACAGAAATAAGTAATTCTCTGGATGCTGTTGAGATAAAGAAAACAATCGAAATTTGATATAAAATATTCACGTATGAAGACACTGCCACTAATATTAATTCTTGCTATGAGTGCTTGTGAAAAGCCAAAGAACTCTTACGATAAAGAGAAAATTGCTATACAGGTAGCTGATCGTTTTGAATCGTTTGTCATGTCTATGAACGAGCTATCCGGGGAAGAACTCTTGACGTTTTACTCCGATGACCCAAGATTTTATTGGGTAGAGGATGGTCGTATTCAGTATGCCAATAAGGAGGCACTGATGGTAGCCCTCACCGGGTTGGTACAATCTCTAAAATCCACCAATCTCGAGATCTTGAAGAGTGAAGTTGAGGTGCTCGACGAAGGGTCTGTTATGCTTTTTGCCGAGTATGAACAGGTCGCAGAGATGAAATCAGGATTTAGTTTCAATATTAATGGGGCAATGACCGTGCTCCTTCAAAAAGAACAAGGAGTCTGGAAATTCCTTGTCGGTCATAGTTCTTCAAAAAAACAAAGAGGAGGGTAATTATGAGCAATCAACTCAGTCATTTTGCAGTTTTCACCGAAGATATGGATCGGGCCATATCATTCTATGGGAATGTATTCAATTGGGTCTTCAACAATCATGACTCTTCCGGCTTTGCTCAAGTCAGCTCAGAGTCTGGAGAGAATGGCCGGCTCATTGGAGCTCTCCAAGATCGGAAATATCAACTGACAGAGGAAAAAGTCATTGGATTTGAATGTAGTATCAGCGTCGATAATGTCGATGCCGTAGCCCAACTTGTTTTAGATCATGGCGGTAAGATCCTGATGCCGAAAACTGAGATTCCTCATGTAGGTTGGTTAATCAAGTTTAAAGACACGGAAGGGAATATCGTCTGTGCGATGCAGTATCAGGAACACATTCGGAATGCAATGAATACTTAAATTCAAGGACAGTCCATACCTTGTTCTTTGGTGAAACCCAAAACATGTACTAATTACAAAGTTTTTCCGAACCACACAATAATTTCTTTTCCTATAGCCGGATGTTCCCTTAAAATGTAGGATCCATGTTTATCACCAGGAGCAATTTTAATGGCTCTTTGTCCTTTAGTTTTGTCAAACAATTCATTAGCCCAATCCTTGCGCAATCCTCCCTGTTCTTCCATGGACGCCATTAAAAATGCATTGCTGTACGTCAAAGGATTTTCCGAGCCGCTTAGGCTTTCCACAGCACTTACCTTCGCGGAAATAGAGACTATGGATTGGACGTTGTACTGGTCTGATGCAGCGGCTACGCAGGCCAGGTTGGCCCCGATAGAGGCTCCTATAATTCCAATCCTTTCTGAATCGATTCGCTGATCCTGTTCCAAGTACCGAATGGCTGCCTTCAGGTCCAATGGGGCTCTTTTAGGGTTATTGAATAGATCAGTCAAATTCCCTTTGTCCTTGCCTGACCGGCCATGGATCCTGACATCGTAGGCTAAAACGGCATATCCCTTTTGGATCAATTTATTTACTAATGGCAGTTCAAACCACTCCTCTCTGGAAGAGCCTCCCTGGTGAATCAAAATAATGGCTGGGAGTGGAGAATCAGATTCCGACAGGCCATAAGAGGCACTTATTTTGATCCCGTCTGATGTGACAAAACTGACCTCATCGAATATATCAGTGTTTTGAGCCTTGAGCATGGCAGTACCCAAAATTACGAGTGAAATCAAGAGAAACCGCCTCATAGGTCTACGTCCTTAATAAATTTGATCAGGCCTGCGAAGAAGGTCTCCTGATCATCGTACATGTCCATATGACTTCCATTAGGGCAGTGCAAATAGCTTCCGTTCTGAACTTGAGAAGCCATCCATTCCATATGTTTGGGATCCATGGTGTCATAAGCACCTCCTATGGTCAATGTAGGAACTGAAATTTTCGACAAATCCTGAGTTCTGTCCCAGTTCTTCAATTTGGCGTCACCTACTACCCCAAATTCGCTTGGTCCCTGCATAGTCACATACATATCTGTATTTATTTTGGCAAATGCCCTGCTGACAGGATCTGGCCATTGATCCAGCGGCATTCGGATTACATGATTAGGATAGTAATGGGTAAAAACCAGATCTGCATACCTGGGATTGGCATAATCCTCGCTGGCTTCGAGTGCTCTAATTTCAGCAAGTACGTCAGGGTCTAGCTGTGGCCCTAATACTTCATTTGCATATTTCATATAAGAGGGGATGGAGGACACCATATTGGCAATAACGAGTCCTTTCAAATTTTCCTGGTACTTCAAAGCGTATTCGATACCCAAAATTCCACCCCAGGAATGACCAAGTAGATAGAAATTGCTTTTATCCAATCCTAAAGCAATCCGGACTTGCTCCACTTCATCCACAAAGCGATCAATATTCCACAAGCTGCTATCGGATGGCTGGTCACTATAGGCAGACTCCAATTGATCATAGTAGTAGTATTCGATTCCGGCCTGAGGGAAAAAAGAATCAAAGCATTCAAAGTATTCATGCGTAGCTCCCGGGCCTCCGTGCAACAAGAGCACTTTCATTGTGGGGTGGTTTCCAACACGTTTGGTCCATACCTTGAATTCACCGGCCGGTGTTTGGATAGGAATCATCCTTACCCCTCCGCTTAATTTGTCCTCACGGTCGGCATAGTCAAGATAGTTTGTTTTCATTTCCTGGTTTTTATCTGTTTGGACCGAGGTAGTGCAACTGATACATATCAGAAATGCTAAAAAGGTGATTACTGCTTGTTTCATGGTCAATGTTTTTAAGTAGGCGTAGTTTAACTGGAGTAGTTTGTTGCTGGGTATTGGTTAAGTTAATCAAAAAGAGCGTTTATCTCATTTGCTGACATTGTTGACAGGCACATATCAAAAACAATTTAACCCTGTGATCACCTTCAGGTTCTAGTTGTTCAGGTTACCAATTCCAGCACCTTTTAATGAGTTGAAATAATCGAAATCATAATAATCTCTCACTGATCAGTTCTCCATCTTCATAAATTTCCTCTTTAGCCTCTCTTCCTAATTCACTCCAAAAAATTTGTGCACCCTGTTTTTTGTCATTTTCGTAATTAATCTCGCATTGTTTAACCCCTGATTCATAATACCAGATCCATTTTCCAAGTCGCTTGCCATCTTTCCAGGCTCCTTCAGATTGCGGGAGGCCGTTCGCGAAATAGATGGTGCCTTTCCCGTCAAGTTTCCCATTTTTATAGTTGAGGTCCTGACTTATCACAATTGAGTTGGGATGAAAGATCTGCCAATTTCCATGACGTTTCCCTTCTTTAAGTTGGCCTTTTTCCATTTCTTTTCCTGATTCGGGATAATAACTTACATAATTACCTTCACCGTCTTTGATCAACTGCTCGCTTTCAGACCAGGCATTTTGAATGATGAATTCATTATCTTTAAAAATGGCCTCTTCTTTGATACTTCCATCAGGAAAATAGCTTATCCAATCCCCAGTCCTATCTCCATTTTTCACCTCTCCTTGCTGAGTCAGGTTTCCCCCATTGTCATAATTTTTATAGGTCCCATTTCCATCCCTGACCAATTGATTATTATTCTTACCCCATACTTTCCATAACTTCAATTTCTCATCTGTTAGATGTTCCAATTCCTGTATTTGGTTCCCTTTTTCATCCCAAACCTTCCAAATGCCTGAAGGTTTTCCATCAACAAAATTGCCTTCTGCACTTTTTACCCCATTTTCATAATACATGGTCCAAAGTCCTTGTTGCCTGTCTCTTTTATAAATTCCAGTTTGGCTGACTTGGCCATTTTCAAAATAGTTACGAGAAATTCCATGTTTTCTTCCATTTTGGTAAACGGAGGAATCTGCAAGTACCCCATTTGGATAGAAAGACTTCCACAGTTGATCGAATAAACCATTGTTATAGTGGCCAATTTGCATTATAGTGCCGTCTTCATAGTACCATTGCCATTCGTCGGATTCAATCCCATTCTTGTATTCGGCCATGAGATAGAGTCTTCCATTTTCGTGATAATAAAACCATGAACCTTCTTCTAACCCATTTATATATTCTCCTTCTGATCTTGTTTGGCCATCTTCATAATAATATTGTTGCCTGCCAGATACACCTTTTGATAAACTATGCCAGGATAGACCAATGACGGCTAGACAGACTAACACCAGAGGTAATCTAAGCTGGACCTTTTCCGGCCTGACATCGGCTAACTTCAGCACGTCATTTGGGATTGGGCGAAAGGCAAATTTGTATCCGGCAAAAGTGGCCATAGCATAAAAAAGGATATCCATTGGATTGAATGATTCCATATAAATCGCTTGGATTGTATCACCATCAAGAAGCATAAGGGTTTCAATAAATCCGAGATATTCTGCTTCGGCAATAAAGCCGACTTGGCTAAAAAGATTGCCAAGAGCACAACCAAGAAAAGCAAAGAAAGAGCCTATAAAACCAAAGATTGGGTCTATTCCTGCACCAAAGAAGCGTATGCCTCGTCCTACTAAATAGCCGACACCAATTGCCATGTACACAATTTGATATTGTGTACTAACTGTAAATACAGCCCACAGCATGGCACATACAATGGATAGAAAAAACCCTCCTATGATAGCATATGAAATATCTTGATATGCCCGATACTTTTCGACAATTTCATCTGGTAACTCTGAAACAATCTGCGTGGTTAGTTTGTTTTCGACTTCAATATTTTCAATAACCGATTCATCATGATCAAAGTGCTCACAGCTGCCATCAAAATCAGCCACTTGGTCGGTAAGTGTACAGACTAGGCCGTGATCAGGATTAAATTTACGATTATGGCATTTTTTACAGAAACTGAGGTGTTCATCGCGTGTCATCGAATTGAGAGTAAGGTGTGAAATGAAAACAATTTGAGTTAGGTCTATTTTCAAGAATAATCATTTTCACAGCCTCGTCAAAATTAACTTAAAAGAAGACGACATTATTTGAACGTTTCCATTAGTGAAAGGAAAAATATTTTTCCCATTCGGTCATTGAATTTTCAAGTAAGGGAAGGAAATAACTTATAATTACGTTGAATAACTTATAAATAAGTTTGTAAACTTAATATTAAGTTGCAATATTGCATAGCTGATTAAATTAAACTCATATAGCAATGGTCACTTTAACTAAGGCAGAGGAGAAAATCATGAAGATCCTCTGGGGTATCGAAAAAGGTTTTATCAAGGATATCATCGACCGGTACCCCGACCCTAAACCGCCCTACAATTCAGTCTCGACAATCGTGCGGGTGCTGGTTCAGAAGGAAATCGTGGGCTATACTGCTTATGGCAATTCACACCAGTATCATCCACTGATTACAAAAGACGAATACAGTAAAGGACAGCTGTCCCGGTTGGTGTCAGATTATTATAGTAATTCACTCACCAAGGTGGTCAATTTCTTTTCGGAGAGCAAGGAGCTGGATGAAAAGGAACTAGACGAAGTAATGAAAATGCTTGAAGAACTAAAATCGCAGAAAAACGATGAGACAACTACTCAGAAGAATTAGTAGAAATAAAACAGGTTTTCTGATCGGTCAGTTTTCTTTGATCCTGGGTATTTCTTCCAGCTTGATTATTTTCTCATTTGTAGGCCTGCATAAGTCCTTTGATACATTTTACTCTGATAGCCAAAAGGTTCATAGAGTATTAAGAACGGAAGCTGACGGGCGAACAATTGCTTTAACGGAAGGAACACTCAAAGAAACCCTCATTACAAATTTTGCTAACGTTTCTGTCACTCACTTTATGAAAACACCTGTTGATATCACCTTTGAATATAAGGATATCGCATTGACAGAATCTAGTGGATTATGCGTGGATACTGAATTTTTCAACGTTTTTGATTACCAGTCAATAAAAGGAGATATTAGATCAATACTTTCTCATCCCAACTCCCTTGTACTCACAGAATCGTTGGCAAAAAAGATATTCGGACCTTCAGCATTTGAACTAGGCGAAACGGTTTACTTACAGATGGGGCGCAACAAAGTCCCTGTGACCATTACGGGTATTATTGAAGATAATCCTACAAATGCCAGCCTCGAATTTGACTACTTAATTTCAGGAGCCAGTACCATATTCTGGAATGTTCAAAGTCCGTGGACTGTGTTCAATACCTTTCTAAAAACTAATACGGTGTCGGAGACACGCGTCATTGACGAATTTCTTAACCGAGATAAAAATTCTCAGGTGGCCTACACATTACAGGGAATCACTGACATTCACTTGAGCGAGGCATCAGAATTTGACGTCTTTGCCAAGTTTGACAAAACATATTTGACCATTCTGATCTCGACAGGATTCCTCATTCTTCTAGTCACTCTTTTCAATTTCCTTAACCTCTCTTTTACTCAGGTTCTTTCCAGAATCAGGGAGATCACAACTCGCAAAGTACTGGGAACAACCAAACGTGCCATCATCAAGTCTCTTTTTCTAGAGACTCTAACGGCAATTATTTTTGCAGCTGTTTTATCCGTCGGTGTTATACATTTAATAAAGGGGCTCATTCATGATTCTTTTGAATTTGATCCATCTCAGTTTCATAATCCTGTACTACTCTTGTCTTGCTTTGTAGGTGTTTCTCTTTTCATCGCTATTCTTATATCTATGATTACCTTTCAAATATTTCGGTATGACACGCAAAAAGGCTTGAAGGGCAAGTGGCACACCGGAGACAAGGCTATTAACCTGGGAAAATTGCTTCTGACTTTGCAGCTAATGGTTACGTTATTCTCCATCACCTATGCTCTTGTGATTTATCAGCAAACCAATCTTTTGAAGGAGACCGAAGTTGGATACTCCTATCAAAAGGTCCTGACCATAAAGCGACCAGATAATATAGCATTTGATGACTGGCAAAACCTTCGTCAATCTCTTTTACAACACGCTGTTGTACAATCCGTCGGAATGGCTGTGTTCCCTAGCATTGGAGAATACAATTCTATGTCGTTGAAGAATCTTGACTCACAAGAGAATCATCGCATTTACTGGATTGGTGTTGATCAAGATTATATTCCAACTTTAGAAATTGATCTACTTTCAGGAAGAAATTTTAATGGTGATCTCGAGTCTGATAAGCAAGGGGTAATCATTAACGAAAAAGCGCTGGAACTCCTTGGTGGAGAAGAATCTATGGCCAGCACATTTCAGTTTAGACGTAAGCCTGTTCGGATCATAGGCGTGGCCAAAAATTTTCATAGTCGCTCATTGAAAGAAGAGGTTTCACCTGTCATGATGACATTGAACAATCCAATGGCCCTTAGAAATATGATGATACGCTATTCAGGAATCAATCAAAATCAGATGAGAGAATTACTGAATAGTACATTGGAGAACCTTAATATGCCAACAAACCTGGTTGCTCACTTTATGGAAAACGATTTTAATCAAAAGTTGCTAAAAGAAGAGCATGTGCTTTCCGCTGTGAGCAAAAGTTTTTCGCTGATAGCGATAACCATTAGCTTCCTGGGTCTTTTTAGCTATCTGGCTTATACTGTTGATCAAAAGAAAAAGGATTTCAGCATAAGAAAAGTCTTAGGAGCCACACTAGCAAATAACTGGAGGTATATCATGAAGGAGCAATTCGTAGTTTTGTTGGCAGCAACGGTTCTTTCTACCCCTGTGGCGCTATATTTTCTGGACCAATGGAGAAGCCAATTTATTTACCAGGTAAACTTCAGTATCCCTCATCTGTTTATGCCAATGTTGGCGGTGCTGATATTGATCATGGCAATCGCCTTTGGATTTTCTTTGAGAATCTATAAAACCAGCCCAACGAATTATTTAAGTGAAGATTGAAGATGTCTGAATATTAAAAAAGTAGAATAATGGATAAGATCATATTATACCTAGTGGAATCCAGCGTCATGCTCATCTGCCTCTATGCCTGTTATCTCGTCGTGCTAAGAAAGGAAACCTTCTTTTCGCTCAACAGATTCTATTTGCTTTCAATCGTGGCTTTTAGTCTTATTTTCCCTCTTTTGAGTTTTGATTTTGATCCTCCCAAAGTAGCTGTGGTACAACAGCCGATAGAGGAAATCAGCAAAGCCCGATTGTCCTATTATGATGCCTTTGAAGAATGGTCCTATCAGAATCACTCCGGGCTTATCAACGCGTCCGAGGCCGACACGACCTTACTCATAACAAATCTAAACGGAACCCAATTGGGTATTTGGGCCCTCGTCTCTATCTATTTGATTGGTGTGGTAGTCTGCCTGTCTCGGACGATTTGGACGATACAGTGGATCTATCGCCTTGTTCGTGACAATTCTTGTGAGCACCACGACAATCTCACAATAGTGAAGGTGGGTAGTCCAATCGCGCCATTTTCGTTCATAAAATATGTGTTTGTGCCTGATGAAATGATAGGCTCGTCAGAGTTCGATCATGTTCTCGCTCACGAACGTACGCATGTCCGACAGCGGCATTCTTTAGACTTAATTATTGTTCAACTAGTAGCGGCCTTTCTCTGGTTCAACCCGGTGATCTGGCGGCTCATTAAATCTCTAAAAACAGCACATGAATATATAGCAGATAACAATATAATAAATGAGGGTTATTCCTTAGTTGAGTACCAGACCTTGCTTTTGAGACAATTGATCAGCAACAACTCATATGGGTTGGTTCACAATTTCAATTTATCATTTATAAAAAAGAGAATAACCATGATGAAAAACAAAAAATCAGGATTTATGGGCAAAGTAAAAGTAGCTCTGGTCCTTGTATGCGCAACAGCTTTTAGTGCGGTCGTTGTACAGTGCAATTCAATAGCCGATGAACAACTTTCAATAGCATCAGAAGGTTTGGTAGCCCACAGTTTGACAGATGAAGTAAACCTACCAGTCATAGCTGGACGGGAAGGTGTCTATTATGCTTCAGAGTCAGACCTTGTTAATTTCACAGTTGTTGACAATCAACTGACTATAAATGGCGCCAAACACGAAATAGATGAAATAGCCAAAGTGATCACTGCTTCAGGATTAACGCAAAATGGCATTATTGCGCTCAGAGTAGATCGAAATCAAAAAATGAATATGATTCGTGCGATTCAGACTGAGCTGAGAAAAATCAACAGGCGTAAAGTGCTTCAGTTGGGCATGTCAGCCCTGGGGCAAACTGTCGAGTCTCCCATGTTGCTTGCACCAATGAAAGGGCATAATATCCCAGGAGTTCCTCAGTTGCCTCATATAGATGAAGCCTATGCTGCGGCGCATGACATTGACATTCTAAAGATTTATCTAGGAGAACAGGCTGACGTAATGATTCAAGAGGAAGTCTATGACTTTGTAAAAGAACAGATGGCTAAAGGTAAATCCAACTATGTGGTAAACACTAAGTTTGGTGATTCGGATACATATGGCTCTTACTTACAAAATTGGGTCTATATACAAGAAGGGTTCAATAAAATCTATCAGGAAAGAAGTCAGTCCATGTTTGGCAAAAACTATTTAGAACTTGATAAGGAAATTCCGTTGGAAAAAGAACAATATGATGCAATCAGAAAAGGTATACCCAGAGCTATTTCGATTGCTGAACCTGACGAGAATTGCTGAGGCGTAGGCTAGCTTAATAAGGAATCCACATTAAGAATGATAGAAAGAGCCCTTTCGGGCTCTTTTATTGTTAATCCTCGACACCATGCGGACTCCCAATTCCGGTGTTTAAGTAAGAACTCAAACTGCTGAGAAAATGATCCCAACCGCTCTGGCAAATCTCGTAGCATTCGAATGCAGGCACCAGCCCTTTATGAGCAAAAGTGATCTTGCTTCCTTTTTCGATAGTTTCAATTTTCCAACTCATTGTGGTTCCCACCCATTCGTCCTTTAGGATGAGTTCCGGAATGTCTATGAATGCTTCTGTAACCAACCAATGTAAAACCTTGTTCGGTTCTGCTTTGGTAATTTTCATTGTTTTGTATGTAGTCTCCCCAAACCTAACTTTTAGTTCGTCATCGATTTGCTCAGTAGGGTTAGAATGAACCGTCCACCACTTATCGACCTCTTGCGTAAGGGCTTTGTAAACTGATTTAGCACTTGCAGAGACTTCCAGTACTTTTGAATAACTTTTTGACATAATCTTCTAATTTGATGTATATCATTTTAGACGATTGAGCTATCAAAAACGGTCGGACAATCTATTCGATCTCACCGCAAATCTTTTCTGTCGGCGGATAATTTTTGTCCTGTGCAAAGTCTGTTTGCTGGAGCAAATAGTCATGGAGCTG
The DNA here is from genome assembly GCF_039944555.1 of Reichenbachiella sp. Classification (GTDB taxonomy): domain Bacteria; phylum Bacteroidota; class Bacteroidia; order Cytophagales; family Cyclobacteriaceae; genus Reichenbachiella. The sequence goes on along the minus strand of NZ_JBDUYN010000004.1, from coordinate 33,877 downwards.
ATGGCTGCTACTATTCAAGGGGTCAATTGCCTTAATCAATGTTGCTCTTAGCTCATAAAGCTTCTCTTTGGAAACATCATTGGCCGATGCTACAAGCTCCAACTCATTAACTTTACGTAGTGTCTCAGCTTTAGAATTACCACTATTGCTCAACTCCGTGCATTTCCAACAGGCTCCTGTTTTATTTATAAGCGTACAATCTTCATCAAAAACACCCCGCATAGTTTTCCTTCCATTGAGCAGCAAATGTTTTACCGACCCTATGGTCTTGTTCAAAATGATTGAAATTTCCGCCACCTTGAAATCGTAAATATCAGCAAGCATCACTGCAATATGCCGTTCTAGCGGTAGGTATTTCATGACACAAGTAAAGCAATAATCTATGTGATTTTTTATCTCATACTTTCCAAGACCTGAATTATGATAAACCTCCATCGTCTCTTCTTGAAGTTTATGAGATTCCTTAATCGACAAGCTACAGTTGTCTTGAGCATTCCGTGCCCACCTTTTTTTTGCCTTGTGATGATCCTTCGCCAGATTAGTAGCAATAGCAAATAGCCAGGTTCTGAAACTCGAATTTCCCTTAAATGAATCTATCTTTTTGAAGGCCTTAATGAAAGCTTCCTGTGAAAGATCCTCGACATCCTTTCTGTTTGTAACCAGTCTGTAAATGAAAGATTTAAGTTTGGGTAGATTCTCCTTATATAGGTTCTCAAACTCCTTCTCCGATATTTTCATTTGCTTGTCTTCGTTTAAGGCAGGGGTATGGTAAAATGATCTGTTTTCAAATCATTGAGGTCTTAAGTGAAAGCTCCAATGTCAATTGTTGGCCATGGTTTCGATTTTTAATTTTCTAACCAACTGATCAACCTCCACTAAGATAGCGTTGCGAGCTATATTATAATCTTTGCTGATGGGAGGCGTTCCATTCCATTGTTCTGCTTGAACGGGAACCTCAAAGTCAGGAAGAGAGCAGTCAAAGGTCACAATTTTATCGGCTTCCCTCACATCATCTTTGGAGACCAGTTGAGGTTTCCATTGGTCTACATCAAAGCCATCTGCACTTAGACCACTGACTGTTCCATCTGTAAGTACTTCATCAGGCTCCGTCCCTCTGAAAATCGCTTCATAATTCAGTCCTTCTTCTTTAGCCAACTTGTTGAAATGAGCAGCGGCAATAGGGCTTCTGGCTGCGCCGTGCGTGCACACAAATAAGACCGTTTGTTTTTGCTCTTCTGAAGGCTTCTTTTGGGAGCAGCTGAAAAATAAGGAGAGGAAGAAAGCGGTAGTTATTGTTCTTTTAATCATGGTGTTTGGGATTTGGTCTGACCATTTTATTCTTTGATAACGATAGTCTCCCAACCATCATAATCGCCTTTGAATTCCTCAGCCCTTCTTCTTAAATCCAATGTCAAACTGGATATCTCATTTGGTGATACAGGGTCATTGCGTGATATGTGAAGTTGAAAAGGCAATTCGGAACCGCCTATTTTATCTTCTCCTTCTACCCTAAACCCTTTCTTTTTGACGTATTTAAGAAACATTTTTTTGCTCTCTTCAGTCGCGAAGTATAGCCAGTGGTCTACCTTTCGAGACTTTGTTAAGTCATCTCCAGCCTGTTGCAATTGCATCAAGACTTTTTCATTGGCCATATATTCTTGTGTCACCTCATTTGGATAGAGGAATTGCAGATATGCTTCCCAATGGGCATCAGTTTTAATATTAACATAATACTTATATGCCGCAAACTTCGTTTGATACAGCGTGATAAGTTCTTCTCTAATCAAAGATGTATCGCTTACATATAAATAATCCAAACGTTCGCATCGGTAAGTAAACGTTCCTGCAAGTTCAATTTTTGTTAATTCTTGTAGTCTCTCTCCAACTGCGTCAGAAATCTCATAAAGATTTTTAAATTCTTCAGCATTTGGGAATCCATCATCACGACAATTTTCAATTGTCACTCCAGTAATGAGCACAAATGGTAATTCAGCCTTAGGTGCAGAGTTTATTAAATCCATGTTAACCGTGGTAGAGCCTGAACCATTTTCATATTGAGCCATATATACGTCCCATTTTCCACTTTGAGCCAAGGATTCGCTCATAGCAAAAAGAAGGTTTACCACAATTGATAGTGCTATGGTTGGTGTTAAGGAAGCTGATTTCATATTGCTACATAATGGTCAGGCACATCTAAAACCCGAGTGAGTTTTTGTTAATTTGTTCAAAATTATCTGATTCAAATGCCCTTACCAAATAACCGTATTGGACAAAGCGTGTTAAGAATCATTTCGCCAAATAGATCAAACTACCTCCTACGACCGAAATGGCTATTCCGATGACTTTTGGCAAACCCATTTTTTCTCCCAGCAATTTATAACCCAGAAAGGCACCAATTACAATGCTCAACTGCCTGAGTCCACCTACATAAGTAGCCTTACTCATGGTCAGAGCCGTCAGTATAAGGATGTATGTAAAACTGTTGAAAAAACCGACCTGGATAATTTCAGAGCGATTGAGACTCCATTCTTTTTTAATTTCTTCTTTGTCAAATTTGAGAAATGTGGTTGTATTGTATAGGATTGCCACCAGAAACGTATACAAATAGAAATACAAAAAGGGTTCCATTTTGGAAATAGAAATCTTGTCCCAAAGTGTATAACCGGCCACGGCCAGGGCTGCCAATATCGCGTAAGCACTGCCTTTATTATTCACATTTTTGACAATGGTCTGAATCCCTCGTTTGTCCAGTGACTCCATATGCATGACAAAGGTCCCAAGCAAAATCATCAGAATAGCAGATAGGCCTACGATATCAATCCTTTCATCAATAAAGTAAAAAGCGATGATGGGCAGAAAAAGGATACTTGATCGAGACACGGGATAAACCAAAGAAAGGTCGCCATGTTTGTAGGCGCTAGCCAGGAAGAAGTAATTCAAAAAAGTAATAGAAGCAGCCACTGAAATGAGTAGCAGAAATTCCATTTTGAACCCGGTAGTCATTAAGAAGTAGACCGCAGGAATCGAGAAGATCGTAATCTCTGCCAGTTTGCTCAAGGCCGTGAACACATGCTTGTTCTGTGAGCTCTTAATCAAATAATTCCAATAAGCATGAGTGAAAATGGAAGTCAGCACTAAGGCGAAAGGAAGTGTATCCATTTATAAAAATGATAATTCAGGCGACCAATTAGCTAAGGCATACTTTTCGGTTTTCTGCAGCAGGTCAATTTGTTTTCGAATTTCAGCAACATCCCCCGCATTCAACGGTTCGAAGTCATCATAGAATCCGGTCTCTCGAAACGGAAATGAACAAGCCTCTCCGTACTTCTGAATCTTCGCGCTTTTGGTTCTACCATAAATATGCACATGCAAAAAAGGTCCTTCGGGTTTGAACACCCCCCAGTTGCCATTGTCCTGGTAGTTGAGTCTGCCAATGTCAATGCCGCGGTTTGCTAGCCCGGTGGTCATGGCCTCTCCTATCAGCATGGTCAGGTACATTTGTTCAATGGCCAGGGCCGGCGTCAGCAGTGTGCGGTCGTTCAGTCGGACCTTTGGGTTGATGGCAATGTGCCCGCCATCTTCTCTGGATACCAGCGGTCGTTCTTCCGCTTCTACCACAAAGTTTTGTGTTTCAAATATCAGGCTCATAAAATGCTAAAAGCAGTTGGTAAGGATAATTACAGTCATGGAGACCTATTTACTTAACGGTATTTTTCTGAGTTTGGATGAGCTTTGGGGCTTTTCTGTGTTTCGTTCCCTGCTCGTAACTATAGGCCAACTTGATTAGGGTGGATTCGTCGTACATTCTACCCAAAAACTGAAGTCCGGCCGGTAAGTTGCCCGGCACAAAACCCATAGGTACGGTAAAGGCCGGCTGGCCGGTATGGGGCGCAATGACCTGATTGTTGTCTCCGCCGTATTCTTCTTCGAAAAAATCTATTCGTGCAGGTTTCTGATTCCAGGTCGGGTATACAATGGCGTCCAATTTCAAAGAATCCATTACATTTTCGATGGCTTCGCGAAAGGCAATTCTCAACTCGTCATTGTAGGCATCCTGGCACTCTGGTCCTTCACCCCATCTATCATTTTTCTCAGCAGATCCTGCCAAGCGATCTTTTGAAAACCGGGAAGTAGTTCCGATTCTAATGACATCCTCCAGGGTTTTTAAAGTATCCCTTTTGACATAAGTCGCCAGGTAAGACTCGATATCCGTCCTAAACATGGAACACCATTGATTTTTTCTCAAAGTAGAAAAGTCAGGAATGTCGATTGGATCAATGATTTCAGCGCCCAATGAATCCAAATCCAAAATCGCTTTTTCAAATAAGGGCTTTATATCCGGATCAATACCGTCTTCGCTGAGTTCTCTTAGTACACCTATTCTGGCTCCTTCCAGTCCATTTTTAATGAGAAACTGCTGATAGCCATTTCGGATTTTACCTTCCGCATATTTGGTAATTGGGTCCTCAGGGTCATAACCTGTCATCACTTCCATGACTCGCGTGGCATCCTCTACCGTACGGCACATCGGACCGACTACATCATTTCTGAGAAAAAGCGGAGCAATGCCATTTCTACTGATCAAGCCAAGGGTTGTTCTAAAACCCACCAGGGAACAATGAGAGGAAGGACCCCGAATAGAATTCCCTGTATCCGTACCTAGCCCAACCGTTCCAAAATTGGAAGCTACGGACGCTGCGGTGCCTCCGCTCGAACCTGCGGGCACGTGATCGAGATTGTAAGGATTGCGTGTGATACCACCGGTAGAACTTTCAGTGTGCATGGGAGAAAAAGCCCATTCTGCCATGTTGGATTTGGCTATAATTATTGCACCGGCTTTCACTAGTTTTTTCATAATAAAGGCATCCTCCTCTGGTATAAAATCCTGAAGCGCGAATGCGCCGGCGGTGGTTGGGAGTCCCTTGGTATTGATGTTGTCTTTTACAATAATAGGGATGCCATGTAGCGGACGAAGTGTTTTTGTATCGCGAAACTCATGGTCCAGTTCTTGGGCAATCGACAATGCATTCGGATTGATCGTGGTCAGCGCATTGGTCTCTCCATCAAATGCTGCTATGCGATCCAAATAGGCAGTCACCAATTGTTCGCTGGTGTAGCCCCCTTTTTCATACGCTGAATGTATTTCGGCTATTGTTAGTTCTGATAGGTTTATGGGCGCTATTTGATTTTGGCTTTGGCATCCCAATCCTCCCACGACTAAAGTGAGCAAGAAGAGTTTGGTTCTTAACATGTTGTTTATGGGCTATGTTGAAGGCCTGGATATGGTCATGTGCCTTCCCAGATCTTAATCAGCCGTCAAGATAGCAAAACCGCTTCATTTTTGCTGTTCATCTTCTCCTGAGGGACTACTGCAATTACCTATGTCTTGATTGATATGGATAGTAGTGTAGATTTACTCCTGTCCTGTGAAGATGGTCTTTTCATCCACAAAGCAAATCGGGTTTTCAAACGGATCATTTGCATAAAAAAGTGTTTCGCCCCAAGGCATCTGCTCGATTTCGCCAAGAGATTTGCAGTCCAGGTCCTTCATTTTGTCAAATACTTTTTGAATGCTTTCTACAGCTATATATATGTACTGGTTTTCATGAAACTTCCAACCTTCCCCGCATTCATCGCCGTCTACCACGGGGTCGTAGCAGGCTAAAACTGTTCCTCCTAAATTAAAGTAGTGTCTACCTGGTGAAACTCTTATTCCTTTTTGCTCTAATATTTTAGAATAGAAATCTTCGGCTTTCTCAATATCGTTTACCGGTAGGATAATTCTATAAAGTCGTTGATTCATCTCCATCTATTTTACGTATAAAAAGTCAATCTCTTAGTATTCTAGCTGATCCAGGCTTTTGGGTTTAGTGATTGAGGGTTGGATAACACCTACCTTTTCGCAAACGTAAAATTGAGGCGGCTTGTGCAGGGCTTTGAATGAAATAAATTCATGTGTCGTCTTGTAATAGCTTTTACTTTGATTCAATCCTATATCGCCACTTTTTCTTGTGATATCTTCCACCAACAATTAGTGCAGTGACGCCCACAGAGGATGAGACTGTGCCTAAGAAATTAAAGGCTCCAGTTAAATCAATATAACCCTTTGCCTGACCCGACGCAGCATGGATAAAAAAAATAGTGCCAACCGTCACAAATATTCCACCCGCGACTTTTGAAAGTGTCGTTTTTCGTTTTACCCTTGAGATGTTTGCTAAGGTAAAATGAATCTGGTTCACCTTTATCGTTGAGTCGTTTAGGATCTCCAGTTTGCCTTTTGAAAAAGGGCCCTGGATATCGTGCACAAAAACCACTTTTCCTTCTTTAATTTTCCGGGTCACATTGGTTTTTTTGTTGGTTATGACAAGGAATTGGGTCTGACCGTATAATTCGGTAGTCACTAAAAAACAGACCAGAAGAAGTGCCAGGTTAGGTCTCATTTTGGAAAGGTTTACTCTAAAGTTAATCAATTTTGAGGAGGAAATATGTCTGGCAGCGAGGTTTTCAAATACGCTATCTCATATCCGTCTTCAGTTAAAAGACTGTCTGAATTCCGCCGGTGAAACATCAGTCTTACTCTTAAATAACCGGCTGGACGATTGGGGGGTTATTGCGATACAAAGGAGGGTCTCTTGCTCATTTCCACTGTCGAATCCTCCGTTTATTGAATAGCGTTTTCCTAAACTCAGAAGGCTGCTTGTCATTCATCAATTTTACCGGTCCTTTCTCTTCGATCAACTCGTTAAAATTCGCTTCGCGTTGCGCATACTGCTCTTCATTAGAGAAGGTTGTAATGAGCATCAAGTCGAATGGTTCGCCTTCATCCTTGGGTACCTCTAGTATTTGGTAAGAATGGATGTATCCCTTTTCAATGGCCATCTTTCGAAGGACCAACCAATTGTTTTGGTAATAATAGGTCGCTTCTTCTTTGTTGTCATTTAAGATTTGAACAAAGCCTATGGTCGTTAGTCTCTCCTCTTTCTGCCCATAGCTAGTGAAGCCAATAAACATGAGGGCTAAAAATATAAATACTCTCATCATTTCAGATTTTAAGTGGAACAACCGATACCAGCTTCAAATTAAAAAAAGGGAGGCAATCTTCCATTGGCATATCACCAGAATACATTGATCTCTTGTCGGACTGCGCTTGGTAACCCACAGTAGGCCTCAGATCTTCGCTCTCGTCATGCGGAGGAGGTCAGGAAATTTATTTTTTCCTTCCCGCCACATGGATTGCTTCAGGAAATTTATTTTTTGGCCCGCGCCACGTGGATAATTCAAGGAATGCAAATTTTTTCCCTCTCGTCACGTGGATAACTCTAAGAAAAATATTTTTTGGCTCTCGCGGCACTGATTACTCAAAGATTTTTATTTTCCAGCCTCTCGCGGTGCGGAGAACTCGGGGAAATATATTTTTCCCCTCGTGCGATATGGATAACTCCAGAAAAAAAATTCATTCTTTGTTCACCCGCCTTTAAGCTTTAAGTGCAATAGGAACGCGTGTGTCTCTTTATTGTTCTCGTTATGCTTCGATAAACGAGGATGTTTGGAGAAGCTTATTCATAATATCTATAATGTCCAATGATTTTATAGTCAAAGAGACAATCTTCTATAACCTGACCGCCACCAATGTTATGCACAATTAAATTCCTCTTTTCGTCCTTTGATTTTTTGTCAACGACTATTCCGATGTGGGTGGTGGCTCCTCCGAGATTCCAACAAACAATATCTCCGGGCAAATAATCTTTCCCTTGATCGGAAATTGGTATTTCAGCACCTTTTCGTTTGAAGTAGGTCATTAAATTAGGCACTCTCCGGTGGTCTATACTTTTGTCTGTTGTTTTTAGCCCCCAAATTTCAGGATAACTACTGAAGCTGGCCTTCATGTCTTCGTGCACTTCCTTTTGTAGGTCGACCCCAACTTTTCGGTATGTGCGAATGATGACGTCTGTGCACACGCCTTTGTCACTGGGTATATCGCCATTTGGATAGTCAATCGCGAAATAGCTGGGGTCATAGGTCACGCGTTGCTTTGTCAATTCAAGAGCATGCTTTGAAATTTCAATTGGGTCAACCGCTGTTTGAGAAAAGCAGAGATTGAAAGCCATCAATAATGCTATAGATAGTAGTGTTGTCTTCATGCGTGTTTCGGTAATTGTGTAACGCAGATAGTGCCTTGTTGCTTATCCTCCAAAGTAAAAAAAAATGTAGGTGCTTGTGTAGAAAGGTATCCCTGCTGCAATTCTAGATCTAGAAACTACTTTTTATTTTTTTGTCTATTTCTTCTAAGCTATGTTTCTCATAATCAAGTCCTATTTCCTGATTCGTTTGACCCGCAATGATATCCTTAGTAGCCAATAAATAATCAGCATCCTTTTTACCTATACTTACTATGGTTACCTGAGAGCCGTGTGGGACATTCCTAAACATTATGTTGTTCTCGTCATAATCCCAAGGACCCATAACTGAGTTAATATCTTTGAAAACTAAAAAATTAAGAGTCTTAGTGTTTTCAATTTTCTTAACAAGAACATTTGTATTGTTCTTTGATTCATTAAAATAATCGCAGTTAATCCAGTTAAGACTGGTGGCATGTATTTCGTAGAACGGTTGATAATAAAAAGTGGAATCCTGGTTATCAAAAACAGGTGTCCTTTTGATTTCAATAGTATCCAAGCCGACTAAGCCATATAAAACATCCATAACAGTCACCACATCCTCTGGAACATCCAAATGAATTATCATTTCAACCCTTGTGCTATACTTAATCGTGTCATAGACATTGTTAGTATCCAATATCCAATTCATTCTTGTAGAATCTAAATTACCAAGGTAGGTACGCATCATAGAGCGTTCTGATTTTTTTTGGAATTGGATTCTAATTGGATATTCTACATTCAATTCTAAATTCCGTCCTTCGCTGGAGGCTGTGATATTTATCATTCCTGAAGACTCCAAAAGGTTATCATCTGACGTTGTTGTCAACCCGTTAAGTATCATATCCGCTTTAGAATATACCTCCTTCAATTTTAAGGTAACTTCAGAAGATGTCAATTCTCCATCATCAAAAGTTAAAGAATTCGCCTTAATGTAAATCTTAGTTCCTAACGAGCCAATCAGTACAGTGTCGCTATCAGGTGATATCTCAAAGTATTGGGATGGATTCGTCTCCTCTGCTAAATAATATAAATCTTCAGCTATATTTTGTTCATCATAACCACATGAATAGATGGCTAATACGGTAATTAATAAAAGTGAGTATATCTTCATTTGTTAGTGTTAGTCCAGATACAAGGAGGTGCGCCAGTGCTTGCTTAATACCTTCTAAAATAGCAAATCTACTCGACACCTGTGTGCCTTATGCCAACAACATCCCCATCTCAAACATCATCGTTATGCTTCGTTAAACGAAGACAATTAAACCACCTGCCGAAATGATTCTATCCATAAGTTGAAATATAGCCATGAAAGAGGCCCAACGATTTGCAGGGTACTCTTTCATGGCTTGGCCTTATCGAATAGTTGATTAGGATTTGTGTGCCTTTATGTATTTTTTGGCATTGGTGTTTTTGGAATTTAGCTTCAGCGACTTTTTATAATATAACACAGCCATTTCTTCATTTCCATCTTGGATATATGCTTCTGCTAAACTGTCATAGGTATTCCAGGATTCTGGAAAAGCATCTACATTCAGTTGAAATACGATGATGGCTTCTTTTGTTTTTTGCATATTTAGCAATTGATAGCCCATTACGTTGATTTCATACTCATTGAGTTCATAGTCTGTAGCGTTTCTGTTTTCATTGAACCATTGCAGTCCGGCTTCAAAACCTTTGGTAGATACAACTTCCCAGAGTGTTTTAGCGAAAGACCTCTTTGGCAACTGATAAGGCAAATCATGTAGTATGGCATTGATGGCAAGATTGATGTCATTCAAAGCCGCATGGCCTGTGTTGTTGAGCATCACAATCATGTGCTTCTCCGATGGAATACGAGATATCACGGTATGAAAACCGTTGACTCCTCCGTCGTGTTGATGAATCAATAAAGGATCATTTCCTCCACCAATAGGTAGTTGCATAATGAACCACCCATAACCATAGCTGCTACTCCATGCGGGTATGAAAGGGGTAAATAATAACTCTTTGTATTTTGATGAGAGCAGCTGTTCCGTGTACAATGCCTGATCCCAAAGATATAAATCTTCTACCGTGGAGTACATGGATCCAGCCGCATACGGGATCGACATGTCTATGTAATCGGCATTTTTATAGCCAGAGCCTTCTTTTTCATATCCTGCTGCTCTGTTTTTCAAAATAGTAGCGTAGTGATCAAACCCGGTATTGGTCATCCCAAGTGGGGTTAGAATATTTTCTTGCAAAACTAGTTCGTAGGGTTTGCCAGTCACTTTTTCCAGAATAGCACCTAATAAGAAATAGCCTGAATTACTGTATTCAAATTTCTTCCCGGGAGTAAAGTGCAAGGCAGAATCTGAAAAAAGCTTAATAAACTCTTCAGGTTGATAAGGATTTCGGGTTTCATTCTTGAAAAAATCAGCATACGACGTGTAATTGGGGATACCTGAGGTATGCGTAAGCAGATGATGCAGAGTAATCTTGTCACCGGTCGCTTTTGGATAATTAGAAAGATGGTCGGTAATCACGTCATCCAGACTCAGGTTTCCTTGTTGCACTTGCTGTAATACCAGCATCGCTGTGAACTGTTTTGTGATGGACCCTATTCTATGCTTGGTATTTGGCTGGTTTGGAATATTCCACTCCATGTTGGCCTTTCCAAATCCCTTCTTGTAGATGACCTTACCGTTTTCAGATACGAGTATAGAGCCATTGAACTTGCCATAGTCTGCATAGAGGCTCACTGCTTGATCTATCTTTTCTTCTTTTGATTGTCCTAATGATACAGAAGAGAATCCCGTCTGAATGAGCAAGCCAATCAATAGTGTTTTTAGTAAGAGGTGTTTTGTTTTTTGCGTCATAATAATTGTTTTTTTTAATTAACATTTGATGCTTCAAAATTAGATTGGAGCGTAACACAGCCACAAGGTAGAATCCTCCTCAAAAGTGGTTATTCGTCGATCTTGGCGCACAAATAGGGCCTTAACACATGAATATCAAAAGGGTCTTGGTCTGGGAAGAGGAACTAGATCATGTAGTTGGCTGTATAACATGCCAGGGGTTCTTTTGAAAAGAAAGGGATCAGTTTATGGTGAATCTTCAATATACCAGGACCCGGAAACCGTTCCAACTGTGTCTACCCAACCGCCTTCAAATATGTCAAATGGTGCACAATTCCATTGTCCAAAAATTTGGCCATCCTTTTTGACTCCTTTGAAGGCTGCTAGATTTTCATAAAAACGACTGCCCGTATTGAAATTAACTGGGGTCAAAATCCAAACAGAATCTTTGTGTAGCTTCACAATAATTTCACCATATGTATCAGGCGCTAATGAAATTCCATTTTCGTCATCATTCAGCACTGTTCTCGAAAATGATCCTCCCATTGAACCTTCATATATTACCGTATCATTCTTGATTTTGTACGAAGCACTGAGTTCTCCCATTTGATCGCATTCACATTTGACTTTTTTCCCCTCACTTAGGCCATTGGCTTCACCACCAAGTCTAAACGTAAGTGGGATTTGAATCCCGTTAGTTTCTTCGTTACACGAAATAGCCATCAGGACTCCTAAGGCCAAAAAAAGTGCTATGCCCATTGATTTCATAGGTATAGGACACGGAAAGATGGCCGAAAGTTGGAAAGGACTTTTAGCTCGGTGCGGTGGTGCATCCAAATAGTTGGACAGATTGTGAATTCAAAACGATGGAGGTTGACTTGAAAGAAGCTCTTATTTTATAATCACATTCAAATGCGGACAATTAAATCTTACTATAACATGCACTTCACCATGCTATGATCAAATAGATCCGGGAGTACCAATTATTGATCAAGGATAGAGCAAATATTTTTCTCGAATCTTCTTGTAATCGGATAACTCCGGTTCCCAGGAAGCTCGAATTTCTTCTATTGATACCGCATCAATAATTTGCTGTTTAAACTCTTTGGTTCCAGCGAGGTAATCAATATTTCCTATCTGACGGCTAAATGACTGATCGAAGAACTTTTCCTTTTCAGGGTACTGATTATAAAGATTGATCAGCCACTCCAAATTCAGTTTTTTCGTTTCTTTTAATTTTTTAATGTCGGTATTTCTCAAATCAATGCCATAACAGGTTTCATCCATAAAAAGAGGAGTGCTTGACATTCCGGGAATACTTTGAGGGACGAAATTGAAATCAAAAGTGCCTTTAAATTTTGGACTTCCGAGGACAGTAAATGGAAAATGAGTGCCCCTTCCATGGTTTAATATGGTCCCCTCAAACAGGCAGGTGGATGGATATAAGTATATGCTCGTGCTTGTATTTAAATTGGGCGAGGGACTAATGGCTGGAATATACTCCATATCATGGCTGTAATTCTTTAATGATATGATCGTAAGCCTACATCGTTGGCTATTCTTCATCCAATTTTCTCCAATAACCATTTTCGCGAATTCTCCAAGGGTCAACCCATGAGCAATAGGAATAGGAAATTGACCGATTCCTGATTTGAGAGTCATATCTAAAACAGGCCCGTCAACTAAGTATCCGTTTGGATTGGGTCGATCCAAGATCATAATTTCCCTATCGAATTCAGCACAGGCTTCCATGACATCTCTCAGCAGATTGATGTGTGTAAAGAATCGGCAACCAACATCTTGCAGATCGAAGAGGACAATATCTATATCGAATAAATCCTCTTCGGAGGGCTTCTTTTTGCTTCCATACAATGATATTATCGGTAGGCCCGTTGCCAAATCCATTTCGTCGGACACGTGCTCGCCATTACTTGCATTTCCTCTGAAACCATGTTCAGGTCCGAAAACTTTTTCAATCTGGATTCCAAGTGCCAACAGGGTATCGACCAGGTGTTGATTTCCTACAACAGAAGATTGGTTTCCAACAACAGCTACTTTCTTGCCTCTGAGGTAATCTACATATGCGTCTACCTGTTCAGCACCAGTATATATGCGACCTGAGTTCAATTGTTGGCCAAATGACGATTGAATTGTAAGACAAATCAAAAAGAATAATTGGTAGTTTTTTATTGCTGTTAACATAGAAGTTTTAATTATCGTTAACGTCCATTTCAGCCATTATCGCACAGTTAAAAAAATGTGATCAATTCTGTTCACTAATGAACTCGGAGACAAAGAAAATGTTACTCAATCCTTTAGAAGAATGGCTATTCAGAAAAAGGGTATAGAGATAAACATCAGCGTTTTTCTTGACTTCTTTCTTAAATGATTTTTCAAGCTGTGGCTGAATAGGCATCCAAATTTTTCCAAACTGACACACCAATTCAATTTCATTTTTGATTGTGCGCGTAATACTTTGATCAACCCCAATCATTTTAAAGACGAAGCTCATTATTGATTCGCGCTGGTCAGAGAACGCTCTCCAGTTACCCGTAAATGTTGCCACAAACCGGTATTTTTCAGCGCGGAAATATAATTGCTGGGTCTCATCAAAATTAGACTCGATACTGTCAGCATACATTTGCTCTGAATTTAGCAATTCAGACAAATCAATTTCAGTATAATTCTTGTCCCATTTTTCATATGGGTCAACTTGTGCAAAAAGCATTGATGGCAATAACAGGACAAGAGTAGTAAGGATTAGTCTATTCATAAAAGTAAAGTTAATTGCCATCACAGGCGGTCATACTTATCTGCTTTTCAATCTACCCCCATGCAACAATCCTACTAGGATTTAGTAATTCCTGTGCTCGCAGGGTAAGAGAGCAGAGAATTAAAACAATTTAATTTACTGATTTCATCTATTTTATATCCAGCAGCTCATTCACAGAAATACCCAACCCCTTCGCAATTTTCATCATTGTCAAAAGTCGGGGGTTTGTTTTTCCGTTTTCGATCATGAAAACCTGAGTCCTGCTGATGTCACAATAAAAGGCAAAGGCCTTCTGATCAAAAGACTTCTCCTCTCTCAATTGTTTGATCCTATCTCCCAGCTTCTTGAAATATTTTTCTTCTTGCGTGTTCACTATTGCGAATATCTGGGATTATTTATTATCTTGTGTTCGCTATAGTTAACACAAGATAATGACCGAAATAGAATTCAAACTGTATCAAAAGAAATTGGGCGATCGCATAAAACGACTTAGAATCGCCAAAGATTTATCTCGATCTCAGGTAGCTCATGTGTGCGGAGTAGAGGAGCGCTTAATAGCAGATACGGAAAATGGAAAGGAAGATTGTTACCTGGATTTTCTGATTGTGCTCACGGATTGTCTAGAGGTTGGGCTTTCAGAATTAATGGGTTTTGAGCTCGATTGAGCATCCTCCTTACGCTTCGCTAAACGAGGACGATTGGGATTTTTTTGAATGAACGTATCTCAACGGCCCGGGCTATCCGTTATCATTAATTGAATTGAACAAGAGGCTGAAATCCTCCATAAACCATCCTACTGGCATCAAAAATCAATCTTGTAGATTGAGTCAATGGAGCAACCAGGTCTGACATTCTTGAGTCGTTTGGAACTTGTTCATTTGCTAAATCACGAGTTTCTTTCGAAGGAAATACAACCCACCCAAATACAATTACCTCATCATCCTTCACATCTACTGCCTCAATGAATGAGCGTGTTCCCTCTAAATTCAAATCCTCCCCAACATATTCATAATAAGCAAGCGCTCCAGATTTCTGCTACTTTTTCAGCCGCCTTTTTGTATTCGTCCAAATAAATTCGAGGAACAGGGAATACAAAGCCATCGATGTATTCTGTCAATTTATCGCTCATTTTCTTCTGTTTTCTTGTCGTAATAATCCTTTGTAATATTGTCTATACACTTTAAACGAATCTTGGTCTTCAATTTCAAGAATCAATTCATCGTTTTCGTACTTTGACCTTAAAACATTTCCATTTTCTAGGGTGTCAATTTTTGTAACATATTCCGTTAGTCCCCTATCTGTTTGTTCAAATTGAAGTCCGTTGAATGTTATTTGAAGGGAATCAAGTTTTTTGTTAGGGATTTTAAAAGTCAATTCATAAAAACAGGTACAAAAACATTCATCACCTGTATTTTCGTAATTAATCTTTAAAGTATCATTTTCAAGTTTATAGTCAGCCGTAAACGTTGCGCAACAAATCTCTCGTTTGCCAAGCACTATGATTAATGTGTCATTTTTAACTTCCTTATTAACTATCCTTTCTTTTAATTCATAAGGGTCGGTATTGTACGAGTCACAAACCGATTGTTCAACGATCATTTTATCCTGAGAAAATGCCGATTGAAATGTAAGACTAAATATTAATAGGGTCAGTAGTTTCTTCATAATTGCAGCTAACAAGTATTAATGACCTTTATCTAGTCCTCAATTTACGCAAAAGGTGTGTCTATCCTTCTGATATACCAGGATAAACACACCTCATCATACTTTGATTAAATAAGATCGAGGAGCCCGTATAATCCTTCCCTTTCACCTTGCAAGCGCTAATCCCAAACGGCGCATACAACGGACAAAATCTCACCAAACTGGGTCTGGTTGAGTGGATGAAAGAGCATCTTCCGGAAGATGATTATTTGGCATAGCGTAAGAATCTAAAAGTCAATGAGGCTGGCGGGACTTAGCGGAAATTTTTCGTACACCTAAGACCATAATAATCGCATAGATGATATACACGATGGCTGAAAAAACATATTTTGAATCCGGATGATATATAAACCCATATCCCACCATGAGCCCCATAATCAGGGACCATGTACCGCACCAAGCAAAGAGAATATATTTATACTTTTTCGTCATCCGGGAAATTTGATAAGGTTAGCAGGGGATGTTCAGTACTGCATATCACATGGCTTTTTCAATCAGTTGTTCTAGTGATTCAGTGGTTAGTTTTGTTTCAACTTCAATGGATTGATTCAATCTCAGAAATTGCTTGTTGTCAAGGTCATCGTACATACTAACAAAGAATTTTTTACCTGTATTTGTTAGGCCGATTAGATCATTCTCACTGTTCTTATCAACGAAAGTTAAGAATTGGCTTCTTCCACTATTGGCAAATCCATAGACCTCAACAGATTTTACAAATTCAGTTAACCACTGAATCATGAAATTGAATCCATAGAAACCAATTGATGGTAGTTCAATGATTGAATAGCTTTCAGTTCGATAAACTTGAGATCGTTCTATCGTTACTTCTGGACAAGTTTCATCGGCCTCCTTTAGCTGTTGTTCGAGTTCCATTGATGTGGAATTCACCAAAATGAATTTGCTGAACTTTTTAAAGTTTAGATTTTTTCGCCCTTCAGTCTTATGTGTTCGCCCTCCGTAAATTTTATTGATAAACTTGCTTAAGAAGTTGATTCCAAGTCTGTCTTCAACAAAAATTATGAGTAAGCCAATTGGTATTAGAACTAAGAGTATGTAATCCCACGCTCTTCTGAAGGGCCATAGAAAAAATGACAATATCGTATTCCATGTGTCCTTCGGGTATTTGATTATCGTAGCGATAGCAGCTATTGTACCAATAATGATTAAAGATGAAACTACTATTTCCATTGATTCAGAAGTGCTGCCTTCCCATATCTCATCCGGATACAGAATGCGGCTATTGATTTTTTTAATTACACCCAATGTAATGGGTTTTTAGTTTTCTACGTCACCATACTTTCATTTCTGGACTACCTCAGTCTTTTCCTGATCGAGATATATCCTTTTTCTTCGCCGCTTTTTCTTTTCGTTGATTTCCGTGCAATATTTATAGATCATTCTTTTGGCAAATGCCTTCTCTAAAGAATTAAAGAAATGGGAACTACTAAAGTTACCTGATAACCGCTTTTTATTAGAATATTCCAAATCCGGAAGAAGTTCGGCAGCCAATACGGATATTTTAGGATTAAAGTATTTAGTGGAATCATTTAACAACCATGGAATGCTATACGGATTTGGAATATCGGTAGATAGAAAGAGTGTGTCTCTTTTTTCAATAAACTGTAATTCAACAAATGGATAGTCGTAGGTGTTAGGATGACCATGAACTGCTGAGGCTATTGCAATCATTCTTTTCTTCGGATCACGGAAACACGACAAACAGTATTTTTTTTGATCTGGTGTAGGTTCCACATCTTCCAGCTTGTACAAATTGAATAGCCTTTCTCCATGATTTGAAATCCATATCGAATCAATACCCAGATTGTTCGGGATAGAAGTAATACTTCTGGATTTTTTGTCATTGACAGCCGAGATTAATTCAATGAAAACGTCCGGGTCAAATGACGTAATTTTTACCGTATCCATAGAATTCGCCATGGTAATTTTCTGAGCCCAATAACTCTGTTTGGTTGAAATAACTTTGTTAGCCAATTCAATCAACGTATCTGGTTCGTCAACTGAAATTCCCAGAGCTTCCAGGGTCTTCATATTATCGAAATCGAGCGAGTCATTTTCAATAGTCTTGTCGGTTTGGCCAAAGGAATAGGGACTACTATATTGTTCTACCTGCCTCATCTCAAACCCATGGTTATTCCTTACGATCTCATATCGCCTACCGCAATACCATTCATAATTAAAATTTTGATGGTCGATGATAATTACCTTATCAAGTGAATCAATGTTAACAACCGTTGATACTTCTTGAGAATAAGAGACAAGTGGCAAGAGCAGTATGAAAGAATATAGGAGTCTTTTCATTTCTAATACCAACTAAAGTATGGCATTTGACTTTCAGTATCAAGTATCTGCAATTGTCCTATGCCGTCTTTTTCTTCGAGAGTTCATCTTCGACCAAGTCCAAAAAATCAAAGAAAATTGGAAGTTGCTCAGCGAACTTTTGAAATTCACCAGTTAGATTTCCAGGTTCGGCTGAGATAAAGTGGAAGACCAATGTCCGCATTTTTCTTCTGAATATTTGAATATCAAGGTAGTCAATAAGCTCTACAAATTCTTTCAACATTTTCTCTGTTGTATTTGAGTACTTAGGAATTTCAAAAATTTTGGACTGTTCAGTTATCATATCAATTTCATTAACCAATCAAATGTAAACAAAGATAGCAAAAACACTCTATATAAAGAGTACTTTAAAAAGAGCGTAATCTTAATCTTTGAATTCTAATGGAGAATTCAGAAATACCGAACAACGCATTTGTGTTACAAAAAAGAATTGGGGCAGGGATTCGATCAATTAGAGAATCCAAGGGGATCAAGAATTACGAGAAGTTCGCCATACAGAATAAGTTCAGCAGGTCGCATTATTGGAATATCGAACAGGGGGAAGTCAATCTAACCATGAAAACGCTGGTTCGTATTCTAAACTCACTTGATGTTAATATCAAAGACTTCTTTCAACAATTGAAGTGAGTTAGCTGATTTCAGCAAAATATGGGTTGTAACACGTGCGTTGCAAACGCCCATCTCAGACATCCTCGTTACGCTTCGCTAAACGAGGACGATTGGGGGTTTTTAGCATCTGTTTCCTTCGTTTATTCCCAATATTCAATTTCTCTCTTAACTGTTTCTCTGATCTTATCTAAATACTTGAAATTGGCATCTGTGTAATTTCCTTTCGAGTCAACCTTATATTCTGCTTTCCATGTGTGTTGTATGTCTCTGTTTTTTCGGAAAATTAACTTTTCGATCCAATTTCCCAATTTATTATATTGATAAATAGTTGAATCTGGATTAGAGTATTCGTACTCTCCTAGTTCTGTGTACGTTTTTATTAGGCCATTTTCGTACCACCATTTTCTCTTTTCTTGTAATGTTTCTCCTGCATAATAGTTATGGATATGTTGAATGCAATTGAGTTTTGCATCAAAAAACAAACTGTCTATTGAACCAATGTCACCGATTGAATCAGGAGTCGAGTTAATGTATGAAGTTCGAATGACATATGGCTCGTTTTCGAAGTATTGACACTTCAATAGTTCCTTATCTTCATCGTCGTTCCAAAACTCTTGAATAAGGCGATCTTGTTCGTCATATGAGAAGTAGACCTCTAAATAAATTGGAAATTCACTGGTGTCAAATCTAAGGTTGCCAAGTTTGTCAATAGGTATGTCGTTGATTTTTCCATACTTAACATAATCTGAAGAAATAATCTTTGATAGGTTTCCCTTTTTGTCATATTGGAAGATTTTCCTCCCCTCCCTGCTAAAATGATCTGGTGTTTTAAAAGTGTATAAGTTTAGAACACCATTTTTGTTGTAAAAATAATTGTGCTCGTCAGAAACTTTCGGAGTGCCATCTCTACGGTAGCTCGTTCTAGTTTCTCGGATCATTTTGATATTACTTTCCAATTTTTCAAAGTATTCATTAAAGTTTCCATATTCGACTAAGTAGAAATTTCTTTTGGATTTGATAGGAGTTTGCAGAATGGAGTTTGCAGGAGTTTCGTTGTTCATCGAGTATGATGTCGCAGAGCTTGCTAGTTTGGTTTCAAGGTCATTGATCCTGCTGTTGTGGTTACATGAGAGCAGCATTCCGAGACACAAAGTAATTATGAGTAATTGAGATTTCATTTAGTATTGATATTGCGGAAGGGTAACTATTGAATAACAAGAATCGTCTAGGTGATTCTCACTATCACCCGTGATGACGGATCGCCTTCAATTTACACAAAAGGTGCGTTTATCCAGCTACCGTTGGCAGGATAAACGCACCTTATCATACTTTGATCAAATAAGACCTATGAGCTCATAAGAACCATCAACCTTTCTCCCTCACCTTACAAGTCCTCATCCCAAAAATCGCATACAACGGACAAAAACTCACCAAACTGGTCAGGACAAATACTACCGACAACACGAGTAGAACAAGTCCTAAGGCCCCTGATATGATATTAGTGAAGTATAAAGTACCGATGACGAGCGCGATCAATATTCTGAGCACCCGGTCTGCATTTCCCATGTTCTTTTTCATGACTATTAAGTTTTAGTTTGACAAATACTGAACCAAGAGAACTACGCCCATAACCAGCGTCAGGCAGGTCGCACAAACCAATAAGAATTTAAAAGCCTTGTTCATGTTGATTCTTTTTGTCAAAACTAGGGACGGGAAATCGGTGGTGCAGTGACTTTGGTCACCGGGTTAAGAAATTTGAGTTCCGTTATAGCATCATCAACCGTCACACTGAGTCCTTTTTAAGCTGTGCGAGCAGCTAATAGAGGCGTGAGCGTCTCATAATCAGGAAGATTCTTACGGCTTCAACCCGCAAACCACCCTAAAAGCCTCTGAATGACGGTTATGTAGATCGTTTTCGTTGATTTAAACTCGGCCTACAAGATTTTTATGCTGTTGGGGAGTTGTTGTAGTTTGCCCTCGCTTTCAAGTTTTTTCATGACACGGCTTATGACTTCTCGTGCGGTACCGAGTTCGTTGGCAATCTGGCGATGAGAGAGTTTCAGCGGGTTTTTGTTGGTCAGCTTCACCTTCTCTTGCAGGTAGTCATAGAGCCGCTTGTCCATCCGGTCGAAGAGCACGTGATGAATGGTCTCCAGCAGTTCGCCGTAGCGCAGGTTGTATTGCTGGAAGAAGAGGGTGTTGATATCGGGAAACTGCCTGGTCCAATCAGCTACTTTGTCAACCGGTAAAAGCATGGCCTTGGTATCTTCTTCGGTGACCGCATAGATATTACTGGGTTCATTTTTCAGGCTGGCCGAAAACGACATGATACAACTTTCATTGGGTCGGATGTAGTAGAGCAGCAACTCCTTGCCTTCATGCCTGGTAAACACTTTGATCAGTCCTTCCAGCACAATGGGGATGACTTTGACATACTGCCCCTCGCGTAAGATTTCAGTGTCTTTTGGAATCTCTTTGCGAATAGCTGTCGCAGTTATTTCGGAAACAAGATCAGGGCTCAGATGTGAGAAAGCCGGTGGTATATTTTCTTCTTTCAATGTCATTTGAGTTTATTTCACCAATTCGTCTACGGTGCTCCTGGCGGACTGTGCCGCAGCGTGTACTGAAACCCAATCCTCGCCATCGGTATAGGGTCCGCCGGCAAAATATACTTTATCAGCTACAGACTCCCCGAGGGTTCTCACTTTTCTCCAGTCTTCATGATCGCTGAGATAGCCCGCTTTAATAAAGGGTTCGTCATTCCAGTTTTGCACCATGTGCTTAACATAGGAAGCGGTGGCCTTGTTGTCATATATTTCATCAAGTTCTTTCAGAATAAAGTCCCTCAGCTCATCTCCGGAGCGCGAAATATAATCCAGGGCTGGTTTGCCAACCGTGAACAACCCAAGTACATTTTGACTTGTATCTTGTCCATAGGAGGCATCGTAATAGAGTTTTTGACCATCGGTTTCAGGCGTAATGTTGAAGGAGGTGGCGGTGTGGTAAAACTTTTCAGAGAATTCTATGAATGCTTTGAAGCCCTCCCAAACGGTGGCGCTATTGATAGCCGCCGATTTATCTTCAGGAAGGGACGGTGTAAAGCTGATATCGCCATCCTGAAGGATTTTCAACGGTACGGACACAATCACCTTGTCGGCCGTATATTCTCCATTTGAAGTCTTGACCATGATCTGTTCGCCAGAATAATCAATGGACTGAACAATCGTGTTATATACGATTTTCTGGGTTACCGAAGGCACAATGTACTCGTCAAAAAAATCGAACCAGGTGGAATCAATAAACTTGCGGTCGGAATCAACCAACTCGTTCACGGTCAACTGGCCATTGTCCCAATTGCCTTCGGTATCTACCTGGCTATCGTAGCCTACGGTATTCACTTCTACTGTCTGAGCGTCATCATTGACGATTTCCTGAAAAACACTGGTTTTTGTGTGGAGCCACTCTGCTCCAAGTGGTATGGGAAAGTCAGCAAAGTCCGTGGTCCTTTTCATTCTCCCGCCATATGTAGCCGAAGCTTCCAGTATTTCAAATTCTATTCCGTGCTGGTTGAGCAAATAGCCCGCGGACAAACCGCCAGCACCAGTACCGATAATGATTACCTTTTCGGAAAAACTGCCTTTGTCATCTTTATTGCAGGCGCTGAAAGCCGCTTGAAAGGGGAGGCTCACACCGAGAATCCCGCAGATCTTAATAAATTCTTTTCTTGTCATTTCTGTATGTTCGAACGTGCTTCAAAAAGTAAAATTGTCATATACGGCTGAATAGAAAGTGATCTAATGAGTCTTGTCAAAATTCTTTTGATAAAACGCCACAATCAATTCTGCCAATTCCTCCCCTTTTTCTTCCTGTATAAAATGACCCGCATGCAAGATTTGGTGATCTTGGCCTTTCGCTCCGGGAATCATTTGTTGCATGGGTATTTCTGCGCCTTTCATGATCGGGTCCGAGTCTGCAAAGAGAGTCAGGAAGGGCTTTTCCCATTGCATCAATTTTTTCCAGGCGACCTGGTTGTTTTTAGACTCCGGGTCGTCGGCATCTACTGGCACGAGCATTGGGAAGATCCTGGACCCTGCCTTATAATCTTCCGAAGGGAAGGGGGCGTTGTAGGCAGCGATGACTTCCGGGCTGAGGTCCTGCACCGTTGCCATATTGAGGACCTTGCCTGCTTCAAAATCGGGAGAGTTTTGCGAGAACTCTCTCCACTTCATGAAGCTTTCGGGCATGGCAATTTGTCCCGTGGGTAAAGAGGTATTAGAAGCCACTATAGCTGCAAACCGTTCGGGTTTTTCGGTAGCCAGTCGCAAACCAAGCAACCCGCCCCAATCCTGACAAAAGAGGGTAATGTCCTTTAAATCCAGCTGCTCCACAAACGTGGTCATCCACTGCATATGGGCTTGGTAACTGTAAGCTTCTTTCTTGACCAACTTGTCTGATTTACCGAAGCCGATCAGGTCGGGAGCGATCGCCCGAAAATTGTTTTCGACCAGTGTCGGAATCATTTTTCGATACAGATACGACCAGCTGGGTTCCCCGTGCAGCAGCAGGGCGATGGGGCCGTCAGCCGGGCCTTCATCCAAATAGTGGAGCCTTAATCCTTCTTCTACTTTCAGATAGTTGGGTGAAAAATCGTAGCCAGGTAAATTTTCAAATCTGCTTTCGGGTGTTGTTATGATTTCTTTCATATCTGAAGAATTGATTACCATTCAAGGTAAAACAAAAAGTACTCATATCCTTATCGGCTGGATACAAGTGCTTTTTTAAAGATTTTCAATTCTTAGATTCTTTCAATTCTTCAATATAATGGATGACCTCATCGGCAATTTCGATCGGACATCCGTTGTAATCAAAGATTCCACCTTGGTTTGAGTTCTGCCCGCAAACCACAAATATGCCGGAACCCAACTTTTCCTTTATTTTGGTGGCCAACCACCCGACAAAGCCGCTGTTGTCCAGCCCCTCCTCAAAGTGAAAACTGAAGATCTTGAAGTTTTCCGTACCCTCTTTCTCGACCGGAACCAGCAAACTCCAGACCTCATCGTCTTTGACCATCGCCAGTGCCTTGGAATCAAATTGAAAATCATCAACAGGTACCTCTCTAAAGTAGTAGGGTTCTGCGTAAACTTTAAAGGTTGCAGCTCTCAGGACTTTCTTGAGTCTTTTTTCAGTTTCTTCTTTTGTCTCCTGGCTTATGTACATCTCGTCTTACTTTAAAGAAATATTTAAAACACCTGCTGAGTAAGTAATCGCATGACCTGAAACCAAAACTCTGCCTTTATGGTCCTTGCAATGTAATTTCCCTTGCCGTTCAGATAATTGTACGGCAAATAGCTCCTGCTTGCCTAGTTTCTCGCTCCAATACGGGACTAAGGAAGCATGTGCCGATCCCGTTACCGGGTCTTCAAAGATGGTCGCCTGAGGAACAAAGAATCTTGAAACAAAATCGGAGCGATCTCCCTTAGCCGTAATCGCGACACCTCCCGGATCAATGTTTACTTTATTAAAGGATACCTGGTCAATCTGAATGTCCCGCACATCATTTTCACTACCATAGACCAAAATATAATCTCGTGCTTTCAAGACCTCTATCGGTTGCTTACTTAAGGACTGAGCAATGAATTCCGGCAGCACGGTTTTCACTGGTTTTCGAGAAGGCATGTCAAGTGTATAGAGGTCTTTTTCAACTTCTACGTACAACAACCCAGCGCTAGTCTGAAAAGTGATCGAATCCTTCGCGTAATTCAATTCCTTCTTCAAAACATGAGCTGCAGCTAGTGTTGCGTGGCCGCATAAATCCAATTCGAGATCAGGTGTGAACCATCTCAATTGAATCTCTGACTCACCGACCACAAAAAATGCAGTGGCATCTACTGAATTTTCCCTGGCAATATTCTGTAGCGTTTGGTCGTCAAGCCAGCTCTTCACTTCAACGACGATAGCCGGGTTGCCACTGAAAATCTCATTTGCAAAAGCATCTACCTGATAATACCTCAATTTCATAATGACCTCTGATATCTATTTTGAACTATAATGCCCGTGCAATACCTCTCTAATGTTTTCCACCACAACTTTCGCATTTTCCCTGGTGAAGCAGAGCGGTGGTTTGCTTTTAATGACGCTATCATGCGGCCCGTCGGTGCTGATAAGTATATGCCTGTCTCTAAGCCCGTTTTTGATCTTATGAGCCAGTTCGACGTCTGGTTCCATAGCATTGTCCTGCACAATCTCCACCCCGATGAACAACCCCGAACCTCTTACATCCCCGATGCATGGGAAGTCGTCCCGAAGATCATTAAAAAGTGACCTATAATAGTCCCCTACGGTTTTAGCATTTTCCTGCAACTTCTCCTCTTCTATTACTTCCAGCACGGATAATCCGATCGCACAGGAAACAGGATTTCCGCCAAAAGAGCTAAAAAACTCAACTCCTTTGCTGAATGATTCTGCGATTTCGTTTGTGCAGATGACCGCCCCCATTGGATGGCCATTGGCCATGGGTTTGCCCACAATCACCATGTCCGGAACGACCTCCTGCGCCTCAAAACCCCAAAAATGATCGCCTAACCGACCAAAGCCGGTCTGTACTTCGTCGCTGATGCAAATCCCGCCTTGCTTTCTGATGGCAGGATAGATTTCTTTCAAATATCCCTTGGCCAAAGGCACCTGTCCTCCACATCCGACAACCGGCTCGGTGATAAAGGCCGCTATGTGTAATTCGGACTGCACTATGTTTTGGACTGCGTCTTTGGCATATTGGCGACCGG
Organism: Reichenbachiella sp.; assembly: GCF_039944555.1. Taxonomy (GTDB): domain Bacteria; phylum Bacteroidota; class Bacteroidia; order Cytophagales; family Cyclobacteriaceae; genus Reichenbachiella. The sequence continues at coordinate 8,676 of NZ_JBDUYN010000004.1, read as the reverse complement.
CAGTGCCATCGTTTTGGGTATAATTACCTCTATAGGTGTCGGGAATTGGTGTTTTAAGGATGTAGTCTTTTTGCCCCTGGCCCTTTTTATTACTGAACTTATAATCGCTGATATCCATAGACATCTGGGTATTGCCATGATAGCCGTGCTCCATGACCATGATTTTTTTGTGTCCGGTATGCGCATAGGCTAGTCGCATCGCCAAATCGCTGGCTGCGCTTCCCGAATTTACAAAAAAGACTTTATTGAGTGAGTCAGGGAATTTCGATAACAACTTTTCTGCATAGGCTGGCAGCAGGTCATATAGATACCTGGTATTGGTATTCAAATGAGCCATCTGTCTTTGGCCGGCAGCTACCACTTTAGGGTGCGAATGACCTACATGTGGAATATTGTTGTAGGCATCCAGGAAGGTATTGCCCTCGGTATCATACATGTATTGAAATGTGGCCCGCTCCATGGATATAGGCTGCCTGTAGCTCATTGACAAGACCGGGCTGATAAACTGGTGCCTGCGAGTGATGTTTTCTTCGGTTGTTCTTACCTGGTTAACAGGAAGGCCAAGCGTGTTTCTAAAGTGATTTTCAGCAGCAAGCGGACTGATGGCGAGCCATTTGTGCAACATTGACCAGGCCTGCTTTTCGCTGCTGGTAGCGTATTGATTGTCAGGGTCCGTTTTGCGCGCATGCGCTGAATTGCATACACTGATACAAAGTTGAGCGGCGATCAAATAGTACAATACCCGAATTTCTTCTTCCATCAAAGGAAGCACCTCATGATATGCTTTTAGAACAACCAATGCCGACTCCATTGGAGCCTCTTCTTCATAGCTGGCATAGACGATGGCTACGGCCAACTCATTAATTAAAGGTGAATGCGCTAGGTCACCAAAATCAATTAAGCCGGAAACTTTACCGTTTTTAGTCAGTATGTTCCACTCATTGGCGTCATTATAAATGACCTGTTTTCTTAATTCTGGTAAGATGGGTGTTACATTTTCTTCAAATTGCTGAATGAAATAATTGACAATGCTTCTTTCGTGCTCATCAGGTATGTCATTGAGATATTTTTTGTTGAGATGCAGATATTGAAGGTCCCATTCCCACTGCCTTGCTCTGAGTGTATAGTGATTGAAATCTTGAAGCTGAATGTCTAATCGGGCAAGAAAGGTCCCGAGTGATTTTAGCAGTTCTTCGGAGGACTTAGTGTCGCCTAAAAAATCACCTTCTATGAAGGAGAGCATCCTGCATATAGTAGGCTTTCCATCCAGATCCAATACTTCAATAAACCCACCATTTGTAAATGGAACAGGGATTGGAAATTGATCAGCCCCTTTCTCTTTCAGGTGATTGAGGGTTTCGTTTTCTGCTTCGAGAATAGCTAGTAGTTCTTCGTCGAAAGGATACGTCTTGAAGATGTACTTTGTCGAATGATTACTCACCAGATAATTGATATTGTGGTAGCCATTGAGCTTTTTGATCTCCGGGTCTTGAAAATCAAAATGCTCTTTCAGGAGATTTTTCATTTTTTGGTGAAGTGTTGCTTTGCTTTGAGTACTATTTATTTCTACTGCCAAATTAATAGTAAACCACTTACATCCAAAGAAGTCCGCAAGACAAAGTACTTGTTACACGAGTTCCATATGGAGGTGCCGTTTTTTTTTAGAAGACGTCAATGGCTATTGAGTCCAATGCACTTTATGAGTTTCAACGGATAAACTCATTGGGCAGGGCAGACCTGTGATAATGCACCATTCGCCAGTTTCCATTTTTCTTAATAAAAACCAAAGACTGACGACCATAAACAGATCTTAGTGGGCCGTTCAATTGCTGGGTAGTTTGCGCATAATAGCTGTCTACAAATCCAGCACCATCAATAATTCGATAATCAGTGAAATGCTCTTGATATGAGATTTTAGTCATTGAGTCCATGTATCTACGAATATTTTCAAGGTAGATAGCCTTGTCTTCAGTTCCTTTACGAAGAAATGGTACGTCTCTTCCAAATCCATAATTGCCCCAGCTAATTTCAGCCACGGCAGCGGCATCGCTGTCGTTCCAGGCTTTTATCCAACTTGCATAGGTTGTCTTTAATGACTGCATGTCATTGTCCTGGCTATTTGCTGGAACTGCACAGATGAATTGGTGCGCTAAGAAAAAAAAGTAGATGAGATTTTTCATGATAAAAATTGTTTGAATTGCCGGTATGTTTACTCAGTGACCCTAATTAGAGTCTCTTTCTCCTGATGATCACATTTTCCAAACTATCCAGAGGTTTAATTGTTTTTAATTTTCGGTTTACTCCGCTTTTTATCTGCGAATTCACAATATAGTAGTAGTACCCATTGCCAATCTCGCCCGTCGTACTCGAATCAAAATCATTTCCTGAATCAAAAATCTCTACATCCGTAATCTTCGAAATTTCATTGTTAAAATAAAACCTGGAGATTTTGGTGCTTTGGTGGCCTAAGAAGTAGTTTTCATATATGGCTAGCCCATCAATTGTGGAAGTATTTATTTCGTTTTCAGTCTTGATCAAAGTGACTTCTTTCGATGCCAATTCTATTCTAATTATCCCTTCGTCCGTCGCCACAAAGAGGCACTTTTGAGGGTGATGATAAATAATGCCGTTAGGAAAACTGTATTCTTTTAAGTCACAAAACACGACCAGTTGTTCAGTAACTGAATCAATCGTAAAAATTTTTCCTCCCATTGTTTCGGTGGCATATATGTTGCCTTTGCTGTCCATGGTGATATCATTCAACAGCGCATCTTCATTGTTCGCTAGCACATATTTTTTTAGCCGTTGGTTGGTGGTAGGGTTAAAAGCCAAAATGGCAGCTTGACGTTTAGTACCTGTTGGGTGCTTCACGATAGGTGCTACGGCTGCACATACCCACAGCGTATTCGTGCGAGGGTCCATTTCCATGCCCAGCGGGCTGAGACTCTCAAACCTTTCCTTCGTAATTAAATCAGTGACTTTCCCTTCCGATGAAATCCCGATAATCTTTTGTTTGTAAATACTTCCCACATAAACCATATGAGTACTTAGGTCGAAAGCAGTACCCTCGGGGAAAAGTGCTTTTTCTGTGATGACGAAATCGTAATCTCCTTGTTCATGGGTCACCTGCTCCTTTTCAGTAGAAGTAGATATTTCTTGGCGCTTGCCACAAGACCAGAGGAGGATAAGCACAAGGGGAAATATTTTTTGAGTCAGTGGTTGCCGATTCATTATTTCAATCATAGTGAAAACAAAACTATGATTGGCCATGTTGAATAGCAATAAGGGGTGAATTCACCCCTATGACTTTCTGCCGATTTTATAATTTTTCTCCGAACTCGCCCAATTTAGCAATCACGGGCATCAGCTCTTTTCCCAGCTCAGTAAGTGAGTATTCAACTTTTTTTGGGTACACCTCAAAATCTTTTTTATGGACGATACCATCCCTGACCAATTCACCAAGCTGCTGAGTCAAAGCTCTCTTAGAAGCTTCGGGGTTTTTCCTCTCAAAATCACTTAGTCTGGCATTTCTTCTGTTTAGTTCGCACAGTAAGGCGAGTTTCCATTTTCCGGAAATAATGTTCAGTGTCCGTTCCATTGGACAGTCGGCTTTTATTTGTGTTTTTCTGGTATAAGTACTCATTTGCCGTAGCGCATCGTGGGTGCCATGAACTTCACTTACCCCTGGATTGATCGTGAGGTTCGTAACTCAGTTAAGAATAGAAAGTTAATGAGCTACTGCCAAAAAAGCCAATCCCTAAGACACGCCTACAAGATGTTTGAAGGAACCAAGTGCAGGAACCATCCAAAAACTACTGGGGGTCAACCATGGTCGCGATCCATTGTTGACACGTTCGTTAAAAACAGTCTGGCTCTAAAGCCTAAACCATCGCCTTGTTGCAATAGCTCGCCTTTTCAAAATCCCTGACGTTCATAGATATAATAGGAACCTGCGGAAACAGACCATTGAGCGCAGACACGATTCGACGGGATAAATTGGACTTTTGTTCGTCTGTGCGTCCTTGCATGATGTTGCCAAAGACATGGATGAAATCATCCGAACCTTCACCGGCGATGAACTCGTCGAACGACTGCACACGAACCTTGATGTCGCCCTTGGCGAACAACTCGCTGGCTACGGCCTGATTGTAGACTTGCTCCATGATTTCTTTTTTGGAGTGAACTCTGGTGATTCCTTCTGAACAGTGTATGATAAAATGGGGCATTTTAATTCAAGATTATAAGTTGTACCTGTTGGCTATAACTATGGCTCGTGAGGACACGAGCCATAGTGCAAGTTAAAAATTCAATCCGTAGCGCTTCGCTTTCAATGACGGAATGAATCACTAGATTCCCTCCTGGTCGATAAGATATATCAAGGCAGCCATAGCTGCAGCACCAAGTTCAAGCTCTCGCTTATTTACCTTATCGAAAGTATCATCGGCCGTATGATGATAATCAAAGTAGCGCTGTGAGTCTGGCATCAACCCAATCAAAACGACTCCCTGGTCTTCCATGGGATTGATGTCTGCTCCACCGTAACCCTTCACAATTTTTCTCAGATCGAACGGAGCCAACAGGCTACTCCAGCTTTGTATCCTTGAAATGGCTTCCTGAGAAGCATTGATACCAAATCCTCTCGGCGTAAACCCGCCTGAATCAGACTCAAGAGCTGCCACATGTTTTTCACCTTTTTCTTTGGCTACTCGGGCATATTCCTTGCCTCCTCGAAGGCCATTCTCTTCATTCATAAACATCACCGCTCTAAGGGTACGCTTCGGGCGAATGCCTGTGGCTTTAAAAATCCTGACCGCCTCAATGGCCTGTACGCAACCTGCACCATCATCGTGAGAGCCGTCACCTACATCCCAGGAGTCGAGATGACCACTGACTACAATGTACTCATTAGGTAGTTCTGACCCGGTTAGCTCACCAATCACATTGTACGACAACACGTCGGGCAGCATTTCGCAATCTGTTTCTAGGTAGAACTTCAGGCCCTTATTCGCCTTCAAAGTCTTACTCAGGTAATCGGCGCCAATCGTGCTGATGGCCACAGCTGGAATTTGTGGAATACCTTCTTCATAAATCAGCGAGCCTGTATGTGGTACATCGTTCAGTGCCAATGTCAACGATCTGTTGATGGCCCCAACGGCACCATACTTAGCGGCTTCTGACGGGCCTTTTACACGCTGATCTCCCGCACCGCCATAGGCGTGACCGGTATGAATGTGCTTTGGGTCCATGGGTCTATTGAAGAAGACAATTTTTCCTTCAATGTTCTTCTTACCTAGTTTTTCTAATTCATCGAGACTTTGTACTTCAATTACTTCGGCCAGAAGTCCATTGGGACCTGTGCCGACGCTATTGCCTAATGCAATTACGTTCACATCTTTTGTACCGAAGGTCTTTGCATTTACAATTCTTCCGATTTCTTTCTGACCGCGTACCCAGTGTGGTACCATCACTTCTTGCAGAAAGACTTTGTCAAAGCCCAATTGCTCCATCTGCTGTCTGGTGTATTCTACGGCTGCGGCAGCTGAAGGCGAACCGCTCAGGCGATGTCCGATATTCAGAGATAAATACTCAAGCATCGGATACGACTGTCCATTGGTCAGTGCCTCATCAAAAATGGTTCTTAAATTTTTTTCGTGTTTTTGCGCTTGCGAGGCAAATGCAAAGATGAGCAGCGCAAGGGCTGCTAAGGATAACTTGTTCATCATTCGATATGTTGTAAAACTGATAAAACTATTGAGTCGCAAGAATAAGCTTTAGCCCCATGAAATGTATAAAATCTTGATGCAAATTATTCATCTGATCCTGTAGTAGAACTAATATAGATGGCGTAACCCTTTAGTTTTCACATTTCTGAAAACTAAAGTTCCAAGCTTTTGAAGTGACACATCGGATTTCCACACTGCGCCTTATGGTTTGAGTACCAAAGCTCCTTTAGATTGCTTCATGATTTCTTCTTTGTTCATCAGCTGTCTTCTGAATTCCCCATTTACGTACATCTGCGCCTGGTCACAGTAGTGCGGGGAGAAGATGTTGCCGGAATTGCCAGTTGGCAAAATACTCCAACTGTTGCCTTCTACGTCTGCAAAATCAATGATTCTTCTGGTCGACGGGCCTGCGAAAGTCTTGTACCATCCATCGGCTGAGAATTTGTATAAATAGTTGTTGATCACTTCGTTGTTTCCGGGAACGGGAAAGGGACCCACATTGAAATACTTTCTCAATGCCTCAACCGAACCTAATACATGTCCATGTTCCAGGGTGTGAACACTTCCCCAATTCCATTGAGAGATATCAGCTCCCAATTGTTTTTCTAATTCCATCATGCCATCTGAAAATGCAGCGGTGATTATTGAGGATCTGGTTTCGATCATTTCTGTGTTTGGATCGTCCCACCAGACAGAACTGTCGTTTGCAAATAGTGGCTGGAAACTTCTTTTCATCAGGTGAGTCTTCATGAAGGCCTCAAATCCTTTCTGACCTAGTTTATTCACAAATAGACCTTCCTGAATTTTATAAACAAGCTTGTTGTAAATGGTGGGTGCAATGGCATTCAATCTATATTCCCCATCCCATTCAGACAATATATGAATTGCTTCTTCCTCATTCTTAGAATTAACCAGTTTAGTGTCTATGGCTTCCAATATTGATTCAGCTACCTCGGGCGAATTGTTGGAGGTGTTATCAAGCATCATTTGCTTGGTATCTTCCACATCCCATTTTTTATCGGCGTTTAGCAATTGTTTGATTCTTCTGGCCCTGTCCTCTGGTAAATAGTAGCCAGGAACCACTAGGCCCTGGGTAGTATCAGGTTGGTTGTTGGCGCTATATGCATAGCCCCATGGTGCATTTTCTGATTTGGGATTAAAACTAAAATCGTAGTATCCCAGCATTTCGTTTTCACCTGAGACACCATCGAGAATCAACTTTGAATTTACTTCCGCAGGTCTTTGTATCAGATGGGCAGAGGACCAGCGTGCATAGTTGTTATCGGTATCGCCATACATAACATTGAGACCTGGCGCATGGATTTTGGCCACATTGTTTCGTGCATCGGCGAAGTCTTTGAGGTGAGAAAAGCCATAGGTAACTTCCAATATCTCTCCAGGCTTTTGGGTGTATACCCAAAATAGAGATACAGGGGGCAGGTCTTCATTCAACTCAAGTGCCTCGTTTACTACCGGGCCATGATGAGTATGTTTGATTACCATTTCCACCATTGCTGAATCCTTCACGAGAATGTTTTCTTTTCTAGTCACGTAGTCTCTTATTTCTTCCTTGAAAATATATTGCGCAGCATTGTCAGGATTATCTTTCTCGAAATACAGGTCTATATCATCATTTTCGAACATGGTTAGGCCTGTAGCATATTTTCTATTGTGTCCCATTATCGCAAATGGATATCCTGCCAGATAATAACCATAGAAGGAGGTCTCAGCCGTTTCAAAATGGGCTTCGTACCACACTGCTGGTTGCGAAAAGGCTATGTGCGGGTCATTGGCCAAAATCACTTTACCGGACTTAGTCTTATCGGGGCCAATCACCCAGCTATTGCTCCCAATCAAAGGTGCTGCCGGTAGACCGGTTAAAATTTCATCTATTGCTAGTGCCATCTCATCCATGGCCGCAGCCGTCGAAAAAGAATTCATAAGAGCCCCCGAAGTATTGCTGGCTACATCCAGGTCCTTCAAATAGTCTTCTCCAAGTTCATTCAATATTCTGGTAACGATGGGTTCCGTTTTTTGCGCAGCAGCGAAACTAAAAGACATATAACCCATGGTGTTGTACACGTCTATCAATGTGAACGGTGTTTTTTCAATGCCCAAAATGGTGAATTCAATGGGTGTAGGTCCTTCATTCAAAAAGGTATTGATTCCATCCAGATACGCCTTTGCCGCAGATTTTATTTTAGGGTCACCACTTGCTTCAAAGGTTGCTAATGACTGTTCTGAGTACTGCTGAATACCCAAGGCTCGAAATAACTTATCCGTTTTCAGAAGTTTGCTACCAAAGATTTCAGAAAGTCTCCCGGGTGCAATACGTCTGACCACTTCCATCTGCCACAACCTGTCTTGTGCATGTACATAACCCAAAGCTCTATAGGCATCTATCTCATTGTCGGCGTACACGTGTGGAATACCGTATGCATCGAAATGTACCTCCGTATCGTTGGACAAACCGGATAACTTAAATTCTCCGGAATAATTGGGCATAAGTGACTGAGTATACCAGTAGACACCAACAATACTCAAGAATACTACAATGAAGAGAATGGAAAAAACCTTCTTAACCATGATTTGAACGAATGTGTTTGATGATCAAGATAGCTACTCTGGCTTTTTCGAACAAATTGCAGAAATGTTTTAATCTTTGGAAATCAATTGTTTGAACAAAAAAATAGCCCCGATTTCACCTGGGGCTATGTCCTTTTGTCAATTTTAACACTATTCTTTACTCATCTTAAATGTTGCTGTGGTGTTGTCATTTATCATTTTTACAAAATAAAGTCCACGATTCAGATTTTGTACATCAATTTCAAAGACCTGAGTCAGGTAGGTTTTGTGTAGCGTGGTAGTCTCAACAATTTTTCCAGATTCTTTGAAAATATAAACCTGAATGGCTCCCATCATACTTGCTTCCGGTTTCAGATGTAGAGTTTGC
>NZ_JBDUYN010000003.1:0-6435 GCF_039944555.1 Reichenbachiella sp. | reverse complement strand
CAACATATTTGCAGCCGGACTCCTCGAATTGGACAATGGCCGATTAGGCGAATGGGCCTTTTCTATAGATACCGTACAGATCGATATTGTATCCAACTCGCTGGTAGATGGTTCACTATTGGGCCAGATCCATGTACCTATAATGGATGAAGAAAATTCGCTAAACTATTCGGCTTTGATGGCTAAATCTGACGACGGTGTAGATCTCCTGTTTACCATCAACACCGAAGAAGATGTGAGTGTAAGCATGTGGGCGGCCGAATTGTCCCTGGCTTCAACATCTGTGATTGCAATAGAAAAAACGAACGATGGTTTTACTCCATATGCCGAGCTCTACGGCGATGTCACACTTGATATCGAAATACAAGAGGGCAACAGCTTTGAAGTAGAGGCAATGGCTTTTGAAGGGCTAAAGATCAATCACCCCGACGAAAACCAAAGAATAGCCATAGATGCCTTCTCTCTATTCGGAGGGGGCAGTGGTTTTGATGATGATGATTCATCTGAAGAGAGTGAAGAAGAAGAACAGGAGTCCTTGTCAGGTTTTCCAGTGTCGATAAGTAACGTGGCTTTCGAAGAAGGCGACGGGGATCAGGCCGGTATTGGTTTTGATCTTAATATCAATCTGACAGGTGATGATTTAGGTGTCGCCGGGACTGCAAGCATCATCGTAACTGGAGCCTACGATGCTTCCGGCGCACCTTTCAACGCCTGGGAATTTGATGGAGTAGAATTGAGTAAGGTCGAAGTAGAGGCAGATGTTCCAGGTGCTTCCTTCTATGGAAGTATTGAGATCTATGATGGCGACGAAACCTACGGAGAAGGTTTCAAAGGACTGCTAGGTGCAGAGTTTACAGGAGTGGGGCAGTTGGATGCCTTGGCCCAGTTCGGCAAAGTAGATGGTTACAGATACTTCTTTGTGGATGCTTACATGCTTACTTCTGCTCCGGTCATAGATGTGCTGGGTATTGGTCTGTATGGTTTCGGAGGCGGTGTGTTCTATCACATGTCGAGAGACAGTACAGATCCTGCAATGAACCTCGAAGCTGGTACTTTGTATCAGGAGCCGGACGTGCTCGGTGTATCACTTTCAGGTATAACATATACACCAGATGAATCTACCCTCATTGGCTTAAAAGCTGGTATGACGCTGGGTATTGCACCGGGAACCACTTTTAGTGCAGATGCAGATTTTGAAATGACCTTTGGACTCTCAAATAGCGTGCCTTCTATTCGAAGTATTGGCTTTGGTGGAGATGCCTACTTTATGGCACCCGGAAGTATTCTTCAGCGGGAAGACTCACAGGTCATTGGTACTTTCGATGCCAATCTCGACCTCTCAGATATAGATGACCCGGTTTTTACTGCCACAGCTCAGATTACGTTTGATACGGAAGTGGTCACTGGTTCCGGATCTGCCGCCATGAAACTATCCGATGATGAATCATACATCTGGATTGGAACCCCTGATAATCGGGTGGATGTAGAAGTAGCCGATATAGCTACCTTCGGGATCTACGCCTGCATGGGGGATAAAGTTCCGGATATGCCTTCTCCTTCGGATGTCATCAGCAACTATAATGGTGACGATCCTGAAGAAACAACAGGATACACGGCTAATTCCCATGTGATGTTTGGAGGCATGTTCTCCGTACCTCAGAAAGATTACAATGTCGGGTCTTTTTATGCAAAAGCTGATTTTACCCTGGGTTTTGATGCATACCTTGCCCAAGTCACGTCTGATTGCTCGTATTCGACAGGAACTATTGGCCTTGACGGTTGGTATCTGCAAGCACAGGCCTATGCAGCAGCCTCTGCCGATATTGGTTTAAAGGTCAAGGTCTGGTTTTATTCAGGCAAGGTAAGTATCCTTAGCTTCGATGGTTATATGCTGATGCAATCTCAACTGCCTAATCCGACCTGGGTCAAAGGTGAGCTTTATGCCAAATACAGTGTACTTTCTGGTGCAGTCAAGGGAAGTGTAGATTATGAATTTGAGGTAGGAGATAAATGTACTTTCACGACGGTACCGGAGGATCCGATATCTGGAATTTTCGCGATTGGTGATATTTATCCGGACAATAGTGCTAGCGACATATCCGTGTTGGCCCAACCTACCATTGCGATGAATTTCCCGTTGGACGAAACAATGTCATTTACCGTGTTGGACGACAATGGCGACACGGAGGAACTCTATTACAGACCTACTTTAGTGTCCTTTACATTAGAAGGTGGAGACGAGGATCCCAACTACACATTGGTTGAAGGTGAAGACGGTGAAGAAGTACATCTGCAAATGATCGAAATGATGGATGAAAAATCATGGTACACTGCCACAGCCACCGTGAAATGGCAAACCCGTGAAAACAATAAAGGAAGTTGGGAAGATGTAGATGACGCCGTAGAAGTCAAAACCGTAAGATTCAAAACCGGAGACAAACCTAATGAGATCACTGCAGATTTTGTTGAGTTTACCTGGCCATTGGAAAATACCAAGAATGCCTTTTATGTAGAAACATTGGAGATGTATGCTCAGACGGAGAGCTGGGACTACTTACTGGATGATCCCGACTATGACTATTACTTCAAACTCACCAATATCACTGAGGATGAAGTGAATGGTTATTATTCCATGTATTTCAAGACACAGAATGGCTACAGTGTCGCGTATACAAATGCAAAAACTACCTTGCTGAATGCCATGGCCAGCAATAAAGGGGATATTTGGTCGGTAGAGATCATTGGAAAACCAGAAGGAGAAAGTCCTTTTGATGACGACTGGCAATCCACCAATACATCGACCACGACGACCACTAACGACGAGGGGGTAGAGGTAAGCAATACCGAAATCACCAGTAGTCTGAGTGGAGACCTCTCTATTTACACTTACTACTTCAGGAATTCGGATTACACAGCCATGGTTGATAAAATAGAAGATTTGAGAGTTCATATTGAAATTCAATCAAAATCTACAGGCATATATGAGAAACCATATGTAGCCAATGGGTCTGATTATTTATGGCTCAACGGCCATGTGAAAGAGCATGGTGACAATACTGCGTATTTGACTGTTGGCGGAGGATATAATAGTGAGGAAATGTTTGATAAATATGAAGCCTATGGGTTCACCTCACCAAATGGATATTTGGATATCCCACCGATCATCGAACTTGCATATATAGATAAGGAGGATTGGGAAAATTCAGACTCGGATCTGATTCAGGACTACTATACTAGTTGGAAATCACTTAAGGATTTGGGGGAATATTTTCAAAGGGTGACTGATACCGGATCTAGCTCATATGTTGGAAAAATGGACGATTATTATCCCAAAATGTTTTCAGACTATCCCCGATTCAATATCGAAGGAAAAGAGAACATGTATATATACTGGGACAGTTGGAATGCCACCTCCGATTTGACCTTACAGACCAGTGATATCTCAAAGGGCACGACTAATAAAAGCAGAGGGGCGATGCCGGTCATTTATGATAATACTGAACAGATCCTGAATAACATCGAATCCAGCATGTATTATATCTATTGGAAAGTGAAAGGGAAATATTATACAGATCTGATTCAAGGCGATATTAGCTTAGACGGATCTCTCACAGGCGCGACCTATCAACTGTATCTTGATGGAAATACTTCTTCAACAATGACCTTTACTTTGGAAAAATGATGAGAAAAAAAGCCCTTAAAGCAATGAAACTGATATTTAGTGTGAAGAAATTAGACCTTCTTCTCTTGACCCTACTTGCCACAACCTGTCTTATGGCTCAGGATAATTCTGAGCCTAAGGCAAATCCCCGAGTGCAGCGTATTGTGGAATCAGACTCAGCAGATCATTCCTCTTATGAAAAAAAGGTTGAACGACGAAGAAAACAATCTATCGAGAGGAGAAAAGCCAAAGAAGAGGCCCGAATCAAAGCCTCAGAAGTTGAGGCTCCCAGATACATTGCCATACAGGCCAAGGCTTACAATGACTCAATAGTCCTGCGCTGGGCCCCAAATCATCGAAAATTATGGTTAGATGGGATGAAAATGGGGTATACTATTGTGAGGCATACATTCTCAGGTCCCGAGTTGGATATAGACTCCCTGCGGGAAAATAACATCAGACTGAAACCTGAAGATGTACAACCGCCCACTGCTGAGCCTCTCACAAGTTTTGAAAATCCAATCAAACCTTACGACTCTCTAAAATGGAGCAAGGCATTTCCTACCGATGACAACTATGTCTTAATTGCTGCAGGTGCCACAGTTGGTGCACTTGAAGTTTCTAAAGATGCAGGATTCATTGCCAAGGGTAAACAGGACGAATCTATTTTTGGATTGGTTTTGATATCAGCAGATTTCTCAGCTCTTGCCGCAGATGGACTGGGATTGAGATATGTCGACAGGAACGTCGAACAAGGCAAGCGATATCTTTATAGTATCATGCTGGCAGACTCGTTGTCCCGGGTCCCCATTGAAGAACTGGATAGCACAGCGCAGCAAAGACGTGTGGAAAAAATACTCCAGGAAGATGCAAGCGATGTCTTCGTCAGGTATGATGAGCCGGAGGCTTCAAAAACCGTAAAAAATGTAAAAACCCTATCAGAGGAAAACCAGGTCTTCCTTCAATGGCCGGTCCCAGGCAATGTGTTTTCCGGATATGTTATTGAGCGCAGTTCGGATGGCGGTATAACTTTCGATAGTCTGACTGTCACGCCTATGCTGCCTCAGCCCTATGAGAAAATCGATTCAACGGGTATTCAGAGATATTACCAGTACAAGGATTCTGTAAGTCAAAATTATCAACCCTATTTGTATCGCATTACAGGTATCGATGCTTTTGCAGATAGAAGTATTCCAATATTGGTAAGCGGTATGGGTGCAGATAAGTCCGCACCCAAAAACCCTGTGATTAAATCAGGTGAGTACATTGAAGAGACAGGAGATATTCGACTAAGCTGGCGACTGCCAGAGATACCTGATGATTTTGCTGATCTGCATGTTGAATTTAATTACCACCCCGACTCAGCCTTCGTGCGATTGGAAGCCGAGTCAATCGATCCGAGAGATACGGTGTATCATTATACTCCACTGCCAGATGAGTATTCTCACTATTTCAGGATGGCTCTATTGGATACGGCCGGTAACTCTAGTTACTCCTTTCCCATATTTGTGAACATCCCGGATACAATACCACCTCCGGTGCCGACAGAGGTTCACGCTGAAATAGACTCTACCGGAGAAGTAGAGATCAAATGGACAGATGAGCACGTAGATGAGTTGGGTTTTTTGGGGTATCGCGTCTATTACAGCAATAGTCTAAAACATGAATTTACCCAAATCACAACCAAGCCAATTATATCTAATTTTTATATTTATCATATTCCACTCAACACGCTAACTGAGAAGATCTACTATAAAGTACAGGCGGTAGATAATAGTTACAATCACTCAGAGTTTTCAGAAATAGCTGAGGCTATTAAACCGGATACGCTTCGGCCAGTTACACCAGTCTTTAAAAATATCAGAGCCACGGAACGTTCATTAGAGCTCTCTTGGACACCAAGTAGTAGTCACGACGTGGTGGGCCAGCGGTTGATTAGAAAAAATGGAGAAGAGACCATTGAGATCGCTATAGAGAACCCGACGCTGAGTACATATAGTGATACCACAGTTCAAAAAGGCATCATATATGAATATCGACTACTAGCCATAGATGATAATCAACTGAGATCCGAGCTTTCCTTTCCTCTTCGAGGCAAGAGGATCGATAAGAAAAGAATGAATTCGGTATCGAGCTTATCGGCTAGCTATGACAAAGGCCTACAGGAAGTAACGCTGAACTGGAACTATGATGAAACGGAAGGAGATTATCGCTTCATGATCTATCGAAATAAAGACAGCGAAAAAGTCAAAAACTATAAATCGGTAGACTATAGCTCTACTAAATTTTCAGAGACTGTGAAGCAATCCGGCACCTATTACTATGCAGTGAAAGTTATTCATAAAAATGGATCGAAAAGCCAGCTAAGTAATCCGATCAAGATAAAGGTCAAATAGACTGATTAGTCATCATGACGTTGACCTAAAAAAGCCTCAGGTGATTAAATAGACTGCCTGAGCCGTCCAGAGTGATATTTGGATGTCTACTACATGTCTACAAGAATTTGATTTCTGCCTTAGTTAATCTCATAATATTGTATTGCACTCCAGTTGCGAAAATGATTTTATACACAAGGAAAATATCTTCTTGGCTACTGTCTCAATGTAGCTTCTCACTTAAAGGATATCGGATTCGATCCCTGATGGAAAATATCGTCATTGAGACAAGCCGATCCAATTGCCCCTAAATCATGATCACATTCAACATCAAATCGCTCAGCCTTGTTTTGCTGCTGGTTTTATCCCGGTGGGCAACCTGTTATGGTCAACTCTATC
>NZ_JBDUYN010000002.1:0-6883 GCF_039944555.1 Reichenbachiella sp. | reverse complement strand
TCCTGCGAGCTCACATTGAATAGTTCTGGCCAAGTGGAAAGCTACGAATCCTACAAACCCTACGGGGATATAGCCATCTCTTTTGGCAAGACAAGCCAACAGCCCTACAAATACTCAGGCCAGGAGAAAGATCAGAGTGGCTTATACTACTATGGCTTCAGGAGCTACCTGCCTGCCAACTTCCGCTGGATGAGCCCAAACCCAGCTGGTATCCGAGGCAATGGTTTGAACTGGTACGCCATGGTGAATGGAAATCCTGTAACTATGAGGGATGAATTTGGTTTAGGGCCATTTGACATTTTTATGGGTCGGTTAAGCAAAAGAATTAATCAACAGGGAAGCCTCAGCATAATAGCTGCTAGAAGAATAACACACTATTCTCATCTTAATAACTTCCACCAGATAACAGAAGGAATAAAAAAAGAATATGGAATAGCATTGTTTCAAGGAAATTATGCCAATAAACCTTTGGACAATGAAGATTTTATGGAGCAGACCTTTGATACAGCACTAAATTATGCCTATAATAAACATTTTCTTAATACTACCACATCAGATATGGATCTTGAAAATAACCCCCAAAAACAGCAAAGGATAAGAAAAACCATTAAGAGCTCAATCGAGGCAACCTTTTTAGGAAGAGGTCCTATCGAATTAGATCAAATAGAATTCGATGATACTAACATGCACATTTCTAATATTGAAGCCAATGATATTACATTTTATGAAAATGTAATCAGGCCAGATCAAGCAAGTATTTCGTTTAAAGCACTAGGGAAACAACCCACAATATCGGGATATCAGGAAAACCCAAAATTCAAAGAGGTAGCAACCTATCGAATGTCAATAACGAAACATGATAATATGGTATTTGATTACGCTTATTCCATTGGAGCAGGTGTCAATTACACCACCAATGAGTTTTATTCCAGGATAGTGGAAAAAATGGATCACTCGCGAGTAAATGCGATTGTGTATGCGGGTATCTTAAATAAGCAAATTGTCAATTTCGTAACCAGGAAAATGAGCATACATAATGATGCGGTACTTAATGGGCAGCAAAAACAACAATTTTTGAAAGAAACGATATTAGGCAATAGAGCTCAAAGTATTTCGAAAATTTCAAGCAAAAAAATAGGAGACATTTCTATTCAAGGTATAAGTTCGGAGGATGGTCAGGGATTGATAAGAGCAATTACGGTTGAATTAAAAAAGTAACGACAACAAACCAAATGCAGATAACTGATATTTAAGCTGAATACTCAACTCCAGCCTCTTAGCCGTTATCTTATCAAATACAAAGTTCTGGAATTTAAGAGCTTCTATATGTAAGTAGATCTTTGGTGAAATCTCAAAGCAGTGCCACAATGGCCAATCTAAAAAAATCATCACCAAACAAAAATCGATTGGGGCTTTCTTAATACAAAGTCATTTCCTCATTCTGATTTTTAAATAACGTAAAAAAAAGATCGAATGAATTAGGAAACTAAATTTATATTCTTTTAAACTCTAACCACTTGTGATAATTACTTGAATAGTTTTGCTGATATGATAAAAGACTGGATTGTCAAAAGCCGCCCAGAGGAAAACCAAATCAAAGAGCTTCAGAGCCAACTCAATATTCATGATGTTCTCTGTGCCATCCTACTTCAGAGAGGAATAAAAAACATGGCCGAGGCCAAATCATTTTTCAGGCCTGAATTGGGTAGCCTGCATGACCCTTTTTTAATGAAGGACATGGACAAGGCCGTAGAGCGATTGACGCAAGCTATATTTGAAGAAGAAAAAATTCTTATCTATGGGGATTATGATGTTGATGGTACCACAAGCGTCGCATTAGCATACAATTTTCTAAAGGACCTTTCGCCCAATGTATTTACTTACATACCTGACCGGTATACCGAAGGGTACGGGGTTTCCCGACAAGGGATACAATGGGCAATAGATCATGATATACAGCTGCTAATCACACTTGACTGTGGTATACGCGCCACAGAAAATGTCAAATTTGCCAAGGGTCATGAAATTGATGTCATCATTTGTGATCACCATTTGCCTGGAACATCTCTTCCTGAAGCAGTTGCCATATTAGACCCCAAACAGTCAGATTGTTCATATCCCTATGATGAACTATCCGGTTGTGGGATAGGTTACAAATTACTCGAAGCCTTTTCCGTCCAAAATGGGATTGATGACAATAAGCTACTTGGACTTCTCGATTTGGTGGCGGTAAGTATTGCATCGGACATTGTTCCCATTACTGGGGAAAATCGCTTACTGGCTTGGTTTGGCTTGAAGAAGCTCAACAATTCTCCACTTCCAGGGTTTGCCGCACTTATAGATAAAGCAAATATGAGAACCCCACTAAGTATATCTGATGTCGTATTTGGTATTGGCCCAAGGATTAACGCGGCAGGAAGGATAGGACATGCAAAGACGGCACTAGACTTATTAACTCAAGAAACCAAAGAAGATGCTTATGTTTTTGCCGAAAAGCTCAATTTGGAAAATCAAGAGAGAAGAAACTATGATGAGAGTATAACAGCCTCAGCTCTTGACATGATTAAAGAAGACAAGTTGACGGAAAAACACAGTACAGTGCTCTTTAGAAAGGACTGGCATAAAGGGGTAATAGGAATAGTAGCTTCCAGGTGTATTGAGCATTATTATAAACCCACTATTATAATGACCGAATCCAATGGACAGATAACAGGATCTGCCCGATCGGTTAATGGTTTTGATATATATAGTGCGTTAGAAAATTGTAGCGATCATTTGATCCAATTTGGCGGACATAAGTATGCTGCTGGATTGACAATGACTCACGACAAATTGGATGATTTCAAAATAGCATTCGAGCAATCTGTTTCAGAAATGATTGAGGAAAAGCAGAAAACACCTGTAATTGATGTTGATATGGAAATCGAACTGGCCGACATTGATTTTAAAATGTTTGGGATTTTGAAACAAATGGGTCCTTTTGGCCCTAGGAATATGCAACCTGTATTTTGTAGTAAAAATGTATTTCTGAAAAAAGAGGCCAGGGTTCTCAAGGAGAAACACCTGAAGCTATTCCTTAGTCAGGCAGGTACTTCCAATAATTTTGATGTAATAGGGTTCAATCTAGGCCATTTTCACAATCAATTGGACGCTCCCTTTGACATTGCTTATACCATCGAAGAGAATCACTATATGGGGCAAACTACTTTGCAATTGATGCTGAAGGATATAAGAGTGTGAGGCGACCTAAATTGAATTATTATCATTAAAATTGCTGAACGCTAAAGTAAGTACAACAAATGCAACTGAGGGCAGAGAATTTAGTTAAGAAATACAAGAGCAGAACGGTAGTGAATGGCATCTCCGTAAAGGTTGACCAAGGGGAAATCGTTGGTTTGCTGGGCCCCAATGGTGCTGGGAAAACAACTAGCTTTTATATGACCGTAGGGTTGATCAAACCGAATAGCGGCAAGATATATTTGGATGATCAGGACATTACTGACCTTCCAATGTATAAACGTTCCAAACTTGGCATTGGATATTTGGCTCAGGAGGCTTCTGTCTTCCGAAAGTTGACGGTGGAAGAAAATATTCTTGCTGTTCTGGAAATGAAAGACTTCACCAAAAAGGAACAAAAAGAAAAAGCCGAAGCGCTCATGGAAGAGTTTAGCCTGACCCATGTGCGTAATAATTTTGGTATTGCGCTATCGGGAGGAGAAAGACGCCGTACAGAAATTGCTAGGGCTTTAGCTATTGACCCCAATTTCGTTCTTCTTGATGAACCTTTTGCTGGAGTGGACCCTATCGCCGTAGAAGAAATACAAATGGTGGTTGCACAGTTGAAAAACAAAAACATTGGCATATTGATCACTGATCACAATGTGCAGGAAACGCTGTCCATTACTGATCGGGCTTACCTGATGTTTGAAGGGAAGTTATTGAAGTCGGGAACAGCCGAGGAGCTAGCTGCAGATGAACAAGTCCGACGGGTGTACCTTGGTAGACATTTCGAACTAAAAAGAAAAATCTAACTCACGTGCCTCTTTTTAACTCCATCCTCACCTGGGTCATGAGAAAGCGCATCCATCAAATGGAGCTTTTCATGAAGTATCCTCATGACGTACAAAAAGAAATTTTTACCAAACTTCTACATACGGCTAAGGACACTGAGTTTGGGAGAAAATATGATTTCAAAAACATAAAATCTTACGATCAGTACAAGCAGACCGTTCCTGTTCAGGCCTACGAGGCGCTGTTTCCATATATAGAACGTCGCATGAAGGGAGAGCAGAAACTGCTATGGCCAACAGAAATTAAATGGTTTGCCAAATCATCAGGTACCACTAATGCGAGAAGTAAGTTTATTCCAGTTTCGGCAGAAGCTTTGGATGATTGCCATTTCAAAGGTGGAAAGGACTTGATTTCCATTTATGTGAACAACAATCCAGACACTCAAATGTTCGCAGGCAAAGGACTGGCTATCGGCGGCAGTCATCAGGTGAATGAACTAGATCCAAAGCATAACTCACATTATGGTGACGTATCTGCGGTGATTATGCAGAATCTACCCATCTGGGCACAGTTTATAAGGACCCCATCGTTAGACGTGGCATTGATGGATAAGTGGGAAGAAAAACTAGAGAAAATGGCAGAATCCACAGCCAACGAAAACGTCACTAATATTTCTGGAGTTCCCACCTGGACCATACCACTTATACAGCGGATCAAGGAAATGAAGGGTGTCAAGAACATCCTGGAGGTCTGGCCCAATCTGGAGGTTTTCTTTCATGGCGCGGTTGCATTTGGGCCCTATCGTTCACTGTTTAAGCAATTGATCCCATCGGATCAGATGAACTATGTGGAAACCTACACCGCCTCTGAGGGCTTCTTTGGGATTCAGGATCGATCTGACTCTGATGAATTGTTGCTGATGCTGGATTACGGTATTTTTTATGAATTTATTCCTTATGATGAAATTCAAAATGAACGTCCAAAAACTCTTGGGCTGCATGAAGTAGAATTAGGGCAAATTTACGCTATGGTAATTAGTACGAATGCAGGGCTTTGGAGATACAGCATAGGTGACACAATCAAGTTTACTTCGATCAGTCCTTTTAGAATTAAAATAGCTGGACGGACCAAGCACTTCATCAACGCATTCGGTGAAGAGTTGGTAGTCGAAAATGCTGAGTCAGCCATTACTGATGCCTGTGAAATCACTGGAGCTGTGATAGAGAACTTCACAGCTGCGCCCATCCATTTTACAAACAAATCTGGCGGGGGTCATGAATGGATAATTGAGTTTCAGAAATGCCCGGATAGTATGGAAAGGTTTGCGGTGATTCTAGACGAAAAGCTCCGAGAGGTCAACTCGGACTACGATGCAAAACGATACAAAGATATCGCCCTAAAAATGCCAATTCTACATTCAGCTAAGCCTGGAACTTTTTATGAATGGATGAAAAAAAGGGGTAAGCTGGGTGGACAAAACAAGGTGCCTAGACTAGCTAATGATCGTGAGTATTTGGATGATATTCTGGCGATGATCAAAGTTTGATTACTACTTCACCATAAGTTTGTTTTCCTAAAATTAAACAAAGCCAGTAAGTACGCTAAACCAATTTTACCTGCCATTTTTTGTTATTTTATAAATGAGTAGTTCGACATTGCTCTCGTTTTCATCCCCAATAATAGCATATTCTTCTTGTTTTTCTATTTTTCCATGATCACCTTTCTTATAAGCTGCGCTATTATTAAAACCCCCGTCTGCATGAAGAACAATCCCTCCC
Organism: Reichenbachiella sp.; assembly: GCF_039944555.1. Lineage (GTDB taxonomy): Bacteria > Bacteroidota > Bacteroidia > Cytophagales > Cyclobacteriaceae > Reichenbachiella. The sequence goes on along the minus strand of NZ_JBDUYN010000002.1, from coordinate 1,094 downwards.
TTGTTAAGTCTAGTATTATCCTTATAAAAATTGATACTGTTGCTTACTATGACATGAACATCCAAGCTTTTTTCTTTAATATTTAAATATTGGAGCATTTCTGCTTTTTTATGATCTAAACATATTTCCACGCCCACGACTAAATCATCTACGTTCCAAGTTTTCGATCTGACCTTGGCGTTCCTATATGTTGTAGCACCATATAGGCCAAGTCGCTTGCCGTCTTTTCCTTTGTCCATTTTTAAAGCTTCATTTGATTCCCACATCTTGTCTTGGAAGAAAATTCTTGTATTATAAAAAACAAGCGCTTGATTTCGCAGCGTATCTGTTTTAGAATCATACCACACAGTTGTCCCCGGTACAATAATCATATTAGTATATTGTTGAGCAACTTCGTGAAAATGATTCACAATTTTTTGATTTGAACTCAATGTTCTTTTCTTCTCTGTTGAAGACGTAAAAGCATACTCTGGAGCAGCAAATATTTAACGAGAAATATTATTACTGTTTCTTACACTTCTATCATCGACTACCTTTTTGTTAAAAGCACTAATCGCTCCGGTCACGAGTTCAATTTTCTCATCAATTGTTTGAGTTTTATAATAATTGCTGTCTGTTTCCACATTCAATATACCTACATAGTAGTCTGTTGTTATAGTGCCAAAAGCTAAATTTTGTTCATCATTTTTTTGAAGCCCTCTTTTTCTGTCATTGACATGATTCAGACCTATTCCACCTATACCAATAAAGCTTGATTTAAGCATTTGTTTCGCAAAGTCTCCAAATAACCTCTTAAATGGGAAGGGGCCTAAACCATTACGATCCCTCCTCGTCAAGGGATTTTGGCCGACCAAAACGTACCAATTGAGGCCACTGCCTTGCAGACCCGTCGGATCGGGGCTTGTCCATCGGAAAATCTCCGGATCAAGGCTACGGAAGCCATAGTAGTAGAGGCCACTCTGATCTTTCTCCTGGCCTGAGTATTTGTAGGGCTGTTGGCTTGTCTTGCCAAAAGAGATGGCTATATCCCCGTAGGGTTTGTAGGATTCGTAGCTTTCCACTTGGCCAGAACTATTCAATGTGAGCTCGCAGGA
>NZ_JBDUYN010000001.1:0-316362 GCF_039944555.1 Reichenbachiella sp. | reverse complement strand
GGCGGTAGCTTTTATTTGGTCCGTATGGACATGAACCGTTGCGTTAGTAAATTATCATCCATGATTGACTCATAGAATTTCAGATCGTCTCAATCCTTTGAACAAACATGACCCAATTCAACAGGACTTCTCACAAAACAACCTAGAACTCCGGTATCATTTATTACTTCGTTTTCATCACTCCCCAGCTATCCAATCGCCGATCTCGATGATGTCATCAAGTACCTTGTCCACCTTATTGGGTGTTACTATTTGGATGAATTCAAGCTTAGGTTCAATATCGTCCCAAACGTTACGGAATTTTTCCCTGAACTCATTTTCATGCTCGGCACCACCACTGGCGAGTAGCTGGCCTGCTTTATGAATGTCCTCAAGTACCTTATCGACCCTTTCTTTCGTTAATCTCATGGCAATCAAAAATTTCAATGCCGGATCTAATATTGGCCATATCTCCTTAAATATCTGGATAAAAGGAGGATTAGCACCTTCCTTGTCTGAAATCTCGAACGATATGTCTCTGCCACTTAGTTTTTCGATCAGTTCCCTAAGAAGTTTTCTTCTTTCTTTTCTTTTGGCTCTTCTGGCCTGCCTTCTGGCTTTTCTACTTGAATTTCCCATTTTTATAAATTTTTAGAATTTTCCGTGTTTCAGAATTGGGACAATAGAACATGATACTTTCCTTTTGCTGAAAGCATCGATTAGAAATGATCAAATACAATTGTCCGCGTGTCGGTATCATTAGTTGGTCCTACTGAGCCTGGAATCCATAACAATGTATCAGGGCGTGACATTAATACTGTCTGTCATCACCGCCGGAGACAGACCTACGCCTGTAACCGTACAATAAAAGCTTAATTAATGATAATTTCTCGAAGTGCTGCGTGAGACCCTATGCTGCCCCGATGGCTATCGGGAGGCCTTCTAAGCTTAATAATAGCTAATTAGCACCAGAATAGCAATATACCAGGTATATTCTATCTCTCGATTGGGTGAATAATCGAAAGATAGTTTTTGATTCTGAAATTGACAGAAAACAACTTGTCTGTGACAATTCTACTCTGTGTCAATTAGTAATAAGTCATTTCAATTGATCCTGTGGGATAGACATATCTTCTGTGATGGTGCTGGTCATTTCTCCATCCTTCCATTCCTCTTCGTATCTCGTCATAATTCGGTCGACAAAACCCTTCTCAGCCAGTTTCTTTTCAGTTGATTGGATTTTTCCTTCAGGAGTCACAACGGGTACCTTCTTCAAAATCAGGGCTTTTGCTCTTTCGAAGTCTTCATTGTCGACAGTCAAAGGTTCCAGATCTATTCTTGCCTTAAAGGCTCCCATTTGGACATTAACTAATACGAGGTAAGTTTCGCCGGCTTTGAAATTACCTCTAATAAACTCTTTGTCTTCCGACGAAGCCCAAAGTAGATTTTCACCTGCAGGGCATTCGTAGCGCATGTAGTTTTTTCCCTTAAAAACTCCGATAAACTTTCGATCATGAAAGTATTCGAAAGAAACGGCTCCACCAAAGTTTGAAACCCTCACAAAATAAACTACGGCATTGGACTCTGCTGGAGGAGTAAATCCTTGAGAGAAAACTGGTGTGGTAAAGCCCAGCACCGCCAGCGAAAAGATTATTAATCTTAATTTTTTCATGGTTGAAATCAGGTTTAGTTTAAATTAGAACTAACAAGATTAATGATTTCCAGAAACTTTATTGTTACTAAATATTGGTTAGTTTTCGAATGAGAACGAAGTGAATCTATGGTGAGAACGTGCTCAATCGCGAATTGACAGACAACACAACACAGCTGCAATTCTTACTTTCTTACGGCTATCATCCGGTATTCGGTCCTCGAATGATGTTCTGTTTCGCTATCTTCAAAAATGTATTCAAATTTCATATCTGCGAGTCTTTTTAAGAGTTGTTCATCCAGCGTTTCGTTCAGAATACTCACCTTCCTACCTGTATCTTGTAGGCAGACCACCACCAGGCAGCCGGTTTTTGCATGGGTTAAAATCTTTCTAATTAGACCTGTTTCTTTTTTTAAATCTCTTTTTTCGAAATGAAACATGCTATCAAGAAGAATGAAATCATATAGAGAGAACTCTTCGTACGTGTAAATATCCTCCACACGTCCTTCCAATGTAAGATTCTCAGCACGGGCGATTTTATTCATTTGATCAATACCCACTTGAGAATGATCCACTCCTATAACTTCAAAACCTAACCGAGCCAATGCGATCGAGTCGCGTCCTTGACCACAGCCAAGATCCAGCACCTTCCCCTTATCGATGTAGTTCCTGAAATACTCAATCAGTTCGGGATATGGGTTTCCAAACAGGTTCTCAGTCTCATAATATTTGTTGTAAACTATGCTCACTTTACCTTAAGCTTTCAATATGAGTTCCATTTTTTGTAAAAATATGGAACGAAAGGCCTTCCTCCTAAGATCTAATGAGCTATATCAAAGACGCTTTTCTAATTACTTTTTCGACTCGCTTTCTTTTGCTCTCTTTTTCAATTTCATTCAATCGTGAATTTAGCGTTCTGATAAAAAGAGCCTTGTTATCCACCGCAATCGCTGGCAACGCTCTTTCCGCATACATCGGGAGTTGATTGGTAGAGCTTTTCAGCAACAGCTCCATCAGCAACGAAAAGGTATGATCAGCAAACTGCTTCACGGAGCACAACTTGATCAGTATCCCCACTGCATGGTCTTTGGTAATGATCGAGCCTCTTTCAGCAGTGTCTAATATCTTAATCAGCGCATCGAACACCTCCGTAGGAACCTCAAGCGTAATAGCATTCAATGCGGTCATCGCTCCCCACTGAAGCCTATTGTTACTACTATCAAGAAGTTGAACGAAATCATTAAAATATTCTGAAATCAATTGAGGGTTTTGCTCTCCAATTTCATACAAAACCTTGATGCAATCGTTTTGAATGGCTTTGTTTTTGTGACTAAGATGACTCACCAGTTCCTTGATGGATTGTCTGTCAGCTGTGTTGACAATTTCTTCGGCTAATTCCTGATTTGGCAATTGATCTCTTCTATTGTGAGATGATGACAGCTTATTTATGATGTTCATTATTCTGCAAGTCAGTAAAATCAACTATTTGCAATACGATAAAAGTAGCAACCAATCCAATAATAGAAGCCAATAGATCATAGGGATCATAGACATTATTACCGCCCAGGTTATGAAATTTGAGTTCTTGAGAAATCACGTATACCGCAGTTGCTCCAACTGCCATCCAATAGATATGGATGTCACGAAGTACCATATTCCTATACACCCTGAGCTGCAAGAACACACCCGTTAAAATAAGAGTACCCATGGCTGCTTCAATAAAATTGGGCAGCGAAAAGACTATAATTTGCCAAAAATCGGCTAACTCTTTCTCCACTACCCAAGGCCTGAGGTAAAATTTATTGAGAAGAAAAGTCAAAAAGGCCACTCCGAATAAACGTTTATAAAATCCTTTAATTGGCATTTCTTTCATGTTTAGATCTTATTTTTTCAATCCAAATCTTCAAACGGATGACCTTTCTTCCGCATGATTTCCAGATAATATTCGCATTTGTCAAAGAGTTCGTCATAGTCTTCTGAATAGTACAATTTGAATACCTCTTTAGTATCACAGCTGACACCGAGAACAAATCCGGTCGGGAATTTTTTTAAGCAGACAGCAGACTCAGATCCATCATTTTCTTCTTTTACTAATACCGGAAATTCATCTGCACCTTCAGCCAATTTGAAAGCCTCTTCTTCTGAAATTTCTTTAATCACTCTGTTTCACTTTTAATTATTACTGTACTACAAACCAAAACGTTCCGTAAGTGCTTCCTTTACTCGCTCGAGACCGGCCAAAATATAATCCTTCCGTTCGCCTATCCCAATACGAAAATGATGATCCATACCATAACAATCTCCCGCCAAAATAAACACGCTTTTTTCTTTGCGCAGCCATTCTGCCAATTCAGAGGAGTTGATGTCCAGATTGTATTTCACGAACAACATGCCGCCACTTTTTGGAGCCACATATTCAAACAAGTCACCGTATTGATTAAGCCATTCTTTTACAGCGATTAGGTTTTCATTGAGCATGGTTCTGTTTCTGGTTAAAATTTCCTGCCGTTTTTCAGGTCTTAAGGCTATTTCTCCGATGTAATGGCTCATGATTCCAGCTGTAATTGATGTATAATCATGATATGCCCAGGTATCGGCTATTAGATTCTCAGGACCTATTAACCAGCCTAGACGCAATCCAGGCAGCGCATAGGCCTTTGATAAACCACCATTCACCATTACCTTGTCATACATCCCAATAAAACTCTCTATTGTTTTTCCATTTAGCTCAGCACCGCGATATACTTCATCGCAATATACCCATGCGTCCACATTTTTGGCAATTGCGACGATTTCTTCCATTTCGTCTATAGTCAGTGTATACCCAGTTGGGTTGTTAGGGTTGCAAACCGTGATCATTTTTGTTTTTGGAGTTACCAGGGATTTGAGCTCTGCCAAATCCGGTTTCCAATTGTTCTCTTCTCGCAAGTGAAATGCCTTCGGTACACAGCCCATCTCCTCTGCAATTCCCCATATCTGCATGTAGTTCGGTACCATCATCACCACTTCGTCTCCTTTTTCCAAAAGGGTATGGCAAGCAATAAAATTGGCTTCTGCAGATCCGTTAGTCACCAGTACATTTTCCTCGCTGCTTCCATTGTACAATGCACTTATCCTTTTTCTCAATGGTATTGAACCATTGGTTTGCCCATATCCCAAAACGGTATGGGTCAGCGCATCTATTTGTTCTTTATCCAAAAGTTCATTGAGTGTGTAAGGGTGAAACCCACTTTCGGTCAAATTGTAATCCACTGTATTTTCAAATAGTGATTGGACGCGTTCGAGTTCAAATATTGGAATATTCATCATTGTTGTGTTTTTTAAAAGTTTGTATAAATGGCCCTAGCAATCATGATATCTTGCACGGCTACACCTGTGAGGTCTACTACGCTAATTTGCTCTTCGGTTGTTCGTTGCAAGGCCGGATTCTGAATCGCTTGACCCAGTTCATTGATCTCACCTAAAGACAATTTCGAGTCTTTAATCGCTCTATAAATCTCCCCTCTACTCTTGCTTTGAGGAATGCTATCTGCAATGACGATGTCTGCTTTTGCAAGCAATACGCTCTCCAATTCTTGCTTTTCTGAAGTATCAGAGCCAACCGCTGTAATATGAGTTCCCGGCAGGATATCCTCTGCCAACAAAAGAGGAGTTTCCGAAGGAGTTGTGGTGACAATCAGATTGGCATGCCTAGCTACTTCAGATGGACTTGAAGCCAGAAGAACGTCAAAATCAGTTTCTATATCTACTTTAAACTTCTCCATACTTTCAGTAGTTCTACCCCAAACCCACGCTGTTTTGCACGGAGTGTTTTTTTGAAGGTATTCTAGTTGCAATCGAGCCTGAATGCCTGTACCGATGACTCCTATAGCGGTGATATGCTCTGGAGCAAAATATTTTGCTGCCAAGGCTCCGGCCGCAGCGGTTCGGATATCCGTCAAATGGCCTTCATCTAAAAGAACCGCCACAGGTTGTCCTGTTTTCTGACTAAAAAGGAGCATCAGGCCCTGGCTGGAGGCTATACCCAGCTTAGGATTGTCATAGAAACCAGAAGCAACTTTGATTACATAATAATCATCCTGCTTTATATAGCCGTATTTGATATGGGCTTCTCCCTTAGGCTCGCTGAAAAGTAGCTCTCCGACGGGGGGAACAACGGTATTTCCGTTGCTGTATTGAACAAAACCCTCCTCCATGGCTGCAACTACATCCACGTTCTTTAAGATGGTTTTAATGTCCGTTAGGTTAATAACTATTGCCATATTGATTTAAAATTTCCGTCAATAAATTAGAGTTAATTTTTTTACCTGTTAGTACCAATACCACATTTTTACCAGCGTACTTTTCAGAATTCAATAAGGCCGAAACCGGTAACGCCGATGTTGGTTCGATCAGGGTATGATGATATTTTACAATAAATGCAACTGCCTTTTTGATATCTTCCTCTTCGACCAGTTCAAAATCAGAGACAAGTTCTCTACAAATGTCAAAAGTAATGGCGTTGGCTTCAATCCCACCCGCAGATGCATCCGAGATCGTGCTTAATAGACTTGGAGACACAATGTTTCCTTTTTTAACAGATTGATACATTTCGGCTGCATTTATAGGTTGGCATCCGACGACCTCAATATCGTGGTCCCTAAAATAAGAAGCAATACCTGAGATCAATCCTCCACCGCCGATCGGTGCCAAAACAGTTTCTACTTCCGGTAACTGATCTTTAATTTCTAACGCGACCGTCCCTTGACCTTTTATGACTTCCATATCATTGTAGGGATGAATCAATATGCCGTTGATTTCTCTGGCATGAGCTGTTGCCTTGGCTTCTGTCTCCATGCTGTTTTCACCAAAAAAAATCTTTTCTACGTTGTAGTTTTCAAGTGCAGCTATCTTCGCTTCACTTGTTTTTTTCGGCAAAAACAACACGCCCTTGTATCCGAATTTATCTGCTGCATATCCAAAGGCGGCGGCATGATTTCCGGTAGAGGCCGCGACGAAGGTTTTAGTAAAATCATGTTGGTTCAGGCTATTGATCTTTGCAAGTACTCCTCTAATTTTAAAAGAGCCCGTGGACTGCAAGTTTTCCATTTTCAAGTACACCATTGCTCCTGAGATTTTGCTCAATTCCTTAGAGAAAATTAAAGGTGTCTTGTAAACATCTTTATTTATTAGCCGATAAGCTTGCTCTATGTCGGAAGGAAAAATCATTGTTCTGAGCTTGGGAAATTTTGATCAATGGATTCAATAGTTTCACGGATTAAATCCACGACATTCAAATAAAATTCCGGGTTTATCTTTTCGAAGTCATCGGTTGATTGGTGATAGTCAGGATGGTCCTCTTCGCTAAAGGTGATTGTAGGAATCGCTTTTCTAAAAAAGGGCCCGTTGTCAGAGGAGTACATCCAGTATTCCTTAGTCTTGTCATTTGGATCATCGTGCCCATAGGATACATTGAGTTGACTAGCATCGGCATGCTCTTCAATTTGAGGTTTAAATTGAGGAAATGGAAAAGTGCCTACCACATAGATTTCATTTTTATCGCTGCGACTGATCATATCAAAATTGACATTCAGCCTAATCTTAGACAAGGACACCGGAGGATTCTTTATAAAGGCTTTGGAACCATGAAGCCCTACTTCTTCAGCGTCGAAGGCCGCAAAAATGATAGAATGCTCAGGTTGATTCTGAGAGAAATGTCTGGCCAAATAAAGTAAAGCTGCTGTACCCGATGCGTTGTCATCTGCTCCATTGTAAACCTCGCCTCTCTTGATGCCTAAATGATCATAGTGTGCGCCAATCACAATGTATTTGTCAATATGAGTCTTACCATTGATGTAGCCAACAACATTGGTCCCATTTCTTTCCTTTAGCATTCGCTTATAAGTAAAGGGGACATCATATTGACTGTCGAATTTTTTTAGGCCTGAGTCCTCGAAATAGGTACGGATAAAGTCCTGAGCTTCTTTGTTGTCTCCAGTACTTCGGCCTCTAAACTCATCGGAAGCTAATTTCTCCAGGATCTTCAATATTTCCTGACTTGCATCTGTATCAGTTACAACTTTGTATTTTTCTATCTCGGCTGGTGACATCCAATGGATATCATCTGAGGGTGCCGCTACTAATGTGTACCAGTAGAATTCTGATGGAATCTCCATTGCAGCATAATAATCAAGATATTTTTTGTGTTCTATATGATCCTTGGGATAGTCTATGGCCACACTGTCCATTCCTGCCCAGGAATGAACTCCGAGCCTGGCAGTCGGATGCACCGCTCTTTCTCTTCCTGCCAGAAACATATCTGTTCCTCCAGAGGCTACCATACCATCTTTTGGAATATAGGTATTGATATTGTGCCGCCTAATTTCAAATGAAGCCTTTAGATTAACTTCATCATCGATAGAACCAGGCACATCTTTCATCACCAAAGTAGTTAACTCAGGGTTGTTTTCCAGTACCTCATAAATCTCATTCAGGGTATTAGAATAAATAACGCCTTCCATATAAATGGTGTCTTTACCAACTTGATTTTCCCGATAGTAAAATCTGGCTACCTGATCACCTTCCATTTTCATGAGCAATCTTTGACCAAATGCGGTAGCATATAAAATCTCTGGTATATAGAAGATTGTCAATATCAAAAAGACAATCATAACTCCTAATGCGATAAGTACTTTTTTTATCATCTCAGTATTCCTTTATCATTTAAATAAAAAAGCCTCCGTACACCCAAACCAATTTTCATCGATTTAAGGTATACGGAGGCTTTCCGTAAGAAATTCACTTGCTTTCCCGATGTTCTTCCTTAAAGTTGGAAAACAAGCGTGCAACGTATTGTTGCGTTATCTCTGCTAAGACGAATGTAGAAAAAAATATTCTAATAAGAAAATGGAGTCAGGTCAAAGCACATTTTTCACCCTTCCTACTTCTCCGGTTTCTAATTGCACCTTGATACCGTGTGGGTGATTGGGAGACTTGGTAAGCAAGCGCTTTACTACTCCAGTTGTAAGTTCTCCTGAGCGTTGGTGATGTTTTTGAACTACTTCCACTTCTGCTCCAACCTGTATATTTTTCCTTAAAGTTCCGTCCGACATATCTGAATTTTCTTTCTCACCAAAGATAGAACGATTCGGAAAGATCTCAAGATTCGTAACTTCTATATTGCATATAACCGAGGAAGCCAATCCATACGGCTACGGCACCTATTAGTGTATTCCCTACCATTGTCAACTCGAATGGATCCAATACCAGAATAAGCAAACTTCCTAAAACCCAGAGTCCGTCTAGTGCGATAATTAAATAGACAAGTCCTTTATGGGAGAGTTTCCACTTGGCGACAAAGAAGACAAATGCAGCAAAACCCAGGAGGTTAATTCCAATTACTGGAAACACATAGACATTGGCAATTCCAAATAGTTGATCGAGGTATCCGCTAAGAACCAGCATAACTAAACCGCTCGTAAGTGAAAACAGGTAATTGACTGTCAGGTATTTTTTTAATGCATTCATGATGGACTTTGATCTTAATGCAATAGCTCAAATTCTTTTTCTGCCAATTTCTTACCATTGACTAAAACTCCTATTTTGTGAAGTCCCGGGTGGTGTTTTCTGGTAGTAAGATCCTTGAAAGAGAGTTTTTTATTAAATAAAACAGCGTCGGCCGATGCAAACTCTTTCTCCGTGACATGAAATATTTTATCGGATAACGAACCATTGGCTTTTTGATATGACACCACAAAACCCACCTTGGCGAAAGCCTCCTTTGGTTCAAGATTAGAGACCTTGAAACCGAACTGAAAGCTCTCCCCCATTTTGACTTGCTCCTCTGATAAGTTGAACTCTGCTACTTCAAATCTCGCTTTGTCATCGAAACCGATAATTTGAAGTGCCTGTTTGTTGCCATTTTTGAGTAGCGTTCTTAAACCATGCTTCACGATCCAATTGGTATGCTCATGATTTCCATACCAACGTTGGGATAATTCAAGAGCGGCCTCGGGATTGTCTTTGGTAATGTCGTTTATATTGTTGGCCACACTCTTTCGTACATAAAGGGACTCATCTCTTTTCAGGTTTTCAAGGATAGGCAGCACTGACGAAGGATCCTTTTTGAAGACAGGCAAAGCCATCGCCCATGGCAGCCTTGGTCTACTGCCTTCAGAAGCTAGTCTTCTCACATGCTCGTTACTGTCAGCACTCCACTCATACATGGCCTTCATGGTTTGCTTCTCGTACTTAACGATGAATGGACGAATCGCAAATTCCGAACTTGAAAATTGAGTCATGTGTTTGAGGGCTACTAGTGATTCCCGTGGATGGTCTAATCCATATACCTCCACATAATCCGGAAAGGTCATGCCTTTCAAACCTCCAAAATGACAAGACAATTCCATCATCATATTAAGTTGATCAACGTAATTCAGCGCTGTATGCGCATGGATCATATTCGTGATATGACGCATGCGATCCTTCAGTTCACGTGATTCCCAATTTTCATTGATGGTAGAGCTAATAAAACCTTCGATATTGAACGATTCATCGAGAGCGGCTAATTTGCTTCCGAGCAATAAGACAAAGTCTTTGTTGAATTCATTTTTAAGTAATTCAGCCATTGGTTTGTTTTAGTTAATAGTCCATAGTCCATAAGTCAATAGCATTTTGCAACTACCAGTGACTTATGGACTACAGACGGTGAGTTATAGACTAGTTCTCCTTAACGGCGTAACGGATAATTGTTTTCAATTTTTCCTCAGCTGTTTTGGTGGGATCCGAAATATAGATCTCGTGATGATAGCCATTCATCTCCAGTCCATTGAGTTTCATATAATCCAAAATTTTATTGATGCTTGGTTCTTCCTGGTAATAGGAGCCAATATGCAAGACCTGGACGCTTCTACCCTCGTTGATAGGTTTAAGTTGCACTTCGTTGGCTAGTATCAGGTTCTTCTTTTTGATGACTTCCTCGACCGCCTGGTCTACATGATCATTTGTTACAAATTCCGGCATGCGAATCATCAGTTGCCAATGCCATTCGTTCTGAGGAGTCTGATCAAAAATCAACCCTTCCTCCACCCACCAAAATGCCTCAAGTTTGGGGACAACAAAATCTGTTCCGTCTGACTTGCCATACTTTTTTACTGTATAGGCGGTTGCGTACAAAGCGCCGATGCTTTTTTGAAATAATTCCCCATCTGGTGCGCCAATTCCGCTAATGGCAAGACAGTTAATTGGTTCGATTTCAAGTTCTACCGGCTTAGCATTTGCTTTATAATAGGCGGCATGTTGTTTAATTAAATTGAGCTTTTCCATTAGGCTACATGTTTTACGTGTAAGAAAAATTTTACTTCCTCGAAGGCTGAGAGATAAGGAGCATAAGTCTCATCTTGTTGCATTTCTTTGACCTTTTCAGCTGCAAATTCTGCACAGTCAAGATTTTTCCATTCGACTTGATCGACAAAAAGACCATCTTCTTTAACTGCGTGATAGGTCCGGTAATCGAGCATACCGTCAAAACTCTTTACCAATTCTCTAAAATGTTGAATGATTTTGGTTTGGTAATTCTCAACCTGATTGGGTTTGATTTTGTAAATCACCAATTCCATTACTTGATCGGTCATTTGTATAAAGTTTAGTTATCTGAATTTGTTTTATACAAATGAAAGGCGGCTCACTGACAGCCCTATGTCAGTGAATTATTAGAAGCACATATATTTTTTAAAAATTTGGACTCAGGTAAAAATCGGAGAGTAGTGATTCGCTAATTGATCTATCAATTCTTGCATTTGAGATTCCAATCTTTCAGAATTGAGTACTTGCACAGAATTTGTAAACATCAACAGCCACCTGGCAAAATATTCGCATTCGCCTACCATAAAGGTCATTTCTACACCTTCAGCTGTCTTTTTTTCTTCAATATACCCGTAATAATATCGCTGATCTCCGATCAGGCGAGCTACATTCTTTTTAAACAAAACTTTCACTTCGCTAACATCTTCCTGCATTTGCCTCACAAATATGTGCTCCTTGAAATCATCGCGAAGTGAAGGATCGAAATTCTGATCTAATACGTGAAGTTTGGTGATTCTGTCTGTTCTGAAATCACGAACACCGTTTCTCATCCGGCAATAGGCTATCAAGTGCCAATGATTAGCATAATGACAAATACCGAGCGGTTCAACTTCTCGGGAAGAAAAGGTATCGCTATAGTTAGCGTAGTACTCGAAGGACAAAATATTGTGGTTGATCAAAGCATTTTTGATATCATTGAGAAACATGTCAGGAAATGCTTTTTCTACCGGTACCGCAGGAGACACCACTTCTATATACTTTTCCAATTCCTGTACATAGTCCTTTTGCGTATTTTTCAATACAGCTCTTATCTTTTCCAAAGCTTGTTCGAACTGATCTACCAAAGACTTATCACCTTGTCGTTCGAGTAGCTTACTGGCCAGTAAAATGGCTCCGGCCTCCTCCTTTGTAAACATGACTGGGGGAATATAATATCCATCAACAATGAAGTATCCCCGATCTTTTTCAAACCCAATCGGCACACCTGCTTCACCCAGCGCTTTAATATCTCTGAAAACCGTGCGCTCGCTAATGTCGAAGTGATCTGAAATATCGTCAATAGTAACGTATCGCTTGCTTTGCAGCTTCAACATGATCGATGTAAGTCTGTCAATTCTGTTCATAGCCGTATTATTGAGTAGTTCTTCCTTTGTTTTCTATCATCATTCTCGCCTCTTTCCACTTAGGTGGATGATCACTTTCGTAGCCATAAGCTTTTACTTCGGTCACAAATTGGCTCCACTGCCTCATAGCTTCCTTGTGCTCACCGTTAATCATAAACTGCTGCATGGCTTCCTTAGAATTCCAATGGGTCATCGTATAAAAATACCTGAACCATCTGTTTGATAGCTTTACTTTCAGAATACCTGGGGATGCTTTCGCCTGCTTGCTAATCAGATTAGATTGTCTGACAAATTTGGGTAGAAGCCAAATGGATTTGAGCTTAAGTCTGGTAACCGAAACGTACATGACATAAATGTACCCATTTATAGATTTTTTGTTTCGAATTCGCTAATAAAATATCTCTGGTTTCAAACCTTTTAGGAACAACTTCACCTGTTCAAATTCCAACTCCTTCCGGGATATTCTACACGGAAAGTCTCCAGGTATCCCCTGTCCTGACAGGTTACATAACAAGTCTTCCCATCTTTTCCACCAAAAGTTATGTTTGTAGGTTTTTGCCCTGTGAGTTTGATTTCCCTAAGCAATTGACCGTTAGGTGAAACGACCGCAATCACACCTTTACCATAACGAGCTACATAGAGATTTCCTTTCACATCTGTACGCATACCATCTAATCCGTGATCAGGAAATTCATAGTGCAAACGCTTACTTGAAACTTCGCCATCCGGGCTCAAGTTGTACACCCAAATTTTTCTTTGTACACTTTCATTGACGTAAAGTAGACTATCTCCCGGAGCCACCTCCACCCCATTGGTAGTTCCCATATTGGATTCCAATAACACTATTTGGCCTTGGTTATCGATTCTCCAAAGGTTTCCAGTGCCTTCTGACCAATTGGGATCGCTTGCGAACAAGGTACCGTTGCCGCTAATAGCAATATCGTTGGGCTGATTCATCGTACTGTCATGAGCAAAAATCACAACTTCCCTACCAGCCGGATCTATGAAAAGTATATTATGATTGATGTAATCTGCTAAAAACATGGTTCCATCTTTACTAAAACGAATACCATTAGCGACACTTCCGTTAGGCAAGCTGTCTACATAAAGCTCAAACGTTCCGTCAGGTGACACCTTACCTATGGTGCCATTCCTTTGGGGGTTTACAAAAAACAAATCGCCTTGCTTATTTACTGCCGGACCTTCCAGTCCTTGTGAATAATCACCTACAAAGACAAAATCCTTAGCTAAATCGTCAGGATGGCTACAAGAAATGAAAAGAAAAACCAGATATATGGGATAACGTGCGCTCATAGTACGAATTTTTAGCAATGCTAGCCAAAAAAATGAACTACTGCAGAATTTACTAGCTGAATGGCTTTTTGTCAGGGACTAATGGAGAGTCTGTAATATTCAATTAGTTGGAGTCCATAAGTACTAAGGACGAATCTGATGGCATCTCATCGTCTCCCAAACTAGTTTTTCCGTTGCCATTATAAGCCACTTGATCGTCATGCTGTGGTTCTCCTTCATTATCGATTAATAAGAACATGCTCACGCCTTCTTGTAGTCTGGTAGCGATTTTTGATAATTCAGCCACCCTCTTATTATAATTATCCATTCCAGCGGATAGTTCTGTTGCTGAAGCCGCAATTTGCTCGGTTCCGGAGGCGGTTTCTTCCGCAATCACAACTACTCCTTCGGTGATATTTACCACATTATTGATGTTGCCAATTTGGATCTTGGCGGCATTAAGTATGTCTTCGGAAAACCCTAAAGTCTTGTGCGAAGCTTCGGTTATTTTTTTGAAAGACTCGGCAGCATTTCTTGAGGAATCTTCACCAGCTTTCACACTTGTATGCATGGTTTCAATGGCACGTGTAGCCAACTCGGTATCCTGCTGAACTCTGATGACAATGTCTTCGATTTCCTTAGCGGAGGATCTTGAACTTTCGGCAAGCTTTCTGATCTCTTCCGCGACCACCGCAAAACCTCGACCAGCATCTCCTGCCTGGGCTGCTTCAATGGCAGCATTTAATGCCAGAAGGTTTGTCTGAGAAGCGATCTCACTAATCACAGCTAACATTTTTGTGATATCCTTAGATCTCTCAGTCAATACGTTAATCGACTCGCTGGTCTTATTTGAATAGGCTGAAATCTCGCTCATATTAGTCACCACACCATCGACTAACTTTGTTCCCTGCTCACTATTTTCTACTCCAACTTTGGCAGCTTCATTGATCTTTTCTGCACGTTCTTCCATATCGCTGGAAGTTCTCAAGATCCCCTCAATCAGATTAGAAGACTGATCCACCTTTCCAACCTGGTTTTGGGCTCCTCGGCTCATTTCATCAATGGCTGAAGCAATTTCACCAGTATTGGTATTCATTTCTTCACTTGCCAATCGCATTTCTGTAGATGACTCTTCCACGACTCCTGCATTTTGAGAAATCTGAAAAAGAAATGCATTTAAGTTGTCCAGGGCTGTATTTAAGTTCTGAGATAATATAAGAAGGTCTCCACTGGCTTCGTCTGAAAATCTCTTGGTCAGATCGCCTTCTGCCATAGCGTTGACTACTTCGTTGACGGACATAACCGGACTTGCGATAGAAAGCAAAAGATTGTTTATTGCGTCTGTCAATTCCATCCAAGCGCCATCCTTTCCATCAATATTTACTCGAGCCTGTAGATTCCCTTCAATTCCTGCTTTCTTCACCACATCCTGAGTTTCGCTGACCACACTTTTCAGGTTATCTCTCATGGTCAGAAGGGACATACCCAAGACATCTTTTTCGCTTCTTTTGTTATATTCTACATCTAAATGTCCGTCCCCTACATTTAGTGCAAAGGTTGCCGTTCGCTCAAGCGTATCTCTCAAGTCACTCAGCGCACTCACCATATCTCCTATTTCGTCACGAGCTAGTCGTTGTTCGATTTCCGGTAATTCGCCAAGTCCCAAACTCACAATAAGTTCATTCAGTTTTCTTATGGGCTTAGCTATAGAAGATGTAGTTACATAAGTAGCAACCATACCAAATAGGGTTGAGAAAATGGCAAGCCATATTATTGCATTTCCTAGCTGATCAAATGAAGCTAATTTCTCCTGGGTCAGTTTTTCTGACATTTTTCCCAAATTCGCGCTAATGCCCACTAGATCTGTAACTACCTGATAACTCAGTGGGCCAATTTTTTTATTAAAAAGTGGGGCTACTGTTTCTGACAGTAGATACTCATCAGTGTACGACTCAGGCTCATCCAGAAACTGTCGTATTTCTTGCTGATATGAAATGTTTGTAGCTATGTCCTGAAAAATTCGATCCAAACTGTCTGTTTCAATATCATTTTCCAATGCCTCATACATAGTCCTGATTTCATCTGTCAGATTGGGAATGGCATCATGAAGTAAGATCAGTTCTTCCTTTTCTTCAGCATTTGGTGAATAAATCCAATCTTCGGTAAGTTTTGTTGAGGACTGCAGATTGGCGGTTAGTGTCTCTATTTTTTTTGAGAACTCAGGATATATTACCGTTATTTTGTGATCGGTACTCTTACATTTTTTTAGCTCGAGCACACCGTAAATGCTACAAAAAACAACTGATAAAATAATAATTATATATCCTGTTGATATCTTTTTTCCAATACTGTATCTGGTGATTAAACTCATGGTTAGGCTATTTTAGCTTGAAGAGGGTAAGGGATTTATTACATCAAACGACTTACAGTTTCTGGCAAACTGGGTCGACCACACTCAACAAATAATTGGTGTGTGCTATCAAAGCTAGTCTTGACGATGATTTATAACAATAGGCTTTAACGCCTAAATACAAACTACGTAAATTACCTACAAATCAAAACACTAAAATAACTTGCAATATAATAGCATTTAATCCATTACCTTGACCTCATTATTCAGAGATTCAATGGTGTCCTTAGCATCACCAAAAAGCATTTTGGTTTTATCATGAAAGAATAGCGGATTTTCAATTCCAGAGTACCCCTTATTCATACTTCTTTTTAGTACCACTACATTTTTGGAGTTCAATATTTCCAAGACCGGCATGCCATAGATAGGACTTCCAGGATCATCCAAAGCTGAAGGATTGACCACGTCATTAGCGCCAACCACGAGGCATACATCAGTATCAGTCAGCATTCCATTGGCGTCGTCCAAATCTATCAATTTGCTATAAGGTACATCGGCTTCGGCCAATAATACATTCATGTGACCAGGCATCCTCCCTGCCACAGGATGGATAGCATAGTTTACATTGACTCCTCTGGAACTTAAACTCTTGTCCAGTTCTTTACACGCTTTTTGTGCCTGGGCCACAGCCATTCCATAGCCGGGTATCACCATTACATTTTGTGCATATCGCATCATGATTGCTGTATCATTAGCAGTTGTTTCCTTGATGTCCCCCTGGTCGGCCGAAATAGCTGAGGAAGATGCTCCAAACCCGCCAACCACTACGTTGATCAATGAGCGATTCATTGCCTTACACATCAATACGGTAAGAATAGCTCCTGACGACCCTACAAGTACTCCACCCAGAATCATCACCATGTTGCCATATACTATTCCAGCCAACGCGGCTGCAATACCCGTCAGGGCATTTAATAATGAAATCACAACAGGCATATCGGCCCCACCTATAGGCCATACGAAGGTCAGTCCGTAAATCAAAGAAACGGTTAAGATTACCAATGGTAAAAAAGTATAAGTCATTGGGTTTATTACCTGGAAAATAATCAAACCAATACAAGCCATCAGCCAGATTAAATTGAAGTAAGATGAAACTTTGCTTCGCCAGTCTTTAACTTTTCCGGCCAACTTACCATAGGCGATCAAACTACCCGTAAATGCGACTCCGCCAATGAACAATGCCATATACGTGGTGGTCATCAGGCCTAACGTTGAGCTCGAATTGAACTTATAGGCCTCCAGAATTGAAATACTCACTGCACATGCTCCACCGAAACCATTGAATATGGACACCAGCTCAGGAATTCCGGTCATTTCTACTTTCTTGGAATAGATCAACCCTATAACAGCTCCCGCAAGGATACCGGCAAAAATGTAAAGCAAATTTCCGTGATCATCAGTCATTGGGCTGAAAATGGCAACCAAAATGGCAGATCCCATACCCAGGGCGGCGAGGACGTTTCCATTTCGTGCTGTGGAGGGACTGCTCAATTTTCTCAATCCTATTATTAACAGAACTGTTGAAACGATATATATTAGTTCGATATACTGCATCTTATTTCTTCTTAAACATTTCCAACATACGATTGGTCACGGCGTGACCTCCTACTACATTGATACTACCTAGGATAATCCCCAACGTTCCAAAAATTAGAGTTATAACATCGGTGGGCTCTGCCTGACGAACCAAAATAATAGCACCGATAATCACAATTCCGCTGATCGCGTTGGAGCCGGACATCAATGGAGTATGCAATACAGTTGGAACTTTTGATATCACCTCAAATCCCAGGTAAATGGTAATAATTAAGAGGTTAATCATCAGGACATTGTCCTTTAGATAATCTAATATCTCTAACATGCTTTTTAGAATTTAATAATAATGATTAGGCTGATACAGCTGATTTTTCTTCTTCCCTCAAAAGAGTCTTACTTATAATCTCGCTGTCATAAGACAAGTTGTCCTTTCCGTCTTTCAGGATATACTTCAAGAAATTATAAATATTGTTGCTATACAACAAACTGGCCTGCTTGCCCATCAGATTGTATAGTTTGGAATCACCAATGATAGTTACGCCATCGACATCGATCGTTTGACTGTCTTTTGATAACTCGCAGTTGCCTCCACTGGCTGACGCCATATCAACAATGACACTTCCCTTTTTCATTGCAGCAACAGTCCTGTTCTCAATAAGTACTGGAGCCTTACGGCCAGGAATATTAGCCGTCGAAATTACAATATCAGCTTTGACAGCTGTTTCATGTATCAGCTCTTTCTGTTTTTTAATGTAGGTCTCTGATTGTTCTACCGCATAACCACCGGCGGTAGTATCTTCCTGGCTCCCTTCTACTTCTATAAATTTAGCTCCCAAACTTTGTACCTCTTCTCTTACTGCAGTTCTGACATCGAAGGCTTCTACAATAGCACCAAGTCGTTTGGCTGTAGCAATGGCCTGTAACCCGGCCACTCCAGCACCCAACACCAACACTCTGGCAGGTGGGATAGTGCCAGCCGAAGTAGTCATCATTGGAAAATATCCAGCAAATTCATCGGCTGCCGTCACGACTGCCTTATAACCTGACAGCGACGCGAGAGATGAAAGCACATCCATAGATTGAGCAATGGTAGACCTAGGTAAAAGGTCGAGACTGAAAACCTGGGCTGTAGCCTCCCTCAAATCGGTAAGCATGTTGGATTCTACTCGTCCATTGAATTTACCTACGAGCAGCGAATTCTTAGTGATTTGTTTAAGATCGGTCTTCTCAATAGCCGTTCCTGTTAATATGATATCGGCTTTTGACAGTACCTCTTTGCGCGAAGCTATTACTGCGCCTGCAGATTCATATAATTCATTGCTGTAGCCTGATGCAACTCCGGCATCAGATTCAACAATAATTTGATATTCATCCTTAATTAATTTGGATGTCACCTGCGGCACCAGAGCCACCAGATTTTCCTCAGTACATTTTACAACGCCAATTACCATATCATGCTTAAATTTTTCATACTTCTATAGAAATACAATCTTGGGTCAGTTGCATTTTAGGTACCAGTCGTTGCAAACCTACTAAGGATTAAGGAATATTATTGAAATTTAATTCACTATTACTGATGATTTATTGCCAATATGGAAATCAGGACCCGTCGTCTTAATCAATATTTCAGTTTCGTTATTCCATTCCATCTACTACTTCTACCACTCATTGTTTGGTGACATCTCTCTTATCCTTAGCTGATCCACGTCATAGTTTTCAGTCCATGTCGGAAATACTTTTACGCCATAACAAGATTCATAACCATGAAAAAAATCGCATACCTATTTGCCATTTTAGCTGTACTGGCTACCGCTTGCGGAGGAGAAAAAAACAATGCTGAAAGTGTAAAAGAAAAATTCAAGAAAAAGGCACCCAAATCGGTCGCTGAGATGGAAAAGGAATACCAAAAGTACAACGGCATAGGTCCGATAAAAGCTTTTGAAATGCCTGCAGAAATAGATCAAACGCTGGTTGATCAGGGAAAAACCATTTTCGAAGCTAAATGCACAGCTTGCCATAAAACAACCAAAAAATTTATAGGCCCGTCTCCGGCTAATATTCTGAATAGGAGAAACCCTGCCTGGGTAATGAATATGATATTGAATCCTGATGAAATGACTCAAAAGGATCCTCTAGCCAAACAACTCCTTATAGAATACAATGGTTCGCCGATGGCCAATCAGAATCTTTCTGAAGAAGAAGCCAGATCTGTGTTGGAGTATTTCAGAACATTAGAATAAAATTTTCAACTAACAGTAATCACCATGAAATCAAACTATTTATTAACACTGCTATCCATACTGATAGTAATTATGATGGGGAGTTGTAGTCAAGGCTCCCAGCAAGAAGGCGCCGCAAGTAGCACGCCTATTCCGGAATCCCACCCTAAGGGACAAGCTTCTGTTGAAGACAATGTATCTGAAGCGAACATTCTTCAGGTTGCTGCCGGATCTCAGGCACATACCACTTTAGTAGCTGCTGTGCAAGCAGCAGAGATTGAGCATGTTTTGGTTAATGCAGGACCTCTGACCGTTTTTGCACCTACTAATGATGCCTTTGCCGCATTGCCCGAGGGCACTGTTGATGACCTCCTGAAGCCAGAGAATAAAGCAAAACTCGCCAACATCCTTACCGGGCATGCGGCTCCTGGATCTTTCGATCTCGAGGCCTTAAAGAAAGAGGCTCGAAAGGGTCGAAAAATCTACACAGCCACAGGACAGTATCTGGAAGTAAGTGTTGACGGTGACGAAGTTCTCATTGCCGGAGCCCGAATTCTAGGCACTATTCAAACCTCCAACGGGGTCATCAATGTGATTGACAAAATCATACTACCATAAGACATCATTTTAAACAATAAACAGATGAAATCTAAGATCATAAATACAACAAGTATCCTTGTCAGCCTGACGCTGCTATTCTTAGCAGCATGTACGCCTGGTGGAGACAAAAATGCAGGTGCTTTAAGCGGCAACCTGGCAGAAAGATCGTTTGTGGCTCCTGGCGAGCATGACGAATTTTACGGATTTATATCAGGTGGATTTAATGGCCAATTATCTGTCATTGGACTTCCATCGGGTAGAGTATTCAAGAATATTCCGGTGTTCTCCGTAGACGCGGAAAAGGCTTATGGCTTCAATGAAGAAACCAAGCCTATGCTAAATACTTCGTTTGGTTTTGTGCCATGGGGAGATTCTCACCATCCCGATATTTCACAGACCAATGGTGTACTTGACGGTAGATGGGTTTTCATCAATGAGAACAATACGCCTCGAATCGCCAGAATTGATTTGACTACTTTCGAAACTACCGAAATCATTGAGATTCCAAACTCTGCAGGGAATCACAGTTCGTCATACGTAACTGACAACACCGAGTATGTGATTGCCGGTACGCGATTTGGTGTACCAGTACCTCAAAGAGACATGCCCATCGATGAATACAAAGGTAATTTCAAGGGTATGTTGTCATTTTTGAAGGTTGATCCTGAAAGTGGCGAAATGAATATCGAATTCCAGATTAAAATGCCTGGATTCGATTATGACAAGGCACATCCTGGACGTGGAAAATCTCATGGCTGGTTCTTCTATACCACGTATAATACAGAAGAAGCCAACACGCTATTGGAAGTAAATGCATCTCAAAATGACAAAGATTTTATCGCAGCTGTAAACTGGAAAAAGGCTGAAGAATACATCGCTCAGGGCAATTTCGAAACTATGAAAACAAACTATGCCCATAATGTCTATGACGAGAGAACACATAGTGCCACGACTACATGGGAAAAAGAAGTTAGAATTTTGGACCCTGCAAAATGTCCGGGACTGGTCTATTTCATGCCGATGCCTAAGTCTCCTCATGGATGCGACGTAGACCCAACTGGAGAGTACATTGTGGGTAGCGGAAAGTTGTCTGCCAACGTAACGGTTCATTCATTTGACAAAATGATAAGTGCCATAGAAAATGAGAAGTTTGATGGTGAAGCGTATGGCATTCCTATTTTGAACTTCGAAGATGTATTGGCAGGGGTCGTTGTACAACCTGGTTTAGGTCCATTGCATACAGAATTCGATGATAAAGGTAATGCATACACTACTTTCTTTATCTCCTCGGAAGTGGTGAAATGGAAATTGGGAACCTGGGAAGTGATCGATAGAAAACCAACTTATTACTCTGTAGGACACCTGATGATTCCTGGTGGTAACTCGCAAAAGCCATTTGGCAAATACTTGGTTGCTATGAACAAAATCACCAAGGATAGATATCTACCTACTGGACCAGAAGTCACTCAATCAGCTCAGCTTTATGATATCTCCGGTGAAAAAATGGAACTGTTGCTAGACTTCCCTACCCTTGGAGAACCTCACTACGCGGCAGGCATTCCAGCTGACCTGATCAAAGCCAAGTCAAGAAAAATTTATAAACTAGAAGAAAATGAGCACCCTTATGTGACCAAATCCGAGAAGGATGCCAAGGTGGTCAGAGACGGCAACATTGTTCATATATACATGACCATGATTCGCTCTCACTTTGCACCTGACAATATTGAGGGTGTCAAGGTAGGTGATAAAGTGTATTTCCATGTCACCAATTTGGAACAGGATTACGATGTGCCACATGGAGTTAGCATGATTGGGGCTAATACTTCGGAATTGCTCATCATGCCTGGTCAAACAGAGACCTTCCTTTGGGAACCAAAAGGAGTCGGTGTATGGCCTTACTACTGTACTGATTTCTGCTCTGCCCTACACCAGGAAATGCAAGGATATGTGAGGGTCTCTGATAAAAATTCAGACATCCAACCAAGTTGGACCCTTGACGGAGAATAATATAAAGTGTTGGTTTGTTGGGGGGCGTTTCGCTAAGGTTCGCTCCCCTATTTCCCAAACGAAAACAATCATTAACAAATTAGAAATGAAAACTTCAAAAGTCATGATGATCGTTGGATCTCTCATGATACTCTTATTGTTCGTGCTCCCTCTATGGAATATCACACTCGAAGCACCTCAGTATCCCGAAGCTATTGGCATGGACATCTGGATCAACAAAATCACAGATCACAATCCCAATGACATAAAAAATATCAATCTCATGAACCACTATGTAGGTATGAAAGACATCCCTACAGATATGGCTGAGTTCGACATTTTTCCTCCTGTGATCATTTTCATGGCCATACTAGGTGTAACCTTTGGCCTAATCGGTAACAAAAAACTATATGTAACCTGGTTCATCATTATGAGCTTACTAGGTACTGCCGGTATGTATGATTTCTACAGATGGGAATATGATTACGGCCATAACCTCAAAGAAAATGCAGCCATCAAGTTTCTTGATAGCAAAGGAGAACCTATGGCTTACCAGCCACCTTTATTCGGTTCTAAAATGATCTTAAACTTCAATGCGATTTCACTGCCAATGAGTGGTGCCTATGCCCTGTTTGCTGGAATGTTTATCACCTTGGCGGCCTTTTTCATAGCCAAAAAAGAAGAAGAAAAGCTTCAAACGTAAATATCACAATCATGATCAGACCAACACTTTACATTTTTGCCCTCCTCCTTTTTCTCACACAATGTACCATAGAGACTGAACCAATCAACTATGGAACAGATAGCTGCCATTTTTGTAAAATGACCATAGTGGATCAGCAGCATGCAGCACAAATCGTCACAAAAAAGGGGCGCAATTATAAATACGATGCCATCGAATGCATGGTCAATAGCCTGCCTCAGTGGAAGAGTGAAGAGATTCACACCTATTTGATCGCAGATTTTTCTGTGCCAAAAAAAATGATCGATGCAACAACTGCTCATTATCTGATAGCCGAACACATGCCAAGCCCCATGGGTGCTTTTTTGTCCGGTTTCGAAAACGAAACAATAAGAAATCAATACGCCAAATCAGAAAAAGATCAAACCCTGAACTGGTCAGAACTGCAAAAAGCAATTGCCAAAAAATAATTATCTTCAATTATTGCGCTTTGACCTCATGCTAAAAATTAGGAATTTTACGATCATATTATTGCTATGGGTCAGTTCATACCCAATCATTGCCAGGGAAACCAAGGTATGTTCGAAATGTGAAACTACCGATTTGATCACGGCACTTAAAAGAGCCTCGGCTCATGATACTATACGCCTTCTCCCAGGCACCTATGCCGCCGTCGACATTGAACTGGATAAGCCCATCACTCTATTCGGTGAGCCCGGCGCTATACTTGATGGTCAAAACAAAAACCACATTCTGAAATTATCAGTAGACAGCATAACTATCGTCGGATTGAAATTTATTAACTCAGGCAGGAGTTTCACCAAGGATTATGCGGCGATTTATGCCCACAGAGTGAATTATTTTAGAATAGTAAACAATACCATAGATCAGCCATATTTTGGTCTGCTTCTAGAAAAATCTCACCACGGAGAAATTAAGAACAATGTAATCCGCGGGGTGACGGCACAAGAAAAGGATTCTGGTAATGGCATCCACCTGTGGCATTGTTCTGACATCGAAATCAGCGGAAACGAAACCTACGGACTCAGAGATGGAATCTATTTTGAGTTTGTTTCCAACAGCATTGTGAAAAACAACAGAAGTCACCACAATGTTCGTTATGGTCTTCATTTCATGTTTTCTAACCATGATGAATACCGAGACAACACCTTCCATGACAATGGAGCCGGAGTAGCTGTCATGTTTTCGAAGTTTATCATCATGAAAGGCAATCTTTTTACTAAGAATTGGGGTACGGCATCCTATGGTCTTTTACTCAAAGAGATATACGATGCCGAAGTGACTAACAACAGATTCGAAGAAAACACGATCGCCATATTCCTGGAAGGAACCGGCAGAATCAACTACCTACACAACGAATTCTACAACAACGGCTGGGCAGTCAAAGTATCCGGCGGATGCTATACCAACATTTTTGAAAGTAACAATTTTGTAAACAATGCATTAGATATTGCCTACAATAGCAAAATAAATGACAACGAATTCAGATACAACTATTGGAGTAGTTATACAGGCTATGATTTGGATAGAGATGGCACGGGGGATGTTCCCTATCGACCAGTGAAGCTCTTTTCATACATTATCAGCCAAACACCTGAATCCATCATTTTGCTGAGAAGCCTATTTGTTGACATTATCAATTTTTCCGAAAAAGTATCTCCCATTTTTACGCCCGACAATTTAATGGACCATTCACCCGCCATGCAACCCATACTATGATACAAATTGAAAATATAAAAAAGCGATTCGACCGGTTGCAGGTGCTCGATGGAGTTAGTCTTACCATAAACCGACCTGGTATTTTTGCTATTCTGGGCCCTAACGGGTCGGGTAAAACCACGCTTTTAAAAAGCATATTGGGGATGGTACTGCCGCAAAGTGGCAACATCCAACTCAATGGAGAGTCGACCCTCAAAGAATGGAAATACAGAAATCAAATAGGATATCTGCCACAGATTGCCAGATTTCCGGACAATCTCAGCGTTCGTGAGGTCATAGAAATGATCAAAACCATTCGATCTCAGCCGGCCAATGAACAACCTCTGATAGAGCGGTTTTCTTTACAAGATTTTCTTGACAAAAAACTGGGCAACCTATCCGGCGGTACAAGACAAAAGGTAAATATCGTACTGACTTTCATGTTCGACTGTGAGCTGTACATCCTGGATGAACCTACTGCTGGTCTCGACCCTGTAGCACTCATTCAGTTGAAAGATTTGATCGGTGCTGAAAAAGAAAATGGCAAAACTTTTATGATCACTACTCATATTATGAATCTCGTGGAAGAGTTGTCAGATGAAATCGTTTTTCTACTGGACGGCAAAATATATTTCAAAGGATCTCTGGAAGAACTCAAACAAAAGACCGGTCAACAAGATCTTGAACATGCCATAGCTCAAATATTACAATGATTAAAATACTGAAATATAGTTTTTATGATCTGGCCCGAAGCCGCTGGAGCTATGTCTACTTTGCATTTTATCTGCTATTAGGATTTGTTCTGTTGTTTTTGAATAGCAGTATCTCCAAGGCAGTTATCACACTCATGAACATCATCGTGGTACTTTCTCCGATGATAGGTACCATTTTTGGAATTATGTATCATTACAGTGCCCGCGAGTTTACAGAACTGCTCCTGGCTCAACCGATCCGAAGGCGAACCATCTTCCTGGGTCAATATCTGGGGATTGCCTCTTCCCTTTCACTTAGCTTGGTTCTTGGATTGGGTATCCCATTTTTTATCTACGGAGTGAGTCAGTCCGCGGAGTTTTGGAATTTTGCTTTGCTCCTGATAACCGGCGCTTTTCTAACGTTCATCTTTGTCGGGCTGGCCATCAATATTGCCCTGGCCAATGAGAATAAAATCAAAGGATTCAGCTATGCCATCTTGCTCTGGCTCTTTCTGGCTGTGATGTACGATGGTATCTTCATGATACTGCTGATAACTTTTCGCGATTACCCGCTGGATCGATTTGCACTTATCGCCAGTGTCCTAAACCCTATTGATCTTTCGCGGATATTAATCTTGCTCAAATTAGACATCGCAGCCTTACTTGGCTATACCGGTGCCATTTTTCAGAAGTTTTTCGGTTCGAATCTCGGGGTCCTTATTTCATTTGGTGCCCTTTCTGTTTGGACGCTGATTCCTGCGCTGAACTTATTGAGATTGGCAGATAAGAAGGATTTTTAATTTTATAAAAACAACTCATATGGCTTTAAAAACCCAACCCGGATCGGAAAGTGCATCGAAACTGGTCTCTGCTATTGAAGATCCTCAAAGAAAAAAAGACTGCGAACGCTTACTCAAGTTCTTCGAGGAGGCCACAGGTGAAAAGCCCATAGTTTGGGGTGGGTCAATGATTGGTTATGGCCATTACGCATATAAAACCAAAAGTGGTCATGCCGGAGAATGGTTCAAAGTTGGGTTTTCCAATCGAAAAACCAGCCTCACCATCTACGTGATTTCAGGCTATGAAAGGGAAGCAGAATTAATGAAATCACTCGGGAAATACAAAACAGGAAAATCGTGCCTTTATGTAAAAAAATTAACAGACATTGATCTTGATGTTTTGAGACAAATTGTGGTAAAATCATACCACTGGATGAATGAGACTTTTGACAAATGACGGATATCAACACTTAAAAAAAACAAAGTTCAAATGGATTTGTGGTCATTGAGAATTAATTTAAGTTCTTAACCATTCAAAAATGAAATACTACGATCCACAGACCCTTTCATTTCTTTTGTCTGAAGTCCACCACTTGGAAGACTTACTGAAATTAGACCGGTACGCTGCTTACGACCGACCGTCCATTGACCTATTGCTGGATGCCGTCAAGGAGTTTAGTGACACTGCACTATTTCCTTATATCAAGGAAATGGATGAACAGCCCTCAGTCTTTATGGATGGAAAGGTCAAGGTGCATGAGCAGTTTGGTCCCATACTAAAGAAGGCCGGCGAAATGGGGCTGATCAGTGCATCTATGGACGAAAAGGACGGAGGGCTTCAAATGCCGATGCTGGTCGTGAATGCGTTGTATTTCATTATGGAGGCGGCTAATAATCATGTGACCGGTTACCTCGGGCTCACTTCAGGAGCAGCCAATGTAATCGTTACATTCGGATCGGAAGAACTAAAGCAAAGATATGTTCCGAAAATGTTGGAGATGCAATGGGGTGGTACCATGTGCCTGACTGAACCCCAGGCAGGAAGTTCACTTTCTGATATTACATCCTCGGCCAAACCCCTCGATGATGACTCCTATTCCATACACGGGCAAAAAATCTTTATTTCGGCCAGCGACCACCAGTTTTCAGACAATTTTATTCATTTGGTACTTGCTCGAATCGAAGGTGCACCGGCTGGCACGAAGGGTATTTCTTTATTTGTCGTTCCTCAGTATCTCGTCAATGATGACGGCTCGAAAGGAGCTTTCAACCATGCGGACATTGTAGGAGAATTTGTGAAATTGGGGCAAAGAGGATACTGCACTAATCATTTAGCGTTTGGCGACAGTGGAGAAAGCATCGGCTATCTACTGGGCGAAGCCAACAAAGGATTGAGCTACATGTTTCAATTGATGAATGAAGCCAGAATCGCTACCGGAAGGATGGGAACGGGCATTGCATCAGCTGCTTACCATGCCTCTCTGCAATACGCCAAAGAACGCCCTCAGGGTCGCAAGTTGCAAAGTTCAGGAAAAAAAGATCCAAATGCCGAACAGACACTGATCATCAATCACCCGGATGTGAAGCGCATGTTGTTACATCAGAAAGCCATTGTTGAGGGCAGTCTGAGCCTCATTCTTCAGTGCTCTTACTATCTGGACAAGCAAATGACAACTGAGGGAGAGGAAAAAAACACCTTCCACTTGCTTTCTGAAATATTAAACCCGATAGCCAAAACCTATCCGTCCGAAGCTGGAAAACATGCAGTGGATACCGGCCTGCAAGTATTAGGCGGCTATGGATATATGATGGATTTTATTCTGCAGCAATACCTTCGCGATATCCGTATCATTTCGATATATGAAGGGACTACTGGTATCCAGTCCTTGGACCTGCTCGGTAGGAAAATATCCATAGAGGATGGCGCTGCGCTGAAGCTACTAGCCAAAGAAATGGAGACGACCATTAAAGCCGCCATGCAAAAAGGGGAATTAAAAAATTATGCCATGGAGCTTGCAGAAAATTCAAAACTGATCGAAGCAAGTCTTGCGCATTTGATGCCATTTGCGATGAAGGGAAATCATGAAAGATACCTCGCAGATGCAACTATCTTTATGGAGCTTTTCGGAACCGTCGTCATTGGTTGGCAATGGCTCAAAATGGGAATTGCTGCATTGGACCAAACTGAAGATGCTTTCAAAGAAAGCAAGCTGCATACACTGGACTATTTCTATAAATATGAAATGTCAAAATGCAAAGGATTGCAAAAGACCATCTGCCATGATTCAGAGGTTACTATCAACATGAAAGCCGAACTATTTTAAGGAGCCAATTTCTTTTTAAAAAAGATCAGCTTCAATTCAATTTAGGCTTTTATCTTTGGCGCAATGCACCTACAAGACCAATTAGATGACGCCTCTTTTGAGACCCTTTTCAGAGACAGCTTTGAGGTGCTGAACAACATTGCCTACACGGTGGTAAAAGACAAAGATGTATCCAAAGACATTGTTCAACAAGTCTTTTACAAGCTCTGGAATAGCAGAGGTCATTTGACCATTAATACATCGATCAGATCCTACTTGCACAGAGCAGTTATCAATACGGCTTTGAACCACTTGGAAAAGCATAAGCGCATGATTCCTTCCCAGGAGGAGCAATTGATCAATTCTGGCGGTGCATCTCATACCAATGTACTGGATCAGTTAGATCACGACGAGCTTGAGTCTGCTTTGCATGAGGCCATCGATGAATTACCCCCGCGTTGTCGGTTGGTATTTACCCTTAGTCGATTCGAAGGATTAACCAACAATGAAATTGCTGACCGAATGGACACCACGACCAAAACGGTCGAAAATCAAATGGGAAAAGCACTCAAGCACTTACGTGGAAGCTTAAAGCCGTTTTTGAGCAACAATCTCATTTCCATCACAGGACTCATTAATTATTTTTTGGTTGGCGTGGGTGTTAACGATTACTTGTCTGTCATAAACCAAATGCTATAACATGGATACCCAAATCTGGAACATATTAGGCAATCATCTCAAAGGAGAATCTGATAAGGACGAAGAGGCCAGGCTTAAGCAATGGCTTGAGCAAAGTCCTGAAAACCAACAAATTCTGGAGGATGTAAAGCAGATCTGGGAAAAGACAGGAAACCTGGATACTTCCAAATGGGCTCCTAAGGTCGACTTGGATGAAGAATGGGGCGCCTTCAAAAACTTAACAGAAGAAAATGATAAAGTAGAAAAATCCGAACCGCTTGAAAACGACTCGTCAAAAGGAAAAACCCTTGCATTTCCCGCATGGATCTATAGAGTGGCGGCCGCATTAGTATTAGGTTTAGGCTTGGCCTATTATCTCAACTACACCGGAGGGCCAACGTTGAACAAGAGCATGATTGTACATAACAGTCATCTGGAGAAAATCAAAGTTCTTCTACCCGACCAGTCAGAAATTTGGCTCAACCAGCAAAGCGAGATTTCCTATGATTCTGATTTTGGTATTTCGCATAGAATACTATCACTGCAAGGTGAGGCCTTTTTTGATATTCAAAAAAGTGAGATTCCCTTTGTCATTAATACTAATCAGACTAAAACTGAAGTCCTGGGTACTGCCTTCAACTTAAGGTCCTTCGCTGAAGAAACCGAGCTCACCCTGATTCGTGGTAGTGTAGCCTTCTCGGAAAAAGACAACCCCAGCAACAAAGTAATACTGATCCCCGGAGAAAGGGCCATTCATCAAGTCGGATCCGATCAGATACTTAAGTCCGAAAATTCAGACGCTAATTTCATAGCCTGGAAGGAAGAGGTACTTGTATTTGACAAGACAGAATTAGACGAGGTTATTACAGCCTTGGAAAAGTACTTCGATATCAAAGTCGAGGTAAATAATCTCCAATTATACAACTGTCGTTTTACAGGCAGATTCTATAATCCCAACCTTGATATAATTTTGGAAGTGTTGTCAGCTTCCCTGAATATAAAGTATACTTTGAAGGATAACAACGTATCTCTAACCGGAGCGGGATGCCCCTCAAACTAATCTTTGTCCTCTTTTCCTAAAATGCAGGTACAATTGCTAAATCGCTTCTGAGACCCTGCTATATTTGTATTATGCCCTCGCAGAGAATTCTTTTTTGGATGCTTTTATTGCTGCCCTCACTGGCCATTTGCCAAACCGATATTCTCTCCCAGCAAGTTTCTCTTAGAGTGGAAGACACTTTGTTAGAAGAAGTCCTAAATAGGTTATCAGATGAATTCTCGGTTGAAATTTCTTACAGCGACAACCATGTGCCTTTGAGGAAAAATGTGAGTCTTTCATTTGACGGATCACTTGGAAATGCGCTCAAATTATTGCTGGCTGACAGTGGAGTAAGTTTTAAGTTAATTGGCGGACAGGTCGTACTCATCCCGGAATCTCAGTTTGTGAGACAAACACATGTATTGAGCGGTTATGTCAGGGATTCATTGAATGGAGAAGATCTTATTGGCGTTAGTATCAAGGTCAAAGATGCAGACACAGGAGTGATAACCAATAATTATGGTTTCTACTCTCTCAGCCTTCCTGAAGGATCGTATGAAATCGTTTACTCTTATCTGGGCTTCCAACAGTTATCCAAAAAAATTGATCTGACCTCTGACAAGGAACTCAGTATAGGCCTACCTCAAAGTGCACTGCAACTCAATGAGCTCGTCATTGAGTCGGATACTGAAGCGGATGTCATAAGCAGTGTCGAAATGAACAATGCAGTATTGACCGTCCAGCGACTAAAACAGATGCCAGCCTTGTTAGGCGAAGTAGATATCGTACAGAGTCTGCTATTATTGCCCGGCGTGCAATCTGTTGGGGAAGGCAAAACCGGACTATATGTCCGTGGGGGAAGTGCGGATCAAACCCTCATACAACTGGATGAAGCCACCATATTTAATGCTTTCCACATTGGTGGGCTCTTCTCGGTGTTCAACCCGGACGTGCTAAAAGATGTCAAACTGCATAAAGGAGGAGCCCCCGTTCAGTATGGCGGTCGTTTATCTTCCGTACTGGATGTCAGGATGAAAGAAGGCAATAAGCAAAAATTCTCTAGTTCCGGAGGGATAGGTACCATTTCGAGTCGGCTAAGTATCGAGGGGCCGTTGTCAAAGACCAAAGGTGAACTAAAAACCAATAAAGGATCATTTATCCTTTCAGGGAGAAGAACTTATTTGGACCTCCTGTTGGGACTTTCAGGAGATTCAGAAGTCAACGGAAACAAACTCTTTTTCTACGATCTGAATGGAAAAATCAACTACTCGATTAACAAAAACAACAGAATATTCGCATCAAGCTACGTAGGTCGTGATGTCTTCAGACTCAAAGATGACGTCAGTTTGAAATGGGGCAATTTTATTACTTCACTCCGCTGGAACCACTTGTTCAATTCCAAGCTGTTCTTAAATACCACTTTCCTATATAGCAATTTCAACTACGGGTTTTCTCTCGAAGACAACCTATTTGGGATCAATTGGGAATCAAGCCTAAAGAATTACTCACTTAAAACTGACTTTTACTACTACATCAATCCTACACTAGAGCTTGACTTTGGTTATTCTATCATATGGCATCACTTTTCTCCCGCCGATATTGTGCCTCTTGAAAACTTCGCTGCCTTTGAACCGATAGAAATTACTACCGAAAATGCACTGGAACAAGGACTATATACTTCTTTAAAAAAGAAAGTATCAGATAAACTCGAAGTCAATCTTGGCTTGAGATTTTCATTGTTCCAGAATTATGGGCCGGGAGAGTATTATGTCTATGAAGATGGGTCATCAAAGGTGAATTCGAATATCACAGATACACTTCGAGCCTCCAAATACGAATTGATCAATACCTCCTTTGGTTTCGAACCTAGAATCAATGCTCGGTTTTTAATAAACAGCTCTACTTCAGTCAAAGGTTCCTACAACAGAAACAAGCAATACATTCACGTGCTGGCCAACAATACTGTGGGATTTCCAACCGATCGGTACAAACCCAGCAATCCTAATTTAAGCCCACAAACCAGCGACCAGTTTTCATTGGGTATCTTTAAGAAGATTAGAAATCTCACCTGGTCTGCAGAAGGCTACTATAGAATTATGCAAGACCTTGCTCAAATCAATAGCGACCCCAATGCGATCATAAGTAACTCATTAGAACAAAAACTATATACCGGGAAAGGTTGGTCTTATGGTCTGGAAATGTCTCTACGGAAGGAAAAAGGAAAAACCACCGGATGGGTAAGTTATACCTGGTCTCGCACCTGGCATCAACTGGCCAATCTAAACGGAGGCAAGAGGTTCAACCCCTTCTATGATAGAACACATGACGTCAACGTTGCAGTAAGTCATATGCTCAAACCTAGAATATCAATATCGACCAACTGGGTATTTAGCTCAGGACAAGCCTTGTCCTTACCGATCGGAAAGTATGAAGTAGACGGCAAGTCAATTCCCTTGTTTGACGATACTAACCTGAACGGTGACAGAGGACCTGCCTATCACAGGTTAGACCTATCCTTCGAGATAAAAGGCAAAAACAAAAAAAAGCGTAGGTGGCAAGGGAGTTGGAACATTGCCTTTTACAACTTGTATTTTAGAAAAAATCTGATTGGGTTTCAGTACAGAGATGTCATCAACGGAGACCCGGAATTCTCGGGTTCTGAAAAGGGTTTAAACATTGAAAGTCGTGAATTCAGAGCTGTAGGAAGTTACCTATTCCAGTTCATACCATCGGTTACCTATAATTTTAAATTTTAGCGCATCAGAAGACAACTCCTACATATCGGCTTTTTTTTCCTGCTCTTGTCTTGTCAGGAAGTATCTACCTTGGATGTTTCGGATGCTCCTCCGCAGTTGGTCATCGAGGGTAAAATCACAGATCAGCCTGGGCCCTATACAGTTAAACTGCATCTATCCACTTCATTTGAAGAGCCTGTGGATAAGAACCTCATCGAAAATGCTCAAATTCGAATTTTTGATGATCAGGGAAGCGAAGAAATCCTTTCTCAGTCAGCTCCCGGAATCTTTCAAACAGCAACACTGCAAGGTGTGGTTGGGGCGAATTATACGCTGGAAGTCACTTACGAAAATGTGACCTATACAGCCACCTCCTATTTGGGACCTGTCGGTGAAATCGATTCTCTTATCAGCACTTTCAATCAGGAAAGCACCATAAAAGACGAAGGCTATTACGTCTCCCTATTTGCACAAAAAAGCTCAGAAGAAGAGGTGAACTACTATCGATGGCGCTTATTCAAAAATGATTCCTTATTCAATGGAAGAAGCTTTCTTTATGTCGACTCTGATGAGTTCGGCGCTACACTAGAGGGCATTGAATTTGACTATGCTTTTGATGTTGGTGACACGGTAAAATGTGAGATGGAATCTCTGACCAAAGAGGCCTACAACTACTACGTGCAACTCAATTCAATACTTAACAACGATGCCATCGTAAACAAATCCAGATACTTCAATCCACCGACTAATTTTACTCCAACCACCCTGGGTATTTTTCAAACCTCAGCGGTAAGTACCGAGGAAATCATAGTAAAATAGTCATTGATCAACTGCATAATTAATTGATTTTGGGACATATTTAAAATACACAACATACTGTTGTTCAGTCGATTAACAAAATAAATTTAAACAAAAATCATTTTTTTTCATATCCACGTGGGTGCTGACAAGGACTTCTCGGTCATAAGCACGAATTCAAAAAACATAACAGGATATGAAGAAAATAATATGGATCTATCTGCTCGTGATTTTCACTGGGATAGCGTTTCCAAAATCAATTTGGGCCCAAAAGGGAACCTTCACCATCAGCGGTTACATTAAGGATGTTCAGGATGGAGAAAGTATCATCGGTGCAACGATATATGTACCGGCTTTAGAAAAAGGAGCAGTCACGAACATCTATGGTTTCTACTCTCTGACCTTACCCCAAGGCACCTACGACGTGAAATATTCCTACCTGGGATATCAGTTGCAACAAAAAAGTATCTCTTTCGATCAGGATCAAACTTTGGATGTCGAACTCAAATCTGAGATTCTTGAGATGGACGAACTTGTCATTACCGGTGAGCGGATGGACAAAAATGTAAGTGAAGTGAAAATGAGCACGGAACGGCTGGAAATCAAACAAATCAAAAATATTCCAGCGCTCATGGGCGAAGTAGACATCATTCGTGGGGTACAACTACTTCCCGGTGTACAATCTGCCGGAGAAGGTACCACAGGCGTATTAGTGCGAGGCGGATCGGCGGACCAGACCCTAATCCAAATGGATGAAGCTACGGTCTTTAATCCTTCTCATTTCATGGGGTTTTTCTCAGTATTTAACCCGGACGCAATCAAGGACTTGGAAATATACAAAGGAGGCATTCCATCAAGATACGGTGGCAGACTTTCATCGATTATGGATGTCCGGATGAAAGAAGGCAACAAAAAGAAGTTTGCAGCCTCTGGCGGAATAGGTATGATTTCCAGTCGCCTGACTGTAGAAGCACCCATCATAAAGGACAAGTCTTCTTTTATCATTTCAGGCCGAAGGACTTATGCGGATATGTTTGCTAAATTATCAAAAGACACTTCAGTAAGAAAAAACAAGCTCTTTTTCTACGATCTCAATTCAAAAATCAACTATACCATCAATGACAAAAACAAGGTTTTTGTTTCAGGATATTTCGGGCGAGACGTTTTTGACTTTGATGACGAATTCAGGTTGGAATGGGGAAATAAAACTGCCACAGTGCGCTGGAATCACCTTTTTAATAATCGTTTGTTTCTCAACACGACAGTGCTGTATAGCAACTTTGATTACCTGATCAATATCGACGATCCCGCAGAAAGCTTCAACTGGACTTCCCAGCTGCAAGAATACAGTGGTAAACTTGACTTTACCTTCTTCGCCAATCCAAACAATCAGATAGACTTCGGCTATCATACGATCTACCATAAATTCTCCCCTGCGGATATTAAACCGACAAAGAAGTCATTGATTGGCGCATTCAAGCTTGCCGACCAATTCGCGCTGGAACATGCTTTGTATGTGGGTAACAAACAAAAAATCAATGATAAGCTATCTGTTGAATATGGTGTAAGATATTCTCTGTTTCAGAATTTTGGTAAAGCAGATGTTTATACCTACAGCAATCCAAACGACCGGAAAAGAAACGAAATCACAGATACCGTCAGATATGAAAGCAGAGAGTTGATCAACTATCACGGGGGCTTCGAACCAAGAATTGCAGCTCGATATTTACTCAATGAAACCAGCTCGCTGAAGGCCTCATACAACAGAACCCGACAATATCTTCAGATCGCTTCCAACTCTACCGCCGGGCTACCTATTGACAGATGGATACCTAGTGATAGTTACATAAAACCTCAAATTGCCGATCAGATCGCATTGGGCTACTTCAGAAATCTGAACGAAAACAAATTCGAAATCTCGGTTGAGGCCTATTACAAAAAGATGCAAAACCAGATCGACTTCAAGGACGGCGCCGAGCTCTTACTAAGTGAAAATATCGAAACCGAGATACTCTCAGGAAAAGCCTGGTCCTATGGAGCAGAATTCCTCATCAAAAAGAATCAGGGAAGAACGACTGGGTGGATAGGCTATACCTTGTCCAAAACCAGAAGGCAAGTGCCTGGAATCAACGGTGGCAAGGCCTATAGCCCGAGATACGACAGAACACACGATATTTCGGTGGTCGTATCTCATGAGCTTAACGATAGAATCACACTATCCGGAAACTGGGTTTTCACAACGGGCAGTGCCGTTTCCAGACCTAAGGGAAAGTATACATATGAAGGACACTCTGTAGCCTACTACGACCCATTGGATAGAAATGGAGCTAGGATGCCCAACTATCACCGAATGGACTTGTCCGTCAATATTGAAAGCAAGAAGAATAAAACCAGAAGATGGCAGGGCAGCTGGAATTTTTCGATCTACAACGCCTATATGAAAAAGAACCCTTGGTCTATTCAATACAAGGACGTAATCAATGGCAATCCGAATCTTGACGAAACCGATAATGTGACGGTACAATCCAAAGAATTCAGACCTGTCAGTACTATCCTATTCAAAATTGTACCCTCTGTTAGCTACAATTTCAGATTTTAATTAAATGACTATTACGATGCAAAATATCATATATACATTCTTGATTGTCTGCCTGCTGAGCTCATGCCTGGAGGTAATAGACTTAAAACACGACGATAACGCTCCGGTATTGATCGTAGATGGGCTAATCACTGACCAGCCCGGTCCACACTTTGTAAAACTAAGCACGACCATTAGTTTCAATTCGAGTGAGCGATCATTTGCGGTAGAAGATGCCACAGTTACCCTATCCAATGACTTGGGAGAAGAGGAACAATTACTCCATATTGGTTCGGGAACTTACCAAATCACAACCATACAGGGTGTGGTAGGTCGGACCTACGATCTCAACATTGACTACGATGGACGGACGTATACCTCGCGATCGACCATGCTCCCCGTGAGCGAGATTGCCGAAATGGCTTCAACCTTCCGAAATGCTACAAGCCTGTCTGACGCGGGTTATTATGTATCAATGGCAGCACTTGTCTCTGTTCCGGACAAGATCAATTACTATCGCTGGAAAGTATATAAAAGCGACTCCTTGTTCAGTGGAAAGGAAGATATCATTGTCGCTGAAGACGAATACGCAGATGGCTCCTTCGAATTTGAGTTTGAATACCCTTTTGAACTGAATGACGAAGTAAAAGTGGAGATGTCTTCACTAAACAAAGATGCCTATGAGTACTACAATGGACTAGCAGAGGTGCTATCAAGTGATGGTGGGTTGTTTAGCCCACCGCCGGTCAACGCACCTTCGAATATCAGTAATGGTGCACTGGGGCTGTTTCAAGCCAATGCGGTTTCTTCGGATGTCATCACCATTACAGAATAAAAAAACTCTCGTGAGTGATTTAGGTTTCAGTCGTGGGTCAGGAGTGGCCCACGACTTATTTTTTCAGCAACACATCAGTTACAGTCAATGCAGGCATTTTTGAGTACTCATGCATTCTTTTTCAAATGATACTGAATGTCCAATTGCTGGTTTTGTAATCGAAGTTCCTCGCCCCAAAACCATACATCCCAATGCATGTTATCTTTCACAAAGATGACCTTTCGATGTCTCGTATTAATGATTGATCGACCCTGATCCTGAATGCCCGTATCATCATAAATGGTATAAGCACCGTCATCATCTATGGTAATCCACGTATTTGCTACCTTTTCAGGAATTCCCTCTTTCATAACCAGGTAAAGCTGCCACTTGCCCACTACCTGTTTTTCGAAATCTTCAAAATCAGGAATTTTTTCTACCTTCTTGAATTTCAATTCTGTGACCCTGAATCCAAACTCAACACCTTCCATCATGAGGTAGTCTTCCAATCTTTTCAAAGTCCAGGATGTATTGAACCAGCTTTTGTCCTTGCCTTGAAAATGAATCCTCGTGGCACCCAGTTGATACACGCCACTCATATCTCCCGAGGTCCGAGATACGGCAAAACTGTTGTTCTTATCTATTCTCAGGTAAGTGGCATCTTGTGGTCTCAACATGCCATCTATTTTTACCTGGCTCAGTTGCCAAAGCCCTTCTATTTCTTCTTTTTGTAGCTTCTGACAACCTACTTGTAAGAACATCAGCGTAAGTATAAGGTTTCTCATAGGTTATTGCGAATAGGCACAGCCCGACCTACTCATTGTGCCGTCATCAACAAGCAAATTTCCTTCCATAATTTGGTTTATAATATAAACTAGTTTATAATTACATTATGGAAGACAAATTATCACATACAGAAAGCCTGAAAATCATCAACGAAATGATTGCTCAGGCAAAAAACAATTTTGATAAAAGCGGGAGTTTTTACTTTTTGTTGTGGGGATGGGTGGTCATGGTTGCCAATCTGGGCCACTATTTATTGGTTCGATTTACTTCATATGAATACCCGTTTGCCGTTTGGTTGCTCACGATTCCAGCAGCCCTGGTAGCTGCATGGTATGGCGTGCGCCAAAAAAACAAAGCATCGGTCAAAACTCACTTTTCCGGACTCTACGGAGATATCTGGATAGGCGTAGGTATTTGCATAGTCTTGTCTTTGGTTTTTATGCCAAAAATCAATTTTAATCACGGCGCCATAATTATGATGCTGGCTGGAATAGGCACTTTTATGTCCGGCAGAATGCTCAAATTTCAGCCCCTCGTAGTAGGTGCCATTGCACTCTGGATAGCTTCAGTGGTATGTTTCAATCTGCCTGAAACAGACCAGTATTTGGTAGGAGCCATTGGCATATTGGCGGGTTATATCATTCCAGGCTATCTATTGAAGTCAGCTGAGCAATGAAAGATCTTACGCCATTAGACCCGCTTCTACATTCACAATTGCGGCTCGGTATTATGAGCTTGCTGATCAGCCTTGAGTCGGCTGAATTCACCTTTATCAAAGAGAAGACAGGAGCTACTGCTGGAAATATCAGTGTTCAGCTAGACAAGTTGTCGACGGCAGGATACATAGAGATTATCAAAAGTTTCAAAGGCAAAAAACCGCTCACAACATGCAAGGTGACCAAGGTTGGCATTTCAGCCTTCGAGACTTATGTAAAAGCACTTAAGAACTACATTGAATAATCACCCCACTCCGAAGGAGTTCCTTTCGGAAAGGGATATCTAAAACATAAATCACTTAAACATGAAACGAAATATTTTAATACTCGCACTGAGTCTACTGCCATTGACTATGGTGGCTCAACCTGATTTCTCCGCATTGGCCAAGGAGAAACTCGCAGCACTTGAAATGATGGTTGGCACCTGGAAGGGCACCGGCTATATATACACTCCTGCCGGCAAAGAATCGTCGAGCGTGACTGAAAATATCCAGTATAAACTGGATGGCACTGTAATAGTAGCTGAGGGGAGAGGCATCAAAACGATGGAGGATGGCAGCGAAAAGGTCGTTCATGACGCTCTTGGCGTTATTTCATTCAACCCGTTTACCAAACAATACCAGATGAATTCTTTTATTTCAAAAGGCATGAGTACGAATGCCAAAGTAGAAATCAAAGACGAAAACAGTGTCGTCTGGTGGATTGAAGCAGGTCCTACCACCATCCGCTATTCGTTAACGATCAAGAATGGCCAATGGACGGAAATAGGAGAACGCTCAATGGACGGTGAAAACTGGCAACAGTTTTTTGAGATGAAATTAGAGAAGGTGGGTTGATTATATCCATCAGATAAACCTTCATTGCCCGGCTTAATCCGGGCAATCTCAGTTCATATTGTGTATGTTGGTCTTCAGATGTGATCCGAGGCTGGGAATCTTATTTCATTATCAAATATATCGTGTAGATCAACCCAGCAAAAAACAGAACCACTCCCCCGACATATAATATATCATTAAACGGACCAGGCACAGCATCTCCATAGCCTATTCCAATAAGGAACCAACCTACAAAAAAGACAATCAGGGCTATTATACTGGGTTTGGTGTTTTTCATGATTTGATTACGCCTTGCAAACGTGACTCGTTAGGTGTTGTCAAATTGAACATTTTTTACTCCTCCTTTTTACCCAGGTAAACTTGAAGGCCAATATTAAAGTTAATTGAAGTTGTCTCAGTATCAGGCCCAAAGAAATCTTCATTGTCGAATTCATTTTTTTGGTAAGAGAAAACTCCCTCTATCCCCACATGGCGATTAATAAAATAAGCTAGCCCCACTCCCACCTTTAGATTATTTGTTTTTGTAGTAGCCTTTTGGTCCTCTAAACTTCCGCTGGTAAATGAATAGTTTGAGAACTTGTGCATTTGACGTCCTAAGGTGTAATGAACTTCCGGAAATACCGCCCAATTAGCAAATGGGAAATAATATCGCAATTTAGGGCCAACTGCATAAGTTGTTGATTTTGATGTTGGGTCTATATCAGAAAATTTAGTTCTGCTGTAGGACAACGGAAACACAATTCCTAATGAAAGACGCTCAAACAATAGATAGGAAATTTCAGGATTAAAGTTGAAGCTGAATGTTTTTTGTGTTCCAAAATTAGAGGGAGACGAAGACAAAATTTTATATTCAGAATTACCGAGTCCGATGGATCCTCCCAATAGGATATTTCCTTTCTGAAGTTGGGAATAACTATTTTGCGCAAAGCAAACCAAGGCAAAGAACAAAAAATAAGTGATTGAGCGTTTCATGAGTTCTACTATTTAATTACAGATTTTTTAAAAAAATATGACACCAAATGGGCAATGAAATAATACAGCAGAGGGCCCGGCAGCAATGCAACAAACTCTATGCCGATTATCCGTCTTTTTGATGATTACCCTTGGAGTCCTTACAATAACGAGGTGGAAAAAGGACAGTAGAAATCATATTTTGGTTGCATAAATAAAATACAAAACCGTCCTTGAGAGAAGAATAATTTACTACTAAGTCAATTTAACGACGCGACAATCTCAATATCATGGGCAAGACTCTTCGCAGCAGTAGGAACCCGATGGGGATTGCCACAAACTCCATAGTTGTTTTCCCATGAGGTCAATGATTATCTTAGGAGTTTTCGCAATGATGACGTGAAAAGGTGGTAGTAGAAAACCTCAACCTGACCGTCTATATATCATACTTGACCGAAAAGGTGAAATACCGAGGCTGCACAAAATAGCTATAGGTGCCTACCAGGTTGTCCGAAAAGCTATCTCGTCGGATGGCTTCTGTATCCAATAAGTTGGTTCCCTGCAGGGTGAATAGCCAGGGACTCTTCTCCTTTTGCACCCTAAGGGCTGCATTAAAAAATTCATAAGTGGATTGGCTACTGCCGTCCGCTGCCCGATAGTTGTTGTACCTGTAGTCTGACGACAAGGTGAGCCAGGGCCTGATCTTGATATCAACATCCACAAAAGGTTGATCATTGAGGTAGTCGTTGGATGTGCTGCTACTACTATACTGATTATTGGTCCGCTCATAGCCCAACTCTAGGGTAAACATTTGCAATAGATTCGTCTCCAGCGACACCTCATACTGCTGCGTGTAAGACTCATTCTTGTTGGCTATTTGATTGATCAAATTGGTGGTAGACGAGTAGTAAATATTGGCACCAGTACTGATCTTGAGCTTCTTGAACGTCTTTTCGAAATTTCCATAAAACATGGCCATCTCATTCGGATCGATCACATTGATG
Organism: Reichenbachiella sp.; assembly: GCF_039944555.1. Classification (GTDB taxonomy): domain Bacteria; phylum Bacteroidota; class Bacteroidia; order Cytophagales; family Cyclobacteriaceae; genus Reichenbachiella. The sequence continues at coordinate 274,893 of NZ_JBDUYN010000001.1, read as the reverse complement.
GATGTACTGATTCTCTCCAGGTTTTCGTATTCTACCGACTCGTTGATATTATCAAGTATCCTTTGATAATTCAAGCCGCCATAAATGCTGAAGTGGCTGAACAGACTGTAGTTGGTGTAGTTCAAATTGAAATTGTGAAAAGTGCTGTTCGAGAGATTTTGATTACCGACATACAGGTTGTTGTAGTTTTGCACCAAGAGGCCTTGTGCCACTTTTTGAACGTCCATAAAGCGAGCTTCCAGGTTGTACCTAAAGCGTAAGGTTTGAGAGCTTTGGATGTCGAAATTGACCGTGAGCTCAGGGAGCCAACGTACCTGCTCTGCTATCAAATCCAGATCACCTTGCTTGTCGGTAGTTCTGAATCGATGCCCGTAGATGCCTGGATTAATGATGAATTTACCTAAACGCGATCTCCAGTTGACACCCGCATAGACGTCACTAAATAGATAAGTGAAATTGTTTCTGTAATTCTCATTGTCGAGTGCGGCATTGCCAACCTGATCTATGCTGGTCTCCATCCGTTGATTCACATAACTGTTGCCAAATCTAAAGTTGAGGTGATTGGTACGGTTGAGAATATAGTACCAATTGGCAGCAAACTCCTGCTGATGAGTTACAATGCTTTTTGATTGCTGAAAATTATATCCATCGGTATCCACTATGGGCAGCGTACTGGCAAAAAGCGGTCGGTCTGACGTATAGTTACTGAATGGATTCTGTCGATTGTACTCGTAGCTCGCTTCCATAGAAACGATGTTTTTGTCATTGAGTCCGATGTAGGCATCCAGGCGCTGTCTGACATTGACTGGTTTTTGATCTGCCTCATCGCTGATCACATTGGTAATACCCAGATTGTCCGATATTCTGTTGATGTCGTCTGTGAGCGTGCTGCCCTTCGCAAATAGCTCATATTCCAGCTGTGTGTCCGCATTGGGGGTATATTTAGCTTTAAACTTGGCCAGTCCCGACACGTTTTTCTGATATTCACTCGTAGAGAGTATTTCCTTATTGTTGGTCTCATTGGCATTTACATAGGTGCGATCGGACAGTGATTGGAGGGTAGTACGTGCCCCGGATACAATACCGAATCCTGACAGGTTCCATTTTTTGTTGGGGACATAATTGAAGTTGAGCGCTCCTAACTCAGTGTCTACCGATCTGGCTCGATCATTCTGGAGATTCATAAATCCCATATTGTCGTCCGTGAGGCTAAAATTGGAACCAGATTGCGACATCATATTTCTCATACCGCCCATAAACCTGAAGTAGTCCCTGGGTGTAAAGGCCTGTCGGCCAATATTGTTGGCATCGCCGATAAAGTTGACGGTAGATTTAGGCGTATAGCGAAACAGGTTGGCATGCGCCAAATACCTGCCATCCAATCCAACACCGGCTTCTACATCGCCAAAGGTCATGTTCTTTTTGTCCTCCGCCAATTGAATATTGATCGCCAGTCGGTCTTCGTTGTTTCCCAAGGAACTCATGGGTGATATATCTGAAAAGTTTCGCAGCACCTGCACCCGCTCAACTGCGTTGGATGGGATATTCTGCACCGCCAGTTTGGTATCTCCTTCGAAAAACTCTTTACCGTCTACGAGTACCTTTTCGACTGTTTTTCCCTGAATTTTGATTTCTCCGTTTTCGTCTACATCTATCCCCGGGATATTTTCCAGCACATCTTCCAGTTTTCTCTCATTGCCTTTGTTGAAGGCATCCGCCTTGTAGGAAATAGTATCTCCTGAAATCATCACCGGAAACTCTTCCTCAATGGTAATGTTTTGCAGTTTTTTCACGCTTTCCTTGAGCGTGATCACATAAGGGTTGTTTTCATTGGCCCGGCCAATGATGGTGTCCTGACTGGTTTTGTACCCAATGAAGGTCGAACGCATCACGTAGGTCGTGCCATCTTCCAGTTTCAGATAAAACCTACCTTCCTCATCTGTCACCGCATAGGACGTGATTCGATCAGTTTCCGCGTGATAGGCCACTACATTAGCCAGTTCAACGGGACGCAACAGACTATCCTTTACAACTCCTGAAAAGTTTACTGTTTGTTGAGCCAGGGTGAAATGATTCCACCCCAGCATCATTATGAGAATTACTATTATCCTGTTCATGCGATTTTTATCAACCTCCGACTCTTATCATTCGCCTTTGTGGCCCATTACCATTGTATTGTTGCTGCATTTCTTTCATCTTTTCCTCTCTCAGCTTGGCAAATTCAGCTCGGGAAATAGGCTTCCCTCCTTTTGGTACTTTGATCTCGACGGCTTCCTGTGGGTTGAGTACTACTTTGGTGCAAATGATGGTGAAGTTGCCACTATTGACTTCCAGGATGAGTCCGGGTAGGCCCCAAAAATCATCCGGTCCATGATTGACAGGTATATCCATGGTAAACCAGGCTGAAACCTCCACTTGACGAATAATTTCTTTGGGTTCGCCACTTTCTGAGTCTACTTCCAGCATTCGTGATTCAGTCATGTAGGTTGCTTGCTGACATTCGTATTTACCTATCTGCTTCGTTTTTCCAGTCATTGCCCAATCACGAGACTCCAGTTCGTCGTCAATCAGAAAAGGTTTGCCAAACAAATCAGCACCTTCCAGGTAGCGTTTTTTCTTTGTGTTTTTGTAGGTCAGTGATGAACTATTAGCTACCCTGACCATGACGCCTCCAGCCTGTGCTGCTTCTTGTCTATCTAGTGACTCTACCTGCTTGTAGTTCGATTCGTGATTCTTAAAGCTCAGTGTGTATTCGCGCTGCATGGCTTTTCTCACTTGTTGCTGTATCATCTCCTGCTGCGTGGGACTCATGGTACTGTCGCCACCCAGGTTAATCATGGCCGCCGTTTTATAAGTGGCTATGCCTTGTAGAACACCTTTTTGCGCGAAGCCTACCTGTTGGTAAAGCAATGCGAATAGAAGAAATAATAGTTTTGATAATGTTTGCATGTCTGTGTGTTTTGATTATTCTTCAAATCAAGCATACACACCCATTGAAAACTGTTATCGTGTGTTAACGAGTGTTAACCGCTACCCAAAGCCCTCCATTCCTCTTATCTTTGGGTATGGACAATAGAAAATTTCAGGTCTTGTCATGGGTGATCATGATTACCATATTGGTAACGGTGATGGTGCAGGGCTATTGGAATTGGCGTAACTATGAAGAGAGTAAGAAGCACCTGGTTTCAGAGGTTCAAATCTCACTCGACAATGCCGTAGAGCAATATTATACGCAGTTGGCTAAGGTTCATTTTGTAAAAATTGATCAGAACCAATCCATATGGAATGAGAAGGTCGTTCGTTCGTTTCCTGATTCCGGTACTCAGGATTCTGTTATCAGACGAACTTATAAATTAAGAACCCGTACCCCGGAACTTCATGAAGTGAAGCTCAATATTGATTCTCTGATTGGTACGCATCAGACGAACATGGTGGTAGTGAGTAAATTCAATGATACTGACTCATTCGCCTTAGGTGAACGTCGATTCATTAAGTTAGCCTCTAAACTAGCCATGTCCCTGGAAGCTGATTCGCTGGATTATGGCAGACTAGATAGCCTGGTAGAAGAGGAATTGAAAAGAAAAGATGTGGATGTCGTATTTGATCTTAAGCGCAATGGCATCACTGACTTATCTCCTGAAGTAGTTGCTATCTACGCCAACTCCGCTTATTTCCCACCGGGTACTGAAGTGGCGCTTACTATCGAACCCAGCTTTTTGGCGGTTTTGAAAAGAGGAATGAGTGGCGTGATCGTTTCACTGCTTACCGCTGCCGTGATTGTATTCGTATTGATGTATTTGTATCGATTCATTCAACATCAAAAAAGCCTTGATCTGATGAAAAATGATTTGATCAGCAACATTACTCATGAGTTTAAAACACCTATCGCCACAGTGAGTACGGCTTTGGAAGCCATCGAAAAATTCAATACCGAACAAGATTTTGCCAAAACATCCAAATACCTCAAACTCTCCAATATACAACTTACCAAACTGAATGAGATGGTAGAAAAACTGCTTGAAACTGCCACTTTGGAAGAAAACGAATTAATCCTGAATCGCGAGAAGGTCAACCTGAATGAGATGATCAGAGAAGTCATAGACCGCTATGAATCTATAGATGGCAAACACATCGCCTGGCATGAGGGGTCGCCTGTAAGTGTACAAATAGACGCATTTCATTTTGAACATGTGGTGTCCAACTTGATTGACAACGCCATCAAATACGGTGGCAATGAAATTGAGATCGAGTTGGCGCTTGAGGAAGATCTGATTAGCCTGTCCGTCACCGACAACGGTAATGGCATTGCAAAAAACGAGCTGTCCCGGATCTTTGATAAATTTTATAGGATATCTCAAGGTAACTTACATGATGTAAAGGGCTATGGGATCGGGCTCTATTATGCCAAAGTAATTGTGGAAAAGCATGGTGGCCAGTTGACTGCGACCAGCAAGAATAGAGAGACCACCTTTAAAATTACAATGAAGGCATGAGCAAGCAGCCCAAAATATTGCTGGCTGAGGATGAATCAGCACTCGGTCTGATTGTGAAGGAGAGCCTGGAGTCACGGGACTTCAGTGTAGAATGGTGCGAAGACGGAGAAACGGCCTTTAGAAAATATCAGGAGTTCCATCCGGATATTCTTGTGTTGGATGTCATGATGCCAAAAAAAGACGGTTTTACCTTGGCCAAAGCTATTCGAAAGATCGATAGTCGCACACCCATTATTTTCCTAACCGCCAAGTCGCAGGCCAAAGATGTGGTAGAAGGCTTTGAAATGGGTGGCAATGACTACCTCAAGAAGCCTTTTAGTATGGAGGAATTGATCGTCCGAGTGAAAGAACTACTGCTGCGCAGAGAAAGAAAGTCTGTTGATGAGCAAATCCAGATCGGCGGCTATATGTTCAACTACCCTAAACAAAGACTCCATTATCACGGAGAAGAACAGCTCCTCACACATCGTGAGGCGGAGGTCTTGATGAGTCTGGCCCTCTCCCCCAACGAGGTGGTCGAACGATCTGTCATGTTGAGTGAGATCTGGGGAACTGATGATTTTTTCAATGCCCGCAGCATGGACGTTTTTATCACGAAGCTCAGAAAAAAGCTCGCCAAAGACGGCAGCGTAGAGATCATCAACGTGAGGGGGTTTGGGTATAAGTTGTTGTGCTGATTAGAAGAATGACAGCGGGATACGCTCCTATCTGGCATTTTCTTCTTTCCATGTCATAGCCAATTCCAAAATGGTTTTTGATGAATTGGAGTCCATCGATGATAACTGGTCATATTCTTTTGGGTAATGGAGTGCAATCCAGTCAATCAATTCAGATAAATTTTTATTGTATATGCTGTCTATTATTTGGTATTCATTTTGCAATTCCAGTATCCCTTCCATTTCTATTCTCATGATTAAAGAATTGGAAATGTTATATCTGTATAAATATGCTATCGTGTCTAGCTCAAAAATGGCCTGTAATTTATCATACTCAAGAACTTGTATTTCAACTGTGGAATCGTTTGGCTGAATCAAAGAGGTAATGCTATTCCAAGGTTCATAGGATTGATAAAAACTATGATTAGAAACAATGTCCTTCTTATAGATTGAATCATTAATGTCTTTGAAAATACAGACAACATCTTCGTCTAAATAGCTTGAGTATTCATCCAAAGATCCCTTCATCGCAGCTTCATTGAATTTAATCACTACTTCTTTGTTGGTAAGTTGATTACATGAATAAAAAGAAAACATTGTCAATACTGCTAGTAGTTTCATAAAAGTCTAAATGAAGTTAATTTCCAAAAAGGCACCTGCCGCATAACTCACCCTGTTGGTATGTTTAGTGTGACGAAACTCATCCTGACACTCTGGCTGAACATCCCAATCCTGCCCGATAAAGGAGCTATAACTATGGCAATCTACCACTCAGGCGTTTGCTTAAATTTATCAATAATATAGACCTCTTCGTATAGATCAGTGGTTTTCTTCTTCGAGAATTTCTCTTAAACCCATCAATGTTTTGAAAGGAAGTTCAGCTATTGAATTGTTGGCCAACCAGAGTGGGATTTTCTCACCTGGTTCGGAGTGAAATATGTAAACTATTTCTGTACTGTCTCCATTTTGAGCATTAAGTAGTATGTATCCTTCAGCCTTTTTCATCCTTACTATGTCTGTTTTATCAGGAATATATTCTGGAATTCCTTTTAGGGATATTTTTGTTGTTGCCTGATTCAACCTACTTATTGACATTCGATAAACCATGTCTCTGTTCCGATAAGGCCAAGGAAATATGGTTTCAACATAATTAAATTGAGTGTCTCTTTCTTGTTTTATGAGTTGTGACGTTTTGGTATAACCATACCATTTTGAATAATTGTCTGCGTCTTTGAAGGTTTTTAATATCTTATCGGTAGTCGCATTAACCTTCACAACAGCTTTAAAAGACTTAAAATCAGAATCCCTTTCAATTCTTGTATAAACTATTATTCCATCTTTGTTTTTATCAATCTCCCACGGGTTTTGAGCATAACCTTGATGCACAAAAAGGGGAGACATAATCAGAAATAAGATGAAAATCTTATGGTGCATAACCCTGATTTATTAAACTATTTTTTCATTCGCCCTATATAGCTGAACGAAGTAATACACAAAAAGGAGCGAGAAGATAAAGTCTCCTATGATCACTATGAAAACAACGGAATTGGCAAGTCCTGCCAAATAAAATTTGAATAGGGAAATGGCAAATCCAACTTTACCAATACCTCCGACAATGACTATACCTGTGTGTTTAACAGGATTATATGCAACAATCGAGTAGCCAATAAAATAGACGAGTGTTGTCCCCCAGGCACCTTGATAAATGGTATAATAAAGTGGGTCTGTTAATTCTCTGTCGAAAAATCCATTAAATGTATAAGCCGTATTGAAGTAGCCAAAAATTGCTCCTATTAAATTCCATAACGCCGCGGTTATAAATATGACTTTGAATGTGGTAAGCTCTTTATTTTTCATCACAATATGTTTCTATTAAAATCATATTGTAAATAAAGAGTATAAATAAAGTGCATGCATTTACATATGTAAAGAAATGCTATTGAGTCAATTTTCTTCTGATTCTGCTCAATTGCGTCGGTGAGATGCCAAGATATGAGGCAATATGATATTGTGGTATTATCAGTTCAATTCCGGGGTATTCATTACGAAATATCAAATAGCGCTCGTCAGCATCTAACATGGCCATTTCAAGTTCCTTTTTCTCATTATTTAGAAAATACCGTTCTGCAATAATTCTCCTTAATCGTTCAATTTCATAATTCCCATCTGATAAAATTTCAATTTTATGAAATGGAGCTCTCCAAATTTTACAATCAGTAAGTGCCTGCTGGGCCACTTGGTTACTTTGTTTGCTGATTAATGACGCATACGAACCAATAATTGAGGGTGAAGAGAAGAACTGCTTATTGTATTCTTTGCCCGAACTGTTGACATAAAAAGCTCTGACAATACCTGTTTCCAAAAAAGCAATTTCTTTTGCAAACTGTCCTTTCTTAATAAAGAAATCCTCTTTTTTCAATACATCAAAAGTGAAGTGCTCACCCATTAAGCTCAAAGTCTTTTCAGAAAGCGGAATAATATCATTAAAGAATGAAATCAGTTTTTCCATAAATTATTAAATGAGTCATACTTACAGACAACAATTATAATAATAGTTTTTTTTGGGTATAAGGTCAAAAGGTATGAGTAGTAGAAGATAGAGAGTTCAGTGGGCATATGCTCACGTTCCCGTAGCACTCAATTGTGCTAGTGGAATCAATTTACAATTACCTCAATGTTAATATTTTCAGATTCACACTTTTCTATAATGTACCACTTCTTTGCCACCTGTAAGTTCCTCTCATTATTAGTTTGCGTCGCTGTAAATATCACCTTCACTTTTCCCGATTCTTCGTTTTTCATCACTCGGAGTGCCGTTTTTGGGGGAGATCCTCCTAAGTGCGCTGTCACATGTATGAGCGTCCATTTGCTAAAATCTATTTGCGGAGCTATGTATGAATCACATTCCCTGGCAGGCCATTGATTATCCCACCTGAGTTGATTGTATTGCTTGCTGCTATTAATTATCTGAATTTCATCCTTCGGACTAAAGCATTCAATTGACATTACCTCAGACCTGATGGGTATCCAATCATCATGAATATTCAAATCTGAATTAGCGACAGATAAGAGAGGAAGTATAAATAATAGATGGAATAACTTCATGGTGACCAAATAGCTTTTAACGCTTTTGTACGAATCCTGCGTTTCGGTGAATATAATGTTTACTTTACCAAATAGCCAAATTGGCGAATCGGAGTTCCAGCTCTTATCCTCATGGAATGAAAGAAGATTGAAGACCTAACTAGGACACACCGACGTTTCCATTGCACGAAAACTCGTGCTAGAAGGTCTAATTATTCTCCTAGCAATGAACCTGGTTTTATCGAGAAATGGTTCCGCTGATAATTTCCAAAACCAACTCCCTGGATAAAGGTTTGCCGTTCGCTTTCGTCTTAATATCGTCGAAGGTGAATCTAAAATCACAGCCTGACTTCCAATCGCTACAGCCATAGGCGGTCTGGCCTTTGATCAGGGTGCCTTTGCCACACTTGGGGCAGGCAGGCATGTCTCCTTTTTGTTTGATTGGCATAGGAGATTTGTTCTCGAATTGGATGTCAAACGAATCTGAGAGCTTTAGTATGCCTTCGACTTTTTGTCCGTCTAAAACGAAGCCTTTGATTTTAGTGGTCGCATTCTTTTCTACCAATCGCTGAACCTGCTTCTCTGTCAATTTTTTTTCCATAAAAACGAAAGGCAGTCTCAAATCACATCCTTCTTTCCATCCGCTGCAGCCATAGGCAGCCTGTCCTTTAAGAATGGTTCCTTTGGCGCATTTGGGACAGGTCATGCCAATCAGACTGGTCTTTGATTTGGCGACTGGTGCTTTTTTGGCCTTGGTTTCGGATGCTGTCTCCAATCTTGGCTTACCGGATTCCATGCGGACTTCATATACCAGGTCATCCACCATTTTTTTCATGTTAACAATAAATGACTTCGCGCTAAACTCACCTTGCTCAATCTCTTTCAATTGCTTTTCCCACTGTCCGGTGAGCTCTGCGGACTTGAGTAGTTCATTCTGAATGGTACCTATGAGCTGGATACCCATCTCTGTGGGAATCACTTGTTTCTTTCTGCGTTGGGTATATTTTCTTCTGAAAAGCGTTTCAATGATATTCGCTCGAGTGGACGGTCTGCCAATGCCATTAGCTTTCATCAAATCTCTCAATTCGTCGTCTTCTACTTGCTTACCTGCCGTCTCCATGGCACGAAGTAGCGAAGCCTCGGTATAAAATTTTGGTGGCTTGGTGGTTTTTTCTATAAAAGAAGGTTCGTGAGGACCCTGCTCGCCCTTCGCAAACGAAGGCAGTATGTTTTCTTCCTCTTCTTTGTTTTCATCGTCGTCGCTCTCCTCCTCTTTTTTCTTCTTCTCCTTTGGAAATAGAACCCGCCAGCCATCATCCAGAATCTCTTTTCCCTTAGCTACAAACTTGACAGTCTCTACTTCAGCACTTACCTGAGTCTTAGCCACCTGACAATCCGGATAAAAGACTGCTATAAACCGCCTGACGATGATGTCATATACTTTTTGCTGATCTCCATTCAGCGGCTTCTCCTCTCCGGTAGGGATGATGGCATGGTGATCAGTGACCTTCTTGTCATTGAATACCTTGGCCGATTTACGAATGGTTCCTCCCAAAATGGATTCAGTAAAAGACGTATAGGCTGAAAGTCCCTTCAAAATACCCGGAATCTTGGGGTACATGTCGTTGGGTAGAAATGTGGTATCTACTCTGGGGTAGGAAACCACCTTCATTTCATAGAGGCTTTGTACCAGCTTTAGCGTAGCCTCGGCAGTAAATCCAAACTTATTGTTGCAAAACACCTGAAGACTAGTCAGGTCAAATAGCTTAGGTGCATATTCTTTGCCTTCCTTCTTTACCACATCCATGATCACCAGGTCCTTTCCTTTTACCTGATCAAGGAGTTTTTCTCCATCCTCTTTCGTAAAGAACTTGCCTTCTGTGTGATTGAATTTTGTGTCGCGATAGAGGGTTTGCAATTCCCAGTAAGGCCTGGGTTGAAAATTTTCTATTTCATGATGACGATTGACCAACATGGCGAGTGTGGGTGTTTGTACACGTCCGATGGAAAGCACTTGCTTGAATCCCCCATACTTCAAAGTATACAATCGGGTGGCGTTCATACCCAGCAACCAATCTCCGATGGCCCTGGAGCTACCTGCATAATATAGATTGTCAAAATCTTCGGCAGGTTTCAGGTCTTTAAACCCGGTTTTGATCGCCTCTGTGGTGAGTGAAGAAATCCAAAGTCTTTGCACCTCACCGTTGTAGCTGGCCTGCTTGATCACCCACCTTTGAATCAACTCTCCCTCCTGTCCTGCATCACCACAGTTGATCACGAGCGCCGCTTTGTTGAGTAATTTTTTAATAATTCCGAATTGCTTTTTCACTCCGCCATCATCCATGATCTTCGTTTCAAAGCGATCCGGGAGCATGGGCAGCGTATTGAGGTCCCAACGCTTCCAATGTGGTTTGTAGTCTTCAGGTGGATAAAGCGTACAAAAATGTCCAAAGGTCCAGGTCACCTGATAGCCATTGCCTTCAAAATAGCCATCCATGCGAGTAGAAGCACCTATGACTTGTGCAATTTCCTTAGCTACGCTTGGTTTCTCGGCAATACAAACCTTCATATAATTAGAACAGATCTTTTTGAGTTAGTGCTTCTTTCGTTTGGACTCCAATTTAAATGAACAGATTTAATTTGTCAGTATAAGCATCCCATAAGTGGGTAGCTGATCCTTATCTATCCACAACATTTTTTATACTTCTTTCCACTTCCACAGGGACAAGGGTCATTTCTGGTAATCTTCTTCATCAAATCCACTTCTTGCGGATTGATATCGCCCTCCAAATAATACCACATCCCGTCTTCTTTTAAGAAGGTAGATCGTTCGTGATGCACCTGAATCTTCTCTTTGCTATCTCTAAAATAGGCCTTGAACTCTACCACACCTCTCTCGTCAGACGCGCCACCATGTTCGACGCTTACAATCTCTAATTTAGTCCAGGTGTTTTCATCGGACCATTTCCTGATCTCATCTATTTTATATTCAGCACGGTGCCTCGCATGAGTAGTTTCGTATAAGTAGTCTGCTTGTCCGGATTGATAGGCTGTATATCTTGATCTCATGAGTGCCAGTGCCGTAGTGGCCGTTTGGCCCTTTATTGTTGGATTACAGCACGTGCTATACTTCTTCCCTGATCCACAAGGACAATCGATCTCATTCATTTATTAGTTTTATTTTCTCCTTCGCTTTGCTCTTTTCCTCTAAAAAATGTCATATCAGAATGCTGATAAAACAGGCCTTTAAAAGTAATAAGTTTTGGTTTGGATGCTAATCAACTTGCCGAAGAAGGCTGAAGGAGATTGCCATAAACTTCTTTCCGTCATTGCGAGTATTGCAATTCGATGCTAATCGAATGCGATGCGTGGCAATCTCATTATTCGATGTCTAATGCTTTGAAGAATTGTAGAAGAAGGCCGATGGGGATTGCCTCATATTCAGGTAGTTTCTTTATCTCATTGGTGTTCTCCAAGGAATCCTCGCAATGACGAGGTGAAAAGGATTGAGGTAGAAGGCCGTGGGAGATAAAAAATCAAAGGAGAAAAGCACAATGCTCAACAGGTTGGATTTGGATGGCTAAGTTGTAAAGCAAGACGGTTAAATAGTGCTTTCGAACTTCAAACCTAATGAGACTGTTTTGTGCTTTTCTCTCTTTGTTCACTAAGCAGCGAAATCGAGAAAAATTAATTATTCAAAGCTATATGTATAGCCATTTCCAGGCAATAGGTACTGATACTGGAATCCAAAATAGGCCGAGCGCCTAGAATTTGGAGGTTTATCTAGGTATTTATACCTATGCCTGAGATCAAAAGATTAAACCAGGCAAACTTTAGATTTTCCAAGGTTTTGTTTTAAGAAAATGAACCTAATATCGAGTAGTCAGAAAGGTTACTAGCCATCATTTTGATAATACGTTTACGTCACCCTAAAAGCTCCTCAGTTCAATAGCGTTATCGTCTTTCAGATAATTAAAAATGTGAAAGTTGACGTTTGTCCAGTAATATGGATTGATACCCAAATAAACGAGCTAGGAAAGGGAAAGACAGCAGCCTGATTGGTGAAATACTGCTACCTTATTTAGCGAAAGCCATCAGCGCAGCGATTGGCAAAATAAAAAGAAAAGCACAAAACTTCGTCTGGTAGAGGTATGAGAGATTTTGCGATTTGCATGGCTGACACCTATGACCAAGTATTCATTGTGCTTTTCCTGATATATAGCAACTACATTTTTTATTAAACCAAAAATACAAATCCTACCATCCAAGTGCAATAGGTATTGATACCATAATCCAAAATGAGTCAACTACCTAGAGGTTTATATGATCATTTTAGGTACAACTACCTATTTCAAAACGTACATTCAAGCTATAAATTTGCCATTTTAGTCCTCTCAGCACTTGGTTTTATTTTTTAACTAAATCTTAAATTAAAATTAAAACCATGAAAAAAATCACAACACTAATGTTAGCAGCATCATTCTTACTGGCGATAGCCTGTGAGAATAAAGAAGAAGAGGTGTTTGAAAATGCCGCCAATAATATTCAGCCAGAAAAGAACGCAGACGGTGGACAAATCGGCGGAGGTGACATTGATGATGGGCCTTAAACCTAATAGTAGATTGGGGGTATTTCTGCACTAAATGGCATTTTTGAGATAGAAAACTTTTAATACTATGCAAAACCTAACCATTGCTATTTTATCAGCATCACTTTTATTTTCTTGTGCAGAAGATACTCCTTATCACGGCTCAAAAAATTATCAGCAAGCACTTAAGTTATATAAGAGAGAAAAGTACGCTGAGGTAAAAGAGTTAACCGATTTTATACTATCATCAACAACTGACGCATCCGAATTAGCTCTTACCTATTTCTTGCAAGGGTATGTATTTCATAATCAAGATTCATTAGAACTTGCTTACAATAACTATAAAAAGGCCAAACAATATTTCTCTTCATTAGGCGATGAGCTTTACGTTTCAAAATCAGCTAATCGTTTAGGACAGGTTTTTTATGAACTAGAATCCTACAATAATGCCAAGGATTACTTTAATATAGCACTCACGCACTCCAAATTGTCCCGTGTCAAAAAACAAGTCATTAACGATTTATATGGTGTTGGAAAATCAAATAAACGGCTAGGCCATTATGAGCAAGCTCTTAAATACCTTTTTGAGGCTAGAATGCTGGGACAAGAAATTCAAGATTTGAATAAATTCCTGAGCATACAATTGGAAATTGGCTTAGTACAACAATTAGTAGGTAATGAACAACTTGCCATCGAACACAATTGGATGGCCATAAATTCAGCTACAGGCACTAAACATGAGGATGTAATAAAAGGAAAAGCTTATAACAACCTCGGGGATATCTATTTTGAGCAAGAAGAATACAAGAAATCAAAGCAGTTTTTAGAAAAATCACTGGAGCATCCAGGTTTGACCGACGTGCAAATTGCTGTTACCTTTAATAATTTAGGTAAGCTTCATAACAAGCTAGGCAATTACAAACTTGCCTCTGAGTATTTTATACGAAGTGTTAAGCTCAATCAAGGAAAAGTTGACTTGGAAGAAATTGTTGTCGCTTTCGATCATGTCAAAAACATGCTGGATATTAAATCGAATTCAGACAGTTTAATACACTATATAGGCTTGTTTACTAATACTGTTGCTCCTATTCTTTCCGCTAGAGAAAGATTGGAAACAAAAGATCTTCGCTACCGACTTGAAGGTCTTGAACTCGCCGAAAATGAAAAAGCAAGTCGGGAGACCATTCCGCTCTGGGTACTTGTATGTGCGATTGCCGTTTTACTCTTGTTCGTTCTATTTCTGTATTTTAGGGTGCGTTTTCAGTTAAATAGACGCTCTAGCGATATGCGCAAGTTTGACGAATACATGAAGATCAAACAAAAGGAAAATGCAGAATGGATGAAGAAGATCAAAAAAGATCAGGATATGCTATTGTCTTAAACAGTCAAGGGTTCAGTTGTTTTTCTTAAGATTTTCGATCAGCTCGTCCTGGACTTTGATCATCTTTCCACGTTCGTCCAGATTTTGCTTAAGCTGGCTTATCATAGCTTCGAGCTCCTTTTGTTTGATAGCACTGGCCTCCGGGTCTTCTTCAAGCATCTTATCTGCTACTTTGGCTTGTAGCTTCTGATTCTTCAGTTTTCCAAATCCGTTGGTCAGCCACACAATATTTTCATATCCAATCACCTCAAGAACTTTCACCAAAAACGAAAGTTTTGGGTCACTCTTTACCCCATTCGCAAATTCAACAACCGATGTGTACGGGATACCTGTTTTTTTAGAGAATTTCCTTTTGTTTCCATCGAACTGACTATCAATAACTTCGGTAAGTCTTCCACTAAATGGCATAATAAATATCGTGAATAAGTTTGTTTTTAACGTAATTACGTTTAATATTGTCGTGACCTTAAAAGTAAATATATGCAAAGCGCATGAATCCTTGTCGGATTTATTCTGGCATCTTAAGGATGAGTAATGCCTCATCATTAAGAAGGTCTTTTACTACCTGGCGTTCCCTGCGCCGGGAAATAACAAGCGGATATTCATTCAATCAGACAACTACGCAAATTGATTGATCACAGCTCATTTGAGAAAAATTTAAGCTGAAAAAATGTTTAATTCTAACCTATTAATCAATGAAAGGAACAATAGATCATATTCCCTATCGGGAACCTTGGTAAAATCAAAGATTCATATGTCAGGCAGGGAAGTATAGCAACTTTCAACCCTGCCTATAGCAGGTAATCATCACTCATCACCTGCAGTTCACTCGGTTGAATCGGTACGATCGTCCAGATCGGATCACATTGATCGGATCGTGTCACACGGACCATGTTCACTGAGACTTGTTGACCTGGCAAGCTGCACCGATGATTTACCTGTAGCCCCCGGGGGTTCGGCCCTGGGGGTATTTTATCCTGTAGCACAATCTAAGGTTTTGAATTTAGGTGAGTACAGGGTGCACCGACAGTACGAAGTGGCGGCATTCAAAACATTGAGAGACACTTCCGGTTTTGGTTTTCCGGTCGTGTGATTACTCTCAATTCATGTGGTTTAGTTAATCACGCAGCAGTAAGTAGTAGATAGCAGTGAGATCAGACGGATCTCACTGCAATACTGGTTTGTGCTCCACAAGCCATTGAAGCAGTTTAGTCAGCCTCTAGTTTTTGTCCCACCTCTTTCGGATTTATTCATTGGCTTACATCATCTCTAGATGAGTAGGCTCAAGGATACCGCTCATGGAATTTGTACTTCATTTTCTACTTTCCGACCCTCAGAATCAACCATTCGTGTAAAACCAGCATAACAATTGGGTTTGAACCGTTGACATTTACAGCCAAACTCAAAAATTACTCACCATGCTCAAAAACTATTTCATTGTTGCCTTCCGCAGCCTTTTTAGAGACAAGTTTTACAGCGCCATTAATATTCTCGGCCTGGCGTTAGGTATTACCTGTTGTCTGCTCATCATGATCTATATCAGCGATGAGATAAGCTACGATCGCATGCACAGTAAAGCAGATCGCATATACCGGATCAACGAGTTTATGGTTGACGAAAGTGCCGGCGAAAGATCATCCAGTTTACCCTTTCCGGTTGGCCCTACATTAAATTCAGAGTTTCCTTCGATTGTAGAGACACAAGTGCGATTCTTTGACTATCAGTCTCCTTCACTCATGTTGGAAAACAAAGAAACTAATAAGGCTTTCAACGAAACCAGGATTTTCTTTGTGGATTCTACCTTCTTTGATGTATTCGATTTTGAACTAGTCAAGGGTGATAAAGAAACGGCATTGGATGAGCCGAACTCACTGCTTATCACCGAGACGATGGCAAAAAAATACTTTGGCAATCAGGATCCAGTGGGTAAAATTCTTCGTTTTCAGGCCGAACGGGATTTGATTGTGAAGGGTATATTGGCTGATACCCCGCTCAATACGCATTTTCAATTTGACTTCATCGGGTCGATGTCGACGGTACGCCAAAGCTTCAATGGCAGACTGCCGCGTACCTGGTACTGGAATCCATGCTGGACCTATCTGGTGCTCAAGGATGGGAGCACACCAGCTGACCTGGAAGAGCTGTTCCCTGATTTCATTCTCAAATTTTTCCCCGAGTTTCTCCATGGAGATGTGGTTATGAGATTGCAGGCGCTTACCGATATTCATCTGACTTCTGATCTGGAGTTTGAAATTCAACCCAATAGCAGTGAGAACAACGTGTACGTGTTTTCCATCATCGGTGGGCTGATCTTGTTCATAGCCTGTTTCAACTATATGAATCTATCCACAGCCAAGTCGGCCAAGCGGTCAAAGGAAGTGGGTATTAGGAAAACCCTTGGAAGTAAAAAAAGGTATCTGGTCACTCAGTTTCTGCTCGAATCAATCATTATTACAGGTATAGCCGTATTGGTTTCGCTCCTGTTCTTTTGGATTATTCTACCTTCATTCAATGCTTTTACAGAAAAGTCAATTGGTTTTGCTATGCTTATCCAACCACAGATCTTACTCGGGCTTTTGGCTGTTGTTCTGCTCATCGGAATAGGTGCGGGCATCTATCCTGCTTTTGTTTTAAGTTCATTCTCTCCAATCAAAGGACTGAAGGGAGAACAAAAAGGAAAAGGTGGTCACTTAAGACAAACCTTGGTCATTCTGCAATTTTCAATCTCCATAATCATGATCATTGGCACGTCAGTAGCCACGAGTCAATTGGATTTCCTTAGACAAAGCGACACTGGGTTTGATAAAGAACAAGTCTTGTATGTATCCGCACTGCGAACGCCAATTGCACAAAAATATGAGGCTTTTAAAAATGAAATTCTCAGGCGCAACGACATCAAGCATATGACTGCTGTAGTAGATGCACTGGGTGCCAGACATCAAGGAGATAACTTCAGATTTGAAGGTATGGAGCGATCAACGCTATTTTCAGTTTTCTGGTCGAAACACGATTTCTTCAAAACTTTCGGTCTGGATATCGTACAGGGCCGGCCCTTTAAAGAAAACATACTTTCTGATGACACCGCAGCCATAGTCATCAACCAGGCCATGTGCAAAAGAATGAAATGGAGAGATGATGAAGCAGTAGGTAAACCTTTTGAATACGGCAGAAGGAACGGTAAGATTATCGGTGTGGTTGAAGACTTCAACTTCGCTTCAAAGCATAGGAATATTGAGCCTTTGGTCCTGCAACTTAGAAATGATCCTCGAAATTTTAATCTTCTGATCAAATACCTGGCGATCAAGCTTGATACAGAAAACATGAAAGAAACACTGGCTTTCATTGAAGACAAATGGAACCACTTTGCACCTGGCCGCCCTTTCGATTATTTCTTTCTTGAAGATGAGTTGAATACACTCTACAAGGATGAGGACAAATTGAGTAAAGTAGCCAGTTTGTTTTCAGGTCTGGCAATCGTAGTCGCATGCCTGGGATTATTTGCTCTAGCCTCATTCACCGCTGAGCAACGAAAAAAAGAAATTGCCGTCAGAAAGGTGCTGGGCAGTACGATTCCACAAGTCATTTTACTCTTATCCAAAGACTTTACTAAGTTGATCACCATCGCATTTGTGATTGCTTGTCCACTTGCCTACCTCTCCATTGATAGTTGGCTCAATAATTTTGCTTTTAGGATAGGCATCAATCCACTGGCCTTTATTATAGCAGGATTCGGAACACTGGTGATTGCCTTAATCACGATTAGTTTTCAATCATTAAAGGCGGCTTCTGCAAATCCTTCCACAGTATTGAAATACGAATAAAGATAATAGCATAGTTTGGTATAATGAGTGAAGTACCCCGGGGAGCCGGGGTACTTTTTTATGCCACTCAAATAAATCATACAACCTCCAACGGCAAATACCAGTTTATACAACCTATCAACTAAATACGCTACTTCGTGAACCAAGACTCGGCACTGGACTATTGCAAAACAAAAATTGAAGGTATCTTGAATTGGGGTTCTTCTATTCAATGGGAAAATCAGGAATTTGAAGAGCTCAGCCAAATCATTTTTAATAAAACCGGTGTAAACCTCAGCCATACTACACTTAAACGAGTTTGGGGAAAGGTCAAATATGACAACCGGCCTAGTATTAGTACGCTCGAT
Source organism: Reichenbachiella sp. (assembly GCF_039944555.1). Lineage (GTDB taxonomy): Bacteria > Bacteroidota > Bacteroidia > Cytophagales > Cyclobacteriaceae > Reichenbachiella. The sequence goes on along the minus strand of NZ_JBDUYN010000001.1, from coordinate 256,523 downwards.
GCTTTGGCTAAATTTCTTGACTACCCGAGTTGGTCTGCGTTGAAACGAGCGCGCGAAATCAACAAAAAAGGCGAACCAACCAGACCTTCTCTCGTTATCCGTTCGAAAAAATTTGCTCTTATAATGGTGCTTGTGATTATGGCTAGTTTTAGCAGCTGGTATATCATCACCTCCAATGTTGCCAAGAACCCCAAATTAGCAGAAAATCTGAAATTCGAAGCCAAGTACTCTTCCTTCGGGCTGCCCAATACTGTTATTTTTTCCTTCGATGCGACCGAGCTTTCAGCTAAAGAATTTGTTATTCAACAATCCTGGGACAAATCAAAACGCATTAATGTTACCAATGATCAAACCAAAGCCACCTGTGTTTACTACTATCCAGGCTATTTCAGATCAAAATTTGTAGCCGATGAAGTGGTGCTCAAAGAAACTGACGTTTACATTGAGACTGAAGGGTGGCAATCCACCATCAACACAAACCCATTGCCTGTCTATTTATCTGATAAGGACTTAATTAAAACCGGCGCACTTAGATTATCCGAAAATGGATTGAAGCATTTAGGCCGTCATTACGAGCCGGTGAGCTTTCATTATTATAAAAGGGAAAAAAATATCTCAGGTGACCATTTCAATTTTGAAACCTCTATTCGGTATGATATGGCCAACAAGGTTTCGGCCTGTAAATATGCCAAGGTGGTATTGCATTTCTCTGAAGGCGTCTTCTTAATTCCTTTTGTGATTCCAGGTTGTGTGGGAGAGGCAAATCTCCTGGTTATGGACAATTTCATCTCCGGCCAGAAAAATGACTTGTCTGCATTTGGCATTTCCCTGGATGACTGGCAGAAAATTGCGATAAGCAGTCTCAACAAACATTTGAGCATATATATCAACGATCAGGAAATATACTCGGCGAAATATCAGATGGAACCCGGACATTTGGTGGGAATAAGCTATCAATTTGATGGCGCCGGAGAAGTGGACTATCTCACCTTATCTAACGATGACAATAGCTGGGAATTTGATCAACAATTTTAAACCAGAATTAAGTCAACAAAAAGAGGAAAGTGCCATAACCGACCACTCTCCTCCTACTCAAAATAAACCCAGTCTTAATAACCTGAGCTCAGGTTAATAGGAAAACGGGATCAATACTTCTACCTCTTCCCAGGCCATCAGCAGCTTACCATTTCCTCCTTGCCCATCGAATGCCATGCCGAATGCCTCACGAGTTTTGCTAGCCTTCTTCACAGGAACATCGATAGTCATTACATTTTTGGATGCATCATAGTCGAAGGCTCCCCAAGTGTAGAGGTTCGAATTGAAAATGATAGTCCATGAATTCTCATTGGGAATAGCATACATTGTATAGTTGCCCGCTTTCAATTTTTTCCCAGCAAAAGTCATGTCTCTATATAGATTGATTTCTGTGGTTTGATTGGCACCTAATCTCCAAACTTTCCCATAAGGCTCCTTATCCCCCAACATCTTTCTGCCATTTTTCATCGGACGACTGTAAATAATTCGAACTGCCGGTGTGGTTCCTCTTCCATCCGGACGAAAGACTGCCAGGTCCAACGGACTTTTGTCCAAGGCTCGAATCTCTTGCGCATTTACTTCGACACTCAAGATCAGTGCCATTGCTAGTACAAAACCAGATACTTTCATTTTGTTGTTCATATTCATAATTATTGATTGTTAATCTCCTTTTATTCTAATTCCTTCTCTATCAATTTGGCCCATTACACCCCAGCCACCAAAGCTTTCTGACACTGCGCAGTAGACCACATTCTTCCCCTTTTTCAACGGTAGATAGATTTCGTCAAAGAGCCCTATTGTACCCAAAAACCGGAAATCCCTGGTCCTATACCCGTTGGTACCCGCATAGATTTTCTGTCCATTACAGAAGACAGCTACTCTATCACTATATCCTAATGTAAATGCCTTAATCATATCTTGATTCGCTTGAATTTCCAGCTTGGTGATCACGGTATTTTTTCCATCTTTGACCCTAGCCACTCTCGAAAGGTTGGTGATTCCTGAATTCTCACTGGCCAGTTTCTTCCATTTGAGTTGGCCTAAAAGCTCATCAGAAAGCAGTACATGCTGAATTTTAGCTTCTTCCAGGGTATTGGAGACTTCCCATGATTCAATTCTATTCTCTAGTGGTTCCGAAACAATCTTACGCTCGCTTGACAATCGTTGACTGTCATTGCTTGTCACGGAAAAATTGGCAAAATGTACGCCGCCCCAGCCTGTATAAATTCCAACGGGGCCTTTAGCATCAGGTCCCTTGAACTCATTAATAAAGAAACTTGGAGATTCTTCCCTGTCCAGATACAGTTCCGCTTGGTTTCCAGCTACCACCAATTTCACATGCATCCAACGATCTAAGGGCAAATCAATCTTTCCGTTGTAGCCCTGTAATTCTTCGGCAGGATAGAATTCCGGATTTCCCGTAAAAACACCTTTGTGTTGATCGTGGTACAGTTGCCAGCTCGCTTTTCCGTTAATTTTTGGACAATATTGATAAGCATCCGGCTTGCCACGACGATGCGGTCGAAAATAGAGTTCTTCATAGTTGGCTTCATCTTGTACCCTAAAGTAGAATCCCGAGAACGTCCATAAATCCTTGAAATACATATCAAATTCAATGACTCCATTCTTAAATTGAGCATCGCTGATGAGAGCTCCTGACTCTTTTAAATACAAGGCTGACTTCCCCTCATAGTATTCCTGAATCACTCCTTTCCCTTTAAAGGTCCATGCAGGGGAATCGAAAGGAATAACTTGCGCGCTTATCGACCCTGAGAGGGCCAGAGCAAATAAGAAAAACGTTTTTTTCATGCTTTGATATTTTGATTTGACAAATCAATTCTACCTGAAAGCATCCATTTAAGCCATTCAAACTCATTCAATTCGATTCAATACGAATCAAGTGGCTCCAGTTTTTGAATCCGTGGATAAATAAATTTGTGCGGGGAAGTATCTTATTTTGGAGCCTCCTATATTTGCGAAAAAAATATAGCCCATGCCCAATTCAGTAAAAATAGCTCCCTCCCTCCTTTCAGCAGATTTTTCACGCCTTGGTTCTGATATCGAAATGGTCGAAAAAGGAGGAGCCGAAGTCATTCATTACGACGTAATGGACGGCCACTTTGTACCCAATCTTACCATCGGCCCTTTGGTGCTGAAGGATATTAGAAAATGCACCAAGTTGCCTATCGATGTGCATTTGATGATAGAAAATCCGGATCAATATATTCCCGATTTTGCGAAGGCCGGAGCCGATTGGATCAGTGTACATGTAGAGACCTGCCCACACTTGCATCGCACCATTCAGCTTATAAAAGAATTAGGCAAAAAAGCAGGTGTAGTCTTGAATCCTCATACGCCACTCAGCAGTATTGATGAGATTTTACCAGATTTGAACTTTGTACTGATCATGTCTGTCAACCCAGGATTCGGTGGCCAAAAATTAATCCCATCTTGTATTGACAAAATTGCTAAACTCAAGGCTACTCTGAAAGAAAGAAATCTTGAGCATATTTTTATTGAAATAGATGGAGGAGTGAAATTAGACAATCTCAAATCCGTGATTGATGCCGGAACTGATGTTGTTGTTTCTGGCTCAGGTATATTTAATACGGAGGACCCTGTGGCCACCATTCAACAAATGAAACAGGTCTAATAGGCCAAGTCCGAAATTGACGGGTTTGGGTTCGAGGGTACAACCACATACCCGATTAAAAACAATTCAAATCAGCGGACAAATTGCATCAGATTAATTGACTAAAATTGCATTCCAAATTTTATGAGTATGAGTAGTGAGAAAGAAATACAAGCGCTGAATTTTATTGAGCAAATGATCGATAAGGATCTGGCAGAGGGCAAGCATGACGGTCAAGTTCATACGCGCTTTCCTCCTCACCCCAACGGCTATTTGCATATCGGTCATGCCAAATCCATCTGCCTGAATTTTGGCCTGGCTGAGAAGTACAATGGAAAATGCAACCTGAGATTTGATGATACCAATCCTGAGAAAGAAGACATTGAATATATCAATTCCATCAAAGAAGATATCAAATGGTTGGGATACAGCTGGGACAATGAGCTGTATGCTTCAGACTACTTCGGAGAATTATATAACTACGCTGTTCAACTCATAAAATCTGGCAAAGCTTATGTAGATGATAATTCTGCCGAGAAAATCAGTGAGGAGCGCGGTACACCCACAGCACCCGGAAAACCAAGTGAATATAGAGCACGCAGTATCGATGAGAATTTATCTCTATTCGAAGCCATGAAAAATGGCGAATTCGATGAGGGTGTTCGTGTACTTCGAGCTAAAATAGATATGGCTTCTCCCATTATGCAAATGAGAGACCCTGTCATATATAGAGTAAAAAAGGCCAACCATCATCGTACAGGTAGTGATTGGTGTATTTATCCTACTTATGATTTTGCACACGGGCAGTCTGATGCATTAGAAAAGGTTACTCATTCACTCTGTACCCTTGAATTTGCCTCACACAGGCCGCTGTACGATTGGTTTATCAATGAATTGGACTTGTACCCTTCCAAGCAGACAGAATTTGCCAGATTGAATCTAAGCTATACCATTGTAAGTAAAAGAAAATTAAAGGAACTGGTTGAAGGAAACCATGTAGAGGGGTGGGACGACCCTCGTATGCCAACACTTGCCGCAATCCGAAGAAGAGGATATACTGCAGACGCTATAAGAAACTTTGCATCAAAAATTGGTGTAGCCAAAAGAGATGGTGTAAGTGACGTAGCATTGCTCGAACATAGCGTTCGTGAAGATCTGAATAAAAAGGCCAGCCGAGTGCTTGGTGTTTTGAATCCAATCAAACTAATTATCACAAATTATCCCGAAGGGCAAACAGAAATGCTTCCCGCAGTAAATAATCCTGAAGATGAATCTGCCGGTAAACGAGAAATCCCGTTTGGGAGAGAAGTATACATAGAGCGAGACGATTTTATGGAAGATCCCCCAAAAAAATACTTCAGAATGGGCCCGGAAAGAGAAGTTCGATTGAAATATGCCTATATCGTGAAATGTACCGGTTTTAAGAAAAATGAGGCCGGTGATGTTGAAGAAGTTTATGCTGAATATGACTCGGATACAAAAAGCGGGCAGGATACCACTGGTAAGAAGGTAAAGGGCACTTTGGGTTGGGTCTCTGCTGAGCATGCTGTAGATGCTGAAGTACGACTATACGACAGACTATTCAGTACAGAAAACCTCAATGATATTGACGATGACTTCAAAAATCACTTGAATCCCAATTCATTGACCATCATGTCAGACGCTAAAGTAGAACCGTCAGTTGGCAAAATGGCTTCTGGCACACAATTTCAATTCGAAAGACTGGGATATTTTATCATTGATAAGGATTCATCGGATAGCAAACCGCGGATTAACAGAACTGTATCTTTACGCGACAACTGGGCGAAACAGAATAAGTAACTTTCAAATAAAGTAAATCCTCCGGACAATTGTTTTGAGTATATTAATGCACGAAAACAAAAATCTAATCGGAGGTATTATGAAATTCACTGTAGGTCTACTTGTTGTTTTAACATTCTTCTACCCTTCAATTGGACAGGAGTCCAGGTCCATCGATGACTGGCTTAAGGTATTAAGTTATGGAGTTGGAAACCAAACCAATGCAACCGAATTGAGCGACGAAGAAGTACTGGCTCGCAATGACTATTGCCTTCCACAGGAGTTTGTAAGCTGCAGTCTTCTGCTTGGCAATGAAACCGTATTAGAAAAGATTAGTGCGAAATACGACTATAGGGGAAATATCGTTTTGATTAATCATAATGATAAAAACCTGATAGCCGCACCTAATATGATCAAGGAAATAAAATTTTCTTATCAACAAAAAGAGTTTAAGCTTATAAACGTAACCCAAATGGGTAGGAGTTTTGGAAGAAAGGGTTTTTATGAGGTACTACTTGAGGATGAAGAGAATAAGTTAGTTAGTCACAGGTTTGTGGAAACTTTTCTCCCATCCTATAATGCTACTGTGGATGCTGGGGTAAAAGATACTATTTACTCTGAGAAGAAGGAATTCCTGATTTTTGATAGTCAAAAACTTTATCCGTTAGAGAATTTCAAATCTAAGACCTTGGGTCAATTCGATGAAAAGGCTAACCCACTTAAGGCCTATATCAAAAAAGAAAAATTGAAATTTAAGGAGGAGGAAGACCTAAAAAGGTTCGCTCAGTTCCTCTGGTCACTCTAAGGCGCCTAACCTGTTGTTTTGAAATAAGTAGCCAAGTGTCGTCTTACTATTCCTGGCAACTCCTCTGTACTGGCCACCTGATCAATTCCACGCTGAACCAGCATCTGGTCGATCATCTCATCATTAGTGTAGGTTACGGCGATGAGTTCGATTTCCGGAAATTTCCTTTTAAAATACTGTATTCGATCGATGATCCCCGGAGTATATACTGATAGGTCGACGATAACTAACTGATTTTCCCGAAGCGTAATTATATCTTCCAGCTCGTTGATAACTCTGACATGCAAAGTCTCGCTGATTTTTTTTAGTTCCTTACCTATTCTTTTAATAATAAGGTCACTATTGCTCCCTATCAATATTTCATTCTCCATTTTTCCTCTCTACTGCCAAATAGAATGCAATAAAAAGCAGATTTAGAGTCAAATTCAAGAGTAAAAAAACCGAATATTGGATTTAAGAGAATTGCGTAAGACTTAGAAACTTCCTTTATATAGAGTCATAAAAAAAACCATTCCTGAGGTTGGAATGGTTTTATACATTTTCTTATTATTATCTACTAGCCAACTACTCGGTTAACGACATCTATAAGGTCGTCTCCAGTAAAGGGTTTAACTATGTAGTCTGCAGCTCCTAGTTCAATACCTTCGTTGATCACGGATTGCTGACCAACAGCACTTACCATCACTACTTTTGCAGAAAGGTTTTGGCTCTTAAATACTTTCAATATATCTGTTCCAATCATATCTGGCAATATATTGTCCAGTGTAATCAAATCAGGGTTAAGTTCTAGTGCCAGGTCGATCGCTGTTTCTCCATTTGGTGCTTCTCCAATTATTTCATAGCCTGCTTCCGTAAGTGTATCCTTAATAAGGGTACGCATATAAGCTGAATCATCAACGACTAATACTTTTTTGCCCATTGTTGTGGTATTTATATAGTTATTATTTTAATGCTAAGTTTTTTATTTTCTGAATAAACTCCTCCTCCAACAGCCAAATAAAATCAGATTTAATATCAATGTCATCAGTATGAAACACAGAACTAAACTGTATTAATGGACTCAATGTTACGGATTCAGCATGAATATATTTATTCACCTCCTTGGCTTCCATGACGTGCAAAGATGGCACATTTCCGTAAATTCCCACCTCTAAGCTATTAGCAAATTCTGTAATGACTGAAGCAGCCATTATATTGTCTATCTCTTTCAGAAGCTCCAGTCTCATTATCTGTGCATCTGAATTGTCGCTAGAAATAACACTTTCCGGTAGACATTTTGAATATATTTTCTCCACTTCGTCGCTGGTAAATATCAAATGGCAGATACCTCTCAACTCACCGGCAAGCTCAGTTCTCAAAATGTGAATCTTGTCATCCTTTTTACTGGAATACTGTGGCTCGTCATTGAGGACCGCAATTTCAAAGTCTACATTAGTGACTTCTATCGCACTATTTAGAATCATCTTCAACGAAACAGCTGCTCGATCAAGCCCCCTATTGATCATTTCAACAGCCACGGCCATTTCCTGCTCTGTAAATTTTTCAATCATAAGATTACCCATTTTGTTTTTTTTGGTGTTCCAAGCATTTTCCTGGTATCCGCTAAGCCTTACGCTGACGTGGTTCTTTTTGTATGACTAAAAATAAAAGGTCTCTTCCATACATCAAAAAATACCTGACGTTTAATACTTGTGTTATCAGTATTGAGTGCCAAATTTACCCAATCACATTATAGCGCACAATTGGTGATTTTACTTAATTTGAACTACGAATTTATTAGTGCTTTTTCCTATAACCTTAAGACTGATGACAGAGTAAACTACAATGAATACAATTATTTATAGTCAAAAATGAGAAAGAACTACATTTCAAGTATTAAAAAACAATTTCTGTATAATAGAGAACTGGGCTGGAAAACAATCGAGCAAGTCCCTGAAGAAGCGCTAAACTGGCAATATAACCAGGAGAGCAATAGCATAGTTATGCTTGTAAAGCACCTATCATCCAATATGCTATCCAGGTGGACAGATTTTCTGAATTCTGATGGAGAAAAGCAATGGCGAAACAGAGACGAGGAGTTTCAATCCGAGGAATTTGATTTTGATAAGACAAAAAATACTTGGAACAAAGGGTGGGACTGTCTATTGTCAACAATAGATAACCTGGAAGAAGGAGACTTAGAAAAAATAATCTATATCAGAAATCAGGGGCATACAGTGGTCGAAGCTATTAACAGACAGTTGTCTCACTATTCATATCATGTTGGGCAAATTATTTTTATCGGTAAAATGATCCAGGATAGTCAATGGCAATCCTTGTCTATCCCTCGAGGTCAGTCTGCAACTTACAACAAGGAAATGTTCTCCAAGGAAAAAGAAAGAGCACATTTCACCAAAGACTTCTTACCTAAGAACAAGGGCTAATAGTTTGGTACTAGGGCAATTCCAATGTAGGCAATAATTTAGGTACTATTCTGGCTTGTGTTTTTTGTTCAAAACTATAGGCTATTGCAATAAGTTCTGCTTCTCTGTAGGCAGTGGAGAAAAACGAAATGCCAATAGGTAGTCCAAAAACATCTCCTGCAGGAACCGTAATACTTGGATAGCCGGCCATGGCTGGCATGGACGAACTCGATATTCTATAATTGTCTCCATTTATTCTATCCGTTACCCAAGCCGGATCTCCTGTAGGGGCCACAATGGCGTCCAAATTATGCTGAGCCAGCGCCAAATCAATACCATCCGTTCTTGAAATTTTCCGGCAGAGAGCCAGCGCATCTTTGTATGCCTGATCTGACAAATCTCCCTTTGACTGAGCCAATTCAAAAATTTCTTGTTGAAAATAGGGCATTTCCTGTTGCCTATTCTCAAGATTGTACTTTATCAAGTCCTCAAGTGTTTTATAAGGAAAATCACTGCGTAAATCAGCCAGATATGCATTCAAGCCATCCTTAAATTCATATAGTAGCAATTCATACTCGGCATTTCCTAAATAGTGCATTTCTCCCAATTCTATCGAGTCTATCAATATGGCACCTGCAGCTTCTATAGCATCAAAAGATTCTTCCATGATGGCATCGACTCTCTCATGCATACCCATTGGTCCTCTAAAAATTCCAATTCTTTTACCCTTCAGTCCATCAATGTTCAAAAACTGGGTATAATCGGTGTGCACCACTGCAGCACTATCCTGTGTCATCTCATCATACTGATCTACTCCTACCAAAGCCCCCAGCAAGGTGGCAGCGTCTGCTACTGTTCTGCCCATAGGACCGGCTGTATCCTGGGTCTTGGATATTGGAATGATACCAGTTCTGCTCCAAAGCCCTACTGTTGGCTTGATACCTACAATTCCATTTAATGATGACGGGCAGACAATAGATCCGTTGGTTTCAGTACCGATGGTAAGGGTACACAAGTTGGCTGAAGCCGCCACGCCAGAACCCGAACTAGAACCACAGGGGTTTCTATCCAATATATAAGGGTTTCTCGTCTGCCTGCCACGACCACTCCATCCGCTTGAAGATCTTTCAGATCGGAAATTTGCCCATTCGCTAAGGTTGGTCTTGCCCAAAAGTACAGCCCCAGCCTCCCTCAGTCTGGCTACGATAAAGGCGTCTTTTTGAACATCACTTCCTATTAGGGCCAATGAACCCGCTGTGGTCTCCATTTTGTCACCGGTATTGATGTTATCCTTTATCATTACAGGAATACCGTGTAGGGGCCCCCTCACCTTTCCATTGGCACGTTCCTGGTCCAAAGCTTCTGCAATAGCCAAGGCATCAGGGTTCAATTCGATTACCGAATTCAAACCATCTTTACCCTGATCTATAGTTTTGATTCGATCTATATACAATTGACAAATCTTTACTGATGAATAGGTTCCTTCGTTCATCATTTGTTGAAGCTCGGCTATAGTCTTTTCCTCTAGTTCAAAAGGCGGTGTTTCTGCTGTTTTTTGTTCACAGGAGATATGAAGGATAATGAACAACAGTATAGAGAAGATTCTAATTATCATGGGTTGGAAGTTTAATCTGTTTTCGAACTAGAGCGATATTAGCCCGAATTCATGAATAAGTATAGCGAAAGTTACACGAACGGGCACAAAAAAACCTCCCTGATGAATCAAGGAGGTTTCAATTATTGATTTTTAAACCTTATTTTCCAAAGATATATCTAACGCCCAATTGCATTTGCCATCTTGAGCTTATAAGACCCGAATCGTCTTTCGTAAGAATATCTTGCTTTTCATTTATGCCGTCAGGGAATGAAAACGTTGGTACTGTTTCACCTGAAGAGTTGGTGATATTACCTTCGTAATTAAGTAGTTCAACAGATGTCTCATCTCCATTAGGTACCCCGTATCTTCTACCCCAATCTTTATTTATGAGATTCCCAAAATTGAATATGTCGAAAGTAACTTGTAGTGTATTACGCTTACCATCGGCTAATTCAAGATAAAACTCCTGCATAAATTTCACATCCATGACAGCCGTAAAAGGTGTTCTCGCTTCATTTTTCTCCGCGTATCGTCCTCTTCTGTTTTTCAAGTAATCATCATTTTGGATGTAAGCGTCTAAGTCAGCCCATTGCTCTGCAGCCGTTCGGTCAGTTTCATCAAAAACAATTTGAGCAGCACTAGCTGGTACAAACATTAGCGCTCTTTCTCTTGAATCTTCATTAGAAATATCACTATCATAAGTATAAGAGAATGGACTTCCAGACTGAGCGTTGAGAAAGAAGGACACTGTAGATGCTGCAAAACCAGCATATTCCTTTCTGTAGGACGCATTTAGCATAAACCTATGCCCTGCATCAAAATCAGACCTACCCACCTGCGCATTATTTCTACCTGTTACGGAATAGACCCCTCTCCACTGTGATGAGTTCTGCGATGAAGTACCTTCAAATATTGAAGTGGCCGTTCCAAAGTTATAGGATAACCCGGCTGTGAATCCGTTTTCCCAAGGCTTAGTCAGGGAAACCGTAAAGTTTGCTGTGTGCCCCTTACTTGTATTTGATCCAAGTAGAATTCTGGTATATCGAGAATCAATTTCATCTCCGCGATCAAAAATTGGTCTCGTATCTGGAGTTCCTCCAAAATTTTCTACGGAAGGTTTCAAGTTCACATTCTCATAAAAAATATTGTTGATTGTTTTGGTGTAGATAAACTCAACCGAACCTATCATACCCCATGGTAATTTTTGATCAACAGCTGCACTCATTCTGAATACCTGCGGATATTTGAAATCTGAAGCAAACAAATCAAGCTGACCTTGAGGAGTAGCATCTGTTCCACCAAAACTTCCTAGTGTTGGCTGATTGTTTGGATTTGGTTCAAATGTTAGACCAGCAAATTGTCGTGTTCCTCCTACTGATACGCCATTATTGTTGTACATTCCTCCAGGCCAGACAAATGGAATTCTACTTGTAAATATTCCCAAACCTCCTCTTAGCTGAGTAGTTTGATCTCCGTTTACATCGTAGTTAAATCCCAATCGTGGCGCAATTAACAATTGAGCACCAGGTGCTTGTCCCGATTCGGCCCCTTTCAGATCGTATCCAAATCCTTCTATGGCCGCTTTTGTTGTTGCCCAATCTACGGTGGCTGCAGGATCCTCTGAGAAGAACGGGATGTCCACTCTAAGTCCTCCGGTCAACCTTAATTGATCATTGACCTGGATTTCGTCCTGAACGTAAAAACCAATCTGCATGGCTTTGAAAGCTGCTGCCGCAGACGTACCATCACCCGTCACGTTATCTATCAGCGAATAACTTCTGTCAAACTGTGTAGGAGTATTGGCTAAAAATCCGGCAATATCTGCAAACCTGTAAGAGCCAAAATTTTGACGGATGAACACGTTATTGATATCGTAAAACTCATTGTGTGTTCCGAAAGTCAAAGTATGCCTGCCTTTGTACAAATTAAAATTGTCCGTCAAAGTCCATATTTCCTGCTCCAAAAGGTTAGCGGTTGAAAACTGCTCGCTGCCTGCTTCGATATCACCAGAGCTAATATCCACATAAGGAAAATTTGCTCCTAAAGGATCCCTGTTATCTTTCACGCTGGTTCTACCGATTACCAACTTATTGGATTTGTCTCCAAAATTACTGTTCAATTCCAGTGCAGAGGAATGTGTTTTGGATGGGAAGAATACGCCACTATTGGCAAATCTAATTCTTGATGAACTGGAGTTGCTTGGGGAAAAATTTTCACCATTGTTATAGCTATGTCTCGCAGTTAACTTATGCTTGTCGTTGATATTCCAATCAAACTTTACTAAGAACTTTTCTGCCTCAAGTCTTTGGACCACGTCCTCATAACTTCCGGGATCGTAACCATAAGCATTAAGTTGACTTACTAATGCAAGTACGTCTGCTTCGCTCACCCCTCCGCTATACGTACCAAAATCAAAAGGCTGCGGCGTTTCGTCACGTTGAATCTCTGCATTAATGAAGAAAAACAATTTGTCTTTAATTATTGGACCGCCTAGTCTGGCTCCGTAAGTCTTAGCTGTAAAATCATCCAACTTTTCCCTATCCTCACCGTCCACTTCCAGGAATCCCGGCGTCTTTCCTGCTAAACTCTGATTTCTTATAAAATAATAAGCCGAGCCTTCAAACTCATTAGTTCCACTTCTGGTAACTGCACTGATACTACCTCCAGTAAATCCACTTTGTGTAACGTCGTAAGGCGAAACCGCCACTTGGATCTGCTCCATAGCATCTATACTGATCAGAGACAATCCATTCAGCTGACCTCCATTTTGTCCATTACTAGCGAGTCCAAATACGTCATTGCTCATGGCACCGTCAATAAATATAGAGTTATATCTATTGTTAGTTCCTGCAATGGATAAACCTCCTGTAGCAGTAAATGTGGTCTGAGGGGTCAATCTGGTGAAGTCATTCAGTGACCTGGAAGCATTAGGCATTGAGGTTATTTCTCTTTGCGAAATGGAAGTTTCTGCACCATTTCTGTTTCCATCAAATATTTCACCCTCTGCAGCAGAGACAATTACCTCCTGCAATTCAGTGGCTCCAGAGGCAAGTGTGGCATCCAGTTTATACGTTTGCCCTAAGGTAAGATAGACACCTTGTTGTTCAAAGTTTTCAAATCCTACAAAAGAGATAGTCAAATTATAAGGCCCACCTGCTTTCATGTTTGGAATCCTATAGAATCCATTAACATCAGTGACACTACCATATTTAGAACCAGTAGGTGCGTGTATGGCTATCACAGTTGCTCCGGGTAATTCGGCCCCATTTTCATCTGCCACTTTTCCGTTCATACCGGAAGTTGTGACACCCTGGGCCAACAGGCTCTGACTGGCCAGTAACAAACTGACAGCCAGTAGTACGCGAGAAAGTAGAATTTTCTGCTTCATAATGAGATTTAATTAGTTAAATAATGGGTTTTTACGAGTATTATGTTACTCTATTAAAAATAGTTCATTTATTAAGCAATATGATAGATTACCTAATTTAATTTGTTAGGCGAGCATAACATATTTCTTTTCGGTGCAAGTTTAGCAAATCATTTGCTCCTGTCTAAATCATATTTTATTATCAAATCATTACCTTTCTAAGGAGGTCTTATAACATTCAATCGAACTTAGGTACCCTCGTTTTCATCTATTTGTTTTATTGACAAGGTTTTTGCAAATGGTGGTTTCAATTGCGATCAAACCTGCCTACTTTTGTGTGCATAACTTGTTAATAAAGTACATTGAATAAAGTCATCAATCAGACAGAGTTTCTACAAAATTTTGAAAAGGACAAAAATGTTCTGCTCAAAGTAGCACAAGATCAAATTTTTAATGATTTGGCGCGGCACCTGGTAGAAATCACCATTCACAAATACAGTCTTTATTTCAATCCATTAGGACTGGTTGACGATACTTTTCAGCAAATTCTGGATTACAAAATTGGGAACGTTGAAGAACTGGAAGGCATCTATGAAAATCTCTGCGTGGCTTATAGATACAAATATGGTGATAACCAACTAGAGATCATCTGGGATGGTAAGTCACATGAAGACAAATACAAAGAAGAGTGGAAAGAAACTTTTGACCGGTGGACGAATGACTTAACCGAGAACCCAGCAGTCATCAAAGGTATCTTGCAATTGACAGTTTTTAATGAGACTAAGAAAAACCTTACGTTTGTTCGAAATGCGATCAAAGGATTGATCAATGATTACTTTGAGATAAAAATCCTCAAAAAGAATGGCATTAAACGTGTCTTCGTAAAGGAAAAACAGCTTAAAAAAGCTTCTTAAATCAATAAACAACTCGAAAAGGAGCTTCTTCTCGAAAGGCAATTTCTTCGACTTTTATACTTGTTACACTAGCCATTGGAGGGCCGTGTTTGCACCATGCGATCAGTTCCTGAACCGCAGACTCTTCTCCGAAGGCCTCTATTTGCACGTCTCCGCTTGGTAAATTCTTCACCCATCCTCTTAATCCCAAACTACTTGCCTTATCACGTGTGGAAGCTCGATAAAATACTCCCTGGACACGACCACACACCGTTACGGATTTTCCAATCATCTTATCCATTCTGATATTCCCTCATAATTTTTAATCCCGAAGAAGTACCTATCCTTTCCGCACCCGTTTCAACCATCTTCATTAAATCGCTCAATGTCTTTATCCCTCCGGAGGCCTTTATGCCCACATTGGAAGAGATATTGGCTTTCATTATGCGTATATCGTCCAAATTCGCCCCTCTTGAAGCAAACCCACTGGACGTTTTAATGAAATCAGCACCTGAATCAGATACAATTTTTGAAACTTCAACCAATTCATCTTTCGTAAGCAATGCGGTCTCTACAATTACCTTTAGCATTTTTGAATGTTCATGGGCAATCTTTGCACATTTGGCCATCTCAATTTTTGGCCAGTTCATACCGGATTTGAAGGCCGAAACATTCATCACCAAGTCTAACTCATCAGCACCATCTGCTATGGCCAACTCAATTTCTTTAATCTTGGACTCGGTGCGTTGATAACCCAGGGGAAATCCAATTACAGTGACAAGCTGAATTTCCGACCGCTGCAGTTCTCTACTTGCCTTTTTTACCCAAAATGGAGGAATGCAAATACCTAAAAATTGAAATTCAAAAGCTTCGGCAATGAGCTGATCAATGTCACTATCTCTTAAATCTGGTTTGAGTGCTGTATGTTCTATGTAGGTATTGGGAGGTGAATTCACAAAAGAAATATAATCAAGCTAGTGAACGATTCCACACTCCTTGCAAAATTTCCTTTTGTCTTTGGGCCGTTTTTTTGGCGGTTTCTTGTGTCCAAAATAAGTAGGGTCGGAATATTGAGGTTTTTCCATCCCCTTTTCCATTTTTTTGTACTTTTTCTTATTCGCCTTCATCAAGTTTTCATAATCCTTGATGCCCTGATCATAGTTTTTATTGTACGCCTTTTTGGAACCCTTTTTCTTTTTTGAAAAAGTCTGAGTAGCACTTGGAGCAACCGGTTTTGTTTCCGATTCCCGAGAGGTTTGAGCCAAGGACTCGTTGGAGATAAGAAGAAAGAATATTCCTAAACAGAATAGAATAAGAAATCGCATAGGTGCTTCGTAATTTTACAAAATAACGCAAATTAACTCTATTATTGCGCAACTCTCCTTCCGATTTTTGGTTTACTCATGGATTAACTAATTATTCTCTATATGAAATCACACGTTGCATCGCTGTGCGCACTTCTACTCTTTTCGAATTTGCTTCAAGCCCAAACCATGGACTTCGAAACGTACGACCCTCCTTCGACCTTAGTCGTTCCTGAGCATTTTATTACAAAAGCAAAATATCCTTTCATCGATGTTCATAATCACCAGTTCAGTATGAATAAGCAAGACCTGACTCCGCTCCTGCAGGACATGGATGATCTAAACATGGCGGTTATGGTGAATCTAAGTGGTAGAGGACGCGGTAGCGATGCTCATTTCAATGGCGTCATGAAAAACGTCAAAGAGAATGCTCCAGATCGATTCATTGTTTTCACCAATATCTCATTAGACAATATAGATGATCCCAATTGGTCAAAAAAAACAGTTGCACAATTGGAAAATGATGTAAGGGCCGGAGCAAACGGATTAAAAATCTATAAGAGTCTTGGTTTGAGACACACTGACAACAACGGTAAGAGAATAGCAGTAGACGATCCTCGTCTCGACGCGGTATGGGCTAAATGTGGTGAACTTGGAATCCCTGTTTTAATTCACTCAGCAGATCCTAAACCATTTTGGGACAATAATGATGAAAACAATGAAAGATGGCTTGAACTCAAAGTAAGACCCGGACGAAAGCGTGGATCCAATGATCCCGCACCTTGGGAGCAGATTATAGCCGAGCAGCATCACATATTTGAGAAGCACCCTAACACCAAATTTATCAATGCGCACCTGGGATGGTATGCCAATGATCTTGCTACGCTAGGTAAGTTGATGGACAAATACCCAAATATGTATTCGGAAATTGGCGCTGTCATAGCAGAACTTGGACGCCAGCCTCGTGCTGCTAAGGCTTTCTTGACCAAATATCAAGACCGTGTCATGTTCGGAAAAGACTCCTACAACAAAGAACAATACTACACCTACTTCAGGGTACTTGAAACCGCAGATGAATATTTTCCTTACTACAAAAAGTACCATGCGTTTTGGAAAATGTATGGGTTGGATTTGAGTGATGAGGTACTGAAAAAATTGTACTACAAAAATGCTTTGAATGTGATTCCCAACATCGATCGTTCTTTATTTCCAGAGTAATATTATCTTGCGGGCTATTATCTAATTCAATACGAAATTTTAATGAAACCCACATTACTCATACTCGCGGCCGGTAGAGGCAGCAGGTTTGGCGGTGCCAAACAAGTAACCCCAATGGGGCCACATGGTGAAACTATCATGGAATACAGCATTTACGATGCCTTGAATAGTGGCTTTGGCCAGATTGTCCTGGTTATCAATAAAGAAGTTGAACAGGATACTTTCGATCTCATAAACAAAATGAGTGCGGCCAAAGACAAAATATCTTACGCTTATCAAGATTTGTATACCGATATGATTCCTGCAGAGATCCAATCAGCAAGACTTAAGCCCTGGGGAACAGCGCATGCGATCATGAGCGCTTCAAATTTGATCAAAGGCAGCTTTGCTATGATCAATGCTGATGACTATTACGGTAAAGAAGCATTTCGTACCATGGCAGAATACCTTCAATCATATACTGGGGCTGATAATTATAGCATGATAGGATACGATCTTATCAATACCTTGTCTGAAAACGGTACAGTCTCACGAGGAATTTCTATTAGCGATGACAATGGCTACTTATCTTCTATTACAGAAACCCATGGCATTCACGAAAAGGATGGTAAGATCTACGCAGATGAGAACCAGGAAATAACAGAAGGATTAGCTTCCATGAATTTCTGGGGCTTTCAAAACAATCTATTTGATGAATTGAGGCTTCAGTTTAAGGATTTTCTTTCTACTACAAAAGACCTCACAAAAGACGAATACCAAATCCCTACTGTAATTGATCAAATGATTAAAAAGGGAATGATAAAAGTATCTGTCCTTCATTCAGCAGCCAAGTGGTTTGGCGTGACTTACAAAGAAGATGCAGGATTTGCCGCAAAGGCTATTCAGAGCTACGTGGCAGATGGCAAATATCCAAGCCCATTATGGAACTAATATGAATGATGTCCTGGACATAGCTCAGCAATTCCGATATATAGAGTCTGCCAAGGCCACCAGATTGGCATCAGGCAATATTCAGGAAACATTTCTTATTTCAGGACCGGAAGGCAGCAATGATTTCAAATTTATTCTTCAAAAAATAAACACATCTATTTTTTTAAATCCTGAGCATTTAATAGAAAATCATCAGCGACTTGAGAAACATTTGGCCTCTGAAAAAAGAGAACTGATAATACCCCGGTTGATGAAAAATCTTGAAGGATCGATGGTTTTGCACCAAGGATCAAGTTGCTGGAGAGCACAGGAGTTTGTTCCGCAATCTCGTACTTTCGAACAAGTGCCTAACTCCGATATTGCCTTTGAAGGAGCATTTATGGTTGGCCAATTCACTGCTTCCTTTTTGGATTTGGACCCAACCAATTTACACACAATTATTCCGGAGTTCCACAACCTGAAACGATACTTAAACGAATTTCACCTTGCTATTGAAGCGGATGTGGCAAATCGACTTAGTTCCTGCGCCGATGAGTTAAACCGGATATCCGAGCTTGAAACAGCTATGGTAGCTCTGTTTGAAAACACCCGATCCTTGCCAAATCGTGTCTGCCACAACGATACAAAGATCAGCAATATCTTATTTGATATGAAATCCAATAAGGCCATCAAGGTTATTGATTTGGATACAGTCATGCTAGAAAAAGTAATTTTTGACTATGGAGATATGGTAAGGTCCTTTTTATGTCTTGCAGATGAAAATGAAACAGACATATCCAAGGTTGTGGTAAGAGGTGATATTTTCGAAGCAATGACCAAAGGTTATCTATCTGTTACTAAAAGCTTGCTCGAAAAGAATGAAAAACGTGAGCTTTTTAGCGGCGGTCTTCTTATAACTTACGAACAAGTCGTACGATTTTTGGGTGATTACTTGCGTAATGACACTTATTATCACACTGACTACACTAATCACAATTTAGACAGAGCAAAAAATCAGATTAGGGTTCTGGATCAACTGTTGGAAAGGGAAGCAGAATTCATCAAGATAATAGAAAAGTATAGTTAATAATGAAATTACAAATCGGTGAACTACTTCCAGGATTTTCACTTGCCGATCAAGATGATCAAATGATAGCCATACAGGATTTTGTTGGCCGGCCATTGGTCATTTTTTTCTACCCTAAAGATGACACCCCGGTGTGTACAATAGAAGCCTGTACGTTCGAATCTAACTATAATGAATTCAAAAATCTGGATGCCGAAGTATTTGGAATAAGTGCAGATAGCGTGAACTCCCATAAGAGGTTTGCAACCAAACACGGTTTAACATTCAAACTGCTGAGTGATTCAAAAAATGAAGTAGAGAAATTATTTGGAGTAAAACGTAATCTGTTTGGTTTACTTCAGGAAAGAATTACATTCATTTTCGATGAGAAGGGCATTCTAATACATTCGTTTCAGTCCCAACTGAATGGCAAAAAGCATATAAGAGAAGCACTGTTGGCATTAAAAAATGCTAACAGTGCTAAATGAGACTAAACTATGTTTAAAACCTGCCTATCTTAAGTGTGAGATAGTAACCCACCTCATCAAATTCATCAGCAGAAGTATTTACTAGTTGAAGATCTTGTGTAAATCTTTTGGACACACCAAAATCAATCCTGAAATTTCTGGCCACATTGACTTCCAGATTAGCACCTGGTTCGATATACCAAAAAACATCATCGTCGACCAAATCATCAGATTCATTGCTTGAGTTATGATTGTCGGGATCTTCATACCCCAACCACCCTGCACCAGCTGACACGGGGAAGGTGATGTGAACAACCTCGTTCGAGAAAAAGATTGGTTCCAACATAAACCCGCCATAACCTCCTAACAAACGAAGTCGCTTTTGAGCGTCATCTGGGTCAATGTTGTCATACTTGGTAGTTGGGATTATGCCATACATATCCACACCTATAGCCAGTGTTCGATTGACCACCCACGCACCGCGCAATCCTCCCATGACCAGTGTTTCGCCTTTAAAACTGGAAGACTTAAAACTCACAGCGCCATAGCCTCCACTGTGGCTCATTTTACCAGTCAGAGTCTTTATTCTGTTTTTATTCCTTTTTGGTTTTTCTTCCCTTTCGGGTTCCGGCACCTCTGTGGCCTGATAGTATTTGATTACCACAGGTTGCGAAGCGCTGCTATCTTTTTGTATCGATACTTGCTGAGGCACAGTACCTGATTCCAAAGGTTTGAGTGCTTCTTGAGCAGGTTTCTCTTCTTCCTTTTCTCCGTAATATTGAAGCTTCGGTTTTTGGTTGGTAGTATCCGATTTTTGTGGGATAATCGTCTGGCTAAACACAGAGAAAGAAAGCAGCAGTAGTCCGAGTGTTATTTGAGTTGTTTTCATTATTTGATTAAAATTCCAATCTAATTACAAGCAAAAGACAGGCACGAGAAACATAGGTTTCCAAAACTTAAAAAAATAATTGCAGGAAGTCTGGCTTTCGGTAAAAATCGTTCTAATTTTGTACCGGCAAATCGATACGACCAGCTCCTATCGAACTCCCCCAGGTCTGGAAAGAAGCAAGGGTAGGTAGTCGTAGCGGTGCGATAGAGATTTGCCATTTTTCTTTTCTCCTCTTTCCAATGATTTAATGAGCTAATGATTCCTTGAGTTATTAATTGCTTGATTCATTAATTCCTTGACACATTTCTTATATTTTTGCGGCTCTAGCAATTTCATTCACACACAAAAAAAGAAAATATGAAGTTTTTCATCGACACGGCCAATCTTGACGAGATTCAGGAAGCTTATGACTTAGGCGTATTGGACGGAGTGACTACCAACCCATCATTGATGGCCAAAGAAGGCATCACCGGTCAGGACAATATTTTAGCTCATTACAAAAAGATCTGTGATATAGTAGATAACAATGTAAGTGCTGAAGTAATTGCTACCGACTATGAAAACATGATGAAAGAGGCACACGTACTTGCCAAAATCGATGATAAAATCGTGGTAAAAGTGCCTATGATCAAAGATGGTATTAAGACCATCAAAGCTTTGAGTAGTGAAGGTATTCGAACCAACTGTACTTTGATCTTCAATGCCGGACAAGCTTTATTGGCTGCTAAGGCCGGTGCTTCTTATGTCTCACCATTTATTGGAAGGTTAGATGATATTTCAGTAGATGGATTGCAATTGATCGAGCAGATCGTGCATATCTATAGCAACTATCCTGAATTAGAGACTGAAGTATTAGCGGCCTCAGTAAGACATAATATGCACTTGATTCACTGTGCGGAAATTGGCGCCGATGTAGCGACTTGTCCATTGAAAGTAATCACTGGTTTACTAAAACATCCATTGACCGACAGCGGTTTAGCACAGTTTTTAGCAGATCATCAGAAGGGAAATTAAACCCTAAGTATCTCATCATCTCGTAGCCATAATCTTATGCACATCATTAAGGTAAAAGGAAAGGCCAAAATACCCGACTATATCCAGTTACGGGATGATGATTTCGTGTTAATTGCCTATTTTCGAGCTGATCGCCCGCTTAAAAAACTTGATAAATATGGCCTGGAGGGCAAGGAAGAAGAGCTTAGATCTATCATCGAAGCACTTCCTTTCGGTAAAATTCAACCTTTAAACATATAAGTACAATGGAATTTAGCTCGGACCCTGTAGTAGAAGTAAACGATGCAACCATCTATCAGGAATCTCAGGCTGTGCTTAATTCTATTAGCTTCAAAATTCAGAAAGGTGAATTTGTTTACCTTGTTGGCAGAACGGGAAGTGGAAAATCATCTCTTCTTAAAACTCTGTACTCGGATTTAGCACTTCGAGAAGGCACCGCAGATGTGGCTGGATTTAACATCAAGGATGTCAAATCGAAAGATGTTCCTTATCTAAGAAGAAAGATAGGCATCATCTTTCAAGACTTTCAACTTTTCCCTGATCGCACAGTAACAGAAAATCTTGTTTTTGTCATGAAGGCCACCGGCTGGAAGGATAAATCCAAAATGAAAACACGCCTGGCTGAGGTTCTCATGAGAGTAGGACTTGGCGCTGCGGCAGATAAGCAACCACATCAACTTTCCGGTGGAGAACAACAACGTGTGGTGATTGCCCGAGCCCTAATCAATGAACCGGTTATCCTGATTGCGGATGAACCTACAGGCAATCTGGATCCGGAAGTTTCAGATGGCATATTCAACCTCTTCCTTGAGATTAACCGAAGTGGTACGGCCGTACTCATGGCTACCCACAATCATCATTTCATTAATGACTACCCCCAACGCATTCTTAAGTGTGAAGATGGTAAACTCCTTGATTCAGAAAAAGAAGAGTTTGAGCTGAGTGGTCATTATTGATTACTTAGCAACAGGCATTTTTAACATCAGACCGGTAATTACTTAATTTCCGGACATTTACAATTCATATTTACGTTCCGTAAGATGTGATTTCTTATGGCATTATATTTGATTTTGGTGATTCCTAACAAATTTCTATTCACCATGCTCTCCAAAACAAACATTATCCTTTGCTTAATGTCAGTTATTACATTTTCAGGTTGTATCACATCCGAAAATTACTTTAAAACAGAAATTGTTGCAAAATCTGATGTTACATGTAAATCACGTGCTGAAAAGATGTACCTCTTCTTCGAAGGAGAAAAGGCAGAATTTAATTATGAGGTAATCGGTTTGGTCAAAGTCACCGGCAGGAAAAACTCAAATGGAGATGAGGTTTTGGATCATCTTAAATATGAAGCATGGACCAATTGCGCCAACGCCATCATCAATATAACTTCGGAAACAGTCACCAAACCATACATAAATACTGAATTGACACTTACAGATTCGTATAGCGTTTCTGCCTTTTCGGGACTGGCAATTCTTGTTAGTGAAGACGCAATATTCCGACAGGAATACCAAAATAAGGCCGTGGAAATAGATTTCATTCAACAAGTTGAAAGTCAGCTAAAATCTGACAAATCAAAACACCAAACTGGAGAATCAGTAGGTATTCTTCTACTTATCGGTGCAATAGTATTGTTGGCAATTACAATATGATTTAAGGAGATATCTAGTCATCGGTAATCTGAAGTTTGCCCATGACTTTCTTACCCATCTGTTCTAGTTCGATTTGATACTCACCACTTTCCAAATAAACCTTTCCGTTCCTAGCCGGAGGAGTACCATCTTCGGCCTCATCTCCAGATCGTGAAAGGTCATAGGAGTAGAAATTGAGTCCCGAAGAAATATCTAAATTCGTACTGAACATCGTCCGATCTTCGTACATCACTTTCAGCTTTCCCTTTCCTGGCGTCTGACTGTAGAAGATGATATTGCATGATGGTTCTTCAAAACCACTCCATCGACCACCGTCCTTATACCCACCCCAATTCTTATTATGTCCGACTTTATCAATTGATAAGAATTTAAGTGTTTCCTTTCTTTCCAATGCGGTCAGGTTTTGAATGGCCGTAATGTCACCGATATAAACCGAGCGACCATGTGTGGCTACAATCAGTTCGTTCTCTCTAGGATGAACAGCCAGATCATGAACAGCTGCATTGGGCAACCCTCCGCCTAGTGGCATAAATGTATTCCCTCGATCTGTTGACGTATAAGCGCAATGGTCAGTACCCAGGTAGAGTACATCTTCCTTGACAGGGTCTTCTACAATAACATTAACTGATTCTTTAGGAAGATTTAACCCTAATTGACGCCAGATTTTACCATAGTTTTCTGAAACATAAATCAGCGCATCAAATTGGTCCCAGCGATAGCCATTGAGCGTCAGATAAACTCTACCTTCTTTGTGTTTTGATGGTACAATACTACTCACCCAAAAATTCTTAGTCAGATTCGGATCAATGATCGTCCATGTTTGGCCACCATCTTGCGATACCTGTACGACCCCATCATCTGTACCAATATATATCAAATCTGCATTGGAGGGAGATTCGGCGATTACAGTCAATGTACCATAACTCACATTTCCTTTCTTACCGCCTTTGGTTAAATCCTTGGAAGGCTTGCCAAAATCATCTCCTCTGTTGTTAGACCTATGAAACCTGTTCGATCCCATGTAGACTACGTCTTGATTGTGTTTGGACAAGAGGATTGGTGCTTCCCAGTTCCATCGAAATGGCTTTCCACCGAGATCATGCATAGGCGTAATCTTCGTTTCTTCACCAGTCGATTTGTCTATTCTATAATAGTGTCCAAACTGATAACCGGTGTAGACCGTATTGTTATCTCTTGTATCGATCTCTGTCTGCATGCCATCTCCCCATAGCAATAATTGCCAAGGGTACTTACCACTTATCTGCCATCCCGTGGAATATTCGTATTGGCTAGAACCCCACCAGACCCCATTATCCTGCAACCCGCCGTAGATATTGTAGGGTTCGTCCATGTCATAGTTGATATCATAAAACTGACCTACCGCATTCGGATTACTTTTTAACCAGTTTTTGCCATCGTCATGAGAGATATTCACTCCTCCATCATTGCCATTGATCAAATGACCCGAACCATTCGGATCGACCCAAAGCGCCTGATGATCTCCATGTTGATTATTTCCTTCTATATTTTTCCAGGTTTTTCCCCCGTCTTCTGATTTGATAATGGGTACACCTAAGGCATAGACATGCTCTGAGTTTTTGGCTGAGACCCGTACCTCTCCAAAATAATAGCCGTAAGAATAGTACATATTATCAATGTAATCCGAATGTGTTTTTCGCCAAGTAGCCCCAGCATCATCGGATCGATAAAGTTCTGCACCAATTACCGGCGTATTGAAAAGTTGGGCATTCGCGTCCTCGAAGTAATTTGCTACTTCCGACGGCCTCGCCTCGCTCGTTTGCACAAGCCGTTTCACTTCTTTTAAATCGTACCGTTCAGGGAAACCATTCTCTTTGAGATAATTGCTTAGTAATGAATCATCGAGTGCCAAGAAGGTTGCTTTATCCATAGTTTTGATTTGATCCCTTGTTAGTCCGTATTCAAACATTTTTTCCTCCTCAGGTCGGCGGTCTTGATTGTCCAGGAGAGCGTAGATTATTTTAGGGTTCTGAGGATAAATGGCCAAACCAATCCTGCCCGTGCCCTTCGTATCCGGAAAGCCTGAGTTTCCTCCTGATATTTCTGTCCAATGCTGGCCGCCATCTGAAGATTTATAGATCCCACTGCCCAATCCCGATCCATCAAAATTCCAAGCCTTACGATCTCGCTGCCACATTGCCGCATATAGGTTGTTCGCATTTACCGGATCAACGACCAGGTCAATAGCACCGCTCTTGCTATCTACAAACAGCGTTTTTGTCCAGGTTTGTCCTCCATTGTTGGATTTATATACACCTCGTTCGTTATTGTCTGAATACAAATGTCCAACAGCCGCCACCCATAGGATTCTATCATTGGTGGGATGTAATACGATCCGTCCTATATGTTGGGTATCGGCCAGTCCAAGATGGGTCCATGTTCTACCATTATTGCTCGATTTGAAAACCCCCGCTCCTGAATAACTTGATCTGCTCGAATTATTTTCTCCTGTTCCCACATAGATAACTTTGGTTTTCCAATTGACAGCTATATCACCGATGGACATGACCATCTGATCATCGAAGAGTGGTTCATATGACAGCCCTCCATTCTTGGTCTCCCAAAGTCCACCAGAAGCATAGGCTACATAGAAGTGAGTATAGTCTTTTGGATCTACAGCTAAATCAGCCACACGACCACTCATAATGGTGGGGCCAACATTTCTGAAAGGAATATCTTTGATCAAAGAGGCTTTCAATATTTCCTGTTTCAGTGTTTTATTGAGCATTCTCTCCTCAGCGGTGGTCGCTTCAGGTGCCTGAAATTTAGTTTGTGAAAAACACGGCAGAGATGATAAAGAAAATAAGATAAGAAGTGCTGTAAATCTAATCATGTCGAAACCGGTTACTTATTTTTAATTGAAATGAGAAATTTAGGCATAAAAAAAGTCCCGATCAATCGGGACTTTGCATTTCGTATCGATAGAGGAAGCTATACCTTATAAACCCATCCATGCGTATCTTCGATCTCTCCAAGTTTGATTTTATCCAGTGTGTCGAAAAGTTTGTCAGCTAGTGGCTTTGCTTCTGGTAGCACGTAATCCGTACCGTTATATCCAATTTTATGAATTTTTGCAATTGTTGCAGCTGTACCAGCACCGAACGCTTCTTTTACTTCTCCTTTTTTTAGAGCCTCCTCAAGCTCTTTTACACTCAGTCGTTTTTCTTCAACCTTCATACCCCAATCTTTGGCGAGCGTAAGTACACTGTCCCTGGTAATACCATCCAGAATAGAGTCTCCAGTTGGGGCAGTAATCAGAGTGTCATTGATATAAAACATCAAGTTCATTGTGCCTGCCTCTTCAATAAATTCATGATTCTGACCATCGGTCCATATGAGCTGATGATATCCTTCTTTCTGCGCCTGCAGGGCAGGATATAGCGATGCTGCATAATTACCAGCGGTTTTCGCATAGCCTACTCCACCAGCCACGGCCCTTGTATATTTGGTTTCAATTTTCACATTCACGGGTTCAGAATAGTAAGCACCTACCGGAGCGGTAAAAATCAAAAATTTATAGGTTTCAGATGGCCTGATTCCAACATACGGATCGTCAGCAAATACGACAGGTCTGATATACAATGAGGTATTGGGTTCATTTGGTACCCAAGCACTATCCAATTTCAACAACTCTGTTAATGCGGACATGAAAAATTCTTCAGATATTGGAGGTATACACATCCGTTCTGCACTAATGATCATTCTTCTGGCATTGGCCTCAGGTCTGAAAACCAAAATCTCCCCCTCCTGGTTTTTATAGGCCTTCAAACCTTCAAATACGGATTGACCATAGTGTAAAGTGGCATTGGCCGGGCTAATAGCTAAATCTCCATAAGGCTCAATTCTCAAGTTTTTCCACTCACCATCTGCATAGTCAGCTACAAACATGTGATCTGAATACACCTTACCAAACGGGATATTACTAAAATCCACTTCACTGATTCTAGACCTTTCGGTCTTTTTTATTTCAAACTCTGCCGTCTCAATCATTATCAACTCTTTTATTTTGGGTAGTATTATATGTACAAATCTAATTAAAATAGGTGTTTAAAACTGCTTCAATGTCCTATTTGAAAAGGATTTTAGCAACTTTTTAAGGTTTCCATGGAACCTCGGTTGCTTCCAGTTTTAAAGTCATCCATCTACACAACACAAACAGGTAATCAGATAACCTATTTAAGTACTTGGTTATGTTGTCATTGACAGGTTCGTTTTCGGCCAATGCAATTACTAATCGCTCTGCCCTCCGACAAACACATCTTGCGATATGACCAGTCGAAACGGACACGTGCCCTCCCGGTAATACAAAATTCCTCATTTCTGGCAATTCTGTATCCATTCTATCTATAGCCAACTCAATTTGTTCGATCTGATCTTGCGTAATATCGGGAATAACAACCTTTGACTTATTCGGATCAGATGCCAGATGTGATCCAATTACAAACAATGTATTCTGGATAATAATTAGTTCGTCAGCAATTGTTTCATTTACTGGCTGATCACGCACCATACCAACATGACTATTAAGTTCATCTAGGGTGCCATAGGATTCAATTCTCAAATGAGCCTTTGATACTCTTGTTCCTCCTAATAGCCCTGTGGTCCCCTTGTCTCCTGTTTTCGTATATACCTTCATACCTGAGAATTACCGTTGCCAAATATTTTTTTGATAATTAGCTACAAAAATGGTAAACTTAATGTTCTAACCGGTTTGAATAGTTACATTTTTAAGCAGCAAAATGCGCTCTACGTTTTATTTCTTAGCCTTTTTGGCTATTTGTCTTGAGTTATCATGCATTGACAGACATCCAAAGGCAGATTTGGTTTTATTCAACGGGAATATCTATACACTAAATGAAACGCAACCAAAAGCAGAAGCACTGGCAGTTGCTGATGGTAAGATCGTATATGTTGGGAACAATGTAAATGCCAATCAGTGGGTGGCAGACACCACCTCGATTATAGACCTGGAAGGAAAAACCCTTACCCCAGGGTTCATTGAGGGCCACGGCCATTTAATGGGAATTGGTGAGAATCTCTTGAATTTAGATTTGTTGGAAACCAGGAGCTTCAACGAAATTGTAGAACTGGTAAAAGCTAAGGTTGACAGCGCCAAAGATGGAGAATGGATACTTGGAAGAGGGTGGCATCAGGACAAGTGGTTTGTTCTTCCAGAGAATATGATTGACGGCTTTCCTACCCATCATAAACTATCTGAAATATCACCGAATAACCCCGTGGTGTTGTCGCATGCAAGTGGTCATGCAGTATTGGCGAATGCCAAGGCCCTCGAACTCGCAGGGATTACAAGGGATACACCAAACCCCGAAGGAGGAACTATTTTTAAAGATTTAGGTGGTAATCCAACTGGAATTCTAAACGAAACAGCTGAGCTCCTGCTGGAAGGAGTGATTCCGGAAGATACTGACGAACGAAGGATTCAGATACTTAATATGGCTATAGAAGAGTGCCTGAAGAATGGCATCACCAGTTTTCATGATGCCGGAGCAAAACAAAATACTATTGACCTTTATGAGTCTTTCTTAAACAACAGATTATTGAAAATCCGACTTTATGTAATGCTAGACGGTATGGAAGAAGACTTGTTGAAAAATTGGTTTGCAACTGGACCGAAAATCGGACTGGGAGATGATTTCTTAACCATTCGTTCGATTAAGCTATATGCTGACGGTGCACTTGGTTCTCGGGGGGCATTACTTTTGGAGGACTACTCTGATGCTCCTGGTGTCCAAGGTCTGCGCATTACACCTGCAGATCAAATTATGAGAGTGGCTGAACAAGGAACAAAGAATGGATTCCAGATCGCGACGCACTGCATTGGAGACCGAGCGAACCATGAAGTGCTGGACATGTATGAGATTATTCTCAAATCAGACACAACCATGACCAATCCTAGATTTAGGATAGAGCATGCACAACATATTGCCGGTAATGATATCGCTAGGTTTGGTCAACTAGGAATAATACCTTCCATGCAAGCCATACACATGAGTTCTGATCGACCATGGGCTATTGATAGGTTAGGAGAAACCCGAATTGTAGAAGGAGCCTACATGTGGCAAGAACTTATATCCACAGGTGCCAATGTAATGAATGGAACGGATGCCCCAGTAGAACCTTTAACTCCCCTGGCAAGTTTTTATGCGTCAGTGACGAGACAGACATTAGCTGGCAAACCTGAATCAGGCTATGAACCCGATCAAAGAATGACAAGAGAGCAAGCATTGAGAGCTTATACTATTAACAATGCATACGGAGCTTTCGAAGAGGACATAAAAGGTACCATAGAAATTGGTAAGGTTGCTGACTTCACCGTTTTGTCAAAGGATATAATGAAAATAGCGGCTCAGGAAATTCTAAACACAGAGATAGAATACACTATTGTGGATGGCGAGGTGCTTTTTGAGAAATAACTGAACTTAATTAACTACATCGTTGTTCACAATGTATGAAACCTGCAATTCTAATTACCACGTTTACATTGCTCTTGGTTTCATGCCAGGAGCAAGAACCTTTCACACCGAATTCAAGCGATCCGCAAATGGAAGTCTTCGCCCAAATCCATAATTCCAACCCTGATTCTTATGTGATTTATAGAAAGCTGAGTTCTGACGGAAGATTCACCAGAGAAACAGTACTGAACTTCGGTGAAACAAAGGAATTGATTGGATTTACTTCATCAAGTAGTTACTTCGTAAGAGCTTCCAGGGAGGGCAACTCTGCTGATGACTTTGACTTCGAGTGGGAAATTCAACCCAACGAGAGCAACATTTACATTTCATTTTAACCAAAAAAGAGGCCTGGGCCTCTTCAATTGTTAAGCTTATTTAGCCATCATAGACCCAACTTCTTTTTTTAGATCTACATCACTCTATTTCTTTAGTTTTAAAATCAGCGCGGTGTTCGCCTCCATATCGATATGATCAAGTGTTTCATGATATCTTCCGGTAATAATATCAGTGGCCGAAGTATACCCTAACAATTCTTCTTGAAATCGAGCCAGGCCATATCTATTTAATGATTCATGGCTATTGTTAATAACTACCATTGTTTTTTCATTGTCTGCATATCGGAAATACACATATACATTATTTAATGGTTGAAAATGAATCAGCTTGCCAAAGTGAATCTCTTTTGCATCCTTGCGCCATGCGAGAATCGCATTTATGTATTCATACAGTTCGTTTTCTTCTGATGTCCTTTCTTCTTTTGAAAACGCATTGCGGTCATCAGATTTCCATCCACCGGGAAAATCTTTCCGCAGATTCCCGTCAGGTTTATCTCCGGCAATTAAAATTTCATCACCGTAGTATAATTGTGGAATACCTCTTGTTGTCAATGTAAAGGCCATACTCAATTTTACTTTAGCCAAATTTTCTCCTAGTAAAGTATATAAACGAGGGACATCATGATTTCCATTGAATACTTTATTGTTTGAGGCATCTCCGTATACAAAATCCTCGGCCAGTGTCTCATATAGTTTATAGGTATTGCCTTCCGTACCAAATGCGGACAACATAGCATAATAGAGCGGATAGTCACAAACGCTGTTGATATGTGGCTCATAACCATCTTTGTTAGCGTTTTTTCTATTCCAGTAGGATAATGAAGATGCTTTACTCTCCCAGGTTTCTGCAACTATATAGAAATCGGGATATTCTGTTGTAATTCGGTTTACCCAATCGGACATCACATACTTATCAGGGTAAGGGTAGGTATCCATTCTTATGCCATCTAATTTTGCAAATTCTATCCACCAAATAGAGTTTTGGATCAAGTAAGTGGCTAAGAATTTATTCGACAGGTTTAAATCTGGTAGATTAATATCAAACCAGCCTTTGGTAAACAAATCATAATCCGCCCGTGAGGCATGAGGATCCGAAGCGGCAATATTGGTAAAGCTACTTCGTGTAAAAGAATCCCATTGATTGAGCCAGTCAGCTGCCGGTAAGTCATTCATCCACCAATGTCCTGCACCACAATGGTTGAACACCTGGTCCATGATAATTTTCAGTCCCTTTTTGTGGCACGACTCGGCTAGGTTTTTAAAATCATTATTTGACCCATATCTGGAATCCGTCTTATAAAAATCCGAAATTCCATAGCCATGATACGAGTATTTGGGTTGATCATTTTCCAAAAATGGATTTAGCCAAAGTGTGGTTACTCCTAGTCTTTCTATGTAGTCAAGGTGGTCGGCTATACCTTTTATATCTCCGCCGTGTCTTCCATCCAGGTCGGAGCGATTTGCAGATTCTAAAGTATCATCGGTGCTATCATTCACTGAGTCGCCATTAGCGAAGCGATCAGGTGTAATCAGATATAGAACATCCGACCCGTCTACAGTCTGACCATTCGCAGGCCTATCAGATTTAATGTTCAAATGATATTTGTAAGTCAGTATTTGTTTGTTTCGTTTACTAAAATTGAGATCAAAGGAACCTGGCTTGGTATCAGGGGAAATCTCAAGGTCCACAAATAAATAGTTTGCACTTTCTAAAGTTGTAACACTCTTTATTTCAACTCCATAATAATCTATACTCGGCTTTGTGAGGCTTATGTTTTTGCCATAAACCAATAATTGAAGTGAAGAGTCCTCCATACCAACCCACCAATTTGGAGGCTCCACCTTATTTAATTCAATGGATTGTCCTTGGACAGCTAACGCCAAAGAATTAAGGAGACAACCAATGAGAAATACTTTGCTTCTTGTAATCATACCAATCAGATTTAAAAATTAAACATGATGCTAGATGCCATGAAAGCTATCAATTAACAACTCATTTATATAGTCGCCCTTTTTTCTATTCAGATGACATGCAATCACCAAACAGGCCATTTGAGCACGCCATCCCTGAATCAGTCATTTTTCATATATGAAATCGTGTTATTTATACCAGATTGCGGGTTGTTCGTAATAATTTGTTTTAATATTTACTCATTTTTAAAAACATTTGTGTCTGTACCAAAATCGAATTACACACTGAAAGCCAAAGTTCTTAATAGAATCGCAAAACACTTCATTTATTGGATTGCTCTGATTGTGTTTTTTGGAGTGGTTTGGGGAACGTCAGACGATAACTATTATCGCAATTTTGCAATACAACTATACAGTTTGCCCTCTCGATTAATTCTGGTTTATGCTACTCTATATGTGCTTATTCCTCATTTCTTTTTAAAGAAGCGATTTATATCCTTTACCATATTCTACTTTTTATTGCTCACAATTGTAAGTCTAGCCATTCAGAGACCAGTAATGTTGTATCATGTGCAGCCCACTTATTTACCGGACTGGAATGTTTCAAATTTCTTTACCGTTACCGAGCTCATGAACACCATCCTGGATGTGAATCTGGCTGCTGTGATTCCTCTAGGCGCATCATTTTATAGAATCTGGCTTTCATCGAATTCACAAGATCAAAAACTAGAAAAAGGAACTGCTGAAAGTAGTGAAGAAGAGAAGTTCATCTACCTCAAGGTAGAAAAGAGACTAGAAAAGATTTTTTTTAAAGACATCGTCTACATAGAAAGTCTCAAAAATTATATAAAAGTAAAAACGACTGAAAAGGAAATAGTAGCTTACAAAAGCTTGACAGCCATGCAAAATTCTTTACCTGAAAGCAAATTTTTAAGAGTGCATAGATCTTTTATAATATGCCTTGATTTCGTGGATTCATTTTCTCCAAATCAAATCACATTGCGCGATGAAAATATTCCGATTGGAAGATCCTACAAGAAAAAGGTCAAAAAAATGTTAGGGTACTTTTGATCAACAAAGTAAGACAAAAAAAGAGGCCGAAGCCTCTTTATGAATACTTGCTTAATATCCCTTCTTTGTGTCTATCAACTAAAACCGAAGAGGCATTTCCGTTACTAATGATCAATACTCAACTTAATTGCTTAGCAGTACTCAACAAAATAACAGTTGGTACATTGAATGCCCTTACAAATATTCTGTCAGGCTTTTTTAAGCTCCAAAATAGTAATCTCAGGTAATATCCCTACTCTGCCAGGATAACCCAAAAACCCAAATCCTCTATTCACATACAAATGCTGATTGCCTACTGAGTAAAGATCAGCCCATTGCTTATAAAGGTACTGGGAGGGGCTCCATCTGAAATTACCAATCTCAACACCAAACTGAAATCCATGAGTGTGGCCTGAAAGTGTTAGGTCAATATCCTTATGTTCTGGGCGAATTTGCGCATCCCAGTGACTTGGGTCATGGGACAGCAATATCTTAGTATCGGCCTCAACATTCTCGGACGCCTTATTCAAATCGCCATATTTCGTAAAGCCTCTGGCTCCCCAGTTTTCTACACCCATAATGGCCAGGCGCTCACCATCAACCTCTACATAGCGATGTTCGTTCAACAAAATATCCCAACCCATATCGCGATGGGATTTTACTAGTTGCTCCAAATTCCTTTTTTTCTCATCTTTAGATCGCCATGCTTTATAATAACCGTAGTCATGGTTTCCAAGTACGGAAAATTTACCGGCCGTGGCGTTTACTTTAGAGAAAATATCAAGGTATTCGCTTACCTCCTTCGATTCATTATTTACCAAATCACCAGTGAATAGAAATAGATCTGGTTTTTCCGCATTGAGCATGTCCACTCCACCACTTACTGCAGTCTTATTATAAAAACTGCCGCTATGTATGTCAGAAAGCTGGCCGATCCGGATGCCGTCAAACGCAGCTGGTAAATTTTTCAATGCGATTGTACGGTGTCTTACACGATAATCATATGCTCCCGATAAAATTCCATAGCTCATGGCAGCAACAGGAACTGCTCCAGCGATTAGGGCTGATTTCGACAAAAATTCTGAACGTGAAATTCCGTTTTCGGAGGTGGAGTTAGGAGTTCCATTTTGAAATAACCCCTGATAGGCATATTTACCAAATCTTAGAATATCATCAGCAAAAACAAAAAGACCAGCAGTCATTTTGGCTAGAATGTTCATGAAAACTGCGGTAGCCAGAAAGGTACGCAGATTGGCATACTTAGCAGTATCCACACTACCAAATGCTAGTACAGCAAAGAGAGATAGCACGGTAAGAGACCAATAGAGAATATAAATAACCAACTTTCCTGTTGGAGTAAAATTACCCACCACTACTTTGACTGCCTGAAAGACATAGTAGTCCAGAAAAGAATAGATGATTAATACAACGATAAAAAAACTCAATCTATGCATAAGAATCCTCATACGCAGATTGAGTCTTTGAGTTATACTTTCTTATCGGAAACGAATATCTCCGTAGCTGGTATCTATTCGAATATAGCCTCCCTTGCCAGAACCCATCTTCCCTTTATATCGAGCTTTAAAGTCTTCCTTTATTTTGTAATCGAAGTCAAGCGGCAATCCCGAATAGCTAAAATCGCTAAAGCTGAGTTCCGTATCGAAAGTAAAGTTTGAGCCCTCTTCAAAGGATATTCTGAAGTCGCCAAACTTACCGTCAATGATTATTTCGCTGAACCCTTTTGCTACTTCGTCTATAGTAAAGCCTCCACTGTAGGAAGTTTCCATATCCATTTCAACCTCCAGTCTGGCAATGGAAAATTCTGAGTACCCCACATAACCCTTGATGCCCTGAACCACACCTATCTCAACATCACCATACTTGCTTGTAAGGTCTAAGGTGCCTGCCCTTTCGATTTCAACATCCGAAAAACCTTGCTCAAATCTGGCCATGCCGATTTCTTCAAACTCAACGTCTGAATATTTGATTTCGATTTCTCCTTTCTTCATCGATCGAATGGAGCCGTCGCTGAAAGATATCTTAATGTCGGATTCACCTGACAGGTTTTCAAAGCGTAAGTCTCCATATGAAATATTGATCTCATTGTCTCCATCCAAATCCCCAAGATAGTTTCCTCCAAAACTATTCCTAAGTTTAAGGGGGTTTGATTTTGGCATATTTACCTTATAGTTTATTTCAAACTCTTCCTTGTCTCTGTTTTTCAAATTGCCAAGTCTAGTCTCAAAAGAAATCTCGGAGGACGATTCTTCGATGTCTATTCGGATTCGGTCCAGAAGGTCCTGTGCCCGACTTTCATTGTGCATCCTGGCAATAATCTCAATATCCACCGTAATTGTATTCTTGTCCCAGGTATTGATATGTACCCGTCCAAAAGTATTATTAATATCAAGTTTCACGTCTGAATCCACTTGATAGGTCTTTGAAATTTTCTTGTTTTTTTCAAAATCCAAACCCTTGTCCCTGGCCTCAGTGTTGCCAGCTAGCAACCCAACCAGGGCTACTAATAATATCAGACTATACGCTAATTTTTTCATTTTCCTCTTGTTTACTTATCCGTTCTAAAATCCTCAATTGTTTGTTTAGAATTTCGACTCTCAATTGCAGATTTTGAATCATGGCATTAATCAGCCTTTCATCATTCTGATTTCTTTTTAGGTCATTTTTGAGATTGGCATACATCTCGTCCAATTGCTCCATGTCTTCGAGCAGCTCAATGTCTACAAATCCTTTCTTGTCAATCACACTTTTTATTTCTCCTCTTTTTTGTGCAATGAGCTGAGTATAGTAGCTCTCAACTTCAGTTAATTCTGCAGATGGACTCTTAACCGTTGACAAACCAGATGCTTCAGCCACTTGCTGGACTTCAGTACCCGTAGTCCGCTCTATTGCCAGAGCAACAGATAAACACAAAAACACAACTGCCGCCACTTTCCATATCCAGGTATAATCCTTCTGCTGCATCTCGTGATTCAGTTCATTTTGAATCCTGGTCCAGGTATTTTTTCTCGGCTCCAGGTCATCAAACTCTTGTCGGTGCACTTTGATGAAATCTTCTAAGTTATCTTTCATACTGATATCTCTCTTTTAAAATCTCTCTCAACTTCTTTTTCGCCCGGTTGAACTGGGACTTTGAGGTCGATTCTGTAATTCCTAAAACTTCTCCTATTTCCTTGTGATCGTAGCCTTCGAGCAAGTAGAGCGTCAAGACAGCCCTAAACCCCTCAGGTAGTTCCATTATGGCAGATTTGATGACTGGCAGGCTCAATGATTCTTCTTCTGTTTCGAAGTCATCATCAATCATTCCTCCTGCCTCATCTACATCAACAAAATCCAGTCTTCTTTTTTTGAGCAAGTTGATAGAGGCATTGATCACAATACGTTTCACCCAAGCACCAAAAGTAGATTCACCTCGATATTTGTCTATATTTTTAAAAATATTGACAAATGCCTCCTGGATTACATCCTCAGCTTCGTCACGATCATTCACAATCCTGAAACTCACATTCAGCATGGCTTTAACATACAAGTTGTAAAGCTCAAATTGAGCCGATTGATCGTAGCGTTTAGCTGCCTCAATCAGATGATAATGAATGTCCTTATTTCCTATTTCCAATGATTATCAAAATTCTATACCAAAGACTAAAGATTACTAGCAGGGTTGCATGCACCTTGAAATTAACCGGATTATTTATAATTTTCTCACAATATGTGCATGAGAGGGATAATTTGACTAATTTGAGTCTGTTCATTTTAACCTCAACTTATGAGAAACCAATTCATAGGACTATCCATTGTCACCTGCCTCACGCTTATCGCGCTTTCCTTATATTGGCCATGGGTATGGTGGAGTTTTGTTGTTGTCGGCCCCATTCTTTTTGTTGGAATATCCGACATATTGGACAAAAAACATACACTTAAGAAAAATTTTCCTTTTCTCGGTATGTTTCGATACATCATGGAGGATCTCCGCCCCAAAATTTATCAGTATTTCATTGAATCTGAGACCGACGGAGCCCCGATCAACAGAATGTACCGATCCATAGTTTATCAAAGGGCCAAAGGTGCACTCTCCACTAACCCCTTTGGAACCAAAATCAATGTTTATCATGAAGGTTATGAATGGGCCAATCATTCTGTTCACCCTTTAGATCACCATGATTTGGACCCTCATCCCAGAGTGATGATTGGTGGTTCGGATTGTAAGCAACCCTATAGTTCGAGTATTTTCAATGTTTCGGCCATGAGCTATGGCGCATTAAGTGATCGCGCAATCGAAGCATTAAACGGAGGAGCAAAAAAGGGAGGCTTTGCGCATAATACCGGAGAGGGAAGTATAAGTGGCTACCATATAAAACAAGGTGGCGATCTGATTTGGCAGATAGGTACCGGTTACTTTGGTTGCAGAAATAAAGAGGGTGCCTTCGACGAAGAAATGTTCAGAGAGAAGTCCTCTCAACCCCAGGTCAAGATGATTGAAATCAAGTTGTCACAGGGTGCAAAACCAGGTCATGGCGGGATACTTCCGGCAGTAAAAAACACCAAGGAAATAGCTGCCATCCGTGCGGTCGAACCATACACCCGGGTGGATTCGCCACCCGCACATAGCTCCTTTCATAATCCGGTAGAGCTCATGCATTTCATTAAGAAACTGAGAGACTTGAGTGGTGGAAAACCTGTAGGATTTAAGCTCTGTGTGGGTAACAAGCTGGAATTTACTGATAT
Source organism: Reichenbachiella sp. (assembly GCF_039944555.1). Lineage (GTDB taxonomy): Bacteria > Bacteroidota > Bacteroidia > Cytophagales > Cyclobacteriaceae > Reichenbachiella. The sequence goes on along the minus strand of NZ_JBDUYN010000001.1, from coordinate 218,916 downwards.
GTGCATTGCCATGCAAAATACCAACATCACACCGGATTTTATTACGGTGGATGGAGGAGAAGGCGGTACTGGAGCCGCTCCACTGGAGTTTTCTAACAATATCGGTATGCCCTTACGTGATGGTTTGGCTTTTGTCTGTGATTCTCTTAGAGGTTACGGCCTGAAAAAGGAAGTTAAAATCCTGGCTTCGGGTAAAATCCTGACGGGCTTTCATATTTTTCGTGCGTTTGCTCTCGGTGCAGATGCATGCTATAGTGCTCGTGGTATGATGCTGGCGTTAGGTTGTATTCAAGCGCTTGAATGCAACAGCAATCATTGTCCAACCGGAATTGCCACACAGAAACAGCATTTAATCAAAGGCCTGAATGTAGAAGATAAAATTAGTCGTGTAGCCAAATTTCATAATGAGACAGTCAAGAGTTTTGTCGAATTTATGGGAGCTACAGGGGTTGACACTCCGACCAAGGTTAAAAGACATCACGTCTATCGAAGGATAAGCCAGGAGCACATTAAAACCTACGCAGAAATATATCCCAACATAAAAGTTGGTGAATATGCCTAAGCATTGTACATTTGTCATGTATCAGATTCATTTATACAATAATTAATTGAATACTAATACAATAGCAGCACATCTAGCAAGTATATCTTGAAGAAAAATTTATTATACTTTAAACCAATTAGAATTAATAGACTCTAAGTGAGGAAGCGTTGGTTACAGGATAATTATTTGGAAATGAAGAATTTAGTACGGTATAAAAGATTTGTATTCAGTCTGACTTTTTACATCTTTTTTCTTAGCTTATTGGGCTGTAAAGAAGAGCTAATCTCACTTAATCCATTTAAAAGTGTAGACTTGATCTATGCCAAATTGGATATATCAAACGAGTAGTACTCGTAAGGTTTTCCTGGCTCAAAATGATCTTGTTCCGCAGGAAGGAAGAGAAACGCATCACTTCTGGCGAGATTCGCCAAATCTCCTGATCCATTTCCGGTTTCAGGAAACACATCAACCACACCATTCTCTCGCTCTTCGGAGCGAACCTGAAGAAAATATCCTAAGGAAGGTTTGAAAGCAAAACTCTCGCGTAAAGTGGCCTTTCTACAAGTGATTGCTTTCCCTATATTCTTTAACAACCAAGGCACGAAGTAAACCCGAAAGCAAGCATAAGTGGAAATCGGATTACCAGGAAACGCAAAAACCCGAGCTCCGTTCGGCTGGGCACCAAACCAAAAAGGTTTGCCAGGCCGTTGAGCCACATGATGAAACAGCTTTTCGATCCCCAGCTCTTCAAGTACTTCTGGCAAATAATCCGCTTTACCTTTTGACACCCCTCCGCTCAAAAGAACTACATCATATGACTTCAGGATGCCTTCAATTTTAAGCATCAGTGCCTCCTTATCATCCAAAAGATGAAACAGCCTATTTGGCACTTTCAATTGATTCAAAGAAGCTTCGATAGCCAAGGAATTGGATTTTCTAATCTGATGGGGTAATGGGCTATCAGCCACCTCGACCAGCTCATCTCCAGTGGACACAATTGCAACCTTTGGTTTCTTAAGTACCATTACTTCATCATAGCCCACCGTAGCCATAATGGCAACTTCAGCTGCAGTAATTGTCACTCCACCCTCAATGAGTAGCTCATCACTTTTCTGGTCACTTGCCTGACGATGAACGTTTTTCCATCGCTCTGTTGTATCTAAATTGATCCTGACCCACCTTTCCTCTTCCTGTTCAAAGAATTCGAGATCTTCATATCTAATCACCAGATCGCAACCTTTACTTAAAATAGCTCCGGTCATTATCTCGATTGCATTGGTTTTACTTTTCAATGAGGATGCTGGTACTCCGGCAAACTGCGTTTCCTGTATTTTAAATTCTCTTATTCCTGAATTGAAAGCATCGAAACTCAAAGTAATTCCATCCATGGTGACCCTATCGAAAGGTGGAAAGTCGCGATCAGCGTAAACATTCTCTGCCAACACTTCTCCTATCGTCTGACCTAAACCAACTTTGTGTTGGCCCCAATCAACTTGTTGCGATTGAATAATATTTTTGGCCTCTTCTACAGATATCATATCAGATTTTCTAATTTTACATAGAATCCATGAGGTAATCCGCATGGAATGTACACGAACTTATTCGTTAAAAAAGACATATTGCAAGATGGCAATCTGTTGCCCAATCGAATCCGTATAACTCAAGTTTTGTAAATTAAAAACAACTCTTCTCCTAATCGTACTTCAAAGATGAAAAACGACAAATTTTCTCATATAGATTCCGGAAACAATCCTGCCATGGTCAACGTTTCTGACAAGAAGGTCACCTTACGTACGGCCACTGCACGTAGCACCGTTCGGCTGACTGATGAAATCATGTCTGGATTGGAGGGTGGAGAGATTCAATCGAAAAAAGGACCGGTTTTTCAAACTGCGATTATTGCCGGTACGATGGCAGCAAAAAAAACAGGAGAGCTGATTCCTCTTTGTCATCCCATCGGGCTTGACGGCTGTGATTTCTCAATAGAAGTTGACGGACTAAATGTAGTGATAGAATGCACGGCCAAAATATCAGCCAAAACAGGGGTCGAAATGGAAGCACTAACTGGAGCTTCATTGGCCGCTCTGACTATTTACGACATGTGTAAGGCCCTATCACATGAAATTGTGGTTACCGAAACCAGATTGATATCTAAAACAGGTGGTAAAAAAGACTATAAATACAATGGGTAAGAAGCATCAAAAACATGCCAAAATTGCCAGACCTAACTTAGGTAAGTTCGCAAGAAACGAATATGCAATTCTTGGAACACCCTGCGGAGAAATTAAAAATCTGGCACAGCTGATAAGCACGAAACTATCTGATAAATACAAAATAGCATATGTAGATGCGGATCACAAAAGCGCAGATGATGCCTCTAATATGGAGGGCAGTTCATTAAACACTGGTAACAAACTAGAATATATTGATAAGATCGACTTTCACCGTTTTGACGAAATGGGTGATATTAATGAATTTGGTCATAAGAGAAAATTTATCGACCAGGATTTGGTACTCATCAACGGCAATCACTTTGAAGGCAACCAACAGATTCTTGTCATTGACTCCAGGAAATCATTGGAAAAAAAGCTTAGTAAACTGACCAACGTATCGCTGATTCTATTCCACAAAGGTGAAAGCAAGGTTCCTGACTACCTTCGTTCACATTTAACAGACTTTGACGATATTCCTCAATATTCGATTACCGATACTACAGCAGTTGCTTCTTTTATCCAACAAAAATTGGGAAATTCCCTTCCTCCGGTCCATGGGCTTGTACTGGCCGGGGGCCAAAGCACACGTATGAAAAGAGACAAGAGCCAAATCAATTATTTTGGTAAAGGTCAGAAAGAGCATATGTTTGACTTGCTCAACGAGGTAACCGACCAGGCTTACTATTCGGTAAGAGAGGATCAGACAGATGAGTCAAATACGCTTCAAATCCCAGATACTTTTGTAGGACTTGGGCCGTACGGTGCCATTCTCTCTGCTTTCAGATCCAATCCCAACACCGCTTGGCTGGTAACGGCTTGCGACCAGCCATTTCTGACTAAAGAGACTCTGGAATTGCTAAAATCAAGACGAAACCCTTCTAAGGTCGCCACCGCATTCTACAACCCTGAGACAGATTTTCCTGAACCACTTATAACTTTATGGGAACCCAGGGCTTATGCTCATTTATTACATTTTTTAAGCCTGGGCTATTCATGTCCCAGAAAAGTACTGATTAATTCAGATGTTGAGATTGTACATCTGAATGACCCTGTGGTACTTAAAAATGTGAATACACCTGAGGAATATGAGGAAGCACTAAAAATGCTGAGTTAAGGATGTGCGGCCACCCAAACGTCGCCGTCTTCAAAGATTTCTTTTTTCCAGATAGGTACCGTTTTCTTCAGCTCGTCTATGATAAACTTACACGATTCAAAAGCGGCTTGTCTGTGAGCAGTAGATACGGCTATGACCACGGCTTCCTCACCAATTTCTACGACACCGGTCCTATGAGAAATAGCATACTTTAGGATGGGCCATTGACTTTTTGCACGGTCTACTATTTTTTGTAGTTCTTTGATCGCCATGGGCTCATAGGCCTCAAAATCTAACTTCACCACTGCCTTACCCTGGGTCTTGTTTCTCGTAGTGCCAATAAAAACATCTATCCCGCCGGCACCAGAGTCGGACACCGCAGCTATTATCCTGGCAACATCTATTCTATCTTTTGTAATTTCTATCATTGAAGAAATGATTAATGAAAATTGAATAATTAACCTCCACTGACAGGCGGAATGAGCACGAGTTCATCTCCTTCTTTTATTGGGTGGCTATCCGCAACATATTCCTCGTTGATAGCCAGTTGAAGCGAAGACAATTGATCAAAAGCAGGAAACTGTTTCTTCAAAATGGACATGGTTTCCGATGCTGAAATCCCTTCAGCAAGACTCAGCGCCATTTCTTTCCCTCCGATTATATCACGGGCAATGCCATAAGCCACCACTTTAATTCGTATATCACTCATATATTTTCAAAGATATCTATTCAAATCTTACATATTCGAAACCTCTGCTAACTTTATACTTTTAATCCATACGAGAATGAGCACAATAGGTATATCCACTTCAAAAATTTGGAAAGTAAGAGCTCTCGAAGCAAAGTCTTCCGATGACTTGGTGGTTCGAGAAGAGCCCTTGGAGATCAGAATAGGATTTGGTTCTGAAACTAAAAGGGAAGAGTTTTCTTTAGCGGTAACTATGCGGACACCGGGTGCTGACGAAGAATTGGCCAGAGGTTTTTTGCTCTCAGAAGGTATTGTTGGCCATTCCGAAGACATTTTGTCTGCCAAATACTGCATGCAAGCCAAACAACCTGAAAATACACTCAAAGTGGAATTGGTAAATGATCTTCCCTTTGACGCTGAAAAATTTAAAAGAAACTTCTACGCCAGTTCAAGTTGCGGAGTTTGTGGAAAGGCCGTGTTAGAATCCATTTCAGCTCAACTGCCCGAGTATGTCAATCCGGCTGCTCAAGTAAAACAAGAAATAGTACTACAACTCACCGATCAAATTCAGGAGCATCAAAATACTTTTAAATATACAGGAGGGCTTCACGCCGCAGCTCTATTCGATTTAAGCGGAAACCTCTTAATCATACGAGAAGATATTGGTCGCCACAATGCACTAGACAAGCTAATTGGAGTTTGTGGTATGCAACGAATAAACCTTTCAGATAAAATACTCTGGCTAAGTGGGAGACTCGGTTTTGAGATGGTGCAAAAATCCGCAATGGCCGGACTAACAGCCGTGGTCGGCCTAGGTGCTCCCTCCAGTCTCGCTGTTGAACTAGCACAGGAAAATCAAATGACCCTCATTGGGTTCTTAAAAAAAGAATCATTCAATATCTACTCAGGAAAAGAAAATGTAATTTTGAATAGTGGCAACTAAACCAATTGAAAAATGAAAATAAGAATCAATGGTAATTTCATCAGACTTCGCCTGAGCCAAAGCGAAGTAGATAAATTTGCAACAGCCGGACAGGTCGGAGACGCCATCAACTTTGGTGACCGGTCACTGACCTATCAACTGGCAAACACGCCTAAACTTGACCAAGTTTCAGTAGATTTCGATGGCACCAACATCACAGTGCAAATTCCTCAATCTACCGCTAAAAACTGGACCAATACAGACCTGGTCGGGTTCGAAAATGCCGACCAGTCCCATGTCAGAATCTTGGTTGAAAAAGATTTTCAATGTTTGCACAAGCGTCCCGGTGAGGACGAATCTGATAATTTTCCTAATCCACAGGCTTAATCAAGCACAAGAAATCGTAACACTGTGTGTATGACCGGATGAAGTTGATTCCACGGTTACACTTGATCCGTCTTTTAGCGTAGTAAAATGATCTGCCGTCACTGTAACGCTGTGCGCATGGCTTGAACTTCCTGTAATGTCATATGTTTTTGCGGTTCCTGTGGTAACGTCATCTTTGGATACAGTCAAAGTGTGTCCATGATTACTCCCTATACTACTTGAGGTACCATTATCCACACAACTAGCTGTACTGCCATCCGGATCCATATCATCAGGAGTTGGGTCGTCTTCAGAAGATGACGAGCAATTCCACAGAGACAACAAAGGAACGCCTATGATAAAGGCTGCACTTATTTTTTTGAGAAATGATTTTCTATCCATCGATATTATTTTTAGGTTTCTTACGGTTCTACAATAAACAAAAAAAAACGCAAAGCGGTTCATTGTACAGACAAATTCATCATTTGGAACCACTATCTGGAGTTAGATAAAATTTCCTGCAAAAGGTTACAAAAGTGCTCAAATAAATTACGAAGCTCCAACTTAAGATAAATCCTATAGCCTGTGTGCTTAGCTGTCAAATAAGTAATGGAATAGAATTCCGGTTGGCGCCATCATTTCGAGCGCAACAAAATGCACCCATAAATCTTGTCGTTGAGACCTCTCCACTTCGGCGAACCCAGTCGTTCCTCGTTTGAGGTGGCGACCGAGTTTTCTATTCCATTTCTTCTAATATTATTTAAAACCTTTCTTTTCCAATAAAGGTCCTATCTCTGGAGTCTTACCACGAAACTCTACGTACAAGTCCATCCCTGGAGCCGAACCACCTTTGCTTAGCATAGTGCGGTATTTTTTTGCAGTTTCCTGATCGAAAAGATCCGTTTCCTTGAAAGCCTGGAAACAATCTGCATCCAGCAATTCTGACCACAAATAGCTATAGTAACCTGCCGAATACCCTCCTGCAAAAATATGATTGAAGTAGCCACTTCTGTATCTGGGAATAATCTGATCAATCAGACCAATTTTACTCATCGCTTCTTTTTCGAAAGATCTTGCTTTTATACCATCAGCGCTAGTCAGTGTATGCCAAGACAAATCCAAATAGGCTGCAGCCATATATTCAACTGTTCTGAACCCCTCATTGAAGGCATTGGCATCGTTCATTTTTTGGACCAGTTCGTCAGGAATGACTTCTCCGGTCTGATAGTGCTTCGCATACAATTTCAGTACCTCGGGCTCACTCATCCAATTTTCCATCACCTGCGATGGGAACTCTACGAAGTCTCTAGGCACATTGGTACCTGATTGTGAAGGGTAAGTCACATTTGAAAATAGTCCATGTAAAGCATGACCAAATTCATGAAACAAAGTCTGTGATTCTGAAAAAGACAGTAATGACGGCCCGTCGGCTGTTGGTGCTGGGAAATTAAAGTTATTGGTCACAATTGGGGTTACACTACCATCCATTTTTGATTGCGACCTCAATGCATTCATCCATGCTCCTCCCCGCTTACTTTCTCTCGCAAAAAAGTCCATGTATAAAATACCAATGTGAGTTCCATCCGCTTCAAGCACTTCGAACACCTGCTGATCCTCGTGCCATTTGGGCATGTCCTGAAGTTCTCTTACCTCAAGACCAAATAGCTTTTTAGCCAATGCAAAGGCCCCGTCTCGAACAGCGGTAAATTCGAAATAAGGGCGCATGGCATCCTCATCGAAATTGTATTTGGCTTTTCTCACCTTCTCCACATAGTATCTCCAGTCCGAACCTTTGAGCTCACCTTCAATACCATCTTTTTTCATTTCAAGCGTGAGTGCGTCTCTTTCTTCTTTAGCCAAACTCAATGCCGCTGGCCATACCTGATCCATGAAATCGAAAACTGCCTTTGGAGTTTGTGCCACACTTGATGACAATTGAATGTCTGCGTGCGTTTTGTATCCCAATAGATTGGCTCGTTCAATACGAAGTGCCGCTATTTCTTCAATGATTTCCTTGTTGTCGTTTTCATTGCCGTTGTCAGCGCGCATGGCATATCCCTCAAATAGTTTTTCCCTCAATTCCCGATTAGGAGAATATTGCAAAAAGGGGTTGATGCTCGGCCGCTGCAGAGTAAAGGACCAGCCCTCTTCATGTCCACGTTTTTTTGCTTCAGCGGCAGCTAGAGAAACCAAACTACTGGTCAAAGTACCGTAGTCATCCGGGTTTGTGGTATGAGCCTCGAAATTATTGGTTTCTGCTAAAACATTCTGACCAAACTTTGTCGTGAGTTCTGACAAGCGTCCGTTAATCTCTTGTAATCTCTCTTTTTCTGCTCCCTCAAGGCCAACACCTGATCGAACAAAACTTTTATATGACTCGGAGACGAGTCTTTTTTGTTGAGCGTTCAATTCAGAGCCTTCCAATTGATTGTAAATCTCTTCTACTCTTTCAAACAGTCCCTTATTCAGATTGATATAATCATAATGCTTTGATAGCATAGGAGAAATAACGGTTCTAACCGAATCCAATATATCGTTGGTATGTGCACCTGCCACGGCGTAAAATACCCTGCTTGTGTTTTGCAGTTTAGCTCCTGACCTTTCCAGTGCTTCCATGGTATTAGCAAAAGTTGCCGCCTCATTGTTATTCACAATAGCATCTATTTCAGCTTTGTTTTCAGTCATCGCTTGCTCAAAGGCTGGCAAGTAGTGTTCATTTTTTATTTGATCGAATGGTGGCACACCAAATGGTGTATCCCATTCAGCCAATAGCGGGTTATCGTTCATTGTTTTACCTGAATCGGTAGGTTGACAGCCGACCACGGATAAAAAGACCGCAGTCGTACTTATTAATATTTTTCTCATTTTAATTGTTGTTTATATGCTTTGGAAAAAATCGAGTTTTTTCAGAAAGTCGAAAATACCAAATTTAAATGACGCTGGGAAAACTATTAAATAAGCGGTAATATCAAAAAATGGAAGGTCGACAAAACCAAAATCAGTTAATATTGTATGCGATCCAATCTTTCCATATGAAAACTTTGACCAAAGTCGTGCTTTTGACCTTCTCTCTGTACACTGTACAATTGTTTACCTATCCATGTAAAGCCGGCATGCCCCAAAGCAGAAAAGAGGCAAGGGCACAGTATGTCACTCCTGATAATTTACCAGATATGCGTGAATTTCAAAAAAAGTGGTATTTCGGAGCTCAAGGAGGAATATCCTATCGCGTAGGTGCAAATCCAGAAGGTCTTTCCGCTGTGGCTGAAGACTATTTAGACAAGCTTAGACTGGGTTTACAAATCGGAGCAGAAGCAGCTTACTTTCCCAAAGCACGAATGTTTGGATATGGTATAAAATACAGCTACTTCCGTTCGAGTAACAGTGGCGAGTTTTATATCACTGATGATCAAGGAAATTCAAGGTTAGCGAACATAAGTGATCAAATTGAAATGCATTTCGGTGGACCTGCCTTTTTTGTTCGATTTACGTCCAAGAAAAATTTGAATGCTATTATACTCAGTGGCTCTCTAGGTGTGATGACATACAAGCAGAAATCTCACTACTTCGAGGACTTTACGCTTTCTGGTGTTACTGCTGGAATCTGTGTAACGGGAGGTTATGATATAGCTACATCCGATCAGTCAGCAATTAGTATTCAGCTTGCCATTCTCAGCGGATTCCTGGATGAAATAAAAGAAAAAAGAGGGTCTCAGACCCGCACCATCACGTTGGCAGAAGATGAATATGAGAGCCTGGCCAGGATAGAGCTCTCGGTGGGTTTTCGGTTTATGAAATAAGAGGCTGCCTCAAAAGGCAAAAAGTAAAGTCTACACGACCCGGTCTTTTCGAGGCATCGAGAAATGACGACTTTTGAGACAACCTCTTACTGATTTATTGTTGTTCTCTTATCGCCTTAAACTCAGAACCCTCTTTCCACTTTGGAAAAGTAGACTCATTGGCCAATGTATATCCAATATCGAAAAGTACCTGCGCATCCAATCTTACGCCTTCGGCATTAAAATCTTCTGAATACTCGTCTGAGGGTTTGTGATAGTTTTCGCTTGTGTATTTCTTGTATTGCTCCTCACCCCATGCTTTGCCATTGGCTTCACTGTCTGTGGCTCCTTTTCCATAAAGGGCCGGAATACCAATGCTGGCAAAATTGAAATGGTCTGAACGGAAAAATCCACCAGATTCCGGGTGCGGATCCGGGGTAATGTAACGTCCCTGTTTTTCAACTGCACGCTTGGCGTAGTCGTCGAGTTCTGACTGACCATATCCAACGATTGAGAAGTCATTGACTCTGCCAATCGGCCGAATGGCATCCACGTTCAAATTGGCCACTGTTTTGGCGGGTTCATAAATGGGATTGACTGAGTAATGCGCTGACCCAAGCAGTCCTTGCTCTTCTGCAGTTACCGCCATAAAGACGACTGACCTTTTGGTCGGTTGATTCAGTTTGGTAAAGGCCTCTGCCACTTGAATGATTGCTGCAACACCTGTCCCATTGTCCACCGCTCCATTATAAATGGAATCTCCATCTACCGGATTCCCGACGCCAAAATGATCCCAATGGGCACTGTATACGATGGTCTCCTCTGGCCTTTCAGACCCTTCATATCTGGCCACCACATTGTTCGACTTAGACCGCTTGATTTTGTTTTTGAGTCCGACTGATAGCTGCTGATTCATTGGAAAAGATTTGAACTCGCGACTCTTCGCTTCTGGGTAGAAATCATAATCATCCATTCCCATATTGGTAAACATCCGATCCGCACTTTCCTCGGATATCCACCCTTCAATGATACAACGAGACATGTTATTGTCTGGGTTTTCCAGATAAAGGTTGGCTCCTGACCAACCGCCCTGAACGACTTCGAAGGGATAACTGGCATGTTCCGTCTCATGAACTATGATAATTCCGGCAGCACCTTGTCTGGCAGCTTCTTCATACTTATAAGTCCAGCGGCCATAGTAAGTCATTTCATTTCCTTTGAAAAAAGACTTGTCCTCGGAGCCAAATCCCGGATCGTTGATCAGCACCATTACGGTCTTGCCTTTTACATCCAGTCCTTCATAATCATTCCAGTCATATTCCGGTGCTATCGTTCCATAACCCACAAATATGATTTCAGAATTTTCGATGCGGACGGAATCTGTCACTCTACGGGTCAATGCCACGAAATCATCCCAGTAATTCAGATTGATCTCTGCATTACCCCCCGTAATTTTCATTTGAGTATCTACGGTAGCTGTGAGTTCGACCAGTGGAACTTCTTGAAAGTAGCTATCCCCGTTACCCGGCTTCAAACCCAATTTCTGAAACTCTTCTTTCAGATAGTTTATGGTTTTGGTCTCCCCTTCGGTAAAAGGCATTCTGCCTAAAAATTCGTCGGAAGCTAAAGTCTCAATTCTGGCTTTTAGTCCTTCTTCGTTGATGCTGTCGTAAGCTTCCTGAAAATTTTGCTGAGGGGTACAGGCCAAAAGACCTACCCCTAAAGTGAGCGCAATTAGTGTTTTGTTCATTGGATTAAATCTTTTTTTTAAAAACCCAATTTAAACTTTTTCACTCAGGCAGAAATATTTCAGCACTGAAATTCGATTGAATTACAAAGCTGTCAAGCTCAAACCATCCTTCCGAATCTTTGATAGGCAGCCTTTTCCAGAGGTTCCCTGTGGTCAGGATGGGCAATATTGATCAGGAGCCTCGCTCTTTCCTGCAAACTTTTGCCATATAAATCAGCAATACCGTATTCCGTAGCTATGTAGTGTACGTTAGCTCTGGTAGACACCACACCTGCTCCCTCCTTGAGGACAGGCACAATTTTGGACGCTCCCTTATTGGTAGCAGAAGAAAGTGCTATGATGGGCTTCCCTCCCTCCGAATATGATGCTCCGCGGATAAAATCGATCTGCCCTCCTACCCCGGAATACTGTTTTGTTCCTATGGAGTCTGCGCAAACCTGACCGGTAAGATCTATTTCTATTGCGCTGTTGATGGAAGTCACTTTTGGGTTTTTTCTAATAATGGATACGTCATTGGTGAAAGCCACATCCATCATCAGAACGCCAGGATTGTCGTGAACAAAATCATAAAGCTTCTGTGTACCCATGATAAAGGCGGAAACTATCCTTTCCGGGTACAATTTTTTCATTTCTCCAGTGATAATCCCCTTTTCAACCAGTGGAATTACGCCATCAGAAAACATCTCTGTATGAATACCTAATTTCTTATGATTAGTCAGACTGGCCAGGACGGCATTAGGTATGGCACCTATTCCCATCTGTAGGGTAGCTCCGTCTTCGACCATACCGGCCACATAGCTGCCAATTCGAAGCTCAACATTGGATGGCTCCGGAACAGTTACTGTATATATCGGACAATCATGCTCTACCAAGTAGTCAAAGTTATTGATGTGCATGAGACCATCCCCATAGGTTCTAGGCATATTTTTGTTGACCTGAGCAATGACTAACTTGGCACAATCTACGGCTGTATGTGTGGCATCTACCGATACACCTAATGAACAGTACCCATGTTTATCCGGTGGTGACACTTGTACCAAGGCCACATCTATGGGTAGCGTTTCTCTGATCAGTTTGGGTATTTCACTCAAAAACACCGGGATATAGTCCGCATCTCCTGATTGCGTGGCCTTTCGAACATTGGCGCCTACAAAGAATGACTTGACCTTAAAACTTTTTCTAAATTCCTCTTCCAAATATTTTGCATTACACTCTGTATGCAAATGAACGATCTCCACATTTTCCAGATCCGGTGCTCTTTCTGTGAGTGCATCGATCAAAATTTGGGGTGCCGCGGCTACGCTATGAATAAAAATCCGATCATTTGATTTTACGTATTCCAGGGCCTCACTGGCTGACAAGTACTGACTCATGACTGTTTTTTTGTGTAAAACTAAAGGGGGAAATCTATGAGAAATATGATGTAAATCATCTAAAATGACAGCTCTTGTCACGTTTGATTTTGGTTAGCATCCACTTTAAGAAGTAGAACAATATTCTATTAACAATAGAAACAGATGATTTTATTCTTAAGTCTTGATAAAAATTTAAATTAGGAAACTCTTTATTTTGGAGACAGTTTATCTAAGCTTTACGAGACTAAAAATCAATTCATGCTAGACAAAAAATCATTTAGAGAAGAGGCACATAAACTTGTAGATTGGATGGCGGATTTCTATGAGAACATCGAAGACTATCCGGTAAAATCTCAGGCTCAGCCAGGCGATATCATAGGCCAGTTGCCAACAATCCCTCCAGAAAAAGGAGAGTCTTTTACTCAGGTTTTCAAAGACTTTGAAAACATCATACTGCCAGGTATGACTCACTGGCAAAGCCCAAACTTTCATGCCTACTTTCCAGGCAACTCCAGTTATCCTTCTGTATTGGGTGAAATGCTGACCGCTACTTTGGGTGCGCAGTGCATGATTTGGGAAACCTCCCCGGCGGCAGCTGAGCTCGAAGAACTGATGATCAATTGGCTTAAACCTCTGATGAGCATCCCTGATTCATGGACTGGATGTATTCAGGATACCGCTTCTACCGCAACCCTGGCCGCTCTCATTTCGGCGCGAGAGCAAAAGACCAACTGGTCCATCAATCAAAGCGGGTTTGATACTCAAAAGCTTCGCTTTTATTGTTCATCAGAAACGCATTCATCAATAGACAAAGCCGTGAAGGTTTTGGGAGCTGGAGTGGACAACCTGGTGAAGGTAGCTGTCGATGACCATCTTGCAATCATTCCAGAAGAGCTGGAAAGAATGATCAAAGAGGATTTGGATAGTGGATATATTCCGTGTGCGGTGGTAGCCGCCGTGGGTACTACAGGTACTTTGGCTGTAGACCCGGTAGAGGCCATTGGTAAAATTTGCCAAAAGCATGATGTTTGGCTGCATGTAGATGCAGCCTATGCTGGAACGGCATTAATGCTACCAGAGTACCATTATCTTATTCAAGGTATCGATAAAGCTGACAGTCTGGTATTCAACCCACACAAATGGATGTTTACCAATTTCGATTGTACAGTATATTTTGTACATGACGCAGAATCACTAATCAAAACCTTCGAAATACTTCCAGAATATCTTAAAACCAGTACCAGAGGCAAAGTTAAGGACTATCGGGACTGGGGTGTACCTCTGGGAAGAAGATTTCGTGCTCTGAAATTGTGGTTTGTCATTAGGGATTTTGGCATAGAAGGTATCCAGACTCGACTCAGAGAACATATCGGCTACGCAGAATGGTTTGCTGAGCAAGTAGAATCATCCAAAGATTTCGAAATAGTTATTACTCCGATCCTTAATGTAGTTTGCTTTCGATTCAATCCTGGCCTACAGGAAGAAAGCAAGTTGGATGAACTCAACGCAAGTTTAGTTGCAGGTATTAATGCCTCAGGGGATGCCTATCTTACACATACGAAAATCAAAGGCAAATATGCGCTGAGAATGGTCATAGGCCAGACCTATGTGCAGAAAAAACATGTGGAAAAAGCCTGGAGTCTGATTAAAAACCTGGCCTAGCTATCTTTAGTTAAAAAAATGAAAAAAATTGTAGTGCTTACAGGAGCTGGCATCAGTGCCGAATCGGGGATTCAAACCTTTCGAGACGCCGATGGTTTGTGGGAAGGTCACGATGTCATGGAGGTCGCTTCTCCTCAAGGCTGGAACGCTGATCCCGAGTTAGTACTTGATTTCTATAACCAGAGAAGAAAACAGGCGCTTAGTGCCGAGCCGAATAAGGGTCACCAGGCATTGGTTGAATTAGAAAAGGATTTTGACGTGACCATTGTGACTCAAAACGTAGATAATCTCCACGAAAAGGCCGGTTCGACCAACGTCATCCATCTGCATGGTGAATTGTTCAAATCAAGAAGCACGTTAGACGAATCATTGGTGTATGAGATGGACAGTTGGGAATTAAATCTCGGAGACCTTTGTGAGCAAGGCGCCCAGCTTCGCCCGCACATTGTCTGGTTTGGTGAGATGGTTCCTATGATGGATTTGGCCATTGAGGTAACAAGATCTGCGGATGTTTTTCTGATAGTAGGTACTTCGCTTGCCGTATATCCAGCAGCGGGACTGATGCATCATACCAAACCGAATACACCTAAGTATATTATCGACCCAAATATGCCTGAGGTATTGCCAGAGCCAAATCTTTTCTTATTCGAGGAAAAGGGAGGCTCTGGGGTAGCAAAAGTAGCTTCCATTTTGAAAGAAAAATTTCTATGAGCCTTGACAAAATCATTTCAAAAAAAATTGCTGCTAACCTAACCGCCTCCGTCATTAGTGCAGACCCCAGTACTGACCTGGAGCAACAACTTTGGGCGATCAACTGGTTTGACCTCAAGAGAAAATGGGTATATGACCTGTATAACCAGTTAGTCTTTAGTCATGTAAAGAAAATTGGTGCTACACCCATCTTTAAAGGTCAATTGAAGAGGTCTTTAATTGACAGCGAACGGTTGAGAAGAGATATGCTACTCATAGTGCAGTACCCAAAAGGAATTGCCTTTTTAAATATGATCTCTTCCAAATTATTTCAACTCAAAGGATTGTTAAGAGCTTCATCCGTACGTCATTTCCAATTTGGCTTTATGCAGCGTAAATCTCCTGTTCAAGACCATCAAGTGGCAGGAACTATATATCAGGGGAAGCTTAGGTATCTGGTACATGTATGTGAAGGAAGTCAGGCAGCTGATTTCCAGTCTTTGATAGATTTCGCCGCCAGTCAGGACGTGTTTCCACATTTCGTTGGGAACAAGTCGGCTATGCTCGGACTCCAAAAAAGTAATTCCGGATTAAAAACATTGGACTTCATGCTGAATCATGTCCTAGTGTTCAGTGGCTTTGATGATGAATCACTAGAGCTTTTTGTTCAGTCGGGTCCGTATCAGGAATTTCTGGCTTCAAAAACTAACAATTATGTGGGCCTCTTTGATAGAAAAATATGACCCCCGAGCACAACCCGGGAGCCATCACTTTGGGTTATGCTAAGTCTAATTTCAAATCGAGCGCCTGCTTCAGATCCCAGATCAGGTCTTCCGGATTCTCCACACCTACAGATAATCGGATCAAATTCTCTTTGATCCCAATTCTTAACTTTTCTTCAGGATCGACTCCGGCATGAGTCATCGTGGCAGGATGCTGAATAAGCGATTCCGTGCTTCCCAGGCTTACTGCCAGCTTTACC
Source organism: Reichenbachiella sp. (assembly GCF_039944555.1). Taxonomy (GTDB): domain Bacteria; phylum Bacteroidota; class Bacteroidia; order Cytophagales; family Cyclobacteriaceae; genus Reichenbachiella. The sequence continues at coordinate 202,872 of NZ_JBDUYN010000001.1, read as the reverse complement.
AATTTCAGTTGATTCATGAACTTAAATGCTTCAGCTTCTCCTCCATCGATTTCAAAAGAAATCATGGCACCCGCAGATGTACACTGTCTATGGAATAATTCATACTGTTCAGGATTGTCAACATCAATAAAACCCATATAATGCACCTTGGAGATGGCAGAATGAGAACGAAGGTACTCAGCGACCTTAGCGGCATTCAGTGCCTGAAGTTCCATTCTTGCTTTTAAGGTTTCGAGACTACGCATGAGCAGCCAGCCGGTCCATGGCCCCGCCATGTTGCCTAAGAAGGTACGGAGTCCTTTTATCCGTGTCATATTTTCTTTCGAGCCTAAACAAGCTCCAGCGATTACATCGCTGTGCCCACCGATATATTTGGTGGCCGAATACAGTACAAAGTCTGCACCATGCTTTAGCGGATGCTGCCACAATGGTCCCATGTAGGTATTGTCCACAGCCAAATACACAGGTTGGTCTTTGGTGGCAAAATGATCTGCAATTTCTCGGCACATTCGCATGTCAATCAGACTGTTCGTCGGGTTAGCAGGTGTTTCAATATATACCATAGCCAGTCGATCTGAATGCCCGGAATCGATGATGATCGATTCAATTTCTTCTTTGGTACTGTCCGGGTAAAATCCGACCACATGTATACCGAATTTGGTTAATATGTGATTGATAAAATGATCGGTACCCCCGTACACCGGCGAGCTAAAAAGCAAGAGGTCTCCCGGTTTTAGAAACTCCATTAGACAAGTAGAGATCGCAGACATGCCACTTTCAAATACGGCACAGTCCTCGGCCTGATCCCACAGGCAAAGGCGATTTTCCAGGATCTCAAGATCCGGATTATTTAGTCTGCTATAGATCAACCCTAACTTCTCTTCTTTCTCCTGCTCCCTGAGCCCATAGGCTACTTCAAAGAAGGCCTTTCCTTCTTCCGCAGAGTTGAAAACAAAAGTAGACGTTTGGAAAATAGGACACTTGATTGCTCCTTCTGATAATTTAGGGTCATATCCATGACTCATCATCAGGCTTTCGGGACTAAACTGATTTTTCATTTTGGATTTTACTTTAAATCTGACGCAAAAATCTATCTCATGTTATATCAATAGAATAGTACTCTAAAAATTATCATATTTGCAGATACTGTTTCTAATTTGTTTTATTACTATATCCTGAAAAAGAAAAAATGATTGATCAAACAGACCTGAAAATTCTCGATTGTCTTCAAGAAGACAGCAAGATGAAGATGAAGCAAATTGCTGAGCACATTGGTATGACAATTACACCTACTTACGAGCGAATTAAGAAAATGGAACGCCTGGGAATAATAGAAAAATACACCATACAGATTGATCCCAAAAGTCTTGGCTACGATTTGATTGCCTACTGTAGCGTAACACTGAAGGAGCACTCTCAACAAAACCTGAAACAATTTGAAGAGGGTGTTCAAAAACTTACCCAGGTCTTAGAATGCAACCATATGTCCGGAAATTTTGATTATTTACTAAAAGTAGTTGTCAAAGACATGAAGCACTATCAGCTCTTCATTTCTGATCACCTTGCAGCGCTTGATAATATTGGTCAGGTACAGAGTTACTTCGTCATGAAGACCATAAAGGAAAGCTCCTTCTCTTGTGGTGACGCATCTCTCGATCATAGGTAATTACCCTACCGATTGCAGTACTTTTACCTAAGAATTTATCGGCATTCTGCTTAATCTTTATCACCCCATCATAACACGCTGATATTAAGGCCTTTCGGTTTGGATAATTAAATTAATTTTTACATCTTAGTGTACGAGAAAAAGTAATTTAATGCCAGCGTTATACAACGTAACCATTTTCAACCACGATCCACTATGTCAAGAAATTTAGAATTGCGTAGCACTTTCCAGTTTTCCGGAGAGGGGCTAGGCACACTAGCCCAACCGCAGGAAACCAGATTCTCCTCGACCTCACAATCACCAGCTGAAACCAAAGAATCAATAACCAAGAACAATTTTGGAATAGCCACCCTAATTAGCAAGGCCATCTTCAATTCCCTGGATGAGGAAATGAGAGTAATGGCTGAGTCCTATAGCTCGAAACGACTGGCCTCGATGATCAACAAGGGATTTCCCACCAAAGAAAGCCCTTTATCTATGGGTGATTCTAAAGAAGAGCTTGAGCACTTTGAGTTCAACACTGAAAACCCATTTGAGTCTGGCGTTACTTCCAAGTTCTGTTTGCGAGAAGGTGCTCATAAAGGACACATGATTCTACATGTACCTGCTTTCATTCCCGAAAAAGAACTGAAGATTCCTTCTGACGCTACGAATTTTAAAATATGCGCACGATTGATTTCCATTTCAAACTTTGAAAGAAATGGCAACCAAGTCTCTATATCAAACAAAGTGCAACATGCCAAAGTTGGAATTTATGAGACCACCATGTTACCGGTTCTTCGTATTCCGACTCAACCATTGACCGCTCAGTTGTCTATCCCTGGGGTTGCAGCTGTACACGATGATGTCTCTACTTTGCTTGTGATGGGTATTAAGTTTTACTCTTATAAGAATTCAAAATTTAGTTTTATGCCAGAAAGTGGCATGATGAAGATCATGGCTGTGCATTGATCATCCTCCAATTGTAGACATGGACTCGGAAATGGATTTGTCCAATTTTCTATTCTTTTCTGCAGCAAATCCATCTTTTTCTCTTTTTTGAACAGTTGAGATGAGCACCTGACGAATATCCTCGTCACTTCTGTCTGATCTCAGCAGCTCCTTGACATCAAGCACGCCTTCGTCATACAGACAATTTTTGATCGTTCCGGTAGCGGTCAACCTGATTCTATTACAGGCCCCACAAAATGTCCTTGAATAGGCTGGAATAATGCCCAAATTTCCAATATGGCCGGGCACCTTGTACAAGGTAGCAGGATTACTTGGATCTGAATTCAATTTCTGAAGTGTACCAAAATGTGAATTTAACTCAGACAAAATTCTGGTATGATTCCAGTTTTGTTTGGAGGTCGACAGATTGGATCCGTTGAACGGCATTTCCTCAATAAATCGAACACTTACTTTTTTATCAACGGCTAGTTCCGCCATGTCAATCACTTCATGGGTATTCTTACCATGCATCACAACCATGTTAATTTTGGCATTCATCCCTCGCTCGAGCAGACCATTCAACGTCTTCATCACGGTTTCAAACTCATCCCTTCGTGTAATCTTATGAAAGTTCTCTTTATCCAGGCTATCTAAACTTAGATTGACACCATCTATTCCGATGGCTTTCATCTGATCCAAATGCTGAAACGTGAGTACCCCGTTGGTAGTGATATGAAGAGCCTCAATACCCGTAATTCGCTTGATGCTTTCAAGTAAAGACATGAAGTCCTTTCTAAGGAAAGGCTCTCCCCCCGTCAGTCTTATTTTTTTAATCCCCAGTGAAGAAAAAATCTCAATCAATCTTATGATCTCTTCATAACTCAGCAACTCCTTTTTTGGTAAATAATCAATTCCTTCGGCGGGCATGCAATAGAAGCATCTCAAGTTACAACGATCTGTAACTGCTATCCTCAGGTAATCAATTGTTCGATTCCAGGGATCAATTAGTGCACTTTTTGAGGAGTCTCTCATTTTTGATTTTTGTTAATTGAAGGCTATTGCTCAACAACCCAAAGATAAGACGGAATATTTTCGTTTTTGGTTGAATAGCTAAACTTCAATGGTTATTTTTAAGGATGGCCCGAACCCTTTTCTTTCTGATTTTGAGTCTTTTGATGCATTCACTATCGGCTCAACAACAGAGAATAGACAGCCTTGAACAGGTCGTTAAATCTTACTCAAGAGAGGATTCTGTCAAGGTTGATCTTTACAATTTGATCGCATTTGAGATCATTAACACTGATCCTGACAAAGGAAGGAAATATGCTACTCTTGGCTATGAATTAGGAAAAAAAATAGATTATTTAAATGGATATGCCAGAGGGCTCAATCTGGTCGGCAGTTCTCTTCTTACTATTGGCGAATATGATGGCGCTCTCGATTTTTATCTAAAATCTCTTGAAGTTTATGAAAATACGGGATTCCAAATGGGAATTTTCATTACATACAATAACATCGGAGAACTGTATGAGAAAAAGCTCCAGTTTTCTGAAGCTCTGCGCTATCATAAGAAGTCTCTCGATTTGAAAAATAAGTATCTGAAGGGGCGGTATCCCATTATGTCACATGTGAATCTTGGCGAAATCTATTATCGACTTCAACACCTCGATTCCGCAATCACTCATTTCAGAATAGCTGAAAAAATGGCTAAGGAGGAAAACAGGCTGAAAGCGATTGCACACGCCCAAACAGGAATAGGCAAGGTGTATGCCAAACAAACCAACTATTCACCGGCTTTTATCTACCTCAACTTGGCCAACCGGATCTGGAATTCTCTTGAAGATTATGTTGGCATGTCCAAAGTTGCATTAGAAAAAGCCCAAATTTCATTTGAAACCAATGATTACATTGTCGCTCGAAAGCATATCATTGATGCTATATCAAATGCAAGAACTATCAATGCAAAAGATCTTGAACTTGAAGCAATGAAACTTAGGTATAAGATTGATTCGGCACGACAAGATTTTACTACTGCATTCGCCTCTATGCATGCGTACGACAAGTTAAAAGACGAAATTTTTGATCTGGCCAAAGAACGTCAACTACAAACCATTCAAGCAAAGTTTGAACTTGATGAAGAAGAAAGAGTTCACCAAGAATTGATCAAGGAAAAGGAGCTGAGTGAGAAAATCGTTAGATATCAACGAACTATCATCGCTGGTATTGGGCTTATTCTTTTACTCATTTCAGTCACAGCTGTTTTGTTTTACAATCAGGTCAAGAGGCAATCCCGCTTGAATCGCTTGCTCAAAGACAAGAACGGTGAAATAAAAGAAAAGGCTCTTGAATTGGAAATTTTGAATAACAACCTTGAACAAATGGTTGAAGAGCGAACAAGCGTAATCCAAAAGAAAAACGTGAAACTCAAGGAGTACTCGTTCCTGAACGCTCACATCGTCAGAGGTCCTCTGGCCAATATTCTTGGTCTAACCAAATTGCTTAAGAGTGGCGTGCAAGAAGAGGAGAAGGCAGAGATGATTGATCACCTGCACTACTCTGCCGATAAGCTGGATGATGTATTGACAGATATAAAAAAGAAGCTCGAAAAAGGCGAGTTAATTAATTAGAATTCTATCGTTCCGGGTCCCTGCCGTACAATCATTCGTTAAGACTATTTGATTTTTATCGGCTTCAATTCTTCAAAAAAGATATCATCGTTGGGCACATCAAAAGTCATTTTTTCAATCTTAAGATTATTATCCATATTGAATTGTACCGTACCGAAACTGAACCAGGCATGTTCTATATCCCAATCAATTTCCCATACGTCATAATGCCAATGACGGAGTGTTGCAGATAAGGCCTTGGCGTGCTCGAAGTTCAACCTGAGTTCGCCGTTCTTTAATGACACGCTAATATCTCCATAGATATCAGCAAGGTATGTTCCGCTGTATTTTTCCAAATCTAGAGAAGGTAGTGTTCCTTCTACCCTGCTGGTTTTACGTTCGGCAATCCGGGTATCTTCATTGTTGGCAGATTGATTCAGGAGGTTCTTAGACCAATCCTGCTCATCTACGCCTAAAAACTTATCCAACGCATAGTAGGTAGCTGCCATCATCGGGCTTTTCATACCGTTGGTCAGTACAATTACCCCGAGCTTCTGATCAGGAATCATATTGAATGCGCTGAGCATGCCATCATAGCCACCCGTATGGCCCACCCTTAAATTGCCTTGATAGTCACTCAATCCCCAGCCCAATCCATAGCCGCTAAAATGACGATTGAAATCATTGGGGCTCGTATGATCTACAGTAAAGTTATTGTGTGGTTTCCACATCATATTTCTCGAGCGCCGGCTAAAAAGTGTGTCTGAGCCATTTAATCCATGATTCATATTCATGATCATCCATTTCGACAGGTCCTCAACACTTGAGATCAAACCACCTAATGCTCCTATTTCTTCCCAGTCCTCCCAAACGATAGGAACGTTTTTCTCCTCGCTTCTGGCATGAGGAGTGGCATAATTGCCCTTACTCTCCAGCTCCTTGGGCGTGGTGATGGTTCTGTCCATGGCAAGTGGTTTCAACAGACGTTCTTTCACATTATCCGCCCAACTCTTACCGGTCACCTTTCGGATGACTTCACCTGCGGTGATATACATGACATTGGAATAACCCCAACCTGCACGAAAACCATAGGCAGGAGGAATATTTTTCACTTTTCTCACAATTTCTTCTGCAGTCAGATCAGCTTTGTACCAGATTACATCTCCGCTGAAGGTACCCAACCCTACTCTATGACTAAGTATATCACGAATGGTAGTATTGGCACTTACCCAGGAATCATACAGTTCAAAATAAGGCAAATGATCCCGGACTTTGTCATTCCAATCGAGCTTGCCTTCTTCAACCAGTTGCGCAATAATAGCAGAGGTAAAGGCTTTTGAATTAGAGGCAATGGCGTATAGTGTGTTCTTATCCGGCTTTCCTTTCTTACCAACTTCTTTCACACCATATCCTTTCGCAAAGACTAATTCACCATCTTTCACGATACCGATACTCATACTTGGCACATCCCAATCTTGAGTCATTTTTTCAAAATAGGTATCCAACGCCTTGAGGTCCACTTCAATTGATTGCGACCTTACGGTAAAAGAAAATGCCAACGAGACGACAAAAGGTATGAACAGCTTCTTCATGAGGTTAATTTTGTTTCCAGCAAATTAGGAACTATCATCCTTAAAAACCAAAACGGGCATGGAAGGAGGTCTGAGAAAAGGATAGACGGTTTGTTATTGAAAAACGAACTCACATAAACCCTAAACAGCCGTCAGGCCAGCTCTACTGAGTAGACCATGGGCAAATCTGAAGATAACAATTGCCAGTTTTCTCCTAAGTTGTTGGAATAATACACATTGCCGGTGGTCGTACCAAATACGAGTGAATCATCGTCGATTGCCAAGCAGTGTCGATATACGATGTCGAAGCAGTTTTCCTGTGGCAATCCGATTCTTTGCTCTTTCCAGGTCTTGCCGCCGTCATCCGTCCTGCATACAGCTAAAGCCTGATCTACGGCTACACGAATCTCATCGCTGATTCCAGGTACGACCCAGGCTTGGTCGGGATTGTCTTCTTTGACTGCTACGGCGAAGCCAAAATTGGCAGGCCCATTTTCCTGGCTCACTTCTTTCCAGTTTTCTGCGCCATCTGCGGTTACAAAAATTCCACAATGGTTTTGCTGCCAAAGCACATCCGGATTGGATGGGCATGCTACGAGTATATGTGGATCCTGACCAATTTCAGAATTGGGATCAGGAAGAAAATCGGCTTTAAGTCCTTTGTTTGCAGACTTCCAGGTTTCTCCTGCATCATATGATTCGAATACCCCTGCGCAACTCACGGCTATATAGAGATGATCTGAGTTTCTTGGGTCTACGACGATTGAGTGAATTCCGGGATTGTCTCGGCCTCCACCAAACCATTTTTCCCGTGAAGGGTGATTCCAAAGAGACTCTACCAATTGCCAGGAGTCTCCATTGTCGTCGGAGCGAAACAAGGCCCCCGGATCTGTACCCAGGTATAAAACACCAGGTTTATCTTCACCACCATGTGCAAATGCCCACAGATACTTGACAGCAGCGGGCACGCCTTCTTTTATTTCCATCCCTTCATCAAACTTCGGTGCTTCTATCTCCTGCCAGGTAGTACCCTGATCTGAAGATCGGTGCAGCTTGCATCCCCAATGCCCGTGATCCAGGCAGGCCCACCAGGTGTCTGTGCGTTCGTCGACCAATGTGAGTGAGACAGGAATGCCCAAAAAATGGGTAGACTGATGTTTCCAGCTATCATTTTCTCTGTGGTAGGTAATTAGTCCTTTTCTTGTTCCGAGTAATAGGTTCTTTTTTGGCATGTTGATTTGGGTTTGATTTTAGCCTCCTGATAGAGCTTGCATGATGTATATTTCGTCGTTCGGACCAATGGTATCGCTTAGTGTCTCACGGTCACGAATGAGCTCATCGCCAATAAAAATATTGACATGTTTGCGGAGCTGCCCCTGCTCATCGACTACATAATCTTTGAGCCCTTTGTACCTGTTTTCTAGTTCCGTAAGAATTTCATTGAGATCTAAAGAATCCAACTTAACCTCAGACAGATCCGGGTAAAATCGCTTAAGGTTTGCAGTAAATCTGACGGTAGGCATATAACAGCATTTATGTATTCAACGAGTCGTCCGCTTCGCGAGCCTCAGTAGGACAATGTTAAATTTAATAAATGACGAATGAAAGATGAAATTCAGGACAGCCGTCTGTATAATTATCTCAGTTTAGTTCTAAATGTAATAGAGGATAAGGCTCCCCTTGTCCATCTAGCGGGGATCTGCCTACAATCTGAAATCCCATATACAAATAGAAATCTACGGCTTGTTGATTTTGCTCGTTCACATCTACTTTGGTACACCTCAGGGCATTGACGGCATGAAGTAATAGTGCTTTGCCGACACCTTTTCCTCTGGATTCGGGGTGAATGAATAGCATTTCTATATTTGTTTCATGGATACCAAGAAAACCGAGGACTCTACCTTCTTCTCTAACTCCACACAATTGAACGGCATCAAAGTATTGATCAAGAATCAAAGGTTTGAGCTCCAAAATTCTGGACTCAGGCAGGAAATCGTGCGTAGCTCTGACGGAGGCTTCCCAAACTTCTATCAATTCCTGGTATTCCTGTTTTTCTATTTGACTGATTACATGCATAGCATCAATTTAAAAAGTATATCTGGCGCTAATGATACCATTGATCCCCGGAGCGCTAATGCCTGAAGAATATGGACGGTAATGTTTGTCCAAAATATTTTCTACTGAAGCTGTCAGGCTCAGTTCATCATTTAGTTGGTATAGAGATCTTAGATTTATGGTATACCATCCCAGTGCCCCATCAGATGTATACAAATAAGCCTTATTTTGTTCACTAGGTGCAAGATCTTCCCAGGCTCTTTTGGCCTGAAAATCGGAATAGGCTTCTATGGTCAACTTGTCTGACCGATAACTTAAGGATACATTTCCGAACATAGGATTGGTGTGTCGGAGTGGTACGTGTTCGATCTCATCCTCTCCATCATTGTTGTTGACTCTTCCTTTCAATATAAAGTGCTCAGATAATTTGGCTGAAAGGCCTATAGAATATCCCCAGATGTGCGCCTCCCCTACATTGACAAGAGCCTCCACATCGCTAACCTCTCCATCATATATGATAGTTGATTGTCCGTCGAACAGAAATGATCGTCGAACCATAGCATCTCTTAATTGAATGTAGTACACACTCCCATCTAAGGTAACGCGATTGGCAATTTTCCAATTGATGCCTGTTTCATAATTGAAGGTGTATTCTGAGGATAAATCTTCGTTGGGAACAACGACACTACCAGGCTCAGAGTCAAACACTTTTCCAACATCATCCACATTGGGAGACCTAAATCCTGTAGAGAATAAGAGGTTCCATCTTAGGTTTTTAATTGGGCTCACAACCACCCCAAGAGATCCACTGAGTGCGCCATTTGTCAACTCAATTTCATCATAAGGAAAGTTATAAAATGTTTTGTCCTCAAACTTCGATTTCAAATTTACATATGTGAATCTCACACCAGAAGACAGTACCACCTTCTCGTTAATTCTGTGTTTAAGACTACCATATGCGGCGGCTGACAGATATTCGCTTCCACCATCAGGATACCTTGTGGCTTCGGCAGTTATTTCTTCTGTATCAATATCCTTGCGCTGAGCACTTGACGAAACGGTATTGGCCAGTAGCTCAGTGCCATAAAAAAACTCACTCTTATCAGAAATCTTTTTATCCAGGTCAATATTTAGAGCATAGACGTATACCTCTTCTTTTCGAGTTCTAAGGCTGGCAGACTGGTACCTTCTGTCATTCCGACTTTCTTCTACATATTGGTTTGACAAAATGACTCTTATCCCGTCATAAAAAAAATTAGCACTGTAGTTAGAAAAGGTAAGTGCATTAAGTAAAAATCTCTGAGGGCCATAGTACCAGCCCGCATTTTTCAAAACATCTGCATCATCCCTTTCAGTCAATCGGTCGTAGCGGGGAATATCTGACGAAGTGGTATAATACAAGGTATGCGTCAGAGTAGAGCCATTAGACAACCTATGACTCAACTTGTTCATCAGGTTGTATTGCTCATATCCGGAAAACCTTTGTTTATTTATTTTATCATTGATGACGACCATGTCCTGATCATTCATTCTTTCTACATATTCCAATCTTTTTCCGAAGTCGGGATATTTTGACGGGCGATTGCCTCCAGCTCTTAAATCACTGTAATTACCAAATGTGAATCCGAAGGTATTGCTCCATTTGTGGTTTTGAACATTTACATGAAAGTGTGCCGTACGCTCCAAATTGGCAGTAGAAAATCTCATCATTCCTGCTCCATGTGATTCAAGTTGCTTTTGATCTGTATATGAAGGTCTGATGGTGTGAAAATCCATCACTCCTCCCAACGCATCACTTCCATAAACAGAGGAGCCAGGTCCAAAAATAACTTCCGATCCCGAAAGAAGATTAGGGTCCAGCATAATTACATTTTGCAAATTACCTCCGCGATAGATGGCGTTGTTTATTCTGATGCCATCCATCATGATCAATACGGAATTGGCTGAGAAACCTCGAATCATCGGACTTCCTCCTCCCATTTGGCTTTTCTGTACAAATACCTGTCCGGTCTGACCTAACATATCTGCAGCGGTCTGTGGGTTGTTCTGTTCAATTTGCCTGGCACTGATGTTTAAAATTTCATTAGGTACTTCAGCTCGATCTTGCTCCCATTTATTGGCTGAGATGACAACCTCATCTATTTCAATCACTTGCTCTGTCAGATAGACGGTGCTATCTGCAAACACACCCTGGAGTAGTAGAGACTTATAAGCGGGATGATCAATGATTAATCTTTCATTCGCTTCTGATTTTACAAAGTTCACCTGGCCACTTGCATCACTAAAGTGTATTTTTTTTGAGTTTTGAAGGAGAATTGAGGCTTTATTAATAGGGTCCTTGGTTTTCTGGTCGCGCAGCGTCAGCTTCTGGGCCTGAATAGATGAAGTGAGTAAACAAAGAAGAATAATCCGGAGTAACCTGGCAGTCATAATATCAAGTAATTCTCCACAGCTTAAAGCAAAAATTACGCCAGCATGGCTATCATTTATCACCTAATTCATCCCAGGCAAGAGCCGCTGCCCCAAGAACCGCAGCGTTTTTGTCCATTAAAGCAGATGGAAGTAGTTTAACCGATTTTTTGAATGGTTTGAACATGAATTTTTCCATGTAATAAACAGCCGGATCCAGTAAATAATCACCAGCATTAACCAGTCCTCCAAATAAGAATATGGCTTCAGGGCTGGTATGAACAACGGTATCTGCTAATTTCTGTCCGAAAATTTGTCCCGTATATTCAAATGCTTTGATAGCAATATAATCATGCTCCCGTGCGGCATTGGTAATCATCTCTGCCGTCATGTCATTGTAACTCACGTCTCGTAAAACACTGGGCCGTGCGTAGTCGGCCATCATCTTAAATACAGTCTTTTTGATGCCCGTGGCCGAAACATAGGTCTCTAAACAACCCCGACGACCGCAACCGCAAAATCTCCCGTCCGGATTAACACTCACATGGCCAATCTCACCCGCAAACCCGCTGTTGCCATAAACCAGTTCGCCGTTCACCACAAACCCACTTCCTAATCCAGTTCCTAAGGTAAAAACAACAAAATTCTTCATGCCCTGAGCCCCTCCATATTTCATTTCTCCCAGGGCGGCAGCATTTGCATCATTAGTCAGCGCAGTTGGAAGGTCAAATACTTGCTGAATCAGTTTTTTCAAGGGCACATCATCTCCCCATTGAATGTTAGCTGCCTGCTTGATGGTTCCATCAAAATGATTAACGTTTGGGGCACCTACTCCTACTCCAATGACAGATTTACCTTCGACTACGGGTGATATATTTTTTTTGAGCTCTTTTAAGAAAATCTCGATTTTTTCTTTAGCATGAGTATTGAAAGCGCCTTCGTCAACCACTTTACCTTTTTTGTCTACCAGACCATACTTGGTGTAAGTACCCCCTATATCAATACCGAGAACAAAATCTGCCATATTTTTTCCTTTTGTGCTTCCAAAAATAGAGTAAGACTAGATGAGAAATGGAATTAAAATATACTTTTTTACCTCAAAAGCATAAGATAATGGCTTCGCAATTCTGTATAGACAATTATACCCTAATGTTTTATGTGAGATACCTAAGTAACTTTTTATAAATTGTAGCTAGTATTATGTCTTTGATTAAAAATTCGTCATATAGTAGGCCCGGGGATTTTTGGAAAAATGGGTATCTCCAAACCATCATTCCCAGTCTGTTTAGAAAGGTTCGTGGAGTACGTTATTCGCGCGAACGAATTGACACTCCGGACGAGGACTTTCTGGATCTGGATTGGATTCAGTCCGGTCATGAGCGCCTGGTTATTATTTCTCATGGCCTGGAGGGCAATTCCTACCGACATTATGTAAAAAGTTGTGCTCGCCATTTTAACCAAAATGAATACGATGTACTGGCCTGGAACTACAGGTCTTGTAGCGGAGAAATAAACAAAAACCTAAGACTTTACCATCATGGAGATACAGATGATCTGGAGCAGGTGATTACTCATGCCATTGCGACCCGGAGATATAAGAAAGTGGTACTCGTCGGTTTCTCCATGGGAGGTAGTACCACACTTAAGTACCTAGGTGAAAATGGCCCAAATGTTCCCGCTCATATTGTTGCCGCGGCTACCTTTTCGGTACCCTGCAATCTTTGGGACAGTGCTCATCAATTGACCTTCAAAGAAAATTGGTTTTTTAAGCAGCGCTTTTTGAAGAAGATGATTAAAAAGGTCAAACAAAAGCACAAGCAATACCCTAATGAAATCAACATTCGCGGCATTGACGAAATCGTTTCTTTTGGACAATTTGATGAACGATATACGGCTCCACTGCATGGGTTCAAAAACAGCAGGCATTTCTATCGGACAGCCACTTCGGATCTTCACTACCCCGGTATCAGAATTCCATCACTCATTGTAAATGCCAAAAACGACCCGTTACTTGGTAAGGAGTGCTATCCATACAAAGCATGTAAGTATCATGACTTTTTGCATCTGGAAACACCAAGGGCCGGGGGGCATGTTGGTTTTTATAAGCCAGGAGCTAAGACTTCATGGATGGATGAGCGTGCACTGGAGTTTGTAAGGAAGTTTGCGAGGCTGTAATAGTAATTCTTCGCCGATGAATTTTCTCTTTCCAAGTGATCCAATTCATTGAGAACCTTAGGTTAAAAATGGCATCACGATCAAGGATTTGCCTCAATGGGCAATGTAATTGTAAATAATGTGTCATGATGAAGTATCCTATGTTCAGGACCTCGGCTTGCTTCGACATAAATTCACATGTATTTTATTCGATTATCAAAATGTGAAGGGCCACAAATAATATCGCAGTATTGGATTGAGCATTAAAGGAGGGAGATAAAAAGCCTTATTTGACCTCTTCAATTTCCTGGATCAGAGGTTCAAGATTCATGGTGAAAGAAAGGCCGACGAACCATCTGCTCGCCGGCCACAATCCACTCTATTTCAATTACTGTTGCTATAAATCACATTTGAATTGAGTGAATCTCTCTACTTGCTTGCTGTATCTTAAAATAAGAAGGAGTCTATCCACTCCTTCTTATCCATGGTAATTAATTAACTACTAATAGTTTCTGATAGCTCCTTTTCTTTCCCTGCACCATTTGCATGTGGTAGATGCCTGGCTTCAATGGTTCGTCAAAGCCGATCTTTACATTAAGATTATTTAAGGTCTCTGCACTAATTGATTGATTAGCTATCACCCTGTCCGTAGTATTCATGACCTGGATTCTGAGATCTTCCTCCAGATTATTGGTCAATACCGATAGCCTAAACTCTCTACCGTCAAATGGCATCGGGTAGGTATAGGTAACCAAAAGTGGAATTAGATTGTCAGTCTCCACGGCTACCGTTTTGGAGTAATATACAGTGGTATCTATTGTTTGTTTTAACCTATAGAAAACCACTTTACTGAAATTGACTTCATCCATATGACTATCGATGTTGCCATTGTACCTGGCTATTTCGGTAAAATTCAGGCCATCTCTTGAACGTTCGAGCATGGTTTCATCATAGCTCTCATAGGACGCCCAGTTTACGGCTACTTCTCCGGTTTCTATCCGCTCTGCTGCTATGTCTGTAAGCTGCCGCGCACCGGCAGGTGGAGCGTAATTCGGATACATGGTAAAGAATTCTGCAAAATTGTTGAGAGTTCCGCTTTGATACTCAACTTCCAGCTCGTTACCCACTTCATCTACCAATGCCCTTACCTCGACCATAAGTTTGGCGTTATAATAAACGGACTGCGGATCCTGAACAGTATAGAAGGCCCTGAGTGACTGCGATGGCCAGACTTGAAGATTGCTGCCACTTGCCACCACATCGTACAAACTGGCATCTATTACACTCCTGGTACCATCGGTTGCTTCATTTTTCAAAATGATCTTTGTTGAATCGCCCAGAGCAATGCTCTCATTAAACGTAAACCCAATGAAATAGTCGGAGGCTTCTATCAATCCTCACTGTGGACACACCTGACCGAATATTACCTATGGTAAACACCAGGCGTCTGTCCTTCGCAATTAAAATATTACCATTCTGATCCTGAAGGTTTTTGATATGCAGTGTCAGCGTGTCTCCAAAATGAGCACCATGACCGATCAATTTATCAAAGTCAATTCGGTAACTCACATAGGCCGTACCCAAGGCCCCTACAAATGCATCGGATACATCCGTACCTCCTTCCCAATTGATAAGACTGCTAAGATAAACAGCAACTTATAATAACCATTTCCTATTCGAGTGCTCACAAGATATCACCGGTTTATGTGATAATTTCCAAATAAACAAATCGGTTAGGTCTATCTGTCGGGCCAACTGCTTTAAAATACAAAAACCCCATTTTTTTCTACCTGTTTTTTTATATTATTTGTTGAATGGATTGATTTTACTTTTGACAAGAACAAAAAAACCATCAAATTATTGTTTCGAGGTCTTTTCCTGAATCAGTTCCAAGATGTTGTGGATAGACAGCTCACCCTGGAGCTTGTCTCAAAGTATGTGAGGCGGTAATTCTACTCCATATCCGTCGAGATACCGGCTATTTGTCTGTGCATGACCCAAAACCAAAGTGGCGGCACCAGAGACAAAAGCATCATACCCGGATACCCTGTGGGCATTTGTGGGCTTTGATCATGATGCTGTAGGATTTGATATTTTTTACTAGCTAAAAAATGATGATCTGAATGTCTGGATAGTTCGAATAGAAACAGTCTGCCTAATGTATGATTAGAGTTCCAGGAATGCCAGGGTTGAACGCGTTCATATTGACCTGAGTCTTTTTGAATTCTGCTGAGACCATAGTGCTCTATATAATTTACCGTTTCCAATTGGATAATGCCTATCAGAGCTGCGGCTATAAAACAAAGCATGGATATTAATCCAAAGCTCCAATAGATAGCTGCTATGAACGCCAGTTGAATGATTTGAAATTTCAGCATTTCGTTTTGTAGGGAAATGACACCAACACTCATCTTTTTCAGTCTTGCGGCCTCTATTTTCCATGAGGATATGTAGCCCATCACCATCGACCGAATCCAAAAGAAATGCACCCACTCACCTCGTCGGGCTGAAGATGGGTCCTTGTGGGTTGAAACATTCTTATGATGACCGCGGTTGTGCTCAATATTGAAATGCATATATAATGAAGTGAGCAATAAGGCTTTTGCTAGAAACTGTTCAAACTTGCCCTTGCGATGCCCCAACTCATGAGCTACGTTGATGCCTAATGCCCCACAGGTAATGCCCATGGAAAAAATACGGCCAGCCAGTTCTAGTCCGGTGCTCTCAATAGTGCCTATGACAGAAACAAAGTAGTATAGCAAGGCAAATTGCACGGGTACCACCAGGTAGAGCAGATAATCATATACCCTGTCCTCAGCGACTAATTCCTCTTCTGCTTTATCTAAGTTCTTTTCATTGGGCTTAAAAAGAAATTCCAACAGCGGCAGCAATGCGTAAACCAATATTACCGTACTAAAAGTCCACCATCCTGATGAACTGATGGAAAAGTAAGCCACCATGGGTATAATAAAAACAATGGAATACTTCAGGAATCTTATATTCATGGGAATGTCGTCATTCGAATCACCTATAAAGATAAGCTGATGGCAGGAGGATTCCTACAGCTCTCCAAACGAGAACATATAGGCCAAAGAAAATCCGATAACCATATTTTTCGATGTTGTTGGGATGTGATCAGTAGATGTATGGGAACTCAATTGGCCTGCATCCATCATGTCACTCAAGCTATAGGTAAAGCTGCTTTCAAGTAAGATGGTCCCAAAATTAAAGTCATAGAACGTTCCGATGCCTCCACGGAATCCATATCCGAATTTGTTGTCTCTGGACTCCTCAAACGGAGAAAATTCTTGTCCACTTACATCCGACGGAGTCGCACTCTGTTTTACGTTGACCAGATATTCGACAAAGCAGCCCCCATTGGCAAAAAAGTGCAATCGATCTTTGCCAGAATAGATATTGACCAACAGTGGCAATTCGACGTAGCTGAGTTCGGTTACAAAATCCGGTTCACCATTGCTGAATTTCTGCCTCCAGCCCTTTTGGGAATAAAGTAACTCGGCTTGCAGACCTACGTGATTCCTAAGATAGTTCATGGCTATAATCCCACCCTGAAAACCGCTTTCAAACCCGGTAACTATATCAGAACCAAAAAAAGAATGAAAAAAGTAGGCCTTCGACAGGTTGTATCCGCCTTTCACGCCCAAATAGGTTTTGCGCTGAGCATTAGCCCCATTTGAAAGGGTAATCCCAAGAAAAACCAGGAAAATAAAAATAGCTTTTTGCATGGATACTTAAACGAACCGCTAAATTATCAAATTGCCATCGATTTTATGAGCGGATAAAAAAATAGTCCTGAAATTCAGGACTATTTTTTCTTTTTGGTCTTTGGTTTTTCTTCAACCACGGCTTTCTTTTTATGTGGTCGACTGACTCCAAAAGAGCCCTTACTAATTTTCCCTTTTTTGGTTTTGATGTCTCCTTTTCCCATACGATTGTGGTTTTGATGTAAAAGGAAAATCTAACGCAAAATCAGCGATTTACCAAATCACTACCCTTTCTTCTTCCGGTCTCCATAAAGCATCGCCTTCTTTGACGTCAAATGCATCATAGAATTCAGGCATGTTCGAAATGGGTCCATTGGCTCTATACATGCCGGGAGAATGAGGGTCCGTATTGATCAGGGTTCTTAAGTTATCGTCCTTGTATTTAGCGCGCCAGATGGTGCCCCAGCTCAAAAAGAACCTTTGCTCTGGAGTAAATCCATCGATCAAGCCAGGTCTTCCATTTTCTTTCAGATACTTCTGAAGGCCATAATAGCAGGCTTTTAGTCCACTCAAATCTCCAATATTCTCCCCGAGAGTAAATTCACCATTCACAAAAACGCTATCCAGAGGTTCGTAAGCATCGAATTGGGCAACTAGTTTGTTGGTCCTTTCTTTGAAATTTTTAGCGTCAGATTCTGTCCACCAGTTACTCAGGTTACCATCGGCATCAAATCGACTTCCACTATCATCAAAACAATGGGAAATCTCATGTCCTATGGCTGCTCCAATACCACCATAGTTCACCGCCTCATCCGCCATATAGTTGTAGAAGGGTGGTTGCAAAATAGCGGCAGGGAACGTGATGGAGTTGTACAACGGGTGATAGCCTGCATTGACCGTCTGAGGAGTCATTCCCCATTCGGTATTATCTACTGGTTTACCCAATTTGTTCAGTTCATATTCAAAATCAAATTTTCTTGCCGCGAGCACATTGTCGTAGTAAGATGATTTTTCAGGGTCACTGTTAATTTCCATGGTTGAGTAATCGATCCATTTGTCCGGATACCCAATTTTCACTGACATCTTATCGAGCTTCTCTAATGCCCTCGTTTTCGTTGAGTCTGTCATCCAGTCCAACGATTTAATACTCTCAGCATAGACCTCCATGACATTGGCCACCATGGCAGTCGCCTTTTCTTTGGCTTCAGGCGGAAAGACTTCTTCCACGTAAAGTTTTCCAATAGCTTCACCTAATACACCGCTGGTCATACCAATCACTCTTTTCCATCTTGGTCTCATTTGTTCAACAGCTCTTAGCTCCTTGCTGTAGAAATCAAAATCGGCTTTGACAACTTCATAATTCAAATATTCTGAAGCACGCCCAATACAATGCCACCTCAGATATTCCTTACAAACTGAAAGAGGAACTTCTTTAGTGATCAATTCGAATTCTTCCATGAATTTAGGTTGCATCACGATAAGTGTGTCCACGTTGCGTACACCCAAATCTGACAAATATGTCGGCCAATCAATAGATGGCACTCTCTGGCCCAATTCATTTAATGACATTTTATTATACAGGGCAGGCGTATTTCTTCTTTCCACATTCGTCATTGAGGCCTCCGCCAGACGAGTCTCCAGCGCCATAATTCTTTCGGCCTGAGCCATAGCATCCTCTTCTGTGTCTCCCAAAAACTGCAACATTTTAGCCACGTGCTGTAGGTATTTGGCCCTGATATCGACTGACTTAGTATCAGTTTTTGTATAATAATCACGGTCTGGCAATCCTAATCCTCCCTGGCTCAGATAGGCAGCCATCTCCTTGCTATTCTTTAAATCAGGGATAACGAAAAAGTTAAAAAAGATGCCTCCACCTCCATAGGTCTCCAGCCTTGACAAATATTTTTGAATGTCTTCTACATTCTCAATGGCCGCGATCATGTCGAGCCTGGGTTTAATTGGGTCCAAACCGACTTTTTCAGCCAATAGCGAATCCATTCCCACACTATAGAAGTCAGCTGCTTTCATTTGGTCACTTCCAGGCTCATATTTCCCGCTCTTTGCAGCCTTCTCCAATACTTCCAATACCGTTTTGCTGTTTACATCTCTTACTTCATCAAAACTATTCCATCTTCCACGGTCGCTTGGAATTTCAGCATTTTTGAGCCAGTTGCCATTGGCATATTTGAAGAAATCATCACCTGGATTGACCGTAGTATCCATCAATGAAATATCGATACCAGGTGCATTTTTTGAGCTATGAGTTGTTGGTTCACAAGCTAATATGAACACTAAGAACAGTACTCCGGCGGCGTTAAGTAGGGCTTTGAGTTTTGTCATGGTTAATTATTGATTTGTTCAGCCAGACAATTTAATATAAAAGTCAGCATTACCTCAAAATATATATACGATCGGTTATTTATCGTTATGAACAAAAAAAGCCGACCCAATTTTCATCGAGACGGCCTTAAATTCAAATATCTAGAATCTACCAAATATCAACTCTTTGCTCTTTAGATCTCCACAATGGATCTCCTTCGTTTATGCCGAAGGCTTCATAAAATGCGGTCATGCTTGAAAGCGGGCCGTTTACTCTGAATTTACCTGGTGAATGTGTATCTCCGATCAAGAGTCTTTGCTCTAATTGTGGTCTGTATTTGCCTCTCCACAATGTTGCTTGTGACATAAAGAACCTTTGCTCGGGTGTCATCCCATTTATGTTTTCGGGGCGACCATTCTTCTCGTAAAACATCTGCAAGGCATCATAGGCAATAAGCATCCCTCCCAAGTCAGCTATGTTCTCTCCGAGTGTCAGCTTACCATTGACATTGAGCGTATCCTGAACGGTAAATGCATCGTACTGCTCTACCATCACCTCTGCTCGTTTGTCGAACTCAGCCGCGTCTTCTTCCGTCCACCAATCTTTCAGTTCGCCTTCATGGTTGTATTTTCTTCCCTGATCGTCGAATCCGTGTGTGATTTCATGGCCAATAACTGCACCAATACCACCATAATTCACCGCCTCATCAGCCTTATAATTGTAAAACGGAGGCTGAAGAATACCTGCCGGGAAAACGATTTCATTGGCAGGAGGATTGTAGTAGGCGTTTACTTGTGAAGCAGCCATAAACCATTCGTCCTGATCAATAGGTTGACCAAGCTTTCCAAAGTTCTCTTTGTTGGCAAAAACATTAGCATTCCATCTGTTTTGAACATAGTTGTCCTTCGATATCTCGAGGCTGCTATAGTCTTCCCATTCTTCCGGATACCCGATTTTCACTTTGAGCTTATCCAATTTCATATGAGCTTCTTGCTTGGTCTCCTCACTCATCCATGTCAATTGGTCAATTCTTTTGTGCATGGCTGCCTTGATGTTGTTTACCATCTCCAAGCACTTTTCTTTTGCCTCAGGAGGGAATACTTCATCCACATATAGTTTACTCAAAGCATCACCAAGATTACGGTTGGTAGCATTCACCATTCTTTTCGCTCTGGGTCGCATTTCCTGTTGTCCCGATAGTTGCTTGCTGTAAAAGTCAAATCCTGCCATGACAAAGTCATTGGATAGATAGCCTGTACTGCTGCTTACAAACCTCAATTTTAGATAGTCTTTAATACTAGCAAGGTCAGTGGTAGCAATTATTTCAGGCATATTGGATATGTACTCCAACTGATTGACGTTGATCTCGCTGATTTCATCAACTCCTATTCCAGCAAAGAATGATTTCCAGTCTATCCAAGCGCTTCTTTCCTGAAGATCAGCCAGGGAGATGTTGTTGTAAGTAGTCTCAGGGTTTCTTCTTTCCAATCTTGTCATGGACTGCTCGGCCATCTTAGATTCCAAGGCAAATATATTTTCGGCTTGTGCTGACGCCGCTATTGAATCCTCTCCTACGAGGACAAACAGTTTGGCTATATAAGCTTTGTAGCCAGCGATAATATCCTTGCCTGTATTATCCTCCCGAAAGTAATAGTCTCTGTCTGGCAGACCGAGTCCTGACTGAGTCAGGTTCATGATGTATTTGTCGGTTTGCTTGTCGTCTATCCCCACAAAAATATTGAAGAATGGGGTAATGCCTATCATTTGCAAGGCAGACAAAGTCGACTCCAGATCAGCCTTGCTTTGCAACTCATCAATTTGTGCAAGCATAGGTTTAAGTGGTTCGGCACCCATCTTTTCAATCCCCAGTGAGTCCATAGCCGAGGTATAAAAATTAGCTGCCTTTATTTCATTGGAGTTCTCGTCGTAAATTTCTCCTTTAGTAGCCTCTTCAAGCACAAAGCTCAAGACCTTTTCATTGTTCTCGAACAATTCATGGAAGCTTCCCCATGCTGATCTGTCCGCAGGAATTTCCGTCTTATCCAGCCAGCCGCCATTGGCATATCGATAGAAGTTCTGATTGGGCGCTACGGTGGTATCGCGTAGAGAAAGGTCCAGGCTGGCCACTTCAGGTGTTTCCATTCCTGCATCCTTGTTCGGCTCACAGCTTACCAAAGCCATCGTGCAAAGTGCTGCTATGCCTATTACACAGGTATTATATCTTATCATTTTTATGTTGTAATTAGTTCAAAACCTGCAAGGTAGGAAAAATGGGGTGTTTTCGAACAAAAAAATGTGAATGAAGGCATTTCCAAATGCAAACAAAAAAAGCCGCCCTAATCTTTATCAGGACGGCCATCTAACCCAAAGTCTTAATTTGTCTTACGTCTTAAGCCTTCTTTAGACCCATTTTGTGGCCCGCAAAGGCATAGTATAATATCATTGCATAGCAAGGCAGAAGAATCCAATAGCTACTGGTCGCGGCAGTGGCATCAGCTGTTGATTCTAACACACCAGAGGCCAATAGTGCAGATTTTTTTGACCCCACCAGTGCTCCATATAGCGGAGGGATAACTGCCCCTCCGGATATGCCCATAATCAACAAGGCAGATGCGGTTTTTGTAAACTTACCGAGGCCGTTGAGAGCAAGCGGCCAAATGGCAGGCCATACCAGTGCATTCGCAATACCCAGTGAGGCCACGAATAGCACAGAAATGAAACCTGTTGTAGTAAGAATTGCAAAAGACAGGACAATTCCTAAGCCTGCGCTGATCTTCAACGCAGTTTCCTGTGTAATGTATTTTGGTATCAAAAATACACCGAGCAAATAGGTAATGATCATGGCGATGAGTGTGAATGATCCAAAAAATTCAGAATTTTCAAGACCTAGTGCAATGCCATATTTGATGATGGAATCGCCGGCAATTACTTCAGCCCCTACGTAAGTGAAAAGAGTTAATACACCCAACCAAAGGTGCGGGAACTGGAAAATGCTGGTCTTTACGGCTTCGCCTTCCACGGTCTCTTCCGTTGTCTCTAAATCGGTAATCGGGGCTTTTCTGATAAGTAGTCCGAAAAGGGCTAAAACAATGGCCATACCAACATAAGGTGCCACTACTCCGCTGGCCATGCTGTCCAGCAAGGCTTCTTTCTCAGCACCAGATACTGAAGCCAGAAGCTCATTTTTTTCCTTCATGCCAGCCAAAAGCAGGGTTCCGAAAATTACTGAGCCGATCGCTCCAGCTGCCTTGTTACATATTCCCATGATAGCAATTCTTTTAGCACCACTTTCAATGGGACCGAGAATGGTAATATATGGATTGGCCGCAGTTTGAAGCAACGTCATACCAGTGCCCTGAATAAATATACCAGCCAGAAATAAAGGATAAATTCTTGTCCAGGCGGCCGGAACAAAAACCAAAGCACCTGCTGCCATCAAAAATAAGCCGAGTGACATTCCGCTCTTATATCCAATTTTCCTCAATACATAAGAGGCCGGCAATGCCATGACACAAAATGAAATGTAGGAAGCAGAAGCCACGAGAAATGAGGCGGCATCGGACAATTGGCAAATAGATTGCATGGCCGGAATAAGTGGTCCGTTGACCCAGGTGATAAAACCGAATATGGCGAATAGGCCACCAATTATCATCATAGGCACCAGATTACTCTGATTTTCCTGACTCACTGTATTTGCTGTAGACATATGCTTACTTTTATTCTTTTTTTAAGCAGCACTTGATTAAGACTGGCTGCACACTCTTTTGAGTTTGCCAATATAGCAATAATTGTAATCGGTAAAACTTTTCTAGTCCAGCTCCTTATATTTTTTCGCTAAAGCGTAATGGTTAGCCTCTTAAATGCAAAGCAGCTTTAGTTTGAATTGCCAATATTGATGGTTTCTTTGTAATGAATTTGTGAACCAAAAAAACAACTCATGATTTATACTGCCAAAATACGAATGCTCATACTTGACGTAGACGGGACAATGACAGATGGCCGCATCAACGTTACTGAAGAAGGGCATCAATTCAAACAATTTCACGCCAGAGATGGACTTGGTATTCGAATGCTGGTCAAGAAAGGAATTCGAGTGGGTATCGTCAGCCACAGTTTTGCTGCTGGAGCCATTGAAGCCCGAGGTAAAATGCTGGGTATCTCACATGTGTACACTGGCCTCGATGAAAAAGACGAAATTATAGCACGATGGTGTACTGAGCTAGGGTTGAACATGGATGAGATCGCTTTCATTGGCGATGATCTAAACGACATTCCGGCGATGAAAAAAGTAGGGATTTCTGCCTGCCCAGCTGACGCAGCTAACGAAGTCATATCCTATGTGGATCTTGTCCTGGAATCCAATGGCGGACATGGCTGTGTTCGCGAGTTCATCGACAAATATATGGATGTGGTATACACGAAAATAAAGTAATTTCTTAGTCCAGTGACGGTTGTCAATAGTCGATTGTTGCTGGCTGGATTTGAAGATCAAATTGATACCCATTTCTAAGTTCAATTAACTCTTCTTCTTGCCTTTGGTTATGCCATATATTATCCTATTTTTGCACAAAATTGAAATAGCATGAGCGTATTAGTAAATAAAGATTCAAAAATCATAGTTCAGGGCTTTACAGGCACTGAGGGTACCTTTCACGCAACGCAGATGATCGAGTACGGAAGCAACGTAGTAGGTGGAGTGACTCCTGGAAAAGGTGGACAAACGCATCTGGACAAACCAGTGTTTAACACTGTAAAAGAAGCTGTAGATCAGGCTGGTGCTAATGTTTCAATTATTTTCGTACCACCGGCGTTTGCTGCGGATGCAATTATGGAAGCTGCAGATGCGGGCATATCGGTAATTATTACCATCACCGAAGGGATTCCAGTGAAGGATATGGTTGCTGCAAAAAAATATCTTGAAAACAAAGAGGTAACACTTATCGGACCGAACTGTCCTGGTGTAATCACTCCTGAAGAAGCCAAAGTAGGCATCATGCCAGGATTTGTTTTCAAAAAAGGAAGAATTGGTATCGTGTCTAAATCAGGAACTTTGACCTACGAAGCTGCTGATCAGGTGGTAAAAGCAGGTTTGGGTATTTCCACAGCGATTGGAATTGGTGGAGATCCTATTATTGGGACCTCTACAAAAGCTGCTGTAGAATTGCTTATGAACGATCCAGAAACCGATGCCATAGTTATGATCGGTGAAATTGGTGGTAATTATGAGGCTGACGCAGCCAGATGGATTAAATCTCAAGGTAATCCAAAGCCTGTGGTTGGTTTTATTGCGGGGCAAACAGCTCCAAAAGGCAAAAGAATGGGACACGCCGGAGCCATCATTGGTGGAGCTGACGATACAGCCGAGGCTAAAATGAAGATTATGGCTGAATGCGGTCTGCATGTGGTAAAATCTCCTGCGGATATCGGAGAGACAATAGCTAAGGCCATTGCTTAAGAACTAAAAGAATAAGGACCCATGCTATCATAAGTGTGGGTCTTTTTGCTTTATTCATATGTATTTAGGCCAATTAGGTGTTTAGCTCCTCTATCTTTTTTCTTATTCACTCAAGAAACCATGGCTACAACCCAAAAGACCCATAATATAAGTACACATGAAAAAAAACTTAACCGCAACAGTCCTAATTCTAATTTCCGTAATCCATGTAAATGCACAAAAGTTTCAAACTGGAATTATTAAGCTGAAAAATGGAACAACAATAGACGCCAAAATTCAGATCTATAAGAGAGATGTTATTCTCTCAGCCAGGAAAATTACCTATCAAACTGGAAAACAAATCCTAAAATTAAAATTGTCGGAAATAGATCACATTTCACTGGGTGAAAGTATCTATTCACCCTTCACCTCTTCTAGCGGCTCTACAAAATTAGGAAAGAGAATGGCAACCGGGCAGGTTGAATTGTACAGAAAATATGGTACACGACCTAGTACGGTGATGACAGGAGCACCTGGTAGCGCGCCTACACTTACAGGCCAGGATATGTTTTTCATGGATTATGTTGTTAACGAGAAAGAGTCGGTATGGATAAAAAAATCCAACTTAAAGGCAACCATTCTGAAGTTTTTTCCGGATTGTAGCCAACTCAAAGCCAGATTACGCCGAAATACTTCACTGGAGAGCAAATTCCCTGCGAAGGCCATTGAGTTCGGAAACAAAAACTGCAACTAGGCCTTCATAATCAATCTGACCAAATAGGTGAACTAACCCGATCAAACATTCCGGGCTCATATCCTACCGGACCCGAACAAGGCTTTCTTTCTGCAACAAGCAAAGTCTTGTAAAAATTTTGAGTATTAATATCAACTTTCACTTCATATTCTTACTTTATAATCTACCCATTGCCTACCCAATTATTGAGAATCGGAATACCCTCTCCGACCAGGTAGGGTTATGATAGCACTCCTCTTTCTATTCTTAAGGAAAACAGCCATTCTCATTGTCCGAAAACCAAGACTGTCTTTCTAAAAACAGAAAAATATTTCAGTTAAAATCAAACAAAACACATGCTATGAAAAAATTAATTATTTCCGGACTATTTGTCTTCTGTCTATTTGGTTGCGACGAAGATGAACTGATGTCTGACAATCCTACGGATGATAATACCGATGAACCCATTGAAGGGACTGAATTTGAGGCCTATGAAGAAGAAGTTTTTGAGGACCTTACACTTACCGACTTTGAGGAAATTAACACTCCTTATGAAGAAGAATTGAGTGCGCTCAGTGGAGCGAGAGTTTTAAACAATATCGACAAATTAGCAGAAATGATCACTCAGCTTTTCGACGCTACGTTGATTGAAGCCTACGAAGATGAAGCCCGTGGACTTTCCGTCTACGTGATAAAAGTACTCTTTGCAGACGGTACAGCTGTCAATGTCACAGTGGTACAAGATATCTTCGAAATTCTTTCAATCGAGGCTATTGTTGGTAGTGAAATATCTGATGAAGTATCTACAGATGGTTTTATTTCATTATCCGATGCTATCGAGGCTGCAAAAGCCCAGGTCGACGGCGATATAGTCAGGTGGGAAATCTCCATAGAAGAGAACAATACTCTTGAATATGAATTGCATGTAGTAAGTGCTGATGGCACAAGGTATGAAGTTGAACTCAATGGCACTGATGGAGAAGTATTGGCCATAAAAGTCTTTGAAGCAGAAGATGCCGTTTTGTTCGAAGAAGAGGCTGCAGAAGAAATCCCAGAGGTCACATCAGACATCAGTGATGCTGTCGCCAACTTCATCACTGGCAATGTTATTTTTGCCGATACAGAAACAGATGCTGCTGGTACTGAATATTGGAATGTGCTTTTGCAAACCTCTTCTGAAGCACTTGTAAGTCTAAAAATTAACTCAGCCACTTTAGAACTAACTGAGGCTGAAGGTACAGTCGGGCCATTTGACTACGAGATGAACTTCTTAGAAAATGGTGTTTCGTTCTCTGATCAACTCGCCACAGTAGAAGGGCAAATGTCAGTTGAAGTGACCAGCTGGACTTATACTTACATACAGAATACAGAATTTTCATATTGGGCTCTATCCTTCTATGCTGAGGATGAAGCCGACAATATCACTACGGTTGTTATTCATGCTGCATCGGGAGAATGGGTAGAAAGCAGCACTACCCCATCAGAAGATTTCGTAGAGCATTTGGCTACCTTTATATCAGGAGAAATAGGATATGCCTATAGATATGACAATGATGGAAATCCGTTTTGGGAGATCCAGATTTTGACGGCCTCCGGAGAAGCATTCAAATTACTTGTTTTTGAAACTACTTATGAATTACTTAGTGCTGATCCGTTAGATAATGACGGCGATGGAATCATCACACTTGACCAAGAGCTTAGTTTTGGGGGCTCAGCCGCCCTAACATCAACGGAAGCCATCACCAAGGCAGAGGAGGAACTTGCCGATGTAGATGCTGAAGCTTATGATTGGACCTATCACCATAATGTCGAGGTAGATAACGAATCATATCGTATTGTGACCATATCACTTTCAGATCCGAATTTCGGATTCTACGTAGTCTGGATAGATGTGGACACCGGAGACATAGTAAAAACAGAGTCGTAGTGAAAACGGAGTCATTCTAAAACCAAAAACTACAAGGCATTGGCTAGGCTAACCAGTAATTATGCTTTTCCAAGCAATGAATTAAGGGTTTAAGATTAGACAACTGCTCGAGCTTTGGATAAATAATATTTTTCAAATACATAGATTAAAAATCCGCTCAATTAGTTTGTGCGGATTTTTTTATTTGCTTTTACTAATTACTGCAAAAGCATTAAGTCTGGCTTTTCATACTTTCTTTATCTTGCGGCACAATTGACTAATAGACAGTAAACATGATTACCATCATCAGCAGCACAAACAGAAAAGATTCTGTTTCTAAAAAACTGGCCCACATTTATCGTGATATCCTTATTGAAAAGAATATAGATACTGAAATCATTTACCTGGAAGACCTACCCGCTGACTTTACAGAAACAGCACTCTATGACCAGGCAGGAAAAAATGAAGTATTCAATACTTTCAGAAAGAAAATGGTGGAGGCGGAGAAGATGGTCTTTATTGTTCCGGAATACAACGGATCGTTTCCTGGTGTGTTAAAAGCATTTATTGATGGGCTGGTATTTCCTCACACCTTTAGAGACAAAAAGGCCGCACTGGTAGGAATATCGTCGGGTGTTCAAGGCGCAGGTTTGGCCTTGAGCCACCTAACAGATATTTTCAACTATTGCGGGACGCATGTGCTTGCTCAAAAGCCCAAGCTATCCCGCATAGAAGAAAATTTGACAGAAAATAATCTTTCAGAGTTGTATCACAGTTTGCTCGAAGAGCAAGTGGATAAATTACTTGCCTTTTAGCCTCAGACCAGTGGTCAACGAGTACTAACTCTTACCTGATCGTTGGGTATTAAAGTGTTTGGTATTAAGTGTTTAGAAGAACCTAACACTATACACTTTACACTAGATCACCTAACTTCAATCCGGTCTATCGTGCAAAAATTTATTG
This sequence comes from Reichenbachiella sp., assembly GCF_039944555.1. GTDB lineage: Bacteria > Bacteroidota > Bacteroidia > Cytophagales > Cyclobacteriaceae > Reichenbachiella. The sequence continues at coordinate 174,400 of NZ_JBDUYN010000001.1, read as the reverse complement.
TTACCCAATTCATTATCATCGTTTAGGTTGTACTTGGATACCAAGCTTTCAGATGAAGCGGGTACATTTTTCAAGTTTACCTTTTTACGTTGGTATGCGGGAACATCGAATTTTTCTTTATAACTATTGGTATCCACTGTTTCTTCTCCATTGATTCCATCCAGTCGACGTCGGCGTTCCTCAGACTGCTCCATCAACAAAATTTTCTTCGAAGGAGGATGAGCCATTCCGTCCAATTCCTCTAAGGGCTCGTCGACTACTACATTTTTAGACTCTTCAAAAAGCTGTCTCATCTCCACTTCAAATGGATCTTCCTCATCCACTGCCCTTGGCTCTGGCTCAGGGGATCTTTCCGGCTTTTCGAATGAAAAGGACCGCATTTTCAATTGAAAATCCTCTTCAAAAGTATCCTCTTTTACCTCTTGTGGCTCGCTGGTAAATAAGCTTGTTTGAACATCCCGATCCAAATCGAATACCTTGCGGGTTGCCTCTTGCTGGGTCTGAGTGGTCTGATCGTTTTGTGACTGTGGTATTTTGTCCTCATTTTCGAATCCCGTTGCAATAATGGTGACTCTGATACTGTCTCTCAATTCACTATCAACGCCATGACCAAATATCACCTCGGCATCGTCTCCTGCTAGTTCCTGCATAAAATCAGTGATCTCAGTCAGTTCGTCCATTTGCAGTTCGGCTTGATCTCCGGAAATAATGGAAAGCAAAATCTTATCTGCACCTTCTATATTCTGATTGTTGAGCAATGGAGAATTTATAGCTTCTTCTGCGGCTCTTCTCGCCCTGCTTTCTCCTGAAGTTTCTGCAGATCCCATCACTGCCCCTCCGGAATCTTTCATGACCGTTTTGACATCTTCAAAATCCACGTTGACATAACCAGGCACAGTGATTATTTCAGCTATTCCCTTTGCGGCTGTGGTCAAAACGTTATCGGCTTGTGCAAAAGCTTCATTGACAGATAAACTACCGAAAGCTTCAGTCAATTTATCATTAAGAATCATGAGCACCGTATCACAATTAGCCTTCAGGGAATCAACTCCTTCCATGGCCTGGCGCATTTTTTTCTTCCCTTCAAATTTGAATGGAACGGTTACGATACCTACAGTGAGAATACCTAACTCCTTTGCCACTTGAGCAATGACCGGAGCTGCACCTGTACCTGTACCACCACCCATACCTGCAGTGACGAACACCATTTTGGTATCCTCGCTGAGCATGTTTCTGATCTCTTCTTTGTTTTCTAAAGCCGCATTTTTCCCTTGTTCGGGATTCGCTCCGGCACCCAGTCCTTCTGTCAGGTTCACTCCAATCTGGAGCTTGTTAGGAATGGGACTGGTATTCAAGGCCTGTGCATCCGTATTGCAGACAATGAATTCTACACCGGTAATACCTTGGTTGTACATGTGATTGACAGCATTGCTGCCACCTCCGCCTACACCGATCACCTTGATGATCGATTTATGATGTGTAGGCAAATCAAATTTAAAACTACTTTCTGTCATGACGTGTTTTGTTTAATTTGTTCGTATTGAAATAGTCGAATAACAACTACCTACTTGTTAAGTATTAATATTTCGGGTCATCTTATCTAGTTGAACCGTCTTCAAAATCATCTATTAAAATACCTTTGGTTTTCTCCAATATTTTCTTCAAAATATTGTCTGAACCACCAGCTGGTTTTTTCCTTTTGTCGTAATCCTTGACTACTGAATCTTCAAGGAAATATCTATTGTCTCTATCGTCCAGTGCCTTGAAACCACAAAGTACAAGGCCTACAGAGGTAGCAAACATTGGGCTTTTTATAGCCTCAACTTTGCTCTTGCCCAAATGCTCATTGGGGAATCCCACACGAGCGTCGAGGCCTGTCATATATTCGAATAGTTGCTTGATAGATACCAGTTGGGAGCCGCCGCCAGTGACGACGATACCCCCGGCCAACCTATTCTCATAGCCACTGGTTATTATTTTTGTATGAACCATCTCGATGATTTCTTCCATTCTGGCTTCGATCACTCTTGCCAGATTTTTCACTGAAATCTCTTTTGGATCCCGGTTTTTTAAACCAGGTATGGATACTACTTCATTTTCGTTGGCCATTTCGGCCAAAGCCTGGCCAAATTTTGTTTTCAAAATTTCCGCCTGATGATTCAACACATTGCATCCATCTTTAATATCCGATGTGATGATATTACCTCCGAATGGTATCACAGAGGTATGGCGGATTATGTTTTCATGGAATATGGCGATGTCTGTAGTACCGCCACCTATGTCTACCAAGCAAACACCGGCTTCTTTTTCTTCATCACTCAATACCGACAAACTTGAAGCTAATGGTTCTAGAATCAAATTGTCAATTTCCAACCCTGCTCTTCGCACACACTTATTGATGTTTTGAATCGCGTTCGTTTGCGCAGTAATCACATGAAAATCTGCCTCCAAACGAACTCCGGACATTCCTACAGGGTCTTTTATTCCTTCTTCATAGTCTACTAGATAGTCCTGCGGCATGACATGAATAATTTCGCTCCCCGGAGGGATGACAATTTTATACATATCATTAGTGAGCCTATTTACATCCTCGATGGTAATCTCATCATCTGAAGAATGTCTGATGATCGACCCATGATGCACCGAACTCTTAATATGCTGTCCTGCAATGCCGACATTCACTACGCGTATGTCGATGCCTGATTGCTCTTCGGCTTCAGCTACCGCTTTCTTGATGGCATTTATGGTTTTATCGATATTGGTGACAATCCCTCGGATCACGCCATCGGACACTGCCTTACCCATGCCCAGTACTTCGAGTTTACCGAATTCGTTTTTTCTCCCAACTATTGCACAAATCTTGGTTGTACCTATGTCGAGACCTACAATGATTTCATTTGTTTCCATACCATTTATCATTTACAGACTATTTGATTCTTGAATTTGAGATTGACCGATGTATAAGAATTCCAGCCTTTATAGGGCAAGATTTGCTTATAAAAGATCATTAGTTTTTTAAATTTATTGTCGATATCCTCTGGCTTACCGAACATGATTTCTTGCTTTGTCACTTGCGGTTCTAACACCACTTCCTGGTTATTCTCTATTCTTATGGCTGCTATCTGAGCACTCCAAAACTCATCCTGACTGATGAAATTCAGAAGCTCATAGACCTCCTGCCCTTGTTGTGAGTTTTTGATATTTTCTCCATCAATCCAGCTGTCATTGTCAATGTGCATCAAAACTACCCTTGCGGTATAGTGCTCTGATTCTGGTAAAACATCTCCATCGACACTGATATAATAATCAGGTGCGTTGTTCACTACCACTCGAGCAATCGGCCGATTTTGGGTGACTTCAATAGACATATTACCTTCGAGATCAATATATGCCTGTGCCTTGTTGACGAACTGGTGCGACTCAATGCGATTTTCCAGCTCTTTGAGGTTGAGACTACCAAAATCACTACTAAGCAAATAATCTTTTCCTCTATCGTTAATGAGCGCAAGGACATCATCTTGATTGATAAAGTAGTTCTCAAACTGATTATCGATGAGAATATGCACATCATTGATGTATCGATCATTCTGACGTGAATTGGTAAATCCAATGATGATTACCAATGCAAATAGCATCAGTCCAATCTTAAAAGTATTCCATATGTTAATCAGCCAATTCATTTATTTTCTAACCTTTTTTTAATTGGTGAAACCAGCGTATCTATATTGCCAGCACCTATAGTGAGTAAGACCTCGGGTGTATGATTATCAAAATATTCTAGCACATCATCTTTGATATAAGTCCTGATGCTCTTATTAGTCATTTTTTCTTTGATCATTTCGGAATTCACACCCGGTATTGGTAATTCTCTTGCTGGATAGATATCCAGTAAAATCACATGATCCGCCATCGATAAGCTCTCTGCGAAACCATCAACAAAATCTCGGGTCCGCGTGAATAAATGTGGCTGAAAAATCGCCGTAATTTTCTTATTGGGGTAGAGTGCTCGTACGGATTCCAGTAAAGCCTTGATCTCTTCGGGGTGATGCGCGTAGTCGTCGATAAATACGATATCATCACTCTTGATCACATATTCAAACCTTCTTTTAACACCCAAATAGGTGTTGATTCCATTCACCAATTGCTCGTCTTGTTTTATCAAAGAACCGACTGAAGCAATAGCGGCTAACGCATTGGATACATTGTGATATCCCGGCATGGCCAGTGCAAATCCTTTAGCATTTCCTTCATGACTTTTAAAAGTAAATTCAAATTTGGCATTGGCAATTTTGAGATCGCTGATTGTAATATCGCCGCCATTCAGTCCATAAGTATTGACGTTGATGTTCCCATTTGGATTGAGTACCAACTCGGCTGCTACTTTCTCTTCGATAAATAGCTGACCGTTGGCCTTTATATTTTTTATAAACTCATTGAAGGAATCTTTCAATGAGTCCTTCGATCCATAAATATCCAGGTGGTCTGCATCTGTTGCAGTGATGATGGCTACATCCGGATGCAAGGTCAGGAAGGATCTATCAAATTCGTCTGCCTCTACCACCATTACCTCATTATTTACCCCAATGAGCAAATTTGAATCGTAGTTGGTCATGATACCGCCCACAAACGCCGAACAATCCACTCCAGCCGACTTTAATAGGTGTGCGATCATCGAAGAAGTCGTGGTCTTACCATGTGTACCTGCTACTGCTATGGTGTAACTTGACTTGGTGAGCATGCCCAATACCTGTGATCTCTTGTAAAGTTCAAATCCTTCATTGATAAAGAATTGGTACTCATTCAAATCGACAGGAACGGCCGGGGTATAAATGATCAATGCACCGTCCCGGTCTTTCTTTACTTTTTCAGGAATGTTTCTGACATGGTCTTCGTAATGAACAGCAATGCCCTCCTCGACCAATTTTTCGGTGAGTGAGGTGGCCGTTTTATCATAGCCGGTGACGGCATACCCGTTAGCATGAAACCAGCGTGCCAGCGCACTCATACCAATGCCTCCTATACCTAGAAAATAGACGCTATGTAGATTTTCTAAATTCATTTGATCATTGTAAATATTTCGTGAGCAATATCTTTGGCAGCATTTGGCTTAGCGAGCTCTTTGATGTTAGCTCTTATTATTTTTTGTTGCTCTTCATTCTTTAGCAACTTCAGAGTTTCTGTGATCAAATGCTCTCCTGCCTCGTCATCGCGAATCATCTCTGCTGCTTCACGGCTTACGAGAGCCATAGCATTTTTTGTCTGATGATCTTCTGCCACATTAGGAGAGGGCACAAATAGTACCGGTTTGCCTACCAGACACAGTTCTGAAATAGACAAGGCACCAGCTCTTGAAATCACCACGTCGGCCGCACCATACGCCCGATCCATGTCTTTTATGAAAGGCACAATTCTTAGCTTTTCAGAATCAATATGGACCGTTCTTTCCTTCATTTCGTCGAAGTAGAACTTACCTGACTGCCACAGCACCTGAACATCCTCATCAATCAGTCGTTCGACGCCTTCAGCCAAGGTGTTATTAATAGTCCTTGCACCCAGGCTTCCGCCTAAAATCAATACTGTTTTCTTATCACTTCTAAACCCGAATTGGGATAAGCCCTCAAGTCGGACATTGTCCGAATTCATGATATCGGTTCGAACTGGATTACCTGTTTCAACTAGTTTTTCCTTTTGAAAGAACCGTTCCATGCCAGGATAGGCTACACATATTTTGTTGGCTTTGCCGGCCAATAATTTATTAGTAATTCCGGGATAGGAATTTTGCTCTTGTATCAAAGTCGGAATACCCTTTTTGTTGGCCGCATAAAGCAGCGGACCGCTGGCATAACCTCCTACTCCGATCACCACATCCGGTCTGAATTTTTTCAACAAGCTGAAAGACTTCCAAATACTTGAAATAACCTTAAATGGAAAAGAAAGATTGCCCAGCGTCAATCTGCGCTGTAATCCACTAATCCAAAGACCTACAATATCATATCCGGCCTCAGGTACTTTTTCCATTTCCATTCGCCCGTTTGCCCCCACAAAAAGGAATTTGATGTCCTTTTGAATATCATTTAGGGCATTAGCAATAGCTATCGCCGGATAGATATGTCCTCCAGTACCTCCCCCGCTAATCATTATCCGCAATGGATTTTGGCGATATGTCTTCTCGTCTATCATCTATGCGTATTCTACTGCGGTGTCTTTTCTGTATTCATTTGAACCTGCCGTTCCCATTTCTTCAATTTCTCCTCGGCTTACGCTGAGAATAATCCCAATAGCCACACCCACAAATAGCTGCGAAGTACCACCCATGCTCACCAAAGGCAAGGTCAAACCGGTGATTGGTACCAACCCAACGGCTACGGCCATATTTACCATGGCCTGCATGACTAAAGCAAAACTCAATCCTGCAGACAGCAATCCTCCATATGTTCGCTCACTGGTAGCCACCACTCTGGTACCCCGGTAGAGCAAGGCCAGATACAGGAAGAGCACTATGACACCTCCAACCAGGCCATATTCTTCGATAATGATGGCATAGATAAAATCGGAGTAAGGGTGAGGTAAAAAGTTTTTCTGCTGGCTCTTTCCCGGAGCGAATCTTATTGTTCCTCCGTTAGCGATAGCGATATATGACTGCTCTGCCTGAAATGGTAGCTCATCCTCTAAGAAAAATGATTCTATTCGGCTAAATGCTGTATCCGCTCTCTGACCAATCGCCAAGGCAGCTGCTCCGGCAATAACCCCTATAAGTACAAGCATGGCCAGATATTTGACGGGTACTCGACCAACGAACATAACCACCATACACGTCCCAAATATGAGCGCTGCGCTGGAAAGGTTAGTCATCGCGATTAGCCCGCAAATCACCCCGATCCACAAAAGCATCGGTATCAATGACTCTTTGATGTTATCAATGTTTTCCTGCCGTTTGGCCAGCATGGAGGCCAATGTCACAATCAAGGCAAAATTGGCCAGATCAGAAGGCTGAAACGCCTGGTTGATAAATGGTACTGTAATCCACCTTGAAGCTTCGTTGATGTTGACTCCAAACTTCCAAGTAATAAATAGCAAAGGCACGGACACCCATAAGGCTAGTTTGGACAACTTTGCATAATATCTATAATCAATTTTGTGTGCCACCCACATAGCAAACCAACTGAGAAGAACAAGGGCAGTATGCTTAAAAAGATAATGTTCTGTATTGCCTTCCATCTGATTGTATGCCAATGTACCCGTGGCACTATACACCACCAAAATACTTAGAGCAGACAGCGCAATTACGATGAACCAAATTACCGGATCTCCATGCAGGTTTCTATTTGTCCAGTTTCTTATCATGCTTTAACAGGTTCTTTGATTTTTTTCATCTTCAATACTTCTTCTCTAAATAAGTCTCCTCTTTGTTCATAATTGTCGAACAGATCAAAGCTGGCACACGCTGGAGATAAGAGAACCACTTCACCTGGTAGAGCCAAATCGAAAGCTCGGGCCACTGCATCTTTGGCACTATTTACTTGTATAAGCTGATTGACATCATTTTTGAATTCGTCGATTAGATGCTCGTTGTCGGACCCAAGGCAGATGATCGTGTTGACCTTATTCACAACCAAATTCTTGATCTGACTGTAATCATTGCCTTTGTTTACTCCACCAGCAATCCAGACGACAGGCTTGGTCATAGCATCTAAAGCATAGTATACCGCGTCCACGTTGGTCGCCTTAGAGTCGTTGATATAAGGAATATCCTGTATGTATCCGATCAACTCCATTCGATGCGGTGCATTTTTAAAGGATGCCAATGCTTTCATAATTTCAGCAAATGGCACCTCCAATTGAATGGCAGACAGGATTGCTGCCATTTGGTTATACTGATTATGTCTTCCTAAAAGGGGTAGATCTTCGATGGGAACAATTTGAATAATCTTCTCACAATCGAATATCAGGTAGCCTTCGAGAAAATAAGCTCCATTGTTAGTCTTAGATCTTGTAGTAATTTCCACTTTTTCGTAAGACGAGCTATCCTTCGAAACTCGGTCAGATATCATCTGATCGTCACCGTTGACAATTAGATAATCTCCCTCTGACATGTTTCTAACGAGTCGCCATTTAGCGTCTGCATATAGATCTATATCATAGGCATATCGATCCAGATGATCTGGAGTAATATTAAGTACAATAGCGATATCTGGTCGGAAATCGATTATCCCATCCAGTTGGAAACTGCTTAGCTCAAGTACAATTACATCCGGATTTTGATCAACCAGCAAGTCAGAAAAACTATTGCCTACGTTGCCAGCGCTAGCTACATTGATACCTGCTTCTTTTAAAATATGAGTGGTGAGTAATGTTGTTGTCGTCTTTCCGTTAGATCCGGTAATACCTATGATTTTAGCCTTTGTGAATCGGCTGGCAAATTCAATTTCAGAAATTACGGTTTTACCTGCTTTTACCAATTCGGAAATGATGGTAGCCGAATCCGGAATCCCAGGGCTTTTAATGATTTCGTCATACTTTACCAGTTCCTCAATGGTATGCGTACCTTCTTCGAAGCTCGCCCCTAACGACTCTATCAACCTTTGTTTGTGTACAGGAATCGTTTTGGAATCAGAAAGAAAAGCTTTAATACCATGCTTGGTAGCAAGACGCAGAGCTCCGATGCCGCTTTCACCGCTACCTAATATTGCAATACTATGGTTCTTAATCTTTTTCAATTATCTCAATTTCAAGGTTGCCAAAGTAAGAATGGCCAACAGGATTCCTGTGGTCCAAAACCGTGTTACAATCTTTGTTTCGTGGATACCTTTTTTCTGGTAATGATGATGAAGCGGAGACATCAGAAACACCCTTTTACCTTCACCATATTTCTTTTTTGTGTATTTGAAATAGCTGACCTGAATGATCACCGACAGGTTCTCTATCACGAATATTCCACATAATACAGGGATCAATAATTCTTTCCTGACTACCAGAGCCAAGACAGCAATCACACCGCCAATGGACAGGCTACCAGTGTCCCCCATAAAAACCTGAGCCGGATACGAATTGTACCAAAGGAACCCGATACATGCTCCGACGAAAGCTGTGCAGAATATTACTAACTCACCAGAGCCTGGGAGGTACATGATGTTGAGGTAGTCTGCAAAAATTATGTTGCCAGATACATAGGCGAGTATGGCCAGAGTAATTCCTATGATGGCCGACGTGCCGGCTGCCAATCCGTCTAATCCATCGGTAATGTTGGCACCGTTAGAAACTGCCGTAACAATGAAAATGACCGCAATCACATAAAGAATGTCGGTATAGTCTTCCATAAAGTCAGGAAGTAGCCATTTGTAGTTGAACTCGTTGTTCTTTACAAAGGGAATTGTGGTAATCGTGCTTTTTACATCTTGGTATTCCTGCGACCTTTCAACAGTTGTTTCGATTCTTTTGTCAGACTTGTTGAAATCTCTGACGAGTATATCGTCGTGAGTCACCATAGTTACCCCAACAATCAAACCTATTACTACCTGACCAACAATTTTGAATTTACCGGAGAGGCCTTCTTTGTTTTTCTTTTTAATCTTGAGATAATCATCCAAGAACCCGATCATTCCCATCCAAATCGTGGTGATTAATAAAAGGATAACATAAATATTGTCCAATTTGGCCACGAGCAATGTAGGAATTACGATCGCACTGATAATAATAACTCCCCCCATCGTAGGTGTTCCCTTTTTCTCCAACTGACCTTGCAGACCGAGGTCACGGATGGTTTCCCCCATTTGCTGCTTTTGAAGCATAGCTATGAATCGCTTGCCAAAGAATATGGTTATAAGAAGCGAAAGCACAATACCTACACCTGCGCGAAATGAGATGTATTGGAATACACCGGCTCCTGCGAGATCGAATTGTTGGTCCAGATATTCAAATAGGTAATACAGCATTTCTTAACTTCTAAATAGTTCTAACATTTCCTTCAATATCTTTCGATCATCGAATTCAATTCGGTTTCCTTTTATTTCCTGATAATCTTCATGCCCCTTCCCTGCCACTAATATGATGTCATGATCATTAGCCATAGAACAAGCGGTTTTTATGGCTTCTTTTCGATCTGGAATGACAAGGGTCTTTTTCACAAAAGACTTGCCTACACCCTTCATCATGTCATTTAAAATGTCTTTCGATTCTTCATCTCTTGGATTGTCATCAGTGAAAATCACTTTGTCGCTCCACTTCACGGCAATCGAAGCCATAACAGGTCGTTTGTCTTTGTCCCGATTGCCACCACATCCTACCACTGTAATCACTTGTTCGTTTCCAGAACGAAAGCCGTCTATGGTCTGCAGAACATTTTCAAGTGCATCCGGAGTATGTGCGTAGTCGACTAGGGCGATAATATCAGAACCTGCTTGTATGACCTCAAACCTGCCTGGTGCAGGCTCCAAGCCGGAGAGCATCATGAGTACTTCTTCCGTATCTTCATGAAGCAGCTCTGCAATGGCATAGGCCGCAAGCAAATTGTACGCATTGAACTTTCCAATCAAACGAAACCATACACTCTGTCCATTGATATCCAGTTCCAATCCTTGATAACTATTGGTTAACACTTTGGCTTTGTAGTCGGTCATAAATTTCAGACCGAAAGAATATTGTTTTGCCTTGGTGTTTTGAATCATGATCTGACCACGCTTGTCATCCAAATTGACTAATGCAAATGAGGAAGCGGATAGCCCGTCGAAAAGTTTCTTCTTAGAGTTAATGTAATTTTCAAAAGTAGAGTGGTAATCCAGATGATCATGACTGATATTCATGAATGCTGCGCCTACAAATGTCAATCCTGCAATTCTATTTTGGTCTATTGCATGTGAGCTTACTTCCATAAAGGCGAATTGGCATTTTTCCTTCACCATTTTTGCCAGAAGTTCATTGAGGCTTAGTGCATCCGGGGTGGTATGGGTTGAAGATATCACCTTGTCGTTGATCACATTCTCTACCGTAGAGAGCATGCCAACATGATATCCCAACGATCTAAAAAGCTTATAGAGCAAGGTAACAGTCGTTGTTTTACCGTTGGTCCCTGTGATACCTACAAGTTTTAGTTTTTCTGATGGATTGTCATGAAAATTGGATGCAATAATGCCTAAAGCATGGCTGGAACTTTTGGTTGCCACAAAGGTAATTTCACTCATTGGCTCAAAAGGCATTTCCTCACATACCACTGCCACTGCACCCTTTTTGATGGCCTGATCAATATATTTATGCCCATCGACCTGTGTGCCTTTGATCGCTACAAACAGGTTGCCTTTTTTGATTTGACGTGAGTCAAATTGCACACCATTAATCGCTAGCGCCATGTCACCAGCGACTGAAGTCAGATTCACCTTATACAATATGTCCTTTAATAGCATTTTCATCCCAGCGTCAAATTGATTTCATTGGCATTGTTGATATTCGATCCCGGCAAAACGGATTGTTGGGTCACTCGACCAGAACCTGAATAGCTTACTTTCAAATTTTTGTTTTCCAATAGATATAAGGCGTCACGTAAGGTCATTCCTCTCACGTCCGGCACTACTGTATCTTTGGTATCAAGCTTTGACCAGTCAATGGAATTATTGTTGATTTTGGCTTTAACCCACTCCGAGTCTTCGTCCAAATGGTTCGAAATTCCAATGGTATTGCAGATCAGCGATAAGTCTTCATGTTCTCCTGCTCTGATCACCGGGAACACACCTTCTACTACTTCTTGCCCTTCAAACGGATCATTGAGTTCCACATCAAGTGCATATATTTTGTCAGCGATGTTTTTGAATACAGGTGCAGAAACATCGCTTCCGTAGATTCTGAACTTTTTAGGATTGTCTATGACGACAATACAACTATACTTAGGATTGTCCGCAGGAAAATAACCGGCAAAGGAGGTATAATATTTATTGATGTATCGTCCATTTTTTACGTGCTTGGCGGTTCCGGTTTTACCGGCTATTTTGTAGTAGGAATCATTGATATTTTGAGCGGTTCCTCGTTCTACTACCCCTTCGAGCATTTCTCTTACCTTGTTGAGTGTAATCTGGGAGCATATCTTTTTATTAATCACTCGGGTTTCGAAAGTCTTGATCGTCTTATCTGTAGACATCACACTTTTCACCAGAATAGGTTGTATCATTCTGCCATTATTTGCTATGGCATTGTAGAGCGTAAGGGTGTGCAATGGGGTCATGGTTAGCTCATATCCATGAGACATCCACGGAAGGGATATGCCGCTCCAGGAAGAATCTGCAGGGCTTTTGATGTAAGGCTTACCTTCTCCAATCAACTGAAAGCCAAGTGGTTTGGTCAGTCCCATTTTTGTCATGTAGTCGATAAAGGTTTGGGGCTTATCTCCAAACTCTCCTTCTATCAATTTGGCTGTTCCTATATTCGAGGACTTCTCAAATACTTCTTGTACAGAAAGCATCCCATATCCACCAGGCTTGTGATCCTTCATCACCTGATCGTAAAATTGCATCGTGCCGTCGCCGGTATCTACAGAATCGTAGAGACTGGTGTTTACTTCTTCGAAAAGTGCAATCATACTGGCCAATTTGAAAGTGGAGCCTGGTTCTCTCGATCCCTGGCTACCTACTGCGTAGTTGTAGTTTTCATAATAGCCGCCCTGGTTTCTTTTACTGAGGTTTGAAATGGCTTTTATTTCGCCTGTTGCCACTTCCATTACCACAACACAGCCATAGTCAGCATCATTGTGCGTGAGGGCCTTAAGCAGTGCTGATTCTGCAACGTCTTGTAGATCAACATTGATGGTAGTTACGATATCTAATCCATTTTTTGGCTTGACCTCGGTTCCATCATATACAGGTTTCCAGCTTCCTCCAGATATTTTTTGATAGAGTGCCTTACCATTTCTACCCATAAGGTCTTTGTTGAAACTGTATTCCAATCCGACTACTCCCCTGTTGTCCTCATTGATCGTGCCGATGGTGCGGTAGCCTAAATAAGAAAAAGGTCGAAACCTTTTATCCACCTTTTCAAAAATTACCCCACCTTTCATTCGACCCTCTTCGAATATGGGCCATTGGGACATCTGTTTCTTAGTTTGGTAGTTGATTTCCTTTCGATTGAGCGTCAGATAACGCCTACCTGACTCCCGGGCATCTATGATACGACGTTTGTAATCTTTGGCTGAATAATCTTTGAATTGCCGGGCCAATCGCTCTGCCAACTCATTGATTCCGTTGTTAAACACCCTCTCATTGGACAAAGAGGGGTCAATGGCTACTTTATAAAAGGGTAATGAGGTGGCCAAGAGGCTTCCGTTGTCAGAATAAATATTTCCTCGAGTTGCTTTTACATTGCGGTACTGCAAGCCAATGCTTTCGGCCTTCTTTTTCCACTTGCCACCATCCAAATTCTGGATTTCTACTATTTTATAAACAATGGCAATAGAAAAAAGTAGCACTACCAAATAGGCTACCCGCACTCGGAGCAATATGTTGGACTTAAAGTTCATCATTGCTCTTTATGATTTTAGGAGGCTCTACACTTTCCTTCAGTCCGAGGGTCATGGCCTTTTTAGCGACTTCGGATTGCTTGCTGGTGTACATGTAATCCGCCTTGAGCGTAGTGTAATCGGCTCTGAGGTCTTCTACAGTCACTCTTAGTTTAGTTGCTTTCCTGATATTCTTTTCGGCGTAATGCAGATTGCCGATGTAGATGATGCAAAGGACGGTACTAAACAAAAAAGGCATTAAGAATTGCACAGGAAGGCCCTTGTCAAAGAATTTTTCGACATTAATGAGGTTTTCAAGAAGAGAAAAAAAGCTCCTTCGACTGTTGCCGGTGCCTTGGGATCGCTTATAGGTGTTAGTAGCCATGGTCAGATTTTTTCTGCTATTCTTAATTTTGCACTGCGTGCCCTGTTGTTTTCATTTATTTCTTTGTCACTTGCTGTAATTGGTTTCCTGGTAATGGCTTGTAGTGGTTTACTAACGTTTCCATACAAGTCCTTTTCCAGTTCGCCATAAAACTTTCCTTTGTTAATAAAATTCTTTACCGGTCTGTCTTCCAATGAATGGTAAGACATGATGACCAATCTTCCCTTTTCATTCAATATCTCTGCGCTCTGCACCAACATCTCCTCGAGCGCTTTCATTTCCTCATTCACTTCTATCCGTATGCCTTGAAATACCTGAGCGTAATATTTGTTCTCTCTGCCTCTTGGGACAAATTTCTTTAGTACTCCAAGCAACTGTCCAATGGTCTTAAAAGGCGACAAATGGCGTTCGGCACACAGTGCCGCTGCCAGGGTCTTGGCATTTCTGACCTCACCATACTGGCCGAGAATCCGATGCAATTCTCGTTCCTCGTATTCATTGAGCACATCAGCAGCAGAAATAGTTTGTTGCTGATTCATTCTCATATCCAACGGCCCATCGAATCGGGTAGAAAAACCCCTTTCGGCCGTATTGATTTGATAAGATGAAACACCCAGATCACCCAGGATGCCGTCTACTTTCTTTACGCCCTGAAGGCGTAAATATTTCTTCAGGTTCCTGAAATTGGTTTGAATAAATGTGAAAGAACGATTGTCTATAGTTTCAGCATTCAATCTGGCCTCATGATCCTGATCAAACGCGTACAACTTTCCTTTTTCCCCTAAATGCTTTAGAATCTCTTTGGAATGACCACCTCCTCCAAAGGTGATATCTACATAGATGCCGTCATTTTTGATCGCCAACCCTTCAATACATTCTCTCAGCATTACGGGGTTGTGATATTCACTCATTCATCTAAAAATTTCTTGGCCAAATCCGAATACTCGTCGTTGTCTTCGATCAGGTATTCATCATACAGATCCGGACTCCATATTTCTATCGTATTGCCTGCTCCTACTACCATGACGTTTTTTTTCAGTTTGGCATGGTCTATCCAGCCTTTGGGTATTAAAAAACGGCCTGCGCTATCTAATTCGACGGGTGCGACACTACGAAAAAAGTTTCTTTTCAATTTTCTTTGGGCGGCATCAAAATCACTCAATGAAGCGAACTTGTTGTGTATTTTCTTGTACTCCAGCATGGTATACAAGACCAGGTTGGGATCGAATCCCTTCATGACAACGAGCTCGTTACCAGACACTTCGGGCAGATTGGCTTTAATCTTTGCAGGTAAAACCAATCTCCCCTTAGCATCTAACTTACACTCATATTCGCTTGTAAAAAAAGCCATAGAGTTATAGAAAAATATAAACCACCGATACAAACTTAATGAAGTTTTGGAATTATTCACCACTTTCCTCCACTTTTTACCATAAATTGGAAAAAAATGTAAAAATGTGGGTTTTGCAGCTAAAAAAGGGCACAAAAAAACCACAGATGGGCAATGAATCAATGAGTCAGTGGGCCAGGGTCAATGAGTTAATGAGTTAATGAGTGAATGGATCAATGGGTTAATGAATCATTAAGTCATTGAATCACTGTATTTGTACCAGTTTTCTGGAATTGTTTACTTTTTGATTTAGAAATGTTGATTGTTTGGGATAAATGGCTAATATGGCGCGTATTGGCTATCTCATTGATATTGCTTTATGCCCAGAGCTGATAAAGCTTAGAAAAAGAAAATAGGTTACAAATAGCAAGAATAAGAGCGAAGAACACAAAATAGTGTGATTAAGGTTACTTTGTTTTAGGGCGATAGGTGTCAGTAAGTTTCCCGTATTTATCAACTATACCAGCATGCTGAAGCGTTTTTAGCGCAGTTTCTTTGGGCTGATTGGCCTCTTTCATGGCTTTCTCGAGCGCTTTGACCTGGCGATTGAAACTTACTTCGTCCACAACATGCATTTACGTGACCACTAAGTTATGACATTAGATCATCATATACGCCCACCCTTGGTAGGGGCTTGCGTCTGTATCCAAAAAACCTCAGGACAGCATAGAGTTGATCTTTCCTTTTGACTTTTCGCAGTGCCTTATTCATCTCTCTACTCATTTCAGCCATTTCTTTTGCCAGACCTGAGTTCGCCGAATCATTTCATTCGTTTTGTGAAATTAATCTCTTGAGTGCGGGTTTATTTTTCCATACCCTGGATGTTCTTCTAACGGTTGCGTCATTTTTCCATCAAAGCAATCTTTATTACAATCAAATATGTTATTAATCAAATGGAAGTTAGATGCCAAACACCTTATCTGATTAATTTCAAATTCATCAATTGAAATGATCCCTACACCTTTGGTTTCTGTCCTTATCTCCACATTTTCAATTACGTAGTTGTCCCCATCGCAGATCAAGTCACTCCACCTTTTTTTAACCACTTTTAATAGCAAGTTGAGTGACTCATCTACAATTTTGTCGAGTGCCTTAATTCCCAAATATGTTAAAGCAACATCATAGGCAATATCTGTTAGTGGTATGAAAACCTCAAGTCCTGTTTCATGAGGAAGTAAAATAAAACGAGGACCAAGCAACTTACCATTTTGCGTTGAATCAAATGTTTCAAGAAAGAACCCAACAGATGTAGCTCCTCCATCAATATTCTTTACCTTCTTACTAGCTATTCCATACCTCCAGGAATACTCAGCTTCTAATTCTCTAAACAGATTTGAATAATTATCTTTTGTCTTAACAGGAAATGAAGGAACGAACTTGACGGCTATCAAATAACCTTCATTATAAATTTCACGCTTGGACCCAAAGTTCTTGACATTCATAATTGATTCGTTTTATGAGAGGCTAATCTTTGATATTTCTTATCTCATCAGTATTTAATTCTGTCCAACAAAAATTGCCGCCAGCATCAGTTGACCAAGTTTTAGGTTTGGCCCAAGATGCGTTTAAAGTAACTATTCTGGGACCCATTATTTTACCAGCACGTGGGTGATCTGGAGGATTTTTAAATCCACCAAAATATGGTGGCTCTCCTTTTATCATTTTTCCTTCAATGACAAACTCGATCTCCAAAACTTTTGCATATTTCTCTCTTTCCCAAGAATCTCTTCTAACAAAGAATCCGAATCTGCATCCATTCCGAATATACATTTGATAAATGTTTAGTCTAGCAACCATTTAATTCGTTTTGTAAGACATAACATTCCTCAATTAGGAATCTGAAATGGTGGGTCGTCTAATGAATCACTGTTGTCGTTAAGTGCTTTCTGCATATTAACTAATAAGTCAGACCATGTTTCTGCATGACATCCAAAAGATGCTGTATTATCTTCTCCTCTATAGCAGGCAAATACCCGATCACTTCCCTCGATAGCTTCTAGATATTGGACTCCCGAAGATAAATGTCTTATTAATCCAGGAACATTTTTTCTAAATTCAAGCTTGGTCATATTATTCGTTCTATGAGAGCACTTTTTCAATCATAAAGCAGCAACTATATAAAAGTACGCAAGTATGGCGAATTGCGAAACAAACGAAATAACAGTTGAGAAAATAAGTATTCTACTCAACCTAGCTCGCCCTTCAATCTTAGTGTGAGTTTCTGCAAAATCATTTATTTCATCCCTTTTAAATGCTTTGAATTTGCTCATTTTACGCAAGAGAGATTTAATATTCTCAAAATCCCATTCCGCCATTATTTCCGGGTTATTCGTTACAATAAGATATTGCATCTCATATAATGTCATTTTTTGGAAGATGAATTTTAGTTGTTTTCGTGACAAAAGGTGAAACAGCGTTGAAGACAAAATTGAAATGGTAAAAAAGCCAATAAAGAGCAAGGACTCTATGAGACCGAATTGAACCAATTCTTTGGAATTTGACATCATTAGAATAAACCCGCCAGACGAGACACCTATAATCCAATTGACAAAATTCAGATCTGACAAAACAATCTTTTCCTCTTGCTGAATATCCTTCCTTAGTAAGTTTTGGATGGTATCCAATATGTTAATTTTTTGATCTGATTTGGCCTTGTTAAACATCACTTTCTTCGTTCTGTGAGACTAAATAAATGGTTGAGTGTCGAAAACCAGCAATATATTATTGATCTTGTTTTTAGAATTTACTTCAAAAGTTTGAACCATAGTAGTTGTATTTCCTGGTTTCCAAAAATGAGTAGATCAAAGATCTTCTTATCAAGAGATTTGAATTCTCTATCTGTCATGTGAATTTATCTAGGATGGCACTTTTAGGTTATTTTTTCACCTCTCAAAATGAAATTTCTTAAAATTATCATCACCAAAAAAAGCAAATTTTTTCTCGAATAATCCTGCTAGCTTTTGATTTGCTGTTGCAAATACTACCTGCCTGTTTTCGTGAATAATCATCTCTCGTAAATAATCAAGGAAAGACAAAATATTCAAATCATCTGTATACGTTACAGGATCATCAAACAAAATCAAATTTGGACCTTGTTTCAATTTTTTATTTAACGCTAAAAAGATGGAAAGAGCCAACGCACTGCGTTGACCAGTACTAATTTTGTTTATTGGAACACCTTCTCCATCCGTTCGCCTTTTAAGCAAAACGGAGTTTTGACCTTCACTAAACTTTATCTGAGAGAATTCTTTCGGTGAGTGTATGTTTTGAAATATTTCTTGAATTTCTCTCTCATTGTTTTTAATAAAATCACCTAAGACTTTTGATTCACCGTGGTTTTCTAGAATATCATCTATAACAGCTAATCCATCAGAAATTCTTTTACATTCTGGTTCTAAAGATTTTACTTTTACCTCTGATTTTAAGATTATTTGATTAGCTAAATTTAATTCTTTTTGACTCGATATAGAATTGCTAACATTAGAATACAACTTAAACAGTTGGTCTATTTTTTGAGAAATTTCTATTAAATCTTCATCCTCTGAAAAACTTAAATAGTCCTCTAAATCTTTGAAATAGCGAACTGCCTTTTGAGAAATTTCAATACGATAGGCTAATTCACTTTCATACTCAGAGAAGTTAATGCCTGGTGCTACTTTTTCAATAATTACTTTTCTGGAATTATTTAACTCAGTTGATTTTTCCTCTTCTTTCTTTATTTCTTCTAAAAGTGGGGCCCTTTTTTTCTCTACCCTCGAAAATAATTCTTCGTGCTTAGCTTTGTCGCCAGAAATAAACTTGATTTCAGAAATAGTATTTTCAAGTTCTTCTTTCACATTATTAAAGTCATCTTCATGAAATCCTTTCGCCTGAAGGCCTTCTTTTAGTCGCAAAAGTTCCGATCTGCCCTCTATATTTTTTTCTAATCCATCTTTAGATGAAGTAAATATTTTTTTAATTTCCAACATGCTCAGCTGAGAGTACTCAGATTCAGACAGTATTGAAACCCCTGATTCGATATGCTGTATGTTGGTTATTGATTCATTCGCCCTACTCAATTGATTGTCAAGTCGAATTAACTGAGTATTAAGATTGTCGATGATGACATTTTCATCAGCTTCTTTAGCAATGTTAGAAATCCTTGAAGACAATTCATCAAATGAAAACTGTGTCTCACATAAAGGGCAAAAATCAGCAGCTTTATTAGAAGCTAAATATTGTTTTCCATAAGATTTAATTTCAGAAACAATCTGCTCTAGCTTACTTAAATTTAGTTTTAAGCGCTCAATTTGTTTAGTAAGTTCCTTTCTCCTTTCAGTTAAGTTTTGACGCTCGCTTAATTGTTCGCTCTTAACAGACGCAAAGGTTCTTGGTTTCTGAAATATATCTTGATCAGTAAGCTTTTCAAAATATTCAAATGCCTTCGTGTCTTTTTTGATTTTCATTGAAAGCGTATTAATCCTATCATTCAGATTCCATAAATGAAAACTTGATTGATCGTTATAGAATTTTTTTGCACGTTCTAAGATTTGAAATTGACTGTTGACATCGGCAAATGTCTTCTTTTTAACATTTAGCCTTTCATTTAATGCTTCTAACTGTACTTTATATTCGTTGCACGCTTTTAATGCCTTCGCAAGTTTGGTCAATTCATTCTTAATAGCATGTAAGTTCCGTAACTTGACCGTAGCTAAAAGCTGATTTAAGGAATTGATGAATGATTGAGCCCTTTGGTAATTATCTGTAAAAACTGAAAAAGAATCTTTATGAACTTTAGGTAAGTTTTTCTTCCATTTTATTTCCTTAGAACACGAAATAAAGGCTTTGAAGCTCTCTTCTGGAGTCGAAGCCAATTTAGTGTTCTCTAAAATCTCCTTGCTTTTTTTGATTCTGTCTTTCTCCTCATCAATTCCTTTTAATCTACTTCTAAGCTCTGATCCGAGCCGTTCCCTGAAACCCAACAACCTATCTTGAATTCTATTAAATTCAGCTCCAAGCGCTATTGAGGAGAAGTATTTGTTCAAATCACCAGCGCTTGAGTCATGAGACAAATTATAGGCTGCATCTGAGTCGTAAAAATTATACTTATTGAATGCTCGAAAGAGCTCATTCCCCGTTTTATAGGCACTAGAGTACCACACCCTATCTCTTTCTCTATATTTTGCATTTTTTCCTGGAGTATAGGTATCTGTGAATTTATCATTATACAATGCCTCAATGCAGCCATACTCTTCATTAAAGGAAGGATTTCTATTGCTCTTTCCCGCAATTAGTAACTCAATGGCTTCCAAAAAGGAGGTTTTTCCGGTACCATTAACTCCTGTTACCAAATTTACCTTTCCTAAATTGAAATCTCTTTTAAGAGGATGCCTTCTAAAGGTATCGCTGAGGTTTAGAGATAAAATATTATTAATGATTAATTCCTTATCTTCTTCAGATTTATTGTTTTCAGTATCTATATCTTTTATTACCTCGTCTGATAAAAACCTTGGGATTGCCTGGGCGTAAGGTGCATCTGAATAAGATTCATCAAGATCAACTTGTCTTAATTTCTCTTTCCAAACACTAGTTATATCAGAATCAACCGTTTTTTCTGAGTGCTGATAACCAAAATAGTCGTTGAACTCATCAGGGGTAAATAAAAATTTTCGAGTATAAATTCCGTCTTTTTCTATCTTTTGTTTTTCTCCCTCCTCATATGAATCACGGAGAAAAATGAGATAATAATTCCACTGTAAGTATCCAGGAGCTTTATAGTATTCACTGGAAATATATTTTTCTTGGTATTCTCTAAGGTCGAATGAGAAATCATGATCTCCATAATCAATGAAATAAGTGCCTAATGCAAATTGATTGAAAACATGTTTCCCAATCAATAAATCAGTATTTTCTATAAAGTTGACGTCTTCTAATTTAGATGAGACAATTTCTCTTATGGCTTCTTTATTCATAATCAAACATTTGATATCGAAATTGGATCAACAGTAGAATCGTCATTTACACTTGGTGGCAAGACCTCACAAACTGGCTTTATATCAGTAGCGTTTTCTTTATACCAAACAACCACTAATTTTTTTGACTGATCTTCTTTATCAAACAAATTTTGTAATTGGCGCAAAATTTTTAAGGCTGACCCTTCATTATTTCGGCCAATATAGGCGACTGTTGCACGATGTTTGGCATCACTAGTGACGAGGTTATATTTATAGTTATATCCACCATCTTGATAAAACATTACTTCACCACAATTTCCTTTAAACGCTATTAAATTTTCGGGAAACAATTCTTCATCAGGGATAATAACGTCATTTAGACAATCTATACATTCAATATAAGCTCTCCGGATTTCTGCGCTTGACTCATCATGCACATAAGTCAGCCTATTAACGCCTTCATTTTCATCTTGAACAAACGTTTCAAGTTTATCTAGTCTGTACCATCTCTTATCATCCTTTTTAGCTGAAGCTTTGCCATAAGAAAGATTTACTAATCTTTCTTTGTCAATGAAACTAATCTGCATGTTTTGGAAAGTTGCATTAGCGCAATTTAAGCTTGACAAAAAATCTATAAATCCATCTTCTACTTGATCTATTTCAGTAAAACATACATTATCATCATTCCATGCAAAAACATTCCTGACCTCCGGTCCGGTTCTTCTAATTAATGCTCCATTTACTCCCGCAGATGATGGTTTCTGATTCGAAATCAGAAATACTTCCTCATAAGGGTTGAAATAATATGCATGAGTATTAGCCTTTTTGTTTAAATAATAAAGTCCCTTATTGTGATTATTGATAAACCTATTCTCATTCTCGAAATCCACATCAGAAGTTTTGAATACAATAGACGATTTACTTAAAGGGATTAGTGGTTCTTCCATTCCCGGTAAAGCTGTAGTTCCTGCCCAATTCAGGGAAATAATATCTTTATGTGAATAAGCTATAATAGTCCTTCTATAAGTTTTAAATACTTCATGAGTTGGCTTTGGATTCATTTGAGGACTTAATATAATATAAGGATGCTCGTCCCAACGAAATTCATCTCGAAGTGTATCCGTCACGTCAAAATTTTCGGCTTCAGAACAAATGTTTGTGAATAAATAGATTGAATGTGGAGAATTCCTAAGAACATAAACCTCCCTTCCTGGTATATATTTTTCTCGTTCAAGAGGTGAATCCCAAACCCCCATGTGCTGTGTTTTAAATTGTACTAGTACAACTAACTTTTCGACTTGACCCACTTTTGCTTTGAACACATAACAAATTGGATCGAGTAAAACTCCACCCCCTCCATGATTCAAAGCTTCCTCATCAAAATGAATCAAAACATTATCGTTAGCATGGGTTTGTTGAAATGCGCTTATTTCATCGGGCTTAATAGACTCGCAACAAAGCGCCCAAAGTTTCGAATTATTAGGCCATTTTTCTTGGTCTTCCACTACCGCCACAATCGAATCCCATGGGCATGAGTATTCTGGTGTAAGGGCCAGAGATACATTTTCGGTCTTTGCTAGTTCAATAAATGAAGAAAATTTGGATGAACAGTCTTTTTCATTTCCAAATTTATCATCATCGATGCTAAATACTCCCTTGTGTTGAAATAACAACATTGTATAATTATCTGCATCCTTTTCAAGAACCTCCAGACCTAATTGAATGTTATCTATGACATCATCAATAAATTTGAATTCCATTTATACCCTTTTACTTTTACTGCTTACCAATTCTTGACTAAGCATAACATTGACAATGATCATATATTAAAAAGATCTTCATTTGCGATATTCCAATAAGCTTGAAATGCTTGTTGACTCTACTGGAAAAATAGAATGGACGCATTTCAAATTAAGTTAAAACTCAAAATGCTGTACCCAATTAAGTGATTCTTAATATAAAATGCAATTAATTAACTATGAGTCTAATCAGATATGTCAGAATACTATTTTGCTCCCTCACTCCTCAAGTACTGATACAGTGTGGACCGACTTATCTTCAGCGTCTCAGTAATTTCACTAACTGGCAGCTCTCTCTGATATAAAGTTGTGGCAGCAGTCGCTTTGACTTTATCGTACGAACCTTTCGGCCGCCCGCCTTTCTTTCCCCTGGCACGTGTGGCAGTTAATCCATCTTTAGTCCTTTCACTGAGTACCTGTACTTCCATGGCCTTAAGAATCGCAATGATTTGAAACACCGCCTCTCCCATAGCAGATGTGGTATCAAACACTCCTTCCTGGAGGCTCTTAAATTGAATACCTCTCTCCTTGAATTTGGACAATAGGTTTATGAGCTCTTTAGATGTACGGCCGAGTCGATCCAAACTATAGACCAACACATCAACACAACTAAAATCATCTTTCCGTTTTTTAATGATTAAATAATTATTATTGTAAGACCGGATCATTTCGATCCACTCCTGTCAGTAAATTTTATTGGATCAATCCGCTTAGCGGGCTGCAACGATCACTTTCGATGCTGCAATGACTGCTTTCGGCTGTGCAACGACCATTTTCGGCAATGCAAGGACCATTTTAGGTGTTGCAATGAACACTTTAGGTAATGCATTGAGCATTTATGGCACTGCAATGACTACTTCAGATGCTGCAATGAACGCTTGCCCTAATGCAATGACCACCTTAGATGGTGCAATGACCGTGGTTCGCTTTGCACGGCACTGATCCTGATGTAATTATTTATTTCCAACTAAAAACAATGATTATGAATCAAAATCAAATCAATCAACTTGAAATGTTTCAATCTACTGATGATTATCTCAACACTTATACGGCTGTATGGAGTGTGGTCCCTATTGCCAGTCAGTACAAAACCAACCTGTCCCAGGTGATAGATGCCATTCGTAGCTCAGCACAGGATCAGGAGGCGGCACAGGTATTTATTGGCAGTTCGGTGCTACAAATGAAACACCAGATTGCAGAAAAACTAGACATACTAGACGATGTACTGGAGGCTTATGCAGATGACATAGAAGATGCCGCACTCTTGGTCAAAGCCAGCAACTCAAAATCGGATTACCTGCGCCTTTCCTATGAAGACTTTGAGGTAAAGTCCAAAAACACTATTGACCTGCTGGAAACCCACGTTGAGCAAATGAAGGACTATGGATTGAGTGCCGATCAAATTGACGATGTAAAACTGAGCCTGGGCATGTATCAGGACAAGCGTGGCAAACCTCGTTCTTATCGCATAGCGTCCAGAGTGGCCACCCAGAGCCTAAAAGACCAATTCAGCGAGGGCAAGATGGCTATCACGAGGCTCGACCGGGTCATGAAGCGATTCAAGCGCTCCAATGCATCATTTTATAACGGATATCTGGCCGCCAGAACAGTAGTGAATGACTAATACACCAGACTTCGACGGTCATGATTGACACCACTTAGCCAAAGTTTTTAAATTTTGGCTAAGTTTTAAAAACCCCGCCGTCTTCCCGCGCTGGTCTAAGTATGAAAAGGAAGATCTGGTTCAAGATTATTTCCTTTGGAAGGCCAATGGCCTATCACGGATCTTTTCTTTTGATTGGGTCAAAGTTGAATGGAGCTCAAGATCAGAATCCGCACGCGGTTCCGTTACTCTCAAACGTGTGCTATTGAGACTTATAAAGTCTTAGCGGACTCTACGACCAGAGGGAGCTCAAGACCAGAAGGGAGCACCCCTATCCCCATGGCTGACATACGAATGTCAGTCCTCTGCTTTTTTAACCGTGCCAGAACTAGTAGCATTCACTTTCAACGTCGGATCTCCCTTGTAATACACTTTTCCGCCACTGACTACATTGGCCACTAGCGATTCCGAAACCGAAACCTCGGCCCGGCCGTTGCCATGTGCTTGCGCTATCAAGGACTTGCACTGCAGACCAAAGCCCTTGTACACACCTGAAGTATTGGCATTTACCTTGAGAGACTCAACTTTGCCGGTGATATCCAATCTTCCTTTTCCGGATATGGTTGCGTCCAATTTAGTGGCTTCAATGGCCAATTGGGCTTTTGCCGACCTACCAATGGACACGACTGCAGATTGGGTTTTAGCGGTCATGTCCAGCTTCCCACCAGTGGTAACGACTATTTTCAAACTACTGGCAGTTGGCGCGTCCTTTACGCTGAGGGTTGCCTTATTGCTGACTGCAATTCCTTCTGTAGCACTCGTCGTATAAATTTTGGCGCCGACGGATACCCCTTCCAGCTTTTTTGTGTTCTTAAATGTCAGAAGTAGCTGACCTTCTACAATCTCAGAGGTCACTTTATCCTCCTTGGTTCCGCTGACGACCAGCACTACTTTATTCGAGGTGCCTTTGAGCAACTCTGCCTGAATGCCATAGTCCACAGACACGGCTTTAAAATCTCCTAATGGTCTCTCTACCTCCTGCTGAGCAAACAGTGGTGTACTGCTGGAAATGACGAAAATTGCGAATAATGCGGTTAGGTTTCTCATAAAAAAAATGTTGGTTGGACTAATTAACTCGGTTACGTAACGCCAATCGATTCAATATATTCTACAATACTTCAGTTCTTCCATGTCTAACTTACATGGTGTAATACCAAGCTTTTCTGATTAGATCGAGCGTTTACTTTACCATCTACGATTAGCCTATCAACAATCTTTAGGAAAGTATCTAGCATTTATTTTCTCGTTTCGTGAGGCTTTGTCCTTCAAGAAAATTAACCAAATAGGATAGCGCCTAAGCCAGAATTCGCACGCGTTACTGTTGCTCTCAAACGCGCCTTTAGATTACATCCACAATAAATAATTATATTTTCATAGTAAGTAAAACAGCAGAGGTGAACTATCAATTCATCGCCAAGCCTATTTTGACCTTTCGGGAGTTGGTTCGCCCTTTGTCGTCTACCACACCGATTTGGAATGTTCCTGGCCGTAATGACCAAAATTGCGTCTCATCCGGGGCAGATTTACCAATAAATTGTTGGTCGACAAACCAGTAAATTTCATTGACATCAGCATCAACGGTAGCTCTCAGCGGAAGATTGTTGAACATCGTTTCGCTTGGTGACATCAAATATTCTGTTTCAGACATGGGAGAGATAATTTTTGGGGCTAACCCTCGATTGGATTGCCCCAAAAGATAGTTATTACCTTCTTTTCCGGCAGGGTCGTAAATCGGAGGTGTTTTGCGCGGAACACCGGCCTTCCTGAAGATTTTCAATAAATCCGTCGGCCAAAATTCAAATACTTCGGTTTTAATATATTTTCCCGCAGCATAGGCACGATAACCGGTTTTGGTATTGATAAATACCTCTCTGCAGATGCTACATTTTACGATTGAGGATTTGCCCGGAATAAAATGCGTCGTCAATTTTCTTTTGCAATGTGGATGGGCAATTTGGCCCGAAGCAGCACAGACTTCGACTTCACGAATACCCGGAGGCATCCAATGCAGCTGGTGCGAAATCTCATAGTCAGGAGACTTGGCATTTTCACTCATGATATTTTTGGCGATTTCAAAAAGCAAGGGTGCAGCCAACTGGCGGCCGTTGAAAACAGGGTTGCCGTATCCATTGAAATTACCTAACCAAACTGCTAGAATGTACTTATCAAAAATGGCGATTGACCAGCAATCCTTGAATCCGATAGATGTTCCGGTTTTGTAACCGACGGACACCAAATCCACTTCTGAGTTGTAATTGTTGCCATAGGCCAACAAAGTATTACTGTTTGGTTGCGGGTTTTTCATCAATATTTGACGTGTAAGCCAGCAAGCCTGTGGAGTCAAATACTGTCGATCATGAGGCAGGTTGACATGGTTATCAGCCGTGAAGGTTTCGTTGGTTTTTTGATAGATACCATTGTTGGCCAAGATGCCATACATGGACACCAATTCTTTCATGCTAAACTCAGCGCTGCCCAACACGATCGACAACCCATAGTG
This sequence comes from Reichenbachiella sp., assembly GCF_039944555.1. GTDB lineage: Bacteria > Bacteroidota > Bacteroidia > Cytophagales > Cyclobacteriaceae > Reichenbachiella. The sequence goes on along the minus strand of NZ_JBDUYN010000001.1, from coordinate 147,256 downwards.
ATCTTTGGCTTTTAGATTGCCAAGGTCCAGCGTATGCAAAAAGTCATACAGATCAGGCTCTTTAATTCTTGAGGCCAGCGAAACTGCCGGAACATTTCTGCTGTTGATGAGTGCCTCCCATGTTTTGACTGGTCCTTTAAAATCTAATTCATAATTATCAGGTGCGTAATTGGAAAAACTCGTCGGTGCATCCTTCAACATGGTCATGGGATGAATTAGCCCTTGATCCATGGCCAGGGCATAAACCAAAGGTTTTAAGGTCGAACCTGGAGAACGTCGAGCACTTGTACCATCGACCTGACCCTGGATCTTCTCATTGAAAAAATCCACCGAACCCAACTTGGCCAAGACCTCCATATTGTTTTCATAGTCAACCAACAATACAGCAGCATTTTCAACCCCTAGCCGCTTTTTTCGCTGGACGTACCTTTGGGTCAACCTGGTGACCAGTTTTTGCATTTTCCAATCCAGTGTGGTGTAAATCCGATCTTCCTTTTTGTATTTCCTCAATACCGAGCCGGAAAAATGCGGTGCACGATAGGGTACAAAATAACTCGTACTCAACGGCATTTTGGAATGAGTGATTTGATCAGGTTCGGGCTTGGCGTCTGTTTTATCTTGCCATAAGTTGTATAGCCGTAATCGAGATTCGGTCAATTCAGACGGAATTTGTTGATTTCTGGGATTGTATTTCGAAGGGCTTTGTGGTAAGACACTCAAAAACAGAGCCTCTTGCAATGTAATTTCTGAGAGCTCTTTTTCGAATATGATGATTGATGCAGCACCAAATCCTTCAATGTTCCCTCCACAAGGGGCCAAATTGATGTAAGCCTCGAGAATGTCATCTTTTGAAAAGTACAATTCGAGGTACAAAGCGTAAAACATCTGTTTGAGCTTGCCCAAAACATTTCTCGTCTTCAATCCAAATTGTAAACGGGCGACCTGCATGGTGATTGTCGATCCACCCATTTTGACATCCCGCTTGATGTAGGTTTCATAAATTGCCCTTAATGTTGCAATCGGGTTGACACCAGGATGATAATAGAAGTATTGGTCCTCTTTGAGTAAAATGGCTTCTTTGATCAGCGGGCCAGCCGAATTGATATGCGAATACAGCCTGTATTTATCGTCTCCTGACAATGTAATGCGTAGCACGCTTTTGTCACGAGAATATACTATCCGTGAGTAATCTTTATCAGATAAAATACCCTCTGATGGTTTGAACCAAAAGTAGGCAATCATCAATCCCAGGAGTAAACTGATTCCCAAAAATCGTTTACTCCTGAGTCTGATCCGATAATTATTTAACTGTAAAACGTTCATTAGGAGAATAGCCATAAATCGTTCGATCATACATCGACTCACCATAAAGTGGAGGCACAATAAAGTCGCCTTTGTTGATAGCCCTCACCTTGTAAACCATCTCCTGAATTTGAGTATCAACTGTACCATAAAATACGACTCGATCTTCTCTCACATCCACATAGTCCGGAGTCCAGGTACCCGATAGTTCATTGCGCAAAGAAGCTGCATCAACTTCTAATCCGGCTGGCAGCAAATCAATGATCGCTACATCATGCAGTCGTCGGTTATTGATACTTCTGAATTTGAGGTGTACTTCAATCTCCTCGCCCAAAGTCGCCTCTTGCGTATTGTCACCAGACAATGTTTGATAGGTTTTCGAAACTTCTATTTCGGTCTTGACATTATTGTCTGGTAGCTCCAATTCAAAACCAGCCTGAACCACCTGATAGTAAGCCGTTCTGTCCTCTTCGCCAACAAAAAGTAACTTTTGGGTATTGGCAGCAAAATCCATTTCAGGAAATTTACCGGTAGGAATCTTCAACGGAATCGAATTCTTTTCAGAAATGATCTGACTGATGCTGACTTTGCCTGCTGAAGGTTCATTGGTGGCTCTTGAAAATTCACTAATGCCCATAATGCTAAATGATGAATTCAGGGTATTGTAGTTATCGCTTTCCAGGTATCCTACGATTTTTTGTAAGATTTCATCTGATACATTACCCAGCAAATCCGGTGCATGCTTCGCGCAGATGTACAAGACTTGTGCATTGTGCACCAAACCATCATGGTAATTCCAAGTAATGCTGCGCTTAAAGAAATTAGTTCCTAAAACATCGCTCAACAAGCTTCTTCCTTCATCTTCCTGTTGCATCATCAGGTAAGTACCGGCCATGTATCCGGCTGTCAGGTCTTTTTCCCAATCTTCAAACTTATCATCAAGTTCATCTCTCAACGAAGTGATGTAATTGGTAGTAACGATTTCATTCATGGTGAGTATGTAAATGGCATACGCCTGAATGCGATACTCGTACATGTGTTCCAAATCAGAGTTTCGGGCAATTCTCTTAAGTGCTTCAATGGTTCTGTCATACAAATTTTCCGAAACGGCATAACCTGAATTTTTGCACTGCGTGATGAAATGAGCGCCATACACCGTAATAAAATCTGAAGTATGCGAATTGGCTGCCCATATACCAAACTTACCTTCGCCATTTTGTCTGGCCTGAAGCACTTTTAGCGTATAGCTGATTTTGTCACGCAATTTCTTTTGGTCAATTTCATAACCGGACACATCCTTGAGCAGCAAGTAAGGGAATCCCTGGCTCACCAGCTGCTCAGTACAACCGTATGGGTATTTGTCTAGATACTGAACCAATCCATTGCTTAGTCCCAGAGGGAGGAACGAAACCGAGGTATTCAATTCACGGTATTCCTCATACATTCTCCTGGGTGTTTCAACTTCCACTTTTTCTTTGCGAACAGTACCCGTTTTGACTTCTGTACGATATGGGATCGCCGGCCTGACACTCAGATACGAAGCCAAAGAGGCTTTTTCCTTACTGGAACTGGCTTTGAACTTCAATGATGCACCGCCAAGTACTTTGTTGACGCTGACTTGAAAATGTATGGTTGTATCCTTGTCCTCACTAATTGTTAGTCTCCTGCTGGCAGGATGAACTGTTAAGTGCGGAGAGGAAACTACCTCAAGATTGACAGGTAATTTTTCTCCTGACCCAGACAGGGTGTTGGTCACCGTCACCGAAATCTGAAACGAATCCGAAGGCGCAGCATACAATGGCACATTCGGACTGATAACGAAAGGATTTTTGACAATTGACTTTTTCTCAACCGTACCGATGGCATCTGCAGAAACAGCCACTGCCATGACACGCAAGGTCCCATTGAAATAATCAGGCACAGTATATTCCAGTTTTCGCTCTCGTTGATCCGTTGTGACAATGCCAGACCAGAACACCACCGGTTTGTGTTGCTTCCTTTTGAATGGATTCAGATTCTTGCTAATCTCTTCCATTCCAGCGTCTCCACCCATGGCTGACAAATTTTGTGAAAGCGAATATTCCGGAAGAATCAAATCCAACAATTGGGAAGTTTTCACTTCCAAAGCACTTTTCTTAAAGAAATGAGCCAAAGGGTCTGGCGTTTGATAATTGGCAACTTGAAGGATGCCTTCATCTACAGCGAAAATAGCAATCTTAGCTGGTTTTTCGGTTTTGAATTTAATTGGAAACACCTCCCCAGACCGCGCTTTTGCAGGAACATCCAGCGTGATCGCATTTATCCTGTTTTTCTTGCTTATGGCAAAAGGTGCGATGCCATAGCTCAATGGCGTCATGTATATGTTTTTGGAATCTGCTGCTCTTACAAAAGCCACATTGACATACCCATTGCCTTCGAGGCCATTTGGCACTTTGATCTTTATCAAAAATGAATTGGTCTCGCTTTTAAACCATTTTGAATAGTAAACTTTGTCTTTTTCGATCGTGATGATCCCTGCACCTTTATATGGTGCTTTTACAAAGATTTCGATTTCTTCACCTGGGTTGAAATCCGATTTATTCAACTTGATATCGAGTTCGGCGGTTTTGTCCAGCGAACGCGTTATGTTACCGACACCCACAACTGAAAATCCTAATTTCGAGAGCTCAACACCATCAGTGTCTTTCGTGATGAGTTCATATTCTCCAGGCTCGTCCGTGGGCAAAGCAAAATCAAGTCCAGTGGCCTGGATATTCTTTGTGGTACTCGAAATCGGAATTCTTTTTGAGACGGATTTGTAAGCATAGATGCCATTTGGCATTTTAGTCAAAACTGATACCTGATCGATGCGATTGACAATGAACTGCAAATCAGAAACTGCTGTTTTTTCTGAATCTGCATTGATAGCGATGAATTTGACGGATCGCTCAGAATTCTTGTAGATGTATGACAAATCACCATTGGTCCGGGTCCCGATCATATAATTCAAAGAAGAAACCAAGACGCTGGATTGGGTCGTCACATTTCTGCCACTTTCTTTTTCAAAACCATCTGCAACAAATCTCAAATTGTAGGTAGCGGCATCAAATCGTTCCAGGTTAAGATCGAAGATAGCCTTTCCTTGCTCGTCAGTGGTTTGATCCGGAAGTGTTTCTGAATAGGAAATTCGAGCAGTCAGAGGATCATGGAACCTGAAGTCACGGTATGCAGGGAATCTCATTCTTCCGGGTGAGAAGGTAATTCTTGATGCAATGCGATTGCCACTCGCCGGTGAGCCGAACAAATTTCTTAAACTGACCTGTACATTGATATCTTTTGGCGAAATCCATGCCTTATCTCCCCTTCCTGTAAACACGCTCGAAATCGTGAGTCGATCTGGTTGGAATTCTTCTACTGAAACAGTCGTAGAACCAATGCTATGGTAACGTCGCTCGTTGTTGATGGTATAGAGGTTGATTTGATATACACCAGTCGGAGACGAGTTTTCAGTGATGTATTTGATTTCTTCAAAACCACTGCTATTTAATTTGAATTTCTTTTTAAAGATTTCCAAACCTCTTGGATCAACGATACTTGCCTCTAATGGTGTGTTTTCGAGCCTCTTTCTCCAATCACCAGCTTTGACAATCATGCCAATGTTGAATTCGTCCCCCGGACGATAAATTCCACGCTCAGAAAACAAGTACGCATTCAGTTTTTTTGGATCGGAAGCGCCATGGACACCACCTACATCGAATTTGGAGTAATTGAGCCAGCGTCCTGAGGCCTTTACCGGCAAAAAGGACAAATCATCTCCTTTGGTGACTACAAACGCCACAGGACTTTTTTCATATCTGAAACTATTGAGAGTAGGGAACGACACATGGCCGTCAATGTCAGTATATGCCGACAGGATAGGTATGCCATTCTTACCCAAAACCTGTACCCTGGCATTAGCAACCGACAATCCTGTTTTGATAGACTGGACAAACAAATCACGATTTTGATTGGCACTTTCTTTCACCAAAATCCCCAAATCACTGACAATGATCAGCCGCTTATCAGATCGATTGCCGCTTCGGTTGCCATAAGTACGTTCGGATTTGACTTTAAAAAAGAATATGCCGTTCTTTCTTTTACCTTGAGCGTCTCTATCCAGGTATTTGGAAAAATCAAAAGAGAAAAAGTCACTTTCGCTTGGATCGATGCTACCTAAATTTCTCCCTTCGTAGAAACTCTCAACAATATTGTCCTCGGAAAACAAACGGTTCCTGAAATTCAAATTGGTCAGATCTCCATTGGATTGGGTAATCAAATGATTGATTTGGTCTGGCAGTACTCTGCCAATTTCGAATCCCACGCGTTCGACGCCCTGGGACACGATGGAAATCTTTTTCTCACCTGTCGACGAGAGAATGATCCCATCATGCATGATCTCTAAGTCAACCGGAAAGTCTTTGAGTTTGACGATCGATTCATAATCCTTGGAAAGGAAATATTTTCCATAAAACTGGGTGCCCTTTTTGATTTTAACATAGATATGTCTTGCTGGTGGGGCCTTCATTTTGTAGCTATTGATAGCCCCATAATCATGCTCCGTCTGCATGGCTTTTAGCTCAATGGGTACCGATAACTTCCTTACCTCGGGCCCTATCTTGGTGACGTCATTCCAATAGTGATTTTTGCTTGCTTCGATACCCGGAGCTTCAGGACGATCGATCGGTAACATGAGCACTTCCATATTTTTCTGCAATTCCGAAGCGCTTATTTTTCCTTTTGTATCGACGACGATTACCTGTTCTGACACATACTTCTCGTTTCTCACTAGGGTTTGCTCAACTGATTGCACACGCACAAAATTGAACATGCCCGGAACCACCACATCAGTTGTTAATGGGGACGCGTGCGTATTGCCTTTCCAGGCACTTTGAATACCCTCTTCGATGGCAATCCTCATACTTACATCATCTTCAGGAATTGGCAATGATTCTGATACGATATAGGCCTGACTGTATACGTCATCATAGGTCACGGAAAACTCATATTCCTGATCCTGAAATGCTTGAACTTCATCATCGAGTTTATAAGGTTTGAGCGAAACTTTACCCTCAAATTCTTCCGGATTGACAGGATGAGAAAAGTTGATCGTAGCAATGACCTGCTTAACATTTTCATCCACCGGATCAATGTGAAATTGACTTGAGCCAATAGATATGCGGAATGATTGAGTCTTGAATGAGCCCTCATATTGTTTTAATAGAATATGATCCGGGAACAAATCCTTCTCCATCTTTATTTCATACTCAGTACCTGGTGACCAATGCTGGACAGGTTCAAAGCTGATTCTGTTGTCTGCGGCCCATCTCCAAACGCCTTCAACTTCCGGGGAAATGGAAATGCCCTGTGGAATCTGAGATTGCACGTCTTCAATTTTAGAAACTGAGCCATTGAACCGAATACCAATTGTGGGTATGTATTCCTGATTGGACAGATCCGGAGCTGATGGGCCGGATACGGTGAAGGTGATCTTCTTTTCTCTTTTTGCCGGTGCTTTGACAAAAAGAATGATCACAAAGACCAATAATAAGACACCGATGGTGATGCCTGCGATTTTGGTCGGTCTGGATTTAAAGAATTTGATGGCTTTTTCTTTGGTGGCTTGATCAAACTTTATCATGCTGACGTATTAGATTTTGGCGAATAGATTTGAACCTGTCAATTTAGGATCAAATGGATTAAATGAGGGTAAAGATTAGAAACTTTATTTGAATCATATGGGTGGACTTTTGAGCAATCGTAAATTCCAAAGAACATAACCCAAAAAGACAGTGCTCAATGAATCAATGAGTCATTGAATCAATGGGTTAATGAGTCATTGACTTAATTGGATGCGCCAGTTTTCTGGAATTGTTGGTTTATCGATTTAGAAGTGTTGATTATTTAGGGAAAACTAGTTCGTTAAAACAAGGTCTGATTTACCTATTATGCTTTTTAGCGTAGTAATTATTATTAATTATAACATATCATATAATTGAATACCTTTACCTCCCTTCGATTAGCAGCATTCACTGTATTTTTTAATTACCAATAAATACAATAATCAGACATTCAATAGTATATTTAATGTTATGAAATTGATCCATTTAGTGCAATGAATCACCTCGCCCGCCTACCCATTTTTGCCATCTTTTTCTTTTTTTGGTCATCAATGATTGCGCAGCAAAGCCAAGACCATAAAATCAAGGTGACCTTTGAACAGGGCATTGATTACAACAACAGCATTCTTGCAAATTCAAATGATGGTAAGTTTGCAGTATCCGCAGGCCATACCAATTTTATCATCAACTTGTGGGATCTCGAAGCAAAGCAATTCATTAGGTATTTTAAGGGACACAGGGCCTCTATTACCAGTCTCAATATTTCTGACAACAGTAGATATCTGCTGTCTGGCAGCAACGACGGTGAAATCATCTGTTGGAACCTTCAAAATGGCCATATAATTGCCCGCTACAAAGGGCACAAAGAACCGGTGAGTCAGGCTTTGTTTTCTCTAAGTTTTGACACCATATTCTCCAGTAGTTATGACCGAACGGTCAGGTATTGGCATAGGGAAACTGGTCAGCAACTCAAAAGACTCAGGGCGCATCAACAACGAAGTACGGCCCTCACGGCCGTCTCGCACAAACTAAACGATGAACTCGTCCATAAAGAAAGTTACCAATTAGGCGGAGTCACCTGCTTGGAAATATCTCCAGATGGAAAGTATTTATTATCAGGAGGATTCGATAAGCGCATAAGGAAATGGGAGATAAGAAGAGGTAAAAAGGTCAATGAATACAGAGGACATCTGGATACTGTCAACGGACTTGTATTTTTGAACAACGGTGATTCTTTTGTTTCTTCCAGCAAAGACGGTTCTATCAAAATCTGGCATGATGACTATAACGTTCCGGTTAGGGACTTCGTCTTTGCCCACCCCTATGGGGTTACGAGTTTGGATGTATCCCCCGATGGCAAGCGTATCATTTCTTCGGGCTTCAGACAACTAAAGCTATGGGATTTGGAAAGTTTGCTGGATGAAAAAACTTTTGACTTTAATTCTACTATCTTCACCAAATTTACGAACAATCAAGCGTTTATCTACACCGGATCACAGGGGTATGTATACCAGTCAGATGTTTCTTACAATGGCACGATTGCCAACCGTATAAGATTTCAGTTTAATTCTCCCACATCAAAAATAAAGAGTTTGAAACTCTCACCTTCCGGTAAAAGAATACTTATCGGGGGAGATATGATGACCAGGATGTGGGACTTGCATACCAATAAAATTTCCTGGCACCTCCTCGAGTCCAAAACAACGGACAAGATCGAACCGATATACAAAGAGTATTATTTCGCATCAAATAACAACGAATTGGACCTTGTAGATGCTAGTGAAGGAAAGCAATGGGACTTCATCCGACATAAAAGTGATATTGAGGCAGTAGCCGTATCTCCTGACCATAAATGGTTAGTAACAGGAGATTGGTCCGGCAACTTGGTCAGGTGGGATATTAAAAAAACCATAAATAATGGAGAAAATCAACGAATTCAACTGTCGGAACACACAGATGCCATACGAGCGGTGGATTTCTCAGATGATAGTAAACATTTGCTTTCGGCGGGCAATGACAATACTATCAACTTGTGGAATAACGCTACGGGTGAGTTGTTGCAGAGTTTCAAGTCAAAAATTAAGAAGAAACAGAGACAGCTAATAGGCGAACTCGACTATGAGATCGCCCCTATTGCCGGAATAAAAGATTTGCGCGGGATAAGTTCTATAGACTTTCTATCTGATAACAACCAATTTCTCACAGGTGACCATTACAAAAGAATACAGCTCTGGAACATCGACAATAAGAAGCCGGAAAGGACTTATTTAGGACATTATTCCCCCCTCAGTGTGGTGAAGGCAATTAATGATGGGGAGCATTTCTTGTCCGGAAGTTTTGACGGTGAATTGATCTATTGGAAGATGGACGATAGCCGTCCAAAACTCAGGTTGTTTGGACATGTAGGCAAAATCACATCTATCTGTCTACTGCCTGACACCACCAAAGTACTGACTTCCAGTGAAGATCACACCATTAGGCTTTGGGACCTGGAAGAAGGAAAGGAACTAGCCACTATGGTCTCCTACGTCTATCCAAACTATTGGATCGTAAAGTCCCCCGACGGTCACTATGATGCCTCGTCTGAACTTCTTTCTTCACTCTTTCTTCGCTCCGGGAGTACCATCGTCGACAATGATGACCTAACCCTACGCTATCATGAACCCAAATTGTTACAGAAGCTGCTCGGGTACAACAATGAAAGATTAAAAAATCTAAATGTCGCAGATAACCCGATAGTAAATGTGAATAAGTCACTGTTCAACAGTCAGGGAATTCTAGAAATGAAAGTGATCGACAGAGGTGGTGGGATTGGACCAATCAAAGTTTCGATAAACGACAGGGAGGTGAATGCTGATTTTAGGGATTATTTCCCTGACTTTAGCCCCACTGATGTCATGACCTACGACCTCAAGTGGCATCCTTATGTGAAGGACAATCAGGTGGATGAAATAAAAATCGAGACCTACAGTGAAATAAGATCGTTAGCCAATCCAACCGAACATAAGATGCACCTTCAGTATGAGCCTACCGGCAAACCTAAAGCCAAACTATATGCCATGGTCTGCGGCATATCAAATTATGATGAGAACAGTCTGGATCTGCAATTCGCCGCAAAAGATGCCCAGGCATTTGCCGAATCTTTGAAACTTACTAGCACTGAGCTATTTGGCCCCGAGAACGTTGAGGTCAGGTTACTGACTACAGATCACAACGGTGAAGATTATCCAAACAAATCAAATATGAGGCGTGTATTTGAAGAGTTTTCATCAAAATCCAATGCTAATGATGTGCTACTCATTTACCTCTCTGGTCATGGCACCGTCGGTCATGATAGAAATAGTTTTTATTACCTACTGCCAAACGTGAGGGTTGGAAACTCCAATCTTTACATTTCAGAAGAAGAGCGGATATCATACAGTGAAATTGCCACCTGGCTGAATATGGTACAAGCACTGAAGAAGGTTACTATCATAGATGCCTGCAACTCTGGCAACATGACAAAGATGCTTAGCCCATTTCGCAGAGGATCGGTGGCCAACGAAGAACAGGCTTTGGAAAAATTATTTTCTACTACAGGTTCTCATATTATTACTGGATCGGCCAAAGACAAGGTTAGCTACGAAGCTTCTGAGCACAAGATGGGTCTGCTTACCTATAGCCTGTTGCTTGGAATGAAAGGGGCGGCCTTGTCCGATCAGGAGGGTCAGATAGATGTAGCTCGTCTGTTCGAATTTTCCAGGAACCATGTTCCGAAACTGGCCCAAAAGATTGGAATATCACAGCTCCCCTTAGTGGTAGGAACCGAAAGCTTTCCTATTGGTATCGCTAGTAAAAAGGTTCGTCCTCAGATCCATCTTCCTCAGTATGACCCGGTCTTCGTACCATCGAAATTTCATATAAAGACTGAATGGAATGACCCTTTAGACGTGCAAACGGCCGTTGACCAATTATTAAAATCCAAGGCCTTTAATTACGAATTTTATGCCAATGGTGCAACCGAGAACTCCTACTTGATTGCCGGAGGTTATACCTATGACCAGAGCACCAAAAAGGTTAAGGTTAACTTCAATTTATTTTACGGAAAAGAAAAGCTAATGAGTCATGACCTAACGGCCGATCAATCCAACGTTGCTCAAAGGATTGTGTCCCATATTGCTCAATATCTAAATCATTAAAACCAGTAATGATGAGGCCCAATTCTGGGAAACCCTATGACCAGGCTGACATAGTTATAATCCGGAGTCAAATTGTACTTTAAATCAATTTGAAACATAGAACCAAATAAAACTCCCATGCCTACATTAGAGCCTATAGTACTCTTGCTCACTGCTTCAAATTCGTTTAAGACCTGGTAGTTATCATCATAATAGGTGATTGCAGCAACATAATGATACAAATACCCTGCACTCAATTTCAAGAATGGACGAATGTTTCGTACATAAGGACGATCATCATATTCCCTGAGAAAATAATGATAGGTTGCATATACATTAGCGTCCTGACTGTGTCCTCCAAGAATTTTGGCCGAGACCCCATTGAAATCCCTATATCCCCCTCTAGCGGCAAAACCTCCAGCACCAAAAGTGAGTCCAAACTCATGTTTATGGTTCAGGTCATATAAGAACTCTATTTCACCCGCACTCAAGAAAGGCACATAAGGTTTAGACGTCTCGGCCAACTTGAAGGCAGGAGCCCTAAAAGCAAACTTCATCATTCCACTAATTTGGCCGGTGACAGGCAAGGAAGATAAAAGACAAACAAACAAACAAAAGCCTTTCATTTTATTCTTGATCTCAATCCTCAAATATTTGGATACCATTCCTTTCCAGAACATCCTTTCTTAGCACCCTGAAATCAGAAACTTGTTCGTTTTCTTCTATCAAATCGTTGTACTCACTGAGCGCCTCAGCAATGAAGCCATTTTTCTCAAAATACGAGGCTAGGACAATCCTTCGCAAAGGGCTATTTGGTTGAAAACTTGCTTCAATTTTCTCAATGTCCTGTTTGTATTTTCCAACTTGATCCTCTCGCAATTTGCGCAAGCCAATCGTCTCTGATCTGACCTGCCCTGCGCCTTTGAGCTTTACAGTAAGGACAAACAAACTGTCATTTCCCAGTTGATCTTTAGTAAGATCCAAGGTGCAAGACCGCTCCCTCACCTCTTGGCTTATCATTTCTTCATCGAAATTATTTTTTAATGAAACGACATAGGTCTCGTCTCCCTGGGTCTCTTGACCCTCCCAGGATACTACGATACGTTCTCCCATCACCTGGTTCATTCTAGGCAAGAATACGTCAATCGGCTTACCTACTGACTTCGAGGTGACTTGCATGCTTACCCACTTTCGGTAACCCTCCTGCTCCTTTCTTTCCAGATTGTCAGTTAGAAATGAAGTATATTCCTTCAGGATTTCTGATCCGTCTACCCTTATCATGTCTGTTAGTTCTGCAACTGTCAGCTTCCCAGAAGATGTCAATTCCAGTGCTTGGCCAGAAGCACGTATCAGACCTAAGTATGATCCCTTAGATATCTTTAGTTCTTCGTTTTCATAAAGCTGTCGTCCTAAACTCATCTGCTCATACGATCCTTTTTTGGACTTAACTAAGTTTTTACCGGTACTGGCAATTACCGTAAACATGGCCTTCTGGTTATTTGATCGGACGTCATTCAATTGGCTTTTTTGCTCTTGAAATTCCTTAGTGAATTTTACATTCAACAGAAAGTCAAGGTCAAAAATCTCTTTGATAGCCACTCCCTGCCCCGTATTGGAAATGGTCTGAAGGTCAAACCAAAGTGAATTCATCAATTCATCATAATCCTTAATGCCGTTCTCATAATTATTAAATAGTGAACCTGCCTTGCCAGCAAAGCTTGATTTGGCCTGATCTAAGCCGTAGTCTTCAAGAATTTCAGATTTATAAGCTTCTGTTTTCGCAGCATTATTCAGACGAGCTTTTGTTTGCTTCTTATTAAGAACTTTCTTATTCTTATACAACATAAGATCTGAAGCTTTACCAATTCTCAATTGAATACTTTGATTGTCAACTTTCTGCAAAACCACCTCTCGTACACTTTCCTCATAACTTCTATCATCACATGAAATATAGAAGGTCCTAATGTTTTGGGCTACCTGATCTGTCGTAGAAAGGTTGTAGACACCTGCATTATTGGTACAATCTGACCCTAGTGAAAATCCTAAAGACTTACCTGGCCGATGGTCTTGGTGTAGAGCCAGATCAATACAAACTCCACTCACTCTATTTTTGTTTTCGTCAACAAGTACACCAGCCACAGAAACGAAGGAAGTTTGAGCATGTGCGTATTGAAAAAGGAATGGTAGGCAAAAAAGTACTCTTCTCATTGGTCTGGATAGCTAATTTCAATGCTTTTGGTCTCAAATGCCGGCTCACCTACCCGATCCAAGATAATCATTCTCACGTAGGCAACATCAAATTTTTCTACAATTAACGCATCTACTCTGTTGGATTGGTAGGCATAGTCGACCCTCACGTTAAGGATTTTTTCGTTGAACTCCTTATCACGTGCCGCTTGAATATAAAGAAGTTCATTACCTTCTAGTGGTATTCTAAGTGAGTAATCAGCAAATACGGCTACACCCTCATCAACCAACTGAGGATGAAGAACGTCGTGGGTAAAAGATAATTGGTAATCTCTTTCTGGTGTATTAGTCTGATGGTCGTTTGCTAAAAGGTTTGCTAGTACCAATCCACCAATAATTGTCACCACAATCGCAACAACTCCTTCCAATAATAATTTTTTTTTGTCAGACCACTTGTTACTCATTTCTAACGATTTTAGAATAAACAAATGGTCTCCCAATCAACCTCAAAAAAAATGTATAATGAAGGGTAAAGAGTTTAAAAAGGCAAGTATTCATTTCTGGTCTATTGGTTGGAAAATAAATATCAGAAATCTATGAGTAATTCGCAATAGCCTATCCGGATTATATTACAACACCTCCTGAAAACCATTTACAACACTTAATTCTGAACAGGACTGAAAATCACAAAGATTGCATTAAGGAAGCGAATTTTTTTTTCTTACTAAAGTCATCCGAGGGGGCTACACCCACATTCACTGCTCTTTCCCAAAATGCTTTAGCTTTATTTAAATTCATTCGTATTGTGAGGTAGTTTTCAATTTTTATTAATAGTATCAAGCCAATTCTAAAATGTCTGACGGTCTAATGATCTCTTTCTCATATCCATTGATTGTTACATTTATCATAGCCCTTCCAATTTGGATAGAATCTACAATAGATCTTGGCGATATCAACTTAATTAAATAAAACAACCAAATAAGCATATTGATCAGTACACGCGACAGTCTGCTACTGGGTTGAACACCTTTTTTAGGTATAATGGCGCCGGGCCTGAAAATAAAGGTTTTTCTAAAGCCAAGATTCAATATATCATTTTCTGTTTTCCCTTTTACCCTTGCCCACATGATCCAGGATTTTTCTGTAGAGTCAGTTCCTTCTCCCGAGACATAAACAAAGACCATATCGTTATTTACAGCGTGAAGTGTTTTCGCTAGTGAAATCGTAAAGTCATAGGTCAGTTTGGTGTACTGGGCTTCGCTCATTCCAGTGGCGCTCACACCCATGCACGCGTAACAAGCATCATATCCCTTTAAACGATCTGCTATACTTTCAAAATCAGAAAAATCTTCGTGAATCAATTCAACAAGTTTGGAATGCTCTATGCCGGTAGATCTTCTTGATATAGAAAGCACTTCGGCTATGTCCGTATGATCAAGGCATTCCAACAGCACTCCTTTCCCGACCATTCCTGTTGCACCTGTGATAATTACCTTCATGAGATTATTCGTTTTGCGAGACTTTATCTTCAATAAAATTAAACAATTGGAAATACTGGAATAGCATCCGCACGTTTGATGGGACTTTTTACTAAAGGGCAGGTACCAGTTAAAATTTAGATCCCATTAAACCACCTTTCTCAACATTTGTAAATGGAAAAGCGATAAGCGTAGCCCTTCTTTGCATAAAAGAAATGAATACAAAATAATATACAAACCCTAAAACAATAGGACATGATCAACCATTTTGATTTAACTGACAATGAATTCGAAATAGAATTTAAAAACTGTACCCTTTCTCCATCTATGTTTAACCACGAGGCACATTTAAGGTTGGCCTGGATTCATATTGAGAAATATGGCGTTGAAACGGCTATAAAAAACCTGTGTGATCAATTGTTAAGGTTTGTTGTCGCTTTGGGAGCTACCGATAAATACAATACCACATTGACCATTGCTTCTGTCAAGATGGTCAATTATTTTGTAGGCCAATCAAATTCCAGTAATTTTTCTGACTTTGTTTCAGAGTTTCCTCAACTTAAATCGAATTTCAAGGGCTTGATTAGTTCTCACTATGGAATTGATATCTTTAACTCAACAAAAGCGAAGAAGGAGTATATAGCACCTGATCTATTGCCTTTTGAATGAAGTTCATGACTAACTACAGATGAAGAGTCCGACACTTAACGAGTCCTTGCATAGCATTGAATTATTGAAAAACGGGGATTTTTTTCTTAAATATGGAAACCCTTGCTCCAAAATTGGCAAGTTGACCAAAGGCGTCATGCGAGGCTTTGTTTATGACAAGGACGAAGGTGAGATCACTACTCATTTTTATCAGGAGGGTGATATGATTGTAGGCAGCTTCATTCCCAATGTCAATCTATCAATGACGATTCAGGCTCTTGAAGATTGTGAAGTTTCGGTGGCCAACTATGCTGAGGTCATGTCGCAGGTGAACAAAGACCCTGGAATTACAGAGATTATTACCTGCGAATTTCAAAAGCTCAATCAGCAGTTGCAATCCCGATTGGTGTCGTTACTCAATTTGGATTCGGTGGAAAAGTATGGGCTTTTTCTAAATGATTATCCCGGATTATTGAATCGAATCCCTCATTATTATATCGCACAGTATTTGGGGATCACGCCCACACAGCTAAGCCGGGCACGTAAGCAGTTTGCTCAAAAAATATAGACTGCGTGAAGCATTAGAAAGGTTATGGTATCGTCTGACTAAACTATCTCGTTCTTTTTGCCATGGGAGGGTGAAAGAAAGAATACAGATGAAATACCGGAATAGCATCCGCACGCGTTTCCTTTGCACTCAAGCGGGCGCTATTTTGTGTGACAATAATTTTAAAGAATCATCAATATATCATTCATGATTGTGATGGCCATAAGTGCGGCTATAATATACC
This sequence comes from Reichenbachiella sp., assembly GCF_039944555.1. GTDB lineage: Bacteria > Bacteroidota > Bacteroidia > Cytophagales > Cyclobacteriaceae > Reichenbachiella. The sequence goes on along the minus strand of NZ_JBDUYN010000001.1, from coordinate 131,057 downwards.
ACCCTACTCTTTGAATGTTTTTGAAACTTTTATAAGCTATTTTATTTTTTGTTAGTACTTCCCAAATGATAGGAAAGCTTTTTAGGATAGCTGACTTTGGAAACGGCATTAAATCCCAAAAAGCAAGAATAGCCATAAATAATGCAGAAATCCTAAAAAACCTGGTAGCGCTGTTAGTGTACAAACTTGCAATTCTAATTGGGCCACTGACTTTTCTATTTACTTGATCTTCGCCTCCAAACAACTTACTTAGTCCCCTGATATTTAACATGACCAAAGTGAAGGGCATTGTAACTCCTTCTTTTAGCGAAACTCCAATACTCTTGCTTGAATGTGTAAATTCAACTAACGAAGTGGCAACAAAACCGATGGTCCCATCAGAAAGTACCTCGACCCTCAATGTGTCCAGATCTCCATTCCTATTGAATTTGACTTGTACTTCATCCCCGCTATATATTTTCAATTTTTCTTTAATCTCCTCAAGGCTGTTGACTTCGTTACCTTCAAGATGAGTAATTATATCACCACTGATTAAGCCTGCACTATTGGCTGGTTTACCGGGTAAGATGTAATTAACCTCACAAGGTGCATTGGGATATAGCATAAATTCAGCCCCTTCATTTTCACTGAAATTCAAGGCTATCTGAATATCCAAAGTGTCCTTATCTCGCAGGATTTGGTATGTAGGATCTCCTAGCAAAACATTTGGTGCTATTAACTCCTCATACTTGTAATTTGTCTCTCCATTTATCGAGATAATTTTATCACCTTTTTGAAAACCGGTACTTCTTGCAAATTGGGAGGGATAAATACCATATTTATTTAATTCTTCCTTTGAAACAAATTGATCTACCTCTTGATAGGCCAGTATTGAAAAAATTATCATTGATGCGAGTAATGAGCCAACAGTCCCTCCAAAAGTTACCAGTAATCGTTTGATCCAAGGTGCATCATATTCCCACTCTAACCTTATCCGATTTTTGACACCATTCTCATAGCTATAAAACTTTGCCAACCATGGCAATGGAATAAATAGGCCAAGATAAATCGTTAAATTCTTGACTCTAAATTTTAAGGCTTCATGCTTCCCGTAACCAAGAAATATTTGATTTTCATGAATTCCAAGCCATAGTGAAGCGATGAATTTACAAGAGAGATAAATCGTATTGATAAATAGGACCCCAGCAATCGGGTAAAAAATTTCTTCCATTTAGTAAAATGTAAAGATTCAACTTAAGGTTAAATATATTCCAAAATCAAAGCATAACGAACGATTCGTTTTGAGAGACTAGTTTATTTCTTTTCTGGCATTGTATCAAAGGCATCTCCATTGGACAAATGTCTAATAAGGTTTTAGTCGCATGACACATACGGTCGAGCGAAAGTCAAATCACATTCGTTTAATTAGAATTTTTCATTCTTAATATCAATATTGAAACAAACCATGAAATGACACCATAAATTAGCATATATAGTAGACTGCCTGATAGGTCAAAAATTAACATACCTGATATCCAAATCAGAGCAAATAAAAACCAACGTATTACTTTTTCTCTAGTCATTCGTTTTGTGAGGCTAATTGAGTTCGTCTTTAAGAGTTTCAGTTTCAATCATCAGTCCAACAATTGTCATAATAAATTTTAATTCAGCACCAAAATATTTAACATGTGGTGGTCCAACATACCATGTAAGTAAATCCTCTCTACCATCATATTCAAACTTGTGAATCCTTCCCTTAATTCTATACACAAGGATACCATTTCCAAAGCAATGAGGTTCAAAATGATATTCTTGAAGTTCAAACTTTGTGATGCTAGATATCTTATTCTCAAGGTCATTTCGGAAATTTTCAAAATTCATATCATTCGTTTCATGAGACTGACTACAATTGAATTTCCCAAATGAGATATTGCCCAAACAAATACCTGAAGACAATCTCATTGTAATTTCCATCAAGCTTAATTTTTGCTACATGCAAGGTAGCTTGGCCCACGGCCACTCTAATATTCTCTTCATACTGTAATGAATCCATTGGATCAACTCTACTAAGTATTTGACTCAATTCTTTTGTGAGAGAGAATATTCCGGAACCATCTTCATTAATTTCTTTCATCATTGAATTATGAAAATAATGGACAGAATCGTTTTTATATACTTCAATTCCAGGAGCAAGTATATCAGATATGAGTTGCTGATTGTCAGAATTAAGTATTTCTGAGTATTGCTTAAAATTAGGAATTTTCATTATGTCAGAAGCAGTGTAAAACTCTTGAGATTGATCAATGATTTTTATCCCCGCCAGCAATCCATTAGGACTTATTTCAAGAGAATAATTCGCATTGTCATAGATCCACTTGTCTCCATAATCTCCTGCGTCTTCAACAGTTGATGCTTCCCCCATTAGTGATTTTATTTCGGCCTCAGACATACCAAGTTTTAGTCCCTTAAACCCACAGTCAAAGTCTTTTTTTGTGCCGGTAAGTTGGATTGACCAAATTGTCTTGAGATCATAGTTGGCGTATTCAAATAACATGTACACCGATGTATCAGGTTCAACTAAGAAGATTTCATACTCAAAGCCATTATCAAATTTATCCTCTTGAATAATGGTATTTAATTCATTTTTTGGAACATCTCGAAATTGTCCCAACCTAAAACCATTAAGGTCTGTTACAAAATCTTGACAAAACGAATTTGTTGCTGTAAATAAGAGAAGGGTTAATACAATTTTCATAAATGTTCGATTTGTCAAGATTTAGTATTCGTTTTGTGAGACCCTTGGACTGCGTTTCCATGGCACTCAAACTCGAGCTATTGAGTCGTTATTGGACACAAGCTACAAGCTTGCGCCAGTGGGGGGGTAGGACTTAGATTGATGTTAAAACACCTGTTTTGATAGATACGTTACAATTATTCCACCAATAACACCCGCAATGATTCCACCAACAATTCCGAGAATGAAATTCTTGCTGGCTGATTTTTTCTTTCGAAGTTCCTCGCCTTCAACAATTATTTTATGAACCCGCCAAATTTCAGGTTTGTAGCCTGTAATTTCCTTTTGCATCTCCTCTAATTCCTCTATATGCTGGTCTAACACGGTCAATTCTTCACTGTCTTCTGATACTTCTATGTTGTACCCTTTCTTTTGCTCTATATCGATTTCAATTTCCTTTAGCCGAAGATTTAACTTTTGATAAAATTTTGGATAAGCAGTGCTGATTGCCTTTGGAGAAAGCCCCTCAAATGAAATGCGAATGGCTTCAATTAAGGATGTGATCTTTACAGAGTAGGTGTCAATGATCGAATCAGGATATTCTTCCTTAAGCTCATTAAAAATCCCATCGACCATGGATGAAAGATCAAATTGAGGTTTCCATCCCCAATCATTTCTGGCCTCCATGTCATCAATACTATCTGGCCATGTGTTGGCGATTATCTGACGAAAATCAGGGTGATAGGAGATCTCAAATCCCGGAACATTTTCTGATATTTTGTTGGCGAGTTCTTCTGGAGAAAAGCTCATACCTTGAATATTATAACTTGTCCTCACCTTGATCTTCTCTGCTGGAGCCTCCATGATTTGAATGGCAGCTTCTATGGCATCTGACATGTATAACATCGGAAGTGAGGTGTCTGGCTCTAAAAAACATTGGAATGATTTATCTCGAAGCGCATTGTGAAACATGTCCATTGCATAATCAGTGGTACCGCCGCCAGGTAAGGATAATGAATCGATAACACCTGGATATCGCACACTCCTAACATCTACTCCATACCTTGAAAAATAGTACTTTGCCCATTGCTCTCCAGACATTTTGCTCATTCCATAGATTGTAACTGGATCACGGATTCCATTTTGAGGAGTGTTAATCATTTCTGTTCCCTCACCAAAGACAGCAATGGAGCTGGGCCAAAATACTTTGGCTATATTCTCTTCACGGGCTAACTCTAACACATTGAGCAAGCTATTGGTGTTAAGATCCCAGGAAAACAGTGGGTTAGCTTCTCCTTTCGCAGACAATATGGCTGCCAATAGGTAGATTTGATTGACCTGGTATTTCTCTACCACTTGACGAAGGCGCTCTTTGTCGAAAACATTAAATTGCTCATAAATTCCTTTGTTGTCCTCTAATTTTTCCGGACTTACGATATCTGAGGAAATTACATTGTTTTCACCATACCGTAGTCTCAATTTTGTAGTCAATCCCCTTCCAAGAGCACCAAGTGAGCCGATAACAAGTATTCTGTCTTTTTTGATTTCCATCATTTAGGTTGGCTTGTTAAATGTTTCTCAAATAATAATTCGCTTAAATATAGTGGATAGGAACTATTTTGACTCTAGACGTTTGTTCGGAGTAACAATTAGAATACGCGCGGTTAATCAAAATCTTTTTCTCTTTTGGTGATTTGATGCTATCCCTTTAGTTGTTTGTTATAGAGCACCAGTTTTTTCTCAAGGTGAACCCTAAGCCACCGATTTAAAAGTCATTTTCATATTTTTTAATCAGTAATCTATCTCCCATCGACTTCAAAATACTGTCTATATACTTAACTATTTAGTTTTTTCAACAATTAAAAAGAACCCACTTAAAATGGGACTTCAAAGGATCGTTTTTCGAATAAGTTAAATCTCTCTCGGCGTAATTCTTATTAGCTTAATCACCTGCACAAAAAGACACCTACAATAGTTGACTTTCTTCTTCTATTAGTTCATCAGCTTTTGCCCAGGTTTTGAATCTAATGATGAGATATACGCGTCCAATTACATGGCAAATTAATTGAAATAGAGGATTCATATGATGGCAATATTTATTAAAAAACACTCCGATCATGCGCGTTTGCAACTCGTTTCTCAATGCAATAATTCGACAGCCAATAATCCCATTTTTCCTGCATAATCTCTTGCCGAGCTATACAAATACCATTCAGGCTCATCTGTGATTTCATTCTCGACTGGGTTTTGATGAATATAGTCTAGTTTTTCAACAATAAATTTATTGGATTCTAGCTGAATGGGGTGATTGCCATCTTGCCAGACTTTGTAAGTCTTAACTCTTTTGATCTTATCAGCCGAACTCCTAAATGCCTTACTTAGCCATTCTTTTCGACTCTCATTGATCAAATCCATTTCCAAGGTAATTTTCTTTGATGTAAATTTCTTGAAATCCTACATAATGTCAGAAAGTAAGTTACCGCTCACAACCATGTGTAAATGACTTGGCATCAATACCCAGGCATGAATTATCAACCCTCTCTCGTTTTGACAATATTTCAATGAATCAACTATGATGTGTTTAAATTCCTTCCGGGTGAATAGGTCAATCCAATGAATTATAGTACAGGTGACAAAATACAGCCCTTCGGGATCACGAAATTTGTACTTTTCAGACATTTGTTGTCAAATAAGTTAATATAGGTGGTTTGTGTTTCCTTCCAGAAATACTCATATTAAACGAACGTTTAAAAACTGAACCTAATCGACTTACTTTGCTCTAAACCTGTGATGTGACTCGTTAATCGAGGCAAGGATTTCATATAGCTTGGTTGCTTCACCAAATATCCTTTTTCTCCTTGTATTCCTATGCAGTTTTCAGATTTGAAATCAGGATAGCTTTCGGAGATGACTATATTATTATATCTGTCGAATGAATTATCAAGTAGCGTCAATCCATTTTTATAACGAGAATCTATTTCTTGATTAGGTACATTATGACCGTTTTTGCTCACTCTTAATGCTACCCTTTCTTTTGCCAGAGTAGCCGATTTTAGACCTATAAAGATCAAGTTTTTCTCATAACCGTACTGATCTGCCAAATCCAGATAGTTTAAAATATCTTTAGTATGATAATTCGTTTCAAAGCTAAAATTGGATTTGGTCTCAAATGCGGAAACAATTGATGTTTCAAATTTATCTGCTACATACTCCTTGCATCCTCTTTGAACAGCTGGATTGTATGAAAAACGAGCCCATTGTTGATAATATTCTTTGTCAAAATCAAATGCAGTGATGCCATATTTGGCTACAATATCACTGCTCAATGTTGACTTTCCTGCACCATTAGGACCAGCAATGATGATTAATTTTGGAGTAATCAAAAACTATACTCAGTTCTTTTGGCACGCTTGGGAGTCGTGACTTGTACTACGGTACCTTCATGCAATTTTTTTTCAATAGCTAGGCGCTTATTCATCACCTGATCTAGCTCTTGCATTTCTTTAAGAATCTTCTTATCTGATTTCATAACACAAATATACTGAAAAACGAATTATTGAAAACACACTTCCCATCGTGCACGTTTGCAGCGCGTTTCTCAATGCAACAGTTCGACAGCCAATAATCCCATTTTTCCTGCATAATCTCTTGCCGAGCTATACAAATACCATTCAGGCTCATCTGTGATTTCATTCTCGACTAGGTTTTGACAATATTTCAACGAATCAACTATGATGTGTTTAAATTCCTTCCGGGTAAATAGGCCAATCCAATGAACTATAGTACAGGTGACAAAATACAGCCCTTCGGGATCACGAAATTTGTACTTTTCAGACATTTGTCAAATATAGATACTGCGACGAAAAAAAACGTGTCGCATACGCGCACGATCGGAATCTCTTAAATGAATACTCATTTCTTCATGGTTTGCAGAAATACATTATAATTGTGACATTCAACTAATTCAGTTGAGGTGAATTACCATCAAAGAAAAATTAAAATGTCAAAGTGGGAGGATAGTCTAAAATTTCGAAATGAGACAATACGAACTGTACTTTTATATTTCCTAGGAGGAAGTATTGCCTATTTTATTGTCAATCCTTCAGAAAGAAAATCTGCATATCAAGCCGAGCTCGACAAAACAAAACTTGAGATTAAATCAAAGGTGATAGACGATTTCCTCTCTGCAAGTTATGAGTATACCAGCACTGCTTTTGACTTATGTAATACCAATCCTGTACTTTATAAAGAGGATTATGATAAATATGTAGAAAGAAATGACGTTGCTTACGGCATTTATAGAAATAGTCAAAATCGTTTGATCGTATACTTTGATGAAGATAGCTTGATATTAAAAAAAAGAGATGTAATTGAAAAGCTATCGAAGGATATGAAGAATTTTTTTGGAAAACCTACCGAAAAAACTAAATGGGATACTATAAGACTAAGATTGAAAAAAGAAAATAATGAAATTGCTCTTATAAGCCTTCGCAAAATAAAATTAATAGATTCAGCTTTTACTAATAAATGATGCATCTTTTGTTTTAAAAAAAAACCTCGTTTTGTGAGTCTCATATATAGTCTCACGATTTAGGTGATTTTCAATTCCGAACATTTCACCTCTGTAGTCAGATTAAATCTTAATTACAAATGGTAGTTCGATCAAACCAAGTTTTACCTACCTACCATTCAACCACCGTCCAAATCTCTCAGCTATGCTGCCGATCACGTTTTATGAACCCTGACAGGTCATTCCCGTCCGCGCGGCACCGCGAGAAGGAAAAAATAAAAATTCTCGGAGTTCTCCACATGACGAGAGCCAAAAAATAAATTTTCTGCAGTTATCCGTGCTGCGCGGACCAAAAAAGAAAATTCCTGCTGTTCTCCGCGTGACGAGAGCTGAAAAACACCATTTTGTATCGCCCCGAGAGTAAAAATTCATGTTTCCAGAATCAACTAGCAGTCAACTAATCCGATGTAGAGCTCTGAAAGTTGATTTTTTCAAGGGTAGGCACGGTTTGCCAAAGGCCTCCTCACCCACCCCACGCATCTTTTTTCGAAAATTCTTAAGTAGACTATATCGGTTATTTCTATCTTAACTTCGTGAAAGAACTTTTATCTCATTTACCACCGGAAAAACAAGAAGAACTCCAACTACTGACCGAATGCCTGGCCTCATTCAAAAACGTAGAAATGCTCATCCTCTTTGGCAGCTATGCCCGGGGCAACTTTGTAGAGGACAGCTATGTGGAAAAGGGTATCCACTACGAATACAAAAGTGACTATGACCTGCTGGTGGTGACCACACACGACGACCTGAAGGAAAAATTCAGAATAGAGGAGCAGATCGAAAAACAACTGGAGGCGACCGGAAAGGTCAGAACTACACCCAGCCTGATCTTCCACTCGATCAAACACCTGAACCAGGCCCTGACCGAAGGCAACTACTTTTTTCAAGATATCAAAAAAGAAGGCATTTTCCTGCACGATACGGGCCGATGCCAACTCCAAAATGCTAAAAAACTGACCCCTGAAGAGTCGCGGCAAAAAGCGCAAGGGTACTTCGATCAGTGGTTTAAGAGCGCCAACATGTTCTTTTCAAATTTTAAATCAAACTTTGATAAGGGAGCAAAAGACAAAGATTTCTACAATGTGGCAGCCTTCGAATTGCACCAAGCCACCGAGCGCTATTATACGGCTATCCTACTGGTATTTACTGACTATCGACCCAAGGAACACAACCTTGAGCGACTGGATCTGCGGGTGCGCAACTGTGATTCGCAGTTCGATGTCTTTCCCCGTGGCACAGAAGAGGAAAAACACCGGTTCGAATTGCTCCAAAAGGCTTACATCGACGCCCGCTACAAGATGGATGAATATGTCATCACCCAAAACGACCTGGAGTACCTGGCGGATCGAGTGAATCATCTTAAGGACCTTACCGAACAGATTTGTAAAGAGAAGATTGAGACAATTGGGGGATAGCTCGGAACTAAATTCATCAAACCGGAACTCACAAATGAGATTAAACCTATTTAAAATATTCATTGTCGGCATTCTTTTGTGCAGCTGCGAACGGGCAAAAAAACAAAAGTCAATTGAGCTTGTTCAAGAAGATACTAGTCAAGCGTATGTGCCCATGCCTCTTCCTGACAGTGCATTTGTAGTAATGAATAAATACTCGGATGGTTTCGTTTTTGACATGAAATACGCTACTGAAGATAATTTTCTAAAGAAAAAAGTATACGCATGTGATCATTGCCTGTTAAGAAAAGAAGTTGCCGATGAAATAATCAGAGCAAATCTTGAATTCAAGAAGTTGGGTTTCCGAATCAAATTTTTTGACTGTTACAGACCAGTGGATGTCCAAAAACAAATGTGGGAGATTTTTCCCCATGCCGGGTATGTGGCCAACCCAAATACTTCCGGATCAATTCACAATCGTGGTGGCGCCGTTGATATCACCTTAGTTGATTCTCTCGGTCAAGAACTTGATATGGGAACTCCTTTTGATTTTTTTGGCAAAGAAGCCAGTCATGCCTATTCATTGCTTCCTGATACTACACTGTCCAATAGAAAGCTCTTAAAATCTGTTATGGAATCCTATGCCTTTAAATCCATCTCATCGGAATGGTGGCATTATAATTTTAAAAGCGCTCATCAGTACAAGCTGTCCAATTTTTCTACAGAATGTGACTGACTCCTTCCGTGTATTTCACCAATTGCAGCGTGTTCGTTTAGTAAAATTTATTGGTTTTTTAGTTTTTTGAGCATCTCAACTCCATTGGTATTTTCAGGATCCAACGATATTGATTTCTCATAATTTTTAATGGCCAATTCGTTATTTCCATCTACCATATATGCTTCGCCGAGGCTATCATAAACATTTCCTGATTCCGGGTATTCTTCCACATTTAGTTTGAAGATTTCAATAGCTTCTTTGACTTTATTTGATCGAAGCAATTCATATCCGAAGTTGTTTAGTGCACCTTCTGAGAAGAAATAATCTTCACTTTTGGTTTCTTTCATCTTTTTATACCTGGCAATTGCTGCATCAATTCCTTCACGTCTAATAGCGTTGATCAATAGTGGAGTAATTGTCTTTATACATCTATTTCCCAGCGAAACACCCAATTTCCAGTTGATCCAATCACAGTAAGCCTGGCGATAGACATTGTGACCCGAACCTCCGTTGGTAATCATCGCAAATCCGTCACCCGTTTGTTGATTAACTCTGAGATAGGCATGCCATCCTGTATTTGCCCCACCATGCCCGACTAAAACTGCCTGACTGTTTTGAATCGAATCTATTCCATAGCCCAATCCGTATCGACCATTTGCAGCCGGTGCAGGAGATGTCATTAATTTAATGGTGCTTTGTTCTAAGATTGACTGGTCAGCTACTAATCCATTGGGAACATTTAGACTTGCCATAGCAAATAGCACAAAATCTTCGATAGTAGTATGTAAACCGGCAGCTGCTTCCGCGGTAAACAATTCAAAGGGAATTACTTCGCCATAACCATTATGTTCTAAAGAAGATGCGCTTAATATCTTGTCATCAATTGTATAACTACTATTTGTCATGCCAAGCGGATTTAGAATTTCAGCTTGCATGTAGTCAGCAAATTTTTGCCCGGTTACTTCTTCAATAATTAATTGTAGAATAGTATATCCACCGCCAGAATACTTCCACTTGGTTCCAGGTTCCATTATCATCCTAACGTCTCCGGGTCCATTATTTTTTCCTGACAAGGATTGTTCAATAGTTGGTAGCGTGTCACTGGGAGACCAACCAGGATAGCCATGTAGAGAAAGCCCTGCCGTATGACTAAGCAGTCTTCTAACCGTCACCTTGTTGACATCGTATTCCGATTCAGGTAAATGCCACCGGGTAAGGTAATTTTCTGCCGGGCTGTCTAATTCAATCTTACCTTCTTCTACTAATTTGAGAACTCCCCATGCGGCTACAGTCTTCGAAATGGAGCCAATATTAAACCCCGTTTTGCCGTTTACTGTCACCTTGTTTTTTATATCAGCATATCCATAGCCTTTTTGAAGGATTATTTTTCCATTGTCTATGAGCGCGAGGGCAGCTCCTGGTACGATGAACTCATCTAACCATGCTGAGACTTTCTTATCCAGTTCACTCACGTATTCGTCACTGGAAACGGGCTTTAGCTGGGCGTTGACGCTATGATCAAAAATCATGGTAGCCATCACCAAGCAGACAAATTTGCTTAGGCAATTAATTATTTTATTCTTCATCTTATGGACCTCATCTAGGTGTTAGTTGGACTTTCAAAACTGTATTTTAATCTAAAAACACATTCGAAAATAATCAATTGATCCGGAGAATGATTCGGTTTTGTGCAAAACCAGATGGTTTACAAAGCCGGATAAAAAAAATGCGGTTCTTTCGAACCGCATCAACCTTTGCCTGATTCACTATTAATCAGGAAAAAGAACACAGCTGGTAAAAAGGGTGGGGTCATTGCTGAAAAGTAAGAACGACAGACACGTTCTCAATAAAGGTTGTCTGTCGCCTTTGCATTCCGGTAAGGACTACTCCGCTCCTACTGTGTTTTTGTTTACGATTGGCCATACTCCAGGACCTGGCACACTTACTCCTTTAGTATCTCCTCTTTCCGTATCCTGGCCAAAGTAGTATAATGGCCATCCTTTGTATGTCACCTGACTCTCGCCAAATACATCGATCGTTCCGAAATCACTAGCATCTATGGTAGAGGCTACGGCATCTATACTTTTGGTATACACTGGCCAGATTGCATCATTCGAAAAATCACTAGCTGTATAGTTGTTTACATCTTTCGAGTCGTTGGTAAAAATGTAAAGTGTTCTTCCTTCTGCATTCACAAAATAGGCGGTCGCTTCTTCGCCTTCTTCATAGGCCGAAGTGTAATTTTTTCCGTCATTGCCTACCAACTGTGCATTGGCATACATGATAGAATAATTGGGCTTGGCGACAAACCATACCCCTCCAGCACCTTCGCCTGAAGTACTTCCAGCTGTTTCTACCACTCCGTCGCCTGCCGGTGCATAGTAGTAAAGCGGCCATCCTTTGTAAGTCGTCTGCTTCGCACCACTGGCATGTGTAATAGTTGCAAAATCAGCACTTTCCAATTCTGCATCTATCTCCGTTTCTGCAGCATAAAAGATGGGCCAGCTATTCAAACAGCCGTCAAGACATGTACTGTTTCCTGACACATCCGTTGAGAAAACATATAAAGTAACGCCATTAGCGTCCGTTAAGACATCGCCCAAAGTAGCGTCGCTTGCAAGTTTGATCATTGATCCTGCCTCTAGGGCGGCTTCTTCATTATCATCTCCACATGAGGAGATAGTAACTATTGCCGCCAATAGCAGCATTACATTTAATTGCTTAAATAGATTCTTCATTGATTCGTAGATTAATTATTGATTTTGATTAACTCATTTCCTTTTAGAACTTCTGATGCCGAGGAAGCAAAAAGGCCAACCGGCACCTGCTCGGAACAGGCACTGGTCTTCCTTTACATGTAGAGTATCTAATTCACTTGAAAAGTCCTCGATATATTGAATCCAAAGTGGATTTCTCCGTCGAAGAAGTCATTGGTTGTTTCTGTGATAAATCCTTTTGGCACCATGGATGTGGCATTGGTAAACTGAAGTTGAAATACGTGTCCGCCGGTTTCGATATCAAAGCCTATGGCAAACGCATTTTTTGCATTTTCATTGAGTTGTTGAAACTGATAGTAGTACTCTACACAAAGAGCTACTCGCTGCGAAAATTTGACACGTCCCCCTGCCCCAAGTGCAAACACGTCATTGTTCAACTGGTCTTCATCAATCAAATTTCTGTGCACCCATGTCGGCATCAATTGGAGTGATATTCCATTGTTAAATTTTCGTGCCAACAAGAGTTGGTGAGTAGTCGCCAACTTGTCTGTGAAGCTCAGGTCCAGGTCTGGATTTCTTAAAGTCCTGAGTGCCACTGAGCTAAACCATGTCGCTGAAACCGGTACCGCCTTTCCTCCGGTTGATTGACGAATCAGGCGATACTTTACAAAGCCATCGAAGGTTTTCTCAAAAGAACTTCTGCCTAAACCAAAATACAGACGATCGGTAACTGCGTATTCCAGCCCAATTCGAATGCTTGCCTGATCAAGTCCAAAAAGCTCATAGCCTCCTCCATCGATGGTACCGAAGCGATGAGAGATCATAAAATCCATCACTCCTTTTTTTCTGGTTTCTATAGAGTGACCATTGATCAGCCTGGTGCCTTTGAAGGTGGCTTCTACAAGGCCTGGTTCTTCTGACTGCTCCGCTTCAAGTGCAGCAAGAAGATCGTCCTGCGCTTTAACCGAAAGTGATATAGTCAGGAAAATAAATACTAAGAGGAATGGTCTCATCTTTCTTGTCGTTTGAAATTAAATGATGCTCTGACTTCGACTACCTCTGCGATATTCTTAATCACCAGCTTTGGTATCTCGATTTCATGATCGGCTACCGAAACTTCGAATTCGGTAGACACCCTTAATGTCTCAGGAGACACGTTAAACTTCACCACGGCAGTTAGAGGCCTAACAACGCCATGAATTTCCATTTCACCTTCTGCTTGCGCTTCAAAACTTCCCGCTTCCGTAAAGTTTATAGCTGCGAAATCTTTAATCACTCCTTTGAATGTAGCTTTCGGATATTTGTCAGATTCCAAATAGTTTTCATTGAAGTGCTCTTGCATCAGGCTTCTTTCAAAATTGAATTTTTTGATAAACATGGAAACGGCCAATGTGCCTTTCTCAAGGTCTATTGCTCCTAATACTTCTTCATTTATAGCTTCTATATCCTCGAGTGGAGCCTCGGAATAGAAAGAAGCCGTTCCTGTACGATCCAAAAGCGGTTGTGCCAAGGTAGATACCATTGCAAATGCCACTAGTAGAAATGTTAAAATTCCATTTTTCATATTATTAGATTTTTAGATTATACCTTCCCATGGTTGTCAAAAAAAACCAGGTGCGGATTGAACAATTAGTCTGATTGAAATATTAGTTGGAAAGTGCGCCATCATCCACCCAACAGGCAATTCTGTCAATTTCATCTTGAGAAATAGTGGCTCCTCTGGGCATTGATTTGTTTCCTGTCACCCTTTTGATAGAAGCAGCATGAGCTCTTATTTCATCATAAGAATCGAAACTCGGAGATGCACTTACACCATGACAACTAGTACAGTTGTTTTTAATTATTTTTTCTATGGAGCTGGAGTAACTAACTCCAGACAAAACCTGAACATTCCCGGTAACGCTGCATCCTTCCTGATCTGTGATACCTATAGTATGCGAACCACTGCTCAGGGCAGAAAATACGTTACTGGCCTGCTCACTGCCTCCGTTCAATGTATACAGATAGGGCTCCACACCACCGGTAGCGATCACTTCGATGCCTCCGTCATTAGATTGACACCCGGCAATTAATGTTTCAATTTTAGTGAGGTTTACCCCATTGGCGTTTTGAATCTCAACATTTAGCTCTTCGGAGCAGTCGTTGGCATCGGTAACTAACACCGTATAGTTTCCAGCCGGGACGTTTTCAAACACACCCTCTGAATTTGTTGCCGATTCAGAACTGATTGTATATGGAGGCTCGCCTCCTGAAGCCTGAACGGTAAAACTTCCATCCGATACTCCACATTCGGAGTCATTGCTGTCAATTAGTTCTAACTGAACCGGAGACACCGAGCAGTCGAACTGCGGAGTCATTTGTTCCCAGGTACATGACGTTGCACTTAAAAAAATCAAAGAGCACATGGCTCGAAAGGTGACTTTTATCCACATAATAAATAATGATTCGTAATGGCCAGCCTATCGTAGATTTAGGATAACAATGAGACTATTTTCATTGTCTTACTTAAAGGAAAAGACGCTATCAGGACGAACACAAAGCGATCTCACCATACTACTTCTACAATTATGCCAGCTCCTTTGCAATAATTATTCAGCAAAATTGCTCGACATTGAATAGTCTGTCTATCACAAATCCGGCGATCTTCTTAACATTTCCGACAGGGCTATGCTACAAAACCGACAGAAGGACATATTTCCGACAAATGGGGGCTAATCTTGGATTTGAAGAAGATCTGAAGGGCTTATGCTGAACTCCTTTTTGAAACATTTTGAGAAATAAGAAGGGCTAGAGAATCCAGTTTGAAAGGCGATTTCATTAATGTTGTACTCGCGGTCATGTAGCAGTTCCTTAGCCCGATGCAAGCGTACCGATGAAATCAACTGGTTTGGTGATTTGTTCGTTATGGCTTTGAGTTTGCGTTGCAACTGGCGCTCACTGATACCCATTTCCCTGCAAAGCATTTCGACTCCAAAGGACTCACTACTCAAATGATCGTCTATACATTGCAATACATTTTCCAGAAAAGAATCATTCTGCGCGAATTGTTTCTGTGAATAATTATCCAATGGAGCCGTTGATCTTGAATCATCTATCACCTGATAAAGAGAAAGCAGCTCTCCTGACATGGACTTGAATACGTCCTCCCTATGAACAAAAGTCAATCCGGTCCCCAACAACAGATGTTTTACTGTCTGTGTAATGAGGACTTGATTCGGTGTGGATATTTGAAGCATCGAATCTGTGAAAACTTGTGTTTCACCACTTATAAAGTGAGCCTTATCTATAGCACCTTCCCTGATGTGAACACCAATGGCTAATTGAATATTCAGACTTCGGATGGCATCCATGAGATCGATACTGCAATGAACGGCCTTACTGGGGCCTTCAAAGGTGGCGATAAAAGATTCATTATCGTATTGAACAATTTTCCCTCTATACTGAGTAACAAATTGACTAATCAGTCCTCGAGGGTCCATATGATCAGTACCTGAGGGCAGGATTCGGGCAGCAACGATGGTGTAAAGTCGTTCCTCATAAACTTTTGCCGGCTTCCCGTCTAAAATGAAAGCCTTCATTTCTTCCAATACCTCTTCTGTGTTTCCAACCCAAAAGAGATGATCATTACCATGAAACTCAACAAACTTTGCCCCCTTTATTCGCTCAGCGATAAAATGCCCCTCCTCAATTTTCACATCCACATCGTGGGTGCGCTGCATGAGTAAGGTGGGTACTTTTATGGAGCTTAATATATCAATGATATCCACCTGGGTGTTCATCTTGGTAAGCACCATGGCTGCACTTGGACTGGCTCCCGACCGAAAATAATTAGCCAGCCAGTCCATAAATATCTTGTCATTGGCCTTGGATGGAGCGAGTGACTCCAGACCCATCTCCCCGCTGCCCCAGCTATTTTCGATCATGTCGTAGACTGCCTGCCGTTCTTCGTCGGTAGGTGCCCATGGGTAATCCGGAGCGTATCTCCGCTTGGCAAATACCCCAAATGTGATCAAGGAAATGGTCCGGTTTGGATAGGTGGCAGCGAATAGGGCCGAAACTGACCCCCCTTCGGAATGTCCGAACAATATGGCTTTTTCCGAACCTACCGCATCCATTACAGCTCGAATGTCATCCATTCTTTCCTCCAGTGTAGAAAGCTCTACCACACGGTCGGAAAGTCCTGTTCCACGCTTGTCAAACAGAATTACCCTCGATATTTTGCCCAACTCCTGTAAGAAATCTACCAATTCGGGGCATGCCCACATCCAGTCGATATTAGAAACCCACCCGGGAATGTACACCAGATCCACCGGACCCGAACCAAAAACCTGGTATGCTATGTTGATACGACCGCTTTTTGTGTATTGAGTGAAAGGCTTCATAAAATGATAAAAGTCTGCTGTGTTGATAGTTGAATCGAACGATCAAAGTTGAATTAATTATTTCATTTTATCTTCAAACTTGTGGTCAATATATGTATTGTGTATGGCTAGATATTTTTTTGAATAAAAGAAAAAGCATGAGCAGAATCTTGTATCTCTCCATATCGATTTTGCAATACTCGAGCTTGCATCCTTCCGGACCGTTTCGAAAGACTACACACGCTAAGAGGCAATACTAATCCCCTTTTGGCACTACTTAAGTTACCGCATTATTCCGGTATTTGAGCGCTGATCAACACCCTTTAAAAAAAATTTGGCATCATTTTTACTTAGGATGGTTTACAAATCAAATGTTGCTATCTATGAAAAGTCTAAAATCACTTCTATTGGTCATTGGAATTATTTTTACCAGCTGCATAGGTCCTCAGGGCCTTGAAGGCCTGCCCGGAAGAGATGGGCTCGATGGAATAGATGGTACCAATGGTGAAGAGTCATTTGTATTTGAATATGAATTTAGCTTCACTGCTACCGATTACAGCGTGCTTTTGAATTTGCCTACCGACTTTACCATGCTGGATTCTGATGTGATATTGGTTTATCTCTTATGGGAGATCAAGGATGACATTGAAATTTGGAGAGCCCTACCGCAAACACTTTATTTTGAAGATGGCCTTCTTCATTATAACTACGATTTTACAAAATTTGACGCCAATATATTCCTGGATGGTACCGTAAATCTAGATGGACTTGGTGCAGCCTACACAGACAACTGGGTGGCCCGTATTGTAGTGGTTCCTGGTCAGTTTGCTAGCGGAAGGACAGCCATCGATTTGTTAGATTACAATCAGGTCAGGGAATATTACGACCTTTCTCCTTCAAAATTGGCTACTGCGGAGTACGCAACCAGGCCAAATTAAGGTTTCTTAGAAACACGTGATTATTCAAAGGATGAACAGCTAGCTGTCCAAAGTCCGCTTGGACGTAACTTCCCGTATCAGAAAAGTACCAATCTGGAAGTGTTTGACGCTATAGACATAGGCATCGCGTTCAGAACCGAATGAGTCAGCTACCTGCTCGTCATGTATCACAATAAACTGCCCTTCATACTTTTCCAGGAGCATCTCCTCATTGTGGAGGAAATATTTATTTTGTTTGTCGAGCAGTTCACCCATGATGGTTGATTAGCATTTTATCTTTATTTATTATACGTTGAAACTTCTTAATCAGCCGGATTCGTACCGTGAAACCAAGGTAACCTAATTAAAATTTATCCAAATTCTCGGCATTTGTGTCAAACTCATTGTCGCCTCTGACGGAACTGGCATGGTATGGACGGTTTCAGCCTTTCACTAGGTTCATCCAGATGAGTATCCGGTTCTTTTTAATAAACGAGGCCGATGTCATCTAATACTTTACCCAATCCTCTCCTTTCGAATCCTGAGCATTAGGGGTTCGTACGTATGGAACTCTTTCTCTATCACACGCTCCGAATCCCATGTAATTGACTTGTCCTTCTGCCAAACTCACATTGTTTGCACCAGTCTCTTTTACACGATCTCTCTGATAGGGATCGTCTTCCCAAAAGCAGATGGAGCAAATTTCATATACTCGTGCTTCCGATAAGGTCTTATATCCACAACAAGGACAGGTGATTTTTCCTCTTAAACCCATTGTATCAGAAAATTTTCTTGCGAGACTTTTACCAGCATCTAAGTTAACCAAAACAACCCGGAGTATTCAGAACTATTGTGGCTGTCGCTCCTGCGCCGCAGCGATGATAAACTTAATCAGAAAGTAAAATTGGTCGAGATATCCTTGAGACTAACAGGCCGTGTGATACTAATTCACATGATAGGCAAGATCTGAACAACGATCTTGTAATAAAATCGGACCCAGAGCCCTTACGCAGCGTACCACTTTCATTTGATACCGTGCATTTTTTTTGACAAACCCTTTTTATTCCTGCGGCTCATATCTCACAAATTGTTGGCTCATTGTTTGTAAACAATTGATTAACAATAAGTTATTTATGAATTAAAGGTGTCAAATTATAAACTAAGGTAAAGGAGCACGGCGTATTTCTCCCGTTTTATAAAGTGAAGCGATTCTGAACGGCGGGGTCTCTACTTTGTGCAGATGTTTTGAGCAATTAATCCAGAGGTGGAAAACTAGCTCAAGTATATCAACGATCAAAAACAAACTACATGAAAACAATCTACCTAACGGCATGCCTCATGGCAAGCATTTATTTGCTTCCAATGGCAGCGCATGCCCAGCAAGACTTTCGGGAAGAAAGCATCTATTTTTTATTGACCACTCGTTTTTTTGATGGTGACCCATCTAATAATGTTCCCAACGAGTGGAGTTCGTATCACCCTGACCCAAATGTAAATCCTAATATCACGGACCCCAATGATGTGACCTGGAGAGGAGATTTCAAGGGGCTGATTCAAAAACTGGACTACATTCAGGATCTCGGCTTTACCGCAATATGGATAACGCCAATTGTCCAAAACTGGAGCCCTCTGGATTATCACGGCTATCATGCCTATGATTTCACGAAAGTGGATCCCAGGCTGGAATCTCCGGGAGCCACTTTTCAGGATCTGATCGATGCAGTACATGCCCGAGGCATGAAAATAGTCCTAGACATAGTCACCAACCATTCAGGAAGATTTGGAGTGAAGGGATTGGCAGAGATCAAATACAACACGGACCCTTCCCAACCCTGGGGACAAGACAGCAATGGGAATCCATTGCAACCCAACCCTGACTGGGAATATGACGGCCTGACACCGAATCCGGACGATGGTAAAATATGGAGTAGAGCCAATCTTCCGAATTTGCCTCCACCCTATAGCAATGACTTGTCCGCATACAACTGGCCATCGACGCAGTCTTACGTTGACAACACTTCCATCGATTGGTATCACCATTCGGGCAACGGATTTGCTCAAGGATGGGATGACACTGAAAACCTGTACAACCGTGCCCTGGCTGGCGATACGCCTGATTTTAACACGGGAAGCCAAGTGCTGCGTGACTATCTCGTAGCCGCTTATACCACTTTCATTAATATGGGTGTGGATGCCTTCAGATGGGACACCATGAAACACATGAGTAAGGAAGATGTGCTCTATTTCAAAGACGCTTTTCACGCAGTCAATCCTGATCTTTTCATATTTGGTGAGGTGGCCCAATTGAGGCATGAATTGCACAATGTAGAAGAAATAAATCCGCACTGGTATACCTGGAGAGGGGAAGTGAATAATTCGGAAGACTCCGAGATTGCCATACTGGATTTCTACGCAGAAGCCACTTTTCACAATATTTTTGAAGAAGGGCAAGGTTTTTCCGGGGTGACTGCTGCCGCCAGATATGATCATTTGTACGCTGACCCTTCTACCAACCTGCTCTGGTTGGACAATCACGATTTTGGTCCAAACAATGATTGGAATCGAAGATACGGCGGCTCCGAAGAGAACCTGGCGGCATGCATGAATTTCATGTTCACCTGGCGTGGAATACCGGTGGTATATTACGGCACTGAAATCCAGTTCATGAAAGGTGAGTATGCGGATATTCATGATGCATCGGGCATCGAAAAATCAATTAATTTGACCGGCAGGGCCTATTATGGAGATCAATTTGCCGATGCTCCAAATCACACCCTCTATCAGCATCTCAAAAAACTGAATGCCATGAGACGTGAGATACCAGCACTACAAAAAGGATCCTGGAGGTGGGACGGCAATCACGGAGGAAATGCTATCGGATATGTAAGAAAACACAACGATAGCGAAGTGGCCGTAGGCCTATCTAAGGATGGTGGATCTAATTTCACATTCAACGGAATGACTAACGGCATATACAGAGATGCGGTAACCGGGGCAGAAATTAGTGTAAACAATGGATCGATCAGCTTTTTCGTTGAGTCTGGCTCAGCAGGATTGTATGTATTGAATGGTCCTGGTATGATCGGTGGCAATGGATCCGGTTTTTTCCAACCCGGTGTAGGAGGAGGTAATCCGGTGGTAACAATAAGTCCGGATGCCGGTGTGTATTCGAACCCGGTAAGTGTGGCACTATCTGCCAGTTCGCAAAACGACCCTACCACCATCTACTTTACCACCGATGGCAGCAATCCTAATACCGGTAGTACGAGTTACGCAGATCCCATTACCATTTCCACATCTTCTACGCTAAAGGCCCTGGCGGTAGATGCACAAGGCAATCATTCCAATATAGTTTCAGCCGCTTATACAATCGGTGATGTGGGTGGTTTTTCTGTCTACTACAAACAAACCAGTGGTGCCAATTCTACCAACATACACCATTGGAATTCTCAACCTGCCGGTTCGCTTGCTGAAAGTAGCTGGCCTGGCCCATTTATGGTAGCCGAAGGCGACGATTGGTATCGTTTTGATTTTGTAGGTGTCGCGAGCAGCAACTTGCTGTTCAATGATAATGGTGGTTCTAAAACTGCCGATCTCTTCAGAGACAAAGACGGATGGTTTGAAAATGGTAGTTGGTCTGACACAGATCCAAGAATCACGGTTAACCAACCTCCTGCATTAAGTATGAGCCCAGGCGGTGGTAGTTTCATTATTGGCGATGTAGTCAGCGTAGAAGTCATCGCTTCAGATGATACGGACCCAAATCCCGCCATTTATTATACCTTGGATGGAAGCAT
Source organism: Reichenbachiella sp. (assembly GCF_039944555.1). Taxonomy (GTDB): domain Bacteria; phylum Bacteroidota; class Bacteroidia; order Cytophagales; family Cyclobacteriaceae; genus Reichenbachiella. The sequence goes on along the minus strand of NZ_JBDUYN010000001.1, from coordinate 109,870 downwards.
GCCTTCGGCTGGCTCAGCCGTCTATTCAGATCCCATTACGATTTCGCATGATGCTACGCTAAAGGTAATTGCCATCGATAATCAAAATGCGGCATCGGAAATACAAACAGGCGTATTCAATTTCAACCCTGCTCCCTCCGGCCTTACCGTACATTTCAAACCAGAAGGTTATTCAAACCCTTCCATGTACTATTGGAATGTGACTCCTTCCGGACAAACCATCGGATGGCCAGGTATAACTATGACCGATGAGGGTGATGGCTGGTATGCGCATACACTATTGGGTGCGGACTGTTCAAATATCATTTTCAGCAACAATGGTAGTTCGCAAACTGCCGATTTGAACCGATGTGGTGAAGGATGGTATGAAGGCGGAATTTGGTATGACGAAAAACCCCAACCGTCCGCCGGTCTGACCATTCATTTCAAAAAACCAACCAGTTGGAACGGAGCTAACATGCACTACTGGAATGTCACGCCTTCCGGTGCCGGTAGTTCGAACTGGCCGGGACCAGTCATGATTGACGATGGTGGTGGATGGTATAGCTATACTTTGCCGGAAGCCACTTGTACCAATCTTGTATTTAACGATAGTGGGAGTAGTCAGACTGCTGACTTATACAGATGCGGAGAAGGATGGTATGACAATGACTGGTCGAATGCATCGTCCAGAAACTTGCGTAAAGAAGATGTGCTGAACTCCATTTCAGAAGATGGTTCGCACACAGCATGGAGCGTGTATCCAAACCCCTCTAACGGAGCCGATGTGAAGGTACAATTCTATTTAAAACAACGGGAAAGTGTATCGTTCAAACTCATTGACCTAAGTGGAATGATCGTAGATCAATATAAATTGGGCATACCCGCAGAAGGACATCATCAGTTTTCAATAGATACAGAAAAAATAAATACCGGTATCTATATTTTGCAATGGTCGAGCGAAAACCTGATGTTGAGAAAACGAATCATCATAAACAAAAGATAAAATCCAATTTTCAGTCAATAGCTACCTGTTTCTCTGCAGGTGGCTATTTTTCTCCTCATTGAAAGTCAACTGAGGATAAATACAGGGATTCTAAAGCTTGTATGCTGGATATTATGAAATTTCATAGGCTTTCAGCTTTACCCGCGAACCGAACTTATCTCTAGCGATTCTGAGAAGTGCTGACAACATATGCTTTCTTGATTTTGATTCTATGATATGATCTACAAAAAATGCGAAAAACTTATTGTTTCTAATCCTATAGGCCACTTTAATTTCAGGCCCCTCTGCTTTCTTTATTTCCATACTTATTTCTATTATAGTATGGATATAACGTTGTGAGATCAAGAATGTTGGAAGTCTAGGGATGTAAAAGTTACAGTAAATATGGATTGCCGGGTTCAGGTGGACTATCCTGAAAGTCATTTATTCGTTTCTCTCAATGCTTTTCTTGAGGCTCGATCAACCCGTGCAAATAACTTGTCAATATCTCCTTTTTGGCTGGATGACAGGTGCCCCTTTACTTTTATCAATTGACAATCCATTCGGTCCATTATTTTAAATAACTCACGATACAGCTCATGATTGTTGAGGAGCTCATTTCTTCTGGAATGGTAATCATTTTTTTCGAGTTGATCGCGTCTAGCGGGCAATCCAATGATGTTTTGAGAATCAGTATATACAATTACCTTTTTGCCAGCTGGTCGAATTTCGGTTAAGGCCCAAATTAATGTTTGAAGTTCCAATTTCGTTGAAGACGTGTCTTCAAATCTTTTCACTTTTACCTGAACTCCCTTTGGATCAATTGGCAGTTCATCTTCGTCTACAAACATGTAAGCCCCATATCCTATTTTAAGTAGTGCATCCACACTTCCATCGGTGAACAGCATTTTTGGATTGGTCATATTATCAAATTCTAATGACCTTCTTTACCAGAAATATCTCAAAAATTAGCAATCCCAATATAGGAATAGCCCACAAGACAAGTGAGTAATTAATTTGACTTGAAATTTCCTGACTCTTAGTTGGGTGAAAGATGGAGCTTACGGCCAGAACGGAAAAGGATACAGATGCAAAATACACCAATGAAATTATGATCAATATATTGGTTACGACAATTGGCCAAAGAGTTTGTTTTGATTTGAATCCCTTAAAAAATCCATTGATTAAGAAATACAAAAATGACAAATAAATCCAGAACACTATTCCTAGTACTATCGGACTTACGACAATATAAGCGTCATGAACGCTAACTTGAAAACCTTGTGTATATTCAAAATTGATCAACATTCCTATTGCAATCATTGTGGCAATCAACAAGGCTATCGCTTTCAGCAGTATGCTCTTCATTTTATCTAATTTGTGAGACTTCTATTTATTTATTCGCTTAGCTATCGGATGATCAGCATTTAGCTCCAACAAATCCCATAGATTTCCATACAAATCTTTGAACACAGCAACTATTCCATAATCGGCTTCTTTGGGCTCTCTTACGAACTCAATTCCTTTCGAAACCATGTTATTATAATCTCTCCAAAAATCATCTGTATTTAGGAAGAGAAACACTCGGCCACCGGCTTGATTCCCAACAAACTCTTCTTGTAAGGGCTTAGATGCTCGTGCAAGCAATATGGTAGTTCCTACCGATCCAGGTGGTGATACCACCACCCATCGTTTGTCTTGCTCAGGTTGATAAGTATCTTCTATCAATTCAAAATTCAATTTTTTGGTGTAAAATGCGATGGCTTCATCGTAGTCTTTGACCACCAATGCGATGTGAACTATGGATTGTTTCATTGTTTATTATTTTCTTTGATTAAGACAGTCAAACGTCATTTCGAAAAGACATAACCATCGTAAAACCCTGAATCCAATTCAAAGGTGGAATGTTTTACCAATTTCATTTCCCATTTTATATCTATCAGCTCGTTAGGCATCAAACAAAACTCTTTTTTGAATTTCCCTGCTTCCACTTGTTTCCAATTGTGTGTGCATATCAACAATACCCCACCTTCATTTAAAAGCTTGGGCAGCATTAATAAAATCTCTTGTGAAGGCTTGTACATATTGATAATTATGTTGTCACAAGGGCCGAGATTTTCCAGCTTGAGTTCATTGGTCAAATCAACTTCCAGAGTTCTGATTACAACATGACTTTCTTTGGCTGAAACTTTCAGCCGGAGCAGCCCTATATCAGAAATATCTGCACCAGTCACCTCAAATCCCATTTTCGCCAACCATATAGAATTGCGACCGGTACCACATGCAAAATCCAATACACTTCCTTCTTTTAGAAGCGCAACTTGATCCACAAGAAATTGGTCGGGCTCTGTCGAAAAAGAAGATTTAGAGCTGTATTTGGTATTCCATTTTTCTTTTGAATCTGGCATATAAAGTTCATTATATCAAAATCACCGTACTTTCGAAGAAGGCATGTTGAAGATAACTTTTATCTGCCTTTAGCCAAGCTACAAACAACAGATTTTTTCGGCGATTCCGCATGTTCAGGAGCCATATTTTTATTTTTTAGCAGCGGTTTTACTTAGGATAGCTCAACCATCAAAAGAGACCACTTATGAAAATCTTAAAATCACTCCCGTTTATTGTTGGAGTATTCTAGCTAGTTGTCTGGATCCTGAAGGTATACCCGGAAGTGATGGAACAAATGGTGAAGAGTCTTTTGTATTCGGATGTGATGATGGTGTACTTTTTATGGGAGATTAAGGATGACGTAGAAATTTGGAGAGCGCTACCTCAAACGCTCAATTTTGATGATGGCATCTTGCACTACAACTATGATTTTATAAAATTCGATGCAAATGTCTTTCTGGACGGTACGGCGATGCTCGATGGACTAGGAGCGGCCTACGCGGATAACTGGGTGACTCGTATTGTAGTAGTTCCCGGTCAATTTACGAATGCAAGAACAGTGATCGACCTTTCGGATTACAATCAAGTAAAAGAATACTACAATCTCTCCCCTTCTAAATTGGCAACTGAAACTTATCCTTCCCGACCAGAATAATAGCTGCTATTCTGGTATCAACTGGTTTTGTTAAGCTTTTGTTAAGCTAGAAGAAAGAGAATCATCCGGGGTTTGAATGGCTTAAATTGCCAAAATAATTTACCCCATGAAAGCATATATATTAACCCTTCTATTGTCTGTCAATTCTCTTCATCTCCTTTGGTCACAGCCGTTTCTTGGTCAAACCAAAAATATTCAATCTGAATCGCTGGCAAGTGATCAACAAATTCAAGTCTACCTACCCGACAATTATGAAAAAGGAGATAAAAAGTATCCGGTGCTTTACATCCTTGATGGTCAGTGGTTTTATCTTAATGGGATAGCCATTCAGAAAACCTTAAGAGGGGAAAATGTACTTCCAGAGATGATTATAGTGGGTGTAGATATGAAAAGCCGTCAGGTTCATGACAGCATTCTCAATAATAAGTGGGATGAATATGCCTCTTTTATCAAGAAAGAACTGGTGAGCTATGTTGATCAGACCTATAGAACTAATCAGGATAGGGTACTATTTGGCTGGGAAAATAGCGCATTTTTAGCTTCGGAGTTGATCATTCGCGAATCATCACCATTTACCGGCGCTATAGTCTCCAATGGAGGATCAATGGACGAAAAAATGGTTGAATCGTTTAATAAATATTCGAACGATCAAAAACCCAAATATCTATTTATGGCCAATTCAGATAAGGACATTTATACCGTTCGATATTCAAACAATTTTGCTAAAGATCTCACTGAGCAAAATTTTGCAAATCTCACATGGGAGTATAGAAAGTTCAATGAAGAAACCCATGAGTCCCTGCCTTATTTGTCGATGTATCATGGACTAAGGTTCTACTATCACAATTATGGTTCTATAGTCTATGCCAGTATCGATGATTTTCACCAAAAAGGTGGAATCCCTTATCTCAGGGAATATTTCCGACAAAGAGGTGAACGGTTCGATCAGGACACTGAAATTGACAATTCCACCAAAAACACCCTCATCTGGATGGCCTGGAAGGAAGATAACTTCTCTTCCTTCGATCTTTTCATGAAAGAATTTGCTGATGTGCTGGACACCAAACGCTATGCCTCTGCCTATTGGCAAAATCGATTGGCTCAGTTCTATCTGAAATATGGTGATGTGGTAAATGCTATTACGTATTTTAATAGAGGTATCCAGAAGTATCCCGATCCAAAATATTTGGCAAAAATGCACGCCGGACTGGGTGAGGCGTATCGCAGTAAAGGTGACCGAAAACTAGCAGTGAAAAATTTTAAAATGGCTGTATCATACGCTACCCAAAACAACGATCCAAAACTCGCCGATTATGAGTCTCTATTGAGTAAAAAGTAGCGACAATTCATAGTTGCCCTTTTGGCTCAATCTTGCGAATAAATTCATTCGTTTTGTGAGACTAAGTGGCCTGTTACGATGTAAGTTTTGAATGAAACAACGATTCCCGAAAGTTCAGTAGCGAAATAACTAACTTGAACATCGGATGCATTTACCATTGATACCAGATATCGTAATCATTTTAGGGTCTTCAGTTCTGATTATCCTGTTGTTTCAAAAGGTCAAATTACCTCCTATCATTGGTTTTCTGGTCACAGGTGTGGTGGTCGGCCCCTATGGTCTGAGCCTGATCGAAGCCAGACGTGAAGTTGAGCTTTTATCTGAAATTGGAGTGATATTCCTTTTGTTTGTCATTGGTATTGAGTTTTCCCTCAAAAGACTCGCAACTATTAAAAAAGCCGTCTTACTGGGAGGTGTCATTCAGGTCGGATTGACCACATTAGTTACAGCGCTGGCCTCTCATTTTATTGGACTAAGCTGGCCACAAGCTGTCTTTATTGGTTTTCTTTTTTCTTTGAGCAGTACGGCCATTGTATTAAATCTCTTACAGGCCAATGGAGAAATTACAGCTCCTCACGGATTGCTTTCCGTCGCGATACTAATCTTCCAGGACATTATTGTGGTACCCATGATGTTGTTCGTTCCTATATTGGCTGGCCAGTCGGATAACACATTAATGACTCTGGCACTCTTACTGGTTAAAGTGGTTGGGCTGGTGCTATTAATCATTGTATTGGCGAATTATGTGGTTCCATTTATTTTCAGACAGGTGGTACAAACCAGGAGTCGTGAATTATTCATTCTTACCACTATCGTTATTTGTTTTGCAACAGCCTGGCTAACCTCTTCAATCGGTCTTTCTCTGGCCTTAGGAGCTTTTTTTGCTGGCATGATTATTTCCGAATCGGATTACAGCCATCAGGCTACCGCCAATATTCTTCCTTTCCGCGAGATTTTCATCAGCTTCTTCTTTGTTTCCATTGGGATGCTGCTTGATATCCAATTCCTTTTAAATAATTTTCTCCAGGTGCTTCTTATGACCTTTGCTGTTATAGTAACTAAATCTGGTGTGATTGGAATTGCAGTGATTGCACTACGATATCCTTTGCGTACAGTTATTCTTACGGCGCTAAGTATTTTCCAGATTGGTGAGTTTGCTTTTATATTGGCTAATACCGGCATGCAATACAGCTTGTTGCCAGAGACTATTTATCAATATTTTCTTGCGACCTCAATCATGTCGATGGCCTTGACCCCTGTACTTTTCAAGTTTGCACATCAGCTGACTGATTTGCTGGTAAAGGTACCCGGAGCTAAGCACCTGGAGCCAAAAACCATGGCTCACAACCAGGGTACATCACCGTCGAAAGAGTTAAGTGACCATCTCGTCATAATTGGATATGGCATCAATGGGAAAAACCTGGCTCGAGCTGCTGACAATACTGACATCCCGCACGTCATAGTAGAGCTCAATGCCGAAACGGTAAGAAAGGCTAAGGCGGACGGCGAACACATTTATTTTGGTGATGCTACGGAAGAAACTATTCTCACGCACCTGTTTGTACATAAAGCACGTGTGGTTGTAATTGCTATATCTGATCCCAGGGCGACAAAAAAGATTGTTTCCCAAATTCGAACGCTCTCTAAAACGGTTTATATTATTGTAAGGACACGATTTGTAACAGAGATCGAAGAAAATTTACAAGTAGGAGCAGATGAAGTGATACCTGAGGAGTTTGAAACCTCTGTAGAAATATTTTCCAAGGTGCTTCTGAAGTATCTCATTCCTATCCAGCAAATTCAGGAGTTCACAGACCTCATAAGGTCTCAGAACTACGATATGTTCCGAAATGCCGGACATCTGGCTGCTCGTCAAAAGGGAGTACATTTGGATATTCCTGATGCGACCTTCGTGAGTCTGCCGGTTATTCAAAGTGCCAACAAAATAGTGGGAAAGACCTTGCGCAAGTCCAATTTGAGAGAAAATTTTGATATCAATGTGATTGCCATTAAGAGAGAAGATAAATTCATTTCCAAAATCAAGCCAGATGAGGTGATTTCTCAAGGGGACATTCTCTATGTATTTGGTACGAATGAAGCAGTTAGCGCATTGAGCGAGCATCTATGCCTATAGCTGAAAAGGTCGTCTTTTTGTACTGGTGACAGATGTCCTTTCACTTTATCAATTCGCAATCCAGTTGATCTAGTATTTTATAAAACTCGCGACACAGCTCATGATGAGTGAGGAGCTTATTTTTCGCGAAACGGTAATTATTTTATTCCAAGTGATTCTCCTTCCATATCCTTTCCCAAAAATACTAATTGCATTATGCAACTAGTTTAAATCAAATTCGTACTGGTTGCATATTACAATCAGTTCTTGAAAACTCAGAACTGAATCTGATTATTTAACCTTTTAATTAAACAAAATGAAGAATCGATTACTTGAAAACAAAACAGCTGTAGTATTTGGTGCTGCTGGCAATTTAGGAAAACAAGTCGCCTTGTCTTTTATTGACCACGGTGCCAAAACGTATTTATCTGATGTGAATATTTCCAAAATTTCGGATATAGCCGATGCCGCAAGCATTGAAAAAGTAGATGCTCTGGATGAAGGTGCCATTGCTTCCTACATGCAATCAATAGCTGAAAAGGAGCAAACCATTGACATTGTGATCAACTTGAGTGGCTCTAATCCTGCCGCATACAATCACGGTAAACCAGCCGTCGATGTATCTATGGAGCAATTGCTTATTCCTATGAAAACAGCCACGGCCACACAATTTATCACTGCTAAGGCTGCCTACAGGTTTATGTCTGCACAGAAAAGCGGTGTCATTTTATTCATCACATCTACGCTGTCGAAGATAGCCCCTGCCTGGACAACGGCTTTGACGGCCTCTCATGCGGCTACCGAAGCATTGACTATGACGCTGGCCAATGAATGGAGCCCGGAAGGCATACGGGTTGTCTGTATCCGATCCGAAGCCATGACCGAATCGCCTACTATCGATTACACGTTTGGAACGATGGGAGCGAACATAGGCCTTTCCCGGCAGGAAATGCAAGCCACAGTGGAGGAGAAAGTTCCGCTTCGCAGGTTAACTCAAGGTTCCGAAACCGCGAAGGTGGCGGTAATGGCGGCGTCTGACCTCGCTGAATTCATGACCGGTACTGTTTTGAATCATTCAGGTGGGCATGTTTTACAGTAATCTATAACTGGATGATATCGCAAGTATCATTGGCGCTTGCGATATCATTTGACCAATAAGGACATCCACTCTTTTTACTTGCCTGGTCATTAACTGACTTTTGGGAAAAGTTGGGTATCGAAAAAGAAACACTGACGTTTTATTTTGCGTTGAGCGATATCAAACAAGGAATACTGGCTTTTACCTGCAATACTACCTCCTATCGTGACACAGGTGTAACAGCATTTTCCACTCCAATGAGGTCAATTGAATGGACCTGAAATTCCACTCCCATTTTCATTAGTTCGGCAATTCTCCCACTGTCATTTGGGGATTGCTTCAGGTTCTTTGATGGTTTTCCTTTTAGAAAGTCCAATATATTGGACACAGGTGTGCTGTTGGAAAATTTTACATTTTCATTTTCAATTGATAATCAAATAGTTAAGGAGTATTAGTAGAAAATCAGGCAGGAAGAAGCACTGTACTATTTCCTGCCTGAGATGTGGGTTTACATATTGTGCAGGGCCATTCTGTTGCCTTCTGAGTCTTTGAAGATGGCCATGTCGCCTCCAGGCGAGGCTGTTTTGGGCATAAGAATTTCACCGCCGGCCGGAACAACTTTGTCAAGAATGACTTGCAGATCATCGCCTCCGTTTAGGTAAACCATGAGTCCGTTGTCTGATGGTTGGATATCAGGGTTGGAGCTGATGTGGCCCCCGACTCCTTCGCCTTGTGAGAAATTGGGTAACATGCCCATCAGCATTTCACCACCCATATCAGTTACCTGCACTTCTCCATCCAAAATTTGACTGTAAAACTTACAAGCCCTATCGAAATTTTTTGATGGTATCTCAAACCAGTTGATTGAATTTGCCATAGTATTATTTTTTTGAACAACTAAAATTATTTGATACAAACATATCCTTCTGATAGAATTTAATAAAGTCAATAATTTCAATTTATTAATATTCAAATTTTTATATAAAGTGATTTAAAACTTAATCAGCAGATATAAATCTAATTTTGTATTAGATTTTATTAAATTTCATCATGCAAAAGAAAGCCAACTTATTCAAGTTGATTAAGTCACTCAGTCAAACCGAAAAACGATACTTCAAGTTGTTTTGTGGACTCCAAAAAGGGAATTCCAACTACCTGAAGTTATTTGAGATTATTGAAAATCTGGAGGAATATAGCGAAGCCAAAGTGTTGGAACCGACCCAGGGCGAGACTTTTCATTCCCATTTGGCTGTCACTAAGAGTTATCTACAGCAACTCATACTCAAAAGCCTGAGAAATTATCACGAAAAGATTTCCAAGGACGCAGAAATTGGAAACCTATTGCTCAATGCAGAGATTCTTTTCAGCAAGGAGCTGTTTGATCATTGCCTGAATCATTTGGCTAAGGCCGAGGTGTTAGCAAAAAAGACGGAAAATTTCACAGCTTTGGTCAGTATATATGAATGGCAGCGTCGCGTTTTTACCACAAGGTTCGGCCCAAACCATGACCAGTTTAAAGAAACGGTACAAAAACAAGGGACAACGATCAATGAAGTGCAAAAGATCAACAACTACTGGGATTTGCTAGCAGACGTCTCTAGTTTTCGGTTTCAGCCAGACAACGAGAAGGATTTGATGAATCATGCGTTGATCATTGAAAATAATCCGGAAACGCTGACAGCTAAAATTTTACATAACCATGTGCTGTACGGCTACTTTTTAATCAATTCGCAACCAGATGACGCCGAGGAACGCATCAGTGACATTATCTCATTATTGGAAACTCATCCGGATAAAATCATAGAAGAGCCAGGCGTTTATGCTACCTCTTTGGGTAATAAAGCTTCTCTATTGCTTTTCCAGAAAAGATGGCAGGAGGCCATTAAGTTGTTGGCTCAAATCAGAAATATTCCGGTCACCTATAAGCTTAAAAGAAACAACAAGTTCTCCGTCCGAACGGTATGCAGATCTTACAACCTGGAGCTCGAGGTATACCGGGATAAAAAAGAAGCCAAATTAGGCTGTGAGCTGATCAAGGAAGTTCAGGTCTATATGGACCAAAATCAGTCCGCCATCCCGGAAGATTACAGGGTTCTTTTTTGGTACCAGTTCGCCAATATTTATTTCTTAAATGCAGAATATTCCCAAGCGCTTCAATGGGTCAATCAGTTGATGGATTACAAGAAGGAATCCTGGTCGGCCCTGGCCTCTTATGCCAGGATACTCCACCTGATGATTCACTTCGAGCTGGGCAATCTTGTATTCATTAAATATGCACTAGAAAGTCATAAGAGATACTTCAAAAAGAATAAGCGCTATACCTCTTTTGAGAAAATATGCCTGAATTTTTTCCACAGCATCTCTGACACTCCTGAATCCGAACAAAAACAAGCATTCCAAAGACTACTCAATCAACTGTTTGTTGAAAACAAAGAAACGATCAGCAACAGTGCCTTAGATGCCATTGATATCAGGTTTTGGATTGAGCAAAAGCTGGAGGTGGTTTGATCCGTCAACTTTTTTCAGGACGCCACAAAAAACGCGTTTGTGTCATGGGAAAATGCATTTGTGTCACTAGAAAGTGTGATTGTATCGCTTGGAAACGTGATTGTACCGCTAAGAAATGTATTTGTACCACGAGAAAATGCGATAGTACTATAGAAAAATGCATGGGGACCATTACAGTCTAAACGGACTGAGAGGATAGAGGAGCAGGAAGAGGCAAATTCAAAGATTTTTGAGAATTAACTAGTGAAGAAACAATGACTGCTCAAATGCCATGCTTCTTCCGCGCTTGTGAGTGAAAACACTAACAAGCACTCGGTCCCAACCGGCGCAAGTTTGCAACTTGTGCCAGTTTTTCTTATTTTATTCTTGGTCCAGTTGGGCTCAAACGGAGGACCAGCGGGATTCTAAGCCTAGTGGGTTTGACAAATTTTTAAAGCTTCTTCTAACTCTTTGATTCTATCTGAATACTCGTAATTTTTTACCTCTAATTTCTGATAAATTTCTAATTCTTTATCACGCCTTTTTCTTCGTTCATCCAATTTAGACTTCACATCTTCAAGTTCTCTTGATTGATCTCTCTGTTTAACCCAAAACAATATTGATAAAAAAATTAGAATAGAAAATAAAGCTAAAAATGCTTTCATACATTGTTTTTTCATAAGACTAATTTTTAGTTAATACAATTTTATTTTTTATTCAGGTAAAATCAAGTAAGTACTATCATCAAAAGGCTCTTCTGATTTAGACTTACCATCCATTAATAAGTTTGATCTTATGTCTGTTTCAACCTTCCTATTACCATAAGAACGCCCCTCTAGGTGTAGTTGCAAGCTAGGCCTCAATATCAATCAGCCAGGCCAAAATAAAAAGGTGTAGATACAATATACACCTAGTAACAGGAATTTATTTTATTCTACGCCTAGAGGGGGATGAAGTATTTCACCACCTTAGCACACATTGCACGTGTTACGCCGAAAAAGCTAAATGTGAGCCAGCTGGTTTCTGTATTAAAAATCCCATTTACCACAAACGCGTTGCAAACGCGCCCGATCGGTTTCTATGGGCACAAGTTGCAAACTTGCGCCAGATGTGGGGAGGGGTACCTCCGAGGTACCCCTCTAGTTGCAGTATTGTAGGGTAAAATATTTCATCACCTTAGCACACATTGCACGCGTTACGCCGAAAGGCTAAACGCGTGCGGAGACCGAGCGGAGGCTCCAATCACACCTGATATTGTTCTCGCCAAAGAAAAAGGCACAAGTAAACACTTGCGCCAGTTTTCTTATTTTATTCTTGGACCAGTTGGGGGGCCAGCCTCCATCTCAATTACAGCATGTAAAGAACTATTTATTATTCAAGCCCATCTTTACTTCTCGGCACACCTTGGACCAGATGGGTATTTACTGCACCCTATACTTCTTCCACTCAGCAAGCCTCTTATTAGATATTCTTACATAATCTTCTTTAGATGTCTTGGCATCCAGTAATTTCAGCTCATCCTTTATGTATTCCTCTGTATTTACTTGTGGGTTTATTGACATCTTGAGATTTTCATTGGAAAGATCATATCTAAAGATTATCTCATTATCCATATTAGTAATTTCTACTTTCGAATTGGAAATCCAGCGCAGTTTTCTAGCAATAACACCGAAATCATATTCCAAAATCGATAACTTGAACAATTCAATTATCTGTTTGTTATTAATTTCCAGCGAAACTACATTTTCAAGCTCTCCAAACTCAAGTGTCACAAAAGCTAAATCCTTTTTATTTGGAGATGATTGTTCTCTAATTAAAATAAGCTTTTTTGTATAATTTGACTTAATCAGTGATGATTTTGATTCCTTTAAAGCGTCTGTTGATTTCCAATTAAGCTCTTTAGCCGCATAAAGAAGTGCCTCCATTAACCTTTCCAATAAGAAAGAATATTTCTCCTTCTTCTCGTCAAGCAGTTGGTATTTCTTTATGTCAACAAACCACCTTACCTGACAAATATTTACAAATTTGTTTGGCGGTATGATATTCACATCAATAGAGCTATCAAGCAATTCTACAGTTATCCTATCTAACTTAGGAAGCCTTGAGCCATCCAGATTTTCGCTAAACAGGGTTGAAACAAAGTTTGCTTCATAATTTGCTTCTTCGTTCTCAAACTTTGTTGTTCCAATATTTTTAAAAGCTAGTGTTATTGGCAATTTTTTCATTTTGGTAATTTCTGTAGTGGTAAACTTGTTGGTCCATACACCCTTCTATGCAATCGCACGAGCGTCTTTTCAAGTTCTAGTGCTTCTTCTCTAGTAGAAGTTCTGTAAAGAATATTGTACCCATATAACTCCGTTCCACTTCCATAGGTAAACTCAAAAGCATTCAAACCTACAACCTGATATTCAGGCCGAGGATTACCGTTTCTTCTTATGAAATCACGCCTGCTAGATACTCCGTATTTCTTTGTCTGAAACTCACCTGAAAGAACATTGAAAGACCAAATTTCATATACAATATTTGGTTTCTTGCTCTGTTTGTTATTTCCGTGAAGAATGGTTGCAGCTACACCTGTAATTATTCCGAGTTCGACCAATCCTTCGATAGCTATAGGTAAAAGGCGTAAAACCCCAACAGCACTATTAGCTTCAATTACATCACCTCCTCCATTTGAGTTATTAATAGCATCAAAAACTTTGTAACTGTTTAGATAAGTTCTTTCTCCATTAATCACACCATTCACTCTAGTGTAACTGTGTGCAAGGGTGTTATTACTTATTCCTCCATCTGCATCTACAAAAGCATTAATTCCAAATATCTGACTTATTGTAAATGCATTTTCTGCTGTCCATTTGCGTTCGCCATGCCTTCTTCCATATTCTTGGGTTGCTGCCGCATTTCCATTTTTAGCATCCCTGCGAATATCTTCCTCACTAGATGCAGAATAATCACCAGTTACAGAAGCTAAATCCCTTTTTGCTGCAGCTTCCTGTGCATCTAAGAATGGGTCACCAATGATCTTGTAATTCCGGTTAGGACCGCTACCACCGCCACCAAATCTTCCGCTTGGCGCCCATTCATAAGTTGGTGCCGCCTTGTCCCCCAATGGATCATTAAATGTAATTGGATTGCTATAACCATAATGATACGGAGTCCAGGAAACAAACTGACTCGCCAATGGATCAATTGCATTAAACCTGCCTAGGACAGGATCATAATGGCGATAGAAAGTCTCGTAATTGCCTGAAGTCTCATTAAGCTCCGCCCCAGCGTTGTAGAGGAACTTATTAGGGATGTTAGAGGTCCTTGAGAAAGATTCGGCGTTCAGGCCAAAGGGATAGAAGTCATTAGACTGTACCACCTTGCTCTCGGTATGCGTCACTTTGAAATCATCAAAATACACCTCCGCATTGTTGGTGCTCTCGTTCGAGACATAGAGATAGATATACCCTTCTTCGGTGATGGGCAGATCAAAACTTAGCTTTTCATGGCTGTGAGCAGTCGGATTGGTACCCGGAATCTCTGCTGCATCACTCACCTGTTGAAAACCAAAATCCACCATCTCAAAGTTCTTGTCCATCAGGATGTAATTGAGGTAGGCTCGAGGCACGGTTTCATCTACATCATTCCAGGCAGCCAGACCTAAAAAGCCCGCCTCTTCCATAAAACTAAATACCTGGGTGGTCTCTCCATTGATGGTCGGCAAGCCAAACGCACTCGTCATAAAACCTGCCATCTGACCAATAGCCGCATCGTTGGTGGAAGAGAAGTTTGCATACTTGGCAAACACTTCCGCTTTGATCGTGTCACCCGGGAATACCTGCAGCGGGATGGCTGCACCAATCACCTTTTGTGGGTTGTCCACTGCATTGTTGATACGGATCGCACGATTCGGCGAGGATACTATCGTAGTGTCTGTATGATTGACATAGTTGGCAACTACGACCCCAGTCACATCAATATTAGAAAAATAGCTCTCTTCTTCGGTAGACCGGGCAGTTTCCATCGTGGCCAGATACTCGAAGGTATTGGGCTCGGTGGTGAAGGTGAGCCGGATGTTGCCCTGGTGGTCTTTGATGTGGTATTGGTGCTCGTAGCCGAACCCACCCCCAGCCCCTCCAGGGAGGGGAGTTGCGATGATACGGCCGTCGGCATGTTGGATGCTTTGTAAGACACTGTCTTTGTAGAGGAATGCGCCCAGGTAATCGGTGCGATCCAGCAACACATCAGTTTTACTATACGAAGCTACAGCCAGCTTGGTACCCGAAGCGGTATAGGTATAACTTTGATACGTACTGTCTGCTTTGGTTACTTTCACGGGCAGGTTGAGATGATTATAAGCAATGCTGTCCAGCCCCTTGTTCTTGTCTTCTGTCAAGTTGCCGTTTGCGTCATAAAGATAATCATCCCCGGTAGTATTCCCATCTTTAAAGCCCAAATCTACGGCTGCATCGGCTACGGTGAGTAGCTGGTTGCCGTTGTAGCTATAAGTAAGACTGTCCAGCGTAGTACCATCCCAGTGGTTTCGCTCCAGTGCCTCAATATTGCCGTTGTGATCATAGCTGATGGCCTCTACTGAGAAGGCATCATCGCTAGCCCAACTGCTGGCTTTATTGTAGTACTGTGCAGCGGTGAAGCGATTCATTTTATCGTATTCATAGGCATATCCCTTCTCATCGGTTTCACCCATTCCTTGCGCACTGCTCCATTTCACACCGCTGATGTTGCCGTTGTAGGCTTTGGTGGTGGTCATTCCGGTCATGGCTTGCTCATAGCCCAGCTCCATGCCCCAGAGATCTTTACCACTATCGGTTTCTACATCGGTCAGGGCCGCATCATTCAAGGCAGTGAGCCACCCACGGATGTTGTAGGTGAAGTCGAGGCTCTGCTCGAAGGTGGTGCCGTTGTCGGTAGAGTGTATTTTCTTGTCTATAAGTTGACCCAGGTCATTGTAGCTGTAAGAGGACAGTAGGATCTCGGCTTCGCTGTCCAGTTGCTGGTATTGCTCCAGGATACGCCCCGCATGGTCATAGTCAAATCGATTGGTGATCAGTATGGTGTCGGTAGCGGTATGATGGCGCTGCCAGGATTTGAGGGCTCTTCCTGCAAAGTCGTATTGGGTAGTGGCCCTATCGGTGCCCCCAAAGTGGTTCTGGCCTTGTGCCTGGATGGCACGCCCATATTTATCATAAAAAACCACACTGGCCAGCCAGTCAGTGGCGCCCAGAATCCTGACCTTGCCACCAGTGCTTAGCCCACGGGTACGGCTAAAGGGTGTGGGTTCGCCGGTGTAGTTTTCGGCCACATAGCTGTAGTCCGCTGTGCCATTGTTGTCAAAATCATAGTCATCAAAGTAAGAGACCGTCAGTACTTCTATACCTGTGGTAGGAAAGGCCAGATTGGTATAACCATGATTCGTGGTAGCGTCCGCCTCGTGATATGCAGTTTCCGCATCCAATAGTGCCTGTATACCGGCAGCCGTAGTTGTCGTCGTGTTGGTATACAACCCGGTCATCACCACTCGGTTGAACTGATCGTATTTCACATACGTCCATTGATCGTCGGCCCTCAGATTACCGTCCTGGGTTAGCACGATCCGATCCAGGTTGTCATAGATAAAATACTGCACCTCGGCGCCCGGTACTTTCTTTTCTGTGACCCGGCCTAAATCGTCATAGGCATAGGTAAACACCCAGTCGTCGATAAAGGCGGCACTGAGACTCACCGACCCTGTTGGGGCCAGGGCTTCCATGCCTTCGGGTGAGATGGTATATTTCATCCGACCCAGCAGGTCGTAAACCGGCGTAGTGACGGCCCAATCATTGGTGCCCAACTCACGACGCTGCATTACAGTTCTTCCGGATTTATCGCTAAAAGATTGAGTTTTATGACCATTTTCGTCGGTAACCTCTGAGACCCAGAGTACGTCTGCAGGGTAAAACCCTGCAGACGTACCATCTGATTTCCACTGGCGCACTTCATTGGCCACATTGGTTCGGTAGGCATACTTTACTGTATGCCCGCTACCGATCTTCCAACTGTCGCCCGGCGCAGCTGCTTCGGTGATGCGTTGCAAAGGAGAGTCCTCGAATATCACCTCAGAAAAAGGCACATTACTATCGGCTATATCATCATTGACATTGTTGTAAAAAGCAGCCTGCTCGGTCAGTAGCTTAGAGATATTGAACTGATGCGTAGCCATGGTACTGGTCGCATATGGCATATACTGCTTTTGCTGACGACCATACTGGTCATAGACATTGATCTGTGTCAGGTCGTTTTGGGTAGGACTGGCACTTTTGGTGACCGTCTGCAAAGTCCGGCCCAGTCCATCGAAATAGGCTTGGCTGACCAGCGTCGTGTCAGTGCCTAGTGGGATCTGAGCTTCCACAGTGATGGGTTCCAGTACAGCGGTTCGTTTCACCTGGTCGTAATTGGTTTTTGGTGTAGCTACTTCATTTACAGTAACGGTGACTGTATCAGAGTAGTAAGTACCCAAATCGGTCACGTCCAGCAGTGCTCTGAACTTAGTGTCTTCCAGCAAGGTGAAGGGATAAGTCTCATCGACATCGGGAGTATCATAGTTTGGGTCTAGTACTTCAAAGTTGGTACCGCCATCGAAAGATACTTCCCAGTCGATGATCTTTCCGTCCAGATTGTCAATATCTATCAGAATGTCTTCACCATAGGCCACGCTCGACTGTGCCGTTGTGATGGTACCGCGACTCCACACATCGATATGAATGGGATTAGAAACATCCCAGGGGCAATAGTAATTGGTAGCCTTGAGTCGGTAGCTAATGCTATCTGTTATATTAAAAGATAAAGTATCATTTGTTCTGTTGGCCATGTCGATCCAGGAACTACCATCATAAAACTGCCACTGCTTGTCACCAACGGCAGTGCCTGCCACCTCCAGGGTATCGATACCCTGATCCAGGTAGATAGGGGTTGTGCCGTTAGTCAGTCGGATGGTATCTGCCTCAGAGTCGGGCCTTGATTCGATCTGCACCGCATTGGTATAGACCACAGGGCAATCATCGAGTTGCACTTCTGCGCGGTAATATTTTCGTTCGTTGTAGACACTGTAATCCACCGAGTCTTCACCAAAATCATTGCCCGAATGAGGCAGTACCAGTTCTCCACCCCAGGTGGCCCAGTTGACTGAATCGGTTGAAGTTTCAAACTTATTGATGTTACGATTAGCCCCTGTAACCCTGAGCAGCCCCGAAGCGAGGCTCCCGCACTTTTCATAGGAGTTGCCTACAACATTATCGATAGCTAGTGTGCCAGGCACCGAGGATTTAATATCAACGGTAACTGTGGCTTCTGCAGGCAAGCATACGCCATTCTGTACGGTTGCTTTGTACTGGGTGTTGGTTGTTAGATTATTATAGTCCAGGATTGGTGACGCCGAGTTTGCGATATTGGTCCAATTCGAACCTCCATCTTCGCTATAAGACCACCAAACTACGGACCCGGTATGGCCAGAAAGGGTAAGCGTGCCGTTGGCACCAGTACAGAAGGTGCCACCTCCTGAGATGGTCCCTGCTACCGCTGGGTTGTCTACATTGACTGTAGCGGTTGCAGAATAATTGGGGCAGTTGCCGTTTTCAACATAAGCCCTAAGCTGCACGTCATTAAAGGCAGAAAAGGAATAAGTAGTGGTGGTATTGGCAATGGTCGTCCAGTTGTTGCCCCCATCGCCACTGCTTTCCCAATGTAGCACATTTCCTACTTGGTCAGTGATAGAGGCAATCACATTAGTAGTTTTACAGACAGAAATACTGGTTTCGTCGCCACTGCCTGGTGTGATTTCCTGTGTTACTCTCGTGATGCCGGCTACGGTCTCGGCGTTGACAGTCACTACTTGTGTAGTGGAATAATCCGAAGTACAATTGGAATTTTGCACTTCGGCCCGATAGGTATAAGTACCCACACTGTTGTTGCTGTAGTCGTAGGTGGTCATGCCAGCTGTATTTGCAATATCGGTCCAGCTTCCACCATACGTATGAAATTGCCATTTTTGTACCGCACCTGTATGGCCTGAAAGTGTGAGTGTGCCACTGGCACTGCCACAGGCAGTAGTCCCACCACTGACCGATCCACCATCAGAGGGTGTATACACCGGGATGATCCCTGCTGAAGGATATGCATAGCTGCAATACCCATTTTTTACTATAGCTCGGTATTCGGTAGCCACCGATACCGGAGACACGGTAATGGTAGCAGAAGTGCTGCCTACAGCGGTCCAGCTTGAGCCGCCGTTTGTCGATTTGTCCCAGCCAATAATGGAGCCGGTGTGCCCGGAAAGGGTCAACCAGGTATCCCCACTGTTGCAGACCGAGATATTGCCTGATATCGAGCCCGCTACAGTAGGTGCATCTACGTTGACCATGACCGTGTTGGAGTAGACCGCACCGCAAACACCGTTTTTCACATAGGCGCGATAGTAAGTGTCAGTGGTCACATTGCTATAGCTTTGGGTGGTAGAAGTATTGGTGATATTGGTCCAGCTGCCTCCAGAACCTACTTTTTTCTCCCATTTCTGCACATTGCCTCTTTTGCCTGATAGGGTGAGCGTGCCACTGCCGCTCTGGCAATGGTTGCCCGCACCAGAGATCGTTCCTCCTATGGAAGTCTGGTTTACATAGACTGTTTTGGTTGAGGAGTATTTAGAACTACATAATCCGCTTTTTACCTGGGCCCTGTACATGGTGGCCTGTGTGACTCCAGACACATTGTAGGTAGTAGAAGTATTGGTAATGTTAGTCCACGAGATACCTTCATTGGTAGTTTTTTGCCATTTCAGTACACTTCCGGTATGCCCACTCAAAGTCAGGGTTGTCGAGATGCTGCCACATCCGGTGTCGCTACCAGAGTTACTGATACTACCACCTACTGTAGTAGGATTGACGGTCACCGTGGTGTAGCTTGAAAAAATATTACAATTGCCATATTCTGCTCTGAAGCGAGTGGTTTGCTGGATATTGCTGAAACTGTAAGTGTTGCTGGTTCCGGAGAGATCGCCCCAGGAAGACCAGGAGCTGCCATTCCAGGTTTGTTTCTGCCAGTTGGAAGGGCCTGTAATGGCGCCACTTATCGATACCGAACCGCTGCTGCCCTGGCATTTGGTCTGGTTGCCGCTGATATTGCCTGCTGCAAGCAGGTAAATGGTCTGGGTGAGTGTAACCCAGCCCTGGCCTTGCTTAAAGTATTTGAATTTAATTTGCTTGCTGCCACCGGCCGTACTCCAGTTGACGCTTACACTTGGGCTCGTGGAAGATCCATTGATGGTACCACCAGTAGCAGTCCATTTGTATCCAAATCCACCCACTATTTCAACAAAGTAGTAGTAAGGCGTATTTGGGCAAACATTAAAATATCCATCAATGCTTTGCGCATTGGAAGTAAAAGCTACACTTACTAAGAGTAGAACTGTGACGAGTATGTTTTTGTTTATGCTTTTCATGGCTCAGTGATTAGTAAGTGATTTCGTTTGGACAAGTAGAGAAACTCTCATAGATCACCACCGTTTTGGTATTGGAAGTAATCGTTTCAGGCGAGGCACAACTGGTAGTGACCTTGCAGCGTACCTGGTAGGTGCTCAGGTAGCCCAGTGATACTGAGGTAGAAGTAGAAGTTCCTACATCGCTCCACGTACTGCCACTGTCCTGGCTGACTTCCCAGTCGTAACTCAGGTTGGTACAGTCGTAGCAGTTTTCGATTTCCCCGATGGTGAAAATGGTCTCGGCCAGCTGCGTGCCGGTCGGGCTGTAGCAGCCATCATCGAAAACCTGGTGTACAGCGCCCGTGCAGGCATCGATCCTTTGGGGGCCTGCCGCACAGATGCTTACCGATTTTACACCGGGATCCCATTCCAGGGTCTGGTATGAGTCAGCAGATTTTCCATTGTTGGTAGCGCGCAACCGGACCGTATAGGTATCGTTGGCGCTGTAGTCGTGGGTAATGGTGGTGCCTCCTGAGGTGTCTGTGACCGGAACCAGGTTAGGAGCCTCACCAAAATACCATTGATAAGTATAGCCCGTGGGGTCAGGTTCGTCGTATTCGAAAACCGCATCGCCGTTGCAGTCGCTTCCTTTGTAATGGAAGTAAGGGTTGACTGGTTTGGCGACCTGGCGATCGGTGTACTCGTTCACGCTCACGATGTTTTTGTCATCATCGCGTACGAGGGTGTTTCTCAGCAGGCCATCGTATTCCAGATATTGGGTGATACCCAGGGGTGAGGTGGCTGAGAGCACTTCAGATTTGCTGCCCAAGCTGCTGTAGCTGACCCTGGCGTTTTCAGGATATAACAGGATGTCATCGAGGGTCATGGTCTGGTCTGTGACCAGTTCCACTGTAAATTCATTAAGACTGGTGTCACTCACATTGATTGCCGCCTCGTAGTAGATCCATGAGGCATCACTGGTGAAACTGATAGTGGCCGTGTCATAATTGGTCGTCAGTCCCAAATTTTTCAATGTGGCCGTCAATGTACCGGCAGCGGCTGGATCGCTGATCCATAACGACAATAGATAAGTATCGGTATTGCCTTTCTGAAGTGTTACAGACAACTTTTTTGCAGATCCGGTAGCAAAAGACAAGGCCTGGAGCCCGGTACGCCCAGCGGTGTAAGGGTCAGGTGGATATTGCGTCACGTCAAAGTTCATCTCATGACCAGTTGTGGTTTCAAAACCGGTGTAGCTCACTTCTTCTGCTTTGGCGTTGGCCATTGTAGCATGAGGGTAGGTCTTGTCGTAGCCCCAGTGTACCCCGCTGTAAACTTGATTTCTCCCTACAGTGGTAGTCGGGTTGTCATTGGCATCATAGCCTTCAATTGTACTGATCAACTCATAATTGGCATCGAAACTAAATACAGCGGAGTCTCCACTGTTGTCCACACTCGATGTCACCAGGGTGTTTTGCGGGGTTTTGAGTACGTATTGCTTGCGGGGCAGAACTTTTCCAACCGAGAAGTCACTGAATAGGGTTAGTGATCCGGAGGTTATTTTTTCTGATTCTCCTACTTCCTGGGCAGTTGTATATTGCTCTATAGGTAGGGCCAGAATGTTTCTGGCAATCATACTATCGAGTACTGCTACCTGGTCATCTTTAGCTGGCTTGGTGATGCTATAGTCCTGAGGATAGATGAGGTGTTGCTTTTGGACGGTGCCGTCGCTATTGGTGGTTGAGATTTTATTCACCTTCTTGTGAGTGGAGCTGTAAGTGTAGTCGGTGACGGTCTCGATCATCTTATTAATGCCTGCCGGATCATAGATGCGATCTATTTTTTTATCCAGCACATTGGCCAGATTGGCAAACAGCTTGTATTTACCAAAGACATAAAAGTAATCCGGAGTTTGATTAGCTGCTGGCGTGCTGTCGGCCAGGTGTGTTGGCAGTTTGTCATAGTCCAGGCCGTAAACAAAATCAGCGCCTGAGCCGGTATAGATGCGGGTGTATTCATAGAGGGAAGCAGAGATCAGGCTGTCCTGCTCATCGTAAACCTCGGTTTTTTCCAACAGGCCTCTTTCAAAGTCATAGTTGGGATTGTAGCTCAAAGGAAAGACGTTAAATCCGCTCTGGGTAAGACCGCTTACATGACCAGCAGTATCACGTGCGATCTGGATGGTAGTCGGGCTCCATTCTCCTGCGTTGGCGGTGATATCACCAATCATGGCAGGCAGGCTGTAGTCGTAGCTCACTTTACCATTGCCGGTCTGACTGACTTCTACATGTGCATAGCGAACACCGCTGTTGGCTCCGCCATTGAGATCGAAGTTGGTGAAGATGGTATAGTAGGATGGATTCGCTAAGCCTGCAGAATCTGTATAGGCCTGTACCCAAGTAACAGTCTGTTGATTAGAATTGATATTAACATCATGTCTGTAAGGGGTGCCAAAGGCAAACTTGGGTCTTTCAACAATCAGTCCTGAGGTGATGGTGTCATTGTCAGCCTTGTGATAATTGTAGCTAGTGGTGATGTTGTTTTTGTGACTCACTCCGTCGTGAGTGACTGTCTTGTAGACTCTTAAGCCACTGCCCAGATAAGTAGAATCTTCATCCATGTATTCATTGGGCTCATAATACAACCGGGTGTTGCCACCGGTGGGATAGGTGACTTTGCGCAGGCTGCCGTAATGGATGGTCTTGGGATTGACTGTGCCGTCTTTTCCCGGGACTACTTTTTCGGCACTTTTGGCATCGTGTTCAGAATGCAGGGGCTCCATGCGGTAGCGGCTGTCCTTAGCGAGTACAGCAGCAGTAGTATCATAAACGTAGCACTTCATGGCCCCCTCAGATTCCTTTCCATTGTAATACCCCCAGAAGTCTGTGGCCGTTGATGAGGATTCGGGCAACAGGGTGAAAATGTCGTCTACGCCATAGTAATTAAAACTATAGCCCGGCAGCACATCACTGCCACTACGCTGGTGGATAGAGGTTAAAAATTTTCTGCCCAGAAGTTCCAGGTCAGCATTTGTAGGATCTTCAATACTGATCTCGGTGGGTATGGCTCTGGTGTAAAACAAGTCATATACTTTGACGAGCTGATCATTTCTTCTGTAGAGCTGGATACCGGTCAGCTTGTTGTCCGTGATAGAATCGTTTCGTGAGGCAATTTCAAATGTAGCCCGGTCACCTGACGGTGCCAGGATTTCTTTGAGTATATAGTTGGAAGAGAGAATGTACTTTTTACCAAAAGCACCGCTGGCACTACCTGTAAATTCGTAAGTCTTGGCCGCCCCTGTAAACCATGATTTTTTAGCTTCAAAATTGTTACCTGATAGTGTTTGGTAGTTGAGCTTGATCGAACTGCCATTGGGTAGTACAATGGAGGTCAAATGCCAGTTGGTGCGGTAAGAGACCGCTGTGCCATATTGCTCCTGCGTTCTTTTGAAATAGACTTCGGCCGGATCAAAGTCAACTGCCTCACTCATCGTATCAGAGAGATCGAATATATATTGGATCCCACCTGCATCGGTGATGGTAAACCAGGTAATATCACTTGTTGATGTCGAATCATAGGCTATCCTGATATCCTGGTGGCCTTGTAGCTTGATTTTTCCGTTGTGGTCAAAAAAGAACTGACCAGACACAAAAGGAGTGTTGATATAGAAGACGTCTGGATCAGTATCGTGGCTTGCATCCAAAGCTTCCAGATTCTGGAACAGGATGTTTTCAGCGTTGGTAGTGACGAAGTTTTTTATGGTAGTCCCTACACCATTATGCAGCCAACCAGTGGTGGCTTTGTCATCGGGCAGGCCTCTGACTTCCCTTGAGATGCTGCCTCCTGCGCTAAGATACCAGTTCATGCCTACCACACCCGATACGTCTGTGACCCTAACGCCACTGGCGCTATAGCCTAATGAGATTGGCACACTAAAGCCACCTTCCTGGATAATGTGGATCGGGATAGAGACGGAGCCGGTGCCGGTATGGGTGTCTACATTTACATTGGGCTGGGCCGTAGCCTGATGCATTAGCATCAAACTCATCAGGGCCATACAAGCGGCGATTGATTTCATTGTTCTATTCATGAGTACTTCCTTTTTTATGGGTAGGGAATATTTTTTCTAGATTTTGGATCTCAAATCCCAGGCGTAAAACCCAGGGACTGGAGTAGATTTGACTGGTGTCATCATAGGTAAAGTTGTATTGCAACAATAGATTACCACGCAGGTTGCCGGTCAGGCTAAAAGTCTTACCCACCCCGGCCATCAGGCCCCAGGTGGTCTGGCTGCTGCTCTGAACAAGCTCGCTTTTTTTGGACACCATCGTTTCGGACTCTGCATGGGCATAAAAGCTTTTGAACAGTCCGTATTCGGTAAAAAGCCTGCCCCCGTAGGTCTTTGAATCCAGGGAATTGTACCATTCCTTGCCATTGCCAAACTCAGCGCGATAGGCAAAGCCCAGGCCTGTGGACAGGCGCCGGGTCCATCGGTAGGCAATCGATGGGGAAAAATCAATGTTGAGGTATTGGTCATGGGTCAGTTGCAGGCTGCCACCCACCTTCAGTCTTCTTTTCAGAGGAAGTGAGGCCATCGAGTTGCGGGTTTTTACTTTACCGATATCTTCAATGGATACCAGGGACTCGTATTTCTTTTTGTAGTTTTTGATGGTGTTCTCCACGCCGTTCAAAGAAGTATTCTGTGCAACGGTCTGTACTTTGGTCAGCTTGAGAATGCTGTTTCTGCCCATGGCCGGTTTGGAGGTGACCAGCGAGGCACTTGCTTCTTCCATTTGCTCTTGTCCGGAGGCCATTTGTGTCTGGTAGCCATCTATTTGGGCCTGTTGCCCGGTGATGAGATCGCGCTGGGTGTTGAAGGTTTCCAATTCCCGAATTTGTGAGGAGAACAAGTCACTGTTTTCAATTGACTCCAATGAAAGCTTGGGTAAACCTTGATTGGGATATGGAGCAAGGCTATCTGCACTCCACTGGGAACCTGTGTCTTTGTTTAGATATAAGGCCTCGTAGTAGGCATACTCATCCTGGAGGGGGGATCGGTAGCTAAGTGTGCTATCAAAACCATAGGTCGGCTCTTTATAGCGATGGGCGAGGTGACTGGCTAAAAATAGGGAATCGGTCTTTTTTTCATAGTAGCGGTCTAGCCGCCTCATGTTTTTCAGACTGTCTCGGATGGCTTTTTTCTTTGACTGATAGGATGCTCCAGTCTGTGAAATATTATTGAACCACCGGTTGTTGGAGGTTACAGTAGTTTTGATCTGCGCCCATCCACAAACGGGTGCCGCGGTTAAAAGAAGTAAGATCAGTATGGTTTTATAATCCAACCTCAAGACTTAAAATAGGTAGGTATGATTTGTGCAGATACGCTGTGCGCAAAAAAGCATAGGCATGATTATAGGCATGATTAAATAAGTTAGGTTCATCTGAATGGAGTCGGTTCTTTGATTCTATATGTTTTTAATAATTGTGACCATTAATACCCAGAAGGAAAAAAAGTCAACAAAATAGTTTTTCAACAAGCCTTTTCTTTTGACTCGTATACTACTTGGTACCACATTTCTGATTTGGTAATCATCTTTTTGAAAAAAAGATTTTTTTAGAATTCTGAGTACAAAATCAAATGGCAAACGGGACTTGCAGAAATAGGAAAATGGTATTATTGTCCTGAACAAATGGAGGACGCTTGAAGGGGTATGAACTGTTTGAGACGCATAGGGACTTTCCTTTTAAGTATCCTAATCCATACAGTTCATGTAGCTAAGGCAGTAATGGTAATGTGAAATGATATTTCAGACGACTGCCTTAGACCTCTTTCTTCTAAAATAGAAAAAAGCAGTGGTTGCCAATAATAATAGAATCACAGCATAGATTGTGAGATTGTCATCGGAGTCCAGGTCCAATTCATTGGTATCACCAAGCAAGACAAATGAACCCCAGTAAAATGGGCTGGCACTTAGCTTATCAGCCAACTTCAAATGATTGAGCTTGGCCTGGCGAAGGGCCTCATCTTTGTTGAGCCCATCCTTCAGTCCTTGATAAAAGGAGGCCATGATGTGCGGTGTGGTGGCATCCGGAACTTCCCATTGGGTGAGCACCAAACTTTTGCAACCTGCATAGGTAAATGCCCGGCCCAAGCTCATGATCCCCTCTCCTCTTACTAATTTCCCTGAGCCGGTATTGCAGGCACTGAGTACGGCCATTTCGCTGTTAAGCGACATGTTATACAATTCATAAGAATACAGATAGCCATCTTCGGTAGAGTCATTGTTTTGGGTAAAAAAGAGCTTTGAATTGTTGGGATTGACGTCATCAATTTCTCCATGCAAAGCCAGGTGTAAAACCGAAAAATCCTGCACATTAGTCTTGAAATTAGATTCGCTGGCTAAATCCCCATAATAATATTGGCCATCAAAAATATTGGCAATGGCTCTTACCTCTTCTCTACTACCTGGTAGATCTTCGGCGGCTGAGCTCCTTATTGTTTCCATAGACACCTTATCCCCTTGTGATTGACTTTCCTCGGAACTAAATGAAAAGGCCAGTAGCGGTTGTTTATTGCTCTTCATTTTTTGGTTTGCTGATTTCTGAACTAACATATTGGCCGTATGAGCATAACTCACCGCATATTGATTGAGCAGATAGTCCAGTACTTTGTAATTTTCTGATTGAGAAGAGGTCAATAAAAGATCAAAGTTGACATGCCATAGTGCTCCGTCAGGTACTATGATCAGTCGATCTCCGACGATGCGATTCTTTACCGGTTCAATTAGCTTTTGGTACAGCGAACTGGCATAACTTCTATAGGTTTCAATATTTCTGTCGGTGATAGAGTTCTGGAAAAAACGAACCGTGCTATCCAGATCTATAGGTTTCTTTTGCTGGTGTACAAACAAGTCGTTCGCTGTGACTACAAATGCGAATAGCGTACTATCACTAATAAAATATTCGAGCAGGCTCGCTCGCTCAGGTAGCGCTCGTTGAATGTCTTCGATAGGTATTTGAGCCGTTTTATATTTGAGATTGTAGTAGTTGGGATAATCGGATTCGAACTGTTCTATCAGCGCTTCCCACTTTCTCTGACTTGTAAATAGGTTATTCTCAAGCGTTTGTAGCCTGATAGTATCCTGCCTCTCTTTTTTTAGTTTTTCTCTTATGATTTGGCTCTTATAAAAAGAGATGTCCGCTTTCAATTTAGTTTCAAAAATGAGTAAGGTATCAGGTAGATTCGAGAACTGCTTGGCTTCAACTTCAGACGTGGCTTCATTCAGAATGATATTTTTGCTTTTTCCTGAAAAGTAGAAGGCCTCCCTGAAATGGAATTGATCATTATCCTCTTCATAGAGCTGAAAGTGTAATTCAACGATTTCCTGATAAACGTCTTTTGCGGTACTGCTCAACAGAATTTTATCTTCAGTCACTTTCCGAGATTGTCGGATTTTGGTAATTAGAGAGTCTATTGACAAATTAATGTTGAGAGATGTCTGAAGATCAAGTACGTCATTGCTTGTGGCATATTTACGCCTGAGCATTTTTGCCTTCTTGTAAAGGGCTGAGTACAAGATTTCATGATCCTGATAATCTTTCAATAGGGCCGGTTGGTAAATATCGTTGCTGCTAAACCCTAATAAATTTGCGCCAATACTTTGCTGATAAAAAAACAAAGCCGAGTCTATGGCATTTTGGTCCCGGAATAGATCACCTAGATTGATGTAGAATTTAGCCAATTTCACACTCTTCTCCCCACTCACTTTTCTTTCTACATCCACAGCCTTTTGCATATAGAATCTCGCTGAATCCAAGCGCCCCAACTGCTGATAGTTGCGTCCAATACTATTGTATGACTCTCCAATGTAGGGATGAAATTCTCCATAAGTCATTTTTCTTAATACCAGTGCCTGACGATTATACTTGAGAGAAGTGCTATACTCTTTCAGATCGTAATACACACCGGCTATGTTATTGAATGTGCCAGAAATAGTTCTATGCTTTTTTGGTAGATATTTTTCGAGAATTGGCAGTGCCTTCAAATAGCTTTCCAATGCCAGATCCAATTGGCTCAATCGACGATATACCAGTCCAAGATTCATATAACTATACGCTACAGCGACATGCGATGCACCAAGTTCTTTTTTTCGTATGAGCATCGCTCTTTTATAGTATTCCAGACAAAGCTCGAATTGACCCTGATACTTATAAACATTGCCCATATCATTAAAACTTGAGGCTGTTTTTATATGCTGATCGCCATACACAAGAATCATATTATCCAGGCTTTTTTTAATCATTTCTTCAGCCTGATCATAATAACCCAATCGCACAAGCAATCTTCCTTTTAGATTAAGAGTTTTACTCAATTCATGCTGATTTGGGTCTTTTAGAGCTTCAAACAATTCAAGTGCTTTATCTATATAATCTAATGCCAGCCTGTAATCTGCCTTGGCTTCAGAAATATCAGATAGCTTAAAATAAAATCGTTGTAACCAAAACGGATGTTTATCCAAAGTTGGGTCTAACATTTCCAATGCTCTTGCACAAAGGATCCTCGCAGATTCATAGTCTCCCATGTTATGATAAACTCCTGCCAATTTATCGTAAGACCAGATGATATCGAGGGTATCCTTCGGCTCTGCTTTCATCCGAATTTGATGTGCCTTTTCCAGATTTATTTTTGCTCCTTCTAAATCTTGTAACTTTTCAAGAGAATCTGCAATGGCCGTATATTCACCCGCTGACAATGAAGCCGCTTCCTCCTGGGAGTAGCCAGTTTGTGCTGTAAGTCCAAGGAAAAGTATTAGTGTCAATTTCTTCATTGCTGCAGGTTAAAATCTAAAATGAAAGTGTGAAATTACTTATTTTAGCCAAATAACTATTTCAACAATAAAAACACATCTCAACCAAAAAAACTAACCCTGCCATTGAACCTGGAAAGCCACCGAATGAACTCAAAGCTCATAATTTCAAATAATGGTTACTTTTTTCTTTTTTGGGCACTAATTAATGACTGCAGTCTATAGCGATCAGGAACTCACCAGCTGGATTTTATCAGGTACTCAGGAGGCGCATGATCGTGCGCTCAAGCATCTGTATAAGACCTATTATCCCTCTATTCAAACCCTAATATTAAAAAATAAAGGTGATGACACAGATGCTGAGGATGTTTTCCAGGAAGCCTTAGTCGTACTCTATCATCACATCAAAGAAAAGCGGTTTAGAGGAGATGCCGCCATAAAGACCTATTTGTATGCAATAGCAAGAAATATATGGCTAAAAGAACTAAGAAAACGTTCTCATCAATTGTCAATAGAAATTGATACTGAGACCTACACCGAATTGGAGGATGGGGTTGAAATGGAGAATGAAAAGAAAAGCCATTTACTCAAAACGCTCATTAACAAATTGGGCCAGGGCTGCCAGGAAATATTAATTGATTACTACTATGCTAAATGCTCCATGAAGGAAATCATGGTTAAATTAGGGTTAGGGAGTGAACAAGCAGCAAAAAACAAAAAATACCGATGTATGCAGCAATTAATAGTGTTGTGTCAACAAAACGGCTTGAGTAAAAATTGAAAGACAGTCTAAACGATATCGCCCGAATAGAGAGATACCTGGAGGGAAAACTGGATTCTGGAGAACATCAGGCATTTGAGAAGGAGCTGGAAACCAATACTGAACTGGCTGAGCTTGTGGTTCTTCAAAAAGACATAGTTGATGGTGTAGTAAGCGAGGGGTTAAAAAGACAGTTAAAGCAATATCATACCGAGCTTTTCGAAAGACCGAATAAAAAAAGTAGGTGGTATTATATTGGGGCTGCGGCTTCATTAGCATTACTCGTCACCTCAATCTACCTTTTCTTCGATAGATCAACTTCCAATGAAGAGCTTTTTGTGGCTTACTTTGATCCCTATCCCAATCTGGTGACCACTCGCGGAAACATCACCAACAATTTTAAAAAGGGGATGGAAAACTATTCTAATCGCAACTACAATGAGGCTATCCTGGATTTTGAGGAAATCGACAAAAACGAACCAGAATATACAGAAATGATTTTCTACAAAGGAGTTAGCCATTTAGCCTTGAACCAACCAACCAAAGCGGTTGAGTTGTTCGAACAATTTCGTGATTTTGGCGAATATAATGAGCAAGCCATCTGGTACTTAGGTATGGGATACCTTAAACTGGGCAATATAGAAAATGTGCAAAAACAACTCCTGCAACTCAAATTCGGTGACTTCAAATACCGTGAAGCTCAAGAATTGCTCGAGCAATTGGGAGACTAAGAAGTAATATTAGTACTCAATTGGGTTCTTAGAATATACCATTGGAGGTTAAAGACACCATCCTCTTTCATCTTATTACTCCCCACACATAATTTTTTTAGCTAAAAACGCGTTCTTCTATTAGAAATAATTGGACGAGAAGAGGACTGATTAGTACAATTCACAGTACATCAGAGAATAATCCCTTTTTTGCTTTTTCACCTAAAAAATCTTTTTGAATTTACGTAAGGTTTATTCCCCAACAATCCTAATGAAAAAACTGTCAGCTTATATCCTGATTGCATTATTATGCTGTGGATATAGCTATGCCCAGCCTAAAGATTCCCTTAAATCATATTTGGAAGAGACTAAAACAGACTCAGCGCGCGTAGCGCTATTAGCCAAATTGGGGTTTGAATACGCCTTCATCGACCTTGATTCCTCCAGACAATTTTCCTCGCAAGCGATTCAATTAGCGGATGACATTAATTATACTCACGGTAAGGCGGATGCATTGAATAGTCTGGCCATATCGTATGATATAGAGGGCAATCATGAAATAGCGATTACATATTGGCTTGAAGCGCTTGATTTATATAGCTCAATTCAGGCAAAAGAAGGTCTGGCCAGAATCTACAACAATTGCGGTATGGTCTATCAAAGCTTGGGCGACACCACAAAATCTCTGGAGTTTCACAGCAAATCTCTGCAGATTGAAAAAGAGCTCGGAGATTCACTCGGTATCGCTTACTCCATGACGCAAGTTGCCGCCCTGCATCTACAAATGGCTGATTATGACCAGGCACTTTATTTCTATTCGACTGCACAGGAGCTGCTGGAAATACTCAATGATAACCAAGGTCTTGCCTACGTACACTGGGGACTAGGAGAAATGTACCTGTATATGAAGGAGGCTGACAAGGCTCTGTCACATTCACAATTTGCCTTTGACTATTTCGAATCTGAGGAAAATACAAAAGGGATGTCTGAGACTTCTCTGATTATGGGAAAGACCTATTTACTACAACAAAACACAGCGAAGGCAGAGGAAAAACTACTTCTGGCCCTGGAAATCAGTGAGCACCTGGATGCGAAAAATGTAATTCTGGAGTCCCTGATTAACCTGTCCTCACTTTACAAAACCACCGCGGCGTATGCTAAAGCGCTCGACTATCACGAAAGATTTACGGCCTTACAAGACACCGTACTAAAAAATGAGATGACTAGCAACATCAAAGAGATAGAAGCAAAATACAACTACGAAAAGCAGCAACAGCAAATTGAGTTGTTGAGTCAGGAGAATGAATTTCAAACCACGCTGAGAAATGTTTCAATTGGGGTAACCCTAGCGATTACAGTTTTTCTTATCCTCCTGTATTGGGCCTATCTTTCCAAGGCACGAACAATGGATGTACTCAGAAACAAAAACGAGGAAATTGAAAAGAAGAACGCAATTATTGAGATAGAAAAAAAGAACGCCTTGGCGGCCGCCCAGGCCAAATCGGATTTCCTCTCACTGATGAGTCATGAGATCAGGACGCCTATGAATGTGGTCATTGGCTCTATCTATCTTTTGATGGAGGATGACCCGAGTCCGGAACAGGCAGAGAATTTGAATATGCTGAAGTTTTCGGCAGAGAACTTACTTACCCTGCTGAATGACATCCTCGACCTGAACAAGCTTGAATCCGGGAAATTAGAATTGGAGTCAATTCCATTCGATATGAATCTCCTTATCAAAGGAATAAGTGATGGATACGGCGTTCAAGCTCGCAGCAAAGGAATAGATTTCTCGCTGGACGTTGATGACGACATTCCAAAACAACTGATTGGCGACCCGGGAAGGCTTTCTCAGATATTGAATAACCTAATAAGCAATGGAATCAAATTTACCGAAGAGGGTGACGTAAAATTAAGAATTAGAATGCTGAAAAAGGGGCATAAAAAGGTTAAGCTAAAATTCATTATTGAGGATACAGGCATTGGCATACCACCGGATAAGCAGGAGGCTATCTTCGAGAATTTTACCCAGGCCAATTCTAATACGACTCGTAAGTACGGTGGTTCCGGTCTGGGGCTTGCCATCACTAAGCATGTACTCAATCTATTTGGTAGCGACATCTCTCTTGAAAGCGAATTAGGTAAGGGCTCTAAGTTCTCTTTCAAACTAAGCTTCAAAACGAATCACATTCTTGAAACCAGCGATATGTCTTAAAACCAGAAACGGTAAAAAATGAAGCGCACCTACCCTTCCCATCAGAAGTGCACCTCATATTTGACAGACTAGTTGTTTTGCCGATCTATTTTTTCCTTTTTCCAGGTAAATGAAACTAAAATGGCAGTAATTACACAAGAGGCCACGCATGAACCATACATGGCTCCCCAACCAAAATGCTTGGTAATGTAGGCCAATCCTACTCCTGAAAGCGCCGCTCCTATATAGCTAAAGAGGCCTCCAAAACCACACGCAGTACCCATGGCTTCATTGACTGTAACACGAGAGGCCTGAACCCCGCTGACCAAATTCTGGGGGCCATCTACAAAAAAGCCCATGGCCAAAAGAAAGACTCCGGTAAGAATATAATGATCCGGTCCGGCATAAAAATAGAAGCCAGTAATGCTCAACGCCAAAAGTGTCAGATAAATTAGATTGATTGGCGTGCACCTTCCCTGATAAAATCGATCGGCTATGTATCCCGCAATGATGCCACCCGGCATTCCCGCTAATGGCATCAACGTCCAAAAAATAGCTACGCTAATTTCATCCATGCCTTTGACATCGTACATAAACTTAGTGCCCCAATCGAGGGTACCAAATCGAATAACATAAATAAAAGTACTTGCAATGGATAGAAGCCACAGGTAGGGATTCGTAAAGATGTGTTTCTTAAGAATTTGCCAGTGAGACATCGTCTTTTCAATGATTTTGACGGGAAGCACATCGTTATTGTATTTTTCTATTTCGGGGAGGCCAAGGGATACAGGCCTATCCAGTAGATTGAAAAGCAGGAATACAGAACAGACCATTCCTAAAATACCCGGTATATAAAAGATCGATTGCCAGTTCACCCATCCTTGATGATACAGGGTTAGCAATCCTGCTACGATCACTCCTATCAAAAAGGTGCCCGCAGTATGTGAAGACGACATTATCGTCCACTTGGTCGCTCGCTCTCTGGGCGAAAACCAGTGCACCATGCCTTTGGCAATGGGAGGAAATCCCATAGATTGAAAAGCGGCGTTTAGACCCCAAAAGAAAATCAGAAGGTAAAGGCTATTTAAAAAACCAAAAAATAAATGAATGAAAGAAGCACAAAACAGGCCTAAAGCCATAAAGGTTCTGATATTGGCCCTATCGGCTAATAATCCGCTAATGAATTTTCCTATTCCATATACCACGTAGAATACGGTACTCAATATGCCCAATTCAACAATATCAACCTCCAACTTATCGCTAAGCAATGGTAAAGCCGGGGTCATATTCTTTCTGGTAAAGTAAAATACGGTATAGCCCAGATACATGCTGATAAACATCTTGCGTCTACCACGTGTATACATTTTAGAAATCTCGGTCTTATCAGTGATCTTATCTTTTGCAGGTGGGATTTGTTTCAACCCCAATTCTTTATAAATCATATGTTTTGTTCAGTTTTTTTGAAAAGGCGCTATTTGGACAATAGAGTCTTGTTTGCTCGGTGTACCGAGCGGATGATTTAGTAGGCTTTTAAAGCGAGCCTTCTCTCTTTACAATGACTAAGGATTTGAAATTACGGGTTCGGATCAGCTCATAGGACTCCTAAAGTCTTCAGTTCTTGTTTGAGTTGTGCACTATGGTCAAACCATATCCCTTTCATTCCCAAGAGATTGGCCGTATCAATATTGTCTCGATTGTCATCTATAAAGATGGATGATTCAGGAGTGACCTTGAATGTTCTGAAGGCATGTTGAAATATATCTTTTGCCGGCTTGGTCATTTTTACCTCACCAGAAACAATAATACCTTCAAACCAGCTTAAAAACTCATACTTCCTTTGGGCAATCGGAAAGGTCTCAGCACTCCAATTGGTAATCGCATACAATCTATATCGTTGTGATGCACTGAGCGATTCTAAAATATCCACCGTTCCTTGGATCGCACCAGACAGCATATCTTCCCACTGATCATAATACATTCTGATTAGGTCTTCATATTCAGGGAATTCATTGATTTTCAGCTCTGTTGCATCCGCTAAACTTCGTCCAGCATCTTGCTCTATATTCCAGGAGGTGGTACAAATGTGCTTCAAAAACCAATTGGCCTTTTCAATATCTCCATTAAATGCTTTTGAATATACATTTAAGGGATTCCAATCGATTAATACGCCACCAAAATCAAAGATGATATTTTTTATCTCAGCCATTTTTAGTTTACAATGAGAAAACAAGCGGTTAGCGCTCACGCACTCACCACTTGTTTTTGCTAAAATCTATTGATTACCATCCCTCGTTTTGTACCAGGGTACCATTGCTTATTTCAACTTCGTTGAAAGGCACTGGCCAAACATCGTGTATGTTGGGATCAAAATTAGTTCTGGCTGCACCAGTTCTTGGGGGAACAATTAAGGTGTAAGCTGCTCGATCAAAACCTGGGTCGGTGGGATCGGTAATAGCATACGATCGGCCGTGTAAATCCTGATGATAAACCGCCTGAGCATCATTCCATCTGATTAAATCAAAATGGCGATCACTCAGCTCCCCTGCTAGCTCAACCCGGCGTTCGTTTTTCAATTGTGCCAACGATGCGTTGGCCAATGAACTAAGTCCCGCCCGATTTCGGATCATATTAATCTCTACGTCTGCATTTTGCCCTTGCATAATCAAAGCCTCGGCCTTCATCAAAATCACATCAGCCAAACGTATAATAGGCACATTTAAAGTAGTACTTGGATTAGAATCTCCATTCGGGTGCAGCTGGCTATCATCTGCATATCCACACCAGGGATCCATATACTTATTGAATTGCAATCCTGTAGTACTTGATGTAGAGGCATAGGTCATTGTGTTTCCCAAGAAGGTAAATACATCTCCATATTCCTGAAGGGTAACTTTTAGTCTTTCATCTCCTGATTCAAAGGCCTGATACAGTTCTTCAGTTGGGTGAAAATAGCCCCATCCCGCTACTCCATTTTGATACCCGCCGTTTTCAAGCATTTGACCAGGTATAGGAGTACCTGAGCCATTGACAGAACCTGTGGCCGACCAGATATATTCAGACCCATAATTGTTTACTACTTTAAATACATCCGCATAACTTGCTTCCAAAGCCCTGCCCTCTTGTCCTATGATCTTATTGGCTGTAGTAACCACACTAGCCCATTTTGTATCATCGTATTCTGCCCAATACAAATAGGTTTTAGTCAAAAAAGCGTAAGCAGCCAAGCGATGCGGCGCACCTTCTTCTGCCGTAGATAAAGTAGGCAATAAGTCAGCCGCTCTTTCCAGGTCGGCAGCTATAAAGTCATAGTTATCTTTCACATGGGATGCTCTTTCTACAAAAAAGTCCAATGTGTTGCTTTCATCTTTTATTGGAACACCCATTTTTTGATTTCCATATCGATAGGCCACATTGAAATGTGCCATGCCTCTATAAAAATAGGCAACACCAAGCGCAGCATTTACTTCGTCCTGACTTAGGCCCGGAACTTCGGGAGCATTGATTATTACATCATTGGCACGTTTAATGATCAGGTAATTTCGAATCCACAGCACGTCTATGTCCTTTTCCGGACCAGCTATTTCAAAATTATGAATCCGCTGTGCCGAACTTTTTGATTTCCCTACTACCATATCATCTCCTGCAGCTATTGGCCACATAGAAGGTCGGCCATAGTATAAATTTCTGGTGTCCAAAGACCCATCATACATCACATTGTTGATAGCCGCCAATGCAGCATCCACATCATCCTCAGACTCCCAAAACTTAGCTATTGAAGGCGAACCGGTTGGTTCTTTCTCCAAAAAATCATCACACGAAGGAAAGATTGCAAGTCCTATTAATAATATTATAAAATTTTTCATCTTAATCTCTTTTAAAACCCAACATTTAAACCAAAAACAACAGACCTGGACGCTGGATATCTTCCGTTATCCACACCCAGACCACCGACCTCAGGGTCGAGGCCATCGTATCCTGTCAGGGTGAGTAAATTCTGACCTGTGACGTATAGTCTTAAATTAGAAATATTCGCCTTTTCCAATATCTCTGCTGGAAGCCTATATCCCAATGTGATATTTTTCAATCGCAGATAGGAAGCATCTTGTAAATACCAATCCGATACCGTATCAAAATTTGTACTGCCATTTTGCTTGGTCAATCTAGGAATATCGCTGTCGGTATTAGTAGGTGACCAAGCGTCTAAGATTCGGCTATCCCGGTTAAAAAGGTTTTGACCGGCGTTGAAGCTCACGTTCTTATAGCTAGAATATACATTGGCACCACTTACACCTTGGAAAAACACCGATAGATCAAAATTCTTATAATTGAAATTAGCGTTGACTCCGTATGAAAAGTCGGGGAATGCATTTCCTTTATACACCCTGTCTTGATCATTGATAGTCCCATCTCCATTCGCATCTATAAATTTCAGGTCACCAGCAACTGCATTGGGTTGGACTCTGGTACCGTCAGCATGTGTATAGTTTGCAGCCTCATCGTCGGATTGAAAAATTCCATCTGATTCAATGACGTAAAAGGAGTACAGTGGCTGTCCTACTTCTGACTTCAATGGGAAAAATGAATTTCTGAATACAGCATCAGGCCCAGTATGCAAAATCTCCGTCACTCCTTGTCCAAGTGCTGTAACTTCATTCTTGATTCTGGAAACATTTGCGTTGATATTGTAGGTGAATTCACCCTCAACCTTGCGATAACCGAGCGCTAATTCTACTCCTTTATTTTCTATTTCACCGGCATTTACAAAAGGTGCCTCGGTAACACCAGCCAAAGCACTCAATGGCAATTGAAGTAAAACGTCTTTGGTGGTTTTCACAAAATAGTCCGCACTAAGGCTTATTTTGTTGTCTAGAAAATAAGAATCAAATCCGAGGTTTAACTGTTGGGTTTTTTCCCAAACCAAATCAGGATTAGAAATCCCATCTATTGCTTGAGCTGAAACTGACTCATCTCCATTGAATGATATGGTACTTACATTGGCCAAAGGAACATCTGTAGGATAGAAACTCAGTGCCTCTATGTTGCCAATTTCACCCCAACCGCCTCTGAACCTCAGGTCGCTAACAAAACTGACGTTTTGCATAAAACCTTCCTCAATGATATTCCAGGCTACTCCGACAGAAGGAAACACGCCTACTCTGTTGTCTTTAGTCAATCTTGAAGTGGCATCTCTTCTCAAACTTGCTGTAAGACTATACTTGCCCTTATAGGCATAATTTACTCTTCCAAGCCATGATACTAAGGACTTTTCACCAATATCGCTCCCTGATCTGGCCAAATCCAATGCCCTGGCGTTTCCAAGGAACCGTACATTGTCATCCTCGCTTCCAAAATCACTACCAGTCACGCCAAAGCTCTCAAATGAAAAATCCTGTAAGGTATACCCGGCTAATAGGGTAATGTCATGATCTTCATTGAAAGTTTTGGTAAACGTAAGTGTGTTTTCTGATATCCAATCCACTTGAGATGCTTGCGATTGGAACAAACTATTTGCCGGACTATTGGGTGTGCTGGGTCGAAATTCCTTATAGGTATTCTGAACCAGATTTACTCCAAAAGTCGATTTGAACTTCAAGTTCTCATTGAATTCATACGCAAGGAAAAAATTACCGGTTAGGTTAAGTATTGGATTCGAAATATCACTATTGGTCAAATCCTGTACAGGGTTTCTGGCTTCAAAAGCGCTCGCATAATTACTAGAAAGGGGTGCCGGTCCGGAGAAGGAGCCATCTGCTTCGCGTACCGAAGCATTAGGGTTGGCATATATAGCCAAAAGAATATTATTCTCGTAGACGTCGCCTTCATTGGTTGGGTCTAAGCCCCTGCCGTTAGTATGAGACATCCAAATACTCTCTCCCACGGTTAACTTGTCGGATAATTTAAAATCCGAATTGATCCTAAAATTAACTCTTCTCTTTTCTGTATTTAACAAGGTTCCTGTTCTCTTGTAGTATCCAAAAGAAGTAGCGAAAGTGGCATTTTCTCCCCCTCCTCTTACAGAAAGGTCATGATTCTGAACAATGCCTGTTTGGAATATTTCATCTACCCAATTGGTTCTTTGAATTCGGCCATCCGGATTATCTGTTGCACTAAAAGCAGCCAATGGTGTGTTTCCATCATTTATTTGCGCCTGGTTTTCCATTTCGGCATATTCGGTAGCTGTTAAAGCCGTAGGTTTTTTCCAGGCATTTGTGAAACCATAGTACGTGTTGTAATTGACAGACAACTCTCCACTTTTTCCTCTTTTTGTAGTCACCAGGATTACTCCATTGGCTGCTCTTACTCCATAAATAGCTGAAGCTGAGGCATCCTTTAATACAGTCATAGATGCTATGTCTGCTGGGTTCATTGTCGAAATAA
Source organism: Reichenbachiella sp. (assembly GCF_039944555.1). Lineage (GTDB taxonomy): Bacteria > Bacteroidota > Bacteroidia > Cytophagales > Cyclobacteriaceae > Reichenbachiella. The sequence goes on along the minus strand of NZ_JBDUYN010000001.1, from coordinate 70,543 downwards.
TTGCTGGGTCTTGCTGTGGCACACCATCTATCACCCAAAGCGGGTTTGAGTTCGAAGTGGTCCCTATTCCTCTAATCGTTACTTTTGGAGTAGCGGTTGGGTCTCCACCATCATTGACCACTGTCACACCAGCAACGCTGCCTTGAATTGCTTGTTCGGCATTGTTCAATGGCCTGTCAGTTATATTTTTAACCGCCTCTACAGTTGATATCGAACCCGTGATGTCACTTCTCTTTTGTGTACCATAGCCAACTACGACAATGTCTTCAAGTTGTGTAATATCCGGCACGAGTGAAATATCGATTGCTGTTTGATTTCCAACTAAAATCTCCTGCGATGAGTATCCAATGTAACTCACCTGAAGCACTGCATCAGCTGGTGCCGATATTGAATAATATCCATCTAAATCAGTGACTGTACCTTTTGTAGTTCCTTTGATCAAAACACTTACGCCGGGAAGGCCCTCACCATTTTCGTCTGTAATTTTCCCTTTCAATTCGATATCTTCAGGTAAATTGTTAGTATCGAATTTAGGCCGGGTGCTTTTTTTGATCACAATCGTCTTATCCACAATGATATGCTCTAAAGATTCAGGAAGGATCCGATTTAAAAACTCACCCACAGTTATTTGGTTAAACTCAGCATCAACTTTGGGCTGATCAACTAGAAGTTCCGAATCATAAAGAAACTCATACTCTGTTTGATTTCTGATTTCAGAAAACACTTGCTCCAGCGTGACATCCTCCATGTGAATTTGCAATTCCTGCCCCTGAGAATAAACATTCCCTGAAACCTGAACGACACACCAACACATGAGAAATAAAGTAAGCTTTGTCACGATTAGTAGTTTTTTGCTCTTGGGAAAGAGCCCATGAGTACATTTTTTCATAAATTTGCTTTTTTAGTAAAACATTTAGTTAATTATTAGCTAGATGAACAAAGGGGATGTTGCCGCATTCCCTTTGTCATTTCTTTAGTTCATTTTAATATTACCGTTTTTCCTTTCACCATCATTTTTACAGTTTCTGTTGTCTCAATCAACATTTTTACTTTTTCAAAATCTTCATATCTCTGAAACCCTCCAGTGAGCTTGACGTTCTTGACAGCCTCGTTATCATAAAATACCTCGATATCGTACCACCTCTCCAAAATCTTCATAATCTCAACCATTGACTTGTTCTGAAAATAGAACTTACCCGACTTCCAAAGAACAAACTCCTGCCCCTCCACGACCCGTCGGCCAATTTCTCCGGAAATTCTATTCATACGACTTTGTTCGTTGGGGGCAAGGACGCTTTCATTATTAGACCCGGAAACTGAGACACTCCCTTCCAGCAAGGTAGTTATTATGTCTTCGTCGTTGGGATATGAGGATACATTGAATGAAGTCCCAAGCACCCGTATGGTTTGGTCATCGGACTTGACGTAAAAGGGTTTGTTTTTGTCATGAGCTACTTCGAAATAAGCTTCACCAACCAACTCAACCGTTCTGTTATCACCAATAAATTGTACCGGATATTTCAGCGTTGTTTCTGCATTCAGCCACACCTTTGTCCCATCTGAGAGTTGAAGAAAGTATTCCCCTCCCTTAGGAATGTCCAAAAGATTATATTTCAATTCAGCCAAGGCCTTGGCCTGATTAGCATAGGAAATCGATTTCCCATCACTCAGGATCTTGGTTCCATCAATTTCGGTTTCCAGTGACTGCTCTTCATTCAGGCTTTGTCTGGTCCCGTCACTCAGAGTCAATATGGCCTTGGCTTTCCCCGGAACTATTTCCTGCTGTTGGTCTACTACCTCAGTATGATTCTGATCTGGATTGTAAACTACACGATAGGAAATAAGAAGTAAGGCAACCGCCGCGGCTGTGGCCATAACAAAACCACTAACCTTTTTCCAATAGACTGATTTTGTAGTTAGGTGTGTACTTACATTCGACCAGGCTTTCTCATTATCTATGGAGTTCTGATCAAAATGAGATCCGTCTTGATAGTATTTCTGAGCATTTTCAAAATAGGTCAAGTTGGCTTGATCATCTTCCAGCCAATTTTTGAAAATCAAATCCTCCTCAACAGAGATGGTGTTGTTGATCTTCTTTTGAAGAATTTCAAAATCTATGATTTGCTTAATTTTTGTCATCAAATATTCAGTAATCTGTTTAATTACTCTTATGACAACTAAGGATTAAAAATGGGTGACAAACATTAGGGAATTCTACTTTTAGTCAGAATATGGATGTCGGAGGATGCTATAACCCGAGAATGAGTAGCAAACAAGTAAGTGTCCTGCCCATAATCTTTCTTAGGCCCGCTTTTGCCCTTGACAATTGGGTCTTGACTGTATTTACCGAGATGTTGAGCACATCGGCTACTTCTGCATACTTTTTACCTTCAAGGTATTTGAGTCTTGCGATCTGCTGTTGTTGATCCGGCAATTGCTTAAGCGCCGCTTGTATCGCTTGATGAGTTTTTTCATCTTCTACGTATTCCAATTCGCCGCTATTCAATATACCCTCTCTATAAAGAATTTTGTTTTTGTCATACACATGGATTGATTTGAGCCGATTGAGGCATCGGTTTCTTGTCGCTTGATAGAGATAGGCTTTTAATGAAGTGTTGATTTCAAGTTTGCGAACATTTTCCCAGACATAGACAAATAGCTGCTGTACTTCGTCTTCAGCCATAAATGGATCGAAGAGTATGCCCTCTGAAAAGCGCACAAGACCCGAATAGTAGGTTTTGAATAGATGTTCAAAAACCACCTGGTTTCCCTTTTTCAACTCCTGTATGATTATCCTTTCCTCAGGCTTCATAAATTATTCTTCAGCTCATAATTAATAAATTTTTTCTAAACGGGTTGGTCGAATCTGTTGATATACTCAATTATTGAATAGTTTATTTATAACAAAAAAGACCATTTCAAAGCATAGAAATGGTCTTTTTTGCCATGTTTTCAATTAATAATATCTAATCTTTTTAAGTTCGTTATTTCGGTTATCAGCCCGCATACAAATAACTGGCCTGTAAGCCTAAAGGAATCCCCAGGACCCAAAACAGCACCAAGAACAGCGTCCACAAAACCAATAATCCAATGGAATAGGGAATCATGATGGAGACCAACGTACCAATACCCGTACCTTTCACATATTTTTGACAAAAGACCACTACAAGTGGAAAGTAGGGCATTAGAGGCGTAATAATGTTTGTAGATGAATCCCCAACCCGATAGGCGGCCTGGGTCAGCTCCGGTGAATATCCTAATTGCATCAGCATAGGTACAAATATAGGTGCCAGCATGGCCCATTTAGCCGAAGCAGACCCGACAAATAGATTGACAAACCCGGCAAGAAAAATAATCCCCGTGATAGTTACTGATCCGGATAGGTTAAGTGCTTTGAGGAAATTGGCACCTTTAATTGCTAAAAGTGCTCCCAGATTGGAGGTTCCGAAGGCATAAATGAATAGTGAACAGAAAAACGCCATGACGACATAGTAAGCCATTCCTTTCATGGACTCGGACATGACATCAATGACGTCCTTGCTGGATTTGAACTTGCCCGAAACGAAGCCATGAATAACTCCCGGTAAAAGAAAGAAAAGAAGGATGAGAGGAACGATTGATTGCATAATTGGCGCAGCAAATGAAGTCAACGAACCATTGGCATCTCTAAACGGAGAGTCCGAAGGCAACAGTGCTGCCACAAATAGAATAAACAAACCTATGGTCACCGATGTTGCAATCCAAAATCCCTTTCTCTCTTCATTGGTAAATTGACCCATATCAAGTGCGTCTTCACAATCGCTATCGACAGGATTGTTTTTATTCAATCGGGGTTCAATAATTTTATCTGTGACATACCATCCGAAAAGCGTAATCAAAAAACTCGAGGCTGCGGTAAAGTAATAGTTGCACAATGGATTAACCAGTACGGATTGATCTATGATTTGAGCAGCTGGTTGTGTAAATCCCTGAAGCAATGGATCGACAGCAGAAGGAAGTGGGTTTGCACTAAAACCTCCGGATACTCCGGCAAAGGCGGCTGCAATGCCAGCCAACGGATGTCTGCCGGCTGCGTGGAATATGATGCCACCCAATGGAATCACCAGAACATATCCCGCATCTATCGCTGAATGAGACACAAGACCAACAAACACGACCATAGGGGTCAGCAGCAGGTTTGAAGTTTTACTGAGCATCATCTTTATCGCCGTATGGATATAACCAGATCCGTCAGCCACACCTACTCCCAACATAGCGACGAGCACCACGCCGAGGGGAGCAAAACTGGTAAAGATGTTGACCATTTGGGAAAGAAAAGTGGTCAAAGCAGCTCCTGTCAGCATATTCTGAACTTGAATTTGCAACCCATCTCTTGGGTTGATTTCGGTAAATTCTACTGAGGACAGTAGCGCAGAGAGGACCCATACAATGATCATAGAGATGAGAAATAATACAGCCGGGTCAGGCAGTTTATTTCCTACGTTTTCAATTATACCTAGTAATCTGTTTATTAATCCTTTGTCATTGGATATCTCAGAGGCTGCCATTATGGTTCGATTTGGGGTTGTTTAAATGATTTAGATCGTATGCTAAAATTTCAATATTGAATATTTACACTTAAGTAAAACATTTGAAATTAAGGCAATAAAATCATATCTCATAATTACCCCTGGGTTTTATGAATCCTATGGAGTCAGCCGGATGCGTCACACCTCAACATTCTTAGAAGAAAGAAATGATATTACACTTACGAGATAGAATAACCTCTGAGGTTACTTTTTCTTACTCAACAACCAATCATAGAAAGTCTGATCAGAAAATATACCGGGCCATATTCCATGCCCCTTGCCTTCTAACGGAACAAGTTCGACTTGACTCGCACCGCAATCATTAAGTGCTTTCACCATTTTCTGGCTGTTTTTGTAACCATAATCGGCTGTGCCATGATATACTCGGATCGGTAGGTCTTTTGCGACACAGAGATTTGATGTATTTCCACCTGCCGGAGCCAGAGGAGCCGCAGCGGCGAGCAAATGATGGATCTTTTTCAGGTTGGCCCAGGTGCCAGCTCCTCCCATGCTGTAACCGGTCAAATACACCCGACTAGGATCAATTGACACGTCGGCAGATGCTTGTTTGAACAGTCCCTCCAGATCCACACTTGACCACGAACACCCACCTGTACAGGATGGGGCAATGACGATAAATGGGAAATCTATCTCTGCCCGTTTCGCATACTTACTCGGGTGGTGTTTGGTATTGGATCTGTCTCCTCCATGAAGGAATATTATGGTTGGATAAATTTGGTCTGCAGTATAATTCTCAGGCGTACTGAGTAAATATGGGATATCCTTGAATTTTTTTGCGACCGCCCGATCTATTTCCTGCGCCGAGCACGGGAAATACAGGCATCCAAGTAGCGTGGCAATGATTATTTTATTTTTCATAACATTTCTGGTAAGTTCATTCTAAATTTTCGACTTCCTTTCAGCTTGACATCTCCATCAAGCGTCACAAAAAAATCTCCATTGTAATAGGGTTCGATGTATCGAATGCTGTCCACATTGACCAACGACGATCTGTGAATTCTAATAAAGGCACCAGGATACCTTTCTTCAATCGATTGTAAGGACGCTTTGACGATATGCGTCTTATCCGAGAGGTGTATTTTTACATAGGAATCCATGGCTTCAATCCAACTAATCCGATCAGTTTTAATGAAATGAATTTTTCCTGATGCCTTGACAATCATTTGTGTCTTTCTCCTATTTTGGACCAAACTGTCGTCCTCATGCCTTTGCTGATAGTCTTCAATCAGGTTTTTAAGTTTTTTATCCTGGCCAGATTCTTCTTTGTTTTTAAAATGCATAATTGCCCGGTCGAGAGCTATTTTGAATCTGTCCTCAGCCAATGGTTTCAATAGATAATCCAGTGCCTGGACTTCAAATGCTTTTAATGCATATTTGTCATAAGCGGTGATAAATATAACGACCGGTAGATCTTCCTCAGCAATGCTTCCTAATACATCAAACCCGTTGATACCTGGCATCTGAACGTCAAGAAAAATCAGATCCGGCTTCAAGCTGTTGATTTTCTCAATGGCCTCCTCTCCATCTTTGGCTTCATCCAAAAGTTGAACTTCCGAAACCGAGCTTAGCAGTATCTTTACCCCTTCCCTGGCCTGTTTCTCATCATCTATGATCAGCGCTCTCATATCAGCTAACTTTGTGCTTTTTACTCGGCAAAGTCAATACGACTTCAACCCCATCGTTTATTTCTTTCATGTCCAATGATGCCTGGTCCTCAAATAGATTTTCCAATCTACCTCGTACATTGGACAAGCCTATCCCTCCATCTTCAGATTCTTTGGACTGCCATTCCCCGGTATTGAAAATCTTGATGGTAAGATGCCCATTATCCTGAATGGCAGAAATCTTAATCAATGAATCGTTCATATTTTTGCTTACACCATGTTTTATTCCATTTTCAATCAATGGCTGAAAACTGAATACCGGAACTTCAAGATCCAATACCTCTTCACTAATATCGTATTCAATAGTAAGACGATCTTCAAATCTCACTTTTTCTATGTCCAGATAATTCTTTACAAAAGCGATCTCTTCGCGTAATGGAATTAATTGATGATCAAAACTATTCAGTGAGACTCGCAACAGGTCGCTCAGCTTTAGTAACATATCGAGCGCTGGCTTTGTCTTTCCTGACCTTAGGAGCGTTGCTATGGCATTATGCGTATTGAATAAAAAATGAGGTTGAATTTGCATTTTCAGCGCGTTCAATTCGGCATTTTTTAGATCGGTTTGCAACCTGGTGATGGCTAGGAGCCTTTTTTGATAATCGGCATAGATATCAATAAAAAGGAATACAATTAGAAGTATCCAGGCTATAATGGTGGCTTCCATCACATAAAACTGCTTGGGAAAACCAAACTCAAAGGGCTGACTCGTCAGTAACTTTCCGAGGCCTGCACTAATTAGGACATTTAACCAGGCCTTTGTAAAACCTATTATGGGTCCTGACAACCCTATCAAGAGTAATCTTATGCCAATTTTTTGCTTCTTGAACCTCTTTGAAAGTCGATAGACCGGATCTGTCAGCAGCATCCACAAGATCAGACCTGGCAAATAGTAATACAGAAAAAACCCACTTCCAAAATTGAGGTTGGTCTTTTTCAGAAGATCAATGGCCATGAATAGCAACCAAAAAGGGATGGATATTATCAGTGGACTCTGTTTGATTCTGGATAAGGTCATTTATTTAATACTCCTGTTTGGGCGGCTTAGTTCAAATTTATTGAATGGCGGTGAAAATATGGCTACGCCTTATTCCCACACGCCACTCTTATGGTTAACAACCATAATCACTCTATAACCATCACTGTATGATGATTTCTTGAAATATTCTATCAATGAGGCAATGAGCTAATGTATCAATGAATCATTGGCTTAACGCCCTCTCCAGATTTTTTTCTGCCTGAGATCGCCAGTACCCAATAAAGTCCTTGTTCCAATAGGTAGTCATACCACGGTTTTCTGCCTGATTAAAAGTGCTCTCTGCAGCATCAAATAGAGCGAGCGATGCCAGGATATCATTATAGTCCTCACTTCGAGCCAGTGGTGTTGCAGCCAATACGTACATCAATGGATTTTTTGGATTGAGGCTTATAGCCTTCTTGTATTTGCTTATCTTCTTGACATCATATTGGCTTTTCTGTTCTTCGTTTTCTGCCAGACGATAAGAAAACCAACCATAGATAAAACCTTCCAAGGCCAGAAAATCAGATTCTTCTGCATCTGTTTTATTCTTCTTCAATTTGTAAGACTTTTTGTGCAAATCGAGGGATTCCCTGATCAATTGTTTTGAATCCAGATCTTTGGGGAAATCATCGACGATACCATCAAGCCTGGCAATTTGAGTATTCAAATAGGCCAGCCAGTAGAATCCAAGCCATTCATTAGGGTATTTATTGGTTAATTTTTGAAAGGCTTCTCGCGCTACCAGTTCACTAGATAAGGTAGATGCGGTATCATGGATATAGAGTGCTTCTTTAATATCCTTTTCAAACTTCTTTTGTGCCCAGATAGGCTGTGTAACTATAAGTAGTAGAATTACAAGTAATGACTTTCTCATTGTTGTAGGGTTTTAAAGTTATGTTTTGGCTTTAAAACCGCCTGAGAATAGTCAAGGTTGTAAGTTTTTGGCGAAGTGGATTAAATCGTTGGCCAAATGTTTTTTTTGGCTTATGATCTCAATGACGACTGACTGCAACTCGGTAGTATGGTTTCCATAAATAGCCGTCTAATCTCTGTTGCTATTAGTTTCAGTTCTTGGGGCTTAGTTTGCTTGTTGAACCATAAACTTTCAAAACATGAAAGCCTTTACAAAAAACCCTAGTTCCTCAAACAAACTCTGTATCAATTTATTCCTCGGTTTCATTTTGGTTTTCAGCAATTGCAACTCAGCACAAAAAGACGATCGACTTGTCTTTTATTTTAACGGAGAAGCAATAGAATTTTCACAGGGTATCAGCTACTCGGATTTGGCAAATAAAAAAGACAGCTCAATTCTGAGTTATACAATTAGGGAAGACCTCGCCGAAAAAATTGCAGCTCAAGGTACCGCAATGAGGATAAACCTGGTTCGGGATCGTCGGTCCCTGATAAAAATCATAGACAAAGGCCTTGCTCCTACCAAGATACTAGACCTGAATCAAGCATTCAGTTTGGCCCGACCAGGAGATGCTTTAGTTATAGAATTACTCGGTGGTCCGGAAGGGTTATTAAAAGTTGTAGCACTTAAATTTATTGAATAATCACTCCGACCTCAAGGCGTCAACTGGATTGGCTTTGGCCGTAGCGAAGGTTTGATAGCTAACTGTAAGAAGCGATATAGCTAAGAGGATAATGCCAGGGATTAGAAAGAACTCAATTGACAATTCTGTCCTAAAAGCATAATTATCCAACCAAGACGATCCGATATAATAAGTGATCGGAACACTTACTACATTCGCAATTAGCAAGAGTATCATGTATTCTTTGGAAAGAAGTCCCATTAGATGGCCAATACCTGCGCCCAATACCTTTCGGATTCCGATTTCTTTCATTCTTAGTGTAGCTGAAAAAGATACCAAAGCAAAAAGACCCAAGCAAGCGATAAATATTGCCAATCCTGAAAAGGCGGCAAAGAGATTTCCAAACCGGAGATCAGCTTGATATTGGCGGTTAAAAGACTCATCTAGGAAGAAGTAAGAATATGGGTTACCTGGAAATATTTGTCTATATACTTGCTCTACATGAGCCAGGGTTTTCTGAATATTGGCTGGATTTATTCGCAAAGAAAAATAAGTCATTGCACTACCATAAAGTCCAAGAATAAAAGGTTCATGCTTTTCTTTCAAAGATGCCCAAGGGTAGTTTTTGACTACTCCCAAGATTTTTAAGGTATCACCATTTAGCACCAGTTTTTCTTCTATCGCGTCATCTGCGGACTTGATATCATAAGCGTTGAGGGCTGCTTCATTTATCAAAACACCAGATCGAAACGACCCTTCTTCTAGAAAAGGTGAGCCTGCCAACAGTTCTAACTGATAAGTGTCTGTGAAATAATGATCCACAAACACGATACTAGTAGACTCTGCTTCCTCCTCACTTTGTCCCACTCTATGGATGCCTGTGCGCCAATCAAACCCCTTACCAGGGATACTTCCAGATCCCGTAGTTTTTAATATGGAATGGTGACTTTTCAGTTTGTTATAAAAAGTTTCGAGTTTTGGTTGCATCTGGTCCCAATCGATACCTACTCGTGGTCCTCTCACTACAAGTACCTGATCCATGTCCATATTATTCTCAGAATTTTTCATGTGTGAAACTTGGTTATAAATCAAGTAAGTACCTGCAATGAGCAAAATGGATGTAACGAATTGAAAAACAACCAAACCTTTCCTCAAACTGAATCCTTTCCGTTTGACAGGCCCTCGCATAAACATACCGACAGCATTGAATGAGGATAGAATGAAGGCGGGATAAGCTCCCGATAAAACCGTTCCAATAATTAATGTTAGGGCAACTATTATCCAAAATTGATATTGAGTAGCCACATCAAGAATCAAGGACAATCCCATCAACTCATTTAGAAATGGTAGTAGCATATAGGCAATCCCAAAGCCTAAAATCATAGATAGTCCATTAGTTAATGCGGCCTCTACTAAGAACTGACTGATCACTTGTCTTCTAAAAGCGCCAATAGATTTGCGAATACCAACTTCAGTAGCACGCTGCATGGATCGCGCTGAAGATAGGTTGATATAGTTGACCCAAGCAACTAGAAGAATGAAAATGGCAATAATTGAATAAGTTTTGATATTGTCCAGGTCACCAACATTTTTGGTGATCGGATCTCCAATTTCAGAAGAGCCCAAATGAATCTCATCCAAAGGTTGAAGACTAACCTCGACTTCATAATTTCCACTGATCAATGGTTCTGATCTCAATGTAGTGATTGACTGTGCTATTTTTTTTTCTACTGCTATTCGATCTGAGAAATCCGTCAATTTCACATAAGTCACAAAATTGGTCCAGTCCTCCCCTCCATCTCCAGTATATTGTTCGTCTTCAAGTAGTATGCTCATAGGCATCAGAACATCAAATTGCAGATGACTGTTACCTGGCAATTCTGCGAGTACTCCTGTAACAGAAAAATCAGCAATAGCCCACCCGCCATTCACATTCAAAACCTTACCAATCGGGTCTTCATTACCAAAGTGCTTAATAGCAGTTCGTTCAGATATGACTATGCTGTATTTATCTTTGAAAACAGAGCTTGGATTGCCTGATTTCAATGGAAAATTAAACATCTCCAAAAAGTTACTATCTGTATACAGTATTTCTTCTTCTTCAAATGGAACTCCAGTCTCCGTGTTGGCAATCACGGTTACCCCATATTGAGAATGTACCCTGACAAAATCAGCTATCTCAGGAATTTCATTTTTGGCCACAGGGCCTGTCAAGTAGGTTGTTTCTACATCACTTCCTTCGTCATTTCCATATTGAGTATAGGACTGAACAATTCTGTAAGTACCCTCACCATTCTCATGAAAGTCGTCAAAACTCAACTCAAAATGAATATATTGATAGATCAAGAGGCAAACACCCATACCTACCGCAAGTCCAAGGATATTGATAAAGGAGAATACTTTGTTTCGTGTGAGGTTGCGAAGGGCAACTTTGAAGTAGTGCTGAAGCATAATTAGGTCATTTATTGATTAGTAGTACGCAATCACTCCGACCGCAAGGCATCAACTGGATTGGCTTTGGCCGTAGCATACGTTTGATAACTCACCGTCAGGATAGATATTGCCAAAAGCAATAATCCAGGAATAAGAAACAGATCAACACCCAGATCGATCTTAAAAGCATAATTATCGAGCCAACTCCTCCCCAAATACCAGACTGCAGGAAGAGCCACCACGTTAGCCAAAAGTAATAACGCTAGATACTCTTTAGATAATAAACCCATTAAGTGGACGACTCTGGCTCCGAGTACCTTTCTGATTCCGATTTCTTTCATTCTTAAAGTTGCCGAAAATGATACCAAAGCAAAAAGACCTAAACAAGCGATGAATATCGCTAAACCAGAAAAGGCAGCAAAGAGGTTTCCAAACTGGAGGTCGGTTTGATACTGGCGGTTGAAAGATTCGTCGAGGAAATAGTAGGTGAAGGGATCATTTGGAAATGCCTGATAGAAAGCGGATTCGATATGTGCAATGCTTTCGCTAAAATCAGAAGTATTTAACTTGACTGAGAATACTGCATTATCAAACTGATGCAACGCAAAAACCATTGGATAATGATTATCCTTAAGAGATTGCCAATGAAAATCCTTTACCACAGCTAAGACTCGTAATGTATCTCCAATACTAACGATCAATTTTTCTCGCAATGCCTGATTTGGTGACTCTAATCCGAAGGCTCTTACTGCAGATTCATTGATAATCAATCCATCCTCGTATGATGTCATGCCCGCTGTATAGCCGGTACCAGAAACAAACTCCAAATCGTAGGTATCTGCAAAGTGAGCATCGGTGAATACCACATAACCATTGGTATATGCATCTCGTGGAGTTCCCAGTTTCCTCAACTCCCCAACCCAACTAAATCTCTGGCCAGGTGTATGACTAGAACCAGAAACATCAACAACCGAATGATGGGCGACAAGATTGTTCCGAAAGGTCTTAAAAAATGGAAGCTGGTCTTCTTGTTTTTTGTCAAGAATCACTCTGGGTCCATTGACGACAAGTATTTGTTCCATATTTACTCCAAGTTCTTGCTGCATCATGAATTGGGTTTGACGGTGCACCACGTAGGTGCCGGAGATCAGTAAAATGGAGATCAGAAACTGAAATGCAATGAGTCCCTTACGAAAATGCGTACTTCCTGCAGCAGTCATTTTTTTTGTCCCCAGCATGCCAATAGATTCAAAGCCAGATGCTACGAATGCAGGATAGGCCCCGGCGAGCATAGTACCAAATAAAATGATGAGCGAATAGGCACACCAAAACCAGATCGATGTTAGCAAGCTTAGCTCCAAATGATAGCCAATAAGATCATTGAGTACAGGAAGACATGAATAGGCAAAAAGGATGGCAAAGGCTGCTCCGATAACATTATGCATCAAACTTTCAACCATAAATTGCCATACAAGCTGCCTTTTGAATGCACCAATTGATTTCCTGACACCAATTTCTTTTATTCTGCGCAGCGACTGAGCGGTAGACAGGTTGATATAATTTACCCAAGCGATAATCAGGATAAAAACTGTAATCATTAAATAAAAATAGATCTGTCGCTCATTCCCCATATTTTCCGTCAATTCATCCGGAAAATCAGATTTGAGATGAATATCGGTAAGTGATTGAAGATGAATATTTACCGACTCCTCATTCGGTGCAAGTGCATCCCCAATGTGCTTTACAATTAGATCATCGAATTTCGTTTCTACATCTGGTAAGTTAGATGACTCCTCGAGTACTACATACGTGGCGAAATTGTACCAATCCCATCCATCCCCATCCCGATACATTCGCCAGTGCGTTGTTAAAAAATCCATCGGCATGAGAAAATCGAATTGAAAATGGCTGTTGGCAGGCAGCTGCTCTAAGACAGCACTTATACTGAAGGTCCCACTCAGCCTACCGCCATGCACCACGATTTCATTTCCTACAGGGTTTTGATCACCAAAATATCGCTCAGCTACTTCTGCTGTGATGATCATATGATGGGGTTCTGAAAGCGCTGTTTCCATATCTCCATACTTGACCGGATAAGCAAAAACATCCAGGAAATTAGAATCTACATACCAATACCTAGCCTCCTGGAAAACCTTGCTCTTGTCTACGGTAGTAAAAACCAATTCCTCAAACGAATCGTGCACCCTAACCATTTTCTTGATTTCAGGCATGCTTTCCAGTGCCACTGGCCCTAGAAGCTCGGAAACACTCACGCCTCGATCGATAATTTCGCCTCCCCTACGATCTTCTCGGGTGAGTCTATAGATATTCTCTGTATTCTGATGAAAGTCATCATAGCTCAACTCAAAATGAATATATTGATAGATCAACAGACAAACACCCATACCTACGGCTAGTCCAAGAATATTGATAATTGAGAATACTTTGTTACGGGAGAGGTTCCGAAGAGCTATTTTTAGATAATGTCGAAACATATGATTGGTTTTAGAACAATTCTAAATGTAGTTAAAAAAAAGAACCTATGCTGTCAACGTACAACATAGGTCTTCAATATCTAAAACGTAGGCTATCCTATTTTATTCCTTGATGAAGGTTTTACGCTCCAGCCGGTCTTCCTTTTTGAACATTTATCATATCCCCTCGATTCGAATTACCTCAATATCAACTAAGCACTTGTTATGTTAATTTGACCGCTTCATGAAAAATGCTATCTATAGAGACACAAGAAAGCAGTTGATTCTAACATAACAAAGTCGGGCTAGTTCCGTCCTGGTCACTTTCATGAATTGTCATCATCATCACCTTCCAATATCACTACTGGTCGGTTATTAAGATCCTGAATAGGCCTAAAATTATGATCGTAAATGACTGAAAAAGAACTGATCTGACTAGCAGACATTTCTATCGTACTAGTCAGCACATTCCAATTCACACCTTCTGAGCATGGAGGTGTGGTCAGCGATCCTGAATAGTTGTACACGGATTTATCTGTTGGTAAAAGGCTGAAAATATTAACGTCACTTACTTCTACTTCATCACCTTCATGGGCTGGAAAATTGTTCCAGAAGCCAGTAAAACTAGTGGCCGTACTTCCTTGTTCCACTAACAATCCAATGACCAATAAATCTGAATTATCCAATGGATTTGCATGTACAAAATGTAATTCCAATGGGAAAGATGTACCATCTACCGTATGCTCGCTTGACGCATGTCCGTGGAACTGGGCAAGATCGTAGCGGGTTCCACCCAAAGTGATATAATTCTGGTGTGGGGTTGAGCTAAAAACTATAGTGTGGCCATTGTTTTCAATGAGTAAAGGTCCTACTGAATAGTGATATTCAATTTGATCTCCGTCATCTTCATCCTCTGAGTTTGTCGAAAGGTCAATTGGCGATTGACGGTTTCCTTCGGAGCATAAAACAAAATCCGGAGAAAGAGTGGACCAAAAATCAGGGCCTGTTGCTCCATCATAGGACCAATGGACAGGTGGACTCGCTAACCTGGCATTTCTGGTTTCATAGCCATTTTCATCCTCATAACCCCATCGATCTGAGATTTGTAATTGTTCCTGATCAGAAACTTCACTGTTGTTTAGCTCTACATTCTGCTCATCGTTACATGTTTGAAAAGCAAATGCAAATAGCACAATCGAAGCAATTCTAATTGTCTTAAAATTCATACTAATTAAGTTTGGTTAAGTTGAAATTAATTTCAAAAAAGAGATACTACATCAAAAGGAGAATAGGAATGGCAGGTTCCAATAATTGGAGCCTGCCCATTTCTTATGCAGATACTTTTGATGTAGTCTCTTTCTTGTACATGAGAATTATTGTTTAATAATTTTCGAACGATAGGTCCTGTTTCCTTTCGTTATGACTAACAGATAAAAGCCTCTTTTAAATTCAGAATCAGCTACAGTTAACTTGTTTTCGCTTATCAATTCGGTTTGATAAATAACAGCTCCATTCAAACTTAGAACGCGTAAGTTGCCTCCAACCCAATCCGGCTCATAGTTGACTGTAAAGGCTCCATTGAAAGGGTTTGGATAAACAGAAACCGTATTATCATCATTAACATCAATTTTCTGTTCATTTTCAGGATTAGAACCTCTAAGACTGGCACTACCGGACTCAACTTCTGTTCTGACAAAAAAGTCATCTACAACAACACCATCAATATCCTTATAATAAAAGTGAGCTAAGGTTGCGTCACCGTTGTAGTTGAATTCACCAAACAAGGCAGCAAACTGTCCTCCATTGCCATCGTAATAAGTACTTGCCCACCATGGGTTGTTTTGTTTATTATTTGTGGCAACTCGAATACCCTGACCTCCCAGTCCGGAAACAAATGCAAAAGACCTGCCTTCATCCACACCTGTGGTTGCCGGATTATCTTTTTTAAGCGTTACCGTGTTAGATGTAGTCGATACTCCCTGATTCTGCATATCCGACATTTCATGAGATCGTGCATAAGAATGTTCATGACCCGTGGCTATCAAGGCACCACCTTTTCTAGACTCTTCATAAACAGGCCATCCTGCCTCATTTCCCTTACCTCCTAATTGCATGAGGGTTTGGTTTTTATGCCAATAAGCGATACTCCAGTCAGCGTTGTTCCCTGCAAGTGAATTTTTTATGTGGTTTCCGGCTGAAGTTTGCGTCTGACCCAATTCCTGAGGGGCTGCTGCCACAAAGAAAATACCCTGATAGGTAAATGTCGAAGCTACTCCTAAGTCACCAGTCCAGGGAATACCCAAACGATTCATTCTGGCTTCGCCTAGCTCCTGAAAATTTCCAGCACCTCTCCACACATGATCATCATGGTTTCCTGCTGACCAAAAGTATGGGAAGTTAGCTCCTAAAACCGCATTTATATTGGCTTCAAAAGCGCCAGGATTACTGCTATACGTCATGTCACCGGCATGAACTACAGCATCCGCTCCTTCAGCTGAAATCAGGTTGAGCACGGCATCCGCATTTGCGCTGGTACCTGCATCACCAATAAAGGCCACTTTGAAGTTGACCGGTGTGGTTGCGGGGTCGTTTGTTGTTACATTCAATGAAGAACTGTTGGCGGAAGCATTACCAGCAGCATCACTCGCATTTACGGCAAAACTATAGGTCGTTGAGGCTGTTAAACCCGTTACACTGAAACTAGGAGTAGCTGAGGTCCCAATACTCGTTCCACCCTGGAAAACCTCATAAGAAGTCACGCCTACATTGTCTGTAGAGGCTGTCCAGGAAAGTGTCGTTCCTGTATCAGAAGTGTTTGAGGCAGCCAAACCTGTAGGCACACTTGGCGCTTGTGTATCTACAATCAATGAAACAATTTGAAGATTATCTATGGCCATATCACTGGTAAAGTTGCTACCTGTAGTACCGCTGATTTGAAGGTTGATCACAGATCCGCTATAGGCCGATAAGCTCACACTTTGGGAAAGCCATTGGTTGCCCTGGTCGCCGGCCTGGCTCCAGATCGTTGTCCAGTTGGTCCCCCCGTCTGTTGAGGCTCTGATTTCCAAAGTACCCATTGCAGCTCCATACATGTGATAATCAAAATTAAGCTCAGCATTACCCAAACTGCTCAAGTCTACACATGGGCTGGTCAGTAAAGCTACTTTGTTGGGAAAACCTGTCCCATTACCGGTGGCTTCAGTAAACATATAGCTCGACCCATCAGTTGGCGCTGATGGCCCCGTATTGCTAGATGGTGTCGAATTGGTATCAAATGACCAATTGAGATCGTCACTGGTTTCCTGCGTCCAAAGACCTGTATTCCCATCAAAGCTCTCGCTGTAAGGGAAACTGCTGATACCAGAACAGGGCGGAACAGCTGTTGTGGTTACACTCAAAGCTGCACTGTTGGCAGAAGTGTTACCAGCAGCATCGCTTGCATTTACCGTAAAACTATAAGCAGTTTCTGCAGTGAGGCCAGTCACGTTAAAACTGGTCGTGGCCGAAGTGCCAATACTCGTTCCTCCCTGGAAAACCTTATAAGAGGTCACGCCAACATTGTCTGTAGAGGCTGTCCAGGAAAGTGTCGTTCCCGTATCAGAAGTGTTTGAGGCGGTTAAACCTGTAGGGACACTTGGCGCATCTGTGTCAACAATCAATGAAACAATTTGCAGGTTATCTACGGCCATGTCACTGGTAAAATCACTTCCCGTAGTACCGCTGATCTGTAGGTTGATGACTGAGCCGCTGTAGGCCGCCAGGCTAACACTTTGGGAAAACCATTGGTTGCCTTGATCTCCGGTTTGGCTCCAGATCGTTGTCCAATTCGCTCCTCCATCTGTAGAGGCTCTCATTTCCAAAGTACCCATTGCGGCTCCATACATGTGGTAATCAAAACTAAGTTCAGCATTGCCTAAACTGCTCAAGTCTACACATGGGCTGGTCAGTAAAGCTACTTTGTTGGGAAATCCGTTACCACTACCTGAAGCTTCGGTAAACATATAGCTCGACCCGTCAGTTGGCGCTGATGGCCCTGTATTGCTAGATGGTGTCGAATTGGTATCAAATGACCAATTGAGATCATCGCTGGTTTCCTGCGTCCAAAGACCTGTATTCCCATCAAAGCTCTCGCTGTAAGGGAAACTGCTGATACCAGAACAGGGCGGAACAGCTGTCGTGGTTACACTCAAAGCTGCACTGTTGGCAGAAGTATTGCCCGCAGCATCACTCGCATTTACTGCAAAACTATAAGCAGTTTCTGCAGTGAGGCCAGTCACGTTAAAACTGGTTGTGGCCGAAGTGCCAATACTCGTTCCACCCTGGAAAACCTCATAAGAAGTCACTTCTATATTGTCTGTAGAGGCTGTCCAGGAAAGTGTCGTTCCCGTATCAGAAGTGTTTGAGGCAGCCAAACCTGAAGGCACACTTGGCGCTTGCGTATCGACAATCAATGAAACAATTTGAAGATTATCTATGGCCATATCACTGGTAAAATTGCTGCCTGTCGTACCACTGATCTGAAGGTTGATCACAGATCCGCTATAGGCCGATAAGCTCACACTTTGGGAAAGCCATTGGTTGCCCTGGTCGCCGGTCTGGCTCCAGATCGTTGTCCAGTTGGTCCCCGCGTCTGTTGAGGCTCTGATTTCCAAAGTACCCATCGCAGCTCCATACATGTGATAGTCGAAGTTGAGTTCGGCATTGCCCAAACTGCTCAAGTCTACACATGGGCTGGTCAGTAAAGCTACTTTGTTGGGAAAACCTGTCCCATTACCGGTGGCTTCGGTAAACATATAGCTCGACCCGTCAGTTGGCGCTGATGGCCCCGTATTGCTAGATGGTGTCGAATTGGTATCAAATGACCAATTGAGATCATCGCTGGTTTCCTGCGTCCAAAGACCTGTATTCCCATCAAAGCTCTCGCTGTAAGGGAAACTGCTGATACCAGAACAGGGCGGAACAGCCAAAGTGGTAATGTTTATTACACTACTATTTCCTGACACATTTCCAGCTGTATCTTTGGCTTTCACAGTATAACTATGAGATGTATTGGCCAATAAACCGGTGACGGTAAAATTGGTAGAAGTCGAAGATCCCACAACAGTTGCCCCCTCTAAAACATCATATCCGGTGACCCCTACATTGTCCGTCGAGGCCGTCCATGATAAATCTACACTGGTCTGTGTAATATTGGAAGAACTTAACCCTGTGGGTATAGTTGGTGCCTGCGTGTCAGGTACAGGTGTTAGTGTAGTTACATTAACCGTATTGCTATCTCCCGAAGTATTACCTGCCGCATCTTTGGCATTCACCGTAAAACTGAAAGTTGTACTATGAGCGAGACCAGTTACGCTAAAGTTGGTAGTGGTAGACGTGCCTACGCTTGTGGAGCCTTCGAATATTTCATAACTCACGACACCTACATTATCAGTGGATGCTGTCCAGGACAAGTCTACACTGTTTTCAGTTACGTTAGACGAATTAAGTGCAGTGGGCGCTGTGGGGGCCTCACTGTCGAGGCTGACAACGACTCCATTAATGATCATTGAAAAGTCCTGTGAGCCGTTGGTCAGCGTTCCTTTATGAGTTACGCTGACTGTATATGTACCTGCGGCAAGCACGGCATCTATTTTTTCTACATTGTCTCTAAAGTTATCTCCCTTTTGCGCAGCATCAGTATAGTTATTGAAGCTGCCATTTGGTATCATGGCCCAGGGACTGTAGGTATTACTATTGCCGGTAACACGTACGTCCAAATCATTTACAAGGACCGGATTTGTGGATGAACTAATCGTACCAGCTGGATCCGTCCATGCTATGGACAATGATAATGGGGTTGAACCGTCACTAATTATGGTACTGGTATAGGTCCCGCCATTGTTCAGGGTCAATTCCTCAACAATAGAGTTAACTCCATTATTACTAATAACCTCGGCTGCTCTTTCCGCATTGACCAGACCCCAGCCACTAGCAAAATCCGGTCCCGGGTTTGCTCCTGCTTCGTCGGCCGTATTTATAAGAAGAGCTTTCACTGTGGCGGCTCTCATATAAACAGTATTCAAATTATGATAATGTTGTTGTAATAAGGCGACCGTTCCGATGGTAGCAGGTGTTGACATTGAAGTTCCACTTTTGGAAGTATAGGCCGTATTACTTCCCGAGTTAGACGAAGTCACCGAAGTTCCATTATTGGTAATGTCCGGCTTGATTCTCCAATCCGGGGTCGGCCCATAAGAACTGCTGGAGGACATAGTTACCGATGATGGCCCGGTATAATTTGTCACATCGTTGCAATTGCCTACAACTAGTAGGTTCTTTGACAATTGCGTAGTTTTCAAAACTGAACCATAGTTATTTCCGTCGTTGCCTGCGGACTTGCCATGGAAATAATATGGAGCATTGTATACTACATTATCCATATCACGCGCATTGGTATCATACGTACCGACACTACCGCCGGGTGTGTTGGAATTATTGGCTAGAATACCTCCCGCTGCAGCAAATGCTGCTGCTTCGGAGATCATATTGGTGGCCGTGTAGTTTTTGATCGTTGCGGCAGAGGCCATACCTCTTGCCGAAGGGTTTACCCCGGAAGCGATCAAGGTGCCTCCAGTATGTGTGCCGTGACTCGTATCTGAACCTCCGTCCCCACCGTTTGAGGCTCTTCCCGCAAACTCTTGATGGGTAGTCCGGGCATAGCCACTTTCCCAGACGCCAATTTCAATACCAGCTCCGGTAAGATCTAATCCGGAGCTTCCGCCGGTCCATATCCTGTCTGTTCGACCCGAAGCCGCTGCATCGACGTTGTCATCGAATGCATAAACCGGGTTGCCGTTTTCATCAAAATCATAAAAGACACCTAATTGTCCACGTGCATTAACAACTTGCATCTGAACACGTTGTCTGGATAATGTCTGCAAGTTATTTTGTTGTTTTTGAAGTCCTCTTGCACGGATTCCCATCAAGGCACCTTGATTCGTCTTTTGCATTATATATGCTCGATCTTGTGCATCCTGAGCCAATAAATCACTGGCTAGCAACAATGTAAGGCCAACTAGTAGCCCTTGTTTAAATAATATTTTGGTTAAAAAAAATCTCATAGTTCTTTTTGTTAGTATTGATCATTAATACAAATGGTTTGGTAATAACTTAAGTTGAAATCAAGTTTTGGCGATTTTTGTACGCCGGTTTTGAAGTGGCTCTACCATTGGCAAAGCAATAGCTAAATGATGCTCACGTGTGAATCACGCAGGCTTTTTGCAGTTCATAGGTAGTAGGGGTTTAGGGGTTAAAAAAATATTTATACTTGCTTTAAATTGTATTCACTCTTCTGACTTTAGATGTTTATTATTTGCTTTTTTTAGTATCGGATTCTACTTCCATTTCTTGGAAATAGTAAATAGGTTGACCGCCGTCCCTAATGGCATACAAGGAGCCTTTCAGGTTTCGGTTGTCGGTCACAGTTTCCGGGTATCTGGATTTCTTCACCTGCTTTTTCCTCAATTTGGCTGGTAATTGAAAAGACCTGCTTTCCATATTAATTGTAGCATCATCAAAATTGTAAGTAGGGCTGCCGTCAGGAAGTAATGAATGGAAGCTTCCTATTTGACCATTTTGATCAATGATAACCTCAGGAATTCCTCTTCTCCTTGCCTCTTTAAGATCAGCTTCATATTTTTCATTTTCGGTCTCAATAATTTTATTGAGTGCCTCTTGGTTGTTTTTTTCAATTATGCGTGCTCGATCAGCCTCACTTTGAGCAATGGCATCGAAGTTGAAAAAAGAGAAGAATAATATCAGGATAGTAAATAACGTGGATTGTGATTGTAAATGAATACCACCTATATGCTGGTTAATGAATAGCACATACCCGCTTAATATGTTAGATGTAAAAATTGGACTCATAGCTTAATAGTGAAAGGAATACAGACGGTGCCTTCTATCCCTCTTGTATTTGAAAAGGAAAGCCATGTACGCATTTCCCTATAAAAAGGGAAAAAAATGTTTTTGTGTATAAATCAACGATCCAGTGCAGTGCGACAACTGATGGATTAAATCAAAATAAAAGACCCTAGCTGTATGATTACAACTAGGGTCTCTGGGGTTTACTTTTGAGTCGCTATTCCGACATCACTCTTTAATAAAGGTTTTACGCTCCACCGCATGTTCATTTTGAATATTAATGAAGTAGGCTCCGGTTTGAAGCTTCTCAATATCAAACTGCGCACTTGTCATGCTGACCCGACTGTTTAGTCCCTGGACTATTTTGCCGCTGACATCGTAAATGGTGATAACTACGTTCGTTCCATCCATTATAGATAGGTTATTGAACTGCACATTTAGCGTACTGCTCGCCGGATTAGGATAGAGGGTAGTCAGGTTGTTTTGTGAGAAAGCGTTCCTTTCTGTATCACCGACCAAGTTTCTAGCAGATCCATTGTTAGTTATGTCGACCGTATAATCCTCCACTTCACCGTCACCTACGCTTCCACAAGCACTCGGTGCAGCATTGTATTTCATGGAAACCCTCATTCTGGTGGTTCCTGTCGGCACGGAAGTTGCCGGTGTGATCGTTCCATTTACAGGCGCACTGGAAGCCGAACCTGCATCAAAAACCAGCTCTCCGGCATCTTCGAAATCTCCGTCTTTGTTGTAGTCAATCCAAACTCTGAAATATTCGTCATAGGCTGTTCCTGAATAGCCTGGAGTCAAGGTAATGGCATGAGACACTCCACTTTGCAAACTGATCGTTTGACCAGTAAAGTCAGAATATAGTTGGCCCGTAGAAGTATGGCTAAAAGTGCCGACTTGTACTCCCGCAATCCATTCGTACTGTACTCTGCTACCTGCCGACTCACAATAATTCACCGGAGGTGTCGTAGTCCCTGTAATATTGGCTGTATAGTCTTCTACTTCTCCATCGCCTACACTTCCACACGAGCTTGGGCCTGCATTATATTTCATAGAAACCCGCATCCTGGTAGTTCCCAAAGCCACCGATGCAGCTGGTGTAATGGTCCCGGTTACAGCGGCATTGGAGGCAGAACCTGCATCAAATGCCAGTTCACCAGCATCTTCAAAATCACCGTCTTTGTTATAATCAATCCAGACTTTGAAATATTCATCATATGCCGAACCTGAATAACCCGGAGTCAGGGTCAGCACATTTCCCTCTCCTCGTTTAATTTCAACAGTTTGAGCCGTGAAGTCGGAATACAATTGTCCAGCGGAAGTATTATTGAAACTACCAACTTGCACGCCGGCTATCCACTCATATTGAACTCTTGTTCCCGCAGATTCACAATAAGTAGGGCCCGTTTGTGTAGTTACGGAAATGTATCCGGTTTTCGTTTCAGTATGACTTCCTCCGGCGTTCGTAGCCGTCAAACTTACTTCGTAAGTGCCTTCTGCACCGTAGAGAATCACGGGGTTCTGATCTGTAGAAGATGCAGGTGTGCCTCCGGTGAAAGTCCACGACCACGAAGTAGGGTTTCCTGTAGAGGTATCGGTAAAGGAAACAGATCCTCCCTCCTGCACCGCTGTCACGTTTGCCTGAAAATCAGCTACCGGAGGTTGCGCTCCGCTACTTACCAAGTTGATGGTATAATCCTCTGCATCTGCTTCTGCAATTTCACCACAAACAGGCCTGTCTTCACTATCAAATGAATAGTAACGAATCACTCTCATCACACTTGCTCCAGCAGAATAAATGGTAGGAACTGTGATATTACCACTGATCACCATCGTCTCGGGATCGTTTTCCAATGACCTTCTTTCATAGACTTTTTCATCAAGTGTAAATTCATTGTTTCTGTTCCAATCCATCCAGATAATTAGATTGGTTCCGGCATCGGTAGAGGTTATGTCTCTGTAGGTTGTAATTTCAAAGGGGTACGTTTGACCTTCCGTTAGTGTCGTGCTTTGGCTTTTAAAATCGGAATATCCTGTCGTACTTCCTGTCGCTGTGGTATTGTTGATATCTCCTAAAACGACTTTTGTAATGTCTCCTCTACTAGGGTAAGAACCTCTTCTGGAAACTTCACAATAGGCGGTTGGATGTGCCTCGACGATAAGGGTTTTAGTCAAAGTATTGCTGATTCCTCCTTTGGTCACGGTTAGAGTAACTTCGTACATGCCGGTATTTTCATAATAAATTCCCGGCGGCTGTTGTACACTAGAGGTTGCAGGCGAACCGCCTGGAAATTGCCAACTCCAGGTCTCCGGCTCTTTCAAAGATTTGTCAGTAATGGTAGCCAAACCTTTAGCAGAAATAGTAGAGGGCATTTCGAAATCAGCAACTGGGTGCAATGGATTGGTAGGAGAAATATTTATCGTATAATCCTCTACTTCTCCATGAAGGAAAAAATCGCATGGCGAAGGCTGAGCCTGATCTTGTTCGGTTTCATTCTTTACGGTTACCCTTAAGGTATAAGTACCATTGACGTTTGGTAAGGTCACTTCTCCCGAAACATTTGTACCATCATCGAATGGAGCCGACATATGAAGTTGCTCACCTGAATCTTCAAAATCATTGTCATTATTAAGATCGATCCACATGCCTAAAATGTTCTTACTTGAAGTCAAGCTTCCCCCCGCCTCTGCGGTAAACATGTTAACCCCGGGCCTTACCTTTATTTCTTTGCTGGTGAAGTCAGTATAGTTTTGAGGAAAGTCAGATTTTTGAGAAAAATGTTCGAATTTGAAATTCCCAATGGAGGTGGAATAATCATCGATCTTGTCAGTCAAAATACCGCCTGCATAGCATGGGGCATCTACAGTCTGCCCAACTGTAATAGCTGCATCTGGCTGTGTGTTATACGCAATAGCTAGCATTCTTGCTTCTGTTCCACTGGCATTCGCTTCCATTCTCACCCAGCCATAGTGCAATCTTCCAGCTCTGTCACGAAAACGCAGACCCGTATAGCCGTTTGTGCCATTCCATGGGACTCCGGGTCCTGCAAACAATGGTCCATTGTTGACACCCCATGCCGTAGAAACAAAGCTGCTAGAGGCACTTACCTGGCTCCCCGATTGTAGGTTTTCAGGATGGTGCGTAGTGGCATCCATGGTAAACCCTTTTCCCCTGGCATTTAACGTCACGTAATCATTGCCATCAGCATTAGATGTATAGTGAGAAATCGAATACCTGAAGTTGTCGCCAAAATCAAAATCAGTATCGATAAAAACCCATTGATTGTTGTTTTGGGCATTGATCCAGGGTAAAAGGCCTTGCGTGTCGATATAAGTGATTTTGTAAGGATCAAAGAACCGAACCTGTACATCAAACTCTTGTTTGTTTCCGGGCTCTACGGTGAAAGCAGCGTCCAAAAACTTAAGCTCAACCAGCGCTCCGTCTCCCCGTACATGGCTGGTTGCCGTTCCAGACAAAACCAATTTTGCCAATTGGCCATTTGTTTTTTGAATGGATGCCGTTAGCCCATCAGGCAGGTTGCCTACGGTAAAGTGGGTACCCTCTTGTAGATTTTGAGAAGTAAATGAAGCTGAGCCTTCCAAAATAACATCTATAGTTTCGGAAACCTGCCCATTGTTTGACTGGTCTTCGAAAAGCGTAGGTCGGGATAATGCCATGAGGGGCACATCGGACTCTCCTGCTTTTACTACAGCATCGGGGTCTTCGTGCGTGTAGTAATCGATAAACCGAAGTACTTTGCCATCTGTGGACACATCCACTCTTGCCCAACCATAATAGTATAATCCAGGTAATCCTTCTCTCTCAATGCGAAGTCCTATAAATCCCCTTTGTCCTTTCCATGTCTGGTAAGTATCATTGAGTAAAACCTGATCTCTGTCATCGTGATTCCAGTTTAAATTACTTCCGATGGTGGTACCTTCTGCCAACAAAGCTACTTCGCTATTGGCGGTCACTGCGATGTGCTTAACACCTGCGTCAAACCCCATCATTATTCTTTCATTGTCTATAGAAAACTCATATCTAGGTCGGGATTGACCGGGATTGACATCAAATGATTCAAAATTATCACCATCAATACCGACCTGTATGAGTCTGTCTGAAGTCAAATATTTACTGATATAGGGGTCTTTGAACTCAATTCTCAGATCCGGTCGACTACTACCCAAAATACTGGATGCATTGAAGCCGGTAAATGCAGCGTTGTTAAAGGTCAACTTCAGGTTTCTGATACTATTAGCACTTGCATGTGAAGTTGCAGCTCCGGTAAGACGAACGACTGCGGCCGTTGTCGTACTGCTTATTACCTCCATACTCAATCCGGCAGGTAGGTTTTCAACCGTATAGGAAGAGGTGGATAAGGTCCCGATAGTAGAAAATGTAGGTCCATTTTCCAATCTTATAGCCACATCTCTCTGAGTACCCATTGCGCCTTGATTTTCGAAGTTTTCAGTAAAAGTGGTGAAATCGTAAAATAGTTTAGGCCCGGATGGCGATTGTGCAAACACCTCAGCGTGATTGGCGGTTTGCCACAGCGGGTGTCTTGTTTCATGTTGTAAGGCGGCCTGCATTCTGGTCACCTGTCCGTGAGTAAACATCCTGTAACACTCAGTATAATCCATGAAGTTTTCTGAGTTGGGGATACCTGCTCCTGCGCATTTTTCTGTGGTTACGATACAACTACCTGCGTTAGAAGTTGTGGCGGGTGTATCGTCAACATTGTCTCCCGTTCCGGAGCAGCCTCCATCAAAGGTGTGAGCAAGGTTCAAATAATGTCCAAACTCATGAGTGAGTATTCTTCTGAAGTTTTCATCGCTATTGGTTCCCAAATATCTGCCGTTAAATACCACGCGAGCTACACCGTTATCCGAATCTGTTTTGCTGGGATACCAGGCTACCCCTGATCTGTTGAGTATGTCATTTTTCAGGTCTAGCAAAATGTAGACATTCATATACTTGTAGTTGTCCCAGGCAAACTCTCTGATCTCGTCATCCTTATCGTAGTCACGACCGAAACCGGTGCGCACGTTGTAATAGTTGATCCCGGTCGTCGGGTTTCCATTTGGGTCTACTTCCGCTAAGCGGAACTTAATGTCCAAGGTTGAGCGAAGAGATCTAAAGGGATTGGATACATCATTAAAGTCATTGTTGAGCCCATGGAAATCCTCATTGGTTTTTAGCAATGCATCTTTCACTAAAGCATCATCTACAGTCTTGCCTGCGAAGTCAGTACCAAAGACATGGAATACCACTGGCACAACGTACTGCGGGTTGTTGAAATCTGCTGCGATTCTTTGATTGCTGAGAGACTGTTTTCTCTTAATAAATTTTCGCGTCATCTCCTCCAGTTCATCAGCTTCCACCTGCGCATCGGGGTGACTTTCGTAGAATACTTCTCTCGAAGGAGTGGAACATTTGGCTGGCAATTCGTCTTGTGCCTTTGTAGATAATGACAGAATTCCCATCATTATTACAAGGCCAATCTTGTAAAGAACTTTCATTTTCTGTTAGGTTTTTGGTTGGAAATAAAAACCAATATATCAGAACAGAAAGATTCCGGAGCGTACAAGCCTGAAGTTGGATAAAATACTATTTGAACTTGATAATTTTAGAGCAAATCTATAATTATCAGCTGCCTATACAGGTAGCACACGATACCAATTACGATTATCATAGTCGCAGCAAAAACAACCTCCTCACAAATATTTTGATGCGGAACAAATTGAAAAGAAGGTAGAGGCATTGTCTACACAGCTTGAATTATTAATCACCTAAAAAACAGGCGTTCGGGAAAAGAATAATCACTGTGTACTTTCCTAACGGAACCCAAACATGTATCCTACAATAATTAGTACCCCGGGTTTTGAAAAGCATTTGGATTATTGTCTATTACCTCCTGCGGTATGGGAAGAAGAAGTCTGTGAGCTTCTATACTCAGGTCATTTTCGGCCAATTCGAAACGCTTCAATACAAAGAAATCCAAACCTTCAAATACCATCTCAGTCTGATAGAGTTCAATGATGAATTCAATTAACTCTTGGCTGGTAGCCGACATCACTTCACTGAGTTCATCTCTTAGTCTCAGATCATTAACTACATTCAATGCATCAATCAGACTACCTGTGTTGACCATGGCTTCAGCATTTAGCAATAGCGTTTCACTATATCTTGAAATTGGGACATAATCTCCTTTTGGGAATACACTCTCGAAGGATGTCCCACTCGATATATCAAATCCACCAATGATTTCTGCATCCGAAGCGGTAAAATTATCGCTGGAGTTGCTTAGTGTATAATTTGCACCTGAGATCAAACTTCCAGCGGTAGCCATTACATTGGCGTAGCTACCTGATTGAATCGAAAGTTGTAATTGATAGATTCTAGTTTTGAGTGCTTTAGCCAAATCTTGACTAAAATTACCTACATCTTCTCCTGTCCAACTGGCAGGCAAGAGTGTCTCTGCCTCATCCAAATAGGCTATGGCTAGATCCAAAATCTCTCCTCTGGTCACAAACTCTGGTTCCGATTCAGGAAATTCTTCTTCTACCGGTGCATTTTCAAACCATATAAAAATGATGTGATAAGCATAAGCCCTCATCACCAGAGCTTGCCCTTGCACTTCATTCAACTCGTCGCCTGACAGTAAATCCTGAGCTGAATTATAGACGTTATTGGCCAAAAATATGAGGTCATAAGCGTCTTCCCACAGCTTCAATACTTTATCATTAGTAGATGTCAAAGTATGTCCATGTACTGCATCCCAATCACCCGAAGGAGCGGAATTTGTATTGGCATAAACCGCATCAAATAGATAATGATATTCAACAAAATTCCTAAAGAGGGCGTAGCCTTCAACTAGTCCCTCTCTCACTTCTTCGGCCGATTCAAATGACTCAGACGTTGGGGTTGGTTGTTCACCTCCTCCTCCTTGCTCTGTCACATTTATGGTGATTGTAGCATTCGATGTGTCTGTTCCATCAGTGACTTGTACATTCAAACTATAGCTGGGCAAAATGGCGACGCTCAATTCACCCGCAACACTTACTGTCAATTCTCCTGACACAGGATCTAATACAAATACAGAGTTAGTGTTTCCCGACAGGATGGTAAAAATGAGCTCGTCTCCATCATCGTCCATTGCCATGATGGTTCCGACCAAGGCACCGGATTCACTTGTTTCAGCTATCGAGAAGGTCTGATCTTCAATATTTGGTGCTGAATTGTCTTCATCGAGGATACAGCTTGTAAGCAATAGTACGATTAAGAATTGGCTACAAAAAGAGCTGGCAAGTAGGTTTTTCATGTTGTAATACGTCCGGTTGAATATGACAAGATAATTAATTTAACTCAGGCAAGCTATGCTCAAGATTATCTTTAAATAGGTAATGTCAGCCATTGACTAATCGCTCTCCAGATAAGGATACCATGCATTTCTGCCTACCTAACTCGTACCTCGTACCCTTTTCGTTGATAAAATTACCTCATACGTTGATTTGATTTTCCAATCAGAAAAGGCTCCTCTAGGTTTGAATCTATAATAGTTTATGCTTTAACAAAAAATAAAAAATCATGAAGTACATCGGTATAATACTAATTACGATTGCCACAGCCTCCATAGGTTGTTCGCAGTCCCAGCAAAGACAACGTCCGCACAAATTTCCAGATGCAGCACAAATTGAAAAGATGGTAGAGGAATTGTCTCTACAGCTTGAATTGACGGATGAGCAGAAGAAAAATGTTTCTTCTTTATTCAGCACCCACTTTGAAGAGGCGAAAGCAACCAAGCAAAAAACCAGAGAGACCATGGAAGGACTTAGAAAAGAGTTTATCGAACAAGTCACTGCAGAGATCGGTGAGGATAAAGAAGACGAATTTAAAACCTTTATGAAAAGTAAAAGGCCTAAAGGAAAGGGTGGAGAAAGACCGCCAAACAAAGACAAGTAGTTCAATTATCCAGTTTAATGTAAACCTCGGTTTTCCAACCGAGGTTTTTTTATATGCGCTGCGCTAATGTCTGTTAGACCCAATCTCACCATTCGTTGATGAAATCTCCCGATTCGTAGATCGCTTTTTTAATAGCTACGCTCCTTCACTAACCTTGTTTCATCATGCTATTGACACAACCGACATATCACAGAGCCCACCTGGAAGAGGAGACTCCAATCACGGATTTCAGAAAAATAAATCTGGACCAACTCAATCAAGTAGCTCTGATGAATCGGGTGGACACCAAATATCTCCTATCTACAAGTCAGTTGACCAGGCTAACGGACTACTTACGTCCCTTTTACATGGCGCTGGAGATAAATGGCAACAGTCGAATAACATATAACAACATTTACTTTGATACACCAGATGATATCATGTACCTGGCGCATCACAACGGTCAATTGAATCGGCTAAAAATTCGCAAAAGATCTTATCACACAGGACAATCTTTCTTAGAGATCAAAACAAAAAACAACAAGGGCAGAACCCATAAAATAAGAGTGGCTACCACGGAAGACTCTCAATTTTCAAGACTTGAAAATGCGTACATCAAAACGCACACAAAATTTAATCCAACGTCACTTGTACAGAAGCTCA
This sequence comes from Reichenbachiella sp., assembly GCF_039944555.1. Classification (GTDB taxonomy): domain Bacteria; phylum Bacteroidota; class Bacteroidia; order Cytophagales; family Cyclobacteriaceae; genus Reichenbachiella. The sequence continues at coordinate 40,311 of NZ_JBDUYN010000001.1, read as the reverse complement.
CTAATCAATTCAAAAGGATCACACTGGTCAACATTGAATGGAACGAACGATGCACGATAGACACCGACATCGCTTATCAATATCAATCCAGGTCTCATCGGCTTGACCAGGTAGCTATCATTGAAATCAAAAACAGCAGGTGCAATAAAAACTCACAGATGAGATTAGCTCTTGCTCGCCTTGGAATTAAACCTGTTGCTTTCAGCAAGTACTGCATGGGAAGAATCGCACTGAACCCCGACCTGAAGGCCAACAGATTCAAGAAAAGACTGAGATCTATCAAAAAACTGAACACCCAATCCCATTGTAACAAAAAACCATGAACAAAAACACAGATTTCTCATTTGATGCTTGGCAAGGCCTAATCGGACAGCTGCAAAACACCACTACCATGGATTATGACTTTGAGTTGTTGATTGTTCGATTGCTAATCAATCTAGGCGCGTTGGTTCTGCTCATATGGCTCATTCACAAGAGAAACAAAAACAGCACCGATTTTTATTTCAGCTATTTCGCCATTGGTATGACCGTTTTCCTGCTCTGCTTTTTACTTTCCAATGTAAAATTGGAGTTAGGGTTTGCGTTAGGATTGTTCGCCATATTCGGTATTATCAGATACCGAACAGACGCTATTCCGATCAAAGAAATGTCCTTTCTCTTTGTGGTCATCGGTATGTCCGTGGTCAACGCATTGGTCAATGCCAACATTGGCATCATGGGATTATCCTTCATCAACACAATAATTGTCCTTAGCCTTTGGGGCATTGATAAGGCACTAATCATCAACAATCAGCAGTCGCTCCCAGTCCTTTATGAAAACATCGCAAATATCCACTCGGACAATGAAGCATTGTTATTAAAAGATCTAAGAGACAGAACAGGTCTTTCGATCAATTCTTATGACATCCTGGAAATCGACTTCCTCCGCGATGTGGCGCAATTGACTGTCTACTACGACCGGGAAACAACTCCTAAAACCAAATAATCATGAAGCCTACAAGACACAATCTAAGAATCCGTATGCTGGTCATGGCTCTTTTTGTTGCCATCGCATCCCAGGCTCAGGATACCGGGAATACAGAAAACGAATTTGCCTCCTGGTATTCTTTCAAACTGCAAAAGAAATTGGGTGCAGGTTGGCATCTTTTTATCAATCCTGAAATCAGGCTCAACTCACTGGAAGTAGATAAATACCTAATGGAAACAGGTGTAAAATATAAAATCAACAAGTACCTCAACACCACTGCCACTTACCGATTTACAGCGGACCAGAAAAGTGACCACATAGAATATTCGCACCGGATGGCTTTCGATGTGAAAGGCAAAACCAAATTTGGCAATTTCGAACCTGAACTGAGACTCCGGTATTCGACAATTACTGATTTCGACGAAGACCCCAATAATAAATACCTCAGATACAAAGCTTTAGTGGCCTATGATATCCCCAAAAACAGACTCACTCCCTATGTTGCAGCTGAGGCCTTTCAAGAACTATCCGATGATGGATTTACTAAAATGAGGTATAGCCTGGGGGCAGACTACAAGCTAAAAAAGAACAACTATATAGGTCTCAGCTACAAGCTGGACTACTATCTGCATCAGTACAAAAACAAACACATCATAGGTATCAATTACAAACTAAAATTTTAAGCGCATGGAAACCTTTAAGTATATCCTATTGATCTTTCTACTCTCAGGTGCAAGCTCTTGCAGAGACAGCGAGCTAGAGGATGATGTATCGAGCGATTACGACAGTTCAGATATTAACTTTGGCGATATCAACATTGAAACACCTGACTGGACAGAAAGTACCCACGGCAAAGATGCCTCTCTCGACTACGAAGTGGTATTTCCAGACAATGAAGTATTACGAATAGACATTACCATTGACGAAGTAAACTGGGCACTCATGCAAAATGACCTGGATGAAAACCTCGGTTCTTCAGGAGGCCCGGGTGGTGGCGGTGCAGATATAGATTTTACCCCTGTCTGGGTACCTGGTCAAATAGAATTTGATGACCGGGAATGGTACAAAGTAGGCATTAGGTACAAAGGCAACTCTACCCTGCAGAATGCCTATCGGTCCGGCACAGACAAATATCCATTCAAACTAGACTTTGACGAATTCGAAGAAGTCTATCCCGCCATTGAAAACCAGCGATTTTATGGATTCAAGCAGCTCAATTTGGGAAGCAACTATGATGACAATTCATTCATGAGAGAAAAGGTGGCTGCAGATATATTCAGATCATTCGGAGTCCCTGCTGCACACACCGCTTTTTGTGCGGTCTACCTCGATCGTGGAAACGGTTCTGAATATATAGGGCTTTATACGCTCGTGGAAGAGGTAGACGACACACTTCCGGAAACTCAGTTTGCAGATGGTGATGGCAACCTATATAAACCTGATGGTACGGGTGCCTCATTCGCTTTCGGAACTTACAACGATGCTGAGATGGACCTTAAAACCAACGAAGACGAATCCGACTATTCTGATGTAGAAGGGCTGTACAATGTCCTGCATAGCGATGTTCGAACCTCCGACGCTGAGCAGTGGAAGAGCGATTTGGAAGGCATTCTCAATATTGATCAGTATCTCAAATATCTGGCAGCTAACAACGTGATCCAAAACTGGGACACGTATGGCAATATGACGCACAATTACTTCTTATACAATGAAGGAGGTAAACTCATCTGGATCCCCTGGGACAACAATGAAAGCATGCAAGAGGGAAAAATGGGTGGTGCGTTGAGCTTGTCCATGAGTGAAGTGACGAATAGTTGGCCCATCATAAGATACACCATGGATGTCGAAGAATATGAAAGTCAATACAAGGCCTACTTAAGCGAATTTGTCAACGGAGCCTTCGAACCTACAAAGATACAAGCCTTGTATAGCGCTTATGAATCGCTAATTACAAGCTATGCTTCACAAGAATCCTCAAGCTTCTCCAGCGGAGTCAGCAGCTTAAAGTCTCATGTCGAACAGCGGTATGAGGCGGTGATTAACTATTTAGAATAGGTTGAGGTTGGGGGCAGGTACTTCTATATGGAGTACCTGCTATTTATCCCGGTTGCCAATCAATCCTGTTATGACATTAACCTTATTTTATTACATAAATCATTATCGACACATTCTGATATGACTTATGTTTGAATAACACTCCTACTTAAATGACCAAACGAAAAAGAAAAAACCCGGAAGTAAGAAGAATGCAAAGAATGGAAACATTCATTCTTCTGGGAGTTTGCACTTTTGTGCTTATTAGCCCCTTGATTCTACGGCCTGAAGGTGACCTTGAATGGGACAAGACCATTGACCGATGGAAGGACATGATGCCCTTTCTGTTCTTATTGTTACTCAATCATTTCGTACTGATTCCAACCCTCTTCTTCAAGAAAAAGAGAGTTCAATTTATTCTGGCCAGTCTCCTCTTGATTTGTTCAATTGGACTACTAAAAATCATATATCCCGGACAAAAAAAAGGTCACTTGGTGCCACCTCCTGGCCTCCTTGAATCCAGACCTCCACATGAGATGCACGACAGACCACCTTTGCCAGAATCTTTTGATCGGACTCGTCCGCCCGGACCCAAGGGTAATAAAGGAAGGCGGAGTCCTTTTCCACCTGTCACGAATGCCATTGTGATTTCTATTTTGATTCTTCTGATCGATACCGGTTATCGCTCCTCTTTCCGACTGGTGAAAACCGAATACGATCACAATCAGTTGGAAAAAGAGAATATCAAAAACAGACTTTCTATTCTCAAGAATCAGGTCAGTCCTCATTTTTTCATGAATACGCTGAACAATGTACATGCGCTGATTGAAGTCAATCCAAAAGAAGCACAAGAAGCCATTATCAAGTTGTCTAAGCTCATGAGAGCCATGCTCCTGGAACCGGATTCGGGTAAAATTCAGCTTAGGGATGAGATAATTTTTCAAAAGAACTATGTGGAGCTCATGGGCATTAGGTACAATGACAAACTGGAATTGAAGGCGGATTATCCATCTGACATTCCTGACATCCAAATACCTCCTCTTCTATTTACTTCATTAATAGAAAATGCCTTCAAATATGGTGTGAGCTACAAATCCGCTTCATTCATTCATATTTCAATGAAATTGGAAGGCGAAAATCTGAAGTTTGAGATTATGAACAGCAATCATAAAAAAGGAACTGAGGCAAGCCATGGCATCGGCTTGAAAAACATACATGACCGCCTCAATCTACTTTATCAGTCCAATTATGAATTGGCAATTGACGAAAGTGAAGATAAATTTAAGGTAAAGATGAGCATACCCGTATGATCCAATGTATCGCCATAGAAGATGAACCGTTGGCTTTGAGTCAAATAGAATCTTACATCAAAAAAACGCCGTTTTTGGAATTGGTTGATTCATTTGACAATGCTCTGGAAGCACTTGAATTTCTGGATAGCCAACCGATCGATTTGATCTTTACCGACATCAATATGCCCGATCTCAATGGGATGGAGTTTGTGAAATCGCTACGAAACCCACCAAAAGTAATTTTCACTACCGCATACGAAGAGTATGCCATTGAGGGATTCAAGGTAGATGCACTGGACTACCTGCTAAAACCTATCGGCTACCCTGATTTTTTGAAATCCGCCAATAAGGCCAAAACTTGGTTTGACAGTCAGCAAGTTAAACCCATCGAAACTACAAGCAATGATGACTTCCTTTTTATCAAGTCAGAATACAAAGTCATTCGGGTCAATTTTGCAGACATCAAATACATAGAAGGCATGCGCGAATATGTGCGCATTCATCTGACTCATGGAAAACCACTTATGTCTCTGATGAGCATGAAGAAGATCGAAGAGCATCTACCCAAGGATCAATTCATGCGCGTGCATCGCTCTTTTATAGTGAATCTTTCTAAAATTACTACGGTCGAAAAGTCAAGAATTATCTTCGACGAAAATATCTATATCCCAATCAGCGATCAATACAAAGATGCCTTTCAGGCATATTTGGACAAGTTCTTCTTGTAAACCTCCGCTTACAGCCACTCCATTTGATAAAATTTCTGCTGTTAAACAGAAATAGTATTCACCATTTATATCGTCCAATGATCGGTTATATTTGAGTACTTTTTTATATAAAAATAAACACATGAAAAAACTATCACTGACTGGCCTGGTTCTTTTGCTCAGCATATCTGTTTACTCCCAATGGCAAGACAACGGAACAAATTCAACCACGACCGACAATATTGGAATAGGAGGAACACCAGCCTCCAGACTTGATGTAGGTAATTTTGTGAATGGCTCTATTTCAAATGAAGTAGTCCTAAGACTGAGAAATACCGTAGCACAAAATCAGGGAGCCAACTGGGGGTCGGCTATAGAATTCTACAATATGAGTAACAACATAACCAATGCCAATCTGAAAGGAGCCAAGATCATCTCAGAGGCCTCTCAATATGGATGGTCTCATAATTTGAAATTCAGAGTCTTCCAAAACAATGGATTCCAAAATCAAATTGCCACCGATGCATTGATTATTAAAGAAAACGGAAACGTTGGAATATCGGGAAGTTTAGATGTAGGAACTCTAGTGACATCCAAACTTGACATAGGGAATTATCAAAATGGATCAGTGTCTACTCAAGTAGTATTGCGACTAAGAAATACTGTAGCTGAAAATCAGGCGGCCAACTGGGGATCAGCTATTGAATTTTATAACATGAGCAACAATATCACGGTTAATAATCTAGAGGGAGCCAAAATTATTTCAGAGGCCTCTCAATATGGCTGGTCGCACAACTTGAAATTTCGTGTTTTTCAAAACAATGCCTTCCAGAACCAAATTGGTATTGATGCAATGACTATCAATACAAATGGCGACATAGGAATAGGAACATCAACTCCAGATTCCAAATTGACGGTCGCTGGCGATGTGCACTCCAGGGAAGTGAAGGTCACCGTGAATGCAGGTGCTGATTTTGTTTTTGAAGATTCTTATGACCTAAGGTCATTAGAACAGACCGAAAGCTTTATTAAGGAAAACAAACATCTTCCCGAAATCGCTTCTGCAAATGATATGGTTAAAGGTGGCCTTGAACTCGGCGAGATGAACATCAAACTGCTTCAAAAAATCGAAGAAATTACGCTCTACCTTATTGATCAGAACAAGAAACTAGAAGCTCAACAAGCAAAAATTGAAGAGCTTGAAAAGAAGATAACCAACTAAAAAAAATAAGATGAAAAAAATCCATTTGGCCCTGGCAATTACTATGTTAATTGGCAATCTAAAAGCGCAGGTGCATGAAACTAATGATGAAGTGGGAATCGGTATTTCAAACCCCGCCTCCAAATTACATGTAGAAGGAGAAGGTTCTTACAAAAGTAACGCATGGTTTGGAAAGAGCTTCGTAAGTAATCCAGTTTATCATTTTGACCGGGCAAGAGTAGGAATCAGTGGCACCTCTGACAATGGACAATTTGGAGCAGGCATCCACTTTCAAGTCCGTAACAATTCAAACACAAATTACCTTCATGCCATCGTCGGACAAAATCGCGACGGCAGAATGATATTTGAAACTGGTGGAGCTGGAATTAATGCTCCAACCGAGAAAGTGACAATACTTACTGATGGCAGCGTAGGAATAGGCACATCGAGCCCAACTATGAAAACACACATAAAAACGGCTGTCAATGAAATCGATGGACTAAGATTGACTGTAGATGGCACTAACGACGATGGTGGTGTGGGATTGTTTCTATGGAATGCGTCGGGAGGAACTGGAGGAATCATAGCCCTCGATGAGAAAGATCACAATGGTCTGGCCCCAAATGCACTCAATATGTACAGCAATTGGTCTCCGTTAACATTTAGCACTAGCCCCAATAGCTCCGAGAACTATGAGAGGATGAGAATTCTTACAAATGGCAACGTGGGCATCGGCACCACCGATCCCCAATCCAAATTAGCGGTAGAGGGCCAGATTCGCGCAACAGAAGTTAGGGTGCTAGCAGATATCAGTGTGCCGGATTATGTCTTTGAAGAAGATTACAGACTCCGAACCCTACAGGAAACCAAAGCCTTCATTTCCGCCAATAAACATCTACCTGAGATTCCCTCGGCAGCCGAGATTAGTGAAAACGGTATTGATCTCGGTGACATGAATATGAGGCTTTTGAAAAAGATTGAAGAATTGACGCTCCATCAAATAGAGCTACTCGAGCGTATTGAAAAGCTAGAGAATAGTAAGAACTAAAATATCATAAGGCTTGACTTCAGCCTGTGATATAAAAAGCCCAAATTTAACAATTCGGGCTTTTTATCTTCATTTTAAGCTATCTATTCATACCTCAATGCATCCACAGGATTGACTTGAGCAAAGTTTAGGGTTCTTAAACTGGCAATTGTGAGTGACACCAAAACAATAGTAACCACCGGAATACCAAATGTGATCACATCCATAGCTTTGTAATGCGTGAAAATCGAAGCGATCATGGCGTCTATCATAAAGTATCCTGCAGTAACGCCTAAACATGAGGAAATCAAGAGCAACAGAAAGTAATCCTTATTGATCAAGTAAATAATATTTCCGAGGCTGCTACCTAACACTTTTCGTACGCCAATTTCCTTAATTCTTCTAATTAAATTAATTGAAACCAGTGTAAACAACCCTAAAGAGGAAAGCACAAATGCAACAATACCTAAAAACCCAAAGATGGTAATGATATTATCATTTACTTCTTTGGCCTGTCTCAATAGATCGTCCTGAAAGAAACCATTGAAGACCTTGGTTGGCACTTTGCCGTTCCAATCTGCTTCTAGATAATCATAGACTTCTCTGGCTTTATCGATTTGGGTTCTAGCCACCACAAAACTATTGGTGCCGTCATCTTCAAATCTCAAGCTTTTCAAAGTAATTCCCACTTCATCGATAGGTGCCCAAAATCCATACATATAAAAGTTTTTGACTACACCAATCACTGTGAGAGTAGTTGAATCGTTAAGCGCTATTCTTTTTCCCAATGGATCGGTCCAGCCAAACGACTCCACCATTTTTTCATTGATTACAATGGACCCTTCGCTATCTGAGGCTTCAAGTTCTTTTGAAAAAGATCTACCCTGGATAATATCCAGCCCCATAGCTTCCAAATACCCGATTCCGACATCAAGCATATCGGCATCCAATTCAATGCCTTCACTTTCCAGATTTAAGCCATAATCGCCTCTACCAATATGATTTTTAGCACTGGCTACCGCCTCAATATTTGGATTGGCCAACATAGCGCTTAAGGCCTTTTGATACTCATTGTCATTCAAAACACTCACGACGATGATCTGTTCACGATCAAAGCCCATGTCCAGAGTGTCTTGATACTGTGCATTCTGAACAAAGGCCACACTTGCAAAAATCGCAATCACAGTAAATGTGTATTGCAGAGCCAACAAAAACTTAGTGAGTTTACCTGATCCTCCTATACTCAAACTTCCTCGGAGAATACTAACCGGTTCATATTTACTTACATATAAAGATGGGTAGAAGCCAGCCAGAATGGTTGTGAATATCAAAAGGCCAACCAGAAACAGATAAAGCTCTATGTTTTCGGCAAAATTCAACTCAAGTTCCATGCCCTGCCACATGGCACTATATGCCGGCACCAAAAAGTAGGCTATACCTATTGACATGAGAACGGCAAGAAAGCAAATAGTCAAATTTTCGGCCAGGAACTGCAAAATAAGTTGCCTTCTGCTTCCACCAAGTACTTTTCTTACGCCAATTTCTTTTAATCTCCGATTTGACGTGGCGATGGCAGTATTAGTAAAATTGAAACAGGCAACTAACAGGATCAGTAGTGCCATGAGCTGTGGGGTAAGCGTCGCTGCCGTAGGCATGGCATTACGAAGATTATCCCACCGGATTTCCTGCGAAATATGAGCGTGATTATTCATAGGACTCAATACATATTTCGTGACGACGAAGTCCGGGCGAGCCTCATTTTGTATAGACACGTACTTGGACAGTTTTGGCTCGAATGTTTTGGCCTGTTCGGGATCGTTAAAATAGACAAAGGTGGCCTGAGCAAATGAGCCCCAGTTACCTTTTACCTCATCATCGTACATTCTGAATCTATTCTCCATATTCAGTAATATTTCAAAATGCACAGAAGAATTCTGTGGAGCCTTTTGTGTCACACCAGCAATAGTGAAATTAAAGCTCATACCCGTATCATCGAATACGGTCAATACCTTTCCTATGGGGTCTTCATCTCCGTAAAATTTGCTCGCATATTCCTGGGTGACTATGGCATTTTCTAAGGTGTGATATGCATTCTGATCGCCCTTAAGTAGGGGAAAAGTAAAAGATTCCAGAAAGCCTGGATCAGCATAGCACACTCTTGTGTTGAATACCTTGTCCTGTTTTACATCCCGTACGGTAAACGTATGCCCTTCATATCTGAAAACCCGATCCACACCTACAAGATCATTTTTGATCACATCCGCCATCGGCATGGGCACCCTACCATATTCTCTTAGATCCCCCTTATTATCCCTGATATTATGAATCTTATAGATATTATCGATATTGGCGTGATTCTTATCGAAATCTGAATTGTTTTTTGAATTGATATAGGCCACAATACAACAGGCAAGCGCAAGGCCCAAACCAACGATATTGATGGAAACAAAGACTTTGTTTTTGAGTAGGTTACGGAGCGTAACCTTTAGATAGTTTTTGAACATGACAATGGTTTTTTTGAGTTTTTGAAAAAATGGTTACCCTAAGGATGCATCTCAACCTAAATAAGTTGTAGTTATTTACAATTTATTTAATTATTCTCCCTTAAAAACCTCTGTTTGCGTTTGTCACGGCCAATGGTTGCTGGATTTCTATATAAAAATCAGCATTCAGCCTGGTTCACGTTCAATATTTAAAAAAGGGATCAACCAGCCAGCAACAGCAGCACAGCTGCTATCACCATCAACCAAAATTTGTATGCTGCAAGAAAAGGAATAATGATAAAGTTGAGTTGCATAGCCACCATCAACAACACGATAACAATGGCGATTAATTTTAGTGTAGACTTGGTACTTGAGCTCATTCTGATTGAAATTTAAAATTGTGTGTCAATGTTAAGCACTTTTTCAGAATAATAAAATCCGATATCATGGATTGGCAAAAAAAGACCCCGAATCCATTTGACCCGGGGCAACAATCTAATAGTCAAATATCAAACTTAATCAACCGTATATCTTACAATAACTTCATTGTCCAACACCACATTGGTACTCCATATAAATTGAGCGTCACTTGTTGCATGGTCAAAGACATCTGTGAATTTTGTATAAGACTCTTTATTATTCACTCCTATTTCATCATTAGAATAGGTAGTAGCTGCTGGCCACCCAGAGTCATCAAAGCTCTCATTCATCCAATCAGAGGGCAAGTCCCAATGTATGCCATAAAAGCCGGACCCATCGGTAGCATCTGCCGAACTGCAACTTCCAGATAACCTGCTGGTACCGTCTTCTGTCAAGCAAGTCAAATCCTGGATGGGTGCCGTGTAATACGTTTGTGCAGTCCAGGAAGCATCTGTAATCGCAATCGTCGCTGCCTGCGCATCTTGAAACATGGCAACCATGCCGCCGTCTCCCGGATGATATGGAGTGGCCTGATCCTCTGAGCCCAATCCTAAGTTCTCTTCCCAATCCACCAATTTCATAGCAATTGTAAATGGCCGCTCCACCCTGAATCGCACAACATGAGAATTAAAATCAGTGAACGGAACAGCATCCTTGCCCACAGGTGTTCCATTTACAAACAACTCAAAATAATTGTCGGCAAAAATAAATCCTGTGATTACCTCTCCGTTGGCGTCGATTTCTATGATATCAGAACCGTCCAAGGCTGCCAAGGCTTCGGAAGTCGAGTTGTATTTGGTACCATAGCTATTGTAAAGATCCGAGGCAAATGGAAATGAATTGTCTGTAAAATTTACATCTGCAGGCACCGTCCATTCTGTATCGTCTGTAGAAGTGATTGTACCTAATCCGGCTACACGCTGACCATCTGAAAACAAATTTGTAACAGTGGTTGTTGCTGCGCCTTGGGTGACACTTCCTGTCCCTGAATAAGAAGAAGTGTCTGTTCCTCCGTTATCAGTCATTGCTGTATCATCTTCGGAGCAGCTCGTACCAGCAAGCACGAGGCCTAAAACGAGAACAAGCACACTAAAATTTTTACTTATATCCATATCTGTATTATTCAGTAACATCATTGAATGTCAGTGACCCTGAAGATACCAAAGTAACTGATTCGATAGCGGCTTTTAGCGTTTCATAGTCTACTTCCAGAGTATTTTCAGTAGGCAGGGAAGCCGGTGTCTCCGACAAAGCATATACCGTAATAGTATACTCATGTGAGCCCGCACTAGGTGAACAAGGAGACGTGTAAGAGATGGCTGTTCCATCCTTATTGCTTCCTATATACCAGTTGCCATCATCTGCTCCGCCATGCGCAATTGAGGTTACGGACGGGTCAATACCCCAGAGGAGTAAATAGGAGTTGGCATTGGTCTGATCATCCGCGTTAGGAAAGTGATACATCATGATCGCAAGGCTACCAGCTGTTTCCGGAACACCGGACCAGGAGATAGGTATTGAGGCCTCGATGTCATTGTCTTTAGATTCGCACTTGTAATCATCAAGTAATTCACCGCTAGCTACAGCATCACTGGTTACCACTATTTCTCCGTTAGTACCGGTATTATCATCTATTGTTACTTCGTCGTCAGAACAGCTCACTAGTGCCAACCAGACCAAAGCATATATTATCTTTCTCATCATTTTTCGTTTTGTATGAATCTATTATCGTTGAAAGGTTTCTGTGGTAGTAGTACCATCAATGTCATTGAAAATGAAGGTATACAGATCATTTGCATCCCAGCTGTATTCCACTGACCCTTGCTTTCCCTGACTGGTATACTCAAGGGTATAGCCGTTGCCTGTAGCATTCTCGGTCAAGGCAGTGATGACCAGATCATCACTATTGATGCCATGAGGATCTCCTCTGAATGCCTGGCCTATGGCCTGCGGAGTAATCTGGGTCTGTGGTGAAGTTCCCTCTAACGTTACCTCTCCTCTAAGTGAGGCTACCATGTATGGATAGTCAGAAGTACCGTGATAGTGAAATGAGCCGTCACTCCATTCGTGTCCGTGAAAAGTATCGTCCAGGGTTTCCATGGCAGAACCGTCCGGTTCTTTCGACCCATAAACGGGATACCCGTCAAAAGCATAGGCTATTGGCAATATGCCAGAAGTACTTTCCAAATGAATAGGCGCCGTATGATAATGATAATCGTCTCCACGGCCTGAATGACCACCAAAAGCATCAAGTTCCCCGATGTCGTTGGAGACCAGCCCTGAGGCATTGATCGGATTAAAAATGGGGATACCATTGGCTGCAATACCCAAAGCTCCTCTTTGCAGTTCACCCTCTATGCTTACCGGGTTTTCAGCATATTTGGTATTCAAAGGAATTGACCAGGCATTGTCACCGGTATATGGATGGGGTACAGGAAATTGGGCAATCCAGGCTGTGATTCCCACCATCATTTCATGATCCGGAATACCGTCTGATTCTACATAGAAGTATTCATCGTCGAACCTGGTACTCACATTAGTATACGGCGCAAAGGCCAAAGCCAATTCATCAGTACTAGACACAGCGCTCACGAGATCATCAACGGAAGTTACTTCATCCGCTTCATCCGAACACGCTACGACAAATACTGTGGCAACACAGACTACTGCAAATCCAAGAAGCTTCTTTTTCTTTTTCAACTTCTTGACAAGCTCGTTGCCAAATAAGAGCCAAATGATCAGTGCCCCCATCAAGGCATAAAGTACAACCAAATAGTAGCCTGACGAGGATTCTGCTTTCTGAGCCGGAATCTTGACCGATTCAACTTCCATTTCGTTTAATTTGGCAATTCGCTCAATCCTACGCAAGACGTACTTTTGATCTACCCAGCTTAGGTTTTTTAATGGATATGAAACTACTTCTCCTGTTTTCCTTTCCAAATAAACCGATTGATCCTTAGCCAACAGGAAATGACCCTCGTCCAACACTTTATTTTCCACCGATTTCCAAACTCTCGGTTCCTGCCTGGTCTGTGCATGTCCTCCAGCATGAGAATAACCCATATGTGCAAAAAACAGCAGGCCTATAATTAATAGTACATTTTTCATCTTGATAATTTTTCGATTGTTTGATAGTGAGACGAACTGCCCATTCATCTGCCCCACCCCCTCAAGAAAAAAATTACCAGGAAATGCTTACCTGCAGATTCGGTGATATGCCAACCCCTTGCCTGAGTGGTGTATCAGGGTCTACATTCGTTTGGAAAATATTGATCAGATTGCCCTTATTATATAGATTTAGGACAGATAGCCCGATAACTCCTCGCCATTTAGACGCAGGCTTAGAAAACAAATAGGTGGCAGACAGATCAAGTTGATGCTGAACAGGAAATCTTCCTTCATAAGGTATATCTAGTGTGCCTGATGGCTGATTGGGGTTTGTGTCGTCAGGGATTCGGACGGGCATGCCAGACATTAAGCCCCAAGCCAAGGAAAAATCCCATCGCTCTCTAGGAATCAAGAACATGAGGTTGAGCACATGGGTTTGATCAAAGTAGGCGTACTCTTTTTCAGTAAAATCAGTCTGAGAGTTGCTCAGGGTATAACTACACCACAGATCAACCGAAGAAAACCGTTTCTTGACTAATAAGTCAGCCCCGAAGGTTTCTAACGTTCCAGTTTCAATAGCATTTGCGTCTCCTTGTCTGGATATATTTTCAATGTTTTTTTTGTACAGTTCTACATCAACCAGCCAACCTGATTTGTCTAACATGCCTCCAATCATATATTGACTACCCGATTGGACGGGAAGATTTTTGTTAGCCAAGAACCAAAATTGATTGGAAACACGAAAATCATCAAAATCACTTGAAAACTGCCTCTGAAGATATTGGTGCGAAATACCCGCTGAGGTCTTCAGATAAAAGTCTTTCGACAAAAAGTAAGAAAGCATAGCCCTGGGATCAGCATACCATCGTTGTGTAATCGAATAATGATCCATGTGAATACCGCCATCCAACAAAAGCTGTGAGTTGAGCCATTTTTTAACACTTACATATCCCGATTGAATATGAGCCAAACTGTTAGTCTGTTTGTAAACTGGATTGCCACCCCTATCTGTTCCGGACTCCTCAAAATCGACCTGTTGACTCGTAAGTTCATAGCCTGCCCGGAATATTGTAGTTTCGTTTGATTCATACACAATAGAGGCCCTAAACCTAATGTCCTCAATCGTATTAAGTGAATTCACAACTTCTTCCTCAACACCTGAACGTGTAGCAATCCTTTCCTCAGTCAGATCAAAGACTGATACAGTGGCTCCTAGGGCGGATCTCCACTTATCAGACCACTTCCCGGTCCATTTGGTAGTCATACCCCAGTTGTTCAATCCCGATTTTTCCGTTTCCACTAAATCCTGATTATCAGAGGAAAACAGGAAACCAAAATCGTTATAAATGCGCATGGCACTATAGGTAAATTCATGTTTATCGCCAGGTTTAAAAATTAACTTTGCATTTAGATCATTAAATTTTACATCAAACTCATCCAGGCTACTATTTCCTCCTACTATATTTTCGTCCACTTTGCTTCCTTGCATATTTAGAGTAGTGAATGAATCCATTTTTTCAGAAGAGTAATTGGGGTAATTCACGCGTCCTGAAATTGAAAATGCAGCTTTGTCCTTTATCAATGGTACAGTTGCATGAGCGCCAGAGTAAATCGTATTCGCTAAAACTCCACCCGTGACCTGTTTCGGAATTTTCGGATTGGTTCGAATGTTAATCAACCCCCCTACTCTGCCTCCCCACTCAAGAGGGAGACTTCCTCTATACACTTCTATTTCATCTATAATGGCTTGATTGTACGGGGAAATGGTTCCAAAATAGTGCCCAGTATGGTACAAGGGTATATCATCGAAATACATCAAATTTTGGTCATATGTACTACCACGCATCATGAGTGCTCCTGCTTTTCCAGTCGGTGATTTTATTCCTGGTATGGTCTTCAGCACTTGCAGCACATCCCCGTCGGTCTCACCGGCAATCAGGCCCAGATCTGCGGTATTGATGGTTACACTCTGGCTCTCGATGTTAGCATCTATTCCTGAAATGATATAGGATTTTACCATAACGTCCTCTAAATAAAGCGTGTCCTGATCTAACCAAATCAGAGGTTCTGAATCCAGTTGTTGTACAGAGAAATTAAAAGGTTGATAAAACCTTGATGAGATTCGAACAGAGTCGGTTGGGAAAACACTGGAAATCACGAAGCTGTCGGGGCTGGGATAAAGGTAATGCGCCTGTTTATCAGCTAGCTGCACAAGAAGTACCGGGATATTTTCACCGGTTTGCCGGTCCTTTACATCCAATGTCAAGTTGGATCTAATAGGAATTACTGTGTAGTACTTATCCCCAATTATCTCAAACCGGATAGGCAGGGAAGATGACAATTCCTCCAGCGCTTCCGATAACTCTTCTGTTGACGAAGGAACGTCTGCATTCAGGTTTTCCAGTAGCAGGTTATTATAGGAAAACGTTACCTGATGTGCTTTGCTCAATTGGCCAAGAATCTCAATGATTGGTTTTTTAGTATCAGGCTGAGCATTTAGACTAAAGCAAGCACCCACGAAAATCTGTGTGCCAACGATAAACCTAAGCAGAACTGTTCGAATAGACATTAGACTTTAAAATAGGACTTTTTAGTCAAAAATCATTTCATTCTCTGTCGTGAGTGTAAATGATATTTCCAGTGGGTCAAAGATAGACCGAAGTGCCAATTTTAAATCGTTGTGTGGAAATCTTCCGCTAAACTGATGGTTAATATATTTATCCGGAAGGTGAATCTCAATCTCATAATATTTTTTCAGTTCGGTGAGCACGTCAGACAGTGGTGCATTTTCAAACTGGCTAAACCCCTTCAACCAATGTGGTTGCGTGTTTTGAAAGGTGAATCGAACCAACACGCCTTCCTCTAGGTTTATTGCTTCTCCAACTGTTAATATTTCACTTTGGTCTCCTGCCAGTACCTGCACACGTCCTTCGAAGCAGCTAACCTCAAATCGTTCCTCAATAGCTGCAACTTCAAACTCAGTCCCAAGGACTTGTACCTCTCCCAGACTAGTCTTGACTGTAAAAACATGTCCCTTTGATACATCAAAAAATGCTCGACCAGTAAGCTTCAGTTTTCGCTCGTTGTCCCAATCTGATGCGTAGGATATAGAAGATAAAGCATCAATTTTCACCAATGAACCGTCTGGCAATTCATGATCTATTTGCTCGCCCAATGCCGTTTCAATTGTTCGATCACCTGTCAACCACTCCGACCCAAAGTAAAATCCAATGAGCAAGAGAAAGGAGGCTGCTATACTCATCCAGACTCTTAAAGAAACCACTCTGGTTTCCCTTTTTTGGAGGTGTTCGCGTTTCAGTGTAGACAATTTCTGTTCTATGTCAATTTCAGGCAAGGACCAGGTAGCAATATCCTCTATCACTATCTTGAGGTCATCCAGATTGCCTGATTGCTCCAGGCGCAACTGTTCCTCCTCTGAGAGGTCCTCCTTGAGCCACTTGGCCAATAGATCGCTATATTCCTGATCGTCTTTCATCATATCCAAAACGGTTCAATGGGCGTGTTACCCAACCTTGGATTTATATATTTTTTAATTCTTCAATCTTCCCCTTAAGCTTGAGCAAAGCCTTGCCAATTCTTTTTTCAACCGCAGTTTCACTGATATCCAGTAACACTGCAATTTCTTTATAGGTGTATTTGTCAATTCTATTGAGCAAAAAGGCCTCTCGCTGCCCTTCCGGCAAATCAGATATGGCCTTTTCTATTTTAGCTCTGAATTCCTTTGTTCTCAATTCAAAATGTGGGTCTTGATGGTTCACAGCAGATACTTGCTGTTTTTCAAAATTTAGATTTACCTGATCTTTTCGGTACTGATCGATGAGCAATCTTTGAGAGACCGTATACAAGTATGATTTGGCCTTTTCGAAAATCACCTCCTTACACTTATTCCAAAGCCGAACGAAAGACTCCTGAGATATATCCTCCGCTTTGGCCAAATCCCCACATTTATAATAAATGAAATTTCTGATTACAGAGATGTGTTCGCGATATAGGTAATCAAATGACTTTTCTTCGCAAACTGATTTGACCATGATACTTTAAATCTAATTTTTTTGATCTTTTAAGGTTATTGAAAAAGTTCATAACCAATAACCCTATTTTTCAAATAGAGAATTCAATGTTAAGTACTTTTTCAGAAGAATAAAATCCCGTCCATCATTTAGGATTCCTACATCTCTCCTTTTTTATCCAAAATACATTAAATTCGAAGTTGCATTTCGAGGAGAATTTAAGGTTGGCATGAAAAGGTCTCTGATTTTGGTATCGTGGGTAAGCATGTTGTGCGTTTATGCAAATGTACTGCTGGCGGAGACTGCACAATCCAAACGAAGCATAGACAGCCTAAAAGACTCCCTGGGAATTTCTTCTGGTATACATCGCGCTGAGATATTGGTTCAACTCAGTTGGCAGTATAGAAACATTGACTCTGATTCTGCCCTCCACTTTGGCGAAAAGGCATACGAGCTTTCTAAAGAACTCAATTACGAAAGTGGGATCATCAAAAGTCTGAATTTTCAGGGCATCGCTTACCGCAACAAAAGCGATTATTCAAATGCATTTAAGTTCTTTGTAGAGGCTCTTAAGTCGGCCGAAGAAGCTCAAAATCTTGAGCAAATCGGTTACTCAAATATCAACATTGGCAATGTCTACATCTATCAGACCAACTATAACGGCGCACTTGAATATTTTGAAAAAGCACTCGTTCCTGCCAAGCAGCTCAACGATCAGAGCATGCTTGCTTATATCCATCTCAATCTTGGGAGAACCTATTCCAGAATGGATGCTTACGATGAAGCTGAAACAAATTACCTCAAAACAAGAGCATTAAGGCGAACCCTGGAAGACATTGAGGGACTAGTAACCATTGCCGTGGATTTGGCAGAACTATCTATGAGAAAAGGAGATCTGGACCGATCACTGAATTACTTCCATGAGTCGATCGGCGAGATTAAAAAAATAAAGAATAAAGGTGCACTTGCCTTCAGTCTTCACAACATAGCTGTTATCCACCGACAAAAAGAGAACTTGGATTCTGCCGAGTATTATGCAATCAAAAGCCTTGAAGTAGCAAAAGCTAATGACCTGAAAAATGATGTTCGGAAAATTCATGAAAACCTGTCTGTAATAGCCGAAAAACGCGGAGACTATGAAAAAGCTCTTTTCTTTTTTAAACTTAATCAGGAAAATGAAGATTCAATCTTTAATGAACGAACCACAAGAACAATTGAGGGATTGAAATCTCAATATGAAGCGGAGAAAAAAGAAGTAGAGACCTTATTTCTAAGAGAAATTGTTGAACGTCAACAAATTATCATTATCCTGGCCGCCGCTGCCTCCATATTGCTATTTATTATTGCCATTATTATTTATACCAGAGCCGTGGAAAGAAGAAGACTGAATCTTCAAATTTCGGCTCAGGCACAGAAGTTGGAAGAACTTGATTTTGCAAAGTCTCGATTTTTTGCCAACATATCTCATGATTTGCGGAGTCCACTAAGTTTAATTTTAGGCAACTATGAGCAGATCAAACACGACGACGAGTCGTACCTAACCAATGAAGCCAAACAAAGCCTGGATATCGCTAACAAAAATGCACAAAGGTTATTATTTCTCACCGACGAAATCAATGAGCTAACCAAACTAGAAGAAGGGGAGATCAAGTTAAAACTTCAAGATGTCCCTGTGAATACCTATTTGACTTCTTTGGTCTCTATGTTTGCCTCGGCCGCCGAATACAAATCCATTAATCTTGACTTCGAATCCTCTCTGGATGACAATCATGCGATATCTATAGACCCTAACCAATTTGAAAAGATCATTTTCAATCTGATCACGAATGCCCTTAAACATACACATCAAGGAGATTCCATATTAGTCAAAGCAGCTACTCAAGGACAAAATCTTCATATTTCAATAACAGACACTGGCGAAGGAATTCCTGAAAGCAGTCTTCCTTACCTTTTCGATAGATATTATCAATCTCCAAAAAACAAATACCATGTATACGAAGGCTTGGGCATAGGGCTGTCGCTGGTCAAGGAGCTTGTAGATGTCCATGGCGGAGATATTCAGGTACATTCAAAAGTTGACGAAGGATCGACCTTTACTTTGACTCTTCCATATATGGTATTAGAACATGGTTCAGAAATTATACCTGAGCAATCGGAGTATATTGTTTCGAAAAATGAACTATGGAGTGAACTTTGGGAAAAAACATACAAGACAAATCCCCTTGCACCGCTTTCGACCAACGGGCAAGATCCTAAAAATCCTAAAATACTCTTGGTGGATGACCATCCTGAAGTGAGAGAGTTCATCGCCAAATTGATCGGACAGGACTATGACGTAACAGAAGCAGAAAATGGTCTGGTAGCACTCAAAATTTTAGAGAAGCAAAAGATTGACCTGGTGATCACAGATTTGATGATGCCGTGGATGGATGGGTTCGAATTGCTCGAAAAAATCCAGGAAAATGAGGATTGGAAGACGATGCCTGTTTTGGTTGTCTCCGCAAGAAACACAACTGATGATCAGTTGCAAGTATTAACCAGAGGTATCAACAACATTCTACAGAAGCCATTCGGAAAAGAAGAAATTTTGCTCAGGATAAAAAATCTGCTTTCTCAGAAAGACAGATGGGCCAAAAACAAAAACAATACCCTGCTAGTCAATAACAAGCCGCTTATCAACGACATCGAGAAAGAGCTGCTTGAAAAAGTTAAAAAATTGATTACCGAACAAATAGACAATCCGGACTTGACCGTGCTAGTACTCGCTGATGCCATGGCCGCCAGCGAAAGGAAGGTTTATCGAATGATTAAAAAATTGACTGAGCTTACACCACATGAGTACATCAAGGAAATTAGATGGCATTATTTGGAAAAATTGATCAAGAGTAAGAGTCTTAAAAATCCTACCGAGGCTGCCAGATCGATTGGAATGAAAAATGTAACCAATTTCAAAAAACAATTTCATAGTAGATTTAACCGCAGTATCGAAGAAATGATGGCCAAGAACGCTTGATTTTTTCTTATCTTCAGGCCATGATTCTAAACGACAAAAAAACAATCAATGCCTGGTGTTCATACGACTGGGCCAACTCGGTATATAATTTGATTGTAACCACAGCTATTTTCCCAATCTACTATAACAATGCCACTGAGGCTGCCTTTGGTGGTGATCTGGTCACCTTTTTCGGAATCTCTGTCAACAGTTCAGTACTCTATTCCTATGCGATCTCATTTTCATTTCTGATAGCCGTTATACTTTACCCTATCTTGTCAGGAGTAGCTGATTATCGTGGATCCAAGAAGGCATTTATGCGCTTTTTCACTTACCTGGGATCGCTTGCATGCATTGGACTATACTTTTTTGAAGGTAGTAACATTGAGTATGGAATCATTCTGGCAATTATAGCCAGTTTGGGATATGCCTCATCTGTTGTCTTTTACAACGCCTTCTTGCCTGAGATAGCCTCTGAGGATCAAATGGATCGTGTAAGTGCCAAAGGGTTTTCAATGGGGTATATTGGAAGTGTATTGCTGCTGATAGTCAGTCTGGTACTTGTTTCCATTCCCGAAACCTTTGGTTTTGAGGGTGCGGGAAGTGCCACAAGATTTGTCTTTCTTTTGGTTGGCGCTTGGTGGTTTGGGTTTGCTCATATTGCTTTTACAGCCCTAAAAGATAACCGTACGCCAGGCAAGATTACCCAAGAGGTCTTGAAATCAGGATTCAATGAATTAAAGAAAGTATTTGGAAGTCTAAAAGAGAATGTAAACTCAATCCGGTTTCTCTATTCCTTCTTTTTCTACAGCATGGGTGTGCAAACGGTAATGCTTCTTGCACCACTGTTTGCAGCAGAAGAGATTGGCATGGAGTCGAGTGAAATGATCATCGTGATTCTCATCATTCAATTGGTCGCTGTAGGAGGTGCCTATTTGTTTGCTGCCATTTCAAACAAGAAGGGCAACAAAATGTCGATTTCTATTGCCATAGTTATTTGGTTTGGGATTTGTGTTTTCGCCTACTTCATCGCAGACAAAGTTGTTTTTTATGGATTGGCTGGACTATTGGGACTGGTCATGGGCGGTATTCAGTCCATTTCAAGATCGACGTATTCCAAACTTATCCCGGAAGGCACAAAGGACACGGCGTCTTATTTCAGCTTCTATGATGTAACCGAAAAATTCGCTATCGTACTTGGTACTGTAGGTTTTGGCTTTATTCTGCAGGTCACCGGCACTATGCGCAACTCTATGCTGTTCATGGGTTTGTTTTTTGTCATAGGTATCATTATACTTTCCCGGGCAAAACTTAATAAAGGCACAGGTTGATTTACGGGTTTCTCAAAATAGTAGTTAAAGTAGCGTTACGTATATTTTTCCGTAAGGTAACCGTACATAAGGCTATCGAATTGCCTACTAAAGGCCCTTTGATTATCGTAGGTAACCACCCCAATACATTCATGGACCCACTGATATTGGCGACACTTTTTAAGCAACGTGTGGGTTTTCTGGGCAATGCTTCAATATTCGTTCACCCTTTAGTCAATGCTATATTTAGATTCTTCAGGGTAATACCTGTTTATCGGGACAAAGATGTAGCGCCAGGTGCACGGATTGACAATGAGAAGACCTTTCGTGCGTGTTATGAATTTCTTGAAGGGAAAAACTCTTTAATGCTATTTCCTGAAGGTACTAGTCATCATGAATTGAAACTGCGCAAAATCAAAACGGGTGGCTCTCGTATTGCACTGAGCGTGGAAAAAAGGAACAATTTTGAATTAGGTGTTCAGATTATTCCAATTGGCCTTTACTACAGCAACCCTTCAAAGTTTAGAAGTAAAATTTACGTCAACGTTGGAGAATTGATCACCGTGAAAGACTTTGAAGAAAGCTATATGAACGATGAAATAGCTGGAGTCCAAAGGCTAACCAAAACTATTAAACAGTCTCTCGAAAAACTAACGATCACCACTCAGGATAAAGAGCAAGAGGACTTTTTCATCAAGGTGAAGAGAATTTATAAGGAGCAGTTGCTCAAAAAATTTGGCGGGAGAAAAGAGGAAGAATTCGAACTTACGCGTGAAATTGCTAATGCCATACAGTATTTTAAACTCACACTGCCAAGCAAGTACAAGAATATAAAATCCAAGATTGACCGATGCAATCAGCTTCTAGACGAGTTTCAAACTTCTGCGAAGCACACAGCACCTATTCAGAATAAGCTGAAGGAATATGGCATATTGCTATCAGGCACACTCTATCTAATCGCCGGCTTTCCGCTTTATATATATGGACTTTTACAAAACCTACTTCCATTTCGGCTACCCTATTGGATTGCTAAAAAGTTTACCAAAGAGCCTGAATACTACGCTCCAATAATGATGAGTTTGGGGATTTTTATTTTTCCATTATACTACTTGATATCTTACCTGGTCCTCGGCGTACGTGTAGGACCAGACCCTTTACTTTTAAGCCTATATTTAGCCTCATTACCTCTCTCAGGTTATTTTGTATTACACTATTACAGATTCTTTCAGGCAGGTATTACTTTTTTAAAAATCCACAACATCATTAATCCTAAAAAGGACTTGATGAAGGAACTTGAACAGTTGAAAATTTCTATTTTTGAGGAACTGGATGAAGCCAGAACGATTTATTTAAAAAGACTTTAATTATTTATAATGACAAAAATCTATCACAATCCAAGATGCAGTAAAAGCCGACAAACACTGGCATTGTTAGAAGAAAAAGGCGAACAAATAGAAGTGATAGAATATCTGAAGTCATCACCCACCCAATCAGAGCTCGCCGAACTGGTGGCCATGTTGGGCATTCACCCGTTGGAGTTGGTCAGAAAAGGAGAGGCCATCTTTAAGGAACAATATAAAGGCAAGGAATTGAGTGAGACACAATGGATTGAAGCCATGGTTACGCATCCTATTTTGATAGAACGACCTGTGGTTGTGAAAAATGGAAAAGCCGCCATAGGCCGTCCTATAGAAAAAGTAATAGATATTCTCTAAATCACCGTTTCTCACTATCAGGTCGAGCCAACTGGGTGGTTTTTAAAAATAACCAAAATTTCTTGGGCTTTTTTCAAACAGCCGTTGGAGTTCTGAAATATGTTATGCTATATTTGCATCTCGTTTTTGAGGAGCACCAAAAAAACGAGAAGAAAAACGTTCTCAAGAGGTGAGATTTAGGTCCACTTCTACTAGTTTGGTATCCACTGGAGAGGTGGGTGAGTGGCTGAAACCACATGTTTGCTAAACATGCGTGCGAGAAATCGTACCGGGGGTTCGAATCCCCCTCTCTCCGCTAATAAGAGGCAGAAAGGACTAACAATCTGGATGCTTGAATATAAAAGAAAAATCTTTTATACAATAATTATGGTCTGCTAGCTCAACTGGATAGAGCAACTGCCTTCTAAGCAGTAGGTTTCAGGTTCGAGTCCTGAGCGGATCACTACCGGAGTTAAAAGCTTAAGGTAAAAAAGTTTAAAGTGATACATTCGCTTTTTTAACTTTTAACTTCATGCTTTAAACTTTCATTGATCGGGATGTAGCGCAGTCCGGTAGCGCACCTGGTTTGGGACCAGGGGGTCCCAGGTTCGAATCCTGGTATCCCGACTTCGAAAAAGCTCAGCAATTTGCTGGGCTTTTTTTGTTTAAACCATTCTCTATAAAAAGTCTTCTAAACAGATAGGTTTCAGCGGTTCGACGATTCAACGGTTCGACGCTGCGATCGGTAGCGAGTGCTTTCTAGTCCTGAACAGATCACAATATTACCGGTGACAATATACAGTTCAGGACGTAGCGAACATCGTCCGACATTTCGTCCTTGACACAATTGAGCAGCAAGGTATTGACCGTGTAACTGGCGTTTCACCAAAAAAAGCCACCCAAAAGAGTGACTTATATTTGCATATTTAATTTTGGTTTCTTTCGCTAGTCTATCCTTACCAAATAAACAGCTGCATCGTCATCCAATGGTCTGCCATCTTCATAGGCCACAAGTACATCATCTTCGAAAACCCAATATTCGTCGTCTCCCATTTGAAAAGAGTCTGAGTCATCAATATACAGCTCTCCCCTGCTATTGATATGCCACTCCGTATACTCTACCTCTTCAACGCCAAAGGCGGAAACATATATTTTACATTCATGATTCTCTCGAAAGATGATTTCAATGTCTATATCATCCAATATACCTTCTACCAGGTTACCAGTAGCTCGAAGTATGAGCCTGGCAAAGGCATTATCTTCCTCCCGAATCTCTTCTTCAAATACATCATCGCTTAATGATATTTTCATTTTCCAGACACCTTCAAGGTCACGTTCCTTAACTCTCCAGCTTTGTGCATTGACCGACTGTACTCCAATCAGCAGGCCAACTAGTATAATAAGTTTATTCATGAGTTTTTGATTTAAGTTTCACTATTGTGTTATACAAGGTACAATCTTTTATATAATACTGACCCAACATACAAAAAGTTACATTTTCTCAAAAAATCCGTATCTCACCATTAGCAAGCAACATTCAACAATTCTCTTTCTATCATTGCAATGGAATTATTAGCTTTGCAAAATATTTACAAGGAATCCATGAGACAATTATGCCAAAAGTGCCATTTTATGCACCAGGTGTAACGTTTGATATGGCTTCTAAAACAGACCCTATATAATACGAATCAAGAATTATGTTTGATAATCTTAGTGTAAAGCTCGATCAGGCCTTTAAAAACCTAAAGGGACAGGGAAGAATCACAGAAATAAATGTCGCCACCACCGTTAAGGAAATCCGCCGGGCGCTGATAGATGCCGATGTAAACTTTAAAGTGGCCAAGGAAGTCACCGATTCTATTAAAGAAAAAGCCTTAGGACAAGATGTATTGATTGCTGTTTCGCCTGGTCAACTTTTGACTAAGATCGTATCGGAAGAGTTGACTGAATTGATGGGTGGTCGAAGTGAAGAAATCAATCTCAAGGGTGATCCAAATGTGATATTGATCTCCGGGCTTCAGGGTTCTGGTAAGACTACCTTTTCCGGGAAGCTGGCAAGTCACCTCAAAACACAAAACAGAAATGTGTTGCTTGTGGCCTGTGACATCTACAGACCTGCCGCAATAGACCAATTAAAGGTCTTAGGTGAGCAGATAGACGTTGATGTCTATGCCGAGCCAGACAATAAGGATGCTTTAAAAATCGCTAAAAACGCGCTTAAATACGCAAAAGACAATAACAAGAAGACTATCATCGTGGATACCGCCGGTCGATTGGCTGTGGACGAACAGATGATGAATGAAATTGAGGGTCTCAAAAAAGGCCTCAACCCGGCAGAGACACTGTTTGTAGTGGATTCCATGACTGGTCAGGATGCAGTGAATACAGCCAAGACTTTCAACGACCGATTGGATTTTAACGGAGTGGTATTGACCAAACTTGACGGTGATACCAGAGGTGGAGCTGCCTTGACCATTCGTAAGGTAGTTGACAAGCCTATCAAATTTATCAGCTCCGGCGAGAAAATGGACGCACTCGATGTCTTCCACCCAGATCGGATGGCCAACAGGATTCTTGGTATGGGAGATGTGGTGTCTTTGGTTGAAAAAGCACAAAACACCTTTGACGAAGAAGAAGCGAAAAGAATTCAAAAGAAAATCCGAAAGAATCAATTCGGGTTCGATGACTTCTTGTCCCAACTTGAGCAAATCAAGAAGATGGGTAATCTAAAGGACCTTATGGGAATGATTCCTGGTGTAGGCAAAGCCATCAAAGACATAGATATTGACGATGATTCTTTAAAGCCAATCGAAGCAATCATCAAATCAATGACTATGAAGGAAAGAGAAGAGCCAGATATTCTAAACGGTAGCCGAAAGCAAAGAATTGCTACTGGAAGTGGTACCTCTATTCAGGAGGTCAATCAATTACTTAAGCAGTTTGATCAGATGCGCAAGATGATGAAAACCATGAACAAAATGGGAGGTGCCAAACGTGCACTGTCTGGCATGAACATGTTTAAATAAGTCGTGAAAGACGTATACGGTGAAGCAATCTTTGATTTCTATAAAGGAGATCATTCTGTCGTTCTGACAACTCATAATACCTACGGCGAACCAGAAGAAATGCCTGTTGAAGTCTTTTTTCGCGACCATCAGGACTTTACAGAGCTCGAAAACCTCGCTATTACCAGCTGTGAAGGTAAAATATTAGATGTTGGTGCAGGAGCCGGTGCACATGCACTATTTATGCAGGCCTTTGAAATGGATGTGACTGCATTGGAAAACTCTCCTGGCTGCATAGAAACACTAAAACACTCGGGTATGGAAAAAATGGTAAATCAGGACTTCTATGCCTATGAAAGTAAATATGACACCCTGCTTTTTATGATGAATGGACTTGGAATAGCAGGAAAGCTCGCAAGCCTACCCTTCTTCTTCAGTCATTGCAAAAAACTATTAAATCCTGGTGGACAAATTATATTAGATTCTTCTGATATCTCATACCTGTACGAAGAAGGTGTAGCCAAGCCAAATCACTATTTCGGAGAAATCCAATACCAATATGAGTACAAAGGCAAAAAGGGCGAATGGTTTGACTGGCTTTATGTCGATTCAAAATCACTCGTGCAAGAAACAAAGGAGTTGGACCTTCACACAGAAATTCTGATGACAGATGAGTATGACCAATACCTTGCCCGTGTTACCGGTTTTTGACAATAAAGTACTTAGAAAGCAAATGAAACCGAATAAGATGGAGAATAGCAGCTATCGTCAGTCCTATCAGTAGTGCTATCCATATACCAATTGCCCCCCAATCCAGGTAAATGCCAAAAAGATAAGCCAAAGGTATGGCCATAAGCCAATAAGCGAACAAAGTCACAAGCGTAGGAACTTTCACATCTGCTATTCCGCGAAGCACGCCGAGTCCAACGGCCTGTACACCATCTGATATTTGAAAAAAAGCCGCAATTATCAGTAAGCTTCCCGCCATTTGAATTACGACCGGATCCTTAATGTACCAGGTTGGCAGATAGGTATTGCCCATAATAAAAACGGCTCCGAAAAAGGCCATCATAATAGCAACCATAGCAAAACAAGTCAGTCCCGCCCGACGAAGAGTTGTATAATCCTTTCTACCCAACTGATTACCAGTACGAATAGCTCCTGCCGCTGATATACCTGTAGCTATCATATAGGTAATAGCTGAAAGGTTGAGTGCGATCTGATGCGCAGCCAGTGCCTCTGCTCCTATCCAGCCAACCATGACAGCCGCCATGCTGAATGCACCAATTTCAAAAATGTACTGCATTCCTGAGGGTATGCCGATATGGAGTATTTTCTTCATTACTGCTGCATGAAGCTTAATTTTAGTCCAAAGGATAACATAGCGACGGAGCTTTCCATAACTCAAAACGAAAATTACCATGGCTATTGCCATGATGATTCTTGATATCAAGCTGGCCCAGCCTGCACCCACCATTCCAAGCTCTGGCATACCCATCTCACCATAGATGAGACCATAGTTAAAGAAAACGTTAAGTACATTACCAGAAATCGATATATACATAGCCTGGCGGGTCATTGACAGTCCTTCCGTAAACTGGCGAAAGGCCTGAAAAACCATCAACGGTAAAAGGCTAAATACCAAGGTATAGAAATATGGAAGTGCACCTGCCAATACCTGAGGATCCTGATCTAGAAACACAAGACCTTTTCCGATCAGCAGTCCCATCAACACCAACATAATTCCCAATACGGTATTGAGAAACACTCCGTGCTTAAATATCTTAGCGCCAGATCGTTTATCATTTGCTCCATCTGCAGCAGCAACTAGTGGGGTCATACCATATGATACTCCAATACCAAAAAGCATGATGATGGAGAAAACGCTATTCGCTAATGATACAGAAGCTAATGGAACAGTTCCAAGTCTGCCTACCATCATACTGTCGGCTACTGCAACCAGTATATGTCCCATTTGACTGAGCATTACTGGATAAGCAAGGGTAATATTCTTCCGGAAATGTTCTTTAAGGGTCAATTGATTAATTGGTTTAATTGTTGTTTAACTACAAGCCGGTTTTACTGCACTTTATCAAACAGGGTCAGGTTACCTTCATCCAGCAGTATTTTTACTTTTAACAAGCCTGCAATGCTT
This sequence comes from Reichenbachiella sp., assembly GCF_039944555.1. GTDB lineage: Bacteria > Bacteroidota > Bacteroidia > Cytophagales > Cyclobacteriaceae > Reichenbachiella. Next base: position 11,885 of record NZ_JBDUYN010000001.1, on the reverse strand, counting down.
AAACTATCGGTAATTTCATTGTTCATGACCATCTGAATAGCCTCATCCAGCTTCATTTTTTTTATTTGGATGTCTTCTGTTTCTTCAAATTCCGTCTCTCCTTGGGTTAGTCCAGTAGCCACAAATACAAAACCTTCTTCATCTGTGGCAGAATTAGAAGTATGAATTCTAAGAACGTTTATCCAGTTTGATGCTTCAAGGCCAGTTTCTTCCTTAAGTTCACGTTTAGCAGATTCTAGGAAATCAACTTCAATAGCTCCCCCTCCCATAGGGATTTCCCAGGAATATTCGTCGAGGGTATACCTATATTGGCCTACGAGCCAAGTGTTCATATCTGAATCTAAGGGTATTACACCTAGTGCCTTATTCTTAAAATGTACTTTCCCATATATCCCTTCATTTCCTGATGGGTTCAACACTTTATGCTCCTCCACACTGATCCAGGCATTTTCATAAACCCTTTCGCCTGAAAGTTTTTCCCATGGGTTTTTAGCTTGTTTTTGTTGCATAGTCATAAAAAAAGGCACCCTTTTGAGGTGCCTTCAATTTCTTAATTTAGAAAATATCAAACTTCCTCTTTATGTTCATCCTCTTTTTCATCGTGTCCACCGTGTCCGGTTAATCCGTGAGGATAAGAATGGATAATCTTTTCAGTATACCCTAACAGTAAGGCAGAAAAGATGAAGACCATATGAATAACAATTTCAATTATGATTCCTTCAGACCCTGCTTTTTCTGCAGCTTCCCTATAGTTTACAAATGTTTTCAATAGCTGTACCCCGGAAATAGAGGCTAATGACGTTGCTAACTTAATTTTCAACATACCAGCATCCAGTCCCTCAAGCCACAACGGCTTATCATCGTGCATATCCACATCGATTTTACTGGTAAATATGGAGTAACCACCAATGGTCACCATGACTACTAGGTTCATTACCATGGAAATATCTACCAAGCTAAGTAAAGTAAGCATCACCTTGGACTCAATATCTCCTCCAACAACTTGGTGATACATATGCGCTAGTTCCTGAAAGAATTTTGCCATATACAAGAATGCTCCAATGATGAGCCCTCCGTACATAGGTGCCTGCACCCATCTACTCCAAAAGATAAAACCTTCAAAAAAATTCTCGAATCTGTCAAAAATACTTTTCATACCTGATTAGTGCTAATGCGAATTGGTTTTAATACCTATTATAACAAGTCCTAAAATTAAAATTAATTTCCATACCGCATAAGGAATAGCGGACATTTTTTGTTCGAGCATTGTTAATTATGAGTTTTACCTAACTTATGCGTGAATTTACCACATCTACCACGTAGGTTTTGGCTATCACATCATGCAATCCTCTTCTATCACGTCTAACGTAGATCATCAAAAATCCCATGAAAAATAGCAATAAAGACAGATATTTTGTAATGATTCTTAGTAACGCTCTATAGAAGGTTGGACGATTTCCCTGCCCGTCTGTTACCTTGAGTTTAGCATACTTTTTACCCAAAGTAGCTTGCCAGGATGAGCTTTCCATAACCGCATGATATATGCAGATGACAGAAAAGAAAAGAGCGAGAAATATCACATCATTTTCTACAAAAATAAATAGTGGAACTACAGTAAACAGAAAGACAGTCATATCAATATTGAATGCCAGCAAACGCTGAGGAAAGGTGGCATATTTGACAGCACTGGAATCAGTCATTGTTCGTTTCTTGATAGTCGCTAAAAATCTCGATTAACGGTTTTGAATAGAAATTGCATTTTTTTATCTTGTCGGGACAAAACTAACACACCAAACAATGAAAATTCTAAAAAAGGTTCTTTTAGTGCTGGTTATCCTAATCGCATTAATTGCAGTAATTGCACTCATTCTTCCAAGTGAGGTGGCCGTAGAACGCAGCATCACAATCAATGCCAGTCCGGCATCCATTTATGAAGAAGTCGCCAATCTAAGAAAGACTGGCAAATGGTCTCCCTGGGATCTTAAAGATCCAAACATTACGTACGTTTTTTCTGGACCGGAATCAGGAGTTGGAGCAAAAAAGAAGTGGTCCAGCGAGCATGAAGAGGTTGGCAACGGCACTCAAGAGGTAATTGAAGCCATACCAAATCAAAAGGTTCGTACCGAATTGTATTTTGGAGGATTCGACGAGCCTAGTTATGCAAATTTTACTCTTGAAGAAAACGGTGATGCAACCGAGGTTACCTGGACATTGGAAGGAGACATGGGTAGCAACCCTATTTTTAAGATTATGGGCTTATTTATGGATTCCATGGTCGGACCCGCCTATGAAGAAGGACTTGCGAACTTAAAATCCAGAGTTGAGTCAAAACCTATATTTACAGCAGATATTTCCGTAACTACCGCCGAACCTATTAACTATCTGGCAATTCGGGAAACATTTGATGTCACGAACCCTGAGACGATTGGACCTCGAATGGGTGAAATATATGGTCAGTTGCTTGGCTACATCAACAAAAATGGCGTAATGGGTGCCGGTCAGCCTATGTCTGTGTACATAAACCTCAATGAAACTGGCTGGGAGGCCGATGTGGCCATTCCAGTGGCAGATCCCGGAGAAGTATCCGATGAAAGTATTTCTGTAGGACAAACTCCTGGTGGTAAAGTTGTGAAAGCTATTCACATGGGTGACTACAACAAATTGGATGATACACACAAGCAGCTACAGGCTTATATGCAGTTCAATGAGCTGGAAGCGAATGGACAGGGTTATGAAATCTATGTATCAGACCCCACAGAATCAGACACTTCGCAGTGGAGAACTGATGTCTATTATCCTATAAAATAAACATTAGAAAACGGTTTCAAAAGCTTACCGGATTCGTCACTTCGACCAATAGGAGAAGTCTCCTTCGGACTGCACTACCGATGAAGATATCTCGCTTCGCATCGATATGACGCTCGACTAACTTTTGAAACCGTTTTTTATTATCAGTAGTGAGCAAATTTCATTTGTCATACATGGCACCATTAACCAGAACACTCAAAAATGGCAGTAAGAGGTAATTTTTCAAGTAAACTAGGGTTTATCGCTGCTGCCGCGGGTTCGGCAGTTGGACTAGGCAATATCTGGGGATTTCCCTATGAGGCGGGCGCCGGCGGTGGAGCCATTTTCGTTCTTGTCTATTTGTTTTTTTGCTTTGCGTTATGTTTTCCAGTTATGCTTACTGAGCTGGCCATTGGAAGAAAATCGGGTCGAAATGCGGTTGGCGCATTCAATGCCCTCGGGCATCGAAAGTGGAACTTTATTGGAAAATTAGGGGTATTAAGCGGCGTTCTTATTTTATCATTTTATAATGTAATCGCCGGTTGGGCATTTGGCTATACCTTCGAAATGGCTGCAGGAAATTTTGCCATTACTGAAAGTTTTAGAGCATACACCACCGACATATTCGCTGTTGGAGGCTATGGATTGATGTTCATGATCTGCACGGCATTCATCGTATCAAAAGGTGTGTCAGCTGGAATCGAAAAAGCGGCCAAAATACTAATGCCCTTATTAATTGTGATGATGTTGTCCCTAATCATCTATGCGCTGTTCTTGCCCAACGCCATGGCTGGCATCAAATTCTTCCTACTTCCGGACTTTACGAAACTCAACCTTTCCGTTGTTTTCAATGCTATGGGGCAGGCTTTCTTTTCGCTTTCTTTAGGCATGGGCACTTTCATCACCTATGGTAGCTACATCAACAAAAAGGATAATCTGGTTACTTCAGCCGCTTTAATTACATTGACCGATGTGGGGATCGCTATTATAGCCGGATTAATGATTTTTCCCCTTATTGGATTTGTAAGTGGAGGAACTTTGTCAGGAGTCGGTCGGGGACCAGAGCTTATCTTTGTAACCCTACCCTATATCTTTGGAGAAATTGGAGGCTCTGCCGGTTCGATAGTGGGTATGGCCTTTTTCTCTCTACTTTGTTTTGCCGCTCTGACATCCACGGTATCTCTTCTGGAGGTTCCAGTGGCCTACGTGGTGGACGAGTTCAAAATGTCGAGAAAAAAAGCAGCTTGGCTCATGTCAGGAATAGTTTATCTCATTGGCATTCCTTCCCTCCTCGGCAACGGTTATTCAGCCTACTTTTCTGAATTTATCACCTATGTAAATGCGACTACATCAACAGATTTTCTAAATTTCATTGTAAACGTGGCCAATGATTCTTTCCTTCCATTGGGTGGCTCTCTCATGGTATTTTTTGCAGCGCACATTTGGAAAAAACAAAATCTGGACGCAGAAATTGCCATTGGATTCGAAGGGTATCAGGATTCATTCATTAGAAAATACCTGCAATTCGTCATTCCTTTTTTACTTCCAGCCACGCTCTTCATCATCTTCGCAATGATCGTGCTGGTCACATTTTTTGGGTTTTAACTGCAAGGTAATAGCCTATCGGGTTTAATTCCCCGATCCTTGGATCGAAGGTACTAGCCAATTCGAAAATTAATACCCCGTCAGCTTGCTGCAGGAATTATTTATTCTAGTACGACATTTCATCTACCGACTGCAGTAGCATTTTGATATCGTCGGCTTTTTTGTATTCGCCTAATTTTTCAAATGAAGAAATCAGATTGCGTAAAGCCCGCGCCACAATATCTACATGGCTACAAGGCTGGTAGTAAATATCATTCTTGGCCAACTTTAGCTGGTCGATATAATTGTTGATGTCATCCGTAGTAAAGATGATACCATTATTGAATACATTGATGTAGAACTGTGTCTGCTCTGTCTTATAGGTTACAATAAATAAGTTGGGAAGATTAACCCCATAGATTGGCATCTTAAGACGCTGAGCTAGAAGCATGTAAACCACACATAGACTCAGTGGATTTCCTCTTTTAGATTCCAACACCACATTGATCATGCCGTTGGCAGGTGAATGAAAATTCTTAGCGTTTGGCCTGAACTTCATCTTGTTGAAAAAGACATCATTGAGCACCTTTATCTGTTCCATTGGTGAAAGTTCCTCAGAGAATTCACGCCAAGCGTTGTGATAGTACTGCTCAAATTTGCGAGTAAGAAATTTCAGATTAAGGTCAGGGTATTGGTAATTGGCCACGAGCATCATACCCTCAAGTAGGTCCTCTGCCCCTGCCTCCTTCCAAGCCACTAGTTTTTCACTCAAAAGGTCATACTGCAAAGTATGAATAATGTCTTCAATTTTTTCTCTCACACGAGGAATCAAACTATTGTTCATCCATTCTTTCTCCAGGAATGGAATCACCTCGGTCCCTAAAGATGCGAGTTTTTCCTCCACATGTACGAGAATCTCATGATCGTCGTCCTCCAAAAGTGAAACCAATGCGCTAAGCTCTTTTTCGTTTATTTTTTTCAAAATAGTAGATTCCGAAATTGATATTTAAAATAACCAGTTGCTAAATTAAGATACAAAAAAAGACAATGAATTCATACTGACGTCAGGAGATTATTTGGTTTATGTCTGAATTACGCCCACGTTGAAGGGTTTCTCAATGGGCGCATGATCTGCGGCTTCAATACCCGTAGAAATGATCTTACGCGTCTCAAGAGGGTCTATTACACCGTCTACCCAAAGCCGTGAGGCCGCATAAAAAGGGCTCAGCTCTTCGTTGTACTTGTCTGTAATTTCTGCTAAAAATTTCTTCTGATCCTCTGCGGATACCTCCTGTCCCTTGGCCTTCATGGCAGAGACTTTTATTTGTAGTAATGTCTTGGAAGCAGATGCTCCACTCATTACGGCCAGCTGTGCAGTAGGCCATGCATAGATGAGTCTGGGATCATAAGCTTTACCACACATGGCGTAGTTCCCAGCACCATAGGAATTTCCCAGAATGAAGGTGAATTTGGGCACTACCGAATTGGCCATGGCATTCACCATTTTGGCGCCGTCTTTTATTATTCCTCCGTGTTCGGCTTTGCTTCCTACCATAAAACCACTCACATCATGCAAAAATACCAAGGGTATCTTGCGCTGATTGCAGTTCATAATAAATCGGGCTGACTTGTCGGCTGAATCCGAGTAGATCACACCACCCATTTGCATTTCGCCTTTTTTAGTCTTTACTACAGTACGCTGATTAGCCACAATACCTACCGCCCAACCATCTACACGGCCATATCCACATACGATTGACTGGCCATAGTCTGCTTTGTATTCATCAAATTCAGAATCGTCAGTCATTCGCTTGATGATCTCCCGCATTTCATAGGGCTTCACCCTATCTACTGGCAAGAGCCCGTAGATTTCTTTTTCGTCAAGTTTCGGTTTTTTAGGTTCTTCTCTATTAAAACCGGCCTTATCATAATCTCCTATCTTATCAAAGATTTTTTTTATGGCATCCAAACAATCCTGATCAGAATCGAATTTGTTGTCAGTTACACCGGAAATCTCGCAATGTGTAGTTGCACCTCCCAATGTCTCATTGTCAATTGTTTCACCAATAGCTGCTTTCACTAAGTAGCTCCCTGCAAGAAATATCGAACCGGTCTTATCAACGATCATAGCCTCGTCGGACATGATTGGCAAATAGGCCCCTCCGGCCACACAGCTCCCCATGATAGCTGCCACCTGTACGATACCCATGGAAGACATCATGGCATTGTTTCTGAATTGACGGCCAAAATGTTCTTTATCGGGAAAAATTTCGTTTTGCATAGGTAAGAACACCCCAGCGCTATCTACCAAGTAGATAATAGGCAGTCTGTTTTCCATCGCAATCTCCTGTGCACGTAGGTTTTTCTTTGCTGTGATAGGAAACCAAGCTCCGGCCTTTACTGTAGCATCGTTGGCGACTAGTACGCATTGCCTGCCTTTTACGTGGCCTATGCCAGTAACGACACCTCCTGAAGGACACCCTCCTTGTTCTGCATACATCCCGTCACCTACAAATGCTCCTACTTCAACAAAGTCCTTAGGGTCATCGATGAGGTAGTCGATGCGCTCACGGGCGGTCAACTTGCCTTTGGCATGCTGAGCCTCTATCTTCTTTTCGCCTCCTCCAAGCTTTACTTTCTTCGTTTTGTTTTTGAGTTGCGAAATCAGCTGTTTGTAGGCATCCTCGTTTTTGTTGAATTCTAGGTTCATGGGGTATGATGTTTGAAACAAAAATAGAAAAACCAGAGATTTAGCAGGGACTTAGGCTAACATTTAAATGTCTGATTTTCACTTATTAAAAAAATCTCTCCGCATATTCGACCGAAGTTTATGTTCCCAAAACATACTTCTCTCCAAATAATATTCTTTTGAAGATTTATCCAGCCATTTAATTTGCTCTACTTGATCCGATAATCTGGAATAAGATTTTTGTGCAGATCCATGCAATAAGACAATCATTTTTTGATATCGGATGTCGTCATCCGGATGGTTCTTGTATGATTTGCCAGGTTCGGATGTTGATTTGTTCTTAAAATGCAAAGCACTTATCATCAACACATGGTTCCATTTCTGTTCTCCTCTCCATATCATAGATAACGCGGCAAATTCATCGGCCATTATTTCGGATTGAAGCTCATTTGCTTCTCCAATTAAACCCAATTGATCTATCAACGCATGACCCATCTCGTGCCAGAAGGTGAACATGGTATTTTGAAAGACTCGGTTGGCGAAGGCCCTTTTTGATGTGGCTGCTTGTGGGTAATCATAGATCTTGTTATACAAAGACTCATAACATATGACCACAACCTGATCCCCAACCTGATAGCGGGAGTTGACAAAGCCGCATGATGCCACAACCACCTGAATAGGGTTCGGCCAATCATAGAGTTGTCTCAAAGAGCGAACCGACTCACCTAACATCCGGCGATGATTGGATTTTAAGGTTTTGTAAATAGGCTCATACTTGGCAGAAACGGGTTTCTCATATCGAACGGAAATTTTAGAAGCCTGTACGGAAACTGTCAGGCATCCAATGACAAGCATCAAAAGACCCATTTTTTTCAATCGAATTACTCCCAAATTGTTCATCTTTGTATAAGAAAAATGCAATATATTTCTGATTTATAGAATTAAAAATGACAAAGTTGTAAATGTTTGAAGCTCAAACCAGGACCCGAGTACGGTACTCAGAGACCGATCAGATGGGTTATGTGTATTATGGCAATTATGCTGCATATTATGAAATCGGTCGGGTGGAAACACTAAGACAATTGGGCTTTTCCTACAATGAAATGGAAAAAACCGGAGTGATGATGCCCGTCATCAACATGCAAACCAATTATCTACTTCCGGGAAAATATGATGAATTACTCACTATAAAGGTAAAAATCCCAATCTTTCCAAAAGCCAGGATTATATTTGAGTACGAAATCTTCAACGAAGAAGAAAAATTAATTAATACCGGTGAGACCACATTGGTCTTTATAAATATGGAAACCAACAGACCTTGCAGGGTTCCTGATGAATTGGTCAGATTTCTGGAACCTTATTTCTCATGAAAAGGAAAAACCTCCATAAGCACCTTCTCTATTACGATTGGTATTTAAAATTCATTCGCAGATTACAGCTGATCAAGCTCAACAAGCGTCAGACCACACTGTACAATACACTAGATCTATTTTTAGAAAATACGGCGAAGCATGGACTAATTACCAAAGCCAATGGCGTGGCCTTTAGCTTTACGCTTGCAATTTTTCCTTCTATTATTTTCATTTTTACATTGATCCCATACATTCATTCTGTTATTCCCCATATAGATACGGAGAGCATCATGAGTTTCCTGGCCAGTGTTATGCCTTCAGCCATGTATGAAGCTGCAGATGGCACGATCCATGACATTATTAGCAACAAGCGTCAGGGTTTACTCTCCTTTGGTGCACTCTTGGCACTTATTCTGGCTACTAATGGCATGCACAGTCTCATGAGTACCTTCAACAGAATCTACAGAACGAATGATAAGCGAGGCTTCTTTCGTACGAGGCTCATCGCAACGGGCCTAACCTTGGTGCTTTCCTCTGTTTTGTTTTTTTCAATCATTTTGATGGTTATTGGTAAGCTCGTGCTCAACTATCTATCAACCGAGGGACTTATTACGCAAGACTACATAATTTATCTATTGACTGCCTTAAAATATGGCGTGATTGTGATTGCTTTCTTTATAGCTATTTCTACCATTTATTACTTCGCTCCTGCTATTCATGACAGGTGGACTTTCTTTTCTTTTGGTGCCGTTTTTTCTGCTGTTGCCTGCGTAGCCACGTCCTATGCATTTTCGTTTTACATCAACAATTTTGCAAATTATAATAAGTTCTATGGCTCTCTCGGTATGTTGATCGCTTTGATGGTATGGTTGTACTTGCTCTCGCTTATTTTACTGGTAGGATTTGAGTACAATGCCAGTGTAGACCGAGCGGTACTTTCGGATAAAATCGAGACCACTACATCAATTTTTGACTAACTGAAAATATTTCCTAGCTGTCCCTTGTCAAAAAAAATTATTATTCTACATTTGCACTCCCATTCAACGGAATGGTGAAATAATCGACCCAGAGAAGTGGCAGAGTGGTCGAATGCACTGGTCTTGAAAACCAGCGTGCCGCAAGGTACCGGGGGTTCGAATCCCTCCTTCTCTGCAAAAAAAAAGCCAGACAGTTGTCTGGCTTTTTTCGTTTGAGCTGTCGGGATCCCCTGCAGGTCAGCCCGTCGCTAGATAATCCTGCCAGAACTATCCTAAACTCTGTCCTTCTCTGCAATGCAAAAAGGGTCTGATCAGACTTTTTGCATCTAATTGGTATGCTTAACGGAACCTATTCTTCTGTTCTTTTAATAAAAATAAAATCGCCTCCTTCGTCCCCAGCATTCTGTACTATACCGTATTGTGGAGTGGTATCACTATTATTCATGACGGCTATCTTAAAACTCGAAAACAGCTGACCGGCAGAAACGTACGTTTCTTCATTTTTTTCCAGTCGGTCAATCAGAAATTTCATAAAGACACTTTTGTCAGGTACTGCTGTGAGTGTACCGCTAGTCATGGCCTTTCTACTTGGCAATTTGTGCATTTTATTAGTTGCAGCGTCTGCACCAATTAAAACTGATCTGGACTTGAAAATAGATCCGCTGAAACAAGCATCTGCAATCAATAAGGTATGCCTTGAGTTGATCTCCTTTATATAATCTCGGAGTGCGCTATTTCTAAACCAATCTGCCTTTTTTCCCTCCTCAGCGTTGCTGGGCAACCAATAACCTATTTCAGCTTTTTCATCCCAAATACCATGACCTGCATAAAAAATAAGAACATTGTCCACAGGAGTTACCACACTGGTCAGATCATCCAGAGCGTTAATGATACTTTCTCTGGTGGCATCTAATACAAGAGTCACTCTTTCTGTATTGAATGCATATTGATCCACAAGGACCTCATACAATTTTTGAGCATCATCAATCGGGTAATCCAAATCAATAAAGGAAGAGTCCTTGTAATTTTCGATCCCTATAAGTAAAGCGTAATATTTGCCTCCATCGGGTGTCGCAACTTCATTTTGATATCTCACTAATTGAAACGAGGTGTCAGTTTTATTATCTTCTTTGTCAAGAACGGAAAAAACCAAATCATTTTCTCCTACACTTAAAGCCATATTGGTGATGAAATACCCGTCGGAACCGACATCAATCAATTCCTCATTCAGAGCAAGTTGTTTGACTCCCTCTGCGTCTTTTACAATTCCTTCAATTTCAACGAATTTCTTATCTACCCGCTTTAGTCCTCTGGATTTGGCGGTGAGGTCTTTGGGACTGACAATGGTGATTTCTGACGGACTATCAAATCCAAAATCTACGTACAGACCTTTGATGTTAGTCGTAACTTCCTGGGCTAAAGAGCCTCCCCAAATGAAGGCAAAAATGAGTACTAGATTCTTTTTCATATGGTTACTTACTAAATAATAATCTTTTGTTCATTAACTGGATCCCACTATCAGTGAGCAAAGTCACTTGTATCAGGTAAGTGCCTGCTTTGATATTAGTATTTACACCTTCTGTCAGATCAATGTTAAACTCATGGTAGCCTGTTGAATTTCGATTTATGATAGATTGGTAGACTTCTTTCCCAAGGATATTGTAAACATTAATCTGAACCATAGCATTGGCTCCAGTTATTGAAACAGGTATGGTCAAGATGTTGCTAAACGGATTGGGGAATGGATCGCCAACAAAATTTGATTCCAGATTCATATATTCGGTCATATTACTTTTAGAAGCGTAGAATAGTTTGAAAGGACGGCTAGTTTCTTCAAATTTAAACTGGTAGAAATTTCGTTTGCCCATATCGACTACCCTCTGGTCTTTCACATCCAGCAGCATCAAAGCGTAGTCCGAGCTTTCAAGGCCATAGTTGTCCCAACTCAAGGCGGTGAGTTCTCCGATTAGGTTGCTATTGACACTAAAATCCCAGGTAAACTGATCTGCGATGGGCACCACACTTTTGGTTATTTCATTTCCAAAGGAAATATCAAGATAGCTTGAAAGTCGCGGTAACATTTTCCAATCGTATGAATCTATTCCTGTTTCAGCTCCATCCTTCATAGAGATACTCGACACTTGATATACCATAGACTCATTTTTCAAACCGAGACCCAAGACCCAAGGCCCGAGACCAAAATTTTGAAGGTTATTTCTATTCTGAGTTTGTCGAATCCTTCCTGTCGAACTACTCCTGGCCGACACAGGAATTTGGATTTCCATGTCGGTCGATGAGTGTAACAGTGCCCCACCGTATTTGTTCAAGGTGGTCTGATCTGAATTGTACTGCCTATTTGTGTAGGTGACCAATTTCTCTACGGTCCGGCCATTGTTTGCATTGTAATCTATCACGGCTTGCCAATCGATAGCAAACGGATATGGATTACCGATCATATTCCAGTCGTTGGCTCGCAATTGTATGGTAAATGGTTCA